>NZ_CP142149.1:0-5252500 GCF_035918295.1 Amycolatopsis rhabdoformis
AAAATAGCTTGAAACAACGCGGTGATCTGGTTTGCCTGCTGGGTGGGCTGGGTTGCGGTGTGTTGCTTGAGAACTCAACAGTGTGCTAGTGAACTAAGCCAGTAGAGCTTATATGTAACCTCGTATGAGGTTCCTTTGAGAATATGATTGAGAATAGTCTCGATCAAACTGTTCATTGTTGGAGAGTTTGATCCTGGCTCAGGACGAACGCTGGCGGCGTGCTTAACACATGCAAGTCGAACGCTGAAACACTTTCGGGTGTGGATGAGTGGCGAACGGGTGAGTAACACGTGGGTAATCTGCCCTGCACTCTGGGATAAGCCTTGGAAACGGGGTCTAATACCGGATATCACTTCCTCAGGCATCTGAGGGGGTTGAAAGTTCTGGCGGTGCAGGATGAACCCGCGGCCTATCAGCTTGTTGGTGGGGTGATGGCCTACCAAGGCGACGACGGGTAGCCGGCCTGAGAGGGTGACCGGCCACACTGGGACTGAGACACGGCCCAGACTCCTACGGGAGGCAGCAGTGGGGAATATTGCACAATGGGCGCAAGCCTGATGCAGCGACGCCGCGTGAGGGATGACGGCCTTCGGGTTGTAAACCTCTTTCGCCAGGGACGAAGCGCAAGTGACGGTACCTGGATAAGAAGCACCGGCTAACTACGTGCCAGCAGCCGCGGTAATACGTAGGGTGCGAGCGTTGTCCGGAATTATTGGGCGTAAAGAGCTCGTAGGCGGTTTGTCGCGTCGGCCGTGAAATCTCCACGCTTAACGTGGAGCGTGCGGTCGATACGGGCAGACTTGAGTTCGGTAGGGGAGACTGGAATTCCTGGTGTAGCGGTGAAATGCGCAGATATCAGGAGGAACACCGGTGGCGAAGGCGGGTCTCTGGGCCGATACTGACGCTGAGGAGCGAAAGCGTGGGGAGCGAACAGGATTAGATACCCTGGTAGTCCACGCTGTAAACGTTGGGCGCTAGGTGTGGGCGACATCCACGTTGTCCGTGCCGTAGCTAACGCATTAAGCGCCCCGCCTGGGGAGTACGGCCGCAAGGCTAAAACTCAAAGGAATTGACGGGGGCCCGCACAAGCGGCGGAGCATGTGGATTAATTCGATGCAACGCGAAGAACCTTACCTGGGCTTGACATGCGCCAGACATCCCCAGAGATGGGGCTTCCCTTGTGGTTGGTGTACAGGTGGTGCATGGCTGTCGTCAGCTCGTGTCGTGAGATGTTGGGTTAAGTCCCGCAACGAGCGCAACCCTTATCCTACGTTGCCAGCGCGTTATGGCGGGGACTCGTGGGAGACTGCCGGGGTCAACTCGGAGGAAGGTGGGGATGACGTCAAGTCATCATGCCCCTTATGTCCAGGGCTTCACACATGCTACAATGGCTGGTACAGAGGGCTGCGATACCGCGAGGTGGAGCGAATCCCTTAAAGCCGGTCTCAGTTCGGATCGCAGTCTGCAACTCGACTGCGTGAAGTCGGAGTCGCTAGTAATCGCAGATCAGCAACGCTGCGGTGAATACGTTCCCGGGCCTTGTACACACCGCCCGTCACGTCATGAAAGTCGGTAACACCCGAAGCCCATGGCCCAACCCGTAAGGGAGGGAGTGGTCGAAGGTGGGACTGGCGATTGGGACGAAGTCGTAACAAGGTAGCCGTACCGGAAGGTGCGGCTGGATCACCTCCTTTCTAAGGAGCACAACACATCCACGTTCCCGGGATACCCGGAACCAGAGCGTGGGGTGGCTGGAACTCAAGTGCCGAATGTGTGCTTGTTCCGGTTGCTCAAGGAATTGTGGAACTACTGGTTATGGTCACTTCTGGTTGGCAAAACCTCTTCTAGTACTGATCGCTTGCGGTCGTGGAACGGAGGGCCGGCGCCTGGGGAAGTGATTGTTCGCTGTGCACACTGTTGGGTCCTGAGGCAACACGCCTTGGGGCGCTTGCCCCGGAACGTGGTTTGTTTCTGGTGTGGTGTTTGAGAACTGTAGAGTGGATGCGAGCATCTTTGTGGTCAAGTTGTTAAGGGCACATGGTGGATGTCTTGGCTTCAGGAGCCGATGAAGGACGTAGGAGGCTGCGATAAGCCTCGGGGAGCTGTCAACCGAGCTGTGATCCGAGGATTTCCGAATGGGGAAACCCAGCACCAGTGATGTGGTGTTACCCGCGCCTGAATATATAGGGCGTGTGGAGGGAACGCGGGGAAGTGAAACATCTCAGTACCCGTAGGAAGAGAAAACAAAAGTGATTCCGTGAGTAGTGGCGAGCGAAAGCGGAAGAGGCTAAACCGTTTGCATGTGATACCTGTCAGGGGTTGTGTAGGCGGTGTTGTGGGACCCATCTTCTCAGGGCTGACACTCTGGGCATGATGCGGCATGGTTAGTGGAACGCCTTGGGATGGGCGGCCGGAGTGGGTGAGAGCCCCGTACGCGAAAACTGTGTTTGTGTTGTGTGGTGGTGTTCCCGAGTAGCAGCGAGCTCGTGGAATTTGCTGTGAATCTGCCGGGACCACCCGGTAAGCCTAAATACTTCCTGAAGACCGATAGCGGACGAGTACCGTGAGGGAAAGATGAAAAGTACCCCGGGAGGGGAGTGAAAGAGTACCTGAAACCGTGTGCCTACAAGCCGTCAGAGCTTTCGAGTGATGGCGTGCCTTTTGAAGAATGAGCCTGCGAGTTAGTGCTGCGTGGCGAGGTTAACCCGTGTGGGGTAGCCGTAGCGAAAGCGAGTCTGAATAGGGCGATTGAGTCGCGTGGTCTAGACCCGAAGCGGAGTGATCTACCCATGGCCAGGGTGAAGCGACGGTAAGACGTCGTGGAGGCCCGAACCCACTTAGGTTGAAAACTGAGGGGATGAGCTGTGGGTAGGGGTGAAAGGCCAATCAAACTCCGTGATAGCTGGTTCTCCCCGAAATGCATTTAGGTGCAGCGTCACGTGTTTCACTGCGGGGGTAGAGCTACTGGATGGTCTAGGGGCCTTACCGGGTTACCGAAATCAACCAAACTCCGAATACCGTAGTGTGAGAGCGTGGCAGTGAGACGGCGGGGGATAAGCTTCGTCGTCGAGAGGGAAACAGCCCAGAACACCAGCTAAGGCCCCTAAGTGTGTGCTCAGTGGGAAAGGATGTGGGATTGCCCAGACAACCAGGAGGTTGGCTTAGAAGCAGCCACCCTTGAAAGAGTGCGTAATAGCTCACTGGTCAAGTGGTCCTGCGCCGACAATGTAGCGGGGCTTAAGCACACCGCCGAAGCTGTGTCATTGCAACATTAGGTCTAACGATCGTTGTGATGGGTAGGGGAGCGTCCTGCGCCCGGTGAAGCGGCCGCGTAAGCGAGTCGTGGAGGGTGTGGGAGTGAGAATGCAGGCATGAGTAGCGAATGCAGAGTGAGAAACTCTGCCGCCGGATGACCAAGGGTTCCTGGGCCAGGCTAATCCGCCCAGGGTAAGTCGGGACCTAAGGCGAGGCCGACAGGCGTAGTCGATGGACAACGGGTTGATATTCCCGTACCCGAGCATGTGCGCCCATGATGAGGCAGTTGATACTAACCACCCAAAGCCATGCTTGAAGCCTTCGGGTGAATGGTGTGTGTGGAGCGTGGGATCTGATTCTGTAGTAGTCAAGCGATGGGGTGACGCAGGAAGGTAGCTCCGCCAGGCGATGGTTGTCCTGGTGTAAGCGTGTAGGCCGTCATGTAGGCAAATCCGCATGGCAATAGGCTGAGACGTGATGCGTAGCCGTTTGAGGCGAAGAGGGTGATCCTATGCTGCCGAGAAAAGCCTCTAGTGAGTGCATGCACGGCCCGTACCCCAAACCAACACAGGTGGTCAGGTAGAGAATACCAAGGCGATCGGGTGAACTGTGGTTAAGGAACTCGGCAAAATGCCCCCGTAACTTCGGGAGAAGGGGGGCCAAACACCTTGAAGCCATTTACTGGCTAGGGGTGGGTGGCCGCAGAGACCAGCGGAAAGCGACTGTTTACTAAAAACACAGGTCCATGCGAAGTCGCAAGACGATGTATATGGACTGACGCCTGCCCGGTGCTGGAACGTTAAGAGGACCGGTTAATCCCTTCGGGGGTGAAGCTGAGAATTTAAGCGCCAGTAAACGGCGGTGGTAACTATAACCATCCTAAGGTAGCGAAATTCCTTGTCGGGTAAGTTCCGACCTGCACGAATGGCGTAACGACTTTCCGGCTGTCTCAACCACAGGCCCGGCGAAATTGCACTACGAGTAAAGATGCTCGTTACGCGCGGCAGGACGGAAAGACCCCGGGACCTTTACTATAGTTTGGTATTGGTTTTCGGTTCGGCTTGTGTAGGATAGGTGGGAGACTGTGAAGCGGTGACGCTAGTTATCGTGGAGTCATTGTTGAAATACCACTCTGGTCGAATTGGGAATCTGAACCTCGGGCCATGATCTGGTTCAGGGACAGTGCCTGATGGGTAGTTTAACTGGGGCGGTTGCCTCCTAAAGAGTAACGGAGGCGCCCAAAGGTTCCCTCAGCCTGGTTGGCAATCAGGTGTTGAGTGCAAGTGCACAAGGGAGCTTGACTGTGAGACAGACATGTCGAGCAGGGACGAAAGTCGGGACTAGTGATCCGGCACCACCTGGTGGAAGGGGTGTCGCTCAACGGATAAAAGGTACCCCGGGGATAACAGGCTGATCTTGCCCAAGAGTCCATATCGACGGCATGGTTTGGCACCTCGATGTCGGCTCGTCGCATCCTGGGGCCGGAGTAGGTCCCAAGGGTTGGGCTGTTCGCCCATTAAAGCGGCACGCGAGCTGGGTTTAGAACGTCGTGAGACAGTTCGGTCCCTATCCGCCGCGCGCGTAGGATACTTGAGGAAGGCTGTCCCTAGTACGAGAGGACCGGGACGGACGAACCTCTGGTGTGCCAGTTGTCCCGCCAGGGGCATGGCTGGTTGGCCACGTTCGGAAGGGATAACCGCTGAAGGCATCTAAGCGGGAAGCCTGTTCCAAGATGAGGTATCCCACCCTTTGTGGGTTAAGGCCCCCAATAGACGATTGGGTTGATAGGCCAGAAATGGAAGCACAGTAATGTGTTGTTGAGTTGACTGGTACTAATAGGCCGAGGACTTGCCTACAAAGATGTTACGCATCCACTCTACGGTTCTGAAACACCACACCGGTGACGGAAACAGGTCACGCGGTGTGTGTTGTTTCGTAGTGTTTCGGTGGTTATAGCGCCAGGGAAACGCCCGGTCCCATTCCGAACCCGGAAGCTAAGCCTGGTAGCGCCGATGGTACTGCAACCGAAGGGTTGTGGGAGAGTAGGACGCCGCCGAACTAAATGTAGGATGTAGGCCCCGGTTGAGAACCTGATGGTTCTCCCGGGGCCTACTTCTATTTACGGCCTCAGCCGGCAGAACCCTGTGTAGGGCGGGGTTTGTCCCGGCCCTACACGCGGCCGGCGGTCATACAGACTCGCCCCGGCCCAGCAGCGTGCTCAGCTCGCCGGCCAGGTTCACCGCGGCGTCGATCTCCGTCTTGCGGATCGAGACGCTCTCCACCAGGAAGCCGAACGGCATCCCCAGCTTCCGGCAGAACGCCGCCAGCTCCCGGGCATTCGCCAGGCACTGGGCGTAGGACTCGGCCAGCGTGTCGTCCGCGTGGCGCAGGGAGTTTTCCAGCCAGCGCGGCACGTGAACGCCCAGCCACTTCAGGAAGGCCAGTGTCTTCAGGGAGCCGCACACGGACAGCGTGAACAGCACCGGGCGGGGCGTGAGGCCGCGCTCGAGGCAGGCGTAGTAGTAGTCCGAGACCATGTTCTTCGCGGCGTCCGCGCTGTAGATCACCTGGGAGATGAAGTAGGCGCAGCCGGCCTGGTGCTTGGTGATCAGGCGGGCGTACTCGTCCGGCCGTTCGGTGATGGCGACGCCGCCGAGCATCAGGTCGGGGCGCACCGACTGGCGCAACGCCTGCGCGGTGGAGAGGCGGGTCCGCACGGCCTTGTCGTGGGAAGAGGCGCCGACGAAGACGGTGAGGGTGCGGGCCGGGTCGGCATTCTCCAGCCAGGTGCGCAGCTGGAGCTCTGAGTACTTGCCGACGCAGCGGTAGATCACGGCCGGGCGCGTCCAGTCGCCGAGGTAGTCCGCGTGGTACTCGGCGGGGTCCAGCGTCGGCAGGTAGGGGAACGGCCGCTCGTCCGGGTTGCGGTCGCTTTCGTCGTCGATGTCGTAGAGGGCCAGGCCATCGACGGCCAGGGGGGCCAGGCGCGCGAGCGTGGCCGCGGTGATCTCGCGGATGCGCTCGCGCGAGGTGCTCAGGCGCGGCGGCGTGATGCCGAACAGGAGGGCCCCGTCGGTGGCGTCGGTCAGCAGGGTGCGAAGGGTGTCCGGCATGAGGCGGAAGTTAGCAGCCCGGTGACGTCCGTTCAAAAGGCAGCAAGCTCAGCTTGGCGAGTCGGCTCAACAGAAGGCAAGACCAGCCTGGCGGTGCCCGTTCAAGAGGCAGCAAGTGCAGCCCGGCAATGTCCGCCGGCAAAGTCCGCTCAGAAGGTGAAGAGGCCAGCCCGGCGACGTCGGCCGTAGAAGGCAGCAAGCCCAGCCGGTTGATGTCCGCTCAAAAGCCACCAAGACCGGCCCGCCGCACTCCGCTGGAAAAAGACAACAAGAAAGGCGCCGGAGCGATTCGCTCCGGCGCCTTTCCGGCCTGACCCCAAAAACCCCGTTCCCGAGGCGAAACCCGGGACTCAGCTCAGAGAGCCGAGCCCTTCTGCCAGTCCGCCCAGGACTTCGACCAGTCGCCGTACAGGTCCCACACCGGGAGCTGCGGGCCGCCGGAGTTGGTGACCTCTACGACGTCGCCGAGGCCGAAGTTCTGGAAGAACCAGGAGGCGTTGGCGGCGTTGAGGTTGATGCAGCCGTGGGACACGTTGGAGCTGCCCTGCTGGCCGACGCTGTTCGGGTTCTCGTGCACGAACTCGCCGTCGTTGGAGATGCGCTCGGAGAACTTCTCGTCGGAGCGGTACGCCTTCGGGTCGGGCGGGCAGACGCCGTAGGTGCAGGAGTCCATGGTGTAGTTCGCCGACTTGAACGAGATCACGTGCGGGCCCAGGTGGGTGGGCGTGGCGTCCTTGCCCATGGAGATCGGCATGGTCTTCACCATCGAGCCGTTGTGGAAGATCTGCATCTGCTCGGTGTTGCCGTCGGCCTTGGCGATCCAGGAGTCGTGCACCTTGTAGGTCTCGGTGCGGTCCTCGGCGCCGAACACGCCGTTGCCGAAGTCGACGCCGTAGATCTTCGCCGTGACGGTGAGCGTGGTGTTCGGCTGCCAGTATTCCTTCGGCCGGTAGTGGACGTTCTTGTCGTCCATCCAGTACCAGCTGCCGTCCTGCTTCGGCGAAGACTCCACCGACAGCGCCTTCTCCACGGCGGCCTTGTTCTTCACCGCAGTGGCGAAGCTGAACACGATCGGCTGCCCCACGCCCACGCCGGTGGACTTCACGGCCGACGGCGCCGGGATCAGGTTCGCGTTCGCCTGCTTCTTCGGCGACACCGTGGTGATGTCACCGTCCTTCTCCACCGGCTTGCCGTCGGTGCCCTGGGCGTGCGCCACGACCTTGTAGGTGCCGGCGTAACCGAGCACCTCGGTGTTGGTCCAGCTGGTGCCGTCCGTCGCGAGCTTGCCGGCGACGGTCTTCCCCTTGGAGTTGGTCACCGTGACGTCGGTCAGCTTGCCGTTGGCGGCCTTGACGACGATCGGTGTGGTCGGGCTGATGCCGGTGGCGTTGGCCGGGTCGATCGACACCGTCGCCGGCGTCGCGTCCGTGGCCGCGCTCGTGCCACCGGGGGTCACGGGCGACGCGCTGCCGCCGGTGTCCCCACCGGACGAGCACGCCGAAACCAGCAGGGTTGCCGCGAGAATTCCGGCAACCGAAAGGAAAGTCTTCTTCGGGAACATTTTGTCTCTTTTGCGGGGTATCGCGGGCCGGCAGGCTTCTTCCATTCCAAAACTACGCGATCGAGAAGACGCCTCACGCAGCGGATAGGTGCATCGCAGTGGCGTGGATCACGCCGTGACGAGCCCCGGAGCGCCGTACAGACCGGGCCCGTCGACCACGAGTTCCTTCAGGTAATCGCGGGCCGAGCGGTAGGCCTCGTCGGCCAGCTGGTCCGTCCGGGTGAAGTCCAGCGGGCTGACCCGCACCGGAGCCGGCCCGGGCAGGTAGACCACGGGCGCGCGCCGCGCCGCCGCCGGCGCCTCCAGGGCCGCCTGGTTGCGCATGCTGATCAACGCGGTGAACATCATCACCTCGGCGAACGTGCTCGGCGCGCCGGGCATTTTGCCGGGAAACGCGCAGTCGAGCACCACGAGCGATTTCGCGCCCATCGCGAGCGCCTGGCGCATCGGCACGTTGGCCACCAGGCCGCCGTCGTAGAGCAGCCGGCCCTCGACCTCCACCGGCGGGTAGATCCCCGGGATCGCGCAGCTGGCCAGCAGCGGCTCCCGCACCGGCCCGCTGCGGAACAACACCGGCTCGGCCGTCTCGACGTCCGTGGTCACCACGCCGAGCGGCAATTCGAGGTCCTCGAAGCACCGGCCGGGGCCGAGGTGGTCGTCGATGATCTTCGTGAGGCCGGTGTTGGGGAACAGGTTCGTCTTGCTGTGACGCAGGGTGCGCACTTGGCTGAACACGCCGCCGGGAAAGGCCTCGTGCTTGGTCATGTGCTTCCAGATCTCGTGCAGGCGCCCGAGCCGATCGGCGCCGGGCAGTGCGAGCACGGCCGCGTTGAGCGAGCCCACCGACGTGCCCACCACGAGGTCGGGGGTCACGCCGGCCTCGTCCAGCGCGCGCAGCATCCCGATCTGCAGCGCGCCCAGGCTCCCGCCGCCGCCCAGCACGAACGCCACCGGCCCGGGAAGATCGAGTGGGGTCATGCGGTCCACGGTAATTCGCGGGAACGCTCACGGGTGCCCGGAACCGAGGAGATCACTCGGTGGCGTGCACGGGTTCCTCGACGGGCTTCTCGGCGAGCGCTTTGCGTTTTTTCAGCCGCAACAGGAAGAACACCAGCACCCCGACCGCCAGCGCCGCCACCACGAGGAAACCGGTGTTGAGCGCGCCCTCCACCTTCTTCGCCGCCTCGCCGAGCGCCGCCCCGAGGCTGATGTGCACGAGCGACCAGCACAGCGCCCCCGCGACCGTCGCCGGCAGGAACTTCCGGAACGGCAGCCGCGACGCCCCCGCCGCGGACGGCGTCAACGTCCGCAGCACCGGCAGGAACCGCGCGAAGAACACCGCCCACGCCCCCCGTTTTTCGAGCACGGCAGCGGCTTTGTCCCACGCGTCGAGGCCGTACTTGCGGATCAGCTTCGTCTCCCGCAGCCGCGGCCCGAACCTCCGCCCGAGCAGGTAACCGACGGAATCGCCGAGTGCCGCGCACACCGTGACCACGGCCCACAGCGTGAGGAACCGCGGTGTGGTGGTCGCCGTCGTCGCCGCGACCAGCAGCGCCGACTCACCGGGCACGAGGAACCCCAGCCCGATCGTGCACTCGGCGAACACGAGCCCGCCGGCCGCGGCGACCAGGCCCGGTTCCGGGAGCCCGTGCAGCCAGTTCAGAAGATCCGTTACCAAAGCCACAACGTCACTTTACTGATTCTTTGGAATCGGTCACGGCGTTCGGCTCGACCTGGGTGATTTTCCAGGGGTCGCCCGTAGGGGGCCGCGAAACGACGAAGGGCCCGCTCACCACGAGCGGGCCCTTCACGACAAGCAGGTGATCAACGCGCGAGCAACGAGCTCGCTTCCTGGGCCGCGGGGCCCTGCTCGGTGAGGTGGGCCAGGTTCTCCGGCAGCTCCTCACCACGGTGGGCCTTGGTCTGCGCGTACAACCGACCCGCACGGTAGGACGAACGCACCAACGGACCCGCCATCACCCCGGCGAAGCCCATGGCTTCGGCGGCCTGCGAGTGGTCCACGAACTCTTCCGGCTTCACCCAGCGGTCCACCGGGTGGTGGCGTGGGGAGGGGCGCAGGTACTGGGTGATCGTCAGGATCTCGCAACCGGCCTCGTGCAGGTCGCGCATCGCGGCGGTGACCTCGTCCGGAGTCTCACCCATCCCCAGGATCAGGTTCGACTTGGTGACCAGCCCGGCCTCACGCGCCTTCGTGATCACCTCCAACGACCGCGCATACCGGAACCCGGGACGGATCCGCTTGAAGATCCGCGGCACCGTCTCCACGTTGTGCGCCAACACCTCCGGCCGCGACGCGAACACCTCAGCCAACTGCGCCGGATCCGCATTGAAGTCCGGAATCAACAACTCCACACCCGTACCCGGGTTGAGCTCGTGGATCTGCCGCACCGTCTCGGCGTAGAGCCACGCACCACCATCAGCCAGATCATCACGCGCGACGCCGGTGACCGTCGAGTAACGCAAACCCATGGCCTGCACCGACTCCGCGACCTTCCGCGGCTCCGTACGATCCAGCTCGGCCGGCTTGCCCGTGTCGATCTGACAGAAATCACACCGACGCGTGCACTGATCACCACCGATCAGGAACGTCGCCTCACGGTCCTCCCAGCACTCGTAGATATTGGGACAACCAGCTTCCTCACAGACAGTGTGCAAGCCTTCACGCCGCACCAAACCCTTGAGTTCAGTGAACTCCGGCCCCATCCGCACCTTCGTCTTGATCCACGACGGCTTCTTCTCGATCGGCGTCTCGCTGTTGCGGACCTCGAGCCGCAGCAACTTCCGCCCTTCAGGCGCAGCAGTCACGCCCACCACACTACGCCCGGAGCACCGGGCGAAACGCCTACTGCGGGTCGGGCGTGACGTTCGTCAACGTGGCCGTCAAGTCCCACAATGCGGACGCCGTGGCGAGGTCGCGGGCGGGGGCGAGCGGGCGCACCTTCGTGGGGTGGCCGCGGGAGCCGAACAGCCGGTCCGGGCCGTAGTAGTCGCCGCCGGAGACGTCGGGTTGCGTGGCCGCGTAGAGCTGCGGCAGGGCGCCGCGCGCGATGTCCTGGCCCACCAGCAGGTTGCCGAGCCACATGATCCCCTGGATGCCGTAGCGGGCCACGGCGTTGCTGTACGACTTCGCCATGGCGGGCTGCAGCCCCGTCGACGTGTAGCCGGGGTGGGCGACCACGCTGAGCACCGTGGAACCGGCCGCGCGCAGGCGCCGGTCGAGCTCCAGGCCGAACATCTGGTCCGCGAGCTTCGACTGCCCGTAGGCGGCGCCCGTGTTGAACCGGCCGCGTTCGAAGTTCGGGTCCGCCAGGCGGATGCGCGCGCCGGTGGCCGCGATGCTCGACAGCGTGACCACGCGGGCCGCCGGGGCGCCGCGCAGCGCGGGCATGAGCAGCCACGTGAGCGCGGCCGGCCCGAGGTAGTTGGTGCCGAACTGCAGCTCGAAGCCGTCGACGGTGCGGCCCGGCGGCGTGCCCATCAGGCCGGCGTTGTTCATGAGCACGTCCAGGGCATCGCCGGTCAGCTCGCGCACGGTCGTGGCGGCCTTGCGCACCGACGCCAGGTCCGCGAGGTCCAGCGGCACCAGCTCGGGCTCCACGCCGGACGCCAGCGTCCGCACGCGCTCGAGGGCAGCGGCGCCCCGCTCGGCCGAGCGGCACGCGAGCAGCACCCGCGCGCCGTGCGCGGCCAGGACTTCCGCCGAGCGCAGGCCGAGACCCGAGTTGGCGCCCGTGATCAGCACGGTCCGGCCGGTCTGGTCGCTCAGCTCGGCGTCGGTCCACCGTCGGTTCATGCGTACACCTAACTACACGGCTGTAACCACGCGGTCACGCGCTCGGCGCGAGCAGGCGCAGGAGGTGGCCCATCGGGCTGCGTCGGCGGGCCGGGGCCGCCGCGCGCTGGTCGCGGGCGCGCACCAGCGAATCGAACGCGTAGCCGACGCGGGTGAGCTCCTCGACGGGCTCGCCGGGCTCGGCCAGCCCCGCCGTGAGCGCCAGCATCCGCAGCTCGCCCTCGTGGAGGTTCAGCAGCGCCGGGTACCGGGTCAGCCCGCCGTCGAGCATCGCGCGCAGCGTCTCGTGCTCGGCCTGGGCGCGGCGCCACGCGCGGGAAACGGTGTCGACCTGCTCGCCGACACCCTCGGCGGCGGCGTCTTCCGGGTCGGCCAGCTCGGCGCGCAGGTACCCCCCGAGCACCTGCGTCCACTTGTACTGCAGCGCCAGCAGCAGCTGTTCTTCGGTGCCGAAAACGTCGGCGGCACCGGGGATCTCGGCGAGCACGAGCGGCTCACCGGGGGCGCGCTTCGCGTGGCGCACGGCCGCTTCGAGGATCTCCCGGCGTCGGTAGAAGTCGGTCCAGCTCATGGTGTGGGCTCCCCTTCCGTGGCCCGGGTCGTACCGCGGGTCTGCGGCATACTCCCGGTACGGACCTGACGGAAGTGAACATACCATGGGTATGGTGAGCCACGTCCGGCGTAAGGTTGTGAGGGTGCCGACAATGAGGTCCAGACGACTCGACTACTCCGAGTCCACGCGATCCGCCCTGGTCGACAGCGCCGTGGAGCTGTTCACGAAACGCGGTTACGCCGGCACCTCGCTCGACGAGGTGGCCAAACGCGCCCGCGTGACGAAGGGCGCGCTGTATCACCACTTCAGCGGTAAGCAGGCGCTGTTCGAGGCCGCGTTCGACGCCGTGGAAAGCCTGGTCTACGACCGGCTCGAGAAGATCATGACGGGCCCCGGCACGCCGTGGGAGCGGGTGCTGGGCGCGCTCAACGCGTTCATCAAGAGCTGCCTCGACCCGGCGTACCAGCGCATCGCGATCCACGAGGCGCCGGTGGTGATGGGCTGGGAACGCTGGCGGGAAGCCGAAGAGCAGTGCAGCTTCGGGCTCGTGCGCGGCGGTCTGCAGTCCCTTGTGGACGCCGGCGAGGTGGAGCCCGTGCCGGTGGACATCACCGCGCGGCTGCTGTTCGGCGCGTTGTCCTCGGCGGCCACGGAAATCGCGAGCGCGGCCGACCCGAAGAAGATCGGTGAGCAGATCGAGGACGTGATCGTGCGGATGCTGCTGCGCCTGCGCCAGCCCGGCGAGCCGGCGGGGGAGCGACCGGCGGCGAGCTGAGCGGCGCCGTGGCTAGGCTGGCGCCATGGACTTGAGGATCTTCACGGAACCCCAGCAGGGCGCCACCTACGACGACCTCCTGCGCGTCGCCAAGACGACCGAAACCGCCGGTTTCGACGCGTTCTTCCGCAGCGACCACTACCTGAAGATGGGTGCCGGCGACGGCCTGCCCGGGCCCACCGACGCGTGGCTCACGCTGGCCGGCCTCGCCCGCGAGACGAAGCGGATCCGGCTCGGCACGCTCGTCACCGCGGCCACCTTCCGCCACCCCGGCCCGCTCGCGATCTCCGTGGCGCAGGTCGACCAGATGTCGGGCGGGCGCGTGGAGTTCGGCCTCGGCGCCGGCTGGTTCGACACCGAGCACACCGCCTACGGCCTCACGCTGCCGCCGCTGAAGGAGCGCTTCGACCGCTACGAGGAGCAGCTGGAGATCATCACCGGGCTGTGGAAGACGCCGGTCGGCGAGACGTTCTCGTTCTCCGGCCGGCACTACACCGTCGCCGACTCGCCGGCGCTGCCCAAGCCCGTGCAGTCGCCCGCGCCGCCGGTGATCATCGGTGGCGGCGGCAAGAAGCGCACCCCGGAGCTGGCCGCGCGCTTCGCCGACGAGTTCAACCTGCCGTTCGCGAGTCCGGAAGCCGCGCTGGCGCAGTTCGAGCGCGTGGCCGCCGCGGCCGAGGCCGTGGGCCGCGACCCGAAGGAGATCCTGCGTTCGGTGGCGCTCACCGTCGCGATCGGCCGCGACGACGCCGAAGTGGCGCGCCGTGCGTCGGCGGCCGGGCGCGATCTGGCCGAGCTGCGCGAAAACGGCCTGGCCGGCACGCCCGCGCAGGTCGTGGACCGCATCGGGCAGTGGCGGGAGAAGACGGGCGTCACGCGGCTTTACCTGCAGGTGCTGGATCTCCAGGACCTGGACCACGTCGAATTCATCGCTTCGGACGTGGCACCGCAGCTGTGACTGAACGCGGGTGGCGGGCTTTCCCGGCCCACCACCCGCGTTCGCTCAGTTCTGCAGGGCGAAGGTGACGCCGGGCGCCGACGGCGCGTCCGGGCGCGGCAGCCAGCGGTCGTCGCGCACCACGAGCTCACCCTCGAGCGCGGCCAGCACGGCGTCGCGGGCCATCGGCAGCACCTCGGCCACGGTCACGTCGCGCTGCAGCTCGTACGCCAGCGATGTGACGCCGGCGTCGCGGATGCCGCAGGCCACGATGTTGTCGAACGCGCTGAGGTCGGCGTTGCAGTTGAGCTCGAAGCCGTGCATGGTCACGCCGCGCTGCACGCGGATGCCGATGGCGGCGATCTTGCGCTCGATGCCGCGGTCGTCGGCCGGGATCCACACGCCGCTGCGGCCTTCGACGCGGCCGGTGTGCACGCCGAGCTGCTCGCACACCACGATCAGCGCCTCTTCGAGACGGCGCACGTAGTGCATCACGTCGATCGGGTCGGCGAGCTCCAGGATCGGGTAGCCCACGAGCTGGCCCGGCCCGTGCCAGGTGATCTTGCCGCCGCGGTCCACGTCGATCACCGGCGTGCCATCGGCCGGCCGGTCCTCGGGCTCGGTGCGCTTGCCCGCGGTGTAGACCGACGGGTGTTCCAGCAGCAGCAGGGTGTCGGGTCCGGTCCGGTCGGCGCGCGCGGTGAGGATCTCCCGCTGCAGGTCCCAGGCCTCGGTGTAGTCGATCGTGCCGAGCTCCCGGACTACGACGGGTTCGGTGGCGGCACGGCAGGAATCGGTCGAAGAACTCACGCGTCGAGGCTACGCCGGTCGGGCTCGGGAAAGGGCACGAGCCGCAGTGCTGTGGCCGACACCAGGCCCGCTCCCAGCACCGCGACCGCGGCGCCGATCGTGTCCGTGACCCAATGCACACCCAGCACGATCCGGCACGCGGCCGCCACCGCGGTCGCGGCCACCGCGATGCCGACGGCCCAGCGCACGAGCCGCGGCGCGAGCCACCCGCACAGCAGCACCACGACCAGGCCGGTCGTGGCCACCGACACGACGTGCCCGCTGGGGTAGCTCAGGTCCGGGTACTCGCGCGGACGCCGGCGCTCGAAAACCGGTTTGAACACCACGCTGATGAGCCGGCAGACCAGCAGCACCACGGCGAGCTTCAGGCACAGCTTCACGTGGCCCCGCAGCGCGAAGGCGAGCAGGACGACGCCGAGCACCCACGGCAGCACCGGCCCGAGCACGTTCGTGACCACGCCGGCGACCGCTCCGGCCGGACGCGTGTCCTGGCCGCGTAACGCGTTGGCGACCTCCACGTCGATCTGCAGCGGTTGGCGCGCCACGAGCAGGCCGAGCACCACGAACGCGGCGAACAGGACGGTTCCCGTGACCAGCCAACGCACCCGCGGCACGGTCATGTCGCGGCGGCCAGCGCGCTTTCGAGCGTGCGGTGGCGGAACTCGTAACCCGTGTGCTCGAGCCGGCGGGGGAGCGCGCGTTGGCCGTACAGCGCCATTTCCTCGCCCGCCTCGCCGAGCACGGCCTTGAGCGCGAAGCCCGGCACCCACCACGGCGCGGGCCGGCTCACCGCGTGGCCGAGGGCCTTGGTGAACTCGGCGTTGGTCACGGGCGCGGGGCCGCAGAGGTTGACCGGGCCGGCGAGCGTCTCGTGCTCGAGCGCGTGGACGATCCCGCCGACCTCGTCCTCGAGCGCGATCCACGGCATGAACTGGCGCCCGTCGCCGAGGCGGCCACCGAGCGCGAAGGAGAACAGCGGCCGCAGCACGTCGAGCAGACCGCCCTTGCGCGCGAGCACGAGGCCGGTGCGCAGGTGCACGACGCGGGCGTTCTTGTCGGCTTGCGCGGTCGCGTCTTCCCACGCGCTGCACAGCTCGGCCAGGAACCCGCCGCCGGCCTGCGCGGTCTCGTCGACGACGTGCGACCCGGTGTTGCCGTAGAACCCCACGGCGGACGCGTTCACGAGCGTCGGGATTCCGTGCTCGGCCACCGCTTCGGCCAGCACCTCGGTCGGCTCGACGCGGCTGTCGAGCAGCACCTGCTTGCGCATGGCACTCCAGCGCCCGGGCAACAGCGGCGCGCCGCACAGGTTCACCACGGCGTCGACCCCGTCGAACGCCCCCTCGTCGATCCTCGCCGCCGGCGGGTCCCACCCACGCTCGTCGGCCGCCTCCGCCTCCCGGCGCACGAGCCGTCGCACGTCGTGGCCGGTTTCGCGCAGCCGGGTTGCCAGTGCGGTGCCGATGAGGCCGCCGGATCCCGCGATGAGTACCCGCATGACTGAGATCGTGTCCTATGCGGTGGAGGACCGCACGCCCGGGCGGTGGTCGGCGGGCGTCGGCGCGGGGAACGAACGGCTGTCGTTTCGGTGCCGACCGTCCCCACCCGATCGGGTTGTGGACAACTGTCGGGGTGGGCTGCTTTTTGTCCGTTTTTGTCGGGGGTGGGCGATAGAATGGACTTGGGGACGGCCCCCTCAGGGAGGGCGGGGCTGTGTTCTGGCGGGGCTGTGTTCTGGCGGGGCTGTGTTCTGGCGGGGCTGTGTTCTGGCGGGGCTGTGTTCTGGCGGGGCTGTGTTCTGGCGGGGCTGTGTTCTGGCGGGGCTGTGTTCTCCGGACGAACGGCGAAGGCCCCGCACCCCCGGGCCGGGAGTGCGGGGCCTTCGACAGAAGAGCTACCCGAGCCTGATCAGAGGCCCAGCTCGTCCTCGAACTTGCCTTCTTCCAGACGCTGCTTGATCGTCGTGAGGAAGCGGCCGGCGTCGGCGCCGTCGACCAGGCGGTGGTCGTACGTGAGGGGCAGGTAGACCATCGACCGGACGGAGATGGTGTCGTTGCCCTCGGCGTCGGAGACGACGACCGGGCGCTTCACGACCGCGCCGGTGCCGAGCATGCCCGACTGGGGCTGCACGATGATCGGCGTGTCGAACAGGGCGCCGTTGCTGCCCAGGTTCGTGATGGTGAAGGTGCCGCCCGTGAGCTCGTCCGGCTTGATCTGGTTGGCGCGGGCGCGCGCGGCCAGGTCGGCGATGCGGTGGGCGAGGCCGGCGAGGCTGAGCTCACCCGCGTCGTGGATCACGACCGAGAGCAGGCCGCGGTCGGTGTCCACCGCGATGCCCAGGTGCACGGCGCCGTGGTAGGTGATCTCCTTCGTGTCCTCGTTGTAGGACGCGTTGACGTTCGGGTGCTGCTTCAGCGCCTCGACCGTCGCCTTCGCGAAGAACGGCAGGAACGTGAGGTTCACGCCCTCGCGCTCCCGGAAGGCCGCCTTCGCGCGCTGGCGCAGCTTGGCGATCTTGGTCACGTCCACCTCGTGCACCTGCGTGAGCTGCGCCGAGATCTGCAGCGACTCGCGGGTCTTGGTGGCCGTGATCTGCCGGATCCGGCTGGCCTTCTGCACCGTGCCGCGCAGGGCGGCGACGTCGGGCGAAACCGCCGCGGCGCGCGGAGCGGAAGCAGCGGCCGGAGCCGCGGCCGCCGGGGCTGCCGGAGCGGCAGCGGCGGGCGCCGGGGCGGCCGCCTTCTGCTTCGCCTCGGCCGCGGCGAGCACATCCTGCTTGCGGATGCGGCCGCCGACCCCGCTGCCGGTGAGCGTCGCCAGGTCGATGTCGTGCTCGGACGCGAGCTTGCGCACCAGCGGCGTGACGTACGGGCCGTCGGCGGAGCCGTTGTCCTCGGACTTGGCCGCAGCCGGAGCAGCGGCCGGAGCGGCAGCCGGGGCCGGAGCCGCGGCGGGAGCCGGCGCAGCAGCCGGAGCGGCCGGAGCCGGGGCGGGAGCCGCCGGAGCCGGAGCGGGCTTGCTCTCCTGAACCGGAGCCGGGGCCGCAGCAGGCGCCGGGGCGGCCGGAGCCGGGGCGGCGGCCGGAGCCGCACCCGCGTCACCGATCACCGCGAGCACTCCGCCGACCTCGACGGTCTCGTCCTCACCGGCGCGGATCTCGAGCACCGTGCCGGCGACCGGCGAGGGCACCTCGGTGTCGACCTTGTCGGTGGAGATCTCGAGCAGCGGCTCGTCGACGTCGACCGAGTCGCCGACCGCCTTCAGCCAGCGGGTGACGGTGCCTTCGGTGACGCTCTCGCCCAGCTCGGGCAGCTTCACCTCGGTGCCCTGGCCACCCGACGCCGGCGCGGTGTCCGGACGCGACGGGGCCTCGGCGGCGGGCGCCGGGGCGGCCGCCGCCGGCTCGGGTTCGGGCGCCGCCTGCGGCTCCGGGGCGGCTTCCTGAGCGGGTGCCGCCGGCTCGGCGGCGGCGGGAACACCACCGGTGCCGTCGTCGATCACGGCGAGCTCGCCGCCGACCTCGACGGTCTCGTCCTCACCGGCGCTGATCTTCACCAGGGTGCCGGCCACGGGGGACGGGACCTCGGTGTCGACCTTGTCGGTGGAGATCTCGAGCAAGGGCTCGTCGACCGCGACGGTGTCGCCTTCTTGCTTCAACCACCGGGTGACGGTGCCTTCGGTGACGCTCTCACCGAGCTCCGGCAACGTGACGGAGTAGGCCATCGTTCGCTGACTCCTCTTGATCTGTAAGTCTTGTGTTGGATTCTGCTGGTGAGACGTCAGCTGTGCACGTGCAGCGGCTTGCCCGCGAGGGCGAGGAACGCTTCACCGAGGGCCTCGGTCTGGGTGGGGTGCGCGTGGATGAGGGGGGCGACGTCCTCCGGGAACGCCTCCCAGTTGTAGACCAGCTGCGCTTCGCCGATCAGCTCGCCGACGCGGTCGCCCACCATGTGCACGCCGACGACGGGGCCGTCGGGCGCCTTGACCAGTTTCACGCCACCGGAGGTCTTGAGGATCTGGCTCTTGCCGTTGCCGCCGAGGTCGTAGGTGTAGGTGGTGACGTCGTTGCCGTACTTCTCCTTGGCCTGCGACTCGGTGAGCCCGACCGAGGCGACCTCGGGGTGCGAGTAGGTGACCCGCGGGATGCCCTTCTCGTCGATCACGCGCGGGGCGAGCCCGGCGATCTCCTCGGCGACGAAGATGCCCTGCTGGAAGCCGCGGTGGGCGAGCTGCAGGCCCGGCACGATGTCGCCGACGGCGTACACGTTCGGGAGGTTGGTGCGCAGGCGGTCGTCGGTGAGGACGAACCCGCGGTCGATCTGCACGCCGGCTTCCTCGTAGCCGTGGCCCGCGGAGTTCGGGCCGCGGCCGACGGCGACCAGGAGCAGGTCGGCGTCGATGGTCTCGCCGGATTCCAGCGACACGCTCACGCCGTTGTCGTCCTGCTTCACGCCGGTGAACCGCACGCCGGTCTTGAAGGCGATCTTGCGGCGGCGGAACGCGCGCTCGAGCTGCTTGGACGCGAACTCGTCCTCGGCCGGCACCAGGCGCGGCAGGGCCTCGACCACGGTGACGTCGACGCCGAAGGAAGCCCAGACGCTCGCGAACTCCACACCGATCACACCGCCGCCGAGCACCACGACCTTCTTCGGCACCCAGTCGAGCGCGAGCGCCTGCTCGCTGGCGATGACGCGGCCGCCGAGCTCGAGGCCGGGCAGGGTCCGCGAGTACGACCCGGTGGCGAGGATGACGTTCTTGCCGGTGTGGCGCACGCCGTCGACCTCGACGGTCGTGCCGCCGACGAACGTGCCGGTGCCCTCGACGAGGTTCACCTTGTGCGCCTTGGCCAGGCCCTGGAGGCCCTTGTACAGACGGGAGACGACGCCGTCCTTGTACTTGTTGACCCCGGCGATGTCGATGCCTTCGAACACGGCCTTGACCCCGACCGATTCGGCCTCGCGAGTCTCGTCGGCGACTTCGGCTGCGTGGAGCAGGGCCTTGGTCGGGATGCACCCTCGGTGCAGGCAGGTCCCGCCCAGCTTGTCCTTCTCGATCAGCGTGACGGAAAGGCCCAGCTCGGCCGCGCGGAAAGCCGCGGCGTAGCCGCCCGATCCGCCTCCCAGGATCACAAGGTCGGCGGAGGTGTCGCTCACTTCAATAACTCCTCGGCAGCGGTAGGGGTGAAGCTCGGTTGTCGCGCAGCCCCGGTATAACCGCGCGCGCGACACCAGCCATCTTGTCACTACGCCGATCCGGCCGACCAACCCGGCCGTGCGACACCGACCACACCTGATCGTGGGAATAATGGAGTTCGTACTCCTGCAGGAAGAGAGGTGGTCGGAGTGGGGATCTTCGACTCGCTGCGCCGGCGAGGCCGAGGCGGCAGACGTCCGGGAACGATGCGCAAAGCGACCTCCGAAGACACCCGTCACCTGGACGAATGGGCCGAGTCCAGGCGCGGCGTCGAGGCCTACGTGGAGCCCCGCACCACGGTGACGGAAACCACTGTGGTCCTCATCGCCCACGACGGCGAATGGACGCGCCGGCGCATCGGCAGCCTGCAGGCGGCGCTGCACTTCGGCGAGAAGCGCTCCATCCCGGTGTACGAGGTGGCGCGGGTCGGTTACCCGAAGCGCATGCGCGAGTACACCGAGCGCAAGAAGCGCGGCCAGGCCTAGCGGCTCGCCTCGAGCAGCCCGAGGTGGTGCTCGAGCAACGCGCGGAACGTCGGGTGTGCCGTGCTGCCCCAGGCGAGGTCGACCTCCACGGCGTGGCCGGTCGCGGTGAGCAGCACCACAGCCGGCTCCGAGACGATCACCACATCGCCGTCGGCGCGCAGCTCGCCGGCGGGCAGCAGACGGGGGAAGACCACGTCGGCCGGCAGGCCGTCGGCCGTGCGCAGGAACTCGCGGTAGCCCTCGGGCAGCCGGGTCGCGAGCCGTCGCTCGGCCGAGGCGATGGCCTCTTCCGTGGCCGGCGGCGGCGCGGTCTGGCCGCGTTCGCGCGCGATCGCGGCCACGAGCTCGGCCCAGCTGCCGGGCCGGGTCGGGTAGCGCTCGCGCAGCGCGGCGATCAGCGCGGCGGCGCACCGGCCGGGCCAGTCCGGGCCGAGCCCGAGCGGATCGGCGCCCGCCACCAGCCGCGCGGTCAGTCCGCGGGTGGCGGCCAGGGTGGCGACGTCGGGTGCCGCGTGGCTCGCGGTGAGCTCGGCCCACGCCGCGAGGTCGCCCTCGGCCAGGGCCGTGCGCACCCGGTCGGGGCGGCCCGGCGCCAGCGCGGACACGACCCCGGCCACCGGGGAACCGTCGAACACACCGTCCAGATCGGACACCCGACGCGCCAGGAACGCTTGGTGCGCGCGCTCTTCGGCGTCGAGATCGAGCGGTACGAGCTCGTCCGCCCACTGTGGACGGTCGCCGCGCGCCTCGAACAGCATCGCCCACGCGCGTGCTCGCACGGCGTCGTCGGCCAGCTGCGTCACCGGCCGGCCGGTGACCGCGCGCCAGTGCGTGACGAGGCGGTCGGCGTCCTCGGCGGGCCCGGCCCCGGTGCCCGTGGTGGCGAGCAGCAGCGCGGCGTGGCCCACGCGCCGGTCGAGGGTGGGTTCGTCGCCGGTGAGCACGTCGCGCACCGCGGCTTCGAGGTACGCGTCGCGGTCCATGGTCGTGAGGGTGCCACAGACGAAGGCCCCCCACCGCGTGCGGTGAGGGGCCTTCGGAAAAAACCGTCAGCCGCGCTCGGCGATGTCGGCCAGCACCGCGGCGATGGTGCGCACGGGGACACCCGTGCCGCCCTTGCCGGTGTAGCCCCACGGGCCGCCGGTGTTGAACGCCGGGCCCGCGACGTCGATGTGGGCCCACGGCAGGCCCTCGGCCACGAACTCCTTGAGGAACAGGCCGGCGGCGAGCATGCCGCCCCAGCGGTGGCCCGTCACGTTGGCCAGGTCGGCCAGGCGCGAGTCGAGGTCGGCGCGCAGCTCCTCGGGCAGCGGCATCGCCCAGCCGCCCTCACCGGTGGCCTGCATGATGCCGGCGACGCGGTCGCGGAACTCGTCGGAGCCCATCACACCGGCGGTGCGGTTGCCGAGCGCCACGACCTGGGCGCCGGTGAGCGTGGCGGTCTCGATCAGGTAGTCCGGGTTCTCCTCCGCGGCGCGCACCATCGCGTCGGCCAGCACCAGACGGCCCTCGGCGTCGGTGTTGAGGACCTCGACGGTCTTGCCGCCGTACATGGTCAGCACGTCGCCGGGCCGGTACGAGCTGCCCGAGGGCAGGTTCTCCGCCAGCGGGATGTGCGCGGTGACCTCGAGCGGGTACTTCAGCTTCGCCGCCAGCACCACCGACGCGAGCACGGCGGCCGCGCCCGACATGTCGGAGGTCATGTGGTCCATGCCGGCGGCCGGCTTGATCGAGATGCCGCCCGAGTCGAACGTGATGCCCTTGCCCACGAGCGCGACGCGCTTGCTCGCCTTGGCCGGCTTCCAGCCCACGCGCAGCAGGCGCGGCGGGCGGGCCGAGCCGCCGCCGACACCGAGGATGCCGCCGAAGCCCTTGCGCTTGAGCTGCTTCTCGTCGAGCACCTCGAAGTCGAGGCCGTTTTCCTCGGCCAGCTTCTTCGCCCGGTCGGCGAACGAGGCCGGGAACAGGTCGTTGGGCGGGGTGTTGATCAGGTCGCGCGTGATGATCACCGACTCGGCGATCGCGGTGGCGGCCTTCAGCGTGGCCTTGTGCTCGCGCGCGGTGCCGTCCTCCGGGTTCACGAAGTCGGCCTTGGCCAGCGGGGCGTCGCCCTTCGCGGAGCGGTACTCGGTGAAGGTGTACGCGCCGAGCACGAGGCCCTCCACCGCGGCCTGCAGGTCGAGCGCGGAGAGCGTGACGACGGCGCGCTCCGTGCCGGCCAGCGCGCGGCCGGCGGCACCGGCGGCACGGCGGACCTGCTCGGCGGTCACGGCGCCGTCGGTGGCCTTGCCCAGGCCCACGGCCAGCACGACGCCGGCGGCGAGCTTGCCCAGCGTCGGCAGCTTCACGACCTGCTCGGCCTTGCCGGTGGCGCCGAGCGTGGCGAGCACCTCGGCGAGCTTGCCGTCGAACGCGGTGTCGGCGACCGCGGCGCCCGCGGCGAGCGCCGGACCGTCCTCGCCCTGGACGATGCCGATCACGACCACGTCGGCGCGGGTTTTGGCGAGCGCCGCCTCGGTGTTCTCGGTGAGGGCAAGCTTCGGCACGGTCACTTCTGGCTCCTCGCGCGTTCGCGGTGGTACCGGGCCACGGGCCCGGCCGGATCGTGAGCCATGCTAATGACACGTGCGGCCGGACGTCGGAAGGGGACCATCGTGCGACTCGGGGGCGGGCTCCTCGTCGTGCTCGCGGTGGGGGCCGCGGGGGCCGGTTACTGGGTGCTGGCGGGGGTGGTGCTGGCGGCGATCGTCGCCGTGGCCACGGCCCGGCTGCCCGCGCTCGGCGACACCCCGGCCGAGCGCTGGACCGGCGGGGTCACCCGGCTCGCGCTGGTCGCCGCGCTGGCGATCGTCTTCGGCGCGTACGTGGTCCCGGCCCGGCCGGCGTACGCGGCGGCAGGGCTCGTGGTCGTGGTCGCCGCGGCCGATTTCGCCGGTCTGAAGCTGCCCGCCGTGCTCACGCGCTGGCTCACGGTCGTGCTGATCGCGGCCGCGGTGGTGCTGATTGGGTTGTGCGCCGCGGTCGCGCCGGTGGTCACCGCGGCCCCGATCGCCGCGCCGAACGTCGCCGGGATCGTGGTGGCCGCGCTGGTCACGCTGCCCTTCCTGCTGCCGGTGGCCACCGACCGGGCGCGGTCGCGGGCGCTCACCCTCGGCGGGCTGGCCGTGCTGGTCACGGTCGTGGCGTTGGTGCAGCTCGGGCCCGATCGGCTCGGGCTCTCGGCCACCTCGATCCGCGACCTGCTCTACGCCGCCGACGCGGGCCAGCTGCAGACGCTGCTCACCGTGGTCGCCGTGCTCGCGACGGTGCCGGCCGCACTCACCACGGTCACCGACGCGCGCGAGCGATACGCACCGGACAAGGGCTGGGTCGCCGCGGCCGGTGCGGTGGTCACGCTGGCCGCGGTGCTGTTCGTCCCGCCGTACGCCGTGCTGGTCGTGGCCGGGCTCGGCACGGTGCTGGAACTCGTGCTGCGCGCCCGCCGCTACCGTGAGGCCCGTGCGCGTGAGTGATCACCGGTGGGAGCCGGGGGAGACCGTGGTCGAGCGGTTCCTGCGGCCCGACGGCAGCATCGGCCAGCACCACCCGCTGCGCGTGGTCTCCGACGACGGCCGGGTGCTGTTCGGCTGGCTGCCCGTGGACACGCCGATCGTCGGCAGCCGGCTCGCCGACGGCCGGTCGATGCGCGAGGCCCCGCTGGAAGAGCGCTTCCGCGTGCCGCGGGTGCCGGTGGCCGACACCTGGCGCGGCACGTCGACGCTGCGGATGATCCCCGAGGGCCAGTGGTCGTCGGTGTGGTGGTTCTTCGAGCCGGACGGCACGTTCCGCGACTGGTACGTGAACCTCGAGGTGCCGCTCGGGCGCACCGCGACCGGGCCGGACCGCATCGACGGGGTGCTCGACGTCGTGGTCACGCCGGGCGCGGGCTGGCGCTGGGACGACGAGGACGAGGCCGAGGAGGCCCTCGCCGTCGGCCGGCTCACGCGTGAGCAGCTCGACCGGCTGCGGGCGGAAGGGGAGCGGATCGGGGCGCTGGCCGACGCGGGCGCGTTCCCGTTCGACGGCACGCACACGGACTTCCGGCCGGACCCGTCGTGGCCGGTGCCGGCCCTGCCCGCCGCGCTGCTCTGATCCGAGGGCCGGGCTGATCGGGCGCTGCTCCG
Source organism: Amycolatopsis rhabdoformis (assembly GCF_035918295.1). Taxonomy (GTDB): domain Bacteria; phylum Actinomycetota; class Actinomycetes; order Mycobacteriales; family Pseudonocardiaceae; genus Amycolatopsis; species Amycolatopsis rhabdoformis. The sequence continues at coordinate 24,660 of NZ_CP142149.1, forward strand.
GGCCGCGCGCTGCGCCGACCGCTGTGCTGATCAGTGCTGTGCTGATCGGCGGCGCGCTGAACCGAGCTGGGCCGGATTCGGGCCGAACCCGCCGCTCAGAGCGCGACGAGCAGCAGGATCCCGGCGAGCACCACGTTCACCACGAGCAGGATGATCACCGACCGGGTCGGCAGGTTCCGCGCGAACACCTGTCCGTGGAGGCTGCGCCACCAGTAGATGCCGAAGCCGGCCGCGACGAGGCCCAGGAACGCCCCGAACCCGCTGCTCAGCAGCGCCCAGCCGTCCATGGCGAGCAGGCCCGCGCCGAACGTCAGCAGGACAGCGGTCGCGAAGGTCTTCACGTCGAGGCCCGTACCCGGCTGCGCGGGTCGGCGGGACGAGGAGGTCGCTGGGAAGCTCACCCGACCATCGTAAGGGCATCGGCCCCTCACGCACCGGCCACGCGGGTACGCGGCGTGTGAAACAGGAGGTCTTCCGACTAACGCGCCTCCGACCAAGCGCTAAAGTTGGGCCATGACGACAGCGCCCCAGTTCTCCCGAGTCCCGCACCCGAACCCCGCGACTCCCGAGCGCGTCGCCGAGGTACTCGACAAGCCCGGGTTCGGTCTGTACTTCACCGACCACATGGTCACCGTCCGCTGGGACGAGGAAAACGGTTGGCACGACGCCAAAGTCGGGCCCTACGAGCCGTTCTCCCTCGACCCGGCCACGTCGGTCCTGCACTACGGCCAGGCGATCTTCGAGGGCCTCAAGGCCTACCGCCAGGCCGACGGCACCATCGCCGCGTTCCGGCCCGACGCCAACGCCGAGCGCTTCCAGGCCTCGGCCGAGCGCCTCGCGATGCCGCAGCTGCCCGTGGAGACCTTCCTCGAGTCGCTGCGCGAGCTGATCGCCGTCGACGAGCGCTGGGTGCCCACCCGCAAGGGGGATTCGCTCTACCTGCGGCCGTTCATGATCTCGACCTCGACCGGGCTCGGCGTGAACAAGCCGGCCACCGAGTACCTGTACACGCTCATCGCCTCGCCCGCGGGCTCGTACTTCGCCGGTGGCGTGAAGCCGGTGAGCGTGTGGCTGTCCACGGAGTACGTGCGCGCGGCCCCCGGCGGCACCGGGGCGGCGAAGTGCGCCGGCAACTACGCGGCGTCGTTCGTGGCGCAGGCGCAGGCCGTGGAGAAGGGCTGCGACCAGGTGGTGTGGCTCGACGCCGTGGAGCGCCGCTGGGTCGAGGAGATGGGCGGGATGAACCTGTTCTTCGTCTTCGGCTCCGGGGCCGACGCCCGCGTGGTCACGCCCGAGCTGTCGGGCTCGCTGCTGCCGGGCATCACGCGCAAGTCGCTGCTGAAGCTGGCCGAGACGGCCGGCTACCGCATCGAGGAGCGCCGCGTGTCCACCGACGAGTGGGAGAAGGCCGCCGCCTCCGGTGAGCTGACCGAGGTCTTCGCCTGCGGCACGGCGGCCGTGATCACGCCCGTCGGGCACGTGAAGCACGCCGGCGGCGAGTTCACGATCGGCGACGGGCAGCCGGGCCGGATCACCATGAAGCTGCGCGGCGAGCTCGTCGGCATGCAGGAGGGCGACCTCGCCTTCCCCGACGGCTGGATGCACCCCATCGCCTGAGCCTGATCCCGAAAAGGGCCGCCCGGTTTTCCGGGCGGCCCTTTTTTGGGGCTCGGTCGAACACTGAGCGTGACTACTTTGGGGACGTCAGCTGGAGGGCGACGGGACGGGGAAGTCCCAGTTCATCGGGTGCGTCGACGTGCGGTTCAAGGTTGGATCTTCACTCACAAGGGTGAGTTGTTGAAGATTCACGTAGCGTTCCGTGTTCTCCGGCGACATACGTGCCGAGCGTGACGGCCACCTGGAGCCCGCGCCAACCCGCAGCTCCGAGCAGCCGCTCCGACCCGGAGGCCCCCGCATGTCCGCACCCACCCTGGCCGAACCGCGCCCCGGCCGACACCGCTCCGGCGGCGTGCGGGTCGTGGCCCTGATCCCGGCCCACGACGAGGAAGCGCAGATCGCCGCCACGATCGCCGGCCTGCGGGCGCAGGAGCGGCCCGTGGACGAGATCGTGGTCGTCACCGACAACTGCGCGGACGACACCGCCGCCGTCGCGCTCGCCGCGGGGGCGAAGGTGCGGGCCTCGGTCGGCAACCGGCACAAGAAGGCCGGCGCGCTGAACCAGGCGCTGGCCTGGCTGCTGCCGCGGCTCGACGAGGACGACGTGATCCTCGTGCAGGACGCGGACTCAACTTTGGACCCGCAGTTCGTGCGCGTCGCGCTCGGTCACGTCGAGCGGGGCTACGGCGGGGTCGGCGGCGTGTTCCGCGGCGGGCCCGGCGGAGGGTTCGTGGGGCACCTGCAGCGCAACGAATACGCCCGCTACGCCCGCGACGTGCACCGGCTGCGCGGCAAGTGCCTGGTGCTCACGGGCACCGCGGCGATGTTCCGCGTCGGCACGCTGCGCGAGGTCTCGGCCGCGCGCCTGGCCGGCCCGCTCCCGGCGGGCGACGGCGCCGGCGGGATCTACGACACCACCGTGCTCACCGAGGACAACGAGCTCACCTTCGCCCTGCTGCACCTCGGCCACCGCGTGATCTCGCCGGCCGCGTGCACGCTCGAGACCGAGGTGATGACGACCTGGCGCGAGCTGTGGCTGCAGCACCTGCGCTGGAAGCGCGGCGCCGTCGAGAACTGTGTCCAATACGGACTCACGCGGATCACCTGGCGGTACTGGGGCCGGCAACTGCTGACCCTGGCCGGCGTGCTCGTGTCCCTGGCGTACCTGGCGACGATCGTGGTCGCCCTGGGGCACGGTGGTCTGCACCTGCAGCCGCTGTGGCTCGGCATTTCGGGGATCTTCGTGGTGGAGCGCGTGGTGACCGTGCGCTACCGCGGCTGGCGCCGGATGCTGCTCGCCGCCTCGATGTACGAGCTGGTGCTCGACTACTTCCTGCAGGCCTGTCACGCCAAGGCCTACGCCGACGCCCTCCTGCGCACCCGCAAGAGCTGGTGAACCAAACCGAAGGGGAACGACATGTACCAGAAGATCGGCGCCGCCGGCGCGGCCGGAGTGACCGGCGGCCTGGCCTCCACCGGGGTCGGTGTGCTGTGGCTCGTGCTGGCCGGGTTCGCTTTGCTGGCGGCGGGGATCGCGCTCCTGCGGGTGGTCCCGGTCCTGCGGCGCCGGTCGGCCGAGCGCTGACGGCCGACCGGCGACGGCTCAGGAAGCCGGCACCTGCGAAAGCGGCCCGGACACGCCGGACTGCTCGTGGGTGGTCATCTCCGCCAGCACGCGGGCGGCCATCATCAGCAGCGGCAGCGCGGTCACGGCGCCGGTGCCTTCACCGAGGCGCACGTCGAGGTCGAGCAGGCCGCCGAGGTCCAGGTGCTCCAACGCGAGCGCGTGGGCGGGCTCGCCGGTGAGCTGGCCGGACATCCACCAGCGCCGGGCGCCCGGCGCGAGCTCCTCGGCCACCATCGCCGCGGCGCAGACGACAAGCCCGTCGAGCACCACCGGGGTGCGGCGCACGGCCGCCTGGGCCAGGAAACCCGCCATGGCCGCGATGTCGGCGCCGCCGGAGGTGCGCAGGAGCGCGAGCGGGTCGGCCAGCACCACACGGGCACGGCGCAGCGCGTCGCGCACGGCGGTGGCCTTGCGCATCCACGCGTTGTCGTCGATGCCCGAGCCGCGGCCGACCACGGCCACGGGCTCGGTGCCGGTGAGCGCGGCCACCAGCACCGACGCCGGCGTGCTGTTGCCGATGCCGAGGTCGCCCGCCATGAGCAGGTCGGCGCCGCCGTCCACCTCGGCGTCGGCCACCTTCATCCCGGCGAGCACGGCGGCGCGCACCTCGTCGTCGGTGAGGGCGTCTTCCACGTCGATCGAGCCCGAGCCGCGGCGCACCTTGTACTCGCCGATCGAGCGCATGGCCGATTCCTCGGTGTCCACCGCCATGTCGACCACGCGCACGCTCGCGCCGGCCGCGGCGGCGAGCACGTTGATGGCCGCGCCGCCGGTGAGCATGGTCCCGACGAGCTGCGAGGTGACCTCCGCGGGATAGGCGGACACACCCTTCTTCGCGATGCCGTGGTCGCCGGCGAACACCACGACCCGAGGCCGGGTGAACGGCCGCGGCGGTGCCTGGCCCTGGCACGACGAGATCCACACGCCGAGCTCTTCGAGCCGGCCCAGGGACCCCGCGGGCTTCACGAGCTTGCTGTGCAGTGCGATCGCCGCCGACCGGGCCTGGTCGCTGGGGGGTTCGATCTCGCCGAACTCGATGCTGGTGTCCGCGTCCACGCCGGGCCTTCCTCTCGCGCGAGTTCTCGATCGTCAACCTACCGGCCGCCGCGGAAAATACTTCCGCGGCCGTGTCGAACTTCGCCCTCGCCGTTCGACGCGTCTTCGAGAGCCGCCCAGCGGGGGCGGAACCGGACGTGAGGAGCCTCCGATGGGCAGGATCGTGAACGCCACCTACATGACGCTCGACGGTGACATCACCAACATGGCCGCGTGGCACTGGGACTACTTCGGCCCCGAGGCCATGGCCAGCGGCAAGGCGCAGCTCGACCGCAGCGACGCCCTGATCATGGGCCGGCGGACCTACGACGGCTTCTCCGCCTCGTGGCCGCAGCGGGCGGGCACCGACGAGTTCGCCGACCGGATGAACTCGATCGACAAGTACGTGGTGTCCTCGACGCTGAAGGATCCGGAGTGGACGAACAGCCACGTGATCTCCGGTGACGTAGACGCCGTCGTGGCCGGCGTGCGCGCGGTGAAGGAGCGCACCGAGGGCGACATCCTGCAGTACGGCTTCGGCGACGTGACGCGGCTCCTGCTGGCCCACGGGCTGCTCGACGAGCTGCGCGTGTGGCTGCACCCGGTGCTCTCGGGCAAGGCGAAGTCCGAGGAACTGATCTACCGCGACACCGAGCGCGCGAACTTCACCTTCAACGGCAGCGAGGTGCACAGCACCGGGCTGGTGATCCTCAGCTACGTGCCGGCCAAGGCGGCCCAGTAGGGTCGCCGACCGTGGAGACGACAGCGGCAGGGGTCGTGCTGGCCAGTGGTGCCGGCACGCGGGTCGGCGCGGCGCTGAACAAGGTGTACCTGCCGATGGCCGGGCGCCGGGTCGTGGCGTGGTCGATGGCCGCGTTCGCCGCGGTGGCCGAGATCGGCGTGCTGGTGCTCGTGATCCGCGAGCAGGACGCTTCGCTGGCCGAGGAAGTACTCGCCGCGCACCCGGGCGAGGTCGAGGTGGTGACCGGCGGCGCCACGCGGCAGGGGAGCGAGCTCAACGCGCTGCGCCACCTCGCGCCGCGCATCACCGCCGGCGGCATCGACGCCGTGCTGATCCACGACGCCGCGCGGCCGCTGGCCACGCCGGCGCTGATCGGGGACGTGCTGGCGCAGACCCGCCGCCACGGGGGAGCCGTGCCGGGCCTGGCCGCCGACGACGTGGTGTCGATGGCGTCCGACGGATCCGTCGCGGCGCCGCTGCCGGGGGCCATCCGCGTGCAGACGCCGCAGGGGTTCCGGGCCGAGCCGCTGCTGGCCGCGTACGAGCAGGCCGAGGCCGAGGGTTTCCTGGGCACGGACACGGCTTCGTGCATGGAACGGTTCTCGCCGCTGCCGGTGCGCTGGGTGGCGGGCGGCGTGGAGAACCTGAAGATCACGTACCCGCACGACCTCGCGGTGGCGGAGCGGCTGCTGTCGCGCTGAGCGGACCGCCGGTTCGGGCGGCCCGCTCAGCGCCGGACATCACAGCACGTTCGTCACAGCCGGTTCATCACAGGGACGGGCTGCGCGTGAGCGAAGCGTCGCGCTCGACGACGGACTCGAGGGCCTCGTCGATCTTGGCCATCAGGTCGTCGTCCAGCTTCACGCCGGCGGCCTTCACGTTCTCGTGCACCTGCTCCGGGCGGGAGGCGCCGATGATCGCCGAGGCGACGTTCGGGTTCTGCAGGACCCACGCCACGGCCAGCTGCGCCATGCTCAGGCCGGCCTGCTGGGCCAGCGGCTCCAGCTTCGCGACGGCGGTCAGCGTCTCGTCGTTGAGGAAGCGCTTGACCATGTTCGCGCCGCCGTTCTGGTCGGTCGCGCGCGAACCCTCGGGGTGCGGCTGGCCGGCCTTGTACTTGCCGGTGAGCACGCCCTGCGCGATCGGCGACCAGACGATCTGGCTCAGCCCCTCGCGCTCGGACGCCGGCACGACCTGCGACTCGATCACGCGCCACAGCATCGAGTACTGCGGCTGGTTCGAGACGAACGGCACCTTCAGCTCACGCGCGAGCGCCGCGCCCTGCGTGATCTGGTCGGCCGACCACTCCGAGACGCCGATGTAGAGCACCTTGCCCTGGCGGACGAGGTCGGCGAACGCCACCATCGTCTCTTCCAGCGGCGTGTTGTGATCGAACCGGTGCGCCTGGTACAGGTCGAGGTAGTCGGTGCCGAGCCGCTGCAGGGACGCGGTGGCCGACTCCATGATGTGCTTGCGGGACAGGCCCTTGTCGTTCTGGCCCTTGGGCCCGGTGGGCCAGAAGACCTTGGTGAAGATCTCGAGGCTCTCCCGGCGCTGGCCCTTCAGCCCGCGCCCGAGCACCGACTCCGCCGCCGTGTTCGCGTACACGTCGGCCGTGTCGAAGGTCGTGATGCCGGCGTCGAGCGCCGCCTTGATGCAGGCCTGGGCCTGCTCCTCTTCGACCTGGGACCCGTGGGTGAGCCAGTTGCCGTAGGAGATCTCACTGATGTTGAGGCCGCTGCGGCCGAGGCGTCGAAACTCCATGGCCGCCAGCCTAGGCGGAGGTTGTTCGCGTTGCTAACGAACCTCCCCGATCGGGCAGTGGTGAGGCTCACGGCCGGCGGGATCGACCGCGCCGACGCGAGGGCCGGGCACGAAAACGGCCGCCCCACCCGGCGGGTGTGGCGGCCGTCACGAAAATTGCTCAGCCGGGGATCGGGTCGCCCGGGCGCAGGCGCGGCTTCGGGACCCGCAGCTTGCGGATCTGGCTGGCCCGCACGAAGGCGTACCAGCCGACGCCGCGGGTGGGCTCCTTCGGGAACCGCTCGCGGCAGGCGCGGGAGATCTTGCGGCCGTTGACCACGCCTTCGATGGCCATGACCAGCAGCAACGCCATGCAGATCAGGGTGATGTACTGCTGCGCCGCGGGCACCGGGATCAGCAGGGCGAGGAACACCAGGATCGCGAGCGGCATGAACAGGCCCAGGATGTTGCGCCGGGAGTCGACGACGTCGCGCACGTAGCGCTTGACCGGGCCGCGGTCGCGCACGGGCAGGTACTTGTCGTCGCCCGACATCATGCGTTCGCGGCGTTCCTTGGCGGCGGCGCGCCGGTCGTCCTTGCTGACCGGGTTCTCCTTGCGGAGCTGCTTGTTGCGCTTCATCGCCTCGCGCATGCTGGTGGGCGGCGGGGCGACGGGTCCGCGCTTGCGTCCTTCCGCTTCCCGGCGCGACGGCGTGGCCCGGCCCTTGCCCGGCGTGTACGCCTTCCCGGTGGTCGACGCGGTGTCGACGACGTCGGCGTTGACGTCGTCGGCGGGGGTCTCGGTGGTGCTTCGGCGCAGGAACCTCACCTCACCAGGGTATTGCAGGCGTCACGACGATGTTCGGCAGGTCGCGCGATGTGCAACCATGGAGGGGGAACAGATCGGGTACTTGCGGTGTTGAACCGTTTCGCACGAGAAGTACCCGCAGCGAGTTCGACCTAGAGGGAGTGCCATGACGACCGCTGAGCAGACCGGTGCGGCGCAGGCCGAGACCGCCGAGGAGACCCACGGCGTGACCTTGACCGACGCCGCGGCGGTCAAGGCGAAGGCCCTGCTCGAGCAGGAGGGCCGCGACGACATGCACCTGCGCATCGCCGTCCAGCCCGGTGGCTGCGCGGGCCTGCGCTACCAGCTGTTCTTCGACGAGCGCGAGCTCGACGGTGACCTCTTCCGCGACTTCGACGGTCTGCGCGTGGCGGTCGACCGGATGAGCGCTCCGTACGTGTCCGAGGCTGTGATCGACTTCGTCGACTCGATCGAGAAGCAGGGCTTCACGATCGACAACCCGAACGCGACCGGTTCGTGCGCGTGCGGTGACAGCTTCCACTGAGCCTGAGCACCGCGTTTGAGAGTCTCAGACACGAAGAAGGGCCCCGGCCGACTCGGCCGGGGCCCTTCTTCGTGCTCGGGGGTCTTCGCGCTGGAGCGGATCAGACGTAGGCGTCGAGGTCGGCCACCTGCGCGTGGCAGGCGTCGTCGACGATCCACGGCCGCGCGGCCCGCGGGTGCGGCATGCGGTCGGTGGTGAGTCCTTCGCTGCGCAGCGCGGACGGGATGTGGGCGCAGTCGGCGATGAGCTCGCCGAGGTCTTCCGGTTCAGTGGCCGTGTTCACTTCCGTAACGCTATTGATCCTCTTGCGACTGGGAAAGCGGTACCAGCCGGTAGTGTCGGCCGAGGCGCCGGAACTACCCGGACGGGTCATGACCTGCGGGTAACCGCGCCGGAGTCGCACGAACACACACCCAGAGGAGAACCGGTGGCAGACAAGGCCAGGATCGCCGTGTCCGGCAGCATCGCAACCGATCACCTGATGCACTTCCCCGGCAGGTTCGCCGAGCAGCTGGTGGCCGAACAGCTCCACCGGGTGTCCCTGAGCTTCCTGGCCGACGACCTCGTCGTCCGCCGCGGCGGCATCGGCGCCAACATCGCGTTCGGCCTCGGCGTGCTCGGGGTGAACCCGGTGCTCGTGGGTGCCGTGGGTTCCGACTGGGCCGACTACGCGTCGTGGCTGGAACGCCACGGCGTGGACACGAGCGGCGTGCTGGTGTCCGAGGTCGCGCACACCGCGCGGTTCGTGTGCACCACCGACGAGGACCTGTGCCAGATCGCGACGTTCTACGCCGGCGCCATGGCCGAGTCGCGCAACATCGAGCTCAAGCCCGTGGCCGACCACGCCGGTGCGCTCAGCCTCGTGCTGATCAGCCCGGACGACCCCGAGGGCATGGTCCGCCACGCGCAGGAGTGCCGCCAGCGCGGCTACGAGTTCGCCGTGGACCCGTCGCAGCAGCTGGCCCGCATGGACGGCGCGCAGGTGCGCGAGTTCATCGAGGGCGCCAAGTACCTGTTCAGCAACGATTACGAGTGGGAACTGCTGCTGCAGAAGTCGGGCTGGACCGAGGCCGACGTGCTCGCCCGCGTCGGCATGCGCATCACCACCCTCGGCGAGAAGGGCGTGGAGATCATCGGCCGCGACGGCCTGGCCCTGCAGATCGGCGCCGTCCCCGAACGCGGCAAGGCCGACCCGACCGGCGTCGGCGACGGCTTCCGCGCCGGCTTCCTCGCCGCCCTCGACGGCGGCCTCCCGCTCGAGCGCGCCGCCCAGCTCGGCTCGCTCATCGCCGTGCTCGTCCTGGAAACCGTCGGCACCCAGGAATGGACCTTCGACCGCACCGACGCCCTCGCCCGCCTCGGCGACGCCTTCGGCCCGGCGGCGGCCGACGAGATCGCGCCGGTGCTGCCGGCCTGAGGCTTTTCACGGCGGTGGCCGCCCCTGGGGTGTTCCTCGGGGGCGGCCACTTTTTCGTCGGTGGATCAGAACCAGCCGGTTCGGGTGAGCGAGCTGCCGCAGGCGAGCGCCGCCCGGGCGAGCCGACCGTTGAGGTTGTTGGCGATCCGGGTCTCGCCGCTGCCGTAGGTCACCCGCTCCTGCTCGTTCACCCAGGTCGCGCCGCCATCGTCGGAGCGGTCGACGAAAACGGTGCAGTTGTCCGTGCCCGAGTTGGTGAGGGTGTCGCGCACCTCGGCTTCGGCCCCGCACCCGCCGAAGTACATGAGGTCGATCTGCATCGGGTGGGAAGTGCCGTCCGAGCCGATCACCGACGTGAACACCCGCCGCACCGAGCTGAAACTGCCGTGCGGACAGGGTCCGCTCGACGGGAACTCGCCCTCGTGGGCGTAGCTGCCGTAAGGCGCGCTCGACAGCGGAGCCGCGTTCGCGGGCGCGGTCGCGAACGACAGGGCAGCCGCGGCCACCGCCGTGGTCAGGAGTGCTTTCCGAAGAATCTTCATAACGAAAACGCTGCCCGACCGAAAACACGGCGCCAAGCTGTTCGAGCACCCTCGAAATCCCCGTCCGGACCTTGCGGAACCGGGGCCGGACGGGGATTCAGGGTGACGTTGGCCACCCGGCGAACGCGAGCGGAAACCGGGTCAGAGCTTCACCGGGTACACCGGCTCCGGGATCTCCGGCTTGATGCGGTGCTCCACGAAGATGCCGTGCCACAGCATGAACACCAGCAGGGCCCAGATCTGGCGGCTGCGGTCGAGCTGGCCGGCCTTGTGCTCCTCCAGCAGGCGCAGCACGGCGGGCTTGTCGAGCAGCTCGTCGGTCTTCGAGTCGTTGATGATGGCGCGCGCCCAGTCGTACATCTCGTTGCGCAGCCACAGGCGGATGGGCACGGGGAAGCCGAGCTTGCGGCGGTTGAGCACGTGGGGCGGGATGATCTTCGCCAATGCCTGGCGCAGCGCGTACTTCGTGGTGCCGTGCGCGAGCTTCTGGTCCAGGGGAATGGACGCGGCGACCTTGAACACCTCGGCGTCGAGGAACGGCACGCGCAGTTCGAGGGAGTTGGCCATGGTGACCTTGTCGGCCTTCACGAGGATGTCGCCGCGCAGCCAGGTGAACAGGTCGACGTGCTGCATGCGCGCCACGGGGTCCCAGCCGCGCGAGACGTCGTACCAGGGCGCGGTGACGTCCTTGAAGCCCACGCCTTCCTGGTAGGTCCGCAGCACGTTGCGCAGCTGGTCGTCACGGAAGTTGCGGGCGTTGCCGTAGTAGCGGTCCTCCAGCGGCAGCGCGCCGCGGCGGAGCAAGTCCTTGCCGCGGGTGCCTTCGGGGATCTTCGTGGACACCTTGCCGATGAGCTTGCGCACACCGCCGGGCACCTTTTCGAACGGTGCCAGCGAAATCGGCTCGTTGTAGATCGTGTAGCCGCCGAACAGCTCGTCGGCGCCCTCGCCCGACAGCACGGCCTTCACGTGCTTGCGGGCCTCGCGCGCGATGAACCACAGCGGCACCAGCGCCGGGTCGGCCACCGGGTCGTCGAGGTACCAGACGATGAGCGGAAGCGCTTCCATCATCTCGTCGGCGGAAACCGTGCGCACCACGTGTTTCACGCCGATCGCCGCGGCCGATTCGGCGGCCACGTCCACTTCGGAGTAACCCTCGCGCTCGAACCCGGTGGTGAACGCGATCAGGTTCGGGTTGTGCTCCTTCGCCAGCGTCGCCGTGGCCGTGGAGTCGATGCCGCCGGAGAGGAACGCGCCGACCGTCACGTCGGGGTCGGAGATCATGTGCTTGCCCACCGAGTCGCGCATCACATCCGCGATGCGCTGGTACAGCTCCTCGGCCTCGCGCTCGCCGGTCACGGGCTTCGCGGCGAACTGCGGGTGGAAGTAGCGCGTGAACTCGACCTGTCCACCCGGGACGACGCGGAACGACGTGCCCGACTCAACCCGGCGCACCGCGGTGTGCAGCGATTCCGGCTCCGGCACGTACTGCAGCACCAGGTAGTGCTGCAGCGCCTTGCGGTCCAGCTCCAGCGCCACGCCGAGCGTGTCCGACAGCTCCAGCAGGCTCTTCTTCTCGCTGGAGAACGCCACCCCGCCGGGGCCGGCCGCGTAGAACAGCGGCTTGATGCCGAACGGGTCGCGCGCACCGAACACGACCTTCTCGGCCGAGTCCCAGATCATGAAGGCGAACATGCCGCGCAGCTTCTTCACCGCGTCGGCGCCCAGGTAGTGGTACGCCGCGACGATGGCCTCGCCGTCGCCCTCGGTCTCGAACTTCGCGCCGAACTCCTCGGCCAGCTCGTCGCGCAGCTCGCGGTAGTTGTAGATCTCCCCGTTGAAGTTCATGGTGTAGCGGCCCGGCGCCTCCGGCGGACCCCAGTGCAGCGGCTGGTGCGCGTGGTCGACGTCGATGAAGGCCAGGCGGTTGAACCCGTAGACGACCTCCGCGTCGGCCCAGGTGTCCTGCTCGTCGGGGCCGCGGTGGCGCTGGCAGCGCATCGCCGTGCCCACTGCTTCACGGGCGTTCGCCGCGTCGGTCTCGGTGCCGCAGATCAGTCCAAGCAGGCCGCACACGCGTACTCACACACCTCAGGGTCTTCGCCGGTCCGGGAAGGGCCCAGTATGCCGCGAACCGTGCACCGCGGACCGCATCGGGTGCGGGCGCGCGCGTTGTGGTCACCCCTTGGACAGCGGGAACCGTGAACTCGGCTAGGCTCCGCCTGTCACGAAGATCGGTCGAGGAGGCTCTGGGTGAAAGGGCGAGGCGCAGTGGGAAAACCAGCGCGCACCCACAGGGGTAAGCGAGTCGGCCGCGTCGCTGCGCTGGCCGCGCTGGTGGCGCTGACCGCGACGGGCTGCTCCGGAGACGAGATCCTCCGCTTCGGCTGGCCGGTGGGTGTCACTCCGCAGGCGGACGAGATGCGGAACCTCTGGACGTGGACGGTCATCGCGGCGCTCGCCGTCGGTGTCATCGTGTGGGCCCTGATCTTCTGGACCGCGACGTTCCACCGCAAGAAGAAGAACTCCGCGGTCGAGGGTCCCGAGGACCTCCCGCGTCAGTTCCAGTACAACATCCCGCTCGAGATCTTCACGGTCGTCGTGCCGACGATCATGGTCTGCGTGCTGTTCTTCTTCACGGCGACGACCGAGAGCGACGTCCTGGACAAGAAGCCCAACCCGGACGTGGTGGTCGACGTCATCGGCTTCCAGTGGAACTGGGAGTTCAAGTACGACGACGCCAACGCGAAGCGCCCGGACGGCACCCAGGTCAGCACCGTCGGTTCCTCCGGCGAGATCCCGCTGCTGGTGCTCCCCACGAACAAGACGATCGAGTACCGCCTGCGGTCCACCGACGTCATCCACTCGTTCTGGGTCCCGGAGTTCCACTTCAAGCGCGACGTCTTCCCGGACCCCGAGAAGAACAACCAGGACAGCTCGTTCCAGAACTCGATCGACCGCGAAGGCTCCTTCGTCGGCCGGTGCGCGGAACTGTGCGGCACGTACCACTCGGTGATGAACTTCGAGGTCCGCGCGCTCTCGCCGGACAAGTACGACCAGTACATCAAGCTGCGCACGGAAACGAACCCGAAGACGGGCCTGCCGAACACGGCTTCCGAAGCGCTGACGGCGATGAACTGCGGCGAGCTGTGCACCCCGCACGCGGTGACCACGCAGCCGTTCAACACCGACCGCACCGCGCGCACCGCGTCCAACTGACCGGTTCCGGCGAACCAGAGGAGTAGGGGAGAAAGTCCCATGAAGGTCGAAGCCCGGATTTTCTACATGGTGGCGGCGTTCGCCGTTGTCATGGCCGTCATCTACTGGGTCATGACCGCCCTCTACGCGACCGACCAGAAGGCCGAGCCCGTCGGCATCGTCTCGCTCTTCCTGACCGGTGGCCTCGCGTTCCTCGCGGGCAGCTACATGCAGTTCGTGTCCCGCCGGATCGAACCGCGCCCCGAGGACCGCGAAGACGCCGAGATCAGCGACGGCGCCGGCGAGCTGGGCTTCTTCAGCCCGGGCAGCTACTGGCCGATCGCCATGGCGGCCTCGGCCGCGCTGGGCGGTCTCGCGCTCGCGTTCTTCCACATCTGGCTGCTGGTCATGGCGCTCGTCGCCCTGCTCATCGCCATCGGTGGGCTGGTGTTCGAGTACCACACGGGCCCGAACCACGAGTGACGTCCGCCGGGGCTCTCCAAAGCCCTGGCTCTCCGACAGCCGCGCCGGTGTTCCGGCGCGGCTGTCGGCGTTTCCGGGGCTTTTCGAGGCGGTTCGGCGGGCCTGGGGTGTCCACCGTGGCCGGTCGGGCGTCCGGAGTGGAGCGGGCCGGTGAAAAACCCGTGCCGCGCCCCCTCAGCCGCGCTCCTGAGCCGCCTGGACGCTCCCGGAGGATCCACGGCCGACGCGGTGGATCCGAACGGCCCCAGGGCTGCTGAGCCCCGAATCGACGAAGGCCGCACCGAAACCTCCGGTGCGGCCTTTCGCGCGAGAAACGGCTTCGGTGAAAAACCCGTCAGCGGGAGCCCGCCGAGAACTTCACCCACCGGTCGAGCACCGCGGCCGCGGCGCCCGAGTCGATGGCTTGGTTGGCCTGCTCCAGACCCACGGCCAGATCGTCCTCGAGGGACTCCGAGAAGCCCCGGAACGCGGCGAGCGCGGCCGCCGCGTTGAGCACCACCGCGTCGCGCACCGGGCCGAGCTCGCCGGCCACGAGCCGGCGCACCACTTCGGCGTTGGCGGTCGCGTCACCACCGCGCAGGTCCTCGGCGGTGGCACGCGGGATGCCCAGCGCGCTGGGGTCGAAGCTGCGTTCGGTCACGGTTCCGCCGGAGACCACCCAGACCGACGTGGTCGTGGTGGTGGTGATCTCGTCGAGGCCGTCGTCGCCGCGGGCCACGAGCACGGAGAACCCGCGCTGGGCGAACACTTCAGCCAGCACGCGGGTCTTGTCCGCGTAGGCGCAGCCGATCAGCGCGCTGCGCGGCTGCGCCGGGTTGGTGAGCGGCCCGAGCAGGTTGAACGTGGTCGGCACGCCCAGCTCACGCCGCGGCGGGCCGGTGTGGCGGAACGCGGGGTGGAACGCGGGCGCGAAGCAGAACCCGATGCCGATCTCCTCGAGCGACCGGTGCACGGCCTCGGGCGGCAGGTCGATGGCCACGCCGAGCGTCTCGAGCACGTCGGCCGCGCCCGATTTCGACGAAGCGCTGCGGTTGCCGTGTTTGGCCACCGGTGCGCCGGCCGCCGCTGTGACGATCGTCGCCATCGTGGAGATGTTGACCGAGTTGGACCGGTCGCCGCCCGTGCCGACGATGTCGACGGCGGGCGAGGTCAGCTCGATGCGGCGCGCGTGCGCCAGCATCGCCTCGGCCATGCCGGAGATCTCCGCGGGCGTTTCGCCCTTGGCGCGCAACGCGATCGCGAACCCGGCGATCTGCGCCTGCGAGGCCGCCCCGGACATGATCTGGTCCATGGCCCAGGCCGTGTCGTCGGCGGACAGGTCGGAGCGCTCGATCAGCTGCGTGAGCAGCGCGGGCCACGTGTGGGGGACCGGGGTGGTGCCCATCCCGGGCTCAGCCGTTGACGGCGGGCACGCGCCCGGCGCGCAGCACGCCGGCGACGGTTTCCGCCGCGGTCAGCGGGTCGAGCGGGTGCACCAGCACGGCGTCGGCCTGCGACCAGGTGGCGAGCCAGCGGTCGTCCTTGCGCCGCACGGAGACCACGATCGGCGGGCAGTCGGTGATCTCGTTCTTGAGCTGGCGGGTCAGGCCGATGCCGCCGGTGGGCTGGGCCTCCCCGTCGAGGATCGCGAGGTCGACGGCGCCGGCGTCCACCTCGGACAGCACGTCGGCGATCCCGGCCGCCTCCACGTACTCCACGCGGCCCAGGTCGGCGGCGGGCCGCCGGCCGACGGCGTTGATGATCGCGTCGCGGACCTCGGCCTTGTGGCTGAACACCAGGATCCGCTTCGTCTGCTCGCCCATTGAGCACGCCTCCGTCTCGTCACGGGTGGAACCCGGCGATCGTATCGGCCGAGATGCATCTCACGCGGACGCGGTCGGCGACTCACCCGGTTGCCGCGCGTCCCAGCCGAGCGCGTCGCCGCCGAGGCGCTGCGCCAGACCGGCCATGCGGGAGCGTTCCTGGGCGCAGTGCAGGGCGTCGAGCACCTGCACCCGCAGGGCGTGGACCAGCACGCGGTCGCCGTCGGGGCCCTGCTCGCGCAGTTCCCAGCCGTCCTGGGCCAGGATCGCCGCCGCCTCGGCCACCCGATCGGCCGGCAGGCTCAGGTGGTGCACGAGCACCGCCGGCGCCGCCGCTACCCAGGCGGGTGAATTCGCGAGCACGGCCGAGTCCGCCACGACGGGGTCGAAGGCCTCCGCGACGATCACCAAACCGGGCGCATCAGGCGTCAGACCGGGACTTTCGCGCTTTCGGGCCAGGTCACGGAGCCGACCGAGCAAACTCACGAGTAGCTCCTGCCTGTGCCGGGTTCGGGTGTGATGCGAAGCTCCCACGACCCGCCGTGGACCCGAAGGGCGGGGTGCCCGCGCGGGAGGACATAATGCGATCCGTGACAACGGCAGCTCCCACCATCAGCCAGCGAGTCCACTCGCTGAACCGGCCGAACATGGTCAGCGTCGGCACAGTCGTGTGGCTGTCCAGCGAACTGATGTTCTTCGCCGGATTGTTCGCCATGTTCTTCACCGTCAAGGCGCAGAACCCGGCCGGCGCGGCGTGGCCCCCTCCGCTGCACGGCGAGGAGTTCCACCTCAACATCCCCTACGCGATCCCGTTCACGGTGATCCTGGTGCTGTCCTCGCTGACGTGCCAGTTCGGTGTGTTCGCCGCGGAGCGCGGGGATGTCTACGGGCTCCGGCGCTGGTACATCGTCACGTTGATCATGGGTGCGATCTTCGTCGCCGGGCAGGCGAACGAGTACCACAACCTGGTCAACGAGGGGCTCACGATCCCGTCGGGCCCGTTCGGCACGGTGTTCTTCCTCGCCACCGGTTTCCACGGCCTGCACGTGATCGGCGGGCTCGTCGCGTTCGTGTACCTGCTGATCCGCACCAAGCTCAGCAAGTTCACGCCCGCCCAGGCCACCTCGGCGATCGTCGTGTCGTACTACTGGCACTTCGTCGACATCGTGTGGGTGGGTCTCTTCGCGGTGATCTACATCCTCCCCTGATCCCGCCCCGCCGCCACCACCATCGGCCTGAACTGACAGCAAGGGTTGCCGCAAGATGACCACCAGCAAGAAGTCCCCGGAGCGCCGGTTCCGCGCGCGTTCGAAGCTGCGCCGGCGTTTCGCCGGCGTGCTCGCACTCGGTGTCGCGCTGGTGGGAGCCGGCGCCCTGTACGCCGTGTTCGCGCCCGAGCCCCAGACCGCGCAGGCCCAGGGCGATCCGGCTCTGCTGCGGCAGGGCGAGCAGGTTTACAACAACACCTGCATCGAGTGCCACGGCAAGAACCTCGAGGGCGTGCAGGACCGCGGTCCGAGCCTCATCGGCGTCGGTGACGCGGCCGTGTACTTCCAGACCTCGTCCGGCCGCATGCCGGCCGCGCGGCAGGAAGCGCAGGCCGAGCGCAAGCCGCCGAAGCTCACCCCGAGCGAGATCGACGCCGTCGGCGCGTTCGTGCAGGCGCACGGCGGCGGCGCGCAGCGCCCCGACGAAACCGGTGCCGCGCTGCGCGGCAGCGACCCGGCCCGCGGTGGCGAGCTGTTCCGCCTCAACTGCGCGTCGTGCCACAACTTCACCGGCCGTGGTGGCGCTCTCTCGGCGGGTAAGTACGCGCCGAACCTCGACCCGGCCACCGAGGAACAGATTTACGACGCGATGCTCACGGGCCCGCAGAACATGCCGAAATTCTCCGACCGGCAGCTCAACCCGGAGGAGAAGAAAGACATCATCGCTTATGTAAAGTCGGTGTCGGACGGCAACAACAACCCGGGTGGTAACGGCCTCGGCGGGTTCGGTCCCGCTTCCGAAGGCCTCATCGCTTTCGTCGTCGGAATTGCCGCGCTCGTGGGCATCACACTGTGGATTGGATCGAAGGCATGAGTGCCGAAGGGCCCCAGCCGCCCTCGGAGGCGGAACTGGCCGAGATGGACCGCGATCAGCTCCTGAAGCTGGGCGGTCAGCTGGACGGCGTCGAGATCGTCGACTACCCGGAACCGTGGCCGGTCAAGGACACCCGCGCCGAGCGCCGCGCCCAGCGGTTCGTGGCGTTCTGGTTCGCGTTGTCCGCGCTCGCCGGTCTGGCGTTCGTCGTGGTCATCGCGTGGCCGCACTGGTGGGAGTACAAGGACCCCAGTGACGTCAGCGGGCACGCCACCTACAGCCTCTACACCCCCGCGCTGGGCGTCACGCTCGGCGTCGCGGTGCTCGGGCTCGGCATCGGCGTGATCCTGTACACGAAGAAGTTCGTGCCGCAGGAGAACGCCGTGCAGCAGCGCAGCGACGGCCCGTCGGCCGAGGTCGACCGCGCCACGATCCTCGCGCACCTGGCCGACGCCGGCAGCCGTAGCACCATCGCCCGCCGGTCGCTGATCAAGCGCACTGCCGGCGCGAGCGCCGGTGTCCTCGGCCTCGCGGTCGCCGCTCTTCCCCTCGCGTCCTTCATCAAGGACCCGTGGAAGGACACCGACAACGAGAACTCGCTGTGGCACACCGGCTGGCAGCCGCAGCACCCGGGCGAGGTCGTGTACCTGCGCGCCAACACCGGCAGCCTCGACGACGACGTGAAGAACGGCGTCACGCTCCTGAAGGCCGAGGACCTCGACGCCGGCGGCATGGAAACGGTGTTCCCGTACCGCAAGTCGGAGGCGGGTGACCGCGAGGCGCTGGCCGCCGCGCTGACCCGCGTCGACAACCCCGTGATGCTCATCCGGCTGCGCCCCACCGACGCCGCGCGCGTGGTGAAGCGGAAGGGCCAGGAGGACTACAACTTCGGCGACTACTACGCGTACACGAAGATCTGCAGCCACGTCGGCTGCCCGACCTCCCTGTACGAGCAGCGCACGAACCGCATCCTCTGCCCGTGCCACCAGTCGCAGTTCGACGCCCTGCACTACGCCAAGCCCATCTTCGGCCCGGCGACCCGGCCGCTCGCGCAGCTGCCGATCACGGTTGACTCCGAGGGATACTTGATTGCGCGGGGCGACTTCAACGAGGCCATCGGTCCGGCCTTTTGGGAGCGTAAGTCATGAGTTCACTCACCACGCCCACCAAGGGCACGAGCGCGCTCGAGAAACAGCTTGGCGACGCCGCGGACAACGCGGACCAGCGCTACAAGTTGGCCAAGGGCCTGCGTCACCAGATGAACAAGGTCTTCCCCACGCACTGGTCGTTCCTGCTGGGCGAGATCGCGCTGTACAGCTTCATCGTCATCCTGCTCTCGGGTGTGTACCTGACGCTGTTCTTCGACCCCTCCATGCAGGAAGTGACCTACCACGGGAGCTTCCAGAACCTGCAGGGCGTCGAGATGTCGCAGGCGTTCCGCACCACGCTGGACATCTCGTTCGACGTGCGCGGCGGCCTGTTCGTGCGCCAGCTGCACCACTGGGCCGCGCTGATCTTCGTCGCGTCGATGATGATCCACATGTTCCGGATCTTCTTCACCGGCGCGTTCCGCAAGCCGCGTGAGGCCAACTGGGTCATCGGTGGCCTGCTGCTGATCCTGGGCATGTTCGAGGGCTTCTTCGGTTACTCGCTGCCGGACGACCTGCTGTCCGGTACCGGTATCCGCGCGACCCTGTCGGGCATCGTGCTCTCCGTGCCGGTCATCGGCACCTGGATCCACTGGGCGCTGTTCGGCGGCGAGTTCCCCGGCGACCAGATCATCCCGCGCCTCTACACGCTGCACATCCTGCTGATCCCGGGCATCATGCTCGCGCTCGTCGGGGTGCACCTGGCGCTGGTCTGGTACCAGAAGCACACGCAGTTCCCGGGCGTGCGCCGCAAGGAGACCAACGTCGTCGGCGTGCGGATCATGCCGTACTTCGCCCTCAAGGGCGGCGCGTTCTTCACCCTGGTCATCGGTGTCATCGCGCTGATGTCGGGCCTGTTCCAGATCAACCCGGTGTGGAACTTCGGCCCGTACAACCCGTCGATGGTGTCGGCCGGCTCGCAACCCGACTTCTACATGGCCTGGGCCGACGGCATGCTGCGCATCTGGCCCGCGTGGGAGGTCTACCTCGGGAACTACACGATCCCCGCGGTGTTCTTCCCGGGCGCGGTGGGCATGCCGGTGCTGATCGGGCTGCTGCTGGCCTACCCGTTCCTGGAACGGAAGCTGTCGAAGGACAACGCGGCGCACAACCTGCTGCAGCGTCCGCGCGACGCACCGGTCCGCACCGCGCTGGGCATGATGGCGCTCGGGTTCTTCCTGGTCATCGAGCTGTCGGGCTTCAACGACATCATCGCCGACCAGTTCGACATCTCGCTGAACGCCACCACGTGGGCCGGCCGCATCGGCGTGCTGATCGTGCCGCCCATCGCCTACTACCTCACCTACCGGATCTGCCTGGGCTTGCAGCGGGCCGACCGCGAGGTGCTGGAGCACGGCGTGGAGACCGGCATCATCAAGCGCCTGCCCCACGGTGAGTTCATCGAGGTCCACCAGCCGCTGGCCGGCGTGGACAGCCACGGCCACGCGGTGGCGCTCGAGTACCAGGGCGCGCCGGTGCCGAAGAAGATGAACAAGCTCGGCACCGCCGGGCACGCCGTCCCGGGCTCGCTCTGGACGCCGGACCCGCCGGAGGAGTCGGCCGCTCTCGAGCGGGCGTCGCACGGCAACGGGCACGGCGACGGCAACGGACACGCGGAGCTGGAAAGCTCGGAGTCCGAGCCGCACGAGGTCGGAACCAAGCACTGAGCGTTGTGAACGACGAAGAGGGCCCCTTCACCCGGTGGGTGGAGGGGCCCTCTTCGTGATGTCCGGAGCTACGTGAGCACTCCCGGCCCGTGGTTCAGGACCGGGGCTCAGGGCAGGGGCTCAGGCGCCTTCGACACCGATCTCGAACGCGGAGTCCGTGTCGGCGCGGGAGTAGGAGCGGAACGCGATGTGGGTGACGGTGTCGAGGACACCGGGCACCTTGCCGATGCGGCCGGGGATGAGGTCGGCCAGGTCTTCGTGGGCCTTCACGCGCACGGTGGCGATCAGGTCGACGTCCCCGGCGCACGAGTAGACCTCGTTGACCCCCTCGAGGTCCGCGATCGCCTGCGCGGCCTGCGGGATCTCCTCGGCCTCTACGTTGATCAGCACGATCGCCGTGATCACAGCGTTCCTCCACTCCCTGGCGGTACCCGACGAGCGCTGATCGTAGCCCGCGTCACCCCGCCACCCGTTCCAGCGTGCGCGCACCGGCCGCGAGGTCCAGCCAGCCGCGCCAGCCGGCGACGGCGGTGGGCTCGGCCCAGGGCCGCGTGGTGCGCACGAGCCGCACGCCCGGGCGGGCCAGCCAGCGCAGGAGCACCGTGATCTCTTCGCCCGACGCGCCCCGCAGCGGCCCTTCGCCGGGCAGCACGGTTTCGGCGGCGGCGACCAGCTGGTCCACCACCGGCATCGGCGGCACCCCGCGGCGGGCGACACCGGCCGAGGCCAGGCGGCCGTGGCGGATCACCGACAGCTCCCAGCCGCCGTTGCCGTCCGGGTGGGCGGCGATGAGCTCGGCGACGGCGGCGAGCGCGGCCTGGCGGTGGGACCGGCCGACGGCGCGCACGAGGTCGGCCAGCTCGTCGCGGTGGCGGGCGGCCTGCTCGTAGTGGCGGCCGTCCGCGAGCCGGTCGAGCTGGTCCGCGGCGACTCTCAGCGGGCCGCCGTCGTGGCCGGAGATGAGGTCGCGGGCGGCGATGACGGAGGGGGAGTAGTCCTCCACGCTCTGGCGACCGGCGCACGGCGCGCCGCAGCGGCCCAGCTCGGCCAGCACGCACGGGGTGGCCGAACCGCCGCGGGCCGAGATGCGCATCGTGCAGGTGCGCAGGCCGGCGGCGCCCGCGAGCGTGTCGGCGGCCGTGCGGGCGTCGGCCTGGCTGCGGAACGGGCCGAGTGTGCCCTCGCGTGGCAGCCGCACCACCGAAAGCCGCGGGAAGGCCTCGTCGGTGAGCCCGATCCACCAGGCGTGGTGCGGGTTCTTCGAGCGCCGGTTGTACATCGGCCGGTGGGCCGCGATGAGCCGCAGCTCGCGGATCTCGGCCTCGAGGGAGTGGGCGCATTCGATGGCCTCCACGCGCTCGGCCAGCGCCACCATCTCGCGGATGCGCCCGCGGCTCTCCGACCCCGTGAAGTACTGCCGCACGCGCCGCTTGAGGTCGCGCGCGGTGCCGACGTAGAGGACCTCCTCACGCGGGCCGCGGAAGAGGTACACACCGGGCCGCGCGGGCAGGTCGGCGGCCAGGTGCCGTTTGCGCCGCTGCGCGGTGGTGACCTCGGGCAGGTAGTCCACGAGCTCTTCGACGGTGTGCACCCCGACGTTGCCGACCCGCTCCAGCAGGGCGTGGAGCACGTCGACGGTCGCGCGGGCGTCGTCGAGGGCGCGGTGCGTGGGCCGGGTGCGCGAGCCGAGCAGCATCGCCAGGTTCGACAACCGGTAGCTGCGGGCCTCCTCGCGCGGGATCACGCGACGGGCGAGCTTCACCGTGCAGATCACCGTGGCGCGGGGCCAGACGTAGCCGTGACCTTCGCACGCGGCCCGCATGAAGCCGGTGTCGAAGCCCGAGTTGTGCGCCACGAGCACCGCGCCGGAGATGAACTCGAGGAACGCCGGCAGCACCCGCTCGATCCGCGGCGCGTCGTAGACCATGGCCTGCGTGATGCCCGTGAGCTCCACCACCTGTGGCGGGATCGGCGACCCCGGGTTCACCAGCGTGGCGAACTCGGCCAGCACCTCACCGGCACGCACCTTCACAGCCCCGATCTCGGTGATCGCGTCGGGCCCCGGCTTCGTGCCCGTGGTCTCGAGGTCGAACACGACGAACGTGGTGTCCCGCAACGGGGTGCCGAGCTCGTCGAAGGCCAGCTGCGCCTGGCCGGGCCGCGGTCGGGTGTCCATGATCGCGCACTTTAGGACGGCCCACCGACAATCCCGGGCCGCGCGGCCCGCGTGACGGGTGGGGACGAGGGGACTCCTGAGGCGGTTCCCCCGTCGGGCCACCAACGGCGCGCGATCCGGCCCCGGGGCCTACCCTGGACCAATGCACCCCCAGCCCGTGGATCCGGTCGCACCCGAGGAGGCCGTCGGGCCCTCGGCCGTACCGGCGCGGGCTCACACGGCTGACACCGCCGACACCACCGCGCCTGAGGTCGAGCCGCAGCCGGAAGCCGCGCCCGAGCCCGCTTCGTGGACGGGCCTGCCCGAAGCCGTGCGCGAGCGCATCGCCGAGCTTGCGGCCACCGCCGTCGCGAAGCTGCCGCCCACCGACGTGCCGCGGCAGCTGCGGCCCGTCGCGAAGTTCGCGCCCGCGAAGCGCGCGAAGCTCGGCGGCGCGGCGCTGCTGGCCGCGCTGGGCGATTCCGCGCAGTTCCGCACCGCCGTGATCGAGTGGCTGCGCGAGCACCGCACCGACGCGCTCGACCCCAACGCCGCCGATTCCGTCGTCGGCGCGGCCGCCGCCGTGCTGCTCGGGGAATCCGGCGCCGCCGGCCGCGTGCGGCTCGTGGCGAAGAACGCGGAGGAGACGGCGCTGCGGGCCGAACGCGACGCCGCGCTCGCGCGCAACCAGAAACTCGAGGCCGAGCTGGCCGAAGCACGGGGTGAGCTCGAGCTGGCACGCGGCGCCGTCGACGCCGCCCGCGGCGAACGCGAGGCCGAGGTCGAGAAGCTCCTGCGCCGGCTGCGGGAGCAGGGCGTGCAGCTGCGCCAGGCCCGCGACGCCGCCGAAGCGGCCCGGGCCGAGGTGGCCCGCGGCGGCACGGCCAAGGCCGAGGAGATCGAGGCGCTCACCGCACAGCTCGACCGTGAGCGCCGCCGCGTGGCCGCCGAGCGCACGCGGGCGGAGCGGGCGGTCGCCGACGCCGAGATCGCCCGTCAGTCGGCGCGTGAGGCCCGGGAAGCGGACGAAGTGCGCCTGGCGCTGCTCGTGGACACGATCGACGGCGCCGTGAGCGGCCTGCGCCGCGAGCTGATGCTGAGCGACCGCGGCGCGCGGCCCGCCGACATGGTGCGGGGTGCCACCTCGGGTCTCGGCCCGGGCGGGCGCGTGCAGGACGTCGGCGCGCTCGACCGCTACCTCGCGCTGGCCGGCGTGCACCTCATCGTCGACGGCTACAACGTGACCAAGACCGGCTATCCCGAACTCGCCCTGGCCGACCAGCGCGACCGGCTCGTCCACCAGCTCTCCGCGCTCGCCGCGCGCACGAGCGCCGAGGTCACGGTGGTGTTCGACGGGGCCGGCGTGCTGTCCGTGCCGGCGTCGGTGCCGCGTGGTGTGCGCGTGCTGTTCTCCGACCGCGGCGTGCTCGCCGACGACGTGATCCGCTCGCTCGTGGCGGCCGAGCCGAAGGGCCGGCCGATGGTCGTCGCCACGTCCGACCGGGCGGTCGCGGACTCGGTCCGCGCGACCGGCGCGCACTCGGTGGCCTCGGCGGTGCTGGTCAGCCGCCTGGGCCGCGTCTGAGGCGGTTCGCCGGAAACTGTCGGTGGTGGCTCCTACCGTGCGTCCCAGGAAACACGACGACGTGAGGAGCCTCTCGTGACCGGGACCACGAACCACCACCCGCCCGACGGCGCCGGTGCGGACCACACCGGTACAGACCTGGCCGGTGCGGACCACCGCGGTCCGAACCACACCGGTGTCAACCACGGCGGTATCGACCACTCGGGTCCGGACCACCCTGGTCCGGACCGGCTCGACGTCGAGATCGACCTCGACACGCTGGTGGTCGACTGCGATCGCTGCGCCGTGCGGGGCGACGCGTGTCACGACTGCGTGGTCAGTGTGCTGCTCGGCCCGCCGGTCGCCCTGGCGTGGGACGCGGACGAACGGCGAGCCGTGGACGCGCTGGCCGAAGCGGGGATGGTGCCGCGGCTGCGCTTGGTTTCGGAGCCCGAACGTAAGCCAGCGTGACACTTGTGGGTGACACGCGTGGGGCAAGTGCGCGATGAGTGGTCGATCTGATCGGGTGAACGGTCGGTAGCGATTTCACGCCATTCTGACACCACAGAGTATGACCGCCGTCACACTCTGCCTCCCCCGCTGGTCCGATGGTGTTTCGGCGAACTACGCAGAGTTTTTGCGTGGGGCCCGGTGGACGCGGTCTCGGTCTTTTCGTAACCTGTCCGAGACCTCGTGGCCAGCAGCCGTCGGCAAGACGGCGACACGAGGTCGCCGCCGGAAAAGGCTTTGTCGGGGAGCCATGACCGGAACCACACCGCGCGCGTGAGGCTGTTGCAGTGAAACGCGGCCGGAACGCGTGGGGTGGACGTGCGGAAGAGGGCCCCCGACCTCTTCGGCGTCACGAGGTTCCGACGGCGGCCCGACAGCAAAGGAGACACGCGCGACCGTGCAGTCGCATCCAGTCAAGCGCGTGGTGTCAGGTGCCCTCGCGGCAGCCTCGGTGATCGCCATGGTCACCGTCGCCCAGCCCTCGGCCACGGCCATCGCAGCTCCCATCCCCGCCCTCCAGACCCCGCCCGACTCCGGTTCGGACGCCCTCGCGAAGTACCGCGACCTCGCCTCGCAGGCCGAAAAGGCCAACGAGGACCTCCTCAAGGCCCAGGACGACCTCACGGCCCGCGGGAAGGACCTCGACAAGGCCAACGCCGACGTGGACTCCGCGAAGAAGTCCGCGCAGCAGGCCGAGGACAACGAGAAGCGCTACCGCGTCGACGTCGACAAGTTCGCCGGCGCCTCGTTCCTCAGCGGCGTGCAGATGAACAAGCTCTCGGCACTGCTCGCGGGCACCTCCACGCAGGAGTTCCTTGAGCGTTCGACCGCGCTGGACCAGATCGCGGCCCAGAAGGACGCCGCGCTCGACGCGCTGTCCGGTGCCGTGAAGCAGGCCGAGGACGCCACGAACAAGGCCGCCGACGCCGCCAAGCGCGCGACCGACGCCCGTGACGCCGCGGCGAAGCTGACGAACGACATCAAGACCAAGCAGAAGACGCTGCAGGACCAGATCGACCAGCTCGAGAAGACGGCTCCCGAGCTGTCCACGCTGGATCAGGCCCTGCGCGGCGACAAGGGCAGCGCCGTCCCGGCCAACATCAAGGCACCGGGACCCGCGGCCCAGGCCGCCGTGAACGCGGCCCTGTCGCGCCTCGGCGACGCCTACGTGTGGGGCGCCACCGGGCCGAGCACGTTCGACTGCTCGGGCCTGATGCAGTGGGCCTACAAGCAGGCCGGCCTCACGCTGCCGCGCTCGAGCCGGGAGCAGTCGACGTTCGGCACCCCGATCCCGCGCAGCCAGCTGCAGCCGGGTGACCTGGTGTTCTACTACACCCCGGTCTCGCACGTCGGCATGTACATCGGCGAAGGCAAGATGGTGCACGCGCCGACCACCGGTGACGTCGTGAAGATCTCGCCGCTGCAGAGCCAGTACGTGGGCGCTCGCCGCCCCAGCAGCTGAGCAGCGAAAGTTCCCTGACCACGGGGCGGTACCGCACACGCGGTGCCGCCCCGCAGTCATTTCCGCCGTTTCCGCCGATTCCCGGTCGCTTTCCGGGCCCACGAGGCGGGCCGATCGGCCCCGGCGGCGGCCAGTAACCTGCCGGTGTGCCGAAGACGCTGCTCGTGACCAACGACTTCCCGCCGCGGCCCGGCGGGATCCAGAACTACCTCAACTCGCTGGCCACGCGCCTCCCGGCCGACGACCTGGTGGTCTACGCGCCGTCGTGGGAAGGCAAAACCGGCTCGCACGTCGAGTTCGACGCCGAGGCGCCGTTCGAGGTCGTGCGGCACCCGACGTCGCTGATGCTGCCGACGCCGGACGTGCTGCGGCGCGCGAAGCAGATCATGCGCGCCCGCGACTGCGAGGCCGTGTGGTTCGGCGCGGCCGCCCCGCTGGCGCTGCTCGGGCACCCGCTGCGCCAGGCCGGCGCGCGCCGGGTCGTCGCGTCCACGCACGGGCACGAGGTCGGCTGGTCGATGCTGCCGGGTTCGCGCCAGGCGCTGCGGCGCATCGGCGACACGGCCGACGTGCTCACCTACGTCAGCAAGTACACGCGCCGCCGCTTCGGCGCCGCGTTCGGCCCGATGGCGGGCCTGGAGATGCTGCCCTCGGGGGTCGACACCACGCTGTTCGCGCCCGACGCGGGAGCGCGCGAGGAGATCCGCGCCCGCCACGGCCTCGGCGACCGGCCGACGATCGTGTGCGTTTCGCGGCTCGTGCCGCGCAAGGGCCAGGACATGCTCATCCGCACCCTGCCGGAGCTGCGCAAACGCGTGTCCGACGTGGTGCTGCTGCTGGTCGGCGGCGGCCCGTACCGCAAGCGGCTCACCGAGCTCGTGGACGAGTGCGACGTGGCCGGCAACGTGGTGATCACCGGCTCGGTGCCGTGGTCGGAGCTGCCGGCGCACTACAACGCCGGCGACGTGTTCGCGATGCCCGCGCGGACCCGCGGCAAGGGCCTCGACGTGGAGGCGCTGGGCATCGTCTACCTGGAAGCCTCGGCGACCGGCCTGCCCGTGGTGGCCGGTACGTCGGGTGGCGCCCCCGAGGCGGTGCTCGACGAGGTGACCGGCCACGTCGTGGACGGCCGCGACGTGGCCCAGCTGCGCGACACCCTCGAAGCCCTGCTGGCCGACCCCGTGCGGGCGCGGCGGATGGGCGAGGCGGGCCGCGCGTGGGTCACGGAGAACTGGCGCTGGGACACGATGGCGCGGCGGCTGTCCGGCCTGCTGGACGGCGATCCCGTCGCTGCCGTGCGCTAGCCCCGAGTCCGGCCGGCCGAGTCAGTCCGTCCGACTCAGCGCGGCCGGGTCAGTCCGGCTGGGGCTCGTACACGGCGGGGTGGCGCGGGTCGTCCACGCGCACCGTCACGTCGGCGAGCAGGCTGGGGTCGACCTCCGACTCGTAGCGCTCGTAGGCGGGCAGGGCCCAGGCGTCGTCGGCCGGCAGCCGGCGGCGCAGCGCGGCCGGCGAGAGCCACAGGTGCACCACGAGGTCGAACGCGAGCCCGGCGCCGAGCAGGAACTCACCGTCGACGAGCACCACTCCGCCCTCGGGCACCGGCACCCGGGCCAGGCGCGTTGCGCGGTCGCGTTCGGTGTCCCACAAGGCCGGCAGCACCTCGCCGGAGCCGTCGGCGCCGAGCGGGTCGAGTACTTCGCGGCGCAGGGCGCCGAGGTCGAGCCAGTCGGTGTAGCGCGCGTCGGGATTGCGCTTGCCGTGCTCGAACCGCAGCGACGCCGGGCGCAGGAACCCGCTCGCGGGCACGCGCACCGCGGCGCGACCCGACAGCCGCAACGGATCCACGAGCGCGTCGGCGAGACCGGCGGTGTCCGTCGCGCCGTCGGCGCCGTCCACGGCGATCGCCAGCCGCCGGTGCGGCAGAGCCGCCACGCGCTCGGCCAGCTCGGCGGCCAGGACTTCGGGGGAGATGGGTCGGTAGCGCATCGGACCCCATCCTGCCCCGTGCACCACGCCCGGCACACCGGACCGTGGGCATACTGACTCCCGCGAGGACCACGAAACCTTGGGGGCACAGTGGCAACCGAAGAAGCGTCCGTCGAAATGCCCGTGATCGACGACGAGTTCATGCAGCACACGCACGAAACCTTGCAGGACCTGCGCGGCCACGGCGCCGTGTGCCCGATCCGCATGCCGCGCGGTACCCCGTCCTACCTCGTGACCGGGTACGAGAACGCGCGGGCGCTGCTCGCGGACCCGCGGCTGAGCAAGGACAACCGCGGCGCGTACGAGCTGATGGCGAAGAAGGTCGGGCCGGAGAACGTCAACGCCAGCTTCGGCCAGCTGCTCGGCGCCCACATGCTCAACACCGACCCGCCGGACCACACGCGGCTGCGCAAGCTCGTGAACAAGGCGTTCACGCCTGGCGCGATCGCCGGCCTTCGCCCACGCATCGAGCAGATCACCACCGAGCTGCTCGACGCGATGGCCGAGCACGAGCAGGTGGACCTGATGGCCGCGTTCGCCGGGCCGGTACCGATCACGGTGATCTGCGAGCTGCTCGGCGTGCGCGAGCAGGACCGGGGCGAGTTCTCCGGCTGGTCCGCCACGATGCTGGGCGCCGGCGCGCTCGAGGACGTGCAGGCCGCGGTGCTCGCGATGCACCAGTACCTCGTGGCGCTGGTCGCGCAGAAGCGGGCCGAGCCCGGCGAAGACCTGCTCTCGGGGCTGGTGCACGCCACCGACGAAGGCGATTCGCTGAGCGAGGACGAGCTCGTGTCGATGGCTTTCCTGCTGCTCGTCGCGGGCCACGAGACCACCGTGAACCTGATCGGCAACGCGACGCTCGCGTTGCTCCGGGCACCTGAGCAGCGCGCGAAGCTGGTGGCCGACCCGTCGCTGATGCCCGGCGCGGTGGAGGAGTTCCTGCGGTTCGACGGGCCGATCAACATCGCGACGTTGCGCTACACGATCGACGACGTCGAGGTCGGTGCGCAGACGATTCCCGCGGGCGAGTTCGTGCAGGTGTCCCTGCTCGCCGCCAACCGCGACGAGGGGCGGTTCCCCGACCCGGCGGAGCTCGACGTGACTCGCGCGGCCGGTGGCCACGTCGCCTTCGGCTACGGCATCCACTACTGCGTGGGCGCTCCGCTGGCGCGGATGGAAGCGGAGATCGCGCTCGGCGGGCTGCTGGCGCGGTTCCCCCGGCTGAGCCTGGCCGGGCCGGAGGAGGACCTGGTCTACCGCAACAGCCCGCTGATCCACGGCCTCCTGGCGCTGCCCGTGCTGCTTCGCTGAGCACGGGGGCACGTAGGGTCGGCGCGTGGACTCCAGCGCCGACCACCTGCTCGCCCTCGACGCCGCACACGTGTGGCACCCGTACGCGCCGATGCCGGGGCGGGTCGCGCCACTGCTCGTGACCGAGGCGAGCGGGGTGCGGCTCACCCTCGCGGACGGCCGTGAGCTCGTCGACGGCATGTCCTCGTGGTGGGCGGCCGTGCACGGCTACCGGCACCCGGTGCTCGACGCGGCGCTGGCCGAGCAGGCCGGGCGGATGAGTCACGTGATGTTCGGCGGCCTCACCCACGAACCGGCGATCACGCTCGCCAAGACCCTGGTGGATTTGACCCCCGACGGCCTCGAGCACGTGTTCCTGTGCGATTCGGGCTCGGTCTCGGTCGAGGTCTCCGTGAAGATGTGCCTGCAGTACCAGCGTTCGCGCGGGTTGCCGGAGAAGCGGCGGCTGCTCACGTGGCGCGGCGGCTACCACGGCGACACGTTCACGCCGATGAGCGTGTGCGACCCCGACGGCGGCATGCACTCGCTCTGGCGCGGGGTGCTGCCGGAGCAGGTGTTCGTGCCGGAACCACCGGCCGGCTTCGACGCGCCGGTCGACCAGTCCTATGTGGACACGTTGGCCGCGGCGCTGGAAAAGCACGCCCACGAACTGGCCGCGGTGATCGTGGAACCGGTGGTGCAGGGTGCCGGCGGCATGCGCTTCCACAATCCCGGTTACCTGCGCGCGCTGCGCGAGCTCACCCGTGAGCACGACGTGCTGCTCGTGTTCGACGAGATCGCCACCGGGTTCGGCCGCACGGGCCGGATGTTCGCCGCGGAGCACGCCGGCGTCACGCCCGACGTCCTGTGCCTGGGCAAGGCGCTCACCGGCGGCTACCTCACGATGGCCGCGGCCCTGTGCACGCCCGAGATCGCCGACGGCATCGCGCGCGGCGACCTGCCGGTGCTCGCCCACGGCCCCACCTTCATGGGCAACCCGCTCGCCTCGGCCGTCGCCAACGCGTCGCTGGGCCTGCTCTCCTCGGGCGGGTGGCAGGCCGACGTGGCGCGGTTGGAAGCCGGGCTGCGGCGCGGACTGGCGCCCGCGTGGGACCTGCCGCACGTGCGCGACGTGCGGGTGCTCGGCGCGATCGGGGTGCTGCAGCTCGACCACGAGGTGGACCTCGGCGTGGCCACGGACGTGGTGACGGCCGAAGGCGCGTGGCTACGGCCGTTCCGCGACCTCGTGTACGCGATGCCGCCGTACGTGACCGGCGACGCGGATCTGGCCGTGATCACCTCCGCGATGCTCGCGGCGGCCGAAAAAGCCTGAATTCACCCGGCCGAGTGTGACCGCGGCCATAAGACACGGCCCGTATACGGTGCGTCACGCAAGGTCGTCGAAAGTTCAGGGTTTCCCCGCGATCAGGTCTGGGCGGCTGCGTGACCTTCTGACTGTTTGGGGCGTTATGCCGTAAACGTCCTAGTTCTCCGGTTCACAAGCGAACCCGAAGCCGGTTCACGTAGCGGACTTTTCGCGTGTTTTCCGCTTTCCTGACGCCATGATCGAGATCGTTCGCGGAGAGCACGACACCGGACCGCCGTCGCGCCGCACCTCAACTCACCGGACCCTTCAGAACATCCTGCGCCACGACGTGCCGGCCTCGCTGGTCGTGTTCCTCGTCGCCGTGCCGCTTTCCCTCGGTGTCGCCCTCGCAGTGGGCGCGCCCCTGCTCGCGGGCCTCGTCTCCGCCGTCGTCGGCGGTCTGGTCGCGAGCCTGCTCGGCGGGTCGGCCCTGCAGGTCAGCGGGCCGTCCGCGGCCCTGACCGTGGTGCTCGCCGACACCATCGCCACCTACGGCTGGGCCGTCACCTGCGCCGTGACCGTCGGCGCCGGCCTGCTGCAGATCCTCTTCGGCCTCCTGCGCGTCGCGCGCGCCGCGCTGGCCATCTCCCCGGCGATCGTCCACGGCCTGCTGGCCGGCATCGGCGTGACGATCGTGCTGGGCCAATTGCACGTGGTGCTCGGCGGCCGGGCCCAAGGCTCGGCGATCGCGAACCTCGTGGCGCTGCCCGGCCAGATCGTCGGCCACCACGACGAAGCCGTGCTGATCGGTGTGCTCACCATCGCGATCCTCGTGCTGTGGCCGAAGATGCCCGCGGCCGTGCGGAAGGTGCCGGGACCGCTGGCCGCTGTCACGGTCGCGACCGGCGTGTCCGTGGCCGCCGGGATGACGCTGCCGCGCGTGGACCTGCCGGGCGCGCTGCCCTCGTTCGGCTTCGTGCCGCAACTGCCCTCCGGCGGCTGGGGCGGCGTGGCGTTCGCGGCCGTCACGGTCGCCCTCATCGCGAGCCTCGAAAGCCTGCTGTCGGCGGTGTCGATCGACAAGCTGCGCGGCGGGCGCCGCACCGACCTCAACCGCGAGCTGATCGGCCAGGGCGCCGGCAACCTCGCCTCCGGCGCGCTCGGCGGCCTGCCCGTGACCGGCGTGATCGTGCGGACCATGACCAACTTCGAGGCCGGCGCGAAGACGCGGGCTTCGGCCCTGCTGCACTCGGTGTGGATCCTCGGGTTCTGCCTGCTGCTCACCGGCGTGCTGCGCTACCTGCCGCTCGCGGCGCTGGCCGGCCTGCTCGTGTACGTGGGCGCGAAGCTCGTGAACCTCCCGGCGCTCAAGGAAGTGCTGCGCCACGGTGATCTCGCGGTGTACGCGGTGACGCTCGTCGGCGCGGTGTTCGTGAACCTGCTGACCGGCGTCGCGGCCGGGGTGCTGCTGGCGCTCGCCTTCATGCTGCGCCGCATGGTGCACTCCGGCGTGCACGTGGAGGCCGGCGAGGACCGCACTCGCGTGGTGATCGAGGGCGCGCTCACGTTCCTTTCCGTGCCCCGCCTCACGAAGGTGCTCGCCGGCGTGCCCGAGCGCGCCGACGTGACGCTCGAACTGCTCGTGGACTACCTCGACCACGCGGCGTTCGACTGCCTGCGCGGCTGGCAGCAGGCGTACGTGAAGGCCGGCGGCACGGTGACCGTCGACGAGATCGGGCACCCCTGGTACGGCCGCGGCAGCTCGGGTGAGCCGACCGTGCGGCGCAGCCTCGCCGCGCGCGTGCTGCCCCGGTGGCTCGCGCCGTGGTCGCAGTGGCAGGCCGAGCACGTGACGATCCCCGGCCAGCGCCACGGCATCTCTCCGCTGTCGCGCGGCGCTTCGGAGTTCCAGCGCCGCACCGCGCCACTGCTGCGCGAGACCCTGAGCGACCTCGCGCACGGCCAGCAGCCGCACACGCTCTTCATCACTTGCGGCGATTCGCGGATCGTGCCGAACCTGATCACCACGTCGGGGCCCGGTGACCTGTTCGCCGTGCGCAACATCGGCAACCTCGTGCCGACAAGCGGCGACTCGTCCGTCGGCGCGGCGATCGAATACGCCGTGGGTGTGCTGAAGGTGCCCGAGATCGTGGTGTGCGGCCATTCGTCCTGCGGCGCCATGAAGGCGCTGCTCGGCCAGGTGCCCGAGGGCCTCGACAACCTGGACAGCCTCGGCAGCTGGCTGCGCCACGGCGACGCGACGCTGCGCCGCCGCGCGACCGAACCGGCGCTGCTGCTCGACGGCCACCGTCCGGCCGCCGAATGCGACCGGCTGGCCCTGCACAACGTGGTGCAGCAGCTGGAGCACCTGCGTGCGGTTCCGGTCGTGGCCGCCGCGCTGGCCGCGGGGGAGTTGCGGCTCACCGGCATGTACTTCGACGTCGGCGCGGCCCAGGTGTCGCTGCTCGACGACGCTGGCCGCGGCTTCGTGGCGGCGGGTTCGGCCGTGCACTGACCCAGGGGCGCTGCAGGCGGATGTGCTGAGACCGGAGGTGCTGACCCGAGTGCGCTGAACGTCTGGGTCCTGACTTGAAGGCCCTCGCTCGACGGCCCCGACTCGACGGCCCCGACTCGACGGCCCCGACTCGGCAGCCCGGACTCGGCAGCCCCGACTCGACAGCACTGATCGGCTCGACGCGGGCCGGCGCGGCGCCATCCCTCCGCGCCGGCCCGCGGGCGCAACCCGAAAGTGGGGTGTGCGATAAAAATTCATGCCATCAGGTGGGACATAGCGGATATTTCACCCACAATCGGGTTACCTGGTGATCATGAGCCGACTAGCCGTGCTTCGCCACGACGTGCCCGCTTCGCTCGTGGTCTTCCTCGTCGCCGTGCCGCTGTCGCTGGGCATCGCGCTCGCCTCCGGGGCGCCGATCGTCGCGGGGCTGATCGCCGCCGTGATCGGGGGTGTGGTCGCCGGGGCGCTCGGCGGCTCTCCCTTGCAGGTCAGCGGGCCCGCGGCCGGGCTCACGGTGGTGATGGCCGAGACGATCGCCACCTTCGGCTGGGCCGTCACGTGCCTGATCACCGTGCTCGCCGGGGCGTTGCAGGTGCTGCTGGGCCTCAGCCGCATCGCGCGCGCCGCGCTGGCGATCTCGCCGGCCATCGTCCACGGGATGCTCGCGGGCATCGGCGTCACGATCGTGCTGGGCCAGCTGCACGTGGTGCTCGGCGGCAAGGCGCAGAGCTCGGCGCTGGCCAACATCGCCGAGCTGCCCGCGCAGATCGTGGCCCACCACGACGCCGCGGCCGTGATCGGCCTGCTCACGATCGCACTCCTCGTGGCGTGGCCGCGGCTGCCCGCCGCCGTGCGCAAGGTGCCGGGGCCGCTCGCGGCCATCGCGGTGGCCACCGTGGTCTCGCTGGTCGCGGGGATGACGCTGCCGCGCGTGGAGCTGCCCGGCGACCTGCTGCAGATCCGCTTCGCGCCGCAGCTGCCCGGCGACGGCTGGACCGACGTCGCGCTCGCGGCGGTGACCATCGCGTTGATCGCGAGCGTCGAGAGCCTGCTCTCGGCCGTCGCCGTGGACAAGCTGCACACCGGGCCGCGGGCGAACCTCGACCGCGAGCTGGTGGGTCAGGGCGCGGCCAACCTCGTGTCCGGCGCGCTCGGCGGGCTGCCGGTGACCGGCGTGATCGTGCGCAGCTCGACGAACGTGGCCGCCGGCGCCCAGTCCCGCGCGTCCGCGGTGCTGCACGGTGTGTGGGTGCTGGTGTTCGTGGTGGCGGTCGCGGGCCTGATCGAGAACATCCCGCTGGCCGCGCTCGCCGGCCTGCTCGTGCACGTCGGCGTGAAGCTCGTGAACCCCGGCCACCTCAGGCAGGTGCTGCGCCACGGCGACCTGGCGCTCTACCTCGTGACGCTCGCCGGGGTGGTGGTGTTCGACCTGCTCACAGGCGTGCTCGCCGGCATCGCGCTGGCCGTGGTGCTGATGCTGCGCCGCACCGTGTGGTCCGGCGTGCACGTGGAGCGCGACGGCGAGCAGTGGCGCGTGGTGGTGGAAGGCGTGCTCACGTTCCTGTCCGTGCCGCGGCTGTCGAAGGTGCTCGCCACCGTGCCGGCCGGCTCGGTCGTGACGCTCGAGCTCGTGGCCGACTACCTCGACCACGCCGCCTTCGAGAGCCTCACCGGCTGGCAGCAGGCGCACGAACGGGCCGGGGGCACCGTGGTCGTGGACGAGGTCGGTCACCCGTGGTTCGGCAAGGGCAAGGAAGGCCGGCCGACGCTGCGGCGCACGGCGGCCGCGCGCGGGGTGCCGCGCTGGCTCGCGCCGTGGTCGGACTGGCAGGCGGTCGACGTGCGGCTGCCCGGCCAGCGCACCCACCGTGGGGCCACGGAGTTCCAGCGCCGGGCCGCGCCGCTGCTGAAGGAGACGCTCTCGGGCCTCGCCGACGGCCAGCGCCCGCACACGCTGTTCATCACCTGCGGCGATTCGCGGATCGTGCCCAACCTGATCACCACGTCGGGGCCTGGCGACCTGTTCACCGTGCGCAACATCGGCAACCTCGTGCCGCCCGCGCAGGCCGACCCGTCGATGAACGCGGCCGTCGAGTACGCGGTCGGGGTGCTGCACGTGCGCGAGATCGTGGTGTGCGGGCACTCGTCGTGCGGCGCGATGGGCGCGCTCGCCGACGGGCCACCGGCGGGCACGGCGCTGGCCGGTTGGCTGCACCACGCGGAGCCGAGCCGACGCCGACCGGGCCCGGTCACGCTGGACGGTGCGAAGCCGGCGCGGGAACCCGACCGGCTGGCGCTGCACAACGTGCTCCAGCAGCTCGACCACCTGCGCGCGTACCCGCTGGTCGCCGAGGCCGAAGCGCGCGGCGAGCTGGTGCTCACCGGCCTGTACTTCGACGTCGGCGCGGCGCAGGTGTACCTGTCCGACCCGGTGGCCGGGGCGTTCGTGGCCGCGGGGACTTCGGTCGGTCCGACTGCGGGTCCCGTGATGGGCCCGGCGGTGGCCCCACATCGTGGGTGATCCCACCCGGACGTGGTGCGCACCCGGTGCGGGTGACTAAGTTGATGGCCCGTGACCATGCTGGTGATGACGGGGACCGGGACCGAGGTCGGCAAGACGATCACCACCGCGGCGATCGCGGCGCTGGCGCTCGGGCAAGGGCAGCGCGTGGCGGTGCTCAAACCGGCCCAGACCGGGGTGGTGCCGGGCGAGGCCGGTGACCTCGACGAGGTCGTGCGGCTGGCCGGCAAGGGCGTGACCACGCGCGAGCTGCGGCGCTACCCGGATCCGCTCTCGCCCGAGGCGGCGGCGCGGCGCAGTGGCCTGCCGACGCTGGGCCCCGGCGAGATCGCGGCCGCGGCGTCGGCGCTCGACGCCGACCACGACCTCACGCTCGTGGAAGGCGCCGGCGGCCTGCTCGTGCGCTTCGACGCCGACGGCAGCGGGCTCGCCGACGTCGCCTGGGCGCTGGGCGCGCCGATCGTGATCGTCGCCCAGCCGGGCCTCGGCACGCTCAACGCGACGGCCCTGACCGCCGAGGTCGCCACGCGGCGCGGGCTCAACGTGGCGGGTGTGGTGGTGGGCGCGTGGCCGGCCGAGCCGGATCTCGCGTCCGTGGAAAACCTCCACGACCTGCCGAACGCGGCAGGGGCACCCCTGCTCGGGGTGCTGCCCGGGGGGCTGGGCGCGGCCGATCACGATACGTTCGTCGAACGGGCGCGCGCCGGGCTCTCGCCGTGGTTCGGCGGGGAGTTCGACCCCGAGGCTTTCACCCGGGGCGCTTCCGTGAACAAGTGACGGGTGTCGCAGCCCGCGCGGCGGGCTCTCGGGCACCATGGCTCCAGAGTGCGCCCGTGCAGAAGTTCGACAGACAGGAGACGTCGTGACCGCAGTGGCGGGAAAGTCGGCCCAGGACACTTCGGACGTACTGGCCGTCGCGCGCGAGCAGGTGCTCGAGCGCGGGGTCGGGTTGTCCGAGGAGCAGGTGCTGGCCGTGCTCCGGCTCCCTGACGAACGGCTCAGTGAGGCCCTCCAGCTCGCGCACGAGGTGCGCATGCGCTGGTGCGGCCCCGAGGTCGAGGTCGAGGGCATCGTGAGCCTCAAGACCGGCGGTTGCCCCGAAGACTGTCACTTCTGCTCGCAGTCGGGCCGCTTCCCCTCGCCGGTGCGCTCGGCGTGGCTCGACATCCCGGGCCTGGTCAAGGCCGCGCGCCAGACCGCCGAGACGGGTGCCACGGAGTTCTGCATCGTCGCCGCCGTGCGCGGCCCGGACAAGCGGCTGCTGTCGCAGGTCCGCGAGGGTGTGCAGGCGATCCGCGCCGACGGCAACGACA
Source organism: Amycolatopsis rhabdoformis (assembly GCF_035918295.1). Classification (GTDB taxonomy): domain Bacteria; phylum Actinomycetota; class Actinomycetes; order Mycobacteriales; family Pseudonocardiaceae; genus Amycolatopsis; species Amycolatopsis rhabdoformis. The sequence goes on from NZ_CP142149.1 coordinate 61,743, forward strand.
TCCAGATCGCCTGCTCGCTCGGCATGCTCACGCAGGAGCAGGTGGACGAGCTCGTCGACATGGGCGTGCACCGCTACAACCACAACCTCGAGACGGCGCGCTCGCACTTCCCCGACGTGGTGACCACGCACTCGTGGGAAGAGCGCTGGGACACCCTGCGGATGGTCGCCGAGGCCGGCATGGAGGTCTGCTGCGGCGGGATCATCGGCATGGGGGAGACGGTGGAGCAGCGCGCGGAGTTCGCGGTGCAGCTGGCCGAGCTGAACCCGCACGAGGTGCCGATGAACTTCCTCATCCCGCAGCCCGGCACGCCGTACGAGAACTTCGAGATCGTGGAGGGCAAGGACGCGCTGCGCACGGTCGCGGCGTTCCGCCTCGCGATGCCGCGCACGATGCTGCGCTTCGCCGGCGGCCGTGAGCTCACCCTGGGCGACCTGGGTGCCGAGCAGGGCATGCTGGGCGGCGTGAACGCGATCATCGTGGGCAACTACCTCACGAACCTCGGCCGGCCCGCGAGCGCGGACCTGAAGATGCTCGACGAGCTGAAGATGCCGGTCAAGGCCCTCAGTGACAGCCTCTGACACCTCGTCCGACGCGGTGGCCGAGGCGCCCGCCTATTGCGTCCACTGTGGACAGCCGTCGCCCGGCGGCGCGGATCACGACGCCTGCCACAACCCGCGCACGGCGCTGGAACCACCGCGGTTCTGCGTGGTCTGCGCCCGCCGGATGGTGGTCCAGGTGACGCCCGTCGGGTGGACGGCGAGGTGCAGCCGCCACGGCGAGACCGCCAGTGGTTGACCGCGGGTGCTGACCGGTTACGCTCGGTCCGCACAAACGCAGGGGAGGGAGTCCGGGGTGGTCGATTCCGCGGGCAAGGCAGCACACCGGTCGTCCGCAGTCGGTGACGCCTGGTCGGTGCCGAACCTCTTCCCCGCACCGCGCGCGGCCGAAGGTCGTGGTGAAAGCGGACCTGCTGCCGGCGGTGAGCGTGCTGTCCACGGCGGGCCTGCTCGGCATCCCGCTGGGCTGGCTGTGGTCGCTGCTGGCCCCGGCGCAGCGGATGCGCGTGATCAGCGCCCAGGACGCGCCGGTGCCGCTCGAGCTCGAGAGCTGGCACCGCTTCGACGACCTGGCGATCTACGGCTTCCTGGCGCTCGCCACGGGCCTGCTGATCGGCGTGGTCGTGTGGCTCATGCGTGAACGCCGCGGCCCGGTCGTGTTCCTGGCCGCCGCCGCGGGCGCCGCGCTGGCCGGCTGGCTCGGCACGCAGGTCGGGGCCGCGTTCGTGAACGGGAAGTACGCGATCGACACCCCGCCCGCGCTCGGCGCGGTGATCACGCAGGCGCCGCAGCTGGAGTCCGGGTGGATCTGGCTGGCCGCACCGCTGGTCACTTCGCTGGTGTACGCGCTGCTGGCGGCGTGGAACGGCCGGGAGGACCTGGGGCGTCGGCTCGGCTGACAGCCTGGCTTGACTGCTGTGGCCTGGGTGCTGCGGTGACAGGTTAAGGGCGCCTTCACGGAAGCAGAGTGCGTCCCTCACCGAGCTGAGGGGCAACCAGGCCCGGGCCGGCGCTCAGTTCAGGTTCGACGGCTCCGAGTAGTCCGCGAACTCCGTCGGCGGCAACGGCACCGCGCTGAGCGTGTCCAGGAACCACGTCTCCCGCGTGAGCAGCCGGCAGACGATGCGCAGGCGGCGCAGCGGATGAGTCTCCTCCAGCAGCAGCTGGCGGTCCTCCAGTGGCAGCAGACAGTCGGCGGCGAGCTGGTAGGCGAGCTCGGTGAGGTCGGCGTCGTCGTCCGGGGTCGTCCAGTCGTCGTCGTGCCAGGCGGCTTCGCAGTAGCGGCGGTGGGCCGCGCGGGCGACGTCGCCGAGGCGTTGCGCGGGCTCGGCGGCGCTGGCGGGCACGGCGTCGTCGGGCAGCCAGTCGACCGTGCCGATCAGGTACGGCGCCGACGTGCAGTCGAGCTCCCGCAGGCGGAAGCGGCGGGCGGCCTTGGTCACCACGTCGAAGCGGCCGTCGGGCAGCTGCTTGGCCTCGCGCAGCACCGTGCTGCAGCCCACGTCGTAGACATGGTCCAGACCACTCACCTCACGGACGAGCGGCGCGCGCAGCGCGACCACGCCGAACTCGCGCCCCGGCACCGAGCCGCCCACCAGATCGGCGGTGAGCTGCCGGTAGCGCGGCTCGAAGATGTGCAACGGCAGGTGTGTTCCGGGAAGCAGCACGGTCTGCAGCGGGAACAACGGCAGTGTCGTCGTCCCGCTGGGGTTGCGCTCCTGATCCGGCTCGGTCACGCGTCCACCGTACGGGTAGCGGGGCACGCTCGCAGTCCATCACCTTTTCGGCGGCGGCTTGAGGACGGCGAACGGGTCCGTGATCTGCATCCCTTTGCCCGCGAAGGAGAACAGCGCCGCCGGGCGGCCGCCGGTCCGACCGGGTGAAGCGGTGTCGCCGGTGGGCACGAGGAGTCCCCGGCGCGAGAGCACGCGCTGCAGGTTCGTGGCCGACACGCGGTAGCCCAGCGCGGCCGAGTAGAGCCCGCGCAGCGCGGAGATGGTGAACTGCGCGGGCGCGAGCGCGAACCCGAGGTTGGTGTAGCTCAGCTTCGAGCGCAGCCGGTCGCGGGCGCGCAGCACGATCGCCTCGTGGTCGAACGCCGTGCGCGGCAGCGCGGTCACGTCGTGCCACTGCGTGTCCTCGGGCACCTCGGGGTCGACGTCCGAGGGCACGAGCCCGAGGAACGCCGTGGCCACCACGCGTGGGCCGGGCACGCGGTCGGGCGCGCTGAACACCGCGAGCTGCTCCACGTGCTTGAGCCGCCGCACGTCCACCTTCTCGGCAAGCTGGCGGCGGATCGACGTCTCCACGTCCTCGTCGGCCCGCAGCCGGCCGCCCGGCAGCGACCACCGGCCCAGGTGCGGGTCGAGCGCGCGCCGCCAGAGGAGCACGCGCAGTGTGTCCGAGCGCACTTGCAGGACGGCGCACAGAACCTCGTGGGCCAGGGGGGTCTGGGTGTTAAGATGACTCCGCACGGTTTTCGATTATAAGGCGAAAACCCGTCGACGGTCCAGGAGGGCCTGACATGACCACCACGCTTGAATCGGACGCCGCCGAGCAGGACCTGACCCCGTACGGCGGGGTCGAGGCGAACGCGGACTGGGCGGAGGAGGTGCGCGAGCTCGCGCGCAAGCGCGACGCGGTGCTGCTGGCGCACAACTACCAGGTCCCGGAGATCCAGGACATCGCCGACTTCACCGGCGACTCCCTCGCGCTCAGCCGCATCGCGGCGAGCAGCGACGCGTCCACGATCGTCTTCTGCGGCGTGCACTTCATGGCCGAGACCGCGAAGATCCTGGCTCCGCAGAAGACGGTGCTGATCCCCGACGCGCGGGCCGGCTGCTCGCTCGCCGACTCGATCACCGGCGCCCAGCTGCGGGAGTGGAAGGCCGAGCACCCGGGCGCGGTGGTGGTGTCGTACGTGAACACCACCGCCGAGGTGAAGGCCGAGACCGACATCTGCTGCACGTCGTCCAACGCGGTCGACGTGGTGGCCTCGATCCCCGCCGACCAGGAAGTTCTCTTCCTGCCCGACCAGTTCCTCGGCGCGCACGTGAAGCGCACGCTGGGCCGGGAGAACATGCGCGTGTGGGCGGGGGAGTGCCACGTGCACGCCGGCATCAACGGGGCCGAGCTCGCCGAGCGCGCGGCGGAGAACCCCGATGCCGACCTGTTCATCCACCCCGAGTGCGGCTGCGCCACCTCGGCGCTCTACCTCGCGGGCGAGGGCACGGTGGCGCCGGAGCGCGTGAAGATCCTGTCCACCGGCGACATGGTGCACGCGGCGCGCGACACCAAGGCCAAGTCGGTGCTGGTGGCGACCGAGATCGGCATGATCCACCAGCTGCGCAAGGCGGCGCCGGAGATCGACTTCCGCGCGGTGAACGACCGGGCCTCCTGCCGCTACATGAAGATGATCACGCCGGCCGCGCTGCTGCGGAGCCTGCGCGAAGGCGCCGACGAGGTCCACGTGGACCTCGAGACCGCGGCCCGCGCGCGTGCCTCGGTGCAGCGCATGATCGAAATCGGGCAGCCCGGCGGCGGCGAATGACCACGCCGGTTAACGCTTCACAGACGAAAACCCCGGTCTGGGAAGCGCGCGCGGACCTGGTGGTGGTGGGCAGCGGGGTGGCCGGGCTGACGGCCGCGCTGCGGGCGCAGGAGCTCGGGCTCCACGTGCTCGTGGTGACCAAGGCGGCGGTGTCCGACGGCAACACGCGCTGGGCCCAGGGCGGCGTCGCGGTGGTGCTGGAAGCCGAGCACGACCCCGGCGATTCGGTCGCGAAGCACGCCGAAGACACCTTCACCGCCGGCGCCGGTCTGTGCGACGAAGACGCGGCTCGCTCGATCATCGACGGCGGCCCCGCGGCCGTCGCCCGGCTGAGGGCCGGCGGTGCCCAGTTCGACGCCGGGTCCGAAGGCCTGGCGCGCACCCGCGAAGGCGGCCACAGCGCGTTCCGCGTGATCCACGCGGGAGGCGACGCGACGGGCGCCGAGGTCGAGCGCTCGCTGGTGGCGCGAGCCGGCGACCGGCGCGTGCCCGTGCTGCAGCACCACCTCGCGGTCGACGCGCTGCTCACGCCGCTGGGCGAGGTGGCGGGCGTGACCGTGCTCGACCGCGACGGCGCGCCCGGGGTGGTGCGGGCTTCGGCCGTGCTCCTGGCCAGCGGCGGGTTCGGTCAGCTCTACCAGGCCACGTCGAACCCGGAGATCGCGACCGGCGACGGGTTCGCGCTCGCGCTGCGGGCCGGCGCGACCGTGGCCGACGTCGAGTTCGTGCAGTTCCACCCCACGGTGCTCTACACGCCCGGCGCGCGCGGCCGCTGTCCGCTCGTGACCGAGGCCGTGCGCGGTGAAGGCGCCACGCTCGTGGACGGCGCCGGCCGGTCGGTGATGGCCGGGGTGCACCCGCTGGGCGACCTGGCCCCACGCGACGTCGTGGCGGCCGCGATCACCCGACGGATGGGGCTGGCGCCCGGGGGGATCGACGACCACGTGTTCCTCGACGCCACCGGCATTTCCGGCTTCTCGAAGCGGTTTCCGACCGTGCACGCGGCGTGCGCGGTGCTGGGCCTCGACCCGGCCGTGGACGCCATCCCGGTCACGCCCGCCGCGCACTTCGCGTGCGGTGGCGTGGTGACCACTGTGGACGGCCGCTCGAGCGTGACCGGGCTCTACGCGGCGGGCGAGGTGGCCCGCACCGGGCTGCACGGAGCCAACCGGCTGGCGTCCAACAGCCTGCTCGAAGGCCTCGTGGTGGGTCACCGCGTGGCCGAGGCCGTGGCCGCGGACCTGGCGGCCGGCGTGCTGCCGGATCCCTCACGCGGCCGGCTGCCCTCGCGCACGTCGGCACCGGCGGCCGACCGCGACGCGCTGCAGCGCGTGATGAGCCGGTACGCCGCGATCGGCCGCGACGCCGACGGCCTGGCGGCGGCGGGTTCCGTGCTCGACCTGTCCACGCAGGACAGTCCGCTGTGGACGCACGCGGCCGTCGAGGACGCGGCGCTCACCGTGGTGGCGCAGGCGTTGCTCGCGGCGGCGGCGCGGCGCACCGAATCGCGGGGCTGCCACGTGCGCTCCGACTTCCCCACGCGGGCCGAGAGCTGGCAGCGCAGCCAGCTGATCCGGCTCAGTCCCTCCGGCCAGCCCGTGCTGGCCGACCCGATCGCCTTGGAAGGTGCGGCATGACCGAGTTCTTCCCGTTTTCCGGCGCCGTCTCGCAGGCACTCGCCGACGCGGGCCTCGACGCGGCGGACGTGCGCCGCGTGGTGACCACCGCGCTGGAGGAGGACCTGCGCTACGGGCCGGACGCCACCACGGCGTCGACGGTGCCGGCCGACGCGCGGGCGGTGGCCGAGCTGACCCCGCGTTCGCCGGGGGTCGTCGCGGGCGTGCCCGTGGTGCTGGCGGTGTTCGACGCGGTGCTGGGCAGCGACTACGAGGTGGTTTCCTCGCGGCCGGACGGGTCCCGGCTCGCGGCCCGGGAGCCGGCGTTGGTCGTGCGCGGCCCGGTGCGTGGCCTGCTCACGGCCGAGCGCACGGCGCTGAACCTCGTGTGCCGCCTCTCGGGCATCGCGACCGCCACGGCCGCCTGGGTGTCCGAAGTGGACGGCTTCGGCACGGCGATCCGCGACACCCGCAAGACGACGCCGGGACTGCGGCTGCTGGAGAAGTACGCGGTGCGCTGCGGCGGCGGCGTGAACCACCGCATGGGCCTCGGTGACGCCGTGCTGATCAAGGACAACCACGTCGTGGCCGCGGGTTCGGTCACGGCCGCGCTGGCGGCGGCGCGCGAGCTGGCGCCGGAGCTGTCGTGCGAGGTCGAGGTGGACGACCTGACGCAGTTGGAAGAAGCGCTCGCGGCCGGCGCCGATGAGGTGCTGCTGGACAACTTCACGCCCGAGCAGTGCACACAGGCGGTGGCGCGGCGCGACGCGGTGTCGCCGAAAACGCGGCTGGAATCCTCTGGTGGCCTCACCCTCGCGCGTGCTAAGGCGTACGCCGAGTCCGGTGTGGACTACTTCGCGGTGGGGGCGCTCACGCATTCCTCGCCCGCGTTGGACCTCGGGATGGACCTGCGCTGAGCCTGTTGCCGCGGCGCCCGCTCGACTAGAATCCCGTTGTCGGACAGCGAGATTCTCCGGGAGGGTGCCGCGGTGAGGTGGGCAGCCGTCGTCGCCGTGGCCGGCCTGGTGGTGGGGTCTTCGGCTGGTTTCGCGGGGTCCGCGAGCGCGGTGGGGGCGTGCGCGAACCCGTCCGGCACCTACACCGGCGCCGTGTCGTGGGGCCAGCGCCTCGTCGACCCGCAGCGCCTGTGGCCGCTGTCGCGCGGCGAAGGCCAGGTGGTGGCCGTGATCGGCACCGGCGTCGACGCGCAGAACGCGCAGTTCGCGCCCGGCCAGGTGCTCGGCGGCCCCGGCACGGCCCCGTCCGACTGCGACGGCCGCGGCACGATCGCCGCCGGCGTCGTCGCCGCACAGCCTTCCGGCGACACGACGTTCGTCGGCGTGGCCCCAGGCGCGAAGCTGCTTCCCTTGCAGTACCTGGACCCGGCGGCTTCCGGCGGCGGTGATCCCGGTGCCCTGGCGGCCGCGATGAACACGGCTCTGGACCGCGGCGCCGGCGTGCTGCTCATCGCCGTGCCCGCCGCCGCCGACAGCCCGGCCCTCGACGCGGCCGTGTCCCGCGCCCGCTCCCGCGGCGCCGTCGTGGTCTCCGCCGCGGCCGCCACGCAACAGGGCGCGCGAACCTATCCCACGGCCGTGTCCGGCGTCCTCGCCGTCGGCTCCACCAACCAGTCCGGCGCACCGGTGCAGACCGAGGGCGGCGACTACCTCGGCCTCGCCGCCCCGGGCGCCGACCTGGTCAGCACCTCCGCCGGCGCGGGCGGCACGGTCGCCCACCGCTGGCCCGTCACGGACCCCGGCCTGGCGGCCGCGTATGTGGCCGGTGTGGCGGCCCTGGTCCGCGCCGCCCACCCGGACCTCACGGGCGACCAGGTCGTCACCCGCCTCACGCTCACCGCCGCCCGTCCCGCCACCGGCGCCCACGACCCCCGCCTGGGCTGGGGCGTGGTCGACGCGTACGCCGCGGTGTCCTCGACCCTGCCGGCTTCGGTCGCCGGCCCCGGCGCGTCGGTCGCTCCGGTGGCGCTGCCCGCCGTCGTCCCGGCCCCTGCGGCGCCCACCCCCGCCTCGGACCTCCCGGCCGCCGCCCTCGCTCTCGGCGGCGTCGTCCTGGCGGCCGCCGCGGGCCTCGTCGTCGCCACCACTCGCCGCGGTCGGCGCCGCTCCTGGCGCGCCTCCCGCTTCGGGTCGTGATTCCGGTGCCCGAAGGCCGCGTCCTCGTCATCGGCTTGGACCCCACCCGGCTCGAAGGCTGGGACCCCGCTCCGGTCCAGGCCGCCATCGCGCGAGGCCAAGCGACCTTCGCCGCCCACGGCCTCGAGGCCGACCTCTGCCTGGTCGCCCCGGACGACAACCCGTTGGCCGCCATGGAATCCGCGCTGACCCGAGCCGACTACGCCTGCGTCGTGATCGGCGGCGGCATCCGCGGCTACGAACCGTTGCTGGAGCTCTTCGAGCAGGTCGTCAACCTCGTCCGCCGCCTCGCGCCCACCGCGGCCATCGCTTTCAACCGGACTCCGGAAGACACCGCGGAAGCCGCCCTGCGCTGGTTGCGCTAGTTCGGCGGCGTGCCGGCCGGTGCGTCAGGCCGGAGCCACGCAGCGGGTCGAGCCGATCACGGCCACCCCGCCGCCAGCCCGCGTGACGTGCACGGTGAAGTCCGCGCCCTCCCGGCTGAACCGCGCGATCAGTTCGCGCGGAGTGCTGCGGTCGTGCACCTGCCAGCCCGCGGCTTCCAGCGACGGCAGCACCGATTCCGCCAGCCGGTGTTCGGCGTCGCCGCGGTGGTCGAGGCGCACGCCGTACTGCCAGCACACCAGGGTGCCCGGGTGGGCGGGGTCGCAGTCGAGCTCGCCGTCGACGGTGGGCACGGCGTCGGGGCCGAAGGTGGCGGCGACGTCGTCGATCACGGCCGTGAGCTCGTGCGCGAGCAGGGAGAGGGTCATCGCTGCACTCCCGGCACCGTGGTGAGCGCGCCGCCGGTGAGGACGCCGTAGATGTTGGTCCACGAGTCCGAACCGGGCTTGAGCACGTCACTGTGGGAGGACAGGCCCCACAGTTCGTTGCCGGCCGCGTCGTTGCCGGTGGTGAGGTCCGTGACGCCGGGGAAGGTGTCGGGGTCGGCGCCGTGGCCGATGCCGGTCCATTCGGCGCCCCAGGCGTTGCCCTGGGCGAGCACGATGGGGTCGAGCGGCGCGGTCATGGAGAAGCGCTGCACGCCGGCCTGGCTCGCGGGCAGGTCGGCCGGACTCCACACGCCGTGGCCCATGCCGGCCGATTCGACGTGGAGCACGCGGTCCACCGCGAGGCCTTGGGAATCCGCCAGCCCGACGGTCGCGCCGCCGTAGCTGTGGCCGATCGCGGTGATCGTGGCGGCGCCGCCGGTCTGGGTGTCGACCTGGCCGCGCAGCTCGTCGCCGAACGTCTTGAGGTCCGGGGCCATCGTCTGCGCGTAGCTCGCGTCCGGGCCTTCGACCAGCGGGTTCTGCGGGAAGTCGCCGTCGGCCCACACGACCATCGCCGTGCGGCCCGTCGGGTCGGCGGCCACCAGGCTGCGGCCGAGGTCGGCGTAGCCCTGGAAGTTGTCCAGCCGGGTGTTCACTCCGGGCACGAACAGCCCGACGTTGCGCGTGCCCGGCTGGATCGAGCCCACGAGCTCGGCGATCCGGCCGTCGGCGGCCGGGTCGAACCGCAGGATCTGCCGGTTGTTCGCGAGGATGTCCTGGTACAGCGCGATCCGCCGCTGCGAGCGGGCGATGTCGTCGGCGTCCGCGCCGGACGATTGCAGCTGCTGCAAGTGGGTCTGCTCGGCAGTCAGCGCGTCGGACACCTTGGTGTGGTTCGCGGCGATGTCCTGAGCCCAAGTCCCGCTCGCCGCCGCGCCGACCGGACCGCTCACCGGCGGCAGCGGATCCTCCGGCAGCAGCGACCGGTACGACGCGGCCACCTGCTCGTCCGCGCGCCGGTACCCGGCGGCCGAAGCGGTGAGCCCGTTCTGCAGCACCTTCGCGCGCTGCACCTGCGCGTCGATCTTCTCGCCGATCTCGGTCAGCGTCTTCTTCAGCGTCGCGGCGCAGTCCGCCGAAGCCGACACCTGGCCGAACGCCGTGGCGGGCACCGAAATCCCCGCCACGGCCTTCTGCGCCGTCTCCACCGCGTCCGCGCGTCCGCCCAGGTCCGCCGCGGCGGAGTCGAGCTTCGCGGGAGCGACCCGGTAACCCCCGGAGTCCACTGCAGCAGTCACCGAGCCGTCCTCCCGATCAGTAGGTTTCCGGCTCTTCGCCGATCACCGACGGAGCCACGGGCGCCTGCTGGCCCCACACGTTCTCCGTCTCCACCAGCCACGCCGGGATCCGCCGGCCCGACCCCATGTCGCTGCCGCCGCCCATGCCCATCGGCATCATGGGCATCATCGGCATCGCGCTTTTCGCCGCCGCGCCCGCGGCACCGGCCGCACCGCCCGCGAGTCCACTGAGGACGTTCGACGCGCCGCCGTCGCCCGCGAGCCCGGAGTGGGCCGCCGGCACGTCGCCGCCGCCGGAAACCCCGCCACCGCCGGGGATTCCGCCGCCGTCGAGCGAAGGCGCGCCTCCACCGCCGACCGGGATTCCGCCGCCGTCCCCGCCTTCGGTGCCCGCGCCGCCGCCACCGAGCTTCGTGCCCGCCGGCTCGTCCTTCTTGTCGTCGGGGTCCTTTCCGGACGCCCACGAAGGCAGCTTCGGCATGATCGAGCCGAATCGGCCGAACGCCGCCGCCGAAGCCGCCGCGAGACCGGCGGTGAACATGTCGCCGAACAGCGGGCTGCCCGCGGTGGCCGGAGCCGAGCCCGCGACGCCCGGGGTGCCGGTGGTCGTGCCGCCGGCGGGCAGCGGGTGGGTGTCGCCGGGGGTGCCGAGCACGACACCCGGGTCGGTGAGCCCGTTGCCGGTCGCGCCGCCACCGGAGGCGCCGCCGCCCGGGGGCACGGCCGGTGTGTCGACCGCGTTGGGCGAAACGGGGATCGAGTCCTCCGCGGCGGTGTAGTTCGTGGCCAGGTTGGTCATCACCACGATCGCCTTGGCGTGGGCGGAACCCGCGGCGTTGGCGGCCTGCTGCTGCGCCTCGACGCTGGCGATCGCCTGCTGCCGCTGCTGGGCCGCGGCGGCGACGGTGGCCGGCGTCGAGTCGGGCGGCAGCAGCGGCGGGTTCACGGCCAGCGCGACCTCGCCGGGCGAGACGTCGGGCACCGAAACCGGCGGCGGCATCTGGGCCTTGGCCGTGACCAGTGCGTCGGCCGCGTCCTCGAGCATGTGCTGCATGCCCTGCGCGGTCTGGGCCACCTTGCGGATGCCGCCGACGAGGTCGGTGATCATGTGCGAGTACTGGTCGGCCGCGCCGCCGGTCCACTCACCCGAGAAGTCCGACAGCTCCTTCGACAGGTTCTCGGCCTGCTCGTGCAGCCCGATCGCGGCGGAGTTCCACTGGTCGGCCGCGGCCTGGGCGCTGCTCGGGTCGCCGGCCTGAAGCATCGCGTACAGCTGCTGGTGCGTGTACGCGGCGAAGTTCGTGTGCGCGCCGCTCATCCGTCCGTCCCCCCGGAGTTGGTCGAACCGGTGTTGGTCGAGGTACCGGACCCGAGGCCCAGCAAGGAAAGCAGCGGATCAAGCAAGCCCGTCTCGCTGCCCGACTGGTGCAGGTCGCCGGCCACCGACTGGTCGGCTTGGGCGTAACCGTCGGCGACGGTGGTGGTCACGTCCTGCGCGAACGTGATCGCGCTGCGCACCTGCTCGAGCAGCCCGCGCATCTCGGCGACGGCGGCGCGGTGGGCGTCGACGAGCGAACCGGCCTCCCCGAACTCCCCGAACAGCAGCGGGTGGTCGCCGAGCGTGGTGAGGAAGTCGTTGGGCTTGGACATCGCGTGGATCTGGGTTTCCAGCTCCCGCACGAAGTCCTTCAGCGATTCGAGGTGAACGTAGTACGACTGGTCGTGCATCGGTCCCGACCCTCTCGTGCGTATCGGACGCTGGAAAGCCGGCCGGCCGGTGCGAGCGGGGGGTTTCTCGCACCGGCCGGCCGACGCCGGGAGCGGATCAGGCGAACAGACCCTGGTTGCGGTTCTCCAGCTGCGACTGCAGGTCGTGGGCGTCGCCCACCTTGCCGCCGAACTGCGCGATGATCGCGACGATGTCGGCGGTGGCCTGCCGCAGCCGTGTCTCGGCCTGGCGGGCGGCCTCACCGGCGGAGCTGCCGGAGGCGTACCACGTCGCCGTGATCGGCTGGAGGTTCTGGTGCAGCTGCTCGAGCTGCGAGGTCAGGGCCTTGGCCTTGGCGGCCAGGGAACCCGAGCTGTACTGCAGCGCGGCGAAGTTGATTTCGACGACGTCAGCCATCTTGCCGGTCCTCTCCGTGACTCAAAGGTTGAGGCGAGGGATCACCGAAGCGCCCTCGAGGTTGTGGCCGACGCTCTGGAAGCTCTGGTGCACGTCCGAGTCGCCGGTGTTGTAGTTCGTGTGGCTCGTGTGCACGAGCTGCGACATGGTGTCGAGCTCCTTCACCGCGGCCTGCATCTTCTCCTGGAGCCGCCGCTGCAGGTCCCAGAACGCCACGGCCTGGTCACCCTTGTAGTTGCGCAGAGTCTCGGTGAGCTCCGACTCCAGGCTGGCCATGGTCGTCTTCGCGTTCGACGCGGTTTCCTCGAAGCCCTGGACGGCGCGCGTCATCGCAGCGGAATCTGCCTGGAATCCCGGACTGGACATGACGGGCCACCTCCTTCCCTCTCGCGGAAGATCCCGGTGCGCGAGAGGCTTGCCCCTGCCCGCGCGTTGTGAATGTCACGCTAGAAAATGAGAGGGTGTGGTCAAACGGCACAACTGCCGGTCGCTTTGACGGCACTATTACCTACACGGGTGGGGCGCGCCCCACCTCGGGCCCGGGGGCCGGCTCCAGTGTCCTGCGCCGGCGGCGGCGCGACGCTGGTGAGCATGGAATTCGGGGGAAAGACCGGGGAAACGACCGGGGGACGGCTGCACCGCCCGCTGCTGGTGCTGGCCGGGGCGATGGCCGTGCTTCTCGTGGTTTCGGCGCTGGGGCTGCTTTTCGATCATCGCACGCTCGTCAACGCGCCGCTGTGGGCGAAACCGTTCAAGTTCACTGTGTCGATCGGCCTCTACGCGCTCACGCTGGCGTGGCTGCTCGGGCTGCTCACGCGGTTCCGGCGCACGGGCTGGTGGCTCGGCACGGTGTTCGCCGTGGGCATCTCCACGGACCTGGCGCTGCTGGTGTGGCAGATCCTGATCCGCGACCGCCCGCTGCACTTCAACGTCGAGACGCCCGGCGACGTCCTGATCGACAACGTCCTCGCCACCGGCGCGTTCACGGCCTGGGCCGCGACGGCCGCCGTGGTCGTGCTGCTGCTGTTCCAGAAGCTGCCCGACCGCGCACTCGCGTCGGCCCTGCGTTGGGGCACGGGGTTCGCGGTGGTGGGCATGGGCCTCGCGCTGATGATGTTCTCGCCGACCCCGCCCCAGGAAGCCCTGCTCGACGCCGGCGTGCACCCGCCGATGGTCGGCGGCCACACGGTGGGCCTGCCCGACGGCGGCCCGGGGCTGCCGCTGCTCGGCTGGAGCACGGTGGGCGGCGACCTGCGGATCCCGCACTTCGTGGGCATCCACGCGATCCAGGCGCTGCCGCTGCTCGCCCTGGCTCTGGCAGCGCTCGCGCGGCGCTACCCCGTGCTGTCCTCGGACCTCGTGCGCCGGCGGCTGGTGTGGACCGGAGCCGTCGGCTACGCGGGGCTGCTGGCCCTGGTGACGTGGCAGGCGCTGCGCGGCCAGTCGATCGTCCGCCCCGACTTCTGGACGCTCTCCGCGGCGGCCGGGCTGATCGCGATCGTGGCGGCCGGCGCCGCGCTGTCCCTGCGGTCACCGAGGGTGCACGCTCTGACGGAATTCTGAGATCCGTCCGGTAAGACGACGCCATGGTCTACCCGCAGGCTCTGCTCGACGCGCTCGCCCAGAACCCGGACGCGCTCGCGTTCGAGCACGGCTCCCGCCGCCTGACGCGCGGCGAGGTGCTCGACTTGATCGGCCGGTTCGTCGCCGGGCTGCGGGCCGCCGGCGTCTCGCAGGGCGATGGCGTCGGTCTCGCCACCGGCGTGACCCCCGAGGGGTGGGCCGCGCTGATCGCCGCGCAGGTGCTGGGGTGCCGCGCCGTCGGCGTCCGGGCCGGGTTGCCGGAGGAGCACCTGCGCGCGGTGGTCGGTGACCTGGCGGTGGTGGTGACGGACTCTTCTTTTCCGGGCACTTCTGTGGAGTCCTTGCTGTCGGCGCCTTTCGAGGAGCCGGTGCCCTGCGGCCGGCCTGAGGACATCGGCTGGGTCGTGTTCACCAGCGGCAGCACGGGCCTGCCGAAGGGCGTCGCGTACAGCTTCGGGGCGCTGACCGCGCAGGGGATCGAGCACCGCGCGTCCGAGAGCCCGGCCGACCTCGCCGACCGCTACCGCCGCTTCCTGCTGTTCGGCACCCTGACCAGCGCGGTGATGATCACGCACCTGCGATCCTGCCTCCTGGCCGGCGGCACCGTGGTGATTCCCGCCGAGCTGCCCGATTTCCCGGAGATCCTGCCGCGCCTGGACATCACGGCCGCCCTCACGACCGTGCCCCGGCTGTACCGCATTCTCGACGTGCTGCGAACGTCCGAAGTGGACTTGAGCGGCGTGCGGATGCTCATGGTGGCCGGGTCGCCGGTGGCGCCGGGGTTGATGGCGGAGGCGTTTTCCCGCGTGGGTCCCGGGATGCAGCAGGCTTATGGCCAGACGGAGGCGGGGAAGCTGGCGGTGCTGACTCCTGACGATGTCGCCGCGTTCCCGTCGTCGTTGGGTTCGGTGGGTCGGCCGCTGGCGGGGGTCTCGATCTCGGTGCGTTCTTCTTCCGGTGATGCTGTGCCGGATGGCGTTTCCGGCGAGATTTTCGTCCGGACGCCGGGGCAGTTCTCGGGCTATTGGGCGAATCCGTCTTCGACTTCCTCCGTCCTGGTCGACGGCTGGGTCCGCACGCAGGACATCGGCCACTTCGACGCCGACGGCTTCCTGCACCTGACGGGCCGCACGCGGGACGTGGTGATCGTGAACGCGGTGATCCACTACACGGGGCCGATCGAGCGTGCGTTGGCTGAGGATCCTTCGGTGGACCAGGCTTATGTGGTCGCGGTTCCTGACGAGGCGACGGGGGAGCGGGCGGAGGCGTTTGTCGTCGCTGCTCCCGGCCAGGCTCCGGATCTGGCCGCGCTGCGCGCTGTGGTGGCGGGTTTTGTGGGCGAGGTGGCGGCGTCGGTGAAGGTGATCGACGAGGTGCCGGTGGCTGCGTCGGGGAAACCGGACAAGGCGGCGTTGCTGGGCTAGTCCTGTGGACCGAACACTGCGCGGAGCGCCGCGACGTCGGCGAGGTCGCGGGGCCTCGGTTCGTAGCCGTCGTGGAAGTGGAGTTGTTGTGCCACCGAGAGACACGGCACGGTGACGCCGTTGATGGTGCCGGTGGTGAAGCAGTCGGCCGGGTAGTGGAAGAGGCCGCCGGTGGTGTCGGCGGCTTGGGTGGCGGAGCCGTCGGGGCCGAAGTGCAGGGGGTGCAGGTCGAGGGTGGCGCCGTCGGGGCGGCTCAGCACGAAGCGCACGGGGCGGAGGTTCGCGGACTCGGCGAAGTCGTGCAGTGCGGCGAGGACGGTGGGTTCTTCGTCGGCGCGGTGGAGGAGGTCGAGGTCCTCGTGGTCGCGGGTTTGCCGTCCCAGCAACGCATCGATGCCCCAGCCGCCGGCGAGCCAGACGCGGGTGCCCGCGGTGTGGAGGCGGGTGAGGATGGCCAGGGCGGTCTCGGCGGTGAGCATGGCACGCGAGTGTGCCGGACGTCGGCTCGCGAGCGCACCGGATTAACACCGAGCCGCCCGCCGCGTGGAAGGACGCGGCAGGCGGCTCGACGACCGGGCCGGGCGTCAGACGCCCGCGGTCTGCTTGATCCAGTCCCGGCTCGCGGCGACACTGGCGTAGTTCTGTGTGCCGTTCTTGTCGCTGCCCGAGTTTTCGCCGGTGGAGCACACGCCGACCTGCACGCCGTCGGCGAGTTCGGGGCCGCCGGAGTCGCCGTGCCAGGAGGCGCCCGTGACGCCCTGGCTGGTGATGGCCGTGCCGTTGAAGGCGTCGGTGCCCTGGCCGGTCACCTTCACGTCGGCGGTCTTCAGCGTGTCCGAGGGCGGGTTGTTGCCCTCGGTGCGGCCCCAGGCGTAGATCTGGTTGGTGGCCCCGGTTTCCGGGTCGGCGTCGGCGAGCTTCATGAACGTCGCGTCGACGGCGGTGGACAGGTGCAGCAGCGCGATGTCCCCGTTGGGCGAGACTTTCTGCTGGTCCACGGCCGCCTCGGTGCCCTGCCCGAGCGCGACGTTGCCGACCTTCACGTGCATGCCGGGCTGGTTCAGGCAATGCTGCGCGGTGAGCACCCACTGCGCCGCGATGATCGTGCCGGAACACTCGAAGCCGCCGAAGTCCGTTGCGTCGTCCCAGAAAACCTGCGCCCCCCACGGCGCCGAGTCCACGGTCTCGCCACCGATGATCCGCGGCCCCGCCGCACTCGCCGCCGCCGCCGACACCACCCCGAACACCGCGGCGGCCCCCGCCACCACGGCCACTGCCTTCGCGAAACGCATGGGTGAACCCCTCCAGGTCGATGAAATGTTTTCACCAACGTAGGTGTCATTCGGAAACTTGATAACCTACTTCCGTCGGGTCTCGGGCCGCGTGAAGTTGTAGGCCATTCGGGCTAACGTCGTGGTGTCGCCAGGATCGTGAGTGTCACGCCGGCGGTCGTGGATCTGGGGCGGGTGGACGTCTGCGGAGTCCATTGTGGACTTCCTGAGTGCCGGTGGTGATGGTCTGCTGGGGAGCGTGGTGAGGGTGGGTGAGTCACGATGGCCGGACTGGCTGCGGTGGTTGCGCAAGCCGGCGCCGCACGAGGTGCGCCGTGAGCTCGACGAAAGCTGGGAAGTGACCTATTCCAGCGGGCCACCCTATGGTGAAGTCATCATCACGCCATCGGCCGGGAAGCCGCCGGTTTCGAATGAAGAAAGGCCTGCCGGTGACTGATCCGTTTCCCTTCTACCGGGAACAACATCTGCACGACGGCCCGATCTACCGCGCGCCCGCGGACGCGGTGGCTAGCTGGCAAGAGCTTGCCGAACAAGTGGAGGAAGAGCTCACGCGGATGGGATTCACCGCATCGGTGGTTCCGAACGGTGACCCGCAGGGTCTGCCATCCGGGGCGCGCATCTGGGTGCACAAGATCGAACCGTTCGGGGTCGCGCTCGACTGGGAGGCGCCAGTCGTCGCAACGCCTGAATTCGCTGAGACGGTCGTCGCTCAGGAGTTGTTCACCGGGCTGTTCGCTTACGTGGTCAACGCCAAAGAGATCATCATTCGAGCGTTGCTGGATGTGCTGCGTGAAGCCGGATTCCGCGTGCTGATCGACCACGCCGGCGGTCGCACCTACAACTACCGCGTTCTCGAGGCACCTCGCGTTCCCCGAACCTAGGACTCCGCCGGTTTCGTCCACGCCACCTGCACCAGCCCCGTCCCATGCCGGCGCGACACCAGCGTTCCCCGGCCCGGGGGCTGGGGCGAAGGCTTCACGTCGCCCAGCAGTGGCCCCTCCTCCTTCGCGCCGGACATGATCAGCCCCGGCGACCCCAGTTCCCGCACCCGCTGCAGCACCGGCTCGTACAAACCCCGCCCCGCACCGCCGGACGCGCGGGCGATGATCAAGTGCAACCCGATATCCCGGGCCTGCGGCAAAAACTCCAGCAACGGCAGCAACGGATTCTTCCCCGCAGTAGCCACCAGCTCGTAGTCATCGATCAGCACGTACAGATCCGGCCCCCGCCACCACGAGCGGGAACGCAGCTGCTCCGGCGTCACATCCGGGCCAGGCAAGCGATTCCGCATGGCCGTCGCGCACTGGCCCACCAGATCCGTCAGCGTGTTCTCCGCACCCGCGTACCCCAGCAGATGCGGCTGATCCACCGCGCCCAACAGGCCACGCCGGTAGTCGCCCACCAGCAGCAGAGCCTCGTCGGGGGAGAACGCAGTGGAGATGCCCAGAGCGAGGGCCCGCAGCAGAGAGCTCTTGCCCGACTCCACATCCCCGAACGCCAGGAAGTGGGGATCCGCCGCGAAGTCCAGGTGGACCGGCCGCAGGTTCGACTCCGCGATCCCCAGCACGACCCGCGAAGAAGCCGGCAGCGACTCCAACGGCACCTCGGCCGGCAGCAACCGCACCTGCGGCGCCCGCGAACCCGGCCAGGCCGAAGTCACGCGGCGCACCAAGTCCAGGCCACCGGCACCGATGGTTTCCGCACGCTGGTCTCCGTCAACCCGGGGCAGAGCGGCCAGGAAGTGCAGCTTCTCGGCAGTCAATCCGCGCCCAGGACGATCGGCGGGCACGTTCAAGGCCACCTTCCGGTCGATCGACGAATCCGCCGGATCGCCCAGCCGCAGCTCGAACCGGGTGCCGATGGCGTCGCGGAGCTGGGCGCGGACGCCGATCCACTGGTTGACCGTCACGATCACGTGGATGCCGAACCCGAGACCCCGTGCGGCCAGCCCCGTGATCTGCTCCTCCAGCTGCTCGTACTCCTGCCGGATCGTGGTCCAGTTGTCGACGAACAGGAACACGTCGCCGAATTCGCGGGCGTCCGTGCTTTCCGTGAACTCGGCGCGGCGGGAGCGGAACGCGGCCATCGACTCGATGCCCTGCGCGGCGAAGAATTCCTCGCGCTGTTCCAGCAGCGTCGTCAATTCGGCCACGACCCGGCGGCAGCGTTGGGCGTCGCGGCGGGTGGCGTAGCCCGAGACGTGGGGCAGTCCGGCGATCGGGGCCAGGGCGCCGCCGCCCATGTCCAGGATGAAGAGCTGGACCTCGGAAGGCGTGTGGGTCAGGGCGAGCATCGCGGCGATGTCCTTGAGCAAAGTCGACTTGCCGCTTTGCGGTGCGCCCACGATCAAGGCGTTGCCGGCCGCGCCGGAGAAGTCGGCCCAGAGCATGTCGCGGCGTTGTTCGAAGGGCTTGTCGACCAAGGCGACGGGGATGGTCAGCTTGCCGTTGCCGCCCCAGCCCAGGGGGCACAAACCGCGGGCCGGGGCTTCGCCGAGCGGCGGGAGCAGTTGGTCCAAAGTGGGCGGTTCGGACAGCGGCGGCAGCCAGATCTGGTGCGCGTCCGGGCCACGGCCCTCCAGCCGGGACAGCATCGCGCCGATGATGGTTTCCCCCGAACCAGAGCCAGCACCCGAAGGCAACGCCACCTCCGCCGTCGGCTGCACCGACAACGGCACCTCCACCGCCTCGAACGTGAACGGCAGCACCCCGACCTGCCGCCCGTCCTCCCGCACGATCGTGCTGCGCGGCGGCAGCTCGCCCGACACGTACGCGGCCTTGAAGCGGGTCAACGTGTCGTTGTCGGACTTCAGGTACGCCGAACCCGGCACCGGCGGCAGGTGGTACGCGTCGGCCACGCCGAGCACCGCGCGGCTCTCCGAGGCGGAAAACGTGCGCAGCCCGATCCGGTACGACAGGTGCGAGTCGAGCCCGCGCAGCCGCCCCTCCTCCAGCCGCTGCGAAGCGAGCAGCAGGTGGATGCCGAGCGAGCGGCCGAGCCGCCCGATCGCCACGAACAGGTCGATGAACTCCGGCCTTGAGGAGAGCAGCTCGGAGAACTCGTCGATGATCACCAGCAGCGACGGCAACGGCTGCAGCGCCACCCCGTCCGCGCGCGCCTTCTCGTAGTCGCGCACTGACGCGTAATTGCCGGCCGCGTGCAACAGTTCCTGGCGCCGCAGCAGTTCGCCGTTGAGGGCGTCGGCCATGCGGTCGACGAGCGTGAGGTCGTCGGACAGGTTCGTGATCACCGCGCACACGTGCGGCAGCCCGGTCATGCCCGCGAACGTCGCGCCGCCCTTGAAGTCGATCAGCGCCAGGTTCAGCTTCTCCGACGAGTGGGTCACGGCCAGCGCGGTCACGAGCGTGCGCAGCAGCTCGCTCTTGCCCGACCCGGTCGCGCCGATCACCAGCCCGTGGGGACCCATGCCGCCCTCGGCCGACTCCTTGAAGTCCAGCTCCACCGAGCGGCCCTCGGGGTTCACCCCCAGCGGGATGCGCAGCCGGTCGCGGGCCGCGCGCGGGGCCCAGGTCACGGCGGTGTCGGTGTCGCGCGGGTCGCCGATGCCGAGCAGCCCGGCCAGCCCGAACGTCGCCGACATCGGCTTCTCGCTCACCACGGCCGTGCCCTGGTACAGCGGCGTCAACGTGCGCGCGAGCGCCTCGGCGGCGCCGCGGTCGAGCTGGTCGGGGGTGCCGAGGAACCCCAGCCGGGCCTCGGTGCCGCCGTCGAGCACCACCATGCCCAGCTGGTCGGGCGCCACGTGCAGGCTCAGCAGCTGCTCGGTCGACGCCGCGCGCGGCTGCTCACCGCCCACCTCCAGCACCGTGATCCCGAGCCGCCCCTCCTCGGCCAGCAGTCGCGGCTCGCCCTGGGTGCCGCCGCCGTCGACCACGACCACGAGGTGCGGCAGGTCCTGCGGCGTGCCCGGCCGCCGCGTGAACGCCGGCCGGTCGCCGAGGTCGGGGCCGAGCAGCTCGGCCAGCTCCACCGGGCCGTCGGCCACGAGCCGGCGCCGGCCCGTGGCGTCCGTGAGCGTGGGCGCGGTGGCGTGCGGCAGCCACTTCGCCCAGTCCCAGTCGTGGCGCCGGTCCGGCTGCACGCAGAACGCCACGCGCAGGTCGGTGGGGGAGTGGAAGGTCACGAGCTGCGCCAGCAGAGCCCGCACCATCGAGAGCACGTCGGGGCGCCGGCCCGAAAGTGTGGTCGCCGCGTACGAACGCAGCGACAGCGAAACGGGCAGGCCCTCCACAGTGGAGTACGTGCGGATGAAGTACTTCAGGTTCGTCGACGACACCGGGTCGAGGTCTTCCAGCGGTACGGTCTGCGGCGCGCGCAGCGGCGTGGCCAGCGGTTGCGGGCCGGTGGCCGCGCGCACGAGCGCGAAGTGCCGGTCGCTGCGGCGGCGGTCCCAGTACTGCCCGGTTTCCACGTACGCCCACAGGTCGGCCGGGTCGGGCTGCTGCGCGATCAGCGCGGCGCGCTGCCCGTCGGCGACTGCCCGCACCTTCGTGCGCAGGCCCGCGAGGTACCGCTGGTAGTCGCGGCGCTCCGCGTTGATCTGCGCCTTCTTGGCCATCCCGCCGCGCCCCAGCGACATCACGACCATGCCGCCCATCGCGGTCACGAACAGGGCGCCGAAGATCCAGGTCATCACCCCGCCGTCGCGTCCGATGTAGACGAACGACATCGCGCCCATGCCGAGCATCATCGGCAGGAACATCATGAGCTGCACGAGCCCGCCCGAGCCGCTCTTCGGCAGCATCGGCGGGGACTGCAGCATGATCTCCCCGGGCTGCTCGCCGAGCAGGTCGAGGCGGTCACGGGACGGGCTCATACCCCGTATTTTCGCCACCACCACGGCCGTCCTGGTGGGTACTTTTGCCGTCCGCTCACAGCCTGGCGCGCTTTTACGCTCTGCCGAGACCACCCCCACGGGGGAGGCCGCACGCCGCACCCAGGAAGGAGAGCCATGGTCACCACGGGCGAGTACCGGGCGGAACCCGAGGCCATGCGCTCGATCGTGGGCAACGTGGGCGGCATCGTCGCCCACGGCATCAACGCGGTCGCCGACCTCGAGAAGCTCGTGATCCAGCCGACGTCGTTCGCGACCTTCGGCACCGCGGTCGCCGCCGCCAACGCGGCGCTGCAGTCGACGCAGGTCACGGCCGTGCGCACGCTGCTGCAGCTGCTCCAGCAGGTCAACGGCCTGGTCAAGACCAGCGCCGACGCCTACCAGGCGGCCGACCAGGCCTCGGCGAGCGGCTACGGCGGCGGCACCTCCACCACGGCGGCGCCCTCGTCGTCGATCTGGGGCACCCCGCACGCCGGCGAGCTCGCCACCATCGCGATCAACGACAGCGCCGGCGCGCACGGCGACCCGGGCTCGGTCGGCAACGTGCTGCGCTACCTCGGCGACGCCGACCTCGGCAAGCTCGGCGAGCACCCGATCACCGACGCCCGCTTCCACGGCGTCGCCGACTTCAACGACTGGCTCGCCGGAGACGCCGACAACCAGGCCCGGGTCGGCCTGATCGAGGTCTACTCCGGCACCGCGCGCACGTTCGGCGACGTGCCCGGCGGGGTGCACGCCGGCGACGTCGTGGTGGTCGAACCGCTGCTGTTCGCCGATTCCGGCGCCGTGATCGGCGTGGCCGGCGACGGCGGCACCCTCTACAACCACGGTCTCGTCGATCCCGGAATCGGCGGCCTGGCCAAGCTCAGCGTCTACCGGCCCGCGTCCGTCTGACTCCCGACTCCCGAGCAAGTGAGGTCCGATGCTGACTTTCCCGAACTCCAGCGCGATGGACGCCACCGCGTCCTCGGGTGGCCCGATCACCGTGCTGCCGCAGATCGTCACCGGCCAGCCGGAGCAGATCGCGAAGCACGTGCTCGACCTGCTGCACAAGGCGAGCGAGTTCGCGTCGCTCTACACCGAGCTGAGCAAGGCGGCCGACCAGCTGGGCAAGGTGTGGTCCGGGGCCGCGTCGGAGTCGGCGCTGAAGAAGATCACCGACTCGCTCGACCAGCTCACGAAGATCATCAGCGTGATCGAGAAGGGCGCTTCGCTGCTCGGGGTCTCGGGCACGCTCGTGAAGACGGCGCAGGAGGCCTACAAGTCGGTGGTCGCGGCGGTGAACCCCACCGTCGCGTCGCTCATGTCGAACTGGTGGACCTACGGCGCCGCGGTGGCGCTGTCCACGGCCACGAGCGCTTCGCTGAGGGCGTTCATCACCGCGATCGGCGCGCTGCTCAAGGCGCTCGGCGCCGGTGACCTGGCCAACCAGATCACGCAGGTCGCGCAGATCATCGGCGAGATCGAGAAGCTCTTCCACGGCGGTGACGCCGGTGCGGCCGCCGCGGCCGGGACCTCGGGCAACACGGCCGTGGCCGGCACTCCGGTCACCGCGCCGGTGGCTCCGCCGTCGGTCGCGAGCCCGGCCGGGCAGCAGGCCACGGCCGGGGGCGTCGGTGGCGGCGCGGCCGCGCCGGCCGGGCAGCCGCCGTTCACGAACTACACCCCGCCAGCGCTGGCCGGGAACACGCCGAGCACCGGCGGCCTGGGCAGCACGCCGGTCACGGCCAACGGCACCCCGCTCAACCCCGCGAACAGCTGGATCGCCGTCGACCCGGCCACGGCAGCAGGCACGGCGCCGAGCACCACGCCGATCACGCCCCCGGCGTCGACCGGCGGCACCGTCAGCCCGATCGCCCCGGCCGGCGCGAACGAGATCGTGATCCACACCGACCTCTCCACCGGCCAGTCGACGGTCGAGGCGCCGGCGGGCCAGGACGTGGACATCGACCTGGACCTCACCTACAACGGCCAGCACTTCCAGCAGCACGTGGACATCGACGCGAAGGGCGCCTAGGCCATGGCCGTCGACGCGTCCGGGGTCGTCAGCTCGGTCCTGTCGTCCTACCGGCAGGTGCTGCTCGAATACCAGCGCCGGGTCACGGGCGACCCGTCGGCGCTCACCGCCGCCTCGCAGCAGTGCACCACCAACGCCTCGACGGTCACCGGCAAGGCGACCGAAATCTCTCAGGCGGCCAAGGATCTGCACACCGACTGGGACGGCGCGGCGTACACCGCCTACGCCGCGGCCGCGCAGAAGTCCGCCGACGAGCTGACCGAAGACGGGACCAACCTCGCCGACCAGGGCAAGCGTCTCGCCCAGGCCGCGCAACTGCTGCAGTGGGCGCGCCAAGCGCTCGACTCGGTGCTCGCGCAGTTCGACCAGTACGGCGCGCAGCTCACCAGCCAGGCCAAGGCCGCCAACCCGAACGCCGTCGGTGCCTTCATCTCCGCCGCGCGCTCGCTCGGCGAGCAGGCCGTGGCGATGGCGAAGCAGGTGGCCGACGAGCTGTCCGAGGCGCTGGTGCAGCTCTTCCCGCCCGAGGGCGTCGGCCGGCTCGAACACGAGCTGGGCAAGTGGGCCACCGGCTCGCTGAGCTGGCTCAACGGCGAACCGCTCGACGGCCGCAAACGGCCCCGCACCGTGCCGTCGTGGTTCGGTAACTCGGGCTGGAAGAAGCTCACCTGGGACGGCCTGCAGGGCACCCGCGCGCCGAAGAAGGCCGACACGCCGTTCGGTCAGCCGGAGCCGGAAACCTTGAAGGACAAGGCGTTCAAGAACACCGAGATCACCTACCTCAAGACCCAGCACGAACAGGACGGCTTTTCCCCGGAGTACGACGGGAAAATCACCTCCGAGGGCTGGGACGCCAAGGCCTCGGGCCACGCCCAGCTCGCCGCGCTCGACAAGAGCCTCGACGGCAAGCTCGAGTACGGCGTCGCGGAAGCGCAGGGCAAGGCGTCGGTGTTCGCCGGCGGCGAGGTGAGCGGTTCGGCGCAGCTGGGCGAACACGGGCTGGGCGTGCACGGCAACGCGTTCGTGGGCGGCAAGGTCGAGGGTGAGGTGTCGGCCGACGTCGCCGGGGTCGGGGTCGGCGCCAACGGCACGCTGCAGTACGGCCTCGGCGCGCAGCTCGACGGTCAGGCCGTGTACGACGCCGGGCACATCAAGGTGAACTTCAAGGCGGGCGTGGCCCTCGGCCTCGGCGCCGGCGTGGGGGCGAAGATCGACATCGACCTGCCGAAGCTGGGCCACACCATCGGCGAGTACGGCGGCGCGGCGGTCGACGCCGTCGGCACCGCCGCGGGTCAGGCGGCGGACTACGTGGGCCACACGTGGGACGACGCCGTGGACTACGTGGGGTCGTGGTGATGGCCGGCACCGTCTCGCTCCCGCTGGGTTTCGACGTCCCCGAGGGGTGGACGCCACTCGACCCGGCGGGGGCGGGGGTGCCGGGCGTCGCGTTCGTGGCGGTGCACCCCGAGCCCGGCTTCACGCCCAACATCACGCTCGGCGTGCGCCAGCGCCCCGACCCCGCGCCGCTGGCCGAGATCGCCGGCGAGGCCGTGGAACGCCTGGGCCGCACCATGGCGCTGCTCGACGTGGTGAGCCGCCACGACGTCGGCGACCCCACCGCGCCCGGCCTCACGCAGGTGCTGCGGATGCGCACCGGCGAAGGCACGGATCTGGTGCAGACGCAGGTGTTCCTCACCGTGCCGGGTGCCGACGGGCCGATCGCGCGCGTGGTGCTCGAGCTCGTGTTCACGGCCGAACCCGAGGCCGCGAAACGCCTCACGCCCGACTTCCGCCGGTTCGTCGCCGGCGTGCACGTCCGCCGGAATGACCCCGCAGGAGAAGGAGAACAGCTGTGACCGACCCGTACGCCGTGCCGGACATGGACGAGCTGCTGGCGCAGGTCCGCCGGCAGACCGACGAGGTGCAGCGCATCCAGCGCTCGGTCGAGGCCATGGAGGTCAAGGCGGCTTCGCGCCAGAACGAGGTCACGGTGTCGCTGCGTGGCGACGGCCGCTTCACCTCGATCGACATCGACCCGCGCGCGATCCGCGAGTACGACGCGCGCAACCTCTCGGAGATCGTGCTGGAGGCGGTGAACGCGGGCCTGCAGAAGCTGGCCGAGGCGAGCAGCGCGAAGTTCGCCCCGGTGATCGAGGCGTCCAGGTCCGGGCAGTGAGCGCGCCGGCCCTGGCCGGGTCCACCCGGCGCGTGACGATCGTGACGCCGCGCGCCCGCGTCGACGTCGCATTGCCGCAGCAGAGCACGTTCGCCGAGCTCGTGCCGCAGCTCGTGCGGCTCGCGGGCGCGACGGGCCAGGCCGCGGCCGACCACCCGGGGTGGGTCCTTTCGCGGCTCGGCGGCGCGCCGCTCGCGCTCGGGCTCACCGTGGCCGCGGCGCAGGTGCGCGACGGCGAGGTGCTGCACCTGACCCCGCGCGAACGTCCGCGTGGCCCGCTGCTGTTCGACGACGTGGTGGACTCGATCGCGAGTGTCGGCGACGCGGCGTCCACGGCGTGGGGCCCGCGGGTCGCCCGGCGCGCCGGCATCGCGGCGGCCGTGGTGCTGCTCGCGGCCGGTGGCCTGCTGGTGCAGGCGTCGACGGCGGGCAGTGTGCTGGCGCCCATCGCGACGGGCCTGCTTTCGCTGATCCTGCTGCTCGGCGGTGGCGCGCTGTCCCGCGCCTACGGCGATTCGGGCGCGGGTGCGGCCGGTGCCGTGGCCGGGGTGTTCGTGGCGCTGCTGGCCGGGATGTCGATCCTGCCGCCGCACGGCGTGTTTTCGCTGTCGACGGGTCCGCTCGCCGCGGGTCTGGCGGCGGTGACGGTGTACGGGGTGCTGGCCGCGGTGTCGGTGGCCGACCGGCTGCCGGTGTTCGTCGCCATCACGGGCGCGGCCGGCCTCGGCGCGCTGACGACCGGCGTGGTGCTGCTGACCGGGGTGAAGCCCGTGGCGGCCGCGGCGGTGGCGGCGGTGCTGGCGACCGCGCTGGCCGCGGTGGCCCCGATGCTCGCGCTGCGCCTGGGCCGGCTGCCGCTGCCGCGCGTGCCGGACGACATGGAATCCTTCCGCGCCAACGAACAGCCCTCGCTCGGCGCCGACGTCGTCGGCCGGACCACGTACGCGCAGCTGCTGCTCACCGCGTTGCTGGTGGCGCTGGGCCTGGTGGTGCTCGGGTCCGCGGTCACGCTCGCGGCTTCCGGCGGACCGTGGGAAGCCGGGCTGGCGGCGTTGACGGGAATCGCGTGGGTGCAGCGTTCGCGGTCGTACGCGGGACGGCTGCAACGTCTGGTGCTCGCCGGCTTCGGCGTGATCACGCTGCTCACGGCCGGCGCCTGGCTGATCGCCGCCGACGACCGCGTGCTGCTCCTGGTCGCCGGCGCGGCGCTGCTGATCGCCGCCGTGGTGTGCCTGGCGTATGCCACGCGCGTGGCGAAGGGGGTGCGCTCGCCGTACTGGTCGCGGCTGCTCGACGTGTCGGAGTTCCTGGTGCTGCTGGCGCTGGTGCCGTTCGTGGGGATGATCGCCGGGGTGTACCAGGCGGTGCGCGGCTAGCTTTTCGCCGTGACGAAGTGGATGCGGCCCGGCACCAGGCCGCCGGGCTGCGGGCGCAGGCGGCCGTGGTTGGCGTCGGCGGCGCCGGGCGCGGTGAGGTGCTCGACGGTCCAGCCGCCGGCTTCGGCCAGGGCGGGGGGGTCGTCGCAGCCGAACGGGGGCGGCACGTCGTGGGCCGCGCACCACTGGCGGTAGGGCTGCATCGCGGGGGAGTCGAGGCCGGTGGTGCCCGTGACGTCGGCGGCGAAGAGGCTGCCGGGTGCGCTGAGCTCAGCGGCGGTTTCGTACAGCGTGCGGATCTGCTTTTCGGTGAGGTAGAAGAACAAACCCTCGGCGATCCACAGGGTGCGCTCGCCGGGGCGGAAACCGGCGTCGAGCAGCGGGGTGGTCCAGTCGGTGCCGAGGTCCGCCGCGACGGGCCGGCGGTGGCACCTCGGCGTGGCGCGAGCGAGCACGGGTTCCTTGGTGGTGAACACTTCCGCACGGTCCACTTCGTACCAGTGGACGTCGGCCGGCAGGTCGAGCCGGTACGGGCGGGTGTCCAGACCGGCGCCGAGCAGCACGACCTGGCGCGTGCCGTCGGCCACGGCGGCCAGCGTGACGTCGTCGAACCAGCGCACGCGCACCGGGAGGTAGGCGTTCTCGCCGCCGGTCGCGCGTTCGGACGCGGCCATGGTCGTGAACCCGCGCTCGCCGGCCAGTTCTTTCGCGAACGGGTCGTGGAACAGGCGGTCCTCGCGCTCGGACTCGCGAGCGCGCGCCGCGGCGATCCAGAACGCGCTCCCGACCGTCACGCCAACACCGTAGTCAGGCCCACCAGGTGGCCATCCCGACGGTGGTGAAGCCGAGGGAGTCGTAGAGCGGTTTGCCGGGTTTCGCCGCGGTGAGGGTGACGGTGCGTCCGTCCATTTCGGACAACACGGTGTGCATGAGCGACCGCCCGACGCCGCGGGAGCGCTTTTCGGGCAGTGTCGTGACCCAGTACAGACCGACCGCCGCGCCGTCGTCGATCACGAGGCAGGCGCCGGCCGGCTCGTCGTCGCGGGTCACCAGCCAGGTGCTCACGCCGGCGCGCTCCAGCAGGGCGGGTGGGAACACCTCGCCGCGGATGGCTGGCTGGTGGCGTTCGAGCGGAAAACCGTGCACCACCACGGTTTCCACCGTCGCGAGCAGGTCCGGCGTGTCGGCGCGAAGCGCAGCGTTCACCCCGAAGCCGGGGCCGGTGCGCGTCATCACGGGCAGCTGCCGTGAGGTGAGGCCCAGAGGCGACATGTCGACCGTGCCGTAGGCGTCTTCCACCAGGACCACCGGCGCGTTTTTCGCCAGCTCGGTGAGCTCGGCGACGTCGTCTTCGCTCGGGGTCGCGGTGCGCAGCACGATCCGCGTGCCGCTGCGCTCGCTGCCGTGCACGCACACGAAACCGCGCCGGGTGGTCACGGCGTGGCCGCGGGTTTCGGCGACGACCGTCCAGAACGCGGCCGCATTGGCCACGGCGAGATCCAGCGTCATGCGCCCGACCCTAAGTCAGCCGGTGGCCCTCTCGGAAGGGCCGATTCGGGCCGGGATCGGAGTGCCAATCGGGCTGGCGGCTTTGAGCGTGCGGAGCACCGGCGCCGTCTCGCAGGCGCGGACGCCGGTGATCGCGCCGAGCCGTTGCGTGAGGTAGCGGTGCAGGTCGGCGGCGTCGGTGCACAGGGCGTGGGCGAGCAGGTTGGTGGGGCCGGTGGTCGCGGCGACCACGGCGAGCTCGCGGTGCTCGGCCAGCGTCGTGCCCACGGTGTCGAGGTCGGCCGGCGCGACGGCCATCCACAGCAGGGCCTGCGTGGTGGCCCCGAACAGCGCCGCGTCGATCTCGACGTCGAAGAAGAGCGCGCCGGCCGCGCGCAGGTCCGCGATCCGGCGCGCGACCACGGCGGGGGAGCGGCCGGTGGCGGCGGCCAGCTCGGCCTGGCCCGCGCGCCCCTCGTGGCCGAGTGCGGTGAAGAGCGCGGCGTCGGTCTCGGCCGGCGCCATCGGGCGAGGGCTGACGTCGGCCGTGAACTGCGCCTGCTGCTCCTCGGTGAGGCCGTCGACGCGGCCGCGCCAGGCCGACGGGCCGCCGAGGTAGGTGTGCAGCATCCGGTGCGCCGAGACGCCCGTGATGCCGGCGGTGCGCGGGATGTCGCGCAGCAGCAGGGAATGGTCGTGCTCGGCCGGGGTGAGCACGACCGCGCAGATCTCGGTGCCGCCGCCGGCGAGCTTCACCCACGTGGTGTCCGTGCGCCGGACCAGCGCGGTGGCCACGCGCTGGGCCACGCCGGGCACCACGGTCAGCCGCACGAGCCACTGCGCCTGGCCGGTGCGGTGCGGGTCGGGCAGCCCGACCACCCGCAGGCCCGCTTCGGCGCGCAGCCGGCGGTAGCGGCGGGCGACGGTCTGCGTCGAGACGCCGAGCACCGCGCCGATCCGGGCGAACGGGGCCCGGCCGTCGAGCTGCAGCGCGTGGATGAGAGCGCGGTCGAGGTCGTCGAGCATGGACCGATTCTGCGCTGCCGGACACTGAGATGGAATCTTTGTCCACAAATCGGCTTGTGGCTGGAACCCTTTGTCGGTGCGCCGCACGCTCGGGAACATGTCGAATCACCGCTGGGCCGCGCTGGCCGTGTTGCTCGTCGCCGAGGCGATGAACCTGCTGGACGCCACGATCGTGCAAGTCGCCGCCCCCGCGATCCACGCCGAACTGGGCGGCGCGGCGGCCACGATCTCCTGGTACAGCGCGGCGTACACGCTGCCGTTCGCGCTGCTGCTCGTGACCGGCGGCCGCCTCGGCGACCTGGCCGGCCGGCGCCGGGTGTTCCGGATCGGCGTCGCCGCGTTCACGCTCGCCTCGGCGGCCTGCGCGCTCGCGCCTTCGCCGGTGCCGCTGCTGGTGTTCCGCGCGGTGCAGGGCGCCGCGGCGGCGCTGGTGATCCCGCAGACGATCGGCCTGATCCGCGCGATGTTCGACGGCCCCGACCGCGCCAAGGCCCTCGGCGCGATCGGGCCCGTGATGGGCCTCGCCGCCGTGTGCGGGCCGGTGCTCGGCGGGGTGCTCACGCAGGCGTGGTCGTGGCGCGCGGTGTTCCTGGTGACGGTGCCGCTGGGGCTCGCGGTGTTCGTGGCCGCCGCGCTGCTCACCGAGGACCGCGCGGCCACCCGGCCGCGCCTCGACCTCGTGGGCACCGCGCTCGTCGCCGCGGGCGCGGGCCTGGTGGTCTACCCACTGGTGGCGAGCTGGCACGCGGGCGTGTTCGCGTCGGGAGTGGCGCTGCTCGTGGTCTTCGGCGTGCACCAACGGTTTTCGTGGCACCGCGGCCGCCGCCCGCTCATCGAGGCCGGCCTCTTCCGCGACGCCGGGTTCCCGGCCGCGCTGCTCACCTCGGTGCTGTTCTTCGCCGTGATGTCCGGCCTGATGCAGGTGGTCGTGCTGCACCTGCAGGTCACCGCGCACGCCGGCCCTCGCGCAGCCGGCCTCACGCTGCTGCCGTGGTCGGCCGGCCTCGCGGTCTCCTCGTGGGTCGCCGGCACCCACCTCGTGCCCCGCTTCGGCGGCCGCCTGCTGTTCGCCGGCCTCGCCGTGCTGGCGGCCGGCGTGGCGGGCCTGGCCGCGGCGTTCGCCTACGGCTGGTCGCCGCTGGTGCCGCTGGCCGTCGGCGGGCTGGGGATCGGGCTGTTCACGGTGCCGTTCTTCAATTCCGCGCTGCAGCGCGTGGGCCCGGCCGAGACCGGCTCCGCCGCGGGTCTGCTGAACGCGGTGCAGCAACTCGGCGCCACCCTGGGCGTCGCGGGCCTGGGCAGTGTCTTCTTCTCCGCCGGCGCGCCGGTCGCCTGCTGGGTCGCGGTGGCGGTGCTGGTGGCCGCGGTCGTGCCGGGTTGGGGGATGACGCGGGATCAGGTGAGCGCGAGCGGCAACGTCCGCCGCACGGCCGCCTCGTGACCGCCGTGCAGCGGCACGGCCGAAACTCCTTGCACCACCGGCGGTTCCGCTCCGGAGCGAGCCCCGACCCGCAGGGTCACCTCC
This sequence comes from Amycolatopsis rhabdoformis, assembly GCF_035918295.1. GTDB lineage: Bacteria > Actinomycetota > Actinomycetes > Mycobacteriales > Pseudonocardiaceae > Amycolatopsis > Amycolatopsis rhabdoformis. The sequence goes on from NZ_CP142149.1 coordinate 92,560, forward strand.
ACCCGCTCCCGGCCACCGGGCGTGCGCCGCAGCGTGGCCGAAGTGGCGGTGAACGCGGCTTCCGGCACCGCCAGGCCGAGAATCCGCGCCAGACCGCGCGTCGAACGAGGCCGGTAACACGTCTGCGTGGCCCCGGCCCACGACCAGGCCCGCCAGCCGTCGCCGTCGGTTTCCAGGGGGACGGGCGAAGCGGGCACGCCGAGCGCCACTCGCAGCTCCGTGGTCAGCTCACCGGCTTCGAGCACAGTGGACGGATACCCCGCCTCGGCCAGCGCGACCATCAGGCTCAGCGCCGCGCTCGCCGTGCTGCGCAGCGCGCCCAGCTCGCCGCCGCCGCGGGCCAGGGCGGCGATGGGGGCGTCGGCGGGGCGGTAGCGCACGGCGAGCCAGCGCGCGCGGTAGACCTGCGCACCCCGTGGCACGGCCCAGGTGAGCAGCTGCACGGCGGCGAGCGGGATGTCGGTGCCGTGGAAGGACTTGCGCAGGATGGCGAGCAGAGCGTCGGCCGGGGGTTCGCCGGCGCCGGGGGTGAGGCGCACGATGGCGCTCCAGTCGCCGTCGAGCTCGGCGACGCCGAAGCGGTTGCCGGCGCGGTCCACGTGCTGGCGCACCCGCACGGGTCCGGCGACGCGGTGCAGCGGATCGGGGCTGTCGCGACGGCTGTCGTGGCGCCGCAGGCGATAACCGAGCCAGGCGCCGGTCCACGCGGCGAGGTGCCGGCCGCCGAAGCGCACCGACGTGGTGAGCACCAGCAAGCCCGCGACCGCGGTCACGGCGATGCGCACGGGTTGCGTGATCCCGTGGACGGTGAACACCAGCAGCACCGCGATCGCCGAGATCTCCCACAGCGCGGCCTGCACGGGCCGGATGGGCAGCAGCCACGGCAGCGCGGCGTCGCCGGCTCGCGAAGGCGGCGCGGCCACGGCCGCCGGTGCGGGTGCCGGCGGTGCTGACACGGACACGGACGTCCCCTTCCCCGGGCGGTAGCGCCGACGCTAGCGCTCCACACACCGCGGCCAGGGCGTAAAAATTACCCTCGTCGTGCGCGCCCGCGCGCTCCTACGCTCGCGCCCGGAACGAGGCGTGAGGGGGCCGGGCAGCGTGTGGACGCAGCGGGACCAGATCCAGGCCTACCAGTTCCTGCGCCGCCGGCTCGTGTCCGCGCTCGTGGCCGCCGACGCCAACCACCCCGTGGCACCGAACCGCCGGCTCGTGCTCGGCACGGTGTTGGGCCTGGCCGCGGCGCTGCTGGTCACGGCGGTGTTCGGCGTGATCGGCCTGCTCAACCCCTCGGGGGGCAAGGACTGGCTGGCCGGCGGGCACGTGATCGTGGAGGAAGGCACCGGCGCGCGGTTCGTGCTCGGCGCCGACGGCGCGGTGCACCCGGTGCTCAACTACGCCTCGGCGCGCCTGCTCGCGGGTGGCAACGGCGACGCGACGGTGTCCGTCTCCTCCACCGATCTCGGCACCGCCCCGCGCGGCACGGAGATCGGCATCACCGGCGCGCCGGACTCCCTGCCGGCCACCACGGCCCTGGTCTCGGCGCCGTGGACCAGCTGCAGCCGCACCACCCAGGACGCGCCCGCTTCGGCCGAACCGCTCGTGGCCGTGGTGCTCGGCGCGCCGGCCGCGGGCACGGAGCTGCCGCGCGGCTCGGGGGTGATCGTGCGGCTGCCGGGCGGCGAGCGCTACCTCGTGACCGACGGCCGCCGCTACCGGCTCGGCGACGAAGCGGCCGCCGCGCTGCAGTTCGACAGCTACCCCACCATCGCCGTGTCGGCGCGCTGGATCGACACCGTGCCCGCCGGCCGCGACCTCGGCGAGATCGCCGTGCCCGGCGCCGGCGGCTCGGGCCCGCGGGTCGGCGGCGGGACCACCCGCGTCGGCGAGGTCCTGGCCGTGGTCGACGCGATGGCCAGCGCCGGCGACGCGACGTCGTACTACCTCGTGCACGCCGACGGCCTCGAACCCGTCGGCCAGACGGAGGCGAGCCTGCTCGTCACCACGCCCGCCAACGACTCCGCCTACGACGGCAACCCGGCGCCGGTGCGCGTGCGCGCCGCCGACGTCGCCGCGGTGCCGAAGGTCTCGGCCTCGCGCGCCGGCGGCGCGGACCCGGCCGCCTATCCGGACCGGATCCCCGGCAAGGCGCCGATCACCGGCTCGTCGGTGACGCTGTGCGCGCAGGGCGGACGGATCTTCGTCTCCGCCGACGTGCCGGTGCCGCCCGGCGGACGCGCGCTGCCCGTGACCTCCCGACGCGACGCGCGTGTGGCCGACGAGGTGTTCGTGCCGCCGTCGGGAGGCGCCGTCGTGTCCGACACGGGCTCCGGCACGACCTACCTGGTCACGGACCTGGGCCGAAAATATCCGGTCGCGACGGCCCCGGCGCTCGCCTCGCTCGGATACGGTTCCGTGGCCAGGCCGGCGCTCGCGAGCGGCCTCCTGGCACTGGTGCCGACGGGACCCGCGCTGGACCCGGCCACGGCCGGGCAGCCGGTGCCGTCGGGTGGAACGGGGTGAGCGAGTCGGTGCACATGACAGAAGAACGGCCAGGCGCTCTCGAGCCGCAGTCCGCGCGCGTCCGGGTGGCGGTGATCGAAGACCACCCGCTCTACCGGCGGTCGGTGGAGCGCGTGCTCGCCGAATCACCGGACGTCGAGCTGGGCGCGGTCGTGGACTCGGTCGCGCGCTTCCACGTGGAACGCCAGCCGCCCGGCTCGGTCGTGCTGCTCGACCTCGGGCTGCCGGGCGTCGCGGGGGCGGCCGCCGTGCTGGAGGTCTGCGAGCTCGGCCACCACGTGCTCGTGGTCTCCGCGCAGGCCGAATCGGAGCAGGTGCTGGCCGCGATCGCCGCCGGCGCCAAGGGTTTCCTGTCCAAGGACGTCGACATCGACGAGCTGCTCACCGCCATCCGCGCGGTGGCCGAAGGCGGCTCGTACGTGTCGGCCGTGGTGGCCGGGATGATCATCAAGGACAACACCGAACGCCCCGTGCCGCGGCCCGAGATGGAACTCTCGCCGCGCGAGGAGCAGGTGCTGCGCCTCGTCGCGGCCGGCGAACGCGACATCGACATCGCCGCCATCCTCGACATCGGCGTGCGCACCGTGCGCGGCTACCTCGACCGCATCCGCGACAAGACCGGCGAACGCCGCCGCCCGGGCCTGGTGAAGGAAGCCATCCGCCGCGGCTTGGTGGGCGGCGCGGGAAGGACTTCGTAGCTCATGGCCGACACTGGGGGAGAAGCGGCGGGCGTGGGTGCTGCCGGGGATGCTGGGGCCGCTGCTGTCGGGGCCGGGGGCGCTGCGGCGGCCGATCCCGACCGCATCCGCGTCGGCGTGATCGAAGACCACCCGCTCTACCGCGACGCGGTCGCCCGCGTCCTCACCGAAGCCCCGGACATCGAACTCGGCGCCGTCGCCGACTCCGTGGCCCGCTTCGCGGTGCAGGACCAGCCTCCCGGCAGCGTCGTCGTGCTCGACCTGAAGCTGCGGGGCGTCCAGGACGCCGCCGCCGTGCTGGAAGTCGGCCACATGGGCCACAAGGTCCTCGTGGTCTCCGCCCACGCCGAACAACCCGAAGTCCTCGGCGCCATGCAGGCCGGCGCCAAGGGCTTCCTCTCCAAGGACGTCGACGGCGACGAGCTGCTGCGCGCCATCCGCACCATCGCGCAGGACAACGCCTACGTCTCACCCACCCTCGCCGGCATGATCATCCAGGACAGCGAAGACCGCCACGCTGGCCCGAAAATCGTCCTCTCGGAACGCGAGAAGCAGGTGCTGCGCCTCGTCGCCGCCGGCGAACGCGACGTCGACGTGGCCGAGATCCTGAACATCAGCGTCCGCACCGTGCGCTCCTACCTGGACCGCATCCGCGACAAAACGGGCGAACGCCGCCGCGCGGGCTTCGTCCGCGTCGCGATCCGCGAGGGCCTGCTCCGCTGACCCCACCCCCATGCCACATGGGGTGCGCTCGACGCAATCAACGCCACCTCGGGGTGGTCGGGACAAGTCCTACAGGCGCCGGTTCGCCAGCGCGCCGGTAGCCGCCCGCGCCTTCCCCGCCACCGCCGGGTCCACGTCCACCACCACGGTCTCCGGCCCGTCGCCGAGCTCCGCCAGCACCCGGCCGAAGCCGTCCGCCACCAGCGAATGCCCGATCCCCGTGGGTGCCTTCGGGTTCACCTGCAGGCCGGTCACGGCGGGATCGGCCTGGCCGCACCCCAGGACCCAGCAGCCCGAGTCGAGCGCGCGGGCCCGCACCAGCACCCGCCACTGGTCCAGCTTGCCCTCGCCGGCGCCCCAGGAAGTGGGCACCAGCACGACATCCGCCCCGTCGTCGGCGAGCCGCTGGAACAGGGCCGGGAAGCGCATGTCGTAACACGTCGCCACGCCGAAGACCGTGCCGTCGACCGAGAAGGTGACCGGTTCCTCGCCGGGCGCCACCGTGTCCGACTCCGCGAAACCGAACGCGTCGTACAGGTGGATCTTGTCGTACGACAGCCGTTGCCCGAGGCCGGTGATCAGCAGCGTGTTGCGCACCCGCCCGTCGGACGCGGGCGTGAACATCCCCGCCACGATCAGCACGTCGTGCTCGGTGGCGAGCGCGGACACGGCCGAGGCCCACGGTCCGTCCAGCGGCTGCGCGACCGGCGCCAGCGGTCGGCCGAAGCGGGCCATCGTGGCCTCCGGGAACACCACGATGCGGGCCCCGTCGGCCACCGCGGCCTCCACGCCGGTGCGAACCAGTTTCAGGTTCTCCTCCGGATCGTCGCCCGAGTTCAGCTGGCACAACGCGATCCGCGGCACGGGGGCCCTCCCTCATCGTGGGACAAGTCGTCACCACCGAGTATCCCTGCCGGGACGCCGGGAGCCACCTCGTACCCTGGTCACCATGCTGAACCGCACCGACCTGCGTGGGCAGGTCCCGACCGCCGCCGAACTGCGCGCCGCCCTGCCGCGCGCCGAATACGACGTGGACGCGGCGCTGCATCACGTGCGGCCGGTGGTGGAGGCGGTCCGCGACCGCGGTGTGGAGGCCGTGCTCGAGTACACCGAGCAGTTCGACAAGGTCCGGCCCACGAGCGTGCGGGTGCCGACCGCGGAGCTTTCCCAGGCCCTCGAAGCGCTCGACCCGCAGGTGCGCGCCGCGCTCGAAGAGGCGATCCTGCGCACCCGCAAGGTGCACGCCGACCAGCGCCGCCACGACGTCACCACGCAGGTGGTGCCCGGCGGCACGGTCACCGAGCGCTGGGTGCCGGTGGAGCGCGTCGGGTTGTACGCGCCGGGCGGGCTGGCCGTGTACCCGTCCACCGTGGTGATGAACGTGGTGCCGGCGCAGCTCGCGGGCGTGCGCTCGCTGGTGGTCTGCTCGCCCCCGCAGGCGGCGTTCGGCGGCCGGCCGCACCCGACGATCCTCGCGGCCGCCGCGCTGCTGGGGGTCGACGAGGTGTGGGCCGTCGGCGGCGCGCAGGCCGTGGCGCTGCTCGCGTACGGCGGCACCGACACCGACGGCGCCGAGCTGGCCCCGGTCGACATCGTCACCGGCCCGGGCAACATCTACCTCACCGCCGCCAAGCGCCTCGTGCGCGGCGTGATCGGCATCGACTCCGAGGCCGGGCCCACCGAGATCGCGATCCTGACCGACGACACGGCCGACCCGGTCCACGTGGCCGCCGACCTCATCAGCCAGGCCGAGCACGACCCGCTCGCGGCCAGCGTGCTGGTCACCACGTCGGAAGAGCTCGCCGACGCGGTGGACAAGCAGCTCGCCGAGCGCGTGGCCGCCACCAAGCACAGCGAACGCGTGGGCCAGGCACTGGGCGGCAAGCAGTCCGGCGTGATCCTGGTGTCCACTGTGGACGACGGCCTGCGCGTGGTCGACGCCTACGCCGCCGAGCACCTCGAGATCCAGACCGCCAACGCCCGCGAGATCGCCGGGCGTGTGCGCAACGCGGGCGCGGTGTTCGTGGGGGCCTACGCGCCGGTGTCGCTCGGCGACTACTGCGCCGGGTCCAACCACGTGCTGCCCACCGGCGGCTTCGCGCGGCACTCGTCGGGACTGTCGGTGCAGAGCTTCCTCAAGGGCATCCACGTCGTCGACTACAGCGAGGACGCGCTGCGCGAGGTCGCCGGCCGCGTGGTCGCGCTGGCCGACGCCGAGGACCTGCCCGCCCACGGCGAGGCCGTGACCGCCCGATTCGCGGGGGAGACCCGATGACCGAGTTGAGCACAGCCGTCCCGGGTGCCGAGGTGACCCTCGACGCCCTGCCGCTGCGTGAGGACCTGCGCGGCAAGAGCCCCTACGGCGCGCCGCAGCTCGACGTGCCCGTGCGGCTCAACACCAACGAGAACCCGTACCCGCCGCCGCCCGAGCTGGTGGCCGACGTGGCCGAGGCCGTGCGGGCCGAAGCCGCCTCCCTGCACCGCTATCCGGACCGCGACGCCGTGGCGCTGCGTACGGAGCTGGCCGATTACCTCACCGTGTCCACGCGGGTGGTGCTGTCCGAGGCGAACGTGTGGGCCGCCAACGGGTCCAACGAGATCCTGCAGCAGATCCTGCAGGCCTTCGGCGGCCCGGGCCGCAGCGCGCTCGGCTTCGAGCCGTCGTACTCGATGCACCCGATCATCTCCTCCGGCACGCGCACGGAGTGGGTGCCGGTGCCGCGCCGGGCCGACTTCACGCTCGACACCGCGGCCGCCGCTTCGCTCGTGGCGCAGCGGCAGCCCGACATCGTGTTCGTGACCAGCCCCAACAACCCGACCGGCGGCTCGATCCCGCTCGACCAGCTGCGCGGGATCCTCGAAGCGGCGCCGGGCATCGTGGTGGTGGACGAGGCCTACGCCGAGTTCTCCTCGCAGCCCAGCGCGGTGGCGTTGATCGCCGAGTACCCGGCGAAGCTGATCGTGTCGCGCACCATGAGCAAGGCGTTCGCCTTCGCCGGCGGACGCCTGGGTTATCTCGCCGCCGCACCGGCCATCGTCGACGCGCTGCAGCTCGTGCGCCTGCCGTATCACCTGTCCCGGCTCACGCAGGCCGCGGCGCGGGCGGCCCTGCGCCACGCCGACGCCACGCTCGCCACCGTGGCCAAGCTCGCGGCCGAGCGCGACCGCGTCGTGGAAGCCTTGCTGGGCCTCGGGTTCACGCCCGTGCCGAGCGACGCGAACTTCGTCCTCTTCGGACAGTTCGCCGACGCCCGCGCCGGCTGGGAGTCCTACCTGGACCACGGTGTGCTGATCCGCGACGTCGGGATCGAAGGGCACCTGCGCGTGACCATCGGCACGCCGGAAGAGAACGACGCGTTCCTCGAAGCCAGTAAGGAAGTACCGCGATGAGCCGTATCGGCAAGGTGGAGCGCACGACCAAGGAGTCGTCGATCCTGGTCCAGCTCGACCTCGACGGCACCGGCCAGGTCGAGATCGCCACCGGCGTGCCGTTCTACGACCACATGCTCACGGCGTTCGGCGTGCACGGCTCGCTCGACCTCAAGGTCGAGGCCACCGGCGACCTCCACATCGACGCGCACCACACCGTCGAGGACACCGCGATCGTGCTCGGCCAGGCGCTGCGCCAGGCCCTCGGCGACAAGAGCGGCATCCGCCGCTTCGGCGACGCGTGGATCCCGATGGACGAAACCCTCGCCCACGCCGCGATCGACGTGTCCGGGCGCCCGTACTGCGTGCACGTGGGGGAGCCGGAGCAGTTCAACACCTTCACGATCGGCAACAACTACCCGTTCGTGCTCACCCGCCACGTGTTCGACTCGCTGTCGTTCCACGCCCAGATCGCGCTCCACGTGCGCGTGATCCACGGCCGCGACCCGCACCACATCGCGGAGGCGGAGTACAAGGCCGTGGCTCGGGCGCTGCGGGCCGCGACCGAGCCGGACCCGCGCGCGGGCGGCATTCCGTCCACGAAGGGTGTGCTCTAGCGCCCACGGCAAGCACAGCCGGCACAGCGCCTCGCGGGCTAGATCTCGAGGTGCGAATCGACCCGATCGTCCCGCAGGTCGACGTTCGCACCGACGGATTTCATCAGGCGCTGTGCCGCCTTGTTGTCCGTGGTGACCGAAGCGACGTAGCGGCCGCCGTCGCCTTCGCGCGCGGCGTCGATGAGGGTTTCGGTGACCCACTTGCCGATCCCGCGGCCCCGGGCCCAGCGCGCGACCCAGACCTGGGCCTCGATCTCCACCGACTTGCCCCGGTGCACGGGGTGCAGCCGCGCGCCGCCGACGATGGTGCCGCCGACGCGGATGGTCCACGCGGTGGTGGTCGCGGTCTCGGGGTCGAGCGAGTTGCGCCGGTGGAACGTCAGGAACGCCTCGCGCCGCTCGGGGGTCCAGCCCGGCGGGCCGTCCATCGGCGGCAGTACCTCGAGCGGGTCGGCGCCCCCGACCGCGACGTCGAGGAGCTGGACCAGCGCCTGCTCGTCGAGCGGTGTCAGGACGATCTCGGCATCGGCGGCTCCGCTCACCCGGGAAGCTTGCCACGTCGAGCCGTCATTTGCGATGGACTACGGCCCCGACGTGGCGAGCGTGACATCGGCCACGTCAGTGGCACAGCTCCTCGACGGCCCCCTTTGCCCGGTCCGGGGCTGGTCGCGGCCGTGTGGCACGCTGAGCCCGTGAGCAAAGAGGTGATCGCCATCCTGTTGCTGGCGCTGGCCGGCTTCCTGGCCGGTGGCGTCTACTCCACCTGGAAGACGGCGAAGTTTATCGCCGTGGCGCTGGGAGTCGCTGCGCTGCTGGCGGTCGGCGGCGCCGTCGCCTGGCTGGTCGGCTGAGCGACCCGCGAGGCGACGGCGATCCGCCCGAGCCTCACACGCGGGCGGGCTCGCGCTCCTCGTCGGCCGGCGGCTTGGCGTCGAGGGCCTTCGCCAGGCCTTCACCTTCCACGTCGACGTTCGGCAACACCTTGTCCAGCTTCTTCGGCAGCCACCAGGCGTGGCGCCCCAGCAGCGACATCACCGCGGGCACGATCGTCATGCGGATCACGAACGCGTCGATCAGCACGCCGAACGCGAGCGCGAACCCGATCGACTGGATGAGCGTCGACTCGGCCAGCACGAAGCCCGCGAACACGCTGATCATGATCAGGGCCGCGGCGGTGACCACACGGGAGCCGTGGCGGAAACCGGTGACCATGGCTTCGTGCGGGTCGGCGCCGTGCACGTGCTCCTCCCGCATCCGCGTGACCAGGAAGACCTGGTAGTCCATCGCGAGTCCGAAGAGGACACCGATGAGCAGGATCGGCAGCATGCTCATGATCGGCCCGGTCGACTCGACGCCGAGCAGGTCGGTGAGCCAGCCCCACTGGAACACCGCGACCACGGCGCCGAACGTCGCGACCACCGAGCCGAGGAAGCCGAGCGTCGCCTTGAGCGGCACCACGATCGAGCGGAACACCAGCATCAGCAGGATGAACGCGAGCCCCACGATCAGCGCGAGGTAGGGGATCATCGCGTCGGAGAGCTTCTCGGACACGTCGATGTTCGCGGCCGTCTGGCCGGTCACGGCGAGGCTGCCGCCGGTCGTCGCGCGCAGCGGCTCGGACTGCGCGCGGATGGCCGCCACGAGGTCCTCGGTCTGCTTGCTGCTCGGCCCGCTCTTCGGGATCACGGTGAGCAGGGCGGTGTCGCCGTCGGCGTTGAGGCGCGGCGGCGTGACGCCGGCGACGTCGGGCAGCGTGCTGATGCCGGCCACGGCCTGCTTCAGCGCTTCAGGATCCTTGCCCGCGCCCATGTCCACGACCACGAGCAGCGGACCGTTGGCGCCGGCGCCGAAGCTCTCGCTCACGAGGTCGTACGCCTTGCGCTGCGTGGAGCCGGGCGCGGCGGTGCTGTCGTTGGGCAGGCCGAGCTGCATGCTCAGCGCCGGGAGCGCGACCACGACCAGGCCGGCGAGCGCGGTGAGCAGCACGGGCCAGCGGTGCCGGGCCACGAACCGGGCCCAGCGTTCGCCGTGCGAAGCCTTGCCCGGGTTGCGGCGCAGGCGGATGCGGCCGCCGAGCACGCGGGTGCCGGCGAAGCCGAGGATGGCGGGCAGCAGCGTGAGCGCGATGAGCACGGCGATCGCGACGGTCGCGGCGGCGGCGACGCCCATCTGGCCGAGGAACGGGATGCCGACCACGGTGAGCCCGGCCAGCGCGATGATCACGGTGAGGCCGGCGAACACCACCGCCGACCCGGCCGTGCCCGCGGCGCGACCCGCCGCTTCCTCGGGTTCTCGGCCGATGCTGAGCTCGTGCCGGTAGCGGGAGACGATGAACAGCGCGTAGTCGATGCCCACGGCGAGCCCGATCATCAGCGCCAGCACCGGGGTGTTCGAGTTCAGCTCCAGCGCGCCCGAGGCGAAGTAGATGCCCGCCATGCCGATGCCGACGCCGATGAGCGCGGTGAGCAACGGGATGCCGGCGGCCAGCAGTGACCCGAACGTGATGATCAGCACGACCGCCGCCACGGCCACGCCGAGGCCCTCGGTGGCGCCGGTTTCCGGCATGGCCTGCACGGCGTCGCCGCCGAACTCGACCTCGAAGCCGCTCTGCTTGGCGCCGTTCGCACTGTCGAGCAGCGCTTGGCGCTCGCTGTCCGTGAGCTCGAAGCCCTTGACCTGGTAACTCACCTGGGCGAGCGCGACGCGGCCGTCGGGCGAGATCGACTTGGCCTGGAACGGGTCGGCCACCGTCGACACCTTCGGCGCCGCCTTGAGCTGCGCCACCGTCTGTTCGACGGCCGCGTGGCCGGCGGGGTCGGTCACGGTGTGCCCCGGCGGGGCCGCGATCACGACTCGCGCGGTCGCCCCACCGGCCGCGGCCTGCGGAAACTTGGCTTGCAGCTGGTCGATCGCCTGCTGGGACTCGGTCCCGGGGATCGTCACCGAGTCCGAGAGCTGGCCGGACAGCGTGAGCGCTCCGAGTCCCAGCGCCACGAGCACGGCCGCCCACACGGCCGTGACGAGGGCGCGGCGCCGGAACGACAACCGGCCGAGCCGGTACAGAAATGTCGCCACGAGTGTTTCTCCGTTTCGCCCGAATAGGGCCTTCGTCACACGAACCAGTGACACCGAAGCTAGCCGATCGGCAAGGAGGCTGCCAAGCCGGTCGGCAAGTATGTGACTAGCCGCACGGCTAGGAGTTTGCTTGTCGATCGGCAAGTATCTCGGTTTGCCGATCGACTAGCTGTCACGTACGCTTCCTGGGCTTGACGAGGAGGAACGATGACTACCGCCGCCCCGGCAGAAGACACTCGGACGCGGCTGCTCGGCACCGCTCTGCGGCTGTTCGCCGAACACGGCGTGGAGGGCACCTCGCTGCAGATGATCGCCGACGCGCTCGGGGTCACCAAGGCGGCCGTGTACTACCACTTCAAGACGAAGGCGGAGATCACCGAAGCCGTCGCGGCGCCCGCCATCCGCGAGCTCGACCACATCGTGTCGGAGGCCGCGAAGCAACGCCGCCGCGGCACCCAGGTCGACTACCTGCTCGACGGTTTCGTCGACCTCGTCGTGCGCCACCGCGTACTCGTCGCCCTGTTCTCCAGCGACCCCGGCATCAACCGCGCGATCGAAAACTCGACCCGCGGTATGGAGGGCTTCAAAAACGCCCTCATCGACATCCTCGCCGGCCCCGAACCCGACACCTCGTCCCGCGTGGCCGCCCTCGTGACCCTCACCGGCCTCGCCATGACCGGTGGCTCGCCGGACATCGCCCAGCTCGACGACGAAACCCTCCGCCACGAACTCGTCGACGCGGGCCGCCGGCTGCTGGGCCGCCCTCGCCGGCACCACGACTGAGGTCCGGTTCTTCGGAGCCGGGTCGTCTCGGTCATTTCGCCGACGAGAGCCGGCTGACATCGGCACACGCGGTGCCGCGCGGTTGAACCTGTCGTGGGCGGCTGATTTCTGGATCGGGCACCGGTTTGTCGGCTGCACCAGCTTGGCGCCGCCCAGGCGCGCGCCCGTCGGGTCGTCTCCACGACGACGATGAGCAAAGTGGCCAGGTGGCTGTGCGGTCGAAACCGCCGCTTCGAGAGCCGGCTTGCGGGCGGCCGCCGCTCGAAAGCGGCAATCGGCAGCACGGGTCGCCGGCGCGCGAGCGCTTGGGCCGGCGGTGGCCATGCGCCTGTGTCGTCGAATCCGCCACTGGTGAAGTCGGCTTTAGGGCGGTCGGCAGGGCAGATCGCGGCGGGCAGCAGTGCGGGTTGTCGGTTTGCCGGCGGTCGGGCGGGCGTTGGCCGTGTAGCTGTGTCGTGGAAGCCGCTGCCGCCCCGCAGTGGGTTGTCGGTGCGCGAGCGACCGCTCGCGGTCAAGCCCGTTCGTCGGGCCCTCGGCACTGCGGTCGCATCCGCTCGGCGCTGCGCCGGAACCGGCATGAGGCAGCGGGCACTCGGGATACCGGCAACATCAACGGCGCGAAAGAAACCGCACCGGACTCGGCCCGCGGGACCCAGCGGGCGGCTTAGTTCTCCGTCAAATACTCCGCCGGCACCGCGGCCGTCAGCCACACCCCGTTGTCACTGCGTTCGAAAGAAAAGCCCGCCGCCGCCATGTCCCCAGCGGCCACCCGCAACACCACCGGCCGCCCATGCCGGGCCCCGACGGCCAGCGCCGTCGACACCGCGGCCGACAAATGCACCGCATGCCGCCGCATCGGCCGCAGCCCCTCGCGGTAGATCGCGGCGAGGAAGCGGGTCGCCGTCCCGTGGTAAAGCGCCGGAGGCGGCGCAAGAGGCGTCAAGCCGAGCGAAACCTCGACGCTGTGCCCCTGGTTCGCCCGGATCCGTTCCCCCGAAGCGTCGAACGCGAACCGCTGCTTGTCGCTGCTCGCCACCACCTCGGCCAGCTCCGCACGCGAAACCCTCAAGCCGTGAGCGCTCAACGCGGTCAGCAACTCCGTCACGCCCACCCAGCCGGCCGCGTCCAGCACGAGCCCGATCGACTCCGGTTCGTGGCGCAGGTGGCGGGACAGCCGCTTCGAGACGCGGACCTTCTGTTTCTCATCCATAACGCGGACAAGTGACCCACACGCGGAACTCCGGAGGCAACCGGAATTCAGATCCCGCCCTCGGAAATCGGGCGCAGTTTGCTCGCGCCGGGGCCGAAGCGGGCCAGTTCGTCGTCGGCGTTGTACAGGCTGCAGCTGCGCAGTGACAAACACCCACAGCCGACGCACCCGGTGAGGCGGTCGCGCAGGCGCTGGAGGGCGTCGATGCGGGCGTCGAGTTCGTGTTGCCACTCGCGGGAGAGGCGGGCCCAGTCGGCTTTCGTGGGGGCGTGCTCGGCGGGCAGGGTGGCCAGCGCGCCGCTGATGTCCTCCAGGGAGAGCCCCACGCGTTGCGCCGCGCGGATGAAGGCGATGCGCCGCAGCACGGAGCGCGGGTAGCGGCGCTGGTTGCCCGCCGAGCGCTCGGAGGAGATGAGGCCCTTGTCCTCGTAGAACCGCAGCGCGGTGTGCGGCACGCCGCTGCGTTCGGCGACCTGCCCGATGCTCAAGTGCTCCGCCAACCTCGTCATTGGTCCAGGTTAGCGCTTGACCTTGAGCTTGGTCGAGGTTGCACCGTGGAGAGATGACCGCTACCGCAACCGATCTGCCCCGCCTGATCGCCCTGATGACCGGCGACGACAAACACCAGGCCGCCGCGGAGTCCACAGTGGACGTGCTCTGGGTGCTCTACGACCGCGTCCTCGACATCACGCCGGAGAACTTCCACGACCCCGGCCGCGACCGGTTCCTGCTGTCGAAGGGCCACGGCCCCATGGCCTACTACGCGATCCTCGCCGCGAAGGGCTTCCTCGACGAGGACGAGCTCGCCGGCTGGGCCGGTGCCCGCTCGCGCCTGGGCCACCACCCCGACCGCAAACGCGCGCCCGGCGTCGAGATCTCCAGCGGTTCCCTGGGCCACGGCCTGCCGCTCGCCCTCGGCACCGCGCTCGGGCTCCGCGCGCGGGGCCACACGAGCAAGGTGGTCACCCTCGTCGGCGACGCGGAGCTCGACGAGGGCTCCAACTCCGAAGCCATCGTGGTCGCCGCGCGCCTCGGCCTCGGGAACCTCACCACCGTGGTCGTGGACAACCAGTCGTCCACGCACGGCTGGCCCGGCGGCATCGCGCGCCGCTTCGAGGTCGAGGGCTGGGCCACGCGCACGGTCTCCGGCCGCGACCACGAAGCGCTCTACGAAGCCTTCACCACCGCACACCCGGATCGGCCGCTCGCCGTGGTCGCCGTCGTCGAACCGAAGGGCTGACCAGCATGAACATGCGCGAAACCTTCCTCGCCACCACCGAGGAGATCGTGGACAACGACCCGGACGTCGCCGTCGTCCTCGCCGACATCTCCGCCGCCCAGCTCGCCGGCGCGGCCCGGCGCCATCCCGACCGGGTGATCAACGTCGGCATCCGCGAGCAGCTCCTCGTGAGCACCGGCGCGGGCCTCGCGCTCGCCGGCCTGCGCCCGATCGTCCACACGTTCTCGGCGTTCCTCGTGGAGCGCGCGTTCGAGCAGATCAAGCTCGACCTCGTGCACCAGGACGTCGGCGCGGTGCTCGTGTCCTACGGCGCCTCCTACGACATGCCCGCCGAAGGCCGCACGCACCAGTCGCCCGGCGACGTCGCGCTGATCGACTCGCTGCCCTGCTGGTACGTCCACGTGCCCGGCCATCCCGACGAGGCCCGCCGCCTCCTGCTCGACTCCGTGCCCGGCGACAGCCGCGTGTACGTGCGGCTCTCGGCCGACCAGAACGCCGAGCCGCACCTCGGTGTCGGCTGGCAGCGGATCCGCACCGGCGGCAACGGGGTCGTGCTCGCGGTCGGTCCGATGCTCGACCGCGTGCTCGCCGCAACCGAAGGCCTCGACGTGACCGTGCTCTACGCGTCGACCATCCGCCCCTTCGACGCCGCCGGCCTGCGCGCCGCGATCACCGACGCGACCGACGCCGCCGACGTGGTGCTCGTGGAGCCCTACCTCACCGGCACTTCCGCGTACCACGTGAGCGACGCGCTCCGGCACCTCCCACACCGGCTGCTGTCCCTCGGCACGCTGCGCGACTCGGAGGTGCGCACCTACGGCACCCGCGCCGACCACGACCTCGCCCACGGCCTCGACACGGGCTCGATCGCCTTGTCCCTCAAAGACTTCCTGCGCCCCTGAAACGAGCGAAGCCCGCCGGCACTGGGGGTGCCGGCGGGCTTCGTCACTTCCGAGAACTCAGCGGAACGCCGCGATCCCCGTGACCGACTGCCCCAGCGACAGCGCGTGCATCTCCTCGGTGCCCTCGTAGGTCAGCACCGTCTCCAGGTTCGCCATGTGCCGCATCACCGGGTACTCCAGCGAAATCCCGTTGGCGCCGAGCATCGAGCGCGCGGTGCGCGCGACGTCGAGCGCCGAGCGCACGTTGGCCAGCTTGCCGAAGCTCACGTGGTTGTGGTGCAGCGAACCGGCGTCCTTGAGCCGGCCGATCTGCAGCGCGACCAGACCCGAGCGGTTCACCTCCACCAGCAGGTCGGCCAGCTTGCGCTGCGTGAGCTGGAAGCTCGCCAGCGGCTTGCCGAACTGCTCGCGCGTGAGCGTGTAGTCCAGCGCGGTTTCGTAGCACGCGCGGGCGGCGCCGACGACGCCGTAGAGGATGCCGTAGCGCGCCTCGTTGAGGCACGAGAGCGGGCCGCGCAGGCCGCGCACCTCCGGGAACGCCGCGGATTCCGGCAGCCGCACGCCGTCGAGCACGAGTTCGGCCGTGAGCGAAGCGCGCAGCGAAAGCTTGTGCTTCACCTCGTTGGCGGTGAAGCCCGGCGTCGAAGTCGGCACCACGAACCCGCGCACGCCCTCGTCGGTCTGCGCCCACACCACGGCCACGTCGGCGACGGTTCCGTTGGTGATCCACATCTTCGTGCCGTCGAGCACCCAGTCGGAGCCGTCGCGCACCGCGCGGGTGCGCATGCTGCCGGGGTCACTGCCGGCGTCGGGTTCGGTGAGGCCGAAGCAGCCCAGCGCCTCGCCGGCGGCCATCTTCGGCAGCCATTCCTCACGGTGTTCCTCGCTGCCCCAGCGGTGGATCGCGAACATCGCGAGCGAGCCCTGCACCGACACGAAGCTGCGCAGACCCGAGTCCACGGCTTCCAGTTCGCGGCACGCCACGCCGTAGGCCACCGCGCTCGTGCCGGCGCAGCCGTAGCCCTCGAGGTGCATGCCCAGCAGGCCGAGCTGCCCGAAGCTCTTGGCGAGGTCACGCGCGGGCAGCGAGCCCGACTCGTACCACTCGGCCACGTGGTCGTGGAGCTGGTCGCGCGCCAGGTCGCGGACCGAGTCCCGGATGGCCCGTTCCTCTTCGGCGAGACCCGCGTCCAGATCGAGGAAGTCGTGGGGGTCCGGGTTCGTGCTCATGGGCAGCTCCTACTGGCTCGCGTCGACGCGGTGCCAGCAGGAAATCACAGATGACGCCCGTACCACCTCGTGGGATTCATCACGTTCTCGTTGCGAGCGTCACGAGAACGACATGAATCGACCTCGTCACGCGAGGGCTGCGGCGGGATCAGGAGGGGGGTGAACTGCGGAAACGGCACGCTGTCGATGTCTTCGCGCCACGCTTCGAACATCTGGCAGAGGAGGTCCGACTCGGACATGTCTGCCTCTTCCGGGGTCCGGGGGCGCCGGCGGCGCCTCAGCCGAACGAGTGAATACCCCGCCGGGCCTCCGGTGAAACGGGGTCGCGTGCAAAGATTCGCGAGCCGCCGCCAAGGTCACGTTCGCGAAGGAGCGAACCATGCGTCTTTCGGCGTCGGCGGCGAAAGCCCTCGTCCTCACCTCCGCGGCCCTCCTGGGCTGCGCTTCCCTCGCCTCCGCGAGTCCCGCCGCATCGCTGGGTGGCTGGCACCGGACCGGCAAGGTCTCGGTCGCCAATTCCGTGAGTGGCGAAGGCATCACCACCCTGCGTCTGCCGGGCCAGGCCCCGCAGACGGTGTACCGCAACGGCGCCACCATCCCGCAGCCGCTCAAGGACGAGGGCTGGGGCCACGTCGGTGACCCCGACTCCCTGCGCGGCTACACCTTCGACGTCTACCAGGACACCGTCACGAACCCGCCGACGAAGAAGATGTACCTCGTCACCAAGCCCTCGGGCGAGACCACGGAGTTCGTGCACCCGCTGGCCACCGACGAGCCCGCGCCCAACGCCAACGCCCAGGTCGCGGTGAGCCCCGACGGCCAGTGGCTCGTGTCGGGCGCGCTCGGCGACGCGACGGAGCTGTTCGTGTCGCCCACGCCGTTCCTCAACCGCCACGCCCCGCGCGTGGCCGGCGACCTGCCGCTCGCCGCGCGCATCCACCTCGACCACACCGTGCGCGCGGCCCAGGGCTGCGACTTCGTGTCGGCCACGCGCCTGCTGTGCGCCACGTCGGACTCCAACAACGACCTCTACGCCACGAGCTACCAGCTCCTGCAGGTCGACCTGCCCCACGCGCTCACCGGCCACGACGTGAAGGCGCACGTGAAGGAGCTCGGCCAGCTGCCGCTGTCGAGCACCTGCGCCGGCGCCTTCACCCCGGAAGGCGTCGACTACGACGCGCCCAGCGCCACCCTGCGCGTGGAGGTCGTGCCGCCGGCGCCGTGCAACACCGTGACGGACGTCTACTCCTTCCGCCGCGGCTGACGGAAGCTCCCACCCCGGGACTAGGCTGAACGCGTGTCTCGTGTGGTGATCCTCGACTACGGTTCCGGCAACCTCCGCTCCGCCGAACGCGCCGTCGCGCGCGCCGGTGCCGAAGTGGAGGTCACCGCCGATCCGCAAGCCGCGCTCGAGGCCGACGGGCTGGTCGTGCCCGGGGTGGGAGCCTTCTCCGCCTGCATGGCGGGGCTGCTCGACGTGCACGGGCACCGCATCATCGGCAAGCGCCTCGCCGGCGGCCGCCCGGTGCTCGGCATCTGCGTGGGCATGCAGATCCTCTTCAGCCGCGGCGTCGAGCACGGCGAGGAGACCGACGGCACGGGGGAGTGGCCCGGCACCGTCGAGCGCCTGCACGCCGACGTGCTGCCCCACATGGGCTGGAACACCGTGCGCGCGCCCGAGGACTCGCAATTGTTCGCCGGGATCAACCCGGAGGAGCGCTTCTACTTCGTGCACTCCTACGCGGCCCGTGAGTGGGAGCTCGACTCCGGCCTGGCCGGGCAGCAGCCCAAGGTGACCTGGGCCAACCACGGCGAGGACTTCGTGGCCGCGGTGGAGAACGGGCCGCTGTGGGCCACGCAGTTCCACCCCGAGAAGTCGGGCGACGCGGGCGCGAAGCTGCTGCGCAACTGGCTGGACACCCTGTAGCGGCGACGCTGACCGGCGCCTTTAGGCTGGCGCCGTGACTTTCACGCTGTTTCCCGCAGTTGACGTGGCCGAGGGCCAGGCCGTCCGGCTCGTCCAGGGCGAGGCCGGTACCGAGACCTCCTACGGCAGCCCGCTCGACGCCGCGCTCGCCTGGCAGCGCGACGGCGCCGAGTGGATCCACCTGGTCGACCTCGACGCGGCCTTCGGCAAGGGCTCGAACCGTGAGCTGCTGGCCGAGGTGATCGGCCGGCTCGACGTGCAGGTGGAGCTCTCCGGCGGCATCCGCGACGACGCCTCGCTGGAAGCGGCGCTGGCCACCGGCGCGCGGCGCGTGAACCTCGGCACCGCGGCGCTGGAGGACCCGTCGTGGACGGCGAAGGTCGTGACCACCTACGGCGACCGCGTGGCCATCGGGCTCGACGTGCGGATCACCGAGGCCGGCCACCGCGTCAAGGGGCGTGGCTGGGTCTCCGACGGCGGTGACCTGTGGGAGGTGCTCGACCGCCTCGACCGCGACGGCGCGGCCCGCTACGTGGTCACCGACGTGAGCAAGGACGGCACGCTGAAGGGCCCGAACATCGAGCTGCTGCGCGAAGTCGCGGCGCGCACCGACGCGCCGGTGATCGCGTCGGGCGGGGTGTCCAGTGTGGACGATCTGCGGGCGCTCGCGGGCCTGGCCTGCGACGGCATCGAGGGCGCCATCGTGGGCAAGGCGCTCTACGCCGGGGCGTTCACGCTGCCGGAGGCCCTGGCTGCGGTCCGCTAGGCATTACGTCGCGGGTAATCGACGAAGTTACGTCCGCTCGGCAGGATCGGTTCTCGACAGGGGACCGATCCAGCCGAGGAGCCGGACATGACCGCGTACGCCATCGCCCACCTTCGCCAGCCCGGCGTCATCCACCCCGAGGTCGGGGAGTACCTGCGCCGCATTCAGTCCACTTTGGACCCCTTCGGCGGCCGGTTCCTGGTGCACGGAGCGCAGGCGCAGGTCCTCGAAGGAGTGTGGCCCGGGCCGATCGTGGTGGTCGGGTTCCCGGATCTGGACGCGGCGAGACGCTGGTACGACTCGCCGTCCTACCGCGAGATCCTGCCGCTGCGCACCGACCACCTCGTGGGTGATGTGGTGCTGATCGAGGGCGTGGGACCGGAGCACGATTCGGCGAAGCTGGCCGACGACCTGTTCGGCGAAGGATGAGCGACGGCCGTCAGCGTTCGTCGAGCTTCACGGCGATCCCGATCGTGCGCTGCGGCCCGCCGCGGAGCTTGCTGAAGAACATCGACACGCGCCCCACCACGGGGTAGTGGCGCCCGATCGCCTTGCGCACGCGGTCGGTCTCGGTGTCCTCGAGCAGCCGCGCGGTTCCGGCGACCACGGCGCCGTGGGTGCGCCCGCGCACATCGCTGGCCTGCACCTCGACGCGGCCGCTGTTGCGCAGCCGTTTGACCTTGCCGGCCTTGCGCTCGGAGATCATCAGCAGCTCGTCGCCGTCGAGGCCGAACCAGATGGTGGTGGGCACGGCGCGCCCGTCGCGGCGGAACGTGGTGAGGACGACGTACTTCTCACCGGCGAGACGCTGCAGCTGCGTGGGCATGTGTCCACAGTAGCCGCGATCAGGACCCGAGCCAGCCGTAGTCGGGCGCCGGGTCGAGCACCACGGCGTTGGCCACGGCGAGCAGCTGCGCGCGCGGCACCGGGCCCTGCACGGTGAGCCAACGCCCCGACGCCAGCCGCACCGTGACCAGGTCGGCCGCGGCGGCGCCGGGGATCCCGCGGACGGTGGCCGGCACCGAACCGCCGAGGCCGGGCGAGGCCGCGCCGAGCGTGGCCCGCACCGGGCCGGCTTCCAGCGTCGTGGTGGCGTCGGCGGGCGTGGTGCCGCTCACGGCCGTGGCGGTTTCGCGCAGGCCGGACGGCAGCGAGCCGAACCGCGCCTCGCCGCGGATCCGGGTGGGCTCGGCGGCGGTCACGTCGTTCGCGATCTGCCGTGCGACGGTCCGCGCCGACGGCACGGCGTCGACCTGGGCCCGCAGCACGTGGGTGTCGTCGGGCGACCAGGTGAGCACGGCGGAGGTGGCGGAACCGGTGAGCATCGCGACCCGTCCGTGCACCAGGATCTGGTCTTGCGGCGCGGAGATGCGCAGCGCCGTGGCCGACCACTCGGGGTCCTTCGTGGAGAAGGCCGACAGCTCGATGCGGCTGGGCCCGGCGAACCAGCGCCGCACCTGCGGCGCCAGGCCCGGGCCGGCCGAGCGGTACTGCTCGGTGAACCCGTCGGGCAGCCAGGTCGGCGTGTAGCCCAGCACCGGTTCGCTCGCGGCGGGCGCCACGCGCGTGGGCCACGTGGCCACCAGCGACACCCCGATCGTGGCCACCACCACGGCGGCGGCCACCGCGGCCAGCGCCAGCCGTGGCCGGCGCCGGCGTGACTGGCGGGCGCGGGCGAGGGCGTTGCGCACCTCGTGGCCGTCGGGCGCGCGGTCGGCGAGCCGCTCGAAGCTGTCGCGCAGCAGCGTCTCGGTGTCGAGGTCGGGCTGGCTCATTCTCCGGCTCCGGTGCTCAGGGCGGTGGGCAAGGCGGCCAACGGGCTTCGGCCTGGTGCGGCTCCGGCCCGCAGCGTGGCCAGCGCGCGCGAGATCTGGCTGCGCACGGTGGAGGTGGCGCACCGCAGCACGGCGCCGATCTCCTCGTCGGTGTAGTTCTCGTAGTAGCGCAGCACCAGCGCCGCCCGCTGCTTGCGCGGCAGGGTCGCGAGGCGGGCCAGCATCTCGTCGCGCTCGTCGTAGGCCACGGCGTGGTCGGCTTCGGGCGGGCCGATCGCGTCGAGCACCTCGTGGCTGGAGGGGACCACGCGCCGGACCGCGCGGCGCCGCCACGACAGGTACTCGTTGGTCACCATCCGGCGCACGTACGTGGGCGGCGATTCGATCTTCGACCAGCGCTCCTGGGCCCGCAGCAGCACGTCCTGCACGATGTCCTGCGCCAGGTGCGGATCGTCGGTGAGGACGGTCGCGTAGCGCAGGAGCCCGTCGAGGCGTTCTGCCACGAACTCGTCGAAGCTGGTGATCACCTCCTTGAGACGCGCGAGCACCCCGTTCTGATGCATCGCGGGCCCGACTTTTTCCCGGCCGCCCACGCCGTGACCGGGCGGGCGGAGCGTCGCGGGTGGCCGACTAGGCTGGTGGCATGGCTGTGGCGGTGAGGGTGATCCCGTGTCTGGACGTCGACGCGGGCCGCGTGGTGAAGGGCGTCAACTTCGCCGATCTCCGGGACGCGGGCGACCCCGTGGAGCTGGCCCATCGCTACGACGCCGAAGGCGCCGACGAGCTGACCTTCCTCGACGTCACGGCTTCCTCCGGTGACCGCGAGACCACCTTCGACGTGGTCCGCCGCACCGCCGAGCAGGTCTTCATCCCGCTCACCGTGGGCGGTGGTGTGCGCTCCACCGACGACGTGAACCGCCTGCTGCGCACGGGCGCGGACAAGGTGAGCATCAACACGGCCGCCATCGCGCGCCCGGAGCTGCTGCGCGAGGCTTCGCGCCGGTTCGGGGCGCAGTGCATCGTGCTGTCGGTCGACGCGCGGCGCGTGCCCGAGGGCGGCGAGCCCACGGCGTCGGGCTTCGAGGTGACCACCCACGGCGGACGCCGCGGCACCGGCATCGACGCGGTCGAGTGGGCCGCGCGCGGCGAGGAGCTGGGCGTGGGTGAGATCCTGCTCAACTCGATGGACGCCGACGGCACCAAGTCCGGCTTCGACCTGTCGCTGATCGAGATGGTGCGCCGCGCGGTGCGCGTGCCGGTGATCGCGAGCGGCGGCGCGGGCGCCGTCGACCACTTCCTGCCGGCCGTGTCCGCCGGCGCCGACGCGGTGCTGGCGGCCAGCGTGTTCCACTTCGGACAGCTGAAGATCGGCGACGTGAAGGGCGCGCTGCGCGAAGGCGGGGTCACCGTCCGATGAGTCTCGACGCGGACCTGGCCGAGCGCCTCAAGCGCAACGCCGACGGCCTGATCGCGGCCGTCGTGGTGGAGCACTCCACCTCCGACGTGCTGATGATGGCCTGGATGAACGACGAGGCCCTCGAGTCCACGCTCACCACCCGGCGGGCCACCTACTGGTCGCGCAGCCGCCAGGAGTTGTGGGTGAAGGGCGAGACCTCCGGGCACGTGCAGCACGTCCGCGAGGTGCGGATCGACTGCGACGGTGACACAGTGCTCCTGCGCGTGGACCAGACCGGCCCGGCCTGCCACACGGGCACCCACACCTGTTTCGACTCCGAAGAGCGCCTGCTCCTCGCCGACGAGAGTGAGAACACCCCGTGACGGTTGTCGCGAACGTGCTGGTGGGGCTGGTCGCCCTCATCCACGTCTACATCGTGGTGCTCGAAATGTTCCTCTGGACCACCCCGCGCGCCCGCGCGGCGTTCGGCACCACCGAGTCCTTCGCCGAGGAGAGCAAGGCGCTCGCGGCGAACCAGGGGCTGTACAACGGTTTCCTCGCCGCGGCCCTCATCTGGGGCCTCATCGCGACCGACCCGACCGGGTTCCAGTTCAAGCTCTACGGCCTCGCCTGCGTGATCGTCGCCGGCCTGTACGGCGCCGCGACGGCGTCGAAGCGGATCCTGCTGGTGCAGGTGCTGCCGGGCGTGCTCGCGCTGGTGTTCGTGCTGCTGGCGCGCTGAGCCCTTCTTGACCACGCCCGAGGCGGCCGTTCGGTTGCCTCCGGCGGGGGGTGCCGTGCGTCGCAGGATTTTCGCTGGTCGAGGACGGTCAGCCGATGAACCGCGCGAGAGCCCGCCTCGGCGCCGACGAGCAGGCCTGGAACCGCGTGCTGCGCAAGCGCTCGTGGCGATCCGTCACCGCCACCGTCCTGTGGTTGCTCGTGCTCGCCTCGGCGGTGCTGGGCATGATCACCGCGGACGCGTCGGCGGACACCTTGCTCGTCAGCGGGATGCGCGCGGTCGGCCGGGTGGCCGAGGTGACGGACCCGCGCCGCGGCACGCCGACCATGACCGTGGACTACCAGGTCGGCGTCACGCCGCGGCGGGCCGTGGTCAACCGGGACTCCGGGGTGGCGTACCAGGTCGGGGATCTCGTCTGGGTGTATTACGACCCGATCGATCCCCAGCGCGTGCGCACTGCCGAAGAACGCAACCACAGCGACGCCCTGAAGTGGGGCCTGATCTGCCCGGCTCTCGTGGCCCTGGTCTTCGGTCCGTGGAGCGCGCCCCTACCCGATCCTCGTCCGCCCGACGTGAACTCCGGGAAACGGCCCGAGGTCCGGCAAGAATTGCCGTCGCAGCCCCGGAACCCCGGCTCTACGCTGGCCCGGTGAAGCACGAGACCACCGAGGCCGACACCGCCGAGTGCGATCAGGTGGTGCGCGTCCGCCTCCGCCGGGTCACGGTGATCGCGGCCGTGTTCCTGGTCGCGCTCGTGGCCTCGGGCTTCGGCGCGGTGCGGATCTTCACCGGGCTCGACGACCTGGCGGCCCACGGCGCGCTGGCGACCGGCACGGTCACCGCCGTGCACGTGAGCCGGCGCGGGCCGAACTCGTTCGAGGTGGCGTACTCCGCGAACGGCGCCCCCGAAGAGTCTTCCTTCGGCGCCGACGACGCCGGCAAGTACTCCGTGGGCCAGGTCGTGAGCGTGCGCTACGACCCGGCCGATCCGGCGCACGCGACGGTCGACGGCAGCACACCCGTGTTCGGCCGCGAGGGCTTGATCGCGCTCGCGGTGTTCGTGTGCCTGGTCGTGGCGGTCTGGTCCGCGCTGGTGAGCCTGGCCTGGCTCCGCCGACGCCGGGCCGCGCTCGAAACGGGCTGGCACTGGGCCGAAGCCGCCGAGGCACCGCGCCGTCGCGAGCCCATCCTGACCTTCCTCGACGCCGGCAGCGGCATCAAGGCGAAGCGCACGCGGTACCTGCGCGCCGGCCGGTTCGCGAGCGCGCCCCGGCCACCCACGGCGGGCCGGCTGGCCGGCGACGGGAAGCGGGTCACCCTCGTGGTGCCGCCCGCGAAGGAAGGCGCCCGGCCGTCGGTCTACCGCCTGCGTGGCGCGGAAAAGCCCTGAGCCGGAACGGAGGCTTCGCGCATGGATCTGGGGACGACCGACTCGGCGACGTGGGACCGCGTGCTGCGCCGGCAGTACTGGCGGTCGGTGTGCCTGGTCGTGGTGTTCGGGTTGGTGCTGCCGGCGCTGCTGCTGACGGGCCTGTGGTGGCAGGACAACCGCTCCACCTGGCTGCTCGACCACGGCGACGAGACCACGGGCCAGGTCACGCGGGTCCGCACCTCATCGCAAGGGCACGACGTGCCCACCATCTCCATCGCCTACCAGGCGCACGGCGCCCCCGAACAGGTCGACATCGACGGCGACTCCGGCCGCGACTACCGGGTGGGCGACTCCGTCACCGTGCTCTTCGACCCCGCCGACCCGACACACGCGAGGACCCCGGACGAGCAGAACCTCAGTGACGGCTGGATGTTGGCCTTCGTGATCCCCTTGCTCCTGCTCATCGTCTTCGTCCCGGTGACGATCGTGGCCGCGGTGACCTGGGCCCGCCGCCGCCGCGCCGCCGGGGCGTCCACCTGGCGGCCCGTGCGCCTGCGCACCTCCGAAGACACCGACCACGGCCAGACCGTGCGCTTCACCCTCGACGGTCGCCAGATCGTCGCCAAGCCGACGGTCCTGTCCTTCGTGCCGCGTGGCAAGAAACGCCGCGCCGGCGCACACGTCGCCGGCTCGGGCCGCCGGCTGGTGCTGGTCCTGCCCACCGGTTCCCGCCGCGGCCGGCCCCGCGCGGTCGCGCTGAAGGTGCGCGCCAAGCGGTAAGGGGCCGTCGACACGCCTGGCTCGTCCGTTCGGTTGCCTTCTCCTCCGGTGTTCTGGATCGCAGCTTTTTCGCTGGTGAAGCGTGATTTCCCGGTCGTACCCTCTCCTGATGGATCTGGGGACCGCGGGCGATCGGCCCGACAGCCAAGACGACGAACCTCTCCTAGCCCGCACCGGGCGGCCGACCAGGCCGGACCCGGTGACCTTGGACCGCGCGGTCCGCTCTCGCATCCGCCGGGCGGTACTCGCCGCGGTGGCGTGGACGTTGCTGCTAGTGGCGACGATCGCCGGTGTGGTCCTGCTGTTCCGCTCGTCGGAGCGGCTGCTCGTCGAGGGGGTGCGGACGACAGCGCGGGTCGACATGGTGGTGGACAACTCCGAAGTACGTGGCGCCCGCAGCTACTTCGTCGTGGCCTACGGCGAACGACGCGCCGCGATCTTCGACGTGGACAGCACTTCGCACCACGTCGGGGAAACGCTGACGGTGTACTACGACCCGGACGATCCACTGCACGTGCGCACCGCCGACAACGCCAACGGCGACGACCTCTGGTTCGGGGGATCGGTCATCGTGGCCTTGGTCGAGCTGGTCCCGCTCGCCTGGGCCGTCGTGTTCCCGGTGCGCCTGGCCCGCCGCCGCCGCCTCGCCGCACGCTCCGGGTGGCGGCGGGTGAAGATCACGCCGTTCGGCAGCCGCGCGTTCATCGTGCGCCACGCGGACGGCGAGCGGCTCGTGGTCAGGATCGTCACCGTGCTGCGCCGCCGTTACCGCTTCCTCGCGCAGGCGCCCCGGCGCGGCTGGGTCGGCGGCCGGGGCAAGCACCTCGTGCTCGTGGTGCCGCGCGGCACCGACCGCTGCGCCATCCCGGTGCACGCCTTCGACCACATCGGCGAAAACTCAAGGGGGACCACGAAATGACCACCCGAGACGACCCGCTGAGACCGGACGGCCCCGGCCCCGCGGACCGCCAGGATCCCACCGACCCCGCGTCCTGGGACCACCTCTTCCGTCGCCGCTTCTGGCGCGCCGCAGGCGGTTCGGCGGTGTGGTTGCTCGTCATCGTCGCGGCCGTCACCGCGATCACGCTGCAGGAGAACAGCTCCGCCTGGCTGCTCGACCACGGCACGCCGGTGGCCGGCGAGGTGGTCGACGTGCGCACGCCCGCGCGCGGCGAGCAGACCATCACCGTCGACTACCCGGTCGGCGATGTGCTCGACCAGGCCGTGATCGGCCTCGACTCCGACCGCGACTACACGGTGGGCGAGCGCGTGCGGGTGTTCTACGACCCGGCCGATCCGGACCACGTGCGGACCGCCGACGAGGAGAACCTCAGCGAAGTCGGGGTCGGGTTCGCCGTGGTCCCGATGCTGATCGCGCTGCTCCTGCTGCCGTGGTCGATCGCGTACGCGGTGGGCTGGGCGCGCCGGCGCCGCGCGGCGAAGCGGTCGGGCTGGCGGCCCGTGACTGCGGTCGTGTTCGACTCCTCGGGCGGCCACCAGGTGCTGCGGCTCGATTTCCCCGACGGCGCCTTCCTGATCGCGCGCACCGTCGCGGCGGTGCGGGGCCGGTATTCGTTCCTGCGCGCCGGCGCGTTCGGCGCTTGGGTGGCCGGCGAGGGGCGCCGTCGCGCGCTCGCGTTGTGGCACCCGGCGAAGGGCGCGTACGTCGTGCCGCTGCGCGCGCCACGCCGCGCCCGCCGAAGGACCGGCCGATGACCCCGCGTCCGGTCGGCAAGAAACGGCGTGGCGCGGCCAAGTTCCCCGCGGTCCGGCAGAGACCCGGCGACGGCGAACCGTACCTGCCGCCGCAGCGCGACGCGCGGCCCGCGGACGGGCACCGCGTGCTGGAGCGCATGGCCGGACGGGTGGCGATGTACCTCGCGGTGGTCGTCGTCTGCGTCGGCGCGGCGATCGGCGGGGTGAACTGGATCAGCGCCCAGGAGGCGCAACTGGCCGACGCGCACCAAGCCGACCTCACGGTTTACGGCGACGTCGTCGGGCGCGTGGGGGACTCGCCCTACTTCGAGGTGAGCTACCCGGGCCCCGACGGACCACACCTGGTGACGCTGGGGGATCGCCGCGGCGAGTTCCACGCCGTCGGTGACCGGGTGGAGGTCACCTTCAGCCCGGCCGACCCCGCCCACGCCTGGGACCCCGCCACGAATCTGCGGGATCCGCTGCCGGAGTCGCTCGCCTTCGCCGTGACGTTCGCCGGGATGCTCGGCTGGGCCACCGCGGCCGGCTTCGCCGCGGAGTGCTGGGTCCGCCGGCGCGTGGTGCGCCGCAGCGGGTGGCGGGCGGCGCAGCTCGATTTCGACGAGCCCGGCGTCGTGCGCGCGACGTTCACCGACGGCACCCAGCTGCGGTTGCGGCCGGCGCGCGGCCTTTCTCGCGCGTACGCGCGCCTCGGCCGCGGCCGGCACGTGGGTTTCCTCGCCGGCGCCGGCGATCGCATGGTGCTGCTCGTGCCGGGGAAGCCCGAGCTCTCGCTCAAGGCCGTGAGCACGCGGTGGACCTGAACCTCAGAGCCCGAGATCTCCCGTGAGGTACCGCTGCACCGTCGGCGCGATCGCCTTCACGAGCGTGTCGACGTCGGCGGCCACCATCGGCTCGAAGCGCGCGATGTAGCGGATCACGCCGATGCCCACGAGCTGCGAAGCGCACAGCGACGTGCGCAGCGCCGCGTTGCCCGAGCCCATGTCGGCGATGATCTCGGCGAAGAACTTCGAGAAGAACTCCCGCAGCACGGTCGCGGCCAGCTCGTGGCTCGCGACGCTGCGCACGAGCGCCTGGAACGTCTCGCCGCCCACGCCGTCCCAGCGCGTGACGAAGGTGCGCACGATGCGTTCGCCGAACTGGTCGTCCGGGCCGTCGCGCAGAGTCGAAAGCAGTTCGAGCGGCGAGAAGGGCAGCTCCAGCACGGCCTGGGCGAACAGGCCCTCCTTGCCGCCGAACCAGTGGTTGACCATGGCCGCGTCGACGCCGGCGCGCCCCGCGATCGCGCGCACGGTGGCGCGTTCGTAACCGTGTTCGGCGAACACCGCGCGCGCGGCCTCCACCAGCGCCGTGCGCGTGTCCTGCCCGGCAGGCCGGCGGCCACGCCTGCGGGAGGTAGTGTCTTCGGTGCTCACAGGTCCACTATGACCCTTTGTCACCGTGAATTCAACAGCTGCTGAATTCAACGGTCACACCCGGCCCACCCCAAAGCCCGCCCCAGGTCCGCCGAGGCCCGCGCGGCACAATGGGACGCATGGTCAGCTCAGCAGCCGGCAAATCCGCCGGGCCCGGCCCGGTCAGCCCCTCCCGCGCCGAGTTCCGCGCGCTCGCCGAAGGCCGCCGCGTGATCCCCGTGGTCCGCAAGGTCCTCGCCGACGGCGAGACCCCGCTCGGCATCTACCGCAAGCTCGGTGCCGATCGTCCCGGCACGTTCCTGTTCGAGTCGGCGGAGAACGGCAAGTCGTGGTCGCGCTGGTCGTTCGTGGGGGTGGACAGCCCGGCCGCGCTGACCGTGCGCGACGGCAAGGCCGTGTGGACCGGCACGCCGCCGGTCGGCCTGCCGACCGAGGGCGACCCGCTGCAGGTGCTGCGCGCCACCGTCGAGGCCCTGCACACCGAACCGCTGCCGGGCCTGCCGCCGCTCACCGGCGGCATGGTCGGCTACATCGGCTACGACGCCGTGCGCTGGCTCGAGAAGCTGCCCGAGCTGGCCGAGCGCGACCTCGACATCCCGGAGCTGACCATGCTCCTGGCCACCGACCTCGCGGCCTTCGACCACCACGAGGGCACCGTCACGCTCATCGCCAACGCGGTGAACTGGGACGACTCGCCCGAGCGCGTGGACGCGGCCTACGACAGCGCGCTGGAGCGGCTCTCGGCGATGACCGAGCAGCTGCGCGTGCCCGCGCCGCCCACCGTCGCCACGTTCGACCGGCCGGTGCCGGAGTTCAAGCGCCGCCGTACGAAGGAGAACTTCCACGCGGCCGTGGACAAGGCCGTGGAAGCGATCAAGGCGGGCGAAGCGTTCCAGGTCGTGCCCTCGCAACGCTTCGAGATCGAGACCGGTGCCGACGCGCTCGACGTGTACCGCGTGCTGCGCACCTCGAACCCGAGCCCGTACATGTACCTGCTTCGCCTCGAAGGTTTCGACATCGTCGGGTCCAGCCCCGAGTCGCTGGTCACCGTGCGCGACGGCCGGGCCACCACGCACCCCATCGCGGGCACGCGCTGGCGCGGCGCCGACCCGGAGGAAGACGCGCAGCTGGCCAAGGACCTGCTGGCCGACGAGAAGGAACGCGCCGAGCACCTGATGCTCGTGGACCTCGGCCGCAACGATCTCGGCAAGGTCTGCCGCCCCGGCAGCGTGCACGTGGTCGACTTCTTCCAGATCGAGCGCTACAGCCACGTGATGCACATCGTGTCCACCGTCACCGGTGAGCTGGCGGAGGGCAAGACGGCGTTCGACGCGGTCACGGCCTGCTTCCCGGCCGGCACGCTCTCGGGCGCGCCGAAGGTGCGCGCGATGCAGCTGATCGAAGAGCTGGAGCCCGTGCGCCGCGCGCTGTACGGCGGTGTGGTCGGCTACCTCGACTTCGCGGGCGACGCCGACACGGCCATCGCCATCCGCACGGCCCTGATGCGCGACGGCGTCGCCTACGTGCAGGCCGGCGGCGGTGTGGTCGCCGATTCCGTGGCCGACTACGAGGACACCGAGTCGCTCAACAAGGCGCGCACGGTGCTCTCGGCCGTCGCGGCGGCCCAGACCATGGTCCCGGCGGGAGAGCTGGACCCGGCCGAGGATTCCGCCGGTGTCTGAGCAGGGAGAGCCGGCCACGCGCGCCGACCAGGCGAAGGCGGTCTCGCCAGGTCCGGTCCAGGCCGGCGGAACCGAGTCGGCGGACCGGTCACGGGCCGGGTCCGGCGCGGACCAAGCGTCGCAGCCCGCCGACTCGGCGCGATCCGGCGCGGAGGAAACCGCCACCGCCACCGGGAAAACCCCGGCCCAGCCGTCGCGGCGTCCACTGTGGATGATCGTCGTCGGCCTGCTGCTGGGCGCGCTCGCGTTGTGGGGCGCCTCGAAGCTGGCGTGGTTCGCCGAGTTCCGCGACGGCGGTGTGCTCGGCCGGCAGCTCTACACCGAGGACGGCGAACAGCGCGCCACCGCGCTCGTGCCGCTCGCGTTGCTGGCGCTGGCCGGGGTCGCGGGCGTGATCGCGACCGGCGGCTGGGCGCGGCGGGTGCTGGGCGTCGTACTGGCCCTGGCCGGGGTCGCGGGTGTCTGGACCGGCGTGAACGGCGTGAAGTTCGGTGGCTGGGCCCCGGGACTGCCCGTCACGGAGATGCTGCTGGGCCGCGGCCTGGCCGTGCTGGGCGGAATTCTTCTGGTCGTCGCGGGGTTGGTGGCCGTCAAGGGCGCGGGTGCCGCCCGCCGGCTCGGCAGCCGGTACGCGGCGCCGGGTGCGAAGCGCGCCAAGCGTGATCCGGACATCGAGCTGTGGGAGGCGCTTTCCGAGGGTGAGGACCCCACCGCGGGCAGGTGAGCGCCGGGAACCGAAGCGCATTCGGAGCAAGGCGTGCACCCGGAACGGGCCGGTCTTCGAGCGGGGGTTAGCATCGTTTCGGCGGGAAGGGGAAGGTTTTTGTGAGCGAACTTGCGATGGGATCGATGATTTCGCCGACGGACGGGTGCGCGCGGTGAGCGTGCTCGAAGACATCGTCGCCGGTGTGCGGGAGGACCTCGCGGTCCGCGAATCCGCGCTGCCCTTCGACGAGCTGAAGGCCCGTGCGGCCAAGGCCCCGGCGCCCCGAGACGTGATGGCGGCCCTGCGCGAGTCGGGCATCGGCGTGATCGCCGAGGTGAAGCGGCGCAGCCCCTCCAAGGGCGACCTCGCCCCGATCGCCGACCCCGCTTCCCTGGCCAAGGACTACGAGGACGGCGGGGCGCGGCTGATCAGCGTGCTCACCGAGCAGCGCCGCTTCGGCGGCTCGCTCGCCGACCTCGACGCGGTGCGCGCGGCCGTGGACATTCCGGTGCTGCGCAAGGACTTCATCGTCAGCCCGTACCAGGTGCACGAGGCCCGGCTGCACGGCGCGGACATGGTGCTGCTCATCGTCGCCGCACTGGAGCAGAACGCGCTGGCCGCGCTGCTCGACCGCGTCGAGTCGCTCGGCATGACCGCGCTCGTGGAGATCCACAACGCCGAAGAAGCCGACCGCGCGCTCGAAGCCGGTGCCCAGGTGATCGGCGTCAACGCCCGCAACCTGCACACGCTGGAAGTCGACCGCGACGTGTTCTCCCGCCTCGCCCCGGGGCTGCCGTTCGAGGTGTTCAAGGTCGCCGAGTCCGGCGTCCGCGGCCCGGGCGACCTGATGTCCTACGCCGGCCAGGGTGCCGACGCCGTGCTGGTCGGCGAAGGCCTCGTGGCCTCCGGTGACCCGAAGGGCGCGCTGGTGAAGCTCGTCACCGCCGGTTCGCACCCCGCCTGCCCGAGGCCGTCGCGGTGACCGAGGAACACGGCAAGTACGACCCGGACGAGCGCGGCTACTACGGCCCGTACGGCGGCCGGTTCATGCCCGAAGCGCTGATCGGCGTCGTCGACGAGGTCGCGGCCGAATACGACAAGGCGCGCCGCGACCCGGAGTTCACCGGTGAGCTGCGCCGCCTGCTCAACGAGTACGCGGGCCGCCCGTCGCTGCTCACCGAGGCCAAGCGCTTCGGCGAGCACGCCGGGGGCGCGCGGGTGTTCCTCAAGCGCGAGGACCTCAACCACACCGGCTCGCACAAGATCAACAACGTGCTCGGCCAGGCGCTGCTCACCAAGCGCATGGGCAAGAAACGCGTGATCGCCGAGACCGGCGCGGGCCAGCACGGCGTGGCCACGGCCACCGCGTGCGCGCTGCTCGACCTCGAGTGCATCGTCTACATGGGCGAGGTCGACACCAAGCGCCAGGCGCTCAACGTCGCGCGCATGAAGCTGCTCGGCGCCGAGGTCGTGTCGGTGAAGACCGGTTCGCGCACGCTCAAGGACGCGATCAACGAGGCCTTGCGCGACTGGGTGACCAACGCCGAGTCCACGCACTACATCTTCGGCACCGCCGCTGGCCCGTACCCGTTCCCGATGATGGTGCGCAACTTCCACAAGGTCATCGGCGAGGAAGCCCGCGCCCAGATCCTCGAGCAGGCCGGCCGGCTGCCCGACGCCGTCGCCGCGTGCGTCGGCGGCGGCTCCAACGCCATCGGCATCTTCTCGGGCTTCTACGACGACCCGTCCGTGCGGCTGGTCGGCCTGGAGCCGGGTGGCGAGGGCATCGAGGGCAACCGCCACGGCGCCACGCTCACCAAGGGCACCCCGGGCAACCTGCACGGCGCGATGACGTACCTGCTGCAGGACGAGGACGGCCAGACGATCGAGTCGCACTCGATCTCCGCCGGCCTCGACTACCCGGGTGTCGGCCCGGAGCACGCGTGGCTCAAGGACTCCGGCCGCGCCGAGTACCGGCCGGTGACCGACGCCGAGGCCATGGACGCGTTCCGGCTGCTCTCGCGCACCGAAGGCATCATCCCGGCCATCGAGTCGGCCCACGCGCTGGCCGGCGCGCTGGTGCTCGGGCGTGAGCTCGGGCCCGACGGCCTGATCGTGGTGAACCTCTCGGGTCGCGGCGACAAGGACATGGACACCGCGGCCGAGTGGTTCGGGCTCGTGGACGGGGAGGACAAGTGAGCGGCCTCGACGACCTGTTCGCGGCGACGCGGGCGGAAGGCCGGGCCGCGCTGGTCGGCTACCTGCCCGCCGGCTTCCCGTCGATCGACGGCTCCAAGGACCTCCTGGCCGCGACGCTCGACGGCGGCGCCGACCTGCTCGAGGTCGGCGTGCCCTACTCCGACCCGGTGATGGACGGCCCCACCATCCAGGCCGCCGCCGAATCGGCGCTGGCGAGCGGGTTCAAGCTCAAGCGGCTGTTCGAGGTCGTCGAGTCGATCTCGGCCCGCGGCGGCAAGGCCGTGGTCATGACCTACTGGAACCCCGTGCACAGCTACGGCGTGGACCGCTTCGCGCGTGACCTCGCCTCGGCCGGTGGCCTCGGCATGATCACGCCGGACCTGATCCCGGACGAGGCCGCCGAGTGGACCGCCGCGTCCGAGGCCCACGGCCTCGACCGCATCTTCCTGGTGGCGCCTTCGTCGTCGGAGGAGCGCCTGGCGCTGACCACGGCCGCGTCGTCCGGTTTCGTGTACGCCACGGCAGTCATGGGCGTCACGGGCGCCCGCGACGCCGTCGGGGTCCACGCGGAGGACCTGGTCCGCCGCACGCGCGCCCACACGAACCTGCCGATCGGCGTCGGTCTCGGCGTCCGCTCCGGTGACCAGGCGGCCGAGCTGGCCGCGTTCGCCGACGCGGTGATCGTGGGTTCGGCCCTGGTCACGGCCGCGGCTTCGGGTGGCGTGGACGGCGTGCGGAAGCTGTCGGAGGAGCTGGCCGAAGGCGTGCGGCGGGCACCGGCTCGAGCCTGAGCCGGGCTCCGGCCTGCCTGTGGCGCTCGGCGTCGGTGGGCCCGCGCGTCACTCGGACCCGGTGGCCACCAGCCGAGCGGTGATGGGCTCCAGCAGGGTGACCAGCTCGTCGAACTCGGCCGCCGAAAGGCCCTCGTAGGGCGCGGCGGCGAGTTCGTCGGTGAGGGCTTCGATGCGGTCCTTGGTCTCGCGGCCGGCGTCGGTGAAGCGGCCGTCGACGTCGACGATCCCGCGCTCGCGCAAGCCGGCCATGATCGCCGCCAGCCGCCGCTTCGGCAGGTGGTGCACGCGCCCGAACGACTCCGGTGGGTGAATGCCCATCTCCAGCGCCGCGAGCACGTGCGCCTCCGCGCCGCCGATGCGCGCGCCGACGAGCGCCGCGATGTGCCCGTCGCCGCGGTGCTCGCGCAGCGTGGTCGCGGACTGCCACAGCCGCTCGACCGGGTCGTTCGGTACCGGCAGGGTGCGCATTCCGGCGTACATCATCCGGCCGGCCGTGGGCGCGCTCGCGGCGGCCTGCGTGGTCAGGTCGGCGGCGCGCGCCAGGCCGGGGGAGCCGGTCAGCTCGTCGCCGAGGATCCGCCGCAGGGACGCCGCGCTGCCCCGCCGGCGTGCGGCCACGGACGCCTCGGGCGGGATCGTCTCCCAGGCGCTCGGGATGTGCCGCGCGACCTCGCCGTCGGCGAAGTTGTAGAACGCCGCGTGCACGACCTCGGCCGGCACTCGCCCCAACGGCGCCGCGCGGCTGGCGAAGTAGCCGTCCCAGTAGCTGCGGTGGCCGAGCGCGGCCAGCTCTTCGTTGCACTCATCGGAGGCGAAGCTGACCATGCAGATCGGCTCGAGCAACTCGTGCATGCGGCGCGCGGTGTTCGTCATGGCCGACATCCTGCCCGCGGCACACGTCCGGGCGAGGCGGAATCCGGCGACTGCCCGCCCGTTTGTACGCATCGTGTACCGCCCACGCTCACGCTGCCTTGCATGACATTCACCCACCTTCCCCGGCGCACTTTTCTCCGCGGCGCCGCCGGCCTCACCGCCGCGACCGCCGCCGGCCTGCTGCTGCCCGGACTCGCCAGGGCCGCGACCGAGCCGCGCATCTACAGCTGCGCCGAATGGGGCGCGCGGCCGCCCGCCGATCCGTTGACCACGCTCGACCACCCGGCGAACCGGGTGCTCGTGCACCACATCGCCTGTCCCAACAGCACGGACTATTCGCTGGCGCACGCGTTCCAGGTCGCCCGCGACGACCAGGCCGACCACATCGACAACAACGGCTGGTCCGACACCGGCCAGCACTTCACCATTTCCCGCGGCGGCTACCGCCTGGAAGGCCGCCACGGCAGCCTCAGCGCCCTGCGCGACGGCAACCAGATCGTGCGCGCCGCGCATTGTCCCGGCCAGAACGACAACGCCATCGGCATCGAGAACGAAGGCACCTACACGTCGGTCGAACCGCCGGCGGCGCAGTGGAATTCGCTGGTCGTGTTCATCGCCTACGTGTGCACCCAGTACGGCATTCCGGTCGAGGAAATCCAGGGCCACCGCGATTACTACAACACCGAATGCCCGGGCGACAAGCTCTACGCGAAGCTCCCGCAACTGCGTTCGGCGGTGGCCGAGTTGCTGGGCTGAGCATTCCGGGCGTGCACTTGTGGTTCGACCATGCTGGGTGTGAGCGCGCTTGGTTCGACCACGCTGGGAATGCGCGCGCTGCGAACGGACTCAGTGCAGCCAGCGCATCACGTCGCACAGTTCCCGTTCGTCGAGGCCGCCCAGTTCGGCGATCTCGCCGCGCCGCACGTCCATCAGCGTCGTGGCGAGTTCCGCACCGAAGGCCGACGTCAGCGCGTCGTCGGCCTCGAACGCCGCCACGGCCTCGGCCAGCGACCGCGGCAGCCGCGTCACTTCCGCGGCCGCGGCGTCGGCCGCCGACAACGCCCCGGGATCCACGTCCAGCGCGGCCGGCAAGCGCGCCGAAGAATCGACCCCGGCCAATCCCGCGAACAGCAACCCGGCCACGACCAGATACGGATTCGCCGTGAGGTCGAAGCACTTCACCTCGAAATTGGCCGCCGTGTCCCGTTTCCCCACCGGGCCCGAGATCAACCGCAGCGGTGTTTCCCGGTTCTCGCGACCCCACGCCGTGAACACCCCGGCCCAGTGGTGCGGTTCGAGGCGCTGATAACTCACCACCGACGGCGCCCCCACCGCCAGCAACGCCGGCAACCGCCGGTAGATCCCGGCCGCGAACGATTCCGCGACGTCCGTGAGCCCGAAGATCCCTTCACCGCCGGAGCAGAGGTTCCGGCCTTCGCGCCACAGGCTGAAGTGCACGTGCCCACCGTTGCCCACGCCGCCGGGCGCGAACTTCGGCGTGAACGACGTCCGCAACCCGTGCGTCAAACCCACCGCACGGATCGTTTCGCGCGCCAGCACCGCGACGTCCGCCGCCCGCACCGGATCGTCGGCGGCCACCGATACCTCGAACTGCCCCGCCGCGTACTCCGGGTGCACCTGCTCCACGCCGACGTGCTCACTGTCCAAAGCGGACACCAGATCCCGCAGGTACGCCGAGTGCGCGGCGAGGCGCGAATACCCGTACGCCGGGCCGGAAACGGGAATCCCGTCCTCGCCCGCCACCACCCATTCGAGCTCGAACGCCATCCGCGCCGAGTACCCGCGCTCCGCGAGCCGCGCGGCCGCCGTCGCCGCCAGCGCGCGGGAATCCTGCGGGTGCGGTTCGCCGTCCTGGTCGTAGCGCCACGCCGGCGCCCACGCCCAGCCCGGCTGG
Organism: Amycolatopsis rhabdoformis; assembly: GCF_035918295.1. GTDB lineage: Bacteria > Actinomycetota > Actinomycetes > Mycobacteriales > Pseudonocardiaceae > Amycolatopsis > Amycolatopsis rhabdoformis. Next base: position 128,988 of record NZ_CP142149.1, read on the forward strand.
GCCGCGAGCGTGGTCACCGCGTCGAGGTCGGGGTGCAGCCGCAGATCACCGACCGGTCCGGACGAATACACGCCGGCCGTGATCGTGTCCGTGCACAGGAAGAAGTCGAACGAGTTCGACGCGCCCACACCCCACGCCGCCACCTCGGCCAGCCGGCCCACCGGCACCGCCTTCACGCGCGAGATGCCGGAGTTGTCCACGAAGGTCAGCGACACCACCTCGACCCCCGAACGGCCCAGCCGCGCCGCCGTCTCGGCGCCGAGCCGGGAAAGTGCTACCCGATCGAGCTGGCCCATCCTGCCCCCGCGATGTTCACTGGTTGGTCCGGCGCCGTGGTTTCCCACGCCGCCCGCCGCTTCCGGACGAGCGAGGAGCGCATCGTGTCAGACATCGTCGAAACCCGTCCAGCGCTACGGCGCACCTTGTCGGTGTGGCAGGCCGTGGGGCTGTCCGTGGCGCTGATGGCGCCGAGCATGGCCGCCAACATCAACCCCCAGCAGACCGCGGCCGCCGCCGGGCGCGCCGTGCCGCTGGCGTTCCTGCTCTCGGCCGCGGGGGTGCTGCTGGTCGCCTACGGGTTCGTCCGCCTCTGCCGTCATTACCACCACGCGGGCTCCGTGTACGCCTTCGTCGGCGCGACGCTCGGCCCTCGCGCCGGTGTGGTCTCCGGCATCGGCCTGCTCGGCACCTACACCTTCTACGCCGTGGTCACCAGCTCCGCGGCGGGCACCCTCGGCACGGCGTTCCTCACACAGGTCGGGATCTGGCCGAACCCGCCGTGGTGGGGGCCGTTCGTGCTCACGGCCGTCGCGCTCGTCGGCAGCTGGCTGCTCGCCGTGGCGCCCGCGCGCCGTGGCACGTCCACGCTGCTCGCCGTCGAGGGCGCCACCATCGCGTTGATCCTGCTCGTCACCGCCGTGATCCTGGTCCGGCTCATCGCCGGCAACGCCCCCGGCGGCGCCCACTTCACGATGTCCGTGTTCACCTACACCCCGGACATCGGCCTGTCCGGCGTGTTCCTCGGCGCCGTGTTCGGCTTCCTGTCGTTCGCGGGCTTCGAGGCCGCCGCGACGCTCGGCGAGGAGACTCGCGACCCCCGCCGCAACATCCCGCGCGCCATCCTCGGCACGGCCCTGTTCGGCGGCGCCTTCTTCGTGATCGTCACGGCCGTGGAGATGATGGCCTTCGGCTCCGACGCCCAGGCCTTCCACGACTCGCCCTCCCTGCTCGGCGACCTCGGCACCACGTTCGTCGGCTCCTGGGTCGGCGACGTGATCAGCCTCGGCGCCGCGATCAGCGCCTTCGGCTGCTGCCTCGCCTGCGTGGTCGGCGGCTCGCGCCTACTCTTCGCCCTCGGCCGCGACGCCTTCGACGGCCGCGGCATCGGCCGCACCTCCGCCAAAGGCACCCCGGTGCTCGCCGTCACGGTCGTCGCGCTGGCCGCCGCACTCATCATCGTGATCTGCGCCGTGTTCTTCGGCGCGACGGCCGCGGACACTTTCGCGTGGAGCGGCTCCATCGGCACGCTGATCCTGCTGGTGATCTACCTGCTGACCACGCTCGGCGCCATCCTCTTGCTGTTCGTCCGCCGCCGCGCCCACGCCCCGTGGTGGCACCTGGTGTTCCCGATCGGCGCGCTCGCCTTGCTGGGCTACACCGTGTACGTCAACGTGATCCCGTACCCCACCGAAGGCCCGGCCCGCTGGTTCCCGATCACGGCTGGGGCGGTGCTGGTGTTCGCCGTGGTTTTGGTGCTCGCGGCCCCGGGTTTCGCCCGGCGAGTGGGGGAGCGGCTGAGCCTCGTGGACAGCAGCGCCGGCACCGGCGCCAGCCCCAGCACCGGCATCAGCAACGACGGATAGCCGACACCGACGCCGTGCACTGGCCGGCACCGCGCTTCGGCCGGGGCCGTGTGCTGGCTGGGGCCGTGCGCTGGCCGGCACTGCGCTTCGGCCGGGGCCGTGCGCTGGCCGGGACCGTGCGCTGGCCGGCACCGCGCTTCGGCCGGGGCCGTGCGCTGGCCGGGGCCGCGCTTCGGCTGGCGCCGTGCGCTGGCCGGCAGCGCGCTTCGGCCGATTTCGCGCTCTGGCCGGGACCGCACTCTGGCCGACACCCACTGCTGACTGACACCGCTTGTCGGCGCTCGGCTCGCGACACGCCAGGCGGTGCTGGTGCGCCTGGGCCCGTGCCCGGCTTGTGACGTGCCGAGCAGGGCTGACTAGCGCGGCTTTGAGCAGGGCGGTACCGACCAGGGCGGTGCCGACCTGCGCGCTGCTGAGCTGTGCGGCACCGACCGGGCAGTACTGACTAGCGCGCGCTGACCAGGGCGGCGCTGGGCAGCTCAGCGCTGCTGAGCAGCGCAGTGCCGAGTAGCGCAGCGCCCTGCAGCGGTGCCGAGCAGTGCAGTACAGCAGTGCTGGGCAGCTGTTCCGCACCGCACCGCACCGCACCGGGTCGGGCCGAGCTGGGTCGGGCTGGGCTGGGCTGGGCAGCTGTTCCACACCGCACCGCACCGGGCCACACCGCACCGCACCGGGCCGCGCCGGGCCGGGCTCCGTCGGGCCGCGCCGCGCCGCACCGGGCGGGGCTCCGTCGGGCCGCGCCGCGCCGCACCGGGCGGGGCTCCGTCGGGCCGCGCCGCGCCGCACCGGGCGGGGCTCCGTCGGGCCGCGCCGCGCCGCGGCGAGTCGGGTCGAGCTGGGGCTGGGGCTGGGGCTGGGGCTGGGCAACCGCGCCGCGCCGCGCCGCGCCGCGCCGCGCCGCGCCGGGCCGCGCCGGGCCGGGTCAGGTCGGGTCTGGCCGCGCCGGGCTCCGTCGGGCCGCGCCGCGCCGCGGCGGGTCGGGCCGAGCTGGGCTGGACAGCTGTTCCGCACCGCACCGCACCGCACCGGGCCGCGCCGCACCGGGCCGGGCTCCGTCGCGCCGTGCCGCGCCGAGTCGGGTCGAGCCGAGCTGGGGCTGGGCAACTGTTCGGCGCCGCGCCGCGCCGCGCCGCGCCGCGCCGCGCCGGGCCGCGTCGCTGCGCTGCGCGCCGGGCCGCGCCGGGCCGCGGCGGGTCGGGCTGGGCTGGGCTGGGCTGGGCGAGCCGGGCCGGGCCGCGCCGCGTCGGGTTGGGCTGCGGCCGGTCGGGCCCGCCCGGGCCCGTGCTCGGGTAATGCTGGGCTGGGCTGGGCTTGGGTCAGGTCGGGTTGGGGCCGTGGTCGGCGCTGGTGCCTTGGCTGTGGTCGGGTCGTGGGGTGCTCATGGTGCAGCGCCTGGGTGGTGCCGGGGCCGCGGCGCGACGGCGCCCCCGGAGCCTGAGAAGCCACCGGGGGCGCCGGCCTCCGCCGGCGGGGCGGCGGAGCTGGGACCCGGTCGCCGCGGCCGGTCGGGGGCGGGCGCGGCGGCCGGGAGTTCATTCGTCGCGTGCGTGGGGTTCGTCGTCGCCGGTTTCGGGGTTGCCGTCGTAGACCACGGAGTCGTCGTCGCTGATCCACCAGCCCACGTCCATCACCTCCGGTCCCGCGAGGTGCAGCCGGACGGTGTAGCCGAAGAACCGCGCGAGCATCATCACGTTCGTCACCGCGTGATCCACGAACACCGGCGTGTTTTCCATGCGCCACAACCAGATCGCGTTGATCCCCAGCGCCGCCGCCACGTCATCGCAGGAGTAACCCGCCCGCTGCCGCAGCCGGTGAAGCTCCCGCTGCAGGCGCCACAGCTCCGTCATGGCGAACTCGTCGGCCGGGTTGTCGCCGTGCGGCATCCGCTGCCGCCACGGGGGCAAGCGCTTCCCGGGATCGTCCTCGACCAGCAGCACCCGCAGCGAGCACCCGAGAAGCCGCGCGTACGCGTCGAACAGCGGCACCGTCGTGCTCGTCGCCGCCCGCGTCTTCACCCCGTGCACGTTCTCCGGCCGAAGCCCCAGCATCCGCCCGGCTTCCCGGAAGGTCAGCCCCTCTTCCCGCCGGACCTCGTCGAGCCGCACGGCCACCGTAACGAGCTGCTCCAGCGCGGACAACGGCTTCGGCGCTGAGACTTGCTCCTCCGGCTGCTTCTCCGCGACGCTCACGGTCATGTCGCCCCCTACGCTGGTTTCGTCGACCTTACCGACAAAACGTATCACTACGTTTTGCGGTTGTCACTACTGCCGGGATTCGTAGCGGTACGATCCGTGCATGGCGAACAGTCCGACGATGCGCCGCAAGCGGCTCGGCGCTGAGCTGCGCCGCTTGCGTGGCGAAGCAGATGTGTCCGCTGAGCAGGCGGCCGAGGTACTCGACTGCTCGGTGAGCCGCATCGGCCACTTCGAAAACGGCCGCAACGCGCCGCGCAAACCCGACCTCCAGGTTCTGCTCGACTTCTACGGCGTGTCGGCCGAGGTCCGCGCGGTGCTGGAGCAGCTGCGCAAGGAAGGCACCCAGCGTGGCTGGTGGGCGACCTACAAACTGCCGCCGTGGCTGCAGACTTACGTGGGCATGGAAGCCGATGCGACCTCGATCCGGGTGTTCGAGATCGAACTGGTGACCGCGCTGCTGCAGACCAAGGCCTATGCGCGCCGGGTGCAGAACAAGCGCAGCAATGCCGACTCGACTGAGGCGGATGAGCGGTTCGCCAGCGCCCGCATTCGCCGGCAGCAAGTTCTCGATGAACCCGGCGGCCCGTCGTTGTCGGCGATCTTGTCGGAGTCTGCGCTGCTGCGGGCCGCGCACGAGCCCGATGTCGGCGCCGAGCAGCTGCGCCACTTGGTCACGATGTCGAAGAAGCCGAACATCAGCATTCGCGTGCTGCCACTGGCGGCCGGGCTGCACTCCTCGATGAGCGGTTCCTTCCACCTTCTCGACTTCGATCCCGAGGTGTCGACCTCGGTCGCGTACCAGGAATACGCGGTCGGCGGGCACCTCATCGACGACCCGGATGTCGTCGGCACCCTGGGTGAGCTGCATGAAACACTGAAGTCTGCGGCGCTCGGGGAGGTGAAGAGCCGGAGCCTCATCGAGCGTCTCGCGCGAGAGACGGGATGAGCCGATGATCGAAGAATTTCACTCCGCCGAGTGGCGCAAGAGCAGCTACAGCGGGGCGAACAACAACTGTGTCGAAGCCGCGGTGACCGCGGCCGGCGCCGGCATTCGCGACACCAAGGACCGCGCCGCCGGGCACCTCACGGCGACTCGTGATGGTTGGTCGGCGTTCCTGGCCGAGGTCGGTGGCGAATGGCGGAAGTCGAGCCGGTCGCAGAACACCTCGAACTGCGTGGAGGTGGCGGTAACCGCGACCGGCGCCGGCGTCCGTGACACGAAGCAGCGGGAGGCCGGGCACCTGGCCACCACTCGCGATGGTTGGTCGGCGTTCCTGGCCCAGCTCGGCCGTTAACCAACCAGCACCCAGCACCACCAGCACCACCTAACAGCAGCAAGCCTCCAGCGACCCGAGAACGCTGGGGGCTTTCTGCTGTCCGGCCGTACGCTGAGCCCCAGGAGGTGCGTGACGTGCTGGATTTCGTCGCCGAGGTGCCGCTGGTCGACCACCACTGCCACGGCGTGGTGACCGGCGCCGTGGACCGTGAGGGTTTCGAGGGGATGCTCACGGAGGCGGATGGCGTGTCGCCGTGGGGTACGTCGTTGTTCGAGTCGCTGGTGGGCCTGGCCGTGCGGGAGCGGTGCGCGCCCGTGCTGGACCTGCCGAAACACGCGCCGGCCGACGAGTACCTCGCCCGGCGCGCCGAGCTGGGCGCCGAGGAGGTCAACCGGAGGTTCCTGCGCGCGACCGGCACCACCGACTTCCTCCTCGACGGCGGTTTCCAACCCGGCGCCCTCACTGGCACCGCCGAGTTCGCCGACCTCGCCGGGGCCCGCGCGCACGACGTGGTGCGGCTGGAGCAGGTGGCCGAGGACGTGGTGCGCGCGGGCACGACCGCGAGCCGGTTCGCGGCGGACTTCCAGGCCGAGCTGCAGAAGCGCACGGAGCACGCGGTGGGCGTGAAGTCGATCGCGGCGTACCGGGTGGGGCTGGAGCTCGACGGGGAGCGGCCCGACGCGGTGGAGGTCACCGATGCGGTCGGACGGTGGCTGTCGCGGGTTTCAGCCGGGCTGCCGCTGCGGCTGCGCGACGAGGTGCTGCACCGCCACCTGATCTGGGCCGGGATCGACCTCGGGCTGCCGGTGCAGTTCCACGTGGGCTACGGGGATTCCGACGTGGACCTGCACCGCTGCGATCCGTTGCTGCTCACCGCCTTCCTGCGCGCCACGCGCGGCTCCGGCGTGCCGATCCTGCTGCTGCACAACTATCCGTTCCACCGCAACGCCGCCTACCTCGCGCAGGTCTTCGAGCACGTGTTCGTGGACACCGGCCTCATCACGCACAACGCGGGCCTGCGGGCGCCGGCGATTCTGGCCGAGACGCTGGAGCTGGTGCCGTTCGGGAAGCTGCTGTTCTCCACCGACGCGTTCGGGCTGGCGGAGCTGTACCACCTCGGGACGAGCCTGTTCCGCCAAGGACTGTCCGATTTCCTGGAGGCCGCGCTCGCCGCGGACGCACTGTCCGAAGTGGACGCCCAGCGGCTGGTCCGCCTGGCCGCGCACCAGAACGCGAACCGGATCTACCGTCTGGAGCCCCGATGACCGACCTGGCCGCGCGCTGGCGTGCCGCCCTCGCCGAGGAGCTGCCGGGCGCGATCGAGCTGCGGCACCGGCTGCACGCCGACCCGCGGGCGTCCGGCGACGAGGACGACACCGCGCGCGTGGCCGCCGCGGCCCTCGGGGCGGGTGAAGTGATCCCGGTGGCGAAGACCGGGCGGCTGATCGAGCTGGCCGGTGAGCACGCCGGGCCCGCGGTGGCGCTGCGGGCGGAGCTGGACGCGTTGCCGATCGTGGAGCGCACGGGCGTGGCGTGGGCGTCGGACTCCGGGCTGATGCACGCGTGCGGGCACGACGTGCACGTGTCGGCGCTGGTGGCCGTGTGCCGGGCGGCGCAGCGGGTGGGCGTGCCGCGGCGGCTGGTCGCGATCCTGCAGCCGCGGGAGGAGACGGCGCCTTCGGGGGCGTTGGACATCGTGGAGGCCGGGGCGCTGGAGGACCTCGGCGTGGACACGGTGATCGGCGCTCACGTGCAGCCGCGGCTGGCGCACAACGTGGTGTCGGCGGCGCCGGGGCCGGTGAACGCGTCGACCGACGAGTTCGAGATCGTGCTCCACGGCCAAGGCGGTCACGCTGGGTATCCGCACCTGCTCCACGATCCGGTGCTCGCGTTGAGCCAGCTGGTGGTGAGCCTGCAGCAGCTCGCGAGCCGGCGGGTCGATCCGGTGTACGGGGCCGTGTGCACGGTCGGGCGCATCAACGCGGGCACGGCCGCCAACGTGGTGCCGAACACCGCCACCGCGCTCGGCTCGCTGCGGCTCATGCGGGCGAGCGACCGCACCCGCGCGCTGGAGGCGCTGGGCGACATCGTGCACGGCACGGCCCGCGCGTACGGCTGCACCGCCGACCTGCGGATCAGCCCGTGCGAGCCGGTGCTGGTCAACGATCCGGCACTCGCCGCGGCCGCGCAGACCTGGCTGCTCGACGGCGGCGCCGACGTCGACACCGACTTCCGGTCGTTCGGCGCCGACGACTTCGCGCACTACTGCGGCACCGGCACCCGCGGGCTGATGCTGTTCGTGGGCCTCGGCGACACCGCGGGCGCGCCCACCTTGCACGACGAGGTGTTCCTGCCGGAGGACGCGGCCGTCGGGCAAGTGGCGCGGGCGCTGATGGCCGGATATCTCGCCGCTCTGCAGCCGGGCGGTTACGAGTAGTCACCTTCGCGACCGGACCGTGACCGTCGCTTCACGAATCCTTCGGCAGCGCCCTCACCACACCGGAGCATTGACGCGATACGGTGACCGCGTGTATTCCGCCTCGGCAGCCTTCCTGGCCACGATCCCGAGCCCCGACCGCGGTGTCTGGCACCTGGGGTTCATTCCGATCCGTGCCTACGCTCTGTGCATCATCGCGGGCATCATCGTCGCGATCTGGTGGGGAGAGCGCAGGTGGGTCGCCCGCGGGGGCACCAAGGGCACGGTGATCGACGTCGCGGTGTTCGCGGTGCCGTTCGGCCTCGTCGGCGGTCGCCTCTACCACGTGATCACCGACCCGGAGCTGTACTTCACGGCCGGCAAGAACCCGTGGAACGCCTTCGCCATCTGGGACGGCGGCCTCGGCATCTGGGGCGCCATCGCCCTCGGTGGCGTCGGCGCGCTCATCGCCTGCCGCCGCAAGGGCATCCCGCTGCCGGCCCTGGCCGACGCGCTCGCCCCCGGCATCGTCACGGCGCAGGCCATCGGCCGCATCGGCAACTACTTCAACCAGGAACTCTTCGGCGCGCACACCGACCTGCCGTGGGGCCTGGAGATCTACCAACGCATCGACCCGACCACCGGCCTGGCCAACGACCTCACCGGCATCGCCGTGGGTCACGTGCCGCTGCCCGACAGCCCGGTGCACCCGACCTTCCTGTACGAGCTGATCTGGAACCTGCTCGTCGCGCTCGTCGTGGTCTGGGCCGACCGCCGCTTCAAGCTCGGCCACGGCCGCGCGTTCGCCCTGTACGTGGCCGGCTACACCCTCGGCCGCTGCTGGATCGAATTCATGCGCACCGACAACGCCAACCACATCCTCGGCCTGCGCGTGAACGTGTGGACCTCGATCCTGGTGTTCGTCGGCGCAGTGGTGTTCATGATCCTGGCGAAGAAACGCGGGCCGCGCGAGCTGCCGGAAACGCTGCGCAGCCCGGGTGACGAACGTGATGCGCCGGCGGCCACGGATCCTTCGGACTCCGCTTCGGCTTCATCCTCGGACACGAACACGGACACGGACACGGCGCCGGCCGCTTCGGACACTTCGGACGTCTCGACGGACGACCCCCCGGCCGAACCCCGGGACGAAGTGACCGCGGACGCGGGTTCTTCGACGGTCTCCGGAGTCTCCAGTTCGGACGCGGACAAGTCCGACAAGTCCTGACTTCCTTACCTGCGTTACCTTTTTCCGCTACGAGGTCCCCGGCTCGATCCGAGCCGGGGACCTCGTGCGTTCACGGGTGTTCCTGCCCAGTCGCGAGCAGCTGCCTTCTCGGTGATCAGGCCGCTCAGCGGGTGAGTGGCGGGGCGCGGCTCGTCGCGCGCCCGATCAGGCGACCGCCCGAACGCGAAGCAGGTGCAGCCGGGCCGCGATCTGCCTTGTGGCGGCCAGGCGGTTGCTCGACCCCACTGCGGGGGAGGGGGACGTGGGTTTCCCGGCCGCGCCCTCGCGGTTGCCGGCGTGGGTGCGGCTGGTGCGGCTGGTGCGGCGGCAGAGTTGCGAGCGGCGCGGTGCGATCAGGTCGCAGCAGGTGAGTGACAGGGCCTGGGTTCGGGTTGTCCGGGGCCGTGATCGGGTGCCTGACCGTGCGACTGGTGAGGCTGCGGTGCATGAGCGACGCGGGGGCGGTCCTGCCGCCGAGTGCGCAGCCGGTGAATCGGTCTGGTGCGGGGTTGCGCGGAGGTGGTCGTGCGGCTGTTCTGGTGCGCAGCCGGTGCGGTGGCAGGGTTTGAGCCACCCGGAGAAGATCTCCTGCTCCGGCATCGGTGGCTCGGGCGTGGACGTGGTGGCCGGTGGTCACCCGGTCTCGGGCGTCGCCGATGGCTGCGGGTGGTCCGCGAAGGGCGCCTTGCGGGAATCGGATTCCCGCAAGGCGCCCTTCACAGAACCTCGGCGGAGGGTGACCGCTGCGGTCGGTTCCGCGTGTGGTGGTGCGCCGCGGAGTCGAAAGCGGCGCCGGCCCCGCGCTCCCACCGCGTTCGCGTCGTGACGTCAGCCGAGTGGTGAGCCGCCGAAGTAGTCGTCGTCGCCGCCGGAGCGGTCTTCGCCGCGGGGACGGCGTGGAGTGGGCGGCTCAGGGCGTTTCGGGGTGGGGCGGTCGGTGAGGGGGTCGGCGTAGTCGTCGTCCGGGTCGGTGAAGCGCATGCGCGGTTCTTCGTGCCGGGGTGCCGAGTGGCGGCCCTGGTCCGGGTCGGGTGCGGGACGGCCGCGGTCGGCCAAGGGGTCGGTGTAGTCGTCGTCCGGGCGGGGAGCGCTGTGGCGGCCGGGTGCCGGTGCCGGGTGCGAAGGACCCGAATGCGAAGGGCCCGAGTGCGAAGAGCCGGAGTGTGAAGGACCCGAAGGCGACGGACCGTCGTGCGAAGGCCGGCTGTCGTACGCCGAAGAACTGCTCGCCAGCGGATCCGCGTTCGAGAACCCCTTCGGCTCCTCGACCGAGGCCTGCGCCGTCGTCCGGCTCGATTCCGCGAGCAGGTCGCGCGAGCCGGTGCGGGCCTCCAGGACCTCCTCCGGCGAAAGGCCTTCCTGCATCTCCTCGTACATGTCCTTGGCGTCGCCGAGTTTGGCGTCGGCCAGGGCGCGCACCTCGGGGTCGGCGAAGGCTCGGCCGGAAGCGACGTCCTGCCACGACAGCTCGCCGGCGTCGACCTTGCGCTTCACCAGGCGCAGCGCGGCCGGCGCGTCGGGCTTGCCGGCGGCGAGCTTCAGCGCCTCGATGCGTTCGGGGGAATCGGTCTGCGGCAACGGCTTCAGGCGGATCTTCTCGAGGTTCTTCAGCAGCTCCCGCGATTTGCTCACGGTGCTGTCGAGCGCCGATTCCGCCTCGCGGATCTCCGGCGTCTTCCACGCGTCCTGCGCGGGGGTGGGCCGTGACATGACGGCAGGTCCTCTCAGTCGTCGATGCGGCCGCTGATCCGGCCGCTGCCGGAGTGCGCCGGGGTACGGCCGCGGTGGCTGGCCTCGCGCTCCTGGTTTTCCTCGCGGGCGCCGCGGCTCTCCTCGATGCCGTCCTTCGCGGACTCCTTGATGTCGCCCACGTCGCCGGCGATGTCCTTGGCGTTGTCCTTGATGTCGCCGACGTCGCCCGCGATGCCCTTGCCGATGTCGACCGCGTCGGAGATGCTGCCGATGTCCTTGATCTTCGCCAGCTGCGACCCGATGTCCTTCACCGAGTTCCACAGGTCGCCGACCTTCTGCACGATGTCCTTGATCATGTCGATGATCGAGATCAACGCGTTGATGAGCGGCAGGATCTCCGACAGGCCGGTGATCGCGTCGGCGATCCAGCCCGCGATCGGCACACACGCCTCGGCCGCCATCACCAGCAGCCGGTCGATCAGGCTCTTCAACAGGTCGAGCGCCTTGGCCGCCAGCTTCTGCGACGTGTCCGCGAGCAGCTCGAAGCCCTTGGCGATCAGCTCCGCGATCCCGGCCTCCGCGGCCAGCCCCGCGCGCCACCCGAGATCCACGTACGCCTTGTGCGCGAGCGAAGCCGGGCCGCTCCAGTTCTCGCCGAGGATCTTCTCGTTGCCCACCATCACCGTCGAGAACGCCTTCATCGACTCGGCGATGTTGCGCCACGCCTCGGCGTCGGCGGAGATCTTCGAGAAGTCGCCGGTGATCGGCTCGATGAACTTCTGCGTGAGCGTCTCGCCGGTCAGCTGCTGGAAGATCCACTCCACGGCCATGACCTCGACGCCGGCCTCTTTCACGAGGTCCTGGATGTCCTCGCCGGACGTGTCCTCGGGCGGCTGCAGGAGCTCGCTGATCGAGCTGCCCTCGTCGAACCCGCTGGGCGACATCGACGGCGCCGCGCCCGGGTCGCCGCCCGAAGACGCCGGGGTGTCGCCGCCTTCGTCGGAGTCGTCGTCCGAGTCGTCCGAGTCGTCCGAGTCGTCCGAGTCGTCATCCGAATCGTCGGAGTCGTCCTCGTCCTTGTCCTCGTCCTTCTTTTTCTTGCCGTCTTCGCCTTCGTCGTCGTCGTTCTTCTTCTTGCCGTCCTCACCCTCGCCGGGTTTGCGGCCGGAGCCGTCGTCCTGGCCGGGCCGCCTCGGGTTCGCCGGGTCGTGCGGGTCACCCGGCTCGCCGGGGCGCTGCTGCGGCGGCGTGCCCGGCGGCGGTGTGCCCGGCTGCGGCGGGGTGTTCTGCCGCGGCGGGGTGTTCGGGTGGGGCGCGTTCGGGTGCGACGGCGGGTTGTTCGGGTGCGGCGCGTTCGGGTGCGACGGCGCCGTGCTCGGGTGCGAGGGCGAGCTCGGGTGCCCGCCCGGGTGGCTGTGCCTGGCCATGGGGATCCCCCTCGATCGTGGTCGAAGTCAGTGGTGGTGGGTCACTTCGCGCCGGGCGCGCCGACCTCGTCGATCCGGATGCCGAACTGCTTGAGGATCACCGCGGCCTGGCCGTCGTGGTGGTCGTAGGAGTCGGCGGCGGAGCGGATGCCCTGGCTGAGCGACGTGAGGCGGTTGTCGCCGAAGTCCAGAGTGCTGCCGTAGAGGTTGCCGACCAGGCCCACGACCGGGCGAAGCAGCGCGAACAGGCCGGTGAAGCCCGAGGTGTCGCACGCGGTCGAGTGCAGGTAGTCCCTGATCTTGCCGACCTGGGCGTGCAGCCCGTCGGCGACGTCCGCGTACTCGCGCATGACGTCGGTGTGTACGTCGAACTCCGACACCGATTCCCTCCCCGTGATCGTCGGTCGACGGACACTATGGCAGGAAGCGATCACCCTGCGTGGGGTGTTTGGGGAAATCCACCGGTTCGGAAAACTCAATCGGGCAAAACGGTCAAATCATTGTCCGAGTCCACAAAGGATCATCAGAGGTCGGGCAACCCCAGCTCGAGGTTCGGCGCCTGCAGCCCACCGTCCACTTCGAGCACCTTGCCGGTCACGTACGAGCCGGCCGCGGAAGCCAGGTACAGCACCGCCGAAGCCACATCCTCGGCGGAACCGATGCGCTGCAACGGAGTCGCGTTCTCCATCTTCACGCGGATCTCTTCGTTGCCGGCCACCAGTTCCAAAGCGGACGTGAGCACGGAGCCGACGCAGATCGCGTTCACGCGCACCTTCGGCGCGAGGTCCACCGCGGCCAGTCGCGTGTAGTGCGACAGCGCGGCCTTGGCCGTGCCGTAGGCGAGAAACCCGCGACCCTGCACGCGGCCCATGATCGACGAGATGTTGACCACCGCGCCGCCGCTCTCCAGCAGCGCGGGAGTCGCGGCGACGGTGAGCGCGTGGGCCGTGGCGACGTTGAAGCGGAACGCCTCTTCGAGGAAGTCCGTCGTGGTCTCGGTGAACGGCCGCGGGTACGTGCCGCCGACGTTGTTGACGACGATGTCAAGCCGCCCGAACGCGCCCAGTGCGGCCGACGCGAGCGCCCCGGCCGCCGCGGGATCCGCCAGATCGGCGGCCACCACGTGGGCGCGCCGCCCGGCCGCGGCCACGCGAGCGGCGATCTCCTGGAGCTGGGGCTCGGTGCGCGAGGCGATGACCACGTCGGCGCCGGCTTCGGCGAGTGCCACGGCGGTGGCGGCGCCGATGCCGCGCCCCGCTCCCGTGACCACGGCGACCTGGTCGGTGACGCGGAACCGATCGAGGATCATGCGGCGGACGCTAACACGATTCACCGGCGCGCGGCATCGGTCACACAGGTGGTCGCGAGAGGGGCCGTGACGCTGGTCCGCGGCCCCGCTCAGTGCCAGGAAAACGGCCGGAAACGGCTGTGCCGCGAAGGATCCGACGCCCTCACCGGGAGCGTGCGGTTACACTTGACGGAACCGCCCAGATCAGATAGTTAGCTATGCGAACGACCTGGGTGCCATCAGGAACTACGTCGTTCCGCGCAGCCAGATCGTTACCGTTCACCGTCGTCCGGGGCGCTCTGAGGTGCTGCTCCGGTGTTTCCCAGGTGTTAAAGTCGCGCTAACAAGCGGGCCATCGTCGTCCCGTGCGCTCCCCACGGCCGGTTCGCCGGCCTCGCACGAAGACGACGAAGGAGGTCCCTTTTCCATGATCTTCTCCGCCATTCCCGGCAAGCAGGGTCTCTACGACCCGGCGACCGAGCTGGACTCCTGTGGTGTGGCCATGGTGGCCGACATCCAGGGGCGCCGCTCCCACGGCATCGTCGCCGACGGGCTGACCGCGCTGGCGAACCTCGAACACCGCGGCGCCGCCGGCGCCGAGCCGACCAGTGGCGACGGCGCCGGCATCCTGCTGCAGCTGCCCGACGAGCTGCTGCGCGCGGAAGCCGGCTTCGCCCTGCCCGCGGCCGGGGCCTACGCGGCCGGTATCGCGTTCCTGCCCGCCGACGCCGAGCAGCGCCGCAAGGCCGTGGGGCTGGCCGAGCGCATCGCCGGCGAAGAGGGCCTCGAGGTGCTCGGCTGGCGCGAGGTCCCCGTGGACGTGGATCGGGCCGGAATCGGTCCCACCGCGCGATCGGTGATGCCGCACTTCGCCATGCTGTTCGTGAAGGCGCACGGCGGCGAAGCGGGGCTGGCGCTCGAACGGCTGGCCTTCTGCCTGCGCAAGCGTGTGGAGCACGAGAGCGGGGCCGCGGGCTGTGGCACCTACTTCCCGTCGCTCTCGGCGCGCACGATCGTCTACAAGGGCATGCTCACCACAGCGCAGCTGCCCGCGTTCTTCCCGGACCTCACGGACCGCCGGCTCGAGAGCGCGATCGCGCTGGTGCACTCGCGCTTCTCCACCAACACCTTCCCGTCGTGGCCGCTCGCGCACCCGTTCCGGTTCGTGGCGCACAACGGCGAGATCAACACCGTGCGCGGCAACCGCAACCGCATGCGGGCCCGCGAGGCGCTGCTGGAGTCCGACCTGATCCCGGGCGACCTCACGCGGCTGTACCCGATCTGCTCGCCCGAGGCGAGCGACTCGGCGTCGTTCGACGAGGTCCTCGAACTGCTGCACCTCGGTGGCCGGTCGCTGCCGCACGCAGTGCTGATGATGATCCCGGAGGCGTGGGAGAACCACGCGACCATGGACCCGGCTCGGCGCGCGTTCTACCAGTTCCACGCGAGCCTGATCGAGCCGTGGGACGGCCCGGCGTGCGTCACGTTCACCGACGGCACGCTCGTGGGTGCGGTGCTCGACCGCAACGGCCTGCGCCCCGCCCGCTGGTGGCAGACGGCCGACGGTCGTGTGGTGCTGGCCAGCGAGGCCGGGGTGCTCGACGTGGCCCCCGGTGACGTCGTGGCCAAGGGCCGCCTCAAGCCGGGCCGGATGTTCCTCGTGGACACCGAGGCCTGCCGCATCGTGTCCGACGACGAGGTGAAGTCGGCGCTGGCCGCCGAACAGCCGTACGAGGGCTGGCTGCACGCCGGCCTGCTGAAGCTCGCCGAGCTGCCCGACCGCGACCACGTGGTGCAGAGCCACGATTCGGTGCTGCGCCGCCAGCTCGCCTTCGGCTACACCGAGGAAGAGCTCAAGATCCTGCTCGCCCCGATGGCCGCCAAGGGCGCCGAGCCACTCGGGTCGATGGGCACCGACACCCCGGTCGCCGTGCTGTCGAAGCGTTCCCGGCTGCTGTACGAGTACTTCAAGCAGAACTTCGCGCAGGTCACCAACCCGCCGCTCGACGCGATCCGCGAAGAGCTGGTCACCTCGATGGCCCGCATCATGGGTCCCGAGCGCAACCTGCTCGCGCCCGGCCCCGCGTCGTGCCGGCACCTGAACCTGCCGTACCCGGTGATCGACAACGACGAGCTGGCCAAGCTCATCCACATCAACGACGACGGCGACCTGCCGGGCTTCGCGTGCAGTGTCCTTTCCGGACTGTACGAAGTGGAGGGTGGCGCCGAGGCGCTGGCCGGGGCGATCGAGCGCGTGCGCCGCGAGGCGTCGGAAGCGATCGCCTCCGGCGCGCGCACGCTCGTGCTCTCCGACCGCGACTCCGACCACCGCATGGCGCCGATCCCGTCGCTGCTGCTGGTTTCCGCGGTGCACCACCACCTGGTGCGCACCAAGGAACGCCTGCGCGTGGCGCTCGTGGTGGAGACCGGCGACGCGCGCGAGGTGCACCACATCGCCGTGCTGCTGGGTTACGGTGCCGCCGCGGTGAACCCGTACCTCGCGTTCGAGACGATCGAGGACATGATCGCCCAAGGCGCGGTCACCGGGATCGAGCCGGGCAAGGCGATCCGCAACTACGTGCAGGCGCTCGTGAAGGGCGTCCTGAAGATCATGTCGAAGATGGGCATCTCCACCGTCGGCGCGTACACGGCGGCGCAGGTGTTCGAGTCGCTGGGCCTGAGCCAGGACCTGCTCGACGAGTACTTCACCGGCACGTCGTCGAAGCTCGGCGGCGTGGGCCTGGACGTGCTCGCCGAAGAGGTCGCGGTGCGCCACCGCCGGGCCTACCCGGACAACCCGACCGACCGCGTCCACCGCGGGCTCGACACCGGCGGCGAGTACGCCTACCGCCGCGAGGGCGAGCTGCACCTGTTCACGCCGGAGACGGTGTTCCTGCTGCAGCACGCGTCGAAGACCGGCCGGGAAGAGGTGTACCGCTCCTACACCGAGGAGGTGCACCGCCTCTACCGCGAGGGTGGCGCGCTGCGCGGGCTGTTCAAGTTCCGCGACGGCACCCGCGAACCCGTGCCGCTCGACGAGGTGGAGCCCGCCGCGGCCATCCTCAAGCGCTTCAACACCGGCGCCATGTCCTACGGCTCGATCTCGGCCGAGGCGCACGAGACGCTCGCCATCGCGATGAACCGCATCGGCGGCCGCTCCAACACCGGTGAGGGCGGCGAGGACCCGGAACGGCTCTACGACCCCGAGCGCCGCAGCGCCATCAAGCAGGTCGCTTCCGGCCGCTTCGGCGTCACGAGCGAGTACCTGGTCAACGCCGACGACATCCAGATCAAGATGGCGCAGGGCGCGAAGCCCGGCGAAGGTGGCCAGCTGCCGCCGAACAAGGTGTACCCGTGGATCGCGCGCACGCGGCACTCGACGCCGGGCGTCGGGCTGATCTCGCCGCCGCCGCACCACGACATCTACTCCATCGAGGACCTGGCGCAGCTGATCCACGACCTGAAGAACGCCAACGAGCAGGCCCGCGTGCACGTGAAGCTGGTCTCCTCGCTCGGCGTCGGCACGGTCGCGGCGGGGGTGTCCAAGGCCCATGCCGACGTGGTGCTGATCTCGGGCCACGACGGCGGCACCGGTGCGTCGCCGATGAACTCGCTCAAGCACGCGGGCACGCCGTGGGAGATCGGCCTCGCCGAGACCCAGCAGACGTTGCTGCTCAACGGGCTGCGCGACCGCATCACCGTGCAGGTCGACGGCGCCATGAAAACCGGCCGCGACGTGGTGATCGCCGCGCTGCTCGGCGCCGAGGAATACGGCTTCGCGACGGCCCCGCTGGTCGTCGCGGGCTGCGTGATGATGCGCGTGTGCCACCTCGACACGTGCCCGGTCGGCGTCGCGACGCAGAGCCCCGAGCTGCGCAAGCGCTACACCGGCCAGGTCGAGCACGTGGTGAAGTTCTTCGAGTTCGTGGCCGAGGAAGTGCGGGAAACGCTGGCACAGCTCGGGTTCCGCACGCTCGACGAGGCCATCGGTCACGCCGAGGTGCTCGACACCGAGGAAGCGCAGGCGCACTGGAAGTCGGCCGGGCTCGACCTGGCGCCGATCTTCGAGGTTCCCGCCGAGACCCCGTACGGCGGCGCCAAGCGGCGCGTGCGGGCGCAGGACCACGGCCTCGAGCACGCGCTCGACCGCACGCTCATCCAGCTCGCCGAGGCGGCGCTGGAAGACGCGCACCCCGTGCGCCTGGAGCTGCCGGTGCGCAACGTGAACCGCACCGTCGGCACACTGCTGGGCTCGGAGATCACCCGCCGCTACGGCGGTGAGGGCCTGCCCGCGGACACGATCCACGTGCTGCTCACCGGTTCGGCCGGGCAGTCGCTGGGCGCGTTCCTGCCGCGGGGCCTCACGCTCGACATGGTCGGCGACGCCAACGACTACGTCGGCAAGGGCCTGTCCGGCGGGCGCATCATCGTGCGGCCCGACCCCGAAGCCGTGTTCGCCGCCGAGCGCCAGACCATCGCGGGCAACACGCTCGCGTACGGCGCCACGGCCGGCGAGATGTTCCTGCGCGGCCAGGTCGGCGAACGCTTCTGCGTGCGCAACTCGGGCGCCACGGTCGTCGCCGAGGGTGTCGGCGACCACGCCTTCGAGTACATGACCGGCGGCCGGGCCGTGGTGCTCGGGCCGACGGGCCGCAACCTCGCCGCCGGCATGTCCGGCGGCACCGCGTACGTGCTCGACCTCGACCGCGCCAAGGTCAACGGCGACATGGTGGACCTGTCCGCACCGGGTGCCGAGGACCTGGTGTGGCTCAAGCAGATCGTGCAACAGCACTTCGACCTCACCCGCTCGGCGGTGGCCGCGTCGCTCCTCGGCGACTGGACGCGGCGCTCGGCGGCCTTCACCAAGGTGATGCCGCGCGACTACCAGCGGGTGCTCGACGCGGCGACGGCGGCCAAGGCCGCCGGGCGTGATGTCGACGAAGCGATCATGGAGTCCGCTCGTGGCTGATCCCAACGGTTTTCTCAAGTTCACCCGCGCAGAGCCGAAGAAGAAGTCCAAAGAGGACCGCCTGGCTTCCTGGGGCGAGGTCTACGCCGACGTCGAACCGGGCGAGCGCAACGAAGCTGTGCGCACGCAGGCCTCGCGCTGCATGGACTGCGGCATCCCGTTCTGCCACTCCGGTGGCTCGGGCTGCCCGCTCGGCAACCTGATTCCCGAGTGGAACGACCTCGTGCGCCGCGGCGACTGGTCCGCGGCGAGCGATCGCCTGCACGCCACCAACAACTTCCCCGAGTTCACCGGGAAGCTGTGCCCGGCGCCGTGCGAGGCCGGCTGCGTGCTGTCGATCTCGCCGCTCTCGGGCGGGCCGGTGGCCATCAAGCGGGTGGAGGCCACGATCGCCGACCAGTCGTGGGAAGCCGGTTACGTGCAGCCGCAGGTGTCGGAGGTGTCCTCGGGCCGCCGCGTCGCCGTGGTCGGCTCGGGCCCGGCCGGGCTCGCCGCCGCGCAGCAGCTCACGCGCGCGGGCCACGAGGTCACGGTGTTCGAGCGCGACGACCGCCTCGGCGGCCTGCTGCGCTACGGCATCCCCGAGTTCAAGATGGAGAAGAAGGTCCTCGACCGCCGCCTCGCGCAGCTGCGCAACGAAGGCACGCGGTTCGTCACCGGCTGCGAGGTCGGCGTGGACCTCACGGTGGAAGACCTGCGCGAGCAGTACGACGCCGTGGTGCTGGCCGTCGGCGCGCTGCGCGGCCGCGACGACCGGACCACGCCGGGCCGTGAGCTGCGGGGCGTGCACCTCGCCATGGAGCACCTCGTGCCGGCCAACCGGTTCGTGGAGGGCGACGGCCCGCCGCCGATCGACGCGACCGGCAAGCACGTGATCGTGATCGGCGGCGGCGACACCGGCGCCGACTCCTACGGCACCGCCACCCGCCAGGGCGCGCTGTCGGTGACGCAGCTGGACCAGTACCCGGTGCCGCCCACGAGCCGCGACGACGACCGTTCGCCGTGGCCCACGTGGCCCTACATCCTGCGCACCTACCCGGCGCACGAGGAGGCCGGCGAGCGCAAGTTCGCCGTGGCCGTGAAGCGGTTCGTGGACGACGGCACCGGCCACGTGAAGGCGCTGGAGCTGCAGCAGGTCCGCGTGGTGAAGGACCCGGACACGGGCCGGCGCGAGGTGGTGCCGACCAGTGACGAGATCGAGGTGCTGCCGGCCGACCTGGTGCTGCTCGCGATCGGCTTCGAGGGCGTGGAGGAAATGCCGCTGCTCGAGGGCCTCGGTCTTTCCCTGACCCGGCGCGGCACGCTCTCGTGCGGCGCCGACTGGCAGACCGGCACACCGGGCGTGTTCGTGTGCGGCGACGCGCACCGTGGCGCGTCGCTGGTGGTGTGGGCCATCGCCGAGGGCCGGTCCGTGGCCAACGCCGTGGACACGTTCCTCATGGGCGATTCGGACCTGCCGGCGCCGGTGCACCCCACGGCGTTGCCGCTCGCGGTGGTCTGACCACCCTGTACTGCAGGCTCACGTTCTGCGGGCCCACGTTCTGCAGGCCCCCGGCGCAATGGCGCGCCGGGGGCCTGTTTTTCACCGGTGTTCGCGCGCGGGTGAACCCACCGCCACACACGGTGGTTTCCGCTGACCGTCGAGAGTGGACCGATCACCCGCAGCACCGGAACGGTTCGTCGCGACCGGATTTTCGCCGTTCCCCTCTTCGCCCCGTTTCGCAACCGGCGACTTTTTGATGCCGTAAGCGCAGAATCGGGCCGCTCGACCGGATCCACAGTGGATCACCCGGTACGCAGCGGTGGTCGGGCGGAGAGGGAGACGACATGTCCAGAACCGTGCGCACCGCGCTGCGAACCGCGGCCGTGTGCGTCTCGGTCGCGGCGGTGACCATCGGCGTCGCGCCGTGGTCGAGCGCCACGACCTCGACTTTGAAAACCGTGGCCACGGGCCTCAGCAGCCCGCGGCACCTGACTCTGCACGACGGCAAGCTCTACGTGGCCGAGGCCGGCCGCGGTGGCAGCGGACCGTGCGTGGCCGGGCCCGAGGGCCAGGCCTGCTTCGGCAAGACCGGCTCCGTGTCGGTGCTCGACCACGGCAAGGTGCGCCAGGTCGTGAAGAACCTGCCGTCCGCGGCCGGACCCGACGGCAGCGGTGGCGCGGGCCCCGCCGACGTCGAGTTCGTGCGCGGCGACATCGCGATCCTGAGCCAGACGCTCGCCATCGACCCGAAGACCGGCGCCAACCCGTTCGGCCCGCAGGGCGCCGCACTCGGCCGGCTCTCGTTCTGGGACGGCAAGCACCTGAAGCTGGGCCCCGATTTCGGCGCGTTCGAAGCCAAGAACAACCCGGACAAGGGTGCCGGCGCGGGTGACCAGCCCGTGATCGACTCCGACCCGTACGGCATGACGCGCTACCGCGACGGCTTCGCCGTGGTCGACGCCGCCGCCAACGACCTGCTCTACGTCGACGGCCGCGGCCGGATCAGCGTGCTGGCCGTCTTCCCGGTCAAGATGGCGCCCGCACCGCCCGCGCTCGGCCTGCCGCCGGGCACGAAGATCCCGATGCAGTCCGTGCCGACGTCCGTGGTCGTGGGCCCGGACGGTGCCCTGTACGTGTCCGAGCTCAGCAGCATCGGCGTCGGCGTGGCGCGCGTGTGGCGCGTCGTGCCGGGCCACACGCCGAAGATCTACGCCGACGGCCTCACCGCGCTCACCGACCTGGCGTTCGACCGCAAGGGCCGCTTGCTCGTGGTGACCTTCGCCAAGGACGGCATCGCCGCTCCGCCGTCGGACGGCGTGCTGACGCGGATCGAGAAGAACGGCAAGAAGACCGTGCTCGCTTCGGCCGGCCTTTCGGAGGCCACCGGCCTCGCGATCGACGGTGACACGGTGTACCTCGCCAACCACGGCGCCTCGCCGAGCCCGACGGGTTCGATCGAGAAGCTCACCGTGCGCGGCTGAGTCCTTTACCCCCGCCCTCCCGCCGTGCGACGCTCAGTCACCACACGGCGGGAGGGCGGTTGGGTGACGGGGGAGCAGCCCGAGGGTTCGTTCACGAACCAGGTGCTGGGGCCGGTTCACGGCACGGTCGTGCAGGTCGGGCACGCGAACACGGTGGTCGCGTCGCCGCCGCCGGTCCGGTCCCGGTATCTCGAATGGGTCCGTCAGGTCGCGCCGGCGCAGCTGGTCGGGCGGTCGGCGGAGCTCGCCGAGCTGGCTGCGTTCTGTGTCGCGCCGGACTCCGCTCCCTACGCGTGGTGGCGCGCGGCTCCGTGGGCCGGGAAATCGGCCCTGATGGCTTCCTTCGTGCTGGCCCCGCCTCCCGGCGTCCGCGTGGTCTCCTTCTTCATCACGGCCCGCTCCGGCGGCGACGACACGCGTGAGGCCTTCGTCGACGTCGTCCAGGAACAGCTCGCGGAGGTCCTCGGGGCCGCCAAGGACCCGGCGGCCCGCAACCTCAACGCCGTGTTCTCCGACGCCGCCGCCCTGTGTCAGTCCCGCGGCGAGCGTCTGGTTCTGGTCGTCGACGGCCTGGACGAGGACCGCGTCTCCGGCGGCCACAGCATCGCGGCGCTGCTGCCGTTGCCCGCTCCCGGCCTTCGCGTGATCGTCGCGAGCCGCCTCAACCCCGACCTGCCCTCCGACGTCCGCGCCGACCACCCTCTGCGTGCGTCGGGTATCGAGCGGTTGCTCACTCCTTCACCCGCCGCCGGCGCCGCCCGCGACGACATGGAGCGCGAGCTGGATGCCCTCTTGGACGGCGCCTCGGGGGAGAAGGATCTGCTCGGGTTCCTGGTGGCTGCCCGCGGTGGTCTGAGCAGTGCGGACCTGGCTGAGCTGACGGGGCGTCGGCCGCGTGAGGTCGAACGGGCGCTGGCAACTCGATCTTTCACCCGCCGTCCAGCGCACTGGAACTCCCGGATCGCGCCCCAGGTGTACCTCCTGGCCCATGAAAACCTCCAGCTCGAAGCGGTCGACGCCCTGGGCCCTTCAATGCTGGAGGGCTGCTGGCGTGCGATCAAAGAATGGGCAACGGGTTACCGCGCCGCCGGTTGGCCCGCCGACACCCCACAATTTCTGCTTCGCGGCTACTTTCGCTTGGTCGATGAGACAGGTGACGTGCTCGCTCTCACCGACTTGGCGGCTGACCCGGCTCGCCACGACCGCCTCTTGGACGTCTCTAACGGCGACTTGGCCGCGATGGTTGAGTTGGATGCCGCCCGTACGGCCCTGCTGGACTCGTCCGAGCCCGACCTCCTCCGGCTCATCACGGTCGAGACCTACCGAGACACTTTCCGCGGCCGTAACAAACTGACACCTCGGCGCCTACCAGCTATCTGGGCAGAGCTGGGCCGAATCGACCATGCAGTGGCGCTTGCGCAGTCCATTACCGAGCCAGGGCTGCGCGCAGCGGCTTTGGTTGATTTGGTGGGGGCCCTCGCCCGCATCGATCAGGTCGGCCGTGCTCGATTGGTGGCTGAGGAAGAATACGATCCTCAGCTGCGCGACTCCCTGCTCGGGGAGATTTTGCTGACACTGATGAGCTCGGGGCAGGCCGATGAAGCTGCGGTCGGATTGGATGACCGGCTGAGCGCGGATCAGCGCAAGCGAGTTCATTCAGTGATTGCATTCAACCATGGGGAATTCGCGACAGCCGCACGGCTTGGTGGGGAGATCTCTGACGAAGGACTAAGGGATCGAACGTTAGAGAGGCTGGGCGAAGCGCTGGCCATCGATCACCCCGGCATGGCCGAGGATCTGGCCGCGGTGATCGCAAATGAATTTCGTCGGAACTCAGTGCTTGCCGAGGTCGCGCGGAGTCTGTTTAGGCGCGGCGACCTGGCTCGGGCTCGCCAGCTGGCGCAGAAGTGCGGCAGGTCGCCGCTGATGCAGCTCGAACTCGCTGAATCGGATGACTTCGTCGAGGCGGCCGTTGGTCTCGACGAGGAAACGCGGCAGAGGGACTTTTTGCCTGCTCTGGTGGCAGTTCTCGCCGAGGCGGGCCGGTGGTCGGAGATTCCGGCTGTGCTGGACTCGATGACCAACAAGTTCAGGCGCAGCGATGCGACGATTCACTTCCTCCGGGCGCTCACGGCGGCGGGTGATACCGATCTCGCCTTCGAATGGTTGCGCCGGATCCCGCCCAACGGTCTAGTAGAGGGTCACTTTGACGTTCGCGGGTACGTCAATGTCGCCGACACACTGCTGGCCGGCGGAAACCTCGACCGCGCTCGTGAGGCCGCAGAGCAAGCGGAGAAGCTGGTGCGCCGCCCGGCGGGGGATCAACGCACATTCGAGGCGCTCGGCGCGCTGACCAGGACGGTGGTCGCGGCCGGTGATGTGCTGCGAGCGGAGCTGCTCGCCCGTTTGGTGATGCCGGATTGGCGCGCGCCCCGCGGAATCCAGGAGCTTGCGGCGTTCCTCGCCGCCGAAGGTGACCCGGGGACCGCCGAGAAGCTGATCTGCGGCCACGAGCTTTGGTGGACGATGCGTGACCCGTTGGTGACTCTGGCCCGGCGGCTGCGGGAGTCCGGCGACCATGCGGCGCTGGCGCGGCTCGCGAAATACATTCGGAACCGGGTGAAGAGGCTGGGGGAGGACCAGCCGTATAGCTGGGACGCGGCCATCGTGATGTTGTGCGCGGTGGGAGAACCCTCTGAGATCACCGAGCTGGTTGCGGCCTACTCCGCGGAAAATCCCGGACTGATCTTGGCCGTCACCGACGCGACTGCAGTTCTGGGGGCGCGCGGAGAGGTCGCAGTGGCCCTGGAGCTGTGCGAGCTTATCCCCAAGTCTGCCTCCCAGCTAAAGGAGAAGCTGGTCTCGGGTTTGGCCAAGGCCGGGTACCTCGACGAGGCCGAAGAGGTGGTCGAGAGCTCGACCGAACCCTTCGAGCGCGACCGACTGGTGAAGGCGTTCGTCCCGGAGCTCGCCCAGCACGACCTCGGTCGAGCACTGGTCCAGGCGCGGCTCGCCCGGTTTGTGTCCGATCGCGCGCGGCTCCTGGTCGAAATCTCCGCCGCCGCGCCACCGAACGGACGCCGGCAGATCCTCGCCGAAGCCGCCAGCGTCCACCATTGGTCCGTGATCGTCCCCGCCCTCGACGCCGAAGAGCTCGGGGGACTACTGGGAGTCGTCGACCGATTCGGTGCGTTGTACGACTCGGCTGACCCAGACGCCGACCCGGACGAGGACCCAGACAACCCGGACGTGTGACCCGCACCGCCCTCCCGGAGCGTCGCGGGTGGCGAACCTTATCCTGGGTGCCGTGAACTGGACAGTGGACGTTCCCGTCGACACGCTTCCCGAACTGCCGCCGCTTCCGCCTGAGCTGCGCGGACGCCTCGACGCGGCGCTGGCGTTGCCCGCGGCGCAGCAGCCCGAGTGGCCGGATGTCGAGCTGGCCAAGCGCGTGCGCGGGGTGCTGGAGAGCGTGCCGCCGATCACGGTGCCCGCGGAGATCGACCGGTTGCAGGGGCAGCTGGCCATGGTCGCGCGCGGTGAGGCCTTCCTGCTGCAGGGTGGCGACTGCGCGGAGACGTTCGAGTCCAACACCGAGCCGCACATCCGCGCGAACCTGCGCACGCTGCTGCAGATGGCGGTGGTCCTCACCTACGGCGCGAGCCTGCCCGTGGTGAAGATGGGCCGCATCGCGGGGCAGTACGCGAAGCCGCGGTCGTCGGCGACGGACTCGCTGGGCCTGCCCGTGTACCGCGGCGACATCATCAACTCCCTCGTCGCCAAGCCCGAGCTGCGCGTGCCGGACCCGGGTCGCATGATCCGCGCCTACGCCAACGCCGGCGCGGCCATGAACCTCGTGCGCGCGCTCACCGGCGCCGGCATGGCCGACCTGCACCAGGTGCACGACTGGAACAAGGACTTCGTGTCCGCCTCGCCGGCCGCGCAGCGCTTCGAGGCGCTGGCCAACGAGATCGACCGCGGCCTGCGGTTCATGAACGCGTGCGGCGTCACCGACACGTCGCTGCAGTCCACCGAGATCTTCGCGAGCCACGAGGCCCTGCTGCTCGACTACGAGCGCGCCCTGCTGCGCCTCGACCACGCCGACGCGGCCAACCCCAAGCTCTACAACCTGTCCTCGCACTTCCTGTGGATCGGCGAACGCACCCGCCAGCTCGACGGCGCGCACATCGCGTTCGCGGAGCTGCTCTCGAACCCGATCGGGCTCAAGATCGGTCCCACGACCACACCCGAGCAGGCGCTGGAGTACGTGGAGCGCCTCGACCCGCGCCACGAGGAAGGCCGCCTCACGCTCATCTCGCGCATGGGCAACGGCAAGGTCCGCGAGGTGCTGCCCGCGATCGTCGAGAAGGTCGAAGCCTCGGGCCACAAGGTCATCTGGCAGTGCGACCCGATGCACGGCAACACGCACGAATCGTCCACGGGCTACAAGACCCGCCACTTCGACCGCATCGTCGACGAGGTGCAGGGCTTCTTCGAGGTGCACCACAAGCTCGGCACCTACCCGGGCGGCATCCACGTGGAACTCACGGGCGAAGACGTGACCGAATGCCTCGGCGGCGCCCAGGAAATCTCCGACATCGACCTCTCCGGCCGCTACGAAACCGCCTGCGACCCGCGCCTGAACACGCAGCAGTCGCTGGAGCTGGCGTTCCTCGTGGCGGAGATGCTGCGAGGCTGAGTTCTACCCGGTGTTCTAGACGGTGTTGAGCAGCGCCGCGGTGGATTTGAGCACCGCGTCGCGCAGGCCGCCGAGGTCGGGGACGGCCACGGCGTTGGCCTGCAGTCCGATGTGGACACTGTCGCGGTAGGTGGCGACGGCGATGCCCACGGCGTGGCGCGGCGCGAGCGGCACGAAGGGGTAGACCTGTGCCAGCGGCGCGCCCGCGAGGGTGAGGCGGGCGGCCGGCAGCGGCACGGTGGTCACGACCAGGTCGAACAGCAGCGGCGCGGCCAGGCCGGCGGTGCGGGTGCCGAGGCGGTGCAGCACCGTGGGCACACGGTCGGCCAGCAGCGGGAACGCGCCGGCGCCGCGGGCCGGGCCGGCGGCCTTGTTGCGGGTCATCGCGCGGCGGACCACGTGGAGGCGTTCCACCGGGTCGTCCTCGCCGATCGGCAGGTCGCACAGGTAGCCGGACAGTTTGTTGCCGCCCACCTGGGCATTCGCGCGGCCGCGCACGCTCACCGGGATCAGGGCGCGCAGCGTGCGGCCGTCGGCGCGCTTGCCGCGGTTGACCAGCCACTCGCGCAGCGCGCCGGCCAGCACGGCGAGGACCACGTCGTTGGTGGTGCCGCCGTGCCCGCCGCGGATCCGGCGTACGTCGGCCGTCGGCAGCCGCACGAACCCGAGCCGCCGCTCCGCCGACGCCGGCGCCGACACGGGCGACAACGGCGCCTTCGCCGCGCGCACCAGCGACGTCGCGATCCCGGCCGCCTCGCCGGCTTGGGCCAGGCCGTCCTTCACACTGTTTTTCACGCTGTCCAACGGCGACCGCGGCCGCGGGACCGGCTTCGCCGCTCTCGCGAGCGCACGCCCGGGCTTGGCGGGCTCGTCGAGCAGGCCGACGGTCACCGCGTACGCGCCTTCGCCATCGGTGAGCGCGTGGTGCAGCTTCAGCAACACGGCGAACTTGCCCTGCGGCAGCCCGGTCACCACCGTGAGATCCCACAACGGCCGCCCGGTGTCCAACGGCCGCGCGATCCACTGCTCCGCGAACCCGGTCAACGGGTCGGGATCGTAGAGCGTGCTCAACTCGTGGTGATGGATGTGTTGCGCCGCAACGAAATTCGGATCATCCGCCCACGTCGCCGCCCCCGGCGGAAACAGCTCGGCACGCATTTTCCGGCGCAACTGCGGCATTTTCCGCGCGCGCGCCGCGAGCAGCCCGGTGAGCTCCCCGCCGTCCACTCGCCCGCGAGAGGTGAACACCAGTACCGCACCCATGTGCATCGGCGCGGTTTCGCTTTCCAGGCACAGGAATGCCACGTCGAGCGAACTGAGCGGGGTACGAACCATCACGACCGTCCTCGTGCGGCGGAGCAGGGGTGGGATGCGCCCCACGACACCACCTTGACATGACGGGAGGGTGGTCACCGTGTTTCGTCGGCGCTAACGCCCCACAGGTTCACTCACCCGGGTCACGCCCACCCCGCCTCCGCGGCCACCCACCCCTGCCCGACTTGGGCCCGACGCCCTTCGCGGGCCGCGACGGCTGCGGCAACGGCAGGGGGTGCGCCACGGTCGGCGCCTCACTGGCCGGGGTTGGGTGGGAGGGCTGGGGGAGCGGTGCGGGGGTGTTGCGGGGGTCGGCGTGCTGGGGCAGCGGCGCGGCCTCTGCCGGCGCTGCTGCTGCAGGTGCGTGTGGTTGGACCGCTGACATGGGCTGCGGCAACGGTACGGCGGGTGCGGCAGCAGCGTGGTCGGCGCGGGGAGTGCCGTCGTGCTGGGGGAGGGGTGTGCCTTCGCCGGGTGTGCGCGGGGGTGCCGGTGGGGTGGAGTGTGGTGCTGGTTCGGCGGTGGCGGTGTTGCGTTGGGGCAGCGGCACGGCCTCTGGGGGAGCCGGTGGCTGCACCACTGAGGTGGGCTGCGGCAGCGGCATGGCGGGTGCGGCGGCGTTGTCCGTGCGGGAGGTGTCGTCGTGCTGGGGCGGTGGTGGGCCGTCGGCGCGGGTGCGCGGTGGGGCGGGGTGCGGTGGCGGGCCGGCGGTGGTGGGGATGGCCAGCGCGATCGTGGGGCTGTCGCCGGGGTCGCGGTGGGGAAGTGGGGTGGGCGCGCTGGGCGGTTGCGGTGGCTGCGCAGGCATCGCCGGCGGGCGGGTGGACTGCGCCAGCAGCGCGGCGAGTGCGGCCGGAGGGGGTGCGGTGGGTGGGCCGTCGGTGCGGGTGGTCGGGGTGCGGCGCGGGAGGGGTGAGGCCGCGCCTGGCGGGCGAAGCGCCGGGCGTTCGGGGCCGAGGGCGACGTTGCGGCGGGGGAGCAGCGCGGATTCGGCCAGGTGGGGGAGCAGCACCGAGGGGGACCGTGGCGGCGACGGCTCGTCGGGTTTGGTCACCGGCTGAGTGGTGGCCGGGTCGGTCACGTCGTTGTCCTCGTTGAGGTCGGAGGGAGGCTCACCGGCAGTCGCCGGAGTGGCGTCGAGGGGAACCTGCCCGGCCGGCGCAGTGCGGGTGGGGGCGTGGGGCGGAAGAGGCTCGTCCAGGGAGGAGTTGCGGCGCGGGAGGGGTTCGCGGGGCGCGCCTACCGGGCCGCGGCCTTCGGCGGCGCCGAAGGCGTTGCGGTTCGGGAAGGGATCGCCAGGTGCGGCGGCGTCGCGGCGGGGGAGCGGCTCGCGGCGCGCGCTGCCGGAACCGGTACCGGAGCGGTGCGGAAGCAACCCGGCCGACCCCGCCGACCCACCCGACCGCACCGGCAATGCACCATCGTCCCCAGAGCCAGAGCCAGAGCCAGAGCCAGAGCCAGAGCCAGAGCCAGCACCAGCACCAGCACCAGCACCAGCACCAGCACCAGAGCCGGAGCCAGCACCGGAGCCTTCACTCACCAGAGCCCCAGCCGCACGCCGCAACGCCACTCCGTGCCCAGGCCGCCGCGGCAACCCCGGCCACAGCTCACCCGCCTCCAGCGCCGCCGTCTGGATGGCCGCGCCGTCGAGTTCCGTGTGGGTTTCCTTGATGTCCCGGTCCAGCCACTGCACCACCACGGTGAACGGCCCGTCGCCGGGCAGCGGCCAGACGAAAACCTGGTGGTCCAGGTGGAACTGCGTCCCGCCGACGCCGACCGCGCGCAACACCGGCTCGTCCGGCTCCGAGGCGGACGGCACCGAGATGGACTCCGAACTGGCGCGGCTGCCGTCAGGAAAGAGCACGCCCACGAGCAGCGCGTTGTAGTCGGGCACGCGCCGGTGGTCGATCAGGGAGCCGGTGCGGCCCTCCTGGAGGCTGTCGCGCGAGTACACCGCCAGGCGCAGGGTGAGCGCCTCCGGCCAGACCTCGATGCCGCGCAGCGCGACGATGGTGCGTTCGGAACGGCCGAGCGGCCGGGCCCACGGCAGGAGCGCGGGCACGATGTGGTCGCTCGGCGGGCCTGTCCACGGACGGCCCTCGTAGCCGAACAGCTCCTGCTCCCGCACGGGGAACAGGGGGCGTTCACGAGGACCGTCCGTGAAGAAGCTCATGCGCTACTCGCGCGGGGAAAGGTCGCCGTTCGAAAGCGCCTGCCCGGCGCCCGAAGAGCCCGAAGTACCCGAAGAACCGGCAGAACCGGCAGAACCGGAGCCCGAAGAAGACGACGAACCCATGGCATCCATCAGCTGCCGCGCCAGGCCGAGGCCCGTCCCGCCCAGCGACAACGCCTTGGTGAACATGTCCGACATCCCGTCCGCGCCGTTCAGGACCACCATGTGGTCGACGTTACCGAACGCCTTCGCGCCGGCCTCGACGATTTCCGGCCAACGTTCGGCCAGCTGCTGTGCTACCACAGCTTCCTGGTTCTCCGCCAGTGCGGCCGCGCGCGCCTTGATCGACTCGGCCTCCGCCAGACCGCGGGCCCGGGCCGACTCCGCTTCCGCGAGACCTCGGGCGCGCGCCGCTTCCGCCTCCGCAACGCCGCGGGCCTGCGAAGCAGCCGCCTCGGCTTCACCGGTGGCCCGCGTGGCCCCCGCCGAAGCCTCCGCGCGCGCCTTCGTGGCCTGCGCCTCCGCTTCGGCCGCTGTCTTCACGCGGGTCGCGTCGGCCACGGCGCGCAGTTCGGTCTCGCGGGCCTCGGCCTGGGCGCGGGCGATCTGCGCGTCCCGGTCGGCGTCCGCCGTCGTGCGGGTTTCGTACGCCTTCGCGTCGGCCGGCTTGCGCACCTGCGACTGCAGCCGCTGTTCGGCCAGCGCGGCCTCCAGCTCGGCCGCGCGCGTCTCCTGGACCACGACCTCCTGCCGCGCCGTCGCCTCGGCCAGCGGACCCGACTGGCTCGCCTTCGCCTTGGCCTGGTCGACCTCGGCCTGGTAGCCGGCCTGCTTGATCTGGCTCTCCCGCATCGCGCCGGCCTTCTGCGCGGCCGCGACCTGCTCGGCCTGCGTGGCCTCCTGGTCGCGCTGCGCCTCGGCGATGCGTGCCGACGCCGCGATGGCCGCCGCGTGCGGCTTGCCCAGGTTGTTGATGTAGCCGGACTCGTCGTCGATCTCCTGGATCTGCAGCGAGTCCACGATCAGGCCCAGCTTGATCATCTCGGTGGCCGACGACTGGCGGACCTCGCCGGTCAGCGCGTCGCGGTTGTGGATCATCTCCTCGATGGTCAGCCCGCCCACGATCGAGCGCAGGTGGCCCGAGAACAGCTCGTGGATGGTGTCGTTCATGCCCTTCTGCTGGTCGAGGAAGCGGCGGGCGGCGTTGGCGATCGAGGCGTAGTCGTCGCCCACCTTGTAGATCACCACCGCGCGCACGGTCACCGGCAGGCCCTGCTTGGTCACGCAGGAAACCTGCAGGTTCACGCCGCGCGTGTCGAGCGAGAGGCGCCGCGCGGTCTGGAAGCCGGGGATCACGTTCACGCCCCGGCCGGTCACGATCTTGAACCCGAGGCTGTCGGCGGTCTCGGTGCGCTCCACCCGGATCCCCCACCCGGAGATGATGAGCGCTTCGTTGGGCTCCGCGACCTTGTACAGGATCCGCAGCAGCCCGAACAGCACGATCACGGCTACCACCGCGATCACGACGATGAGCCAGATTTCCATAACCCCTCGCAGCCCGATTTTCGGTTGTTGGTAGCTCTTCGACGCCGCTAGGACGTCAGCGGTTGCCACCGTTCCACGTAAACCGTGCGCGGGGGTTCGAAATCCACCACAAGCACCTGGGTGCCGATCGGAAACCCGGCTTCGGAGTCGGCCGCGTAGGCGTAGAACGCCTCGGTACCGCCCCGGACGCTGAGCAGCACCTCCCCGATCAGGCCCGGGCCGACGGCACCCGTCACGCGGCCTCGGCTGCCGATCATCCGCCGAAGCCCCGGATCTGCACCTTCGTGCCCTTCGGCACCAGCGAACCGGGCTGCGGGTCCTGCTGGAACACGAAGTTGAAGCCGCCGCCACCGTGGCCGCGGCCACCGCCGCCACCCTGCTTGTCGACGTCGAGGCCCGCCTGCTTGAGAATCTTCTCGGCCTCGTCGAACTGCTTGAACCGCACGTCGGGCACCTGCACGGCGTTGGACACGAACACCTTCACCTGCTTGCTGCCCGGGGTGTTCGCCGGCGGGTCGGTGCGCGTGACGCCGCCGGCGGGGATCGTCTGCGAGAACTCCTCGCCGCCGTCCACCGGTTGGAACCCGGCCTGCTGCAGCAGCTGGAACGCCTCGGCCTTCGGCCGGCCCGTGACGTCGGGCACCGGCGGAAGCGGTTCCGGGCCCTTCGAGAGCACGAGCGTCACCTGGCCGCCGATGTCCACGGGCGTGCCGGCCACCGGGTTCACGCTCACCACCGTGCCCTCGGGCGCGGTGTCGCTGAACTCCGGCGTGCCCTGCGCGACCTTGAGCTGCTGGCTCTGGATCGCCTTCGTCGCGTCGGCCAGTGAAGCGCCCACCTGGATGTTGGGCACCACCGGCTTGCCCTTGGACACGACCACGGACACGTTCGCGTCCTTCTCCAGCTGCGTGCCCTCGACCGGCGTCACCTTGATCACGGTGTTGGCCGGCACGGTGTTGTCGAACTCCTGGCTGTACTGCGGGGTCAGGTTCGCCGCGCGCAGCTTGTCCCCGGCCTCGGCCTGCGTGAGGCCCACGAGCTTCGGCACGGCGGAGGTGGTGGGCGCCGATTCGCTGAGGATGAAGGCGAACGCGCCGATCAGCCCGCCCAGCACCAGCACACCCAGCGCCACCAGCGCGATCATCTTCCGGCGGTCGCGCGGCTTCGGCTCGTCGGCCGGCGGCCGCGGACGGCGCGGCGGCGCGGGCGGCACCGGCGGGGCCACGGCCACCGTCGGCATCTGCTGGCCCGCGGGCGGCGAAGGCGGCGGACCCACCGGCACGGCCCGGGTCAGCGCGCGCGTGCCCTGCGGCCCGGCAACGGGGACGGCCCCCGAAACCGGCCCTGAAACCGGCATCGTCTGCTCGGCCACCGGGATCCGCGGCATCGTGCGCTCGGTGTCGGACATGCGGTCGCCGTCCGGCGGCGGGGGCACGGGCACCGGCACCACCGGCAGACCCAGCTCGGCCCGCACGGCCTGCAGTTCGGCCAGGAACACGCCGGCGTCGGCCGGGCGCAGCTCGGGGTCGCGGCGGGTGGCGCGCAGCACCAGGTCGTCGAGCGCGGGCGGCAGGTCCGGCCGCAGCTCGCTCGGGCGCGGCACGTCGTCGTTCACGTGCCGGTAGGCCACCGAGAGCGCCGTGTCGCCGGTGTAGGGCGTCTGGCCGGTGAGCATCTCGTAGAGCAGGATCCCGGCCGAGTACACGTCGCCTCGGGCCCCCGTGACGCCGGAGGCGACCTGTTCGGGCGAGAGGTAGGCGACGGTGCCCAGGATCACGCTCGAGCTCGTGGTGCCCGCGCTGGCGACCGCGCGCACGAGGCCGAAGTCGCCGACCTTCACCACCCCGCCGGACAGCGCGCCGCTGCTGCGGCCGATGAGCACGTTCTCGGGCTTCACGTCGCGGTGCACCAGCCCGGCGGCGTGCGCGGCCCCCAGGGCCGAAAGCACGGGCTCGGCGATGCTCAGCGCGAGCGCGATGTCGAGCTTGCCCTGCTCGGACAGCAGATCGCGCAGCGTCCCGCCGTCCACGAGCTCCATCACCAGGAACGCGAGCCCGGAGTCCTCGCCGGCCGGCACGTCGAAGCCCTGGTCGTGCACCGCGACCACGTTCGGGTGGTGCAGCTGCGCGGCCGATCGCGCTTCGCGCACGAACCGGTCCACGAACGAGCGGTCGTCGGCGAAGCGGGGATCCATGATCTTGATCGCGACCGCCCGGTCCAGCCGGGTGTCCATCCCCCGGTAGACCGACGACATCCCGCCCCTGGCGAGCAGCCTGTCCACGCGGTAGCGGCGTTCGAGCAGCGTGCCGACGAGGCTGGGGTGCGTGCGTGTCACGGCTGGTTATCGTACGGACCCGCGCCCGCGTGGGTGAGGTGAGGCGGCGGGTCACCCGTGCGTACCAGTCGGGAAACCGGTCGAATGTGGCACAGTGTCACGTGTGAGTGGGATTCCTGTCGCCGACGACGTCCTTGACTCCGCTGTCACCGTCCTCCCCCTGAACCAGGTGGCGGCCGTGCTCGGGATCTCGTCCAACAAAGTGCGCCAGATGCTGCGCGACGGTCACCTGATCGCCGTGCGGCGCAAAGGCGAGCTGTGCGTGCCCAGCGACTTCTTCGTCAAGGACGGAGTGGTCAAGGGCCTGGCGGGCACCATCACGGTGCTCGCGGATTCGGGGTTCAGTCGCACCGAGATGCTGCGCTGGCTCTTCGCGGCGGACGAAACGCTGCCGGGCACCACACCCGTCAACGCGTTGCGCACGAGCCACGGTACCGAGGTGAAGCGGCGCGCCCAGGCCATGGCTTTCTAGCGCGCCCGGCCCTTTTCGCCCGGTTCGCTGAGCGCCGGCTCGACCACGCGCGGTAATCGCCCCACGGCCTGCCGGGCGTTGCGGCCGCGTGCCCGAAAACACCGTCCGAAACACGCTCGTGAACCCCTGTCGGAAACGCCGAAGGCCTCCCCGCCGCTCGCGAGGAGGCCTTCGGCGAATTCTCGGGTCAGCCGTTCTGCTTGTCGCGCCAGGCGACCCAGTTCTTGAGGGCCGTGAGGTCGTAGTCGGGCCCGCCGACGCCCACGGTGAACGTGCTCACGCCCAGCTCCACGAGCTTCGGGCCGAGCTCGTCGGGGTCGCCCGAAACGCCGCAGGAGCGCTCGATCTCGCCCGGGTCGCGGCCGAGGTCCGCGCAGTGCTGGTCGAGGATCTTCACCTTGCGCTGCACGACCTCCGGGTCGCCGAAGCCGTGCCAGATGTCGGCGTGCTTCGCCACGAGCTTGAGGGTCTTCTTCTCGCCGCCGCCGCCGATGAGCACGGGGATCTTGCGCGTCGGCGCCGGGTTCAGCTTGCCGAGGCGGGATTCGATGCGCGGCAGCGATTCCGCGAGGTTGTCGAGGCGCCCGCCCGCGGTGCCGAACTCGTAGCCGTACTCGTCGTAGTCCTTCTCGAACCAGCCCGAGCCGATGCCCAGAATCAACCGGCCACCCGAGATGTGGTCGACCGTGCGGGCCATGTCCGCGAGCAGTTCGGGGTTGCGGTAGCTGTTGCACGTGACCAAAGCGCCGATTTCGACCCGGGACGTCGATTCCGCCCAGGCGCCGAGCATCGTCCAGCACTCGAAGTGCATGCCGTCGGCGTCGCCGTAGAGCGGGTAGAAGTGGTCCCAGTTGAAGACGATGTCGGCGCCGATGTCCTCGGCGGCCGAAGCGGTGCGGCGGATCGTGTCGTAGTCGGCGTGCTGCGGCTGGAGCTGGAGCCCGACGCGCAGCCGCCTCGTTGAAGCGGATGTCATATCTCAGACCCTACGTGCGTGGCTCCGGGCCCACACGCTGAGCAGCTTCGGCAGCGCCACGGCCAGACGCCGGCCCTTGCCCACCACCGCGCGCCGGTTGAGCACGTCGTAGTCCATCGCCTCGATCTCGTCGAGGATGCCTTCGTACAGCGTGATCGCCGTGCGCACGCACGGTCGGGATTCGGTGCGCAGCAAGGGAATTCCGGCCTCGGCCCGCCGGTACACCGCGCGGGCGCGCGACACCGCGACGGCGAGCGCGCGCCGCACGCGCGGGTCCGGCGTGCCGCGCCGGCGCGTCTCCACGAGCAGTTCGCGGTCCACGCCGAACGCCGAAAGTTCTTCCGTGGGCAGGTAAAGCCGGCCGCGGTCGAGGTCTTCGCCGATGTCGCGTAAGAAGTTCGTAAGCTGGAACGCTTCCCCGAGCGCCGCCGCGCTCGGCTCGGCTTCGGCGAGCGGTACGACGGTGCCGAACACCGGCAGCATCTGCAGCCCGATCACACACGCGGAACCGTGCACGTACTCCGCGAGATCCGCGTAGGTGGCGTATTCGGTGACGGTGAGGTCCATGCGCATCGAGTGCAGGAACGCGTCCACGAGCCCACGCCGGATGTCGTGGCGGCGCACGGTGTCGGCGAGCGCGGCCAGTACCGGGTCGGCCGGCGCGCCGCCTTCGTAGACCTCGTCGACCATCCCGGCCACGTGGTCCAGCGCGCTCTTGGGATCGGTGCCGGGTTCGGGGTTGTCCACGAGCTCGTCGGCCATGCGCGCGAAGCCGTACAGCGCGTGCGCCGAGGGCCGGGCGCGCGCGGGCAACAGGCGCGTGGCGAGGAAAAACGTGCGGCCGTGGTGGGCGTTGATGCGGCGGCATTCGGTGTACGCGGCGCGCAGGCCGGGTTCCGTGATGCCGGCGGCGTCGAGTTCGGTCACCGGCCGGTGATCCTTTCCGCGGCGAGACGTCCGGAGATCAGCACCGGCGGGATGCCGACGCCGGGGGTGGTGCCGCAGCCCGCGAGCACCACGTTGCCCGCGGCCCGCACGAGGTTGGCGGGCCGGAACGGGCCGGTCTGGGCGAACGTGTGGGCCAGCGAGAACGGCGTGCCCGCCGTCATCCCGCGCGCGGCCCAGTCTTCGGGCGTCACGACCTCGTCCACGGTGAACTCGTCGCCGAACCCGGTGAGACCGCGGGATTCCAGCGTGCGCACCAGTTCCTCGCGGTACGCGCCGCCGACGCGCGACCAGTCGATGCGGCCGCGGCGCAGGTTCGGTGCCGGCGCGAGCACGGACACGATCTCGCCACCGTCGCCGGCCAGCCCCGGTTCCGTGGCGGTGGGGCGGGTGACGAGCAGTGACGGGTCACTCATCAGCCGGCCTTCGCGCACGATCTCGGCGAACGTGCGGTCCCAGGCTTGGCCGAAGAAGATCGTGTGGTGGCCCAGCTGCTCCCACGACCGTTTCGCGCGCCCGTGCAGCACCACGGCCGAAGGCGAGTACCGCAGCGGCAGCACCCGGTTCGGCCGGGCGCCGACGAGTCGGTACGCGGTGCGCAGCTCGGTGGCGAGCACGACGGCGTCGCACTCGATGCGCTCGCCGGTGCGCGTGCGCACGGCCCGCACCCGCGAAGACACCCGCTCGAGCCACGCGGCTTCGGTGCCGAAGCGCAGGTCGGCGCCGGATTTCGCGGCGGCCGCGGCCATCGTCCGCGCGACCGCGCCCATGCCGCCGCGCGGGTAGTAGACGCCGCCGACGGTGTCCATGTAGGCGATCACGCCGTACGCGCCGAGCGCTCGCGCCGGGTCCAGGCCCGCGTAGAGCGCCTGGAAGGAGAACAGCCGGCGCACGCGTTCGTCGCGCAGGAACCCCGCGACCTTCGGGCCGAGCCGGCCGAAGCCGCCCAGCGCGGCGAGCTTCACCAGCTCGGGACGCGCCAGGTCGAGCGGTGAATCGAAGTTGGCGCCGATGAAGCGGTCTTTCTGCACCGCGTACAGCTCGGTGAGCCAGCGCCGCAGCGCGCGGTAGCCGGCCGCCTCGCGCGCACCCGCGAACGCGCGGATCTCGGCTTCCATCGCGTCGCCGTCGGTGCGCAGCGCCAGCGTGCTGCCGTCGGCGAAGCGCGCCTGGTAGGCGGGGTCGAGCTTGGTCAGCGGCAGCGTGTCCTGAAGCGATGCGCCGACGGCGTGCAGGGCCTCGTCCACCAGCTCCGGCATGGTGAGCACGCTCGCGCCGGTGTCCACGGCGTTGGCGCCGAAGTCCTGCTGCCCGGCGCGCCCGCCCGGCTCCTTGTCCTGCTCCAGCAGCGTCACGCGTCGGCCCGCCCCGAGCAGGTGCAGCGTCGCGGAAAGGCCCGCCAGGCCCGCGCCGACCACCACCACGTGGTCGGTGGGCCCGGACACGGTTCTGGTCACGACGTCCGCCGGGTCGCCTTGCCGACCAGGTCGGCCAGCGCGGCCGGAGCCGGCTCGGCCAGGTGCGCGCGGTCGAGCGCGGCCATCGCCGAGGCGGTGAGCTGGTCGATGCGGTGCTCCACGGCGTCGACCGCGCCGACGCCGGTCAGGGCTTCGCGCACGGCGTCGACGGCCGTGTCGGACAGGTCGGCCTTGCCGATCGCGCCGGCGATCACCTTCGCCGCCGCGCGGTCGCCGCGTTCGTCGGCCAGCTGCAGGCCCAGGGCCACGAGCAGGGTGCGCTTGCCCTCGCGCAGGTCGTCGCCGGCGGGCTTGCCGGTCACCGACGGGTCGCCGAACACGCCGAGCAGGTCGTCGCGCAGCTGGAACGCCACGCCGACGTCACCGCCGAACTCCAGCAGCGTCGTCACGAGCCGGTCGTCGGCGCCGGCCAGCGCGGCGCCGAGGTGCAGCGGGCGCTGCACGGTGTAGGCGGCCGTCTTCAGCCGGTCGATGCGCAGCGCGGCCTCGGGCGAGGCGTCGCCGACGGCCTGCGTGCGCACGTCGAGGTACTGCCCGGCGAGCACCTCCGTGCGCATCGCGCGCCAGGCCGGGCGCGCTTTCGCGAGCGTCTCGGCCGGCAGCGGGGCCTCGGCGAACATGTCGTCGGCCCACGCGAGCGCCAGGTCGCCGACCAGCACGGCCGTGGCCAGCCCGAACGTGGCGGGCGAGCCGAGCCAGCCGTGGTCGGCGTGCACCTTGGCCGAGGCCACGTGCACGGTCGGGTTGCCGCGGCGGGAGTCGGAGGAGTCGATGAGGTCGTCGTGGATCAGCGCGCACGCCTGGATCAGCTCGAGGCTCGCCACGACCTGCAGCGCGCCCTCGGCCGCCTCGCCGGACGCCGCTCCGCCGGCGCCGCGCC
Source organism: Amycolatopsis rhabdoformis (assembly GCF_035918295.1). Lineage (GTDB taxonomy): Bacteria > Actinomycetota > Actinomycetes > Mycobacteriales > Pseudonocardiaceae > Amycolatopsis > Amycolatopsis rhabdoformis. The sequence continues at coordinate 167,120 of NZ_CP142149.1, forward strand.
AGCCCCACCACGCGAACGTGGGCCGGATGCGCTTGCCACCGCACAGCACGAAGCCGGACAGCACGTCGATGCCCGCCGCGACCGTCGGCTCCGTGCGCACGATCTCGTCGCCCGCACGGCCGAGGAACGCGGTCAGCGCACGCTCGACGTGGGCAGGCAGATCGTCGTCGAAACCGGGCGCGTCCATGCCCTCATCATCCGGGGCGCGGGCCCGGCCGGTCGCGCCGGGTGCCCCGGATGTGGCGCACGAGACGCTCGCCTCAGCCGGTCCAGAACTCACCGGGCAGCCCCGCGGCGGCGAAGTACTCGGCGGCCTCGGCCGGCTCCCGGCGCCGGTAACCGTGCGCCAGCCGCCCGGCGTACCAGCCCTCGGCCAGGCGCCACAGCGCCGGCAGGTCGAGCACGGTGCCCTTCGCCAGGCCGGTGCGCGCGACCCATTCGTCCACACAGGACTCGCCGCAGAACAGGCGCTGCACGGAGCAGGTGTGGCGCACGTCGTCCCACATCCTGGCCGTGGGCACGGGGAAGTGGGCGACCTGCGGGCCGTCCGGCGCGGCTTCACGGCCCACGACCAGCGCCATGGGCTCCGTGCAGCACGGGCAGCGCGTGGCCACGAGCACCTCGGGCTCGGCGGGCACCAGGTGCGGGATCGCGAACGAGTCCCACGCGCAGCCGCCCCACCACAGCGTGTGCTCGCCCATCACCGCGAAGCCCAGCGGGATCGCCGCGAACGGGTGGGCCAGCACCACGTGCTCGCACTCGTCGAGCACCAGGTGGCGGGCGTCGGCGAGGCGGTGCAGGGCCTGCTTGGCCACGGCCAGCGAACCGTGCGCCGCGTCGGCCAGCTCCGGGCCGGTGGGCGCGCGACCGTGCGTGGCGAAGGCCCGGTACACGGCCACTCGCACGTCTTCGTCCCAGGCGGTGTCGTCTTCGCGGCTCATGGTGGCTCCTCAACATCGAGGGAGCTTCGGGGGTGCGCGTCCGACGGTACCCGTGGCCAAGGCCACGCGCCGGAGCTCCCGGCGCCCGGTTTCGCCCACTATCATTTTCGTTCATGACGTCGGTGATCGAGCGGTTGCAGGGGGACGGGCCCCGGTTCTCCATCGAGTTCTTCCCGCCCCGCGACGAGGCCGACGAGGCCGTGCTGTGGCGCGCCGTGCGCGAGCTCGAACCGCTGGACCCGGCGTACATGTCGATCACCTACGGCGCGGGCGGCTCGAGCCGCGACGGCACCATCCGCAGCATCGCCCGCGTGGCCACCGAGACCACGCTCTGCCCGATGGCGCACCTGACCGCGGTCGACCACTCGGTGTCGGAGCTGCGCAACGTGATCGGCTGGTACGCCGCCGTGGGCGTGCGCAATATCCTCGCGCTGCGGGGCGACCCGCCCGGCGACGTCTACGGCGACTGGACGCCGCACCCCGAAGGTCTCGAATACGCCGAGCAGCTGGTGGAGCTCATCCGCTCGCTCGGCGACTTCTGCGTCGGCGTGTCGGCGTTCCCGTACGGCCACCCGCGCTCGCCGGACCTCGAGTCGGACACGAAGCACCTCGTGCGCAAGTTCCGCGCCGGGGCCGATTTCGCCATCGCGCAGCTGTTCTTCGAGGCCGAGGACTTCCTGCGGCTGCGCGACCGCGTGGCCGCGGCGGGCTGCGACGCGCTGGTGCTGCCCGGCATCATGCCGCTGACCACGCCGCGCACGCTGCACACCACGATCAAGCTCTCCGGCGCGCCCGCGTCGCAGCGGCTGCTCGACCGGCTGGAGCCGCTTTCGGACGACCCGAAGGCGTTCCGCGAAGCCGGGATCGACGCCGTCACCGAACTGGGTGAGAAACTGATCGCCGAAGGCGTGCCGGATCTGCACTTCTACACGTTCAACCGGTCGAAAGCCACGCGCGAGGTGGTGACGCGGCTCGGGCTCGTGCCGGCGCGCGCGTAAGTCCGTACCGCCGGGGGTGTCCGGGCCGGTACGGTTCGGCCCATGGCTTCCAGCGAACACAGCGTGCACGGGATTTCCGACCGGTACGTCGACGATTACGCGGCCGTGGACCCGGTCGCCGCCACCATGCTCGGCGTCGCCGGTTACGACGACCAGCTCACCGACTACTCGCCCACCGGCCACGCGGCCCGGGCGGCGCTCGCGGCGAAGGCCCTGGCCGACGTCAAGGCGGCCGAACCCGCCGACGCGGGGGAGCGGGTCGCGAAGGCGGTGTTCACCGAGCGGGTGGGCCTCGACGTGGAGATCCACGACGCGGGCCTCGACCTCGCGGCGCTGAACGTGATCGCGAGCCCGGTGCAGGACCTGCGCATGGTGTTCGACCTGATGCCGATGGACACGCCCGAGCAGTGGGCCGACATCGCCGCGCGGCTGCGCAAGGTGCCCGAGGCGCTCGCGGGGATGCGCGCGTCGCTGCTGACCGCGGCCGACGCCGGGCACGTGTCGGCGCTGCGGCAGGTGGGCAAGGTCGCCGAGCAGTGCGAGACCTACGCCGGCCTCGGGGAGCGGCCCAGCTTCTTCGCCGGCCTGGTGGGCAACGCGGGCACGGCGGGCGCCGCGCTGGCGAACGACCTCGCGGCGGGCGCCCGCGCGGCCGACGAGGCGTTCGCCGAGTTCGCCGGCTTCCTGCGCGCCGAGCTCGCCCCGAAGGCCCCGGCCAAGGACGCCGTGGGCGAGGACGTGTACCGGCTGTGGTCGCGCTACTTCATCGGCGCCGAGCTGGACCTGCGCGAGGCCTACGAGTGGGGCTGGCACGAGTTCGCCCGCCTCGAGGCCGAGATGCGCGCGGTGGCCGAGCGGATCCGGCCCGGCGCTTCGGTCGCCGAAGCCGCCGACGTGCTCGACGCCGACCCGCGCTACCGCGTCCACGGCCGGCCGCAGTTCGAGGCCTGGATGCAGTCCCTTTCGGACGACGCCCTGAAGTCCTTGCGCGGCAAGCACTTCGACATCCCCGACCGGCTGATGGCCCTCGAGTGCCGCATCGCCCCGCCGGGCGGCGGCGTCGGCGCGTACTACACCGGCCCGAGCGAGGACTTCACCCGGCCCGGGCGCATGTGGTGGTCGCTGCCCGCCGACAAGGAGGAGTTCACCACCTGGCGCGAAGTGTCCACTGTGTACCACGAGGGCGCGCCGGGCCACCACCTGCAGATCGCCACGGCCGTGAACCAGGCGCAGTCGCTCAACAAGTACCAGCGGCTGATGACCTTCATCTCCGCCCACGGCGAGGGCTGGGCCCTGTACTCCGAGCGTCTCATGCAGGAGCTCGGTTACCTGTCCGACGACGGCAACCTGCTCGGCATGCTCTCGGAGCAGCTCTTCCGTGCCGCCCGCGTCGTCGTCGACCTCGGCATGCACCTGGAACTCGAGATCCCCCGCGGCACCGGCTTCCACGAGGGCTCGCGCTGGACCCCGGAGCTCGGCCTGGAGTTCATGCTCACGCGCACCATCACCGACCAGGCCCACGTGCGCGACGAGATCGACCGCTACCTCGGCTGGCCCGGCCAGGCCCCCGCGTACAAGCTCGGCGAACGCCTGTGGCTCGCCGCCCGCGACGACGCCCGGGCGCGGATGGGGTCTTCCTTCGACATCAAGCAGTTCCACACGCGCGCATTGGAAATGGGCGGGATGGGGCTGGACACGTTGCGGGAGCAGTTGGCTCTGCTGAGCTGAGTTTCGCGGCCGGCGCTCCCCGCGGTGTGCGGGAGCGCCGGCCCGTTCCGGTCAGGACGCCGCGATACCCTGCGGGCCCGTCTTGCCGTCGAACACGGGCAGGCCCGTGACGCTGCCGATCCGGTGCAGGGAACCGTCCCGGGCCACGGAGTACTCGTCGACCGCGCCGGCACCGGCGGAGAGCTGGTAGAGGAACCGGCCGTCGCCGGTGGCCGCCAGGTCGATCGGCGCGGGGTCGGTGGTGGCCGCGATCGCCGACGGGTCGGTGAGGGTGAGCCCGCCGTCGTGGCCGATGCGGAAGGCCGTGATGCTGTCGCTGTTGGTGTTGGCCGTGTACACGGTGGCGCCCACGACCACGGACCAGCACGGCGCGCCCTGCTCACCCGTCGCGACGGCCGCCGAGAGCGTCTCCAGCCTGCCGCCGGCGGTGAGCGCGTAGGACGACTCCGAGCCCGTCGCCTCGGTCACGAGCACGTGGCCCCGGCGGTCGAAGCCCACGGCGTACGGGATCATCCCCGCCGACGGGTTGGCCACCGGCCGGGCGGAGGGGCGCGCCGCGGCGTCGAGTGGGAAGACCTGCAGCGTGTTGTGGGTTTTGGTGGTGATCACGAGGTCGGCGCCGTCGGGCGTGAGCGCGACCTGCGACGGGGCGGACAAGGCGTCCGGCAGCGGCGCGTTGCCGAGCCCGAGACCGCGGGTGGAGCCGGGGATCGGCGTCAGGCGCCGGTCGTGGACGCGGAAGCCGGTGACCGCGCCTTCGCCGCCGGCGTCGAGGACGTAGACCCGGTCGTGCGCGAATCCGACCGACACCGGCACGGCTCCGCCGGTCGGCAGGGTCTGCAGCCGGGTCAGGTGGGCGCCCGACACCGCGAAGACGGTGAGGGTGTCGCTGCCGCCGTTCACGGCGTACAGCAGCTGGTGGCCGGCGTCGTAGGTGAGCGCGCCCTGCGAGGACAACGCGTCGGGGCCCGCGCCGCCGAGCGTGGTGCCGCGGCCGCCGGTGGGGTACCGGCCCGCCTCGTGCAGGCCGCCGTTGCCGTCCCGGGTGTAGGTGACGACGGTGTTGGCCGTGGGGTCGTTCGTCTGGACGAACACGGCGTGCTGGGCGGTGTCGGCTACGGCTGCTGGGGCGAGGGCCAGCGCGGCGGCGGCGGTCATGGTGGCGAGCACGGCGGCCGAAACACGCCGCTCACGGGAATGTCGAGTCATGAATACGTCCTGGGAATGTCGTCGGAAATGTCTCCTGGGAAAGGCTTCTTTCCCTTTCCTGGTGATCATTCGCTTCTGTGGCGCCGGGACGCCCGGTTTCGGTCGACGCGTCAGAGATCGGTAACAAACCCTGCTGCGCCAAGGGTTTAGGTGCTTCTACTCGTGGTTTCGATCAGGGGCACCGTCGATTCGATCCGGGTTTTCCGGCTGATCGGACAGGTCGTTCTCCGGAAAACCCGGTGACCGGACCGTCGGCGCGGCCTAGGCTCGCCGTCGTGCACCGGATCTTCCTCGTCACCCCGCCGCCCGCGCTCTGAGCGGGGTGGTCTGCGCCGCCGCGTGAACCGTCCGTCGGTCCGCGGCCGATCGGTGCTGCACGAAAACCGCCCCGCGTCGTCGATGTCCGAAATCCTTCGACGCTGGAGCGTTGTCCATGTCTGTTGTCCTGTCCGAACGCGCCCGCGGGTCGGTCGCGCTGGTGGTCGCCGGGGTGCTGTGGGGGAGCGGCGGCCTGGCCGGCTCGCTGCTGGGCCAGCTGGCCGGCCTGCACCCGCTCGCCGTGGCCGCCTACCGCCTGCTGCTCGGCGGCGCCGCGGCGATCGCCTTGTCCGGCAAGGGAATCCCGCGAACCCGCGCGGCGCTGCGCCGGGTCCTCGTCGTCGGCGCGCTGTTCGCCTTCTTCCAGACGACCTACTTCGCCGCCGTGGCACTGGGTTCCGTCGGCACCGCGACCATGACCACCATCGGCGCGGCCCCGGTGATGCTCACCCTCGCCACGGCGATCAGAACCCGCCGCGCCCCGCACGCCTGGACGCTGCTCTCGACCCTCGGCGCCCTGGCCGGCCTCGCGCTGCTGTGCTGGGAGCCCCACGCCGGCACGTCGGCCGCCGCCACGCTCCTCGCCCTGGCGGCCGCCGCGGGCTTCGCGACCCTCACCACGCGCCCGGTCGAGGACCCCCTCGCCACCACCGCGTACGGCTGCCTCACCGGCGGTCTCCTGCTCACGCCGGCCGCGCTCACCCTGGGGATGACCCTGCCGGCCCGCCCGGAGGTCCTGCTGGTCGCCGCCTACTTCGCCCTCGTGCCGACCGCCCTCGCCTACGCCGCGTACTTCCGGGGCCTCACCACGGCCCACCCGGTGCTCGGCGCCCTGTCCGCCCTCCTGGAACCCCTGACGGCCACGATCCTCTCCGTCGTCTTCCTCCGGGAACACCTCAGCGCTCAGGCGTGGTGCGGTGCGGCTTTGCTGGCGGGGGCGTTGGTGGTGGGGTATTGGCGGCCGGAACCTCGTTCGGTTCGGGCCGCTGGGGAATCGGCGGTGAGCGGGTAGCGGCCGCAGTCGTTTGTCGGCGGCGCGCGGGTACTTGACGGGTCTCACCAGGGCCTGTCCGGTGCGCTGCGCGCCGCCGACGCCGGCGGACGACCGCATTGGCGATCGGCTAGTGGCGCTGGGAACCTTGATTCCCACGGCGACGGCTGGTCCGGGAGTCGCGGACGCGTCGCCGATGAAGTGGCAGCCTTTGCAGCTGCGCCGGTGATCCTCGCGCATTTCGCGGGCCGCACGGCGGCCCGTCCAGGGGCCTGCCGCCGTCTGCGGCGCCAGCCCGGCTGCGCTGCGTTCGGCGCCCCGAACCTACGTCGCCTCCAGCGCAACGACTCGCCCGAGAACCGTGAACGGGTCGCCGACGGACCGGTAGGCCCGTAGCAGCGCCGGCGATCCTCGCGCATTTCATGGGCTACCCGGCGGCCTGTTCCGTGCTCCGTGCGAAGTCGGCGGTGCCGGACCCGGCCGCTCCCGTGATCGGCGCTCGGAACCTACGTCGCCTCCGCAGGCGACGACCGGCCCCCTTGAACGGGGTCGCCGATGAAGTGACCGCCCCGCGACAGCGCCGGCGATCCTCGCGCACTTCAGGGCTGCCCGGCGGCCTGTTCAGTGCGCCGTGCGTTTCGGCGGTGCCGGACCCGGCCGTGCTCGCGGTCGGCGCCCGAAACCTACGTCGCCTCCGCAGGCGACTGGCCCAAGAACCGTGAACGGGTCGCCGATGAAGTGACCGCCCCGCGACAGCGCCGGCGATCCTCGCGCACTTCAGGGCTGCCCGGCGGCCTGTTCAGTGCGTCGTGCGTTTCGGCGGTGCCGGACCCGGCCGCGCTCGCGGTCGGCGCCCGAAACCTACGTCGCCTCCGCAGGCGACTGGCCCAAGAACCGTGAACGGGTCGCCGATGAAGTGACCGCCCCGCGACAGCGCCGGCCATCCTCGCGCACTTCACGGCCGCATTGCGGCGTGTCCAGTGCGCCGTGCGTTTCGGCGGTGCCGGACCTGGCCGTGCTCGCGGTCGGCGCCCGTACCTACGTCGCCTCCAGTGGCGACGACCAGCTGGAGAATCGTGAATGGGTCGCCGCTGATGTGGCGGCCTCACACCATTCGCGGGCCGCACCGCGACCTGTCCCGTGGTACACGCGGTGTCGGCGGTAGCGACCCGACAGCGCTCGTGATCGGCGCCCGAAACCTACGACGCCTCCGCAGGCGACGACCGGCCCGAGAACCGTGAACGGGTCGCTGACGAAGTGCCAGCCCGACGAGAGCGTCGGCGATCCTCGCGCACTTCAGAGCCACACTGCGGCCCGTTCAGTGCTCACGCACTGCCGACCCGACCGCACTCGCGATCAGGCCTACCGACGCCCGGAACCTACTTCTCCTCCAACGGCAACGACCGCCCCAGAATCGCGAACGGCCGCGGATCCCCCGTGAACTGGTAGTCCCGCAGCACGTCCAAGAATCCCGTCCGCCGGTACAGCTTCCACGCCCGGCTGGTGCCCTCCGGGGTGGACAGCAGCACGTTGGCGTTGGGCACGCCGTCGAGGAGACGGCGCAGCAGGTCTTCGCCGATCTGCTTGCCCTGGCTCTCCGGGCGCACGTGGATCTCGGTGAGCTCGAAGTAGTCGCTCATCCAGCGCTCGGCCTCTTCGGGGCCGGAGCGGCGGGTGAGGCCGTGGCGCACCTGCTCGTGCCACCACTGCCCGGCGCGGCCCTTGTAGCCGTAGGCGAGGCCGAGCAGCACGTCGTCGGCGTCGAGGGCGGCCATGCAGCGCCAGCCTTCGCGCAGGGCGTGCGTGAGCCACATCGGGGCGCGTTGCTCGGCCGTGCCTTCGGGGTAGCGCATGGCCTTCACGTAGATGGCCAGCGCTTCGGGCAGGCGTGTGCGGAACTCGTCCGCGGACAACTGCACGTATCGGGAGCACCCGGAGGACATGGCGGTCACGGCTGTCCATCCTCCACTCCCGCCGCGAGCGTGCCCGGGGTGCCCCCGGTGAGCTCGACGAGCCCGGCGAACGTCGTCGGGAACACCGACTTCGGGTGCCCGGCCGCGGCCCACACCTCGTCGTACGCGCTCAGGCTCGCGTCCACAAGCGTGACCAGCGGCCGCGGGTGCCCGACCGGGGCGACGCCGCCGATGGGCTGGCCGGTGTGCTCGCGCACGAAGTCGGCGTCGGCCTTGCCCACCTCGGCGAGGCCGGCCAGGGCGGCGAGGCGGGCCGGGTCGGCGCGGTGCGCGCCGGAGGTGAGGGCGAGCAGGGCCGTCTCCTCGCCGCCGGCGGTGCGGGCGCGGAACACGAGACTGTTGGCGATGGCGCCGACCTCGACCCCGAGCGCTTCGGCGGCCTGCGCCGCGGTGCGGACCTCGGCCGGCAGCACACGCACGCCCTCGGCGGCGGAGCGCTGGCCGGCCTCGCTCAACGCGGCTGTGACCTTGGCGACGGCGGGATGGTCGAGGGAGCTCATGCCGTTATGCAACCACGACGACGGCACCGTGTCCCGCACCACGTCCCCGGATTCCACCGGCGGGGTTGAGAGAACACGGCACCGGGGGTTACTCTGGAAATCGTTCGAACAGACGTTCGACATCCGGTGAGTGTTCACCGGCAGGTGCCCGGCGAGGGGCGGGGGAAGCGCCCCTGCGGCCGGGCACCTGCCGGCACCCACCCGAGCAGGAGGAGGGTTGTCATGTCCGTCTCGGTCGTGTCCCCTGCGGATCCCGGGCAGCCGCAGCTGCCCCTGTCGCTGCGCCCGCCGGCACCCCCGGCGGCAGCCACCCTGCTCGCCCAGGCCAAGCGCGGCCTGGCCGATGCCGAAAACGAACGTGATCCCGCCGAGCGGTTCATCGGCGCCTACCTAGCGGCCCTGCGCGGCGCGGCGGCGGTGCTCGCCGTGCGCGGGCGGCCGCGCCGGGGCCGGGGCCGTCCGGCCAGCGGCTGGGTGCTGCTCGACGCCGTGGCGCCGGAGCTGCAGGAGTGGTCTGCCTTCTTCGCCGCCAACTCGGCCACGCGCGCGGCCGCCGAAGCCGGCATCACGGGCAAGGTCACGGCCGAGTCGGCCGCGGGTCTGCTGCGCGCCACCGGTCTGTTCCTCGAGCTGGTCCGCCGCGTCGTCCACGGACTGCCCATCTCCGGCGAAGCCCATGTCGCGTGAGCTCGGTCCGGTCGACCACGGCCGGTTGCTCGAAGCGCTGCGGCTCGAAGCGCGCGTGCTGGGGGAGGTGGCGCACTCGGCGTCGGCCGAGGCGCCGGTGCCCACCGCCCCGGGCTGGACGCTGGGGGAGCTGCTGCGCCACGTCGGCAGCGTCCACCGCGTCACCCTCGGCTGGCTGCGGGAGGGGCGCAAGCCCACGCAGTGGCAGCGCGTGCCGTACCAGGACGAATCGGTCGCCGACTACTACACGAGCGGCACCGAAGCCCTGATCACCGAGCTCGCCGCCCACGACCCGGCCGAGCGTGCCACCACCTGGTGGCCCGCCGACCCCACCTACGGCTTCTGGCGCCGCCGCGCGCTCCACGAAACCCTGGTCCACCGCGTCGACGCCGAGCGCGCCGCGGGCAGCGTCCACCCGGCCGTTCCCGCCGACCTCGCCACCGACGGCGTCGACGAGATCCTCACCCTGTACTTCGGCCACAAACTCGCCCTGCTCGGCCTCACCGGCACCCGCCACGGCACCGTCGGCCTCCGAACCGGCGGCCACAGCTGGATCGCCCGCGCCGGCCCCGACACCATGGACGCCTGGCGCTGCTCGGTTTCCGACGCGGAATCCGCCGACGAACTCGTCAGCGGCGACCCGGCCAACGTCTACCTCTGGCTCTGGGGCCGCGCCGCCCCGACCTCCGTGATCACCTCCGGCGGCCACGACCTCGCCGCCCAACTCTGGGCCCTCCTACGGCTGGCCACCCGCTAGAACCGGAAAGTGGGGAAGCTTCCCCGGTTCCTGTCGGTGACCCCGACTACGGTCGGCCCATGACCACGCACAATCCCGGCAGCGCCGGTGCTGATGGCACTGGCGATGCCGGTCGGGCTGGCGATGGCGGCCGGGCTGGCGATGGCGGCACTGGTGCCGACCGTGGTGTCGGCAGCCGTGCCGATGGCGGCTACCTCGATGCCGGCCGTGCGGCTGCCGGTGCGAGCGGGGCAGGCGGTGGCAGCGCTGCTGACCGCCACACCGATGCTGACCGGGCGCCTGCCAGTCCTGCCGTTGCGAAGGGGACTAGCGATGGCAGTACCGGTGTTGACCGCGCTGTCGGCGCCGCTGCCGATGCCGGCTACTCCGCTGGCGGCCGTACGGCTGCCAGCGCAGCTGATGCCGCCAGGCCCGGCGACGGCAGCGCCGGCCACAGCGATGTTGCCGGAGGAAGCCGCACCGCCGCCGACGGGACTGGCGATCGCGGTGCCGGCGATGCCAACCAGATCGGCGGCGGCGGCACGGGTGATGACCGCGCTGTCGGCAGTCGTGCTGGTGTTCGCGACGTGAATGTCGGCCGTGTGACTGCCGACCCTGCAGGTGCCGACGGGACTGGGGATCGCGGTGCCGGCGATGCCGATCGGATCGGCGGCGGCAGCACGGGTGATGACCGCGCTGTCGGCAGTCGTGCTGGTGTTCGCGACGTGAATGTCGGCCGTGTGACTGCCGACCCTGCAGGTGCCGACGGGACTGGCGACGGCGATGGTGGCCGGCCTGGCGGTGGCAGCACGAGTGTTGACCGCGCTGTCGGCAGCCGTGCCGATGCCGGTTACCTCGATGCCGGCAGCGCGGCTGCCAGCCCTGCCGGTGCTGGCACGCCTGGCGGTGGCAGGGCTGGTGACAGCGTTACCGGTGCTAACAGCGCTGCCGATGGCAGCCCCGGCGCTAGCGGCAGCGGTACTGACCGCGCTTTCGACAGTGTTGCCGACAGCACCACCGGTGCAAACCGCGCTGCTGATGGCAGCACCAGCGCTGGCACCACCGGTGCTAACAGCGCTGCTGATGGCAGCGCCGGCGCTGCCATCAGCGGTACTGACCGCGCTGTCGGCCGCGCTGCCGCGAGCCAATCCGATGCCAACCGCGCCGCCGATGGCCGCACCGTCGCTGGCCGGGCCACCGACGGTGGCTTGACCATCGTCAGCCTCACCGTCGACGCAGCGCGGCCCGAAGAGCTCGCCGAATTCTGGGCCGCGTTGCTCGGCTGGCGCCAGAGCGGCGCGAGCGTCCAGCCGACTGCCGAAGACGGCTGCGAGTTCGGCCTCTACTTCGTCCGTGAAACAGCCGCCAAGAGCCACAAGAACCGACTGCACCTCGACCTCGCCAGCCACACCCCGGCCAACCAGCGTGAGATCGTGGCCCACGCCCAAAACCTCGGCGCGCGCCCCCTCGATCTCGGCCAAGGCGACGTCCCCTGGGTTGTCCTGGCCGATCCCGAGGGTAACGAGTTCTGCGTTCTCGAACCCCGCCCCGAATACGCCACCACCGGCGCGCTTGCGGCCCTCGTCGTGGACTCCCGCGATCCCGGGGCACTAGCCGCCTTCTGGTCGGTGCTCATCGGCTGGCCGGTCACCTCGGCTCACCCCCAGATCACCGGCCTGCGTAGTGCCTCAGGCCGCGGCCCGGCGATTGAGTTCCTGCTCTCCAAAGACTCCAAACACGGCCCCAACCGCGTAAGGCCCGCCCTCCGCCTCCCAGGCGCACTTGCCGCCGCAGCCGACCCCGAGGGCAACGAGTACTCAACCCAGAGCTAGCCGGAACAGTTCACAACACGACAAGACCCCCACAGCAGCACCCCAAGCGCGATTCCGACCCGACACCCGCCAGAAACCCAACGCTGCCAACGTTCTCACCGACCCAAGCCGGTCACCACCCAACAGACTCCTCAGCCTCCACCGGTTCCACCGGCCTCCCCCTCGGCTGCAGCTCCTCAGCCGCGAACATCCGGTGCAGCACCTGAATCGCCACCGATCCCTCGCCCACCGCCGACGCGACCCGTTTCACCGAGCCACTCCGCACATCCCCCGCCGCGAACACCCCCGGCAGGCTCGTCTCCAGCGGCAACGGCTCCCGGCCCAACGGCCCGCCCCGCAGATCCGAACCCGTCAGAATGAACCCGCGCTCATCCCGCTGCACCCCATCCGGCAGCCACTCCGTGTGCGGATCCGCTCCGATCATCACGAACAACGCGTCAGCCGCCTCAGCCCCGGAGCGCCCAGTGCCGCGGTCGCGCAGCACGAGGTGGTCCAGCCAGCCGTCACCGCCACCGTCGACGATCTCCGTGGCCACGAGCACGCGAAGCCGGGGCGTGGCCTCGATTTCGCGGGCCAGGTAGTGCGACATGCCGCCGTCGAGGGACGGGCCGCGCACCACCAGCGTCACCCGGTCGGCGAAGCGGGCCAGGTGCAGTGCGGCCTGTCCGGCCGAGTTCCCGCCGCCGACCACGTAGACCTCGCGGCCGACGACGCCGGGGGCCTCGGAAGCCGGGCCGCCGTAGTAGACGCCAGCGCCGCTCAGGGCTTCGAGGGTGGGCACGCCCAGCCGGTGGTAGGTGGCGCCCAGCGTGAGCAGCACGGCGCGCGACCGCACGCGAACGCCGTCCGACAGCGTGAGCACCAGTTCGCCGGCCCGGCGGAGCTCGATCGCCCTCTGCATGAACACGAACTTCGCCCCGAACACCCACGCCTGGTCGTATGCCTGCTGCGCCAGCCGCCGGCCGCTCACACCGCGGGGGAAGCCGAGGTAGTTGCGGATCAGGGAGCTGGACGTCGCCTGGCCGCCGAGGCCGCCTTCGTCGACCACGAGCGTGCCGAAGCCCTCCGAAGCGCCGTACATGGCTGCCGACAGCCCGGCCGGGCCGGCGCCGACGATCACCAGGTCGAACTCCATGCGTTCCGGGTTCACGGGCGCGCCCGAGGCCACGGCGATGTCGGCGTTGGTCGGGTTGCGCAGCACCGTGCCGTCGGGGAACACCACGATCGGCAGCTCGCCCGGCCCCGCTTCGGCGATGCGCGCGCGGCCCTCGACCGAATCCGCCAGCGCGAACGAATGCGGGATCGCGCACCGTCCGAGCACTTCGCGCAGCTCGTACGCGCGGCCGGACCACGACTGCCCGACGATCCGGATCGTGTTCGGCGAGGTACGCCGCAGTTCGGCCCATTCGAGCAGCAGGTTGGAGATCGCGTGGTGGAAGACCTCGTCCGGCGCGGCCAGCGGACGCAGCACGTAGTGGTCGATGTGGCCGCGCGCGATCGCGTCGAAGATCGCCTCGCCCGTGGCCCGGTTGCCCCATTCGCCCCACGCGATGAGCAGGCCGCGTTTCGCGTGCGGGTGCAGCCGCCGCGTCCGGGCCAGGAACTCACCGCCCGTCATGCCGGAAAGCGACTGCCCCGCCAGCACGAGCGCCACGTCTTCACCACACGCGGCGAGCAGTGCCAAGGCTTTTTCCGCCGACGCAAGGCACACGATCCGGTAGTGGCGCGCGTAGCGCTCGCGCAATTCCCGCTCGACGTCACGCAGCGCACCCGCGTTCTCGTCGACGGCGAGCAACACGGCGCCGGACATGCACCCGACAGTAACGGCGCGCCGAACTCACCAGAACACGTGAAATTTCAGGGGCCGTCAGGCCCGGAACACGAACACCCCGTGGTCCGAGCCGTACCGCGGCCACCCCGGATCCCCGGTCGCCGCGAACGAAACCCACGCCGACTGCACGCGGCCGGCCAGCTCACGCGGCGGCGTCGGGCCCTCCAAACCGGACAGTCCGAGGTTGCCGAACACGAACCCCAGCTCGATCCCGTGCGCCGCACCGACCCCGGGCAGCGGCGAAGGCCACGCGAACTCGTACACGAACGCCGGGCGCGCCCGGGCGATCTCCGCCACCGGCTCACGGAAAAGCAGCTCCGTCAACACGTCGGCGTAGTGCTCGACCGGCGTCGCCCCCTCACGCACCGGCCCGGCCGTAAGCCCCAGCTGCCCGAGCAACGCCGCCACGTCCGCGTGCGACACCCCGGCCGGCAGCGAAGCCGCCGCCAGTGCCAGCAACTCGTCGGCGTTGGTCCCGATCAGCAGGTCGACGTCACCACCCCGCAGCACCGATTCGAACGGCGCCTCCCGCAGCACCGCACCGTCGACCACGGGCAGGAACGGCTGCGCGGCCGCCACCGTCGACGCACCCCAGCGAGCGGGATCGAGATCCGCCGTGAGATCCCCGACGACCGCGGTCGACAGCGCGGCGAGCCGTTCCGGCGCCACCGCCGCGAAACCCGCCGCCGTCGGCGTCACCCCGGCCGCCCGCGCGAGCTCGCCGGTGACCAGCGACGCATCGGCCGCGGTGAGCGCCGCGCGCGCGTTCGCGCTCTGCACGATCGCCCGCCGCGCGAGACCGCGGTTCATCCCCACGTGCGCGAGCGTGGAGCCCGCGCCCGCCGACGTGCCGAACAACGTCACGGCGCCCGGATCACCACCGAACGCCGAAATCGCGTCCCGGACCCACTCCAGCGCCGCGATCTGGTCGAGCAGCGCGCGGTTCGCGACCGCGTCCGGCAGCAGTGCGAAGCCTTCCGCACCGAGCCGGTAGTTCACCGACACGAACACGACCCCGCGCCGCGCGAAGGCCGCGCCGTCGTAGATCGGCATGGCCGACGAACCGGTCACGTTCGCCCCGCCGTGCAGCCACACCAGCACCGGCAGGCCGGCCGCACCCGGATCGGGCGTCCACACGTTGAGGTTGAGGCAGCCGAGCCCCGCCACCGCCGGCTCCGCGAGGAACGACCCCGGCAACGGCACCGAAGGCGCGGTGGGCCCGAACTCCAGCGCGTCGCGCACCCCGTCCCACGCCTCGGGCGGCGTCGGCGCGCGGAACCGCGCCTCGCCGAACGGCGCCGCCGCGTAAGGGATGCCGAGGAACCGCGTGACGCCTTCGCGCACGCTGCCCCGCACCTGGCCGAAGGGAGTACTGACGACGGGATCGATCACCCCTCCACCGATACCAGCACCGGCCCTCCGCCGCGGTCCGGCTGCCCGAATCGCCAGGGTTTCCTGGCCCGAACGGACGAAGCCCCCGGCCGGCGGTGAAGCCGGCCAGGGGCCCGTTGTCGCAACTCTGCTGTCAGAAACTCAGCCCTTCAAAGCGGCCGGTCAAAGCAGCCGTTCAGAGCGGCCCTTCCAAGCAGCCGCTCGAAGCAACCGTCGAAAATCAGCCGTCCGAATCAGCCGACGGGATGTTGGCACCCGGCACCTGGTCCGGCGTGAACACCTTGTTCTCACCGGGGTACGGCGTCTTGAACCCGTGCGTCTGGTACCACGTGAAGTGGTTCATCTGCTCGGGGTTCGCGTAGTCCGCCGTCGCGTTGGGACCGGTGAACCGCTGGTTCTTCTGCCACGCCGACCACTGGTTCGCCACCTGCTGCTTGTCCGCCGGCACCGCGGTGTCGGGCTGGACCGAAGCGAACTGCGGGGCCACCACGTCCGGACCACACGACGGCTGGGTCGCGAGGCCGCCGGTGAGCGACGTGCGGTTCGCCACCGCGTTGTACGGCGTCAGGTTCGGCTTGGCCGTGAAGGCACTCGCCATCGGGGTGGCCGCACTGTCCTTCTGGTTCATCGGCTGGATGCCGAGGATCTGCTCGATGGTGCGGACCATCGTGATCTGCGAGTAGTACGTGCTGTCCACGACACCGTGCTGGGCATACGGGCTGATGATCTGGATCGGCGCCCGGTGCCCGTCGACGTGGTCCAGCCCGGCCTGGGAGTCGTCCTCCACCACGAAGATCGCGGAGTCCTTCCAGTACTGGCTGTGCGAGATCGTGTCGACGATCTTGCCCACGGCGAGGTCGTTGTCCGCGACCTGCGCGGCGGCGTTCGCGGGACCACCGGTGTGGTCACTGGAAAGCCAGAACATGTTCAGGTTCGCGGGACCGTTCTTCTCGAAGTCCTGCTGCCAGATCTGCTCCCGGTACACGTCCGGCACGCTGGTGTCGAACTTCGGGAAGCCGTGCACCGACACGTCGTTGAGCGACGGGATCGGCGACGACGACACGAGCGGGTAGGCGCTCGGCTCGCCGGTGTTGGCCATGTTCTTGCTGTCGCAGTACAGGTTCTGCCAAGAAGCGCCCGAAGGCTTGGTCAGGAACTGCTGGAACTCGCCGAAGTCGCGCACGGTGTTGCCCGCCGCTTCGGCACCCGACCACAGCGTGCCGGAGGCCTGGTGGCCCAGCACGTCGTCCTCGGTGTCGTAGCTGCGCAGGTACTCGCCGGCCGAGGACTCGGTGTACTCCGGGTCGTCGGCCTGCATGAGCCAGTTGTGGCCCTCGGCGGAGTTCGTGCCGATGTCGTACGTGTTGTCGTACAACCCGAACTGCTGCGCCAGCGCGTGCTGGTTCGGCGTCACGTTCTCGCCGAACTGCGCCAGGGCGGCGTCGCCGTTGCCCTGGGGGATGTCACCGAAGACCTGGTCGTAGGTCCGGTTCTCCTTCACGAGCAGGAACACGTGCTTGATCGGCGACGGGTCGCCGATGCGAGCGGGCACGGGAACCGGCTGCTTGTTCTTGCCGTTCGACACGACGACGGACTTGTCCGTCCAGCCGTTCTGCTTGAACACCTTCGGCGTGTACGACTTGATCGTCCGGTCGTCGGGCAGCTGGAAGCGCTGCACGCTGGACGTCGTGTCGTGCGTGCCGTGCCCGGCGGCCGTGGTCGGGCGCTGGGCGTCGATGCCGCGGGTGTTGGACACCACGATGTCCTTGCCCACCGTGGCGATCGCGGTCGGGAAGTAGTCCGTGGGCAGCAGGCCGATGTAGCCGGCCGGCTCCTTGGGGCTGGAGTACTTGTAGACGGCGATCGCGTTGGCGCGGCCCAGGGTCACCAGCAGGTGCCCGTCCTTGGTGAGCGTGATGCCGTCGGGCTCGTACCCGACCGAGGCCTCGGGCCACGGCTGGGTCGCGATGGTCTGGGTGACCTTGTCCTTGCCCGAGTCGATCACGGACACGGTGTTGCTGGAGGTGTTCGCCACGAACACCGTGCCGTTGCTCGTGTACACCGCGGTCGGGTGCAGCCCGACGTTGATGGTGCCCACGGCGGCGGCCGGCTTCGCGGTGTTGATCACCGAGACCGTGCCGGTGGTGGAGGCGCCCGTGAACGGGTTGGCCGGTACCTGGGTGTTGTACGAGTTGATCGTGGTCTCACCCGGGAGCGGCATGCGGCCGCCCTCGTTGCTCACGTAGAGCTTCTTGCCCACGAGCACGAGGTCGCGCGGCGCGATGCCGGTGTTCCAGCTCTGCTGCACGGCGCCGGTCGACGCGTTGATGGCGACCACGCGGTTCTGGCCGTTCACGGCGGCGTAGACCACGGCACCGTCGGGCGAGAACACCGCCTGGGCGACCAGGGCGTGCTTGGGTCCGTCGGCGGGGATCTTGACGGAGACGGGGTTGGCGAGCGAACCGTCGGCGTTCACCGAGAACTTGGTGTAGCCGTCGGTCTGGGCGAGCCACAGGAACTTGCCGTCGGGGGAGTACGACGGGCCTTCCTGGCCGACGTCGCTGCCGGCGATCTTGAGGTTCACCTTCGCCGAGGTGCCGATCAGCTGCTGGACCTTGTAGCTCTTGAGGTCCACGATCGTCAGCGCGGAGTCGCCGTCGGTGGTCAGCGCGGCGAGGTGCGTGCCGTCCGGGCTGATCTTCGACGCCATGATCTTGCCGTCGTTCACGACCAGCCGGTCGCCGATCGGGTCGAGGTACTGGTCGCTGGAGACGACCAGCCCGTCCTTGGTGTTCTGTCCGACGTGCTGCTTGCCGAACTCCTGTGTCGAAGCGGTACCGATGCCGGTGCCGGTCACCACAAGTGCGAGAGTGGCCGTGCCGGCGGTGGCGAGGCGGATCTTGCGGGATCTGCCGGTACCGGTGGCTCTCTCGACACGCCTGCGGCGGCGTGTTACCTGCATTGAGTTTTCCCTTCGGGGTGGGGTGGTCACAGCAGTTCGACGTTGCCGTCGAACTGCCACATCGGGTTGGGTTGGTCCCCGATCGGGGTCCGCACCTGGAAGTAGCCGTTCACTTCCTTCGGTCCGTCGCCGTCGGCGACGTACCGCCCGTCGGAGGTGACGTCGAGCTGGTAGATGGCCTGACCAGTCGTGGCGACGTCGGGGAGGTGCCAGGTGACGACGCACCGCCAGTCGTTGCCCGGGCCCTCCTGGGGCACCAGGTCACCGCCCTTGGTGCAGGCCGACGTCACGTCGAGCTGGGCTTCGGTCACGGCGGGGCGGTGCAGTTCGTCGGTCTGCAGGCGGTAGAGGTGGGCGAACGCGACCGACAGCGAGCGCTGCACCTTGTCCTGCGTGACGCCGGAACCGAGCGAGGGCGTGGCCGCGGCGAGCACCGCGAACGCGACCACGATGAGACCCACCAGCGGCAGCGCGCCGACGGTGATCGTGCGGCGGGCCGAGCCGTCGTAGCTCAGGTTGGTGAAGTCGCGGCGCAGGAACAGGAAGTACGCGAGCGCGGTGGCCACGACCGTCCACACCAGACAGACCGCGACGCTGATCAGCACCGGTCCGGTCTGCGCGGGGCTGGTGAAGAGCCCTTCCCACGAGATGAACGCGTAGGTCGGCAGCGCGAAGCGAAGCGCCACGGGCAGCGGCAGCAGCTGGGCGACCGCCATCGCGAGCGCGACGAGGGCGGGCAGCAGCAGGCCCATCGGCGAGCGGCCGAGCGCGACGGACCCGAGCAGCCCGACCGCGGCCAGCGCCAGCGTCGGCGCGAGCGCGACCACCCACG
Organism: Amycolatopsis rhabdoformis; assembly: GCF_035918295.1. Taxonomy (GTDB): domain Bacteria; phylum Actinomycetota; class Actinomycetes; order Mycobacteriales; family Pseudonocardiaceae; genus Amycolatopsis; species Amycolatopsis rhabdoformis. Next base: position 186,050 of record NZ_CP142149.1, read on the forward strand.
CGAGCAGCACCTGACCGGCGGCGGCGCCGGGCGAGAGCAGGTGCCCGTCGAGGCCGACGAGCTGGTTGTCGCCGGCGCCGAGCACGCCGCCGACCACGCTGGACACGGCCAGGCCGGCCACGAGCACGAGGATCACCGTGAGGCTGGCCAGCACCTTCGCCGCGAAGATCCGCCGGTAGGACCGCACGGCCACCAGCAGGTGGCGCCAGGTGCCGAGCCGGTCTTCGGAGGCGAACACGTCGCCGGCGACCACCGAGGTGAGCAGCGGGAGCGCGTAGCTGCCGGCGAAGCCGAGCATCACGAGCGAGCCGGCCCAGCCGGTGGCGTTCATCCAGCGGCCGAAGACCGTGTCCACGGGCAGGTCGCTCTGCTGGCTCACCACGGCGACGAACAGCGCCGGGGCGATCCAGCACGCGAGCACGAGCAGGCGGATCCGCCACTGGGACACGAGCTTCACGAGCTCGAAGCGGTAGCCGCGGGCCACCGAGGCGGGGCGGACGGCGGCTTCGGGTGCTCCCGGCGTCCCGGGCGTGCCCGGTTCGGTGAGGGTCGCGGTCATCGGGCGGACTCCTGCTGCTGGGACGGGTGTTCGGGCGCCGCGTCGGATTCGGTTTCGGTCAGGGCCAGGAACGCGGCTTCCAGCGGCGACACCACGGGCGCGAGCTCGCGCAGGGCCACGCCGGCGTGCACGAGGCGCACCACGAGGTCGTCGAGCGCGGGCACGAGGGCGCGCACCACGAGCAGGCCACTGTCCTTTCCGGACTCATCGCCGAGGTGGACGCCGGGGGTCTCGAGCGCGAGCGCGCGGGCGGTTTCGCGGTCGGAGGTCAGGAGCCGGTAGTCGAGCTCCTGGCTCTCCGACGAGAGCTTGCCCAGCGGGCCGGTGAACACCACGCGGCCGGTCGCGATGATCGTGACCTCCGAGCAGAGCGCTTCGAGGTCGTCCATGCGGTGGCTCGAGAGCACCACGGTGGCGCCTTCGGAGGCGAGCCGCTTGAGGACCCCGTGCACGTGCTTCTTGCCGGCCGGGTCGAGGCCGTTGGACGGCTCGTCGAGCACGAGCAGCCGCGGCCGGGTCAGCAGGGCGGCGGCGAGGCCGAGGCGCTGGCGCATGCCGAGGGAGAAGCCGCGCACGCGGTCGTCGGCCACGTCGGTGAGCCCGACCTGCGCGAGGGCGTCGTCGATGTCCGCGGCGCGGGTGTCGCCACCACGCAGGGTGGCCAGCGCGGCGAGGTTCTTGCGCGCGGTGAGCGAGGGGTAGAGGCCGGGGCCGTCGACGAACCCGGCGACGCCGCCCGGAGCGTCCAGGGTCCGCCCGACGGGCGAGTCCAGGATCTCCAGGCGGCCCTCGTCCGCCACGGCGAGGCCCAGCAGCAGTCCCAGCAGGGTGGTTTTGCCCGCGCCGTTCGGCCCGGCCACGCCGTGGATCTGTCCTTGGGCGACGTCGAGATCGATTTCGTCGAGCGCGACCACTTCGCCGAAACTTTTGGTGATTCCCCGAGCCCGGACTGCCAGAGGTGTGTCCATGGTCCCTTTGCTTTCGTCGTCAAACGTGCGTCAGGAACTTAGGGACGGTAAATTAATCTCGAACACTCGCCGGGTGAACTGCGGGGCAACGGGATTCGGACGGAACAAGTCGCGCGCGTGGATTGTCCGAGTTAAATCGGGTTCTTGCCTTGAGTTAACTGTCCTCTTGCTTTAGGGGAGGCGGAACAGGGTGCGGGCGTTGTCCCGGCCGATCTTGCGGCGGTCAGGTTCGTTGAGCGGAGCTGAGTCGAACCAGTCGGCCGCGTGGTCGATATTTTCGAACGGCCAGTCGGTGGAGAACAACACTCGATCGGCGCTCAATTCGGACATCGCGGCGAGCAGTGTCGGGGTGCGGAAATTGCCGGATGTGGTCACGTAGAAGTGCTCGGTGAAGTAATCGGTGATGGGCCGTTCGGCAGCATAGGGAAGTGCGGCGTTGGTCCATTTGTTGTGGTGGTCGATGCGCCAAAGGGAGTAGGGCAGGCCTTCGCCGAGGTGGCCGAGGATCACGTTCACACCCGGGTGCCGGTCGAACAGGCCCGACGCGGCCAGTCGCAGCGCGTGCACGGCCGTCTGCTGGCCGAACGCCCAGGCCGGCCCGAGCAGCCACTCGTGTCCGGCGTACACACGCGCGTCCTGCGGCAGCGGGTTGCGCGGGTGCAGGTAGAACGGCACGCCCAGGCGCGCGACCTCGGCCCAGAACGGGTCGTACTCGGGGGTGTCGTAGTAGGTGATGGTGCCGGCGTCGTCGAGCTCGGTGAAGCTGTTCACGAGCGCGCCGACGAACCCGAGCTCGGTGACCGCGCGGCGCAGCTCGGCCGTCGCGAGGTCCGGGTCCTGCAGGGGCAGCGCGGCGAACCCGCGGAACCGGTCGGGCCGCGCGGCGACGTGCTCCGCGAGCGTGTCGTTGGCGCGCCGGGCGAGTTCGGCGGCCTTCACGGCGTCCGGGATGCCTTGCACGGCGGGGGAGTTGAGCGAGAGCAGCATCAGCTCGATGCCGTGGGCGTCCATCAGGCGCAGCCGCTGACCGTCGAGGTCGAGCAGGCGGGCGCGCAGGGTGGGCCACAAGGCGGGCGGAGCGTAGGGCTCGGAGTCGCCGAGCGTGTCCTCGGTGGCGAAGTGCTCTTCGAGGGCGATCTTGCCGTCCACAGTGGAGGTTCCTTTCCTGGTCAGGCTTGTCGGGCGTCTTCGAGCTGGATCTGCCTGACTTTCACGGGGTTGTGGAGCGCGGCGATGTGGACCCCGAAGAACAGGTGCCACACGAGGATCGCGAACGGGAACTTCCAGCCGTGGCCGAACGAGAAGAACCCGAGCCCGGTGCCCGGCCGGTAGATCAGCGGTGCGAGCAGGCCCGCGGCGACGAGGGCGAGGATCGTGCAGAAGGTGAGGGCCTTCAACAGGTTCCCGGTGTTCGTGGCGCGGAACGGCAGCTTCGAGTACGCGAGGAGCGCGAACACCAGCACGAACGCGATGCCGTTGAAGTAGTGCATGAACTGTCCCGCGAAGTACGACGCGGCCGTGCCCTCGGGCGTCGCCGGCGCCGCGACGTGCCCGTTGTGCAGCGGCCACGGCAGTTCCGGCAGCCCGATCGCCGGCATGAAGTAGCCGGCGGTGGTCGCCATCTGGGTGGCGACGAACGCGGTGATCAGCAGGGCGCCCACCGGATGGCGGCCTGACCAGCGGAACCACTCCCGATCCGGGCGAATGTCGGCCAGCCCGCGCGCGGCGGCCTTTCCGGGCGGGGGAGCGACGATGCTCGTGGACACTGGAGTCTCCTTCGGCTCGTTCACTTATGTGGATCGAGTTTACGAAAAGTGGATGACTGTGTCCAGGGTTGGGCGCGCGAGGGCCACTGATGGGTGTGGTGGTGCCTGCGGGTCTGCGCGAGTGGGTGTGCGGCGGTCTTAGGCGCCCGGTCAGTCCGCGGAGGGGCCGCGTCCGCCGAGTTCCGCGGACGCGGCGGTGGTGGTGCGCAACAGTTCTTCCGTCGCGCGCGCGATCTGGTCCTCGCTCGCGTGCCCGACCGGCATGGCGAGCGCGACGGCCAGCGGCAGCGGCGTGGCCTCGGAGAACACGGGGGCGGCGATCGTGGTGATGCCGGGGATCATGGCGTTGGTGGTCACGGCGGCGCCGGCGCGGCGGACGTCGCGGATGATGCGGGTGACCTGGGCCGGCGAGGGGACTTCGGGCGTGGCGCCGGGGTCGAAGTCGCCGCGGAGCACGGGGGCGGTGATCGTCTCGGGCAGGTGGGCGAGGAACACGCGGCCGACCGAGGTGGTGACCAGCGGCAGGATCGCGCCGACGCGTACGGTGATCGGCAGCACGTGGGCGCCGTAGTGCCAGCCGACGATCACCGGGCCGTGGTCGCCCCACACGGCGAGGTTCACGGAGTGGCCGGTGCGGTCGCGCAGGCCGGGCAGGTGCTCGGACACGACCTCGACCTCGTCCATGCGCCGCAGCGCTTCCATGCCGAGCCGGCGCAGCGCGGGGCCGAGGTCGTAGCGCCCGGAGTTCGGCGACTGTGCCACCAGGCCTTCGCGCGAGAGGCTCACCAGGTAGCGGTGCACCTTGCTCGGCGCCATGCCGCTCGCCTCGGCCACCTGCTTGAGGCTCATCGGACCCGGCCCCTGCTCGAGGGCGCGCACGACCGTCATCGCGATCTCGACCGACTGGATGCCCTGGCGGTCGTCTTCGGGTTCCCGGGCTGGCACCTGCTGGACTATACGGCCGTTCGCGGCCCGGACCCGGTGGGGTGAGCCGCCTCGGCGAGCCGCGGTCTGCCCCCGCGTACGGCCGGGCTTCCCGAACGTTCCTCGACGCGCTCGTCCACTTTCAGTAAAATCGATGCAGATAAGTGAACTACGTGGCCGCGTGGTCGGCCCGCGAGGAGGCAGTGGTGAACGAGCGCAATCTGGGTCGACGGGCGTTGCTCAAGGGTGTCGCGATGACCGGGGCCGCGGCGGCGGTCGCGACGGTGCTGCCGGCCGGCACCGCGAGCGCGCGGACCTACCCGTCCGGCGTCCGGCAGGTCCCGGGCATCGGCACGGTCATCGACACCTCCCACGCGACGCCCGGCGTGTCCCGGGTGCTCAGCGCGTACTTCCAGGCCAAGACGGGCAAACAGCCCGAAGCGACGATGGCCCAGATCGACCGCGCGCAGATGAACTACCTCGACGCGGTGACCGGCGAGATCTGGCCCTCGTGGCAGGCACTGCACGACCTCTTCGCGAAGAACATGCCGAAGTGGCCCGCCGACGGGAAGTCCTACGCCACCCGCATCGTCGGCGACGACCGCGGCGCCATTGTCTACTTTTCCAACACCCCCGGCCTGTTCGCCCCCGGCGAGATCCGTGCCACCGGCGTGGTCAACCTGCGGGCCGGCAAGATCACCCGCTGGGTCGACTACTGGGACGGCCGCCACGTCGGCATCGACTACGTCCGCGGCGAACGCGAGCCCTTCCCCGCCGATTTCAAGGAGAACACCGTCGGCGACACGGCCGCGCCCGCGATGCAGCGCGCCATCACCCGCCTCGCCGGCGCCCTGGCCACCGGCGCGTCCACCCAGCCGCTCTTCGCGGAGGACGCCGTCTTCGAAGACCTCCCGGCGCACCTCCACCTCGTCGGCCCCGCCGCGATCACCCGCTTCCTCACCGCGGCCCACGACCTCCTCCCCTACACCGGCCCCGGCACCACCATCCGCCACACCCTCGGCGGCCCCCAGGGCGGCGGCTACGAGTGGACCTCCCGCGGCCCCGTGCCCCACGGCGTCACCGCCCTCGAACTCGACCCCCGCGGCCTCATCACCCGCGCCACCACCACCTGGGACGGCTCCTTCACCGACGACGCGACTCTTGCGGCGTTGGCTCAGAAGGCGGTTGAACATTGATGAGTGGGGGAGATCCTGATTGGGGCTGGTGAGCTTTTCTGGTTTGCTGGCCGGGGTTTTGGGTGTGGGGGAGTGGGCTTGGCCTTTCGGCTGAGTCTGTTTCTCCTGTGCGGCCCACTTCGCGGCCGCTGCCGTGGTCGGGAGGTGTCGCTGGGGCTGAGCCCGGTTCTCCGGTGAGGAGCTTGGTTTCCTGGTGTTCCCCGCTGCCGGGATCGTCGCTGCAGCTGAGCCTGCTCCTCGGAACCGGCGCCCACACCCGGTGCTCGCTCCTGCGGGACTGTTGCCGCAGCCAGCCAGCCCCCGCCCGCTTTGTGGAGCTGGCGCTCGCTGCTCGGCACTTGTAGCTGCGGCAACGCCGCCGCATCCGAGGCTGCTTCTCCGAAAAGGCGCTCGCTCCTTGCCGCTCAACTCCGGCGCCTGCCGCTGCGGGGAACGTTGCTGCAGCTGGAGCGGCTTCTCCTAGCCGGAGCCGCGTCGCGGCGCTGTGTGGTTTCGGGAGGCGCTACTGCGGCTGAGTCAACTTCTCCGTGGCGGCGCTCGCCGCCGATGGAGTCGTTGCTGCAGCCGAGCCTGCTTCTCCGAACCGGCGCTCTGCGAGAGCGTTGCTGCGGCTGTGTCTGCTTCTCTGCACCGGAGTTCGCTTTCGGGCGCCCGCTCGCTGCACGAACGTCGCTGCAGCTGTAGCCGCTTCTGCATGCTGGCGCTCGCCTCCGGCGGTCGCCGATTGGAAGGCGCTGCTGCGGCTGAGCCTGCTTGTTCGTGTCGGAGTTCGCTTGCCGCGCTCGCCTGCGGCACGAACATCGCTGCAGCTCTAGCCACACTGGTTCCCGAAGTTCGCGCCGCGGCGGCGTGCGGCGTCCGGGCGCGTTGCGTGGCTGAGTCGCTTCTTCGGGTCGGAGCTCAGTTGCCGGAGCTTGTAGCTGCCGGAACGTTGTTGCAGCTGAAGGCGCTTCTGTGAGCCGGACGTCGCTTCGCGGCGCCGTGAGACTCGGGGAAGCGTTGCTGCCGCTAAGTCGCCTTCTCCGAACCGGAGCTCACATCCCGGCGCTCACCGCAGCAAAAACTGTTGCTGCAGTGCGCTTTCCGGTTCGCTCAGCGGTTCCAGAACCAATCCTTGTCCCGCGCCTGCTTGAGCGCCTGCTTCTTCCGATCAGGCGTCAGCCGGTCGAGGTAGAGCTTGCCGTCGAGGTGGTCGGTTTCGTGTTGCAGGCACTGCGCCAGGACGTCGATGCCCTCGACCTCGATCGGCTCGTTGCGGAGGTCGACGCCGCGCACCACCGCGTGCTTCGCGCGCACGGTCGGAAACCACAGCTCCGGCACCGACAGACAGCCCTCGCCGATCTCGTGGGTCTCCTCCGACAGGGAGACGATCTCGGGGTTGATCACGTACCCCGTCAACCCGCCCACGTCGTAGCTGAACACCCTCAGCCCCACCCCGATCTGCGGCGCCGCCAGCCCCGCGCGCCCGTCGGGCTTCACCGAGTCCAGCAAGTCGGTGACCAGCGCTTCGACCTTCTTGTCGAAGGTCGTCACCGGATCGCACACCGTCTTGAGCACCGGGTCCCCGAAGTAGCGCAGACCGCGCATCGCCATGATCGAACGTCCCTTTCCGGCCGAGTGTCCGGCCACGCAGTCTAATGACCACCCCGGACACGGCGACCCCGCCCGCTCCCGGAGCTGCGACTTGCCCGCTCGATCGTCGTCCCGCGTCCGCAACTCGACCTGGGCGCCCGCAGTACTCGGGACCAGTTCGGCGGTGCAGGTCGGCATCGTGCGGCCGGGTGTTCAGGCGCAGTCCGTCGCCAGCCCCCCGCGCAGTCTCGGTGCCGGAGAGCATCCGGTGCGGCCCGTCCGCCGGTCCCCGGGCACGCCCGAATGCAGGCCCTCCACGTCACCCGATACTCAAGCTCGCAAGCGCAGTCCCTTCGGGGTGGCGCGGAAGCCCGCCTCGCGGAGGATGTCGGCGAGTTCGGAGGTGAGGGCTTGCTCGCCGTCGGCGCGTTGGACGGCCAGTTGGCCCAGCCAGCCCTCGCGGACGGCCGTGGAGAGGCCCGCGGCGGCGGCCTGGAGGGGGGCGCGTTCGTCGGTGAAGCTGAGGAGGGAGCGGCCGCCGCGTTCGACGTAGAGGGTGGGGAGGCCGTCGACGAGGACCGCGAGGGCGCCGGCCTTGCGGGCGGGCCGGTGTTTCGTGTCGCCGGTGGCGGCGGGCCAGGGCAAGGCGGCGCCGTAGGGCTGGGCCGGGTCGGCGGCGGCCAGGACCACGGCCCGGTCGCTGCCCGGGCGGGCCGGCGAACCCGGCAGGCCCTCGGAGGCCGGGCCGGACAGGGCGCGCAGCCGGTCGACCGCGCCCTTCGCCGCGAACTGGGCCGCGCCGAGGCCCTCCACCACGTAGCCGCGCACCACCTGGCCCGCGTCTTCCATGCCCCGCAGCACCTTGTAGATCCCGGAAAACCCGCCGGTGACGCGCTCGGTGTCGAGCGCGCCGCGGGTCAGCACGCCGTGGCGCTCCAGGAACGCTTCGGTGCGCGCGTGGGCCCGGCGGGTCGGGTCTGTCTCCCGCACGGGCGTGAGCCCCCAGCGCCCGGCGACCGTGGGCGGGCCTGTGCGCGACGGCATCGCCGGGCGCCCCGCCCGCATCCGCGCGTACCGTCCGCGCGGCGCCTGCCGCCGTGGTTTGTGCGCGCCGTGGCCCGCGACCTGCGCGCGCAGCGGTGCCAGTGTGTCGCCGGTGACCAGCCCGGCCCACACGAGGTCCCACAGCGCCCCCGCGATGTCGCTGTCGTTCGGCGCCGATTCCAGCTGCGGCGTAACGCGGTCCACCAACTGCCGGAAGAACAGCGCACCACCCTCCAAAGTGGACAGCAAGGCCTCGTGCACCGGGCCCGCCGGCGCGTTTTCCTCGACCTCCGGCAGCAGCAGATCGGCCACGTCCGTGGGCGCGAGCGCCAGCCAGCCGTCACCACCGGACAGCGCGCCGCAACCCGCCCACGTGACCTCGCCCGCGGTGGTGAGTTCGTCGAGCAACGCCGGCGAATACCCCGGCAGCCGGCTCGGCAGGATCAGCGACTCGACGGCACTGGCCGGCAGCGGCGCGCCCGCCAGCTGCTCGACCACCGACAGCACGTCGTCGGCCGTCGGCGCCGACCGCATCCGCGCGCCGATCCCGTGCCACGACGGCAGGAACCGGCCCAGCGCCGCGGGCTCCACCGGCTCGACTTCCTTGCGCAGCTTCGCGAGCGACGCCCGCCGCAGCCGCCGCAGCACCGCCGCGTCGCAGTACTCGAGCCCCACCCCGTGGGTGTCCGGGTGCCCGACCGGGCTCAGCTCACCGCGCACCAGCCGGCCCTGCCCGGTCATCCGCTCGAGCACCCCGGTGACCACGGCCGACCCCAGCCCGAACCGCGCGGCCGCCGCCGCAGCCGGGAACGGTGCGCGAATCCGCGCGTAGCGCCCGAGCAGATCGCCCAGGGGGTCTTCCACCGGTTCCGTGAACGCTTCGGGCACCCCCACCGGCAACGCGACGCCCAGCGCATCGCGCACCCGCCCGGCGTCCTCGATCGCCAGATACCGTTCCTCACCCGCGATCCGCACCCGGATCGCGCGCCGCGCGGCCTCCAGCTCCGTGAGCCACTCCGGCCGGATGCCCCGCTCGCCGGCCTCCGCGACGGACAGATCACCGAGGAACCGCAACAGGTCAGCCGCGTCCTCCGCCGAACGCGCATGCCGATCGGGTTCGAGCCGCTGCAACGACCGCTCGACCTCGCGCACCGCGTCGGGATCCAGCAGCTCGCGGATCGCCTCCGTGCCCAGCAGCTCGGCCAGCAGCCCGGAATCCAGCGACAGCGCCGCCGCCCGCCGCTCGGCCAGTGGCGCGTCGGTCTCGTACAGGAACATCCCGACATACCCGAACAGCAGGCTCCGCGCGAACGGCGACGCCGCCGGCGTCTCCACCTCCACCAGCCGCACGCGCCGGGCCCTCACGTCGGCCATCAGCTCCCGCAGCCCGCCCACGTCGTACACGTCCTGCAGCACCTCGCGCATCGCCTCGAGCACCACGGGGAACCGCTCGTACTTCGACGCCACCGACAGCAGCTGCGACGCCCGCTGCCGCTGCTGCCACAACGGCGTGCGCCGCCGCGGATCCCGCCGCGGCAACAGCAGCGACCGCGCCGCGCACTCGCGGAACCGCGCCGCGAACACCGCCGACCCGCCGACCTCCGCCACGATCAGCTGCTCGACCTCCTCCGGGTCCAGCAGCACGTCGTCGGCGCCGATGGTGACCTCGCCGCCCTCGGCGTCGAGCACGTCGGGCAGGCGCAGCACGATGCCGTCGTCGGAGTGCGCCACCTGCGCGTCGACCCCGCGGTTTTCCCGCAGCCGCGCGGCGATCGCCAGCGCCCACGGCGCGTTGACCTGCGCCCCGAACGGCGAGTGCACCACGATCCGCCAGTCACCCAGCTCGTCGCGGTAGCGCTCGAGCAGGATCGTGCGGTCGTTGGGCACGTGCCGCGTCGCCGCCTTCTGCTCTTCCAGGTAGGCCAACAGGTTGTCGCACGCCCGCTGGTCGAGCCCGGCCGCCGCGGCCCGGTCGCGCGCCGCCGCGCTGTCCGAAGTGGACAGCTCCCGCACGAACGCGCCCAGCGCCCGCCCCAGCTCCAGCGGCCGCCCCGCCGCGTCGCCCTTCCAGAACGGCATCCGCGCGGGCTCACCCGGCGCGGGCACCACGATCACGCGGTCGTGGGTGATGTCGGTGATCCGCCACGACGACGTGCCCAGCAGGATGGTGTCGCCGACCCGCGACTCGTACACCATCTCCTCGTCGAACTCGCCCACGCGCGAGCCCGGTTTGTCGTCGGCCCCCGGGGTCATCACCGTGAACAGCCCGCGGTCGGGGATCGTGCCGCCGGAGGTGACCGCCAGCCGCTGCGACCCCGGCCGGCCGTGCAGCTCACCGGTGACGCGGTCCCACGTGATCCGCGCCCGCAGCTCGCCGAACTCCTCGCTCGGGTAGCGCCCGGCCAGCATGTCCAGCACCGCGTGGAGCGCGTCGTCGGGCAGCGCGGCGAACGGCGCCGCCCGCCGCACCAGCGCCGCGACCTCCGGCACCGTCCACGTTTCGAGCGCCACCATGGCCACCACGTGCTGCGCCAGCACGTCGAGCGGGTTGCGCGGGTACCGCACGGCCTCGATCGCGCCCGCCGCCATGCGTTCCGCCACCACCGCGCACGACACGAGGTCGCCGCGGAACTTCGGGAACATCACCCCGGACGACACGGCCCCCACCTGGTGCCCCGCACGTCCGACCCGCTGCAGCCCCGACGCGACCGTGGGCGGCGCCTCGATCTGCACCACGAGGTCGACCGCGCCCATGTCGATGCCCAGCTCCAGCGACGACGTGGCCACCACACACGGCAGCCGCCCCGACTTGAGCTCTTCTTCCACGTGGGTGCGCTGTTCGCGCGACATCGACCCGTGGTGCGCCCGCGCGATGGTGGGCGCCGCGCCCGTGGTGAGCCCCGACTGCCCGATCGCCTCGGCCGGGAACGTGTCGCCGGCGCCCAGCTCCGTCTGCTCCGCCGCCAGCTCGTTGAGCCGCGCGGTGAGCCGTTCGGTGAGCCGCCGCGAGTTGGCGAACACGATGGTGGAGCGGTGCGCCTGGATCAGCTCCAGCACGCGTTCCTCGACCGCGGGCCAGATCGACGGCCGCTTCACCTCCGCGCCCGCGATTTCTTCCTGCGTGCCGATGCCACCTTCGGACGGCAGCTGCGACAACGACGTGAGGTTCTCCAGCCGCTCCATCGGCGACGGCGCCGGCCCGTCGAGGTTCGCCATGTCCTCCACCGGCACCTCGACGCGGACCTCGATGGTCTTCGCCAGCTTCGGCTGCACCACCGTGACCGGCCGCCCGCCGGCCAGGAAGCTGCTCACCTCGTCGACCGGCCGCACGGTGGCCGACAACCCGATCCGCTGCGCGGGCTTCGGCAGCATCGCGTCGAGCCGCTCCAGCGACACCGCCAGGTGCGCGCCCCGCTTGCCGCCCGCCACGGCGTGGACCTCGTCGACGATCACCGTCTCGACCCCGGCCAGCGATTCGCGTGCCGACGACGTGAGGATGAGGAACAGCGACTCCGGCGTGGTCACCAGCACGTCGGGCGGGGTCTTGCCGAACGACCGGCGCTCGGCCGCCGTGGTGTCGCCGGTGCGCATGCCGACCTCGATGTCGGGCACCGGAAGCCCCAGCCGCCGCGACGCCTGCGAGATGCCCGCGAGCGGCGCGCGCAGGTTGCGCTGCACGTCGACCGCCAGCGCCTTCAGCGGCGAGACGTACAGGATCCGGCAGCGCTTGCGCGGCTCGGCCGGCGGCGGTTCCACGGACAGCCGGTCGAGTGCCCACAGGAACGCGGACAGCGTTTTACCGGACCCGGTGGGCGCCACCACCAGGGCGTGTTCCCCGGCGTGGGCGGCCCGCCAGGCCCCTGCCTGCGCCGCGGTCGGCGAGGCGAACGCCCCCTCGAACCACGTGCGGGTCGCGGGGGAGAAGAGGTCGAGGACGTCTTTTGCCACGTCATCCATCATGCGCGGCACCCCCGACAGTTTCCGGCGCGGTCGCCGCCGGTCCGCTCAGAGCGAACGCGGAGCCGCCCCGACCTGGTCGGGAACCGCGCCGGCCGTCTTGGCGAGCCCGAGGTGCGCGAGCGCCGCGGCCACGGCCAGGAACACCGCCAGCACCACGAACCCCGTGGTCGCCGTGCCGGTCACGTCCGTCAGCCAGCCCACCAGGTACGGGCCGGCGAACCCGCCGAGGTTGCCCAGCGCGTTGATCACGCCCATCGCCACCGCGACCACCTCGATCCCCAGCACCCGGCCAGGGATCGCCCAGAACGGCCCGTACGGCATGTACACCGCCGCGGCGACCAGGCACAACAGCACGAACCGCACCACCACCGGCCAGTCGACGAGGTTGCCGAGCAGCAGGCCCGCGATCGCCACGAGCAGCGGCGCGGTCACCGCCGCGCGCCGCCGGCCCGTGCGGTCGGACCACTGCGCGCACGCGATCATCGCGACCAGCGCGAACACGTACGGGATCGCCGAGAGCAGGCCGACCGCGGTGGCCGAGCCGTTCGTCAGCTCCTTCACCACCGTCGGCAGCCACAACGAGAAGCCGTAGAAGCCGGTGATCCAGAAGAAGTAGACGCCGATCAGCAGCAGCACCGAAGGGTTTTTCAGCGCCTGCCAATAACCCTGCTTCACGTACGCGGGCTTCGCGGCTTCTTCCGCGGACAGAGTGTCCTCGACGTATGCGCGTTCGGCGGGCGAGATCCACCGCGCCTTCGCGGGCCGGTCGGCCACCGTGAACCACCACACGACGGCCCACACGAGCGGCGGCAGGCCCTGCAGCACGAAAACCCAGCGCCACGACAGGTGGTCGAGCATCAGCCCGGACAGCGGCGACATGATGATCGCCGAGATCGGCAGGCAGCTCATCCACAACGCGTTCGCCCGCGCGCGTTCGGCCTGCGGGAACCACGACGCCAGCAGGATCAGCACGGCGGGCCACACCCCGCCCTCGAACACCCCGAGCAGCAACCGCGCGACGTACAGCTGCGTCTCGTTGCGCACCAGCCCGCACAGCACCGCCGCGACGGACCACGCGACCATCAGGATCAGCACGGTCTTGCGCGCGCTCCACTTCGCCGCCAGCACGGCCGCGGGGATCTGCAGCACGAGGTAGCCCACGAAGAAGATCCCGCTCGCCAACCCCTGCGCGCTCGCGGAAAGGGGCAGGTCGTGGCCGATGAACGGCAGGATCACCGCCACGTTCGTGCGATCGAGGTAGGCCAGCATGTACATGACCGCGGCCACCGGGATCACGCGGATCCAGCGTTGCCGGGGCAGGTCGCTCACGATTTTCGGCCCCCTCACGTCGCGCAGAGTGGCAGCCATGGTGCTTTGCGTCATCTCGTGGCGTCAAGACGTGGCCCGTTCTCCGGGTTCGGCACGCACGGTGACCTGCGGCGTGGGAACATCTGGCCCGCAGCTATCGCAAGGGGGAAACGGTGCGGATCCTGTCGGTGGACCTGGGGACGTCCAACACGGTCGCCGTGCTTTCCGCGCACGGCCGGCCGCCGCGGGTGGTCGAGGTGGACGGGTCGGCCAACATGCCCTCGGCGATCTTCGCCGGCGAGGACGGCACGATCATGGTCGGCCGCGACGCCGAACGCCGCGCGCGCCTGGACCCCACGAGGTTCGAGCCCAACCCCAAGCGCCGCATCGACGAGCAGACGCTGCTGCTGGGCACCGACATCGTGCCCGTGAACGAGGCGCTGGCCGCGATCCTGCGCCGCGTGCTCGACGAGACCACCCGCCAGCTCGGCGGCGAACAGCCCGACGAGGTCCGCCTCACGCACCCCGCGCAGTGGGGACCGGTGCGCCGCAACGTGCTGCTCTCGGCGGCCCGGCTCGCCGGCATCGGCGCGAGCGTGGTCCTGGTGCCCGAACCCGTCGCCGCGGCCGCGCACTTCGCGTCGTTCCCCGGCAAGGGCCTCGCGCCCGGCCAGGCGCTCGCGGTGTACGACCTCGGCGCCGGCACGTTCGACGTCGCGGTGGTCGGCGCGACGCAGAACGGCTACGTCGTGCTCGCCGAAGACGGCCTGCCCGACCTCGGCGGCCTCGACGTGGACCAGGCGCTGATGGTGCACGTCGGGCGCGAGGTTTCGCACTCGGATCCCCAGCGCTGGCAACGCCTTCTGCGCCCCGAGTCCACCGCCGACCGGCGCACGCGGCGCGCGTTGCAGGAGGATGTGCGGGCGGCCAAGGAGGCGCTGTCGCGGCACCCGCAGACCGAGGTGCCGATGCCGGAGCCGTTCAAGGACGTGCTGGTCACCCGCGGCGAGCTCGAAGGCCTGGTGCGTCCGGCGATGCTGCGCAGCGTGGAGTTGCTCGCGCGCACGCTGCGCACGGCGGGCCTCACGCCCGACCGGCTCGCCGGCATCTACCTGGTCGGCGGGTCGAGCCGGCTGCCGCTGGTCGGGTCGATGATCGCGGAGAAGCTCGACGTGGTGCCCGCGAGCCTCGACCAGCCGGAGACGGCCGTGGCGCTCGGCGCGCAGCACGTGGCGCGCGACGGGCTGTCGATGCGGACGCAGAACGTGGAAGGCCAGGTCGCGGCCGGTACGCCGGCGTACGCGCCGCCGGGCGGATACCCGCCGCCCCGGCAGCAACAGCCGCCCGCCGGCTACGCGCAGCCCTCGTTCCCGACCGGGCCGGCGCCGTCGAACTTCCCGACGTACTCGCCCGCTCCCGCCCCGGTGGCCGCGCCGGCGAAGAAGAGCCGGGCGAAGCTGTGGATCGGCGTCGCGGTGGCGGTGGTCGTGCTGGTCGCGGCGGGGCTCACGGTGTTCCTCACGTCGTCCTCGTCGGCGCAGACCTACACCGCCGACCAGTGCCGCACGCCCGGGCAGACCGACGCCCAGGGCCTCACCGGGTGCCTGCGCCAGCTCGCCGGGAAGGTCGCCGACACGGGCGGTTGCCGGCCGGGCATGGGCAACGGCCCGGCCGCGCCCGCGAAGAGCCTCGGCGCCACTTCGACGTGTGCGGCGCCGGGTCGCGCGGGCACGCAGGTGACGTACGTGCAGGGCTCCTCGGCTGCGGTGCTGAAGCAGTACACGGACGGGTTGCTCGCCTCCGCGGGCGGTGATCGCGTCGAGGCCGCGTGGAAGGGCAACGGGCTCGAGGGCCACTACTCGTCGGCGGCCGGGCAGAACGCGGCGGTGCTCGTGTTCACGGTGTCCGACCGGCCGCTCGTCGGGTTCATCTACCAGGTCAATTCCGCAGGTCAGGGCGCCGCGCCGACCCCGGGGACGCTCGCGGACTACTTCGAGCAGAGCGTGCAGCCCGGCGAGTGACGGATTTCCGTTCGCAGCCGCGGCGCGAACGGGCCGTTCGCGCCGCCGCGAAACCCGCGAGCTAGCATTCGGCCGATGCGTATCACGGTTTTCCGGCGGCTCATGGCGGACGAGTTCGGCCCCGGGCGGGCCGCTGTGCTGGCCCAGGACCACGTGCTCAGCGGGCTCGGCGGCAAGACCGTCGACCAGGCGCTGGCGGCGGGAATCTCGGCGAAGCAGATCTGGCGTGAGGTGTGTGAGGCCTTCGACATCCCGCCGGAACGGCGCTGACCTGCGGTTTCCAGGGTCGATCGGGGGAGAGGCAGCTCGAAAGAGCGAAAAATCCTAGCGGACGGGCGTGTCGCCGCAACCCTCGAACACCTGTTCGTCTACAGTGTTGTGCACACCGGGGGCCGGCGATCCACAGATCGGTCGCCGCGCCGAGAATTGTCGGTCCCTCCCCGTAGCGTCGGACCGGACAGAGCTTGATCTGGACAACCGAACAAGCCACACAGGCCAACCAGCGAGGTGGACCCCAATGCCAGCAGCACCCGACAAGGACAAGGCTCTCGAGCTCGCCCTTGCGCAGATCGACAAGCAGTACGGCAAGGGCTCGGTGATGCGCCTCGGCGAAGAGGGCCGCGCGCCCATCGCCGTGATCCCCACCGGCGCGATCGCCCTCGACGTCGCGCTCGGGATCGGCGGGCTGCCGCGAGGCCGTGTCATCGAGGTCTACGGGCCGGAATCCTCCGGTAAGACCACGGTCGCCCTGCACGCGGTGGCCAACGCGCAGAAGGCCGGCGGCATCGCGGCGTTCATCGACGCGGAGCACGCGCTGGACCCGGAGTACGCCAAGAAGCTCGGCGTCGACACCGACGCGCTGCTGGTGTCGCAGCCCGACACCGGTGAGCAGGCGCTGGAGATCGCGGACATGCTGATCCGCTCCGGCGCGCTCGACATCCTGGTCATCGACTCCGTCGCCGCGCTCGTGCCGCGCGCCGAGATCGAGGGCGAGATGGGTGACTCGCACGTGGGTCTCCAGGCTCGCCTGATGAGCCAGGCGCTGCGCAAGATGACCGGTGCGATGAACAACTCCGGCACCACGGCGATCTTCATCAACCAGCTGCGCGAGAAGATCGGCGTCATGTTCGGCTCGCCGGAGACCACGACCGGTGGCAAGGCGCTCAAGTTCTACGCCTCGATCCGGCTCGACGTGCGCCGCATCGAGACCCTCAAGGACGGCGGCGAGCCGGTCGGCAACCGCACCCGCGTCAAGGTCGTGAAGAACAAGATGGCCCCGCCCTTCAAGCAGGCCGAGTTCGACATCCTCTACGGCCACGGCGTCTCCCGCGAAGGCTCGCTCATCGACATGGGCGTCGACCAGGGCATCCTGCGCAAGTCCGGCGCTTGGTACACCTACGAGGGCGACCAGCTCGGCCAGGGCAAGGAAAACGCGCGGAAGTTCCTGCGCGACAACCCGGACATCGCCAACGAGATCGAGAAGCGCATCAAGGAGAAGCTCGGCATCGGCGCCCAGGTCGACGCCGAGGTCGCTGAAGCTGCGGTGCCGGCGCCTGTGGACTTCTGAAGTCGATCGGAGGGGTGAGTCGTGTTCGCGGAACGCGCTCACCCGGCTGATCGATTCGAGTCGGTCGGCGGGGTGAAGTGTGCTCGCGGAGTGCGCTTGCCTGGCGGATCGGCTTGAGTCGGTCGGTGGGGTGAGGTGTGCTCGCGGAGTGCGCTTGCCTGGCGGATCGGCTCAGGTGTCCTGTGGGGGTCGAACCCCCACACCCCCGCCAGGGGCGAGCCCCCTGGACCCCGGCGGGGTTGGGTTGGGTTGGTGAGGTGACTGGCTGATTCGGGTGGGGTGTGCTCGCGAAGGGCGCTTGCCTGGATCATCTGCGGTGTCGTGTGGGGTCGAACCCCATGTTCCCGCCAGGGGCGAGCTGTTGGGCTCCCGGTGGGGTTGGTTTGAGGTGTGCTCGTCGGGGCGGATAGCCGGGGATGTGCGGCGGTCTGACGGCTAGGGCGGGGTTGGTGGAGTGAGTGTGCCGAGTCGGCTGGTCGGTGGGGGATCGTCGGCTCGGTGAGGTGGCTGCCTTGCGGGAGTAGGCGGTTGAGCGGCGGAGGTGCTGTCTGTCCGGGAGGGCAGGTGGCGGCGGTGTGTGGTGAAGGAGGACGGGCGTAGTGGCGAGGGCGCCGAAGGTGGAGCCGGCCGAGTTGGCGCCGGAGGAGCGGGCGAAGAAGGCCAAGGAGATCTGCTTCGATCTCCTGGCCGCGCGGCCGCGGACGGTCGACGAGCTGCGGCAGACGTTGCGGCGCAAGGGCTTCGACGACGACACCATCGAAACCCTCCTCGGCAAGCTCGACCGCGCCGGGCTCGTCAACGACGCCGAGTTCGCCGAGATGTGGGTCAAGGCCCGGCACGCCGGCCAAGGGCTTTCGCGCACGGCGCTGGTGGCCGAGTTGCGGCGCAAGGGCGTCGACGACGAGATCGCAGTGCAGGCCGCCGGCGAGGTCGACCGCGAAGCGGAAGAGCAGCGGGCGCGCGAGCTCGTGCGGAAACGCTTGGGGTCACTCGGAAACGTCGACGAGCAGACCGCCATCCGCCGCCTGCTCGGGTTCCTGGGGCGCAAGGGCTATCCGCAAGGCCTCGCCTACACCGTCATCCGCGACGAGCTCCGCGAATACGGCGCCGAATCCACCATCCTCGACGACGCCACCCTCGACTGAACCGCTCCGAAGCCGGCCCGGTGCACTAGTTCGGCTCCCACCGCCGAAGCGACAAGGGCCTCACCACCGAGTGAGCCATGGCGCTCCTGCCCCCGGCGAACCCGAGGCAGGAGCGCCGAAAGCAAGTCACCCGCGAAGCGCAGCAGCCTCCGCTGCCAGCTTCTCCACCGTCCCGAAGTCCTTGGCCGCCAACAGCTTCGCGGGCGTCAGCCACGAGCCGCCGATGCAGCCGACGTTGGGCAGGGCCAGGTAGGACGGTGCGGAGTCCACCGTGATGCCGCCGGTCGGGCAGAAGGTCAGGGCCGGCAGGGGGCCGCCGAGGGACTTCAGGAAGGCGACGCCGCCGCTGGCTTCCGCGGGGAAGAACTTCAGGGCGGTGAGGCCGCGTTCCGTCAGACGCATGGCTTCGGACACCGTGGCGGCGCCGGGCAGGAACGGGAGGTTGGTGGCGAAGCAGGCGTCGAGCACGGCGTCGGTGCAGCCGGGGGTCACGAGGAACTTCGCGCCCCTGTCGGCGGCCTGCGCGGCTTGCGCGGGGGAGGTCACCGTGCCCGCGCCGACGACGATGTCCGGCACCTCGGAGGCCACGCGCTCGATGGCGGCGAGCGCGGCCGGCGTGCGCAGCGTCAGCTCGATCACGCCGATCCCGCCGGCGAGCAGGGCGCGCGCGGTGGGTACGGCGTCGTCGGCGTCGTCGATCACGACGACGGGCATGACGGGGGACAGGGCGAGCAGGTCCGAGCCCGTGGTCACTGACCGACCTCCTGGGTTTCCAAAGTGTGCACTGACAGTCCGAGTGTGCCCCGCTCGCCCGGAGCGGCGCGGAGCAGGTCCAGCTCCGCGGTGAGCGGGCCGAACACGCTGGCGCCCTGGTCGGCGGGACCGACCGCGCGCCGCAGCGCGGCGAACAGCTCTCGGCCAGTGCCGTCCGCCTCGGCGACCGGCGCGTCCACCAGGTCGCGGCGGGCGAACTCGTCGGCCTCGATTAGCACGTCGAGGGTGCCGGTGCGGGCGTCGAAGCGCACGATGTCGCCGTCGGCCAGGCGCGCGATCGGCCCGCCCACGGCGGCTTCCGGCGTGACCTGGATGGCCGCGGGGATCTTGCCCGACGCGCCGGACATCCGGCCGTCGGTGAGCAACGCGACCTGGAAACCGCGGTCCATCAACACCCCCAGCGCCGGCGTGAGGCCGTGCAGCTCCGGCATGCCGTTGGCCTGCGGACCCTGCTGCCGCAACACAACCACGACGTCACGGTCGAGCTCACCGGCCTCGAACGCCACCGTGAACGGCTCCTGCGACGTGAACACCCGCGCCGGCGCCTGCACCACGCGGTGTTCCGGCGCCACCGCCGAAACCTTCGTCACGGCCCGGCCCAGGTTGCCGGCCACCATGCGCAGCCCGCCGTCCGGCGCGAAGGGGCGCCACACCGGCCGCAGCACGTCCTCGTCGAGGCTGCGGGTGGGCACGTCGCGCCACACCAGCTCACCGTCGGACAGGATCGGCTCCTGCGTGTAGCGGCGCAGCCCGAACCCGGCGACGGTGTGCACGTCCTCGTGCAGGAACCCGGCGTCGAGCAGCGTGCCGACCAGGAACTGGATGCCGCCCGCGGCGTGGAAGTGGTTGATGTCCGCAGCGCCGTTCGGGTACACGCGCGCCAGCAGCGGCACCACGGCCGAGAGGTCCGAGAAGTCGTCCCACGTCAGCTGGATGCCCGCCGCCGCGGCCACCGCGACGAGGTGCATGGTGTGGTTGGTCGAACCACCCGTGGCGAGCAGCGCGACGATGCCGTTCACGAACGCTTTTTCGTCCAGCACCCGGGAAATCGGCGTGTACTCGGCGCCGCGCGACAGCGCGACCACCCGCCGGCCGGCCTCCTCCGTCAACGCTTGGCGCAGTGG
The DNA here is from genome assembly GCF_035918295.1 of Amycolatopsis rhabdoformis. Taxonomy (GTDB): domain Bacteria; phylum Actinomycetota; class Actinomycetes; order Mycobacteriales; family Pseudonocardiaceae; genus Amycolatopsis; species Amycolatopsis rhabdoformis. The sequence goes on from NZ_CP142149.1 coordinate 205,978, forward strand.
CGTGTTCGGCGGCACGAAGCTCGCACCCGGCAGGTGCAGGCCCATCACCTCCACCACCATCTGGTTCGAGTTCGCCGTGCCGTAGAACGTGCACGTGCCCGCCGAGTGGTACGACGCCGCCTCCGCGTCGAGCAGGTCCTCGCGCGTGGCGCGGCCCTCGGCGTAGAGCTGGCGCACGCGGGCCTTTTCCTTGTTGGGCAAGCCGGAGTTCATCGGCCCGGCCGGCACGAGGATCGCCGGCAGGTGCCCGAACGACAGCGCGCCGATCAGCAGGCCGGGCACGATCTTGTCGCACACGCCGAGCAGCAGCGAAGCGTCGAACAGGTCGTGGGACAGCGCGATCGCCGTCGCCATCGCGATCACCTCGCGGCTGAACAGCGACAGCTCCATGCCCGCCCGGCCCTGCGTGATCCCGTCGCACATCGCCGGCACCCCGCCCGCGAACTGCGCCACGCCACCCGCGGCGCGCACCGACTTCTTGAGCCACTCCGGGTACTCGCGCATCGGCTGGTGCGCCGAGAGCAGATCGTTGTACGACGACACGATCGCCACGCCGGGCGCCCGCAGCTCGCGCAGCGCCGCCTTGTCCACGCCCTCCATCGCGGCGAACCCGTGCGCGAGGTTGCTGCACGCGAGGCCCCGGCGCACCGGACCTTCTTCGTGGGCCGCGGCGCTGCGCGCGAGGTGTGCGGCCCGCGTCTGCGCACTGCGCGCGACGATGCGCTCGGTGACCTCGGCGACGACGGGATGAGTGCTGCTCATGTCCGGCTCCCGGTGGTGGTGGGGGTCCGCAGGACGGCAGCTCTGGCGTCTCAGGAACGTGACGGGCCCCACGGTAGCCGGTGTGAGCCGGGTTATCAAAATCGATTCAGTAAATCTGGGGAAACAGCGTGTGGCGGCACGCTGTCCCCCCTCGTCACGGAGCCGTGGTCGTCCAGGTGACCGGCAGCGAGTGGACGCCGTAGATGTTCATGTCCGTCCGCAGCGGCACCTCCTCGGCGGGAACGGCCAGCTTCAGCGTGGGGAACCGGCGGAACAGCGCCGCGAACCCGGCCCGCATCTCGATGCGCGCCAGCTGCTGCCCGAGGCACTGGTGCACGCCGTGGCCGAACGCCAGCTGCCCGCGCGCGTTGCGGTGGATGTCCAGCGTGTCCGGGTTCTCGAACCGTCGCGGGTCGTGGTTGGCGGCCAGCAGGGAGACCACCACGGTCGAGCCCGCCGGGATCGTCTCGCCGCCGAGCTCGAGGTCCTCGGTGGCGTAGCGGAAGTTGATGTCGACCACCGACAGGTACCGCATGAGCTCCTCGACGGCCCCGGGCATCAGCTCCGGGTCGGCGCGCAGCTCGGCCAGCTGCTCGGGGTGCTCCAACAGCGCGAACGTGCCCAGCGCCAGCATGTTCGCCGTGGTCTCGTGGCCGGCGAGCAGCAGCAGGAACGCGATGCCCGTGAGCTCCTCGATGCCGAGGTCGTCCTGACGTGCCAGGTCCGACAGGATGTCGTCACCCGGCTCGGCCCGCTTGCCCGCGACGAGCCCGCCCAGGTACGTGGTGAGCGCCCCGTAGGCGGCCATCTTCTCCTCGAGCTCCTGCTCCTTGACCAGGAACTTCGCCGAGTTGGCCTGGAAATCGGCCCGGTCCTCGTACGGCACGCCCAGCAGCTCGCAGATCACCAGCGACGGCACCGGCAGCGCGAACTCCTTGACCAGGTCCACCGTCGGCGTCAGCTGGGCCATCGCGTCCAGCTGCCGCTCCACGACCTCGGCGATGTGGTCTTCCAGCTGCTTCATCCGCTTCACGGTGAACGCGCCGGTGAGCTTGCGCCGCAGCCGCGAGTGATCCGGCGGATCCATCGCGATGAACAACCCCGGCACCTGCGGCGACGGCTCCGTCGCGACCGGCATCCCGGGCGTCTCGTAGGGCACGTGCAGCACGCCGAGGTCCTGGCGCGAGCTGAACCGCGTGTCGGCCAGCAGCTGCCGCAGCTCGTCGTACCCGGTCACCAGCCAGCCCTCGTGCCCGTCCGGGAACAGCATCGGGCTCACCGGGCGCGCGTCCCGCACCCGCGAAATCTCCCGCGGCGGATCGAACGGCCCCGCGTCACGCTCCAGCGGCAACCCCTGCGGGACGGACACCGTGTGGCTCATGGGATTTCCTTTCGTGGTGGTCTTGGGGACCACCATGCCCACTCGCGCTGACACGGCCCTGATACCGCTCTGACAGCGGCGCCGGGTCCGACGGAATTCGGGCAAGTCGCCCACCACCTCAACGCGGCCCAAACCGGAGAGTGGCCCCCGTTTTTCCAGGTGGCACCGCGTCGCGCCGGCGCTCCGACGGCCTCACGACGGTCTCACCACGGCCCACGCATCACGACACGGCACCAAGAGGGGTCGACTCCCAAGGTCAACAGGCAATACGCTGGGGAATGTGCTACTTGTCACATAGCACAACGCGAGGCAGAGTCGTACGTGGCGAAAGTGATCGTCACCCCGGTTCCTGTCAGCCCCACCGAACAGGGAGGCTCCCGATGTCCACCACAGAGCTCGCCGAACTGCGGCGCACCATCGGCCAGTTGCGGCAGTGCGTGGGCGCCCTGCGCTCTCGGTACGGCGACGCGTCGGCTGTGCGCCGGCTGGCCAACGATGTCGAGCGGCTCGACATCGACACCGCGGAGCTGGACGGCCACCCGCAGGCCGTGCCGGCGCAGGCGAAACCCGTGGACCGCGTGCCGGTTCCGGACACTCCGTACGATCCGGCGCTCTGGCAAGGCGCCGATGACGAGGGTGTCGGCGGCTACAAGCGCGACCAGCGGTGAGCGCCCCCGCTGACAACGACGTCAGCCGGGACGGTTCCGGCGTCCGCTCTCCGGGGCGGGCGCTGTTGGCCGACCGGACGTTGCGCACCGACCGGTGGTGGCTGCAACCCCTGCTCACGGTGCTGGGGCTGGCCACGTTCATCGTCTACGCGACCGTGCGGGCCTTCGTGCGCACTGCGTACTGGGTGCCCGACTACCACTACCTGACGCCGTTCTATTCGCCCTGTGTGTCCACTTCCTGTGTCGAAGGCTCGAGCCACTTCGGGCACTGGTTCGGCGACTTCCCGAGCTGGATCCCGCTCGGGGCGCTGGTCCTGCCGTTCCTGCTCGGCTTCCGCCTGACCTGCTACTACTACCGCAAGGCGTACTACCGCTCGGTCTGGTTCTCGCCGCCCGCGTGCGCGGTGGCCGAGCCGCACGCGAAGTACAGCGGCGAGACGAAGCTGCCGCTGATCATCCAGAACGTGCACCGCTACTTCTTCTACGTCGCGGTGATCGTGTCGCTGGTCAACACCTACGACGCCGTGGTGGCGTTCCAGAGCCCGAGCGGTTTCGGGTTCGGGCTGGGCAACATCATCATCGTCGCCAACGTGGTGCTGCTGTGGGCGTACACGATCTCCTGCCACTCGTGCCGGCACGTCACCGGCGGGCGGCTGAAGCACTTCTCCAAGCATCCCGTCCGGTACTGGGTCTGGACTCAGGTCTCGAAGCTCAACACCCGGCACATGAACCTCGCGTGGACCACGCTCGGCACGCTCGTGCTGACCGACCTCTACGTGATGCTCGTGTCGAGTGGTGCCATCGCGGATCTGCGGTTCGTCGGCTAGCGTCGGCACTCTCTTCCCAGCAGTGAAAGACAACGGCGTCCCAGCTCCGAGGTGGCTCTATTCATGACCGAGGTCGAACGGCACAGCTACGACGTGGTGGTGATCGGTGCCGGCGGCGCCGGTCTGCGCGCGGTGATCGAGGCGCGCGAACGCGGCTTCAGCGTGGCAGTGGTGTGCAAGTCCCTGTTCGGCAAGGCCCACACCGTGATGGCCGAAGGCGGCTGCGCGGCATCGATGGGCAACGCGAACTCGAACGACAACTGGCAGGTGCACTTCCGCGACACCATGCGCGGCGGCAAGTTCCTCAACAACTGGCGCATGGCCGAACTGCACGCCAAGGAAGCCCCCGACCGCGTGTGGGAGCTGGAAACCTACGGCGCGCTGTTCGACCGCACGGCCGACGGGCGCATCAGCCAGCGCAACTTCGGCGGCCACACCTACCCGCGCCTCGCGCACGTCGGTGACCGCACGGGGCTCGAACTGATCCGCACGATGCAGCAGAAGATCGTTTCGCTGCAACAGGAAGACTTCGCGAAGTACGGCGACTACGAAGCGCGGATCAAGGTCTTCGCCGAGTGCACCGTGACCGAACTGCTGCTCAACGACGGCAAGGTCGCCGGCGCGTTCGGCTACTGGCGCGAAAGCGGCCGGTTCATCCTGTTCGACGCGCCGGCCGTGGTGCTGGCGACGGGTGGCATCGGGAAGTCGTTCAAGGTCACGTCGAACTCGTGGGAGTACACGGGTGACGGCCACGCGCTGGCCCTGCGCGCGGGCGCGAAGCTGATCAACATGGAGTTCGTGCAGTTCCACCCCACCGGCATGGTGTGGCCGCCGAGTGTGAAGGGCATCCTCGTGACCGAGGGCGTCCGCGGCGACGGTGGAGTACTCAAGAACTCCGACGACAAGCGGTTCATGTTCGAGTACGTGCCCGACGTGTTCAAGGGCCAGTACGCGGACAGTGAGGACGAAGCCGACCGCTGGTACGCCGACGCGGACAACAACCGCCGCACGCCCGACCTGCTGCCGCGCGACGAGGTGGCGCGCGCGATCAACAGCGAGGTCAAGGAAGGCCGCGGCTCCCCGCACGGCGGCGTGTACCTCGACATCGCGAGCCGCCTGCCGGCCGAGGAGATCCGCCGCCGGCTGCCGTCGATGTACCACCAGTTCAAGGAACTGGCCGACGTCGACATCACCAAGGAGGCCATGGAGGTCGGCCCCACCTGCCACTACGTGATGGGCGGCATCGAGGTCGACCCGGACACGGGCGCGGCGAGCGTGCCCGGCCTGTTCGCGGCGGGGGAGTGCTCCGGCGGCATGCACGGCTCCAACCGGCTGGGCGGCAACTCGCTGTCCGACCTGCTGGTGTTCGGCCGCCGCGCGGGCCTCGGCGCCGCGTCCTATGTGGACGGCCTCGGCGACTCGCGGCCGCAGGTGACCGAAGCCGACGTGGACGCCGCGGCGAAGATGGCGCTGGCGCCGTTCGACCCGCCGGCCCAGGGCGTGGCGGAGAACCCGTACACGCTGCACACCGAGCTGCAGCAGTCGATGAACGACCTCGTGGGCATCATCCGCAAGGCCGGCGAGATCCGGCAGGCGATCGAGAAGCTCGGCGAGATCCGGCAGCGGATGGCGCAGGTGACCGTGGAGGGCCACCGGCAGTTCAACCCCGGCTGGCACCTCGCCGTGGACCTGCGCAACATGCTGCTGGTGAGCGAGTGCGTCGCCCAGGCCGCGCTGCTGCGCACCGAAAGCCGCGGCGGCCACACCCGCGACGACTTCCCGAGCATGGACGCCGACTGGCGGCACAAGCTCCTGGTGTGCTCGGCCAAGGCGGGGGACAATCCCGTGGTACCGGACGTCGACGTGGTGGAAAAGGAGCAGATCCCGCTCCGGGAGGACCTGCTCGAGCTGTTCGAGCTCGACGAGCTCGGCAAGTACTTCACCGACGCCGAGCTGGAGAACCACTCCGGGAGGAACGCGTGAGCTACAAGGCCAGTTTCCGGGTGTGGCGCGGCGACGAGACCGGCGGCGAGCTGCAGGACTACAAGGTCGAGGTGAACGAGGGCGAGGTCGTCCTCGACATCATCCACCGCTTGCAGGCCACGCAGGCCTCCGACCTCGCCGTGCGCTGGAACTGCAAGGCGGGCAAGTGCGGCTCCTGCTCGGCCGAGGTGAACGGCAAACCGCGCCTGATGTGCATGACGCGGATGTCCACGTTCACCGAGGAAGAGGTGATCACGGTGACGCCGATGCGCACGTTCCCTGTGATCCGCGACCTCGTCACGGACGTGTCCTTCAACTACACGAAGGCCCGCGAGATCCCGTCGTTCACGCCGCCGCCCGACCTCAAGCCGGGCGAGTACCGGATGCAGCAGGTGGACGTCGAACGCTCGCAGGAGTTCCGCAAGTGCATCGAGTGCTTCCTGTGCCAGAACACCTGCCACGTGGTGCGTGACCACGAGGAGAACAAGGAGTCCTTCGCCGGCCCGCGTTACCTCATGCGGATCGCCGAGCTGGAGATGCACCCGCTCGACGTGGCCGACCGGCGCGACGCCGCGCAGGACGAACACGGGCTCGGGTACTGCAACATCACGAAGTGCTGCAGTGAGGTGTGCCCGGAAGGCATCCACATCACGGACAACGCGCTGATCCCGATGAAGGAACGCGTGGCCGACCGCAAGTACGACCCCATCGTGTGGCTGGGGAACAAGCTGTTCCGCAGGTGATCCGCGCGCAGCTGGCCGGCGCCGTCGTGACCGCGCTGGCCGCTGCGTGCGCGGACTCGACGGCCCGGCTGCGGGGTTCCCTCGCGGCCGGCACCGCCGACGCCTACAGCGACATCGACGTGGAGTGGATCGTGCCCGACGGGCGCGTGCCCGCCTGTGTGGCCGACATTCGGCCGGTTCTGGACCGCGTGCGCGCGGTCGCCGCCGTGCGCACGTCGCCTGACTTCTTCCACTCACGGCAACGGCGGTTGGTGTTCGTGCGCTTCGCCGGGGTGCCGCTGTTCTGGCGGCTGGATCTGGCGGTGCGGGAGGTGTCGGCGACGGCCGACCCCGGTTCCGGCGACCCCGCCGCGCACGCCCGCGAAGGCGAGTGGTCCCGCCCCGCGAGTGCGCTGGCCAACGCGCTCGGCGCGATCAAAGCGGTGGCCCGCGGCCGGACGGCGGACGCGAACGGGTTGCTGGAGAGGGGTTTCGCCCGCATCGATGAGCCGAACCCGGCCACGGGGCAGTGGGTGGACGACGTCACGCGGCTTTCGCGCGCGGCCGCCGCCCGTGAACCGGAGCTCGCGCCGCTGGCCGAGGAGACGATCGCCCTGGCCAGGGCGGAACTCGGCGCCTGAGCGCCGAGCCCCGCCGACCCGTCAGATCGAGTAGGTGACGTTGGTGACCGGGCTGTTGCGGGCCTGCACGCGAACCTCCACATTGGACGCGGTGTTGGCCGGCCACTTGATGGTGCCCGTGCCGAGCGTGCCGCAGCTGACGGACTGCCACGGGTCCGGGTTGCGGGCCTTGCCCATGCGGGCCTGGACGCACGCCGTCTGGTTGGTGCCGGACTGCACGTTCCAGGTGATGCGCAGCTTGCCGCCCCAGCCGCTGGCCGGGCTGGTGTAGGAGCATTCCTTCGAAACCGGGCCCCACTTCATCAGGAAACCCGAGGTGCGGCTCTTGCACAACGCCAGCACGCTCGCCGACGCCGAATCCGCGGTGGAAGCCGACGCCGGCGCCGTGGCGAAAGTGGCCGTGGCCAGGCTGGCCGCCGCGAAAGCGGCGACGACGGCCGTGATGCGGGCGCGCTTGGGCGCACCGATTTCACTCATGTTCTTCACTCTTTCCCCAGTTCTTCCCAGTGGCCGTTCATGATCAACGGCTTGATCCGAGTATTGCAGCGAATCATCCGAAATGCACGTCCTGTCAGAAAAAAGCGCGTGACCAGGCATGATGTGGATCTTGCGAAAACGGTTCGGATTCCCTTGATGATTCGTTAAGGTCGGCGATGTGCTCATCAAGAACGTGCGGGTGTTCGACCCCGATTCCGGCACCGCCGAACCGGCGAATGTGCGTGTCGAAGACCGGCTCATCACCGCCGTCGGGTCTGATGTGGACGGTCCGGATCCGTGGGACGGGCAGGGCGGACTCCTCATCCCCGGCCTGATCGACTGCCACGTTCACGTCGCTTTCCCCGGCGCGAAAGGGCTTCCGCGCAGTGCAAGGATTCTCGAAGCAGTCGCCACCCTGCGCCGCCTGGGCACACGAGGCATCACAACCGTCCGTGACGCCTGGGGCGCCGATGCCGGGTTCAAACACGCGCTTCGCGAGGGCTGGATCGAAGGCCCCGACCTCCTCGTGAGCCTGCGCCAGCTGTCGCCGACGGGTGGCCTCGGCGACGGGTGGGGCGCGGACACCGGCCGCCTCGATCGGATCGACGACCCGGCTCTGCCGGACGCGGTGTTCGACGGCGCGGACCAGGCGCGCGCGGCCGTGCGGCGGATGGTGCGCGCGGGCGCCGACTGGGTGAAGCTCGGGGCGAGCGGCGCGCTGGCCCACCTCGCCGAGAACAAGGACATCCGGCCCACCGACGAGGAACTCCACGCGGTCACCGACGAGGCCCGCCGTGCCGGTCGTGATGTGCTGGCCCACGCGCACACGGCCGTCGCCGCAACGGCCGCCGCGCGCGCCGGTGTGCGCAGCATCGAACACGGCGTGTTCCTCGACGACCGAGCCGTCGCCGCGATGCGCGACCACGGCTGCTGGTACGTCCCCACGCTCGCCCCGATCCCGGCCGAGCACGCCGCGGCGCACCGGCGATCGCTCGCGCTCGCGCGCGAAGCCGGTGTCCCCGTGGCCGCGGGCTCGGACCTGGCGCCGCGTCCACACGTCGACTTGCTGACCGAGCTGCGCCTGCTCGCCGACGCCGGCCTCGGCGCCGCCGGAGCCCTGCGCGCGGCCACGAGTGAAGCTGCGCGGCTGCTGCGGCTCGACGACCGCGGCCGCGTCGCACCGGGCCTGCGGGCCGATCTGGTGCTGCTCCACGGCGCAGACCTCGACGTCACCGATCTCGCCGGCCGCGTCCGAGCCGTCTGGCAGGCGGGCCGGCTCGTGCGCGGCTGAAAACCCCTCGCCGCGCACCACCGGCGCGCGACACACTCACCGGCGTGGACTTCCTCCCCGGCCTCGAACTCGCCCGCCGCTTCCACGCCGACGCCGTGCGCCCGATCCTCGAACGCCGCGGCCTCACCTACTCCGCGGCGTTGCTCGGCCGCGGCTCCGACGTCCTCGGCTTCGACACCGCGCGCTCCACCGACCACGACTGGGGCCCGCGGCTGCAGCTGTTCGTCGACGATCCGACCGGGCTCACCGACCTGCTCACCCGCGAGCTGCCCCGCGAATTCCTCGGCTACCCCACCAACTTCGCCGACAACGACGGCGACCCGACCACCCGCATGGCTCCCACCGACGGCCCCGTGCGCCACGCGGTCGAGATCACCGACGTCGACAGCTACTTCAGCGCCTACCTCGGTTTCGTCCCGCGGGCACCGATGTCTCGCGCCGACTGGCTCACCACCCCCACCCAAACCCTCGCCGAACTCACCGGTGGCGCCGTGTTCCACGACGGTCTCCGTCGCCTCGAACCCTTGCGCGCCACCCTGTCCTGGTACCCCGACGACGTGTGGCGCGAAGTCCTCGCCGGCCAGTGGCGCCGCATCGCGCAGGAGGAGCCCTTCGTGGGCCGGTGCGGCGAGGTGGGCGACGAACTGGGCTCGGCCGTCGTCGCCGCGCGGCTCGTCCGCGACCTCCTGCGCGTGTGCCTGCTGATGGCCCGCCGCTACCCGCCGTACTCGAAGTGGCTCGGCAGCGCGTTCGCCCGCCTGTCCCTCGCGCCCGCCCTCACGCCCCACCTCAGCGGCACCCTCGCGGCGACGGACTGGCACACCCGCGAAACCCACCTCACCCACGCCTATGAAACCGTTGCGGCGCAGCACAACCAGCTCGGCCTCACGGCGGAGCTGGACCCGCGCGTCCGCGGCTTCCACAGCCGGCCCTACCGCGTTCTGGACGCCGCCCGCTTCGCCGACGCCCTGCATCCGGGCGCGATCGGGGCGATCGACCAGTGGGTGGACAGCACCGATGTCCTCGGCCGTCCGGAGTGGACCCGAGGGCTGCGGCTCTAGGGCCGCCGCGCGGTCGGCACCACCGACGGCGGCTCGCCGACGTGCTCGACCGAGGCGAACCCGGCGTCCGCCAGAGCCGATTCCCACGAGCCGCTGGTCCGCGACAGGACGAGCAGCCCGCCCGGCCGCACGTTCGCCGCCAGGTGCGGCAGCGCCTCGGCGGCGACACCGAACGCCACCACCACGTCGAAGTCGCCGATCACCGGCAACCGGGCGGGCTCGTGCACCTCGTACGAGATCCCCAGCGGGTCGCGTTCCTCTTGCCGCTGGGCGGACGCGATCAGCGCGCGGTCCGCGTCGACGCCGACCACACGAGCTGCGCCGGCCGAGCGGAACAGCCGCGCGGGGAACCCGGCGCCGCCGCCCACCACCAGGACCCAGCGCCCGGCCGGCGGACCGGCGGCGGTGAGCACGGCGTCGGCTTCGGCACTCTCGGCGGGGCTGCGGGGAGGTTCGGGCACGGGCGGGCTCCTGCCGGGCGAGGGCTGCCCTTCGACGCTAACCCGCCACTGCGCGGCCCGACAGGTGCATCCGGAGCAGCGCACGAAAAGGCCCCCGCACCGGATGCGGGGGCCTTCTCGGGGCGAACCGATCAGACGGAGAAGGGCTGACCCATCGCGTGCGCCAATCCGATCTGCTCCGCCTTGGCGTCGGTCGGTTCGAGGTGCTTCTTGCTCCGCCGGTTGCGCTTCTCGACCCACGTGGCCAGCGCCGTGAGCAGCAGGCACAGCACGATGTAGATCACGGCGGCGACGATGGTCGACGGCACGATCGGCCGGCCGAACGCGCCCTGCGAACCGATGTAGCGGGCGTAGTACAACAGCTCCGGGTAGGTGACCAGGAAGCCGAGCGCGGTGTCCTTGAGCAGCACCACCAGCTGGCTGATGATGGTCGGCAGCATGGCCCGGATGGCCTGCGGCAGCAGGACCGTGAACATCACCTGGGTCTTGCGCATGCCGAGCGCGTACGCGGCTTCCGACTGGCCCTTGGGCAGTGAGTTGATGCCCGCGCGGAAGATCTCCGCGAGCACGGAACCGTTGTACAGCGTCAGGCCGAGCACCACGGCGAACAAGGGCGAAGTGTCGACGCCCACCGCCGGCAGGCCGTAGTAGAACAGGAACATCAGGATCAGCAGCGGGATCGCGCGGAAGAACTCCACGATGAACGCGGAGACGCCGCGGATCACCTTGTGCTCGGACAGCCGACCGGCGGCGAACACCGAGCCGAAGATGAGCGCGAAGACCGCGCCGAGCGCGAAGGCCTCCAAGGTGGCGAGCACCGCGTCGGCCAGGTCGGCCTGCACCTGGGAGTACTGGAGCCACTCCCACTTCTTCGCCGCGAACTGACCGCTTTCCGCGAACTTGTAGATCACGAACGCGATCAGCGCGACGACCACCAGGATGCCGATCACCGCGTACAGGCGGTGCCGCATCCGGGATTTCGGCCCGGGGGCGTCGAACAGGACGGAGCTCATCGGGCCACGCTCCAGCGCTTCTCGAGGCTGATCTGCACGAACGAGAGCACGGCGACCAGGATGATGAACCCGAGCGCCACCCACAGGAGGGCGACCAGCTGGCTGTCGCCGCGCTCGGAGACGTACTGGCGGATCGCGCCGGCTTCCGCGACGGAGAAGCCACTCGCGATGGTGGTGTTCTTCAGCAGCGCGATGAGCGTGCTGATCAGCGGCGGGACCACCGACCGCAGCGCTTGCGGCAGGACCACCTGGCCGAGGATCTGGCCGAACGAGAGACCGAGCGCGCGGCCCGCCTCGGCCTGGCCGACGGGCACCGTGTTGATGCCCGAGCGCACGACCTCGCAGATGAACGCCGACGTGTACACCGTCATCGCGACGCAGGCGTACGGGAAGTAGTCGAGCTTGAGGATGTTCAGCAGGGGGTACGCGAAGACGAAGAACGCGAACACCAGGGTCAGCGGCGTGTTGCGCACGATGGTCACGTAGACCGTGCCGATCGCCCTGAGCACCGGCACGGGGCTCACCCGCAGCATCGCCAGGATCGTGCCGAACACGAGGCTGGCGGCGCCGGCGATCAGGAACAGTTCGATCGTGCGCAAGAAGAACGGACCGAAGAGGTCCAGATTGTCGAGCAGGACGTCCATCGAGCCTTCCCCGCGTCCGTAGGTTCACGTGGCACGGCCGGTGGACGGGAACCCCGTCCACCGGCCGCAGAGCTGGATCAGTAGCGCTGGATGGTCGGCTTCGTCGCGGTCGCGCCGGACTTGCCGAGGGTGGCGTCGTAGATCTTCTGCCAGGTGCCGTCGTCCAGGCTGGCCTGCAGGAGGTCGTCCATCTTGGTGCGCAGCACCTTGTCGTCCTTGTTCAGGCCGATGCCGTAGGGCTCCTGCGAGAACGGCTTGCCCACGACCTTGAACGAGTCCGGGTCCTGTGCGGCGAAGCCCTTGAGGATCGCGTCGTCGGTGGTGACGGCGTCGACGTCCTTGGTGCTCAGCTTGTCCACGCACTGCGAGTACTTCTGGAACTCGACGATGTTGCCCGGCTCCGTGAGGCCCTGGTCACGCACGCGCTGGATCGGGGTCGACCCGGTCACCGAGCAGACCTTCTTGCCCTTCAACGTCTCCGGGCCGGTGATCGTCGTGTCGTCCTTGCGCACCAGCAGGTCCTGGCCGGCCTGGAAGTACGGGCCGGCGAACGAGACCTGGGTCTTGCGCTTGTCGGTGATCGTGTACGTGCCGACGTAGTAGTCGACCTGGCCGTTGGAGATGGCCTGCTCACGGGCGCCCGAGTCGACCGTGACGAACTTGATCTTGTCCGGGGCGATGCCGAGGCCGGCGGAGATCATCCGGGCGATCTCGATGTCGAAGCCCTCGAACTTGCCCGTGGTCGGGTCCTTCAGGCCGAGACCCGGCTGGTCGTCCTTGACACCGACGGTCACGGCGCCGGCCGTCTTGATCTTCGCGAAGACCGGCGAGCCGGCCAGGTCCACGTTCTGCGCCACGGTGTAGGTCGGCAGGGCCGCGGTGTTCGCGCCGCTGGCGTCGCCGGGAGCGGCGGGCGTGCCTTCCTTGCCGCAGGCCGTGAGCAGCAGGCCGCCGGCGAGCAGGCCCACCGCGAGGGTGCGGATCCTCATTGACTTCTCCTGTATCTGTCGTCGGTGTGGCTCGTCGGAGGCCACCCGGGTACGGCGAAGGTGCCGAGGGAAAACTGCGGGATTCTCAGTGGGTGAGGATCTTGCCGAGGAAGTCCTTCGCCCGATCGCTCTTCGGCTTGGTGAAGAACTCGTCCGGCGTGGTGTCCTCGACGATTTCGCCGTCGGCCATGAAGATCACCCGATCGGCTGCCCTGCGGGCGAAACCCATTTCGTGGGTGACGACGAGCATGGTCATGCCGTCCTTGGCGAGGCCGGTCATCACGTCGAGCACCTCCTGGACCATTTCCGGGTCCAGCGCCGAGGTCGGCTCGTCGAACAGCATCACCTTGGGGCGCATCGCGAGCGCCCGGGCGATCGCCACGCGTTGCTGCTGGCCGCCCGAAAGCTGGGCCGGGTACTTGTCCGCCTGGTTCGCGATGCCGACCCGTTCGAGCAGTTCCATCGCGGTCTTGCGGGCATCGGCCGACGAGGCCTTGCGGACCTTCACCGGCGCGAGCATCACGTTCTCGAGGATCGTCTTGTGCGCGAACAGGTTGAACGACTGGAAGACCATGCCGACGTCCGCGCGCAGTGCCGCGAGGGCCTTGCCCTCGGCCGGCAGGGGCACGCCGTCGACGGCGATCTCGCCCGAGTTGATCGGCTCCAGCCGGTTGATGGCGCGGCACAGCGTCGACTTGCCCGAGCCCGACGGCCCGAGCACCACCACGACCTGGCCGCGAGGTACCTCGAGGGTGATCTCCTTCAGCACGTGCAGGTCGCCGAAGAACTTGTTCACGGCGGTCGCCTTGATCATCGGCGCCGCCACCTCCGCGGTCATCTTGGCCTCCAGAGCTCCTTCACCACCGGCATCCGAGGCACCAGGTCCCCGTCGATGGCGGAAACCTACTCCGGTCGGACCCTTTGTAAAGGCGGCTTGAGCAATACTTAGGGTTTCAAAAACGTATCGGCTTTCGACGGCGTCTTCGCCGGTCGACGGCCGTCCGTGCTGCTCAGCCTAGCCGCGGGCGCATCTCGAAATCACGCTGTGCGGTCCAGACGGGTGACGCAGAGTGATCCTTTGTGCCCTGTCGTGGTCGCGGTCGGGTGCCCCCTAGAGTTCCCCGCTACCGTGGGCTGGATCACCGGGGAGGCGAGCGGTGCGGGTGCTGCTGGTTGAGGACGACGACCGGGTCGCGGGCGCCCTCGTGCCCGCGCTGACGCGGCGCGGCCTGGAAATGCAACGGTTGCCGTCGGGCGCCGGGGTGCTGGACCGCGTGCACGACGTCGACGTGGTGCTGCTCGACCTCGGCCTGCCCGACATCGACGGCGTGGTGCTGTGCCGCCGCATCCGCGCGGTCAGCGACGTCGCCGTGATCGTGGTGTCGGCGCGCGGCGAAGTGGACGACCGGGTGCAGGGCCTGCGTGCGGGCGCGGACGACTATCTCGTGAAGCCCTACGACGTCGAGGAGCTGCTCGCGCGCGTCGAGGCGGTGCGACGCCGGCGTGGCGAACGCGCCGACGGGCCCGCGCCGAAGATCGAGGTCGGCGACGTGACCATCGACCTCGCGCGCCACGAGGTGCTCGTGGCCGGCGAGCCGATCGCCTTGTCCCGCAAGGAGTTCCAGGTGCTGGCGCTCGTCGCGGGCGCGCGTGGTTCGGTGTGTTCGCGCGAGCACGTGCTCACGGAGGTGTGGGGCCACCGCGGCGCGGCCGAGAGTCGTTCCCTCGACGTGCACGTGGCCACGCTGCGCACGAAACTCGGGCGGCCGGCGCTGATCGAGACCGTCCGCGGCGTGGGCTACCGCCTCGGCGGCGGGCGGGGCTGAGCCGTGCGCGTCCGCCTCCAGGGGATCGTGGTCACGCTCGTCGCGCTGCTGGTGTTCGGGCTCGGCATCCCCCTGGCGCTGACGATGGCCAACAGCCTGCAGCAGAACCTGTTCCTCGACCGGCTCACGGACACCGCGCGGTTCGCTTCGCTCGCGCAGCGGCCCCTGATCGACAACCGGCCCGCGCTGCTCGAACCGGAGCTGCGCCGCTACACCGAGGTGTACGGCGTGAAGGTCGTGGTGGTGAACCAGGACGGCGTGGCGGTGCTCAGCTCGCTCGGCGGCACCGACGCGGCGCGCATCGACCGCACGGCCATCGCCGCCCCGGTCAACGAGGCGCTCGCCGGCCGTCACCCGGAACCGGGCCCGCTGCTCATGCCGTGGTCGTCGGCGCCGCTGGTGCTGGCCGAGCCGATCCTCATCGACGGCGAGGTGCGCGGGGTCGTCGTCACGGAGTCCTCGACCGACCACGTGCGCACGCGGCTGCTGTGGCAGTGGCTCGTGCTCGCCGCGGGCGCGGTGATCGCGTTCGGGCTGGCGCTGCTCGTCGCGATCCCGGTGGTGCGCTGGACGTTGCGGCCCGTGCGCCGGCTCGACGAGGCGACGGGCGCGCTCGTGGCGGCCGTGGTGAGCGGGCGCGAAGCCGAGCCGGTGGGGGAGAGCGGCGGGCCGCCGGAGCTGCGCAAGCTCGGCCGTTCGTTCGACCGGATGGCGGCGAGCGTGTCGGAAGCGCTGGCGGCGCAACGGGCGTTCGTCGCCGACGCGTCGCACCAGCTGCGGAATCCCTTGACGGCGCTGAAGCTGCGGCTGGGCAACCTCGAAGGCCACGTGGACGACGAAACCGCGGCCGCCGACCTCGATGCCGCGCGCGTGGACGCGAGCCGTCTCAACCAGATCCTCGACGAGCTGTTGTCGATGGCCCGCGCCGAGTCGGCGGGCGGGGAGCTCGTGGCCGAGGACCTCGGTGCGGTGGTGGCCGACCGGGTCGCCGACTGGAGCGTGGTGGGCGCCGCGCGCGACGTCGCGCTGGAAACCGACGCCGACGTGAACGGCGCGCGTGTGCTGCTGCCGCCGCGCGGACTCGAGGTGATCCTCGACGCGCTGATCGACAACGCCCTGAAGTTCACCGGCGCGGGCACCTCGGTGCACGTGTCGGCCGCGCAAGCCGGCGAGGGTGTCACGCTCGCCGTGCGCGACCACGGGCCCGGCCTGCGCGAGGACGAGCTCGAACGCGCGGTGGACCGGTTCTGGCGCAGCAGTGCGCACCAGAACGTGCCCGGTTCGGGCCTGGGGCTGGCGATCGTGCGCGAGATCGTGCGCCACTCCGGCGGGGACATGCGGCTGTCGCTGCCGGACGGCGGCGGGCTGCGGATCGAGCTGGACCTGCAGGTCGCTAGATCTTGAGGCTCCGGTAGTACGTCAGCGCGCCCGGGTGCAGCGGCAGCGGCTCGGTCTCGATGCCCGGGTGGACGTCGATCGAGAGCGCCGCGCGGTTGGCCCTCGCCAGGGCGGGGCGGGAATCGTAGAGGCCGCGGGTGAGGGCCTCGGCGACGTCGGCGGACATCTTCGTGGGGACCACGAGGAAGTTGGGCACCACCAGCGTGGTGACCGGGCCGGCCTGGTTGTAGGTGCTGCCGGGGATGGTGGCGGTGCCGTAGACGGGGCTGTAGGCCTGCATGCCCTCCATCAGGCTGGCCATGTCGAGCAGCCGCAGGCCCACTTTCTGCGTGTACTGCGTGATCAGCGGGGTCGGCAGGCCGCCGGACCAGAACAGGGCGTCGACCTGGCGGTTTTCGAGGGCCTTGAGGGAGTCGTCGAGGCCCAGCTGCTGCACGCTCACCGCGTTGCTGAGCCCGGCGACGGCCAGCACGCGGTTGGCGATGTACTCCACCCCCGACTCGGGCGAGCCCACCGCGATGTGGCGGCCCTTCAGCATCGACACCGACGTGTAAGGCGAATCGGCGCGCACCACGATGTGCAGGTAGTCGTCGTGGATGCGCGCCAGCGCCGTGAGCTGGCCCGGGTGCTGCTGGGCGGACTCGGCGGCGAGGTCGGCGGCCACGAACGCCACGTCGGCACCACCGGACAGCACGCGGTTGATGTTGTCGCGCGAACCCTGCGTGGCCATGACCTCCGGCGCCTCGATGCCCAGGTCCGCGGCCCAGGCGGACGCGAGCGGCCGGGCGAGGTTGTTGTAGACGCCGCCGACCGCGCCCGCCGCTATCCGCAGGTGCAGACCTTCGAAGCTGGGGCCGCACGCCGCGGTCAGCCCGGCCACGAGCACCGCTGTCACGACCGCCGCCGTCCGCCTCCACCGCATGGGGCGATCGTGCCAGACGGGCGGTGCGCCCGAGCGCGTCATGTGCACTGCATCGTGAACCGGGCCGTCTCGAACCTCCCCGCCGCCAGCTCGTCGGACCGGATGGCCCAGTAGATGGTGCCGACGTCGCCCCACATCATGTCCACGTCGTCGTCGCTGTCGAACTGGGCGAGCAGCACCCAGCGCGCGCCTTCCTCGGCCAGCCGCGGGTCCCGGCGGCGGCTTTCGAGCGCCATCGCGGCGATCTCCGTCTCCGAGGCGTCCTGGATCGCCGTGCCGTAACCGCCGATCTGGTGCCGGGTGGTCCGCTCGGTCTCGGCCCAGGCGAGCTCGCCGAACAGCCCCGCCCGCGACCCCGCTTTGCTCAGCGGCACGCCGTCAGCCGTGGTGGTGGTCTCGAGCAGCACGTGACCGACGTCGGGCGCCGAGCCGACGAGGCGGGCGTGCAGCTCGCGGCGCGGGTACGCGAGGTGCTCGACGGGCGCGGCCCGCTCGGTGGTCGGCGTGCCGGCCGGGACGAAGATCACCTGGTTGCCGTCGAGGTCCTCGGGTTCGGCCGGCAGGTCGTCGTCCTCGTCGTACCGGCCGTCGAAGTAGAAGAACAGCAACGTGCCGTGCTCGGGCAGCGTGTCGAGCTCAGGCGGCAGCCGCGCGCAGTCCACGGACCCGATGAACGTGAGCGGCCCCCGCTCGTCCCACACCGGCCACGCCACGTCGTCCGGCAGCGCCGGGTCGCCACCCAGCTGCCCCACCGGCTCCCCGTCTCCCTCCCGCACCAGGTGCACAGCGGGGCGCACGAGCCCCAGCCACGGCTCCACGGCCTCGGCGGGCAGCCGGTCACGGGCGAGGGCGGCCAGTCGTTCTCTCCATGCGGTCACGGAGGCATCATCGCAGCGCACACCGACAAAAACCGCGCCGCGGACGAGGGGCCCGAGATCAGGCCGGACCCCCGAACAACCAGGTGGGCGGCGTCTTCACCCCCGTCGGCCGGGGTTACCCTGATGGACGATGACCGAGAATCGCAAGACCTTCCAGATCCGCACCTTCGGCTGCCAGATGAACGTGCACGACTCGGAACGGCTCGCCGGTCAGCTCGAGGAGGCCGGGTACGTCCCCGCGAGCGCGGAGGCGAAGCCGGACCTGGTCGTGTTCAACACCTGTGCCGTGAGGGAGAACGCGGACAACAAGCTCTACGGCACCCTGGGCCACCTGCGCCCGGACAAGGTGGCGAACCCCGACATGCAGATCGCCGTGGGCGGGTGCCTCGCGCAGAAGGACCGCGCGGACATCGTGAAGCGCGCGCCGTGGGTGGATGTCGTGTTCGGCACGCACAACCTCGGCGCCCTGCCGACCCTGCTGGAGCGCGCGCGGCACAACGCCGAGGCCGAGGTGGAGATCCTCGAGTCGCTCGAGACGTTCCCGTCGACGCTGCCCGCGCGGCGCGAGTCGTCGTACGCGAGCTGGGTGTCGGTTTCGGTGGGGTGCAACAACACGTGCACGTTCTGCATCGTGCCGTCGTTGCGCGGCAAGGAACGCGACCGCCGGCCGGGCGAGATCCTCGCCGAGGTGGAGGCGCTCGTGGCCGAGGGCGTGCTCGAGGTGACGCTGCTGGGGCAGAACGTGAACTCCTACGGCGTCGAGTTCGGCGACCGCCTGGCGTTCGGCAAGCTGCTGCGCGCCACCGGCGGCATCAGCGGCCTGGAGCGCGTGCGGTTCACCTCGCCGCACCCCGCGGCGTTCACCTCCGACGTGATCGACGCGATGGCCGAGACCGCCAACGTCTGCCACCAGCTGCACATGCCGCTGCAGTCTGGTTCGGACCGCGTGCTGCGCGAGATGCGGCGCTCGTACCGCTCGGGGCGCTACCTGAAGATCCTCGACGAGGTGCGCGCGGCGATGCCCGACGCGGCGATCACCACCGACATCATCGTCGGCTTCCCCGGCGAGACCGAGGAAGACTTCCAGGCGACGCTCGACGTGGTGCGCGAGGCGCGGTTCTCCAGCGCGTTCACGTTCCAGTACTCGAAGCGCCCCGGCACGCCGGCCGCCACGATGGCCGACCAGCTGCCGAAGGAGGTCGTGCAGGAGCGCTACGACCGGCTCGTGGAGCTGCAGAACGAGATTTCCTGGTCGGAGAACAAGAACCTGGTCGGGACCAAGGTCGAGCTGCTCGTGGCCGCCGGCGAGGGCCGCAAGGACGCCGAGACGCACCGCATGAGCGGCCGCGCCCGCGACGGGCGGCTCGTGCACTTCACGCCGGCCGGGTCCG
Source organism: Amycolatopsis rhabdoformis (assembly GCF_035918295.1). Lineage (GTDB taxonomy): Bacteria > Actinomycetota > Actinomycetes > Mycobacteriales > Pseudonocardiaceae > Amycolatopsis > Amycolatopsis rhabdoformis. Next base: position 225,313 of record NZ_CP142149.1, read on the forward strand.
TTGTGGACCGCGCGGTGCGCCCGGGCGACGTCGTGGAGACGGTGATCACCTACGGCGCGCCCCACCACCTGGTCGCCGACGGCGACCTCCTGACCCACCGCCGCACCACGGCGGGCGACAACGCCGAAGCCGGTCTTCGGCCCAAGACGAGCGGGGTCACGCTGGGGCTGCCGGGCTTCGGAGCCCCGGCCGCGCAGCCCGCCCCGGTGAGTGGGTGTGCGCTGTGAGCGAGCCAGGAACGCCGGCCGAGGTCGACGACAAGCTGACCGACGAGATCGACCAGGCGGGCACCCGCGCGTCCCGCACGGTGGAGCTCGGCCGCCGCGGCTTCTCCATCGCGGTGTTCATCGTCGTGCTGCTGGTGGCGCAGTTCCTGCCGTGGGTCGGCGACCACGCGGGCTACCAGGTCCTGCAGGGCCAGGGCGGCGGCATCCCGCAGCTGTTCGCCGCCACCTCCACCGGCATCGGCGTCATCGCCGGCGCACTCGCCCTCGCGACCCGCCGCTGGTGGCTCGCCTGGTGCTGCGCGGCCGGCGGCTGGTTCGCCTCCGTCGACGGCCTGCTGTCGGTCTGGTCGCAGCAGTCGTCGCACGCCAACGGCGCCGTCGGCGGCGGCCCGGGGATCGGCATGATCGTGGCGTGGATCGCGACGATCGTGCTGGCGACGATGTGGATGAGGACGGCTTTTTCGCGGGCTTGAGCGGCGGCGGGCGAGGAACCTCCACGGAGGATCATCCGGTGATCGAGGAAATGCTCGTCGAGAACCTGAAGAAGGCCGAGGCCAGTCCGGCAACCGGTCTGCCGGAGCCGGCTCGTGGCTTGGTGGACTCCGGCCGGCAGGTCGACCTGCGCATCCCGTAGTTCGAAGAGACATCTACCCAGGCCTGATCGTCGAAGGAACCGCGGAACAGCACGGCCCCGCAGTGCGCGTTCTCGCCCCCTCGGGCCGCCGTGCCCACTCGCCGCCAAAGCCGAGCGGTAGAGGTCGACGACCTCGTGCTGCGTGGCCACTGCCTGCGCGACCTGCCCGGCCTCGCCAAGGCCGCGCGCAAGATCACCGAGTGGCGTTAATTCCTTCCCGGCACTCTCGCGGTGAAGGTTGACCTGCCGGGCCAATGCCACGGGCGCAATCTGGACGGGCGGAGCCTCCTATTGCTTTTCGACACCGAAGCGTGAGACTCCTGCAACAAAGTTCGAGCGCGGCGCGGGTTCGCACGCGGTCGACTTTTGCGGTGCGCGGAAACGGCGATCGGCCGGTTGTGAAGCTGGAAGAACGGAATCCGAGGGCCCCTGGTCTGGCGTGAAGGGACCGTTCATTCCTTGATCGCGCAGCGCTCTGATCGCCGCGCTTGATCGGCTTGGCTGCGATGCTCTTGGTGTTATGGCGTGCCGCGGGCTTGCCAACGTCGGCTTGTGCTTGGCGCGACTCGCTCTGCGGCACGGCTCAACCGCGGCCCCTGCTCCAACCGAAGCAACTTCCCTCGCCGGACTGCCAACTGCTCGGCTTGGCTTGATCACCCTTCGCGACCACACCCCACCCGAACGAACGAAAAGGGCCGCTCCCCGGTGGCAAACCCGGCGAGCGGCCCTTCCCGTACCGAAAAGAACCTCAGCGATCCGCCACCGCGGCCTCCGCGGCTTCCATCCACTCCCGCCACTGCGCGGCCTGCTCGTCGGCCTTCTTGGCGCGCCGCTCGTCACCCGCGGCGCGGGCCTTGGCGGCCTGGGACTCGAACTGCTCCACGCGCTCGCGGAACTGGGCGGCGCGGGCCTGGGCCTCCGGGTCCGTGCGGCGCCAGCGGCTGTCCTCGGCGGACTTCACGGCGTCCTGGACGGACTTGAGGCGGCCGTCGAGTTCGCGGATGCGTTCGCGGGGGACCTTGCCGATCTCGTCCCACTGCTCCTGGATGCGGCGCAGGGCCGACTTGGCGGCCTCGAGGTTCGCGGCGACGTCGATCTTCTCGGCCTCGACCAGCAGCTCTTCCTTGCGCGCGGCGTTGCCGGCGAACTCGGTGTCGCGTTCGGTGAACACGGCGGAGCGGCGGGCGAAGAACGCGTCCTGGGCGGCGCGGAAACGCTGCCACAGGGCCTCGTCGCTGTCCTTGGGCGCGCGGCCCGCGGCGCGCCACTCGGCCATGAGCTCCTTGTAGCGGCCGGCGGTGGCGCCCCAGTCGTCGGACTCGGCCAGCGACTCGGCTTCGGCGATGAGCTCTTCCTTGCGGTGCTTGGCGCTCGCGCGCTGCTTGTCCAGCTCCGCGAAGTGCGAGCCGCGGCGGCGGTTGAACGCCTCGCGGGCCTTGGAGAACCGCTTCCACAGCTCGTCGTCGGTCTTGCGGTCGACGCCCTTGACCGTCTTCCACTCGTCGAGGATCGTGCGCAGCCGGTCGCCCGCGACCTTCCACTGCGTCGAGTCGGCGGCGATCGTCTCCGCCTCCTCGGCCAGCGCCTGCTTGCGCGTGACGGCGGCCGCGCGGGCCTCCTCGCGCTCCTGCTTCACGCTGGCCAGGGCCTTCTCGGCTTCGGCGATCACGAACTCGACGCGCGCGGCCAGCGCCACCAGGTCGCCGACCAGCGCCGACTCGGCCAGTCCGTCGCGGATCTGCGTGGCGTTCGACAGCGCGTGCTTCGGGTCGCCGACGCCGGACGTCAGCCGGGTCTCCAGCAGCTCGACCTCGGTGCGCACGTCGTCGAAGCGGCGGGCGTAGTGCACCAGGCCCTCGTCGGGCGTGCCGGCCTGCCAGACCCCGACCGCGCGCTCGCCGTCGGTGGTGAAGACGAAAACGGTGCCCTCGGCGTCGACCCGGCCCCAGGTGGACGGGCTGGGCTCGGCGGGCGGCACCGGAGGTGCGGCCTGGGCGCTGCCGGGCGCGTGCGGCACCGGGTGCGGTGCCGGGGTGCCGCTGGACGTGTTCTCCTGGGCCATCGCAGGCTCCTTATCGCCTGTACGCCCGCTGGTGCGGGCGCCCCGCGTGCTGCGGGGCCGGGTTACGCGGTGGTGCTCTCCGGGGGCATGGGGCCCCAGCGGCATTCAAGCAGCTCAGCGCCTGCCGTGGTACTGGATGAGCCACCTGAAGCCAGTGATCCTACTTCTCCTTGACGCTCCGTGTCGGCGGTCCTCCCCGTCCAGGTACCCTCGGCCAGCGTGATCAGCCCTGCTCAGCCGCCTCGTCCGGTGGCCGTCGTCGGTCCCACGGCCACCGGGAAGACGGCGCTGGCCGTGGAGCTCGCCCTCGCCCTCGGCGGTGAGGTCGTGAACGCCGACGCGCTGCAGCTCTACCGCGGCATGGACCTCGGCACGGCCAAGGCCACCGAGGCCGAGCGGCGCGGCGTGCCCCACCACCTGCTCGACGTGCTCGACGTGACCGAGACCGCGTCCGTCGCCGCCTACCAGCGTGATGCCCGCCGAGTGATCGAAGACCTCCTCGCCGCCGGCCGCGTGCCCGTGCTCACCGGCGGCTCGGGCCTCTACGTGCAGGCGGTGCTCGACGACCTGAAGTTCCCCGGCACCGACCCGGCCGTGCGCACACGGCTCGAAGCCGAGGCCACCGAACGCGGGACAGCCGTCCTCTACGCGCGCCTCACCGAGCAGGATCCGGTCGCGGCCACCGCCATCCTGCCCACGAACACGCGCCGCATCGTGCGCGCGCTGGAGGTCATCGAGCTCACCGGCGAGCCGTTCTCGGCGAACCTGCCCAAACCCGGCCCGGCCCGTTACAGCACCGTGCTGATCGGCGTCGACCGCGAGGCCGCCGAGCTCGACGAGCGCGTGGACCTGCGGGTGGCGCGGATGTTCGAGGCCGGGCTCGTCGACGAGGTCCGCGCGCTCGAAGCTCGCGGCCTTCGGGAGGGCAAGACCGCATCGCGGGCTCTGGGGTACCAGCAGGTGCTCGCGGAAATCGACGGCGAAGGCGACTTCACGGCCGCGGCCGCGGCCACCGCACAGGCGACCCGGCGCTTCGTGCGCCGCCAACGCTCCTGGTTCCGCCGCGACAAGCGGATCCAGTGGTTCGACGGCGCTTCGCCCGACCTGGCCGCGCGCGTGCTCGGCGCGCTCGACCAGTAATCTTGTGCCATGGGCGGCATCGAATTCCTGAAGGGCCACGGCACGCAGAACGACTTCGTGCTGCTGCCCGACGCGTCCGGCCGCCTTGACCTCACCGCGGAGCGGGTGGCCGCGCTGTGCGACCGCCGCCGCGGCCTGGGCGCCGACGGCGTGCTGCGCGTGGTGCGGGCCGGCGCGCTCGGCGAGGCGTCCGACGGCGAGTGGTTCATGGACTACCGCAACGCCGACGGCTCGATCGCCGAGATGTGCGGCAACGGCGTGCGCGTGTTCGCCCGCTACCTCGTCGACGCGGGCCTGGCGGGCGACGGGCACTTCACCGTCGGCACCCGCGCGGGCGACCGGCCGGTGGTGGTGCACCCCGATCGCACCGTGACGGTGGACATGGGGCCGGCCACGATCACCGGCACGTCGGTCACGGTGGTGGCCGGCAGCCCGTTCTCCGGCGTGGCCGTGGATGTCGGCAACCCGCACCTCGTCTCGGTCCTCGAGGACGACGTCGCCGGCCTCGACCTGCGCGAGCAGCCCGACTTCGACCACGACGTGTTCCCGACCGGCGTGAACCTCGAGTTCGTGAACCTGCTCGGTGAAGGCGCGCTGCGGATGCGCGTGCACGAGCGGGGCGTGGGGGAGACGCGGTCCTGCGGCACCGGCACGGTGGCCGCGGTCGCCGCCGCGCTGCACCTGGCCGGCACCGACACGGGCGCCTCCACAGTGGACATCCCCGGCGGCCAAGTCACCGTGACGGTGGCCCGCGGCGCCGCCACGCTCACCGGCCCGGCGGAGATCGTCGCGCGCGGCGAGCTCGACGAAGCCTGGTGGGCCGCTGCCGGGGAGTGACCCCCGGCAGCGGCGGACTTCAGCCCACGGTCACTTCGACGGCCAGCTCGCCGTCACCCGGACGAGTGGTCACGGCCGAGATCACCCCGGCCGCCCGCACGTCGTCCGACACCGCCGCGAACCCGGTGAGCAGGTCGTCGGACGCGCTCACCGTGAGCGTCTCCACGGCCGAGCGCATCGACACCTTCGCGTCCGTCTTGGCGCGCCGCACGGCCGCGATCACCGAGCCGGCCAGCGGCAGCAGGGTCGCGTCACCCTCGACCGAAGGCGCCGAAGGCCACGGCGCGCGGTGCACCGAACCCTCCTGCCACCACGACCAGACCTCCTCGGTCGAGTACGGCAGCACCGGCGCGAACAGCCGCACCAGCACCGAAAGTGCGGTGGTGAGCGCCGCGCGGGCCGAGTCGGCCGCCGCCTCGCCGCGATCGCCGTACGCGCGGGCCTTCACCAGCTCCACGTAGTCGTCGCAGAACGTCCAGAAGAACGTCTCCGTGATCTGCAGCGCGCGGGCCTGGTCCAGGCCTTCGAACGCCGTCGTCGCGTCGGCGACCACGCGCCCGAGCGCGGCGAGCACCGAGCGGTCCAGCGGCTCCGTCACGGCGGCACCCGGTGTCGGCAGGCCGAGCCCGAGCACGAACCGGCTCACGTTCAGCAGCTTCGTCGCCAGCCGCCGGCCCACCTTCATCTGGCCCTGGTCCTCGGCCGTGTCGACGCCGGGGCGCGCGCTGGCGGCCCAGTAGCGCACGGCGTCGGGCCCGAACTGGTCCAGCAGCGCGGCCGGCGTGACGACGTTGTCCTTCGACTTCGACATCTTCTTGCGGTCCGGGTCGAGCACCCAGCCGGAGATCACCGCGTCGCGCCACGGCAGCACGTGCTCTTCCAGCTCCGAGCGCACGGCCGTGGAGAACAGCCAGGTGCGGATGATCTCGTGCGCCTGCGGCCGCAGCGAGTACGGGTACACGCGGCGGAACAGGTCGTCGTCGAGGGTCCAGCGCCCGGCGATCTGCGGCGTGAGCGACGAGGTGGCCCAGGTGTCCATCACGTCCACCTCGCCCGCGAACCCGCCCGCCTGGCCGCGCTGCTCCTCGGTGTAACCGGGCGGCACGTCGGTGGTCGGGTCCACCGGCAGGGCGGTGTCGTCGGGCACCAGCACGGCGTCGTGGTCGGGCTCGCCGTGCTCGTCGAGCGGGTACCAGACGGGGATCGGCACGCCGAAGAACCGCTGGCGGCTCACGAGCCAGTCGGTGGTGAGGCCCTCGGCCCAGGCGCGGTAGCGCACCTCCATGTGCGGCGGCACCCAGTTGAGCTCGCCCCCGCGCTCGATCAGCTTGGCGCGCAGCTCCTCGTCGCGACCGCCGTTGGTGAGGTACCACTGGCGGCTCGTGACGATCTCGAGCGGCCGGTCGCCCTTCTCGTAGAACTTCACCGCGTGCGTGATCGCCCTCGGCTCGCCGCGCAGCGACCCCTCCGCCCGCAGTGCCTCCACGAGCAGCTGGCGTCCCGTGTGGACGGTCTTGCCCGCCAGCGGCGCGTACGCCTCGGCCGGCACCCCGCGCGGGGGCTCCGGCAGGAACCGGCCGTCGCGCCCGAGCACCGGCCGGGTCTCCAGCCGCAACGCGCGCCACCACGTGACGTCGGTGGTGTCGCCGAAGGTGCAGACCATGGCGATGCCGGTGCCCTTCTCCGGATCGGCGAGGTGGTGCGCGTGCACCGGCACCTCGACGCCGAACACGGGCGTGCGCACCGTTTTCCCGACGAGGTCGCGGTAGCGCTCGTCGTCCGGGTGCGCCACGAGCGCGACGCACGCGGGCAGCAGCTCGGGCCGGGTGGTCGAGATCAGCACCTCGTCCTCACCCGCGTGGAACACGAGGTCGTGGTAGGCGCCGGGCCGCTCGCGGTCCTCCAGTTCGGCCTGCGCGACGGCGGTGCGGAACGTGGTGTCCCACAGCGTCGGCGCCTCGGCCTGGTAGGCCTCGGCGCGCGCGAGGTTGCGCAGGAAGGCGCGCTGGGAGATCTCCGTGGTGGCGGGGTCGATGGTCTGGTACGCCAGCGTCCAGTCCACCGACAGGCCCACGCGGCGCCAGACGTCCTCGAAGACCTTCTCGTCCTCTTCGGACAGCGTGCGGCACAGCTCCACGAAGTTGCGCCGTGACACCGGGATCACGTCCTTGCCGGGTTTCGCCGGCGGCGTGAACGACGGGTCGTAGGGCAGTGCGGGTTCGCAGCGCACGCCGTAGTGGTTCTGCACGCGGCGCTCGGTCGGCAGGCCGTTGTCGTCCCAGCCGACGGGGTAGAACACCTCACGCCCGCACATGCGCTGGTAGCGCGCGAGCACGTCGGTGTGGGTGTAGGAGAACACGTGGCCGATGTGCAGCGAACCACTGGCCGTGAGCGGCGGCGTGTCGATCGAGTAGACGTCGGCGCGCGGCTTGGTGCGGTCGAAGCGGTGGACGCCGTCGCGCTCCCACGCCGCTACCCACTTGGTCTCCAGACCGTCGACACCGACCTTGTCCGGGACACGAGGGCTGGGCTGCGGGGTGGCGTTCATGAACCAACTCTAGGCGGGCGCCGCCACCGGGTTCTCGCCCACCGGCAGGTCGCGCATGTGCCGCAGCGGAGAGCAGACCACCCACAGCGCGCCGGCGAGCTGGCCGATCATCGCGGTCCACAGCGCGCCGGTGAGCCCGAAGCCTTCGCCGAGCGCGCCGCCCAGCAGGCCGCCGAGCGGCATCGTGCCCCACACGATGAACCGCACGCTCGCGTTCATCCGGCCCAGCAGCCGATCGGGCGTGATGGCCTGGCGGTAGGAGACCTGCGCGACGTTGTAGAGGATCACGCCGAAGCCGGCCGCCGCGAGGCCGAAGCCGGCGAGCAGCACGCGCCAGCCGGGGCCGGCCAGCGGCACGAGCAGGTTGCCGGGCCACACGAGCATCGGCAGCAGCCAGATCGACCGCGCCTGCCCGACCCGGCGGATGATCGCGTTGGAGAACAGGGCGCCGAGGATGCCGCCGATGCCGCCCACGGCGAGCAGCCCGCCGACCGCGGCGGGCGGGAGACCGGCGGTGCGCGTCAGGAACAGCACCTGCACGGCCTGCGCGGCGGCGCCGAAGAGGTTCGCGGTGGCGGTGCACGCGACGATCGCGCGCAGCGGCTTGTCGGTGAACACGAACTTCAGGCCTTCGGCCATCTGCGGCACGAGGCGTTCGTGGCCGGTCTTCTCGGGCAGTTGTTCGACGGTGCGGATGCGCCACAGGCACAGCGCGGAGAGCAGGTACCCGACGCCGGTTACCAGCACCGTGCTGGCCGCGCCGACGAACTGCACCAGCACACCCGCCGCGCTCGGCCCGGCGATCTGCGCCGAGGACTGCACGCCCTGCAGCTTCGCGTTGCCTTCCAACAGCCGGTCGCGGCCGACGAGCGCGGGCAGGTAGGCCTGGTAGGAGACGTCGAAGAACACCGTGCCGATGCCCACGAACAGCACGATCACGATGAGCTGCACCATCGTCAGCACGCCGGCCCACCAGGCCAGCGGGATGCTCAGGATCAGCACCGCGCGGGCCAGGTCGGCCGCGAGCATCACGGGCCGTTTGCGCAGCCGGTCCACCCACACGCCGGCCGGCAGGCCGATGAGCAGGAAGCCCAGCGTCTCGGCCGTGGTCAGCAAGCCCATCTCCAACGGCGTGGCCGCCAGCGTCACGGCGGCGAGCAGCGGAATCGCCGTCACGCCGACGAACGTGCCCAGCTGGCTCGCCGTGTCGCCGGCGAAGAGCCGGCGGAAATCGGCGTGGAAGAGCAGGGAGTCCCGGTTCACCCGATCGAGTGTCGACGAGTGATTGGAAAGTGTCAATCACTTAATCCTGCCTAGGCTGGGCGCGTGCCGACCCCACGACGCCCTTCGACGGAGGCCGAGGCCGCCGCGCTCGCGTCCGGAATACGCCTGCGCATCATCCGGTTGACTTCCTTCGAGGCCATGACCAACAAGGAGCTGGCCGAGCGGCTGGGCCGCGACCCGGCCACCACGTTGCACCACGTGCGGCGCCTGGTGGACACAGGTTTTCTCACCCCGCAGCCCGAGCGGCGCGGAACCCGCGGCGCCAAGGAGATCCCGTACCTGTCCACCGGCTTGTCCTGGCAGCTCGACAACGGCGTGGCGGTCGCGCCCGTGGGCCAGGCCATGCTCGAGGCCTACCTCGCCGAGGTGGGCGAGGCCGACCCGGCCGAGGTCGACTCGAGCCGGCTCGTGTTCCAGGTCGTGCCGGGTGAGGTCGCCGAGTTCAAGGACCGGCTCACGGCACTGCTCGAGGAGTTCCGTGAACGACCCGCCGAACCCGGTGCGGGCCGCACCGCCATCTACGTATCGATCTATCCCAGCAGGTAATCACTCGGCTCCCGCGCCGAATCGTGGGAGCATGGAGGCACGATGACAGAACTGACACACGAAGACCTGTACGACGACGACCCGTCGACCGGTGAGATGGAGCTCGAGGACCGCGCCTCGCTCCGCCGCGTCGCGGGGCTGTCGACCGAACTCACGGACGTCACCGAGGTCGAATACCGCCAGCTGCGGCTGGAGCGCGTCGTGCTGGTCGGCGTGTGGACCGAAGGCACCGCCGAGCAGTCGGAAGCCTCCCTCGCCGAGCTGGCGAGGCTGGCCGAGACCGCCGGTTCCGAGGTGCTCGAGGGCCTCGTCCAGCGGCGCGCCAAGCCCGACCCGGCGACCTACGTCGGCTCCGGCAAGGTGCGGGAGCTGCGCGACGTGGTCGTGGCGACCGGCGCCGACACGGTGATCTGCGACGGCGAGCTCTCGCCCGGCCAGCTGCGCCAGCTCGAGGAGAAGGTGAAGGTCAAGGTCATCGACCGGACCGCCCTGATCCTCGACATCTTCGCGCAGCACGCCCGCTCCAAGGAGGGCAAGGCGCAGGTCGAGCTGGCCCAGCTGCAGTACCTCATCCCCCGCCTGCGTGGTTGGGGTGCGTCGCTGTCCCGGCAGGCCGGTGGCCGTGCCGGTGGCGCCAACGGCGGTGTGGGCCTGCGCGGTCCCGGTGAGACGAAGCTCGAAACCGACCGGCGGCGGATCAACAAGCGCGTGTCCAAGCTGCGCCGCGAGATCGCCGCGATGGACACCATCCGCGAGACCAAGCGCGGCCGGCGCGTGGCCAACGAGGTGCCCAGCATCGCGATCGTCGGCTACACCAACGCCGGCAAGTCGAGCCTGCTCAACGCGCTGACCGGCGCGGGGGTGCTGGTGGAGGACGCGCTGTTCGCCACCCTGGACCCGACCACGCGCCGGGCCCAGACGGCCGACGGGCGCACGTTCACCCTCACCGACACCGTCGGGTTCGTGCGGCACCTGCCCCACCAGCTGGTGGACGCGTTCCGCTCGACGCTGGAGGAAGCGGCTGACGCCGACCTGCTGCTGCACGTCGTCGACGGCGCCGACCCGGCACCCGAGGAGCAGGTGAACGCCGTGCGCGAGGTGCTCGCGGAGATCACCCGCACCCGCAAGGAACCGCTGCCGCCCGAGCTGCTCGTGATCAACAAGGCCGACGCGGCCGACCAGGTCACGCTCGCACGGCTGCGCCACCAGCTGGCCGGTTCCGTGCAGGTGTCGGCCCGCACCGGGGCCGGTATCCCGGAGCTGGCCGAGGTGCTCGCCGACCGGCTGCCGCGGCCGCAGGTCGTGGTCGAGGCGCTGGTCCCGTACTCGCGGGGCGAGCTCGTGGCCCGCGCCCACGCGGACGGCGAGGTGCTGGAGGAGGAGCACGTCGCCGACGGCACGCGGCTGCTCGTGCGGGTCCACCCGGACCTCGCGGCGGCTTTGCGCCGGTACGAAACCAACTCCTCGGCGCTCTGAACGTCTTCCGTAGTGTGCGGCCGAACCGGGCCGCACACTACGGAGGTGAGCTGGTGCGGGTCGTCCTCGCGGTGACGGCGGGTTTGCTGGTCCTGGGCGCGGTGCCCGCTGCTGCGGCCGCACCACCCACGCCACCCGCACCCTCGTCGCTCTGCACCGTCAAGGACTCGCGGATCGGGGAGCTCTCCGGCCTGGTTTCCGACGGCGACCACTGGTACGCGATCAACGACGGCGGCACCAAGGTGCAGGTCTTCGTGCTCGACCACTCGTGCAAGGTGCAGAAGGTGCTCTCGGCGAGCACCGACCCGTACGACGTCGAAGACCTCGCGCGCGCCGCCGACGGCACCCTGTGGCTCTCGGACACCGGCGACAACAGCCACAAGCGCACGACCGTGGCGCTCATGGAGATGAAACCTTCGGGCGGCAGCGTGACGTTGCACCGCCTGACCTACCCCGACGGGCCGCACGACACCGAGGCCCTCCTGCTCGACCGCTCGGGCACGCCGTACCTGGTCACCAAGGAAGTGCTCGGCGACGCCGCCGTCTACCGCCCGACCGGTCCGCTGGCGACGCCGGGACCGACGACGCTGGAGAAGGTCGGCTCCCTGAACATCCACGACACCGACACGCCGGGCGGCCCCGTGGGTGCCTTCGGGTCCGTGCTGGTCACGGGCGGCGCGACCAGCGCCGACGGCAGCGTCGTGGCCCTGCGGACCTACACCGACGCGTACCTGTACCCGGCGCCGGACGGTGACGTGCTGGAGGCGCTGAAGCGCAACCCCGTGCGGATCCCGTTGCCGAACGAGAAGCAGGGGGAGGCGCTGGCTTTCGAACCCGACGGAACGTTGCTGTCGGGGAGTGAGGGCGTCGGCCAGCCGCTTCGTGCGGTGAAAAACGCGACGGCTCTGATCGCAGGGGCGGCCGCACCGCAGCGTGAGGCGGCGAAGCCGGCTTCGTCCGGTGCGGCGGGTGGCTCGGACGAGTCGTCCGGGGTGCCGCTGTTGCCGGCGGCCGGGATCGCGGTGGTGGTCGTGCTGGGGGTGTGGTTCCTGATCAGCCGGATGCGTCGGCGACCTCGTCGGTGAGCCGTTGGTGGCCTCTTCGCGGACCTGGTGGCCCCGGAAGCGGTGAAGGGCGCCGTGAGGGAATCGGATCCCTCACGGCGCCCTTCACGGCTTTCAACGAGCACTGAGCGCCGGCTCGACCTGGTCTCGCTCGGCCGTCCCCGTCACCGAAGTCCGTCCCGGGAAGGCAAACCGGAGCGGGCCCCGCCACGGGGCGACACGAACCGCGCACAAGCACGATCCCTCAAGCAACAAACCTCGAGCACAAACTCTCAAGCACGAACCGGCCGGCCCACCGAAGCGATTACACCGGCACCGGCCGCGACACCGTCCACACCGGACACCGGAAGGCTTCCGCCCGCGGCGCGGCGGCGATCGAGGCCGGGCATCCTCGTCGCCGCCCCGCAGCCGCGAGGCCGAGCTGCCGGTCAGAGGCGCCGCAGGACCGCGACGACCTTGCCGAGGATGGTGGCGTCGTCGCCGGGGATCGGGTCGTAGGCCTCGTTGTGCGGCATCAGCCACACGTGGCCGTCCTTGCGCTTGAACGTTTTCACCGTGGCCTCGCCGTCGATCATCGCGGCCACGATGTCGCCGTTCTCCGCCGCGGGCTGCTGGCGGACCACGACCCAGTCGCCGTCGGTGATCGCGGCGTCGACCATCGAGTCGCCGGTGACGCTGAGCAGGAAGAGCTCACCCTCGCCGACGATCTCGCGCGGCAGCGGGAACACGTCCTCGATCGCCTGCTCGGCCAGCACCGGGCCACCGGCCGCGATCCGGCCGACCAGCGGCACGTACGCCGCCTTCGGCATCGACGGCTGCTGGTCGATGTCGATGCCCATCGGGTTGTCGTCGGTCGTCGAGAGCACGCCCACGGCCCGCGGCCGGTTCGCGTCGCGGCGCAGGTATCCCTTGCGCTGCAGCGCCTTCAGCTGGTGGGACACCGACGAGGTCGACGTGAGCCCCACGGCCTCGCCGATCTCGCGCACACTCGGCGGGTAGCCGAACCGGCTCACCCACGTGCGGATCACGTCCAGCACCTGCTGCTGCCGCACCGTCAGCGTCTCGTCCACGTCGTAGACCTCAGGCAAGGCCGTCACCTTGCCTGAGCCACCGGGCGTGGTGCCCGCCTTGCTCTCCTTCGCCACTGTGCCTTCTCCCAACTGGGTGTCGCCCCCAGACGTTTCACGGTCGCCACGGGGCGTGCCGCGCGGTCTCGCGTTCGCCGGCCGGCTCCCGCGGACGCGGGTGCCCTCGCCGACGACATCTGCCCGGCAGATGTCCTGGTCACCGACGTTAGCCCACCGAGCGTGACGATTTCAAACATCTGTTCGATCGACACGCCGTGTCCTCTCGATTTTGTCGGTGCGGGGTGGTAGACCTTCGCACGGACGTTCGATAGAACGCCTGTTCGACCTGAGGCGCATCGCCGCCGGTGAGAGCACCGGCGCGGGCTCGGATCGAACCGATCAGCAGGTCAGAAGGAGGTTCGCCATGTCGATTCTGGCAGACCGCGGGATCGTCCGCCCGCTCCGGTCCGTCCGGCAGGTTGCCGCCCCGGTTCGGGTCCCGGCGGGGTCGCCGGGTGGTCCCGCCGCCCCTGGCCGCGGCACGCGTGAGCGCCGCGGTGAGCCGGTGCGGCCGCCCACGCGCGCCCGGGTCGTCGTCGGTCGCCGCAGTGCCGGCACCGCGTGTGCCGAGCCGAGCCGGCCCGCCGTGCGGTGGCCGTGGCTCGCCGCGATCGCCGTCGCCGCCTGTCTGGTGGTCACCGTTCTGGGTGTATTCGGCTCCGGTACGCCGGGTGGTGCGGTGCCCGAGCGCACCGCTTCGGTGTCCGTGCAGCAGGGCGACACGCTGAGCGCGCTCGCCGCGCGGTTCGCCCCCGACTCCGACCAGGCCGCCGTGGTCGAGCGCATCAAACAGCTCAACCACCTCGACGACGCCGTCCTCGTGCCGGGTCTGCCGCTCACGGTGCCGTTCGCCGGGCAGGGGGCGGAGCTCGGTTCGTGACCCTCGGCACGCGCTCGATCGCACCCCGAACCGGTGCCTTCTTCACCCGCTTGTGTCGCTTGCGTGGGCCGTCCGGGCGATCTATGGTCAACCCCTACATCTGGTAGTTACACCGCTGTAGTTGGTCCACAGGTAGGGGTAGACTGAACACCAGTTGTCCACAGCTGGTCGGTGTTGATCCACCGGTTTTCCACAAGTCGATCACCAGGCGCGGGTCCGTGCGGGGTGACCGCGGTCCAGGCCGTAGCGTGGCGGCAGGGGCCGGCTTGGGGATGGACTCGGCCGGCGCGGAGGGGAAGGTGATCGGCGGATGAGGTGCCCGTTCTGCCGGCATGCGGACTCTCGGGTCGTCGACTCCCGAGAGGTGGATGAAGGCCAGGCGATCCGGCGGCGGCGCTCGTGCGCCCAGTGCGGCCGGCGCTTCACCACGTCGGAGACGATGGTGCTCGCCGTCGTCAAGCGCTCCGGCGTCACCGAGCAGTTCAGCCGGGACAAGGTGGTCAACGGCGTGCGGCGGGCCTGTCAGGGCCGGCCGGTCGACGACGACGCGTTGCAGAAGCTCGCGCAGCGCGTGGAGGAGTCGATCCGTTCCGCCGGACTGGCGGAGATCCCGAGCCACGAGGTCGGTCTGGCCATCCTGGGCCCCTTGCGGGAGCTCGACGGGGTCGCGTACCTCCGGTTCGCCAGCGTCTACCGCTCGTTCTCCTCGGTCGAGGATTTCGAGAAGGAGATCGCGGACCTGCGGGAAGCCATGGCGGGTGCTGCCGCGGAAGAAGGAAGCGAGCGCGCCGAAGGCGACTGAGTGTCGCCTGCGCCGTGCGGGAGTGAGGGACGAGACCCGATGACCGAGACCGTGGGAACCGGCGCGGCGGCCGCCGGCCGGAACAAGAAGAAGGCCAGCGGTGGGCTGGCCGTGAAGCGGGTCTTCACGACCGAAGGCGTGCACCCGTACGACGAAGTCGCGTGGGAACAGCGCGACGTCGTGATGACCAACTGGCGCGACGGCAGCGTGAACTTCGAGCAGCGGGGTGTCGAGTTCCCCGGCTTCTGGTCGGTGAACGCCACCAACATCGTGACCAGCAAGTACTTCCGCGGAGCCGTCGGCTCCCCGCAGCGCGAGAGCAGCCTCAAGCAGCTCATCGACCGCGTGGTGAAGACGTACGTGAAGGCCGCCGCGGACTACGGCTACTTCTCCGGCGCGGCCGACCTCGAGATCTTCGAGCACGAGCTCACCTGGATGCTGCTGCACCAGGTCTTCAGCTTCAACTCGCCGGTGTGGTTCAACGTCGGCACGTCCTCGAAGCAGCAGGTCTCGGCGTGCTTCATCCTGGCGGTCGACGACACGATGGAGTCGATCCTCAACTGGTACCGCGAAGAGGGCCTGATCTTCAAGGGCGGCTCCGGCGCGGGCCTCAACCTCTCCCGCATCCGCTCCTCGAAGGAGCTGCTCACCTCCGGCGGCACCGCGTCCGGCCCGGTCTCGTTCATGCGCGGCGCCGACGCGTCCGCGGGCACCATCAAGTCGGGCGGCGCCACGCGGCGCGCGGCGAAGATGGTCGTGCTCGACGTCGACCACCCCGACATCGAGGAGTTCATCCAGACCAAGGCGCGCGAGGAAGAGAAGATCAAGGTCCTGCGCGACGCCGGGTTCGACATGGACCTCTCGGGCGCGGACATCGCCTCGGTGCAGTACCAGAACGCCAACAACTCGGTGCGCGTGTCCGACGAGTTCATGCAGGCCGTGGAAAACGGCGGCGAGTTCGGGCTGCGCGCCCGCCTCACCGGCGAGGTCATCGAGCGCACCGACGCGAAGAAGCTGTTCCGCACCATGGCGCAGGCCGCGTGGGAGTGCGCCGACCCGGGCATGCAGTACGACGGCACGATCAACGACTGGCACACCTGCCCGGAGTCGGGCCGCATCAGCGCGTCGAACCCGTGCAGCGAGTACATGCACCTCGACAACTCCAGCTGCAACCTCGCGTCGCTGAACCTGCTGAAGTTCGTGTCCGAAGACGGCACCTTCGACGCGCCGCTGTTCGCGAAGGCCGTGGAGTTCGTGATCACGGCGATGGACATCTCCATCTGCTTCGCCGACTTCCCGACCGAGCCGATCGCCGACACCACCCGCAAGTTCCGCCAGCTGGGCATCGGGTACGCCAACCTGGGTGCGCTGCTGATGGCGCTGGGCCACGCGTACGACTCCGAAGGCGGCCGCGCGCTCGCCGGCGCGATCACGTCGCTGATGACCGGTGTGTCGTATCGGCGTTCGGCCGAGCTGGCCAAGGTCGTCGGCGCCTACGACGGCTACGCGCGCAACGCCGAGGCCCACCAGCGCGTGATGCGCAAGCACGCCGCGGCCAACGAGCTGGTGCGCACCTACCACGCCAACGACGCGGCCGTCCGCGCGCTGGCCACGGAGGAGTGGCAGCGCGGCATCGAGCTGGGCACGAAGAACGGCTGGCGCAACGCGCAGGCCTCCGTGCTCGCGCCGACCGGCACCATCGGATTCATGATGGACTGCGACACCACGGGCATCGAGCCGGACTTCTCGCTGGTGAAGTTCAAGAAGCTCGTCGGCGGCGGGTCGATGCAGATCGTGAACCAGACCGTGCCGCGTGCGCTCAAGGCCCTGGGCTACCAGGACGAGCAGGTGGAGGCGATCGTCGAGTACGTGGCGCAGCACGGCCACGTCGTCGACGCACCGGGCCTGCGCCAGGAGCACTACGAGGTGTTCGACTGCGCGGTCGGCGAGCGCTCCATCGCGCCGATGGGCCACGTGCGGATGATGGCCGCGGTGCAGCCGTTCCTGTCGGGCGCGATCTCGAAGACGGTGAACATGCCGGAGTCGGCCACCGTCGAAGAGGTCGAGGAGATCTACTTCCAGGGCTGGAAGATGGGCCTCAAAGCCCTCGCGATCTACCGCGACAACTGCAAGGTCGGCCAGCCGCTGTCCACGGCGAAGAAGAAGGAAGCCGAGCCCGAGCCGGAGAAGGTCGTGGAGTACCGCCCGGTGCGCCGCCGCCTCCCGAAGAAGCGCCCGAGCCAGACCGTCTCCTTCACCGTCGGCGGCGCCGAGGGCTACCTCCACGCCGGCTCCTACCCGGACGACGGCCTCGGCGAGATCTTCGTGAAGCTCGGCAAGCAGGGCTCCACCCTGGCGGGCGTGATGGACGCCTTCTCGATGTCGATCTCCGTGGGCCTGCAGCACGGCATCCCGCTGGAGTTCTACGTCTCCAAGTTCTCCAACCTGCGCTTCGAACCGGCCGGCATGACGGACGACCCGGACATCCGCATCGCCACCAGCGTGATGGACTACCTCTTCCGCCGCCTGGCCCTGGACTACCTGCCGTACGAAAAGCGCTCGCAACTCGGCATCTTCACCGCCGACGAACGCTCCGCCGAAGTGGAATCCACCTACGGCGGCATGGACCTGGAAGCCCTGCGCACCAGCGTGGACTCCACCCCGGCCACGGCACCCACCCCGGCCACGGCTGCCGAGCCGTCCACTCAGGACGCCCACAGCACGGCCGAACTGATGGAACTCCACCTCGGCAAAGCCGCGGACGCGCCCTTGTGCATGACGTGCGGCACGAAGATGCGCCCGGCGGGGTCGTGCTACGCCTGTGAAGGGTGTGGAGCTACGTCGGGTTGTAGCTGACGTTGTAGCTGATTCACAGCGAAGCGGGGAGCCGGGTTTCCGGCTCCCCGCTTCGCTTTCCAGTGCGGAATAATTGCTTGCTGCGCCCCGGGAGTTGCTGCCAGGCTCGGCCCATGAACGAAAGAATCGAGCTCTCCGCGCGCCGGTGAGCGTCGAGCCCGAGCCCGTGCCGCTCGGACCCCGCCAGACTCTGTTCGGCCACGCACAGCGGCTGCACTCGCGCTCACCTGGTTCGCCGTTGCCTGACGACGGCAAGCCCTATCCCGACGATCCTTTCCACCGGGGCCGCGACCGCCCACGGCCACCGGAAGACCGGGCCCTGATCGGGGTCGAGCCGGCCAGAGTCCTCGCCGAGCACTTCGCGAATCCTGCCGCCGTGCCCCAGGATCTCGACGAGGCCTTCCATCGGGTGTGGGTTTCTGGGCATCTCAGCCCGCCCATTTCGGCGGTCATCGAGCAAACGGATCCGGCCCGGGCCCGCGACACGGGCCGGTGGCTCGTGCAGCACGCCACCGATCGAGGCTCGGTGCTGGGCGGGCTCGCCCTTCTCGCCGTGGTGGGAACATCCGAAGACATTCCCCTGATCCGCACGATCTCGCTGTTGTCGGACACGTTCGCGCCCCTTGCCGCACGGGCGTTGGAGCGGCTGGCCGGCGGCGCGGACGCGTTGGTGTGGCTGGGTGACCGGGTCAACGGCTGGGGCCGGGTCTACGTGGTCGAGGCGCTGCTTCGGCTCGACGATCCGGCCACGAGGCCGTGGCTGCTGCGGCGGGCCGTCAACGGCGACCACCTCAACGGCTATTTCGCCGGTGAGCTCGCGGTGAAAACCGCGCTCCACGAGGCGGTCGCAGACCCGGGAGCCGACGACGAACTTTTCGATCACGCCGGTCGGCTGATGGACGTGCTCACGTATAGCCGGGGGATGGGTTCGTCGATCGAGGACTACGACCACGCTGCCGACGTTCTGCAGGTCCACGTCGAGCGCCTCGGCCGGCAGAAACCCACGGCCCGCCGGTTCGCGGTCGCCACGGGGCTCGTCGAATATCTCGACAGCGGAGCGGCGGCTCGCCTCGGCTGGTCGCCGGAACGGCTGGTCGCCGCCTATCGATCGGTGCTCGACCGGGACGACTGGTGTGCGGTCATCCGGGGTGAGATCAAGAGCGGAGATGAGCATCTCGCCCCTGCTTATCTGCGTTGGCTGACCACAGAGCTGGGGCCGCGGCTGGGACTGCGTGCGTTCGCCGATGTCCCGCCAAGCGACGAGTAGCCTGCCGGTTCGCACAGGATCTCCACACTTCCTCCCGGGTGGATCCACATCCGTGCGCCAGCATCGGGCGCGTGGAGTGGTTGGCGGAGTTCAGAGCGGAAGCGCAACGGCGGCAGGTGCGGCCCGAACCCGAGTGGGGGAGGGGTGCGCGGATGGATCCCGAGGTGGTCAGGAGTGTGCAGCGGTTTCAGGTGGGGGAGTCCGGGGACGGGGCCAACCTGATCGCCAAGGCGAAGCCGCAGTGGCGGGAGGTGTCGCGGCTGTTCGTGGCGGAGGAGCAGAACCACGCGCGGATGCTGGCGGAGCTGCTCGAGGCCGCGGGGGCCACCACGATTCGCTCGCACTGGTCCGATTCCGTGTTCGTGGCGCTGCGGCGGGCGATGGGGTTGAGGCTGGAGTTGATGGTGCTGTTGATCGCCGAAGTGGTGGCCCTGAGCTACTACAAAGCCCTCAGGGACGGCACCACCGACCCGCTCACGAGGGAGGTCGCGGCGCGGATCCTGGCGGATGAGGAGCGGCATGTGCCGTTTCAGGTCGATCAGTTGCGTGGGGCGTTTCCGGGGGTGAAGGGGAAGCTGGTCGCGGTGGGGTGGCGCGTCGTGATGGCCGGGGCGTTGGTGGCGGTGGTCGGGGATCACGGGAGGGCGCTGCGACGGTTGAACGTGACCAGGATCGGGTTCGCGGCCGAGGTGTTGAGCCGGTTCGAGCGAGTGGTCGCGGACGTCCACTGTGGACCCCAGGTGCAGCCGGTCGTGAGGCCGAAGAAGGCGAGGCCTCGCGGGCTGGTCTAGTGCAGCCGGTGATCAGGCAGCGGAGAGCCCCGCGGGCTGGTCTCGTGAAGCCGGATACGCCCGTGAGCCGACGGGTGTGGGTGCCTGGCGAAGCCGGGTTCACCGGCGGCCGGTGTGGCACATGACGGCAGCGGCCTCGTCTGCACGGCGTTCCCAGTGGTGGTGCCCGCGGTCAGTCTGGCGGCGGCGTTGTGGGGTGGCCCCGGTTGGCCTAGCGCAGCGATGCCAGGTGTGCCTGCAGAACCAAGCGGCACACGGACGGCGGCGTGACCTCGGGGCCGAGAACCGCGCGGAACGTGAGGCCGTCCAGCAAAGCCGCGAGGCGGTGGGCCTCGAGGTCATCCGAGTGGCCCAGCGCAGAAGTGATGCGGCGGGCCAACGCGAGCGTGCCGCCCAGGGCTTCGGCCGCCAGCTCGGTGAGGTCGGGGTCCGTGCGGGCCGTGACGAGGAACTCGACGAGCACGGTGGCCTCGGCGAGTCGGGGAGCGTCCAGGGGGAGCAGTTCGGCGAGGAAGTCCGTGAGCTGGGCGACGGCGTCAGACGCGGAGAGCTCGGCCAACGGGCGCAAGGCGGCTCGGCGAAGGTCCAGCCGCGCGGTCACGCGGTCGATGGTCGAGCGCATGGCGAACCGCATCAGGTCGCGCTGGCCGTCGAAGTAGTGGCGGACCGAGCCGATATTCAGGCCGGACTCGGTGGCCACGGCGCGCAGCGACACCGCGGCCAGGCCGTCGCGCGCGGCGAGGCGCAGCACGGCGTCCGCGATCTCCGCGCGGCGCTGTTCTCCGTCGACGACCTTGGGCACTGGACCTTTCTATCACACCTGTGATACCACTGGACATATCACAAGCGTGATAGAAAACGAGGTGGGAGAGATGGAGACGTACCTGACCTTCATGCTGATCCGGTTCGGCCTGATCGCCGGCGGGCTGGTGGTGCTGGGGCTGATCGCCTTCGGCGTCGCGCTCGCGTTGAAGCGCAGGGGGCACGGCGACCGGGTGCGCGACGGCGTGGCGAAGGCGGCGCGGTTCGCGGGCCGGGCGCTCGACGACCGGCGAAGCACCGGGGCCCGGCGTGGGGGCGGGCTCGGGAGCACCCTCGCGCGGGAGGCGTTGCGGCGCGTGGACCGCCGATGAGCGACGAGCTGGTGCACCACCTGCTGATGGACCTGCTGGTGAAGGGCCTGATCGTGGTGGCCGCGGTGGTGCTGCTGGTGCTCGGCGCCGTGGTGATCTGGCGCAGGGTGGGGAGATGACCGCGGGGGCGCTCGAAAACGAGCGCCCCCACGGCGACGGAATCAACGGATCAAGACAGCCGCGACCAGAGGAACTCGAACACCAGCGCCCACTTGAACGCCAGCTGCGCGTTGTCCGCGGCGCCGCCGTGGCCGCCTTCGATGTTCTCGTAGTAGCGCACGTCGTGGCCCTGCTCCTGCATCAGGGCCATCATCTTGCGGGCGTGGCCCGGGTGCACGCGGTCGTCGCGGGTGGACGTCGTGAACAGGGTCGGCGGGTACGTCTGTCCCTTGTGGACGTTGTGGTACGGCGAGTACTTCGCGATCACCTCCCACTCGGCGGGCACGTCCGGGTCGCCCCACTCGGCCATCCACGACGCGCCCGCGAGCAGCAGGTGGTAGCGCTTCATGTCGAGCAACGGAACCTGGCTCACGACCGCGCCGAACAGCGAGGGGTACCGCGTGAGCATCACGCCCATGAGCAGCCCGCCGTTGCTGCCGCCCAGGATGCCGAGCCGCGCGGCCGTGGTGATGCCGCGGGTCACGAGGTCGCGGGCGACCGCGGAGAAGTCCTCGTACACCTTGTGCCGGTTTTCCTTCACCGCCAGCGAATGCCACTGCGGCCCGTACTCGCCGCCGCCGCGGATGTTCGCGACCACGTACGTGCCGCCGCGCGCGACCCAGCCGCGGCCGATCACGCCGCTGTAGGCGGGCGTGAGCGAAACCTCGAAGCCGCCGTAGCCGTTGAGCAGCGTCGGGCCGTTTTCGGCGCCGGGCGGGCGGACCACGAAGTACGGGATCTTCGTGCCGTCTTCCGAGGTGGCGAAGTACTGCGCGACCTCGATCCCGGCCGCGTCGAAGAACGCCGGCGCCTGCTTGAGCACCTCGACGTCGCCGCCGACCTCGCCGCGGCTCAACGTCGAGGGCTGCAGATAGCTCGATGAGTCGACCAGGTACTCGTCGCTCTCGTCCGGGTCGGTGCCCACCAGATCGGCGCTGCCGAAGTCCGGCGCGCCACCGAGCGGCGCCTCCGTCCAGCCGTCCGCGCCGTGTGTGAGCGCCACGAGCTCCGATTTCACGTCCCGCAGCTTCGCGAGCAGCACGTGGTTGCGGGTGAACGTGTAGTACTCGAGCGAGGTGTGCGCGTCCGGTGTGAACAGTGCGGTGAAGTCCCGCTCGCCCGCGAGGAACGCGTCGAACCCGATCACGAGCAGCGCGCCGGCCGGATGCTCAACACCGCCGACGGTCCACGGCGTGCGCGGCTCCACGAAGAGCCATTCGCGCTCGACGCTCGTCTCCACGTCGTCGGGCAGGTCGAGCTTCTGCGTGCCCGAAGGCGTGCGCAGGTAGACCTCCGTGCGGTAGAAGTCGATCGACCGGTGCACGAAATCGCGCTCGAACCCCGGCGTCGGGTCGTGGAAGGCGGACACGGCGACGTCGTCGGGCTTGCCCTCGAACACCGGTTCCGCCGTCTCGAGCGGCGTGCCTCGGCGCCACTCCTTCGCCAGCCGCGGGTAGCCGGACGTGGTGAGCGTGTCCGGACCGAAGTCGGTGCCCACGTACACGCGGTCGGCGTCGATCCAGCCGATGCGGTTCTTCGCCTCGGCGAGGAAATAGCCGCCTTCGACGAACTCGTGCGCGTCGAGGTCGAACTCGCGGACCTCCGTCGCGTCGGCGCCGCCGCGCGAGAGCTGCACGAGCCCGAGGCGGTGGCCT
Organism: Amycolatopsis rhabdoformis; assembly: GCF_035918295.1. GTDB lineage: Bacteria > Actinomycetota > Actinomycetes > Mycobacteriales > Pseudonocardiaceae > Amycolatopsis > Amycolatopsis rhabdoformis. Next base: position 247,801 of record NZ_CP142149.1, read on the forward strand.
GGCCGCAGCACAGCCGCGCCCTTCCACACCCAGTTCTCGTCCTCGGCCTCGGCCAGCGCGTCGACGTCGAGCAGCACTTCCCACTCGGGCTCGGCCTTGCGGTACTCCTCGAGCGTGGTGCGCCGCCACAACCCGCGCGGGTGCTCGGCGTCCTGCCAGAAGTTGTAGAGCTTCGGCCCGCGGCGCGTCACGTAGGGGATGCGCCCACCGGCGTCGAGCACCTCGCGGATCTCGTCCCGCAGCGCGGCGAAGCGGTCGCCGGACGTGAGCACGTCCAGCGCCTCGGCGTTGCGGGTGCGGACCCAGTCCAGTGCCTCGTCACCGGTCACGTCTTCCAGCCACAGGTACGGATCTTCGTCACTCATGGCCCCATCCTCTCCGCCCCGCGGGTGTTCCGGCCACCCGTCCGGCGTTCCCGATTCGTGATCCCGCCCGGCCGGGTGCTCCGTATGCTTGAGCGCGCAGGTGACAGGGGGAGAAGCGCACTTGAGCGAAAACGCGGGCGGGGTGCCGCCGAGGGAGCCGGCCGGGCCGCCGCCACCGCCGCCGATGGCGGCCCGGCCACCCGCCGTGAACCCGTGGGCACCGGTTTCGTACGGCCCTCCGCGCCGCCGGGGCAACCGGGGGGTCGCCGGCGCGGCGATCGCGCTCGTGGTCCTGGTCGTCACGGCCGGGGTCATGGCCGTGGTCCCGCACGAGCTGTCCGGCCACGCCATCGCCGTACCCTCCGCCATGCACCGCTCCGACGCGACGCCGGGTGACGGAGCGCGCTCCGACGCGCATTCCGTGCCCGCGCTGGAGACCAATCCGCTGCTCGCCGACGGGGTGAAGCTCGGCGAAGTGTCGTGCGACTTGCCGGAGCTCGGCCGGACCGGGCCCGAGCTGTCGGCGTTCTACCAGGCGCTCGCCGGCTGCCTCGAGAACGCGTGGCGCCCGGCGCTGGACCACGCGGACGAGCCGACCGTGAAGGTCGCCGTGTCCGTGACGCTGCCGAAGGTGAGCGCGTGCGGCGCGGCGCCGTCGAAGGACGAGGCCGTGGCCTACTACTGCGGCGGCGACACCACGATCTACGCGCCGACCGACTGGATGCTGTCGGACGCCGGGCAGAATCGCGCGCGTCACCTCGCGACCATCGCCCACGAATACGGCCACCACGTGCAGAGCGAGAGCGGCATCCTCACCGCGGCGGCCGACAAAATGAGCTCGCCGGACCAGGACAGCCCCGCCGACCAGGCGCTGGTGCGGCGCATCGAGCTGCAGGCCAACTGCTTCGGCGCGCTGTTCATCGCCGCCGCGGAGGGCCGCGGCTCGATCAGCCGGGCCACGGCCAACGCGGCCGTGGCCGACTACGGCCGCGCCGACAACAGCGAAGACCACGGCAGCCGCGCCCACCAGCTGTCCTGGGCGAAGGCCGGCTTCTCGGGTGGCACCACGGCCTCGTGCAACACGTGGTCGGCGCCTGCCGACGAGGTCAGCTGAGCTTCCACCCCGGGTCGCGGCCGAGCAGCCCGATCAACCGGTCGAGCTCGTCGGCGCCCTCGGGCACCTCCACCAGTGCGCCGAACGCCCCGCTCACCGCGCGCTCGCCCGGGTCGGTGGGCACCATGCCGGCGAAAGCGAGCGCCGCGTGCACGGCCTCCGGCACCGGCTCGTACGGCACACCGAACGTCTTCGCGAGGTCCCAGCCGTGCACCACGGTGTCGACGAGGTGCATCGCCGCGGCGATCTCGGCGACGAACGGGCCGTTTTCGTGGATCTTCAGCTGGCGCTGCAACGCGCCTTCTTCGCCGAACGCGGCGAGGAAATCGTCCACCGAAGCCGCGTAGGCCGCGTACGCGTGTTCACCGAGCCGGCCCGCGTCCCAATCGGCCGCTTCGCCGCGGCGCACGGCTTCGGCGAAGGCGTGGTTCTCGCTGACCTGGTGGCGCAGCAGCTCGGCCAGGTTCCAGCCCTCGCACGGCGTGGGGCGCGAAAGGTCCTGGTCAGTGGTGCCGGCGAGGATTTTGTCGAGGACGAGCAGGGACTGGCGGTCGAGTTCGAACGTGGTGGTCATCCCCGGACGCTATCCGCCGCAGCGGTCCAGTTGAAGGTCCAAAACCAGCCGAACTCCGGTGGACCAATCTAGGCTGGACCCCGTGGACCTGCACATCGACCTGACCGGCCGCCGAGGACACCGCGACGAGATCTACCGCCAGATCCGCGAGGCCGTGCTCGACGGGCGCCTGCGGGACGGCGACGCGTTGCCGCCCACGCGCGAGCTGGCCCAGCGCCTCACCGTCTCGCGCACCACCGTGAGCGCGGCCTACGAACGCCTCGCCGCCGAGGGCTTTCTCAACGCCCGCGCCGGCGCGGGCACGTTCGTGCGCTCCGGCGCCGCGCCGCGGCCCACCGTCGCGGCGGCCGAGCCGGAGGACGGCGTGCGTCCGCGTCCCGAGTGGACGGCGGTGCCGCCCGCGCCGCGCTCGTTCGGCCCGGTGGCGGAGTACGACTTCCGCTCCGGCGTGCCCGACGTGCGGCTGTTCCCGTTCGACACCTGGCGCCGCCTGATGTCCCAACGCCTGCGCGGTTCCCAGGCCGAGCTGCTGATGTACGGCTCGCCGCAGGGTGATCCGCGGCTGCGCGCCGGGCTCGCGCGGCACCTCGGGGTTTCGCGCAACGTGCGCGTGCGCCCGGAGGACATCGTTGTCACCACGGGGGTCCAGCAGACTGTGGACCTCGTCGCGCGGGTGCTGCTGCGGCCCGGCGACCGCGTCGCGGTGGAGGATCCCGGTTATCCGCCGCCGCGGCTGCTGATGGGTACGCTCGGCTTGCGCGTGGAAGGCGTGCCGGTGGACGACGAGGGGATCGTGGTCGAGCAGATCCCGGCGGGCACGCGGCTCGTGTACGTGACGCCTTCGCACCAGTGCCCGCTCGGCGTCGCGATGTCGCTGGCGCGCCGGCGGGAACTGCTCGACTGGGCCGAGCGCACGGGCGCGGTGATCGTGGAGGACGACTACGACAGCGAGTTCCGCTACACCGGCCGACCGCTGGAACCGTTGCACAGCCTGGATTCCCGCGGCCGGGTGGTGTACGTGGGGTCGATGTCGAAGGTGCTCTCGCCCGCGTTGCGCGTGGGGTTCCTGGCGGCACCGCCGTCGCTCGTCGGCGCGCTGGCGAAGGCGAAGTACCTCGCCGACTGGCACACGCCGGCGCTCGAACAGGCGGTGCTGGCCGACTTCATCGACGAAGGCGGCTTCGCGCGGCACATCCGGCGGATGCGCAAGATCTACCGCGAACGCCACGACCTGCTCGTCGACGGCCTGCGCCGCGAGTTCGGCGACGTGCTGAACCCCGTGCCCGCGGCCGCCGGGCTGCACCTGGGGGCCACGGCCGACCGGGATCTGCGCGGCGTGGCCCGCTCGGCGCGCGAGGCCGGCGTGCGGCTGCTGTCCCTCGGCGACTTCTCGGTGACCCGGCCCAGCCACGGACTGCTGTTCGGCTACGGTGCCATCGCGGCCGACCGCATCGAGCCGGGCCTGCGCCGGCTGCGCCGGGTGTTCGACGAGGGAGTGCGATGACCGACGACGTGATGGTGGCGATCGACGCGGGCCTGCGCAAGCACATCGCGGGCGACCGCGCCGGCGCCCGCGAGACGTTCCTCGCGCTGTGGCAGGAGATCGGCGAAGACGGCGATCCGCTGCACCGCTGCGCGCTGGCCCACCACCTCGCCGACGTGTGCGACGAGCCGGCCGACGAGCTCGGCTGGGACCTGCGCGCCCTCGCGGCCGCCGATTCCCTCACCGACGAACGCGCGCAGCAGTACCACTCCACGCTCGCGGTGCGGGGTTTCTACCCGTCGCTGCACCTCAACCTCGGCGAGGACTACCGCAAGCTCGGTGACCTCGAAGCCGCGCGCCGCCACCTCGCGAAAGCCCGGGAAAAGCTCGACGCGCTCGGCGAAGACGACTACGCCGCGGGCATCCGCGCCGCGCTCGACGGCCTGGCCGAACGGCTGGGGTGAGCGCTCCATACCACGGGTGAACGCGGCTCGCCGGACTTTCGCACTCGGCACCCGGGCCCTAACCTGGTGTGACCCAACTCGACGAGGAGAGGGGAACACCATGCGGATCGCGGATCTGCTCCGGACGAAGGGCGCGGCTGTTGCCACGGTCGCTCCGGGGACCACGGTGACCGAACTGCTCGCCGGGCTCGCTCGCCACAACGTCGGTGCCATGGTGGTGGTGACGCCGGAAGGCGGCATCGCGGGCATCGTGTCCGAACGTGATGTGGCGCGCCGGCTCAACGACCACGGGCCCACCGTCCTCGACGGTCCCGTCGCGGACATCATGACGAAACTGGTGGCCAGCGCCGGACCCGAGGACTCGGTCGACGAGCTGAGCGTGCTGATGACCGAGCGCCGGATCCGGCACGTGCCGGTGCTCGAAAACGGCCGGCTCGCCGGCATCATCAGCATCGGTGACGTGGTGAAATCACGGATCGAGCAGCTCGAGAAGAGCCAGGAGCAGCTCGAGGCGTACATCTCGCAGGGCTAGGCGGTTCGCGGGCCGGCTGTCGCCGGCCTGGTGTTTCCGGACCCGCTGTCCTCAAGACGCACTGTCTTGGAGGCCCGCTGTCTTGGAGACTCGCTGTCCTGAAGGCCCGCTGTCCTGAAGGCCCGCTGTGGTGAGGGCGTGCTGTCCTCACCACAGCGGGCCTTCGAGGTCCGCTTTCCTGAATCCGGGTTCTCGGCGGCCGGGTGTCATTCGCGCCAGCCGCTGAGCTCCACCCCCTTGGCGACGTCCACGCGGTAGGCGAGCGTGATCGTGCCGGTGGCACCCGGTGCGAGCGTGAGCCGCCACGTGAACTCGCCGAGGTCGGTGGTCTCGGCCGGGTCGGGGGTCGCGCGCACGTCCCGCACGGTGATGGCGTCGTCGCGGGAAACGGGCGCCTGGTCCAGCACCGTGACCACGGCTTCACGCGGGCTGTGGTTGGTCACCGTGGTGCGGTATTCGGCTTCGCGGCGGCGCTGGCCCGAGAGCGTGGCCTTGCCCGCCGTGCGCCGCACGAGCTCGCGCTCCACGCGGATGCGGTCGTCGACGCCGAGGGCGAGCTCGACCTCCTCGCCGGGCGCCCAGCTGTCCAGCCGAGTGGTGCCCACGAACTCGGTGTCGTGGAACACCGACGCGCGCCCGGCGCGCAGCGCGTGGTCGCCGGTGTTCACCACGGTCGCGCGCAGGTACGCCTCGGTCGCCTGCACGGGCGCGGTCACGTAGCCGAGCTCGGCTGTGAGGTCGAGCCGCGCCAGCGTGGTCCGGTGGCCTTGCGAGCCCGACGGCACGGCGACCGGGCGCTGGGGCCGGTAGGTGACCGCGGTGGTGCCCTGCTCCACCTCGGCGAACACGGGGGCGACTCGGCTCAGGGACACGGCTTTCGCGCGGGGGAGCCCGCCGGGCTCGGGCATGCTCGCGCCGAACGCGGCCATCGGCCGGGCCGGCGGCGTGGGCTGCACGCGGTCGAGGAACCACGGGTCGAGCTCGGGCACCACGACCGTGCTCGCCGGGCGGGCCGTGGAGAGGGCGAGCTCGCACTCCGGCCAGTCCTCGCCGGTGTGCTGGCTGACCAGACCGTAGGACAGCACGGTCACATCGGTTTCGCGCACCCGCACGTCGTAGCCGGGTTCCCAGGTGGCGCCGGGGACCACATAGGACAGTTCGAGCTCCAGGTCACCCGCGTCCTGGCGTTCGAGGTCCACGGTGATGGTGACACTGTCCTGTTCGGACTGTGAGCTGTGGTCGGCGATCCGGCGTTCGAGGGCGGCGAGGTCCTCCCGCATCAGCTCGAGGCGTTCGGTGAGCGCCCGGCGGGTGCGCAGCGCGGCGGCGAGCTGGCCGCCCAGCGCCTCGGTGACCTCCTCCACGCGCGAAGGGCCGGCGACGCCCGATGCGAGCGCCTTCGCGAAGCTCGCCCCGCTGCGCTTCGCCACGCCGCTGAGCAGCTCGACCTTCGCGGCTTCGGCCGCTTCGTCGTCGGCGACGGCGTCGATCGAGGCCTGGTCCGTGCGGCGTTGCTCCACCAGCGCCGCGAGCGCGGGGTCGGCGGGGCCCGCGTGCTGCTCGTAACCGACGTCGACGCCGGTGATCAGCGCGGCGCCGGTTCCCGTGACGCGCACCGATTCCGCGTCGAGCGCCAGCGGCAGGCCGGTGATCCGCACCCGATCGCCCTCGGCCGGGCCCGGACGGCCGCGGCGGGTGACCCGCGCGTGCTGCGGGTAGACGGTGACGGCGACGATCGGAGCATCCATGGCCCCGACGTTAGTCGGTTGACGGCGGACGCGGTTGCCGGAAGTGTCGGGGGTGCTCGCCCGCTTCGTCCGGCTTGGGGGTTCTGGTGGGAGCTGCTCGGATCGTCGCCGTGTTGGCCGCTGTGCTCGTGCTTCCGCTGGGAACCGGTGTGGCGCAGGCGGATCCGCCGCCCGCGCCGGTGTTCGCCGACGGGCAGGCGCAGCCGGTGTTCGACCCGGCCGATGTGGTGCGCGAGGACGTCTGGGTCACCGCACCGGTGGACAGCGACCACGACGGCCACGACGACCTCGTCCACGCTCAGGTGGTGCGACCACGCGCGACCGACGCCGGGATGAAGGTGCCGGTGGTGTACGAGGCGAGCCCGTACTTCGCGGGTGGCAACGACGTCGCGAACCACAACGTGGACGTGGAGCTGTCGGTGCCGGATTCCTCGCGGGGCGCTGCCACCGGCGTAGTCGGCCCGCACGCCGCGCCGCCGATCCGCTGGAGCTACCAGGACTACTTCACCGCGCGCGGCTTCGCCGTGGTGTACGGGGAATCGCTGGGCACGGGGCTGTCCACCGGCTGCCCGACCACCGGCGACGTGAACGAGACCGTCGGCGCGCGGTCGGTGATCGACTGGCTCAACGGCCGCGCCCCGGCCCGTGACGAGGCCGGCGCGGCCGTGACCGCGGGCTGGAGCACCGGACACACCGGCATGATGGGCGTGTCCTACAACGGAACCCTGCCCAACGCCGTCGCGAGCACCGGCGTGGAAGGCCTCGAGACGATCGTGCCGATCGCCGCGATCTCGAACTGGTACGAGTACTACCGCAACGACGGCGCGGTCGTGGCCGCCGGCGGCTTCCAGGGTGAGGACACCGACGTGCTCGCCGAATACGTCTACACACGCGCCGACCAGCAGATCTGCCGCCCGGTGATCGACGGCCTCACCGCCGATCAGGACCGGGTGACCGGCGACTACGGCCCGTTCTGGGACGTGCGCAACTATCGCAACGACGTCGCCAAGGTACACGCGTCGGTCCTCGCCGTGCACGGGCTGAACGACTGGAACGTGAAGACCGATCAGGTCGCTTCGTGGTACGAAGCCCTGAAGGCGCACGGGGTCGAGCACAAGATCTGGCTGCACCAGTCGGGCCACGCCGACCCTCTGTCGCTTCGCCGCGACGTGTGGCTGACGACCTTGAACAAGTGGATGTCGCACTACCTCTACGGCGTCGCCAACGGCATCGAGCGCGAACCGAAGGCGACGATCCAGCGCGAGGACAAGTCCTGGGTCGACGAGGCCGACTGGCCCGCGCCCGGCACTCGGGACGTGCAGATCTACCCGTGGCCCGGCGGTCGCGCGAAGGGCACTCTCGACGCGCGCAACCCCGTGCCGGGCCGCCCGACCGTCGAGGTCCTGGCCGACGACGCGTCGAAGACCGTGCAGCAGCTCGCCGACGCCGCTTCGTCGGGCAACCGCCTGCTCTACGGCACGCCCGCGGTGAAGTCTCCGCTGCGCCTCTCGGGCACCGCGCGGGCCGACCTGCAGCTGTCGTTCGACCGGCCCGCCGCGAACGTCACGGTGGCACTGCTGGACCGTGGGCCGGACGGGAAGTCGTTCGTGATCACCCGCGGCTGGACCGACCCGCAGAACCGCGTTTCGCCCGCGGTGACCACGCCGATCAAGCCCGGGGTGTCCTACCGCATCGGGGTTTCGCTGATGCCGAAGGACTACGTGCTGGCCACCGGCCACCGCCTGGAACTCCTCGTGGCTTCGAGCGACCACGACTACACCCTGCGGCCGCGTCCGGGTGCCGGGCTGTCGCTGGACCTCACGCGCACGTCGCTCACGCTGCCGGTGACGGGTGGCAAGGCGGCGCTGGGGTTCTGAGGATGTCGACGGCGGCCCGTCCGCCGGAACCGGTGGACTAGTCCGCGATCCCCGCTCGATACGCGAACGCCACCGCCTGCGCGCGGTCTCGCAGGCCCGCCTTCGAGAACAAGTGGTTCACGTGCGTTTTCACGGTGGCCTCGCTGACCACGAGCTCACGCGCGATCTCCGTGTTGGACAGGCCCGAAGCGATAAGGCGCAGCACCTCGATCTCGCGCGCGGTGAGGCCTTCGATCTCCTGGGCGCGCACGGGGGCCCGGCGGGTGGCGGCTTCCACGAGGCGGCGCTGCAGCTCGCCGTCCACTGTGGACTGGCCGGCGGCGGCGGAGCGCAGGGCGCGGGCGATGGCCTCGGCGTCGGCGTCCTTCGTGAGGAAGCCGCGGGCGCCGGCGCGCAGGGCGCCGAGCAGGGATTCGTCGTCGGTGTAGGTGGTGAGCACCACGACTTCGGTGGCGGGGTAACGCTCGCGCACGGCTTCGGTCGTGGACACGCCGTCGCGGCGGGGCATGCGCAGGTCGACCAGGAGCACGTCCGGGTGGTGTTCGGCGACGAGTTCGAGCGCGGCGTCACCGTCGGCGGCGGCGCCGACCACCTCGACGCCGGGCAGGAGCCCCAGCAGGGTCACGAGGCCCTCGCGCACTACGGCCTGGTCGTCGGCCAGCACCACGCGCAGGTTCACGCCGGCACTGTCAAGTGAATCCGCCATCCGTCCTCTCCCGGCCCGCTGTCCAGCTTTCCTTCGAGCAGCGCGACCCGCTCGGCCATGCCTCGCAAACCGTATCCCGCGGCCGGCGCGTCCGGCGGGCGGCGGCCCTGGCGGTCGAGCACCGTGAGCTCCACGTGGGACTCGGCGAACACCAGCTCCACGTCTACGTCGGCGCCCGGCGCGTGTTTGCGCGTGTTCGACAGCGCCTCCTGCACGGCGCGCACGAGGGCGGTGGTCACGCCGGCGTCGAGGTCCCGCGGCTCACCGCGCACGACGAGGTCGGCGCGCGCGCCCGTGTCGAGGCGGTAGGCGGTGAGGAGATCGGCGACGGTGCGCTCGGCGGGCACGGCGTCCTCGCGCAGCGCGGCCACGGCTTTGCGGGCTTCGGACAGGCCGTCGGACGCGAGCTTCTGCGCGCGTTCGATCTGGGCGACGGCGTCGGGGCTCGCGCCGTCGCGCACGAGCATCAGCCGCGCGCCCTGCAGGTTGAGCGCGAGGCCGGCGAGGGAGTGGGCGAGCACGTCGTGCACTTCGCGGGCGATGCGCGCGCGTTCGGCCAGCGCGGCGGCGCGCGCGTGCTCCTCGGTGGCGGTCTGCGCGCGGGCCAGCGCGAGCTCGGTCTGCTCCAGCCGGGCGGCGCGGTCGCGGCGGCTCGAGGCGAGCAGGACCATCACCACGAGGATGGCGAACAGGGCGAGCGCGTTGAGCCATTCCAGTCGGTGCACCACGGCCCAGGCGACGATGGCCGCGCCGCTCGTCACCAGCACCACGGCGGACAGCACCCGGCCGAACGCGCGCATCGTGTAGAAGGTCGTGCTGAACATCGCGACCGACACCCAGCTGTCCGGTTCGAGCACCCACAGCGCGCCCGCCGCCGCGACCACCACGGGCATCGCGGCCGGCTGCAGCCACGCCGGCCTGAAGTCCTCCGTGGCGGGCAGCAGTGGCGTCGAGGCCACCAACGTCACGGCGAACAGCGCCCACGACCACCACGCGCCGAGGTTCGGGATCGAAATGATCAGGGGCAGCACCACGAACGCCCATCGCGACCACTCGGGCGCACCGAGCCGCCGGCTGCTCCTCGTCGTCATGATCCTCCCTGGTGCCCGTAGGGAGAATGTACGGGAGAGCGGCCCCGTCCGGCGGGTCGGAGCCGGGGGCTCGCGGTCGCGGAAAACGCGGTTTCAGCCGCCGAGGGTGAGGGGGGAGACCGCGGTCGAGCGACGGTCCTGTTCGGGCCGCGGGCCGAGCGGGAAATGTACGGAAAATGTACCCCTCGCCGGTTTCCTGGTCTTCGTCATCCACGCCCCAACAGGGAGGTACGCACCATGTCCAGGTTGCGACGGCTCGCCGTGTTCGCCGCTGCCGCGGTGTTGCCCGCGCTCGGTCTCACGTTCGCCGCCCAGGCGCCCGCGTCCGCCGCGCCGAACTTCCAGGTGCCGTTCAAGTGCGGGGTCACCGTCACGGCCGCGACGTTCAGCGGCCACAACCCCGCCAACTCCGTCGACTTCCAGAAGTCCGGCATCACCGGCATGCCCGTGGTGGCGTCGGTGGCCGGCACCGTGACGCGCGTCGAGAACGAAGGCAGCACCAGCTACGGCCGGTGGATCGAGCTCGACCACGGCGGCGGCTGGCGCACGCGGTACGCGCACCTGTCCGCGCAGGAGGTGTCCGTGGGCCAGAAGGTGAGCGGGGGCGCCGAAATCGGCAAGGCGGGTGCCACGGGCGGAGTGACCGGGCCGCACCTGCACTTTGAAGAAAACCTGAACGGCGTGACGCAGAAGGCTGTGCTGAACGGCGTCGCGGCCGTCTACTACGGCAAGAAGGACTTCACGAGCAAGAACAACTGCGGGGGCAACCCCTACTCCGCCACCGAGGTGTGCGGGTCCGGGTTCTCGGTGATCGACCAGCAGGGGCTGGGCTCGTCGGGCACGGCGTACCTGCTGTACAACGCCTCGACGAAGGCCAACTGCGTGACCACGCTCAAGGCCGTTTCGCTGGGGACCGCGAGCCCGACGTCGGCGTTCCTGGAGGTGCAGGGGCAGGCGCGGACCACGGATTCGGGGAACTTCACCTACTACGCGGGGCCGGTGAAGAAGACCGCAGGCGCGACTTGCGTGAAGTGGGGTGGTTCGGTGGGTGCCGACACCTACACGAGCGGGTTCGAGCACTGCGGTTGATCTCGGTGTTTTCCTTGCCGCAGTGGACTTTTCACCGCGGCTGAGCGGCTAGCACACCACACCGACAGAATCCGGCCCGGCCGCCTCGGCCGGGCCGGGTTTTCCACAACCGCGGCAGTTGTCCACAGATTCCGCCGCCGGCCCCCGAACGGCCGGTTTCCGCCGCACAGTGGAACGCGTGACCACCTCGACCCCACCGGGCACGGCCCGGACCCTGCTCACCGATCCCGCGCAGCTCATCGCCGCGCTCCCGTACCTGCTCGGCTTCACGCCCGCTGATTCCGTGGTGCTGCTCGGGCACCGTCCGCCTGGCACCCGCATCGGCCTGATCCTGCGCGCGGACCTGCCACCGCGCGATCTCCTGGCGCACCAGGCGGACGCGCTGGCGCCGCGCTTCCGGGTGGACGACCACACCGGCGTCACCATGGTCATCGTCGGCGGCCGCGCCGGCCCGGACGGCGATCCGCCGCACCTCGACTTCGCCGACGAAGTGGAGCGGGCGCTCGGGGAGTACGGGCTGCCGCTGCTGCATCCACTGTGGACACCGGAGATCACCGCCGCAGCGCCGTGGGCGTGTTACCGCGAACCCACCTGCGGCGGCGTGCTGCCCGATCCGCGTGCCACGGTGACGGCCGCGACCACGACCAACGCCGGTTTCGTCACCTTCGCGCATCGCGAGGACCTCCTGGCGCTGCTGCAACCCCGTTCGACTTCGGTCCTTGCCCGGCGCCGCGTGATGCTTTCTCGTGCCACCGCGCCGGCGGGCTCGGATGCCGACCTCCGGGCCGCGGCCGCCGACGTGCGCGCGGCGTTCGTCCGCCACCGGCGCGGCGACGGTCCACCCACCGACGACCAGGCCGTGCGCCTCGCCCACGCCCTGGCCCTGCCGAAAATCCGCGACGCCTGCCTGGCCACGGCGACCCCGTCGGATTCGCCGGTCGCGATGGCGGCGATGAGCCTGTGGCTGGAGCTCGTGCGCGAGCTGCCCGCGCCGCACCGCGCGCACGCCGCGGCGCTCGCCGGGTATGCCGCGCTGATGCGCAACGAGGGTGCCCTCGCGGGGATGGCGCTGGCCAACGCCCTCGACGCCCACCCCGGCCACGTCCTCGCCCAACTGCTCCACACGGTCTGGGACCTCGGTAGCGATCCGGCGAAGATCTCGGGGCTGGCGTCGCTGCCCGATGCGGTCGATCTGGGTCTGTCGGTTCCGGAACTCGCGCAGGATGGTGTATCGCCGGACGGCGAAGGGCCGGTGTGACTCCGCCACTCGCGGAGCCGGCCCTTTGCTGCTCACGGACGTCGCCGGCACTCGACCGGCGCGGTCGCCGCAGGAGCCGGCGTGGTTGGAAAACCGTGTTCGGCGACGGCGTGCGCGCGATCCAGGGAGGTGTGCAGTCATCGGCCGGTTGACTACGGCGCCGATCCGCGCGTTGAAACCCTTGATACCGCGGAAAAACGGCGGGCCCCGGCTCGTCAGGAGCCAGGACCCGCCGGAAAGGAGGTGATCAGGAACGGCGTGACTGCGTGAACGCCCACGCGTCCGAGACGATGCCGGTGAGGTCGGTGCGCTTGGGCTGCCAGCCGAGTTCGATGCCGGCCTTCTCGCTGGAGGCCACGAGCACCGACGGGTCGCCGGCACGGCGCGGGGCGACCTCGGCGGGGATCGGGTGGCCGGTCACGCGGCGGCAGGCCTCCACGACCTCCAGAACGGAGAAACCGGTGCCGCTGCCGAGGTTGTAGATGCGGTGCTCGCCGGCGGTCGCGTGGGCGAGGGCGAGCTGGTGGGCGTCGGCGAGGTCGACCACGTGGATGTAGTCGCGGACGGCCGTGTGGTCGGGCGTCGGGTAGTCGTCGCCGTAGATGGAGATGTGGGCGCGGTCGCCGGTGGCGACCTGGAGCACGAGGGGGATGAGGTGCGTTTCGGTGGTGTGGCGCTCGCCGAAGGAGTGGTAGGCGCCGGCGACGTTGAAGTAGCGCAGGCTCACGGCGGCGATGCCGTGGGCGCGGGCGAAGCTGGTGATGGCGTGGTCGATCGCGAGCTTGGACGCGCCGTAGGTGTTGGTCGGCTGCGTCGGCGCCGTCTCGGGGATCGGCGACGACTCGGGCTCGCCGTAGGTGGCCGCCGTGGAGGAGAACACCAGGCGCGGCGTGCCGTGGGCCTTCATGGCCTCGAGCAGGCGCAGGGAGGTGACGACGTTGCCTTCCCAGTACTTCGCCGGGTCCGTCATCGACTCGCCGACGAGCGACTTCGCGGCGAAGTGCAGCACGCCGTCGAAGCCCTCGCCGAGGACGTCGGCCGCGACCGCGGCGGCGTCGCCCTCGATGAAGCGCGCTTCGGGGTGCACGGCGTCGGCGTGCCCGGTGGACAGGTCGTCCACGACCGTGACCTGGTGACCGGCCTCGATGAGCCGCGCGGCGCACACGCTGCCCACGTAGCCGGCGCCACCCGTGACGATCAGTTTCAGGGGGCTCTGCGGGTCCGTCACGGTGTGGCCTTTCTGGTGTGGGCGGTGACTCTGCGCCACAGTCTCCCCTCACCGCACCACGCCCGGCCGCCCGGGGTGACCCGACCCGGCGACCTGGCCGCCCTGCGCCGCGTGCCCCGGATACGACACGGCCCCCGGATACGACGCTGCCCCCGGGCACAGCACTGCCCCGGGCCGAAATCCCAGGGCGGTCGCGTGCGCCGAGCGTCGACCGCACCAATTCCCCAGGCGGAGATCCCCGGGCCGGTCGCAGATGCCGAGGGCCGCCCACACGATTGCCCCCAGACCGAGGTTTTCGGGACGGCCCCGAACGCCGAGGGACGGCCGCACGATTGCCCCCGTACCGAGATCCTCAAGACGGTCCCGAGCGCCCAGAGCGGCCGCACCCTTGTCCCAGCCCGAGATCTCCAGGAGGTCGCAAATGTCGAGTGCCCGTCGAGCCCGACCGCCGGCATGCCCCCGCACCAGCGCCCCCGCAGCGGCGGCCTTCGGACGCGGGTTGCCTCAGCAGCCGAGGTCGAGAGGTCCCGAGGCGACCGTGCCCCGGCGACTCAGCGTCGGGTGCTTCGCCACGAGGCACCCGACCCCTGGACACGGCACTGCCCCCGAGGCGCGAGGGCCGCGGGGGCAGTGGCGAGAACAGCGTGACGAACGGTGCGGTGAACGGCGTGAAGAACCGGACCGTCAGTCGCGGCCCGCGCCGCGGGAGGGGACCGCGGTGAAGGTGCGGGGGCGGCGCAGGCCGGCGGCCTCGAAGGCGTTCTCCACGGCCGCGCGGACGGTCTCCAGGTCGGCCTCGCGGACCAGCGCGATGGCCGAACCCCCGAAGCCGCCGCCGGTCATGCGGGCGCCGAGGGCGCCGGCGGTGCGGGCGGAGTCGACCGCGAGGTCGAGTTCGGGGGTGGAGATGCGGTAGTCGTCGCGCATGCTGGTGTGGGAGGCGTCCAGGTGGGGGCCGATGTCGGTGAGGCGGCCGGCGTGCAGGAGGGCCACGACGTCGAGCACGCGCTGGTTCTCCGTGACCACGTGGCGCACCAGCGGAGCGAGGTCGGCGGGGAGCTGGGCGAGGGCGGTGTCGAGGCCTTCGAGCGTGACGTCGCGCAGGGCCTTCACGCCCAGGAGCTCGGCGGCGCGCTCGGTGCCGCGGCGGCGTTCGCCGTAGCCGCCTTCGGCGTGGGAGTGCTTGGTGCGTGTGTCCATGATCAGCACGCGGACGCCGGCGTCGGCCAGCGGGAAGGGAACCTGCTCCATCTCGCCCGAGCGGACGTCGAGGAACAGCACGCACTCCTCGCGGCAGCACAGGGAAGCCGTCTGGTCGAGCAGGCCGGTGGGGGCGCCGACGAAGTCGTTTTCCGAGCGCTGCACCCAGCGGGCGATCTCGGGGCGGCTCGGGGTGCCCGGCGCGCCGTCGTCGAGCTCGATCCCGGCCAGGCCGAGGAGGGCGAGCGTGACGGCGCACTCGAGGGCGTGGGAGGAGGACAGGCCGGCGCCGGAGGGGACGTCGCCGGCGATGACCAGGTCGGCGCCCACGGTGTGGCCGTGGTCGCGCAGCACCCAGGCGACGCCCGCGGGGTAGGCGGCCCAGCCCTCGACCGAACCCGGTTCGAGGGACGCGATGTCGAGGAGATCGGAGGTCTGGAGCTGGCCGTCGTCGCCGAGGGTGGCGACGTTGAGCTTGCCGTCGTCACGCGCGGTGGCCGCCACGGCGAGCCGGTGGGGCAGCGCGAAGGGCAGCACGAAGCCGTCGTTGTAGTCGGTGTGCTCGCCGATCAGGTTCACCCGGCCGGGAGCGGACCAGACCCCGGTGGGGGCCCGGCCGTGGATCCGCCGGAACGCGCCGGCGGCGTCTTCGGCGGGGCTCACCTGGCCTGCGCCAGCACGGCGTGCAGCGCCGACGTGGAGACCTGCGCCGAGGAGGCGCTGCCGGTGACCTCGATGCTCACGGTGCCGCCGTTGGCCTTGCCGACGGTGACGCGGCCGCCGGGCACGATGCCGACGGACTTGAGCTCGGTGAGCAGCGACTCGTCGAGCTGCACGTGCTCGGCGATGCGCCGCACCACGACGTCGCCGCCGCCGGTGCGGGCGAACTCGTCGAGGCGCACGAGGTCGGATTCGGCGGGCGGGGCGGGGTCACCGTCGCCGAGCTTGTCGAGGCCCGGGATGGGGTTGCCGTACGGCGAGGTGGTGGGGTGGTCGAGCAGCTTCACCAGCTTGCGCTCCACGGCCTCGCTCATCACGTGTTCCCAGCGGCACGCCTCGGTGTGCACGTGTTCCCACTCGAGCCCGATCACGTCGACGAGGAGCCGCTCGGCCAGGCGGTGCTTGCGCATGACGGCGATGGCCAGCTCACGGCCGTGGTCGGTCAGCTGCAGGTGCCGGTCGTCGGCCACGACCACCAGCCCGTCGCGCTCCATCCTGGCCACGGTCTGGCTCACGGTGGGCCCACTCTGCTGCAGGCGCTCCGCGATCCGCGCGCGCAGCGGGACGACACCCTCTTCTTCAAGTTCGTAGATGGTACGCAAGTACATCTCGGTGGTGTCGATGAGATCGTTCACGCTGTCCCCTTCGTCCGCGTAGCTCATCGTAGTCGTTGGCCCCGACAGCGACGGCACGCGCCGACATAACAAGCCCGCAGGGCTGAAAAGTCCGGCCCGGGTGCGCGGGCAGCGCCCGGACCTGCAGGATGGGGCACATGGGACCGTTGATCACCCCCGCCGAGCTCGCCGCCCTGCCCGACACGCGGCGGCCCGTGGTGCTGGACGTCCGCTGGCGCCTGGCCGGGCCGCCCGCCGCCGAGTCCTACCGCGAGGGCCACCTGCCCGGCGCGGTGTTCGTCGACCTCGACGCGGCACTGGCCGCCCCTCCCGGCGACGGCGGCCGCCACCCGCTGCCCGATCCCGCCGACCTGCAGCGCGACCTGCGCGAAGCCGGCGTGAGCGCCGCCCGCCCGGTGGTCGTGTACGACGACGCCGACGGTTCCGTCGCCGCGCGCGCCTGGTGGCTGCTGCGCTGGGCCGGCCACGCCGACGTCGCCGTGCTCGACGGCGGTTACGCAGCGTGGCTCGCCGAAGGCCACCCCACCACCACCGACGTGCCCACCCCCGCACCCGGCGACTTCGAGGTGCGCCCCGGCGGCATGCCGGTGCTCACCGCCGACGAAGCCGCCGCCCGCGCCCGCTCCGGCCTGCTGCTCGACGCCCGGGCCCACGCCCGCTACACCGGCGAAACCGAGCCGATCGACCCGCGCGCCGGCCACATCCCCGGCGCCGCCAACGCGCCCTCGTCCGAAAACGTCGGCGCCGACGGCCGCTGGCGCACCCCCGCCGACCTCGCCGCCCGCTTCGCCGCACTGGGCCTGACCGAGGCCACACCGGTCGGCGCGTACTGCGGGTCCGGCGTCACGGCCTCGTCCGTGGTGCTGGCCCTGGAAGTCGCGGGCCACCCCGAACCGGCGGCCCTCTACGCGGGCTCCTGGTCACACTGGTCCCGCGACCCCGAACGCCCCGCCGCCACCGGCCCGGACCGCGGCTGAGGACCTCGGCCGGGAGCTAACCCGCTGGCGACCGGCGGCCCCGAGACCGGCCGCTACGCCCGGGCGACACCACCGCCCCCTAGCGCCCGGCGCCACTGGCCCTGACCGCAGCTGAGGACCTCTGCCGCGAGCGACCGGCGGCGACCGGCGGCTCCGAGACCGGCCGGCACACCCTGGCGATGCCACCGCACCCCGAACGCCTGCCGCCACGGGCGCCGCTCGCGGTTGAGGGCCTCCGCTGCGAGCGATCCGCGCCGGCGACCGGCGACCCCCGAGACCGCCGGCAAACCCGGGCGATACCGCCGCACCCCGAACACCCGCCGCCATCGGACCCGACGGCGGTTGAGGAGCTCCGTCGCGAGCGATCCGCGCCGGCGAGTGGCGACCCCGCGACCGGCCGCCAAACCCGGCCGGCGCCGCTCGCGGTTGAGGGCCTCCGCCGCGAGCGATTCGCGCCGACAACCGGGGACCCCTGGACCGGCCGGCACACCCGGGCGACACCACCGCACCCCGATCGCCCGCCGCGATCGGCCCCGGCTGCGGCTGAGGACCTCCGCCGCGAGGGAGCCGCGCCGGCGAGCGGCGAATCCGAGACCGACGGCAAACCGGGCCGCCACCGGCCCTGACCGCGGCTGAGGGCCTCTGCTGCGAGCGAACCGCCGGTGACCGGCGACCGCCGAGACCGACCACTAAACCCGGCCGATACCACCACACGCCGAACGCCCGCTGCCGCTGGCCCTGACCGCGGCTGAGGGCCTCTGCTGCGAGCGAACCGCCGGTGACCGGCGACCGCCGAGACCGACCACTAAACCCGGCCGATACCACCACACGCCGAACGCCCGCTGCCGCTGGCCCTGACCGCGGCTGAGGGCCTCTGCTGCGAGCGAACCGCCGGTGACCGGCGACCGCCGAGACCGACCACCAAACCCGGCCGACACCACCGCACCCGAGCCGGGCCCCAACCGCGCCCCGAACCGCACCCCAGCCGCACTCGAACCCGGCTTCACCGCCGCCCGGCCAGTACAGTGCGAGGCATGTCCTCGCCTGCTGTCGTCTGGGATGCCGCGCTGCTGGGGTACGACCTGGGTGGGGAGCATCCGTTCAACCCTGTTCGCCTGGAGCTCACGGTGCGGCTGGCCACGGAGCTGGGGGTGCTCGACGGGGTCGAGCTGCTGGTGCCCACCGCGGCCGGCGACGAGGAGCTGCTGCGGATCCACGCGCCGGAGTACCTGGCGGCCGTGAAGGAAGCGCCGTTGGTCGGGTGGGATGTGGGGCATGGGCTGGGTACCGCGGACAACCCGGTGTTCAGCGGGATGCACGACGCGTCGGCGCTGGTGGTCGGGAGCACGCTGCTCGCGGCGCGCAAGATCGCCGAAGGGGAAGTCACCCGGGCCGTGAACATCGCGGGCGGGCTGCACCACGCGATGCGCGACCACGCGTCCGGGTTCTGTGTGTACAACGACTGCGCGATCGCCATCGACTGGTTGCTCGACCACGGGTTCGACCGCATCGCCTACCTCGACACCGACGTGCACCACGGCGACGGGGTCCAGACCGCCTTCTACGACGACCCGCGCGTGCTCACCGTCTCCTTGCACCAGCACCCGTTCACGCTCTGGCCCGGCACCGGCTACTCCGCCGAGATCGGCACCGGCAAGGCCGCCGGCACCGCGGTGAACATCCCGCTGCCGCCGCACACGAAGGATCCGGGCTGGCTGCGGGCGTTCAACGCGGTGGTGCCCTCGCTGCTGGCCGAGTTCGAGCCGCAGATCCTCGTGACGCAGTGCGGCGTCGACTCGCACGAGGAAGATCCGCTGGCCGACCTGTCGCTGTCGGTCGACGGGCACCGCACCATCTACTCGACGATGCGGGACCTCGCCGAGACCTACACCGGCGGGAAGTGGCTGGCCGTCGGCGGCGGGGGTTACCAGCTGATCCGCGTGGTGCCGCGCTCGTGGACGCACCTGATCGCCACGGTGCTCGATCGCGACGTCGCGCCCGACACGCCGCTGCCGGCCGGCTGGGTCTCCTCGATCACGAAGGCCGCGCCCACCGCCGAGATCCCGCACGCGATGACCGACGACAAGGACACCGCCTTCAAGCCGTGGGGCGACGCCGCCGACGACCCCGTGGACATCGCGATCCGCGACACGCGCCGCGCGGTGTTCCCGCTGCACGGCCTCGACCCGGACGATCCCAGGGACTGACCATGTCCGAAGCAACGGGAACAGGCCTGCGCGACCCCTTCGACTACCCCCGCGACTGGGAAGCCGACGTCGTCCTCTCCGACGGCGGCACGGTGCACCTGCGCCCCGTCGTGCCGAGCGACGCCGACGGTCTCGTCGCCTTCCACAGCCGGCTTTCCGAGCGCACGCGTTACCTGCGCTACTTCGGCGCCTACCCGCGGATCCCGCCGCGCGACCTGCAGCGGTTCTCCACTGTGGACCACCACGACCGCGTGGCGTTCGTGGCGCTGCTCGGCGACGACATCGTGGCCGTGGGGCGCTACGAGCGGCTCGACGGCGGTCCGTCGGCCGAGGTCGCGTTCGTGGTCGACGACAAGCACCAGGGCCGCGGCCTCGGCTCGATCCTGCTGGAACACCTCGCCGCCGCCGCGTCGGAGAGCGGGCTGCGCCGGTTCGTGGCCGAGGTGCTCGCCGAGAACGCGCCGATGGTCCGCGTGTTCCGCGACGCCGGGTACCAGGTGAGCCGCGCCATCGAGGAAGGCGTGCTGCACCTGGAGTTCAGCATCGACCCCACGGAGGAGTCGCTCGCCGTCGCGCGCTCGCGCGAGCAGGCGGCCGAGGCGCGCAGCGTGCACAACCTGCTGCACCCCCGGTCGGTCGCGGTGATCGGCGCTTCGGCCGACCACGGCAAGGTCGGCCACGTCGCCTTCCGCAACCTGCTCGCCGCCGACTTCACCGGCACCGTGTTCCCGGTCAACCCCGAGCACCGCTCGGTGCGCGGGGTGCGGGCCTACGCCTCGGTGCTCGACATCCCCGACCCGGTCGACCTCGCGCTCGTGGCGGTGCCCGCCGAGCTCGTGGAGTCCGTGCTCGACGCGTGCCTGGCCAAGGGCGTGAAGACGCTGGTGATCGTGTCCGGCGGCTTCGCCGAGTCCGGCCCGCTCGGCCTGCACGCCGAGCTGCGGCTCGTCGGCGAGGCCCGCGCCCACGGCATGCGTGTGGTCGGCCCGAACGCGCTCGGCGTGCTCAACACCGCGTCCGGCGTGCGCCTCAACGCCACGCTCGCGCCGCAGCTGCCCCGCCGCGGCCACACCGGGTTCTTCTGCCAGTCCGGTGCGCTCGGCACCGCGATCCTCGCCGACGCCGGGTCCCGCGGTCTCGGCCTGTCCACCTTCGTCTCCGCCGGCAACCGCGCCGACGTGTCGGGCAACGACCTGTTGCAGTACTGGGAAACCGACCCCGAGACCGACCTCGTGCTGCTCTACCTCGAATCCTTCGGCAACCCGCGCAAGTTCGCCCGCCTCGCGCGGCGGCTCGCGCGCACCAAGCCGATCGTCGCGGTGAAATCCGGCCGCCACGCCGTGCGCCCGCAGCTGGCGGCGACGTCGGCGGAGGTCGACGAAGCGAGTGTGCAGGCGCTGTTCGAGCAGGCCGGCGTGGTGCGCGTGGAATCGCTCGCGCAGCTCTTCGACACCGCGCTCGTGTTCGCGCACCAGCCGCTGCCCGCCGGGCCGCGCATCGCGATCGTCGGCAACTCGAGCGCGATCGGGCTGCTGGCCGCCGACACCGCGCGGGCGCAGGGGCTGCACCTCGCGTCCGACCCCGTGGACATCGGCCCGCAGGCCGGGCCCGAGGCGTTCGCCGCCGCCGTGCGCGAAGCCCTCGACTCGCCGGAGACCGACGCGCTCATCGCCGTGTTCGCGCCACCCATCACCATTCCCGGCACCGCGTACGCGCGGGCGCTCAAGGAAGCCGTGCTGGAGCACGAGCGCACGAAACCGGTCGTGTCCACCTTCCTCGCGGTGGAGGGCGTGCCCGACGAGCTGGCCGTGCTGAGCGAAGACGGCGTGCCCACCCGCGGTTCGATCCCGTCGTACCCGAGCCCGGAACGCGCGGTCACGGCGTTGTCCCGCGTGGTGCGGTATTCGGCGTGGCGGCAGCGTCCACAAGGGACTCTCGTGCGCCCGGCCGGCCTCCACGTGGAGCAGGCGCAGTCGATCGTGCGCGAGCTGCTGGCGGAGGCCGACGGCCACTCCTCCATGCTCTCCGACGACGACGTGGTGCGCCTGCTCGGGTGTTACGGCGTGAACGTGGTGCCGTTCCGCGTGGTGTCCGATGTGGACGCCGCTGTCGCGGCCGCGGCCGAGCTGGGTTACCCGGTCACCCTCAAGGCGGTGGACGAGCGGCTGCGCGGCCGGCCGGACCTCGCGGGCGTGCGGCTCGACCTCACGTCGGAGGACTCCGTGCGCGTGGCCTACCGCGACCTGTGCGAGGTCTCCGGCGACAACGAGCTGTACGTGCAACGCATGGCGGCCAAGGGAATCTCGTGCGTGATCGGGCTGCAGGACGACCCGTCGTTCGGCACGCTCGTGTCCTTCGGGCTCTCCGGACTGGTCAGCACGCTGCTCGGCGACCGCGCCTACCGCGCGGTGCCGGTGACCGACGTCGACGCCGCCACGCTCATCCGCGAGCCCCGCACGTCGCCCCTGCTCACCGGCTACCGCGGCGACGAGCCGGCCGACCTCGCCGCGCTGCAGGACATGGTGCTGCGCGTGGCCGCGCTGGCCGAGGACAACCCGGAGGTGCGCTCGCTCGCGCTCGACCCGATCCTGGCCTCGCCCGACGGCGCCTTCGTCGCCAATGCCCGCCTGGTGCTGGGGCCGCCGCCGACCCGGCCGGACACCGGGCCGCGGCGGCTGCGCCACATCACGCCGACGGACTGACCCGCCGGCTCACCAGCTCTTGCCGGCCTGCTCGCCGCGCACGCGGTTCACGCGGTTGAAGAAGTTGGTGAGCGCGATCTCCGACGTGAGCGCCGACAGCTGCTCCTCGGTGAAGTGCTCGGCCGCGGCTGCGCGGATTTCGTCGGTGACGCCGGCCGCGCCGTCCTGCAGCCGGGTCGCGGCCTCGGTGAGCGCGAGCGCCGCGCGCTCGGCTTCGGTGAAGAAGGGTGTGTCGCGCCAGGCCGCCACGTTGTGCAGCCGTTCGTCGGTCTCGCCGTGCTTCTTCGCCGCGGCGACCCCGGCGTACACGCAGGGGCTGCAGCTGTTGATCTGGCTCGCCCGCAGGTGGACCAGCCCGAGCAGGCGCGGGTCGACGCCGCCGGCGGCGATCGCGCTCGTGAGGTGCCGGATCGCGGTGATCACGTCGGTGTTCGCGGCGGAAGTGGTCGGTGCTGCCATGGTGGGTGCTCCTCGCGTGTTACCTCGGCCCGGTCGGGCCCGTCATCCCGCATGACGGAGCAGTGACGAGGAAGGTAACGACCATGACCGACCCGATCGCGGAAGCGTTCGAAGCCCAGCGCGAACGGCTGCGTGCCGTGGCCTACCGCGTGCTCGGGTCGCACGCCGACGCCGAGGACGTGGTGCAGGACGCCTGGCTGCGCCTGTCGCGCCAGGAGCGGGCCATCGACAACCTCGGCGGCTGGCTCACCACCGTGGTCGGTCGGCTCAGCCTCGATGTGCTGCGCGCGCGGCGGACGCGGCCGCAGCCGGACGACCGGTTGCCGGACGGGGTGGTGCCGCTCGACGGTCCCGAGGACGACGTCGCGCTCGCCGACTCGGTCGGGCTCGCGTTGCTCGTGGTGCTCGACGCGCTCGGCCCGGGGGAGCGGCTGGCGTTCGTGCTGCACGACCTGTTCGCGGTGCCGTTCGACGAGATCGGCCGGATCCTCGGCAAGTCCACCGACGCCGCGAAGATGCTGGCCAGCCGCGCCCGCCGGAAGGTCCGCGCCGCCGAGCGTCCGCACGCGCGGGCCGAGCGCGACGTGGTCCAGGCCTTCCTCACGGCGGCTCGCGACGGCGACTTCGCGGCTCTGCTGCAGGTCCTCGACCCCGACGTGCGGCTGACGGCCGAGACCCCCGACGGCGTCTTCGTGGTCCTCGGTGCCACGAAGGTGGCCGGTGGCGCGAAGGTGCCGGCCGCCGCCGTGGGCGGCCGGCCCGTGCTCGTGGGCGGCCGCCCCGGTGTCGTCTCCTACGGCGCGGACGGCACGGTGGTCGCGCTGCTCGTGTTCACGATCGCCGGCGGGCGGATCACCGAGCTCACCGTGACCACCGACCCGGCGAAGCTCAGCGCGCGAGCAGCCCGCCCAGAGTGAGCAGCTGCGCGGTCGCGCCGCCGCCGGTGAACTCGAGGCGTTTGGCCGCCGCGAAGTAGCGGTGCAGCGGGTGCTCGACGTCGATGCCGACCCCGCCGTGCAGGTGCACCGCGGTGTGCGCGACGCGGTGGCCGGCTTCGGCGGCCCAGTACTTCGCGGTGGCGATCTCGGCGTCCGCCGGCAGGCCTTCCGCCAGGCGCCACGCGGCCTGCCACAGCGTGAGCCGCACGGCTTCCACGTCGAGGTAGGCGTCGGCCAGGCGCTGGCGCACGGCCTGGAACCCGCCGAGCACGTGGCCGAACTGCTCGCGTTCCCGGGTGTGCGCGGCAGTCAGCTCCAGGGCGCGTTCGACCACGCCGAGCTGTTGCGCGCAGAGCCCCACCGCGCCGCGCTGCCGCACCACACCGCCGACGTCACCCAGGAAGGCGCCGGGCGCATCGTCGAGCCGCACCAGGCCGGCGTCGGCGTGGTCGATCGTCCGCTGTGCCTCGATCGACACTCCGGCCGCGTCGCGGTCGACCACGAACACACCGCGGGGGGTCTCCACGAGCAGCGCCGAAGCGAAGGCCGCGAACGGCACCGCGGTCTGCGTGCCGTTCAGCCGCCCGCCGCGCTCGGTGAAGCCCGGCCCTGACGCGACGGCCAGCACCGCCGAACCACGCACCACCGGCACGAGCCACCGTTCCACCAGCTCCGGCCGCTGCGCCGACGCGAGCACCGACGCGGCCTGTGTCACCGACGCGAGATACGGCACCGGCGCCACGGCCCGGCCGATCTCGATCAGCACCGAACACTGCTCCAGCAAGCCGAACCCGCCTCCGCCGACGGCCGCGGGCAGCGCCGCGTCGAGCACTCCCGACCGCGCCAACAAGGTCCACAGTGGAGCGTCGAAGCCGCCGGAGCCCGCCGGCCCCAGCGTCTCCGGAGTCACGTGGTCGGCGAGGATCTGCCGGGTCAGCGCGGCGAGGTCCCGCTGCGCCTCGGTGGGGGAGAAGTCCATGCGGCTCCTAACGGGTCACGGGCTGGCCGAGCGCGGTCGCGGCGACGAGGTCGCGCTGCACCTCGTTCGTGCCGCCGCCGAAGGTGAGGATCAACGCGGAGCGGTGCAGGCGCTCGACGCGGCCGGCCAGCACCGCGCCCGGTGAGCCCTCGCGCACCACCGCCGCCGCGCCGAGCACCTCCATCAGCAGCCGGTAGGCCTCGATCGCCGACTCCGTGCCGAACACCTTCGTCGCCGACGCCTCGGCCGGCCCCAGCTCACGGTGCTCGGCCGCCCAGGCGATCTGCCAGTTGCGCAGCTTCAGGTACTCCGCGCGCGTGTGCACGCGGGCGAGGTTCAGCCGCACCCACTCGGCATCGAGCAGCGGCGTGCCTTCAGGCGTCACGGCGGTGCGGGCCCACTCGAGGACGTCACGCAGGGCCGTGCGCATCGGCGCGGCCGAGGTCAGGGCCACGCGCTCGTGGTTGAGCTGGTTGGTGATCAGCGGCCAGCCCGCGTTCTCGTCGGCGACGCGCGCGGTCACCGGCACGCGCACGTCGTCGTAGTAGGTGGCGCTGGTGCCGGGGCCCGCGACCGTGCGGACCTTCGTCCACGAGAAGCCGGGCGCCGAGGTCGGCACGACGAGGATCGAGAGGCCCTTGTGCTTCTTCGCGGCCGGGTCGGTGCGGGCGGCGAGCCACACGTAGTCGGCGTACTCGATCAGGCTGGTCCACATCTTCTGGCCGCTGATCACGTACTCGTCGCCGTCGCGCACCGCGCGCGTGCGCAGCGACGCGAGGTCGGTGCCCGCGCCCGGTTCGGAGTAGCCGATGGAGAAGTGCAGCTCGCCGGCCGCGATGCGCGGCAGGTAGAACTCCTTCTGCTCGCGCGTGCCGTAGCGCATGATGGTGGGCCCGATCGTGTTCACGGTCAGGAACGGCACCGGCACACCCGCGGCCGCCGCCTCGTCGGTGAACACGAGCTGTTCGAGCATCGGGCGCGCCTGGCCGCCGTGTTCGCGGGGCCAGCCCAGCGCGAGCCAGCCGTCCTTGCCCAGCCGGCGCACGATCTCCTTGTACGCCAACCCATCGCCGTATTCACCGCCACTCGCGGCCAGGCTTGCCCGGCGGGCCGGCGTCATCAGCTCGGCGAAGTACTCCCGCAGCTGCGCCGCCAGCTCACGCTGGGCGTCCGTGTGGTCGATCCGCACCACTCACCTCGCCGCGGGTTGTCGAGAAGCTGTTGTATAGAACTTGTTCTATTTGTAGCAGCCGGAACAGCAATAAGGAAGTCGTCACGAGCCTTGCCTGAAACGAGAACAGATTCTAGTCTGGGCTCACCTTGGCCGGCTTCGACGAGGAGGCTCGCGGTGAGAGCAGCCGTACTGAACGCGATCGGCGACGACAAGCTGGAGCTGCGGGACGACGTCACCACCGTCGATCCGGGCCCGGACGAGGTGCGGATCCGGGTGCGGGCCTCGGGCATCTGCCACAGTGACCTCTCCGCGATGGACGGCACGCTGCCCGCCCTCGCGCCCGGCGTCGTCGGTCACGAGGGCTCGGGCGAGGTGCTCGAAGTCGGCTCCGCCGTCACACGCCTCGCGCCCGGCGACCACGTCACGGTCTCGTTCGTGCCGCCGTGCGGCTCGTGCGGCAACTGCCTGCGCGGCCAGCCGAACCTCTGCGCCGTGCACGCGATCGCCGCCTTCACCACACCGCGCTTCCGGCTCGGTGACACCCCGCTGTTCGGGTACGCCGGGCTCGGCACGTTCGCCGACGAGGTGGTGGTGCCGGCGTCCGGCGCGATCAAGGTCGACGCCGACGTGCCGTTCGAGACCGCCGCGCTCATCGCGTGCGGCGTGCTCACCGGCGTCGGCTCGGTGCTCAACACCGCGAAGGTCGAACCCGGCTCCACGGTGGTGGTGCTCGGCTGCGGCGGGGTCGGCATCTCCGTGATCCAGGGCGCGCGCATCGCCGGCGCGGCCACGATCGTCGCGGTGGATCCGGTGGAGGGCAAGCATTCCGTGGCGAAGCGCTTCGGTGCCACGCACGCGGTGACGCCGGAGAACCTCGACCAGCTCAAGGGTGAGCTGACCGGCGGGGAGGGCTTCGACTACGCGTTCGACGTCGTCGGCGCGCCCGCCACCATCCGCGCCGGCTGGGACGCCGCGCGCCGCGGCGGGGCGGTGGTGGTCGTCGGGGCCGGACGCGGGGACGCGATGGTGTCGTTCAGCGCGCAGGAGCTGTTCCTGCACGACAAGAAGATCCTCGGCTCGTTCTACGGCTCCTCGCACGTGCACCGCGACACCGCCACCATGCTGCGGTTCTGGCGCGCGGGCCGGCTCGACCTCGACGGCATGATCTCGCGCCGCCTCACCTTCGCCGACATCAACGACGGCCTCGGCCTCCTGCGCGAAGGGCGCACCGACGTGATCCGCCAGGTGGTGACCTTCGCGTGAGCCTCGACGGCAAGGTCGCCATCGTCACGGGCGCCGCCGCCGGGCTCGGCCGCGCGGAAGCACTCGCGCTCGCGCGCGAAGGCGCCGCCGTGGTGGTGAACGACGTCGCCGAAGCACGCGCCACCGTCGAGGAAATCGAGGCAGGCGGCGGAAAAGCGTTCGCGGTGGCGGGTGACGTCGCCGAAACCGCCACCGCGCAGGACCTCCTCACCGCGGCGGTCGGCCACTTCGGGGGTCTCGACATCGTCGTGAACAACGCCGGTGTCCTGCGCGACCGCATGCTCTTCTCGATGACCGACGCCGACTGGGACCAGGTGATCGCCGTGCACCTGCGCGGCCACTTCCTGCTCTCGCGTGTCGCCGCGCGACACTGGCGTGAACGCTCCAAAGTGGACGGCGGGCCGGTCTACGGCCGGCTGGTCAACACCGCGTCGGAAGCCTTCCTCGTCGGCTCACCCGGCCAGCCCAACTACTCCGCCGCGAAAGCCGGCATCGCCGCGCTCACCGTGTCCGCTGCGCGCGGCCTCGCGAAGTACGGCGTGCGCGCCAACGCGATCTGCCCCCGCGCCCGCACGGCGATGACGGCCGGGGTCTTCGGCGAGGCGCCCGAAACCGGCACCGATCCGCTGTCGGTCGAGCACGTCGCCCCGTTCGTCGCCTTCCTCGCTTCGCCGGCGGCCGACCCCATCAACGGCCAGGTTTTCGTCGTCCACGGCGGCATGGTCGCGCTGCTGCGGCCGCCGACGGTCGAGCAGCGCTTCGACACCGCGCACGGCACGTGGACCTCCGGCGAGCTCGCCGAAACCGTCGGTGCGCACTTCGCCGAGCGCGATCCGGACCGGATGTTCGCCGCGACCGACCTGCTCGCCCTGCCCTGATCCCGGGAGAACCCATGACGCTCACCGTGTTACCCCACCGCGACGCAGCCGGGCTCAAGGCCGGGCAGCTCTACGTCGGCGGCCAGTGGACACCCGCGCGCGACGGCGCGACCTGGACCCACCTGCACCCGGCCACCGGCGAGGAGATCGGCGAGTTCGCCGTGGCCGGCGCCGCCGACGTCGACGACGCCGTGGCCGCCGCGCGCGAAGCGTTCCCGAGCTGGGGCACCTCGCGGGCGAGCACCCGCATCGGCCTGCTGCTGAAGTACGCGGAGCTGCTGCGCGCCCACGCCGACGAGCTGCGGGCGCTGCAGGCGCTGGACAACAGCGTGCCGCTGTCGTTCGGCGCGATCTACGCGACGTCGGTGGCCGCGGCGGCCGACGTGTTCACCCACCACGCCGGTTGGGTCGACAAGGCGGGCGGCCAGACGCTGCCGCCGTACCAGGGCGGCGATCACCTGGCGCTGACCTTCCGCGAGCCGATCGGGGTCGTGGGGGCGATCCTGCCGTGGAACGCGCCGTTCCTCCTGTTCGCGCAGAAGGTCGCGCCCGCGCTCGGCGCGGGCTGCACGATGGTGCTCAAGGCTTCGGAGTACGCGTCGTTCGCCGTGATCCGCATGGTCGAGCTGCTCGCCGAGGCGGGCCTGCCCGACGGCGTGCTCAACCTCGTGACCGGCCCCGGCGACCCGACCGGCGAGCGGCTCATCACGCACCCGGACGTGGACAAGGTCAGCTTCACCGGCAGCCGCGCGGTCGGCAAACGCATCGTCGAGGCCTCGGCCGGCACGCTCAAGCGCGTGTCGCTGGAGCTCGGCGGCAAGAGCCCGGCCATCGTGTTCCCCGACGCGCCCAACGTCGGCCTCGCCGCGATGACGACCATGGGCGCGGTGACCATGGGCCTGTCCGGCCAGGCGTGTGTGGCCAACACCCGCGCGCTGGTGCACCGCGACGTCTACGACGAGTTCCTCGGTGCCGCGCAGGGCATGGCCGCGGCCGTGACCTACGGCGACCCGTTCGACCCCGGCGTGATCTCGTGCCCGCTGGTGAACGGCCGCCAGCTGGAACGCGTGCTCGGCTATCTCGAGAAGGGCAAGGCCGAGGGCCGGCTCGTGACCGGCGGCGAGCGGCTCGGCGGCGACTACGCGAGCGGCAACTTCGTGGCCCCGACGATCTTCGCCGACGTGGACAACCACGCCACCATCGCGCAGGAAGAGATCTTCGGGCCGGTGCTCGCCGTGGTGCCGTTCGAGTCCGAGGAAGAGGCGATCGCGCTCGCCAACGACACCGAGTACGGCCTCGGCGCCGGACTCTTCACGGCCGACTCGGCGCGGGCGTTCCGCGTGGCCCGGCGGCTGCGCGCCGGCACGATCGGCGTCAACGGCTTCCAGGTCGAACCGCACCTGCCCTTCGGCGGGTTCAAGCAGTCGGGCCTCGGCCGCGAGGGCGGGTTGTCGGCGTTCGAGGCCTACACCGAGCTCAAGACCGTGCTCATGCCGCTCGGCGAGGAGCTGATGTAGTGGGCCGGCTCGACGGCCGCGTCGCGCTCGTGACCGGTGCGGCCCGAGGCCAGGGCGCGGCGGCCGCGCGCGCGTTCGTGGCCGAAGGCGCGCGCGTGGTGATCGCCGACGTGCTCGACGCCGAGGGCAAGCAGCTCGCCGCCGACCTCGGCGACGCCGCGGTGTTCCAGCACCTCGACGTGGGCGACGAGGACGGCTGGACGGCCGCGATCGAGCGCACCGAAGCCGAGTTCGGACCGCCGACCGTGCTCGTGAACAACGCCGGCGTGCTGCACTTCTCCGAACTGAAGAGCACCACGCTGGCCGACTACGAACGCGTGGTGCGCGTGAACCAGATCGGGGCGTTTCTCGGGATGCGGTCGGTCGTTGAACCGATGACCGGAGCCGGTGGCGGCTCCATCGTCAACGTGTCCTCTGTGGAGGGACTCGCCGGTATGCCGTTCCTCGTCGCCTACACCGCGAGCAAGTTCGCGATCCGCGGGATGACCAAGGTCGCCGCGCTGGAGCTGGGCGCGCGCGGCATCCGGGTGAACTCCGTCCACCCGGGCATGATCGACACGAAGATGGTTTCCGAGGCCGCGGGCACCGACGTGGACGTGTCGTGGGTCGGCAAGAAGGTGGCGCTCGGCCGGGTGGGGCGGGCCGAGGAGATCGCGCCGCTGCTCGTGTTCCTGGCGAGTGGCGAGAGCTCGTACTGCACCGGGGCGGAGTTCGTAGCGGATGGGGGAGCGACAGCGACTCATGCCTTGAAGCTGTGATCAACCCGACTGAGAGCGAGTAGTGAACACCGCTAACGGAACTCGGGCGGGAGGTATGGACAAGACTCGGGGGTGACTACTGGGAGGTGTGGTGAGCGAAGGCGGCTCGATCACCCTCCCGGGCACCGCGGCGCTGACCCAGGTCGGCCGGCTCGCCACGCTGTCCTGGGAGGTGTCGCGGGCGATCTTCCGGCGTCCGTTCCAGTTCCGTGAATGGATCCAGCAGTGCTGGTTCTTCGCGAGTGTCACGATCCTGCCGACGGCCCTGGTCGCCATCCCGTTCGGGGCCGTGATCGCGCTCCAGCTGGGCTCGCTGACCACGCAGATCGGCGCGCAGTCGTTCACCGGGGCCGCGAGCGCGCTCGCCATCGTGCAGCAGGCCGCCCCGCTGATCACCGCGCTGCTCGTGGCCGGCGCCGGCGGCAGCGCGGTCTGCGCGGACATCGGCGCGCGCAAGATCCGCGAAGAGATCGACGCCATGGAAGTGCTCGGCGTGAACCCCATCCAGCGCATCGTGGTGCCGCGCGTGCTGGCCGCGATCGTGGTGTCGGTGCTGCTCAACGGCCTGGTCAGCGTGGTCGGCGTGCTCGGCGGCTACTTCTTCAACGTGGTGCTGCAGGGCGGCACCCCGGGTGCGTACCTGGCGAGCTTCAACGCCCTGGCCCAGGTGCCGGACCTGTGGATCAGCGAGATCAAGGCGTTCCTCTACGGCTTCGTCGCCGGCGTGGTCGCGGCCTTCCGCGGCCTGAACCCGGCGGGCGGGCCGAAGGGCGTGGGCGACGCGGTGAACCAGGCCGTGGTGATCACGTTCCTGCTGCTGTTCCTCATCAACGTGGTGCTCACCGCGATCTACCTCAAGATCGTGCCGCCGAAGGCGCTGTGACGTGACCGCCGAACCGATCGAGGCCCCCGCGCTGTCCGACCGGACGCTCGAAATCATCGCGCGCCCGGGCGCGAGCCTGGAAGGGCTCGGGCGCCAGCTGTCGTTCTACGGCCGCGCGCTCGCGTGGTCGCCGCGCACGATCCGCCGGTACGGCCACGAGACCCGCCGCCTGCTCACCGAGGTCTGCTTCGGTACCGGCGGGCTCGCGGTGATCGGCGGCACGCTCGGCGTGATGATCGGCATGACGCTGTTCACCGGGCTCATCGTGGGCCTGCAGGGCTACTCGGCGCTCAACCAGCTCGGCACCGCCGCGCTCACCGGCTTCATCTCGGCCTACTTCAACACCCGCGAGGTCGCGCCGCTCTCGGCCGGGCTCGCGCTCTCGGCCACGGTCGGCTGCGGCTTCACCGCGCAGCTCGGCGCGATGCGGATCTCCGAGGAGATCGACGCGCTCGAGGTGATGGCCGTGCCGAGCATGCCCTACCTCGTGACCACGCGGGTGCTGGCCGGCGTGACCGCGGTGATCCCGCTCTACGCGATCGGCCTGCTGTCGTCCTACCTCGCGTCGCGGCAGATCACGATCTGGCTCTACGGCCAGTCGGCCGGCACCTACGACCACTACTTCACGCTGTTCTTGCCCCCTGAAGACGTGTTGTGGTCGTTCGCGAAGGTGATCGTGTTCAGCGTGATCGTGATCCTGTCGCATTGCTACTACGGCTACACCGCCGACGGCGGTCCGGCCGGCGTCGGCGTGGCGGTGGGCCGCGCGGTGCGCACGTCGATCGTGCTGATCTCGGTGCTCGACTTCTTCCTCAGCCTCGCGATCTGGGGCGCCAACACCACCGTGCGGATCTCCGGATGAGCACGCGGCGCGAAACGCTGAAGCGGCTCCGGTACCAGGTGCTGGGGCTGGTCTTCCTCGTGGTCGCGGCGCTGTTCTTCACCACCACGATCGCCATCTACAACAAGGTCTTCACGCCCGTCACGCTGGTGAAGCTCGAAACCGACCACGTCGGCAGCCAGCTGCGCACGGGCGGTGACGTGAAGGTGCGCGGCCTGCTCGTGGGCGAGATCCGCTCGGTCACGGCGAAAGGCGACCACGCGGAGCTCGAGCTCGCGCTGCAGCCGGACAAGATCGACGAGATCCCGAGCAACGTCTCGGCGCGCCTGCTGCCCAAAACGCTCTTCGGTGAGCGCTACGTCGCGTTGCAGCTGCCGGAAAAGCCCTCCGCGCACATCGAAGCCGGCGACGTGATCCCGCAGGACCGCAGCAGCACGGCGATCGAGCTGGAACAGGTGCTCGACGACGTGATGCCGCTGCTGCAAGCCGTGCAGCCGGAGAAACTCGCCAGCACGCTCAGCGCCGTGTCGAGCGCGCTCGACGGCCGCGGCAAACAGCTCGGCCAGACGCTGGTGAACCTCTCGGACTACCTCGGCCGGCTCAACCCTTCGCTGCCGGACCTCAAGGCCGACATCACCGGGCTGGCCGACGTGTCCGCCACCTACGACAAGGCCGCGCCCGACCTGCTCGACGCGCTGGCCGACCTCACCACCACGAGCGAGACCATCGTGGCGAAGCGCCAGGGACTGTCCGATGTGTACTCCTCGGTGTCGGCGGCGTCCGCGGACCTCATGAGTTTCCTCGACGTGAACAAGGACAACCTCATCCGGCTCACCACGGCCGTGCAGCCGACGCTCGACGTGCTCGCGAAGTACGCGCCCGAGTACCCCTGCCTGCTCAAGCAACTCGCCGCCTCGGTGCCGGAGGCCGAGCTGGCGTTCGGCAAGGGCACCGCCCACCCCGAGGTGAGCCGCGTGACGATCGAGTTCGGCGCCAGCCGCGGCAAGTACCTGCCGGGGGTCGACGAGCCGAAGTACGACGACAAGCGCGGCCCACGCTGTTATCCGCAGGTGCCGAAACCCGGCTACTGGCCGCAGTACCCGCCCGACGGCGCGGTGAAGGACGGCTCGACCAAGCCCCCGCCGCCGAACAGCCCGGCCGAGTCGCTGCCGGGTGAGATCACCTCGGGCGCCATCACGTCGAACACCGTGGCCGGCCGCGGTCCGGCCGGCGGTGGTGGCGAGTCGGGCGGCGCGCCTTCGGTGATCGGCTCGACCGACGAGCAGCAGCTGATCGACCTGCTCGTCTCGCCCGCGATGGGCACCACCCCGGACCAGGTGCCGGGCTGGGCGGGCCTGCTCGTGGGACCGCTCTACCGCGGGGCGGAGGTGGAGCTCAAGTGAGGTCCTTCGTTCCCGCGCTGGTGAAGATCCTCGTGTTCGCCGCGGTCACCGTGCTGCTCACCGGCGTGCTCGCCGCCACCATCGCGAACACGAACTTCGGCACCACCTCCGGGTTCGCGGCGAAGTTCACCGACGCGTCGGGCCTGCAGCCCGGCGACGACGTGCGCATCTCCGGGGTCAAAGTGGGCCAGGTGGACGCGATCACGGTGGAACAAGGCGACCAGAACCTCGCCGACGTGCGGTTCGCCGTGGACGACACCTACCGGCTGCCCGCGCTCACCACCGCCACGATCAAGTACCGCAACCTCGTCGGCCAGCGCTACCTCTCGCTCGGCACCGACGTGACCGGCGGCGGCGTGCTGGCCGACGGCGCCACGATCCCGCCCGAGCGCACCAAACCGGCGCTCAACCTCACCGTGCTGTTCAACGGGTTCAAGCCGCTGTTCCAGGCGCTGGACCCGAAGGAGGTCAACCAGCTCTCGGCCGAGATCATCCAGGTCTTCCAGGGTGAGGGCGGCACGATCACGAGCCTGCTCGCGCACACGGCGTCGATCACCACGTCGATCGCAGGCAAGGACCGGGTGATCGGGCAGGTCATCGACAACCTCAACCAGGTGCTCGGCACCGTGAACGCGCGGGGCCCGCAGCTCGGTGACCTGATCGACCAGACGCAGCGGCTCGTGAGCGGCCTCGCCGAGCAGCGCAAGCCGATCGGCGACGCCGTGGGCGCGCTGGGCGAGCTGACCGACGCCACGTCCGGCCTGCTGGCCGACGCCCGCCCGGCGGTGAAGGACGACGTCGCCGCGCTCGGCACGCTGTCGAAGAACCTCGGCGACTCCGACCAGCTGCTCGACCACCTGCTGCAGGTGCTGCCCGGCAACCTGGAGAAGTTCACGCGCACGCTGAGCTACGGCAGCTGGTTCAACTACTACCTGTGCGGGATCGAAGGCACCGTCGGCATTTCGTCCCTCGACGTCACGCTGCCGATCGTGCCGTTGCCGGCGACGCAGCGGGCTGCGAGGTGTGGCCCGTGAAGCGCCTGAAGGAACGCAATCAAGCGGCGGTCGGCGGGGTGACGCTCGTGCTGATCCTGCTCGTGACCGCCGTGGCCTACTTCTCCGACAGCATCCCGATGTTCGGCAACGGCACCACGTATTCGGCGTACTTCGGCGAAGCCGCCGGGCTCGCGCCGGACAACGAGGTGGAAGTCGCCGGCGTGAAGGTGGGGCAGGTGACCGCGGTCGAGCTGGCGCACAAGCAGGTGCTGGTGAAGTTCCGCGTGAAGGGCGTGCGTGTGGGCGACGCGTCGACCGCGTCGATCGAGATCAAGACGCTGCTGGGGGAGAAGTACCTCGCGCTCGTCCCGTTGGGCGACGGCACGCAGAGCCCCGGCGACACGATCCCGCTCCAGCGCACGCGCACCCCGTTCCAGCTGCAGGACGCGTTCGACCAGCTGTCCACGACCGTCGGCGACATCGACACGAAGCAGCTCGCGGACAGCTTCACCGCGCTGTCGGATTCGCTCAAGGACAGCCCGCAGTACCTCAAGGACACGCTCTCGGGCCTGTCGGCGCTGTCGAAAACGGTGTCCTCACGCGACGCCGATCTGCACACGCTCCTGGCCAACACGAGCGCGATCTCGAAAACGCTCTCGGACCGCGACACCCAGCTGCAGCAGGTGATCAGCGACGGCGACCTGCTGCTGACCGAGCTGCAGAACCGGCGCGATCAGATTTCCGCGCTGCTGAAGGGCACGCAGCAGATCTCGCAGCAGCTGTCCGGGCTCGTCGCCGACAACCGCGCGCAGCTGAAGCCGACGCTGCAGGCGCTCGGGAAGGTGACGGATGTGTTGCAGCGCAACCAGAGCAACCTCGACCGCGGCCTGGCGCTGATGGCGCCGTTCGCGCGCGTCGGTGCCAACGCGACCGGCAACGGGCGGTGGTTCGAGGGGTACCTGTGCGGGCTGCTGCCGCCGACGATCACGGCCGGTGGGCTGTCGATCAACCCGGAGGGCTGCACGCCGCCGATCGCCGCGCCGAACCAGGGGGTGGGTGGACGGTGACCATCGAGACCAAGGCGCAGCGAAGCCTGGTGACCTGGTTGGGCTTCGCGTGTGTGCTGGCGTTGTTGCTCACGGCCGGACTGTGGCTGGTTTTCCGCAGCAGCTCGGGGACGACGGTGTCCGCGTATTTCGGCAAAACCGTCGGGCTCTACGCGGGTTCGTCCGTGCGGGTGCTCGGGGTTCCAGTCGGTGAGGTCACCGCGGTGACCCCCGACGGGCAGGCCGTCCGCGTCGACATGCGGGTGAACGACGACGTGCCGATCCCGGTGAACGTCGGCGCGGTCGTGGTCGCGCCGAGCCTCGTCAGCGACCGGTACGTGCAGCTGACCCCCGCGTACGACAGCGGTCCGACGCTCGCGAGCGGCACCGTCCTCGCGCGCGACAAAACGGCCACCCCCGTTGAGCTCGATGACCTCTACGCGAGCCTCGACAAGCTCTCCATCGCGCTCGGCCCCAACGGTGCCAACAAGAACGGCGCCCTGTCCGACGTGCTCGACACGGCGGCGCAGAACCTCAAGGGCAACGGCACCGACCTCAACTCGACCGTCGGCCGGCTCGCCGACCTCGCCGGCACGCTCGACGATTCGAAGGACGACCTGTTCGCGACCGTGCAGAACCTCAACTCGTTCACCGGCGCGCTCGCTCGGAGTGACAGCCAACTGAACGAGTTCTACGCCCGGGTCGCCGACGTCAGCGGGTTCCTCGCCGACGATTCGGCCGATGTCGGAGCGGCGTTGAAGTCGCTCGCGTCCTCACTCGGTGCGGTGAAGCAGTTCGTGGCGGACAACAAAACCGACCTCGAGTCCAATGTGGACAAGCTGGCCTCGCTCACCGGGGTGCTCGTGGACCAGCGCGCGGCGCTCGCCGAGGTGCTCGACATCGCCCCGACCGGCGCCACGAACTTCATCAACTCCTACGACGCGGCCTCGGGCACCATCGCCGTGCGCGACAACCTCAACGAGATCACCAACCCACCGATCCTCACCGTCTGCCGCATCCTCGCCGCGGGCACGCCGAAGGGCGTGCCGACCACGCTCACCGACATCTGCAAGCAGCTCGCGCCGGTGCTCGACGGCACGCTGAAGCTGCCGACCGTGCCGCAAGTGCTCAACTCGCTGCAAAACGGCCAGCTGCCGCCGCTGCCGCTGCCGCTGGTGGACGTGCTCACGCAAGGCGGTGCGAAGTGAAGCGGCGCCTCGCCGGGGTGCTCGCCGGCGTGCTCGTGCTCGCCGGGTGCAGTGACGGCGGCTTCAACGGCCTGTATTCGACACCGCTGCCGGGCGGTCCCGACCTCGGTGACCACCCGTACCACGTCACGGCGCTGTTCACCGACGTGCTCGACCTCGTGCCGCAGGCGAGTGTGAAGGTGAACGACGTGGCCGTGGGGCGCGTCGACCGGATCACCCTCACGCCCGACACGCGCTCGGCCCTGGTCGCCATGACCGTGAACGGCGACGTGCAGCTGCCGGCCAACGCGCGCGCCGAGCTGCGGCAGTCGAGCCTGCTCGGGGAGAAGTTCGTGGAGCTGGCGCAGCCGTCGGCCGAGAAGCCCGCGGGCCACCTCGCCGACGGCGCGCAGATCCCGCTCGGGCGCACCAACCGCAACCCCGAGGTCGAAGAGGTGCTCGGCGCGCTTTCGCTGCTGCTCAACGGCGGCGGCCTCGGCCAGCTGCAGGACATCAGCCACGAGCTCAACGACGCGCTGTCGGGCAACGAACCCGAGATGCGCGCGCTGCTGTCCCGGGTGGACGATCTCGCGACCCAGCTCGACGGCCACAAGGGCGAGATCCTGCGGGCGATCGACGGCCTCGACCAGCTCTCGCACACGCTCGCCGGGCAGCAGCAGAACATCAAGACGGCGCTGGACAACCTGGCGCCGGGCCTGAAGATCGTGGCCGACCAGCGCGACCAGCTCGTGGGGATGCTCAACGCGCTGAACAAGCTGTCGGGTGTCGCGGTGGACACGGTGAACCGCAGCCGCGACCAGCTCGTGGCGAACCTCAAGGCGCTGCAGCCGACGTTGCACGAGCTCGGCCAAGCCGGCCAGGACCTGCCGAACGCGCTGCAGATCCTGCTCACCTACCCGTTCCCGGACTACGCGGGCAACACGATCAAGGGCGACTACGCGAACGTCGACGCCACCGTGAACCTGGATCTCGACAAGCTGGTGCGGAACTTCACGAACTCGTCGCAGCCGCCGATCCAGATCCCGGGGCTCACGACCGCGCAGCAAGGTGCCGGTTCCGGCACACCCGCGTTGCCGCTGCCGTTGCCGACCACCACGCCGCCGGCGAAGAACCAGGCCGGTCCCGGTGGGCTCCTCGGCGGGCTGCTGGGCGGCCTGCTCGGCGGAGGTGCGGGATGACCTCGCGCAAGACCCGGATCCAGCTCATCGCGTTCGTGGTGATCGCCGTGGTGTCGGTGGTCTACGCCGGCGGCAAGTACGCGGGCCTCGACCGGCTGTTCGGCGCGCGCGGCTACCAGGTCACGCTGCAGCTGGCCGATTCCGGCGGCATCTTCGTGAACTCCGAGGTCGCTTATCGCGGGGTCACGGTGGGGCGGGTGTCGAGCCTCACGCTCACCGATCACGGCCTCGACGCGCACCTCGACCTCGACTCCGGCGGCCCGGACATCCCGGCCGACCTGCACGCGCAGGTGGCGAACCGCTCGGCGGTGGGGGAGCAGTTCGTGGACCTGCTGCCCGATCGCGAGACCGGGCCGTACCTGCACGACGGTTCGGTGATCACGCAGGACCGCACCTCGCTGCCCGCGTCGCCGGATTCGGTGCTGTCGCACCTGGACGATCTGGTGGCCAGCGTGCACCCGGACTCGCTCAAGACCGTGGTCGACGAGACCTACGACGCGTTCGCCGGTTCCGGGCCGCAGCTGCAGAAGCTGCTCGACAGCACGGGTTCGCTCACGGCCGAGGCCGCGCAGTACATCCCGGACACCCGCGGTCTGCTGGCCAACTCGCGCACGGTGTTCGCCACGCAGGAACGCCAGTCGCGGAACATCACCGACTTCGCGGGCGGGCTGAAGACGATCGCGGCGCAGCTCAAGTCGTCGGACCCGGATCTGCGCACGGTGATCGACCAGGCGCCGCAGCTGAGCCGCCAGATCAGCGACGTGCTCGCGACCTCGGGCACCGACCTCGGCGTGATCTTCGCGAACTCCCTCACCACGGCGCAGATCACCTCGGCGCGCACCGACGCGATCGAGGAGCTGCTGGTGGCCTACCCGGTGATCTCGGCGTTCTCGCCGTCGACCTCGCCCGACGGCACCGGCCACCTCGGTGTGGTGTTCAACTTCTTCGACCCGGCCTCGTGCACGAAGGGCTACGAGGGCACGAACCAGCGCCCGGCCAACGACACCACCGAGGCGCCGGTGAACATGAACGCCTACTGTGCCGAGCCGCCGGGCAGCGCCACCGGCGTGCGTGGCGCGCAGAACGCGCCGTACGCGGGCAAGCCGCCCGCGATCCCGGCCGCACCGAAGGAAACGGCGCCCTCGGCCACGCCGGACGCGAACCGGCTGCCGGGCCTGCTCGGCCTGCTCACCCCGCCGGCCGGCGGCCTCGGAGCGCTGCTGGGCGGGTCGTGATGAAAGCGCAGCGAGCCGTGCTCGCCGTGCCGGTGCTGGCCGTGCTCGTGGCCGCGTGGTTCGGCTGGTCGTGGTGGCACGCGGCGCACGACGACTCCTTGGCCCGCGGCCGTGACCGCGATGCCGTGCTGGCCGCGGCGAGCGCGGAACTGGTCGCCCTCAACACGATCGACTACCACCACGGGGGCGCCGACGTGGACCGCTGGATCGGCGCCACCACCGGCCAGTACGGGGAGGACCTCGCCGGCGACCGGCAGCTGCAGCTCGACCGCGCCACGAGCACCAAAACGATCTCCACGGCGTCGCTGGTGCAGGCGGCCGTGACCGACCTCGACCCCGCCGCGGGCACGGCCCGGGTCATCGCCGTGCTCGACGTCCGCGTGAGCACCGGCGGCGGTGCCGCGGTGCCGAAACAGGCCCGGCTCACCGTGGACTTCACCCGCGACGGCGACACCTGGAAGGTCGGCGGCGTGCAGGCGGTGGGCTCGTGAAGCGCTGGTCGCTGGGGAAACGCTGGTCGCTCGTGGTCACGGTCGTGGCGCTCGCGTGCGCGGTGTGGTTCGCCGTGCAGGCCTCAGCCCTGCGCCCCCGCGCCGACGACGCCCTCGTGGACCAGGCCACCACCACCGAGGTGCGCGACCAGGTGAGCTCCGCCGTGAAGGCCCTGTTCTCCTACGATTACGCCAACCTCGACCGCACCTCGCGCGCCGCCGCCGCGGTGCTCAGCGGCGCGGCCGTCGGCCAGTACCAGGCGCAGTTCGCGCCGGCGAGCAAGCGCGCGACGGACGGCAAGCTGATCCGCACCACCACGGTCCGCTCAGTGGGCGTCCGCACGCTGCACGGCGACGATGCGTCGTTGCTGCTCTTCCTCGACCAGCAGACGATCCTGCCCGGTGGCGCCGCGCCGCAGTCGTCGGTGGCGCAGCTGGCCGTCACGGCGCATCGCCTCGACGGGCAGTGGAAGATCACCGGACTCGACCCGCTGTAAGCCCTTTCCCTCGCGGGTGAATTCGGTGCGTTCGCCGGGAATGTCCCGGCCGGGCAACCACACACCGCATACACCACACGAAAGCCGTGCGGGGGTCGTTCACCGCAGTGACCCGATTCACCTCTGAGGTGTCCATAGTGGACCGGGCGGTGTGATGTGTGCCGCTGCAACGGGTTCCGGTCGAACCCGGAACCGGAGCCTTCCGTGGTTCAGGGTGGGGGAGTCGCGAAGGAAAGGTGGAAACCGTGAAAAACCTGAGGATTCTTGCGATCGCGGGTACCGCGGCCGCGGCGATGGCCGGGCTGGCCGCGTGCGGAGGCGGCGGCATGGCCGCCTCGGCGCCCCCGCCGGCCGGTGCTCAAGCACCCGCCTCCTCGGCGGCCGCGCCCGCGACCGTGGGCGAGGCGAACACCTCGCTCGGGACGGTCCTCACGAACGCCAAGGGGTTCACGCTCTACACGTTCGACGAGGACAAGCCCGGGATGTCCGCGTGCACCGACAGCGGGTGCAAGACCCTCTGGCCGCCGATCACCGGTCCGGCGCAGCCCGCGACCGGCGTGAGCCTGCCCGGGCAGCTCGCCGCGTTCACCCGCTCCGACGGGATCGAGCAGGCGACCTTCGACGGCAAGCCGGTCTACACCTACGCCCAGGACACCGCCCCCGGGCAGACGAAGGGTGACGGCGTGCTGGGCACCTGGCACGCAGTCGTGGTGACCCCGGGCGGAGCCGCACCGGCGACCACGCCGAGCAGCACGGGCGCGGCCGGTGGAGTGTCCGGCTACTGATCGCTCAGCGAGGACCTGGCTCGGCCGGCGTGCGCCGGGCCGAGCCAGGCGGCTACCCGGCTGCCGCGAACGGCCCGCCCGCGCCGAACACCGAGCGCGCGAAGCGTTCGCCGACGCGCTGGTGCGTTTCGGCGTCCGGGTGCAGCGCGTCGGGCAGGGGCAACTCCGCGAAGTCCTGTTCGCCGTAGAGCGACAGGCCGTCGAGCAGGTGCAGGTTCGGGTCGTCGGACCGCTGCGCGACGATCTTGCCCAGCTCCTCGCGGATCACTTTCAGCGTGAGCTTGCCCGGGCCCGGCTCGCCCGTCGCGCGGAAGCGGACCACACCGTCGGCCTCGAAGACGGGCGCGCCGGGGCCCGGGGTGTCCTCGTGGATCGGGCACAGCAGGGGCGAGACGACCAGCAGCGGTGCGTCCGGGTGGCCGGCGCGGATCGTGTCGAGGAAGCCGTGCACGGCGGGGCCGAAGGCGCGCACCCGCATGAGGTCGGCGTTCACGAGGTTGATGCCGATCTTCACGCTCACCACGTCGGCCGGGGTGTCGCGCAGGACCTGCGCGGTGAACGGGTCGAGCAGCATGCTGCCGCCGAAACCGAGGTTGGTCAGCGCCACCCCCGCGTGCCGGGCGGCCACCGCGGGCCACGTGCCGACCGGGCTCGCTGCGTTGGAACCCTGGCTGATGGAGCTGCCGTGGTGCAGCCACTTCCGTCGGCCGTCGGGGTTCGCCGCGCTCGCCGGGGCGTCGGCGCGCAGCTCGACGAGCGTGGTGAGTTCGTTGTGCGGCAACCAGATCTCGACGTCCTTGGGCCGCGCGGGCAAGCCGGCGAACCGCGCGGTGCCCGGCTCTCCGTGGCGCAGCTCGGTGCCGCCGGTCGTCATGTCGACCCGCAGCTCGTCGCCGCCGCCGACCGTCGCCGCGGCGAAGGGCTCGCCGTCCACGAACAGCTCGTAGACGCCGTCGGGCCGCGCCGCCGCGCCGACGTAGGACACCTTGGTCCGCTGGGCCACCAGCTCCACCACGGTCGCCGCGGTGCGGAACACCAGCCGCACGCCCGAGGGCTGCGCCTCCACCATGGCCAGCTGGGCGTCGCCGCGCGCCCGCGCCCAGGCCGGCAATCGATGGGCCACGAACCCGCGCTCGGTCCGTTCGATCTCGAGGGCGCCGCGGATCGTGCCGGGCAAGTCGATCATGTGCACGGGCCCAGTCTGGCCGCCGGGCGAGGGAAACGCACGGCGTTTTCTCCGGCCGCGCGGCTCAGCGCCGGATCAGCCCCAGCTCGCCGAACAGCCCCTTCGCCCAGCCCAGCGCGGTCGGCAGGTCGTCCGACTGGCGGTCCTGCTCGGTGAGGTGCGGGAACACGTACGGCTCGGTCACTTCCGCGGGCAGGTCGTCGGCGCGGCAGTCGACCGGAGTGGTGTAGGCGTCGGCCTTCACGGCTTTCGCGACGTCCTCCGGCTGGGCGTCCCAGACGCCGAACCACAGCCGGCGCAGCATGGCGGGGTGGGCGACGGCGAAGATCAGGCGGCCGATGTCCAGCGGCTCGCCCGCGGAGATCACGCGGGCGACGGCGCTCGTGCGCAGCTGCGCGAACCGCGTCTTGAGCGTGCCGGTGAAACCCGACCAGATCTCCACGCTGTGGCCGGCGTCGATGATCGCGGCGCACAGCGTCACGAGTGCGAGACCGCGGTTGATGATCACGTCGTGGCCGATCCGGTTGGAGTACGCGGCCGGGATGAGGAAGGTCACGACCTTGCCGCGCCGGGAGACCGGGCGGGGCACGGCGTCGACCATGCACTCGGGCACGCCGGAGAGGTAGGCGCCGATGTCGACCTCGCTGCCGGTGACGTCCCACGCCGGCTCCAGCTCGGTCACCTGGTGTTCGAGGCCGGCCCCGGCCCGCAGCTCGTCCACGGTGATGCCGGCGTTCTCCAGTGCGACGGGCCAGCCGTCGACGGCGAGCCGCAGCGCCTCCTCCCACGACGCGCCCGGCCACCCGGTGCCGCTCTTGCGGCTCGCCGGGCGGGTGATCGTCGGCGGTTGCGCGGCTTTGCCCACGAACTCGTGCCACGACAGCATCGGCGGCAGGTGCACCGGCAGCACGGCGTCAGTCCAGACCGAGGGCCGCGCGGTGGGCCTCGGACAGCCCGCGGATCACGCGCCACTGCATGACCTGTTCCACGGTCGCGCCGGCTTCGAGCAGCTTCGCGCCGTCGATGCTGGCGCGCGGCGAGAGGATCACCGGCAGCTGCTTGGCCTCCGCGGTCGCGCGGAGCTCGCGGATCGCCGCCACGAGTTCTTCCACCTCGGTCTCGTGCGAAGGCGCGTGGCGCAGCGCGACGCGTTCTTCCAGACCCTCGTCGATCGGCACGTCGAGGACCACGAACCGGTCGAGCGTGGCCGAGTCGAGCGTCTGGCGGCCGACGTACTGGCGGTCGCCGCCGGTGCCGTAGGTGTTGCCGGTGGCCACGAGCCGGAAGTCGGCGTGCGCCGTGACCATGCGGTCGGCGAAGGCGCACACGCCCAGCGCGAGCGCCTGGTTGAGCTCGGCCAGCAGGCCGGGGTGGCCGTTGTCGAGCTCGTCGAGCAGCATCACGCCGCCGTGCTCGAACGCGCGGCGAAACGGTGTGTCGTGGTACTGGCCGTTGGCGTCGTAGTAGCCGAAGACCTTGCTCATCGGGGTGGTCGGACCCAGCGACAGCGCCTGGAACTGCAGCCCCAGCGCCTGCGCGGCGTGTTTGGCGAGCATCGACTTGCCGGTGCCGGCCGGGCCGACCAGCAGCACGTGGCACCGCGCGTGCAGCGCCACCAGCACCTCCGGCAGCACGGCGTGGGTGTCCTCGGCCAGCTCGATGGTCTTGCCCGAGGGGAGCACCACCGACACCACGGTCGGCGAATACCGCGCGAGCTCCTTCTCCGCCGCGGCCTGCACGGCCGAGCGCACCCGGGCCAGCGCCACGGCCGACACGCGCTCCACCAGATCGGGTTTCGCCTGCCGCGCGACCTCGGCCACGGCCTTCTCGATCGCGGCCGGCAGCGCCTTCGTGGCTTCGGCCACCAGGAGGTCGCGGGCCTCGGTCAGGTCGGGGGTCGCCTTCGCGACGGCCGCGCGCGCCAGGTCCGGCAGCACCGCGCGTTCGAGCTGCTCCGCCAGCGCCACCCGCAGCTCGTCGGTGGTCCGGGCCACGGCCTCGGCCACCGTCTTCGTGGTCTGCTCACGGACGGCCTCGGCCACCTCGGGCGTGGCCGAGGACACGAGCTTCGCGCGCACGCTCTCGACGTCCGGCGTCGCTTCGCGCACCGCGCGTGCGGCCAGCTCGGGCAGCAGCCGCGCCGACGTGGTCTCCACGGCCTCGGCCGCCGAGGCCCGCAGCGTGTCGCGCAGCGCGAGCTCCACGGACGCCTGGGCCTGGGCGAGGTCCGGCGTCGCGTCGGCCACCGCGGCGCGCGCGAGCGGGGGCAGCAGGCCCTCCGCGTGCCGGCGGATCGTCTCGGGCAGCCGCGCGTGCACTTCGCGGTCGACGCCCCAGTACATCGCGGCCTGGGTGAACATCGAGCGCGCCACCGCCTCGGAGATCTGCGCGATCTCGGCTTTCTGGCTGTCCCGCACTGCCTCGCCCCGTTCCCTGCGCCGGTCCGCTTCGGCAGAACGGTAGGAGGGATCGGGCGGGAGGGGTCCCGGCCGGTTGCTTCCGGCCGCTCAGCCGTCCCACACGCCGGCACCCGCGCGCACCACGGCGACCGGCGCCGGGGCGGCCGAGGGCCACAGGTCCACCGCGTAGCGGTAGTGCTCGCCGAACTCGTGCTCGTTCCACGTGGTGGCCGGCGGCTCACTCTCCACATAGGACACGCGAACGCGGTAGGTGCCAGGCGTGAGCGCCACCACGTGTTCCTGGCCGGGGTAGTCGGCCGGGCCCGCGATCGTGAGCTGCCCGCTCGGCACCGCGAGGTCGGCCTCCACCGCGTGCTCGGCACCGGCGTCGAGGG
Organism: Amycolatopsis rhabdoformis; assembly: GCF_035918295.1. Taxonomy (GTDB): domain Bacteria; phylum Actinomycetota; class Actinomycetes; order Mycobacteriales; family Pseudonocardiaceae; genus Amycolatopsis; species Amycolatopsis rhabdoformis. The sequence goes on from NZ_CP142149.1 coordinate 292,279, forward strand.
CGGGTGCGCCCGCGTGCACGGCGACGTCCACCTCGACCAGATCGGAGCGCGCGGTGGCCACGGCGAGTGACGACGGCTCGACCGCGATCCGGTGCGAGGACACCGCCTCGTCGGACCACCCGCCGTCGCCGGGGACCCAGGCGGTGGTGTCCCGCAACGAGAACTGACGCTGATCGGCATGGACCACGAGACGCACGAGACCCCACCGTAGACCCTGGACAGGGGGTCACCCGAAATGGTATCGACGCGCGGTTTAGCGTTGAGGCCATGACCACTGCTCCCGTCGACGTCGACACCGCCCGTCGCGACTACGCGGCGCTCGTCGAGCGCGGCCTCTCCCTGGACATCACCCGCGGCAAGCCGTCCCCCCGGCAGCTCGACCTCTCCGCGGACCTGCTCACGCTGCCCCGCGGCGAGTACAAGGCCGAAGACGGCACCGACACCCGCAACTACGGCGGCCTCAAGGGCCTGACCGAGCTGCGCCGGATCTTCGCCGACGCGCTGCAGGTCCCCGTCGACCAGCTGCTCGCCGCCGGCAACTCGAGCCTCGAGCTGATGCACGACACCGTGGTGCAGGCGCTGCTGAGCACGTTGCCGGGCGGCGAGCGCCGCTGGGCCGACGAGCCGCGCGTCGCGATGCTGTGCCCGGTGCCCGGCTACGACCGCCACTTCGCGCTCGCCGAGCGCTTCGGCATCGAGCTGATCCAGGTCCCGATGACCGACGAGGGCCCGGACATGGACGTCGTCGAGCGCCTCGCGGCCGAGGACGCCGGCATCAAGGGCATCTGGTGCGTGCCCAAGTACTCGAACCCGACCGGCGTCACCTTCTCCGACGAGGTCGCCCGCCGCCTCGCCGCGATGCCCACGGCCGCGCCGGACTTCCGGATCTTCTGGGACAACGCGTACGCGGTGCACCACCTCACCGAGACCGAGGCCGAGATCGCCGACCTCCTCACGCTGTGCGCCGAGGCCGGCAACGCCGACCGCGTCTTCGTGTTCGGCTCCACCTCGAAGATCACGCTCGCCGGCTCCGGCGTCGGGTTCTTCGGCTCCTCGGCCGCCAACATCGCGTGGTGGTCGGGCGTGCTCGCCAAGCGCACGATCGGCCCGGACAAGGTCAACCAGCTGCGCCACGCGATGTTCCTCAAGGACGCCGACGGCGTGCGCGCCCACATGCGCAAGCACGCGGAGATCATCGCGCCGAAGTTCGCGGCGGTCGACCGCATCCTCACCGAGGAGCTCGGCGACTCGGGCCTGGCCACCTGGAACCGGCCGACCGGCGGGTACTTCATCTCCCTGACCGTGCCCGAGGGTACCGCCAAGGAGGTCGTGCGCCTGGCCAAGGAGGCCGGCGTCGCGCTGACCCCGGCCGGGGCCACGCACCCCTACGGCGACGACCCGAAGGACGCGACGATCCGCATCGCCCCGACCTTCCCGGACCTGGCCGAGGTCGAGGAGGCCGTGCGCGCGCTCGTGGTGTGCGTGCGCCTCGCGGTCGCCCAGAACGCCTGACCCGCCTGACACGCCCGGGTCGCTGAAGATCCGGTTCTCCTGAACCACCCAGTGCCACCGCCGCCCGGTACGGTCGGCGGTGGCACTGGCTCGTTTTCGGGGGGATTTCGATGCGCGTTCTCATCGCCGGCGGTGGCGTCGCGGGCACGGTCACGGCGATGGCGCTGCAGCGCGCCGGCCACGAGCCCGTGGTGTTCGAGGCCTATCCGCACGGAGGCGCGGACGCCGGCGCGTTTCTCACGGTGATGCACAACGGCATGGACGCGCTGAAGGCGATCGAAGCCGACGGCCCGGTGATCGACGCGTCGTTCGCCGCGCTCGGCGTGGAGCTGGTCGGGCCGGACGGCACCACGGTGGGCACGCGCGAGTTCGACACCGGTGAGCTCGCCGGGCCGCGCACCCTCACCCGCGCCGCGTTCTACCGGGCCCTGCAGGGGGAAGCCGCGCGCCGCGGGATCGCCGTCGAGCACGGCCGCCGCCTGGTCGCCGCGGACACCGGCGGATCGGGGGTCGTCGCCACCTTCGCCGACGGGTCCACCGCGACCGGTGACGTGCTCGTGGGCGCCGACGGCGTGCGCTCCGAGGTCCGCACCCTCATCGATCCCGACGCCGAGCGGCCGCGTTTCACCGGCCTGACCGTGGTCTACGGCTACACCCGCGCCGAGGGCCTGCCCGCCGCGCCCGGCGTCTACCGCATGATCCGCGGCAGCCGTGCCGCGTTCGGCTTCACCACCGCGCCCGACGGCGCCACCTTCTGGTTCGCGCGCATCCCCGACAGCGAACGCGACCGCGAGGACCTCGGCGCCGTGACCCCGGCCGGCTGGCGCGAGTTCGCCCACGCCGCGTTCGACGGCGACCCGCTGCCGTGCGCCGAGATCGTGGCCGCCACCGGCGACGACGTGTTCGGCGGTCACTCCTACGACGTGCCCACCACGCGCGTGTGGTCCACGGATTCGATGGTGCTCGTCGGCGACGCGGCCCACGCGGCTTCGCCGGCGGCGGGCCAGGGCGCGTCGATGGCACTGGAGGACAGCGTGGTGCTCGCGCTGTGCCTGCGGGACCTGCCGGACGCGCCCGCCGCGTTCGCCGCCTACGAGAACTTGCGGCGCACCCGGGTGGAGAAACTCGTGGCGGCCAGCGCCGGTCAGGACGTGGGCGAGGAGCGCGGCTGGCTGTACCACCACCACATCGACTGGACCGCGCGAATCACCGGCTGAATCACACGCGGAAACGCCGGTGGGCGCAGCCGCGGATGGCTACGATCCGCGCATGACTCAACCCGCACCTCCGATGCAGTTCCCGATCATGCTGTCCACTATGAACGATCTGCCCGGCTACCGCGTGGTCCGCGTGTACGGCGAGGTCTTCGGCCTCACCGTCCGCAGCCGCAACATGTTCTCCAACCTCGGCGCCGGCTTCAAAGCCATGGCGGGCGGTGAGCTGAAGGGGCTGTCGAAGCTGCTGTCCGACTCGCGCTACGAGGCGCTGGGCCGCCTTTCGCAGGAAGCCATGCAGCACGGGGCCAACGCCGTGCTCGCGCTGCGCTTCGACTGCAACGAGATCGCCCAGACCGCCAGCGAGATCGCCGCCTACGGCACGGCCGTGTACGTCGTCCCGGAAGGCGCTCCGCAGCAGGGGCAGCCGCAACAGCAGCAGCACGCTCAGCCGCAGGGTCAGTACCAGCAGCAGCAACAGCAGCAGCAGGGCTACCCGCAGCAGGGCTGAACCACCGCGACCGGTCTCGACTGATGACCGTTGACGCAACCACAGCGCGAGATCGCGCCGGCTTCTCGGTTGTGCGGTGCGATCGGCCCCGGCCGATCCGAGCGCGCAACCGAGAAGCCGGCTTGAAGGCGATCTCGCACGCCCCGCCGGAGGCGGGGCAGAAAACACCGCCGTGGCGCAGGGGGGACCCGAACGCCACGGCGGTTTTGTCTGCTTAGCGCTTGTAGAGCGACTCGATGTCGGCGGCGTAGTTCTTGCTGACGACGTTGCGCTTGAGCTTCAGCGAAGGCGTGATCTCGCCGCTCGCCTCCGTGAAGTCCTTGGCCAGCACGGTGAACTTCTTGATCGCCTCCGCGTGGGAGACCATCTTGTTGGCCTCGTCGACCGCGCTCTGGATCTCCTTGAGCAGATCGGCGTCGGCGGCCAGGTCGGACACAGTGGCCTGCGCGGGCTTGCCGTGCTGGGTCTTCCAGGACGGGAAGAACTCCTCGTCGATGGTCACCAGCGCGGCGATGAACGGCCGCTGGTCGCCGACCACCATGGCCTGGCTGATCAGCGGTGAGGCCTTCATCGTGTCCTCGAGACCCGACGGCGCGACGTTCTTGCCGCCCGCCGTCACGATGATCTCCTTCTTGCGGCCGGTGATCTTGAGGAAGCCCTCGCTGTCGAGCTCGCCCAGGTCGCCGGTGTGGAACCAGCCGTCGGTGAGGGACTCGGCCGTCGCCTGCGGGTTGTTGTAGTAGGCGCTGAACACGACGTCACCCTTGAGCAGGATCTCGCCGTCGTCCGCGATGCGCGCCGACGTGCCCGCCACGGGCCGGCCGACGGTGCCCACGCGGAAGGCCGTCTTAGTGCTCACGGCCGCCGCGGCCGAGGTCTCGGTGAGGCCGTAGCCCTCGAACACCGGCACGCCGATCCCGCGGAAGAAGTGGGCCAGGCGGAAGCCGAGCGGCGCGCCGCCGGACACCGCGGCGACGCACCGGCCGCCCAGCGCCGCACGGAGCTTGCTGTACACGAGCTTGTCGAACACCAGGTGCTTGGCGCGCAGCCCGAACGAGACGCTGCCCTTGTCGGTCGCCTCGCTGTACTCGACCGCGGTGGCCTCGGCGGCGTCGAAGATCTTGCCCTTGCCCTCGCTGTGGGCCTTCTGCTTCGCCGAGTTGTAGACCTTCTCGAACACCCGCGGCACGGCGACCACGAACGTCGGGCGGAAGGTGCCGAGGTCGGCCACGAGGTTCTTCACGTCGGGCGTGTGGCCCAGCGTGACGCGGGCCGACAGCGCGGTCACGGCGATCGCGCGCGCCAGGATGTGCGCCAGCGGCAGGAAGCACAGCAGCGAGTTGCCCTGCTCCATCAGCTCGGGGAACGCCTCGATGTCGGCGCGGATCTCGGCCAGCAGGTTGCGGTGCGTGAGCTCCACGCCCTTGGGTCGGCCGGTGGTGCCCGAGGTGTAGACGATCGTGGCCAGCTCACCGGCGGTGACCTCGCGACGGCGCGCGTGCAGGTCCTCGTCGGAGACCTCGGCGCCGAGCGCGGTCAGCTCGTCGACCGCGGGGGAGGCGCCTTCGATCTGCCACGTGTGCTGCAGCGTGGTGAGCCGCTCGCGGATCGCGTCGACCGAGCCGCGGTGCGTGTCGGTCTCCACGAACACGGCCTTCGCGGCCGAGTCCGACAGGATCCAATGCACCTGCTCGGGTGACGACGTTTCGTAGATCGGCACGGTGACCGCGCCCGCGGCCCAGATCGCGAAGTCGATCAGGGTCCACTCGTAGCGGGTTTTCGACATCAGCGCGACCCGGTCGCCGTGGCCGACGCCGGCGGCGATGAGACCCTTGGCCACGGCCGCGACCTGGTCGGCGAAGTCCTTGGCCGTCACGTCCAGCCAGGTGCCGTCGACCTGGCGGCGGAAGCTCACGACGTCGGAGAACCGCTCGGCGTTCGCCCAGACGACGTCGGCCAGGTTTTCGTCGTCGGTCACCGGCTTCCCGGCGGGGGCGCTGTATTCGCGCACGTGGACCTCCGTGTTCGACGCGTGCGGGGTTACCCGCCGGTCAACTTAGCTTGCCGTAGACCTTAAGACCACGCCGCGGCGCCCCGCCGGACGAGGTCGTGACATTCTGCGCCTGTGAACCCCGGACCACCCGCTCTCGATCTCGTGGACGAGACCTTCATCGTGGTGCCCCCGAGCACGGTCGCCGCCGCGTTCGCCGATCCGGCCGCGTGGCGGCGGTACTGGCCGGACCTGTCCCTCCAGGTTTACACCGACCGTGGTGACCAGGGTTTGCGCTGGACCGTGACCGGGGCTCTCGTCGGTACGATGGAGGTCTGGCTGGAACCCGTGCTCGACGGCACCGTGCTGCACTACTTCCTGCGCGCGACGCCCGCCGGCCCCGGTGGTGCGCCGCGGACCCTGACTCCGCGTGAGCTGCGCCGGGAGTTCGACCGGCGGGCCCGCGCGGCGAAGCACCTCGCACTGGGGCTGAAAGACGTCCTCGAAGACGGGCGTGCGCCCGGGATCCCGCCCCGCGTCCACGAAAGCGGGACCGAGAACTAGGAGGGTCTTGTGCGGGTTCACGTCGTTTCGGACGTGCACGGCAACGCCGACGCGCTGAAGCGGGCGGGTGAAGGGGCCGACGCGCTGATCGTGCTCGGCGACCTGCTGGACTTCGTCGACTACCGGGAGCACGACAAGGGCATCATGGGCGCCCTGTTCGGCGCGGAGAAGGTGGCGCAGTTCGCGCGCCTGCGCCGCGAAGGCACCCGCGACGAGACGGTGGCCTATTCCCGCACGCTGTGGGCCACGCTCGACGACCCGGCCTCGGCCGTCGACGAGGCCATGCGCGAGCAGTACGCCACGCTCTTCGCCTCGATGACCGCCCCGACCTACGCCACTCCCGGCAACGTGGACTCGCCGGCGCTGTGGCCCGAGTTCGTGGGCGACGGCGTGCAGGTGCTCGACGGCGAGGTCACCACCATCGGCGGCCTGCGCTTCGGCTTCGTCGGCGGCGCCGTGCTGCCCGAGGGGGTGGTGCCGCGCCCGCGCAAGGGCGCCGCCTGGCGGCCCTACCTGCGGGCCCGTGAAGAGTTCGACGAGGGCGTGGCCAAGTTGTCGGAAGTCGACGTGCTGTGCACGCACATCCCGCCGGCCGTCGCCGAGCTCACCTACGACGTGGTCGCGCGGCGCGCCGAGCTGGGCTCGCGCGCGCTGCTGGAGCTCATCCGCGAGCAGCGGCCGCGCTGGTCGGTGTTCGGCCACGTGCACCAGCCGCTGGCCTCGCGGCGGCGGCTCGGTCACACCGAGTGCCGTAACGTGGGTCACTTCAAGGAGACCGGGCAGCCCTACGTGCTGCGCTGGTGATGACGTAGTCCGGCTACGCTTCGTCCCATGGCCGAGCAGTCCACGCAGTCCATCGAGGTCGACGCCGAGCCCCAACGGGTGATGACGGTGATCGCCGACTTCCCCGCGTACCCGGAGTGGGCCAAGGCCGTCCAGGAGGTCGAGGTGCTGGGCACCGACGACGCCGGGCGGGCCAAGCAGGTGAAGCTGACCCTGGACGCCGGGCCGATCAAGGACGTCTACACGCTCGAGTACGACTGGGACGCGGGCGGCCTCGGCGTGAGCTGGCGCCTGGTCAAGGGCCAGATGCAGAAGGCGCAGAACGGCCGCTACGCGCTCGAGGCGCTGCGCGACGGGCGCACGAAGGTCACCTACACGCTCTCGGTCGAGCTGGCGCTGCCGATGATCGGCCTGCTGCGGCGCAAGGCCGAGAAGATGGTGATGGACACCGCGCTCAAGGAGCTGAAGCGAAGGGCCGAAGGCTAGGCGACATGCGGATCCTGCTGTTCACCGGCAAGGGGGGTGTCGGGAAGACCACGCTCGCCGCGGCCACCGCCACCGCGCTGGCCGGGCGCGGCAGGAAGACCCTCGTGGTGTCCACCGACCCGGCGCACTCGCTCGGCGACGCGTTCGGCGCGGCGCTGGGCTCCGAACCGTCCGAAGTGGACGTGCGCACGCCGCTGCCCGCGGGCTCGCCGGCCGGTCTCTGGGCCGCGCAGGTCGACTCGCGCGAGCTGGTCGACCGCACCTGGTCCGAGCTGCGCGGCCGGCTGCGCACGCTGCTGGCCGGCGCCGGTCTCGACACGCTCGACGCCGAGGAGCTCACCGTGCTCCCGGGGGTCGACGAGCTGCTCGCCCTCGGTGAGGTGCAGCGCCTCGCCGGCGCCGGGCCGTGGGACACCGTGGTGGTCGACTGCGGGCCGACCGCCGAGACGCTGCGGCTGCTGGCGCTGCCCGAGGCCGTCGCGGGGTACCTGAACAAGACGCACGGCCGGCGCGGCCGCGTCGCCGGGTCGGTGCGGCGCCTGGGCGCGCACCTGGACTCACTGCGCGAGCTGCTCACCGATCCCGCCGTGACCACGGTCCGGCTGGTGCTCACGCCCGAGCGGGTCGTGGTCGCCGAGGCCCGCCGCACGCTCACGTCGCTGGCCCTGCGCGGCATCGCCGTCGACGGGCTGATCGCCAACCGCCTGATGCCCGCGCCCGGGTTCTGGCGCGGTTCGGCGGCCACCTGGCTGCGCACGCGCCGCGCGCAGCAGGACGCCGTGCTCGGCGAGCTCGCGGCCGCCGGCTTCGGGCCGGCGGAGCTCGCGCGCGTGGAACACCGGGCGAGTGAGCCGGTGGGCGCCGAGGCGCTCGCCGAGCTGGCCCGTGAGCTCTACGGCACGCGGGATCCCTTGTCCGGCAACGGAAAGTCGGTGACGCCGCTGCTGCAGGTGACGCCGGAGGCCGAGGGCTTCCGGCTGCGCGTGGCGGTGCCGCTGCAGCGGGAGTCCGACGTGGACCTCGCCCGCGTCGACGACGACCTCGCGATCACCGTCGACGGCTTCCGCCGGCTGATCGCACTGCCGGAGACGCTGCGGGCGTGCCGGATCACCGGCGCGGAGTCCGACGCGAGTGGTCTGGTCATCAGCCTGGCCGGGAACCGGGGGCGCGCGTGAGCGAGCAGGACGAACCGGGGCACACCGCCGAGGGTCTGCGGCTGGCGGAGGAGATCCGCCTGCTGGTGGAGCTGGTGGTGGAGCGGGCCGCGCCGTGGCTGGAAGGCCTGGTGGCCGCCGGGCACGGCCGCGACGAGACCCCTGAGGTGCCCGAGCCCGGTGCGGCTGCCGGGGACGCGGGTGGCTCGGGGTGCGGGTGGTGCCCGTTGTGTGCGATCGTCGCCGTCGTGCGAGGTGAACGGCCGGAGTTCGCCGCCCGGCTGCTGGAGCAGGCGGCGCAGCTGGTGGCGTTGCTGCGGGCGGTGCTCGCGGACCGCTGGGAGCCCGACGAGGGCGTGCACATGCCGGGCTTCCGGCCCGCGCCCCGCGCCCAGGACGCCGGCGCATTCACCACCGCAGCGCCCAACACCACCGCGTCCGCGGACGACCCGGGAGCCGCCGCCACCCGGGTGCAGCACATCGCCGTCCGCAAGCGGGAAGACTGGCGGCCGGAGCAGGAGAACTGAGTGCTGACGATAGGGGTGGACGTCGGCGGCACGAGCGTGCGCGCCGGTGTGGTGGACGAGCGGGGATCGCTCCTGGACACCACACGCGTCGGGACACCGAGTGAAGAGAACGCGCTCGAGGACGCCATCGCGGGCGTGGTCGAGGACCTGCGCAACCGCCACGACGTCGCGGCCGTGGGCCTGGCCGTGGCCGGGTTCGTGGCGCGCGACCGCCGGTCGGTGATGTTCGCGCCGCACCTCGCGTGGCGCGACGCGCCGGTGGCCGACCGCATCGAGAAGCGCGTGGGCCTGCCGGTGACGCTGGAGCACGACGTGAACTCGGCCGTGGTCGGCGAGCACCGCTTCGGCGCGGCCCGCGGCGCGAAGGTGGCCGCACTCGTCGCGCTCGGCACCGGCATCGGCGCCGGACTGCTGCTCGACGGAGAGATCTACCGCGGCGCCTACGGCGTCGCCCCCGAGCTGGGCCACCTCACGGTGGTGCCGGGCGGGCGCGCGTGCCCGTGCGGCAAGTACGGCTGCTGGGAGCGCTACTGCAGCGGCACGGCGTTGGCCGCCACCGCCGTGGAGCTGCTTGCGCGCTACCCGGGCCGCTCCACCGTGCTGTCACGAGAGGTCGCGGGCGACCCGGGCTCGGTCACGGGCCGCCGCGTCGCCGGCGCCGCCCGCGACGGCGACCCGATCGCGTTGCGCGCGATGGCGGAGCTGGCCAAGTGGCTCGGCGAGGGGCTGGCCCTGGTCGCGGACGTGTTCGACCCCGAGATCATCGTGATCGGCGGCGGTGTGTCCGAGTCGGCGCCGCTGTTCCTCGACGAGGCGCGCGAGCACTACGCGGGCGCCATCACCGGCGCGCGCTACCGCCCGCTGGCCCGCATCCGCACCGCCCACCTCGGTGACGACACCGCCATCGTCGGCGCGGCCGCCCTGGCGCTCGACGCCGCGAAGGCGCCCGTGGCCGAAGTCGCCGGCTGAGTCGCAGGCTGAGTTCGCGCCCTTGCGGAGGCTGCCCGTGGTGGTCTTCGTGTGAAAGGCTGGCGCGGTGACGCCGATGACCGCCAACCGATTCGTGCGGTGTTCGTGCGGTCGGCTGCACTGGGGCGCCCACGGCGCGGCCGGGCTGCTGCTCTCCGATCCGGCCCGCGGCGTGCTCCTGCAGCGGCGTGCGTGGTGGGTGCACAACGGCAGCACCTGGGCCCTGCCCGGCGGGGCGCTCGAGACGGGCGAGACCGTGCGCGAGGCGGCTGCCCGCGAAGCGTGGGAAGAGGCCGACGTACCGAAGACGGCGTTCCGCGCGCTGTCGGCTTCGGTGCTCGACCACGGCACCTGGCGCTACACCACCGTGCTCGGCGTCGCCGACAGCACGCTCGACGCTCGCGTGGCCAACCAGGAGAGCTCCGAGCTGCGCTGGGTCGCGCCCGGCGAGGTGGCGGACCTGCAGCTGCACCGCGACTTCGCCGAGTCGTGGCCGCGGCTGCGCGACCAGCTCGGCCGGGAGCTCGTGCTGGTCGTCGACGGCGCCAACGTGGTGGGCTCCCGCCCGGACGGCTGGTGGCGCGACCGTCGCGGCGCCGCCGAACGCCTGCGTGACCGGCTCGCGCGGCTGGCCGAGCGGGGGATCGCCGACACCGTCGCCGGGCTCGGCGCCGGGCCCACGTGGGAGTGGTGGCCGCGAGTGGTGCTCGTGGTCGAAGGCCAAGCCCGCGGCGTGGATCCCCTGGCCGGCGTGGAGATCGAGACCGCTCCGGCGGACGGTGACTCGCACATCGTGGCGGTGACCGCGCAGGCGCGCCGCCGCCCGCAGGACCACGTCGTGGTGATCACGGCCGACCGGGAGCTGCGGTCGCGGGTCACGGCGCTGGGCGCGTCGACGATGGGCCCGGGCACGCTGCTGCGCGAACTGGACGGCTGACAGCCCGCGCCGAGTCTGAGATGATCTTGCTCCGTGACGAAGTTCGGGGTCGCCTCCATCCTCACCGACGAGTCCATCGGCCCGGCCGCCTTGGCGACGGCGCTGGAGGACCGCTCCTTCGACGCCCTGTTCGTCGGCGACCACTCCCACGTGCCGGTGAAGCGGGAGACGCCGTTCCCGTTCGGGGGAGACCTGCCGCGCGAGTACCACCGGGAGCTCGACGCGTTCGGCGCGCTGTGCGCGGCGGCCATGGTCACGTCCACGCTCACCCTGGGCACGGGCGTCGCCCTGCCCGCGCAGCGCGACGTGTTCTACACGGCCAAGCAGGTCGCGACGCTCGACCGGCTGTGCGGCGGCCGGTTCGTGTTCGGCGTCGGTGTGGGCTGGCTGATGGAGGTGCTGCGCGATCACGGCGTGGACGCAGCCACGCGCGGCGCCCGGCTCGACGAGCACCTGCGAGCCCTCGAGGCGCTGTGGACCCGCGACGTCGCCGAGTTCCACGGCGAGTTCGTGGACTTCGGGCCGGTGTACGCCTGGCCCAAGCCGCAGCAGGCACGCGTGCCGATCCACGTGGGCGGGGAGAGCGTGGCGGCGGTGAAGCGGGCGGCCGCGCTCGGCGACGTCTGGATGCCCAACGCGGCCTGGTCGGTCTCGGACGTCCACGCGCAGTTCGAGCTGCGGGACCGCCACGCGCCGGGCATCCCGATCACGGCGTTCGCGGCGATGGCGGACAACCGGCCGGTGCTGGACGAGTACGTGCGCCTCGGCGCGGACCAGGTGGTGCTGTACCTGCCGACGCTGCCGGAGGCCGAAGCGCTCGCCGCGCTCGACGAGCTGGCCGAGGTCGCGCGGCAGTACCGCTAGCGCGCGATCCCGTCGCGCATCTCCGCGACCAGCGAAGCCACCACGGCCTTCAGCGATCCGTTGTGCTGCTTCGCCACCGCCCGCTGACGCCGGTAGCTCGGCCCGTACTTCAGGATCGTCTCCACGTCCCGCAGCTCGTCCACGCAGTCGAGCCGCCGCGCGACGGGCTCCAGCTTCTCCAGCAGGTCGGTCACGTCGTCGGTCACGAGGCGCTCGCGGCCGGCGGCATCGAGGATGATGATCGCGTCGGTGCCGTAGCGGGCGGCGCGCCACTTGTTCTCCTGCACGTGCCAGGGCGGCAGCGTCGGCAGGCGTTCGCCGTGGTCGAGGCGGGTGCTGAAGTCCTCCACGAGGCACTGCGTGAGCGCGGCGATCGCGCCGACTTCTTCGAGCGTGGGCAGGCCGTCGCACACCCGCATCTCGATCGTGCCGAAGTGCGGCGCGGGGCGGATGTCCCAGCGGATCTCGGAGAAGTGGTCGATCACGCCGGTGGTGAACATGTCGGCCACGTAGTGCTCGAGCTCGGCCCACTCGCGGAACTGGAACGGCAGCCCGGCCGTGGGCAGCTGCTGGAACATCAGCGCGCGGTTCGAGGCGTAGCCGGTGTCCTCGGCGCCCCAGTACGGCGAGGACGCCGAGAGCGCCTGCAGGTGCGGCGCGTAGTTGAGCAGCGCGTCGAGCACCGGCAGCACCTTGTCGCGGTGGTCGAGACCGACGTGCACGTGGACGCCGTAGATCAGCATCTGCCGGCCCCACCACTGGGTGCGGTCGATGAGCTTGGCGTAGCGCGCCTTGTCGGTCACCTTCTGGTGGTACCAGTTGGAGAACGGGTGCGTGCCGGCCGAGAACAGCTCCACGCCGAGCGGGTCGGTGACCGTGTGCACCACGTCGAGCGACTCGGCCAGATCGGCCTTCACCTCGGCGACGGTGGAGCAGACGCCGCTGATCACCTCGATGGTGTTGAGCAGCAGCTCCTGCTTGATCTTCGGGTGCTCGGCGGCCCCTTCGGGGCGCACCGCGTCGAGGATCCGTTCCGCGACCGAGGCCAGCTCACCGCTGCGGCGGTCGACGAGCGCCAGCTCCCACTCCGCCCCGATCGTCGAACGGCGCGAAGGACTGAAGTCGATCCTCATACCCGCCCGGTCAGACCTGGGCGCCGTTGGTGGGGTCGGCGCCCGGCGGCGGGCCCTGGCGCACCCGCAGCAGCAGGAGCGCGATCGCGGTGGCGAGCGCGAGGATGCCGAGCGGGGTGGCGAGCGCGGGCCCGACCCCGATCAGGTTCGGCACGATCAGCAGCAGCAGGCCGACCACGAAGAACAGCAGCACCACGAACGCGCCCTTGCGCGGACGCGGCAACGGCGGCGGCTCGGGCGGCACGAAGTGCTCGTCGTCCTCGGCCGGGTCGTCGCTGAACATCGTGGCGTCCCACGTGGTGCCGCCCGTGCGCCAGTTGTCGGCTTCCGGCGCCTTCTCGGTCTTCTCAGGCTTCGCGTCGGTCTTGGCGACCGGCGGCGCGGCCTCTTCGCCGGCCTGCTCGGCCGTGGGGTCGTCGGCGATCTCCAGCGCGTCCTCGGGAAGGAACAAGCCCACGCCCTCGGCACGCAGGTCGGCCACGATCTCGGCGAACGTCGCGTCGACGTCCTCCGGCCCGTCCGTGCCTTTCCCCCGGGTCATCAGGCACCCACCTGTCCCGCCCGCAGCGCCCGGGCGAAGTCGACACTGCGGCTGAAGATCAGTTCCGCGTCGTTGTCCTGCGTCGCGACGTGGAAGCTGTTCTCGAGCACCACCTCGGTCACGTCCGTGCTGGCGATGCCGGCCAGCACGATCCGCGAGTTCTCGGGCTCCACCACGTGGTCGACGGCGGAGTGCAGCAGCAGCACCGGCTGCGTGACCTTGCCCAGGTCGGCGCGCACGAGCTTCCACAGGCGCGCCAGGCTCGCGGCGGCGCGCACCGGCGTGCGCGGGTAGGCCAGCTCCGTGACGCCGGGCTTGGCGATGTCGTTGGCGATCGCGGGGATCGACGGGATCACGCGCGCGAGCAGCGGCAGCAGCTTCGCGTCGGCGCTCAGCCGCGTGACCGACGGGTTGACCAGCACGAGCCCGGCGATCCGGTCGCCGAACTCCTCGGCGAGGCGCAGCGTGAGCGTGCCGCCCATCGAGAGGCCGCCGACGAACACGCTGTCGTGTTCGGCCATCAGGGCGAGCAGCTCTTCGCGGACGGCCCCGTACCAGTCTTCCCAGGTGGTCCGGTTGAGGTCCTGCCAGCGCGTGCCGTGGCCCGGCAGCAGCGGGCAGCGCACGCCGAACCCGGCCTCGGCCAGGTGATCACCCCAGGCCCGCAGCCCCGCCGGGGTACCGGTGAAGCCGTGGCACAGCAGGAATCCGGCCCCGGAGGAACCGGTGTGGGCGAACGGTTCGGCGCCGGCGAGCACGCTCATGACGAACGCCCTTCCGATCGAATGCGGTGTAGGTTCTCCATGCTCTCACGGTCGGGTGGTCTTGTGGGGGCCCGGCCGGTGCCCGGAACTGCCTGCTACCGCTGTGAGATCGATCGCTGCCACGGAGTAGCGGCTCGTCTCGCATTGTGCGCACACCGCCCGGTTTCGTAGGCTTGACCACTGGGAACTCGATTGTCGAGCCTCGGGAAGGACTGGCGCGCGGTGTTGTACTGGGTCATGAAGCACGTCTTCATCGGACCGATCCTCAAGCTGCTGTGGCCGACGAAGGTGGTCGGTGCCGAGAACATCCCGGAGCACGGCGGCGCGATCCTCGCCGGCAACCACCTGGCCGTGGCCGATTCGTTCTTCATGCCGATCCGGGTGAAGCGCAAGGTCACCTTCCCCGCGAAGTCCGAGTACTTCACCGAGCCGGGCCTCAAGGGCCTGCTCAAGAAGTGGTTCTTCACCGGCGTCGGCCAGTTCCCCATCGACCGCTCCAGCGGCAACGCCGCGCAGGCCGCGCTCGACACCGCCATCCGGCTCGTGAAGCAGGGCCACCTGCTCGGCATCTACCCCGAGGGCACCCGCTCGCCCGACGGCCGCCTCTACAAGGGCAAGACCGGCGTCGCCCGCATCGCGCTGGAGTCCAAGGGCGTGGTGGTGCCCGTGGCCATGATCGGCACGGAGAAGGTCAACCCCATCGGCTCCAAGATGTGGTGGCCCCGCCGCCTCGAGATCCGCTTCGGCGCGCCGCTCGACTTCTCCCGCTACGACGGCCTGGCCGGCGACCGCTTCATCGAGCGCTCGATCACCGACGAGATCATGTACGCCCTGATGGAGCTCTCGGGCCAGGAGTACGTGGACATCTACGCGGCCAAGGCCAAGGAACTGCTGGCCGCCGAGGCGTCCGGCGTGAAACCGAAGGTGCCCGCGCAGCCGTCCGGCCGTGACGCCGACCGGGTGCCCGAGGCCAAGGCGGGCTAGGCCTACTAGGGTTCACCGGTGCGTTTCTTCTACGACACCGAATTCATCGAGGACGGCGTGACGATCGACCTGGTTTCGATCGGTGTCGTCGACGAACGCGGCCGCGAGTTCTACGCCGTGTCGACCGACTTCGACCCCGGTCGCGCCGGCCCCTGGGTGCGGGACAACGTGCTGCCCAAGCTGCCCTCCCCGGCGGACCGCGCGTGGCGCAGCCGCGAGAAGATCCGCGCCGACCTGCTGGAATTCTTCGGCAAACCCCCGGGCGGCATCGAACTGTGGGCCTGGTTCGCTGCCTACGACCACGTCGCCCTCGCCCAACTGTGGGGCCCGATGCCCGCCCTGCCACGCCAACTGCCCCGCTTCACGCGCGACCTGCGCCAACGCTGGGAGGACGCGGGAAAACCGAAGCTGCCCCTGGCACCCACGGACCAGCACGACGCCCTTGCCGACGCGAAGCACAACCTGCAACGGTGGGAAGTGATCGAACCGGCGTTCCGGCGCCGCTGAGGTTTTTCCGGGGGCTGGAGTTGTGTAGTTGTCCCCACCTGATCGGGCTGTGGACAACTACCGGGTACAGCTTGCTTCGGTCCGTTTTTGTCGGGGGTCGCCGATAGAATGGATTTGGGGACGCCCCCCTAGGGAGGGCGGGGGCATGTTCGTCCGGCGGTCGGCTCTTCCCCCAAGCCGGCAGCTTTTCGGCCGCCGGTCGTGGGAAGTGATCGAGCCGGCGGTCCGCCGCCGAGGGTTGTCCTGGGGGCTGGGGTGCTCCGAGTTCTGTCGTGGCTGGCAGTCATGGTCCTCGTCGGTGGCCTGGCCACCGCCGCGACCGCCCCTCGTCCTGACCCGGTGCGCGACTATCTGCTGAACGCCCTCGGGCTGCTTCGCGCGAATTCGATAGACCAGAAGTCTGTCGATTGGCCGCGGGCCGAAGCCGAAGCCGTGCGTGAGATCGCCGGCGTGACCGAGCCGGCCGGCACCTACTCGGCGATCCGCAATGTGATCGCCGAGCTCGGCAACCCGCACACCTACCTGAGAGGCCCGAACGCGGCCCGGCCGCCGGCGCCGAGCACCATCGAGGTGCCGAGCAGCCGGACCTTCGGCGACCTGGCGGAGCTGACCGTCCCGGGCTTCTTGGCCAACCCGGCTGCCGCGGGCCGGTACGTCTCAGCCGGGGTGGCCGCGCTCGCCGCCGCCGACGCGAACCGCCCGTGCGGCTGGATCGTGGACCTGCGCGCCAACGACGGCGGCGACATGCACCCCATGCTCACCGTCGTCGCCCCGCTGCTCGGCGACGGTGTGGTGGGCTCGTTCGCCGCGCCGGACGGTCCGACCCCCTGGACCCTCCGCTCCGGACGCCTCACCGTCGGCACGGCGTCGACAACCGAAAGCAACCCCCTGCAGCTGGCCCGCCCTCGGCCCCCGGTCGCCGTGCTCACCTCGTCTCGCACCGCCAGCTCGGGCGAGGCGACACTGATCGCTTTCCGCGGGCTCGCCCGCGCGGCCACCTTCGGCCAGCCCACCGCCGGCCTCGCCACCGGCAACGTGCCCTTCCCCCTCAGCGACGGCGCCATGCTGGTCATCACGATGGTCCACGACGTCGACCGCACCGGCCGCGTCTACGGCAACACCCCGATCCCACCGGACCACCCGCTGCCTGCGACCGCGACCACTGATGAGGTGATCGCGGCCGCGTCAGCTTGGCTCCACACCCAGCCCGGCTGCTGAACCTCAGCGCCGTTCCCGCACCGCTCCCGCCAGCGTGTCCAGCAGATCCGCCGTCGTGTCCCAATCCAGGCACGCGTCGGTGATCGACTGGCCGTACGTGAGTTCCGACCCGTGTCCCAGGTTCAGCTTCTGGGCGCCCGCGACCAGGAAGCTCTCCATCATCAGCCCGACGATTCCGCGCTCACCGGCGGCGATCCGGGAAGCCAGCTCCAGCACGACCTCGCGCGACCGCACGTGGTCCTTGTTGCTGTTGCCGTGGCTGGCGTCGATGATCACGCGCTCGGGCAGGCCCGACTTGGCGAGCCGGCCGAGGGTCTCGGTCACCGAGGCGGCGTCGTAGTTCGGGCCCTGGGAGCTGCCGCGCAGGATCACGTGGCAGTCGGGGTTGCCGGAGGTCGTGAGCAGGGCCGCGAGGCCGTCGGTGTTGATGCCGGGGAACACGTGCGAAGCGGCGGCCGCGCGGGTGGCGTCCACGGCGACCTGGATGTCGCCCTCCACGGAGTTCTTGATGCCCACCGGCATGGACAGCGCGCTGCACATCTGGCGGTGCACCTGGCTCGCCGCGGTGCGCGCGCCGATGGAGCCCCAGGTGACGATGTCGGCGATGAACTGCGGCGTGATCGGGTCGAGGAACTCACAACCCACCGGCAGGCCGAGCGCGGACACGTCGAGCAGCAGCTTGCGGGCCATCCGCAGGCCCTTGTTCACGGCGAAGGTGCCGTCGAGGTCGGGGTCGTTGATCAGGCCCTTCCAGCCCAGTGTGGTGCGCGGCTTCTCGAAGTACACGCGCATCACGATGTGCAGGTCGCCGCGCAGCTCTTCGGCCTTGGCGGCCAGCTTGTGGGCGTACTCGAGCGCGGCTTCGGGGTCGTGGACCGAGCACGGGCCGACGACCACGGCGAGGCGGTCGTCGCGGCCGTCGAGGATGTCGACGGTCTCGGTGCGGCCGGCGCGTACGACCTTCGCCACCGCCGCGTCCACAGGATGGTCTTCGCGGAGCAGGGCGGGGGAGATCAGCGGGCTGATCGACGTGGTGCGCTGGTTGTCCAGGGCGCTCGCGTCGGCGGGGCCGGCCTTCAGCTGCGGGGTGGTCACGGCGGGTGGTTCCTTCCTGGAGGACACCG
Organism: Amycolatopsis rhabdoformis; assembly: GCF_035918295.1. Taxonomy (GTDB): domain Bacteria; phylum Actinomycetota; class Actinomycetes; order Mycobacteriales; family Pseudonocardiaceae; genus Amycolatopsis; species Amycolatopsis rhabdoformis. The sequence goes on from NZ_CP142149.1 coordinate 310,061, forward strand.
ACCCGCGGGAAACTGCCGAGCCGGTTCGAATCCGGCTCGGGTGGGTGCTCAGCGCAGGTTCACGCGGCCGCACCCACCCGGGGCCGGCTTCGTAAACCAGAAATAGCGCTGCACGCGATCAAGCTAGCACACTCCGGCCCCGCGGCGGCGCGCGGACCGATTCACCAGGTGGTACGCCCTGCACCGATCCAGACGATTGCCGCTACTCTGGCGGCGAAATGTGACTGCGATCTCCAACGTGACGAAGACGGAGGCAAGTGATGCGTGTCGGTGTGCTGACGGGTGGCGGTGACTGCCCGGGCCTGAACGCGGTGATCCGCGCGGTGGTCCGCAAGGGCATCGAGGTGCACGGCTGGGAGCTCACCGGCTTCCGCAACGGCTGGCAGGGCCCCCTCACGGGCGAGAGCAAGCCGCTCGGCCTGCGCGACGTCGAGGACATCCTCACGCGCGGCGGCACCATCCTGCGCTCGTCGCGGACCAACCCGTACAAGGTCGACGGCGGCGTCGAGAAGATCAAGGCCGTGCTGGCCGAGCAGGAGATCGACGCGCTGATCGCCATCGGCGGCGAGGACACCCTCGGCGTCGCGAAGCGCCTCACCGACGACGGCATCGGCGTCGTCGGCGTGCCCAAGACGATCGACAACGACCTGGGCGCCACCGACTACACGTTCGGCTTCGACACCGCCGTCTCCATCGCGACCGAGGCGATCGACCGCCTGCACACCACGGCCGAGTCGCACCACCGCGCGCTGGTCGTGGAGGTCATGGGCCGCCACGCCGGCTGGATCGCCCTGCACTCCGGCCTGGCCGGCGGCGCGAGCGTGATCCTGGTGCCGGAGCGGCACTTCTCCGTGGACCAGGTCGTGGAGTGGGTCGAGCGGCGCTTCGAGAACGAGTACGCGCCGATCATCGTCGTCGCCGAGGGCGCGCTGCCCGAGGGCGGCGAGGAGAGCCTGGTGACCGGCGAGAAGGACGCCTTCGGGCACGTCCGCCTCGGCGGCATCGGCACCTGGCTGGCCGACGAGATCGCCGCGCGCACCGGCAAGGAGTCGCGCGCCGTGGTGCTCGGCCACGTGCAGCGCGGCGGCACGCCGACCGCCTACGACCGCGTGCTCGCCACCCGCTTCGGCCTGCACGCCGTCGACGCGGTGGCCGACGGCGACTTCGGCGTGATGGTGGCCCTGAAGGGCACCGACATCGTCCGCGTGAAGCTCTCGGAGGCCACGGCCGAGCTCAAGACGGTGCCGCTGGAGCGCTACGAAGAGGCCGAAGTCTTCTTCGGCTGAGTTCCCGTGCCGGGTGGGGGCGTTCCCCACCCGGCACGCGGAATTCCCGGTCGGTTCGCCGACTTCTCCTGGCAGGTAAGGTTTTCTGTCTGTCCGCCGTGGACTCCCCGCGCGGACTTCGAGGTCCTCGCTGCGCTCGGCTGGCTAAGAGGCCTGCCACGGCGGCTTGACCCAGTCCCAGTGCGGCACCGGCTCGTCGCTCGCCTCGGCGCCCGGCGCCGAGAACACCACGGCCAGGCGGCTGCCCCACTCCACGTACCCGGCGAACGAGGCGCGGAACTCGGGGTCGGCCGGCAGCCCGGTCTCGTCGGCGGCGTCGAGCAGCAGCGACACCCAACGCCGGCGCTGCTCCTCGGTGATCGCACGGCCGAGGTGGCGCCCGATCATGTGCGGGTGGCCGCCGTGGTGGGCCGAGTAGTCCGCCGGCCCGCCGAGCACCTCGCCGAGCCACACCGCGACGTGGTCGGGGTGGTGCGCGTCCATGCCGCGGAACACCGGTTCCAGCAACGGGTCCTGCAGCACGTGGTCGTAGAAGACCCGCAGCAGCCGCACGAGCGCCGGAGCGCCGCCGGCCCAGTCGTACAACGTCGGCGGCTCGCCGCCCACCGGCGTCCAGTGGTGGGATTCGTCGAGGTCGCCGGCGAAGTCGGCGAGCGCGGTGAACGGCGGGTGCTCGACCGAAGTCCACCGGATCGTGAGCAGGTACCGCGTAGGGTCGTCCACGCGGCGGCTCAGGTCGTGGCCGAGGAACTGGGGCGTCTTCTCGAGGGCGGAGGCCGCTTCGGCACAGGCGGCCTCGAACGCCGCCGCGCGCTCGGCCGGGATCGTGTAACGCAGGTGGTGCACCGTCATCCGGCCAGCAGACCGCACCCGGCGCGGCCGGGCAACCACGCACTTTCCGGTGCGTAGCGAGGAGGCCGTGATGGCGGACAGGCGCTACTGGTGCCCGGTGGAGCTCACCGTCGACCTGATCGGCGGACGCTGGAAGCCGGTGATCCTCGCCCACCTCAAGGAAGGCGTCCACCGCTACGGCGAACTCCGCCGCCGCATGCCGGCGATCAGCGAGAAGATGCTCACCCAGCAACTGCGCGAACTCACCGCCGACGGCCTGGTCACCCGCACCAGCCACCCCGGCCGCATCCCGCACGTCTCCTACCGCCTCACCCCCGACGGCGAAGCCCTCCGCCCGGCCCTCACCGCCCTGTACACCTGGGGCGAACGCCGAGCCGAAGCTGAGGGGATCACGTTCGAAACGCCACCGGAGGTCGCGCGCGAAACCTCGGCTTGAGGCGGCTGGGGGAGTCCTGCCGGCGGGTGCCCGTGAATCCTCGGCTTGATGCGGCCGAGGAAGTCCCGCCGACGGCTGCCCGCCAATCCTCGGCCTGGAGCCGCTGGTGAATTCTCGCCTGTCGCTGCGCACGACCCCCCCGCCCGAGGCCGCCGACACACCTCGGGCCGCGGCTGCGCGAGAGGGCCCGCCGATGCACCTAAATCTCGACCCAGGCAGCCTCCGCCGGAGGCTGCCTGGGGAAATCCCGCCTGCGGTTGCTCGCGAAGCCCGGCGCGCCGACGGCGACGCAACTCTGCTCGCGGCTGCGCGGGACGCCGTCGCGAAATCTCTACACACACCGCCGGCGGCTTGCGACACTCCGGCTTGAGGCTGCCGGGGGAGTCCCGCGTGCAGCTGCTCGCGAGGCGCTGGCCCGAGTTCGCCGACGAACCCCTGCCCCGGGCTGCGCGAGAGACTGCGCTGGAGGCCGTCTCGAAATCTCGCCGGAGGCCGCCGGCGAAACTCTGCCTCAGGCTGCCCGCGGAATGCTGTCGGCGGCGGCCCGCGAAACTCCGGCTTGCGGCGGCCCGAGAAGTCCCACGTGCGGCTGCGCGAGAAGCCCTGCCGGAGGCCATCACGAAACTCCGACCTGAGGCTGGCCGAGAAGTCCGCCCGAGGCCGCCCGCGAAACTCTGCGCGCGACTGCCCGACAAACCCGGCCGGAGGCCGCCGCGAGATCGCGACCCGCGCCGCCGGCGAGACTCCGCCTCAGGCTGCCTGAGAAATTCTGTCGGCGGCCACCTGCGAAACTCTGGCTTGAGGACTCCGCGGGAGTCCCGCCTGCGATTGCTCGCGAAGCCTCAGCTCGGCGGCCGCCGGTGAAAGTCTGCGCGCGGCTGTGCGAGAAAACCTGCCGGAGGCCACCGCGAGATCGCGACCCTGGCCGCTGGCGAAGCTCCCGCGTCAGGCTACCTGCGAAATCTTGCCGGCAGCATCCGCGAAACTCCGGCTTGCGGCGGCCGGGGGAGTCCCGCCTACGGCTGCTGGCGAAGCCCCGGCGCGCGGCCGCCGGCGAAACGCCGCCCGCGGTTGCCCGGAAACCCTGCCGGAGGCGGCCCCGGAATCTCGGCCCCGACCGACGACGGAACTCCGTCCGCGGCTGCCTTCGAAAATCCTGCAGGCGGCCACTCGCGCAATCCCGGCCCAAGCCCACCCGAGAAACCACACCCGAGAAACCTCCGCCAAATCCCCACCCGAGCCCACCCCCACCACCCAGCGAAGATCACCAAGCGTTGACCGAAATGTCGGATTGATTCCCTGGACTGGACCATTGACCAAATGGTCTAGTCCACTTACGGTGTGAGAGTCCTCACTGTCCCCATTCGGTCACCTGGTGTGACTCCCCGAAGGGAGCCGGCATGCCCCGTCCGCGCAGGAAGAGCTTCTTGGCGCTCGTCAGCCTGGCCAGCGCCGCACTCGCGGCGGCCGTCGTCGCCGCGCCCGTGTCGAGCGCAGCCACAGCAGCCACGGCGGCACCGGCGGCGCCAGCAGCACCGGCCGCCCCGCAGGCCTCCGTCGGCAAGGTGGTCGGTTACTTCACCGACTGGGGTGTGTACGACCGCAACTACCACGTGAAGAACATCGAGACCTCCGGCTCCGCCGCGAAGCTCACGCACATCAACTACGCGTTCGGCAACGTCACCAACGGCGGCTGCGCCATCGGCGACGCCTACGCCGACTACCAGAAGACCTACGACGCGGCGGGCAGCGTCGACGGGGTGGCCGACACCTGGGACCAGCCGCTGGCCGGCAGCTTCAACCAGCTGAAGAAGCTGAAGGCCAAGCACCCCGGCCTCAAGGTGATCTGGTCGTTCGGCGGCTGGAGCTGGTCGGGCGGCTTCGGCCAGGCCGCGAAGAACCCCGCCGCGTTCGCGAACTCCTGCTACAACCTCGTGAACGACCCGCGCTGGGCCGGCCTGTTCGACGGCATCGACCTCGACTGGGAGTACCCCAACGCCTGCGGCCTGAGCTGTGACACGAGTGGCGCGGCCGCGTTCAAGAACCTGATGGCGGCCGTGCGCGCCAAGTTCGGGTCGTCGAAGCTCGTCACCGCGGCGATCACGGCCGACGGCACGAACGGCGGCAAGATCGACGCCGCCGACTACGCGGGCGCCGCGCAGTACGTGAACTGGTACAACGTGATGACCTACGACTACTTCGGCGCCTTCGCCGCGCAGGGTCCGACGGCCCCGCACTCGCCGCTCACGTCCTACGCCGGCATCCCCACCGCCGGCTTCTACTCCGACGCCGCGATCCAGAAACTGAAGAGCAAGGGTGTGCCCGCGTCGAAGCTGTTGCTGGGCATCGGGTTCTACGGCCGCGGCTGGACCGGCGTCACGCAGAGCGCGCCCGGCGGTTCGGCCACGGGTCCGGCGCCCGGCAAGTACGAGCAGGGCATCGAGGACTACAAGATCCTGAAGTCGAGCTGCCCGTCCACCGGCACGGTCGCCGGCACCGCGTACGCCAAGTGCGGTTCGCAGTGGTGGAGCTACGACACCCCGAGCACCATCGGCGGCAAGATCAGCTACGCGAAGCAGCAGGGCCTCGGCGGCGCCATGGTCTGGGAGCTGTCCGGCGACACGTCCAACGGCGAGCTGATGACGGCCGTCGCGAAGTGACGCTTCCGGTGCGGCCGGCGGCGCAGGGGCGCGCCGGCCGCACCGGGTCCGAGACCCCACCGGAGCTGCTCCGGTGGGGTCGTCCGGTGTCCGCCGCGGAAACTGTCGGTGCCCCGGATTATCGTGCTCCGGGTGAAGTTCACGGGATTCGGTGAGTACGCCGTCGATTTCTACGACGGGCTCGAGGCCGACAACTCCAAGTCCTACTGGGACGCGAACGTGGCGACCTACAAGGTCGACGTGCGCGAGCCGATGGAGGCGCTGCTCAAGGAGCTGGAGCCGGAGTTCGGCGAGGGTTTCGGCGAGGGCAAGGTGTTCCGCCCGTACCGCGACGTGCGTTTCGCGAAGGACAAGACCCCGTACAAGACCCACTGCGGCGGCGTGATCGAAGCCGGGCGCGGCGGCGGCGCCTACTACGTGGAGCTGAGCCCCGCGGGCCTGCGCGTGGGCGGCGGCTGCTTCCACCTCGCGTCCGACCAGATCGCGCGCTTCCGCACGGCCGTCGACACGGAGCTGCACGGCCCGGTCCTCGACGAGATCCTCGCGAAGCTGAAGCGCGCCGGCTTCGAGATCCTCGGCGACCGCCTCAAGTCCCGCCCGCGCGGCTTCGCCGAGGACCACCCGCGGCTCGACCTGCTGCGCTACCGCTCGGTCTACGCCGCCCGCTCCTGGGAACCGGCCGACTTCCTCCACGAACGCGAGGCCTTCGACCGCGTCCGCAAGTCCTGGCGCCAGCTGCGCGCCTTCAACGAGTGGGCGCGCGACCACGTGGGGCCGAGCGAGCAACCGCGTCGTTAGCGCGGGAGCGGGTAGCGCCACACGGTGCTGCCCGCGTCCGTGGTCGTGGCCAGGAGCAGGTCCGGGCCGTCGGCGATGAGGGCGAGCGCCTTCGCGGGTGCCGGCAGCGGGAGTTCCGCGAAGTCCTCGCAGTGGCGGCCCACACGCCACAGCTTCGGCTGCCCGTCCACCTTCACGGCCACGTCGAGCCGGCCCGACGCGTCCGGCGTCAGCCCGGTCACCTCCAGCAGTTGGGCCGGCGGAACCACCGGCCCGCCCGCGAACGCGGTCCACGCCTGCCCGGTCCAGCACGCCAGCCGTTGCTCACCGGTCGTCCCCACGGCCGTGCAGTCGGCGGCCGCGCAGGTCACGCGCCACACGGTGGCGGATGCGGCTGGTGAAGGCAGGTCCACGCGGGTCCACGCCGAGCCGTCGGCCGACGTCCACACCGCCGGCCGCACGAGGAGCCCCGAGCGCACGTCCCCGGCCGCGACGAAACCCGGGCCGCCGCCGGTGGCGGCGAGCAATCGGGTCTGGCCCTCGGAGGTGCTGAGCAGGGCCGGGTCCTCCGCGAGCGTCCACGCGACTCCGTCAACCGACGTCCACGCCGCCGCGCCGACCCCACCGGTGCGGTGGTCCCACTGTCCGGTCAGCACGAAGCCGCTCGCCGAAGCCGCGGCGCCGGACGTGGTCACCGCGCGCTCACCACCGAGCAGCTCCACCGGTTGTTCGTGCTCGGTGAGCCCGCCGGCGACGGTGCCGGTCCAGATCGTCGGCCGCGGGTTGGCGTGGGCGCCGCCGAACGCGGAGCCGAGCGCCAGCAATCGCGAGCCCGCCGCGGCCGGCAGCGTCAGCTCCGCCTGCCGGCCGTAGCCGGTCGCCGGCCGCAGCGGCACCGGCGTCCAGGAAGGGCCTTCGACCCACGCCGCCGGGGCCCGTCCGGCGGGCCCCGGAACCGAGCCGGTCATGACGATTCCCGATGAAGTTCGGACGAATCCCAGTACGCGCGTACCGGAAACCGGCAGGTCAACGGGCCGCCACGGCGGCGGTGCGGGCGCGGAACAGGCCCCGACCAGGGCGAACGCCGCGATCGTGGCCGCGAGTCGGCGAACCAGCGTCATACTCACGGAGGTTAGTCATCTGAATGGTTTCTGAACACTTCCTCCGAACTTTCGGGATCGGTACAGACGTGAGCGGGATCAGGGACTACTGTCTGGGGACGTGAGCCGACGCGCGAAGATCGTTTGTACGCTGGGTCCCGCAACCTCCACGCCGGAGAAGATGCGGGCACTCGTCGACGCCGGAATGGACGTCGCGAGGATGAACTTCAGCCACGGAAGCCACAGCGACCACAAGCAGGTCTACGACCTGGTCCGGGCCGCTGCGGCCGAGAGTGGCCGGGCGGTGGGCATCCTCGGTGACCTCCAGGGCCCGAAGATCCGTCTCGGCACCTTCGCCAGCGGATCGGCCGAGTGGCACACGGGCGACATCGTCCGCATCACCGTCGAGGACGTGGTCGGCACGCACGACCGCGTCTCGACCACCTACAAGGGCCTCGCGAAGGACGCCAAGCCGGGCGACCGCCTCCTGGTGGACGACGGCAAGGTCGGCCTCGTGGTCAAGGGTGTCGAGGGCCCCGACGTGGTCTGCGAGGTCACCGAAGGCGGCCCCGTCAGCAACAACAAGGGTGTCTCGCTGCCCGGCATGGACGTCTCGGTGCCGGCGCTGAGCGAGAAGGACATCGAGGACCTGGAGTTCGCGCTGCACCTGGGCGTCGACTTCATCGCCCTGTCGTTCGTGCGCTCGCCGGCCGACATCGACCTGGTCCACCAGGTCATGGACCGCGTCGGCAAGGGCCGGCTGCCGGTCGTGGCGAAGATCGAGAAGCCCGAGGCCGTCTACAACCTCGAGGCGATCGTGCTGGCCTTCGACGCGGTGATGGTCGCCCGCGGCGACCTCGGCGTCGAGCTGCCGCTCGAGCAGGTGCCGCTGGTGCAGAAGCGCGCGATCCAGATCTGCCGCGAGAACGCGAAGCCGGTCATCGTCGCGACGCAGATGCTCGAGTCGATGATCAACAACTCCCGGCCGACCCGCGCCGAGGCCTCCGACGTCGCCAACGCGGTGCTCGACGGCACCGACGCGGTGATGCTCTCGGGCGAGACCAGTGTCGGGCGCTACCCGATCGAGACGGTGCAGACGATGGGCCGCATCGTCGAGGCGGTGGAGACCGACTCGCCGGTCGTGCCGCCGCTCACACACGTGCCCCGCACCAAGCGTGGCGTGATCTCCTACGCCGCCCGCGACATCGGCGAGCGGCTCAACGCCAAGGCGCTGGTCGCCTTCACCCAGTCCGGCGACACCGTGCGCCGCCTGGCCCGCCTGCACACGCGCCTGCCGCTGATGGCGTTCACGCCGGAGGAGAGCGTGCGCAGCCAGCTGTCGATGACGTGGGGCACGGTCACCACGATCGTGCCGGAGGTCGCCTCCACCGACCAGATGATCCACCAGGTCGACCAGGCGATGCTCGCGATGGGCAAGTACCAGCGCGGTGACCTCGTGGTGATCGTGGCCGGCTCGCCTCCCGGCACCGTCGGTTCCACGAACCTCATCCACGTGCACCGCCTCGGTGAAGACGACCACGCATAAGGGACGGACGTCGTGCCGACCGAATAGGGTTCGGACATGACCGATATCGCCAGGACCGCCGCCGCCGGGCTCGACGAGGCCGCCGGCGGCGGGCAGGCGGTGCTCGACCGGCTCGTGGACCTCCTCGACCTGGAGAAGGTGGAAGAGGACTTCTACCGCGGGGTCTCACCCGCGCACTCCCCGGTCCGCGTGTTCGGCGGCCAGGTCGCCGGGCAGGCCCTCGTGGCCGCCGGACGCACCGTCCCCGAAGACCGGCGCGTGCACTCGCTGCACGCCTACTTCATCCGCGGCGGCGACCCGCGGGCGCCGATCCTCTACGAGGTCGACCGCATCCGCGACGGCCGCTCGTTCACCACGCGCCGCGTCACCGCCATCCAGCACGGCAAGGCGATCTTCGCGTTGTCGGCTTCGTTCCAGCGCGACGAGGGCGGCCTCGAGCACGGCGAGCAGATGCCCGACGTGCCGGCTCCCGACACGCTGCCCACGTTCCAGGAACGCACCGCCGGCTTCGGCCTGCGCTTCACCGAGCGCCCGCGCCCGATCGACGTGCGTTACGTGGGCGAACCGCCGTGGATCACGCGCTCGACCGGCGAACGGCCGGAGCGCAACCAGGTGTGGATGCGCGCCGACGGCACGCTGCCGGCGGATCAGCTGCTGCACGTCTGCGTGCTCACCTACGCCTCCGACATGACCCTGCTCGACTCGATCCTGGCGCGCCACGGCGTGTACTGGGACGTGGACAAGGTCCTCGGCGCGAGCCTGGACCACGCGCTGTGGTTCCACCGGCCCTTCCGCGCCGACGAGTGGTTCCTCTACGACAGCACCTCGCCGAGCGCCTCGGGCGCGCGCGGGCTGGCCACGGGCCGCTTCTTCGCGCAGGACGGCACGCACATCGCCACGGTCGTCCAAGAGGGACTGCTGCGCGTCCTGTGAGGACGGTCGCGGCGGATCACTACCCGGGCGGGGTGCCGGACCGAGTCCGGTTCTACTGAGAGTGTGCCACTCAGTGGTGTGTGCGGAATGAATCACACTTCCGAGTGGTGGGTAAATGCGAAATGCGTAGCCGAGTATTCGTCGGAGTGCGCGCCACTTCGGCCGACAACAACTGCCACCACAGGGTGAAGGTGCCCGGGACCGGTCGGGGGGCGGCCCCGGACACCTTCCGCCGGAAACGCCCGCGCACTCGGTGTCTGTTTCCGGCTGGTCGTCGTCTACGCTGCTCAGGAACCCGGAACGATCACTGTCGCCGAGGCCTTCGGCGCGGCGTGACCGGTTCCGGTTCACACGGGTGTCAGAGTACAAGCGCAATCTGCAAATTGCAGGGTGAAGACCCGCCACGAAGGCGGGAATTCCGCAGTGTTAATACCCCACCGACCAGTCGGACGGCTGGTTAGATATGCGGTGCGGGCAGCGTCGGCCGACGGTGCGCGCACCGTCGAAGACGATCCCGGAGGTGCTGTCGTGGCGAGAGGCCAGGGACCCACCGTTCGCCGCCGGAGGCTCGCGAGCGAGCTGAGGCGGCTCCGGGAAGCCGCCGATCTCACGATCGACGAAGTGGGCGAGAAGCTCGAGTGCTCCGCCTCGAAGGTGAGCCGCATCGAGACCGGGCACGTCGGCGTCACCCCGCGCGACGCCCGGGACATGCTGGCGCTCTACGGCATCGTCGGCGACGAGCAGGAGGCGCTCGTCCAGCTGGCCCGCGAGGCGCGCAAGCGCGGCTGGTGGCACGCGTACAACGAGGTGTTCACCGGCACCTTCGTGGGGCTCGAGGCCGACGCGACCTCGCTGCGCGCGTTCCAGGCGCTGCTCGTGCCGGGCCTGCTGCAGACCGAGCGCTACGCCCACGCCGTGATCCGCGCGCTGCGGCCCGACGCCGAGGACGCCGAGATCCGGCGTCGCGTGGCCGCGCGCATGGCCCGCCAGGAACTGCTGAGCGACACCCCGCCGGTGGAGTACTGGGCCGTGGTCGACGAGGCGGTGCTGCACCGCGTGGTCGACAGCCCCGAGGTGATGGCCGAGCAGCTCTACCGCATGGTCTCGGTCGCCGAAAAGCCCAACGTGACCATCCAGGTGGTCCCCTTCACCGCCGGAGCGCACCCCGGCATGGAAGGCCCCTTCCTCATCATGGGGTTCCCCGAGCAGGCCGACCCCGACGTCGTCTACGTCGACGACAGCACGTCGAGCGGCCTGTACCTCGAGCAACCCGAAGACGTCCGGCGCTACGCGCTGATGTTCGACCACCTGCGCGCTGCCGCACTGAAACCGGACGACTCGGTCGACTTGATCACCGAGGCCGCCGGCCGGTTCGCCGAACGGGTGACCGCGCCGGCCGCAGTGCACCACCTGGAACCGAGGACACCGTAAGACCGAGGACACAGATAGGAAGTGGGGAACATGATGCCGGACGCGGATCTTTCCCGCGCCACCTGGCGCAAGAGCAGCCACAGCGGCGGCGGCAACGACTGCGTCGAGATCGCGTTCGTCGGCGGCGACGCCGCGGTGCGCGACTCGAAGGACCCCGAAGGGGGTGCTTTCCGCCTCCCCGCCTCGGGTTGGCGGGGGCTGCTGGCGGCGGTGCGCGCCGGCGGCCCGGCCCGCGACTGACGTTCCACCCAACGACCCCTTACCCCGCCGACCTGCTTCTCGCCGGTCGGTGCCTCGGGTAAGGGGTCGTTGGGCGTCCAGGACGAGGTGATCGTCCGATGCCCGGGGCTCCTCCTCAGGACGACTGTGAGTGTCACCGAAGAAGACACACGCAGAGGATGGGGAAGAAGCCATGACGTACCAGCTCCTGGACGCGATGAGCGCCGAGGTGGCCTACCGCGAGGAGCAGCTGCGCAAGGCCGGGCGCGACGCGCGCATGACCAAGCAGAGCCGGTTCGTGCGGTGGCTGCGGACGCACCGGGTGACCAGCGTGTCCGTGCCGGCACAGGAACGCCGCACGACCGCCGCGGTGTCCTCGCGCGCCGATCACCTGGCGCGGTGAGCACCTCGTTCGCCGGGGGCGTCACGCCCTCGGCGAAAAGCATGGCGGAACTGTCGGTGGGGTAGGACAGAATGCATCTCGTGCCCCGCTTAGGCTCCGGAATCCCGCTGGTCGCCCGCACCCACGAGATGCGGCGGCTTCGTGCCGCCTTCGCTCGTGCGGAGCGGCGCGAAGCCGGCGCCGTGCTCATCGCGGGCGACGCGGGCGTCGGCAAGACCCGGCTGCTCACCGCTCTCGGTGAGCACGTCGCGTCGGCCGGGGCGCTCGTGCTCACGGGCCGGTGCATCGACGTGCGCGACGGCGGTCTGCCGTACCTGCCGTTCGCCGAGGCACTGGCGCCGCTGGGTTCGTCGGGGGACCCGGTGATCGCCGCCGCGGTGCGCGCACGTCCGGCGCTCGCGCGGCTGCTGCCGCAGAGCGGCGAGCCCGAGCCGATCGGCGCGGGTGAACACGGTCAGGTGTCGGCCGGCGAGCGCGAGGTCATGCGCCGGCCGCGACCGGAACAGGACCTGGGTCAGCTCCAGCTGTTCGACGCGGTACTGGGGGTGCTGACCGAGGTCGCCGAGTCGCGTCCGGTGGTGATCCTGCTCGAGGACCTGCACTGGGCCGATTCCTCCACGCGCAACCTGCTGTCCTTCCTGGCCAGCAGGTTGCGCGCGCAGCGGTTGCTGGTCGTGGGCAGCTACCGAGAGGAGGACGTGCACCGGCGCCACCCGCTGCGGGGCCTGCTCTCGGAGCTGGTGCGCCTGGCCACGGTCGAGCAGGTCGCGCTCGCGCCTTTCGGCCCCGTCGACGCGCGCACGTTCGTGGAGGCGCTGGCCGACGAGCCGTTGCCGGCCGATGTGGTCGCCGACCTGGTGGCGCGGTCGGAGGGCAACCCGTTTTTCCTCGAAGAGCTGCTGGCCACCGATGCCGACTGCCGTGATCTGCCCGCGGGCCTGGCCGAGGTGCTGCTCGCGCGCGTCGAGCGGTTCCCGGCGGAGACCCGGCGCGTGCTGCGGGCGATCTCGGTGGCCAACGAACCGGTGTCGCACGGCGCGCTGGCGGAGGTGTCGGCGCTCGGTGAGCTGGAGCTCGACGAGGCGCTGCGCGAAGCCGTGCAGCACCACGTGCTCGTGATCGAGGACGGCTCGTACGTGTTCCGCCACGCGTTGCTGCAGGAAGCGGTGTACGCGGATCTGCTGCCGGGGGAGCGCAACCGCACGCACGCCGCGTACGCGGCTCGCATCCGCGCCATCCCGCAGGGCCGGGGCCACGACGCCAAGCTGGCGTTCCACAGTCTCGAGAGCCGTGATTTCGTGACCGCGCTGCCGGCGTTGCTCAGTGCGATGGCCGAGGCGGAGAAGCTGGGCGCGCCGGGCGCGGCGCTGGGCCACGCCGAGCAGGCACTGTCCATTTGGGACGCCGTGCCGGCCGCCGACCGGCCCGAGGGGGTCGACGAGCTGAGGCTGCTGCACGAGGCGTCGTGGTTCGCCGGCACGTCGGGCGAACCGGAGCGGGCGGCGGCGTATGCGCGCTCGGCCACGGAGCTGCTGGCACCCGACGAGCCGGCGTTGCGCGCCGCCAAGGTGTGGCGACGGCTGGCCGAGGCGCTGCTGGCGCTGGAGGGCACGCTCGACGAGGCGACGCAGGCCATCGACCGGGCGTGGGAGCTGGTGAAGGACAGCGAACCGAGCGCCACGCGCGCGTTGGTGCTCGCCACCCGCGGCGGGTTCCTGCGGCTGCTCGATCAGCCGGGAGAGGCGCTGGACAACGCGCTCACGGCGGTGTCCGACGCGCGGGCCGTGGGTGCGCTCGGGGCCGAGGCGTCGGCGCTCGTCACGCTGGGCACGCTCGCCGACTCGGCGGGCGACGCGGCGCTGGCTCGCGAGCGGCTGCGCCAGGCCGTGCGCAAGGCGCGCGACGCCGAGGCCCTCAACGTCGAGCTGCGCGGCCTGTACTTCCTGGCCTTGAGCTACGACGACCAGGCCGAGATGGCCGAAGCCCTCACCCACGTGGCGAACGGCGTGGCGCGCGCGGAGGAATCGGGGCTCACCTGGAGCTCGTTCGGGCTCGAGCTGCGCGCGCGGCAGCTGTACCTGCGCTACCTGAGCGGCGACTGGCCCGCCGAAGACGCGGCCGGGCGCGCGGGGCGCGGGGTGTCGAGCGCGGTCGCGGCGCGGATCCTCGCCAACTGGGCGCTGTTCCTCGTCGCGCGCGGCCGCTTCGACGACGCCGCCCGGCTGCTGCCCGAGCTGCGCCGGCAGTGGGCCGCCGACATCCAGATCGCCCTCTCGGCCGGCGACGCCGCCATCGAGCTCGCCACTTGGCGCGGCGACCACGAGGAAGCCGTCCGGATCACCGAGGAACTGGTGCTGTGGCTGGAGAAGGTCGAGCCGTGGCTGCTCGGCGGCATCCGGATCGTCGCGCTGGGGCTCGCCTCCGTCGCCGCCCGCGCCGCCGACGCCCGCCTCCACGGCGACCAGCGCACCGCCGACGACCTGGTGGCGGTCGGCCGCCGCCTGGCCGAACACGGCCGCCGCACCGCCGTCGAGGGCAGCCCGCGCTCCGGCACCCTCGGCCCGGAGGGCCACGCCTGGCTCGCCCGCCTCGAAGCCACCGCGTCCGGCTTCGAGGGCCCCGCCGACCCGGCCCTGTGGTCCGCCGCCGCCACGGCGTTCGGCTACGGCGCGGTCTACGAACAGGCCATGTGCCGCTACTTCGAAGCCCAGGCCCTGCTCGCCCACGGCCTGCCCGCCGCGGACGCCCTCACCGCCGCCCACACCGTCGCCTCCACCCTCGGCGCCCTCCCCCTGCGCGACGCCGTGCGCGACCTGGCCCACCGCGCCCGCGTCGACCTGCCGGGCCTCACCCCGGCCACCCCCGCCCCCACCCGCCCCAACCCCCTCACCGACCGCGAACGCGATGTCCTCGAACGGGTCGCCCTCGGCCGCACCAACCGCCAGGTGGGGGAGGAGCTCTACATCAGCGAGAAAACGGTCTCCGTGCACCTCTCCCGGGTCATGGCGAAGCTCGGTGCCAGCCGCCGCGCCGAGGCGGTGGCGATCGCGTATGACCGCGGTTTGCTGACCACGCCCGCTGCGAAGGACTGACCCGGCGCGCGTGCCTTGTTGTCCAGGCCACGGTTGATGGCTCAGCCAGCTGCGGGCCGGCATGCCGAAACCGCGGACGTGGCGGATGTCGGCCGCCCCGCTCGCCGCTCCTGCGGTGAGCTTGGTGACTGGAGTGCGCGCTGAACCCGCTCGGGTGCGGTGACCGCCACTTCCGCGGCACGAGCAGCGAGATGACCGCTGCGTCCAGAATCCGTACGGTTGCGGCGAAAGCGAAGCTGGGCGCCGGCCGCCGCGCCGAGGCGGTGGCGATTGCGTATGACCGCGGCTTGCTGACTACACCGGCCGCAAAGGACTGACGCGGCGGGAGAGCCGGCCGCCCGGTCGCGCAGACCGTTCTCTGCGCGTGCCGGGTCGGCCCTGCGGTGGTTTGTGGCCGACTTCACCGCGAGCCGCCGGGTGGTTTGGTCGGCTGTGTGCGGAACTGTCCGGCTGTGGTGTGTCCGCGGGCTGAGCAGGATCGGCCCGGCGGGTGCCGAGCCGGCGTCTCAGTGGTTGACTGAAGATCGAATAGCATGCTAACCACGCGGGAGGAAACCGGATGCGCGTCGACGTGCACGCTCACCTGTGGAGCCAGGCGTACCTGGATCTGTTGACGCGTCTGGGAAACGACCGGGCCGCCGAGCAAGGTCGGCTCGGGGCGGGGACCACCGAAGCGGAGCTCGACGCGAGGTTCGAGCAGATGACCACCGCGGGCGTCGACCTGCAGGTGCTCTCGACCACGCCCGCGCCGCCGCATTTCGAGAACGAGAGCGCGGCGGTGGAAGCGGCGCGGTTCGTGAACGACGAGTACGCCCGCCTCGTGCAGGAGCACCCCGGGCGATTCAAGGCGTTCGCCTCGCTGCCGTTGCCGCACACCGATGCCGCGCTCGCCGAGCTCGGGCGGGCGGTCGACGAGCTGGGGTTCCTGGGCGTCGCGATCACCACGTCGGTGCTCGGGCGCACGCTCGCCGACCCGGCTTTCCTGCCCGTGTACGAGGAACTCGACCGGCGCGGCAGCGTGCTGTTCGTGCACCCGGCCGGGGTGGGGGCGGCGTCGCCGTTGATCGGGCCGGAGCTCACGTGGCAGATCGGGGCGCCGATCGAGGACACGGTGGCCGTGATGCACCTGATCGTGGCCGGGATCCCGAGCCGGTTCCCGCGGATGAAGATCGTCCTGCCGCACCTCGGTGGGGCGCTGCCGATGCTGCTGCCGCGCATCGATCGGCAGAACCCTTGGGAAGCACCGGAAACGCCCGAACTGCCCAGCCTCGCGGCGCGCCGGATCTTCTACGACACCGTGGGGCACAACCACATCCCGGCGCTGCGCCTGGCGGCCGAAACCCTCGGTGCCGACCGGCTGGTGCTCGGCAGCGACTTCCCGTACCAGAAGGGCGACGGCTTCACCGAGGCCGTGACCTACGTGCAGCGCTCGGGGCTGCCCGAGAACGACGTCACGAACATCCTCGACCGCACCGCCGTCGACCTCCTGGGCCTCGGCACCGACTGATCACCGCCGGCCGATCACCGTCAACCGATCACCGTCAACCGATCACCGCCGACCGATCAGCACCGACCGATCACCACCGACTCACCGCGGCAACCGCCGCAGCACCTTCATGCTCGACGTCATCAACCGCGTCCACACCCCGCCCGGCACGCGCCGCGGCGGCCGCAACGCGAGCCCGCGCTGCACGGCGATCGACTGTGCCTCCGTGTACTTCAGCAGCCCTTCGGCGCCGTTGCGCCGGCCCACGCCCGAATCCTTCATCCCGCCCATGGGCACACCGACGGTGCCGAACGTCGCGGCGTAGCCCTCGTTGACGTTCACCGTGCCCGCCTTCAACCGGGCCGCGACCTCCCAGCCCGCGCGGCCGTTGCGTGACCACACGCTGGCGTTGAGACCGAACGGGGTGTCGTTCGCACGCTCGATGGCGTCGGTGACATCGGTATAGCCGTATATCGACACGACCGGCCCGAACGTCTCCGAGGCGAACGCCACCATCTCCGGCGTCACGCCGGTGAGCACGGTGGGCTCGTAGAACAGCGGCCCGAGGTCCGGTCGCGCCCGCCCGCCGGTGAGCACGCGCGCGCCCTTGGCGCGGGCGTCCTCGACGTGGGCCGACACGGTTTCGAGCTGGCTCGGTGAGGTGAGCGAACCCATCTGCGGCCCGAAACCCAGCTCACCACCCAGCTTCAGCGCGGCCGTGCGCGCCACGAACGCGGCCGTGAACTCCTCGCGCACGCTCTCGTGCACGTAGATCCGCTCCACCGACACACACAGCTGCCCCGCCGAGGAGAAGCACGCGGTCACGGCGCCGGTCGCGGCCTTCGCGACGTCGGCGTCGGGCAGCACGATCATCGGGTTCTTGCCACCGAGCTCGAGCGAGTAGCTCGTGAGCCGCGCCGCGATCTGCGTCGCGAGGTTCTTGCCGGTCGGCGTCGAGCCGGTGAAACAGAGGTAGTCGCACTCTTCGAGCAACGCCGGGCCGACGTCGGCGCCGCGGCCGAGCACGACCTGCCACAGGCCGTCCGGCAGGCCGGCTTCGGTGGCGAGCTCGTGGAGCCACAACGCGGACAGCGCGGTCTGGTTGTCGGGCTTCTGCACCACGGCGTTGCCCGCGGCGAGCGCCGGGAACACGTCCATCGCCGTGAGCGCCACGGGGTAGTTCCAGGGCGAGATGATGCCGACGACGCCCTTGGGGTGGCGCAGCTCGCCCGCCTTCGTGAGCAGCGGGATCACGCCGGCCGCGCGCTTCGGCGCCAGGATCTTCGCGCTGTGCTTGCCGTAGTAGGCCGCCACGAGCGCGGCGGCGCTGACCTCGTCGAACGCGTCGAGCCGCGCCTTGCCGGCCTCTACCTGCACGAGGTCGAGCGCTTCGGCCTGGCGGGTCAGGATCAGGTCGTGCAGGCGCACGAGGAACCGCTGGCGGTCGGCGACCGGCCGGGCCGCCCACTCGTGCTGGGCGGAGCGCGCGGCCGCGAACGCCGCCCGCACGTCGGCGTCGGAGGCCTGGGGGATCGTGGCGATCGGCAGCCCGGTGAACGGCGCCGTCATGCGGATCGGCGCCGAGTCCGCGCCCCCGCTCACCCGCGCCACGAGCCGCGCCGCGCGGGCGGCCGAAGGCGCTCCCGCGACACCCCCGACGGTCGCGGGCACGGCCGTCTCACCGCTGAGGTCCGCCGGTGTCGTGCTGGTCATGCCGTCTCCGTTCAGCCCGGTGTTACCGACGAGTAGAGCATACCGACGGTACGGAGGTCGACTCCGGTAAAATCCGAATCAGATTCACATATCCAGGTCGTCACGGTGCTTGCCCGGCGGCTCGACGCCCGGCGCGGGCACCACGTCCTGCGGGGGGAACGGCGGAGACGGCGCCTCGGCGTCCTCCGGCAGCACGCCCTGCGCGGGTGGCTCGGCCCAGGTGTCGGCGGGCGCCGGGTCCGGGATCGAGTAGATCACCGGCTCGTCGGGCACCGGGTAGTACGGCAGCCAGACGGTGGTCCAGCGGCCGCCGCCGAACGCGGCGAGCGCCAGCACGAGCACCGCGACCACCGCGCCGCCGAGCAGCACCCAGAACCCCGTGCCGGTCGTGTAGTGGGAGACGACGTTGTCGCTCGTCTGCTCGTAGCTGAGGGTGGACGACACGTCCATACCCATGGTCCACGCCGCGCCGGCCACGGCCGCGCCGCCGGTGATCAGCACGATCCGGGCGGCGGTGCGAAAGCGGGTGAACGCGAGCAGCGCGCCGACGAGCAGCACCACGGCGGTGACCGTGAGCGGGATGCCGTAGCGGGGTACGTGGCTGATGGCGAACAGGTCGCGCTCGATCTGCGGCGCCGCCTCGACCTGGCGGTCCCACGCCGTGATCGCGATCGAGCTCTGCAGCCGGCCCGCGACGGTCACCTGGGAGGCGGCGATGGGCAGGAACGTGCCCGCGACCACGAGCGCGGCCGCGATCACCCCGAGGATCCCCGCGAGCAGGCGCGACACCGCGCCGGGCTCGGTGACGGGCGCTGGCGGGTACTGCGGCACGCTGGTCATCGTGGCTCCTTCGCCTGCTCAGGGCACTTGCGATTCCACCACGAAGAACCCGCTCGCGCTAAGGGGTCGCGGGATCACGGCTGCGAGTACATCAGCACCGCGATCCGCTTCCACTCCTGCAGCAGCTTGCGGCGCCGGTTCGGGTCGCCCCCCAGTTCGGCGTCGAGCGCCAGGCCGCGGGTGAGGTTCACGGTGAGCCAGAACAGCGTCTCCGCCCGCTCTTTCGGCAGGTCACCGGCCACCTGGCTCACGTGGGCCAGCGTCGCGCGGCCCAGCGCGCGGTCCACGGGCCGGATCGCCTCCCGCAGCTCGGGGTCGGTGCGCGCGGCCACCCACAGCTCGGTCACGGCGGTGGACAGCGTGCCGGAGTAGCCCGCCCACAGCAGGTCGATCGCGGCTTCGACGCCGGACGTGCCGCCGGGCAACCCGTCGAGCGAAGCGGACACCTGCGTGCGCAGCTTCGTGGTGAGGTGCTCCACGGCGGCCGCCATCAGTTCGGCTTTGGTCGCGAAGTGGTGCTGCACCGCGCCCTTCGACACACCGGCCCGGGCGCAGATCTCCTGCATCGACGCGCGGGCGTAGCCGATGTCGACCAGGCACTCGACGGTCGCGTCGAGCAGGGCCGTGCGCGTGTGCTCCCGGCGCTGCGCCTGGGTGCGGTGCGCCTTGGCCTCGGTCATCTCGGTCTCCCGCTTTACGGAACGGAGTGTTCGGCTGTACATTCCGAACAGAACTTACCTTCCACGCGTAATGTTTTCCAGCTTCGCAGGAGGCGTCGCCGTGCCGTTGCAGATCCAGAAGAGCTCGTGGAGCACCACCGAACTCGAAGACCTCAGGGAGCTGAGCCGCTCTTTCCTGCAGAAGGAGATCGTGCCGCACCAGGAGCGGTTCGCGGCGGAGAAGAAGATGGACCGCGAGATCTGGCGCAAGGCGGGTGAGGTCGGGCTGCTGTGCCTGTCGATCCCCGAGGAGTACGGCGGTGGCGGCGGCACGTTCGCCCACGAGGCCGTGTTGTACGAGGAGCAGGCCCGCTCCGGGGACAACGCGTGGGGCGTCACCGTCCACAACGGAATCGTGGCGCATTACCTGCTGCACTACGCGTCGGAAGAGAAGAAGCGCGAGTGGCTGCCGAAGCTCGCGAGTGGCGAGTTCGTGGGCGCCATCGCGATGACCGAGCCGGGCACGGGCTCCGACCTGCAGAGCATCAAGACGCGCGCGGTGCGCGAGGGCGACCACTACGTGCTCAACGGCGCGAAGACGTTCATCACCAACGGTTTCCACGCCGACCTCGTGGTGGTGGCGTGCAAGACCGACCCCGACGCGGGGGCGCAGGGCGTGTCGCTGATCGTGGTCGAGACCGACACGCCGGGCTTCCGCCGTGGCCGCGTGCTCGACAAGGTGGGGCTCAAGGGCCAGGACACCGCGGAGCTGTTCTTCGACGACGTGCGCGTGCCGGCCGCCAATCTGCTCGGCGAAGCCGAAGGCCAGGGCTTCGTACAGCTGATGCTGCAGCTGCCCCAGGAACGGCTGATCATCGCCGTGACCGCGGTCGCCGGGCTCGAGGCGGCCGTGAACCTCACGATCGACTACACCAAGGAGCGCACGGCGTTCGGCCGGCCGATCTTCGGGTTCCAGAACACGAAGTTCAAGCTCGCGGAGGCCGCGACGGAAGCGGCGGTTTCGCGCGCGTTCCTCGACCAGTGCATCGAACGCCACCTGCGCGGTGAGCTCGACGTGCAGGGCGCGGCCATGGCGAAGCTGTGGACGACCGAGCGCGTGAACAAGGTCGTGGACGAGTGCGTGCAGCTGTTCGGCGGCTACGGCTACATGACCGAATACCCGATCGCGCGCGCGTGGGCCGACGTCCGGATTTCGCGGATCTTCGGCGGGACCAGCGAGATCATGAAGGAGATCATCTCGCGCACGCTCTGAGATTTTCGGCTCGACGAAAGGATTTCCGCCGTGAAAGCCGGACCCCTGGGCGGGCTGAAGGTGGTGGAGCTGGCCGGGCTCGCGCCCGCGCCGTTCGCCTGCATGATCCTGGCCGACCTCGGCGCCGACGTCGTGCGCGTGGACCGCGCGACGCCGGGCGCCGACGTGCTCGGTATCCCGAACGATCCGCTCGGGCGCGGCCGGCGCTCGATCGGCGTGAACACCAAGACCCCCGAGGGCGTCGAGGTGGTGCTGAAGCTCGCCGACCAGGCCGACGTGCTGATCGAGGGTTTCCGGCCGGGCGTCGCGGAACGCATGGGGCTCGGTCCGGAGGTGGTCCACGCGCGCAACCCGCGGCTGGTCTACGGCCGGATGACCGGCTGGGGCCAGGACGGCCCGCTCGCGCAGGCGGCCGGCCACGACCTCAACTACATCGGCATCGCCGGCGCGCTCGAACCGATCGGCCGCGCCGGCTCCGCGCCCGTGCCGCCGCTGAACCTCGTCGGTGACTTCGGCGGCGGTGGTCTGATGCTGGCGATGGGCGTGCTCGCCGCGCTGCACGAGCGCACGTCTTCGGGCCGCGGTCAGGTCGTCGACGCGTCCATGGTGGAGGGCGCCGCGCTGCTCACCACCAGCCTCCACGGGATGCACGCCGCCGGCGCGTGGTCCGGTCCTCGTGGTCACAACCTCCTCGACGGCGGCGCGCCGTTCTACGACACCTACGAGACCGCCGACGGCAAGTACGTCGCCATCGGCGCCATCGAGATGCGGTTCTGGGGCGACCTGGTGAAGGTCCTCGACCTGCCCGACGCGCCACCGCACTTCGACCAGGCCCAGTGGCCCCGGCTGCGTGAGCTCATCACCGCCGCGGTCGCCCGCCACACGCGCGACGACCTCGTCGCCCGCGCCGAAGGCACCGACGCGTGCCTCACGCCGGTGCTGTCCCCGTGGGAAGCCGCCGCCCATCCCCAGAACGCGGCCCGCGGCACCTTCGTCGACATCGGCGGCACGGTCCAGCCCGCGCCGGCGCCCCGCTTCGACCGCACCCCACCGGCCACGCCCCACGCACCCCACGAGGCCGGCGCGGACACCGCCGACGTGCTGGCGGACCTCGGCCTCACTGCCGACGAGGTGACCGCTCTGCGCACGGCGGGCGCGATCGCCTGAGCGCGGAGGGCGATCCCCGCGGGGCTCAGCGCTTCTCGAGATCCGAGCGCACCACCGAGTACACCGCACTGTCCCGCCAGGCACCGTCCCGGAAGGTGTATCCGCGCAACACGCCCTCACGGGTGAAGCCGGCTTTTTCAAGGGAGCGGTTCTCGGCCCGGTTGTCCACGTCGGTGGTGGCCTCCACGCGGTTGAGCTGCGTGTGCGCGAACAGGTACTGCACCAGCAGGCGCTGCGCCTCGGTGCCGTGGCCGTGGCCGCGCGCTTCGGGGCGCAGGACGAGGCCCATGGTCCAGCAGTAGGAGCTGGGGCCGGAGCGGGAACGGTGCCAGGACAGCAACCCGAGGACGGCGCCGTCGAGGCTGGGGATGAGCAGGCCGCCTTCGGTGGTGATGACGCTGCCGTCGCGCCAGCGGCGGCGGAGGTAGCCGGCGTCGTGCCAGCCGAACCACTGGAACTCGCCCGCGGTGGCCGGGTCGTTGGTGAGCGCCTCGAGCAGGTCGAGGTCGGACTCGAGCACCGGGCGCAGAACCACGTCGTTCATCGCGGCAGCCTAGCGGGCGGCCCGGCGGCGCCGGCGTCACTCGATCGGACAGGCGTCACCCGGTCGTGGTTCGCGTCCCGCTGAGCGACTGTCGGGCGGGCCCGAAGCGCTGGTCGTCACTAGAGTGTGCGTGACTCCCCGGCCTCACTGCCGGTGCCCGTCACGGAAGCCGGGGGAGCGGATTGGATGGTGCCATGTCAGGCGGCGTGAAGAAGATCGTGGTCATCGGGGTGGTCGTCCTCGTGCTGTTCTTCCTGATCACCCAGCCCACCCAGTCGGCGAACCTCGTGCACCAGGTGCTCGGCTGGCTGCGCGACGGTGCCGAAGCCATCATCACGTTCTTCCAGACCCTGTTCGCGTGATCACCGAACTCCTCGTTACCGCCCGGTAATTACTGAGAGTAACGCGATCCTGGAAACCGGGCCGATCGCTCGACCATCCGGGTGGATTGGCCCCTGAAAGGGCCTGGTCACCGAATTAGTGGGGGCCGGGGTATGGCGCGGAAAGCGGGCCCGGCCCTACGGTGCTCACATTGCGTGATCAGCCGGTTCTCCGGTCCCCCGGGAGCCGGGTCACAGCGGTGGTTTTCCGCTCGGTCACGTGCATTGGGTGCAAGTCGTGGACGCGCAACGGGGCAGGCGTCAGGGCCGGCCCGTCGGGGACCAATGAGGAGGCAGGGATGACCGGAGATCCCGGAGTGGACGCGTTGATCCGGCAGTGGGCCGCTGAGCGCGAGCAGACCGCCGAGGAGCAGGAGGTCAACCGCATCACGTCCGCCTGGCTGGCCGACGCGCCGCAGGCCCCGCCCGGTATCCCCGGTCAGCGTGCGCGGTCCGGTCCCTCGCGCTGGGCGCAGGTGGACGCCGCGGACCCCGGTTACCTCGACGCGATGCGCGTGCGCCTGCCCGAGGTCCCGGACGAGCTGCTCGTGGCCG
Organism: Amycolatopsis rhabdoformis; assembly: GCF_035918295.1. GTDB lineage: Bacteria > Actinomycetota > Actinomycetes > Mycobacteriales > Pseudonocardiaceae > Amycolatopsis > Amycolatopsis rhabdoformis. The sequence continues at coordinate 333,413 of NZ_CP142149.1, forward strand.
CCGCGGGCTGGTGGCAGATGGTCGGCGACGTCGCCGAGGCCGAACTGTGGTGGGACGCCGGCATCAGCCCGCTCGACCAGCGGGCCCTCGACTACCGCGCGGCGGGCCTGCAGCCCTCCGACCTGAGCCGCCGGCTCGGCCCGATGACGGTGCTCCAGCACCTGCGCCGCGGCAGTGCCCCGGCCTGGTGCGTCGCGCGCCTGGCGCGGCAGCAGAAGTCCGCCTGAGCCGACCTCTCGACACGGCCGGGTGAACCGGCGTGGCGGCAGCGATCCGAACCCGTGCGTAACGCTAACCTGCGCGGGCTCGTTGTGTGATCGACCGACCGCCACGCTGGAGGACCCGAGTTCGTGCCCCTCACCGGACAGACCGACGGCGAGACCACCGACGGCGAGATCACTGCCGAGAACACCGTCGGGGTCCCGGCCGAGGCGCAAGCCGACAACGCCGGGACCCGAGCCGACACCACAGCCGAAGCCGCACCGGCCCGGCGCCGCGCCCGAGGGGGCGTGGCGGTGGCGGTGCGGCTCGGGGTCGTGCTGGTGGTGCTCGCGGTCGCGGGTGGGGGCACGTGGCTGGTCACGCGGGCGTCCGCGCCCGTCGCGAGCCCCACGACCACCGACATCCCGGCGCTGAGCGTGAAAGCGGCCGACGTGCGGCCCGGCTCGATCGCTCCCGTGAGCGCCGTCGCCGCCGGCGGAGCCGACCAGCAGACCACGCCGCAGTCGGCGCGGTCGACCACGGCCGACCCGCTCGAGGACTGGGCCAAGAAGGTCGCGGCCGTGACCGGAGTGCCCGCGCGGGCACTGCGCGCGTACGGCAACGCGGAGCTCGCGATGCGCTCGGCCGACCCGGGCTGCCGCATCTCCTGGGCCACGCTCGCCGGCATCGGCCGCATCGAGTCCAACCACGGTCAGTACGGCGGCGCCGTGCTCGGTGCCGACGGCCGGCCCTCGAAGCCGATCATCGGCGTCCCGCTCGACGGGTCTTCGGGCGTGCGCGCCATCAGCGACACCGACGGCGGCCGCTTCGACGGCGACCCGGTGGCCGACCGCGCCGTGGGTCCGATGCAGTTCATCCCGAGCACCTGGCGCAAGTGGGCCGCCGACGGCAACGGCGACGGTCTCGGCGACCCGCAGCAGATCGACGACGCGGCCTTGGCGGCCGGGCGCTACCTCTGCGCGGGCGGGCGCGACATGGCCACGCCGTCGGGCTGGTGGTCGGGGATCCTGTCGTACAACAACTCCACGGAATACGCGCAGAAGGTGTTCGGCCTCGCCGACGGCTACGCCCAGGCGGCGAAGGCCGTGCGGGCCGGCTGAGCCCGGCTCGTGTGAAATCCGTGCGAACCCCGAGGTCACCGGCTGAGAGCCGGGCCACGTGCGGGCCCGCCTCTCAGCTTCGGTCCCGGTTCCCAGTGCTAGCGTCAGGGCCGTGGCAGTGAACTCCGGCCCGGCCGTGTCCCCGCTCGGACGCAGGCTTCTGATCGCCGCGACGTGCGTGGTGAGCCTGCTGCTGTGCTGCGGCCTCGCGTGGTGGCAGTGGGACCGGTTCACCTCCGCCAACGGCACCTTCCAGAACCTCGGTTACGTGTTGCAGTGGCCGCTGTTCGGGCTGTTCCCCGCGTTCATGTTCTGGCGGATCAAGAAGCTGCGCGAGCGGGAAGAGACCCAGGGCGAGGCGGCCGAGGCGCAGGCCGTGGTCACCGTGCCCGCTCCTCGGCCCGCCACCCCGCCCCGCCCGACGCCGCCCCGCCCGGTGGTCGAAGAGGACGACGAGCTCGCCGCGTACAACCGCTACCTGCGCGAGCTCAACGCCCGCGACCAGGCCTGAACCACCACCTCGGAAGTGAGGACGATCACATGACCACGAGCACCGACGGTGCGGCCCAGACCCGCCCGGCGCGACTGAACGGAGCCCTGGTGCGGTTCCGCACCACCGCGTGGGTCACCGGTGTCGGCCTGCTCGTGCTGTGCGCGACCATGGTGATCGAGTACGGCTTCGGCAACGCCACGCCCGCCGCCGTGTACTCGCCGATCCACGGTGTTCTCTACATGCTCTACCTGGCCTGCAGCATCGACCTCGCGATCAAGGCCCGCTGGTCGATCAAGAGCACGATCCTCGTGCTGCTCGCGGGGTGCGTCCCGTTCGTCTCGTTCGTCGTCGAACGCCGCGTCACGCACCGGGTTCAGGCCGGCAAGGACATCTTCTAAGCCAGCACGGCTTTTCCGCGCCGGAACGTCAGCGCGACCCCGACGGTGAGCGCGGCCAGCCCGCTCGCCGCCAGGAACGCGGCGGTCATGCCGTCGACGAGCAGCGGCGTGCCGGTGGCGCCCGAAGCCGCGGCCGAGCGCGTCGCCGCGCCGAACACGGTCACGAGGATCCCGAGCCCGAGCGTGCTGCCGACCTGCTGCATGGTCTGCAGCACGCCACCGGCGGCTCCGGCGTCCTCGGCGGGCACGGTGGACATGATGATCACGTTGAGCGGTGAGAAGGCCAGCCCGCCGCCGACACCCATCAGCAGCAGCGGCCCGAGCAGCGAAGCGACGTAGCCGCTTTCCGGCGTGAGCAGTGAAAGCCACGCGACGCCCGAGACCATGAGCACCGTGCCGGTCACGGCCAGCGGCTTCGGTCCGAAGCGCGCCAGCAGCCGCGGCATCAGCCGGCTGAGCGTGAAGATCGACACCGCCATCGGCAGGAACGCGAACCCGGTGGCCAGCGCGGCGAAATGGCGCACGTCCTGCAGGAACTGCGTGAGGAAGAAGAACATCGACATCATCGCCATCGGGCCGAGGAAGAAGCTCGCGTAGGCCGCGGCGCGGTTGCGTTCGGCGAACAGGCGCAGCGGCACCAGCGGCTGGGCCACGCGCTGTTCCAGCAGCACGAAGGCGATCAGCAGCACCACGCCGGCCGCCAGCGCGCCGAGCGTGAGCGGGGCGCCCCAGCCGTCGGCCGCGGCCTGGGTGAAGGCCAGCACGAGCGACGCGACCCCGAGAGTGCCGAGCACGGCGCCCGGCACGTCGAGGTGCGCGGACCGGCGCGGCGGCGCGGGGACGAAGCGCGGCGCGAGCACGGCGATGGCCAGCCCGAACGGCACGTTGATGAACAGCGCGGCACGCCACGAGATCCACTCGGTCAGCAGGCCGCCCACGATCAGGCCGATCGCGAAGCCGCCGCTGGCCACGGCGGAGAACAGCGACAGCGCCCGCACGCGGGCCTTGGCCTCGGTGAACGTGGTGGTGATCAGCGCGATCGTGCTCGGCCCGGCCATCGCGGCGCCGACCCCCTGCAGGATCCGCGCGGCAATCAGGAACCCGGCCGACGTGCTCAGTCCGCCGGCCAGCGAGGCGAGGGTGAACACGGCCGTGCCCAGCACGAACATCCGGCGGCGGCCGAACAGGTCGCCCGCGCGTCCGCCGAGCAGCAGCAGGCCGCCGAACACCAGGCTGTAGGCGGTCATCACCCACGACAGTCCGGTGGCGGAAAAGCCCAGGTCGGACTGGATGCGGGGCAGTGCCACGTTCATCACCGTGGCGTCGAGCATCAGCATGAGCTGGCAAGTCAGCACGATCGCCAGCACGAGGCCGGGCGCGGCGGCCCGGTGCCTCGGCCTACGCTCGGCCAACGAGGTGTGCTCGGTCAACTCGGTCAAAGGAGGACTCCCCAGAGAGGAACGACTGAAGTGGAGAAACTCTCCACTTGGTTGCATCCGCGATAATATGGAGAGCGTCTCCGGTTCCGCAAGGGAATTCGGAGAATCTCTCCGTTTTCTGGGGAGCGGGGTCTGGAGGTAGGCGGATGACGGCGGAGGCAGCGCGGCCGATGCGGGCGGACGCGAAGCGGAACTACGACCGCATCGTCGCGACGGCGAAGGACGCCTTCGGCGAGCACGGCATCGACGTGCCGCTCGACGACATCGCCAAACGCGCAGGTGTGGGCGCCGGCACGCTCTACCGCCACTTCCCGACGCGCGAGAAGCTGATGGAAGCCGTCTACCGCGACGAGATCGACCTGCTCGCCTCCCGCGCCCCGGTGCTGGCCGCCGAGCTGCCGCCGTTCGCGGCGCTCGAGGCGTGGCTGGGGGAGCAGGTCGCGTACGTGATCGAGCGCCACGGCCTCGCCACCCTGCTCAAGGCCTCGATCGACTCGGGGTCCGAGACGTTCCTCTGGTGCCAGAGCCGCCTGCGCACCGCGTGCGGCGACCTCCTCGCCGCGGCCCAGGCCACCGGCGAGGTCCGCGGCGACGTCACGGGCACCGACGTGCTGCGCCTCGGCCACGGCATCGGCATGGCCGCGAAGAACGCGTCCGAAGAGGACGGGGCCCGGCTCATGAAGGTGATGGTGGACGGCCTGCGCGGGTGAACTTCGCCCCGGTGGGCGATTCGCGGCGTTAGCTTGGACGGATGTTCACCGTGGACGGTGCCGTCCCGGCGCACCAGCCGGGGCCGGCCGAGAAGCTCGCCGCGTTCGGGGTGCCCGTGGTGGTCGCCGAGGAGGTGCCCGGGAGCGCGGACACCTGGGTGGGTCTGGACCGCATCGACGGCCGGCCCGTGGTGCTCGACGTGATCGACCACGACCACGACCACGGGCGCCTGCTGCAGGTGCGCAACGTGCGCGAGCAGGCCACGCGGATCACCTTCGGCGACCTCGCCCGCACCACGCTCTCGGAGTTCCTGCTCGCCAACGACCACTTCGCCCGCGCCGGTGACGAAAGCCGCGGCGCGCAGCAGCCCCGTTCCCAGGAGTTCCTGGCCCGGTTGCGTGTCGTCGAGCCGCAGCCGATGCCGGTGGTGCTCGACGGCGCCGAGGTCACGGCCGCGGCCGTGGTCGAAGACGGTTTCGCGGCGGCCGAGCTCGCGGTGGCGACCGGACAGGTCTTCGTGATCGGCGCGGTCGAGGCCGTCCGCGGCTGCCGGCTGCGCACGCTGCCCGCCTAGCTGCACGCAAAAAGGGGCGGGACCCCGAAAGGACCCGCCCCCCTGAACAGCGCGATCGTCAGGAGCCGATGCCGGTCAAGGACCGGACCTCCATCTCCGCGTGCTTGCCGCTGTCGGCCTTCGAGCGGCCCACCATCGTGCCGATGAAGCCGCAGAGGAACGAGAACGGGATCGAGACCAGGCCCGGGTTCTTGAGCGGGAACCAGTGGAAGTCCACGCTCTTGAAGATCGAGTCGGCGGCGCCGGACACGACGGGGGAGAACAGCACCAGGATCAGGCACGCGGCGAGGCCGCCGTAGATGCTCCACAGCGTGCCCGTGGTGTTGAACCGCTTCCAGAACAGCGAGTACAGCAGTGTCGAGAGGTTGGCCGACGCGGCGACCGCCAGGGCGAGCGCCACGAGGAACGCGATGTTCTGCCCGTTGGCGAGGATGCCGCCGAGGATGGCCAGCACGCCCACGACCAGGGCGGTCAGGCGGGCGACGCGGACCTCGTCGGCCGGTTCGGCCTTGCCGCGCTTGAAGATGTTCGCGTACACGTCGTGGGCGAACGAGGCCGACGCGGTGATCGTGAGGCCCGCGACCACCGCCAGGATCGTGGCGAACGCGACGGCCGAGACGATGCCCAGCAGCAGCGTGCCGCCGATGTGCAGGGCCAGCAGCGGCGCCGCGGAGTTCTCGCCGCCGGGGGCCGACTTGATCTCGTCGTTGCCCACGAGCGCGGCGGCGCCGAAGCCGATCACCAGCGTGCACAGGTAGAAGATGAACATGCACACGGTGGCCCAGACCACCGAGCGGCGCGCCTCGCGCGAGTTCGGCACGGTGTAGAAGCGCATCAGCACGTGGGGGAGAGACGCGACGCCGAGCACGAGCGCGAGCGACAGCGACACGAAGTCCAGGCGCGTGGTGCCGCTGGCGCCGTACGAGCCGCCGGGTTCGAGCAGCTGGGTGCCCATCGGGCTGCGGTCGGTGGCGGCGGTGAGCAGGTTGGAGAAGTTGAAGCCGTACTTGCCCAGCAGGAACACGGTGATCAGCGTGGCGGCCACGAGCAGGATGCTCGCCTTGATGATCTGCACCCAGGTGGTGCCCTTCATCCCGCCGACCAGCACGTAGACGACCATCACCAGGCCGACCACCGCGATCACCAGCGCCTGGCCGAGCCGCGAGTGCACGTCGAGCAGCAGTGCGACGAGACCGCCGGCGCCCGCCATCTGCGCGAGCATGTAGAAGAACGAGATCACCAGCGTCGAGGTGGCCGACGCGGCGCGCACCGGACGCTGCTTCATCCGGAAGCTCAGCACGTCGCCCATCGTGAACCGGCCGGTGTTGCGCAGCAGCTCCGCGATCAGCAGCAGGTCGACGAGCCACGCCACCAGGAAGCCGATCGAGTACAGGAACCCGTCGTAGCCGTGGATCGCGATGGCGCCGGCGATGCCGAGGAACGACGCGGCGGAGAGGAAGTCGCCCGACAGCGCGATGCCGTTCTGCCGCCCGGTGAAGGCGCTGTCGGCCGCGTAGTAGTCGGCGGTGGTCTTCTTGCCGCGGTTGCCGGCGCGGTACACCACGAACAGGGTGATCGCGACGAACAGCGCGAACACACCCGTGTTCACGAGCGGGTTGCTCGCGGGCACGCTCTCGGCGAGGTGGGCGGTGGTCACTGGCGGGTTCCTTCCGTCACGGCGGCCCGCGCCCTCAGCTCGGCGACCCGCGGGTCCACCTCGCGGTTCGCGAACCGGACGTAGACCAGCGTGATCAGCGCGGTGGTCACGAACTGGGCCAGACCCAGCAGCATGCCCACGTTGACGAGCCCGAACACGCGGGTGCTCATGAAGTCGTTGGCGTACGCGGCCAGCACCACGTAGGTCAGGTACCACACGAAGAAGCCGGCGCTCATCGGGAAGACGAATCTGCGGAAGCGCCTGCGCAGGGCCGTGAACTCGGGGCTGCGCTGGATCAGGTCGTAGTCGGGGCCGCCCCGCTCGGCCGGCGTCGGCTCCGCGCCCTCACGGGCGAACAGGGCCGGCAGCTGTCCGGTCTCCTCGAGCGGGGTGCTCGCCGCGGGGGTGTTCGCGACGTTGTGCATGGCTGCCTCCGGCAACTTGCGTCCTTGGCGGTGGCCGGGCGGGGCCCCTCGATCGAGTGGCACCCGGTCTGCCCTTGCGGACTGGGAGGCGGCCATAGTAACGACGGCGTCGCACCCCGGAAAAAGCCGGTTCTCCGGAAGGGTCTCCGGAATTCGTTTTCCGGCTGGAAATGTGCGAAAACGGCACCATCAATGAAGATCACGAACAGATCACTCGGAATAGTGAGAGCGTATGTCACGCCACGTTGTCGCAGCTGAGCAACGCTGCGGCAAATGGTTGAGCCACGGACAATGATCGGACGAATACCGTGACGCGCGGTAGCCAAAACGCGGGGTGGTCGCCCCGGTCCGGCGTCCCTCCGGCAGGGCCGGGACGAGGATTCGCAGGCCAGTAGCGGATCCCGAAAGAAATCACCGGGTCGGGCGGCGAGTCGCTGCGAGACCACAACATCGGGTTCATCTTCAGGGTTGCCCCACCCGATGGGGGCACGGAGCGTAGATCCTCTGAGGGATTCGACTACCCTGCGTGGGCTAATCGGGTGACCGCCGGACGCCGTGACCCGGAGCAACCGGTAACCGGAATTCCCTCTTCGGGTCCGCCCGGGGTCGAATCCCCGGGCCGCACCCGGGGCGGAAACCTCTTTTCCCAGGTCAGCCGCGCGAACTGGAAGACAATATCCTCGGCCGGGATTGGTGTACGATTCTTTGGCCCAGCTGACCGCAGCGATCGATAGGCACAGACAAGTTGACCTCGACCACCGCCGTGCAGTACGCAACTTGCGCCGTGCACGTGCAAAGTCCCGGGAAGCAGCACGCCGGTGATCACGGTGCCAGGTCGGCACGATCGTGTCCTCAAGGGGTCGATCGCGCGGGTCGGCGGAATGCCGTGGACCGTTCCGGGAGCACCGGAAGCCGCCCACGAGCAGCCACGACGCGGGACAGGGAGTCACTTTCGTGACCGTTGCAGGAGATGGCCAAGTGCCTGTTGAGAAGCTGCTCGGCCGCCCGCCCCGGCGCCCGAGCCGGTCCTCGGGCTGGCGAGCGGCGCTGCGCTGGCGCGACTGGAGCATTCCGGTCAAGCTCTCGGCGGTGACGCTGGTCCCCATCGTCCTCGCGCTCGTGCTGGGCGTCACCGCGATCGTGGGCCAGGTCGGCCGTTCCGGTGACTACGAGCGGATCGACAAGCTGGTGGGCCTGAGCACCCAGCTGCGCAAGCTCACCGACGGCCTGCAGAAGGAACGTACGCTCACCGCCGCGCAGCTCACCGCGGGCACCGCCGGCGTGACCCCCGAGCTGAAGGCCGCCCGCGCGGCCACCGACGCCGCCGTGGAGCCCTTCATCACCGCGGCCAACCGCGTCGGCGGCTCCGAGTCCAGTGTGTCCGGTGCCGTGAACTCGGCGACCGCGCAGGTCAACGAGATCGCCGTGATCCGCCAGCAGGTCGGCGCCGGTCTGCTCGACCCCGCCGAGGCGGTGGGCGACTACAACGCCGTGACCGGCGCCTTGATCGGTGCCGACACCGCGGTGGCCGCGGGCGCGAGCGCCGACGCGCTGGGCGGGACGCCGAGCGCGCTGCACGACCTGGAAGCCGCCAAGGAACAGGTGTCGGTGAGCCAGGCACTGGTGGCCTACGGCATCTCCAAGAACAACCTCGAAGAGCAGCAGCTCAGCGACGTGCGCGACGCCGAACTGCGCTACGACGACCGCATCGACGACTTCAACGCCGCGTCCACCGCGCCGCAGCGCCAGGACCTCGAGAGCACGCTCAAGCCCGACACCGCCTACGACCGCAAGCGCATGGTCGGCATCGTCCTCGGCGAACAGGGCGGCAACGACCAGGGCCTGTCGCGGGTTCCGCTGCAGGAGTGGAACGACGCGTCCAACGCCGTGGTCGGGCAGCTCTCCGACGTCGGCAACCGGATGAGCGACGACGCCACCGCCGCGTCGGCCGCGCTGGTCGAGGACGCCGGCAGCAGCGCCGGCCTGCTCGCCGTGCTGCTGTTCGCCGCGATGGTCGCGGCCGCCGCGGTCGTCTTCCTCATCACGCGCCAGATCCTGCGGTCGCTGCGGACGCTTCGCCGCAGCGCGCTCGACGTCGCCGAGAAGGACCTGCCCGCCGCCGTCCGCAACATCCAGGAGGGCCGCGCGCAGAGCGTCGAGGTCGAGCCGGTGCCCGTGCGGGCGTCCGACGAGATCGGCGAAGTGGCGCGCGCGTTCGAGAAGGTGCACAGCCAGGCGCTGCGGCTCGCCACCGAGCAGGCCGCGATGCGCGCGGGCTACTCCAGTGTGTTCGTGAACCTCTCGCGCCGGAGCCAGAGCCTCGTGCAGCGCCAGCTGCAGCTCATCGAGCGGCTCGAGCGCGACGAGGAGGACGCCGACCAGCTGGCCACGCTGTTCCAGCTCGACCACCTCGCCACCCGGATGCGGCGCAACAACGAGAACCTGATGGTCCTCTCCGGCGCCGAGCCGGGCCGCCGCTCGGGCCAGCCGGTGGCCGCGCACGACGTGCTGCGCGCCGCCGTGTCGGAAATCGAGCAGTACCAACGCGTTTCGGTGCAGCAGCCGCCGGCGGTGAAGATCGTCGGGTTCGCCGCGAGCGACGTGCAGCGCCTGATCGCCGAGCTGCTCGACAACGCCACCGCGTTCTCCGCGCCCGAAACGCAGGTCACGGTGGCCACGCGCCTGGCCGACGACGGCTCGCTCAACGTCGACATCCTCGACAAGGGCATCGGCATGAACGAGTACGAGGTGGTCGAGGCCAACGGCCGCCTCACCGAGGCCGGCTCGGTCGACCTCGCGACCTCGCGCCGGATGGGCCTGTTCGTGGTCGGTCGCCTCGCCGGGCGCCACCGCATCGGCGTTTCGCTCCACGGTGGCAAGGACATCGTCGGCGTGCGGGCCACCGTGGTGGTGCCGCCCGAGCTCGTGATGACCGGTGCCGCGCTGGAGAACCCGCCGCAGGCCAAGCCCGGCCCGTTCGGCAGCGTCGCCGCGCCGCCCGCGAGCCCCGGTGGCCTGCCGCGCCGCCAGCGCCCGGTCAACGGCTCCGCGCGCCCGGGCATCGACCGTCCGCTCGTGCCGCAGCAGCCGATCCCGGGTGTCGACGAGCAGCAGCTGTGGCCCTCGGCCAGCGACCTCGCCGGGTTCGCCAACGGCCACACCGTCGACTCGGGGGTGCGCCCGCCGTCGGACCTCGAGATCTCCGGCACCGCGCTGTTCAGCCCGATCCCGCGCGACGACTCGACCCCGCCGCCGGCTCCGCCGCTGCCGCGGATGCCGCAGATCGTCGACGTGCCGCCGCCGCGGCCCGAGCCGGAGCCGCGGCCCGAAGCGCGGCCGGAGCCGGTCGACGAGCGCCAGGGTGAGCTGCCCTCGGGCAAGGACCTGTTCTCCGCCAACGGAACCACGCTCAGCGAGTGGTGGAACGAGGCGGCGCAGAAGGTGCCCGAGGTGCCGCCGCCGACGGCCGCCGAGACCACCATCGAGAACACGCCGATCTTCGACGAGATGCTCTCGGCCTGGTTCCGCTCACCCGCGCCGGCCGCGGACGACAAGACCACCAAGCCCACTGGTCCGGACCAGACCGCCGAGAAGACGGCGGAAGACGAGCCGGCCGCGGAGGCGGGGGAGCAGCCCGCCACCGGTTCGGCCGAGCCGGAGCCCGGCGTCGCCCCGGTGACCACGCCGGAGCAGGACGAGCGCAACTGGGACTTCGCGAGCGACGAGAACTGGCGCACCGTGCAGGCCGTGTCGCAGGTCGAGCCCACGGCGTTCACGAAGTCGGGGCTGCCGCGCCGCCGCCGCGGCGAGCAGCTCATGCCGGGCAGTGCCACGCCGGAGCAGCTTCCCGCCGCCGAGTCGGCCGCTCCGGGCCTGCCGGTGCGCGACCCGGCCGACGTGCGCGGCCGCCTCACCAGCTTCCAGCGCGGGGTGAACCGCGGCCGGCAGGAGGTCCGCGACGGATTCGTCGAGGGCACGCCGAACCAGCCGGATCAGGTCGAGCAGGGTCCGGTCGAGCAGGGCCGAATCGAGCAGGGTCCGGTCGAGCAGAGTCCGGCCGACCAGGGCCAGGGCCATCAGGGCCTGGGTGCGAACGCGCTCAACCGGCTCGACGGCGCGCCCACCACCGGGCTCACCCCGCAGCCGGCGACCGAGCCGGGCGGCGCGGCCACTGTGGACCAGCCGAGCGGTGCCACGGCGTTCGTCCCGGGTGGTCCGGACCAGCCGGCCGCCGCGGCCGAGCCGACCGTCCCGCCCGAGCAGGACACCGAGATCACGGCCGAGTACCCGGGTTTCGCCGGCGCTCTCGACGCGATGGACGCGGAACGGTCGGCGCTCGACGCGGCCCAGGCGGACGCGCCCGAGCGGGACGGCGGGACCGGTGCGTTCGGCGTGCCGCCGCGCGCCGAGCAGAACGGGTCCGCCGGCCGTCCGGCCGTCGCGAACGCTTTCGGTGCCGGGCAAGCGGAAACGCCTGAGCAGGACAGCGTCGCCCGGCCGGCTCGCCGGGATGTCGCCAGCGCGTTCGGTGCCGCGCGCACCAACCAGCCGGTGCCTGCCGACCAGCCGGTGGCTTCCGACGAGCCGGTGCAGTCGGACCAGGCGGACCAGCCCGTGCCGCCGGCGTTCGACCCGCAGGGCGGCTGGCGGAACGGGTCGAACGGCAACGGCGCGGCGGTCCGGCCGTCGCCCACGCCGCGTCCTGCGCCCCGTCCCGAAGGCGAGGTGCCCGGACGTCCCGCGGCGCCCGAGTCGTTGCCGACCCGGCGTCCCGCCGCGAGCAACCTGCCGCCCGGACCGCCGGCCGTCGATCCGGGTCACGTGCCCGCCGCGGTGGCGAACCTGGAGGCCGCCGCGGCCGCGACACCCCCCACGGAGTGGGCTTTCGGGTCCGACGAGGGCTGGCGCACGGTCCAATCGGTGTCCCAGTCGACGCCCACTTCGTTCACTTCGGCAGGATTGCCCCGGCGCCGCCGCGGAGAGCAGTTGCTCCCCGGGAGCGCACCGCCGCCCGCCGGAGCGGCGAGCCCCCGTCCGACCCGCGACGCGCACGACGTGCGTGGCCGCCTGAGCAGTTTCCAACAGGGCATCCAGCGCGGCCGGCACCGCACTGGGCAGGCCGCTGAGACCAACCACGAAACACTGGAGGGTGAATGACCTCGCCGAGTACGGCTCAGCCGCAGCAGAACCAGTTCGGCTGGCTGGTGAACGACTTCGCCGAGCGAGTCCCGGGCGTCGCGCACGCCGTCGTGGTGTCGGCCGACGGGCTTCTCCTCACGGCCTCCAACCGGCTGCCGCTGGACCGCGCCGACCAGCTCGCCGCCGTCGCCTCCGGGCTCGTGAGCCTCACCCAGGGCGCGGCCCGCTGCTTCGAGGCGGGCGCGGTCAACGAGACCGTGGTCGAGATGGAGCTCGGCATCATGGTGCTGATGTCCATCAGCGACGGTTCGTGCCTCGCGATCCTCGCCGCGCCCAACTGCGACATCGGCCAGGTGGCCTACGAGATGACGATGCTCGTGGACCGCGTCGGGCAGATCCTGACCCCCGAACTCCGTGCGCAGTTGCAGGGCGCGGGTGGGTCGCTGATCGGCGAACCGGTGGGATGATTACGCGATGAGCACGGGGTCCGGATTATTCGGCGGCGAGCCCGGAGACAGCGAGGATCCCCCGCGCGCGGGGGCGCCCGGTGCTGCCCGCGGTGAGGACGAAGGCACTTATGCCGACCTCCTCAACGGCTTCAGCCTCGATTCGGGCCGCTCGCGCAAAAAGCGGAAGAAGACCGGTAAGGAGTCCCAGTCCCCCGAACCCCCGCCCGCGGGAGCGCACGCGGCGGAGGAATCGCCGGCGGTGCCAGTGCCGCCGGCCGAGTTAGGAGATCGTGTGACCTCTCTAGTCTCTCCACCGGGCAGTACCGATGCGGATGGGCCTAGACCAGGCGGGCTCTTCGACCCCGGACCGCCCAGTGGCGAGTTCGTGATGCCCGCCGCGTTCACCCGGCCGGATCACCCCGATCGGGTGGACCCGGCCGAGGAGACCTCCATCGTGCGGCCGTACGCTCTCACCGGCGGCCGGACCCGGGCGAACTACGCGCTCGAGCTGGAGACGCTGATCTCCACCAATGACCACGTCGTCGCGGGGGGCTTCCCCGAGGCGGCTGCCGAACAGATCGAGAGCATCTCGATCATGGAAGAGTGCCGGACCCCGCGCTCGGTCGCCGAGGTCGCGGCGATCCTGCGGGTGCCACTGGGTGTCGCCAGGGTGCTGATCAGTGACGCGGCCGATGCGGGCCTCGTCACGGTGCACCGGACGATCACGGGCAATGACGGCGCCGAAGCACACTTGATGTTGATGGAAAGGGTTTTGAGTGGACTCCGTCGGCTTTAAGGCACCGCGGGAAACCGCGCCCCCGACCATGACATCGGCGAAGATCGTGGTGGCGGGCGGCTTCGGGGCGGGCAAGACGACGTTCGTGGGTTCGGTGTCGGAGATCGTTCCGCTCACCACCGAGGCGATGATGACCGACGCGAGCCGCGGCATCGACAACCTCGACCAGACCCCGAACAAGACGACCACCACGGTCGCCATGGACTTCGGCCGCGTGTCGCTCGACGCCGACCTGATCCTGTACCTGTTCGGCACCCCGGGCCAGCAGCGCTTCTGGTTCATGTGGGACGACCTCGTACGGGGTGCCATCGGCGCCGTCGTGCTGGCCGACACCCGCCGCCTGGCGGACTCGTTCGCGCCGATCGACTTCTTCGAGGACCGCGGCCTGCCCTACATCGTCGGCGTCAACACCTTCGACGGGGTGCTGGAGCACGACATCAACGACGTGCGCGAGGCGCTGTCCATCGACCCCAGCATCCCGATCGTCCGCTGCGACGCGCGGGACCGGGAGTCGACGAAGCAGACGCTGATCACGCTGGTCGAGTACGCCATGCGGCAGTGGATCGCGCTGCGGGCGGCCAAGGCCCGCTAGCGCGACCCGGGTCGGTGCCGGGTCACCCCTCTCCGGTGGCCCGGCGATACCGCAGGAGCACCAGCGCGCCGTCGAGCACGCGGGATTCGACGAGCCTCAGGCCGAGCCGGTCGGCGTCCACGGCGAACGGCCGCTTGTCGCCGCCCAGCACCACCGGGTGCACGACCACGTGGTACTCGTCGATCAGCCCGAGCCGGCCCAGCTCGGCGGGCACCTGTGCCCCGCCCATGAGCACGATGTCCTTGTCGTAGCGGGCTTTCAGCGCCGTGACCTCCTCGGTGAGGTCGCCGCCGAGCACCTCGGTGCCCCACCCGGGATCGGTGAGCGTGTGCGAGAAGACCACCTTCGGCGTCTTCCGCCACACCGGCGCGAACGCGATGTCGTGCGGGTCGTCGGAGATCGACTCCACCTGCGGCCAGTAGCCCGCCATCATGTCCCACACGCGCCGGCCGTAGGCGAACACCGCGGCCCGGTCGGTGAGCGCCTGCGACAGGCCCGAGAGCTCGGGGCCCATCACCGCCCAGTCGAACTCGCCGTTCGGTCCCTCGACGCAGCCGTCGACCGACAAGTGGACGTAGTACACCAGCTCACCCATGACCAGGCTCCTTCACCGAGTGGCGTCGCTGCCGGACGCCGTTCAGCCTACGGTCGGAGCCGGTCGCCGCGACCGGACATCGGTGGCCAGGGAATCTTGCCGAGGCAGCGGAAACGGGCCGATCCCCCAGGAACCGGCCCGTTTCCGCGGTGAACTCTCCGCGTCCTCAGTATTCGTCGTGCCTTCGCCACCAGCCGCCCGGCTCGTCGGTGCCGCGCGACTCCTCTTCCCACGCCTCCTGCCGCCCGAACGGCGTGATGTCGAGGTAGCGGTGCACCGCCGAGAACGTTTCGGCGCCGCGGCCGCTGGTGAAGTACGTGCGGAAGACGTCGTCGCCGTCGCGCAGGAACACGCTCGTGCCGAAGAACCGGCCGACGCCGCAGTCCTCGGTGAAGTCGCTGCCGTTCGCCGAGACCCACGGCAGGTCCCAGCCCATGCGGGCCTTGTAGGCCTCGATCTCCGGCAGCGTCGCCGGCGCGGTGACCACGAACGTCACGTCGCGGGCGTTGAGGTGGGCCAGGTGCGGCACGTTGTCCACGACCATCGAGCAGCCGGGGCAGCCCGCTTCGTCGCCGGGGTGCAGCATGAAGTGGTAGACGATCAGCTGGCGCCGGCCCTCGAACAGGTCGAGCAGGCTCTTCTTCCCCTCGGCCGAGGTGAACTCGTACGGCTTGGCGAAGCGCACCATCGGCAGCCGGCGGCGTTCGGCCGTGAGGTGGTCGGCCGCCTTCATCAGCTCTTTTTCCTTGGCCAGCAAGGCTTCGTGTTCGGTCTGCCACTCGTCGGCGGACACGACACGGGGGAGTGCGGTGGTCATCGGGCCTCCTCGAGGTAGCGGGCGAGGTCGTCGAAGGTCGAGCTCCAGCCGTCGTGGTGGCCGGCACGCTCTTCCTCGGTCGGGAACGGTGCCTGGTGGAACGTCATCTCGGTCTTGTCGCCGACGTCGGCGAGCGTGATGGTCACGAGCGTCTCGCCGACCACGTCCTGCGGGTCGTCCCAGGAGAACGTGAACACGAGCCGCCCGGGCGGGCTGATCTCGCGGTAGGCGCCCTGCATCCAGCGCGCGACGCCGTGCTTTTCACTGTGGATCCGCGCGCGCCACGCGCCGCCGGCCCGCAGGTCCAACTTCGCCACCGATGCGGCGAAGTCCTCGGGGCCGAGCCAGCTCGCGAGCTGCTCCGGCTCGGTCCACGCGCGGAACACCAGTTCGCGCGGCGCGTCGAACACGCGGGTGATGGTCAGGTCGCGGTGCGTCATCGCTCCGTCTCCTTCCGTGGCTCCTGCAGGAGCCGCAGGTGCTCGTCCAAGCGGTCGAACCCCGACTCCCAGAACTGCCGGTACTCGTTCACCCAGTCGGCCACGACCACGAGCGGCTTCGCTTCGAGCCGGCACGGGCGCCACTGGCGCGTGCGGCCGCGGCTGATGAGCCCGGCCGCTTCCAGCACCTTCAGGTGTTTCGACACGGCCTGCAAGCTCACTTCGAACGGCTCGGCCAGCTCGTTCACCGTCGCCTCGCCCTGGGAGAGCCGGGCGAGGATGGCTCGCCGGGTGGGGTCCGCCAGTGCGGCGAAGGTGGTGCTGAGCTGATCAGTGGCCATCGGTACTCAATCGCTTGGTTGATTAACTAATAGGTTGAATATAGCTTCCAGCTGCTCGCTGTCAACCGGGTGAAGCCCGCGCTTGAGAGCTGAGTCACCGCTGCCCGGGTTTCCAATAGTAGGAAGTCCAAGTATTTTGGGAGGATGAGCAGCGACCTCTACCGCCCCGAGAACCCGGTTCGGTTCGTCACCGCGTCGAGCCTCTTCGACGGCCATGACGCCTCGATCAACATCATGCGGCGGATCCTGCAGTCGCAGGGTGCCGAGGTCGTGCACCTCGGGCACAACCGCTCGGTCGACGAGGTGGCCACCGCCGCGATCACCGAAGACGTGCAGGGCATCGCCATCTCCGCCTACCAGGGCGGGCACGTGGAGTACTTCTCCTACCTGGTGGAGCTGCTGCGCGAACGCGGCGCCGGGCACATCAAGGTGTTCGGCGGCGGGGGCGGCGTGATCGTCCGCGAGGAGATCGACCTGCTGCACTCGCGCGGGGTGGCCCGGATCTTCTCGCCCGAGGACGGCTACGAGATGGGCCTGCCGGGCATGATCAACCTGATGATCAAGGCCTGCGACGTGGACCTCTCCGCGCAGCCGCCCGCCTCGGTCGACAAGCTGCTCTCCGGCGACGTGCCGGCGCTGGCGCGGGTGATCACCCAGCTGCAGCGTGAAAAACTGCCCGAAGACTGGCTCGCCGCCATCACGGAAGCCGCCGAGAAGCGGCAGGTGCCCGTGCTCGGCATCACCGGCACCGGCGGCTCGGGCAAGTCGTCGCTCACCGACGAGCTGATCCGCCGCTTCCGCCTCGACCAGGAGGACAAGCTGCGGATCGCGGTGCTCGCCGTGGACCCGTCGCGGCGCAAGGGCGGCGGCGCGCTGCTCGGCGACCGCATCCGGATGAACTGCCTCGATGGCTCGCCGGTGTACTTCCGCTCCATCGCCACGCGCACCACGAGCGGGGAAATTCCCGCCGGGCTGCGCGAGTCGATCCTCGCGTGCAAGGCCGCGGGCTACGACCTCGTGATCGTGGAGACGCCGGGCATCGGCCAGGGCGACGCCGGCATCGTCGACTACGTGGACGAGTCGCTGTATGTGATGACGCCGGAGTTCGGCGCCGCGTCGCAGCTGGAGAAGATCGACATGCTCGACTTCGCCGACGTGGTGGCCATCAACAAGTTCGAGCGCCGCGGTGCCGAAGACGCGCGCCGCGACGTCGCTCGCCAGCTCGTGCGCAACCGGGAGGCCTTCGACAAGGGCCCCGACGACATGCCGGTGTTCGGCACCAGCGCCGCGAAGTTCAACGACGACGGCGTGACCGCGCTGTACCAGAGCCTGCGCGACCAGCTCGCCGGACGCGGTCTGTCCGTGTCGGCCGGGGTGCTGCCGGCGGTCGAGGGCAAGGTGTCCACCGACGCGAGCACGGTGATCCCGGGCAACCGCGTGCGCTACCTCTCGGAGATCTCCGAGACCGTGCGCGGGTACCACGAGCAGACCGGCAAGCAGGTCGCCGCTTTGCGCAAGCGCGATCACCTCGCCGCCGCGAAGGTTGCCCTGTCCGAAGTGGACGCCTCCACCGACGCGCTGGACGGGCTGCTCGCCGCCGCCGAGTCCGATGTGGACGGCGAGACCACGAAGCTGCTCGAGCGCTTCCAGGCGCTGGCCGAGGAGTACCGCGAGGACGAGCTCGTGGTGAAGGTGCGCGACAAGGAGCTGCGCACGCAGCTGTGGCGCGACACGCTCTCGGGCAACCGGATCCCGCGCGTCGCCCTGCCGCGCTACACCGACCCCGGTGAGCTGCTCTCGTTCCTGCGCCGCGAACACCTGCCCGGCTACTTCCCTTACACCGCCGGCGTGTTCCCGTTCAAACGCGACGGCGAGGACCCGGCGCGCATGTTCGCCGGCGAGGGCGACGCGTTCCGCACCAACCGCCGGTTCAAGCTGCTCTCGGCCGACTCCGACGCCAAGCGGCTCTCCACGGCCTTCGACTCCGTGACCCTCTACGGCCACGACCCCGACACGCGGCCCGACATCTACGGCAAGGTCGGCACCTCGGGCGTCTCGATCGCGACGATCGAGGACATGAAGGTGCTCTACGACGGCTTCGACCTCACCGCGCCGAACACGTCGGTGTCGATGACGATCAACGGCCCCGCGCCCACGATCCTCGCGTTTTTCCTCAACACCGCGATCGACCAGAAGCTCGACGCCTTCCGCGCCGAGCACGGCCGCGAGCCGTCGGCCGAGGAAGCCGCCGAGCTGCGCGAGTGGGCGCTGAAGAACGTGCGCGGCACCGTGCAGGCCGACATCCTGAAGGAAGACCAGGGCCAGAACACCTGCATCTTCTCCACGGAGTTCAGCCTGCGCATGATGGCCGACATCCAGGAGTGGTTCATCGAGCACGCGGTGCGCAACTTCTACTCGGTGTCGATCTCGGGCTACCACATCGCCGAGGCCGGTGCGAACCCCATCTCGCAGCTGGCGTTCACGCTGTCCAACGGGTTCACCTACGTGGAGTCCTACCTCGCGCGCGGTATGGACATCAACGACTTCGCGCCCAACCTGTCGTTCTTCTTCTCCAACGGCATGGACGCCGAGTACTCGGTGCTCGGCCGCGTGGCGCGGCGGATCTGGGCCGTGGCCATGCGTGAGCGCTACGGCGCCAACGAGCGGTCGCAGAAGCTCAAGTACCACGTGCAGACCTCGGGCCGCTCGCTGCACGCGCAGGAGATGAGCTTCAACGACATCCGCACCACGCTGCAGGCGCTGTGCGCGCTGTACGACAACGCGAACTCCTTGCACACCAACGCGTTCGACGAGGCCATCACCACGCCGTCGGAGTCTTCGGTGCGCCGCGCGATGGCGATCCAGATGATCATCAACAAGGAGTGGGGCCTGTCGAAGAACGAGAACCCGCTGCAGGGCTCGTTCATCATCGACGAGCTCACCGACCTGGTCGAGGAAGCCGTGCTGGTGGAGTTCGACCGGATCTCCGAGCGCGGCGGCGTGCTCGGCGCGATGGAGACCGGTTACCAGCGCGGCAAGATCCAGGACGAGTCGATCCTCTACGAGCGCAAGAAGCACGACGGCTCGCTGCCGATCATCGGCGTGAACACCTTCCGCAACCCGCACGCGGGTGAGGACGACATCGAGGTGGAGCTGGCCCGCGCCACGGAGGACGAGAAGAAGTCGCAGCTCGACCGGCTCGCCGACTTCCAGCACCGCCACGCCGAGGACGCCCAGCAGGCGCTCAAGGCCCTGCGCGAGGCGGCGACCCGCGGCGGCAACCTGTTCGGCGTGCTGATGGATGCCGCGCGGGTCTGCTCGCTCGGGCAGATCACCGACGCGTTCTTCGAGGTCGGTGGTCAGTACCGGCGCAACGTCTGACGCACCTCGGACGAGGGGATCGGGTCACGCGCGCTCGGCGCTCAGCTGCCAGGCCGGCGCGCGGATCCGGCCCTGCTCGTCCTGCTCCAGCGCGTCCAGCTCGGTGAGGTCGCCGACCTCGTCCGGCCGGAGCGTGCGCACCGCGTTGCGCAGCCCTTCCAGGCTGACGGAAGTGGAGTAGAGCGCCGGGTCCAGGCCGGTGATCCGCCAGCCGCGCCCGACGGTCTCCCGCAGGTTCTGTTCGCCGATCCGGAACGGCCCCGGGAAGCTGTCGGGCACCGCTTCGGAAAAACAGAGCAGGTGCAGCCGCGCGCCGGGGCGGGTCACCCGCACGAGCGCGGCAATGTAGTCGCGTCGCTGTTCTTCGGTCAGGCAGTGGTAGAGCGCGCTGTCGAGGACGGTGTCGAACCGGTCCTCGAAGCCCTCCAACCGGGTGGCGTCGGCGACCTCGAAGCCGATCTCCAGCCCTTTCGCCGACGCCCGGGCTCGGGCTTCGCGAAGGGCGGTCGGGGCGCCGTCGACGCCGGTCACGGGGTGGCCGCGCGAGGCGAGGAACACGGCGTTCTCGCCGAGCCCGCACCCGACGTCGAGCACCTCGCCGCGGAACCCGCCGGCCTCCTCGAGGGCGACCACCGCCGGCTGCGGGGCCTTGATGTCCCACGGCACGGTGCCGCCCATCGGACTCCGGCCCTGGTACACCTGCTCGAAGTCGGTGTTCTCGACGCTCATGGCAGACCTCCTTTTCAACAAGTGCTGATTTTGATCGTGCCGACCGATCCGGTGAGGTGTCAACCGCGCCGGGAATAGGGCGCCGCCGCATCGGGTAGGACAAGGCATGGACTTCGGGATCTCCACGTTCGTGACCGATGAAGGCATCCGCCCCGACGTGCTGGGCGAGGCACTGGAGGAGCGGGGCTTCGACTCGCTGTTCCTCGCCGAGCACTCGCACATCCCCGTGAGCCGGGAGAGCCCGTACCCCGGTGGCGCCGACCTGCCCGAGAAGTACAAGCGCACGCTGGACCCGTTCGTCGCGCTCACCGCGGCCGCCGTGAACACCTCGAACCTCGTGCTGGGCACGGGGATCGCGCTGCTGATCCAGCGCGACGTGATCCACACGGCCAAGGAGGTCGCGTCACTCGACCTGGTGTCGCGCGGTCGGGTGGCGTTCGGCGTCGGCGTGGGCTGGAACCGCGAGGAGATGGCCAACCACGGCACGGACCCGAAGACGCGCGGCGCGCTGATCGACGAGCAGCTCGAGGCCTTGAAGGCGATCTGGACGCAGGACGAGGCGTCCTACCACGGCAAGTTCGTGGACTTCGACCCGATCTTCGCGTGGCCCAAGCCGGTGGCCAAGCCGCACCCGCCGATCTACATCGGTGGCGAGAGCCCGGCCGCGCTGCGTCGCCTGGCCCGCCTCGGTGACGCCTGGCTGCCGCGCCAGCACACCCCGTCCGACGAGATCCGCCGTGTGCGCGAGTGGCTCGCGGAACAGGGCCGCACCAATGTGCCCTTCACGGTCTTCGGTGCCGCGGCCGACAGCGACGACGTGAAGCGCCTGGCCGAGGCCGGCGTGGAGCGCTACACGTTCATGCTGCCGACGCTGCCGGAAGCCGAGACGCTGGCCGCGCTCGACGACCTCGCCCGGCTCGCGGCGAGCCACCGGTGAACCGTGGTTCGATGATCCGATGAAGTTCGGGATCTCCACATTCGTGACCGATGAAGGCATCCGCCCCGACGTGCTCGGTGAGGCGCTGGAGGAGCGGGGTTTCGACTCGCTCTTCCTCGCCGAGCACTCGCACATCCCCGTGAGCCGGGAGAGCCCGTACCCGGGCGGTGGCGACCTGCCGCGGGTGTACTACCGCACGCTGGACCCGTTCGTGGCGCTCACCGCCGCGGCGGTGAACACGTCGAACCTGGTGCTGGGCACCGGCGTCGCGCTGCTGGTGCAGCGCGACGTGATCCACACGGCCAAGGAGGTCGCTTCGCTGGACCTCGTGTCGCGCGGGCGCGTGGCGCTGGGTGTCGGCGTCGGCTGGAACCGCGAAGAGATGGCCAACCACGGCACGGACCCGGTCACCCGGGGCGCGCTGATGGACGAGCAGCTCGAGGCGTTGAAGGCGATCTGGACGCAGGACGAGGCGTCCTACCACGGCAAGCACGTGAACTTCGACCCGATCTTCGCGTGGCCCAAGCCGGTGCAGAAGCCGAACCCGCCGATCTACATCGGCGGTGACAGCCGCGCTGCGGTGCGTCGCCTGGCTCGCTTCGGCGACGCCTGGATGCCGATCTCCACGACCAGCAGCGAAGCCATCCGCCGTGTGCGCGGCGAGCTGGCGGAGCTGGGGCGCACCGACGTGCCGGTGACCGTGTTCGGTGGTGCGGCCGACGCGGACAGCGTGAAGCGCTACGCCGAGGCCGACGTGGAGCGCTACACCTTCATGCTGCCCACGCTGCCGGAAGCCGAGGCCCTGGCCGCGCTCGACGGCTTCGCGCGGCTCGCGGCGGACCACGGGATGGCCTCGTGAAGCTCGGGGTCTTCAGCTTCGTCACCGACGAGGGCATCCGTCCCGACGCGCTCGCGCGCGGCGTGGAGGAGCGCGGCTTCGACTCGCTGTTCGTGGGGGAGCACTCGCACATCCCTGCCGATCGCCAGTCGCCGTACCCCGCGGGCGGTGAGCTGCCGCGGATGTACTACCGGATGTACGACCCGTTCGTGGCGCTCACGGCCGCCGCCTCGGTCACCTCGACGCTGCTGCTGGGCACCGGGGTCGCGTTGCTCGCGCAGCGCGACCCGATCCAGACGGCCAAGGAGGTCGCCTCGCTCGACCACTTCTCGGGCGGGCGTGTGCTCTTCGGCGTCGGCGCGGGGTGGAACCTCGAGGAGATGCGCGACCACGGCACCGATCCCGACGCGCGCGGCCGGCTGCTCGACGAGCGGCTGGACGCGATGAAGCTGCTGTGGACTGAAGAAGAAGCCACTTTCCACGGCGAGTTCACGAACTTCGACCGCGCGGTGGCGTACCCGAAGCCCGCGCGGTCGCCGCACCCGCCGATCTACATCGGCGGCAACAGCCGGCACGCGGCGAAGCGGGCGGGCCGCCACGGTGGCGTGTGGATGCCGAACTCCGTGGTCGTGCCCGAGAAGGTCGGGAAGCTGATGGCCCTGCGCGACGAGTTCGCCCCCGGTACGCCGGTGTCGATGTTCGCGGTGGGCAGCAAGAACGAAGCTCTGCTGGAGGCCTATGCCGAGGCCGGCGTGGAACGCGTCACGTTCCTGCTCGGCACCCGGCCCGAGGCGGAGACGTTGAGCAGGCTCGACGCTCTTGTCGGGGTTGTCGAGAAATACCGGTGAAGGAGCGGAAAACGCGTGAGTGACGTGCAGATCGGTCTTGCGGCTGCGTTGGAGCAGTTCTCGCCGCGGGAGTCCATTCGGCTGGCGAAGGCGGGCGAGGAGCACGGCTTCTCGGGGCAGATGGCGGCGGACCACTTCCAGCCGTGGGTGCCTCAGCAGGGCGAGTCTTCGTTCGTGTGGAGCATGCTGGCGTCGCTGGCGGAGAACACGACCGGGGACCTCGGGCCGGGCGTGACGTGTCCGTCGTTCCGGCTGCACCCGGCGATGGTCGCGCAGGCCGCGGCCACGCTGGAGGCGACCTACCCGGGCCGCACCTGGCTGGGCATCGGGTCGGGTGAAGCGCTCAACGAGCACATCATCGGCGGCTACTGGCCCGAGGCGCCCGAGCGCGTGCGGCGCATGTTCGAGGCGCTGGAGGTGATCCGGAAGCTGTTCACCGGCAAGGACGTGAAGCACAACGGCGAGTTCTTCAAGCTGCACACCACGCGGCTGTGGACGCTGCCGGACACGCCGCCGCCGGTGTACATCGCCTCGGCCGGCCCCTACACCTCGCGCAAGACCGGCGAACTGGCCGACGGGCTGATCACGCCGGGCGCGTCGATCGACAAGCTCGCCGGGATCCTCGAGAACTTCAACGCGGGCGCGAAGAAGGCCGGCAAGAACGGCGACGACATGCCCAAGCTGCTGCAGGTGCACCTGTCGTGGGCCGAGGACGACGAGACCGCGTGGGCCAACGCGATGGACCAGTGGCCCAACGGCGGCATGAAGTTCCCGAAGGCCGACGTGCGCTCGCCGTTCGACTTCGCGCAGATGGCCAAGCTGGTGCGCCGCGAGGACTTCGAGGGCCGCATGGTCGTGTCCTCGGACCCCGACGTGCACCGCGCCGCGCTGCAGAAGTACGTGGACGCCGGCTTCAACCGCATCTACATCCACAACGTGGGCCGCAACCAGGACCAGTTCCTGGACGTGTTCGGCAAGCAGGTACTGCCGAAGCTCGCTGCCTGAGTGGTGTTTCCGAAGGGCCCGCGGTGTTCGCCGCGGGCCCTTTCACTTGTCCAGCAACAGGTGCACGGAAAGCTCGAGCCGGTTCGCGACGTCGGCGGCCGACGCCCGGCGCGTGACCCAGGCGACGAGGTTGGCCATCCACACGTCGGCCACGACGTGGAAGATGTCGCGATCGGATTCCGTGGGCTCGTCGATGCCCATGGCCTGCGCGAACATGTCCTCCATGAGCCGACCGACGAGCTCGACCTCGGCCGCGGCGGAGGTGTCGGCGAACATGAACGCGCGCACCATCGCCTCGGTGAGGTGCGGGTCGCGTTGCATGAGCCGCGTGTTGCGGCCCAGCACGAACATCAGCCGCTCCGCCGGCGTCTCGCCCGGGATCGCGGCGCGTTCCAGCTTTTCCTGCGCTCGCTCGAACTGGCGCGCGAGGCCGGACACGAGCAGGTGGATCTTCGACGGGAAGTAGCGGTAGAGCGTGCCGAGCGCGACGTCGGCCTTCTCGGCGACGGCCCGCATCTGCACGGCGTCGTAGCCGCCCTTGGAGGCCAGCGCGAGCGTGGCGTCGATGATGCGGCGGCGGCGGTCGCGCTGGGCGGCCGACCCGAG
The DNA here is from genome assembly GCF_035918295.1 of Amycolatopsis rhabdoformis. GTDB lineage: Bacteria > Actinomycetota > Actinomycetes > Mycobacteriales > Pseudonocardiaceae > Amycolatopsis > Amycolatopsis rhabdoformis. The sequence goes on from NZ_CP142149.1 coordinate 357,945, forward strand.
CTCGTCGCCGATCGTGCCCAGTCCGGTGCGCGCCTTCGCCGCCGGAGCCTTCGCCTTGCCCGGCATCGGCGTTCTCCTGTCCTTGCGGAACTCGTTCCAGTTCTGCGTTCAGCGTACCTTCCCTGGCGAAACGTTCAACCACCGACGCGCTGGCCGAAAAACTGTAACACGTTCTACACTCGCGAGTAGTCACCGTCCCGCGAGGAGGCCCTGATGGCGGTCGCGCTCACCGGCGAACAGGCGGCGCTGGCCGCCGCGATCCACGACTGGGCCTCCGCCCACGACCCGGTGGCGGCGGTGCGGGCGGCCGAACCGACCGGGGCTCTCGTGCCTCCGGGGTTCGCCGACCTGGGCTTGACCGGCGTCGCGCTGCCGCCGTCGGTGGGCGGGGCCGGGGGCAGCGTCGCGGACCTCGCCGCGGGGCTGGCCGCGGCGGCTTCGGCGCTGGTTCCCGGACCGCTGTTGAGCACGGCGCTGGCCGGGTTGCTGCTCGGCCGCGGGGAGCTCGTGGAGGCGATCGCGGGCGGGACCGCGCAGGTCGCGGTGCTGCAGTCCGCGCCGTGCTCCGACGGTTTTCTGGACGGTCCTTCGGCCGCGGTGCCGGGACTGACGGCCGAGGCGTGGCTGCTGGTGCCGGTGCCGGGTGGGCACGTGCTGCTGAAACCGGGCGTGGCGGTCGTGGAACCGTTGGCGCCGTTCGACTTCTCGCGTCCGCTCGCCCGGGCGCGCTTCGACCGCGTGCCGGTGGCGGACGTGCTCGCGCTGCCGGACGTCCGGGACTTCGCCGCGACGCTGGCCGCGGCGGAGGCGGCGGGGGTCGCGCGGTGGTGCCTGGACACGGCGGTCGCGTACGCGCGGGTGCGGGAGCAGTTCGGGCAGGTGATCGGCGCGTTCCAGGCGGTGAAGCACCTGTGCGCCGAGATGCTGTGCCGCGCCGAAGCGGCGGAGGCGCTGGCGTGGGACGCCGCGTCGGCTGCGTTCGGCCCGCAGCACGCGATCGCCGCGGCGAGTGCGGCGGCGGTGGCACTGGACGCGGCCGTGGACAACGCCAAGGACTGCGTGCAGGTTCTCGGCGGCCTCGGGTTCACCTGGGACCACCCCGCGCACCTGTACTTGCGCCGCGCACTCGCGCTGCGCCACTGGCTCGGCGGCTCGACCCGCTGGCGCCTTCGCGCCGCCGATCTTGCCCTGGCCGGCTCGCGACGCACCCTCGACGTCGAGGTCGGCGACTCACCCGAGGTGGCTGAGATCGTGCGCTCGATCGCGGCTCTGCCGGAACCCCGGCGCCGCGTCGCGCTCGCCGACGCGGGCCTGCTGGCGCCGCACTGGCCGGCTCCGTACGGCCGCGGCGCCGGCCCCGCGGAGCAGTTGCGCATCGACGCGGCTCTGGCGTCGGTCGGCCTGCGCCGCCCGGACCTCGTGATCGGCGCCTGGGCCGTGCCGACGATCCTCGCCCACGGCACCGAGGAGCAGCGCGAGCGCTTCACCGCCCCGACCCTGCGCGGTGAGCTGACCTGGTGCCAGCTCTTCAGCGAACCCGGCGCGGGCTCCGATCTGGCGGCCCTGCGCACCACCGCGGTCCGGGTGGCCGGGGGCTGGCGCCTCTCCGGCCAGAAGGTGTGGACGTCCCTGGCTCGCGAAGCCGACTGGGCCATCTGCCTCGCCCGAACCGACCCCGACGCGCCGAAACACCGGGGAATCACGTACTTCCTCGTCGACATGCACAGCCCGGGCATCACCACCCGTCCCTTGCGCGAAATCACCGGTGCGTCCGTGTTCAACGAAGTCTTCCTCGACGACGTGTTCGTCCCGGACGCCGACGTGGTCTCCACGCCCGGCGACGGCTGGCGCCTGGCCCGCACCACGTTGGCGGGGGAGCGGGTGGCACTCGGGAAGGGCTCGGCGGCGGGGGAGGGCGTGGAGGCTTTGGTCGCCGCCTTGGCCGATTCAGGTGCCGCTGCGAAGGGCGAGCCGGTTCCGGACGTCGGCGAGTCCGCCCGCGAACGCCTCGGCGCACTGATCGGCTCGGGCAGCGCCTGCTCGGTCCTCGATCTGCGGGCCACGCTGCGCCGCCTCGACGACCGGGGTCCCGGCGCGGAGTCGTCGGTCGCGAAGCTGCTCGGGGTCCGCCACCGCCAGGCCGTGGCCGAATTCGCCCTCGACCTGGCGCCCGATCTCCTGCCCGCGGCACCGCAGTCGCACGAATTCCTGCTGACCCGCTGCCTCTCCATCGCCGGCGGCACCACGCAGGTGCTGCTCTCCGCGGTCGCCGAACGGGTCCTCGGCCTGCCTCGCTAACCCGATTGTCGTACCCCTGCCTTACGGTGCTGAGCGTGGAGTTCGGCGCGCAGACCCAGGCGACCTACCTTCCCTCGGATCCGCCGCGGGAGGGTGTGCTGGCGTTGTGGGGCGACGGGGTCGCGGGCGACACCGCGATCGAGCTCGTGCTGCCCGGCGGCGGGAAGTTCGCGCGCACCAAGGTCGACGCGCGGCTGGTCCCGCTGGCGCGGGTGATTCCGCGGCTGCTGGTGGTGCCCGACGAGGTGAGCCCGGCGATCGCGGCGTGGTCGGCGGTCGTCAACGCCGGGGTGAACCTCGTGGCGCGCGGGCGGTTGCGGCCGGCGCTGACCCCCGGCGGCGTCGACAGCTGGCGCGTGGGGCCGCTCGACGGGGCCGACGAGGAGCTGCTGCGGGGCCTCGCGTCGGCGTTGCCGCCGGAGGCGCACGCGTTGCCGCTGTCCGGCGTGAAGCGGATCAGGTTGCATTCGCCGGAGTCGCTGGTGCGTGCGTTGTGGGACGCGGCGGCCGACGTGCTGGTGCGCAGTCCCGCGGCGGCCGTCGGAGCGGGTGGGCCGGGGTTCGCGCAGGCGGAGCCCACGCTGGTCGGGCCCGACGGGGTGGCGTGGCTCGGTGAGCTGGAGGCTCGCGGGCCCCACGGTGCGCAGCTGATCCTGCGGGTCGAAGCGGGTGCGGACGAGCAGTTCGCGGGGGTGCTGGCCGTGCGGTCGGCGCTGGAGCCGAGCCTCGTCGTGGAAGCGGAGACGCTGTGGGACGCGCCCGACGCGGTGCTGCAGCGCCTCGGCGACCAGGTCGAGACGCAGCTGCTCCTGGGCCTGCGCCGCGGGGCTCGGGCGTGGCCGCCGCTCGGGCGCGTGCTCGCCGAGGCGGCGCCGACGAGGTTCGCGCTGTCCGACGACGACGTGGTCGACCTGCTCGGTGCCGGCGGCCGTGAGCTGGGCGGCGCCGGCATCGAAGTGTTGTGGCCCAAGGATCTCTTCGCCGGTGAAGTCCGCGCCAAGGCGAGTGCCACGCAGGCGCCGGGCAGCGAAGCCGGCCCGGCGTTCCCGTTGACGGGCCTGCTCGAGTTCCGCTGGCGCCTGTCCCTCGGCGGCGCCGAGCTCAGCGACGAAGAAGTGGCCACGCTCGCCGAGGCCAAGCGCCCGCTCGTGCGCCTGCGCGGCCAGTGGGTGAAGCTCGACCCGAGCCTGCTCGCCCGCATGCGCGCCAAACGCAACCGGAAGCTCACCGGCGCCGAAGCGCTGGCCGCGGCGCTCACGGGGGAGCTCGAACTCGACGGGGAAACGGTCGAGTTCGCCGCGCAGCCCGCGCTCGCCGGGCTGGTCGAGCGGCTCCGGGAGCGTGATCCCGAGCCGATCGGGCCGCCGGCCGGGCTCACGGCGACGCTGCGCCCGTACCAGCTCGCCGGCCTCGGCTGGCTCGCCACGATGACGGGCCTGGGCCTCGGCGCGTGCCTCGCCGACGACATGGGCCTGGGCAAGACCATCCAGCTCATCGCGCTGCACCTGCACCGCCGCGCGCTCGGCGCCGGGCCTACGCTGGTGGTCTGCCCCACGTCGCTGCTCGGCAACTGGGAGCGCGAGTTCGCGAAGTTCGCACCGGAGGTGCGCGTGCGCCGCTTCCACGGCGGCAGCCGGCACCTCGACGACCTGCTGCCCGACGAGGTCGTGCTCGCCACCTATGGCGTGGTCCGCCGCGACCGCACCACACTGTCCGAAGTGGACTGGGGTCTTGTGGCCGCCGACGAGGCCCAGCACGTGAAGAACCCGTTGTCCGCCACGGCGAAAGAGCTGCGCAAGGTGCCGGCCGTCGCGCGCGTGGCGCTCACCGGCACGCCGGTGGAAAACCGGCTCACCGAGCTGTGGTCGCTCATGGACTGGACCACGCCGGGTCTGCTCGGCCCGCTCGACCGCTTCCGTCGCACCGTCGCGCGGCCCATCGAGCGCGACCGCGACAAGGGCGCCACCGAGCGCCTGGCCACCACCGTGCGCCCCTTTCTGCTGCGGCGCAAGAAAACCGATCCGGACATCGCGCCCGAGCTGCCGCGCAAGACCGAGACCGACCGGTTCGTGCCGCTCACGGCCGAGCAGATCACGCTGTACGAGGCGGTGGTGCGCGAGAACCTGGCCGAGATCCGCGAGTCGCAGGGGGTGCAGCGGCGCGGGCAGGTGCTGAAGCTGCTCACCGAGCTCAAGCAGATCTGCAACCACCCCGCGCAGTTCCTCAAGGAGCCCGGCGGAGTCCTCAGTGGACGCTCGGGCAAGCTCGCCGCGTTCGACGAGCTGCTCGACGTGATCCTCGACGAGGGCGACAGCGTGCTCGTGTTCAGCCAGTACGTGCAGCTGTGCCGCCTGCTCGAACGCCGCCTGGCCGACCGCGGCCTGCCCACCGCGTTGCTGTCGGGCGAGGTCGGGCCGAAGCGGCGCGACGAGCTGGTGGCGTCGTTCCAGGCGGGTGAGGTGCCGGTGTTCCTGTTGTCGCTCAAGGCGGGCGGCGTCGGGCTCAACCTCACGCGGGCCACGCACGTGATCCACTACGACCGCTGGTGGAACCCGGCCGTGGAGGACCAGGCGACCGACCGCGCGTACCGGATCGGGCAGGACCGGCCGGTGCAGGTCCACCGCCTCATCGCCGAGGGCACGCTGGAAGAGCGCATCGCCGCGGTGCTCGAGTCGAAGCGCGGGCTGGCCGAGGCCGTGGTGGGCGCGGGGGAGGACTGGATCACCGAGCTGTCCGACGACCAGCTCGCCGACCTGGTCCGGCTCGGCGGTGGCTGATGCCGCGCACCGGGACCCGGCGCCGCACGTTCGGCAACACGTGGTGGGGCGGCGCGTGGGTGGAGGCGCTGGAGCAGCGCGCGAGCGTCGACCCGAACCGCCTGCCGCGCGGGCGCACGTACGCGCGCAAAGACACGGTGAGCGAGCTGCACGTCGGCGCCGGCGAGATCACCGCGCGCGTGCGCGGCAGCCGGCCCGAGCCCTACCACGTCACGATCCGCATGCGGGAGTTCTCGCCCGAGCAGTGGGCCACGCTGCTCGACGTCGTCGGCCGCCGCCTCGGCCACACCGCGGCCCTGCTCGACGGCGAGCTGCCCGAGGAGCTGGCCGCGCAGGCTCGCGAGGCGGGTGCCGACCTGCTGCCGGGGCCGGGTGACTTGCGGCCGCGCTGTTCGTGCCCGGACTCGGCCAACCCGTGCAAGCACGTCGCCGCCGTCTACTACGTGGTGGCCGACGAGGTCGATGCCGATCCGTTCGTGCTGTTCAAGCTCCGCGGCCGGCCGCGCGACGAGGTCCTCGCCCGGCTGCGCACACTGCGGGCCCCCGACCAGCCGAAACGCGCGAAGGTGCACGACCCGGGCCTCACGCCGAAGCGCGCGTACGCCCGCCGCGTGAGCGCCGTGCCCCGCCTGCCGCCGGTGCCCGACATCGCCGGCCCACCGGCCGTGCTCGACCTCGATCCGCCGCCGGCCACGGGCTGGACCTCGGCGGGGCTGGGCACCCTCGCCGCCGACGCCGCGGCGCTCGCGCGTGACCTCTTGCTTGATGGGCCCACCGCGGCCGAGTTGACGTTCGAAGAAGACCTCGTCCGCCGCGCGGCCGCCCGGCCCGCCGCCGAGCTGCCCGCCCTGGCCACGGCCGCCGGCCTCGCGCTGCCCGACCTCACCGCCTGGGCGCACGCCTGGCGCGAAGCCGGTCGCGGCGGCCTCGCCGCGCTGCGCGACGCGTGGTCACCGGGCCCGGGCCCGCTCGCGAAAGCGCGCGCCTGCCTGGACGACACCGGCCTCCCCGACCCGATCACCACCTGGCGCAACCGCGTGACCCAAGGCCCGCTCCAGCTGCGCTACGGCCGCGACGAGCGCTGGTACCGCTTCGTGCGCGCCGGCGCCGGCTGGCAGCTGGACGGCCCGTCGGCCGCCGACGCTCTCGATGTCGCCTATCCGCCGGCCTGAGTCCCGCGCAGCTCCACGCAGCAGCCACCCACCGGCGCGTCCACCAGCACCGCGTCGACCCCCGGCACCTCCAGGCCCGTGACGATCCCGCCGAGGAACGCCTGGTTGATCCCGCACACCAGGTCCGGCGCCTGGCCGGCCAGCGGGTGGAACGGGCAGTTGCGCAGGCGGACGCACGTCGGCGTTTCGCGGCGCGGTTCGAAGCCCTGCCGGGCGAGCACGGTCTCGGTGAGGGTGAGGCCGCGTTCGGCGCCGAGGCGGCCGGGCCGCAGCTCGTCGCGTTCGGCGGCGCCGATTGCCTCGCCGCGCTGCGCGGCCACACGCAGGGCCGAGTCGCGGGCCGTTTCGCCCTCGGTTTCGGTCACGACGGCGTCGAGCAGGATGTCGGCGAGCACGCCGTGGCGGCGCGGCGGGATGGTCACGGCGAAGTCGACGCCGGCCGGTTCGTACACCTTCGGGGTGCGCCCGACCTTGCGGATCCCGCCGACGGCCTCGTAGCGCGAGCGCAGCAGGCCGGCGTCCACGAGCTTGTCCAGGTGGAAGGCGGCGAGCTTGCGCGAGATCCCGACCGACGCGGCGGCCTCGTCGCGCGTGACGGGCCGCGCCGCGCCGCGGATGAACGCGTACATGCCGCGGCGCAGGTCCTCCTCCAGTGCGGCCACGGCCTTGATCGCCGGAGCCGCGGGCTCAGTCGTCACGCCTCCACGATAACGCCCATCACCGTGTCCACAAGTAGCGATCCATCATGTTGAACTGCTCACCTTGACCTGCGTCACGAATAAGACCAATACTCATGGACGAAAACCTGCCGATCCCCGAGGGGTTCCCATGCGCTCCGGCTCAGCTTTGCACGTCGTCCACGAACCCGACCCCGCCGTCGACCTCGCCGCCGCGACGCGCGCGGCGGGCGACTTCCTGCGGGCGCTCGGCATCGGCCTGGAGACCGAGAGCCTGCAGGGCACGCCCGCCCGCATGGCGCGCGCGTACGCGGAGCTGTTCACCCCGCGCTCGTTCGACCTCACCACGTTCCCCAACGACGAGGGTTACGACGAGCTGGTGCTGGCGCGTGACATCCCCGTACGGTCGGTCTGCGAGCACCACCTGCTGCCGTTCACCGGCGTCGCGCACGTGGGCTACCTGCCGGGCGACCGCATCCTCGGCCTGTCGAAGCTGGCGCGCGTGGTCGAGCACTTCGCGTGCCGGCCGCAGGTGCAGGAGCGGCTCACGAAGCAGGTCGCGGGCTGGCTCGGCGAGCAGTTGAGCCCGAAGGGCGTCGGGGTGGTGATCGAGGCCGAGCACTCGTGCATGACGTTGCGCGGGGTGCAGGCCACGGGTTCCAGCACGGTCACCTCGACACTGCTGGGCACCTTGCGGGAGGATGCCCGCTCTCGCCAGGAGTTCTTCGCCCTCACCGGCGTCAACGCATAAAGGAGTTGTTCCCTTTGCCAGACCAGGGTTTTGTCATCGTCGGCGCGGGCTTGGCCGGCGCCAAGGCCGCCGAGGCGTTGCGCACGCAGGGGTTCACCGGACGGGTGACGCTCGTCGGCGACGAACCCGACCGGCCCTACGAGCGCCCGCCGCTGTCCAAGGACTTCCTCGCCGGCAAGGCCGAGCGCGAAAGCGTGTTCGTGCACGAAGCGGGCTGGTACGCCGAGCACGACGTCGACCTGCGCCTGGGCGTCACGGCGACCGGGATCGACCGCGAGAACCACGTGGTCCGCCTCGACGGCGGCGACACCGTGGGCTACGACAAGCTGCTGCTCGCCACCGGCTCGAGCCCGCGCCGCCTGCCGATCCCGGGCGCCGACGCCGAAGGCGTGCACTACCTGCGCCGCCTGGGCGATTCCGCGAAGCTCAAGGAGACGCTCACCGCCGGCACTCGCCTGGCCGTGATCGGCGCGGGCTGGATCGGCCTGGAGGTCACGGCCGCCGCGCGCGAGGCCGGTGCCGAGGTGACCGTGCTCGAGGTCGCCGAGCTGCCGCTGCTGGCCGTGCTGGGCCGCGAGGTCGCCACCGTGTTCGCCGACCTGCACCGCGCCCACGGCGTGGACCTGCGCTTCGGCGCGCGCGTGGAGGCCGTGACCACCGAGGGCGGCAAGGCCACCGGCGTCCGCCTCGCCGACGGCACCGAGATCCCCGCCGACGCCGTGCTCGTCGCGGTCGGCGCGGCGCCCAACGTCGAGCTCGCCCAGGCCGCCGGCTTGACCGTGGACAACGGCGTGGTCGTCGACTCCTCGCTGCGCAGCTCCGACCCGGACGTGTTCGCGGCCGGCGACGTCGCCTCCGCCCTGCACCCGCTGCTCGGCGAGCACGTGCGCGTGGAGCACTGGGCCAACGCCCTCAACCAGCCCGCTGTGGCCGCCGCCGCGATGGCCGGCCAGGACGCCACCTACGACGAGCTGCCGTACTTCTACACCGACCAGTACGACCTCGGCATGGAGTACCACGGCCACGTCGCTCCCGGCGCCTACGACCGCGTCGTGTTCCGCGGCGACGTCGAGGCCCGCGAGTTCATCGCCTTCTGGCTGCGCGACGGTCGCGTGCTGGCCGGCATGAACGTGAACGTGTGGGACGTCGGCGACCAGCTCAAGGCCCTGATCCGCGCCGAGGGCCCGGTGGACGCCGAGCGCCTCGCGGACGTGAACACCCCGCTCGAACCCTGACCTACCGGTCCGCAGCCGCCCACGCCCGGTAGGTGTGGTCGAGGAATCGCTCCACGCCGCGCACGACGTGGGCGCTGCGGATCGAGGGGAAGATGTCGAAGGCGTGCTGGGCGCCCGCGAGTTCGGCGTAGGCGACGGGCTGCTTGGACGCGGCGCGGAGCCGGTGGACGAACTCGCGGGCTTCCTCCACGGGCACGAGCGAGTCGTTGCGGCCGTGGATCACGAAAAACGGCGGCGCCTCGCCGGACACGCGGTCGAGCGGGGACGCGGCGACGTAGTCGTCGAGGTAATGGACCGGGTCGCGGTCCGGGGCGAAGATCCTGCGGGCCAGCAGGCTTTCGAGGCGGTACTGGCTCTCCGCCGCACCGCTGGTCGCCGCGATGTCGTAAACGCCGTAGTGCGGCACGCAGGCCTGCACGCTCGTGTCGGCTTCCGGGAAGCCGGGCTGCAGGGCGGGGTCGTTCTGGCTCAGCGCCAGCAACGCGGCGAGGTGCCCGCCGGCCGAACCGCCGGTCACGGCCACGAAACCGGGATCCCCGCCGTACGAGGCGATGTTCGAGCGGATCCACGCGAGCGCGCGCTTGGCGCCCTCCACGTGCGCGGGCCAGCGGTGCGCGGGGGAGAGCGGGTAGTTGATCGCCACGCACACCCAGCCGCGCCGGGCGAGGTGGCGCATCAGTGGCTGACCCTGCTCGTCCTTGGTGCCGATCGTCCAGGCGCCGCCGTGGATCTGCAGCAGCACGGGCGCGCCGGTGACCGGCTTCGCGGGCCGGAACACGTCGAGCAGGAACCGCTTGCCGCCCTCGGCGTACGGGATGTCGCGCTCGCGCACGACCTCCGGGTCGCGGCCGCCGCGGAACGGCAGCGCGAGCTGCCCCCACGGCGTCGCCAGGTCGGCCGGGCTCGGCGGGTGCGCCAGCCGCGTGGAGTAGTCCGGCCCGAGCGCCTCGGTGAGCGCCGACTCGACCTCGCCGCGCGCCTTCTGCGCCGTCGCCACGAGCGAGCCCAGCCCGGCGGCCGACAACGCGGCGAGCGCCAGCCCGGCCTTCGACGATCGCCGCCCGTGCCGCACCACGTGCTGCGCGGTGTCCAGCGCGGTGAGCGCGAGCAGGTGCGGGGCCAGTTCGTCGGTGAGCCAGGCGGAGAAGAACACCGGGATCGACGTGAGACGGTTTCGCGGCGGACGCAGGGCGACGGCGGTGAGGCCGAGCTGCGCGGCCCGGCGGGTGAGGAAGGCCGGTTTCACCTTCCCGATGCTACCGCCGCGCCCCGCCCCGGGAACGGTTCTGGCTTACGCTGACGACATGCAGAGACTGAGCGGCCTGGATGCGAGTTTCCTCTACCTGGAGACCCCCGCGCAGGTCCTGCACGTCTGCGGGCTGCTCACGCTCGACGGATCCACGATCCCCGGCGGCTACTCCTTCGCGCGGCTGCAGCGCAACCTCGCCGAGCGCGTCGCGTTGATTCCGGAATTCCGCCGCAAACTGCACAATCCGCTCTGGAACCTCAGTCACCCGGTGTGGGTCGAGGACGAGGACTTCGACCTCGACAACCACCTGCACCGCATCGGCGTGCCGGCGCCCGGCGACGACCGTGAGCTCGCCGAACTGTGCGCCCACATCGCCGGCCAGCAGCTCGACCGCGCGCACCCGCTGTGGCAGTTCTACGTGATCGAGGGCCTCAAGGACGGCAGCATCGCCGTGCTGATCAAGATGCACCACGCGAGCATCGACGGCGTCGGCGGAGCCAGCCTGATCACCTATCTCGCCGGGCTCGAGCCCGAAGCGCCGCTGCCCGAGATCCCGCGCGAAAGCCGGCACAACAGCGGCCTGCCCACGCGCGTCGAGATCCTGCGCGAAAGCCTCGAAGGCCTGGTGCAGCGGCCGTTCGAGATGGCGCGGCTGCTGCCCGAGCTGGTGGAGCTCGTGCCGCGCTGGCTCGGCAAGACGTTGCGCGGCAAGGGGATGCCGGTGCCGTTCACCGCGCCCCGCACCTCGCTCAACGGCACGATCACCGGCCACCGCAGCGTCGCGTACGCGCAGGTGGACCTCGAAGACGTGAAGCGCGTGAAGAACGCCTTCGGCGTCACGGTGAACGACGTGGTGCTGGCGCTCGTGTCCGGCGCGCTGCGGCAGTTCCTGCTCGGCCGTGGCGAGCTGCCGGAGGATCCGCTGGTGGCGACCGTGCCGGTGTCGGTCCACGAGCGCACCGAACGCGATCACGGCAGCAACAAGGTGTCGGCCTTCTTCGCCTCGCTGCCCACTCACCTTGGTGATCCGGCCGCGCGCGTGTTCTTCCTCGCCGAGGCCAACCGCCTGTCGAAGGACCACCACTACGACATCGACGCCGACATGCTCGCCGACTGGGCCCAGTTCTCGCCGGCCACGGTGTTCGGCCTCGGGGTGCGTGCCTACTCGTCGCTGCGGCTGGCCGAGCGCCACCCGGTGGTGCACAACCTGATCATCTCCAACGTGCCCGGCCCGCAGGTGCCGCTCTACCTGCTCGGCGCCCGCGTGACCGGCCTGTACCCGCTCGGCCCGGTGTTCCACGGCGCCGGCCTCAACATCACGGTGTTCTCCTACGAGGGCAAGGTCGGCGTCGGCCTGCTCGGCGCCAAGGAGCTCGTGAAGGACCTCTGGCCCCTGGCCGACGCGCTGCCCGAGGCGATGACGGAGCTGCTGAAGGCCACCCCGGCCTGAGCGCTCAGCTGCCCGGGATCCGCTCCGCCAGCGCCGCGCGCGACTCGGCGGCGGGGAAGGGATCGGCGAAGTACTGCGTCTCGTGCACCACGAAGCCGTCGGCGAACTCCATCACGCTCACCGAACGCGTGGGCGCGCCGTCGTAGGTGATCACGCATTCGCTCACCCAGAGGTCACCGCCGCCCGTGATCCGGCTGATCGTGAAGTGCCGGTCGGCCGGGTGCCCGCCGCGTTGCGCGCGGATGCGCTCGCGACCGCGGAACCGCTCGCCGGACTGCGGGTAGTCGAGCACGGCGTCCTCGGCGTAGATCGCGTGCTCGGTGTCGAGGTCACCGAGCTCCGAAGCCCGCCAGTGCTCTTCGATCCGGGCGCGGATCTCCGGATCGGGGGTGGCTGTGGTCACGGGCGCACCGTCCTCGCTGTCGGGGTCGGAGCCAGCCTAGTCCGGCGTCACGCCTTCCGGCGGCGCTTCACCGGTTGCGCCGTGGTCTTCTTCTTGGCCACGTAAGGAATGTCGGCGAACGCGAGCGTCGCCTGCAGGCTGCGCACCGCCCGGTCGAGGCGCAGCAGCGCGACCTGCGACAGCGTGAACAGCTCGTCGACGTTCCACGCGCGCCCCGCCGCGGCGAGCACCACGGTGTCCGGGGCCTCGGTGAGCACCCGGCCTTCGTCCAGAGTGGACACCTTCGCGGCCAGCTGCGCCAGCGCTTCCGGCTCGTCGTGCAGCGCCTCGGCCGACACGAGGGCCTGCGTGTAGAGGTGGCTCGCGGCGGTGGCGCGGCCGAGCCACTTCACGTGGATCAGCTCGTTGCCCGGCCCCAGCAGGTCGCACAGCTCGAAGCGCGGGTGCAGCGGCGTGGTCGCGGTGTCGCGGTCGAGGCACACGTAGCCCTCGAGCGTCGCGACCTGGCGGCAGTAGCGGTTCTCGTCGTCGGGTTCGCCGGTGGGTTTCCACGTGAGGTCGGGCCATTCGTACTTGCGCGACAACAGCTGCGCCACCTGTGCGCGCATCTGCTCCACGTACGTTTCGCCGATGCGGTACCAGCGGCCCTGGTGGAACACGTACCGCGTGTGCCCGATCGTGGTTTCGTACACGAGCCACTTCGCCACCTGCACCGGCGAGCCGGTCTCCTCCTCGCCGGCCTCGTCGGCGCACGTGACCACGCGCCCGGCCCGCAGCGCCTTCACGCGCTTGTCCTCCGGCAGCTGCGCGAGCCGGCCGGTGAGGTGGTCGAGCTCCAGCCGCGCTTCGACGTGCAGTGGCCCGCCGGAACCGAGGCCGGTGATGCGGAACGAGCCGGCGTTCTCGGCGTCGTTCACCGCCGTGGCGGGCCACGCCAGGCCGAGCGCCGCGTCGGTGTCACCGCCGAGGGCTTCGGCGAGGCGCGCTTCGAGCGTCGGCACCAGCCGGTGGTGGCGTTCGAGCGGCCGCGTCTGCGCCACGAACCGCAGCGCCGAATCCCCGTCGGGCTCGTCGACCACCGCGCCCACCGCGTCGAGATCCGCGAGGAACGCCTCGGGTTCCTTCGCAAGCGGCACGTACAAGGAGTTCCCGACGCGGATTCGGTAGCGCTTGCCGGTCACGCGCCCGTAGGTGAGATCGGTCAGGTCCGCCGAACCGGCCAGCCGGTTCACGAGGTCGCCGTAGGGTTCGAGCCGGAACGCGGAAAGCTCGCCACCGCCGGGGATCGAGATCTGCGTGGCCCGCGCCGACACGTCGAGCGCGGCGCTCGACACCAGCCCGAGGTCGAACGGGTCGAGCCGGCGGATCCCGAACAGCAGACCGAAACCTTGTTCCACGTATTCGTCGTTGAGCACCAGGTGCCCGGCGCCCCAGGACACCGCGTAGGTCCAAGGTGGACGCGGCACGAGCAGCACGGCGAACGGCAACGTCGAAGAGAGGTCGAGCGCGCTGCCGGTGAGCGCGCTCGCGTGGGGCAGCCACTGCGGGATCTCGGTGTGGAACGCGCCGGCGACGAGCCGCGCGCGCGTACCGGAGAGGTCCACGGCCGTGTCGGTGGTGACCTGCTCGGGTTTGAGGGACACCAGCAGGTCGGACTCGGCGCCGGAGCCGTCGAGCCGGAAGAGGGAGACGGGTCGGCTGGGTGCGGACGGGGCAGGCATGACCACCACCGGAGAGTGCTGACGCGTGCGAATGTCGAGTCAGAATGCGCGGTTTTGTCGTCCACCCGGTTAATCACGGAGAGCGAACACGGTGCATAATGGTGAAGTTCACCTTAATCGGGGTTTCCTGATCGCCTCTACCGCGCAATGATACCGTGATGTGGCGCCGGTTGGGACACGTTTACGGCATCGCGAAACAGTGGTTTTGGCCCAGCTCAGACGTCCACCGGGTAATCCGATGGTGTCGTATTACCCTCCTGGGAATGGCCATTTCGAGAAATCGCTCACCTAACTCGAACGGCCCTGTCGCGCGGGGTTCTCCTGGGCTGTCCGGGTCTGTTTCGCCGCATTTACGTGACAGCGGGTGACGGCGAACGCCGAGTGGCGCGCGGAAGAATAGGCCGCCCGGGTCTGCACCACGCGCGAGGACGGTTCGCGCTGCCGCGCGTACACGTCTACCCTTGCCTAGTCGTTTTCCGGTCGGCCCGTCCTGGGGGCAGCATGATGACAGTCCCGTCGTTCGCACACGGCGACCGTCTCACCCGTCGGGACCTGGAGGCGATCACGGATGAACGCCATCGGTACGAACTGGTGGACGGGACGCTTCTGGTGAGCCCGTCCCCGCGTCCGCTGCACCAGAGGGTGGTGGCGCGTGTGCTCGCGGCGCTCACCGCGGTGTGCCCCGCGGATTGCGAGGTGCTGCCGGCACCGGTCGACGTCGTGCTCGACGAGTTCACCGTGATGATCCCCGACGTGGTGGTCGGCCGGCGCGAGACCTTCACCGAACGGGCCCTGGTGGGTGTGCCGGTGCTCGCCGTGGAGGTCGTGTCCCCGTCCAGCCGCTACATCGACCGCCACCTCAAGCCCGCCCGCCTCGCCGCGGCCGGCTGCCCGTTCTACTGGGTCATCGAACCCAACGAACCCACGCTCAGCTGCTTCCGCCTCGACGGCACCGAATACGTGCTCGACGCCGAGGCGACCGGTGAGGAGATCGTGCGCCTCGAGGTGCCCTACCGCATCGACCTCAGCCCCGCGGACCTCGTGTCCAGCTACTGATCTTCACGCCGAGTCGGGCTCGTCGGCCCTCTCGTTGTCTTCCTGAGTCCGGTTGTCTTCCTGGATGTCCTGCCGGTCGGCGATCGCCGCGTGCACCGAGGTGCACGCCGCCATCAGCGCCGGCACGAACTGGCCGGCCGCGAGCACGCACGCCGTGTGCCCGGCCGGGATCTCGTACGTCGCCGCGCCGGGGATGCGCCGCGCCAGCGAGCGCTGGTGCGCCGGGGCGATGAAGCCGTCGCGGCTGGTCACGACCACCGACGTCGGCAGGCGCAGCGTGTGCAGCCACGGAGAGGAGTCGAAGCGGCCGATCTCGTCGAGCGCGACGGCGATGGCCCAGGGGCTCGTGGACCGGAACTCCTCGAGCGCCCAGCGGTGGTCCTCCAGCCGCGCGAGCCGTTCCCGGCGCGGCTCGCCCGGCACGAGGCCGATCTTGGCCTGGTCGCGCATGAGCTGCAGCGTGCGTCCGAACAGGTCGAGCGCCACGCGCTGGCGCAGGCCGCGGCGGAAGAAGCTGGCCGTGGAGCACAGCACGAGCCCGCTCACGCGCTCGCGCTGCTGGTAGGCGACCAGCTGGCCCACCATGCCGCCCATCGAGTAGCCGGCGATCATGAACTTGTCGATGCCGAGCGCGTCGGCCACCGCCACCACGTCTTCGGCGCAGTCCTGCAGCGAGAACTCGTGCGAGCGGATGCCCTGGCCGTGCCAGCGCTGGTCGAACACCACCACGCGATAGTGCGCGGAAAGCCGCTCGAGCACCGGGTACCAGGTGAGCAGGCCGGTGCAGGCCACGGAGTGCAGCAGGATGATCGCGGGCGCCTGGCGCGGGCCGACGTCGACCACTACGGTCTGGCCGCGGCCGGGCAGTGACAGTGGCTCGGGGTCCGGCACTCCGGCCGTGGACGGGATCGTGGCGAGCTTCCGGGTGGCCTGCCAGCCGACGTCGCTCAGCGCACCGAAGAGAACCTGTTCCGCACCCACGTGTACTCGGCATCCCTCTTCGCTCGACGGCCTGTTCCGCTTCTGGAGTACCCGGTTGCCGAAGCCACCGGGGGTTGCCGATCCCGCCCCTTCCGGATAAGACTAGAACGTGTTCCACTTATGGCGGCCATCCGGAGGGAGGGACCGGCGTGGACTTCACCCCAGACGATACGCAGGCCGAGATCGCCGCGCTGACCACGCGGGTGCTCGGCAAATCGGCCGACGCGGGCGAACAGTGGCGCGCGCTGGCCGAGGCCGGGCTGCTCGCGCTCGCGCTGCCGCCGGAGCTGGACGGCAACGGCCTCGGCGTCGCGGAGGTCGCCGTCGTGCTCACGGAGGTGGGTCGCGCGGCCGCCGCGCTGCCCGCGTATGCCGTGCTGGCGCTGGGTGTTCTGCCGGTGGAGGCCCTCGGCACGCCCCGGCAGCGCGCGGAGCTGCTGCCGCCGGTCGCGGCCGGCGACGAGGTGCTCACGGCGGCGCTGCACGAGCCGTCCACGCCGCTCACGACCGTGCCGGACACCGTCGGTGAGGCAGCCGACGGTGTGTGGCAGCTCACCGGCGTGAAAACCGGCGTGCCGTACGCCGCGCAGGCCCGCCGGATCCTCACCCCGGTCGCGCTGCCCGGCGGCACCGCCGTGGCACTGGTCGACCCGCGTGCCAGCGGCGTCGAGGTGCTCCGCACGCACAGCTCGGCCGGCGCGCCCGAGTACACCGTGCGCCTCAGCGGCGTGCGGCTCGCCGACACGGAGTTCCTGCGTGACCGCTCGCCGGGCCACGCCGTCGCCACGCTGCACCGCTTCGCGCTCGCGGGCGCGCTGGCGCTCGGCGACGGTCTGCTGGCCGGCGCCCTCGCGCTCACGGCCCGGCACGTGGCGCACCGCGAGCAGTTCGGGCGTCCGCTGGCCGCGTTCCAGGCGGTGGCCCAGCAGATCGCCGACGTGTACGTGGCCGCCCGGACCGTGCACCTGGCGGCCACCTCGGCCGGCTGGCGGCTGGCCGCCGGGCTCGACGCCGACACCGAGCTCGACCTCGCCGCCTATTGGCTCGCCGAGCAGGCCCCCGCGGCGCTGGCCACGTGCCACCACCTGCACGGCGGCCTCGGCGTCGACCGCGACTACCCGCTGCACCGCTACTCCTCGGCCGTGAAGGACCTCGGCCGCGCGCTCGGCGGCGCCGCGCACCGGCTCGACCGGCTGGGGGAGCGGGTGGCCGGATGAGCACGCACATCGAGCTCACGGCCGCGCAACAGGCGTTGCGCACGGAGCTGCGGGAGTACTTCGCGGGCCTGCTCACGCCGGAGGAGCGGCGGGCGCTGCTGCGCGAACGCCACGGGCCGGTGTACCGCGAGGTGGTGCGCCGTCTGGGCCGCGACGGCAAGCTCGGCGTCGGCTGGCCGAAACGCTACGGCGGCCAGGGGTTCGGCGAGATCGAGCAGCACCTGTTCGTGGACGAGGCGGCGCGCGCGGACGTGCAGCTGCCGTCGGTGACGCTGCAGACCGTCGGCCCGACGCTGCAGGAGTTCGGCACGGAAGAACAGAAGGCGCGGTTCCTGCCGAAGATCCTGGCCGGCGAGATCCACTTCGCCATCGGCTACACCGAACCCGAGGCCGGCACGGATCTGGCGTCGCTGCGCACCCGAGCGGTGCGCGAAGGCGACGAGTACGTGGTCAGCGGCCAGAAGATCTTCACCACCGGCGGGCACGACGCGGACTACATCTGGCTGGCCGTGCGGACTTCCCCGGAAGCGCCGAAGCACCAGGGCATCTCGATCCTCATCGTCGACACGCGCGATCCCGGCTACTCGTGGACGCCGATCATCACCTGCGACGGCGCCCACCACGTGAACGCCACCTACTACGAGCGCGTGCGCGTGCCCGCGGATCTGCTGGTGGGCGCGGAAAACGGTGGCTGGCGGCTGATCACCACGCAGCTCAACCACGAGCGCGTGATGCTCGGGCCGGCCGGGCGGATCGGCGGGCTGCACGACCGCGTGTGGGCGTGGGCCGCCGAACGCAAGACGCCGGACGGTCTGCCGCTGCTGGATCTTCCGGACGTGCGCGCGGTGCTCGCCGAAACGTTCGCGGTGGCGCGGATCAACGAGCTGCTCAACTGGCAGGTGGCTTCGTCGGGGCGGGTTTCGGTGGCCGACGCGTCGGCCACGAAGGTGTTCGCCTCCGAGCGCATCCAGCGGATCGGGCGGCTGCTGGAAGAGCTGGTGGGCCGCCACGGCGACCTCGCCGACCCGGACACGGCCGAGCTGGCCGAATGGCTCGACGTGCTGGCCAAACGCAACCTGGTGCTCACGTTCGGCGGGGGCGTCGGCGAGATCCAGCGGGAGCTCATCGCCTCCGCCGGGCTGGGACTGCCGAGGGTGCCGCGATGACGACGATCGAGGAAGCCGCCGCGAAGATCGCCGCCGCGGGGCCGTGCGCGCCGCGGCTCGCGCGGGACCCGGTGAACCAGGCGATGGTGAACAACTGGGTCGAGGCGATCGGCGACACCAATCCGGTGTACACGGACGCTTCGTTCGAATCTGTCCACAACGGACTCGTGGCGCCGCCGGCGATGGCGCAGGTGTGGACGATGCCGGGCCTGCACGGCGTGCGCACCGACGACGACCCGATGGGCGCGATCATGGCGGTGCTCGACGAAGCCGGGTACACCTCCGTCGTCGCCACGAACTCCGAGCAGACGTACCACCGGTACCTGCGGCCGGGCGAGCGCGTCGCCGTGACGACGGAGCTGGCCGGCGTGACCGGGCCCAAGCGCACCGCGCTGGGCGAGGGCTGGTTCGTGACCACGGTGCTGCGCTGGTCGGTCGACGGCGAACCGGTGGCGGAGATGCTGTTCCGGGTGCTCAAGTTCCGGCCCGTTCCCGAGGCGTCCGCACCGGTGCTGCGGCCGGTGATCAGCCGTGACACCGAGTTCTTCTGGGCCGGCCTGCGCGAGGGTGAGCTGCGCATCCAGTGCTGGGGCGAGGTGCTGCGGCATCCGCCGGGCCCGATGCCGCCGGACGGCTCGCTCACCGCCGTTGCGGACTACGTCGTGGCGAGCGGACGCGGCACGGTCTACAGCTACGTGGTGCACCACCACCCGCCGGTGCCGGGCAAACGGCTGCCGTTCGTGGTGGCGCTGGTGGAACTGGAGGAGGGCGTGCGCGTGCTGGCGGAACTGCTCGACGCGGCGCCGGACGAGGTGCGGGTGGGCCTGCCGGTGGTCGCGGCGTTCGTGCGGGTGGACGACGAGCTGACGCTTCCGGCGTGGCGGGTGGCGCGATGAGCACCGAGCTGCCGCCGCTGACCATCGAGGCGAGCACCACGTTCGTGGTCAGCACCGCGCTCGCCACGCGGGACTTCCAGGACGTGCACCACGATCGCGAAGCCGCCGTCGCGCGGGGTTCGCGCGACATCTTCCTCAACATCCTCACCGACACCGGTCTCGTGCAACGGTTCGTGAGCGAGTGGGCCGGGCCGGAGGCGCTGATCCGCTCGATCAAGATCCGCCTCGGTGTGCCGTGTTACGCGGGCGACACGCTGACGTTCACCGGCCGCGTCGTCGCGCGTTCGGGTGCCGACGTGGAGGTGGCGGTGAGTGCGGTCGGCAGCCTCGGTGAGCACGTGACCGGCACGGTGGCCCTCACGGTGCCTGGCGGTGCGGCGTGACGCTTTCGGGTGCGGCGGCGATCGCCGGGATCGGGGCCACGGAATTCTCGAAGGACTCGGGCCGCAGCGAACTGCGGCTGGCGGCCGAATGCGTGTCCCACGCCTTGGCCGATGCGGGCCTGGTTCCGTCCGAAGTAGACGGACTCGTGTCGTTCACCATGGACGGCACGGCCGAGATCGCGCTGGCGCGGGAGCTCGGCATCCCGGAGCTCAAGTTCTTCAGCCGGGTCCACTACGGCGGTGGTGCCGCGGCCGCGACCGTGCAGCAGGCGGCGATGGCCGTGGCCACCGGCGTGGCCGACGTGGTGGTGGCGTACCGCGCGTTCAACGAACGCTCCGAGCAGCGCTTCGGCCGTGTGTCGGCCGCGGCGGCGGCGCAGGTGAACTCGTCAGGAGTGGACAACGCGTTCCACTACCCGATGGGCATCGCGACACCGGCCGCCACCGTCGCCATGGTCGCGCGGCGCTATCTGCACGACTACGGCGCCACCAGCGAGGACTTCGGCCGCGTCGCCGTGATCGACCGCGCGCACGCCGCCACCAATCCGGCGGCCTGGTTCCACGGCCGGCCGATCACGCTGGCCGAGCACCAGGCGTCGCGCTGGATCGCGGAACCGCTGCACCTGCTCGACTGCTGCCAGGAGAGCGACGGCGGGGTGGCGCTGGTGATCACTCGTCTCGACCGGGCGCTCGACCTGGCGCACCCGCCGGCCGTGATCGCCGCGGCGGCGCAGGGGAGCGGGCCGGACCAGTACGTGATGACCAGCTACTACCGCGACGACCTGGCCGCGCTGCCGGAGATGGGCGTGGTCGGGCGGCAGCTGTGGGCGCAGGCGGGGCTGAGACCGTCCGATGTGGACGTCGCGGTGCTGTACGACCACTTCACCCCGTACGTGCTGATGCAGCTGGAGGAGCTGGGCTTCTGCGGCCGGGGCGAGGCAAAGGACTTCATCGCCGGGGACACGCTCACGCTCGGCGGCGCGTTGCCGCTCAACCCGCACGGTGGCCAGCTCGGCGAGGCGTACCTCCACGGCATGAACGGCATCGCCGAAGCAGTGCGGCAGCTGCGCGGCACGGCGGTGAACCAGGTGCGCGACACCGAGACCGTGCTGGTGACCGCGGGCACCGGCGTGCCGACCAGTGGGCTCGTCCTCACTCGTCACTGAGAGCGACGCATACCCAGGGCCCGTACGGGGTAGCTCGGACGACGGCGTAACTCTTGTGGGGCAACGCCTTTCACCTCTTTGCTGGCTGGTGCTCACCCGTCGTGGGGTGCCACGGTGGAGATGAGCTCGGCAACGCAGCGTCAACGCTGGCACCGTGAAGGCAGGAACGATGTCCGGACCCACCGTCGGTTCGCCATGAGCACCCCGGTGCTGGTGGCGTGGCTGCTCACCGCCGTGTTCGCGGTGCTCGCGCTGCCGTGCGTGTTGCGGCTCGTGCGGCTCGACTACGCCCGCCTCGGTACCGGCGTGCGCAACGCCGACCTGGCCGAGCTGCTGCTGGTGGTGGCCATGGTGGCGATGATCTCGCCCGTCGGCGGCCCCATTCCCGCCGCCGGCTGGCAGGCGGTGTTCGCGCTCACGGCCGCGTGGTTCGGTTTCGCCTGGTGGCGGGGCCGGCGCCAGGCCTCGGGGTGTGCGCACCACGCCCTCTCGGCCGCGGCGATGCTGTACATGGTCACGGCGATGCCGCACGACGGCATGGCCCACGGGCCGTGGCTCACGATGTCCTCAATGGACACCCGGCTCGCGCTGCCGGTGCTCGCAGTGGCGGGTGCGGTGTACTTCGTGGCCGATGCCGCGCGTTCGGGCGTCGTCGCGGTGCGCACGCGCAGCGGTGCCGCGCCCGGGCTGACCTCGCGCACGGTGTGCCGCGCGGTGATGGGTGCCGGTATGGGGTACCTGCTGCTGGCCGCGGTGTGACTGAACGTTGCGGTGACCGGGTGTGGCGGTGGCAGGCGTTTGCCTGACGCGGTGTAGCCGCCTCGGGTGCGTTCAGCCGAGCCGACGGACCTCGCCGTCGGGCGGCGGTGTGCCGAGGTCCGGCAGCTCGGCCGCCGGGTGCTCGTCGATCCACTTGCGCGTGGCGGCCACGTCGCGGTCGAGTGCCTCGATCAGCTCCTCGCCCGAGTTGTACTTCTGCTGCTCACGCAGGTGCGCGCCGAGCCAGACGGTGAGCGTCTCACCGTAGAGGTCGTCTTTGAAGTCGAGCAGGTGCGCTTCGACGAGCCGGTAGCCGTCGGCGCCGTAGTAGGTGGGGCGGCGCCCCACGGACACCGCGGCGGCCACGTGCGTGCCGTCCGCGCGCTCGGCCCAGCCGGCCCACACGCCGTCGCCGACCTGTCCGCTCTGGTTGCGCAGCGCGATGTTCGCGGTCGGAAAGCCCAGCTCGCGGCCGCGCTTGTCGCCCGGTTCCACCGGCCCGCGGACCACGAAGAAGGTGCCGCTGTCCTCACCGCGAGCGTGCTCGTCCGCCATCCGCCGTCCCGTCCCTGTTCCGATGCGCTTCCCGACACCGTAATACTGGCGCTCGGCTCAGCGCGGCACGAGCACTGTGTCGGACAGCACAGGGGCTTCGTCACGCTCCGGAGCCGTGGTGGTCACCAGCAGCCGGTCGCTCTCGTGCCACACGCGCGTGCGCAGGGGCTCGCCCGGAAAGACCACCCCGGCGAACTTCGTCCCGAACGAGCGGATTCTGCCGGGGTCGCCGTCGAGGAACGCGTCGGTGAGCGCTTTGGCGACCACGCCGTAGGTGCACAGACCGTGCAGGATCGGCCGGTCGAACCCGGCCGCTTTCGCGAACGCCGGGTCGGCGTGCAGGGGGTTGCGGTCGCCGCACAGGCGGTAGAGCAGGGCTTGCTGGGGCAGTGTCGGGATGTCGAGCACGGCGTCGGGCTCGCGTTCGGGCCACGCGAGCCGGCCGGATGGCCCGCGCTCGCCGCCGAAGCCGCCTTCGCCGCGGGCGAAGATGCTCGACCTACTCGTCCACAATGGAGTTTCATCGGTCGCGGTCACCGTGGTCTCCTGCACGAGCACGGCGGCCTTGCCCTTGTCGTACACGTCGGTGATGCGGGTGTGCGCCACCGCTTCGCCGTCGACCGGGATCGGCCGGTGCACCTCGATCTCCTGCGTGCCGTGCAGCACCTTCGCGAGATCGATGTCCACGCCGGGGAACTTGAGCGCGGGCGGGGTGAAGGTGCGCAGGTTCACCGCGACCGTGGCGAACGTCGGGATCACGCGCAGGTCCTGCTCGTAGGTGTAGCGCAGCTCTCGCTCGTCGACCGGGTCGGCGCCGGCGCCCAGCGCGAGGTGGTAGAGCAGCACGTCGGACGCCGTCCACGCGAAGCGCACTGCGCCGAGGTCGGCGCCGATGGCGAGCGCGGGGTCGATGGGCAACGCGTTCTCCCTACTCGTAGCTCACCGACACCTCGTCCGTGACCGGCAGCGACTGGCAGGCCAGCACGATCCCGTCGGCGAGGTCTTCGGCGTCCAGCACCTCGTTGTTCAGCATCTTCACCTCACCCGACACCAGGCGGCACGCGCAAGCGCTGCACTGGCCTTCGCGGCACGAATACGGCGCGTCGAGCCCCTCGGCGAGCAGGTGGTCGAGCAGTTTTCGCTGCCGCGGCCAGGCGACAGCGCGGGTCTCGCCGTCGAGGTTCACGGTGAGCCGCGCGGTCTCGTCGCCGTCCGGCTCGGGCTCGGGGGTCGCCTCGAACGGGTTTCCGGTGAGGGAGTGGAACTTCTCGAGGTGTGCCCGCATCCCGAGCTCGGTCAACGCCGTTTTCGCCGCCGTCATGAACGGGGCCGGCCCGCACAGGAACGCCTCGTGGCCGCGGTACGGCGCGGCCAGCGTCTGCAGTGCGGCCACGGACGGCAACCCCTGCAGGCTCTCCAGCCAATGCACCACCGTGAGCCGCGCCGGATAGCGGCCGGCCAGCTCCGCCAGCTCCCGCGCGAAGATCACCGACGCTTCGTCGCGGTTGGCGTACACGAGCGTGGTCCTGCCGTGGCCGTGGTGCAGGGCGGACTTGAGGATCGACAGCACAGGCGTGATGCCGCTGCCCGCCGCGAACAGCAGGAAATCGCCGTCCGGGGAAGCCGGCCCGAAAACCCCGGCCGGGGGCAGCACGTCGATCCGCGCCCCGGGCCGCAACTCGTCGCACACCCAGCCGGAGCCGAACCCGGTGCGTTTCACGGTCACCTGCACCCGGCCCTCGTGCGGCGCGCTGGAGAGCGAGTAACACCGCGCGACGGATCCGTTGCGGTCACTGGGAATCCTCAGCGTGAGGAACTGCCCGGGCCGGTACTCGAACGCCGCTGCGT
This sequence comes from Amycolatopsis rhabdoformis, assembly GCF_035918295.1. Lineage (GTDB taxonomy): Bacteria > Actinomycetota > Actinomycetes > Mycobacteriales > Pseudonocardiaceae > Amycolatopsis > Amycolatopsis rhabdoformis. The sequence goes on from NZ_CP142149.1 coordinate 381,705, forward strand.
GCTCCGGCGGCACCGCGAACACGATCGAGCGCGCGTCCGCCGTCTCGACGATCACTTCGGCCACCGTCAGGGTCACGGCGTCAGCCATCACGCACCGTCAGCCTGCCGTCCGCCACGGCGTCGGAAATGCTGTCGGCGAGCTTCTCGCACGTGTCGAGCAACGCCGGATGGCGCCCGGCGGCCACGTGCGCGGCGAAGACGGGACAGCTGCGCGAGGCGTCGGTGGTCCACTGGATGCTCGTGTGCGCGAGGCTGTTCTTCTTCACCAGCACGATCGTGCCGCAGCTGCGGCATTCGTGCGGCCGCAGCCCGGCGGTGAGGAACTCCGTGACCTCGGACGTCACACGCTCGCCTCTTCCGCGCGCTGCTTCGCCAAGTTCTCGGCGACCTCCGCGGCCCAGGCTTCGTTGGCCTTGCTCGTGTCCACTTCGAACTCGAAACGCCGGGTCATGTCCTCGGTGACGCGCTCGGCGTCCACGTAGAACTGCTCGTACCAGCGGCGCAGCTGGTACACGGGCCCGTCTTCCTCACACAGCAACGGATTGTCGATGCGGCTCTTGTTCTTCCAGATCTCCACGTCCTGCAGGAACCCGACACCGATGCCCTTCGCGAGCTTCGCGGCGATCTTGTCGGCGTGCTCGTCGGAGATGCCGGGCAGCTTCTTCACCATGATGCCCCACTGCAGCACGAACGACGTCGGCGTCACGGGGTAGTGGCAGTTGATGAGCACGTTCTCGATCTCGAAGCCCTGGAACGAGTTCACCAGGTGGTTGATCATGTAGGAGGGTCCGAAGTACGAGGCTTCCGAGCGCAGCAGGTTGTCCTCGCCGCCGTAGTTCGAGGCCATACCCTTGTCGGGGCGGCCCTTGGTGTTGAGGAACTGCGTGGCGACGTGGCCTTCGAACACGTTCTTGAAGTACGTGGGGTAGGCGTAGTGGATGTAGAAGAAGTGCGCCATGTCCACGACGTTGTCGATGATCTCGCGGCAGTGGGCGTTCTCGATCAGGATCGAGTCCCACGTCCAGTTGCTCCACTCGGAGCTGAACGCGCCTTCCACGCGGGGGATCACCACGTCGTCGGGCGGCGGGTTGCCCTCGGGGTCGTGCCACACGAGCAGCTGCCGGTTTTCCTCCAGCACGCGCCAAGATCGCGTCCGCGCGCGCAGTGGAACTCGTTTGGCGTAGGGGATGGCGACGCACTTGCCGGCGCCGTTCCAGCGCCAGTCGTGAAACGGGCAGGCGATCTCGTCGCCCTTCACCGAACCCTGCGTGAGGTCGCCGCCCATGTGGCGGCAGTAGCCGTCGAGCACGCTGAGGCGGCCCGTCGAGTCGGCGAAGACCACGAGCTTGGTGCCGAACGCCTCGATGGCGTGGGGTCGGCCGTCGCGGAAGGTGTCGGCGAGGCCCAGGCAGTGCCAGCCGCGCGCGAACCGGGCCGGCGGCGTGCCGGCGTCGATCGTGCGGACGGTGTCGTGCTGTGGCGTCATGGCGTGCCTCCCGTGCCGGTCCGATCTTCGGTCGCCAGCCGCTCGGCCGCAAGGTAGCCGAACACCATCGCGGGCCCGATCGTCGCGCCGGGGCCGGCGTAGGTGCGGCCCATCACGGCCGCGCTGGTGTTGCCCGCCGCGAAGAGCCCGGGGATCACGGAGCCGTCTTCGCGCAGCACGCGGGCGTGTTCATCGGTGCGCAGCCCGCCCTTGGTGCCGAGGTCGCCGGGCACGATCTTCATCGCGTAGAACGGCGGTCTGGTCAGCGGGCCGAGGCTGGGATTGGGGTGGTGGCGCGGGTCGCCGTAGTAGTGGTCGTAGGCGCTGCGGCCGCGGTGGAAGTCTTCGTCGACGCCGGTGCGGGCGAAGCCGTTGAAGCGTTCGACGGTGCTTCTCAGCGCTTCTTCCGGCACCGAGATTTTCGTGGCCAGCTCAGTCAGGGTGGGCGCTTTCGCGACGATGCCGGCCTTGAACCAGCGGCCCGGCAACGGCCGGCGCGGGCCGATGCCGGTGAACAGGTAGCGGTCCTTGTAGCGCTGGTCGAACACGAGCCACGTGGGAATGTGCTCGCCGGGGCCGTCGCCTTCGCCGTACATCGCGTGCACGGCCTCGACGTAGGGCGCGGACTCGTTCACGAACCGGGCGCCGCGCGCGTCGACCATGAGCGAGCCGGGCCGGGACCGCTCGGCGAGGGCGAACCACGGGCCGCCGGTCAGCGGCATGGACGGGCCCCACCACGCGTCGTCCATGAGGTCGGTGGCGGCGCCGAGCTTCAGGCCGGCCGCGATGCCGTCACCGGTGTTGGCGGCGGCGCCGACGGTCCACTCGGTGCCGATGGGGGCGCGCTGGTACTTGGTGCGCATCTCCTCGTTGTGCTCGAAGCCGCCGCAGGCGAGTACCACGCCTCGGCGGGCTGTGAAAATTCGTTCGGCTGCTCGGACGCCGGTGACGCGGCCGTTTTCGGTGGTCAGCTCTCGGAGTGGGGTGTCGAGCAGGACGTCGACACCGGCGCGGCGCAACCCCAGGAAGAGGCCGGCCGCAAGCGCTTGCCCCATGGCGATCGGCTGCTGTCCGCGCAGCCGCCCGGCCAGCCAGCGCAGGCCGAGCTTCGCCACGCGGGCCGGGCCCTTCGGGTGGCGCGCGAGCAGGCTCAGCCACCGGTAGTCCGCCTGCGTGATCGGGACGCCGAGCGGCGGCGCGCTGTACGGCGGCTCGAGCCGGGTCAGGTCCTCGCCGAGGAGCTTCGCGTCGAGCGGCTGCGGCTCCACTGAGCGTCCGCCGGCGCGGCCGCCGGGGGCTTCGGGGTGGTAGTCGCTGTAGCCCGGCACCCAGCGGAACTCGAGCGGGGTGTGGCGCGTGACGAACTCCAGCACCTCGGGCCCGTGCGTGAGGAAGGCTTCGCGGTTGGCCGCGGGGACGACGTCGCCGACGATCGCGGCCAGGTATTCGCGGGCGCGTTCGGGCGGCTCGTTGATCCCGGCTTCTGCGAGGGCGTGGTTGCCGGGCAGCCAGACGCCGCCGCCGGAGCGCGCCGTCGACCCGCCGAAACAGCTCGCTTTCTCCACCACGACCACGCTGAGGCCCCGGTGCGCGGCGGCGAGCGCGGCGGTCATCCCGGCGGCGCCGCTGCCGGCCACCACCACGTCGTACGCGTTCGCCATGCCACCTCACATGTAACGTGTTATCGCGAGTTCCTGGCCTGTTCGGAGCAGCTTCTGTCACCATAGACGAGAACGTGTTCCAGTTCTAGGGTGGCCGACATGGACGAGCTCGTGGCAGACGTCGTCGTGATCGGAGTCGGCGCGGCCGGCGTGTGCGCGGCCATCGAGGCCGCCGACGCGGGAGCCGAGGTGCTGCTCCTCGACCGGTTCTCGGGTGGTGGCGCGAGCCGGGTCAGCGGGGGCGTGATCTACGCCGGCGGCGGCACGGCGCAGCAGGCCTCGGCTGGGGTTTCGGACACCGTTTCGGCGATGTTCGAGTACCTGCGCCTGGAGACCGACGGCGTGGTGTCCTCGCGGACGTTGCGGCGGTTCTGCGAGTCGAGCCCCGGGATGATCCAGTGGCTCGAGGGGCTGGGGGTGCCGTTCGAGGGGAGTTTGTGCCCGTACAAGACGTCGTATCCCAGCGACGCGCACTACCTGTACTACTCCGGGAGCGAGGCTTCGGGCGGCTTCCGGGACGCGGCCGCGCCGGCGCCGCGCGGGCATCGCGTGAAGGGCCCGGGGACGTCGGGGAAGCTGCTGATGGCGCGGCTGTTGTCGGCCGCTCGGCAGCGGGGGGTGCGGGTGGTGCCGCAGACTCGCGCTCGTTCGCTGGTTGTCTCCGATGGGGTGGTGACCGGCGTGGTCGGTGCCGGTTTGGCGGGCGCGCCTCGGTGGGCGCGGTTTTTGCACGCACGGCTGGCGTCGTACGCGGCGAAGCCGGGGATCTACGTGCCGCCGCTGCGCCGCGCGCTGCACCGGCGGGTCGTTTGGCTGGAGGAGCGGTACGCCTGCGAGGTGCGGATCGTGGCGCGCCGCGGCGTCGTGCTGGCGGCGGGCGGGTTCATCGCGAACCGCTCGTGGGTGCGCGAGCACGCGCCGGCGTATCGCGGCGGGCTTCCCTTGGGCACCTCGGCCGACGACGGTTCGGGGATTCAGCTGGGGGTCTCGGCGGGGGGCCGGGTCGCTGAGATGGACCGGATCTCCGCCTGGCGCTTTCTCACGCCACCGGCGGCGTTTCTCGGCGGCCTGCTCGTGGACGTCGACGGCCGGCGCGTCATCGACGAATCCCGCTACGGCGCGGCCATCGGCGAACGCCTGATCACCGCGCACGGGGGCCGGGGCTGGCTGCTCGTCGACTCGCGCGTGGTCGCCGCTGCGCGGCGCGACGGGCGCAAGCAGGGGCAGTGGTTCGCGTGGCTGCAGCTGCGGTACCTGCTCGGCCGAGGGCGCGTCACGGGCGCCTCGCTGGAGGAAGTGGCTCGGCGGGCCGGAATCGACCCGGCCGGCTTGCGGGCGTCGTACGACGCGTACCGCGCCGGCCCGGACCCGATGGGCAAGCCGCCGGAGTTCGCGGCACCGCTGGACACGCCGCCGTTTTCGCTCATCGACGTGTCCGTGCGGGGGAGCCTCGGGTATCCGTGTCCCATGTTGACGCTGGGCGGCCTGGTGGTCGACGAGGACACGGGCGCGGTCGCCGGCGTGCGCGGTCTGTACGCGGCGGGGCGCACCGCGGTGGGAATCTGTTCCAGGTCCTATGTGAGCGGCCTTTCGCTGGCGGACTGCGTGTTTTCCGGGCGCAGGGCGGGGCTGTCAGTGGCTCTGTCGCCCGGCCACGTCGACAAAAACGAGAACGTGTTCTAGTCTTGGTTTCGCGTCGAACGAGAGGACGGCCGATGAGCGAGCTGGCTGCCGTGATGGCGGGGGTGCGCGACCTGCTCCCGGTGCTGCGCGACCGCGCCCAGGAAACCGAAGACGCGCGGCGCGTGCCGGTGGAGTCGGTGAAGGCGTTGCAGGAGACGGGTTTCTTCCGGCTGCTGCAGCCGAAACCGTTCGGCGGCCTGGAAGCCGACCCGGTCACGTTTTATACCGCGGTGAAGCTCCTGGCGAGCGCCTGCGGCTCCACCGGCTGGGTCGCGTCCATCCTCGGCGTCCACCCGTGGCACCTGGCCCTCTTCGACGCCCAAGCCCAGCAAGACGTCTGGGGCGACGACCACGACGTGCGCATCTCCTCGTCCTATGCCCCCATGGGCAAGGCCACCGCCGTCGACGGCGGCTACCGCCTCTCGGGCCACTGGAGCTTCTCCTCGGGCTGCGACCACTGCACCTGGGCCCTGCTGGGCGCCCCGGCCTTCGCCGACGGCTCACCCGTCGACTTCTGCACCTACTTGGTGCCCTTGACGGACTACTCCATTGTGGACGTCTGGGACACCGTCGGCCTCCGCGGCACCGGCTCCAACGACATCGTGGTCGACGACGTCTTCGTCCCGGTCCACCGCGCCCTGTCTTTTGTGGCCACGTCGAAATGCCGCACTCCGGGCCAGGCCGTCAACCCGGGCCCGCTCTACAAGCTGCCGTACGGCTCCGTTCACCCCAGCACCATCACCGCCCCGATCATCGGCATGGCCCAAGGCGCCTACGACGCCCACGTCGCGACCCAGGGCACCCGCGTCCGCGCCGCGTACGCCGGCGAGAAGTCGGTGGACGACCCGTTCACCAAGGTCCGCATCGCCGAAGCCGCGAGCGAGATCGACGCCGCCTGGCTCCAGCTCACCCACAACATCGACGAGCTGTATCAGTTGGCTTGCCACAACGAAAAACTCCCGTTCCCCACCCGCCTCCGCGTCCGCCGCGACCAAGTCCGCGGCACCCAACGCGCCCTCTCCGCCATCGACCACCTCTTCGCCAACGCGGGCGCCCGCGCCCTCCACCGCACCACCCCCCTCCAACGCTTCTGGCGCGACGCCCACGCCGCCCGCGTCCACGCCGCCAACGACCCGGAACGCGCCTACGTCATGTACGGCACGGGGGCGTTCGGGTTGCCGGTCGAGAATGCGATGGTGTGATGGGTACTTGCGCTGTTGTCTCTCGGGGTTCTCCGCCGCTGCATTGCGAAACGGCGACCGAACACGCTCGTCATGTTCGGTTGGCTCCCGGTGTTGCGCTCGGTTTCGACCTGTTCGCCACCTCTCGCCCCGCCGACCCTCACCCCCGCGCCCGTGCCCTCGTCACCGACGACAGCCACGGCAGCTTCGTGAATCCGGGGTCGACCGCAGATTCTGCGCTTGGCTCTGGACGCCGGGCTGGTCTGTCGGCCGCCGATGACACCCGCTGCGGTTTCGTGAACCCAGGGTGGAGAGCACCGGTCATGTCCCGGGCGGTTCCTGAGTGGGCCGCCGACTCCACCTCCTGCTGCGTGTCGAGTCCGGGGTTGAGCAAAGGTTCTGTGTTTGACGCTGCGCGCTCGCCCAGCGTGTCGGCCGATGGCGGCAGCCGTGGCGGTTTCGCGAAGCCGGGGTCGGGCGGACCTTTTTTGCCGCGGGTGTTCCGCGTGCGGACTGCCGACTCCGCGTTTCGCAGTGCCGCGAATCCCAAGCCAACCGCCAGTTTTGTGTTCGGCGGTCCGCGCTCGACCGGCGTGTCGGCCGCCGATGACACCCCCTGCGGCTTCCTGAACCCGGGGTCGGGCGGGCCTTTAATGCCACGTGCGCTCCGTGTGCAGGCCGCCCGCTCCACCTACCGTGACACCGTGAACCCAAGGGAGGCTGCGCCCTTCATCGCTCGGGCGCCCCGACTGCGGGGTGCCGGATCTTGCCTACCGCGGTGCTGTGAATCGGTCGTCGAGCGCAGGTTCGGCGTTTGCCGCCCGGCGTCCGGCCGGTGTGTGGGCCGCCGATGGTACCCGCGGCAGCTTCGTGCACCCGAGGTCGAGCGCACCCTTCGTGGCCCGGGCCGTCCGCACGTGGGCCGCCGGCCTTATCATTGGCGGAGCTGCGAATCCGTCCTCGACCGCACGCTCCCTGTCGATGATTCCGGGCCCGCGTACATCAACTCCCGCGCCGAGACGTTCGTTTCACCCGTCAGGAATGCGGTGAGGTGATGGGTTCTTTCGTTCCAGTCCCAAGTGGACTTTCCTTGCACTACCACGAAGCCGGCACCGAACACGCCGACACCGTGATTCTCCTGCACGGCGGCGGCCCGGGCGCTTCGGCGTGGTCCAACTTCGGGCGCAACCTGCCGGAGTTCGGCAAGGCGTACCGCACGCTCGCCGTCGACCAGCCGGGCTTCGGGATGTCCTCGAAGCCCACCGAGCACCCGCACTACTTCCGCTACAGCGCCGAAGCCGTCGTCGGTCTCATGGACGCCCTCGGCATCGAACGCGCCCACTTCGTCGGCAACTCGCTCGGCGCGGGCGCCGCCGTACGCCTGGCCTTGGACCACCCGTCGCGGGCCGGCCGCCTGGTCCTGATGGGCGCGGGCGGCCTGAGCGTCAACCTCTTCGCGCCAGACCCGACCGAGGGCGTACGCCTGCTCGGCCGCTTCGCCGCGTCACCCACCCGCGAACGCATGGCCGCCTTCCTGCGGATCATGGTCCACGACCAATCCCTGATCACCGACGAACTCGTCGACGAACGCTTCGCCGCCGCGTCCACACCGGAATCCTTGGCAGCCATGCTCTCCCTCGGCCGCTCCTTCGCCACCTCCGCCGAGGACGGCCTCCTGTGGCGCGACGCCTACCGCCTGCGCCAGCGCGTCCTGCTCGTCTGGGGCCGCGAAGACCGCGTCAACCCCCTCGACGGCGCCCTCGTCGCCCTCAAGACGATCCCGCGCGCCCAGCTCCACGTCTTCGGCGGCTGCGGCCACTGGGCCCAGGTCGAGAAGTTCGACGAGTTCAACCGCCTCACCCTCGACTTCCTCGGGAGCGCCTGATGTCCATCAGCTCCCTCGGCTACCTCCGCATCGAAGCGACCGACATCGCCGCATGGCGCGTCTTTGCCTTGAAGGTGCTCGGCCTCGTCGAAGGCACCGGCCCGAACCCCGACGCCCTGTACCTCCGCATGGACGACTTCCCCGCCCGCCTGGTCGTCGTTCCGGGCCAGGCCGATCGCCTCGCCGGCGTCGGCTGGGAGGCCGCCAACGCCGCCGAAGTCGACGACATCCGTACCCGCCTGGCCGCCGCTTCCGTGCCCTACAAGGAAGGCACGCCCGACGAACTCGCCGACCGCCGCGTCGCCGAACTGATCACCTTCGCCGACCCGTCGGGCACCGTGCTGGAGGTCTTCCACGGCGTCGCGCTCCAGCACCGCCGCGTGGTGAGCCCCTACGGCCACCACTTCGTCACCGGCGCCCAAGGCCTCGGCCACGTCGTCCTCTCCACCCACGACGACGCCGCCGCCCTCGCTTTCTACCGCGACATCCTCGGCTTCCGCCTCCGCGACTCGATGCGCCTGCCGCCCCAACTCGTCGGCCGCCCCGCCGACGGCCCACCCGCGTGGCTCCGCTTCTTCGGCTGCAACCCGCGCCACCACAGCCTCGCGTTCCTGCCCATGCCCACCCCCAGCGGCATCGTCCACCTCATGCTGGAAGTCGAGACGACAGACGACGTCGGCCTCTGCCTCGACCGCGCCCACCGCCGCGAGGTGCCGCTGTCCGCCACCCTCGGCCGCCACGTCAACGACCTCATGCTCTCCTTCTACCTCAAAACCCCCGGCGGCTTCGACCTCGAATTCGGCTGCGAAGGCCGCCAAGTCGACGACACCACCTGGCTCGCCCGCGAAAGCACCGCCGTCTCCCTTTGGGGCCACGACTTCACGGTCGGCTCCCGATGACCACAGCCGGCTCCGCACAGGACAACGAACTCCACAGACGTTGCCGGACGGGCAACGCCACCCCCAGGCCGGTACCGACTTCCCTGCCGTCTCCGATGAGCACCGCCGTCTCCCCGGCAAGGCCGCAACTTCAGACGTCGGCCCCTGAACGCCATCGCCGCTTTCCCCCGGCGCGACGACTCCCCGGTCAGCCTTCGATGAGCATCGCCGCCTTCGTCTGGCGCGGCGACTCCACGGTCGGCCCTCGATGACTATCGCCGACTTTGCCTGGCGCGACGACTCCCCGGTCGGCCCTCGATGACCATCTCCGTCCTCGACCCGTCGCGGTTCCGCGCCGTGCTGGGCCACTTCTGCACCGGCGTCACCATCGTCACCGGCCACGACGGCACCGCGCCCGTGGGCTTCGCGTGCCAGTCGTTCGCAGCGCTGTCGCTCGACCCGCCGCTGGCGTTGTTCTGTGTCGCCCGCACCTCGCGCACCTGGCCGGTCCTCGCCGCTGCGGGCCGCTTCGCCATCAACGTCCTCGCCGAACACCAACGCGACATCAGCACCACTTTCGGCACCCGCGGCGACGACAAATTCACCGCCGTCACCTGGCACCCCGCCCCGTCCGGTGCTCCGCTCATCGACGGTGCCCTCACCTGGCTCGACTGCACCCTCGAAACCGCGCACCCGGCCGGCGATCACCACATCGTGATCGGCCGCGTGACCGCCCTCGGCGATACCTCCGACGCCCGACCGCTCCTCTTCCACCGCGGTCAGTACACCGTCACGGAACCTGTTCCGGAGCCACTCGAAGCACTCCTGCCCTGGCCTCGACCGGACGACTGGCTGTAGACCTCCCTTCACTTCCACCGGAAATGCACGAACACCCGCCCGAAGTTGTCTTTGTCCTTCTCCACGCGGTGGTAGAGCGCCTTGATCTCCTTCCTTTCCAAGAACCGCAACACATGTTTCTTCAGCTGCCCGGACCCCTTGCCCGGGATGATCTCCACGACCGGCGCCTTCTTCGCCACGGCTTCGTCGATCACCGCCCGCAGAGCCCGGTCGATCTCCCCTCCTCGGTTGTAGATGTCGTGCAGGTCGAGTTTGAGCTTCATGACGTCAAGCCTGCCACGAGCGACCCCTCGAACCATTCCGTGAATCACTGGAGCAGCACCGTTCCATCATGCGCACGCCGGTCGGCCACTGTTGTCATGCGTCAAGGAGTTGGCAGGGTTTGATCTTGATAGAGCTGGGCTCAGCACATGTACGTTCAGGCTCGACGGCGACCTCGGACAGGTCGAGCCCGAGGCCGGTGGCAGCCAAGCGGGTGGACTGCCGGAACTCAGGAGTCGCCGCTCACCGACCGATGCTGACGTGGCCGATGGGCCTGCGTTCCGAAGCGACCCACGGTCGCGACCTGATCAGTCGACGGGTTACTGGTTGAAGAACGTCTTCAGTACACGGGCCATGAGTTCGGGGGCGACGACGTGTCCCTGCCCGTCGAGCGTGTGTCGTTCGGTCTGGGGGGTGGCAGCGGCAATCGCTTTCGCGGCGCGGTCGAAGAAATCAGTCGGGAGGCCCGTCAGCTGGGGCTGGGTGATCGGACCCTCGGTGGTCACCAGGACCGACTGAGTGATGCGGGCAAATCGGTTCGTGGGGATCTTGTAGTCATTGAGGACCATTGCGTCCTTGACGAGCGTGTGGGCGAGCGCGACGGACAAGGCCCAGTACGGGTGCTGTTTGCCAGCCGCGATGTCCGCGTCGGGTCCGCCGGTAAGCCTCATGAACAGTTCCAGCATCTCCTCGTCCCGGCCGGCTTTGTCTGCCTCGTGAGTGTCCGCGAGGTACTGGTTGAACCTCGGCCACAGGTCGTGCCCGATCACGTACGGCACATCCCACACCGCGATCTTGTCGATCGCCGAACCTGCCGCTGCTGCCTCCAGCGCGAGGGCGCCGCCAGATGAGGCGCCGTACACGTGAGCTGAGCCGCCGGCTGTCGCAATCAGCGCGTCGAGGTCTTCCACCTCCCGCGCCACGGCGTACGGCGGTGTATCGCCGCTGTCGCCCCGGCCGCGTCGTGCGTAGTTGTAGACCGTGAAATGGTTGGCGAGGAGCCGGGCCAGCGGCGCGTTCTCAGCGCCGTCGTCCAGGGTGCCGCCGACGAGGATGACCGCCGGGCCAGTGCCTTTCCGGTCGTAGGCGATCCTCGTACCGTCGGCGGACGTCACGCGAAGTGTCATCTCGTTCACTGCTTCTCCCCATTTCTCGATGCGTGGTCGTCACCATCGGAGCATGTCGACCAAGGACCACCCGGGGGCCCCGTCGCCGTGCCGTGTGTAGCCGATGACGGTGCCGTCGACGGAGACCAGATTCACACTCCTAATTTAGGAGCATTCACACCTGTTGTGCAAGTAGAATCGGGTGCATGAGCAAGAAGCGGCTGTTCGACGACCCCTGCGGCATCGCGCGAGCGCTGAATGCGGTCGGCGAGCGGTGGGCGTTGCTCGTCGTGCGGGAGCTGGTCTTCGGCCCGAAGCGCTACTCCGACCTGCACCGCGGGCTGCCGCAGATGAGCCAGAACGTCCTCGCGCAGCGGTTGCGCGAGCTCGAAGCCGACGGCCTGGTGCGGCGAAGGCGCCTGGGACCGCCTGCGCCCGCCGCCGTGTATGAACTCACGGAGCGCGGGCAGGAACTGGAGCCCGTGCTCCGCGCGCTCGCCCACTGGGGCAGCCGCGCACCACTGCCCGAGGACGGCGCGGCGGAACTGAGCGTCGACGCGCTGCTGTTCGCCCTGCGCGCCACCTTCGATCCGGCACTGGCGGGTGAGCTGTCGCTGCGCTGCCAGCTGGACGTCGCGGGCGATCGGTTCCGCATCACCGTTGCGGGCGGGCGCCTCGAGTTGGACCGCGGTGAGCACGCCGAACCCGAGGCGTGGCTGACCGTGCCGGAGGCGGCGACATTGCGCGATCTGGTGTTCGCTGGTGCCGCGCTGCACGACGCCGTCGAGCGGGCAGACACCGAGGTGGCGGGCGATACCGCGCGGCTCGCCGCACTGCTGCGCTGCTTTCCCGCAGCCGTGCGGTATCCGGCGCCACAGGACCCCGGGCCGCCGGATCCCGTGTCGCCGGGCCCCGTTTCACCTGGCCCCGAGTCACCGAACGCCGAACACCCGGATCCCGCCGTCAGCGCAAGAAGTCGTCGGGGGTGAGCGGCAGTCCGCGGACCCCGGACACCGGTGGCGAGGTTGCGCCGGCCGACAGTTCAGACTCCGCGGGCTCGCGGAACTCATCGCCGAGGCGACGACGCACCACTTGGATAGCGACACGCGGCTCTACGCCTGGCGCTGGTCGAAGCACGGCCCGTTGTCGGTGACCACCGCGACCGGTGCGGGCGCTTCGCCGATGACGAAGTCGTCGGCGTCGATGACATCCATCCAGCCCCGGTCGGCGCGGAGATCATCGAGGTCGAGGACCCGTTCCACCTCGACCACCGCACGCCGCAGGCAGGCGAGCGCGTCCTGACCGCGGCTGGTTGGGGTGACGGTGGCGGCCGGACAGTACTTGCTTGCGTAGTCGATGACGGCGCAGATCCGCCAGATCCCGCCGCGGGCGGTCTCGAACTCGCTGAAGTCCATCTGCCAGACCCGGTTCCGCTCGGTCGGCGGGTCACGGAACACCCGCTTGCGAAGCCGTGACCAGGATCTGCGGTCGGCGCGGAACCCGGACGGCAGCAGCGGCCCGCGGCGGCGTAACGCCCGTTCCACGGTCGAGGTGGACACTGTGTGGCTGTCGGCGCGCATCATCGCGGCGATCTTGCGGTGTCCTCAGGCGGGCCAGTCCGCGGCGTACTTCGCCGCGGTCGCCTCGACCGTGTCCACCTTCGGCGCGGACCAGGGACCCTTCGACGGGCCGCCAGCGCGGTGACGCGCGAGTCGCCGCCAGTAGGTCCGCTCCGGGATCCCGGCCAGTGCTGCGAACCTCGACACCGACACGTGATGTGTCGCTCTCAGGGCCTCGAGGTCGGCGAAGGGACCGCGTCGATGTACTCCGAGCCCTTCTGCCAGGTCCGCAACTGCACCGTCGCCTCCGCCCGGGCGAGCTTGAGCTCCTCGCACTCGGTGCGGAGCCGCCGCTCGGTCTGCGACTGACCGCCGTCCGGGCCGGGCAGCGACCGGTCCATGCCCGCCTTGCCCGCGTCGACGAACCGGTCCCGCCAGTTCCCCACCGTCGCCGAGGAAACACCATGCCGGCGCGCCGCCTCGGCCAGCGACAACTCGCCCTTCAACACCGCCGAGACGACCTGGATCTGCTCGTCCACCTGCACCTGCCGGGACGGCTTCTGCGATCTGCCCACCCAGACACCCTTCGTGGCCGATCAGCCTCGGACCCTGCCACAAAGTCTGACGCACTCCAGTGTCATCGATTCGAACACATGTTCGCACGATCGAGTGGTCGCTCGAGTGAAGAGCGGCATTCGTCGTCCTCGGCGAGCTAGTGTCGAATTCATCAAAGCAAGCCGGACGCAGCGCGACTCCGCCCCGTCCGATCCGGCGAGAATTCCTTCAACAGCAACGAACCCCGCACTCGAGCAGCACACTCTCGAGCAGCACAACCGCACAGCCGAACGAGAATGGATCAACCGTGTACGCACCAGCGTCCGAACAGTCAGCCCACACACCGACGCGTTTCCGCCGAAGGCCGTTTCATCGAAGGCCGTTTCATCGAAGGCCGGAGTGCCGCCTCATGGAGAGCACGCGAAGACCCGTGGCGTCATCCCAGGGTCTGCCACCAGCCGTCCACCGCGGGTGGGTTCGCCACGTCGATCCGCTGACCTGGCTTCGGCACGGCGAGAGTGAGATCGTTCGCCTTGGCCTCGCGCCACACTCGGTCCGCCGGCTCGCCCCACGGATGCATCGCGAGGGAGAAGGTCGCCCAGTGCACGGGCACGAGCAGGCCACCCTGCACGTCGATGTGCGCGGCGATGCCTTCCTCGGGCGTCATGTGGATGTCCGGCCACTGCGGGGCGTAAGCGCCGACCTGGATGAGCGTGGCGTCGAACGGCCCGTACTCGTCGCCGATCTTCGCGAAGCCGTCGAAGTAGCCGGTGTCCCCGCTGTAGAACACCTTGTGGCGAGGTCCGGAGATCACCCACGACGTCCACAGGGTGCTGTCGTTGCCGATGCCCCGGCCGGAGAAGTGCTGGGCCGGCGTCGCCACGAACCGGATGTCGGCGACTTCGGCTTCCTCGTGCCAGTCGAGCTCCACGATCCGCGCGGCCGGCACGTGCCACCGCTCCAGATGCGCGCCGACACCCAGCGGCACGAGAAACGGCGCATCGTGTGCTTCGAGCAGGGCGCGGACGGTGGCCAGGTCGAGATGGTCGTAGTGATCGTGCGAGATCACGATCGCGTCGACGCGGCCGACCGCGTCGAGCGGCACCGGCGCGGCGTGCAGCCGGCGCGGGCCCGCGAAGGCGGCGGGCGACACCCGGTCGCTCCACACCGGGTCGCACAGCACGCGGGCGCCGTCGATCTCGACGAGGGTCGAGGCGTGGCCGTACCAGGTGAGGAACAGGCCCTCGGTCGTGTCGGCCGCGGCGTCGGCCACGAGCGGGATCTGGCCAGTGGGCTTGCGCCGGTCGCGTTCTTCGCCGAACAGCAGCTCGCGCAGGATGCCGCCGGCGGCCGAGGGCGACGGGGACGAGCGCGTGGGTGAGGCGTTGCGGAAGACGCCGTCGGCGTACTGCGGCGAGCGGCGCATTCGTTCGGCACGCGCGCCGGTGGCCTTCGCGCCGAAGGCCACCGGGAAGTCACCGAGTGCCGAGAGAGTTTTCCTGAACATGTCGCCGAGTCTACGAACGCTTCCTGAGAGGAGCCCCAGCTTCGTGGAGGTGGGTCAGTGCCTGGCGGTAGGAGTCCACCAAGCCGGTCTGCAGGTAGGGAATGCCGAGCTCGGCGCAGTAGCGCTGCACGATCGGTTGCGCGCGTCGCAGGTGCACCGACGGCATGCTCGGGAACAGGTGGTGCTCGATCTGGTAGTTGAGGCCGCCGAGGGCGACGTCGGTGACCAGGCCGCCGCGAACGTTGCGCGACGTGAGCACCTGCTTGCGCAGGAAATCGAGCTGGGGGCGGCCGGTGAGCGTCGGCATGCCCTTGTGGTTCGGCGCGAAGATCGATCCCATGTAGACACCCCACAGTCCCTGGTGGACGGCGAAGAACAGCAGCGCGAGGCCCGGCGGGAGGACCACGAACAACGCGGTGAGGTAGGCCGCGAAATGCACCGTCAGGAGGGTGGCTTCGACACCACGGCGGCGCAGGCCAGGCCGGGCCACCGCGCGGATGCCGGACCAGTGGAGGTTCAACCCTTCGAGCGTGAGCAGCGGGAAGAAGAGAAACGCCTGGTATCGGCCGATGAACCGGGGCACGCCGCGGCTCGCGCGGGCCTGGTCCTGCGACCAGACGAGGATGTCGGGGTCGACGTCGGGATCCAGCTCCTCGTGGTTGGGGTTCGCGTGGTGGCGGGTGTGCTTGTCCATCCACCAGCCGTAGCTCATGCCGACGCCGAGGTTGCCCGCCAGCAGCCCGGCGGTTTCGGCGGGGCGCCGAGTGCGAAAGACCTGGCGGTGGGCGAGGTCGTGGGAAAGCAGGGCGATCTGGCCGAACATGAAGGCCTGGAAGGCGGCGACCGCGAGCTGCCACCACGAGTTCCCCAGAAGCGCAAATGCGACCCAGCCGCCGGCGAACAGCGTGGTCACCACGGCGATGCGGGCTGTGTAGTAGCCGGGGCGCCGGGTGAGCAGCCCGGCGTCGGTGATGCGGCGGGTGAGACGGGCGAAATCACTGCCGGGTCCGGCGGCGGCCGGGAGCACGAGATTGTCTGTGGTCACGTCGTCGAGTTTTTCGGGGAAGCCGACCGGACAGAACCCGGTAGACCCGAGAACCCGTACGGGGGGTGGCCCCACCCTGCTAGGGGTGGACGCGCGAAAGGTGGTGGTGGGGCGCGCCGAAAAGCTGAGCGGTCGCGTGCGCTCGTTTGAGGTAGCGGTGCGCGGGATGGTCCCAGGTGATGGCGATGCCGCCGTGCAATTGGATCATTTCGGCGGCGACTTTGGTGAACACCTCGCTGCAATGGACCTTTGCCACCGCCGCGAGCCGAGATGACCTCGGTGCGGCGTAGGCGGCGGAGCGCGCGGTCTCCACCTGCACGTGGAGGTCGGCCATCCGGTGCTTGAGCGCCTGGAAGCTCCCGATCGGGCGGCCGAACTGCACCCGTTGCTGCGTGTACTCCACGGTGAGGTCCAGTGCCTGGGCTGCGGCGCCGGCCTGCTCGGCGGCCAGCACCGCGCAGGCGACGTCGCGGACTCGGGCGAGGTCGACAGGTCCGAGCGGACGCGCGCGGACGTGGTCGAGCGTCACGGTGGCGAGGTGGCAGGTCTCGTCCATCGTCGGCACGGGTGCGCAGCGGACGCCGGAGTGCGCTGGGTCGACCTCGAAGAGGGCGGGTCCGTCCGGGGTTCGGGCGGCGGCGAGAAGGAGATCGGCGCCGGCGGCGTCGAGGACGTAGTGGGCGATGCCGTCCACTGTGGACCCGTCCGTGGTGAAGGCGGGCTGGTGGGTGTCCCAACGGCCGTCAGAAGTCCAGGCGAGGGCCCCAGCACTGCCGGTGGCGAGGGGCGGCAGCAGGCGGGACAGGGCGTCCGGGGCGGTGTTGGTGGAAGTGTCGATGGTGGTGAGAAGGGAGGTCACGGCGAGGACAGAAGAGCCGAGGAACGGCACGTCGGCGAGGTGCCGGCCGAGCTCTTCGGCGACGATCTGCGCCTCGGTGAGGCCTGGCGCTTGTCCGGAGTGTGCCGGGGGAGTCGTCAGTTCGGTGGCAAACCCGCCGAAGCGCTCAGGTACGAGCAGGGCGGCGATGCCGATCTGAGCGCACAAGGCGGGCCACGGCTCGGCCTCGCGGTCGAGGAGCTTGCGGACGCCGGCGCGGAGGTCGTCCTGTTCCGGGGTGAACGTCACGGTGCGATCGCCGCCAGGACACGGCGGCGGTGTTCCGCCGGGGTGCCCCACGCGCCGACGAGCGCGCGGACGCGGGTGAGGCGGAGGCCGAGAGGGTGTTCGGCGGTATAGCCGAGGGCGCCGTGGACCTGGAGGGCCGTCCGGGCGGAGAGGTAGGCGGCGTCGCCGCAGGCGGTTTTGGCGGCGGAGATGTCGGCGGGCTCGCCGGTGACTGCGGCGCCGTAGAGAAGGGGCGTCGCGAGCTCGAGGGCGGTGGCGACGTCGGCGAGGAGGTGCTGGATGGCCTGGTAGCGGCCGATCTCGCGGCCGAACTGCCGTCGGCTGAGGGCATGGGTGACTGACGCGTCCAGGAGCCACCGGCCGGCGCCGAGCAGCTGGGCGGCGGTGAGGAGCGCGCCGAGGTTGAACGCGCGCTCGGGAGCGAGCGCGGGGCCGAGCTCGGCGCCGGGGATGGGCGCAAACAGGCGGCGCGCGGCGTCGAGAGAGGAGAGGGCGGAGCCGGGCGTGAAGGTGCGCAGCTGGGAGCCGTCGAGGAGGTAGCGGGCGTCGGCGAGGTCGGCGTCGAGGGCGAAGGGAACGTGGGGAGGGAGGGACAGCGAGACGAGGGTTTCGCCGGTGGCGACGGAGGCCAGCACGTCGTGGTCGAGCAGGAGTGGGAGCACGGCGGCGTCGGTCCAGGGGCCAGGTAGGCAGAAGTGACCGAGCACCTCGAAGGCGACTACCGCATCGATGGTGGTCGCGCCTGAACCAGGGTCGCCGTTCTCGCGGCGGGTCCCGGCGGAATCGTCGCCCGCGGCGAGGCTGCCGCCCGCGGAGGCGCCGCCGCCTGCGGAGGGGCTGCCGCCTGCGGAGGGGCTGCTGCCCGTGGAGGTGCTGCCGTCGGCGGCTTGGGTGCCCGCGGTGGAGCGGCCGCTCGCTGTGGCGAGGTTGCCACTGGTGGAGAGCCTGCCTCTGGTGGAGAGGCTGCGGCCATCGGCGAGGCCGTCCTCGGCGGCCAGGGTGCCGCTGGTGGACAGGCTGCCGCTTTCGGCGAGGTCGCCGCTGGTGGAGGGGCCGTCGTCGGTGGGGAGGTCGTCGGCGGTGGAGAGGTCGGTGCCGGCGGCGAGGCCGCCGTGGTGGGTGGGGATGGTGAGGGACTGGACGCCCTGGTCGGCCAGGCGGCGCCAGATTTTCAGGCCGGGGCCGGGGTCGCCGGTGGACCAGGCGCGGGTGGCCGTGTCGCAGTCGAGGGAGTGGAGCAGTGAGGTGAGGGAAGCGGCGAAGTCGTGGTGGTGAGGGGAGAGGGTGAACCTCATCGGTCTCCTCTCGGGAGGCCGAGCAGGCGCTCGGCGATGATGCCGCGCTGGATTTGGTCGGTGCCGCCGTAGAGGGGGCCGGCGAGGGAGAAGAGCCAGCCGTCGGGCCAGGGGCCGCGGAGTTCGGCGGAGGGGCCGAGGAGGTCGAGGGCGGTTTCGTGGAGGGAGAGGTCGAGGTGTGACCAGAAGAGTTTGGTGACGCTGGCTTCCGGGCCAGGCTGGGCGCCGTCGGCGAGGCTGGTGATGGTGGCGAACGTGTGGAGTTGGTAGGCGCGAGCGGCGATCCAGGCGTCGGCGACGCGGTCGGCGGTCGCGTCCGGGCGGCCCGACTCGGACCACAGGTCGGCGAGCCGGCGGGCGGCGGCGAGGAAGCGGCCGGGGCTGCGCAGGGAGAGGCCGCGCTCGTTGGCGGCGGTGGTCATGGCCACGCGCCAGCCATCGCCAGGCTTGCCGATGACGTCGGCGGCCGGGACGAAGGCGTCGTCGAAGAAGATCTCGGCGAATCCGGGCTCGCCGTCGAGCTGGGCGATGGGGCGCACGGTCACGCCGGGGGCGCGCAGGTCGGCCATGAGGTAGGTGAGGCCGCGGTGGCGCGTTGAGGCGGGTTCGCTGCGGAACAGGCCGAAGGCGCGGTCCGCGAACGCCGCGCGTGAGCTCCAGGTCTTCTGGCCGTTGAGGAGCCAGCCGCCGTCGGCCGGCGTGGCGGTGCTGCGGAGGGAGGCGAGGTCGCTGCCGGCGTCCGGTTCGGACCAGGCTTGGGCCCACACTTCCTGTGAGCGCGCCATTTTGGGCAGGATCCGGGCGAGTTGCTCGGGCGTTCCGTGGGAGAAGAGGGTGGGGGCGAGCATGAAGATGCCGTTCTGATTCACGCGCGCGGGTGCGCCGGCGGCGTAGTACTCCTCTTCGAACAGGACCCAGTCGAGGAGGGTGGCGTCGCGGCCGCCGTACTCGTGGGGCCATGACACCACGGACCAACGCGCGTCGGCGAGCTCTTCCTCCCAGGCGCGGTGGGCCGCGAAGCCGTCCGCCGTGTCGAACGACGGCAGCGGCCCCCGCGGCACGTGCGCGGCGAGCCAGTCGCGCGCTTCGTCGCGGAATGCCTCGGCGGCAGGGCCCAGATCGAGGTCCACGGTGCTCACGCTCCGCCGGCGGTCGCGCCATCGGTGGGGCTTGGGACAGGGCCGTCGGTGGTCGGTGACGGCGAGGCGGAGTCGCCCGATAGGCCGGCGGCTGCGGTTGTCGCGGGTGGGGAGGTCGGTAGCAGTCGGGCGTGGCCGTCGTCCGGCGGGCTGGTGGCTGCGACTGAAGCAGGTGGGGCGGTCAGTGGTGGTGGGGCGTGGCTGGCGTCTGATGCGCCGGCGGCTGCGACTGCTGAAGGTGAAGAGGTTGGTGCCGGTGAGGTGTGGCTGTCGTCCGGTGGATCGGCGGCTGCGGCTGCCGCGGGTGCGGAGGTTCGTGGCTGTGAGGTGTGGCTGCCGTCCGATGGGCTGGTGGCTGCGACTCCAGCCGGTGGGGCGGGCAGCGGCAGTGAGGTGTGGCTGCCGTCCGATGGGCCGGCGGCTGCGGTTGTCGCGGGTGGGGAGGTCGGTAGCGAGGAGGTGTGGCTGTCGTCCCGTAGATCGGCGGCTGCGACTGCTGCTGGTGCGGAGGTCGGTGTCGGTGGGGTGTGGCTGTCGTCCGGTGGGCTGACGGCTGTGGCTGTCGCGGGTGCTGAGGTTGGTGAGGGTGAGGTGTAGCCGTCGCCTGATCCGGCGGCAGCGGTTGCCGCAGGGGCGGAGGTCGGGGACGGCGTGGTGGGGCTGGTGCTGGAGGGGGCGGAAGCAGCGGTCGGCGAGGGAGTGCCCGGACCGTCGGCGCCGGCGCGGTCGGTGGCGGCGGATTGCCGGGACGGGGCCGGGTGGCGCATGGAGTGGGCGGTGTGGCCGCCGAGGGAGTGGCCGGTGGTTTCGGCGTTGTGGGCGTGGGCGAGGTGGTGGAGGGCGAAGGCGGAGTCCATGCCGGAGTGCAGGCCCATGAGGTCTTCGGCCTGGTTGACGGCTTTTTTGGCGAGCGCCAGGCCGAAGCGGGGCATCTCGGCGATTTGGCCGGCGAGTGTGAGGGTCTCGGACTCGAGGGAGGCGCGGGGGACGACGCGGTTGAGCATCCCCCACGTGAGGGCCTGGGCGGCGGAGAAACGCGCGCCGGTGAAGAGGACTTCCTTGGCGGCGCGCGGGCCGAGGACCCAGGGGTGGGCGAAGTACTCGACGCCGGGGATTCCCATGCGTACCACGGGGTCGGCGAAGAAGGCGTCGTCGGAGGCGATGATGAGGTCGCAGGTCCAGGCGAGCATGAGGGCGCCGGCGATGCAGGCGCCCTGGACGGAGGCGATGGTGGGCTTCGGCAGTTCGCGCCAGCGGCGGCACATGCCGAGGTAGACCTCGGCTTCGCGGGCGAAGCGCTGGTCGGCGCCGGGGGCGTCGACGTGGTCCCACCACGTGACGGCGCGGCGGGGGAAGGACACGTCGGCGTCGCGGCCGGGGGAGCCGATGTCGTGGCCGGCGGAGAAGTGGTTGCCGGCGCCGGCGAGCACGATGACCTTCACTAGTGGGTCCTCGACGGCGCGGGTGAAGGCGTCGTCGAGGGCGTAGGTCATCGCGGAGTTCTGGGCGTTGCGGTATTCGGGCCGGTTCATGGTGACGACGGCGGTCGGGCCGCGGCGTTCGTAGAGGACCTCAGGCATGCCTGCGCTCCGGCGGGTTGTGGTGCCATGGGAAACGAGTGACGGTCGCGGGGGAGTGGAGTCGGAGGCGGGCGGCTTCAGTCGGGTGGGCCGCTCGCATGAGGCGTTCGGGAGTGGCCTCGCCGGTGCGCGACTTCAGCCAGGTGGGGCCTCCCGTAGGAGGCGTTTGAGGACCTTGCCCGCCGGATTGCGGGGGAGGTCCTGGAGGAAGTCCACCGTGAGCGGCACTTTGTAGTTCGCGAGGTTTTCCTTGCAGTGCACGAGAACCTCCTCGGCAGTGACGTGAGCGCTCGGGTGGAGGACGACGTAGGCGTGGCCCACTTCGCCCAGGCGGGGGTGCGGGGTGCCCACGACGGCGGCGTCGGCGATGGCGGGATGGGTCGTCAGCACGTGTTCGACCTCGGCGGGGTAGACGTTGAAGCCGCCGGTGATGTAGATGTCCTTGAGGCGGGCGGTGATGCGGAGGTGACCGTCGGCGGAGAGCCGGCCGGCGTCGCCGGTGTGGAGCCAGCCCGCGGAGTCGATGGCGGCGGCGGTCGCGGCGGGGTCGTCGAGGTAGCCGAGCATGACGTTGGGGCCGCGCAGGAGGATCTCGTCGTCGGTGCCCAGGCGGAGTTCGAAGTCGGCGGTGGGGCGGCCGGAGTATTGAGCCACGACATCAAGCAGGTCGGTGGGGCGGCTCATGGTGGCGACGACGGCTTCGGTGAGGCCGTACGCCGTGAGCACCGTGTCGAAGCCCAGGTCGGAGTGCATGCGGGACACCAGGGACGCCGGGACGGAAGCGGCGCCGGTCACCGCGAGACGCAGCGTGGAGAGGTCGAAGTCCGTGCGGTCGGGAGCGTCGAGCAGGGTCTGGTAGACGGTCGGGGCGCCGGGGAGGACGGTGATTCGTTCGTCCTGGATGAGGCGCAGGGTCGCGGAGGCGTCGAACACGCGTTGCGGGACGATCGTGGCACCGCTGAGCAAGCAGGCCAGAATTCCTGCCTTGTAACCGAAACTGTGGAAGAACGGGTTCACCACGAGGTAGCGGTCCTGGGCGGACAGCGAAGCGCACGTGGCCCAAGCCGCCGCCACGCCGAGGGCCTGGCGGTGCGCACTCATCGCGCCTTTGCTGCGGCCCGTGGTGCCGGAGGTGAAGAGGATGTCGCTGACGTCGTCCGGGCCGACGGTGGGCTCTCCGAACCGACCCTCCACATCGGACCATTCGACGACACCCGGAAGTGGTGGTTCCGGACCTTCGACCGGAACCCGGACCATCGTCGGGGGCAAGGGATCCAACGCCGAAAGCCGCGAGGTGCCCAGGAACCTGCCCGTGATCACCAAACCCGAAACCCGCGCCCGAGTCAGCACGTCGAGTGTTTCCCGCGCCGTGAAACGGGTGCTCACCGGGACGAGGGTTGCGCCCGAGTACAACACGCCGAGGCCGGCCACGACCCAGTGCCACGTGTTCGGGGAGCACACCGCGACGCGCGCGCCGACGCCGATGCCGCGCCCGGCCAGGAACCCCGCGAACACCCGCACTCGCGAGCGCAGGGCAGGCCACGTGAGCCGCACGTCGCCGTCGGACACGGCTTCGCCCGTGGGGTAACGCGCCGCGGCCGCGTCGAGCGCTGCCGGGACGGTGAGCGGCAGCGTCATCGCAGACCTCCCTAGCAAGTGCTTGGTAGGGTAACGTACGAAGCAGGCCCGAGGCCAGAGAGGAGAACGCGAGTGGACGAGTTCCGGGCGCGGATTCGCGGCTGGCTGACCGAACACCTCGACCCCGAGCTGAAGGGGCGCGGCGGGCCCGGCCGCGAGCACGAAGCGTTCGACGAACGCCGCGCCTGGGAACGGAAACTCGGCGCCGCCGGGTGGAACGGCCTCGGTTGGCCCGCGGCGCACGGCGGGCGCGGTGCGACGATCGAGCAGCAGGTGGTGTTCCACGAGGAGTACGCCCGCGCCGACGCCCCCGCGCGCGTGAGCCACCTCGGGCAGGAGCTGCTCGGCCCGGCGCTCATCGCGTTCGGCAGCGAGGCCCAGCAACGCCGGTTCCTGCCGAAGATCCTCGCCGTCGACGAGCTGTGGTGCCAGGGCTACTCCGAGCCTGGCGCCGGCTCGGACCTGGCCGCGATCAGCACCAAAGCGCGGCTCGACCAGGACGAGTGGGTGATCACCGGGCAGAAGGTGTGGACCTCGCTGGCCCACGTCGCCGATTGGTGCTTCGCGCTCGTCCGCACCGAACCGGGCTCGAAACGCCACCACGGCCTGTCGTTCCTGCTCGTGCCGATGCACCAGGACGGCGTGGACGTGCGGCCGATCCGCCAGCTCACCGGCACGGCCGAGTTCAACGAGGTCTTCTTCACCGAGGCCCGCACCGCGAAGGACAACGTGGTCGGCGCGCCCGGCGACGGCTGGCGCGTCGCGATGGGACTGCTCGGCTTCGAACGCGGCGTCGCCACGCTCGGCCAGCAGGTCGGATTCCGGCGGGAACTCGAAGCCCTCACCGCCGAAGCCGAAACGTCCGGCGCCGCAACGGATCCGCACGTCGCCGAGGCGCTCGCGCGGGCGTGGGTGGGCCTCGAGGTGATGCAGGCGCAAGCCCTGCGGACGCTGGGTGAAGACGGCCCCAGCACCGCCTCCGTGGCCAAGCTCGTGTGGTCCGGCTGGCACCGCAAGCTCGGCGAGCTGGCCATGCTCGTCCGCGGCCCGGCGGGCCTCGTCGCGCCCGACGACCTCGACCGCTGGCAACGCCTCTTCCTCTTCTCCCGCGCCGACACCATCTACGGCGGCTCCGACGAAATCCAGCGCACCGTGATCGCCGAACGCGTGCTGGGCCTGCCGAAGGAGGCTCGCCCGTGACGCCGGCGTGCCGCGAAGGCAAGAGCCTGCTGCTGGACGCGGTCGGGGGCTGCGCCACGGTGAGGGGGTGCTTCAGGGGAAGCGTGTTCGGTCCACGCCGGAAGGCTCGCCGTGATCCCCGTGCGCCGCGGAAGCAACGGCCCGCTGTGGAACAAGGTTGTGGTGGTCATAGCGGCCGAGACGAAGCAGGATCTCAGGGAATCGGCCGCCGTGCCCGTCTGGCCCGGGGAAGCTTGCTTGTGATCGCCGCGCACGGCGATCACAAGACTCTGCCCCGGGACGCGGTGGTGGTCGCCGCGGCTGCTAGCTCGACTGTGGCGAATTGTTGCCCTGGCCGACGTGTTCGGACCGCCTACGGAGGCTCGCGTGTGATCGCCGCATGCAGCAAAGGCAGGAGCCTGTTGCAGGCCACGGTTGTGGTGGTCGCCGCGGCTGCCGGCTTGACCTCGGCGAAGCGTTGCCCTGACGGGCGTTTGTTCCGCCTGCCGAAGGGGGGTTCGCCCGTGACGCCCGTCCGCCGTGAAGGAAAGCGCCTTTGCAGGTCCCGGTCCGGGTGGTCGCGGCGAGGTCTTGCCCTGACCGACGTGTATTCGGCCTGCTGGGAGGAGCGCTCGTGATCACCGCGTGTCGCAAAGGCAGGAGCCTGTCGCAGGCCATGGCCGCGGTGGTCGCCGCGGCTGTCGGCTCGACCTCCGTGAAGTGTTGCCCGGACAACCATGTCCCCGGCCTGCCGAGGAAGGCTCGCTCATGACACCCGCGTGCCGCGAAAGCAAGAGCCTGCCGTCGACCACGGCCGTAACCACGACTGTCGGCTCAACCGCACCGAAGCGCTGCCCCGACAACCACATGCTCGCCCCGCCAAGGGAGGCTCGCCCGTGATCCCCACCTACCCCGAAGGCAAGAACCTCCTCAAGGACAAAGTCGTCGTCATCACCGCGGCCGCCGGGACCGGCATCGGGTCGGCGGTGGCGAGGCGGTGTGTGGAGGAAGGGGCCCGCGTGCTGATCAGTGATCGTCACGAGCGCCGCCTCAAGGCGACCGCGCAAGAGCTCGACGTGCCCGCCACGCCCTGCGACGTCACCAGCGAAGAAGACGTCCAGCGTCTCATCGACACCGCCGTCGAGCACTACGGACACCTCGACGTGCTGGTGAACAACGCCGGCCTCGGAGGAACCGCTTCGATCCTCGACATGACCGACGACGAGTGGTCGCGCGTGCTCGACGTGACGCTCACCGGCACCTTCCGCGCCACCCGCGCGGCCCTGCGGCGGTTCGCGGGGCAGGGCACCGGGGGCGCCATCGTGAACAACGCCAGCGTGCTCGGCTGGCGTGCGCAGGGCGGGCAGGCGCACTACGCCGCGGCCAAGGCGGGCGTGATGGCGCTGACCCGGTGTGCGGCCGTGGACGCGGCGCCCTACGGCGTGCGGGTGAACGCCGTGGCGCCCAGCCTCGCGATGCACGCCAACCTCGCGAAGGTGACCAGCGACGAGGTGCTCGCGGAGCTGACCGCGCGGGAGGTCTCGGGGAGGGCGGCGCAGCCGTGGGAGGTGGCGAATGTGATGGTGTTCCTGGCCAGTGAGTACGCCTCGTACCTCACCGGCGAGGTGGTGTCGGTCAGTGCCCAGCACGCGTGAGGTGGAACGAGTGAAGAACGCCCCTGGATCCCGGCGCGCGGAGTTGCTCGCGCTCGCCGCGAAGCTGTTCGCGGAGCGCGGGTACGTGTCCACCACGGTGCGCGACATCGCCGACGCCGCGGGGATCCTGTCGGGAAGTCTGTACCACCACTTCGACTCGAAGGAGTCGATGGCCGACGAGATCCTGTCTGGGTTCCTCGACGAGCTGTTCGGGGCGTACGCCGAGATCGTCGCGCAGGGCAAGGGGCCGCGGGAGACGCTGGAGGCCGTGGTGGTGGCGTCGTTCGAGTCGATCCACCGGCGCCCGGCCGAGGTGGCGATCTACCAGAACGAGGCGCAGCACCTCATGCAGCTGCCGCGCTTCGCCTACCTCACCGACCGCAACGCCGAGTTCCGCAAGCTCTGGAACGGCATCCTCACCGACGGCGTCGAGGCCGGCGTCTTCCGCTCCGACCTCGACGTGGAACTGGTCTACCGCTTCATCCGCGACACGGTGTGGGTCGCCGTGCGCTGGTACAACCCCGAAGGCGCGCTGAGTGCCCACGACGTCGCCGAGCAGTACCTGCGCATCCTCACCGAAGGTATCGCCACGCGCAGGAAGCGCCGTGGCTGAGGCCTACGTGCTCGACGCCGTGCGCACGCCCGTCGGCCGTCGCGGCGGCGCGCTCGCGAAGGTGCACCCGGCCGACCTCGGCGCGCACGTGATCCAGGAGGTCGTGCGCCGCAGTGGCGTGGACCCGGCGCTGGTCGACGACGTGATCCTCGGCTGCGTCGACACGCTCGGGCCGCAGGCCGGCAACCTCGCGCGCACCGCGTGGCTCGTCGCCGGGTTTCCCGATCACGTGCCGGGCGTGACCGTCGATCGCCAGTGCGGTTCGAGCCAGCAGGCGGTGCACTTCGCCGCGCAGGCGGTGCTCAGCGGCACCGCCGACCTCGTGCTCGCGGGCGGGGTGCAGAACATGTCGGCCGTGCCCATCGGGTCCGCGATGCTCGCCGGGCGCGAGCTCGGGTTTCCCGATCCGTTCACGGGTTCGCGGGGCTGGCAAGAGCGTTACGGCGACGAGGAGGTGTCGCAGTTCCGCAGCGCCGACCTCATCGCGCGCCACTGGGACCTGTCCCGCGCGCGGCTGGAGGAGTTCGCACTCCGCAGCCACGAACGCGCGATCGCCGCTGCCGACGAAGGACGCTTCGACGCCGAACTCGTGGCCTGCGGTGACTTCCGCGTGGACGAAGGTCCCCGTCGCGACACGAGTCTCGCCAAGATGGCCGCGCTGCAGCCGCTTTCGGCAGGCTCGCGCATCACGGCCGCCGTGGCCAGCCAGCTCTCCGACGGTGCGAGCGCGACACTGCTGGCTTCGGAGAAGTTCGTCGAAGAGCAGCAGCTCACGCCGAAAGCCCGCATCCACCACCTGTCGGTGCGCGCCGCCGATCCGGTGTGGATGCTCACCGGGCCGATCCCGGCGACCGCGCACGCGCTGCGCAAGACCGGCCTCACGATCGGTGACATCGACCTGTTCGAGGTCAACGAAGCGTTCGCCAGCGTGGTGCTCGCGTGGCTCGACGAGACCGGCGCGGACCCCGAGCGCGTGAACGTGAACGGCGGCGCCATCGCCCTCGGGCACCCGATCGGCGCCTCGGGCACGAAGCTGTTCGCCACGCTCCTGCACGAGCTCGACCGCCGCGAAGCCCGCTTCGGTCTACAGACGATGTGCGAAGGCGGCGGCACGGCGAACGTCACCATCATCGAACGGCTGTGAACTGGGCCGGCCACCACACCGTCCAGCCGCAGGACGGCGTGGTGACCGGCGGAAGGGGGCAGCCGCCGCGCGCGGCCACCCCCGGCTCTCACCGCGTGAAGCCCGGCGCACCCTCGTATCGGGCCGCCTCGAACTCCTCACCGAACTCCGCGTAGAACTCCTGCGTGTCGAACCGCTCGTCCTCGAACTCCGGCAGCTCCCCGGCCTCCGGCCACGCCACCACGGGCTCGGGCTCGGCCGGCACCGGAACCGGCGGCGAGTACGAAGGAACGGGCAACCGCCGCTCCAGCTCCGCCGTCCAGTCGAGCATCGCCCGCGGCCGGTCCCACGCCGTGATCCCGACGAGCTGCCCACCGCGGATGAACCCGGTGATGCCGTCGGCCAGCGACACGGTGTCCTCGCCGAGCGAAGGCAGCCCGGCCATCTGCAGCCGCACGTCGTAGAGCGTCGACCACGCCCGCGGCAGCGGCGTGAACGGCGTGGCCGCCGACCGGCCCGCGATCAGGTTCTCCGCCGCCGCGCGCGCCGATTCCACGGCGTTGATCCAGTGCTCCACGCGCCGCGGCACCTCGTCGAAGCGCAGGTTGGGCCAGCGCGCGAGGTCACCGGCCACCACCACGTCCTCGGCGCCGTCGGCGAACAGCGTCGGCTCGCACAGCACCCCGTCGGAGACGTCGAGGCCCGAGCCGCGCAGGTAGTCGACCGCCGGGACGCTGCCGATCGCGAGCACCACGCAGCTGGCCACGAGCAGCTTGTTGTTCGTGAGGTGCAGGCCGAGGGTGTCGTCGGTGCTGATCCAGTGCCGCACCTCCGAGCCCATCGCGAGCTTCGTGCGGTGCTCCTTGTGCAGCTTCACCACCGCGTCGGAGATGCGGGTGCCGAAGCGGTGCAGCGGCGCCTTCGCGTGGCCGACGAGCGTGACGTCGCGGCCGAGGTGGCGCATGCTCGCGGCGAACTCGTTGCCGATCAGGCCGCCGCCGATGACCACCGCCGGTTTGGTGCTCGCGTGCAGGCTGCGGCGCACGGCCAGCGCGTCGTCGATCGTGCGCAGCACCCGCACGCGCGGGTCGTGGCGCGGCGAGCCCGGCAGGTGCCGCGGCACCACGCCGGTGGCCAGCACGAGCCCGTCGTACCAGAGCGATTCGCCGCCGGGCAGGTGCACGACGCGTTCGACCGTGTCCAGGTGTGTCGCGCGGGTGCCGAGCCGCCAGTGCACGTCGAGTTCGCGGTAGGCGCTCAGCGTGGTGTCGGGCGGGCGGGCCGAGCCCATCACCATCTGCTTCGAGATCATCGGCCGGTGATACGGCCGGCGGGCCTCGTCGCCCACCACCACGATCTCGCCGTCGAAGTTCAGCTCACGCAGCCGTTCCGCCGCGCGCAGGCCGGCGACGCCGGCGCCGACGATCACGATCCGGTCGCCGTCAGCCATCGAGTTCTCCTCTCAAGACGACCGCCTGCATCGGGCACACGCGGGCGGCGGCGATCGCCTGGGTCAGGTCTTCGGGTTCGAGCAGCCGCTTGCGGAAGCGCAGGCGCCCGTCCCGGCCGAGGTCGAAGAGGTCCGGGGCCTCCATCGCACAGATTCCGTAGAGCTCGCACCGGTCGTTGTCGACACTCACGCGCGGCCCGCTCCGAGGCAGTTTCACGCCACCTGCTCCTCGACGAGCCCGAGCCGTTCGAGCGTGCGCGGCGGCAGGAACCGCAGCAGCGCCAGCGTGACCGGCGGCACGAGCAGGGTGATGCCGACGAGCCACATCGCCGCGAGGTGGCCGTTGGCGATCGCGCCGAGGAACGCGTGCAGCGCGGTCAGCGCGACGGCCGGGTACGCCAGCCGGTGCAGCCACAGCCAGCGCCGGTACGACGTCCAGCGCTGCACGCACGTGGTGAGCGCGATCGCCAGCATCAGCTCGAGCCCGACGATGCCGAGCGTGTGCCGCGCGAGCGTGCCCGGCATGAACGGGATCGAGAGGTAGGCCAGCGAGAACGGGTTCACCGTGAGGTAGAGGAACCCCAGCGCGTGCAGGCAGCCGAACGCGAGCGCGAGCGTCGAGAGCATCAAGTGGCCGCTGCGCAGGGCCTTGCGGCCGGTGACCGAGCGCACCCAGCCGGTGGCGGTGAGCACGCCCCAGCACAACGCGAGACACATGAACGCGTAGGACAGGCGCGCCGAAAGGGACGCGATGCCGCGGGCGGCCGGGTCGGTCGATTGCTGTGCGAGGGTGGTCACCGCCTCGTGGACGGTGTCAACCATGGTTTTCTCCTGAGTTCGGACGGAGCCGGCCGCCACGCAGGCGGCCCGACTTCGCGTAGCGGACCCCGAGCACCGTCGCCCCGCCCACCAGCAGGAAGAGCAGTGCGGCGGTGAGCAGGTCGGAGCTCTGCAGGTCGAGTGCGCTGCCGGCGGGCGCGGCGGAATCGGCGGCCGCGGAAGGCGGCAGCGCGCTGAAATCGACGTACCCGGTGCTCTCCAGCAACGTCATGTGCCGCAGCACCGCCTGGTTCGCGACGGTCGCGTACGCGCGGATCTCGGGGTTGCGGGTTCCGGCGCGGACCTGGGCGATCACGGAGAACACCTGGCCGTGGGCCGCACGCAGCAGGTTGGCGAAGAGGCGGTCGAACTCCTGCGGGGTGGGGGCCTTCTGCAGTTGGTCGAGCCAGCCCAGCTGCTGGGCCGACGGTTCTTCGGGCAGCACGACGCCGAGCTTCGCGGCGAGCTGGCGGGTGAGCACGTCGAGCCGGCCGTGGTCGACCATGATCGCCGCGCCGACCTCGCGCACCTTCGGGTCCGCGCCGCGGGTTTCGGCCCACGTGCCGGCCGGCATCTCCCACAGCCCGGCCTGGCGCACCTTCACGAGCAGCAGCTGGTCACCGGCGTCCACGCCGGTCTGGGCCGACGCCGGGGCCGCCGGCAGCACCACGAACGCGGCGAGCAGCACCAGCACCAGACGCAGCGCCTTGCGGAGGCGATCAGATCCGGAACGCATCGGCCCGCCAGGTGTCGGTGGTGGTCTCGATCTTGGCGCCCTCGGGCGTCAAGGGGAACCACGCGCGGCCGACGCCTTGTCCCGCGGTCTGTCCCGGCATCTCGTCGCCGGTGTAGCGGTAGAGCGGCCAGCCGGCGAGGGTGACCTGATCCGTGCCGTCGGGGCGCGTGACACTCGCCACGAGAGCCCGGTCGATGCCGGTGAGCTGCACCTCACCGTTGGCGCGCACGGGAAGCCACTTCGCGGCGCATTCGTCGGTGCAGCGCGAACGAGAGGGCTTGGCGCTGTCGCGGTCGTAGCGGTAGACGGCGAAACCGCTCCCGTCCACGACGACGTCGCCGAGGTCGAACGCGCGGGCGGCGCGCAGGGCGGCTTTCGCCGGGTCGGTCTGGTCGGCCGGCATCTGCATCGGCATCGGCATGCTCTTCGGGCCCGGGGGGCTGGGGGAATAGCCATCGGGAGCGGTTCCGGACTGACATGCGGTCAACAATGGGAAAACGACCAGGCACACGGCGGCGGGCGCCACCGTGGCGATCAAGCGGTTCACGGCTTCCTCCAGGGGGCGGAACTGCGCGCCGTCGCGGGAAAACGACAGGAAAAGGGCGCAGTTGATCCACTGTGGACAGTAAGCCCAGGGTGAATGCGGCGCGTCGCGGGGGAACGACGCTTTGTCGGGGTCTTCGACAGGGGATACGGGTGCGGGTTCAACCCGGTTCAAAAAACTTCTGTGACCAAAGCGCGTGAATTTGGTACTGGACTAAATGGTGTCTTTGCCACAAAGATGTCCGGCGTGGGACGGCACAATCGAACGCTGAGCCCGACGGACGATCATGAAACCGAAACCCCCGGAGTTCATGACGACCTGGCCAAAGCGTTGTACCAAGAGTTCGGCGGAGCCTTGATGGGCTTCGCGCTGCGCCTGACCGGTCACGACCGGCAGTGGGCGGAGGACGTGGTGCAGGAGACGTTGATCAAGGCTTGGCGCAACGCCGACAAGCTCGACCGGAGGCCGGCGATGCTGCGCGCGTGGCTGTTCACCGTGGCCCGGCGCATCGTCATCGACGGCTGGCGCAGCCGCAGTGTCCGTCCTCAGGAACTCGCGGAGATCGAGTCCGACGCCGTGTTCGTGCCCGACGAGTCGGACAAGACAGTGGCGGCCATGATCCTCTACGAGGCCCTGCAAGGGCTTTCGCCGGAGCACCGCGAGGCCGTGCAGCAGACGTACCTGGCCGACCGCACCGTGAACGAGGTCGCGGCCACCCTGGGGGTGCCGCCGGGCACCGTGAAATCGCGAATCCACCACGCCGTCCGCGCCCTGCGGAAGGCGCTGCGCGAGCGGGGGTGACGATGGCCGGGTCCCCGCACACCGACCTCGCCGCGTACGTGCTCGGCGTGCTCAGTGAAGCCGACAACACGCGGTTCGAGGAGCACCTGCTCGACTGCCCGCACTGCCAGCTCGACCTGGTCGAGCTGCACCAGCTGCCCGACGTGCTCGACCTGGTGAAGAAGACCTGGCCGGAGCCGCCGGTACCGGTTTCGCCCGGCCGCACCCTCGCGCCCGGCCCGCGCGTGCTGCGGGCCCTGATGGCCGAGGCGACGGTGAAGCGCAAGCGGCGCCGGCGCGCCGGGCTGGCGGCCGCGACGGCCGCCGCCGCGCTGGTGGTGGCGGGTCCGCTCGTCACGCTCGCCGTGCACCCGGCCGACGCCGCCGGTCCCGCGGTGAGCCTCGCCGCACCGACGTCCGTGCCGGCGCCGTCGTCCACGCCGTCCTCCTCGCTGTCCGCGCCCGGCGGCGGCACGTCGTCGGGTCAGGGCGCCTCGGCCGTGACCGCGCGCGTGACCGTGACGCCGCAGGAATGGGGCAGCTCCGTGGACCTCGAGCTGGGCGGCGTCGTGGGCCCGATGAACTGCCAGCTGCTGGCCATCTCCGCCACCGGGGACATCCGCACCGTCACGGGCTGGTCCGTGCCCGCGAAGGGCTACGGGATCCCGGGCTCGCCCGACCTGCTGCACGTGACCGGGGGCACCTCGCTGGCCGCCGACGAAATCACGCGGTTCGAGGTCCGGGCCGACGACGGCACGCTCCTCGTGGTCGTCGACCGCTGACCGTTCCGGCTGCGGAAATGTATTGTCCACTGTGGACTCGTCGGCCAAATTGCCGATCACGCCCGGATAACGCGGCGATTTCTTTTTGAACCGCTTGGGGTCCGTGGCCGTATTCCCCAGTGCCGGCACCGGATTCCCCCGCATCCGAGGTGCCGAGCGTCTCGACTTCCGGAGAGTTCATACCCGGGCCGCGGCCGTGTTTCGGCGCGCCCGGAGGAGCGAACGAGGTGAACACAGCACCATGACCAGGAACCATCCCCGGCACCGGCAGGCGAAACGCGCCACGATCGTGACCGGTGCGCTCGGCCTCGCCCTCGCGATCGGCGCGCTGGCCGTGAACGCGACGTCCGGCCAGCCCGGCCAGGCCGGCGCCGACCCGGCCGACAAGTCGTTCTTCCTGGACATCACCAAGGTCCCGAAGGGCGCCAACGTGAGCCGCACGCAGAACCGCGGCGCCCGTGGCACGTTCACCGTCGACTGTGGACGCAACGAGAACGGCCACTTCAACCCCGACAACTTCATCGCGCAGCCCGGTGTGCGCAACGGCGCCCAGCACCTGCACGACTACGTCGGCAACCTCTCCACCAACGCCGACTCGACCAACCGCAGCCTCGCCCGCGCCGGCACCACGTGCAAGAACGGCGACAAGTCCACCTACTACTGGCCGGTGGTCCGCATCGACACCGACGACGAGGCGGAGGAGCCGGCCGCCGCGCCGGCCGAGGGCGAGGACGTGGCCGCCGACCGCGCCGACGCGGCCAAGGACGCCGCCGCGCCGCAGGTCGAGTGCCCCGACGTGGTGAGCGAGCTGCCCGACGTGCCCGACGCGGCGATGGACGCGGTGAACACCGAGCTCGACGCCATGGACACGCAGGTGGACCAGGCCGACCAGCAGGTGGCGTCCGGTCAGGACTCGGCCGCGGTGCTGAGCTCGTTGAAGGGCAAGCGGTCCGCGTCGCTGAAGAAGATCTCCGACGCGATGACCGCGCAGGGTGCGAAGCCCGAGGACCCGGCCGCGCTGGAGACCTGCGCCGTGCAGGACGCGGACAGCGCCGGCCTCGACAACGGTGGCGCCAACAGCGATCCGGCCCAGGGCGAGAGCGCCGCGGAGCAGAAGCAGAAGCAGGACAACGGCGCCGCGGCCGCGCTGCCGGGCGTGAACGGCGAGAACGAGGTCGCCGGCAACGACGGCGAGATCCAGCGCGTGGTGTCCGCGACGCTGTCGTTCGGCAGCGGCGGTGCCCGCCGGGTCGTCGCGATGCCGCGCTTCCTGCGCGTGCTCTACGGCGACGCCAAGGAAGGTGCCAACGGCCCCGCGAACGCCCGCGCCAGCTGGACCTGCTCCGGCTTCGAAGACCGGCTGACCGACCACTACCCGATCTGCCCGGCCGGCAGCAAGGTGGAGCGCATCCACGCCTTCCCCAACTGCTGGGACGGCAAGAACATCGACAGCGCCAACCACCGCACGCACATCGTGTTCTCCGACGCGAACGGCAACTGCAAGCGCGGCTTCAGGGCCGTGCCGCAGCTGAAGATCACGCTGGCCTACAACATCCCGCACGACGTGCAGGTGAAGGGTCAGTACAAAGTGGACGCGTTCCCCGAGGAGAAGCACAACCCGCGCTCCGACCACGACGACTTCGCCAACGTGATGACACAGTCGCAGATGAACCGCGTGGTCTCGTGCATCAACACGGGCAAGCGCTGCAAGGAATGACCCCTGAACCCGGCGGCGGCCCGGGGCGGTGCCTCGCTCGGGCGCCGCTGGGACCCGGGCCGCCTCCGCCTCGCCCGGCGCCACGACCCGCTCGGGCGACACCCGTGGCGCCGGACGAGAACCGGTTCACCCCGACAGCCGAAGGAGTTCCGATGCGGATTTCGCCGAGCCACGCGGAGTTCACCGCCCGCCGCGGCCGCCGCCGCGTGGGCACCAGGGTTCTGCGTTTCGGCGCGGCAAAGCGGCGCGGTTCGGCGCCTGGCCCGGGTGCCGCGCGGGCACGAGCAGACTACGGAAAGACTCAGGAGCAGTCATGAATTTCCCATACCACGCCGAGGATTCCGACCGGGACGGCCGCGAGGATCCGGCGGGTTCGGCACACGACACCGCGGCCGAGTTGCCGTGGCGTGAGCGCGGCGGAAGGGCCGGTTCCGGGCGCTTCTCCGGCGTGTTGCCGGTGCCCCCGGCGTCCACCACGGAAACCGGCTGACCCTCCCCACAAGCTCCGGACCGGCGAGGTTCCCTCTCCTTCACCCACCCCCCACTCGCCGGGCCGGGTTCCCTGACCGGCTCGACGGCGCGCTTCCCTCCCACATCCCCCCGCGCGCCGCCGGGCCGGTCAGAGGTGTGTCCGCACCGGGGACCAGAAGTCGAGCGGCCGGTGGCCGGCGGCGAGGCCGTCGTCGTCGAGCAGGTGGCCCATGAGCTTCACCGCTCGCAACGTGACGGCGCGGTCCACGATCTCCAGCCACGGCAGCTTGGCCGCCAGCGAGCTCTCCAGCGCCAACGCGTCGTGCGGCGAAGCCAGCCACACCACCAGCATCAGGTTCGCCGAGCCGCTGATCGCCGCGCACATCCGCACCTCCGGCAGCATGGCCAGCGAGCGCGCGGTCGTCTCCAGCTTGTCGGGCGGCACGCGGAGCCAGAGCATCGCCGTGACGGGCGCGGGGGACAGCGGGCGCGCGATTTCGCAGCGCAGCCGCACCGCGCCGCGGGCGAGCAGTGCCTCGAGCCGGCGGCGGACGGTGCTCGCGCCGACCCCCAGCCGCAGCGCGAGCGAAGCGGCCGACGCACGGGCGTCCTCGCCGAGCGCCAGGATCAGCGCACGGTCGAGCTCGCCGAAGCGCAGTGGTCCGGACGTCCGCGCGGAAGGGGACACCAGCGCCTCGCGTTCGCCCGGCGAGATGGCGCGGACCCGCCACCGGCTGCCTTCGGTGAACAGCCGCGGCGACACCACCGTGCGGGTCGCCGTGACTCCCGGCAACGCCGAGAGCCGGTGCAGCACGTAGTCCGAGATCGCGCGCAGCGACGGCGCGACCAGGTGGATGTGCAGGTCGCAGTGGCCGGCCAGGTACTCGACCGTCGCCACGTGCGGATCGGTGGCCAGGTGGCGGGCGATCGCCAGGGCCGAACCGGGCGCGCAGTCGATCTCCACGAACGCCAGCGCCAGCTGCGCCACCAGCTCACCGCCCGGGTACGCGGTGAGCCACGCCTGCCCGCGCTCCACCAGCGTCTCCCAGCGCCGCGCGACGGTGACGGCGCCGATGCCCAGCGCCTGGCCCAGCACCGACCACGACGCGCGCGGCCGGGTCTGCAGCGCGTCGAGGAGTTTGAGGTCGCTCTCGCTCAACATGGCCGATCCTTCGTCACGGTGGCGTCGATTTGGCGGATTCCTGCGATCCGGCCGGCAGGAGCGTTCGACACTCGCATCATCTTCGGGCCAGCATATGTCGATGATCCAGCGAGGGAGACCCATGTCCTTGCGCTCCGACGCCGCAGCGCTCCGCCCTGACCTGGTGGCGCTCCGCCGTTCCCTGCACCGCACCCCCGAGATCGGCCTCGACCTGCCGCGCACGCAGGAAAAAGTGCTGCACGCCCTCGACGGCCTCGGCCTCGAGATCACGCTCGGCCGCGACCTGTCCTCGGTGACCGCGGTGCTGCGCGGCGGCGGCGGCCCCGGCGGCACCGTGCTGCTGCGCGGTGACATGGACGCGCTGCCCGTGACCGAAGCGTCGGGCGAGGACTTCTCCTCCGAGCTCGAAGGTGCGATGCACGCCTGCGGCCACGACCTGCACACGGCCGGGCTCGTCGGCGCCGCGCAGCTGCTCGTGTGCCGGCGTGAACAGCTGGCCGGCGACGTCGTGTTCATGTTCCAGCCCGGTGAGGAAGGCTGCGACGGCGCGAGCTACATGATCGACGAGGGTGTGCTCACCGCGTCCGGCCGTCAGGTCGACGCCGCCTACGGCCTGCACGTCTCTTCCTCTACGCACGCCCGGGGCCTGTTCACCTGCCGGCCTGGACCACTGATGGCCGCGTCCGACGCGGTGAAGGTGCGGGTGGTCGGTGCCGGTGGCCACGGGTCGGCGCCGGAGCTGGCGAACGACCCGATCCCGGCGGCGTGCGAGATGGTGTCGGCGCTGCAGACCCGGATGACCCGCGGTTTCGGCGCGTTCGAGCCGGCGGTGCTCACCGTCGGCAGCTTCCACGCGGGCACGCGCCGCAACGTGATCCCGGACGACGCCGTGTTCGAGGCGACCGTGCGCTCGTTCGACCCGGAGGTGCGCGAGCGCCTGCGCACGCAGGTCGTGCGCGTGTGCGAGGGCGTTGCCGCGGCGCACGGCGTGGACGTCGAGATCACCTACGACGCCGAGTACCCCGTGACCGTGAACCACGAGTCGGGCCACGAGTTCATCGCCGACACCGTGCGCGAGGTCTTCGGCGAGGAGCGGTTCCAGCTGCTGGCGCAGCCGATGACCGGGTCGGAGGACTTCTCGCGGGTGCTCGCGAAGGTGCCGGGGGCGTTCGTGTTCCTCGGCGCGTCGACCTCGGCGGACCCGACCACCGCGCCGGGCAACCACTCGCCGCGCGCGGCGTTCGACGACGCCGTGCTCGCCGACGGCGCGACCCTGCTCGCCGAGCTGGCGTGCCGACAGCTCGCCGTGCTGGCAGCGTGATCACATGCGCAGCTACCACCTGCCGCCGATCATCCCGGTGATCGCGCTGGTCCTCATGCCGTTCCTGCCGTTCGTCAACTCCACGGGGTTGTGGCTCGGCCTGCCGAAAATGCTGGTGTGGGGCGCGTTCTGGTGCCTCATGTTCACCCCGGCCCTGCTGCTGAGCGAGCGCCTGATGGCGCGCGCGGGGGCGGGTGACGACTGATGATCCTCACCTTCACCCTCGTCGGCATCGTGCTCATCGGCGTGCTCGGCTTCGTCGGCCGGCGCAAGCCCGCGGCCGACCTGAGCGAGTGGACCGTGGGCGGGCGCAAGTTCGGCGCGCTCACGATGTGGTTCCTGCAGGCCGGCGAGGTGTTCACCACCTTCACCTTCCTCGGCATGGCCGGGCTCGCGTTCTCCGGCGGCGTCGCGGCCATGTACGCGCTGCCGTACGTGCCGATCGCCTACGTGGTCCTGTTCTTCCTGGCCAAACGGCTGTGGCGGATGGGCAAGGAGCGCGGCTACCTCACGCAGGGCGATTTCCTGGAGGACCGCTTCTCCAGCAAGTTCCTCGGCACGCTCTCGGCCGTGCTCGGCGTGATCTTCGTGCTGCCGTACCTGCAGTTGCAGATCACCGGCCTCGGCCTGATCGTGCGGCTCGTGACCGGCGACGCGGCGTCGGGCAACCTGAGCATGGTGCTCGGCAGCGTGCTGATCGTGGCGTTCGTGCTGTGGGCCGGGCTGCGGGGTGTCGCGGCGACGTCGTACTTCAAGGACGCGATCATGCTGGTGGTCCTCGTGGTGCTGATCATCGCGGTGCCCGCGCACTTCGCCGGCGGCGTGTCCGGCGTGTTCCACAAGATCGAGCAGCTGCACCCGGAGAAGCTGTTCATCCACGCCGGCAGCAACGACCACACGTGGTTCATCACGAGCATGCTGGTGAGCGCGATCGGCGTCGGCCTGATGACGCTGCCGCACTCGTGGCCGGCGCTGATGGCCGCGCGCGACCCGAAGGTGCTGCGGCGCAACTACACGTGGATGCCGATCTACGAGCTGTGCCTGCTGCTGCCGATGATCATCGGGTTCGCCGCGATCCTCGTGGTGAACAAGACCAGCGACCCCAACGGCGTGC
This sequence comes from Amycolatopsis rhabdoformis, assembly GCF_035918295.1. Lineage (GTDB taxonomy): Bacteria > Actinomycetota > Actinomycetes > Mycobacteriales > Pseudonocardiaceae > Amycolatopsis > Amycolatopsis rhabdoformis. Next base: position 419,614 of record NZ_CP142149.1, read on the forward strand.
TGCTGACGCTGAGCAAGGACGCGCTGCCGGGCTGGGTCACCGGGCTCGTGGTCGTCGCGGCCACGGCCACGGCGATGGTGCCCGCCGCCGGCATCCTCATCGGCATCTCCTCGCTCGTGGCGCGCAACATCGCGCGGGTGCGCGGGGAGCGCAAGCAGTTCTGGATCAACCACGGCACGGTCGTGCTCGCGAGCGCCGTGGCGTTGGTGCTCGGCATCTTCCGGCCCGATCTGCTCGCGAACCTGCTGCTGCTCACGTATTCCGGCTCGGTGCAGCTCGCGCCGGCCAACCTGCTGGGCTTCCTCAAGAAGGTGCCGGTGGGCAAGGGGCCGGTGCTGGCCGGCCTGATCGCCGGCGAGATCGTGGTGATCTGGCTGACGTTCTTCGACCCGAAGTTCGCCGGCACCGTGAACGTCGGCCTGATCGGGCTCGCGGCCAACGTCGTGGTGCTCGCCCTGGCCACCGTGATCGAGCGGGCCGTGTCGCGGCCCGGTGTTCCCGTGAAGACAGGAGAACCGGTATGACCCGCACGGTGTTCAGCGGCGGCTCGGTGTTCGACGGCACGGGCAGTGCGCCCGCGCCGGCCGACGTGGTGGTGGAGGACGGCCGGATCGTCGAGGTCGGCACCGGCCTCGACGGCGACCGCTCGGTCGACTGCACCGGCGCGACGCTGCTGCCCGGCCTGTTCGACTGCCACGTGCACGTGACCGTGTCGGACCTCGGATTGCTGCCCCGCGTGCAGAAGCCGTTTTCCTACCAGTTCTACGAGGCGGCGCGGAACCTGTGGACCACGCTCAAGCTCGGCATCACGACCGTGCGCGACGCGGCCGGCGCCGACCTCGGCATCAAGCAGGCCGTGGCCGACGGCCTCATCCCCGGGCCGCGGCTGGAGATCGCCATCGGCCTGATCAGCCCCACCGGCGGCCACGGCGACGGCTGGATGCCGTCGGGCCACTGCCTGCCGCTCTCGCTGCCCCACCCCGGCCGCCCCGACGCCACGGCCGACGGCCCCGACGAGATGCGCCGCGTGGCCCGGACTTTACTGCGGGCCGGTGCGGACGTGCTGAAGGTCTGCACCACGGGCGGCGTCCTGTCCCCGCGCGACGACCCGCGGCATTCGCAGTTCACGCTCGAAGAGCTCGACGTGCTCGTCACGGAGGCCCAGATGCAGGGCCGCGCGGTGATGGCCCACGCGCAGGGGGCGGAGGGCATCAAGAACGCCGTGCGCGCCGGGATTCGCTCCATCGAGCACGGCATCTACCTCGACGACGAGGCCATCGAGCTCATGCTGGCCCGCGGCACCTGGCTCGTGCCGACCCTGGTGGCACCGGTGAACGTGATCCGCGCGGCGGCTGCGGGTGCTTCGCTGCCGGATGCCGTGGTGCAGAAGGCGAAGGAGGTCGCGGAGGTTCATGCGGATTCGGTGCGCCGGGCCGTTGCCGCGGGCGTGCGCATCGCGATGGGCACGGACAGCGGAGTCGGTCCCCACGGGACGAACCTGGAGGAGCTCGAGCTGATGCGGTCGTGCGGCATGAGCCCGGCGGACGTGCTGGTGGCTACCACGTCGTCGGCGGCCCGGTTGCTCGGGATGGACGGGCAGCTGGGGCGGTTGGAGCCGGGGTATCGCGCGGATGTCGTGGTGGTGGCGGGGGATCCGTATGACTTCGGTGGGTTGGCGGGGAACGTGCGGGAGGTGTGGCAGGACGGGGTTCGGGCGGTGTGACGGCCGTGGGGAGGTTGGTCCTGGGGGCGTCGGTAGGCCGGGTCAGGGGCTTGGCCGGGCCTGAACGGTGATTCGGGGTGCGAGCTAGAACGCGCCGAGGCCCACCGGCACGCCGAGCCCCGTCGGGCCGTCCCACCCCGGGCCGGCGGAGCAGACGACGGGCTTGAACTGCGCGCAGTCCGCGGCGCCGTGCTGGGCGTTGGAGCCGGAGGAGACGTCGGCGATCGTGCCGGAAGGGGCGCGGTACAAGGTGTTCGGACCGTCCACCTGGGACAGGTTCCCGGCCCGGGCGTAGAGGCCGGCGACGAACGGCGAGGCGGCGCTGGTGCCTCCGACGACGAGCCAGCCGGCTTTGCCGTTGTTCGGCGCGTAGGAGCGGTAGACGGCCACGCCGGTGAGCGGGTCGGCGACCGCGGACACGTCGGAGCCCGCGCGGTGGCCCGAACAGTTGGCGGCGATGGCGGCGGGCTGGCCCACCGCGGGCCCGAGGTCGAGCGCACAGCCGCTGCCGGCGCCGACCCAGCGCTGCTGCTGCTCGCCGTGCGGGGTGAAGAGACTGCCCCAGGCCTTCTGCACGAACGAACCGTCGGTTCCGCTCAGCGACGTGCCGCCCACGGACGTCACCCACGGCAGCTCCTGCGGCCACAGCTGCGGCCCGCCGAGATAGCCCTTGTCGCCCGACGCGGCCACCACGGCCATGCCCGGGTGGTGCAACGCCACGGCCGGCGCGCCCGTGCCGAGGTAGTCGCCCTGCAGCCCGGTGGGCACGCCGTAACTCATGCTGACGGCGCTCGACCGCAGGCTCGCCGCGTAGCTCACGGCCGTGCCGAAGTCGTCGGCGAGCTGGCCGGGCAGCTGCAGCAGCACGGCGTTGAGCAGGCGCCCGACGTCCATCGGGATCTGCACCATGGTGATGCGGCACATCGGGCACGCGGCGGAGGCGAGGTCGACGTCGAGCGCGGTCTCGGTGGCGTAGGCCTCCTCGATCTCGCCGAGCCCGTCGACGGGCTTGAGCGCGGGGCCGCCGTGGTAGTCGGTGATCTTGAGGCACCCGTTGGCCGTGGTGCACGCGGGCAGGCCGAACTGGCTGCGGTAGGTGGTGAGGTCGGCCTCCAGCGTCGGGTACGCGCCGATCCCGACGATCGTCACCATGCCCCGCTCGCCGACACTCGCGTCCGGCAGGTGGTAGGCCCGCGCGAGATCAGCGGGTGCGAACCCGGCCGGCGCGGGCGTGGTGAGGGGCTCGGCGGTGGTCTTGTCGCGGGTGACGACGTTCGCCAGGCAGCCGAGATCCACCTGATGCCCCTGCACGACGCCGGTGCACGAGTCCTCGACGCCGTGGTCCTGGCCCAGCGTCCCCGCGCGCACGGCCTGCGCGACCTGCGCCGTCGCCACGTCCGGCGGGGTGGCCGCGGCCGGCGCGGCCGGCGGAACGGCGACTATCACGGCCAGCACGAGCGCCCGACCCAGCTTCATGCCCAACTCCCCTTCGGCGGCGACCTTTTCAGGCCTACACCGCCTCACGGGGTGCGGCAGGGGCGGACGGGTCCTCGCACCCGCACGAGTGAACGGTCACCTGCCGAAGGTGACGGCAGCCCGCACCGCGGCGGGGACTTTCGCGCGCAGCTCGGGGTCGGGTGGCGCGCCGAGGGCGTCGTTGACGGTGGCGAAGGCCAGGCGCAGGGCGATCCAGGTGGTGGCTTCGAAGATTTCGCGGTCGTTCAGACCGGCGGTGCGCAGGGTGGCCACGTCGGTGGCGGTCGTGGCGTTCGGGTCGGCGAGTACGTTGCGGGCCCAGGCCGCGAGGGCCGATTCGCGGGCGGACAGCGGTGCCGGCTCGCCGCGCAGCACGGCTGCCGCGGTGGTGTCGTCGGTGAGGCCGGCCAGGCGTGCGCCCCAGGCGAGGGCGCAGTAGGAGTCGCCGCGGGTGGCGGCGGTGGTGGCCACCAGAACCGCCGCCTCGCGATCGGACAGGCTCGAGGAACCCATGAGCGTCGCGCGCAGTTCGGTGAACGCGGCGAGCACGTCGGGCCGCCAGGCCCACACGCGCGTGAGGTTGTTGACGTACCCGTCGGAGCCGAGGTCGTCGCCGTACACCGCGTCGACGGCCAGGTCCGGGGGAGGATCGGTGAGGAAGGAGTGTCTCATCGAGCCAGTGTGCGCGCGTCCGTCCCGGTGTGACAGTCCCACCAGTCCAGCACGCGCGTGGCGTGGAAGGTGAGCCACTTCGACGGTTCGCCCGCCGCGGCGTCGATTTCGAACCAGACCTCGCCGGGGTGGCGGCGCGATTGCAGCCAGGTGCCGTCGGGTCGGCGGGCGGTGCGGATGACGTCGATGGCGTCGGCCATTCGCGGGTCGGGGGTGGTGCCGTCGAACAGGGCGGCGGCGCGGAAGTAGTCGGCGGCGTTGAGGACGTCGTAGAACCAGCGGAAGGGGTAGCTGAAGTTCAGCGCCCACGGTGCGATCGGCTCGCCCGTCGACAAGCGGCGGTAGAGGTTGCGGGACAACAGGTATTCTTCGCCCGCGCGGCGAGCGGAGCGAACCGAGCCGACCGAGCCGCCGGACTTCCCGTAGTCCAGCAAAGCCTTCAGCGCGTTCAACGTCGAGTGCACGGACGACCGCTGCGCGCCCTCGACCCACTCGCAGTTCCACCCACCGTCGGCCAACCGGTGCTCCACGAACCACCGGGCGATCCCGTCGACATCGGCACCGAGCCACAAGCCGTTGGACAGCGTCCACGAGTTGATGCAGACGTCGACCTCACCGTCCCAGTACGGCAGGTTGTCGTATTCCCAACGACTGTTGCGCGCCAGCAACTCCGCCGTGCCGTCGAGCACCGACGCGTCGACGCCCCAGTCGCGCAGGGCGTTGAGGGACCACGTGGTCGCCGTCCAAGGCTGGCCGTCTTCCGGCGAGCCCTGGAACTCGCGCGGGAAGAACGCGCCGCCGGCCCACTGGCCGTCCGGGTCCTGCAGGGCGAGCAGCCGCGCGCCGAAGCCCTCCGTGGCGACGCGGGCGCGGGTCGCCTCCCAGACGTCGGGTGGCGCGCCCGCCAGGTCGCGTTCGACCTGCCAGCGCAGCGCCGGGTCGGAGTCGAGCAGCCACGCGAGCACCTCAGCCATGGGCCGACTCTAGGCGGCGATCACCCCGAAGTCAGCCCGTGGCGGTAGGCGTACCCGACAGCCTGCGCCCGGTCGCGCGCGCCGATCTTGCCGAGGATGCGGTTGATGTGGCTCTTCACCGTGGCATCGGCGACGAAGAGCCGCTGAGCGATCTCGGTGTTCGACAAGCCGTCGGCGATCAACGTCAGCACGTCCACCTCGCGCGGCGTCAAGCCGTCGGGCGCGGAGGACGAGGCCACCCGCGGCACACCGGACGCCAGCGCGTCCACGAGGTGGTGCTGCACCGCCGGATCGATCACCGCGGCACCCTGCGTCACCTGGCTCAGCGCGGCGCGGATGTCGTCGGCGCCGGAGTCCTTGGTGAGGTAGCCGCGGGCGCCGGCCTGCAGGGCGTCGAGCACGGAGCGGTCGTCGGCGTAGGTGGTCAGGGCGATCACCTGCACCGTGTGGTCGTGGGCGCGGATGCGGCGCGTGGCTTCGATGCCGTCGCAGCGGGGCATGCGCAGGTCCATCAGCACGACGTCCGGCGTCAGCCGCGCGGCCAGCTCGGCCGCCTGGTCGCCGTCGGCGGCGGTGCCCACGACCTCGACGCCCGGCAGCAGTCCGAGCAGCATCGAGAGGCCGTCGCGTACCACCCGCTGGTCGTCGGCCACCAGCACGCGGATCACGCCGGCGCCCACAGGCTCACGCGGAAGCCGGTGCCGGTGGGCGCGGCGTCGAGTCGGCCGCCGAGCAGTTCGGCGCGTTCGCGCATGCCGCTCACGCCATAGCCGCTGTCGCCGGGCGGCGCGGCCGGGCCGCCGCGATCTTCGACGGTGAGCATCGTGCCGTCCGGTTCGTAGGTCAGGCGCAGGTCCACGCGCTCGGCGGCGGCGTGTTTGCGCACGTTCGTGAGGGCTTCCTGCGCCACCCGGTACAGGGTGAGCCTCGTCTGCGCGGCCAGCTCCGGCGTGGGCCCGGAAACGCTGACCGCACACGGGATCCCGGTGTCGCGTTCGAACTCCGCCGCCAGCACCGGCAGCCGCTCCGGTCCCGGCAGGTCCTCACCGCGCAGCGCGCCGATCGCCTGGCGCGCCTCGGCGAGCCCGCTCTGCGCGAGCTGGTGGGCGCGCACCACGGTGTCGGTCAGCCGCGGGTCGGCTCCACTGTGGACGGACAGCAGCCGGGCGCCTTCGAGGTGCAGCAGCAGGCCGGACAGCGAATGCGCGAGCACGTCGTGCATCTCGCGCGCGAGCCGTTGCCGCTCGGCCAGCGCCGCGGCCTGGACCTGGGCCGCGCGGGTCTGCTCGAGCTCTTCCGTGCGTTCCTTGAGCCGGCGCGTGTAGAGGCTGAGGCGGTGGAACGCGAGCGTGCCGAGCGCGCTGAGCAGCGTGGGCACGACCTCGTGGCGCGCCCCCAGCAGGCTCGCGGCCACGAGCGCCACCACGACCACGCCCGTCACCACCGTGCCGACGCGCGTGCTCAGCCGGGCCGACGCCACGCTGGCCAGCAGGAACCCGCCGAAGAACCCGGCGCCGTTCGGTTCGAGCCACACCAGCGTGACCGAGCTGGCCAGCACCACGAGGAACGCCGCGGTCTCCAGCACCGCGGGCGCGCGCCGCCGCGGTTCGACGCGCAGCAGCACCACCCCGCCCAGCAGCGCGCCCAGCAGGCCGAGCAGCACGCCGAGCCCTGGCCCGTGCAACGCCGGGCGCGGCTCCGAGCGGGCCGCGAGCCACGTGAGCAGGACCAGGACGAGCAACGCCCCCGCGTGCCGCCAACGGTGCACGCTGCTGTTCACGGGTGGTTCGGACACCCCGCCGACGCTATCCGCGAGACGCGCTGAAGTCGTCAACCCCCGGGTGTAAGTCCGGCCGCCATACTGACCGCCATGACTTCGCCGACGCCGCCGACCGAACCGCCGCCGCGCTCGCCAATCGCGTCCGACAAGAGCGAGGAACGGCACGCTTCCTGGCTGGAGCTGTTCTTCGACCTGGTGGCCGTGGCCGGCGTCGCGCAGCTCGCGCACCTGGTGCACGGCAGCACCTCGTGGGCGGACGTCGGGCTGTACGTGGTGTGCTTCCTGGCCTTCTGGACGGCGTGGATGTGCTTCACCGTCTACGGCAACGTCGCGAAAGGCGCCGCCCGCACCCTGCCCGTGCTGTTGGCGATGGCGGGGCTCGCGTTCATGGCCGCGTCGGTCGAGGACATCCACGGCACGCACGCGAAGGTGTTCGCGGTCGCCTACGTCGCCGTGCGCGCCCTGGCCGACCGCGTGTGGGAGAGCCGGCGGGCCGGGGTGAAGGTGATCGTCGACTGGCCGGTGGCGCAGCTGGGCTTCGGGGTCTTCCCGTGGATCGCGTCGATCTGGGTCGAATCGCCGTGGCGCTACGGGCTGTGGGCGCTCGGGCTGGCGCTCGACCTGGTGATCACGTTCGCCGTTTCGGGCGATCGGCTGGTCGCCAACGTCACCGCGAAGCTCGCGCACCGTGACGGCCCGGTGCAGCGGCCGACTCTCGCGCGCCTCGACACGGTGCACTTCGGCGAACGGCTGGGCCTGTTCACGATCATCGTGCTCGGCGAAGGCGTGCTCGCGGTCATCGACGCGATGGCCTCGACCCCGGAGTGGCACGCGCGGCTGTTCTGGACCGTGATCGCTGCGCTGGGCCTGCTCGCAACGCTCTGGGGCACCTCGCTCAACCAGGGCTTCGGCGGCATCCCGTACCTGGCGGCCGACGCGCTCGGCCCCCGCCTGCTGCTGCCCCTGCACGCGCTGGTCGCTGGCTTGCTGGCCGCGTTCGCGGGTGGTCTCGGCGACGCCGTCGAGTCTGTGTCCGAAGGCCATCTCGAAGCGGGCACGCGCTGGCTGCTGTGCGGCATCGTCGCGGCGTTGGCGCTGATCGGGTCGCTGGCCGGGCTGGCGGCGGGCCGCGGGGTGCGGTGGGCCGTGACGACGGTGATCCCGGGCCTCGCGATCCCGGTGGCGCTCGGGCTGGCGGGCGAGCGGCTGGGTCCCGTGGTGATCCTGTGGCTGCTGATCGTGGCCGTCGGGGCGGGGCTGGTGCGCCGGCGGGGCGCGTCGGCGCAAAACCCGGCGTAAACCCCCGCGTGGACCCACGGGTGGAGAAGGATTTCCCACCCTGGCGCCGACGCGGGGGAGCCGTCGCGCAAGCCACGCTGAGCGGGTCGTCGAAAGGGAGGAACCCGCTCATGAAACCCGAACTGATGCGCCGCCTGCTGCCGAGCCTCGTGCTGAACATCGCGGTGCCACTGGTCGTGTACCTGATCCTGAACCCGGTCGTGGGCAGCGAAGTGGTGGCGCTCGCGATCTCCGCGGCCATCCCGCTGCTCGTGACGGTGGGCGAGTTCGCCGTCCGGCGGCGCCTGGACCCGATCGGGGTCGTGGCCGTGGTCGGCTTCGTGGTGATGCTCGCGCTGCTGGGCCTGACCGGCGGCAACGAGCTCGTGGTGAAACTCCAGGACGCCGTGCTCACCGGCCCGCTGGGCCTGGTCCTGATCGGCTCGGCGGCGATCGGGAAGCCGCTGCTGCTCGTGGTCCACCGCTTCGGCGGCGCGCGGCAGGGCAAGTCCGTGTCCCGGCGCGCGCTCACCGTGCTCACCGCGTTGATCGGCGGGGTGCTCGTGCTCCACGCGGCCGTGCTGCTGGCGTTGGCGGTTTCCCTGCCCACCACCACGTACCTGGCCGTCGGCAAGCCCATCGGCTGGGCCGTGATCGCCGCCGGCCTGATCGCGGCGTTCGTCTACCGCAACCGGGTGCGCGCGGCGTGAGGCTCAGGCCTGCGCGGTGCTGATCAGCTCGCGCAACGCGACCGCGAACTTCGGCACGTTGCGCTGGGGCGCCAGGTGCGCGCCGGGCACCTCGACGAACGGCAGGCCCAGCTCCAGCGCGAGGATCTTCGCCGGCTGGTAGTGGTACCGGCCGCGGCTGCCTTCGCCCGCGACGGGCACGATCTCGGTGCTCGCGCGGCGCAGGGCCCGCAGGTCGGGCAGGTAGTCGAAGAACTCGGCCAGCTCGCGGTCGAACAGGCGCTGCCAATCGGCCTCGTGCGGCAGCCGCAGGTTGGGCAGGTCGGGCAGCGCGGCTCCGGCGATACCGTCGGTGAAGCGCGTGAAGGCGCCCATCAGATCACCCGAACGGGCCAGCCGCACCTGGTCGTTCACGGCCTCGAGCCAGCCGGTGGCGTCGGGCATCAGCTGCACCGCGGGCGGTTCGTGCGCCACGAGCACCGACACCCGGTCGGGGTGGCGCGCGGCGAGGTCGAGGCCGATGAGCGCGCCGGCGCTGGTGCCGAACACGGGGATCGGGCCGGCGCCGACGTGGTCGAGCACCGCGAGCGTGTCGTCCGCGTGGCGCGAAACGGGCACCGGGCCCGAGGTGGTGTCGGTGCTGGCGAAGTGGCCGCGCCGGTCATAGGTGACCACGGTGTGGTCGGCCTGCAGGTTCTTGGCCAGCGCGCGCAGCGCGTCCGCGCCCCCGGTGCCCCCGGGGATGAGCAGCAGCATCGGGCCCTCGCCACCGGTGCGGACGGCGAGCTCGCCCTCCGCGACCGGGCAGCGGCTTTCCGAGATCATGCCTTGAAGTCAAGCACAACCGCCGTCGCCGAGGCGGCGCAGGATCGCCTCCGCGTCGGCCACGATCTCCTCGATCAGGCCCGCCACCGACGGCAGGTCGTGCAGCAGCCCGACGACCTGCCCCGACGCCAGCACCCCGGCCGCCGGATCGCCGTCGACGAGGCCCGCGCGCAGCAGCATCGGGGTGTTCGCGGCCATCAGCACCTGCGCCCGTGTGCGCCCGCCGCGGCGCGACCGCAGGCCTTCGCGGGCGAGCGCGGTCCAGGAAAGTCCGCTCAGCCGCCGGAAGCGCGCGGCGTTGCCCGCGGCCCGGACGAAGCCGGACAGCGGCCCGGACTTCTCCAGCGCGTCGACGAGCCCGGTGCGCAGCACGCGGTGGGGCAGGCCGTCGACCTTGCGGGTGACCAGGGTGCCGGTGAGGTCGTGGTCGAGGTAACGCTGCTTCACGCCGTCGGGCACGGTGCTTTCGCGCGTGAGCAGGAAGCGGGTGCCCATGGCGATCCCGGCCGCGCCGTAGGCGAGCGCGGCGGCCAGGCCGCGGCCGTCGAAGAAGCCGCCCGCGGCCACCACGGGAATGTCGACGGCGTCGAGCACCGCGGGCAGCAGCAACGTCGTGGCGACGCCGCCGGTGTGGCCGCCGCCTTCGCCGCCCTGCACCACCACGGCGTCGGCGCCCCATTCCGCGACCTTCTCCGCGTGCCGAGCGGCGCCCACCGAAGGGAGCACGACCACGCCGTGGTCCTTGAGCTTGGTGATCAGCTCCCGCCGCGGCGCCAGCGCGAACGACGCGACGCGCACGCCTTCGGTGATGAGCAGGTCGACCCGCCGGGCGGCGTCCTCGGCGTCGGCCCGCAGGTTCACGCCGAACGGGTTTTCCGTGCGGGCGCGGGTTTCCTTGAGGGCGGCGGCCAGCTCGTCGTAGGTCATCGTGGCCGAGGCGAGGATGCCGAGGCCGCCGGCTTCGGCCGTGGCGGACACGAGCCGCGGGCCGGCGACCCAGCCCATGCCGGTCTGCACCACGGGGTGGCGCACGCCGACGAGGTCGGTCAGGGCCGTCTTCACGGGACTTCCTGGCCACGCAGGGACTTCGGGTCGAGGACCTCGCGGATGAGCCGGTGCTCGGCGTCGGTGGGCGGCCGCGTCGGCTCGGTGATGGACGTGTCGAGGGGGAAGGAGGTGGCTGCTTCCACTTCTTCGACGGACACGCCGGGATGGGTCGAGAGCAGCCGGGGTGCGTGGTCCGGGCCGCCGAAGTCGAGCACGCCGAGGTTGGTCACCACGCGGTACACGTCGTGGTACGGCAGGGAATTCGCCGGTGCGTAGCCGACGCCGGACACCACGTCGACGCGGTCGACGAAGACCCGGCGGCTGTGGCGGGGCACCCAGTAGCTCGTGCGGTGGTTCACGGTGTTGCCGGGGCCGCCGCGTAGGCCGAGAAGCTGCTTCGTGGGCTTCGCGTGCGGGCCGATGGCGGAGATGTTCTGGTTGCCTTCGCGGTCGAGCTGGTTCGCGCCCATCACGACGTGCCGCTTTCCGTGCGGGACCACGGTGTCGAGGACTTTGCGGAACGGTTGCCAGCCTTCGATCACGCCGTCGCGGTCGACGAGGTGGGCTTCGCCGTCGGTGAGCAGCAGGTCGGGTGCGAAGGTCAGCCGGGCGAGTTTCGCGCCCAGGGCCGGGATGAACCCCATGGGGCTGGCGACGATTTCGCCGGCGCCGCGGAAGAGCTCGGCGCAGGCGATCACGGCGTAGTCGGCGCGGGTCACGTCGGTCATGCCGCCCGGTGTCTTGCGGGACACCCGCACCCGGTCAGCGGCACGAGCAGGCTGTCGCGATTCCGAGCTCATGCCGCCTCCTCGGCGAAGCGGGCGACCTCGCGTTGGTACTGGGCTTCGTCGCCGGAGAGGAATCGGTCGGCGAAAGCCGGCCACCGGTCGGGGTCCTTGGCCGAGGCGGCGTAGTGGCGTTGGAAGTTCTCGTCGCGGCCGTAGTCGGGCACGGCGCTGGTGAAGTGGGCGCCGTGCGGGGTTTCGACGACGCCGTGCACGCTCGCGCGGGTGAGCAGCAGGCTTTGCACCGGCGCGGTTTCGGTGAGTTCGGCGGTGGGGACGAGGCGTTCGGCCGAGACGTAGCAGCGCTCGGCGGCGAGCGCGAAGAGCTCGTCGAAGTACGGGTCGGGGCCGAGGTACTGGGCGTTGCCGCGGGCGTCGGCGCGGTTGAGGTGCACGAGGGCGGCGTCGAGCTTCAAGGCGGGCACGGCCAGGAGCTCTTCGCCGTCGGCGTACGGGGATCGGATGGTGCGCAGGTGCGGGTTGAGCGTGAGCACGGCGGAGCCGAGGCCGGCGCGGGTCGGGAGGAACGGGAGCCGTTGTGCCGCAGCGGAAAGGCCGGTGCCGAGCACGCCCTCGTCGTACTCGGTCACCGCGAACCCGCGGCCGGCCTCGCGCGCGCGGGCGAACCACGGGTCGTACGGGATCGAGTCGAGCGTGACGAACCCGAAGACGAGCCGCGAGATCTTGCCGGCGGCGGCGAGCAGGCCGACGTCGGGACCGCCGTAGGACACCACCGTGAGGTCCTTGAGCGGCGAGCGCAGGATCGCGCGCACGAGGGCCATCGGCTTGCGCCGCGACCCCCAGCCGCCGAGGCCGACGGTCATGCCGTCGCGCAGCTCGGCGACCACCTCGTCGGCCGTCATCCGCTTGTCGCTCAAGGCTTTTCCCCTCCGTCGAGGAACTGCTGCCGGGCGGTGCCGGACACGCCGGCGAGGTTGAGCTGGAAGGTGAAGCCCTGTTCGAAGCGGTAGCTGCGGTGCACGGGCTGCACGTCGATGCCGTTGATGGCCTGCTTCGCCGCGCGGATCACGCGCGGGTCTTTAGCCGCGATGCGGCGGGCCAAGGCGAGCGCGGTGGCGTCGAGCTCTTCGCGGGGCACGACGGCGTACACGGAACCGTGGTGGTGAAGCTGCTTCGCGGAGATCGTTTCCGCCGTGTAGTACAGCGCGCGCATGAGGTGCTGGGGCACGAGCCGCGCGAGGTGCGTGGCGGCGCCGAGCGCGCCGCGGTCGACCTCGGGCAGGCCGAACGTCGCGTCTTCGCTGGCCACGACCACGTCGGCGTTGCCCACGAGCCCGACGCCACCGCCGAGGCAGAACCCCTGCACGGCCGCGATCACTGGCACCGCGCAGTCGTACACGGCGGAGAACGCGGCGGCGCAGCCTTCGTTCGCGCCGATCAGCGCGGTGTGTCCGGGGTCGCGCTGGATCTCCTTGATGTCCACGCCGGCGTTGAAGCCGCGGCCCTCCGCGCGCAGCACCACCACGTGGGTTTCCGGGTCGCGGCCGGCGTTCGTGACGGCTTCGGCGAGGGTGAACCAGCCTTGTGCGGTGAGGGCGTTGACCGGCGGGGCGGCCACCGTGACGACGGTGATGCCGGGCGCCGGGGAGTGCGCGGACACGGTCATGGTCACCTCTGACGGGTTACGAACCTAGCACTTGCTTGGTACGTTAGCACGGCAACGGCGACGGAGCGGGAGGTCTCGGGTGGCACTGGATCTTCGGCTCGACGGCGCCGTGGTGCTGGTCACCGGCGGCACGCGCGGGGTCGGCGCGGGGATCGCCGCGGCGTTCCGAGAAGCGGGCGCGCGTGTGGTCACGTGCGCGCGAACCGGTGCCGGCGCGGACTTCGTGGCGTGTGACGTGCGGGAGCCGGCGGAGGTGTCGCGGCTGGTCGCGGTGGTCGTGGCCGAGTACGGGCGGCTCGACGTGCTCGTGAACAACGCCGGGGGAGCACCGTTCGCCGAGACCGCGACGGCGTCGCCGCGGTTCCACTCGAAGGTCGTGACGCTGAACCTGCTGGCGCCGCTGGGGGTGGCGCAGGCGGCCAATGCCGTGATGCAGGGGCAGGAAAGTGGTGGGGTGATCGTGAACGTGAGCAGTGTCAGCGCGTTGCGGCCTTCGCCGTGCACGGCCGCGTACGGGGCGGCGAAGGCGGGGCTCGACAACCTCACGGCGACGCTGGCGGTGGAGTGGGCGCCGAAGGTGCGGGTGAACGCGCTGGACGTGGGGATGGTGGGGACGTCGCCGGGGCTGTACGGGCCCGGGGTGGCGGAGACGGTGCCGTTGGGGCGGTTGGGGACGCCGTTCGAGGTGGGCGCGTGTGCGGTGTTTTTGGCTTCTCCGTTGGCTTCGTACGTGAGCGGGGCGCGGTTGGCGGTGCACGGCGGCGGGGAAGCGCCGGCGTACTTGCGAGGAGGGTGACGGTGGGACTGGTCGACGGGCGCGTGGTGGTGGTCACCGGCGCGGGACGCGGGATCGGGCGGGCGCACGCGCTGGCGTTCGCGGCCGAGGGCGCGCGGGTGGTGGTGAACGACGTCGGCGCCGCGCTGGACGGGTCGGGTGGTGCGGCGGGGCCGGCTTCAGTGGTGGCGGGCGAGATCCGGGCGCTGGGCGGGGAAGCGGTGGCCGACCCGTCTGATGTGGCTTCTTGGACGGGGGCGGCTTCGTTGGTGTCGACGGCAGTTTCGGCGTTCGGGGCGCTGGATGTGCTGGTGCTCAACGCCGGGTTCCTGCGTGACCGGATGTTGGTGAACCTGGGGGAGGACGAGTGGGACGCCGTGGTGCGGGTGCACCTGAAGGGGCACTTCGCGCCGCTTCGGCACGCGGCTTCGTACTGGCGTTTCGAGGCGAAGGCGGGGCGGGCGCGGGAGGCGCGCGTGGTGATGACGAGCTCGGGCGCGGGGCTGCTGGGCAGTGTCGGGCAGGGGAACTACTCGGCGGCCAAGGCTGGGATCCTGGGGCTCGCGTCGGTGGCGGCGGCGGAGCTGGGGCGCTACGGCGTGCTGGTGAACGCGATCGCGCCGGCCGCGCGCACGCGGATGACGGAGGGGACGTTCGACATGGCGGCGCCGGCGTCGGGGTTCGACGCGATGGCGCCGGAGAACGTGTCGCCGTTGGTGGTGTGGCTGGGTTCCCGGGAGTCGGCCGGGGTCACGGGCCGAGTGTTCGAAGTGGACGGTGGCCGCGTGTCCGTGGCGGACGGCTGGCGGCACGGCCCGTGCCGGGACAAGGGATCGCGGTGGTCGCCGGGGGAACTGGGGCCGGTGGTGTTTTCGCTGCTGGCCGAGGCGGGGTCACCCGAACCGGTGTACGGCGCTTAGTTTTGTCGGGGGTGGGTGCTTGACTGCGTCGCATGACCACTTGGCAGAGCTTCGCGGCGGCGGCCCCGTCCCTCGCCGCCCACGTCCACCGACGCTTCACCTCCGGCGAATCCCACGTCCTGGCCACCCTCCGCCGCGACGGCTCACCCCGCGTGAGCGGCTCCGAAGTCTCCTTCCGCGACGACGGCCGCCTGTACATCGGCTCGATGCTTCACGCCGTCAAGGCCCGCGACCTCCAACGCGACGGCCGCTTCGCCCTCCACGCCTACCCGGGCATCGAAGACGGCGGCGAGGGCGACGCGAAGCTCGCGGGCGTTGCTTCGGAAATCACGGACCCGGAGTCGCTGTCGCGGCTGGAAGTGGACCCGGCGAGCCATCTTTTTCACCTCGACATCGGGGAGGCGGTTTATACGTGGGTCGCGGACAACACGCTGTTCACGGAGTCGTGGCATGACGGGGGTGCGTGGGTGAGGTTCGCGAGGCCGGACAACGGGCCGGTGGAGAGGACGGTGTTGGGCTGAGTTTTTTGGGGCTGGGTTTCTCTTGCCTCGGCGGTGGGTTGGCGGGAAGGACGGTGGTGTGGCTGGAGTGAGTGAGTCGGTTTCTGGCGCCTGACGGGGGCCGTGGGAGGGCGGCGGCCTGGGGTGTGCCGCGCCTGACTTGGGGGTCCGGTGCGAGCGGGCGGCTGTGGGTGGGTGCGCTCTGGTTGCGTGGGCCGAGGTTTCGGCGAGCATCGCGGACCAGGGAGTTGGTGCTGGGGTTGACCGGTCAGCGCCGGGTGGCCGATTCCTCTGGGCAACGCGTTCGGCGATGGCACTGGCAGTGGCGGCCCGGTTGGAGTTGCCTGGGCGGGTTCGATCGGGCTGGTGGCGGGTTGCTGGGGGTTGTCGGGTGTGCGGGGGCGGTGGCGGCCCGGTTGGAGTCGTCTGGGCGGGTTCGATCGGGCAGGTAGCGGGTTGCTGGGGGTTGTCGGGTGTGCGGGGGCGGTGGCGGCCCGGTTGGAGTTGCCTGGGCGGGTTCCCTCGAGCTGGCAGAGGTTTCCTGGGAGTTGTCGGGTGCGCGGGCGGATGCTGAGCGATGGCGCTGGCTGGTGGCGGCCGCTTCGGGTTGCCGGGGCAGGGCCGGCCGAGCTGGCGGAGGGTCGCGGGGCGGTGGCCGGCCGAATGTGTGGCCGAGGTCGGGCATCGGACTGGGTGGTTCAATGCGGGCATGAGTCTGGAGGGCCTGGTCGACGAGCCGGGCACGGTGCTGATCATCGGGCCGTCGAAGGCGAAGGTCGCCGGGGGTGGTCCGCGGGTGGGGGCGGCGGGCGAGTGGCCCGCGGACCTCATGCGGGCGCGCGCGGACATCCTGCCGCGCTCGGCTGTCGACGAGCGCGCGTGGTTGCCGGCGTGGCAGCGGTACAGCGGGCACTTCTACCGCAACGTCGGCGACGCCCTGCCTGACGCTGCCGCGTCCGGACGACTGCTCATCCTCAGCGGCGGCTACGGCGTCGCGAGGGCTGAGGAGCCGATCGCCTACTACGACCGGAAGCTGCGCCTCACCGACTGGCCCTCCGGGACCCTCGAAGCCGCCCTCCTGCACGAGGTCCACCGCCTCGGTGCGCGGCGGGTGCTCGGGTTCGTCTCGTCGAGCGCCGACTACGCGAAGCTGCTCCACCGCGTCCCCTGGGACGTCGACGCCACCCTGATCACCATCGACTACCACCAGGGCGGCGCGCAGGTCGAGGTACCGAAACGGCTCGCGCACGCCTTCGCCGCGGCCTGGCGCCGCGACCCGGACCGGATGCCACCCGGCGCGGTGGCGGTGCCGTTGTCCTGAGCGGGTTATTGCCCGGGATTGGTGGCGATGCAGTTGTTGCGAGGCGGGCAGATACCCGACCCGGCGGTTGCCGCTGGCGGATGCCGCCCAGCGGTTGCCGTGCTGTCGGCCGCGCCGGTGAGCCGGATCAGGGTTAAGCCCACAGACAGAACGGATGTCCGGCCGGGTCGAGGTACACGCGGACGTGCTCCTGTGGCTGGAATTCCGCCAGGCGCGCGCCGGCCGCGACCGCTTTGGCGCCGGCCTTCGGGAGGTCGTCGACCTCGATGTCCAGGTGCAGCATCATCTGCTGGTAGCCGGGTGCCTGCGGCCACTTCGGCGGCACCAGCTCGCGTTCCAGCTGGAACGACAACCCGGGCCCACCCTCGGGTGGCCGCAGCGTGACCCAGTCGGGCTCGTCCGCGCCGAGGGGCCAGCCGAGCAGGGCTTGATAGAACTTCGCCAGCGCCCGCGGGTCGGGGGCGCCGAGCACGGTTGCGGTGAGTCTCATCGATCCAGGGTAGGCCGGGTCGCCGAGGTGTCGGGCGAATCGGAGTCAGCGCGCGTTGGGTGGCAGAGACGGTTTGAGCGGCGCCGGGCTACGGAATCGGTGGCGAAAAGTCAGTCGAGGAGCGCTCATGCGGCGGATTCGAGTGCGCCGCCGTTTCGCGCGGTGTCGCACATAATGCGCGAGGTCGTTCGGTGGAGCGAGCGCGGGCGGGCGGCTCGGTGCGCTCGCGGTGTCGGGGAAGCGCCGCCGCAGTGAGTTGCAGCAGTTGGTGACTGCAGCGGTGAGCCGTGCCGGCTCAGTGAATTGCTCGGTGAGCAGCACTTGGCCGAATCGCTGCGGCGGGCTGTGCAGGTTGGTCGAACTGCTGCGGCGGGCTCTGCTGGTTCGGTGAATTGCTGCGGTGAGCTGCGGCGGCCGGCCAACCGGTGTGGCGAGCTGCGCAGGTTGGCCCAGCTGCTGTGGCGAGCTGCGCTCGTTCGTTGACCGCCGCGGTGAGCGGCCGCAAATCGCTGAACTGCAGAGGTGAGCCGTGCCGGTTGGCTGAACCCCGGCGGCGAGCCGCTCCGGTCGGCAGACCGGCGCCGAGGCCGGGTCAGAGGCGTTCGATGATTGTGGCCGTTGACATCGCGCCGCCGGCGCACATGGTGATGAGGGCGGTGGTGGCGGGGAGGCGGGGGAGGGTGTGGAGGGCGGTGGTGAGGAGGCGGGCGCCGGTGCTGCCGACGGGGTGGCCGAGGGCGATGGCGCCGCCGTTGATGTTGACGCGGGTGGGGTCGGGGTGGTGCGCGGATTGCCACGAGAGGACGACCGAGGCGAAGGCTTCGTTGACCTCGAACAGGTCCAGGTCGTCGATGGTCATGCCGGCCGAGGCGAGGACGCGGGAGGTGGCCTGGATGGGGCCGTCGAGGTGGTAGTAGGGCTCGGCGCCGACCAGGGCCTGGGCCAGGATGCGGGCGAGCGGGCGGAGGCCGAGGGATCGGGCGAGTGCGGAGTCCATCAGCAGCAGGGCGGCCGCGCCGTCGGAGATTTGGGAGGAGGTGCCGGCCGTGTGGAGGCCGCCGGGGAGCACGGGCTTGAGGCGGGCTAGACCGTCCACAGTGGTCTCTCGGAGGCCATCGTCGCGGGTGACCAGGAAGTCGGAATCAGCCGGGACGCGCACCGGCACGATCTCCGCGTCGAAGTGGCCCGCGGCCCACGCGGCGGCGGCTTTGTGCTGGGAAGCCAGGCCGAAAGCGTCCACGTCGGCGCGGGTGAGGCCGCGGCGGGTGGCGATGCGTTCGGCCGCTTCGAACTGGTTCGGCAGGTCGATCGACCACGACGGGGGACGCGGGGAACCCACCGACCCCGCCCAACCCGCTGAGCCCGCCGAGCCGGCCGGGGCGGCCGGGCCCGCCAAGCCTGCCGGGCCCGCCAAGCCTGCCGGGCCCGCCGAACCGGCCGGGCCTGCCGGCCGTGCCGAACCTGCCGAGCCCGCCGAACTCGCCGAGCCCACCGAACTCGCCGAACCCGCTGAACCCGCTGAACCCGCCAAGCCTGCCGAACTCGCCAAGCCGGCCGGGCCCGCTGAACCGGCCGGGCCCGCTGAACTCGCCGAGCCCACCGAACTCGCCGAGCCCACCGAACTCGCCGAGCCCACCGAACTCGCCAAGCCTGCCGAGCCCGCTGGACCGGCCGGGCCCGCTGAACCCGCCGAGTCCACCGAACTCGCCGAACCCGCTAAGCCGGCCGGGCCCGCCAACCCTGCCGAACCCGCTAAGCCGGCCGGGCCCGCTGAGCCAGCCAGGCCCGCTGGGCCGGGCGAGCCCACCGAACCCGCCAAGCCTGCCGAGCCCACCGAACCGGCCAAGCCCGCCAAGCCCCGGTTGGCACCCAACGGCACCCGACTCATCGACTCCACCCCGCACGCCACCCCCACCGAGATGGCGCCCGCCGCGATGAGGCCGGCGATGAGGTGCACGGCTTGCTGCGCGGAGCCGCACTGGGCGTCGATGGTTGTGGCGCCGGTTGGTTCGGGTAGGCCGGCGTGGAGCCAGGCCGTGCGGGTGAGGTTGCCGGCCTGTTCGCCGGCCTGGGTCACCGCGCCGCCGATTACCTGCTCGACGAGGGCGGGGTCGACGCCGTCGAGCACGGCGCGCTGCACGGTGCCCAGGAGTTCGGCGGGGTGCAGGGCCGAGAGTGCGCCGCCGCGTTTGCCGATCGGCGTGCGCACGGCGGCCACGATCACCGGTTCACCCACGGGGAGCTCCCTTCGCGAGACTGAAATCTCCACCAAAACTAGAACACGTTCCCGCTCAAGGCAACAACGCCCAGCAAGCCGGCCATCTTGATCTGGTCCGACTGAGCGCTCGTTCACCAGCGCAGAATCGGTAAAGTAAACGGGTATCACCAAACGGGGTTCCGTAAGTTAACACCGTATGCTCCAATACTTCATAGAACGTGTTGCAGTGCGCGAATCACCACCGATCCCGTGCAGGAGGCAGCCGTGGCCGCTCCGCTTTTGCCCGCCGGTTTCGACTTCACGGACCCGGATCTCTACGCGAACCGCCTCCCGCTGGAGGAGTTCGCCGAGCTGCGCCGCACGGCGCCCGTGTGGTGGAACCCGCAGCAGCGCAACACCGCGGGCTTCGGCGACGACGGCTACTGGGTCGTCACGCGCCACGCCGACGTGAAGGAAGTCTCGCGCGACAGCGAGCTCTACTCGTCGTGGGAGAAGACCGCGATCATCCGCTTCGACGACTCGATGACCGAGCAGAACCTCGACGCCAACCGCCTCGTGCTGCTCAACATGGACGCCCCGCAGCACACCAAGCTGCGCCGCATCGTCGCGAAGGGCTTCACGCCGCGTTCGATCGCCAAGCTCGAGGACACCCTGCGCGAGCGCGCCGAGCGCATCGTCGCCGAGGCCAGACGCAAGGGTCACGGCGATTTCGTCACCGACGTCGCGTGCGAGCTGCCGCTGCAGGCCATCGCCGAGCTCATCGGCGTGCCGCAGGAAGACCGTATGAAGATCTTCGACTGGTCCAACCAGATGGTGGCCTACGACGACCCCGAGTACGAGCTCGAACCCCTCACCGCCAGCGCCGAGCTCGTCGGCTACGCCTGGAACATGGCCGAGGAACGCCGCCGCTGCCCGGTCGACGACATCGTGACCAAGCTCGTGCAGGCCGACGTCGACGGCGAAGCGCTGGGCTCCGACGAGTTCGGCTTCTTCGTGATCCTCCTCGCCGTCGCCGGCAACGAGACCACGCGCAACGCCATCACCCACGGCATGAAGGCCTTCCTCGACCACCCCGACCAGTGGGCCCGCTACCGCGCCGAAAAGCCCAAGACCGCGCCCGACGAGATCGTCCGCTGGGCCACGCCCGTGGTCGCCTTCCAGCGCACCGCCACCCGCGACACCGAGCTCGGCGGCGCGCACATCCGCCGCGGCGACCGCGTCGGCATGTTCTACAGCTCGGCCAACTTCGACCCGGACGTGTTCGACGAGCCCGAGCGCTTCGACGTGTTCCGCGAGGACAACCCCCACGTCGGCTTCGGCGGCACCGGCTCGCACTACTGCCTCGGCGCCAACCTCGCCCGCCTCGAAATCGACCTCATCTTCTCCGCGATCGCCGACGTGATGCCCGCCATCGCCGAGGTCGCGCCGCCCCAGCGGCTGCGCTCGAGCTGGCTCAACGGCATCAAGCACTACCAGGTCCGCTACGCCTGACCAGGCCGGATGCGCCCGAAACCGGCATGATGGCCAGGTGGCGCAACGCGTGACGGTCGACGTCGAGTTCGGCGTCCGGGTGACGAAGCCCGGGCTCGCCGCGATCTCGGTCACGGCCGTGCACGCCGACACTGACGAGCTGACCGTGTCCGCCGCGGGCGCCCCGCGTATCGCCGAGCTCGACCACGGCACCCGCGCCGAGGTGTACGACCTGCCGGCCGGCGAGCACCGCGTGACCTACCACGCCGAACGCACGCTCTGCCGCGTCACCGCCGAACCCGTGACGCTCGCCGACCTCGCCCGCTACACCCGCCCCAGCCGCTTCTGCCCGGCCGACCGCATGAACCCGCACAGCCGCAGAGCTGCCAACGACCCAGCCGCCACCGCCCCAGCCGCCAACCACCCAGCCGCAGACAACCCAGCCACCGACGACCGCGACCGCGTCCGCGCCATCACCGACCACCTCCACCGCCGGCTCACCTACGTCCCCGCCACCCCCGAAGGCCGCGACGCCGTCGCCACCCTGAAAGCCGGCGAAGGCGCCTGTCGCGACTTCGCCCACGCCGGCATCGCCCTCTGCCGCGCCGCGGGCATCCCCGCGCGCTTCGCCACCGTGTACGCGCCGGGCCTCAAGCCGATGGACTTCCACGCCGTGTTCGAGGCCGGCGTCGGCGGGCGTTGGCTGGTCTTCGACGCGACCCGCCTGGCGCCGCGCCAGACGATGCTCCGCATCGCCACCGGTCGCGACGCCGCCGACACCCCGTTCCTCACCCCGCTCGGCTGCGAACTCGAGTTCCTCGGCGCGACTGTCTTCGCGACCACGGACGCGCCGCCGCCCCGAGACGATCACGACAAACCCGTGGTCCTCGGCTGAATCGCGGGTCGGCGAGACAAACCCGGCCCCGGCTGGGTAGACAGTGACCGTGAACCGTCAACTGCCCGGGCCGAGCCGGTGGGCCCGCGCGCGTGCCCGGTACCGCTGGCTCGACCACCTCGCGCTGGCCACCAACCGGTACCTCGAGTACGGGGGCTACCACTACGTCGCCTCGATCACGTACTTCAGCCTGCTCTCGCTGGTGCCGATCCTGATGCTGGCGTCGTCGGCCGCCGGGTTCGTGCTGGCCACGCAGCCGCACCTGCTCGACCAGATGCTGCACGCCATCTCCGGCACGTTGCCGGGCTCGCTCGGCGACAAGGCCGCCGACCTGCTCACCGGGTTCGTGGAGCAGCGCACCAGCGTCGGGGTCGCGGGTCTCGTGGTGGGCCTGTACTCCGGCTGGAACTGGATGAACTCGCTGCGCGACGCGCTCACCGCGATGTACGGCCAGAACCGCTCCGAGGGGCCGCTGCTGCGCACGATCATGATGGACGTGCTCGCGCTGCTGGGTCTCGCGGCTGCGCTGCTGGTGTCGTTCGGGATCACCGTTTCGGGCACCGCCGTGGGCCGCTACCTGCTGAAACTCGTCGGCGTGGACGACACGAGCTGGGGACACCAGGTGCTCTCGGCGACGTCGGTGCCGCTCGCGCTGCTGGCCGACTGGCTGGTGTTCCTCTGGGTCCTCACGCGGCTGCCGCGCGAACGTGTGGGCTGGCGCAGCGCGATGCGGGGCGCGGTCGCCGCGGCTCTGGGTTTCGAGCTGCTGAAACAGGCCGGCGGGATCTACCTGAACTTGATCAGCGCGTCGCCCTCGGGCGTGGCGTTCGGGTCCGTGATCGGTCTGCTGTTCTTCATCTCCCTGATCGCCCGCATGCTCGTGTACATCACGGCGTGGACGGCCACCGCCCGCGACGCCCCGCGGAAACCGGTGCCCCCGCCCTCGCCCACGGAGCTGCGGCCGGTGATCGCGCCCCGGCAGAGTTCGGCGGGCCCGCTCGCGCTCGGCGCCGCCTTCGGTGCCCTCGGCACGTTGTTCGCGCTGCGCGGGCGGCGCCGGCGGTCATGAGCCGGGCTTCGCCGAGCCCACCACCCACATGCTGAAGTACTGCGAGCCGCCGCCGTACGCGTGGCCGAGCGCCACCCGCGCGCCGTCCACCTGGTAGTCGCCGGCGCGGCCCATCACCTGTTTGGCCGCCTCGGAAAACCGCAGCATCCCCGACGCGCCGATCGGGTTCGACGACAGCACCCCACCCGACGCGTTCACCGGCAGCCGCCCGCCCAGCGCCGTCTCACCGGCCTCGCTGAGCTTCCAGCCCTCGCCCTCGGCGGCGAACCCCAGGTTCTCGAGCCACATCGGCTCGAACCAGGAGAACGGCACGTAGATCTCCGCGACGTCCACTTCGGACAGTGGATCGGTGATCCCGGCCTCCCGCCACAGCGCCGCCGCCGCGTCGCGGCCCGCGCGCGGGTTCACCTGGTCGCGGCCGGCGAACGTGGTCGGTTCCGTGCGCATCGCCGTGGCGTGGATCCACGCGGCCCCGCCGGGCACGGCGTCGCCCGCGGCCTCGTCGCCGAGCACCATGGCGCAGGCGCCGTCGGACGAGGGACAGGTCTCGTCGTACCGGATCGGGTCCCACAGCATCTGCGACGCCTGCACCGACTCCACCGTGATGTCGGCCTGGCGCAGGTGCGCGTACGGGTTGAGCGCGCCGTTGCGCCGGTCCTTGGCCGCCACGATCGCGCCGACGTGCGAAGGCGCCCCCGAGCGGCGCAGGTACGAGCGCACGTGCGGCGCGAAGTAGCCGCCCGCACCGGCGCCCACCGGCATCTGGAACGGCGGCAGGATCGACAGGCCCCACATCGCGTTGGACTCCGACTGTTTCTCGAACGCCACCGTGAGCACCCGCCGGTGCACGCCGGCCTGGATCAGCGACGTGGCCACGAGCGCCGTGGACCCGCCGACCGAACCCGCGGTGTGCACGCGCAGCAGCGGTTTCCCGGTGGCGCCCAGCGCGTCGGCCAGGAACAGCTCGGGCATCATCACGCCCTCGAACAGATCCGGTGCCTTGCCGAGCACCACGGCCTCGATGTCGTGCCAGCCGACCTGCGCGTCGGCCATCGCGCGGTCGATCGCCTCGCGCAGCAGGCCGGGCATCGACACGTCGGTGCGCTTCGCGCGGTGGTGGGTCTGGCCGGTGCCGAGTACGGCGGCGAGCTGCTTGGTCATCGCGCCTCCAGCACGGCGAGGAGGTTCTGCTGCAGGGCCGGGCCGCTGGTCGCGTGGGCGAGGACCTTGCCCGTCTCGCCGCGGTGGATGCGCGCGGCCGCCTCGCCGATGCGGGCGAGCCCGGCGGAGAACATCGGGTTACCGGTGAGCGCACCGCCGGACGGGGTGATGCGCACGCCGTCGCCGAGGTTCAGCGCGGTGCGCAGGATCAGTTCCTGGTGCGTGAACGGTGAGTGCAGCTCGGCCAGCTCGATGCCGTCGAGGTCGAGCGCGCTCGCCGCAGCTTGCGTGGACGGCGACCGGGTCAGGTCGCGCGCGCCGAGCACGGGCGAGTCCACTCGGTGTTCGAGGCCGGTGATGATCGCCGGCCGGTCCACGAGGTCCCGCGCCCGGTCGGCGCTCGCCAGCACGAGCACCGCCGCGCCGTCGGTGACCGGCGCGATGTCGTGGGCTCGCAACGGATCCGCGACGTACGGGGTGTCGAGCAGGGCCGCGACGTCGACCTCACCCGAGAGCTGCGCGGTCGGGTTGGCCACGGCGTCGGCGCGGCAGCGGGCCGCGACCTCGGCGAGGTCCTTTTCGGACCAGAGCCCGGCGTCGAGGCCGAGGCGCGCCTGCAGGCCGGCGATCGCGAGCGAATCGGGCCACAGCGGCGCGAGCACGTACGGGTCGAGCTGCAGTGCGAGCACGCGCCGCAGCTGCCCGGCGCTGGCCTTGCCGAAGCCGTAGACCAGCGCGGTGTCGACCTCGCCGAGGCGGATCTTCAGCCAGGCCTCGTACAGCGCCCACGCGGCGTCCATCTCCACGTGGGACTCGTGGATCGGGGGGAAGGCGCCGAGGGCGTCGACGGCCGCGATGAAGGAGAACGCGCGCCCGGCCAGGTAGTCCGACGAGCCGGAGCACCAGAAGCCGATGTCCTGTTTGGACAATCCGGTGGCGGCGAAGACCTCGGCGAGGATCGGCACGAGCATCTCGACGCCGTTGGTGGTGCCGGGTGTTTCGCGGACGTTCGGTGCCTGCGCGAACCCGGCGACGGCGACTTCGGGCATGCGGCCCCCTCACAGGTGGTGGGCGAAGGATTCGTACGGGGCGTCGGGCTCGCCGGTCGGCTCGAAGTGGCTGATGTTCTCCAGCGACGTCCACCAGTCCTCGCGCGGCCGCCACGCCGCGCGCACGCGCATCCCCATCCGCACGTCCTCGGCGGCGCAGCCGAGCACGAGGTGCAGGAAGGCGATGTCGGCGCCGTCGAGCAGCACGTAGGCCGCGACGTAGGGCGGTTTGATGCGCTGGCCGAGGAACGGGACGTTGACGATGCAGAACGTGGTGACGATGCCGGTGTCGGGCAGCTCGACCTCGTCGGTGGTCGGCACGCCGTCGGTGGGGCACGCGCCGCGCGGCGGGATGTAGACCTTTTCGCACGCGGGGCAGCGCTGGCCGATCAGCCGGCCTTCGGCGAGCGCTCGCAGGTAGCGGCTTTCCTCGGGCGAGGCGGAATGGCGGTAGTGCAGGTGGACCGGGGTGATGATCACCTCGACCGGGGCGCCGTCTTCGCGTTTCGCGACCGGGGGAGGGGGTTCGGTGGGTGTGGTGTCCGCCGCTTCGATCGGCAGGAAGTACGCGATATCCCTGATGTGGCCCACGGTTTCCTCGGCCCAGCGGACCCGGACTCGCTGTCCGGTGTGGACATTCGCGGGCTCACCGGCGTCGAGGGCATGGAGCAGGGCCGTGTCGGCGCCGTCGAGCTTGACCAGGATCCAGGCGAACGGGCGGGCCAGGGGCTGGCCTTCCAGGGGTTTCGCGCACCAGGACCACGAGACGACGGTGCCTTCGGTGCCCACCTCGACGAACTCGGTGAGCGGCGCGGCGGTGACCGGGTCGTACTCGGGCGGGGGCACGTGCACGCGGCCGTCGCTGCCGCGGACGCCTTCGATCCGGCGCTCGCGCAGGGCATTCACGAACCGGCCCAGCACGGGCCCGGTCGAGCGGGTGTAGTCGAACCCGACGTCGAGCGGCGCCGAGAGCGGAGTGTCCGAGACCGTCACGTTCCTGAGTGAAACACGTTCTCGAATCGGAGGCAAGACCGCTGTTGTGCTTGGGTGGAACGCGTTCTAGATTTGGACGTATGGACCTGGGACTGTGGACGATCGCCGCGGCCGAGCCCGACCGCGTGGCACTGGTGGACCCCGACGGCCGCGAGGTCGGTTACGGCGAGCTGGCGGCGAAGGCGAATCGCTACGCGCTCGGCTTGCGCGAGCTGGGCCTGGAGGTCGGCGACGCGATCGTGCTGCTGCTGCCCAACGGCGACGAGCTGCTGGCCGCGTACTTCGCCGCGATCCAGACGGGCCTGTACGTGGTGGTGGTCAACTGGCACCTCGTGGGCCCGGAGGTCGCCTACATTCTCACCGACAGCGGAGCCAAGGCTTTCCTTGCGCACGAACGGTTCGCCGACGTCGCCGTGGCCGCCGCGGACGAGGCCGGCCTCACCGCGCGCTTCGCGGTGGGGGACGTGCCGGGCTTCCGTCGCCTGGAGGAACTGGGCGCGGGCCTGGGCGACGGGCGTCCTCTCGCGCGGACGGCGGGCTCGCCGATGCTGTACACCTCGGGCACCACAGGCCGCCCCAAGGGCGTGCGGCGGCCGCTCACCGGCGCCGACCCGGACGAGGTGCCCGCGGCGTCCACGTGGTTCTTCGGGATCTTCGGGCTGGCGCCGTTCGACGGGCACGTGCACCTGTGCGGCT
This sequence comes from Amycolatopsis rhabdoformis, assembly GCF_035918295.1. Lineage (GTDB taxonomy): Bacteria > Actinomycetota > Actinomycetes > Mycobacteriales > Pseudonocardiaceae > Amycolatopsis > Amycolatopsis rhabdoformis. The sequence goes on from NZ_CP142149.1 coordinate 446,047, forward strand.
CGCCGCTCTACCACACGGCCGTGCTCAACTTCGTGGCGATTTCCGTGCAGCTGGGCCACACCGCCGTGCTCATGGACCGCTGGGACGCGGCCGAGATGCTGCGCCTGATCGAACGCCACCGCGTGACCCACAGCCACATGGTGCCCACGCAGTTCCGCCGCCTGCTCGCGCTGCCCGACGACGTGCGCGCGGAGTTCGACCTGTCGTCCCTGCGCGTGATGATCCACGGCGCCGCCCCGTGCCCGCTCGAGGTGAAGCGCCGCATGCTGGACTGGTGGGGCCCGGTCGTCACGGAGTACTACGCCGCCACGGAAGGCGGCGGCACCGTGATCACGGGGGAGGACTGGCTGCGCAAACCGGGCTCGGTCGGCCTTCCCTGGCCGGGCTCCACCGTGCGGGTCCTGGACCCTTCGGGCGCCGAGGTCCCACCCGGCTCGGTGGGCACGGTGTACCTCAAGATGGGCGACTCGTCCTTCGAATACCACCGCGACAGCGCCAAAACGGCCCGCTCCCGCGTCGGCTCCCTCTTCACCCTCGGCGACATCGGCCACCTCGACCCCGACGGCTACCTCTACCTCCACGACCGCGCCGCCGACCTCATCATCTCCGGCGGCGTGAACATCTACCCGGCCGAGATCGAGGGCGAGCTGGTGATGCACCCGAAGATCGCGGACGTGGCCGTGTTCGGGGTTCCGCACGAGGACTGGGGCGAGGAGATCAAGGCGGTGGTGCAGCCGGCTCCGGGGGTTTCCCCTTCAGCCGCCTTGACTTCGGAACTGCTGGCGTTCGCGGCGACGCGGTTGGCGCGGTTCAAGCTGCCGAGGTCGGTGGATTATCTGGAGGAGTTGCCGAGGGATCCGAATGGGAAGTTGTACAAGAGGAGGTTGAGGGAGCGGTACGTGGAGTCTTGAGGGGTCAGGTGGGTTGTTCGTCCAGGGCCTTCGGTTCGCGGGCAAGGGATCGCAGTGTCGTGTCGAAGGTTTCGATGCAGCGCGAGTGCCGTGCGGGCCGACCACCTCGCGGCGTTGCGAACATCACCGTGGGCCGGCGCTGATGTCTTCAATGTGGTGCCGGAGCTGAAGGTGTTCGGCTCGACGTTTCATCAGCCGGCGAGCCGGGGCGATCGAGCACGCGACGAAGATCAGTGAGGAGAACACGGGTTCGTAACTCATGGCGTCTACTCGGCCGCGAAGAGCGCATCGGCTTGCTTCGTAAGTTCGTCGACCGCGGTCGTGTTGGTGAGCTTGATCTGCAGCTTACGGCCGTCCTCGCGCTTCAATCCCAGCTCGAGCGCGACATCCTCGCGCCGCTGGCCGAGGTAGGTGAAGAGCTTGGGCACGTGTCGTCTTGATGTGTCAGCGTGTTGCGCCCTGTGAAAGCGCGGCTTGACACCTCAGCGGCCCTGAAACCGGGGCTTCCTCTTCTCCGCAAACGCCCTCGGCCCCTCCTTCGCATCCTCCGACGCGAACACCTCCATCCCGTACTTCGCGTCCAGCTTGAAGGCCTCGTTCTCCGGCAGCCCCTCCGTGTCGCGCAGGGTGCGGAGGATCGCGCGGACCGCCACCGGGCCGTTGGCGTTCACCAAGGAAGCCAGTTCCAGCGCCCGAGACAGAGCCGTGCCGTCCGGGACGAGGTGGCCGATGAGGCCGCAGGCGAGAGCTTCGGTGGCGGTGAGGTGGCGGCCGGTGAGGAGGAGGTCCGCGGCGAGGGTGTAGGGGATTTGGCGGGGGAGGCGCACGGCGGAGCCGCCCATCGGGAAGAGGCCCCAGCGGGCCTCGGAGACGCCGAAGCGGGCGGAGGTGCCGGCGACGCGGATGTCGGTCGCCTGGAGGATTTCGGTGCCGCCGGCGATGGCGGGGCCCTCGATGGCGGCGAGGAGGGGCTTGGAGAGGCGGCGGCCCTTCAGGAGGCCGTCGATGCGGCTGGGGTCGAAGGTGCCGGATTCGAAGGCACGAGAAGGGGCGTTGCGGGACATGGCTTTCAGGTCGGCGCCCGCGCAGAAGGCGCCGCCGGCGCCGGTGAGGACGCAGGAGCGCACCGCGGGGTCGCGGTCCACGCGGTCCCAGGCCTCGGTCATGATCGAGAGCATTTCGCCGGTGAGGGCGTTACGCGCTTCGGGGCGGTTCATCGTGACCACGAGCGTGTGGTCTTCCAGGGACACGAGAGCGTGCGGGGAACTCAAGACGAACCTCCCGGAAAACGCGGGGCATTGCCGAGAACGATAACATGTTCTACTTTGAGTGGCGTGGCACTCAACATCGCGGATCTACTCGAGCACGCGGTCGACGCCGTGCCGGAGCGTGTCGCGGTCGTGTGCGGCGGTCGGCGGGTCACGTTCGCCGAGCTGGAGGCGCGGGCGAACCGCCTGGCCCACCACCTCGCCGCCCACGGCGTGGGACCCGGGTCCCACCTCGGTGTCTATTCCCGCAACTCCATCGAGGCCCTGGAGTCGATGTTCGCCGCGTACAAGCTGCGCGCCGTCGCAGTGAACGTGAACTACCGGTACGTGCACGGCGAGCTGCGGTACCTGTTCGACAACGCCGATCTCGTGGCCCTCGTGCACGAACGCCGGTACGCCGACAAGGTGGCCAAGGTCCTGCCCGAGACGCCGAAACTGAAACACGTTGTCGTGGTCGAGGACGGGTCGGATACGCCGTTCGAGGGTGTCGCTTACGAACAGGCGCTCGCCCAGAGCAGTCCGGAACGGGACTTCGGCGAACGCAGTTCCGACGACCTCTACATCCTCTACACCGGCGGCACCACCGGCTACCCGAAAGGCGTGCTGTGGCGCCACGAAGACATCTGGCGCGCGCTCGGCGGCGGCATCAACTTCGTGACGGGCGAATACGTGCCCGACGAGTGGACGCTCGCCGAGCAAGGCAAGGCCGGCAGTCTCGTGAGGTTGCCCGCCGCGCCGCTCATCCACGGCGCCGCGCAGTGGGCCGCCTTCGGGGCGCTGTTCACCGGCAGCCCGGTGGTGTTCGTGCCGCAGTTCGACGCGCACGACGTGTGGAAAGCCGTGCAGGACAACAAGGTTCAGGTGCTCACGATCGTCGGCGACGCGATGGCGCGCCCGCTCGTGGAGGCCTACCGCGAAGGCGAGTACGACGCGTCGTCGCTCGTCGCCGTGTCCAGTCACGCCGCGCTGTTCTCGCAGTCGGTGAAGCAGGAGCTGCTGAGCCTCCTGCCCGGTGTGGTGCTCACCGACGCCATCGGCTCGTCGGAGAGCGGCTTCACCGGAATCGGCATGGTGGGCAAGGATTCCGACCACAGCGCCGGCCCGCGCGTCGCGTTCGGCAAGGACGCGATCCTGCTCGACGAACGCGGCGCGGTGGTCGAGCGCGAACCCGGCGCGGCCGGGCTCATCGGCCGCAGCGGCCACGTGCCGCTCGGCTACTACAACGACCCCGAGAAGAGCCGCACGATCTTCGTCGACGTCGCCGGCGTGCGCTACGTCGTGCCCGGCGACTGGGCCCGCTACGAGGCCGACGGCACCGTGACGCTGCTCGGCCGCGGCTCGCAGTGCGTGAACACCGGTGGCGAGAAGGTGTACCCCGAAGAAGTCGAGGGCGCCTTGAAATCGCACCCCGACGTGTTCGACGCGCTCGTGATCGGCGTGCCCGACGAGCGCCTCGGTCAGCGCGTGGCCGCGGTCGTGCAGCCGCGCCCCGGCGTGCGGCCGGATCTGGCCGCGCTCGAGGCGCACGTGCGCACCGAGGTGGCGGGGTACAAGGTGCCGCGCACGGTCTGGCTCGCCGACGAGATCGGCCGCTCGCCCAGCGGCAAACCCGACTACCCGTGGGCCCAGCGCTACGCGGCCGACCACGAACCCGCCTAGGAGCGCGCATGCGGACCGCCCTCTGCGAACGGCTCGGCATCGAGCTGCCGATCGTCGGCTTCACCCCGTCGGAACACGTGGCCGCCGCCCTCAGCCGCGCCGGCGGTCTCGGTGTGCTCGGCTGCGTGCGGTTCAACGACGCGGCCGAGCTCGACGGCGTGCTGTCCTGGATGGACGACAACACCGACGGAAAGCCCTACGGCGTCGACATCGTGATGCCCGCCAAGATCCCCGCCGAAGGCACGCAGGTCGACCTCACGAAGCTCATCCCGGACGCGCACCGGTCCTTTGTCGCGCAGGTGCTCCGGGACCTCGCGGTGCCCCCGCTGCCCGACGACACCGACGAACGCGCCGGCGTGCTCGGCTGGCTGCACTCCGTGGCGCGGTCCCATGTGGACGTCGCGCTGAAGCACCGCATCAGCCTCATCGCCAACGCGCTGGGCTCGCCGCCCGAAGATGTGATCGACCGCGCGCACGCGGCCGGCGTGCCCGTGGCGGCGCTGGCGGGCAAGGGCGAACATGCGGTGCGGCACGTGGAGCGCGGCGTGGATCTCGTGGTGGCCCAAGGCTACGAAGCGGGTGGGCACACCGGTGAGATCGCGTCGATGGTGCTGGTGCCGGAGATCGTCGACGCCGTCGGCGACCGCGTGCCGGTGCTCGCCGCCGGCGGCATCGGCTCCGGCCGCCAGGTCGCGGCCGCGCTGGCTCTGGGCGCCGCCGGCGTGTGGATGGGCTCCTTTTGGCTCGCCACCGAGGAATACCGGACCACGATGCCGGGCTCGGGCGCCATGCAGACGGCGCTGCTCGACGCGACCTCGGCCGACACCGTGCGCACCCGCATCTACACCGGCAAGCCCGCTCGCCTGCTCAAAACGCGCTGGACGGACGCCTGGACCGCGGACGACGCCCCGCAACCACTGCCGATGCCCCTGCAGAACCTCCTGGTGTCCCACGCGCACAACCGCATCCACGCCGCCGACGACCCGACGGTGGTGTCGATGCCGGTGGGCCAGATCGTCGGCCGCATGGACCGCGTGCGGCCGGTGGCCGAGGTGATGGCCGAGCTGGTGCGTGGGTACGAGGAAGCGTTGGCACGACTGGACAAGACCCGATGAGGTCCTTCCGGGGCGGCCGAAAGGACCTCATCCCCCCGGTCAGCCGCAGGCGACCGGGCCCGAGCTGAAGGTGAAGTGGTCGACCGAGTGGGTGCCCATGACCAGGGTGCCCCCGACGTGCGCGCAATGGCCGTTCGTGCCGGTCACGAGCACGCCGCCCGCGTAGGTCTCGAAGGTGCCCGAGTCGCTGCCGGAGCCGGGGATTCCGTCGACAGTCATGGTCACGCTCATCGCGTGCTTGCCCGAAGCGTTGTCGTAGACCTTCGCGCAGTTGGTGCCGCCGTTGGCGCTGGAGTACCTGAGCTCGACGATGCCCTGGGTCTCGTCGACCGCGTTGTGCAGCGTCTTCGGGAACCCGCTGACCATGCTCCCCGGGCACGTGCCGACGATCGAGTACCGACCGGCTGCCTGCCCGGCCGGTGCGGTCGCCAGGACCGCGGCTCCGGCGAGAGCCACCGCACTGGCGAGCGTGAGAATCCTGCGCATCGAAAACCTCCCCTGCCCGGGCCGCCCCTCGGCCCGGTCCTCCCACCTTCCCGATGCCGATCACGCCTGACGAGTGATCTTCCGGCCAATGTCCGGTTCCGGCCACCACTCGCCGAGCACTACACCCAGCCGCGCTTGGCCGCCGCCACCCCGGCCGCGAAGCGGCTCTCGACCTGCAGGATCTCGAGGATCGCGCACACGTGCCGGCGCACCGTGCGCTCGCCCGTGCCCGTGCTGCGCGCGATCGCCTCGTCGGTCAGCCCCGCGGCGAGCAGCGACAGCACCCGGCGGCGGACGGGCGTGAGCTCGGCGACGTCGGCGCCGTCCAGCGGCACGGTGTCCGGGGCGTCCCACAGCGCGTCGAACCACTCCGCGAGCACCTTCAGCAGCTCGGGCGAGTGCACCTGCAGCGCGCCCGCCGCGCCGGTGCGGTCGGTCGTGACCAGCGCGACCGTGTCGTCGACGTGCATCATCCGCACCGGCACCGACTTGCGGACCCGCGCCTGTTCACCGGCCTCCGTGGATTGCCGGATGCTGCGGGCGCCCCAGCCGTCGTGGGCGTGGGCGGCGTCGTAGATCATGCGGAACTCCGCGCCCGCTTCGAGCGCGTCGGCCGGTGGCAGCAGCACGCCCTCGCTCACCCGGTGGCCGCCGCTGCTGCCGGTGAACGTGGCCCGCAACAGCCGCCGCGGCGAGCGGTAGAGGCCCGAGGCCAGCCGGGTCAGCTCGTCGTGGTCCTGGATCGCGCGTACCCCGCCGCCGTCGACCGAGGTGAGGCCGCCGGTCGGGGCGACGAGTGCCGTGAAGCGCTCCCACGTGCCGGCGAGATCGGCTTGCAGCTCGGAGATGCGCCGGTGCTGGCGGTCGAGCAACCGCCGCAACGCGACGGCCGGGGGCACGGCCCGCGCGAATCGCGCCGACCCCGAGCCGCCGAAGCTGATCACCCCGGCGTCCTGCAGTTCACGTTCGGCCGGCGCCTCCGGATCGAACGCCTCCGGTCCCTCGCCGACCGGCAGCCGGCTTGCGGCATGGAGCCGCTCGTAGGCCACCGCCGCCTCGGTCGAGACCAGGCCCGCGAGGACCTCCGTCCGCGTGCTCCCGCGCATACCGCCCCCTGTGATCCGCCCTTCCCGACAAGTCGGGTAACCGGCCGATCACGTTACGAAGCGGCGTGGCCCTGCGCGCGGGCCACGCCGCTTCCGTCACCACGATCAGATCTTGGCGGCCGCCGCGGCGATCGCGCTCGCGAAGCTGGTCACCTCGGTGTACACCCCGGGCGCATGGGCGCGGGCGCAGCCGGTGCCCCAGCTCGTGATGCCGACCTGCACCCACTCGCCGGCGGTGTCGCGGCGGAACATCGGGCCGCCGGAATCACCCTGGCAGGTGTCGACGCCGCCGGCGGAGACGTTGCCCGCGCAGATCTCCGCGTTGGCGATGAGGCCGGTGTAGTCACCGCCCTGGGCCTTGCAGGTGGAGTCGGCCACGAAGGGCACCTGCGCTTTGAGGAGGTAGCGCTGCTGGGCGCCGCCTTCGGTCGCGGCGCCCCAGCCCGCGATGGTGAACGTGCCGGTGTTGAGGGAAGCGCTGGAGGCGAGCGGCAGCGTCGGCACACCGGTGACAGGGCTCGCGAGCTTGATCAGCGCCCAGTCACCGCCCGTGGTGTCGTACGTGGTCGAGCGGTAGACGTAGCTGGAGCGCACCTTCTTCGCGCTGGCGCTCTGCAGATCGACCACGCCGAGAGTGGCTGTGATCGAGGTGTTGGAGCCGGTGCGCGTGACGCAGTGGGCCGCGGTGAGCACGATCTGCGGCGTGTACAGCGCGCCGCCGCAGCCCATGGAAAGCCTGACCATCCAAGGGAATTCGCCTTGCGCCGCCCGGCTGCCGCCCACCACCTGGGTGCCGTTCGTGGACGGCGGCGGGCCGGCCACGGCGGGGGCCGCGAACCCGACCGCGGCGGCCAGCGCCGTGACGGCGACGAGGGCTTTTCCGAGCAGGGTGAACCGTCTCTGGGTGGTCATGGGGATCCGTCCTTCCGGTGTCCACAAGGGAGAGGGGATACGGGGAGTGATGACTCGACTACACCACGGCCCCGGCAACCGGACAACCGACTTTCTTCGGATCTTTCGGGCGAGCGGTCCCCTCGCGACACGGAACCGGTTCAGACCCGGGACAGCCGCCTGCGCACGAAGAACGCGGCCGCGCCCACCGCCAGCACCGCGCACCCCGCCACCACCGACGGCCACGGCAGGCTGAACGCCAGCACCGCGCACCCCACGAGCCCGGCCACCGCCACCACCCGCGGCGCCGGGTTCTCGTCCGCGCCCAGCCGCAGCGCCGAAGCGTTGGCGATCGCGTAGTACGCCAGCACCGCGAACGACGAAAACCCGATCGCACCACGGAGATCCACCGTGGTGGCGAGCACCGCGACGACCACGCCCACGGCCAGTTCCGCGCGCTGCGGCACCTCGAACCGCGGGTGCACGGCGGCCAGGAACCGCGGCAGGTGCCCGTCGCGGGCCATCGCCAGCGTCGTGCGCGAGACGCCGAGCACCAGCGCCAGCAACGAACCCAGCGACGCCAGCGTCGCCCCGCCCCGCACCACCGGCGAGAGCCACGGCGCCGCCGCCTCCGCGATCGGGTCCGCGCTCGCCGCCAGCCGCACCGGGCCCAGCGTGAGCAGCAACGCGACGGCGACCACGGCGTAGACCACGAGCGTGAGCCCGAGCGCGATCGGGATGGCACGCGGAATCGTCCGTGCGGGGTCACGCACCTCTTCGCCGAGCGTCGCCAGCCGCGCGTACCCCGCGAACGCGAAGAACAGCAGCCCCGCCGCGGTGAGCACACCACCACCGTGGAACGGCGCGAACGGCTCGGCCACGAACCCGCCCGACGTCGCGCTCACCACCGCCGCGACCAGCACCACGAGCGTGACCAGCACGATCACCCGCGTCGCCAGCGCGGAGCGGTGCACGCCCAGGCAGTTCACCCCGGTGACCGCTGCGACCACCACCACGGCGAGCACCGCGCGCCACGGCTGCCCCAGCCCAGGCGCGGCGTACGCGACCACCGTGAGCGTCATCGCCGCACAGCTCGCGGTTTTGCCGGTGACGAAGCCCCAGCCCGCGAGGTATCCCCAGAACTCGCCGAGCCGCGCCCGCCCGTACACGTACGTGCCGCCCGATTCCGGGTGTCGCGCCGCGAGCCGCGCGGACGACGTCGCGTTGCAGAACGCCACCACCGCCGCGATCCCCAGCGCGGGCAGCAGTCCCGCACCCGCCGCGGCGGCCGCGGGCGCGAACGCCGCGAACACTCCCGCACCGACCATCGACCCGAGCCCGAGGAACACGGCGTCCCCGAGTCCCAACCGGCGCGTGAGCGGCATCGTCGGTCCTCTTCCCGATCGGCGAACAACGAGCAGCGAAAGCGAACCACAGCCACCGCCGTGTCGGACCGGCTGTGTCACACCTCGCCCCTCGGCGTCGTCACCTCCGAGACCGCCGTTGGAAGGGAGACCCCCGTGAACACCGCACTCTGGACCGCGCAGATCGCGCTGGCCCTGCTGTTCGCCCTGTCGGGCGCGCTCAAGTCCACGATGTCGCGCGAGCGGCTGCTCGAAACCGGCCAGACCGGCGCCGCCGCCTACCCGCTGCCGGTGGTGCGCTTCGCCGCGATCTGCGAGCTCGTGGCGGTGCTCGGCCTGATCCTGCCGCAGCTCACCGGCATCGCGCCGAGCCTCACCGGCTGGGCCGCGGTGGGCCTGGTCGTGGTGATGATCGGCGCCATGGCCATGCACGCGCGCCTCGCGATCACGCGGCACAAGCCCGCGGAATGGCGCAACGTGTCGGCCAACGTGCTCATCGCCGCCGTCGCCGTGTTCGTGGCGACCGGCCGCCTCTGAGCGGCTGACCCGGATGGGCCGGACGATCCGGAACAACCCACTCAACCGACCGCCACGTCTTCACTTCCCGTTCCCCCGGACGCCAACCGCCATTCCCGCCCGGACGCGACCGTGGCGGGCGTGCGAGTACTGATCGTGGGTGGGGGCGTGCTGGGGACCATGCACGCGTGGCAAGCCGTCGGCCGAGGGCATGACGTGGTGCAGCTCGAACGCGAACCCGAGGCCCGGGGCGCGTCCGTGCGCAACTTCGGCCTCGTGTGGGTGAGCGGCCGCGCGGACGGGCCGGAACTCGCCACGGCGCTGCGGGCCCGCGAGCTGTGGCAGGAGATCGCCGAGCGGACGCCGGCGCTGGGCTTCCGCCCGAACGGCTCGCTCACCGTCCTGCGCACCGACGCCGAACGCGCCGTCGCCGAGGCCGCCGTGGCGAAACCCGACGCGGCCGAGCGCGGCTTCGAGCTGCTCACGCCGGAGGAGACCCGCCGGCTGAATCCCGCGCTGCGCGGGGACTTCACCGCCGCGCTCTGGTGCGAGCGCGACGCGGCCGTGGAACCGCGCACCGCCCAGCCCGCCCTGCGCGCGGCGCTGGCGAAGACCGGCCGCCACACCTGGCTGCCCGGCCGCGAAGTGCGCGCGCTCACGAACACCGGGGTCACCGACGACCACGGCGAGCACCACGAAGGCGACGTGGTGATCTTCTGCACCGGCGCGTGGCTCGGCGGCCTCGTGCGCGAGCTGGCCGGAGAGCTGCCCGTGCGCCGCGTGCGCCTGCAGATGGCCCAGACCGAGCCGCTCGGCGAGACGCTGACCACCAGCGTCGCCGACGCCGACAGCTTCCGGTACTACCCCGCCTTCCGCGGCGACGCGCTGGCCGAGCTCGGCCGCACCCAGCCGCAGGGCGAAACCGCCGCCGCGCACGCGATGCAGCTGCTCATGGTGCAGCGTCTCGACGGTTCGCTCACCATCGGCGACACGCACGAGTACGAGCAGCCCTTCGGTTTCGACGTGACCGAAGATCCGTACGAGCACCTCGCCGAGGTCGCCGGTGCGCTGCTGGGCCGGCCCTTGCCGCGGATTCGCCGGCGTTGGGCTGGGGTGTACGCCCAGGCGCTCGACCCGGCGGCGATCGTGCACCGGGAACGCCTGGCGGACAACGCTTTCCTCGTGACCGGCCCCGGCGGGCGCGGCATGACGTGCTCGCCGGCGATCGCCGAGGACACCGCGCGGGAGCTGGGCCTGTGACCACCGAGCTCGTGGTGCTGGACCTGGCCGGCACCACCGTGGTCGACGACGGGCTCGTGGTGCGCGCCTTCACCGCCGCGATCGCGAGCGCCGGAGTGTCCGAAGTGGACGAGCGCTTCCCGGCGATGCTCGCCCACGTGCACGCCACCATGGGCCAGTCGAAGATCACCGTCTTCCGCGCGCTGCTGCCCACCGAAGAGCTCGCGCAGCGCGCCAACGCCGAATTCGAGCGCGCCTACGCCCGGCTCGTCGCCGCGGGGGAGTGCAAGCCGGTGCCGGGCGCCGAGGACGTGGTCCGCGGCCTGCGCCACGGCGGCGTGAAGGTGGCGCTGACCACCGGCTTCGCGGCCGTGACCCAGCGGGCGATCCTCGCGGCGCTGGGCTGGCGCGACCTCGCCGACCTCACCCTCGCGCCGGGCGAGGGCGTGCGCGGGCGCCCGTTCCCCGACCTCGTGCTCACCGCCGTGCTGCGGCTGGGCATCACCGACGTGCGCAACGTGGCCGTCGCCGGCGACACGCCCTCGGACGTGCGCACCGGGCTGTCCGCGGGCGCGCGCGTGGTGGCCGGGGTGCTGACCGGCGCCGGCACCCGCGCGGAACTCCGCGAAGCCGGGGCGACGCACGTGCTCGACTCCGTGCGTGATCTGCCGGACGTGCTCGGCTGAAAGATTCTGCTCGGCGCGTGCAACCGGCCCGCCCTGCACTCCGTCCGCACGGTATGCGGACAACGGTGAAAGTCCTGGGTGTGAGCGCGGTGCTGCTGGGCGCCGCGGCGTGCGGCGGAGGAGCGACCCCGACCGGAACGGGCGGGGCTGCTTCGGCGCCGCCTTCGACGTCGCAGATCACGACACCCCCGGTGCCGCCGCCGACCACGCCTTCCTCGGCCGAGCCCCCGTCCGGCCCGCCGCAGAGCCGCCCGACGCAGGGCACGCCGCCCGGCGACACCGCCCCGGCCGCCGGCCAGATCGACGCTTCGGCGCTGCCCGGCGGCTACCCGCACGACGTGACGCTCGCGCAGGGCGGCAAGGTCGTGGTCATCCACGCCGACGAAGCGGGCTGCGACCACATCATGGCCGCCGCCGGCGAGGAGACGGCGCAGCGGGCCGTGGTGGTCGTGACCGTGACCAAGGCGCCCCGCGGCCAGATGTGCCCCATGCACGTGCGCGAGGTGTCGCTGCCGGTGCCGCTGGCCGAGCCGCTCGGCGGCCGCAAGCTGGTTCTCGAACCCGGTTCGTGAGCGCGTGCAACCCGCCGCGGCCCCGGTTCCGTCCTGACTGCATGAGGTACTTGACGAAGCTGGTCGGCACGGGCTTGATCCTCGCCACGGTGACAGCCTGCGGCGGCCAGGAGACCATGGCCACCCATCCCGCGTCCGGGGGCGACTCCGTGGCGCCGAGCGGCAGCGTGACGACCTCACCGTCGGCGATGCCCCCGGCACCACCGAACCCCACGGGCAAACCGCGGCTCGAGGTGCCGGCCGGCAGCACGCCGGTGCCCGCCGGCAAGGTCGACGCCACCGCGCTGCCGTCCGGGTTCCCGCACGAGGTCTACACGGCCAACGGCGGCACGATCCTCAACGTCCGCGCCGAAGAGGGCGGCTGCGGCCACGCCCTCGGCGAGGCGATCGAGCAGACCGCGCAGCGCGTGGTCGTGGACCTGAGCGAGACCAAGGCGCAGACCGGCCAGATGTGCACGATGGACTTGCGCTACCCCTATCTCTCCGTGGCGCTCGCCGCGCCGCTCGGCGAGCGCACGGTGGTCCTGAAGCAGTCGCCGCCTCGGTGACGGCTTCGCTCGGCCGGCGCCGCGCGGCTCGTTCGGGGGGCCACCGCCCCGAGCCGCGCGGCACCGGCCGGACGGTCACCCGGCTGCCGCCCGCCCCGGCGGCACCCGGGTGATCTCCAACCGTGATCTCCAACCGTGGGTGCCCGCGCTCGAATCGTGGGCCCACCTGCGGGGCCCTAGGCTCACCGGCCATGGGTACTCGCCAGGTCTCGCGCACCGCGCTCGTCTCCGCCGCCCCCGAGCAGATCTTCGACCTGCTCGCCGACCCCGCCAACCACGCGCTCATCGACGGTTCGGGCACCGTGCGCTCCAGCCGTGACGACGCGCCCGGCCGGCTTTCGCTCGGCGCGAAGTTCGGCATGGACATGAAGCTCGGCGCGCCCTACCGGATCAGCAACACCGTGGTCGAGTTCGAGGAGAACCGGCTCATCGCGTGGCGGCACCTGATGGGTCACCGCTGGCGCTGGCTGCTCGAGCCCGCCGGTGCGGGCAAGACGACCGTGACCGAGACGTTCGACTACTCCACGGCCCGCTCGCCGCTGGCGCTGGAGCTGACGGGTTTCCCGAAGCGCAACGCCGAGGGCATCGAGAAGACCCTCGCCCGGCTTACGAAGATGTTCCCGGGCTGACCGCAATGCGGCGTGAGCTGTACCGCGTTCGGCGGTAGCGGCGAACAGTTAGTTGTAGTGTGCTAAATGTTAGGATTTAGCAACTACTTTTGGTGGGGTGCCGTGTTGAGTGGGGCCGTCTTGGGTGGCGCAGCGCCGGAGCTCAGCCGGCGGCGTCGGCAGATGGTGCTGGCCGTCTGTTGCACGAGCCTGTTCATCGTGGGGCTCGACAACACCATCGTGAACCTGGCGCTGCCCTCCATCCAGCACGACCTCGGCGCTTCCGTGTCGAGTCTGCAGTGGACGATCGACGCCTACACGCTCGTGCTCGCGAGCCTGCTGATGCTCTCGGGTTCCACGGCCGACCGGCTCGGCCGCCGGCGCACGTTCCAGACGGGGCTGGTGCTGTTCGGGCTCGGTTCGCTGCTGTGCGGTGTCGCGCCGAGCGTGGGCCTGCTCATCGCGTTCCGTGCGCTGCAGGCCATCGGCGGCTCGATGCTCAACCCGGTGGCGATGTCCATCATCACCAACACGTTCACCGACCCGAAGGAGCGCGGGCGCGCCATCGGCATGTGGGGCGCCACGATGGGCCTGTCCATGGCGATCGGCCCGGTCCTGGGCGGCGCGCTCGTGGGCGCGGCCGGCTGGCGGTCGATCTTCTGGATCAACGTGCCGGTGGTCATCGCCGCGGTCGTGCTCACGGCGGTGTTCGTGCCGGAGTCGCGCGCGCCGCGGCCGCGCCGGCTCGACCCGGTGGGGCAGCTGCTGGTGATCGTGTTCCTCGCCGGCCTCACCTACGGCATCATCGAAGGCCGCGACCTCGGCTACGGCTCCCCGCAGATCCTCGTCTCCTTCGTGCTCGCGCTCGTGGCGGTGGCCGTGTTCGTGCCGTACGAACGCCGCCGTGCGGAACCCCTGCTGGAACCCCGGTTCTTCCGCAGCGCGCCGTTCTCCGGCGCCACGCTCACGGCGGTGTCCGGCATCGCGGCGATGGCCGGGTTCCTCTTCCTCAACTCGCTGTACCTGCAGGACACCCGCGGTTACAGCGCGCTGCACGCGGGCCTGCTCACGCTGCCGATGGCCATCATGTGCGCGGTCTGCGCGCCCATCTCCGGCCGGCTCGTGGGCACCCGCGGCGCGCGGTTGCCGCTGGTCGGCGCGGGGCTCGGCACGGTGATCGGCGCGCTGCTGATGCTCGACCTGTCCGCCTCGACGCCGCTGTGGCGGCTGATGATCGCCTACGTGGTGTTCGGCATCGGGTTCGGCCTGGTCAACGCCCCGATCACCTACGCGGCGGTGTCCGGCATGCCCCGCGCGCAGGCCGGGGTGGCCGCCGCCATCGCGTCCACGAGCCGCCAGGTCGGCACGTCGCTGGGTGTCGCCGTGATCGGCGCGGTGGTGACCGCGCGGGTGCAGGGGCCGTTCGCGAGCGGTCTGCCGGCCGCGAGCCACGCCGGGTGGTGGATCATCGGCGGCTGCGGTCTGCTGGTGGTCGTGCTCGGACTCGTCACGACCACGCGCTGGGCCCACGCGACCGCGCGCAGCATCGCCCTGGAGGAAGACGCCGGCGCGGGGCTGGTGCGAGCCTGACATGAGCCGCCCGGACTCCGACGACGAAGTCGCGAAGCGCGTGTGGGCGCGGATGCGCGCGCTCGTGCTCGACCGCCACGAACGCAAGCGCGAGGTGTGCGAGGCGCTCGGCATGAGCTTCATCAAGATCAAGGCGCTGCGCCGGGTCGCGGCGCGGCCGCTGACGATGAGCGAGCTCACCGAGCAGCTCAACACCGACCGGCCCTACACCACGCACGTGGTGGACGAGCTCGTGCGCCGCGGCCTCGTGCTGCGCGAGCCGCACCCGGAGGACCGGCGCAGCCGCGTGGTCACCGTCACGGCCCCGGGCGCCGTGGCCGCCGCGCAGGCCGAGCGCATCCTGGGCGAGCCGCCGAAGTCGATGCTCGCGCTGTCGTCCGCGGAGCTGGCCGAACTCGACCGCCTCATCGCCCAGGTCGCCGACGACTGAGACAGCTGCGCCCCGCCCACCGGACGGACAATGGTGGGCGGGGCGCAGCTGTATCCGGCTAGCGGAAGCTGATCTGCAGCACCGGTTCGCTGGTGGCCGCGAAGAAGTCGTTGCCCTTGTCGTCGATCACGATGAACGCGGGGAAGTCCTCGACCTCGATCTTCCAGACCGCTTCCATGCCGAGCTCGGCGTACTCGAGCACGTCGACCTTCTTGATGCAGTCCTTGGCCAGCCGCGCGGCCGGGCCGCCGATCGAGCCGAGGTAGAAGCCGCCGTGGTTCTGGCACGCGGCGGTGACCTGCTTCGAGCGGTTGCCCTTCGCGAGCATCACCATCGAGCCGCCGGCGGCCTGGAACTGCTCCACGTAGGAGTCCATGCGCCCGGCCGTGGTGGGGCCGAACGAGCCGGACGCGTAGCCCTCGGGTGTCTTCGCCGGGCCGGCGTAGTACACCGGGTGGTCCTTGAGGTACTGCGGCATCTCCTCGCCCGCGTCGAGCCGCTCGGCGATCTTCGCGTGCGCGATGTCGCGCGCCACGACCAGCGGCCCGGACAGCGACAGCCGCGTCTTCACCGGCAGCTGCGAAAGCTGCGCGCGGATCTCGGCCATCGGGCGGTTGAGGTCCACGCTCACGACCTCGTCGGACAGGTCGTCCTCGGTCACGTCGGGCAGGAACTGCGCCGGGTCGCGCTCGAGCTGCTCGATGAACACGCCGTCGGAGGTGATCTTCGCCTTGGCCTGGCGGTCGGCCGAGCACGAGACCGCGATGCCGACCGGGCAGCTCGCGCCGTGGCGGGGCAGCCGGATCACGCGCACGTCGTGGCAGAAGTACTTGCCGCCGAACTGCGCGCCGATGCCGAACTGGCGCGTCATCTCCAGCACCTGCTGCTCGAGGCTCGGGTCGCGGAACGCGTGGCCCAGCTCGGAACCCTCGGTCGGCAGCGTGTCGAGGTAGCGCGCGGAAGCGAGCTTCGCGACCTTCAGGTTGAACTCCGCCGACATGCCGCCGACGACGATCGCCAGGTGGTACGGCGGGCAGGCCGCGGTGCCGAGGCTGCGCAGCTTCTCGTCCAGGAACCGCGCGAGCCGCTTCGGGTTCAGCACGGCCTTGGTCTCCTGGTACAGGAACGTCTTGTTCGCGCTCCCGCCGCCCTTGGCCATGAACAGGAACTCGTAGGACGGGTCGCCTTCGCCGTCCTTGTGGTACAGCTCGACCTGCGCCGGCAGGTTGGTGCCGGTGTTGCGCTCGTCCCAGAACGTGGTCGGCGCCATCTGCGAGTAGCGCAGGTTCAGCTGCTGGTAGGCGTCGAAGATGCCTTCCGACAGGGCCCGTTCGTCGTCTCCGCCGGTGAGCACGCCTTCCGAGCGCTTGCCGATGACGATCGCCGTGCCGGTGTCCTGGCACATCGGCAGCACACCGCCGGCCGAGATGGCCGCGTTGCGCAGCAGGTCCATCGCGACGAACCGGTCGTTGCCGCTCGCCTCGGGGTCGTCGACGATCGCCCGCAGCTGCTGCAGGTGTGACGTACGCAACAGGTGCTGGATGTCCGTGATGGCGGTGCGCGCGAGCGTGGTCAGCGCCGCGGGGTCGACCTTGAGGAACTTCCGGCCGGCGGCCTCGACGGTTTCGACGCCGTCGGCCGTGACGAGCCGGTACTCGGTGGTGGTGTCCTTGCCGAGCGGCAGGACTTCCGTGTGCTGAAACGTGGTGGACGGCACAGCCAGGCTCCTTTGCCCTGATCGGGATCCGACCACGGTACTCAGCGCCCGCCGGCGGCCCGCACACCCGCGCGACGACTGTGTCGCAAGGCACTCACCGGGTTTCCCCGCGGGGGCGTCACGCGGGGTTTGGTTCGGGAGGCCGGGCCCACCCCGACGGACCCGACCTCCCGGGAAAGCGGCCGGGTGAGGACACCCGCCGCGTGGCTCACACCTGGCGTTCCGTTCGCCTAGCACGACAGTCTCGTGACGTAGGTCATAAGTCAACGCGGCCGAACGGGTGTCGCCCACTGCTTGCTACCCAGTCACCAACCGCCTCAAACGCCGGTGATCGTTCGCCTGCCGCGCCGGCGAAAGGCCATCGGAACGCCGAAGACCCCGCGGTCAAGGCCGCGGGGTCTTCGAGTTCGGTCAATTGGGGAAGGCAGCCACCCGGGGGTCCAGGGGCTTGCTCCCCTGGCAGGCGTCTGGGGGTTCGACCCCCAGGAGACACCTGACGTGGGCTTGGGCAAGCGCTCTTCGCGAGCACGCCGCACCCGGTCACCAACCGCCGGTGTCGTTCGCCTGCCGCGCTGGAGGAACCCGTGCCGCAAACGCCGAAGACCCCGTGGACCGGGGGCCACGGGGTCTTCGGACTGGCTACGAATCAGGAGGCGTAAGCGCGCAGGCGCTCGGCGCGCTCGCCCTGGCGGAGTTTCGCCATGACCTCGCGCTCGATCTGGCGCACGCGCTCGCGCGAGAGACCGAAGTGCTTGCCGATCTGGTCGAGCGTGCGGGGCTGGCCGTCGTCGAGGCCGTAGCGCAGGCGGATGACGTGCTGTTCGCGGTCGTCGAGGGTGGCGAGCACGCGGCGCAGGTCGTCCTGCAGGAGACCGGAGATCACGGCGCTTTCGGCGTCGGTCGCTTCGGAGTCCTCGATGAAGTCGCCGAGCGGGGCGTCTTCCTCGGCGCCCACGGGCATGTCGAGGCTCACCGGGTCGCGGGACTGGTCGAGCAGATCCGAGATCTTGTGCACCGGGATGCCGGACTCGGCGGCCAGCTCGTCGTGCGTCGCGTCACGGCCGAGCTGCTGGTGCAGGTCGCGGCGGATGCGGGCGAGCTTGTTGACCTGCTCCACGAGGTGGACCGGCAGCCGGATGGTGCGACCCTGGTCGGCCATCCCCCTGGTGATGGCCTGGCGGATCCACCAGGTGGCGTAGGTCGAGAACTTGAACCCCTTGGAGTAGTCGAACTTCTCCACCGCGCGGATCAGACCCAGGTTCCCCTCCTGGATCAGGTCGAGCAGCGGCATCCCCCGGCCGGTGTAGCGCTTCGCGAGCGAGACCACGAGGCGGAGGTTGGCCTCCAGCAGGTGGTTCTTCGCCACGTGCCCGTCGCGCACCAGCGCGGTGAGCTCGGTGCGGCGCTTGGTCGTGAGGCTTTCGGCGGTGTCGAGCATGTGCTGCGCGAACACGCCCGCCTCGATGCGCTTCGCGAGCTCGACCTCGTCGGCCGCGGTGAGCAGCGCGGTCTTGCCGATGCCGTTCAGGTACACGCGCACCAGGTCGGCAGCCGGGCTTTGGGCGTCGAGGTCGGCATCCGTGAGCGTCCCCACACTCGCGGGCTCCTCGTTCTGCTGTGCTGGAATCCCACGCTCGCGAATCCCGCGCGCTTCGCGTTCGAGAGTCTGGACTGACATTCTCTGCCTCCCCGGTCACGGGCTGAACGTGTCTCGCCTGTGCTGCGCCTTCGGTGTCGGGCCCTGTGGAAACCCTGACCGCCGACCCAGCCGGCTTAGCTGGACACTTGTGATAACGCGCCGGGTTTCCAAAACGTTCCCGGCCTCTGAAGAAAGGACGGGCACACCCACCGCCCGGTTGCTCCACCAAAACTGAGCTTTTGCTGAGAAGCGCGCCACAACGGGAATAATCATGAGAATTCCATGAGAATCCGCTCGGTGGGTGAACCACTTACCGGCCGGATCCGTTCCCGGACACCGGGAGAGTAGTGGTCTAGACCTCAATGAGAAGCGTGAACGGACCGTCGTTCACGCTCTCCACCGCCATCATCGCGCCGAAGCGTCCGGTGGCCACGGACGCCCCGCGCGCCCGCAGCTCCCGCACCACGGCGTCCACCAGCGGCTCGGCCACTTCCGGGCGCGCGGCGGCGACAAAGGACGGCCGGCGGCCCTTGCGCGTGTCGCCGTAGAGCGTGAACTGGGACACCACCAGCAACGGCGCACCCGCGGTGGCGCACGACTGCTCGTCACGCAGAATCCGCAGTTCGTGGAGCTTGCGCGCCATCGTCGCGGCTTTCGACTGATCGTCGTCGGCGTGAATTCCCAGCAGCACCAACAGACCCGGTTCTTCGAGGGCGCCCGTCACTTCGTCGCCGACCGTCACCTTCGCCCGGGTGACGCGCGCCGCGACCGCCCTCACCGAGTCGACGAGACCGAAGCCGGCACGAGCATCCCGTGCCGCACGAGCTCCCGCACCACCGGCAGCGCGGCCGCGGCCAGCTCGGCCGGGTCCAGGCCCTGCGCGGCCGCCAGCAGCTCCACGAGGTCCTCCAGCGCCAGCACGCCCCGGCAGCCCGCGAGCAGCCGCGTGAGGAGCTCGTCGACCTCGTGCTGCCAGCCGGGCCCGTCGGTGCGGTGCAGGCGCCGCACGGTGGTCTCCCAGCCCTCGTCGCCGGGGGAGTCGACGCGTTCGAGCAGCACGGAGTCGGGCACGCGGAACGCCACGTCCATCAGGTGGTCGCCCTCCGTGCGCAGCCACTCCACGCGGTCGAGCCAGTCGGCCGCCTCCGGACCCAGCGGGTCGTCGTAGGCCTGGCGCAGGTCCTCGCACACCACGGTGGGCGTGCGCCCGGCCGCGCGCCGCAGCGTGACGAAGCCGAAGCCGATGCCCTGCACGCGGTTCTCGGCGAACCAGTCGAGCCACGCGGCCGCCTTCACCCGGCCTTCGGGCGAGCGCGGGTCGATGCCTTCGTCGCGCAGCCAGGTGCCCACGTACAGCGCGGGGTCGGCCACGTCACGCTGCACGAACCACGCGTCCGTCTCCGCCGGCAGCCAGCGCGCCACCCGATCGGACCAGTCTTCGCCGCCGGTGTGCAGCCAGGAGGCCAGCAGCTGTCCGGTGCCGCCGTCGTTGAGGAAGCCCGGCAGCTGGCGCACCACGAGCGCGCTGGCGTCGTCGCCGGCCAGGCCGGAGTCGCGATAGGTGTAGTCCACGCGCGGAGGTCCGACCACGAACGGCGGGTTGCACACGATCTGGTCGAACCGGCGCCGCGCGACCGGCGCGAACCACTCGCCGCGCACCAGCTCCACGTCGAGTTCGTTGAGCCGGAACGTGCCGGCCGCCAGCGCGAGCGCCCGCGCGGACACGTCGGTGGCTGTCACGCGCTGGGCGTGGCGCGTGGCGTGCAGGGCCTGCACGCCGTTGCCGGTGCCCACGTCGAGCAGCGTGCCGACCGGCCGGCGGCTGGTGGCGCGGATGAGGCTGAGCGACGCGTGGCCCACGCCGAGCACGTGGTCCTCCGGCACGACGTGGCCGAGCATGTCGGCGTCGAGGTCGGCCACGACCCACCACGAGCCCTCCTCGTCGCCGTGGGGGCGGATGTCGAGCGCGGCGCGGTAGCCGTCGGTGTCGGCGGCGAGGATCCCCGCGGCCACGGCGGCTTCCGGTGTCAGCGGCGAAAAAGCGGACTCGACGGACTTTTCGGACTCCGGGAGGCCGAGGAGGAACAGCCGCACGAGCGTGCCGAGGTCACCCGCGTCGAGGCTCGCGCGCCGGGCGGGCTCGGGCTCGCCGCGGCCCAGTGCCGCGTGGGCCGCGCCGCCGAGGGCGTCGACGACCCCGTCGGCGTCGTAGGCGGCGCGCCGGAAGGCCTCGCGCAGGCGGGCGCAGACGTCGTCGGACAGGTCGGGCAGAGGCGTGTTCGTGCTCACGGGGAGTAAGCCTGCCACGATGGACGCTGTGACTCCCGAACGTGTCCTCGCTCCGCTCGCCGCGGCCCTGCCCGGCCTGGAGGCGCTCTACGTCGACTTCCACCGCCATCCCGAGCTGGCGTTCGCCGAGACGCGCACCGCGGCCGAGCTCGCGCGCCGGCTCGAGGCCGACGGGTTCGAGGTCCACACCGGTGTCGGGCGCACCGGCGTGGTCGGCGTGCTGCGCAACGGCGAGGGCCCCACGGTGATGCTGCGCGCGGACATCGACGCGCTGCCGGTCGAGGAGAAGACCGGCCTCGACTACGCGAGCACCGCGCACGGCGTCGACGAAGCGGGCAACGAGGTGCCGGTGATGCACGCCTGCGGCCACGACATGCACGCCACCTGGCTCTCGGGCGCCGCGAGCCTGCTCGCCGCCGCGCGCGAGGACTGGTCCGGCACGCTGCTGGTCGTGTTCCAGCCCGCGGAGGAGGGCAGCGGCGGCGCGACGGAGATGATCGCCGCGGGCCTGTTCGACCTCGCCGGCCGCCCCGACGTGGTCTTCGGCCAGCACCTCGCGCCCGCTCCGGCCGGCTGGGTCCTCACCCGGCCCGGCGTGCTCATGGCGGCCTCCGACACGCTGCGCATCACGCTGCACGGGCGCGGCGGTCACGGCTCGCGGCCCGAGACCACCGTCGACCCGGCGGTGATGGCGGCGTCGGTGGTGCTGAAGCTGCAGACGGTGGTCTCGCGCGAGGTCGCGGCCACCGAACCGGCCGTGGTCACGGTCGGCTCGCTGCACGTCGGCTCGGTCGGCAACGTGATCGCCGACGACGCCGTGCTCGAGGTCAACACCCGCGCCTTCGACGACGCGGTGCTGCTGCGGCTGCGCGCGGCCATCGAACGCATCGCGAACGCCGAGGCCGTGGGCGCGAACGCACCGAAGCCGCCCACGATCGAGCTGCTCAACTCCTACCCCGCGACCTCGAACGACGAGACCACTTCCGACGAGCTCACCGAGGTGTTCCGCGGGCACTTCGCCGAGGGCACCGTGCTGCCGGCGCCGCTCGTGACCGGCAGCGAGGACTTCGGCGAGTTCGGCGCGGCGGCCGGTGTGGGATCGGTGTTCTGGCTGGTCGGGGGCCTCGAACCGCAGGAGGTGATCACGGCGATGACCGAGGGCCGCTTCGAGACCGACATCCCGTCGAACCACTCGCCGCGCTTCGCGCCGATCCTGCACCCGACGCTGCGCGCGGGCGTGGAGACCTTGGTCCTCGCCGCGCTGTCACGGATGTCGCACCCGGGTGTCGGATGAGGGCCCGGAGTGGGAGCATGGACGGTGGAGGTGGTGCTGTGAACGAGCCCGCCCAAGGTTCGGATCCCCGCCCGGCCCCGGTGCTGATCACCGAGGCAGAACCGTCCTACGAAGTCCAGCTCGCCGCGCGCAAGAAGAAGTACATCATCATGATGGTGTGCCGCATTCCGTGCCTGATCCTGGCCGGGCTGACCTACCACACGTGGTGGCTCGCGCTCACGTTCCTGGTGATCTCCGTGCCGCTGCCGTGGATCGCGGTGCTGATCGCCAACGACCGGCCGCCGCGCAAGACGCAGAACGTGAACCGGTACCAGGCCGAGGCGAAGCAGATCGAGCAGCGTGAGCACCGGGTGATCGACGGCTGAGGCCCGGTCCGTGAGCGCTGCCGCCGCGATCGACGGCAGCACTCACGAGCCGCGGCGCCGGCTCAGGCGCGCCGCGTCAGGGCTGGTGGGTCAGGGCTGGTGGGTCAGGGTTGGGGCCCGACGCGGCTCACGGCCAGCGCACCCAGGCGGGTGCCCTCGCGCAGCACGTCCACTGTGGACCCGCCGGCGAGCCAGGTGGTGAGCACGCCGGCGTCGAAGGCGTCGCCCGCGCCGGTGGAGTCCAGGCATTCGGTTTCGATCGCGGGAACGGTGGTCACCCCGTGGGCGTCGACCCAGGTGGCGCCGTCGAGGCCGGCCGTGACGACCACCGCGCCGACGGTGGAGAGAAGTTCCTTGGCCGACAGGGGATCGGCCGAACCCGTGAGCGCCACGAGCTCCTCGGTGTTGGGCATGAGCAGGTCGGTGCCGCGCACGTCGTCGAGGAAGGCGGCGGGGTCGTGGATGTGGGCGGCGGCCTGCGGGTCGACGGACGTGGTGAGCCCGGCTTCCTTGGCCGCCGCCAGCGCGGCGAGGCCGGCGGGACGCGAAGGCGGGTCGAGCAGCACGTAACCGGAGAGGTGCAGGTGGCTCGCGCCGGCCAGCGACTCGGGGGTCACGTCCTCGGGCCGGAAGCGCTGGTTCGCGCCGCGGTCGGCGAGCATGCTGCGCTGGCCGTCGGCGTCCACCATCACCACCACGCAGCAGGTGGCCGCGTCGGGGTCGAGCGCGAACGCGCAGCGCACGCCGGCCGCTTCCAGCTCGGCCGTGACCAGCCGGCCGCCGGAGTCGTCGCCGATGCGGGCCACGAGCGTGGTGTCGGCGCCCAGGAACCGCAGCCACAGCGCGGTGTTCGCGCCCGAGCCGCCGCCGGTGAAGCGGATCTTCGCGCGGGCGTCGCCGCCGTGGGGCAGCGGCAGGTCGTGGCGCGCGACCACGTCGAGGCCGGCGTCGCCGACCACCACGATGCCGGTCACGCCCGGTCCTCCCGCGCGGCGAGGGCCACCGCGACCTCGGTGGCGAGCTTCGCGTTGTTGAGCACCAAAGCCTCGTTGGCGTCGATGCTCACGCCGCCGCTCGCGGTGTGGAAGTGCTCCAGCAGCACCGGCGTCACGTCGGAGCCGTGCACGCCGTCTTCACGCAGCTTCGCGAGCCCGTCGGCCAGCAGCCGGTCGTGCAGTGCACGGTCCATTTCGGACTCTTCCGGAATCGGATTCGTGAGCAGCACCCCGGAATCCGCGTACGCCCGGTGCGCGGCGATCACGGCGGCGGCTTCCTTCGCGTCGTCCACGCGCCAGGCCACCGGGTGGCCCGAGGAGCGCAGGTAGAACGCGGGGAACTCGTCGGTGCGGTAGCCCAGCACCGGCACGGAGTTCGTTTCCAGCACCTCCAGCGTCGCGGCGATGTCGAGCACGGACTTCACGCCCGAGCAGACCACCACCGTCGGCACCTTCGCGAGCACCCCGAGGTCGGCGGACACGTCCCAGCTCTGCGCCGCGCCGAGGTGCACGCCGCCGAGGCCGCCGGTGGCGAACACGCCGATCCCGGCGCGCGCGGCCAGCGCCGACGTGCCGGCCACGGTGGTGGCGCCCGAGCGGCCGAGGCCCACGGCCGGGCCGAGGTCGCGCAGGGAGAGCTTGTCCAGCCCGGCGCCGGGCCGGCACACGCGCTCCAGCTCGGCGGGCGACAGGCCGATCACCGGGCGCCCGTCGAGCACGGCGATCGTGGCGGGGACGGCGCCGCCGGCGCGTACCACCTGCTCGAGCCGGTGGGCGACGTCGAGGTTGCGGGGGTGGGGCAACCCGTGCGACAGGATGGTGCTCTCGAGGGCGACGACGGGGTGGCCGTCACGCAACGCCGAGGCGACTTCCCCGTGGACGAAGAGTTCTGTGGTCACGAACGGACATCATCGGTGATCGCCGGCGCGCTCGCGCCAGCGGGTCAGCTCGGCCGCCAGGTTGCGGCGCGCGGGCGTGTCCCAGCGTGTCCGCGCGGTTCCACTGCGGTACAGCAGCGGCCGGGCCAGCAGGTTCGCCAGCACGGCCGCGCGGCCGGCGGCCCACGTCACGTCGTCGTACTTCGCGTATTCGCGGCGCACGGCGGCGGCGTACTCGGCGTAGTCCTGCGGGGCCGCGCCGAGGATCGCGAGGTCGGCGTCGAGCAGCGCGGTGGCCGCCGCGTCGCCTTCCGGTGCCTCGTGGCCCGCGGTGGCGAGCACGAGGGCCTCGGCGCGCGCGATGTGCCGTTCACCGGCGCCGGCCTCGGTGAGCCAGCGACGCAGCCACGCGGCGCTCGCGCGTTCGTCTTCGCCGGGCACGGCGTCGTACACCACGTCGTGGGCCCACGCGGCCAGCGCGACGGCGGCCCGCTCGTGCGCGTCGAGCCCGGCCGCGGCAGCGAGCTCCTCGCCATCGCGCGCGACGGCCGCGGCGTGCGAGAGGTCGTGGTAGTGCCGGTGCGGTTCGCCGTAGCGCGCTTCGAGATCGCGCCACGCTTCGCCGGCCACGGCCGCGCTGCCGCCCACGTGGGCCACGGCGGTACCCCAGTCCGTCATCGCGGGAACTCCCATCGGGTCGGCGAGGTCGTGAAGTCCTTCTCCCGCAAGGCGAACACGGTAGCGGGCCGCACCCGCACCGACGCGTTCACGGCCGGGTCCAGGAAGTCGATGCCGTAGGAGGTCTCGTACTTGGCGTTCATCGCGTCGAGGAACCCGCGGATCTCGTCGGCGTCCGTCACGATCTCGGCCGCGCCGCTGAGCACCACCGGCTCTTCGGGATCCTCCGTGGCCACGGACACGGCCGAGCCGGCCGCGACGTTGCGCGCCTTCACCGAGCGCAGCGACGAGGAGAACCACAGCACCTCGCCGGTCCACACCGCCCACACCGGCATCAGGTGCGGGGCGCCGGCGGGGGTCACGGAGGCGAGCCAGTAGTCGTGGGAGGTGCGCAGCCGCTCGTGAGCCCACTGCCACGGCAGCAGCCCGGCCGAAGCGGGGGCGATGCCGTAGCCCGGCATGTGCGGCCTGGTCGCGGTCGGTCCGTCCATGGCGCGGCTCCCGCCGTTCGGTGGCGCGTGGGCCCGACCCTAGACCCGCGGCCGGTGATTCCGGCAGTCGCGCGGCTGAGGCATGATGGACGCGTGAGCACCGAGACGCTGACGAAGCCGGAGACCGACAGCACCGAGTCGACCGAAGACGACTCCCCGAAGATGTTCCACTACGTGCGCAAGAACAAGATCGCCGAGAGCGCGGTCATGGGCACGCACGTGGTGGCGCTCTGCGGTGAGGTCTTCCCGGTCACGAAGTCGCCCAAGCCGGGTTCCCCGGTCTGCCCGGCCTGCAAGGAGATCTACGACGGTCTCCGCCCCGGCAAGGACGAGTAAGCCGGCACCGGCGCAGACCGCCGTCCCGCCTCCCGGGCGTGGCCGCTGAGGCACGCCCGGGCGAACAAACGTGAAAATCATTCACCCGGCGGCTGTGGAGTCGGGGAAGAACTGGTAGATCTGCGTTTCCCGCCAGTCCTTCCCCGCAGCAGGAGACCTCCACATGCGCAGATCCGGGATCGTCCTCGCCCTCGTCGTGCTGCTCGCCGCCGCCGTGCCGGGCCTCGCGCAAGCCGTCACCGGCTGGACCGCCGTCGGGTCCGACCACGCCCGCCCGCTCGACGAGAGCCAGGGCCTGGCCACGATCGTCCGCCCCTCGGGCACCACCATCCGCTACACCGGCGTCGCCACGGTCGACGTCGGCCTGGCCGCGCGGGGCTGGAACCACGTCGGCGACCCGGGCTCGGCCCAGGGCTGGTACGTGGAGCCCTACCAGCGCGACGACCGCGGCGCGAAGCTCTTCCGCGTGCAGGCGCCCGACGGCACGCAGACCGACTACCAGCACGCGCTGGAGCCGTGGGAGGCGAGCAACAACTCGTTCGCCGCCGTGTCGCCCGACGCGCGCTGGCTGGTGGCCGGCGAGTGGGGCACCATGGACCGCCTGCTCGTGCACCCGATGCCCGGCGTGGCGTTCACCGACCCGGCGCAGAACCTGCCGTATGCCTCCGCGATCCGGCTCGATCACCAGGTGCGCGACGTGCAGGGCTGCGACTTCGTCACGGCCACGCGCCTCATGTGCGCCTCCGACGACCCCGACGGCAGCCTCTTCGGCGCCACCAAACCGCTGCTGCAGGTCGACCTCGACGCGCCGGTCGGCGGCTCCGACGTGACCGGCCACGTGACGTCGCTGGGCCAGCTGCCGCTGCAGAGCGGGTGCAGTGGCACTTTCGAGGTCGAGGGCATCGACTTCGACGAGCGCGACAACACCCTGCGCGTGATCGTGATGTCGCCGAGCATCTGCATCGCGTTCGACAGCAAAACCTGGCGGTTCCAGCAGCGCTAGGGGAGCTTGCGCACCGGGTCCTGGCCGGACGGCTCCGAAGGCTCTCGCGACGCTCCAGTCTCGCCCGACGCTCCAGTCTGTCGAGACGCGTCAGCCTCCTCGGGGTCGTCCGGCCGTTCGCCGTCCGAGGCCGGGTCCGGACCCTCGTCGGCGATCTCGTGCCGCTTCGGCCGCCGCAACGGGATCGTGGTGCGGTCCCACAGCTTCCGGCCGTCTTCGGCCCGCATCCGCTCGTTGGCGCGTTCCATCTCCAGCCGGCGCCACTTGCGCCGCTGGCGCCGCGTCGCCTTGGCGGGCCACAGTTCCTGGATCGCGCTGTTGAAGTACGCGCCGCCGACCACGGCCAGGCCGATGAAGAACATCAACAGCAGGAACGCGATGGGCGCGGCGAGCGCGCCGTAGGTGTAGCCGGTCTTGGTGATCCAGTTGAGGTAGATGCGCAGCCCGACGCTGGAGACCAGGAACACGAGCATCGCCAGCACCGCGCCCGGCAGCCCGCGGTGCCAGGGCAGCCGCCGCGGCAGGGCGAGCTTGTAGAGCGTGGTCAGCGCCAGCACGATCATCACGCCCAGCACCGGGAAGTACAGCGTGCCGACCCAGGACGACACCGTGTCGCGCCAGGCCACGGGGAAGAACTCCGGCAGCAGGTCGGGTCCGATCGCCAGCAGCGGCAGCCCGACCACGAGGATCACCAGCGCGCACAAGTACAGCAGCAGCGCGAAGATCCGTTGCCACACCTCGTTGCGCACGCCGTACTGGTCGTGGGCCACGGTGATGGCGTCGACGAACGACGACATCGCCGACGAGCCCGCCCACAGCGAGATCACGAACCCCACCGACACGATCTCGCCCTTGCCGACCGTGAGGATGCTGTTCACCGTCGGCTCGATGATCTCCTGCACGGCGTTGGTGCTGAAGATGGTGCGGCAGAACGTGATGATGCGGTCGTGCACGGCCGAGACCAGTCCCTGGCCGAACCACTCGCCGATGAAGCCGAGGCTGCCCAGCAGTCCGAGCAGCAGCGGCGGGAGCGACAGCGTCTGCCAGAACGCGGCTTCGGCGGCCTCGGAGAAGATGTTGCCGTCCCACGCCTTGGCGAAGGTGCGCGTGGTGAGGCGCCACGGCCCCTTGCGCGCCGTTTTCGTCGCCGTCGCCTTCCCGGCGTCCGGTCTCACCTCACCCATGGTGGGTCCCAGCATGGTCCATTCGCGCGAATTTGGCTCGTCGCGGGTCCCCCTCGGGGGCGTGTCGGGCGACATCACCCGTGGCGGTGCCGGGCGCCGCGGGGCCCGGAAGGTAAGCTCGTGCCAGTGCCCTCACCGCAGTCGCCGGCGTCGAAGCCGGTACCACAGTGGGGGTTTTCGCACGTCACGGCCGCTCATCGCGGCCAGGGGAGGGGGTGAGCGAGGTTGTCCGAGACGACGACGCAGGGGGTCCTCGGGGCACCACCCGCCGAGAAGGACTCCACCGCGCGTCCACTGCGCGCGTGGCAGCGCCGGGCGCTCACGAAGTACCTCTCGAGCAAGCCGCAGGACTTCCTCGCGGTCGCGACGCCCGGCGCGGGCAAGACCGTGTTCGGTCTGCGCATCGCCGCCGAGCTGCTGTCGGACCGCACCATCGAGGCCGTCACCATCGTCACGCCCACGGAGCACCTCAAGCACCAGTGGGCGGGCGCGGCCGCGGCGGCCGGGATCCCGATCGACTCGAACTTCCGCAACACCACCGGTGTCACGTCGCCGGACTACCTCGGTGTCGCGGTCACCTACGCCCAGGTCGCCGCGCACCCGACGCTGCACCGCGTGCGCACCGAGAACCGCAAGACGCTGGTGATCCTCGACGAGGTGCACCACGGCGGCGACGCGAAGTCGTGGGGCGACGCGGTGCGCGAGGCGTTCACCCCCGCCCGCCGGCGGCTGGCGCTCACCGGCACCCCGTTCCGCAGCGACGACTCCGCGATCCCGTTCGTCACCTACGAGCCCGACGCGGGCGGGTTCCAGCGCAGCAAGGCCGACCACTCCTACGGCTACGCCGACGCGCTGGCCGACGGCGTGGTCCGGCCGGTCGTGTTCCTGGCCTATTCGGGCGAGGCGTCGTGGCGCACCAGCGCGGGCGAGGAGTTCACCGCGCGCCTGGGTGAGCCGCTCACGGCCGAGCAGAACGCGCGGGCCTGGCGCACGGCGCTCGACCCGGCGGGCGAATGGGTACCCGCGGTGCTGCAGGCGGCCGACACGCGGCTGTCGCAGGTCCGCCAGAGCGTGCCCGACGCGGGCGGCCTGGTGATCGCGACCGACCAGGACTCGGCTCGTGCGTACGCGAAGATCCTGGAGCGCCTCTCCGGCCAGCCGCCCACGCTGGTGCTCTCGGACGACCCGAAGGCTTCTGGCCGCATCAAGGAGTTCTCGGAGACCAACGAGCGCTGGATAGTGGCCGTGCGCATGGTGTCCGAAGGCGTCGACGTGCCGCGCCTGGCGGTCGGTGTCTACGCCACGAGCGCGTCGACCCCGCTGTTCTTCGCGCAGGCCATCGGCCGCTACGTGCGGGCCCGCAAGAAGGGCGAGACGGCGAGCGTCTTCCTGCCCAGCGTGCCCGTGCTGCTGGAGCTGGCGAGCGAGCTGGAGGCGCAGCGCGACCACGTGCTCGGCAAGCCCCACCGTGAGAAGGAGGGCTGGGAGGACGAGCTGCTCGCCCAGGCCAACCGCACGGAGGACGAACCGGGCGAAGAGGAGAAGGCGTTCACCTCGCTCGGCGCGTCGGCCGAGCTCGATCAGGTGATTTACGACGGTAACTCGTTCGGGACCGCCGTCTTCTCCGGCTCCGACGAGGAGCAGGAGTACCTCGGCCTGCCCGGGCTGCTGGAACCGGACCAGGTCCGGGCCCTGCTGCGCAAGCGGCAGGAGGAGCAGATCTCCGACGAGAAGCGCCGCAAGCCCGAGGCCGAGAAGGCCGCTCCGGCGCCCGCGCGGTCCCAGTCGGTGAGCGAACGCCTCGGCTCGCTGCGCAAGGAGCTCAACGCGCTGGTCGGCGTGTACCACCACCGCACCAGGAAGCCCCACGGCGCGATCCACAACGAGCTACGCAGGGTGTGCGGCGGCCCGCCCACGGCCATGGCGACCGTGGAGCAGCTCGAAGAGCGCATCGTCACGCTGCGTTCCTGGTGACCTTCGGCCGTCCGTGGCCGCGGACGCGCAGTCCGCGGCCACCGCATCGGCGAACCCGGAGGAGGGCGCGCGGCCGTGCCCGAATTCTGCCGAGGTGACCGCGGCGCGCGGATCGGCGGCGGGTCACGATCTTCGCGCACCGAACGTGTCCGGCGGACTCCGCCGGGGCGTCGGGGAACCGAAGGCTCACGGAGAGTCAACCGAGTCGATCTCGTCACGCTCGGTGCCCACTGGCGATCACTCCGTCAGTGGATTTACCCTTTCCGGGCTGTGGTCGGGTCGCGTTGCCGAACCGTGTCCAATTGGTGTCATTTAATCGATCCAGCTATCTTCCGCGAAGCTGCTCAGCGGCATATGTTGTCGGCCACAACATATGCGCGTCGGTGCGCCGGGCCTTCCGGATCACCGCCCCGCGAGCATGATCCGGAAGGAACGAGGATGCGCAGCAGAACCCTTACCCTCCTTGCCGCCACGGTGAGCGCCGGCCTGGTGCTGACCGCGTGCGGTGCCAACTCGAACTCCGGGGGCACGGGGGACAGCTCCGCCTCCGGCTCGGCTTCCGCCCCCGCCGGCGGCGGCGCCAACGGCAAGGTCGGCGTGATCCTGCCCGAGACCGCCACCTCCGCCCGGTGGGAGGCGTTCGACAAGCCGATGCTCCAGGCCGCTCTCCAGTCCCAGGGCTTCACCGCGGACATCCAGAACGCCCAGGGCGACAACCAGAAGTTCTCGACCCTGGCCGACGGCTTCATCAGCCAGGGCGTGAAGGTCCTGATCATCGCCCCGTCCGACCCGGCCGTCGGTGCCGCGATCGAGGCGAAGGCGAAGACCGCGGGCATCCCGGTCATCGACTACGACCGTCCGAGCCTGGGCGGTTCGGCCGACTACTACGTCTCGTTCGACAACGAGAAGGTCGGCGAGCTGCAGGCCCAGGGCATGGCGGACGCGCTGAAGGACAAGAAGGGTGCCGCGGTCGTCCAGATCGAAGGCGCCCCGACGGACAACAACGCGACGCTGTTCGGCGACGGGCACGACAAGGTCCTCAAGCCGCTCTACGCCTCGGGCGCGCTGACGCTGGTCCAGAAGCAGCCGATCAACGACTGGGACCCGCAGGTCGGTGGCACCACGTTCGAGCAGATCTTCACCCGCGTCGGCGGCAAGGTCGACGGCGTCGTCGCGGCGAACGACGAGCTCGCGGGCGCGGTCATCACCGTGCTGAAGAAGAACGGCCTCAACGGCAAGGTGCCGGTGACCGGCCAGGACGCCACCGCGGCCGGCCTGCAGGCCATCCTGCGCGGCGACCAGCTGCTCACGATCTTCAAGCCGATCAAGGAAGAGGCGGACAACACCGCGAAGCTGGCCGCCGCGCTGGCCAAGGGTGACAAGGCCGCTGCCGACGCCATCGCGACGGGCACGCTGCACGACCCGAAGAACAACCGCGACCTGAAGTCGGTCCTGCTCAACCCGACCCTGATCGAGGTCAACGACATCAAGACGGTCATCCAGCAGGGCTACGTCAAGGCGTCGGACGTCTGCACCGGCGACCTCGCCGCCAAGTGCACCGCGGCCGGCATCAGCTGATCCGCACCGCGTAGCACCAACCCAGCAGCCGGGCCGGGATGCGTACCCCGACGACGCATCCCGGCCCGGTACCCACGCGAAAGAACAGCGAACCCCATGAGCGAGCCCATTCTCGACATCAAAGGTCTGAACAAGAGCTTCGGCCCGGTCCACGTCCTCTACGACGTGGACTTCGCCGTGCGCGCGGGCGAAGTCACCGCGCTCGTCGGCGACAACGGTGCCGGCAAGTCGACGATGGTCAAGTGCATCGCCGGCATCTACCCGTCCGACACCGGCACCGTGACCTTCAACGGCAAGCAAGCGCACATCAGCAGCCCGAAGGACGCGGCCGAGCTCGGCATCGAGGTCGTGTACCAGGACCTCGCGCTGGCCGACAACCTCGACATCGTGCAGAACATGTTCCTCGGCCGAGAGCGCGGCAGCGAATGGCTGCTCGACGAGGCCAGCATGGAGAAGGCCGCGCGCGAAACGCTGGCCTCCCTGTCGGTGCGCACCGTGAAGTCGGTCCGCACGCCCGTCTCCGCGCTCTCCGGTGGACAGCGCCAGACCGTGGCCATCGCCAAGTCGGTGCTGTGGAACAGCAAGGTCGTGATCCTCGACGAGCCGACCGCCGCCCTCGGTGTCGCCCAGACCCGGCAGGTCCTCGACCTGGTCCGCCGCCTCGCCGAGCAGGGCCTCGGTGTGGTGCTGATCAGCCACAACATGGCCGACGTGTTCGAGGTCGCCGACCGCATCGACGTGCTGTACCTGGGCCGTCTGGTCGCCGAGGTGCAGACCAAGGACGTGACGACCAACCAGGTGGTCGAGCTGATCACCTCCGGCCGGTCGGGCGACCTCGGCCTGGCCCGCCCCGAACACGTCGTGCTGTGAGCAACGAGAAAGAACCCGACATGACTGAGACCCCTGCCAAGTCCGCCAAACCGGACTCGGCGAACGCGATCGCCGACTTCGGCATCGACACCACGTCGATGTCGACCGGCGAGGCGATCCGAGATTACTTCGCGCGGCTCAAGGACGGCCAGCTCGGCTCGGTCCCCGCCGTGCTCGGCGTGATCGTGCTGGCGATCCTGTTCAGTTCGCTCTCGAGTGACTTCTTCACCCTGCGCAACATCGCGAACCTGCTCGCCCAGGGCGCGGGCCAGACCATCATCGCGATGGGCATCGTCTTCGTGCTGCTGCTCGGCGAGATCGACCTGTCGGCCGGTACCGCCTCCGGTGTGGCCGCCTCGCTGATGGCGCTGCACTACGTGCGCAACGGCAACCTGCTGGGCTCGATGGGCGGCGGCGTGTTCGTCACGTTCATCGCCGTGCTCGCGATCGCCGTGATCCTCGCCCTCCTGCAGCGGATCTGGGCCGGGGCGGCCGTGGCGGCCGTCGGCATCGTGGTGATCCTGATCGGCGCGCCGCAGAACGCGTGGCTCGAGATGGTCATCGCGATCACCACGGGTACCGCGATCGGCTGCATCACCGGTTTCCTCGTCTCGAAGATCGGCATGCCGTCGTTCGTCGTGACCCTGGCGCTGTTCATCGTGTGGCAGGGCGTGATCCTGCAGTTCATCGGTGAGGGCGGCACGCTGCCGATCAGCACCAGCGACACCCTCAACGCGGTGGCCAACGGCAACCTGTCGGTGCTCGGCAGCTGGGTCATGTTCATCGTGGCCGCGGGCGGCTACGCGGTCATCGCGCTCGGGCAGCACTTCACCCGGCTCAAACGCGGCCTCGTGGTGCAGCCGACGCCGATCGTGCTGTTCAAGGTCGGGGTGGTCGTGGTGATCTCCGCGGTCGCCACGTACCTGCTCACGATCAACCGCTCGTCGAGCGCCCTCGTGGTGATCGACGGCGTGCCGTACGTGGTCCCGATCGTGCTGGTGCTGCTGTTCGCGGGCACCTACGTGCTCAACCGCACGCGCTACGGCCGGCACCTCTACGCGGTGGGTGGCAACCAGGAAGCCGCGCGGCGCGCCGGTATCAATGTGGCCAAGCTGCGCACCAGCGTGTTCGTGATCAGCTCCACCTTCGCGGCGATCGGCGCGATCGTGTACTCGTCGAAGATCGGCTCGGTCAACCCGCAGTCCGGTGGCCTCAACACGCTGCTGTTCGCGGTGGGTGCGGCGGTCATCGGTGGTACGTCGCTGTTCGGCGGCAAGGGCCGGATCATCGACGCGGTCATCGGTGGTGCCGTGCTGGCGATCGTGAACAACGGCCTCGGCCTGCTCCAGCAGTCCGCTGCCGTGGTCAACATCGTCACCGGTCTCGTCCTGCTGCTCGCGGCCACCGTCGACGCGCTGTCGCGGCGCCGAGCGGCTGCGTCGGCACGCTGACGCCCGATGCCACGTTCAAGCCGGTGACGAGTTCGTCCGTCGCACGACCCGACGAGGTGCGCCGGCACAACCGCACGACCCTGCTCCGCCTGCTGCACGTCGGGGGGCCGAGCACCCGGGCGACCCTGGCCGCGGAGCTGGGGCTCAACCGGAGCACGATCAAGACCCTCGTCGACGGGCTCGCGGAAGCGGGCGTCGTCGAGGAGAAGGTGCCGAGGCCGGGACGAGGGGCGGGCCGCCCCTCGCTCCTGGTCCTGCCCCAGCCGCACGCGGCGGTCGTGGTCGCGGTCGACCTGCAGGTCGAGCACGTGGCGCTCGCGCTCGTGGGGCTGGGCGGCCAGATCCTCGGCCGCAACAGCTGGAACCTGCGCGGCCGGATGCGCGAGGCCGACGAGGTGATCACGCACGTGATCGAGTCGACCGCCGTGCTGGCCGGCGACCTCGGGGTCACGCCCGTGGCCGTCGGGGTGTCGGTGCCCGGGGTCGTGCGGCGGGCCGACGGCCACGTGCACGAGGCGCCGAACCTGCGCTGGACCGACGTCGCCCTCGGCGAACGCCTGTCGAGCGTGTTGCGCATCCCCGTGCTGGTCGGCAACGACGCCGAGCTGGGCGCCGTGGCCGAGCACCTGCGCGGCGCGGCCCGCGGCTCGTCCGACGCCGTGTACGTGTCCGCCGACGTCGGAGTCGGCGGCGGCGTGATCGCGCAGGGTTCGTCGCTGCGCGGCGGCGCGGGGTACGTCGGGGAGATCGGCCACATGGTGATCCGGCCCGGCGGCCGGCCCTGCTACTGCGGCAGCAGCGGCTGTTGGGAGACCGAGATCGGCGAGGCGGCCCTGTGCCGGGCCCTGGGGCTGCCGGAGGACACCGCGCGCGGGGCGATCCTCTTCGAGCTGCGGGAGCTGGCCCGCGACCCGGAGGCGGCGCTCTCGCGGCTCGCGGAGTTCTCCGAGTGGCTCACGCTCGGGCTCGTGAACGTGGTGAACCTGCTGGGTCCGCAGCTCGTGGTGCTGGGCGACCTGCTCACGGTCCTGCCGGACTCGGTGATCCGCGCCGTGGCCGCCGAGGTCCGCCGGCGCAGCCTGGTGAGCCGGGCGGTCGGCGGCACGCGGATCGTGAGCTCGGCGCTGGGCGCGGACGTGAAGCTCCTCGGGGCCGCGGAAGTGGCGTTCGAGGTCGTGCTCGACACGGTTTAGCCCCGGAAATCCGAGAAGGCGGCAGGTGCGGTGCGCACCTGCCGCCTTCCTCGTGAGCGAGGACGAATTGTTATCGGTGCTTGGCCGTTCCGAAGTGATGCAGGTCATGGTTTCGCCGGAAATCGGGCACCGGCGGTTTCCTTCGCATGACCGGGAACAGGACAGGAATTGTCAATTCAGCACCCGGTGCAAAAGTGAAGTTGCACGTCGCGATCTCGGTTTCACGGCGAATGGGTCTCGAAACGCCGAAGGCGGCAGGTGCATCGGGCACCTGCCGCCTCCGGGTCGACTGTTCGCGTCGAGTCTTGCGCTGTGGGGACCCCTACTTCTGGATCTCCGCGGCCAGTTCCTTGAGCTTGACCTCGTGCTCACGGGCGTGGTGCCCGCAGAAGAGCAGCTCGCCTCCGGAGCTGAGGACGGCGCGTACCTGAGCCGCAGCCCCGCACCGGTCGCATCGGTCGGCGGCGGTCAATTCGGGGCGGGTGAGCGTGGGTGATGTCATGGGGGTCTCCCTCCGTCCCGGTACCGGTCACCCGGTACCTCGATCCAGCTACGCCCACTTCGGAAGTGACGCCCTCGGCGGGATCGCCTCCGGCTCCGCGGTGTTCGTGCTTCTACTGTTCCAGACGTTTCGCGGCCCGCAAGTGTTCCCGCACCGGTGGGACCTGTGTCACGCCGAATTACCCCAGTTGCCGTAGTGCCGTCTCGCTCCTTAGGACAACGAGCCCCGTTCACCCTCGTTTTTCGAGGTCAGGACCCGTGCGGGAGTGCCTTCGACGCTATCCGGAAATCGTCTGAAGGCCATTCCGGTGCAGGGCTTGTTCGTTCTCAGCGGAATTTCGAGGTATGCCGCGGCGGCCATCACCGCCGGTCTTTTCGGGCACGCAACCCCCCGCGCGGGTGGGTCGGCGGGCCGCCCGCGCCTCCGCACGGCGTGTCCCGGCCCCGTCGCGGACCGTGAGCGATGGCCCCCGGGGCCCGCAGCCGCGATACTGACCGGAACCCCACCGGAGGTGGCGATGACCAAGGCGGCGTCGGCGGCGGCGAAGGACCTGGCCGCGGCCGGGGTGGGCGGGGTGCACCTGGCCTGGGCCGACAACAACGGCATCCCGCGCTCGCGCATCGTGCCCGTCCACGGCCTCGCCGACGCGGCCGCGCGCGGGGTTGGCGCCACCTCGCTGTTCGCCGTGTTCGACAGCCACGACGCCATCACCTACGGCCACCCGGGCCTGGCCACGCCGTCCGGGGACATCCGGCTCGTGCCGGTGCTGGAGCGGCTGCGCCGGCTCGCCGGGCAGCCCGCGCTCGCCTGGGCGCCGGCCCGGCAGGTCGGCGCCGACGGCTCGCCGTGGCCCTACTGCCAGCGCTCGGTGCTGGAACGCCAGGTCGCCGAGGCCGGGCGCCGCGGCCTGGAGTTCCGCGCCGGGTACGAGCTCGAGTTCGCCGTGACGCCCGCCGGCAGCACCGACTTCGTCGCGGCGCCCGGGCACCCCGGCCCCGCCTACAGCCCCCACGCGCTCGTGGGCCTCGACGGGTTCGTCGCCGCGCTCCTGCACGACTTCGCCGCCAACGGCCTGCGCATCGGCCAGCTGCACGCCGAGTACGGCGTGGCCCAGCTGGAGCTCTCGCTGGCCGCCACCGACCCGCTCTCGGCCGCCGACGACCAGCTGCTGGCCCGCCAGACCATCCACGCCGCCGCGCGGACCCACGGCCTTCGGGTGAGCTTCGCGCCGCTGGTCAGCCTCGCGGCCGCCGGCAACGGCTGGCACCTGCACACCTCCGTGGCGCGCCGCGGCCGCAACCTGCTCGCCGGCGAGGGCCGCCCCGACCGCCCGGCGGACGACGGCGCCGGCTACCTCGGCGGCCTCCTGCGCGACCTGCCCGCGCTCACGGCCGTCACCGCGCCGAGCGTGCCGTCCACCCTGCGGCTGCGGCCGGGCTTCTTCGCCGGCGCGTACGCGTTCTGGGGCGTGGAGAACCGCGAGGCGCCGCTGCGGTACGTGCCGGGCTCGCCGCTGCTCGGCCCGGACCACGCGAACGTGGAGCTCAAGACGTCCGACGCGTCGGCCAACCCGTACCTCGCCCTGGCCGTCGTGCTCGCCGTCGGCATGGCCGGCCTCGAGGACGGCGCGGTGCTGCCCGAGCCCATCGCCGAGGACCCCGGCGGCTGGACCGCCGGCGAACGCGAGACCCGCGGCGTGCTCCCGCTGCCCGCGAACCCCACCGAACAGGCCGCGGCGCTGCTCGCGTCGCCCCGCGTGTCCGGCGCCCTCGGCGACGAACTGCTCGGCGCGTTCCGCGCGGTCCGCGCCTCCGACGCGACGTGGGCGGCGGACCGGACGCCGGACCAGATCGTGGCCGCCCACTTGTGGCGGTACTGATCCGCGTGGCCGGGGACGACCTCTCCGCCGTGCACT
Organism: Amycolatopsis rhabdoformis; assembly: GCF_035918295.1. GTDB lineage: Bacteria > Actinomycetota > Actinomycetes > Mycobacteriales > Pseudonocardiaceae > Amycolatopsis > Amycolatopsis rhabdoformis. The sequence goes on from NZ_CP142149.1 coordinate 483,388, forward strand.
GGCTGCCCGGCGCCGCCCGGCTCGTCGCCGAGGCGCGCGCGGAGCTGCCGCAGAAGGACGGGCTCGCGGCCGCGTTCGCGGCGCTGGCCGTGCTGCGGGCGGCCGGCTGCGCGGTGGTGGATCAGGACGAGGTCGCCGTGACGGCCGGCACCGTGCGCGCGCCGGGTGGGCCGCCCGCGGGCGCGAAGCCCCGCGACGACTTCCGGCTGGCGATCCCGTGTGACGCCGAGACCGCCGGTACGGCGCCGGAAGCGCTGGCCGCGGCCGTGGAGGCGTTGTCGGGCCGGCGGTTGCGGGTCGTGCCGGCGACGGGGGAGTGGTCGACCCGTGCGCTGTTCGACCTGCTGGTGGCGCTGCGGGAGCTGCCGCGCGTGGCGGTGATCGCACGGCTGGACCCGGCCGAGCTGGGTTCGCCCGACACCCCGCGCCACGCGCTGCTCGACTACCTCGGCACCGGCGTCCCTCCTCTGTGGACGAACCGGTGGCGGCCGCCGGGACACCACCACGTGCTGCTGGCCGGGGTGCGGATCGGGGCCGAGGGCACGTTGCTGTCCGTTGTGGACACCTTCGCCGTGCTGGGGGACAACGGGATCCACGAGCAGCCGGTGGAATGGGTCACGGCCGCGCTCGCGGCTTCGGGGGTGCTGCTGCTCGTCGCGGACGCGGCCCACGCCGGCGAGCTCGCCGAAGCGGTCGCCGGCGCGGGGCTGCGGCCGGAGTTCCGACCCAGTGTCTCGTGAGCGGTGGTCGGTGCGGTGAGTCGCGGTACTTCGCGTCGAGCACCGGTGCTCGACGAGGCCCTACGCCGGGGTGACGACCACCAGGAGCTTCAACGGTCCCTTGGTGTCCGTGCCGCAGTGCGGCGCGCGCGGCGGGCACGGGTAGCCGTGCGCGGCGATCACCAAGCCCGCTTTGCCCGGCGCGACCGCCTGGTAGATCGAGGTCTCGCCCTCGACCTCGGCCAGCCGGAGCACCGACCAGATCCGAGCGTCCTGGGCGCGCTGGGCGGTGTCGTCGTCCAGCTTGACCAGACCGCCCACCGGCAGCTCGACCGTGAGGTCCGGATCCATTCCCGGACTGACCACGTGTTCGGCCCCCTTGGGCAGCGAGTACCCCGCCGGGGCCACCATCGGCCCCTGGTCGGGCGCCACTGACCGGGAGCACCCCGCCGACACCAGCCCGAGCACCGCCACCACGACGATCAACCTGCGCACCCGCCCGAATCTAGCGGTCCTGGCTCGTCGGCTCCTTCCGATTTCCCGGGGCCAGCCGGGAGTGCTTGCGGCCGTAGAAGAAGTAGATCAGCAGGCCGATGATCAGCCACGCGGCGAAGCGGATCCAGGTGAGCACGTCGAGGTTGAGCATGAGGTAGAAGCACGCCACGGCGGCGATGATCGGCACCACCGGCGAGAACGGCACGGTGAACGGCCGCTTCAGGTCCGGGCGCTTGCGGCGCAGCACGGGCACCGCCACGGCCACGATGATCATCGCCGAGAGAGCGCCGATGCTGACCATGTCCGACAAGGCCGAGATGGGCACGAACGCGGCCAGCACGGCGATGAGGACGGCGCCGCCGATCGTCATGCGGTGCGGGGTGCCCCAGCGGGGGTGGGTGGTGCCGATGGCCTTGGGCAGCAGGCCGTCGCGGCCCATCGCGAAGCCGATGCGGCCGATGGTGACCAGTTCGACCATCATCACCGACGTCAGGCCGGTCACCGCGCCGAGCGAGATCAGCGCGCCGACCCAGTGCTGGCCGACGCTGTCGAACGCGGACGCGAGCGGGGCGCCGGTGTCGATGTCGGTGAACGGGATCATGCCGGTGAGCACGATGGACACGGCGATGTAGAGCACAGCGCACACGGCCAGCGCGCCGAGGATGCCCACGCGCAGGTCCTTGCGCGGGTTGATGGTCTCTTCACCGAGGTTGGCCAGCGCCTCGAACCCGGTGTAGGCGAAGAACACCACGGCCGCCGCGGTCACCACGCCCGCGATGCCGTACACCGACTGCTCGAGCCCGAGCGCGGCCTGCACCACCGGCTGTTCGAGCACGCCCGAGCCACCCGAGGGCGGCTGCGCCGGCGGGATGAACGGCGTGAGGTTGGCGCTCTTGATGAAGAACACGCCGACCACGACGATCAGCACGCACACGGCGACCTTCACGCACACCAGCAGGTTGGTGAGCCACGCCGATTGCTTGATGCCGAGCACCGCCACCACCGTGAGCACGGCGATGATGATCACCGCGCCGACGTTCACGTTCGCGTCCTCACCGAACCACGCCGGCGAAAGGCCGAGCAGGTTCGCCAGGTAGCCCGACCAGCCGCGCGACACCACCGCGGCACCGAGCGCGAACTCGAGCAGCAGGTCCCAGCCGATGATCCACGCGAACACCTCGCCGAGCGTGGCGAACGCGTAGGTGTAGGCACTGCCGGCCGTCGGCACGCTGGAGGCCAGTTCGGCGTAACAGAGCGCGGCGAGCCCGGCCACGACGGCGCCGATCACGAACGACAACGTGACCGCCGGGCCGGCGTGCGTCTTCGCCTCGACGCCGGCGAGGGTGAAGATCCCGGTCCCGATGATGATCCCGACGCCGAACCCCACCAGGTCGCGTCCCCTGAGCCGCCGCTTCAGCTCGCCCGAGTCCTGGCGCTTCAGGACCTCGTCCACGTCCAACGTTCTCCGCACACCCATGCGAAAACGTTAAGAGGTCACCGGCTCTCGCGCACAGCGGTTGCCGGTTATCGCTCGGTGAGCCCGGCTTCCTGGGCCAGGATCGCCGCCTGCACGCGCGAGCGCAGGTCGAGCTTGGTGAGCACGCGCGACACGTGGGTCTTCACGGTCGTCTCGCCGATGTGCAGGCGCGTGCCGATCTCGGCGTTGGACAGGCCGGCGCCGAGGCAACCCAGCACCTCACGTTCGCGGTCGGTGAGGTCGTCGAGCCCCGCCGGCGCGGTCACGGGTTTTCCGGCGGACTGCGCGAACGCCGTGATCAGCTTGCGCGTGACCTGCGGCGCCAGCACGCCCTCACCCGCGGCCACCAGCTTCACGGCCTCGATCAGCCGCGGCGCTTCCACGGACTTGAGCAGGAACCCCGCGGCGCCGGCGCGCAGGGCGGCGTGCACGTACTCGTCGAGGTCGAACGTGGTGAGCACGAGGACCTGCGCGAGGCCTTCGGCGACGAGCTCGCGGGTGGCGGTGATGCCGTCGGTGCCGGGCATGCGCACGTCCATCAGCACCACGTCGGGCCGCAGCGCCCGCGCCTGGCGGACCGCGGCGGCTCCGTCGGCGGCCTCGCCGACCACCTCGATGCCCTCGGCGTTGCCGAGGATCAGCACCAGGCCCGCCCGGATCGCCCCGTGGTCGTCGGCCACCAGCACCTTCACCGTCACGCGTGTCCCCCCACCAGCGGCAGTTCGGCCCGGACCACCCAGGCCGACCCCGACGGGCCCGCGCTCAGCGTCCCGCCCACGGCACTCGCGCGTTCGCGCATGCTCAGCAGCCCGTGGCCGGTGCCACCGGTGCGCGCGGTCGCCGAACGCAGCTCGTTGCCGATCTCGACGGTGAGTATGCCGCCGGCGCGGCCGATGCTCACCACCACCCGGCCACCGGGCGCGTGCTTCACCGCGTTGGTGAGCGCTTCCTGTGCGATCCGGTACGCGGTGAGGTCGACGGCGGCGGGCAGGCCGGCCGAGGCGTCCACTGTGGAGTCGACGACGACCTCCATTCCGGTGGCCCGCGCGGATTCCACGAGCCGCGACAGCTCGGCGAGCCGGGCGGGCGCGGTGGTCTCGTACTCGGTGTCCGAGCGGTCTTCGGAGCCGGCTTCCGCGGCGCGCAGCAGGCCGATCATCGTGCGCATCTCGTCGAGTGCGCTCACGCTGTTCTCCCGCACGGCTTCCAGCACCGCGCGCGAGGTCTTCGGGTCGTCGGCCATCGACAGCACCGCCTCCGATTGGATCGCGATGGCCGAGAGGTGGCCGGCGATCACGTCGTGCAGGTCGCGCGCCATCCGGCCGCGCTCGGCGGCCACGGCGGCGCGGCGGTCGAGCTCGGCGATCTTCGCGAGCTGCTCGGCGTTGGCGCGCTCGGTGGCCGCGATGTCGCGCTGCTGGCGCACGTTCGCCGCCCACCACACCGGCACCAGCAGGAACGGCAGGATCCCCAGCGCCCCGAGCACCGCCACCCGCCACTGCTCGGCGACGGCGAACGCGGCCACGAGCACCCCCAGCGCGGCCGTGGCCGCCACCCCGATCAGCACGCGGCTGGTGCGGCGGGAGCCGTAGAGGGTCGCCGCGTACAGGAAGTCGGTGTACACGGCCACGACCGGCAGCGAAGGGCTGAGCGCGAGGTCGGCCGCCAGTACGCCCGTGGCGAGCAGCAGCCCACCCGGCACCCAGCGGCGCAGGAACGACAGGCCGCACAGCACCACGAGCTCGACCAGCCGCGCCCACAGCCCGAACCGGTCCGTGCCGGGCACCAGGCGGTAGACGCCGGTGAGGTACAGCCCGAGGCCCACGACGAACACGAACAGGGCGATGAGGCCGTCCTGCTGCCACCCGGGCAGCTCCCGGGGCTTGAACAGGGCCGGCGCGCGGAGTCCTCGCAGCGGCACGACCCCATGGAAGCACAGGGATCACCGGTGAGCGTCCTCCTAAGTGATGACCCCACGATCGTGCGCTTCACCGATTCGCACCAGTGCGGTTCGCGGGACAGTGAGGATCATGAACGCTATCGGGAAGTACCTCGTCGACAACCCGGCGACCCTGTTCATCGTCGGTGGTGAAATCGCCTTCTGGCTGGTCCTGGTGGGTGGCCTGGTGGCCCGCTACCCGCTGAAGCTGAAGAAGTTCAGCACCGTGCTGCTGGCCGCCGTGCCCGTGATCGACCTGATCGTGCTGGTCGCCACGGTGGTGGACCTGGCGCGCGGCGCGACGCCGAACCTGTCCCACGGCCTCGCCGCGGTGTACCTGGGCTTCAGCGTGGTGTTCGGCCCGAGCATGGTCCGCTGGGCCGACGTGCGCTTCGCCCACCGCTTCGCCGGCGGCCCGCCGCCCGCGCCGAAGCTCCGCGGCAAGGAGAAGGTGCGCCACGAGTGGCGTGAGTGGTCCAAGTGCGTGCTGGCCTGCGTGATCGCCGCCGTGCTGCTGCTCGCCGCGATCTTCCTGATCGGCCGGCCGAACGAGGTCGGGCCGCTGTGGGAGTGGCTGCCGCGCCTCGGCGGTCTCGTCGGCATCTGGCTCTTCGCCGGCCCGCTGTGGACGGAGCTGTTCGGTAAGAAGGACGAGCCGAGCCGGGACCAGCGCAAGGTGACCCCGTGATCGAGCTCCTCGGGCTCCTGCTCGTGATCCAGGGTGCCGGCGGGCTGATCAACCGGCTCGCCGGCTCGAGCAACCCCAGTTGGTTCGTCCAGCTCCACGTGCTGCCGCCGCCGCTGCACATCGCCGCCAGCGCCGTGCTGCTCGCGGCGGGGGCGGGCGTGCTGTTCGCCGAACGGGCGCGCAAACGCCGCCGCGACCAGCTGTGACGTAGGGGCAGCGAGACGGTGACTCGAACTGTGACGCGGCTTACACTGGACGCGTGGCCGACGCGACCGGCAGCGTGGCCGGGCCTCTCGTCCTCTTCGCCGTGGTCAGCCTCGCCCCCTCGGCGCTCTTCTGGTGCGCCCTGCGCGTGCCCGCTCTCTACCGCTGGCTGTGTGAGCACCGCCGCGAACGGCTGCGCCCCGCCGGCCCGCCCGTCGAACGCCTGTCGGCCGACCTGCGGCGGGTGCACCGCCAGCTCGCGTCCTACCCGCCGGGCACGCCGGCGGCGCGGCGCATCGGTACTCGTCAGGCTTACGACGAGCTGCTGCAGACTGCCTGCCGCGCGGTCGGCGTCGAGCACCGGCTCGACTCGACTCCCGAAGGCATCGACCGCGACCTGGAACGGCTGCGGATCGAGGAGTCGCTGAGACGCGAAGGCCTCGCTGTTCCCTGACGCCACTGTTTCCGGACGTCCCTGTTCCCTGAGACCGCGGTTTCCCGCGTTCGGCGGTTGCCGAGATCACCGTGCTGCCAGGATGAGGGCATGGACTTGCGCCCCCTCGACCGTCCCGCCGGGGCGTTCCAGCAGCAGCTCACCGCGGACCAGATCGAAACCGTGTGCGAGCGCGTGTTCGGGCCCGGCACGCAGGTGCGCGAGGCGACCGAGCTGGGTTGGGGCGGCTACAACACGACCTACCGCGTGGAGCTCGGCGACGGACCCGTGATCCTGCGCGTGGCCCCGGAACCGGAGCGCCAGACGCGGATCGAGTGGCAGTTCATGCGCAACGAGTACCTGGCCGCGCCGTACTTCGCGCCCATCGCGCACCTGCTGCCGCGCACGATCGCCGCCGACTTCACCCACGAGGTGATCCCGCGCGACTACGTGGTGCAGGCCGTGCTCACCGGCCGCGCCGGGCCCGACGTGCTGCCGACGTACCCGCCGGCCGAGCGCGGCCCGTTCTACCGCGAGCTGGGCCGGCTGACCCGCCTGGTGCACGGCGTGCGCGGGCCCGGCTTCGGCCCGGTCGCGGGGCCGCACTTCGCGACGTGGAGCGAAGCGCTCGTGGCCTACTTCGCCGACAACGCACTCGATCTGGAGGATCGCGGCCTCGACGCCGCCGACCTGCGTGAGGTCGGCCGGCTCGCCACCGCCGACGCCGCGCTGCTCGACGAGGTCACCTCGCCGCGCCTGCTGCACGGCGACCTCTGGACGATCAACGTGATGCTCACCCCGGACCTCACCGTGACCGGCGTGTACGACCACGACCGCAGCTGGTGGGGCGACCCGGCGGCCGACTGGCCGATCCACATGGCGCTGGCCAAACCGGGCGCCGAACGCGACGAGTTCTGGACGTCCTACGGACCACTCGACGATTCGCCACCCGCCCGCCGGCGCGCCCTCTACTACCGCGCCCGTCACCTCGGCGCGCTGCGCCTGGAACGCCACCGCCTCGACCGCGGGGAGAAGCTCGCCGACTCCTACGACGAGCTGGCCGCCGTGGTCGCGCAGTTGTCAGAGTGACGGGTCGGAACCGCGCAGCGCGGCCCACCAGAAGCCGAACGCCGCCACCAGCACGGTGACCACGAGCCAGCCGTCGAAGCCGCTGCCGTCCACGAAGGCCCAGAACGCCGCGACCACCGGCGCGACGGCCAGCACCGGCAGGTCGGCGCGGAACTGGCGGGCCAGCGACACCGGGCGGGCCGCGGCGAGCGAGCGTTCGTCGTCGGGCTCGGCGGGGTTGTCGGTGCGGCGCCCGCGGGGTTCGGTCGTGCGCACGGCGCCGGCCGGGTAGAGGAGCTCGTCGCCCACGGACACGGCCACGTGCCGGTCGCGCCGGACGTCGCCGTGGAGCACCACCTTCGCCGGCGCCGGCAGGCCGATCAGCGTGGGGGAGAAGTACACCGGGATCCAGCGCGGCACGGCCGTCTCGGTTTCGATCCACGAACGCGTGAGCACTCCGCGCTGCAGCTTCACCCGGCGCACGGAGACCGGTGCGGAGGCCGCGGCTCGCGCGGGGCGCAGGAAGCGCGTGAACAGGAAGAACGCGTCGATCGCCAGCACGGCGGCGGCCGCGACCACGGTCACCGTGGCGTAGGTGGTCGCGCGGTCGGCGGTCACGATCGGCGTGGCGTCGCGGATCAGGGCCCGCGAAGGCTGCGCGGGGTCGTAGAGCACGGGCACGGTGGTGCCGTTCTTCGGGGCGGTGCTGTCGAGCTGCACGTCGGCCGTCGCGTCGCGGCCGCCGGCGACGGGGAAGCGCACGGTGACCAGGTCGTCGTCCGTGCGGACCACGGTGGCGGTGGCCTGCGCGGTGATGCCGCGGACCTGCGCCTGCGCGGCCGAGAACTCCAGCAGCTGCACCACGAACACCGCCGCGCACGCGATGAGCACCACGGCACTCGTCACGAGGATGTGGCGCACCGGCCGCAGCCGCAGGAAACTCCGCACGAAACCCACCTTAGATCGTCCACAAAGGAAAGAGCGGCGCGGGCCCGGGGCCCACGCCGCTCTCCCGGATTGCCGTTACTGCACGGTGCCACTTCTACTGCACCGTGCCGCTTCGCTGAACTACTTCACGAAGCCGATCTTGGTGTAGTCGTACGGGGTGTTCGCGTAACCGGGCGAACCGAAGTTGCCCACGGTCTTGCGCACGGCGAACGCGCCCGGCGACTGGAAGATCGGGAGCTGGTGACCCAGGGCCCAGATCTCCTTGTCGGCGGCGTTGATGTCCGCGGCCCGCTTGGTGTCGTCCAGTTCCTGAGCCGCGGTGTCGAGCAGCTGGTTCAGCTTGTCGTCACCGATGCGGCCGTAGTTCTGGTTGATGTTCTTCGGGTCGAGGTAGTAGATGCCCTTGCTGCCGCCGATCGGGAACGAGTTCGACAGCCAGCGGAACAGCGTCAGGTCGAAGTTGCCGACGTTGACGTAGTTCTTGAAGAACTCGGTGCTCGGCACGGCCTGGATGTCCAGCCCGACACCGATCGCCTTGAGCTCCGACTGCATGATCTGGCCGGTCTGCTGGCTGATCGGGGTGCTCGAGGGGATCACCAGGCGCAGCTTGAGCTGCTTGCCGTCCTTGGCGCGCAGGTCACCGGACATCTTCCAGCCGAGCTTGTCGAGCTCGGCCTTCGCGGCGTCCGCGTTGTACTTGTACGGCCCAGAGTTGTCCTCGTAGGTCTTGGAACCCTTGAGGTACAGGTGGTTGCCGATCGGGGTGGTGTCCTTCTGCATCTGGCCGAGGATCGCCTTGCTGATCGCGACGGTGTCGATGCCCTTCATGATCGCCACGCGCAGATCCTTGTCGGCCAGGATCGCACCCGAGGCGCCGTTGAAGGTCACGTGCGTGTAGTCCGGGTTGTTGGACTGGCGGACGACCGCGTTGGGGTCGGCCTGCGCGCGCTTGAAGGCGTTGATGTCGTTGTTCAGGTTGTAGAAGTCGATCTGGCCGTTGGCGAAGGCGTCCGGCAGCGCGGCGCGCTCCACGACCTTGTAGGTCACGGTGTCCAGCTTCGGCTTCGGGCCCCACCAGTTCGGGTCCTTCTCGAAGACCACGGTCTTGCCGGTCGCGTCGATGTTCTTGACCTTGAACGGGCCGGCGGTGATCAGCGGCTTCGCGGCCCAGGCCTTGTTGAACGTGTCCGGGTCGGCGTTCAGCTCCTTGGGGTAGAGCGGGCTGAACAGCGACTTCCACTCCGCGAACTTCTTCGCGAAGGTGATCTTCACGTCCTGGTCGTCAGTGCCCTTCTCGACCTTGGCGATGTCCTCGTACCCGGTGGTACCCGACACCTGGTAGGCGGGGTTCTTGCCGTTGAGCACGTTGGCCTGCGCGGCGTAGTCCTCCCACGAGAACTGCCGGCCGTTGCTCCACTTGGCCTTCGGGTTGATCTTCAGCTCGACCACCTGCGGGTCGGTGCTGATGACCTCGGCCGAGGTGAGGTAGCTCGGGTCGACGCCCACCGAAGCGTCCGCGTTCTGCGGGAACGGGTACGGCAGGATGGCGCCGTCCATGTAGGCGCCGTCAGCGACCGTGCCGTCGACCTCGTTGTAGTTCCAGTTGTCGGGCAGCTGGTCCACCGGCCACTTGAAGTCGCCGCCGTCCTTGATCTTGTCGAGCGGCTGCGGGTTGATGTCCGAGGTCTTGACCTGCTGCGTGCCGGCGTCCTGCAGGCCACTGCTGCCACTGCTGGAAGTGCCACCGCCACAGGCGGCGAGCAAAAGCCCCAGAGCAGCAACGGGAGCCACGACTGCGGCCATTCTCCGTCGCATCATGTTTACCTTTCTTTCCCTGTGTGCCAACGGATGTATGGCTACACGACTTCGCGGGTCTTGGCGTAGTGGCAGGCGACGTCGTGGTCGGCGGCGCGGGACTCGCGCGGCGGCTCGACGTCGATGCACTTCTGCTTGTCCTGTTCGGACAGTTGCGAGAAAACGAAGCAGCGCGTGCGGAACCGGCAGCCCGACGGCGGGTTGGCCGGGCTGGGCAGGTCGCCGGTGAGGATGATCCGGGTCCGCTCGCGTTCCTTGATCGGGTCCGGGATCGGGATCGCGGACAGCAGGGCCTGCGTGTACGGGTGCTGCGGTGCGTCGAACACCGTCTGCACGTCGCCGATCTCCACGATCTTGCCGAGGTACATCACCGCCACGCGGTCGGCGATGTGCCGGATCACCGACAGGTCGTGGGCCACGAACAGGTACGACAGGCCGAGTTTCGCCTTCAGCTCGTCGAGCAGGTTGATCACGCCGGCCTGGATCGACACGTCGAGCGCGGACACCGGCTCGTCGAGCACGATCAGCTTCGGCTCCAGCGCGAGCGCGCGGGCGATGCCGATGCGCTGGCGCTGGCCGCCGGAGAACTCCGCCGGGTAGCGGTCGGCGTGCTCGGCGCGCAGACCCACGAGCCCGAGCAGCTCCGGCACGCGCTTGGCGATGCGCGCCTTGTCGTAGCCGTGGGTCACCATCGGCTCGGCGATGATGTCGCCGATCGGCAGCCGCGGGTCGAGCGCGGCCATCGGGTCCTGGAACACCACCTGCAGGTCGCGCCGGATCGCCTTTTTCGCCTTGCTGCCGAGCTTCGCGACGTCGCGGCCCAGCACCGCCACCGAGCCGTGCTGCGGCGCGGCCAGCTCGAGGATCTCCATGAGCGTGGTGGACTTGCCGCAGCCGGACTCGCCGACCAGGCCCAGCGTCTCGCCCTCGACGATGTCGAAGCTGATGCCGTCGACCGCCTTGACCGTGCCGGCCTTGCGCTTGAACACCGCGCCCTTGGTGACCTGGTAGTGCTTCTGCAGGTCCTGCACGTCGAGCACGGTGGCGCGCTTGTCCCGCGCCACGGCGGCGACCGGGGCCTCCTCGATCACCTCGGCGCCGTAGACCTCGGCCGCGTCGGCCTTCGGGCCCGCCAGCTCGTCGGTGCGGATGCACGCGGCGCGGTGGGTGGTGTCGACCAGTGCGTTCGGGTTGCCCGGGGTGATCGTGAGCAGCTGTGGCTCGGCCTGCAGGCAAGCGTCGATCACCAGCGGGCAGCGCGGCGCGAACGGGCAGCCCGTGGGCAGGTTCACCAGCGACGGCGGCTGTCCCTCGATCGGCACCAGCGGCTGCTTCTCGTGCGCGTCGACGCGGGGGATCGAGCCCAGCAGGCCCAGCGTGTACGGCATGCGCGGCTGGGCGTAGATGGTCTCGACCGGGCCCTGCTCCACGGCGCGCCCGGCGTACATGACCATCAGGCGGTCGGCGAACCCGGCGACCACCCCGAGGTCGTGGGTGATGATCACGATGCCGGCGCCGGTCACCTCCTGCGCGGTCTTGAGCACTTCCAGCACCTGGGCCTGCACCGTCACGTCGAGCGCGGTGGTCGGCTCGTCGGCGATGATCAGGTCGGGGTCGTTGGCGATCGCGATGGCGATCACCGCGCGCTGGCGCATGCCGCCGGAGAACTCGTGCGGGAACGACTTGGCCCGCGCGGCGGCGTTCGGGATGCCGACGAGGTCGAGCAGCTCGATCGCGCGCTTGTTGGCTTCCTGCTTGCTCATCGAGCCCTTGGCGTGCACCAGCAGCGCCTCGGCGATCTGCGCGCCGACGGTGTACACCGGCGTGAGCGCCGAGAGCGGGTCCTGGAAGACCATGGAGATCTTCTTGCCGCGCAGCTTCGAGAGCTCGGTGTCGGACTTGCCGATGAGCTCACTGCCCTGGAACCGGATCGAGCCGGAGATGCGGGCCTGCGGCGGAAGCAGGCCCATGACGGCGAGCGACGACACCGACTTGCCGGAGCCGGACTCGCCGACGATGCCGAGCACCTCACCGGCCGCGACCTGGTAGCTCAGGCCGCGCACGGCGTGCACGCGGCCGGATTCCGAGGGGAAGGACACGTCGAGGTCGGCGACCTCCAGGACCGTGCCGGTGGGCTTCTCGGTCTCCGCGCCCAGTGCGAGCGAGGCGGTCATGCTGTGGCTCCTGTGGTACTGGGGGACTTCGTTTTCTCAGCGATGCGCTTGCGCTCCTTGCGGCGCGACCGGCTCGACGACGGGTCGAGCGCGTCGCGCAGGCCGTCACCCGCGTAGTTCACCGCGAGCACGGTGACCACGAGGAAGCCCGCCGGAATGTAGAACAGCCAGGGGAACGTGCGCACCGCGTCGGTGCCGCTCGCGATGAGCGTGCCGAGCGAGACGTCGGGCGACTGCACGCCGAACCCGAAGAACGACAACGAGGTCTCGGTGATGATCGCGACGCCGACGTTGATCGTCGCGTCGATGATCAGCAGCGAGGCCATGTTCGGCACGATGTGCTTGGCGATGATCCGCCACGACGGCTGGCCCATGAACCGCGCGGCCTTCACGAACTCGCGCTCGCGCAGGGTCAGCGTCATGCCGCGCACGATGCGCGCGGTGATCATCCACTGGAACAACGCGATCAGGCCGACCAGGATCAGCCACGTCTTGCCGCGGAACGCCGGCGAGAGGATCGAGATGATCAGGAACGGCGGCAGGATCAGCAGCAGGTCCACGACCCACATCGCGATGCGGTCGGTCCAGCCGCCGAAGTAACCGGCGGCCGCGCCGACGATCGAGGCGACGCCGGTGGAGAACAGCGCGGCCAGCAGACCGATCGTGAGCGACTTCTGCAGCCCGCGCATCGTCTGCGCGAACATGTCGCCGCCGATCTGGTTCGTGCCGAACCAGTGGTTTCCGTCCGGGGGCAACAGGTTCGACAGCGGGTCGAGCTCGTCGTAGGCCCACGGCGAGTACCACGTGTAGGTGAAGGCCAGCACGTAGAACAGCACGATCACGGCCAGCGAGACGACCGCGAGCTTGTTGCGCAGGAAGCGGCGGAGCACGAGCTTGCCGCGGCTGGACGACTTCGTGTCGGCCTCGGTCTGCGTGTCGGTCGCGAGCAGCGCCGAGTCGGCGAGGTCGGCCTCGTTCACGGGAGCGGCCATCAGATCCTCACCCTCGGGTCGAGCGCGGCGTAGAGCACGTCGGCCAGCCACCCGGCCAGCAGCACGCAGATCGCGATGAACAGGGTCACGGTGGCGACGATGTTGGTGTCCTGCTTCTGGATCCCGGTCACCAGCCAGTCGCCCATGCCGTACCAGCCGAAGATCCGCTCGGTGAAGATGCCGCCCGTGATGAGCAGGCCGAACCCGAACGCGAACAGCGTGGCCATCGGGATCAGGGCGGTGCGCAGGCCGTGCTTGAACAGCGCGCGGCGCCGGGTGAGGCCCTTCGCCTGCGCGGTGCGCAGGAAGTCGGAGCCGAGCACGTCGAGCATCGCCGAGCGCTGGTAGCGGCTGTAGTACGCCACCTGCGTGAGCACGATCGCCAGGGTCGGCACGATGATGTGCTGCAACCGGTCCAGCAGCACGTCGCCGAAACTTCCGTCGAGGCCGCTGGTTTCGCCCTGCACGATGAAGAACTGGTACCCGCCGAGCAGGTTGTCGTTCACCGACTGGGCGCCCGCCTTGAGGATCGTGGCGATCACGAAGACCGGGGTGGACAGCACGACGAACGAGAACGTGGTGGCCACGTAGTCGCTGATCTTGTACTGCCGGATCGCGCTCACCACGCCCACGAGCACGCCGATGATGATGCCGATCGTGATGCCCAGCAGGAACAACCGCAGGCTCACGCCGGCCCGGCGGAAGAGCTCGTCGGTGATCGGCTGGTCGGCGACCGTGCGACCGAAGTTCCCGTGCAGCACGCCGCCGAGCCAGGTGAAGAAGCGCTCGGGGATCGGCTGGTTCAGGTAGAGCTCGGCCGCTTTGGCGTCGATTGTGGACTGCGGAGCCGGCGGGTTCCGCAGCTTCAGTGCGTCGAGCGGGCTGAAAGCCAGCGACGCCAAGGAAAAGGCCGCGAAGGTGGCGACCAGGCACAAGGCCACGTAGTTGACGAGGCGGCGGAGGAGGAAGCCGATCACGGTTTCCTCGATTCACCGGGAACGGAGGTTCCACTCCGTGCCGACGGCCACGCCTGACGCTCGCCCGATTGAGTTTTCGTCGAAAACACTTGCCGGTGCTGCCTTCCGAATGCTGCTGACGCTCGTTGTCGGCGCAGCATAATCCGGAGAGGGCCCTGCGATCTTCGTTCCCAGGCAACCAAATAATCACGATTTTCGCGGCGGGCTCGTGAAGGACCGACTTTCGGCTGTTGCGGTGGACGGGGTGCGCGAGGTATTTCGTACGGGCGGCTCGTCGCGGTGGGTGCGTGGGTGAATACCCGGGATCACGTTCCGGAAATGTTTCCGGCCGGACCTGGAAATGTTTCGAACTCCCGCGGAACACTGGAAACGGACATACCGGGCCTGGTATGGACCTGTTCGCGACCCGTTCGTGACGTGATCGCGACCGACGCCGTTCTCCGGCCGCGGGAGGTGGTCTGCACCGCCGGCCTCGGCGGCCCCGGGCGCCCGCCGATCGCCGTCGTCCACAGTGGCCAGTGGATCTTCGCCCACGACAAAGAACCCCGCCACCGGATATCGGTGACGGGTTCTTCGCGTGGCGCGGAAGTGCTCAGTCCAGGTAGTCGCGCAGCACCTGGGACCGCGACGGGTGCCGCAGCTTCGACATCGTCTTCGACTCGATCTGGCGGATGCGCTCGCGCGTGACGCCGTAGACCTGGCCGATCTCGTCGAGCGTGCGCGGCTGGCCGTCGGTGAGACCGAAGCGCAGCCGGACCACGCCCGCCTCGCGCTCGGACAGCGTCTGCAGCACCGACTGGAGCTGGTCCTGCAGCAGCGTGAACGACACCGCGTCGACCGCGACGACCGCTTCGGAGTCTTCGATGAAGTCACCCAGCTGCGAGTCGCCCTCGTCGCCGATGGTCTGGTCCAGCGAGATCGGCTCGCGAGCGTACTGCTGGATCTCCAGGACCTTCTCCGGGGAGATGTCCATTTCCTTGGCGAGCTCCTCGGGCGTCGGCTCGCGGCCGAGGTCCTGCAGGAGTTCGCGCTGTATGCGGCCGAGCTTGTTGATGACCTCGACCATGTGCACCGGGATGCGGATGGTGCGGGCCTGGTCGGCCATGGCGCGCGTGATCGCCTGGCGGATCCACCACGTGGCGTACGTCGAGAACTTGTAGCCCTTGGTGTAGTCGAACTTCTCCACCGCGCGGATCAGACCGAGGTTGCCCTCCTGGATCAGGTCCAGGAACGCCATGCCACGGCCGGTGTAGCGCTTGGCCAGCGACACCACGAGCCGGAGGTTCGCTTCCAGCAGGTGGTTCTTGGCGCGCTCGCCGTCGCGCACGATCCACTTGAGATCGCGCCGCATCTGGGTGACGAGCTTCTCGCCCTCGTCCTCGGCGGTGCGCACGCGCTCGGCGGCGTAGAGACCCGCCTCGATGCGCTTGGCGAGCTCCACCTCCTCCTCGGCGTTGAGCAGCGCGACCTTGCCGATCTGCTTGAGGTAGGCCCGGACGGAGTCGGCCGACGCGGTGAGCTCGGCGTCCTTGCGCGCCTGGCGCAGCGCCTCGGACTCCTCCTCGTCCCAGACGAAGTCGGGGTTGTCCGAGGCGGACTTCGGCCCCTTCTCGGCGGCTGCGTTGCTGCGGCGACGCGCGGCGGGCGTCTCCGTCTCCTCGGCTTCTTCTTCCGAGTCGTCGGAGTCGTCTTCGGCGACCTCGTCGTTGACCGTCTCGTCGACGACGTCGACCTCGACCTCTTCCAGGTCGGACAGGTCCGGGCTGTCGAGTTCGGCCTCGTCGAGGTCGACGGGACCGTCGGGTTCGCCGTCCTCGCCCTTGGCCCCCTTGGTGGCGGGCTTCTTGGCGGGAGCCTTCTTGGCCGGGGCCTTCTTCGCGCCGGCGGTCTTGGGTTTCGCCGCGCCGGTGGCTGCCTCGTCGGCCGGCTCGCCGGCTGCGGTCGCTGTCTTCGTCCCGCTTCGCGTTGCGGTTCTTGCGGCTGCCACTTACGCCCTTTCGCAGCGGTCGATCATGACGAGTCGAGGTATCGCCACCTCGACTGCCTCACATTCGGGGAACACGCCTCGGCCTGCGGTTTTCACTCCCGCAGCCGTGGGCCGCCTTCCATTGTAACGACGGCCGGGCAGTGCGTCGCGAAGCGATCACCCTCCGGCCTGCCGCACGGTACCCGCACGTGACCCTTCCGTGACCCGCGCGTGCGTTTTCCGGCGGTTCAGGGCCCGTGCGGGGTCAGTGCTCGATGCCCTCGACCGCGGCCGCGGCGGCGCCGACGATGCCGGCGTTGTTCTGCAGCGAAGCGACGATCACCGGCGTGCGCACCTCGAGCAGCGGCACCCACTTCTCGGCCTTCTTGCTCACGCCACCGCCCACGATGAACAGGTCCGGCCAGATCAGGTTCTCCAGCACCGTGAGGTAGCGGTGCACCCGCTTGGCCCACTGGTGGTAGCTCAGGCCCTCGTTGTCCTTCACCGACGCCGCGGCGCGCTTCTCCGCGTCGTGGCCGTCGACCTCGAGGTGGCCGAACTCGGTGTTGGGCACGAGCTTGCCGTCGTGGAACACCGCGCTGCCGATGCCGGTGCCGAAGGTCAGCAGGGCCGTGACGCCGGTGCGGGCGCGCTCGTCGCCGAAGCGGATCTCGGCCATGCCGGCGGCGTCGGCGTCGTTCAGCATCGCCACGTCCGCGACGCTCTTGCCGAGCCGCTTGGCGAACAGCGCGTCGGCGTCCGTGCCGATCCAGGCGTGGTCGATGTTGGCCGCGGTGTGCGCGACGCCCTTCTTGACCACCGCCGGGAGCGTGACGCCGACCGGTCCGTCCCAGTCCGCCATGTGCACGATCTCCGCCACCACGTCCGCGACGGCCTCGGGGGTCGACGGCTGCGGCGTCTCGATCCGGTGCCGCTCGCCGATGAGCTGTCCGGTCTCCAAATCGACCAGCGCGCCCTTGATCCCGCTGCCGCCGATGTCGATTCCGAAACCTCGGGTCGCCGTCACTGACGTGGTCCCTTCTCGCACGATTCAGAAGTCTGCTCCGGAGACTTTAACCGGATGTGGTGACATGTCCGACGTGGGAGCTGACGAGTCGTTGCTGAAAAGCGTTGCGGAGCAGGTGGCGGTCGAGGCGGCCGGGCTGGTGCGCGAGGCCTGGACCGCCATGCAGGCCGGCGGGCGGGTGCGCGTGGACACCAAATCGGCGGACACCGACGTGGTCACCGCCGTCGACAGGGAATCCGAGGAGCTGGTGCGGACGCGGCTGGCCGAGCTGCGCCCGGGCGAACCGGTGCTCGGCGAGGAAGGAGGCGGTGCGGCGCCCGGCGCCGGCGTGACGTGGGTGGTCGACCCGATCGACGGGACCGTGAACTTCCTCTACGGACTGCCCGCGTTCGCCGTGTCGCTGGCCGCCCAGGTCGACGGGGTGTCGGTGGCCGGGGCGGTCGTGGAACCGGTCAGCGGGCGCCGCTGGACGGCCGTGCGGGGCCAGGGCGCGTGGCTCGACGGGCGGCGCCTCTCGGTGACCTCGCCGACGCGGCTGGACCTGTCGCTGGTCGGCACCGGATTCGCCTACTCGCGCGAGCGCCGGGTGCGCCAGGGTGCGCTGGCGGGCGAGCTGGTTTCGCAGGTGCGCGACCTGCGCCGCGGTGGTGCGGCTTCGCTCGAGCTGTGCGCCGTGGGCGCGGGCTGGCTCGACGCGTACTTCGAGCACGGCCTGCACCGCTGGGACTGGGCCGCCGGGGCGCTGGTGGCCGCGGAGGCGGGCGCGACGGTGCTGCTGCCCGGCTCGGCACCCGACCTGGGCGACGACATGACGTTCGTGGCGGCACCCGGCATCGCGCAACCGCTGCGCGAGGTGCTGTCTTCGCTCGACGCCAAGAGCGTGTGACGACGGCCGGTCCGAACCGAGCCTGACCACCGGGTGTGACGACGCTGCCCCCGGACCCGATCGAGCGGGTCCAGGGGGCAGCGGTGACTCAGGGTGTCCGGTGCGCCCGCTCAGCAGGCGACGTCGCGGGCCGCGGCGAGCATCGTCGGGTCGATCACCGGCGCGCCGGCGCCGGTGGACTGCTCGTTGCCGCCCCCGCCCTGGTGCGACTGCGACCAGGCGGCGAGTTTCTGCAGGATCTGCCGGGCCTCGGGCCGCGGGCGCACGTCGTCGAACAGCGTGCCGGTGACGAGGTCGACGCTGGCGTCCTTGCGGTTGTCGCGCACCAGTTCCGCGCACGGCACCACGAGGCTGAGCGTGCGGGCCGCCGTGGCGCCGTTCTCGCCGTAGCGGATCTGGCCGCGGCACTTGGCGTCGCCCTTGGGGTAGGCCGGGTCATTGGCCGGGTCGCCGATGGCGGTGAAGCCGAGCTCGCGCAGGGCGGTGGTCGTGATGCCGCCCTGGCCGCGCGTGGTGCTGGCGTTGAGGACCTTGAGCGCCACCTTGCCGGGCGGCACGGGGGAGCGGTCGTCGAGCCCGTTGTGGGGCACGGTCGTGTAAGTGGTGCCCGGCGGCGGAGTGGGAGCCGGAGTGCAGACCACGGCCTCGTCGATGTCGCCTCGCCCGACCACCGCGTTCACCCACACGAACACCGCGCCGAGGGCGAGCACCCCGATCACGATGAGCGCGGGCAAGGGCCGGTGCTTGCGATAGGGCCGCGCACCACGGTCCCCCGAGCCGTTCCCCGACGCCACCTGCCCCGTCCCTTCCCGAACGCGGATCCCCGTCCGCGGACCCCATCACGCTTCGGCGCCCCGGCGCCGCGAGTCGGTGGTGGTCTCCGGTGTACCCGGTGCACCATGCCGACCCGAAGCACCGTGCCGACCACCACGCAGTGCCGACCGCCACACAACCGTGCCGACCGCCGTAGCCGCTCAGCCTAGGCGTAACGAGCCGCGCCCGGTGGCGCGGGTCACCCTGTGTCCGCCCCCGTGCCCGCCTCGTCCCCGCCGAGGCCGGGCCGCGAATCGGCCGTCCCCCGATCGCACCACGGCGACCTCCGCGGGAGCAAGCGGACAGCGCGGCCGGGTGATCTTCGCGACGCGGGGGCAACCTCGGTGAGAGACACCCGTCTCACCTGCGGATTCCCCCTGTCGGGTGACGAAATTCAAGCAATGTGCGACTCGGTGCGGAGCCCGGCGAAGCGTGAGCTACCCTTCCCGGGCTCCGGCCGCAGGAAGAGGGGCACCTTGCTGAGACCTCGGTCACTGCGGACGCCGGGCACAAACAGGGGCGCTGGAACGTTGACCAGCGGCACGACCGGCTCACGGGTTCGCCCGCGGGACCGGAAGAACAAGACAAGCTGATTCGCAGGGGTGAGGGACACATGGCTACCGACTACGACGCTCCGCGCCGCAGCGAAGCCGACGAGCTGGCCGAAGACTCGTTGGAGGAGCTGAAGGCCCGGCGCAACGAGAACCAGTCCGGCGTCGTCGACGTCGACGAGGACGCGAACGCCGAGAACTTCGAGCTTCCTGGTGCCGACCTCTCCGGGCTTTCCGGTGAGGACATGACCGTGAAGGTGGTGCCGAAGCAGGCTGACGAGTTCACCTGCTCGGTCTGCTTCCTGGTGCACCACCGCAGCAGGCTCGCCGAGGACAACGGCGGTCGGCTGATCTGCCGCGACTGCGCCTGAGCATCGCCTGCGCCTGAGGGCGCACGGGGATCTCGTACAGGACTTCAGGGGAACCACAGGGTTTTTCAGAGGAAACTGTCCAGGGGAAACACAGTCGCGGCGGTTCGGGGAAGCTCGCTCGCGAGCTGGGCAAAGGGGGTCGGCCTCACCAGGCCGGCCCCCTTCCGCGTGCGCACCCGCGGGACCGGTTCCGCCGGTGCTCCCGGGGCTGGTGCGCGGGTCAGGACCGCGCGCGCAGCAGCTCGGCGACCTTCTTCGGCTTGCGCGTGCTGAAGAGCCAGTACGGCGTGGGGTCGGCCGGGTCCGTGAGCTGCACGCGCACCGCCGGGCCCACCCAGCCGCGGTGCAGCACGAACGCGGCCGGGTCGCCGTCGCGCCCGAGCGCGCGGCGCTTGTCGTCCTTCTCCAGGATCTCGACCACGCCGACGAACCGCAGCGGCAGGTGCGCGTCGCCGACCCACAGCTCCGGCTCGTCGCCGGCGGTCACCCGCACGCGCGAGCGGCCCAGCGACAGCATCAGCGCGGCCATCACCACGATCGCGACGGGCAGCGGGATCCACACCGGGATCGAGGGGTAACCGAGGTGGATCTCCACGCCGAGCAGGACCGCGCCGAGCATCGGCAGCAACCAGCCCCACGCGGGCACGTACAGCCGTTCGGAGTGCGCCAGGGCGCGCTTCACGGCGGTGTTCACGGTGTCAGCCACGGGACAAGGGTAGTCTCGCCGCCCGTGTCCTCCAGCGTTCAGGTACTCCTCACCCGGCTCGACCCCGGTGTCCCGCTGCCCGCCTACGCGCGGCCCGGCGACGCCGGCGCCGACCTCGTCACCACCTCCGACATCGTGCTCGGCCCCGGCGAACGCGGGGTGGTCGGCACCGGTGTCGCGATCGCGCTGCCGCCCGGCCACGCGGGGTTCGTGCACCCGCGTTCGGGGCTCGCGGCCCGCGTGGGTCTGTCGGTGGTGAACACCCCCGGCACGATCGACGCGGGGTACCGCGGTGAGATCCGGATCTGCCTCATCAACCATGATCTTCACGAGCCGGTGGTGCTCGCGCGCGGCGACCGGATCGCGCAGCTCGTGATCCAGCGGGTCGAGCGCGCCGAGTTCGTCGAGGTCGCCGAGCTCGGTGACACCGAACGGGGCGCCGGCGGTTACGGCTCGACGGGTGGGCACGCCACACTGGTCCCGGACGTGCCCGGCGCGGACGCGGGCACTGGGGAAGGAACGGAGAAGTAGTGGGGATCTTCGGACGCAAGCGCAAGTCCGACAGCGCTCTCGACGGGCTCGACGAGTCCACCGAGGGCACGGGAGGCGCTGCCGGCGACACCGGGACGGACGCCGACGCGGTCGAACCCGAGAACCAGCTGTCGGAGACCGAGCAGGGGCCCTTCGACGTCGCCGACGCCGAAGAGGACGGCATCCCGCGCATCGACCTCGGTTCGGTGCGCGTCCCGGTCCCGGACGGCTCGCAGGTGCAGGTCGAGATGGACCCGGAGGCCGGCGGGGTCCGCGCGGTCCACGTGGTGACCGAACAGGGCCAGATCACGGTCAGCGCCTACGCCGCGCCGCGCTCCGGCGGGCTGTGGCGCGAGGTCGGCACCGAGCTGGGCGACCAGCTGCGCGCCGACGGCGCCAAGGTGACCATCGGCCGCGGCGAGTGGGGCCTGGAGCTCTCCGCCATCGTCGGCGACGTGGCCCTGCGCTTCGTCGGCGTCGACGGCCCGCGCTGGATGCTGCGCGGCGTGATCGCCGGGCCGCAGTCGCAGTCCGCGCAGGCGCCCGACGTGCTGCGCATGATCGTGCGCCACACGATCGTCGACCGCGGTGACTCGCCGATGCCGGTGCGCACGCCGCTGCCGATCACGCTCCCGGAAGCCGTCGCGCAGCACATCGCGGAGCAGCAGGAAGGCTGAGCCGCCGGCGAGGTTCACGCCGGCCGTCGTTCCGGGAAGGGCGCCTCGAGGGAATCCGATTCCCTCGAGGCGCCCTTCACTGTTTTCGGCCGATCTCGGCACCCGGGCTTTTCACCGGCTTCGGTGTCCCGTCACGCGGAAGCCGCCTTCAGGAACGCGAGCATCCCCGCCCGGCCCAGCACTTCCCGGTCCCTCCCGAAGTCCGCCAGGCGCACGACCTCCACCGCGCCCCGAGGAACCGTCGCGGCCCACTCGCGAGCCACCGCGACCGGGTGCACCAGGTCACCGTCACACCCGGCCACTCCGGCCGGCACGTCCACCGTCGCCAGCTCCGCCACCGACGGCGCCCGCCGCTCCGCCGCGACCCGCAGGCCGGCCACCAGCTCGTCTCCCTGCCGCCGCCACGCCCGCGACAGCTCGTCGACCAGCCACCCCGGGCTGCCGGCCGCCACCGCGGCCAGGGCACCGTCAACGCCCTGAGCGGCCACCAGATCGGCTGAGGCCCGCGCCGCGACGGCCGCGGCCGCTGACCCGGGTTCGCCGTTCCAGGCCGGGAGAGCGCACACCAGCCCCTCGCACCGGCCCGGGTTCGCCACGGCCCACTCCGCGGCCAGGTGCGCGCCGAACGAGACGCCGCCCACGATCAGCGAACCGTGCACGCGGGCGAGCCGGTCGAGCTCCTCCAGGTAGCCGTCGGCGAGGGCAGCGCCGGGTGGCGGCGCCGGCGTGATCAACCGGGCTCCCACCAGCGCCGACGGGCCGGCGAACACCGTCTGCACGAACACCTCGTCGGACCCCGTCCCGGGGAGCAGGACGAGGGGGCGGTTCAGGATCGCGGACGTCACGTTGCGATCTTGGCGCAAACCCGTTTCGCTGTGGTGAACCAGAGCTACGCTGGTTTACGCACGGGCCGCGAAGTCGGGGGCCCCGGAGCACAGGAGCACACCATGTCCGCCAAGGACGGCGGCTACTTCAGCCGGTTGGTTCGCAAGCTGACCACTGACGTCGAGGACCTCGACGCCGACGAGATGTCCGAGCGGTCCGGAGCCGAAGGTGCTCGGCGCGCCTGTGACTGCCGGTCAGGTGAAGAGGCGACGGTGCTCGGCCGGCTCCGCAGCGTCGAACTGTGCCCGAGCGAGGGAACTCCGACGCTCCAGGCCGAGCTGTTCGACGGAACACAGGGCGTGACGCTAATCTGGCTGGGCCGACGCCGGATCCCCGGCATCGAGCCGGGTCGGACCATCAAGGTCCGCGGCCGGATGGCAGAGCGTGACGGCCAGAAGGTGCTCTACAACCCGTACTACGAACTCCAGAGCCCGGTAGGTTGATCCACTCCCGTGACTGAACCCGCTCCCCGCGACGAGAAGCACGTGCCCGAAAGCGGGGACGAAGAGCAGGCCAAGCCCGAGACCGAAGCCGACAAGCCCGAACCCACCCTCCTCGAGCAGATGGGCGGCGTGTCCGGCCTGTTCTACTCGTCGGTGCCGGTGATCGTGTTCGTGCTGGTGAACGCCTTCTTCGGGCTCACCGCCGCCATCTGGGGCTCGATCGGCAGCGCGGTGGCGATCACGGTGCTGCGGATCGTGCGCAAGGAGCCGCTGCAGCCGGCGATCTCGGGGTTCTTCGGGGTCGCCATCGCCGCGTTCATCGCGTTCCGCACGGGTTCGGCGAAGGGCTTTTTCCTCTTCGGCATCTGGGCGAGCCTCGCCTACTGCGGCGTGTTCGTGCTTTCGATCCTCGTGCGCTGGCCCATCGCCGGTGTCGTGTGGAGCGCGCTCAACGGGGCCGGCCAGGCCTGGCGCAAGGACAAGCCCTCGCGCTACGGCTACGACATCGCCACGCTCGCGCTGGCCCTGATCTTCGCCGCGCGGTTCGTGGTGCAGCGCTGGCTCTACAACAGCGACTACACCGGCTGGCTCGCCTTCGCGAAGATCGCCATGGGGTACCCGCTCTACGCGCTGGGTCTGCTCGTGGTCGTGTGGGCGGTCCGCCGCTCCGACAAGCGGCTCAAGGCGCTGGCCGAACACGAGCCGAAGCCGGAGACCGACGCCGAGGTGGAAGCCCGGCTGCGTGAGAAGTACGCGCAGACGCCCACCACGGAGGCCTAGCCCCGCCTCACCGGTACCGCGAAAAGGCCCCTCACGTGCTCGTGAGGGGCCTTTCCCGTCCTGCTCAGTATCCCAGTGCCGACCGGATCTCCGGCTCGACGTCCGAGGTCGCCACGAACAGCAGCTCGTCGCCCGGCTCCAGCGGGTCCTCCGGCTGCGGCACGATCACGCGGTCGCCGCGCAGGATCGTGACGAGCGCGGCGTCACGCGGCAGCGCGATCTCGCTCACCGCCTTGCCGGCCAGCGGGGTCTCCTCCGGCAGCGTGAGCTCCACGAGGTTCGCCTGGCTCTGCCGGAACGTCATCAGCCGCACGAGGTCGCCGACGCTCACGGCCTCCTCGACCATCGCGGCGAGCATCCGCGGCGTGGACACGGCCACGTCGACTCCCCACGCGTCGGTGAAGAGCCATTCGTTGGCCGGGTTGTTCACGCGCGCCACGACCCGGCGCACCGCGAACTCCGTCTTCGCCAGCAACGACACCACGAGGTTCGACTTGTCGTCACCGGTGGCGGCGATCACCACGTCGCAGCGCTCGATCCCCGACTCCTCGAGGATCGAGACCTCGCACGCGTCGCCCAGCACCCAGTCGGCCTGCGGCACGCTGTCGGGTTCGAACTGGTCCGCCTCGCGCTCGATCAGCATCACCTGGTGCCGCCCGTCGATCAGCTCGACGGCGATGGAGCGCCCGACGGCGCCGGCACCCGCGATCGCGACCCGCATCAGTTCTCCTCCTCCGGAGCGCGAGCGGCCACGCTCGTCACGTCGCTGACGGTGCCGGAGCGGGCCGCGACGTACACGACGTCGTCGGCCTGCACCATGGTCTTGTTGTCCGGCAGCACGCCGTTGCCGAAGCGCATGATGAACGCGACCCGCGCGCCCGTGGCCTCCTGCAGCTCGCGCACGCTGCGCCCGATCCAGCCCTCGTGCAGCGGCAGCTGCAGCATCGCGACGTTGCCGGACGGGTCGCGCCACACGGAGGCGACGCCGTCGGGCAGCAGGGTCCGCAGGAAGCGATCGGTGGTCCACGGCACCGTGGCGACGGTGGGGATGCCGAGGCGCTCGTACACCGCGGCGCGCTTGTGGTCGTAGATCCGCGCGACCACGTGCTCGATGCCGAAGTTCTCGCGCGCGACCCGCGCGGAGATGATGTTGGAGTTGTCCCCGCTCGACACGGCCGCGAACGCGCCGGCCTCTTCGATGCCGGCCTCGATCAGCACCTGCCGGTCGAACCCGACGCCGACGATCTGCTGGCCGTGGAAGTCGCTGCCCAGCCTGCGGAACGCCTGGGGGTTCTTGTCGATCACGGCCACGTCGTGGCCGAGACGCTCCAGCGCCGCGGCCAGGGATGCGCCGACACGGCCACACCCCATGATCACCACGTGCACGCCTTGCCTCCTCGTAGGTGGGGGTAAACCCGTCCGTAGGTACCCTCGCGCACCAGCGCCGAACCTACCGTGCCGGGTGCCGGTTAGTCCCACCATCCTCCCCGCCGCCGCGCCCAACGGAGCAGCTTCGCTGCGCTGTAGATTCATCAACGTGTCGAAGTTCCCGACCGTGTTGAAGCGCCTGGTACTCGGACGTCCGTTCCGCAGTGACAGCCTCGGCCACACGCTCCTGCCCAAGCGCATCGCGCTGCCGATCTTCGCGTCGGACGCGCTCTCCAGCGTGGCGTACGCGCCGGAAGAGATCTTCCTGACCTTGAGCTTCGCCGGGCTGTCGGCGTACGCGTTCGCGCCCTGGATCGGCGTGGCCGTCGCGCTGGTCATGCTCGTGGTCGTGGCGTCGTACCGGCAGAACGTGCACGCCTACCCGAGCGGTGGCGGTGACTACGAGGTCGCCACGACCAACCTGGGCGGCAAGTTCGGCCTCACCGTGGCCAGCGCCCTGCTCGTGGACTACGTGCTCACCGTCGCGGTGTCCACTTCGTCCGGTGTGGCGAACATCGGCTCGGCGATCCCGTGGGTCGCCGACCACAAGGTGATCACCTCCGTGGTGATCGTCGCGGTGCTGTCCGCGCTGAACCTGCGCGGCGTGCGGGAATCGGGCAAAGCCTTCGCCATCCCCACATACGGCTTCATTCTCGGCATTCTGGTCATGGTCGTGTGGGGCCTGATCGAGGCCGCGACGGGCACGACCATGCGCGCCGAGAGCGCCGGGTTCACCCTGCACTCCGAGGGCAGCTGGACCGGGTTCGCGTTCGTGTTCCTCATCCTGCGGTCGTTCTCCTCCGGCGCCGCGGCGCTGACCGGGGTCGAGGCGATCAGCAACGGCGTGCCCGCGTTCCGCAAGCCGAAGTCGAAGAACGCGGCCACCACGCTGCTGCTCATGGGTGTGCTCGCGGTGACGATGCTCATCGGCATCATCACGCTCGCCGTGATCACCAAGGTCAACTTCGCGGAGAACCCGGCCGCGCAGCTCGAGGGCGCCCCGGCGGGCTACCAGCAGAAGACGATCGTGGCGCAGATCGCGCACGCGGTGTTCGCCGACTTCCCGCCGGCGTTCTACTACATCTCCTTCTCCACCGGCATCATCCTGCTGCTGGCGGCCAACACGGCGTTCAACGGGTTCCCGGTGCTCGGCTCGATCCTCGCGCAGGACCGCTACCTGCCGCGCCAGCTGCACACGCGCGGCGACCGGCTGGCGTTCTCCAACGGCATCCTGTTCCTCGCGATCTTCGCGCTGGTGCTGATCATCGCGTTCGACGCGGAGGTCACGCGGCTCATCCAGCTCTACATCGTGGGTGTGTTCGTGTCGTTCACGGTGAGCCAGGCGGGCATGATCCGGCACTGGAACCGCTTGCTGGCCAAGGAAAAAGACGGCGCCGTGCGGCGGCGGATGCGGCGTTCGCAGACGGTGAACGCGATCGGTCTCACGATGACCGGCACCGTGCTGATCATCGTGCTGATCACCAAGTTCCTGCTCGGCGCGTGGATCGCGATCGCGGCGATGGTGGCGATCTTCGTGCTGATGACGGCGATCCGGAAGCACTACGACCGGGTTTCCGAGGAGCTCAAGGAGCTCGGCGACACCCCGACCGTATTGCCTTCGCGCAACCACGCGATCGTGCTGGTGTCCAAATTGCACCGTCCGACGCTGCGGGCTCTGGCGTATGCCAAGGCGATGCGGCCCGACGTGCTCGAGGCCGTGACGGTGAACGTGGACGACGCCGACACCCGCCGGCTCACCGCGGAGTGGGAAGCGCACAAGTTCAAGGTGCCGCTGAAGGTCGTCGAGTCGCCCTACCGCGAAATCACGAAGCCGGTGCTGGACTACGTGAAGCGCGTGCGCGGCGACAACCCGCGCAACGTGGTCACCGTGTTCATCCCCGAGTACGTGGTGGGGCACTGGTGGGAGCAGGTGCTGCACAACCAGAGTGCGTTGCGGCTCAAGGGAAGGCTGCTGTTCCAGCCGGGTGTGATCGTGGCGAGTGTGCCGTGGCAGCTCGAATCGTCGGCGAAGGCGGCCGAGCGCGGACGCCGGGCGCGGCCGGCGGCCGGTGACGTGCGGCGCGGGTTCGCGGCGACCGGTGGCGCGATGGCAGGAAAGCCCGTGGAAACCCCCAAACCGGCCAAGGAAACTGCTGAATGACGGAGAACTGGCTCGGGCGTGTGCTCGAGCTCGAGATCGGCCCGGTCGCCCACGGCGGCCACTGCGTGTCGCGGGTGGACGGTCGGGTGGTGTTCGTGCGCCACGGCCTGCCGGGCGAGCGCGTGCGCGCCGAGGTGACCGAGGACAAGGGCGGCTCGTTCTGCCGGGCCGACGCGGTGGAGGTGCTCAGCGCTTCGGAGCACCGCGTCACACCGCCGTGCCCGGTGGCCGCGCCGGGTGGCTGCGGTGGGTGCGACTGGCAGCACGCCGACCCCGCCTACCAACGCTCGCTGAAGGCGGCCGTGGTCGCCGAGCAGCTGGAGCGGCTGGCGGGCATCACGCGCGACGTGGTGGTGGAGCCGCTCGACGGCGGCCCGCTCGGCTGGCGCAGCCGCGTGCGGCTCGTGGCCGGCCGCGACGGCCGCGCCGGGCTGCGCGCGCACCACAGCCACCGCGTCGTGCCGCTCGACGACTGCCCGATCGCGGTGCCGGGCGCGCTCGAGGTGGCGCTGGCCAAGCGCTGGCGCCCGGGCACCGAACTCGAGGTGACCAGCGACGGCGACCGGCACACGCACCTGCGTGAGGTCTCGACCGTCCACGGCCGCAACAAGTCCCGCCAGCTGTCCGGCGGCCTCGCCGTGCAGCACGCCGCGGACCGCGACTGGCGCTTCGACGCCCACGGCTTCTGGCAGGTGCACCCGCACGCGGCGGACACGTTCGCCGCGCTGGTGCGCGAGTGGGCCGAGGCTCCGCGCGGCGGCGTGGCGTGGGACCTCTACGCCGGCGTCGGGCTGTTCGCCTCGGTGCTGGCCGACCAGGTCGGGCCCTCGGGCCACGTGCTCGCCGTGGAGTCCGGCCGCCAGGCGGTGTCCGACGGCGAACGCAACCTCGCCGACCTGCCCCAGGTGTCGTGGCGCGCGGGCCGCGTCGAACACATCGTGGCCGACGCGCCGCAACCCGTGGACGTCGTCGTGCTCGACCCACCCCGCAAGGGCGCCGGGCGCGCGGTGGTCGACGCGATCGCGGCGGGTTCGCCGGACCGGATCGTGTACGTCGCCTGCGATCCCGCGGCGCTCGCGCGGGACCTGGCGACCTTCGCGGACCACGGGTATTCGCTCACCGACCTGCGGGCGTTCGACGCGTTCCCGATGACCCACCACGTGGAGTGCATCGCGCTGTTGCAGTAATTTGGCCCCGGCTCCGCCGGCGCGATCTCGCGGGTGGGTTGATGTCGGCTGCCGCAGCGATGGTCGATGCGAGACTGTCGGTGGCGCACGTCACACTGGTGGCATGGCTTTGCTCGACGATTTCGACCGCGCCGCGGCGGTGGTCCAGACGGTGGTTTCTTCCGTGCGCGATGACCAGTGGGTGCTGCCCACGGCCTGCGCGGACTGGGACGTGCGTGCGGTGGTCAATCATCTCGCGCACGGCAACGCGCGCGTGGCGGAGTGGGCCGTCGTGGGTCCGGCCGCCCCACCGGGCGACTACCTCGGTGCGGATCCTCCGGGCTCGTTCACGGCTTCGGTGGCGCGGGCGCGCGAAGTGCTGGCCGAGCCGGGGTTGGCCACGCGCCTGGTGACGACGCCGCTCGGTGACGTGCCTGGATCGTTGCTGGTCCACATGCGGCTCAACGAGTACCTCGCGCACGGCTGGGACGTCGCCGACGCCACCGGGCAGCCCACGGACTTCGTGCCCGACCTCGCGGAGCAGGTGCTCGAGTCCTGGCGCACGCGGTTCGGCGACCAGCCCCGGCCACCAGGCGGTCCGTTCGCGCCGGAACAGCCTCCACCACCGGACGCGGCGGCGGCCGATCGGCTCGCCGCGTTCCTCGGGCGCACTCCGGTCCGGGCGTGAGCCTCAGGCCTTGATGGCACCGGAGATCTTGGGCACGACCTGGGTGAGGCCGTAGGGCACGGAGAGGGCCGAGGGGAACGCCAGGGCGATCGCCGTGGTCAGGTCGAGGGCCACGTAGGAGCCGCGGCGGACGGCGGGGAGCTGCTGGAACAGGGGCAGCGCCTCGGTCTGCGCGCGGCTGCCCGGGGTGGTGTAGGTGAGCACCAGGACGTCGGCGTCGATGAGGTCGAGGCGTTCGGGGCTGATCTGCGAGCGGCCGGGGATGGAGGTCTGGGGCAGCGACGTCACCTTGGGCGAGAGCACCAGGCCGAGTTGGCCGAAGAACAGCGCCGAGGCGTCCTGGGCGCTGCTGATGGTGGTGATGGTGCCGTCGCCGGTGACCGGGCCGATGGTGAACGTGCGGCCGGCGAAGTTCGGGTTGGCGTCCTTCGCGGCCTTGATCTGCGCTTCGACGTCGGCCACGAGCTTTTCGGCCTCGGGGGAGCGGCCCAGGGCCGTGGCGACGCGGCGCGTGGTGACCTGCCAGGTGTCCTTGTTGTACCCGGAGGCGGACGACAGCGTCGGGGCGATCGCGCTGAGCGTCTTGTAGTCCTGGGCCAGCGTGGAGCGGTCGGTGCCGAGGATGAGGTCGGGTTTCAGCGCGGCGATGCGCTCGAAGGGCAGCTGCGTGTCGGCGAACAGCTCCGGCGGGTGGGCGCCCGCCTTGGCCTTGAGCCACGGCGACATCCCGCCGGGCAGGAACTTGCCCAGGTCGGGGGTGATGAGCGGCACGACGCCGAGCGCCACGGCCGCGTCGGCGTCGCGGTACTGGCCCACCGAGACCACACGCTGAGGCGGCCGCGGAATGGTCGTGGTGCCTTCCACGCCCTTCACGTCGACCGGGAAACCGGGCGCGGCCGGTCCGTTCGCCGCCGCGGGCTCCGCCGTGCTCGAACAGGCCGCCAGGGCGAGCCCCGCCGAAACCCCCACTGCGGCTTTGAGCACCCCGCGCCGCCCCACCAGGCCAGAAGTCATGCGGGCGATATTAGGTAAGCATTGCCTATTTTGGCAACGCCGCCGGTGGTCACGATGCGCCCGATGTGCTCAGCGCCTCTTCGACGCGAATCCCGCCACGAACCCCAACACCGTCAGCAGCGCGCCGACGCCGAGCAGCAGCCACGCGCCCAGCGCCGGACCGATGGCGACCGCGGGGAACTCGTCGGCCTGCGCCGGCAGGGTGCGCACGAGGTAGCGCACGGCGATGCCGGCCACCACGAGCCCCGGCAGTGCCGCGAAGGCGAGCGGTTCGTCGCGGTGGCGCCGCAGCGCGATCCAGGCCAGCGCGAACGCCGCCGCGAGCGCCAGCGCGCACACGAGCCGCAACGGCAGGCCGAGCTCGGGGCCGGGCTCGCTGCCCGGCAGGCGGTCGGCCAGGAAGTGCGCGGTCGGCAGCACCAGCGCCACCCCGCCCGCCACCGCGGTCGCGGCCACCAGCACCGCCCGCGTCCCGCGCAGCGACCCACCGCTCACGACACCTCCACCAGGCCTCGGGGCCCCGAGTCTACGGCCGTCGCCACCGGTTCCACTGCGTCCGGACGGACGCTTGTGGACGGTGCCGCTCACCGGAAACCCGGCACCCGGCCCGGCTCAGCGGTGGTCGTCCTTCACCAGGTCCGCGCACTTCTCCCCGATGGCCATCGTGGTGATGCACGGGTTCACCGCGACGAGGAACGGCATCACCGACGCGTCGGCCACCCGCAGCCCGTCGATCCCGCGCACCCGCAGGCGGGCGTCCAGCACCGCACCGGGGTCGCCGTCCGGACCCATCCGCGCGGTGCACGCGGGGTGATACACGGTGTTGTGGGTCTTGCGCAGGTAGTCGGCGATCTCGTCGTCGCGCACGCACTCGCGCCCCGGCGAGAGCTCGATTCCGGCCCACTCGTCCAGCGCCGGCTGCGCCGCGATCTCGCGCGCCAGCTTCACGCCGTGGGTCATCACGCGCAGGTCGTGCTCGTCGGTGAAGTAGCGCGGGTCCACGCGAGGCTTGTCGCGGAAGTCGCGCGTGCGAAGACGGACGGTGCCGCGTGAGCGGCTGCGTGTGACGTTCGGCGTGAGGCAGAAGCCGTTCTCGGTGGTCGGGTAGCCGTGGCGCAGCGTGTTCAGGTCGAACGGCACGGAGCCGTAGTGGAACATCAGGTCCGGCCGGTCGAGACCCTCCTCGGTCGTCGTGAAGATGCCGATTTCCCACCACTGCGTGGATTCGGTGACCATCGGCTGCAGCGCGTCCCACTGGACCAGGCCTTCGGGGTGGTCCTCGAGGTTCGAGCCGACGCCGGGGGAGTCCACGAGCACGTCCACGCCCACCTCGCGCAGGTGCTCGGCCGGGCCGATGCCCGAGAGCATGAGCAGCTTCGGGGTGTCGATGGCGCCGGAGCTCACGATCACCTCGCGCCGCGCGGTCACCGTCGTGTGGTGGATCAGGTCCGGCGCCAGGACCTCGACGCCGGTGCAGCGGCGGCCGTCGAACAGCAGCCGCTTGGCCCGGGCGCCGGTGCGCACCTCGAGGTTCGTGCGCGAGTCCAGGATCGGGTGCAGGTAGGACACCGACGCCGAGGACCGCACGCCGTCCTCGCGCGCGTTGATCTGGAACCAGTTGGCGCCGTGGGTCACCGTGCGGCCGGAGTTGAACTCCGTGGTCGGGATGCCGGCCTGCTCGCACGCGGCGAGCATCGCGACGCCCGCCGGGTCGCGCGGCGGCACGGAGCGGATCGTGACCGGGCCCGAACGGCCGTGGTGCTCACCGGGCCCGTCGTTGGTCTCGAGCCGTTGGTAGAGCGGGAAGATGTCGGCGGCCGACCAGCCGGGCAGGCCCAGCGAAGCCCACTCGTCGAGGTCTTCGGCCGGCGCCCAGAACGCGATGCACGAGTTGTGCGACGAGCAACCGCCGAGCACGCGCGCGCGGGCCTGGCGCAGGTAGGAGTTGCCGGCTTCCTGCGGCTCCACCAGGTAGTCCCAGTCGTAGCCGGATTCCAGCAGCGCCATCCACTTCGTGAGCTCCAGGATCGCGGAATCGTCCACATCGGACGGTCCGGCTTCCAGCAGGCACACGGTCACGTCCGGGTCCTCCGACAGCCGGGCCGCCACCACCGAACCCGCCGTGCCGCCGCCGACCACCACGTAGTCGAACTCGTTCACCGGGACTCCTCCTCTTGGGCAACGGAACTCGCCACCGCGGCGTGGCCGGCGAGCACCCCGACGCGGTGGCGCTGCACGAACCAGTAGTAGGCGAACCCGCCGGCCGCGAACACGCCGACGAAGAGCACCGAACTCCACCGCAGGTACCAATGGAACGGCGGGGACGCGTTGTAGATCTCCGTGCGCGGCCACGCGAGGTTCACGGTCATGCCGACGCCCCACAGCACCGCGAGCACGTTCACCGGCAGGCCCCAGCGCCCGAGCGAGAACCGGCCCGCCGCGCCGTCCTTGCGCGGCCAGCCGCCGCGCAGCCGGCGGATCAGCATCGGGACCGTGACCAGCAGGTAGGCCAGGTAGATCAGGATGATCGCGAGACTCGTGACCGCCGAGAAGATCTGCGTCGAGTTGATGTTCACCAGCAGCAGCGCGACCGCGAGCACGCCGATCACGATCGCGGGCAGCACCGGGGTGCCGGTCTTCTTGCTCACCCGCGCGAGCCGCGAGCCGCCGGGCAGCGCGTTGTCCCGCGCCATGGCGAAGGCGATGCGGATCGCGGCGGTGTGCACGGCGAGCACGCACACCGTGATCGCGATGAACACCACGAACAGGAAGATCCGGCCGATCGCCGGGCCGAGCGCGTCGGTGAGCACGAACTGCAGGCCGACCGTGCCGAGCTCCGGCGCGTGGATGTTGCCCACGGCCATCAGCGCGAACAGGATGATGAGCCCGCCGAGCAGGAACGACGCCACCAGCGCGCGCATGATCGCCTTCGGCGCGTTGCGGTGCGGGTCCACGGATTCCTCGCCGAGCGAGGCCGCCGTGTCGAACCCGTACATCACGTAGGACGACGCGATGGCCGCGATGAGGAACGCGCCGAGGTAGCCGCCCGCGTGCCCGGCGCCGGTGCCGTTGGTCTCGGTCACCACGCCGGGGCCGCGTACGAAGTGGAACGCCAGGAAGATCACCAGCAGCACCGCGAACAGCAGCTCGATGAACACGCCCGCGCTGTTGATCCGGGCCATCAGCTTCACGCCGAACGCGTTGACCAGCGTGGTGAACACGATGAGGCAGCTCGCGAGCAGCACGCCGTTGGCCGCGTCGCTGGAGCCCGAGCCGTCGCCGATGAACTGGAAGAACGCCGTGATCTGCGGCAGCGTGCGCTGGTAGGCCAGCGCCGTCGCGGAGATCGACACGATCGAGGCCAGCAGCATCATCCAGCCCGCGAGCCAGGCCACGTGCGGGTTGCCCAGCTTCTTCGCCCAGTTGTAGACCGAGCCGGCCACCGGGTACTGCGCGGCCAGCTCCGCGAAGCTCAGCGCCACCATGAGCTGGCCGGCGAACACCATCGGCCACGACCACCAGTACGCCGGCCCGCCCTGGGAGAGGCCCAGGTAGGACAGCTGGAACACGCCCGTGAGCACCGAGATGTAGCTGATCCCCGCGGCGAAGGTGTGGAAGCTGCCCAGCGTTCTCTTGAGCTGGTTGGTGTAGCCGAACTCGCTCAGCTCGTGGTCGCTGGTGTCGGTGCTCACGGGCACTGGTCCTTTCGGTGGTTCTCGATCGGACTAGGGCTGGGGCCGGGCGGGTCAGCCGGCGAACCACCTCTGCGGGCCGGGGCGCAGGTTCTGGTAGATGTGCTTGGCCTCGGTGTACTCGGCCAGACCGGTGGGGCCCAGCTCGCGGCCGAAGCCCGACTGCTTGTAGCCGCCCCACTCGGCCTGGGGCAGGTAGGGGTGGTAGTCGTTGATCCACACGGTGCCGTGGCGCAAGCGGTTGGCCACGCGCTGTGCCTTCGCGGCGTCGTTGGTGAACACCCCGCCGGCCAGCCCGTAGTGGGTGTCGTTGGCGATGCGCACGGCGTCGTCCTCGTCGGTGAACGTCTCGACGGTCAGCACCGGTCCGAACGACTCCTCGACCACGGCGTGGCTGCCCTGGCGCACGTTGTCGAGGATCGTGGGCAGGTAGTAGAACCCGTTCTGCAGCGCGGAATCGTCGGGCCGCTGGCCGCCGGTGCGCAATACCGCGCCCTCTTCCAGGGCATTCGCGACGTAGGCCTCGACCTTTTCCCGGTGCGCCGCGGAGATCAGCGGCCCGGTCTCGGCGCGCTCGTCGAACGGCCCGCCGAGGCGGATCCGCTCGGCGCGGCGCACCAGCTCGGCCACGAACTCGTCGTGCCACTCGCGCTGCACGATGAGCCGCGCGCCGGCGGAACAGACCTGGCCGGAGTGCAGGAACACGGCGGTGAGGGCGTAGTCCACGGCGGTCTCGAAGTCGGCGTCGGCGAACACCACGTTGGGGTTCTTGCCGCCGAGCTCCAGCGCCACCTTTTTCACCGTCGCGGCGGCGGTGGCGGCGATCACCCGGCCGGTGGCCAGACCACCCGTGAACGAGACGAGGTCCACGTCCGGGTGCTCCGAGAGCGGCGCGCCGGCTTCCGGGCCCGCGCCGAGCACGAGGTTGGCCACGCCGGCGGGCAGGCCCGCCTCGGTGAGCAGCTTCATGAGCAGGATCGACGTGTGCGGCGTGAGCTCGCTGGGCTTGAGCACGAACGTGTTGCCCGCGGCCAGCGCCGGGGCGACTTTCCAGATGGTCTGGAGCAGGGGGTAGTTCCACGGCGTGATGAGCCCGCACACCCCCACCGGCTCGTGCACGATCCGGCTGAACGCGTCGGCGCTGCCGGTGTCGACGACCCGGCCGGCGTCGTTGGCCGCGAGCTTGCCGAAATACCGCAGGCAGGCGGCGATGTCGGCCATGTCGTAGCGGCTTTCCACCAGGCGTTTGCCGGTGTCGAGCGATTCGGCGCGGGCGAAGGCCTCGGCGTCGCGGTCGAGCAGGTCGGCCGTGCGCAGCAGCAGGTCACCGCGCTGCGCGGCGGGGGTCGAGGGCCACGGGCCGGTGTCGAACGCGCGCCGGGCGGCGGCGATCGCGGCCTCGGTGTCCTCGCGCGTGGCCTCGGCCACCTCGGCGACGAGCGACCCGTCGGCCGGGCACCGGATTTCACGTCGGCCACCTGCCTTCGCGTCCACCCACTCGCCGTCGATGTACAAGTCCGCCATGAGGTCCTCTCGATCTTGGTCCGGTTCGGATTATCAGGGCCACTCGCGGTAGCCGCGACTTGGCCGAAGACTCCATGTTCACACCCGACCGTGGAGTTGCGCCGGGGGTCGCCGTGTGATCCGGGACGCGGGTGTCGCGGCGGTGGTGGCGCGGATCCGTAGACTGGCCGGAACTGGCGGGAGCGAAGGGAACCAGGCGAGGTGGAGTTGTGACGATGCTGGACTCCGTGCACGGACCGGCGGACCTGAAGCGCATGAGCGTCGAGGACCTCGACGAGCTGGCCGCCGAGATCAGGGATTTCCTCGTCGAGAAGGTGCGGCGGTCCGGGGGCCACCTCGGTCCGAACCTGGGTGTCGTGGAGCTCACGCTCGCGCTGCACCGGGTGTTCGATTCACCACGCGACGCGATCGTGTGGGACGTCGGTCACCAGGCGTACGTGCACAAGATCGTGACCGGCCGGCACGCCGAGTTCGACAAGCTGCGCCAGCTCGGCGGGCCCACGGGGTACCCCTCGCGGGCCGAGAGCGAGCACGACCTGGTGGAGAACAGCCACGCCTCCACCGCGCTGTCCTATGTGGACGGCTTGGCGAAGGCGTTCGAGCTGTCCGGGGGCGCCCCGCGCCACGCGATCGCGGTGGTCGGCGACGGCGCGCTCACCGGCGGCATGTGCTGGGAAGCGCTCAACAACATCGCGGCGAACCGCGACCGGCCGGTCGTGATCGTGATCAACGACAACGGCCGCTCGTACTCGCCGACCATCGGCGGCCTCGCCGACCACCTCGCGGCGCTGCGCCTGCAGCCCGGCTACGAACGCCTGCTCGACGGCGGCCGCGAGATCCTGCGCAACACGCCGGTGGTGGGCAAGCCGATCTACGCCGCGCTGCACGCCGCGAAGGCCGGCATCAAGGACGCGCTGAGCCCGCAGGTGATGTTCTCCGACCTGGGCCTGAAGTACCTCGGCCCGGTCGACGGCCACGACCTCGTGGCGCTGGAGAAGGCGCTGCAGAGCGCCCGCGCGTTCGGCGGCGCCGTGATCGTGCACGTGGTCACCGAGAAGGGCCACGGCTACGCGCCCGCGGTGAACCACCAGGCCGACCAGATGCACCAGACCGACCCGATCGACCCGGAGACCGGCCTGCCGCCCGTGAAGGGCCCCAGCTGGACCGGCGTGTTCGGCGACGAACTGGCCAAGATCGGCGCCGAGCGCGAGGACGTGGTGGCCATCACCGCGGCCATGCTGCGCTCCACCGGCCTGGAGAAGTTCTCCGAGAAGTTCCCGGACCGCTGGTTCGACGTCGGCATCGCCGAGCAGCACGCCGTCACGTCGGCGGCGGGCCTCGCGATGGGTGGGTACCACCCGGTGGTGGCGGTCTACTCCACGTTCCTCAACCGCGCGTTCGACCAGGTCCTGATGGACGTCGCCCTGCACCGCCAGCCGGTGACGTTCGTGCTCGACCGCGCCGGCATCACCGGCCCCGACGGCCCCAGCCACCACGGCATGTGGGACCTCTCGCTGCTCGGCATGGTGCCCGGCATGCGCGTGGCCGCCCCCCGCGACCCGGGCTCGCTGCGCGAGGAACTGCGCGAGGCCGTGGCCGTCGCCGACGGCCCGACGGCCCTGCGCTTCTCGAAGGGCAGCGTCGGCGCCGACCTGCCCGCCGTCGAACGCCTCGGCACGGTCGACGTCCTGCGCCGCCCGCGCGACTCCTGCACCACCGACGTGCTCCTCGTCGCCGTCGGCTCGTTCGGCAAGCTGGGCCTCGCGGCCGCCGACCGCCTCGCCGACCAGGGCATCGGCGTCACGGTCGTGGACCCCCGCTGGGTCGTCCCCGTGCCGGCCGAACTGGTCGCCCTGGCGGAACAGCACAAGCTCGTGGTCACCGTCGAGGACAGCGGCCGCCACGGCGGCTTCGGCTCCGCCCTGGCGGCAGTCCTGCGCGACGCGGACTGCGATGTGCCGCTGCGTGACCTGGCGGTGCCGCAGAGCTTCCACGACCACGGTTCACGCGACGAGGTGCTGGACCGGGTGGGCCTGACCGCCCAGGACGTGGCGCGGCGCATCACGGAGTGGGCGTCCGGGCGGCTGGGTGTGGCGCAGGATGTGCCGGCGGAGAATCCGCGGGGCTGAGTTTTTCAGGGGGTAGGGAAAGGCGGCGAATCCTTGCGGGTTCGCCGCCTTTTCTGTTGGCATATTCCTTTCTTGGCGCGTCGTGAATTGTTGTCACCACGACGAACAGTTCGCTTCCCGATCCGGCAATCGGCTCATTACACGAGCTCGTTCGGGTCCATTTCCTGTTCCGCTGGTTGCCTATCGCAAAATGCATCTGCAAGGGTCTGTCGGCTGGAGTGGACCACCGGGGAGGGCCGATGCGGGTCGTTGCGGTCATGAACTACAAGGGCGGCGTGGGGAAAACCACGCTGACGGCGAACCTCGGAGCGGTGGCCGCCGCGCGAGGGTTGAAAGTGCTGCTGCTCGATCTCGATCCTCAGACGAACCTGACTTTTTCCTTCTATTCCGTAGAAGACTGGCAGGACCGGCTCAAGGACGACCGCACCATCAAGCGGTGGTACGAGGGCGACATGCCCGGCCGGGATGTCCCCCTGGGCGATCTGATCGTGACGCCGGAGCGGGTCAACAAGCTTCTCGACGACACGGGCGGCCGGCTCGACCTCATCTCGTCGCACCTCGGGCTCATCGACATCGACCTCGAACTCGCCGCGAAACTCGGCGGCACCACGATCGGCTCGTCGAAGCGCAAGTTCCTCGACCTGCACGGCTGCCTGCGCAACGCGCTGCAGGACAGCCAGTTCCAGGACTACGACCTCGTGCTCGTCGACTGCGCGCCCAATTTCGGCCTGGTCACCAAGACCGCGATCGTGGCCTGCGAACAGATCCTCGTGCCCGCGAAGGCGGACTACTTGTCGACACTCGGGCTGGACTACCTCTACGGCAACTGCGCCTCCCTGGTCCAGGAGTTCAACGACTACGCCAATCACGGGGGCGGTACCGAGGAGCACTGGCCGATCGAGCCGTCGTTCCTCGGGGTGGTGTTCACGATGGTCCAGATCTACTCGCAGCAGGTCACGCTCGCCCAGCACGGCTACATCGAGGAGGTCCGGCTGAATTCGCGGGTTCCGGTGCTGGAGAACAAGGTGCGCAACAGTCCCCGCCACTTCGGTGACGCGGGCGAGAGTGGCATTCCGGCCATGATGCGCGCGTCCGCGGCCAAGGACGAGGTCGTGCGGGAGTTCGACCGGCTCGCCGACGAAGTGCTGGGTGCGCTGGAGCTGACGGGCGGCGCTCGGTGACCGAGTTGAAGACCCTCGTCGGCCTGCAGGCGCAGGTGTTCGCGTTCCTGGCACAGCAGGACGAGGCGACGTTGCAGGCACTCGCGGCCGGTGAGGCACAGTTGGCGATTCTCGGCGCGTCCGGCGCTTCCGTCGCAGCACCACCGGCTCCTGCCGGCAAGCCGCGCAGCGACTCGGAACGGCTGGCCGAGGGGCTGGCGACACTGACCACCGAACAGGACCGGCGGAGTCTTCTCGCGGCGGCCAAACCGACGAAGCGGACGCTGGGCGAAGTGGCGAAGGAACTCA
The DNA here is from genome assembly GCF_035918295.1 of Amycolatopsis rhabdoformis. Lineage (GTDB taxonomy): Bacteria > Actinomycetota > Actinomycetes > Mycobacteriales > Pseudonocardiaceae > Amycolatopsis > Amycolatopsis rhabdoformis. The sequence goes on from NZ_CP142149.1 coordinate 522,224, forward strand.
AGATCAAGCGGTACAGCCACCTCACGGTCGCCAAACTGGTCGATCTGCTCGCCCGCCACGGAGCCGTCGAGGCCGAGGCGCCCGCCGGTGATCACGAACCAGGACCAGCTCACCTGGAACCCGAGCAGCCGGCGGAGCCGGAGAAGTCGCCGGCCGAGGTCGCCGCCGTCGTCGTGCAGTTGCGCGAAGCCGAAAGCGAAGAGGAAGGCGCCGAGTACCTGCGGGCGCAGCAGCTCGACCGGGCGAGCCTGCTCGCCGTTGCCGCCGAGCTGCAGCTCACGCGCGTGGACCGCCTGAGCCGGGCCGACCTGGAGAAGAAAGTCCTGAAACAAGCGATCTCCGCCCGGCGCAAGTTCGCCGGCCTGCGGAGCTGGTGAACACCGATGACCGACGTGGCTGAGGACACGACCAGCGGCCGCTCGATGTACCTGCTCGGCGGCCGCCGGGTCATGGTCTCGGATCTGCTGGGCAACGGGTTGATCAAGCCCGGTACCCCGCTGCAGTTCAAGCGGTCCCGCATCGGCGACACGTTCCACGCGACGGTGACCGAGCAAGGCCGCATCCGGCTCGAACCGAGCGGTGAAGAGTTCCGCTCGCCGTCCCGGGCGGCGATGGTGGCGGCGGGAATGCGGGCCGTCGACGGCTGGCGGGCGTGGCTGGTGGTCGACCAGGACCGGTTGCTGGACGCCGTTCGCCAGGAATTGCTCGACCAGGCGATCACCGCCGAGGCGGCGAAGACGCACCAAGAGTCCGAGGACAAGACGCGCCAGGCCATCCACGAGCGGCTCCGGCAGGCCCGGGCCCGGGCCGAGGAGAACAAGCCCGAGCGGATCTCGGTCCGGGAGCTCCTCGGGTTCTGGGGTGCGAAGGACCGCGGCGACCAGGTCAGCCAGATCGAAGCGGACCTGGCCAACCACGGCTTGGTGACCTCACCCGGCTTCCGCGCGGTCACCCTCGACACCGTCGTGGTCCTGACCACCCCACCCGAGGACGCCACCGCGGAGCCGACGTCCGGCGACGTTCCCGCGGGAGAGGACGACGAGGGTGACGGCGACCTGGATGTGGGCCTCACGGTCGGCAACTTGACCGAGCTGGACGGCGTCGAGTCGATCAACCCGAACGGCACGCTCGAAGAAGCGATCACCAAGATGATCCTGAACGATGTTTCCCAGCTGGCCGTTCTCAATGGTCCCCGCAACCTCCGCGGCGCGGTCACCTGGCGTTCGATCGCCGAGGCGCGACACCGCAAGCCCGACGCCACGTTCGCGGACGCCATCGATTCCAGCGCGCAGGCCGTGCCGTACGACCGTGACCTGTTCGAAGTCCTTCCGGTGTTGCAGGAGCACAAGTTCGTGTTCGTCCTGGACGAGACCCGGGCGGTCAAGGGAGTGGTGACGACGACGGACGTCGCTCGGCACTACGGCGAGGTGTCCACGCCGTTCTTCCAGCTCGGCGAGCTCGACCAGACGTTGCGGTGGATCCTCGGCCGTGCTTTCGACCTCCCCACGATCCAGCGGTTCTGCTCCCGGCGGGTCAACAGCTTCGACGAGCTCTCGATGGGCGACTACCAGAACATCCTGAGCAGGGAGGACCTCTGGCGGCAGCTCGGCTGGCCACTCGATCGAGCGGTGTTCATCGAGCACCTGGAGCAGATCCGGCTCATCCGCAACAAGGTCATGCACTTCCACCCCGACCCCATCCCCGCGGACGCCGTCGACAAGCTCCGACGGTTCAACCGGATGCTGCACCGGTACCGGGATCTGCTCTAGCCCAAGTGCGTCGGCGCGAACATCTTCAACACCGCCGGCAACACCACCACCGAAGGTCCCCTCCTCCGCAACGCCTTCGCCACATCCGCACCCACCGTGTCCAGTGTGGACAGCACCGCCGAGATGCCGAAGGACTCGGCCAACGCCACGAAGTCCGGCCGCGCCAATTCGGTGGCCGTGGTCGAGCCGAACGCGTCGGTGAGGTATTCGCGCAGGATGCCGTAGCCGCCGTCGTCGATCACGAGCCAGGTCACGTCGAGGCCGTGCTGCCGGGCGGTGGCGAGTTCGGCCAGGCCGTACATCGCGCCGCCGTCGCCGGAGACGGCCAGGGTGGGGACGCCGGAAGCGGCGGCGCCCAGGGCGCCGGGCAGGCCGTAGCCCAGGCCGCCCGCGCCCTGGGCGGTGTGGATCGGCGCGCCGTCGGGCGGCCACGCCGACCAGGCCCAGTAGGCGGCGATCGTCATGTCCCAGAAGGTCTGCGCGCCGTCGGGCACGGCGGCGCGCAGGTCGGCGAGGAGGCGGCGTTCCACCGCCAGGTCCTGACTGTCCAATCGGGACTCCACCCGCGCGAGCAGGGTCGAGACGGTCGCTTCGGCGCGTCCGTCGGCAGCGCGCACCGGGACTTCCAGCGCCCGCAGGAACAGGCGCACGTCGGCGTGGATGCCGAGGGCGGGGTAGTTCGACTCCAGCTTGCCGAGGTCCGCCTCGACCTGGATGACCCGCCCGCGCGGTGCGAACTCGCGGTAGTTGCTCGACAGCTCGCCCAGCCCCGACCCGAGCACCAGCAGCACGTCGGCGTCGGCGAGGAGCTCTGTGGTGTGCCAGTCCTCGGCCCACGAGCGCGCGGAAAGCTCATGGTCCCAAGGGAACACGCCCTTGCCGCCGAACGTCGACACCACCGGTGCGCGCAGTGCTTCTGCCAGGGCAATCAGCTCGGCACGAGAACCGGATCGCAACGCGCCACCGCCGGCGAGGATCACGGGGTTCGAAGCGCCGGCCAGCAGACGTGCAGCCTCCGCCACGAGTTCCGGCAGCGGCTCGAGCGGCGCCGGCGAAGCGGCCACCGCCGACAACGGCGGCAGCGCCACCGGTGCGAGCAGCACGTCCTGCGGGATCTCCACCCACACCGGCCCGTACGGCGCCGTCGCGGCGGTCGTCCACGCTTCGCGCAGTGCGGTCGGGATCTGGCTCGCGGTGCGGACCACGTGTACCGACTTCACGACGTCGCGGAAGCTCGCCTGCTGGTCGGGCAGCTCGTGCAGGTAACCGTGGCGCCCGCCGCCGAGCCCGGCCACCGGGATCTGGCTGGAGATCCCGAGCACCGGCACCGACGCGGCCCGCGATTCCTGCAGGGAAGCCAACGTCAGCAACGCACCCGGGCCGGTCGACACGATCATCGGCGTGACCGGCACCGGGCCGTCCGGAGAAGCCGTCAGCCGCGCGCGGGCGAAGCCGTCGGCCGCGAAGGCCAGGTTGTTCTCGACCCGCGAGCTCACCACCCGCACGTCGGGCGCGCGCCGCAGCGCCTCGAACAGGCCCAGCGCGTGCTGGCCCGGCAGCCCGAACACCGTGTCCGCGCCGAGCGCGCGCAGCGTCTCGACCACGAGGTCACCGCCGATCCGGGTCATGCGGACTTCTCCAGCGCCAGCAGGCTCACCAGGTCGTAGGCCACGTGCGAGGCCGCGACCGCGGTGATCTCCGCGTGGTCGTAGGCCGGGGCCAGCTCGACCACGTCGGCGCCCACCAGGTGCAGGTCGCGCAGCCCGCGCAGGATCTCCAGCAGCTCGCGGCTGGTCAGGCCACCGGCCTCGGGTGTGCCGGTGCCGGGCGCGTGCGCGGGGTCGAGCACGTCGATGTCCACCGACACGTACAGCGGCCGGTCGCCGATGCGCCCGCGCAGCGCGTCCACGGTCTCGTCGACGCCGCGGCGCAGCACGTCGCCCGAGGTCACGATGCCGAAGCCGAGCCGGCGGTCCTCTTCGAGGTCGCGCTTGCCGTACAGCGGGCCGCGCGTGCCGACGTGCGAAAGCGCTGCGGTGTCGAGGATTCCTTCCTCGACGGCGCGGCGGAACGGCGTGCCGTGCGTGTAGGGCTCGCCGAAGTAGGTGTCCCACGTGTCGAGGTGCGCGTCGAAGTGCAGCAGCGCCACCGGGCCGTGCTTCTTCGCCGTGGCCCGCAGCAGCGGCAACGCGATGGTGTGGTCCCCGCCCACGGTCACCAGCCGCGTGCCGCCGGCCATGAGCGCTTCGGCGTCCTGCTGCACCTTCTCGATCGCTTCGCCGATGTGGAACGGGTTCACCGCGATGTCGCCCGCGTCCACGACCTGGCGCTCGGCGAACGGCGACACGTCCAGCGCCGGGTGGTACGGCCGCAGCAGCCGGCTCGCCTCGCGCACCGCCGAGGGACCGAAGCGCGCGCCCGGCCGGTAGGACACCCCGGAGTCGAACGGCACGCCGACCACGGCGACGTCGGCGTGGTCGACCTCGTCGATCCGCGGCAGCCGCGCGAAAGTCGCGAAGCCGGCGAAGCGCGGGATGCGCGACGAGTCGAGCGGGCCGATCGGGGGCAGGTCACTCACTGCGGGTTCTCCTCGGTGGTGTTCGGGCGATGGTGTTCAGGCTTGCGCGGCGGCGGGGGTTTCCGCGGCCGCTTCCTCTTCGGCGGCCGCCGAGCCGTTCAGGCGTCGGGTCCACACCGCCAGGATGCTCTCGGGGGTTCGCGGCGTCACGAGGCTCACCACGACGTACACGACCAGGCTCGCGCCGAGACCCCAGTAGATCGGGCTGTTGGCCGCCACGCCGTCGATGATCATGAACGCGACCACGAACCCGGTGCCGGCCACCATCGACGCGTACGCGCCCTGGCGCGTGCCGCGCTTCCAGAACAGCGCGCCGAGGATCGTCACCAGCAGGCCGCCGACGAGGATGTCGTAGGCGATGGTCAGCGCGTTCACCACGTCGTCCACGACCATCGCGATGCCGATCGCGACGATGCCGAGCACCAGTGTCGTGATCCGGTTGCGCAGCACCTCACCGCCCTTGAGCCCCACGCGCCGCAGCAGGTCCGAGGTCGTGGTGGTGGCGCACGCGATCAGCGCGCCGCTGGAGGTGGACATCAGCGCCGAGAGCGCGGCGGCCAGCACCAGCCCGCGCACGCCGGTGGGCAGCAGGCGTTCGGCGATGGTCGCGAACGCGTCCTGCGCGCTGCCGAGGTCGGGGTAGAGCACCTTCGCGGCCGTGCCGATCAGGGCGCCGGCCACGCCGTAGACGAGGCAGTAGGCGCCCGAGATGATGCCGCCGCCGGTCGCGATGCGCGGGGTGCGCGCGGTGAACACGCGCTGCCAGATGTCCTGCCCGATCAGCAGGCCGAAGGTGTAGATGAGGAAGTAGGTGAGGATCGTGTCGCCGCCGATCGAGGCGAACTCGAAGTAGCTCGCGTCGAGTTTCTCCGCCATGCCGCCGAAACCGCCGGCGGACACGAGCGCGATCGGCAGCAGCACGAACAGGATGCCGATCGTCTTGATCACGAACTGCGCGATGTCGGTGAGCGTGATCGACCACATGCCGCCCAGCACCGAGTACAGCACCACGATCGAGCCGCCGATGGCGATGCCGGCCCAGCTCGGGATCGAGAACAGGACCTTGAAGATCGACGCGAACGCCAGCGTGGAGGTCACGGTGAGCATGAGCGTGTAGCCCCACATCACCACGCCGGACACGGCGCTGGTGCGGCCGCCGTAGCGCAGGTCGAGCATCTCGCCGACGGTGTACACGCGCAGCTTCACCAACCGCCGCGCGAACACCGCGTGGAGCACGAGAATGCCGACGCCGATGGTGACCACGAGCCACGCGCCGGAGACGCCGTAGGTGTACCCGAGCTTCACCCCACCGACGGTCGAGGCGCCGCCGAGCACGACCGCCGACATCGTGCCCGAGTACATGAACCAGCCCAGCCGCCGGCCCGCCACGAGGTAGTCGGACTTCGTCTTCGCCAGGCGCAGGCCGATCCAGCCCACGCCGATCATGCCCGCGATGTACAGCGCGATCACCGCGTAGTCGCCGCCCACGGGGGTCCTCCTCGGTTCTGCGGGGGTGTTCGGGTCACCGTAGGTTCACGGGTCGCCACTCCGGCATGGGACGATTCAGCCAGGAACCGTCGAAAGCCGGGATGAAATGACCCAGAACCTGGAGCACGAGTCCGGGGACGTGAATGTCCCGCTACGGACGGTCGTCGGCAACCCGGAGCTCGCGCTCGACGTCGTGCGCGAGACGCTGCGCCCGGGCAGCCTCGACGCGCCGGTGCGCTGGGCCCACGTGAGCGAGCTCGACGACCCGGCGCCCTACCTGCTCGGGGCCGAGCTGGTGCTCACCGCGGGCGTGAACCTGCCGCGGGAACCCGACCGGTACGTGGAGCGGCTGCGCGAAGCCGGCGTGACGGCGCTGGGCTTCGGCCTCACGCCGACGGTGTCGGAGACGTTGCCGGAGCCGTTGCGCGACGCCTGTGTCCGCCACGGCCTGCCGCTGGTCGTGGTGCCGCCGCGCACGCCGTTCCTGGCGATCAGCCGGGCTGTCGCCGTGGCACTGGCCGAGGCGGGGCAACGCGAGCAGCGGCGGACGGCGGTCGCGCGCGAAGCCCTCACCCGGGCCGCCGGGGACGGCCTGGGCGCGCTGGTGACGGCACTCGCCGAGCGGCTGCGCGGGTGGGTGGCGCTCGTCGGGCCCGCGGACGCGCTCGTGGCCGGCCACGACGCGCCCCAGCCGTTGCCCGCCGAGGTCGCCGAGCTGCTCACCACCCTGCGCGCCGGGTCCGGCATCCGCAGCGCGACCACGGAGCTGCCGGACGGCACGTACGTGGTGGCGCAGCCGGTGTACCCGCAGGCGACGGCCGCGCATCTGCTGGTGCTGGGCCGCCGGCGCCGATTCGACGGCGGTGACCGCGCCATCCTCGCCGTGGGCGCGGCCCTGCTCGGGCTCGTCGGCCGCGCCGGGTCCGACACGGCCGAGCTCGGCGCGGCCGCCACGGGCCTGCTGCTGGGCCAGGGCGGCGCCGACGTACTCACGACGCTGCTGGGCTCGGCCGAGTGCCGGCTCGTGGCCGGCGTCCCGCACCGCCGCGGCCCGGACGAAGTGACGGCACGGCCGGACTGGCTGCGGGTGCGCCTCGACACCCCGCTCGTGCAGGTGCGGTCCGGACCGCGGTTCCTCGCTCTGGTCGGCGCCGCGCCGGAGCTGGACGGGCTGCGCGAACACGGCTGGCTCGCGGTGGCCGGCTCGCCGGTGTCCGCCGACGGGCTGCCGGACGCGCTCGCCGAGGCCGAACTGCTGCTCGCGCGGGCGCAGTCGCTCGGCCGGCCCGTGGTGGCCGCCGACCCGCTCGGCTTCGACGCACTCGTGGCGCCCGGCGCCGCGGCCGGCTTCGCCGAGCGGGTGCTCGCGCCGCTGCGGGAGCTGGACCGCGCGCACGACCGCGAGCTGGTCGCGACGCTGCGGACGTGGCTCGCGCACCACGGCGGCTGGGATCGCACGGCCGCCGAACTCGGCGTGCACCGCAACAGCGTGCGGCACCGGATCGGGCAGGCGGAACGCGCGCTGGGCGTGGATCTCGCGGATCCGGAGACGCGGATGCGACTGTGGTTCGCGTTGCGGTGGTCCGATTCCTGACGTCCGGGGCGGGAGTGTCCACTCAGGTCTCTCAGGTGCTCTCAGGAAACTGTGGGATTGTGGTCTGGTGCGTGTTCTGGTAGTCGAAGACGAAGAGCCCTTGGCCGATGCGATCGCCCGCGGGCTGCGCCGTGAGGGCATGGCGGTGGACGTCGCGTTGACCGGTGACGACGGGCATGAGAAGTCGTCCGTCACGCGGTACGACGTGGTGCTGCTCGACCGTGACCTGCCCGGGATGTCCGGCGACGAGCTGTGCCGCGAGATCGTGGCGTCGGGGGAGCTCACGCGGGTGCTCATGCTCACCGCGAGCAGTTCCGTCTCCGACCGGGTCGACGGGTTGTCCCTCGGTGCGGACGACTACCTCGCGAAGCCGTTCGCGTTCCCCGAGCTGGTCGCCCGCGTGCGCGCGCTCGGCCGCCGCGCGACGCCGGCCGCGCCGCCGCTGCTCACCGCGGGCGACGTGGAGCTCGACCCGGCGAAGCGCATCGTGCGCCGCGCGAGCGGGCCGATCGAGCTCACCCGCAAGGAGTTCGGGGTGCTCGAGGTGCTGCTGTCGGCGTCCGGTTCGGTGGTCAGCAGCGAGGAGCTGCTCGAACGCGTGTGGGACGAGAACGCCGACCCGTTCACCACCACGGTGCGGGTGACCGTGATGACCTTGCGCAAGAAGCTGGGTGAGCCCGGGATCATCGAGACCGTGGTGGGCTCGGGGTACCGCGTACCGGTCACGGAGGCCGGCGCGTAGTGGACCTGCCCGGCACACGCAGCCTGCGGGCCCGGGTCACGATCCTCGCCACTGTGCTGGTGGCCGCGGCCGGACTGCTCCTGCTGTGGCTGGCCTGGTCGCTCGTGGGCGACGCGGTGGACGCCGTGCCGCACATGCCGCCCGGCACGATCGTGCGCGTGGACGGCGTCGACGTCGACGCGTCCACGCTCGCGCAGCACCTGCGCACGCACGCGGTGAACCGGGTGCTGATCTTCGGCTCGCTCGCGTTCTGCTTCGTGGTGGCCGCGGCCGCCATCCTCGCGTGGACCTTCACCTCACGCGTGCTGCTGCCGCTGCGCGAGATCACCGGCACCGCGCGGCGGCTTTCGGTGGAGTCGATGGGCGAGCGCATCGGCGAGATCCGCTCGCGCGACGAGCTCGCCGAGCTGGCCCGCACGTTCGACGACATGCTCGACCGCCTGCAGGCCGCGTTCGACGCGCAGCGGCACTTCGTGGCCAACGCGAGCCACGAGCTGCGCACGCCCCTTTCCGTCATCCGCACCGAACTCGACGTCACGCTCTCCGACGACGAAGCGGACGAAGCCGAGTTGCGCCGCATGGGCGGGGTGGTCCGCGACGCCACGGACCGCGCCGGCCAGCTCGTGAACTCCCTGCTGCTGCTCGCCCGCACCGACGGCGCCGGCCTGGTGCTGCGCGAACCCGTGGACCTCGCCGTGCTCGTCGGGCGCGCGTGGGCGGCCGTGCGCGCGGAAGCTTCGGCACGCGGCCTGCGCGCGGAGTTCTCGACGGCCGCCGCGCCGGCGTTCGGCGATCCCGCGCTGCTGGAACGCATCGCCGGCAACCTCGTGGAGAACGCGGTGCGCCACAACGTCGACGGCGGCTGGCTCGAAGTCTCCACCCAGCCCGGCCCGCAGTGGTCGACGCTGCGCGTGCGCTCGTCGGGAGGGCTGCTGGATCCCGCGGCGGTGCCGGAGCTGTTCGAACCGTTCCGCCGGGCCGGTGTCGCGCGCACGGCCCGTTCGGGCGCGGGCCTGGGACTTTCGATCGTGCGCGCGGCCGTTCAGGCCCACGGCGGCGCGATCTCGGCGGAACCGGTGGTGGGCGGCGGGTTGACGGTCACGGTGCACCTGCCGGTGGGGCCGCAGGGCATGCCGGCCCGCTGACGTTCGCGCGCGTCCGGTGTGCTCGGTGCCGGGCCGCTTCGGCGTGCTCCGACGTCGCCCGATTGACGCTGACCCGGCCCCGCCCGGTTGTGTGATGATCAGTTCATGGGGATGCGACGGTGGCGCTGGCTCGCGCCGGTGCTGGTGCTCGCGCTGGGAGTGGGCGCGGGCCTGGCGTTGCTGGTGGGTGCGGCGGTGCGGTCGGAGGCGGTGGCGGTGGATCGCACGCCGGTGCCGTTGGCCGGGCACCGGCCGTGTGCCGCGGTGCAGGTGACGTTCGACGACGACCGGCTGATGCGGCGCGACGCGGAGGCACTGGCCGGCGACGAGCAGGCCCGGCGCGTGTACACCGAGACCAAGGCCGAGGCCTGGGTGCAGTTCCAGGACCTGTTCAAGGACGATCCGCGACTGGTGTCGCAGCTGGGGCCGGACAACATGCCGGCCACGCTCACCGTGATTCCCGTGCCGGGCACGGACTTGAAGGCGTACGCGGCCGAGCTCGGCAAAAGGTTCCCGAGTGCGCAGAGCTCCGAGCCGTTCGACGTCGAGTCCGTGCGCCGGCAGGTGGCGCCGGATTCGGGGAGCCCGCTGTGCCCGCCGGCGGGAGAGCTCTGACGGGGACGGGTCCCGGCCCGGTGTGTGATGATCCCGGCATGGGGATTCGGTGGTGGCGCTGGCTCGCCCCGGTGCTGGTGGTCGCGCTGGGCGCGGGCGTCGGTTTGGCCTTCGTCGCGGCGGCGATCGTGCGGCCCAAGCCGTTGCCGGTGGATCGCACGCCCGTGCCGCTCGCCGGGCACCGGCCGTGCGCGGCGGTGCGGCTGTGGTTCGACGGCGACCCCGAGATGCGCGACGCGGCCGGAAAGCTGCGCGACGACCCGACGGCCCGGCGCGTGTACACCGAAACCAAGGCCGAAGCCTATGTGCGCTTCAAGGACCTCTTCAAGGACGACCCCGAGCTGGTGCGGCTCACGCCACCGGACGCCCTTCCCGCGTCGGTGACCGTGGTTCCCGTGCCGGGCACCGACCTGAAGGCGTACGCGGCCGAGCTCGGCAAACGGTTCCCGGACGCGAAGAAGGCCGAGGACCTCGACACGAACTCGGTGCGGGACAAGTTCCCGCCGGACAAGCGCGGTCCGGTCTGCCCGCGCGCAGGGGAGTTCTGAGCGGTAACGAAACGGCCCCCGGCGATGATGAGGGAGCGTGGGAATTCGTCTGTGGCGCTGGCTCGCGCCGGTTCTGGTCGTCGCGCTCGGGGCGGGCGCGGGTGCCGCGTTCCTGGTCGCCGGGGCGGTGCGGCCCGTGGTCGCGCCGTTGGTCAAGGCGGCGGGGCACCAGCCGTGCGTGTCCGTGCAGCTGTTGTTCCGCACCGACGACGCCATGAGCCGCGCCGCCACCGCTCTCTCCGGCGACCCGCGAGCGCACCACGTCCTGACCGCGACCCAGGCCCAGACCTGGGCGGGGTTCAAGAAGGTCTCCGCGAAGAACCCGGGGCTCATCGCCCGCAGCAGTGAGAGCGCCATGCCGGCGGTGGCGACCGTGATTCCGTCGCCGGGCACGGATCTCACCGCCTACGCCGCCGACTTGAAGCAGCGGTTCCCGGAGGCCTGGAAGGTCCAGCAGCTCGACCTGGAACCGGTGCGGGAGCAGTACACGCCGCTGTTGCCGAACTTCTGCTCGTAGCCCCGAACCGGGGTGGCCGTCCACATCGGACGGCCACCCCGGTCGGAACTCAGGTCCGGAACTCAGGTCCGAAAGTCAGACCGGAAGCTCAGGCCACCGGCACCGAAGCGACACCCGGGGCCAGGAACGGCTTGCCGGTCACCCGCTCCGACACGCCCGCGCGGTCCAGGTACGGCGTGATGCCGCCGTTCCAGAACGGCCAGCCCGCACCCAGGAGCAGGCACAGGTCGATGTCCTGCGCCTCCGCGACCACACCCTCGTCGAGCATGAGACGGATCTCCTGGGCGATCGCGTTCAGCGCGCGATCGCGCACCTGCTCGGCCGTGGACGGGTTGTCGCCCCGCGTCCACAGCTCGGCGACCTCCGGGTCCACCGACGCGGTGCCGGAGGAATCCCAGGTCCACACGCCCTTCTTGCCGGCCTTCACGAACTTCGCCAGGTTCTCGCTCACCGTGAAGCGGTCGGGGAACGAGCCGTGCAGCGTCTCGCCCACGTGCAGGGCGATGGCCGGACCCACGAGCTGCATGAGGTTCAGCGGCGACATCGGCAGGCCGAGGGGCTCCAGGGCCGAGTCGGCCACCTCGAACGGCGTGCCCTCGTCCACGGACACCAGCACCTCGCCGAGGAAGCGCAGCAGGAGCCGGTTCACCACGAACGCCGTGGCGTCCTTCACCAGCACGCTCGACTTCTTCAGCTGCTTGCCGACCGAGAACGCCGTGGCGAGCGTGGCGTCGTCGGTCTTCTCGCCGCGCACGATCTCCAGCAGCGGCAGCACGGCCACCGGGTTGAAGAAGTGGAAGCCCACCACGCGCTCGGGGTGCTGCAGCTTCGAGGCCATCGCGCTGATCGACAGCGACGACGTGTTGGTCGCGAGGATCGCCTCGGGGGAGACGTGCTGCTCCAGCTCCGCGAATACCGCCTGCTTCACGCCCAGCTCTTCGAACACGGCCTCGATCACGAAGTCGGCGTCGGCGAACGCGGCCTTGTCGAGCGAGCCGGTCACCAGCGCCTTGAGCCGGTTGGCGCCGTCCGGCGACAGGCGCTTCTTGGCGAGGAGCTTGTCGATCTCGTCGTGGACGTAGCCCACGCCCTTGTCCACGCGCGCCTGGTCGACGTCGGTGAGCACCACCGGCACCTTGAGGCGGCGCACGAACAGCAGTGCCAGCTGGCTCGCCATCAGGCCCGCGCCCACGATGCCGACCTTGTTCACCTTGCGCGCCAACGCCTTGTCCGGCGCACCGGCCGGGCGCTTCGCGCGCTTGTTCACGAGGTTGAACGAGTAGAGCCCCGCGCGCAGCACGTCGGACATCAGCAGCTCGGCCAGGCCGTCGGTCTCCGCCGCGTAGCCGCGGTCGAGATCGTTGTTCCGCGCCAGCTCCAGCAGCTCCACGGCCTTGGTCGCACCCGGCGAAGCGCCGTGCGTGCGCCCGGCCACCACGGCCTTCGCGCGCGCGATCGCCGCGTCCCAGCCGGCGCCGCGGTCGATCTCGCGCCGCGCCGGGGTGACCTCGCCGTTCACGACCTTCGCGAGCCACAGCAGCGACTGCTCGAGGTAGTCGGCCGAGCCGAACACCTCGTCGACGATGCCGAGCTCCGCCGCCTGCTTCACGTTGAGCATCTTGTTCTGCGCCAACGCGTTCTCGATGATCACGGTGACGGCGGCGTCGGCGCCGATGAGGTTCGGCAGCAGCTGCGTGCCGCCCCAGCCCGGGAACAGACCGAGGAACACCTCGGGGAACGCGATGGCCGCGGTGTTCTCCGACAGCGTGCGGTAGTGGCACGACAGCGCGAGTTCCAGCCCGCCGCCCATCACCGCGCCGTTGACGAAGCCGAACGTCGGGATCGTCGACTCGGTCAGGCGCCGGAACACGTCGTGGCCGGTCTGGGCGATCTTGCGGGCCAGCGCCGGGTCCGACACCGCCTCCACCCCGGACAGATCCGCGCCGACGGCGAAGATGAACGGCTTGCCGGTGACCGCGATCGCCGCGGGCTCGGCTGCGAACGCCACGTCCAGCGCCGCGTTCAGCGACACCAGACCCTGCGGGCCGAACGTGCTCGGACGCGTGTGGTCGTGGCCGTTGTCGAGCGTGATGAGCGCGACCGGCTTCGTGAGCCCGGGCACCTTCACCAGCCGCGTGACGGCGGTGGTCACGACCTCGTCCGGGAACGCGGCCTGGGCCTCTTCAGCGGTGAAAGTCATTTACTTCGCCCCCTCGAACGCCGGGTTCTCCCAGATCACGGTGCCGCCCATGCCGATGCCGATGCACATCGTGGTCATGCCGTAGCGCACGTCGGGGCGCTCGGCGAACTGGCGCGCCAGCTGCGTCATCAGCCGCACGCCGGACGAGGCCAGCGGGTGGCCGCACGCGATGGCGCCGCCCCACTGGTTCACGCGCGGGTCGTCCTGGTCGATGCCGAAGTGGTCGAGGAAGGCGAGCACCTGCACGGCGAACGCCTCGTTGATCTCGAACAGGCCGATGTCGTCGATCGACAGGCCGGTGCGCTTGAACAGCTTCTCCGTGGCCGGGATCGGGCCGATGCCCATCACCTCGGGCTCGACACCCGCGAACGAGTAGCCGACCAGCCGCATCGCGACGGGTAGGCCCAGCTCGCGCGCGGTTTCCTCGTCGGCCAGCAGCGACGCGGTGGCGCCGTCGTTGAGGCCCGCCGCGTTGCCCGCGGTGATGCGGCCGTGGGGGCGGAACGGGGTCTTCAGCTTCGCCAGCTGCTCCACGGTGGTGCCCGGCCGGGGCGGTTCGTCCTCGGTGGCCAGTCCCCAGCCGAGTTCCTTCGACCGCGTGGCCACGGGCACGAGCTCCGGGCCGATCTTGCCGGTCTTCACGGCCTCGGCGTAGCGCTCCTGGCTGCGCGCGGCGTAGGCGTCGGTGCGCTCCTTGGTGATCTCGGGGAACCGGTCGTGCAGGTTCTCCGCGGTCTGGCCCATCACGAGCGCGGTCGGGTCCACGAGCTTGTCGGCGATGATGCGCGGGTTGGGGTCCACGCCCTCGCCCATCGGGTGGCGGCCCATGTGCTCGACGCCGCCGGCGATGGCGATGTCGTACGCGCCGAAGCCGATGCCGCTGGCCACGGTGGTGACGGCCGTCATCGCGCCGGCGCACATGCGGTCGATCGCGAAACCCGGCACGGACTTCGGCAGCCCGGCCAGCAGCGCGGCCGTGCGGCCGATGGTGAGGCCCTGGTCGCCGATCTGGGTCGTCGCCGCGATGGCGACGTCGTCCACGCGCTCGGGCGGCAGCTCGGGGTGCCGCCGCAGCAGCTCACGGATGGCGTTGACGACCAGGTCGTCCGCTCGGGTCCCGGCGTAGATGCCCTTGTCGCCCGCCTTGCCGAAGGGGGTGCGTACCCCTTCGACGAACACGACGTTGCGCACCCCACGCGCGGTCGGCGCAAGGGGCGGCGTTGCTGGTGCGGCCACGAATGCTCCTGAAGTAGACAGAAATCCTGTCCGCACGATAGCCCTTGTTACCCACGGGTAACCAGTCGAGTGGCCCGGACGAGTGGGCGACGGCACACTCCCGGGCGCCCGGGAGCCTCAGGACCGCAGGTGGGCGAGCCAGCCACCCTTCGCCGAGATGTCCTCCGCGCCGGCCAGCGCCGCCGGCTCGCACAGGAACCCCGAGACCTCCGAACCGTCCGCGAGGCGCACGCGCCCGATCGCCAGCGGCGCGGGGACCGCCGCCACGAACGCGCCGAAGCCGGCCACCGGGAGGTCCCAGACCTCGGCCTTGATCGCGACGCCGTCTTCCGCCACGCGCACGAGCCCGGGTTTCGGCGGGGTCGTCGCCAGGGCGTGCAGCCGGTACTCGGGCGCGGTCTCGGTCGCGGCGACGAAGCGGCCACCACGCGAGGTCAGCTCGTGGTTGAGCGGCTGCCCCCGCAGGTGCGCCCCGACCACGGCGAGGCGCACGCGGTCCTCGACGCTGCGGGCCAGCGCGGCCAGCTTCGCGTCTGCGTGTCCGGGGCCGACGAGCATCACGCCGAACGGCAGGCCGCCGACCGTACCGACGGGCACGGCGAGCGCGGACAGGCCGAGCAGATTGGCGAAGTTCGTGTAGCGGCCCAGCGCGGCGTTCGCGCCGACGGGGTCGGCGGCCACCTCGGCGAGCGTCGGGTGGCCGGTGGTGGTCGGCAGCAGCAGGGCGTCCACTGTGGAGAGCACGGCGTCGGCCTCGCGCTTGAAGGCGGCGAGCTCGGCCTGGTCGGCGAACACCCGGTGCGCGGGCAGGTCGCGGGCCGCGGTGATGATGCCCGCGACGGTCGGGTCGACGTGGTCGCGGTGCTTCTCGACGAACTCGCCGACCGCGGTGTAGCGCTCGGCGACGAACGAACCCTCGTACAGCAGCCGTGCCGCGGCGAGAAAAGGCGACAAGTCCACAGTGGTCACCACCGCGCCGGCCGCGGCGTAGCGCGCCACCGCGGCGGCGTAGGCCTCGGCCCAGCCGTCCTGCAGCGGGCCCGGGGAAGCCGGAACGCCGATCCGGAAGGCGCCCTCTTCCGCCAGGCACCGCAGCGCGAGCTCCGCCTCGCCGACCGTGCGCGCGAAGATCGACACGCAGTCGATGCTCGCGCACGCCGGCACGACGCCGTTCGTGGGCAGCAGCCCCGGCGTCGGCTTCAGGCCGACGATCCCGTTGAACGCGGCCGGGACCCGGCCCGAGCCCGCGGTGTCCGTGCCGAGCGCCAGGTCCGCGATCCCGAGCGCGACGGCGACCGCCGAACCCGAGCTCGACCCGCCGGACACGTACGCCGGGTCGACGGCGTTGCGCACCGCGCCGTGCGGGCTGCGGGTGCCGACCAGGCCGGTGGCGAACTGGTCGAGGTTCGTCGTGCCGAGCACCAGCGCGCCCGCCGCCTTCAGCCGAGCCACCACGGGTGCGTCCGTTCCGGGCTCGTAGGCGTAGGCCGGGCAGCCAGCGGTGGTCGGCAGCCCGGCGACGTCGATGTTGCCCTTCACCGCGGCGAGCCGCCCGTAGAGAGGAAGCGGCTCCCCGGCCGCGTACCGAGCTTCGAGTGCATCGGCTTCGGCCGACAATTCGGCCTCCGGCCGCAGGTCGACCCAGATCTCGGGCCGGTCGACCAGCTCGATCCGCCGGTAGGCGGCGTGCACGCGTTCGCGGATCATCCGAGCACCACCAGCGGGGTGCCGGGCGCGACCTGGTCGCCGGGGGACACGAGAACTTCGAGCACCTTTCCGTCGGCGGGTGCGGGGATGCGCGCCTCGGTTTTCATGGCTTCCAGCGTGACCAGCGACTGCCTGCGGTCCACCCGGGTGCCGGCCTCGACGTTCACCTGCCACACGGTGGCGGCGAAGGGCGCCTCGACGACGTGCCCGCCGGGCGGCGCCTGGACGCGTGCGGGCGGGCGCGTGACGGGCTCGGGTTTCGGGTCGAACTCGCCCGCCGCGGCCCACGCCCGCCGTTCCGCCTCGAAGGCCGCCGCCTGCGTGGCACGGAAGCCGGCGATGCTCTCGGCGTTGTCGGCGAGGAAGCGCTGGTAGTCGGCGAGCCGGAACTCCCCGTCGGTGATGTCGAGGTCGAGCTGCCCGGCCGAGCCGCGGGCGCGCAGGTCCAGCAGTTCGTCGGCCGACACCGGGTACCACGAGATCCGGTCGAAGAACCGCAGCAGCCACGGCGAACCCGGCTCGAACGCGCCGCGCTGGTGCCAGCCGCTCCACACCTGCACGGTGCGGCCGACGAACTGGTACCCGCCCGGCCCTTCCATTCCGTAGATACACAGGTAGGCGCCGCCGATGCCGACCGAGTTCTCGGCCGTCCACGTCCGGGCCGGGTTGTACTTCGTGGTCACCAGCCGGTGGCGTGGGTCCAGCGGCGTGGCCACGGGTGCACCGAGGTACACGTCGCCGAGCCCGAGCACGAGGTACTCCGCGTCGAACACCGTGCGGTACACCTCGTCCACACTGGACAGTCCGTTGACGCGGCGGATGAACTCGATGTTCCACGGGCACCAGGGGGCGTCGTCGCGCACGCCCGTCATGTACCGCTCGATCGCCTCGCGCGTGGCCGGGTCGTCCCACGAAAGCGGCAGTCGCACGCCGCGGCTGGGCACCACCAGGTCCGCGGTGCCCGGCAGGTCGCCCTCCAGCTCGCGCACCAGGCCGAGCGCCTTGCCGACCGGCAGCGCGTCCGGGTCCACGTGCACCTGAAGCGACCGGATGCCCGGCGTGAGGTCGACGATCCCCGGCACGCCTTCGGCGGCGAGGCGCTCGGCCAGCGCGTGCACGCGCATCCGCAGGGCGAGGTCCAGGGTCAGGTCGCCGTACTCGACGAGCAGGTTGTCGTCGCCGCTGCGCCGGTAGGTCACCGACGGCTCGTCGTTCTCCGGGGCGCGCCGGGCGAGCACGCCGCCGTCGTCGAGCGCCGCGCGGCTGGCGAGCAGCGGGACCGCCGGCCGGTGGCGCAGGGTCGCGGCGTGGTCGGCGTCGATCGGCACGAACCGCACGGTGTCGCCCGGACGCAGCTGGCCGAGCTTCCAGCGCTCACCGGTGGCGACCGTCGCCGGGCAGACGAAGCCGCCGAGGCTCGGGCCGTCGGGGCCGAGCAGGATCGGCAGGTCGCCGGTGTAGTCGACGGCGCCGATCGAGTACGGCGTGTCGTGGATGTTGGACGGGTGCAGCCCGGCTTCCCCGCCGTCCTCGCGCGCCCACTCCGGGCGTGGCCCGACGAGCCGGACGCCGGTGCGCGCGGAGTTGAAGTGCACCTGCCACTCGGTGCGGTAGAAGGTCTCGATGTCCGTGCGGGTGAAGAACTCCGGTGCGGCGTGCGGTCCTTCCAGCGCGCCGATCGTCCACCGGGTACCCAGGCCGGGCCGGTCGCCGACGGGGACGGCGCCGGCGACCGGGTCGGCGGGCTCGGCGCCGGGCGTGAGCACGTCGCCGGCCGCGAGCGCGCGGCCGCCGTGGCCGCCGAACCGGCCGAGCGTGAACGTCGCCGTGCTGCCGAGGAACCCGGGCACGTCGACGCCGCCCCGCACGAGCACGTAACTGCGCAGGCCGGCCGTGCCCGCGCCCACGTCGAGCGTGCCGCCGGCCGGAACCACGAACGGCGTCCACGCGGGAACCGGGGTGGCGTCGAGGAGCACCGGCGCGGTGGCGCCGGTGACGCAGACCGTGGTGTCGGCCGAGAACCGCAGGGCGACACCGTCCACAGTGCACTCCAGGCCGGTGGTGCCTTCGGGGTTGCCGAGCGCGACGTTGCCCAACCGGAACGACAGGTCGTCCATCGGGCCCGACGGCGGCACCCCGACGTGCCAGAAGCCGGTGCGGCCCGGCCACTCCTGCACGGTGGTCATCGTGCCGCCGCGCACGACGTCGATCCGCGGCTCGTCGTCGGTGACTCCGTCGAGGGTCGCGGTGTCGTGCCGGGCGGCCGCGAACGCGGGATCGACGGCCGCGGCGCGCAGCTGGCCGAGGTTGGTGCGCAGGCCGCCGACCGCGGTGGCCGCCAGGGCCGTGCGCAGGTTCGCCAGGGCGTCGGCACGGTCGGTGCCGGTGCAGATCACCTTGGCCAGCAAGGGATCGTAGTGGGTGGTCACGGTGGTGCCGGCCTCGATCCAGGTGTCCACGCGGACGTCCGGCGGCAAGGAGACGCCGGTGACCAGGCCCGCGCTCGGCCGGTGGTTCGCGCTCGGGTCCTCGGCGTAGACGCGGGCTTCGAACGAGTGTCGCCGTGGCTCGGGCGGCGCGGTGGTGAACATCCCGCGGTCACCCTGGGCGAGCCGCAGCATCCAGCCGACCAGGTCGACGCCGTACACGGCTTCGGTCACCGGGTGCTCTACCTGCAACCGGGTGTTGACCTCGAGGAACGCCGCCTCCTGTCGCACCGGGTCGTACACGAACTCGACCGTGCCGGCCGAGCGATAGCGCACCGACGAGCACAGCGCCACGGCCGCGTCGGCGAGCTGGCGCCGCACCGCGTCCGGCAGGTCCGGTGCCGGGCACTCCTCCACCACCTTCTGGTTGCGCCGCTGCAGCGAGCAGTCGCGCGTGCCCAGCGCGAGGACCGCACCGCGCCCGTCGCCGAACACCTGCACCTCGACGTGCCGGGCGTGGGTCACCAGGCGTTCCAGGAACACCCCGGAGCTGGCGAAGCTCTTGGCCGCCACGCTGCGCACGGTGTCCCAGGCCGCGGCGAGCTCCTCGGGCGAGGCGCACGCGCGCATCCCGATCCCACCGCCGCCCCCGGTCGCCTTGAGCATCACCGGGTAGCCGATCTCAGTCGCTGCCGCCAGCGCTTCGTCGAGGTCGGCCAGCAGCCCGGTGCCGGGCAGCAGCGGTACCCCGGCCGCGATGGCGGCCTCTCGCGCGGTGTGCTTGCTGCCGAACACTTCCAGGTGCTCGGGGGCCGGGCCGACGAACGCGATCCCGGCGTTCTCGCAGTCCCGGGCGAACGCGGTGTCCTCGCTGAGGAAACCGTAACCGGGGTGGATCGCGTCGGCGCCGGTGTCGAGCGCGGCGCGGATGATCGCGTCGGCCCGCAGGTAACTCTCGGCCGCGGGTGCCGGACCGAGCCGCACGGCCTCGCCGGCCAGCCGGACGTGGGGCGCGGTGCGGTCGGCGTCGGAGTACACGGCGACGGTGGGGAGGCCCAGCTCGTGGGCCCCGCGCAGGAGGCGCACGGCGATCTCGCCGCGGTTGGCGACCAGGAGCTTCACGCCGCACGCTCCGGGCCGGTCACGACCATCCGCACCGGCGTCGGGTCGAACCCGTTGCAGGGGTTGTTGATCTGCGGGCAGTTGGACACCAGCACGAGCACGTCGGTCTCGGCTCGCAGCCGAACTTCCAGGCCCGGCGCGGAAAGGCCGTCGACGATGCCGAGCGTGCCGTCGGCCTCCACGGGCACGTTCATGTACCAGTTGACGTTGCTCACCAGATCGCGTTTGCCGAGGCCCCACTTGCTGCCCTCGATGAGGAAGTTGTCGGCGCAGGCGTGCTGGAACCGGGTGTGCTGGCCGTAGCGGAGGCTGTTGGACTCCTTGCTGCACGCGCCGCCGAGGGTGTCGTGGCGGCCGCAGGTGTCGGCGACCACGGTGACCAGCGGCGCGCCCTCGCCGGTGCGCAGCACGCTGCCGGTGGTGAGGAAGATGTTGCGCTGCGCGGCGATCGTCGCGGCGGCGCTGTAGCGGCGGGAGGTGTCGGCCGCGTCGTAACACAGGAAGTCGACGGCCTGGTTGCCGCCGAGGTCGATGATCGTGAGCTCCTCGCCGCGCCGCAGCACCGTGGAGAACGGTGCTCGCGCGGGCACTTCGACGTCGAGCAGGGTCGTGGTCATACGATCCCCCGGGCGGTGAGGTGGTCGGCGGTGTTCTCGAAGGCGCGCTGCGCTTCCGGGGTGTGGGTCCATTCCGGACTGTCGGGTGTCGTGGGCCGGTCCCGCCACGCGAGAACCCGCAGCGGGCTCACGGTGAACGCCGCGCGCGGATCGAGCGGGTGCGCGGTGTTGGCCAGCAGGACGACCACCGGCAGCTCGATCCGCAGGTCCACCGAAGCTCCGGGCCCCGCCGAGCCGGTGAACCCCAGCTCGCCGTCGGGGCCGACCCGCACCCCCTGGAAGAACGACAGGCTGGGCGGCAGATCCCGGGGACCGAGGCCGTTTTTCGCCGCGGCCAGCGTGAACAGCGGCAGCCCGGCCGGCGACGGGCCTTCCGGTGCGCCGTCGCCGTAGCGCTCGGTGTTTCCGTCCACAGTGGACGTGCCGCACAACGCGTCGTGCCGGCCACTGGTGTCGGCCACGACGGTCGCGAGCACCCGGGCTTGGTCCGAAAGCAGGGCGACGGACTCGCCGAGGTAGGCGTTCCACTGCACCTTCACGGTGTCGGCGACGTTGAGCCGTTCCCACGGCGCCTCGGCGTTGAACAGCAGCAGGTGCGCGCAGGCGTCGCCGCCGGGGTCGGTGAGCCGCAGCCGGGTGCCGCGGGCGAGGACCTGGTGCGTGTAACCGCCGGCCGCGACGGTCTCGGCCCAGGTCAGCGCGTTCGGATCCACCCCGGGTGGGGCGGGCGATCCGGCCGCCGGGATCGTCGGCATGGCCTCGACGAGGGTGCCGGCTTGGGCGCGGGCGTGGTCGCGCGCGCCGTACGTGGTCGCGGTGGTGCTCATGGCCGTCCTCTCAGACCGCGGGTTCGAGGGCCGGGGCGCTGCTGCGGCGCAACCGCAGCCAGCAGAACCAGCCGATCAGCAGGGCAGCGCCGACGAATTCGACGGGGAAGAGCAGCAGCCAGGGCGAACCCGAGCCGGTGAGGTCGTAGATCTCCGCTCGCGGCCAGGCGATGTTCACGATCATGACCACGCCGTAGGCGACCGCGGCGACGTTCACCGGGATCGCGAAGCGCCCCAACGAGAACAGCCCGGGCTCGGCGGGGAACCGGCCGCGCAGCCGGCGCAGCAACAGCGGACCGGTCACGAGTAGGTACGCGAGGTAGACCACGACCACCGAGGTGCCGGTGATCGTGCTGAACAGCGTGGGGTTGCCGACGTTCACGCCGAGCAGCCCGATCGCCAGCGCGCCGGAGACGACGGCGGGCCACAGCGGTGTGCCGGTGCGCGGGTTGACGCCGGAGAGGCGCGCGGAGAACGGCAGCGCGTTGTCGCGGGCCATCGCGTAGATCAGCCGGATCGTGCCGGTCTGGATGGTGAGGGTGCACACGACCACGGCGATCGCGACGTCGGCGAGGAAGATCCGGCCGAAGGTGTCGCCGAAGACGGCCGTGATCACGTACGGGAGGCCGTGGCCGGCGAGCTCGCCGTCCGTGAGGCTCGGCGCGGCCATCAGCGCGGTGAGCACCACGGCGAGGCCGCCGAGCCCGGACACCAGCACCGCGCGCAGCACGGCTCGCGGGGCGGTTCGGCGGGCGTCGCGCGTTTCTTCCGCGACGGAGGCGGCGGTGTCGAACCCGTACAGCACGTAGGCGGCCATCAGCGCCGAAGCGAGCACGCCGCCGAGCCCGGCCGCGGAGGCGCCGTCGCTCACCGCGACGCTGTGCACCACGACCTGCGGCCCGCGTACGGCGAACAGCGCCAGGCCGCCGATGAGCACGACGACGCCGATCAGCTCCGCGGCGACCCCGACGTCGTTGATCCGGGCCATCACCCGGACACCGGCGGCGTTGACCACCGTGGTGAAGACGATCAGCAGGGTGCCGAGCAGCACGGCGTTCGTGGCGCCGGTCGGCGAAGTCACCGACGGGTCGCCGCCGACGAGCTGGAAGCCGCTCCACACCGAGGGGAGCACGATCTGCAGCGCGATCGCTGCGGCGGCGAGCGCGACGACGCAGCCGAGCAGCATCATCCAGCCCGCGAGCCAGCCGCCGAAGCCGCGTGCGAGCTGCTTGGCCCACTGGTACACGGAGCCGGCGAGCGGGTAGCGCGCGGCCAGCTCGGCGAACACGAGCGCGACGAGCAGCTGCCCGGCGAGCACGAACGGCCACGACCAGAAGAACAGCGGGCCGCCGAAGGTGTAGCCGAAGCCGAAGAGCTGGAACACGGTGGTGAGGATCGAGACGAAGGAGAAGCCGGCCGCGAACGCGGAGAAGCCGCCCAAGCTGCGGCGAAGCTCTTGGCGATAGCCGAAGTGCGTGAGGTCGTCCGAGGGGACCGGGGGCGCGGGCATGGGGAGGCTCCCGTCTGCTGGCGGGGATTTCGATCGGATGACCGAAATTAAGCCGCCGGTGGGTCGGTGCCGTCTCGCGCGCGTAAGGCGACTGTTAACGCGTGTTTCCGGAGGGGGTTGTGGCGCGTAACACGACCGGGCGCCTGGCAGGATCGTGAGCGTGGACGGAAAGGCGACCGGGGTGGGGCGGCCCCGCGCGAGCGGGGCGGTGGCGAGCCGTCAGGACGCGCGTGAGGCCCTGCTCGACGCCGCGGGCGAGCTGTTCACCGGCGCGGGCTACGCGGCGACCACCACCCGCGCGATCGCCGAGCGCGCGGGCCTGCGCCAGGCGTCGCTCTACTACCACTTCCCGGCCAAGGAGGATGTGCTCGCCGAGCTGCTGGCGGCCACCGTCCGGCCCTCGCTCGCCGTGGCCACCGGCCTGGTGTCCTCGTCGGAGCCGCCCGCCGTGCGGCTCTGGGCGCTGGCCTACGCGGACGTGCGGCTGCTCGGCGGGGCCCGGCACAACATCGGCGCCCTGTACCTGCTGCCCGAGGTGTCGTCGCCGAACCTCGCGGGGTTCCGCGCGGAGCGGGCCGAGCTCAAGGCCCGCTACGGCACCCTCGTGGCCGCCGTCCGGCCGGACGCGCCGCGCACTCGCACGGACCTGGTGTTCGGCCTGGTGGAGAGCACCGCGATCACCCGCCGCGACGACCCTTCGCTCGACGTCGAGGCCCACGCCCGCGAAGCCGCCGACGCCGTGGTGCGCCTCGCCGGCGCCGGCGAACCGGACGACCCGCTCCGGACGGCGGCCCGCTCCCTGCTGACCTTGATCGATCGGACATAATGCGCATCGTGGACACGTGGTACTCGTGAAACTCTTCGGTTCGGTGCCCTACGACGAGGTCAGCGCCCTGCGCACCGCCCTCGCCCGCTCCGACGGCCGCGACGGCTCCCGTGACCTGCGGGAGCGCCTCGGCCTCGCCGTGCGCCTGGGCGAACTCGGCCACTGGCGTGACGCCGAGCCGGCGCTCCGCTCGCTGGTGCCGCCGATGACCCGCGAGTTCGGGCCCCGCAGCAAGGAGACCCTGGGCCTGTGGGTGTACCTCGCGCTGTCGTGGTCCGGCCAGGGCCGCCCCGACGAGGCCGTGCCCCTGCTCGCCGAAACCGAGGGCGTCTACGAGGACGTCTGGGGCGCCGAAGCCGCCACGATCTGGTGCCGCCGGATGCTCGTGGAGTGCCTCGGCGTGGCCCAGCGCGTGGACGAGCAAGTCGCCGCTTCGGCTTCCCTGGTCCGCTACTGCGCCGCTGAATTGGGCGACGCAGACCCCCTGACACGCGAAGTGCGCTTCGGCGACCTGATCGCGTTGTGCGACGCGGACCGGCAGGACGAGGCTTTGCGTGAGCTGGCCGAGAAGATCGTGCCGTTCTTGAAGAAGCCCTTCGACTTGGACTGGGCGGAGGCGGCGCGCCTGGAAATCGTCGCGGAACTGGGCGCTGCTGCGGCTTCGGTGCCTGCGTTGCGCGCACTCGCGGCCCGGCACCCTCGGCACGGCTTCTTCCGCCAATGCCTCGCGGACACCCTCGTGTTCGCGGACGACCACGCCTCCGCGGTCCCCGTGCTGACCGACCTGATCACCCAGTCCTGGGGCGGCTGGCGCCAGGTCCTGCGCAACCGCGGCACCCTGGCCCAGATCCACCCGGATCCGGAGGTGGCGGCGTTTCACGCGCGCGCGGTGCTTGATGCGGTGGCGTGGCCGGTGGGCCATCCGGAAGTGGTTGCGGCGCAGGAGGTTCTGAACCGCTGGGGCTGACCCACTCGCGGAGGGTGCCGCTGGTCGTGGCGGGTGCCGCGTAGCCGCGGCACGCTGCCGCAGATGCACGCGGATCCGGAAGTCGCGGCGTTTCGCGTGCCACGGCACCGACCGGTTCAGACACGTCCTTGCCGCTGCCTTGCTTCTCGGGCGCGAAGCAGAGGAGGCCGCTGCCTGATTGCGCTTGGTTCTCGCCGCTCGCCCGCCACTTTCTCCGGAGTCTCGGCCCACGCGGCTCACCGCCTGGCGCTCACACGGAGGTTGGCTGCCCACTGCCTCGGAAGGCGAAGCCCGCGCCCCGCCGCCGCCCGGCCGGCCCGCCCTCCTCGCCGCGCAAGCGACCCTCGCGCGCTGCCACCCGCGGCGGCGACCGCGGAGAAGCCCTCCGCGGCCCGGAACCAGTGATCGCCGGCGTGGCCACGGACCCGCCACTCGCGTACGTCGGAGGCGGCGGCGTGGCTCAGGGAGCTCTGACCTCGCGCTGGCCAAGCGCGGACTGGTCGCGCGGAAATCGGGAGGATCGTTGCCGCCATCGCGTGGGTGGACGCGGCGAGGGGTCTGACTCGCCCAGGTTGCCTGCCGCCGAGACCGGGGAACCGACTCTGGTCCTGCCGTCGCTCTGCGCGAACCGTGCCCGATTCGCCAGCGACGTGAATTTCAGGCAGCAGCCGTCGTGTGCAGAGCCTTGCTCAACGCCCCCACCGTCAGCTCCACCTGCCACGGCCGAGCCCCACCAGCGCGCAGCACCTCGGCCACCCCGTCCTCCGACAGATCCGCCGGCGGCCGCCAGCACGTCCGCCGCACGAGGTCCGGCAGCATCAGGTTCTCCACCGGCAACCGGCGGTCTTCCGCGATCGCCGCCAGAGCTGTGCGCGCGGCAGCCAGACGAGCAGCCGCGTCCGGGTCCTTGTCCGCCCAGCGGTTCACCGGGGGAGGGCCGTCGGAAGGCTGGGTCGGGCTGGGGAGCTCGCTTGCGGGCAGCGCCTTGGCCGCCTGCAGGTGCCGCAGCCAGCTGGCCGTGTACTTGCGCTGCACGCGGCCGCTGAACACCGGCAGGGCCTGCAGCTCCTCGACGGTTTTCGGATCCGAAGTCACCGCGTTGACGATGGCGCTGTCCGGCAGGATGCGGCTGGGCGCGCGGTCGCGTTTGCGGGCCAGTTCGTCGCGGGCCTGCCACAGCTCGCGCACGGCGGCGAGGCCGCGCGGGTTGCGGATCTTGTGCACGCCCGACGTGCGGCGCCACGGCTCGGCGCGCGGGGCGGGCGGGGGAGCGGTGCGGACGTTCTCGAACTCCTGGCGCGCCCACTCGAGCTTGCCCTGCGCCTCCAGCTCGACCTCGAGCTTGGCGCGCAGTTCGTTGAGGAGTTCGACGTCGAGGGCGGCGTAGTTGAGCCAGTCGACGGGCAGCGGCCGCTTCGACCAGTCGGCCGCGCTGTGGCCCTTCTCGAGCGTGAAGCCGAGCAGCAGCTCGACCAGCGTGCCCAGGGCCACGCGCTCGTAGCCCGCCAGCCGGCCGGCCAGCTCGGTGTCGAAGAGGGACTTCGGGTGCAGGTCCAGCTCGGCCAGGCACGGCAGGTCCTGGCTGGCGGCGTGGAGCACCCACTCGGTGTCGTTGAGGACTTCCCGCAGGGGGGCGAGGTCGTCGGCCAGTGCGATCGGGTCGATCAGCACCGTGCCGGAGCCTTCGCGGCGCAGCTGCACGAGGTAGGCCTTGGGCCAGTAGCGGTAGCCGGACGCCCGTTCGGTGTCCACGGCCACGGCGCCGGTTCCCGCGGCGAGCCGCGCGCACGCCTCGGCGAGCTCCGCCGCGTCGACCACCACGGGGGGTGTGCCTTCGGCGGGCTCGCGTAGCAGCACGGGCGATCCGGCGTCCTCGGTGGTGGTCTCTCCGGTCCGGGCGCCGTCCGCCTGTGCACTTCCCATAGCTGACGACCCTACGGGACGGGCGTACCGCGCCTGGTCCGCCCGCCCCGCAGGGCCTCTGTCTGCCTTCGTCAGCGGATCACACCGGCGCGCATTGCCAATGCGACCATCTGTGCCCGGTCGCCCGTGCCGAGCTTGCGCCCGATGCGGGAAAGGTGCGACTTCACGGTGAGAGCGGAGAGGGAAAGCTCCTCCCCGATCTCCTTGTTCGACTGCCCGTCGGCGACGAGCTGGAGCACCTCCACCTCGCGGGCGGAGAGCTCACGCGGGGTGTTGTCGGTGCCCGCCACCCGCGTGCCGGTCGCCAGGACCGGAGCCACGCTGGGATCGGCGTACACGCCGCCTTCCAGGACCCTGCGCACGCCGTCGGTGACAACCACCGGCGACGCGGACTTCAGCAGGTATGCCTGGGCACCGGCCTGGAACGCCGACCGAACCGCGTACGGGTCGTCGGACGATGCGAGCACCACCACGCGCGGCCATCCGTGGCTACGGAGTTCCGTAACCAACTCGATGCCGCTGCCGTCCGGCAGTCCGAGATCGAGGATCGCCAGATCGCACGGGCCGGTGGCCTGTGCTCGCGCCCTCGCCTCGGCCACCGTGGCGGCTTCGTGGACCGTGCCCGCACCCATTTGTGCGAGTCGTGCTGCGATTGCCTCCCTCAACAGCGGGTGGTCATCGACCACCAACACGGAAAAGAGCTCTTCCCGCGGGTGCGGAACCATGCTCGCCGGCAAAGCACCGGCTGGCGTGGATCGAACGGCCTGAGATAAGCCGACGGTAGCCACGTCACTACCTCCCTGGAGTCGGTCGTGCCCCCCGACCGGCACCGGGACCTTCGGCCGTTCAGCCGCGCCAGCTTTAGACCGAAAGTGGTGTCGTCGAAGGCACTGTAGCCGCCCCAGGGCCGTTACGGGGGGATCGAATGGGTATCTATCTGAAACGACTCGTCACTCAGGGCGTTCGCGTTCACACGATTGGGCTAGTGCTGCGTCCGTTGTTAACGGAACCGCTCGCGGAGGCGATGCAACAGGGTTACCGAACCCGAAACGCCCGTGCAGGTGGGCCGTGCACCTGCGGGTGCTTCCGCCCGGACGTCCTGTGAGCAGTCCACCAGACGTCAGAAATGCGGCTCTTCCGGGGCAAGATCAACTTTATTCACGTTTGCACAGAGGGTGTTCGGGGGCGTCCGGGTGGGGTCGTGGCGATCTTGAGCGGGCGCCTCGGGGGTCGTGAAGGTCATTACGGGCGTGACCAGGGCATGACTGCCCGTGATCATGGGGTCTTCACGAACGTGGGCGTCTGTGCGTGCTAGCGCGTGCGGTCCCAGGTGGACGGACGTGAACGGCTCTCAGAATCGCGTTCGGTCCGCCGCCGGTGTGCGAGGTTGTCCAGACCACGCCGGGCCGTCCTGGCCGCATTGAGGGCGCGCGAAGGGCCCGGACGGGCGGCCCGTCCGGGTGAACTTCGGTGGATCAGGAGCTCTGGCGCTGTTCGAACAGCGTGACGCCGACCGGCGGCAGCCCCACGACGCTCGCCATCACCTGGCAGAACGCGTAACCGTGGGCCCGCAGGGCGGCGTCGGTGGGTGTCCAGGACGCCCGCAGCTCGAGGTCGTCGGTGCGCGAGGGCCCGGAGATGTCGCCGAAGCGCGCCGAGGAGGTCTCGGTGACCGTGCCGCCGAGCGCCGTCCACGTGGCACCGGACGCTTCGAGCGCGTCGGTGAGCCAGGACCAGCCCACGGCCGGCAGGAACGGATCGGTGGCCAGCTCGCGGTCGAGCTCGGCCCGCACGTACATGACCAGGCGCAGCACGCCGTCCCAGCCTTCTTGGCCGTCCGGGTCGTGCAGCAGGACCAGCCGGCCGGACGCCAGCACGTCGGCCGGGCCCTCGACCTCGCAGCTCACGGCGAACGACCACGGTGCCAGCCGCTGCGGCGCCCGCATGGTCTCCAGCTGGACCTCGGGACGCGGCCGCACGGACTTCAGCGCCGCGACGGCTTCGCGGAACAGCTCGGGCACTGGCGTCATCGCGGTCACCCAACGACTGTAGGGCGGCGACGCCCCGTTGCGAACGCAGGCGCGCCGAGGGACGACCCGACCGGCCCAGTGGTCCACCGGCCGCCGGTCGCGGACGGGAAACCCCGATCATCCGGCGGGTGTGTCGCGAGTTCGGCGACGGGCCTGGTGAGGCCGTCGCGCCGTGACCGGATCCCCACGCGCGGTCCCGGCGACCTCCCGCCGGATCCGGGCGGGGGCGACCGGACCCGGCGTCGGCACCGCCCCGCCCGGGGCCCCGCGCGAGGCGTGGGACGATGGACTTCGTGCCCGAGCTTTCGTCTGTCACCGAGTCCGCCGCGCCCGCAACCACCGCAGCCGCCCCCGCGCGGCGCGAGCTGCCCGACGCGCCCCTCCTGGCCGCGGCGCGCGGCGAGAAGCCGGTGCACCCGCCGGTGTGGTTCATGCGGCAGGCCGGCCGGTCGCTGCCGGAGTACCGGAAGCTGCGCGAGGGCGTCGCGATGCTCGACGCGTGTTTCGACCCCGAGATGCTGGCCGAGATCACGCTGCAGCCGGTGCGCCGCCACGGCGTCGACGCGGCGATCCTGTTCAGCGACATCGTGGTGCCGCTGAAGGCGGCCGGCCTCGACATCGACATCGTTCCCGGCACCGGGCCCGTGGTGGCCGAGCCGGTGCGCGACGCGAAAGCCGTCAAGGCGCTGCCGCTGCTGGAGCCCGAGCAGGTCGCGCGCGTGGCCGAAGGCGTGGGCCTGCTGGTCGAGCGCCTGGGCGACACACCGCTGATCGGTTTCGCCGGAGCGCCGTTCACGCTGGCCAGCTACCTCATCGAGGGCGGGCCGAGCCGCAACCACGAGCACACCAAGGCCCTCATGCACGCCGAACCCGAGCTGTGGCACGAGCTCGCGGGCCGGCTGGCCGACATCGCCCTCACCTTCCTGCGCGCGCAGCTCGACGCCGGCGCCGACGCGATCCAGCTGTTCGACTCGTGGGCGGGCGCGCTGTCCGAGCGCGACTACCTCGAGTTCGTGCAGCCCCACTCGGCGAAGGTGCTGGCGGGCGTCGCCGGCTACGGCGTGCCGCGGATCCACTTCGGCGTCGGCACCGGTGAGCTGCTGGTGGCGATGCGCGACGCCGGCGCGGACGTGGTCGGGGTCGACTGGCGCGTGCCGCTCGACGAGGCCGTGCGCCGGCTCGGCGGCAAGGCCGTGGTGCAGGGCAACCTCGACCCGGCGCTGCTCTACGCGGGCTGGCCCGTGCTCGAGGCCGAGGTCCGCCGGATCGTCGACGAGGGCCGCGCGGCCGAGGGCCACATCTTCAACCTGGGCCACGGGGTGCTGCCGAGCGTCGAGCCCGAGGTGCTCACGCGCGTGGTCGAGCTGGTGCATTCGCTGTGAAGCACGTCGCCGTCGTCGGCGGCGGCATCTCGGGCCTGACCACGGCGTATCGGCTGCGGACGCTGCTCGGCGACGCGGTGGAGATCACCGTGTTCGAAGCGGCCCCGGCGACCGGCGGCAAACTGCGCACGGCCGAGGTCGGCGGCGTGGCCTACGACGTCGGCGCCGAGGCGTTCCTCGCGCGCCGGCCCGAGGTCACGGCGCTGGTCGCCGAGGTCGGGCTGGGTGAGCACCTGGTGCACCCCACGAAGGCGCGCGCCAAGATCCACGCCGGCGGCACCGTGACCGGCCTGCCGCCGGGCACGGTGATGGGCGTGCCGGCTTCGGCCGACGTGGTGGCCGGCGTGCTGTCGGAAGACGGCCGCCGCGCCGTGGAGAAGGAACACTCGCTCGGCCCCGTCGAGCTCACCGACGCCGACCTGGCGCTCGGCCCGCTGCTGCGCGCCCGGTTCGGCGACGAGCTGGTCGACCGGCTCGTCGACCCGCTGCTCGGCGGCGTGTACGCGGGCGGCGCCGACGGCCTCGGCCTGCGCGCCACCATGCCCGGCCTGGCCAAGGCCGTGGCCGAGGGCGCCGGCTCGCTCACCGAGGCGGCCGCGTCCCTGCTCCCGAAGACCCCCGGCACCGCACCGGTATTCGGCACGCTGACCGGCGGCCTGACCACGCTGCTGGACCGGCTGCGCGAGCTGTCCCGCGCGACCGTGCGGGCCTCGGCCACCGTCCGCGCCCTCACCCGCACCGCGGCGGGCTGGCGGCTCGACGTCGGCGCCGCCGCACCGGCCCACGCGCCCGAGGACACGCCGGTCGAGGTCGACGCGGTCGTGCTCGCCGTGCCCGCGCCCGCCGCGCGCCGGCTGCTCGCCGACGTCGCCCCGGCCGCGTCGGCGGCGTACGGCGAGGTCGAGCTGGCGTCCATGGCCGTGGTCGCGCTGGCGCTGCCGCCGGGCACCGAACTTCCCGATGCGTCCGGCATCCTCATCGGCGCGGGCGAGCGCGACGAGCACGGTGTGCCGTACGCGTCGAAGGCCTTCACCTTCTCCGCCAACAAGTGGGCCCACTACGGCGCCGCCGGCCCGGTGCTCGTGCGCGGGTCCGTGGGCCGCTTCGGCGAGCGCGGCGCGCTGACCGGCGACGACGATGCGCTGGTGCACGCGGTGCGCGACGACCTCGCGCGCCTCACCGGCGTCACCGCGCAACCGCTCGACACGCTGGTCACGCGCTGGGGCGGCGGGCTGCCGCAGTACGGCTCCGGGCACCTGGAGCGTGTGACGCGGATCGAAGCCGCCGTCGCCGAGCTGCCGGGCTTGGCCGTGGCGGGCGCGACGCTGCACGGCGTGGGGCTGCCGGCCTGCGTCGCCACCGCGGACGCCGCGGCGAAGCGGATCGCGGCGAGCTTCACGGTGTGACGTGGGGCCGGGTGTGACGTGAGGCCAGCCGCTTGGCGTCCGCGAGCCGAGCGGTGGGAGGATGCAGGTATGGCGCGGCTGAACTACAACGAGCTCAACGACAGCATCCGGTACACCGCCTGGTCGGTCTTCCGGGTCGAGGCCGGGCGCCTCGGCGAAGGTCGCGGCACGGCGGGCCAGGAGACGGCCGAGTTCCTCGACGGGCTCGCCGACAAGGGCGTGGTCGTGCGCGGGGTCTACGACCTGTCCGTGTTGCGCGCCGACGCCGACTACATGGTGTGGTGGCACGCCGAGGAGATCGAGCAGGTCCAGGCCGCTTACAACGGCTTCCGGCGCACGCCGCTGGGCCGCGCGTCGACCCCGGTGTGGAGCCAGGTCGCGCTGCACCGCCCGGCGGAGTTCAACAAGAGCCACATCCCGGCGTTCCTCGCCGGTGAAGAGGCTCGCAAGTACATCTGCGTGTACCCGTTCGTGCGGTCCTACGAGTGGTACCTGCTGCCGGACGACGAGCGGCGCAAGATGCTCGCCGACCACGGCAAGGAAGCCCGCGACTACCCGGACGTGCGCGCCAACACCGTGGCGTCGTTCGCGCTGGGCGATTACGAGTGGATCCTCGCGTTCGAGGCCGACGAGCTGCACCGCATCGTCGACCTCATGCGCCACCTGCGCAACACCGAGGCCCGCCGCCACGTGCGCGAGGAGATCCCGTTCTACACCGGCACGCGCGTGGCGCCCGCCGAGCTCGTCGCGGCACTGCCGTAACCGCCGTGCAGGACGTGCTGGCCGGGGTGTGGCACACGCTCACCGGCGAACCCCTCCCGGCCGTGTCCCTGAACGGTGCGGAATCCGTGC
Organism: Amycolatopsis rhabdoformis; assembly: GCF_035918295.1. Classification (GTDB taxonomy): domain Bacteria; phylum Actinomycetota; class Actinomycetes; order Mycobacteriales; family Pseudonocardiaceae; genus Amycolatopsis; species Amycolatopsis rhabdoformis. The sequence continues at coordinate 554,251 of NZ_CP142149.1, forward strand.
TGCCCGGCACTTTCCGGGTCGAGGCCGCCGCGACGGCCGGTGTCGCGGCCGCCACGCTGGCGGCCGCCGAGCTGCTGCGGCTGCGCGGCATCGACCCCGGCACGGTGTCGGCCGACGCGCGCCACGCCGCCGCGAGCGTGCTCAGCGAACGGCTCCTGCGCGTGGACGGCGCGCCGGCGCCGGACGTGTGGGGCCCGCTCTCGGGCGACTACCGGGCCTGCGACGGCTGGGTCCGCCTGCACGCCAACTACCGGCGCCACGAGGCCGCCGTGTGCTGGTCGCTCGGCGTGCCCGCGAAGCTCGACGCCGTGACGAAGACCGTGGCCGCCAAGACGGCCGCCGAGGTCGAGTCGGCCGTGGTCACCGCCGGCGGCGCGGCCGCGGTGATGCGCTCGCGCGAAGAGTGGCTCGCGCACCCGCAGGGCCAGGCCGTGGCCGGCCTGCCGATCGCCGAGATCCGCCAGGTCGGCGAGGCGCCGAAGAACACGCTCTTCGACTCCGACCGGCCGCTGGGCGGCGTGCGGGTGCTGGAGCTCACGCACGTGCTGGCCGGCCCCGTCGCCGGGCGCGTGCTCGCGGCCCACGGCGCCAACGTGTTGCACGTCGGCGCCGCGCACCTGCCGCGCATCCCCGCGCTCACCATGGACACCGGCCAGGGCAAGCGTTCGGCCTTCGTCGCGCTCGACACCGAAGGCGGCCGCGCGAAGCTGAAGAAGCTCATCGCGCGCGCCGACGTGGTGCTGCAGTCCTTCCGCCCCGGCGCGCTCGCTCGAATCGGATTCGGTCCGGAGGACATGGCCGAGCTGCGGCCGGGTCTCGTCACGGCCGATCTTTCGGCCTACGGCTGGGCGGGCCCGTGGGCGCGGCGCCGCGGCTTCGACAGCCTGGTGCAGATGGCGTCGGGCATCGCCGAGGAAGGCGCTCGTATGACCGGCGCCGACCATCCGGTGCCGCTGCCCGCGCAGGCGCTCGACCACACCACGGGCTGGCTCGCCGCCGCCGCGATCATGACGGCCGTGCGCCGCTCGGTCGTCGAAGGCGGCAGCTGGAACGTACGCCTGTCGCTCGCCGGCACGGGCCGGTGGCTGGATTCACTGGGGCGCAAGGAACCTGTCGCGTCCACTGCGGACTTCGACGATCTGCTCGAGGACGTCGACAGCGGCTTCGGCAAGCTCACGCGGGTGCGGATGGCGGGCGGGTTGCCGGGCGCGCCGCCGCGGTGGGATCACGCGTCGCACCTGCCTGGGTCGGACAGTGCGGTGTGGCATCCGGTCGGCACACCGGACCCGGCGACGGTACCGACCGGCGCCTGACCGGGTGAGGCGCCGGGTAAGGCGTCGGTCGAGTCCGGTCAGCGCGTGAACCAGCGCCGGCGTTTCGGTGCGTGCGGGAGGTCGCCCCGAGCGGCGAGCCAGGCGGCGAACGCGTCGGCGTAGTCCCGGGCGCGGATCGCGTCCGTTTTCGGGTGCTCGGCGGCATAAGCGGCGAACAGCGCGCCGAACCGCTCGCCGAGGGTTTCCGCGAGGTCCGGGCGCAGGTGTGCCACGAGCCGGCGGCGTTTGGTCAGCAGTACGTCGGCTTCGAGGCGCAGGCGGTCGGGGGCGAAGCCCGGCGGGGGCGGCGCGCCGGTGAGCAGCGCGTGGAGCAGGGCCGCCTGCCGGGCGGCGAGGGCTTCGCGGCTCACGCCGTCACCGTCGCGCGCAGGGTGGCGAGCTCGGCGGCCAGCTCGGAGTCGGTGGGGTAGTCGTCGTCGCGTTCGAGCAGCACGCCCGGTGGGTCGGTGCGGCGGCGCAGCTCGGCGAGCAGGTCGAGCACCTCGGGAACGATCGGGTGCGCGTGCGTGTCGTGGTACACGCCGTCGCGCTCGACGCCGCCGGCCATGTGCACGTAGGCGAGGCGCTCCCAGGGGATGCCGTCGAGGAACGCCACCGGGTCGGTGCCGACATTGCGGGCGTTGGCGTACAGGTTCGCCACGTCGACGATCAGCAGGCAGCCGGTGCGCTCGGTCAGCTCGGTGAGGAAGTGCTCTTCCGACAACGTGTTCTCCGGCCACTGCAGCAGCGCCGCGATGTTCTCCAGTGCCAAGGGGACATCCACAATGGACTGTGCGAGGCGGACGTTGGCCACGAGCACGTCGAGCGCCTCGCGCGTGCGGGGCAGCGGCATGAGGTGCCCGGAGTCGAGGCCGCCCGCGCGGACGAAGCACACGTGGTCGCTCACCAGCGGTGCGTCCAGTGCTCGCGCCAGCTCGGCGAGGTGCTCCACGCGGTTCGTGTCCAACGGTTCGGCGCCGCCGAGCGAGAGCGAAACGGCGTGCGGCAGCACCGGCATCCCGCGCTCCCGCAACGCGAGCAGGCTCGCCGGCAGGTGCGGCGCGTGCAGGTTCTCGGCCACGACCTCGACCCAGTCGACGCCGGGCAGTCGGGCGATCGAGAGGTCCAGCTCGGTCCGCCAGCCGAGGCCCACCCCCAGCCGCTCAGCCACCGCAGCCTCCTCCGCCACCGCACGAAGAACCGCACGAAGACCCGCTGCTGCAGGAAGAACCACTGCTGCACGAACTGCTGCAGGACGAGGACACGCTGCACGAAGACCCGCTCGACGACGAGCCGCTGCCCCAGAACCCTCCGCCGCCGCTCGATCCGCCGCCGCCGGCGAACGGCTGGAACGGTGGCACCAGCGCCGCACTCAGCTCGTGGTCCGGGTACATCGCGAGCCCGCCGAGCGCCACGGCCCCGGCCGCCCCGGCGAGCGCCACCCCGAGCAGCGCCGCGTCCTGCGTGCGGCTCGCGACCCGGGCGCGCGTGAGGACCCCTTGGCCCGCCGCGGAAACCCGCACCTTCTTCCGGCCGCGCAGCACACCCGCGACGATCGTGAGCACGATCGAAGCCAGGAGCAGCAGCACGAGGAAGCCGACCGGCCGATCGCGGACCGCGCCCGTGAGGAACCGCGCGAGCCCGACGGCCAGCAGCGCCAGGTACGCCAGGAAGATCGCGCGGCGGAAGGGCCGCAGCTCTTCGCCGTCGGTCACCAGCCCTTGGCGCCGCAGGCCGGACAGGAGGTCGCTCATCGCCTTCGACCGCGCGGCCTTGGCCCGCAGGCTGCGCGTGGTGCCGCCGGCCGCGCTCTTGGCGCCGTCGAACACCGAACGCTCGATCTTGGTCCACGGCCGCTTCCCGACGGCCGTCACGAGTCCCTCGCTGTTCACCCTCAGCTGGCCGCGGTCCACCAACTGCGCGATCGCGGTGTCGGCCACCCGCTCGGGCCCGCCGGCGAGGTAGGCCAGGTGATAGACGTCCGGCAGCTCACCGACGTGCTCGACCGTGCGCGTGCGGGCGAGCCGCGGCCACGCCACCTGCACCACGAGCACCACGGCCAGCGCGATTCCGTACCACTGCAGGAACTGCGGCCCCGGAATCCCCCAGGAATCGTCCACGGCTTGCCTCCTCACCCCTCGGTCGCGCGACCCTACCGAGCCGGTTCGCCGGCGGGGTCGGCACAACTGACGCCGATGCCGGCGCTGCGGTTCCGTCAAACGCAGTTCGGTCAGCAGCTGCCGGATCCGCCGCCGCACCCCGAACCGCCACCGCCGCAGCCCGATCCACCGCCACAGCTCGAGCCGCCACTGCAGCCCGAACCACCGCCGCCCCAGAAACCGCCCGTGGGCGAGCCGATGAAGACCCAGCCAGCGCGGCGACCGGCACCGGGGTATCCGTCGACCAGCGTCCGGGGTCTCTTGCCGCGGCTGAAGACGAGCCGCATCGCGCGGTCGGGGTGGTGGGCCAGCCCGCCGATCGTGACGGCACCCGCGGCTCCGGTCACGAGGCTGCGGTCGTTCCACGCCACCCGCACGGCTTCGTCCCCGGCGGCGGTGCGTTGCGCCGCGCGCGACGAACGCGCGAGTGCGACCACCCCGAGAACCGCGACCACGACCACCGCCGCGGCCACGAACCAGCTCCCGGAAACCGCCCCCAGCCCCACCCCGGCGACCACGAGCACGGCTTGCGCCGCGGCCACCCACGACCACGTCCGGCGCTGCCGTGCGGTGTCGACGACGAGTCCCCGCGCCACGAGGTCGTCGGCGAGCTCGGTCATGGCGTCGGCCGTGCGGAGCCGGCGGATGACGTCGTCGAAGGTCGGTGCCGGGACGCCGACGAGGTCGACCGCGGCCAGGCCCAGCGCGTCCACGGGCAGCAGGGGAGTGCGGTACAGGCGGCCGGTGCTGTCGAGGCGCAGCTGCTCGCGTTCGATCAGCGCCGTGACCACGGTTTCGCCGGCGCGGCGCGGGCCGCCGGTGAGCAACGCGATCTGCGCGAGCGAACCCAGCCGGGTGGCACCGCGGAAGCCGACGCGGATCCGGCGTTCGCGGTGCAGCCCGGCGAGGAACACGAGTGCGCCGAGCAGCGTCCCGGCGATGGTGGCGATGAGTGTCATGGCGCCTCCCCGGTGCGTCGTGCTGGGTGCACGCGGGAAGGGCCGCCGTGGTTGCCCGGAAAGAAAAGAGACGCCCTCCCGCAACGGGAGGGCGCCGGGAGGAGCCTTACTCGGCCTCGGCCGGGACGAGCTTCAGCGAGATCGAGTTGATGCAGTAGCGCTGGTCGGTGGGGGTGTCGTAGCCCTCGCCCTCGAAGACGTGGCCGAGGTGGCTGTGGCAGGACGCGCAGAGCACCTCGATGCGGCGCATGCCGAGCGTGCGGTCTTCGCGCAGCAGCACGGCGTCGGACTCGGCGGGGTCGAAGAACGACGGCCAGCCGCAGTGGCTTTCGAACTTCGTGTCGCTGCGGAAGAGCTCGGCGCCGCAGGCCCGGCACTCGTAGGCGCCGGTGGTCTTCGTGTCGGTGTACTCACCGACGAACGGCCGCTCGGTGCCGGCTTCGCGCAGCACCGCGTACTCCTCGGGGCTGAGCTGCGCACGCCATTCCTGCTCGGACCTGACCACTCGCGGTGTGGTGCCGACCACGGGTTTCATACCTTTCACCTGATCCACGTTACCCCGCCAGGAAAGCGATCGCGTGGGTCACGATCTGCCATGCGGTCACGATCACGCCGAGCACGATCAGCGCCGCGATGAGCGCCGAAACCCAGTAGCGCAGACCGCCCGCGCGGCTGCTGGAATCGGCGAAGTCGGAGACCTGGTCGAGGCACGCTTCGACGGTGAACGTCGGGCCCGTGCGCTCCATCCGGTCGAGGTGCGCGGCGAACGCGCGCGCCTCCGGGTCGTACGGATCCAGCCCGACGAGATCCTCGTGGAACCGAGGATTCCAGCCCGGCTGTACAGCTCCGCTCTCGGCCATGCCTCCACGGTAGGCCATCACCCCTGCTCACCACACTCCCCGCGCGGCGAGTCTCACCGGTTCGACGCGGGGCGTCGCTCCTGGTGACGAGGGGTGTACGGGCGAGATCGGCAGCGGCACTTCGCGCCGGCGGGCATTCCGCTCGAGGGCTCGTCTTCGAAACAAAGGGCACGGGATGACCGGATGCCCTTTCCCCCGGCCCCATTGTCCGAAACAGATTTCCGGGGTCCGAAACCGCCGGGTACCGTCCTGCCGGCTCCCGGACGGCCGCCGCGGCGCCCGGCGTTCCGCTGGCCACGGCACGGGGCGGCGGGCCGGCCGGACCGCCGAGGCCGGTCGTCGGCGCCGAGGCGAAGAGACCACGCCGAATGCCCGCTTTGTGCAGTAAACGCCGTTTTCGCAAGTGGTCCGATTGATCACGCAGCGGGCGGAATTCCAGGGTGGTGAAGACGGCGGGACGCGATTACTGGGTGGCGTCCTGCTGGCTCTTCGTGTTGGCGTCGATGAGGATCTGGCCGCCGGAGCTGACCACCCGCACGTTGCGGGCCTCGCTGTGGTCGGGGAAGACCACGGTGACCGAGATGGTCACCGAGCCGTCGGCGTTGTACGAGCCGCGGGCCTGCTTGCTGCTCACGGACTTGTACTGCGACCAGTACTGCGCGAACGCCTGCTGGCTGCCGTAGACCTGCTGCGCGGCCGGGGTGAGCATGCCCCACGCCGAGGCCAGCCCCTCGGGGAAGCTGTAGAAGTCGATCACCCGCTGGCCGGCGGGGGTGTAGTCGAGCTTGCCCTCGTTCGGGGTCTCGCCCAGCCCGGCCACGGGCGGCGCCGCCGACGGGTTGCTGCTGGGTTTGCCGGGCGCACCGGTCGAGTTCGTCTGCTGCGGCTGGTCCGCGGTGGTCGAGCCTCCGGTGCCGCTGGTGCCGTTGCTCAGCACCAGGAACACCACGACCGCGATCACGACCACAGCGGCCGCTCCGCCGGCGAGCAGCGCGAACTTCTTCTTGTTGTCGCCCGGCGGTGGCGTGCTGCCGCCCGCGTTGCGGTAGTTCGGCGCGGCCGCCGAGGGCGCGGCCGGGCGGGGCTGCTGCTGCGTGGGCCGCGGCGGCTGAGCGGCGGGCTGCGGACGCGGCGGCGTGTTCGGCGGCGCGGCGGGCGAGCGCATCGGCATGAACGCGGCGGTCGGCGTGCGCGGCGGGTTCGACGGGGCCTTCTGCGCGGGGATCGGCGCGGCGGCACCGGGCTTCGGGCCGTCCACGCGCTGCCACGGCGGGCGCGCGTTCGGGTGTTCGAGCTTCGTGGTGGGGCCCGAGAGCAGCTCGAGTCCGGCCGGCTCGCCGGACGCGAGTTTCGCGAGACCTTCCCGGGCTTCGGCCATGCTCGGGCGGTCGCCGGGTTCGCTGCGCAGCAGGCTCATCAGCAGCGCGGTGGCCGGGCCGGCCTGGGTCGGCGGGTTGATCTGGCCGTTGGCGGCCGCGTAGAGCAGCGCGAGCTGGTTGGTGGTGTTGCCGTAGGGCGTCTGGCCTTCGATCGCCTGGTACAGCGTGGCGCCGAGGGCGAACACGTCGGAGCTCGGCACGGGGTCGGCGCCGCGGGCCAGTTCGGGCGCGAGGTACGCCGGGGTGCCGCCGATGAGGCCGGTCTGCGTGAGCGTCATGTCGCCGGCGGCGCGCGAGATGCCGAAGTCGGTGATCTTCGCGGTGCCGGTCTCGTCGATGAGGATGTTGCCGGGCTTCACGTCGCGGTGCACGATCCCGGAGCGGTGCGCGGCCACGAGCGCGGCGGCCACCTGCTCGCCGATGCGCGCGACCTGGCCCACGGGCAGAGTGCCCTGCTCGGCCAGCACGGCCGAGAGGCTCGGGCCGTCGAGGAACTCCATCACGAGGCAGGGGTCGCCGCCGTGCTCGGCGATGTCGAACACGACGATCGCGTTGGGGTGCTGGAACCGCGCGGCGTTCTTGGCCTCGCGCATGGCGCGCTGGCGCATGTTGTCGCGCTCGGCTTCGGAGACGCCCGGCTGCGGGAGGATCTGCTTGATCGCCACCGACCGTTCGAGGCGCACGTCGACGGCGCGCCACACCACACCCATGGCACCGCTACCAATGTGCTCGACGAGGCGGTAGTGCCCCGCGATCAGCTGACCGGTGTCGATGGCGACCGCTCCTGACGAAATCCCGGTGATCGTGGCCTTACTCAGCGCGGATAGCCCTCGCGCACCCGAACGAGTGTAGCGGTCGGGTGGATGTTGTCGCCGTCAGCCAGCCGGTGTCGACGCGGCGGGCTCTTCCGCCTCCACGGCCGGAGCGCGCTTCTTCAGCACCCTGACCAGGCCGACGGCACCGGCGGCGGCGAAAACGGCGTAACAAGCCAAGAGGACGGGCGGCGTGTCGCCCGTGAGCGCGTCGGCGAACACCACCACGGCGACCGTGCCCGGCACGCTGCCCAGCAGCGTGCCGACCAGGTAGGGCACCGGTTTCACGGTCGACACGCCGCACAGGTAGCTCAGCGGCGCGAACGGGACCACGGGGATCAGCCGCAGCGAGGTGATCGCCAGCACACCGCCGCCGGAGAGCCGTTCGTTCACCACCCGCACCGGGGCGCGGTGCAGGTGGCGCAGCACGAGATCTCGGCCCAGCAGCCGCGCGAGCGCGAACGACAGGCCAGCGGCGATCGTGGTCGCCACCAGCCCGATCGCGATCCCCGCGACGCTGCCGACGAGCAGGCCCGCCGCGAGGTTGAACACCGTGCGCGGGATCGGCGCCACGGTGAGCAACGAGTACGCGACCAGCAGCACCAGCGGCGTCGCGGGACCGGTCGCCTCGGCCCAGCGGCGCAGGTCGGCCGGGCCGGGGATCGGCAGGAACACCGCTGCCGCCGCGAGGAGGGCGAGCACGGTGAGCGCGAGGATCAGCTTGGTTCTGCCGGACACGGCGTCAACGGTAGGGCACGCCGGGCTCGGATCGGCAGGCGCTCGGCGTGGATCCGGCTACGGTGGGCCCATGCCCAAGAACGGCGATCCGGTCGAGTACCAGGTGGGGGAGCGCACCGTACGGGTCACGAGCCCGGACAAGGTGTACTTCCCGGAGCGCGGCATCACGAAGCGGCAGGTCGTGGAGCACTACCTCGCCGTGGGCGAGCCGCTGCTGCGCGCGATCGGCGAGCGGCCCACCACCCTCAAGCGCTACGTCGACGGCGTGGCGGGCGAATGGTTCTACGCCAAGCGCGTGCCCAAGGGCGCGCCCGACTGGGTGGAGACCGCGCGGATCACGTTCCCATCCGGGCGCACCGCCGACGAGGTCTGCCCGACCGAGCCCGCCGTGTTCGCGTGGGCGGCGAACCTCGGCACGTTCGACTTCCACCCGTGGCCCGTCCGGCGGTCCGATGTGGACCATCCGGACGAGTTGCGGATCGACGTCGACCCGCCGGACTCGGCCGGTTTCGACGACGCCGTCGCGGTGGCGCGGGTGGTCCGCGAGGTGCTGGCCGACGCCGGCCTCACGGGCTACCCCAAGACGTCCGGCGGCCGCGGGGTGCACGTGCTCGTGCGGATCCGGCCGGAGTGGGACTTCATCGCCGTGCGCCACGCGGTGATCGCGCTCGGGCGCGAGGTGGAGCGCCGGATCCCGGGCCAGGCCACGGTGTCCTGGTGGAAGGAGGAACGCGGCGGCCGCGTGTTCCTCGACTACAACCAGGCGGCGCGCGACCGCACGGTCGCCTCTTCGTGGTCCGTGCGCGGCACGCAGCGCGCCACCGTGTCGACCCCGCTCACCTGGACCCTGCTCGACGACGTGCACCCGGACGACTTCGACGTGCTCACCGTGCCGGCGTTCCTGGCCGAACACGGCGATCTCCACGCGCCGATGGACGAAACGGCGTTCGGCCTCGAAACCCTCCTCGAGTGGTACGACCGCGACGACCGCGACCTGGGCGGCGCCGAACTGCCCTATCCGCCGGACTACCCGAAGATGCCGGGCGAACCCAAGCGCGTGCAGCCGAGCAAGGCCCGGCCCGACACGGAGTGATCAAGCGGTCGCCGCGGGTGCTCACCGTCCGTGATCAACTTCGGCAGACGCGAAGAATTCCCACCTTTACGGCTGGGTAACGTTCGCGCAGGTCAGACCGCGACCGGAGTAGCGTCCGGCGCGCCGGGGTACCCGTCGTGGTGGATCCGGCGCGTAACGCCCCGGCGCCGCGCGGCGACTCTCGCGCCGGAGGAGCTGGGCGCGGCCCTGGCCTGGACCACTGCGGCCCCGGCTCTGCTCGAGGAGGGAGGCGCTTCGTGGACGACCTGATCGCGTTCCTCGCCGCGCGGGTGGGTCAGCGGCAGGCGCTGATCATGCAGGCGGTGCAAAAGGCGAAAACCGACGAGCCTCTCAACCGCGGCGAAACGAAGATCGCGGTCGAACAACGCGTCCGCGCCCTCGGCGACCTCGAGCTCGACGTGGTCAACCAGATGATCAACGAGGTCGAGGTCATGCGCCGCATCATGCTGGCGCACCGCACCACCGTGTCCGAAAAGGTCCCCGGCTTCCCGTTGTACGGCAGCGAGTATTGGTGCGAGACCTGCCATGTCCCCGCAGATGAGGCGGGGTCGAACTGGTGCGTGACGTTGCGGTTGCTGGCGTTGCCGTATGCGGATCATCCGGAGTACAGCGAGCGGTGGCGGCCGTAGGGGTTCGGCGCCCCGGATGCGAGGTCGCGGTGAGCCGGCCGCCTGTGCGGTGGTCACGGCGGCGGTCCTCGGTTCGCGGCGCGGCTGTGGACGACGCGGAGTGCAGCGAGCGCCGACGGCGGTAGTTCGTCCGGCTTTGTGGTTCGGCGCACTGGGTGCGGGGTCGCGGTGAGCCGGCCGCCTGTGCGGTGGTCACGGCGGCGGTCCTCGGTCCGCGGCGTGGCCGCGGACCACCGGGTAGTGCAGTGATCGCTGGCGGCGGTAATTCTTCGGGTTTCGTGTTTTGCGCGGCGTGCACTGGGCGCGGGGTCGTGGGCGAGCTGTCAGGTGGTGCGGAGATCGCGGCGGCGGCCCTAGGTCCGCGGCGTGGCCGCGGACCGCCTGGAGTGCAGCGAGCGCTGGCGGCGGTAGTTCTTCGGGCTTCGTGGTTCGGCGCCCCGGGCGCGCGGAGCCGCGGTGAGCCGGCCGCCTGTGCGGTGATCACGGCTGGGGGCCTCGGATCGCGGCGCGGCCGCAGAATCCGCTGGGGTTGTCCGCGAATCGGACAACTGCGGGTGCCGGCGGTCCATAGTGCCGGCAGTGCTGGGCTGCTGGCTCGTCGAAGATCACAGTTGTGGGCCTGGTCCGTGGCGTGTCGTGGGGAATCCGTGGTGTCGTGGCCGTGTTGATTCCGAAGTGACGTTCCGGATCTCCGTGCTCGACCGTTCGCCCGCGCGGCGAGGTCGTGGCAGTGCGCAGGCGCTGCGGGACACCGTCGGGTTCGCGCGGGACATCGAGGCGCTCGGGTATCACCGGTTCTGGGTGTCGGAGCACCACAGCGTGCCCGGGGTGGCCGGTTCGGCGCCGACGGTGCTGGCGGCGGCGGTCGCGGCGGTGACGTCGCGGATCCGGGTCGGGACGGGTGGCGTGATGCTGCCGAACCATCGGCCGCTGGTGGTGGCGGAGCAGTTCGGTGTGCTGGAGGCGCTGAACCCGGGCCGGATCGACCTGGGGCTGGGCCGGTCGGCGGGCTTCACCGACGGCGTGCGGCAGGCGCTCGGGCAGGGCCGGGAAGCGGCTGACGACTTCGGTGCCCAGGTGCGCGAGCTGCTCGCGTTCTTCCGGGGCGACCAGACGGCCTACCCCGGCGTGCACGCCATCCCGGCCGAAGGGCTGAGCCTGCCCACCTTCCTGCTGGCTACCGGCGCGGGCGCGGATCTCGCCGCGGAGCTCGGGCTGCCGCTGGTGATCGCGCCGGCGCGTGGTGAGCAGGCGATGGTCCAGGCCATTCGGCGCTACCGCGACCGGTTCGCCGGACCCGAGCCGTATGTCGTCGTGTCGACTTCTGTGGCCGTGGCGGAGACGAGTGAGCAGGCGCGCCGGTTGCTGGTGCCTGAGGCCTGGTCCACGGTGTACTCGCGCAGCCACGGCGTGTTCCCGCCGCTCTCGCCCGTCGACGAGATCCTGGCGCTGCCGAAAACGGACCGCGAGCGCACGCGCCTCGACGAGATCGTCGCGAGCCAGATCGGCGGCACCCCCGCCGAGGTCACCGACCGGCTCGGCGCGCTGGTCGAGGCGACCGGCGCCGACGAGATCCTGGTCAGCACGAGCACGTACGACCAGGCGGCCCGCGTGGAATCGTTCGCCGCCCTCGCCGAGCTGGCCGGCCTGGCGATCGCCGCCTGAAATACCGCTTCCCGCCGCCACGGTGCGCTGCTAACTTGACCGGATGACTGCCGGGTCGGCCTCGAGCCGTGAGCAGACGGGGTACCCGGCCTTGCCGTGACCTCCCGGCGGGCCCGCGGCCCGCCCCACCTCCCGACGCACCTGTTCCCAGGAACGCGAAGGGAGGTGAATTCCTTGTCCACAACGGATTCCGCGTGGCGCGGCTGGCTGTCCGAACACGGCACCGGCAGCGTCGTCGACGGCGTCGTGGTGCAGCAGCTGCCATTCGGCGCCTTCGTCGAGGTGGCGCCCGGCATCCACGGCCTGCTGGTCACCGGCGGCGGTGCCGCCCCGGCGGTCGGTGCCCGCCTGACGGTGCGCGTCGAGCAGATCGACGTCGAGCAGCGGCGGTTCAGCCTGGCCGCGGCGTGATCGGGCGAGGGCCGGGGCAGTGCGCTGTCCCGGCCCTGCTTGCGGCCAGGCCCGAGCCCTGCAATCGCCCAGCCCAGCCCAGCCCAGCCCAGCCCAGCCCAGCCCAGCCCAGCCCAGCCCAGCCCAGCCCAGCCCAGCCCAGCCCAGCCCAGCCCAGCCCAGCCCATATCCTGTCCCGGCTCTGCGCTCGCCCGGACTTGCCCTGTTCCGGCCCTGCCTCGCCCGGACCTGCGCTGCCCCGGACCTCAGCCGACGGCGTCGGCGTCGGCGATGAACCGTGCGATCTCACCCGGAGCCCGGCCCTCGGTGTCGATCACCGTGGCCGATTCTTCGAGCCACGGCAACGCTTTCTCATCCGCGTCGAGGTGCTCGAGACGCCACTCGCGGATGCTCGGCTCGTCGCCGTCGATGCGCCGGCTCAGCTCGTCCCCGCCCGAGTGCCGCACGAAGTGCCGCACCTCGACGCCGCGCTCCGCCAGCCCGGTCCGATCACCCCAGCGCCACCGCAGTGAACCCCTCCGGCCCGGGCAGCCGACCCGTAGCGGACAGCAGCGCCTCGCGGTCGTCGGCCGCGGGCAGCGGCCCGCCGGCCACGCCTTCCACGATCTTGCGCACCGCGGCCAGGGTTTCGGCGGGCGGACCGTCCACTCCGGACAGGTGCAGCGTGAGGTCCAGGTGGTGCAGCGTGGCTTCGACCACGTAGATGGTGAGGAAGTCGGCTACCGTGACCACCTCGTCGCGCGTCTCCACGCGGGCGGCGGGATCCGCGGCGGCCGCGGCTTTCCCGGCGGCCACGGCGAGGTCGTCGAAGTGGTGGCGGAGCGCGGCCGGCCCCGAGTAGGCGTTGGCGCCGCGGCGGATGAAGGCCGATTCGGCTTCCGTGCCGTCGCCGGGGGTGCCCGGTTCCCAGTACGTGACGGCGTCGCGCGTCGCGGCTTCGTCGGTGGTGGAGACGAGCGTGATGAGGATGTCCTGCGCGCCGATGATCAAGTGGAACACGAGGTCCTGCACGAGCCAGCCGGCGCAGCCGGAGGGCTCGACCCACTGCGGGGCCTCGAGCGAACGGACGGCTTCCTGCAGGGCGCCCCAGGCTCGGGGGAAAAGCTCCATACGGCACTTTACCGGACGGTGATCATCCGGTCACCCGGTTTCACAGCCGCAGTTGCAGCTCGGTGAGCAGCCGTTGCGCCGGGTCCGCGAAGTCGATGCCTGACACCTCCGTCGCGCGGCGCACGCGGTAGCGAACCGTGTTGGGGTGGATGTTCAGCGCCTTCGCGGCGGCCCGGACGTCGCCGAACGCGTCGAGGTAGGCGAGCACGGCGGGCACCAGGATGTCGCCGTGGTCGGTGTCGTGCGTGCGCAGCGCGGTGAGCCGCGGGTCGCGCAGCCGGGGCTGCTCGCCCAGGTAGGCCAGCACTTCCGACAGCAGCACGTCGGCGCGCACGTCGGCCAGCGAGGCCACGGCGTCGGGCCAGCGGCCGCGGGTCATCGCGAGCAGCACGCGGTCCGCGTCGCCGCGCGAAGCCGCCGCGTCGGACAGCCTCGGGACCACGCCGCCGAGCGCGGCGCGCACCGGCACGTCGAGGTGGCGTTCGGCCGTCGCGACGATTTCCTTGGCCAGCGCCAGAACCGCGGCGTCGGAGTGCTCCGGCAGGTCGGGCAGCAACGCGTAGACCCGGCCGCCGAGCACGCTCACCAGGGCACTGCGCCGGTACGCGGCCGTGTGCACCGCGATCAGGTGCACCAGCTCCGCGCGCCGCAACAGCCGGTCCGAAGCCGCCGAAGCGGTACCGGCCGAGGACAGCGCGAACGTGAGCACCTGCGCCGGGCGCGCAGGGTCGGCGCCGATGTCGTCGGCCACCGATTCGGCGTCGACGCGACCCTCGAGCAGGCCGGCCAGCAGGTCTTCCCGCAACCGCAGCTGCGGGCTCGGCAGCGTGCGCGCGCGGATGAGCTGAGGCGCCAGCGTGCGGCTCGCGCCGAGCAGCGCGACCTCGGCCTGCTCGGTGAGCGGCGTGGCGCCCTCCTGCACCCAGATCGTGCCCAGCGGCTGCGACCCCGCGTGGATGCCGGCCGCGATCCGCCGGCGGATGCCCAGCTCGGGCCGCTCGTCGATGCGCACGATGCCTTCCCCGGCGCGCAGCCGCTGGTACACCCCCCATTCCCGCAGCATCGCCAGGTACCGTTCCGGACCCTCGCGGCCGAGGATCGACAGCCGGCGCAGCTCGTCGACTTCGTCCGAGGAACGCGAGTACGCCAGCACGCGGCTCGCGGTGTCCTCGATGCTGACCAGGCCGCCGGTGAGCGTCGCGACCGTCTGCGCCAGGGCGAACAGGTCGCCCAGCACCTCGCCGGTCTCCGCCTCGCCGCCGGCGCGCGCCGCGTCGACGACCCCGCGCGCCAGCGCTTCCACCTGCTCCCACCGCGCCTCGGCGCCCACGGTGAGCAGCGCGACGCCCGCGTCGGCCGCCACGTCCGTGCCGCCTTCGCCCTTCAGCGCCACCGCGGCCGCCCCGCCGCGCCCGGCCGCACGGATGGCCGCGGCCGCCGCCCGCCCGCGCGCGCCGATCACCAGCACCAGGTCGCCGGGGTGCGCCTCGGGCGGGTCTTCGGGGTCGAGGATCACCACGTCCTCCACCGGCACGCCGAGGCCGCGCGGCGCCACGAGCACGCGCACGAGCGGCTCGCCGAGCGTCGCCAGCACGTGGCGCAGCGAGGTGGTGGGCAGGCCGTCGGGCACCTCGGCCGTCATGCGAGCACCTTCATCCACGCAAGCACTGTCATCCGATCGGACAAGTTCATCACCCCGATTCTAGCCGGTCGGACAAACCTGCCGACGCTTTCCGGAGTTACCGTTCGGGCATCCAGACCAGTACCGCCGCTAGAGGATCGAGGGAGCCGCCGTGGACGCCGTGACCCAGACACCCGCCCCGAAGAACGAGCCGGTGTACACCTACGCACCGGGCAGCGCCGAGCGCGCCGAGCTGGAAGGGGCGCTGAAGAAGCTGGGTCAGGCCGGTCCGGTCGACCTGACCGTGACCGTCGGCGGCGAGCAGCGCGCCGGGGGCGGCGAGAAGATCGACGTCGTCGAGCCGCACAACCACGGCCACGTGCTCGGCACCATCTCCAGTGCCTCGCAGCAGGACACGAAGGACGCGATCGCCGCCGCCGGCAAGGCCGCGCCGGAGTGGCGCGCCCTGTCGTTCGACGACCGCGCCGCCGTGCTGCTGCGCGCGGCCGACCTGCTCACCGGCCCGTGGCGCGCCACCCTCAACGCCGCCACCATGCTCGGCCAGTCGAAGACCGCCACGCAGGCCGAGATCGACGCCGCGTGCGAGCTGGCCGACTTCTGGCGCTTCAACGTCGAGTTCGGCCGCCGCGTGCTCGCCGAGCAGCCCTCGAGCTCGCCCGGCGTGTGGAACCGCATGGAGCACCGCCCGCTCGAGGGTTTCGTCTACGCGATCACGCCGTTCAACTTCACCGCGATCGCCGGCAACCTGCCCACCGCGCCCGCGCTGATGGGCAACACCGTGCTGTGGAAGCCCTCGCCGACGCAGAGCTTCGCCGCGCACCTGACCATGCGGCTGCTCGAAGAAGCCGGGATGCCGCCGGGCGTGATCAACCTGCTGCCCGGTGACGGCAAGGCCGTGTCCGAGGTGGCGCTCACGCACCGCGACCTCGCGGGCATCCACTTCACCGGCTCGACCCCGACGTTCCAGCACCTGTGGAGCACCGTCGGCGCGAACATCGCCGGCTACCGCGGCTACCCGCGCCTCGTCGGCGAGACCGGCGGCAAGGACTTCGTCCTCGCGCACCCGTCGGCCGACCTCGACGTGCTGCGCACGGCGCTCGTCCGCGGCGCGTTCGAGTACCAGGGCCAGAAGTGCTCGGCCGCTTCGCGGGCGTACGTGCCGCGCAGCCTGTGGACGCAGCTGAAGGACGGCCTCGTGAGCGAGACCGAGGCGCTGAGCTACGGCGACGTGAACGACCTCTCGCACTTCGGCGGCGCCGTGATCGACCGCCGCGCGTTCGACAAGCACGCGGCGCTGTTCGAGCGCGTGAAGGGCGACGCCGAGGTGGAGATCCTCACCGGTGGCACCGCCGACGACAGCGTGGGCTACTTCGTGCAGCCGACCGTGCTCGTGTCGAGCAACCCGAAGCACGAGATCTTCAGCACCGAGTACTTCGGCCCGATCCTGTCGGTCCACGTCTACGAGGACGCCGACTTCGACGAGATGCTGACGGTGATCGACGAGACCGCGTCGTACGCGCTCACCGGTTCCGTGATCGCCAACGACCGCACCGCCGTGGCCAAGGCTTCGCAGGCCCTGCGCTACGCGGCCGGCAACTTCTACGTGAACGACAAGCCGACCGGTGCCGTCGTCGGGCAGCAGCCCTTCGGTGGCGCGCGCGCCTCGGGCACCAACGACAAGGCCGGCTCGATCTTCAACCTGCTCCGCTGGACGAGCCCGCGCTCGATCAAGGAGACGTTCGTGCCGCCGACCACCGTGCGCTACCCGCACCAGGGCTGAGGGAGAAACCGCCATGCTGCGTGCCCCGTTGCTCGCCGCCGCCCGATCCCGGCGGATGCGCGCGCTGATCGAAGCGGTGCCGGCGACGCGATCCGTCGTACGCCGCTTCGTCTCCGGGTCCACGACCGCCGACGCCGTGCGCGCCGCGCGGGAACTGGCCGCCGACGGCCGGTCGATCACCATCGACCACCTCGGCGAGGACACCACCGACGCCGCGCAAGCCGCGGTGACGGTGCGGGCGTACGAGGAACTGTTGTCCGCCTTGGCCGAGCAGGGCCTGGCCGCCGGCGCGGACGTGTCGGTGAAGCTCTCGGCCGTCGGGCAGTTCCTGCCCGGCGACGGTGAGGGCGTGGCGCTGGAGAACGCGCGGAAGATCTGCGCGGCGGCCGAGGCCGTCGGCGCGACGGTGACGCTCGACATGGAGGACCACACCACCACGGACTCGACGCTCGGCATCCTGCGGGAGCTGCGCGGCGAGTACCCGTGGGTGGGCGCGGTGCTGCAGGCCTACTTGCGACGTACGGAAGCGGACTGCCGGGAGCTCTCGGGGCCCGGGTCGCGCGTGCGGCTGTGCAAGGGCGCGTACGCGGAGCCTTCGTCGGTGGCGTTCGAGGAGAAGGCCGAAGTCGACAAGTCGTACGTGCGGTGCCTGCGCGTGCTGATGGCCGGCGAGGGTTATCCGATGGTGGCGTCGCACGATCCGCGGATGATCGCCATCGCGCAGAAGCTGGCCGCCGACCACGGCCGCAAGCCCGGGGACCACGAGTTCCAGATGCTGTACGGGATCCGGCCGGAGGAGCAGAAGAAGATCGCGGCCTCCGGGCGGACGATGCGCGTGTACGTGCCGTGCGGCGACGAGTGGTACGGCTACTTCATGCGACGGCTGGCCGAGCGCCCGGCGAACCTGGCGTTTTTCCTGCGGGGCCTGGTCACGCGGTCCTGAGTTTGTGTGCTTGAACGCCGAAGACCCCTCGCGCCCGGTGGGTGGGAGGGGTCTTCGGCATCGTCGGCTGGTGTTCTCGCCGCCGCTCGGGGCGGCGGCGAGTGGCGTCAGGCCTGTTCTTGGGCGGCCTGCTCGGCAGCGGCGGCCTTCTTGACCTCGTCCATGTCGACCTCACGGGCCTGGCGGATGAGGTCCTCCAGCGCCGCCTCGGGCAGCGCGCCCGGCTGCGCGTAGATCAGCGTCTTGTCGCGGATCACGGCGAGCGTGGGAATCGACCGGATCTCGAACGCGGCGGCGAGCTGCTGCTGCGCCTCCGTGTCGACCTTCGCGAACACGATGTCGGAGTGCTTCTCCGACGACTTGTCGTACACCGGCGCGAACTGGCGACACGGCCCGCACCAGCTCGCCCAGAAGTCGATCAGGACGAATTCGTTGTCGGTCACGGTCTGGTCGAAGTTGGCGGTGGTCAGCTCAACGGTGCTCATGTCGTGCTCAACGGATGGCGACGGGTGGGAATTCCCGGCCGCCGGACGGGTCACCACCCTGCGCTGAGCGAGGCCGCGCAGTGACTCAGCGTGGCGTCCGAGGGGGCCGTCGCACGGGGCGAGGGCTCGGATTCGGGCCCCGGACTCGTCTTCGAGCTCCCGGGGCCCGCGAGCTCGACTACTGGCGGTAGCCCTCGACCTCACCGACGCTGCGCGCCTTCGCGTCGTCCGGGTTCTCGTGGAACTCCGTGCGGGCGCGGCGCTGGCGGAGCAGGTCCCAGCACTGGTCGAGTTCCTGCTCGACCTTCGTGAGCTTGGCCTGGTCGTCGCCGGTCAGGCCGGTACCGACCGACCGCGCCCGAAGCTGGTGCTCCTCCGCGATGAGGTCGTCGATGCGGCCCAGGATCTCGCCGTCTGCCATGGGTGTTCTCCTCGGTTCGGACTACTGGAGGCTGACGCTACCTCAGGGCACGCCCGAACCCGTTGTCGCGTAGAGGCCGTTCACGCCGGGCAGAGCGTCCCGTCCGTCGGGACCTTGCCGTCGATCAAAAAGGCCTGCGCGGCCGCCGTCACGCACGACGATGAGCCGACAGCCCCGTGCCCCGCGCCCTGCCAGGAGATGGTTACCGCGCTCGGCATCTGGTCCGCCGCGCGGGTCGTGCCGAGTTCCGGGGTGACGGGGTCGGTGGCGGTGGCGGCGACCAGGATGGGCGGGGCGCCCGGGGCGCCGGCGGCGGGGAGGGGCTCGCGGCGGACCGGCCAGGCGCCGCACCAGGCGAGTTCCTGGGCGATGGCGGAGCCGAACTGGGGGTACTTCGCGCGCATGCCCTGGTTGACCTTGTCGATCTGGTCGGCGGGCAAGCGGGTGGCGGCGTCGTTGCAGCGGGTGGCCATGGTGCCGCCGATGCGGGAGGTGCGGCCTTGCGCGTCAACGATCACGGGGTCGGCGAAAGACTCCAGGGAAGTCACGTCGCCGGAGCGGGCCGCGGCCAGGGCGGTGGCCAGGGCGGGCCAGCGGGTGCGGTCGGTGAGGCCGAGGTAGACCGCGTAGGTGGCGATGCCGGGGGTCACGGTGACGCCGTCCGGGGTGGTTTCCGGGGTGGTGCGGAGGCGGTCGGTGATTTGCGTCAACGCGGCTTTCGGGTCGCCGAGACCGCAGCCGCGGGCGGCGCAGTCGGCGGCGAAGGCGTCGAAGGTCGCCTGGGCGCCGGCGGCGACGGCGTCGAGGACGGCGGCGCGGTCTTCGCCGGGGTCGGGGAGGCCGTCGAGGACCATGCGGCCGACCTGGGCGGGGTAGCGGACGGCGTACTCCGAGAGAACCTTGGAGCCGTCGCCGCGGCCGAGGGCGTTCAGGTGGGGGATGCCGAGCTGGGTGCGCAGCTGCTCGAGATCACCGGCGGTGCGCCAGCTGTCGAGGGCCGTCTGGGCCGTGTCGAGGTCGATGGCGCACTGCTGGCCGGCGCGGCGGGCCGCGTCGAGGACATCGGACAGGTCGCCTTGAGCCGGGTCGGCGCTCAGCAGGGCGTCGCGGGCTTCCGGGGGCACGCACTGCACACCACCCGAAAGGCCGGTACCACGGCGGTCGACGCCGATGAGAGAGAACTTCTGCAGGAACGCAGGGGGCAGCTGCGAAGCCAGCCGCGCGGCGAACACGGAGCCGGGTTCGCCGCCGACGTCGTTCACGACCACGAGCGGGATCGGGCCGTCGCCGGCCTTGAGCACGAGGATGCGGGCGAGCAGGTGCTGCGTGTCGTCCGGGGCGTCGAGCGGGCTGGTGAAGCGGGCGCACGTGAAGTGCAGCGAATCCGGCACGGCGGGGGAGCCCATGCGCAGGCGGGTGTCGTCGTCGCAGTCGGTCCAGCGCAGCGTGGCCGACTGCGGCTGCGTGAGCGGCGGCAGCGGCACCGGTGCGGCGCTCGGGGCCGGCGCCTGCGTGACCTGACCGTCGTTGTCCACCACGGCCGGGCGCACCGACGGGCCCGTGGTGCAGCCCGCCACGGCCAGCACCCCGAGCACTGCCGCCAGGACACGCAGACAGGGACGGCGGGTGGAACGGCGGCGCACGGGCTGGTCCTCACGTGGAGAGTCGGTCTCGTCCGACGAGCTTGGCACGCCGGGTGTGGGACGGAAGTTAGCGGGTCCGCACGACCTCGCCGCGGAACACGGCCGCCAGGTCGTAGCGCGCGGGTTCCTCGAGCTGCGCGTATCCGCACGACGCCGGCTCCCGGTCCGGGCGCCAGCGCTTGAACTGCGCGGTGTGCCGGAACCGCGAAGGGTCGCCGCCCTCGGTGTGCTCGTAGCCGACCTCGACCACGCGCTCCAGGCGCAGCGGCACCCACGGCTGCTCGGTCGCGCGCCAGCGCGTGATGCCGCCCGGGATCCGCTGGCCCTCGCGCACGGCGTCGCCCAGCCACGGGTGGCCCTCGCCGTCGGTGATCAGCGGCGCCAGCTCCTCGGCCAGCTCACGGCGGCGCTGCACCGGGAACGAGCCGACCACCCCCACGTGGTGCAGCAGCCCGTCGGCGTCGTAGAGCCCGAGCAGGAACGAGCCCACGGCCTCACCCGGCTCGCCGTCCACGTGCCAGCGCAGGCCCGCCAGCACGCAGTCGGCCGTGCGCGAGTGCTTGTACTTGAACAGCACCCGCTTGCCCGGCGAATACGGCTCGTCCAGCGGCTTGCCGATCACACCGTCGAGCCCGGCGCCCTCGAACAGCTCGAACCAGTGGCGCGCGGTGTCCGGGTCGGTGGTGGCCGGCGTGAGGTGCACGCCGTCGCCCGCGATCTGCTCCAGCCGGGCGCGCCGCGCCGAAGTCGGTTCGTCCAGGAAGGACTCCGCCCCCAGCGCCAGCACGTCGAACGCCACGAACTCCGCCGGCGTCTCCTTCGCCAGCAGCTGCACGCGGGAGTCGGCCGGGTGGATGCGCTCGGTCAGCGCGTCGAAGTCGAGCTTGCCGCCGCGGCCCACCACCAGCTCGCCGTCGAGCACGACCTGATCGGGCAGCGTGGCCAGCAGCCGCTCCACGACCTCGGGGAAGTAGCGGTTGAGCGGTTTCTCGGCGCGCGACTGCAGGGTGAGGTCGTCACCGTCGCGGAAGATCAGGCAGCGGAAGCCGTCCCACTTGGGCTCGAACAGCAGCCCGCCGGAGTCGGGGATCGCTTTCGCCGGCTTGGCGAGCATGGGCTTGATCGGAGCCTGCACGGGGAGGGCCATGCGGGCATTCTGTGCGAAACGCGCGGTCAGCGCACGCGTGCCGGCCCCGTGGTGTCGAGTTCGAGCCGCACGGCCGTGGGCAGCGAGTCGAGGCCGAGCGCTTCGCGGGCCCGCGTGAGCACGTACTCGTCGAGGTCGGTCCAGATGCGCCGCACGTCGGTGCCTTCGCTGAGCCACAACGTGACGCGCAGCGCCGGCTCGGCGGACGTGCCGACGGCACGAGCGCGCGCCCGCGTGACCCCGGCGATGGCCTCGGCGTCGGTCTGCACCGCGCCCGCGACCGCGCCGGCCGTGACGGTGAGCTCGGCGCCGGGCGTCTCGTCGAGCGCCAGGTCGGGGCGGCGTTCGGGGCGCAGTGAGCGGAAGAACCACCACAGCCCGAGCCCGAACAGCAGCACGCCGAGCACGACGGCGCCGATCCGCGCGTACAGCTGGTTGGCGGCGAGCCAGCTCACGGCCATCGGGTCGAGCAGCGGCCGCTGCGCGCGGAACGCGCCGAGCCAGCCCTGCCCCACCACGAGCGCGGTGGCCCCGGCGAGCACGGCGACCAGGCCGATCAGGAACGTCAGCGTGCGCTCGGCGCCGTGCGATCGGGCCAGCGCACGGCTCGCGGTCTTGCGGCTCATCGGCGGTCCTTCGGTGAATCGACGACCACGCTCACCTTCGGCCGGCGCTCGAGCGGGACGTCGTCCAGCACCGTCGCGACGGTCTCCAGCAGCCGCGGCCGCAGCTGTTCCTCGTTCTCCAGCCGGCTGGTCGCGCGCACCCGCACCTTGCGGGCACTCGCGGTCACGCTCGCGCCGGACACGTTGGCCTGCGCCCGCACGGCGAGGCCCACCAGCCGCGCCAGCGCCCGCGGTGAGGTGCTCACGCAGATGCCCTCGGCCGGGTCGGCCATCCGCACGGCGCGGTTGCCGGCGGCCAGCGCGAACACCACGAACAGCAGCCCGGCCACGAGCACGACCACCGCCGTGACCCGCACCGGCGTGGCCGTCCACGAGAGGCCCGCGAGCGCTTCCCGCCAGCGTTCCCACGGCACGATCAGCGGCGCGCTCCCCGGCCGCCACCACCGCCACCCGACCTCGATCGCCAGCAGCGCCCCGCCGATCGCGACGGCCAGACCGAGCACAGTGGACAGGAACCGCACGAGGAACCGCATCAGCGCACCCTCGGCCGGACGTCGGGCAGCAGCGCCGAAACCGTGACGGCGATCGAGCGCACGCGGTACGCCGTGATCCGCTCGACCTCCTCGGTCACCTTCGCGCGCACCTCCCCGGTCACGGCCCGCACCGGCGCCGGGTACCGCAAGGCCAGCTCCAGCGCCAGGTCCACGTCGTTGTCCTCGCCGCCGACCTTCGCGGTGGCGCCGGAGCGGCCGCGCGTGAGGCCGGCGACGCGCCGTTCGGTCTGCACGGTGCCGGGCACCAGGTCCGCGGCGTGCTGCGCGACCTTGCGCACCACGGCGTGGGCGATGCTCAGGCTGCCGCGCTCCTCGGGTTCGGCCAGGTCGCCCCGCGGCAGGTCGACCTGCAGGGTTCGCGCGGTCACTTGTCGCGGCCCCGGCCGAAGAGGTCGCCGAGGTCGAGCTCACCGTCGACGACCCGGCCGATCACCAGCCCGACGACACCCACGGCGAAGGTGACCAGGAAGGCGGTGAACCCCTGGGTCGCGGCCAGGCCGAGAATCAGCCCGGCGAGGATTCCGGTCTGCGTTGCGTTCAACGTTTCCTCCTGCTGCACAAGGGCTTTCGGGTTTCTCGGGTCATTCCACGCGGGACGAGTCGGGCTCGTCGTCCTCGTCGGGCAGGTGCACGTCGTTCACGGCGATGTTCACCTCGATCACCTCGAGCGCGGTGATCTGCTCCACGGCCTCGATCACGTTGCGCCGCACCGCGCGCGAAACCTCCACGATCCGCGCGCCGTACTCCACGACCAGGTCGAGGTCGATCGCCGTCTGCTTCTCGCCCACTTCCACGGCGACACCGGCGGTGGACGTGGTGCCCGAGCCGGGAATCCGTTCCTTCAACGCCCCGAACGCGCGGGACACCCCGCCGCCCAGCGCGTGGACGCCGGCGATCTCCCGCGCGGCGAGGCCG
The DNA here is from genome assembly GCF_035918295.1 of Amycolatopsis rhabdoformis. Taxonomy (GTDB): domain Bacteria; phylum Actinomycetota; class Actinomycetes; order Mycobacteriales; family Pseudonocardiaceae; genus Amycolatopsis; species Amycolatopsis rhabdoformis. The sequence goes on from NZ_CP142149.1 coordinate 577,556, forward strand.
GCGACCTTCTGCACCACCAGCGACGAGATCGTGGTGCGGCCCGCGGCGCCTTCCTCGTTGAGCGGTGTGGTGATCGCGGTTCCCGGCACGTCGGTCCGGCGGGGGCTCGGCTGCACCATGAAAGTTCGCTCCTCGCTGTCGGTGGGGACGGCGCCGCTGGTGTCGGCGCCGGAAGCTTGCCCACTCCTACGATGTCCGAACCGGGAAAAAGCTCACGGCGGGTCACTCGAACGGGTGAGTACCAGTCGGTGCCCCGACAAAAACGACCGTGGCCGGAAGTCGGCCACGGTCGGGGAAATCAGAAGCCCTCGCGTCAGACCTTGCGCGCCACGGCACCCGCGATGATCTGCTGCGCGATGGTCGGCTTCGTGTAGCGGGGGCCGTCCGGCCACCAGTCCGCCACCGCGACCACGTCGGATTCGCCGCCCGCGCTCGACGGGATGATCTCCAGCTCGTGGAACAGCTCGCGGATCTCGGTCTTGGTGCGGGAGGTGATGTCGCGCATCGAGCCGCGGCGGATCACCTCGAGGGTGGCCCGCAGCGTCTCGTCGTACTCGGAGCCGTCGTCGGGGTCGATCACGTGGCTGATCACCACGAACGAACCCGGCGGCAGCCGGTCGATGAACTGCTTGGTCACCTCGGCGGGCCGGCCGCGGTCGCCCTTGTGGTGGTGCAGCGCGGCCACGAACAGCAGCGCGATCGGCTGCGACCAGTCGAGCGATTCGCGCACCTCGGGGTTGTCGAGGATGCTCTCGGGCTCGAAGATGTCGGCCTGCACGAACTTCGTGTTGCCGTTCTCCTCCAGCAGCGCGCGGCCGTGGGCGGCCACCACCGGGTCGTAGTCGACGTACACGACCTTCGCCTCGGGGTGGATGCGCTGCACGACCTGGTGCACGTTCTCGGCCGTCGGCAGGCCCGAGCCGCAGTCGAGGAACTGGCGCACCTCGGTGTTGTTGGCGAGGAACCGGCACACGCGGGTCAGGAAATTGCGGTTTTCCCAGGCGACGTCGGACACCTCGGGCATCGCGGCGGTGATCCGCTCGGCCTCGTGCCGGTCGACGTCGAAGTTGTCCTTGCCGCCCAGCAGGTAGTCGTACACCCGCGCGACGAACGCCCGAGTCGGGTCCACTCCCACGGGGGTGTTGTCCGATTCGAGCACCACACGATCCTCCCGGGGGACGAGCCACTGTGACCGACGCGGCACCGAGGGTAGCCCCGGCAGGTCGACGGCAGGAAGCGGGTCGCGCGCGGTTGCTCCGCTTGGCGGTGAGCACTGGTTCTCCGGCCGGGCACCGCCTCCCGGCCGGTGATAGTGCCCACAAGCCACGCCCGTCGCCCGGCCGCCGCGGGCGCCGAACCGGCTCCGACCGGCCGATATGTGTGCGGACGCCCGAACGAGCCGGACGCCGGGCCTGGTTAGGCTCTGCAGCCATGCCCGCAGCCGCCCTGACCGACCGGTTTCCCGAGCTCGGGGCCGACGAGCTGATCACCTCGCTGGTGCCGCCGCCGCGGTTCGGCGAGGCCCGGTTCGCCACCTACCTCCCGAACCCCGACGAGCCCAGCCAGGCCGCCGCCGTGCGGTCGTGTTCGGCGTTCGCCGGGCGGATCGGCGACCGGCCGGCGAAGAAGTCGCGGCTCAAGTCGATGTTCGGCGGTGGCGAGACCGCCCCGGCCGGGCCGATGGGCCTCTACCTCGACGGCGGGTTCGGCGTGGGCAAGACCCACCTGCTGGCGTCCACTTGGCACGACGCGCCTTCGCCCAAGGCGTACGGGACTTTCGTGGAGCTGACCCAGCTCGCGGGCGCGCTCGGGTTCGCCGAGGCCGTGCGGCGGCTGTCGGAGCACCGCCTGCTGGCGATCGACGAGTTCGAGCTCGACGACCCGGGCGACACCACGCTGGTGTGCCGGCTGCTGCAGGAGCTCACCGACGCGGGCGTGTACATCGCCGCCACCTCGAACACGCTGCCCGACAAGCTCGGCGAAGGCCGCTTCGCCGCCGAGGACTTCCTGCGCGAGATCCAGGCGCTTTCGCGCCGATTCGAAGTGGTGCGCGTGGACGGGCCGGACTACCGCCACCGCGGCCTGCCCGACGCGCCGCCGCCGGTGACCGACGAGGAGCTCGACGCGTCGGCCGCCGCCCACGAACGGTCCACTGTGGACGAGTTCGACGCGCTCGTGGAGCACCTGGCCAAGCTGCACCCTTCGCGCTACGGCAAGCTGCTCGACGGCGTGCGGCGCGTGCACCTCAAGCACGTGACGCCGGCGCCGGACCAGAACGTGGGGCTGCGGCTGGTCGCGTTCGCCGACCGGCTCTACGACCGCGCGATCCCCGTGGTCGTGTCGGGTGTGCCGCTGCCGGAGCTGTTCCCCGAGGAGATGGTGAACGGCGGCTACCGCAAGAAGTACCTGCGCGCGGTCAGCCGGCTGACGGCGCTGGCACGCGACGCGGTGTGACCGCGCGCAGCCCGGTGACCACGGCGGTGGCGAAGAACGCGCCGCCGACGATGTCGGTGAGGTAGTGGTAGCCGAGGCCGATCATGCCGATCGCCGCGCAGCACAGCAGCACCACGCCGACCACGACGGTGAGCACCTTCGGCCGCGCCAGCAGGACCAGCACCACGAGCACCGTCACCAGGCTCACCGTGTGCCCGCTGGGGTACACGAGGATGCCCTCTTTCCAGCGGTCGAACAGCGGTTTGAGCACCCACGTGTTGAGCCCGAGCGCGAGCGCCGGGCCCGCCACGGCCAGCGCCGCGTCGGGCCACCGGCGCCGGTACGCGCAGACTCCGGCGATGATCGCGATCGCGGGGATCAGCACGAACGGCTCGGTCGGCAGCACGAGCACGTCGAGCGTGGTGCGGCCGAGGCCGGAGATCGCGTGCTCGGCCCACGAGTCGAGCGCGCCGGGGGAGTGGCCGCCCGCGTAGACCAGACCCAGCGCGACCGTCGCCACCACGCACAGCACGGCGACGAGCGCCAGGATGCGGCTCAAGGTTCCCTCCTCCGGAAGCGAGCCTACGCGGGGCGCGGGGTGGCGCGGACGGGCCCGAGTCGGCCACGATCTCGGGCGGGAGCACGAGCGGAGGGAGCGGCATGCGGATCACCGTGGCCGGCGGCGGGGTCGTCGGGCTGAGCTGCGCGTACCGGCTGGCGGAGGCGGGCCACCGCGTCACGGTCGTGACGGCGGGCAAACCGGCGGAGACGACGTCGGCCGTGGCCGGCGGCCTGATCTACCCGCCGGTGGTGCGGCCGGACGAGCGCGTGGTGCGCTGGACCGAGGCCACCGTCGGCGTGTACCGCTCGCTGCTGGCCGCGCCCGGGATCCGGTTCCTGCCGGGCTGGATTCGCGTGCCCGAAGACGCGCCCGATCCGCGCTGGCTCACCGCGATGACCGACGTCTCGCGCGAAGGCTCGGTGCTGTCGTTCACCACGGCGCTGGTGGACACGCCGGTGTACCTCACGTGGCTGGCCGAGCAGGTCGCCGCTCTGGGCGTGCGCACCGAGTACCGCACGCTCACCTCCACGGCCGATCTCGACGCCGACGTGGTGGTGAACGCCACGGGCCTCGCGGGCGGCGTGCTCGCGGGCGACGACACGCTCGTGCCGGTGCGCGGCCAGGTCGTGCACCTCGCCGACCCGGGGCTCACGTCGTGGTCGGTGGAGGAGGCCGACGGCGACCTGACCTACGTGATCCCGCACGGCCGGCACGTGGTCTGCGGCGGCACCGAGGAGATCGGGCGCAGCGACCTCGACCCGGACCCGGCCGTGGAGGCGGCCATCGTGCGCCGCTGCCGGCAGCTCGAACCGCGCCTGGCCGACGCCGCCGTGCTCGGCACGCGGGTCGGCCTGCGGCCCGGCCGTCCCAGCGTCCGCCTGGAGCGCGTCGGCGACCTGATCCACTGCTACGGCCACGGCGGCGCGGGCATCACGCTGGCGTGGGGCTGCGCCGACGACGTGGTTTCGCTCGTCGGCTGACCGACGCAGCGAATCGCCGGTGCGGCCCCCTGACTGCGCAACGAACGACGGGTGAAAGCAACGTTTCCCGGCTGAACTCCCCGCGTGCGGGATCTAGCCTGAACGCATGACGACGCTCGCCGGTCGGGAGACCGCCAGCCCTGCCTCCGCCGAGAGCTTCATCGAGCTCGACGAGCGGTGGAGCACGCACAACTACCACCCGCTGCCCGTCGTGATCGCCGAAGCCGAGGGCGCCACGGTGACCGACGTCGAGGGCAAGTCCTACCTCGACTTCCTGAGCGGCTACTCGGCGCTGAACTTCGGCCACCGCCACCCCGCGCTGATCGCCGCCGCCGTGGAGCAGCTGGGCCGCGTCACGCTCACCTCGCGCGCGTTCCACCACGACCAGCTCGGCCTGTTCTGCCGCGAGCTCGCCGAGCTCACGGGCACCGAGATGGTGCTGCCGATGAACTCCGGCGCCGAGGCCGTGGAGTCGGCCGTGAAGGTGGCGCGCAAGTGGGCGCACCAGGTGAAGGGCGTGCCCGACGGCACGGCCGAGATCGTGGTCGCCGGCGGCAACTTCCACGGCCGCACCACCACCATCGTCTCGTTCTCCACCGACGACACCGCCCGCGCCGACTTCGGCCCCTTCACCCCCGGCTTCGTCACCGTGCCCTACGGCGACGCCGACGCCCTGCGCGCGGCGATCTCCCCGCGGACCGCGGCCGTGCTGCTCGAGCCGGTGCAGGGCGAGGCCGGTGTGATCGTGCCGCCCGCCGGCTACTTCGCCGACGTCCGCCGCGCCTGCGACGAGCACGGCGTGCTCCTCATCGCCGACGAGATCCAGTCCGGCCTGGCCCGCACGGGCACTGTGCTGGCGCTGGACCACGAAGGCGTCCGCGCCGACGTCTACACCCTGGGCAAGGCCCTCGGCGGCGGCATCCTGCCCGTCTCCGCCGTGGTCGGCAGCCGCGCCGTGCTCGGCGTCCTGAAGCCGGGCGAACACGGCTCGACGTTCGGGGGCAATCCGGTGGCGTGCGCCGTGGGCCGCGCCGTGGTGCGCCTGCTGCAGACCGGCGAGTACCAGCAGCGCTCCACCGAACTGGGCGCCCACCTGCACTCCCGCTTGGCCTCTCTGATCGGCCACGGCCTTTCGACCGTCCGCGGCCGCGGCCTGTGGGCGGGCGTGGACATCGCCGCGGGCGGACCTTCGGGCCGCGAGGCGTCGGAGGCGCTGGCCGGGCTGGGCGTGCTGTGCAAGGAAACGCACGACCACACGCTGCGCATCGCGCCGCCGCTGGTGATCACGCGGGAGGAACTGGACCGCGGGATCGATGCGATCGCGAAGGTGGTGCAGGGGTAGTTCCGGGGAGCGTTTCGCCCGGTTCGCTCGTTGCTTCCGATATGGGACGAGGGGACTGGGTGGAACGCCCGCTGGTCGGCACGGACGACGTCGACCCCGCGCGGCTGTACGCGCGGGGCAAACGGCTGCGGGAGCGCGCGCCGGTCGAGGCGCACGACCACGACGCGGCGGGCGCCGGCCGGCCGGGGGTGCACGAGTACTTCGCGTCGAGCAACGCCGGGCGGCTGCCCGAGCTGGTCGAGCTGCGGCGGGAACGGATGGCGGCCTCGCCGTTCACGTTCTTCCGCGGCGCCGCCGGGCTGATGGCGGCCGACCTCGCGGGCTCACCGTCCTCGGGCCTCGTGGCGCAGCTGTGCGGCGACGCGCACGCGGCCAACTTCGGCCTCTACGGCACGCCCGAGGGCCGCATCGTGATGGACGTGAACGACTTCGACGAGACCGTGCCCGGGCCGTGGGAGTGGGATCTGAAGCGGCTTTCGGCGAGCCTCGTGCTGGCCGGCCGCGAGGGCGGCATCGGCGAGGACGGTTGCCGCGAAGCCGCGGAGGACGCGGTCAAGTCCTACCGGCGCACGATCCGCGCCTTGGCGCCCCTGCCGTTCCTGCGCTCGTGGAACGCCCTGCCCGACGCCTCCGCCGTGTCGCGCGCCCGCGCCGACGAGCTGATCGACGACTTCGCCGAAGCCGAGGAGAAGGCGCGCCGCAACACCAGTGCCAAGGTCGTGGCCAAGTGGACCCGGCACGTCGACGACCACGAGACCGGCCTGACCCGCCACCGATTCGTCGAGGACCCGCCCGTGCTCACGCACGTGGACGAAGCCACCGCCGAATCGGTCGTCGCCGGGCTGGTGTCCTATGTGGACACCCTGCGCGAGTCGCGGCGCACGCTGGTGGGGCGCTACCGCGTGGCCGACGTCGCGTTCCGTGTGGTCGGCACGGGCAGCGTCGGGCTGCGCAGCTACGTCGTGCTGCTGCACGGCAACGAGGACGAAGACCTGGTGCTGCAGGTGAAGCAGGCGCAGCCCTCGGCCTTGGCTCCGTACCTCGGCGTGCCGGCGCCCCGCCACGAAGGGCGCCGCATCGTGCACGGTGCCCGCCTCGTGCAGGCCGAAACCGACATCCTGCTCGGCTGGACCACGATCGACGGCGTTCCGTTCGTCGTCCGCCAGTTCCGCAACCTCAAGGGCGGCATCGACCCGGCCGCCCTGCGCAAGGACCACCTCGACGACTACGGCCGTCTCGCGGGCGCCCTGCTCGCCCGCGCCCACACGCGCTCGCTGCACCCGCAGCTGCTGGCCGGGTACTTCTCCGACGACGAGCACCTCGACGAGGCGATCGGCGCGTACGCGGTGCGCTACGCCGACCGGACGGAAGCCGACCACGCGGCGTTCACCGGCTGACCTGGCCGTGGCCTGGGCAAACTCGCCCGAGTGACGCTCTTCTCCGCGACCCGACCGGCAAGCGGCCCTTGACGCGAGCATCCGTAAGTTCTAGCTTACCGTTCGTGTCGACTTACGGAAGCGACCAGCTCGCCGCCCTCGCCGATCCCTCGCGCAGGGCGATCTTCGAGGCGCTGCGGGGCGGGCCGCGGGCGGTGGGGGAGCTGGCGGCGGCGCTGCCGATCAGCCGGCCGGCCGTGTCGCAGCACCTCAAGGTGCTCAAGGGCGCCGAGCTGGTCGTGGACGAGGCCGTGGGCACCAGGAGGCTCTACCGGTTGCGACCCGAGGGGATCGCGGCCTTGCGGGCCTACCTCGACGGCATGTGGGAAGACGCGTTGAGCTCGTTCGCGAAAAAAGCCGAGGAAACCGCCCCGGAAACCCGGCACGGAAGCGAGGAATCATGACGCTCGAACCGATTCGCAAGACGATCACGGTCCACTGCGGAAGGGAGCACGCGTTCAAGGTGTACACCGAGGGTTTCGACAGCTGGTGGCCGCGTGAGCACCACCTCGGCGACGGCGAGCTCGCCGAAGCCGTGATGGAAGGCAGAGAAGGCGGCCGCTGGTACGAGCGCCTCACCGACGGCTCCGAGTGCGACTGGGGGCGCGTGCTCGTGTGGGAGCCACCCGGCCGAGTGGTTCTGGCGTGGCAGATCGACGGCGACTGGAAGGCCGACCCGGACCCGGCGCGCGCGAGTGAGATCGAGGTGCGGTTCACCGCGGAAGGGCCGGGGACCACGCGAGTCGACGTGGAACACCGCGCGTTCGAGCGCCACGGGGCCACCGCGGCGAAGGTGCGCGACGGGGTGAACGGCGAGGGTGGCTGGAACGGGCTGCTGAAGATCTTCGCCGCGAAGGTCGCCTCCTGAGGTTATCGTCGCCGGATGGCGAAAAAGGACAACGGGACCCGGGTCCGCGACGCTCTCCGTGCCACGGCGGAGCTGCCGGATCCGGCGTCCTCACCGGTCGGGCCGGGCAAGAAGGACAAGGGCGAGAAGAAGCTCGCCACGGCCGGTGAGCGGCTCGACGCCCTGCAGGAGGCGCTCTACGCCGAGGGCCAGCCCGGGCCGGACGGCCGCAGCGTGCTGCTCGTGCTGCAGGGCATGGACACGTCCGGCAAGGGCGGCACCGTGCGCCACGTGCTGGGCCTGGTGAACCCGATGGGCGTGCGCTACAAGGGCTTCAAGGTGCCCACGCCGGCCGAGCGCCGGCACGATTTCCTGTGGCGCGTGCGCAAGGAGCTGCCCGCGGCGGGGCAGATCGGGGTGTTCGACCGGTCGCACTACGAGGACGTGCTCGTGCCCCGCGTGTCCGGCCTGCTCAGCGCGGCCGAGCGGCGCCGGCGGATCACGCAGATCAACGCGTTCGAGAAGGAAGTGGCGGCGGCCGGCACCACGATCGTCAAGGTGTTCCTGCACATCTCGCCCGAGGAGCAGCTGCGGCGGCTCGTGGCGCGGCTGGAGCGGCCCGAGAAGATCTGGAAGTTCGCGCCGTCCGACGTCGAGGCGCGCGACCACTGGCACGCGTACGCGCAGGCGTACGCCGAGCTGCTGGAGCGCACGTCCACCGACCACGCGCCGTGGTTCGTCGTGCCCGCCGATCGCAAGTGGTACCGCAACTGGGCCGTCGCGGAGCTGCTGATCGAGACGCTCACGGAGATGGCGCCGCGGTTCCCGGAGCCGCACTTCGACGTCGCCGAGCAGCTCGCGAAGCTCAAGGGTGATGGCGTGGGAGCCTGATCGTCTGGAAGAGTGCGGGAGTGACCGACTCTGCTCTCGACGACGTTCCGTTCCTGCGCCGCCAGGCCCGCACCCAGCGCTTCACCCTCGGCGCCCCCAAGCAGTTCCGCGTGGCCCCGGACGGCTCGCGCGTGCTGTTCCTGCGCAGTGAGACGGGCACGGACCCGCGGCACAGCCTGTGGTCGCTCGACCTCGCCGGTGGCGCGGAGACGAAGCTCGTGGACGCCGCCGAGCTGCTGCCCGGCGAAGAGGACCTGCCGCCCGAGGAGCGGGCCCGACGCGAGCGCGCCCGCGAGACCGGCGGCGGCGTGGTGGCCTACGGCGTGGACGACGCGTTCACCGTCGTCACGTTCACGCTGTCCGGCAAGCTCTACACGCTCGACCTGGCCACCGGCGCCACCGCGGTGCTCGTGGACGGTTCGGTCGTGGACCCGCGCCCGAACCCGACCGGCACCCACGTGGCCTACGTCCGCGACCGCCGCCTGCGCGTGATCGAGCTGGCCACGGGCACCGACCGGGCGCTCGTGGAGGAACCCGGCGAAGACATCGCGTGGGGCCTCGCGGAGTTCATCGCCGCCGAGGAGATGGACCGCACCCGCGGCTACTGGTGGTCACCCGACGGGCAGCACCTGATCGTCGAACGTTCCGACCGCGGTCCCGTGCCGCGCTGGACCATCGGTGACCCGGCCAACCCCGACCACCCCGCCAACGTGGTCGCCTACCCGTCGGCCGGCTCGCCCAACGCCGTGGTGTCCCTCGCGGTGCTGGGCCTCGACGGCAGCCGCGTCGACGTGGAGCGCGGCGACTGGGAGTACCTGGTCACGGTGCACTGGTCGGCCGGCGGCGCGCCGCTGCTCGCCGTGCAGCCGCGCGACCAGAAGCGCCTCACGGTGCTGGCCCTCGACCCGGCCGACGGCTCCGTGCGCGAGCTCCACACCGAGACCGACGAGCACTGGGTCGACATCGTGCAGGGTGTGCCCGCCTGGACGCCCGACGGCCGCCTCGTGACCACCAGCGCCGCCGACGGCGACCACCGCCTCGTGGTGGCCGGCGAACCCGTGACCCCGCCCGGCACGCAGGTGCGCGCGGTCCTGCACGCCGGCGACGAGGTGCTCTTCACCGCGTCGGAGGCCGACTCCACGCAGATCCACGTCTACCGCACCACCCCCGGCGGCGTGCAGCGACTGTCCACTGAGGACGGCGTGCACATCGGCTCCGGCAGCGCGGCGCTCACCGTGCTCACCGAGTGGAGCCTCGCCCACCCCGGCCCGGTCGTCTCGGTCCTGCGCGACGGCGCCCGGATCGCAGGCGTCGGCTCGTCCACTGTGGACCCCGAGATCGAGCCCAACCTCACTCTGCTCACGCTGGGGGAGCGCGGCCTGCGCGCCGCCCTCGTGCTGCCCCGCGGCTACGAGCCGAGCGAGGGCAAGCTGCCCGTGCTGCTCGACCCGTACGGCGGCCCGCACGCCCAGCGCGTGCTCCAGAGCCGCAACGCTTTCCTCACGCCGCAGTGGCTCGCCGACCAGGGCTTCGCCGTGCTCGTGACCGACGGCCGCGGCTCCCCGGGCCGCGGCCCGGCCTGGGAGCGCGAGATCGCGGGCCGCCTGGCCGACGTGACCCTCGCCGACCAGGTCGACGCCCTGCACGCCGCCGCGGCCGCGCACCCCGAGCTGGACCTCGAACGCGTCGCCATCCGCGGCTGGTCCTACGGCGGTTACCTCTCGGCCCTCGCGGTGCTGCGCCGCCCGGACGTGTTCCACGCCGGTGTCGCCGGTGCCCCGGTCACCGACTGGGCCCTCTACGACACCCACTACACCGAGCGCTACCTGGGCAAACCCCAGGACGCCCCCGAGGTGTATCGCCACAACTCGCTGATCGCCGACGCCGGCGAGCTCTCCCGCGCTCTGCTCGTCATCCACGGCCTGGCCGACGACAACGTGTTCCCCGCGCACTCGCTGCGCCTCTCGGGCGCCCTGCTCGCCAAGGGCCGCCCCCACGTGTTCCTGCCCCTGGCCGGCGCCACCCACATGACCCCGCAAGCCGAAGAGGTCGCCGAAAACCTCATGCGCACCCAGGTCGACTGGATCCTGCGCGAACTCGCCTCCGTCACCGTCGACAAGGAGAACGCATGACCCGCTGGGGCTTGACCATCCCGCTCACCGGCGTGCCGCTCACCGAGCACCGCACCCTGATCGAGCAACTGCCCGACCTCGGCTACACCGACGCCTGGACCGCCGAAACCGCCGGCACCGATGCGTTCACGCCCCTGGTGCTGGCCTCCCAGTGGGCCCCGCAGCTGCGCCTGGGCACCGCCATCGTGCCGGTCTACACGCGCGGCCCGGGCCTGCTGGCCATGAGCGCCTCCACCCTCGCCGAACTCGCCCCGGGCCGCTTCGTCCTCGGCATCGGCGCTTCTTCCCCGGTCATCGTCGAAGGCTGGAACGGCGGCGCGTTCGAGGAACCCTTCGCCCGCACCCGCGACACCCTCCACTTCCTCCGCTCCGCCCTGGCCGGCGAAAAGGTGTCCGAGAAGTACGACACCTTCGCCGTGAACAAGTTCCGCCTCGAACGCTCCCCGGACCCGGCCCCGGGCATCATGCTCGCCGCCCTCCGCCCCGGCATGCTCCGCCTGGCGGCAGCGGAAGCCGACGGCGCCATCACCAACTGGCTCGCCGCCACCGACGTCCCCCATGTTCGTAAAATCATCGGCCCCGACGTCGAACTCGCCGCCCGCATCTTCGTCTGCCCCACCGAAGACCGAGACGCCGCCCGCGCCCTGGGCCGCATGATGATCTCCAGCTACCTCACCGTCCCCGTCTACGCCAAATTCCACGACTGGCTCGGCCGCGGCGACGACCTCGCCCCCATGCACCAGGCCTGGGCCGCCGGCGACCGCAAAAAAGCCAACGAGGTCATCCCCGACCACGTCGTCGACTCCCTCATCATCCACGGCTCCGTCGACTCCTGCCGCGACCAGGTCCAGTCCTATGTAGACAACGGCCTGACCACCCCCATCATCGCCCTCCTCCCCACCGGCAACGACCCCTTCGACCTCGCCAGGGGCCTAGCCCCGAAGCGCTAAAAGCGCCGACCCACCCCGCCGCAACCCGGCACCGCCCACCACGAAACCGCCGGCCGCCAACTCACCTCAACCCCCACCAATCCGGTGCGCCCACCACGAAACCGGCACGGCCCACCACGAAACCGGCACGGCCCACCACCCAACCGCCGGCCGCCACGCAAACTCACCCCACCACCCAACCGCCGCGTCCCACCACGAAACCGGCACGGCCCACCACTCAACCGTCGGCCGCCACGCAAACTCACCCCGCGGCGCAACCGCCGCGTCCCACCACCAATCCGGCATGGCCCACCACCCAACCGCCGCCCGGCAACACAAACCCCCACCCCCACACAAGCCCTCCCTCACCCTTCCCCCACCCGGCCCCCCGATTCTTTTCCCCCACACGGTATGGATTGGTTTGTCAAGGCGTCTTTCCAGCCTTGACAAACCAATCCATACCGTCGTGACCCTGGAAAAATCGGGGTGCCCACCCTCCCCTCGACAACCTGCAACGGTGCGCCCCGCGCACCGAGCAGAACGAGACCCACCCCGACCCCCCAATTGGCCGACGCATCACCCCCACCAACCCCACCATCCTGAACACGGGACCCCCACCGCACCCCCGACGCAGTGGGTATCCGTACAGTTGCATAGGGTAGGCAAGGATACCCTAAGAAAGGTGGGCCAATGGGCGAATCGGGCGGAGATCCGGCAACCTGGCTATCCGGCGGCCCCAACGGCCCGAACCGTCTGGCCGAACTCATCCCCATCGCCCTCCACGGCATGGCCACCGGCATCACCGAACGCAACGGCCCCATCCCCTCCGGCGGCCCAGCCTCGGTAGCCGCCACCCTGGCCACCTCCGGTGCCACCCACCACCTCCCCAAGTCCGGTCTCGGCGCCCACCAAGCCCTGACGAAATACGCCACCCTCCTGGCCGCAGGCACCGCCGACCCAGCCGACCCGACCTGCGCCGCCCACCTCCACTGCCCCCCTCTGGCCGTCTCCGTCGCCGCCGACGTAGTGGCCTCAGCCCTCAACCCCTCCATGGACTCCTGGGACCAGGCCCCCATGGCCAGCGAGCTGGAAGCGGAGTTCCTCACCGGCATCGCCCACCTCTGCTACCCCCACGCACCGACCCCGGACGCCGTGGTCACCTCCGGCGGCACCGAGTCCAACCTCCTCGGTCTCCTCCTGGCACGGGAAACCGCCGCCACCACCATCCACCCGGTCTGCGGCGCCAACTCCCACCACAGCGTCTCCCGCGCGGCCTGGCTCCTCGGCCTCCCGGCCCCCGTCGTCGTGCCCTGCCAAGACGACCGCATGATCCCCTCGGCGCTGGCCGAAGCCCTCGCCCCGCTCGGCGCCTCGGCCGTGGTCGTCGCCACCGCCGGCACCACCAACACCGGCCGCATCGACCCCCTCGAGGACATCGCCCGCATCTGCCGCCTCTCCGGCGCCCGCCTCCACGTGGACGCGGCCTACGGCGGCATGCTCCTCTGCAGCGACACCCTGGCGCCTCGCCTGGCGGGCCTCGACCTCGCCGACTCCGTCGCGCTCGACATGCACAAGTTCGGCTGGCAACCCGTGGCCGCCGGCCTCTTCGCCGCCCGGAACGCCACTGACCTCTCCGCCCTGACCGTCCGCGCCGAGTACCTCAACGCCGACGACGACACCGAAGCCGGCCTCCCCGACCTCCTCGGCCGCTCGATCCGCACGTCCCGGCGCCCCGACGCGTTCCGCATGGCCGTGACCGTCGGCGCCCTCGGCACCGAAGGCCTGGGTGCCCTCGTGGAACGCTGCTGCACCACCGCGACCGAGGTGAACGAGCTGGTCGAGCGCCACCCCGCCCTGGAATCCTGGGGCGCCCCCGAACTCTCCACCGTCGTCTTCCGCCCCCGCGGCGCCGACGACGACCTCGTCGCCCGCATCCGCCGGACGCTCCTGGAATCCGGCACCGCCGTGATCGGCCGCGGCAGCCTCCCGTCGGGCCCCGACGGCGCACCCCGGCTCTGGCTGAAACTCACCCTGCTGCACCCGCACACCACGGCCGCGGACTACGTCGAGCTCCTCGACCAGGTCGTCGCGACGGCCGAGGCCGAGCGCGGCGTGACCGCACCGCAGAGCCCGGTCGCCTCGTGAGGCGGTTCGACCTCGCGGGCGTGGGGATCGGGCCGTTCAACCTGTCGCTCGCCGCGCTGGCCGACCCGCTCGAGCAGCTCGACGTGGTGCTCTTCGACGCCCGCCCGGAGTTTCGCTGGCACCCGGGCCTCCTGGTCGACGGCGCGACCCTGCAGGTGCCGTTCCTCGCCGACCTGGTGTCGCTCGTCGACCCGACCAGCCGGCACTCGTTCCTCAACTACCTGCGCGAACGCGGCCGCCTGCTTCCGTTCTACTTCGCCGAGCGCTTCCACCTGCCGCGCGCCGAGTACGACGACTACGGCCGCTGGGCCGCCGGCCGCCTGTCGGCGTGCCGCTTCGGCCACGAGGTCACCGGAATTCGCTGGCTTCCTGCGGAAGAGGCGTTCGAGCTGACGGTGACTGGTGCCGAACCGGTGCTGGCGGCGGCGGTGGTCCTCGGCGTCGGCACGCGGCCGAACGTGCCGGAGCCGTTGCGCGAGCTGGTCGCCGCGCCGGATGTACTGGCGCTGCACTCGGCGAACTACCTCACGCACCGCGCCGAGCTGCTGGCCGCCGACTCCGTGACGGTGGTCGGTTCGGGGCAGTCGGGGGCCGAGGTGTTCCTCGACCTGCTGCGGTCGCGGTCCACTGTGGACGGCCTGCGCTGGGTCGCGCGCACGCCGGCGTTCGCGCCGATGGAGTACTCGAAGCTGGGGCTCGAGCAGTTCACGCCCGACTACACCGCCTACTTCCACGGCCTGCCCGAGGCCGTGCGCGACCGGCTGCTGCCGGCGCAGTGGCAGCTGTACAAGGGAATCGACACCGAGACCATCGCGGCGATCCACGACGAGCTCTACCGCCTCAGCATCGGCGGCGGCTGGCCAGCCGCGGCGCTCACGCCCGGCGTCGAGGTCGTCTCGGCCACGAGCGGCGAGCGTGGGATCGAGCTGGGCCTGCGCCACGCCGAGCAGGGCAGCTCCGCCACGCATCGCACCACGGCGGTCGTCGCCGCGACCGGCTACGCGGAGACGCCGACCGAACCGCTGCTGCGTGAGCTGGCCGTGCGGCGCGACGAGCGCGGCCGCCTCGCGGTCGGCGCGGACAACCGGCTGGAGCTGGGCGACGGCGTGACCGGTTCCGTGTTCGTGCAGAACGCCGAACGCCACACGCACGGCCCCGGCGCGCCCGACCTCGGCCTCGGCGCCTGGCGCGCCGCGACGATCCTCAACGCGGTGTGCGGCAAAGCCGTGTACGACCTGCCCGACCGCACCGCCTTCACCACGTTCGGCCTGGAGAAGTCCGGCCGCGAAACCCCGCTCGAGACCCCGCTTGAAAACACGGAGGAGCAGTGACCCTGACCGAAGCCGCCGCCTGGCAGGCCGCGGGCTCGCTCGTCACGCACAAGATGCTCGGCGAGCTGTCCTACGAAGCGATGCTGCGCCCCGAGCCGGGCGAGCCGACCCGCGACGGCCACCGCACCTGGCACCTCGACCTCCCCGGCGGCGTCGCCTACCGCTTCGAGGCCCGCCGCGGCGCCTTCGAGTCGTGGACGGTGCTGCCGGGCAGCGCGGTCCGCAGCGCCGACGGCACCGAAACCCCCGCCGACGACCCGCGCACCCTCGTGGTCGACGCGCGGGAAACGCTGGGGCTCACCGGGTTGCGCCTCGCCGACGTGCTGGCCGAGCTCACCGCCACGGTCACCAACGAGGCCGCGCGCCTGCGCCGTGCCCCGAGCTCCGCCGAACTGTCCACGATGGACTACAACCTCGCCGACGGCCACCTCACCGGCCACCCGCGCCTGGTGCTGAACAAGGGCCGCGTCGGTTTCTCCGCGCCCGACCGGGCCCGCTACGCGCCCGAAGCGGGTGAGGACGTCCGCCTGCGCTGGTACGCCGTGCACCGCGACCTGGCGCGGTTCCGCTCGGTCGCGGGCCTCGACGCCGCCGCGCTGCTGAGCGACGAGCTCGACGAGGCCCAGCGCGCGGCGTTCACCGCGCGCGTGGCCGAAACCGGGGACCCGGCCGACTACGTGTGGGTGCCCGTGCACCCGTGGCAGGCCGACGAGATCCTCGGCACGCTGTACTCGGCCGAGCTGGCCACCGGCCGGATGATCGAGCTGGGGGAGAGCGCCGACGCCTACCGGCCGCACCAGACGGTGCGCACGCTCGCCAACCGCAGCCGCCCCGAGCGCCGCGACGTGAAGACGGCCGTGTCGGTGCGCAACACCCTCGTCTACCGCGGCCTGAACTCGGCGGCGACGCTGGCGGGACCGTCGGTCACCGAGTGGCTGCGCCGCGTCGACGCGGCCGATCCGCTGCTGTCGGAGAAGTACCGCTTCGCGTTGCTCGGCGAGGTGGCCAGCGTTTCGGTGCGCCACCCGCTTTTCGGCGCGCTCGAAGAGCTGCCCTACCGCTTCCACGAGACGCTCGGCGCGCTGTGGCGCGAGCCGCTCGTCACCACGCTGGCCGAGGGGGAGCGCGCGATCTCCTTCGCCGCCCTGCCCTACCGCGACGGCGACCGGGAAGCCGTGCTCACCCGGCTCATCACGCAGTCCGGCGACGGTGCCCAGGCGTGGCTTTCGCGGCTGTTCGACCTGCTGCTCACACCGCTGCTGCAGTGGCTCCTGCGCTACGGCGTCGGCTTCTGCCCCCACGGCCAGAACCTCATCCTCATCGTCGACGCCGCCGGCCGGCCGGTGCGGGTGGCCATCAAGGACTTCGCGCAGGGCGTGGACCTGATGGAGGGCGACCTGCCGTGTTACGCCGACCTCCCGCCCGAGGCCGACGCCGACATGCTGCGCTGGCCCGCGCACTTGCTCGCGCAGTCGCTGTTCAGCTCGGTGTTCTCGGGCCAGCTTCGGTTCTGGGCCGAGGTGCTGCTCGACGACGTCGGCCTCGCGCGCGGCGACTTCTGGGCCTTGGTGCGCGAAGTCGTCGGCCGCTACCGCGACGAAAACCCGGACGTGGCCGAGCGGTTCGACGCGTGCCGGCTGTTCGCGCCCGACGTGGAGCGCGTCACGCTCAACCGGGAGCACTTCGCCGGGCAGGGTTTCGACAAGGTCGAGCGCGACGACGAGTTCGACGTGCGCTGGGGCCGCGTGCCGAACCCGTTGCACGCGCCCGATCCGGACGGCGCGTGGTGACGCCGTTCGACCGCCCGGCCGGCCCTCGCTCGCTCACGGTGCGCGCGGAGGCGGGCTCGGCCGCGGCAGCCGTGCTGCGCCACGTGCTGGCCGACGAAGGCACGCGGCTGGTGCTGCTCGTGCCCGATCCCCACGCGCGGTTCGCCGCGGTGGAGCTGGAAGCGCCGTTCGCCGCGTCGGTGCTCGAAGACGGTTACGGCGTGTGCAGCTACGTCTTCGCCTGGACGCCGGAGCGGGAACCGCTGCCCGACACCGGTTCCCTCGGCGCGTACCTCGGCGGTTTCGGCGATCTGCGCATGCGGGTGGACGCCGCCACGGCCGTGCCGCTGGGCGATCGCACGTGGGCCGTGGTGTGTGACGCCGAGCTGCCGTCGGGTGCGCCGGCAGGGCTCGCGCCGCGCACGGTTCTGCGGACGCAGCTGGCCGCGCTCGAAGAGTTCGGGCTCGTGCCGTCGATCGGGATCGAGCACGAGGTGGTGTTCCGCGACGGCTCGGGCACACCGCTGACCGCGCACGGCGTGGACTACGCGGTGGGCGGCACCGAGCGGCTCACGCCGTTGCTCGCGGACCTGCGCTCCACCGCGTCGGTGCTCGGCGTGGAATCCGCGCGCGCCGAATGCCACCCGGGGCAGTACGAAGTGGTGCTGCGCCACCGCGACGCGCTCACCGCCTGCGACGACGCCCTGCTGCTGCAGTTGCTCACCCGCCGCGTGGCCGCACGCCACGACGCTCGCGCCGACTACCTCGCCGCCCCGGAACCGGGCCAGGGCAACTCGTGCCACGTGCATCTCTCGCTGTCCACTCCGGACGGACCGGCGGGTTTCCCGTTCGCCCTCGGCGCGTTTCTCGCCGGCGTGCTTCGCGACGCGCGAGCGCTCACGGCCGCGTGGGCGCCGACCTGGAACAGCTACGTCCGGCTTCGCACGGCGGCGTTCTCGCCGCGCGTGCTGCGCTGGGGCCACGACGACCGCACCGCCGCCGTCCGGCTCTGCGGCACACCGGCGTCGCCCCGGCTGGAGTTCCGCTTCGCCGGCGCCGACGCCCAGCCGCACCTCGTGGTGGCCGCGCTGGTGGCGGCGGGCTGCGCGGGCGTGGCCGACGGCCTCACCCCGCCCGATCCCGGCACGGTGGTGGGCGAACTCGCGCCCACGCCGTGGGAAGCGCTGGCGGAGCTGGAAAAGGGCCGCCTGGGCGAGCTGCTGGGTGGGGAAGTCTCCACCCAGCAGCTCACCCTGCTGAACCAGGAACTGACCGCGGGGCTCGACACCGTCACCGATTTCCAGCGTCGGCGAGGAGCCCTGCGGTCCTGACCCGGTCCACCTCCAGTGCCGCGGTGCGGCCCCGACCACCGCGCCGCGGCCACCCGGCCGGGTCCGTCAGGAACCCGAGGGCCGGATGTTCTGGTTGATGTGGAACAGGTTCTCCGGGTCGTAGCGGTTCTTGACCTGTGCCAGCCGCTCGTAGTTGTCGCGGTAGGCGGCCTTCACGCGGTCGTCGCCCTCCTCCATCATGAAGTTCACGTACGCGCCTCCGGCCGAGGTGGGGTGCAGTTCGGTCCAGTAGTCCTTCGTCCAGCGGGTGATCTTCTCCCGGTTGTCGGGCGAAGGGTCCACGCCCACGATCACACCCGACCAGCCGCCGTCCCGGTAGGGGAACGCCGTGGCGTCGGCGGCGACCCGGGCGGCGGCACCGTCGATCGGGTACATGTGCATGCTGGAGTGCATGGTCGGCAGCGCTTCGCCGAAGCGGCGGTGGATCGCGATCGCCTCGTCGGAGATCTCCGTGGTGACGTCGGCACGCCAGTACCACTGCAGGCCCGCGGGGTAGAGCCCGTCGAACGCGCTCTGCAGCGCGGTGTAGGGCATGTCGTGCAGACCCACCAGCAGCGGCGAGCCGAAGGAGCGCACCGGCTCGAAGACCTCGTCGGCCCGCGCGTGGGAACCCGTGTAGCACCACACGATGGCGCAGGCCTTGCGGTTCCACAGCTCTTCCGGGAACGGCGGGGCCGGCGGGATGGTGATGAGCCCGAACCAGCCGCTGAGCTCCTCGGGCAGCGACGGCAGCAGTTCGCGGTACCAGCGCAGCACGTCTTCGGTGTCCTCCAGTGCGTACAGCACCGGGCCGCCGATGATCGTGCCGTTTTCGCCGATCTCGTGGCAGCGGAAGGTGAACGACGTGACGACGCCGAAGTTCCCGCCGCCCCCGCGCAGGGCCCAGAACAGGTCCGGGTTCGACTTCTCGCTGGCGTGCACGAAACTGCCGTCGGCGAGCACCACGTCGGCCGAGAGCAGGTTGTCCACGGTCAGCCCGAAGCGCCGGGCCAGGTAGCCGATCCCGCCGCCGAGGCTGAGCCCGGCGACGCCGGTCGAGGAGATGATCCCCGACGGGGTGGCCATGCCGAAGCCCACGGTCGCGTGGTCGACGTCGCCCCAGGTGCACCCGGCGTCGACGCGCACGGTGTGCGCCTCGGGGTCCACCGTCGCGCTGCGCATCGCCGAAAGGTCGATCACCAGCGCGTCGTCGGCGATGCCGAGGCCGCCGGCGTTGTGGCCGCCGCCGCGCACGGCGAGGTCGATCCTGTTCTCCCGCGCGAAGTTCACGCACACGACGACGTCGGCGGCGTCCGCGCACCGGGCGATGGCGGCGGGGTGCTTGTCGATCATCCCGTTGTACACGGCGCGCGCCTGGTCGTAGCCTTCGTCGCCGCGCGTCACGAGCTCGCCTCTCAGTGCGAGCGCCAGCTCGGGAAACGGTGCGGTGATGGTGGTCATGCGAGTTCTCCCTGATGTTCCTGAGTGGAACGGCCTCCCGGTCGGGCTGCCTGCCCCACCGAAGTTAGGGACGCGGCGTTCGCCCAGCGTTCGGCTTCGCGTTCGGGGCCGTTCGGGCCGAACGCCGAGGCGGGATTTTCAAGCACTCCGGCGTCGGGAAGCGCGATACCGGCGGCATTTCCGGTTTTTCAGCGCCGAACGCCGGGTGCGGGGCGGCGCAAGATCCACCCGCCGCCCGCTCGCCGGACTACCGTGCCTGCTCAGGAGGCACCCCGGGATGCTCTACGTGTCGCTGCTGGGCGGGCAGTCGATCAGCCACGGGGCGACCGGGCCGCCGGTGACCCGGTCGCCGCGCGCGATCGCGCTCGTGGGCTACCTGGTGACGCACGCGGGGCTGCCGCAGCCGAGACAGCGGCTCGCGGCGCTGTTCTGGCCCGATTCGTCCGACGCGCAGGCCCGCACGAACCTGCGCCGCGAGCTGCACCACCTGCGCCAGGTCCTCGGCGACGAGCCGGCGCTGCTCGCGACCGCGACGGATCTGTCCTGGCAGGACACTCCCGGCTGCCGCGTCGACGTGCGCGTGTTCGACGCCGAGCGCCGCGCCGCACTCGCCGCGAGCGCGGACGAGGAAGTGCGCGACCACGCCGGTGCCGCGCTGGCGGAGTACCGCGGCGAGCTGATGCCGGGCCTGGCCGACGAATGGCTCTTCGCTTCGCGCGCCGAGCTGGAACAGCAGTGCGTGGGGCTGTGCGATCTGCTCGGCGACGCCCAGTGCCGGCTCGGTGATCTCGCGGCCGCCGCCGAGACCGCGCGCCGGCGGATCCGCCTGCGGCCGCTGGAGGAGCCGGGTTACCGCACGCTGATGGAGCTGCAGGCCGACCTCGGCGACCGCGCCGGTGCCGTGAGCACCTACCACCTGTGTGCGGCGGTGCTCGAACGAGAGCTGGGCGTGGCGCCCGATCGCGCGACCCAGGCGATGCTGCGCCGGCTGCTGGCCGAGCCGCCGCCCGGCCACCACGGCGGCGAGTCCCGCCTCGTGGGCCGCACACGGGAGTTCGCGCAGCTGCGTGGCCGGTGGCAGGAGGCCGCGCGGGGCCGGCCGTCGGTCGCGCTCGTGCGGGGCGACGCCGGCGTCGGCAAAACGCGGCTGGTGGTGGAGCTGGCGCGGCTCGCGCGCAGCCAGGGCGCGGTGGTGGCGGGGACGCAGTGCTTCGGGACGTCGGGCCGGCTGGCGCTCGCGCCGGTGGCCGACTGGTTGCGCAACCCGGTGCTGCAGCCCGCGTTGGCGGCGCTCGCACCGGTGTGGCGCACGGAGGTGGACCGGCTCGTGCCCGCCGGCAAGGAGACCGGACCGGCGCCGGTGGTGCGCGCGGTGGCCGACGCGTGGCAGCGGCACCGGTTCTTCGAAGGCCTCGCCCGCGCCCTCACCGGCGCGGGCCGGCCGACGTTGCTCGTGCTGGACAACGCGCAGTGGTGCGATCAGGAAACCCTGGCGTTCCTGATCTTCTGCCTCGGCCTCGAACCGCGCGCGCCGCTGCTGCTCGCCGCGACCCAGCGGTCCGACCCCGCCGACACCACGCTCGCCGGCTGGACGGACCGGCTGCGTGCCACCGGCCGGCTGTCCGAAGTGGAGCTGACCCCGCTCGACCTCGACGACACCGCGCGCCTGGCCGAGTCCGTGTCCGGCCGGGCGCCGGCCGCCGAGGAGCTGACGCTGCTGCACGTGGCCACCGGCGGCTTTCCGCTGTCCGTGGTGGAAGCACTGCGCTCGGGCGGCCCGCCCGGCGACCTCGACGCCGTGCTCGCCGAGCGGCTGCGCCAGCCGACGCCAGAGGCCCGGGAGATCGCCGGCCTGGCCGCGGCCGTCGGCCGGGACTTCTCGCTCGACCTGCTCACCGAGGCCAGCGACCTCGACGCCGAAGCCGTGGTGCGCGCCGTCGACGAGCTGTGGCGGCTGCGGATCCTGCGCGAGTTCCGCGAGGGCTACGACTTCTCCCACGACCTGCTGCGCGACGCCGCCTACCGGCAGGTCACGCGCGCCCGGCGCTGGCTGCTGCACCGCCGGCTCGCGCAAAGCCTCGAACTGCTGCACCCCGGCGACACCGGCTCGGTCTCGGCGCAGCTGGCCGAGCAGTACGCGCGCGGCGGCCGGCCCGACCGCGCCGTGGCGTTCTACCGCCGCGCGGCGGAGCTCGCCGCCGGCACCTTCGCCCACGGCGAGGCGATCCGGCTCCTGCGCGAAGCCTTGTCCCTGCTCGCGAACGGACCCGCGGGGCCGGAGACCGACCGGCGCGAGCTGGCCGTGCTCGAAGCCCTCTCCGGCCCGCTCAACGCCCGGTTCGGCTACGCGTCACCCGACCTGCAGCGCACGCTCGAACGCTCGATCGAGCTCTCGGAACGCCTGGGGCAGCAGGATTCCACGATCGCCGGCCTGGTCGGGTTGTGGACTTCGCGCTTCGTGCAAGGCCGCACCGCTCGTGCGCACGAAGCCGCGAAGCGCGCGCTGGAGCTGGTCGGCGACGACCGGGCGAAAGACGAGCTCAACGGCTCGGCGCACTTCGCGTTCGCCGGCTCGTCGGTGAGCCTCGGCCGGCCCGCCGAGGCGCTGCACCACTTCGACCTCGCGGCCCGCCTCACGCGCGGCGCGCCGTCGCTGCCCATCGGCACGCGCCCGGAAGTGCACAGCCCGGCGTGGGCCGCGCATGCCCACTGGCTGCTGGGCCACGAAGCCGAGGCGCAACGCAGCTGCCGGACCGCGGTCGACCTCGCCCGGACGTACCCGCACCCGTACAGCCTCGCCGTGGCGCTGGCGTACGCCGGCATCACGCAGCAGATGTGCGGCGACCTCGCCGAGGTGGCCGCGGTGGCGGCCGAGCTGCGCGAGCTCTGCGACCGCTACGGCTTCGCCTACTACCGCGAATGGGGCCTGGTCCTGGGCGGCTGGACCCGCGGCGACGCCGACGGCCTCGCCGACATCCGCCGCGGCGTCGCCAACCTCAAGGCCGAGGGATCGCTGGCGCGCATGCCCTACTGGCTCGCGCTGCAGGCCGACCTGCTCGAACGCGAGGGCCGCACCGGACCGGCCCGCGCGGCTCTCGACGCGGCCCTGGTGGTGGGCCAGGCCCGAGACGACCTGTGGTGGCTGCCGGAGGTGCTGCGCCTGCGCTCGGCGTACGACCGGCCCGAGCAGGCCCGGATTAGGTTGAAGACGGCCGTGGACCTGGCGGCGGCGCAGGGCAGCACCACGCTGCGGCTGCGGTGCGAACGCGATCTCGAACGGCGGTGACGGGGAGTTCGTCGGCAGAAGTTCCCGGTCGGCTCATCGCGGTGCCGTCGCCGCACCACCAGGTTTCCGGCGCCGACCGACGACCGCACGCTCCGCGTACAAATCTGCCGACCCGGATCGAACCGCCTCGCTCCGGCGATCAGGTCGGACAGGAACGAGCCGTGCGGTGCGGTCGCCACCGTTTACCTTTCCCCCCAGGATCTTTTCGGGATCGGGGGAGGTTTCATCCGCGTTGGTCAGCTTGGTCAGTTTGGTCGGCTCGGTCGGCTCGGTCAGTACTGTCGGCGACGAACGCGTGGCACTTCGCGAGCGCGTCCTGAAGGCGCTTCGCCCGCTCCAGCACGAGTTCGAGCTCACGGACCGTCGGCACCGTGGTTTCCCTGAGCCGCCAGACGATCCCGGACATCTTCAGCGACAGCCCCCATGTCACGGCATCGGCCGCGTCGACCAGCTCCTGCAACGCTCGCCGCTCACCGGCCGCCAGCTTCGGAACTCCGGCCCTGCCGCCACCCGACGTGGCGGCAGGGGTCCGGGGGTGAGCAGCCATCGGTCAGCACTTCGCCTTCGGCCGCTGACGGTCCTCGTAGTCCTCCAGCAGCAGCGGCTCGACGTCGCCGCGCGCCGCGAGCGGGATCCCGAGCGCCTTGCGGATCTTGTAGTCGCACGCCGCGCACGTCGGGTCGAGCCACGGCTTGTCCGGCGTGTGGACGTCCGCCTCACCGACCTCCACCCGGTACCCGCACAGCGCCGCGAACGTCGCGCCCAGATCGAGCACGCCGCGGTGCACGGCCTGCCTGGCGTGCCGCTTTCCCTCCGCCTGTTGCCACACGAACATGCGCCCTCCCCGTTGACTGCCTGACCACTTCGCTGCATGCAGCAGAGCAAGGATGCGATGCATGCAGCAGTCTGCGCAACCCCTGAGCAGGCCGCAATCGGGTGAATAACCGGCTGCTGAGGGCCGCTAGGATCTGCTGCATGGCCAGCAACATGCCCACGCCGCGATCGCGAGAGTTCGGCTCCATCCTGCGCAATGCAGCTCAAGCGAAGGGGATGTCCACCCGGCAGCTCGGAACTCTGATCAGGCGCAACGGCTCTCATGTCTCACGCTACTTCCAGGGGCTGCTCATCCCTTCGGAAGCCGAGACTGGTGCGATCTGCGTGCACCTCGGCATCGATGGCGAGGCTCTCGAAGCACTGCTGCAGATTCGGCTGGAGGCGGCCGACCCCAACTGGGTCACCGGGGTCAACCGGCAACTCGCCGTACTGAGCGAATACGAGGCAGCCGCTTCACTGATCTTCACCGCTCAAGCCCAGCGGATCCCCGGGTTGCTTCAGGTGCGCAGCTATGCCGAAACCCTGATACGTGCAACCGGAGCAGCCGAGGCGGATGTTCAGGCCGGCGCCGATTTTCGGATGAGCCGGCGTGCCAAGGTGTTCGCCTCGAAGGTCGAGGCCACTTTCATCATCGGTGAGTATGCGCTGCGCTATCCGGAGTGCGGCGGGTCGGCGTGGGGCGAGCAGTTGCGAGACATGGCCGAAGTCGCGCGATTGCCGCAGATCACGATCCGAATCCTTCCGATCACCGCGCTGTACACGCCGCTTCGCGACGGCGGGTTCGTCTTGATCGAAGGCGCCGAACCCGGCACCGGTGTGGTTTATCTGGAGCAATTCGCGAGTAGTTCCACACTGACTGCGGATCAGTACATCCGTGGGTACAAGGAGGCGGCGGAATGGCTCCGTCGTGATGCGATGAGTCCTGATGATTCGGTCAGGCTGATCGAGGAGGTGGAGAACAGGAGATGACAAGTGACTTCCAGTGGCGGAAGTCGTCTTTCTCGGGGAACCCACAACAGGAATGCGTTGAGGTCGGGTTTCCCGCGGCGGGTCCGCTCGTTGCGGTAGCGGTCCGGGACTCGAAAGATCCCGGCGCGGGCCACTTCGAGCTCTCGCCGGCCGGCTGGCGAGGATTCCTGGAGCAGGTCGGCCAGGACAGCGCCGACCGGTAGCGCGAGGCGAGCCGCGGTGCCCCAGCTTCCCGACGATGCTGGGGCACCGTTGTCTCATCCGTGTCTCACCCCGTGTCTCACCCCTGGGCCGTTGGTCCGTTGGTCCGTTCGGGTCAGGTGCGCGCGAACACGGCGTTAATGCGGCGTGGTGGACGGAGGCCAGGGCTTGCGGCGCGCGGGGTGAGTGCGCAGGCTCACACCGTGAGCGAACACGAGTACGACCTGATCGTCATCGGCTCGGGCCCGGGTGGGCAGAAGGCCGCCATCGCGGCCGCGAAGCTGGGGAAGAAGGTGGCGGTCGTCGATCGCCACGACATGGTGGGCGGGGTGTGCGTGAACACCGGCACCATTCCGTCGAAGACCCTGCGCGAAGCCGTGCTGTACCTGACCGGCATGAACCAGCGTGAGCTCTACGGCGCGAGCTACCGCGTGAAGCAGGACATCACCATCGCCGACCTCATGGCGCGCACGCAGCACGTGGTGGGCCGCGAGGTGCAGGTGGTCCGGGCCCAGCTGCTGCGCAACCACATCGACCTCGTGCCGGGCACGGGGTCGTTCGCCGATCCGCACACGGTGCTCGTGGAGGGCAAGCACGTGGGCGACCGGCGCACGGTGTCGGGCGACCACATCGTGATCGCCACCGGCACGCGGCCCGCGCGCCCCGCGCACGTGGACTTCGACGCGGCGCGCGTGCTCGACTCCGACGAGATCCTGCGGCTGGAGGCGATCCCGTCGTCGCTCGTGGTGGTGGGGGCGGGCGTGATCGGCATCGAGTACGCGTCGATGTTCGCGGCGCTCGGCTCGCGCGTGACCGTGGTGGAGCAGCGTGACCAGATGCTCGACTTCTGCGATCCGGAGATCGTGGAGTCGCTGAAGTTCCAGCTGCGCGACCTCGGCGTCACGTTCCGGTTCGGCGAGAAGGTGGCCAACGTCGCCGTGTCCGACGAGACCACCGTGACCACGCTGGTGAGCGGCAAGCGCATCCCGGCCGACGGCGTGATGTACTCCGCCGGCCGCCAGGGCATGACCCACGAGCTCGCGCTCGACAAGGCCGGTCTGCTGGCCGACGAACGCGGCCGCCTCAAGGTCGACGAGCACTACCGCACCGAGGTCGACCACATCTACGCGGTCGGCGACGTGATCGGGTTTCCCGCGCTCGCGGCCACCTCCATGGACCAGGGCCGGCTCGCCGCGTACCACGCGTTCGGCGAACCCTCCAACGGTCTCGGCGCGCTGCAGCCGATCGGCATCTACACGATCCCGGAGATCTCCTACGTCGGCGCCACGGAGGCGCAGCTGACGTCGTCTTCGGTGCCGTACGAGGTCGGCATCTCGCGCTACCGCGAGCTCGCGCGCGGCCAGATCACCGGCGACAGCTACGGCATGCTGAAGCTCCTGGTGTCCACATCGGACCGCAAGCTGCTCGGCGTGCACGTGTTCGGCACGGGCGCCACGGACCTCGTGCACATCGGTCAGGCCGTGATGGGTTGCGGCGGCACGGTCGACTACCTGGTGGACGCGGTGTTCAACTACCCGACGTTGTCGGAGGCGTACAAGGTCGCGGCGCTGGACGCGACGAACAAGATCCGGGCGCTGGACCGGTTCCCGATCTGAGTTCTCCGCTTCGCACGTGCGCCGCCGGGCCTGGTCGGCCCGGCGGCGCTGTCGTGTTCGCGGTGGGCGTTCGAACACCTGTTTGACACTCGTTAGAACATGTGTTCGACTGGACGGGTGCGATGGGAACGACAACGAGCGGGGGAGGGCGAGCCGATCCTGCCCGGCCTGGACGGGCTGGTGCGGTCGGTGCGGTCACCGGAATTCGAGGGCGTCACCTTTCACGAGGTGCACGCCAAGTCGGTGCTGAACCGCGTGCCCGACGGGTCGCAGGTGCCGTTCCGGTGGACCGTGAACCCGTACCGCGGGTGTTCCCACGCGTGCACGTACTGCCTCGAAGGCGCCACTCCGGTGCTGATGGCCGACGGTCGGGCGAAGCCGATCGCGGACCTGCAGGTGGGGGACAAGATCCTGGGCACGCGCGGCCACGGCGTCGCGCGGCGGCTGGTGCCCACGGAGGTGCTGGCCCACTGGACCACGGTGCGCGAGGCGTACCGCGTCACGCTCGACGACGGCACGGCGCTGGTCACCGGGCCTGATCACCGGTTCCTCAGCGCGCGCGGCTGGAAGTACGTCACCGGCAGCCGGCTGGGCGCGGCGCAGCGGCCGCACCTGGTCGGCGGCACGGAGCTGGTCGGGGGCGGCCGGTTCGTGCGCACCCCCGACGACACGCTCGGCTACCGCGCCGGCTACCTGTGCGGGATGCTGCGCTCCGGCGGCTTCGCGGCGGAGAAGGACGCGGCGGCGCGCGCGGTGCGGTACCTGCCCGATTTCGGTTCCTCAGTGGGGTTCATGAAGCTGCCGGCGGAGCCCGACGCGCACTGGTCGCGCGGGTTCCTCGCCGGCCTGTTCGACCTGGCGGGCTCGTACAAGCGCGGGGTGCTGGCGATCGCGCACGACGAGACCGACGTGGTCGAGGCGATGTTCACAGCGCTGGACCGGTTCTCGTTCGACTACGACACGGTCGGGCACCGCGAGTTCGAAGGCCGGCGTCAGGCGCGGCTCACCGGCGGCACCGGGGAAGTGTTGCGGTTCCTGCACTTGACCGACCCGGCGGTCGCGTGGAAGCGCTCTCTCGACGGCACCACCATCGGCTCGGTGCGCCGCGTCGTGACCGCGGTCGAGCCACTCGGCCTGGAGCTGCCGCTGTTCGACATCACCACCGGCACCGGCGACTTCGTGGCCGACGGCATGGTGAGCCACAACTGTTTCGCCCGCAACACCCACACCTACCTCGACTTCGACGCGGGCCACGACTTCGACACCCAGGTGGTGGTGAAGGTCAACGCACCGCAGGTGCTGGCCGCGCAGCTGAAACGGCCGAGCTGGCAGCGCGAGCACGTGGCCATGGGCACGAACACCGACCCGTACCAGCGCGCCGAGGGGCGCTACCGGCTCATGCCCGACATCATCCGCGCGCTGGCCGAATCCGGTACGCCGCTGTCGATCCTGTCGAAGGGCACCGTCCTCACGCGCGACCTGCCGCTGCTGGAATCGGTCGCCGCCGACGTGCCGGTGAGCCTCGCGGTCTCGATCGCCCTGCTCGACCGCGAGCTGCAACGCCGCCTCGAACCCGGCACGCCGAGTCCTCAGGCCCGCCTCGACCTCGTCCGCAAGGCCCGCGCGGCCGGCCTGCCGTGCTCCGTGCTCGTCGCACCCGTGCTGCCCTACCTCACGGACTCCGTCGAAGCCCTCGACGCCCTGTTCGCCGAACTCGCCGACGCCGGCGCCGAAAGCGTCAGCGTGATCCCGCTGCACCTGCGCCCCGGCGCGCGCGAGTGGTTCGCGTCGTGGCTCGGCCGCAACCACCCGGCGCTCGTGCCGCGCTACAAACGCCTCTACTCCCGCGGCAGCTACGTCGACCGCGGTTACCGCCGGCAACTCGGCGAACGCGTCGGCCCGCTCCTTCGCCGCCACGGCCTCGGCGCGAAAACGGGCTACAACCCACGCGGGGCGGCTGAGGTGCCGGAAGTGCCCGAACCTCGGGTGGAAGCTCCGCCGCCGGCTGAGCAGCTCCGCTTGCTCTGAGGCTGCTCCCTTTGGTCTTTGCGACTTTCCCCCTCAGACTCACCGGCCGGCCTTCCCCGGCCCGGTGCAGCCGAGACGGTGACCCGGCCGCCACGCCCCCCGAACGGCCGGGTCACCGCACCTCGGCTCCCTCTGGTCCGCGAAGCACTGTGCGGCTCCGTCGCCATCGGTTTCCGCACGTTGTCCACAGCCGGCCCGAGTTGTGGACAACTCAGCGTCCCACCCGCTCTCTCGCCGATTTTGTCGGTGGTGCCGGATAGACTGGTCAAGGGACGCCCCCCGGGGAGGGCGGGGTTGTGTGCGGGGCCTGACGACCCCCCAGTCAAACCTGGTCGCGGCCCTCACCTCGCCATTCGTTAGCCTCTGTGTTCGGCGAAACGCGTCGGCAGATCCGCCGGCGGACCCGAGACCCGAAGACCCCGTGGGCTAAGGAGAGCAGTCGCAGTGCTCCGCACTCATCAAGCCGGCACCCTGCGTGCCGGGCAGGCCGGTCAGACCGTCACCCTCACCGGCTGGGTGGCGCGGCGGCGCGATCACGGCGGAGTCATCTTCATCGACCTCCGCGATGCCAGCGGGGTCGCCCAGGTGGTGTTCCGCGAGGGCGAGATGGCCGAGCGCGCGCACGCGCTGCGGTCGGAGTTCTGCGTGAAGATCGTCGGCGAGGTGTCGAAGCGGCCCGAAGGCAACGCGAACGCCGAGATCCCCACCGGGGAGATCGAGGTGCTCGCCACGGAGCTCGTGGTGCTGTCGGAGGCCGCGCCGCTGCCGTTCCCGATCGACGACCGGGTGGACGTGGGCGAAGAGGTGCGCCTGAAGTACCGCTACCTCGACCTGCGCCGCAGTGGCCCGGCGGCCGCGATGCGGTTGCGCAGCGAGGTCAGCCGCGCGGCACGCGCGGTGTTGGACGAGCAGGAGTTCGTCGAGGTCGAGACCCCGACGATGACGCGCTCGACGCCCGAAGGCGCGCGCGACTTCCTCGTGCCCGCTCGCCTGAAGCCGGGCAGCTGGTACGCGCTGCCGCAGTCGCCGCAGCTGTTCAAGCAGCTGCTCATGGTCGGTGGCCTCGAGCGCTACTACCAGATCGCGCGCTGCTACCGCGACGAAGACTTCCGCGCCGACCGGCAGCCGGAGTTCACGCAGCTCGACATCGAGATGAGCTTCGTGGACCAGGACGACGTGATCAAGCTCGGCGAGGACATCGTGTCCGCGCTGTGGAAGCTGATCGGGCACGAGATCCCGCGTCCGATCCCGCGCATCACCTACCACGAGGCCATGGCCAAGTACGGCTCCGACAAGCCGGACCTGCGCTTCGACCTCGAGATCACCGAAATGACGGAGTTCTTCGCCGACACTCCGTTCCGCGTGTTCCAGGCGCCCTACGTCGGCGCGGTCGTGATGGCCGGTGGCGCCGACCAGCCGCGCCGCCAGCTCGACGCGTGGCAGGAGTGGGCCAAGCAGCGCGGCGCCCGCGGCCTCGCCTACATCCTGGTCAACGAGGACGGCACGCTCGGCGGCCCGGTCGCCAAGAACCTGTCCGAGACCGAGCGCGAGAACGTGGTGGCCGCCGCGGGCGCGAAGCCCGGCGACTGCATCTTCTTCGCCGCCGGCAAGACCTCCACCACGCAGGGCCTGCTCGGCGCCGCGCGCGACGAGATCGGCAAGCGCCTCGGCCTCATCGACGAGGACGCCTGGTCGTTCGTGTGGGTCGTCGACGCGCCGCTGTTCGCGCCGGTCGAGGACATCGGCGACGACGTGGCCGTCGGCTCGGGCAAGTGGACCGCGGTGCACCACGCGTTCACCTCGCCCACCCCCGAGTGGATCGACAAGTTCGAGCAGGACCCGGGCGCCGCCCTGGCCTACGCCTACGACATCGTCTGCAACGGCAACGAGATCGGCGGCGGCTCGATCCGTATCCACCGCGGCGACGTGCAGAAGCGCGTGTTCTCGCTGATGGGCCTCGGCGAGGAGGAAGCGCAGGAGAAGTTCGGCTTCCTGCTCGACGCGTTCGCCTTCGGCCCGCCGCCCCACGGCGGCATCGCCTTCGGCTGGGACCGCATCGTGATGCTGCTGGCGAAGGCCGATTCGCTGCGTGACGTGATCGCCTTCCCGAAGACCGGCGGCGGCTACGACCCGCTCACGGCCGCGCCCGCGCCGATCACCGCGCAGCAGCGCAAGGAAGCCGGCATCGACGCCAAGCCCGTCAAGCCCGCCCAGCCCCCGGCCGCCGGAGCCCAGAACACGAAGCCGGCTTCACCGCAGAGCTGATGCTCCATTTGAGGGCCGTGTGCCCGCCGGAGCAGACCGCTTCGGCGCTCGAACTCCTGCGGGCACACGCCGGAACCGCGCACCTCATCGTGCACCGGGGCGCCGCGGTGGCGCCCGAAGGCGACCTCATCGAGGCCGACGTGGCGCGCGAGGCGGCCGACGAGATCGTCGACGCGCTGTGCGCGCTGCACCTGGACCGCACCGGCGGGATCACGCTGGAGGCGCTCGACACCGCGCTGTCGGACGCCGCCGACGCGGCCGAAGAAGCCGCGCCGGGTGAGGGCGCCGACGCCGTGGTGTGGCAGGAGTTGCTGGGCCGCACGGGTGAGGAATCGCGCTGGACCGCCACCTTCCAGGCGTTCCTGGCCATCGCGTGCCTGCTCGCGGCCACGGGTGTGCTCACCGATTCGCCGGTCACGGTCGTCGGCGCGATGGTGGTGGGTCCGGAGTTCGGGCCGCTGGCCGCCATCGCGGTCGGCGCGGTCCTGCGGCGCTGGGATCTCGTGCGGCGGGCGGCCACGGCGCTCGCGGTGGGGTTCCCGGTTTCCATGGTGATCACGGGCGTGGTGGTGCTGCTGGGCAGCGTGTTCGGCGTCTTCGAACCGGGGACCATCGCGGACAACCACGACGTCGACTTCATCTACCAGGTCGGGGCGGCGTCGTTCGTGGTCGCGCTGCTCGCGGGCGCCGCCGGAATGCTCGCGATGACCTCGGCGAAATCCGCCGCGCTGGTCGGGGTGTTCATCTCCGTGACCACCGTGCCGGCCGCCGGTTACGCGATGGTGGCGGCGGTGGCGGGCCGGTGGGACCGCGCGGGGTATTCGGTGCTGCAGCTGTTCGTGAACCTCATCGGAATCGTGCTCGCTGCGGCCATTGTGCTGATACTTCGCCGACGCAAGCAACGTTCCGGCGCCCTGTTACGTCCGCTTTCACGCGGGTGACGCGGTTCGCCGCTTCTTGCCCGGATCACTGTGGTCATGGTTGCTCAGTCACGAGTAGGGTCGGTGCCAATGACAGTCGACACCTCCTCCACCGGCGACGCAGGCGTCGGGGCAGGAGCAGGGCAGCTCGCTGTCGCCGCGGCGCTCGCGGCGGGTGAGGCCGTGCTTTCGCGCCGCTTCGGCAGCGCGATCACCCTGGTGTCACCGGAAGCGCTCGAAGGCAGCGGACCGGCCACGGTCGTGCGCGCCCGGGTGGTGTCGTCGTCGTTCGCGCTGCCGCGCACGCTCGTCATCAAGCACTACCCCGATCCACCGGAGCCCGGTGAGGCCGACCCGTTCGCGCAGGAAGCCGTGAGCTACCAGCTCTTCACGGCGCTCTCGCCCGACGAGCGCATGTGCCCCGAGCTGCTGGCCCACGACGGGCGCCACCGCGTGCTCGTGATCGAGGACCTCGGCCGCGCGCCGACGTTGCAGGACAAGCTCGCCTCCCGCGATTCCCGCGCGGCCGAGCGTGCCCTGCTGTCGTGGGCCCGCTCGCTCGGCCGGCTGCACGCCAGCACCGCGAGCCGCGAAGCCGACTTCAACGCGCTGCTGCGCCGCCTCGGCGGCCCCGTGCGCAACCAGGACGCCCGGCTGGCCGACCTCACCGCCGAGGTGCCGCCGATGCTGGCCGAGCTGCTCGACGTGGTGGTGGCCGACCCGATCC
Source organism: Amycolatopsis rhabdoformis (assembly GCF_035918295.1). Classification (GTDB taxonomy): domain Bacteria; phylum Actinomycetota; class Actinomycetes; order Mycobacteriales; family Pseudonocardiaceae; genus Amycolatopsis; species Amycolatopsis rhabdoformis. The sequence goes on from NZ_CP142149.1 coordinate 609,991, forward strand.
ACGACCTCGTGGCGCAGGCGGTGGCGCAGGCGCGCTCGGCGTCGTTCCGCGCGTTCAGCCCGGTGGACCTGAGCCCGGACAACAACCTCGTGACCGGCTCCGGCGTGCGGTTCCTCGACTTCGAACGCGGTCGCGTGCGCACGGCCCTGGTCGACGCCGCGTACCTGCGCCTGCCGTTCGCCTCCAACGCCAACGCGCTGGCCCTGCCCGCGGGCATGAGCGAGGCGATGATCGCGGCCTGGCGCGCGGAGGTCGTGGCCGTGTGGCCCTCGTTCGCCGACGACGAGGAGCTCGCGGCCGCGCTCACGATCAGCGAGCTGCTGCTCGTGTGGCTCGTCACGCGCGAGATGCTGCCGGAGCTCGACCTGAGCCGGCACGCCACGCCCGTGAGCCGCGAGGCCGCCCTTGTCACGTGGTGGCGTGAGCTGGCCAAGCACGCGGGTTACGCGCGGCTCACCGACATCACCGAGCACGCGCAACGCGTGGCGGCGGCGCTCGGCGCGCGGCTGGGACCGCACGCGGATCTCGCGTTCTACCCCGCTTTTCGCTGACCGATTTGCCGGGAAGATCCCGGATTCGGGGAGGTGAACAGGGGAAACCGGCAATCCCGACCCCGCCGGGCGGACAGGACATGCCAAGAGTTTCAGCCCCCGTCCATGCCGCGTTACCTCGGGATCACCGCAGGTGAGTTTCGGTGCCGGATGGTCTTCTGCGTGACCGTGATCAGCGTCGAAGTCACCCGCTTCCCCGAACCCGCCGATCCCGCGCCGCAGCGCCAGACCACCGACGCCGCGCCGGCCGCCGAGCCGCGCCGCGCGCGCCGGCTGGCCATGCTGGGGGACTCGACCGCGGTGGGCCTCGGCGACCCGTTGCCCAACCGAGGCGGCTGGCGCGGCGTGGGGCCGCTCGTCGCCGCCGCGCTCGGCGTAACCGAAGACGGGTACCTCAACCCGTCGTTCGAGGGCGCACGCATGCACGACGTGCTCACCGGCCAGCTGCCCGCGGTGCTCGAGTTCCGGCCCGAGATCGCCCTGCTCGTGGTCGGCATGAACGACACGCTGCGGCCCGATTTCAACGCCGCGCAGATCTCCGCCGACCTCACCGAGCTCATCCGCACCCTCGCCGCCAACGGCACGCTGCTGGTGCCCGTGCGGTTCCACGACCACGGCAAGGTGTTCCGCCTCCCGCCGTCGATCAAGCGGGCGCTGAGCGCGCGGGTCGCGGAGCTCAACGAGGTGATCGACGCGGTGGTGGCCGCCGAAGGTGTGCCGTGCCTCGATCTCGACACGATGCCCGGCGCCTACGACCTGCCGTCGTGGAGTGTCGACCGGCTGCACCCCTCGGAGCTGGGCCACCGGATGCTGGCGCTCGGCTTCACGGCGCTGATCGCCGAAGCCGGCTTCGCCGTGCCGGAGCCGGTGAGCCTGGTGTGCTCCGGCGGCGTGGAGCAGAGCACCGCGAGCCACCTGGTCTGGCTGGTCGCGCGCGGCCTGCCGTGGCTGTGGCGCCGCGGCCGCGAGTTCCTGCCCTACGCGGTGTCGATCATGTGGCACTCGTTCCGCGGGCGCGGGGAGTGAACACGCGCAGCGCTTCCGCGTCGGACGCCGGGTTCCGCACGAAGTAGTCGGTCCACTCCTCGATGCCGCCGTAGCCCGAGGTCGCCAGGACCTCGGCTGCTTTCGTGGTGTCGTACGGGGTTCGGCGCAGCTCCACCCCGGGCCCGAGCAACGCCCAGTGCGCACCCGTTGTGCCGTAAGGCATTCCGACGCTGCCGGGGTTCACGATCCGCGTGCGGTCGGCGAGGCGGACGAACGGCATGTGCGTGTGCCCGCACACCACGGTTTCCGCGGTGACACCGGAGAGCACCTCGGCCCAGCGCGACAGGGGGCTGTCGACGAGCACCACTTCCTCGTCGTCGCGCGGGGTCGCGTGGCAGAACAGCACTTCGCCGAGGCCGTCGACGTCGAGGGTGACGGCGAGGGGCAGCTCCGCGAGCAGCCGCACCTGGTCCGGGCGCAGCTGCGCGGCGGCCCACGGGGCGATCGGGTCGGGAATCGTCGTGGTGCCCCCGCCGGCCAGCGTCACGAGCTCCCGGTCGGCGTTGCCCCGCACCCACCTCGCCCGGTCGCCGAGGGCCGACAGCCGGTCGAGCGTTTGCGCCGGCAGGGGACCGGCGGCGTGGTCGCCGCACAGCACCACGACGTCAGCCGCCGCGACGTCCGGCTCGGCGAGCACGGCGTCGAGCGCGGGCAGCACCCCGTGGATGTCGGACAGCACGGCGACGGACGCGACCATCCGCCCAGTCTGCCCGCCGCGGCGCTACCGGCGACGAGTGTTCGCCGGTAGCGCAACGGGTTACCCGGACAGGGGCAGCGTGGTCACGCCGGTCATCGCCGGGTTGGGCTGGAAGGTCGGCGGCTTCCCGGGAATCGTGCGCAGCGACGGGTAGCGGTCGAGCAGGATGTTGAGCGCCGTGCGCCCTTCCAGCCGCGCGAGCGGCGCGCCGATGCAGAAGTGGATGCCACGCCCGAACGCCAGGTGCGCGTGGGTGATGTCCTCGCGCGTCGGGTCGAACGTGTCGGGCTCGGCGAACGCCCGCGGGTCGCGGTTGGCCGCGGCGATCCAGATCATCAGCATCCGGTCGGCCGGGATCGTGGCGCCGCCGACCTCCACCTCGCGGTTGGTCACGCGCGCCACCGCGCCGAACGGCGACAGGAACCGCAGCGACTCCTCGATCGCCGGCACCAGCAGCTCGCGGTCGGCGCGCACGCGGGTGTCCCACTCCGGGAACGTGTCGAGGCACAGCACCGTGTTGCCCAGCAGCATCGTGGTGGTGATGTGCCCGGCGATGAGCAGCACCTGCGCGAAGTTCACGATCTCCGCGCGGGTGAGTCGCTCGCCGTCGACCTCGGCTTCGACCAGCTTCGTGAGCAGGTCTTCCCGCGGGTGCCGGCGGCGGTCCTCGGCGTGCTCGCCGAGGTATTCGGTGAACTCGCGGCTGGTGGCGAGCTGCGCCTGCACTCGCTGCTGCTGTTCCTCGGAGTCGTCGGTGAACGAGAACTGCTCGGGGCTCTCGAGCATCCGGTCCACCCACTGCCGGAACAGGTCCCGGTCGCTCGCGGGCACGCCGAGCAGCTCGGCGATCACGATCACCGGCAGCGGGTAGGCGAGGTCGGCCACCAACTCCAGGTGGTCGCGCCCGCCGGCCTCGTCGAGCAGCTCGTGGGTCAGCTCGGCGATGCGCGGCTCGAGGTCGGCCACCACCTTCGGGGTGAAGGCGCGGCTCACGAGCTTGCGCATCTTGTTGTGCAGCGGGGGATCCAGCTGCAGGAGGTTGCCGGCGGAGAGCTCCTTGGTGTCACCGAGGGTCTTCTCGGGCAGCAGCCGCGAGACGTCGGAGGAGAACGTGGCCGGGTCGGACAGGATGGCGTGTGCCTCGGGGTGGCCGTAGACGTTCCACGTGCCCAGCTCGGGCTTGTACTCCACTTCGGCCGCGGGACGTTCGCCTCGCAGCCAGAACTGTCCCTTGTGGAGGGACCAGGCCTCGGGAAGTGCGGTGCTCATGGTGCGACAGCCCCAATCTGTCTTCGACGACGAGCCGGGATCAGCCGGGCTCGGTGGTGGTTTTGCGCGGGTAGATCACTGCGCGGGCGGCCGAGGCGTACGTCTCGAACACCGCGCGGAGCTCGGCGGCCGCCTTCTCGACGGTGCCCGGGTCGGGTTCGCCCGGCGGCTCGAACGCTTCGCGGATCACGCGGGCCAGCGCGTCGGCTTTGGCCTCGAGCGGCATGTCCGTGAACTGCGGGTTCACGTTCGAATAGAGGTAGAAGCCGGCCGCGGCGGCGCTGAGGGCGTAGCGCACGTCCGGGATGTCGTCGCGCAGCAGGCCGCTGCCGAGGAAGATCTCGAAGCTGCGGTCCACGGCCTCGGCCGACTCGGGCCGGGTCTCTTCGGCGCTGAGCGCGTAGTCGCCGAGCAGTTCGGTGTCGTTGTTCAGCATGGCCGACAGCAGCGCGTCGGCGGTCGTGAGGAGGAACGTGGAGCGGAAGTAGCGGTGCGGCAGGACGGTGCGCGGGTCGGCGGCGAGCTCGGCCGCCGAGTTTTCGAGCAGCCGCACCGAAGCTCGCATCAACAGGGCGCCGAACAGCGAGTCCTTGGTGCGCCAGTGGAGGTAGACGGTGCCCTTGCCGATGCCGGCGCGGCGCGCGATGTCCTCGATCGTGACCTTGCGCGAGCCCCAGCGCACCAGCAGCTCGGCGGCCGCGTCGAGGATCCGGTCCGCGCGCTCGCGGTTCGGCTCGTCGGGCATGGTGTTCCCCCGGTTGTGACGCTGTGAACCTTTTGACTCCGTGCCTCTGGTGACCCCGTGACCGGATTGGCTTATCCGGTCACGCAGTCAACGGTAGCGCTCGGACGCGGGCCGGGCAAGCGGAGTTGTCGGGGTGGTCGGTTAACGTCATCGGTGTGGCACAGGACGAACTCTTCACGGTGAACCCCGACCTGGGGCCGCCGCCGGAACCGACGGGCCCGAGCGGCGACGGGTCCCGGGTCGAACCGCAGGCCGACCCGGCGAGCTCGCCGCTGGCCGTGCGGATGCGGCCGCGCACGCTCGACGAGGTGGTCGGGCAGCAGCACCTGCTGCGCGAAGGCGCGCCGCTGCGGCGGCTCGTCGAGGGGGCCGCGCCGGCGTCCGTGCTGCTCTACGGCCCGCCCGGCACCGGCAAGACCACGCTCGCCAACCTCGTGTCGATCGCGACCGGGCGGCGGTTCGTCGCGATGTCCGCGTTGTCGGCGGGGGTCAAGGAAGTGCGCGGCGTGATCGAGGAGGCGCGGCGGCGCCGGCAGTACAACACCGAGAACACCGTGCTGTTCATCGACGAGGTGCACCGGTTTTCCAAGACGCAGCAGGACGCGTTGCTCGGCGCGGTGGAGGACCGCACGGTGCTGCTCGTGGCGGCGACGACCGAGAACCCGTCGTTCTCCGTCGTGTCACCGCTGCTGTCGCGCTCGCTCGTGCTGCAGCTGCGGCCCCTGACCGACGACGACATCGTGAAGCTGCTCGAACGCGCGCTGGCCGACGACCGCGGCCTGCGCGGCGAGCTCACCCTCACCGAAGAGGCCCGCGCGCACCTCGTCCGGCTGGCCGGCGGCGACGCCCGCCGTGCGCTCACGGCGCTGGAAGCCGCCGCCGACGCCGCCTCGGCCACCGAGGCGAAGACCATCGACCTCGCCACCGTCGAGTCCACAGTGGACAAGGCCGCCGTGCGCTACGACCGCGACGGCGACCAGCACTACGACGTGATCAGCGCGTTCATCAAGTCGATCCGCGGCTCGGACGTCGACGCCGCGCTGCACTACCTGGCCCGCATGATCGAAGCGGGGGAGGACCCGCGCTTCCTCGCGCGCCGCCTCGTGGTCCACGCGAGCGAAGACGTCGGTCTGGCCGACCCGACCGCGCTGCAGGCCGCCGTGGCCGCGGCCCACGCCGTGCAGTTCATCGGCATGCCCGAAGGCCGCCTGGCCCTCGCGCAGGCCACCATCCACCTGGCCACGGCTCCCAAGTCCAACGCCGTGGTCACCGCCATCGACGCCGCCCTGGCCGACGTCCGCTCCGGCCTCGCCGGCACCGTGCCCCCGCACCTGCGCGACGGCCACTACGCCGGCGCGAAGAAACTCGGCAACGCCCAGGGCTACCGCTACCCGCACAACGTCCCGGAAGGCGTGCTGGCACAGCAGTACCCGCCGGACGAACTCGTGGGGCGCGACTACTACGAGCCGACCCAGCGGGGTGGCGAACGCCCGCTGGCCGAGCGGGTGCCCAGGCTGCGCCGGACGATTCGGGACGAGCGGCAGGGCTAGGCGGCCGGCCCGGCTTCGAGCCGGGTCGCAGCGCGGCGCGTCGGGCGGCCGTGGAGGCGAGCGTCGGGAGTGCTGCTCACTCCGTCCTGATCGAGTCCGGCCGCATCGCGGTGCGCAACGCCGGCAGCGCGAGCGCGGTCACCAGCAGTACCAGGGCGAAGCCCGTGCCGGCCAGGACGCCGATCGTGGTCCAGTCGACCTTCACCGGGGTGCCGAGCAGACGGTCGACGAGCGCGGCGAGGCCGAGGCCCGCGGCGACGGCGGCGAGCACGGCCAGGACCAGCGGCACGGCGGTCTGCCACAGCAGGGAACGGGCCAGCACCGAGCGCGGTACGCCCGCCGCGGCGAGGAGGGCCAGCGGGCGGCGGCGTTCGCGGACCTGCTCCAGGGCGAGCACCAGCATGCTCACGCCGGCGAGCAGCAACGTGAAGATCGAGCCCGCGTTGAGGCCGGTGCTGATCGTGGCGAAGGTCTTCTGGTCGGCGGTGAGCAGGTCGCCGGTGCCGCCGGACACGAACGTCTGCCAGGTCAGGGCGCCCACGGCGTTGGCGATCCGGTCGGTCGCGCCGGCGTGGCCCGGGGCGAGGCGGACCCAGGCCCGGGCGGTGACGTCGGCGGGTGGGGTGAGGTGCGTGGCGGCGGCCGGGGTGAGCAGGACGTCGCCGAGGTAGGGGCCGCCGGAAAGGCGTTGCGGGACCGGCACGAGGCCGGCCGGCACGGTGAAGGTGCCGTGGGGGCGTGGCCGCGGGCCGGTGTCGTGGGCGCCGACGAGGGTCAGGACGTCGCCGGGGCGGGTCTGGAGCGGGGTGCGGGGGAGGAAGGCGTCGCCGTCGGTGCAGTGCGGCACGGCGAGGGTGCGCTGGATCGTCGCGCAGGAGGTGACGACGATGGTCACGCGCTCGTGCGAAGCGGCCGAAACGGCGCTGATGCTCCTCGCGAGGCCGACCTGTGCCACGGCCGGCACGCCCGCCAGATCGGCCGCGACCTGATCGGCTGCGGCCGGTGTGGTGTCCACGGTGACCCAGTCGTCGGCGGCCCGCTCGGGTGCGTACTGGCTGCCGGTGGAGAGCAGCACGAGCTGCATCGCGATCGCGCCCGCCAGCACCACCGCGACCCCGCTGACCACGCGGGCCGGGGTGCCGCTGTCGAGCTGGAGCCGGCGCACGGCCAGCTGCCACGACGGCGCCCCGCCGCGCAGCCGGCCGACGGTGCGTTCCAGCAGCCACGGCAGGATCGTCGGCACGCCGGCCAGCAGCGCCGCCGCGCCGGTCGCCACGATCGCGATCCACGAGGCCGTGCCCGGATCACCGCCGGGTGCGGCGGCCAGGAGCAGGCCGGCGCCCGCGACCACCGGCACGAACCGCCACCAGCCGCGCCGCCGCACGGGTTTGCCGTCGCGCACCACGCCGAGCGGCTCGATGATCGTGCGGCGCAGCGAAACCAGCACCGTGCCCACGGCCAGCACCGGCAACAGCACCACGATCAGCACCGCGAGCACCGGCGACGGCACGACGTCCGAGGTGAACGCGCTCCACCCGAGCACCTCGACCCGCGGCGCCAGCAGTCGCAACCCGAGGAACGCCGCCGTGCCGAGCACGAACCCGACGGCCACGCTCACCAGCGTCTCCGCCGCCGCGATCCGCCGGACCTGCCACGCCCCCACCCCGGCCAGCCGCAACGCCGCCAGCCGCCGATCACGCTGCGCCCCCGCGATCCGGCTGCTCACCGCCACGAAGATCAGCATCGGCACGAGCAACGCCGCCCCGCCGACCACCGCCACGATCACCAGCGTCGGATCGGTCGCCGCTTCCGGCTCGGCCCCACCGAAGGCGTAGACCTCCATCGCCCGCGGCCCGATCTCCGCGGCCGGCGGCAGCGGCCCGGTGCCGCCGAAGAACGCCAGATCCGCCGGCCCGCGCAACCCCGCGTCGGCGATGGTCCCGACCACCCGCTGCGGAAACCGCGCCCGCAGCCCGGGGTCTGCCGCCATCAACCCGGCGAGCGCGGGCGACACCACGATCTCCCCGGCCCCGGGCAGCCGCCCGATCCCTGGCGGCACCGGCGAACCCGGCCCGGTGCCGTGCAGGTACTGACCGCTGATCAGCCGGCCCCGGTACACCGAGTCGTCCCGCACCAGCTCGGTCGGCGCCACCCCGGCGACCACCTCGGCCCGGGGCAGCCCCGCGCTCACCCGCGCGTCCTGGTTCCCCAGCACGTGCCCGATCGACGCGAACACCAGCAACACCGCCACGGCCACCCCGATGCCGAACGCCCCGAGCACCACCCGAACCCACGCCGTCCGCCCACCTCCGACGGCCAGCCGGATCCCCAGCGCGAAGTCGCGCGGCCAGCTGTTGCGTACGGGCAAGTCGTGCAGCGGGGACAGTGCCCTCGTCGCGGTGGCGGTCATCGGTTCGGCTCCCGCATCTGGATCCGTCCGTCGCGCACTGCGATCTCGCGGTCCGAGTACGCCGCCGCCCGCGCCCCCAGCTCCACGCGCACCCACGCCGTCCGCCCACCTCCGACGGCCAGCCGGATCCCCAGCGCGAAGTCGCGCGGCCAGCTGTTGCGTACGGGCAAGTCGTGCAGCGGGGACAGGGCCTGCGCCGTGGTGGCGGTCATCGGTTCGGCTCCCGCATCTGGATCCGTCCGTCGCGCACTGCGATCTCGCGGTCCGAGTACGCCGCCGCCCGCGCCCCCAGCTCCACGCGCACCCACGACGTTCGCCCGCCCCGGACGGCCAGTCGGATCCCCAGCGCGAAGTCGCGCGGCCAGCTGTTGCGTACGGGCAAGTCGTGCAGCGGGGACAGCGCCTTCTTCGCGGTGGTCGTCACTGGCTCGGCTCCCGGACCTGAATCCGCCCGTCCCGCACCACGATCTCGCGATCCGAATACGCCGCCACCCGCGCCTCGTGCGTCACGAGCACCACCGCAGCCCCGGTTTCCTCCGCCGCCGAAGCCAGCAGTTCCATCACGCGCTCGCCGTTGAGCGAGTCGAGCGCGCCCGTCGGTTCGTCCGCGAAGATCACCCGCGGCCCGGTGACCAGCGCCCGCGCCACCGCCACCCGCTGGCCCTGACCCCCGGACACGTCACCGGGTTGCTTGCGTGCCACCTCGGCGACCTCCAGCCGTTCCAGCCACTCGCTCGCGGCCCCCTCGGCCGCCCGGCGCGAAAGGCCCGCCAGCCGCAGCGGAAGGCTCACGTTCTCCAGGCAGGTCAGCTCCGGCACCAGCTGCCCGAACTGGAAGACGAACCCGAAATCCCTGCGGCGCAACGCACTGCGCTGCGCGTCGGAGAGCCGTGCGAGGTCCGCGCCGGCGTAGACCACCGTGCCGCGATCCGGTGTGACGATGCCGGCCAGGCAATGCAGCAGCGTCGACTTCCCCGAGCCCGACGGACCCAGCACCGCCACCACTTCACCCGCGTGGATCGTCACGCTCACGTCCGAGAGCGCGGCGGTCGGCCCGAACGCCTTGGTCAACCCGGCGCCGCTCAGCACCACGTCAGGCCCGGTCATGCTCGCCTCCCCGAGGTGATCCGTCCGCAGTGTGCGGTGCGGCCGCGGATCCGGCGAGCCGGGCCACCCGGTCCGCGGCCAGTTCGAGCCACCGCAGGTCCGCTTCGAGGTGGAACAGCGCGAAGTCGCCGATCAGCGCGTCGACCAGGTCGCCGGCCCGCTTGCGCCGGGTCAGCTCGCGCATCGCGCGCAGGTGCTCGGTGCGCTGCACGTCGAGCACCTCGGCGGCGTCGCGGCCGCTCAGCAGCGCGAGCGCCACCTTGGTGGCGAGCGTGGTCTGCAGGTGCGCGACGGGCTCTTCGGGCGTGCGCAGCCACGTCTCGACGTCGGTGATGCCCGCGTCGGTGATCGTGTAGCGCTTGCGGTCGGGGCCGTCGCCCGCCTCGACACCCGCGACTTCCACGAGCCCGTTTTTCAACAGCCGCGACAGCGTCGAGTAGACCTGCCCGTAGCGCAGCGGGCGGTCGTGCCCGAACTGCTCGTCGTAGGTCCGCTTGAGGTCGTAGCCGTGTTTCGGGCCGGCCTCGAGCAGTCCGAGCAGAGCGTGACCGATCGACATGCCGGCGACTATACCTGAGAAGTATACTCGCCATGTATAGTCGTGTTTGCGCAGTTCAGCGACGCAGGGTGATCCACTGTGCCGCCCGGGCACTCTTCGTTCCCGCTGCGATCCCGCTCGCTGAAACCCCCGTGAACGTCGCCACTTTCTTCCGTATAACGGCAGAAGCGGGAATGTCCGGCCGTCGGGCCGGTTGATTCCCGGCGACGGAGGGGGTGGCGATGACGCTGCTGACGGTGTGGCCCGACGACCAGCCGGGTCACGTGCTGCTGCGGACCGAGGACCCGGGCACGATCACGGCCGAATTGGCCCGCCTCGGGGTGGAGTTCGCCCGCTGGCCGGTGGACGGGCCGATGCCCGGCGCCACCGAGGCCGAGGTGCTCGCCCGCTACCGGGACCGGGTCGACGAACGCACCACGGCCGTGGGCTACCACGCCGTCGACGTGCTCACCGGCGACTTCGGCCCGGCCGAACGCGCCCTGCCGCGCGACGAGGACCGCTTCTTCGTGACCGGCTCCGCCGTCTGGTACCTGCACGCGGGCCGCCAGGTCCACGCCGTGCTGTGCGAACCCGGCGACCTGCTCGGCATCCCGGCCCACACCCGACACTGGCACGACGGGGGCTCGAACCCCGGCCACGTGACCGTCCGCGTGCGCCACCCGGCGTCGAGCGCGGCCCCGTCGGCCACGGAACCGTTGCGGGACCACGACTTCCCGGGCTTCGACGAGCTGGTGGCGGGCCGCGAGTCGAGCTGGCCCGCGCTCAGCCACTGACGCGGGTCCCGCCTGCGGACCCGGCCGCCGGCGGGCACGATGGAGCCATGACGACTGTCGCTTTCCTGGGCACCGGGATCATGGGCCACCCCATGGCCGCCAACCTCGTGCGCGCCGGCGTCGCGCTGCGGGTGTGGAACCGCACGCGCGCCAAGGCCGAGCCGCTGGCGGCCGACGGCGCCACCGTCGCGGACACGCCGGCCGAAGCCGCGTCAGGCGCCGACGTGCTGGTCACGATGCTGTCCGACGGCCCCACGGTCGCCGAGGTCTTCGCCGCCGCCGACGTGAAGCCCGGCACGCTCTGGCTGCAGATGAGCACCGTCGGCACGGAGTGGATCGCCACGCTGGCCGAGGCCGCCGAGAAGGCCGGCGTCGTGTTCGTCGACTGCCCGGTGATGGGCACCAAGGTGCCCGCCGAGCAGGCCCAGCTGCAGGTCCTGGCCGCCGGCCCCGACGAGGTGCACGACACCGCCGCGCCGATCTTCGACGCCGTCGGCTCGCGCACGCGCTGGCTCGGCACCGAACCCGGCACGGCCACCCGGCTCAAGCTCGTGATGAACGCCTGGGTGCTCGCGCTGACCAACGCCACCGCCGAAAGCCTCGCCCTCGCCCGCGCGCTGGGCATTGACCCTCAGCTGTTCTTCGACGTGATGGAGGGGACCGGCTTCGACGTCGGCTACGCGCGCATGAAGGGCCCGCTCATGCTCAGCGGCGACTACCCCACGAGCTTCCCGGCCGCGCTGGCCGCCAAGGACGCCCGGCTCGTGGTCGAGGCCGCGGGCGACGCCGTGGACGTGGGCGGCGCGGCGGCCACGCTGGCGCACCTCAACGCCGCCGTCGACGCCGGCCACGGCGAGAAGGACATGGCCGTGCTCTACCGGGCCGTGGCCAAGGAAGACGCCGTGGCCAAGGAAGACGCCTGACCCGAGGCGGCCGACCCTCCGCCGGGTTCGTCCGGTGGAGGGTCTTTCGCGGGGACACACCCGCAGGTCGGAACCGCTTCGGCTGCGCTGAGTGACCGACCGGCGGGGCGACACCGCCGAACGGCTGGCCAGGCGGTAACCTCACTGGCACCGAAGACCCGTGCAACCCCGAGGAGGGCCCGTGTCGGCAGGGCAGATCGCCGCGCTGATCGCCGCAGGAGCATTCGTACTGCTGGTCTTGCTGCTGGCGATCCCGCTGCTCAAGCTCGGCCGCACGCTGGACGAGGCGACGATCGCGATCCGCAAGGCCCACGAGAACACCGACCCGATCCTGCTGGGCGCCAACGAGACGATCACGCACGTGAACACCCAGCTCGAGCGCGTCGACGGCATCACGGCCAACGCGCAGGCGGTCACGGGCAACGTCTCGGCCCTGTCCTCGGTGTTCACCGCGACCCTCGGCGGCCCGCTCGTGAAAACCGCCGCGCTGTCCTACGGGATCAGCAAGGCGATCCGCGCGCGCCGCAAGAAGCAGGAAGCGAAGGCCCAGCGACCCGCTCGCCGGAGGCAGAAGTGAAGCGGCTGTTCTGGCTCGGCGTCGGCGTGATCGCCGGGGTCGCGCTCACCCGCAAGGCCGGCGAGACGGCTCGTCAGGTCACTCCCTCGGGGTTAGCATCGAACCTGGGCGAGGCCGTGCGTGAGCTGGCCGGCGCCGTCGGTTCGTTCGGCGCCGAGGTGCGCGCCGGGATGACCGAGCGGGAACAGGAGCTGCACGACATGGTCGAGGAACGGACCGGGTTCACCGCGCCGCCGGGTGGCGCGGGCCGGCACGCCGCCACGCGGCGCCCCGTCCGGCGAGCTCGCCGGGCGGAAGGCTGAGCTTTTCGCGCCCGCGAGCAGCGCCCTTCCGCCGTCGCCGCTTCCCCCTTTTTCCCGGTCCGAACTTCGCGCCGCGTGGTGCGCGGACCCCAGCCCGAGGACACACGCGTGGACACACACGAGATCACCGAACGATTCCTGCGCCATTACGAGGAGAAGGGGCACACCCGCGTGCCCAGCGCCTCGTTGATCCTGGACGACCCGAACCTGCTGTTCGTGAACGCCGGCATGGTGCAGTTCAAGCCGTACTTCCTCGGTGAGGCGCCGCCGCCGTACTCGCGCGCGACCAGCGTGCAGAAGTGCGTGCGCACGCCGGACATCGACGAGGTCGGCAAGACCACCCGGCACAACACGTTCTTCCAGATGGCCGGCAACTTCTCGTTCGGCGACTACTTCAAGGAAGGCGCCATCGAGCTGGCCTGGGAGCTCATCACCGGGCCCCAGTCCGAGGGCGGCTACGGCCTCGACCCCGACCGCATCTGGGCCACCGTGTACGAGGACGACTCCGAAGCGGCGGGGCTGTGGCGCAAGCTCACCGGCCTGCCGTCGGAGCGCATCCAGCGGCGCGGCATGGAGGACAACTTCTGGTCCATGGGCATCCCCGGCCCGTGCGGGCCCAGTTCCGAGATCTACTACGACCGCGGCCCCGAGTACGGCCGCGAGGGCGGGCCCGTCGCCGACGAGGACCGCTACATCGAGATCTGGAACCTGGTGTTCATGCAGAACATCCGGGGCGAGGGCGCGGGCAAGAAGAGCTTCCCGATCCTCGGTGACCTGCCGGCGAAGAACATCGACACCGGCATGGGTGTCGAGCGCGTGGCCACGATCCTGCAGGGCGTGGAGAACGTCTACGAGACCGACCTCGTGCGCCCGGTGATCGGCCGCGCCGAGGAGTTCTCCGGCCGCCGCTACGGCGCGAACCACACCGACGACGTGCGCTTCCGCGTGATCGCCGACCACGCCCGCACCGGCGTGCTGCTGATCGGCGACGGTGTGACGCCGGGCAACGACGGCCGCGGCTACGTGCTGCGCCGGCTGCTGCGCCGCATCGTCCGCTCCACGCGCCTGCTGGGCGTGCAGGAGCCGGTGCTGCAGGCGTTCGCCGAGGTCGTGCGCGACACGATGGGCCCCACGTACGGCAACCTCGTGACCGACTTCGACCGCATCTCCGAGGTCGTGCGCGTGGAGGAGGAGGCGTTCCTCGCCACCCTCACCAGCGGTTCGCGCATCTTCGACCTCGCCGCGGCGGAGACGAAGAACTCCGGCGGCGACGTGCTCGCCGGCGACAAGGCGTTCCAGCTGCACGACACCTACGGCTTCCCGATCGACCTCACGCTCGAGATGGCGTCCGAGCAGGGCTTGAGCGTGGACGAGGACGGGTTCCGCACGCTCATGGAAGAGCAGCGCACCCGGGCGAAGGCCGACGCGGCGCAGCGCAAGCACGGCCACGGTGACCTCTCGGAGTACCGCAAGCTGCTGGAGCAGCACGGCGAGACCGAGTTCCTCGGCTACACCGAGCTGCAGGCCAGCGCCAAGGTCGTCGGCCTGCTGGAAAACGGGCAGCCGGTGCGCAGCGTCTCCGCGGGCCACAAGGCCGAGCTGGTGCTCGACCGCACGCCGTTCTACGCCGAGAGCGGTGGCCAGGTCGCCGACATCGGCGTGCTGCTCGGCGACGGTGCCAAGGTCAACGTGCTCGACGTGCAGAAGATCGTGCCGGGCCTGTTCGTGCACCGCGTCGAGGTCGTCGAGGGCGAGGTCGGTCTCGGCACCGAGCTCACCGGCTCGGTCGACGCGGCGCGGCGCCTGTCGATCGAGCGCTCGCACTCGGCCACGCACCTGGTGCACGCGGCCGTGCGCGGTGCGTACGGCAAGCGCGCGGCGCAGGCCGGTTCGCTCAACTCGCCGGGCCGGATGCGGTTCGACTTCACCACGCCCGCCTCGGTGTCCTCGGACATCCTCACCGAGGTCGAGGAAGAGGTGAACGACTACCTGCAGACCGACGTCGAGGTGCAGAGCTACATCACCACCAAGGACAAGGCGCTCGAGCTCGGCGCGGTCGCGCTGTTCGGCGAGAAGTACGGCAACGACGTGCGCGTGGTCGACATGGGCGACTACTCGCGCGAGCTGTGCGGTGGCACGCACGTGGACCGCATCGGCCAGCTCGGTCTCGTGAAGCTGGTGGGCGACTCGTCGATCGGGTCGGGTGTCCACCGCGTCGAGGCGCTGGTGGGCCCGGACGCGCTGAAGCACGTGCGCAAGGAGCAGCTGCTCGTGTCGCAGCTGGCGAACACGTTCAAGGTGCCCACCGACGAGCTGCCGGGCCGCATCGAAGACGTGCTCACGCGGCTGAAGAACGCGGAGAAGGAGATCGAGCAGCTGCGCACGCAGCAGGTGCTCGGCTCGGCCGGCGCGCTCACCGACAAGGCGCAGGACCTCGGCGGGGTGTCGGTGGTGGCCGAGGTCGTGCCGGACGTCGACGGCAACGGGCTGCGGGCGCTGGCGTCCGACGTCCGCGGCCGCCTGGGCGACCGGCCCGGCGTGGTGGCGTTGTTCTCGCCGTCGGGTGACAAGGTGGCGTTCGTCGTGGCCACCACGGCGGCGGCGCGTGACCAGGGCATCGCGGCGGGCAAGCTCGTGCCGTCGTTCGCCGGCGCCATCGGCGGCCGCGGTGGCGGCAAGCCCGACATGGCGCAGGGCGGCGGCAGCAACCCGGCCGGCGCGCAGCAGGCCGCCGAGGCGCTGCGCGCGGCGGTCGCCGGCGTTGGCCGCTAGCTCCCGCCGGGGCCCGGATCGACCTGGTGAGTCCGATCCGGGCCGCGGCCGGCGGCTCGGCGTGGATGTCGGGTCTGTCCGGGTGGGCGTCGCCCTGAGCGATCCCGCCCCCATCCTCGCGAGCCCGCTCGTTACCCTCTCCCGTGATGCGACCGACGACAGCGATCTGGACAAGCTTGCCGAACTCGTCACCGAACACGAGGTGGTCGAGGTGATCGTGGGCTTGCCGAAGACACTGGCGAACCGAGCCGGGCCCGCCGCGCAGATCGCGGTGGAGTACGCCGACAAGCTCGCGACGCGACTCGGCGCCGTCCCCGTGCGTCTCGCCGACGAACGGTTGACGACGGTCACGGCGTCCCGAATGCTTTCGCAGCGGGGGGTCAAGGGACGCAAGCAGCGGGCGGTGGTCGACCAGGCCGCCGCTGTCGAGATCCTGCAGGCCTGGCTCGACGCCTCCGCCGCAAAGCGCGCCCGGAAAGGCGACTCATGACCGAGCCCCGCGGCCCCGAGAACCCGGGTGGCCGCCGACGCTTGCGCGACTCCGACAACCCCGGCGGCCCCGCCGACGGCCCCCGGCGCCGGCGCACGCCGCCGCCTTCGGGCTCCCACGAACTGCCGCCGGCCGGAGCCCGCGGCCGCCGCGCCGCCCCGGATCCCGCCGACGCGCCACCTCCGCAGACCGGGCGTCGGCGTCGCCGCGAGGACGCCCCCGCGCCGCAGGCGCCCCCGTCGGCTCCTCCGCCGGCCACCGGCCGGCGCCGTCGGCGTGAGCCCGCCGACGCGCCGCCGCCGCCACCTCCGCGTGCCGATCTGCCGCCGGCTTCGGGCGAGCCCCGCCACGGCGAGGTCCCGCCCGCCGGCCCTCGCGGCGGCGACCTGCCTCAGCCGACGGGTCACGCTCGCCACGGCGACCCGTACCAGGACTCGGACGAGGTGCCGCCGCCTCCGCCGCCGGGCCCGCCCGCGGCGCCGCGCCGCCGGCGCCGCGCCGACCCGGGTGACGTGCCGCCCGCACCGCCGCGTCGCCGCCCACGCTCCGACACCGGTGACCTGCCCCTGCCCGGCGACCCCGGCCCGGCCCGGCCGGTCCGCCGCCCCGGCCCTCCGGACGGCTCGATGCCGCCGGACCCCCGGTTCGCTCGCCCGGCCGACGGCTCGATGCCGCCGGATCCGCGCTTCGCCGGACCCGTGGACGGCTCGATGCCTCGGGACCCGCGGTTTGCCGGTCCGGTGGACGGTTCGATGCCGCCGGATCCGCGGTTTGCCGGTCCCGTGGACGGCTCCATGCCGCCGGACCCGCGCTTCGCCGGTCCGGTGGACGGCTCCATGCCGCCGGACCCGCGCTTCGCCGGTCCGGTGGACGGTTCGATGCCGCCGGACCCCCGGCTCGGCCGACTGGCGCTGGGTGACCAGCCGCAGCCCGGCCCGCGTCGCCGGCGTCCGCCGCCGGTGGAGCACCCGACCGACGTGATCCCGGCCGTGCCGGACGCCGCGCCGCGTGAGCAGATCGACGACCTGTTCGGCGAGGACGACGACTACGAAGACGAGTACCGCGAAGACGCCGACTACGACCAGGCCTACGACAGCGAGGCCTATGACGAAGACGGCTATGAAGACGGCGACTACGAGGACGAGGACTACGCCGAAGAACCCGCGCCCGCCAAGAAGAAGCGCAAGCGCAGCAAGCGCGCGCTCGGCTGGGTCGCGGCGTTGCTGGTGCTCGTGGTCTTCGCCGGCGGCGCCTACTACGGCTACCAGCGGATCTTCGGCTACGACGACTACGACGGCGGCGGCGAAGGCAGCGCGCTGATCCAGGTCGAGGACGGGGACACCACGTCGGCGATCGGCAGCAAGCTGGTCGACGCGGGGGTGGTCGCGAGCACGAAGGCGTTCGTGAAGGCGGGCGCGGAGAACACCGCGCTGAGCCGGATCCAGCAGGGCTACTACCTGCTCAAGCAGCACATGTCCGGCGAGAGCGCGGTCACGCTGATCACCTCGGCGGCGGCGCACGTCGGGCGGCTGGAGATCCGGCCGTACATGCAGCTCGACGACGTGAAGCAGCCGGGTGACAAGGTCGCGCCGGGGATCTACTCGCTGATTTCGAAGGCGTCGTGCGCGGAGCTCGACGGCAAGAGCACCTGCATCTCCACCGCCGACCTGCGCAAGGCCGTCGCCGACGCCGACCTCAAGACCCTCGGCGTGCCCGACTGGGCGGTGGACGGCGCGCAACACGCGCTGAGCAAGGACAAGCGCATCGAAGGCCTCCTCGCGCCCGGGCTCTACGACGTGAAACCGGGCTCGAGCGCGAAGGACCTGATCACGAACCTCGTGACGCAGTCGGCCGACGCGATCCAGGCCTCGGGTCTCAGCGCGCAGACTTCCGGCCCGAAGCAGACGCCGTACGAGACGCTGATCATCGCCTCGCTCATCGAGCGCGAGGCGATCACCGACGACTTCCCGAAGATCTCGCGGGTCATCTACAACCGGCTCGACCAGAAGATCAAACTCGGCTTCGACTCGACCGTGAACTACGTGGTCGACAAACCGACCCTGCTCACGAGCAAGGCCGACCGCGAAGCCCCCGGGCCGTACAACACGTACCTGAACTACGGCCTTCCGCCCACGCCGATCGGCGTGCCGAGTACGGCCGCCATCAAGGCGGCGGTGAACCCGCCGGACGGCGACGAGCTGTACTTCGTGAAGTGCGAGAAGGACGGGCACTCGTGCTTCGCCTCGACCCTCACCGACCACAACAAGAACATTGATCTGGCGAAGTCCCGTGGCGTCTTCTGACGGTCCGCGCAAAGCGGCGGTCCTGGGCAAGCCGATCGAGCACTCGCTTTCCCCGGTGCTGCACCGGGCGGCGTTCGACGCGCTGGGGCTCACCGGCTGGACCTACGAGCGCGTGGAGACCGGCGCCGACGAGCTGCCCGGCCTCGTCGACGGGCTCGGCCCAGAGTGGGTCGGCCTGTCGGTGACGATGCCGGGCAAGCGGCGCGCGCTCGACCACGCGGTGGAGGTGACGCCGCGCGCGGCAGCCGTCGGCGCGGCCAACACGCTGGTGCGGGTGGCGGGCGGCTGGCTCGCCGACTGCACCGACGTCGACGGCATCACGGGCGCCTTGCGCGCTGCGGGCGGATACTCGCCTTCGCCGGGAGATCACGCTGTGGTGCTGGGCGCCGGGGGTACGGCGGCGGCCGCGGTGGTCGGGCTGGCCGCGCTGGGCGTCGCGTCCGCGAGCCTCGTGGTGCGGGAGCCGACGCGGGCGAGCGAGACGCTCGACGCGGCGAAACGCGCGGGCCTCGCCGTCGAGGTGCTGCGGTGGTCCGAAGTGGACTTCACGGAGCTGGCGGCGCGCACGGCCGTGCTGGTGAACACCGTGCCGCCCGAAGCGGTGTTGGCCCACGTCGAGGAGCTCGCGCGGGTGCCGAGCGTGCTGGACGTGATCTACCACCCGTGGCCGACACCGCTGGCCGAAGCCGTGACCGCGCGCGGTGGCCGGCTGGCGACGGGGCTGGACATGTTGCTGCACCAGGCCTTCGGCCAGGCCGAGCACTTCACGGGCCGGCCCGCGCCGCGCGAGGAGATGCGGGCGGCGCTGCGCGCGGCGACGGGGGACATCCTGCCGCTGCCGATCGGCTGAGGCGCTCTCTCCGAGGCACTGTTCCCGAGGCACGCGCGCGGGGGAGTTGCTATCCTGGCCGACTGCCCACTCGCCGTTGATCAGGGGGATCACATGTCGTCCACCAGCCAGCAGCCACGCACCGACGACGAGATCCGGGATTCCTGGGTCGCCGAACCGCCGCGCCTCGACAGCACGGTCACGCTCGCCGAGTACGACGAGCAGTGGCCGGTGTTCTTCGACCGCGAAGCTGAACGCATCCGCACCGCGCTGGGCGAGCGAGTGGTGCTGCTCGACCACGTCGGATCCACGTCCGTGCCCGGTCTCGCGGCCAAGCCGATCATCGACATCCTGCTGGAAGTGCCGGACTCCGACGACGAGGATGCCTACCTGCCGGCGCTGGAAGCGGCGGGCTACCGGCTGGTGATTCGCGAACCGGAGTGGGAGAAGCACCGCTGCTTCACCCGCGCCGACCCGAAGGTCAACCTCCACGTGCACTCACCCGGCAACGGCCAGACCGAGCGGTACCTGCTCTTCCGCGACCGGCTGCGCACACGTCCCGAAGAACTGGCCACCTACCTCGCCAAGAAACGCGCGCTGGCCGCGCGGACCTGGACCTACCTCCAGCACTACGCCGACGCGAAATCCGAGGTCATCGACGAGATCGTGGCCCGGGCGCGGGCCGCGCAGTACGACGCGTTCAGCCAGGCCTACGCCGACCACGCGGCCACCAGCGTCACCAACGCCCTCTACGACCGGCCGGCCATCGTCGAGCTCGCCGGGGACGTGAGCGGGCACCGGGTGCTGGACGTCGGCTGCGCCGCGGGCCACCTGAGCGCGCTGCTCGCCGGCCAGGGTGCCGAGGTGGTGGGCGTGGACGTGAGCGAAGGGCTGATCGCCCTGGCGCGCAAGGAGTTCGGTGGGCTGGCGACCTTCGAGGTCGCCGACCTCGCCGCGCCACTGTCCTTTGCGGACGGTGCGTTCGACACCGTCACCGCGTCACTGGTCCTGCACTACCTGGCGGATTTCGGGCCGGCGTTGCGCGAACTCCACCGGGTTCTGCGCCCGGGCGGACAGCTCGTGTTCTCCGTGCACCATCCCGGTGAGGACTGGCGGTGGTTCGAGCGCGAGAACTACTTCGAGACCGAACTGCTCGACGACGAGTTCGTGCTCGGCACGCACCGTCAGGCGGTGAAGTTCTACCGCCGGCCGTTGAGCGAGACATTCGACGCGGTGCGCGAAGCCGGATTCACCGTCGATCGGCTGGAGGAACCGATGCCGGTCGCGGAAGCCGACACTGCCGACCCGCGCGTGGCCCACCTGCTGCGGACGAAGCCGCGGTTCCTCTACTTCCGTTGTGTGGCAGGAGAAGCGTGATCCTGAACTGTCGTGCGGTGCTCTTCGACAACGACGGCGTGCTCGTGGACTCCACAGCGTCGGGGGAGCGGTCGTGGACGCGCTGGGCCCTCGAGCACGGCCTCGACCCGGCGACCGTGCTCGAGGGCGTGCACGGCCGGCGCTCGACCGAGACCGTGCGGATGTTCCTGCCCGAGGACGAGGCCGACGAGGGCCTGCGGCGGATCGACGAGCTGGAGATCGGCGACGCCCCGAGCACCGTCGCGATTCCCGGTGCGGCCGAGCTGCTGGCGGGCCTGGCCGGCAACTGGGCCGTGGTGACCTCGGCGTCCGCGCCGCTGCTCGCCGCCCGGCTGGCGGCCGCGGGCCTGCCGCACCCGCCGGTGGTCATCACCGCCGAGGACGTGGCGAAGGGCAAACCCGACCCGCAGGGGTACCTGCTCGGGGCGCGGCGGGTGGGAGTGCCGATCGGCGAGTGCGCGATCTTCGAAGACAGCGGCAACGGCCTCGCCGCGGCGGTGGCGGCCCGGCCCGCGGCCGTGGTCGGCGTGGGCCGGGCCGCGCTCGATTCGCCCGCTTCGCCCGTGGTGCACGACTTGCGTGGGATCGCCTGGACCGGCGCCGGCCTGCGGGTGGACGCTGTTCTGCGCGCGTGAGCGGACTACGGTGGGGCGTATGAAGATCGCGATTCTCGACGACTACCAGAACGTCGCCCTCACCTACGCCGACTGGCCCTCCCTCGGCGCCGACATCGAGGTCTTCACCGAGGCCTTCACCGGCGAAGACGACGTGGTGCGGCGCCTGGCCGGGTTCGACGTCGTGGTCGCCATGCGCGAGCGCACCCGCTTCCCGGCCGAGGTCCTCGACCGGCTGCCCGACCTGCGCCTGCTGGTGAGCACGGGCCGGCGCAACGCGGCGATCGACGTCGCCGCGGCGAAGCGCAACGGCGTCGTCGTGTCCGCGACCGGCTACCTCGGCCCGCCGACGCTGGAGCACACCTGGGCGCTCATCCTGGCCGCCGCGCGCAACCTCCCGGCCGACGTGCGCTCGATGCGCGACGGCGGCTGGCAGGTCGGTGTCGGCACCGTGCTGAGCGGCAAGACCCTGGGCCTGCTGGGCCTGGGCCGGCTCGGCAGCGCGTCGGCGAAGATCGGGCAGGCGTTCGGCATGGAGACGATCGCGTGGAGCCGGAACCTCACGCCGGAGAAGGCCGCGGAGCACGGCGTTTCGGCCGTGTCGAAGGAAGAGCTCTTCGAGCGCAGCGACGTGCTCTCGATCCACGTGGTGCTCTCGGACCGCAGCCGCGGCCTGGTCGGCGCGCCCGAGCTCGCCCGCATGAAGCCGACCGCGCTGCTGGTGAACACCTCGCGCGGCCCCGTCGTGGACGAGGCCGCACTGCTGGATGCTCTGCGGGACAAGAAGATCGCGGCCGCGGCCCTCGACGTATACGACGTGGAACCCTTGCCCGCCGACCACCCGGTGCGCGGCCTCGACAACGTGATCCTCACACCGCACGTCGGCTACGTCAGCCGCGAGACCTACGAGATCTTCTACCGCGACGCGGTGGAGGACATCGCGGCTTTCCAGGCGGGCGCGCCGATCCGCGTGATGGAGTGACGTTCAGCCGCGCGGTTCAGCCGCACGTTTTCAGCTGCGCAGGTCCGCCAGCACCGCGTCGGTGAACGGCGGCCACACCTCCGCCGCCCACGGGCCGAAGGAGCGGTCGGCCAGGGCGACGCAGGCGTGGCGCGCCTCGGGGTCGACCCAGAGGAACGTGCCGGACTGTCCGAAGTGGCCGAAGGTGCGCGGCGAGCTCGCGGAACCGGTCCAGTGCGGGGACTTGTGGTCGCGCAGCTCGAAGCCGAGACCCCAGTCGTTGGGCTTCTGGTAGCCGAAGCCGGGCAGCACGCCGTTGAGGCCCGGGAACGCGACGTCGGTGGCGGCGGCGAGCGTGGCCTCGGCCAGGAGCTTCGGCGCCTGCAGCTCGGCGGCGAACTTGAGCAGGTCGTCCACAGTGGACGAAGCGCCGGAGGCGGGGGAGCCCTCGAACGTGGTCGAGGTCATGCCGAGCGGCTCGAGGAGGGCCTCTCGGACGTAGTCGGCGAACGGGATGCCGGAGTGTTCGGTGAGGGTTTCGGCGAGCACCTCGAACCCGGCGTTGGAGTACAGGCGCCGGGTGCCCGGGGCGGCCATCTCCTTGTGCGCGTCGAACGCGAGGCCGGAGGTGTGGGCGAGCAGGTGGCGCACGGTGGAGCCCTCGGGCCCGGCGGCGGTGTCCGGCTCGACCACGCCTTCCTCGAGCGCGATGTGCGCGGCGTACGCCGTGAGCAGCTTCGTGACCGACGCCAGCCGGAACACGCGCGTGGTGTCGCCGCGGCTGCCGCGCACCTCGCCGTCGGCGGAAACCACCCCGGCCGCCGCGTTGTCCACCGGCCACTTGTCGATCAGGCGCAGGCTGTCCATACGACCAGCGTAACCACCCTCGAAACGAGCGAAGGGGCCACCCGGCGCCGGTTTCCCGGCGGCCGGACGGCCCCTCACCCCTACCCCTGGAGCGGTACCTACTGAGCGTCGAGATCCGTGGTCACGAGCTCCGCCACCGCTTCGATCGCGGCGTCGGCGCCCTCACCCTCGGCGCTGATCACGACCTCGTCGCCGTAACCGGCGGCGAGCGTCATCAGGTTGAGCACGCTGCCGGCGGCCACCGGGTCGCCGCCGGCCTTGGCGATGCTCACCGCGACGGGCTGCGCCGCGGCCGCCTTGGCGACGAGCGCGGCCGGCCTGGCGTGCAGGCCCACCTTGCTGGCCACGGTGACTCGTTTCTCCGGCATGATCGTCCTCTCTCGTTTCCTGCGGTTGAGCTTACTTAGCGGCGGTGCGGTCGAGGTCGGCCTCGATCGAGTCGTCCTCGCGGCCCGGGGTCTTCAGGTTCCACTTCGTGATCACGAACCGGAAGACCACGTAGTAGATCGCCGCGAAGATCAAGCCGATCGGGATCAGCCAGATCACGTTGTGCGCGGTGTCCAGCGACGAGTTCAGGGCGAAGTCGATCGCGCCGCCCGAGAACGAGAAGCCGAGGTGGATGTTGAGCGCGTTGCAGACCGCCAGCGAGACGCCGGTCATGATCGCGTGGAAGATGTAGAGCGGCCACGCCACGAACATGAACGCGAACTCGATCGGCTCCGTGACACCCGTGATGAACGAGGTCAGCGCCGCCGAGATCATGATCGAGCCCACGATCTTCTTCTGGCCCGGCTTCGCGGTCTGCCAGATCGCCAGCGCCGCGGCGGGCAGGGCGAACATGAAGATCGGGAAGAAGCCGGTCTGGAAGATGCCCGAGCCCTGGACGTGGTTGTTCAGGAAGTTCGGGATGTCGCCGCCGTTGAAGATGAACCACACCGGCACGTTGAGCAGCTGGTGCAGGCCGATCGGGATCAGCAGGCGGTTGAGCACACCGTAGATGCCGCCACCGACCACCGGCGAGCCGACCACGGCCTTGCCGATGTCGTTGATGCCGGCGTCGACGTACTTGAAGAGCAGGCCGAAGATCACGCCGAGGATGATCATCGCGAACGCGGTGATGATCGGCACGAAGCGGCGGCCACCGAAGAAGGCCAGCCAGCTCGGCAGCTTGATCCGGTAGTACCGCTGCCACAGCAGGGCGGCGACGATACCGCTGATCACGCCGGTGAGGACGCTGTAGGGCCAGTGGATCGGCGAGGCGTCCCACGCCGGCTTGTAGCCCTGCTGGCTGCTGATCGGCGCGATGGCCTGGATCACCTTGTTGAACACGATCCAGCCCACGACCGCCGCGACGGCCGTCGAGCCGTCGCCCTTGCGGGCGAAGCCGACCGCGATACCGATGGCGAACAGCAGGGGCAGCCAGTCGAACAGGCCACCGCCGGCCGCGCCGATGACGGCCGAGACCTTGTCCCAGCCGAGTCCGTCCTTGCCGAACACGTCGTCCTGGCCCAGCCGGTTGAGAAGACCGGCCGCGGGCAGGACGGCGATGGGCAGCATGAGGCTGCGGCCGAAGCGCTGCAGCCCGGCGAGACCGCCGCCGCCGCCCTTCTTGCCCTTCGCCCCCTCCGTGGTGGTGGCGCTCATCGTCGGGTACCTCCGTAGTGGGGTTGATGGCCGGAATCCGGGGTGTTCCGATCCAACTGCATGGTCACCTGGTAGTGATCTCCCCGGTACCAGGACGTCATGTCCTCCACCGGTTCTCCGCCTGCGCTGGAGACCCGGCGGAAGACGAGGAGCGGACTGCCGGTGCGCATGCCGAGCAGGCGCGCCGTCTCGCGGTCCGCGGATTCGGCCCACACCGTCTGGTACGCCTGGTCCGGCCGGAGGTCGTAGGCCTCGGCCAGCTGGGCGTACAGGGAACGGGTGAGGTCGAGGTCGAGCAGGCCGGGCGTGCGTCCGGCGTGGTACCAGCCGCGTTCCACGGCCAGCGGCACGCCGTCCGCGCGCCGCAGCCGCACCAGCCGGTGGGCCGCCGCGCCCTCGGTGAGCCCGAGGGCGTGGGCCGAGGTCACCGGCGGGACCTCGAGCGACGTGGACACCACCTCCGTGGTGGGGGTGAGCCCGCGCCGGCGCATGTCGTCGGTGAAGGACATCAGGTAGAGCTGCAATTCCATGCGGCGCGCGGCCGTGAAGGTGCCCTTGCCGCGCACGCGCGCCAGCAGGCCCTCCTCCACGAGCTTGCCGATGGCCGAGCGCACCGTGAGGCGCGAGACACCGTAGCGCTGGGCGAGCTCGCGCTCCGACGGGATCGGGGAACCGGGCGGGAGCTCGCGCTCCACGGACCGGCGCAGGATCTCGCGCAGCTGGGCGTGCTTGGGCGTGGGCCCGTTCACGACCTGGTCCGTCTTTTCGACGCGGTCGGGCGGCGGGACGTGCGCGGCTGCGCTCATCGGTGTCACCCTCCTGTGTCGTCGCCGTGTGGTCGCACCGGGTGGCCGGTGCTCGCGTCTTCGCCGGAAGATTGGTACGTTCCGGTCTAGACCAATAATTCCGATGGGGCAGGATGCTCCGCCCCGTGAGCGGGTGTCAACCACCGTTATGCGTTCGTGGCCTGCGGCGACGTGCGTGCCGACGAACGGCGTAGTACTGGTGGAGCGCATTGGCTCACGGGGGAAACCCACGGGAAACGAGGAGGCCGCGATGGCGGATGACAGGCCAGAGAAGATTCTCGCGGCGCTCGGCGGCGTGGACAACGTCATCGAGATCGAAGGCTGCATCACGCGCCTTCGCTGCGAGCTGGAGGACACCAGCATCGTCGACGAGGCGGCGCTGAAGGCCGCCGGTGCGATGGGCGTGGTGAAGATGGGTTCGGCGGTGCAGGTGATCGTCGGGCCCGAGGCCGACACGATCGCCAGCGACATCGAGGACCTGATGTGAGCCTCGAGATCCTGAGCCCCGTCGCGGGCGAGGTCGTGGCGATCACGGAGGTGCCCGACCCGGTGTTCGCCGAGGCGATGGTGGGCCCCGGCATCGCCGTGAAGCCGAGCGGCGCATGGGCCGACGCCGTGGCGCCGGTCGACGGCACCGTGGTCACCCTGCACCCCCACGCCTTCGTGGTGGCGACCGAGGACGGCCGGGCCGTGCTCGTGCACCTCGGCATCGACACCGTGAAGGAGAAGGGCGAGGGCTTCACCCTCCACGTGGTGAAGGGCGAGCAGGTGCGCGCCGGCCAGCCCGTGGTCGGCTGGGACCCCGAGGCCGTGGCGGCCAAGGGCTACTCGCCGATCGTGCCCGTGGTGGGGCTCGACGCCCAGGCCGACGTGCTCGCGGGCCTCGAGGCCGGGCGCACGGTCGCCGCGGGTGATCCGCTGTTCAGCTGGAACAGCTGAGCCGCCTCAGCTGCTTCGCCTGTTTCGGCGGCTTCGGCTGCTTCGACGAGGAAGGGCCCCTTGTGGACGGTGATCGTCCACAAGGGGCCCTTTCGCGTGTCGTGGGTGGTTCGGGTCGTCAGGCGGTGACGACCTCGCCGTTGTCGACCTTCACGTTGATCTTGGGCAGCGGCTTCTCGGCCGGGCCGTTCTTCACCGCGCCGGTGAGCGAGTCGTACACCGAACCGTGGCAGGGGCAGTGGATCTCGGCGCCCTGGGGCGGGTTCACGGTGCAGCCCTGGTGGGTGCAGATGGCGCTGAAGCAGTTCACGGTTCCGGCGGTGGGCTGGGCCACGATCACGTCCTGGCCGTCGGGGGTCTTGGCGGATTTCGCCTGGCCGACGGGCACGTCGGCGAGCGCGATCACCTTCCCGCCGGGCTTCGGGGCGTCGCCCGACGAACCCGAGTCCGAGCCGGCGCCACAGGCCGCGAGGGCGACGGTGCCCACGGCGACACCGGCGACGGCGGCCCCGGTGGTGAGAACGGAGCGGCGGGAGTGCAGTTCGGCAGTCATGCTCCTACTAACGAAACGACGGCGCGGCTGGTTCACCCGTTCACCGCATCGGTGAACTTCGGTGAACCGGATGGCCGGTCGCCCCGTGTAGTGGGGGAGAGGGATTTCGAAGGGTGAGGAGAAAATCATGCTGGCCAACTGGATGCGAGGGTTGGGCGCGATCGGCCTCGTGGGCTCCGCCGCCGTGCACTTCTACCTGTACTTCGGCAGCGGCTACTCGGACATCGCGGTCGTCGGCCCGCTGTTCCTGGTGAACGGCATCGCCGGCATCGTGATCGCCGTGGCGCTGCTGGTGTGGCACCACTGGGTGCCGCCGTTCTTCACGCTCGGCTTCGGCGGTGTGACGCTGCTCGCGTACCTGCTGTCGGTGACCGTGGGCCTGTACGGCGTGCACGACCAGTTCAACAGCCAGTTCGAGTACTGGGGTGTCGTGACCGAGGCGCTGTGCGTGATCTGCGGCCTGGTGCTGCTGGTGCAGGAGGTGCGCGCGCGGCAGTCGTCCTCGCGCGCGGTGCCGGCCGGTCGCTGACCCGGGGCTTTCCGTGGCGAGGAGCGACGTCGAGGACCAGCTGATGCGCGCGCTGCACGAAGAACACGCGGCCGCGCTCTGGTCCTACGCCCTGCACCTGACCGGCGGCAACCGGATCCACGCGGAGGACGTGGTCCAGGAGACGCTGCTGCGGGCTTGGCGCCACACCGACGTGCTGGACCAGTCGCAGGGCTCGGCCCGCGCGTGGCTGTTCACGGTCGCCCGGCGCATCGCCATCGACGGCTGGCGCTCGGCGACCACGCGCTCGGAGGTCGTCACCGACGCACCCCCCGAGCGCGCCGTCGCCGACGGCACCGAGCGCGCCGTGCAAGGCTGGCTGGTGGCCGAGGCGCTCGGCGAGCTGTCCACGCGCCACCGCGAGGTGCTCGAACTGTGCTACTTCCTGGGGTACTCGGTGGCCGACGCCGCCCGGACCCTCGGGATCGCCGAGGGAACGGTGAAGTCCCGCACGCACTACGCGCTCCGGGCACTTCGCCTGGCCTTGGAAGAGCGGGGGGTGACCCAGTGACCACGGACGACTTCGCGACCTACGACGCCGCCTACGTCCTCGGCGCGCTGTCACCGGAGGACCGGCAGGCGTTCGAGTCCCACCTGCCGACGTGCGAACGGTGCTCCGCGGCGGTGCGGGAGTTGGCGGGGTTGCCGGGGTTGTTGGCGCAGACTCGGGGTGAGGTGCCGGGGGAGAGCGGGGGTTCTGGGACTGCTGTGAGTTCGGTGGGCTCCGGGGACTCCGTGGTGACGGCGCCGGAATCGGTGCCGGGCTCGGGTTCCTGGGCGCCGGACCTGCCGCCGCGGCCGGAGTCACCGGTGTCGGCCTCGGGTTCCGATCCGGTTGTGCCGGGTTCACCGGTGCCGGGGGATTCGCCTGTGTCGGGCCGAGCGCCGGAAGGCGAGCTGTCGACGGTGTCGGGAGATTCGCCGGGATCGGACCGGGACCCGGAAACCGAGCTGTTCACAGCGCCCGGTTCGCCGGACCAGTCGCTGATGTCGGGCCAGGAGCCGAATGCCGAGCTGTCGGTGCCCGGCTCACCGGGTTCGGTGCCGATGCCCGACCTGTTGCCCACCCTGATGCGCAAAGTTCGGCGCCGCCGGCGTATCCGCACCGGGGTGACCAGTGGAGCGACGGCGGTGGCTGTCGCGGCGGGGGTGGCCTTGGCGGTCACGCTTTCGCTGCCGGACACACCCGCCCCGCAGCCCGCCGTACCCGCCATCGCCGCGCCGCCGCCCGCACCACCGACGCTGCCCATGTCGGCCCTCGGCGAGTACCCGATCCAGGCCGCGGCCCGCATCGACCCCCAGACGTGGGGCACCGAGGTCGAAATGTCCTGCAGCTACCGCGGCGGCAAGGGCGGCGACTACTCCCTGGTCGCCCTCGGTCGCGACGGCACCGAAACCGAACTCGCCACCTGGAAGGCCCTGCCCGAGAACACGGCCAAGGTCGTGGTGGGCACGCCGATGAAGTCGCAGGAGATCGCTTCGCTGGAGATCCGCAGCGTGCGGACCGGGAAACCCTTGATGCGCCTGGTTTATCCCTGACCGTCACCCGACCTGCCGCTCACACTCCCGCCGCCACCCGACTCTTTCGGGTTGCGGCGGGAGTGCTTCCGCCACCAGCCGATCTCCCACGTCGGGCGCCGACTGCCGAAAGCTGCCGGGGTTGCGCCGATGCCCGGTTTTCGAGCAGCGTGTGGCCCGCGGCGGCTGACCGGTGTCGCTAGTCGTTGTGTTTGCGAAACGTCATGGGTGTCCCGGCGACATCCGGCCGCCAAGTGGCGGCGGCTGATCGATCCCAGCCGAGAACAGCTGTGCGAGGGTGGCCGCCGACAGCATTCCGGCTGTGGTCGGGTGCCGCGGCGTTGCCCGAATCCTCGGATTTCGAGCGGCAGGTTGCCCGCGGCAGCCCTGGTCCGGGATGCGATCCCTCGACTTGTCCTCCCCAGCCGAGTGAATTCCCCGCCATTCCGGCGCGAACGGTCCACTCGCGACAGCAGTTTCTTGGCCCCCGCCGCGGGCGCTGCGAACGTGGATGGCATGTCCTGGGGATTCGTCGTCGCAGGGGCCGCCGTGGTGCCGCTCCTGGTGTGGTTGTTGAAGAAGGCCGATGCGCCGGTGTCGG
Organism: Amycolatopsis rhabdoformis; assembly: GCF_035918295.1. Lineage (GTDB taxonomy): Bacteria > Actinomycetota > Actinomycetes > Mycobacteriales > Pseudonocardiaceae > Amycolatopsis > Amycolatopsis rhabdoformis. Next base: position 639,322 of record NZ_CP142149.1, read on the forward strand.
TGGTCGGGGCGGTGGGGCTCGTCGTGGGCGGGCTCGTCGTGGTGGCGTGGCGGTGGGGGAGCGGGGCGTGGGCGCCGTGGTGGTGGCCGGTGCCGTGGCTGCTCACGGTGGTCGGTGGGCCGCTGAGCCTCGCTGACGTCCGGCATCGGCGGTTGCCCGATGTGCTGACCCTGCCCGCCTACCCCGCCATGGCCGCGGCTGTCGCCCTGGGCGCCCTGACCGGCGGCGGACCCGCGATCCTCACCGATGCCGCGGCCGGCGCCCTCGTGTTCGGTGGTGCGCACCTGGCCGTCCACCGTGCGCTGCCGGGACGGATGGGTGCGGGCGATGTGAAGCTCGCCGGCGTTCTCGGCGCGGTGCTGGGCGTGCTGGGGTGGGCCTCGACCGCGTTCGCGGCCGTCGCGGCCGCGGCCATGAGCGCCGCCCTGGGCGTCCGGCTGCAAGCCGCGGCGCGGACACCTCGCACCGCCGGGCTCGGCGGCGTGGCCCGCCTGAGCGCGATCGTCGAGTCAGAAGCGCCAGCTTGGTCCAGTGCGCCGGATGCGCCGCCCAAACCAGCCGGGCCATCCACCCCGAACCGGCCCCTCACACCAGCTCGCCGCCCCCTCCACCACGGCGTCCCCCACGGTCCAGCCCTTCTCCTCGCCACCTGGATCTGCGCCGTCTTCCCGGGCGCGGCCTCCGGCGTGGCACCGAGCTGAGGGGCTCCCGGCCGGCTGTCCCACCAGCCATGACAGGATTGGCCGGTGTTGCGCTGGATCACCGCAGGAGAATCGCACGGACCCGCCCTCGCCGCTGTGCTCGAGGGCCTGCCCGCTGGTGTGGAGGTGACCACCGGAGACCTCACCGCGCAGCTCGCGCGGCGCAGGCTCGGGTTCGGTCGCAGTCCGCGCATGGGTTTCGAGACCGACCACGTGCAGATCCTGGGCGGAGTGCGCCACGGGATCTCGCAGGGTGGGCCCATCGCGGTGCAGATCGAGAACGCCGAGTGGCCCAAGTGGGAGCAGGTCATGGCGGCCGACCCGGTGGACCCGGAGGTGCTCGCCGGCCTGGCGCGCAACGAGCCGCTCACCCGGCCGCGCCCCGGGCACGCCGATCTGCCCGGCATGCAGAAGTACGGCTTCGACGAAGCCCGCCCCGTGCTGGAGCGCGCGAGTGCGCGCGAGACGGCCTCGCGCACGGCTCTGGGCACGGTGGCGCGCAACTTCCTGCGCCAGCTGCTCGGGGTGGAAATCCTGAGCCACGTCGTGTCGATCGGTGCGGCCGACGCGCCCGAGGGGCCGCTGCCGCTGCCCGAAGACCTGGCGGCGATCGACGAGAGCCCCGTGCGGGCGTTCTCGGCCGAGGGCACCGAGGCGATGGTCGCCGAGGTCGACGCCGTGCGGAAGGCGGGCGACACCGTCGGCGGCGTGATCGAGGTGCTGGCCTACCACCTGCCGCCGGGGCTCGGGTCGCACGTGCACTGGGACCGTCGCCTCGACGCGCGCCTCGCGGGCGCGCTCATGGGCGTGCAGGCGATGAAGGGCGTGGAGGTCGGCGACGGCTTCACCACGGCCCGCCGCTGGGGCAGCCAGGCCCACGACGAGATCGACCGCGGCACCGGCCCCGTCGGCGTCACGCGCCGGTCCAACCGCGCCGGCGGCCTCGAAGGCGGCATCACCAACGGCGAGCCGCTGCGCGTGCGCGTGGCCATGAAGCCGATCTCCACGGTGCCCAAGGCGCTGTCCACGGTGGACGTGCGCACCGGCGAGCCGGCCGTCGCGATCCACCAGCGTTCGGACGTGTGCGCCGTGCCCCGTGCGGGTGTCGTGCTGGAGTCCGTGGTGGCGCTGGTGCTGGCCGACGCCGCGCTGGAGAAGTTCGGCGGCGACTCGCTGGCCGAGAGCAAGCGCAACGCCGAGGCCTACCTGAAGGCGCTCGAGGAGCGCTGGTGAGCCCCCGCGCGGTGGTCGTCGGACCGCCGGGCTCGGGCAAGAGCACGGTGGGCCCGCTGCTCGCCGAAGCGCTCGGCGTGGCCTTCCGCGACACCGACGACGACATCGTCGAGCGCGCCGGCCGCGCGATCGCCGACATCTTCGCCGACGACGGCGAGCCCGCCTTCCGCGCGCTCGAAGCCCAGGCCGTGGCCGCGGCCCTCGACGAACACGACGGCGTGCTCTCCCTCGGCGGCGGCGCCCCCCTCACCGAGGAAACCCGGGCGCTGCTGGCGAAGCACACCGTGGTGTTCCTCAACGTCGGCCTCGCCGCCGGCGTGCAGCGCACCGGCCTCTCGAGCGCGCGCCCGCTGCTCGCGGGCGTGAACCCGCGCGCCACGTTCAAAGCCCTGCTCGACGCGCGCCTGCCGGTGTACCGGGAGGTCGCGACCGTCGAGGTCGACACCGACCACCGCTCGCCCGCCGAAGTGGTGGCCGCGGCGGTCGCCGCGATCGAACCGGCCGAAGCGCAGAACCCCTAGGCGCCCACCGGCAGCACGACCAGGAGTGAGGAAACCCGTGTCCCAACCCGTCCGGATCCGCGTCGAGACCGCGCACCCGTACGACGTGCTCGTGGGCCGCGGCCTGCTCGCCGAGCTCACCGCGCAGCTCGCCGACGCGTCGAAGATCGCGCTGATCCACCCGCCCACCCTCACCGCCACGGCCGAGGCCGTGCGCGACGAGCTCGCCGAAGCCGGCCTCGACGCGCACCGCGTGGAGATCCCGGACGCCGAGGACGGCAAGGCCTTCTCCGTCGCGAGCTTCTGCTGGGAGGTCCTCGGCCGCATCGGCCTCGACCGCCGCGGCGTGGTCGTGGGCCTCGGCGGTGGCGCCGTCACGGACCTGGCCGGCTTCGTCGCCGCCACCTGGATGCGCGGCGTGCGCCTGGTGAACGTGCCGACCACGCTGCTCGGCATGGTCGACGCGGCCGTCGGCGGCAAGACCGGCATCAACACCGAGGCCGGCAAGAACCTGGTCGGCGTGTTCCACGAGCCGAGCGCGGTCCTCGTGGACCTCGCGACCCTGGAGACGTTGCCGCGCAACGAACTCGTGGCCGGCATGGCCGAGGTCGTGAAGACCGGCTTCATCGCCGACCCGCGCATCCTCGAGCTCATCGAGGCCGACCCCGAAGCCGCCCTCGACCCGACCGGCGACGTGCTCGCCGAGCTGGTGCGCCGCTCGATCCAGGTGAAGGCCGACGTGGTCGCGGCCGACCTGCGCGAATCCGACCTGCGCGAGATCCTCAACTACGGCCACACCCTCGGCCACGCCATCGAGCGCCGCGAGCGCTACCGCTGGCGCCACGGCGCGGCCGTGAGCGTGGGCCTCGTGTTCGCCGCCGAACTGGCCCGCCTCGCCGGCCGCCTCGACGACGAGACCGCCGCGCGCCACGCTTCCGTGCTGAAGCTGCTCGGCCTGCCCACCACCTACGACGCCGACGCGCTCGGGCAGCTCATGGAAAGCATGAAGGGCGACAAGAAAACCCGCTCCGGTGTCCTGCGGTTCGTGGTCCTCGACGCGCTCGCCAAGCCCGGTCGGCTCGAAGGCCCCGACCCGGCGCTGCTGGCCGCCGCCTACTCGGCGATCGCGGCCGACGCCCCCAAGAGCGGCGGGAGCGTGCTGCTGTGAAGGTCTTCGTGTTCAACGGCCCCAACCTCGGCCGCCTCGGCAAGCGCGAGCCCGCCGTGTACGGCGCGACCACCCACGAAGACCTCGTGGCCCTGTGCGTGAGCACCGGCGCCGAGCTCGGCCTCGACGTCGAGGTGCGCCAGACCGACCACGAAGGCGAATTGGTGGGCTGGCTGCACGAGGCCGCCGACGGCGGGAACCCGGTCGTGCTCAACGCCGGCGCCTGGACGCACTACTCGATCGCCGTGCGCGACGCCGCCGCGCAGCTGTCCGCGCCGCTGATCGAGCTGCACATCAGCAACGTGCACAAGCGCGAGCAGTTCCGCCACCACAGCGTGCTTTCCGACATCGCCACCGGCGTGCTCGTGGGGCTCGGCGTGGACGGGTACCCGCTCGCGCTGCGGTGGCTCGCCTCGAACGCGAAGTGACACCGCCGCTCACCACCGAACGGCTGCGGCTGCGCACGCTGACCGAGGCCGACACCGACGCCGTGGTGGCGGTGTTCGCCGACCCGGCGATGAGCCGGTTCTTCGCCGCCGACTTCTCCGACCCCGAGCAGGCCCGCGCCATGGTGGCCCGCCGCCTCGCCTACTCCGGGCCCGAAGGCCAGGGCCACTGGGTGATCGAGCACGTCGAGCACCCAGGCGAAGTCATCGGCGTCGCGCACCTGCGGCCGTCGAGTGAGCTGCCCGGCGAGGTCGCCGAGCTGGGCTACTACATCGCCGCGAAGCACGCGGGCAAGGGCTTCGCCACCGAAGCCGCCCGTGCGCTCGTGGACCACGGCCTCACCACGCTCGGCCTGCCCGCCGTGTGGGCGCTCGTGCACGAGGACAACGCGGCCAGCCTGGCCGTGACCCGCCGGCTCGGGTTCCTCGACGTCGGGTCCGGCGTGCACTACGGCGATCCGCACGGCGTGCTCGTCGCGCTGCCCGCCGCGCACGGCCGGCCGCACCACCTCGAGCTGTGGGTGCCGGACCTCGCGCGCGCCGAGCGCAGCTGGGGCTGGCTGCTCGGCCGCCTCGGCTGGCGCGAGTACCAGCGCTGGCCCCACGGCGTGAGCTGGCGGCTCGGCCCGACCTACCTCGTGGTGGAAGCCTCACCCGCGAGGACGGCGGCCGAGCACGAGCGCACGCGACCGGGCCTCAACCACCTCGCCCTGCACGTGGCCACGCGCGCCGAGGTCGACGAGTTCGCGGCCGGCGGCCCCGGCTGGCGACCGCTGTTCGCGGACCGTTTTCCCCACGCCGGCGGGAAAGCGCACTACGCGGCCTACCTCGAGAACGACGACGGCTTCGAGGTCGAGCTCGTTGCCCTCGAACACTCCGCAGATGGGGACACGTTCACCCAACCGGGTTAGGACTGGTTAGACTCGACCATCATGCACCCGTTTCGTGGCGGGGCTCGGCGACCCGTGCGAGCCCTGTTCGCCCTGGCGTTGTCGGGGGTCGTGGTGGCGGGCTGCAGCGACAGCTACGCGCAGACCCAGGCCGAGGGACCCGGCCACGGCGGCCTCGAGGGCGGCAAGCCCGCACCGGCGAAACCGCCGCGCATCGCGAACGTGCCGCTGGAGACCTCGGGCGGCCGGCAGAGCCCGGGAGTGGTCGCGGCCGGTGCCGCCGACGCGGTCTACAACTACGGCCCCACCGCGATGGTCGAAAACGGCAAGACCCGCCTGTGGTGGTGCAGCCAGTACGGCAGCGCGGCCCCGCCCGGCGACGACATCCTCTACGCCGAAGCGCCCACGGCCGACGGTCCGTTCACCGCACCCGGCGGCGGTGCCCCGATCGCCGTGCTCTCCGGCGCACCGGGCAACTTCGACGGTGTGCACACGTGCGACCCGTCGGTGCTGCGCGTCGGCGGCACCTACTACCTCTACTACACGGGCGCGGCGGGCGACCACGCGCTCGGCAACGCGATCGGCCTCGCCACCAGCTCCGACGGCATCCACTGGACGCGCGCGGCGGGCGGCCGGCCGATCCTCGGGCCTTCGCACGACGTGCACCGCGACAACGTCTACGGCGCCGGCCAGCCCTCGGTCGTGTTCCTCGACGGCTGGTACTACCTGATGTTCACCGACACCACCGGCCGCGCGGCCGGCTGGAACGGGGCCGGCCAGTTCGTGATCCGCTCCCACGACCCGGCGTTCCGCACCGGCGTGGAAGCGTTGGGGGAGCAGGGTTTCGCGCCCGTCGCCGGCACCAACGCGCCGCGTGAACGCTCGGTGGTCGACGGCTTCAGCGCCGACCTCGAATGGGTCGGCGCGCTCGACGCGTTCGTGATCGCGCACGAGACCGCGGCCGGCACCAGCCTCACCTTCTGGGACCGCGATTTCACCCTGCAGCCCTACACGCCGCTCGTGATCCCCGGCGCGTGGAAGGAAGGGCCCGGCCTCGTCCGCCGTCCCGACGGCCACGCGCCGACGTCGCCCACCGACCCGTGCGACACCGTGCCGTTCGACGTGGTGCGCGCGACCGCGATCGGCTCCGCGAGCGCGCCGACGGCCTTGAAGCACTTCGGGCTCGACGTGCACGGCGCGGGCGGCTGCTCGACGCCCGATCGCGTGACCACCACGTTCGACGGCGTCGCGATGCCGTCACCGGACCGCCGGATGGACCTGTTCCGCAGTGGCGTGCGCATCCGCGTGGACCGCCGCTCGGTGGCCGCGGCGCTCGCCGGCGAGGTCGTGGACCGGCCGCTCGCACCCGTGGAGGGCCTGCCGGTGAAGGCGACGCTGAAGTCCGCGACGCCGGTGGTGCACGCCTATGGCCAGGGTTACGGCGTGGTGCTCGGCAACGAGCTCTACGGCCTGCCCGACACCACGACCGTGGGCCTCAACGGGGCCGCGGTGACGGAGATCGACCCGCGACAGTGGGCCGCTTACGCGCCCGGGCCGCCGCTGGGCGGCTGACCGGCGACGGCTTCGGCCGCGGTGCCGCAGCGGACGTGGCCGAGGTCGCCGAGGTGGCCGGTTCGGCCTCCGGCAGCTCCAGCTGACCCGACTGGCTGCCCGACCCGTCGTCGGGCCCGTGGTCCTCCGGCTCGGGTTCTTCCTCGGCCGCGGGCCGCCGCACGCGCGAGCCGACGAACAACCCCAGCCCGGCGGGCACCATCACGAGCAGCGCCGAGAACGCCGCACCGCCGGTGAGCGCCGCGCCCAGCTCCGCCGTGCCGGTCTGGTCCACGAACACCGCGCGCCCGATCACGTACAGGATGCCGGACACCACGCCCGCCACCAGCGACGCGATGAACCAGGCCCGCCCGCGGTCCGGCTTGCCGAGCCAGCCGTCGACCGCGCCCCACAGCGCCGCCACACCCACCAGCACGGCGAGCGTGACCGACGTGATCACCGTCTGGTCGGTCGGGTGGAACACGGACCACTTGGCGAGCAGCGTCATGGCGGCGGCGTGCACGACGGCCATGACCAGCCCGCGAGTCAACCAGGCACCCAGCATGTCCGGAGTGTAGGTGCCACCGGGTGAACGCGGTGTGGTCCACCCCGGTGCCCCGTCCGTCGCGTCGGCGGGTCGGTGGGCGGGAGCGGGGCAACGGCGTGGTTAAGCTGGCCGGGTGCCTGAAACCCATGCTCACCGTCGTGGCGCGCTGCGGTCCCTGATCACCGAGTCCGGGGTCGACGCGCTGCTGGTCACCGACCTGCTCAACATCCGCTACCTCACCGGGTTCACCGGGTCGAACGCCGCGCTGCTCGTGCACGCCGGCGGCGAGGCGCAGACCGTGTTCTGCACCGACGGCCGCTACACGACCCAGTCGGCGTCCGAGGTCCCCGACCTCGAACGGGTGATGGGCCGCGCCAGCGACCGCGTGCTCGCCGATTTCGCCGCGCGCGCCCACTCGACCTACGGGCGCACCGGCTTCGAGAGCCAGCACGTGAGCGTGGAGAACCACGAGGTGCTCAAGGTGCGCTTCGACAAGGTCACGCTGGTCCGCACGCCGGGCCTCATCGAGCAGCTGCGCGCGGTGAAGGACGAGGTCGAGGTCGCGGCCCTGCGCTCGGCCTGCGCGGCGGCCGACCGCGCGCTCGCCGACCTGCTGGCGGCCGGCGGACTGCGGGCCGGGCGCACCGAGCTGGAAGTGGCGCGCGACCTGGAGAACCGGATGCTGGAGCACGGTTCGTCGGAGCCGTCGTTCGCCACGATCGTGGCCGCCGGGCCCAACTCGGCCATCCCGCACCACCAGCCCACCGGCGCCGAGCTGCGCGAGGGCGACTTCGTGAAGCTCGATTTCGGCGCGACGGTGGACGGGTACCACTCCGACATGACCCGCACGTTCGTGCTCGGCAAGGCGGCCGACTGGCAGCGCGAGCTCTACGACCTGGTCCACCGCGCGCAGGCGGCGGGCACCGCGGCCGTGTTCCCGGGCGCCGACGTGTCCGAAGTGGACCTCGCGGCCCGCTCCGTGATCGCCGCCGCCGGACGTGCGGAGGAGTTCGCGCACGGCCTCGGCCACGGCGTCGGGCTCGAGGTGCACGAGGCGCCCAGCCTCGCTACCACGGGCGTCGGTACACTGTCCGCCGGTATGGCGGTCACCGTCGAGCCCGGCGTGTACCTCGCGGGGCGCGGTGGCGTGCGCATCGAGGACACGCTCGTCGTGCGGGACTCCGGGCCCGAACTCCTCACCCTGAGCACCAAGGACCTCGTGGCCGTCTGAGACGGGCCGCGGACGAAGAGATCGACACAGGAGACCGAAAGCTCGTGGCCACCACCAACGACCTGAAGAACGGGCTCGTCCTCAACCTCGAGGGCCAGCTCTGGACCGTCACCGCGTTCCAGCACGTGAAGCCGGGCAAGGGCGGTGCGTTCGTGCGCACCACGCTCAAGCACGTGCTCACGGGGAAGGTCGTCGACAAGACCTTCAACGCCGGCACGAAGGTCGAAACGGCCACCGTGGACCGCCGGAACATGACCTACCTGTACAAGGACGGTCAGGACTTCGTGTTCATGGACGGCGACACCTACGACCAGATCACGGTTCCGGCCGAGGTCGTGTCGGACAACGCCAACTACATGCTCGAGAACACCGAGGTCCAGGTCGCGGTGCACGAGAACGAGGCGCTCTACGTCGAGCTCCCGACCTCGGTCGAGATCCTCATCCAGCACACCGACCCCGGCCTGCAGGGCGACCGGTCCACCGGCGGTACCAAGCCGGCGACGCTCGAGACCGGCGCCGAGATCCAGGTGCCGCTGTTCGTCTCGACCGGCGAGAAGATCAAGGTCGACACGCGCGACGGCCGGTACCTCGGCCGCGTCTCCGGCTGATGGCGGACAAGCAGCAGCCGCACCCGAACCGCGGCGGTGCGATCAGCAGGCGCCAAGCCCGCCGGCGTGCCGTCGAGATGCTGTACGAAGCTTCGCAACGCGGCACCGACCCGGTCACGCTGCTGGCCGACCGGGTCGGGTCCACCGACGTGGACCCGGTCGCGGACTACACGATCACCGTGGTCGAGGGGGTCACGACCCATCGCGAGCAGGTCGACGAGCTCCTCGCCGAGCACGCGCAGGGCTGGACCCTTGAGCGCATGCCGCCGGTCGACCTGGCGGTGTTGCGGGTGGGGGTCTACGAGATGCTCTGGTCCTCCGACGTGCCCGACCCCGTCGCGATCGACGAGGCCGTGGGGCTGGCGAAGGAGCTGTCCACGGACGACTCGCCGCGGTTCGTCAACGGCGTGCTCGGCCGCATCGGCACGATCGCCGACCGGCTGCGGGCGGTGCTCTAGCCCACAACGGCACATCCGAGCCTGAAAATCGCCGAAGGCCGCGCGCTCCTCGTCGGAGCCGCGGCCTTCGGCGTTGTGCTGAGGTGCCCCAGGAAGCCTCACGAGTGGGGTCCGGAAGAGGTCTTCGTCACACCACACGTGGCCGAGCCGGTGCCAGGCCGTGATCGAGCCCGCCCGGGCGTCGCCCGGTGAACTGGGTTCACCGTCACCACAACCCGGAAGCGCTAGCCCGAACGGGTCACGCGCCGAAGGGTCACGCGCCGAAGGGTCACGCGCCGAAGGGTCACGCGGGTGCGAGGGGCCGGCCGGAGCGATGTTGATCACCGTCCGCAGCCGGACCGGCGGGTGTCCGAAGCGTGGTGGGTGTTTCCGGTGCCCCGCCGAAAACACCCACCGCGTCGGGCAACCGCCGCCCATCAGTCTTCTTTGGACGGACGGGCCTCGGGCGGCAGGACACCCCAGTCGATGAGCTGTTCGGTGAGCTCACCGGGGGTCATGTCGTAGATGATCGCGAGCGACCGCAGGTCCTCGGTGCGGATGGAGAGCACCTTGCCGTTGTAGTCGCCGCGCTGGCTCTGGATGGTGGCCGCGTACCGCGCGAGCGGCCCGACCTTCTCCGCGGGCAGCTGCTGGAGCCGCTCGAGGTTGATCACGATCTTCGTGGCGGGCTCGGCACCCGAGGGCACGCGGCCCTCCGGCAGCAGTTCGACCACCGGCACTCCGTAGAAGTCGGCCAGTTCGGCCAGCTTCTGGACGGTGACGGCGCGGTCGCCACGCTCGTACGAGCCGACGACGACGGCCTTCCAGCGGCCGCCCGACTTCTGCTCGACCCCGTGCAGGGAAAGGCCCTGCTGCTGGCGGATCCCGCGGAGCTTGGCCCCGAGCGCCTTGGCGTAATCGCCCATCTGGTGGTTCTCCGTTTCCTCACCCCCACGCCGGTTCAGGTGACCGGTCAGGGGACTCCTCGAGTCGAATACTCAGAGTAATGGTTACGCATAGTTGTCACCAGGTCAAGCAGAAGGTCTTCGTACCTGGTCGCGGACGTGGGCACACCACCCGGAAGGCTGATTGACCTCTCCTGCTACTGTCGGTGCGATTTCCCAGCACGAGCTGGGAGTCGACGTCCTTTAAGGACCCGTCCAGAGAGGCGGGGAAGGAGGTCCGCCTTGTCGTCACGTCCGCGTGGCGCGGCGGAACCGGTCGGAGAGCGCGAGCTCCTTTCGGCCGGCGATGTCGCGCGCACCATCGCCCGGATGGCCCATCAGGTCATCGAGAAGACCGCACTCGGTGCGAGCTTTTCCGGCGATGCCTCATCCGCCCCACCGGCACCCCCCGTGCTGCTGGGCATCCCGACCCGCGGCACTCCGCTGGCCACCCGGCTCGCCGGGAAGATCGGCGAGTTCTCCGGGGTCGTTCCCCCGACCGGGGCCCTCGACGTCACCCTGTACCGCGACGATCTGCGCCGCCGTCCGCCGCGTGCGCTCGAGCAGACGCAGCTGCCGCCCGGCGGCATCGACGACCGCGTGGTGATCCTGGTCGACGACGTGCTGTTCTCCGGCCGCACCATCCGCGCCGCGCTCGACGCCCTGCGCGACCACGGCCGCCCGCGCGCGGTGCAGCTGGCCGTGCTCGTCGACCGCGGCCACCGCGAGCTGCCGATCCGCGCCGACTACGTCGGCAAGAACGTGCCCACCGCGCGGGCCGAGGGCGTGTCCGTGCTGCTGTCCGAAACGGACGGGCGCGACGCGGTCCTGCTCCGCGCGCCGGAAGGAGAATCCCGGTGAAGCACCTGCTCGCCACCGACGGTCTGGACGCCGACACCGCCACGGCCGTCCTGGACACCGCCGACGAGCTGAAGCACACGCTGCTCGGCCGGGAGGTCCGCAAGCTGCCGACGCTGCGCGGCCGCACGGTGATCACCCTGTTCTACGAGAACTCCACCCGCACGCGCGTCTCGTTCGAGATCGCGGGGAAGTGGATGAGCGCCGACGTGATCAACGTCTCGGCGTCGAGCTCTTCGGTGAACAAGGGCGAGTCGCTGCGCGACACCGCGCTCACGCTCGCCGCGGCCGGCGCCGATTGCGTGATCATCCGCCACCCCGCCTCGGGCGCGGCCCACCGCCTGTCCGGCTGGCTGGCGCCGGCGGGCACCGCGGTGGTCAACGCCGGCGACGGTACCCACGAGCACCCCACGCAGGCGCTGCTCGACGCCGCGACCCTGCGGGAGCGGCTCGGCTCGCTGAAGGACCGGCGGGTCGCGATCGTCGGCGACGTGCTGCACAGCCGCGTCGCCCGCTCGAACATCCACCTGCTCGCCACGCTCGGCGCGGAGGTGGTGCTCGTCGCCCCGCCGACGCTGCTGCCGGTCGGCGTCGAGACGCTGCCGGTCACGGTCTCGCACGACCTCGACGCGGAACTGCCCGCCGTCGACGCCGTGATGATGCTGCGCGTGCAGGCCGAGCGCATGCACGGCGGGTTCTTCCCGTCTTCGCGCGAGTACTCCATCGCCTACGGGTTGTCCGAGCGCCGCCAGCGGCTGCTGCCGGACCACGCCGTGGTGCTGCACCCCGGTCCGATGCTGCGCGGGATGGAGATCGCCTCGGCGGTCGCCGACTCCCCGGCCTCGGCCATCACCGAACAGGTCCGCAACGGCGTCCACGTGCGCATGGCGGTTCTGTACCACCTCTTGGCCAGTGAAGGAGCCGCCGCGTGAGCCTGGTGATCAAGGGCGCCCGCCCGTACGGGGAGGGCGAACCGGTCGACGTCCTGATCGAGGATGGCGTGATCACGGCCATCGGACCGGTCTCCGTGCCCGAGGACGCGGAGATCCTCGACGCCGGCGGCCAGGTGCTGCTGCCCGGGTTCGTCGACCTGCACACCCACCTGCGCGAGCCCGGCCGCGAGGACACCGAGACGATCGACAGCGGCTCGGCCGCCGCGGCGCTGGGCGGCTACACGGCCGTGTTCGCCATGGCCAACACCGACCCGGTGGCCGACAACGCGCTCGTGACCGACCACGTGTGGCGGCGCGGGCAGGAAGTCGGCCTGGTCGACGTGCACCCGGTCGGGGCCGTCACCGTGGGGCTCAAGGGCGAGAAGCTCGCCGAGCTCGGCACGATGGCCAAGGGCTCCGCGGCCGTGCGCGTGTTCTCCGACGACGGCGTGTGCGTGGCCGACCCGCTGCTGATGCGCCGCGCGCTGGAGTACTCCACCGCGCTCGACGCCGTGATCGCGCAGCACGCCGAAGAGCCGCGGCTCACCGTCGGCGCGCAGGCCCACGAGGGCGAGAAGTCCGCGCGCCTGGGCTACCCGGGCTGGCCGGCCTCGGCCGAGGAGTCGATCGTGGCCCGCGACTGCCTGCTCGCGCTGCACGCGAAGGCGCGGCTGCACGTGTGCCACGTGTCCACCGCCGGCACGGTCGACGTGCTGCGCTGGGCCAAGGACCGCGGCACGAAGGTCTCCGCCGAGGTCACGCCGCACCACCTGCTGCTCACCGACGAGCGCCTCGAGACCTACGACCCGGTGAACAAGGTCAACCCGCCGCTGCGCACCGGCGGCGACGTCGAGAAGCTGCGCGCGGCGCTGGCCGAGGGCGTGATCGACTGCGTGGCCACCGACCACGCGCCCCACGCCGTGCAGGACAAGGACACGGAGTGGAGCGCCGCGCGCCCGGGCATGCTCGGGCTGCAGACCGCGCTCTCCGTCGTGGCGCGCGCGATGGTGGAGCCGGGCCTGCTCGACTGGCGCGGCGTCGCCCGCGTGATGAGCGAGCGGCCCGCCGCGATCGGCAACCTGCCCGACCACGGCCGTCCGGTCGAGGTCGGCGAACCGGCCAACCTCACGCTCGTGGACCCCGCCGCGGAGTGGACGGTGCGCGGCGCGGAGCTGGCCAGCATCGCCGCGAACACCCCGTACGAGGGAATGCGGCTGCCCGCCGTGGTGACGGCCACCGTGCTGCGCGGGCGGATCACCGCGCGCGAAGGGAAGATCTGCTGATGGAACGGTTCCTCCTCGTGCTGGGGATCGTCGTCTTCTTCCTGCTGTGCCTGTGGGGCATGTGGGTGGGCTGGCGGCGCAAGTCGCGCTCGCAGAGCGCCCAGGTGCCGCCGTTCCCGGGGATTCCCGGGGAACCCGGTGAGATCCTGCTGGAGTCGACCGGGCTCTACGTCAGCACCACCACCGCGGGCCACTGGCAGGACCGGGTCGTGACCCGGGGCGCGGGGCTGCGCACCGGCGCGGTCTGGCGCCTGCACCCGGGCGGCATCGCGGTGGAACGCGGTGGCGCGCCCGATTTCTGGATCCCGCGCGAGGCGGTCACCGGGATCCGCCGCGACTCGAGGATCGCCGGGAAGGTGATGGGCACCGACGCGCTGCTCGTCCTCACCTGGCGGCTCGGCACCGGGACCTCCGCCGTGGACCTCGACACCGGCTTCCGCGGCGACGACCTCGACGACTATCCACAGTGGATCGACCAGCTTTCCCCCGACAACTCGGATCACGACATCAAGGGAGGTGCCCAGTGAGCACCGCGAACGGCACCCGCGGCCCCGCCGCCCTGGTTCTGGAAGACGGCCGCGTCTTCCGCGGCGCCGCCTACGGCGCGCGCGGGCGCACGCTCGGCGAGGCCGTGTTCTGCACCGGCATGACCGGCTACCAGGAGACGCTCACCGACCCGTCCTACCACCGCCAGATCGTGGTGCAGACCGCGCCGCAGATCGGCAACACCGGCTGGAACGACGAGGACGACGAGTCGGCCCGCATCTGGGTCTCCGGCTACGTGGTGCGCGACCCCGCGCGCACCCCGTCCAACTGGCGCGCCAAGCGCGGCCTCGACGAGGAGCTCACCCGCCAGGGCGTGGTCGGCATCTCCGAGGTCGACACGCGCACGCTCACCCGCCACCTGCGCGAGCAGGGCGCCATGCGCGCCGGCGTGTTCTCCGGCGACGCGCTGGGCACCGACGAGCAGATGGTGGCCGAGGTCCTGGCGAGCCCGCAGATGAAGGGCGCCGACCTCGCCGGCGAGGTGTCCACGAACCAGCCGTACGTGGTCGAGGCCCAGGGCGAACGGCGCTTCCGCGTGGCCGCGCTCGACCTCGGCATCAAGTCCAACACCCCGCGCCTGATGACGCAGCGCGGCATCGAGGTCCACGTGCTGCCCTCGTCGACGAGCGTCGAAGACCTGCTGGCGCTGGAAGCCGACGGCGTCTTCCTCTCCAACGGCCCGGGCGACCCGGCCACCACCGCGCACGCCACCGCGTTGACGAAAGCCGTGCTGGAGCGCGAGATCCCGCTGTTCGGCATCTGCTTCGGCAACCAGATCCTCGGCCGTGCGCTGGGCCTGGACACGTACAAGATGCGCTACGGCCACCGCGGCATCAACATCCCGGTGATCGACGTGGCCACCGGCCGCGTCGCGATCACCGCGCAGAACCACGGCTTCGCGCTCGAAGGCGAGCCCGGCCAGCGGTTCGAGTCGCCCTACGGCGCCGCGCAGATCAGCCACTACTGCCCCAACGACGACACGGTCGAGGGCGTGCGCGCCTTCGACGTGCCGGCCTTCTCGGTGCAGTACCACCCCGAAGCCGCGGCCGGTCCGCACGACGCTGCGCCCCTGTTCGACGAGTTCGTTGAGTTGATGGAGAAGAAGGCCTGATGCCGAAGAGGACTGACATCCAGCACGTGCTGGTGATCGGCTCCGGGCCGATCGTGATCGGGCAGGCCGCCGAGTTCGACTACTCGGGCACGCAGGCCTGCCGGGTGCTGCGGGCCGAGGGCCTGCGCGTGAGCCTGGTGAACTCGAACCCCGCCACGATCATGACCGACCCCGAGTTCGCCGACGCGACCTACATCGAGCCGGTCACGCCGGACTTCGTGGAGAAGGTGATCGCGCAGGAGCGGCCCGACGCCATCCTCGCGACCCTGGGCGGGCAGACGGCGCTCAACTGCGCGGTCGCGCTGCACGAGCGCGGGGTGCTCGAAAAGTACGGGGTGGAGCTGATCGGCGCCGACATCGACGCGATCCAGCGCGGTGAGGACCGGCAGAAGTTCAAGGACATCGTGCGCACGATCGGCGCCGAGGTCCCGCGCAGCCGCGTGTGCAACACCATGGAGGACGTGCGCGCCACTGTCGCCGAGCTCGGCCTGCCGGTGGTGATCCGGCCGTCGTTCACCATGGGCGGTCTCGGGTCCGGTCTGGCGTACACGCCCGAAGAGCTGGAGCGCCTGGCGTCCACCGGCCTGAGCGAATCGCCGGTCACCGAGGTGCTCATCGAGGAGAGCGTGCTCGGCTGGAAGGAGTACGAGCTCGAGCTGATGCGCGACCGGCACGACAACGTGGTGGTCGTCTGCTCGATCGAGAACGTCGACGCGATGGGCGTGCACACCGGCGACTCGGTCACCGTCGCGCCCACGATGACGCTCACGGACCGCGAGTACCAGGTGATGCGCGACGTCGGCATCGCCGTGCTGCGCGAGGTCGGCGTGGACACCGGCGGCTGCAACATCCAGTTCGCGATCAACCCGGAAGACGGGCGCATGGTCGTGATCGAGATGAATCCGCGCGTGTCGCGGTCCTCGGCGCTCGCGTCGAAGGCCACCGGGTTCCCGATCGCCAAGATCGCCGCGAAGCTCGCCATCGGCTACACGCTCGACGAGATCCAGAACGACATCACCGGCGAGACCCCGGCGGCCTTCGAGCCGACGCTGGACTACGTCGTGGTGAAGATCCCGCGCTTCGCGTTCGAAAAGTTCCCCGGCGCGGACCCCACCCTCACCACCACGATGAAGAGCGTCGGCGAGGCGATGTCCTTCGGCCGCAGCTTCCCCGAGGCGCTCGGCAAGGCCATGCGCTCGATCGAGACCAAGGCCACCGGCTTCTGGACCCTGCCCGACCCCGAGGGCGTCACGATGGAGTCCACTTTGGACTCGCTGCGCGTGCCGCACGAGGGCCGGCTCTACGAGGTGGAGCGCGCGCTGCGGCTGGGCGCCACCGTGGCGCAGGTGCACGACGCCAGCGGCATCGACCCGTGGTTCATCGACCAGATCGCGCTGATCGGCGAGGTCGGCGCCGAGGTGCGTGACGCGCCGGTGCTCGACGGCGAGCTGCTGCGCCGTGCCAAGCGCACGGGCCTGTCCGACCGCCAGATCGCCGCGCTGCGCCCGGAACTGGCGGGCGAGGACGGCGTGCGCTCGCTGCGCCACCGCCTCGGCGTGCGGCCGGTGTTCAAGACCGTGGACACGTGCGCGGCCGAGTTCAAGGCGGACACGCCGTACCACTACTCGGCCTACGAGACCGACCCCGCGGCGCAGTCGGAGGTCGTGGCGCAGAGCGACAAGCCGAAGGTCCTCATCCTCGGCTCCGGGCCGAACCGCATCGGGCAGGGCATCGAGTTCGACTACTCGTGCGTGCACGCCGCGATCGCCTTGCGCGAAGCCGGTTTCGAGGCCGTGATGGTCAACTGCAACCCCGAAACCGTGTCCACCGACTACGACACGTCCGACCGGCTGTACTTCGAGCCGCTGTCCTTCGAGGACGTGCTGGAGGTCGTGCACGCGGAGCAGCAGTCGGGCACCGTGGCCGGCGTGATCGTGCAGCTCGGCGGCCAGACCCCGCTGGGGCTGGCCAAGCGGCTCGCCGACGCGGGCGTGCCCGTGGTCGGCACGCCGCCGGAGGCCATCAACCTGGCCGAGGACCGCGGCGCGTTCGGCGAGGTGCTCGGCGACGCCGGGCTGCCGGCGCCGAAGTACGGCACGGCGACGTCGTTCGAGGGCGCGAAGCGGATCGCCGACGAGATCGGCTACCCGGTGCTCGTGCGCCCGTCCTACGTGCTCGGCGGGCGCGGCATGGAGATCGTGTACGACGAGGAGACCCTCGCCGGCTACATCCGCCGCGCCACCGAGGTCACGCCCGAGCACCCGGTGCTCGTCGACCGCTTCCTCGACGACGCCATCGAGATCGACGTCGACGCGCTGTTCGACGGCGAGGACCTCTACCTCGGCGGCGTGATGGAGCACATCGAGGAGGCCGGCATCCACTCCGGCGACTCCTCGTGCGCGCTGCCGCCGATCACGCTCGGCGCCACCGACCTCGAAGAGGTGCGCCGCTCCACCGAGGCGATCGCGCGCGGCGTCGGCGTGCGCGGGCTGCTGAACGTGCAGTACGCGCTCAAGGACGACGTGCTCTACGTCCTGGAGGCCAACCCGCGTGCTTCGCGCACGGTGCCGTTCGTGTCGAAGGCCACCGCGGTGCCGCTCGCGAAGGCGGCCGCGCTGATCATGACCGGCTCGACGATCAAGGACCTGCGCGGGTCGGGCGTGCTGCCCGCCGAAGGCGACGGCGGCCGGATGCCGGCCGATTCGCCGGTGGCGGTGAAGGAAGCCGTGCTGCCCTTCCACCGCTTCCGCACGCCCGAGGGCCACGGCGTGGATTCCTTGCTGGGCCCGGAAATGAAGTCCACGGGCGAGGTGATGGGCGTGGACGTGTCCTTCGGGAAGGCGTTCGCGAAGTCGCAGAGCGGCGCGTACGGCTCGCTGCCGACGGCCGGGCGGGTGTTCGTGTCGGTGGCCAACCGGGACAAGCGCTCGATGGTCTTCCCGGTGAAGCGCCTGGCGGACTTGGGATTCGAGATCCTCGCGACGTCCGGTACCGCGGAAGTGTTGCGGCGTAACGGAGTCGACTGCACGGTCGTGCGCAAG
Organism: Amycolatopsis rhabdoformis; assembly: GCF_035918295.1. Classification (GTDB taxonomy): domain Bacteria; phylum Actinomycetota; class Actinomycetes; order Mycobacteriales; family Pseudonocardiaceae; genus Amycolatopsis; species Amycolatopsis rhabdoformis. The sequence continues at coordinate 657,349 of NZ_CP142149.1, forward strand.
CACTACGAGGGTTCGACCGAGGCCGAACCCAACATCGTGGACGTGATCCTCGCCGGCGGGGTCGAGATGGTCATCAACACGCCCTACGGCAACAGCGGCCCGCGCATCGACGGCTACGAGATCCGCACCGCGGCGGTGTCGCGGGACATCCCCTGCATCACCACCGTGCAGGGCGCGGCGGCGGCCGTGCACGGCATCGAAGCGCTCATCCGGGGTGACATCGGGGTGCGCAGCCTCCAGAGCCTCCAGGCGGCGCTGAAGGCCACGAAATGACCGCACCGGAGCGGTTCGGGGCGCGGCTGGCGAGAGCGGTGGCCGCCCGCGGGCCGCTGTGCGCCGGGATCGACCCGCATCCGGGCCTGATCGAGTCCTGGGGCCTGCCCGTGGACGTGAGTGGTCTGGAACGGTTCGCGCTCGGCGCCACGGAGGCACTGGCGGCCGTCACGGCGATCGTGAAGCCCCAGTCGGCGTTCTTCGAGGCGTTCGGCCCGCCCGGGGTGGCGGTGCTCGAACGCGTCGTGGACACGGCCCACGACGCCGGTGCGCTCGTGCTGCTGGACGTGAAGCGCGGGGACATCGGTTCGACCATGGCGGCCTACACGGCCGCCTACGTGGCCGACAAGGCCGCGTTCACGGCCGACGCGGCCACGGTTTCGCCCTATCTCGGTTTCGGTGCGCTGGATCCCGCCGTGGCGGCCGCCACGGCGGCGGGCAACGGCTTGTTCGTGCTCGCGCGCACGTCGAACCCGGAGGCGCACGAGCTGCAGAGCGCGCGGCTGGCGGACGGCCGCACAGTGGCACAGAGCGTGGTCGACGCCGCCGCCGCGCACAACGCGGACGCCGAACCGCTCGGTGACGTCGGCGTGGTCGTCGGCGCCACGATCAGCCCCGGTGAGCTGGACCTTTCCCGCCTCAACGGGCCCGTGCTGGCACCGGGTTTCGGCGCCCAGGGGGCAACCGCGGCGGACTTACGGGCAGTGTTCGGCGCGGGCTTGCCGGGCGTGCTCCCGGCGTCTTCGCGGGACCTGCTGCGGCACGGTCCGGACCCGGATGCCTTGCGCCAAGCGGTCGTCCGGGTCGCCGAACTGCTGGCCCAGACACGGGAAAACGACCAATAGCAGGCCCCGGAATCGGTCTCCACCAGCCACCCCCGCATTGTGGCGGCTGCTCAAGGGTGGGTACCGTCGCGTCACCCACCCAGATTTGAGAACTACCGGAGGAAAACGTGGCACTTCCCCAGCTGACAGAGGAACAGCGTGCTGCGGCGCTGGAGAAGGCCGCCGCCGCCCGCCGCATCCGTGCTGAGCTGAAGGAGCGGCTGAAGCGGGGCGGTACCACTCTGGTCGACGTGCTGAAGCAGGCCGAGGAGAACGAAGTCCTCGGCAAGATGAAGGTTTCGGCCTTGCTCGAGGCTCTCCCCGGCGTCGGCAAGGTTCGTGCCCAGCAGACCATGGAACGACTGGAGATCGCACCCAGCCGCAGGCTCCGCGGGCTCGGCGACCGGCAGCGCAAGGCGCTGCTGGCCGAGTTCAGCGGAGAGTGAGCGGCGTCGGTCAGGACTACCCGGTGATCCGGGGCGCCGACCGCGACGGTGAGCCGGTGGCGGGGGAACCTCCCGCCCCCGGCTCACCGTCGTCTCGGGGCCTTCCGGGGTCGGGAAGTCGAGCGTGGTGGGGGAGCTGCGCAAGCTCGAACCGGACATCTACTTCAGCGTCTCGGTCACGACGCGGGAGCCGCGGCCCGGCGAGGTGGACGGGAGTCACTACCACTTCATCGCCCGCGCGGAGTTCGACCGCATGGTCGCCGACGGACGGCTGCTGGAGTGGGCGGAGTTCGCGGGCAACTGCTACGGCACGCCGCGCGAGCCCGTGGAGCGGGCGCTGGCCGACGGCCGGCCCGCCGTGCTGGAGATCGAATTGCAGGGCGCGCGCCAGGTGCGCGCGGCCATGCCGGAGGCCCGGCTGGTGATGCTGATGCCGCCGTCGTGGGACGAGCTCGTGGGCCGGCTCACCGGGCGCGGCACGGAATCCGAAGCCGCGGTGCAGGCCCGGCTCGCCGAGGCGGAACGCGAACTGGCGGCCGCGGGCGAGTTCGACGAACGGGTCGTGAACGCCGAGGTGGGAGCCGCCGCGCGGAGGTTGCTAGACTTGATTACCGGTGGCGATTCCTCTGCCGCCGGAATCCTGGACGATACGGAGTAGCACGAGTGGCTGTTCAACAGGCGATGCTGGAAGAGCTCGAGGGCATCACCAACCCGCCGATCGACGACCTGCTCGAAAAGGTCTCCTCGAAGTACGCGCTGGTGATCTACTCGGCCAAGCGCGCGCGTCAGATCAACGACTACTACGCCCAGCTGGGCGAGGGTCTGCTGGAGTACGTCGGCCCCCTCGTGGAGCCGGGCCCCCGCGAGAAGCCGCTGTCGATCGCGCTGCGCGAGATCCACGGTGGCCTGCTCGAGCACACCGAGGGTGAATGACCCCAAGCCCAGGATCGTCCTGGGCGTGGGCGGCGGCATCGCCGCCTACAAGGCCTGTGAGGTCCTGCGGGGCCTCACCGAGTCGGGGCACGACGTCCGCGTGGTGCCCACCGAGGCCGCGCTGAACTTCATCGGCGCGGCCACCTTCGAGGCCCTCTCGGGACACCCGGTGCACACCGGCGTGTTCACAGAGGTGCCCGAAGTGCAGCACGTGCGGGTCGGCAAAGAAGCCGACCTCGTGCTGATCGTCCCGGCGACCGCCAACCTGCTGGCCAAGGCCGCGCACGGCATCGCCGACGACCTGCTCACCACCACCCTGCTCACCGCCCGGTGCCCGATCGCCTTCTTCCCGGCGATGCACACGGAGATGTGGGAGCACCAGGCCACCCGCGACAACGTCGCGCTGCTGCGCTCGCGCGGCCTGGTCGTGGCCGAGCCCGCCGCGGGGCGCCTCACCGGCGTCGACACCGGCAAGGGCCGGCTGGCCGACCCGGCCGAGATCGTGGACCTCGCCCGCCTGCTGCTCGACGAGCCGCGCGCGCTGCCGCGCGACCTCGAGGGGCTGCGCGTGGTCGTGTCCGCCGGCGGCACGCGCGAACCGCTCGACCCCGTCCGCTACCTGGGCAACCGGTCGTCGGGCAAGCAGGGCTTCGCGCTCGCGCGCGTGGCCGCCCAGCGCGGCGCCGAGGTCACCCTGATCGCCGCGCACACCGCCGAGCTGCCGCAGCCCGCGGGCGCGCACGTGGAACGCGTGTCGAGCGCCGAGGAGCTGCGCAAGGCCGTGCACGCGGCCGCCGCCGACGCCGACGTGGTGGTGATGGCCGCGGCCGTCGCCGACTTCCGGCCGGCCACGCGGGCCGAGCACAAGATCAAGAAGTCGGACGACGCGCCCGACCCCGTGATCACCCTCGACCGCAACGCCGACATCCTCGCCGAGTTGGTCGCCGGCCGCCGGGACGGCCAGACCGTGGTCGGCTTCGCCGCCGAGACCGGCGACGAGCACGGCAGCGTGCTCGACCACGCCCGCACGAAGCTGCGGCGCAAGGGCGCCGACCTGATGGTGGTCAACGCGGTGGGTGACGGCAAGGCGTTCGGCACCGAGGACAACTCCGGCTGGCTGCTCGCCGCCGACGGGACCGAACAGGCCATCCCCCTGGGCGCGAAGTCCAGACTCGCGGCCACAGTGTGGGACGCTGTAACAGACTTGCGGTTACGTCGACTCCAGCACTAGGCCTTCTGGGTAATGTGGGGCCGTGTAAGGGGTACCTAACTTCGCGGGTACCCAGCTCGAACCGAGGGAAGTGACGAGGTCGTGACTGCGTCCACCAAAAGGCTGTTCACGTCGGAATCGGTGACCGAGGGCCATCCCGACAAGATCTGTGACGCCATCAGCGACTCGATCCTCGACGGCCTGCTCACCAAGGACCCGCGCAGCCGGGTCGCCGTGGAGACGCTCATCACCACGGGCCAGGTGCACGTGGCCGGCGAGGTGACCACCGAGGCCTACGCCGACATCCCGACGATCGTGCGGGACGTGATCCTGCGCATCGGCTACGACTCGTCGGCCAAGGGCTTCGACGGCAACTCGTGCGGCGTCAACGTGGCGATCGGTTCGCAGTCGCCCGACATCGCGCAGGGCGTCGACACGGCGTACGAGTCGCGGGTCGAGAGCGACGAGGACGAGATCAACCGCCAGGGCGCCGGCGACCAGGGCCTGATGTTCGGCTACGCCTGCTCGGACACGCCCGAGCTGATGCCGCTGCCGATCGCGCTGGCCCACCGCCTGTCGCGCCGGCTCACCGCGGTCCGCAAGGACGGCGTGCTGCCCTACCTGCGCCCGGACGGCAAGACCCAGGTCACCATCGAGTACGCGGGTGAGCAGCCCGTGCGCCTCGACACAGTGGTCGTGTCCACGCAGCACGCCGACGGCATCGACCTCGAGCAGATGCTCGGTGTCGACGTGAAGCAGCACGTGGTGGAGCCGGAGCTGGCCGAGCTGGGCCTCGACACGGCGGGCACCCGCCTGCTGGTGAACCCCACCGGCCGCTTCGTGATCGGCGGCCCGATGGGCGACGCCGGCCTCACCGGCCGCAAGATCATCGTCGACACCTACGGCGGCATGGCCCGCCACGGCGGTGGCGCCTTCTCGGGCAAGGACCCGTCCAAGGTCGACCGCTCCGCCGCGTACGCGATGCGCTGGGTGGCCAAGAACGTGGTCGCCGCCGGGCTCGCCGGGCGCGTGGAGGTGCAGGTGGCGTACGCGATCGGCAAGGCCGCGCCGGTGGGCCTGTTCGTGGAGACGTTCGGCACCGAGACCGTGGACCCGACGAAGATCCAGGACGCCATCAGCGAGGTCTTCGACCTGCGCCCGGCCGCGATCATCCGCGACCTGGACCTGCTGCGCCCGATCTACGCGCCGACCGCGGCGTACGGCCACTTCGGCCGCACGGACCTCGACCTGCCGTGGGAGAACACCTCGCGCGCGGACGCGCTGCGTTCGCTCGCGGGCGCCTGATCCGTTCGTCCGAAGGCCCCCGTCACCACGACGGGGGCCTTCGCGCGTGCCGGTGGTGTTCTGGTGACGGGACCGTCGGTGGGGTCTGGTAGAGATCTCGGGGTGAGCAGCTCCGAACCCGCCCCGCTGTGGGACCTTCCGGAGCCTTCGCGCTCCGCCTCGGAGCCGAAGGCTTCCTCCCCGCGTGCCGGAAAGCCGGCCGCGGCCAAGACATCGGCCGGCCGGGCCAAGGCGGCCGCGAAGAAGGCCCCTTCGCGCAAGGGGCAGCAGCAGCCGGCGCCCGAGCTGCCCGTGGCCAAGGTCGTGGTGGACATCCCGCTGGCGCACCTGGACCGCCCGTTCGACTACCAGGTGCCCGACAAGCTGCACGAGGCCGCGGTGCCCGGGTGCCGGGTGCGGGTGCGGTTCGCGGGCCAGCTCGTGGACGGCTACCTCGTCGAGCGCACCGACACCACGGAGTACGAGCGCAAGCTGGCCTACCTCGAACGCGTCACGTCGAGCGAGCCGGTGCTGCCGGCGTCGCTGCACGCCGTGTGCCGCTCGGTGGCCGATCGCTACGGCGGCACGCTGTCCGACGTGCTGCGGCTGGCCCTGCCGCCGCGCCACGCCAAGGCGGAGGGCGAGCCGGCGGGGGAGCCGGCGCCCGAGCCCGACGTGCCGGACGTGTCGGCGTGGACGCGCTACCAGCGTGGTCCGGCGTTCCTCGACGCCGTGGCCGACGGGAAGCCGGCCAACGCCGTGTGGCAGGCCCTGCCGGGCGAGGACTGGCCGCGGCGGCTCGCGGAGGCCGCGGCGGTGGCGGCCTCCTGCGGCCGGGGCGCCGTCCTCGTGGTGCCGGACCACCGGGACCTCACGCGGGTGCACGAGGCGTGTGCCGCGATGGTGGGCGAAGACGCGGTGGTGGCGTTGATCGCCGGGCTCGGGCCCGCGGAGCGGTACCGGCGCTGGCTGGCCGTGCTGCGCGGCACCGTGCGCGTGGTGGTGGGCACGCGCGCGGCGATGTTCGCGCCCGTGGCCGACCCGGGCCTGTTCGTGGTGTGGGACGACGGCGACGACCTGCACCTCGACCCGCACGCGCCCTACCCGCACGTGCGCGACGTGCTCATGGACCGCGCGCACGCCACCAAGTCGTCCCTGCTCGTCGGCGGCTTCGCGCGCACGGCGGAGGCGCAGCTGCTCGTGGAGTCGGGCTGGGCGCAGGCCGTGGTGGCCGACCGCACCGAGCTGCGCACGGCGGCCCCGCGCGTCACGCCGGTGGGCGAGGACTTCGACGTGGCGCGCGACGAGGCCGCGCGCGTCGCCCGGCTGCCGGCGGTGGCGTTCGAGGCGGCGCGCCAGGCGTTCGCGGCGGGCCTGCCGGCCCTGGTCCAGGTACCCCGGCGCGGCTACGTGCCCGGGCTGGCCTGCGGCAACTGCCGTACGCCTGCGCACTGCCGCCGCTGCGCCGGCCCGCTCGCTCTGCCGGGCGGCTCCGTCGACGGCGCGCCCAAGCCGCCCGCGTGCCGCTGGTGCGGCGTGCCGGAGACCGCGTTCCGCTGCCAGGCCTGCGGCTCGGTGCGGCTGCGCGCGGTGATCGTCGGCGCGAAGCGTACGGCGGAAGAGCTGGGCCGCGCGTTCCCGGGCGTGCCGGTGCGCACGTCGGGCGCCGCGGAGGTGCTGGCCACGGTGCCGGGCCGCCCCGCGCTGGTGGTCTGCACCCCCGGCGCCGAACCCGTGGCCGAAGGCGGCTACGGCGCCGCCCTGCTGCTCGACGGCTGGGCCCTGCTCGGCCGCCAGGACCTGCGCGCCGCCGAGGAAACCCTGCGCCGCTGGATGGCCGCCGGCGCCCTGGTGCGCCCCGCCTCCTCGGGCGGCCGCATCATCGTGGGCGCCGAGGCGGGCCTGTCCGTGGTCCAGGCCCTCGTGCGCTGGGACCCCGCCTGGCACGCCGGCCTGGAACTCGGCCAGCGCCGCGAGCTGGGCTTCCCGCCCGCCATGCGCATGGCCAGCGTCGAAGGCACCCCCGACGCCGTCGCCTCCGTCCTCGACGACCTCCCCCTGCCCGACACCGGCGAAATCCTGGGCCCCGTCCCCCTCGGCGACTTCGACGACGCGGGCAACGCCTCCCGCGAACGCGCGCTGGTCCGCGTGGCCCGCCCGGAGGGCAAGACGCTCGCCGCCCTCCTCCACGACGCGGCGGCCCGCCGGGACGCCCGGAAGGCGGCGGAACCGGTGCGGATTCAGCTGGATCCGTTGGAACTGATCTAGGGCAAGAGCCGGGCAAAACCCGCGAATCCGGACGCTCGGCGCTCGGGGTGGCGGAGGTTGTCCGGACCTTTTCCGTTTGAGTTCCGCCGAGATCGGGCAAGGAGAACACGGCCGGGACGCGATCCGGCGGGATGCCGCGCGCCCTCGGTGTTGGGCCGGGTGCGCGCCCGGACTGGTCCTTTCGCTGGCTGCGCGGTTGCGCCGGGGCCCCCTACGCTGGAGGCGCGATGTTCAGGACCGATCCGCGCGACGCCGACGGCTGCCCGGCCGGTGAAGGGGAGACCGCGCCCACGATCCGGGAAGCCGGCGAGGCGGACGTCGCGAAACTGACGGCCGCGCTGGGTGGTGGCGAGTACTTCGCGAACCGGCTCGCGCGGCAGGCCGAGGGCCTCGGTGTGCTGCTCACGGCCTGGTGGGCGGGGCAGCCGGTGGGGGACCTTTACCTATGGCTCGAGGCCGCCGAGGAACGCGAGATCCGCATCCGCCTGCCCGGGGTGCCGCTGCTGATGCACCTGGAGGTGCTGCCGGCCGTGCGCAACCGCGGGGTCGGCGGGGCACTCGTGCGCGCGGCCGAGGAGCGGCTGACCGAGCGCGGGCACCGGCGCGGCGCGCTGGCCGTGCGCACGGACAACACCGACGCGGCCCGGCTGTACCGCCGCCTCGGGTATCGGGACTGGGGACACGGCACGGTCGTCTGCTACGCCGAGAACGTGCAGCCGGACGGCCGCACCGTGTCCGAAGCCGAGGTGTGCCACGTGTTCGTGAAGAACCTCTAGCCGTGCGGGATCGCTAGCTCCGCAGCACCAGTTCGCTGATGCCGAGCGTGCGGAACGCGTTGTCCACACCACCGGCCGTGTGCCGCTCGTCGAGGTCGGCGACGTGGGCACACCACGTCGCGCGGTCCTCTTGCCAGGCGCGCAGATAGCCGGCGCACAGCTCCGGCGTGAGCACGTTCTCGCTTTGGCGCAAGGCGGTGCGCAGCGCTTCGACCATCCGGTCGCGCCGGGCGAAATCGAGTCCGGCTGCTTCCTGCACCTGAAGCAGTGCCTTGCGGATGAAGTTCCGGCGCTGCTCCAGGAATTCGGCCCAGTACCCCTTGGTCGCGGCCGGGACACCGAGACCTCGGTCGAGCAGGGCGTAGACGCCTTCGGCGAGCGTGTCGCCCAGTTCTTCGTTCTCGGCGCGGATCAGGTTGTACGGGTCGTAGTCCGCCTGGAACGCGCTGCCGGTGAGCGCGGTGCGCCGCAACGCCTTGTCGCCCAGGAGGAAGAACCAGTCCTCGTTGTAGATGTCCGGGAAGAACGAGTCGAGGCACCGCTCGCCCACCACGAGCGCACCACCACCGACGAAGGTGTCCTGAAACCCGCCGGACTCGCGATAGGCGTGGCACACCACGGAGTTGTCCGGCATCCCGATGTTGTTCAGGCCGACGGCCACGTACTCGCCCAGCAGTCCCGCGGCCTCGCGCAGATCGGCGGGGCGGGGCAGCGCGATGTCGTCGTCGAGGAACAGCACCCGGTCCCAGCGCGCGAGGCCCGCGACCAGCAGGCCCACGTTGCGCTTGAGACTGGTGTCGGCACCGCGGAGCAGGTTGTGGTGCCGCAGCAGCTCGGTCGTGGCGAAGCGGGGCATGACGTGCCGGGGCAGGCCGTCGGTGTCGATCGCGAAGGCCTGCACTCCGGCCTCTTTCGCCGCCAGCACGACTCGGTCGGCTTTCGCCGCGTGGCTGCACAGCAGCAGTACCGGCGCGTCGAGCTCGCGGGCGATGGTCCAGGTATGGCTCAGTGCGTGCTCGTCACGACCGTTGGGCACCACGATGGCGTCCAGCGCCGCCTGGGGCCGGATACCGGCGTCGACCTCGGCCACCAGGTGCCGGTGGGTGGTGTGCTGCGCCGGCGCTCCGACAGCAGTGGTCATCTCAGCTCGTTTCTGGCCATTCGTGCAGCCGGTGCTCCGCCAGGGTCCAATCGGGGGTGAGTCCCTGGTTGTTGAAGATCGGCACGCGGCTGATGATGCTGAAGGAATCCGCGGCGGCGAATCGCGTGTCCAGGTGAGTCTGGTTGCGATCGCGGAACCGCGGGTCGGTGAGCGCTCGTACGGCGCCGAGGGTGCCCCGGCCGTACATCCCGTTGCACACGGTGACGGTGCGTTTGCGGTTGAGCGGGTTGACTCCGTGGTAGAAGAGCGCGACATCGCCGACGAGGGTGCCGTCGGGCGAGAACTTGGGGTCGAAGCGTTCGGTCGTCCCGTCGGCCCGCGTCACTTCGAACCCGCCCAGCTCGTCCTCGCCGGGGCCGCCGCGGCCGAGCTGGTTCACCGGCGCGTCGATCAGGTTGAGCAGGTCACGGGTCTGCGGGTTCCAGTCGACGCCGCCGAGGAGCACGAGGTGGGCCGTGTAGTCCTTGGGGCGCAGCGGGGAGGTGCTGTTCGTGGTGCGGAACGAGACGTTGCTGGCCGGGTTGCAGGCCCGGATGTGGCCGTACAGCTCGATCAGGGCGTCCGGGTCGGCGTAGCTGAAGAGGCGCGAGTAGTCGGGGTTGGCGGGGTCCGCGTACTCGATCCGCATGGCCGGGGGCAGCTGCGAATCGACGATCACGACGTCCTCGTTCGGCGGGAACCGCCAGAGGTTGCCCGGCGCGAATTCGGCCGAGCCGGTGCTCTCGTGGGTGCCGCCGCGCAGGTCGGTCAGCTCGGTGAGCAGGTCTTCGCGTCGCCGGTGCTCCTCGTCGGTCAGCTGCTCCTCGGACAAGACCTTGAAGCCCTGGCCCTCGACCGAGCGCCGAGTGGCGAAGAAGGTGGCGTACGCGTCGAGCCGGACCATCGGCGGGCTGGTCGGATTGCTGGAGTTCTCCCACGACGAAAGTAGCGCGTTGCTCACCCCGAACGCCTCGGCGAGCTGGCGCTGGGTGATGACCACACCCGCCCAGCTCTGCTTCCGCAGTGAGCGGAGGCGCTCGGCGAGGGCGGGGCTCGGCTGGGACACGACTTCAGACCCCTTCAGTGAACTTCACTGGAACGTGAGTGACGGCGATTGTACATCGGGGACGGCTGGTCAGCTCACCAGGCTCGCCGGGGCTGGTCAGGGTGGGTTTGAGGGGTTGTTCAGTTCGTCGCTCCGGCGAAGTTCTTAGTCAGAACTTAAGGAAGAGGCTCTGTTCAGCTGGTGGCTGAGCCTTTACAGTTGGATCTGTGGAAGTCTACTAGATTTCAGTAGTCACCTGAACAGCCACCTGAAAAAGGGGGTCTGGCATGGACACCACAGTGCTGCACGTGCCACTGCATCGGGCGATCGTGGTGGTCGACATCGAAGGGTCGACCACGCGCACCAACCCCGCCCGGGCCCGGCTGCGCGCGATTCTGTTCGACCTGCTCGACGAGGCGTTCCGCGCCGGCGGGATCGCGGAGGGGTCGAGAGACCCGTTCGTGGACCGCGGAGACGGCGCGTTGTGCCTGGTCCGGCCGGTCGACGAGGCGCCGAAGACGCTGCTGCTCGCCGGCGTGGTCCCCGCGCTCGAGGACCTCCTCGCGCGGCACAACGCCGAGAGACCCGACGAAGCTTTCCAGCTGCGCGTCGCGATCCACGCCGGCGAGGTGCACTACGACCTGCACGGCCCCTACGGCGAGGACGTCGACCTCGCCTGCCGGCTGCTCGACGCCCCCGAGGTGCGCCGCCGGCTGCGCGAGGCCGGACCGCTCGCGGTGGCGGTGTCCGAGGCCATCCACTGGTCGGTGGTCCGCCACGACTACGACGGGATCGACCCCACCGAGTTCACGCACTCGTTCCACGTGCGCGTGGGCGGCAAGCGGATGCGCGGCTGGCTGCGCACGACCGATTTCGCCGGCCTTCCCGGGGCGGGCCTCACCGCCTGACGAGCCCGGGAGGTGCGCGGTGGACACGACCGGATTCTGGCCGGCGCTGGGCGCGGCCGAGCGCGGCAAGGTCGCCGATCTCGCGGTGCGGCGCGCCTACCGCCGCGGCGACGTGGTGTGTCGCGAGGGCGACCACGCCGCCGTGGTGGTGCTCCTGCTGTCCGGGCACGTCCGCATCACCAACACCTCGTCCGACGGCCGCGAGGTCGTGCTCGCCGTGCGCGGCGCGGGCGACGTGGTCGGCGAACTCGGCGCCATCGACGGCGGTCCGCGGTCGGCGACCGTCGCGGCTCTGGACGATCTCGACGCCCTCGTGGTGCCGGCCCCGCGCTTCGCCGCGCTGTGCCGCCGCGAGCCTGCCATTTCGTGGGCCCTGTTGCTTGTGCTGGCCCAGCGCCTGCGCGACGTCGGCCGGCAACGGCTCGACGTCGGCGGTGGCACGATCACCCGTCGAGTCGCCGCGCAACTCATGCAGCTGGCGGTACAGCACGGCGTGCGCCGCGGTGACGACATCGTGATCGCGATCCCCGGAACCCAGGCCGAACTCGCCACGACCGCGGCGGTTTCGCGTGAGTCGTGGGCGCGGGTGACGCGGGAGCTGCGTCGCCTCGGCGTGGTCAGCACTTCGCGGGGTCAGGTCGTGGTCCACCAGTTCACCGAACTGGGCCGGCTCGCGCGCTGAGGTCCGCCGAACCCGTGCGCGGACGGGAAGTTGTGGTCATCGCTTCCGATTCCCGGGTCGGGTGTGCCTCGGTTTCGCTTCTGGTGCCACGAAACCGCGATCGAAGTTCTCGGGATGCGGAAGAATTGACCGGCGCCGCAGCGATTTCGGGTGAATCGAGTACGTGGCGGACCTGAAATCCGCGCTGCCTCAGTGGGTTCGGTGCCGCGCGTCCGGGAAACTCGGCCGAATTTTCTCCCACGACTTCTGCCGAACGTGTCAGCAGACACAGATTTCCTTGCACCACAGCGGAATCCTGGAGTCACACACCGAACAGGGAGGCAGCCATGGACCCGTTTCTCCCCGCCCCACAACCCATCCGCTGGCGTCGCGGAGTCTACGCGGCCGCGATCGTGATTCCGTTCACCGTGATCCAGGTGTGGGCGCTGCTGGTGCTGCTGAGCGTCGCCGATTTCACCGGCCTCGTGGCGCAAGCGGTTGTGGTGCTCGTGCTCGGGTCGGTGGTTTCGCTGGCCGTCGGGTGGCGGTGGGCGTGGCGGTTGGGCACCGAGAGGCGCCGGGCGCTCGAGATCAGGCGCGAGGTCGAGGCGTGGCGCGCCGCGGCGAGGGAGACGGTGGGGGCGGAGCGGGTGCCGGCCGGGCGGCGGTGGTGAGCGCGCTGGCGGCGGCCGCCGCCGCCGACGGGGGGTCGTCGGGGGTGGTGCTGGTGCTCGGGCTGGTCGTGTTCGTGCTGGTGATCAAGCTGGTGCGGCGGCTGGTCGGGTTCGTCGCGAAGACCGCCGCGCTCGCCGCGTCGCTCGCCGTCGTGGTGATGGCGGTCGGCGGGCTCGGGGGGCTCGCGACGTTGACGCTGGTGGCGATGCGCTGACACCCCTGAACCCGGTCCCGCGAACGGCGGGCACCGGGTTTTCCTTTACCCGCCCCCAAAAAAACTCAGCCGGCCAGCTGCTTCTTCACCTCCGCGGCCACGCGGCCACCCTCGGCGCGCCCCGCGACCTTCGGCTGCACGGCCTTCATCACGGCGCCCATGCCGGCCATCCCCGACGCCCCGGTCGAGGCCACCGCGTCCGTGACCAGTGCGGCCAGCTCGTCGTCCGAGAGCTGCGCCGGGAGATAGGCCTTCAGGAGCTCGGCTTCCGCGAGCTCCTTCTCGGCGGACTCGGCCCGCCCGGCGCCCGAGAACGCGTCGGCGGCGTCGCGGCGCTTCTTCACCTCACGCGTGATGATCTTCTGCACCTCGTCGTCGGAGAGCTCGCGGTGGCTCTCGCCCGCGGTCTCCTCGTAGCCGATCGCCGAGAGGGTGAGGCGCAGGGTCGCGGAGCGGAGCTGGTCGCGCGCCTTGATCGCGGTGGTGAGGTCGTCGTGGAGGGTCTGCTTGAGCGTGGTCATCCCCTGATCCTGGCACCACCGCCGCGCCGACGCGCGGGTCTTCTAGACTCGACCCGATGTCCGACCAGGTTGAACCCCTCCCGGAGGTGCGGTGATGAGGCTCGTTTTCGCCGGCACCCCCGAACCCGCCGTGCCGTCGTTGCGCGCCCTGCTCGAATCGGGACGCCACGAGATCGTCGCGGTGGTCACGCGGCCCGACGCCCAGGCCGGGCGCGGCCGCCACGTGGTGCGCTCGCCCGTCGGCGCGCTCGCCGACGAACACGGCATCGAGGTGCTCACGCCCGCGCGCGCCGGGGACCCCGCGTTCCTCGCGCGGCTCAAGGAGCTGGCGCCCGACGCGTGCCCCGTGGTCGCGTACGGTGCGCTGCTGCCGCAGAGCGCGCTCGACATCCCGGCGCACGGCTGGGTGAACCTGCACTTCTCGCTGCTGCCCGCGTGGCGTGGCGCCGCGCCCGTGCAGTCGGCGATCCGCGCCGGCGACGAGATCACCGGCGCCAGCACGTTCCGCATCGTGAAGGAGCTCGACGCCGGGCCGGTGTTCGGCGTCGTCACCGAGGCGATCCGCGCCACGGACACCTCCGGCGATCTGCTGGGCCGCCTCGCCGAGTCGGGCGCGCACCTGCTGCTGTCCACCATGGACGGCATCGAGGACGGCACGCTCAAGGCCGTCGAGCAGACCGTCGACGGCATGACGTACGCGCCGAAGGTCACGGTCGACGACGCGCGGGTGTCGTTCGCCGACCCGGCCGCGGCCGTCGACCGGCAGATCCGCGCGGTCACGCCGGAACCGGGTGCGTGGGCGGAATTCCGCGGCGAACGCTTCAAGCTGGGCCCCGTGACGGTGGTCGACGAACCGGGGCCGCCGCCGGGCGAGCTCGTGGTCGAGCGCAAACGCGTGCTCGTGGGCACGGCGACGAAACCGGTGCGGCTGGGCGAGGTCCAGGCATCGGGCAAGAAACGGATGGCGGCCACCGACTGGGCGCGCGGTACACGGATCGAAGAGGGAGAGCGCCTGCGGTGAACGAGCGTGGGGAACGGCGGCCGGCCAGGCCGCAGCGGGGCCGGCCGGCTCCGCGCAAGGAAGGACCGCGCCGTCCGCCGGAGGTCGATCCGGCCCGCCAGGTCGCGTTCGACGTCCTGCGTGCCGTGCGCGAGAAGGACGCGTACGCGAACCTCGTGCTGCCGCAGCTGCTTCGCGAACGCCGCATCTCCGGCCGCGACGCGGCGCTCGCCACGGAGCTCACGTACGGCGCTTCGCGGGCGCAGGGCCTGCTCGACGCCGTGATCGGCGCGTGCGCCGAGCGCCCGATCGAGAAGACCGACCCGGTGGTGCTCGACGCGCTGCGCCTGGGCGTCTACCAGCTGCTGCGCACGCGCATCCCGGAACACGCCGCCGTCGGGTCCACAGTGGACCTCGTGCGCGCGGAAGCCGGTTCGTGGGCCACGGGGTTCGCCAACGCGATCCTGCGCTCGGTGTCCGCAAAGGACGAAACGCAGTGGCTCGACGAGCTGGCGCCCGACGAGACGACGGACCCGATCGGCTCGTTCGCGCTGCGCACAGCGCACCCGCGCTGGGTCGCCCGGTCGTTCGCCGAAGCGCTGGGCGACAAGGGCGCGGAGCTGAAGGCGGCGCTGGAAGCCGACGACACCCGGCCCGAGGTGCACCTGGTCGCGCGCCCCGGTGAGATCAGCGCCGACGAGCTGGCCGCGATCACGGGCGGCGACGTCGCCCCGTACTCGCCCTACGGCGTGCGGCTGCCCGCCGGCGCCGGTGACCCCGCCGACGTCGAGCCGGTGCGCGAACGCCTCGCCGCCGTGCAGGACGAGGGCAGCCAGCTGTGCGCGATCGCCGCCACGAAGGTGCCGCTGGAAGGCCGCGACGAACGCTGGCTCGACCTCTGCGCCGGCCCCGGCGGCAAGGCCGCGCTGCTCGGCGCGCTCGCGGCGATCAGCGGCGCGACCGTGGACGCCGTGGAGAAGGCCCCGCACCGCGCGAAGCTCGTGGAGAACGCGACGCGCGGCCTGCCGGTGAAGGTGCACGTGGCCGACGGCCGCGAGTCCGGCCTCGAACCGGGCTTCGACCGCATCCTCGTCGACGCGCCGTGCAGCGGCCTCGGCGCGCTGCGGCGGCGGCCGGAAGCACGCTGGCGCCGCAAGCCCAGCGACGTCTCCGACCTCACCAAACTGCAGGGCGAGCTGCTCACGGCCGCCCTCGACCTGGTGCGCCCGGGCGGCGTGGTCACCTACGTGGTGTGCTCGCCGCACCTGGCCGAGACCGAGGGCGTGGTCGGCGAGATCGCGCGCCGCACCAAGACCGAGGTGCTCGACGCGCGCGAGTTCTTCCCCGGCGTGCCGCAGCTCGGCGACGGCCCGTACGTGCAGCTGTGGCCCCACCGCCACGGCACCGACGCGATGTTCTGCGCCACGCTGCGCAAACCGTGAGGGATCTTGGCCTGGTCGCGAGCTCGTGCGGGGGACTGGACACCCGGTTCACCGCCGAGCTCGCCCGCCCCGCCGCCACGCGGGGCTGGCGCCTCGCGGTCACGCTCACGCCCGTCGCCCACCGCTGGCTCGAGGCGACGGGCGGGCTGACCGAGCTCGCGGCCACCACCGACCTGCCGGTGCGCAGCGTCTCGCGCCTGCCCGGCGAGCCGCGGCCGCACCCGGACCCGGCGGTGTTCCTCTTCGCGCCCGCGTCGGCCAATTCCCTGGCCAAGCTCGCGCTGGGCATCGCCGACAACCAGGCCCTCACGCTGCTCGGCGACGTCCTCGGCGCGCCGGGCATCACGATCGTGGTGGCCTACCAGATCCAGGACACCCGGGTGCACCACCCGGCCTGGCAGCGCCACCTGGACACGCTGAAGTCCGCCGGCGTCCGCCTCCACCGGCTGGACCCGCGCCGCCCCTGGTCCGAAGTCCTGGACCTGCTGCCCGGTACCTGAGCCCCGGGTAGCCCTGGCAGCCCGGGCACGAAAAACGGGTGCGCCTCCGCGAAGGAGACGCACCCGTTCGGCGAAAGTCAGCGCAGGTGCAGAGCGCGCTTCAGCGTCGAGAACAGGTCGGTCTGGTTGGTGAGCCCGACGATGTTCGCGGCCTGCGGCCCGTAGCCCGCGATGCGGACCTGGGTGCCGGTGTGCGACTGCGAGCCGCCCGTCTCCGCGGTGCCGTAGGCGAGGGTCATGTTCGAGCCTTCGTTGGTGATCAGCGTGGCGGTGAGGCCCGGGGTGGCGGTGGGCTCCACGATCTGGCTGCTGTGTCCGTGGTCGGCCGTGACCAGCACGAGGGTGTCGCGGTGGCTGCGGGCGTACGCCATGGCCGCGGCGATCGCGGAGTCCATGTCGATCGTCTCGCCGATCTGGCCGCACGGGTCGGCCGCGTGGTCCTGCTTGTCGATGCTGGCGCCCTCGACCTGCAGGAAGAAGCCCTTGTCACTGTGGCGGTCGTCGAGCAGCTCGATCGCCTTGCGGGTCTGGTCGGCGAGCTTCGGCTGGGTCTTCGGCAGCGCCGCGTTCGGCGTGCAGCGGCTCGGCTTGGTGCCGCCGTGGACCGCGGCCGGGCCGGTCCAGTTCACCGGCAGGTTGTTCGGCGCGAACAGGCCGAGCACCGGCTTGCCCTTCTTCGCCTTCGCCAGGTCCGCGGCGGTGTTCACGACGTTGTAGCCGGCCGCCTTCGCCTGGTCCAGCACGGTCTTGCCCTTGAACTTGCCGGCCGTCACCTTCTGGTCGAAGAAGGCCGCGCCGCCGCCGAGCAGCACGTCGGGACGGGTCTGCACGAGCTGCTCGGAGATCGAGCCGGCGCCGCCGTTCTCCTTGGCGTTCACGGCGCACTTGGCGGTGGTCTCCACCGGGCCCTTGCAGTCGCGGCCGACCACGTGCGAGCCGAGCACGGCCGGGGTCGCGTCCTGGACCTCGGAGGTGGTCACGTCGCCGGTGCGCAGGCCGCCGCGCTTGGCCAGCTCGAGGATCGTCGGCACGGGGTTGCCGTACGCGTCGACCGAGATCGCGCCGTTGTAGGTCTTGGTGCCGGTGGCCCAGCCGGTGCCGGACGCGGCCGAGTCGGTCACGTAGTTCGGCTTGCCGGGGTTGTTCTGCTCCACGGCGTACGTGGTGTAGTCGCCGGTCAGCGGCAGCTCGTCCATCGCGAGCCGGCCGGCCGCGCCGCGCTCGTAGTTGCGGGCCGAGGTGATCTCCGACTGGCCCATGCCGTCGCCGATGAAGAGGATCACGTTGCGCGCGGTGCCGCCCTCGATCGCGTTGCGCACTTCCTGCGTGCGGTCGCCCGTGGACGCGGTGCGCGCGGCGGTGTCCGACGTGTCCTGTGCCGCCAGTGCGACCGGGGCCGCGGCGATCAGCGCGGCGCCGAGCGCGCCCGCGGTCAGCCACCCGCGGCGGCCGGCGAAGAGCGTTCTCATGCAGTTTCTCCTCGGAAGGGGATTAATCCGGAAACTCCGGCTCGGGCTATTAGTCCTGGCGCATGTGTTCCAGGCGCATCATCCGCATGAGCGCTGAATGTCCGAAAGGAGAACAACGGCCCCTCGCGGCCGGTTCACGTCGGTGAACAGGGCCGACCTAGACTCGGGACGTGGCCGACCGACCCCTCATCGCACCCAGCATCCTGTCCGCGGACTTCGCCCGGCTCGGCGAGGAGATCGCGGCGATCGCACGGCCGGGGGAGACCCGCGCCGACTGGGTCCACGTCGACGTGATGGACGCGCACTTCGTGCCCAACCTGACCCTGGGGCTGCCGGTGGTGCAGTCGCTGATCAAGTCCACCGACGTGCCGCTCGACTGCCACCTGATGATCGACGACCCGGACCGCTGGGCGATCGGTTACGCCGAGGCCGGCGCCTACAACGTCACCGTGCACGTGGAAGCCGCGAACGACCCGGTGATGCTCGCGAAGAACCTGCGCGCGGCCGGGGCCAAGGCCGGCCTGTCGATCAAGCCCGGCACGCCGCTCGAGCCCCACGTCGACACCCTCAAGCACTACGACACGTTGCTCGTGATGTCCGTGGAGCCCGGCTTCGGCGGCCAGTCGTTCATGCCCGACGTGCTGGAGAAGGTGCGCACCGCGCGCCGCCTGGTCGACACCGGCCACCTCAAGCTCGTGGTGGAGATCGACGGCGGGATCAACGCCGAGACGATCGAGCAGGCCGCCGAGGCCGGCGTCGATTGCTTCGTGGCCGGGTCCGCCGTCTACGGTGCGGACGATCCCGGCCGCGCGGTCGCGGCGCTGCGGGAACAGGCGGCGCGCAGCCGCCGGGACTGACCCCCGTGCCCCGGGAAACAACGGGGCCGGCGCGGGTGTTGGATGGTGGGATCACCGGGTTCGCACGGTGACGGCGGCGAGGAGGCAGCAGCAGTGTTCACCGGCATTGTCGAGGAGATCGGCGAAGTCACCGCGGTCGAGCAGGGCACGAACATGGCCCGGCTCACGGTGCGTGGTCCTCTGGTCACGTCGGACGCGGCCCACGGCGACTCGATCGCCGTCAGTGGCGTCTGTCTCACGGTAGTCACCTCGTCCGAGGGTACGTTCACGGTCGATGTGGTGAACGAGACACTCGTGCGTTCCAGCCTCGCCAAGGTCGCCGTGGGCGACGCCGTGAACCTCGAGCGCGCCACCCCCGCGGGCGGCCGGCTCGGCGGGCACATCATGCAGGGTCACGTCGACGGCACCGGGGTGTTCCTGTCCCGCGACGACACCGGGGTGACCACGTTCGCCCTGCCCACGGGCCTGGCGAAGTACGTCGTGGAGAAGGGCTCGATCGCCGTCGACGGCGTCTCGCTCACCGTGGCGTCGATCACCGACGAGCAGTTCTCCGTGGCGCTGATCCCCACCACGCTCGAGGCCACCACGCTGGGCCGCCGCGTCGCCGGCGACCTCGTGAACCTCGAAGTGGACGTGGTCGCGAAGTACGTCGAGAAGCTGGCGACCCCACATCTGGCCGCGAGCGCGCACAATGTGTGACGTTCGGTCGGACGGTACGAAGGAGCAGCCGTGAGCGAGACGAGGGCGGCCGAGCCGCGGACGGGCTGGACGCCCTGCGGCGCCGGCACGGTGTTCGACGCCGACGCCATCGAGGCGGCGATCGCGGACATCGCGGCGGGCCGCGCGGTGGTCGTGGTCGACGACGAGGATCGTGAGAACGAAGGCGATCTGATCTTCGCCGCGGAGAAGGCGACGCCGGAGTTGCTGGCGTTCATGGTCCGCTACACCTCGGGTTACGTGTGCGTGGCGCTGACCGAGGCCGAGGCCGACCGCCTCGACCTGCCGCCGATGTACCACACGAACCAGGACGTGCGGGGCACCGCGTACAGCGTCACGGTCGACGCCGCCGAGGGCATCACCACGGGCATCTCGGCCGCCGACCGCGCACGCACGATGCGCCTGCTGGCCGACCCGGCCGCGTCCGCGAAGGACTTCCGCCGCCCCGGTCACGTCGTGCCGCTGCGCGCGAAGGAGGGCGGCGTGATGCGCCGCCCCGGCCACACCGAGGCCGCGGTGGACCTGGCCCGCATGGCCGGGCTCAACCCCGCCGGCGTGCTCTGCGAGATCGTGTCGCAGAAGGACGAGGGCGACATGGCGCGCCGCGACGAGCTCGAGGTGTTCGCCGCCGACCACGACCTGCGCGTGATCACGATCGCCGACCTCATCGCCTACCGCCGCCGCACCGAGAAGCAGGTGGAGCGAGTAGCCGAGGCCCGCATCCCGCTGGCGGCGGGCACGTTCCGCGCGGTCGGGTACGACAGCCTGCTCGACGGCATCGAGCACGTGGCCTTCGTCTACGGCGAGATCGGCGACGGCGAGGACATCCTCGTGCGCGTGCACTCCGAGTGCCTCACCGGCGACGTCTTCGGCTCGCTGCGCTGCGACTGCGGTCCGCAGCTGGAAGCCGCGCTGCAGGCCGTGGCCGACGAGGGCCGCGGAGTCGTGCTCTACATCCGCGGCCACGAAGGCCGCGGCATCGGGCTGCTGCACAAGCTGCAGGCCTACCAGCTGCAGGACGCCGGCGCGGACACCGTCGACGCGAACCTCGCGCTCGGCGTCCCGGCCGACGCCCGCGACTACGGCACCGGCGCGCAGATCCTGTGCGACCTCGGCGTGCGCTCGATGCGGCTGCTCACGAACAACCCGGCCAAGCGCGTCGGTCTCGAGGGCTACGGCCTGCGGGTGAGCGGCCGCGTGCCGCTGCCCATCTCGCCGAACCCCGAGAACCTGCGGTACCTGCGCACGAAGCGCGACCGCATGGGTCACGACCTCGCGCAGCTGGAGCACTACGAACAGGTGGGTGCCGCCGAGCAGGCGGAGAAGGGGACAACACCCGATGAGCGGTGAGGGACGGCCCGAGTTCGAGCTCGACCTGAGCGACTGCAAGGCGCTGAAGCTCGGCATCGTGGCCACGCGGTGGAACGCGGACATCACCGAGAAGCTGCTGGAGCGCGCGCTGGCCGCCGCGAAGGAAGCGGAGCTCGAGGAGGAGCCGACCGTGGTCCACGTGGCCGGCGCCGTGGAGCTGCCGGTGGTCGTGCAGGCCCTGGCCCGCCACCACGACGCGGTCGTGGCGCTCGGGGTGGTGATCCGCGGCGAGACCCCGCACTTCGACTACGTGTGCGACTCGGTCACCGCGGGTCTCACGCGCGTGGCGCTCGACGAGAGCACCCCCGTGGGCAACGGCGTGCTGACCGTGAACGACGAGCAGCAGGCGCTCGACCGCTCGGGCCAGCCGGGGTCCAAAGAGGACAAGGGCTACGAGGCCACGGTCGCGGCGCTCGACACCGCCCACGTGCTGCGCGGCCTGCGCCAGCCGTGGACCGAGCGGGGATTCGTGTGAGCCCCGCCGTGACCGAGCAGGAGACGACCCTGGTGGTCCGCCCGCGCCGCGCGCTGCTGATGTGCAGCGTGCTGGCCGTGCTGCTGCTGGTGGTGTTCGTGGTGGTCGCGATCCTGCTGCGCAGCTCGCACACCGGCGTGGTCTTCGAGAAGTCCGACCAGGTCGCGATGATCGGCATCGGCGTGCTGCTCTCGCTGGGCACGATGCTGTTCGCCAACGCGCGCGTGCGCGCCGACGCGACGGGCATCGAGGTCCGCAACGTGATCACCACGCGCCGCTTCCTCTGGCGCGACGTGCTGTCCGTCAGCTTCCCCGACGGTGCTTCGTGGGCCCGCCTGGAGCTGCCGGACGACGAGTACTTCTCTGTGATGGCCGTGCAGGCCGTGGACCGCGAGCGGGCCGTGCTGGCCGTGCGCGCGCTGCGCAAGCTGCACAAGGCGGCCACTTCCTGAGTTCTGCCCGCTGAGAGTTTCCGAAAGAGCCGCCCGGACGCACTGCCGTCCGGGCGGCTCTTTCGGGAAACCTCAGCGGGCCGGCGTCAGAGGTCGAGGTCGACCACGATCGGCGCGTGGTCCGAGGGACCCTTGCCCTTGCGGGCTTCCCGGTCCACATAGGAATCCCGGACGGCGCCGGCGAAGGGCGTGTTGGCGTACACGAGGTCGATGCGCATGCCGCGGTTGTTGGGGAAGTTCCCGGCGCGGTAGTCCCAGTACGTGAACGGGTGGTCGTACTTCAGCGGGCGCGGGAAGACGTCGGTGAGACCGAGGTCGCGCAGCCGGGCCAGCGCCGCGCGTTCGGGTTCGGTCACGTGGGTGGAGCCGTCGAACAGCGACCGGTCCCACACGTCGGCGTCGGTGGGGGCCACGTTGAAGTCGCCGAGCACGGCGAAGGGGGTGTCGGCGAGCTCGGCCGCCACGGTCGTGCGCAGCGCTTCGAGCCATTCGAGCTTGTACGCGTAGTGCGGGTTGTCGGGCTCGCGGCCGTTGGGCACGTACACCGACCACACGCGCACACCACCGCAGGTGGCGCCGACGGCCCGCGCTTCGGTGGCGCCGTCGAACTGTGGCTCACCGGTGAGGCCGCGCACCACGTTGTCGAGGCCCACGCGCGAGACGATCGCGACGCCGTTCCAGCGGCCGAGACCGTAGGCGGCCACCTCGTACCCAAGAGCTTTCACCTCGTCGGCCGGGAACGCCTCGGTGGTGTTCTTCAGCTCCTGCAGGCAGAGCACGTCGGGTGCCGAGTGTTCGAGCCAGTCGAGCACTCGCGGCAGCCGCGGCACGATCGAGTTGACGTTCCAGGTCGCGATCCTCACGACCGCCAGGATAGGGGTGCGTGGCCCGGGGCACCCGGCCACGCACCCCCGCTTCGGGGTCGGCGTCCCTGATCAGACGCCCGCGGTGCTGCGGATCCACGAGCGGCTGGTGGCGACGCTCGCGTAGTTGTTGGTGCCGCGGGTGTTCGTGCCGCTCTGGTTCTGCACGGTCGACGCGACGCCGACCTGCACGCCACCGCTGACCTCGGGCCCGCCCGAGTCGCCCTTCCAGGCCGAGCCGTTGATCCCGACGCTCTGGATCGCGCGCCCGCCGTAGGCGTCGGTCGAGCGGCCGGTGACCTGCACGTTGGCGACCTTCAGCGCGGACGCGGGCGGGCCGGTCGGGGTCGTGCGGCCCCAGCCGTAGAGCTGGTTGGTGCTGCCGGTGGCCGGGTCGGCGCTGCCGAGGGCGATCGGCGTCGCGGAGGTGGCCTGCGCGAGGTGCAGCAGCGCGATGTCGCCGTTGGGCGACTCGGCCTCGCGGTCGACGGCGATCTTGGTGCCGCCGAAGAGCGTGTTGGTGCCCACGCGCACGTACATGCCGCTGCCGTCTTCGTCGAGGCAGTGCACGGCCGTCATCACCCAGCGCGACGCGATGACCGTGCCGGAGCAGTTGAAGCCCTGGAAGTCGCGGCCCGGGGTGTTCACGTACACCTGGGCGCCCCAGCTCACGGCGGGTGCGGTGCCGCCGCCCACGATGTTCGTCTGCGCGGTGGCGGCGGTGCCGCCGGCCAGGGTCAGCGTGGCCATCGTGGCCGCCGCGGCGGTGGCCGCGGCGGCGAAACGGATGCTTCTCAAGGCGAGTTCCTTTCGGTGGGGACCGGAAGCGCCGGGTCTCGGCTGGAACGGACGGTAATCAGCGCGTCACCCGGCCGGGAACCGACGAAGGTCGCTCGTGTCCGAATCACCCGACTTCCGTCGGGTCCGGGGCGCGCTCAGGGTGTCCGTGCCGCACTGGCTCGGGCACTCGTGCCGCACTAGCCGGGCGCCCGTGGGCCGCTGCACACCGGGGGCTCGCAAAGTTGTCGGGGCCGCGCCATAGGCTGGGTGGGTGGCTGACCCGACCACCTACCGTCCCTCGCCGGGGAGCATCCCGGATGCCCCTGGCGTGTACAAGTTCCGCGACGCCGCCAAGCGGGTCATCTACGTCGGCAAGGCCAAGAGCCTGCGCAGCAGGCTGAACTCCTACTTCGCCGACCTCATGGGCCTGCACCCGCGCACGCGCCAGATGGTCACCACGGCCGCGAGCGTCGAGTGGACCGTGGTCACCACCGAGGTCGAGGCGCTGCAGCTCGAGTACAACTGGATCAAGGAGTTCGACCCGCGGTTCAACGTCCGCTACCGCGACGACAAGAGCTACCCGATGCTCGCGGTCACGTTGAACGAGGAGTTCCCGCGCCTGCACGTGTACCGCGGCGCGCGCAAGAAGGGCGTGCGCTACTTCGGCCCGTACTCCCACGCCTGGGCCATCCGCGAGACGCTCGACCTGCTGCTGCGCGTGTTCCCGGCGCGCACCTGCTCGGCGGGAGTGTTCCGGCGCCACGGCCAGATCGGCCGGCCCTGCCTGCTCGGCTACATCGACAAGTGCTCGGCGCCGTGCGTCGGGCGGGTCACCGCCGACGAGCATCGCGGCATCGTCGAGGACTTCTGCGACTTCCTCGCCGGGCGCACCGACGCCATGATCCGGCGCCTGGAACGCGAGATGGCCGCCGCGTCGGACGAGCTCGAGTTCGAACGCGCCGCGCGGCTGCGCGACGACCTCGGTGCCCTGCGGCGCGCGATGGAGAAGCAGGCGGTGGTGTTCGGCGACGGCACCGACGCCGACGTGGTCGCCTTCGCCCACGACGAGCTGGAAGCGGCCGTGCAGGTGTTCCACGTGCGCGGCGGGCGCGTGCGCGGGCAGCGCGGCTGGATCATCGACAAGGCCGAGGAAATGGCCGTGCCGGATCTGGTCGACCAGTTCATCACGCAGTTCTACGGCGAGGAGTCCGACCGCGCGGCACGCGACGGCCTCGACGCGGGCCCGGTCGTGCCGCGTGAGGTGATCGTGCCGGAGCTGCCGGCCGACGCCGAGGCGCTCGGCGAGTGGCTCTCGGCGATGCGCGGCTCGCGCGTGCGCGTGCGCGTGGCGCAGCGCGGGGACAAGAAGGCGCTGGCCGAAACCGTGGAACGCAACGCGGGGGAGGCGTTCACCCAGCACAAGCTGCGCCGCGCCGGTGACCTCACCGCGCGGTCGGCGGCGCTGCAGGAGCTGCAGGACTTCCTCGCGCTCGACAGTGCGCCGCTGCGCATCGAGTGCATCGACATCAGCCACATCCAGGGCAGTGACGTGGTCGCGTCCCTGGTGGTGTTCGAGGACGGGCTCGCGCGCAAGTCGGAGTACCGGCGCTTCGCGTTGCGTGAGGCGGCGGAAGAGGGCGACGTAGCGTCGATCGCGGAGGTCGTGCGACGCCGGTTCCACCGCTACCTCAAGGAGACGGCGGAAACCGCGCAAGCCGCCGAGACGGCCGGGGACCTCGACGGCGCCGACGACATCGACAGCACTGACGGTATCGACGGCTCTGATGGCACCGATGGCATCGACGGCACGGCCGGCGTCGGCAACAGCGCCGCGGACACCCCCGGTGGCACCGACAGCGCGGCTGACGACGGCGCCATCGAACCCACCCGTCCCGGCATCGACCCGGACACCGGCCGCCCGCGCAAGTTCGCCTACCCGCCCAACCTGCTCGTGGTCGACGGCGCGGGCCCGCAGGCCACGGCGGCGGCCGACGTGCTGGCGGAGCTGGGCATCACCGACATCGCAGTGGTGGGGCTCGCGAAGCGGCTCGAAGAGGTCTGGCTGCCGGCCGACCCCGACCCGGTGATCCTGCCGCGCACGTCCGAAGCGCTGTACCTGTTGCAGCGCCTGCGTGACGAGGCCCACCGCTTCGCCATCCGCTACCACCGCGAGAAGCGGTCCAAGCGGCTGTCGGCGTCCGAATTGGACAGTGTGCCCGGGCTGGGGCAGGCTCGGCGCACCGCGCTGATCAAGCACTTCGGCTCGGTGAAGAAGCTCAAGCAAGCCAGGGTCGAGGAGATCGAGGCGGTGCCCGGCTTCGGCAGGCGCACCGCGGAGGCCGTGGTGGCGGCACTGGCCGGGGAGACCGGTGCCGGTTCGGGAGGGGACAAGGGGTCGTGATCGGGGAAGGAACCATCGTGAGTGCGCAAGAGGACAACCGGGGAACCGGGATGGAGGTCGCCGTCGTCAGCGGCCTGTCGGGAGCGGGACGGTCGACCGCGGCGAAGTGCCTGGAGGACCTGGGCTGGTTCGTCGTGGACAACCTGCCGCCGGAGCTCATCGCCACCATGGTCGAGCTGGGTGCGCAGGCGCGCGGCGCGATCACCAAGGTGGCCGTGGTGATGGACGTGCGCTCGCGCGCGTTCACCGACGACCTGGCCTCGGTGATCAAGGACCTCGACGCACGCGGGTACAAGCCGCGCGTGCTGTTCCTGGAGGCCACCGACGCGGTGCTGGTGCGCCGCTTCGAGGCGGTGCGCCGCGGGCACCCGATGCAGGGTGACGGCCGCCTCGCCGACGGCATCACCGCCGAGCGCCGGCTGCTGGCGCCGCTGCGCGAGGAAGCCGACCTGGTGCTCGACACGTCCGCCCTGTCGGTGCACGACCTGCGGGCGAAAATAGAGGATGCCTTCGGCTCCGAAGCGAGCACGCAGACGCGCGTGACCGTGCTGTCGTTCGGCTACAAGTACGGCCTGCCGATGGACTCCGACCTGGTGATGGACGTGCGGTTCCTGCCGAACCCGTTCTGGATCCCCGAGCTGCGCGAGCACACGGGGCTCGACGGCGAGGTGCGCAACTACGTGCTCTCTCAGGAGGGCGCGGAAGAGTTCCTCGACCGCTACCACCAGCTGCTGCGCCTCATCGGCGCCGGGTACAAGCGCGAGGGCAAGCGGTACCTCACGCTCGCCGTCGGCTGCACGGGCGGGAAGCACCGCAGCGTCGCGATCTCGGAGGAGCTCGCGCACCGACTGTCCAAGGAGGACGGAATGGCCGTGAAGGTGGTGCACCGCGACCTTGGCCGTGAGTGACGTACGCGCGGTCGCGCTCGGCGGCGGACACGGCCTGCACGCCACGCTCTCGGCGTTGCGGCGGGTCACCAAGGACGTCACGGCGGTGGTCACCGTCGCCGACGACGGGGGCTCTTCGGGGCGCCTTCGCCGCGAGCTGGGGCTGCTGCCGCCAGGCGACCTGAGGCAGGCCTTCGCGGCGTTCGCGGCGGAGGACGGCGGCACGCTGTGGGCGGAGGTCTTCCAGCACCGCTTCGGGGGCGACGGCGCGCTGGCCGGCCACGCGGTGGGCAACCTGCTGCTGGCCGGCCTGTTCGAGGTGCTCGGCGATCCCGTGGCGGCGCTCGACGAAGCGAGCCGCCTGACGGGGATTTCCGGCCGGGTGCTGCCGATGTCGCCGGAACCGCTCGAGATCGAGGCGGAGGTGAGCGGGCTCGACAGCGAGGACCCGGGCGCGGTCCGCCGCATCCGCGGGCAGGTCGCCGTGGCGAGCACCCCGGGCCAGGTGCACCGCATCAGCCTGCACCCGGTCGGGCGCCAGCCGCGGCCGCCGCACGGCTGCGTGGAGGCCATCGAGGCCGTGCTCGCGGCCGACGTGGTGTTCCTCGGGCCGGGCTCGTGGTTCACCAGCGTGCTGCCGCACGTGCTCGTGCCGGATCTGTACGACGCGCTCGTGCGGACCACGGCGACGAAGGTGGTGGTTCTCAACCTTGTCCCCCAGCCGGGGGAAACTGCCGGGTTCTCGCCGGAGCGGCATCTCGACGTACTCTTCGAACACGCCCCCGCGCTGCGGGTCGACGCCGTGATCGCGGACCGCGATTCCGTGCCGGACCCGGCAAGTCTGCGCCGGGCGGCGTTGCGGCTGGGCGGCCGCGCCCATCTGGGGGCGGTGGCCGACCCGGTCGTGGAGGGACGGCATGATCCTGATGCGCTCGCCCGGTGCATGCGAGAGGCTCTCGGCCTCGACGGGGGACACCACGGGCACCGTGGCTGACGGCGGGCGCGCAGCGGAAGGCAGGAGGGGCAGTACATGGCGATGACCGCCGCGGTGAAGGACGAACTGAGCAGGCTCGAGATCACGAAGATCGGGCCACGCCGGGCGGAGGTCGCTTCGCTGCTTCGCTTCGCCGGTGGGCTGCACATCGTGGCCGGGCGCGTGGTGGTGGAGGCCGAGCTCGACACGGGCTCGGTGGCGCGGCGCCTGCGCAAGGAGATCCACGAGCTCTACGGCCACCAGTCCGACGTGCACGTGATCACCGCCAGCGGCGGCCTCCGCAAGGGCACGCGCTACGTCGTGCGCGTGGTGAAGGACGGCGAAGGCCTCGCCCGCCAGACCGGGCTGATCGACCAGCGCGGCCGGCCCGTGCGCGGCCTGCCGGCCGCCGTGGTGTCCGGCGGTGTCGCCGACGCCGAAGCAGCGTGGCGCGGCGCGTTCCTCGCCCACGGTTCGCTCACCGAACCCGGCCGGTCCTCGTCGCTCGAGGTCACCTGTCCGGGCCCGGAAGCCGCGCTCGCCCTCGTCGGTGCGGCGCGCCGCATGGGCATCCAGGCGAAGTCGCGTGAGGTCCGCGGCGCCGACCGCGTGGTCGTGCGCGACGGCGACGCCATCGGTGCGCTTCTCACGCGCCTCGGCGCCCACTCCAGCGTGCTGCAGTGGGAGGAACGGCGCATGCGCCGCGAGGTCCGCGCCACCGCCAACCGCCTCGCCAACTTCGACGACGCCAACCTCCGCCGCTCGGCCCGCGCCGCCGTCGCGGCCGCCGCCCGCGTCGAGCGCGCCCTCGACATCCTCGGCGCCACCGCCCCCGACCACCTCCTGGCCGCCGGCAAGCTGCGCCTCTCCAACCGCCAGGCGTCCCTGGAGGAACTGGGCCAGCTCTCGGACCCGCAGATGACGAAGGACGCGGTCGCCGGTCGCATCCGCCGTCTGCTCGCGATGGCGGACAAGCGGGCGAAGGACCTGAACATCCCGGACACCGAATCCGCGGTGACGCCGGAGATGCTGGAGGACGAGGAGGCGTAAGCCTCTCGGATTTCCGGTTGGGTCGCGCGATCGTCGGGTCGGGCTTGGCAGTGGTGTGTTCGGCCGCTGGAGCTTAGGTGCGGTCACGGGCAGCGGGGTGTCCGGGGCTGCCGGCCGTGCCCTGACCCGTCGGGCTTTCCGAGGTCGAGCCGTGACGTCGCACGGACTCCTGGCGCGCCGAGGTTTCGGATGGCGAGCGAGGAGGCCTGAGCGGCCTAGGCCTTGCGTTGTCGAGGCAGCTTCAGCTCGGTGATCAGCGCGCGCAACCACGGTTGGGCGATCGCCGGTTCCTTCACCATCGTGCGCACGAGCCGGTCGCGCACGGCGGCGGTGCGGCCGGCCGCGACAACCGCGAGGGCCTCGGCGAGAGCTTCCCGGGTTTTGTCGTCGTGCCGGGGCGCGCGGGCGTCGTCGTCGGTCCAGCGGCGGCGCGTGAACGAGCGGGTGAGTTTCGGCTGGGTGTCGCCGAAGTAGTGCCAGACGGAGCCGGCGAGGGAGACGTTGCGGACGGCGCCGGACGTCAGGTCGGCGATCTCGGGTGTGTTCTGGTGCCAGCGCCAGGTCTGGGGGCTCGGCTCGTGGCGCCACGTGATGCCGATGAGCCGCAGCCGCCGCCGCACCTCCACCCAGGCGACGCCGTCGTCCTCGGACCACGCCCGCAGAAGCGAGAGCAGCGTCGCGAACGTGCCCCCGGAGGACACGAGGTCCGTGAACACCACCGGCGGGCCGCCGGCGGCGAGAGCGGCGGGGGAGAGGCCGCCGTCGGCGAAGTTGGCGCGCAGCTGCGCCGTTTCGGCCGGCGTGAGCGGGCCGAGCAGCGGATTGTCCACCAGCCCCAGCGAAAGCGGCAGCAACCGCAGCCGGCCGCGGTCGGTCAGCGCGCCGCTCAGCAGGTCGTACACGCTGTCAGCGGACCGGCCGACGAAGTACAGGTCGCCGTCTTCGCTGCGCGCGAGCACCTTCGCGGCGCAGTCGGTGAGCTCGCGCAGGAACCACAGCTCGGGCGCCCCGCTCGGCAGGGCCCCGAGCCGGTCCGGGCGCACGAGATCCCAGCGGTACGGGCGGTTCGGTTCGGTCACCCTTCCAGGACACCATGCGCCGCAACCGATTTGAGCTGCGAAAACGGGTTGCGGACGGCACGCGATGCTGATCCGCCGGGCCGCGGCTCACTCACCTACCGGCTCGCGACGACGTGACCCGCCACCGCGTCGCTCTGCTGCTGGGGTGACCAGCCCGGCGGACCGAACACGTACCCGGCCCGCTCGCGCCACGACCCGGCGCGCCGCAGATCGCGCAGGATCGAGCCGTACTCGTGGAAGCCGACCTTCAGCAGGTTGTGGGTCCGGATGTTCGTGGTCAGGCCGTACGTCGGGCGTTTGCCTTCCGGCACGAAGCTGCGGAAGAGCCGGTCCCAGACGATCAGGATGCCGCCGTAGTTCGCGTCGAGGTATTCGGCGTCGCTGCCGTGGTGCACGCGGTGGTGCGAGGGGGTGTTGAACACGTACTCGAACCAGCGCGGCAGCCGTCCGATCTTCTCGGTGTGCACGAAGAACTGGTACACGAGGTCGATCGACAGGCCCGTGAGGATCAGCCACGGCGGGATCCCGCACAGGGCGAGCACGGACCAGAACGGCAGCTGGAAGTACGGGGTCCACTTCTGCCGCAACGCGGTGGAGAAGTTGTAGTGCTCGCTCGAATGGTGCACCTGGTGCCCGGCCCACAGCAGCCGCACGCGGTGGCTCGCGCGGTGGTAGGCGTAGAACACGAGCTCCTGGCCCAGCAGCATGAGCACCCACGTCCACCAGTCGCGCGGGTCGAACTTCACCGGCGCCAGCTCGAACAGCACGGCGAACACCACCAGCATCACGAGCCGGAACAGCGCGTTCACGCCGAGCGCGACCGTGCCCATCAGCATGCTCGTGCGGGTGTCGGCGGCGCTGTAGCCCACCACGTCGTCGTCGTGGCCGAGCACGTGCACCGCGACGATCTCGACGGCCACGAACAGCAGGAACACCGGGATCGCGTACAGCACCGGATCACGCAGGTGCGCCAGGAAGTCGGCCACGTCGTCTCCTTCGCCGGGGAACTGACTTTAAGGTAACTTACTCTCAGGTCACTTACGGTAGGCTCTTCCTCGTGACAAGGTCAAGGGCCGTCGGGACGAAGGGTGTGCCGCGCGGCGAGCGCGAGTCGCAGATCCTCGTGGCGGGCACGGAGGAGTTCGGCCGGGCGGGGTACGCGGGCGCGTCGATGGTGGAGATCGCGCGCCGCGTGGGGGTCACGAAACCCTTGCTGTACCAGTACTTCGGCTCGAAAGAGGGCCTGTACCTCGCGTGCCTGCACCGCGCCGGCGACCGGCTCACCGAAGGCGTGGCCGAGACCATGGCCGCCGGCGGTGAGCCCGACCGCATGCCGCTCGCGGTGCTGGCGGCGATCTTCGCGACCTTCGACCACGACCGCTACGCCTGGAAGCTCCTGCGCGACCCCACGGTGCCCGCCGCCGGCGACATCGCCGCCGCGGCCGCGGACTACCGCGAACGGCTCGACGCGTTCGCCGTCGTCGGCGCCGGCGAGCTGCTCGGCTCGCGCGGCCTGGCCGACCCGCTCGACGTGGACGCCGTGGCGCACGTGTGGACCGGGGTCGTGGACTCCCTCATCGGCTGGTGGATCGACCGACCCGGCGAAACGGCCGGCGCGATGACCGACCGCTGCGCCCGTGTGATGGCCGCACTGTTCGGCTGGTGATACGAGCGAGCCGGGACTCGAAGTCGCTGTCACCCAGGGGCAGTGTCGCTCGGGACCACTGTGGACATACGGCGCGACCGGGACGACCGGCGCCGCTTCGTGCGTCCTACCCTGGTTGAGGGGGTGTTCGCGCAGGTGACCCGTTCAAACCTGTTCAGTCCGGTGCGGTCTGGACCGGTCCGAAACGGGTCCAGATCCCCCGGGGGACGGCTCCGGGGGACGCCGTTCGGCCCGATCGGTGATCCGCTCGACCGTGCCGCGGCGCCGGTACTCGGGCTCGACGTGCACGTGTTCCAGGACACCGGTGCGGTCCAGCGGGCACACGGTCATTGTCGCGACGCCGATGGGCTGGGAGCTGAGGTGGAGCTCGATTCGGCCGGGCGACCCCGCGACGGGCGGCCGTGCGACGAGTTGGAGGCCTTGACCGTCGGCCTCGTCCGGCGACTTCTGCTCGTACGCGGGGTCGATGACGGCCCACTGATGGACGCGTTGGCCGTCGGTTTCGCACCTCTGGTAGTGCAGGGAATGCAGCTGAAGGGCGGTGATCCACGAGAACGAGCCGTGTTCGGCGACAGTGTGCTGGCGTGGGCACGACGTGGGTGCGTGGATGACGAGATTGCCGGCCGGGCGCAGCTCGTGCCACAGCGCAGGGCGCACAGCCACGTCCTCGGGGCCGAACTCGCTGCGCGCGCCGGACCGGCGCTTCGGGCTCTCATCGAACATGTGTTCGATATTAGCGCGATGCGGATAGTGGCGGCCTTCGGCGCGGTTTGCTGATGTTCCGCGCATCGGGACGCTGTAACCGGAGGCGCCGACGATGGCGAAGGACTGGTCTGATCGGTGGTCTAAACCTATTGGGTGCAGTAACGAAATGTCAGCGTTAACCCTGAATAGGGTGACTATTCATGCTGTCGATCACAGCCCTCTGGTGGATGTGTCGTCACCCTCTGTCGTGATCAACTCGTTGGGCTCGTGAGTCGATCACGAACTTCTGCACCATTTCGAGAGGGGAAAACAATGAGGTTGAGTCGTGCCCGCATGATCGCTGCGTCCGCAGTCGTCGCATCGGCTGGTCTCCTGGGGAGCCTTGCCACGACACCGGCCGCCACCGCTGCGGAAGCGTCGTCCGGCTGGACGACCATCACTGACGATGCCGGCCAGACGTTCAGCTACAACGACGGCGTCCAGGCCAACTCGATCAACAGCGGGACCTTCACGTTCACCGCGGACTTCAACGCGCGCCTGGAATCCCGCCACTACACGACGCCGAACTTCGGGACCCACCGCGTCTTCCTGGGGCCGGCTGCTCACTGCACCCGCGGCGAAACCATCACGGTTGAACTTTGGGCCGAAGCATTCCCTGGAGACGCGAACCTCGGCAGTCGAAACTTGTCGTGCGCTTCCGGCGGTACCGCAGTGTTCGACAACATCTCGCCGGACACCTTCTACTTCGTGCTGACCGCCGGTTCGTTCGGTGTCACGCCGAACCGCACGCTCTCTGGCGACGTCACGTACCCGTGATGCAGCGCTAAACGAGTGCCGGAAAAAGTGCGGTGATGTGGGCGGGCAGCGCAACCGGGCTGCCCGCCCACCTGCATCACTGAGTGACCGCGACTCGACCGCTGGCCTGATCGATCGCCGCAACAGGTCCCCGCCACCACCGCATCGTGATCCATGCACCGAGCAGGGCGCCAAGGGTATTGAGGATGACGTCGTCGGTCGCGCTCACCCGACCCACGTGCAGAACCGCCTGGAGTACCTCGATCACCACCGACACCGCCAACGCTGCGATCGTCACCGTGACCAGAGACCGGCACCATCGCATTCGCAGCGGGGCCAACGCACCCATCGGCACAAACATCAACAGGTTGCCCAGGATCTGGAAAGCCGCCGACTGTGCAGGTGTGGAGCCCTTCGCTCCGAACAGTGTGCCGATCTCGGAGCCTGGGGTCAGGCTGATCATGCTGCGATTCGCAAGCCCCGGGATCGGGATCAAGACCAGGTAGAGCACTACGAGCACGGAAAGAACAAGGATCACGTCCAGGATCGCCGACACCCAAGCCTGCTTGCGGGGACTGCTGCGAGCGCGCCTGGATGCCACTGCCCAGGCGATCAAAGCGCCGAGGACGACGAGAATCAACGCCAAGGGCAGTGCATTACCGAACGTGCGCCATAGCTGTTGCATGACTACCTCCCACCGTGAGCTGTCACTGTCCCATCGCTCACGGTGACCTGCCTACCGGACATGCCGAGGCGAAGTCGATCAGGCAAAACAGAATTCGGCGGACTTCCCACTCACCGGTCTACGCCACGAAGCCCACGCCACGACACATGCCGCATTCGGCCGTCGCGGGTCCAAGCCCGGAACGCGACCTCGCCGAGGAGCTTGGGCTCGACCCAGTGCGTCCCGAGCGCGTACTCGGGCGGGATGGGGTCGGGGAACGGGCTGGTCGAACGCGGGATCACGCGCAGGAGCTTCACCAGGTCCTTGAGTGCCTGCTGGGAGAAGCCGGACCCGACGTCACCGACAAGCCGCAGCCGGCCGTGTTCGTCGCGTGTGCCGAGCACGAGACTGCCGAGCGAGTCTGTGCGGGTGCTGCGTCCAGAGCGCCAACCGCAGATCACGACGTCGAGGGTGTCGATCAGGGGCCGCTTGATCCAGCTGTGCGAACGCTGGCCGGGCAGGTATGGGGATCGGACAGCCTTCGCGACGATGCCCTCCAAGTGCTGCGTGCGCGCGATCGTGAGGAGCTTCTCCGGGTCGACGTCGCGGTAGGCCGGCGTGATCACAGCATTCGGCGAGTCGGACGGTGTGAGCCCTTCGAGCAGCTCGCGACGCCGCTCGTACGGCTCGCGCAACAGCATCCGCCGGCCGAGCATGAGCAGATCGAAGGCGTAGAACACGGCCGGGTGGGTCTTGAGCAACTCCCGGCGGGGCCGGAGCTGGTGGCGCACCTGGATCAGGCTGAAGTCCGGCCGGCCCTTCTCGTTGAGCACCACGATCTCTCCGTCGAGCACGCCCATCCCGCCGAGTGCATCGGCGAAGGCCCCGTACAGCTCCGGGAACGACAACGTCAGGTCGTTGCCGTTGCGGCTGGTGAGTTTCGTGACACCTTCGGCCCGACCCGCAGGCATGCGCGAAATCCGTCCCACTTCCACTCGTACGACCAGCCGGGCGACGTGGGGACAGCGCCGTCGACCGCGAGCATGGGTTCGATGGCATACGGCATCCCGTGGATGTCGACGTCCACTCGCTTTCGCCGCGGGGGAGAGGACGCGCAGCTAGAGCGCTGATTTTCGCCCGTGCCGACAACGCGCAGGCGTCTGACTTCGCGAAGTTCGGTCGTGCGGGTCTAGATCATGTGGAGTATTGACGGCCGGTGATCCACAGTGAAAATTGTGATCGCTGCCGAAATGGCGAACCTCGGGGAGGGGGTTCCTGGAGAACTTTTATGCGCGCACTCGCGCGAAAGATTTACGCATTAACGTTCGGCGCTTCGATGCGCCGTGCATCATTGGGGAATTCATGCTTTCAGGCAAGGATTGGTGATTTGGCATGCCAAAAATTCGAACTCGTCTTGCTCTAATCGCAATGATTGTGGCCGCAGGAGGTGGAACAGTAGCAGTCGCAGCTCCGGCTGCATTCGCTGATTCGACCGCGGTGCACGCCGCGGTTGTCCAGACTTCGCCGGCGCCAGCGGGTGTTACTGGATCCAACAATATCGGCGGGGGGTGGCGCATGAACGACAACCAATCAGTCTCGTCACCTGACGGCACGACCAAGCTTGAGATGCTCAGAGGTGTTCTTGAGGTCTGGCGGGATGGTGAGCATGTCTGGACCGCTGGTCAGAGCACTGGCGGAAACTATGTCCAGTTCCAGGATGACGGGAACCTTGTCGTTTACCGAAACGACGGCCTGGCCGTGTGGGCGAGCAACACGTCCAACTGGTGCGGGGAGAGTGGATGCCACCTCGCCATCGAGAATGGCGGAAACGTTGCAGTCGAGGACGACGTCCTCTTTGTGAACTATTGGGAAACAGGCACGGACCGATGACCGAATGGTGGGCCCAGTACGACTGGGCCCACCATCCACCTACCTGTGACTACGTCCGAAATATTGCTAGTTCACTTCTAATGAGACGACGGCATCAGAGATTCCGAACTCGGGCCAAGATACTTCAATGTCAAGGCCGCCCGGCTCAGGGGTTGGCCACAGCCAAAGTTCTTGGCGACTGGAAACGCGATTTTCGTCGATCTTAAATCCCGGGCCGCCTAGGGCAGCAAAGTACGGAGGTTCAGGTTCGGTTGCAGGCGCCAGAACGTGGTCCAAGGTACTTGCGGTGGCGCCGCCCTTCAGGTGCGCCCGGAACCTGAGCACCGTCGGACCTGGTCCGCCGGCCGTCGAGGTCATCCCGGCTCGCAGCGCCTCGCCGGCGTTCACATCGCCAGTCGTGGCGGACGCGTCGATCGTGATGACCAGTCCATGGGCGTAGCGGTGCAGTTCAAGGACCTTCACGGAAGCTTGATCGGATTCGGCCAGCCCCCCGTCGGTGGCCTGATGTGACAACGCCGTTTCCCCTCGTTGAGGCCCGGCCCACGTGCTCTGGCCTCGCCCCTCAGACGACTTGTTCATCACCCGAACGTAACACGGGCGACAAGGTCAAACGGGCCGTTTCGTCGGCTGCCGGCCACAGCGAGCGTCACCCAATTGAGTGTCTTTTGGGTAAGCGCAACAGGGTGTCGGAGTGCAGCGAGCACACGGGTGAGCACGTCGCCCGGAGGTCGTCGGGAATGATTGCAGCACCGCCGCCGGCGAGCACCTCGCCCAGCTTCCCCGGGGTGTGGCGCTCGCCGGCCGGCGGAGATGTCGGCGGACCTAGTAGATGACGAAGTTCTCCATCGGGTCGTCGGCAGTCGGGAGCGCAGCCAGCTCGGCGAGGAACGACTTCTCCGCCGCCAAAGCTGCCTTGACGAGCTGGTCCGGCACCATGTGGCCGTAACGGTCGACGGTCGTGGTGATCGACTCGTGCCCGAGTCGTCGCTGCACCGTCATGAGGTCGACGCCCTCGGCGATCATCCACGACGCGTGTGTGTGCCGCAGGTCGTGGATTCGGGGCATCTTCGTGATCCGCATACGCGACGGGATCGGCACACCGCCCTTGGTGTGCAGGGCCGTGGCTGCTTTGATGGCCGGCTTCCAGTACATGCGGGAGAAGTTGGAGTGGCGGAGCCGGCCGCCTTTCGCCGCGGTGAACAGGATCTCGGAAGGACCTCGTCCGACGACCAGCGGGGCCAGGATCGCTACCAGCGACTCCGGAAACGAGATCGTGCGCACCGAGCGCGGGGTCTTCGGCGGTCCGATGTAGAACTTGCCGCGGTACCGCTTGACGGCCTTGGTGACGCGCAGGTAGGGCGTGGGGGAAAGCAGGTCTACGTCTCCGACCTCGAGCGCCGCCAGCTCGCCCCAGCGCAGGCCTGTGCGGGCGAAGGTGTGCAGCACCGGCTTGACCCGCTCGGGGACGTGGTTCAGGAGGATGTTGAACTCGCCGTAGGTCAGGAACGTCGCCTCGAACGGCAGGGAACTGCTCGGGAGCCGTATGCCTGCGCACGGATTCTCGCGGACCAGCTTGTATTCCAGCATGGCGGTCTTGAACACAGCCGACAGCAGGCCATGCACGTTCGCGATCGACTTGGTGGCGAGGTCGCCGTCCTCGTCCAGCTTGTTCAACCACCGCTTGATATCGGACCGGTCGACCACGTCGATCGGCTTGTTGCCGAGGTGCGGGTTGATGTGCAGCTTCGCGTCGCGGCGGTACTGATCACGGGTGGCGTCCTTGACGCCCGTCAGTTCGGAGATGTGGCGCTCGATGACGTCGGACAGCGCCGGGGCCTGACTGTCGATGTTGGCCATGACCTCGGCGGCGCGGTCGAGGCGATGCCCGCAGCGCTCCAAGAGGTCCTTGAATCGGCCGGCCTTGTCCTCGTCGTCGAACTTCATCCGCTCCTTGGTGTGGGAGTGCGGGTCGTACCAGACGACGCGATACACCGTCTTGGGGACGGCGTTTGCGCCGCGGCCGCGTTCGACGCGTGTTTCGACGGATGCCACGCCTACCACCGCCCGACGAGGCGATCGGGGCGCAACCCGAGTGGGGTTGCGTGGTCGTCGCTGTAGACGCCGATCGCGGGCTTCGCGGCTAGGGTGGGTTCGCTGCGGCGCCCCGCTGTGCGCGCGGAAACGATCTTCGTGGTGCTCACGAGACAGGGACGCTACCCCGGATCTTGCTCCCCGGGGGATAGAAAGTCGTCTCCGGGGGATACGGGTTTTGAAAATGCCCTCTGACCAGCACTTGGTGCGCCAGGGGTGACCGGCGCCGCTCCGGTCACCCCTGGCGCAGTCCTGGGGTTCCGGCACGACCCGCGTCGTCGCCGAGGGACCGCCGACGGGTCACCACGCGCCGGGGGAACCCCTGTGCGAACAGGGGATCCGGCGGCGGCAGTGCGGCCGGGGGCGGGGCGGGGACTCGCGTCGGGGTGCCGGGGTGGGGCGAGGACTGGTCGAGGTTGATAGTTAGGAAACTTTCCTATCTATTGGAAGAAATGACACCATCCCGGACGGGGTGGTGTCAATACCGGACCGCTCGATCACCGTCCGTGCACCAGGACAACCCAGGACAAGATCACGCCCCACGCCCCACGCCGACCGCCGGCCGCGCCGGCACAGCCCGACGCGGAGGCGGTAGGGGGCGACGCGCGGAACAGCGCGCCGCCGGCCGGCCCGCACCGAAGGGCCGGGCGCTCAGTCGAGCAGCCAGGCGAACTCGCCGCGCCGGCCCAGCTCCGCCACGGCCTGCTCGGCGGCGTCCCGCGTCAGCTCGGCGAGCACGATGAAGTTCTTCCCGGCGAACTCGACGGGCCGGGGATCTCCGCGACGGCTTTCGAGGTGGTCGAGGTCGTCCCACCCGACCGCCTCGGCGAGCCGGCGCAGGTCGTGGAAGGTGATCGGGAACCGTCGTTCCCCGTACCGCAGCGAGGCGGACAGGGCGCCGCGCTCGCCGACTCGCGCCCAGTCGACCACTTCGGCGCCGTTGGCCACGTCGAGCGTCCAGCTCGATTCGGGCTCGGGGGCGCGCGGTGGCAACCAGTCCGGCTCACCGCCGCGCGCCAGCCGGTCGGCGGCTCGCGCGACCGCGTCCCTCGTCACTTCCGGCACCAGGACGACGTTCGCCTCGTAGAACGGCGCGGACTCGGTCACCAGATCGGCGTCCTGGACGATCCGGTACGGGTCGTAGACGATCGCCGGGTACCGGCGCCCGGCGTGGTCGAGCTCGACGTGCAGCAGCACCCCGCGGACCTCGGCCTCCGCCCAGGCGAAGTCGTCGAGCCCTTCGGGCAGGACCAGCGTCCACCGATCGTTCACGTCGACCAGTTTCCCGGCCCGGTCAACCGGGTTGCCGGGGAAGAGCTCAGTCCGCGATGTCCGCGCGCGCGATCACCTTCGTGATCTTCGCCCGAACGAGTGCTTCCTCCGGCACCGCGTTGCGCTTGCCGAACGCCTCGGCCTGCTCCGCGCCCATGTACCGGCCGCCCAGCCGTGTCGCCCATTCGAGCTTTTCGTCGAAGTCGTCCGAGAGCACGGCTTCGGCGGAGAACTGCACGTACGAGAACGGCGGCTTCTGGTCGTCCACGGCCAGCGAAATCCGCGGGTCTCGGCGCAGGGCCTTGCCCTTCAGCGTCTCTTTGCCCGTGTTGAACACGATTTCGTCACCGTCGGGGCCCTCGTTCAGCAGAAACCAGATCGGCGTGACGATCGGCGCCCCGTTGGCTCGCACGAGGCCCAACATCCCGGTCCGCGTGCCCTCGCTCGCGAAGGCCCACCACTCGTCCCTGCTCATCTCACGCATGTGGGTCACGCTAGCCGTCCGCGTGTGCGGGCGCCCGGACAGGCCGACTAGCCTGGCCTGCTGTGCGAGACGACGAGATGGGGTTCGCGGGCCTGGCCGACGAGGGGCTGACCCGCCGGCTGAAGGCGCTCGCGTGCACCGCGCCGCTGCACGACCTCGACGCGCGCAAGGCCAAGCTAGACTGGGCCGACGCCACGATCTACCAGATGGCCGAGATCGCGCTGCACACGATCGACCAGGTCACCATCGCGATGGACTTCGACACCGGCGCGGGCCACGACCAGGTCATCGACCGGCTGCTGCCGTTCATCTCGCAGCAGGCGCCCTCGCGCACGCCGTTCGAGCACGTCCGCGTGGCGAAGTGGGTGCTCGACAACCTCATCAACGTCGGCACCACCGACCGCGGCTTCCGGCGCGTGTACGGCTCCATGGGCCCGGGTGGTTACCAGCGGCGCCAGTTCGACTTCAAGCTGCTCGTGGAGCTGGCCGCGCCCGACGGCGAGGTGTACCTGCGCGCCACCGACGAGGCGATCAACGTGCTCGTGGGCGCGTTGGACACCGATGTCGAGTCGGCGCAGATCGCGGCCGAGGTGAAGCTGGAGAACCTCATCAACCGCGGCCGGCTGGCCGACGCGAAGCTCGCCGCCGAGCAGGCGCGCTACCGCACCGTGCAGTACGGCGAGACGCTGCGCGCGAAGCTCGACGCCACCCGGCGCGACGTGCGGGCCGTCGACTGGGAGCGGGAGGTGCCGGACCTGCTCGACACGGCGCTCGGGCACATCGAGTCCCGCTTCCGCGCCGAGAACGCGATCCTCAAGAACATCACCACCGCCCGCGACGAGTCCGAGGAGCTCGACCACAAACGGCGCGCGGCCGAGCTCGTGGACATCGTCGCCGACTGCATCCGCCGCCACACACGCCTGCAGTCGCGCCTGGCCGCCGCGGGCGCGGTGTTCCGCGCGGAGCAGGACCGCCAGCAGTTCTCCGGCCCGCCGCAGCGCGCCACGATCGACCTGTTCGGCCAGCTGCTCGTGCCCACGCTCGGGTTGCCGCTGGCCGACGCCCTCGCGCCCGCCGAGCACTTCTTCCACGCCGTCGCCGGCATCACGCCGCCGGTGGTGCCCGCGCTGTCCTCGCTCGTGTCGCTGCTGCTGCGCCCCGCGCCCGAGCGCGACCAGCTCGTGGGCGAGATCCCCGAACCCGAGCTGATGCCGGCCGAGGACACCGACCGCTTCGGCGACGACGTGTGGCGCCTCGCCGACGACCTGCTCGACCTGCCCGACGTGCCGCGCCGCCTCTCGGGCCTGCTGGAGGACGCGCGCCGCGCGAAACAACCCGGGCTGGCGAGCCTGGTCGCGCTGCGCGCCCTGCACGCCTACAGTCCCGAGATCGGCGCCGCGCGCCGCCAGGGGGAACGCCACGTGCTGCTGGCCGTCGACGACGGCACGCTCCTCGACGACCCCGAGTTCGGCGGCGCCGACCTGCTGCTCTCCACCGCCGAGGTCGAGCGCGCCGAAGAGAACCCCGAAGACAGCGAGGAGGTCGCCTGATGGCCGTGACCCACACGAGCATCGACGCCGAGGCCGCCGCGAGCCTGGTCGCGTTCGGCATGCGCCCGAAGCAGCTGCCCGCGCGCGACGTCGTGTACGGCGAGCTGGTGCGCCGCTACGCCGAGGACAACGCGTTCAAGGCGCTCACCCACGCGGTCGCCTCGGGGCTGGGGCTCATGGTGCTGGAGGTCAACCAGCAGGCGGGCGCGGTGCTCGCGGCCGTCGACGAGTCGATCTTCGAGATCAAGATGGACAGCTACGCGCGCCAGGCCAAGATCCGCGAGCGCCGCGAGACGGAGAAGGTCATCCACGGCCTCATCCACCTCGCCGCCGCGGCCCTGGCGTACCCGCGGCCCGACGACCTTGCCAACGACACCTACATCGGCCGCGTGAGCGTGGAACAGGTCGACGCGATGGTGCGCGAGGCCGCGCGCATCCTCGACGAGCGCGCGCAGCAGGCCGAGGCCAACAACGACCCATTGGCCGACGCGCCGGAGCTGGAGCAGGCATGGCGCGCCTACACGCGCCGCCCGGCCGCGGCGGCCACCAAGGACGGCCGCATGGCCGCCGACACCACCCGGGGCATGGTCGCGCGCGCCCTGCGGTTCCTCGCCGACCAGGGCTTCCTGGTGCCGGTGAGCGACGAGCAGGGCGGCACCTACCGCACCACGTCCCGATACCAGATCCAGGTGCGCGAGCTGGCCGCCGACGCGGCGTTCGACGACTTGCTCGCGCTCGACGTCGTCGCGGTCACGAGCGCGGGGGAACGCTGCGCGCGACCTCTTCGGACACGTTGCAGTAGAGGGGATTCGATGTACGAGCTTTCGCGGGTCCGCCTGCACTCGGTGGGCCCCGCGGGCGCCCGCTACCAGGACGTGGTGCTGGACTTCAGCGGCGTCGGCGCCACCATCACCGCGCCGCAGCAGGACGCGTTGTTCAACGCCGGCATCCACGCCGGCGGGCCGGTGCGCCGCCCTTCGCCCGCGAGCGTGCTGTTCCTGGAGAACGGCGGCGGCAAGTCGGTGCTGATCAAGCTGATCTTCTCCGTGATGCTGCCGGGCCGCCGTCAGGTCGTGGGCACCACGAGCACCAAGGTGCTGGAGAAGTTCGTGGCGGCCAAGGACGTTTCCCACGTGGTGCTGGAGTGGCTGCACGTGGAGACCGGCCACCGCGTGATCACCGGCAAGGTGTCGGAGTGGCGCGGGCACGTGACCTCGGCGGACTCGGAGAACCTCGTCGACTCCTGGTACTGCTTCCGCCCGACGCAGGAGCTGGGGCTGGATTCCTTGCCCCTGACCGAAGACGGCCGGCTGCTCACCATGTCCGGCTTCCACGACCGCATCGCGGCCGCCGCCATGGCCGAGCCGGAGCTGGAGCTGTCGTGGACGCGGCGCCACCACGAGTGGACCGGCCGGCTCGACTCCCTCGGTCTCGACACGGAGCTGTTCCGCTACCAGCGCGCGATGAACGCGGGTGAGGGCGAGGCGGCCGACGCGTTCCAGTTCTCCACCGACGAGGCGTTCGTGGAGTTCCTGCTGCGCGCCGTGGTGTCGGAGGACGAGCCGAAGGACCTCGCCGAGGTCGTGTCGACGTATGCGCACAATCTCGCACAG
Organism: Amycolatopsis rhabdoformis; assembly: GCF_035918295.1. Lineage (GTDB taxonomy): Bacteria > Actinomycetota > Actinomycetes > Mycobacteriales > Pseudonocardiaceae > Amycolatopsis > Amycolatopsis rhabdoformis. Next base: position 699,574 of record NZ_CP142149.1, read on the forward strand.
CGCGGCGATCTGTTGGCGGAGAAGGACTTCGTGGAGGGTGCGCTCGAACTGCTCGGCCCGCTCGCCGACGAGGAGGGTGTGGCCGCCGAGTCGCGCCGGATCGCCGACTCGGCCCGCGCGGACCTGCGGGGGCTCGCCGGCCGGATCCACGCACGCAACGAGCTGGAGAACGCCCGCCTGTCCGGGCTCGAAGAGCACGTCGACGAAGTGGTTTCGGCCGAGAAGCTGGCCGAGGGAGACCATCGCCGGCTGGCCGCGGGCGTCACGGAGCTGCGCCGGCTCGTCGCCGTGCTGCGGCTGGAGGAGGCGCAGGAAGCGCGCCGGCGCGTGGACGCCGAGCTCGCCGACGCGAAGACGGCGGCCGAGGCCTGGCGCGAGACCGCGACCGTGCTGAACCAGCTCAACGCGGCGCGCAAGGCGAAGGACCTGCGCGAGCTCGTCGGCAACCGCGAGGAAAAGGCGAAACCCGCGCTGGCCGCCCGCAACGCCGCCGCGTCGGCGCTGGCCCGCGGCCTCACGGCGCTGGCCCGCGACGCGCAGCGGCAGGCCGACAAGGCCGAGGCCCACGCCGACGCCCTGCGCGCGGAGGCGGAAAAGGCGCAGACCGACCGCGACGAAGCCGCGAACCTCGCCGCCTCCCGGCGGGCCGAAGGACGCGGGCTGTCGGCGCGGATCGCCGAGCTGCGCGAGGAGATCTCGATCTCCGTCCGAAGTGGACTGCTCGCGGCCGGCGCCGACGTCGCCGAGGCTTCGCGGACCGCGCGCACCGAGGCCGACGAGAACGCGGCCGAGCTGGCGCGGCGCGAGCAGGAGCTGGAGCGGGCGCGCGAGGACCTGCAGGCGGCGCAGCGCGCGGTGAACGAGGCCAACCAGCTCGCGGGGTCCACTCAGGACCGGCTGGTGCGTACGGCCGAGGACCTCGACCGGGCGCACCGGCGCACCGACGCGCTCGCGGCCGAACCCCGGCTCGTCGAGCTGCTCGGCGCCGACGACGTGCGGCTCGAAAGCGACCTTCCCGTGCTGCTGCAACGGCTTCGCGAAGCCAGCGCCGCCGTGGAGAAGGAGCAGACGGCGCTGCGGATGGACGAGTCGGCCGACGAGCGTGCCCTGGCCGCCCTCGGGTCCGGTGGCCTGCTGCCGCCGCCGCACGACGTGCAGCGCGCGCTGGACGCCCTGGAAGCCGGCGGGATCACGGCGTGGTCGGGCTGGCGGTATCTGTCCAAACTGGACGCCGCGCGCCGCGACGAGGTGCTGGCGGGCCTGCCGCAGCTCGTGGCGGGCGTGCTGCTGAACGACGCCGCGCAGGTGCCGCGGGCGCGCGAGGTGCTGGCGGCCGCGCGGCTGCTGCCCAGCGCGGTGATCGCGGTGGGCACCACCGAGGCGGTGCAGCGCGACGACGGCCCGGCCGCGGCGGGCGTGGAGTTCCTCGTGCCGCCGAACCCGGCGATGTACGACGAGGAAGCGGCCGACACCGAACGCGAGGCGGTGGCGCTGCGCCACGCCGAACGCCAGCGGCGGCTGGAACAGCTGGCCGGCGCGCTCGCCACCGACGGCGCGCTCACGTGGAAGCTCACGACCTGGCGCGAGGACTACCCGGCCGGCGCGATCGCCACGCTCGCCGAGCAGGCCGAGAGCGCCCGCGTGGCGCGCGAGACCGCGCAGTCGGCGCTCGGGCAGGCCGAGGCGGAATTCGCGCGGTTGAGCGAAAAGTCGGCGGCGCTGCGCGAACGCGTGCCGGTGCTGCGGGCCGCGGTGACCGAAGGCGAGGAGAAGGCTCGGCGCCTGGGCGAGCTCTCGACGCGGGCCACGCGCGTCGCCGAGTGGACCGAGGAGGTCGAACGGGCCACGGAGATCGCCGAGCGCGCGGAGGCCACGGCGGCCGACGCGGCGGCTCGCGCGGCGCGGCTGCGTGAGCAGGCGGGGGAGGAGCAGCGGACCGCCGACGGGCACCGCCGCACGGCGACCACCGCGCGGTCCGAGCTGGCGGAGGTGCCGGGCGCGGCCGAGGTGGCCGAGGACGCCGAGACGCCGGCCGAGCCCGTGGACGCGCTGCGGCGGACGTTCGCGTCGGCTTCGGAGGCGTACGCGAAGGTGGAGGTCGGCAGCGACCTGCGGGCGGAGCTGGAGCAGGCGGAGTCGGCGGAAGCGGCCGCGGGTTCGGCGCTCGAAGCGCTCGACGAAGCCGTGCGCGTGCGGGCGGCGGAGCTGCTGGAAACGCCGGACGGTTCCGACGCGTCGGCGCGCGCCGCGGCCCTGGCCCGTGCGCGCCGCGTGGTCGACTCCGTCGAGGAAGACCGCACGGAGGCCATCGGCCTGGTGTCCACGCGCCGGGCCGAGCTGGACGTGCTGCCGCTGCACACGGGCGCGGCCTCGCCGGGTGAACGGCCGCGCGACATCGAGCACGGGCTGGAACTGATTGACGCGGCTTCGCTGGAGGTGTCGGCGGCCGCGCGCACGTGGGAAGAGCTGCAGGAACGGCGGGCGGCGGCGGAGGCGACGCTGGAGTCGGCCAAGGCGTCGGCGTCGGGCTTCGGGCTGCTCGGCGAATCGCTGTCGCACCTGATGCCGGAGGAGCCGGCCCCCGCGTACGACGGCGACGTGGAATCGGCGCGGGCCCGGCATTCGCAGCTGAACACCGTGCTCACTTCGGCGCAGGAAGCCGCCGACGCGGGTGACCGCCGGGTGCGGGCGGCCGCGGACCAGCTGGCGCAGTACGCCACGGAGAAGCGCTTCGAAAAGCTGAGCACGCCGGTGCGCCAGCAGGTGATCGCGGTGAAGCGCGACCAGCTGCCGGGCCACGCGGCCGAATGGGCCGAGGCGCTGCGGCCGCGGCTGCGCACGCTGTCGGACGACCTCGCGCAGATCGACCGGCACCGCGGCGGCATCATCACGCGGCTGCAGGGCATGGTCGACGGCGCGCTGCGCACCCTGCGCTCGGCACAGCGCGTGTCGCGGCTGCCCGACGGCCTCGGCGACTGGTCGGGCCAGGAGTTCCTGCGCATCCGCTTCACCGAGCTCGAGGACAACGTGCTCGCCGAGAAGCTCGGCGAGGTCGTGGACGAGGCCGCGGTGGGCAAGACCGCCGACGGCCGCGACGTGAAGCGCGACGGCCTGTCGCTGGTGCTGCGCGGCGTGATGGTGGCCGCCCCCAAGGGATTCCGCGTGGACATGCTCAAGCCGGACTCCGTGCTGCGCACCGAACGCCAGCGCGTGTCCGAGATCCGCGACGTGTTCTCCGGCGGCCAGCAGCTCACCGCGGCGATCATCCTGTACTGCACGCTCGCCGCGCTGCGCGCGAACAACCGCGGCAAGGCCCGCAACCGCCACTCCGGCGTGCTGTTCCTGGACAACCCGATCGGCCGCGCGTCGGCGGGGTACCTGCTGGAGCTGCAGCGGGCCGTCGCGGAGGCGCTGGGCGTGCAGCTGATCTACACCACGGGCCTGTTCGACGCGGGCGCGCTCGCGGAATTCCCCCTGATCGTGCGGCTGCGCAACGACGCCGACCTGCGAGCGGGGCGGAAGTACCTGTCGGTGGACGCGACGATCCGCAACTCCCTGGAGGACCTGGGCGAACCGGACGGCGTGGCCCGGCTTTCGGCGACGCGGATGTTCTCCCGGACGGTGGAGCCGGTCGAGCTGGACGAGTCCACTGTGGACGAGCAACCGGCGTGACCGGAACAACGTGCGTGCCGCCGGGGTTGGTCGGAGCATGACCGACTTCGGCCCGGTGGGTGCGGCGACACCGTTGTTCGACCCGAAGGACCCGGCGGCGGCCGTCGCCCTGGCCGTGGAGCTGGAAGAACTCGGCTACCCGACCCTCTGGCTGCCCGGCGGCCAGGGCGACAACCTGGCGCTGGTGCCCGCCGTCGTGCGCGCGACGCAGCGCATCACCGTGACCAACGGCATCCTGCCCGTGGACCACGTGCGGGCGGCCGACGTGGCGTCGACCTACCGCGCGCTCGCGGCCACGCACCCGGGCCGCTGGCTGCCCGGCCTGGGCGGCGCCCACGGCGCCCGCCCCCTGGCGACGCTCTCGGCGTACCTGGACGAACTGGAGCCGACCGTGCCCGCGTCGGCGTGCGTGCTTTCGGCGCTGGGGCCGCGGATGCTGGAGCTCGCGCGGGACCGGGCGTCGGTGGCGTACCCGTACCTCGTGACCCCTGCGTACGTCGCCTCGGCGCGGCAGCTGCTCGGCCCGGACACCACCTTGGCCGTGCTCGTCTCCCTCGTCGCGGACGCTTCCCCTGCCCGCGCCCGCGCCACCGTCCGGGCCGGCTCGCTGGGCTTCCTGTCCCGGGTCCCGGGCTACGCGGCCAACTTCCGCCGCATGGGCTTCACCGAGGCCGACATCACCGGCCTCTCCGACCGCCTGGTGGACGCCGTCACCGTCCACGGCTCGTTCGACACGGTGCTCGCCCGCCTGCGTGAATACCTCGCCGCGGGGGCGGACCAGGTGGTGGTGCCGGTGGCCGACCTGCCGAAGGAGTGGGTGGCGGAGTTGCCGGCCGCGCTGTCCTGACGGACTGGTTGCTCATTCGCTCTCGCCGGCCAGTTCCCCTGACCGACCGCGGCGGGCGGCGGGCACCTCACTCGGTCGCTGCCGGGCGGCCAGGTCCAGCGCCCGCAGTGCTGAAGCCGGGTTGTGGAGAAGCGCCGGATCGCGGTCGAGCAGGGCGATTTCGTCCTGCGTCAGATTGCGCACGATGGGAACGCCGTCGAGCTTGATGAGAAGGATCGACCCGATCTGGACCAGGGCCGTCGGAGTGCCTTCCAACGAGGCGAGCAGTTTGGCGACCGCGTCGCCTTGAGCGCTGTCGACCTCGGCCTGGGTCTTGGTCACGATCTGCAGTTCGATCCCGCGCTCCAGCTTCTCCAGACGGCGGCGCAACTCGGCGGACGTGGCGGCCCGCCTGAGCCGGAAAGCGAACGAGCGGTACCAGGAGCCCTTCCTCGAAGGGTTCGCCCGGTCGAGTCCGAATCCCGCGACGGAAAGCAGCCGTGTCAGCGCTTCTTCGACCTCGGGTCCGCTGGATTCCTCCTCGGTCCAGATCCGAACCGGGATGGGGAGACGTACGGCGTTCCCCGAATGTTCGAGCGCCGCGGCGATCCCGCGGGCTGTCGGATCGTCGGCGAGGTGATCCTCGACCCGTCGGCGCAGTGCTCGCTCGGTGACTCCTGCCAGCGACGCCGAGATGTCTCGTCGGCTTTCCTTGTTCGCCGCCGCGGGCGCGATTTTGCGTTTTTTCGTCCGCAGCGTTGTCCGGGACCGGACCGAGAACCTCGAAAAAGTTGCGAGTCGTCTGGTTCGCCTCGGCGACATCCGGTCTCCCCACTCGTGACGGCATCCTGGCCAGTGTCACCGTCGAGGCGGGTCAGTCACGGAGGTCGACCGGATTGTCACCGGTTCCGGGCCGAAGCGGAATCAATCCTTGCGACCCGTGAACGCGAGCGTCGCGCCCAGGCCGATCATCACCAGGCCGCCGGTGCCGCCCACGAGTTCGAGGCGGCGGGGGGAGCGGGCGAACCACGTGCGGGCGGTGCCGGCCACCACGGCCCACGCGCTGTCGGTGGCCAGCGCGATCACCGGCAGGCACAGGCCGAGCAGCAGCATCTGCGCGGGCACCGAGCCGGCGGCCGGGTCGACGAACTGGGGGAGCAGCGCGGCCAGGAACACGATCGACTTCGGGTTGGCGAAGCCCACGACGAACCCGACGCGCAGCACGGACAGCGTGCGGCCCGGGGTGGTGCGCACGGCCGTGGCCATCGCGTCGGCGAGTTTGCGGCGCTTGCGGATCGCCTGCACGCCCAGGTACACGAGGTACAGGGCGCCGGCGAGCTTGATCACGGTGAACACGGTCGCCGAGGTCGTCACGACCACCCCGAGCCCGAACGCGACGGCCACCACCTGCGTGTAGACGCCGGTGGCGTTGCCCAGGACGGTGAGCAGGGCGTCGCGGCGGCCGACGGTGAGGGCGCGGCTGATGGTGAACAGCACGCTCGGCCCGGGGACCACGACCATCAGGAACGTGAGGGCGGCGAAGGCCGCGAAGTGTGCCGGGGTGACCATCTGTCGAGGGTAGAACGCGGAACGGGGTGCGGACGAGACGTTTTTGTCGGACCCCGCTGATAGGAATGGCGGGGTGAAGATCTCCACCGCGCAGCGCCGCGCCCGCCTCGGTGTGCGCCACCGTCTCGCCACCCCCGCGGCGACCGTCGAGCACGCCGCCGCCGGGGTCGTCGCTCTGCACGCGACGGACCCGGCGTCGGTGTACCTGGCGGCGTGGGCGCGGTTGCCGGGTTCGGCCGACGTCGTCGCGCGGGTGGAGCAGGCGCTCTACGAAGACCGCACCCTGCTGCGGCTCCTCGGCATGCGGCGCACGATGTTCGTCGCCGACGTGGCCACGGCGGCGCTCGTCCAGGCCGGCTGCGCGGCGGACATCGCCGCGCGGCAACGGAAACTCCTCGAACAGCAGCTCGGCACGATCGGGCATCCGGCCAATGTCGAGGACCCGCCGAGCTGGCTCGCCGAGGTCGCCGACAGCGTCGAGAAAGCCTTGCGCGCCAGGGGATCCGCCACGGCGCAGCAGCTGTCGGAGGACGAACCCCGGCTTCGCCAGCAACTGCACATGGCCAAGGGCAAGCCGTACGCGGCTATCGGCAACGTCACCAGCCGCGTGCTGTTCCAGCTCGCCGTCGACGGCCGGATCGTGCGCGGACGCCCGCGCGGCACCTGGCTCAGCACGCAGTACGTGTGGTCCCCGCTCGACGGGTGGCTCGAAGGCGGCCTGCCGGCGCTTGCCGCGGCCGACGCACGCGTCGCGCTCGCCCGGCGCTGGCTGCACGCCTTCGGCCCGGCGCCCGTCGCCGACCTGCGCTGGTGGACCGGCTGGACGGCCGCCCAGACCAAACAGGCCCTCACCGCGATCGGCCCCGCCGAGGTCGACCTCGACGGCGAACCGGGCATCGCGCTGCGCGACGATCTGGACCCCGTCGCCGAACCGGACCCGTGGGTCGCCCTCCTCCCGGCGCTGGACCCCACTCCCATGGGCTGGTCCACGCGACCCTGGTACCTCGGCCCGCACCGCGAAGCCCTCTTCGACCGCAGCGGCAACATCGGCCCCACCGCCTGGTGCGACGGCCGCATCGTCGGCGCCTGGGCGCAGCGCCCCTCGGGTGAGGTCGTGCTGCGCCTGCTGGAAGACGTGGGGGCCGACCGCGCGGCCGCGCTGGAAGCCGAAGCCGCGCGGCTTCAGGTGTGGCTGGGGGAGACGCGGGTGGTGCCGAAGTTCCGCACGCCGGCCGAGCGGGAACTCTCCTCGTGACCGGCTTCGACGCGGAAGGATTCCGTCGGGCGTAACGGAGGGCGAGGCTCGTAGTCCTGTCGGCGGCGCCCACGCGGGCGACCTCGGTGCCCTGAGCGGTCGGCGGGTCGTTCAGCGAACGCTCGCCTCGCCCGGCCGCGTCGGTTCGCGGGACAACCGCCGAACTCGGGCCGTCCGCACCGGAGGCCGGCCGAACGAACCACCCTCGCTGTCTGTTCGAGCCGGACCCACCCGACCCCGACACACCCGAAAGTCCGACGCAGCCGAGTCCGACCCCACCGCAACCTACCCACCCCGATCCCGGCGTTCCGGACGTCACACCCCCGCCGTCCCACCGCGTGAACCCCGGCACCAAGACCGATCAAGCGACTGGTCCGCACCCACTCCTGTGACACCACCCGATTTCCTGTCGCAAGCTCGTGAGCTGGCTTCTTAATCGATTCTTGACGGCTCGGCGCAGTGGTGGAAGTCTCGTCGGGGCAGTCAGGGTCGACCGCGCCCGCACGCTAGGGTTGCGCCGAGCCCGGAAGTCTTCCGGGGCGTGGGCCCCGGTTCGGAAACACAGCGATAAGAGGAGTGGCAGCAGTGACCGTTCGCGTAGGTGTCAACGGCTTCGGCCGGATCGGCCGCAACTTCTTCCGCGCCGTGAAGGCGAGCGGTCACGACATCGAGGTCGTCGCGTTCAACGACCTCGGCGACGTCGCGACGATGGCCCACCTGCTCAAGTACGACTCCATCCTGGGCCGCTTCCCGGGCGAGGTCAGCCTGAGCGACGACGGCATCGTCGTCGACGGCAAGACCATCAAGGCCCTGGCGGAGCGCGACCCGGCGAACCTGCCGTGGGGCGACCTGGGCGTGGACGTCGTCGTCGAGTCCACGGGCTTCTTCACCAACGCCGACGCCGCGAAGGCGCACATCGCCGGCGGTGCCAAGAAGGTCATCATCTCCGCGCCCGCCAAGGGTGAGGACCTCACGATCGTGCTGGGCGTCAACGACGACAAGTACGACGGCTCGCAGGTCATCATCTCCAACGCCTCCTGCACCACCAACTGCCTCGGCCCGCTGGCCAAGGTCCTGCAGGACGCGTTCGGCATCGAGCAGGGCCTGATGACCACCATCCACGCGTACACGCAGGACCAGAACCTGCAGGACGCGCCGCACAAGGACCTGCGCCGCGCCCGCGCCGCCGCGCTGAACATCGTGCCGACCTCCACCGGTGCGGCGAAGGCCATCGGCCTGGTGCTGCCGGAGCTGCAGGGCAAGCTCGACGGTTACGCGCTGCGCGTGCCGGTGCCGACAGGCTCGGCCACCGACCTCACGGTCACCCTCACCAAGTCCGCGACGCTCGAAGAGGTCAACGCCGCGTACAAGGCCGCGGCCGAGGGCCCGCTGTCGGGTTACCTGCGCTACAACGAGGACCCGATCGTGTCGGCCGACATCGTCACCGACCCGGCGTCCTGCATCTACGACGCGCCGCTGACCAAGGTCATCGGCAACCAGGTCAAGGTCGTCGGCTGGTACGACAACGAGTGGGGCTACTCCAACCGCCTCGCCGACCTGGTCAAGCTCGTCGGTTCGAAGCTCTCCTGAACCCGATGACGGTCAAGAACCTCGAACACCTGCTGAGCGAGGGAGTTCAGGGCCGCTACGTACTCGTGCGCAGCGACCTGAACGTCCCGCTCGACGGGGACCGGATCACCGACGACGGCCGCGTCCGCGCGGCCCAGCCGACGATCGAGAAGCTCGCCGCGGCGGGCGCCAAGGTCGTCGTCACGGCCCACCTGGGCCGCCCGAAGGGTGAGCCCGACGCGAAGTACACCCTCGCGCCGGTCGCGAAGCGGCTGGGCGAGCTGCTCGGCTCCGAGGTCCCGCTCGCCGGCGACCTCGTGGGCGACTCCGCGAAGCAGCTCGTCGGCGGGCTCGCCGACGGCGGCGTCGTGATGCTGGAAAACGTGCGCTTCGACGCGCGCGAGACCAGCAAGGACGCCGTGGACCGCTCCGAGCTGGCCGCCGAGCTGGCCGCGCTCGTGCCCGGTGGCGCGTTCGTGTCCGACGGCTTCGGTGTGGTGCACCGCAAGCAGGCCTCGGTCTACGAGATCGCCGCCGTGCTGCCGGCCTACGCCGGTGGCCTGGTACTGGCCGAGCTCGACGTGCTGCAGAAGCTCACCGACGACGTCAAGCGCCCCTACGTGGTGGTGCTCGGCGGCGCGAAGGTGTCGGACAAGCTCGGCGTGATCGCCAACCTGCTCACCAAGGTCGACCGCCTGCTCATCGGCGGCGGCATGGCGTACACCTTCCTCAAGGCCCAGGGCCACGAGGTCGGCCAGTCGCTGCTGCAGGCCGATCAGCTCGACCAGGTGTCGGGCTTCCTCGCCGAGGCCGAGAAGCGCGGCGTCGAGCTCGTGCTGCCGGTCGACGTGCTGGCCGCCACGGAGTTCGCCGCCGACGCCGAGCACGAGGTCGTCGCGGCCACGGCCATCCCGGCCGACCGCCAGGGCCTCGACATCGGCCCGGAGAGCCGCGAGCTGTTCGCGAGCAAGCTGGCCGACGCCGCCACCGTGTTCTGGAACGGCCCGATGGGCGTGTTCGAGTTCGAGGCGTTCTCGGGCGGCACCCGTGCCGTGGCCGAGGCGCTGGTGAAGAGCGACGCGTTCACCGTGGTCGGCGGCGGCGACTCGGCGGCCGCGGTGCGGCAGCTGGGCCTGCCCGAGGACGGCTTCTCCCACATCTCCACGGGCGGCGGCGCCTCCCTGGAGTACCTGGAGGGCAAGGAGCTGCCCGGCGTGTCGGCGTTGGAGGAGAAGAACTAGTGGCGCGCAAGCCGTTGATCGTCGGCAACTGGAAGATGAACCTGAACCACCTCGAGGCCATCGCCTTGGTTCAGAAGATCGCCTTCGCGTTGCCGGAGAAGTACTACGCGAAGGTGGACGTGGCGGTGCTGCCGCCGTTCACGGACATCCGCAGCGTGCAGACCCTCACCGACGGCGACAAGCTGTCGCTCACCTACGGTGCGCAGGACGTGTCCGCACACGACTCCGGTGCCTACACCGGTGAGGTGTCGGGCCCGATGCTCGCCAAGCTGGGCTGCACCTACGTGACCATCGGCCACTCGGAGCGGCGCGAGTACCACGCCGAGACCGACGAGCTGGTCAACAAGAAGGTGCGCGCGGCGATCAAGCACGGGATCACGCCGATCCTGTGCGTGGGCGAGAAGCTCGAGGTCCGCGAGGCCGGCGAGCACCACTCGCACGCCACGAACCAGCTGCTCGAGGGCCTCAAGGGGCTCAAGGCCGAGCAGGTCAAGGACGTCGTGGTGGCCTACGAGCCGGTGTGGGCCATCGGCACCGGCAAGGTGGCGACGCCCGCCGACGCCGAGGAGGTCTGCAAGACCATCCGCACGGTGCTCTCGGAGAAGTACGGCGACGAGGTCGCTTCGGCCGTTCGGGTGCTTTACGGCGGTTCGGTGAAGTCGGGCAACGTGGGCGAGCTGGTGGGCTGCGAGAACATCGACGGTGCTCTCGTGGGTGGCGCGAGCCTCGACGGTGACGAGTTCACCAAACTCTGCGCACTCGCGGCGGGTGGCCCCCTGCCCTGATCGAGGCCACTACCGGGTAACCTGTGTATCCGGTCCGTCACACAGCAGTGGACGAGTCCAGGGGTACGGTGAAGATCGCGCCGTACCCCTGCATTCTCCGAAGAACACAGAGGATGACATGAAGCTGTTCCTGCAAATCCTGTTGATCGTCTCCAGCGTGCTGCTGGTGGTGGCCGTGCTGCTTCACCGCGGCCGGGGTGGCGGTCTGTCGTCGCTGTTCGGCGGCGGTATGCAGTCCAGCCTCTCGGGCTCGAGCGTGGCCGAGAAGAACCTCGACCGGATCACCCTGCTGCTGGGTGCGATCTGGCTGATCAGCATCGTGGGCCTCGGCCTGCTGCTCAAGGTCTGACCGGACTCCCCGCTCGGGGCTCTTCCGCCCCGTGTGCATCGGCGTGCCTATTGGGGGGCGCGCCGCCGATTCCTAGGTGTGAGGATTCATGGTTGGCGGTAACGCGATTCGCGGCACCCGGGTGGGTGCCGGTCCTTCGGGCGAATCGGAACGTGGTGAGTCGGCGCCGCGGCGCCGCATCTCCTACTGGTGTGCAAACGGCCACGAGGCCCGTCCGTCGTTCGCGATGGAGGCCGAAATCCCCGACGAGTGGGACTGCCCGCGCTGCGGCCTGCCCGGCGGACAGGACGAGCAGAACCCGCCCGCCGCGCCCCGCACCGAGCCCTACAAGACGCACCTCGCGTACGTGAAGGAACGCCGCAGCGACGCCGATGGCGAAGCCATCCTCGCCGAGGCTCTCGAACGCCTGCGTCAGCGCCGGGAACTGATCTAGCTCTTCTCTCGCGACCACCGTCGTCGGTTGATCAACCGACGACGGTGGTTTCGTGCGTTCTGGGGTATTCCGGCCGGTGTGCTCAGCGCAGCACCTCGTAGTGCAGGTGCGTGACACCGGGCGCCGCCACCGCTTGGATCAACCGCAGCGACACGTGCTCGGGCAGCGCGTGGAAGAACGGCCGTCCTCCGCCGAGGAGGATCGGCACCTGGTGGAGCACGAGTTCGTCGACGAGGCCGGCTTTCAGGGCCTCGGTGGCCAACTCACCGCCCATCACGCCGATGTCCTGGCCGGCCGCCGTGGTGCGGGCGGCGGCGATGGCATCGGCTACGCCGGTGCTCACGTGGGTCTGCGAGCCGGCGAGGTCGTCGACCGGGCGGTTGCTCACCACGATGAGCGGCGCCGTCGGGTGGGGACTGCCGCTGCCGAAGCCGCTGGAGTGCTCGTAGGTGGTGCGGCCCGCGACGACCGCGCCGAGGCGGCCCGCGAGGCCGTCGAAGAGGCGGGCGCTGGGCTCGCTCAGCTTGAAGCCGTCGAACACCCGGCTGGGTGTGTCGCCGGCGAAGTACCAGTCGAACAGCGTGGGCGCGTCGCCGAGGCCGCGGCCGAACTCCTCCTGGCCGTCGGGGGTGCGGCCGCTGATGAAGCCGTCGACCGACACGGCGTGGGCGCAGATGACCTTGCTCATGGTTCCTCCGTCAGATGGGAAACGAAAAACTCTCCGGGGTCGTACGCCCGCTTGATCGCCTTCAGGCGGGTGAGGTTGGCGCCGTGGTAGGCGGTGGCTTCGTCGGCGAGGGCGGGGTCGGGGAAGTTCGGGTAGACGCGCCCTGAGTCGTGCACGGTCGCCCAGGAGCGGTCCACCCAGGGGGCGTCGCCGTTGTGCTCCAGCAGAAACCGCTCGCTCCGGTGGGCGAAGGCGGTGGCTTCGGCGGCGACGCGGTTGTACGCACCGCCCATCGCGGTGAACGCGAGCTCCCGCCGGCCCGAGTTTCGCGGCTCGGCGAGTCCGTCGAGGAGGTCCACGAGGGTCCGGTCGGGCAGCGCTTCGGCGAAGAACTCCGACCGGATCCGCACCGGCCGCTCGTCCGGCGGCTCGGTGAAACTCCGCTTCAGCTCGGGGACAGTGAGGCCCGCCCGCAGGGACAGGCCGGGAAGCAGCGAGCGCGTTCGCTCTTCGATCAGCGTCGAGGCACCGAACAGCCGCGCCACCACGGGCTCGCCGGGCGACGACGTCAGCGTGAGGTTCACGGTGAGCCCGTCCGGTGCGTCCGGTGCCCAGGACTGCCACGCCGACACCAGATCCGCGAGCCCGTCGGTCGCGACGGCTTCGACGCGGATCATCACCGGCGAGGGGACGGGGTCGAACCGCAGCGAAGTCACCACACCGAAGTGCCCGCCGCCGCCACCCCGCAACGCCCAGAACAGGTCCGGCTCCCGCTCGCCGTCGCAGTCCACGACGCGGCCGTCGGCGAGCACCACCTGCGCGCCGATCAGCCGGTCGCACGTCAGCCCGTGCTCGCGGCCCAGCAGGCCGATCCCGCCGCCGAGGGTGAGGCCGGCGAGGCCGACGGTCGGCCCGCACCCGGCGGGCAGCGTGCACCCGTGGGCGTGCAGCGCCGAGTACACCCGCGAAAGCCTTGCGCCGCCACCGATCGCGGCCGGCCCGACCACCTCGATGTCGTCCATTGTGGACACATCGAGCACGATCCCGTCGGTGGACGACCGGCCCGCGAAGCAGTGCCCGCCGCCGCGCACCGCCAGCCGCTCGCCGGTCCGGTGCGCGTGCTCCAGGGTGGCGACGACGTCGGCGACCGACCGGCAGCGCACCACCAGCCGCGGCCGCACGTCCCGGAACGCCGGGTTCACCGGGCGGCGCACCGACTCGTAGCCGGGGGAGCCGGGGCGGAACACCTCACCGTCGAGCGAAGAACCGAACATGGCTCCGACCCTACGAACGGCGCCGTCTCGGTTTCTTGAACGAAACGCGCACTCAGCGCCGGCCCGGCACCGCCCGCCCGGCGAGGAACGGCCGGTAGGACGCCGAGTGGTCGTGGCCGCACGCGCACCGGTCGACGTCACCGCCGAGCAGGCCGCGGGGCGTCACCCCGGTGAGGCGCAGGCATTCGCGGCTCAGGTGCGCCTGGTCCGCGTAGCCGACGTCGACCGCGAGCCCGGCCACCCCGTCGGCCCCGACCCGGCCCGACGCCGTGGCACCCGCCTGGGCCAGCGCCAGGAAGCCCTGGAATCGCAGCGTGCGCTGCAGGACCTTGGGGCCCGTCCCGAGCGCGTGCAGGCACCGGCGGCGCAGCTGGCTCGGCGACAGCGCCAGGTGCCCGGCCAGCTCGGAGATGTCCACCGGCTGCCACGGCATCAGCGCCCGCACAGCCGCACCCACCAACGGATCCGCACCACCGGCGGCCCGGTACTCCTGCAGCAGATGCGCTTGCAGCACCTCGAGCGCGCGCTCCGGCGTCTCCGCGACGGCCACCGCCTCCACCAGCCGCTCGACCCGAGCGCCCCACAGCTCGGCCAAGCCCACGCGCTGGTCGACGAGATCGTCGAGCACCACGGGCAACGGCGGCGCCGCACCGGGCCGGAACCGCACCCCGACGAGCGTGGTGTGCGGCGGAATCACCTCGACGTGCGGACCGGTGAGCGGCCCGACCAGCTGCGGCCGCCCTCCGACCGGAAAGTGCAGCTCGACGCCCCCGGTCGGCAGGTGGCGCTGCACGTACGGCTCGGCGCCGGTCCGCTGCACCCAGACCGTGCGCACCACCCCCGCCAGCTGCGACACCGGCGACCCCTCGACGTACGACGTCACCCCAGCACTGAAGCGGCCGCTCGCACGGCCGTCAAGCCGCGAGCCGTCGGACCAGCCGACCGGAAGGCCGGCAGAACGCGGCGAAGGGGTGGCACCCGTCACGCCGGATCGCGGCGTACACCGGGGGCCACCCCTTCGACCTGCAGGGGGACCGGGACTTCCCGAATCAGCGGTCCAGCGGGTACCTGGCCCGCACGCGGAAGCCGCCGTCTTCGGTGTCCGAGGTTTCGAAGCTGCCGCCGAGCAGGCGGGCGCGTTCGGCGAGGCCGGTGAGGCCGTGGCCGCCCGAGGGGAGGTCGTCGCCGGTGCGGGAGGCGCGTTCGTTGCGGACCTCGATGTTCAGCGCGCCGCTGCCGCCCTGGATGCGGATGGTGGCGGTGGCGCCGGGGGCGTGCTTGTGCACGTTGGTGAGGCACTCCTGCACGGTGCGGTAGGCCGCGGCCGACACCTGGCTCGGCACGGTGTCCGGCAGGCGCTCCACGGTGAGGTGCACCGGCACGTCCGCGGTGCGGATGAGGTGGTCGAGCTCGCCGATGCCGGGGCGCGGGCCGTCGTCCTCGGCGCCGGAGCGCAGCACGCTCACGAGCGAGCGCAGCTCTTCGAGCGTGCGGGTGGAGAGCTGGCGGATGACCTGCGCGGTCTGCAGCGACGGGCCGTCGGTGGACTGGGCCTGCAGGGCACCGGCCTGCATGGCGATGAGCGTGATCTGGTGCGACACGACGTCGTGCATCTCGCGCGCCAGCCGGGCGCGCTCCTCGGCGCGGACGGCGTCGGCGTGGAAGCGGCGTTCGCGGTCGCGGCTGGTGGCCAGCTCGGCGAGCTTGGCGGAGATCTCGGCGCGCGCGCCGATCAGCAGGCCGATGGCGATGGGCATGCCGGCCACGAGCACGCCGTAGATGCCGTCGAGCACGTGCTCGCGCCAGCTCAGCTGCGCGAAGTCCTCCAGCGGCCACTGCACGAACCGGCAGATGAACACCAGACCGGCGCCCACCCAGGTCTGCCAGTGGATCTGGCGCTTGGTCGCGAGCGTGCCGAGCGTGATCATCGACGCCAGCTGCGCCCAGCCGGCGAGGAAGCCCGGCACCGCGAGCACCACCGCGAGGAACGGGAACCGCCGCCGCAGCACCACGGCCAGGCACGCCGCGGCCGAGAGGTAGATCGAATAGGGCGGGGCCTTCGGCGGGATGACCAGCCACACGTCGAGCACGGCCAGCAGCACGGCGACGGCCTCGACCCCCACCGTCGAGGCGAACGGCCGGCGCAGGGCGCTCAGCACACCGCTCAGGCTGAACCGCCGGACCCGATCGGCCGCCCCCGCGCCGGGGCTGCCCATCGAGATTCCTGGAATCGAGAGTCCCTCAGTGCTCATGCGGCGACCCCATTCGTCTTGTGGACTTGATGATGAGATGCGCCGGACACCCGATCGGGACGCGCGGCGAGCAACAAATGTGCGGATGCTAACGAGAAGACGTGTGACGACGGTAAGTTTCACCCGGACCCACAACTTTGGTCGTCTGATCTCCATCACTACGGCAATCGGGTGACACGAAGAAGTCTGACGTCACCTCGTGTCGATCACAACACCCTACGTTCACCTTACGGGTGATCCCACATACTGGTGAGCCGCTCTTTGGAGTAGTGATCACTGGTCCGTTCGGCACATGAATGATCTTCACGCTTCTGGGTGGCACGGGTCAGCCTTCGGGGCAGAACCGGAAACCCACGGTCAGGGGCGTGCACCGACCCCGAAACGCCAAGAAGGCCGCCCCGGGCGAACCCGGAGCGGCCTTCGAGAAAAACAGAGCTACGCGGTCGGCGGCTCGTACACCTTCGTGAGCTTCCCGGCCGCCGAGCGGTCCAGGAGCCACAGCGTGCGCCGGTAGCCGCGGGCACCCGCCACGGGCACCTGCACCTCCGGCGCACCCGACAGAGCCAGCGACACGGCCTCGGCCTTGGCCTCGCCCGCCGTCATCAGCCACACCTCACGCGCGCGGCGGATGGCCGTGAGCGTGAGCGACACGCGCGTCGACGGCGGCTTGGGGCAGTCGCGCACCGCCACCACCGAAAGCGCCGTCTCGTGCACGGCGGGGGAGTCCGGGAACACCGAAGCGGTGTGCCCTTCCCCGCCGAGCCCGAGCAGGCAGATGTCGAACGCGGGCACGCCGCCCTCGTCCGGGCCCGCCTGCGAAGCCAGCACCTCCGCGTACGCCGCGGCCGCGGCGTCCACGTCGTCACCGAACTCGCCGTCCGAAGGCGCCATCACGTGCACGCGCTTCGGGTCCAGCGGCACGTGGTCCAGCAGGGCCTCGCGCGCGCCTTTCTCGTTGCGCTCGTCGGAATCGGCCGGCACGAACCGCTCGTCGCCCCAGTACACGTCGAGCCGCGACCAGTCGACGGCGTCGCGCGCGCTCGAGGCGTTGAGCTCCTGGAGCACCGCGATGCCCGTGCCGCCGCCGGTGAGCACGACCGAGGCCGAACCCTTGGCCGCCTGCACGTCGACGATCCGGGTGACCAGGCGCGCCGCCGCGGCGGCCGCCAGCAGTTCGGCGTTTTCGTAGACGACGACCTCGGTCCGGCTCACGAGGCGCTCTTTTCCGCCTTGGCCTTGCCGGCCTTCTTCGCGGCAGGAGCCTTCGCCGCCGGCTTGGCGGCCGGAGCCTTGGCCGCCGGAGCCTTCGCAGCGGCAGAGGTCTTCGCCGCCGCCGTGGTCGGTGCGCTGATCTTCGGCAGCCCGTGCAGCGCCGCCTCGAAGACCTCGTCCGGGTCGAGCCGGCGCAGCTCCTCCACCAGGCACTCCGGGTTGCTCCGCCGCTGCAGCGCGAGGCGCCGCGTGGGCTGCCCCGGCTGCGTCAGCGTGCCGACGCGACCGTCCGGCCGGGTCAGCTCCACGGCACCGGAGCGCCGTTCGAGCTCCACGGAGATGATGCCCTGGGCGCTGGAGCTCTTGATCCGCTTCACCGGCACCTTGAGGTACTCGGCGAGCCAGCCCGCCAGCAGCTCCGTGGACGGCGAGTCGGCCTCACCGGTCACGGTCGCCGCCGTGATCTTCTCGTACGGCGGCAGGTCGAGCGCCGACACGAGCTGCGCGCGCCAGTGCGTGAGCCGCGTCCACGCCAGGTCCGTGTCGCCTTCCACGTAGGCCTTCGCCCGCGTGGTCAGTGCCCTTATGGGGCTCTTCTCCGCGGCCGAGTCGGTGATGCGCCGCTGCGCGATCTGGCCCAGCGGGTCCTCCGCCGGGGCCTTCGGGCCCGCGCCCGGCCACCACGTGACGATCGGCGCGTCGGGCAGCAGCAGCGGCACGACCGCGCTCTGGCCCTGCGCGGCGAGCGGCCCGTAGAGGCGCAGCACGATGACCTCGCTCGCGCCGGCGTCGCCGCCCACGCGGATCTGGCCGTCGATGCGCGGAGCCGCCGTGCGGGCGCCCTTCGCCACCACGATCACGCGCGACGGGTGCTCCCGGCTCGCGTGGTTCGCGGCCTCGATGGCCTCTTCCAGCTTGGCGTCGTCGTCCGCCACGATGACCAGGGTCAGCACCCGGCCCAGCGCGACCTGGCCGCCCTGGTCGCGGATCTCCACCAGCTTCTTGTTCAGCTGCGAAGTCGTGGTGGATGGCAGGTCGATGATCACGGACGCCTCCAGTTCCGGCCCGTACGCTCCAACATCTCGTCAGCGCTCTGCGGACCCCACGTGCCCGGCGCGTACTGCTCGGGCGCGCCTTCCTTGGCCCAGTGCTCCAGGATCGGGTCGAGGATCTCCCAGGAGAGCTCCACCTCGTCGTTCACCGGGAACAGCGAGGGCTCGCCCAGCAGCACGTCGAGGATCAGCCGCTCGTACGCCTCGGGGGAGGACTCGGTGAAGGCGTGGCCGTAGCCGAAGTCCATGGTGACGTCGCGGACCTCCATCGTGGTCCCCGGCACCTTCGAGCCGAACCGCAGCGTGATGCCCTCGTCGGGCTGCACGCGGATCACCAGTGCGTTCTGGCCCAGCTCCTCGGTGGAAGTGGAGTCGAACGGCAGGTGCGGCGCGCGCTTGAACACCACGGCGATCTCCGTGACGCGCCGGCCGAGCCGCTTGCCGGTGCGCAGGTAGAACGGCACGCCCGCCCAGCGGCGGTTCTGCACCTCCAGCGTCACCGCGGCGTAGGTCTCGGTCTTGGAGTCCTTCGCGAAGCCCGCTTCCTGCAGCAGGCCCGGCACCTTCATGCCGCCCTGCCAGCCGCCGGCGTACTGCCCGCGCGCGGTGGTCTCGTCGAAGGGCCGGATCGGCATGGTCGCCGCCAGCACCTTCGCCTTCTCCGAGCGCAGCGCCTTCGGCTCGAACGACAGCGGCTCGTCCATCGCGGTGAGCGCGAGCAGCTGCAGCAGGTGGTTCTGGATGACGTCGCGCGCGGCGCCGATCCCGTCGTAGTACCCCGCGCGACCGCCGAGGCCGATGTCCTCGGCCATGGTGATCTGCACGTGGTCGATGTAGTTCGCGTTCCAGATCGGCTCGAACATCTGGTTGGCGAACCGCAGCGCCAGCAGGTTCTGCACCGTCTCCTTGCCGAGGTAGTGGTCGATGCGGAACACCGACTCCTCGGGGAAGACGTCGTTCACGATCCCGTTGAGTTCCTTGGCGCTCTTGAGGTCGTGGCCGAACGGCTTCTCGATGACCACGCGGCGCCAGGTCGTGGCGTCGGTGTCGGCCAGGCCCGAGCGGGCCAGCTGCTTGGTCACCACCGGGAACGCACTCGGCGGGATCGAGAGGTAGAACGCCGTGTTGCCGCCGGTGCCGCGCTCGGCGTCCAGGTCCTTCACGGTCTGGGCGAGCCGGTCGAACGCGTCGTCGTCGTCGAAGGTGCCCTGCACGAAGCGGATGCCTTCGGCGAGCCGGTTCCACACCGACTCCTTGAACGGCGTGCGCGCGTGTTCGCGCACCGAGTCGTGCACCAGCTCACCGAAGTCCTGGTGCTCCCAGTCGCGGCGCGCGAACCCGACCAGCGAGAAGCCGGCGGGCAGCAGGCCGCGGTGGGCCAGGTCGTAGATGGCGGGCATGAGCTTCTTGCGCGCCAGGTCGCCGGTGACCCCGAAGATCACCAGGCTCGACGGGCCCGCGATGCGCGGGAGCCGCTTGTCGCGCGGGTCCCGCAGGGGGTTCTGCCAGGTCGTCACTCGCCGGCCTCCTGTACCGCCCGCACGAGCTCGGCCAGGCCGGCGGCCCGGTCCGTGAGGTGCAGGCGCAGCACGGGACGGCCGTGCTCGGCGAGGACCTGACCGTCGCCGAGAGCCTGAGCGTGCTGCAGCTGTCCGAGGGTGTAGGGGCGGTCCGGCACCGCCAGGTCCTCGGCGGGGGCGCCGGTGATCTGGAGGAAGCTGCCGTTCTGGTGGCCGCCCTTGTGGTACTGCCCGGTGGAGTGCAGGAACCGCGGACCCCAGCCGAACGTGGTCTGCACGCCGGTGCGCTTGGCGATCTCGCCGCGCAGCAGCGAGGTCGACGCGTCGTCGAGCCGGTCGAGGTAGGCCTGCACCGCGAAGTAGCCGCCCTCGGTGACCGAGCCGAAGAACGCGCGCAGCACGTCCACCAGCTTTCCTTCCGTGGCAACGCCTTCCGAACCGAAGACCTCGACGGCACCGTCCACAGTGGCCGGCGTCTCCTTGCCCGAGAGCTTCTCCGGCTGGTCGAGCAACGCTCGAGCGGCCTTCTTCGCGGCCTCGACGTCGGGCTGGTCGAACGGGTTGATCCCGATCAGCCGGCCGGCGAGCGCGGTCGCGAACTCCCAGAGCAGGAACTGCGCGCCGAGCGGGCCGGTCACCGAGATCTTCGCGGCACCTTCGGGCGCGCCGATGGCGACCGGGGTCGCGTCGGACTTCGCGTCGGCGAAGCCGGGGGCCTCCGGGCCCTCCACGGCCACCGGCAGCAGGCCGGTGCCCAGCTTGCCGGTGGACTCCGCGATCAGCTGCTCGGCCCAGTCCGGGAATCCCTTGATGCCGGAACCGGTGTCAGCGAGCACGACCTTCTCCGCGCCGCCCTCGTGGGCGGCGGCCCAGGCGGCCGCCAGCTTGATCGCCGGGTTGTCGGCCGAGTCGGTGCCGAGCGTCCCGGCCACCGCGGCGGCCTGGTCCAGCAGGCGCGCGATGTCCGCGCCCGCGAGGCCGGCCGGCACGAGGCCGAACGCGGTCAGCGCCGAGTAGCGGCCGCCGACGTTCGGGTCGGCCAGGAAGGTCTTGCGGTAACCCTCCTTTTCGGACAGTTCCGAGAACGGCGAGCCCGGGTCGGTCACGACCACGATCCGCCGCGCCGCGTCGATCCCCGCTTCGGTGAAGGCCTTCGCGAAGATGCGCCGGTGGCTGTCGGTCTCGACGGTGCCGCCCGACTTCGACGACACCACGATCACCGTGCGCTCGAGGTCACCCGCGAGCGCGTCGGCGACCTGGCCCGCGTCGGTCGTGTCGAGCACGGTCAGCGCGACACCCGCGGTGGCCGTGATGACCTCCGGCGCGAGCGACGAGCCGCCCATGCCGGCGAGCACCACGCGGTCCACGCCCTCGGCCTGCAGCTCCGAGCGCAGCGCCTCGATCTCGCCGATCAGCGGTCGCGACGACTTGTGCAGCGACGTCCACGAGAGCCGGATCGACGCCTCGGACTCGGCGTCCGGTCCCCACAGCGTCGCGTCCTGCGCGGCGAGCTTCGACGCCGCCTGGTCGGCGACGAGCCGCTCGACCAGCGGAGCCGCCTTGCCTGCCAGTTCGGCGTCGACGAGCTCGACGCCGGTTTCGTCCCCTGTCATGGTCTGGCTTCAGCCCTTCGCCTTGTTCAGCTGGCCGGTCACCGTCTCGAGCAGCTCCTGCCAGGACTTCTCGAACTTCTCCACACCCTCGGTCTCGAGGGTCACGAACACGTCCGGCACGTCGATGCCCGCCGCGCTCAGCTTGTCGAACACCGCCTGCGCCGCTTCGCCGCGCCCGGTCACCGTGTCGCCGGTGAGCTCGGCGTGGTCGGCGACCGCGTCCATGGTCTTCTCCGGCATCGTGTTCACGACGTCGCGGACCACGAGCTGGTCGACGTAGCGGGTGTCGGAGTAGGCCGGGTCCTTGACACCGGTCGAGGCCCACAGCGGACGCTGCGCGTTGGCGCCGGCGGCGGCCAGCGCCTTCCAGCGGTCGCTCGCGAAGAGCTCTTCGAACTTGGCGTAGGCGAGGTGGGTGTTGGCGATGGCCGCCTCACCGAGCAGCGCCTTGGCCTCGTCCGTGCCGAGCTTGTTCAGGCGCTTGTCGACCTCGGTGTCCACGCGGGACACGAAGAACGACGCGACCGAGTGGATGCCCTTGAGGTCGTGGCCGTTGGCCTTCGCCTGCTCCAGGCCGGCGAAGAACGCCTCGATGACCTGCGCGTAGCGCTCGACGGAGAAGATCAGCGTGACGTTGATGCTGATGCCCTCGGCCAGGCCGGCGGTGATGGCCGGCAGGCCCTCGTCCGTGGCCGGGATCTTGACCATCAGGTTCGGCCGGTCCACGGCCTTCCACAGGTCCTTGGCCTCGGCGATCGTCCGGTCGGTGTCGCGCGCCAGGCGCGGGTCGACCTCGATCGACACGCGGCCGTCGACGCCGTTCGTGGCGTTGTAGGTCTCGCGGAACAGGTCCGCGGCGTTGCGCACGTCGGTGGTGGTGAGCTCGCGGACGACGCCGTCGAGGTCCGCGCCGCGGTCGGCCAGTTCCTTGACCTGGGCGTCGTACGCCTCGCCGTGGGACAGCGCGTTGGCGAAGATCGTCGGGTTCGTGGTGACGCCGACCACGTGCTTGTCGCGGATCAGCGCGGCGAGGTTGCCGGTGCTGAGGCGCTCGCGGGAGAGGTCGTCGAGCCAGATGGAGACGCCGGCCTCCGAAAGCCGCGCGAGCCGATCAGTGGTGCTCATGACTGTTTCGTTCCTTTCCGGAAGAAGTTCAGTTCTTGGTGTTGGCGATCGAGCGGCGGGCGGCCTCGACGACGTTCTCCGCGGTGAACCCGAACTCACGGAACAGTGTGGCCGCGTCGGCCGAAGCGCCGAAGTGCTCGATCGAAACGTTCACCCCCGCGTCACCGGTGAAGCGGTGCCACGACTGGGCGATGCCGGCTTCCACGGACACGCGCGCCTTCACGGCCGGCGGCAGCACGGAGTCGCGGTAGGACTGGTCCTGCGCGTCGAACCACTCGACACACGGCATCGACACGACGCGCGTCGGCACGCCGTCGGCCTCGAGGACCTTGCGGGCCGCGACGGCCAGCTGCACCTCGGACCCGGTGCCCATCAGCACGACCTCGGGGGCGCCGTTGGAGGCGTCCTCGAGCACGTACCCGCCGTGCTTCACGCCTTCGGCGCTGGTGCCTTCGAGCACCGGCACGTTCTGGCGGGTGAGCGCGACCCCGCTCGGGTGGTGCACGTCCTCCAGCACGGCCTTCCACGCGTAGGCGGTCTCGTTGGCGTCCGCCGGGCGGACGACGTTGAGGCCCGGGATCGCGCGCAGCGCGGAGAGCTGCTCGATCGGCTGGTGCGTGGGGCCGTCCTCGCCGAGGCCGATGGAGTCGTGCGTCCACACGTACAGCGTGGGCAGGCCCATCAGCGCCGCGAGCCGGACCGGCGGGCGCATGTAGTCGGAGAAGATGAGGAACGTGGCGCCGTAGGGCCGGGTGCCGCCGTGCAGCGCGATGCCGTTGAGGATCGAGCCCATCGCGTGCTCGCGGATACCGAAGTGCAGCGTGCGGCCGTACGGGTTGGCGTTCCAGGCCGACGTGGTGGCCGACGCCGGGCCGAACGAGTCGGCGCCCTTCATCGTGGTGTTGTTGCTCTCGGCCAGGTCGGCCGAACCGCCCCACAGCTCCGGCAGCGGGTCGCGCAGCGCGTTGAGGACCTCACCGGAGGCCTTGCGGGTCGCGATGCCCTTGGGGTCCGGGTCCCAGTGCGGCAGGTTGTCGGCGAAGCCCTCGGGCAGCGTGCGGGTGGCCAGCCGGTCGGCCAGCGCCTTGCGCTCCGGGTTCGCCGCGGCCCACGCGTCGTAGCGCTCCTGCCATTCGGCGTGCGCCTGCTTGCCGCGCTCGAGCGCCTTGCGGGTGTGGTCGATGACCTCGTCGTCGACCTGGAAGGTGCGCTCGACGTCGAAGTCGAGGATCTCCTTGACGGCCTTGATCTCGTCGGCGCCGAGCGCGGCGCCGTGGGCCTTGCCGGTGTTCATCTTCGTGGGCGCCGGGTAGCCGATGATCGTGCGCACCGCGATGAAGGACGGACGCGAGGTCTCGGCCTGCGCGGCCTTGATGGCGGCCTCGAGCGCGGTCACGTTCTCGCCGCCCTCGACGACCTGCGTGTGCCAGCCGTAGGCCGCGTAGCGCGCGACGGTGTCCTCGGACAGCGCGATGTTGGTGTCGTCCTCGATCGAGATCTTGTTGTCGTCCCAGAAGAGGATGAGGTTGCCGAGCTCCTGGCGGCCCGCGATCGAGGAGGCCTCGGAGGTGACGCCCTCTTCGATGTCGCCGTCGGAGGCGATCGCGTAGATGCGGTGGTCGTAGATGCTCTCGCCGGGAGCGGCGTCGGGGTCGAGCAGACCGCGCTCGCGCCGGGCGGCCATCGCCATGCCCACCGCGTTGGCCAGGCCCTGGCCCAGCGGACCGGTGGTGGTCTCGACACCCTTGGTGTGGCCGTACTCCGGGTGGCCCGGGGTCAGCGAGCCCCACGTGCGCAGCTGCTTGAGGTCGTCGAGCTCGAGGCCGTAGCCGGCGAGGTACAGCTGGATGTAGAGGGTGAGGCTCGAGTGGCCCGCCGAGAGCACGAAGCGGTCGCGGCCGCGCCAGTGCGGGTCGGCCGGGTCGTGGCGCATCGTGCGCTGGAAGAGCGTGTACGCCAGCGGGGCGAGGCTCATCGCGGTGCCCGGGTGACCGCTGCCGACCTTCTCGACGGCGTCCGCGGCGAGGACCCGGACGGTGTCGACGGCGCGGGTGTCGGTGCCGGTCCAGTCGGCGGGCACGTCACGCCGGAGCAAAGGGTTGTTCTCGCTGGTAGAGGCGGTTTCGGACACTGAACTCGAACTCCCCGTCCTGAGGTTGTCGCTTGCTTTCCCTAGCGGTGTAGCCGGTGCGCACTGCCAGTAATCTCAATCGATCCCGAAGGGACGATATTCCTGCTGGGAGCGTTGCGCCGGGGCACCACTCGGCCCGTCCGCGACAGCCTAGTGCTTGGGGTGTGCCGGGGGCAGCCGCGACAGCCGGGCCCGTCCCTTCCGGCCGGGTGATCCCGCCCGAGCGGGTCGCGCGCGGTCCGCCGCTGGTCACGGACCGTGCAAAAGGGACGATCGAGGGGTGTGACCGGTACCGGTGGACACCACGACCGGTCCTTCCGGACACACCGTGCGCGGCCGTCCGCCCGGCGGGTGAACCCGGTGGCGTGACGCAGAAGACAACCGCAGCGTGTCGAGGACCCTCGATCACGCAGGCGGATTCGCCACGTCTAACATCGAGCCCGGGCCTGGTCCGGGAGCTTCACCAGTTCCATCACGGTCTTCCGGACCGCCGCCCGGCCCCGAACTGACCTTGGGAGTGAAATGTCGTTGGTGAACGCTGCGCACGGACGCAGTGAGAACACCAGCGCCGAACACCCGACCGGTGAACGACCGAGTGGTCCCCGGCGATCGAGTGCCCGGCGAAGCAACGACCGGCGAAGTGTCCGCCAGGTCGTCGGCGCCTACGCCGCGCTCGCGAAGCCGAGGGTGATCGAGCTCCTCCTCGTCACCACGATTCCCGCGATGTTCCTGGCGGGCCGCGAGATCCCGAACCCGTGGCTCGTGCTCGCCACGCTCGTGGGCGGCACGATGGCCGCCGGCAGTGCCAACGCGCTCAACTGCGTGATCGACGCGGACATCGACAAGGTGATGAACCGCACCAAGAAGCGCCCGCTGGTGAAGGACTCGGTGCCGCGGCGCAACGCGCTGATCTTCGGCCTCGTGCTCGGCGTCGCTTCGTTCGCCGTCCTGTACTTCACGGTGAACCTGCTGTCGGCGATCCTCGCGATCGCGACCATTCTCTTCTACATCTTCGTCTACACCCTCGGCCTCAAGCGGCGCACGTCGCAGAACGTGGTGTGGGGCGGGGCCGCCGGCTGCATGCCGGTGGTCATCGGCTGGGCCGCCGTGTCCGGCACCGTGCAGTGGCCCGCGTTCGTGATGTTCGGCGTCATCTTCTTCTGGACGCCCCCGCACACCTGGGCCCTGGGCATGAAGTACCGCGACGACTACGAACGCGCCGGCGTCCCGATGCTCCCCGTCGTGGCGACACCGCAGCACGTGGCCAAGCAGATCGTCATCTACTCGTGGGTGATGGTCGCCTGGACCCTCCTGCTGCTCCCGGTCACCAGCTGGCTCTACGCCACCTTCGCGGTGCTCGCAGGCGCCTGGTTCCTCTTCTACGCCCACCGCCTCCAGGCCGCGGTCCGCCGCGGCGAGGAGACGAAGCCGATGTCGCTGTTCCACCGCTCGAACACGTACCTGATGATCGTGTTCGTGGCGCTGGCGGTGGACTCGGCGATCGGGTTGCCGACGCTCGGGCTGCCGTTCTGAGTCCGGCCGGCTTCCTGGCCGACGTCGTCGAAACCGGCACCGTGCTGGGTGCCGACGTCACCTGGTCCCCGGAGCGGGTCGTCTCGTTCTTCGGCGACGACGTCTCGGGAGAGAACCGCCACCGGCACGTGCTCTGGTACGGCTTCGGCCTCGTCGAGTTCTCCTGGGAGCGCGCCTCGAGGGACCGGCCGTGGTCGGGCCACCACCTCTCCGTGCAGGCACACCGGCTCACCCACGGTGTCACGCCGGAGCCCGCGCTCGTCGAGCGGTACGGCCCGTTTTCGGGGCCGGTGGCGTTCGACGACGTCGCGGCGGAGCTGGAGCGGCGGGGCGTCGAGCTGGTCGAGCGGGCGGGCACCGACGCCGACATCCGCGAGTACTGGCAGCCGAAGTCGTTCACGAGCGTGCTGGTCGTGGTGGGCGCCGATTACGGCAATCCCGGTGATGTCTACAGCCTGAGCTCGCCGATGTTCGTCACGCCGGAGTCGCGTGAAAGTGAGCTGTTCCGCACGCTCCACGGCGCTTGAGCGGTCCCGGCGGCGCTCGGGAATGGCGTAAACTGGATGGCCGTTGTGCTCTTCCGGCTCTCCGCCGCCATTCCCCGATGCGAAAGCAGGATCCCTCTTGTCCGTGTCCCCGGACCGGGAAGCAGACCGCGCCCTCGAGGACGGTACGCCCGAGCACGCCGCCGAGTTGGCGCGTGAGCAGGCTTACGTGTCGACGTTGTACGCGAAGCTCGACACCGAGCGCGTCGAGGCGCAGCGGCGGCTCGACACCACGCTGCGGCAGACCGGCGGCACCCCGCAGGCGCGCACCGAGCGCGACGTCGCCACCACGTTGTACTCCGACCGGCTCGCGCAGCTGGGGTCGGTGGAGCAGGGGCTGTGCTTCGGCCGCCTCGACTTCGTACCGGACAGCGTCGAGGAGACGACCTACATCGGCCGCCTCGGGTTGTTCGAGGAGGACGACGACTACCGGCCGCTGCTGGTGGACTGGCGGGCGCCGGTCGCGCGGCCGTTCTACCTCGCCACGGCCGCGTCGCCCGACGGGGTGCGGAGGCGGCGGCACCTGCGGTCGCTCAGCCGCAAGGTGACCGGGTTCGACGACGAGATCCTGGACCTGCGCGCGGCCGACCAGGGGCAGGACCTCGGGCTCGCGGGCGAGGCCGCGCTGCTGGCCGCCCTGGAACGCCGCCGCACGGGCGAAATGGCCGACATCGTGGCCACGATCCAGGCCGAGCAGGACCGCATCATCCGCGCGCCGCTCGGCGGGGTGATGGTGGTGCAGGGCGCGCCGGGCACCGGCAAGACGGCCGTGGCGTTGCACCGCGCCGCGTACCTGCTCTACACGCACCGCCAGCAGCTCACCACGCGCGGCGTGCTCGTGGTGGGGCCCAACAGCACGTTCCTGCGCTACATCGGCCAGGTCCTGCCGTCGCTGGGCGAGACCGGTGTGCTGCTCGCCACGATCGGGCAGCTGTACCCGGGCCTCGACGCGGAGGGCGTCGAGCGACCCGAGGCCGCGGAGGTCAAGGGGCGCCTGGTGATGAAGGACGTGCTCGCCGCCGCCGTGCGCGATCGCCAGCGCGTGCCCGAGCCCGTGCTGGAGATCGAGCACGAGCGCGAGATCCTCAAGCTCGACCGCAAGACCTGCGTCGAAGCGCGCACGCGGGCCCGCCGCTCGCGCCGGCCGCACAACCTCGCGCGGCGGCTGTTCGTGTCCGACGTGCTCGACGCGCTCACCCGCCAGGCCGCCCGCAAGCTGGGGGAGGACCTGCTCGACGCGCAGGACGTGCAGGACATCCGCGCCGAGCTCGCCGCCAGCAAGGCCGTGGCCGCCGCGATGACCGAGCTGTGGCCCAAACTGACGCCGGAAGGCCTGCTCGACGACCTGTTCGCCGAGCGCGAACACCTTGATCGGGCCGCCGGCAAGCTGCTGTCCGAGGCCGATCGAGCGCTCCTGGAAAGCGGCCACGACGCCAAGTGGACGCCCGCCGACGTGCCGCTGCTCGACGAGCTGGCCGAGCTGCTCGGCGAGGACGACAGCGAGGAACGTGCCGAGCGCCGCCGCCGCGAGCGCGTGGAACGCGCGTATGCCGAGGGCGTGCTGCACGTGCTGGAGCAGGACGAGGAGATCCAGGACGAGGAGGTCCTGCGCGTGTCCGACGTGCTCGACGCCGAGCTGTTCGCCGAGCGCCAGCAGGAACGCAGTGAGCTCACCGCGGCCCAGCGCGCCGCGCAGGACCGCACGTGGACGTTCGGGCACGTGATCGTGGACGAGGCCCAGGAACTGTCCGCCATGGACTGGCGGCTGCTCATGCGCCGCTCGCCGAACCGCTCGATGACGCTGGTCGGCGACGTCGCGCAGACCGGCACGGCCGGAGGCGCCCGCACCTGGGACGAGGTGCTCTCGCCCTACGTCGACGACCGCTGGCGGCTCGAGCAGCTCACCGTGAACTACCGCACGCCGGCCGAGATCATGGCCGTGGCCGCGCGCGTGCTGGCCGAGCTGGACGTGGATCTCGCCGCCCCGGCCTCGGTGCGGGAGACGGGCGTGCCGCCGTGGTCGGTGAGGTCCACCGACCTCGAAGCCGACCTGCCGGGCCTCGTCGCGCAGGAACTGTCCGCTGTGGACGGTGGCACCGTGGCCGTGCTCACACCCGCCGCGCGTCTGGCCGCCGTGGAAGCCGCGGTGAGCCCCGGCGAACGGGTGAGCGTGCTCACGGTCGAGCGCGCCAAGGGCCTGGAGTTCGACGCCGTGCTGCTGGTCGCGCCGGACGAGATCGTCGCCGCGTCCCCACGTGGCCTCAACGATCTGTACGTGGCCCTCACGCGCGCGACCCAGCGCCTCGGCGTGGTCCGGACCGGTGAGGACGTACCGGCGTTGGCCGAGCTTGGCTAGCATCGCCCGCATGCAGAGAATCGGCAAGATCGCCTCCGTGGGCGCCGCGGCCTTGGCCGTGGCGTTCAGCCTGACCGCGTGTGGCGGCGACGACACCGCGGCCCAACCGTCGGCCACCCCGTCGGCTCCGGCCGCGCCGTCGAGCTCGGCCGCGCAGGCGGCCCAGCCGAAGGGCCGCGAGTGCACCGCGGACGACATCAAGACCACCGGGACCTTCGGCCAGCCGCCGACGATCACCATCCCGGACGACTGCGATCCGCCGAAGAAGCTGATCACCAAGGACCTGGTCGAGGGCACCGGCAACGGCGCGAAGGCCGGCCAGCAGGTGTCGATGAACTACTCCCTGGTCACCTGGTCGGACAAGAAGAAGCTCGACAGCTCCTTCGACCGCGGCCAGACCTTCGACCTGCAGCTCGGCGCGGGCGAGGTCATCCCCGGCTGGGACCAGGGCCTCGTGGGCATCAAGCAGGGCGGGCGCCGCCTGCTGATCATCCCGCCCGACCTCGGCTACGGCCAGGGCGGCAACGGCATCGCGCCCAACGAGACGCTCGTGTTCGTGACCGACGCCGTCACGGTCCCGGCCGACAAGAGCTGACCCGTGCCCGGCAGCATCCACACCGACAGCGTCCACACCGGCTGGGTCGTCGAATGGGACGACGAGCAGGGCTGGGGCGTACTCGACTGCCGGACGCTGCCCGAGCAGGTCTGGGCGCACTACTCGACCGTCGACGCCGAGAGCGCGGGCAACGGCCGAGGCGGCTTCCGGCGCCTGACCCCGGCGGCCGAGGTCGAGTTCACGGTGGAGCGCGCCGAACAGGACGGCTACCACTGGCGCGCGGTGTGGGCGAAGGAGAAAGCACCGAAGAAGCAGCGCGGAAAACACTGAACCGCCGGGCCGGGCAAGAACCCCGGCCCGGCGGTCGCGTGTCACGGGACCAGGGTCACCGGGCCGGCGTCACGGGATCAGGATCAGCTTCCCGGTCGTGCGCCGGCCCTGCAGGTCCTCGTGGGCCTTGCGGGCGTCGGCCAGCGGGTAGCGGCCGCCGATGCGGACGTCGAGCGAGCCGTCGGCCACGGCGGCGAACAGCTCGTCCGCGCGCCAGTCGAGCTCTTCGCGCGTGCGCACGTAGTGGCCGGACGTGGGACGGGTCAGGAACAGCGAGCCGCCCGAGTTGAGCCGCTGCGGGTCGATCGGCGGCACCGGGCCGCTGGCCGCGCCGAACAGCGCGAGCATCCCGCGGATCTTCAGGCTGGCCAGGCTGCCGTCCACGGTGTCCTTGCCGACGCCGTCGTAGACCACGTTCACGCCCTCGCCGCCGGTGATCTCGCGGGTGACCTTGGCGAAGTCCTCCCGGTCGTAGCGGATCACGTGGTCGGCGCCGGCACCGCGGGCCAGCTCGGCCTTCTCGTCGGTGGACACCGTGCCGATCACGCGGGCGCCGCGCGCCTTCGCCAACTGCACCAGCAGCAGGCCGACGCCACCGGCCGCCGCGTGCACCAGCACGTCGTCGCCCGGCTTCACCTCGTACGTGGAGCGGACGAGGTAGTGGGCGGTCACGCCCTGCAGCATCAGCGCGGCGGCGGTCTCGTCGGGCACGCCGGCGGGCACCTTGACGGCACCGGCCGCGGGCAGGACCTTGCGCGCCGCGTAGCTGCCCAGCGAGCCCTGCCAGGCCACGCGGTCACCCGGCGCGAACGCGGTCACGCCCTCGCCGACCTCCGCCACGGTGCCCGAGCCCTCGAGCCCGAGCACGAACGGCAGGTCGAGGGGGTAGATGCCCTCCCGCTGGTAGGTGTCGATGTAGTTGACGCCGGCCGCGGCCACGTCCACCAGCAGCTCACCGGCTCCCGGCGAACCCACCTCGACCTCGGTGACCTCCAGTACTTCCGGTCCACCGGTCGTCCTGACCTGCACAGCGGACGGCATGGTTCCTCCTCGCGTCGGGTTCGGCACTCACCGATGGCAACTATGGCCGACACCACGGTTGTTCCGCGCCACCGGGTGAGACCGGTTAAGCTCGCCCGCGTGGCTGAGGAGACCGAGCAGACGCCCCCCGCACCGACCGGCCGGCAGCTGGCCGCCGCCCGCGACTTCGTGACGCGGCACGGAAAGCCCTCGCGCGCGGTGGTCGAGAACATCGGCCGCGTGGGCGCGCGAGTGGTGCTCGTGGGCGCCGACGGCGCGCTCGGCGACGTGATCGTGCCCTCGCTCGAAACGGGCACGGCGCTGGTCGAGGCGGTCGAGGACCTCGAACCGGCCGAATGGGACAGTGCCACCGTGAAGGCGACCAAGATCGGCGCGGCCCACCGCCGCAAGATGGCCGGTCCGCGGGCCGGCCGGTGAAGCGCGAAGCGGTTTTCGTCGGCTGCGCGGAGATGCCGGAGGGCGACGGGGACGACGTCGCCGCCTTCGCGGCGCTCGACGACCTGGGTTTCGCGGTCCGCTGGGCCGTGTGGGACGACCCGGCCGCCGACTTCTCCACCGCCGACCTGGTCGTGCTGCGCGCGACCTGGGACTACCCGGACCGGCGCGCGGAGTTCCTCGACTGGTGCGAGACCGTGCCGACGCTGGCCAACCCGGCCGCCGTGGTGCGCTGGAACACCGACAAGTCCTACCTCGTCGAGCTGCTCGACGCGGGCGTGCCCACCGTGCCGACCACGCTCGTGGAGCCGGGTGAGCAGGCGAAGTGGCCGAAGACGCCGTTCGTGGTGAAGCCTTCGGTCGGCGCGGGTTCGGTCGGCGCGGCCCGCTTCGGTGCCGACGCCGCCGGTGCGGCCGAGCACCTGCGCGCGCTGCACGCCGACGGGCGCACCGCCGTGATCCAGCCGTACCAGTCCAGTGTGGACACCCAGGGCGAGATCGCGCTGGTGTACTTCGGCGGCGTGTATTCCCACGCCTTCACGAAGTCGGCGATGCTCGGGGCCGACAAGGATCCGTCGGGCCTGTTCCTCGCGGAGAAGCTCGCCCCGGCCGTTCCGGCGTCGGGCGTGCGCGCGGTCGCGGAGGACGCGCTGGACGCCGCGTGCTCGCTCA
The DNA here is from genome assembly GCF_035918295.1 of Amycolatopsis rhabdoformis. GTDB lineage: Bacteria > Actinomycetota > Actinomycetes > Mycobacteriales > Pseudonocardiaceae > Amycolatopsis > Amycolatopsis rhabdoformis. The sequence continues at coordinate 731,587 of NZ_CP142149.1, forward strand.
TGGGCATCCTGAGGGCCGAACTGCTGTACGCGCGCGTGGACATCGTGCGCGGCGAGGACGGGCACCCGCTGGTGCTGGAGATCGAGCTGGCCGAACCGTCGCTCGGCTTCCGCAACGCCGACGCGGGAGCCCCGTTGAGGTTCGCGTCGGCGGTGCGGCAGCAGCTGGCCTAGCTCCCCGGGGCTACTTGAGCCCCGAGGAAGCCAGGCCGTCGATCACCCGGCGTTGCAGCAGGATGAACAGGATCAGGATCGGCGCCATGGCCAGCAGGCTGGCCGCCATCAGCACCGGGTAGTTCACCGTCACGTCGCCGGCCAGCGTGGCCAGTGCGGCCGAGAGCGGCATCTGCGTGGCGCGCGTCGACACCACGAGCGGCCACAGCAGCTCGTTCCACGACCACAGCACGGCCGAGATCGCGAGCACGCTGATGCTCGGGCGCACCACCGGCAGCAGCACGCTCCAGAACGTGCGCAGCGGCCCGCTGCCGTCGATGCGCGCCGCTTCTTCCAGCTCCGAAGGCAGGTTGAGGAAGGCCGTGCGCATCAGGAACGTGCCGTACGCACTGAAGAGCCCGGGCGCGACGATGCCGGCGAGGGTGTTGAGCCAGCCCAGGTTCTGCACGATCTGGTACTGCGAGATCAGGTACGCCTGCGAGGGCACCAGCAGGATCGACAGCACGAGCCCCAGCAGCACCGCCCGCCCGCGGAAACGCATGCGCGCGAACGCGTAGCCGGCCAGCGTGCACAGCACGATCTGCGCGAGCGTGCGGATCACCGTGATGAGCACCGAGGTCCACAGCTGCGAGAGGAACGGCAGCCGCTGGAACACCGCGGCGTAGTTGGACCACTGCAGGTGCGCGGGCCAGAACGTCGGCGTGACGCTCTGCACCTCGGCGTTGGTGGACAAGGACATCACGATCTGCCACAGGAACGGGAAGGCCATGATCAGGCCGCCGACCCCGAGCACGAGGTGGATCAGGGCGTGGGACTGCCGACGCCGGGCTGCTCTAGGCATTGCCGGCCCACCTCCGTTGCAAGCGGAACTGCACGAGCGTGACGAGACCGATGAGCACGAAGATGACCATCGCGATGGCCGCGGCGAACCCCTTGTCGTTCTCGACGAATCCCGCGTTGTAGAAGTAGTAGACGAGCGACATCGTCTTCGGCAGCACCGCGTTGTGGTTGCCCAGCAACGCGTACAGCAGGTCGAAGAGCTGGAAGCTCGCGATGGTGGTCACCACGACCACGAAGAACAGGCTCGGGGCCAGCTGCGGCAGCGTGATCGAGCGGAACTGGCGGAAGCGGCTCGCGCCGTCGAGCTCGGCGGCCTCGTACAGCTCCGGCGGGATGTTCTTCAGGCCCGCGCCGAGCACGATCATCGAGAAGCCCAGCGAGGACCACAGGCCCACCACGGCCACCGCGGCGAGCGCGAAGCCCGGCGTGTTGACCCACGACGGGCCGGTGATCCCGATGCGCGAGAGCGCCCAGTTGAGGATGCCGTAGTCGCCGTTGAAGATCATGCGCCAGACCAGCGCCACGGCCGCGGGCATCGCCACGTAGGGCAGGAAGAACAGCACGCGGTAGAACTGCGCGAACCGCAGGCCGGGGGTGTTGAGCAGGCTTGCGAGCCACGCGGCGAGCGGCACCCCGAGCAGCACCACCGCCGTGTAGATCGCGGTGTTGAGCAGCGAACGGTAGAGCTGCGGATCGGTGAGCAGCCGGCTGTAGTTGTCCAGCCCGGTCCACTTGAAGCCGCCGAACACGCCCCAGCTGGTGAACGAGTAGAACGCCGTCTGCACAATCGGCCAGAGGTAGAACACCGCCACCCCGGCCACCAGCGGCAGCACGAAGACCCAGGGCCACAGGCCGTCTCCGCGCCGGACGCCGCGCCGCCGCCGGGGGGCGGAGGCGGCGGGCGCCGGAGCGGACTCGGAGACGTCGACGGACACGGCACTCATTCCTTGGCCAGGTCCGCGTTCATCTGCGAGGCGAGGTCCTTCAGCACGGCGTCCACGGGCTTGGTGCCGTCGAAGGCGTCGGGCAGCAGGTTGGTCTCGAGGGTGTTCCACGCGGCGGTGTTCTTCGACACCGGCAGCGGCTTGGCGTAGGAGACCTCGTCGAGGAACAGCTGCAGGTCGACGCCCGGCATGGACTTCGTGAACGCGTCCTGCGTGCCGTTGTAGGCCGGGATCACGGCGCCGAGGTCACCCTGCTGCTGCTGTGCTTCCTTGCTCGCGAGGAACACCTGCAGTGCCTGCGCGGCCTGCTTGTTCGGGCTGTTCGCGGCGACCACATTGGACAGACCGTGGATCACCGTGGCCTGCTGGTCGCCCTTCGGCACGGGCAGCACCGCGACGTCCTTGGCGACCGGCGCCGCCGCGACCTCGCTGCGGGCCCAGCTGCCGCCCTGGTACATCGCCGACTTGCCGGACACGAACCACTGGTCGCCGGTGGTGTCGGTGAGCTGCTTGATGGTCGGCATCGCCTTGGACTTCACCAGGTCGGTCCAGAACTGGATGCCCTTGGCGGTCTTGGGGTCGTCGTAGGCCGACTTCTTGCCGTCGGGCGAGATCACCGAGCCGCCGGACTGGAAGATCGTGTTGTAGTAGGTGGTCTGCCCGTCCATGCCGGCCGAGATGCCGTAGATGCCCTTGCTCGAGAGCTTCTGCGAGATCTGCGCGGCGGTGGACTGCAGGTCGGCCCAAGTCCAGTCCTGGCTCGGGATCGGCACCCCGGCCTGGGCGAAGAGGGCCTTGTTGATCCACACGCCGATGGTGTCGAAGTCCTTGGGCACGCCGTACTGCACACCGTCCAGTGTGTACAGCTGGTCGAGCGAGGCCGGGTAGTTCTTCGGATCGATCGCGCCGGCCTTGACCTCACCGGTGATGGGTTCGATCTTGCCGTTGCTCGCGTAGAGCTGGATGTTGGGCCCGTTCATCCAGAACACGTCGGGCAGGCTGTCGCTGGAGGCTTCGGTCTGCAGCTTGGTGAAGTAGTTCGCGTACGGCGTCACGTCCACGTTCACCTTGATGTTCGGGTACTTCTTCGCGAACTCGGCGAGGTTGGCGTTGATCGCCTTCACCTGGGTCTGGTCCCACACCGCGTAGGTGAGGTTCGCGGAGATGTTCGCGTCCGGCGGGCTGTAGGAGCTGTCCGAAGTGGACGCGCTCGGGCCGGACGAGCAAGCGGTGAGGGTGGCGGCGGCGGCCACCGTGCCGGCCAGCAGGGCCAGGGCTCGGCGGGGGAATGAGGCCATCGGGGTTCCTTTCAGCGGGCGGGGAGGGTTCGGGGAGGTCAGTGGGTGCCGGTCGGGAAGTGGTCGCGCACGGCGGCGGGCAGCTCGGGCACGTCCAGCGGCACCGACCCGGTGCGCAGCGACTGCGTGGCGAGCGCGCCGGTGGCCACGGCTTCGCGGGCGGCGATCGGGGAGAGCGTGGGCGGTACGTCGTCGATCACGTAGCGCAGGAACTCGGTCATGGTGAGCAGGTCGGCGTCGGCGTGGCCTTCCTCGACTCCGGAGATCGGGTACTCGCGGTCGCCGTCGGCCGACCAGCCGCGGCGGTGGTTCCACACCTTCACCACGCCGCCGCCGGTGTCGCCGAAGTTCTCGGCGCGGCCCTCGGTGCCGATCACCGTGTAGTTGCGCCAGTAGTCCGGGGTGAAGTGGCACTGCTCGTAGCTGGCGAGCACGCCGTTGCCGAGGGTCATGAGCACCATGGACACGTCTTCGACGTCCACGACCTCGTTGAGGCCGGTCTGCGTCGCCGGGGGCCAGTTGTCGAAGGAGAACCAGTCCTGCATCAGCTGGTTCTCGTGGCCGCCGCGGTCGGTGATGCCGCCGTAGACCGCGAGCTGCCCCATGCCGACCACGCGGCGGGTGTAGCCGCCGGCGAGCATGTGGATCACGTCGAGGTCGTGGCTGGCCTTCTGCAGCAGCAGCGAGTTGACCTTGCTGCGGTCGGCGTGCCAGTCCTTGAAGTAGTAGTCGCCGCCGTTGCCCACGAAATGGCGGCACCACACGGTTTTCACCTCGCCGATCTCGCCGCGGGACACGACCTCGTTCAGCGCGCGGGCCACGCCGGAGTGCCGGAAGTTGTGTCCGATGTAGAGCGGCGTGCCCGACTCCTGCGCCGCGGTGAGCACGGCGTCGGCGTCTTCGAGGGTGATCGCGAGCGGCTTCTCCAGGTACACGGCGATGCCCGCGCGCAGCAGGTCCACGGCGATCTCGGCGTGGGTCCAGTCGGGTGAGGTCACGATCGCGGCGTCCACGAGCTTGCGCTCGATCAGATCCGTGTGGCGGTCGACGAGCTCGACCTCGCCGAACAGCTCACGGGCCCGCGCGCGACCGGCCTCGGTCGGGTCGGCCGCGGCCACCACGGTCGCGGCCAGGCCCGACTCGGCGATGTGCCGGGCGATCACGGCGCGCTGGCCGACCCCCACCACACCCACGCGGACAGCTTCGCTGTTGGCCACCTGGTCACCTCACCTCTGCGTGATATTGATCTGCATGATGGCAAACCAATCATGAATGCACAACACGCGGCGGCGAGTCTGCTCAGAGGCGTGCGTGAACCGTTACGCGTTCCGGTGGTCGGTCCGGGGTCAGTTCGCGACCACGAGCTCGACCGACGCGGCGGCCAGCTCGGCGGCGAACGAGGCCGGCACCTCGGCGTCCGTGACCAGCACGTCGATCTCGGTGAGCCGGCAGATGCGCGCGAAGGTGGCCTTCATCAGCTTCGTGGCGTCGGCGACCACGATCACGCGCCGCGCGACCTGGCTGAAATGCCGGCTGACCTCGGCTTCTCCCTCGTGCAGCGTGGTGGCGCCGTACTGCGCGCTCAGCCCGTCGACGCCGAGGATCACCGTGTCGAGGGCGAAGGCGGCGAGCGCGTCGGACACGAGTGAGCCGACCAGCTCGTAGGACTGGCGGCGGGCCACGCCGCCCGTGACCACGATCTTCACGTGCGCGCGCACCGACAACTCGTAGCCGATGTTCAGGGCGTTGGTCACGATCGTGAGGCCGGTTTCGCCGTCGGCGCGGATGAAGCGCTCGCTCTTGCCGAGCGCGCGGGCGACCTCGGTGGTCGTGGTGCCGCCGTTGAGGCCCACCGTCTCGCCGGGACGCACCAGCTCGGCGGCGGTGCGGGCGATCGCGGTCTTGGCCTCGGCCTGGCGCGCGATCTTGTACTGCAACGGCAGTTCGTAGCCGGCGCCGAGCGCGGCCGCGCCGCCGTGGGTGCGGGTGATCAGGCGCTGGTCGGCGAGGATCGAGAGGTCGCGGCGGGCGGTGGCGGGGGAGATGCCGAGCGTTTCGCCGATCTCGGTGATCGTCACGTTCCCGCGTTCGCTCACCAACTCGAGCAGGGCGTTCAGGCGTTGCTGGGGCGTCATCGGGTGGCTCGCGTTCCAGGTCGAGGAGCAGGACCGACCCATCCTAGAGGTCATCTCCACTGAGCCGGATGATTGAAGATGACGGATATCGCTCACTCCAATCAAGAATGATCGTCTATGCTCACGTCTGCGATCACGTCGATCGCCCTTGGCTCGAAAGGTCTCCATGTCCGACTCCTTCGTGTCCCGTGAGCTGGCTTCCCAACCGCAGATGTGGCGCACGGCGGCCGAGCTGTTCCCCTCCGTGGCGAGCGCGCTGCCGCAGCCCGGGGAACGCGTCGCCGTCGTCGGGTGCGGCACCAGCTGGTTCATCGCCATGAGCTACGCCGTCGCGCGCGAGCAGCGCGGCCACGGCCTGACCGACGCGTTCGCCGGGTCCGAGTACCCGCGCGAGCGCCAGTACGACCGCGTGGTGGCGATTTCGCGCTCCGGCACCACGACCGAGATCGTGGACCTGCTCGGCGCGCTCGGCTCCCAGCGCACCGTGCTGATCACGGCCGTCGGCGACGCGCCGGCCGCCGCGGTCGCCGGCGAGGTGGTGGAACTTCCCTTCGCCGACGAGGAATCCGTGGTGCAGACGCGGTTCGCGACCACCACGCTCGCGCTGCTGCGCGCGGGCCTCGGCGACGACGTCGAGCAGCTGGCGGTGCAGGCCGAGCAGGCGCTGCAGGTGCCGATCGCCGACCTGCTCGACGCCGAGCAGGTGAGCTTCGTGGGGCGTGACGCCGCCGTGGGCCTCACCTTCGAAGCGGCGCTGAAGACGCGGGAGGCCGCGCAGTTCTGGGCCGAGTCGTACCCGGCGATGGACTACCGCCACGGCCCGATCGCGATCGCGCAGCCCGGCCGCCTGGTGTGGTCGCTCGGCGAGACGCCGGAGGGGCTGGCCGAGGACATCGCCCGCACCGGCGCGAAGTTCGTGCACCACGACTTCGACCCGATGGCGGCTTTGGTGGTGGCGCAACGGTTCGCCATCGCGCTGGCCGAGCGGCGCGGGCTCGACCCCGACCACCCGCGCTCGCTCACCCGCTCGGTGATCCTCACCTGATGGCCGTGCTGGGTGTCGACGTCGGCGGCACCACGGTGAAGGCGCGCGTGACCGCCGGCGACGGCGCGGTGCTCGCGCAGTGGCGCGAGCCCACGCCGACCGGCGACCCGGAAGCCCTGGCGGCGCTCGTGCGCCGCGCGACCGAGTGGTACCCGGTCGACGCGGTGGGGCTGGTGGTGCCGGGCATCGTCGACGAGCGCACCGGGGTGTGCCTGCAGGCCGTGAACCTGGGCTGGCACGACGTGCCGGTGCGGGATCTCGTGGCCGCCGAGGTGGGTGTGCCGCTCGCGTTCGGGCAGGACGTGCGGGCCGGGGCTCTGGCCGAGGTGCGCACCGGGGCCGCCGCCGGCTGTGCCGAGCCGGTGCTGTTCGCCGCGGTCGGCACCGGGCTGGCCGGGGCGCTGGTGGTCGAGGGCCGGGTGCTGGACAGTCCGTGGGCCGGCGAGATCGGTCAGGTGCTGCTGCCCGGCGGTGGCCGGGTCGAGGAAGTCGCTTCGGCGTCGGCGCTGGCTCGTGCGGTGGGGGCGCCGGACGCGCTCACCGTCGCCGAACGCGTCCGCGCGGGGGACAGCGCCGCCGCGGCCGCGTGGCGCTCGTGCGTGCGGGCGCTGGCCGAAGCCGTCGCCTGGACGACGGCGGCCGTCGGCTGCGCGATCGTGGTCCTCGGGGGCGGCCTCGCGGAGTCCGGCGCGCTGCTGCTCGACCCCCTTGCCCGGGAAGTCACCGGCCGCCTCGGCATCCTGCGCGCCCCGGCGCTGCGCCGCGCGCACCACGGCGACACGGCCGCGGTCCTTGGCGCGACGCTGCTGGCGCACGACTTGCTCGCCGGGAGCGTGGCGCGGTGATCGTGGTGGTGACCCCGAACCCGGCGGTCGACGTCACCTACCGGGTGGCCCGGCACGAGCCCGGCGAGACCAACCGGGTGCTCGACGTGCAGCGCCGGCCCGGCGGCAAGGGGCTGAACGTGGCGCACGTGCTGGCCGGGCTGGGCGTCGCCGTCACGGCGGTGCTGCCGCTCGGCGGGGAGGCCGGGCGGTGGGTCGCCGGGCAGCTCCAGGTGCCGCACGACGTCAGCGCGCTCCACGGCGAGACGCGCACGACGGTGACGGTGGTGGGGGAGGGGCACCCCACCGTGTTCACCGAGCCCGGGCCGGAGACCAGCGAGGCCGAGTGGGCGCGGTTCGGTGCGCTGCTCGACCGGCACCTGGCCGGGGCGGACCTGCTGGTGGTGTCCGGGTCGCTGCCCCGCGGGGCGGCTCCGGAGCTGCTCGGCGAGTGGGTGCGCGCGGCGCACCGGGCCGGGGTGCGGGTGCTCGCCGACGTGTCCGGGCCGGCGTTGCTCGCCGCGGCGAAGGCCGGCGCGGACGTGGTGAAGCCGAACCTCGGCGAGCTGCTCGACGCGACGTCCACTGTGGACGAACGTGCCGGAGCGGAGCAGTTGGCCCGGCTCGGTGCCGGGATCGTGGTCGTTTCGCGCGGTGCCGAGGGCATCGCCGCGCACACCGCTTCGGAAGTGGTGGAAGTTCCCGCGGTGCCCGGCGTCAGCGGAAATCCGACGGGCGCCGGCGACGCGGCGACGGCCGGGCTCGCGGCCGCGCTCGTGGCGGGACTTCCGCTCGTACAAGGACTTCGCCGCGCCGCCGCGCTCGGCGCCGCGGCCGTGTTGCGCCCGGTCGCCGGTGAAGTCGATTTCGGCGCTTACCGACGTTTTCTCGACTCGAACGGAGAACCCGCATGATCACCCGCCCGGCTCTCACCCGGATCCTCGCGTCGGCGCGGGAGCGTCGCTCCGCGGTCGGGGCGTTCAACGTGATCCTGCTCGAACACGCCGAGGCCATCGCGAGCGGCGCCGAGCAGGCCGGCGTGCCCGTGGTGCTGCAGATCAGCGAGAACTGCGTGCGCTACCACGGCGGGCTCGCGCCGATCGCGCTCGCGTCGCTGGAGATCGCGCGGCAGGCGTCGGTGGAGGTGCTCGTGCACCTGGACCACATCGAGGACACCGCGCTGGTGCGCGAAGGCCTCGAACTCGGCGTGGACAGCGTGATGTACGACGGCTCCCGGCTGCCGTACGAGGAGAACGTGCGCACCACGCGGGAGATCGCCGACCTGTGCCACGCCGCCGGGGTCGCGGTGGAGGCCGAGCTCGGCGAGGTCGGCGGCAAGGACGGCGTGCACGCGCCCGGCGCCCGCACCGACCCGGCCGAGGCCGTGGCGTTCGTCGCGGCCACCGGCGTGGACGCGCTGGCAGTGGCCGTCGGCACGTCGCACGCGATGGTGTCGCGCACCGCCAGCGTCGATCGCGCGCTGGTGGCGAAGCTGCGTGACGCGGTGAGTGTGCCGCTGGTGCTGCACGGTTCGTCCGGGCTGTCCGACGAGGAGCTGCGTGGTGCGGTCGAGAGCGGGATGACGAAGGTCAACATCTCGACGCACCTCAACGGGCTGTTCACCCGCTCGCTCAAGCAGTTCCTCGACGAGCGGCCCGAGGTCGTCGACCCGCGCAAGTACGTGCGGCTCGGGCGCGCGGCCGTGGCGGAGGAGACCGCGCGCCTGCTGAAGCTGCTGGCGGGTTGAGCGCCGGTCGCGGTGACCCGGCTCAGACGGTGGCCGGCTGCTTCCGCTTGGCCGCCAGGCGATCCGCCCGCGGCCAGCGAACGTCGGTGGCCCAGCCGAAGCGTTCGAACAGCCAGATCGTCCGCGCGGCCACGTCGACCTGACCCCGCAGCACGCCGTGGCGCGCGCAGGTCGGGTCGGCGTGGTGCGAGTTGTGCCACGACTCGCCCATGGACAGGATCGCGAGCGGCCAGAAGTTCGCGGCCTTGTCGCGGCTGGCGAACGGGCGGTCGCCGACGAGGTGGCAGATCGAGTTCACCGACCACGTCACGTGGTGCAGCAGCGCGATGCGCACCAGGCCCGCCCAGAAGAACGCCGTGGCGGCGCCCCACCAGGACATCGTGATGAGCCCGCCGAGCGCGGCCGGCAGCCCGACGCTGAGCACGATCCACAGCGCGAAGAACCGGTTCACCACGCGCAGGTCGCGGTCACCCACGAGGTCCGGGGCGAAGCGGTCGGCGTTGGTCACCTCGCGCTTGAACATCCAGCCCATGTGCGCGTGCCAGAACCCGCGCGCCAGCGCCGCCGGCGTCGTGCCGAACAGCCACGGCGAGTGCGGGTCGCCCTCCCGGTCGGCGAACGCGTGGTGGCGCCGGTGGCTGGCCACCCAGAAGATCACGGAGCCCTGCACGGCCATGCTGCCGGACACGGCCAGCGCGATCCGCAGCGCGCGCGGCGCCTTGAACGCGCCGTGCGTGAAGTAGCGGTGGTAGCCGACGGTGACGCCGAGCGTCGCGAAGGTGTAGAAGACCACGAACAGTGCCGCGTCGACCCAGCTCAGCCCCCACCCCCACAACAGGGGGACCGCCGCGACCAGCGCCACGAAGGGCACCAGCAGGAAAGTCTTGAGCACGATCATCTCCGCCGGTCCCCGGCGTCCGGAGATCAGTGGCTTCACGGTGCTGGACGGGACGGACGTCATGAGCGTCACCTCGCGGCGCTTCGGATGGCGATTCCGACCCGAACGGTAACCGCCCGTTCTGTCCGCTACGCCGACTCCGAACCGACGCGGAGTTACGAAGGCGTGGCCGTCCGGGGCGGCAGGCGATCAAGGAGCCGCGCCGCCGTCGGGGTTGGTGGGCCGGGATGGGTTCGCGGTTGGCCGGGGTGCCGGTGCACGGGCGTGGCGGCGAGCGCTGGGTTGAAGCGAGCGCGCGTTCGGCTGCCGGTTGAGCGGCTCCGGCCGACGGTGTTCCAGCCGGCCGGGGGAAGTCATCGGCCCAGCGGGGCTCCGCGGCCACGGCGCACCTTCGCCGACGCCGCTGTGTTCGTTCCGAGCGTGGCGACGAGCGTTTGACAGAGATGACCCGGCCCAGCAGGAGAAGGCGTGGCCTTCCGGGGCAGCACGCGATCAAGGAGCCGCGCCGCCCACAAAAGTCAGCTCGCCGACGTCAGTTCCTGTTCCACCGGCGGCGCCGGGGTCCGCGACACGACCGGGCCGCGGTCGCGGGTGCCGGTCCACAGGTTGGCGGTGACGACGATGACCAGGGCCGAGCCGAGGACGTGGAAGGAGACCATGGCCTCGGGCACGCCGAGCGCGTACTGCACGGTGCCGAGCACACCCTGCGCGAGCGCGACGCCCCACACCCACGCGTAGCGCTGCCACACGCCCTTCGCCGCGCCGACGCGCATGAGCTGCAGGCCGAACACCGCGAGGACCACGAGGTACACGATCAGGAGTCCACTGTGGGCCTGGGCGAGCTTCTCGATGGGCGCGTCGAGGCGGTGGGTGTGGATGTCACCGCTGTGGGGGCCCGCGCCGGTGACGGTGGTGCCGGCGATGAGGACGGCCCACATGAGCACCGTGAGCACCACCAGTACCTTGCGGCCCAGTGCGGGGACGAGCGGGCGGGCGGGTTCGTCGCCTTCGCGGAACGCCTTGAGCAGCAGCACGGCGAGCCAGATCAACGGCGTGGACGCGAGGAAGTGGATCGCGACCGTCCACCATTCCAGCTTCGCCAGCACGGTGATGCCGCCGAGCACGGCCTGCAGCACGACGCCGCCCGGCATCGTCCAGGCCAGCACCAGCAGGCGCTTGCGGCTCGGGTGGTCGATCAGGATGCGCCACGCCGTGAGGACCGCGAGCGCGGCGACCACGATGACCGCGCCGGTGAGCATGCGGTTCGAGAACTCGATCCACTGCCGGGCCACGTCGATCCCGGGGTCGTGCACCGGTACGAGGCTGCCGGGCACGCACTGCGGCCACGTCGGGCAGCCGAGGCCCGAACCGGTGACCCGCACGACGGACCCCGTGACGCCGATGCCGCCCATCGCCACCACGGACGCTATTCCGACGGCCTGCTGCACGCCGGCGGTCGGATAGGGCAGGCGGGCGATCAAACTGCGAAGGGGCACGAGCGGAATCGTACTCGCGCGCGTTCGGGCCACTTCTCACGGCACGAGCACGCGCATTTGTCCGCGCACTCGCGAATTCGGTTGTCCGCGCGGGAAGTCCATTTCCGCTATGGCGGAACTCACGCCGAGCGCGAAAGAACTCAGGTGAGTTTCGTCGTCCGCGTCGCGACCAGACCGGCGACGACCGCCCACACCGCGAGCACCGCCATCGGCCCGGCCGCGAAGTGACCGTCCACCAACGCCGAGCGCAGCCCTTCGGCCAACGCCCCCGACGGCAGCAGGGAAACCACCACACCGAGCCCGCTCGGCAGCGCTGACGGAGCCAGCAGGATGCCGCCGGCCAGCAGCAGCACGAACCACACGATGTTGGCCAGCGCCAGCACCGCCTCGGCCCGCAGCGCGCCACCGAGCAGCACACCCAGCGCGCCGAACGCGGCGGTGCCCAGCACCAGCAGCACGATCGCCGACGCGATCCCGGCGCCGGAGGGCGACCAGCCCAGGAACGCCGCCACCACACCGATCACCACCGACTGCAGCACCACCACCACGAGCGCGGCCACCACCCGGCCGGCCACGAGCAGCCAGCGGGGCAGCGCGGTGGCCGAGAGCCGCTTGAGCACGCCGTAGCGGCGGTCGAAGCCGAGCGCGATGGCCTGGCCCGTGAACGCCGACGACATCACGGCCAGCGCGAGGATCCGCGGCGTGATCCAGTCCACTTTGGACGCCGAGCCCAGCTGGCTCGCGGGCAGCACGTCGAGCAGGCTCAGGCCGATGAGCAGCGCGAGCGGGATGATCAGCGTGAGCAGCAGCTGCTCGCCGTGGCGCAGCGTCAACGCGGCCTCGACCCGCGCGTGCGTGCGCAGCATCCGGCCCAGCGGCCCGCGGCCCGGCGCGGGGGTGAAAGTGCCTTCCGGGAACGTCGTACTCACGCCCGCAGCTCCCGTCCGGTCAGCTCGAGGAAAACCTCTTCCAGCGTGCGGCGGCCCACCTGCAGCTGTTCGGGCAGCACACCCTGTTGCGCACACCACGAAGTGACGGTGGACACCACCTGCGGATCGACCGCGCCTTCGACCAGGTAGGAACCCGGCGAGGACTCGCTCACGCGGTAGCCCTCGGGCAGCGCCGCGGTGAGCAGCGTGAGGTCGAGCCGGGTGCGCGCGCGGAACCGCAGCTGCGCGGCGTCGCCCTCTTCCAGCGTGAGCGCGTGGGGCGAGCCCTGCACCACGACCTTGCCGTGGTCCACGATCACCACCTGGTCGGCCAGCGCCTCGGCCTCTTCCATCAGGTGCGTGGTGAGCAGCACGCTCACGCCGTCGGCGCGCAGCGCGGCCAGCAGCTCCCACACCAGGCGCCGCGCCTGCGGGTCCATGCCCGCGGTCGGCTCGTCGAGGAACACCAGCTCGGGGCGCCCCACGAGCGCGCACGCGAGCGAAAGCCGTTGCTGCTGCCCACCGGAAAGCCGTTTGAACGGTGTGCGTTTCGCACCGGCGAGCCCGAGCACGTCGAGCAGCCACGCGGGGTCGAGCGGGTTCGCCGCGCAGGAGGCGACCAGGCCGAGCATCTCGCCGGCGTGCACGCCGGGGTAGGCGCCGCCGCCCTGCGGCATGATGCCGACGCGCGGGCGCAGCCGGGCGCTGTCCTTCACGGGATCGAGGCCGAGAACCCGGACTTTTCCGGCGTCCGGCTTGCGAAATCCTTCGCAGATCTCGACGGTGGTCGTCTTGCCCGCGCCGTTGGGCCCGAGCAGGGCCAGCAGGCAGCCACGCTCCATCCGCAGGTCGAGCCCGTCGACCGCGGTGGTGGAGCCGTAGCTTTTCACCAGGCCGGTGATCTCGACGGCGGGGTTGTCCACAACGAATTACGATACGACGTCCGCGACGGGGGGCCGTTCCGGGGACGTCCTCGACAGCAGCATCGGCGAAACGCGGTACACCCACGCGAGCCCGCCGAGCGTCACGAGCACCGCCGCGCCGTAGGCCCACGGCAGGATGTAGGCGTGGCCGTCGAACGTGCTTCCCGTGGGCGGCAGCAGGAACGGCAGCCCGGCGCTCACCACGGTGGCCACCACCCGGAAGCGGGACGTGCCGGCCGCGGCCGCGAGCGGGATCACCGCCCAGAGCACGTACCACGGCTGCAGGTTGATCTGCAGGATCATCGCGGCGCCGAGCGCGACCCCGAGCCCGATGATGGGCCGGTAGCGCCACTTGAAGCTGGCCCACAGGAACTTCACGGTGACGAACGCGGTCACGAGGTACCCGAGCGCACCGGTGATGGGCACCAGCGCGTCCGTGTGGTTGCCGAGCCCGAGCGCGATGCCGAGCACCCCGGTGAGGTTCGCGAGTTCGGCCGTGGGGGAGATCCAGGAGCGCACGAGACCCGGGGTGCCGAGCGCGCCGATCCAGCCGAAGCCCAGGCCCGTGCCGTAGGAGACGCCGACGAGCACCGCGCCGAACAGCAGCGCCATCGGCAGCCCGGCCCGCACGAGGTCCTTGATACTGCCGTGCCAGCGCCGCGCGACCATCACCGCGAAGAACGGCAGCGCGAGCAGCGCGGGCACCTTGACCGCCGCGCCCAGGGTGATGATCACGACGCCGAGTGCGATGCAGAGCAGTTCGCCCTTGGCCAGCGGCGGTGGGGTGTCGCCCTTGATGCGCACCGGCAGGCGCCGGATGCCGACCTCCAGCCCGGCCACCATGAGGCCGATGGCGAGCGAGTCGTTGTGGGCGCCGGCGATGAAGTGGAAGATCAGCAGCGGGTTGGCCGCGCCCAGCCACAGCGCGGTCGCGGGCTGCACGCCGAAGCGGCGCGCGAGCCGCGGCACGGCCCACACGATGAGCACCACGCCGACGAGCGCGAGCGCGCGCTGCAGCAGCACGCCCAGCACGATGTCGTTGCCGCCGACCGGCGCGAGCCAGCCCCCGATGCGCAGCAGCAGCGGCCCGTACGGCGCCGGCGTCTCGCGCCAGATGTTGGCCACGCCCGCGGTGAGCGGGTCGGCCACGCCGAGCGCCTGCGCCGGACCCAGCGCGTACGGGTCCATCCCGCGGTGCACGATCTCGCTCTGCGCGAGGTAGCTGTACACGTCGCGGGAGAACAGCGGCGGGATGAGCAGCAGCGGCGCCACCCACATCGCGATCGTGCGCGCGAGCTGTCCCTGGCTGGCCAGGCGCGCGCTCGCGGGCCGCGCGAAGCGGCCGAGCATGAGCCAGCTCAGCACGAGGATGCCCATGCCGGAGAACGCCATGGCGAGCGAGACGGTGGGGATGCGGGTGAACAGGCGCAGCACCGGCAGGTCCTGCACCGGGTTGATCACGGGCGCCGCGCCCGCGCCGAGCGAGCCGAGCGCGAGGAAGAGCGAGCCGACCGTGCCGAAGCGGCGGACCACGCCGAGACCGCGGTGTTCCGCCTGGTCGAGTGGCTGCGGCTCGCGCGGGAGCACGGGCGAAGGCGGCGCCACGGCCGTCGCCGTGTCGCCGGGTAGGCCCACTTCCGGGTCCCGCTGCACGGGGTGCTCGCCGACTGCCACGTCAGGAAGGGTATCGACTCCGGTCTTCCGTGACTCGGGTCACTGCCGCACACCCCGCCTTTGCCCCTGCGGACGAAATAAGACACACTTGTGTTGTGAAAAAGAACGGGACGCCTGAGGGAGAGGTCTGCGAGGAGCACGGCGATCAGCCGCGCGCCGCGGATCTCGGCGTTCCTGTGCAGGTCAGCCAGGTCAACACGCTCGAAGGGCGCACTCGTCACGAGGTCGCGCGCCTGCTGCTCGAACAGGGCCCGATGACCGCCGTCGTGGTCGCCGAACAGCTCGGCATCAGCCCCACGGCCGTGCGCCGGCACCTCGACGCGCTGGTGGCCGACGGCGAGGCCGAGACCCGCGACGCGCCCCGGCGCGGACCGCGCGGGCGCGGCCGCCCGGCCAAGTTCTTCCTGCTCACCGAGTCGGGCCGCGCCCGGTTCGGCCACGCCTACGACGACCTCGCGGTGTCGGCCATCCGCTTCCTCGCCGAACACGCGGGGGAGGACGCCGTGCGCGCCTTCGCCGAGAGCCGCGTCGACGCGCTGGTGGGCCCGCACCGCTCGGCCATCACCGGTTCGAGTGATCCCGCGGAGCGCGCCGAGGCCCTGGCCACGGCGCTCACCCGGGAGGGCTACGCTGCGTCGACCCGTCAGGTCGGCGCAGGTCAGCAGCAGGTCGGCACCGCCGCGAGCCAGCCGGCCGGCGCGGTCGCCGGGGCCCAGCTCTGCCAGCACCACTGTCCGGTCGCGCACGTCGCCGCGGAGTTCCCGCAGCTGTGCGAGGCCGAGACCGAGGCGTTCGCCCGGCTGCTCGGCACGCACGTGCAGCGGCTGGCGACGATCGCACGCGGTGACAACGCGTGCACCACACACGTACCCGTCGCAACGTCGGGTATCCCGGCCCTTCCCGAGCCGGACAGCACCAGGCCCTCCGGGACGACCGAGGCGGTTGCGGCGACGCAGCCGGCGCGGACGGCCCAGGGGCGCACCGCACGGATCCCGACTGGAGGGAAACCCGCATGACTGCCGCTGCCGAGCAGCGCACTCCCACCACCGCGCCACTGAGCCAGGAAGAGACCATCGAGTCCCTGGGCAAGTACGCGTTCGGCTGGGCCGACTCCGACGAGGCGGGCGCCAGCGCCCGTCGCGGACTCAACGAGGATGTCGTCACCGACATCTCCGGGAAGAAGTCCGAGCCGGAGTGGATGCGCGAAGCCCGCTTGAAGGCCCTCAAGCTCTTCGAGCTGAAGCCGATGCCCAACTGGGGCGCCGACCTCTCCGGGATCGACTTCGACAACATCAAGTACTTCGTGCGCTCCAGCGAGAAGCAAGCTGCCAGCTGGGAAGAGCTGCCCGAGGACATCAAGAACACCTACGACAAGCTGGGCATCCCCGAGGCGGAGAAGCAGCGTCTCGTCGCCGGTGTCGCCGCCCAGTACGAGTCCGAGGTCGTCTACCACTCCATCCGCGAGGACCTCGAGGCCCAGGGTGTGCTGTTCCTGGACACCGACACCGCGCTCAAGGAGCACCCGGAGATCTTCCAGGAGCACTTCGGCTCCGTGATCCCGGCCGGTGACAACAAGTTCTCCGCGCTGAACACGGCGGTGTGGTCCGGCGGCTCGTTCATCTACGTGCCCAAGGGCGTGAAGGTGGACATCCCGCTGCAGGCCTACTTCCGCATCAACACCGAGAACATGGGCCAGTTCGAGCGGACCCTGATCATCGTCGACGAAGACGCCTACGTGCACTACGTCGAGGGCTGCACCGCCCCGATCTACCAGTCCGACTCGCTGCACTCGGCGGTCGTGGAGATCATCGTGAAGAAGGGCGGTCGCTGCCGCTACACGACGATCCAGAACTGGTCGAACAACGTCTACAACCTGGTCACCAAGCGCGCCAAGTGCGAAGAGGGCGCGACCATGGAGTGGATCGACGGCAACATCGGCTCCAAGGTCACGATGAAGTACCCGTCGGTGTTCCTCATGGGCGAGCACGCCAAGGGCGAGGTCCTCTCGGTCGCGTTCGCGGGCGAGGGCCAGCACCAGGACGCGGGCGCCAAGATGGAGCACCTCGCGCCGCACACCTCCTCGACCATCGTGTCGAAGTCGGTGGCGCGCGGCGGTGGCCGCACGTCCTACCGCGGTCTCGTGCGGGTCGCCAAGCGGGCGCACCACTCGCGCTCGTCGGTGGTCTGCGACGCGCTGCTGGTCGACACGATCTCGCGCTCGGACACCTACCCGTACGTGGACATCCGCAACGACGAGGTGTCCATGGGCCACGAGGCCACGGTGTCCAAGGTCAGCGAAGAGCAGCTGTTCTACCTGATGTCGCGCGGTCTCGACGAGGCCGAGGCGATGGCGATGATCGTGCGCGGGTTCGTGGAGCCCATCGCGCGTGAGCTGCCGATGGAGTACGCGCTCGAGCTGAACCGCCTGATCGAGCTCCAGATGGAAGGGTCCGTCGGCTAGTCATGTCGGTTACCGAGAACAACGTTTCCGAAGCGATGCGCGAGGGAGCGGTCGTCCCGGCCGCCTCCCGCGCGGAGCGCTTCACCTCCTACGACGTCGAGGCCTTCGAGGTTCCCGGCGGACGTGAGGAGAACTGGCGGTTCACGCCCATGAAGCGGCTGCGCGGCCTGCACGACGGCAGCGCGGTCGCCTCCGGCGAGACCACGCTGGACGCCGACGCCGCGCCCGAGCTGAAGATCGAGACCGTGGGCCGCGACGACGCCCGCCTCGGCGAGGCCGGCGTGCCGAGCGACCGGATCGCGGCCCAGGCCTACTCGTCGTTCACCCAGGCCACCGTGGTCACGGTGCCGAAGGAGACCGCCGCGTCGAAGCCGTCGGTGCTGCGCATCCACGGCCCCGGCGAGGGCCAGGTCGCCTACGGGCACCTGCAGGTCCGCGTCGAGGCGTTCGCGCAGGCCGTGATCGTGCTCGACCACGTCGGTTCGGGCACCTACGCCGACAACGTGGAGTTCGTCGTCGGCGATTCGGCGAAGCTCACCGTGGTCAGCGTGCAGGACTGGGCCGACGACGCGGTGCACGTGTCCGAGCAGCACCTCAAGCTCGGCCGCGACGCGGCGCTCAAGCACATCGTGATCACCCTGGGCGGTGACCTGGTCCGCATCTCGCCGACCGCGGCCTTCGCCGAGCGCGGTGGCGACGTGGAGATGCTGGGCGTGTACTTCTCCGACGCCGGGCAGCACCAGGAACACCGGCTGTTCGTGGACCACGCGGTGCCCAACTGCAAGTCGCGCGTGATGTACAAGGGCGCGCTGCAGGGTGACGGTGCGCACAGCGTGTGGATCGGGGACGTGCTGATCCGGGCGGCCGCCGAGGCCACCGACACCTACGAGCTCAACCGGAACCTGGTGCTCACGCCGGGTGCGCGGGCGGACTCGGTGCCGAACCTGGAGATCGAGACCGGCGAGATCGAAGGCGCCGGCCACGCGAGCGCGACGGGAAGGTTCGACGACGAGCAGTTGTTCTACCTGCTGTCGCGCGGGATCCCGGAAGACTCCGCGCGGCGGTTGGTCGTGCGCGGGTTCTTCCACGAGATCCTGGTCAAGATCGACGTTCCCGAGGTGCGCGAGCGCCTCGAGGCCGCGATCGAGGCCGAGCTCGAAGCAGTGGGCGCCTGAGCCCCCTCGTCCGTCCACATCAGACTTTTAGGAACTGAGAATGGCTACCCTCGAAATCAAGGACCTGCACGCCTCGGTCAACACCGAGGAGGGTGCGAAGGAGATCCTGAAGGGCGTGAACCTGACCATCCGGTCGGGCGAGACCCACGCGATCATGGGGCCCAACGGCTCGGGCAAGTCCACCCTGTCCTACGCCATCGCCGGCCACCCGAAGTACCAGGTGACCTCCGGTGAGGTGCTGCTGGACGGCGAGAACGTGCTCGAGATGAGCGTGGACGAGCGCGCCCGCGCCGGCCTCTTCCTGGCCATGCAGTACCCCGTCGAGGTGCCCGGCGTCTCGATGTCCAACTTCCTCCGCACCGCGGCCACCGCGGTCCGTGGCGAGGCTCCCAAGCTGCGCCACTGGATCAAGGAGGTCAAGGAGGAGATGGGCAAGCTCGAGATCTCGCAGGAGTTCGCCGAGCGCTCGGTCAACGAGGGCTTCTCCGGCGGTGAGAAGAAGCGTCACGAGATCCTGCAGCTGGCGCTGCTCAAGCCGAAGATCGCCATCCTCGACGAGACCGACTCGGGCCTCGACGTCGACGCGCTGCGCGTGGTTTCCGACGGGGTCAACGAGTACAAGAACAACAGCGAGGTCGGCGTCATGCTGATCACGCACTACACCCGCATCCTCCGGCACATCACCCCGGACTTCGTGCACGTGTTCGCCGACGGGCGCGTGGTCGAGTCCGGCGGCAAGGAGCTCGCCGACGAGCTGGAGGAGAACGGCTACGTGAAGTACGTGGGCAAGGCCGAGCCCGCCGCCCTCTGAGTTTTCGCAGGAAGTTCCCGACTACACCGAGAGGAGTTGGCTCGATGACCACCACGGCCTCGAACAGCCCGACCAACTCTGTTCCCCTTGACGTGGCGGCACTGCGTGCCGACTTCCCCATCCTGTCCCGCACCGTGCGCGACGGGAAACCCTTGGTGTACTTGGACTCCGGCGCGACCTCGCAACGCCCCGTGCAGGTCCTCGACGCCGAGCGCGCGTTCCTCGAGACCTCCAACGCGGCCGTGCACCGCGGTGCGCACCAGCTCGCCGAGGAGGCCACCGACGCCTACGAGTCCGCCCGCGCGCGGATCGCGGAGTTCGTCGGTGCCTCCCCGGAAGAGCTCGTGTTCACCAAGAACGCCACCGAGGGCATCAACCTCGTGGCGTACGCGATGAGCAACGCCACCACGGCGGGCCCGGAAGCCGAGCGCTTCAGGGTCGGTCCCGGCGACGAGATCGTGATCACCGAGATGGAGCACCACGCGAACCTCGTGCCCTGGCAGCAGCTGTGCCAGCGCACCGGGGCCACGCTGAAGTGGTTCAAGGTCACGCCCGAAGGCCGGCTCGACCTCTCCGAGCTCGACGAGCTGATCACGCCGCGCACGAAGCTGGTCGCCTTCGCGCACCAGTCCAACGTGCTCGGCACGATCAACCCGGTCGACGTGCTCGTGGCCAAGGCCAAGTCGGTCGGCGCGCTCACGGTGCTCGACGCGTGCCAGTCGGTGCCCCACGGTGTCTACGGCCAGGGGGCCGTGGACCTGGGTGCGCTCGACGTGGACTTCGCGGCGTTCTCGGGGCACAAGATGCTGGCGCCGTCCGGCATCGGTGTGCTCTACGGGCGCAGCGAGCTGCTCGAAGCGATGCCGCCGTTCCTCACCGGTGGCTCGATGATCGAGCTGGTGCGCATGGAGGGCTCCACGTTCGCGCCGCCGCCGCAGCGGTTCGAGGCCGGCGTGCCGATGACGTCGCAGGCCATCGGCCTCGGCGCGGCCGTCGACTACCTCTCGGCGATCGGCATGGACCGCATCGCGGCCCACGAGCACCTGCTCACCGAGCACGCGCTGGCCGGGATCAGTGCCATCGACGGCGTCCGCATCGTCGGGCCGACCGACTCGGTCGACCGCGGCGGCGCCGTGGCGTTCGTGATCGACGGCGTGCACCCGCACGACGCCGGTCAGGTGCTCGACAGCCTGGGCATCGCCGTGCGCGTGGGCCACCACTGCGCGTGGCCGCTGCACCGCGCCTGCTCGGTGCCCGCCACCGTGCGCGCCACGTTCTACCTCTACAACACCCTGTCCGAAGTGGACGCCCTCGTGGACGGGATCCGCGAGGCGCAGAAGTTCTTCGGAGTGGCGTGATGAACCTCGAGAGCATGTACCAGGAGATCATCCTGGACCACTACAAGAACCCGCACGGGCGCGGCTTGGCCGACCCGTTCGACGCGGAGTCGTTCCAGGTCAACCCGACCTGCGGCGACGAGGTCACGCTGCGGGTGAAGGTGTCCGACGGCAAGGTCGAGCAGGTGTCGTACGAAGGTCAGGGCTGCTCGATCAGCCAGGCTTCCGTTTCGGTGCTGACCGACCTCGTGACCGGCCACACCGTGGAGGAGGCGTTCACCACCATGGACGCCTTCGTGGAGCTGATGCAGGGCCGGGGCAAGATCGAGCCCGACGAAGACGTGCTGGAGGACGGCATCGCGTTCGCCGGCGTCGCGAAGTACCCGGCGCGCGTGAAGTGCGCCCTCCTCGGTTGGATGGCGTTCAAGGACGCCGTGGCCCGCACCACCACTGGAGCTGAGAAGGCATGAGCGAAGAAACTGTGGCCCCGGAAGAGACTGTTGCCCCGGATACGACGGCGGCCCCGGATACGACAGCGGTCTCGACGGACTCCGCCCGCGAGGGGCGCACCGCCGCCGACCTGCCCGAGCAGGCCGCGTCGGTGCCCGCCGACATCGCCAAGATCGAGGACATCGAAGAGGCGATGCGCGACGTCGTGGACCCCGAGCTCGGGATCAACGTCGTCGACCTCGGCCTGGTCTACGACATCCGCGTGGAGAACGACAACTCCGCCACCCTGGACATGACGCTCACGTCGGCGGCCTGCCCGCTCACCGACGTGATCGAGGACCAGACCTCGGCGGCGCTGACCTCCGGCGGCCTCGTGAGCGACTTCCGGATCAACTGGGTCTGGATGCCGCCGTGGGGCCCGGAAAAGATCACCGACGACGGCCGCGAACAACTGCGGGCGCTCGGCTTCACCGTCTGAGCTTTTTCCCGGGGAACAGGCCACTTCGCTCGCAGCGAGGTGGCCTGTTCTGCGTTGTGGGTGGACTTGCTGGTTGTATAACGGCCTATACGGTGGCTGTGCGGCCATCACGCGCGGTGCCATCGGCCGGCCGGCGCGGGCTGCCCACACGGCCACGACCAGGCCTTCGCCTTGCTGTACCGCGGAAGCGAGGTGGCCCGTACTACGTTTGCGGATGCCCCACTGGTTGTATAACGGCCTATACGCGACCGGTCGATTCGGTGTACCAGGGTGCTTCGCGGCCAGGGGAAAAGCGGCTCCAGAGGGCGGCGGCCTCGGTGAGCGGCGTGCGGGGGTCCACCCGCAGGGCGGCGAGGCGGGGCAAGGGCGCGCCCGAGGTGAGCAGGTGCGTTAGCTGCGCGGGGGAGACGGCGAGCACCCGCAGGTGGGGCAGCTCGGCGATCCGGTCGATCTCCGGCACGTCGACTCCGGCGACGTCGAGCGCGATGAGGTTCGGCAGCGCGGCGAGCCGGTGCAGCGCGACGGACCGGGCGAGGCCCTTGAGCTCCAGCCGCCAGAGCGGGTGCCCGGCGAACGCGTCGAGGTCCGCCTCCGCCGCTTCCAGTCGCAGTGCTTCGAGCGCGGGCAGCGTGGCGAGGCCGCCGGTCACGGTGCCGGCGCGGTTGACGCGCAGCTCGCGCACGGCGGGAAAGCCTTGCAGCACAGCGAGATCCAGCACGGCGAGGTCGTTGAGGTAGACCTGCTGCACGAGCCCGGGATCGGTGACCTCGTGGAGGGCGCGGTTGAAGATCTCGCTGTGGGTGCGGACTTTGTCCTCGCGCAGGGTGACCTCGGGTTCGAGGTACTCCTCGTCTTCGTAGGTGTAGCGGCCTTCGCGCAGCGCTTCCACGACTTCCCGCAGCATCGCGGTGATCGACGGCGCGACGTACCGGAGCGGTCCGTGGATGTCGCGGCCGAACTCCAGGACCTGCCCCGCGGTGCCGGTCGGGCCCGGATCGAGGTCGGCACACAGGTAGTTCATCGCGCGGTCGCTGCCGAACGGGATCCACCAGTCGTTGCGGGACAGGCGTTTCACGTGTCCGAACGGCGGTGGGTCGAAAACCACGCCGGTGTCGGACACGGCATCTTCCCAGCCATACGCACCCGGCGTGCCTTCGAGGTGGTCGGCCACCACGCGGTCGAGGGGGTTGCACGAGTACGGGCCCAGCAAGGCCGTCTCTTCGGGATCGCCGTCGGCGAGGCGGTAGAGGGCGCGCAGGTCTTCGGGCAGCCGCGCGCCGATCCGCGCTTCGGCGGCGGCGAGGTCGGCTTCGGTCCGGCCGGCCGGCCACTGCGGCGCGTGGCCGGTGATCCGCGTGTAGTGCGTGGTGAACTCGGTGCCCAGCGCGGTGATTTCCGCGAGCACGGCCGGATCCGTCGGCGCTCCGGTCGGCGCGGCCGCGGCGGGCCGGGGCAGACCGGGCAGCGGGTGGCCGGGGTAGCGGAAGTCCTCGTCGAACACGAGCCAGCCGTCGCCGGTGGGGGAGAGGGCGCCGCCGGCCGCGAACGTGTAGGTGCCGTCGTGGCGCAATCGCAGCTCGTACGTGCCGGGCGTGGCGTCGAAGAGGCCGCGCAGCGCGCTGCCGCTCACCCGCATGTGGTCGCGGGAGGCGGACCAGGCGTCGAGCGCCAGGGAGCCACCGGTGGCGCGCACCTTCAGCACCGCGTCCTCGGTGCCGGCGGCCTCCTGCAACGCGGTCGCCAGTTCCCGCGCGATCTTGACGAAGTCCATGGCGGTGAAGCTAGCGCGAAGGTCCGACGAAAACCGGCGGCGGGTGCTAAGACTGGGGCATGACCGAACCGGACAACCAGACCAGACCCCGGCGTGGCCTCGCGATCGCGGCCACGGCGATCGCGGCGGTGAGCTTCGTGCTGGCGGCCTCGACGTGGGTGGCGTGGCTGCTCGTGCGGCCGCGGGTCCTGGGCGGGCCGGTGTACCCGATCGTCGCGCAGGTGTTCCTGCTCGTGCTGGGCGCGTTGTTCTTCCTGGCGCTGCTGGCCGGCGTGCTGGCGATCGTGCTCGGGGTCACCGGCGGGGCCCGGGAGCACGATGGCGACCTGGCCCGGGTGGGTGCGTTGCTCGGTGCGCTGACGTGTGCGGTCGCGCTGGCCGGCGCGGTCACGTTCGCCGTGGGTTCCACGTGGACACCGATGACCGCGCAGTTCGACACCGGCTCCTACGTGAGCCCCTTCGGCCGGTGACGGTCCTCAAGTCGATCGCGCTGTTCGTCGCCGCCGCCGTGCTGGAGATCGGCGGCGCGTGGCTGATCTGGCAGGGCGTGCGCGAGCACCGCGGCTGGGCGTGGATCGGCGGCGGCATCGTGGCGCTCGGGCTCTACGGATTCGTCGCCACCCTGCAGCCCGACGCGCACTTCGGGCGCATCCTGGCCGCCTACGGCGGGATTTTCGTGGCCGGCTCACTGGCCTGGGGCATGGTGGCCGACGGCTACCGGCCCGACCGGTTCGACGTGATCGGCGCGCTGTTGTGCCTCGCCGGCGTCGCGGTGATCATGTACGCGCCGCGAACCGGGTAACGCGCGCAGAACGCCCGCGATAGATCACGGTGACCGACTTCCCGCCGGCGCCGGCGGCGCCGCCCCGCACGCGCCGGTTCTCGCCGCTGCTGGCGATGTTCCTCGTTGTCCTGGTGGCCGGGGTCGTGCTCGCCGCGACGGGGATCGTGAAGATGTTCGGCTACCACGTGGTGGCCGTGCCCGGCGGCGCGATGGCGGCCACCGTCCCGCCGGGCAGCAAAGTGGTCTACAACTCGGGAGCGGGCCAGGAGATCCACCGTGGTGATCTCGTGGTGTTCGATGCCGACGGGTTGCCCGGCGCGCCTGGCGGCCTGCGCCTCTCGCGAGTCATCGCCGTCGGCGGCGACCGGGTGGAGTGCTGCGATCCCGGCCACCGGATCGAGGTCGACGGCAAGCCGATCACCGAGCCCTACCTCAACCCGAAGGTGTCACCCGCGGACGCGGCAGTGGCGTTCAGCGCGCAGGTGCCGCCGGGCACGATCTTCGTGGCGGGCGACACGCGGGACAACTCCAACGACTCCCGCATCTACACCAATGCTCCCGGCGCGGGCGCCATCCCACTGTCCAAGGTGGACGGCGTGGTCATCGCCACCGGAACCCTGTTCTCCACGGAGAACCTCCAACCCACCACCGCGTTCGTCGACGCCGGCCTGCCGGGCGCGTCCACCGAGGACACCGGCCTCGCCTCCGCGCGCTACCTCGCGGGCGGCGGGGTGCTGGTGTTCCTCCTCGGGTTCGTCGGCGCGATCGTGGCCGGGGTGCGGGCCGCGGGGAAACGGCGGAAAGCGGCCGTGGGCCGGCCCTGGCAGTGACCGAACACGGGCTGGTGCACGACAGGCCTGGCTGCCCCGCGTAACGCCGGCCGGACCGGCCCGATAGAGGGGCGTGACCGACTTCCCGCCCGCGCCGGCGGCGGCGTCCCGCGACCGCCGGTTCTCGCCGGTTCTCGCGATGTTCCTCGTTGTCCTCGTGGCCGGGGTCGCGCTCGCCGTGGCCGGGCTCGTCGAGGTGCTGAGCTACCGGGTCGCGACCGTCCGGGAGGATTCGATGGGCACGACCGTCGCGCCGGGCAGCGCGGCCGTCTACCGCCCGAGTCGGGAGATCCACCGAGGTGATCTGGTCATCCTCGAGGCCGACGCCCTCGAGGACAACGCCCGCGGCGTGGTGCTGAAGAGGGTGATCGCGGTCGCCGGCGACGAGATCCGGTGCTGCGACCTCGACAAGCGGATCGTGCTGAACGGCAAGCA
Source organism: Amycolatopsis rhabdoformis (assembly GCF_035918295.1). Lineage (GTDB taxonomy): Bacteria > Actinomycetota > Actinomycetes > Mycobacteriales > Pseudonocardiaceae > Amycolatopsis > Amycolatopsis rhabdoformis. The sequence continues at coordinate 757,045 of NZ_CP142149.1, forward strand.
GATCGTCGAGCCGTATCTCGATCCCACCGTGTCGGCCGCCGACGCGGCCCTGCCCTTCGAGACGAAGGTGCCGCCGGCCTCGGTCATCGTCGCGGGCGACGAGCGGGACAACACATTCGATTCGCGCGTGTACGCGAAGCCGGGTGTGCCGGGGGGCGGCGCGATTCCGCTGTCCGAGGTGGACGGTGTGGTGGTGGCGACGGGAAGCTTCTTCTGGCCCGACACGGTCGAGCCCACCACCGCGTTCACCGCTGCGGGGTTCACCGGACTGTCCACCGAGGACACCGGTCCGATCACCGGCCGTCTGCTGGTCGCCGGCGGGGTGCTGGTGTTCCTGCTCGGCTTCACCGGCGCGATCGTGACCCGCGTGCGGTCCGCTCGGAAACGGCGGAACGCGGCCGGCCCACCCTGGCAGTGATCACGCCCGGACCGGTCGAGTGGCAGGGCCCGGAATCCCGCGTAACGAAGGCACGACCGGCCCGATAGAGGGGCGTGACCGACTTCCCGGCGCCACCGGCGGCGCCGTCTCGCAGGCGCCGGTTTTCGCCGTTCCTGGCGCTTTTCGTGGTATTCGTCGTGACCGGTCCCGCGCTCGCGGTGACCGGGGCGCTGAACCTGTTCGGCTACACCACGGTGCGCATCGACGAACGGGACATGGAACCCACGGTCGAGTCCGGCGAGCCCATGGTCATGCACTGGGCCGGCAGCCACGACCTCCACCGGGGCGACCTGGTCCTGGTCCAGCTCGACGCGTTCCCCGACGTGCCGGCGGGCTACCACCTCCTCAGCCGGGTGATCGCCGTCGGCGGTGACCGGGTGGTCTGCTGCGGGCCCGACGACCGCCTGCAGGTGAACGGCAAGTCCGTGACCGAGCCCTACCTCGATCCGGCGGTGCCGCCCTCGGACGCCGCCCGGGGTTTCTCGGCGCAGGTGCCGCCGGGTTCGATCTTCGTGGCCGGCGACCGGCGGGACATCTTCGAGGATTCCCGCAGGTTCGTCTTCGAGCGCGGTGGCGGCGCCATTCCCTTGTCCAAGGTGGACGGTGTGATCGTCGCGCGGGGGACGGTGCTGAACTCCGTGAACCTCACCCCCACCACGGCCTTCACCGACGCCGGCCTGCCCGGCGCGGCCACGGCGGACACCGGTCTCACCACGGACCGGCGCTTCGTCACCGGCGGGGTCGCGCTGTTCCTGCTCGGGTTCGTCGGCTTGATCGTGACCATCGCGCGCTCCGGGCGAAGACGGCGAAGGGCGGCCGCGGGCCCACCCCTGTACTGAGCGGTCCCGTGATGACGGACCGTGCCGGGTCACCTACTTTCGGACGTGGCCCGGCGAATGGTGAACTCCTAACCTCGTGGTTCGAACCACAGTTACCGGATTACCGGTGACCGGACCGGACGAGTCGGTGAAGGAGACGCGAATGAGGGCACGCGGGTTCGGGCGCATCGCGGCGATCGCGCTGGCAGTGGCGGCGCCACTGGGTGTCGGGGCGATCGCGGGGCCGGCAGCGCAGGCCGCCGCCACGACGACGGTGTACTACTCGTCGACCGGGGCACCGGACTACGTCGCGCAGATCGATCAGGGCGCGGCGAACTGGAACGCGGCCGTGACGGACGTGAAGCTGGTGAAGCGCTCGTCCGGGGCGACCGTGGTGATCCACGAGATCCACAGCGGCGGGTCGTACACGCAGACCGACGGACACGGGCACGGCGACGTGTACCTCGACACGTCCCAGGTGGCCGAGGGCTTCGATCCCACGCGGATCGCGGCCCACGAGCTGGGCCACAACCTGGGCCTGCCCGACGACTACGAGGGGCCGTGCTCCGAGCTGATGTCCGGGCACGGGCCGGGCACGTCGTGCACGAACGCCAAGCCGAGCGCGGCCGAGGCGGCGAAGGTGCAGCAGCTGTGGCGCAACGGGTTCGGGGGTGTGAAGGGCGTGGGTACGCGCGTGACTGCCGGCGTCTACTGACGAGGACCGGGTGCCGTTCCGGGGCCGGGCGGGCCCTGGGGCGGCGGCCCGGCGCCCCTTCAAGCGGAGCGGCTCACCGCCACGTCGCGGCCGATGCCGCGCAGCACCTCGACGCGGTCGGAGCCCGGACGGCTGAGCACCCAGCTCGAGCCGGGCACCGCTTTGGCGCGCTTCTTCAGCGGGGCGAGCAGTCGGGAGGCTTCGCGGTAGGACGGGATGGAGCCGCTGCCGCACACGAGGGTGGCCAGCGACACGGTCACGGGCATGCCCTCGGCCGACCAGCGCGTGTCGAGCAGGGCGCCGGCCACGGTGCCGATCTCGTCCACGTCGCAGACGATCAGGAAGTCGTCGCCGCCGACGTGGCTCACGCGCATGCGCGGCAGGCGGCGCGAGAGGCCGGTGAGGGTCTCGCCGAGGGCACGGATGAGGTCGTCGCCCGCCGCGAAGCCGGCATTGTCGTTCACCGATTTGAAGGAGTCGACGTCGAGCCACGCCGCCACGAACTGCTCGCCGGTGGAGATGCGGCGTTCGATGTCGCGCGCGACGCTCTCGCTGCCCGGCAGCCGGGTGAGCGGGTTGAGGGTCACGGCCTCTTCGACCTTGAGCTCGGCCACGCCGCGGACCACCTCGGTCACCAGCACCACGCCGACGGCGCGGCCCGCGTTGTCGACCACCACCACGTCGTCGCCGGTGCGGCCCCAGTCGGCGTCGGTCACCAGCTCGAGGAATTCCAGCGCGCTCGCCGTGGCGTCGATGGTGTGCGGTTTGTCCGCCAGCCGCTCGGCCGGGCGCTTGGCGTGCAGCGCGTGGCCGTACGGGCCGGTCACGGCGACCAGGAACCGCGTGCGATCCACCGACCACTGTGGACGGTGGTGCTGGTCGACGCCGACCACGCCGGTGGGAGCGTCGGCCGCCGCGAGGACCTCGCGCACGTCGTCGCAGGTCGCGTCGGAGGGCAGCGTGGTGGCCGGGCGCAGGAAGTCGCCGACCTTCGGGGCGGTGGGCGGCGCGGGCGAGCGGCGGTCGTCGGGCACCACGGCGCCGGCCGAGGTCGCGCTGCGGTGCGCGGCCGGCGGCGCCAGCAGGTTGCCCTGCGCGATGCGCACGCCGAGGCTCTGCGCGGCGTCGAGCTGCGGGCCGGTCTCGATGCCGGTCGCGACGAGCCGGATACCGGTGCGGGTCGTGAAGTGCAGCAGCGATTCGACGACCGCGACCGAAGCCGGTTCGTCCGGCAGACCGCGCAGCACGCTCCGGTCGAGTTTCACCAAATCCACCGGCGCCTGGGCCAGCAGGGCGAGCGGAAGGTCGCCGCGGCCGAGTCCGTCGAGCGCCAGCCGGAACCCCAGCTCCGACAAAGCCCGCATACCGCCCAGAAGGCGATCTCCGGGCAGGTGCGTGAACGGCGGGCCGATCTCGAGGACCACGTCGCGCGTGCGGCGCCCGGCCGCACCGAGCTCGGTGATCAGCTCGTCGAACGCGGCGGGGCCCGACGCGAGCGTGCGGGCGGAGATGTTCAGGTGCAGGGGCAGCGCGCTCGGGCGCTCGGCTTCCTGGCGCACCGCGGCCGCGGCCAGGCCCAGGTCGACCTCGGCGAGGCGGCCCGCGCGGCGGGCTTCGGCGAGCAGCTCGTGGGCGGTGCCCTTGCCGGGCCGGGCGAGCGCTTCGTACGCGACAACGCCGCCGGTGTGCAGGCTGTACATCGGCTGGAAGGCGAACCGGACCGCACGGGGCGTCGTCACCCGGAGATCGTCGCATCCTCTCGCGCGGAAACGAAACCGTTGTCAGCAGATGTTCACCGTGCGGGAACCTGGTTTACCTCAATCGCACTAGCGGAATCGGCAGTGATCACCCGTTCGGGATGGATTTCCATCCGCCGTTCGGAAGTGTGAAAATTCCCGTCTTCGCTCTGGGAGCGCACGCGCCCGCACACGGTACGTGGTGGTGTGGTTCGCGCCAGTGACCAGCGGCTCCGTCCGCGCCTGCCTTGATCGACAACTCGAAGAAGTTTCGGATACGGAATTCGCGGAACGCACCCCGCCCGGCGCGCCGGTTCCGCATGTGGCACCGCTCCCGGCTGCGCACCCGCGCATTCGGGCGTCGATTCCGGCCCGGTTCCCGGCTGTCTCCGAACACCGGGTCTTCCGACGTCCGGTTTTCCCACACCTGCCTTTCAACGCACTGTGCCGAATCGCGTTCGGTCGGTGATCACCTTCGGCCGGCCAGACGCGTGCGCAACCGCGGTGGCGCCGCGCGGAACAGCCGGGCCATCGCCGCCGCCGTGCCCGGCAGATCTTCCCGCCCCGACGTGTACGCCCGCTGCGCGTCGCCGGGCAACGTGAAGAACAGGTCGAAGAACTCGGCGAGCTCACTCGGTGACATCCGGCGCAAAGCGCGCAATCCGTACTGGCGCAGGGAATGCACGGCGCGGGCCTCGGCTGTCCACAATGTCCGGTGGGCCGCGCGCCGGGCCGCCGGCGGGCCCGCTTCGAAGGCACCCGCCAGCGCCGCGGCCACGCGCGGGGCGAGCCGCAGCGCCGTCGCGACGCTGTAGCCGGTGGCCGGGTGCACGAGCCCGGCCGCGACTCCGAACGGCACCGCCCCGAACGCCCCTGCCCCGAACGCCACGGCCCCGATCGACCCTGCGCCGATCGCCCCCAGCGTCCCGCGGCCTGGCACCGGTACATCGAGCACGATCCGCACCCGCTCCTCTCGCCCCCGCGGCCGCAACCCCACCCCGGTGAGCCGCGTCCGCAGCCGCGCCGCGAGCTCCTCGACCGGCACTCCGGGCCGGTGCGCGAGCGACGTCTCCTCCACCAGCACCGAGCCGTCACCCAGCGGCAGCAGGTACCGGAAGCTCGGCGCCCCGTCGCGCCAGTCCATGAACACGGCGGTGTCGGCGGCCCCTGGCACCAGCCGCTCGGCCTCGGCGGCCGGCAGCACGAGGCCATACGCCGTCTGCTCCGCGCGCTGCCCCCTCGGCGGCCCGCCGGACAGCACGCGGTGCACCCCGGACGCGTCCACGACCACCGCGGTGGCGAGCCGCCGGTCGTCGGCGAGCACCACCGTGGAGCCGTGCCGCCCGTGCTCGGCGTGCGCCACCCGCCCGGCCACGACCGTGACCGGCGCGGCCGTGAGCCACGACCGCAGGCCCGCGTTGTCGAGCACGAGGTAACCGCGGTCGAGCCGGTGCTCGCGCGTGCCGAAGGCGACCGTCGAGCCGGGCGCCGCCGCGATCGTCTCGCGGGGCAGGCCGGGCAGCTCGTCGGCCCACACGCCGTAGGTGTTGCGCCACGGCGCCGCCGGCGCGGCGTCGACGAGGGTGGTCGCGAGGCCGCGCCGGGCGCAGGCGCGCGCGAGCGCCCACCCCGCGGGGCCGCCGCCGGCGATCAGCACGTCCGTCACCGCTCCGAGTTTGCCGGATCCGGCGCGTCCGCCGGTGCCGGGCAACGGGACAGATACGGTGGAGCGCATGGCTGAGACCGACCCCCGAGCCGCGCGCAGGGATCCGGCGAGCTCGGTGGGCGGGTTCACCGACCTCGCCACGAGCCCGTTCCGCATCGACCGCGACCGCATCGCCGCGTCGCCGTTCTTCGCGCGCCTCGGCGGGGTCACGCAGGTGGTGTTCGCCGGCGGCGCGGGCCTGCTGCACAACCGGCTCACCCACAGCCTCAAGGTCGCGCAGGTCGCGCGCGCGATCGCCGAGCGGATCACCGGCGCCAGCGAGTCGGCCGAGCTGGCCGCGAAGCTCGGCGGCTGCGACCCCGACGTGTGCGAGGCCGCCGCGCTCGCCCACGACCTCGGCCACCCGCCGTTCGGCCACCTCGGCGAGCAGACGCTCGACCGCATCGCGCGCCACCGCTTCGGCCTCGCCGACGGCTTCGAGGGCAACGCGCAGACGTTCCGCATCCTCACGACCACCGACGTGCGCGGGCCGTCGGCCATCGGGCTCGACCTCACCGCGGCCGTGCGCGCGGCGGTGCTCAAGTACCCGTGGGCGCGTCTGCACGTGCCCGAACCGCACCCCACGTCGATGCCGACGCCGCCGCGGGGCGCGGCCGAGCCCGAGGGCTCACCGGGCACGGGCGCGAGCAAGTTTTCCGCCTACGCCACGGAACTCGACGACTTCGCGCAGGCGCGCGGACCGTTCGCCGCGCGGCTGGAGCCGTGGCAGCAGACGGTGGAGGCGTCGGTGATGGACACCGCCGACGACATCGCCTACGCGATCCACGACCTGCAGGACTTCCACCGGATCGGCGTGCTGCAGCACGCGCCGGTGGCCGCGGAGCTGGGGGAGTGGCTCGACCACGCGCTCGAGCTGGCGGCGCTCGACGACGAGCGGCTGGTCGCCGAGCTGCGCCGGCCCGGCCGCTCGCTGGAGCAGATGCGCCGCCGCATGCACCTCAAGGACGGCTGGATCGTCGACGACGACGCGTTCGCCGCCGCCGTGCGCCGCGTGCAGCGCGAGCTCGTGGCCGGCCTGCTCGAAAACGGCTTCGACGGCTCGATCGAGGCCGAGCAGGCCACGGCCGCCTTCTCGGCCAACTGGACCTCGCGGCTCGTCGACGGTGTTTTCGTGCTCTCGTCGCCGTCCACCCGCTCGGGGCACGTGTCGCTGCGCACCGCGCAGTGGCACGAGGTGCAGGTGCTGAAGTTCGTGCACCGCCGGTTCGTGCTGCTGCGCCCCGACCTCGCGCTGCACCAGCGTGGGCAGGCCAGCCTCGTGACCTCACTCGTCGACGCGCTCGACGCGTGGCTGCTCGACCGCGACGAGGTGAGCCGCCTGCCCCGGCGCCTCTACGACCTCGTGGAGCTGGCGCAGGACGAGTACGCCGGTCTCGTGCGCACCATGCCGGAGGTGCTCGTGGGCGCGACCGGCGAACGCGTGGCGGGCCCCGATGCCGTGCGCAGCCTCGCGCGCGGCCGGGCCGTGGTCGACTTCGTGGCCTCGCTCACCGACAAGCAGGCCGTGACGCTGCTCGACGCGCTGACCGGGCGCGCCACGCAGCCGTGGTCCGACTCGTTCGTGCTCTGAGCCCGGGCGCTGCCGCTGAATGGCCTACGACCTCCGGCGGGTAGGGGAAATTAACGGCCATACGTCACCCTAACGGCGGGTTTTTCCCTTTTACTCCCGGTACTTAGCTGGATCCAGCCGGTGATCACCGGCGTTGGCCAGCGTGAGTCGGGGCACGCGGTGCGAGATTCGGAGGCGCACGTGCGTCGAAGCCGTTCCAGTCGAGCCGTACCGAGACCGAGAGCCAGATCCCGCGCGACCGCGATCACCGCGGGCGCGGCGGCGTTGATCACCGCGCTGGGACTCGCCGCCCCGCCCGCGGGCGCCGCGACCGCGTCCCCGGATTCCTTCTCCGCCAACGCCGCGAAGCAGATCGCGGCGCTGCAGGCGGTGAAGACCGGCCAGACGAAGGCGGAGTCCAAACTGGACAGCCGCCTGCTCGTGACGCAGAAGCTGCGCTCACAACGGCTGAGCGCCTCGGCCGTGCCCGCGCTGGGGGCGGGCACGGCGAGCACCGCGGTCGTGGACATCCGTGCCACCAAGGTGTCCGACGCGCTGGTGAGCGATCTGCGCAAGGCCGGCGCCGCCGTGCGCACGGTGTCGCAGAAGACGGCGAGCATCCGCGCCGAGGTGCCGCTCACCGCGTTGCCGGCGATCGGCGCGCGCGCCGACGTGAAGCGGGTGGAGACCGCCGACCGGGCGATCACCGCTCGTGAGCTGGAAAACAAGGCGTCGCAAGGAAAAGCGGCTCCGGTCGAGACGAAGCAGCAGAAGGCCGACCGCCTCGACGCTGCGCTGAACCAGGCGCTGGCGGCCAAGAGCAGCCGGGCCGCCGCGGCCACTATCACCAGTGAAGGCGACCGCGCGCACAACGCCGACCTCGCGCGCCAGCAGTACGGCGTCACAGGCACCGGCGTGAAGGCGTGCGCGCTGTCCGACGGCGTCGACTCGCTCAAGGTCTCGCAGGCCAAGGGTGAGCTGCCGGCCGTCGACGTCGTGCCCGGCCAGGCCGGCGACGGCGACGAGGGCACCGCGATGCTCGAGATCATCCACGACCTCGCGCCCAACGCGGCGCTGGGCTTCGCGAGCGCCTTCGAGTCCGACGCGAGCTTCGCGGACAACATCCGCAAGCTGCGCTTCGAGTCCCACTGCGACGTGATCGTCGACGACGTCATCTACTTCAAGGAATCGCCGTTCCAGGACTGGATCATCGCCCAGGCCGTGAACGACGTGACCGCCGACGGCGCGCTCTACTTCTCCTCCGCGGGCAACGAGGGCAACGTCGCCGACGGCACCGCCGCCCACTGGGAAGGCGACTTCGCCGACTCCGGCAAGGCGGTCGGCAAGTTCGCCGGCACCGCGCACAACTTCGCCGGCGGCGCGGGCAACCAGATCTTCGAGCCGATCTCCGACGCCTCCTCGGCGAACATCCCGGTCACGCTGCACTGGTCCGACCCGCTGGGCGCCGCGGCCGACGACTACGACCTCTACCTGCTCGACGCGGCGGGCAACGTCGTCGCGTTCAGCCAGGACGTGCAGGACGGCACCCAGGACCCGTACGAGCAGCTCGCCACCCCGCTCTTCGGCGGCACCGGCCTGCGGCTCGCGGTGGTGAAGTTCGCGGGCGAGGGGCGCTACCTTTCGCTCACGGCGTTCGGCAGCCGCTTCCGCGACTCGGCCGACGGCTTGAAGGCCTACAGCACCCCGGGCGTCACCGTCGGGCACTCCTCGGCGCGCGACGCGTTCTCGGTCGCCGCCGCCCCGGCGGCCGTCGCGTTCGGCCGGGCGCTCGAACCCGGTGACCCGGCCAACCCGACCGGTCCGTTCCCCGGCGCGTTCTCCTCGGCGAGCAAGGCCGAGCGGTTCAGCTCCGACGGCCCGCGCCGCGTGTTCTTCGAGGCCGACGGCACCCCGATCACGCCCGGCAACTTCTCCGCCACCGGCGGGGAAGTGCGGAACAAGCCGGAGATCACCGCGGCCGACGGCGTGCGCACCTCGGTGCCCGGCTTCGACCCGTTCTTCGGCACCTCGGCCGCCGCGCCGCACGCGGCCGCCATCGCGAGCCTCGTGCTCTCGGGCAACCCGGGGCTGTCCGGGTCCGACGTGCGCGACGCGTTCCTGAACACGGCGGTGGACATCGAGGCGCCGGGCAGCGACAACCTCACCGGCGCGGGCGTGGTCCTCGCCGACAAGGTGCTCGCCTACACCGGGGCCAGCCCGCAGCCGTTCGCGCAGGCCCAGCAGCCCACCGTGACCGGGCCCGGCGGTGGCAGCACCGTGGACCCGGGTGACACCGCGAAGCTCACGCTGCCGGTGCGCAACACCGGCGACGGGGTCGCGTCCTCCACCAGCGTCGTGCTCACCACCTCCACGCCCGGCGTCACGATCGCGCCGCGCGCGAAGTCCTACGGCACGATCAGCCCGGGCCAGACGGGGGTGAACGACTTCACGATCACGGTCCCGGCGAGCCAGGGCCTCGGCGTGCCGGTGGTGCTGGCCGCCAAGGTCACGTTCGCGGGTTCGTTCTCGCCGGTCACCAGCACGTTCGCGCTGCCGGTGGGCACGCCGTCGCCGGTGGTGCAGACCTTCTCCTACACCGGCCCGCCGGTGGCGATCCCGGACAACTCGCAGCTCGGCGCCTCGGTGCCGCTCGTGGTGAGTGGCGTCGGGGCGGCGTCGAAGGTCTCGGTGTCGATCGACGGCTCGAGCTGCACCGCCGACGAGGGCTCGACCACGGTCGGGCTCGACCACAGCTACGTCGCGGACCTGGTCGGCACGCTGACCTCGCCCTCGGGCGCGTCGGCCACGCTGTTCCAGCGCGCCGGCAGCGGCGGCAACAACCTCTGCCAGGTGGTGTTCGACGACGGCGCCGCGCCGCTGCTGAGCGACATCGGTTCGCAGTTCGCGCCGTTCACGGGCACCTACCGGCCGATCGACCCGCAGACCCCGCTCGGCGGGACCTCGGCCGACGGCACGTGGACGTTCAAGGCGACCGACGTGGCCGGCGGTGACACCGGCTCGATCCGCAGCGTTTCGTTGCACGTCAACGGATACGCGGCGGCGGGGCAGGCCGCTCCCGCCGGTTCGGCCGCGCTGGTCCGCCCGGTGGTGCACGCGGGTCCGGCCATCGCGTAGCGCTTCTCCTGGATGCGGGGCCGTCGCGAGGTTCGCGGCGGCCCCGTACCGTTTCCTCCTATGGCGAGGTCGGTCGCGGGCGGGGGACGGGCGGTCGAGATCGCGCCCGAACGCCTCGCCGGCTGGTTCGACCGCTTCGCCGCGCGCAACGACGGTGTCGAGACCACGGAGCTGAGCCCGGCTTCGGTGCGGGTGCTGGCGGGCAACGGCGCCACGGCCACCGCGACCGTCCCGTTCGGACCACTGCCGCTGCCGGTCGGCGACGCGGACCCGACCGGCGACACCGACCCGGCCACTCGCACGGACAGGGCCACCGACCGAGACCTGGCCACCGACCCGGCCGCCGTTGCGCATACGGTCGCCGGCCTCGCCGTCGAACCCCTCGTCGCCCACGTCCTCGTGCCCCGGCTCATCGCGCTGCTGCTGGTCCGTCTCGGCGGGCACTCGCTCGGTCTCGCGCACGGCGGCCGGGTGGTCCTCTCGCGCACCGACCGCCACCACGTGCAGGGCCGCAGCGCCGCCGGCGGCTGGTCGCAACAGCGCTTCGCCCGCCGCCGCGCGGACCAGGCCCGCACGGCCCTGCGCTCGGCCGCGGACGACGCGGTCGAGGTGCTGGTGCCCCGGCTGTCCGAAGTGGACGCGGTCTTCCTCGGCGGCGACCGCCTCGCCCTCGACCACCTGCGCGCCGACCCGCGTCTGGTGCCGTTGTTCGACCGCGCCGAACCCCGCGTCCTGCCGGTGCCCGACCCGCGCCGAACGGTGCTGGCCGAAGCCGCCGAGCGGGCCCTGGCGGTGGAGATCGTGCTGCGCGAACCGTGACTCCTGCCACGGTGGCGGAAAACCGGTGGAGGCGCACCCGTACACTGGGTTCCGTGGAGCGGGAGATCCTCACGGAGTAGCTGCGGCACCGGGCGCCCAAGACCAGTCCTTTCGCGGGACGGCGGGCCGCGCCGGTGCGCGCTGTGCTGTCCACGTCCACCCCCGAATCCGGGAGTTCCCTTGATCACGGCCACTGGCCTCGAGCTGCGTGCCGGCTCGCGCATTCTGCTGAACGGCGCCACCCTCCGCATCCAGCCCGGCGACCGCATCGGCCTCGTCGGCCGCAACGGTGCCGGCAAGACCACGTCGCTGAAGGTCCTCGCGGGCGAGGGCGAGCCCCACGCCGGTGAAGTGCGGCGCAGCGGCGAGCTCGGTTACCTGCCGCAGGACCCGCGCGAGGGCGACCTCTCCGTCACGGCGAAGGACCGCGTGCTGTCCGCACGCGGGCTCGACGCGCTGATCCGCAACATGGAGAAGGCGCAGACCGCGATGGCGGAGCTGGCCGACGAGAAGGAACGCGACAAGGCGGTGAACCGCTACAGCCGGCTCGAAGAGCGGTTCGCGTCGCTGGGCGGGTACGCGGCCGAGAGCGAGGCCGCGCGCATCTGCTCCAACCTCGGTCTCGCCGACCGGATCCTCGAGCAGACGCTGAACACGCTCTCGGGCGGCCAGCGCCGCCGCGTGGAGCTGGCGCGCATCCTGTTCGCCGCCGCCGAGGCGGGCGCGGGCGGCAAGTCCGAGACGATCCTGCTCCTCGACGAGCCCACCAACCACCTCGACGCCGACTCGATCTCGTGGCTGCGCGGCTTCCTCAAGCAGCACGACGGCGGGCTCGTGGTGATCAGCCACGACGTGGAGCTGCTCGCCGACGTGGTGAACAAGGTCTGGTTCCTCGACGCCACCCGCGGGGAGATCGACCTCTACAACATGACCTGGCAGCGCTACCTCGACGCGCGGGCCACGGACGAGAAGCGCCGCCGCCGCGAGCGCGCCAACACCGAGAAGAAGGCGTCGGCGCTGCAGCAGCAGGCCGCGAAGCTCGGGGCCAAGGCGACGAAGGCCGTGGCGGCCAAGAACATGGCGCGCCGCGCGGAGCAGATGCTCTCGGCCCTCGACGAGACGCGCCAGGCCGACAAGGTGGCGCGGATCAAGTTCCCCGAGCCCGCTCCGTGCGGGCGCACGCCGCTCACGGCCGACGGGCTCTCGAAGTCCTACGGTTCGCTCGAGATCTTCACCGGCGTCGATCTGGCGATCGACCGCGGGACGAAGGTCGTGGTGCTCGGGTTGAACGGTGCCGGAAAGACGACTCTGCTCCGGCTGCTCGGCGGAATGGAAACTCCGGATACCGGTTCGGTGGAGCCGGGTCACGGATTGCGTTTGGGCTATTACGCACAGGAACACGAAACTCTCGACCATGATGCGAGCGTGTGGGAAAACATCCGACACCTCGCGCCGGACACGGGTGCTCAGGAGTTGCGCAACCTGCTCGGTTCGTTCCTCTTCACGGGGGAACAGCTCGACCAGCCCGCCGGCACGCTTTCCGGCGGCGAGAAGACCCGCCTGGCGCTGGCCGGACTCGTGTCCAGCGCGGCCAACGTGCTGCTCCTGGACGAACCGACCAACAACCTCGATCCGGCCAGCCGTGCGCAGGTCCTGGACGCCTTGCGCAGCTTCGCCGGTGCCGTCGTGCTGGTCACGCACGACCCGGGCGCGGTGGAAGCGCTGGAGCCCGAGCGCGTGATCCTGTTGCCCGACGGAACCGAGGATCATTGGTCCGCCGATTATCTGGAACTTGTCCAGCTAGCGTGATCAGATACGGCCATTTGGGTGCTTGCCACGCTCCGTGAAGCACTTGAATGGCCCAATGTGATCGCAATTTCGGCTGTTTTACGTCTGTCGTCTGGCATTCCGCGCCGCAGTGTTCGATCATTGCCCCGGCAGGGGCCGTCAAATGGCCCAGAACTCCACTCGGCGGGAAGGCGATCGACGTGGCTGATCTCAAGAAAGGCGCGCGGATCACCGGCAACACGCGCGACAAGCTGGCCGCTGACCTGAAGAAGAAATACGAGAAGGGCTCGAGCATCCGGGCCCTCGCGGAGTCCACGGGACGTTCCTACGGGTTCGTGCACCGGGTTCTCTCCGAGTCCGGGGTCCAGCTGCGGGGGCGCGGCGGGGCCACGCGGGTCAAGAAGAAGTAGCACCACCAGGCCGACTGCGCGGGGGGCGCAGTCCCTGTTCGGCCGCTCGGAACGTCAGCACTCCTCCGAGCAGCACCAAGGGATAAACCAGGTAGCCGTAGCGGGTTGCCGGGGTGAGCAGGACCAACGCGCCGAGTCCGACGGCGATCCGCAAGAGCGCGGCGGATCCCGTCGCGGGGGACGGCGCACCAGCCACACCAGCATCGCCACGGCCGCGGCTGCCACCAGGACGAGTGAGATCACGCGGCCCGCTGAGCCGGTTTCCGCGATCAGGTGGCCCGGAAGCGGGCTCGCCGCGGGAGAGCGCACCACGCCCATCCCGAGCGGAAACCGGATCACGTGCTCCACGAACGCGTCCGGGTCCACGAGGTACACCGGCAGGTGCAGTACCACGGTCGCACTGACCAAAGTGGTCACGAACCACGCGAGCGCCTTGCGGTCGCGGGAATTCCCGTTGCGCGTACGGAACAACACGAAGACCGCGAGCACGGCCGCGGCCGGCGCGACGATGAGTTTCGCGCTGATCACGAGCGCCAGCACGAATCCCGACCAGCCCGCGCGGCCGGTTGCAGCGAGTGCGCAGGCGAGCACGAGCAGTCCCACAATGGCGAGATCGGGACCGGCGACGGACCACGTCAATGCGGTGAGTGGGCACGCGATTGCCAATTGTGCCGAAAGAACCGGAATTCGCGGCCATTTCAGCATTCGTAGTGAACCGATCACGCAGAGAGACGCACAAAGTGCGAACATCCACCGGGCATCGGTGAGCGCATTGGTGAACGGTGTTCCGCCGAACAACGCGCGCGGAAGACCGAACACTGTCATCACCGGTCCATACGGTGTGTAATCGTTCACTTCCGGTGCGCGTCCGAGAGCGGTCACGTCGATATAGGGCGTGCCGTGCTGCAGGAACAGGCTCGCGCTGCGTTCGATCACCCACACCTCGGGCTGCGCGGCCCAGGAGAACGGCGTGATGAGCCAGTCGACCCCGGTCAGTCGGCGAATCACGAGCACCACGAGCGGGATGATCATCGCCAACAAGCCGATCGCCGCGATACCGCACCACCGGGAGCCGAGCGGGCCGCGGGGCGTGCGCCCGAGCCGGGCCGACACGAGCAGCCAGCCACTGTGGGCGGCCCCGAAGCCGTAGCCGGCCGCCGCGAAGGTGCCCCAGATGCGGTAGCCGTAGAACTCCGACTTCAGCGCGCTGATCAACGCGAAGGCGAAACATCCCAGGTAGAACACGACGTCCCAGGTGAGCACGCGCCCCGCCCGGCCCACGACGGCCCGGGCCGGCGCCATCAGCAGCTGCACCGCTTCACCCCTCATCACCTGACCGTCCGGTCGAGTCAGGCTACCGAGGGCGCCCGGATCACCCGTGCTCGCCCGTTCGGCGCAGTTCGTGCAGCCGGGGCGCGGTGGGGGACGGCGGGGGAGCGGCGAGGGCGGCGGTGGAGAGTTAGGCTGCGGCGCCGAGGTCGCCACCGGGCAGGTGGTCGTACCGCCGCGCGGGCCGACGAGGGCCGCGCAGGACGCCGAACGGCGGCTACGGGACCCTGCGGCCGGACAAGTGGTCGCCGGGCCGTGAGCGGCGGCGTGGACCGGGCGTTCGCGATCGGTGAACAGCACCGGGAAGAACTCGGGACGAACCGGCGTTGTGCTGGGCATCTCAAGAATAAAGCTCAGGTAAGCTAGAGGTTTTGGCGGTCGGGGGAAAGGGTCTTGATGGACAACTCGTGGGCGTTGCTCGGTTCCGTGATGCGCGGGGCCGACACGCCGAGGGCGCTCACGCGCGGCACGCTGAAACGCGTGGCGCGCTTCGCCCGGCCGCACTGGATGCGGCTGCTGATCTTCCTGGTGATCACGGTGGTCTCCGCCGTGCTCGCGGTGACCACGCCGGTGCTGGCGGGCAAGGTCGTCGACGCGATCGTCGGCGGCCACGACGTGTCGACGATCGTGTGGCTGGCCGTGGTGATCGCGGTGCTGGCCATCCTCGACTCCGGGCTGGGGCTCGCGGAGCGGTGGCAGTCGGCGCGCATCGGCGAGGGGATCATCCTCGACTTGCGGGTCGCCGTGTTCGCGCACGTGCAGAAGCTGCCGATCGCGTTTTTCACCCGCACCCGCACCGGCGCGCTGGTGAGCCGGCTGAACAACGACGTGATCGGCGCGCAGCGCACCTTCACCGCCACGCTGTCGGGCCTGGTCACCAACGTGATCCAGCTGGTGCTCTCGCTCGCGGTGATGGTCACGCTGTCGTGGCAGGTCACCGTGTTCGCGCTGGTGCTCCTGCCGATCTTCGTACTGCCCGCCCGCCGGCTCGGCCGCCGCATGGCCGGGCTGCAGCGTGAGTCGGCGCAGCTCAACGCCGGCATGACCACGCAGATGACCGAGCGGTTCTCGGCGCCGGGCGCCACGCTCGTGAAGCTCTTCGGCCGCCCGCACCAGGAGGTCGGCGAGTTCAGCGACCGCGCCGGGCGCGTGCGCGACATCGGCGTGCGCACCGCGATGCTCACGCGCTGGTTCATGACCAGCCTCACGCTCGTGTCGGCGCTCGCGCAGGCGCTGGTCTACGGCCTCGGCGGCTACCTCGCCGTGACCGGCCAAATCGCGCCCGGCACCGTGGTGGCGCTCGCGCTGCTGCTGACCCGGCTCTACGCGCCGCTCACGGCGCTGGCCAACGTGCGCGTGGACGTGATGACCGCGCTGGTGTCGTTCGAGCGGGTCTTCGAGGTGCTCGACCTCGAGCCGATGATCAAGGAACCGGAGAAGCCGAAGGCGCTGCCCGCGGGTGGCGTCGCGGTGGAGTTCACCGACGTGCGCTTCGGCTACCCGGCGGCCGACCGCTTCTCGCTGGCGTCGCTGGAAGACGTGGCCACTTTGGACAGCCGCGGGGGTGAGGAAGTGCTGCACGGCATCAGCTTCCGCGCCGAACCGGGCCAGATGGTGGCGCTGGTCGGCTCCTCGGGCGCCGGCAAGTCGACCATCGCCTCGCTGCTGCCGCGCCTCTACGACGTGGACGGCGGCGCGGTGAAGCTGTCCGACGTGAACGTGCGCGACCTCGATTTCGCGACCTTGCGCGCCACGGTAGGCGTGGTGACGCAGGACGGGCACCTGTTCCACGACACCATCCGCGCCAACCTGGCCTACGCCCGTCCGGACGTGACCGACGACGAGATCTGGGAGGCCCTCACCCAGGCCCGCCTCGAGCACCTCGTGCACTCCCTGCCCGACGGCCTCGACACCACCGTCGGCGAACGCGGCTACCGCCTCTCCGGCGGCGAACGCCAGCGCCTCACCATCGCGCGCCTCCTGCTCGCCCAGCCCAAGGTCGTGGTGCTCGACGAAGCCACGGCCCACCTGGACTCCGAATCGGAAGCCGCGGTCGGCGAGGCCCTCACCGGCGCCCTGCAGGGCCGCACCGCGCTCGTGATCGCCCACCGGCTCTCCACCGTGCGCGCGGCCGACCTGATCCTGGTGGTCGAGGACGGCCGGATCGTGGAGCGCGGCACCCACGACGAGCTGCTGGCGCGCGGCGGCCGCTACGCGGAGCTGCACCACACGCAGTTCGACGAGGAACCGTCCGCGGTCGCCTGACGAGCGGTGAAGGGCCCCTCACGGAACACGCCGTGAGGGGCCTTTCACGACTTCGGCTGTGAAGGATCAGCCCCGCTCCGCCAAACTCTCGAACGTCGCCTCCACCAGTGCCATCTTCCGCGGGTCGTCCCGCAGCAACGGCCCCATCCGGTTCATCACGTACCCGAAACCCACGCCCGCCTCCGGGTCCGCGCCGCCGGCGGAGCCACCGAGGCCGTCGTGGCCGAAGGCGGCCGGGTTGGGGCCGAAGCTGTGGGTGTCGCTGCCGAGGCAGTAGCCCAGGGTCCACTCGTTGGGCACGCCGGCGACGAGGTCCACTTCCTGGCCCTGGCCGGCGCGGGCCCGGGCCAGCGCGGCGGGGGAGAGCAGCCGGCCGTCGGCCAGGGCGCCGTAGACGGTGGCCAGCGCCCGTGCCGTGCCGTGGCCGTTGAGCGCGGGCAGCACGGCGCGCCGCCAGGCCGGGTCGTTGGCGTGGTGGCCTTCCGGGCGCGGGTTGACCATGGCGGCCAGCGCGATCGGGCCGGCGTTCGCGAACGCCTCGGTGAGCGCCGTGGTCATCTCCGGCGTGAGGACGGGTTCCACGAGCGTCGAGCAGCGGCCGAGGTCGGCTTCGCGCACGCCGATCGAGAAGTCGGCGTCCAGCGGGCCCGCCACCTGAGCCGCGAAGAACTCGTCGACTCCCTGGCCCGAGACGCGGCGCACGACCTCGCCGACGAGGAACCCGAACGACAGCGCGTGGTACCCGCTGGCGCTGCCCGGCGGGAACAGCGGCGCCTGCGCGGCCAGCAGGCCCGTGATGTGGTCCCAGTCGTAGAGCTCCTCGATCGTCACCGGCCGCTCGAGGCCGACGCCGACCACACCGGAGCGGTGCGAAAGCAGCCAGCGCACGGGGATCTCGCCCTTGCCCTCGGCCGCGAACTCCGGCCAGTACCGCGCCACCGGCGCGTCGAGGTCCAGCTCACCCGCGTCGGCGAGCAGGTGCGCGCACAGCGCGGTCATGCCCTTGGTCGTGGACCACACGTTGGTGAGCGTGTCCGGCCGCCACGGTGTGGTGCGGTCCGGATCCGCCCAGCCCGCCCACAGGTCCACCACCACCTCGCCGCGCACCACCACGGCGAAGGCCGCGCCCAGCTCGTCGCGCTCGGAGATGTTCTCGACGAACGCGCGCTGCACGGCCTCGAAGCCGGGCTCGCACGTGCCGTGCAGGGTCACCGCGGTCTCGTCCACGTCCCGCCTCCACTCGACACCGACTGGTCGGTACGCCGAGGTTGGCAGCACGGACCCGGCCCGTCAAGACCTCCCGGGCCGGGTCCTGGGTCACCGGGAACGGGCCCGGTCCGCCAAGCGGTTACCGCAGTGCCGGCACGCGCGGGAGGTACTTGGCGAGCAGTGCGGTGTTCGCCTCGTCGCCACCCTCCACATTGGAGCTGCGCCACAGCGGCACGTCGAGACCTTCGGCCGTGCCGCGGTCGTAGACCTCGGCCAGGATCAGGTTCCACAGGAACGCGTTGACCACAGTGGACAGTGGGGCGGTGCGCGGCCCGTCGGCGGGGTGGCTCGCGTCGCCGGGGATCACGAGCGAGTCGAGCACCACGGTGCCCTCTTCGACCAGCGTCGTGGCCGATCGGCGCGGAGCCGCGGCCACGCACTCGCGCGACGTCACGGCGATCACCGCGGCACCGCGGCGCCGCGCGCCGGCGGCGAGCTCCACCGGGTACGGGTTCACGCCGGAGGTCGAGAACACCACGAGCACGTCGCCGGGTCCCGGCGCGCGCTCGGCCAGCACCTCCTCGGCGAGGCCGCTGCGGCGTTCGGTCTTCGTGCTGTGCTGCGCGCCGTGCAGCGGCAGCAGCTCCGGGTGGTACAGCGGGTAGACGCAGGCGAGGCCGCCGGCGCGGTAGAACGTCTCGGCGACCGCGGCGAGCGAGTGCCCGGCACCGGCGGTGAACACGAGGGCGTCGGACCGGATCACCCCGAGCACGAGGTCGGCCGCGGCGCTGAGCGCTTCGGCGTTCGCCTCCTGCGCCGCCGCGAGCTTCTCCGAGGTGCTCTTCCAGATTTCCGTGGCGCTCACCACACCTGCCCTTCGTCGCGGGTTCGGGCGCCGAATGTATCGCTTGGACACGCTTCGTGGTGGATTAGCGTGGGAGCTGATCATCCGGGCGTTCCGGTGACTGGGAGGCGGCAGGTGGACGGAGTACCCGTCGTTTCGGTGCGGCGCGCGGCCGGGCGGACGAGGGCGGTGGCACTGGTGCTGCACGGCGGCGCCGAGCACGGCACGGCAGCGGTGGGGCCATGGCGGCTGGCGTACCTGCGCATGGTGCCGCTCGCCCGGGCGCTGCACCGCGCGGGCCGCAAAGCGGGCCTGGAGGTGCGCCTGGTGCGCAACCGCCGCTACGGCTGGAACGCGCCCGCCGAGGACCCGGTCGACGACGCCCGCTGGGCCCTGGAGCGCATCCGTGAGGACCACCCGGGCCTGCCGGTGGTGCTCGTCGGGCACTCGATGGGCGGGCGCGTGGTGCTGCGCGTGGCCGACGACCCCGCCGTGGTGGGCGTGTGCGCGCTCGCGCCGTGGACACCGCCCGGCGAGCCCGTGGACGCCGTGGCCGGCCGGTCCGTGGTGCTGCTGCACGGCACGCGTGACCGGATCACGTCGCCGCGTGACTCCCACGCCTTCGCCGAGCGCGCGCAGGAGCTCGCCAAGCGGATCGTGCGCTTCGACGTGACCGGCGAGGGCCACGCGATGATCCGGCGCCCGGCGGTCTGGACCAGGCTGATGTGTGCTTTCACACTGGAAGCGATCGACGCGGGCGAGACCGACGAGACTCTCCGGCAGGCGTGGACCCGGCCCGCGGACGAGCGGCTGCGCATCCCCGTGTGACCGGATCCGGCGACCACCGAGCAGCGCGAGTCGCGCGTGCCGGGAATACCATCAGTTGCGGGCGTATGAGCCCATTCCGGAGGGAGTGTCTTGTCCACCTCGAGTGTTGACCGAGCGGCGGGGCCCGCCTCGCAGCCGGTGCCGGACGAATCCCGGTGGCCGGGCCTGGCCACGCCACCGCACTCGCCGCTGCGCGCGCGGGCCGCGGAGGCGCTCTTCCGCCGTGCCGTGAAGAACATCGACCTGCGGGTCACCTTCCCCGACGGCACGGTGCTGGGCGCCGGCGGCCCCGAGTCGCCGGAGATGCGCATCCACCGGCCCGCGGCGTTCTTCCACCGCCTCGGCGCCGACGCGAAGATCGGCTTCGGCGAGTCCTACATGGTCGGCGACTGGACGGCCGAGGACCTCGCGGGCGTGCTCACGCCGTTCGCCGAGAAGCTCGCCACGGTCGTGCCGCCGTTCCTGCAGCGCTTCCGCCGCTTCGCCGAGCGCGTGCAGCCGTCGGCGGAGGAGAACACGATCGAGGGGTCGCGCTCGAACATCCACCGCCACTACGACCTGTCCAACGACCTGTTCAGCGCGTTCCTCGACGAGTCGATGATGTACTCCTCGGCGCTGTTCGGGCCCGGTGACACCCTCACGCAGGCCCAGCACCGCAAGCTCGACAGCGTGCTCGACTACGCCGGCGTGCGCGAGGGCAGCGAGGTGCTGGAGATCGGCACCGGCTGGGGCGAGCTCTCGATCCGCGCGGCCTCGCGCGGCGCGAAGGTGACGTCGCTGACCATCTCGCAGGAGCAGAAGGTGCTCGCCGACGCGCGGATCGCCGAGGCGGGGTTCTCCGACCGGATCGACGTGCAGCTGTGTGACTACCGCAACGCCACCGGCCAGTTCGACGCCGTGGTGAGCGTGGAGATGATCGAGGCGGTGGGGCAGTCGTACTGGCCCACGTTCTTCGCCACGATCGGCAAGCGGCTGAACCCGGGCGGGCGCTTCGGCCTGCAGGCCATCACGATGGACCACGACCGGATGCTGGCGGCGGCCAAGTCCTACACCTGGATCCACAAGTACATCTTCCCGGGCGGCATCATCCCGTCGGTGCAGGCCATCGAGGACGGCATGCGCGACAACACCCGCCTCAAGCTGGCCGGGATGCGCGAGTTCGGTCAGGACTACGCGCGCACGCTCAAGCTGTGGGGTGAGCGGTTCCACCAGCGCTGGGACGACATCCGCGGCTTCGGCTTCGACGACGTGTTCCACCGGATGTGGGAGTTCTACCTCGCGTATTCGGAGGCCGGATTCCGGTCCGGGCACATCAAGGTGCACCAGTTCGGGTTCGCCGACCCTCGCTGACCTGCGCTTTCCCTCCCCGATGAACCCCCGGTAGGTGCCGCACGTCCTTTGTACGAGGACGTGCGGTCTACTGGGCCGCACGAAATTTGCCGGATTCGGGGATTGGGTGATCGACCGATGACGTACGGAGGCGACGACGGCCGGCGGCGGGTACCGCCCAGGCCACCGCAGCCCGCCGCACGCCCGCGGCAGCATCAGCGGGCGCAGATGATGCCGCTGCCAGGCGTGAGCAGCAGCCCGTACGACGCCCGCACCAGACCCCTGGGCCAGCGCGGCGAAGCACCTGTGCCGCCGCCCGCGCCGCCCCGGCAGGCGCCGCCACGCCAGGCTCCGCCGCCCGGCCCGGCTCCGCGCCGGCGCCGCCGGTGGAGCTTCGGCAAGGTCCTGATGACGCTGGTGCTGCTCTTCGTCGTGTTCCTGGGCGGGATCTGGGCGTACCTGGAGTTCTCGATCAAGCGCGTCGACGCGCTGGCCGACTACGACGGCCGGCCCGCGGCCGCCTCGGGCACCAACTGGCTCATCGTCGGCTCCGACAGCCGCGACGGGCTCTCGGCCGCGGACGAGGAACGCCTGGCCACGGGTGACGTCGCGGCGGCCGGCGGCGGGCAGCGCACCGACACGATCATGATCGCGCACATCCCGGACAACGACACCAAGCCGACGCTGCTGAGCCTGCCGCGCGACTCCCAGGTGAAGATCCCGGGCCACGGCACGAACAAGATCAACGCCGCGTTCTCCCTCGGCGGCCCCTCACTGCTGGTGAAGACCGTGGAAGGCGCCACCGGCCTGCGCATGGACCACTACGCGGAGATCGGCTTCGGCGGCTTCGCGAACATCGTCGACGCGATCGGCGGGGTCGACATGTGCGTGGACAAGGACATGCACGACACCTTCACCAACATCGACATCAAGGCGGGCTGCCAGACGCTCGACGGGCGCTCCGCGCTCGGGTTCGTCCGCATGCGCCACAGCGCGGCGACCCCGCGCTCGGACCTCGACCGCGTGGCCAACCAGCGCAAGTTCATCGGGGCGCTGGTGAGCCAGATCGCGAGCCCGGGCACCCTGCTCAACCCGTTCGACTTCTTCCCGCTGCTGTCCTCGGCGCCCGACGCGCTCACGATGGACTCGGGTGACCACGTGCACAACCTCGCCGGCCTGGCGATCGCGATGCGCGGGATCTCCTCCGACGGCGTGCTCACCGGCACGGTGCCCGTGACCGACGGTTCGGCCGAGCACTGGGACAAGACGAAGTCGGCGCAGCTGTTCGACGCGCTGAAGAACGACACCGCGGTGCCGGAGACCGCGGTCGTCAAGTAGGTACCACGAGAGAACGCCGGGGCCCGCCGTGGTGCGGACGGCCCCGGCGTTCTCCGTCTCCGGGCTTTATTGCGGTGTCACCGCGGCGCTTCGGTGTCACCATGAGGGCATGGAGACGCTTTCCGACGGCGTGATCACCCTCGACCGCTGGCGCCCCGGCGACCTCGACGACCTCGTGGCCACCGTCTCGGGGTCGCTCGAGCACATCGGCGCCTGGCTGATCTGGGCCAGCTCCGGGTACGGCCCCGAGGAGGGCACCGAGTTCCTCACCGGGACCGCGGAACGCTGGGCCTCGGGCGAGGGCTTCGAGTACGGCATCTTCGACACCGATGGCACCCTCGCCGGCGGCTGCGGCCTGATGCGCCGCGACGAGGGCCGCGAAATCGGCTACTGGCTGGCGGAACCGTTCACCGGCCGCGGCCTGGCCACGCGCGCGACCGCGCTGCTGCTCACCGAGGCCTGGCGCCTGGGCGCGCCGCACGTCGACATCCTGCACGACGAGCTCAACACGAAGAGTGGTGCCATTCCCGCGCGGCTCGGGTTCACCTTGCACCGCAAGGAAGCCGCCTCCGACGCCATTGCCCCGGCGTGCTCGGGCAACGACTTCGTGTGGCGGCTCCTGCGGCCGGAAGCGGCTGGGGACTAGCGGAAGCGCCGCGGCGCACGAAACGCTGCGGCGCAAGGAAAACGTCAGGCCACGTTCTTGCGTTCGCGCAGCACCTTCAGTGCGCGGTCGGCGTGTGCGGTGAAGTTCAGTTCGCTCTTGATCACGTCGAGCACGCGCCGGTCGGTGTCGATCACGAACGTGGTGCGCTTGGTGTGCAGTGGGATGAACTTGCGCCACGCGCCGAACTGCTTGGCCACCACGCCGTCCACATCGGACAACAGCGGGTAGTCGAACCCGTTGGCGGCCGAGAACTCCCGCTGCTTGGCCACGGCGTCGGGGCTGATGCCCACGCGCTGGGCGCCGACCTCGGCGAACTCGGCGGCCAGGTCGCGGAAGTGGCAGCTCTCGGCGGTGCAGCCACTCGTCATCGCGGCGGGGTAGAAGAACAGCACGACGGGGCCGGAGGTCAGGAAGTCAGACAGGGTGCGGTCGGTGCCCTGGTCGTCGGGGAGGGTGAAGTCGGGCACGAGCTCGCCGGTGTCCATCGGTGTCCTTTCGGGGTGGGGTCCGCGGACCATGATCCTGCCCGGTGTTCGGAGCGGCACCGCGAGCGGACTGGTCAGC
Source organism: Amycolatopsis rhabdoformis (assembly GCF_035918295.1). GTDB lineage: Bacteria > Actinomycetota > Actinomycetes > Mycobacteriales > Pseudonocardiaceae > Amycolatopsis > Amycolatopsis rhabdoformis. The sequence goes on from NZ_CP142149.1 coordinate 780,553, forward strand.
GGGCGTGGCGTTCGATCATCTCGTCCACTTCGTCGCCCGTGGCCGAGTCCGCGACGAACGCGCCCCGCGCGGCGAGCACCCCGAGCTGCCGCAGGCGCGCCGCGTGCTCGTCGCTGCGCACGCCCTCGGCGCCGATGCGCAGCTTGAGCTCCTTCGCGCGCTCCACGAGCTGGCCCAGGTGCCGCACGTCGGCCTCGGTGGGGTGCTCGGCCAGCGCGTCGACGACCGGGCCGCTGAGGATCACGTGCCGCACGGGCAGGCCGAGGCGCGGGATCAGCTCGAGGTCGGCCGAACCCGAGATGGTGAGCACGAGCTGGGCGCCGAGTTCGGCGAGCAGGCCGAAGGAGTCGTACACCTCGCCCTTCGCGTCGAACATCGACTGCCGGTCGATGCACAGCCGCAGCGCCTGTGCCGGCAGGCCCTGGCGGTCGAGTTCTTCCTTGACCATCCCCACGAGCTCGGCGTCGCCGGCGAAGCGCCGCGGCAGCCGGATGCAGACGTCGGGCGCGGCGTCGCCCAGGCGCGACCGCCAGCGGGACGTGGCCTTGAGCGACTCGGCGAGCAGCCACTTGCCCAGCGGCACCGTCATGCCGGTGATCTGCGCGAGCGGGTAGAACTCGTCGGAGTCGAGCTCGCCCTTCTCCGGGTGGTTCCAGCGCAGTCCCGCGTTCACGGCGGCGATCTCGTCGGGCTTCGCCAGCTTCACGGTGGGCTGGTAGATCAGCGAGAACTCGCCGTTCTCCAGCGCGCCCGCGATCACCGCGCCGAGCTGGTAGCGGCTGCGGTCGTGCTCGTCCGCGGCCGGGTCGAACAGCATCCACTGCGCCTTGCCGTTCTCCTTGGCCCGGTGCAGCGCGAGCTCCGCGGCCCGGCGCATCTCGGTGTGCCCGCCGCCCGGGCGCCAGCCCACGACGATGCCGGCGCTCGCGCTCACGCCGATCCCGTGGCCGCCGAGGTACACGGCCTCGTTGAGGTCTTCAAGTGCGCGCTCCACGAGTCGCACCACGTCCTGGGTCGTGAGGTCCGCACCGCGCATCACCACGCCGAACCCGTCGCCGGACAGCCGCGCGACGAACCCGTCGTGGTGCCCGGTGAAGGCCGCCGACAGCCGGTTCGCGACCTCGCGCAGCACGCGGTCGCCCACGCCGGCGCCGAGCCCGTCGTTGATCACCTTGAAACCGTCGATGTCGAGGTACACCAAGGCGATCTCTTCGCTGCGGGGCGCGGCCAGCGCGGCTTCGACGCGGTTGGCGAAGCTCTGGGCGTTGGGCAGGCCCGTGAGCGAGTCGTGCACGTTCTGGTGCATCAGGCGCTCGCCGAGCAGGCGGATGTCGTCGGCGTCGGCGGCCATCAGCACGGGGAAGTGCGCGTCGATCCGGTCGCCGGACAGCCAGGCGAGCGTGACGTTGGTGGTGAGGCTGCCGTCCTCGCAGTGGTCGAGGTGCACGCCGCGCTCGGTGAGGTGGTCGATGTCGGTGGTCCGCAGGCGTTCGAGGCCCGCGCGGATCCGGGTGGCGTCGTGGTCGGTGGCGGCCAGGTCGGCGAGGTGGCGGCCCTTGAGCCGCACCGACGTGGAGCCGAGCAGCCGGACCAGTGCGGAGTTGACCTCCACGATCAGGCCCGCGGTGTCGGCGAGCGCGATGCCGATCGGGGCGGCGGAAAAGAGCGTGGTGAAGCGCTGGATCGCGCCCTCGTACGCCCGGGTCGGGATCTCCGCGACCTCTTCGGCGAAAGAGAGCAGGAGGCGCTCCAATTCCGCAGGGGGAAGCGTTACTCCTTTCGTGTCGGTCAGCGTCGACGCGTACTTGCGCGCGACGTCGACCAACCCTGGCGCGGCACCAGGCTCAGGCACACTCCACCTCTTCATGCGCGGACTAAAGCCAGCTCAGCCCTGGTGTGAAGGTTCATGGACCCACACTAGGTATGAGTTGGCCGTGAGTGATGCCACGGCATCATGCGCGAAACGGGGTGTCTACCGGCTGAACGAGTGATGACCCCTACACAAATGGTGACGTGATGTCACCTTGAGTGCTCGAACGTGTTTTTCCGGTTCGTCCGATTTCCCGTTTCCCGCCGACAGTTCCGACCCGTACTTGACAAGCCGGCTCCCCGCCTCCCACAGCGTCCGTCAACGATATTCGAGGCGCACCGGCAGTCCGTCGGCGGGGACCGGCAACGACACGTAGTCCCAGCGTGCGGTGTAGTCCTGCGGCACCGACCAGCGGAAGGTCCGCAGCATCTCGTGCATCAGCGCCTTCACCTCGAGGCTGCCGAAGTGCAGCCCGATGCACTTGTGCGCACCGCCGCCGAAGGGCATCCACGCGAACCGGTGCGACTTGTCCTCGCGCCGCGGCTCGGCGAAGCGCTCGGGGTCGAAGCGCATCGGGTCGGTCCAGCACTCGGGCGTGAAGTGGTTCAGGGTCGGCGAGACGCCGACGAGCGTGCCGGCCGGCAGGTAGTGGCCGAGGACCTCGGTGTCCTTGATGGTCTTGCGCGCCATCGTCGGCACCGGCGCCCGCAGCCGCAGCGACTCCTTCATCACGAGGTCGAGCGTCTCGAGGCTTTCCAGCGCCTCGATGTCCGGCACGTCGTCGCCCAGCGCGAGCGACTCCGCGCGGGCGCGCTCCTGCCATTCGGGGTGCTTGGCCAGGTAGTAGGCCATGGCGCTGCTGGTGATGGTGGTGGTGTCGTGCGCGGCCATCATCAGGAAGATCATGTGGTTCACGATGTCGGCGTCGGTGAAGCGGTCGCCGTCCTCGTCGGTGGCCGTGCACAGGGCCGCGAAGAGGTCGTCGCCGCCCGCGCGGCGCTTCTGCGGCAGCGTCTCGCCGAAGTAGCGCTCCAGCAGCCGCCGCCCGCGCAGGCCCGCGTTCCAGCGCCCGCCCGGCACCGGGTAGCGCACCAGCGCGGTGCCGGCGCGCACCGTGCTCACGAACGCGCGGTTGATCCGCAGCGCGTCCTCGGGGGAGCGCATGTCCATGAACACGCGCGTGGCCACGTCGAGCGTGAGCTGCTTGAGCGCCCAGTACAGCCGCGGCCGCGTGCCGCCGGGCCACGCCTCCACACCGGCGCGCAGGGCCGGGGCCATCTGCCCGACGTAGCCCACGAGCCGCTCCCGCGTGAACGCGCTCTGCATGATCCGCCGGTGCAGGTGGTGCTCGCCGAAGTCGAGCAGCATGAGGCCGCGGTCGAAGAACTTCTCGATGAAGAACTTCCAGCCCTCCTGCGAAAACGCCTTGTCCTTGTTCACCAGCGCGATCTGCGTGGCCTCGGGCCCCGAGAGCGACACGATCCGGCGCCCGAAGGCACCCATCCACGACACCGGGCCGTACTTCTCGTAGCGGCTGAAGCTGAAGTCGAGGCCGAACCGCATCATGTCCAGCGAGTGGCCCAGCACGGGCGGCCCGTCGTCGCCGAGCACCGGCTCGAGGCCGCTGCCCGCCGGCGGCGCCGCGAGCTCGCGCACGGGGTAGGTCGCCGCCCGCCACCGCTCGTCGACGGTGCGGGGCAAGGGCATCGACGTCAGCGCGGGCACGCGCTCACGCAGGCTCTCGGCGACCCTGCCGACCTTGCCGACTGCGCTCGTCATGGCGACCTGCCTTCACTGGCGGAAACCTGGTCCAAGCTCCACCGTGCCGCGCTGTTGACCGAATGACAATACCTTCGGCCCGATCCATCCGGGTGATCCTCGACGGGGCACCCCGGCTCCGGCAGACTGCCGCGGATGCGAATCAAGTACCAGGTAGTGGCCTTCGACGCCGCCGACCTCGCCACCGAGAGCCGCTTCTGGGCCGGCGTCCTCGACGGCGAAGTGGATGCGGACGACGGCTGGCACATGGTCATCGTCGACGGCACGCCCCGGGTCGGCGTGCAGCTCGCTCCCGGCGACACGCCCCCGGATTGGCCGTCCGGCGAGACCTCGCAGCAGGTCCACCTCGACCTGTGGGTGGAGGACTTCGCCGAAGCCCACGCGCGGGTGATGGCGCTCGGCGCCACCGTGCTGCAGGCCGCCTCCGGCGCCGCGACCGGCGAAGACTTCCAGGTGTACGCGGATCCGGCCGGGCACCCGTTCTGCCTGTGCTGGCTGGTTGCCGAGCAAGGCTCCTGACCCGGGCGGGCCGGCGGCGATCGCCGGCCCGCCCGGATCTGACGCACCCCTGGATGACTCAGCCCAGTTCGGCACGCACCTGGTGCGCCGCTTCGACGAGGTGACGCAGCGCGGGCTCGACCTCGGCGTAGCCGCGCGTCTTGAGGCCGCAATCAGGGTTCGCCCAGAGCCGTCGCGAGGTCACGGCCGCGGCGGCCGTGCGCAGCAGGTCGGCGACCTCGTCGACGCCGGGCACACGCGGGGAGTGGATGTCGTAGACGCCCGGCCCGACACCGCGCTCGAATCCGCCGGCCGAGAGGTCGGCGAGCACCTCCATCTTCGAGCGCGCCGCTTCGATGCTGGTGACGTCGGCGTCGAGGCCGTCGATCGCGGGGAGCACCTCGCCGAATTCCGAGTAGCACAGGTGCGTGTGGATCTGCGTGCTCGCGGCCACGCCGGCCGTCGCGACGCGGAAGGCGCGCACGGCCCACGCGAAGTACGCCTCGTGCCCGGCCGCGCGAAGCGGCAGCAGTTCCCGCAGCGCCGGCTCGTCGACCTGGATCACGTGCAGGCCGGCGGCTTCGAGGTCACGCACCTCGTCGCGGATCGCCAGCGCCACCTGCAGCGCCGTGTCGGCCAGGGGCTGGTCGTCGCGCACGAAGGACCACGCGAGGATCGTGACCGGGCCCGTGAGCATGCCCTTGATCGGCTTGGTGGTGCGGCTTTGCGCGTAGCGAGCCCACGGCACTGTCATCGGCGAAGGGCGCGAGACGTCGCCGAAGAGGATCGGCGGGCGGACGCAGCGCGAACCGTAGGACTGCACCCAGCCGTGCTCGGTCGAGGCGAACCCGGCGAGCTGCTCGGCGAAATACTGCACCATGTCGTTGCGCTCGGGCTCGCCGTGCACCAGCACGTCGAGGCCCAGCTCTTCCTGTAGCCGCACCACGCGGTCGATCTCGGCGTGCATCTCGGCCACGTACGCGGCCTCGCCGAGCGCGCCCGCGCGGTGGGCCGCGCGGGCCTTGCGCACGTCGGTGGTCTGCGGGAACGAGCCGATCGTGGTGGTCGGCAGCGGCGGCAGGCCGAGCGCTTGTTCTTGCCGGGCCGCGCGGTCCGCGTACGGCTCGCGCACGGCGTCCTCGGGCTTCAGCGCCGCGAGCCGCTCGTGCACGGCCTCGTCGGGGGCGTTGGTCGCCCGGTCCGCCACCGCCGCGCGCGCCGCCGACAGGTCCACCGGCTCACCACGCAGCGCCCGGCCGAGCAGCACGACCTCGGCCACCTTCTGGTCGGCGAACGCCAGCCAGCTCGTGAGGCGCGGGTCGAGGTTCTCGGCCTCGACGTCGTAGGGCACGTGCAGCAGCGAGCACGACGTGGCGACGCTCACGTGCTCCGCGGTGCCCGTGAGCCGCGCGGCGAGTTCGAGCGCGCGGTCGGGATCGGTGCGCCACACGTTGCGCCCGTCGACCACGCCGGCGAGCACCTCCTTGTCCCGCAACGCGCCTTCCGCGGCCACCGCGTCCACAAAGGACTCTTCGGTGAGGAGGTCCACGGCCAGCGCCTCGACGGGGGAGCGGGCCAGCACGCCCAGCGCGCGCCCGAGGCCGCCGAAGTACCCGGCGACCAGCAGCTTCGGCCGGTCCGGCGCCTTGGCCAGCACGTGGTAGGCGCGGGTGAGCGCGTTGAGCTCCTTGGTGGTGCGGTCGGCCGCGAACGCGGGTTCGTCGAGCTGCACCCACTCGACTCCCTCGGCCTTCAGCGCCGAGAGCAGCTCCGCGTACGCCGGCAGCAGTTCGTCGAGCAGCTCCAGCGGCTCGAACCCGGGCCGGGTCGCCTTGCTCAGCAGCAGGAACGTGACCGGGCCGACGAGCACCGGCCGCGTCTCGATCCCCAGCTCGCGCGCCTCACGCACCTCGTCGAGCGGCTTCGTGCCGGTGAGCCGGAAGCGCGAGTCCGGGCCCAGCTCGGGCACGAGGTAGTGGTAGTTGGTGTCGAACCACTTCGTCATCTCCAGCGCCGGCTCGTCCTGCACACCGCGTGCGGCGGCGAAGTACGTGTCCAGCGGCGACAGGCCCAGCCGCGTGAAGCGCCCGGGCAGCGCGCCGAACAGCTCCGCGGTGTCGAGCACCTGGTCGTAGCAGGAGAACGTGCCGGACGGGATCGACTCGAGGCCGGCGTCGCGCAGCTTCCGCCACGTTCGAGCCCGCAGGTCCTTGCCGACGGCGAGCAACTCGGCCTCGCCGGTGCGCCCGGCCCAGTAGCGCTCCAGGGCGCGCTTGAGCTCCCGGGCCGGCCCGATGCGCGGGTACCCCAGGATCGTGGTGCCGATGGTGTTCACAGGCTCTCTCCTCGCGAGCTCATCACAACGAGCCCGGGCACGCGAGAGCCGCGCTTCGGTCAGGCCGTGTCCCACGAGGCCCGGACTCACGCACGCCTTCGGCGCACGTGCCACGGGCAGGTCTTCGGACTCGTGGGCGCACTGCTCGCGCCTACTCGCCGTCGCTTCCCGGGCTCGCGCCCAGTGCTGGACCACGGTCGTTGCCGAACCGTGGTGACGGCTTTCGTTCCCACTCACCGCTGCGGGGCAGTCCCGGATTCACACCGGGTTCCCTGTTGCCTCACCGGGGCAGGGCCGAAAAAGCTCGGCCACGCCCTGGCGAACCAGTGGCGTGGCCGAGCCTAGTGGGTCGGGGCCGGAGGCGGCACAAGCCGCGCCCCGGTCCCAGAGTCCGGGATCAATCCGCGTTGATCAGTCCGCTTTGATCAATCCCAGTCGAGCGCGCCGCCCGACTGGTACTCGATCACGCGGGTCTCGAAGAAGTTCTTCTCCTTCTTCAGGTCCATCGCCTCCGACATCCACGGGAACGGGTTCTCCGTCTCCCCGAACAGCGGCGCCAGGCCGATCTGCTGGGCGCGGCGGTCGGTGATGAAGTGCATGTACTGCTCGCACAGCTGCGCCGAGAGGCCCAGCATGCCGCGCGGCATGGTGTCGCGGGCGTAGGCGACCTCGAGCTCGCACGCGTCCTGCAGCATCTGCCGGATCTCCGCCTGGAACTCGTCGGTCCACAGGTGCGGGTTCTCGATCTTGATCTGGTTGATGCAGTCGATGCCGAAGTTCAGGTGGATCGACTCGTCGCGCAGGATGTACTGGTACTGCTCGGCGATGCCGACCATCTTGTTGCGCCGGCCGAGCGAGAGGATCTGCGCGAAGCCGGTGTAGAACCACATGCCCTCGAAGATCACGTAGAACGCCACGAGGTCGCGCAGGAAGGCCTGGTCGGCTTCCTGCGTGCCGGTCTCGAAGTCCGGGTTCTCCAGGTTCTGCGTGTACTTCAGCGCCCACGCGTCCTTGCCGGAGATCGAGGGCACCTCGCGGTACATGTTGAACAGCTCGCCCTCGACCAGGCCGAGGCTTTCGCAGATGTACTGGAAGGTGTGCGTGTGCACGGCTTCCTCGAACGCCTGGCGCAGCAGGTACTGGCGGCACTCGGGGTTGGTGATCTGGCGGTACACCGCGAGCACGATGTTGTTGGCCACCAAGGACTCCGCCGTGGCGAAGAAGCCGAGGTTGCGCTTGAGCATCTGGCGCTCGTCCTCGGTGAGGCCGTCGGCCGACTTCCACAGCGCGATGTCGGCCTGCATGGCGACCTCGGTCGGCATCCAGTGGTTGTTGCACGCGGCGAGGTACTTGTCCCACGCCCAGCGGTACTTCATGGGCAGCAGCTGGTTCACGTCGGCGCGCGCGTTGATCATGCGCTTGTCGTCGACGTTGATCCGGGCGGCGCCGACCTCGATCGCGCCGAGGCCGGTGGCGTCCGTGGTCTCCACGTTGGTCATGTCGTTCACTCCACAAAAAGGTCCGGCGAGGGCTGTGAAGGGCTCCTGTTTCCTGAAGGAGCCCTTCACAGCCCTGGGGCGACTACTACTGGCAGGCTTCGCAGTCGGGGTCGTCGATGCGGCAGGCGGCGCCTTCGGTGGCGACGAAGTCCACGTCGGTCTTCGGCATCTCCTGCGGCTCCGCGGGCACCACGGCGGGCGGGGTCGCGGGAACCGCGGCCGACGGCACGGCAGCGGCGGGCGAGGGCGACGGGGCCGGCGAAGCAGCCGGGGCAGCCGAAGCAGCCGGAGCCGGGGCAGCCGCGGCCGGAGCCGTGGCCGTCGGGGCGGCCGAGACCGCGTTCAGCTTGCCGTCCGTGCCGCGCAGGGTGCTCTTCTCCACGTGCGTCGCCGACTGCGCGCGCAGGTAGTACGTGGTCTTGAGGCCCTTGTGCCACGCGTAGCGGTACAGTTCGTCGAGCTTGCGCCCGCTCGGCGCCGCGATGTAGAGGTTCAGCGACTGCGCCTGGTCGATCCACTTCTGGCGCACCGAGCCGGCGTCGACGATCCACTTCGACTCGATCTCGAACGCGGTGGCGTAGAGCGCCTTCAGGTCGTCCGGCACGCGGTCGATCTGGCCGAGGCTGCCGTCGAAGTACTTGAGGTCGCTCACCATGACCTCGTCCCACAGGCCGCGGGCCTTGAGGCTCTTGACCAGGTGCGGGTTCACCACGGTGAAGTCACCGGACATGTTCGACTTCACGTACAGGTTCTGGAACAGCGGCTCGATCGACTGGCCGACACCGGAGATGTTGGAGATCGTGGCCGTCGGCGCGATCGCCATCACGTTGGAGTTGCGCATGCCCACGGTCTTCACGCGCTCGCGCAGCGGCGCCCAGTCCAGCGTGGTCGAGGTGTCCACGGCGAGCGCGTCGCCCTGACGCGCGTCGATGAGCAGCTGCATCGAGTCGATCGGCAGGATGCCGCGGCTCCACAGCGAGCCCTCGAACGTCTGGTACTGGCCGCGCTCCTCGGCGAGGTCGGTCGACGCCGAGATCGCGTAGTAGGACACGTGCTCCATGCTCTGGTCGGCGAACTTCACCGCGCCGTCGGAGGCGAACGGCAGGCCGAGCTCGAACAGCGCGTCCTGGTAGCCCATGATGCCCAGGCCCACCGGGCGGTGGCGCAGGTTGGAGCGGCGCGCCTCCGGGATCGTGTAGAAGTTGATGTCGATCACGTTGTCGAGCATGCGCACGGCGGTGCGCACGGTCTTCTCGAGGCGCTTGGTGTCGAGGCCCTCGGGCGTCACGTGCTTGAGCAGGTTGACCGAGCCGAGGTTGCACACCGCGACCTCGTCGATGCTGGTGTTCAGCGTGATCTCGGTGCACAGGTTCGACGAGTGCACCACGCCGATGTGCTGCTGCGGCGAGCGCAGGTTGCACGGGTCCTTGAACGTGATCCACGGGTGGCCGGTCTCGAACAGCATGGTGAGCATGCGGCGCCACAGGTCCACGGCGCGCAGGCGGCGGAAGACCTTGATCTCGCCGCGGTCGGCGGCGGCCTCGTACTCGCGGTAGCGCTCGGCGAAGGCGTTGCCGTAGAGGTCGTGCAGGTCCGGCGTCTCGTTGGGCGAGAACAGGGTCCACTGCGCGTCGGCCTCCACGCGGCGCAGGAACTCGTCCGGCACCCAGTTGGCCGTGTTCATGTCGTGCGTGCGGCGACGGTCGTCACCGGTGTTCTTGCGCAGGTCGAGGAACTCCTCGATGTCCACGTGCCACGTCTCGAGGTACGCGCACGCAGCGCCCTTGCGCTTGCCGCCCTGGTTCACGGCGACGGCGGTGTCGTTGGCGATCTTCAGGAACGGCACGACACCCTGCGACTGGCCGTTGGTGCCCTTGATGTGGGCGCCGAGGCCGCGGACCGGGGTCCAGTCGTTGCCGAGGCCGCCCGAGTACTTGGCCAGCAGCGCGTTGTTCTTGTACGCCTGGAAGATCGAGTCCAGGTCGTCGTCCACAGTGGTCAGGAAGCACGACGAGAGCTGGGCGCGCGTGGTGCCCGAGTTGAACAGCGTCGGCGTCGAGGCCATGAAGTGGAAGGTGGAGAGCAGCTCGTAGAACTCGATGGCTCGGGCTTCGCGGTTGTCCTCGCGGATCGCCAGGCCCATGGCCACGCGCATGAAGAACGCCTGCGGCAGCTCGAAACGGGTGCCGTTGTGGTGCTGGAAGTACCGGTCGTACAGCGTCTGCAGGCCGAGGAAGCCGAAGTCGAGGTCGCGCTCGGCGTGGATGGCCGAGGTGATCTTGTCGAGGTCGAACGTGAGCAGCTCGCCGTCGACCAGCTCGAGCTCGACCGCGCGGCGCAGGTAGGTGCGGAAGTACGCGGGGTACTCGGCGGTCATCTCGTCCTGGCTGGCCTGGCGCGGCGAGCGCGCGAGGTAGCTCAGGGCCTCTCCGCGCAGCTTGTCCAGCAGGAGCCGCGCACTCACGTACGAGTAGTTCGGCTCCTGCTCGACGAGCACGCGGGCGGCCATGATCTGCGCGAGGGCGAGCTCGTCGGCGCTGATGCCGTCGTAGAGGTTGCGCTTGGCCTCGGCCAGCACCGGCTCGGCGGACACGTCGTCGAGCCCGGCCACGGCCTCGCCCACCACGTGCGACACGCGGGCCCAGTCGAGGGGACGCAGGGAACCGTCGGTGCCCTTGACGCTGATGGCGGCCTCGGCGTGCGCCGGCGCGGCGGCTTCGCGGGCCTTCGCGCGCTCCTCGCGGTAGAGCACGTACGCGCGGGCGACCTTGTGGTGCTCACCGCGCATCAGGGCCAGCTCGACCAGGTCCTGGATCTGCTCGATGTGCAGGGCGGTCTCGGGACCGGCGTGGCGCAGCAGGGAAGCCTCGACCTGCTCGGTCAGCTCGGCGACGACGTGGTGCACGCGAGAGGAGGCGGCGGCGTCGCCGCCTTCCACGGCGAGGAAGGCCTTGGTGAGGGCCACGCTGATCTTGCCGGCGTCGAACGGCGAGACATTGCCGTCGCGCCGGATCACGCGGATCGCGCTCGGTGCCGAGTCCGCCGACGAGGGCGGACGCTGACCGGTTTCCACTGACATGCGTGTCTCCAACAAAGTCGAAAATGGGCGCGCTTCATCGCCGCACGGCCGCACAAGGCCGTGCGCTGCTGTTTTTCCAAATCGGCCCGGCGGCCCTTCCTGAGCGGTCTCCCCGTCGCTGGGGGCTGCCGGTCCACAGAGACTACATCTAGGGGTTGGGGCTCGCACGTGCCCCAAGGGGTGGCGTGTCGCGGGCTCACCCTCGCGGGTTAGTCGATCACTCAGAGCGGCTGGTCGGGGGCGGTTCAGCTGCCGAACACGAGGGTGAAATCGCGCAGGACCGCGCTCACGATCGGGCGACGGCCGGCCAGGTACCCGAGCGGGCCGTCCGGGTTGATCGACCAGTCGGCGGCCGCGGCGTGGAGCTTCGCCCGCGCCGCCACGGGGCTGCGCACCAGCCGCTCGTCGAGCATCTGAGCGACCTGGAACCGGGCGGGCAGCGCGAGCGGCAGGCCGGCGCGGCGCGCGAAGGCGGCGCCGGCGATCCAGTCGTCTTCCCCGAGGGCCTTGAACTCACGGCCGGTGGCCGAGGACCGGTCGTCGGTGAACTCGAGCGTCGCGAGGTCCTTCGGGATGCCCCACAGCTCGCGTCCGCCTCGCAGCGACACCTCGCTGTCGACCCAGATGTCGAGGATCGACGCGCCGAGCCCGCCGCGCACGGCGACGGCGGCGAGCAGCTCGTGGTAGCTCAGCTGCCCGGGCGGGCGGTAGTCGACCCAGGCCGTGACCACCACGGCGTGGGCGCCGACGATCACCGGTTCGATGTGGTCGGGCATCGCCGGCAGGGAACCGGCGGGCAGCAGCCACACGGAGACGTGGGCCTGGCCGGCGAGGTGCCACGGTTCGGGCGGGTAGGCGGTCATTCCTCGATCCAGGGCAGGTAGGGCGGCAGGTCCGTGTCCACGCGCATCTTGAAACTGGGCGGCCGCTTCTGCAGGAACGACAGCACGCCTTCGGCCGCGTCCGGCGTGGTCGGCAGGCCGCCGATCAGCTTCGAGTCCAGCTCGTGCACTTCGAACGGCGAAGGCGCCGACGCCATCCGGTACAGCAGCTGCCGGGTCACGGCGACCGACACGGGCGCGGTGTTCGCCACGAGGTCGCGCGCGAGCTCATACGCCTGGTCCAGCACCTCGTCCGGCGCGTGGACGCTGTGCACGAGCCCCTTTTCGAGCGCCTCCGGCGCGCCGAACACGCGGCCGCTCACCATCCAGTCGAGCGCGGTGCCCATGCCGACGAGCCGGGGGAGGAACCACGCGGACGCGCCCTCGGGGTAGATCCCGCGGCGGGTGAACACGAAGCCGAACTTCGTGTCGTCGGCCGCGAGCCGGTAGTCGCACGCCAGGGTGATCGTGATCCCGCCGCCCACCGCCGCGCCCCGCAACGCGGCGATCACCGGTTTGTTCATCGTGAAGATCCGCTTCGAGCACCGGCCGGCCGGCTCCTGCCAGCCGTCGGGCGGGCCCTCGCCGTGCTCGAAGTCGAACCCGCCGGACGACAGGTCCGCCCCCACCGAGAAGTCCTTGCCCGCACCCGTGAGCACGACCACGCGCACGTCTTCGTCGCGGTCGGCGCGGTCCATCGCGTCGCCTAGCTCGTCGGCCATCCGCACGGTGTAGCCGTTGCGCGCCTGAGGCCGGTCGAGCGTGACCGTCGCGATCCGGTCGGCGACCTCGTAGGTGATGTCGGCGTAGGAGCTCATGGTCAGAACCGTAGGACAACGGGGGACTACTGGCAATGTGTCAATAACTGTCCCGAGCCCGATCGGAGAAAACAATCAGGCGTGCTTGATTTTTCCCGGGCCGGGGTGCCAGGGTGGGGTCAGGGACGCTGTGCGCGGACGACGCCGCCGCACTCAACCCAACGCACGGAGGCGCAGGATGGCTGATCTCGGCGTGATCCTCGGGGATCTGGCGGCCGAATCGCAGACGATCGACGACGTGGTGGCGGGCTTGCCACCGGAGGGTTGGGCGCGGCCGACACCGGCGCGGGGGTGGACGGTCGCCCACCAGATCGCGCACCTCGCCTGGACGGACTCGAAGGCCCTGATCTCGGCGGCCCGGCCCGAGCGGTGGCAGGCCGAGGTCGAGCACCTGCTGAGCGTGGGGGAGAACTACGTCGACCTGGCGGCCGAGGAAGGCGCCGCGCAGCCGGCCGAGCAGCTGCTCGCCGAGTGGCGCGCCGGCCGCCAGGCGCTCGTCGAGGCGCTGGCGAACGTGCCGGACGGGCAGAAGCTGCCGTGGTACGGCCCGCCGATGAGCGTGGCCTCGATGGCCACCGCGCGGCTGATGGAGACCTGGGCGCACGGCCAGGACGTGTTCGACGCGCTCGGCCTCACCCGTGAGCCCACCGGGCGGCTGTGGCACATCGCGCGGTTCGGCACGCGCACCCGGGACTTCGCGTACAAGCTCAACTCACTCGCGCCACCGACCGAGGAGTTCCGCGTGGAGCTCGCGTCGCCCGACGCCACCACGTGGGCCTTCGGGCCGGAGGACGCCGAGCAGCGCCTCACCGGCAGCGCCGTCGACTTCTGCCTGGTGATCACGCAGCGGCGCCACCCGGCCGACACCGACCTCGTGGCCACCGGCGCGGACGTGGAGGAGTGGCTCACCATCGCGCAGGCGTTCGCCGGTCCTCCCGGTGAAGGCCGCGAGCCGGGGCAGTTCGCGTGAGCGCGGCGCCGATCCGGATCGGGAACGCGTCGGGCTTCTACGGCGACCGGTTCTCGGCCGTGCGCGAGATGCTCACCGGCGGCCCGCTCGACGTGCTCACCGGCGACTACCTGGCCGAGCTCACCATGCTCATCCTCGGCCGCGACCGCATGAAGGACCCCGATCGCGGCTACGCCAAGACCTTCCTGCGCCAGATGGAGGAGAACCTGGCGCTGGCCACGGAAAAGGGCGTGAAGATCGTCGCCAACGCCGGCGGGCTCAACCCCGCGGGCCTGGCGGCGGCGTTGCGGGAGCTGGCCGCGAAGCTCGGTGTCGAGGTGACCGTCGCGCACGTCGAAGGCGACGACCTGATCGGGCGCGCCGAGGAGCTCGGGTTCGGGCTCGGCTTCGGAAAACCGTTGACCGCCAACGCTTATCTCGGCGCGTGGGGCATCGTCGAGTGCCTGAACGCCGGTGCGGACGTGGTCGTGACCGGCCGCGTCACCGACGCGTCGGTGATCGTCGGGCCGGCCGCCGCGCACTTCGGCTGGGCCCCCGACGACTACGACGCGCTGGCCGGCGCCGTCGCGGCCGGGCACGTGATCGAGTGCGGCGCGCAGGCGACCGGCGGCAACTACGCGTTCTTCCGCGAGCAGCCGATCGGCGTGCCGGGCTTCCCGATCGCCGAGATCCACGCCGACGGGTCCAGCGTGATCACCAAGCACCCGGGCACCGGCGGCGTGGTGAACACCGGCACCGTGACCGCGCAGCTGCTGTACGAGATCACCGGCGCGCGCTACGCGAACCCCGACGTGACCACGCGGATCGACACGCTCTCGCTCACCGCCGACGGGCCCGACCGCGTGCGCATCAGCGGCGTGACGGGTGAAGCACCGCCGCCCACGCTCAAGGTGGCGCTCAACCGGCTCGGCGGCTTCCGCAACGAGACCACGTTCGTGCTCACCGGGCTCGACATCGAGGAGAAGGCCGCGCTCGTGCGCGAGCAGCTCGAAACCGCGCTCGAGCCCAAGCCGCCGGCCGAGGTCCGCTGGACCCTCGCGCGCACGGACCACCGGGACGCCGACACCGAGGAGACCGCGAGCGCGTTGCTGCACGTCGCGGTGAAGGACAGTGACCCGAAGATCGCCGGCCGCGCGTTCAGCGGCGCGGCGGTGGAGCTGGCGCTCGCGAGCTACCCCGGCTTCCACGTCACCGCTCCGCCTTCCGACGCCTCGCCGTACGGCGTGTACTCGGCGGCCTTCGTGGACGCCGGGAAGGTGCCGCACGTCGCGGTGCTGCCGGACGGTCGACGAGTCGACTTGGCGCCCGCCGCCGAGACCCTCGCCCTGACCGAAGTGGACGAACCCGCGCTGCCCGAGCCGTTGCCCGACGGGCCGGTGCGCCGGGCGCCGCTCGGCCGCGTGATCGGCGCGCGCAGCGGCGACAAGGGCGGCAGCGCCAACCTCGGCGTGTGGGTGCGGTCCGAAGAGGCCTGGCGGTGGCTCGTGCACCGGCTCACGGTCACCGAGTTCCGCCTGCTGCTGCCGGAGACGGCGCACCTGCCGGTGACCCGGCACCTGCTGCCGAACCTGTGGGCGATGAACTTCGTGGTGCAGGACATCCTCGGCGAAGGCGTGGCCTCGCAGGCCCGGTTCGACCCGCAGGCCAAGGCGTTCGGCGAGTGGCTGCGCTCCCGCGAGATCGACGTGCCGGAGGCGCTGCTGTGATCGTGGACCCGTTCACCACGCCCGAGCGCGAGGAGCTGCGCGCGACCGTGCGCCGGTTCGTCGAGAAGGAAGTGCTGCCGCACCTCGACGAGTGGGAGCGCGCGGGCGAGCTGCCGCGCGAGCTGCACCGCAAGGCCGGGGACCTCGGGCTGCTCGGCGTCGCGTTCCCCGAGTCCGTGGGCGGCGGTGACGGCAACTACCTCGACGCGCTCGTGATCGCCGAGGAACTGCACTACGCGGGCGGTTCCGGCGGGTTGTTCGCCTCGCTGTTCACCTGCGGCATCGCCGTGCCGCACCTCGCCGAGGCCGGCGACCCGGTGCAGATCGAACGCTGGGTGCGGCCCACGCTCGAGGGTACGAAGATCGGCTCGCTCGCGGTGACCGAGCCCGACGGTGGCTCCGACGTCGCGGGCCTGCGCACGACGGCCGTGCGCGAAGGCGACGAGTACGTGGTCAACGGCGCCAAGACGTTCATCACCTCGGGCTGCCGCGCCGACTTCGTGACCACGGTGGTGCGCACGGGCGGCGAGGGCGCGCGCGGCCTGTCGCTGCTGGTGGTCGAACGCGGCACGCCGGGGTTCACGGTGTCGCGCAAGCTGGAGAAGATGGGCTGGGCCTGCTCCGACACCGCGGAACTGTCCTACGTGGACGTCCGCGTGCCGGTGGAGAACCTCGTCGGCGCCGAGAACAGCGGCTTCGCACAGGTGGCCACGCAGTTCGTGACCGAGCGGCTCTCGCTCGCCGTGCAGGCCTACGCCCACGCCCAGCGCGCGCTCGACCTCACACTCGACTGGTGCCGGCTGCGCGAGACGTTCGGCCGGCCGCTCATCTCGCGCCAGGTCGTGCAGCACAAGCTCACCGAGATGGCGCGCAAGACCGACGTGGCCCGCACCTACGCCCGCCAGACCGCGGTGCGCCACGTCTCCGGCGAAGAAGTGATCGCCGAAGCCTGTTTCGCCAAGAACACCGCCGTCGAAGCCGCCGAATGGGTGGTGAACGAGGCCGTGCAGCTGCACGGCGGGCTCGGGTACTCGCGCGAGTCCGAAGTGGAGCGGCACTACCGCGATGTCCGCATCCTCGGCATCGGCGGCGGCACCACCGAGATCCTCACCGGCCTGGCCGCGAAGCGATTGGGATACACCGCATGACCGCACTGAGGTCCGTTGTGGACACCCGGGCCGGCGAGTTCGCCGCGAACCGGGAGTCGATGCTGGAGAAGCTCGCCGAGATCGACGCCGAGCACGCCAAGGCCGTGGCCGGCGGCGGTGAGAAGTACGTGGAGCGCCACCGCAAGCGCGGCAAGCTGCTGGCCCGCGAACGCATCGAGCTGCTGATCGACGAGGACTCGCCGTTCCTGGAGCTCTCGCCGCTGGCGGCCTGGGGTTCGGACTACCGCGTGGGCGCGAGCGTGATCACCGGCATCGGCGTGGTCGAGGGCGTGGAGTGCCTGATCTCCGCGAGCGACCCGACGGTGAAGGGCGGCGCGAGCAACCCGTGGACCACGAAGAAGTCGTTCCGCGCGGCCGACATCGCGGCGCAGAACCGGCTGCCGGTGATCAACCTCGTCGAGTCCGGCGGCGCGGACCTGCCCACGCAGAAGGAGATCTTCATCCCCGGCGGCCGGATCTTCCGCGACATCACGCGGTCCTCGGCCGCGAAGGTGCCCACCGTCGCGCTGGTCTTCGGCAACTCGACCGCCGGTGGCGCGTACCTGCCGGGCATGTCCGACTACGTGGTGATGGTCAAGGAGCGCGCGAAGGTTTTCCTCGGCGGCCCGCCGCTGGTGAAGATGGCCACCGGTGAGGAGTCCGACGACGAGTCGCTCGGCGGCGCCGAGATGCACGCCCGCACGTCGGGCCTGGCCGACTACCTCGCGGCCGACGAGCAGGACGCGATCCGGCTGGGCCGCAGCATCATCAAGCGGCTCAACTGGCACAAGAAGGGCCAGGCGCCCAAGCCCGACTACGCCGAGCCGCTGTTCGACCCCGAAGACCTGCTCGGCATCGTCCCGAGCGACCTCAAGGTGCCGTTCGACCCGCGCGAGGTGATCGCGCGCGTGGTCGACGGGTCGGACTTCGACGAGTTCAAACCGCTCTACGGCTCCAGCCTGGTCACCGGCTGGGCGAACATCCACGGCTACCCGGTCGGCATCCTCGCCAACGCGCAGGGCGTGCTCTTCAGCGAGGAATCGCAGAAGGCCGCGCAGTTCATCCAGCTGGCCAACCAGATCGACACGCCGCTGGTCTTCCTGCACAACACCACCGGCTACATGGTCGGCAAGGAATACGAGCAAGGCGGCATCATCAAACACGGCGCGATGATGATCAACGCCGTGTCGAACTCGAAGGTGCCGCACCTGTCCGTGCTCATGGGCTCGTCCTACGGCGCCGGGCACTACGGCATGTGCGGGCGCGCGTACGACCCGCGGTTCCTGTTCGCCTGGCCGAGCGCGAAGTCGGCCGTGATGGGCCCGGCGCAGCTGGCCGGCGTGCTGTCCATCGTGGCGCGCGCGGCGGCCGCGAGCCGGGGCCAGGACTACAGCGATGAGAACGACGCGGCGATGCGCGCCATGGTCGAGAACCAGATCGAAGCCGAGTCGATGCCGATGTTCCTCTCCGGCATGCTCTATGACGACGGCATCATCGACCCGCGCGACACCCGCACGGTGCTCGGGCTGAGCCTGTCGGCGATCCACAACGGACCAGTGAAGGGCGCCGAGGGTGGCTTCGGCGTCTTCCGGATGTAGGGGTGCAGTCGTGATCCACAACCTGCTGGTCGCCAACCGGGGCGAGATCGCCCGCCGGGTGTTCCGCAGCTGCCGCGACGCCGGCATCGGCACGGTGGCCGTGTTCTCCGACGCCGACGCGGCTTCCCCGCACACACGCGAGGCCGACGTGGCGGTGCGGCTGCCGGGCGACGCGCCCGGCGAGACGTACCTTCGTGCGGAGCTGATCGTGAAGGCCGCGGCCGACGCCGGAGCCGACGCGGTGCACCCGGGTTACGGGTTCCTGTCGGAGAACGCCGCGTTCGCGCGGGCCGTGCTCGACGCCGGGCTCACCTGGGTCGGCCCGCCGCCGGCGGCGATCGAGACGATGGGCTCCAAAGTGGAGTCGAAGCGGCTGATGGCGGCGGCCGGCGTGCCGGTGCTGTCCGAACTGGACCCGGACTCGGTCACCGACGCCGATCTTCCGTTGCTGGTCAAGGCTTCCGCCGGGGGTGGCGGCCGGGGCATGCGCGTGGTGCGCAAGCTCGACGAGCTCGCCGAAGCGGTGGAGAGCGCGCGGGCCGAGGCGGGTTCGGCGTTCGGCGACCCGACGGTGTTCTGCGAGCGCTACCTCGAAACCGGCCGGCACATCGAGGTGCAGGTGCTCGCCGACCAGCACGGCACGGTGTGGGCCGTGGGGGAGCGTGAGTGCTCGATCCAGCGCCGCCACCAGAAGGTGGTGGAGGAGGCGCCGTCGCCCTTCGTCGACGAGGCCATGCGCGCGGAGCTGTTCGACGCGGCGCGCAAGGCCGCGTCGGCCATCGACTACGTCGGCGCGGGCACGGTCGAGTTCCTGGCCGGTGAGGACGGCCGGTTCTACTTCCTGGAGATGAACACGCGTCTGCAGGTCGAGCACCCGGTGACCGAGAACGTGACCGGTCTCGATCTGGTGGCGCTGCAGCTGAGCGTGGCCCAGGGCGCGCAGCTGCCGCCGGAACCGCCCGCACCCCAAGGCCATTCGATCGAGGTCCGCCTCTACGCCGAGGACCCGGGCGCGGGCTGGCAGCCGCAGAGCGGCACGCTGCACACCTTCGAGGTGCCCGGTGTCGACCGCGAATTCACCCACGGCGCGGGCCTGCGGCTCGACTCCGGCGTGGAGAGCGGCTCCGTGGTCGGTGTGCACTACGACCCGATGCTCGCCAAGGTGATCACGTGGGCGCCGACGCGGGCCGAGGCCGCGCGCCGGCTGGCCACCGCGTTGACCGGGGCGAAGATCCACGGGGTGGTGACCAACCGCGACCTGCTCGTGAACATCCTGCGCCACGAGGCGTTCCTGGCCGGCGAGACCGACACGGCGTTCTTCGACCGCCACGGGCTCGCCACGCTGGCGAAGCCGCTGGCCGGTGCCGACGCGGAGAAGCTGTCCGCGCTCGCCGCGGCGCTGGCCGGTGCCGCGGGGAACCGCGCGACGGCGACCACCCTGAGCCGGCTGCCCAGCGGCTGGCGCAACGTGCGTTCGGCGGGACAGCGCAAGGTGTTCACCCGCGGCGAGACGACCCACGAGGTGAGCTACTCGCTGACCCGCGCCGGCCTGCGGGCCGAGGGCTACGACGACGTGCGGCTGGTGTCGGCGGACCCGGACCGGGTCGTGCTCGACGTGGCCGGGGTGCGGCGCGCCTTCACCGTCGCGCGGTACGGCGATCAGTCCTATGTGGACTCTGCGCTGGGCTCGGTCGCGTTCACCGCGGAGCCCCGGTTCGCCGATCCGTCGGCGGCCCTGGCCGCGGGCTCGCTCGTGGCGCCGATGCCGGGCACGGTCGTGCGGCTCGCGGTGGGCGTGGGCGACGCCGTGGCGGCGGGTGATCCGTTGCTGTGGCTGGAGGCGATGAAGATGGAACACCGGATCTCGGCCCCCGCCGACGGCGTGGTCACCGAGCTGCCGGTGGAGGTCGGGTTGCAGGTCGAGGTCGGCACGATTCTGGCTGTCGTCGGGGAAGCCGGGGCGGGAGAAGCGGTGGGAGAGCAAGCATGAACGCGATGAATTTTGCGGAGCCCGAGGAGCGCGTGGCGCTGCGCAAGGCGGCTTCGGAGCTGGCGCGCAAGTACGGGCACGAGTACTACGCGAAGAAGGCCCGCTCGGGCGAGAAGACCACCGAGCTGTGGGACGAGGCGGGCCGGCTGGGCTACCTCGGCGTGAACCTGCCCGAGGAGTACGGCGGCGGGGGCGCCGGCATCGCCGATCTCGCCGCGGTGCTGGAGGAGTTCGCGGCGGCCGGCTCGCCGCTGCTGCTCATGGTCGTGTCGCCGGCGATCTGCGGCACGGTGATCTCGCGCTTCGGCACCGACGAGCAGAAGAAGCGGTGGCTGCCCGGCCTGTCCGACGGCAGCAAGAAGATGGTCTTCGCCATCACCGAGCCCGACGCCGGTTCCAACTCGCACAAGATCACCACCACCGCGCGCCGCGACGGCAGCGACTGGGTCCTCAGTGGCCGCAAGGTGTACATCTCCGGCGTCGACGAGGCCGACGCGGTGCTCGTGGTCGGTCGCACCGAAGACGCGAAAACGGGACGGCTC
Source organism: Amycolatopsis rhabdoformis (assembly GCF_035918295.1). Lineage (GTDB taxonomy): Bacteria > Actinomycetota > Actinomycetes > Mycobacteriales > Pseudonocardiaceae > Amycolatopsis > Amycolatopsis rhabdoformis. The sequence continues at coordinate 801,206 of NZ_CP142149.1, forward strand.
AAGCCCGCGCTCTACATCGTGCCCACCGACACCGCGGGTTTCGAGTTCAAACAGATCGAGATGGACCTGATCTCGCCGGAGAAGCAGTTCGGCCTGTTCCTCGACGACGTGCACCTGCCGGCCGAAGCGCTGGTGGGGGAGGAGGACGCGGCGATCGCGCAGCTGTTCGCCGGCCTGAACCCCGAGCGCATCATGGGCGCGTCGTTCTCGCTCGGCACCGCGCGCTACGCGCTGGACAAGGCCGTGGCCTACGCCAACGAGCGCCAGGTGTGGGGCGCGCCGATCGGCTCGCACCAGGGCCTGGCGCACCCGCTCGCGCAGATCAAGATCGAGCTCGAGCTGGCGAAGCTGATGACGCAGAAAGCGGCTGCGCTGTACGACTCCGGCGACGACTTCGCGTCGGGTGAATCGGCCAACATGGCCAAGTACGCCGCCGCGGAGGCCGCGATCCACGCCGTGGACCAGGCGGTGCAGACCCACGGCGGCAACGGGCTCGCGTCCGAGTACGGCCTCGGCACGCTCGTCACGGCCGTGCGGCTCGGGCGGATCGCGCCGGTGAGCCGGGAAATGGTGCTCAACTTCGTCGGGCAGCACAGCCTCGGGCTGCCGAAGTCCTATTAGGAGTGACTGTGACCGAGAAGTCCCTGGCCGGCAAGACGATCATCATGTCCGGCGGCAGCCGCGGCATCGGCGAGGCGATCGCCCTGCGCGCGGCCGCCGACGGCGCGAACGTGGCGCTGCTGGCCAAAACCGCCGAACCGCACCCGAAGCTACCGGGCACGATCTACACCGCGGCCGAAGCCATCGAGAAGGCCGGCGGCAAGGCGCTGCCGATCCTCGGCGACGTGCGCGACGACGAAGGTGTGGCGGCCGCGGTGGCGAAGACCGTCGAGCAGTTCGGCGGCATCGACATCGTGGTGAACAACGCCAGCGCGATCGACCTCACGCCCACCGAGCAGGTGAGCATGAAGCGCTACGACCTGATGCAGGACATCAACGCGCGCGGCACGTTCCTGCTGTCCAAACTGGCCATTCCGCACCTGCGGAAGGCGGCGAACCCGCACGTGCTCACACTTTCGCCGCCGATCAGCCTCGACGAGAAGTGGTTCACGGCCGGGCACCTCGCCTACAGCATCGCGAAGTACTCGATGAGCCTCGTGACCGTCGGGTTGGCCGCGGAGCTCAGGAAGGACGGTATCGCGGCGAACTCGCTGTGGCCGCGCACCACCATCGACACCGCGGCGATCCGCAACGTCGTGGGCGCGGAGCTGGCGAACCGCAGCCGCACGCCGGAGATCATGGCCGACGCGGCGTACGCGATCCTCACCCGGCCCAGCCGCGAGACGACCGGCAACTTCTTCCTCGACGACGAGGTGCTCGCGGCCGAAGGCGTCACCGATCTCTCGAAGTACCGGATCGGCTCGTCGGAGGCCGACCTGCAGCTCGACTTCTGGGTCGATCCGGCCTGATGCTCCGCGAACCGCAGCAGGAGCGCAGCCGCACCACTCGCCGGCGGCTGATCGAGGCCGCCATGGACTGCATCGGCGAGCGGGGCTGGCACGGCGTCACGGTGGCGGTGATCGCCGAGCGCGCCGGGGTGTCGCGCGGCGCCGCGCAACACCACTTCCCGACGCGCGAGGACCTCGTGGCGGCGGCCGTGGAGCTGCTCGGCGAAGCGCAGATCACCGAGCTGCGGACGAAGGCCGAGGGGCTGCCGACCGGGACGTCGCGGATCGAGGGCGTGGTGGAGATGGTGCTGAACCTCTACACCGGGCCCATGTTCCGCGCTGCCCTGCAGCTGTGGGCCGTCGCGGCCGGCGACGCGCAGCTGCGGGGCACGTTGGTGCCGCTGGAAGCCCGCGTCGGACGCGAAGCCCACCGCGTGACGGTGGAGCTGCTCGGCGTGGACGAATCCCGGCCCGGGGTCCGCGAGCTGGTGCAGGCCACTCTCGACCTGGCCCGCGGCCTCGGCCTGGCCAACCTGCTGACCGACGACACTCGCCGCCGGCGTCAGATCGTGCGCGAGTGGGCCGCCACGCTGGAGACGCGGCTCACCGGGCCGGCGAGCTGATCAGGCGGCGCTGCCGGTGAGGTGGGCGCGGGCGGCCTCGACGAACCCGGCGACCAGCGGTTCGCGTCGCCGGCCCGCGTGGCGACCACGACCTGGCTGGCGGGCACGCCGCGCACCGGAACCGTGGCCAGGTCGGTGCGCAGCGAGCTGCGCCGGTCGCCGACCGGCAGGACCGCCAGCGCCTGACCGCTCGCGACGAGCTCGAGCCGGTCCTCGAAGCTCTCGTTCACCGGTCCGGCCGAGATCGGGCCGGGGTCACTCCGGCGGTAGCCGTCCGCCGGGTAGATCGCGCGGGTGCCGCCGTGCAGGCAGACGAGCGTCTCGCCGGGGGCGAAGTCGTCCGGGGTCACCGAGGCGCGGCCGGCCAGGTGGTGATCGACAGGTACCACCAGAACCCGCGGCTCCTCGTAGAGCACCGTCGTGCGGGTCGTGCCGGCCGGGACGAAGCGCGGGTCTCGCACCACCAGCACGTCCACCTGGCCTTCGGCGAACGCGCGCTCGTCGAAGCATTCGAGGTGGCGAGTGCCGATCTCCGCGCCGGGGTGGCGGCCGCGCAGTTCGCGGACGGCCGGCGTGATGACCAGGTCTTCGACGTACCCGATCAGGACCTTGCCGGCCGGCGCGTGGGCGCGGGCGGTGAGCACCGCCTGCCGCGCGGACCGCAGGAGCGCCCGCGCCTGCGGGAGGAAGGCCTGGCCGGCCTCGGTGAGGTGGCTGCCCTGCGGAGTGCGGTCGAGCAGGCGCACGCCGAGCCGGCTCTCCAGGCGCTGGATCTGGCGGCTCAGCGCCGGCTGCGCCAGGTGCAGCTCGGCCGCGGCCCGGCCGAAGTTCCGGTGCTCCGCCACGACCGTGAAGTACCGCACCAGGCGGAGTTCGAGGTCGGTCCCGAGATCGTTCACGTGATCCACAGTACCGAGCGGCGCCGGCCGTCATGCCGTTTCGGGATCACGGGGTGCCGAGCAGGTCTTGGACAGCGCTGCGGGACTGCCGAAGAGTCGGCGGTATGACGATCATCGAAGACACCACGAGTGCGTGGGAGCTCAAGGGAAAGCGCGCTCTGGTCACGGGCGGCTCGCGGGGAATCGGCGCGGCCGTGGTGCGCCGCCTCCTGGCCGCGGGCGCCGAAGTGCTCACCACCGCCAGGTCGGCGACGACCACGGTCCCGGCCGGGGCCACCTTCTTGGAGGCCGACGTGCGCACCCGCGCCGGCGCCCAGTCGCTCGCCGCGGCCGCGCAGGACCTGCTCGGCGGGGTGGACGTGGTGGTCCACAACGCGGGCGGCGCCCGCCCGCACCCGAGCGCGGTGACCATCCCCGACGAGGAGTGGCTCGACGCCCTCGACCTCAACCTCCTCGCCGCGGTCCGGCTGGACGCCCTGCTCGCGCCGGGCATGCGCGACCGGCGCGCGGGCGCGATCGTGCACATCAGCTCCGCTGCCGTGCCCACGTCGGCCCCGCCGTTCCTGCACTACACGGCGGCGAAAGCCGCGCTGGAGAACTACAGCCGCGGTCTGGCCGCGGAGCTGGCGCCGTCCGGGATCCGGGTCAACGCGGTCTCTCCGGGCCGGGTCGCCACGCCCGGCGGCGAAGCGACGCGGGAGCAGTGGGCCCTCCTGGACGCCGGGCCCGGCCCGGCCAACCCGACCCCGCTCGGCCGCGACGGCGAACCCGACGACATCGCCGACGCGGTGCTCTTCCTCGTGTCCGACCGTGCGAGCTGGGTGACCGGCACCAACCTCTTCGTCGACGGCGGCGAGTTCCCGCGCGGCTGACCCCGCTGCTCGGCCTCCGCTACGGAGCAGTCGCTCACGCTCGACCGCGCTCGACCCGGCGTGCGCACGGCTCGGCGAAAACGCAGTGCAGGCAAGGGAAAGTGCGGGCACTGACCTTTGTGGAGACCGCGACTCCCTCACCACGAAGGTGGGGACGTCGAGGGCCGCCGGGCTTCGACGGGTGCGCGGTCGGCAGAGCATCGCCGCGGCCGCCGGCGCGTGAGCTGCTCCGGCGAAGCAGGTCCCGAGCCGGCGGCTGGCACGGCGGCGGCTGCGGAAGCGGCCCATCGGAACGAGCCGGGACGCGTGACCGTGCACCTGCCTCGGCCGCCCTGACGACCTCACCAGGGCGGCCGAAGTGCTGCCTCCAGGGCCGCGTTCACCCCACCGCCGACGACCTGGGCGGAGTCGCCACTGTCCGGAACCGGCCGGGTCTGGTCAACGTCGCATCTTCGGCCTAATAGGATGTGGTTGTTAACACATTCGGCCCAACGGGCGATGACTCCGAGTAAGTGGCTCCACCAGGAAGAAGGTCGGTACCGGTGTCCGGTTCAGAAGGCGCGCCAGTCGAGCTGACGCACCGCGCGATGGCGATGCTCAGGGCGGTCGCCGCCCACCGCGCGGAGATGACCACCAGCAGCGAACCCGACCTCTTCATCGACGGTTTCGCGTGCTGCGACCAGATCACCGCCCACAACCTCGCGCACGGCGGCTACATCCGCCCCGCCGTCGAGGACGCCGCGGGCCGCGTGGCCGCCGAGCTGACCGAGGCCGGGCACGCCGCGCTGGAGATCACCGTCGCCGCCTGAGGCGACCGCGGTGTCACCACGGGGTGTCACGAACGGGTGAAGGTTTCGCTCGCCCGTTCGGGTAAGTTTTTTCGGTGAGTTCGCGCTGGTGAGTGGTCCAGTCGTGCCGCGCGGGCGCTGCGGTGTGAACCATCCCGCCCGCTCGTGGCGAGGACTCGACGATCACGCTCCGTCGCGCTTTCGCGCCACCGAGCGGCGAGGTGTATCACCCCCGCCTGCTCACCGATCCGAATTCGCCGGCCCGAACTCGCGGCCCCGAACTCGCCGCTCACCGCACCGTCAGAGCCGCGACCGGACTTCGGTCGCCCTGGTGGTCACCGTGTCGAGCACGCGTTTGGCCGCCGCCAGGTCTTCCGGCGCGATGCCGGCGAACAGTTCGTCACCGGCGCGCGTCGAGTCGGCCGTGAGGCGCTCGATCAGCGCGCGGGCGGCCGGCGTGACGTCCACGAGCTCCCCGGCGAGCAGCCGGCCCGCCGTGGTCTGGCCGGCGACGACCGCGCGCACCTCGTCGGCCGTGGCGACGGCCGTCGCGGCGACGGTCGCCACCAGCGTGTCCAGTGGCTGAGGCTGGGTGCAGACCGTGCGCAGGACCACGTACTGGGTGAAGTCCAGGCCTTCGCGCTCCAGCAGGGTCGTGAGCAGGGAACGGGACGCGGCGGCGGCCAGGTTGAGGTCGCGGCCACCGATCGCTCTTGCTGTGGTCATGGCGTTTTCTCCTTCTGCGGGAACGTCGCCCAGCAGCGTCTGCAGGGCGTGGCGGAACTGGTGGGTCCCGGCGCCGCGCGTGCCGCCGAGGTTCGCGGTGAGCTCCTCGTGCAGGTCGCGCACGAGCGCGATGGCCTCGGTGATCACCTCGTGGCCGCGGGCCGTGAGGTCCAGGCGCACCGCGCGGGGGTCGTCGGGATCCGGCGGCCGGGCGACGAGGCCGGCCTGGTCGAGCGCCCGCGCCAGCTTCGACACGTGCAGGGGTTCCAGGCCCGTGTGGTCGGCCAGCTCACGCTGGCTCGGCCGGGTCCCGCCGCGCACCAGCCCGGTGAGCACCGCCAACATCGAGTACTGGGCGTGGGTGAGGCCGAGCGGCTTCACCGTCCGGTCGACGGCGGCCCGCCACTTCATCGACAGCCGCCACACGAGATGGCCCGTGGTCGGGTTCTTCACGACAAGTACAGTACATGGCTACTATGTCCATGGCTACTATCTGAGCGAAGAGACGGGGACCCCGCGCTCTGGGGTCCCCGTCTGTCCGCTCGAAGGGATCCGGTCAGCCCTGGTAGCCGGCCACGATCTTCGTGAACGCGTACTTCTCCTGGTCGATCCCGCTGCACTCGCCGCCACCGCCGCAGTCGCGGTTGGTGGCCCAGAACGTGAAGCGGCCGAGGTGGTGGCTCGACGCGTAGTCGCGGATCGAGGTGAAGTTCGCGACGGACACGTTCTCCCCGGCGTTGTCGGTCTTGCCGTTCATCGACGACAGGCCGCTGTGCCGGTAGGCCTCGTCGTCGCTCCAGCCGAACGCGGACTTGAGTTGGCCGGCGAGCCCGTCGACGGCGGACTTCGTCATCGCGGCCATGTCGCCGCCGTCGGAGAAGTCGAACGGCATGACCGACCAGACGTCCACGTTCGCGCCGATCGCCTTGGCCTGCGTGATCAGGCGGGTGCCCCACTCGGTCGGGCCCTGCGGGCTCGTGCCCATGGTGATCACCACACGCACGCCGGGGTTCTTCTGCTTGGTGATCTTCACGGCGTTGAGGATGCGGTCCTGCACCGTCGCGTTCTCGAACTCGTCGGTGTTCTCGATGTCGAGGTCGATCGCCTTGAGCCCGTAGGCGTCGATCACCTTCTGGTACGCGCCGGCCAGGTCTTCGGGCGAACCGCACTGCGAGCCGAGCTTGGTGCCGGACCAGCCGCCGAACGACGGGATCACGTCGCCACCGGCCGAGCGGATCTTCTGGATCAGGGCGGCGTCCGAGCCGGTGAGGGCGCGGTTGCCGTCCCACTTCGGGTCGCAGCCTCCGCCGGACAGCATGAAGGCCAGTGTGAACGCCTTCACGCCGGTGGCCGACATGGCCGCGGCGGGGTCGGTCTGCCCGCCCCATTGGTACAGGTACGGCGAAGCGACCACGGGATCCGGCGCGGCGAGCGCCGATGGGGCGAGACCGACGGTGGCGGCCAGCGCGGCGAGCGCGACGGTGGCGAGGCGACGCAGGGGTTTCATGGGTCCTCCAACGGGAGACGCCCGCGTGGGCGCACTGAGGTGGAACACCTCCGAAGCTTGATGCGGCGGTATCAACTCAGAGGAGCACTCGGTGGGGATGTGTGCTCGCCACAATGGACTAGACCATTAATGAGTGTCAAGGTCTCGCCGTGGAAAGAAAAAAACCACCGAAAGTCGGTGGTGGTAACGCAATCGCCCGGTGATCATGGACGCGACAAGCGCGCCTTCGTCGTGCCCGGAAACGCGAACGAGCCCGCGGCGAGAGATCGCCGCGGGCTCGTTCAGGGGAACCGAAAATCGTCAGGACTGCGCGTAGCAGCGCTCCAGCTCGTCGAGCCGGTAGAACGAGCTGCCGCGGTGCACCGGCGCGCAGCTCGCCTTGAACGGGGTCTGCTTTTCGTTGTAGAGCATGCGAACCAGGTAGGTGTGACCGTCGGTGTAGAGGTCCCACTGGATGTTCGCGGCCATCGGCGCCACCTGCGCGCCGCGGAACGGGTTGTTCGCGTAGGTGAACAGCTTGTTCTCAGGCTGCTGCTGGGTGCTGCCGGGCAGGCCGAGCAGCGACGCGAGCGGGAAGATCTCCTCGGCGTGGGTGAACCGCAGCTCCGCGTCCCGCGTGGTGGTGCCGACGCGCTTGGCGTCGAGCTGCGCGAACATGTCGGACAGCAGACCGCCGGCCATCTTGTACGTGATGTCGCTGCCGGCGAAGGCGGGACCGTTCTCGTAGAACGAAGTCACGTCGTCGAGGTACCCGAACCACGCGGCCTCGTCGGTGGTGAGGTAGCGGTCGAAGTGCCAGCGGCCCTCGCCCGCCAGGTCCGCGGTGACCTGGTCCATCGAGTACAGCGCGTCGGCCGCGGCGACCTCGTCCTTGAACTCGGCGTGCTTCCCGGCCGCGATCTCGTCCACGAACTTCTTCGAGAAGCTGCGCTGCAGCACCGAACGCGCCACGGCGTGCGTGCGCGGCTGGTCCGTGGCGGCCTTCTCGGCGGCGGCCACGCGCGGGTCGTTGTCGACGTAGTCGTTGTACTCGACGTTCGACTTGTGGAAGTACAGCAGCGCGTCGTCGGTGCGGGTGGCCGTGGTCGCCAGACCCGGCTTCGCCGCCTTCAGACCGGCCACGAACTCGTTGGCGCTGTCCACCGTGCGCTGCTGGCTCGACGCGACGACATCGATCTTCGCCGCGCCGCCCTTCGCGGCGTCGGCGAACAGCGACGGCAGCCGCCGCACCATCCGCTGCGCCGTGGTGCGCATCTCGTCGCGGCCCTCCTGCGTGAGCAGGCCGTAGCCGTCGCGCGCGTTCGCCGCGAGCAGCGACTGCACGTCCGGGCCGAGCTGACGGCCGGTGGAGGTGAGCGCGCCTTCCGCCTTCGCGGAGTTCCACAGCGCCAGCAAGGCATCGCCGTCGTCACTGTCGGACAGCGTCCGCGCACCGTGGCGCGACACGTTCTCGGTGAACACCGGCCGGAACGACGACGGCAGCCGCTCGTAGGAGTTCAGGCTGCCTTGCGGCTCGTACGCGGTCTTCGTGGTGAACGCGTCCTGCGCCGCGTGGCCCTCGTGCGCCTGCGCAGGCAGGGCGAACAGCCCTGACAACGCCAACGCGGCCCCGCCGATTCCGGCCACAACACGTCTCATCGAGTTACCCCGCTGTCTGATTCTGGGTCAAAGGACGGCTCAGTAGACACGCCGGCCGTGACACTGTTCGGGACAGCCGGTGTCGAGCCGGTGAATTCCCGGGGTTCCGGTGAGCGGGAACTCTGGGTGGCGGAACGGCGACTCTGCGGCCGGTGCGGCGCCGTGGCACGGACCGGCTCCGACGGTGGGTGCTGCCGGTGCGGTGTGTTCGTCGACACCGGCCCACACTCGTGATCGCGCTACCCCGGACCCGCCTCTACTTCGCCGATGCCACCTTGTGGGTGGCTTGGCCATTGCTCGAATCTGCACGCCCAGCGCCGGCCACTCAGCCAACGGTCGCCTTCTCCCGGACTTCCTCGCCGCCCCACGCCCGCCCCCACTGCCGGACAAACCCCCGCCGGACAAACCCCCGCCGGACAAACCCCCGCCGGACAAACCCCCGCCGGACAAACCCCCGCCGGACAAACCCCCGCCGGACAAACCCCCGCCGGACAAACCCCCGCCCTCCTCTGGGGGCTGCCCTGTTCCAGTCTACCGAGGTCAGGGGCTCGAAAACGGGAAGCGGAGAATCTGTGGACAACTCGGGGTCGGCCGAGTCGGGTGTGGATAACTCCGGACGGGAGTGGGGCTTCAGCGCCGGAGTTGCCTGCGAAGTCGGCTAGGAGCGCGTAGGCCAAGGCTTCGACCAACGGCTTTCCGAGCAAAGCTTTCCGAGCGCAGCGCCCACTAACCACACGGCGCCGGTGATCACTCTCACCGCCTCGCGGACCCAACCCCCGCGCACCCCGGCTCCGAAGGATCGGCCCCGGAAACCCCTTGCCACACTTAAGAAGGTGCCGAAAACACCCTGGACCCGCTAGTTTGCCGGGATGGTGGGGGATCCGGCGGCGGCCGGAGCGGGCCGGCGGCGGCGGGTGGCCGTCGCGGGCTGGGAGCTGTGGCGGGTGCGCACGCGGGCGCTCGTGGTGTGCGTGGACGTGGTGGCGCTGGCCGCGACCGTGGCCGTCGCGGTGCTGGTTCCGGTGCCGCTCACGGGGACGTCGCGGTTCGCGGTGCTGGTGGCCGGGCTGTTGGTGAGCGCGGAGCTGAGCCGCTCGGCCGAGCGGGGCCGCGGGGAAACGTTGCTGGGCCCGGGTTTCGGCACGCCGTGGGTGTTCGCGGGCGCGGTGGTGCTGCCGCCGGTGGCCGCCGTGGCGCTCGCGGTCGTGTCGGGTGCGCACCGGTGGCTGCGGGTGCGCCGGCAACCGCTGTACCGGCAGGTGTTCGAGGTGGCGGCCACGGCGCTGGCCGTGCTGCTCGCCGGCCGGTTCCTGGCCCTCACGGTGCCGCTTCCGCCGAGCTCCCTCGGCGACGTGCGGCTCATGGGCCTGCTCGTGGTGGGGGCGCTGGTGTTCACGCTCGTCGACGCCGTGCTCACCGGCATCGTGCGCGGCTACCGCCGGCCGGCCTCGGCGGTGCTGTTCGACCTCACCATGGCCGGGCTGGGTATCGCGCTCGCGTGGGCCGTCGTCGACGCGCCGCTGGTGGTGCCCTTGCTCGCCGCGGCGCTGGTGGTGCTGCACCGCGGTGGCGTCGGCGCGAACGAGAAGGCCGAGCCGACGGCCGACGCGGGCACCGGCGCCCTCACCGCGTCCGCCTGGTGGGACGCGGCCCGGGTGCAGCCGGCGCCGGCGTACTCCGTGCTGGTGCTCGATCTCGACCGCTTCGGCGAAGTCAACGCCCGCCACGGCCGCCGCACCGGCGACGCCGTGTTGCGGGCGATCGCCGACGCGCTGCGCACCGAGGTCCGCGCCGCCGATCTCGTGGGCCGCTCGGGCGGTGGCGAGTTCGCGGTTTTCCTGCCGGGCACCAAGCCGTTCGACGCGCTCGCCATCGCCGAACGCATCCGCCTGCGCGTGGCCTCCACGGCCGTGGCGTTGAAAGCGCCTTATGGCACCCCGCAGTTCGCGTGGGCGACGGTGTCGGTCGGCGTCGCGTCGTGCCCGGTCGACGGGGGCACGCCGGACACGGTGTTCGCGGCTGCCGTGAAAGCCGTGCGGCGCGCGAAAGCGCAGGGGCGCAACCGCACCGTGTGCGCGGAGTAGCTCAGTCCGAAGTGGACGGAACGCCGATGTCCTCGAACCACAGCTGCGGCCGCGTTTCGATGAACTCCTCCATGAGCGCGGTGCACGCGGGGTCGTCGAGCACCTCGATGCGCACGTCGTGCTCCGCGAGCCAGCCGTGGCCGCCGGAGAACGTCTTGGCCTCGCCGATCACCACGCGCGGAATGCCGAACTGGCGCACCAGGCCGCTGCAGTACCAGCACGGCGAGAGCGTGGTGACCATGATCGTGTCGCGGTAGTGCGGGCGGCGCCCGGCGTTGCGGAACGCCGTGGTCTCGGCGTGCAGCGACGGGTCGCCGTCCTGCACCCGCCGGTTGTGGCCGCGGCCGAGCAGCGTGCCGGTGCTGTCGAAGAGGGCGGCGCCGATCGGCACGCCGCCCTCGGCCTTCCCGAGTTCGGCCTCCTCGCGGGCGATGGCCAGCAACGCGTGCGGATCGATCTGCATGGCCACACTTCACCGGTCCGTCCGGCCGAAGGCAAGTCCACGCCGATTGAGGACCGATACTGTCCGCATCGTCTGGCAGAGTGGCCCGCATGTACGGAACCTCCGAGCGGCTGCTGCGCCTGCTGTCCCTGCTGCAGGCGCGCCGAGACTGGCCGGGGCCGGACCTGGCGGGCCGGCTGGGCGTGGACGTGCGCACCGTCCGCCGCGACGTCGAGCGCCTGCGCGGCCTCGGCTACCCGGTGCACGCCACGCCGGGCGTCGCCGGTGGCTACCGGCTCGGCGCGGGCGCGGCGCTGCCACCGCTGCTCCTGGACGACGACGAGGCCGTGGCCGTGGCGGTCGGCCTGCGCACCGCCGCCAACGGCACGGTGTCGGGCATCGAGGAGACGTCGGTGCGGGCGCTGGCCAAGCTGGAGCAGGTGCTGCCCGCGCGGCTGCGCCACCGGGTGAGCGCCATGGGCTCGGCGATGCTGCAGCTCGGCGGCGGGGGACCGGTCGTGGACGCCGAGGTGCTCACCGTCGCCGCCGCGGCCTGCCGCGACCGCGAACGGCTGCGCTTCACCTACGCCAACCACACCGGCGAGGTCACCGACCGTGACGTCGAGCCGCTGCGCCTGGTCCACACCGGCCGCCGCTGGTACCTCGTCGCCTACGACCTGGGCCGTGCCGGCTGGCGCACCTTCCGCGTCGACCGCATCGACGGCGTACCCACGCCCGGGTTCCGCTTCACCCCTCGCGAACCACCCGCCGCGGACCTGGCCGCGTACGTGTCCGAGGCGATCTCGTCGGCGCCCTACGCCCACCAGGTCACCCTGCGCGTGTCCGTGCCGGCCGAGGAACTCGCCGCCCGCGTGCCTCCGACCGTCGGCGTGGTCGAACCCGTGGACGCCCACACCTGCCGCCTGCGCACCGGCGCCGCCGACCTCGCCGCGGCGCCCTTCTACCTGGCGCAGTGGGACTACGACTTCGTGATCGAGGACGCCCCGCCGGGCCTGCCGGACCGCCTGGCGCGCATCGCGCGGCGCTTCGCGGAGGCGGCGGAGAACAGCCGGCCGCGCTGAGCGCTCCGGTAACCGTCAGGCCGTGCGGGTGCCCAACATCCGCAGCACCAGCTCGCTGTACTCCTTGCCGAGCGCGGCCGGCGTCTGGCGCGTGCGTTCGCTGTACCACCGGGCCACGTCCACGCCCAGCGACAGCACCGCGCGCGCCGCCGTGTGCGGGTCGGGCACCGAGAAGGCACCGGATTCCGTGCCCGCGGTGATCACGTCGCGGACGATGCGCTCGATGCGCCGCCGCAGCTCGGTCACGACCTCGAACTCCTTCTCCGGCAGTGCGTTGAGCTCGTACTGCACGACCCGCGCCACGGTGTGCCGGCGGGCGTGCCAGGCCACGAAGTCCTCCACCACGAGCCGGATGCGCTCCACGGGGTCCTCGGCCTTCTCCAGCGCGCCCTCCACCAGCGCCAGGGTCTGCTCGTGACCGCTGCGGCTGATCTCGAACAGCAGCGCCGCCTTCGACGGGAAGTGCACGTAGAGCGCGGCCGGACTCATCCCGGCGGCGCTCGCGATGTCGCGCGTGGTCGTGGCGTGGTAACCGCGCTTCGCGAAGGACTCCACACCCGCGAGCATCAGCCGGCGCGCGGTCTCGGGCTGCACGTCGGGCCACAGCTCGGCCGAGAGCGAAGTCGTCATCCGGCGATCCTCCCAGATCTGCTGACGCGCCCGGCGGGCGTGATCCGACCAGTCTAAGCGAGCGCTTACGACCCGGCGTGATTAGCTCCGGAGGCTGGCGTGCCGTGCGCGGCTTCGGCGACCGCGTTCCAGAGGTTCGTGAACGCGGTGATCCCGCCGCTCGACGAGACCTGGATGAGGTGCCCACTGCCCTGCCGGCGCAGGAGCGGCACCGCGACCTGGGTTACGCGCCGCGTCCCCGTACTTCTCGACCAGCGCGGTGAGACTGGCGGAGTCTCGCGCGGTCGCGGCGACGCGGTCACCACGCTCGAGAGCGGCTTCCGCCCATTCACGGCCGAATCCGCGCGACGTGCCGGTGATGAACCAGGTCTTGAACTTCTTTGCGGCGTACGGCTTGGCGATCATCGGTGTCCTTCGTGAAATCGTCGGGCGATGGCTGGCGGCACGGTGCGGGAAGGCCGGGCCGTCGCCGGCGTTCGGTGTCGGAAGATCCCGAGTCTCTTGTGGACAACTCGGTGCGCGGGCTCCCATTGCGACCCGTGTTGATTGAGATGGCCAGGTGGGGCGTCTTTCAGCCGGTGTCGCCCGGAGCCGAACAGAGCCCCGCCGCGCTACTGCTGGGGTGCAGCGCTCTACGACCCGGCTCGCGTCGGCACGAGCACGACGGTCGTGGCCACGATGGGGCGGGAAAGCTTTACCCTCACCGCGTCGGCCGAGGGCCTCCGGATCGAACCGGACGCCGACGCCGACGCCGACGTCCGGGTTTCTGCCACCGTTGCCGCGCTGCGCGCCACGCTGGGCAAGGGCGACGACACCCGGCCCTTCGAAGCCACCGGCGAGTTGACCATCACCGGCGACCGCGCGGCCTTCACCCGCCTCAGCCACTGCTTCCCCGCGCCGACGCCGGCCGGCGCCACCTCGTGACGATGCCGTTTTGATCCGTCACCGACAGGCTCGAACCGGCTCCACCGTGCCCGCCCTCACACACCGGCCCTGACCGGGCGCGGCACCGTAAGGTGACCCGAATGGCCGGGAGCAGAGAGAGCGGGGCCGGGTGAGCCGTCGGACGACGCAGCTGGCCGGGCTCGACCTGAACCTGCTCGTGGTGCTCCGGGAGCTGCTGCGGGAGCGCAACGTGACCCGCGCCGCCGAGCGGGTGGGGGTCAGTCAGCCGGCGTTGAGTGCGGCGCTGGCGCGGCTGCGGCGTCACTTCGACGACGAGCTGCTGGTCCGCGAGGGCCGCGGCTACGTGCTGACCCCGCTGGCCCGCCAGCTCGGGCGTCAGGTCGAGGATGTGTGCGCGGCGGCCGAACAGCTGTTCGCGACCGGGTCGAGCTTCGCGCCGGGCACTTCGGTGCGGGAGTTCACGCTGCTGATGGCCGATTACACGCTCGCGGTGATCGGGCAGCCGCTGGCGGAGCTGTTCGAGCGGGAGGCGCCGCGCGCCCGGCTGCGGATCCGGCTCGTGCGCGAGTCGCTGAGCGTGGATCTGCCGCGGGTCGCGCGGTTCGTCGACGGGGTGGTCGCGCCGCCGATCGAGCTGGAGGAGCTGCCGAAGCTCAGGTCGCTCGAGCTGTTCCGCGACGAGTGGGTGTGCGTGGTGTGGGCCGGCCACGAGCTCGGCGACGGCGGGCTCACCCTGCCCGACCTGCAGCGCCTCGACTGGGTGGTGCCGTACCACCGTGAGCCGGGGGTGCCGCTGCCGCCGGTGTCGCGCCGGCTCGCCGCGCTGGGCCTCGTGCCGCGGGTGGCGATGAGCGTGGAGAGCTACCAGGCGGTGCCCGCGCTGGTGGTCGGCACGCACCGGATCGCGCTGGTGCAGCGCCGGCTGGCCGTCGAGTTCGCCAAGCGGCTCGACATCGCCGTCCTCGAGTGCCCCGGCGAGCCGGAGGGGATCGTCGAAACGCTGTGGTGGCACGACGACCTCGACCTCGACCCCGCGCACGCCTGGCTGCGCGAGGAGCTGCGCGGCATCGGCGAGCGGCTGGGCTGAGGCGGCAACCATAATCCTGGGTGATTATCGGGATCAGGATTTCTGACTTCCGGCCCCCGGTGGGGATTCCTAGACTCCCTCGGTGACCAGCGATATGTCGCAGCGGAGCGATATTCGTGATCGGAAGGAATTCCCTGGGATGTCGACGACCGAACCCATGACCGACGAGCGGCTCACTCCGGAAGCACGACGATCGATCGTCGGCGGCATCCTTTCGCTGTTCGTCGACAGCTTCGACATCTACCTGCCCGCACTGGTGCTGCCGGCGGTGATGGACTACTTCGAACCACCCTCCATGCCCGCCACGACGAAGGTCACCCTGGTGACGGTCATCTTCGTCGTCACGCTGCTCGGCCGGCCGATCGGCGGACCGATCTTCGGCAACCTCGCCGACCGGATCGGCCGCCGGCGCGTCACCCTGATCACCGGTGTCGGGTTCACGATCGTGACGCTGCTGATCGGCCTCATGCCGGGATACGCGACCTGGGGCTACGGCTCGATCGTCGGGCTGATCCTGTTGCGCCTGATCGGCGGCATCTTCCTCGGCGGCGGCTACGCGGGCCCGGTCCCGCTGGCCATCGAGCGCTCGCCGGCGAGCCGTCGTGGCCTGGTCGGCGGCGTGATGGCGGCCGGGGCACCCGCGGCCATCACGCTCATCAGCATCATCCAGCTCGTGGTGCTGGAACGGTTCTCCGGGCCCGATCTGCAATCGTGGGGCTGGCGCATTCCGTTCTTCTTCGGATTCCTGCTCGGAATCGCCTACGTCGCCTACTATTCCCGCGTCAAAGAGGTCGACCTCGAGGCGCTCAAGAAATCACGCACCGGAAATCGCGCGCCGATCTTCGAACTGTTCAGCCGGCGCAACATCCGCGGGTTCGGTCAGGTTTTCCTCCTGATGACCGGAATGTGGTTCGCCGCCCAGATCGTGCTCTCCTTCATGCCGGGGCTGCTGGTCGGCGTGCTGCACCAGAACCCCTCCAACGTGAGCACCCTGGAGATCATCGCCAACGTCCTCACGATCCTCGGCATGATCGGTGCCGGCGTGTGGGGCCAGCGGATCGGCCGCCGCAAGCTCCTGCTCGGCTGCGCCGTGGCCATCACCGTCGGCGCGAGCCTCGCCTACGTGCTCCTGGTGCTGCTCGCGCGGTCCGGGGCCGGGTTCCTGCCGATCGGCATCGTCGCGGTGGTCGCCTTCGTGCTGCCCAACGCCCCGCTCGGCTGCCTGGTCGTGTACCTCAACGAGCGCTTCGGCGCCGGTGTCCGCTCCTCGGGCTACGGCACGGTCTACACCCTCAGCCTCATCCTGCCCGCGCTCTACAGCGTCTGGATCACCGTGCTGCAGGCGGTGCTGCCGTACGAGTACACCGCGGTGGTGCTGATCGTGATCGGCGGCGTGCTCTTCTTCGTCGGCGCGTGGATCGGCCCGGAGACCCGCGGCACCGTGCTGCTCGGCACGCCGGCCGAACCGGGTCGAGCCGCGCAACCCACCGAATAGTCCCAGCCCGCACCGGACGAAGGAGCCACGATCAGCACGCGCAGCAACCACCCGGTCGGCTCGCCCCGCTGGGCGACGACCCGCACGCAGTGGAAGTCGATGGGCTACACCGACGAGCAGATCCGGCGGCCCAAGATCGCCGTGGTCAACTCCTCGTCGGGCCTGGCGCCCTGCTTCTCCCACCTCGACCCGATCGCCACGGCGGTGCGGGAGTCGATCGACGCCGCCGGCGGCCTGGCGTTCGAGATCCGGACGGTGGCGCCGACCGACTTCATCATGGCGGCCGGTCGCGGTGGCGGGTACGTGCTCTCGGGCCGTGACCTGGTGTCCTACGACATCGAGGCCGTGGTCGACGGGGCGCAGCTCGACGGCATGGTCTGTCTGGCCTCCTGCGACAAGACCACGCCGGGCCAGCTGATGGCCGCCGCGCGCACCGACGTGCCGACGCTGGTGATCGCCTGCGGTTACCAAAGCTGCGGGGCGCTTGATGACGGCCGGCGCGTGGACATCGAGGACGTGTTCGTGGACGCCGGCAAGCTGGCGTCGGGCGCGATCACCTTCGACGACCTGTGCGCCGAGTCGGACCGCGCGATCACCGGGCCCGGCGTGTGCACCGGCATGGGCACGGCCAACACGATGCACATCGTCGCCGAGGCCCTCGGGATGACCTTGCCCGGCACCACGCCGACCCGGGCCAACGGCGACACGATGTGGGCGGCGGTCCGCGCGTCGGGTGCCGCGATCCTCGCCGCGATCGCGGCCGACCGGCGGCCCAGCACCGTGATGACCGCGGGCGCGATCCGCAACGCGGTGGCGGCCGTGATCGCCGTGAGCGGCTCGATCAACGCGGTGAAGCACCTGGAGGCGATCGCCGCCGAGCTGCCCGGCGACCACGACGTGCACGGTCTGTTCGAGGAGTTCGGCCCCCGGATCGGCCCGTTCGTGGCGGTGCGGCCCAACGGACCGACCTCGATCGAAGAGTTCGACGACGCCGGCGGCGCCCGCGCGGTGCTTTCGCGGCTCGGCTCGGCTTTCCCCGACCTGGTCGACGGTTCGGTCGAGACGGTCAACGGCCGCAGGGTGGCCGAGAACCTCGCCGGCGTGACCGTCGACGACGCCGTGATCCGGCCCGAACCGATCCGGCCGGAGTCGACGATCGTGCTGGTGCGCGGCAGTCTCTGCCCCGGCACCGGCATCGTGAAGCTCTCGGTCACCGAGACGCGCGCCCGTGCTTTCCGCGGCCCGGCCAGGGTTTACGAATCGGCACCCGAGGCCACCGCGGCGATCGAACGCGGCGAGGTGCGCGCCGGAGAGGTGCTGGTGCTGCGTGGGCTCGGCGTCACCGGAACGCCAGGCATGGGCATGGCGTCGAGCGTGGTGTTCGCGCTCAACGGCGCCGGCCTGAGCGAACAGGTCGCCTTCGTGACCGACGGCCAGCTTTCCGGGCTGGTCAACAAAGGCATCGTGGTCGGCGAGGTCACGCCCGAAGGCGGCGTGCCCGGTCCGCTCGGAGTGGTGCGCACCGGCGACGAGATCACGATCGACGTGCCGGCGCGCACGGTCGACCTGCTCGTGGCGCCGGACGAGCTCGAGCGCCGGCTCGCCGACTACCCGAGCACCCGCGCGCCGCAGACCTGGCCCGCCCGTCCCGGTTCCTGGCTCGGTGTGTACGCCGACGCCGTGGTGCCGCTCGACCAGGGCGCGACGCTGCGCCGTTCGTCCACCTCGTCCTAAGGAGTCCTTCTTGCCGCACGCACTGACCGATCTGCGCGTGAACACCGTCACCCGGCCCGCCGACCGCACGGGGGAGACGCTCGAAGCCGACCTGCTCGTGGTCGGCGCGGGGATCGCCGGGCTTACCGCCGCGATCGACGCGAAACGGCTCGGCCGCGACGTGGTGCTGGTCGACGCGCTGCCGGTCCTGGGTGGACAGTGCGTGAACTCGATGATCGGGCTGTTCTGCGGGATCTACGGGAATGCGCCCGAGTACCACCAGCTCACGCACGGCATCTTCGACGAGATGTTCCCGGCGCTGGAGCGCTCCGGTGACATCGCGTGGAACCGCACGCACACCCAGACCGTGCCCTACGACGAGGTGGCGCTGGGCCGGTGGTTCGAGAACCTCGTGGCGGAGCTCGGGATCCGCGTGGTGCTGGGTGCCTCGATCAGCGCGGTCGGTATCGACGACGGCGTGCTCGACCGGGTGGACTTCGCGAGCCGCTACGGACCGGTTTCGGTGCGCGCCAGGGGTTTCGTGGACGCGACCGGCGACGCGGCGCTGGCCTGGGAAGCCGGGTTGCCCTGCCGCGTGCCGGAGCGGACGGTGTGGGGTTCGCAGCAGATCCGGCTCACCGGCCTCGTCGAGTCGGCCAAGCCCGACCCGGCCGAGCTGGTGGCGCGCATCGACGCGAAGGCCGACGAGTACGGCCTGATCCGTCGCGACGGGCTCGCGTTCTTCTTCCCGGGACGCAACACCGCCGTGATGAACATGACCCACGTGGAGGCGCCGCTGACCGCGGTGGAGGCGACCGAAGCGCAGCTGCGCGGGCGGGCGCAGGCCGACCGGGTGGTGGAGTTCCTGCGCACCGAGTTCCCGGCCGCGTTCAAGGAGGCTTCCGTGCTGGCCTACGGGTTTCCGGGCCGGCGCCAGACGCGGTGGCTGGCCGCCGACCACCAGCTCACCCTCGCCGAGGTCCGCGCCGGCACCGAGTTCGACGACGCGGTGGCGCGCACGGCGTGGCCGGTCGAGCTGCACGACCGGGCTTCGGGCTACGCGTGGGAGACGTTCGGGCCGGACCACGTGCACTACGTTCCCTTGCGCAGCCTCACTTCCCCGCACGCGCGCAACCTGGTGGCGGCCGGCCGGTGCGTGGACGGTGACGCCGCGGCGCTGTCGAGCGTGCGGGTGATGGGCCCGTGTTCGGCGATGGGCAGCGCCGCCGCGCACGCGCTGGACCTGACGCTGGGCGGCGATGTCCACGACGTCGATCTCACCGTGTTGCGCGACCGGATCCGCGCCAACGTGGAGGGCTGAGCGATGGTGCGGCTCACCGACGAAGAGAAGCGGATGCGCGACGGTGCCGAGGGCGCGGCGGTGGCGGCGGCGATGGACCTGCTGATCCGCTACGCCGACGCGCTCGGTGCGGAGCGGCTGTGCCAGACCCGCAACGTCGCGGGCACCACGACGCAGCCGTCGCCGGCCAAGGAGAAGCTCGTGGCGGAAGGGGGCTGGGCCAAGGCGTTCTCGGTGATCAGCCTCGACTGCGACGACGACCTCGAGATCCCGCCGATGGCGGTCCCGACCTGCCAGCTGCAGCACGGGTTCGGCGAAGAGGCCCGCGGCATCATGCCGTACCCCGCGCACAAGATCGACCTGCAGGCCGAGGCCGAGGCGTTCGCCACCAGCCGCGGGGTGAACGTGCTCGCCACCTGCACGCCGTACCAGGTCGGCAACCTGCCGACCTACGGCGAGCACATCGCGTGGATGGAGTCCTCGGCGGTGGTCTACGCCAACTCCGTGCTGGGCGCGCGCACCAACTGCGAGGGCGGTGCCTCGACCGGCGCCGCGAGCCTCACCGGCCGGATCCCGTGCTGGGGCAACCACCACGTGGAAAACCGCTACGGCACGCACCTCATCGAGACCACGGTGGCACTCGACGGGTTCCAGGACTGGGGGCTGCTCGGGTACTTCGCCGGCGACGTCGTGCAGGAGGAGCGCCCGGTCGTCATCGGCGAGCTCGGGGTGCCGGATCTGGCCGACCTCAAGCACTTCGGTGCCGCGGCCGCGTCTTCGGGCGGCGTGGAGATGTACCACCTGCCCGGCCGCACCCCGGACGCGCCGACGCTCGAAGCCGCGTTCGGCGGCCGCCCGATCCCGGAACCGATCCGCTACGGCGAGGCCGAGCGCCGCGCGGTGTACGAATCGCTCAACTCGATCGGGCAGAGCGAGGACGTCGACTTCGTCCTCATCGGCTGCCCGCACGCCTCCCTGGAGCAGATCGGCCGCGTCGCCCGCGCGCTCGAAGGCCGGACGCTGTCGGAGAGCTGCGAACTGTGGCTGATGACCCCGCGCGCACTGCGCAGCGTCGCCGACCGCAACGGCTGGACCGACACCATCCGCCGCGCCGGCGGTCGCGTGCTCACCGACTCCTGCCCGGCGATGTCGCGCGTGGCACCGAAGGGCACGACGGTGTTCGCGACGGATTCCGCGAAGCAGGCCCACTACCTGCCCGCGATCCTCGGCATCGAGGCGTGGTTCGGCACGCTGGAGGACTGCGTCGACGCCGCCGTCACCGGCCGCTGGCGCGGCTCGCTCGCCCCCGCCGGAGCACTCCGATGACCGCCGGCGTGGTGCTCCACGGCCGCGGCATCGTGCCCGGCCGCGTCGTCGGCGAGGCCCTGGTGTCCCACGAAACGATCTCCGGCTGGGGCGGCATCGACCCGGCGACGGGCACGATCATCGAACGCCGGCACGAACTGTTCGGCGTCTGCTTCACGGGCAAGGTCCTGGTGTTCCCCGGCGCGAAGGGCTCCTCGGGCTGGTCGGGGTTCTTCCAGTCGACGCGGCTGCTCGGCACCGCACCCTTGGCAATGGTCTTCACGCACCTCACCACGAAGGCCGCGCTCGGGGCGATCGTGACCCGCGTCCCGTCCGTGACCGATCTCGACGATGATCCCGTCGCCCGGCTGAGCACCGGGGATCTCGTGGAAGTCGATGCGGACCGCGGGCTGGTGCGGGTGGTCACGGCGGTCGGGTGAGGGTTTGGTGGTCGTGAACGTCGCTGTGTCCTGAGCTGGGCGTGCGGATACGAGTCGTGCGGCGTTGTGTCGGGGGTGGTCGACGTCTGCGCGGGTGTGCTGGTGGTGCTGCTTGTCGTTTCGGCGGAGCCGAATCACCTCGCTGGCTTGCGGCCTGATCGTGGCCCGCGTGGGCGCGGGCGTGGGGCGGTGGTGCGGTTCGTCGTTTCGGCCGGTTGGTCAACCTCGGCCGAACTGAACCGCCTCGCCGGCTTGCGGTCTGATCGTGGTCCGAGTCGGCGGGGGCGCGGGCGCGGTGCAGGTGCCGCTGTTCGCGGACACGCCGCGGGCTTACGGGTCGGGAGTGCGGTGGGCGTTGCGATCCTTGTCACCGTTCTCGCGAGCGCGCCGTCCGGCAGTCTGGTGGAGTACCACCGGGTTTCCGGTTCCCGGCGATCGCGGGCTTCGCGGCGACGATCACCGTGCTCGCCTCGAACCGGCGCACCCCGTTGAACCTCCTGAAAGGACGCTCCATGTCTGCTTCCGCCACCCCGTTCGTCGTCGTCGGCGTCGACGGGTCCGAGGCTTCCGACCAGGCGCTGCGCTGGGCCGAGTTCTTCGCCCGCCAGACCGGGTCCGAGGTGCGCGCCGTGATGGCGTGGTCGCCGGTGCTCCCGGGCGGCGAGGTCGCGCTCGTCGGCACGGAGGGCTGGAACCCGGAGGCCGACACCCAGGAGATCCTCGCCACCGCGGTCCGCAAGGTCCTCGGCGACAGCCCGGCCGTGACCGTCACGGAACGCGTGGTCGAGGGCGGCGCCGCGAAGGCTCTGCTCGAGCAGAGTGAGGGCGCTCGCATGCTCGTGGTCGGCAGCCGCGGACGCGGCGGGTTCGCCGGCCTGCTGCTGGGGTCCGTGAGCGCGGTCTGCGCGGCCCACGCGAAGTGCCCGGTGCTGATCATCCACGGGGACACGCCGCTGCCTGAATGACCGCTGCCTGAATGACCCGTCAGCGCTGTGCGGCCGACGGGCTGTGCCGGATGACCTCCCGCATCTGCGCGTCGGTCAGTGGCGGGTGCCCGACCGTGGCGGCGCTGTTGGTCCAGCCCGCCACCACCAGCTCCAGGTGCCGGCGCCAGGCGTGCACGCCGGTCCCGCGCGTGATGTCGAGGACACCGGCGAGCGACCACAGCGCCACGGCCACGTCTTCCGCGGTGAGGTCCGGCCGCACCGCGCCGTGCTGCCGGGCCTGCTCGACCAGCGCCGCCTGGGCGGTGCGCGAGCGTGCCACGAGGTCGGCGACCTGCTCGTCACTCCACATGCGAGCGACGCTGCCCGAATGCCGGGCCAGCAGGGCGCCGACTTCGAAGAGGTAGGCGACGAGGCCGTCCGGCGCGTCGGCGTGCCGCTCGGCGACCTCCACCGCCTGCTCCAGCAGCCGGTGGACGAGCGCGGACAGCAGCGCCTGCTTATCCGCGAACCGCCGGTACACCGTGCCGAGCCCGACGCCGGCCCGCTTCGCGACGAGCTCGATGCTCACCGCCGGCCCGTGCTCGTCGAACACGGCCTCCGCGGCGTCGAGGATCTTCTCCAGGTTGGCCGCGGCGTCGGCCCGCAACGGCCGGCTCACGCCGCGAGGGCCGCGACGTCGGCGAGGAACGTCGGATTGCCGGTGGAATGAGTCGGCACGAGCGCCGCGTGGCTGATCTTCCAGCCCGCGGCCGTGCGAACCAGCTTCTGCGTGCCCTTGCCGAAGATCACCCACGTGTTCTCGGCCGGGTCCGCGCCGAGCTCGGGGTGCACGTGCAACGCCTCCTCGTAGAACGAGACGGTCGCCTCGTCACCCTCCACCTCCACCACGAAACTCGACAGCTGGTGCTGCGTGAGCGCCACGGGACCGATCGTGCGCTCGGCCTTCACCCGCGCTTCGTGAGCCGTGAGCGAACTGCTGCCACCGTTGTCCACCCCGCCGAAGTCCTGCGTCACGACCGGCATCCGCAGCGCTTCGTACGCGTCCCAGTCCTTCTCGTCGGCGGTGGTGAAGCCGCGGGTCACGACCTGGACGACCTCGACGACGTCGACTGGGTTCATGGGGCACTCCTCGTGAGCTATGCGGAAAGTGTTTTCCGGTTAGTTCACGGTAGCACAAGCGGAAATGTATTTCCGCTTAGTGCGCCCCGCCGGCGGGCCCACGCACGGCGGCGGCGTCCGATCGGGCGACGGCCTGCCCGGCCACCTGTCGGAGCTACTTTTCTCCGGCGTCCCGCTCGGTCAGCAGCTGCTCGAGGTCGGTCCCGGCTTCGGTGTGGCCGCGGTCGACGGCCTTGCGGTACCAGGCCTCGGCTTCGGCCGGTTCGCCCCGCTCGTGATGGGACAGGCCGAGGTTGTACATCGCTTCGGCGTGGCCCTCATCGGCGGCGCGGCGCCACCAGGTTTCGGCTTCGGCCGGCTCGTCGCGGTCGAGGTGCAGCACGCCCAGGTTGACCATCGCGTCGATCTCACCGGCGTCGGCCGCGGCGCGGTACCAGGTCTCGGCGCCGGCCAGATCGCCTTGCTCCTGCAGCAGTGCGGCGAGGTTGTACTTCGCGCCCGGGTGACCGTCCTCGGCGGCTCGGCGGTACCAGGTTTCGGCTTCGGCGAGTTCGTTGCGCTCGTGGTGCAGCACGCCCAGGTTGAATTTCGCGTCCGCGCGGCCGGCCTCGGCCGCCTCGCGGTACCAGGCTTCGGCCGGGGCACCGCGGTCCTGCAGGAGCGCACCCAGGTTGACCATCGCTTTCGGGTCGCCGGCGAGGGCTCCTTGGTGGTACCGGCGTTCGGCCTCGGCCAGGTCGCCCCGCTGGTGCCGGGCCAAGCCCAGGTTGAACATCGCTTCGGTGTCCCCGGCGTCGGCCGCCTGGCGCCACCAGTCTTCGGCTTCGGCCGGCGCGCCTCTGCCCGCCAGCAGCACGCCCAGGTTGAACATCGCCTTGGCATCGCCGGCGCGAGCGGCCCGGTGGAGCCAGTCTTCGGCTTCGCGCAGCTCACCGAGCTCGTGGTGCAGCAGGCCGAGGTTGAACATCGCGTTGAGGTCGCCGGCATCGGCCGCCCGGTGGTACCAGCGTTCGGCCGCGGCCTTGTCGTCCCGGTCGTGGTAGAGCGAGCCGAGGTTGAACATCGCCTTGACGTTGCCGGCGTCGGCGGCTCGGCGATACCAGTCCTCGGACGGTGCGTCTGGCTGTTCCCCGTCCATGCTGAACATCACCTCTGAGGTAGCGGCCGCCATCGGGGATGAAGATACCTGCTGGGTTCGACACGGAGCGGCGGGCGAACCTCGGCGATCCGGCGCGAGGGCCGGTCGGCTTGAGTGCTGCGCGATCCCCGGTACGCTCCCTGAGCAACCGCTTAGTCTGTCGTCCGCTGCAGAACAGGAGACCAGTGCTGTGAACTCGTTCAAGGACCGCGTGGCGATCGTGACCGGCGCCAGCCGCGGGATCGGCCTCGCGATCGCGAAGGGCCTGGTCGAGCGGGGCGCGAAGGTGTGCATCACCGCGCGCAAGCCCGAGGCGCTGGCCGAGGCCGTCGCCGAGCTCGGTGAGGGTTCCGCGATGTTCGTCGCCGGCAAGGCCGACGACACCGCGCACCAGGACGAAGCGGTCGCGAAGGTGTTGGAGCGGTTCGGCCGGCTCGACATGCTCGTGAACAACACCGGCATCAACCCGGTCTACGGGCCGGCGCTGGACGTCGACCCGGCGGCCGCCGCGAAGATCCTCGCCGTGAACGTGCTGGCGCCGCTCGCGTGGACGAAGCGCGCCCGCGACGCCTGGATGGGCGAGCACGGCGGCTCGGTCGTGAACGTCGCCTCGATCGCCGGCCTGCGGGCGTCGCTCGGCATCGGCATGTACGGCGTGAGCAAGGCCGCGCTGATCCGGCTTACGCAGGAGCTCGGCGCCGAGCTCGGGCCGAAGATCCGCGTGAACGCGGTGGCCCCGGCCGTGGTCAAGACCAAGTTCGCGACCGCGCTCTACGAGGGCAAGGAAGAGGAAGTCTCGGCGGCGTACCCGATGAAACGCCTCGGCGTGCCGGAGGACATCGCGGGCGCGGTGGCGTTCCTGCTGTCGGACGAAGCGGGCTGGATGACCGGCCAGACCGTGGTCCTCGACGGCGGCGTGACCCTGGGCGGTGGCCTGTGAGCGCCGGGGTCGTCATCACCGGGGGCGGCGGCGGGATCGGCCGCGCGCTGGCCCGGCGCTTCGCCGCCGACGGTGCGCGCGTGGTCGTGGCCGACCTCAACGGCGAAGCCGCGGCCGAGGTGGCCGCCGAGGTCGGCGGCACGGCGTTCGCCGGCGACGTCGCGAGCGAAGAAGGCGTGACGAAGCTGCTCGCGGCCGCGCGCGAGACGCTGGGCGAGATCGACGTGTTCTGCGCCAACGCGGGCATCGCCCCCTTCGGCGGCGACCAGGCCACCGAAGACGACTGGGCGCGCACCTGGGACGTGAACGTGATGGCCCACGTGCGCGCCGCGAGGGCCCTGCTGCCCGCGTGGCTCGACCGCGGCAAGGGGCACTTCATCGCGACGGCCTCGGCCGCGGGCCTGCTCACCACGCTCGGCTCGGCGCCGTACTCCGTCACGAAACACGGCGCGCTGGCCTTCGCGGAATGGCTTTCGGCGACCTACCGCCACCGCGGCATCACGGTGCAGGCCATCTGCCCGCAGGGCGTGCGCACCGCGATGCTCGACAGCAGCGGCCCGCGCGGCGAACTGCTCATGGGCGCCTCGGCGATCCAGCCCGAGCAGGTGGCCGACGCGCTGTTCGCCGCCATCGACGAGGGCCGCTTCCTCGTGCTGCCGCACCCGGAGGTCGCCGAGTACTACGCGCTGCGCGCCACGCAGACCGACCGCTGGCTCGGCGGCATGAACAAGCTGCAGCGCAAGCTCGAAGAGCTGCCGGAGTCCTGACCACCCCCATGCCGCATGGGTAGCGTCGGGTGCCCCCAATGTGGCATTGGGTGTGTTGAGCGCGCCGAACGCCGCATGGGGTGCGTTGGGCGCACCCGATGCCACATTGGGGCCGGTTGCGGCGCGCGGGGTTGACGGGCGGGCCGGGAGATCTCTAGCGTCGCTCCCCATACCGACCGGTCGGTGTCCGAGGGAGGGCGCGGGATGAGCTGGTACGACACGTTGCCGTGGCTCGCGACCTACGCCGAGCACGGCCTCGCCGCGCGGGAGGCCGTGCCGACGACGCCGCTGGCCACCTTGCGCCGCAGCGCGGAGCAGGCGCCGGACACCACGGCGCTGGCGTACTTCGACGGCCGGATCAGCTACCGCGAGCTCGACGAGCTGTCCGACGCGTTCGCGCGGCACCTCACGGGGGCCGGCTTCGGTCGTGGCGACCGGCTCGCGCTGGTGCTGCAGAACGTGCCGCAGTTCGTGATCTGCCTGCTCGGCGCGTGGAAGGCCGGCGGGATCGTGGTGCCGGTGAACCCGATGTACCGCGCGGGGGAGCTGACCCACGTGCTCACCGACGCCGGCGTGACGGCGCTCGTGTGCTCGCAGCAGGCGTGGCACGAGTTCGTGGGCGCGCTCGTGGCGGACAGCGCCGTGACGATCGCCGTGACCACGAGCGAGCTCGACCTGCAGACGCGCGACGACGAGCGCGTGCTCGGCAAGGTGCGCCGCGTCGCCACGCCCGGCGCGGCCGATCTGCTGGACGTGCTGAGCTCGACCCCAGGCGAGCGGCCGCCGGACCCCGGGCTCGGCGTCGACGACGTCGCGTTGATCAGCTACACCTCCGGCACGAGCGGGAAACCCAAGGGCGCCACCAACACCCACGGCAACATCGGCACCAACGCGGTGATCCTCGCGGGCGCCGGCCGCGTCGAGCCGGGGGCGACGGTGTTCGCGCTGGCGCCGCTGTTCCACATCACCGGGATGGTGTGCGAGGTCGCGTACGCGCTGGAGATCGCGGGCACGCTGGCGCTCGCGTACCGCTTCGAGGCCGGAGTGGTGCTCGGCGCGCTGCGGGAGCACCGTCCCGCGTACATGGTGGGCCCGTCGACGGCGTACATGGCGCTGATGGCGCACCCCGACGTGACGCCGGAGCACTTCACGTCGTTCGACGCGCTGTACTCCGGCGGCGCCGCGCTGCCGCCGGCCGTGGTGGCGGCGTTCCGCGACCGCTTCGGGCAGTACCTGCACAACGGCTACGGCCTCACCGAAACCACGGCCGGCTGTGTCGTGGTGCCGGGCGGGGTCGAGGCGCCGGCGGATCCCGCGTCGGGCACGTTGTCGATCGGGCTGCCGGTGCCGGGGGTGATCGTGCGGATCCTCGCCGACGACGGCACGGAGCTGCCGGCCGGCGAGGCGGGCGAGATCGTGGTCGAGGGGCCGATGGTCGTGCCCGGCTACTGGAATCGGCCGGAAGCCACGGCCGAGGCGCTGCCGGGCGGGCGGCTGCGGACCGGCGACGTCGGGTTCATGGACGAGCGCGGCTGGGTCTACGTCGTCGACCGGCTGAAGGACATGATCAACGCGGCGGGGTTCAAGGTGTGGCCGCGCGAGGTCGAGGACGTGCTCTACACGCATCCCGGCGTGCGCGAGGCCGCCGTGGTGGGGGTGCCGGACGAGTACCGCGGCGAGACCGTGAAGGCGTACGTGAGCGCGGCGCCCGGTGCGGCGCCCGATCCCGAAGAGCTGGTGGCGTACTGCCGGGAGCGGCTGGCCGCCTACAAGTACCCCCGGTCGGTCGAGGTGCTCGCCGAGCTGCCGAAGACCACCACCGGCAAGATCCTGCGGCGCGAGCTGCGCGCCCGAGGTTAGGGAGAACGATGGTCGAGACGGTGCGCGGCGCGGTGAAACCGGCCGGGCTGGGCAAGGTGCTGATGCACGAGCACATCTTCGTGCTGAGCCCGGAGTTCGTGGCCAACTACCCGGACCACGACGGGTTCGACGAGTCCGTGCACGTGCCCGAAGCGATCGCCAAGCTGCAGGCCCTGAAGGACGCCGGGATCGACACGATCGTGGACCCGACGGTGATCGGGCTGGGGCGTTACGTGCCGCGCGTGCAGAAGGTGGCCGCCGAGGTGGGGCTGCAGATCGTGGTGGCGACCGGGCTCTACACGTACAACGACGTGCCGCACTACCTCTCGCTGCGCGGCCCGGGCACGCTGCTGGGCGGGGACGACCCGCTGGTCGCGATGTTCGTCGGCGACATCACCGAGGGCATCGCCGGCACCGGCGTGAAGGCGGGCGTGCTCAAGTGCGCCACCGACGAGCCGGGCATGACGCCCGGCGTCGAGCGCGTGCTGCGCGCCGTCGCGAAGGCGCACCGGGCCACGGGCGTGCCGATCATGACCCACACCCACGCCGGCACGCGGCGCGGGCTGGAGCAGCAGGACGTGTTCGAGTCCGAGGGCGTGGACCTCTCGCGCGTGCTCATCGGCCACTGCGGCGACTCGGCCGACCTGGACTACCTGACGGCCCTGGCCGACCGCGGCTCGCTGCTGGGCATGGACCGCTTCGGCGTGGACGTGTACCTGCCGTTCGAAGAGCGCGTGGCCACGGTTGCTGCTTTGTGCGAGCGCGGTTACGCCCGCAGCATGGTGCTCTCGCACGACGCGTCGTGTTATATCGACTGGCTCGAAGCCCCGGTCCGCGAGGCCGTGCTGCCCAACTGGCACTACCTGCACATCACCGACGACGTGCTGCCCGCGCTTCGCAACCGGGGCGTGAGCGAGGCCGACTTGACCACCATGCTCGTCGACAACCCACGCCGCCTGCTCGACCACGGGGGCGCGTACTGACCGGGCCCGCGGCGCGCGGGCGGTATTCTGGGCCCTTCAGGAGGGGGTGGGGCGGATGACCCGGGCGACCACGCGGAAGGCGGCCGACCCCGGCGAGCAGGCCGCCGTGCCCCGCCGCCTGCTCCAGCACGCGACGAAGCTCTTCGCCAAGAAGGGCTTCGACCGCACCTCGGTGCAGGAGATCGTCGAAGCCGCCGGCGTCACCAAGGGCGCCATGTACCACTACTTCGGCTCCAAGGACGACCTCCTCTACGAGATCTACGCCCGCGTCCTGCGCGAACAAACCTCCCAACTCGAACGCGTCGCCTCCTCCGACGCCCCCCTGCGCGAACGCCTGGCCGCCGCCGCGTCCGACGTGGTCGTCAGCAGCATCGACAACCTGGACGACAACACGATCTTCCTGCAGTCGATGCACCAGTTGAGCGCTGACAAGCGCAAGGCGGTGCGTGCGGAGCGGCGCAAGTACCACGAGCGGTTCCGGCGGTTGATCGAGGAAGGCCAGGCTTCGGGGGAGTTCCGGTCGGACAAGCCTGCCGATCTGGTGGTGGATTTCTACTTCGGGTCGGTGCACCACCTCGGCACTTGGTACCGGCGGGGTGGGCCGATGTCGGCGCGCGAGGTGGGGGATCAGTTCGCTGACCTGCTGCTCTCGATGCTGCGGCCGGAAGCTTGATGGTCGTGGTGACCAGGTGACCTGCGGCTTGCCCGCCTCGCGCAGCCGCGTGGGGGCCGTATTGTTTCGCGACGGTTCTGCGCGGCCCAGCGGTGTCGGACTGTGCAGCCGCTGTGTCCTGCGCAGCGTGGCCTTCGAACCGAGTCGGTGTCCTCCTCGCGGCGAGCCTGCGCCGCTCCGGCGTCACTCCACAGGCGGCTCCGCGTGCCGAGAAAGGACGCCGGTGACGAACTCCGTCTTCCCCGCCGTATAGGCCTCGCGGTCCCCGGTTTCCCTGGTCAGCCGGTGCTTCAGCGCGGCGTACTCCGCGGCCAGCGCCGGATCAGCGCGCAACGCATCGCGGAAAGCGAGCTGGGCCGACCAGCGCGGGTGGCCCGCCGGCAGAACGTGCAGGTGTGCCAACCGCTGCTCACCCGCAGCATCAGGCAGGACGAAGAACCGGCGATAAGGCGCCCCGACATCCAGCGAAGGCGGCACATACGCCCACCCCGCCGACGACAACAGCGAACCAGCCTCAGCCACCACCTCATCGACATCCCGCACCGAAGCCATCACATCCACCACCGGCTTCGCCGCCAGCCCCGGCACCGACGTCGACCCGACGTGCTCCACGCCCTCGACCAGCCAGGGCCGAAGCACCTCACCCAGCCGCGCGCACAACCCAGCGCCCCGCGCCGACCACGCGGGATCAGCAGCAGCGATACGGGGCTTCTCGTAAGCCCAACCAGGTGCGTCCACGAGAAAGAACGCTACCGACGGGCACCGACAAAAAGCGGTCAGTGACGAGCCAGGTGCGCCAGAATCCGCGGCACCAGGAACTCCCCGGCCTCCTCCGGCAGCCAGTGGCTGGCCCCCTCGACGACCTCGAACGAGTAAGGCCCGTCCACGAAAGAGCGGGTCAGCTCGGCCGCCGTGCGGCCCAGGTACGGGTCCTCGCTGCCCCACAGGTACAGCGTCGGCACGGAGATGCGGCCGGCGGGGATGTCGAACTCGCTCGCGGCCGGGCCGCGGTACCAGTTGAGCGTGGCCGTCAGGGCGCCCGGTTCCGTGAGCCGTGAAATGTTGCGTTCCACCAGGTCCGCGGGGACGCGATCGCCATAAACCGCGCGGAGCTCGGCGGCGTTGTCGGCGAGCAGGGAGGCCTCGGCGCGGCCGTCGAGGTGGCGGAAGAAGCGCACGTAGCCGAGGTCGCGGAACTGGCGCGTGTCGTCCGAGGCCGCGCGGCGCAAGGCCAGCGGGTGCGGGGTCGTCAGCACGGTCAGCGAACGCAGCTGGTGCGGATGAGCGCTGGCGAACGCCCAGCCCACCATGCCGCCCCAGTCGTGGGCGACGAGGTGGAAGCGGTCGGAGCCGAGGGCCGCGGCGAAGGCGATCACGTCGGTGATGAGGTGGCGCACGGAGTACTGGTCGACGTCGGCGGGGCGCGCGCCTGAGGCGTAGCCGCGCTGGTCGACGGCCACGGCGCGGTAGCCGGCCGCGCCCAGCGCCACGAGTTCCGTGGTCCACGAATCGGCGAATTCCGCCCAGCCGTGGAGCAACAGGACGAGGTCCCCGGACTCGGGGCCGGCCGCGAGCGCGCTGTGGCGGTGGGTGCCGACGGTGATCGTCAGCTGCTCGGTGCCCGGGACCATGATCACCAGGCTAGGAAGCCGAAGCTTCCGGCCACCACAGGAAAAAGTGCACTCTTGCCGCCTGTTCTTACGTGCCGGGCACCACCGTCCACAGTGTCCACCACGGCGAAGGGCCCCGCCAGCCGAAAAGGCGGGCGGGGCCCCGGAACAAAACCTCAGGCCGGCAGGTCCACGAGATCCGCCAGCCGCGCGCGGTGGCGGCCCGGCGTGCCGAGCGCGAGCTCGTCGCTCTTGGCGCGCTTGAGGAACAGGTGCGCGGGGTGCTCCCACGTCATGCCGATCCCGCCGTGCAGCTGGATCGCCTCCTCCACGGCGTGCACCGCGATCGGCGCCACGCGCGCCTGGGCCACGCCCACCGCGATGTCCACGTCGAAGCCGCCGGCGAGCGCGTCGGCCGCGTAGCGCGCGGTGGCGCGCGCGTTCACCAGGTCGGTGTACAGGTTCGCCAAGCGGTGCTTCAGCGACTGGAACCCGCCGACCGGCCGGCCGAACTGGTACCGCCCCTTCAGGTACGTCACGGTGGTCGTCAACGCCCACTCCGTGATGCCCGTCTGCTCCGACGCCAGCAGCCCCGCCGCCGTGGTCAACGCGGACGCGAGCGCCGCTTCCGCCGCCGCGCCGGACACCACGAGCCGCGCCGTCGCGCCGTCGAGCGAGACGTCGGCCACCCGTCGTGTGAGGTCCAGCGACACCAGCTCGGTGACCTGGGCCGCGGAGGCCTCCACCGCGTACAGCCCCGGTCCGTCGGGCCCGGTCGCCGGCACCACGAGCAGCTCGGCCACCGAAGCGTCGGCCACCGTCCCGACCCGTCCGCTCAACGACCCGGAAGCATCGGCGGTCACCGAAGCCGGGAACGCCGCGCCCGGCGCGGTGGACAGCGGCACGGCCAGCGCACCGGTCAGCTCACCGGCCGCCAGCAGGCCCA
Source organism: Amycolatopsis rhabdoformis (assembly GCF_035918295.1). Taxonomy (GTDB): domain Bacteria; phylum Actinomycetota; class Actinomycetes; order Mycobacteriales; family Pseudonocardiaceae; genus Amycolatopsis; species Amycolatopsis rhabdoformis. Next base: position 833,174 of record NZ_CP142149.1, read on the forward strand.
GCAGCTCCGCGGCCACCGAGCCTCCGGCGGCCAGCAGCGCCGACGTGGCCAGCACCGCACTGCCCAGGAACGGCACCGGCGCGACGCTGCGGCCCAGCTCCTCGAGCACCACGGCCGTCTCGCGCGCCGAAGCGCCGTGGCCGCCGAGGTCCTCGGGCACCATCAGCCCGGCCGCGCCGAGGTCGGCGGCCAGCGTGCGCCACAGCTTCAGGTCGTACGGCTCCGAAGTCTCCACGCGGGCCAGCAGCGCCGCGGGGGAGGCCCGGTCGGTGAGCAGGTCCCGCACCGATGCGCGCAGGTCTTCCTCGACGTCGGAGTACAGCAGGTCCGGGGTGGGCAGCTCGCTCATCGCGGCAGGTCCTTCCAGGCGACGTCCTTGTCCACCCGCGGCTCGGACGGCAGCCCCAGCACGCGTTCGGAGATGATGTTGCGCAGGACCTCCGAGGTCCCGCCCTCGATCGAATTGCCCTTCGCGCGCAGGTAGCGGTAGCCCGCCTCGCGCCCGAGGAAGTCGACCTTCTCCGGCCGCCGCAGCGTCCAGTCGTCGTAGCGCAGGCCCTCTTCGCCGAGCAGCTCGATCTCCAGCCCGGTGAGCTTCTGGTTCAGTTCGGAGAAAGCCACCTTCATCGCGGAGCCCTCCGGCCCCGGCGCGCCCGCGGTGAGCTGCTGGCGCAGCCGGGAAGCGGCCAGCCGCAACGACTCGGCCTCCACCCAGTGCTGCACGAGCCGGTCGCGCAGCTCCGGCGTGCGCAGCTCGGGCCGCTCGCGCCAGGTCTTCGCGACCATGCCGATCAGCCCGCCCTCACGCGGCAGCGCGTTGCCGCCGATGGCCACGCGCTCGTTCATCAGCGTGGTCTGCGCGACCTTCCAGCCTTCGCCGACGGCGCCGAGCCGCTGCGTGTCCGGGATCCGCACGCCGGTGAGGAACACCTCGTTGAACTCGGCCTCACCGGTGATCTGGCGCAGCGGCCGCACCTCGACGCCGGGCGCGGTCATGTCGCACAGGAAGTAGGTCATGCCCTGGTGCTTCGGCACGTCCGGGTCGGTGCGCGTCACGAGGATCGCCCACTGCGAGTTGTGCGCGCCCGAGGTCCACACCTTCTGCCCGGTCACCACCCAGTCGTCGCCGTCGCGCACCGCGCGCGTGGCCAGCGCGGCGAGGTCGGAGCCCGCTCCGGGTTCGCTGAACAGCTGGCACCACACCTCTTCACCCGTCCACAGTGGACGCAGGAAGCGCGTGCGCTGCTCCTCGGTGCCGAACGCGAGGATCGTCGGCGCGGCCATGCCGAGGCCGATGCCGATGCGGCGCGGGTCGTTGTCCGGGGCTCCGGCGGCGGCGAACGCGCCCTCGACCACGGGTTGCAGCGCGCGCGGCGCGCCCTGGCCCCCGAGGCCCTCGGGGAAGTGCACCCACGCGAGGCCGGCGTCGTAGCGGGCCCGCAGGAAGTCCAGGCGCTCGACGGAAGCGGGGTCGTGCTCGGCGAGGAACGCGGCGACCTGCCCGCGCAGGTCTTCGGCGGTGACGCTCATCGGCCGGCCTCCGCCCGGTACTTCTTCAGCTCACGGCGCGCCAGCGAGCGCTTGTGCACCTCGTCCGGCCCGTCGGCCAGGCGCAGCGTGCGCACGCCCGCCCACAGCTCGGCCAGCGGGAAGTCCTGGCTCACGCCGCCGGCGCCGTGCGCCTGCACCGCCTTGTCCAGGATCCACTCCACGGTGATCGGCGTGGAGATCTTGATCGACTGGATCTCGGTGTGCGCGCCCTGGTTGCCCACGGTGTCCATCAGCCACGCGGTCTTGAGCACCAGCAGCCGCTGCTGCTCGATCTTCACGCGCGACTCGGCGATCCAGTCCTGCACCACCCCGGCCTCGGCGATGGGCTTGCCGAACGTCTCGCGCGAGAGCGTGCGGCGGCACATCAGCTCCAGCGCCCGCTCGGCCATGCCGATCGCGCGCATGCAGTGGTGGATGCGGCCGGGGCCGAGACGGGCCTGCGCGATCGCGAAGCCCGCGCCCTCGTTCGCGATGAGGTTCTCGGCCGGCACGCGCACGTCCTCGAACAGCACCTCGGCGTGGCCACCGTGGTCGCCGTCGGTGTAGCCGAACACGTGCATGCCGCGCTTGATCGTCACGCCCGGCGCGTCGCGCGGCACGAGGATCATGCTCTGCTGCTGGTGCGGCTGGGCGTCCGGATCGGTCTTGCCCATCACGATCATGATCTTGCAGTTCGGGTTCATCGCACCGGAGATGAACCACTTGCGGCCGTTGACCACGTACTCGTCGCCGTCACGCCGGATGCTGGTGGCGATGTTGCGCGCATCCGACGAGGCGACGTCGGGCTCGGTCATCGCGAACGCCGAGCGGATCTCGCCGTCGAGCAGCGGCTGCAGCCACTGCTTCTTCTGCTGCTCGCTGCCGAACATGTGCAGCACTTCCATGTTGCCGGTGTCCGGCGCGGCGCAGTTCACCGCCGTCGGCGCCAGCCGCGGGCTGCGGCCGGTGATCTCGGCCAGCGGCGCGTACTGCAGGTTGGTCAGGCCCGCGCCGTCCTCACCCGGCAGGAAGAAGTTCCACAGGCCGCGCTTGCGCGCCTCGGCCTTGAGCTCTTCGACGACCGGCACCGACGACCAGGGGTTCTCGCGCGCGGCGAGCTGCTCCTCGAAGACCGGTTCGGCGGGGTAGACGTGCGAGTCCATGAAGTCGAGCAGCTGCCCGCGCAGCTCCTCGGTGCGCGCGTCGAACGCGAAGTCCATTGCTACTTCTCCTCTTTGAGCGTCTCGTAGCCGTGGGCGACGAGCGGGGCCACGGCGTCGCCGATGCCCTCGAACCCCGACCCGACGGTCTGGCCCTTGCTGTAGCGGAAGTAGATGCCTTCCAGGATCACGGCGAGCTTGAAGAACGCGAAGCTCACGTACCAGTTGAGCGCCGACACATCACGGCCGGAGCGCTCGGCGTAGCGGGCGATCACCTCGTCGGTGCTCGGGTAGCCGGGCGCGGAGCTGGCGTTGGACACCATCTGCAGTGACACCTTGTCGCGCTCGGCGTAGGCCACCAGCAGCGCGAGGTCGGTGAGCGGATCGCCCAGCGTGGACATCTCCCAGTCGAGCACCGCGGTGATGCGGTCGTCGCCGTCCACCAGCACGTTGTCGAGCCGGTAGTCGCCGTGCACGATCGTGGGCGGGGGAGAGGTGGGCAGCTTCGCGGCGAGGCCGTCGTGCAGCTCGTCGACGCCGGGCAGCTCCCGGCTGCGCGAGCCGTCGAGCTGCTTCTTCCAACGCCGCAGCTGGCGTTCGAGGAAGCCTTCGGGTCGGCCGAAGTCGCCGAGCCCGACGGCTTCCGGGTCCACGGCGTGCAGGTCGACCAGCGTGTCCACGAGCCGGAAGCCGATCTCGCGGGTGCGCTCGGTGCCGAGCAGCGCCAGCTCGGAATCGGTGCGGTACGGCGTGCCGGCCACGAACTCCATCACGTAGAACTGCGCGCCGAGCACGTCGGCGTCCTGGCACAGCACCACGGTGCCGGGCACCGGGACCGCCGTGCCGGCCAGGCCGGAGATCACCTTGAACTCGCGGGCCATGTCGTGCGCCGTCGGCAGCACGTGCCCGAGCGGCGGGCGGCGCACGACCCAGCGGTTCGCGCCGTCGGCCACGATGTAGGTGAGGTTCGAGCGGCCGCCCTGCACCACCTCGGCGGTCAGCTCGCCGGTGACCAGGCCGGGCCGCTGCTCGTCGAGGTAGGCGCGCAGGCGGGCCAGGTCGAGTCCTGGCGGGTCGGACGGGGTCATCGGGCCTCCTCGTGGTTCACCCGGCTCAGGCTACCGACTAGTCGGTATGTCGTACAGTCGCCGGCCCGGGAGTCCCCCGGGCCGGGTGCCTGGCCGGTCCTTCAGGCGATCAGGCGGGCGACGAACTCGGCGACGCAGGCCGGTTTGGCCTCGCCGTCGATCTCGACGGTCCACCGCACCACAGCTTGCTTGCCCCCGGTCACGTCTGTCACCTCGAGCAGGTCCGCGCTGCCGCGCACCTTGGCCCCGACCTTCACCGGCTGCGGGAAGCGCACCTTGTTGAGGCCGTAGTTGATGCCCATCTTCAGGCCGTCCACGCGGTAGACCTGCGAGCCGAAGTGCGGCAGCAGCGAAAGCGTGAGGAAGCCGTGGGCGATCGTGGTGCCGAACGGACCCGCGGCCGCCTTGTCGGTGTCGAGGTGGATCCACTGGTGATCGTCGGTCGCGTCGGCGAACTGCTGAACGCGCTCCTGCGTGACGGTGAGCCACGCGCTCTCGCCGAGGTGCTCGCCCGCGGCGGCCGCGAACTCGTCGATGTTCTCGAAAACGCGCATCAGCCTCAGTCCTTCGGTCCGCCGGCGACGTAGATGACCTGACCCGACACGAAGCCCGCGCCCTCGCTCACGAGGAACGAGGTCAGGTGCGCGATGTCGTCGGGCGTGCCCACGCGCTGCACCGGGATCTGGGACGCGGCGGCCTTCTTGAAGTCCTCGAAGTCCATGCCGAGCCGCTCGGCGGTGGCCGCCGTCATGTCCGTGGCGATGAACCCGGGCGCGATCGCGTTGGCGGTCACGCCGAACTTGCCGAGCTCGATGGCGAGGGTCTTGGTGAAGCCCTGCATGCCGGCCTTGGCGGCGGAGTAGTTCACCTGGCCGCGGTTGCCCAGCGCCGAGGTGCTGGACAGGTTCACGATCCGGCCCCACTTGGCCTCGGTCTGGTACTTCTGCACCGCGCGCGACATCAGGAACGAGCCCTTGAGGTGCACGCCGAGCACGGAGTCCCAGTCGTTCTCGGTCATCTTGAACAGCAGGTTGTCGCGCGTGATGCCGGCGTTGTTCACCAGCACGGTCGGCGCGCCGAGCTCTTCGGCGACCCGCGTGACGGCGGCCTCGACCTGGTCGGCGTCGCTCACGTCCAGCGACACGCCGACGGCCCGGCCGCCCTCGGCCACGATCGCCTCCGCGCCCTGCTTCACCGCGGACTCGTCGAGGTCCAGCAGGCCGACGGCGAACCCGTCGGCGGAGAGGCGGCGGGCGACGGCGGCACCGATGCCGCGGCCGGCTCCCGTCACGATGGCAACCCGGGCGGGGGAATCGGTCACGAGGGACCCTCCTCATCGTTGAGAACAGCAGTCAGGCTCGCAGTCTGCCTGACTAAGCGCCCGCTTTGTAAGAGATCCCGATGACATTTCCCCGAACCGGGCTGCCCTGCCCGGACCCTGGTGGACCCGGGTGCCCGGGGCGGCCGACGGTTTTCCGTCCCGGTGCCGGTCAGGCCGCCTGTCCGATCGCCCGCACGTTCGGTCTGACGGAGTTCGCCGGTTCGCGGTGCCCTGCGCCGGTGCGTTGCCGGGGACGCGCGTGCTGCGGGTCGACGATCGTGACGTGCGTCATATGAGGGAGGCCGGCAGCCGGAGGTCAGGTCGCGAGCGGGTGCAGAGCGTGGCTTCGCTGTCACACCCCGGGGTGCTGCCTCGTCCTCCTGGTGAGCACTCGACGACGAGGCAACGCTCACGGGGCGAGCGGACCCCGCCAAGCCGAATTTTTCCGCCTCACCAACAGCTCACCAGGAGATCCTTCATGATCGGAATGCGGATTGCCGGTGGCGTCCTGACCGTGGCCGCGCTGACCGGAGCCACGGCCTGCGCCGCCTCGGACCAGCCCGCCGCCGCGCCGGCGTCGGCCACCACGATGGTGATGCCCGCCGCGGCATCGCAGCCTCCCGCCGAAACCTTGACGCCGCTGCTGCAGCAGGCCCTGCCGAATGCGAACGGCAAGAACTTCACCTCGGCGATCGTCACTTTCCCGCCCGGCGCACGCGCCGCGGCACACCGGCACGGTGACGCGTTCGTCTACGCCTACGTGCTCGACGGCACCGTGCGCAGCCAGCTCGAAGGTCAACCCGTGAGCACCTTCCACCAGGGTCAGAACTGGATCGAGCAGCCCGGCTCACACCACGTCCTCACGGAGAACACCAGCACGACGGAACAGGCCAGGCTGCTGGTCGTGTTCGTCGCCGATCCCGGAGCCCAGCTCAAGGTCGACGACCCGCACTCGTAACCCCGAGCGGCTACGCGCCGAAGGCCTGCGGTGGTGAAGCGAAGCTCTGAGGGAGCCGCTTCACCACCGCAGGCCCGCGCATGCTGTGGTGATCCCGAATTCGGTGCCCGCGCGTCAGTTCTCCCGCTCGCGAAGGCGCCGCACGAAGTCGATGCCGAGTTCTTCGATCTCGTCGATCACGTAGGGGTGCCCCTGCGGGTCCAGCGTGAAAGCCAAGTCCCACAGGGCACCCGTCACCTCGATGTGCAAAGTGTGGCCGAACATCTCCCCGGGAAGGCGTGAGTAGCGGGCCATCGCCTGGTGATTGCGCTCGGCGAGGATCCGTCGGTAGTGGGCGTGGGTTTCCTGCACCTTTTCGGAGGTGCGCCGATCGAACCAGAGCTCGCGCAGCCCGGGACGTCGAGCGAAGAACGCCTGGTATGCGGCCATCTTGCGCTTGTTGAACGAACCGTAATCCTGTCCTTCGGAGGCGTCCTCCACCTCGTCGAGAACTGCGAGGAGGTCGTGCATGTACGCGGCGGCGACGGCGGCCACCAGGGAATCGAGGTCTTCGAAGTAGCGGTAGATCGACCCCGGTGACGTCCCGGCCGCGCCGGCGATGGCGCGGACGTTCACGTCGGGGCCGTGCGGTCCTTGAGCATTGATGAGCGCTGACGCGGCCGCCAGGATCAGCGTCCTGTTCTTCCGCCCTCGCGCCTGCGGTGGCGGCGGCAACTCCCAGGTTCGTGGTGCGGATTCTTCTGCTGGTGCCGAGCTTGTCGCGTGGCTCGCGGCGGGTTTTTCCCGGTCCCTCCCGCGTGTTCCGGCGGACGGAGGAAAAGTGATGCCCAACCGCCGGTGCAGGAATCTCTTCGACACTTCGGAAATCTCGGCGATTACGCGGTTGTCTCCCTCCGGATCGCACTGGAACGCCATTTCCCACAGGATTCCGGTGATTTCGATCCAGGTTTGATACGTCAGGAGATCGTGCGGCTTCGTCGAGTACTTGTCCAATCCAGCGCCTAAAATCTTGGCCAGTCCGGCGCGGAAGTGGCGATGGATCTCGACGACCTTGTCCGAGGCTTTCCGGTCGAACCACAGTTCACGCAGACCGGGTCGAGCCGAAAAGAATTCGCGGTAGACGGCGAAAATGGTGTCCAGCAGGCTGCTCGCGGAGGCGGTGGGGCGAGATACCCCAGCTTCGACGGCCGAGCTGAGTTCACTGCCGTACTCGGCGGCCACCGCGGCCACGATCGAGTCCACATCGGGGAAGTAGTGGTAGATCGACGCCACGGGTGTTTCGGCGGCCTCGGCGATCCCGCGCAGCGTCAATCCCCGGCGGCCCGTGGAGAACGCCGAATCGATCAAGAGCGCTGTGGCGCGGACGATCTGCGCCCGCCGCGTGCGTCCTCGTTCCTGGGGTGGGAGGGCAACGTTCGCGGGGCTCAACGGCGAGTTCTCGGGTGCTGGCGACACCGTCCAGACGCTACAGCCGCCACCCCGGACGGTCGACCTGCCGGGTCGGCCCTGCCGAAAAGACGTGCTTGACACGCGTCGAGATCAAGTGCGTAAATACCGAAGCTGAACGATGTTCGAGTCTTCCCCCGGGTTGTTCCGGGGTTCCGTTCGTGCGTTCCGTGTACGCGGCACGCCTCGAAGTCGAGGAGAAGTGATGCTCAGTTCGAGCGACAACGAGTTGCTCACCAAGGTCGGGCCCGGAACGCCGATGGGGTCGATGATGCGCGAGTACTGGATGCCCGCGATGGTGTCCACCGAGTTGCCCGCGCCCGACTGCGACCCGGTCCGGGTTCTCCTGCTGGGTGAACGCTTCATCGCGTTCCGCGACAGTTCCGGGAAGGTGGGGATGCTGGCCGCGCAGTGTCCGCACCGCGGCGCGTCACTGTTCTTCGGGCGCAACGAGGAGGGCGGTCTGCGGTGCGTCTACCACGGGTGGAAGTTCGATGTCTCGGGGCGGTGCCTCGACATGCCGAACGAGCCGATCGAGAGCAATTTCAAGGACAAGGTCCGAGCCAGGTCGGTACCGGTTGTCGAGCGGGGCGGGTTGGTGTGGGCCTACCTCGGCTCGCAGGAGGAGCCGCCGCCGCTGCCCGCGTTGGAGTTCTTCGACGAGGAGCTGAGCGAGACGCGGTCCATCAACGTCTTCCAGATCAACTGCAACTGGCTCCAGGCGCTCGAGGGTGACATCGACACGAGCCACTTCGGCTTCCTGCACGTCGGTCACCTGGGCAACGACGCCGCGCCCGAGGGCACCTTCCTCCGCCACATGCTGGAGGACCGGGCTCCGAGGTACAAGGTGGTCGACACCGAATTCGGCTCGTCCTACGGCGCCTACCGACCTGCCGGCAGCGACGAGGAGACGTACTGGCGCATCGCCCACTACTTGTTCCCGTTCTACACCATGATCCCCACCGGGCTTCTCGGCAGCTCCAAGACCGTGACCGCGCGGGTTCCCCTCGACGACGAGCACACCATGGTGTACCTGGCCACCGCGGACGAGGTGCCGAGTGATCTCGCGATCGGGGCCGAGACCTACGAGAACCTCAGGCTGCTGCCGAACACGACCGACTGGCACGGCCGGTTCCGTTCCGCTCGTACCCTGGACAACGACTTCGAGATCGACCGTGAAGCCCAACGCAGCGGGCGCAGCTTCACCGGCCTCGACAGCGTGCCCCTCGAGGACCGTGCGATGACCGAGAGCATGGGACCGGTGCTGGACCGCGGCGGTGAGCACCTCGGCAGCTCCGACGTGATGGTCATCCGCGTCCGGCGGAGGATCCTGCGAGCTCTTCGCACGTTCGTCGACAGCGGCGAACTTCCGCCCGGTGCCAACGAACCCGATCTCTACCGCCAGCGTTCCGGCGGGGTCGTGCTGCCCACGGGCGCCGACTGGCTCGCCGCGACACAAGGCCTGCGTGACGGCACCGAGGAGCCGACGACCGATCCCGCGCTGGCTGCCGGTGTCTGACCTCGGCCCGGCCGGACGCACCTCTGGCGACGGCGCACTCGAACGCGCATTGTCCATTCCGTACATGCTCGACGTGTCCACTCGCGAATCCGAAAGCGGCGAGTGGGTTTGTCGCCTCGAATATCCGGAGCTGGACGGATGCGTCGCCGAGAGCAGGGACGCTCTCGACGCCCACGACCAGCTCGAAAAGCTCCGCGAACAGTGGCTGCGCCACCGGCTGGAGACGCACCGGGAAGTCCCGACCCCGCGCCCGTCGCTGCGGTCCTGAGCAGGCCCACCGTTCCGGCGAGAAGGCCGGAACTTCTTTCCCCCGCGCATTCGTCGAACGGGGCGATCTTCCGCTGTCACCGATGACCGGCCACGGCATCGGACAAGCCGGCTCACAAGGCTGAGCGAGTAACGACCCAAGAAATCGGGTGGAGATCCACCAGGAGATTTCGAACCGCGTCGGTCGACGTCGTCGTGAACAGTTCGACGGTTTCGCGCGGCGCAGCAAGAAATGCTTTCACACTCGAGTCAGCCCCACCGCACCAACGGAGGTACGGTAATGATCGACGCCTCGGTGGAGTCCAAGGATCCGACTTTGCCCCAGAAAAAGGTGAGCAGTGCCCGGGTACTCGCAGCGGCGATGCTCGGCACGACGATTGAGTGGTATGACTTCTTCATCTACGGCACGGCCGCCGCGCTGATCTTCTCGCAGGTGTTCTTCCCGTCGAGCGATCCGGCGACGGGCACGCTGACCGCGTTCGCGGCGTTCGGTGCGGGATTCATCATGCGCCCGCTCGGCGGGGTGATCATCGGCCACCTCGGTGACAAGTACGGACGCCGTCCGATGCTGATGGCGACGGTTCTGCTGATGGGAGGCGCGACCGTCGCCATCGGCGTTCTGCCGTCCTACGCGGCGATCGGGATCTGGGCGCCGGCCCTGCTCGTGCTGCTGCGGCTGCTTCAGGGCTTCGCCGCCGGAGGCGAATGGGGCGGCGCTACGCTGATGGCCATCGAACACGCGCCACAGAACCGGCGTACTTTCTACGGCGCGTTCACCCAGGCGGCCGTGCCCATCGCCTATCTCCTCTCGGCGGCGATGTTCTTCGTGCTCCAAGGGGCGCTGGACAAGCAAGCGCTGCTTTCGTGGGGCTGGCGAATCCCGTTCCTGCTCAGCATCGTGGTCGTGGCCATCGCCGTTCTCGTGCGCTCGGGCGTGGCCGAAAGCCCGGAGTTCTCGGCCAGAACTAAAAAGGCGGAAAAGCTTCCGCTGCTCCAGGTGCTGACCAAGTACCCCCGCACGGTCGCGCTGACCATCGGCTTGACCATCGTGACGAGCACGGACTTCTACCTCGGCCAGGTGTTTCTGCTGTCCTACGCCACGAGCCGCGCCGGAGTGCCGGCCTCGTCGATGCTGCTCGTCACCATCATGGGCTCGGCGGTCAACGCCGGGATGACGTTCGTGTTCGCCCGGCTGGCCGACCGGATCGGCAACCGCACGGTGTTCTACGTCGGAATCATCGGGTTGGCCGTTCTCGCCTTCCCCACTTACCTGATCGTGAACACCGGATCGTTCGCGGCGATCCTCGCCGTGCGCATGATCGGCAACGCCTTCAACGCCGCGGCGTACGCCCCGATCGCTTCGATCCTCGCCGGTGCCTTCAGCGTCAAGGTCCGCTACACCGGAATTTCGCTGAGCTACCAGCTCGCAGCGGTGCTCGGTGGTGGATTCGCACCGTTCATCGCCCAGGCGTTGCTGACGGGGACGGGCTCGTGGACGGCCGTGGCCGGGTACTCGGTGACCCTGTGCCTGATCAGCCTGGTCTCCATGACCCTGCTCGGCAAGGCGGCCAAGGAAAACCGGGAAGAGGCCGTGCTGCCCGCGGTCGCCTGACCCGATCGTCGCGACGGTCGGTCGCTGCCTCCACAAATCACCGCCACCCGTGGCGGGCGAGCGGTGTCGCCGCTCGCCCGCCCGGTCCGCCCTGCCCACCCCGAAAGGATGCTCGTGCCGTTAACTTCGTCCAGCAGTGAAACAGTCCTCGATGGCACCGGCGCCTTGCCGCTCGACTTCAGCGTCGTTCGCCGCCGACGCGTGGCTGACGCGGTGATGACGCTCGATCTCGCGCCACCGGCCGGGATGCCGCTTCCGCAATGGTCCGCGGGTGCGCACATCGACGTGGACATTCCCCGAACCGGCCTGACGCGCCAGTACTCCTTGTGCGGGCCACCCGACGCGGATTTCCTGCGCATCGCCGTGTTGCGGGAGCCCGAGTCGAGGGGCGGGTCGTCCTGGTTGCACAGCAACGTCGCCGAAGGCACGACGCTTCGGATCAGCGGGCTGCGGAACCACTTTTCGCTGACCGGCGAGGGTCCGGTCGTCTTCGTCGCCGGGGGGATCGGGATCACGCCGATCCGGGCCATGATCGCCGAGGCGGATTCGCGCGGAGTGCCGTGGGAACTGCACTACGCGGGGCGCTGCGCCGAGAGCATGGCGTTCCTCCCGGAGCTCGCCGAAAGCTACGGGGACCGCGTGACCACCTACTCGCCGGCGACCCGGCGGCTCGACGTCCCCGGGCTGCTCCGGGGGCTGACCCCGGGCACTTCCGTCTACGCCTGCGGTCCCGTCCGGCTGCTGTCGGCGATCGACGACGCCGCACCCGCGCACACGGCGGTGCGGACGGAACGATTCACCGCCGAGGACATCGACACCTCTGGTGACACGGCGTTCGAGGTCACGTGCGCGAGGTCCGGGGTCCGGTGCACCGTCCCCGCCGGGCAAAGCATCCTCGCCACCCTCCGCGACGCGGGTATCCAGCAGGTGTCGCAATGCGAAGAGGGCGTCTGCGGCTCCTGCGAGACCACCGTGCTCGACGGCATCCCGGAACACCGGGACATGCTCCTGACCGACGAGGAACGCGCCGAGAACACCACGATGATGATCTGCGTTTCCCGCGCGAAGACCGCCCAGCTGACGCTGGATCTCTAGCCGGCCGTCCTGTCGTCGAAGCAAAGGGCCGTCCCGGAGACCGAAGTCCACAAAGGAGTCGAGGTTGACCACGCTCTTCACCCCGTACCCGCTCAGGTCGCTGACGATCCCCAACCGGATCTGGATGTCGGCCATGTGCCAGTACAGCGCGGCGCCCGAAGGTGAGCAGACGGGCGTTCCGACGGATTGGCATTTCGCCCACCTGTCCGCGCGCGCCGCGGGCGGTACCGGATTGATCCTCACCGAGGGGACGGCGGTGAGCCCGGAGGGCCGGATCACCCGCTTCGACCTCGGCATCTGGAACCGCACGCAGGTCGACGGCTTCCGGCGGATCACGGCGTTCCTGAAGTCCCAGGGCACCGCCGCCGGGATCCAGCTGACGCATGCCGGCCGCAAGGCCTGCACCGAACGTCCCTGGGGCGACGGCGGACGCCGGCCCGCGCCGGACGAGCCGCACGCCTGGACGCCGGTCGGTCCCAGCGCCGTCCCGTACACCGAGTCCTCGCTGATCCCGGAGGAACTGACCCGCCGTCGGATCGGCGAGATCGTGCGGGAGTTTGCGGCGGCCGCGGAACGTGCGCTGGAGGCCGGGTTCGACGTCGTCGAGATCCAGGGCGCGCACGGCTACCTGATCCACCAGTTCCTGTCGCCGTACAGCAACCACCGCACCGATGACTACGGCGGTTCGTTCGAGTGCCGGACGCGGTTCGCGCTGGAGGTGGTCGACGCGGTCCGCCGGGTGTGGCCGGAGGACCTGCCGGTGTTCTTCCGCATCTCCGCCACCGACTGGCTCGCCGAGAACCCGGAGGACGACCGTGAGGGCTGGACCCTCGACGACACCGTTCGCTTCGCCAAGGAGCTCACGGCGCACGGCGTCGACCTGATGGACGTGTCCACCGGCGCGAACGTCCCCGACGCGAAGATCATCGGAGGTCCTGGTTACCAGGTGCCGTTCGCCGAGCGGGTGCGCACCGAGACCGGGATGCCGGTGGCGGCCGTCGGATTGATCACCGAGCCCGCGCAGGCCCAGGAGATCATCACCTCGGGCAAGGCCGACGCGGTTCTCCTGGCCCGCGAGCTGCTGCGCGACCCGTACTGGGCGCGCCGAGCCGCGGCCGAGCTCGGCGGCACGATCCAGTGGCCCGTGCAGTACAACCGCGTGCGCCCGTGACGCGCACGCGTGCCCGGACGTGCCGGGCCGGCCGAGTGCCGACGCCACCGACCTCACCTCGCCATCCCCGGCGAGAACCTCCCGAAGGCGCGACCGTCCGCCGGCTCGCCTCGGCACAGCGCGACCACGCGACCTGGTCGCCGTCGCGCACCGATTCGATCCGCACCCCAGAAGGAGCACGGTGATGACCGTCATCTCCGATGACACGCCGGACCTCGCCACCGGCTCGGCCGGCAAGACGACCGAACCGGAAGCCCCGGTGCCGACGGCCAACCCGCTCGCGGGCAACCCGGGAGTCATCGGCGTGCCCACGGTCATCGCGGGCGCCCTCGGCCTCGGGCTGGTCAACGTCGGCGCGCTGCCCGGCGGTGCCGCCGGCGCCACGCTCGCCATCCTCGGCACGTGTACCGCCGTGGGGCTGCTGATCACCACCATCTGGGCCGCGGCGCTCGGGCAGAGTGTCTCCGCCGGCCTGTTCGCCGTGTTCTTCGGGTTCTACGCCAGCTACGTGGTCCTCACGCTGGGCCTGGCCCACAGCTGGTTCGGCGGCTCCGCGGTTTCCGCCACCGACGCCCAGGTCGCCTGGCTGTGGTGCTGGTTGATCACCATCGTCCTGGTCACCCTCGTGACGCTGCGCCTGCCGGCGAGCTTCACCCTCATGCTGGGTTTCGTCGATGTCGCCCTCGCTCTGTTGCTCGCCGGCACGATGACCGGCGCCACCGGTCTGATCCGCGCGGGCGGTGCCGTGGTCTTCGCGTTCGTCGCGGTGCAGGTCTACCTCTACGCCGACCTCATGTTCACCGAAACCGGTGGTCGCGGCCTTCCGCTGGGCCGCCCCCTGGTGACTCGCTGACACCACCGTTCGCCGGCTTCACTCACCCGACCTCGGGCGCCGCCGGCCGCCCTTTTTCAAGAGCCGAGTAGAAATTCCAGGAGCGACTACGTAAAGTGATGCGGGTCTCAGCTGCCGGCGGTCGGCGGTGGAAGGAGGCCGGGATGTCGACGACGACGCCGCGCGAAGAGCGGATGCGCGTCGGTGAGGTGCTGCGCGCCGTTCGCGGGCTCGGGCCCGTGGACATCGCGTTCGCCGCGTCCGTGGACCGCGCCACGGGCACGTTCGTGCTCGACCGGTTCGACGGCGCGCGCACTGACCTGCTGCGCGACCTGGCGATCCCCAAGGGCGAGGGGGTCGGCGGGCGCTGCATCGCGCTGGAACGGCCGGTGTTCGTGCGCGACTACGTGGCGGCCAAGGGCATCACCCACCGCTTCGACGGCGCGGTGGCCGGCGAGGGCCTGAGCGCGATGTTCGCCGTGCCGGTGAAGACCGACGGCGTGGTGCGCGACGTCGTGTACGGCGCGGCCCGCACGTCGGTGATCTTCGGCGAAGGGCTCATCGACCGGGTCGTCGACCTCGTGAAGCGCTCGGCCGCCGAAGAGCCGCCCCGGCAGCGCTCGGCCGTCGACATCGCCGCGGAGCTGGCCGAGATCGCCGCCGCCGTGCCCGACCCCGCGGTGCGCCGCCGGCTCACGGAGCTGGGCGCTTGCCTCTCGGGCCTCTCGGGACCGCCGAAGGAGGCCGACCTGCCGGTTCGGCTCTCGCCGCGCGAGCTGGACGTGCTCACGGCCGTGGCGATGGGGCACGCCAACGAGGCCGTCGCGCGCCGGCTCGGCCTCACCGTGCAGACCGTGAAGTCGTACCTGAAGAGCGCGATGGCCAAATTGGACAGTCACACCCGCGGCGAAGCCGTGTACCGGGCGCGCAGGGCCGGCTTGCTACCGTGACCGCGGTGGGGAGCATCCCGGCCGGCGGGTCCGAAAACGCATCGGTGGCCGCCGCGCCCGAACCGCTGACCCGGGCCGAGCGCAAACGCGCCGCCCGTGTGGCCCGCCTCGAACGCGCCGCGGCGCGCGTGTTCGCCCGCCACGGCTACGAGGGCGCGAACTTCGACCTCATCGCCGCCGAGCTCGACCTGCGGGGCGCCAGCCTCTACTACTACGTGTCCTCCAAGGAAGAGCTCTTCCTGCGCTGCCTGCGCCAATCGGCCGCCGACGTGTCCGCCCGCCTGCACGCGATCGCCGACGCCGAGCCCGAACCGCGGGAACGCCTGCGCCGGCTCTTCCGCGAACAGGTGCTGATCGAGGTCCGCGACTACCCCGAGTACGTGCCGTTGTTCTTCAAGGCCCGCGTGAGCGTGCCCGCGCTGCAGGACGCCGTGCTCACGCTGCGCCGCGAGCACGCGACCGTGTTCGAGCGGACGGCGCAGGAGCTCGGCACCGAGCCGCGGAAGGCGCGGCTGTGCCTGGAGATCGCGTACGGCACGCTGGCCTACCTGCCGGACTGGTACGACCCGGCCGGCGCCGTCGGGCCGGCGCAGCTGGCGGACGAGCTGGCGGAGCTGCTGGTGGCACCGTTCCTGCCGGCGGGCTGACCACCCCCACTCGTGGGTATCCGCTCCGACCGGCCGAACCTAGGTTTGCTCCGGACGGCCCAGTCCCGGCTGGGCGGGGAGACCGGAAGAACGGGTGATGCCGAATGACCGCGACCACCACGAACGCCGCGCGCGGTGGCCAGCTGGCCGATCACGGTTACGAGCTGCCGTGGGCCTTCACCCCCGAGCACCTGCAGTGGCGCGACACGGTGCGGAAGTTCACCGCCGACGTCGTCGAGCCCGGAGCGGCGCAGCGCAGCATCGAGTCGCGATTCGACGCCGACCTGGTGGCCGAAGCGGGGCGCCTGGGCGTGTTCGGGCTGATGGTGCCCGCGGAGTTCGGCGGGGCCGGCGCGGATCTGCGCACGCTGTGCCTCACCATCGAGGAACTGGCCACAGTGGACTCTTCGCTCGCGGTCACCGTGCACGTGCAGGCCATCTGCGCGGCGCTCTTCGCGCACCTCGCGCAGGACCGGCCCGAGCTGTGCCGGCAGATCCTGCCCTCGGCCGCCACCGGCGAGACGTTCATCTCGATCGGCCTCACCGAGCCCTCGGGCGGGTCCGACGCGGGCAACATCAGCACGGTCGCGCGCCAGGACGGCGACGGCTGGGTGATCAACGGCGCCAAGCAGTTCATCACCAACTCCGGCACGCCGTTCTCGCGCTACGTGATCCTGATGGCCGCCGTCGGCGACGGCGAGCGCGGGCGTCCGCCGGTGTCGGCGTTCCTCGTGCCGCTCGACGCGCCGGGGGTCACCGTCGGCAAGGGCTACCCGAAGCTGGGCTGGCGCTCGTCCGACACGCACCCGCTGTTCTTCGACGACGTCCGCGTGCCGGCCGACGCGGTGCTCTCGGAACCGGGCCGGGGTTACCGCGACGCGCTCGAGTTCCTCACCTGGGCGCGGCTGCCGATCGCCGCGATGAGCGCCGGGCTCGCGCGCGGCTGCCTCGCCGACACGCTGCGCTTCATCTCGCAGCGCACGTCGTTCGGCAAGCCGCTCGGCAACCACCAGGCGGTGGCTTTCCAGGCCGCCGACATCGGCGCGCTCGCCGCCACCGCCCGCACCATGACCTACGACGGCGCGTGGAAGTACGATCACGGCTTGTCGATCAGGGAGGCCGCCGCCACCGCGAAGCTGGTCGCGTCGGAAGCCGCGAACAAGGCCGCCTACCTGGCGACGCAGTTGCAGGGAGGCTACGGCTTCATCGAAGAGACGGCCGCGACCCGGCACCACCAGGACGCCCGCATCCTCACCATCGGCGAGGGCACGTCCGAAGTGCAGCGGATGCTGATCGCGCGTTCACTGGGGCTGGCCGTCTGAGCAGACGCTTCACCGACCGAACGCACAAGGGAGTGTGGCCGTGGCCGACAGTGTGGAACAGCTGATCTCCGTTCCGTTGCAGGAGCTTCCGGAACGGTGGCGCTCGGCGAGCCGGGCCGCGGAGATCGCGCAGGCGCGGGCGCTGCACGACCGCGACCCGGACGAGTACTGGGCGTGGGTCGCGGGGCGGCAGCGGTGGATGCGGCCGTGGGACGAGGTGCGCAGCGGTGAGCTGCCGGAGTTCCGCTACTTCACGGGCGGGCTGCTCAACGTCGCCGACAACTGCGTCGACCGCTGGGCCGAGGACCCGGCCACGGCCGACCGCGCCGCCGTGGTGTGGGAAGGCGAGCCCGGCGACACGCGCACGGTGACCTACGCCGAGCTGGCG
The DNA here is from genome assembly GCF_035918295.1 of Amycolatopsis rhabdoformis. GTDB lineage: Bacteria > Actinomycetota > Actinomycetes > Mycobacteriales > Pseudonocardiaceae > Amycolatopsis > Amycolatopsis rhabdoformis. The sequence continues at coordinate 850,480 of NZ_CP142149.1, forward strand.
CGGGAGACGTCGTCGCTGGCGGCGGGGCTGCTGGAGCTGGGGATCGGCAAGGGCGACGTGGTCGCGATCTACCTGCCGAACCTCGTCGAGGCGTTCACCGCCATCCACGCGTGCAACCGGATCGGCGCGATCTACACGGTGCTGTTCTCCGGCTTCGGCAAGGACGCCGTGGCCGCGCGGCTCAAGGTCTCCGGCGCCAAGGCCGTGGTGGTCGCCGACGCGTCGTACCGGCGCGGGAAGCTCGTGCCGCTGCTGGAGACGCTGCGCTCGGCCCGCCCGGGCCTGCCGGACCTCGGCCAGGTCGTGGTGCTCGACCGCACCGGCCGCGACCTGCCGCTCGAAGCCGGCGAGGTGTCCTACGCCGACCTCGTCGCGCGCCACCCCGAAGGCACGCCGGCCGTGCCGCTGGAGGCCAACGACCCGGCGTTCCTGATCTTCACCAGCGGCACCGAGTCCACGCCGAAGGGCGTGGTGCACTCGGTCGCCGGGTTCCTGGTCGGCACCTGGGCCAACGCCTACTGGCAGGCCGGCCTCGAAGAGGGCGACGTGTACTGGGTCGCGGCCGACGTCGGCTGGCTGACGTTCCCGATCCAGGCCGTGATCGGCGGGCTGGCCTGCGGTACCACGATCGCGTGTTACGAGGGCGCGCTCGACACCCCGACGAAGGAACGGTTCTACGAGTTCTGCGAACGCCACGAGGTCACGCAGGTGCTGGCCGCGCCGACCGTGCTGCGGATGCTGCGCGCGTTCGGCGAGGACCTGTGCGCGGCGCACCCGCTGCCGAACCTGAAGCTGATCACCGTGCAGGGCGAACCGCTCGACGCCGAGACCTTCACCTGGGGCACCGCGCACCTCGACGTGCCGATCGTGAACGCCTACGGCCAGACCGAGACCGGCTCCACCTGGACCTACCCGGTCACCGGCGTCGACGCGCTGAAGGCGGGCTCCGCCGGCCGGCCGCTGCCGGGCCACCACTGCGAGATCGTGGACGACGACGGCGTGCCGGTTCCGGCCGGTACCAAGGGAAACCTGGTGATCACCCGGCCGTTCCCGACCCTGGCCCGCACGGTGTGGGGCGACCACGGCCGGTACCTCTCGGCGTACTTCGAGCAGTACCCCGGCAAGTACAACACCAAGGACGAGGCCGTGCTGGACACCGACGGCCACCTGTGGGTGCTCGGGCGGGCCGACGACGTGATCAACGTGGCCGCGCACCGCATCTCGACGATGGAGATCGAAGGCGTGGTGACCGCCCACGAGCGCGTCGCCGAAGCCGCCGTGGTCGGCATCCCCGACCCGACGAAGGGCACCGTCCCCATCGCCTTCGTGACGCTGCTGGCCGGCGCCGACGCCGCTTCGGTGTCGGCCGAGCTGATCCGCCGCGTCGGCGACGAGCTCGGCGGCTACGCCCGGCTCGCCAAGGTCTACCCGGTCACGGCTCTGCCCAAGACCCGCACCGGCAAGACCATGCGCCGCCTGCTGCGCGACGTCCTCGTGGACGGCGCCCCGCGCGGCGACACGAGCGCGATGGAAGACCCCGGCGCGCTCGACGCGGTGCTCACGGCGGTGTCCGCCGCCCGGTGACCCCGTCCCCCGAAGGCGCGGGTCCGTGGCCGGCCGGCGAGCCGCCGGAGCCACGAGCCCGCGCCGGGCGCGGACGCGGCGCCGCCCGATAAGCTGGCGCCGTGGCCGAGGGGCGAGAGGTGTCGACCGTGACGATCTGGAACGACGTGATCAGTTTCGTGCGCCTGCGTTACGAGGTGCTCGAAGACCACGACGGCTGGCTGCGCTTCCGCCTGCCCACCGAGGACGGCCGCACGCAGCAGGCCACCGTGCACCTCCTGCCCGACCACGACGGGGTCGCCTGGGCCGAGCTGTCGTCGCCCGTCGGCTGGGCCGACCGCGTGGACCTGCGCCGCTTGCTTGAGCTCGTGGGCGGCGCCGGGGTCGGCGGCGCGGCGATCGTCGACGGGGTGGCCCTGATCAAGCACACCGTGCCGCTCGCGTCGCTCGACATCGCCGACGAGCTGGACCGGCCGCTGCGCACGCTCGTGGCCCGCGCGGACGAGCTCGAACGCGAGCTGGGCCAGGGCGACGAGTTCTGAGCCGGCGCGGTACCGGAAACGCCGGCTGAGTACTCACTCGGCTGACTCGCTCGCTCGGCTGACTGAGTGCTTGACCGGCTGAGTTTCGAACGGCCGGTTCCCGCCCCGCCGCGTTCTGACCCGGTCGGATGCCGCTCGGCCGGCGCTCTAGGCCGCCTGGGTACCGGCCGGTTCGAGTGCGGTTTTCGTCCGCCGGACCGGCGCCGCCAGCACGGCCAACGCGATCAGCTCCGTGAGCGCCATCCCGCGTTCGACCAGGCCGAGCGGGATGAGTAGCCACCAGCGTTCGTCGTTCACCGCGGCCACCACCACGGCGCCGACGATGATCGCCAGCCAGCCCAGCGACAGCGCCGCGAGCAGCCGCGCCGCGAACCGGCGGCGCGGTGAGTGCGGGAACGTGGTGCGCGCGGCCAGCAGGATCGCCAGCGGCAGGCAGACGAACGCGACCACGCTCGCCACCCGGTGCAGCGTGCCGCCCGCCGCGCCACCCGTGGCGGTGGCCCAGTTGGTCTTCGGGAACGCCACGATCACCAGCAGCCCGATCGTCCACAGTGCACCGAACACGGCCGAGACCACCGGCAACCGCCGCTGCAGCCGCAGCACGGCGAGCGTGACGGCCGAGCTCACGGCCACCAGCACCACCGCGAGGTCGAACACCCACTTGTTGTCCGACAGGCCGTACTCGCTGATCGTGCGGCTGGTCACGCTGATCTCGTCGGTGGGCGGCACCAGCTGCAGGAGCAGGACCAGTGCGGCCCCGATCGCGAACGCGGCGATGCCGGCGATCGACAGGAGGGCGGGGCGGCGGTCCTCGGCGACGGCGGTCATCCTTCGAGATTAGCCAGGACGGGTATGTGACCGCTGTGAGCGGATGATCCCGTACTTCCGAAGGTTACCCCGGTCGTTTTGCGTCGATATGGTCGTTCGCTGCCGAAGCGTCCCAGCTTCGGCTCGGCTCCGGGAGGTCCGCGAACGTGGGGAATTCACCTCTTTCACAACGACTTTCAGGCAGAAGATCGAGACCGTGGGTGCTGCTGGCCGCGGCCGGCGTCCTGACCGGCACGTTCGTCGCGCTGCCGACGACGGCCACGGCCGCGCAGAACGTGGTCCGCGCCGACCGCGCCGTCACCCGCTCGTGTTTCGCCGCGCTCCAACCCGCCGGCGCGCCCGGCACCGACCGCCGCGAGGTCGCCGCGACGGTGGACGGCCTGGTCCAGGCCCGCTTGACGCCGGGTGCCGGCGCCGAGGGCGACTGGGACCTCGCCGTGTTCGACAAGGCCACCGGGGCGCTCGTCGCGGCCTCGGCGGCGCTGCGCACCCATGAGCTCGCCGAGAGCTTCGTGAAGAAGGGCCAGCAGCTCGTGGTCCAGGCCTGCCGCTACGCAGGCAACGCGAAGGAGGCAAAGGTCGGCGTCGACTTCCTCGCGCTGACCCCGCAGGGCACCCCGACCGGCTCCGCCGCGCCGGCCCAGCGCGCGGAGCTGGTGCGCGTGCACACGCCTTCGCGCGCGGACAAGAACAAGCTCCTCGGCCTCGGCCTCGATGTCACCGAAAAGGGTGACGCCACCGGTGTCGAGGTGGTGCTCGCCGGCGACGCCGACCGTCACACGCTCGCCGCCAGCGGGCTGAAGTCCACCGTGGTCGAGCCGGATCTGTCGGCGAAGTCGATCCGCGATGCGAAGACTGACCGCGAGTACGCCGCGAAGGCGGCCGCGTCGGTGCTGCCGTCCGGCCGCACGAGCTACCGCCACCTGTACGACTACGAGTACGAGATGAAGGAGCTCGCGCGCAAGAACCCCAAGCTGGTCAAGGCGTTCACGCTGCCGGAGCCGACGTGGGAGGGCCGCGACGTCGTCGGGCTCGAGATCGCCACGGACGTGGCGAACACCGCCGACGGCAAGCCGGTCGACTTCACCATGGGGGTGCACCACGCGCGGGAATGGCCGGCCGGCGAGACCACGATGGAGTGGGCCTACCAGCTGGTCAACGGCTACGCCCACGACACCACGATCCGCGGGCTGGTCGGCAAGACGCGCAACATCATCGTGCCGATCGTGAACCCCGACGGCTTCTCGATCTCCCGCGAAGCCGAGCCCCGTGGTGATTTCACGAGGTTCGACTATGAAATGAAACGCAAGAACTGCAACTCCGCCGATTCGCCGCCGCAGTTCGCCACCGGCGTGTGCAAGGCGAACCCGGGTGGCGCGCAGCGCGGCACCGATCCGAACCGCAACTACGCGGGGTTCTGGGGCGGCGGGGGAGCGGGCCTGACGTGGAGCAGCGAGACGTTCCGCGGGTCCGCGCCGTTCAGCGAGCCGGAGTCGCGCAACATACGTTCGGTCGTGTCGTCGCGGCAGGTCACGAACCTGATCACCTTCCACACCAACGCGGCGCTCGTGCTGCGCCCGCCGGGCGTCGCCGACGTGAAGCCGCCGCTCGAAGACCCGGTGTACCAGGCGCTGGGCGCGAAACTGGCCGCGCACAACGGGTACACGAACGAACCGAGCTGGGCCCTCTACGACACCACCGGCACCACGGAGGACTGGTCGTACTGGGCCACCGGCGGCTGGGGCTTCACGATCGAGATCGGCGGCTCCGGGTTCCACACGCCGTACGAGGTCGGTGTGGTCGCGGAGTACGCGGGCCTGGCCCCGTCGTCCGGCGCGGGCAAGGGCGGCAACAGCGGTGCGCTGCTGGAAATGCTGCGCAACACCGCCGACCCGGCCGCGCACTCCACACTGATCGGCACGGCGCCGAAGGGTTACCAGCTCAAGCTGCACAAGACGTTCCAGACCCCGACGTCTCCCGTGCTGCAGCCCGACGGCTCCACCAAGCCGCCGGTGTACGTGACCGACGACCTGAACTCCACCTACGCCTCGACCGGTGGCCGGTTCGCGTGGTCGGTGAACCCGTCGACGCGGCCGTACGTGGCGGGCCGTTACGGGCGTGATCCGCAGGGGCCGCCGCAGGCCGGCTACGCCGTGGCGAACCCGGCGGGCGTGCCGCCGATCAACGAGGCATACCCGGGCAACCCGGCTTCGGAGAGCTTCACGTTCCACGTCGACGGGTTGCCGAAGGTGGACAACGGCAAGTTCAGCGTGGACGTGAGCTGGGCGAACCCCGACACCGACTGGGACCTGTACGTGTACGACGCGGCGGGCAACGCCGTGACGTCGTCGGCCAACGGCGGCACCACGTCGGAACACGCGGTGCTGTTCGACCCGCCCGCCGGTGACTACCGCGCGGTGCTGGTGAACTACGCGCAGGCCGACCCGGCGCAGGTGGACGACTGGACCGGGGGCGTCTCGTTCGCCTCGCCGATTCCGCCGACGTACGGGCCGAAGGAGGCTTACCAGCTCACCTGCACCACCGCGAAGGGCAAGCTGGCGGGCATCGCCGACGTGTACCTCGACCGCGGCCAGACCGTGGACGTCGGGGAGGTGTGCACCAACTCGGCACGTGCGGCGAAGAACCGCTCGCACGGCTGAGACCCGGGTCTGTGAAGGGCGCCTTGGGGGAACACGAGTCCCTCAAGGCACCCGTCACGGCTTCACCCGGTTACCGCCAGCGCGATCCCGAGCGCGACGAGGACCGTGCCGACGACCCGGTTCAGCGTCGGGCGCACGCGGTCGTACCAGCGTTGGGTGGCGGGGGAGGAGAACAGCAGCGCCACGGACAGGTGCCAGGTCGCCGACGCCAGCACGATGAGGCCGATCGCGGCGATCTTCGTGGGAGTGGGCTCGGTCGGGGGCAGCGTGGCGGTGAGCACGCTGCCGAAGAACACGGCGGCCTTCGGGTTGGTGACGTTGCTGAGCATGCCTTGGCCGAAGGCGTTGCGCCGCTCCGGGAGCGGCCCGGTCGTGGGCGCTTTTGCCTTCAGCCACAGCCGCACGCCGAGCCAGGCGAGGTAGAGGCCGCAGGCGATCCGCAGCGCGGTGGCGAGCCACGGCGTGCTCGCCAGGAGCGTGCCCAGGCCGAACACGGCGACCGTCGCGAGCAGCCCGCCGGCCGCGACGACCCCGGCCGCCACGGCGAGCGCGGCGCGCCGTGACCCGGCGGCCGCGGTGTGGGCGATGAGCACGAAGTTCGGGCCCGGCGTCACGGCCGCGGGCGCGTAGACGAGCAGGACGGTGCCCAGGGTGGCCGCGGTGTTCACGCCGTCCAGTGTGGCTCAGGCGGCGCGGCCGCTGCCCACCACCTGCGCGCGGATCGTGCGCAGTGCGTCGTGGTCCACAGTGGACGGTTCGGCCGAGAGCCAGCCGCCGATCTCGCGCAGGAACTGCTCCGGCGTCATGGGCGGGGCCGGTTCGAAGTCGAAGTCGTCCTCGGCGGTGGTCACGGCGCCGTCGCGGCTCGGGTAGACGATCATGGCGCCGCGCACCGCGAGGCCGGGCAGCAGGTCGCGGTAGGACTCGAGGCTCTCGGCGAGGCGGGAGCCGCCGCCGCGGAAGGGCCGGCCGTTGCGCAGCAGGCGGCCGTCTTCGTCGGTTTCGTAGTGGCCGGGCAGCCACTGCTTCGACTCGATGAGCACCAGCCGCTTGCCGCACAGCACGGCGTGGTCCACGTCGGCGAACACGGACCCGGGCCAGGCGAGGCCGTGGAAGATGCGGGCGGCGGGCAGGCGCGTGAGGTAGCGCTCGAGCAGGTCGGCCGTGAGGCGTTCGGCGAGCTCGTCGGCTTCCACGCCGGGGCTGCCGAACACCGCGCCACCACCGAACTCGGCGGCGAACTCGCTGCGGGCGCGCCGCGCGGCCAGGTATCCGCGGGCCAGGCGATGCACCAGCAGGGCCGTGCCGGCCGTGAGCACGAGCCACACGATGAGCACCGGCGGCGTGAAGTCCACGCCCAGCACCAGCGGCGCGAGCACCAGCACCATCCCGGCGACGGCCACGACCACCGGCGTGTGCCCCGGTCCGCGCCGCCGGCCGTGGCGTACGCGCGGATCCTGCGCCGCGAACTCCCACCACTCGAGCTCGTCCGGTTCGAGGTCCAGCGGCTCGGGCACGAACCCGGGCTCCTCGCTGAACCGGCGGCGCTTCGGCTTCGCCGGCGGGCGCGTGTGCACGCTCGGGATGCCCGCGTCGTACGCAGCGCGAGCGCGGGAGTCACTCAGCGTGTCGTAGGCCTCGCGCAGCAGCTGGAACGTGCCGACGGTGCCGCCCGCGTCGGGGTGCAGCGTCTTCGCCAGCCGGCGGTAGGCCGCCTTGATCTCCGGGGGCGACGCCGTCTTCCCCACGCCGAGCACCGCGTAGTAGTCGACTTCGGGCACGTTCGCGTTCCACCTCCGAATGGCTGCCGCGCAACGATATGGGGTCGGTGATCGCGATCGCCAACCGCCTCCGCGGCGCGCCGGGGTGAACCCCGTTCATCGGTCCCGTGCAGTGACCACAATGGACAGTGGGGACCCCGGCCGGGCTGCGCACTGTCGCTCGATCGGGTTCCGGTGCGCGGTCTACGCCGTAGATCGACGGGTCTACGGTGCAGACTCCGCCGGGTGCGCAGACTCAAGACCGCCCGCCGGTCCGAGATCGTGGGCGCCGCCCTCGAGCTGGCGGCCGAACGCGGCCTGCCGGCTCTCTCGATGCGCGGCGTCGCCGCCCGACTCGGCCTCACGCCCATGGCGCTGTACGGCTACTTCCGCAGCAAGGACGACCTCCTCGACGGCATCACCACCCACCTGCTCACGCTGCTGCCCGAGCCGGCCGCGGACCTCGACCCGCTCACCCGCCTGCGCGAGCTGGCCGGGGGAGTGCGCGCGGTCGCCCGCGCCCACCCCGCCGTGGCGGGCCTGCTGTTCACCCGGCCGGCCGCCGGCGAAACCTCCCTGGTCCCGGCCGAGCGCGTCTACCAGGCACTGCTGGACCTCGGCGTGCCCGACACCGAGGTCCCCCGCCTGGAACGGCTGCTGTCCACGTTCGTACTCGGCTTCGTGCTCTCGGAGGTCGACGGCCGCTTCGCCGCGTCGACCCGGCTCGCCCGCTCGCGCCGCGTCGGGCTCGGGCCCGCCGACCTGCCGGCCCACCACCGCCTCGGCGCCGCGGCACACCACGCCGACTGCGCCGCCGAGTTCACCCGCGACCTCGACGACCTCCTCGCGGTCGTCCGGGCGGCGGCGTCGTGAGGTTCAGGCTTGCGCTGCTGTTCTGCGCGGTGCGCGGCGTTGGAACGCCAGATCCAGCGCCGTTCCCGGTGCCGTCGTGACCGCGCGCGCCAGTGCCGCCTCCGCGTCGAGGCGCTCGGCCACGATCTCGGGTGCTGGCGGCGTCGTCGTGCTGCGCCGCCGAGTTCGGCCGCGACCTCGACGACCTTCTCGCGGTCGTGCGGGCGGCGGCGTCGTGAGGTTCAGGCCTGCGCCGCTGTTCTGCGCGGTGCGCGGCGTTGGAACACCAGTTCCCGCGCGGTTCCGAGTGCTGTCGTGACCGCGCCCGCCGGCACCGCCTCTGAGTCGCCGAGTTCTCCCGTGACTTCGATGACCTGCTCGCGGTTGTCCGGGCGGCGGCGTCGTGAGGTTCAGGCTTGCGCTGCTGTTCTGCGTGGTGCGCGGCGTTCGAACACCAGCTCCCGCGCCGTTCCGAGTGCCGTCGCGACGGCGCCCGCCAGTACCGTGTCCGTGCCGCCGAGTTCTCCTGTGACTTCGATGATCTCCGCGCGGTCATCCAGGCCGCGGCGACGTGAGGTTCAGGCCTGCGCCGCTGTTCTGCGTGGTGCGCGGCGTTCGAACACCAGCTCCCGCGCCGTTCCCAGCGCCGTCGTGACCGCGCCCGCCAGCACCGCCTCCGCGCCGAGGCGCCCGCCCACGATCTCGGGTGCGAAGGGCGTCGTCGCGGCCAGTGCGGCGCGCATGGGCTCGGCCAGTAGTGCCGCGTTGCTCCCGATGCCGCCGCCCAGCACGATGAGTCCCGGGTCCAGCACCGCCGTCACCGCGGCGACCACGTGGGCCAGGTGCGCGGCCTCCTCCGCGACCACTCGCAGCGCCACCTCGTCCCCGGCGGACGCCAGCGCGAAGACTTCCCGGGCACTGCGCACTGTCGCCAGCCCCAGAACCCTGGCCCGCGCGACGATCGCGTGCGCCGAAGCCACGTCCTCCATCGGCCCGGGCCGGTGAGCGCGGGCCCCGCCGGCCCGCGCGCCGGCGGGGAGGTCCGCGATCTCGCCCGCCGCGCCGTGGGCGCCGCGGAAGAGGCGGCCGCCGACGAGCACGCCCATGCCGATGCCGGTGCCGACGGTGAGGCAGACCAGGACGTCGACGCCGAGGGCCGCGCCGAGGGCGTGCTCGCCGACGGCGCAGAGGTTCGCGTCGTTCTCCACCACGAGGTCGGAGCCGGACGCGCACAACCGATCGCGCAGCGAGTGCAGCAGGCCGGGGCGTTCCCAGCCGGGCAGGTTCGGCGCGCGGTGCACGGTTCCGGTGCGCGCGTCCGGAATGCCTGGAGTGCCGACCACGGTGGCGACGATGTCGGCCGGCCGCAGCCCGGCCGAGGAGACCGTGCCGGCCACCGCGTCGCCGACCGTGCGGACGAGCGCGGTGCCCGAGCGGCAGCGGTTGGGCTCGTCCAGGCGCGCCACCACGGTGCCGTCGAGATCGGCCACGGCCACGCGGATCGAGCGCCGGCCGATGTCCACTCCGACGACATGGCCGGCGTCGGGTGCCACGCGGTAGACCACGGCGGCGCGGCCGGGCCCGGCCGGGCTGTGGCCGGTGGCCCGGACCAATCCGCACTGCTCCAGATCGAGCAGCGCCTGGCTCACCGTCGGCTTCGAAAGTCCCGTGTCGGCGGCGATCCTGGGCCGGGTGGCCTCACCGCCGGCGCGCAACCGGTCCAGTACCAGCCGCTGGTTCAGCTCGCGCATGTTCGCCGGTGTGCCCACCTGCGGCCCTGCCATGCTCCCCACCACCCCTCGCCGTTTCCACAACTTTACGAACGCGACCCTTCCGACCCTGCAAATCTTATGTTAAGAACCTTTCTTAACTATTGGATGGAGGCACGACGTGAGCTCACCCACCCGTTCGGGGGGTTCCGGGACGGCGGATCTTCCACGGACCGGTCTCGAACGCAAGATCGGGCCGCTGCAGGCGACCGCGATCAACATGACGCAGATGTGCGGGATCGGCCCGTTCGTGACCATCCCCGCCATGGTCGCCACCATGGGCGGCCCCCAGGCGATGTTCGGCTGGATCATCGGCGCGATCATCGCCCTGGCCGACGGCCTCGTGTGGGCCGAGCTCGGCGCGGCGCTGCCCGGCGCCGGCGGCACCTACATCTACCTCCGTGAAGCGTTCCAGTACCGCACCGGCCGGCTGATGCCGTTCCTGTTCGCCTGGAGCGCCGTGCTCTTCATCCCGCTGATCATGTCCACGGGCATCATCGGCCTCGTCCAGTACCTCGGTTACCTGATCCCGGGCGTGGTCGACGACGGTGGCGTGACCCCGCTCGGCAAGATCATCGGCATCGCGATCATCGTGGTGATCGTGCTCGCGCTGTTCCGCCGCATCGGCCAGATCAGCAAGCTCACCACCGTGCTGTTCGTGGTCATGCTGTTCGCCGTGCTCACGGTGATCATCGCGGCCTTCTCGCACTTCAGCGGCGGCCAGGCCTTCGCCTTCACGCCCGGCGCGTTCGGCTCGGGCGGCGCGTTCTGGGGCGGCCTCGGCGCCGGTCTCGTGATCGCGATCTACGACTACCTCGGGTACAACACCACCGCCTACCTCGGCGGTGAGGTCCGCAACCCGGGCCGCACCATCCCGCGGTCGATCATCTTCTCGATCCTCGGCATCATGGCGCTCTACTTCCTGCTGCAGGTCGGAGTGCTCGGCTCGATCCCGCTCGACGAGCTGAAGAACGCGACGTCGGTCGCCTCCACCGTGCTGGAACAGGCGTGGGGCACGGTCACCGCGAAGATCATCACCGTCTTCATCATCATCGCCGCGATCGGTTCGGTGTTCGCGGGCCTGCTCGGCGGCTCGCGCGTGCCGTTCGAAGCCGCGCGCGACAAGGTGTTCCTGCCGGTGTTCGCGAAGCTGCACCCGAAGCTCAACCTGCCCACCGCCGGCGTGCTGACGATGGGCGTGATCACGGCGATCGGCTCGCTGTTCACCCTCACCGACGTGATCAACGCGGCCGTGACGGTGCTCGTGATCATCCAGTCGCTCGCGCAGGTCGCGGCGATCTGGGTGCTGCGCCGCCGCCAGCCGACGCTGAAGCGGCCGTACCGCCAGTTCCTCTACCCGATCCCGACGATCATCGCGCTCGCCGGCTGGGTGTACATCTACATCTCCGCCACCACGCTCTCGATCGTGCTGTCGGTGGCGTGGATCGTGCTCGGGGTCATCGCTTTCCTGATCTACGCCGCGGCGGAGAAGACGTGGCCGTTCGGACCGAAGGAAATCCGCGAGGAGTTCGTCCTCGCGCAGCAGCCGACCGACAAGGGGCTCGAGGCATGAGGAAACCGCTCGTCGCCGGGATCGCGGCGGCCGCCGCGCTGATCCTGGTCCCCGGGGTGGTGAGCGCCACGGCTTCGGCCCAGGCGCCCGCCGCCTCGCCCCAGCACCACGCCCCGCGTGAGCAGGGCCTGTCCACGATCGGCACCGCCGGCTGGCAGGTGCTCACCACCGCGAGCGTGACGGACGGCGGTGACCGCGTCTCGCAACCGGGCTACTCCACCAAGGGCTGGCTGCCGGTGAAGTCCGACGACGCGGGCGCGCCGGGCACCGAGATCAACGCGTTGGTGCAGAACGGAAAGTGCCCGGACGTCTTCTACTCCGACAACATGCGCAAGTGCTTCGGCTACGTGGACCAGCTCGGCCCGGTGACCACGAAGCCGTTTTCCGACCCGTGGTGGTACCGCACCGACTTCGACCCCGGCTTCGTGAAGGGCAAGAACGGCGCGCTCACGATCCCGGGCATCGTCGGCGAGGGCGACGTGTGGGTGAACGGCACGCTCGTGGCGGCCAAGGACGTGGTGAGCGGCGCGTTCGCCGGCCACACCTTCGACGTCACCAAGCTGCTGAAGCCGGGCAAGAACACCCTGGCGATCAAGGTCTACCCCAACGACCCGCTCACGATGTACACGCTCGACCAGGTCGACTGGGGCCAGATCCCGCCGGACAACAACACCGGCATCCAGTACCCGCCCACGCTGCAGCTGTCCGACGCGCTCACCGGCGACAACGCCCACGTGGTGCAGGACAACGCGCCCGACCTGTCCACGTCTTCGCTCACGGTGAAGGTCGACGTGACCAACAACGCCGGCTCGGCGCAGACCGGTGATGTCACGGCCACGGTGAACCCGCCGTCGGGCGCGCCGATCGTGGTCAAGCAGCGCGTGCAGGTCGCGGCCCACACCAAGCAGACGGTCACCTTCACCCCGGCGAAGTTCGCCGCGCTGAAGATCCGCAAGCCGCAGGTGTGGTGGCCGTACTCGATGGGTGCGCAGCCGCTGTACACCTTGGACACCTCGGTGGCGCAGGGCGGCGTGGTGTCCACGTCCTCTTCGGACACCTTCGGCATCCGCACGGTGACCTCGAAGCTCGTGGGCAAGTCGGCCCCGCTGCCGCAGGGCTCGCGGCTGTTCGCCGTGAACGGCAAGGACTTCGTGTTCCGCGGCGGCGGTTTCGCGCCGGACCTGTTCCTGCGCTACGACAAGGCCGACACCGCGCACCAGATCGCGCTGATCAAGAACATGGGCCTGAGCGGCGTGCGGCTCGAGGGCCACGACATGCCGCAGGACTTCTACGACCAGGCCGACCGCGCGGGCCTGCTGGTGATCGGCGGCTTCCTGTGCTGTGACGCCTGGCAGCCCGAGCACGCCTCGAAGCTCACCGACCGCGACTACCGGATCATGCACGACTCCGCGTACTCGATCGCGCAGCGCGAGCGCAACCACCCGAGCGTGTTCAACTACGGCTGGAGCGACAACGAACCCGTCGCGCGCCAGGAGTCCGAGACGCTGGCGGCCTTCAAGGAAGCCGACTTCCAGGTGCCGGTGATCGCCTCGGCCGAGTACAAGAGCACCCCGACGCTCGGCGTTTCGGGCGAGAAGGAAGGCCCGTACGACTGGGTTCCGCCGGCTTACTGGTACGACACGTCGCACTTCGACGCCGACGACTCCAGCCGCACCAACGCCGGTGGCTCGTGGGGCTTCGCGAGCGAGCAGAGCGCCGGGCACACCGTGCCGACGCTCGACTCCATCAGGCGGTTCCTCTCGCCCGACGAGCAGGCGAAGCTCTGGCAGGACCCGGCCTACAACCAGTACCACGCCAACTTCGAGCCCGACCACGGCGGTTACGCCTTCGGTACGCTGTACACGCTGGACAACTCCATCACCCAGCGCTACGGCAAGTGGAACTCGCTGGAGTCCTATGTGGAGTCCGCGCAGGTCGCGAACTACGAGAACACCCGCTCGCAGTTCGAGGCGTTCATCGCGCACTCGACCGACAAGGACAACCCGTCGACCGGCGTCGTGTACTGGCAGCTGAACAAGGGCTGGCCGACCCTGCTGTGGTCGCTCTACAACGACGACGGTGACCAGCCGGGCGCGTTCTTCGGCGCCAAGAAGGCCAACGCGCCGCTGCACGCGATCTACGGCTACGACAATGGGTCGGTGACGCTGGCCAACCTCGGCGGCGACACGAAGTCCGGCGTTTCGGTGCGGGCCACGGTCCACGACGCCACCGGCAAGGTGCTCGACGACCAGACGGCGAAGAACGTGTCGCTCAACTCGCAGGGTGTCGTCACCGGTCTGCTCAAGCCGAAGGTGCCCGCCGAGACGAAGGCGCCGGCCAAGGCGCAGGTGTACTTCGTGGAGCTGCAGGTGACCCAGGGCGGGAAGGTCGTGGACCGCAACGTCTACTGGCTGTCCACGCAGAAGGACGTGGTCGACTGGAACAAGACCCTGGGCCAGCCGCAGGCCACGCTCAGCCAGTACAGTGACATGTCCGCGCTGCGTGACCTGCCGAAGGCACAGGTCGGCGTGCAGTCGTCCACGAAGCGCGTGGCGGGTCCGGACGGCGCCGACACGGCGACCACGGTCACGGTCACCAACACGTCGAAGAACGCGGCGGTCGGGTTCTTCCTGCGGGCCGACGTCCGCCGGGGCACCGCTTCCGGTGGCGTGGCGTCCGGGGACAACCAGCTCGCCGCGGCGACCTGGGACGACAACGACATCACCCTGTGGCCCGGCGAGTCGCAGACGCTCACGGTGACTTACCGGTCCGCCGACCTGCACGGCGCGCCCGCCGTGATCACGGTCGACGGGTTCAACACGGGCAACGTGGTCGTGCCTGCTTCGCGCGGTCACCACGGTGGTTACGCCGTCCGTCCGCCGGCGATCGAGGGGACTCGCGAGTGATCCTGGGTATCGACTTCGGCGGCACGAAAGTGGCGCTGGGGCTCGCCGACGACGACGGGACCCTGCTGGCCACCCGCCGGCTGGACACCGACGCCGAGGCGGGGGCCGAACAGGTGGTGACGCGCGCGCTCGCCGGGGCCAGGGCCCTGGTGGCGGACGAGGGCGCGCGTGTCGACTCGGTCGGTGTCGTCAGCCCGGGAATCGTGCTGGAGGACCGGATCCTGCTCGCGCCCAACGTGCCGGGGTGGGAACAGCTGCACCTGCGTTCGCTCGTGGCGGCCGAGTTCGGCGGCGTTCCGATCGCCACCGGCACGGACGCCAAGGCGGCCGCGCTGGCGGAGTGGGAGTTCGGCGCCCTCGCGGGCGCCGACCCCGCGGTGTTCCTGTCGCTCGGCACGGGCATCGCGGCCGCCGTCCTCATCGGCGGGGTGCTCCTGGCCGGCGCCAACGGGGCGGCGGGGGAGATCGGCTACAACCTCCTTTCGCCCCAGGGCACCGACGGGTTCGCCGGCGGCTCCGCGCCGCTGGAGGAAGCCGTCGGCGGCCGCGGCCTGGGCCGGCGCGCCGAGCAGCTGCTCGGCCGTCCGGTCACGGCCGGGGAGCTGTTCGCCCTGGCCCGCGAGAACACGCAGGCGAAGGAACTGGTGACCTCGGCGTTGGACGAGTTGTCCATGCACGTCGCCAACCTGGCCATCGCCTTCGACCCGCAGCGCATCGCGGTCGGCGGCGGCCTGGTCCGCTCGGCCGACGTGCTGCTGCCGGCCTTGCGCGACCGGCTCGCCGCGGCCGTGCCGTTCCCGCCGGAGCTGGTCGCGGCGCGGTTCGACCAGGACGCGTCGCTGCTGGGCGCGGTCGCGCTGGCCCTGCGGCTGCGGGAGGGCTGAGCGGGGGAGTGAGACGCCCGAAGGTGTGCCGGTGCCCCGACCCGGCACACCTTCGGACACCCAGGTGACGAAGGGCGGTGCCGGATTCCGGTGCCGCCTTTCCGTTGTGCGGGCGGCTTTGTGCGGGAACCTCGGCCAGGACGCGGCTTGGCGTGGTGCGGCGCCGGTCAGAGCCGGCCGGTGAACAGCCAGAGCCGCAGGGGATCGGGCTTCGCCGGGTCGAACAGCGCCGGCAGCTCGTGCCCGGCGGCCGCCAGCTCGTCCGCGAAGTCGACCTGCTCTCCGGTCCACCCGTGCGCCGAGAGCCACTTCTCGGGTTCCACGTCCGGGCCGCCCTGGTCGGCGCTCACGAAGACGTTCGCGACCGCGCGGTCCTGCTCGTCGGACATCGGCAGGTCGGTCATCCGGGTCGGTCGGCTGAGGTACTCGCCCGCGAACCGGCTGCCCGGCGCGGACACCGCCGTGATGGTCGTGAGCAGCGCGTCGGCCTGGGGCGGGGTCAGGTAGGGCAGCAGACCCTCCGCGACCCAGGCGGTGGGCCGCCGCCGGTCGAAGCCGTGGGCGGCGAGGGTGGACAGCCAGTCCTCGCGCAGGTCGGCGATCACCGACACCCGGCGTGCCGCGGGACGTGCGTCCGCCGCGGTGGCGTCCTTGAGGTTCAGCACCGGCGCACTGTCCACTTCGAACACCGTCGTGCCGGCGGCGAACGGCAGGCGGAAGGCCCGCGCGTCGAACCCGCGCCCAGCACCACGATCTGAGAGACGCCGGCGTCGAGCACGAAGCGGTCGTAGAACGGGGTGCGCCCGGCGAAGTAGGCGAAGAGGCTTTCCCACAGCGCCGACGAGCCGTCATCGCGGGCCGGCCCGAGCCGGGGCAGCCGGCCGTCGGTGGCCACGCCGGTCGCGGCGCCCACGAACTGCTCGGCGTACGGGTCGACGAACCGCGGCTGCGCGGCGCGCGACTCCTGCGCACGGGCGTACGCCGTGACGAGAGCCGTGATGCCTACGCCTTCCGGCACCGCCGGCTGGTCCGGACCGTTCATCAGGATGCCTCCATTCGGGGGAACACCCGTCACGGTAATCGGCGCGCACGGAGATCAACAACTCCGGCGCGGTTCCGTCGACGAGCGTTCACCTGGCAGCCGATCCGCCCCTTGACACCTAAGCTACTAATGGTAGCTTACGGTTCGTAACTTAGTGCGGATGAGGTGAACCATGACGCGGGTGCTGATCGTCGGTGGCTACGGGCTGGTCGGAGGCTGGGTGGCGAGACACCTCCGTGCGGCGGGGCACGACGTGGACCTCGTTCTCGGCGGGCGGTCTCCCGAGGCGGGCAGGGAGCTGGCCGGGGAGGTGGGGGCCGAGCTCGTGCGGTTCGACCTCGACGACGCGGCCGGGTCCCTGGCCGCGGCGGGCGAGGTGGACCTGGTGATCTCGATGATGCAGGACCCGCACGACGATCTGCTCGTCGCGGCGTTGCGTGCCGGTACCGCGCACCTCGGGATCGTCCGGAAGATGGACAACGTCGGCCCCACCGCGCTCCTGGCGGCTGCGCTGGCGCGCAAGCCCGCGCTGCTGCTCGGGCACTGGCAAGCCGGCGCGACCACGTACGCGGCGCTCACCGCCGCGCGAGAGTTCGAGCGGGTCGACACCATCGAACTGGCCGCCCTGTTCGACCCGGCCGACGCCGTCGGTGCGATGACCTCGAACGACCGCGGCGCGTTTTTCGTGCCGGGTCTGGCCCGGCGGGAAGGGCGGTGGGAACACCTGGCGGTGGAGGCGGCGAACCGGCGGTCGGTGTCGCGGGCCGGCCTGCCCGCGTTCGAGGCGCAGCCGATGGGCGTGCTCGACGTCGCCGGCCTGGCCGCGGTCACGGGCGCGCCGAACGTGCGGTTCGACCTCGGCGAGGGGACTTCGCGCGGTACCGCGAGCGGAGACCGGGCGTCGCACGAGATCTACGCCGACCTCACCGGCCTCGGCACCGACGGCGCCGCGCACCGGGTGCGCACCACGGTCAGCGACCCCTTCGGCCAGGCCCACCTCACCGCGGCGGGCGTGGTGATCGGCACCGAGCGTCTGCTCGGTCTGTCCGGCGAGGAGCCGCTCGCCGCGGGCCTGCACCTGCCGGAGCGCGTGGTGGACGCCGAGCACGCCGTGTCCCGGCTGCGGGATTTCGGCGTGACGGTGGAGCGGGAACCCCGCGCCTGAGGGCGCCGACGTGAGGAGCGGAAAATGCGGCACATCACCGGGCTGGACCACTGCGTGCTGCTGGTCCGTGACCTGTCCGCGGCGCGCGACACGTTCGCGCGGCTCGGGTTCACTGTGTCGCCCTTCGGGCGGCACAGCGCGGAAATGGGCACGGCCAACCACGCCGTGATGCTGGCGGGCAACTACGTCGAGCTGCTCGGCGTGCTCGAACCCACGCCGTTCAATCAGGACATCTGCCAGGCCGTGGCGGCTCGGGAAGGCGTGGCGGGATTGGCGTTGCGCACGGACGACACGGCGGCGGCGGTGGCCGAGGCGCGGGCAGCCGGCGTCACGGTGACCGAGCCGCACCGCGTCGGCCGGGACGTGGGGCTGCCCGGCGGCGGTACGGCCAGGGCGGAGTTCTCGATCGCGTTCTTCCCCGAGGTGGGTCTGCCGTACCTGCAGCTGTTCTGCAACGAGATCCGCACGCCCGAGTACACGTGGCTGCCGGAGCTGATGAGTCACCCGAACACCGCCGAGCGCGTGGAGCGGCTCGGAGTGGTGACCGGCGGAGCGGACCTGGGGATCACCGCGGCGTTCGGCGACGTGTCGGTGGTCGAGCTCGTCGCGGGCGAGTACCCCGAGGCGGTGGCACCGGGCTCGACCGTGCTGTCGCTGAGGGTGCGCGACGTCGAGGCTGCGCGGAAGTGCTTGCGGGAGAAGGAAGTGCCGTTCCGGTCGACCGGAACCGGGGTTGTCGTGCCGCCGCGGTACGCGTGCGGCGTTGTTGTGGAGATGCGTGAGGGAGAGGGTCGATGAAGAACTCGGACTACAAGCAGCGCGACGTCGGAGGCCGGCAGCTGCGGCCGGAGACCCTGATGATGGGCTACGGCTACTCGCCGGCGCTGTCGGAAGGATCGCTGAAGCCACCGGTGTTCCTGACCTCGACGTTCGTGTTCGAATCCGCCCAGCAGGGCAAGGACTTCTTCGACATCACCTCGGGCCGGCGCCCGGTCCGTGACGGCGAAGCGGCGGGCCTGGTGTACTCCCGCTTCAACAACCCGAACTTCGAGATCCTCGAAGACCGCCTCGCGGTCTGGGACGAAGCCGAGCGCGGCGCCGTCTTTTCCTCGGGCATGGCGGCGATCTCGACGACGCTGCTCACGTTCGTCCGCCCCGGCGACGTCGTGCTGCACTCGCGGCCCCTCTACGGCGGCACCGAAACGCTGGTGCGCAACACGTTGTCGGGGCTGGGCATCCAGTCGGCCGGCTTCACCGACGGCGTCGACCGCGACGGTGTGCTCAGGGCCGCCGACGAGGCGATGGCGCTCGGTCCGGTCGGCGTCGTGTTCGTGGAGACGCCGGCCAACCCGACCAGTGGGCTCGTCGACCTCTCGCTGATGGCCGAGGTCGCCGGCGTGATCGAGCGGCGGCAGGGCCGGCGGCCGGTGGTCGTGTGCGACAACACGCTGCTGGGCCCGATGTTCCAGCAGCCGCTGCTGCACGGAGCCGACCTCGCGGTGTACTCGCTGACCAAGTACGCGGGCGGGCACAGCGACCTGGTGGCCGGCGGTCTCACCGGCAGCGCCGACCTGGTCGGCCGCGTGGTGCGGACTCGCGGCGCGATCGGGACGCAGCTCGACCCGCACACGTCCTGGCTGCTGCTGCGCTCGCTGGAGACCCTGCAGGTGCGTTCGGACCGCGCGTGCGGCAACGCCCGGCGCCTCGCGGAGTTCCTCGCCAAGCACGCGAAGGTGTCCCAAGTGGACTATCTCGGGTTCCTGGAGCCCGGCGACCCGGCGCGGGCGGTGTTCGACCGGCAGGCCACGGCGCCGGGATCGACCTTCTCGTTCGACGTGGAGGGCGGGGAGGCCGGCGCGTTCGCCTTCCTGGACCGGCTGCGGATCTGCAAGCTGGCCGTGAGCCTCGGCGGCACGGAGACGCTCGTGTGCCACCCGGCGTCGACCACGCACTCGGGTGTTCCGGTGGCGCTGCGCGAGGAAATCGGTCTCACGGACTCGCTCATCCGCATCTCGGTGGGCATCGAGGACGCCGACGACCTCATCGCCGACCTCGCGCAGGCACTGGGCTGATGCACCTCGAACACGACGTGCTCGGGCCGGCCTCGGGCGACCCGCTCGTGATCGTGCAGGGCCTCGGCGACCAGCTCACGAAGTGGGCGGACGGGTTCCCGCGGGCGCTGATCGAGCGGGGCTTCCGGGTGGTGCGGTTCGACAACCGGGACGCGGGCCTCTCGGCTCGGGCCGAAGCCGAGTACGCGCTGGAGGACCTGGCGGCCGACACGGTGACCGTGCTCGACCGGGTGGGCGTCGAGCGCGCCCACCTGGTCGGGGCTTCGATGGGCGGCATGGTCGCGCAGCTGGTCGCCGCGCGGCACCCGGACCGGGTGTCGTCGCTGACCTCGATCATGTCCTCGACCGGAAACCCGGAGCTGTCGCCGCCGGGCGAGGCCGCCTTGGCCGCGTTGCTCGCGACGGCCCCGGACCCGGCGGCCGACGAAGCGGCGTACCTGGCCCACACGCTCGGAGTCGCTCGCGTGCTGGGCAGTCCCGGTTACCCCGACGACGACCGGTCGCTGCGCGCGAACCTTCTGGCCGCGGTCCGGCGCGCGCACCACCCCGCCGGCACCGCGCGTCAGCTCGCCGCCGTGCTGTCCGACGGCGACCGGCGCGCTCGCCTCGCCGGCGTGATCACGCCGACGCTGGTGGTGCACGGGCTCGACGACCCGCTCTTCGCTGTCGACCACGCCCACGACACGGTCGCGGCGATTCGCGGAGCGCGGCTGCTCACCCTGCCGGGCGTCGGCCACCACCTCCCGGCGGCGCTGTACGGCACCGTCGCGGACGCCGTGGCCGAGCTCAGGACGGGCGCACCGCGCCGGTGATGATCCGCGCGATGGAGTCGATCGCGCGGTCCGTGCCCAGGCGCCCGGCGACGACTTCGCGCGACAGCGTCTCGGCCGCGCCGACCACGCCCAGCAGCAACGGTTTCCCTTCCGCGTCAGGCAGCTCGACGAACCGGCGCACCGCGGCCAGGAAGGCCTCGGCGTAGCGTTCGCGGCCCGCGCGCAGGATCTCCTCCATGTCGGGCGTGGTCGCCAGCGCCGCCGTGACCGGGCCGAACTCGCGGCCGATGTGCAGCACGCACTCCACGTAGAACCGCGCGAGCACGGTCGCGGCGGCCTCCAGGGTGTCGGCGCCGACCTCGAGCGAGGCCCGGGCGGCGTCCGTCTGCTGCTGGTCGATGCGCTGGTAGAGCGCCTTCAGCAGCCCGGTGCGCGTCTCGAAGTGTCCGTAGGTGATGGGTTTCGTGACCCCGGCGCGCTCCGCGACGCGCGCCAGGGTGAGCGAATCCGCCCCCTCGGTGCGCACGATCTCGGCGGCGGTGTCGAGCAGTTGGAGCTGCCGCTGCTCACGGGAGAGCCGCCGACCGGCCACACCGACCTCCCTCAGGTCCTCAAGTTACCAAGAGTATCTTAACCTGATCGCGTGTCGCCGCTGCTGGGCGCTGCTTGGGGTCAGGTCCGGCGCACCCTCGTCGACTCGCGCACCACGAGCTCCGGCGTGAACACCTCTTCCCGGTGCGGCGGCGGGTTTTCCTCCGTCTCCGCCAGCAGCTGTTCCGCGGCCGTGCGGCCGAGGCGGAAGGCGGGCTGGCGCACCGAGGTGAGGGGCACGGCGGCGGCGCCGGCGAACTCGATGTCGTCGTAGCCGACGATGGCCATCTCGTCGGGCACGCGCACGCCGGCGCCGACCATGGCCTGCAGCACGCCGAGGGCGAGCAGGTCGTTGGCGCAGAACACCGCCGTGGGCCGGGGGCTCATGCCGAGCAGGCGCGCGCCGGCGTCGCGGCCGGACGCGACGTCGAGGCCGATCGCCTCGACCACCGAGAGCCGCGCGGACGAGCCGGTGAGGACCGAGCGCACGCCGGCGTCGCGGTCGCGGCACTGCGTGAGGATGGTGGGGCCGTTCACGAACCCGATGTGGTCGTGGCCCGTCTCCAGCAGGTGCCGGGCCGCGAGCGCGCCGCCGGCCACGTCGTCGACCGACACGGAGCTGGCTTCGTCGGCGGGCACCTTGCGGTCCACGAACACGTATGGGATACCGCTGCGCCGGAACGCCTGCATCGCGTCACCGGCGGTGTCCACCGGGCTCAGCAGCACGCCGCGCACGCGCTGTTCGGCGAGCATCGCGAGGTACGACGCCTCGGTTTCCACGCGCTGGCCGCTGTTGCACGTGATGATGTTGAGCCCGCGCGCGTGGGCCGCCTCCTCGGCGCCGCGCGCGAGGTCGACGAAAAACGGGTTCCCGAGGTCGAGCACGAGCAGCGCCATGATCCGCGACCGCCCGGCGCGCAGCTGGCGCGCGGACTCGTCACGCACGTAGCCGAGCTCCTGGATCACCGACAACACCCGGTTGCGCGTCTCCGCCGCGACGACGTGGGGCCGATTGACCACATTGGACACTGTGCCGATCGAAACGCCCGCGCGCTTCGCGACGTCCTTGATGCCGACCACGGCCCTCCCTCGCCCTCGAGACGATCGCCAGCCTAGCACGGAGATGAAACGTTTCAATATTCGTGGGCCAGTGCGGGGGAGCGGCGAACTCGCGGCGCGGCGGAGCGCTGGCGAGTGGGCCGAAGATAAAACGATTCACGCCCGGTCCGCAACTCGCCCACCACGGGCGTGCGGCCGGGAAAAGGGACCGGTCCCGGGGCGACCACGCTAGCGTCGGCACCGTGAACGTCGTGTTGTGGTGCGTCCAGTGGGCGCTCGCGGTGCTGTTCTTCTTCCTGGCGTGCGTTCGCCTGCACGATTCGCTCACGCGCTACCGGCAGGGGAGTGTGCTCACCGGCAAGCCGCTGTTCACCCGAGGCGAGAGCTTCACGGCCGGCCTCGTGGAGCTGGCCGGCGCGATCGGGCTGGTGGCGCCGGTGATCCCGCTCGATCCGCTGCAGTCGCGGTGGGTCGGGCCGGGCGCGGCCGTGCTGCTGGTGATCACGCAGGTCGAGCTGTACCAGCGGTTCCACTACGGCGGCGGGGCCGAGTGGGTGTTCACGGTCGTGCTGCTGGTGCTCGCCGTGCTGCGGGCCTGGCCGTTCCCGCTCGGCGCCTGAGCCGGCCCGCCAGATCCGATCTGGCGGCGGCTCGCGCGGATCTGGCGCCTTCAGGGTGTGCAGGAGAAACTGCGGGTGGCCGTGGTCGTCGCCAGTACCCGGGAGGGCCGGGTGGGCGGCGGTGTCGGCCGGTGGTTCGTCGAGCGGGCCGGTGCGCGGGCCGGGCTGCTGCTCGACGTGGTCGACCTCGCCGAGTTCGCCATCCCCGCGCGGTATCCGGCGCGGCCGACCCCGGCGATGACCGGCTTCGCGCGGCGGATCGCGCAAGCGGAGGCGTACGTGGTCGTCACGCCCGAGTACAACCGCAGCTTCCCGGCGTCGCTCAAGCAGGCCATCGACTGCGCCTACGACGAGTGGCGCGCGAAGCCGGTCGGCTTCGTCTCCTACGGCTACCGCGCTGCGGGCCGGTACGCCGTGGAGCAGCTGCGTGGGGTGTTCACCGAGCTGCACACGGCGACGTTGCGCGACGCGGTGTGCCTCGACCTGCTCGAGGCGCGCGTGGCCGAAGACGGCTTCCGGCCGTACCACGAACGCGACGCGCAGGCGGTGACCACGCTGCTCGACGAGCTCGTCTGGTGGGGGCTCGCGCTGCGCGAAGGGCGGCGTGCGCGGCCGTACTGCGCTTGATCATCACGGGGAAAGGACAGACATGACCAGGACCACCGCCGAGCCGGCGATCGAGACCGCCGGGCTCGTGAAGGTGTTCGGGACGACCCGGGCGGTCGACGGCATCGATCTCGTGGTGCCCGCCGGCACCGTCTACGGCGTGCTCGGCCCCAACGGTGCCGGCAAGACCACCGCCGTGCGGATGCTGGCGACCCTGACCAGACCCGACGGCGGTGAGGCGCGCGTGTTCGGCAAGGACGTGGTGCGCGAAGCCGACGCCGTGCGCAGCCGCGTGAGCCTCACCGGGCAGTACGCGTCGGTGGACGAAGACCTCACCGGCACGGAGAACCTGGTGATGCTGGCGCGCCTGCTCGGGCACCGCAAACCCGCGGCCCGCACGCGTGCCGCGCAGCTGCTCGAAGCGTTCGGGCTCACCGACGCGGCCGCGCGGCAGGTGAAGAACTACTCCGGCGGCATGCGGCGGCGCCTCGACATCGCCGCGAGCATTCTCAACACGCCGGATCTGCTGTTCCTCGACGAGCCGACCACCGGACTGGATCCCCGCAGCCGCAACCAGGTGTGGGACATCGTGCGCGCGATCGTCGCGCAGGGCACCACCGTGCTGCTCACCACGCAGTACCTCGACGAGGCCGACCAGCTCGCGTCGCGCATCGCCGTGATCGACCACGGCAAGGTGATCGCGGAGGGCACCAAGGGCGAGCTGAAGGCGTCGGTCGGGGTCGGCGCGGTGCACCTGCGGCTGCGGGACGCCGACCAACGCGCGGCCGCGGCCGAGGTGCTGGCCCGCACGCTGGAGGCGTCGGTGCAGCTCGAACCCGACCCGGTGGCGCTCACCGCGCGCCTGTCGGCCGACGTGCACCTCGGCGCGGCCGATCGCGCCTCGCAGGCCCTGGCGGAGCTGGCGCGCGCCGGCGTCACCGTCGACACGTTCTCCCTCGGCCAGCCCAGCCTCGACGAGGTGTTCCTGGCCCTGACCGATCGCCCGGCAACTCAGGAGGTGGCGGTGTGACGACCGTACGCGAAGCAGACGTCGAACTGGCGGCACCGAAGGTCGAGGACCTGGCCGCGCTGCTCGTGGCGGTGCAGCGCCCGCCGCGGCCGAGCGCGCTGTCCACGTCCATCACCTTCGGCCGGCGCGCGGTGCTGAAGATCAAGCACGTGCCCGAGCAGCTGTTCGACGTCACCGCCTTCCCGATCATGATGACGCTGATGTTCACCTACCTCTTCGGCGGTGCGCTGGCCGGCTCGCCTTCGCAGTACCTGCAGTTCTTCCTGCCCGGGATCCTGGCGTCGAGCGTCGTGATGATCACCATGTACACCGGCCTGGCCGTGAACACCGACATCGAGAAGGGCGTGTTCGACCGCTTCCGCACCCTGCCGATCTGGCGCCCGTCGGCCATGGTCGGCTACCTGCTCGGCGACGCGCTCCGTTACGTGATCGCGTCGGTCGTGATCATGGTCGTCGGCCTGGTGCTGGGCTTCCGCCCACCGGGCGGCTTCGGTGGCGTGGTGGCCGGTGTCGTGCTGCTGCTGGTGTTCTCGTTCGGCCTGTCGTGGGTGTGGACGATGTTCGGGCTGCTGCTGCGCTCGGAGAAATCGGTGATGGGCGTGAGCATGATGGTGATCATGCCGCTCACGTTCCTGTCCAATGTGTACGTCGACCCCTCGACCATGCCCGGCTGGCTCCAGGTGTTCGTGGAACTCAACCCGATCACCCAACTGGTGACCGGCGTCCGCTCCATGATGGCCGGCTCCTGGGACCTCGGGGCGATCATGTGGACCCTGATCGCGGCGGGCGCCCTGACGCTGGTGTTCGGGACGTGGACTATGCGGCTGTACAACAGGAAGTGAGGCTGGGTGCGTTGAGGCGGTGCCGGCCGGGTCGGTCGGTGCCGCTTTCGCGTTCGGTGGTCGGCACGGCTGTCGGGCCGGGTCACAGCCGCCAGGTCCACGTCACCACCATCGGGCCGAGGTCACCGTCACGGGGCCCACATCGCCGCCGCCAGGCGGATTTCACAGGCGCCACGCGACGGGTTCCTCCGGCTGGTAGCGGCCTCGCAGAGTTCAACTTCCTTGAAGGATCTTATTTCGCCCACGCTGCGAGAAGTCGTCGACAGTTACCAGGCGGCGCGTGGTGCGTTGCTTGGAGTGGGCTTCCCCGGCCGGAGAAGAATGCATTTTCTCCGTGATCTCCGGGATGAACAACCTCGCCGATCAGTGAGAGTGCCCGCTCCGGTCACAGCCGCCAGGTGACGGGTTCCTCCGGCTGGTAGCGGCAGCTCGAGCCAGTGGTCACCGTCGTGCGCAGGTGGTCCGCCAGGGTCGGGTGGAGGTCGGCCAGTTTGCGGATCGCGTCGCGGATGCGGGCGGTCACGGCTTTGCGCGCGCGTTCGGATTCGTCGCCGAGGCGGCGGGTGCGGCCGGCGAGGCCGGAGGAGGTGCGCAGTTCCGTGAGGAGCGCGGCGCGTTCGGTGTCGAGGGCGGCGGCGCGGGTGTCGTCGCCGAGGGTGGTGGCGTGGTCGATGGCGGCGTCGAGCTGGGTGAGGTGACGGCGGTAGGCGGCTTTGGCCGTGTCGTCGAGGATCGGGGTGCCGGTGAAGGTCGGGGCGACGTCGGAAGTGGGGGCGAGCAGGTGGACGGCGGGGACGTCGGTGCCGGGGCGGCCGAGGAGGAAGTGCAGGTCCCGTAAGCCTTTCGAGTCGGGCACGCGCACTTCCTGGCCCGCGAAGCGCAGGGACCACACGGCGTCGGTGCGGCGGAACTCGTGGGGTGGCAACGGTTCCGTGCGCGCCGCGCGTACGCGGGCCTCGATGTGGTGCAGGCCGAGGGAAGCCGCTTCGGCGGTGACGGTGTCGAACAGTTCCGCCGACCGCACCGTCTCTCCGCGGTTCTGGAGCGTGATGGCGAGGTGGCTGCGCGCCTCGATCGACCACGGACGAGCGCGCAGGCGATCGGCCGAGCGGGCGGCGGCGGTGAACAGCTCGACGGCGCGGTCGTGGTCGCCCAGGGTCGCGGCGAGGAGGCCGGTCCACAGGTCGACGGGGCCGCTGAGATCGCAGCCGTACAAGGAAACCAGCCACTCGCCGGAGTACGGTGCCAGCTCGGCCAGCAGCCGTTCGGCGGCCGGGCGGTCGGCCAGCACGGCGGCGGCCTGCGCCTGGCAGCGCAGCCACAGCGGCGTGAACTCGCGCGAGTACGGCGCTTCCGCGGCGGCCTCGGCCAGGAGCTCGCGCGTCGCCGCGGCGTCGCCCGCGTGGGCGGCCGCGAGGGCGCGCAGCAGGCCGGGGTGGTCGTAGCCGAGGTCGCTCATGCGGGCCGGCAGCTCGGCCAGCTCGGCGAAGCGGCCTTGCAGCAGCAGCGAACTCCACCGCAGCTGGTCGCCCATGTACCCGAACTCTCGCTCGCTCAGGCCGGAGTGCGCGTCGAGCGCGAGTTGAAGCGCGGCGTCGGATTCGGCGAACCGGCCGTGGAGCGCGCAGATGATGCTGCGGTCGATCTTCGCGGCCAGCTCGGCGCCGCGCAGCCCGCTGCTCTCCGTGAGGGCCTGGAACGCGCGGAATTGCTCCAGGTAGCGCGGATCGCCCTGTTCGAGCAGCGCGACCCATTTCAGCGACGACGCGAAGTACTCGTTCTCCCGATCGCCGGTGCGCCGCGCGACGGCCGCGAGCTCGTCGGTGAGCCGCTCGCGTTCGGCCCCGCTGCCGGGGCCCCAGATCGCGTCGTGGCGCGCCCACAGGGAGAACGCCAGCGCGTGGTCGTCCTTGTCGTCACGCGCGAGCATGGCGGCGCGCGCGGTGAGCTCGAGCGTGACGCGGTCGAGCGACAGCTGCTCGGCCGGCGTGCCCGCGCACAGCCGGCGGTGGGCTTCGAGCAGCAGGCCGGACACGAGCTCGTGGCGCGCGCCGCCGGGGTCGACGCGGGCGAGCGTGAGGCCGGCCCGCGCGAGCAACTCGGCGTCGTCGAGCTCGCGCACGCCGGCGACGGCGCTCTCGAACTGCGCCCATGCCTCGTCTTTCTCGTCGACCCGCCACAGCAGCGTGCCCAGCTCCAGCTCCACGACCGCGCGGGTGCGCACCGTCGCCGCGCGGTCGAGGGCGCGCCGCAGGTGGCCGATCGACTCCTCCACGGCCAGGCGCGCACTCGCGTCGCGAGCCGCCGCCAGTAGCAGCTCGACGGTACGAGCGGGCTCGACGAGCGCGCCCGCCGAGTAGGCGTGGCGGGCGCGCTCGGCCGGGCCGACGAGGTCGGAGCCGGCGACGGCCGCGTGGCGCCGCGCGGCCCCTTCGGCGCCGAGGCCGGCATAGCGCGTTTCGCGCACCAGGTCGTGGGCGAACGCGAAGCGGCCTTCGCCGAGCGCCACCACCAGCCGCGTGGCCACGGCCTGGCCGAGCAGGTGGTCGACCTGCGGCACCGGCGCGCCGGCGACTGCCGCGAGCAGGTGCAGGGAGAACTCGCGCCCGAGCACGGCGGCGTCGCTCAGCAGCTCGGCGACCGGCGGCGGCAGCAGGGAAAGCCGCCGCTGCAACGCGTCGGCCACCCCCGGCGCGACGGCCGACACCGGGCTGCCGCTGCGCCAGAGCCGGGCGGTCTGCTCGACGAAAAACGGATTGCCGCCGGTGCGCCGGTGCACATCGGCGGCCAGCTCGGCACCGGGGTCGGAACCCGCGGTACGGCCCATCAGCTCGGCGACCTGCGCGGGGTCGAGGCCGGTGAGCGTGACCGTGGTCGCCTTCGCGACGAGCGGCAGCACGAGGTCGTGCAACGGGTGACCCGGCGCGTCGACCTCCACGTCGCGGTACGTGCCGATCAGCAACAGCCGCTCGAACCACGTGTGGCGCGCCGCGAAATCCAGCAGCCGCAGCGAGGCGGGGTCGGCCCAGTGCAGGTCGTCGAGCACCACGACCACGGGCCGGTTGTGGGAGAGCGTGACGAGGGCGCTCGTGACGGCGTCGTGCAGCCGGAACGCGTCGCCGGGTTCCGGTGACTCGCCGAGCAGGGCCGAGAGCGTCGCGGAGTCGGCGGCGGCCCACTCGTGCGGCTCGGCCGCCCGGCGCAGCGCTCGCACGACCTGCACCCACGGCCAGTAACCGGGGGCGCTGCCCGACTCCCAGCACGTGCCGGCCAACACGAGTGCGCCCAGCTCCCGCGCCTCGTCGGCCAGCCCCGTGACGAGCGTGGTCTTGCCGATGCCCGCCTCACCCGTGACCAGCACCAGGCCGCCGTGGCTCGCGCTCGCGCGCGCCAGCTCCGCGCGCACCACCGAAGCCGGGTGCTCCCGTCCGATGAGCGCGGCAGTCATGTCCGTTTCCTCCGGTTCCTCGCGTCGAGCCTCTCACGGCGTGGTGCCGTCCGTCGCGCTCATTGTGGACGGGGGTACCGACAATCTCGGGGTTAACCGCAGGTGACAGCTGTCTCCGCGCGGATCACCCGAACGGCGGATGGGGTAGTGTCGCCGCCATGGGGAGTCTCCGCTCGCGTGTCCTCGCCTGGGCCGGTCGCCGGTATATCGCCCGGCAGCAGAAAAAGGGTTTCGACCTCGAGAAGATGGCGTTCCTGCCCGATTCCGCGCTGGAACCGCTGCGGCGCGTGGGGCTCGATCCCGTGCCGTCGCTGGGGCAGCGCCGGGCCGAGGAGCCCATCAGCAAGCTCGACCTGCCGTTCGGCATGAACGCGTGGCTCGTGACCGGCTACGAGGAAGCCAAGGCCGTGCTCGGCAAGGTCTCGGAGTTCAGCAACGATTTCACCAACCTCGTCGGCAACGCGGGGGTGACCGAGGACCAGAACCCCGGCGGCCTGGGCTTCGCCGACCCGCCGGTGCACTCGC
This sequence comes from Amycolatopsis rhabdoformis, assembly GCF_035918295.1. GTDB lineage: Bacteria > Actinomycetota > Actinomycetes > Mycobacteriales > Pseudonocardiaceae > Amycolatopsis > Amycolatopsis rhabdoformis. Next base: position 879,590 of record NZ_CP142149.1, read on the forward strand.
GGCTGCGCAAGCTCCTCACGCCGGAGTTCACCATGCGCCGGCTCAACCGCCTCACGCCGCGGATCGACGAGATCGTCAACGAACAGCTCGACGCGATGGCCGCGGCCGAGGGGCCGGTGGACCTGTGGGAGGCGTTCGCGCTGCCCATCCCGTCGCTCACGATCTGCGAGCTGCTCGGAGTGTCCTATGAGGACCGCGCCGACTTCCAGCGCCTGAGCACCGCCCGTTTCGACCTGTTCAGCGGCGCCGGCGCGTCACTCGGCGCGATCTCGGAGTCGCTCACCTACCTGCTCGAGATCGTGAAGAAGCAGCGCGCCGAACCCGGCGACGGCCTGCTCGGCATGCTCATCAAGGAACACGGCGACGAGATCGACGACCTGGAGCTCGCCGGCCTCGCCGACGGCGTCCTCACCGGCGGCCTCGAAACCACCGCCAGCATGCTCGCCCTCGGTGCCCTCGTGCTGCTGCGCGACCCCGAGGCCTTCGAAGCCGTCCGCGGCGACGACGACGCCGTGCACCGCTTCGTCGAGGAGCTGCTGCGTTACCTGACTGTGGTGCAGATGGCGTTCCCGCGCTTCGCCAAGGAAGACCTGGACATCGCCGGCGTCCACATCGGCGAAGGCGACATCGTGCTGGTCTCCCTGTCCGTCGCCGACCGCGACCCCGCCCTCGGCACCGGCCTGGACACCTTCGACCCCCGCCGCGACCCCACGTCGCACCTCGCCTTCGGCTACGGCATCCACCGCTGCATCGGCGCGGAACTCGCGCGCATGGAACTGCGCACGGCCTACCCGGCGCTGGTGAAGCGATTCCCGGACCTGCGGCTGGCCGTGAAGCCGGACGAGCTGGCGTTCCGCAAGGTCTCCATCGTCTACGGCCTGGACGCGCTGCCGGTCCTGGTGCGCTGAGGGGTTTTCGCGGCGGCTTTTTCACGCGGTCGCGGGTTGTTCGGGCTTGCCGGGCTCGCGCCTGGTCCGGGCTGTCACGCGGTTCCGACTGCTCGAAAACTGGGCGCTCGTCGCGATTGAGGCGAACGTGCCCGCGCCGACGGCAATCCGGTTCGGCTGCGGAGGTGTTGACCGCGGCCAGGCTCGCTCTCGTGCTCGGCCGGAATTGCTCGCCGGCCGCGCTCGCCGGACTCGGCCGGCGCTTGCTTGCTGCGCTCAGCCGGACCCGCTCGGGCGGGCTCACCTGCCGCGCTCGGCCAGGCTCGCCGGTCGTGCTTGGCCGGAATCGCTCGGCGGCCGCAGCCGCAGCCGCCGTACCCGGCCCGTGTCCTCTCGCTGCGGTCAGCCGGACCTGCTCAGCCCGACGTGCTCAGCCAGGCTTGCCCGACGGTCGTACCCGCTGCACCCGGCCGGCGCTTGCTTGCTGCGCTCACGCGGATCTGCTCGGCCGGCGCTGGCTCGCTGCGCCCGGCCGGGCCCGCTCCGCCAGGCTCGCTGGTCTTGGTCGGCCGGACTTGCTGGGCGGGCGTGCTCGCGGGTCTCGGCTGGCGCTCGCTCGCTGCGCCCAGCCGGGCCCGCTCGGCCAGGCTCGTTCGTCTAGTTCGGCCGGACTTGCTCGGTGGGCGTGCTCGCCGCACTCGCCCAGCGCTCGCTCACGGGGCCCAAGCCGGACCTGCTCGGCCAGGCTAACTGGTATTGGTCGGCCCGGACTTGCTCGGCGGTCGCGTTCGTCGGCCTCGGCCGGCGCTCGCTCGCTGCGTCCAGTCGGGCCCGCTTGGCCAAGCTTGCTGGTCTTGTTTGGCCGGACTTGGTCGGCGGGCGTGCTCGCCGGACTTGGCCGGCGCTCGCTCGCTGCGCCCAGCCGGGCCCGCTCGGCCAGGCTCGCTGGTCTTGTCCTGGCTCGCTGGTCTTGTTCGGCCGGAGTTGGTCGGTGGGCGTGCTCGCTGTGCTCAGCCGGGCCTGCTCGGCCGGGCTTGTTCGTCTTGTTTGGCCGGACTTGGTCGGCGGGCGTTCGCCGGACTCGGCCGGCGCTCGCTCGCTGTGCCCGGCCGGGCCTGCTTGGCCGGGCTTGCTGGTCTTGTTCGGCCCCGGACTTGCTCGGCGGTCGCGCTCGCCGGACAAGGCCGGTGCTCGCTCGCTGCGCCCGGCCGGGTCCGCTCGGCCAGGCTTGCTGGTCTACCTCGGTGGGCGTGCTCGCCGGACTCGGCCGGTGCTCGCTCGCTGTGCTCAGCCGGACCTGCTCGGCCACGGTCGCTTGCGGCGCCCGGCATCGACCGACTCGCGCAGCTACACGCCACGCCGGTTCACCCGCCGACCCGTGCGCACTCCGTGTCGAGCCCGCCACCAGCCCGGCCGGCCACACGGCTGACCCCAAGGAAGATCGTCAACTCACCGAACCCCCCGCGGCCTGAACTGGATGCTGATCCGCGGCCCCACCGCCTTCCCGGTCTTCGGGATCGCGTGTTCCCACGTGCGCTGGCAGGAGCCGCCCATGACGATGAGGTCGCCGTGGCCCAGGGGGTAGCGGTGGGACTCGCCGCCGCCGCGGGGGCGTAGGGCCAGGTGGCGGGCGGTGCCTACGGAGAGGATCGCCACCATGGTGTCTTCGGAGCTGCCGCGGCCGATGGTGTCGCCGTGCCAGGCGACGCTGTCGCGGCCGTCGCGGTAGTAGCAGAGGCCGGCGGTGCGGAAGGGTTCGCCGAGTTCGGTCGCGTAGTGCGTGGAGAGGGCGTCGCGCGCGGACGTCAGCAAGGCGTGCGGCAGGGTTTCGTGCTCGCGGTAGAAGCAGAGCAGCCGCGGCACGGCCACCACGCGGTCGTACATCTGCCGCTGCTCGGCGTGCCAGGGCACGGTGGCGACGAGGTGCGCGAACAACTCGTCGGAGCCCGACAGCCAGCCCGGCAGCACGTCGATCCACGCGCCGCGGCCCAGGTCGGTGCGCCGCACGCCGCCGAGTGAGCCCAGCGCCGGGTCGTCGAGCCCGGATCCGAAGAGCGATCCCTGAAGTGCCTGACTCATCCCTCCACCGTACACGAGAATCGAACACCTGTTCGGGTAATCAATCCAACCCAGGTCGGCCCAGCGCGCCGCCCGAAAGACCGAGTGCACTCTCGTCCGAGTTGATCACGCGCGGACGGCCACGATGCCACGGTCGACCGATCCACGAGTGCACGATCAGGCCGTGCAACGGCCAGGCCAGGGCCGGTTCCTCCGCGGGAGCGGTGCTGATTTTCCACGGACCCGGCGACCCGGTGCTCATGCCGACCGAGTCACCGACGGCTCGGCGTCGACATGCCCCTTGAAGCTGCGGGCCACCCCGAGACCCTGCGGACCACAGCACCGCTGGCGTCCTGACACCGGACGGGAAACGCCTACGGCGCCGTGGTTTCCGAAGAGGAAGCCGCGGTCCCAACCGGTTCGCCGGGCTTCGGGTGCGCGGTGACCACCAGTCGGTGCGTCCGCGCGCCCGGGGCGGTTTCGTCGTGGTAGCGGGACACGAGCCCGGCCACGAACGTGGTCAGCTCGTCGGTGAACGCGGCCCGTTCGCGCGCCGAGCGGAAAGCGATTTCCGTGTCCAGCGCCAAAGTTGGCAGTGGTTTGCCGGCTCGTGCGGCCCGGCGTACCAGGCCGGCGACCTCGCGCACGGTGCGGCCCGCCACCGCCAGCAAGTAGGCCGACGAGAGCCGGTCGGGGCGCATCGCCGACGTGCCGGCGGCGCCGAGTGCGGCGGGGGAGACCTGGTACGAAGCGGCTGTCGCGGCGAAGAGGTGCTCGGTGAGCCCGCCCCAGCGGCGTTCGCCCGCGGGCTCGATCAGGCCGTGGGATTCCAGTGCGCGCAGGTGGTAGTTCACCTTCTGACGCGTGAGCCCCACGCGCGTGGCCAGCGCGGCCGCCGACGCGGGTTCGGCCAGCGCCGCGAGCAGGCGCGCGCGGACCGGGTCCAGCGCGGCCGCCGCCGCGGCCGGGTCCTCGATCACCTCGACGTCGCGCATGTGCCGACCCAAGCATTGACAAACAAAGCTGTCAAGAGTCGCGAATCCGGCTCTTGTCTGTTTTCGCCCGTGCTCGTACAGTGATCAACCAGGTTCGACGCAGTGGTCTGAACCTGTCCCACCACCGCCGCCCAGAGTTGTCCGGAGGTTGGCAAGTGCGAGGAAGACTACGCGTTTCCGCGGTGCTCGCGGGAGTCGTGTGCGGGCTCGCGGTGGTGGCGCCGGTGGCCGGCGCCCAGGTCGGAACTGGACCGTGGAAGTCGTGGTCGCCGGGGTTCTCCGAGCAGGAGCGCGGATGTGGGCAGATCAGCGGGCTCACGTTCCAGCTCACCTGTTCCACGGGCAGTGGTGACCAGCGCGCCGAGCGCCGCTACGACACCTACACCGGCGGCACGCACCAGTTCGAAGGTTCGTTCAAGGTCACCAGCATGAGCGGCACGCGCATCAGCGTGAAGCAGACCTTCCGCGACGGGTCCAACGCCGGCCCCTACTTCATCCTGGGAGTCGAAAAGGGTGGCCGGATGTACGCGGTCGAGGGCGGTCAGACGCTCGCGAGCGGCGCCACGGTCGGCACGTCCGTGCGGGTCAACACCATCAACCAGGTCGGCAGCACGCACAAGGTGTACATCAACGGTTCGCTCAAGCAGACCATCTCCAGCCCGGGTGGCAGCTACTACGACAAGTTCGGTTCCTACCGCACTTCCAGTGGTGCGGGACCGATCACCGTGCAGTGGAGCGGTGTGAAGTTCTGGACGAAGTGAGTTCGGCGCGGCACATCCGATTCCGAGGCAGCCGGCTCCAGGCGGCGGATTTCCGCGCCGCCGGGATCAGGAAACCGGGTGTGCCGCCCACTCGTCCGGCGAATCCCACGCCGTCAACCGCCGCGAGCTCGTGAACCGGCGGTGCTCACCGCTCACCGGATCGTCGAAGTCGAGCACTTTCGCCAGCAGCTGCAACGGTTTCGTGAAGTCGTCAAGCGGCTTCTCGGTCAGCACGGGGTAGAAGTCGTCGCCCAGGATCGGGATGCCGAGGCCGCTGAGGTGCACCCGCAGCTGGTGCGTGCGGCCGGTGGTGGGCAGCAGGCGGTAGCGGCCGAGCCCGGCGCGGTGCTCCACGAGCTCCACTCGGGTCTCGGCGTTCACCGGGCCCTCGATCTCCTGCGCCGCAAGCACTCCGCGTTCCTTCATGATGTGGCTGCGGACCGTGCGCGGCAGCTCCAGCGCAGGGTCGTACGGGGCGATGGCTTCGTACTCCTTCGCCACCTGACGGTTTTTGAACATCGTCTGGTACTTCCCGCGCACCTCGGGCGTGATCACGAACATCACCAACCCTGCGGTGACGCGGTCGAGCCGATGTGCGGGGGACAAGGCCGGCAGGTCCAGCTCGCGGCGCAGCCGGACCAGGGCGGTTTCGAGGATGTGCTTGCCGCGCGGGATCGTGGCGAGGAAGTGGGGTTTGTCCACCACCAGCAGGTGCTCGTCGCGGTGCACCACGGGGATGGCGAACGGCACCGGAACCTCGTCGGGCAGATCGCGGTGGAACCAGATGAACGAGCCCGGCTCGAACACCGCGTCGACCCGCAGCGGTCCGTCGAGGCCGAAGATGCGCTCCTCGCGCAGCATCTGCTCGATCCGCACCGGGTCCAGCCGCGGCAGCCGCTCCACGAGGTGCTCCAGCAAGGTGGCCCACGGGCCCTCGTCGGGCATCCTCAGCCGCGCCGGGTCGAGCCCGTGGCGCGGCGCCAGCGGGCCGCGCAGCTTGCGTCTCATCGGAACCCGGCTCTCATCGAGGAGCGAGTCTAGTCGCGGCCGGCGGCGCTGCCGCCCGGCGTCGTCCCCTCGTCGGTGTTCTGCCGGTAGATCGCGATGTAGCGCGCCTTCGCCTCGGCGTCGGCCTCCTCCGCGGCCTCGCGGCGCAGGCGCTTGCCGGTGCCCGGCGGGAAGCCGTTGCGGGTGAGCCGGTGCTCGATGCTCTCCTCCATGTACACCGACGAGTAGAAGTACGCCACGAGCGCGGCCATCAGCACGATCGCCAGCCGCAGCGGCAGCGGGCCGGGCAGCAGCAGCCACACCAGGCACAGCGGGATGAGGCCCACGGAGCTGCGGAGCACGTGCCGCGCTTTCCAGTGCTTCGACGTCGTGTCGTGCAGGATCCAGTCGCGGTAGCGGTCGGGCAGGCGCCCACCCACCGCGTACCAGAACCAGCGGAAAACTCCTGGACGGTCCATCACGCCTCCTTGTCGGCTGACTTCAGAGTACACTAATCATTAGTGCACTAATCGATGACAGCCGACAAAGGAGGCCGAGGCCACACCCCGCGCGTTAAGGTGGCCCGGACCAGGAGGAGGACCCGTGGCAGAGATCGACTTGGGCGAGGATCCGCTGAAGCTCGACCGCCAGGTGTGCTTCGCGCTGTCGGTCGCTTCGCGCAGCGTCATCGCGATCTACCGGCCCCTGCTGGAGCCGTACGGGCTCACGCACCCGCAGTACCTCGTGATGCTCGCGCTCTGGGAGAAAGCCCCGAGGTCGGTGAAGGACCTCGGGGCCGCGCTGCGCCACGAACCGGCCACGCTGTCGCCGTTGCTCAAGCGGCTCGAAGCGATCGGGTACGTCACGCGCGGCCGCAAGGCCTCCGACGAACGCCAGCTCACCGTCGAGCTCACGGAGAAGGGCCGCGCCCTGCGGGCCGAGGCCGAGAAGATCCCGTACCGCGTGGTCGAAACGCTCGGCATGGAGGTCTCCGAGCTGGAGGACCTCCACGCCGCGCTGGGCCGCGTGATCCAGGCGACGGCCTGAACCGGCGGAGCCCGTTGTCCCGTCAGTGCGGCGCCACCAGCACCGCGTCGATGTCGAGCTCGAGGTAACGGCCGACCACCGCGCGCGGCGCCTTCATGCCGAGTGGTGCGCGGTCGAGGGTCGCGTGCGCCCGCACCCGAACCGAATCGCGGCCGGGGTCGGCGGGCCGTTCGACGGTGAGGGTGAGCGGGCACGAGGTGCCGCGCAGCGTCAGGAACCCTTGCGCCGTCCAGCCTTCCGGGCAGGTGGTGATGTCACCGGAGGCGAACGTCATCGTCGGGTGCTCCTCGCACGCGAGGAAGCCGGCTCCACGCAGGTCGCGGTCGCGGCGCTTGTTGCCGGTGTCGATCGCGGTCAGGTCGAGCTCCGCGCGCAGGGCGCCGGGCGTGCCGGCGGTGTTCACCTGCACGGTGGCCGAGCGGACGGGGATCGTGCCGTGCACGAGGTGGAAACCGAGCTTGCGCACGGTGAACCGGGCCGAGGTGCGTCCGGTGTGGACGGTCCAGGTGCCGGGACGCAGGCGGGTGGTGGTGGGGGTGCTCATCGGATGCCTCCTGAGATGGTGGTGGGCAGTGCTTCGTGGATCACGCGGTGCAGGTCGATGCGGTCGGGACCGGTGAGCAGCGCCAGGTCCTCGCCCGGCAGGAGCTCGGTGGCCATCACGGCCCGCTGCACGGCTTCGATGGCCGCCACGGACTCGGCGAAGCCGATCATCAGCCCCGCGCCGTCTTCGGCGCGCAGCACGAACGCGGGGCCGATTCCCGGCACCTGCCGGGCGGCGGGCCACAGGCGCTCGCGGCCGGCGTAGTCCTCGGCACGGACCTGCGCTTCGTCGCGCGGGCCGTCGAAGCGGTTGATCTGGGCGTAGCGCGGCGCGCCGGCCGCGGACTCGACGGAGGCGACCTCGTAGACGTCGGTGTCGAGCCAGGTGGGGCCGGTGGTGGTGCGGGCGGCGGCTTCGGCCGCCGTCGCGGCGTCCGGCCAGAACGCGACGGCCGCGCCGAGCACGCCGGCGACCTGGCCGAGCACGCAGGTGCCCAGCGGAGCCGGTCCGGGGTGCAGTGCGGCGGTGAGGTCCCGGCCCCAGTCGCCGCTCTCGGTGGCGGCGTCGCGCCGGAACTGGTGGACGGTGGCGTACATGATGCTCCTTCGGCCGTGGGTGGGAAGTTCGACGAGGACCACCTTCGGCCGGGTGGGCTTTCCGGACATCAGTGCCAGTACGCAGACGGACCACTGAATCCGGGCGCATACTTCCCTGCGTGACGGGTTCCGTGCCGTTCGTCGGCCGGGCCGGGGTGCTCGCCGACCTGCGTGGCCGGTTCGCGGCCGGCGCGGCGGGCCAAGGTGCGCTCGTGCTGCTCGGCGGGCCGGCCGGGATCGGCAAGACCACGCTGGCCGAGGCCGCCACCGCCGACGTGGCCACGGTGTGGGGCCGCTGCGTGGACGACCCCGGCGCGCCGCCGCTGTGGCCGTGGCGCCGCGTGCTGGCCGCCCTGCCGACGGCCGGTGCCGAGGTCGCGCGCGCCTTCGCCGATCTGGACGGACGGGCCGGCACCGACCTCGTCGCAGCGCGGTTCCGGCTCGTCGCCACGGCGGCCGACGCCCTGGTCGCGGCGGCCGAACCCGACGGCCTGGTGGTGGTGCTGGAGGACCTGCACTGGGCCGACGAGTCGTCGTTGCGGCTCCTGCGCCATCTCACCGGCGAGCTGCGCCGCTCGCGGCTCGTGGTGCTCGCGACCTACCGCGACACCGGCGCCACGCTCGACGAAACGCTGCCTGACCTGCTCGGCCGCTCCGCCACCTACGCCGTGACGGTGGCGCCGCTGGCCGAGCCCGACGTGCGTAGGTACCTCACGGAGGCGGCCGGCGCGGCCGTCGGCGACCGCGAAGTGCGCGACGCCCTGCGCCGCTCGGGCGGCAACCCGCTGTACCTGCGGGCGGTCGCGCGGTCGGCCGGCTCCGGCGGCGGGCAGGCCGAGCTGCGCCACCTCGTCCGGACGTCGGTGGCCGGGCTCGCGCCCGAGGTCCGCGAGCTGGTGGCGGTGGCCGCGGTGCTGGGGGAGGAGGTGGACGCGGGGGTGGTCGCCGACGTCGCGGGCCGGCCGGTGGCCGAGGTCGTGCCGCTGCTCGACGAGGTCGTGCGCGCCGGCGTGCTCGTGCCGGTGGCCGCCGGACGCCGCCGGTTCACGCACGCGGTGGTGCGCGACGGCGTGTACGACGACCTCGACCAGGGCGTCCGCGAGGCGTTGCACGCCCAGGCCGCGGTGGCGCTGACCCCGCGGGCCGAAGCCGATCCGGCCGGCGCCGGGGTGGTCGCGGCCCACTGGCTGCGCTCGGCCGCCGATCCGGCGGCCCTCGACCGGGCCGCCGAATGGGCCGTGGTCGCCGCGCGGGAGGCCACGCGCGCGCTGGCTTTCGCCGAGGCAGCCCGGTTCCTGACCTTCGCTGTGGACGCGCGGCGCCGCGCCGGCCGCGTCGACGGGCTGGCCGAGCTGCTGGTGGACCTCGCCCAGGCCGAGTACCGTTCGGGCCGCTTCGGCGCGGCGCTCGACCACGCCGAGCAGGCGGCCGAACGCACGCGCACGCCGGCGACGCTCGCGGCCGCGGCGCTGGTGGTGCAGGACCTGTCCGGGCCGGAGTTGTTGCCCCGTCTGGGAAAACTCGCCGCGGCCGCGCTCACCGCCGACGTCGGCGACGTGCTGCGGGCCCGGTTGCTCGCGCAGGCGGCTTCGGTGGCCGCCGACGCCGCGAACCGGGCCGACGCGCGGGAGCTCGCCGACGAAGCCGTTGCCCTGGCCGAGGAAACCGGCGACGAGACGGCCGTGCTCGACGCCGTGCGCGCGCGGTTCAAGATCCTGCCGATCGAGCTGCCGCTCGAAGACCGGCTGCGGTTCGGGTCACTGGCCGTGCGCTTCGGCGACCGGCAGCCGCTTTCCGCGTTGTGGGGCCACAAGTGGCGCATCGACGCGGCGCTGGAGACCGGCGCGATGGCCGTGGTCGACCAGGAGCTCGCGGCCGTGACGGCCCTGGCGGCCACCACGCGGCTGCCGCTGGTGCGCTGGCACGACCTGCGCCTGCGCACGTCGGTGCTGGCGTTTCGCGGCGCGTTCGCCGAGGCGCGCGAGCTCAACCGGCAGGCGACCGCGCTCGCGCTGGCCGAGCTGGCCGACGACTGGTCGGCGGCCGCCATGTCGTCGGCGTTCAGCCTGCAGCTCGCGCTCGTGACCGGCGACGTGGAGGAGATCGACGAGACCTTCGAAGCGCAGCTCGCGACGGTGGCGAACCTGCCCATCGCCGCGGTGTGCCGGCCGCTCGTGCACCTCTTGCGAGGCGAACCCGACGCCGCCCTGATGCACTACGAGGAGGCACGGCGCGTCATGCGCCACGACGCCGGCGCGCTGCGGTCCGGCGGGGTCGCGCAGAACCTCGTGACGCTGGTCGAGGCGTTCGACGACGTCGAGACGGCCCGCTGGCTCGAACCGGAGCTGCTCGTCGACTCGGCGGTCGTGTCGACCGGCGCGGGCATCATCTGCGGCGACTTCGGCACGAGCTGGCTGGCCCGGCTGGCCGCGGTGCTGGGCCGGCACGAGGACGCGGTGCGGCTGTTCGAGACCACGCTGGCCACGAACGTGCGGGTGGGCGCGCGGCCGTTCGTGGTCGCGAACCGGCTGCGGCTTGCCGAGGTCCTCGTGGCGCTCGGCGAGCCGGGCCGGGCGCGCTCGCTCGCGCGCCAGGCCCGCGACGAAGCCCGCCGGCTGGTGATGCCCGGCGCCGTCCGGGACGCCGCGGAGCTGCTCGGCCGGCTGACCACGGCCGGTCCGCTCACCCCGCGCGAACGCGAGATCGCCGCCCTCGTGGCCGACGGCCTGCCGAACCGGGCGATCGCCGAGCGGCTCGTGGTCTCGGAGCGCACGGTGGAGAGCCACGTGCGCAGCATCCTGGCCAAGCTCTCCCTCACCAACCGCACCGAGATCGCCGCGTGGGCCCACGGCCGCGGTGGGTAAGAAACCGGCCGGACACCCGCGGCCACACCGTGCACAAACGTTCATGTACGGCTCTTGTACAGCCCTCTTCCACGATGGGGCGGCGCCGGCCGGCGTGGACACCGGCCGCCGCGAGAAGAAGGCCTCCTTCCGGCCCCCATCCGGGAGGGGGCCTTCGTCGTACGGGCATACCGCGCGGGCCCGCGGGCGTTGCGTCGGAGGACGACTGCGGAAGGAGCACGGGTGGGCGAGGAACTGAAGATCCGGATCGGGGTGGCTCCGGCGCCGGGCACCGGGCCCGCGGAGTTCGCGGGGCTGGCCGAGACGCTGGAGGCGGCCGGGGTCGACTCGCTGTGGCTTTCGGAGCTGGTCTACGCGCCGGAGGTCGACCCGCTGGTCGGCATGGCCCACGCCCTCGCGCGCACCGCGAAGCTGAAGGTGGGCACCGGCGTGGCGATCCTGCCGGGCCGCCACCCCGTGCTCGTCGCGAAACAGCTGGTGACGCTCGCCGGCCTGGCCCCCAAGCGCGTGCTGCCCGTGTTCGGCCTGCGCCCGGCCAACGCGGCTGAACACGACCTGTTCCCGGTGCCCGGCCCCCGCGCGGCCGTGTTCGACGAGGCCCTCACCCTCCTGCGCCTGCTGCTCGAGCACGACGACGTGCACTTCGCCGGCGAGTACTACCAGGCCGACGGCGTGACCATCGGCCCCCGCCCGGCCAAGCGCCTCGACGTGTGGCTCGGCGGCAGCGCGCCCGCCGCGCTGCGCCGTGCCGGGCGCCTGTCCGACGGCTGGCTCGGCAGCTTCCACACCCCGGAGCAGGCCCGCGCCGCGCGGATCGCCATCCAGGACGCCGCCGCCGAGGCCGGCCGCGAGATCGAACCCGACCACTTCGGCCTGAGCCTGCTGGTGGCGTCGGAAGGAATGCCGGAGCGCATGCTCGCGGTCGCCGCGAAGCGCCGTCCGGACACGCCCGTGACCGACCTCGTGGCCACGAGCTGGGCCGAGGCTCGGCGCCTGCTGGAGCAGCACATCGACGCGGGGTTGTCGAAGTTCGTGATCCGGCCCGGGCATTCGGGGGACTACCAGCGCTTCCTCGACGGGTTGCACCGAGAGCTGTTGCCACTGCAGAACTAGCACCCTCGCCGAGGCGCACACCCGAAAACCGGAAGCTGCGAGCGAAGTTTTCGCTCGCAGCTTCCGGTTTTCGCGTCCTCGGCCGGTGAACACCCCGAACGGGCACAACCTTTCCGGCATCCGGAAAGGCCGTTCAGCCCGGGCACGGGAGAACGCAGGATGGACGGATCCGGAAGCACTGGGCCCGATGTCTCGGAGCGGTTGACCCGCAGCTCATTCGCGATCGCACCCACCCGTCCGACGCAGCGAACAACGGAGTTTCTGCCATGCGCCCTGAACTGTTCCCCGGGTTCCTCAGATGAGCATCGACCTGCGCGCCGCGCGCGACACCAACCCGATGAGCCGCCTGCAGTGGGCGGCCGTCACGGTCTGCATGCTGCTCAACCTGCTCGACGGTTTCGACGTGCTCGTGATGGCGTTCACGGGCAAGTTCGTAGCCGCCGAATGGCAGCTCTCGGCCACCGAACTCGGCCTGCTGCTCTCCGCCGCCCCGGTCGGGATGGCCGTCGGCTCGATGTTCGTGGCTCCCTGGGCCGACCGGATCGGCCGCCGCCGCATCATCCTGGCGTGCCTGGTGGTCAGCAGCGTCGCCATGATCCTGTCCTCGCTGGCACCGTCGGCCGGGGTGCTCGGGGCGCTGCGAGTGGTCAGCGGCCTCGGCATCGGCGCGATCATCGCCGGCGGCAGCGTCGCGTCGGCGGAGTTCGCCAACCGGCGCTGGCGCGGGCTCGCCGTGAGCCTCAACGCCACCGGTTACGCGCTCGGCGCCACCCTCGGCGGCCTCATCGCCGTGCTCCTCATCGGCGGCTCCGGCTGGCGGTCGGTGTTCCTGTTCGGCGGGATCGCCACCGCGCTGGCGATCCCGCTCGTGGTCGGCTGGCTGCCCGAGTCCCTGGACTTCCTGCTCACGCGCCGGCCACCCGGCGCGCTCGAGCGGGTCAACCGGCTGGCCGCGCGGTGCGGGCTCGGGAAGCTCGACGCGCTGCCGGAGCAGACCGAAGCCCCGCGCGGCATCGGCGCCGGCTACCGCGAACTGCTGAAGCCGAAGCTGCGGCGCACGACTTTGCTGATGTGGCTGGTGTTCTTCCTCGTGATGGCCGGCTTCTACTTCGTCACGAGCTGGACACCGACGTTGCTCCTCACCGCCGGGCTGTCGTCGGCGCAGGGCCTCACCGCCTCGACGCTGCTCAACCTCGGCGGCGTGTTCGGCGCTGCGCTGCTGGGGGTGCTCACCGCTCGGTTCGCGCTGCGGAAGGTGCTGATCGGCTACCTGATCGGCACCGGCCTGCTGCTGGGTGTGTTCATCGCCTCGACGCAGCAGCTGAGCCTGGCGTTCGTGGTCGGCATCGGCGTCGGGCTGTTCGTGAACGGGTGTGTGGCGGGGCTGTTCGCCTTCACCGCCACCGTTTACGAGCCGGCGGTGCGGGCCACCGGGTTCGGCACGGCCCTGGCGATCAGCCGGGCCGGCGCCATCCTTGCGCCGTTCGCCGCCGGGGCCCTGCTCGACACCGGGATGAGCCCGCAGGGCCTCTACCTCGGCGCCGGCGGGGTGTTCCTGGTGACGGCGGCCGTGCTGTCGTTGGTGCGCACCAGAACCGCGACGTACGTGCCGGCCGCTTCCGCCGCCGTGCGCTGACCGAAGCACCGTTTCCCGCCATCCTCGGAGCCGCGTTGTGATCGAGCCCGTGTTGCCCCTTGTCGTCCAGGACCGGCAGGTGATCGCCGACGGAGTCGTCGCGATGCGCCTGCGCGACCCCGGCGGCGCGGACCTGCCGGCGTGGGAACCCGGTGCCCACGTCGACCTGCTGCTCACCGACGACCTCGTGCGGCAGTACTCGCTGTGCGGTGATCCGGCCGACCGCACCAGCTACCGGATCGCGGTCCTGCGGGAACCCGACGGCCGCGGCGGCTCGGCGTTCGTGCACGACAAGCTGGTGCCGGGAGCGAGAACGCAGGTGCGCGGTCCGCGCAACCACTTCGCTCTCGTCCCGGCCCGGCGCTACCTGTTCGTGGCCGGCGGGATCGGCATCACGCCGATCCTGCCGATGCTCGCCGCGGCCGAGTCGGCGGGCGCCGACTGGCGGCTCGTCTACGGCGGCCGCACCGCCGCGTCGATGGCCTTCGCCGAAGAGCTGCGCGCCACGCACGGCGACCGGATTTCGGTGCGTCCGCAGGACGAACACGGCCTGCTCGACCTCGCCGCGCTGCTGGCCGAGCCGGCCGACGGCACGCTCGTCTACTGCTGCGGCCCGGGCCCGCTGCTCGACGCCGTCGAACGGACTTGTGTGGCGTGGCCGGCCGGCTCGCTGCACGTCGAACGGTTCTCACCGAAGGATCCGCCGGCGTCCGCGCGGTCGTTCGAGGTCGAGCTCGCGGTCACCGGCACGACGCTGACCGTGCCCCCGGACCGCTCGGTGCTCGACGTCCTCTCCGACGCCGGCATCCGGATGCTGTCGTCGTGCCGGCAAGGCACGTGCGGCACGTGCGAAACCGTGGTGCTCGACGGCGAGGTCGAGCACCACGACTCCCTGCTCACCGACGAGGAGAAAGCCGCGCACACCACCATGTTCGTCTGCGTCTCGCGCGCGGCGGGCCCGAAGCTGACCCTGGAGCTCTGACGATGACGTCCGCCACCCCGACGGTTCCCGAACTCGACGACGACCCGTTCGACCACGCCGTGCTCGCCGACCCGTACGAATACCACCGGCGCCTCCGTGAAGCCGGCCCGGTCGTGTGGCTGCCGGCGCACGGCTACTACGTGATCGGCCGCTTCGCCGAGGTGCGCGCCGCGTTGCTCGACTGGGAAACGTTCGTGTCCGGCCGCGGCGCCGGGCTCACCGACTTCGCCCACGAGGAGCCGTGGCGGCCGCCGAGCCTGCTGCTGGAGGCCGACCCGCCGGACCACACCGTGGTGCGCACGGCGATGAACTCGGTGATCACCCCGCGGGCGGTGCGGGCGCTGCGCAAGACGTTCGAGCCGGTGGCCGAGCGGCTCGCCGACGAACTCGTGGCGCGCGGCCGGTTCGACGCCGTGACCGACGTCGCCGAGGTGTACCCGCTGGAGGTGTTCCCCGACGCGGTCGGCCTGCCGCGCGAAGGCCGTGAGCACCTGCTGACCTACGGTTCGTTGGCGCTCAACGCTTTCGGCCCGCGCAACGACCTGCTGGCGGCGGCACTGGCGGCCGCGGGGCCGGCCCAGGAGTGGGTCGACACGCACTGCCGACGTGAGGAGCTCGCCCCCACCGGCCTCGGCGTCGAGCTCTGGGCGGCGGCCGACCGCGGTGAGATTTCCGAGCAGCAGGCGCCGTTGCTGGTGCGCTCGCTGCTCACCGCCGGCGTCGACACCACCGTGACCGGCCTCGGCAACACGCTCTACGCCCTCGCCCGCCACCCCGAGGCGTGGGCCCGCCTGCACGCCGACCCGCGGCTGGCGAAGTTCGCGTTCGACGAGGCGCTGCGGTGGGAGTCGCCGATCCAGAACTTCTTCCGCACCACCTCGGCCGACACCGAGGTCGGCGGCGTGCCGGTGCCGGCGGGCGCCAAGGTGCAGCTGTCGCTCGGGTCGGCCAACCGCGATCCGAGGCACTGGGGTGCGGACGCCGAGGTGTTCGACCTCGACCGCTCCGCGTCCGGCCACGTCGGCTTCGGGATGGGGGTGCACCAGTGCGTCGGCCAGCCGATCGCGCGGCTCGAGGCGGAGCTGGTGCTCACCGCGCTGGCCCGCCGCGTCGCCCGCCTCGAGCTCGACGGCACGCCGGTGCCGAAGCTCAACAACACGCTCAAGGTCTGGTCGAGCGTGCCGATCGCGGTCGAGGCCGCGTGAGCTCGCGAAGGCCATAATGGACGCGGAGGTGGCGGAGATGAGCGTCGGAACCGGGCCGGTCCTGGCCCGCGCCCTCCAGATCCTCGACGCGTTCTCCACCGAGCGCCTCGAAATGAGCCTGAGCGAGCTGGCGCGCCACACCGGCCTGCCCGTGTCCACGGTCCACCGCCTGGCCGGGCCGCTCGTCGAATGGGGTGCTCTCGAACGCGACGAGCGCGGCCACTACCGCATCGGCCTGCGGCTGTGGGAGATCGGTTCACTCGCCACGCGGGGGCTGGCGTTGCGGGAGCAGGCGCTGCCGTTCCTGGCCGATCTCGCGCAGGTGACCCGCGAGATGGTGCAGCTCGCCGTGCGGGAAGGCACCGAATTGGTGTTCGTGGAACGCATCGCCGGCACCGAAGCCGTGCCGATGGTGATCCGGGTCGGCGGCCGGTGCCCGCTGGCGGCGAGCGGGGTCGGCCTCGTGCTGCTCGCGCACGCTCCGGCGCCGCTGCAGGAAGAGGTGCTCGCGTCGCCGATCGAACGCTTCACGGACTTCACGATCACCGATCCGCGGGTGCTGCGCCGGACCCTGGCCGACGTCCGGACCAGCGGATTCGCGATCAGCGACCGACAGCTCACCCCCGACAGCCTCTCGGTCGGCGCGCCGATCCACAACGCGCGCGGGGCCGTCGTGGCGGCGGTGTCGCTGGTCGTGCGCCACGGCTCGGTGTCGCCCCGAGCGCTGGCGCCGATCGTGCGCACCAGCGCCCGGGCGATCTCGCGGGCCCTGGTCTCGGCGGACTGACGCGCCAGCCCTGACGTGCCGGGCCCGGACCCGGCGTCGTCCGGTTCAGGCCAGGTACTCGGCCAGGTCGCTCAGGAGCTCGGCCTTCGACCGGGCGCCGACGATCCGCGTGAGCGGTTTCCCGTCCCGGAACACGATCATCGTCGGGATCGACTGGATCCCGTAGTTCACGGCGACCGCGGGATTCGCGTCGACGTCGAGCTTCGCCACCACGAGCGAGCCGGCGTGCTCACCGGCGATCTCCTCCAGGACCGGGGCGACCGCGGTGCACGGGCCGCACCAGGTCGCCCAGAAGTCGACCAGCACAGGGGTTTCGCTCGTGAGCACGTCGGCCTCGAACGAGGTCTCGGTGACGGCGACAGTGTTGCTGCCCATCGGTTTCTCCTTTTCCGTGACGGATGAATGGGTGACTCGGGTGGTTGGGTGACTCGGGTGGTTGGGTGACTCAGTGCCCGGCCGCGGCCGTCGGGGCCGGCTCGGCTCCCGCGTGCTCGGCCAGCCAGCGTTCGGCGTCGATCGCGGCCGCACAGCCGGAACCGGCCGCGGTGATGGCCTGGCGGTAACCGCGGTCGACGAGGTCGCCGCAGGCGAAGACACCGGGAAGCGCCGTGCGGGTGCTCGGTGCGTCCACGGTGAGGTAGCCGTCGGCGTCGGTCTCCAGCGCGTCGCGCACGAGCGCGCTGCGCGGGTCGTGTCCGATCGCGACGAACACCCCGCTCACGGCCAGCACAGATTGCGCGCCGGTGCCGGTGTCGCGCAACCGCAAGCCGGCCACCGCCGGGTCACCGACGACCGCCATGGTCTCCACGCCGGTGCGCCACCGGATCTTCGGGTCCCGGCGCGCGCGGTCGAGCATGATCTTCGACGCCCGGAACTCGGAGCGCCGGTGGACGACGGTGACCGACCGCGCGAACCGCGTGAGGAACGTCGCCTCCTCCATGGCCGAGTCACCCCCGCCGACGACCGCGATGTCCTGGTCACGGAAGAAAAATCCGTCGCACGTCGCGCAGGTGCTCACACCGCGGCCGAGCAGCTCCTGCTCACCGGGAACCTCGAGCAGGCGCGCCGCGGCACCCATCGCGAGCACGACCGCGCGGGCGTGGTGCGTCTCGCCGGCCACGCGCACCTGTTTGACGGGACCGGTCAGCTCCACGGACTCGACCTCCTCGGCCCGCAGATCCGCGCCGAAACGCCTGGCCTGGGCGCGCATCCGCTCCATGAGCTCGGGTCCCAGGACCCCGTCGGCGAAACCGGGGTAGTTCTCCACCTCGGTGGTGGTCGTCAACGCACCACCGGCCTGCCGGCCTTCGAACACCAGCGGCGCCAGCTGGGCTCGCGCCGCGTAGACCGCGGCCGTGCAGCCGGCCGGCCCGGATCCGATGATGATCAGCTCGTGGACGGTCACGTCGGCCTTCTTTCCTCGCCGGAATCCGGCAGATCGCGGGGCAGGGGACAGGGGCAGGGGAGTGGCAGAGGGTGGGTCAGGGGGAAGGGGCGAGAGAGCTGTGGCGGTCAAGCGCGGAGTTGTGGGTGAGTGCGGTGGTGGTTGTCATCAGCCGGCGCAGATGGGGTTGCGGCGCATGCCGGCGGTGGCTGGAGCTGGTGGTGAGTGCGATGGCGGTCGTCATCGGCCGCGTGCAGCTCGGGTCGCGGCACGTTCAGGCAGCGGCCGGAGCTGTTTGGTGAGTGCAGCGGCGGTGGTCGCCGGCCGCGGGCAGTTCGGATTGAGGCAGATGCGGGCGGTGGCTGGAGTTGTGGGGTCAATGCGGTGGTGGTGGTCATCGGTTTGGCGCAGTTCGGGTCGCGGCACCTGCAGGCAGCGGTCGGAGCTGTTCGGCGAGCGCAGCGGCGGTGGTCACCGGCCGCGCGCAACTCAAGTCGCGGCATACGTAGGCCGCTGGCGCGCCGTCGAGTTCGGTGCGGCCGGTCAGCAGTGGGACCCGGTCGCCGCGGGTGGGTTCGGTGGTTACCGTGACCGTGCCGGGGCGCGGGTGCGCGACGACGGCGCGGGTGAGTGCGTCGCGCGCCGGACCGGGGCGGCCGACGACTACCACTTCCTGTCGGCCGGCCGCGAGTGCTTCGAGTTGGCGCAGCAGCCAGCCGTGGGCCAGTGGCGCGGTCGCGGCCGCGGTCTGCAGCGTCGCGAGGGCGTCCTCCGCGCGGCGCTGCCACGTGTCCTCGCCGGTCAGCCCGGCCAGCACCAGGCAGACCTCCACGAACACCGCCGCTCCGGACGGGAGCGCGGCGTCGCCGGCTTCGGTGTGGCGGGTGAGCAGGGTTTCGCCGTCGCGGGCGGTCTGGGTCCAGCCGCCGGCTTCGTCGTGGAAGCGGTCGTGGGTGCGGGTCGCGAGGTCGAGGCCGCGGTCGAACCACGCCGGGTCGCCGGTGGCGCCGAAGAGTTCGAGGCACGCCAGCGCGAACGCGGCGTGGTCGAGCAGGAAACCGTCCACAGTGGCGCGGCCGGCTTTCCGCGCGTGTGCCAAACCGGTGCCGACCCGTAGGTGCTCGTGCAGGAACGTGGCCGCGGTGGCCGCCGCCCGGAGCCACTCCGGCTCGTCGAGCAGCAGTCCGGCCCGCACGAGTCCGCGCACGGCCAGCGCGTTCCAGTCGGTGAGCACCCGGTCCTCGGTGCGCGGCGGCACGCGCCGGACCCGCACTTCCGCCAGGTGCGGCCGGATCCGGGCCCATTCGGTGGCGGCGTCCTCGGTCCAGTTCCCGGGATCGAACCGGTGCAGCACGTTGGTTCCGTCCCAGTTCCCGGCAGGTGTGGCGCCCAGCCGCGCGGCCCAAAGCCCACTGTCCACATCGGACTCCTCGAGTGCGACGACGAGCTCATCGTGGGACCACGTGTGGAATCCGCCCTCCACGCCCGCCGCCTCGGCGTCGGTGGCCGACGCGAAGGCGCCGTGCTCGGTGCGCAGGTCGGTGAGCAGCAGGTGCGCGGTCGAGCGGGCGACGGCCGCGAGCGCCGGGTCGCCGGTGAGCGCGGCCGCGGTGGCGTACGCGGGCAGCAGCAGGGCGTTGTCGTAGAGCATCTTTTCGAAGTGGGGCACCCGCCATTCGCGGTCGAGGGCGTAGCGGAAGAAGCCGCCGCCGACGTGGTCGTGGATGCCGCCGCGAGCCATCGCGGTGAGTGCCGCGACGCTCGTTTCGAGGGCTTCCGCGTCGCCGGTGCGGGCGTGCCGGTGCAGCAGCCATTCGATCGCCATCGCGTGCGGGAACTTCGGTGTGGTCCCGAATCCGCCGTGCTCGCGATCGCGCGCCCGCAGCGCGAGCCGGGCGGCGTCGTCGGCGAAAGCCGGATCGGCCGCGCCGGTACCGCCGACGTCGGCTCGGGCGAGCGTCTCGGCCAGCCGGCCGACGGAGGCGGCGACCTGCGTTCGTTTGTGTTGCCAGGCTTCCGAAGCCGCCACGAGCACCCGCGTGAACGCCGGCCGGCCCGCGCTCGGCCGGGCGGGCCAGTACGACCCGGCGTAGAACGGTTCGCCGTCCGGGGTGAGGAACACCGACATCGGCCAGCCGCCGCGGTGCGTCATCGCCTGGACGGCGCGTTGGTAGTGGGCGTTGACGTCGGGGCGTTCCTCGCTGTCGACCTTCACCGCGACGAACCGCTCGTTGAGGATCGCCGCGGTCTGCTCGTCGGCGAAGGACTCGCGGGCCATCACGTGGCACCAGTGGCAGGTGCTGTACCCGACGGACAGGAACACCGGGACGTCGCGGCGGCGCGCTTCGTCGAACGGCTCGCGGCCCCACGGGTACCAGTCGACGGGGTTGTCCGCGTGGGCGCGCAGGTAGGCGGAAGTGGCTTCGGCGAGCCGGTTGGTCATGCGGGGTGCTCCTCACGTCGTCTCCGCGACGGCGCGAGGCGCGTCGTCAGTTTTGGGCAGAGCAGTGTCGGGTCAAGCCACGCAGCCAGCCGGCGAACGCGTCGGCGCTGCTCGACAGCGCCTCGCCGGGCCGCCGGACCAGGCCGGCTTCGACCTTGATCGGCGGACCGCCCACGGCCAGCGGCCGCAGCGAGCCGCGGTCGGCGTCGCGGCCGTACTCCGGGATGAACATCGCGATCACGCCGAGCCCGGCCTCCGCGGCGAACACCCGCGGCTGCAGGCCTTCGATCTCGAGCACGGAGTGGTCGCTGTCGAGGCCGAACTCCCGAAGCAGCTGGTTGTAGTAGCTCGACTCGACCCCGCTCTGCGGCGCGGTGATCAGGCCGGCCTCGGCGATCTGGTCCACGCCGACCTCGGCCAGCGCCGACAGCGGGTGGTCCGCCGCGGCCATGAACGTGAGCTCGGCGGTGTGCAGAAGCTCGAACTGGGCGTCGGTGGGCAGGTGCCAGCGGAGCACGTACGCGAGGTCGATTTCGCGATCGAGCACCGCCTGGGCCTCGCGGCGGCTGTGCCCGAACCGCAGCGACAACCGGGTCCGCTCGTGCTTGCGGCAGAACGGGGCGATCGCGCGCTGCAGGAAATAGCCCTGCTCGAACGCCATGCTCGCGCCCAGCCGCACGCGGCCCCGGCGGCCGTGGGCGAGGTCGTCGAGCGACTCGCCGAGGCGCTCCTGCTCGCGCAGCATCACCTTGGCCACCCGGTACACCTCACGGCCGGCCGCCGTGAGGTGCACCGCGCGCTGCTCGTAGTGCAGCAGCCGGGTGTCCAGGGTGCGTTCGAGCTCGCTCACGTGGTGCGACACCGTGGGCTGCGCCAGGTTGAGGGGCCGCGCGGCGGCCGAGTAGCCGTTGCGGTCCACCACGGTCACGAACACGAGCAGGCGGAACAGGTCGAGGGCCACTGGCCGACCTCCTTCGTCGATCCGGCTGCCGGAGGGCCTGGCCGTCGACCGCCCGGTCAGGCCAGCACGGCCTTCTCGAAGTCGGCCGCGCCGTCACCCAGCTCCAGCAGGTTCCAGCTTTCCATCCAGCGCTGGGTGACCTCGAACATTTCCTTCGTATAGGGCTCGAACACGATCCGCTCACCGGGGCCGAAACGGCGCACGTCCACCAGCTCGGCGACGTCCTCGGGCATCTCCTTGAGCCAGTACTTCTTGTACCGCTCCTGCTCGAGGTCGATGTCGCGCTGCGCCTTCTCCAACGCCCGGAAGTAGCGCTTGGCGTCCTCGATGTCGGCGGTCTCGGGGATGAGGAACCCCATCACGAAGGTGGTGTCCACGAGCTTGCGGTAGCCGAGCTGCTCGAGGATGTAGTACTGCGCGCCGAACACCGTCACGGCCGGGACCTCGCGCCGCATCAGCAGGCGCACGCGGTCATACGGCAGGCCGGAGAACGACAGCGAGATGTCGTCGCGCGCCAGGAACGGCTCCAGTCCCTGCACGGTCGCGTAGTGGCTGCCCGAGTGGTAGCTGACGCCGACCGGGACCCCGGCCAGGTCCTCGGGCTTGGTGTACGCCGAGTCCGGCGCGACGAAGATGCCCGACGGGGACACCGAGTAGGCGCTGCCCCACATCTGCCCGGCCCCGCCGGCCGCCGCGACGTTCACGGCCCAGTGGCAGGCCGCCGACACGTCGCACGTGCGGCCCTGCTGCATGTCCTCGAACGCGCCGCTGCGCAGCTCCGGCGCGACGCTGTCGGCCGACTGAACCGCGGTGGTCGTGCGCGACGACCCCGCGAACCCCTCGACGAACTCGTACTCGAGTCCTTCCTCGGCGAAGTACCCGTGCTCCTCCGCGACCCACTCCTGCAGTCGCGTGTGGGGCTGGATGAGAAACGTCGACATGTCATCCTCCTCGATGGCGTCGGGGTGTTGCGGACGACGTTAGGTGCGCTCGAGAGGCCGGGCTACGGGCTGCGATCTATGGAGGCATTCGACTCTTCGATGGAGCCCTGGAACCAATGCCGGGTAGATGGGCGGCTGGCGGAAGGGGTGCGGGCGCGCAGGACACGGCCGCCCGGGATGGTGGACTTGATCTCCAGGTAGGCGGTCTCGATCTCCCACCGCCGGTGATTCAGCGTGATCAGTTCGGCGGCGGATGGGTCTTGTGGTCGGTCAGGGTAGAAACGAGCCGGTAGAAGCCGGTGCGGCGGCCTGCGGCCGTGGTGATGGTGATCTCGCAATCGATGACACGCACGGGGACGGCACCGATCGCCGACAGGTAGGAGCCGTCACCACAGCGGCTCAGCACGGGCAGTCGGCGGCCTTTCTTCACTCGGACCAGCACCTGCGCGCCGGTCTTGGCCATGGCGTTCACCAGTGTCCGGGCGGCGAAGTTCCGGTCCGGCAACACGATCATGTCCTCGTGCAGACTGCGGAGCAGACGCGGCGCGTACGTCGTCTCGCCGTCCGTGGTCGGTCCGAACACCGCCTCGATGACCGTGCGAGTGCCGCAGGACACCAGTACCAGCAGCCGCAACGCCGGATATCCCGAACCACCGTTGTTGCAGCGGTGCTTGGTGAACTCGGCCAGGTTCGCCCGGCTGTCGGCCGCCGCCGTGGTCGTGCCGTCGATCGCGCAGACCAGCCCGCAGATCCCGCACCCGTTCCTGCACTTTGCCCGTCTGCGTCAACGCCTCGTCGACCATCTCGAAGGGGACAAGGCGCGTCAGCTCGCCCAGATGGCCGGGCGCGAAAGCCCCCGCAGCAACGACAACCTGACGAGAGACAACAGACTGGGCACCCAACGGAGCTCCCGCCGGACAGTGATCTTGGTCGACACGGTTCTAGCCGATCTGCAGGACGAGCTTGCCGCGGGCCTGTCCCGACTGGCTCAGCTCCGCGGCCGTGCGCCAGTCCTCCAGCGGGAACGCGCGGGCCACTGGTACCGAGAAGCGACCCGCAGATGCCAGCTGCGCGTATGCGCCGAGCACGTCGTTGCGCACGGTGCCCTCGCCGCCGGGCCCGCTGAAACGCACGCCCAGTTCAGCGGCTGCGGCGAAGTCGCTGAGGGTCAGAACGTGTTCGGACGCCCTGACGGTACGCACGAGGCCCGGCAACGCATTGCTGACCGGTGCCGCGTCGAGGGCGAGGTCGACCGGTCCGCCCGCGAGTTCCCCCACTCGCTCGGCCATCCCGTCGCCGTAACCGGTGACTGCGGCGCCGACGGCGCGCAGGGCCTTGGCGTACGTCTCGCCGGCGGTGGCGATGACCCGTGCCCCGCGCTGAACTGCGATCTGCACTGCGGCGTACCCGACGGTGGAGCCGGCGCCGTGTACCAGCACGGTGGTGCCGGCGCGGACGCCGAGGGCGTCCACACCTCGGTAGGCCGTCTCGACCGCCAGCGGCAACGCGGCGGCGTCGACCGGGTCGAGCCCCGGCGGGCGCGGGAACCAGAGGTCGAGGAGCGCCTGCTCGGACGCGCCGGCGGTCGGTCCTGTGAAGGGCGCCGGGCCGAACACCGGGTCACCGATCTCGACGCCAGTCACCCCGTCACCGGCCGCGTCGACCGTGCCGGACACTTCAAGTCCTATACCGCGTGGCAGGTCGCCAGTGAAGAGTCCGCCGCACAGCGCCCAGTCCGCCGGGTTCAGCCCGCACACCTGCACAGCGACGCGAATCTGCCCGGGTCCGGGGGTAGGAGGCTCGGCGTCCTCGAGCCGCAGAACGTCGAGCGGTGCTCCGTGCTCGTGGAAGCGAAGGGTGCGCATGAAGTCTCCTCAAGGTAATGACAGCAGATGCTGTCGTCATCCACGCTAGCAGAGTGACGACAGCATCTGCAGTCGTTATGCTCGCAGGATGGCACGGTGGGAAGGCAACGCTCGCGGTCGGCTCGAACGAGCCGCGCTGGACCTGTTCACCGAGCAGGGTTACGACCGCACGACGGTCGCGCAGATCGCGCAGCGCGCGAACCTCACCGAGCGGTCGTTCTACCGATGGTTCGCCGACAAACGTGAGGTGCTGTTCGGCGGCGGCGAGGACCTCGAAGAGCAGCTCGTCTCCGCGATCGAAGCCGCTCCCGCCGACACCGGTGCGCTCCCGACGCTGCTGGCCGCGTTCGCCACCGCGCCGAAGGTGTTCCGTCCGCGCGAGTTCCTGCGGGAGCGGTCGGCGGTCATCGAGGCCAATCCGCCACTGAAGGAACGCGAACTGGTCAAGTTGGCGTCGCTGTCCGAGGCCCTCGCCGCCGCTCTGGTGCACCGCGGCTGCAACCCGCAGACTGCACGCCTGGTCACCGACGTCGGCATCGCCGTGCTCCGGCTGACCGCCGAACGGTGCATGGCCGACGAGCAAGCCGACTTCACCCAGGTCCTCTCGACCAGCGCGGCGGACCTGGTCGCCGTCGCCACGGACGGCATCCCTGCCTAGCTGGTAGGAGCTCCGTTCCTGTTCGGGCGAATTGACACACGCGGCCGACACCTGACTGCACAGGATTGGCCCTAGAACTGCAGCTGCTCCGTCTTGCGCGGCATCAGCGCCAGCGCCACGACGGCGAGCACCGCGACCGCGGCGATCGCGATGAACACGTTGTGCGTGGCGCCGGTGAGGGACTGGCGGACGTATTCGGCGGCGGCCGAGTGGTCGTTCTGGCCGAGCACGAGGCTGGTCGCGTCGGCGCTGTCGGGCAGGTGGCCCGCGACCGAGGCGGGCGGGTGCGCGAAGCGGTCGGCCAGGGTCGAGTTGGCGATGGCGCCGAACACCGCGGCGCCGACCGCGCTGCCCATCGAGCGGCCGAACATGTTCGTGGCCGTGACCACGCCGCGGCGGTCCCAGCCGACGCTCGACTGCACCGCCACGATCGTGGGGCTCGAGGCCAGGCCGAGGCCCACCCCGACCACGAACGCGGCGCCCGCCACGCCCCAGAGCGACGTGCCCTCGCCGAGCAGGGTGGTGAGCAGGCCGCCGACCACGATCAGGGCGGCGCCGATGAACGCCGTGTCGCGGAACCCGATCCGCATGTAGAGCCGGCCCGACTGCGACGCGGCGATCGGCCAGCCGACGGTGAGCGCGGCCAGGGCGATGCCGGCCGTGAGCGCGTCCTTGCCGAGCACGCCCTGGGCGTAGGTCGGCAGGAACGAGCTGAGCCCCATCAGGGTCGCGCCGACCACGAGGGCCACCAGCGTGCCGCCGATGAGCGTGCGCCGCGTGAACACCCACAGCGGCAGCACGGGCTCGGCCGCCTTGCGCTCGACCAGCACGAACGCGACCAGCGCCGCCACGGACCCGGCGAAGATGAGCACGCTCGGCACCGACCCCCAGCCCCACGCGACGCCGCCTTCCAGCAGCGCGAGGATCAGCAGCGTGCAGCCGGTGATGAGCAGGCCGGCGCCGGAGTAGTCGATGCGGTGGCGGGTGCGTTCGACCTGCTCGTTGAACTTGCGGTAGAGCATCCAGGCCGCGATGGCGCCCAGCGGCAGGTTCACGAAGAAGATCCAGCGCCAGCTCAGGAACTCGGAGAACACGCCGCCGAGCGCCGGCCCGAGCACCGACGCGACGGCCCACACGCCGGCCACGTAACCCTGCACGCGGGCGCGCTCCTCGACGGTGTACAGGTCGCCGACCATCGTCATGCTGATCGGCTGCACCGCCCCGGCGCCGACGCCCTGCAGGGCGCGCGCCGCGATGAGCACCGGCATGCTCCAGGCCGCGCCGCACAGGACCGAGCCCAGCAGGAACGTCGCGATCCCGAAGAACATCACCGGGCGGCGGCCGAGGACGTCGGCGAACTTGCCGTAGAGCGGCACGGTGACCGCCTGGGTGAGCAGGTAGACCGAGAACAGCCACGGGAACTGCGAGAACCCGCCCAGGTCGCCGACCACCGAGGGCACGGCCGTGGCGATGATCGTGCTGTCGAGCGCGACGAGCCCGGTGCTCAGCATCACGGCCGCGAGCACCGGCCCCCGCTCGGAGCGCAGGCCGACGGCCGTTTTCGCGGTCTTCGCGACGGGGGTGGTCATCGCCTTGCTGCTCCTCGGGGGTGTGTGGGGGTTGCTCTTGGGGGTGCTCTGGCGTTGCTCGGGACAACTGTTTCGCAACTGCAAGCATTCCACGAACGAGTGACCGGCGAACAGGCTTCACCCGACCGCCATGATGAGGGGATGGACACGTGGGTGCGGCCGATCCGCCGCGGGTGGGTGGTGCGCGGCGAGGTGCCGGGCCCGGACGTCGACGAGTTCGCCGAGCCCGACGCCGTGATCACGGCCCTCGCCTCGCCCGGCGCGGCGGGCGACACGCTGCTCGCCGTGCAGCACCCGGCCCGCACCCCGGCCGCCCTCGCGCGCGGCCTCGACCTGGCCGCCGCGCTGCCCTCGGCGCGCGCCGCGCTGGCCCGCATCCGGGCCCGCCACTACCGCTCGGTGGCCGGCTTCGTGGCGCCCTACCGCATCTCCGGGCCGGACGGGGTCGCCGTCGGCGTGCTCTGCCTGGTCGACGTCCGCGAACTCACCGCCGGCGGCTCCCACGTGCGGCACACGGAGGACGTCTACCCGCACGTGGTGGCCGAGCGCGCCGCCGTGCTGGCGGGGTTGGGCACGGCGACGAGCGCTGCGCTGCTGGTGCCGTCGTCGGGCGGCGCTTTGCTGACCGCCGCGGTGGAAGCGGCGTGCGCGGGGCTGGGGCTGCCGGACGTGTCCACTGTGGATCTGGCGGGCCGGCGCCACGAGCTGTGGGTGGTCCCCTCGGGCACCCTGCAGGAACGGCTGGTGGCGGCCGCGTCGGCCGCCGATCTCCTGGTCGCGGACGGCAACCACCGGGTGGCGGCGGCCGCGCAGACCGGGTCACTGCTGGCGCTGGTGACGGGTGGGCCGTCGCTGCGCATCGGCGCGATCCACCGGGTGCTCACGGGCACCGGGCTGACTTCTTCCGACTTGGCCTCGGCCTGGCGCTCGGCGGGGCTCGAGGTGGGTGTGACGACCGACGGCACACCCCCTTCGCGGCCCGGCTCGGTCGTGGTGCTGGCGCGCCCGTCGATGCTGCGCGTGGTGCTGCCGCCGGCCGACGAGCTGACGATCGACCACGCGGTGGTGGAGGAGCTCCTGTTCTCCTCGGCGCTCGGTCTGGACCTGGACGGCCCGCACGTGCATCCCCTGCCGGCGGGCCGCCCGGCGCCTTCTGACGCCGACGCCGTCGTGCAACTGGCGCCGGTCGAGTATTCGACGGTGCTGAAGGTCCACGCGGCGGGTCTGCGGATGCCGCGGAAGGCGACGTATTTCACGCCCAAGCCGCGGGGTGGATTGGTATTGGCGGAGATTCAGGATGTCTGAGGTGTCGCGGTGGTACGCGGTGCGGTGTGTCTTCCGGTGGCAGCAGTGGGAGGGCTCGCCGTTCGAGGAACGCATCACGCTGTGGCAGGCCCCGAGCTCGGAGGCGGCCATCGAGGCGGCTGAGCGGGAGGCCGGCCAGTATGCGGCGGAGCATTCGGTGACGTATCTGGGGTTCGCGCAGTCTTATGCCTTGGACGAGTCCGTGGTGCTCGGATCGGGGGCCGAGGTGTTCTCGTTGTTGCGGGACAGTCCGCTGGCGCCGGAGGAGTATTTGACGAGGTTCTTCAACACGGGTGGGGAACATCAGGGAGTGGTGGATTCGGAGTGACGTCACCGGTCGTCACTTCCTCAGGCTCCTGTTTCCCTCAGTCCAGCCGGAAAACCGACTCCGCGTTCGTCGAGTAGATCTTCGTCCGCACCTCCTCCGACAAGGCCGACTCGTCCAGCACCGACACCGCCGCCGAGGGGCTCCAGCACGGGTGGTCCGTGCCGTACAGGATCTGGTCGGCGCCGTAGTACTCCAAAGCCGTGCGGATGGTCAACGACTGCGGCGCGACCGTGTCCACGAAAATCCGCCGGAGGTAGTGCGACGGAAGCGACGGCAGCCCCTCGATGCGAGCGTTCTTGTCGATGCGCCCGGCCTGGTACGGGAGGAGGCCGCCGGCGTGGGTCTGGACCACGCGCAGGGACGGGTGGCGTTCCAGGATGCCGCTGAAGATGAGGCGCAGCACGGTCACGCTGGAGTCCAGCAGGCGGCCCAGGGAGCGCTGGATGCCGTCGGCGTAGCCGGTGAGGACCTCGTTGAAGGCGAGGTCCGTCGGGTGCACGATGAGGGGCACGCCGAGCTCGGCGACGCGGGCGTAGAAGGGCTCCAGGCGAGCCGCGTCCACCGTTTCCGAGCCGATCATCGACGGCAGGTTCACGCCGCGCAGATCCAGAGAGCCGACCGCGTGGTCGAGCACCTTCAGCGCGGTCTCCGTGTCCTGCAGAGGAACCGCCGCCGTGCCGAAAAACCGGCCGGGGTGGCGCCGCTGGGCAGCCGCGATCTCCTCGTTGTACGCATACGCCTCGTCCAGAGCCTCGGCGGCAGGCATCTGGTCCAGCATCCCCGCCAGCACGCCAGTGGTGCAGACCACTGTGGTCGAGTCACCCGTGGCCGCCGCGGCGGTGGCCAGGCCGTGGTCCAGGTCGAACCACACCGCCGGCAGCGGGATGAAGCCGCGGCCTTCGTTGTACAGGTAGCGGTACCCGTCGCCGACGCGCTCGGTGCGGGGATGGGAAGCCCGCGCGGCCATCGTCTCGAAGTGGGAGCGCGGGAACCAGTGGAAGTGGGTGTCGACGACGCGCATCGAAAATTCTCCTCAGCTCATCCGGTGTTCGGCGAGGATGCCGGCGAAGAGGCGGTCGGCATCGGGGGAAAAGCGTTCGTGCAGGGTGGTGAACAGTTCGTGGCAGCGGGCGGCCGGCCAGTCGGGCGGCAGGTGTTCGGCGGGTAGCCGCGGGGTTTCGCGCAGCAGCTGCCGGAACGCCGACGCGAGCACCAGGTCGCGGCCGAGGTCGTCGAGGGCCTCGGGCACGGGGTCGGGCACGTCCCACGCGCGCAGGAAGCGGTGGTAGCGCGCGGCGAGCTCGTCGAGGTGCCAGGTGCGGGAGATCATCCCCTGCACGTCGTCGAACTTCGGGTACGCCGTGAACACCTCCACGTGCCGGTCGACGCCCGCGCCGGGCAGCTGCGC
Organism: Amycolatopsis rhabdoformis; assembly: GCF_035918295.1. Classification (GTDB taxonomy): domain Bacteria; phylum Actinomycetota; class Actinomycetes; order Mycobacteriales; family Pseudonocardiaceae; genus Amycolatopsis; species Amycolatopsis rhabdoformis. Next base: position 908,934 of record NZ_CP142149.1, read on the forward strand.
GAGGATCGCCGTCACGTCGCGCTCGCCCGGCGCGAGCCACACGCCGTCGCGCAGCAGGCCGAAGCTCTCCCAGGCCAGGCTGCGCCGCAGGAGGTGGCGTTCCTTGCGGTGCGTCTCGGGCAGGGAGAAGCACAGGATCGTCCACGCGCCGGGCGGCTGCGGTTCCTCCGCCGTGTCGTGGAACGTGCGCTGCTGCTGCACGCGCACCACGCGCAGCCCCACCTCCGACGCGCGGAAGTACGCCGCCCGGCCCTGCCTCGACCGCTCGAGCAGCCCGCGCTCGGTCATGCGCGACACGGTGAGCCGCGCGGCGTGCGCGGACACCCCGATGCGCGCGAGCACGTCGATGTACCCCAGCGTGGAGATCTCGGGGTTCTCGTCGAGGCAGTAGCGGCCGATCATCGTCATCAGCACGGTCTGCGGGGTCGGCGCCCGGCTGAGGTCGGGCTCCGGTTGCTCGGTGCTCAGGACGAACCCCCTGTTCTCACGCCCGCGGCGGCGTTCTCCGGTGATCGTCCGAAGGTACCCCCGAGCAGCGGCAGCACGTGCTCGCGCAACACCGGCACGGGATCCGCGCCCAGCAACGACTCCGCGACCCGCCGCGCCCGCGCCCGGCCGAGCTCCCGCTCGGCGAGCGTGGTGAACTTGCCGACGATCTCGTTGTCCGGCAACGGGTTGCCCGGGTCGCCCCGCGCGTCGAGCCGGTCGGCCGAAACCACGCCCGACGTGGTGGTGATCTCCACCCGCGCGCCCCACTTCGCGGGGTACGCGGCCGTGAGGTCGTCGGCCGGCCCGACCTCCACGACCCGCGCCAGCTCCAGCACGGCTTCGTCGTGCAGCGCGCCGTCCTCGAAGTCCCACGGCGTGCAGTGCCCGCGCAGCGCCGAAACCGCCAGCACGAACTGGGCGCTGCCGAGCGCGCTCAGCGCCGAGCCGAACGGCGGCGGCCGGTCGACGATCCCGGCCAGCTGCGCCGGCAGCAGACACCGGAGCCGCCGCACCTCGCCCCGCCGCCAGCCGCCCGAACGCAGCGCCAGCACGGCGTCGATCGCGCCCTGCAGGTGCTTCGCGCCCGCGTGCGGCTTCAGGCTGGTCTCGGGCAGGAGGTACCCCGAGGGCAGCGCCGTGTCCGAGCGCCGCAGCGGCGAGCGCGGGTCGTCGAGGATGTCGAGCGGGCCCGTCCACCCCGAGTCGGCCGCGAGGAACGCCGTGACCGCGCGTTCGGCCGCGAACCCGGACAGCAGGTACTTCCCGTCGGCCCGGTCCGTCGCCCCGGCGATCGAGCCGCCCGCGTGCTGCGCGGCCAGCGCGATCGCCGACGCGGTGACGCCCGGCGAACGCCCCCGCAGCACCGAAGCCGCGGCCGCGCCGCCGAGCGGGGCCAGCAGCGCGGTCGGCCACCAGCCCTGGCGGATCAGCCCTTCGCCGCCGATCACGGCCGCCGCCGCGAGCGCCACCTCGTAGCCCGCCAGGTACGCGCGTTCGTACTGGTCGGCCGACGCGTCCTCCGGCAGCACCGCGAGCGTCGCCGGCAGCACCACACAACCCGGGCACAGCACCGAACCGCGGTGGATGTCGCCGGCTTCCCAGCCGTGGGCGTACACCCCGGCGAGGAACGCGGTGCGCCGCGCGGCGCCGTCGTCGGCCGACAGCGTGCGCGCGAGGCCCGGCAGCGAGCCGGCCAGCGTGGTGTGGCCGGCGATCAGCGCGCCGACGGCGTCGGTCAGGTGGGCCCGCACGGCGGCCCGGACCGCGGGCGGCACCGGCCGCGAAGCGACCGAGTGCGCCCGCGCGGCGAGGTCACCGACGAGCGACATCTGCCTGCGTGGCCCGGAGCCGGCCGGTCGCCGGCTCGTCCACCCGCCCGTCGGCCGTGAGCACGACGCCGTACAGCTCACGCGCGGCGTCGGCCGTCACGAAGCCGTCGCGCACGTCCTCGGCGACGTCGTCGGCCGGCCGCTCCACCGGCACACCCCAGCCCCCGCCGCCCGCGGTGCGGAAGGTGACCTTCGAGCCGGCCTGCAACGCGAGGCCCGTGTGCTTCTTCACGTGCTCGGGCTGCCCGCCGGGCTGCGTCACGATCGTGTCGTTCACCGCGCCCGCCTGGCCGCCGCGCAGGCCCCACGGCGGACAGGTCGTGCGCTCGTTGGCGATGTTGGTGAACATCGCCTGCTGCGGCTCCACGTCGATCTCCAGCCCGAGGCCACCGCGGTGGCGGCCCGCGCCGCCGCTGTCGGCGCGCAGCTCGTGGCGCGTGAACACCAAGGGGTAGCGCGCTTCCTGGATCTCGATCGGGATGTTGCGCACGTCGCCCTGGCACACCGACACGCACGCGCTCGGCCCGTCGCCGACCGGCCGCCCGCCCCAGCCGCCGCCGTTGATGTTCAGGCACACGAACCGGGAACCGGTCTTCTCGTCGATGCCGTGGAAGGTGAACCCGGACATGTCACCCTTGTGCGCGGCCGGCACCTGGTCGGGCAACGCGTCGGCCAGCGCCCGGATGATCGTGTCCACGACCGTGGGCAGCGAAATGCTCCACTGCCCCAGTGCGGCCGGCGACTTCGCGTTGAGCAGCTTGCCTTCCGGCAGGATCACGTGCAGGTTGCGGAAGGATCCCTCGTCGACCGGGTGCGTCGGCAGCGTGAGCATCTTGAACGCCACCCGCGCGGCCGCCACGCCACCCGACTTGCCGGAGTTGAGCGGGCCCTTCACCTGCTCGTTGATGTCGGAGAAGTCGATCGTGAGCTCTTCGCCCTTCACGATCACCTTGAGGTCGAGCGTGATGCGCTTGTCGAGGTCCTGGCCGTCGTTGTCCATCCACGCCGAGGCCGTGTACTCGCCGTCGGCCATCTGCGCGACCGCGTGGCGCGAGAGGCGTTCGGACTGGTCGCGCATCTCGGTGATGCACGCCATCACGGTGTCGAGGCCGTAGCGCTCGGCCAGCTCGGCGATGCGGCGCTCGCCGAGGCGGCAGGCCGCGATCGCCGCGCGCAGGTCACCCAGCGACGATTCGGGGATGCGGATGTTGTCCTTGAGGATCTGCATCACGTCGGCGTCCCACTCGCCGGCCTTCATCACCTTGATCGAGCGCAGCTGCAGGCCCTCGGAGTAGATGTCGGTGGTGGCGGTGGAACCGAAGCCGATGCGCGAGCCGCCGATGTCGACCCAGTGCGCGCGCACCGCGGGGAACGCCACCACCTTGCCGTCGACGAAAATCGGCGTGTACACCACCACGTTGTTGAGGTGCTGGCCCGCGACGTACGGGTAGTTCATCACCAGCGCGTCGCCGGGCTCGAAGCCTTCGAGGCCGTGGCGCTCGATGCCGTCGGCCACGGACACGCCGAGGTCGGCGAGGAAGATCGGCAGGCCGCCGAGGTTCTGGGCGATCAGCTCGCCCTCGGTGTCCACCAGGCCCACGCAGTAATCCTGCACCTCGAAGATCATCGGGTTGTAGGCGGCGCGGCGCAGCGCGGTGGCCATCTCGTCGGAGTACGCCACGAGGGCGCAGCGCACCACTTCGAGCGTGACGGGGTCGATGCCGGTCGGGCGGGTCATGCGGGGCTCCCCACGGAGACGACGAGTGACAGGTCGGCCGCGACGGTGAGCACGTCGCCGGCGTAGAACACGACCGAGGACGTGGCTTCCTGCACCACGGCCGGACCGGTGATCCGGTGGCCGGGCCGCAGGGCCTCGCGGTCGTAAACGGGACAGGACACGGGTTCCGGGCCGCCGCCGTGCAGCACCACGGGCCGGTGCTCCACCGGCTCCGGGTCCCCGGCCGCTCCCTCGGCCTCGGCCGCCGCGGCCACGGTCGTTTCCAGCGGCAGCGAGATCACCGTGCGCACGCCGACGGCTTCCACCGTCTCGTCGGCCGCGTGGTGGCCGTAGAGCCGGTCGTGCATCTCGTCGTAGAGCGCGCGCACGGCCGCGTGGTTCGCGGTGGACAGCCCCTCTTCGGGCACCGGCACCGGAATCGTGAACTCCTGGCCGAGGTAACGCAGCTCGAGGAAGTGCTGCAGCACGGGCGCGGTCGCCGGTTCGCCGACGTCGGCGCGCAGCCGGGCCCACGCCTCGGCACCGAGCGCCTTGAGCGTGATCGCGTACTGCTCCACTGTGGACGGTTCGAAGCGCGCCAGGTGGGTGCGCGTGAGGTCGTGGCGCACCTCGGAGTAGAGCATGCCCTTGGCCGAGAACTGACCGGGCAGCACCGGCACCACCACCGTGCCGATGGTGAGCTCCCGCGCGATCGACACCGCGTGCAGCGGCCCGGCACCACCGGTCGCCACGAGCGCGAACGTGCGCGGGTCCTCGCCCTTCTCGACCGAGACGGCGCGCACGGCCAGCGACATCTGCGCGTCGGCGATCGTCACGATCCCGCGCGCGGCGGCCAGCAGGTCGAGGCCCAGCGGCTCGGCGACGTGGGTCATGATCGCGGCTTCCGCGGCCGCGCGGTCCAGCGGCATCTCGCCGCCGAGGAACCGGCTCGCGCCCAGACGCCCGAGCACGAGGTTCGCGTCGGTCACGGTCGGGCGGTCGCCGCCGCGGCCGTAACACGCGGGGCCGGGCGCCGCACCGGCGCTCACGGGGCCGACCTTCAGCGCACCCGCCGGGTCGACCCACGCGATGCTGCCGCCGCCGGACCCCACCTCGACGATGTTCACCACGGGCAGCGCCATCGGGTGCCCGGTCGCGTACCCGCCGATGAAGTAGCCCGGGCTGATGTCGACCTGGCCGTCCTTCACCAGGCTGGTCTTGGCCGTGGTGCCGCCCATGTCGAACGAGATCAGCCGCGGCAGGTCGAGGCCCGCGGCCAGCGCCGACGCCCCGATCACCCCGGCGACCGGCCCCGACTCCATCATGCGCACCGGGCTCTGCCGCGCGGTCTCCACCGACATGATGCCGCCGTTGGACTGCATGATCAGCAGCCGGCCGCGGAAGCCGCGCGCCTCCAATCGCGTGGTGAGCGAGTCGAGGTAACGCGACACGACGGGGCCGACGTAGGAGTTGAGTACCGCGGTCGAGGTGCGCTCGTACTCGCGGTACTCGCGCATGATCTGGTGCGAGAGCGTCACGTACGCCTCGGGCCACAGCTCGGTGAACAGCCGGCCGAGTTCGAGTTCGTGCTCCGGGTTGGCGTACGCGTGCAGCAGGCACACCGCCACGGACTGCACTCCGGAGGACTTCAGCTCGGTGATCAGCTCGCGCGCGGCGGCGACGTCCAGCGGCGTGCGCACGCTGCCGTCCACGAGCACGCGCTCGCGCACCTCACGCCGCAGCCGGCGCGGCACCAGCGGGTCGGGCTTGCCGAAGAACAGGTTGTACGGCTCGGAGCGGTTGCCGCGCCCGATCTCGTAGACGTCGCGGAAGCCCTCCGTGGTGATCAGCGCGGTGGCCGCGCCGGCGCGCTGCAGCACGGTGTTGATCGCGATGGTGGAGCCGTGCAGGAACAGTTCGGTGTCGGGCAGGTGCGCGCCCAGCTTGTCGAGCCCGTCGAGCACGCCTTCCGCGTGGTCGTGCGGGGTGGTCAGGGTCTTCGCGGTGCTGAAGACGCCGCGGGCGTCCACGGCGGTCAGGTCGGTGAACGTCCCGCCGATGTCGGCGGCGATCTGCTTCACGGGGTACCTCTTCCTCGCGGAGTGGGGTCAGGGGAGTTCGGTGCGCCAGGAGTCGGCGAGGGATTCGAGCTTGCGGGCGCCCACGTTGAGCAGGACCCCGGCCACGATCACCACGAACACCGATGCGAGCACCTCGGTCGTGCCGAGGTGGCCGGCGAAGAAGCTGATGTTGTAGCCGATGCCGCCGTCGCCCGCGAAGAACTCGCCCACGACCACGCCGACCAGCCCGCGGCCCACGCCCAGGCGCAGGCCGGCCATCACCGTGGGCACGGAGGCGGGCAGGATCACCTTGCGCAGCAACGCGGTCTCGCCGGCGCCGAACGACACGGCGGTGCGGATCAGCTTCGGGTCGACGTTGCGCACACCTTGCGCGGAGTTCACGATCACCGGGATCACGGACATGAGGAACGTGATCGCCACGACCGTCGGGCTGCCGAGGCCGAACATGAGCACCAGCAACGGGAACAGCGCGATGATCGGCGCCGAGTAGAGCAGCCACACGTACGGCTCGACCACGTAGTCGACGTAGCGGTAGCGGCCCATCAGCAGGCCCACCGCCACCCCGACGATCGCGGCCATGCCGAAGCCGATCACCAGCTCCAGCGCGCTCGTGCCGACGCTGCTCAGCAGCAGGCCCGAGGCGATCTGGTTGCCGAGCGAGCCGGCGATGAGCACGGGGGAGGACGTGAGGAACGGGTTCACGAGGCCGGCCCACGCGGCGATCTGCCACAGGATCGCGACCAGCACGAGGAACCCGCCGCCGAGCAGCAGGGGCATGGCTTTTTCGGGCACCCGGCGGGTTTTCACTGCGGTGGTGGTCATCGGGTCACCTCTCCCACGACGTGGCGGCCGCGCCGAGCATCCGCAGCAGCGCGGTCACGACGTAGCCGAAAATGCCGACCACGAGGGTCAGGAACAGCAGCGGGGCGACGTCGAAGTTCTGGCCGTAGGTGGAGATCAGCTGCCCCACGCCGTCGGTGCCGCCGTAGAGCTCGGCCACGATCACCGCGATCACACCGCGCCCGGCGCCCAGGCGCAGGCCGGCCATGATCGTCGGCAGCGCGCTGGGAAAGAGGATCTTGCCGAACATCGCGCCACCGCCGGCGCAGAACGCGCGAGCGGCCTGCACGAGCTTCGGGTCCGTCTCGCGGATGCCGGCCATCGCGTTCACCGCGATCGTGATCACGGCCTCGATGAAGACCATCGCGATCTTCGAGGCCTCGCCGATGCCCAGCGCCAGCACCACGAGCGGCAGCAGCGCGAGCGAAGGCGTGACGTACAGCGCGATCAGCGCCGGTTCCAGCGTCTGACGGATCCGCAACTTCCAGCCCATCAGCATGCCCACCGGCACCCCGACCACCACGGCCAGCGCGAACCCGGCGAAGAACTCGACGAGCGTGGTCTGCGCGTTTTCCCACAGCTCACCGGAACTCAGCAGATCACCACCGGCTCGCACGATCGCGATCGGAGTGCTGGTGAACTGCACGTCGACCACGCCGAGCTGGCCGCACAGCTGCCACAGCGCGAGCACCACGACCAGGCTGCCGAGCACGAACCGCGCACGCACCGGCGGCAGCCAGCGCAGGCCGACCGCGCGGCTCGGCGGCGCGGCGGCCACCGGGCGCGGCGGCCGCGTGCGCAAGCCCTGCGTCATGACGGCACCGCCGCCCCGGCCTGCGCGCCGAAGAGCAGCTCGGCCAGGTGCGTGCGGTACTTGCCGAACGCCTCGCTGGCCCGCACGGCGGCGTCGCGCGGGCGCGGCAGGTCGATCTCGATCACCTCGACCACGTGGCTCGGGCTGCCGCCCATCACGAGCACACGGTCGGCGAGGAACACGGCCTCGTCGATGCCGTGGGTCACGAACAGCACCGTTTTCCGGTCCAGGTCCCAGATCCGCAGCAGCTCGGTGGCCATCAGCTCCCGCGTCTGCGCGTCGAGCGCGCCGAACGGCTCGTCCATCAACAGCACTTCCGGGTCGGTGGCCAGCGCGCGGGCGATGCCCACGCGCTGGCGCATCCCGCCCGAAAGCTGGTGCGGGTGGGCGTCTTCACGCCCGGCCAGGCCCACCAGCTCGATGAAGTGCCGCGCCCGATCCAGCCGGGTCGTTTTGTCGACGCCCTGCATCTCGAGTCCGAACGCGACGTTCGCGAGGATCGTGCGCCACGGCATCAGCGACGCGTCCTGGAACACCACCCCGCGGTCGGGGCCGGGTTTGCTCACGACCTGGTCACCGATGCGGATCTCGCCGGCGGAGGGGCGCAGCAGGCCGTCGGCGGCCAGCAGCACGCTGCTCTTGCCGCAGCCGCTGGCGCCCACGATCGTCACGAACTCGCCGTCGCGCACGTGGGCGTCGAAGCCGTTCACGGCGACGAACGGCTCGCCCTTGCCGGTGTAGGAGATCTGCAGGCCGTCGAAGGTGATGTCTGCCATCTTCTCCTCCGTTCAGCTGGTCTTGGGCAGGAAGCGGGGGTCGAGCCACTGCGAGTCGGGCAGTCGTTTCGCGAACACCTTGCCCTGCAGGCCCATCTGCCAGAAGTCGTCCATCGCCTTGGCCGAGGGCATGCGGCCGTCGGGGTAGAGCTGGCCGATCCACTCGGCCATGCTCGCCTTCGCGTCGTCCACGCTGATCTTGAGCGCCTTCGCGATCGACTTGGCCGCGGCGTCGGGCTGGTCCTTGGTCATCTGCATGGCCTGCGACAGCGTGTCCACGAACTTCTTGGCGCGGTCGGGGTTGTCGTCGACGAATCCCGGCTTGCTCCACGTGACGTGCATCGGGTAGCTGTCCACGAGGTCCTTGAGGTCCAGGATCTTGTTGTAGCCGGCCTTCTGCGCGTAGACGGTCTGCGGCTCGGTGAAGATGTTGGCCTGCAGCTGGCCCGCCTTCATGGCCGCGAAGCGCGCCGCCGAGGCGCCGCCCTGCACGACCTTGATGTCCTTGTTGGGATCGAGCCCCGCCTTCGCCGCGGCGAAGCGCGTGAGCAGGTCGGTGGACGAGCCGATGGTGGTCACGCCCCAGTTCTTTCCCTTGCCCTGGGCCACGGTGTGGATGTCGGGCACGGCGTACCAGGCGAAGGCGGTCATGTCGAAGCCGCCGTAGATGACCTTCACGTCCTGGCCGGCTTCCTCGGCCGTGAGCGGCCCGGTGAGCGAGCCGACGGCAACGTCGACGTCACCGGAGAGCACGGCTTTCGCCAGCTCGGCGTCGCCCTTGAAGGTGACCGCCTTGACGGTGAGGCCGTGCTGCTTCCAGAGGTTCTCGTCGTTGGCCAGGTAGACCGACGCGAGGGTGGTGGCCTGCACCGGCAGGCCGAGGGTGATCGTGTCGCCGCCGCCCGAGGCGGCACCACCCGAGCCGCACGCGGTGGCGACGAGGGCGAGAGCGAGGGCCGGTAACGCGAGCCGCGTCCGGCGGAGGGATTTCCATGGCACGGGGGAGACCTCGATTGTGTCCAGAGGGGAGACCGGGACGCGGGGGAGCTTTGCCGCCTCGGTCTGGAATCGGGCGAGGTGTCGACCATGAGAAGCATCGGGAGGTGCACCTCTTTGTGCTCCGGTCAGTGTGACTCTCGATCTCGACGCGCGTCAAGAAGCTGAGAAACAACGATTTCGCCGCGGTCGGGTGGCCCGCCGGAGGGCATGACGAAACCCCCGGCGGACCTCAAGTCCTTGTCCGCCAGGGGGTTCCGTCAGTCGCGTCCGTCCTAGCGGAACACCTCCGGCCGGTTCTTCGCGAGGTTGATCAGCCCGCCGGCGTCGAGCATGTCGACGAGGAACGGGTCGGCCGCGGCGCCGCGGATCGTGGCCTGCGTGGTGAGGTTGGTGAACTCGCCGGTGGTGAGGTCCACGCGCACGCGGTCGCCGTCGGACGCGAAGTCGGGGTTGAGCCCGACTTCGAGCGCCGGCAGGCCCACCTCGAAGCAGTTGCGGTAGAAGGTGCGGGCGAACGTTTCCGCCACCACGCACCCGATCCCGGTGGCCTGCAACGCCTTCGTGGCGATCGCGCGACCCGAGGACTGCCCGAAGTGCTTGCCGGCGAACACGATGTCACCGGGCTGCACCTTCTTCGGGAACTCCGGGTTGAGGTCTTCGAGCACGTGCTGAACCAGCACTTCCATCGGCTCGAACACGTACTGGGTCTTCACGAGCCGGTCGGTCGGGATGTTGTCCCCGAACCGCCAGCAGCGGCCCTCGAACTTCACGCTGTGCCTCCCAGATCGGCGGTCCCGGCGATGACCCCCGCGGCGGCCGACGCGGCGACGGTCTCCGACGACGCCAGGTACATCGAGGCGTCGGGGCTGCCGTTGCGGCCGGGGAAGTTGCGGGCGTGGGTGGAGATCATCGCCTCGTCGGACGCCATCGCGCCCATGTTGTAGGCCTGGTTCGAGCCGGTGCTCGGCGGGAACCAGGTGGCGCCGGCCTCGTGCAGCGCGAGCACGAGCCCTTCGCGCGCCGCCTCGGCGAACACCTCGCGCGAGGAGGGCACGAGGTGGAACCGCGTGTCCGGGTGCACCTTGCGCCCGGACAGCACCTTCGCCGCCGCCCGGAAGTCCTCGAGCCGGCCGCCGCCGTGGCCGCCGAGCTCCGCGTACTGCACCGGCGTGCCGGCGACCTCGCTCACCGGCTTCACGTTGCCGACGGTCGGCGGGCAGGCGACTGTCGGCTCGACCTCGCCGACGTCGAAGCGCAGCACCTGCGCGGCTTCTTCACCGTCACCGTGCACGAGCAGGCCGGCGTCGCCTCCGGGCAGCGTGCGCACGAAGGCCTCCGTGACCTCGTCCGGCTCGACGAAGCTGCACTTCGCGCCGAGGTCCACGCACAGCAGCGGGAACAGCCAACGGTCCCAGAAGGACAGTGCACGCACGTACGGGCCGCCGAACTCCACGGCCCGGTAGTTCAGCTCGCCCTCGCCGATGCGGCCGACCAGCCACAGCGCGATGTCGCGCGGGGTCACGCCGGGTTTGGGCGTGCCGTCGAGGTGCACGCGCGTGGTCTCCGGCACCTTGAACCACGCTTTGCCGTACGGCAGCACGGTTCCGGCGTGCGAGTCGTTGCCGAGCGCCACCGCGAGCGCGCCCATGGTGCCGTGCACCGGCGTGTGGCTGTCGGACCCGACCACGATCATGCCCGGCTTGATGTGGCCGTTGCGGACCACGGCGTGGTGCAGGTTGCCGTTGCCGCAGTCGTAGAGCTTGAGGCCGTGTTTGCGGGCCCAGCGCCGGTTGTGCTGCAGTACGTCCGCCTGCTGCTCGGTCGGCGGCGCGAAGTGGTGGTCGAACACCATCACGGCCCGCTCGGGGTCCGGGATGGGCACGTTCACGCGCTTCTCGTACACCTGCGAGGTGAGGTAGCCCGACAGGTCGTGCATGATCAGGCGGTCCACCTTGGCCACCACGATCTCGCCGGGTGCCACGGTGTCGCGGCCGCTCGCGCGGGCCAGGATCTTCTCGACGAGGTTCACGCGACCACCGCCGTCGCCACGATCTCCCGCGGGTCGGTGATCACGCCGCGGATGGCCGAGGCCGCCGCGGTCGCCGGGCTCGACAGGAAGATCTTCGACTCGTAGCTGCCCATGCGGCCCTGGAAGTTGCGGTTCGCGGTCGAGAGCGTGGTTTCGCCGTCGGCCATCGCGCCGCCGCTGCCCGCGCACGCGCCGCAGCCCGGGTTGGTGATCATCGCGCCGGCCTGGATGAGCTTCGTGAGCACGCCGCTGTCCGAAGCCTGCGCCATGATCTTCGCCGACGCCGGCGTGACGATGAGCCGCAGGCCCGGCGCCACGCGGTGGCCGTCGAGCACGTCGGCCGCGATCACCAGGTCGTCGTACTTGGCGTTGGCGCACGAGCCGATGAACACCTGGTCGAGCTTCGTGCCGGCGACGTCGCCGACGCCCACCACGTTGTCCACGGTGTGCGGCACGGCGATCTGCGGCGCGAGCGTGGGCCCGTCGAACCGCACGGTGGTGCGGTAGGTCGCGCCCTCGTCCGGCAGCAGGATGTCGAGCTCGTCGCGCGGCACGCCGGCCTGGTCGAGGTAGGCGAGCGTGGTGTCGTCCGGGGCCACGAAGGCGTTCTTCGCGCCCATTTCCATGGCCAGGTTGCAGAACGTCATGCGCTCCGACACCGACATGCCCTCCACGTAGGAGCCGGAGAACTCCACCGACTCGTACGTGAGGCCGTCGGCACCGAGGTCGCCGATGAGCTTGAGCATGATGTCCTTGGCGTACACGCCCGGCGCGAGGTCGCCGTCGATCACGATCCGCACCGACTCGGGCACCTTGACCCACAGCTTCCCGGTCACCCACGCGGCGGTGATCTCGCTGAAGCCCACCCCGGTGCCGAACGCGCCGAGCGCGCCGTAGATCGTGGAGTGCGAGTCGGTGCCGATGATGAACTGGCCGGGCCGCACCAGGCCGTGCTCCATGAGCACGATGTGCGCGATGCCGCTGTTGACGTCGAAGAAGTTCTTCACGCCCATCTTCTTCGCGAACTCGCGGCACAGCGCGTGGTCCGCGGCGGTCTTCGCGTTCATCGCGGGGGACAGGTGGTCCATCACCATGGCCACGCGGTCGACGTCGTAGAGCTCCTCGACGCCCATCTTCTCGAGCGTGCGGATGCAGCGCCAGCTGGCGGTGTGGCTCATGTACAAATCCGGGAACGCGTCCACGATCTGGCCGGGTTCGAGGTCGGCGACCCCGGACGCGCGCTCGATCGCCTTCTGCGCAAAGGTCTTGGCGGTCACTGCTTTCCTCCCGCGAAGCTCGCCATCAGGTGCGGGATGAGGCCGCCGTCGGCCATGATCTCCCGCAGCACCTGCGGGTACGGGCTGAACGGGAACGTCTGCCCGCCCACCTCGACCGTGCCCGCGTCGTAGTCGACCCACATCTCGCCGCCGTCTTCGGCCGCCTCGGCCGCGGCGGGCGACTCGACCGCGACGAGCCCGGTGTTGATGGCGTTGCGGAAGAAGACGCGGGAGAACGAGGCCGCGACCACGGCCTTGATCCCGGCGCCGATCAGGCACGTGGCGGCCTGCTCCCGCGCGCTGCCGCAGCCGAAGTTGCGGCCGGCGACCACGACGTCGCTCGCTTTGAGCCGGGCCTGGGTTTCCGGGCCCAGCGGCTCGAAAGCGTGCTCGGCGAGCTCCGCCGGGTCGATGCTCACGAGGTAGCGGCCGGGGATGATCACGTCGGTGTTCACGTTCTCGCCGAAGGTGATGACCTTGCCCCCGACGCGGTGTTCGTTACCCATGCAATTTCTCCGCTCGTGGTTCCGGTGGTGGACCGACCCGGCTCACGGGCTCGTCTCTTCCAGGAACCAGTCCGTCGGCACGGTGTGGCCGAGCTCGCGCTCCTCGGCCAGCGCCAGCGCCCGCGCGCACACAGCCGCGAACTGCACGCCCATGCCGGTGTTGTTGGCGAACACCGTGATGTCCTCGGGGCTCGTGCGGCCCGGCGCCTCGCCGAGCAGCAGGTCACCCAGCTCGCGGATGTCGTCCCACTCCATCAGGCCGCGGTTGACCGGGCCGAGGATGTCGTACTGCTTGTCGTGGTGCACCTGCTCGCGCGAGAGCACGGTGATGCGCGCGGCGCGGTCGAACGTGGTGTCGTCCAGCTCGCGGCGGGTCGCGGTGCCGTCGGGCGAGGTGATCGCCGTGACGTGCGTGCCCGGTTCGAGCCAGGTGCCGTCGAAGCAGGCCTCCATGGCCGCGGTGGCGCAGGTGACGATCTGGCAGCCGGCCACGGCGTCGCGCCGCTCGTCGACGGCCACGATCTTGCGCCCGGTCTTCTCGCTCCACACCTTCGCGAACTGCTCGCGGTGCTCGGGCGTGGGGCTGTACACGCGCACCTCTTCGATGTCCGGGCGCACCATCAGCAGGCACTCGAGGTGCGCCTCGGCCTGCCAGCCGGAGCCGAACATGCCGGCGACCGTGGCGTCCGGATTGGACAGTTCGCGGATGCCGAGCGCGGAGGTGGCGCCCACGCGCATCTTCTGGATGAAGCTGTCGTGCATCATCGCGAGCGGTTCGAGCGTGGTCAGGCTGTAGAGCGTGACGAGCCCGACGTACTTGCCACCCGGCGCGGCCGGGATGAGCCGGCGGCGCTGCACACCGCTGGGCAGCGTCTCGACACCCGCGATGTCGGAGGTGATGCGCAGGGCCCACACGCCCGAGGAGACGTTGCCGCCCTCCTGCGACTTGAACCGGTAGCGGAAGCCGGGGTGGCGGCTGTCCTCGACCGGGAAGTACGTGTGGTTGCGCGGCCGGTTGGCGCCCTGGCCGGAGTTCAGCTCCTTGTACGCCTGCTCCAGCGCGTCGAGCGTCTCGCCGGCGGTGAGCACCTGCTCGATGTCGCCGTTGGAAAGGATCCTCACCGCTGTGCTCCTGTCAGGTGTTCGGGTTCGCCTTCGGTCACGCGGACGGTCTCGGCCACGGCCGCGTTGCCGCCGTCGGCGAAGGCGACCTCCACGGAAACCGCGCCCGCCTCGCCCGCGGCCAGCACCGCGGCCGGGTCCTGGGCGCGGAACTCGCCGCTGGTGGACAGATCCGCCTGGTTGACCCAGCGGACCTCGGCCGTCGCGCCCTCGGGCAGCTTGCTCAACGCCGGGGCGGCGGCCTCGGCCAGCGAGCCGACGGTCGTCCCGGCGCGGGCGGCCGCGATGGCCGCGGTGAGCGCGTCCTGGAGCGCGCCGGACCAGCCCGAGCCGTCGCCCAGCACGCGGCTGGAGTACACCCAGTTCATCCGGTACTGGCCGGTGACGCCGAACGACGTCACCCCGTCCGAAGTGGACAGCGAGATCGGGTACAGGTCGAGGAACCCGCCGCCGCGCAGCGCGCGTTCCACGGTCTCGACGCGGCTGCCCGCGGTGCTGCCCTCCACGGTCGCCTTGGCGGCGGCGTCGTCGAGGATCCGGCCGGCCGCGCGCAGCAGCTCGGTCTCGGCCTTCGAGGGCACCAGCCGCTGCTCGCGCACCAGGCTGCCGAGGCGCTTGACCTCCCAGCCGGGCACGGCGGCCACGATCTCGTCGGCCACGTCGGCGGGCCACAGCGCGGCGTCGACCAGGCCGATCGAGCCGTTCTTCTTGCCCAGCAGGTACTTCGCGACCAGCTCGGCGAAGTTCTTGCCACCGCTGAACTCGGTGACCTTCGACGAGGCCTTCATCCAGTTCTGCACGCGCAGCGAGAGCTTCGTGAGGAACGTGACGGGCCCTTCGGCGGGGATCGCCAGCACGCCTTCGTTCCAGTACAGGCAGAGGTTGGTCAGGTAGGCGAGGTCGTCGGAGCGCGACACGTCGGCGTAGACGAAGGCCACGTCGACGCCCTCGGCGGCCATGGCGCGCTGCAGCGTGGCGACGCGGTCGTGCCACTCCTGGTCGGGGGTTTCCGCGGGGTCGAGTACGTGCAGACCTCGTTTCACGCCACGTCTCCTGTCTCGAACAGCTTGCGTTCGGTCGTGATCAGCACCTCGGCGCCGTCGGCGGTCACGCGCACGGGGTCGCCGAGCACGTGGTAGCCGGCCAGCGGCGTGTAGGTGTTGGGGTGGATGATGAACACGGAGTTCTCGGGCAGCACCGTGTGGTTGCCCTCGATGATCGGCGTCTCGTCGAGGTGCAGGCCGTGGCCGTGGCCGCGCACGCGGGTGTAGTTGCTGCCGCAGTACTCGCCGTAGCCGTACTTGCGGAACACGTCGTTCTCGGCCATCGCCACCTCGTGGGCCGTGATGCCCGGACGCACCACGGAGATGCCGGCCTCCACGGCCTCGTTGAACAGGTCGAACGACTTGCGCTGGCCGTCGTCGGCCTTGCCCACCACGGCGGAGCGGCAGATCTGCAGCCAGTAGCCGTCCATCTTGGGCGTGAGCTCGGTGCGCACCATGTCGCCGGCTTCGAGCAGCCGGTCGCCGGGCGGGGTCATGCCGCGCACCTCGTCGCGGCCCGAGGCGATGAGCATGAAGTTGTCCTCGGCACCGAGGTTCTTCAGCCGAGCCTCGACCTCGGCGACGATCCGGTACTCGGGCAGGCCCGGTTCGAGCACGTCCACGAACGCTTCCCAGCCGGCCGCGCACACCACGGCGCTGCGGCGCATCCGGGCCAGCTCCCACTCGCTCTTCACCAGGCGCGCGGTGTCGAGCAGCTTGGTCGCCGACCCGACTTCGGCGCCCGGCGCCGCGGCGCGGATCGTCTCCATGAGCACGAGCGGCACGAGCTCGTGGTGGGCGATCCCGATGCGCCGCGGCGCCAGCTCCTTGAGGACCACGCCCAGCTCGGCCGGGTTCGCCGGGTCCAGCCGCCGGGCCTCGCCGACCCAGCCCTGCGCCCGGAAGTCCGCGAGGTCCGAGGGCCGGGTCGAGAACGCGACCGGGTCGCCTTCGGCCGGGAACACCACCAGCGCCGCGCTGCCCGCAGGCGTCACGTCGGTGAAGTAGCGGATGTTCTCGCGTCGCCAGGCGGGGCCGTAGGCGAGCACGACGTCGAGGCCCTGCTCGGCCATCGCGTCGCGGATCTTGCGGTGCCGCAGCTGCAGCTCCGCGAGATCTTCGGGGGACAGGCCCGCTCCGGCGGGTGCCGGGGCGTGGTCGATCGTCATGGTTCCTCCACGGGTGGTGGGTGGACGGTTACGAACGAGCGGTGGTCAGGACGGTTTCCGTCCGGTTCCCGGTGATCTCCTGCGAGATCTGCTCGACGGTCCTGCCGCGGGTCTCGAAGGTCGCCACGAGCGCGGCGATCCCGGCGAGGATCGAGATGATCCCGAACAGCAGGAAGAACAGGAACTGCGAGGCGTGCGCCGCCAGGATGAACCCGACGAGCACCGGCATGATGAGGCCGCCGACCTTCTGCCAGGCCGCGGCCCAGCCGAGGCCGGTCGCGCGGCTGGCGGTGGGGTAGAGCTCGCTGGCGTAGGCGAACAGCGTGCTGCCGGCCAGGCCGCTGCCGAAGAACGTGGCCAGCGAACCGAGCACGATCACCGCGCCGGTCGCCGAGGTGGTGCCCCAGGCGAGGCAGAACAGCCCACTGAGGACGAACGCGCCACCGAGCACCACGCGGCGGCCGATGCGGTTGATCAGCTGGCCGGCGAGGATGGCGCCGACCACCCCCGCGGCGGTGATGATCGCCGTGTAGCCGAAGCTCTTGAGCAGGCCCACGCCCTGGCCTTCGAGCACTGAGGGCAGCCAGCTGGAGAGGCCGTAGAGGAACGCGCCGGCGCAGACCTCCATGAACCAGATGGCGATGGTGTAGCGCAGGTAGTGCCGGGCGACGAGCGTGCGCACGGTGCCGGTGTGCTCGGGCGCCGCGTGCTCGGGTCCGGTCGGTTCGGTGAACGTGCCGCGGCACAGGGCGCCGACCACGGTGGCGGCGTCGGAGAGCCGACCGCGGCGCAGCAGGTACCGCACCGATTCCGGCAGCGTGGCCAGCATGACCACACCCACGAGCACCGGCACGGTGGCGATCACGAACATCGCGCGCCAGCCGAACGCCGGCACCACGGCGGTGCCCACCGCGGCGGCCGTCGGCAGCCCGATCAGCCACGCCGCGGTGGCCGCGGTGACCAGTGGGCCGCGGTGGCGGGATGGCACGAACTCGGCGATGTAGGGCAGGACCACGGCGATCTCGGCGCCGAGCCCGATCCCTTGCAGGGCCCGGAACGTGACGAGCGCGCCGAAGCTCGGTGCGAACACCGCGGCGAGCGAGAACACCGCGTAGACCATCACCGTGATGGCCAGCGGCACCTTCCGGCCGAACCGGTCGGACACGGTGCCGGCGACGGCGGCGCCCACGAGCATGCCCGCGAACAGCGCCGAGGAGAACACCCCGGCCGATTCGCTGGTGAGGTGGAACGTCTTGATGACACCCGGCAGGATCACGCCGGTCAGGTTGATCACGAACCCGCACAGGAAGTGTCCGATGAGGACGGTCACGTAGATGCGCAGGTGTCGTGGGGTGAACGCCGACTCGTCGAGGCGGTGCAGCAGGGAGCGGGGCGAGGTCGCGGGGGACGGGGGCATGTGGGGCCACCTCCTTGTGGCTTCAAAAATCCCTGTGGCTCAAAAATCCCTGTGGCTCTGGGAACCCTGTAGGTCTGGGAACCCTGTGGCTTTCGAACTCTGTAACTTTGGAAACCCTGTGGCTCTGGGAAACGGTGCTGAAACCCGCTGGTTTCGTGGCAGGCGGCTGCTCGGGCAGCGCGATGGCACGAAGGAACTCGGCAGCTCCGCCGGCCTTCGGTGGCCCGGCGGTGTGGAACCGGTGGGACGAGACGGTTCGGCGGTGCGGGCGATCGACGACATGAGGCGTCGGCGGATCGCCCGGGCCCGCTCGGCAGTCGAGCGGGTGCGGCTGGGGTGGCCCGCCGGTCAGCCGATCACCGGCCGGCGTGGCCGCTTGCGGTGCGCTGTCTCGCTACCGGTCGTCCAGGTTGCCCTGGACGTCGAAGTAGAGCTGGGAGAGTGCGGGCAGGATCCGGTCGCGGACCTCGGGGGTGAGGCCCGCGGTGAGTTCGGCGGTGAACTTGTCGAGCGCGCGCCGGGCGGTGTCCCGGGCGTTCACGCCCTTGGCGGTGAGTTCGAGCTGCATCGTGCGCCGGCTCGTGGCCGACGGTTGCCGCGACAGGAAGCCTTGGGTGACCAGCTTGTCGACGCTTTCGGACATCGTCGAAGGGTTGCGGTGCGCGAGCTTGCACAGCGCCGTGAGCGAGGTGTGCCCCGCCCCGACCCTCGACAGGATCCGGTACTGCCGGATGGTGAGCGGCTGCTCGAGTCCGGCCATCAGCTCCGTCTGGAGCCGCGTGAGGCGCCCGCCGAGGGCGAGCAGGACTTCGCCGAGCGAGGCCTGGGGGCCCAGCTCATCGAAGGTTTCGGTGTCGCGAGTGGTCATTTTGGTCCCCGTACGTTCCGGTACCCGAAATAACGTTGGCGCCGACTGTACGTCCGCGCCCCCCGCCCTGGGAAGGCCCGATTTCGTGACCGACCGAGTCTTTCAGTGGGTGAAAACGCGGATGGCCGTCCGCCTGGTGCGGATGAGAGCTTCGGAAAGCCGACCCCGACCGAAGGAGCTCTGAGGCCTCGATGGCAGCGTTCGCCCGAAACCAGTGGTACGTCGCCGCATACGGCCGTGAGGTGGGCCGGGAGCTGTTCGCCCGGACCGTGCTCGGTGAGCCGATCGTGTTCTACCGCACCGAATCCGGCGACGTGGTGGCGCTGGCCGACCGCTGCGTGCACCGGCGCTATCCGCTGTCCGAGAGCCGGCTCGACGGCGACAAGGTCGTGTGCGGCTACCACGGCTTCACCTACGACAGCGCCGGTTCGTGCGTGTTCGTCCCGGGTCAGGCGCGGATTCCGCGCACCGCGCGGGTGCCGTCCTACCCGGTGGTGGAGCAGGACTCGTTCGTGTGGGTGTGGATCGGCGAGCGCGAGCTGGCCGACGAGTCCGCGATCCCGCGCGCGCCGTGGCTCGCCGACCCCGGCTACACCACCGTGAGCGGCATGGAACCGCTCGCGGCCCGCTACGAGCTGCTCGTGGACAACCTGCTGGACCTCTCGCACGAGACGTACCTGCACGGTGGCTACATCGGCACGCCGGAGGTCGCGAACACGCCGATCACCACGGAGGTCGACGAAGACCGCGGCATCATCTACGTGAGCCGCCACATGGCGGACGCCGAGTGCCCCTCGTTCTACGCGAAGTCCACCGGCATCGAAGGCCGGATCACACGCTGGCAGGACATCGAGTACCACCCGCCGTGCCTCTACCTGCTGCACAGCCGGATCGCGCCGGTCGGCGTGCTGCCGAACGAGGACGGCACCGACCCCGACGGCTTCCACGTGGAGGTCGTCTACGCGATCACGCCGGAGACCGAGCACAGCACCCACGACTTCTGGGCCGTGGCACGGGATTTCGCGCTCGAAGACCAGGGCGTTTCGGACTTCCTGGCCGAGAACAACCGCACCGTGGTGCTGCAGGACGTGAAGGCGCTCGACATCCTCGAACGCGTGATCGCCGAGGAACCCGAGGGGTACCAGGAGCTTTCGGTCAACATCGACACCGGCGGCCTCGCCGCGCGGCGCATCCTCAAGAAGCTGGCGGCCGGCGAGAGCGCCGCGGTCGTGCCGTCGTGAGCGAGCGCGTGGCGATGCTGCGGGGCGAAACCGTGGTGCGCATCCACTGGAAGCTCGGCACCGACGTGCTCATCGGTGTGTGCCACTGCGGTGCCGAACACGAGTCGGAGGACCCGGTGGAGCTGTGGGACTGGCTGCTGGCGCACCCGGTCGGGCACGAGCCGCCGGCCCCGGTGGAGCAGCCGCGCGTGCCGGTGCTGGCCGCCGTCGAGGGTTGAGGAGGAGACGATGAGCGTGGCCACCGAGCTGGAGCTCGACGTGGTGCCGGCCGCCCCCGAACGGCTGGCCGACGGCGTGGTGCGGCTGACCCTGCGCCACCCCGCCGGCGCGGAGATGCCGGCGTGGGCGCCGGGTGCGCACGTGGACCTCGTGCTGGGCCCGGACCTCGTGCGGCAGTACTCGCTGTGCGGTGACCCGGCCGATCGGTCGGTGCTGCAGGTGGCCGTGCTGCACGAGCCGGCCGGCCGCGGCGGTTCGACGTTCGTCCACGGGCTCACTGGTGGCGAGCGGCTGCGGCTGCGCGGCCCGCGCAACCACTTCGCGCTCGAACCGGCGCCGCGGTACCTGTTCGTGGCGGGCGGCATCGGCATCACCCCGATCGTGCCGATGCTCGCCGCGGCCGAGGCGGCGGGCGCCGAGTGGCGGCTGCTCTACGGCGGTCGCACCAGGGCGTCGATGGCCTTCGTCGAGGAGCTCCGGTCGATGTACGGCGACCGGGTCGAGGTCGTGCCGCAGGATGAACGCGGCCTGCTCGACCTCGACGCGGCACTGGCCTCGGCGCCGGACGCGGCCGTGTACTGCTGCGGCCCCGAACCGCTGCTGGCGGCGATGGAACAGCGGTGCGCGCCGGGCTCGCTGCACCTGGAGCGGTTCACGGCGAAGCCCGACACCGAGCCGAAAGCGGCGTTCGAGGTGGAACTGGCGCAGTCGGGCCGCACGCTGGTGGTGCCGGCCGACCGCTCGATCCTGTCGGTGGTCGAAGAGTCCGGCGTGCCCGTGTTGTCCTCGTGTCAGGAGGGCACGTGCGGCACGTGCGAGACCGGCGTGCTCGACGGCGTGCCGGACCACCGCGACGCCGTGCTCACCGCCGCGGAACGGGAGGCCGGCGACGTGATGATGATCTGCGTGTCGCGCTGCGCGGGCTCGCGACTGGTGCTGGATCTGTGATCCCGCGGGTAGCGTGAGGCGATGACCCGGCAAGCCCCGGCCTCGGGCACCTCCGTGACCAGCAAGGTGCTGGCGCTGCTCGAGGCGTTCACCCCCGAGGCCGCGGATCTCAGCCTCAGCGAGCTGGCCCGCCGCTCGGGGGTCTCGCTCGCGACCGCGCACCGGCGTGCGGCCGAGCTCGTGGAGTGGGGCGCGCTGGAACGCGACGCGGCCGGGCGCTACCGCATCGGGCTGCGACTGTGGGAGGTCGCGTCGCTCGCGCCGCGCGGGCTCGGCCTGCGGGACGCGGCCATGCCGTTCCTGGAGGACCTGTACGAGGTCACGCACGAAAACGTGCAGCTCGCCGTGCGCGAAGGCCTCGAAGTGGTCTTCGTCGAACGCATCGCCGGCCGCGACGCGGTGCCGGTGTGGACGCGGGTCGGCGGTCGCTTCGCCCTGCACGCCACCGGCGTCGGGCTCGTGCTGCTCGCCCACGCCCCGGCCGCCGTGCAGGAGGAGGTGCTCGGCGCACCGCTGCACAGCTACACCCCGAAGACCGTCTGCGATCCCGCGCGCCTGCGCCGCACCCTCGCCGACGTCCGCAAACACGGCTACTCCGTGAGCGACGGCCAGGTCACCGTCGACGCCCTGTCCGTCGGCGCCCCGGTGTTCACCCCCGACGGCACCGTCGCGGCCGTGTCCCTCGTGGTGCGCGCCGACAGCGCGCAGCCGGGCGCGCTGGCCCCCCTCGTGATGGCGGCGGCGCGCGGGATCTGCCGCTCGCTGGCGGGCGGGCCGTCGCGGGTGTTCCCGGCCGGCCGCACCCGCCTGTGACCCGGCGACCGGCGGCGCCGGTTGCGTGGAGGCCGTCCACTCGGCCTCGACCCGCGCGGTCGTCGGTGGTGCCACCACGTAGTGCGCGTCATCGGCGGTGACATAGCTCGACGTGGCGTTCACGAGGCCGGTGACGGGGTTCGACGACGAGCCTGCGTCCGTCGGGCGGCAGCGCCAGGCCCTGGCCACCCGGGACAGCGCCGAGCGTGGGGACACCCGGGCGCGCCGCGATCGCGCGGACCGCCGCGGCCCGCACGGCCGGCGGCGCCGGTTGCGTGGAGACCAGCGAGACCAGCGGCCAGCCACGCGGAGCGCAGCCCGCCGCAGGGCGGTGCGGCCGCGGCCGGGTTTGCCGGCGATCCGCTCCTGCAGCCGGGCGCCGCTGCGGGCCACCGCGGCCGGCGCCGGCTCACCGGAGGCCGAGCAGCGCTTCGAGCGCCTGCAGGTCATTCATCACGCGCCTCCTGGGCGAGGATGGGGGCGAGCTTCTGCCGGGCGCGGTGCAGCCTGGAGCCGACCGTGTCGAGGGAGATGCCGAGTGCCTGGGCCATCTCGGCGCGCATTTCACAGCGCCAGTCGAGCTGCGCGAGGGCGACGAGCAGCGGCACGTCGCGCTCGCTGTGCGGCAGCTTCGCCAGCGCGGTCGCGAGCGAGCCGCGGGAGCTGATCGCCGAGACGCCCCGGCTCTCGTGGCCCTCACCGGGCGCCGGCGTGACCCCCAGCCGCGTCAGAGCCCGGTAGTGGCGCGCTTCCTCTCGGCGGTGGCCCGCCCGGACCGGCGGGAAACGTCAAAACGGGCAGGTCGGCGCTCCGGCGGCCTAGGATCGGGCGCGTGGAGCTTCCCGTGATGCCGCCCGTGCGGCCGATGCTCGCCAAGGCCGTGCACGAGGTGCCGCGCACCGAGGGGCTGTGGTTCGAACCCAAGTGGGACGGCTTCCGCTGCGTCGTGTTCCGCGACGGTGGCGAGGTCGAGCTGGGTTCGCGCAACGACCGGCCCCTCACGCGCTACTTCCCGGAGCTCGTGGGGCTGCTCGCCGACGCGTTGCCGGACAAGTGCGTGGTCGACGGCGAGATCGTGCTGGTCACGCCGGCCGGGCTCGACTTCGAGGCGCTGCAGCTGCGGCTGCACCCGGCCGCGAGCCGCGTGCGGAAGCTGGCGGAGGAGACGCCGGCGAGCTTCGTGGCGTTCGACCTGCTGGCGCTGGGGGAGCGCGACCTCACGGCCGAGCCGTTCAGTGTGCGGCGGCGGCTGCTGGAAGAGGCGCTCGGGGACAACCCGGAAGGCGGCCTGCGCCGCGTCCACCTCACGCCGCTCACCACGGATCCGGACACCGCCGAGGACTGGTTCACCCGTTTCGAGGGCGCGGGCTTCGACGGCGTGATGGCCAAACCGGCCGACCAGCCGTACGAGCAGGACAAGCGCGTGATGTGGAAGGTGAAGCACGAACGCACGGCCGACTGCGTCGTCGCCGGCTTCCGCTGGCACAAGGACGGCCAGGGGGTCGGCTCGCTGCTGCTGGGCCTGTTCGACGACGCCGGCACGCTGCACCACGTGGGGGTCGCCAGCAGCTTCACGGCCGCGCGCCGCCGCGAGCTCGTGGCCGAATTGGCGCCCCTGCGCGAAAACGCCCTCGAAGGGCATCCGTGGCGCACCTGGGCCGAGTACGAACCCGAGCCCGGTCGCCGCCCCGGCGCCAACAGCCGGTGGGCGCCGCAGAAGGACCTGTCGTGGGAGGCGGTGCGGACCGAGTGGGTCGCCGAGGTCCGCTACGAGCACCTGCAGGGCGGCCGCTTCCGCCACGGCGGCCGGCTCGTCCGGTTCCGGCCGGACCGTGACCCGGCTTCGTGCACGTACGCGCAGCTGGAAGAAGCGCCGCCGGCCGAGCTGGCGACGCTGTTCGGGGAGGCGAGATGAGCGACGGCGTGGTGCTGGATCTCGACGGGGTCGAGCTCACGATCTCCAGCCCCGACAAGGTCTATTTCCCCGAGCACGGCGAGACGAAGCTCGACCTCGTGCGCTACTACCAGGCCGTGGCCGGCCCGCTGCTCGACCGGCTCGGCGGCCGGCCGCTGCTGCTCGAACGCTATCCGGACGGCGCCGGCGGCAAGAGCTGGTTCCAGAAACGCGTGCCGAAGTCGGCCCCGGAGTGGCTCACCACCACGGTGGTCTCCACGCCCAACGGCACGACCAGCGACGCACTCGTGGCCGCCGACCTCGCCCACGTGCTGTGGGCCGTGAACCAGGGCTGCCTCGGCTTCCACGTGTGGCCCAACCGGGCCGCGGCCCTCGACATCGCCGACGAGCTGCGCATCGACCTCGACCCGTCACCCGGCATCGGCTTCGAGCAGCTGCGCGCTGCGGCCGGGCTCGTCCGCGAGTTCCTCACCGAGCTCGGCATCGAGGTCCACGTGAAAACGTCCGGCTCACGCGGCCTGCACCTCTACGCCATCCTCGAACCGCGCTGGGACGGCTACCAGGTCCGCGCCGCCGCCGTCGCCCTCGCGCGCGCCCTCGAACGCCGCCACCCGGACCTCATCACGGCCCAGTGGTGGAAGGAGGAGCGCGGCGCCCGCGTGTTCGTGGACTTCAACCAGAACGCGCCCCACAAAACGGTTTTCGGCGCGTGGTGCGTGCGCCCGCGCGTGGGCGGCCAGGTCTCCACGCCGATCTCGTGGGCCGATCTCGCCACCGTCACCCCGGACACGCTCACGCTCTCGACCGTGCCGGCCCTGGTCGCCGAGCACGGTGACCCGTGGGCGGGCGCGAACGAGCGGGCGCAGTCGATCGAGCCGCTGCTGGAGCTGTCCCGAAAGGACCTCGCGTCGGGGCTGATGGACGCGCCGTGGCCGCCGGTGTACCCGAAGATGCCGGGGGAGCCGCCGCGCGTGGCGCCGAGCCGCGCGAAAAAGGCCTGAGGCGCGCCGGTCGCTCTCACGCGCTCACTCGAACGGCAGGTCGAAGGCCAGCTGGTCACCGCCGCCGGGTGGCGCGCCCGAGAGGGTCGCCGCGCAGTCCGGGCACGGCGTGACGTCGCCGGTCCCTGGGGCCGTGAGGTCGATCGGAGTCCACGTGCGGGATTCGCGATCACCGCACACCGAGCGGCGGTAGCGCAGGTCGCCGGCGCGGGTCATCAGGTGGGCGACGGGCGCGTCGTCGGGCAGGGCGCCGACGAGGTACCAGCGGGTCGCGGTGTGGACTGTGGGGATGGTCGCCATGGAACTGTCCTCCTGAGAGGCCGGTTCAGCTTCATTCCTTCGCCACGGTCATCTTCCGTCGTCGTGCCTGCGAATCCGTGCGTTTGGCGGTGTTCGGCGTGGCGCGGTCAGTCCTGCTCGGACGGTTCTGCCTGGTCAGGCTGTTCTGCCGGGTCCGTCGAGTCTTCTGCGGCCGCCGGGTCGGCCGGTTCGTCGAGGTACCGCAGGATGCGCAGGAGGCCGCGTTCGTCGAGCGTGTCGTCTTCGGCCACGCACTCGGTGAGGCGGCGCGTGACGTCCTCGGCATCGAGGCCCGCGCCGATCAGCACGAGTTCGCTGCGGCGCGGCCGGCCGGCGGGCCACGCGGAGCGGTCGAGCTGGATGAACGCGCCCACGGTGTGCAGCCCGAAGCGCGAGCGCGGGCCCAGGTCCACGTGGCCCTTCACGCGGTAGAGGCCGGGCGGGCGCTGCTCGAGGAACGCGAGCAGCCGCCGGGGCGAGAGCGGCCGGTCGGTGGTGAAGGTGACGCTCTCGTAGGCCGCGTGCAGGTGCTCGGAGTGGTCGTGGTGGTCGTGTTCGCGCAGGTCGTCGAACGACAGCTGGCCGAAGCGCTCGCGCGGCTTCGGGTCGAAGAACAGCTGCGGGTCCACGCGGCCGTGGTCGGTCACCAGCAGCGGCACGCCCGGCGCGAACTCCTCCACGGTGGCCGTGAGCTTGGCGAGCGCACCGGGGGTCACGCGGTCGGCCTTGTTGACCACGACCAGGTCGGCGATGCGCAGGTGCTCGGCCAGCTCGGGGTGGCGTTCGAGGCTGCGGTCGAACTCCGCGGCGTCGACGACCTCGGCGAGGCCGCCGTAGCGGATGTCCGGGTTTTCGCTGGCGATCATGAGCCGCAGGAGGTCGCGCGGCTCGGCGATGCCGCTGGCCTCGACCACGATCACGTCGATGCCCGCTTCGGCGTTCGACAGCCGGCCGAGCATCGCGTCGAGGCCGCTGGCGTCGACGGCGCAGCAGAGGCAGCCGTTGCCGAGCGACACCATGGTGTCGACCTGGCCCGACACGGCGAGCGCGTCGATGTTCACGCTGCCGAAGTCGTTGACCACCACGCCGACCCGCACGCCCTCGCGGTTGGCGAGCAGGTGGTTGAGCATCGTGGTCTTGCCCGAGCCGAGGAACCCCGCCACGAGGACCACCGGGATCCGCTGCCTGGCCAACTCGCACCCCTCCCACCGTCAGCACGACCTTACCGTCGGACGATCACGGAACCGATTCCAGGTCGTGATCAATTTTCCGAGCACGATCTGCAAGGTCGGGGTAACGCAATTTTTTCGGCGCCCGGTTATGTCATCTCACCAGCACAAATCGTTTTCCGCTGATCGCCGGACACATTCGGCGGTTGTCTCTCCCGCTTCTTCAGGTAGTCTTCCCCGCCTGGCGAAACCCTTGGGGCTACGGGATTTTCGCCGTCGACTCGGATCAGCACCGAATGACGGAGGAACAGTGGGTCATCCCTGCGTGTCGCGGGTTGTGCTTTCGTGGAGTGGAGTAGCCCGGTGACCGTTGCGTCCATGCGGGTGAAGCTCGACGAAGCGGTATCACACGAGCGAGTGGTGAGTGTCGAATACGCGGAAGCCGAGGAATTCATCCGGCTCTGCCACGCCGAGGCCGCCTTGCCCGGCCTGCGCGTGGACGAGCGGCTCGCGCAGATCAAAGAGGAGATCGCCGAAACCGGTTCCTACCGCCACACTTACGCCGAACTGTCCTACGGGGCGCGCGTCGCGTGGCGCAACTCCGCGCGCTGCATCGGCCGGCTCTACTGGCGCGGCCTGCGCGTGCGCGACCGCCGCGACGTCCGCGACGCCGCCGGAGTCGCGGAGGAATGCGTTTCGCACCTGCGGGAAGCCACGCGGGGCGGCCGGATCCGGCCCACGCTCACGGTGTTCGCGCCGGACAGCGCGACCGAGCCGGGCCCGCGCATCCACAACGACCAGCTGATCCGCTACGCCGGCTACCGCCTCGAAGACGGCTCGGTGCTGGGCGATCCGCAGTACGTCGAGTTCACCGACACCGTGCGGGAGCTGGGCTGGCGTGCGCCCGAGCGGCGGGGTTCGTTCGACGTGCTGCCGCTGCTCGTGGAGGCCGAGCCGGGGGAGCGGCAGCTGTTCGGCCTGCCCGCCGACGCCGTGCTGGAGGTGCCGCTCACGCACCCGGACCACCGCTGGTTCGCCGGCCTCGGCCTGCGCTGGCACGCCGTGCCGGCCATCAGCAACATGCCCCTGGAGATCGGCGGCGTGCGGTACGGCGCGGCGCCGTTCAACGGCTGGTACATGGCCACGGAGATCGGCGCCCGCAATCTCGCCGACACCACGCGCTACAACCTGCTGCCCGTGATCGCCGGGCTCATGGGCCTGTCCACCGACGACGACCGCACGCTCTGGCGCGACCGCGCGCTGGTGGAGCTCACGCTCGCGGTGCAGCACTCGTTCGACCACTCGGGCGTGACGATCGCCGACCACCACTCGGAGTCACGCCGGTTCCTCACGCACCTCGACCGCGAGGAGCGAGCGGGCCGCTCCTGCCCGGCCGACTGGAGCTGGGTCGTGCCCCCGCTTTCCGCTGCGCAGACCCCGGTTTTCCACCGGTACTACGACGAACCAGATCCCGGGGCGAGGCCGGCATTCCTGCCGCCTGGTCAGTGATCGGGCCGGTCCGGTGGTGTTCTCGCGGCTCGCTGCCGTGGCTGCAGTAATGGGAACAGCCGTTCGGCGGATCGTGGCGAACTGGGGGCGCCGACGGTCCGGCGAGGGCGGACAATGGGGTTCATGACCGCAGTGCTCGTCGCCCACGCAGGCAAAACCGGCGGCACCCGCGAGATCGCCGAGGTGGTCTCGCAAGAGCTGCGTGCCCTCGGCCACACCGTCGACACGCGCGACGCGGCGGACGTCGCCGACGTGAGCGAGTACTCGGCCGTGGTGGTCGGCAGCGCGCTGTACTACTCGCGCTGGCGGCCGTCCGCGGTCCGGTTGCTGCAGCGCAACGTGGCGGCCCTGCGTGAGCGTCAGGTCTGGCTCTTCCACAGCGGTCCGTGCGGGCCCGGCGCGTCTCTCGCGCACGTGAGCCTGCCCGCTTCCGTCGCGCTGCTGGCGGCGAGCGTGGACGCCGAACGCACCACCACGTTCGGCGGACGGTTGGACCCCACGCTCGTGCGCGGGATTCTGCCGCGGCTCATGGCGCGGGGGCCGCGCGCCGGCGATTTCCGTGACTGGCCGCGGATTCGCACGTGGGCGCGCGACGTGGGGCACCACGTGAGCGCGGACGTCTCGCTCTGAGCTCGGGTCACGATCACTCTCCTGCCGCCCGCGGATCTCCTGGCAATTCGCCCAAAACCCTGGAATAGCCCCGAAATCGCCTCGGTGCATCGGTTGCCGGGTCACTCACTCAGGTGTAAACCAACACCGGTGACACGTTGAAACTCACCAACGCGGCAGGGGGATCCCGGTGTCGGACGCCACTAAGCGCAAACTCACGTCGGACCAGCGCAACGCGTTCATCGCCGCGTGGCTGGGCTGGACCATGGACGCGTTCGACTACTTCCTGGTCGTGTTCATCCTGGCAGACATCGCGAAGGACAAGTCCTTCGGCGCCACCGCCACGCAACTCGCCTTCATCACCACGGCGACGCTCGTGATGCGCCCGGTGGGGGCGCTCGTGTTCGGGCTGTGGGCGGACCGCGTGGGCCGGCGCATCCCGTTGATGGTCGACGTGCTGCTGTACTCGGTGGCCGGCGTGTTGTGTGCCGTGGCGCCGAACTTCACGGTGCTGCTGATCCTGCGGTTCATCTACGGCATCGGCATGGGCGGCGAATGGGGGCTGGGCGCGGCGCTGGCGATGGAGAAGATTCCCGTGCAGCGCCGCGGGTTCTTCTCCGGCGTGCTGCAGGCCGGTTACTCCAGCGGGTATCTCGTGGCCGCGCTGGCGTACCTGCTGTTCCACACCGCGCTGGACCTGAACTGGCGCTGGATCTTCGTGCTGAGCGTGTTCCCGGCGCTCATCAGCCTGCTGATCCGCGCGCGGGTGAAGGAATCCGAGGTGTGGGTGGCCGCGCAGGAGAAGATGCGGGTCACGCGCACGTCGGTGAAGGACGTGCTGCTCAACGGCAAGGTCATCCGCCGCTTCGCTTACCTGATCGTGCTCATGACGGCCTTCAACTGGCTCAGCCACGGCACCCAGGACGTCTACCCGACCTTCCTCAAGGCCACCGACCACGGCGGCGCCGGCCTGAGCGCCTCGACGAGCACGTGGATCGCCGTGATCTACAACATCGGCGCCATCATCGGCGGCCTCACTTTCGGCGCCCTGTCCGAACGCTTCGGCCGCCGCATCACCATCGTCAGCGCCGCCGTGCTCGGCCTGCCCATCATCCCGATCTTCGCCTTCGACCACGGCGCGGGCATGCTGGCCCTCGGCTCGTTCCTCATGCAGATCATGGTGCAGGGCGCGTGGGGCGTCATTCCCGCCCACCTCACCGAGATGTCGCCCGACGCCATCCGCGGCTTCTACCCCGGCGTGACCTACCAGCTGGGCAACCTGCTGGCCGCGCTGAACCTGCCGATCCAGCAGAGCATCGCCCAGTCGCAGGGCTATTCGGCGGCTCTCTTGTGGACGGTGATCCCGGCGTTGGTCGGGGTCGCGGTGCTGACGGCGTTGGGGAAGGAAGCGAAGTCCATCCGCTTTGGCGGGGCGGGGGCTACTACGGCGCCGGCTGGGTCTGCGGTGAAGTAGGCCGGCGGGTGCTGCTGGTCGCGGGCTTTGGTTGTTGGTGCGGCGCGGGGCCGGCTTGATCCGAGACTTGGTCGCGTCTGCGCGGCGGCCGAGGCGCGAATGCGGGGACTGGCTGTAGATCGCGGACCGGCCATGGGGGTCGGCCAAGTCTGATCACGCCCGTCTGGTGCGGAGCTCGATAGGTGTGGATTGGCGTCGAGGCTCGGCCGCGCGGGGCGGACGAGAGCACGAATCGGCGCTGGCAAGCGACGACCAACGGTGTCGTCGAGGCTCGACCGCGCGGTCCGACGCCGGACCGCACCGTCAGCTGCGCCTGCGGGCGAGATTGGGCTGAGGCCACGTGGCCACTCGGCAGCGTGCCGTCGAGAGCGCGGATGTGGGCCTCGTGTGGCCGCGGGCCGCGCGCACAGTGCTTTGACCTGCGGGTTTGCCGGCGGTAGATCGCCGATATATCGTGGACATGTCGGCGATACAGTGAAGGAGTTCGACATGAGTGAAACAGCAGGTCACCACCACATGTTCGGCGGCTTCGGCGGCCCTCAGCACTTCGGCGAACACGGCTTCGCCGCCCGCCACCACGGCCGGCCGTTCGACTTCGGTCACCACGGCCCGTCCCACAGTGGCGGCGGACGCTTCGGCTTCGAGCACCACGGCCCAGGTCATCGCGGTGGTGAACCCTTCGGCTTCGACCACGGCCCGGGACAGCACGGCGGCGAACGTTTCGGCTTCGACCACCACGGACCCGGCCACGGCACTTGGCCTGGAGACCCGGGCGAACACCACGGACCCGGTCACCACGGTCCGTGGCACGGAGGTCCGGGCGAGCACCACGGGCCAGGCCATCCGCAGGTGCCGGGGCAGTTCGGAGACCCGGCCGAGCCCTTCGGCTTCGCACCCGACGCCGCACGAGGCCCCGGTGGCTTCCCCCCGCCGCCGCCCACTCCGCCGATGCCGCCGATGCCCCCGGGACCCGGGTTCCCGGGATTCGGCGGGTTCCCCGGCGGCCCGGGCGGCCCACGCGAGTGGTTCGGCAACGGCCGCCAGTGGGGACGCGGCTCGCGGGGCCCGGCGAGGCCGGTGCGGCCGGCCGTGCTGGCGCTACTGGCCGAGGGGCCGATGCACGGTTACCAGCTGATGCAGGAGATCCGCCGCCGCTCGAACGAGGAGTGGCGGCCCAGCCCGGGCTCGATCTACCCGATCCTGCAGCAACTGGAGGACGAGGGCCTCGTGCGCTCGGCCGAGGAGGGTGGCCGCCGCGTCGCGCACCTGACCAACGCCGGCCGCGAGCACGTCGCGGGCCGCGAGGAGGAGTTCGCCGCACTGTGGGCCTCGCACGCCCCTGACGACGACCCGGCCACCGACCGCCTCACCGCCCTCCACAAACAACTCGGCGACCTCTGGGCCGCCGCGGGCCAAGTCGCCTACTCCGGCACCGACACCCAGGCCACCGAAATGCGCAAAATCCTCGCCGACGCCCGCCGCCGCCTCTACGCCCTCCTCGCCGAAGACCCGGACGAAGACTGACCGAACCCGGGTGCCGAGTCCACAGCGGACTCGGCACCCGGCCGGCCACCCCGACCTTGGCCCGGTTCACCGGTGCGCCCGTACGGTGCCGAAGGTTGCTCGCCACGGGTGCGGAGTTCTCAGTCGATCGCCGCGTGTTCGGGCCGGTTGTTCATTCGCCGCTCGTCGAGATCGATCCCGTCGCGGTCCCGATCCGGTCGTCTGGCGTCGCAGAATCGTTGAGTTCACAGTGGACAATGCGCCCGTTCAGGTTGGCCGTCGCGGCTGCGTGTGCAGAGATCGGTCGCAATCCGTTCACTGGGGAGCGCGTGTCGTACCGAAGCTGCGCGCATGAGCCCACAGTGGACCCAAACCTCATCACGTCGGCCACCCCGGCAACGGCCTGACCTCCCACCCGAGGTGCGCCGAAACCGCCCCCGCAGCCTCGACCGTTCGGTGGCCCGCGGCCGCGAGGTGGTCACCGATGCGGTCATGAGGTGCCGAGATGTTCAACGCCGCCACCACGCGCCCGCGGTAGTCCCGCACGGGCGCCGAAACCCCGGACAGCCCGGGCTCGAACTCCTCCGCCACGGAAGCGAACCCGTCCTCCCGAGCCTGCCGGATCGTCGCCCACAGCACGGGCAGCGAAGCATGACCCGGAAACCGCACGTACAGCTCATCCGGCGTCGCGTCGAACAGCAGCACGCGGCCGGCGGACGTCCGGTCCGCCGGGACGCCGCGGCCCTCCCATTCGTGGACCCGAAAAGAGTGCCCCGACACGGAAAGCAGAGTCAGCACCTCGCGGTCGCGCAGGACGCACAGGTGGCTGGTCTCCTCGAGGTCGGCCGACAGTGAGTGCATCACGGGCTCCGCCGCCCGCACGAGCCGGTCCTCCGCACTGCGCGCCACCAACGAGAACAGTCGCCGCCCCATTCGGTAGCGCAGCGTGTCGGGGTCGCGGTCGACCACGCCCTCTTCCGCCAAGGCCTTCAACGCGCGCGAAACTTGGCTTTTCTCCCGCCCCACCAGTTCGGCCAGCCGTACCACGCCGAGGCCGTCCGCGCGTTGGGCCTCCGGCGACGCGAGCGCTTCGAGCAGGTCGAGGTCGCGGCGCAGACCGAAACCGATCGCGCGAGCCATCCTTGCACCCTAAACCGAGTTGCCCTCAGCGCAACTCGGGTTGCGATCGTCCGACCGACCTTGTCCGGAGGGCCACCACGCTCGTAGCGTCGAAGTCGATGAAGATCACCGCGATCACCCTCGACCACCTGCGCCTGCCGCTCGAGCCGCCGTTGCGGGCGGCGTGGGATCCCGAGCCCAGACGGCACTTCGACGCCACGATCGTGCGTGTCCACACCGACGAAGGGGTCACCGGCATCGGCTCGGGCGACACGATGGCGGGCTTCGACGCGGTGGAGCACCTGTTCGTGGGCACCGACCCGCTGGACATCGTGCGCCACGTGAAGGCGATCGAAACCGCCAACTTCCACGGCGGCCGTTTCTGGCCGCTCGAAGCCGCGCTCTGGGACGTGATCGGCCAGGTCGCCGGACTGCCCGTCGCGACGCTGTTCGGCAACGCCGCGAAGTCGCTGCCCGTCTACGCGTCCTCGGCGGAGCTGAAGCCGCCGGCCGAACGGGTCGAGGCGACGCAGCAGGCCCACGCGGCGGGTTTCCGGGCGCTCAAGATCCGCATCGACCGCGACCGCGCGGACGAAGGCGTCGAGACGGTCGCCGCCGTGCGCGAGGCGATGGGGGCGGATTACCGGATCATGGTGGATCTCAACCAGTCCTGGCGCATGGCCGGCGACACCGCGCCCGCCACGGACCTCGCGGCGACCCGCCGGCTCGTGCGGCGCCTGGCGGAGATCGACGTGTTCTGGGTCGAGGAACCCTTGCCCTACAACGATCTCGACGGGTTCCGCACCCTGCGCGCCGAAAACCCCGGCCTGCGCATCGCCGCGGGAGAAATGCATCACTCCGTGCCCGACCTGTTGTGCTATCTCGAACAGGATGTGCTCGATGTCTACCAAATGGACGCCGTGCTCGCCGTCGGGATGCATCGCGCCCGCACTCTGGCCGAGGTGGCGCAGCTGAAGCACCGCGCGTTCACGCCGCACAGCTGGACCAACGGCATCGGCCTGCTCGCGAACTTGGCGCTGGCCGCGGGCGTCGGCGCCGGGCCGTACCTGGAGTTCCCCTACGACCCGCCGGGCTGGACCCCGCAGCGGCGCGACTTCATGCTGGCCGAGCCCCTCGCCATCACCCCGGACGGCGAGCTCGCCGTGCCGGCGCGGCCCGGGCTCGGCGTCGAACTCGACGAGGAGGCGGTGGACCGGTGGCGGATCTGAGGCACGAACACCGCACCGCGGCGAACACTCCCTGACTTGTCGACATGTCCACCTCAGCAAGCGAAGGAGCACCCGTGCTGCGGACCGAGTTCGGCCCCGGTTTCGTCGAGCGGCTGCCGGAGTTCGTCGCCGAACTGGGCGGAACGAGGGTTTTCGTCGTGACGGACCGCGGCCTGCGCGCGACCGGCATCGTCGGCCGCGTCGAGAAGATCTTCGCCACCGCCGGCGTCGAACACGAAGTGCACGAAGACCTCGGCCCCAACCCCGCCACGACGGAGGTTGACCGCGGCGCCGCCCGCCTGCGCGACTACGGCGCCGCCGTGGTGATCGCCCTTGGCGGCGGCTCGGCCCTCGACGCGGCCAAGGGCATCTCGCTGCTCGCCGGCAATCCTGGCTCCTCGGCCGCCGACGCCGAAACGCTCTGGTCGGCGGCGGACGGTCTCCCGATCATCGCCGTCCCCACCACCTCGGGCACCGGCGCCGAGACCAACGGTTTCGGCGTGGTGGAAGACGTCTGCGCCCGCCGGAAGGTCTACCTCGGACACGACTCGGTTCGGCCGCGCATCGCCGTGCTCGACCCCGAGCTCACCCTCGGCCTGCCCGCCCCGATCACCGCCGCCACCGGCCTCGACGCCCTCGTGCACGGCGTCGAATCCCTCGCCTCACGCGGCGCGGACGCCGTGTCCACAGAGGACGCCGCCCGCGCCGTCACCCTCGTCGGCGAATGGCTGCCGGTCGCCTACCGCGACGGCCGGAACCTCGAAGCCCGCTCCCACCTCATGCTCGGCGCGCACCTCGCCGGCCACGCCCTCACCCGCTCCGGCCTCGGCCTGGTCCACGGCCTCGGCCACGCCATCACCGCCCGCACCGGCACACCCCACGGCGTCGCGCTGGCCGCGGTGCTCGACGAGGTCATGACCTACACGGCCCCCTTCGCCGCCACCGCGTACGCCAGGGTCGCCGAGTCGCTCAAGGCGTCCGAAGCCGTGGCAGCCGTCGCCACGATCTCCGCTGTCGTCGACCTCAAACGCCCGTTGCGTTCGTTCGGCCTCACTCGAGCCGACCTGCCTGAGGTCGCCACGGTCGCACTCGCCGACGCCGTCACGAAAAACGCCCCCCGCACCCCAGCCCAGGCCGAGATCGAAGACCTGCTCGTTTCCGTCTACTGAGGACAGTGAAAACGCCGGGCCCGCGTCCTGGTCGCTTTGCACGCGGTCAAAATCCGCCACCCCACCCCGCCCTGGCCCGGACCTGCCTGAGGTCGCCAGGGCCGCACTCGCGGACGCCGTCACGAAAAACGCGCCCCGCACCCCAGCCCAGGCCGAGATCGAAGACCTGCTCGCCTCCGCCTACTGAGCACAAAAGAAAACGCCGGGCCCCAAGGACCCGGCGTTCTCCACGAACGATCTACCTCACCGCTTCAACCCGTGCTCGATCGCCTCCACGATCCGCGGCCGCAGGTCCGCCACGCTCACGATCGCGTCGACCGAACCCACCTCCACCGCGCGCTGGATGCTGTGCACGCGGTCGAACTCCGCCGCCACCTCGCTGAGCTTCTCGGTCCGCACCGAGGACTGCACCTCGGCCAGCTCGGCCGCGCACGCGGCCCGCTCGGCGCCGTTGAGCTCACCCAGACGCGCCTGCAACGCCGACACGCGCGTGTCCTTCGCCGTGCGGGTGTTCACCTCACCCGCGAACACCACCGCCGCGGCGGGCGCGCCGCCGAGTACGGAGGCGAACGAGCCCTCCAGTGCGAGCACCGTCATGTTCGGGTTGAGTGCCTTCGAGAACACCACGAACGCCCCGCCGTGGTAGCGGGAGATCACGGTGAACACGATCGGGCCGTCGAAGTTCACGATCGCGCGGCCGATCTCGGCGCCGTACTCCAGTTGCAGCTTGCGCATCGACTCCGGGGAGCCGTCGAAGCCCGACAGGTTGGCCAGCACCACCAGCGGCCGGTTGCCGCTGGCCGAGTTGATCGCGCGGGCGGCCTTTTTGGACGATCGCGGGAACAGGGTGCCCGCGGTGTAGGTGTCCGGGCCGTCGGCGGGCGGGAAGCCGCGGCGCGGCACCGCGCGCGATTCGATGCCCAGCAGGCACACCGGGTGCCCGCCGATGTGCACGTCCTGCACCGCCGCGGTGTCCGCGTCGGCCATGCCGGCCCAGCGTTCGAGCACCGGGTGGTCCTGATCGGACAGTGCGCGCATCACCGTGCGGATGTCGAACGCCTTCTTGCGGTCCGGGTTGTGCTCGGCCGAGAAGATCTGGCCCACCGTGGTGAAGTCGCTGCCGACGATCGCGTGCGGGAAGTCGGACATGTCGCGGTCCACCGGGTCGGCCGTCGCCGCCGTGCGCGGGCCGGGTTCGCCCGGCACCACGTAGGTGTGGTCGTAGTGGGCCATCAGCACGTCGCGCGCGCCCGCCAGGTTCGGCGCCCAGTACTGCGCCTGGCCGTTGGGGCCCATCACGCGGTCGTAACCGCCGATGCCGAAGTTGTCCTCGGCCGACACGCTGCCGGAGAAGTCGAGTGACTGCTTGCCGGTGAGCACCATGGCCGAGTCCGGGGTCATCACCAGGATGCCCTTGGTGTGCATGAGCATCGTGGCCTCGGCGTTCCAGTACGGCTGCCCGCCGACCGTGATGCCCGAGACGACGATGTTGATCTCGCCACCGGCCTGCGTGAACTCGACGATCCGCTTGAGCGCCGCCGCGATCCAGTCCATGTTCTCCACGCCGGAGTCCATGGAGATCTTGGCTCCGGAGGACAGCGCGAACCACTCCACCGGTACCTGCGTGCGCTCGGCCAGGTCCAGCGCCGCGATCACGCGGGCGCACTCCGGCTCCGCGAGCGCGCCGAGCGACTTCGTCGGGTCGCCCAGCAGCACCACGCGCGTGACGCCCTCGGGCACCAGCGCGGTCGGCGTGCTCACCACGCCGGCCACGATCCCGGCCTTGTTGCGCCCCTTCGGCCGCTCGACCGGCACCAGCGCGCCGGAGTCGTCGAGGTCGTGCTCGGTGAACGTGCCGCCGCCGGCCAGCAGGTCGGTGAGCTCGTACGGGTACACGGTGTCGCGCCGCGCCGCGCGCAGCACCTTCTGCCGGTAGTCGTCCAGCGGCTGCACCGGCTCCCGCGAGGGTTCGCCGACCGACAGCCGCACGCCCGAACCGACCTCGTTGCGGATGGTCACGGCGAGCTCGGTCAGCTCACCGGTCTCCGGGTGGCGCCGGCGCGCGAGGAACTGGATCTCCTCGACGCCCGCGCCCGCCGTCGACGGCAGCACGCGCTGCGCGAGCAGGTTCAGCTCGTCCATCGTGAGGTCGCTCGGCGGCCACACGTAGACCACGATCCGGTTGGTGTCGAAGCGTTTCCGGGCCGGGCGCTGCGCCTGCACGTTGCGGATCGCGTCGAGGCACGCGGCCAGCGTGTCCTCGGCCGCGGGCAGCGACACGAGCCGGCCGTCGGCCTCGCGCAGCGGCGTGAGGTCACGCACCTGCGCCATCGCCACCAGCCGCTCGTCGGCCGGGTTGGCCTGCGCGACGCACTTGAACAGGTACACCTCTTCATCCGCCGAAGGCAGACGCGTGAGGTCGAACTCCTGCAGCCGCTCCAGCTGCATGCGCTCGGCCACGCGCGGGTGCAGGCCGCGGATCAGCCGGTCCTCCGCGAAGCCTTCGGCGCCACGGCGGAACGTGAAGTGGTGGTGCATCACGGCCCCGCCGCCACCGGCGACGGTGGTGGTGATGCGCGTGATCCGCTCGGGCAGCGCCTGCGCCGTGATGACCTCGCCGAGGCGCGCGGCCATCGCGTCGATGTCCGGCTGGTCGGCCCACGTCACGTAGATGTCGGCCACGGCGTAGGTGCCGGTGCCGCTCGCCAGCTCACCCGCGGCCTGCACGGCGGCGGGCAGCTTCGCGAAGTCGACGGCCGTGGTCACCACCCGGGCGGGCTCGGCGTGCTCGGCCGTGACGAACGTGCAGTCGGCGACGTGGCGCGTCCGCACGTCCGAAAGGCTCTTGTTGCCGTAGTAGCGCCGGGTCAGCACTTCCAACAGGGGCGCGGGATCCGTGCCGGGCCGGCCGATGCGCTGGCCGAGCAGCCGCACGAGCGGCTCGGAGCTCGACACCATCCCGGCGATCAGCTCCGCGCGGTCGGGCGCGTCCGGGTTGCGGTCGAGGTGCTTGAGGCTCTGGCGGACCTCGGCGTACACCTCGGCGCGGGCGCGGCGCAGCAGCGGCTGCGCGAACCAGCGGAACACGACGCCGCGCGCGAAGTCGCTCACCGCCGGGTGGCGCACCTGCGTGGCGGCCACGAGGTGTTCCAGCGCCAGGCCGGCCTCTTCCCGCAGGTCACCGGTCGGCGGCGCCTCCGTGAGCCACTGGCGCAGCAGCGCCGTGACGATGGAGACGTCCGACGAAGACCGCTGCTGGGCCAGGAAGATGCGGAACACCGCTTCTTCCAGCTCCGGCGTGCGCTCGAGGTCGGCCACGCCGTAGTGGCCGAGCACGCGGCGCAGGCGCGCCTGGAACGTCTCGGGCAGCCCGGCGCGCTCCACGTCGAGGCTCTGCAGGTAGGTGTGGAAGTACTCGCGGGCGCTGTGCACCGGGCTGGCGGGGCTCACGTCCTCGCCGGCCGGCTTGTTGCGCATGAGCTCCGACAGGTCGGCGAACACCCTGAGCAGCTCGACCTCACCGGCGAGCGGCCGGCCCGCACCCTGCTCGGCGCGGGCCGCGAGGTACCCGGCGAGCGTGCGGCGCTGGTCGTGCGGGTCGACGTCGAAGCCGAGCAGCAGGCTGCGCAGGTCCTGCAGCCCGCGGGCCGCGCGGTCGGCGGCCGAGGTGGCCGTGGGCTCGGCGGGCAGCTCGATCTCGACGGCCTCGGCGGCTTCCGGGGTCTCCGCCGCTTCGTCGTCGTCGGCCAGCGGCTCGAGGCGCATCAGCGCGGCGCCGGCCTCGACCTGGCTGCCGACCGACACGGGCAGCTCCCGCACGCGGGCGCGGAACGGCGCGCGCAGCACCGTTTCCATCTTCATGCTCTCCAGCACGAGGATGGGGGCGTTGGCTTCGACCTCGTCGCCGACGGAGATCGGCGTGGCCACCACCAGCGCGGGCGCGGGGGAGCGCACGACACCGCCTTCGTCGCGGCTCACGCGGTGGGTGACGCCGTCGACCTCGACCAGGTGGATCGGGCCGTGTGTGGCGGCGACGAGGCGGAACCGCGTGCCGTTCACGGTGATCTGGCCGCTGTGCGAGTCGAACCGCTCGATCTCGACGTCGGCCGGGTGCACGTCACCGCCGCCGCTGATGCCCACGCGGAAGCGCTTGGGCCCGATGCGGGCCACGCTCACGCGGTACGCGACACCGCGCAGCTTGAGGTCGAGCGGGCGGCCGCTCTCGAACTGCACCTGCGGCCGGCCGCCGTGCGCGGTGGACAGCAGGCGCACGCGGGCGATCTCTTCCTCGTCCTCATACGCCTCGATGGCCGCGGCGGCGAGCGCGATCGCGGAGTGCTTGCTGGTGACCAGGCGGCCTTCGGCGCGCACGCGGTCGATCCAGCCCGTGTCGGCGCTCGCGTCGATCACCTCGGGCTGGTCGAGCAGGTCGAGCACGAAGCTCTTGTTGGTGGCGCCGCCCTCGATGATCACGGTGGTCTCGGACATCGCGCGGCGCAGGCGGGCCAGCGCCTGGTCGCGGTCGCGGCCGTAGGCGATGATCTTGGCGATCATCGAGTCGAAGTCGGCGGGGATCGTGTCGCCCTCGCTCACGCCGGTGTCCACGCGGATGCCCGGGCCGGCCGGCAGCAGCAGCCGCGCGATGTGGCCGGGCGAAGGGGCGAAATCGCGGTCGGGGTCCTCGGCGTTGAGCCGCGCTTCCACGGCGTGGCCCAGCTCGGCCGGCTGCTCGCCCTCGAGCTTGCCGCCGCTCGCGACGTGCAGCTGCAGCCGCACGAGGTCGGTGCCGGTGGTGATCTCGGTGATCGGGTGTTCCACCTGCAGCCGGGTGTTCACCTCGAGGAAGGCGAACAGCTTCTCGCCCGGGTGGTAGAGGAACTCGACGGTGCACGCGCCGCGGTAGCCCACCTTCACCGCGAGCCGCTCGGCCGAGGTCTTCAGCTCGGCCGTCTGCTCCGGCGAGAGCACCGGCGACGCCGACTCCTCGATGATCTTCTGGTTGCGCCGCTGCACCGAGCAGTCGCGCACACCCAGCGCCCACGCCGTGTCGCCGTCGGAGATCACCTGCACCTCGACGTGGCGCGCGCCCGTGACCAGGCGCTCCAGGAACACGACGCCGCTGCCGAACGCGCGCAGCGCTTCCTGGCTGGTGCGCTCGTAGGCGT
Organism: Amycolatopsis rhabdoformis; assembly: GCF_035918295.1. Lineage (GTDB taxonomy): Bacteria > Actinomycetota > Actinomycetes > Mycobacteriales > Pseudonocardiaceae > Amycolatopsis > Amycolatopsis rhabdoformis. The sequence continues at coordinate 948,792 of NZ_CP142149.1, forward strand.
CGGCGAGCTCGTCGCCCGACTCCACCTTGCGGATGCCGCGCCCGCCGCCGCCGGCGGTGGCCTTGAGCATGAGCGGGTAGCCGATCTTGTCGCCGGCCGCCAGCGCGTCTTCGAGCGTCGCGACCTCGCCGCGGCTCCACGGCGCCACTGGCACCCCGACCTCTTCGGCGATCAGCTTCGCGCCGATCTTGTCACCGAGCTTGCGCATGGCGTCGGCGCTCGGGCCGACGAACGTGACCCCGACCTTCTCGCACAGCTGCGCGAACGCCGGATCTTCGGCGACGAAACCCCAGCCCACCCACGCGGCGTCGGCCTTGGTCTCGACCAGCGCCTTCTCCAGCTTCGCGAGGTCGAGGTACGGCCGCGCCGACGCCGGGCCGAGCGAGTACGCGACGTCGGCTTCCCGCACGAACGTCGCGGACCGGTCGGCGTCGGTGTAGAGGGCGACCGTCTCGATCCGTTCCCCGGTCTCCGCGGACAGGTCCCGGACAGCGTGGATCAACCGCATTGCGGCTTCCCCGCGGTTCACGATGGCGACACGACTGAACACCGGACTGAGCCTCCCAAGTACCCACGCACAGCAGGCGACGTCCGTTCCCGGAACGTCGCCTGTCTTCGCTTACACCCTGCTCCCTTACCGGCGGGTACACCAATGTCGTGCATGGCGCATGCCGGACCCGCTGCATTGTGGGAACCCGCCAAAAAGTAGCCCAGGCCACACCGCCGGGGCCCCGTTTCGCGCGAGGTCTGCCACAAACCACCCCGGAACCGTACGGCGTCGGGACTGGGGAAACCGCGAGAGTGCGGAGAGTGGCCGCCGTTCGTCGTCGGGACGGTGCGTGATCGTCACCGGGTGTTCAACCGTGCCCGGGGATGGTTTGACTCCGAATAATTCGAGGTCGTACTATTTGAGGGTCTGCTTCGACGGAGGAGGTCCTGGGGATGGGTTCGGCTGTGGTTCCGGTGGTGGTTCGCGGCGGCGAGGCCGAGGTGCTGGGTGCGGGGGCGAATCGCACGTGGCTGCTCGCGGACGCCTCCGACACGGACGGCGTGATGAACGTGGTGCGCACGACGCTGGGGCCGGGCGTCGACGGTCCGCCGCCGCACTTCCACCGGCTGGCGCCGGAGATGTTCTACCTGCTCGGCGGTCGCCTCCGGGTGCTCGTGGGCAGCGAGGTGGTGGTGCTCTCGGCGGGCGACTACCTGCTGGTGCCGCCGGGGGTCGTGCACGCGTGGGGCACGCCGGCCGAGTCCGGTGCCGACATCCTGATCGTGAAGGCGCCGGGCGAGAACCGCTTCGACTACTTCCGGCTGGGCGACCGGATCCGTCGCGGCGAGGCTTCGCCGGCGGAAATCCTGGCGACGCAGGAAGAGTTCGACAACCACTTCACCGCGAGTCCGGTGTGGACGGAGTTCTTGGCCGGGGAAGGAGCGCGGGTGGGAGTGGTGGAGTTTCCGGGCGGTGCGGGGCACTGAGCGAGGGCTGATCCGCCTTGCCGGCGGCTGGTTGACGCCTCGCCGGCGCCTCGCCGGCGGCTGATCGGCGGCCGGCTCGGTGCGTGGACCGAGTGGAGCAGCGTGTTGCACCGGCCGGGCGAAGATTTTCGCGGATCTTCCCGCTGTTCAGTCCGGTTTCATTCGTTTTCGTACGGTTGACGGGTGACCCTTGACACACCCCGTCGACCCCCTTACCTTCGCTGGTAATCGATTTCTCGGACGGTGGGATCGAGGGGGATGGACGACGACGTCGCGCTGGTCGAGCTGGCCGGCGTCAGTAAGACCTACGGCGGGGTGCGTGCAGTTCGTTCGGTGGATTTCACCGTTCGGGCGGGGGAGGTGCACGCGCTCCTCGGGGAGAACGGGGCGGGCAAGTCCACCCTGATGAAAGTTCTCTCGGGAGAGGTGACCGCCGAGGAGGGGGCGATCCGGATCGGCGGGGTGCCGGTCCGGTTCGCCCGCCCGGCCGACGCGCAGCGCGCCGGTGTCGCGATGATCCACCAGGAGCTGGACCTCGTGCCGGCGCTTTCGGTGGCGGAGAACGTGTTCCTGGGCCGCGAGCCACACACCCGCTACGGCGTGCTCGACCGCAAACGCATGGTCCGCGACACGGCTGCGCTGCTCGCCCGGTCCGGTGTGGACCTCGACGCCACGGTGGCCGTCGAGCGGCTGCGCACCGGCGAACAGCAACTGGTGACCATCGCCAAGGCGTTGTCGCTGAACGCACAAATCCTGATCATGGACGAACCGACCTCGGCGCTTTCCCCACGGGAAGTCGAGCAGTTGTTCACCGTCATCGATCAGTTGCGCACCTCCGGTGTTGCTTTGGTGTACATCTCCCACCGCATGGAGGAAATCGGCCGCGTCGCGGACCGGGCGACGGTGCTGCGCAACGGGGAGGTCGTGGCCGAGTTCGCGGCGCGCGAGCTCACCGCCACGCAGGTCGCCGAGGCCATGGTGGGCCGGCCCGTGGTGCAGATGTTCACCGCCGAAACGAAACCGTCGGAATCCGACCACGTTCTGGTGGTCGACGAACTCGTGGTGACACCGCGGGCCGGCCGCCGTGAGCCGGCGGGGGTGAGCCTCAAGGTCGGGGCCGGGGAGATCGTCGGGGTCGCCGGGCTGCTCGGCTCGGGCCGCACCGAACTGCTCGAAACCCTCTACGGCGCCTCACCCGGCACCATCACCGGCGGTGAGATCCGCCTCGGTGGCCGGCCGTACCGTCCGCGGTCCCCGCGCGACGCGCTGCGCCACGGCGTGGCGTTCGTCCCCGAAGACCGCCGCGTGTCCGGCCTCGCGCTCGACCACTCGGTCCTTGCCAACACCGTGCTGTCGATCGTCGGCACGCTGGCCCGCTTCGGGGTCGTCGCCGCCGGCCGTGAACGCGAAATCGCCCGGGCGGAAGCCGGACGCTTGGGTGTGAAACTTCGAACACCGGCTGATCCCGTGGGCACCTTGTCCGGCGGTAATCAGCAAAAGGTGGTGATCGCCCGCGCGTTGCTCACCGAACCACAACTGCTGGTGCTCGACGAACCCACTCGCGGGGTGGACGTGGGCGCGAAGGCGGAAATCTACCGAATCCTGGGGGAAGTCGCACAAACCGGGGTGGGAATCCTGCTCGCTTCGTCCGAGCCGGCCGAGCTGGTGGGCGTCTGCGACCGTGTGGTGGTACTGCGCGGCGGCAAGAGCGTGCACGAGCTGGACACCGCGCTCGCCGGCGAAGGCGAGCTGCTCGCGGCGTCGATGGGAGACGTCCGGTGAGCGGCCGGAGGGTGCTCGCCGCCTTGTTCCGGTTCCAGAGCGTGTTCGGGCTCGTGGTGGTGTTCGCCGCGGCGATCGTGTTCTCCCCGACCAACGACGGCGAGCTGGTGTTCCTCGACAGCGAGAACCTGCTCAACGTGGTGCGCGCGATCTCCGAGATCGGCATCATCGCCGTCGGCATGACGCTGGTGATCCTCGTGGGCGGCATCGATCTGTCCGTGGGCTCCGTGGTGGGCCTGGCCAGTGTCGGGGTCGCGGAGCTGCTGACCACGAACGACTGGGCGCTCGTGCCCGCGGTGCTCGCGATCCTGGCACTGGGCCTGGGTTTCGGTCTGGTGCAAGGCATCGCGAGCGCGCGCTTCCGCATCCAGTCGTTCATCGTCACGCTCGCCGGCATGCAGATCGCGCGCGGCCTCGCCCGCATGTGGTCGGGCGGCGAAGGCGTGTCCATCACCTACGGCGACGGCCCCGGCCAGGCGCCGGTGCCGTTCTCGCTGCTGGGCGAGCGGACGTTCAACGGCACGGTGCCGATCCCCGCGCTCATCTTCGTGGTGGTCGCCGCGCTCGCCGTGGTACTGCTGCGCGTCACGGCGTTTTCGCGTCACCTCTACGCGATCGGCGGCAACGAGAAGGCCGCCCGGCTCTCCGGCGTGCCCGTGGTGCGGGTGAAGGTGCTCGTGTTCGGCCTCTGCGGGCTGCTCGCCGCGCTCGCGGGCATCGTCCACGCGGGACAGCTCAACTTCGGCGGCCCCAACGACGGCAGCGGCTACGAGCTCAACGCGATCGCCGCCGTGGTCATCGGCGGCACCAGCCTCTCGGGCGGCCGCGGCACCGTGCTCGGCACGGTGGCGGGCGCGTTGCTCGTGGGCGTGCTGGACAACATCCTGCAGCTCAACAACATCGACTCCAACGTGCAGCTGATCGTGGTCGGGGTGGTGATCGTGTTCGCCGCCGGCCTGCAACGGCTGCGCCCGGGCCGCACGCAGCCGGTGCAAGCCGGGCCGTAGAGGGAAGGGGAGAACCTCATGTCCACCACCACTCGCCGCGGGCTGGTGCTCGCGGTCGCGGGGGTCGCGCTCGCGGCCACGGCCTGCGGCACCACGCACGACAACGCACCCGGGGCCTCGTCGGGCGCCGGGCCCGCCGCGCAGGCGTGCAAGGGGCCGGGCGGGAAGTTCACCATCGGCATGAGCCAGGCGAACCTCGCCGAGCCCTACCGCGTGCGGATGGACGACGACATCCGCACGGCGGCCGCGTCGATCCCGCAGTTCACGGTGAACTTCGCCGATGCCGCGCAGGACAACGCGAAGCAGGTGGAGCAGGTCAGCACGTTTCTCACGCAGAAGATCGACCTGCTGATCATCAGCCCCAACGAGGCGACGCCGCTCACCGGCGTGGTGAAGAAGGCTTATGACCAGGGCATCCCGGTGCTGGTCCTCGACCGCAAGGTGGACGGCGACGCGTACACCTCGTTCATCGGCGCGGACAACGTGGACATCGGGCGCCAGGCCGGCCAGTACTTCAAGGAGCACCTGCTGCCCCAGGGCGGGAAGATCGTGGAGCTGAAGGGCCTCGCGGGCTCGACGCCGGCGAAGGAGCGCGCCGACGGTTTCGCCGCGGGCATCGCGGGCTCGGGCATCACGATCGTCGGCACCGCCGACGCCGACTGGCTGCGGGACAAGGGCCAGCAGCAGGCCGACGCGCTGCTCAAGGCCCACCCCGACGCGCAGGCCATCTTCTCGGAGAACGACCCGATGGCCGAAGGCGCGCGGCTCGCGGCGCAGAACGCGGGCAAGGCGGCGCTGCCGATCGTCGGCATCGACGGCCTGCCCGTGCCCGAGGGCGGCATCAAGGCGGTGGAGGCCGGGCGGCTGTCGGCCACGTTCATCTACCCCACGGGCGGGGCGGAAGCGGTCGCCGCGGCGAAGAAGCTGCTGATCGACTGCGGTCAGGTCGCGAAGGCGCAGACGTTGCCGACCCGACAGATCACGAAGGACAACGCGACGCAGGTCTACGCCGAACTCAACCAGGGCTCATGACCCGGGTCGGGGTCATCGCGATCTCCGATGGTCGCGACCACGTGCACCGGCGCAACACCGGCTTCATCCGGTCCAAAGTGGACGACTTCACCGCTGCGCTGACGGCGGCCGGCCACGACGTGATCAGCGGCGGTCTCGTGGCCACGAACACCACGGCGACGGCGGCCGCGCGGTCCGTCGCGGCGGCTTCGGTGGATGTGACGGTGTTCTACTACGCCGTGTGGAGCTTTCCGCACTTCACGATGCTGGCCGCCGATGCGACTACGACCCCGTTGCTGCTCGTCGCGTCCACGGATCCGGCCGAACCGGGCCTCGTGGGGATGCTCGCGGCGGGCGGTGCGCTGGACCAGATCGGCCGCCGCCACACCCGGCTCTGGGGCGAGCCGGACGACGCGGCGCTGATCGACGAGGTCGGTGTGCACGCGCGTGCGGCTTCGGCCGTGGCGTCGCTGCGGGGCTCGACGTTCGGCCGGTTCGGGGGCCGGCCGATGGGGATGAACACGGCCGTGGCGAACACGGACCAGTGGATGCGGCAGTTCGGGGTCGACGTCGAGGAGATCGACCAGTACGAACTGGTGCTGCGGGCGGAGAAGGCCGACGCCGGGGAGGCCGCGCGCGGCCGCGAGTGGCTGGAACGGTTGGCGACGGTGCATTACGACGGGGTGAAGCTCACGCCAGCGTTGCTGGAGCGGCAGCTCCGGACGTACCTGGCGGTGCGGGACCTGGCGGCGGAGCGGCACCTGGATTTCTCGGGGATCAAGGCGCAGCCGGAGTTGACGGAGAACTTCGTGACGATGGATGTGGCGGAGGCGCTGCTGAACGACCCGTACGACTGGAACGGGCCGAAGGCGGTGCACGTGACGGCGACCGAGTCCGATATGGACGGTGCGCTGACGATGCAGCTGATGCACCGCATCACGGGGACGCCGGTGTTGTTCGCGGATGTGCGGCACTTTCACGCCGATCGGGGTGTGTGGGATTTGTGCAACTCCGGGCAGCACGCGACGTGGTTTGCGGCGCGTAGTGATGATCCTGGGGAGAATCTCGGGCGGGTGAATTTGTATCCGTCGGTGTTCTTTTTTCCGGCGGGAGGAGCTTCGGTGGCGCATTTCGCGGCCCCTGGGCGGATGACGTTGGGGCGGTTGAGTCGGTGGGATGGGGAGTATCGGTTGCAGGTGGTGCTGGGGGAGTTCGAGCTGTATGACGAGGTGACGAATGTGGCGTTGGCGGAGCGGTCTACGCCGGAGTGGCCGCATGCGTTTGCGCGGTTGGATGTTGAGGCCGGGGTGTTTTTGAGGGGGTTTGGGGCGAATCATGTTCATGCTGTGCCGGGGGATTGGCGGAGGGAGTTGAGGGTGGTGGGGGAGTTGATGGGGGTGAAGGTGGAGGAGTGGGGGAGGTGATCGGTTTTGGGTGGATTGTTGGGTGATCCGCTCGGTGATGAGTGTCGGGGTGATCTTTGTGGAAGTTTGTGCGAGTTGGGGAAGGGATTGAGGGCGCCCTGCGGGCGAAAAGATCAAAGGTTTAGGGGCTCCCCGATTTTCTAGTGTGGCTACGGTTCCGGGTGGTTTCTTTTCGTCGGGGGCCGGGCGGGGGAAGGTCGGGGGTGGGTTTGGAGGGGGTGTGGGTCAGGTTGCCTGCTGGCGGTTGGTGAGGGGGCGGATTGTTGCGTGGGGTGGGTGGTGGGGTTAGAGGGGGAGTGTGGTGGGTGGCGAGGTGGGTTGCCGGGTGGCGGTTTGTCGGTGGGTGGGGTCGGCCGGTGAGTGGTGAGGTGGGGTTGCGCGCTGGTGGTTTGTTGGTGGGTGGGCTCGCGGGTGTGCGGCGAGGTGGGGTTGCGCGCTGGTGGTTTGTTGGTGGGTGGGCTCGCGGGTGAGTGGCGAGGCGGGTCGCCCGCTGGCGGTTTGTTGGCGGGTGGGGTCGGCCGGTGAGTGGTGAGGTGAGGTTGCGCGCTGGCGGTTTGTAGGTGGGTTCGCGGGTGAGCGACGAGGTGGGTTGCCGGGTGGCGGTTTGTTGCGTGCCCGAACCGAACTACATGACCTCATCGCCGACGCCAGCCCGGTGCCGCACAGTCCGGACAGTCGGTAACCCGGCCACGGTCATCCGCGAGTCCACTCGCCAACGAGCCATCAGCGGGCGGCCCGCCACTCCACCCGCGAGTTCTCTCGCCTTCAAACCACCAGCGGGCGACCCGCCTCGCCGCTTACCCCGTAAGCCCACTCGCCTTTAGACCGCCAGCGAGCAATCCGCCTCACCGCTCACTGCCAGCCCACCCACCAACAAACCGCCACCCGGCGGCCCACCTCACTCCCCGCGAACCCCACCACCCACCATGTCGGGCTGTGCGGCGGGGCACAGGGTGAAGCGCCTCACCGTCGCGGGGGCGCTGGGCGGTCGGGTCCGCGACGGGGCCGCTGTCGGGTTGGGCGGGGCGGCCAGTTGCCGGCGTGGAGGGTGTCGGCGGTGGGGTGCGATGGCGGCTTGGCACGCTGGGGCGGGTAGCGGGCTGCGTGGCCGGCGAGGGGTCCGGTGGTGAGGTCCGGCAGCGCCAGGTCCATGTGGCGGGCCGGCGCGTGATCGTCACGTTCACCGGCGTGGTCGTCGTTCGTCCGCCGGGCCGTCCGGCGCACGATGAGCGCGGTGGCTCCGGGCTGTGCTGGCTTGCGGACACCGATCGGGGACGCGCTTCATACCGATGAGTGAGCAGATGAGACGTCCGTCTCCACCAAAGGGGTGAAAGATCGGATGTCGGGCAGCTCGTACTCTTACGGGGCGTTACTCATAGAGGAACATTCACGTTGAATAGTGAGTTGAATCCAGCCGAGAACGACTTGAAGGAGGTACCGCCATGGGCACCGAGCCCCCCGTCGTCCACGCGACGATCGTCTTCGGGCTGCGCACGTTCGGGAGCGTTCCGCTGCCGGTGCGCGCTGACCTCGAGTACGACCCGTCGGACCCGTACGCGATTTCCGTCGGCTATCACGCCGGCCCGGGTGTCGTGCGCTGGCTCTTCGGCCGCGACCTGCTCGCCGACGGCCTGATCGCCCCCGCGGGCGAAGGCGACGTCCGAGTGCGCCCCGCCGCGGACTCCGCCCGCGTCGTGGTCGAGCTCAACGCCCCCGACGGCTCGGCCGTGCTCGAAGCTCCCGCCGACGAACTCGCCGACTTCCTCGACCGCACCTACGACGAGGTCCCAGCCGGCGACGAGGCGTTCTGGTTCGACTTCGACCAGGAACTCGCCAAACTGGCCATGCGCGACTGACCCTCGCGGCTCGACACCGCGAGGGTGCGCGGTCGGGTGGTTCGCACCACGAGCACCGACCGCGCTTGCTGGGGAGAGCGCGAGGGGACTCGCGCCGCTGAGCGGGCCCGACTGATCGGGCCGCTCACGCCACTGGGGACTTCGCGAACGGGCCAGCTCTACCGCCTGCCTGCGCGACCGGGCCACTCGCTCCACGGAGCAACTCGAGTCCGGACCTCTTCTGGCGGCCGACTTGCGCCACAGGGCCGTCCACGCCGCGGGGACTTCGCGAACGGGCCGGTTCTACCGGTCGGCGTGCGCGACCGGGCCGCTCGCGCCGCGGAGCGCTTCGAGTCCGGACCTCTTCCAGCGGCCGGCCTGCGCCGCAGGGCCGTTCGCGCCGCGGCTGACTTCGAGACCGGTCCTGGTTTGACCGGTCGACTTGCGCCACGGTGCCGTTCGCGCCACGGAGCACTTCGAGTCCGGAGCTGTCCTAGCGGCCGGTCTGAGTCGCAGGACCGCCCGCACCGCGGGGGAACTTCGTGAACGGGCCGGTTCTACCGGTCGGCGTGCGCGACGGGGCCGTTCGCGCCGCTGGGGGTTTCGCGAATGGACCTGTTCTGCCGTTCTGCCTGCGCGACCGGGCCGTTCGCGCCACGGCGTACTTCGTGTCCGGATCTGTTCAAGTGGCCGGCTTGCGCCACGGGGCCGCCCGCACGGCTTGGGGGCTTCGCGAATGGACCTGTTCTGCCGTTCTGCCTGCGCCACTGGGCTGCTCGCGCCGCGGTGGACTTTGAGATCGGTCCTGGTTGACCGGCCGGCCTGCGCTACGGCGCCGCTGGGGCCGGTAGACCGGACCTGGATTACCGGTCAGCCCGCGCCACCGGGCCGTTCGCGCCGCTGGGGGTTTCGTGAACGGACCGGTTCCACCGGTCTGCCTGCGCGACAGGGCCGCTCGCGCCACTGGGGATCTCGCGAGCGGACCGGTTCTTCCAGTTGGCCTGCACGACAGCGCCGTTCGCGCCGGTGTCAGCCGGCGAGAGCCGCGGGCGTCAACGGCGCCGGCCGGCCCAGCGGACCGCTGGGCCCATCGCGAACCCCGCCGCCATGAACACGGCGCCCACCAGGAGCCAGCCTGGGGTGCCCCACTGGACGACCACGGTGCTCAGCAGGGCCGGGCCGGCCATGCGGGCGATGGACGTGCCGGTGCCGAAGAAGCCCTGGTACTGGCCCTGGCGGTCGGACGGGGCGAGGGCGAAGCCGATTTCCCAGGTGCCGGCGGACTGGAGCATCTCGCCGAGTACCTGGAGCAGCGCGCCGGCCACGAGGACGGTGACGGCGAGCGTCGCGGAGGAGCCGGTGGCCGAGAGGGCGAAGGCGGCGCACGAGGCGGCCAGCAGGATTCCGGAGTGTCGCACCAGCCGCGTCGCCGAGTGGAGGCCGGTCACGTGGGACGCGGCGCGGACCTGGCCCAGCACCACCACCACGGTGTTCAGCACGAACAGGGCCGACACCGTCCACTCGGGAGCGGCGGTCCGCGAGACGATCCACAGTGGAATCGCGACGCTCAGCAACGGCATGCGCAGCAACAGGATCGCGTTCAGCAGCGTCACGAGGGCGTACGGCCGGTCGCGCAGCACGGCCAGTGCGGGTTCGCCCGCGGCGCGCGGTACGGGCGGCACCAGAGGCAACAAGCGCAGCAGCAGGCCGGACACCACGAACGCCGCCGCGTCGAGGCAGAAGGCCGCCGCATAGGCGCCGGGGGTGTCGGCCAGGAGGGCGAGGCCGCCGAGGCCCGCGCCGATCGCGAGGCCCGCGTTGCCGGCCGACTGCAGGTGCGCGCGGATCCGGGTGCGCCGGCTGGGTTCTGCCACGGCGGCGAGCAGGGCCTGCCGCACGGCGCTCACGCCGCACTGGCCCGTGGCGTAGCAGCAGGCCGCGAGCGTGAACGTCCAGGCCGAGCCCGCGAAGAGGAACGCGGTGATCGCCAGCCCGGTCGCCAGCGACAGCAGCACGGCGGCGCCGCGCGCGCCCCGGCGGTCGGCCGCGTGGCCGAGTGGCATGCCGGCGACGGTGCCGACGGCCCAGCCCAGCGTGAGACCGAGGCCGACCTGGCCGGGCGTGAGACCCACGACGCGCGTGAAATAAAGCACGGAGCACGTGAGAAAAGCACCATCGCCCAGCGAGGCGGCCAGCTGGGCCGCCGCCAGCAGCCGGCCCGGCCGCGAGGCACGCGCGGGCGTGGTCACCGGCTGCTCGATCGTCGTCATGGGGCAACGCTAGAAGAGCGTTTGGCTCTACACCAGAGCCAATTCTGCCCAACCGCACTGGGCCAATGTAGTCTCGAGCGGGTGGACTTCCACGTGACGCTCGCCGGGCGCGGCGACCTCGGCACGCGCATCTACCGCGAGCTGCGAGACGCGATCCTCGACGGCCGGCTGCGCTCCGGCGAGCGCCTTCCGCCCACCCGTGAGCTCGCGAAACGCCTGGCCGTCTCCCGCAACACCGTCGCGGTGGCCTACGACCGGCTCACCGCCGACGGGTTCCTCGCCGGGAAGGTCGGCTCCGGCACCTTCGTGTGCGTCGAGCTCCCCGCGGGCCACCGGCGGAAAGCGCCCGCCGGCTCCGCCCGGCCGCGCGACGCGTGGCGGACGGTGCCGCCACCCGAGGCCCCGATCGAGCCCGAGTACGACTTCCGCGTCGGCATCCCCGACGCCGGGCTGTTCCCGATGCAGACCTGGCGCCGGCTGCTTTCCGCGGAACTGCGCGGAATCGGTTCCGCCCACTACGGCGACCCCGCGGGCCACGAGGGACTGCGCGCGGCGATCGCCCGCCACGTCGGCGTTTCGCGGTCCGTGCGGGCCGACGCCGAAGACGTGCTGGTGACCCAGGGCGCGCAGCAGGCGCTCGACCTGCTGTGCCGCGTGCTGCTCGAACCCGGCGACCGCGTGGCGATGGAAGAACCGGGTTACCGCATGGCGCGGCTGCTGTTCCGCTCGCACGGCGCGGAAATCGTCGGGGTGCCCGTCGATGAAGAGGGCCTGCGCGTGTCGGATCTGCCCGCGCGCACGCGGTTGGTGTACGTGACGCCGTCGCACCAGTTCCCGCTCGGTACTCCGATGTCGCTCGCCCGCCGCACCGCGCTGCTCACCTGGGCCGAGCGCGCCGGCGCCGTGGTGATCGAGGACGACTACGACAGCGAGTTCCGCTTCTCCGACCGGCCGCTCGAACCGTTGCAGAGCCTCGACCGCGCGGGTTGCGTCGCCTACGTCGGCTCGTTCTCCAAGACCCTGCTTCCCGCCCTGCGTCTGGGTTTCCTCATCGCGCCGCGCTCGGTGCGCGAGGCGCTGCGCCACGCCCGGCAGCTGGCCGACTGGCACGGCGACCACCACGCCCAGGCCGCGCTCGCCCGGCTGCTCGACGAAGGTCTGTTCGCCCGTCACATCCGCAAGGCCACGCGCGAATACGCCGCGCGCCACGAGCGGATCACGACCCTGCTTCACGAAAACTTCACCGGACTGCTCACGTCCGTGCCGTCGGCCGCCGGGTTGCACCTTTGTGCACTGTCCGAACTGGACTGCGAACCCGTTGCGGCCAGGGCGAACCAGGCCGGGGTCGGTGTGCAGACGCTGGCGAGCCTGTGTGGTGCACCGGCGCCTTCGGGGCTCGCGCTCGGTTACGGCGCCGTGGCGCCGGAGAAGATCGAGCCCGGGCTCGCCGTGCTGAGACAGGTGTTCGACGAGGGTTGACCTCACCGGGCACCGGCGTAGGGTCGATTGTGTTGGCTGTTGTTCAGACACGTGCTCCGGTCAGCGCCCCTGCAGGTCTCTGCGAGAGGAGCGCTCCACATGAACACCCCGTTTTCGTCCGCGGTATCGCTACCGGCGGAGCTCACCATCACCACCACCGAGCACCACGGCACCCGGGTCCTCACTCCGGTGGGCGACCTCGACGCCGCCACCGCACCTTCGTTCGCCGAAGCGCTCACCGACGCGGTGCGCCGCGGCGGGCCCGTGGTGGCGGATCTCTCCCGAGTGGAATTCCTCGGCTGCGCCGGCATTCGCACGTTGTTCGAGGCCCACGATCGGGCTGTTTCGTTCACCGTGGTGTGCGACGGCGTGCGCAGCGTGCGCCGTTGCCTCGACATCACGGGCGCTTCGGCCACGCTGGCGGTGCGCACCACGCTCGCCGAAGCGGTCGCGCCCTGACCGAGGTTTGCCGCCCGTGACCTCGGGTAGGCCGTGATCATGACTGTTCACACCACGAACGTGCCGGACCTCGAGCTGAACAACGGCGTGCGCATCCCGCAGTTCGGGTTCGGCGTGTTCCAGATCCCCGAAGACGACACGGCCGAAGCCGTGCGCACCGCGCTCGAAGCGGGCTACCGCCACTTCGACACCGCGCAGATGTACCGCAACGAAGCCGGCGTCGGCGAGGGCATCGAGAAGTCCGGGGTGCCGCGCGACGAGGTCTTCGTGACCACCAAGCTCGCCAACGACGCCCACGGCCACGACAACGCGATCAACGCGCTCGAAGGCAGCCTGCGCCGGCTGGGCCTCGACCACGTGGACCTGTACCTGATCCACTGGCCGCTGCCGCACCAGGACAAGTACGTGCGCACCTGGGAAGGGTTCGAAGAACTGCTGCGCGCGGGCAAGACCCGCGCGATCGGCGTGTCGAACTTCCAGGTGGCCCATCTCGAAGAGCTCGCCCGCCGCACCGGCACGGTACCGGCGGTGAACCAGATCGAGCTGCACCCGGCGTTGCAGCAGACCGAATTGCGCGCCTACCACCGCGCCCACGGCATCGCGACCGAGGCGTGGAGCCCGCTCGCGCAGGGCGCGGTGCTGGCCGACCCGGTGCTCACCGAGCTGGCCGGCAAGCACGGCAAGACCGCCGCCCAGGTGGTGCTGCGCTGGCACTTGCAGCTCGGCAATATCGTGTTCCCGAAGTCGGCCACGCCCGAGCGCATCCGCGAGAACATCGACGTGTTCGATTTCGCCCTCTCCGATGCCGACGTCGAGGCGATCGGCAAGCTCGACGCCGACCACCGCACGGGCCCGCACCCCGACACCTTCCGCGGCTGACCGAGCGCCGCGGGAGGTTTTCCCCCGCAGGTCGAGGGGTAGTTCTGGGGAAGAGGCCGGAAGGAGGGTGCCCGGATGAGCACGGAAGCGTACGTGTCGTTCCTCGCCATCGGTGTGGTGCTCGTGCTGATCGACGGGCAGGTCATCTACCGCAGCGGACGCGGTTACCTGGAGAGTTCCTACGGTGACGCGGCCGCGGGTGCGTCGATGACCCGCCTGGTCACGGTGTTGTTCCACCTGGTGACGCTGGGACTGCTGGCGTTGCTGTCCACGATTCCGCTGGGCGAGAGCGATCTGCCCGGGGTGGTGGGTCGGGTCGGGGTGCTGCTGCTGGTGCTCGCGATCGTGCACGCCATCACGCTGGCCGTGCTGGGCCGCATCCGCGGCGAGCAGGTCGGCGAGGCCGTGGTGAACCGCCGGATCTCGCGGCGTGAGGCCGAGGAACGCGGCGTGGTGATGACCTCGCCGGTGCCCGCGCAGGACACGAGTTACCCGGACGTGAGCCCGCCGCTGCAGCACCGCGCGCCGTAAGTGCCCTCCATGCCTCAGACTTTCGAGAACGAACCTGAGGAGTGAGCGGATGAACAGACCCGTGGTCGAAATCGAACGGGAGCGCAAGTACGAGGTCGCGCAGGACGTGGTCGTCCCCGAGTTCGTCGGCGGCGGGACGGTGCAGGGCCAGGACGCCCCGGCCGAAGAACAGCTCGACGCGACGTACTACGACACTGCCGCCTTTTCACTGATCCGCGCCGGCATCACGCTGCGCCGGCGCAGTGGCGGACACGACGCCGGCTGGCACCTCAAGCTGCCGGTGGGGCCCGACGAGCGCGAGGAACTGCAGCTGCCGCTGGGTGAGAACGACGAGCTGGTGCCTCGTGAGCTCAACCAGCTGCTGCGCGCCTACACGCTGGGCCGCAAGCTGCTGCCGATCGCGCACCTGAAGACCGATCGCTTCGCGCACCGGCTCACCGACGCCTCGGGCCAGGTCGTGGCCACGGTGACCGACGACCACGTGACCGGCGAGGTCGGTGGCAGGACCGCGCGGCTGGACCGGTGGCGGGAGCTCGAAGTCGAGCTCGCCGGCGACGCCGCGCCGGAGCTGCTCGACGAGCTGCAGGTGACGCTGGTCGACGCCGGTGCGCGCGTGTCGTTGTGGCCCTCCAAGCTGCGGCGCCTGATCGGCGACCGCGTGCCGAACGGCCGGCCGGAGCGCAAGCGGCCGGACGCGGGCGAGGTCGTCGGGGCGTACCTGCGCGAACAGCTCGCGGCGCTGCAGCGGGCCGACGTCGGCGTGCGGCGCGACGTGGAGGACTCCGTGCACCAGCTGCGGGTGGCTTCCCGGAAGCTGCGCAGCGCGTCGCGCACGTTCTCGTCCCTTGTGGACGACAAGCGGGTGGCGGGCCTCGGGCGTGAGCTGAAGTGGCTCGGCGGTGAGCTGAGCCCGGCTCGCGACGGCGAGGTCGTGGAGGCACTCGTGCGCGAGTGGGTGGCCGGGGCGTCGGCCGAGCTCGTGGTGGGGCCGGTGGACCAGTACCTGACCCGGCGGTTTTCCCGGGACGCCGTGGCGGCGCGGGAGAAGGCGCTGAAGACGTTGCAGGGCAAGCGGTACCTGGCGCTGGTGCAGGACCTGGACGCCGTCGTGGCGGGTGTCGGGCCCGGCCGCGGGGCGAAGTCGGCGAAGAAGGCGCTGCGCGAACCGGTGCGCAAGGCCGCGCGCAAGCTGCGGAAGGCGGAGAAGGCGGCGCGCGGGCTGTCCGGCGAAGAGCAGCAGCTGGCGCTGCACGCGGTGCGGAAGAAGGCCAAGCGCGCCCGCTACGCGGCCGACGTGGTGCGGCCGGTGTTCGGCGCCAAGGTGCGCGCTTGGCGCAAGAACGTGAAGGGCGTGCAGCAGGTGCTCGGTGACCACCAGGACTGGGTCGTGGCCGGTCCGGTCGTGTACCGGCTCGGCGTCGACGGCCAGGACGAGGGTGTCGGCTTCGCCTTCGGCGTGCTGTACGGGTCCGGTGCCGGGAAGCGGGCCGAGTTGCGGCAGGAGTTCACGAGCCGGTGGAAGCGGCTGGAGAAGGGGACGGCGCCGAAGTGGCTGTAGGTAGCTGATCTGACTGATGGACCACGAGCGGTGGCCGGGTGCCGAGGCACCCGGCCACCGCTCGTTCGGGTTGATCGGGTCGTTCGGGTCGTTCGGGAGGAGGAAATTCCGGTCGCCGTTGAACCGGGGGCCCCGGTCTTGCGTGTTGCTGGGTGAGAGGTTGCCGGGGCGAACGGCGTGAAGGAGGCACCGTGCGGAGTCAGCGGTCGGACAGCAGGGTCGCGGGGATCGCTGACGTCTCGGGGGTCTCTGTGGTCGCGTTCGTGCTGCCGGGCAACGTGGACGACGTCACCGAGCCCAGCGGGGGCAACACCTACGACCGGCGCATGTGCGAGAGCCTGCCGGGCGCCGGCGTGCCGGTGCTGCAGGTGGCCGTGCCCGGGTCGTGGCCCGAGCCGGGTCCGACGGGGCGCGCGCGGCTGGCGCGGGCGCTCGCGGCGCTGCCCGACCACACCACCGTGCTGATCGACGGCCTGGTCGCGTGCGGCGTGCCCGACGTGGTGGTGCCGCACGCGCGGCGCCTGCGCCTGGGGGTGCTCGTGCACCTGCCGCTGGCCGACGAGACCGGCCTCGACCCCGTGCACGCCGCCGAGCTCGACGCGTGCGAACGCGAGACGCTGCGGGTGGTGCGCCAGGTCGTGGCGACGAGCCCCACCGCCGCGCGCACCCTGATCCGCCGCCACGGCCTCGGCCCGTCGACGGTCGCCGTGGTGGAACCCGGCGTGGACCTGGCGCCGCTGGCCTCGGGAACCGACGGCGTGTCGCGGCTGCTGTGCGTGGCCGCGGTGACGCCGCGCAAGGGCCAGGACGTGCTCGTCGAAGCACTGGCCCAGCTGCCGGACCTCGACTTGACGGTCGAGTTCGTGGGTTCGCTGACGCGGGCGCCGGAGTACGTGGACGAGCTGCGCTGGTCCGTGGAGCGGCTCGGCCTGGGCGAGCGCGTGACGTTCAGCGGCCCGAAGGCCGGCGCCGAACTCGACGCGGCGTACGACTGCGCGGACCTGGTGCTGCTGCCCTCGCACGCCGAGACCTACGGCATGGTCATCACCGAAGCTCTGGCGCGCGGCATTCCCGTGGTGGCCAGCGACGTCGGCGGGGTGCCGGACGCGCTCGGCCACTCCTCGGACGGTGCCGTGCCCGGCCTGCTCGTGCCGCCCGCCGACCCGGCCGCGCTCGCCTCGGCGCTGCGCCGCTGGACCGTCGACGGCGAGCTGCGCCGTGACCTGCGCACCGCGGCGATCGGCCGCGGCAGCGCACTGGAAGAGTGGGACGGCGCGGCGCGCCGGCTCACCGAAGTCGTTTCCCGCTGGCGTTCGATCCCGATCAAGGTGGCCTGATGCGTACGTTCTGGTCGTGGTTCCGAATCCTCGCCGGGTTCGCGATCATCGGGGTGCTGGCGTGGCGCCTCGGCACCGCCGCCTTTGTCGACGGCCTGCGCGTGATCGGCTTCGGGCCGGTACTCGCGGCGCTGGCGATCGGCCTGCTCACCACCGTGGTGAGCGCCGAGCGGTGGCGTGTGGTCGCCTCGCGCCTCGGCCTGCGGCTGCCGCTGCGACGCGCGGTGGCCGACTACTACCGCGCGCAGTTCCTCAACGGCGTCCTGCCGGCGGGCATCCTCGGCGACGTGCACCGCGCGGTCGAGCACGGGCGCCAATCCGGTTCGGTGGCGCGCGGCGTGCGGGCGGTGGTGCTGGAACGCACCGCCGGCCAGGTCGTGGTGGTCGCCGCGGGGCTCGCGGTGCTGATCTTCCGGCCGGCGGTGCTGCCGGCCTTCGCACACGACCTGCTCACCATCGCGGGCGCGGTGGTGCTCGTGGTGTCCGCCGCGGTGCTCACGGTCGCCTGCACCACCGGCGACCAGTGGCTCTACAGCGGCTCGAAATGGCGGCGCACCTTCGCGGAGTCCATGGCCGACGTCCGCGCCGGGCTCCTGGCGCTGCGCACCTGGCCGCGAGTCACGGCGCTGTCGCTGGTGGCACTGGCCGGGCACCTCACGCTGTTCGTGGTCGCCGCCCACGCCGCCGGCGCGACGGCTTCCCTGCCGACGCTGCTGCCGCTGCTGGTGCTGGCCCTGCTGGTGATGGGGCTACCGATCAACGTCGGCGGGTTCGGGCCGCGCGAGGGTGTGGCGGCGCTGGCGTTCGCTGCGGCCGGATTGGGCGCGCAGCAGGGCGTGACGGTGGCGGTGGTGTACGGGCTGCTGGGGCTGGTGTCGACGGCACCGGGCGGGGCGGTGCTGCTGGTGCAGTGGCTCGGCGCGCTGCGGCGGCCGGTGGTGGCGGTTGCTTCGGTTGGGCCGGTTGTTTCGGCTGAGGTGGTTGAGGCGGCTCGGGTTCCTGCGCACTCTGCTGCTTGAACAGCTGTTTCACCGACCAGCGAGTGCACCCGGAGCGTGTCGCGGTCGCGGAAGCTGTTGAGTAGTTCGCCACGCGGTGTTGCCGGATTCGTCAGATTTCCCGGCACCGGTGCACGTCTCGTCGAACAGAATCCAGTGTTGATCAACCCGAGCGCATACTTCCTGACGTTTGCGTGGTTACCCTCCGAGTAATCTTGCCAGACAAAATTCACCTGACAAAAGTACTTGACCGACGCGCCGGGCACGAGGAAAGGTGGCACCCGTCCAACCGGCGTCCGGTTCAGGGCGCCCTTCGGAGGGAGACAGAGTGCGGATCGCGGTCGTCGGCCTGGGAGTCATGGGTCTCCCGATGTCGCTCAACCTCGTCAAGGCGGGGTTTGACGTCGTGGGGTTCACGCGGACCGCGGACAGAGGTCGTCCGCTGGTCGAGGGGGGTGGTGTGCTCGCGGCGTCGCTCGGTGAGGCCGTTTCGGGTGCCGACGTGGTGGTCACGGTGCTGCCGGACAGTCCCGACGCGCAGGCCGTGTACGCCGAGGTGTTCCAGGCGGCCGCCGCCGGGACGGTGCTGGTCGACATGAGCACCATCCGTCCCGATGTGGCCCGGGAGCTGCATGAGCGGGCCGCGGAGGTGTCGATGCCGATGCTCGACGCGCCGGTGAGCGGGGGCGAGGCCGGGGCGAAGGAGGGCAAGCTGTCGATCATGGTCGGCGGCGCGGCGGACACGCTCGAGCGCGCGCGGCCGGTGCTGGAGGCGATGGGCACCACGATCGTGCTGGTCGGCGGTCCGGGCAGCGGCCAGACGGTGAAGGCGGCGAACCAGCTGCTGGTCGCTGGCACCCTGCAGCTGGTGTCCGAGGCGCTCGTGTTCCTCGAAACGCACGGGGTGGACCTCGCGCCGGCCGTCGACGTGCTCGGCGGCGGCCTCGCGGGCAGCACCGTGCTGGCGCGCAAGGGTGCGGCGATGCTGGCGGGCGAGTTCGCGCCGGGCTTCCGCGTGGACCTGCACCACAAGGACCTGGAGATCTACCGCGCGGCCGCGAAGGCCAACGGCGTGTTCTCGCCGGCCGGCGCGCTGGTGGGGGAGCTGATGGCGTCGCTGCGCGCGACCGGCTCCGGCGGGTTGGACCACTCCGCCCTGCTGGCCCAGGTGGCGGCGCTTTCGGGCCTCGAGAAGTGGAGCGCGTGATGGCCGAGAAGTTGCGGCTCGTCGCGAACGTCTCGCTGCTGTTCTCGGAAGTTCCCTACCTGCAACGGTTTTCGCGCGCCGCCGCGGCCGGGTTCACGGCCGTGGAGACGTGGTGGCCGTGGCCGGTCGCCGTGCCGTCGGCCGAGGAGGTCGACGCGTTCGTGGCCGCGATCTCCGCCGCGGGGGTCGAGCTCACCGGGCTCAACCTGTTCGCCGGCGACATGCCCGGCGGCGAACGCGGCATCGTCTCGAACCCGTTGCGGCGCGAGGAGTTCGCGGCGAACCTCGACCTCGTCGTGGCCATCGCCGAACGCACCGGCTGCCCGGCGTTCAACGCTCTCTACGGACAGCGTGCCGCCGAGGGCGATGCGGCCGAGGAAGACGCCGTGGCCCGCGACCAGCTCGCCACCGCCACGCAGCGCCTCGGCGCCGGCGGCGGCACCGTGCTGGTCGAACCGCTGGGCCGCGGCCTCAACGGCGCCTACCCCCTCACCACCGCCGCCGACGGCGCGCGCGTGGTCGAGCAGGCCCGCACCGACACCGGCGCGGATGCCATCGGCCTTCTCTTCGACACCTTCCACCTCACCACCAGTGGCGACGACCTTCTGACGGCCATCGACACCCACGCGGCCCTCATCGCCCACGTCCAGCTCGCCGACGCCCCCGGACGCGGCCAGCCGGGCACCGGCGACATCGACTTCGGGTCCGTGATCGACCGCCTGTGGGACCGCGGCTACCGCGGCGCCGTGGCGTGCGAATACAAGCCCACCGTCGTGACCGAGGAGTCGCTCGGCTGGGTCGCGGGAGTTCCCCGGCTGGGCTGGTGACGCCGAGCCGGGTCACGACGTCGGGCGGAGAGCCGGCCGACGCCGTGGCCCGGTTTTTCCGTGCCGTGGTGGGCTGAAACCCGGCCCGAGGAGGGTCAGACCGCGACCCCGGCACCCTTCGCCGCATCGGCCAGCAGCATGTCCCGGCACCCGTGCAGGTCCGCGCGCATCGCCTCTTCGGCGATGCCGGCGTCACCCGCGCGGATGGCGTCGATGATGGCCGCGTGGCGGGCCGTGAGGTCGACGAGGTCGGTGGAGGCGGTGCGGCGGACCTGGGCGATGCAGAGCTGCGCCTCGCCCATCACGGTGCCGTGCATGCGCTGCAGGCGCGGGCTGCCGGTGGCCGCGACGAGGGCGCGGTGGAACGCGACGTCGGCCTCGGTGTGGTCGGAGTGCAGGGACTGCTCGGCGGCCAGGCGCATCATGTTGAGCGCCTGCTGCGCGTCGGAGGGCACGTTCTTGGCTTCGGCGAGCGTGCGCACCGCCAGGGTTTCCACGGGTTCGCGGCTGAAGTAGATGTCGCGAATGTCCTCAGTGGACAGTTGCGGCACGATCGAGCTGCGCCGCGGGCCGCGGCGCAGCAGACCTTCGGCGACCAGCCGGTCGAGGCCGGCCTTGGCGGTGGGGCGCGCGACGTCGAAGCGGCTCGCGACCCACGCTTCCGTGAGCCGGAGACCGGGAGCGACCTCGCCGCGGATGATCTGCTGGCGAAGTGCGTCGCTGAGCGACTCGGTCAATGACGGTGATCCGAGTACCGACGACACCGCTGGCACCTCCTGTGGTCGAGCTCTTCGTGTGTCGCCGCCCCCTGCTGCACCGGCGCCGCAACCCCACGCCCCGGCCAGGGTCGGGCCGGGAAACGACAGCGCACCCCAGTGTAGGCGAGCGCGCACTGATCCACCCGGACGAGGTACGACAAGTCCGGCTCTGCAGAAATACTTGTCAGACAAAATTGGTCAGTCAAGTACTTGACGCATACCGAACCGGTGAGGCACTGTGAGCGCTGCTCGAACAGGCAGCTCAACAGCGCCGTTGGACTGAGGAGTCCCCCATGAAGAAGCTGGTGCTTTCGCTGGCCGCAGGCGTCGCCGTGGCGACCGCACTGAGCGGCTGCTCGAACACGGACACCCCCGTCGGCGCGCCGGCCGGGTCCGGCGCCGCGAGCCGGCCGGCCGCGGCGGCCGTCGCTCCGGCGGCGGTCGACCCGGCCGTGAAGGCGCTGGTCCCCGCGGACATCGCGGCGGCCGGCACGATCAACGGCGGGGCGAACTTCCAGGCCGCCCCCATGGCCATGTACGAAACCGGCACCAAAACGCCCACCGGCGCCGTGGTCAAGCTCGTGGAGCACGCCGCCGGGATGATGGGCCTGAAGGTGGCCTGGCAGCAGGTGCTCTACCCCGACCAGCTGCCCGCCATGCAGGCCGGCAAGATCGTGGTGAGCGGCTCGGCCAGTGCGGCCAACGCCGAGATCATCGCCAAGGCCAACGTGGTCGGCGCGTTCAAGAACCTGCAGGGCATCCTGGCCACGGCCGACAAAGCCTCGCAGTTCGAGACGCTCGACGCGGTGTGCGGCAAGAAGATCGGCCTCGGCAAGGCCGCGGCGGCCACCGTCGCGATCTTCAACGACATCGCCAAACACTGCACCGACGGTGGCAAGCCGGCCCCGCAGATGATCGGCCTGTCGGCGACCGCGGACATCGTGCTCGCCGTGCAGTCGGGCCGGGTCGACGGCGGCATGATCCCCACGCCGACCGTCGTCTACACCGCCCAGCAGTCGCAGGGCAAGCTGGTGGCCACCAAGGCCAACGACTCCATCGCCGCCGAGATCGACGAGGGCGACGAGGGCTTCACCATCGCCCAGAACCAGCCGAAGCTGGCCGCCGCCTTCCAGGCCGCCGTGAACGCGATGATCAAGGACGGCAGCTACGCCAAGATCCTCACCGGGTTCGGCCTGCCGCAGAACCAGCTCGTGCCCACCGCGACCCTGAACCAGGCGAGCAAATGACCACCGACACTCACGTCGGCCCGCGGTTCACACGCGCCGACCCCATTCCGAAGCAGCACGCCGTGCGCTCCCCGGTGGGCCGGATCGTCTCCTGGCTCGCGCTGGCGGTGGTGCTGCTGATCATTCTGAACACGCTGCTGCACAACGACAACATCCACCTGTCGGTGATCGGCCGGTACCTGTTCGACTGGCGCATCCTCGAGGGCGTGCTGGGCGCGATCGCGCTGGCGCTGGTGTCCTTCGTGGTCGCCTCGGTCATCGGCATCGTGGTGGGCTACATGCGGGTGAGCCGCAACCCGGTGGCGCGCACGGCGAGCTGGCTGTACGTGTGGTTCTTCCGCAGCGTGCCGCTGATCGTGTTCATCCTGATCTTCGGCAACTTCGCGCTCTTCCTGCCGAAGCTCGGCATCGGCCTGCCGTTCACCGACCTGAGTCTCTGGTCGGTGTCCACGAACTCGGTGCTCGTGCCGATGGTCGCCGGTGGCGTCGCGCTTTCGCTGGAACAGGGCGCGTACCTGGCGGAGATCGTGCGGGCGGGCACGCAGTCGGTGTCGGAGTCGCAGCGCGAGGCGGCCGCGGCCATGGGCCTGAGCCCGTGGCAGATCGAGACCAAGGTCGTGCTGCCCCAGGCGATCCCGGTGATGATCCCGCCCGCCGGGAGCACGTTCGTGATGCTGCTGAAGTCGACGTCGCTGGTCTACGCGATCGCCGGCACCGAGGTGCTGGGCGTCGCCGAGCAGATCGCGTCGCAGAACCTCGCGACGATGGAGATGCTGTTCGTCGCCTCGATCTGGTACCTCGTGCTCACGAGCCTCGCCAGCCTCGGCCAGCGCTCCCTCGAACGCCGGGCCACCGCCTACCGCCGGCGCGTCCGCACCCCGGAGGCGGTCATCGCCACGGAAGGAGACGCCGGTGCTCGCGGCGCATGACAACACCACAGGCGAGGTGCCCGTGAAGCAGACCCGCTCGGACCTGCTGGAGATCGTGGGCGTCGGCAAGAGCTACGGCGACGCGAAGATCCTCGACGGCGTCGACGTGACGCTCGGCGAGGGCCGGGTGGCGTGCCTGATCGGCCCGTCCGGCTCCGGCAAGAGCACGCTCCTGCGCTGCATCAACGGGCTGCTCACCCCCGACGAAGGCCACGTGCTGCTCGACGGCGAGATCGTCGGGCGCGTGGTGCGCGGCGGCAAGCTGCACGACATGCCGCGCAAGAAGCTGCTCGCCCAACGGCGGCGGTTCGGCGTGGTGTTCCAGCACTTCGAGCTGTTCCCGCACCTCACCGCGCTCGGCAACCTCACGCTCGCGCCGCTGCTGCACGGCGAGCTCGAACGCGAAGAGGCCGAGGACCGCGCGCTCGCCATCCTCGAGCGCGTGGGCCTGAAGCACCGTGCGCACGCCCACCCCGTGCAGCTGTCCGGCGGACAGCAGCAGCGCGTGGCGATCGCGCGGGCGCTGATGCAGCGGCCCGACGTGATGCTGTTCGACGAACCGACCTCGGCACTCGACCCGGAGCTCGTGGGCGAGGTGCTGCGCGTGATGCGCGAGCTCGCCGCCGAGGGCATGACGATGGTCGTGGTCACGCACGAGATGCGCTTCGCCCGGGAAGTGGGTGACCAGGTGGTGTTCCTGGCCGACGGCAAGGTCGTCGAAGCCGGGCCGCCCGCCGAGTTCTTCGACAACCCGAGCACCGACCGAGCCCGCGCGTTCCTGCGCCAGCTGTAGAACCGTTCCGCTGCACCGAAGACGAGGAGATCCACGACCGATGCCCGGCACCTACGACCCGTCGACCATGCCCAACGACCTGGAGTTCGTGAAGTACGAGAAGAAGAACCACATCGCGTACGTCACGATCAACCGGCCCGAGGTGCGCAACGCGTTGCACACCTACACCTACCGCGAGCTGCGCCGCGTGTGGCTCGACATGCAGCGCGACCCGGACGTGCGCGTCGGCATCCTCACCGGTGCGGGCAAGGCGTTCTGCGCCGGGCGCGACATCAAGTTCCTCGCCGAGTACCAGGCCCGCGGCGAGCAGACGCCGCACGAGGACCCGTCGAACCCCGCGTACTACTGGGGCGGCGGCGGCATGCCGTACGACGCGAACCTCGACAAGCCGCTCATCGCCGCGGTCAACGGGTTCGCCGTCGGCGTCGGGCTCACGCTGGTGATGCAGTGCCAGCTGCGGGTGATGGCGGACGACGCGTGGCTCGGCGACCAGCACACGAACGTCGGGCGCCTCGGCTCGCCGCAGGCGAAGTTCCTCGCGCTGCCGCGCGCGACCGCCGCGTTCCTGACGCTGTGCAACGGCCGGCTGACCGCCCAGGACTGCTACAGCCAGGGCATCGTGAACAAGGTCGCGCCGCAGAGCGAGATCCTGGCGAAGGCCGAAGAGCTCGCGGCCATGGTCGTGGCGGGTTCGCCGGCCGCCGTGCAGGCCGCCACGCGCGTGTACCGGATCTCCTCGCTCAACCCGGCGCTGGACGAGTACACCCGCCAGCTCGACCGCGACGTCGCCGCCACCGACGACTCGAAGGAAGGCAGCCGCGCGTTCGTCGAGCGCCGCGCCCCCGTCTGGCAGAACAAGTGACGCCGCTGCACCGCATCCTGGCTCCGCGTTCGGTCGCGATCGTCGGGGCGAGTGACCGGGAAGGCAACCGCGGCGGCACGGCGGCGGCGCTCATGCGGAGGTTCGGCTTCGCCGGCGACGTGTACCCGGTGCACCCCACCGCGGAGACCGTGGCCGGCTACCCGGCCGTGCGGTCGATCGCCGAGCTGCCGGCCGGCGTCGACGTGGCGATCATCGGTCTCGGGGCGGCGAACGTGGCCGGCGTCGTGCGCGAGCTGCACGCGGCGGGCGTGCCGGGTGCCATCGCGTGGGCCGGCGGGTTTTCCGAGAACGGCCCCGAAGGCGAACGGCTGCAGGCCGAGCTGGCGGCGGTGGTGCGGGAGACGGGCGTGCGCCTGATCGGGCCCAACTGCCTCGGCGTGGTGAACACGGCGATCGGCTTCACCGGCACGTTCGCGACCTGGTTGCGCGGCACCGACCGGCTGCTGACCAGCGGCATCGCCATGGTGAGCCAGAGCGGCGGCCTCGCGGCCAACGCGCACGCGTGGTCGCAGGAGTCCGGCATCGGGTTCCGGTACATGATCAGCACGGGCAACGAGGTCGACCTGGGTGTGGTCGACCTGCTCGAGACCGTGGTCGAGGACCCGGGCACCGAGATCGTGCTGGCCTACCTCGAAGGCGTGTGCGACGGCGCCCGGTTCGTGGCGATGCTGCGCCGGGCGTGTGAGCTCGGCAAGCCGGTGCTGGTGCTGAAGGTGGGCCACTCGGCCGCCAGCGCGGCGGCCATCGCCGCGCACACCGGCGCGCTCGCGGGCGAGACCCGCGTGTGGGACGCGCTGCTGGAAGCCGAAGGCGCCGTGCAGGTGCATTCGGTGGAGCAGCTGCTCGAAACGGCCGGGTACCTCCACGGCCGCGCCGGGTTGCCGCCGCTGCGCGGGCGCCGGGTCGTGATCATGGGTCACGGCGGCGGCGCGGGCGTGCTGGCGTCGGACCAGTGCGCGCTGGCCGGGCTGGAAGTGCCGGCGCTGTCCGCGGGAACGCGCGCCACGCTGGCGCCGACGATGCCGGAGATCGCGTCGACGAAGAACCCGGTGGACCTCACACCCGAGGCGTACGTGCAGGAGAAGTGGCGGCGTCAGCTGTCGTCCACTTTGGCCGCGGTGGCCGCGTCGGGGGAAGCCGATGTGCTCCTGACGCAGTTCAGCGTCGGCGAGATCGTGTACCCCGCGGAGATCGCCGACCCGGTGATCGACCTGCACCGCAAGGGTGAGCTGGCCGTCGCGGTGTACTCGCGCGGGGCCACGGCCGAAGCGGTCAAGCGCTACACCGACGCGGGCCTGCACGTGTTCGACGACCAGCGCGTAGCCGTGGAGACGTTGGGGCTGCTCACGCGTCCGGTCCGGACGGACGACGAGACGGCACGCGCGATCCTGGCGGCGGCGCCGGGGCTGGTGACGCCGGTCGTCGAGCCGGTGCTGCCGACGGTGTCGAGTGGCGACGTGGTGGCCGAGCACGAGGTGCACCGGCTGCTGGCGGAGGCCGGCTTCGACGTGCTGCGCGCCGAGACCGCCCACTCGGCCGTGGAAGCGGCGGAGCTGGCGGAAAAGCTCGGTTTCCCGGTGGTGCTGAAAGCGCTCTCCCCGCAGATCACGCACCGCGCGGCGGTCGGTCTGGTGCGCTTGGGCGTGGCCGATCGTGAAGCCGCTTCCCAAGCGTACGAAGAACTCGCGGCTCGGACCGAGGCACTCGGCGCGGACCTGCTCGGGGTGCTCGTGCAGCAGTCGGCCGTCGGGGGCACGGAACTGCTCGTATCGGGTTTCCGCGACCCGGTGTTCGGCCCGGTCGTGTCGTGTGGCGCCGGGGGAGTGGCGACGGAGCTGATCGACGACGTCAGTTTCGCGTCGGCGCCGCTGGACGAGGCGTCGGCGCTGGCGTTGCTGCGGCGGCTGCGGACCACGGGCAAGTCCAAGGGGCTCTCGCTCGAAGACGCGGGCGCGCAGGCCGTGGCGTTCCTCGTGCGGTTCTCGCGGTTCGTCGAGACGCTGCCGTGGCCGGGGTTCGTGCTGGAGCTGAACCCGGTGTCGGTCACGGCCGAGCGCGCGGTGGCGCTCGACGGGCTGCTGGTCGTGAGCGAGGTGGCCTCGTGACGGATCTGCTGCTGGCCGGCGGCGAGGTCGTCGACGCCGGCGCGGGCCTGTCCGGCCGGCTCGACGTGGCCGTGACCGGCTCGATCATCACGGCGATCGGGCCGGATCTCGACCGTCGTGGGGTCGGGCGGGTCGTGGACGTGCGCGGCCGCCTGGTCACGGCGGGGCTCGTGGACCTGCACACGCACGTGTTCGCGCCCGGCTCGGCGCTCAGCGTGGACCCGGACACCGCCGGCGTGCTCTCGGGCGTGACCACGGTGGTCGACGCGGGCAGCTCGGGAGCGGCGAACTTCGCGGAATTCAAGGCTTTGCTGCCAACTTGCCGCACCTCGGTGGTGCCTTTTGTCCACATCGGACGGCGTGGTCTCGCCGTGAAACCCGATGTGTCCACCGTGGACGATCTGGACGCGGACGGGGTCCGCCGCGTGCTCGCCGAGAACCCCGGCCTGGTGCGCGGCATCAAGGTGCGCATGGTGTCGCCGGCGTTGCAGGGGCCGGGGCTGGACATGCTGCGCACCGCGCGCACGGTGGCGCGGGAGGCGGGCGTGCCGCTGATGGTGCACGTCGGCGACATCGGCGGGCTGGCCGGTCCGCGCGTCGGGCCGGAGACCCTCGACCTGCTCGACGCCGGCGACATCGTCACGCACGTGTACACCGCCAACCCGGGCGGCGTGCTCGACGCCGACGGCGTGGTGCTGCCCGAAGCCGTGGCGGCCGCTGCGCGCGGCGTGCTCTTCGATTCGGCGCACGGCTGCAAGAACCTGTCCTTCGACGTCGCCCGCCGCGTGCTCGACCAGGGGATTCCGCTGCACGCGGTGAGCACGGACATGACGCTGACCGGCCACGGCGAGATCGTGTTCAGCCTCACCGAGGTGCTCAGCCGCTACCTCGCGCTGGGCTTCTCCGTGCCCGAGGTGATCACCCTGGCCACCTCCGGCCCCGCCGCTGCTGCGGGCATTTCCTCTCAGGCCGGCCGGCTGGAGGTCGGTCGCCCCGCCGACCTGTCCGTGCTCGACCTCGTGTCGGGCGACTGGTCGGTGTCCGACTCGGTGGGTGCGTCGCTGCGGTTGGACCGCGCGTTCGTTCCAGTGCTGACCGTGCGCGCGGGCACGGTGATCCCCCCGGGGGAGGCGCCGCACCCGTGGGGCTGGGCGCCGACGCCGGCGGAGGTCGCGAAGGTGTGCTGACGCGGGTCACCCGCGCCTCGGCACGCCTGGGCGCGGGTGGACTCGGGTCGGCCGCACGGTCGTGGACCCGGAAGGCGAAGCTCGGGTAGCGGTCCGCTCGCGCGGCCAGGACCGCGAGATCGCTCTCCGGGCGGGTCGGGGCGTGGAAGTTGTACAGGTCCCGTCGGTGCGTGCACCTTACCGACGTGGCCCGTCGGCCCGTTGAAGCGCGAGTTCGGACTCGGTCGGCATCGGGAAGGCGTAGAACCGCATCGCGAGCTCCCGGGTGCCCGGGGCCGGCGTGGCTCGGCGCAGGGAGTAGCGCTGCGCCAGCTCGTGGTACTCCTCGGCGAACCGGGCCAGTTCGTCCTCGGTCAGGTGCGCGACGGTGCGGGAGGCCTGCCCCCACGGACCGAATCCACCTTGGTGCGCCGCCCAGCCGAGGATGCGCAACTCGCGGTCGTTGCGGGCGTCCGCGAACGCCCGGGCCGCCGCCCGGTCCTCTTCCGGCAGCTGTTCGGGCCGCGGCAGGCGCACGTCCACCGGCAGTGGCCGCCACCGGCCGTTGCGGCCGCGGCGGGCGTACCCGGCCGCGGCCAACCGGCGCAGCACGGGTTCGGCCTCAGGTGGGGCCGGGGTGTCCGGGTGCTCGTTGAGCGCCCGGACTACCCGCTGCACCTCGGCGTCGGTGTGCAGGTCGAAGTCCTGCCGGGTGAGAGCTCGGGGGACGGGGCGCCGCTGGGCACGCGACGGGCCAGCAACGCCAGCCCGGCCGCGATCGGCAGCTCCAGCAGCGCGGCCATCGCCAGCGACGTCCACCGGTCCGGGCCGGCCCAGTCCAGCATCACGTCGAACCAGGCGTCGCAGCAGAGCAGGGTGGCGGTGGCGGCCAGCAGCGGAGCAGCGCCCCGCCGGCGCGACGCGGTCAGCCAGGCGGCGAAGGCGAAGCAGGCCGCCATCGCGATGTCGAACCCGACCCAGGCCGGCCGCCAAGCGCCGGTGTCGAACGACTCCGGCAGAGTCGCCGCCAGGTAGCCGGTCCACGGCAGCAGGAAGACCGCGGCACCGGTCAGGAACACCAGGACGAGTCTGCGGTTCACGCAGCGGAACGGTAACCAGTCCGACCGCCGCGGGCATCCGGGATCACCCCGGTTTTGCCGGCGCGCCAGAACGTTCTGCACCCGAAAGCGGATGGCGGCGGGGTGAGTCCCTTTACCTCAGCCTTTTCAAGCCGCGAAGGAAGAGCTTCAGCACCTGCCGGACGCGCAGACAGTCGACGCGGCAGAGGTCTAGGCAATGCTCGACTCGCTCGGCGCCGTCGCACGGCACCAGAACTCACGGAACCCGGACCGGATCATGCAGGTCTACCGGGACCTCGGCTCGCGAGTCGTCTACGACAACAAAAGGGCGGTCGTGGTGACCGCGTGTCCGGGCACCTCCCGGAACGAAGTTCGAACACGCGCCGGGGACGGCTGGGCGAATTCGCCCAAGTCACCTGTATGCCAACAAAAGTCACCGCGCCTCGGTACGCCCGGGCGCGGGTGGACTCGGCCGCACGGCCGTGGACAAGGATGGGCCCACCATCCGCCGCCCGGCCGCGAAGGACCCTCCACCGTGGACTACCGCAAGTTGTTCGCCGACCTCCACCAGCGCCCGGGGCTGTACGGCCTGGACGGCAGTTACCACGACTACTGCACGTTCCTGTCGGGCGTCGACGCCGGCAACGACGGCGGGTTGCTCACCGGGTTCCGGGAAGCGCTGGTGCCGCGGGTCGGCGCCGGCGACAACCTGACCTGGCGCTCCCTGGTGCTGCACCTCGCTTTTCCGGGCCGTACTTCGGGTTGGCGCGAAGAAGCCGCCGGCGAGGGTCGGCAGGCGGCGGTGGACCTGCTCTTCTCGCTGCTGGCCGATTTCCTCGACAGGCGCGACACGCACGGCGGAACCGCGGCGATCTTCGACGGTTACCTGACCTGGCTGAAAGCCCAGTCCTGGCACCGCCCGTGACCGCACGGCGCACGTGGCTCGGACCGACCTGATCCGCGCGCCGACCGGCTCAGCTCGCGTCGAGCCGGGCCTCCGCGCGGGTCGGCTGGAACAGTTCCACCGGATTCCCCGACGGATCATCCGCGATCACCTGCCGGCCGCCGACACCCTCGACCACCGGGCCGCGCATCGGCACGCCCGCCGCGCGCAGCCGGGTGACCACGGTGTCGAGGTCGTCGACCTGCAGAGCGAAGCGGTTCCAGCCGCCGGGTTCGGGGACGCGGCCGTCGGGCTGGGCCTGGCCGCCGCCGGGGCCGCCGCCCGGGGCGCTGAGGACCAGGCGCAGGTCGCCGTGGGCGAGCATGGCGAAGGCGGGCGCCGGGTGCATCACCTCGGTGAAGCCGAGGTGGTCACGGTAGAACGTGATCGCGGCGTCGACGTCGTGGACGATGTAGCGCACGCTGACTGTGGCCATGGCCGCCTCCCGAGGGGTGCCCCACCCTACCTACGCGCGGCCGAATCGCGCGCCCCATTCGTGCACGTGGTCGCGCAGCTCCGGGGGTGACACGACCTCGAAGTCGGCGCCCGCTACGCCGAGGGCCATGGTCGGCCAGTCCAGGGAATCGGCCGTCATCAGCACGCGGCAGCGGTCCGCGGAGAGCTCCTCGACGGTGCTCCACTGGCCGATGCGGGACCGCACCGAAGCGGCCGGCGCGTGGACCACCGCCTCGACCCGGTACGGCCGCGCCGCGTTCTCCAGGCCGGCGCGCACGAACTCGGCGGCGTCGGCGGCGGGCAGGTCGCGCGGGCGGAACCGGGCGCCGGTGCCTTGTGGCGCGCTCATGCGGTCGACGCGGAAACTGCGCCAGTCGTGGCGGGTGAGGTCGTAGGCCACTAGGTACCAGCGGCGCCCGACCGGCACGAGCCGCAGCGGTTCCACGTGGCGCTCGGTTTCCTGGCCGCCGGCGGCGGTGTAGGCGAAGCGCACGCGTTCGCTGTCGCGGCAGGCGAGCGCCACCGCGGTGAGCGCGCCCGGGTCGACGCTCGGGCCGGGCGCGCCGGTCCAGCCCATCGGCACGGTCATCGCGCGCAACGCGTCGACGCGGCGCCGCAGCCGGGCCGGCATCACCTGCACCACCTTCGCGAGCACGCGCAGCGACGACTCGGCGATGCCCTCGACCGAGCCCTGCGCGGCCGCCTGCAGGCCGACCGCCAGGGCCACGGCCTCCTCGTCGTCGACCACCAGCGGCGGCAGCGTCGCGCCCGGCGCGAGCTGGTAGCCGCCGTCGACGCCGCGCTGCGCTTCGACCGGATACCCCAGCTCACGCAGCCGGTCGACGTCGCGGCGCAGCGTGCGCGGCGACACCTCCAGCCGCGCGGCCAGCTCGGAGCCGGGCCAGTAGCGGTGGGTCTGCAGCAGGGAGAGCAACCGCAGCGTCCGCGAGCTCGTGTTGGCCATGAACCGAGATTCTCCCGGATTGCGGCCAGAAAGTGGCCGGAATACGGATTACCTTGGATTTCGAAGCCACCAAAGGTGTCAAATGCACCAAAGGCCCCAACGAGAGGATCCCGCCGTGAACGAGACCCTGGCGACCGACGTGACCACGGGCGAGCGCGCCGACCTGCTGGAGATGCTCGCGAAGCACCGGCACTTCCTGCGGTTCACCACGCGTGGCCTCACCGACGAGCAGGCCGGGCAGCGCACCACCGTCAGCGAGCTGTGCCTCGGCGGCCTGATCAAGCACGTGTCGTCCGTGGAACGCGGCTGGGCCGAGTTCATCGTGACGGGCCCCGCGGCCATGCCGGACTTCTCGGAGATGACCGAGGCCGACTTCGCCGAGCGGGCCGACGATTTCCGCCTGCTGCCCCACGAGACGCTCGAAGGCGTGCTCGCCGCCTACGCCGAGGTCGCGGCCAAGACCGACGAGCTCGTGGCGACGCTGCCCGACCTCGGTGCGACCCAGCCGCTGCCCCGCGCGCCGTGGTTCCCGGAGAACGCGAGCTGGTCGGCGCGGCGTGTGTTCATGCACATCATCGCCGAGACCGCGCAGCACTCCGGCCACGCCGACATCATCCGCGAAGCGCTCGACGGCGCGAAGAGCATGGGCTGAGAGACAGGGGGCTCAGCCGACGCGCCGGTAGTGCATCTCGAAGTCGTGTTGCCAGTCCTGGCCCGGCTGAGCCAGCTCCCACGCGCCGTCGATCCGGTCGCCGTCGGCGCTGAAGGTGGCGGTGAAGCGCTGCCGGAAGTTCAGCGGTGAAAAGTCGGCGGCTTCGCGCAGCAGCGTCCACACGCCGTCGCGGAAGGTCATCGCGTAGAGCCGGCTCACGCCGCGG
Source organism: Amycolatopsis rhabdoformis (assembly GCF_035918295.1). Taxonomy (GTDB): domain Bacteria; phylum Actinomycetota; class Actinomycetes; order Mycobacteriales; family Pseudonocardiaceae; genus Amycolatopsis; species Amycolatopsis rhabdoformis. The sequence goes on from NZ_CP142149.1 coordinate 981,073, forward strand.
GCGTCGTGGTAGTGCTGGGTGAACGTGCCGTCCTCGTGGGGCGCGACGATCGAAAAGCTGTCGGGCGCCTCACGCAGCGGCACTTCGGTGCGCTGCGTGAGGTAGTTGCCGTCGAGGATCTTCGCGAAGACGGACCGGGCGACCGGTGCCGGCCCCTCGGCCCGGGGAACACGACGGTGACCACCCATTCGCCGACGAACGGGTCCAGGTCCTCGATGGTCACGCGCATCTCCTTCCTGAAGAGCTGGTCAGCCCGTGCGGTCGCCGAAGGATTCCAGCAGCGTGCGCAGGGCGTCGGCCAGCGCCGCCTGCTCGGCCGGGTCGAGGGCGTCGAGCACACGGCGCTCGGTGTCGACGTGGTCGGGCAGGGCCCGGTCGATCAGGGCCCGGCCTTCGCCGGTGAGCGACACGAGCACGCCGCGCCCGTCGGTCTCGCTGCGGCTGCGGGCGAGCAGGCCGCGTTCTTCGAGCCGGTCGAGCCGCTGCGTCACGGCACCCGAGGTGACCATGGCCGTGCGCATGAGCTCGGTCGGCGTGAGCCGGTGGGGCGGGTCGCTGCGGCGCAGGCACGCGAGCACGTCGAACGACGCGGCGTCGAGACCGTGCTTGGCGAACGTGCGGGCCAGTTCGGTGTCGATCAGGCGGGACACGCGCTTGAGCCGCCCGATCACGGCCATCGGCGACACGTCGAGGTCCGGGCGTTGCGCAGCCCACTGCGCGAGCACGGAATCCACGTGGTCGGCCATGGCATCAGCCTAATAGGTGACTTAGCCGTGAGGGACGTGAGCGATCCGTCGAACTCGCTCAGCGGTGAGGTACCCCGATTCACCGGCTCGGGTCCGGGGCGGTGAAAAGATCTTGGTGCCGGTATCGTCCGCGCCGTGGCGGAGGCGGGGTTCGGGATTCGGTGGCGCCCAGTGATCCGGTCGGGCGCAGTGACGAGGCGCGCCGTGTCCAGATCGGGCGCCGCGTCCAGGTTGGGCACAGTGACCAGGTGGCGGGCCGTGGTGGTCCTGCTCGCGCTCGCACTGACGGCTTCGGCGTGCGCCGCTTCGGACGCGGCGATCGGCCGCGTCGGCGCGGTCGTGCGCACGGCTTCGGGCCCGGTCCGCGGCACCGTGACGCCGGATCACCGGTTGTTCCAAGGGATTCCGTACGCGGCGCCGCCGGTCGGCGAGCGCCGTTGGCAGCCGCCGGCACCGCCCGCGGCCTGGACGGCCGAGCGCGACGCCACGGCGCCGGCCCCGCGGTGCCCGCAGGATTCCGCGCCGGGCACGAGCGAGGACTGCCTGTACCTCAACGTGTGGACGCCGCCGGTGTCGACCGAGAAACGGCCCGTGCTCGTGTGGATCCACGGCGGCGCCTTCCTCGACGGCGCCGGCGACCGCTACGACGCCTCACGCCTCGCCGTGCGCGGCGACACGGTCGTCGTCACGATCAACTACCGCCTGGGCGCACTGGGTTTCCTGGCCGATCCGGCGCTGGGCGCGCAGCCCGGCAACTACGGTTTCCTCGACCAGCAGCAGGCCCTGCGCTGGGTGCGCGACGACATCGCGGCCTTCGGCGGTGACCCGGCGGCGGTGACCGTGGCCGGCGAGTCCGCCGGCGGCATGTCGGTGTGCGACCACCTCGTGGCCCCGGGCTCGCGCGGGCTCTTCCGCGCGGCGATCGTGCAGAGCGCCCCGTGCCAGGAACAGGCCTCGCTCGCGGCCGCGGAAAAGTCCAGTGTGGACTATTCGACGGCCCACGGCTGTCCCGACCGCGCCACCGCCGCCGCCTGCCTGCGCGCTCTCCCGGTGGCGAAGCTGCAGCCCGGCCCGATGTACCGGTCACTCGCCGGCATCGGGCTGCCCGGCCCGGCCACCGGCGGCACGGTCCTGCCGAGCGACCCGGTCACCGGCATCCGGCACGGCTCCGCGGCCCCCGTGCCGGTGCTGATGGGCACGACCCACGACGAGTTCACCTACTTCCTCGCCCAGCAGATCACCGCGGGCGCCAAGCCCGTCACGCCGGACACGTTCACCGCCGCCCTGGCCCGCTACTTCCCCGACGCGCCCGCCATCGCCGCCGAATACCCGCCGTCCGCCTTCGGCGGCAACGCTTCGCGCGCCTACGCCGCGGCCGTCACGGACTCCGCCTTCGCCTGCGTCGCCGACACCCTCGCGCGCTCGCTGCCTTCCGTGTGGCGCTACGACTTCACCGACGCGACCTCGCCCGCGCTGGCCGGCGTGCAGGCCCCGTTCCCGCTCGGCGCCGCCCACAGCTTCGAACTGCCGTACCTGTTCGACCTCGACGGCCACCCGGCCGCCTTCACCGCCGCGCAGCAGTCCCTGGCCGACCAGATGGTCGACGCGTGGGCCGCGTTCGTCCACGGCGCCCCGCCGCCGTCGTGGCCCGCCGGCTCGGTGGTCTCCCTCGCCGCCGACGGCGTGCACCCGGACCCGGGGTTCGCCGTGGATCACCACTGCACGTTCTGGCGCCGGAACTCCCCGTGACGCTCTGACGCATTTGCTCTGCACCGCGCGGGTGTTTTCCCGGCTGGTTGTCCGTTCGGGCGAGGGTTGGCGGCTACTGTCAGTTCGCACCGGGGAGCGCCGGGGCTCGCAGGGGAGACGCAGGGGGTTCACCGGGGACATGCGGAGGGGCGCAGGGGACAGGCAGGGAGGCGCGGGCGAGCACACGGCGATGCCGGGTGCTGGCCGGCCGTGTCCGGCCGAGGGGACCGAAAGCGGGAACCGGCGGTGATGGAGGCCGCCCGGGGAGATCCCGAGGCGATCGCGCGGTTCCTCACGGCCGCGCGGCCGTTGATCCTGCGCTACTGCCGGGCGCGGATCGGGCGGAAGGCCGGCGGGTTCGCGCAGGCCGACGAGGTGGCGCAGGAAGTGTGCCTCGCGCTGCTCACGGCGTTGCCCGGCCACGGCCCGGGGGACCGCTCGTTCCTCCCCGGCGTGTACCGCCTCGCGCAGCAGAAGATCCGCGCCGCAGGTCCACCGGGCGAGCCGCCGGACGCGCGCCTGGGCGCCCTCCTGCGCGTGCTGCCCGAGCGGCAGCGGGAGATCCTCACGCTGCGGATGATCGTCGGCCTGTCCGCCGAGCAATCGGCCCTCGTGCTGGGGCTCACGCCGTCCGCCGTACGCGTGCAGCAGCACCGGGCGCTGGCCCGGCTGCGCGGGGGTCTCGGCTCCGGCAGCACGGCTCCATGACCGTCACCGCCGAAGATCTCGGCTTCGCGCTCGCGTGCGTCGACGCCACGATCGGCCCGCGCACCGGCGCGGACTGGACCCGCCCCGCCGGTGACCTCGACTGGGACTGCCGCCAGACCGCCGAACACGTCGGCGACGTCCTGCTGTCGTATGCGGCCCAGCTCGTGAGCCGGCCGAAGGACCACTACGTGCGCTTCCTCGCGAAGGCCGACGAAGGCGCCACCCCGGAAGAACTCCTGGAGTTCGCCCTCACCGGGGTGCGCCTGCTCCAGGCCGCGGTCAGCGTCAGCACGCCCGACGTCCGCGCCTACCACCCCACGGGTTTCGCCGACCCGGAAGGCTTCGCCGCGATGGGCTGCGCGGAGCTGCTGCTGCACGGCGACGACCTCGCGCGCGGCCTCGGCACCGAGCTCGATCCGCCGCGGGAAGTGTGCGCGCGGGTGGTCGCGCGGCTCTTCCCGGACGAGGCTGAAGCGTCCGATCCGTGGGACGGCCTGCGGTGGTGCACGGGCCGCCTCGAGCTGCCGGGCAGGTCGCGGCGGGCGGAGTGGAAGTGGCGGGGTGCGCCGCTCGTCTGAGGGCCGTCCCGAGGAGTGAACGGTGGCTGCCTGTAACAGAGGCATCCGGTAGGCTCGACTACCAAGGTCGAGAGGCGCTGCAACGGACCACGTGAGTCCGCCACGCTCGGCCGGCTCCGCTGTGATCCGAAGGGCGCCTCCGTGACTACAACGGAGGTGGCATGACCCAGCAGCGTGGGACTCAGCAGCGTGGGAGTCAGAGCGTGCGGGACCTGCGGGACCTGCTCGACCAGCGCATCGCCGTGCTCGACGGCGCGTGGGGCACGATGCTGCAGGGCGCCGGTCTCACCCCCGAGGACTACCGCGACGAGTGGCTCGAGGGACACCCGAAGGACGTCACCGGCGACCCCGACCTGCTGAACCTCACCAAACCCGACGTGATCCTCGACGTGCACCGCCAGTACCTGGCCGCGGGCGCGGACATCACGACCACCAACACCTTCACCGCCACGAGCATCGGCCAGGCCGATTACGGCCTGCAGGACCACGTGCGCGAGATGAACCTGCGCGCCGCCGCCCTCGCGCGCCAGGCCGCCGACGAGTTCGGCGGCCGGTTCGTGGCCGGCTCGATCGGCCCGCTCAACGTCACGCTCTCGCTCTCCCCGCGCGTGGAGGACCCGGCGTTCCGCGCGGTGACCTACGAGGAGGTCAAGGCCTCCTACGCCGAGCAGATCCAGGCGCTGGCCGACGGCGGCGTCGATCTGCTGCTGATCGAGACGATCTTCGACACGCTCAACGCCAAGGCCGCCATCACGGCCGCGCGCGAGGTCGCGCCGCACCTGCCGCTGTGGATCTCGGTCACGATCGTGGACCTGTCGGGTCGCACGCTCTCAGGCCAGACCGTCGAGGCGTTCTGGAGCTCGATCGCGCACGCCGAGCCGCTCGTGGTGGGCGTGAACTGCTCGCTCGGTGCCGAGGAGATGCGGCCCCACGTGGAGGAGCTGGCGAAGATCGCCGGCACCTACACCGCGTGCCACCCCAACGCCGGCCTGCCCAACGCGTTCGGCGGCTACGACCAGACGCCCGACGAGACCGGCGGCATGCTCGGCGAGTTCGCGGGCGAGGGCATGGTCAACATCGTCGGCGGCTGCTGCGGCACCACGCCCGCGCACATCGCGAAGATCGCCGAAGCCGTGCAGGGTCTCGCGCCGCGCACGGTGCCCGAGCCGCCGCACCGCTCGCGCTTCAGCGGGCTCGAGCCGTTCACGATCGGCGAGGACACCGGGTTCGTGATGATCGGCGAGCGCACCAACGTCACCGGCTCGGCCAAGTTCCGCCGCCTCATCGAGGGCGACAACCACCAGGCCGCCGTCGATGTCGCGCTGGAGCAGGTGCGCGGCGGTGCCAACCTGCTCGACGTGAACATGGACGCCGACCTGCTCGACTCCGAGCAGGCGATGACCACGTTCCTCAACCTCATCGCCACCGAGCCCGAGGTCGCCCGCATCCCGGTGATGGTCGACAGCTCGCGCTGGAGCGTGCTCGAAGCCGGCCTGCGCTGCGTGCAGGGCAAGGGCGTGGTCAACTCGATCAGCCTCAAGGAAGGCGAGGGCCCGTTCCTGCAGCAGGCCCGCCGCATCCGCGACTACGGCGCCGGCGTGGTGGTGATGGCCTTCGACGAGAAGGGCCAGGCCGACACCGCGCAGCGCAAGGTCGAGATCTGCGCCCGCGCCTACGACCTGCTCACGCGCGAAGCCGGGTTCGCCGGCGAGGACATCATCTTCGACCCCAACGTGCTGGCCGTGGCCACCGGCATCAGCGAGCACAACGGCTACGCCAAGGCGTTCATCGAAGCGCTGCCGCTCATCAAGGAGCGCTGCCCCGGCGCGCACACCTCCGGCGGCATCTCGAACCTGTCGTTCTCCTTCCGCGGCAACGACGTGGTGCGCGAGGCGATGCACTCGGCGTTCCTGTTCCACGCCGTGCGCGCGGGCCTCGACATGGGCATCGTCAACGCGGGCCAGCTCGCGGTGTACGAAGACATCCCGAAGGACCTGCTGGAGCTCGTCGAGGACGTGCTCTTCGACCGCCGCGAGGACGCCACCGACCGGCTCGTGGAGTTCGCCGACACGGTGAAGGGCAGCGGCACCAAGCGCACGGTGGACCTGTCGTGGCGCGAAGGGCCGGTCACCGAACGCCTTTCGCACGCGCTGGTGCACGGCATCGTCGACTTCATCGAGGCCGACACCGAGGAGGCGCGCGGGCAGTTCGAGCGGCCGCTGCAGGTGATCGAGGGCCCGCTGATGGACGGCATGAAGATCGTCGGCGACCTGTTCGGCTCCGGCAAGATGTTCCTGCCGCAGGTGGTGAAGAGCGCGCGCGTGATGAAGCGCTCGGTGGCCTACCTCGAGCCGTTCATGGAGGCGGAGAAGGAGAAGATGCGCCTCGAAGGCCGCATCGACACCTCCCGCGGGCAGGGCAAGGTCGTGCTCGCCACGGTGAAGGGCGACGTGCACGACATCGGCAAGAACATCGTCGGGGTGGTGCTGGGCTGCAACAACTACGAGGTGATCGACCTCGGGGTGATGGTGCCCGCGGCGCAGATCCTCGACACGGCGGTGGCCGAGAGTGCCGACGTGGTCGGGTTGTCCGGCCTCATCACGCCTTCGCTCGACGAAATGGTGAGCGTGGCCACGGAAATGCAGCGGCGCGGCCTCAAGCTGCCGCTGCTGATCGGCGGCGCCACCACCTCGAAGCAGCACACGGCGGTGAAGATCGCCCCGGTCTACGACCACTCGACGCTGCACGTGCTCGACGCGTCGCGCGTGGTCGGCGTGGTGTCCGACCTGCTCGACACCGACCGGTCCGACGTGCTCGACGCCGCCAACCGCGTGGAGCAGCAGCGCCTGCGCGAGCAGCACGAAAACCGCCACGCCACGCCGTTGCTCACCGTGGAGCAGGCCCGCGCCAACCGCGAGCAGGTGTCGTTCGACGAGGTGCCGGTGCCGGAGTTCACCGGGGTGCGCGTGGTCGAGCCGTCGATCGCCGAGCTGCGCGAGATGGTCGACTGGCAGTTCCTGTTCCTGGCCTGGGAGCTCAAGGGCAAGTACCCGGCGATCCTCGACCAGCCCGTGGCGCGGGAGCTCTTCGACGACGCGAACACGCTGCTCGACGAGATCATCGCCGACGGATCCTTCACCGCGCGCGGCTCGTACGGTTACTGGCCCGCGCACGCCGAAGGCGACGACATCGTGCTGGACGGCGAGTACGCCGGCCAGGGTTTCCCGATGCTGCGCCAGCAGACGAAGAAGCCCGAGGGCCGCGCCAACCGCTGTCTCGCGGACTACGTCGCCCCGGAAGGCGACCACCTCGGCGGCTTCGCGGTGGCCATCCACGGCGCCGAGGCGCTGGCGCACCGCTACGAAGCCGAGCACGACGACTACCGCGCCATCATGGTGAAGGCGCTGGCCGACCGGCTGGCCGAGGCGTTCGCGGAGTACATCCACCTGGAGGCGCGCCGCCGGTGGTTCGAGCCCGACGCGCAGCCGAAGCTCGAGGACCTGCACGCCGAGCGCTTCCGCGGCATCCGCCCGGCGCTGGGTTACCCCGCGAGCCCCGACCACAGCGAGAAGAAGGACCTCTTCGACCTGCTCGGCGCCCGCGAGCTCGGCATCGGGCTCACCGAGTCCTACGCGATGACCCCGGCCGCCGCGGTGAGCGGCCTGATCTTCGCGCACCCGGAGTCGCGCTACTTCACCGTCGGGCGACTCGGCCGCGACCAGGTCGAGGACTACGCCCGCCGACGGGGTCTCGAGCTGGACGAGGTCGAGCGCTGGCTGCGGCCGAACCTGGCCTACTGATCCGCCTCGTGATCCGCTGACCGATCCCGGCGCACGGCCGGCGTGGGCCACCCCACGTCGGCCGTGTCCGGTTCCGGTAGACGTTCGGGCACAAAACAGGACACCTTCGCCCCTTCCCGACCCGTACCGGGGGTCGGAAAGGGAGCCCGGACCTGCGCAAAGGCGGTGCGGCGGTTAGGTTCTCCCGGTGCGTGCATCGAGTGTGGTCAGGGTCGGCGCGGTGGCACTGCTCGTGGTGGTCGCCGCCGGAGCGGTGGTGCTCGCCGCGGCCGACGCGTGGTGGTGGTTCCTCGCCGGGCCGTTGCTGGTGCCGGCCGTGGTCGGCGTGTACGACCTGCTGCAGCGCAAGCATTCGGTGCTGCGCAACTACCCCGTGCTCGGGCACGCGCGGTTCCTGCTCGAAGCCATCCGGCCCGAGCTGCAGCAGTACTTCATCGAACGCAACTTCGACGGCCGCCCGTACGACCGCAGCGTGCGCAGCATCGTCTACCAACGCGCGAAGGGCACCGACGCGGAGGAGCCGTTCGGCACCGAGCGTGACGTGTACGCCGACGGCTACGAGTTCCTCGTGCCCTCGATGGCGCCGGTGAAGCAGGCGGAAACGCCGCCGCGCGTGCGGATCGGCGGGCCGGACTGCAAGAAGCCCTACGACATGGCGCTGCTCAACGTGTCGGCGATGAGCTTCGGCAGCCTGTCCTCCAACGCGATCCTCGCGCTCAACAAGGGCGCGGCGCTCGGCGGATTCGCGCACGACACCGGCGAAGGCGGCCTGTCGGAGTACCACCTGCAGGGCGGGGGAGACCTGGTCTGGGAGGTCGGCACCGGTTACTTCGGCTGCCGCACCTCCGACGGCGACTTCGACCCGGCCGTGTTCGCCGACAAAGCGCAGCACGACAACGTGAAGTGCGTGTCGTTGAAGCTTTCCCAGGGTGCGAAGCCCGGCATCGGCGGGGTGCTGCCCGGTTCGAAGGTCAACGCCGAGATCGCGCGGGTGCGTGAGGTGCCGATCGGCAAGACGGTGATTTCCCCGCCGTACCACCGTGTTTTCTCCACGCCGCGCGAGCTGGTGCAGTTCGTCGCGCGCATGCGGGAGCTCTCGGGCGGCAAACCGGCCGGCTTCAAGCTGTGCGTCGGATCGCGCCAGCAGGTGCTGGCCGTGTGCAAGGCGATGGCCGAGGAGGACGTGACCCCGGACTTCATCATCGTCGACGGTTCGGAAGGCGGCACCGGCGCCGCGCCGCTGGAGTTCGCCGACCACCTCGGCACGCCGCTCACCGAAGGGCTCATCACCGTCCACAACGCACTCGTCGGCACCGGCCTGCGCGAGAAGATCCGGCTGGGCGCGAGCGGCAAGGTCGCCACCGGCGCCGATCTGGTGAAGCGCCTGGTGCAGGGCGCGGACTACACCAACGCGGCGCGGGCGATGATGTTCGCGATCGGCTGCATCCAGTCGCAGCGCTGCCACACGAACAAGTGCCCGGTCGGCGTCGCCACGCAGGACCCGCGGCGCGGGCGCGCGCTGGACGTCGGCGACAAGTCGCAGCGCGTGCAGCGCTACCAGCACTCGACCGTGGCCGGCGCCCTGCAGATCATGGCCGCGATGGGCGTGTCCGACCCGGCCGACCTCTCGCCGCACCAGCTGCGCCGACGCCTCGACCCGCAGGTGGTGCGGTCCTACGCCGAGCTCTACGACTGGCTCGAGCCGGGCCAGCTGCTCGCCGAACCGCCCGAGGAGTGGGCCGTCGACTGGAAGGCGGCGGACCCCGACCGGTTCACCGTGTAGCGCGACGCCCGGCATGTCCGGCGTAGTCCGGACGCCGTCCTCGGGCTAGGGTGAGCCCAGGTTGAGAAGACAGCCTTCGAGCCCCGGTGTGGATTCGTCCTCGCCTGGGCTCTCCTTCGTGTCGCTCGACCCCGTGGACGGTGTCGGGAGGCGGCACGTTTCCGGAAAGGCTGGTCGTTCTGTCGAACAGAGGTTTGTCGGACGCAGGGGTGTCCGGCACGGGCCTGTCGGGCGTGGGAGCGCCGGGCACGGGGGTGCCGGGTAGCAGGTCGCCGGGATCGGGTTCGCCGGGAACCGCCTCGGCAGCCACCGGTTCGTCAAGGGCCGATCCCTCAAGCTCCGGCTCGTCAGGTGCCGATGAGCGCGAGGCGCCCACTGTGCGGCCCCGCACCGACCCGTCGGCGCCGGGCTCGCGGCTGCGGGTGCTGCTGATCGAGGACGACGACGGCGACGCCCTGCTCGTCGAGGAGATGCTGGCCGACGCCGCGGTGCCGGCCACGCTCGCCCGCGCGAGCACCCTCGCCGAAGCGCTCGCCGGCCCGGTCGTGGCCGACTGCATCCTGCTCGACCTCCAGCTGCCCGACGCCATGGGCCTCACCGGCCTCACCCGGCTGCGCCGGCACGCGCCGACCGTGGCCGTGGTGGTGCTCACCGGCCAGAACGACGCTGCCACGGGCGTCGCCGCGGTCGCCGCCGGCGCGCAGGACTACCTCGGCAAGAACCAGGTCGACGGGCCGCTGCTCGGCAAGGCCCTGCGTTACGCCTGGGAGCGCAAGCGCACCGAGCAGGTGGAGCAGCAGCTGTTGCAGCAGCAGCTCCTGGCGAGTGAGAACTCGCGCCTCGAACGCGGCCTGCTGCCCACCCCGCTGCTGGCCGACCAGCGCCTGAAACTCGCGTCGAAGTACCGCCCGGGCCGCAACGGCTCGTTGCTCGGCGGCGATTTCTACGACGCCGTGGAGCTCACCGACGGAACCGTGCACCTGGTGATCGGCGACGTCTGCGGCCACGGCCCCGACGAGGCCGCCCTCGGCGTGGCGCTGCGCATCGCCTGGCGCGCGCTCGTGCTGGCCGGCCTGCCGATGGCCGACGTGCTCGCGACGGTGGAGCGCGTGCTCGTGCACGAGCGGATCCGGCCGTTGTTCGCGACGCTGTGCGCGGTGGTCGTCGCGCCGGACCGCCGGTCGTTGCGGATGAGCCTCGCCGGCCACCCGCCACCGCTGCTGATCGGCCGCGACGGCACCGGCCGGCTGCTGTCCGGCGAGAAGCTGGGGGTGCCGCTCGGCGTGGTCCCCGACGCGAGCTGGGACCCGCTCGACGTGGCGCTCGAACCCGGCTGGTCGCTCGTGCTCTACACCGACGGGATCTTCGAAGGCCGCGTCGGGCGCGGATCCGAGCGCCTGGGCCACGAGGAGATGGCGCAGCTGCTCGTGGAGCTGCTGCGCGAGGCCGGGCCGGAGCTCGATCACGGCGCAGCGCTTGACCATGGTGCGGTGCCTGGCCACGATGCGGTGCTCGATCACGGTGCGGTGCTCGACCGGCTCATCACCCGCGTCGAAGAGCTCAACGCCGGCCCGCTCGACGACGACGTCGCCCTCACCATGCTCACGCACCTGCCCGAGCGGGACGGGGCCGCGCGATGATCCGCTACCCCCGGGCTCAGCCGCACTGGCCGATCCGCCGCTGGGTGTCCGTGGTGGGGCTCGTCGAGGCCGTGCTGCTGCTCGCGGCGGTCGCCGGCGGTGTCCTCGCCGTGGGCAACCTCAACGACGCGCGCACCCGCCTGCTCGACCAGAGCGGCCCCGAACTGCTGCAGGCCAACGCGCTGTCGCAGGCACTGCTCAACCAGGAGACCGGCATCCGCGGGTTCCTGCTCACCGGGCAGCGCGAGTTCCTCGACCCGTACCTGGCGGGCCGCACCCAGCAGGACGCCGCCGTGACCGAGCTGCGCCGCCTCGGCGCGCTGCCCGGCACCCAGGCCGGCGACGACCTGGAGGCCGTGGTGCGCGCGGCCCGGGACTGGCAGACCGCGGTCACCGCGTCGGCGTCCCCCGGCGGACCGCCGCCCGCCGTCGGCGCGGCCGATGCGGGCAAGACGCTGTTCGACCGGGTCCGGTCCACGCTCGACACGCTCTCGGCGCACCTGTCGGCCGCGCGCGACACCGGCCGCGCCGACCTCAACGGCGCCGCCACTCAGCTCACGGTGCTGCTGCTGGTGATCGCCGCGCTCGTGGTGCTCCTCCTGGTGCTGCTGTGGGTCTGGCTGCGCCGCGTGATCACGGTGCCGATCATGCGGCTGGCCGACGAGGTCCGCGCGGTGTCCGCCGACGACCTCCACCGGCCCGTGCGCGGCGGCGGGCCGCGGGAGCTCGTGGAGCTGGGTGCCGACGTGGACGCGATGCGCCTGCGGATCGTCGGCGAGGTCAGCGAGCTGGAGCGCGCGCACGCGCTGCTCGACACCCGCACGCAGGAACTCGAACGGTCCAATTCGGACCTCGAGCAGTTCGCTTACGTGGCCTCGCACGACCTCCAGGAGCCGCTGCGCAAGGTGGCGAGCTTCTGCCAGCTGCTCGAACGCCGCTACAAGGGCCAGCTCGACGAACGCGGCGAGCAGTACATCGCGTTCGCCGTCGACGGCGCGAAGCGCATGCAGGCCCTGATCAACGACCTGCTCTCGTTCTCCCGCGTCGGCCGCCGCGCCGGCGAGATGACCGTGGTGGACACCGGGAAGCTGCTCGACGACGCGCTCGGCAACCTCGAGCCCGTGATCGAGGAGACCGGCGCCCGCGTCGACCGCGGTGCGCTGCCCGAGGTGCGCGGTGAAGGGCCGCTGCTCACCGCGGTGCTGCAGAACCTGGTCAACAACGCGTTGAAGTTCCACGGGGAAGACCCGCCCGTGGTCAGCGTGACGGCCGAGCGGCAGGACGACGACTGGCTGTTTTCCGTGTCCGACAACGGGATCGGCATCGAAGAGCAGTACGCCGAGCGGATCTTCGTGATCTTCCAACGGCTGCACAGCAAATCGGCCTACGGCGGCACTGGGATCGGGCTCGCGATGTGCCGCAAGATCGTGGAGTTCCACGGCGGCCGCATCTGGCTCGACACCGACGTGACCCAAGGCAGCCGCTTCCGCTTCACCCTGCCCGCGCTCCAGCCGGCGCCCGAGCCGCCGGCCGAGCACACCGAGCCCCTGATCGAGACCCGAACCGGGAACGAGGACGCATGAGCGACACCATGGCCCCCATCGACATCCTGCTCGTCGAGGACGACCCGGGCGACGTGCTGATGACGCAGGAAGCCTTCGAGCACCACAAGATCCGCAACGCGCTCTACGTGGTGGCCGACGGCGTGGAGGCCCTGCAGTTCCTGCGCCGCGAGGACCGGTACGCCGACGCGCCGCGCCCGGGCCTGATCCTGCTGGACCTCAACCTGCCCCGCAAGGACGGCCGCGAGGTGCTCGCCGAGGTGAAGGCGACGCCGGAGCTGCGCAGCATCCCGGTGGTCGTGCTCACCACGTCGGAGGCGGAGGAGGACATCCTGCGCAGCTACGACCTGCACGCCAACGCCTACGTGACCAAGCCGGTGGACTTCGACCGGTTCGTGGAGGTCGTGCGCCAGATCGACGACTTCTTCGTCACCGTCGTGAAGCTCCCGCGCTGAGCGCCGGCAGTGGCGCGCGCGGCGGTGATCCTGCACGATGGGGAATCGTGACGTCTACTCCCCGGGATGTGCCCGAGACCGGTGATCTCCTGGTCACCGCGCGCTGGCGCGAGCGGGCCGTCGTGGTGACCGTGGCGGGCGAGATCGACCTCGTCACGGCGCCGGAGCTCGACGAGATCGTGACCGGGGTGGTCGACGAGCGCCCCGAGGTGCTCGTGGTCGACCTGCGCGACGTCACGTTCCTCAGCTCGGCCGGGCTCCAGGTCCTGGCCGCCGCGCACCAGCGGCTGGGGGAGCGCAGGCTCCGGGTGGTCAGCACGTCGCACATCACCACGCGGCCGCTCACCAGCACCGGCCTCGACACCTGGATCGGCCTGTTCGCCACCGTCGACGAGGCGCTCGCCGGCGCTTCGGGTCCGGAGGTGTGAGGATGGCCGTACCCGAGGACACCGAACCCGGGGGGACCGAGCTGCACCCCGAGCCGATCGGCACCCCGCTGAGCTGCCGCGACGTGGTGGCCGAGCCGGGGGCCCTGCGCGCGCTGCGCCACCGGCTCACGGCGTGGGTGCGGGCCGCGGGCATTCCCGAGGACCGCGGGCAGGACATCGTGCTCGCCAGCTACGAAGCACTCGCCAACGTGGCCGATCACGCCTACGGCGGCGACGGCCGCGGTCTCGTCGACCTCGACGCCGTGGTGCTGCCGGACCGCGTGGAAGTGGTGATCACCGACCACGGGCACTGGCGCGCGCCGATCGACGACCCCAACCCCGTTTCCTTGCGCGGCCGCGGCCTCCTGCTGCTGCGCGCGAGCGCCGACCACGCCGACATCACCGGTGGCGTGGACGGCACCGTGGTCACCCTCGGCTGGAACCTGAGCCCGGCCCGGTCGTACTGACCGGGCCCGCGGGCCGGTCTCAGGGGTTCGCGGGCTGCGGTTCGGAGGCCGGTTCGGCGGCTTGCCCGGCCGCGCGGCGGCGGAGGAGGAACCGTTGCAGCTTGCCACTCGGGTTGCGCGGCAGATCGGTCACGAACTCCACCCGCCGCGGGTACTTGTACGGCGCCGCAACGGATTTCGCGAAGTCCTGCAGTTCCTTCACCTTCGGCTGGCCGGCTTCGGCGCCTTCGCGCAGCACCACGTAGGCCGCGACGACCGAGCCGCGCGCCTCGTCCGGCGCGGCGACCACCGCGCACTCGAGCACGTCGGGGTGGCTCATCAGCACTTCCTCGACCTCGGGGCCCGCGATGTTGTAGCCCGAGGACACGATCATGTCGTCGCTGCGGGCGCGGTAGTGGAAGTAGCCGTCGGAGTCGCGCACGTACGTGTCGCCGGTGAGGTTCCAGCCGTCCTCCACGAACACGGCCTGACGGTCGTCGGCGAGGTAGCGGCAGCCGGTGGGGCCCTGCACGGCGAGGCGGCCGGGGGTGCCGTCGGGCACCGGCCGGCCCTCGTCGTCCACGATCCGCGCGCGGTAGCCGGGCACGGCGCGGCCGGTGGCGCCCGGACGGGTCTCGTCGTCGGCGGCGGAGATGAACACGTGGAGCATCTCCGTGCTGCCGATGCCGTCGATCAGCCAGCGGCCGGTGGCTTCGTGGAAGTCGGTGGCCACGGTCTCGGGCAGCGCCTCGCCTGCCGAAACCGCACGCCGCAGCGCCGAGAGCGAGGCTCTTCGGTCGGACGCGAGGATCGCGCGGTAGGCCGTGGGCGCGGTGAACAGCACGGTGACGCCGTGGGCTGTGGCGAGATCGGCGAGCTCGAGCGGCGTGGCGCGCTCGATCAGCAGCGTCGCGGCGCCGGCGTGCAGCGGGAACACGAGCAGCCCGCCGAGGCCGAACGTGAAGGCCAGCGGCGGAGTGCCGGTGAACAAGTCCTCCGGCTCGGGTTTCACGACGTGGCGCGAGAACGTGTCCGCGATGGCGATGAGGTCGCGGTGGAAGTGCATGGTGGCCTTGGGTCGCCCGGTGGTGCCGGAGGTGAAGGCGAGGATCGCCACGTCGTCGGCGGCCGTCTCGACGTCGGCGAACGTCGGCGGCTGGGTGGCGCTGCGGGCCGCGAGGTCGTCGGGGGAGTCGCCGCCGAAGGCGAGCAGTGGCAGGTCGAAGGGCAGCAGGTCCTCGGTGTAGCGGTGGTCGGCCAGCGCGAGCACCGGCGAGGACGCGTCCACGATCTTCGTGAGCTCGTGCGTGCGCAGCATCGGCATCGTGGTCACGGCGACCGCGCCGGCCTTGAGCACCCCGAGCCAGCACGCGGCCAGCCACGGCGTGTTCGGCCCGCGCAGCAGCACGCGGTTGCCCGGCACCACACCGAGGCTCACCAGAGTGCCCGCGATCCGGTTCGCGCGCGCGAGCAGTTCGCCGTAGGACCAGTTGCTCGTGGGCGAGAGCACCGCGGGCCGGTCGGGGCCCCACTTCGCCACGGCGCCGTCGAGCAGGCGGGTTGCGGCGTTGAGCCGATCGGGGTAGTGCAGTTCGGGAAGGTCGAAGAACAGGTGCGGCCACTGGTCGAAGGGAGGCAAGTTGTCCCGGCAGAACGTATCCACGTGGGCACTCGGCGTGAGCTGCACGGCTGACCTCATTTCCCGTGGCGGCCGTCAGGAGAACGCCACTGTAATACAATTTACGACCGTCAGGAAGACGCTAGAACGGCCGAAGGGGGCCGAGCCGTGGCCGCAGTCGTGAAACCCGAGGTCGACACGCGCGATCCGGACGAGGCGCGGTCGCGGCTGAGCGACGTCTACTGCCCGCACCGGCTCGACCTCGTCGGCGGTGGCCGCGGGTTCGTGTGTCGGCAGAGCTCACGCGGCTTCGCCAAGGTGCGGCTGTTCGACCTCGTGTACGGCGGGCCCGAGGTGCGTGTGGACCCGGTGCCGTTCGACGATTTCGTGCTCGTGACCCGGCCGCTGAAGGGCCGCTTCGCCGTGCGCTCGGCCGCCGAGGGCCTGGTCGGCGCCGGCTCGGGTGCGCTGGTGATGGACGCCTACGGCTCGTATCAGCTGCGGTGGTACGACAGCGCCGAGGTGCTCAACACCGTGCTCGACCGCGACGGCCTCGAACGGATCGCCGCCGAGCTGCGCGGCTGGGACGAGCCGCGCCCGGTGCGCTTCGCCCTCGGCGGCCCCGCGTCGGCCCCCGCCGCGCGCCGCTGGGACACCGCGACCCGGCTGCTGCTGGAGGAAACCCGTTCGGACGACGGCTTGGCCGCCAGCCCGCTCCTCGCCGCCCAGCTCTTCCGCCTCGCCGCGACCGCGCTGCTCGAGGCGTATCCGAGCACCTTCGGCGCGCCGGACCCCGAACCCTCGGGCCCGGCCTCACCGGCCGCCGTGCGCCGCGCCGAGGCCTTCGTCGAGCTCAACGCCGGCGACGACATCGGCCTCCTCGACATCGCCGCGGCCGCGCGCCTGAGCGTGCGCGGTCTGCAGGCCGCGTTCAGCCGCGCGGGCCGGCCGTCGCCGGCGGCGTACCTCCGCGAGACGCGGCTGCGGCGGGCGCACGCGGAGCTGCGCGAGCGGACTCCGGAGGAGACGACGGTGGCGGCTGTCGCGACCCGCTGGGGCTTCGGCAACGCCGGGCGGTTCAGCGCCGAGCACCGCCGGTTGTTCGGGTGCGGGCCCGGCGAGACGTTGCGGGGGAGCTGACCCGCGACCAGGGGTGGGTCAGCAGAGGGCGACCGCGTTGGCCGGTGAACCGACGCCGCCGACGAGGTTCAGCGGCTTCACCACCACGAGGAAGGTGTAGCCGCCGACCTCGGCGGCCGTGGCGGAGAGCGTGTCGAGTTTCCACTGCTCGCCGATCGGCAGGCCGAGCAGGCCGATCAGGTCCTGGTGCACCATGCCGGGCTCGTGCGGCCCGCCGAACCGCGGGTCCGGCGGGGGAGGCATCGCCTCCAGTGCGAAGGTGTCGGAGGCGAGCAGCGCCAGGCGGTGGTCCCAGATCCACGCGATCAGCTCGCGCGACTGCGCCAGCCCCGTGCAGCGGCGGGTCTTCGCGACCGCCGCGCGGCCGGCGTCGTCCAAAGAGGACAGGTACCACTCGGCCCAGCCCGTGCGCAGCAGGAGGAGATCTCCTTCCTGCAGTGTCACTCCCTGGTGCGCAAGCGTTTGCTCCACGAGGTCCAGCGGCAGCGGCTCACCGCCGGCGTGGTCGATCGGCGACCCGTGGGCCTCCCGGAACCGCGCGAGGTCCACGAGCACCCCGCGTCCGACGATCGGCTCCTCGGCCCACCGCTGCACACCCAGCGCCGGCGTGCCCGCGGCGACGGCGGAATCGGGCACGCCACCGTAGAAGCCGGCTTCGTGGTGGCGGCGGTGGCGCAGACCGTCCACATGGGAGCTCGCCTGCAGCCACAGGTGGTCCACGTAGTCGTCGCGCTGGTCGGCGTGCGAGGAGGTGATCGTCTGCTCCGGCGGGGTCCGCCAGACCACCGACGGGTCGAACGCGTCGAGCGGGTAGTCGAGGTTGACCACCGTGCCGCGGCGCACCAGGCCGGCGGCGGCCGCCACCTGCGCCGCCTGGGCGAAGTTCGCCATGCCGCGCTCGGGCGAGCGCTCGAACAAGCCCCAGCTGGAGCCGGCCGGGGCGTCGGTCCGGGCGCGCAGTTGCTCGTAGTCCGGCACGTGGTTCTCCTTCCGCGCGGTCACGCGAGCTCCCGGCCGCGGGTTTCGGGCAGGAACACCAGCGCGATCAGGAACAGACCGTAGGCGCTGGCGGCGAAGACGGAGATCCCGGTCCCGAGGCCGTAGCTGCCGGCGAGCGCGCCGACCACGGCCGGAGCCAGCGCGGCGACGCCGCGGCCCACGTTGTAGCAGAAGCCCTGGCCGGCGCCGCGCATCTCGCCGGGGAACAGCTCCGCGAGGAACGGGCCGAACCCGCTGATGATCCCGGATCCGAAGAACCCCAGCGGGAACCCGACGTAGATCACCAGGCCGGCCGGGATGTGCGCGTAGGCGTAGAGCACCACGGTCACCGCGCTGAGGACCCCGAACACGGCGAACGTGGGCTTGCGGCCGAACCGGTCGTTGGCGAAGCCCGCGGCCACGTAGCCGAGGAACGAACCCGCGATCACGAACACGAGGTAGCCCGCCGCCCCGACCGCGCTCAGGCCGCGGCTTTCGGACAGGTAGGTCGGCAGCCACGTGAAGATCGCGTAGTACCCGCTCTGCATGCCGATCGACAGCAGCGTCGCGAGGATCGTGTACTTCAGGATCTTGCGCTTGAAGATGAGGCCGAGGCTGATCGGCGCCTTCGCCTTGCGCGTGCGGTGCGCTTCCAGCCACACCGGGGATTCGGGCACCTTGCGCAGGATGTAGATCACGAACACGGCCGGGATCAGCCCGATCCAGAACATCATGCGCCAGCCGACGTCACCGAAGTTCGGCAGGATCAGCACCGACGCGATCACCGCGAGCGCCCAGCCGAAGGACCACGCGCCCTGGATGAACCCGGCGACGGCACCCCGTTTCTTCGCGGGGATGACCTCCGAGATCAGCACCGCGCCGACGGCCCACTCACCGCCGAACCCCAGGCCCTCCACCGCCCGGTACACGAGCAGCTCGGGATAGCTGCTCGCGATTCCGGACAGGGCCGTGAACAGCGAGTAGAGGAAGATCGCCGCGGCCAGGATGCGCACGCGCCCGAACCGGTCGGACAGCGTGCCGGCGACGATCCCGCCGAACGCGGAGAACAGCAGCGTGACCGTGCCGATGAGGCCGGCCTGTTCGTGGTTGAGCCCGAACGCGATGCTCACGGCGCCGATGGCCAGCGTGTAGAGCATGTAGTCGAACCCGTCGAGGCCCCAGCCGGCGAACGTGGCCCAGAAGACCCGGCGTTGCGGACGGTCGAGGGTGAGCGGGGGAACCTTGGTGAGGACGGACATCGTTGACCAATCCATTCAGGAAGGTGCGGTTCGAGGGTGCGGGGTCAGTCGGTGAAGCGCAGCACCAGGTCTGCCGCGCCGACGCCGTGCGGGTGGGCGATGAGCGGGTTGATCTCGAGCTCGGCGAGCCGCTCGCCGAGCCCGGCGGCGTAGCGCGACAGCGTCGACACCGCACGGGCCACGGCGGCCACGTCGACGCCTGGTTTGCCGCGGTAGCCCCGCAACAGCGGTGCGCCGCGCAGCCGGGTGAGCAGGTCCGCCGCGTCGGCTTCCGAGAGCGGGGCCAGTGCGGTGACCACGTCCTGGTAGACCTCGGCCGTCACACCGCCGAAGCCGACGGTCACCACCGGCGGGTAGCCGTCGGCCGCGCCTTCCACGCCGACGAGCAGCTCGATCCCCGGTGGCAGCAGACGCTGCACGAGGATTCCGTCGAGCACGGCGTCGGGGCGGGCCGCGCGCACGGCGTCGAGCATTTCGCGGTACGCGCTCGCCGCGTCGACGACCCCGACCCGCACTCCGTCCACTTCGGACTTGTGCGTGATGGCCGGCGACTGCGCCTTGAGCACCACCGGGCCGCCGAGCCGGCTCGCGATCTCAGCCGCGTCTTCAGCGCTCGTGACGAGTTCGCCGTCCGGTCGCGGTACGCCCAGCGCGTCGAGCAGCGGCGCGCCCGCGGCCTCGGTGACCACGCCGGTGCGTTCGAAAACGTCGGTCAACGGCTCGGGCCGCACCGGCGCCGACGCCGTCGCGGACCGGTACAGCCGGGCCAGCACGTGGGCCTTGCGGCCGATCGAGTCGTGCAGCGGCACGTGGTGCTCCCGCAGGATCTTCACGGCCTCGGTGATCTGGTTGCCGTCGGCGAGCCACACCACGCCCAGCGGTTTGGCCGAGCTCTCGGCCGCCGCCACGAGCTGGCGGGCCACCCGGGCCGCGCGGGCACCGGTCACGTTCGTCATGATCATCAGCAGGACGTCGGTGCCCGGGTCGTCGAGGATCGTGCGGCAGACGTGGAACACCGAGTCGTCGTCCTGCGCGAACAGCTGCGCGGTCACGTCCACCGGGTTGCTCGTGGAGCCGTACGCCGGGATGAACTTCGCGATCTCCCGGCGCGTGTCCGCGGCCAGCTCACCGGTGCGCAGGCCGGCCTCGTCGAGCCAGTCGGCCGCGATCCCGCCGGCGCCGCCGGAGCTCGTCACGACCGTGACGTTCGGGCCGAGCACGGGTTTGCGCGCGGCCAGCTCCACCACGGCGTCCAGCAGCTGGTCGACGTCGGTCACGCCGATCACGCCGTGTTCGGCCGACACCAGCTCGAACGCCGTGTCCGGCCCGATCATGGCGCCGGTGTGCGAAGCGGCCGCGCGCCGCCCGGCCGCGGACCGGCCCGAGCGCAGCACCACGAGATCCTTGCCGAGTTCCCGCGCCCGCGCGGTGAGCCGCCGCCACTGCGCCCCCGGCGGGATCGCCTCCAGGTACATCGCGACGACGCTGATCTCGTCCTCTTCGAGGAACCCGGCGGCGAGGTCGGCCACGCCGAGGTCGGCCTGGTTGCCGCTGCTCGCCCACGCCGTGAGCCCGATGCCGCGCTCCCGGGCGAGCCCGAGGAACGAGCCGCCGATGGCGCCGCTCTGCCCGGCGTAGGCGATGCCGCTCGACTCGCCGAGCCCGGCCTGCGCGGCCTCGCTGAAGGTCGCGACGAGGCCGGCGGGCCGGTAGATCAGCCCCTGGCAGTTGGGCCCGAGCAGGCGCACGCCGCCGGCCTGCGCGGCTTCGGCCATCCGCCGCTGCACGTCGAGCCCTTCGGCACCGAGCTCACCGAAGCCCGACGAGAACACCACGGCCGTGCCCACGCCGGCGCGCACGCAGTCGTCGATCGCACCCGGTACCGCGGCCGCCGGCACCAGGATCAGCGCGAGGTCCACCGGGCCCGGCGCGGCGTCGAGCGAGGGGTAACACGGCAGGCCGTCGAGCTCGCCGTACTTGGCGTTCACGGGCAGGATGCGGCCCTGGTAACCGAAGTCCCGCAGGTTCGCCAGCGCCTGGGCGGCGAGGCTTCCCGGCCGCGCCGACGCGCCGACGATCGCGACCGAGCGGGGATGCAGCAGGCGACGCGCCCAGTGGTCGCCGGAGTCAACGGGCATCGAAGGGGTCCTTTCGGGCCGGTCAGGGGACCAGCCAGCCGAGCACGGGGGTGGATTGCAGGTACACGAGCACGGACAGCACCACGACCATCACGACCGTCCAGCCGATCGTGCGGCGGACGAGCACCCCTTCCTTGCCACCGAGGCCGACGGCGACCGCGGCGATCGCGAGGTTCTGCAGCGACACCGCCTTGCCGACCACGCCGCCGCTGCTGTTGGCCGAGGTGAGCAGCACGTCGGACAGGCCGGCGTGGTGGGCGGTGGTGTACTGCAGCAGACCGAACAGCGTGTTGCTGGACGTGTCGGACCCGGTCAGCACGGTGCCGATCCAGCCGATCACCGGCGACACCAACGGGAACGCGGCGCCGGCACCGGCGAGCCACACACCGAGCGTGGTGGTCTGGCCCGACAGGTTCATCACGTAGCTCAGCGCGATCACGCAGCACACGGTGAAGATCGCCCAGCGCAGCTGCCAGAGGTTGGCCAGCCACACGCGGGCCGCGCGCCCGGGCCCGACGCCGAGGATCGGCAGGCTCAGCAGCCCGGCGATGAGCACGAGCGAGCCCGGCGCGCCGACCCAGGCGAAGCTGATCTTCGAGATGGTGAGCGGCTTTCCTTCGGAGCTGAGCACGTCGGCTCCCGGCCAGTGGACCTTGGTGGTGAGCGAGGCGATGAGGTCCTTCACCCCGGGCAGGTTCGCGATGATCACCACGGCGACGATCAAGAGGTACGGCGCGAGCGCGGCCAGGACGGGCGGTTCCTTCTCGTCCACAGTGGACTCTCCAGCGGGTGGCACGGGGGAGTCCCCGCCGCCCGCGGTGACCAGCGAGCGCTGCTGGACGGCGGCCGTGGTGGCGACCCGGCTCGCCCGCGCGACGAGCACCGTGACGACGCCGGACACCACCGCGGCGACCGTGTCGACGAGCGCCGGGGTGAGGAACACCGAGGTGGCGCACTGCACCGCGGCGAACGACAGCCCGGCCGCGAGCGCCACGCCCCAGCGCTGCTTGAGCCCGGTTTTGCCGTCGACCACGAACACGAGCACCAGCGGGATGAACAACGCCAGCAGCGGGGTCTGGCGGCCGATCATCACGGCCAGGTCGTGCACCGGCAGGCCGGTCTGCGTGCCCAGCACGTCGATGGGCTGGCCGAGCGCGCCGAACGCGACCGGTGAGGTGTCGGCGATCAGGCACGCCGCGGCGGCCTTGATCGGTGAAACGCCGAGCGCCATCAGGATCACGGCGCAGATCGCCACCGGCGCGCCACCGCCGGCCAGGCCTTCGAGCGCGGCGCCGAAGCAGAAGGCGACCAGGATCGCCTGCACCCGGCGGTCGTCGCTCACCCGCGTGAACGCGGTGCGCAGCGCCGCGGAATGCCCGCGCAGCTCGGTGACCTTGTGCAGCCAGATCGCGTTGATCGCGACCCAGAGGATCGGGAAGATGCCGTAGACGATGCCTTCCGCGGCACCGGAAAACCCGACCGAAGCCGGGAGCCGGAACGCCACGATGCCCACGACCAGGGCCGCCACCAGGGAGACCGGTGCGGCGATGCGGGCCGGCGTCTTGAACACGCCGAGCAGCACGATCAGGAGCAGGAGGGGAATCGCCGCCAGCAAGGCGGACAGGGTCAGCGAACCGCCGACCGGGACGAGGAGCTGTGTGAACAACGTTGTTCTCCAGTGGGGGACCGGGGCCGGCGGGTTCAGCGGCCTTCGAAGACCGGGGTTCTCTTCTCCCGGAAGGCGCTCAGGGCCTCCGCGGAGTCGCGAGTGGACTGGATCACGGCCTGGTGCGAGGAAATGAGGTCGAGCGCGGTCCGCAGGTCCGTGCGGCTGCTCTGGTGGGTCGCGCGCTTGATGGTGCGCAGGGCGAGCGGGGGTCCGGCGGCGAGCTTGGCCGCGAACTCCGCTGTCCGTCGGGCGAACTCGGCGTCGGGGTAGACGTGGTTGACCAGGCCGATGCGTTCGGCTTCCTCGGCGCCGACCCAGTCGCCGGTCCACAGCAGCTCCAGCGCGCGGGACATCCCGACCAGGCGCGGCAGCAGGTAGCAGCCGCCGTCGCCAGGCACGAGCCCCACCCGCACGTAGCCTTCGGAGAACCGGGCCGACGCCGACGCCAAGCGAATGTCGGCCATCAGCGAGAAGTCCATGCCCGCGCCCACCGCGACACCGTCGACCGCGGCGATCACCGGCTTGTCGAAGTCTTCGAGCGCGTAGGCCACGCGGTGCACACGGTCGGTGAGCAGCGTCTTGTCCTTGAGCGGCGTGCGGGTCTCGTCGTCGAACACGCCGAGGTCCACGCCCGAGCAGAACGCGCCGCCGGCGCCGGTGACCACCAGCACGCGGATCGTGTCGTCGGTGCGCGCGTCTTCGATGATCCGCACCCACTGCTCGAGCATGGCGAGCGTGAACGCGTTCTTGCGCTCGGGCCGGTTCAGCAGGATGGTGCCGACGCCGCCGGCGACCTCGAACTCCAGGTCCGCCACGTCAGTTTCCCTTCTGCTGGTAGCGCTTGAGCTCCTGGCGCGCGACGGTGCGCACGTGCACCTCGTCCGGGCCGTCGACGATGCGCAGCGTGCGCGCGCGGCTCCAGATCTCGGCCAGTGGCAGGTCGTCGGTCACGCCGGCGCCGCCGTGGATCTGGATCGACCGGTCGAGCACGGACAGGGCGGCGCGCGGCGCGACCACCTTGATGGCGGCGATGTCCGAGCGCGCGTTGCGCACGCCGACCTCGTCGATCAGCCACGCGGTGCGCAGCACCAGCAGCCGCGCCTGGTCGATCTCCATGCGCGACTCGGCGATCTGCTGACGCACCACCCCCTGGTCGGCCAGCGGGCCGCCGAACGCGGTGCGCGACAGCGCTCGCTTGCAGGCGAGCTCCAGGGCGCGTTCGGCCATGCCGACCGCACGCATGCAGTGGTGGATCCGGCCCGGTCCGAGCCGGGCCTGCGCCACGGCGAAGCCGCCGCCCTGCTCGCCGAGCAGGTTGCTCACCGGCACCCGCACGTCGGTGTAGCTGATCTCGCAATGTCCCTGCTGGTCCCGGAACCCGAACACCGGCAGCGCGCGTTCGACCTTCACCCCCGGTGTGTCGATCGGCACGAGCACCATCGAGTGCTGCCGGTGCTTCGGCGCGTCGGGGTCGCTCTTGCCGAGCACGATCAGCAGCTTGCACCGCGGGTCGGCGGCGCCGGTGGTGAACCACTTGCGTCCGTTGATCACGTACTCGTCGCCGTCGCGGTCGATCGTGGTGGCGATGTTGGTGGCGTCGGAGGAGGCCACGTCGGGCTCGGTCATCGAGAAGCCGGAGCGGATCGTGCCGTCCAGCAACGGGTTCAGCCAGCGCTCGCGCTGCTCGTCGGTGGCGAACAGGTGCAGCAGCTCCATGTTGCCGCTGTCGGGCGAAAGGCAGTTCATGGCCGCGGGCGCGATGAACGGCGAGCGGCCGGTCTCCTCCGCGAGCACGGCGTAGTCCACATTGGTCAGGTGGGACTCGTCGGGCAGGAACAGGTTCCACAGCCCGCGTTCGCGCGCGGCGGCGATCAGCTCGTCCAGTACCGGCGGCACGTCGTGGGTGCGGCCCGCGGCGATCAGTTCGTCGCGCTGGCGCGCGTACACGGGTTCGGCGGGGTAGACCAGCTCGGCCATGAAGGCGCGGACCTGGGCCAGGCGTTCGGTCGCCTGCGGGGAAAGCGAGAAGTCCATCGAGGTGCTCCGGGGTTCAGCGGGCGGGGGCCAGTGACTGCAGCGCTTCGGTCAGCTGCCAGTCGACCTGGGCGTCGAGGGCGGCCAGGTCGAGTTCCTTGTCGCCCATCGCACCGGCGACGAAGCGCGCGCGGGTGGTGGTGTTGATGCACGACAGGCGCCAGTAGGAGAAGGCGACGTAATAGGGCAGGTCCGCCATGTCCAGCGGCGAGCGGGCGGCGTAGGCCTCGACGAGGTCGGCGTGGCCCGGGAAGCCACCGGCGAGCGTGGCGGGCGGGGAGATCCACCGGCCGGGGTTGTCCGGCAGGGCCCACCACACGAGCAGCCAGCCGAGGTCGGCGAGCGGGTCGCCGACGGAGGCGAGCTCCCAGTCGAGCACCGCGGCCACGTCTCCGCTCGGCGTGAGCAGTACGTTTTCCGCCTTGAAGTCGCCGTGCAGCAGCGCGGTGCCCTGCGGTTCGGGCACTTTCGCCGCGAGCCGGGCGGCGACCTCCCGCAGCGGGCTGGTCGCGGGCAGGTCGAGCGTGTCGAACTGGCGCTGCCAGCGGCGCAGCTGGCGCTCGACGTACCCGCGGTCGCGGCGCAGGTCGTCGAGGCCGATGCCGGTCACGTCGAGCGCGTGCAGCTGGGCGAGGACCTCGGGCAGCCGCCGGCCGATCGTCCGCTTGACCTCGGGGGAGAGCGCGGCGGCGGTGGCCGGGCTCAGCGTCTGGCCCGGCACGAAGTCCATGAGGAAAAACGGCGCGCCGAGCACGCCCGGGTCGGTGCACTCCGCCGCCGGCTTCGGCACCGGCAGCGCGGTGGTGGCCAGCGCCGAGAGGATGCGCGCCTCGCGGCCCACGTCGTGGGCGCCGGACTCCAGCGCGCCCAGCGGCGGCCGGCGCAGCACGTACTGGGCGCCGGTGGCGTCGCGCACCGAGTACGTGAGGTTCGACCGGCCGGCGGAGATCGTCGCCACCGCGAGCGGTGGTTCGAGCGCGCTGCCCTGGCCGGCCAGCCACCTCGTGAGCGCCGGTATGTCGACGCCCGGCGGCCCCTGAATCGGCACCTGCGACCTCCTGACCACTGAGGGAGATAAAATCGGGACAGCGTCCCGAACTTGTGGAGGATCCTGGACCCGGCGGGCGCGAGTTGTCAAGGCGTCGGCCGGTGGCTTTCGAGGGGCGCGCCGGCGGCTGGTTACAGTGGCCGCGGAGGGAGACAGGTGAGCGGACAGGGTGTGAGCGGGCCGGACGTGGCCGGGTCGGTGGTCGCTGCTGCGGAGCCGCGGTTCCGCGCGCTCGGCATGACCGGGCGGGTGTTCGCGGTGCTCGAAGCCGTGATCGAGCGCCAGGACGGCGACACGGGGGTGCGCGAGCTCGCGGCGCACCTCGACGTGAGCCGCAGCGCCGTGCACCGGATCCTGCAGACGCTGGGCGACCTGCGGGTGGTGCGCGGACAGCCGAGCGGCCGCTACGACCCCGGGCCGCGGCTGCTGGCGTGGGCGAAGTTCCTCGGCGAGCGCAATGTCTTGCTCACGCGCGGCCACGACGAGCTGGTGGCGTTGGAACGCGAAGCGGGCGAGACGGCGATGCTGCTGACCTACTCCGCGGGCGACGAGGTGGCCAGTGTGGTGAGCTCGGTCGAGTGCGGCAAACCCGTGCGCTACACCGTGCGCATCGGCTCGAAGTCACCGCTGTACGCCGGCTCGGCCGGAAAGGCCATCCTGGCGAACCTGCCCGACGAGTTCCTGACCACTTTGGACCGGCCGACGCTCACCGGCGCCACGATCGGCGACGTCGACGAGCTGCGGGCCGAGCTCGAGCACGTGCGGGAGCAAGGCTTCGCGACGAGCGTCGCCGAGCGCATCCCCGAAGCCGCCGGCGCCGCGGCCGCCTACTTCCGTGACGGCGAACCGGCGGGCGCGGTGAACATCACCGTGCCGCGCCACCGTTTGTCCGATGTGGACGGACTGCGTCGGCTCGGTGTGCTCGTGCAGGGCGCGGCCGACCGGATCACGGCGGCGCTGGCCGTACCGGCCCAGGTGCCGCGTGTGCCGGCGGCCGGGACTGGGGAAACTCCGGGGGTGTCGGCCGAACGGCGGTCCATCGTGCGCGTGGCCGCGGCGCTCGACGCGCTCGCCCGCTCGGCGGCCGACGGCCTGTCCGTCGACGACCTCACCGCCGGCATCTCCAGCGGCCGCGCCACCGCGGCCCGGTTGCTCGCGGCCCTGGCCGAACTCGGCCTCGCCCGGCCGATCGGCGGCGACCGCTACGAAGCCGGCGCCGAACTGCTCGTGTGGGCCGCTCGCCTCGGCCGCGGCACCGGCATCGGCCCGGTCGCGGCCGACGTGCTCGCCGACCTGGTGCGCGACGTCGGCGAAAGCGCCTATCTGGCCCGCTACGACCCGGTGGCCGAGGGTGTGGTGTTCGAAGCCGGGCGCACCAGCGACAAACCCATCCAGTACGTGATCCCGCTCGGCTCCACCGCGCCGCTGCACGCCGGCGCGGCCGGCAAGGCCGTGCTCGCCTGGCGCGGCCCGGAATCCTTGGCAGCACAGGACTTCGAGCGCTTCTCGCCGACCACGATGGTCGAGCGCACCACACTGGAAGCGGATCTGGCGCTCATCCGCGAGCGCGGCTACGCCGTGAGCACCGGGGAGCGGATTCCGGAAGCCTCCGGCATCGCCGCGCCGTTCTTCTCCGACGGCGAGGTCGCCGGCGCGCTCACGATCACCATCCCGCACTACCGCTTCGACCCGGCACGCACCCCGGACTACGCGGCGCGCGCCGTGGCCGCGGCCGCGGAGCTCACGCGGCTGCTGAGCGCGGGCACGCTCTTCGCCTGAGCCCGTCCGGCCGGTTCGCGCACGGCAGGGGACAGTGAGCGCACCTCGCGTTGACTCCCGTCGGCGATTCCGAATACTCCGCAGGAGAGGTAATCCACGTCACTCGGAGGAGGTCACCCGTGACCGTCGAATCGCTCGAACCGGCGCTCGCTTCGCACTACGAACCCCTGATCGACGGGGAGTTCCGGTCGTTCTCCGCCGAGACCTTCCCGGCCGTGGATGCCGCGACCGGGGCGCAGCTCGCGACGATCACCCGCGGCGGTGCGGCCGACGTCGACGCGGCGGTGGCGGCCGCGCGCGCGGCGTTCCCGAAGTGGGCGGCCACGCGGCCCGAGGAGCGCTCGCTGCTGCTGCACCGTCTCGCCGACTGGATCGAGGCCAACGCCGAGCGCCTGGCCGCCATCGACACGATGGACATCGGCCGCACCATCTTCGAAACCCCGCTCGACCACCGCATCGCCGTGGGGCAGTACCGGTTCTTCGCCTCGGCGGCCGTGACGCACGACGGCTGGAACCACCCCGTCACCGGTGGTTGGGCCATCGCGAAGCGCGAGCCGATCGGCGTCGTCGGCCAGATCATCCCGTGGAACGTGCCGGCGATCATGACGGCGTTCAAGCTCGCCCCGGCGCTCGCGGCCGGCAACACCGTGGTGCTCAAGCCCGACGAGAACGCGTCACTGTCCACTTTGGAACTGTGCGCCAAGCTGGCCGAGCTTTTCCCGCCCGGTGTGGTGAACGTGGTGCCGGGCTTCGGCGACGAGGCCGGCGCGGCGCTCACCGCACACCCGGACGTGGACAAGCTCGCCTTCACCGGCTCCGCGGAGGTCGGCCGGCTCGTGGCCCACGCCGGCGCCGAACGGCTCGTGCCGGTTTCGCTGGAACTCGGCGGCAAGAGCCCGAACATCGTGTTCCCCGACATCGAGGACCTCGACCGCGTCATCGACAATGCCACCTTCGCGGCCACCTACTGCAACGGCCAGTCCTGCCTCGCCGGCACCCGCCTGTTCGTGCACGACGACCTCTACGACGACTTCCTCGGCAAGCTGCGTGCCAGCTTCGAGGGCGTGCGCGTGGGCGCCCCGCTCGACCCCGCCACGCGCCTCGGCTGCCTGGTGTCGGAGAAGCAGGGCCGGCGCGTGCTGGACTACATCGCCTCCGGCCGCGCCGACTCGTCGCTGGTGACCGGCGGCGGCCGCGCCGCGGTGGCCGGCAGCGAACACGGCTGGTTCATCGAGCCGACCGTGTTCGAGACGGAGAACTCCAGCCGCATCGCGCAGGAGGAGATCTTCGGCCCGGTGCTGTCGGTCATCCGCTGGAAGGACTACGACGCCCTGATCGACCAGGCCAACGACGTCGAATACGGCCTCGCCGCGGGCGTCTACACCACCAACCTGAAGAACGCGATGCGCACGGCCGACCGGCTGCACGCCGGCTCGGTGTGGGTGAACCAGTACTTCAACCTCGTGGACGGGTCGCCGTTCGGCGGGTACAAGGGCAGCGGCCTGGGTCGGGAGTACTGCAAGGAAACGCTGGACATGTACACGCAGCTGAAGTCGATCGTGCTGGCGGAGGAACTGCCGCCGCCGCTGTTCGGCTGAGGCCGGCTTCCGGTGTGCTGAAGGGTGCCTCGAGGTATCCGATTCCCTCGAGGCGCCCTTTCCCGGTTCACCGGGCGGCGGGCTTCCAGACGTTCTCGTCCGACACCGCGGCCGGCGGAGTTTCCCGGGTCCGCTCGACCGTGCCGTAGTGACCGGGCGGCAGCTTCCACCGCCGCTGCGCGAGCGCGGCCCCGAGCTGCAGCACCAGGCAGAGCGCCACGTAGCCGAGGAGCAGGGGCGTGAACGCGGCCGGCTGGCGGTTTCCGCCGAAGACGTCGAACAGGACCGGCACCGCGTACATCGCCGGCATCGCGGCCACCACGGCCTCGCGCCGCAGCACACCCGCGGCGGCGAGCGACGCGTCGTCTTCGGCGAGCACGGGTTCGCGCACGGTGGCGCCCACGACCACCGCCGTGCAGAGCGCGCCGACGGCGAGCAGGCCGAGCCAGCTCCAGGCGTAGGTCCACGCGCCGGGCACGGCCACGGCCATCGCCAGCGCCAGCGCGGCCCCGCCCAGGAACGTCGTGGCCGCCGTGGCGGCGGACCAGCCGTCGACCACGCCGATCGGCCGCGCGATCCCGGTGCGGCGGTGCGGCACCGTCGCGGCCAGGTTGCGTTCGCGCACGCGCCGGGCGCGCCACAGGCTGAGCTGGATCGCCGCGAGCACGAAGACCAGCGGGATCGCCTCGGTCATCTCCCGGCCCGCCACGCCCGGCAGGTACTGCAGGCTCGAATACCCCACGCCGGCGGCGAGGGCGAGGACGGCGTGGAGCGGGAACGTCCGCAGCCACGTCGACGGCGCCGTGTGCGCGGCGATCCGGATGCTCAGCAGCCGCGTCGGCACCGACACCGGGGCGCCGCGGCGTGCGAGCCACCGGCGGGCGAGGTCGATCTCACGGGACGACGGCTCGGCGGGCGGTCTTCGCCGGTACGCAGGAAACCCCTTCATGGCCTCACTCCCCCTGAAATCGGCCATCGGATCGGCAATCGTGACACAGTGCGCGAACAGGCGTCAACGACCCGCCGGACCCGGCCAAGGGAGTGGCCAGGGGAGCGGCCGGGTGGTCCGCACCACCACGAACGGCGAAGGGCGCCTCGCCGGAATCGGATTCCGTCAAGGCGCCCTTCACCGCTTCAGACCGGAGCGCGGCCGGACCTCACTGCCGCGCGTCGAGGTACTGCGGATCCGGCTGCGGAACCGGGGTGTCCGCCACCCCCGCCAGCAACGTGCTCATCGCGTGGAAGTACGGCGGCGCCGCCACCGTGCCACCGAACGCACCGTGCCCGCACTGGCCCAGGTGCACCGGTGTCCCGGGACAGATCTCCTCCGGGTGCGGCCCGTCGGCGAACACCATCGACGACACCGCGAAGTTGTCCACCCCGCCGACGAACGCGACGGACTCGGACAGCTGCGTCGTGCCCGTCTTGCCGATGTCCGGCCGCGTCCAGCCGGCCGAGTGCGCGGCGGACGCGGACGTGCCGACCGTGGTGTCGCGCGAAAGCCCGGCCTCCAGCGTGTTCGCGACACCGGTCGGGATCACCTGCTCGCACGCCTGCTGCTTCACCGGCACCGGCTGCCCGCCGCGATCGGTCACCGACAGGATCGGGTTGGGTGGGCACCACGCGCCGCCGCTCATCAGCGTGGCCGAGACGTTGGCCATCTCGAGCGGGCTCACCGGGCTGTTGCCGAGGGTGAACGACAGCAGGTTCTGGAAGTACTGCGACTGCGGCTCGTCGTACTGCGGGTTCTTCGACCGCGCGTCCGACGGGTCGGTGATCGGCGGGTTGCCCGCGTCGTTGGTCGCCAGCGTGGTGCGCAGCCCCAGCTTGCGCGCCATGTCCAGCACGGCGGGCATGCCGACCTGCGACTCGAGGCCCACGAACGCGACGTTCGGCGAGGTCGCCAGGCCGTCGGTGAGCGAGATCGGGTCGGGGTAGTTCGTGCCGTCGTTGCTCACCGAGTAGCACGGCGTGTACTTGTTCGCGTTGGGCGGGGTGAAGCAGTTGCTCATCGGGTTCGGCAGCGGCGTGTTCAGCCCCGCCTTGCCCGCCACCATCGCGGCGGCCGAGGTGAAGATCTTGAACGACGAACCGGCGCCGAACTTGTTGCTCGCGTCGGCCACGATGTTCGTGGACTGCTCGCCCTTCGCCGGATCGGTGCCGTAGTTGCGGTTGGCCACCATGGCGAGCACCTGGTGCCCGCTCGCGCCCGGCTGCACCACGGCGAACGTGTTGGCCACGCCGTCCTGCGTGGTCGGCACGTTGTTGTCCACCGCGTCCTTCACGACCTGGCTCACGTGCGGGTCGAGCGTGGTCTTCACGACGTAGCCGGCCGTGTCGAGCTGGTCGAGGGTGAACCCGGCCTGGGTGAGGTAGTTCACCGCGTACGCGCAGAAGAACCCGGCGTCGGCCGGCGCGCCCATGCACGTGCTCGACGGTGCGGCCGGGCGGTTGCCGACCACGCCGAGCGGGGTCGCTTTCGCCGTGGCGGCAAAGGAAGCCGGGATCGACTTCGCGGTCACCATCGCGTCGATGACGGTGTTGCGCCGCTTGAGCGCGTTGTCCGGATGCGTGTACGGGTTGTAGACGCTGGGGTTGTTCACCATGCCCGCCAGCAACGCGGCCTGCGGCACGGTCAGTTTGTCCGCTGTGGTCCCGAAGTACGCTTCCGCCGCCGCGCCGACGCCGTAGACGGTGCCGCTGTACTCGACCACGTTCAGGTAGTCGGCGAGCACGTCGTCCTTGGACACGGTCTGGCTCAGCTGCACGGCCATCTTGGCCTCGCGCAGCTTGCGGGCCAGTGAATCCTCGCGGTCCTTGTCCTGTGCCGTCTTGTCCCCGCGGTCGACGACGTTGATCAGGTAGTTCTTCACGTACTGCTGGGTGATCGTCGAGGCGCCCTGCAGGTCGCCGCCCGAGCTGTCGTTCACCGCGGCGCGCAGCATGCCCTGCGGGTCCACGCCGCCTTCGGTGTAGAACCGGCGGTCCTCGATGTCCACGATCGCGGCCTTCATCGCCGGCGCGATCTGCGCCGCGGTGACCGGAATGCGGTACTGCGAGTACAAAGTCGCGATCGTGCCGCCGTTCCGATCCGTCACCGTCGTGACCAATGGCGGGTCCGCGTGTTCGAGATCCGCGGAGATCAAATCCACCGAATCACTGACCTGATTGGACAAAACGCCCGCGCCGATCGCGACCGGGGCCATCGTGCCGGCCACCAGAACGCCTGCCAGCACACACAATCCGAGAAACGGGGCTACCCCCTTGCCTTTTCCCACGAAGCCCAACCTACGACCGCGCCCGTGTGAATACGGTGGGTAAAGCGGAACTTTTCATCGAGCCAACCTCCCGAGCAGAGCCGATGCGACGCCGATCGCCAGTGCGGTCGCACCTATGAGGACGCCGAAGTCCAGCCCGAGGTTGGCCGGGGTGCCGATCAAAAGTCCGCGCAACGCGTCCACCTGGTAGCTCAACGGGTTGAGGTGGCTGAGCACCTTCAGCCAGCCGGGCATCAGGTTCACCGGGTAGAGGGCATTGGACCCGAAGAACAACGGCATGGTGATGGCCTGCCCGATGCCCATCAGCCGCTCGCGCGAGAGCACGATGCCGGCGATCACGATCGAGAAGCAGCAGAAGAACGCCGAGCCGAGGATCACGACCACGACCATGCCGAGCAGCCGCAGCGGGTTCGCGGTGAGCCCGACCCCGAGGATCGCCGAGAGCACGAGCACCATCAGCGCCTGCACGAGCGCGCGCAGCCCCGCGGCGAACGCCTTGCCCGCCACGAGCGCAGCGCGGGGCGTCGGGGTCACGAGCAGCTTGGCCAGCACGCCGGCGTCGCGTTCCCAGATGATCTGGATGCCGTAGAAGATCGCGATGAACAGCGCCGACTGCGCGAGGATGCCGGGCGCGAGGTAGTCGAGGTAGGGGATCGAGCCGGTGGGGATCGCGTGCAGCCGCGTGAAGGTCTCGCCGAAGATCAGCAGCCACAGCGCGGGCTGGATCGCGCGGGTGAGCAGCTCCGACTGGTCGCGGCGCAGCTTCTGCAGCTCCACCAGGCACATCGCGCCGATCCGGGCGAACAGGATGCGCAGCTGTTCGAGCGGTCCCGGGTCAGCCGAGACGGCGGGCGGTGCGACGAGTGGCGCGGACATTGCGCATCCCTCCTGTTTCGCCTTGCAGCACGTCGCCGGTCACCGACCGGAACACGTCGTCCAAAGTGGAATCCGGACCGAGTTCGGCTTCGAGCTCGGCCGGCGTGCCGAGCGCGCGCACGCGCCCGGAGTGCATGAGGGCGACGCGGTCGCAATATTGCTCGGCTTCGTCCATGTAGTGCGTAGTGACGAGCACGGTCATCCCGGTGCGCGTGCGGATCTCGGTGATGCGGTCCCACACCGCCGAGCGGGCCACCGGGTCGAGGCCCACCGTCGGCTCGTCGAGCACCAGCAGCCGCGGGGAGCTCACCAGGGCCTGCGCGAGCTCGAGGCGGCGGATCATGCCGCCGGAGTACCCGCCGACGGGCCGTTCGGCTTCGTCGAGCAGGCCCACCAGGTCCAGGGCGCGGTGGACCTCGTCGGCGCGGCGCGAGCGGGGGACGTCGAACAGCCGCGCGAACAGCGTCACGTTCTCGCGCCCGGTGAGCGCGCCGTCGGCCGAGAGCTGCTGGGGCACGTAGCCGATCAGCCGGCGCACGGCCATGCGGCGGCGGGTGACGTCGACGCCGAACACCGTGACCGACCCGGCTTCCGGGGGCAGGAGTGTGGTGATCATGCGGATGGTGGTGGTCTTGCCGGCGCCGTTCGGGCCGAGCAGCCCGAAGATCTCGCCGGGCACGATCTCCAGGTCCACGCCGTCCACGGCCTTGGTGGTGCCGAACGTGTGCTGCAGGCCGGTGCAGCGCACGGCGGGTTCGATCGTCGGGGCGCTCATCCCTCCTCCTTCAGGACGTCCATCAGCCGTTCCAGTGCGGGCAGGGCCGCGGTGATCACGGTGGTGTCCTCTTCGGACAGCCGGGCCAGCGCGGTCGTGACGAGCCCGGTGCGGGCCTTGCGCCAGATCGCCATGCGCTCGCGCGCGGCTTCGGTCACGTCCAGCTGCGCGGCGCGCCGGTCGGCCGGGTCCACCTCGCGGCGCAGCAGCCCGGCCTCGACGAGGAGGTTCACGAGCGTGCTCACCGAATTGCCGGCCAGCCCCAGCTCCCGCGCCGCCGCCGCGACGCCGATGCCCGGCAGCCGCTCGACGACCCGCAGCAGCTCGACTTGCGCGCCCGGCAACGGCGGCCCGGGCACTTCCGCGCGCACCCGCCGCCGCACCACGCGCCGCACGCCCTGCACGGCGGACATCAGCCGCTCGGCGAGGTCGGGAGAGGAGGTCATGTCCGCAAGGTAGCTCTGAGTCAGAGGTATTGGCAACGCGGATTGTCGCGTTGGTCTTCTTTGCGGTGTCAGGGCAGCTGGCTCACGATCATCGAGACGCCGAGCGCGGTCATCGTCACCGCGATCAGCCCGTCGAGCACGCGCCACGCCGCGGGCCGCGCGAACACCCCCGCCAGCCGGCGCGCGCCGAGGCCCAGCGCGCTGAACCACACCGCGCTGGCCAGGGCCGCACCGGCGCCGAACACCCAGCGGCCGCCACCGTGGCTCGCCGCGACGGAGCCGAGCAGCAGGACGGTGTCGAGGTAGACGTGGGGGTTGAGCCAGGTCAGCGCCAGGCCGGTGAGCACGGTGCGCCGCGGCGAAACCGGTTCGAGCACGCCCGCGACGAGGGCTCCGGGGCGCGCCGCGCGCTTGGCCGCGAGGAAGCCGTAGGTCACCAGGAACAAACCGCCGACCACCCCGATCGCCGTGATCGCGGCCGGCCAGCGGTGCAGCACCGCGCCGATGCCGCTCACGCCGGCGCCGATGAGCACGACGTCCGACACGGCGCACAACACGATCAGCCGCACCACCGCGCCGCCCCGCAGCCCTTGCTGCAGCACGAACGTGTTCTGCGCCCCGATGGCGACGATGAGGGAAAGGCCGGTACCGAAGCCGGCGGCGAGGACAGGAACCACGCTTTCGACGGTAAGGCGGCGTCGCGAGTTAATGCCAACTAAAGATTCTTACGTACCATTAGCGCTCGTGATGTCGGATCTTCTTCTCGACCAGGTCCGCACGCTGCTCGCCGTGGTCGACGAGCAGTCGTTCGACCGCGCGGCCGCCGTGCTGCACGTGACGCCCTCGGCGGTGAGCCAGCGCGTGAAGGCGCTGGAACAGCGCATGGGCCGCGTACTCATCCTGCGCACCAAACCCGTGCGCCTCACCGACTCCGGCCAGGTCCTCGTGCGCTTCGCCCGCCAGCTCACCCGCCTCGAAGCCGACACCCGCGCCGAACTCGGCCTCGCCGACGCGACCGGCCCGGTGACCCTGCCCATCGCCGTGAACGCCGACTCCCTGGCCACCTGGTTCCTCGCCGCGCTCGCCGCCGTGCCCACCGAGCCGCCGATCGCGTTCGACCTCCGCAGCGACGACCAGGACCACACGGCCGCCCTGCTGCGCGAGGGCCTGGTGATGGCCGCGGTCACGTCCGCGCCGCACCCCGTGCAGGGCTGCACCTCGTCCCGCCTCGGCCGCATGCGCTACCGCGCCGTCGCTTCGCCGGTGTTCTTCGCGCGCTGGCTCGCGGACCGCCCCCTGGCCACCGCCCTCGCCGCCGCGCCCGCCCTGCTCTTCGACCGCAAGGACGACCTGCAGGACCGCTTCCTGCGCGGTCTCACCCGCCGCGCGCCGAACGTGGGGGTGCGCCACTTCGTGCCGTCGTCGGAGTCGTTCGCCGACGCCGTGGTCGCGGGGCTGGGGTGGGGGTTGGTGCCGGAGTTGCAACTTCAGCTCCGGGACGGCTTGGTGGACCTCGCGCCCGACCGGCCCGTGGACGTGCCGTTGTACTGGCAGCAGTGGAAACTGGACTCACCGGCGCTGGCCACGGTGGCCGACGCGGTGTCCCGGGAAGCGGCGAGGGCGTTGCGGCGATGACTGTCCTGAGTGGACCTCACCGCTCCTGACTCGCGCTCAGCACCCCCAGCAGCGCCAGCCGATCCGCCGTATCCGTCCCCGGCGCCGGCACGAACAGCGCCAGGATCTGCGAACGGTTCTCCTCCAGCAGCGCCTGGCAGTCGAGCTCCAGCAGGCCCGTTTCCGGGTGCTGCACGCGTTTGCGGCGGCTGCGCAGCACACCGACGTCGTGCGCGGACCACAGCGCGGCGAACTCCGGGCTGTCCTCCAGCAGCTGGTCGACCAGGGCCTGGGCGCGGGCGTCGCCGCGGCGGACGAGGGCCGAGCGCAGGTCGGCGGTCAGGAGGCGGGACTCGGCGGCCCGGTCTTCGGGTGGGTAGGCGGCGCGGGCGTCGGGGGAGGTGAACCAGCGGTAGACGACGCTGCGGTCCGGCCCGGTGCGGGCGGTGTGGTCGCCGAAGACGGCGGTGGCGAGGGCGTTCTGGGCGAGGACCTCGCCGAGGTCGGTCATCACCTGCGCGGGCATGTCGTGGAGGCGGTCGAGCAGGCCGAGGAGCACGGGGGACACGTGGTCGTCGGCCGAGAGGCGATCGGGGGCGGTGTGGCCGGCGAGGCGGAAGAGGTGGTCGCGCTCGTCGAGGGTCAGGCGCAGGGCGCGGGTGAGGCCGCGCAGCACCGACGCCGTCGGTTGCGGGGCGCGGGCCTGCTCCAGGCGCGTGTAGTAGTCGGTGGAGATGCCGGCGCGGGCGGCCACCTCCTCGCGGCGCAAGCCGGGCGTGCGGCGCCGCGTCGTGGACACGATCCCCACCTCGTCGGGAGTGAGCGCTTCGCGTCGCACCCGCAGGAAGTGGGAGAGCTGGCCGGAGTCCATGCGCTCAGTGTCCCTCCGCCGACGGGGGTCAGCCAGGGATCGCCGGTCCCTGGGTGCAACCGGCTCTGCCTGCGTGGCCGCGCCCGCCGGAAGGTGGTGGGAGAACCCGCACCACGACAGAGGAGCACACCATGACCGAGCACCCGAAGACCTGGTTCCTCACCGGGGCGTCACGAGGGTTCGGCGCCCAGTGGGCGCGGGCCGTGCTGGAGAGCGGCGACCGGCTCGCGGCGACGGCCCGGGACGCCGCGTCGCTGAAGCCGCTCGTCGACACCTACGGCGACCAGGTCCTGCCGCTGGGCTTCGACGTCTCCGACGCGACGGCCGTCCGGCACGCCGTGGCCGAGGCCGAGGCGCACTTCGGCGGCCTCGACGTGCTGGTGAACAACGCCGGGCACATGCTCGTCGGCGCCGTGGAGGAAGCCACGGACGAGCAGATCCGCTCCCAGATGGACACGAACTACTTCGGTGCACTGTGGACGACCCGCGCCGTCCTGCCGGGCATGCGCGCCCGCGGAGGCGGCCGGATCCTCCAGGTTTCGTCCCTCGGCGGGGTCGTCGCCTACCCGGCGCTGGGCATCTACCACGCGTCGAAGTGGGCGCTGGAGGCGGTGAGCCAGTCGCTCGCGGCGGAGGTCGCCCCGTTCGGCATCCACGTGACGCTGATCGAGCCGATCGTGTTCCAGACCGGCCTCACGGCGAACTCCCCGCAGACCAGCCCCGACGACACCTACGCCCACGCCCGGAAGGCCCTCTACGGCGGCGCCGCCCACATCGTCCCGGGCGACCTCGAGGCCAGCGGTCGCGCCCTGCTGGAACTCGCCGACACGCCCGAGCCGCCCCTGCGTGTGCTGTTCGGCGTCGGTGGCTTGGAGGAACTGCGCGAGGAGTACGCCCGTCGCCTCGACGGCTGGGAGCAGTGGGACCGGCTCTCGCGGACCGCCCACGGCTCGGCCGCCTCGTGACCTGAACGGACGGGACGACGGGCGGGCCGGCCCGGCAGTCCGAGGGCACCGGCCCACTCGCCGTCCGGGCCCACGGGCTCACTCAGTCCGGCACGTCCCAGGAGGAGGCCGGCATGTTCGACTGGGCGCCGGTCGTGGCCTCGGGCCGTTGACTGCTGCGGTACGACGCCCGCGGCCACGACGCGTCCCCGGCGCGGCGGACCCGGGTTCGTACACCTGGCCCGCCCTGGCGGGTGACCTCCTGGCCCTGCTCGTCGCCGTCGCCCCGGGTGCTCCGCACGCTCCGCGTACAAATGGTCGCGGGCCTCGGCACGTCCATGGGCACGGCGACGCTGCTGCACGCCGCCGTCCGCGCGCCCGGACGCTTCAGCCGCCTGGTCCTCACCCGCCCTCCGATCGGGTGGGCGGCGCGGGCCGCCCAACGGCAGGCTTACGAAGCCACGGCCGACGCGGTGGAGAGCGAGGGGTTCGCCGCGTTCGAAAGCCGGCCTCCGGCGGTCCCGTGCCACCCGCGTTCGAGGGACTGGCCGGGTATCTGCCCGCTCCCCGGGTCGGCGCCGGCCTGCTGCCCTCGCTCCTGCGTGGCGCCGCCCGCAGCGACCTCCCGGCGCCCCCTGAGCTCGCCGGGCTCGACCTGCCGGTGCTCGTGCTTGCCTGGGCCGGCGACCCGGTGCACCCCGTGCCCACCGCCGAACGCCTCACGGTCCTGCTGCCCGACGCCCGCCTGCTCGTGGCCGAAGCGCCCGGGGAGACGAAGGCCTGGGGCGCCTCGGCCGCGGAGTTTCTCGCGAGGTGAGTTCGGCGGGCCCGGTGCTGTGGTTGGATCGCAGCGTGGATCAAGATCCGGAGCGCGGCGTCGAGCGGAAGAGGTCGACGGAGCGGCTCGTCTTCTTCAGCGACGCCGTGGTGGCCATCGCGTTGACGTTGCTCGTGCTGCCGCTCACCGACCTGGTGCCGGAGCTGGCCGCGGAGCACGCGGACCCGCTCGAAGCCGTGCTCGGGCACTGGAACCAGATCTTCAGCTTCGCGCTCAGCTTCCTGGTGATCGGCCGGATGTGGTGGGGCCACCACCGCATCTTCGAGGAAGTGCGGGCCTACAGCGGACCGCTGGTGCTGACCAACTTCCTCTGGCTGTTCACCATCGCGGTGCTGCCGTTCCCGACGGAGCTGGCCGGCCAGTTCGGCACGCAGCGGTTCCCCACGATGTTCTACATCGGCACGATCTTCCTCAGCAGCGCCTGCCAGACGGCGCTGGTGCTGATCGTCCGGCGCGATCCCGCCGTGGCTCTGCGGCCGGGTTCGGTGACGGATCGCCGGCTGGCCAACAACGTGCTTTCCACGGCGGCGCTGGGGATCGCGTTCGTGATCGGCGCGATCCGGCCGGAGCTCGGGTACTACGCCATCCTGCTGCTCGTGATCCCGCCGATCATCGCGCGGCGTTTCGACGGCGACGAAGACTGACGGACCTCACGCCTGCGGCAGCGGCCACAGGTCGTCGTTGAGCATGCGCTTGAGGATCTTGCCGGTGGCGTTGCGGGGGAGCTCCGGCACGAAGTAGACATCGCGCGGCACCGCGAAGCGCGCGAGCTTCTGGTGGATGTAGTGGCGCACGTCCTCGGCGTGCATGCGCGCGCCGCGGCGAAGCACCACATACGCGGCGAGGCGCTGGCCGAACTCCTCGTCCGGCACGCCCACCACGGCCGCCTCGTACACACCGGGCAGCGCGACGAGTGCCTCTTCCACCGGGCGCGGGAACACGTTTTCGCCGCCGGACACGATCATCTCGTCGGCGCGCCCGGTCACGAACAGGCGCCCGGCCGCGTCCTGGTAGCCGACGTCACCGGTGGCCATCATGTCCTTCGCGCGCGGCACGCTGGAACCGTTGGTGTAGCCGTCGAAGAGCATGTCGTTGCCCACGAAGATCTGGCCCTCGTCGCCGGGCGGCACGGGGCGGCGCTCGTCGTCGAGAATGGAGATGCGGGTGCCGGGCGGGCAGCGGCCGGCGGTGGTCGGCGCGGCGCGCAGGTCGACCGGGTCGGCGATGCTGGCCCAGGAAACCTCGGTGGAGCCGTAGAAGTTGTAGAGGATGTCGCCGAAGGTGTCCATGAAGGACGTGACGAACGCACCCGACATCGCCGAGCCGCTGCTGGCCACGATCCGCAGCGACGAGAGGTCGTAGCGGCTGCGCACGCGCTCGGGCAGCTCGTGGATGCGCTGCAACATGATCGGCACGGCGAAGAGTGCGTCGCAGCGGTGCTCGGCGATCATCCGCAGCGTCTGCTCCGCGTCGAACCGGCGGATCAGCGACAGCTCCGCGCGCACCGACATGCCGACCTGCAACGCGGCCAGGCCCCAGCTGTGGAACAGCGGCGCCGCGACGGCGATCTTGTCCCGGGCCCGCAAGGGAATCCGCGCGAGGATGCTCGCCGCCGTGCTCAGGCCCTTCGGCGTCGGGCGGCGCGCGCCCTTCGGTGTGCCGGTGGTGCCGGAGGTGAGGACTACGATCTGGCCCGGCCGTTTGGCCGGCTTCGGCCGGCTCACCGGTGCGTCCTGGATCAGCTCGTCGACGGTGCGGTAGCCCTGCTCGGCGTCGTCCCACGTGCTCACGCGCGGGAAATCGCCCTGCACACCGGCGATCGTCTGCGCGAACTCGTCGTCGGCCAGCACCGCGGCGGGCCGGTGCTCGGCGAGCACGTCCTCCACGGCCGAGGCCGAGAGGCCGGTGTTGAGCAGCACGACGTCCACGCCGAGCTTGCTGCAGCCGACGAACGCCTCGACCATCGCCGCGTGGTTGCGGCACATCAGCGCCACGCGCCGGCCGGGCTCCACCTCGAGCTTGGCCAGCGCGTGGGCGAGCTGGTTGCTGCGCTCGTCGATGTCGCGGAACGTGCGGCTGTTGCGCTCGTCGTGCACGGCGATGTCGTCGGCGCCGCGCGCGGTCGCGGCGAGGTAGCCGCCGGCGATCGTGGCGCCCCACTGCGAAAGCGAGCTGAGCTGCTTCGCGACCTTGTCGGGCCGGCCGGACTTGAGCACGCCGGCGCGCACGAGCGTGTTGGCCGTGCGCAACGCGGTCGCGCGGTCGTACTCGGGCGGCTCGGCGGCTTCGCCGGACAGCTGCAGCGCGATCCGTTCGGTCAGTTCCTTCAGCATGCCCCGCACCGCTGAGCGGGACAGCAGGTCGTAGTGCTCGGGCGGAAGCGACGGGAGCATCAGGCGCAGCACGATCTCGGTCGCCCCGCCCGCGAGCGCGCGCAGCTCGAACGAGACCCAGTTGCGCTCGTCGGGCAGCCCGCACCACACCACGTGCTCGCCGGGCCGGTACACCACCGCGTGGATGGTGCCCTCCACGAGCGTTTCCCGGTTGGGCGCCAACCTGACCAGGCAACGCGGGCCGCGGCCGCGCACGGCGGCTTCGGTGACCTCGCACCAGCTGATCGCCGGCAGGAACCTCGGATAGAGCTCGGGGGAGCCGATGATCTGCCACACCGCGTCGGGCGGGTGCCCGACGGTCGAGCTCGCCTCGACCACATCGTCTCGCATTGCGATCCGCCTCACCGCCGCGCGCGTTGCGCTCCCCGGTGGGTACCGGACGCGCGTTCAGGTGCCGGGCACGCTACCAGCAATCGGCTCAGCTCCGGTACTCCGAATGACCAGGAATACGGAGGGACGGGAATTTTCAGACGAGCGCTGCGGGCACGGCAGGAACCGACGACAATGCCGACCCGAGCTCGTGTCCGACGGCGAGCCGGACCTCGTCGCGCAGCCGCGCGAGCTTGGTGACGTCGAGGCCCGTGGCGATGCCTTCGCGGTGCAGCAGGTGCACGAGATCGTCGGTGGCGATGTTGCCCGACGCACCGGGTGCGAAGGGGCAGCCGCCGATCCCGCCGAGCGACGAGTCGAAGCGGCGGATGCCGAGCCGCAGCCCTTCCCACGCGTTGGCGGCGGCGAAGCCGTAGGTGTCGTGCAGGTGCAGACCCAGCGGCACGTCGGGCACCGCGTCGCGCACGGCTTCGATCCCGCGGCGCAGCAGGCTCGGGTTGGCCGCGCCGATGGTGTCGGCGAGGTGCAGCACGCCGGCGCCGAGCTTCGCCAGCCGGGCCGCGGTGGCGGCGGTGCGGGCCGGGTCGGTGTCGCCGTCGAACGGGCACACGAACGCCGTGGCGATGGTCGCCTCGATCTCGACGCCCGCGGCGGTGAGGATTTCCGCGCAGCTCTCGAGCCGGGCGAGGGCGCCTTCGGTGGGCACGCCGGCGTTGGCGGTGCTGTGGCCGTCGCTCGCGGACACGACCAGGCGCACGGACCGGGCGCCGGCGTCCACGGCCTGCTGCGCGCCGCGTTCGGTGAACACGAGCGTGTGCAGGGTGGCGGGGTTGGTCGCCGGGTCGAGCGTGCGCAGGAGCTCGTCGGTGTCGGCCATCTGCGGCACGCGGCGCTTCGACACGAACGAGCCGACTTCCAGGGCGCGGAACCCGGCGTCGACGAGGCCGCGCGCGAGGCGGAGCTTGTCGGGGGTGGGCACGGTGCGGGCTTCGTCCTGCAGGCCGTCGCGGAGCACGACCTCGGTGATGAGGACCTCGTCCATGGTGGGTTCTCCTTCTCTGGATTCTCTAGATGACGCCGTCGGCGCGCAGGCGGCTGCGGGCGGAATCGTCGAAGCCGAGCTCGGTCAGGACGTCTTCGGTGTGTTCGCCGAGTTCGGGGCCGAGCGTGCGGACGCTGCCGGGGTGCTCGCCGAGCGCCGGGACGACGCCGGGGAAGGTGACCTCCACGTCCTCGTCGTCGATGCGCACCCGGCGGCGCTGGTGCATGCCGCGGGCCTCGAAGTGGGGGTCCTTGGTGATGTCCTCGGCGGTGAGGATGGGGCCGCACGGTACGTCGGCCGCGCGCAGCGTGGCTTCGGCGGCCTCCTGCGACCGGCCGAGCGCCCACTCGCCGAGCACCTGGTCGAGGCGCTCGGTGTTGGCGACGCGACCGGCGTTGTCGGCCAGCGCCGGGTCGTCGGCGAGGTCGGGGCGGTCGATGGCGTGGGCGAGGCGGCGGAAGATGGCGTCGCCGTTGCCGCTCACCACGA
Organism: Amycolatopsis rhabdoformis; assembly: GCF_035918295.1. Taxonomy (GTDB): domain Bacteria; phylum Actinomycetota; class Actinomycetes; order Mycobacteriales; family Pseudonocardiaceae; genus Amycolatopsis; species Amycolatopsis rhabdoformis. The sequence goes on from NZ_CP142149.1 coordinate 1,024,125, forward strand.
TGTACTTGCCGTCGCCGCAGCGGTAGGTGTTCGACGGTGCGACGCCGGGCAGCGCCGAGCCGGCCGGTTCGCGGATCACGCCGAACGCGTCGAAGTCCGGGACCAGCGATTCCATCAGCGAGTAGACGGCCTCGTAGAGCGCGACGTCGACGACCTCGCCGCCGCCTTCGCGCTCGCGGCGCACGAGGCCCATGAGCGCGCCGATCACGGCGTAGAGGCCGGCCACGGAATCGGCCAGGCTCACACCGACGCGCGTCGGCGGCCGGTCGGGGTAGCCGGTGAGCGCGCGCAGGCCGCCGACCGCTTCGGCGACGCCGCCGAAGCCCGGGCGGTCGCGGTACGGACCGGTCTGGCCGTAGCCGGACACGCGCACGAGCACCAGGCCGGGGTTGAGCTCCTTGAGCGCGTCCGGGCCGAGACCCCAGCGTTCGAGGGTGCCGGGGCGGAAGTTCTCGAGCACCACGTCGGCCTTCGCGATGAGCTTGCGCGCGACGTCCTGGCCGGCTTCCGAGCGCAGGTCGAGCGTGATCGAGCGCTTGTTGCGGCCGAGCGTGCGGAAGAGCAGCGAGGTGTCGCCCGCGTGCAGGCGCCAGCGGCGCAGCTCGTCGCCGGTGCCGGGGCGCTCGACCTTCACGACGTCGGCGCCGAAATCGGCCAGCAGCCGGCCGGCGGTGGGCGCCGCGATGAAGTTGCCCAGTTCGACCACCCGCACCCCGGCGAGGGGGCCTTGCTTCTGCATGATCACGCTCCAACCACATAGTGAGTTGCCAACTCAGAATACGGGTGCGCGGGTCGCCGTCAAGACGATCGAGGCTGACTACACTCGGCGAAACAGTCGGGTGGGTCACAGAACGGGGCGTCGATGGCGGAAGAGCGGGGTGGCACCGCGCCGGTGCTGGTGCTGCGGAAGTTCAAGCAGATCCTCGAGTCGTTCACGATCGCCGAGCCCGAACTGACCCTGCAGCAGATCACCCGCGCCACCGGCCTGCCGGCGAGCACGTGTCAGCGGCTCGTGCACAACCTGGTGCGCGAGGGCTTCCTCGACCGCTACGACGACACCTACCGCGTGGGGCTCGGTCTCGTCCGCTGGGCCGCGCCGGGCACCTTCGGCCTCGACCTGGTGCGCCTCGTGCGCCCCGTCCTGCACAAACTCCGCGACGACTCGGGCGAGACGGCGTGTCTGTACGTGCGCGACGGCGCCTTCCGCACCGTGGTCTCCCTGGCCGAGTCACGCCACCCCGTGATCCGCCTCTTCGTGGTCGGCATGGTCATGCCCCTGCACGCGGGCTCCGCCGGCAAAGTCTTCCTGGCCTGGGACCGCCTCGCCCTGCGGGACGCCGTCGGCCACGGCCTCGCCCGCTTCACCACCCACACGATCGTGGACATCGACCAGTTGAACCAACAGCTCGCCACGGTCCGCTCCGACGGCTACGCCAGCAGCTTCGAGGAACGCGACCTCGGCGCGGCTTCGCTGAGCGCCCCGGTGTTCGGCCTGACCGGCGAACTGAGTGCGGTGATCGGCATCGGAGCTCCGACGCAGCGGATGTCGGCGGCGGACGTGCCGCGGTTGGCGCCACTGGTGCTGGAAGCCGCGGCGGCGGCTTCGGAGCGGTTGGGGTATCGGGCGGGGATGGCCCGCGATGTGACTGGGTGACGGGGTTCTTGCTCGGGTGACCCTGGTCGGCCGGTGTGGCTGGCGGTTGTAGCTGGGTGTGGCTGCGGTGTCCTTTTGCGTTGCTCCGGCTCCGTGTAGTGCTGCCTGGCGCAGCACCGCCACGGCACCCGCGAGCGGTTGCCGGAGCTCGCGGGGACGGTCGGGGTCGACCCCGCGTCCGACCGGCTGTGCCGGATGCGCGACCTCGGCCTCGGCCGGCGCGCACCGCGCCAACAGCGAACGGCTCACTGGGTCGGGCATCCGGCACAGCTCGCGGGGACGGTCGGGGTCGACCCCGCGTCCGACCGGCTGTGCCGGATGCGCGACCTCGGCCTCGGCCGGCGCGCACCGCGCCAACAGCGAACGGCTCACTGGGTCGGGCATCCGGCACAGCTCGCGGGGACGGTCGGGGTCGACCCCGCGTCCGACCGGCTGTGCCGGATGCGCGACCTCGGCCTCGGCCGGCGCGTACCGCGCCAACAGCGAACTGCTCACCGGGTCTCCGGGTCATCGTGGACTGGTGTTCGGCCGCCGGGTTCTGCGTGGCGTGCGTTCGCGGATGCCTTTGTGCCGCTCCAGTTCCGTGAGGTGCTGCTTCGCAGGCTGGGTTCGGCTGCCCGGTTCGGTGAAAGGCGCCTTCGTGCAGTGCGGCTGTGCCGCTCCGGCTGCGCAAGGAGCCCCTTCGCGGGCTGCTGTTCAGCTGCCCAGGTCCGGTGAAGTTGCTCCTTCTCGAATGCCCGGTCACCCGCCTGAGCTGCGTGAAGGTTGCCTTCGCGGAGTGCTGCTCGATCACCCCACTGCGGTGGGGCCCTTCCCGGAACGCCGATCGGCCGCCCGAGCTCCGTGAGAGCCCCTCGTCGAATGCTGTTCGACCGCCCACGTGCAGCGATGAGCCCCTTCACCGGATTCCGATCCCCTTGACCCACCCTTCCTCGACCCACTCGCGCGCCATCCACCACCCGGCCCCGACACCCGCCGTGACCAGTTCGCCGGATTCCTCGCGGATCGAAGATTTCTTGTCACCCGTCCGAGCCCGCCCTGGCGCACTCTTAGTGCTGGTGAGAGCCCCGACAACCCCGAAACCATCCCGATCAGTGGACCCCTCGAGCTGATCCACACCACTCCGCCACCCTTGACGACCATGCATCGCCCGCCACATCATGGGGCGACGAATCACATAGTGGATCGCTTGATCCGCGCGGCCATGACTGTCAAAGGAGACGACGGATGGCGAACCCCCTCGACACGGCGGAGCCGGGGACGGCCGCGGTCGCGGCGCGGCTCGATCGGTTGCCGGTCACGCGTACGCACCGGCGGGCGACCGTGGCCGTCGGGCTCGGGCTGTTCTTCGAGTTCTACGAGGTGTTCCTGACGGGGACGATCAGCGCGGTGCTGGTCAGCGAGTTCAAGCTCAGCAAGGCGGCCCTGCCGCCGCTGCTGGCCTCGACGTTCCTCGGCATGTTCTTCGGCGCCCTGCTGCTCGGGCGGCTCGCCGATCGCTTCGGGCGGCGCGGGGCGTTCCTGCTGAACCTGGGGCTGTACTCGTTCTTCTCGTTGCTCGGCGCGTTCAGCGGCAGCGCGATCATGCTGCTGATCACCCGGTTCTTCGCGGGCGTGGGCCTCGGCGCCGAACCGCCGCTGGCCGACACCTACCTCACCGACCTACTGCCGGCGCGCAAGCGCGGCAAGCTGATCGCGTGGGCGTACACGCTGGCGTTCTGCGGGGTGCCGGTCGTCGGCTTCCTCGCGAAGGGGCTCACCGAAGGGTCGTTCCTGGGCCTGGCCGGCTGGCGGTGGCTGTTCGTGATCGGCGCGCTCGGCGCCGGCGTGGTGTTCCTGCTGCGCCGCGGGCTGCCGGAGTCGCCGCGGTGGCTGCACTCGGTCGGGCGCACGCAGGAAGCCGACACGGTGATCCGCGCGCTCGAGGCCGAGGCGGGCCGGCCCGCCGAGCCGGCCGCCGCGCCGGTGGCCGCGCGGCCCGCGCGCAAAGCCTCGGTGCGTGAGCTGTTCGGCCCGGTCTACCGCCGGCGCACGATCATGATGACGATCTTCCACGTGCTCCAGACCATCGGCTACTACGGCTTCGGCACGATGGTCCCGCTCGTGCTCGCGGCGAAGGGCTACCCGGTTTCGCAGTCGCTGCTGTTCACGGCGCTCACGTTCCTGGGTTACCCGGTCGGCTCGGCGCTGTCGCTGCCGCTCGTGGAACGCCTGGAGCGCAAGCACCTCGTGGTCGGCTCGGTGCTGGCGATGGCGGTGTTCGGCCTCGCGTTCGGGCTCGCGAACTCCATCGCGCTCGCCATCGCGTTCGGCTTCATCTACACGGCGATCAGCAACGTCTTCTCCAACGCCTACCACATCTACCAGGCCGAGATCTTCCCGACGGCGCTGCGGTCCACGGCGTCGAGCGGCACGTACTCGATCTCGCGGCTGGCCAGCGGCGTGATGCCGTTCGTGCTGGTGCCGCTGCTCGCAAGCTCGGGCGCGACCACGCTGTTCGTGGTGATCGGCGCGGCGCTCGTGCTGGTGGCGCTGAACATCGCGATCCTCGGGCCGCGCACCACCGGCCGTTCGGTGGAGAACGTGGCCGGCGAAGGCTGACCGACATAATGGCCCCGTGGAAGATCTGGTCGAGGAGTTCGGTCCGCGGTGGGAATCCGGGCCGTACGAACGGGGCACCGACGGACCGCGCGTGATCCTGGTCGGCACGGACACTTCGCCGACGGGGTTGCGCGCGGCTTCGTACGCGGCGGGCTTGGCCCGGCGCCAGCGCGCGCGGCTGGTGGTCGTGTACGTCGCGGCGCCGTCGATGTGGGCGGGCCTGGCCGCGGCGGCCGTCGCCGACGTCGAGCAGCAGACCTTCGAAGAGGAGATCACGCAGCTGCGCACCGAGCTGCACGGCCGCGCCGACGAGCTCGGCGTGCCGGTGACGTTCGTCGTGCGGCGCGGGGAGACCTTCCCGGAGCTGCGCGAGGCCGCGCTGGCGGTGAGCGCCGACATGGTGGTGGTCGGCGCGTCGGAGCAGGGTGGGCACCGGCTGGTCGGCTCGGTGGGCAATCGTCTGGTGCGGGCGGCGATCTGGCCCGTGGTCGTGGTGCCCTGACCTGCGTTGACGCCGGGAAGCGTTGACAGGTGCCCGGAATTCGGTAAAAATTCTGAACCGGTAAGAAACTTGAACCGGTCGGAGGACAACGGTGGGCACTCGCGACGACCTGCTCGACAAGGCACTTCCCCTGGCCGCGGTGGCCGCGGACCAGGCCGGCGAAACCGAACGGCGCCGGTCGCTGGCGCCTGAGGTCGTCGACGCGGCGCGCGAATCAGGCCTGTTCCGCGCCGGTCTGCCCGCTCGCCTCGGCGGCGCGGAGCCTTCGGCGGCGGCAATCCTGCGCGCGGCCGAGCGCGTGGCCGAGGCCGACGCGTCGGCCGGCTGGTGCGTGTCGATCGCGGCCACGAGCAGCCTGCTCGGCGCGTACCTGCCGGAAAAGGGCGGCGACGAGGTGTTCGGCGATCCCGGCACCGTCGCCGCGGGCGTGTGGGCGCCGCGCGGCAAGGCGACGCGGGTGGACGGCGGCGTCACGGTCTCCGGCCGCTGGTCCTTCTGCAGCGGAGTGACCCATGCCGACTGGATCTTCCTCGGCGTGGTGCTCGACGGGAAGCTCGTGGTCGCCGCGATTCCCGTGGCGGAGCTGGAGATCCACGACACGTGGCACACGTCCGGCCTGCGTGGCACCGGCAGCCACGACACCAGCGCCGACGCGGTGTTCGTGCCGGACCACCGCCTGCTGTCCGTTGTGGACGGTCCGCCCGCCGGTGCCTCGCAGCTGCACCGGTTCCCGCTCTTCGGCTTCTTCGCCGCGTCGATCTCCGCCGCCGCGCTCGGCAACGCCCGCGGCGCGATCACGGAGTTCGTGGAGCTCGCCGGCGCCAAACACCCCAGCGGCTCGCGCCGCTCCCTGGCCGAACGCACCGCGACGCAGAGCGCGGTCGCCGAAGCGGAAGCGTCGCTGCGTGCCGCGCGCGAGTTCTACTACCGCGCGATCGACGACGCCTGGGAGGCCGCCGCGTCGGATATCTCCGAGGACCTTCGCCTCGCCCTGCGCCTCGCCTGCACCCACGCGGTCCGCACGTCGGCCGACGTCACGCGTTCGCTGTACGACCTCGGCGGCGGCTCGGCGATCTACGAGACTTCCCCGTTGCAGCGCCGTTTCCGCGACGCGCACACCGCCACCGCGCACTTCCAGGTCAACCCCGCGACCTACGAGCTGACCGGCCGCCTCCTGCTCGGCCTCGAGACCGAGACGGCGCAGCTGTGACCGCACTCGGCGTCGTCACCCCGTTCTGGCTCGACCGGCCGGCGCCGGAGGCCGTGGACCTCGCGGTGGAGGCCGACCGCTGCGGCTTCGGCGAGCTGTGGGTGGGCGAGATGGCGACGTTCGACGCGTTCGCGCTCGCCACGGCGGTGAGCCTGCGGACCGAGCGGATCGGCGTGAAGATCGGCCCGCTGCCGCTCGGCGTGCGCTCGCCCGTGGCGCTCGGGCTCGGCGTGGCGTCCGTCGCGACGCTCGCGCGGCCGCCGGCGGGCCTCGCCCTGGGCGGCTCGAGCCCGGCGATCGTGACCGGCTGGCACGACCGGCCGTGGGAGCACGCCGCCGGGCGGATGCGCGAGACGGTGGCCGCGGTGCGGACCGTCCTTTCGGGACAGAAGCTTTCGGTGTCCGGAAACCACGTGCGCAGCAACGGTTTTCGGCTGCGTTCGGCGTCTCCGGTGCCGCTGACGGTGGCCGCGTTCGGCCCGGCGATGACCAAGGTGGCCGCGGAAGTCGCGGACGAGGTCGTGCTCAACCTGGTTCCGCCCGCGCACGTTTCGCGGGTGCGGGTGGAGCTTGACGCCCACGCGCGGGCGGCGGGCCGCACCCCGCCGCGGCTGGCCGTGTGGGTGCCGGTGGCGCTCAACCCCGGCGAGGCGACGGTGCGGCAGCTCGCCGCGCAGGCGAGCGTGTACCTGCGGCCGCCCGGCTACGGCGAGATGTTCGCCGAACTCGGCTACGGCGACCTTGTCACGGCGGCGCGGGCCGGTGTGCCGCGCGCCGAGCTGAAGGTGCCGCCTTCGCTGGTCGCCGACGTCGGCGCGCTCGGGTCGGCTACGGAGATCCGCTCCCGCATCGCGGCGTATCGTGCCGCGGGCGCCGACCACGTCGGCCTCGTCCCTGCGACGGCGGAGGACCCGGCCGGACGCACGGTGCTGCGGGAGTTGGCGCCATGACCGCCGGGTCGCAGCGGTTCACCGCCGAGTCCGTCGGCCGCGCGCTCGACGTCCTCGGCGAACGCTGGACGCTGCTCATCCTGCGCGAAGCGTTCTTCGGCGTCCGCCGTTACGCGCAGTTCGCGCGCAACCTCGGCATCCCGCGCCCCACGCTCTCGGCGCGGCTCAAGCAACTCGTGGAACAGGGCCTGCTCGACCGCGTGGTCTACGCGACCGACCCGGACCGCCACGAATACCGCCTCACCGACACCGGCAAGGAAATCTTCCCGGCGCTGGTGATCCTCATGCGCTGGGGCGACGACCACCTCCCGACCCCCGACGGCCCACCCCTGGTGCTCCGCCACTCCTGCGGCGAACCCGTCGCGCCCCTCCTGACCTGCACCCACTGCGGCGACGAGATCACCACGGCCAACGTGACCCCCGAACCGGGCCCGGGGTACCACTGACCCGGGCCCGGACGGACCAGCACCTCCCTTCACTCAATGTTCTACACAACCTTGACGAACTAGGTGACTTATGTAGAAACTAACTCCACCGAACCGACGGAGGAGGCGTTCGCCATGACGGTTGTCGCTGAAGGTGCTGAGGCTGAGGCGCCGGTGGGGAGCGACGGGGTGAGCTTCGATCGGCACCCTGCGAGCTACCGGCACTGGCGGCTGCGCGTGGCCGGCCCGGTGGCGTGGCTGGAGCTCGACGTCGACGAGCAAGGCGGTCTCGTGCCCGGGTACGAGCTGAAGCTCAACTCCTACGACCTCGGCGTGGACATCGAGCTTTACGACGCCACGCAACGGCTTCGGTTCGAGCACCCCGGGGTCAAGACGGTGATTCTCATGAGCGGCAAGGACGGGGTGTTCTGCGCCGGCGCGAACATTCGGATGCTGGCCGCGTCGGCGCACGGGTGGAAGGTGAACTTCTGCAAGTTCACCAATGAGACGCGAAACGGCATGGAGGACGCCACCGCGAACTCGGGGCAGACCTACCTCGCCGCGGTCAACGGGGCGTGCGCGGGCGGGGGGTACGAGCTGGCGCTGGCTTGTGACAAAATCATCCTCATCGACGACAATTCGTCGAGTGTGGCGCTGCCGGAGGTGCCGCTGCTCGGGGTGCTGCCCGGCACCGGCGGGCTCACGCGGGTGGTCGACAAGCGCGGGGTGCGCAAGGATCGCGCCGACGTGTTCGCCACGCGCAGTGACGGCGTGAAGGGCAAGACGGCCGTCGAGTGGAAGCTCGTGGACGAGCTGGCGCCGCGCCGTGATTTCGCCGCTGTGGTGGAAAAGCGGGCGCTGGAGCTGGCCGAGAACAGCCCGCGACCGGCCGACGCGGCCGGCGTGGAGCTCACGCCGCTCGACCGGCGGGTGACCGAGTCGGGTCTCACGTACCCGCACGTGACGGCGGTGTTCGACCGGCCGGCCGGCACCGTCGAGATCACCGTGCACGGCCCGGAAGGGGACGCGCCCGCGAGCGTGGCCGAGATCCACGAGCGGGGCGCGGGCACGTGGCTGCTGGCGGTGACCCGCGAGCTCGACGACCTGATCCTCCGCCTGCGCACCAACGAGCCCACCCTCGGCACCTGGCTGCTGCGCACCCGCGGCGACGCCGAGCGCGTGCTCGCCCACGAGCAGGCGGTGCTCGGCCACGCCGGGGAAGACTGGCTGTGCAACGAGATCCGCCACTACACCAAGCGCGTGCTGAAGCGGCTCGACGTGACCAGCCGCAGCCTCATCGCGCTCATCGAGCCGGGCAGCTGCTTCGCCGGGGTGCTGCTGGAGCTCGCGCTGGCCGCCGACCGCCAGTACATCCTGGACGGTCCGCCGATCGACGACGAGGACTCCGAAGAGCGCGCCGCGATCACCCTGTCCGAGGCCAACTTCGGCACCTTCCCGATGGGCAACGGCCTGTCCCGCCTGGAATCCCGGTTCTACGGCGAGCACGACCACCTCGACTGGCTGCACCGCGAAACCGGGCGCGCCCTCACACCGGCGGAGACCGTGGAGCTCGGCCTGGTCACCGACGCGCCCGACGACCTCGACTGGGAAGACGAGATCCGCATCGTCGTGGAAGGCCGCGCGGCCCTGAGCCCGGATTCGCTCACCGGCATGGAGGCGAACCACCGGTTCGTCGGCCCGGAAACGCTGGAAACGAAGATCTTCGGCCGCCTCACCGCGTGGCAGAACTGGATCTTCACGCGCCCGAACGCCTCGGGCCCCGAAGGCGCGCTGCGCCGCTACGGCACGGGACAGAAGGCGACCTTCGACCGGAAGCGAGTCTGACCGTGCCCGAGAAGATCGACTACGCCGGCAAGATCCCCAACAACGTCAGCCTCGCCGACGACCGGCGGCTGCAGCGCGCGCTCGAAGGCTGGCAGCCGAAGTTCCTCAACTGGTGGGGCGAAATGGGCCCGACGCTCGAAACCCAGGGCGTGTACCTGCGCACCGCCGTGAGCGTGGGCCGCGAGGGCTGGGCGCACTTCCACCACGTGAACGTGCCTGACTACCGGTGGGGCATCTTCCTCGCCGAGCGCGACCCCGACCGGCGCATCGCGTTCGGCGAGCACGCCGGACAGGAGGTGTGGCACCAGGTTCCGGGGGAGTACCGCGCCGACCTGCAGCGCCTGATCGTGATCCAGGGCGACACCGAACCGGCGTCGGTCGAGCAGCAGCGCCTGCTGGGCCTCACCGCCCCGAGTCTCTACGACCTGCGCAACCTCTTCCAGGTCAACGTGGAAGAAGGCCGGCACCTCTGGGCCATGGTGTATCTGCTGCACGCCTACTTCGGCCGCGAAGGCCGCGAGGAAGCCGAAGGACTGCTCTTCCGCAACTCCGGCAGCCCCGACACCCCGCGCATCCTCGGCGCGTTCAACGAGGAGACGGCCGACTGGCTCGCGTTCTACATGTTCACCTACTTCACCGACCGCGACGGCAAGTACCAGCTCGGCACGCTGAAGGAATCCTCGTTCGACCCGCTCTCGCGCACCTGCGAGTTCATGCTCAAGGAAGAGGCGCACCACATGTTCGTGGGCACCACCGGCATCGACCGCGTGGTGGCCCGCAGTGCCGAGCTGATCCGCGAGCACGACACGCTCGAAATCGCTTCGCACGGTGGTATTCCGCTCGACATCATCCAGCGCTACCTCAACTTCCACTACACCGTGTCGCTCGACCTGTTCGGCAGTGAGACCTCCACCAACGCGGCGAACTACTACACCGCCGGCCTCAAGGGCCGCTGGCACGAGACGCGCCGCAAGGACGACCACCAGCTCACCGGCGACAGCACCTTCCTCGACCGCCCGCGCGCCGACGGGACGTGGGACACCGAGGAGGTGCAGACGCTGCTCGCGCTCAACCTCGACCTGCGCGGCGAGTACATCGCCGACTGCCGCAACGGCCTCGACCGCTGGAACAAGATCGTCGCCGACGCGGGCATCGACTTCACGTTCGCCCTGCCGCACCCGGGGTTCAACCGGCAGGTCGGCCTCAACGCCGGCCACCACATCACGCCCGAGGGCACGATCGTCGACGAGGCCACGTGGGAGGCCAACCGCCGCAACTGGCTGCCGACGCCCGAGGACCTCGCCTTCGTCCGCTCGCTCATGCACCCCGTGTACGAGCGCGGGAAGATCGCGAGCTGGGTCGCGCCGCCGGGCACCGGCATCAATGGCCGGCCGTTCGACTACGAATACGTCCACCTTCCCTGACCGTGCCGGGAGCCCCGAATGTCCACTCAGGACACTATGCAGGACACCGCGCCGGTGGTCGCCGACGTGCTCGTGGTCGGCGCCGGCCCCACCGGCCTGTACGCCGCCTACTACGCCGGCTTCCGCGGCCTGTCCGTCGCGGTCGTCGACTCGCTGCCCGAGCCGGGCGGGCAGATTTCCGCGATGTACCCGGAGAAACAGATCTTCGACATCGCCGGGTTCCCGTCGGTGCGCGGCCGCGATCTGGTGGAGCGCCTGCTGGAGCAGGCCGCGCCGTTCGGGCCGCGTTACCTGCTCGGCCACCGCGCCGAGGTGCTCGAACGCGGCCCCGGCACGTTCGCCGTGACGACTCACCTCGGCACGCGGATCGAAGCGCGCGCGGTGATCGTGACCGGCGGCATCGGCACCTTCACGCCGCGCCCGCTCGGCCCGGCGGCCGCGTTCGACGGCGCCGGTCTGGCCTACTTCGTGCGCCACCTCGACGACTACGCCGGCACCGACGTGGTGATCGTCGGCGGGGGAGACTCGGCGTTCGACTGGGCACTGGCGCTGCACCCGGTCGCCAAATCCGTGAAGCTCGTGCACCGGCGCGACACGTTCCGCGCGCACCCCACCACCGTCGCGGCCGTGCGGGAGCTCGGGGTGGAACTGGTGGTGAACGCCGAGATCTCGCGGGTGTGCGGCTCGGCCGAGATCGCCGGCGTCGAGGTGAAGAGCGGCGACGTGACCCGGGAGCTGGCGTGCGGCCGGATCATCGCGGCGCTGGGTTTCACGGCCAACCTCGGGCCGCTGCTGAAGTGGGGCATCGACGTGGAGAACCGCCGCCACCTCCCGGTCGACGCCGCCATGGCCACCTCGGTCCCGGGCATCTTCGCCGCCGGTGACATCAACGACTACCCCGGCAAGGTGCGGCTCATCGCCGTCGGTTTCGGGGAAGCCGCCACGGCCGTGAACAACGCCGCGCACCACATCGACCCCGCCGCGCCGGTCTTCCCCGGCCACTCCACCGACGAGCCCGCCCCCGCGCGCGTCTGAAACCTGTTGGGAGAGAAGAACAATGCCGTACGTGATCGCCGAACCGTGCATCGACATCACCGACCGCTCCTGCATGGAGGAGTGTCCGGTCGACTGCATCTACGAAGGCGAGCGGAAGCTCTACATCAACCCGTTCGAGTGCATCGACTGCGGCAACTGCGAACCCGCCTGCCCCGTGGAGGCGATCTCGCAGGACCGGCACGTGCCGGACGAGTACGCCGCGTTCGCCGAGGACAACCGCCGCTTCTTCACCGAGGCCCTGCCCGGCCGCGACGCACCGATCGGCCAGCCCGGCGGCGCGCTGTCGTTCGGGCCGGCCGGCGCCGATACGGAGCTGGTGGCGGAGTACGGCCCGCGCAGCTGAGCCGCGGGGCGAGGCAGCGCTGCTAGTCGCCGCTCTCGACGAACGAGTCCCAGTGCTGCTGGGCCTCGTCGCGCCATTCGGCGTGGCGGGTGAGGAACAGCTCGGCCGCCTGGGTGCCGCTCCAGCGGTCCGGCAGGAGCGAGCGCGGCAGGTCCGGGTCGAGGAACGGGAAGCGGCGCCACTCGTGCACCAGCCGCGTCTGCGCGAGCAGCACGGCCTCGCCCGAACGCGGCGCGAGGCCGGTGAACTCGTCGATGAACCGCTCGTAGTGGTGTTCGAGCTCGCGCAGGTCCCAGGCGCGGGCCACCATCTGCTGCTCGTCGCCGATCTCGGCGTAGCTCGCCACGAACGACATGGCCTGCCCACCGTCGGTGAGCTCCGCGACGAGCCGCGCGGCCTCGGCTTCCGCCGCCGTGTTCGGGCTGATCCACACACCCGGCGCCGGCGAGCCGAAGCCCGCCCAGCTCAGCCGCGTGCGCATGCGGTGGCGCAGGTCGCGCTGCGATTCGGGCACCGACACGAGCAGCACCAGCCACGTGCGGTCCCACTGGCCCGTCTGCCGGCCGAACCCGTAGATGCGCTCGGCGCCTTCGCTCAGCAGCCGGCGTCCCGGCGGCGTGAGCACCCAGCGCACGCGCCGGCCCGCGCGTTCGGACTTCAGCCAGCCCTCGCCGGAGGCCCGCGCGAGCGCCTGCCGGGCCGACTTCTCCTCGACCTTGAACAGCGCCAGCGCGTCGACCAGCGACGACGTCCAGACGGGATCCTGCCGGGGCAGCACGTATTCGCCGAGCACCGTCATCAGCAACGAGCGCGCACTGGTGTGCGCGAGTTCGCGCCGCCGCGTGACGGCGGGCCGGTTGGCCGCCACCTGCGGATCACCGCCTTTCGGGAGAAAAACTGGTACAAGCGTCTGGTCAGATTACCCGGTAGACGCATTCCGAGCGCGTGACCACCGGGAGAACGAGTGCTCTCCGCACAAGGCCCGGCGCGGAAATTTCCCGGGAACGTTTCGCGCCTTTTCCGGGCAGCGCGATTTCCACTTGTGCCTGCCGGATGAGGAGCGGTTCCGGGCCTGCGCGCCGAAGTCACTACGGTGGAAACCCCGGCTCGGGGAACGGCGGGTTTTCCGCGGGGGAAAGGGTGTCGAATTGTCCGTGCCGGAAGAGGTCTTGGTCGCGCGGTTGCGGGCGGCGGGTTGTGTGTTCGCGGAGGAGGAAGCGCGGATCCTCGGCGAAGCGGCCGCGGGCGACGACGCCGTCCTCGAGAAATTGGTGCGGCGGCGGGTGGCGGGGGAGCCGCTGGAGTACGTGGTGGGTTGGGCCGAGTTCATGGAGCGCCGGTTCGTGGTGGCCGAGGGCGTGTTCGTGCCGCGGCACCGCACCGAGCTGCTCGTGCGGCTGGCGGCGGGGTTCGCGCGGCCCGGCGGGGTCGTGCTCGACCTGTGCTGCGGGTCCGGCGCGCTCGGGGCGACGGTGGCGGCCGAGGTGCCGGGCATCGAGCTGCACGCGGCCGACGTGGACCCGGTGGCGGTGCGGTGCGCGCGGCTCAACGTCGAGGGCTCGGTGTTCGGAGGTGCGGGGTACGGAGGCTCGGTGTACGAAGGCGACCTCTTCGAACCGGTGCCGCGGCGGTTGCGCGGCCGCGTCGAGGTGCTGATCTCGAACGTGCCCTACGTGCCGAGCGCCGAGGTCGCGCTGCTGCCGCCGGAGGCGCGGGAGCACGAGCCGCTGGTGGCGCTCGACGGGGGAGCCGACGGGCTCGACGTGCTGCGGCGCGTGGTGCGCGAAGCGCCGCAGTGGCTGGCGCCGGGCGGGCGCGTGCTGTTCGAGACGAGCGAGGGGCAGGCCGGGCCGGCCGTCGCGGCGGTGACGCGGGTGGGGCTGCGCGCGTGGGCCGAGGAGTCGGAGGACCTCGGGGCGACGGTGGTCGTGGGGGAGCGGAGCCCGGCGTGAGGCGGAACTCGTTGCTGCACAAGGAGTAATCGTGGTTCGGCAGGCGGCTCTTGGGGTAGTCGTTCGCAGCCGTGAGGGAAGGGGCCGCGCATGAAGGTCTACGCCGATCGCCCGGTCCGCCGCACCGCACAGGTGCTCAGCGACGTGTTCGCGGCCGGGCTGCTCGCGTTCGCGATCTGGCTCGCGGTGCGCGTGTACACCGAGGTGATGCGCCTGCGCGCGCCCGGTGACGGGCTCGTGAACGCGGGCTCCGGGCTGCGCTCGACGTTCGACGCGGCCGCCGACAAAGCCGGCGCGGTACCGCTGATCGGCCACCCGCTCGCCGACGCGCTGCACTCGGGCTCGGCCGCCGGCACCGACCTGGCCGACGCCGGCCGTTGGCAGATCAGCGCCGTCGAGGACCTCGCGTGGTGGCTCGCGGTGCTCGTGGTGGCCGTGCCGCTGGTGTTCCTGCTGGTTTCGTGGCTGCCGCTGCGGTGGCGGTTCACGCGCGGCGCCACGGCCGCGGCCCGGCTCCGTCGCCAGGGCGCGGAGGGGCTCGACCTGCTCGCGTTGCGCGCGCTCGTGACCCGGCCGCTGCCGCGCAAGGTCCGCGCGGGTGACCTCACCACCGGCTGGCGCGAACGCGACCCGGACGTCGTCGCCGAGCTGGCCGGGCGCGAGCTCGCCCACCACGGGTTGCGGCTGCCCGCCGCACCCGTGCCCGCACCGGCACCGGTCACCGGGACGCCCGCGAAGTGAGTCGATCGCGACACGGATTGGTCGCTTCCCCGCACTGCACTTCCCGGCCCGCGCCGTTTAGGGTCGGAGCATGAAGGTCGGCCTGCTCACCCGGGAATATCCGCCGGACGTCTACGGCGGCGCGGGGGTGCACGTGGAGTTCCTCGCCCGCGAACTCAGGTCGCTGGTCGACCTCGACGTGCACTGCTGGGGACCCGACCGCGACGACGGCGCCCACGGCCACCGCGATCTCCACGGCTACGCGCAGACCGCGTTCGCCACCATGGACATCGCCGTGTCGATGGCCGCCGCGCTGGAGGGCCACGACCTCGCGCACAGCCACACCTGGTACGCGAACCTCGGCGGTCACCTGGCGAAGCTCGCCCACGGCATCCCGCACGTGATCACCGCGCACTCGCTCGAACCGCTGCGCCCGTGGAAAGCCGAGCAGCTCGGCGGCGGCTACCGGGTGTCCTCGTGGATCGAGAAGGACGCCTACGAGGCGGCCGACGCGATCATCGCCGTGAGCGCGGGCGTGCGCGAAGACGTGCTCACCGCGTACCCGGCCGTCGACCCGGCGCGCGTGCACGTGGTGCACAACGGCATCGACACCACGCTCTACCGCCCGGACCCCGGCCGTGACGTGCTGGCCAAGCACGGCATCGACCCGGACCGGCCGTACGCGCTGTTCGTCGGGCGCATCACGCGGCAGAAGGGGGTGCCGCACCTGGTGCGTGCCGGCGCGGAGCTCGCCGAAGAGGTGCAGCTGGTGCTGTGCGCCGGCGGCGCCGACACCCCGGAGCTCGACGCGGAGTTCCGCGGCCTCGTGGCCGAGCTGCAGGAGAAGCGCACCGGGGTGCACTGGATTCCGGAGATGCTGCCGCGCCCGGAGGTGGTGCAGCTGCTCACGCACGCGACGGTGTTCGTCTGCCCGTCGGTGTACGAGCCGCTGGGCATCGTGAACCTCGAGGCGATGGCGTGCGGCACCGCGGTGGTGGCGAGCGACGTCGGCGGCATCCCGGAGGTCGTGGCCGACGGCGCGACCGGGCTGCTCGTGCACTACGACTCGAACGACACCGCGGCCTTCGAATCGGCGCTGGCGCGGCGGATCAACGAGCTGGTCGCGGATCCCGCCCGGGCCGCGGCGATGGGTCTGGCCGGGCGCGACCGGGCCGTGGGAGAGTTCGGCTGGGCGGCGATCGCCGCGAGGACGGTCGCGATCTACGAGGCGTGCGGGAGGGTTTCGTGATCGACGGATCGGATGTCCTGGGGATCGTGCTGGCCGGCGGCGAGGGCAAGCGACTCATGCCGCTCACGGCCGACCGGGCCAAACCCGCGGTGCCCTTCGGCGGCGTGCACCGCCTCATCGACTTCGTGCTCTCGAACCTCGTCCACGGCGGGATCCGGCGCATCTGCGTGCTCACGCAGTACAAGTCGCACTCGCTCGACCGCCACATCTCCACCACGTGGCGGCTTTCGTCGCTCACCGGCGAGTACGTGACCCCGGTGCCCGCGCAGCAGCGGCTGGGCCCGCGGTGGTTCCAGGGCAGCGCCGACGCGATCCACCAGAGCCTCAACCTGGTCTACGACGAGTCGCCCGCCTACATCGCCGTGTTCGGCGCCGACAACATCTACCGCATGGACCCGCGCCAGATGATGGACGCGCACATCGCGTCCGGCGCCGGCGTCACCGTGGCCGGCATCCGCGTGCCGCGCGAGGAGGCCAGCGCGTTCGGCGTGATCCAGACCGGCGACGGCACGAAGATCGACGCGTTCCTCGAGAAGCCCGACGACCCGCCGGGCCTGCCCGATTCACCCGGCGAGTCGTACGTGTCGATGGGCAACTACGTGTTCACCACCCAGGTGATGCTCGACGCGCTGCACGCGGACTCGAAGAACGTCGGGTCCAAACACGACATGGGCCGCGACATCATCCCGGCGCTCGTGGACAAGGGCGAAGCCGCCGTCTACGACTTCAGCGGCAACGTGGTCCCCGGCGAAAGCGAACGCGACCACGGCTACTGGCGCGACGTCGGCACGATCGACAGCTACTACGACGCCCACACCGACCTGATCTCCACCTACCCGATCTTCAACCTCTACAACCGCAAATGGCCGATCCTCTCCTACCCCGGCCAGCGCGCCGCGGCGAAGTTCGTGGAGGGCGGCAGCGCCACGCAGGCCATCATCAGCAACGGCTGCATCATCTCCGGCGCCCAGGTCGTGGACTCCGTCCTCTCCCCGGACGTCGTCGTCGAAAACGGCGCCGTCGTCCAGGGCTCCGTCATCCTCGACGGCGCCCGCATCGGCCGCGGCGCCGTGGTGCGGCGGGCGATTCTGGACAAGAACGTGGTGGTCCCGCCCGGTGCGCACATCGGTGTGGACCTGGCGCGGGATCGGGAGCATTACCACGTGAGCTCGGGTGGGATCGTGGTGTTGGGTAAGGGAGAGTCGGCGATCTAGGTTCGCGCTTCCTTGCGTAGCGGCGGCGGCTAGGGACGCGTGCGTGGGGCGTTTGGGACGGTCGCTGGGCGGTTGTCGACGCTTGCGTTCGCGGCGCGCCCCGTCGACGAGGTGTCCGAAGAGGTCTTCTTCGCGCGCGGTACAGATCTCGCCGAGAACGCGATCCTGATCGTCGGCTCCGCCGACGCGGCTGCGCCAGGCTCCGTGCCGCTCGAAGCCATCTGCGGGGTCGCACGCCGCACTGGCCGGGATCGCGACCGGATCGCCGAGGAACCTCGTCACCGGGGTCGGCCGGTGATTTCCTTCAAACCGACCACTTCAACGTGGGCTCGCGTTGCCGGTCCCTGCGGCCGTCTCCGGCGACTCCTGTGCGGTCGCTACCAGGGACGTGTGCGTGAGTCCGGGACGGTCGCCGGGGCCGGTCGGCAATTTCTTCAAGCCGACCAGCCCAACCTGCGCTCCCGGAATCGGCCCTAGTTCCGCGCGTCGGCCTCTTGTGACTCCGCGGCCGCCACCAGGGACGCGTGCGTGGGGGCGTCCGGGACGGTGGCCGGGCGGTTCTTGGCGAACTCCGCGCGCAGGACGGGAACCACTTGCTCGCCGAGGATGTCGATCTGTTCCAGGACGGTCTTGTGGGGCAGGCCCATGCCGTCGACGTTGAAGAGTTGGCGCTGGTAGTCGCCGGCGTAGTCGCGGAAGGCGAGGGTGCGGTCGATGACCTGTTGGGGGCTGCCGACCGAGAGCGGGGTCTGGTCCATCGTGTCCTCGAGGGACGGGCCGCCGCCGTAGACGGGGGAGTGGGCGAAGTAGGGGCGGAACTCGCGGAGGGCGTCCTGGGAGTTCGGGCGCATGAACGTCTGGCCGCCGAGGCCGACGATGGCCTGTTCGGCGCTGCCGTGGCCGTAGTGCTCGAAGCGGGTGCGGTAGAGCTCGATCATGCGTTTCGTGTGGTCGGCGGGCCAGAAGATGTTGTTGTGGAAGAAGCCGTCGCCGTAATAAGCGGCCTGCTCGGCGATCTGCGGGCTGCGGATCGAGCCGTGCCACACGAAGGGTGGCACGCCGTCCAGCGGGCGCGGCGTGGAGGTGAAGCCCTGCAGCGGCGTGCGGAACTTGCCCTGCCAGTCCACGACCTCTTCGCGCCAGAGCCGGCGCAGCAGTGCGTAGTTCTCCACGGCCAGCGCGATCCCGTCGCGGATGTCCTTGCCGAACCACGGGTACACCGGGCCGGTGTTGCCGCGGCCCATCATGAGGTCGACGCGGCCGTCGGCGAGGTGCTGCAGCATCGCGTAGTCCTCGGCGAGCTTCACCGGGTCGTTGGTGGTGATCAGCGTGGTGGACGTGGAGAGCAGGATGCGGCTGGTCTGCGCGGCGATGAACCCCAGCACGGTGGTGGGTGACGACGGCACGAACGGCGGGTTGTGGTGCTCACCCATCGCGAAGACGTCGAGCCCGGCCTGCTCCGCGCGCACGGCCGTCTCGACCAGCCGCTTGATGCGCTCGTGCTCGCTCGGCGTGGTGCCCGCTACGGGGTCGCGCGCCAGGTCGCCGACGGTGAAGATCCCGAACTGCATGACAGCCTCCCGCTCCCGGACTTGATGATTCAAGTGAACCGGGAGCGGGAGGGGGTTATTCCGGGGCCGTTCGTCAGTGCTTGCGCTTCTGGGCGTCGTCGCTCAGGTCGAACTGCTCCTTGCGCACCTCGCCCTTCACGGTCTGCTCCTCGGTCACCGTCTCGGTGTTCAGCCGCGCGCGCTCGACCGCCACGGTTTCCTTGCTGATCACGGGCTTCTCGGCGTGCAGCACCACGTCCTGCTCCTGCTCGCCGAGCTCGGTGCGGCCGGTCCCGCCGCGCGCGTCGGTGATCGGCTCCCGCTCGAGGCGCACCTCTTCGTGGCTCACCGGCACGGTCACCTGCTGCTCTTCGGTGACCACGTACTTGCGGAGCCGCACGTGCCCGGTCTCGACCTGTTCGGTGCCGACGTGGAGACGCTCCTCCGAGCGGATCATCTCTTCGCCGCGAGTGTCCGTCGTGGAACGGTCGCCACGGGTGTCCTGCTTGCCGCGGCCGGCGGCAGTGTCCATTTTGTCCCGACCGGCGGTGGTGCCCTGTGCATCCCGGCCCGCGGAGGTGTTCATCGCATCGCGGTCCTGCCGGCCACGGCCACCCGCCATCCCCTGGTCCGGCGCACTCCGCGGCATCGGCAACCCGTAGTGGCGGTACAACTCGGCGCTCTCCGTCGACGACAGGTGCCCGTCGGCGTCGATGCGCGGCGCCTCCGACACCTGGTCCTTCGCGACGTTCACGTGGACGCCGTCGTTGTCGACATTCGCGCCGGACAGCGGCACGAAGCTCTCCTTGCTGCCGAACAGCCCGGTCTTCACCGTGATCCACTCGGGTTCGCGGGTCGTGTCGGCGAGGTAGACGTTGCCGACCTTGCCGATCTTGTTGCCGTCCGGATCGACCACCGCGCTGTCCATCAACTGCTGGGGCTGAAGAGTCCCGGCCATGACGCTCACGTCCTCTCTCCCTCGGTTTTCGCTGCTGATCTCCACCGTCGGGCGTGGCGCGGGCCGCGGCAACTCTCCGTTGTTCCGGTGGGTTACCCCGGAAAGAAAAGGTTTAGAGCACTTCGTTCGGGTAACGCACGGGCATACCGCATGCCCGATCTGTCGCGGTTCGCGACCGAAGCTCACCTGATCGGGTAACAACTGTCCGGTGTGGAGCGATTCGGGTGCAGAAGCTCCCGTTCCCCTCGAAAGGTCCCCCGGACGATGCGCAAAGCCACCTTCGCCAGATTCAGCGCGGTGCTGACTCTGATCATTCTCGCCGTCGGCATGTCGACGGCGGTCACCTCCGCGGACGCCGCCGGCCAACGGAGCTGGTGCGCCGCCAAGTCCAACGTCGCGATCGTCGGCACGTCGGCCGACACGGGCTACGGCTCGACCGGCTACCAGTCCACCACGGACACGTGGGCTTCCACCACCTACGGCTGGACCACCAAGTTCGCCAACGGCGTCCACGCCCAGTGGCAGACCAACGTGCAGAACTACTCGCACAACGGCGCCCTCGCCGCCGACTACCTGCCCGGCGGCCGCTGGGCGGGCACGACCGGTGCGATCGCCGACATGGCGGCCAAGCAGCCTGACCTGGTCCTCGTCGACCTCGGCGGCAACGACTTCTGGGCGCAGAACGACCCGGCCAAGTTCCAGACCGACCTGAACAACGTCATCGACGGCATCCGCGCCTCCCGCCCGGGCGGCGTCGACATCCTCATGTCGATCTACGCCGAGCTCAAGTGGACGCCGAACCCCTACGGCGGCAACACCCAGAAGTACACCTGGGACCAGTACGCGTCGGTGATCTACCAGACGGCCGTCGCGAAGGGCACCGCGCTCACGGACCTGCGCCAGTACATCCCGCCGGCCGGCTCGGCGAACCTGCCGAACCCCAGCCCCTGGACCTCGGACAACATCCACCTCAACGACGCCGGCAACCTCGCCGAGTACGGCATGTGGTGGGGCTGGACCGCGAGCCTGGGCAGCATCTGCTGAAGCTGGTCAGACGGTCGCGTCGGCGAGCACGGACAGCTCGGCCGGGCGCAGGGCGTCGGGTCGGGGCCACACGTCGTGGTCGCGCTGGTGGACGTGCCGGACAGTGGTGAAGCCGTTGGCGCGCAGCAGCTCCGTGAGCTCATCAGGGGAGAAGCAGCTGCGCCACGGCTCGCCGCCTTGGGCGGCGACCGCGGAGACGGCGTCGGCGTACTGCGCGCCGGCGTCGTCCCGCAGCCGCGCGGGCAGGAAGTAGTCGGCGACGAGCCGGGTGCCCGGGGCGAGGCCGGCGACGGCCCGCAGGGTGCGGGTGATGGCGGCTTCCCCGAGGTACATCGTGACGCCGAGCCAGGTGACCAGCGTCGGGCGAGCGAGGTCGAAGCCGTGGTTCACGAGGGCTTCGACGAGGTCGCCGGTGGCCAGGTCCAGTGGCACGAAGGTGCGTGAAGCGGGTTCGGTCAGGCCGGAGCCGGCGAGTTGCCGGCGCTTCCACTCCTGCGTGTGCGGGAGGTCCACTTCGAACACGCGGATGGCCGGCGCGCGGTGGGCGAACGTGTCGAGCCCGGCGCCGAGCACCACGCACTGGGTGAGTTCGCCGAGCCGGGCCTCCGCGTACCGGCTGCGGCAGAGCACCTGCGTGCGGGCGCCCGCGAGTACGGGGTGGTCGCCGCGGTGGCGGTGGTAGGCCAGCAGCTCATCGGCGCGGTCACCCAGCAGCGGCGCGGCGAACTCGTCGACGAAGATCTTCGGGCCGGCATCGACGATGAGGTGGGCGGCGCGAGCCGCGGCGGCGGTGAGGGCTGTGAAACTGGGTTCGGTCACGGTGCGAACCCTAGCCGTTAATTGTGTAAGGATAGCACAGATAAGTATTTTCCGAAAGACCTCCGCGGTTGCGATCGGGTCGCGGCGGCGGAAGTCAGTTCGTGTGCGCCTTCGGGCCTGGTCACAGGGTTTCCCCAGGTCAGGGTGGGTGGCGTAACCCTGGCGTAATGCGTAACCGGGTAGCGTCACGCAGGTGGAACCCTTGTCGCCGCGGGCCGAGCGGGCGCGGCAGATCGCCGATGTGCTGCGGCAGCGCATCACGTCGGGCGCCTTCGACGACGGCCCGCTGCCCGCCGAGCACGAACTCGGCACGCAGCTCGGCGCGACGCGCAACGCCGTGCGCGAAGCCCTCGGCCTGCTGCGCGCCGAGGGGCTCGTGGAGCGGCGTCAGGGTGTCGGGACCCTGGTGGTGCACCCGAAGTACGGGCACGGTCTCGATCGCCTCGCCGGTCTCGCCGAGGCCCTGGACGGCTACGGCGACGTGGTGAACGAGGTCCGCGCGGCCGGCCTCGTCACGCCGCCGCCCGCGATCGCCGAACGGCTCGGGCTCGCGCCGGGCGCCCGCGTGGTGCACCTCGAACGCCTGCGCCGCCTCGGCGGGCTGCCGCTGTCGCTCGACACCACCTACCTGCCCGCGGACATCGGCCTCCCGCTGCTCGACCGCGACCTCGCGGGCCGCGATTTGTTCGCGCTCATCGAGGAAACCAGCGGCTCCCGCCTCGGCCGCGCTGATGTCGTAGTCCACGCCGTGAGCGCCGGCCCCGACACCGCCGCGCTGCTGGAGGTCGCGCCCGGCACCGCCGTCTTCGCCCTCGACCGCCTCACGCACCTGGCCGACGGCCGCCCCGTGGACGCCGAAACCCTCCACATCCGCGCCGACCGCCTCACCCTCCGCGCGACCCTGCACCGAGGACCGGCGTGACCACCGACCTCCTGCTCGCGTTCTTCGGCCTGATCGGCGGCATCGGCATCACGGCGATCGGCCCCGGCGGCGTGATCCCGACGATCGCGCTCTTCCTGCTCACCCCGCTCGCCCCGGCGCAGGTCGCGGGCACGGCCATCGTCACCCACGTGGCGACGGGCCTGGCCGGCAGCGCCGCGTACGTCCGCTCCGGCCAGCTGCGCCAACGGCACACCCGGCGCGTCGCCCTGCTCCTGGCGGCCGCCGCGGTCGTCGGTACGCCGGTGGGCGTGCTGCTCAACTCCCTGGTGTCCGCGCAGTGGTTCGGCATCGTGCTCGGCGCCTTCGCCGTGGTCGTGGCGGCCCTGGTGGTGTTCCGCCGGCCCGTCGCGCACCACGAGCCGGGCACGACCGCGGTGCTGGCGATCGGCGCCACCGTCGCGGCCGCGGCGGGCCTGGTGGGCGTCGGCGGGCCGATGCTGACCGTGCCCATCCTCGTGGTGGTGGGCCTGCCCATGCTGGAAGCCCTGGCGGCGGCGCAGGTGCAGTCGGTGGTCATCGCCGGCGTCGGCGCCCTGGGCTACCTCGCCCACGGCTCCCTCGACTGGCACCTGGCGGCGGTGGTCGGGATCCCGGAACTGGCGGGCGTGGTGCTGGGCTGGAAAATCGCGCACGCCCTGCCGACGAAACGACTGCGGGTGGCGTTGGTGGTGGCTTTGGTGGCGGTGGCGCCTTATCTGATGCTGCACGGGTGACCTCTCCGATGAGGAAGGGCGCTTTGAAGGAATTGGATTCCCTCAAAGCGCCCCTCACCGCACGAAGCCGGCTTATCCGACAGGACTCAGCGCACCCGATCGAACGGCAACTCCACCACCGGCCCCGGCCGCACCGTTCGGCCCTGGCCCACCTCGTCCACTTCGGACTCCGACAGCGCCCGCCGGTACAGCCGGGCGTCGTCCAGGGAGCCCGCGAAGTGGTTCGCCCCGTCCAGGCGCTCGCCGAGTTGGAGTTGGAACGAGACGGTCTCGCTGATCGAGCCCGGTGAATCCGGGCCGGACGCCGCGAGGGCTCCGTCGACCCAGAGCCGGAGTTGGCCGCCCGAACGTTGGAGGGCGAGGTGGTGCCACTGCTGATCGTCGTAGGCCTGGGTGGTCGTGATGGACTTGCTGCCCGCCGCCGTGGTCATCATGGCGATGAGGCGGTGCGAGGCGGGTTCGCCGCGTAGCCACAGTTGCGGCGCGGTGGTGCCCATGCCGCCGAGCCACAGCAAGGCCTGGGGGGCCTTCGAGGAGCCGTAGCGGAACGCCGTGGTGAAGGTGAAGTCGCCCGCGCCGGGTAGTTGCGAAGGTGAGTAGGGCACCCGGACGTAGTCGTCGACGCCGTCGAGTTGCAGGGAGCCGCCGGAAGACGTGGCGCCGCCGAGGACGTAGGCGGCGGCGCCGGGCCGGGAGAGGTCCGGGGTCGTCGGGCCGGCGGAACGTCGCCACCCCAGGTAGTTCTCGTCGAAGCGCGCGAAGCGGATCTCATCGCGGGCGTCGACGGCGCCGCCTTCGTACATCAGGCCGATCTTCGCGTCGCGGTCGCGCGGGTCGCTCAGCTGCACGAGGTCGGAGTAGCCGGACCAGTCGGTGGTCACCTGCGTGCCCTGGTCCGCGTTCTCCCAGGTGCGGCCGTTGTCGTAGGACGAGCGCACCATCATCCAGCGCCGCCGGTCGGTGTCGGACGGTGAGGCGAACAGGATGCGGTCGCCGCCGGGACGCTGCAGGCGCAGCAGCGAGCCCTGCACCATCGGCGTGACCAGGTCGGGGATGGTGGTGAAGCGCTTGCTGAACGTCTGGCCGCCGTCGCGGCTCAGCGCGTAGTCGCGGTTGCCGACGTCGGTGCCGCCCTGCTCGCGGCCGCCGGCGTAGATCGTGCCGTCCGGCAGCTCGACGACGCTGACCTCCGACGGCTTCTGTGTGTACGTGCCGCCGACCGGGTGCGGGTAGCTGTCCACGGCGCCGACGTGCCAGCTGCGGCCCGAGTCGTCGCTGTAGATCAGCGCCGCGTAGTTCTCGACGGAATTCGTGCCGTCACTGCGTTCCGCGTTCACCCCGAACACCAGCCGGCCCGCGTGGCGGCCCGTGATGAGCTGGATGCCGTGCACCGGGCCCGAGGCGTACCACGAGTCCCACGCCGGCAGCTTCGCCTGCGCGCTGATGTCCACCGGCGTCGACCACGTCACGCCGTCGTCGTCGCTGAACTGCGAGTGCGGCGTGCGCGGGCACGGCACGTCGCAGGCCTTGTCGTCGTCGCGGCCCTTGTTGTACGTGGTGATCAGCACGATCCGGCCGGTGCGGCTGTCCACAATGGGCACCGGGTTGCCGTGGGTGTCACCGCCGCCGGGGTTCACCACCTGCAGCGGCGACCAGGTGGCGCCGCCGTCGGTGGAACGCTTCAGCACCAGGTCGATGTCGCCGGTGTCGCCGCAGTTGTCGCGCCGGCCTTCGGCGAACGCGAGCAGCGTGCCGTGCGTGCTGCGGACGATGGCGGGAATGCGGAAACAGGCGTAGCCGGTTTCGGTGTGGGGGTTGAAGAGCACCTGCTGGTCGAACTGCGGAGCCGGTGCCGGCGCCGCCGAAGCGGCCGCCGGTACGAGCACCCCGGACACCAGCACCGCGAACGCGAGCGCCCAGCGGAGTATCGGTCTCATGTCCCGTTTTTCCCTTCGGCTAGGTGAAACTCCCCAGGAGAACGGCCACCCCACGCGGTGCCAGCGGCACCTCGTCGACGGGACGGCCGGGATCGGTGAGCAGGTCGGCGGCCGGCGCCGGCAGCGCCACGGTGACCGCGTTCTCGCTGTGGTTGAGCAGAAACAGGTACTGCTCCTCGACGCCGTGGCGCACCACGGCCTGCACGCCCTCGGGCAGGCCCGACAGCACCGGCGAAACCCCGGCCTCGGCCGTGATCCGGTCGAAGAGCGTGCGCATCGCGGCCGCGTCGGGCCGGGTCGCGAGGTACCAGGCGACCCCGGAGCCGAACGCGTGGCGGGTGATCGCCGGACGACCCGCCAGCTCGCCGGAGTCGAAGGTCGCCACCACGGCGGCGCCCTCGGTCTCCACCCACTCCGACCAGATCGTGGCCGGAGCCCCGCCGAACGAAAGGTCGATCGAGCCGCCTTCCGGCAGCGGCCAGAACTCGTCCACCCTCAGCCCGAGCACGTCGCGCAACGGCGCCGGATACCCGCCGAGGTACGCGCGGTCGTTCTCGTCGACGATCCCGGAGAAGAACGACACCACCAGGTGCCCACCACCGGCCACATAGGACCGCAGGTTCTCCGCGACGCCGGCGTCCAGCAGATAGAGGTTCGGTACCACCACGAGCCGGTACCCCGACAGCTCCCGCGTCGGACGCACGACGTCACACGTCACGTTGGCGTCGAAGAGCGGCGCGTAGTGCGCGAGGTGCGCGTCGAGCTGGCGCAGGTCGTCCGACGGGTGCGAGTCGAGCTCCAGGGCCCACCAGCTGTTCCAGTCGTGCAGGATCGCGACGTCAGCCTTGACCCGGCTGTCGGCCAGCTGCGGCACCGAAGCCAGCTCCCGGCCGAGGTCGGACACTTCGCGGTACGTGCGCGTGTCGCGCCCGCCGTGCGGCACCATCGCGGAGTGGAACTTCTCGGCGCCGCCGGCGGTCTGGCGCCACTGGAAGAACAGCACGGCGTCGGCCCCGCGCGCCACCGCCTGCCAGCTGCCGAGCCGCATCGCGCCCGGCGGCTTCGGTCCGTTGCGGGTACGCCAGTTCACCGCGCTCGGCGCCTGCTCCAGCAGCAGCCAAGGCTGACCGTCCTTCGTGGACCGAACGAGGTCGTAGGCGAACGCCGCCTCGACGTGGCCGCGCGGATCGTACGGATCAGGATACGAATCGAGGCTCACCACGTCCTCGTGCGGCGTCCACGAGTGCCAGTCGAGTGCTTTCTGCACCAGGCCCACGAAGTTGGTGGTCACCGGCACGTCCGGCGTGATCCGCGCCAGCACCTCGCGCTCGGTGAGGAAGCAGCCGAGCGACGCGTCGGAGGAGAACCGGTGGTAGTCCAGCTGCTGCGCGGGGTTCGGGAACGTCGGGGCCACCCGTGGCGGCTCGACCTCGGCCCAATCGGCGTAGCGCTGCGACCAGAACGTGGTGCTCCAGGCCTCGTTGAGCGCCTCGACGGTCTGATATCGCTCACGCAGCCACGAGCGGAACGCCACCGCCGACGCTTCGCAGTAACACGCGCGGATGTGGCAACCGAACTCGTTGCCGATGTGCCACATCTTCAGGGCCGGGTGCCCGGCGTAGCGCGTGGCCACCTGCTCCACCAGCCGGGCCGCGTGCTCGCGGTACACCGGGCTCGACGGGCAGAACTGCTGGCGCGCGCCCGCCGAAAGCCGCGTGCCGTCGGCGCGCACCGGCAGGATTTCCGGAAACCGGTGGGAAAGCCACGGTGGCGGTGACGCTGTCATGGTCGCCAGGCAGGCGTCGACCCCGCCCGCCGCGAGCTTGTCCATCACCGTGTCGAACCAGCCGAAGTCGTACTCGCCGGGCCGCGGTTCCACCTGGGCCCACGAGAAGATCCCGACCGTGACCATCGAGACGGCGGCTTCGGCCATCAGCAACAGGTCCTCGTCCCAGACCTCGGGGGACCAGTGCTCCGGGTTCCAGTCGCCGCCGTAGTGCACGCGAGCCATCTAGAGCAGCCCCGCTTCCGCGAGTTTTTCCTTGATGCGCAGCAGTTCGTCGCCGTTGAGCGGCAGCTGCGGCGGCGCCATCACGGCGTTGTCGATGAACCCGCGCATCTTCATCGCCGCCTTGAACGCGCCGAGCCCGGCCGAGCCGCGCCCCATCCGGCTCGGCGGCGCCACGTCGGTGATGGTGAACAGCGACAGCAGCCGGTCCTGCTCGCGGCGCGCGGCGTGCGGGTTGCCCGAGCGCACGTGGTCGTAGATCAGCACGTAGCCGACCGGGTCGACGTTGCCCAGGCCCGGCACGGCGCCGTCGGCACCCAGCGCGAGCGCGGAGTCGACCAGCAGCTCCGAACCGGTGAACACGGCGAACCCGTCGAGCCCGCGCTCGCGCCGCTCCTTGAGCACGTAGCGGAACCCGGCCTCGTCACCGCTGGAGTCCTTGAGCCCGGCGATCACGCCGTCGGCCGCGAGGCTCAGCACGAGCTCGCGGTCGAGCTTCGTGTGCACCGCCACCGGGATGTCGTAGGCGAAGATCGGCAGCGCCGTCTTCTCCTTCAACAGCCGGAAGTGCCGGTCGATCTCGGCCACGTGCGTGCGCGTGTAGTACGGCGCGGTCACCACGATCGCGTCGGCGCCGGCTGCTTCGGCCGTCTTCACGTGCTCGGCCACGCGCAAGGTCGTCATGTCGATACAGCCGGCCAGCACCGGCACGCGGCCGGCGACCTGGTCCACGGCCGTCTCGATCGTCACGCGACGCTGCGCGTCGGGCAGGAAGGCGACCTCGCTCGACGAGCCGAGCACGAAGATGCCGTGCACGCCGGCGTCGAGCTGGAACTCGATGTGGCGGCGCAGCGAGTCGGTGTCCACCGTGAAGTCGTCGTTGAACGGCGTGCACAGCGGCGGGATGATTCCGGCGAACTTCGTCGCGGTCATGAGGCGTTCACTCCGGTGGTGATCTCAGGGCGGATCCGCGGGGGGATCTCCGGGTGGATGCAGCGGTAGCGGTGCCCGGCGGTCTCGGTGAGCGGCGGCAGCGCCGACGCGCACTCGGCCGTGGCCTTCGGGCAGCGGGTGTGGAACGAGCAGCCGCTCGGCGGTGCGGTGGCCGACGGCACGGGTCCACTGAGGACGATCGGCTCGACCGGGTGCAGCAGGCTCGGCGTGGCGGAGAACAGCGCCCGCGTGTACGGGTGCCGCGCGCCGCCGGGCAGGTCCTCGGCGGCGGCTTCCTCCACGATCCGGCCGAGGTACATCGTCACGATGCGGTCGCTCATGCGCCGCACGGTCTGGATGTCGTGCGACACGAACACCATGGCGAGCCCGAGCCGCTCGCGCAGGTCGATGAGCAGGTTGAGGATCTGCGCGCGCACCGACACGTCGAGCGCCGACGTCGGCTCGTCGGCCACGAGCAGCGCCGGGCGCAGCGCCAGCGCCCGTGCGATGGCCACGCGTTGGCGCTGCCCGCCCGAAAGCTGCGCCGGCAGCGCGTCGGCCACGCTCACCGGCAGGCCGACCAGGCCCATCAGCTCCGTCACCCGCGCGGCCCGCTCGGCCGGGGTGCCGACGTGGTGCACGTCGAGCGGGTCGCGCAGGATCTTCGCCACGGGCAGGCGCCGGTTGAGCGCGGTGGCCGGGTCCTGGAACACCAGGCCGACCTGGCGGCCCAGCTCGCCCGGGCGCATCCCCGACAGCGGTTTCCCGTCATAGCGCACGGTTCCGGCCGTCGGCGCCTGCAGCCCGACGAGCACCTTGGCGAGCGTGGACTTGCCGCAGCCGGACTCGCCGACCACCCCCACCGTCTCGCCGGCGTCGATCTCCAGGTTCGCGTCGGTGAGCGCGTAGACGTTGTCGCGCCCGAACAGGCTCGCGCCGCGCACCCGGTGCACCACGTGCACCCCGTCGACTTCGACCAGCGTCATACCTGCGCTCCTTCCACGACGGCCGGGGTCGTGCGTTCGGCGGGGTAGTGGCAGGCGACCAGGTGTCCGTTGCCCGAAGGTTCCGGCGCCACCTCGAAGCAGTGACCGCGCGCGGCCGGGCAGCGGTCGGCGAACCGGCAACCGGGCGGGAAGTCGGCCGGCGCGGGCACCACCCCCTTGATCTGGGTGAGCGTGGCCTCGTTCTCCTCCAGCGACAGCACCGCGGACAGCAGGCCGCGCGTGTAGTGGTGCCGCGGTGAGCCCACGACCTCGGCCGTGGCGCCCGTCTCGGCCACCTGCCCGCCGTACATCACCACCACGCGGTCGGCGACGTCGGAGACCAGCGCCAGGTCGTGCGACACGAGGATCAACGCGAACCCGAGCTCGTCCTGCAGCCGCAGCAGGAGCTTGATGATCTGCGCCTGCACGGTCACGTCGAGCGCCGTGGTCGGTTCGTCGGCCACGATCAGCTTCGGGCTGCGCGAAAGGGCCATCGCGATCAGCACGCGCTGGCGCTGCCCGCCGGAGAGCTCGTGGGGGTAGGAGCGCAGTGTGCGGCCCGGGTCGAGGTTCACCAGTTCCAGCAGCTCCTGCGGCGTGCGCGTGCCGCCGCGGCGGGTGAACTGCTTGAGCTGCGCGCGGATCGTCATCGCCGGGTTCAGGGAGCTGAGCGCGTCCTGGTAGACCATCGAGATGTCGTGCCCGAGGTGGCGCCGGCGCGTGCCCGCCTTCATGGTGAGCAGGTCGGCGCCCTCGAACAGGATCTCGCCCGACAGCCGCGCGGCGGCCGGTTGCAGGCCCATGACCGACAACGCGGTGAGCGACTTGCCGCAGCCCGATTCGCCGATGAGCCCCAGCACCTCACCCGAGTGCACGGTGAACGAGATCCCGTCGACCACGTTCACGCCGCGGTGCCGGTCGGGGAAGCGGATCGCGAGATCGCGCACCTCCAGCACGGCCCGGCGCCCGGTGAGATCCCGGGCCCGCGCGGCCAGCCGTTCACCGGCTTCGAGCAGCCCGGCGAGCGGGAGCACCGGCGCCGTGTTCTCCGCGGCCTTCTCCGCCTCGATCTTCTTGGCGACCTCGCCGGCCTGGGCGTTGCGGGCCGAAGGCGCGGCCCACGCGTCGGAGATACCTTCGGACAGGATGTTGAGCGCCAGCACCGTGATCAGGATCAGCAGGCCGGGGAACAGCGTGGCCCACCAGCCGCCGGTGAGCACCAGGTCCTTGCCGTCGGAGAGCACCGAGCCCCACGACGGGTTCGGCGGCTGGATGCCCGCACCGATGAAGGAGAGCGACGCCTCGAACACGATCGCGTCGGCCACCGTCACCGTGCAGTACACCAGGATCGGCGCCGCGCAGTTCACCGCGACGTGCCGGGCGAGGATGAACAGCCGTTTCGCGCCGATCACGCGCTCGGCGTCCACGTAGTCCTCGCCGTACTGCGCCAGCACGTTCGCGCGCACCACGCGGGCGACCGGGGCCATGTTGAGGAACCCGATCGCGAGGATCAGCACGAGGATGCCGCGGCCGAACACCGCCACCAGCACCGCGGCGAGCGCGATACCGGGGAACGCCATGATCACGTCCATCACGCGCATCACCACGGAGTCGGTCCGGCGCCCCGAGGTCGCGGCGAACGAGCCGATCACCAGCCCGGCCAGCAGCGCCAGCACGGTGGCGCCGAGGCCGATCGCGAGCGACCAGCGCGTGCCGGCCACCAGGCGCGAGAAGATGTCGCGGCCCGACTGGTCGGTGCCGAACCAGTGCTCGGCGCTCGGGCCGCCGGTGTCGGTGCTGAGCGCGTCGGGGTTGTGCGTGGCCAGCAGCGTGCCGAAGATCGCGACGAGCGCGAGCACCACGAGCAGGCCGAGCGCGAGCCACGACGTGGGCGGGAGTTTGCGGAACCGCACGCCCGGCCGCGAGAGCCGGTCCGTGAGGTTCGGGTGCAGGACGGGGCGCATCAGGAGTGGCTCCGCAGTCGGGGGTTGGCGATGAGGTAGAGCACGTCGACGACGAGGTTCACGAGCACGAAGCCCACGGCGATGGTGATCACGAAGCCCTGGACCTTCGCCGTGTCACCGTCCTGCACGGCCTGGATCATGTTCTGGCCCATGCCGGGCAGCGCGAACATCGTCTCGATCACCACGGCGCCGCCGAGCAGGTAACCGACGCGCAGGCCGAGCACGGTGAGCGGGTTCACCAGCGCGTTGCGCAACACGTTGCGGCCCACCACGACCACCGGCGGCAGGCCGCCGCCTCGCGCGGTGCGCACGTAGTCCTTGTCCAGCTCCTCGACCATCGACGTGCGGATCACGCGGGTGAGCTGCGCGGCCACCGGCAGCGAGAGCGAGATCGCCGGCAGCGTGAGCGAGTTGAGCCAGCCCGACACCGAGTCGGCCGGGCTCACGTAGCCGCTGGTCGGGAACAGGCCCTTGCCCACGGCGAGCCACTGCACCAGCAGCAGCGCGATCCAGAACGCCGGCGCCGCGACGCCCGCCAGCGTGACCACCCGGATCAGGTGGTCGGGCCAGCGGCCGCGGAACAGCGCCGACGTCACACCGAGCACGATCGACAGCACGAGCGCGATGACCAGCCCGAACAGTGTGAGCTGCACGGTGAGCGGGAGCGCGGTCGCGATGGTCTGGTTCACCGGCTCCTTGGTGATCACGCTCGTGCCGAAGTCGCCTTGCAGCAGGTGCCACACGAAGTGCACGTACTGCAGGGGCAGGGGATCGAGCAGCCCGTTGGCCTGGCGGAACTGGTCGAGCTGCGCCTCGGTGGCGTTCGCCCCGTTGAACGCGGCGAGCGCCGGGTCGACGGGGGAGAACTGCATCACGATGAACACGAACAGGATCACGCCGAGCAGCAGCGGGATCAGGGCGAGGATGCGAGAGGCCAGCATCCGCACGACGACGATCACGGTGGGTGGTCCTCCCGCGTCAGACCGGCTTGGCCTGGTTGAGGTAGATGCCGGGGTACCCCTGCGCGCGCACGCCGGTGATGGCCGTCGGGTCCCACGCCGTGCCGAGCTGGGTGAACACGATCGGGTAGATCACGGCCTGCTCGGAGATCAGGTCCAGCAGCTGCTTGTTCAGCCCGTTGCGCTTGGCCTCGTCCGGTTCGGCCGCGGCCTGGTTCTGCAGTGCGAGCAGGGCCTGGGTGTCGGCGTTGTTCCAGCGCGCGTACTTCGTCATCATCAGCGAAGCCGCGTCGTAGTAGTAGCGGATGAGCAGGTCGGGGTCGTTGCCGAACTGCATCGGGTTGTTCGTGGTGGACACGACCTGGAAGTCGTTGCCGTTGTCCAGCTTGGAGAACAGGGCCTTGGTGTCCTGGGAGTCCAAAGTGGTCTCCACGCCGACGGCGTCCCAGCCCTCCTTGATCACCTTCACGCAGTCGAGCACGAGTGAGGTGTTGGTGGTGGACAGGGAGATCTTGAGGTTGCTCACGCCCGCCTCGGCGAGCAGCTGCTTGGCCTTGGCCGGGTCGAACTCGAAGCTCTGCGAGGCCGGCTGCGACTGCGGCAGCTTCGGGTTGATGAACGACGTGCCCGGCGTGCCGGTGCCGCGCAGGCCGATTTCGATCATCTTCTTCTTGTCGATCGCGTAGTGCAGGGCCTGGCGCACGCGCTTGTCGCCGAAGGGCGCGTGGGCGGTGTTGAACATCAGGTACAGGTTGTTGCCGCCGTCGGCGAACTCGACGGTGCGCCCGGCCTTGCGCAGCTGGTCGGCGTTGGCGGCCGGGATGTTCTCCACGATCTGCGCGTCGGGCTTGGCGCCGGAGATCGCGGCCACGCGCGGTGCGGAATCCACAATGGACTTCCACAGCATCTTCTGGTACGCGGCCGGGCGCGGACCGTTGTAGGCAGCGAACTTCTCGAACGAGGTGTGCGAAAGCGGCGCCTGCTCGGTGACCCGGTACGGGCCCGAGCCGACCACCTTGCCGCCCGCGGCGAGCGGCCAGTTGTTCTCGAACACGTGCTTCGGCAGGATCTTGCAGATCTGGATCCGCTGCAGCGCGTAGGGGAACGGGAACTTGAGCACGAACTCGACGGTGTGGTCGTCGACCTTCTTCACTTCCTGCAGCCACTGGGCGAAGAAGCTGTGGATGAGCACGTTCTCCTTCGCGTCGAGGGCGCGGGCGTAGGTGAACACCACGTCGTCGGCCGTCACGGGCTTCCCGTCGTGCCACTGGGCGCCGGCGCGCAGCTCGAACTTGATGCTGGTGCCGCTCGTGTCGGCGGGCAGCGCCTTGGCGAGACCGGGGAACGGGGCTCGGGTCACGGGGTCGCCTTCGACCAGCGATTCGTAGGTGTGCAGGATGGCGGCCATGGAGAACGCCGAAGCGGTCTGCAGTGGGTCCCACGACTGGTTGTTGCCGTAGCCGATCACTGCGGTGAGGGAATCGGTGGCACTGCCGGTCTTGTTCGTCGAGGCGGGGCCGCCGCACGCGGCGATGGTCGACGAGAAGGCGGCGGTGGCGCCCACGAGGCCCGCGTAGCGCAGCAGTGTGCGCCGGTCGAACGCGGGGCCGGTCCCCATGGCGGTTCGGGACATCGGTGTCTCCTGACTGTGTGTTTCGCCCACCAGTAGTCATGTAGGACGTGGGACGTCCTATGACTTCGCCGAACCCTAGAACTCCGCCGGGTACCGGTCAAGGGGACGCGGCTTTTTCGCGACCGGCCCGGGATCTGCCGGGGAAGTGGGTGGGCATGACGTAGGATGTCCTCTGATGGCGACGTGCCAGCGAAGGAAAGAAACATCCGGGGAGACTGTTTTGGCGCGCCCGCAACGCAGTGAAGAGATCACCAAGCGGATCATCGACCTGATCATCGACCGCGACCTCCCGCCGGGTGCGCCGATGCCCACCGAGCTCAGCCTGATGGACGACATCGGCGTGAGCCGCAACTCGATCCGGGAGGCGATCAAGGCGCTGCAGGCGCTGGGCATCGTCGAGATCCGCCACGGCTACGGCACCTTCGTCGGCTCGGCCGGCTCCGAGGCCTTGCAGACGTGGCTGCTGTTCCGCACGCGCACCCGCGGCGCCAGCGACGCCGGTCGTCTGCGCGACCTGCTCGAGGTGCGCGAGATGATCGAGACCGAGCTGACCAGCCGGGTGGCGCTGGCGCACCGGCCCGAGCTGATCGCCGAGCTGGAGGACTGTGTCGCGCGGATGCGCCGCAAGGGCCCCGATTCCGCGGTGGCCGACCGGGAGTTCCACGACCTCATCTGCGCGGAGGCCGGGTTCGACCTGGCGCGCGAGCTCACCGGGCTGTTCTGGGACGTCTACCGGGCGGCGGAGACCGAGCTCGGCGGCCCGGCGTCCTCGCCGGCGAGCACGGCGAAGCGGCACCAGGCGATCGTCGACGCGCTGGTGTCGCGCGACGGCGAAGCGGCGGCCGAGGCGGTGCACCGGCACTTCGACGAGGTGCGCAAGCGCGCGAAGGCCGGGCGGTACGGCGGGTTCGGCGCGGCGCGGCCGGTGGAGGCGGACTCGGCGGTGCTGTGATTCGGCGGTGGTGTGAATCTCCGGTGTGGTGATCGTGCCGTGTGGTGATCGTGCGGCGCCGGGAGTTCGTAGACTGGGCCGCCGACGAGGAGGTGCGCCCTGGAAACCGTCGAGGTCGAGATGCTGCCGCAGTCCGCCGCGGCCGACGAGGTGCTGGCGGCCGAGGTCAGCGGCATCGTGAACGCCGTCTACAAGACCGCCGAAGCGGGCCTGTGGGCCGGTGACGCCGACCGGACGAGCGCGGCCGAGGTGGCCGGGCTCGTCGCCGCGGGCGAGATCGCCGTGGCGCGGCTGGCGGGCCGGGTGGTCGGCTGCGTGCGCGTGCGGACGGTCGCCGAGGGCGTGGGCGAGTTCGGGCTGCTGGCCGCCGCGCCGGACGTGCAGGGCGCGGGCGTGGGGCGCGAGCTGGTGCGCTTCGCCGAAGACCGCTGCCGGGCCCTGGGCTACGCGCGGATGCAGCTCGAGCTGCTGGTGCCGCGGTCGTTCACGCACCCGTCCAAGGAGTTCCTGGCCACCTGGTACACCCGCCTGGGGTATCGGCTCGAAGAGAAGTCCACGATCGAGCAGGCCTACCCGCACCTCGCGCCGCTGCTGGCCACGCCGTGCGATTTCCTCGTGTATCGCAAGGACCTGAAGACCGGGTCGTGACGCGTCGCGTGGCCTTCCGGACATAGTTCGTTCCGCGCGGCTTCGGTCGGACGTGGTGCGTGCGTAACGTCTGACGATCATGGATCGTCGATTGCACTTCGTGGGGACGCTGCCGCAGTTCGCGGACGCGGAAGAGGCGTTTCGGTGGCAGCACGGCGAGCTCGCGGGGCTGCTGCGCCGGATCAGCGGCGGGGAGACCGGGCAGCGCCTGCAGTGGTTCGTGCCCGTGGTCAAGGAGCTCAAACGCTCCGGCGCCGTGCGCGTGGTGAAGGACGGCGACTGGACCGCCTACGACGACACCGACCGGCTCGTGGCCCGGCGGCTCGACCCGGCGCAGATTCCGTTGCACATCGCGGAAGACGCGCTCGCGGAGGTCGAGCTGCTGCGCGCGGCGGGTACGCCGGCGACGGCCGCGCAGCCATTGCAGGTCGGTGTGCCGGGGTATCTCGACATGGCGTTGTTCATCTTCGGTCCGCTCGGGGTGTTCAAACACGCCCGCGGGTTCCTGAAAGCCGCCGGCGCGCAGAT
Organism: Amycolatopsis rhabdoformis; assembly: GCF_035918295.1. Lineage (GTDB taxonomy): Bacteria > Actinomycetota > Actinomycetes > Mycobacteriales > Pseudonocardiaceae > Amycolatopsis > Amycolatopsis rhabdoformis. The sequence goes on from NZ_CP142149.1 coordinate 1,059,845, forward strand.
CGACCAGGTGCAGGCGGCGGCGGGCGAGCGGGTCGTGTTCCAGCTGGAGCTGCCGCTGGCGTTGATCGCCGTGACCGCCGCGCCGCCGCCACTGCGCCGGATCATGGCCTCGGTGCTGGCGCGGCTGGTCACGCGCCAGGCGGCGCGGGCACCGGAGGGCACGCGGTTCGGTGTGCACCTGTGTTTCGGCGACCTCGGCCACCGCGCGCTGCGCCGGCCCCGCTCGGCCGCGCCGATGGTGGCGCTCGCCAACGCGATCGTGCGGCACTGGCCCGCCGGGCGCGCGCTCGACTTCGTGCACCTGCCGATGTCCGGCGGCGACGAGCCGCCGCCGGTCGACGCGGCCTTCTACGCCCCGCTGCGTGGCCTGCGGCCCGGCTCGGCGGTGGTGGTCGCGGGCATCGCGCACGAGCGGCAGGACGAGCGGGCCCAGCTCACCGTGCGCGACCACGTGGAGGCGGCGCTGGGCCGGCCCGTGGACCTCGCCACGTCGTGTGGTCTGGGCCGGCGCTCGCCGGTCGAGGCCGAGAGCGCGGTGGCGCGCATGCGCGTCCTGCTGTGAAACCGGCGCCGTTCGGGTACTGAGGACCTGTGACGACACGACTGGACTGGGTGGGCCTGGTACGCCACGGCCAGAGCACGGGCAACGTGGCCCGCGAGGTCGCGGAAGCGGCCGGCCACGAGGTCATCGACATCGCGGAGCGCGACGCCGACGTGCCGCTCACCGCGCTGGGCGAGCGGCAGGCCCGCGCGGTGGGGGAGTGGCTCGCGGCGGACCCGCCCGACCTCGTGGTGGCCTCGACGTACCGGCGGGCGCTGGACACGGCGCGGCTCGCGCTGGCCGTGGCGGCCGAGCGCGGGGTGACCGTGGCCGGCGGGCTGCGCGTGGACGAGCGCGTGCGCGACCGGGAGCTGGGGGTGCTCGACCTGCTCACCAGCCACGGCGTCGCCGAGCGGTGGCCGGACGAGTTGCGCCGCAAGCAGCGCCTCGGGAAGTTCTACTACCGGCCGCCCGGTGGCGAGTCGTGGGCCGACGTGGTGCTGCGGGTGCGGTCGCTGCTCGCCGAGCTCGGTGCCGAACACAGCGCGCCGGCCCGGCGGGTGGTGTTCGTGGCGCACGAGATGACCGTGTTCGCGCTGCGCTACGTCCTCGAATCGGTCTCCGAGCAGGACCTCCTCGCCACGGCCGTGCGCACCGATGTGCCCCACGGCTCGGTCACCGCGTGGCAGCGCGACGGCTCCGGCGCGTTCCACCTCACGCTCGAACAGGCGACCGGCCACCTCACCGCCCTGCCGGGCTGAGCGATCGGCGGCAGGATGGACGCCGGGATCATCCGCGGAGGAAGGGACGTCATGAAGCTCGACCTCGACGGCAGGACGGCGCTCGTCACCGGGTCCACGCAGGGGATCGGCGCCGCGATCGCCGCGGGACTGGCCCGGGCGGGCGCGCGGGTGGTGGTGAACGGGCGCGGCGAGGCCGGCGTCGCGAAGGCGATCGAGGAGCTGCGCGCGCAGGTGCCCGGAGCGGAGTTCGTGGCCGGGGCCGGCGACGTGACCACCGACGAGGGCGCGCGCCAGGTCCTGGACCGCGCGGGGCAGGTCGACGTCCTGGTGAACAACCTCGGCATCTTCGGCGCGCAGGAGCCGCTGGAGATCACCGACGACGACTGGCGACGCTACTTCGAGGTCAACGTGCTCGCCGCCGTGCGCCTCATCCGGCTCACCTTGCCGGGCATGACCGAGCGGGGCTGGGGGCGCGTGCTGAACATCGCGAGCGACTCGGCGGTGGTGATCCCGGCCGAGATGATCCACTACGGGATGTCGAAGACCGCGTTGCTCGGAGTCTCGCGCGGCTTCGCGAAGGCGGCGGCGGGGACCGGCGTCACGGTGAACTCCGTGATCGCCGGGCCCACGCACACCGGGGGTGTCGAGGACTTCGTGTACCAGCTGGTGGACAAGGACTTGCCGTGGGAGCAGGCACAGCGGGAGTTCATGAAGGACCACCGGCCGCAGTCGTTGCTGCAGCGGCTGATCGAACCCGAGGAGATCGCGAACCTCGTGGTGTACCTGAGCTCACCGCTGGCCTCGGCCACCACCGGCGGAGCGATCCGCGTCGACGGTGGTTACGTGGATTCGATCCTGCCGTAGTCCGCTAGCGATCGCGTGGCTCGCCGAGGCGGTCGCGGACCTGCCGCTCGACGAGCACGGGCAGGAAGCTGCGCACACCGGCATCGTCGAAGTGCCGGCGTTGCGCGGAGATCGTGCGGTTGATCTCGGTCTCGCGCGCGGTGCCGTACTCGTCGACGAGCCGCGACTTGAGGGCGGAGAAGCTCTCTTCTTCGCCCTTCACCATCAGGTCGTCCATGCCTTGGTGGGTCATCGCCGTCCCTTTCCGTGGTTTCGGCCCTAGGTGACTGCTGCCCGCAACGGGCCTTCGTCAAACGGCGGGCGAACGTGTGCCCGTGCCGGAAACGCCTGGTGCCAATTTTGACCAGGTGGTAGAAATTCAGTCGACGCGGCGCTCGGAGCGCCGAACCGCGAAGCCAAGGAGCTGGAATGGGCAAGCCCTCCGTGCAGCTGTACTCGGTCCGCGACGCGTTCGCGGCCGATCCCGCGGACACGCTGCGGCGGCTCGCCGCCATCGGGTTCACGCAGGTGGAGCCGTACGGCGTGGTCGAGAACGTGGCGGCCCTGAGCGCCGGGCTGCCGGCCAACGGGCTCAGCGCGCCGACTGCGCACGCGAAGCTGATCGGCGAGGACCAGAACGCCGTGTTCGCCGCGGCGAAGCAGCTCGGCATCGCGGTGGTGATCGATCCGCTCGTGAAGCCCGAGCAGTGGCAGAACGCCGCGGACATCACGGCCACCGCGGAAGCGCTCAACGCCGCGGCGAAGATCGCCGAGGACCACGGCGTGCGCGTGGGCTACCACAACCACTGGTGGGAGCTGGAGTCGCGGATCGACGGGCGCAGCGCGTTCGAGGTGTTCGCCGACCAGCTCGACCCGGCCATCGCGCTGGAGGTCGACGCCTACTGGGCCACCGCGGGCGGCGAGAACGCGCCGGAGCTGCTGCGCCGGCTCGGCTCGCGCGTGCACGCGATCCACGTGAAGGACGGCGCGCTCGCCACCGACGCCTCCGGCCAGGTGCCTGCGGGCCAGGGCAGCGTGCCGCTGGCCGACGTGCTCGCGGCGGCGCCCGACGCCCTGCGCGTGGTGGAGTTCGACCGCTACGACGGCGACATCTTCGACGGCATCGCCGCCAGCTTCGCCTACCTCACCGAAGGCGCGAAGTGACCACGGGCCCGGTCGGCGTCGGCGTGATCGGCGCGGGGGTCATCAGCGACACCTACCTCGAGAACCTCACGGGCTTCCCCGACGTACGCGTGCTGTCGGTGGCCGATCTGGACGTCGAGCGCGCGCAGGCGCAGGCGGCGAAACACGGTGTGCCGCAAGGGGAAACCGTCGCCGCGCTGCTGGCGAACCCGGGTGTGGAGCTGGTCGTGAACCTCACGACCCCGGCCGCGCACGTCGAGGTCGGCCTCGCGGCGCTCGACGCGGGCAAGAGCGTGTGGGCGGAAAAGCCGCTGGCGCTCGACCGGCAGACGGGCCGCAAGCTGCTGGATCGCGCGCGGGAGAAGGGGTTGCGCGTGGCGAGCGCCCCCGACACCGTGCTCGGCGCCGGCCTGCAGACGGCCCGGCGCGCGATCGACGCCGGCCGCATCGGCGAACCCCGCACGGCGCTGGCGCTGTTCCAGACGCCGGGCCCGGAGAGCTGGCACCCGGCGCCGGAGTTCCTGTTCCAGCACGGCGGCGGCCCGCTGCTCGACATGGGGCCGTACTACCTGACCGAGCTCGTGCAGCTGTTCGGCCCGATCCGCAAGGTGACCGGCGCCGGCGGCCGCGCGCGCGACACCCGCGTGATCGGCTCCGGGCCGCGCGCGGGCACGGAGTTCGAGGTGACCGTGCCGACCACGGTGACCGCGCTGGTCGAGTTCACCCGCGGCGGCAGCGCGCAGGTGGTGCTGAGCTTCGACTCGGCGTTGGCGCGCACGGGTTTCGTGGAGGTGTCGGGCGCGCTGGGCACCGCCGTGCTGCCCGACCCGAACCGCTTCGACGGCGCCACGACCCTGCACCTGCTGGGCGCGGCGTCGCCGGAAGAGCTTGCGCCGCAAGGCCACGCGGCGTCGCGCGGCACCGGCGCGCTGGAGCTCGCCCGGGCGATCCGCGCCGGCGAGCCGGAACGCGCGTCCGGCGAACTGGCCTACCACGTGCTCGACGCGATGCTCGCCATCGACGAGTCGATCACGCGGGGGCAGTCGGTGGAGGTGGAGAGCACCGTCGAGGTGCCGCCCGCGCTGCCGTCCGATTGGGATCCGTACGCGGCCACGCTCTAGTCCCGGCCTCCGTGCGGCACCGGTTCCGTGCCGCACGGAGGTCAGGCCTCGGGATCCAGGGGGACCGTGAGCAGCGAACCCAGGTAGAAGCGCAAGGAGCCGACGAGATCGACGTCCCCGGGGGTGGTGAGCCACTGGACCTGCAACCCGTCCATGAGCGCGATGAACGTGAGCGCCGCGAACTCCGGATCCACGCCCTCGCGCAGCTCACCCGTGCTCGCCAGCACCCGGAACGACCCGATCACACTCTCGCGCGCCTGCCGGTAGTGCCGCTCGAAGTACTCGTGCGCGGGATGATCCGGCGCCACCGCCTCCGCCGCCAGCCGCGAATACAGATCCACGATCCCCGGGTGGCGCACGTTGTGCTCGGCCAACGCCACGAAGTTCCGCAACACTCCCAGCCCCGGCGCCGCGGCCAACTGCTCCCGCTCGGAGTCCTCGGCGTCCCGCCGCTCGAGCACGGCCGCCAGCAGCGCCTCCTTGGTGGGGAAGTAGTACAACAACCCCGCGTGACTCATCCCGACCCGCTTCGCGATCTCCCGCAACGACGACCCGTGGTAGCCGGCCTCGCCGTACACCACGGCAGCCGCGGAGATGATGTCCTCGCGACGGATCCGGCCCTTCTGATAGGTCATCTCGGCATTCTGCCTCGGCTTCGCCGGGGCGGAATGCCGAACTGCTGTGTTGTCTGCCCCGGCTCCGCCGGGGCGTGCGAGATCGCCTTCAAGCCGGCTTCCGGATCGGGTGGTCGAGATCGGCCGGGGGCCGATCGGACCACCCGATCCGGAAGCCGGCGCGATCTCGCGGTGGGTCACCTTTCCTGGGGCACCCAGCCGAGCCCGGTCCGCCAACCGACCGCATTCCGTCGGCGACGTCGCGGTGGCGTGGGCGGCGGTTCGATCGTGGGGCGTGATCGTTCGAACAAAGGGATTGTGCGATTGGGGTGTGGTTGTGCGACCATGCCAGTGCGACCACGAGGAGGATCCGCCCGCGATGACCGAATCGTCCCTGTCTGAGCCGTTGCCGCGTGCCGCGCGTTTCGGGACCTGGAGCTTTTTCGCGCTCAACGGGTTCGCGATCGGCATGTGGGTGGTGCACATTCCCGTCGTGGAGCGGGCCACCGGGATTTCGCACACGACGCTGGGTGCGTTGCTGCTGGTGCTCGGTGGGGCGGCGTTCGTGGGGATGCAGGTGTCGGGGCCGTTGGCGGATCGGTTCGGGCACCGGCGCATGGTGCCGGCGGCGGGGGTGCTGCTGGGGCTGTCACTGGTGCTGCCCGGGCTGGCCACGAACTGGTGGGCGCTGGGGCTTTCGCTGGTGCTGGTCGGCTTCGCCAACGGGTCGCTCGACGTCGCCATGAACGCGCAGGCCGTGGTCGTCGAGCGGGCCTACCCGCGGCCGATCATGGCGGCGTTCCACGCGATGTGGTCGATCGGCGGTGCGTTCGCGGCGGTGATCGGCGCGGCGGTGCTGGGGGCCGGTGTGCCCACGGCGGTCACGCTCGGGGCCGCCGGGGCCCTGCTTGTGGTCGCCTCGCTGGTTGCGGGCCGGATGCTGCTCGACGGTGGACCGGCCGAACCGGAGGCCACGGAAACCGCACCTGTCACGCCGGGCCGGACGCCCTCGCGGGTGGTGTGGCTGCTCGGCGCGGTGGCGTTCGCGCTGATGCTCGCGGAGGGCGTCGCGAACGACTGGGCCGCGTTGCACCTGCAGGACGTTCTCGGCACGTCCACGAGTACCGCCGCGCTCGCGTACGGCTGCTTCGCCGTGGCGATGACCGTGGGCCGCTTCGCGACCGATCGCGTCGCGGCGCTGGCCGGGCCGGTCGCGGTGGTGCGGTACGGCTCGGCGCTCGCCGCCGTCGGCCTCGCGACCGCGTCGCTGTCGCCGTGGGTGCCGCTCGCGCTCGTCGGCTGGGCCATTTTCGGCCTCGGCCTCGCCGGCGGTGTCCCGCAGCTGTTCACGGCGGCGGGCAACCTCGACACGCGGGCGTCCGGCGCGCTGATGGCGCGGGTGGTGGGGCTCGGGTACGTCGGGCTCCTGGCCGGGCCCGCGCTGATCGGCGGGCTCACGCGGTGGATGCCGCTGAACGTCGCCTTCGCGGTGCCGTTCGCGCTGTGCCTCGCGGCCGTGGCGGCGGCGCCGGTGCTCGCCCCGGCCAAGGTCCCGGAGCCGGCCGAAGTGAGCTGAGCTCAGCCACCGGCGAAAGCCGACAGCCGCCGGCCAGCCACAGCTCGCCGGTACAGCCGCCGACAGCCGCAGGCGAAGCTCAGCCGCAGCTGTCGCCGACGCGGACGTTGCCGCCGCCGACGAGAATCAAGCGGCTGCCGGACGGCACGTCGCGCAGCCGCAGCGTGCACACGATCTGCGCGGTCGCCAGCGAAGACAGCGACTGCACATCGGTGGACAGCTGCACGGTCACGTCCGTCGCGGTGACCGTGACCGAGGCCGGCAGCGCGGACGAGGGCACCTCGGTGCGGTAGCCGGACGCCTTCTCGGCCGCCGTCGGACCCTGCACGAGGGCGTCGAGCACGGCCTCGTCGTTCTGGTCCAGACCGCTGCGCGGCACGGGGGTGACCGTGCTGCCCGCCACGAGGTAGATCGAGGTGTCCCCGGGCGCACTGGAGCCGGTCGAGGGCGGGCCGCTCGGCGCCTCGAGACCCGAGATCGCCGCGCTCGGCTGCACCCCACACGCCGAGACCGCCCCGACCACCGCGGCGAGCAAGACCGCCGGAACAACGCGCCGGTTCACGACCCGCTCCCGGCGTCGAGCGGCAGCCGCACGGTGAAGATCGCACCGCCCTGGGGCCGGTTGGCGGCGGTGAGCGTGCCGCCGTGCAGCCGGGCGTTCTCCCAGGCGATGGCGAGCCCCAGCCCGCTGCCTTCGGATCGGCTGCGGGCGGTGTCGGCCTTGTAGAAGCGGTCGAACACGTGCGGGAGCACCTCCTCCTTCAGCCCGGGTCCTTCGTCGGTGACCTCGATCATGAGCGATCCAGCGGCCGTGCTCAACCGCAGGCGCACGGGGGGCGCGCCGTGGCGCAGGGCGTTGCCGACGAGGTTCGCCACGATCACGTCGAGCCGCCGCGGGTCCAGGCGCGCGCGAACGCCGGGCGGCAGGTCCGTGGTCACCTCGCCGACGCCGAGCCACCCGCGGGCCCGCAGCGTGGCGCCGACGGCCTCGGCGACGTCCACCTCGTCGAGCGCGAGCGACGCCGAACCCGAGTCGAACCGGGTGACCTCGATGAGGTCGTTGACCAGCCGCGTGAGGTTGTGCGTTTCCTGGCTCACCAGGCGCACCGCGCGGCCGGCGATCTCGGGCAGACCGGCGACCTCGGACTCGAGCACGTCGGTGACCGCGGTCATCGCGGCGAGCGGCGTGCGCAGCTCGTGCGACACGTCGGCCACGAACCGCCGCGCGTCGGACTCCATGCGTTCCAGCTCGCCGACGTGGTGGCGCAGCGATTCGGCGGTGGCGTTGAACGTCTTGCCGACCTCGGCCAGCTCGTCGGTGCCGTGGATCGTGAGCCGCGTGTCGAGATCACCCTCGCCGAGGCGGACCGCGGCGCGGCGCAGTTCGCGCACGGGCCCGAGCACGCTGCGCGCGGCCGCGAGCGCCAGGAGCAGGGCCAGCACCACGCCGCCGGCGCCGGTCAGCCACGCGCTGCGAGCCAGCTCCGCGATGCTCTCGCTTTCGGCGGTCAGCGGCTGCAGCACGAAGACCTCGATGCCGGACGGCCTGGTCACGTGGGACCGCTCGGTGGTGAGCAGCAGCTGGGTGCCGATGAGGAGCCGGGTCTCGCCGCCGACGTCCACGCGTTGCCACGCGAATGTGCCCCTGGCGACGTAATCGCGCAGCTCCTGCGAGATCAACGACGGGTCCAGATCTCCGGCCGAGAGGTTCCCGGCGGTCACCAGCGCGCTGGAGTCGTGGTCCGCGATCTCGCCCGCCACGTTCTGCAGCCCCGCTTGCGAAGGGGTGCTGGTCGGCACCGGGTACACGAGCTGAAGGCGGCTGCTCAGCTCGAGCACCGCGTTGTCCTGCGAGTTCTTCAGGATGGTGTTGCGCGAGGTGCGGTAGCCGACCCCGGCCACGGCGATCGTGGTGACCACGCTCAGCAGCACGAACGCGAGCAGCAGCCTCGTGCGCAGGCCCCAGCCCGGCCAGAGCCGCCGGATCGCCTTGGTCGTCACAGGGGTCCGAAGCGGTACCCGAACCCGCGCAGGGTCTGCACGTACACCGGTGCCGCGGCGTCGTCCTCGATCTTCGCGCGCAGCCGCTGCACGCACGCGTCGACGAGCCGTGAGTCGCCGAGGTAGCCCTGGTCCCACACGGATTCCAGCAGCTGCTGACGGCTGAGCACCCGGCCCGGCGACGCCGAGAGCTCCAGCAGCAGCCGCATCTCGGTGGGCGCGAGCGTGACGAGGCTGCCGTTCTTGCTCACCACGAGCCCGTCGCGGTCGATGGTGAGCGCGCCGTGGCGTTCGACCTCGGGCTTCGGCGTGCCCGCCTGCCGCTGCTCGCCGCCGGTGCGTCGCAACACAGCCTTGATCCGGGCTTCGAGCACGCGCGGCTGCGCGGGCTTCACCACGTAGTCGTCGGCGCCGGCTTCGAGGCCGGCGACCACGTCGATGTCGTCGTTGCGCGCGGTGAGCATGATGATCGGCAGGTCGCCGGTGGCGCGGATGCGCCGGCAGACCTCGAACCCGTCCATGCCGGGCAGCATCAGGTCGAGCACCACGACATCGGCCGGGTTCTCGGTGAGGCGCGTGAGACCTTCCTCGCCGCTTTCGGCCGCGTCGACGGTGTGACCCTGGTAGGTCAGGGCGATCTGCAGGCCGTCTCGCACGGCCTGGTCGTCTTCGATCAACAGCACCCGGGGCATGTCTCCCACTATCGCAGCGCACAGAGGTGTCCGCCCGCCCGAGTCCCGGACAGTCCACAGCGGACACCTCAGGCGAGGATCCGGGTCCCGTCTCACGGGTGCGTGAGCGGACTGTCATGGTTGCGTAACAGCCGCCGAGCTTACGGAGCTGTTACACAACTGTGGGCGTCCGCGCACGCGACCCCGACCGTCGGCGCACATGCGGCCGCGACCGTGGTCACCATGACCGAACTGCTCCGCTCCCGTGGCTACGCGGTGGCCGCCCGCCTGCTGGCCGTGCTGCTGCTGCCGGTGGCCTTCGTCCGCTCGCCTCGCCAGGCGCGGCGGCTCGCCTGCCGGTGGGCGCTCGGGCTGCGCTACCCGGCCGAAGACCTGGCGGGCCTCACGCCGGCCGCGCGCGAGGCCTTCACCGCGGCGCGCACCGAGGCCTTCTGGCGCGACGGGCAGCTGATCGGCCTCACCTCCGGCCACCGCGACGCCGCCCATCAGCACGCCATGTTCACCGCCGAGATCCGGCGCGCGGGCTCCGTGGGGGCGGCGCGTCGGCTCGTGCTGCCGCCCGAGGAGTCGGCCCACGTGGCCGGCTTCGCGCTCGACGTGCGTCCCACCGAAGGCGCCGCGTGGCTCGAACGCCACGGCGCGGCGTATCACCTGCACCGCCGTTACGACAACGAGTGGTGGCACTTCGAGTACCACGCCGACACGGTGCCGATGCGGCTGCCGTATCCCGGGGCCGCGGTGGTCGCCGGCTTCAGAACCGCCGGGTGAACGGCATCGGCTTGCGCATCCGGATCAGCAGGACCAGCGGCACGAGCACGTACCAGAGGTTGAAGGCCAGGAACTTGACCGGGTTGCCGGTGCGCATCGCCGGGTCGCCGAAGAACTCCACGCCGAACACCACCACGCCGGTGAGCGTGACGATCATCGTCGCGTAGATCACCGCGAACAGCTGGATCCAGTTCTTGCCCATCAGCAGGCACACGACCAGCACGACGTAGAACGGCATGTACACGAACGCCGAGAGCCCCGTGACGATCCTCATCCAGTCCGGCGGATGCATGAACAGCACGTCGGCGTCGTGGGCGTACCAGTAGTTCGAGTTCACGAAGAAGTTGTCCGACGGGCGCGAGAAGTCGACACCGACGGTCGGCAACAGGTCGCTGATGAGCGACGTGATGGTGAACGCGGCGAACACGATCGCGAAGAAGATGTCGATCCCGCGTCGGCGCAGCGGCAGGTTCATGCGTTGATCCTAAGCGGACGCTGCGGGCAGTAGAGTGCGGGCATGAACGCGTTCCAGGTCTGCCTCTGCCTCTGCGTCTTCGCCGGTGTCTGCGCCCTGTGCTGGGTGCTCTCGGTGATCACGCGGGAGTATTCGTGGGTGGACCGGATCTGGTCCCTGGTGCCCGTGGTCTACGTCGCGATCTTCGCCGCCTTCGCAGGCTTCGCCGACGCCCGGCTCGATGTGATGTTCGTCCTGGTCCTGCTCTGGGGCGCTCGCCTCACGTTCAACTTCGCCCGCAAGGGCGGCTACGCCCGCGGCGGCGAGGATTACCGGTGGGTGGTGCTGCGCGGGAAGATGGCGCCGTGGCAGTTCCAGGTGTTCAACTTCTTCTTCATCACGATCTACCAGAACCTGATTCTGCTGCTGATCACCTTGCCGGCCTGGACCGCGCTGGAGCACCGGACACCGTTCTCCGCGTGGGACGTGGTGGTGGCGGTGGTCTTCCTCGGCTGCCTGGTGGGGGAGACCGTCGCGGATCAGCAGCAGTGGAACTTCCACCAGTGGAAGAAATCCGTGCCGGACCCCTCGCCGCGATTCCTGCAGACCGGCCTGTTCGGCATCTCGCGCCACCCGAACTTCTTCTTCGAGCAGGCCCAGTGGTGGCTCGTGTTCTTCTTCGGCGTCGTCGCTTTCGGCGGCCTCCCGTGGACCATCGCGGGCGCGGTCCTGCTGACGCTGCTGTTCGTGGGCTCGACGATCTTCACGGAGTCGATCACGCTCGGGAGGTATCCGGAGTATGCGGCGTATCAGAAGGTGACTTCCGCGGTGGTGCCGTGGTTTCCGAGGCGTCGGGTGGCGGTGAGCTGAGTCTGGGCGGGTTTCGGTTGTCGTCGGAGTTGGGCGGTCAGCTGCCGTCGTCGAACGCGGTGCTGTCCGACTGCAATTGCGGCGGCCGATAGGGCATGCCGTCCAGCGTGGCCTCCTCGAAGCCGATGTCACCGTCGAACGTGGCGGCTTCGAAGGTCGTGTAGCTGGCGAACGAGACCCCCTCGAACCACGCCCGCTCCCCGAACCGCGCCCGGTCGAAGTACGCACTCTGCGAGGCCACGTCGTCGTCGAACACCGACGCGACCATGAACCCCGCGTGCTTGAAGTCGGCGCTGCGGGCGAAGGTCGCGCCGCTGAAGCGCACGACGCCGCGGAACAGCGCTTGGTCGAACCGCGCGTCGTGGCCGAACCGTGCGCCGCGGAACGCGGTGGTCCCGACGAATTCGGTGTCCTCGAACCGGGCGGCACCGCGGAACTCGGAGTTCTCGAAGCGGGCGTTGCCCTTGAACGTCGCCCGCGTGAACCACGCTTCGCCCCCGAAGACGGCGCCGTCGAACAACGTCGCGCCGGTGAAGCGCACCTCGTGGAACCACGCGGCACCGGTGAAGCGGGTGCCGGTGAACCGGGCGTTGTGCAGCTCGCAGCCGTTGAGCGGGAAGTCGATGAGTACTGCCCCCGAAAGGTCGACCTCGATGCCTGTCCAGAACCGGTCGTCCTCGTCGCCGGGGGCGAGGTGTCGCACGAGCAGGCGTTGCGCGGTCAGGCGCACTTCGCGCTCCTGCAGCTGATCCCGGTCCGCGTCCCGCTCGGGTCCCGGCAGATCGTAGGGCATGCGCAGGTAGGCACTGATCACGTCGGCGATCGTCTGGCGCAGGTGTGCGTTGTCCTGGGCCAGCCGGTCGAGTGCGTACAGGCCGGCGAGGCGCACGGGCGCCTTGTCCGAACCCAGCTGTTCGACGGCCTTGAGGTAGAGCTCGTTGATCCGCCGCTCGGTCGCGTCGTGGCGGGCCGCGCGGTCGGCCTGTTCGCGCAGGCGCAGCTCGGCGCGCTTGGTGGCCAGGTCGTGCTCGGCGGTCTGCTGCCGCCGCGCCGCGAGGACGAGGGCCAGCGCGCCGCCGGTGCCGACCACGATCGTGCCGACGGTGCGGATGCCGTCGAGGCGGGCGCGGTCGGCGTCGGTGCCGTGGCCGTAGAGGGTGAGCAGGATCCAGCAGGCCGCGACGGCCACGGCCAGCATCACCGCACCGCACACGGCGATCGTGCGGTTCGAGAGGGTGCGGCCCGGGCGTGATCCCGTTCCCTCGCCGGGATCCGGGGCGGGGGAAGGGATTTCGGCCACGGCTTCCATGATCGCAGGTCCCCGCGTGGGGGAAAGGTGCAATCGGGTGGCGGTGTCGGCCACGGATGAAGTCCTCTGTGGACGATCACTCCACGGAAACCGTTGCTGTCCCACCGCCTCCCGTTTGCGGGGCGCCGACCGGGCGCACCGTCACCTGGCGGTCCGGCTGAGGGGCCGGTCGCGGTGAGTGGGGGTGCGAAGAAGGCCCCGGCGAAGGGGAAGTCGAGGGAGAAGGAGAAGCCGGATCCCCCAACACCGTGAACACCGCTGTCCCCACCCGCCCGTCCATACACGGGAACGTCGCCGTGTAAGTGCCCGGCCGGGTGGTCGCCTTGCCCGTCCCGGCGGCGTGGCCCCAGTTGCCCCCTTCGGTCCACCGGAGCGGTGCCGCCAAGCCGGGGGACGTGACCGGGCCGGCGGGGCTGCACCCACCCCCCTGGGCCGCATACGTGCTCGCATGAAGCGTGCCGCCGGGTTCGACTTCCGACGGGGTGAGGCCCCAGCTGACGTCGGCCGGTGGGGCGAGGGTGGTGGTCAGCAGGACGGTTCCTGCGAGAAAAGCGTTGAGCATCGTGTCCTCCCCGAACAGTCAGGGAGGACACGCTTCGGCGCGACCCGAGGGTTGCCTCAGCGGTCGTAGAAGTTCGTCGGTGGTTCGTTCCACTGCTGAGTGGGCGCGTCCGGCGGCACGGTGCGCTTGCGGCGGTGCACGGTGCGCGCGTTGGCCGCCATGCTGTTCACCACGATCGCGATCACCAGGCCGATCACCAGGTTGATCGCGGCGGTCGCGTACTTCGCGCTGGAGTCGACCGTGAGGGTGAGCGGCAGCACGACCGCGATGAGCGTGACGAGCACCATGATCCACCCGAAGAACTGGCTGGGCGCGGGGGTCGCCACGCTCAGCAGGTGCATCAGGCCCGTGGCGAGCAGCGCGGCGAGCGCGGCGAACAGGGCGTAGGTGGTGGTGCTGGCGCTGCCCCACGCCCCTTCGCCCTTGGGCGCCAGGATCGGCACGTCGAAGATGCCGCGGGCGATGAGCATGCCGACGATGGCCACGAGGGCCGCGACGACCGCCGTGGCGACGCCGCCTGCCCACAGGCGCGCGGCGTCGATGCCCGGGCGGGTGTTCTGGTCGTACGGGTTCTGGGCCATCACGGATCCCCTCCGTATACGAAACCGTCCCCCTGATTGTCGTCCTAAGCGGCCGGGTTCGCCTGCTCGAGTTTCGCGACGCTGCGCAGCCGGAAGGAGAGCACCACGAGCATGATCCCGTACAGCAGCGCGTAGATGCCCACGAGCAGGGCGATCCCGTAGGCGCCCGCGATCGGGTGGAAGAGCACCAGCACGCCGGCGATCACGGACACCGCGCCGGCGATGATGAGGAAGGCCTCGCCGGTGATCTGCTTGCGCAGGCGGATCGCGGCGGCGATCTCGGCGATGCCGGTCACCACGGCCCACGCCCCGACCAGCGTGGCCAGCACGAGGATGGTCGCGCCGGGCCACACCAGCGCGAGCACCCCCGCGGCGAGCCCCAGCACACCCAGCAACGCGTACATGACCCGGTGCGCGCCGTCACCCGGCCGGAAGGCCTGCATGAACGCGCCGATCGCGTCGGCGAGCGCGTAGATGCCGAAGACGAACGCCAGCGCCAGCACCGTGACCCCCGGCCAGATCAGCGCGATCACGCCGAACACCACCGCGAAGAGGCCGCGGGTGAGGACGAGCGGCCACGTCCGCCGCGGGTCCATCACGAGACCGCCGACCCCGGCTGAGATGTGTGCGGACATGCTTGCCTCCCGAGCACGAAGCCGACCTGGGAAAACGTTAGCAGCGCGGGAAGATCGAAGCACCGCTCAACTGTTCACCCGATCGGTGACGAAGTGTCCGAAGAGGACGTCAGAAGCTCACCGGCAGCGCCGCGAGCCGCCACGTGCCGGGGTCGGGCGCGCGGCGCGGCTCGCCCAGTCGCAGCGCGGGAAAGCGCTCCAGCAAGCCCCGCAGCGCCACCTCCGTCTCCACGCGCGCGAGCGCCGCACCGAGGCAGAAGTGCGGCCCGTACGCGAACCCGAGGTGCCCGCCTTCGGCGCGGCGCACGTCGAACCGGTCCGGATCACTGAACACGCGCGGGTCGCGGTTGGCCGAAGCGATCGCGGCGCTCACGGGTTCCCCGGCGCTGATCGCGACGCCGTGCAGGGAAAGGTCTTCGGTGGCCTGCCGCGGAATCGTGAGCAGCTGAGGTCCGCACCACCGCATCAGCTCGTCGACCGCCGTCGGCCACAGCTCGGGTTCTGAGTGCAGCACGGCGAGCTGCTCGGGGTGGGTGAGCAGTGCCTCGACGGCGTTGGCGACGAAGTTCGCCGGCGTCTGCCCGGCGAGCACGAGCTGCCACACGAGCGTGACGAGCTCGGGTTCGGTGAGCCCGGCCGTGCCGGCCAGCAGCTCGAGGAACTCGCTCGCGGGCGGCGAGGTCAGCCCGCGCGCGCCGTCGATGATGCCGGGCACCGCGGCCGCGAAGCTCGCGCCCGAGCCGGCCACCACGTTCTGCCCGTACTCGTGCCAGCGCGGCCGATCCGCCTCGGGCACGCCGACGAGCTCGCAGATCACCTCCATCGGCAACGGTTGCGCGAAGCCGGCCAGCAGATCGGCGCCGTCGGCCGGCAGCGCGTCGAGCAGTCGCCGCACGATCCGCTCGATCTGTGGCCGGAACTCGGCCGCGCGCCGGGCCGTGAACGCGGGGGAGACCAGGCCGCGCAGCCGCCGGTGCTCCGCGCCCTCCATCTCCTGCATGGTGCGCAGGTACGGCCGGCAGTGCTCGGGCACGTCGAGGTGCTGGTAGCTGCCGGGGCCGAGCGCGAACCGCGGGTCGGTGAGCATCGCGCGCGCGTCGGCCAGGCGCGTGAGCACCCACAGCGGGCCGAAGCCGGGGCCGACGAGCTTGGCCACGGGCCCGTGTTCGCGGGCGGCGCCGTAGACGGCGAACGGGTCGCGGTGCACCGCCGGGTCGGTCAGGTCGATCTCGGGGACGTCGGTCACGGGGAGCCTCCAGTTTTGGATGTTGGCATCAGATGGTCTCATCATATGTACACGGACGCTATCGTGACCAGCACGGGAGCACGAGGAGGACGATGGCCCGGCTGACGAGGGCGGAGGCGCAGGAGCTCAACCGCGCGAAGGTGCTCGCCGCCGCGCGCGACGAGTTCACCGAGCGTGGCTTCCGCGAGGCCAAGATCGACGTGATCGCCGAACGCGCCGAGCTCACCCGCGGCGCGGTCTACTCGAACTTCCCCGGCAAACGCGCGCTGTACTTCGCCGTGCTCGCCGAAGAGGCCGAACGCGCCGCCGCCGCGCCGCCGAACGCGGATCCCGGGCTCACCCCCGCGGAAGCCCTCGGCGCACTCGCCCGCGCGTGGGTCGCGCGCCTGCCGCTGGCCACCGATCCCGGCTCGCGCCTCGGGGTGGACCTCGGCCCCGAGATCCTGGCCGACGAACTCACCCACCGCCCGTACGCGCAGCTGCTGCGCTTCGAGGCCGCCGTGCTCGGTCTGGCCCTGGAGCGGCTGGCGCCCTCGGCCGGCCGGCTCGTCCGCGTGGCCGAGCTCGCCCTCACCACCCTGCACGGCGCCACGGGCCTGGCCGCCGCCGCGCCGGGCTTCGGCGAGCCGTTCAACGTCGTGCGCGCCTGCGAGGCCCTGCCGGCACTCGGCCTGGCCGACACGTGGCCGGCGGTGCCGCCGATCGTCGCCCACGCCCAGCCGGTGGACGAACCGTGGGTGCCACCCGCCGCGTACGACTCGCTGCGCGCCCACCCGGCCGAGCTCTCCGGCGACGGCGTGGTCGCGATCCTGGGGCTGCATCGGCTTTCCGCCGCCGAGGAAGCCGTGCGCTCCGCCCCGCCAAACGCCACCGTCACGGTCGCCGTGGTCACCGGCGCGGCGCCCGAGCTGGCGCCGCTGACCCACCTCGCGCTCGCGGACCTGCGCGGGCACCTGCGCCAGGCCTTCCCGGCGTCCACCTGGCCGCGGCTGCAGGTCCTGCGCGACGACACCGGCGCCGTCGCCTCGGCGGCCGGGGTGTCGGCGGTGAGCGACGCGACGGAAACGGCGGTGCGGATCGCTTCGGGCCGCGTCGTGCGCCGCGCCGAGGGCTTCGGCGCCTGCCACGCGGCGGCCACGCACTAGAGACCGGCCACGCACTAGAACCAAAAAGCCGGGCCGCCAGTCCGAAGTGGACTGACGGCCCGGCTGTTCTGTTACGTGCGAACTCAGCCGATCTTGTAGCTGTACGGCAGCGTCGCGATCACTTCACCGGTGCCGTACTGCGGCAGGCCGGTGACGCCCGTCGGCAGGATCGGCACGGTCACCAGGTTGAGGTGACCCGCGACCGAGGCGCCCCGCTTGCCCGAAGGCTTGATGGTCACCATGATCGTCACCGTCTGGCCCGGCTTCACGAGCAGCGGCGTGCCGCCCGTGCCGTTCGGGTCGATCGACTGGTCGTACGGGTCGCCGGTCGACGACGTCACGGCCGAGTCGAATCCCGCCGTCCGCATCGAAGCCGTGTACGACGCGTGGCCGGCCGGGGCGCCCGACGGGCCGAACGGGCCCATCTCCTGGACGCTGGCGAACCAGACGCCCCGCGTGACGTAACCCTGCTTCTCGCCGATGGTCGCGACGGACACGGTGCTGCCGGACTGCGCGGCCTTGAGGTCACCGAGCACGTCGAGGCCCGCGGCCGCGTTCTGCAGCTCCACCTGAGCCGGCGCCGAAGACGACGTCGCCACGGTGAACTTGCTCGTGTCCGGCGGCACCGAGTACGCGGGCGCGGCGGAGTTGAGCTCGGGCAGGTCGACCTCGGTCGAACCGCCGACCAGCTGCGGCTGCAGGGTCTGCTGCGTGTTGGTGCGCGCGTCGACGCCGATCGCGATCGGCTCGACCCCCGTGTTGTGCACGGTCACCGGCACCGTCACGGCCTGGCCCGCGGCCAGCTTCTTCGACGCGGAGTTCGGCAGCGCCGGGGCGCTCACCACGACCTGGTCGAAGTTCACCGTGCCGGTGAACGGCTGGTCGATCTGCTTGCCCGTGACCGGGTTCTGCACCACGACCACGAAGTGCCAGCGGCCCGGCAGCGGGTTCGCGTCGGTGAGCTGCACCGTGGTGCCCTGCGACAGCGCGGTCGCGGAGCTGAGGAACACGTTGCTGTTCACGTCGGCGAGCTCGCCGTTCGGGTCCACGAGCACACCGTCGACGATGGTGCCCGGGTCCTGCAGCTTCAGCGCGACGCCGAGGTCCTTCTTGCCCTTGGGCACGTCGAACTCGTAGCTGAAGGTCTGCGCCGGCGAAACCGCCCGCGCGTTGCCGCCCGTGATCGTGCCGCCGAAGGTGCCGGCGCCGTTCTTGGTCGGGATCAGCGAGCGCAGCACGGCCGACACCGTGGTCTGGTGGCCGTCGGAGCTGCCGAAGGTGATCGAGTAGTCCGCGTCACCGCCCGACGACGGGGTCTGCAGCGACACCTTCACCGGCTTGGTCTGGCCCGGCTTCAGCGTGAGCACGCCCGGGGCCGCCTGGCCGTAGGGAATGGCGCGCTGCGTGGAGGTGGCGAGCTGGATGTCGCCGGTGTAGCCGGTCGGGCCACCCGCCGAGTACAGCACCGCGGTCCACGTGCCGGCCACCGGCCGGGTCACGTCCACATTGGCGTAGTTCGCCGTGGCCGCGCCACCCTGCGGGCGGCTGTTGGCCACGAAGGTGCCGTCCGGCGCCAGCAGCGAAACGCGCACGACCGGGGTCACGGACTGGCCGTTCACCGTCTTCGGGCTGCCCTGCCACGCCATCCGCGCGAGCAGGCGCTGCGCACCGGCCGGCACGGTGAAGGTCACCTTCTTGTAGGCCCAGTCGGTGCCGTTGTAGTACGGGAACGTCGGCAGCTTCGTCGAGTCGAACGCGGTGGTCTGCGTCTGAGCCGACAGCGGTGCGAACGTCCGGGTGCCGGCGTTGACCGTGAGCGGCTTGGTGCCCAGGTTGGTCACGTTCACCGTGGCCTTCTGCGTGCTGCCCGGAGCGCCTTCCAGCGTGAGCTGGTCGGCCGAGAGCACGATGTTCGACGACACCCCCGCCGGGGCACCGCTGGTGCCGGGCGAGGTCAGGGCCGCTTCCACGGCCGCGCGCGCGTCGAGCAGACCGGAACCCTGCTCGTCGGCCGGCAGGCCGAGGTCGCGCGTGGTTCCGGTGATGAACTGCTTCACCTGCGCCGGCGTCGGCGAGGCGCCGTGGTGCGTACCGCGGTAGGCCTGGATCACCAGCGCGGCGACACCCGCGGTCAGCGGGGCCGATTCGCTGGTGCCACCGAAGGACTCGAGGTCCGTCGGCTGCGGCACGGTCTTGAAGTCGCGGCATTCGGCGTACGCGGGCGCGCAGTCGGCCCAGTTGCCTTCACCCGGGGCGACCAGGTCGATGGTCCGCCCGTCCTGGGTGATGCCCGACGACGAGAGCGCGGAGATGTTGTCGCTCTTCCACTTCCCGTTGGAGAACGGGAAAGCCGCGTAGGTGGTCTGCGCGTAGAGCCGGTTGTCCGTGGTCGCGCCGGCGGAGATCACCAGCGGGTCGGTGGCCGGGCTGCCGATGGTCGAGGTGATGCCCGCGTCGCCGCTCGAAGCGGTCACGGTGACCCCCGCGGCCACGGCCTCGTCGTTGAAGACCTGGAACAGGTTGCGCGAGCTCGCGTCCGGGTACTGGTTCAGACCCAGCGACTCGTTGATCACGTCGACGTGGTCCACGGTCACCGCGTAGTCGATGGCCTGCAGCACCGCGGAGTTCGTGGCCGTGGAGCCGAACACGTTGAGCCCCACCAGGCTCGCGCCCGGCGAAACACCCTTCACCACGATGTTGCAGCCCGGCGGCAGCGGGTGCTTCTCGTTCACGAACTTCGACAGGTCGTGCACCACCACGCCCTGCGCGGCGATCGACGACGCGTCGCCGAACGCCTCGGCGCCGGAGTCGGTCGTGTTCGGGCCGTCACCGGAGAAGTCCTGGTAGTCGGAGAACACGTGGGACCCGTCGGGGCGGATGAAGTCCGCGTAGTTCGGGTCCATGTTGTCCGCCAGGAACGCGACCTTCACGCCCTTGCCGTCGGCGAGGTCCGAAGCGGCCTTCGAGCCGTCGGTGCTGTACGCGTGGATCGAGGTCAGCGCCTCGGGTTCCAGCAACGGCTTCGCCGGGTCGGTCGGGCAGATGGCGTTGGGGTCCTGGTTCTGTGCCGTGCCGCCGCCGGCCTGCGGCGCGCCGGCGTCGGCCTTCTTCGCCGCGGCCGCCGGGTCCGGCAGCGTGACCAAGCTGTCCGGCAGGACCTGCGCCACGGCCGGGTCGGCCGCGAGCTGCGCCGCCTGGTCGGGCGTCACCGTGGCGGAGAACGCGTTGCCCAGCGCGAAGTGCTTGACCTTGGCGGGCGCCGTGCCGGCGAGTTTCGCCAGCACCGACTCCTGCTGCTGGGTCGTCTTGGCCCGCCGGGTGCCCGAGGCCGCCTTGGTGGCCGGCGCGTCGGGCAGCTGGTCCTTGAGGACCACGATCACCGATTGCGGTGCGCTGCTCGCCTGAGCGGTGGGCGCGGCGACGGCGGCCTGGCTGCCGAGCTGGGTGACCCCGGCCAGTACCAGACCGCCTGTCGCGGCTATGACGAGCGCGCGAACGGATCGCGAGGAACGCCGCATGTGCAGCTCCCACTTCCTTCTCGAAGGGTTCGAAAGTTACCGGCCCCGACGAAATCGAGCACGGTCGTGCCGGCCCGATTTCCCATGCCGGAGAACTATTTCGCGCGTCTCGACGATCCACAAGCGACAATAGTGGTGAAGATATCCACGCAAATGGGACACCATTTCCGGAATGCCCGGAAACGATGTCCCATTTGTCGGTGAAGTGAATTCCCGCTCAGGTCACGGGAAGGTGACTACGGGAGTTTCGGGCAACCGTGAGTGTCCCCGCGAGCGCGATCACGGCCAGGCAGCCGAGCAACATCGGGTAGCTCGCGAACCCGCTGAGTGCCGCGAGCAGCGATGGCAGCAGGAAGCCGATGTAGGCCAGGGCGTAGTAGACGC
Organism: Amycolatopsis rhabdoformis; assembly: GCF_035918295.1. Taxonomy (GTDB): domain Bacteria; phylum Actinomycetota; class Actinomycetes; order Mycobacteriales; family Pseudonocardiaceae; genus Amycolatopsis; species Amycolatopsis rhabdoformis. The sequence continues at coordinate 1,080,591 of NZ_CP142149.1, forward strand.
CGGTCAGCTGCGCGATTTCCTCGGGCCGCGCGAGCCGTTGCAGCTCCAGCAGTCCGGACACCACCACGATGCCGTACGCGGTGCCGAGCACCACGGCCGTGATCAGGGCGAGCCACGGCGACCGCAGGCCGGCGGCCACGGCGGCGAGGACCAGACCAGTGCACATCACGGCCATGCCGACGAGCACCGCGCGGGCGCTGGTGGTCCGGTCCACGCGTTTGGCGATCGGCTGGATGCCCACGCCCGCACCGATCGCGCACACCGTGAGCAGCGTTGAGTAAGCGAGTGACCACGAACCGAGTTTGTCCTGCACCAGCTGCGGCATGATCGCGTAGGCGACGCCGCAGGAGCCGAAGATCCACGGCGCCATCGGCAGGATGATCCGGCGGAACCGCGGGTGCCGGGTCGTGACCGGCAGCCGGCTCAGGGCCGGTTTGCGGCTTTCGAGCCCGAGCGTCTCGGGGCTGCGGGGGAGGAACGGCAGCGCGAGCAGGGCGAGTCCGATGTGGACGACGAACGGCAGCACCATCGGCCACGGCCCCCACTGCGCGAGCACGCCGGCGGCGCCCGGCCCGATGCCCAGCCCGAGCGTGAGGCACAGGGCCGCGCGCCGGGTGCCGAGGTCGGCCGCGCCGCGCGAGTCGGCGTCGGCGAGCTCCTTGATCCACGTCGAGCCCACGGCCATCGCGACCGCCACGGCCACCCCGGTCAGGAACCGGCCCGCGGCGATCCACCCGGCGCCTTCCGGGCCGAGCGCGATCAGCACGCTGGCGAGCAGTGACAGCACGGTGCCGACCGCCATCACCGGCCGGCGACCGTAGCGATTGGACAGTCCACCCGAGAGCAGCAGGCCCGGCACGAGCCCGACCACGTAGGCGCCCAGCAGCGCGTCGACGGTGAAGGTGGAGTAACCCGCTTCCTTGTACATCACCAGCAGCGGCGTGAACTGGTTGCCGCCCCAGCCGACCACGAACACCGCGGCGGCGGCGCCGAACCAGGCCGGTCGGGTGCCGGCCGAGCGGGGCAGTGGCGTGCTTCCGGCCCGTTCGGCGATGTCGGTCATCGGCGGTGCACCTGGTCGAGGTGGGCGCGCAGCGCGGGGCCGAACGCGTCGCCGTCCCCGCGCTCGATGATGCCGAGCAGATCTTCGTGCTCGCGCAGCACCACCGGCAGCACGTCGGGGATCGGGCTCAGGGCGTGCACGTTCATCCGGCGCTGCCGGTCGGCGAGGGTGGCGTAGAAGTCGAGCAGCAACGCGTTGCCGCCGGCCGCGACGATCGTGCGGTGGAACAGCTCGTCGGCCTCGGCGAAGGCGTGCAGGTCGCCGGATTCCGCGTGGCCGCGCTGCGTGGCCAGCACCCCGCGCAGCTGCTCGAGCGCCTCGGGGATGAGGTCGGGCCGGCGCGCGAGCCGGCGCACGGCCGAGCCCTCCACCGCCTCCCGCGCGTCGAGCACGTCCTCGACCTCACCCGGCGGCACCGGCACCACCACGGCGCCGCGCTTCGGGATGAGGTTGAGGAACCCCTCGACCTGCAGGCGCAGGAACGCCTCGCGCACGGGCGTGCGGCTCACCCCGAGCCGCTCGGCGATCTCCCCTTCGCTGAACAGGTGCCCACCGGGCAGCTCGCCGGTGAGGACGAGCTCCTTCGTGAGCCGGTACGCGCGGTCGGCAGCGCCGGGCGCGGTGTACTTGGCTGGTGTCACGGGCCCGACGCTAACATGGGTGCAAGCTTGTATCTAAGGCCTTGTGACCTGCGGCTCACCCGATGCGGCGGTCGGTGCGCTCAACGCCTCGGCCGCCACATCGGGGCGCGTCACCCGATCCAGCGGAGGACGGGTGCCGAGGTGAGGGCCGCCGGTTGCAGGGTGGCGGTGGTCTCGACCGTGAAGGTCGCCGACTCGCCGGGCAGGAGCGTGACGAGGGCGAAGTCCACGGTGGCGTCGGCGGCGAGGCGGTCGGGGAAGAGGCAGACGTCGCGCATGAGGGTGTCGGCGATGATCGTGACCTCGTAGCCGCCGTCGAAGCCGGTCACGCTGTGGGTGAACTCGGCCTCGGGGTAGGCGAAGTCCTTGTCCTCGGCGAAGAACCAGAACGCGCGCTCGTCGCCGGCGTCGGCCACGAGGAACTCGCGCGCCGGGTCGCCGGCCGCGAACTCGGGGCCCAGCACGGTGCCGGGCGCGACCTCGGCGGCCGCCAGCTCCTCGCCGGTCACGCTCATCCGGTACACCTCGACCGTCTCGGGCGCGAAGCCGAGCGCGAACACCGTGAGGCCTTCGGGTCGCGGCTGGATCGTGAGCAGCTCGTCGGCATAGACCTCGCGCAGCGCGTACCAGAGCGGCTTCGGCCGGCCGGAGCCGTCGACCGCGGCCCACGACGTGACGGGCCAGCAGTCGTTGAGCTGCCACACGATCGCGCCCATGCAGCGCGGCGCGTGCGAGCGGTAGTGCTCCACGGCGAGGCGGATCGCGCGGGCCTGGTTCACCTGGTTGAGGAAGTGCCAGTCGTCGAACGTCTTCGGCTCGGCGAAGTGCGGCTCGAGGCCGCGCGCGAGCTTTCCGTTGCCGTCGAAGGCTTTCTGGTGGTGCAGCACGCCGGGGGAGTCGGCGGCGAGCGGCTCGTCGTGCACGGCCTCGGTGAGCGTGGCGTACGTCGGCGGTGCCTGCCAGCCGAACTCGGACACGAACCGCGGCACGGTGTCGCGGTAACCGAGGTAGTCGCGCTCGTTCCACATGTCCCACACGTGCTGACAACCGTAGTCGGGGTCGAGCGCGTCGCGTTCCGGCGAGAGGGCCCACGGACTGCCCGGCACGTACGGCCGCGTCGGGTCGAGCTCGCCGACGACCGCCGGCAGCAGCTTCTCGTAGAACGTCGCGCCCCACGGCTGCCCGCCGAGCCGCTCCTGCCAGTCCCAGTGGAACCAGCCGAGGTAGTTCTCGTTGTTGCCGCACCACAGGACCAGCGACGGGTGCGGGGCCAGCCGGGTCACGTTCTCGCGCGCCTCGGCCTCCACTTCGGACGCCAGCACGTCCTCGGGATACGGCATACAGGCGAACAGGAAGTCCTGCCACACGAGCACGCCTTCGCGGTCGCACTCGGCGTAGAACTCGTCGCTCTCGAAGATCCCGCCGCCCCACACGCGCAGCAGGTCGATGTTCACGTCCTTCGCCTGCTCGATGCGGCGGGCGTAGCGCGGCGCGTCGACCCGGTGCGGGAAGCAGTCGTCGGGGATCCAGTTGGCGCCGCGCACGAACAGCGGCGTGCCGTTGACCGACAGCGTGAAGGCACCGTCGGCGGTGTCGAGCTCCACCGTGCGGAAGCCGATCTCGCGGGTCCAGGTGTCGAGCACGGTGCCGTCGGCGGCTTCGAGCGTCACCTCCAGCGGGTACAGCGGCTGCTCGCCGAGGGTGTGCGGCCACCACAGGTCCACGTCCGCGACCCGCGCGGTGCCTCCGATCGCTTCGACGCCGGCCACGCGGACGCGCACGGTGCCTTCACCCTCGACCTCGGTGTGCACGGTGACCACTCCGTCGGTGCCCTCGACCGTGACCAGCGGGCGCACGGACGCGAGCCGGCCCGTGGTCACCTCGAGCCGGGCCGGGCGCCAGAGGCCGGCGGTGACCAGCGACGGGCCCCAGTCCCAGCCGAAGTTGCAGGCCATCTTGCGGATGAAGTTCGACGGCTCGCCGTCGTTGGTCTTCGGCAGCGGGTGGGCGGCGGCGCGCTCACGGGCCCAGCGCACGGCCGCGGTGAAGGTGACCGCCAGCTCGTTGCCCTCGGCGCGCAGCTCACCGGTCGCGAAGCGGTACGAGCGGTGCATGTTCTCGGTCTCGCCGAGCACGCGGCCGTTGAGCTCGATCTTCGCGACCGTGTCGAGCCCGTCGAACGCGAGCGCGGCGGTGCCCTCGGCCTCGGGCCGGTCGAACGTGGTCTCGTAGCGCCAGTCCGTGAGCCCGATCCACTGCACCTCGTCCTCGTTGCGGTCGAGGTACGGGTCGGCGATCAGGCCGGCGGCGAGCAGGTCGGTGTGCACCGAGCCGGGCACGGTCGCCGGCACCCCGGCCCGCAGCGCGTCCACGAGCCCGGCGGGCACCTCGGCCAGGTCGCCGCTCGCCTTCACCGTCCACCGCGTCAGGTCCATCCGCATGCCTCGCCGTCCTCTCTCCGGGCCCGTCCGCGCGATCATGCCCTGTCTCGTTGTTGTCCACCGCCGCGAGGCGCCGCGAACCCGCTGCTCCCAGTGGTCTGAACCACTGGGCCATTCGCCGCGACTGAGTCCCGGACACCGGCAAAACCGTGATCCTGTCCGGCTTTTTGTCCATTCCGGCGTGATCGTTCCCGGGACGGCGCTGACAGAATTCCGCGACGTCGGGTGAGCAGCCGACCGCGGTTCGTCAGCGAAAGGGACGCGCATGTCGTTCGCCAAAGCGGCACTCCGGATCCTCCTCACGTTCCTCCTGGCAACCGTGGCGTTCGCCGTGGTGCCGATGGCGAACGCGGCCACCGCGGCTCCGGCCGCCGCGGCTGCCGCGCCGGTCGTCGGCCGCAAGGCGTGCCCAGAGCAGCCGAAACCCGGTGAGGTCACCTGCTTCGCGCTGTTCCGCGGCGACGCCCACGGCCTGCAGCGGGCCGCGGCCCCGCAGGGCTACGGCCCGGCCGACCTGGCCGGCGCGTACGAGCTGCCGACGGCCACCGGCGGCGACGGGATGACCGTGGCGATCGTCGACGCCTACGACACACCCGACGCGGAAGCCGAGATGGGCGTGTACCGCACGCAGTTCGGGCTGCCGCCGTGCACGGTGGCCAACGGCTGCTTCACGCGCGTGGACCAGCGCGGTGGCCAGGACTTCCCGGTGGAGAACACGGGCTGGCAGCAGGAGACGATGCTCGACCTCGACATGGTCTCGGCCGTGTGCCCGCGCTGCCACATCCTGCTCGTGGAGGCCGACGACTCGCTGGTGCCGAACATGGGTGCCGCGGTGAACCAGGCCGTGGCGATGGGCGCGAAGTTCGTGTCCAACAGCTACGGCGCCGATGAGGACCCGTCGGAGCTCGACCTCGACGAGGCCTACTACGACCACCCCGGCGTGGTGGTCACCGCCAGCTCGGGCGACTTCGGGTACGGACCGCAGTTCCCGGCCGCGTCGCCGCACGTGACGTCGGTCGGCGGCACCTCGCTCTACCGCGACGCGACCGCGCGCGGCTGGCGCGAGACGGTGTGGTCGGGCACGGGCAGCGGCTGCTCCGCGTACGAGCCGAAGCCGCCGGCGCAGGCGGATTCCGGCTGCGCGAACCGGACCATCGCCGACGTCGCCGCGGTCGCGGACCTCGCCACCGGCGTCGCCGTGTTCGTGCACGGGGCGTGGGGCCTCGCGGGTGGCACGAGCGCGTCCTCGCCGATCGTCGCCGCCGCGTACGCGCTCGCCGGCGAGCCCGCCGCGGGCACCTACCCGAACGCCCTGCCCTACCGCGCCGGCGCGACCTTCAACGACGTGACCGAGGGCGCCAACGGCACCTGCGCCCCGGCGTACCTCTGCACCGCGGGCCCGGGCTTCGACGGACCGACCGGGCTGGGCACGCCGCGCGGCATCTCGGCCTTCACTCCGGCCGCGACCGGTCTCGTGTCCGGCACCGTCCGCGACTCCGCGGGCGCGCCGTTGGCCGGAGCACAGGTGAAGGCGGGCGACTTCGCGACCACAGTGGACACGCAGGGCCACTACTCGCTCGGGGTTCCGGTGGGCAGTTACACCGTGACCGCGAGCAAGTTCTCCTACCAGGACACGACCGCCGGCGTCACGGTCGAGGCCGGCAAGACCGCGTCCGCCGACTTCACGCTGGCTTCGGTGCCGTCCGTGCAGCTGAGCGGAACCGTGCGTGACGGCAGCGGCCACGGCTGGCCGATCGCCGCCCACGTGCAGGTGGCCGGGGAGCCGACCACCGCCGTGCGCACGGACCCGGTGACCGGGCGGTACTCGATGACCGTGCCCGAGGGCGCGACCTACAGCGTGGAGGTCGCTCCGGACTACCCCGGTTACCTGCCCGACGCCGCGTCCGTGCCGGTGGGCACCGCCGCCACCACGCACGACGCCGTGGTCAAGGTCGATCCCGTGAGCTGCGGCGCGCCCGGCTACACCGACCGGTTCACCGGTGCCACGCAGGACTTCGAGGCGCCCTCGGCGTGGCAGGTCGTGAACAACCTCGGTGACGGCGCGGCCACCTGGTCGTTCGGCAACCCCGGCGGCCGCGACAACTACACCGGCGGCAGCGGGGCGTTCGCCACCGTGGACAGCAACTCGATCGGCGGGGACCAGGACACCGCGCTCGTGAGCCCGGTCGTGGACCTCGGCGCCGTGGCGAACCCGACCGTGCGGTTCGCGAGCGACTACCAGGGCACGCAGGGCCAGCAGGGTTCCGTGGACTACACGACCGACGGCGGCGCCACCTGGACCACGGTGTGGCAGCACGGCAGCGACACCGTGGCCGGGCCGTCGACCCAGGTCGTGCCGCTGGCCGGCGCCGCGGGCAAACCGGCCGTGCAGGTGCGGTTCCACTACCGGGACAAGCTCTTCGGGTTCTGGTGGCAGGTCGACGACGTGCTGATCGGCGACCACGCGTGCGACGTGGTGCCCGGCGGCCTCGTGACCGGCGCGGTGCACGACCACGTGACCGGCGCCGCGCTCGGCGGGGCGGCCGTGGACAGCCTCGACCGGCCCGGCGAGGGCTCGACCACGCAGGCCGACGGTTCGTACTGGTTCTTCTCCAGCGTCACCGGCAGCCACCCGCTCACCGCGACGGCCACGAACTTCGTGCCGGGCACGCAGAAGACGGTGATCGCGCCCGACGCGGTGACCCCGGCCGACTTCGTGCTCGACGCCGGCCAGCTCCAGGTGACCACCGCGGCGGTGGACAAAACCGTGGCGTGGCAAGGGAAGACCACCGCGGCCGTGAAGGTGCGCAACACCGGAACCGCGCCGGTGGACGTGCGGCTGAACCCGTCGTCCGCCGCCTTCACGCCGGCCGCGACGCACGGCGCGCCGCTGCAGCGGATCAAGGGTGACTTCAGCACCGGACCGTTGCTGGGGCACGTGAAATCGGCTGCACCCGCGGAGACCCTGCCGGCCGCCGACGCATGGCAGACCGTGGCCGACTACCCGACGAAGATCATGGACAACGGCGTGGCGACCGTGAACGGCAAGGTGTACTCGTTCACCGGCCTCAACGGCAGCGAACTCACGACCAAGAACTTCGTGTACGACCCCGGCACGCTCGCGTGGACACCGATCGCCGACCTCGCGACCCCGCGCGAAAACCCGGCGGTCGCGGCGGTCGGCACGAAGATCTACGTGACCGGCGGCTGGGCCGACGGCAGCATCCCGGTCACGAATACCGACATCTACGACACCGTCACCGACACGTGGACCACGGGCGCACCGATGCCCACGGCCACCTCCGCGATGGGCATCGCCGTGGCCGGCGGACGGCTCTACACGGTCGGCGGCTGCGACGGCGGCAACTGCGGCGTGACGCGGGTGCAGGTCTACGACCCGGCCGTGGACAAGTGGGCGGCGGGGCCGGACCTGCCCGTGCCGATCGGCTGGACCAACTGCGGCACGATCGCGGGCTCGGTCTACTGCGCCGGCGGCGTGAGCGGCTTCGACAACCTGAAGAGCGCGTACCGGCTCGACGTCGAGAAGGGCACGTGGTCGCGGGTCGCCGACCTGCCGGTGCCGATGTGGGGCTCGGCCTCCACCGTCGCGAATGGACAGTTGCTGCTCTCGGGTGGCATCGCCGACGGCGCGCTCACCAACGCCGGCTACGCCTACGACCCGGCCTCGAACCAGTGGTCGGCCCTGCCGAACGCCGGTGAGACGCTCTTCCGCGGCGGCAGCACCTGCGGCTTCTACCGCATCGGCGGCTCCGCGAACGCCAGCTTCAACCCGACCAACCACGACCTGCTGCTGCCGGGCTACGGCGAATGCGGCGAGTACGTGTCGATCCCGTGGCTGTCCACCACTCCGTCGGCGACCACCATCGCCCCCGGCAAGACGGCCACCTTCACGGTGACCCTCGACGCGAGCGTCTCGGCGATCAGCCAGCCGGGCACGTACACGGCGAAGCTCGTGGTCGGCGCCCAGGTGCCGAAGGCGGTGCCGGCGATCCCGGTGAGCTTCACGGTCAAGCCGCCCGCCACGTGGAGCAAGCTGACCGGCACGGTCACCGGCGCCCGCTGCGGCGCCGGCCCGGGCCCGCTCGCCGCGGTGACCGTGCAGGTCGACAGCTGGGCGGCGAGCTACACCCTCAAGACGGACGCGGCCGGGCAGTACACGCTGTGGCTGGACCGGCGCAACAACCCGCTGACCCTCATCGCGGCGCGTGACGGGTGGCAACCGCAGACGCGGACGGTGAAGCTGGTGAAGGGCCAGGTGGCGACGTCGGACTTCGTGCTGAAACCGACGGGTTGCTGAGGCTCGGGCTGATCGTGGCCGCACCGGTCACGATCAGCCTTGTTATTCGGGTGTGGTCGCGGGCTCGGTGATGCCAGGCTTCGCGGTGTGCTCACCATTCGGATGAACGAGAACGCGGTTGAAAGCCTGGGGACGGCGGGCGCTGGGTTGATGGGTGCTGTGCCGCCGGGGGAGTTGGTCGCGGACCTGCGCGAGAGGGTTGCCGAGGGCCTCGTCCGGCACGGCGCGGCGCTGGTGTTCGCTCGGGACGCGGCCCACGCTCGAGCGCCCCGGCCGGACGAACCCGACCTGACCTGGTGGGAGTGCTCCACCAGTAGCTTCCACCTCGAAGACGTGGTGCCGGTCCGCGTGGAGGACGTGGACGACGAGCCGGTGATCAGCGAGGCGGACCAGGTTGTGCTGCTGCGCCACGGATGGGGCTTCGCTCTGGAGGTGGTCCGGCTCGCGCGGGCGCTGCCTGAGCCGGCCGCGGTGCGGTGCGTCGTGGGGGCGAACAGCACCAACGGCACCTTCCGGTTCCACTGCGCCCGGCCAGGGGAGTCGGGATTGGGCCCCGATCTGGACGAGTACCGGCTCGACCGGTTGATCGTGGTCGACAGCGGCCCGGCGAGCCTGGGCGGAACACCGTGGTGACGGGTTCGCCCGCGGTGGGGTGCGACGCTCCCTGAGCGGACTTGCCGCTGTGGCTCCCTCGCGTGTTCTGTGCGGGCGCCGTGAGGGACGCTGATTTCGTGCGGGCGCCCCTCACCCACACCCACCACCGCTGAGACCAACCGCACGTCCACCTGTTGTGCAATGTGACATACTACTGGCCATGGTGGCGACGGGAAGGTCCGCCGACGTGCTGGTCGTGGGGGCCGGTGTGGTCGGGGCGGCGTGTGCGTACTACTGCGCCGCCGCGGGGATGCGCGTGGTCGTGCTGGAGCGGGGTGGTGTCGCCGGCGGGACGACCAGCGGCGGTGAGGGCAACATCCTCGTGTCCGACAAGGAGCTGGGCGCGGAGCTGGATCTGGCGTTGCTCTCGGTGAAGCTGTGGGCGGAGCTGGGGGAGCGGTTCGGGCCCGAAGCGCTGGAGCTGGAGCACAAGGGCGGCGTGGTCGTGGCGCAGTCCGCGCAGGCCGCGGCGGGGCTGGCGGAGCTCGCCGCCGAGCAACGGGGGCGGGGCGTCGAGGTGGCGGACCTGTCGCCGGCCGAGGTGGCGGACCTGGAACCGAACCTGACGGACCACGTGTCGTCCGGCGCGTATTACCCGCAGGACAAGCAGGTGCAGCCGATGCTCGCCGCCGCGGAGCTGCTGCGCCAGGCGGGGAAGCTCGGGGCACAGTTGCACACGGGCACCGAGGTGCGCGCGGTCCGGCGTGGTCGCGACGGAAGCTTCGCGGGCGTGAGCACGAACCGCGGCGAGTTTTCCGCGCGCCGGCTCGTGAACGCCGGCGGTACGTGGGGCGGCGAGATCTCGAAGCTCGCCGGTGCGCCGATCCCGGTGCTGCCGCGGCGCGGGTTCGTGCTGGTCACCGAGCCGCTGCCGCGGGTGATCCGGCACAAGGTCTACACGGCCGACTACGTGGCCAACGTCGCGAGCGGTGACGCCGGCCTCGAGACGTCTGTGGTGGTGGAGGGCACGAAGTCCGGCACGGTGCTGATCGGCGCGAGCCGTGAACGGGTCGGGTTCGACCGGCAGTTTTCCCTGGAGGTGGTGCGGAAGCTGGCGGCGCAGGCGATCGGGGTGTTCCCGTTCCTCGCCGACGTCGCGCTGATGCGCAGCTACCTCGGCTTCCGCCCGTACTGCCCGGACCACCTGCCGGTGATCGGCGAGGACCCGCGGCTGCCGGGGCTGGTGCACGCGTGCGGCCACGAGGGCGCGGGCATCGGGCTCGCCGCCGCGACCGGGCACCTGGTGGCGCAACAGGCGAGCGGCGGGAAACCCGATCTGGATCTCACGCCGTTCCGCGCGGACCGGTTCGACGAGGAGGTCGCGTGAAGTTCTCCTTCCGGGGCAAGGAAATCACGGCGGAAGCCGGCCAGAGCGTGGGCGCGGCGCTGATCGCCGCGGGCCACCGGTCGTGGCGCACGACGCGCCGCGAAGGCGCGCCGCGCGGGATCTTCTGCGGCATCGGCGTGTGTTTCGACTGCCTGGTGGTGGTCAACGGCGAGCCGAACCGGCGCGCGTGCCTCACCGAGGTGCGCGCGGGTGACGTGATCGAACCGCAGGAAGGAGCCGGCCGTGGCGACCTCGCCTGCTGACTGCGATCTGGCCGTGCTCGGCGCCGGACCGGCCGGGCTGGCCGCCGCCGTGGCCGCCGCGGCGGGCGGGGCCCGGGTGGCGCTGGTCGACGCCGGCGCGCGCGTCGGCGGGCAGTTCTGGCGCCACCGCGAGGGTGACGACGGCGCGGTCCACCACGACTGGCCGACGCTGGTGCGCCTGCGGTCCGGACTGTCGCGAGTGGACGTCCGGACCCGGCACTCCGTCTGGCACGTCGAGCGCACCGAGGCCGGGTTCACCGTGCACACCGATCGTGGTGCGCTCACGTGCCGCGCGCTGGTGATCGCGACCGGCGCGTACGACCGGCAGCTGCCGTTCCCGGGCTGGACGCTGCCGGGCGTCTACACCGCCGGCGGAGCGCAGGCGCTGCTCAAGGGCCAGGGTGTGCGCGCCGGAAACCGCGTGGTGGTCGGGGGGACCGGGCCGTTCCTGCTGCCCGTCGCCGCCGGGCTCGCCGACGCCGGGGCCGAGGTGGCGGGGGTGTTCGAGGCCGGTTCGCCGGCCGGGTTCGCGCGCTCGCCGCTCGCGGTGCTGGCCAACGCGGGCAAGCTCGCCGAAGGCGCCGGGTACCTGAAAACGTTGCTGCGGCAGCGGGTTCCGTACCGCACGCGCACCGCGGTGGTCGCCGCGCACGGCACGGACGGTGTCGAGGGTGTCACGGTCGCGTCGCTCGATCGGCAGTGGCGGATCGTGCCGGGGAGCGCGCGAGAGATCGCGTGCGACACCGTCGCCGTCGGCTACGGCTTCACGCCTCAGCTCGAACTGCCGCTGCAGCTCGGCTGCGAAACCACGCTCGGCGCCGACGGCGGGCTCGTCGCCGTGGCCGACGACCGGCAGCGCGCCACTGTGCCCGGCGTTTACCTCGCCGGTGAGGTCTGCGGCGTCGGCGGCTCGGCGCTGTCCGTGGTGGAGGGTGAGCTCGCCGGCCTGCACGCCGCGCTCACGACGGTGGGCGCCGAGCCGAGCCGGGACACCGTCGCGCGGCTGCTGCGGCAGCGCAAGTCGTTGCGCGCCTTCGCCGACGCGATGCACGCGGCCCACCCCGTGCGGCCCGGCTGGCAGACCTGGCTCGACGCCGACACGCAGGTCTGCCGGTGCGAAGAGGTGTCGGCGGGCACCATTCGCGATGCGGTGAAGGACCTCGGCGCCACCGACGCCCGCACCGTGAAGCTGCTGGCGCGCCCGGGAATGGGCCTGTGCCAAGGGCGGGTGTGCGGGTACGCCACGGCGTGCCTCGTCGCCGCCGAACACGGCCGGGAGCCGGCGGCCGCCGATCTCTCGGGTGTTGCGGCGAGGCCGATCGCGCAGCCGGTGAAGCTCGGGGACCTCGCGCGTGGCTGAGCTCGCACTGTCCGAAGAGGACAAAGCCGTGCTCGCCGGCGACCGCGGCGAGGCGGCGAAGCTGTGCCTGCGTCTGGTGGTCGCGCTCGCCGAGGTGCGCGGCGCCCCGCGCCTGCTCGCGGTCGACTCGGCCCACGTCGACGGCTGCCTGTTCCACGGTCAGGCCGGCCTGGACTTCGTCGAGCGGCTGCGGGACCTCGGCGGCCGCGTCGCCGTGCCGACCACGCTCAACGTCGGTTCGCTCGACCTGCGCCACCCCGAAGTGGTGCGTGCCGACCCCGAAACGGCCGCCGGGGCGCGCCGCCAGATGGCCGCCTACACCGCGCTCGGCTGCACCCCGACCTGGACCTGCGCGCCCTACCAGCTCACGCACCGGCCGGCGTTCGGCACGCACGTGGCCTGGGCCGAGTCCAACGCGATCGTGTTCGCCAACTCCGTGCTCGGCGCCCGAACCGACCGCTACGGCGATTTCCTCGACATCGCCGCCGCCGTCACCGGCCGCGTGCCGGACGCCGGCCTGCACCGCGACGAGCACCGCCGCGCCACGATCCGCCTCGACTGCGCGGCCCTGTCGCCCCGGCTGCTCGGCGAAGACGCCGCGTGGGGCGTGCTCGGCCACCTCGCGGGAAGGCTCGCGGGCAGCGGGGTTCCGGTGCTCACGGGCGTGCCGGCGGCGGTGACCGAAGACCAGCTCAAGGCCTTCGGGGCCGCGGCCGCGTCGAGCGGGGGAGTGGGGTTGTTCCACGTCGTCGGCGTCACGCCGGAAGCGCCGGACCTCGCGACGGTGGCTTCGCCGGACCTCCCGGTGCACGTGGTCGGCGCCGCGCAGGTGCGCGCGATCCGCGACGAGCTGACCACCGCGCGCGGCGCCATCATCGACGCGCTGTGTCTCGGCACCCCGCACTTCTCGCTCACCGAGTTCGAACGGCTGGCCGGCCTGCTCTCCGGCGGCGAGCCGTTGCGCGTGCGCGCCTACGTGACCACGAGCCGCGCGGTGCTGGCGGAAGCGGAACGCCTGGGCCACGCGGAAACCGTGCGCGCGGCGGGCGGGCGGATCATCGTCGACACCTGCACGTACATCACGCCGATCGTCGAGCCGGACGTGCGCACGGCGATGACGAACTCCGGCAAGTGGGCTTGGTACGCGCCCGGCAACATCGGTGTCGACGTGGCTCTCGGTTCGCTGGCCGAATGCGTCGCCTCTGCGCGCGCGGGCCGGATCGTGCGGGACGAGGCGCTGTGGGCGGGCTGACCGGCTGCACCGTGTTCGCCGGCTCGGCCGCCGGCGAACTGCTGGTGCTCGACGCGCCGCTGTCGTTCTGGGGCGGCACCGACCTGGCCGGCCGCATCGTCGACGAGCACCACCCCCAGCGCGGCGCCACCCTCACCGGCCGCGTGGTGGCGCTGCCCCGCGCGCGTGGCTCGAGCTCCTCGTCCTCGGTGCTGGCCGAACAAATCCGCGCCGGCACGGCACCTGCGGCCCTGCTGCTGACCGAACCGGACGCCATCCTCATGCTCGGCGCGTGGGTCGCGGCCGAGCTGTACGACCTGCGGCTGCCGATCGTGGTGCTCGCCGAGCAGGACTACGCCCGCCTCACGGCCCGTCGCGGCGCGGTGGAAGTCAACGCGGGTCCGGAAACGGCGACGGTCCGGCTCGGCTGAGGACCGGCACGCGGTCGCCGTGGGCGGACGCGGCTCGCGCCGATCGCGGTGCCGCGGGGGGTGAGCACCGTCCACAAGGGGGCAAGCATCCCCGAGGGGTCAGGCCTCCGCGAGGGACCCCGCGCCGAGGCGCCGCACCGCGGCCTCCGCGGCCGAGCCCGGTTCCGCCGTGTAGAGCGTGAGGAACTGGTCCGCGTCGTCCAGCACGCCGAGCAGCTCGTAGGCCAGGGTGAACCGGCCCGCCACCGGGTGGTCGAACTCCTTCGCGCCGTAGGTGTGCTGGTGCACGTCGTGGTCGGCCCATCGGTCGCGGAAGTCCTCGCTCGCGGCCGACAGGTCCGCGACCAGGTCCGCCAGCAGCGGGTCGGCGGGGTTGCGGCCCTGGTAGAGGCGCAGGTGCGCGACGGCCGCGGTCGCGTTGCCCGCCCAGTCCACCAGCACGCTGCGCGCCGCCGGGTCGGTGAAGAGGAACCGCACCATGTTGCGCGCCGGCCCGGGCAGGGCTTCCCAGTCCGTGTACAGCGCGCGGGCCGGCCGGTTCGCGGCGAGCACGTCCATCCGGCGGCCGAGCACCAGCGCCGGCAGTGGCTCGTGGGCTTCGAGGATCCGGTGCAGTGACGGCCGCACCCGCTGCGGCGGGACCGAGCGCCGCGCCGGACGGGTGCTGCCGGGGCGCACCAGCGCGAACAGGTGCGCCCGCTCCGTGGCGTTCAGCCGCAGCGCGCGGGCCACGGCGTCGAGCACCGAATCGGACGGGTTGATCCGGCGGCCGCGCTCCAGCCGCACGTAGTAGTCCACGTTCACCCCGGCCAGCCGCGCGACCTCCTCGCGCCGCAGGCCGGGGACGCGGCGAACGCCGGCGCCCGGACCCAGCCCGGCCTCGGCCGGGGTGACCCGGGCGCGGCGCGAGCGCAGGAACTCGCTCAGCTCGTCGTCCTGCTCCATGCGCCCGAGCCTAGAGCGAAGCGAGGACCAGCCGCCCGCTCACCTCGCGGGCATCGATCCGGCGGTGCGCTTCGCGGGCCTCGGCGAACGGCAGCGCCGTCACGGGCAGGCGGATCTTCCCCTCGGTGAACAGCGGCAGCACCGCCCGCGCCGCGGGCACGGCCGGCGAGGTGTCCGCACCCAGGTAGCCGCCCACGTTGAACCCGACCACGCCGATGTTGCCGCCCCACACCGCGTTCGAGTCGAGCGCCGCGCCGGGTCCGCCGCCCGCGTTGCCCACCGCGAGCAGCCGTCCCATGGGAGCGAGCAGACCCAGCGAAGCCCGCCGCACCTCACCGCCCACCGGATCGACGATCACGGTGAACCGCTCGTCGCCCAGCGCCTCGGTGAGCTCACCGGAGAGGACCACCCGGTCGAACCCGAGCGCGAGCGCCGCGTCGACCTGCTCGGTCCGGCGCACGGTGCCGACCACCTCCTTCGCCCCGAGCAGCCGTGCCACCTCGGGGTAGACCGACGACAGCCCGCCGAGCGCGCCGTGCACCAGCACCGTGCCGCCGGCCGGCGGGCGCACCGCCTCGGTGAGGGACAGGTACGCCGTGACCGTGTTCGCGAACCCCGCCACGGCCTGTTCGCGGCTCACTCCCGTACCCGCCAGCGGCACCACCAGGTCGGCGGGCGCGACGGTGACTTCCGCGTAGCCACCCATTCCCGGCAGCGTCAACGTCGCCACCTCGTCGCCGACGGCGAACCGGTCGACACCCGGGCCCACCGCGCGCACGGTGCCCGCCACTTCGAGCCCGGGCACCACCGGCGGCCGGGGCGCGTAGTCGTAGTCGGCCAGTTCGCCGCGGCGGATGATCGCGTCGACCAGCCCGACAGCCGAGTGCGACACGGTGATGCCGATCTCCCCGGGCCCGGGGACGGGCTCGGGGACCTCGACCGGCTCGAGCACGTCGGGGTCGCCGTACGCGGTGATGGACAGGGCCTTCATGGTGCGTTCCTCCTGGTGTGGCTGTGATCCACGACCGAGGCTAGCGCCGCGTGAGGCCCCGTCCGGCGCCCAGAGGGGACCTGTCAGGCCCCCTCGGGTCCGGAATTTTCGGGCGCTCGCGGTCGGTCAGCGCCGCACCCGCACCACCCCGTCCTGGACCACCGCCGCCACCCCGGTCGACGGATTCGCCAGCACCTCCAATCCCTCCAACGGGTTCGCGCGCGCCAGCACCACGTCACCGTGCGCGCCGGCCGCCAGCGTGCCCACCTGGCCGACCTGGCGCAGCAGTTCGGCGGCCACCGAGGTCGCCGAGCGCAGCACCGCACCCGGCTTCTGCACCTTGGCGCGCAACGTGAACTCCTCCGACTGCCGCGCCTGCATCGCGCCCAGCAGGTCACTGCCGTACGCGATGCGCACCCCGGCCGAGTCCGCGAGCCGCAGGGCCTCGTAGCCGTTTTCCGTCACCCGCACGACCTTCTCGTACTGCTCCGCCGTGAACCCCAGCTCGCGGCTCTGCTCCAGCAGCGCCTGGTAGGTGACCAGCGTCGGCACGTAGAACGCGTCGTGCGCCAGGAACAGGTCGATCGAGGTCTCGTCGAGGAGGTTGCCGTGTTCGATGGTGCGCACACCGAGGCGCAGGCCGCGGTTCACGGCGTCGGCGGTGTAGGCGTGCCCGGCCGTGTAGAGGTTCGCCGCGGCCGCCTCCTCCACGATCGCCGTCACCTCCTCGTCGGAGAACTGCAGCGAGTCGACACGGTCGGTGGGGCTCGCGCAGCCGCCGGACAGCATGATCTTCAGGTGGTACGCGCCGCGGCGGATCTCGTCGCGGGCGGCGCGGCGCACCTCGTCCACGCCGTCGCACACGCGGCCGAGGATCGGGATCGCGTAGTGCTGGTCGTGCACGTCGCGCCCGGCCGGGCGCAGGTCGCCGTGGCCGCCGGTCTGCGAAAGTGCCTTGCCGCCGAAGAAGATCCGCGGCCCGGTGAACAGGCCCTCGGCCACGGCAGCCGCGATGCCGAAGTCGGCGCCGCCGACGTCGCGGACACTGGTGAAGCCGCGCGCCAGCATGTCCTTCAACAGGTGCGAAGCCTGCGCGGCCACGTACGCGGGTGACGCGTCGGCCACCGTGCCGAGCGCCGCGCTCACCGCGTTCACGTGCACGTGGCAGTCGATCAGCCCCGGCACCGCGAACAGGCCCGTGCCGTCGAGTTCGCCGGCACCGACCGCACCGCCGGGATCGGGCTCGACCGCCGTGATCCGGCCGGCCTCGACGCGGATCGTGTGGTCACCGGCCACCCGCTCGGTCTCCGGGTCGACCACGCTCACGTGCCGGACGGTGAGATCTGCCATCGGTTCGCCTTCCGAGAGGGGTTCAGTCACGTCCGATCGTCTCCTGCCCGATCGTCTCGAGCGAGCGACCGGTGGTGCGCTGGCCGAACACGGCCACCACGGCGGCGCCGATCACCAGCAGCACCAGCAGCATCGTGAACACGCCGCCGAAGCCGACGTTGCTGTAGGAGAACCCGATCACGATCGGCGCGATGATGCCGCCGATCCGCCCGACCGCCGACGCGACGCCGAGGCCGGTGGTGCGGATCATCGTCGGGTAGATCTCGGACGTGTAGGAGTATTCGAGCGCCGCGTTGCCGTTCATGAAGAACGACAGCACGATGCCCCAGACCAGGATCTGCGTACTGGTGCCCGCGAACGCCAGGCCCAGCGCGCCGATCGCGCCACCGGCCAGGTAGATCACGATCGTCCACTTGCGCTCGATGCGCTCGCTCACGAACGCGGCTGAGTAGTAGCCCGGGATCTGCGCGAGGTAGATGAGGATGGAGAACAGGAAGCTCTTCGAAATGTCGAAGCCCTGCTTCACCAGCAGCGACGGGATCCAGGTGAAGAAGCCGTAGTAGGTGAAGATCGCCACGAACCAGTAGACCCACGACGTGATCGTGGTCTTGCGCAGGCCGGACGAAACGAGCGCGCGCAGGTTCGACGCGATGGTGCCCGAGGACACCTGCACGTCTTCGTCCTGTGTGGACGGTTGTGGCGCAGGGAGCGGGCCGACGCGGGCGCTCACCTGGCGTTCGATGTCGCGCACCACCAGCTCGGCTTCCGCCACCCGGCCGTGCACGTGCAGGAACCGCGGCGATTCCGGCAATGACCGGCGCCACCACAGCAGCATCACGATCGGCACGGCGGTGAGCACCTGCACCCACCGCCAGCCGTGGGGCACGTCGCTGACCACGAAGTAGCCGAGCAGGCTCGCGAACACGTAGCCGAACGCGAAGAATCCGGCCAGGGAACCGATGTACCGGCCGCGCACGCGGGACGGCACGAACTCCGACAGGTAGGGCGCGATGATCGCGCTCTCCGCGCCGGTGCCCATGCCCGCCACCACGCGCGCGATGAACAACACGGCGAAGTTCGGCGCCGCGGCCGCGACGAGGCTGGCGGCCGCGTAGAGGATCAGCGCGCTCACCATCACCGCGCGCCGGCCGATCTTGTCGCCGAGCACGCCGGCGCCGAACGCGCCGAAGAGGAAGCCGATGAGCAGGCTGCTGCCGAGGATGCCGGTGGCTCCGCTGGAGAGCCCCCATTCGGCGGTCACGGAGGGGAGGATGAAGGCGACGATCGCGCCGTCCATCGCGTCGAAGGTGTAGCCGAGGCCGCCCGCGAAGAGCAGCTTGTAGTGGAACCGGGAGATCGGCAGGCGTTCGAGCCGGGCCGCCAGCACGTGTGAAGTGAGGTTCGGGGGCGCGCCGGTCGTCTCTGACATGGAGCCTCCCACGATGGGGGACGAGGTCAGGCCACTGTACAATGTCACATGACACATGGCACGATGAATTTTCCGAGCGGGTTTGCGCGCTCGGGTCCTGCTCGACGCTCTGGGTAACATCGACTTCGTGGAGGCTTCATGACCGGGCGCGAAAAGCCGTGGCACGGCGTGCTGGTGGCGGCGGCACTTCCCTTGCGGGAGAACGCCCCGGACACGCTGACGGTCGACTTCGACACCTACGCCGAGCACGTCGCGTGGCTGGCCGAAAGCGGTTGTGACGGCGTGACCCCCAACGGTTCGCTGGGCGAGTACCAGACGCTGAGCCCCGAGGAGCGCTCGCGCGTGGTCCGCACGGCCGTCGAAGCCGCGCCCGAGGGCTTCACCGTGATGCCGGGTGTCGCCGCCTACGGCGCCACGGAGGCCCGGCGCTGGGCCGAGGACGCGGCCGAAGCGGGCTGCCCCGCGGTGATGCTGCTGCCGCCCAACTCCTACCGGGCCGACGAGCGCGCGGTGCTCGCGCACTACCGCGAGGTCGCGAAGGCCGGCGTGCCGATCGTCGCCTACAACAACCCGTTCGACACCAAGGTCGACCTCGTGCCGGAGCTGCTGGCCGAGCTGCACGCCGAGGGTCTGATCTCCGGGGTCAAGGAGTTCTCGGGCGACGTGCGGCGCCCGTACCGGATCGCCGAGCTGGCGCCGGAGCTCGACGTGCTGTGCGGGGCCGACGACGTGATGCTGGAGCTGGCGATCGCCGGCGCGCCCGGCTGGGTCGCGGGCTACCCCAACGCGTTCCCGAAGGCCACCAGCGAGCTGTGGGCCGCGGCGAAGGCGGGCGACCTGGACAAGGCCGTGCCGCTCTACCGGCTGCTGCACCCGTTGCTGCGCTGGGATTCGCTCACCGAGTTCGTGCAGGCGATCAAGCTGAGCATGGATCTCGCGGGCCGCTACGGCGGGCCGTGCCGCCAGCCCCGGGTGCCGCTCAC
Organism: Amycolatopsis rhabdoformis; assembly: GCF_035918295.1. Classification (GTDB taxonomy): domain Bacteria; phylum Actinomycetota; class Actinomycetes; order Mycobacteriales; family Pseudonocardiaceae; genus Amycolatopsis; species Amycolatopsis rhabdoformis. The sequence continues at coordinate 1,100,018 of NZ_CP142149.1, forward strand.
ACCCGAGCAGGAGAAGGCCGTCCGCCAGGCCACCGAACGAGCGCTCGAAGAAGGGCTTTCCTAGACCATGCGCGCCAAGCGGCTGTTCCACGCGGTCGACTCCCACACCGAGGGGATGCCGACCCGCGTGATCACGGGTGGGGTCGGGGTCGTGCCGGGCGCCACGATGTTCGAGCGCCGGCAGTACTTCGTCGAGCACCTCGACCACCTCCGGCAGCTGCTGATGAACGAGCCGCGCGGGCATTCGGCGATGAGCGGCGCGATCCTGCAGCCGCCCACCCGCCCGGACGCCGACTGGGGCGTGCTGTTCATCGAGGTGTCGGGCTGCCTGCCGATGTGCGGCCACGGCACCATCGGCGTCGCGACGGTGCTGGTCGAAACGGGCATGGTCGAGGTCGTCGAGCCGGTCACCACGATCCGGCTCGACACCCCGGCCGGCCTGGTCGTCGCCGAGGTGGCGGTGCACGACGGGGTCGCGAAGTCGGTCACGATCCGCAACGTGCCGTCGTTCTCGGTCGGGCTCGACCGCAAGCTCGAGGTGCCGGGGCTCGGCCAGGTCCGGTACGACCTGGCGTTCGGCGGCAACTTCTACGCGATCGTCGCGACCGACGAGCTCGGGCTTCCGTTCGACCGGGCGGAGAAGCAGAAGCTGCTCGACGCCGGACTGTCCATCATGGACGCGATCAACGACCAGGACCGGCCCGTGCACCCGGTGAACACCGAGATCTCCGGGTGCCACCACGTGTACCTGGCCGCGCCGGGTTCCGACGCGCGCGTATCGCGGCACGCCATGGCGATCCACCCCGGCTGGTTCGACCGTTCGCCGTGTGGCACCGGCACGAGCGCGCGGATGGCGCAGCTGCACGCGCGGGGCGAGCTGGCGCTGAACACCGATTTCCGCAACGAGTCGTTCATCGGCACGCACTTCATCGGCCGCCTGGTCGAGGAGACCACCGTGGGCTCGCTGCCCGCCGTGGTCCCCACGATCACCGGCCGCGCGTGGCTCACCGGCACGGCGCAGTACTTCCTCGACCCCGACGACCCGTTCCCCACGGGGTTCGAACTGTGACCGAAGTGCTGACCGCGCGGCCGTCGATGCCCGCGGCGATCGCGGCGCTGCGCTCGGCGCTCGCCGGTGGTTTGGATCCCTCGGCAGACCCCGCGCGGGGTGTCGTGCCGGTGCCGAGCGGGCAGTTCCTGCTCATGCCGGCGTTCTGGGGCGCCTACGCCGGGGTGAAGGTGGCCACGGTCGCGCCGGGCAACCCGGCGCTCGGGCGGCCGCGCATCCAGGGCGAGTACCTGCTGCTCGACGGCCCCACCCTCACCCCGCTGGCGCTGCTCGACGGCGTCGCGCTCACGTCCGTGCGCACCGCGGCGGTGTCGGCCCTGGCCGTCGACTGCCTGGCGCCGCCGGACGCGTCGCGGCTGGTGGTGTTCGGCACGGGACCGCAGGCGGCGAGCCACATCGAAGCCCTGCGTTCGGTCCGGTCGGTGCGCGAGGTCGTGGTGGTCGGCCGCTCTCCGTCCCGCACGGCCGAGTTCGCGGCGGCCTGCGACGCCCGGGTGGGCACGGCCGCGGACGTGGCTTCGGCCGATCTCGTCGCCTGCTGCACGACCTCGCCGACGCCGTTGTTCGACGGTGCGCTGGTGCGGGATTCGGCGGTGGTGGTGGCGGTGGGCTCGCACGAACCGCACGTGCGGGAGGTCGACTCCGCGTTGGCCGCCCGTGCGACGGTGGTCGTCGAGGCCGTGGAGACGGCGCTGCGCGAGGCCGGCGACGTGGTCCTGGCGGTGTCGGACGGTGCGCTGGCCGCTTCCGAGCTGGTGCCGCTGTCCGAAGTGGTCCGCGGCGTGGCTGCGTTGGGAGTGGGGCCCCGGCTGTTCAAGAGCGTGGGAATGGCGTGGGAGGATCTGGTGGTCGCCGCCACCACCTACGAGGCCGCCCGGGGGGAGTCACGTTGACCGGCCAGGAGCACCTCGCGCTCACGCTGCCCACCTTCGGCGTGCAGCGCAACCTGCGCGACCAGATCACGCAGACGCTGCGCGCGGCCGTGATCTCCGGGGAGCTGCGCCCCGGCGTCGTCTACTCGGCGCCGACGCTGGCCACGCAGTTCGGCGTGTCCGCCACCCCCGTGCGCGAGGCCATGCTCGACCTCGTGAAAGAGGGCTTGATCGACACGGTGCGCAACAAGGGCTTCCGCGTCACCGAACCGTCCGAAAAGGACCTCGACGACCTCAGCGAGCTGCGCGCCCTCATCGAGGTGCCCACCGTCCGCCGCCTCGCCGCCACCGGCGTCGACCCGGCGGTGCTCGCCGAACTGCGCCCGCTCGCCGCCGGCATCGAACGCGCGGCCGCCTCGGGCGACCTCATCGCGCACGTCGCCACGGACATGCAGTTCCACCTGCGCCTGCTCGACCAGGCCGGCAACCCCCACCTCGTCGAGACCGTCCGCTCCCTGCGCTCCCGCTCCCGCATCTACGGCCTCCGCGGCCTCGCCGACCGCGACGAGCTCATCCCGTCGTCCCACGAACACGCGGAACTGCTGGACCTCATCGAAGCCCGCGACGCGGGCGGGGCGGAAGCCTTGATGTACCGGCACATCCGGCATGTGCGGGGGATCTGGGCCGAGTAGCGGCCTTTCCAGGAGCTGGTCCTGTGCCACCTCTTTCTGTGTCACAGTGGTCCCCTCACGAGGGGAGACCGGGATGGGCGAGGAAGCCACCGCTGAGGAACTGTTCGACGCACTCGGCGCGGAGTACGAGGAAGCCTTCGGCGCCCGGCCGCTGGTGGACGCGGCCATCCGGGAGCTGGTGGCCGAGCTGGCGCCGGAGTCGAAGGTGCTCGATCTGGGCAGCGGGACGGGCCGGCCGCTGGCCTCGGAGCTGGCCGCGGCGGGGCATCACGTCACGGGGCTCGACGTGTCGGCCGAGATGGTGCGCATCGCGCGTGAGCAGGTGCCGGCGGCGGAGTTCCTGCACGTCGACGTGCGCGAGTGGGAGTCGGAGGCGGCGAGCTGGGACGCGGTCTGCGCGTTCTTCTCGTTCGTGCAGCTCACCCGGGCCGAGACGGAAGGCTTGCTCGGCAAAGTCGCCGCGTGGCTCAAGCCTGGCGGGCAGCTCGTGCTGATCACCGTGCCCGGTGACATCGAGGACCTGCCGATCGAGTTCCTCGGCCACGCCATCCGGGTCACGAGCTTCGCGCCCGAAGATCTCGAGAATCGGGTCCGGGCCGCCGGGCTCGAGGTGACCGGCACGCGGTCGGAGGTCTTCGAGCCCGGCAAGCCCGGCGCGCAGGTGGAGGAGCACCTCCTGATCACCGCGCGGAAACCCTGATCACTCCCCGGAAAACCGCTGCTCCAGGTCGCGCACCTCGGGCAGCCCGATGAGCGTGGTGAACTCGTCGAACGTCGGCACGCCCGGCAGCGCCGCGGTGGGGGTGCCGTCGCGCTGGATCACGTCGAGCAGGGAGCGGATGCCGGCCGTGGCGGCGAGCAGGGTGCCGATCGGGTACAGCACCAGGGAGAAGCCGAGTTCCGTGATGCGCGAGAGCGGCAGCGGGGGCGTGCGGCCGCCTTCGGCCCAGTTGAACACCAGCGGCGCGACGCCGCGCAGCTCCGTGGCCACGCGCTCGATGCTCTCCTCGCTCGTGGGCGCTTCGACGAACAGCACGTCGGCGCCCGCGTCGGCGTAGGCCTTGGCGCGGCCGAGGGCGTCGTCGAGGCCGTGGACGGCGGCGGCGTCCGTGCGGGCGATGAGCACGAAGTCCGGGTCGCGCCGGGCCGCGGCGGCCGCGGCGATCTTGCCGACCATCTCCTCGCGCGAGATCACGGCCTTGCCCGACATGTGGCCGCACTTCTTCGGCATCACCTGGTCTTCGAGGTGGATCGCCGCCACGCCGGCCTGTTCGTAGGCCCGCACCGTGCGCACCACGTTGATCGCGTTGCCGTAACCGGTGTCGGCGTCCGCGATCACGGGCAGGTCGACCGCCGAGACGATCCGCGTCGCGTTGTCCACCATCTCCGCCGCCGAGAGCAGCCCCACGTCGGGCCGCCCGATCAGCGACGCGGTGGTGCCGAAGCCTGTCATGTACACGACGTCGAACCCGGCCTGCTCCACCAGCCGGGCCGAAAGCGCGTCGTACGCCCCGGGCGCGACCAGTGGCGGACCGGCCGCCAGCAGCTCACGCAGGCGCTTGCGCGGGGTTCCGGCGGTACCGAGCAGATTTCCCACGGAATTCCTCCTTGTATACATCCAGTGCGAAAGTACGCCCCACGCCTTGCGTTGGACAAGGCGTCGGCCTAGATTGCACACAATCTGCGAGACGAGGTGACGGGTGACACAGCCAGCGACAAGCTCGGGACGCGCGGTGGACGCACTGCGCGAGCTCATCCTGCGGGGCGAGTTCCCGGCCGGTGCCCGGCTCGGCGAGGTCGAGCTGGCCGTGCGGCTCGGCGTGAGCCGGACCCCGGTCCGCGAGGCGCTGACCCGGCTCGCGGCCGAGGGCATCGTGGAGCTCGTGCCCAACCGCGGTGCCCGGGTCAGCCGGTGGACCGTCGACGAGCTGGAGGGCGTGTTCGAGCTGCGCACCCTGCTGGAACCCCAGCTCACCGCGCTCGCCGTGCCCCACGCGGGCGAGGCCGACCTGGCCGCGCTCGACGAGCTCGCCGCCCGCATGGTCGAGATCGGTTCCCCCGGACCGGGACAGGACCTCGACGCGCTCGTGCCGATGAACCGCGAGTTCCACGCCAAGCTCGTGGCCCTCGCCCGGCACCCGGCGCTGGCCGGCGCGCTCGCCAGCGCCATCCACGCGCCGATCGTGCTGCGCAACTTCCACACCTACGACGAACAGTCCCTGCGGCGCAGCCTCGCGCACCACGTCGAGATCGTCGCCGCCCTGCGCGCCGGCGACCTCGAATGGGCCCGAGCCGTGATGACCGCCCACATCCGCAACGCCCGAGCTGTGATGGTTCGGGCGGCCCAGGAGCAGGAGAAGATATGACGTACCGGCTCGGAGTAGACGTGGGTGGCACGTTCACCGACGTGTTGCTGGTCGAGGAGACGACCGGGGGCACCTGGCGGGCGAAGACCCCGTCGACCCCCGCCGACCAGTCGGTCGGCGTCCGCAACGGCATCGCGAAGGTGTGTGCCGACGCGGGCATCGCGTTGAGCGAGGTCGCGCAGGTGCTGCACGGCACCACCGTGGCCACCAACGCGATCCTCGAAGGCAAGGGCGCGCGCGTGGGGCTGGTGACCACACGCGGCTTCCGCCAGGTGCTGCAGATCGCGCGCTCGTACGTACCGGGCGGGCTCGCCGGCTGGATCATCTGGCCGAAGCCGGAACCCCTTGCCGCGCTGGAGAACACCGTCGAGGTCGACGAGCGCATCGCGAGCGACGGCGCGGTGATCCGCGAGCTCGACGAGGCCGACGTACGCGCCCAGCTGGAAAAGCTGCGCGGACGCGGGATCCAGGCGCTCGCCGTGTCGCTGATCAACTCCTTCGCCGATTCCGCGCACGAGCGCCGCGTCGGCGAGATCGCCGCCGAGGTGCTGCCCGGGGTGCCGGTGTCGCTGTCCTCGGACGTGCTGCCCGAGCTGCGCGAATACGAGCGCACGGTCACCACCGTCGCCAACGGGTACGTGCAGCCGCAGGTGAAGAAGTACGTGGAGACCCTCGCCGGGGAGCTCGCCGCCAGCGGGGTGGCCGGCGAGCTGGCCATCCTGCGCAGCGACGGCGGCCTGTCGGCGGCCGATGCGGCGGTCGCCGCTCCCGTCACGATGCTGCTGTCCGGCCCGGCCGGCGGCGTGACCGGCGCGGTGTGGGTGGCCGAGCAGTGCGGCCACCGCGACCTCATCACGTTCGACATGGGCGGCACGTCCACCGACGTCGCGCTCGTGCAGGACCTCAACCCGCGCATCGGCCGCGAGACGCAGGTCGGTGACCTCACCGTGCGGGCGTCCAGTGTGGACGTTCGCACGGTCGGCGCCGGCGGCGGTTCCATCGCGCACGTGCCGGAGCTGACGAAGGCGCTGCGCGTGGGCCCGCAGTCCGCGGGTGCCGACCCGGGTCCCGCCGCGTACGGCAAGGGCGGCACCGAACCGACGGTGACCGACGCCAACGTGGTGCTCGGTTACCTGCCCGCGCAGCTGGCCGGTGGCGAGATCACGCTCGACGTCGAAGCCGCCCGCACCGCCGTGGGCAAGGTCGCCGACGCGATGGGCCTGCCCAGCGTCGAAGCCGCCGCGGCCGGGATCATCGACATCGTCAACGAGAACATGCTCGGCGGCCTGCGGCTGGTCTCGGTGCAGCAGGGCTTCGACCCGCGAGACTTCGCGCTCGTCGCGTTCGGCGGCGCGGGTCCGTTGCACGCCAACGCCCTCGGCAAGCTCACCGGCGCGTGGCCCGTGATCGTGCCGCCCTCACCCGGCGTGCTGTGCGCGCTCGGCGACGCCACCACGAGCCTGCGCGACGTGTCGGCCCGCACCGTGCTGCGCCGCTTCGCCGACCTCACCGGCGCCGAGCTGGTGCAGATCCTGCGCGAGCTGGGGGACGAGGCCGGCGGCCGGCTCGTGGACCAGGGCCTCGACCGGGCCGACCAGACGCTCGGCTTCCAGGTCGACGTGCGCTACCACGGCCAGGGTTTCGAGATCCCGGTCGAGGTCGACCCGGCGTCGCTCGACACGCCCGACACCGCGCTCGAGCTGCTGGCCAAGCACTTCGACACCGAGCACGACCGGCTGTTCTCCTTCCTGCTCGGCGTGGACCACGAGCTGGTGAACGCGCGCGCCACCGTCACCGGGCCGCGGCCTTCGGTGGCGCCGGTGACGCTGCCCGAGGGCACCGGTGATCCCACCGCCGCGCTGGTCGACACGCATCCGATCCACGTGTCGGGCAAGCAGCTCGACGCGAAGGTGTACGACCGCGCGAAGCTGCTGGCCGGCGATGTCGTCGCCGGTCCGGCGATCGTGACCGAAATGGACTCCACGACCCTCGTGCTGCCCGACCACGCCGCCACCGTGCACGCGTCCGGCAGCCTGCTGATCACCCCGTTGGAGGGCTGAGCCTTGGCCGAGATCATCGAGACCGCCACCGGCGCGATCACCAAGTCCGAAGTGGACCCGGTCACGCTCGACCTGATCGAGAACGGGCTGCGCAACGCCCGCTACGAGATGGACGAGGTGCTCTTCCGCACCGCGCTGTCGCCGGGCATCCGCGAGCAGCACGACGAGTTCCCGCTCATCGGCGACCCGAGCGGGAAGATGGTGGTGGGCCAGTTCGGACTGTCCATCCCGGACTTCCTCGACGGCTTCGAGGGCACCATCGAAGAGGGCGACGTGCTCATGACGTCCGACCCGTACGCGTGCGGCGCGGCGATCAGCCATGCCAACGACTGGCTGATCGTGATGCCGATCTACCACGAGCACCGCCTGGTCGGCTGGGCCTCGATGTTCGGGCACATGTCCGACGTCGGCGGCAAGACGCCGTCCTCGATGCCCACCGACGCGCGCACGATCTACGAAGAAGGCGTGGTCGTGCCGCCGTTCAAGCTCTACCGGGGCGGCGAGCTCAACGAAGACGCGCTGCGCATCATCCTCAACCAGGTGCGCATGCCCGACTGGAACCGCGCCGACCTCAACGGGCTCGTCGCCGCGTGCCGCACCGCCTCGCGCCGCGTGATCGAGATGTGCGACCGGTTCGGCACGGCCACCTACCTGTCCGCTTTGGACGCTCTGCTGCAGCGCAACTACGACGCCATGAAGATCCTGCTGCAGGCCGTGTTCGAAGACGGCAAGACGATCAGCTTCACCGACTACATCTGCGACGACGGCGTGGGCTTCGGCCCGTACGAGCTGAAGCTTTCGCTCACGCGCACCGGCGAGAAGGTGCACCTGGACTTCACCGGCAGCTCGCCGCAGGCCGCGGGACCGATCAACTACTACATCAACGAGAACCTCACCCGGATGTTCTTCGGGATCTACATGATCACCGTCGCCGACCCGCAGATCCTGTGGAACGACGGCTTCTACCCACTGATCGACGTGACCATCCCCGACGGTTCCTACTGGAAGCCGAAGCACCCGGCCTCGCTCAACGGCCGCAACCACGGCATCGGGCGCGTGTTCGACCTCTTCGGCGGCCTGCTGGGCCAGACGAACCCGGCGCTGCTCAACGCCGCCGGGTTCTCCTCCAGCCCGCACTTCATGTACTCCGGCAACTACTCGAGCGGCGAACGCAAGGGCGAGTGGTTCCAGCTGTACTCGATCGGCTTCGGCGGCATCCCCGGCCGGCCGCTGGGCGACGGGCCCGACGGGCACTCGCTGTGGCCGAGTTTCGTCAACATCCCGTGCGAGTACCTGGAGTCCTACTACCCGCTGCGCATCGAACGCTGGGAGACCGTCGCCGACACCGGTGGCGCGGGCCTGCACCGCGGCGGCAACGGCGTGGACGTGACGTACGTGTTCGAAGAACCCGGCACGATCGCGATCCACGACGACCGCTGGCTCACCTACCCGTGGGGAGTCAACGGCGGCGCGCCCGGCGCCCGCGGCACCAAGTGGATCGTGCGGGCCGACGGTACGAAGGAAGTGCTGCCCAGCAAGTGCCACGACGTGCCGGTGCACGCGGGCGACGTGCTGCACTTCGTGACGTGGGGTGGCGGCGGCTGGGGCGACCCGCTCGAACGCGACCCGGCGTTGGTGGGCCTGGAAGTCGAGCGCGGCCTCGTGACGCCCGACGGCGCTCGCGGTTACGGCGTGGTCGTCGCGGCCGACGGCACGGTGGACACTGCCGCCACGCAGACGCTGCGCGATCAGCTGCGGGCTTCGCGCCCGGCCGAGCTGCCCGTGTTCGACATGGGCCCGCCGATCGAGGAACTGCTGGCCCGCTGTGAGGCGGAAACCGGCCTGCCGGCCCCGCAACGGCCGGTCTGGTCGGCGACGTGAGCGGGCCGCACGGGTCCGCGTTCTCCGGCCGGCTCGGCTGGGGAACGCGGCCCGCGCTGCTCGTGATCGACCTCGTGCGCGCGTACACCGAAGTGGGCGGGCCGTTCGAGCTGCCGGCGCCGGGCCCGGCGATCGAGGCGACCGGCGCGTTGCTCGAAGCCGCGCGCACGGCCGGGCACCCGGTGCTGTGGACTTCGGTGGTCTACTCGCGCGGCCTGGCCGACGGTGGGCTGTTCGTGCGGAAAGTCCCGGCGCTCAAGGCGTTCGAGGAAGGGGCCGAAGGCGGCTGGGGCGAAATCGGGCCGTTGAAACCCGAACCGGGTGAGGTCGTAGTGACGAAGCAGTACGCGTCGGCCTTCTTCGGCACTTCGCTCGCGTCCACTTTGGTCACGTCCGGGGTGGACACCCTGGTGGTGGCCGGGGTTTCGACCTCGGGCTGTGTGCGGGCCTCGGCGATGGACGCGCTGAACCACGGGTTCCGGCCGAAGGTGGTGCGCCAGGCCTGCGCGGACCGCACGCAAGCCGTGCACGAAACCAACCTCGTGGACCTCGACGCGAAGTACGCCGACGTCGTGGACCTCGCCGAAGCGGTGGAAAGCTTGCGGAAATAACCACGAAGGGCCTCCCCGGCCGGCTCGGGATACCGGCGGGGAGGCCCCTCTGTGGTCCGGCCGCGACTTACTGCTGCTGCTCGTCGCCGCCGAAACGTTCCTTCAGCTTGTCGGCACCCTGGTGGATCTGGTCACCGTGCTTGCCGCCGGTCTTCTCGTCGGCGAAGTCGGCGGCCTTGTCGACGCCCTGGTCGACCTTGTCCGGGTGCTGGCCCGCGAACTCCTGCAGCTTCTCCTTGGCCTTGTCGAACATGCCGTCCATCTCGCGCTCCCTTCCGTCGTGCCGAATTCCGGTGGACGTTTCGAGGAGTACCCAGCAGTTCACCGGGTCAGCCTCATTGTCCCCTCATCGGGTGAGGTGGGAACGGGACGTTTTTCAGTTGAAGCGACCGGCTCCGTCGACGTAGGTCACCTTGTCCACGGTGATCCCGCCGTCGAGCAGCTCATCGGCCCGCGCGACCAGGCCGCGCAGCGCGTCGTTGCCACTGTGGACCTTCAGAGCGTCGAGGTCGGCGAACATCTCGTAGAACACGAACTCGCCCTCCCGCTTGTTCAACAGGTAGAGCAGCGTGCCCTCTTCCTGGCGCGCCGCGTCGACGAGCCCTCGCAGCAGCTGCTCCACCTCCGCCTCTTTGCCCGCTTTGGGACGGATGTAGGCGATCTGCGCGACTGTCATTCCTGACCTCCAAGACGAGGGTGTTCCGGCTCCTCGAACCTACTGGGTTCAGGGCGTGACGGTGCTGTGGTGTTGGAACGGCCACTGCGCGACCGGCCGCGCGAGCAGCTCCTCCGGCGGGTCGGGCAGCCGCGGGGGAGTGGCGTGCCAGCGCGCGATCACCACCACGCGGTCCTGTCCGCCCAGGTAGACGTCGGCGCCGGCGAACTGCTCCGTGGCCGTGAGTTCCGGCACGGCGGTGGCCTCGACCCACGACAGCAGGTCCTGCTGGCGCCCCGGTGCGGCGCGGACTTCCCACATCAGTGTGTCGCTCATGGCCGCGACTCTAACGGCGGCACCGCGGGCACGGCAGTGGCCGCGGCGATGTCCTGCGCGGTGAGGCGGAACTCCTCGGGGTAGGCGGCACGCCGGGTGCGCCGCGCCGGTTCCGTGCTGCGCCAGGTGTAGCGGCAGCGCGGGCACTGGTGCACGGTCCACACCCCGGCCACGGGCGAGTCGGCGAGCTTCGCGACCTCGGGGTTGTCGCAGCGGGGGCAGGTCACGGTCGGTGCTCCTTCCGGCGCGGTCACCGGGCGGCCAGCGCGCGCAGTTTGTCCAGCCACCGGGCGGTTTCCGGCAGGTCCTTCACCGGCTGGCTGAAGTGGCCGCGGTCGTCCGGCGACACGGGCGTGGTCGCGTCGATGATCATCTTGTGCGTGATGCCGGCGGGGTCGGCCGCCGGGTCGAGCGCCACCACGGGCAGGTTCGGCAGGATCATCACGTCACCGGCCGGGTTCACCTTCGTGGACACCGCCCACATCACCCGCGGCAGATCGAACGGGTCGACGTCCTCGTCGACCACGATCACGGTCTTGAGGTAGCCGAGGCCGTGCGGAGTGGTCATGGCCCGCATCCCGACGGCTTTCGCGAACCCGCCGTAGCGCGATTTCGCGGAGATGATCGCCAGCAGGCCGTGGGTGTACATCGCGTTCACCGCGCGCACCTCGGGGAACTCGGCCGTGAGCTGCCGGTGGATCGGCACGCAGGTGTTGGCGGCCATCAGGTAGTCGATCTCGGTCCACGGCATGCCGAGGTAGAGCGTCTCGAACACCGGACGCGTGCGGTGGGAGATCCGGTCGATCCGGATCACCGGCATGCTGCGCCCGCCCGAGTAGTGGCCGGTGAACTCGCCGAACGGCCCCTCCAGCTCGCGGCGCCGGCCGAGGATCACGCCTTCCAGCACCACTTCCGCGCCCCACGGCACGTCGAGGCCGGTCAGCGGCGCGGCGGTGACCGGGGCGGGCGCGCCACGCAGGGCGCCGGCCAGCTCGTACTCGTTCTGGTCGTAGGCCAGCGGGGTGGCCGCGACGATGGGGATCACCGGGTCGTTGCCCAGCGCGATCGCCACCGGCAGGTCCTCGCCCGCGCGCTCGGCCTTGGCCAGCTGCAGCGCGATGTCGTGCATCGGTACGGGCTGGATCCCCAGCTCGGCGGGGCCTTTCACCTGCAGGCGGTAGACACCGACGTTCTGCTTGCCGTGGTCGCTGGGGTCCTCCGGATCCCGGGACACGACCGCGGCCTTGTCCAGGTAGAAGCCGCCGTCGCCGTCGTTGAGCCGGAACAGCGGCAGCACGGAGAACAGGTCGACGTCGGCGCCTTCGAGCACGTTTTCGGCCCACGGCGGGTCTTCCCGACGTTCGACCGGCACCGGGAACTCGTCCCAGCGGCGGATGAACTCCGCCACCTGCTCGCGCACGCCCGTGCGCGCCGGCAGCCCGAGCGCGAGCGCGTGGTTGGCCCAGGACCCGTGCACGTTGAGCGCGATGCGGGCGTCGGTGAAGCCCTCGACGTTGTCGAAGTACAGGGCGGGGGCGGCGTCGCCGAGCCGCGGTGCGGCGTTGGCGGCCGCGGCGAGGTCGGGCTCGGGGGAGACCTGCTCGGTCACCCGCAGCAGCTGGCCTTCGTCCTCGAGCGTGGCCAGGAACGACCTCAGATCGTCGTGGGGCACGGCAGTACCTCCTCGTCGGCGTAGATAAGTTCGTATACGAACCGTTCGTCTTCATACTAACATGAAGATCATGACGAGCCGGATGGACGAGTCGGTGTTCCACGCGCTGCGGCGCGCCCTGCAGGAGCACGGCGCGCGCTGGCAGGCGCAGCTGCCGGGGCTCACGAAGCCGCAGTACGCCGTGCTGGTGGCGATCTCGGAGACGCCGGGCCTCGACCAGGCTTCGGCCGGTCAGCGCGCGGCGACCGACAAGGCCACGCTCGCGAACTTGCTGCTGCGCCTGGAAGAACGCGGGCTGATCACGCGCACCGTGGGCGCCGATCGGCGCCGCCGTGAACTGCGGCTCACGCCGGCGGGGGAGGAGCTGCTCGCCGGCGCGATCCCGGTCGTCGACGGCGTGAACGAGTCGATGCTGGCCCCGCTCGACGCCGACGAGCGCCGGCACCTGGTGGCGCTGCTCACCAAACTGGCGGTCTGAGGCCCGGTAGGGTCGGGCGATCGGCACCGGAGCTGAGGAGGGCACGTGGCGGGACCGCTGAGCGGACTGAAGGTCGTGGAGCTGGCCGGGATCGGCCCGGGTCCGCACGCGTGCATGGTGCTCGCCGACCTGGGCGCCGACGTCGTGCGCGTCGAGCGGCCCTCGGGCTCGCTCGACCTCACCGGCGGCAAGGCCGACCCGCTGCTGCGCGGGCGCCGGTCCGTCGCCGCGGACCTGAAGACGCCGGAAGGCCGCGACCTCGTGCTGCGGCTGGCCGCGAAGGCCGACGTGCTCGTGGAGGGCCTGCGCCCCGGCGTGACCGAACGCCTCGGCGTCGGCCCGGCCGACTGCCACGCGCTCAACCCGCGGCTGGTCTACGGCCGCATGACCGGCTGGGGCCAGGACGGCCCGCTGGCGCAGCGCGCCGGGCACGACATCAACTACATCGGGCTCGTCGGCGTGCTCAACGCGATCGGCCGCGCGGGTGAGCGGCCGGTGCCGCCGCTCAACCTCGTCGGCGACTTCGGCGGCGGCTCGATGTTCCTGCTCGTCGGCGTGCTTTCCGCGCTGTGGGAGCGGGAACGCACGGGCCTGGGCCAGGTCGTCGACGCCGCGATGGTCGACGGCACGAGCGTGCTCGCCCTCATGGTGTGGTCGCTGCGCGGCCTCGGCGTGTGGTCCGACGAGCGCGGCGTGAACCTGCTCGACGGCGGCGCGCCGTTCTACGACACGTACGTGTGCGCGGACGGCCGCTACGTCGCCGTCGGCGCGCTGGAGCCGCAGTTCTACGCGGCGCTGCTCGCCGGCCTCGGCCTCGACCCGGCGGATCTGCCGCCGCAGCTGGAGAAAACGAGCTGGCCGGCGCTGCGGGCCGCGTTCACCAAGGAGTTCCTCACCCGCACGCGCGACGAGTGGGCCGCGGTCTTCGGCGACGTCGACGCGTGCGTCACCCCGGTGCTCGAACCCGACGAGGTCGCGGCCCACCCGCACATCGCCGCGCGCGCCGGCCTGGTCGAACTCGACGGGGTGATGCAGCCGGCTCCTGCGCCGCGCTTCTCGCGTACCGCACCGGATCTGCCGTCGTCGCCGCCGAAGCCGGGTGCGGACACGGACGAGGTCATCGCGGACTGGGGCGTGTGACGGCGCCGGTTGCCGCGCGGTTCCTCGGTGCGAGTACGAGTACGGCCAGTGCGATCACGGCGCCGCAGGCGCCGACGAACACGAATACCGGCGTGTAGCCCAGCGTCAGGTAGATCTGGCCGACGAGCAGCGGGCCGAGGGCGTTGGCCAGCCGGCCGGCGCCGTAACACAGGCCGGTGGCGGTGGCGCGGATCGGTGCGGGGAACAGCCGCGGGGTGTGGGAGTAGAGCAGCGCGACGAGGGTCTGGTTCAGCGCGGCCACGAGGAAACCGAACACCACCACGGCGGCCGGGGCGAACGTGAGTCCATATGCGACACCTGCGCCGGCGAAGAGCAGGCTGAACACCGCGACCGGGCCGCGCAGGCCGAAGCGATCGGCGACCGGCCAGGCCAGCAGCGCGCCGGGCACCGCGCCGAGCGTGGTCAGCGCGGTGTAGCCGACGCTGCGGGTGAGGGTGAACCCGTGCTCGTGCAACAGGGTCGGGGCGAACGACGCGAAGCCGTAGTAGCTGATCGTGAGCAAGACCCACACGATCGCGAGCAACGCCGTGGGACGCGCGAAGCGGCCGTGGAAGAGCTCGCGCACCGGCACGCGGGCCGGCGTGGTGGTGGCGAGCGGGCTGCCGGCGCGCCGCTCGATGGCGGCGGCGATGCTCGCGGCCTCGGCTTCGCGGCCTTGCGCGAGCAGCCACGCCGGGGACTCCGGCAGCCGGCGCGTGAGCACGAGCGGAACCAGGCCCAACCCGCCGAACACGAAAACGAGCCGCCAGCCCTGCGGTCCGAGGTCGATCACGGCGCGTGCGAAGAACGCCATGGCGGGGATGCCGAGCAGCCCGGCGCCGAGCGTGGCGGCCTGCGTGCGGCCGCGCCGGTCGGCCGGCACCAGTTCGGTGAGGTAGGTGATCGCGACCACGGTCATCGAGCCGAGGCCGCAGCCGGTGAGGAACCGCGCGGCCAGGAGGCTGGTGGTGTCGAAGGCGCCCGCGGTGGCCAGGGAACAGATCGAGAACCACAGCACGGAGCCACGCAGTGCGCGGCGGCGGCCCAGACGCTCGGCCACGCGGCCGCCGGCCGTGGCGCCGGCGAACATGCCGAGGAATCCCGCGGCCGTGACCACGGAGATCGCGCGCAGGCCGAGGTGCAGCGAGTGGTGCACGGCGGGCGCGACGTAGGCGAACGAGTTGATGTCGGCCAGTTCGAAGGCGAAGCAGAGCGCGAGCGTGCCCGCCACCTGCGCCGGATAGCGGTGGCCGGGCCGGGCTCGCAACGCCACGTCAGTCCCTTTCGGACATCAGCGCTCGGGAGGGGTGCGTTCAGGGGGAGAGACACAGCGGTACCGCCCCGCCGAGGGTGGCGGCGGGGCGGTACCGGATCGGGTGAGGGCGCGTCACCAGTCGGCGCAGGTGACCACCTTGGCCGGCGGGTTCACCAGTCGGCCTTGCGTGCGGATGTCGTCGTCACGGGACAGGCTCCTTTGCTCGGTAGAAGGCGAGGAACACGAGCCGGGGAGAGGGGAAGTCTCACTGGGGCGGTGCGGGTCGCGGGGTGGTCGCGTGGTGCTGCTCGCGGTCGCCGGTCGGCCCCCTCGGCCGGCCGGTTCGCTCACGAGCAGCACCCCGGGTACCGCGACCCGGCCCCGCACGGCGGAGGCCCGCCGTGCCGCCCTGGGGTCGAGAACGAGGGGAACCTCGGCGACGGTGTCGCGCGTGACCGTGCCGGGGGTTTCCGGGCCGGCCGCCGCGCCGGTTTCCCGCGCTGCGGCGGTGCAGGACGCGGAGGTCCTGGTGCGGGCGGTGGTGGCGGCCATGATCACGAAGCGTAGGGAGCCGGGTGGTGGTGAACAACGCCATCGGGTGGCGAGATCATTGCGCCCGACGCAACGGTCGGGACATGCGTTTGCCGTGTGCGCGGGCGATGCGCGCAAGCGTTTGCACGCTGGTGGCGACGGTGGAGCTGCGGTGCCAGGCGAGGAAGATCGTGCGGCCGGAGAACGACGGGTCGTCGATCGGGACGCGGGTGATGCGCGGGTGCTGGTGGTCGTTCATGCCTTCGGGCACCACCGACACGCCGATGCCCGCGCCGACCATCGACTCGACCACGAAGAGGTCGTTGCCCTCCACCGTGATGCGCGGGACGAACCCGGCCCGCGCGCACGCGTTGACCATGTGGGTGCGGCTGCTCGACCCCGGCTCCATCGCCACGAACGGCCGCTCGCTCACCTCGCGCAGCGACACGCGCTCGCGGCCGGCGAGCTCGTCGTCCACCGGCAGGGCCAGCAGCAGCGACTCGGTGAACAGCGGCTCCACCACGAGGTCGGACTCGGTCGGCGCCACCGACGAGAACGCGGCGTCGGCGTCTCCGCGCAGCAGCATTTCCACGACGCCGGTCGCCGGGCTCTGGGTGCAGCGCAGGCGCAGCTCGGGGCGTTCGGCGAGCAGGTCGGCCAGCACGCTGGGCACGAACCCGAGGCCGAGCGAGTACGTGTGCGCGATCCGCAGCAGCCGTTGCGGCTCACCGGCGTCCGCGAGCGCCGCGCCGACCGCGTCGGACCGCGCGCGCAGCACCGCGTGGGCCTCGCGCACCAGCACGTGCCCGGCCGGCAGCATCCGCACGCGGCGGCCGTCCTGCTCGACCAGCCGGATCTCCAGCTTGCGTTCCAGCGCCCGGATTCCGCGCTGGACCGTGGCCACGCTCACGCCGAGCTCCGTGGCGGTCTGCCCGAAGTGCTCGGTGTCGGCGAAGCTCAGCAACAGCTCGAGGTCCGCGAAAGTGACCTTGCCGGCGCGTCCGTCGTCCACTCGCCCGATTATCCGCTCCCCGCCGTGAGTGACGGATGTCCTCGTCGGTGTCACGTTCCGCCCTGGTCGTGCGGGATGCCGTTTCACCAGCGGCGATGAAAGTGCCCGCCCGCGCGAGACTGGGCCCGAAAGTACCCGTCCGGCTGCCCTCCAGGTCGGTTCGGCGGTCCCGGCCACCCGTCCGGGACCGCTATCGTCACCCGGATGAGGGTGGGGCTGGGGCCGGATTTCCGCCGCCTGTGGTGGGCTTCCACGGCGAGCGAGACCGGCTCCGCCATCGGCTACGGCGCGATGCCCCTCGTGGCCGTGCTCATCCTGCACGCCTCGGCCACCGAGGTCTCACTGCTCGCCGCCCTCCCGAGCCTCGCCGGGGCCCTCCTCGCCCTGCCCCTGGGCGGGCACGTCGAATTCCGCCGCAAACGCCCGGTGATGATCACCGCCGACGTGGTGCGCTTCGTCGTCCTGGCGACGGTGCCGGCGGCGGTGGTTTTCGGTGTCGTGTCGCTGATTCAGCTTTACGTGGTCGGCATTGTGCAGACCACGGCGCTCGTGGCGTTCACCGCGGCCAGCGGTGCTCACCTGCGCGCCCTGGTCACCGCCCGCCAACGAGCCGAAGCCGCCAGCCGCTTCGAAGCCGCGAGCTGGACGGTGAACTCCGCCGGCCCGCCGGCGGGCGGCGTGCTCGTGTCCCTGACCGGGCCCGCCGTGACGATGCTGATCGACGCCGTGTCGTACCTGGTGTCGGCCTTCGGTGTCCGCTCGATCCGGACACCCGAACCTCCGCCGCCCGCGCGCACCACGGCTGCGCACGCCGGGCGCGACCTGCTCGAGGGCTGGCGTTACCTGCTGCGCCACCACGAACTCGCGCCGCTCTTCGGCAATGCGCTGCTGTTCGGGTCCGCCATCCTCGCCATCTCGCCGCTGGAAACCGTCTTCATGCTCGACGAGCTGGGTTTCCGGCCGTGGCAGTACGGCTTGGTCATCGGCCTGCCCTGCCTGGGCGGGGTGCTCGGCGCGCGGCTCGCACCCCGCCTGGCGACCCGCTTCGGCACGCGGCGGGTGCTGGTGTGGGCCGGGATCGCCCGCACGCCTTGGGTGTTGCTGATCCCCATGGTCGGCCCCGGCCTCGGCGGGATGCTCGCGTTCCTCGCCATCGACACGCTGCTGCTGTTCGCCGCCGGGGTGTTCAACCCGCTCTTCAGCGCCCACCGCATGACGATCACGCGCGGGGACATGATGGCCAGGACCCTCGGCAGCTGGTCCACCGGCGGCCGCCTGGTGCGGCCGGTGTTCATCGTCGCCGCGGGAGTGCTGGCCGGCGTCACGAACGTGCGCGTGGCGATCGCCGCGGCGGGTGTCGTCTGCGTCCTCAGCGTCCCGTTGCTGTTCGTCGGCCGGCGCCCGGAACCCCGGCCACAGACCGAACCTGACTCGGTAACCCCCGCGAGTGGCGGCTAGCGTGGCCGCATGGATCTCCCCGACAACCTCGTCGCATTGCTCGAGAAGCCGAGTCTCTGCTTCATCGCCACCACCATGCCCGACGGGTCGCCCCAGCTCACGCAGACGTGGGTGGACACCGACGGCAAGCACATCCTCGTGAACACGGTCGAGGGGTTCCGCAAGGTGCGCAACATCGAGCGCGACCCGCGGGTGGCGCTGAACATCGCCGACGCGGCGCAGCCGTTCCGCTACTTCACCGTGCGCGGGCGCGTGCTGGAGGTGACGACCGAGGGCGGCGCCGAGCACATCGACAAGCTCGCACAGCGCTACACCGGCCGGCCCTACGCGTGGTACGGCGGGCGCGACCAGGTGCGGCTGATCCTGCGCATCGAGGCCGAGCACATCGGGTCGACGGGCCACTAGCGAGAAACGGCAAGCGCGGTGAAACGACAGGTTCTGCTCATCGATTTCGAGGCCGTCGGTGGTGCGCCGGCCGGTACGCCTCCGAGTTTCGACGTGAAGTCCGGGCCGGGCACGATCACGGTGCTGGAGGGCAGCGCGGACGACGCGCCCACCGAGGCGTCCTACGAAACGCACGTGGTCGTGACGGGCGAGACGAGCCTGCGCGAGGACGGTGTGGTGACCTTCGACCGGGGCGGGCTTCGGCTGTCCTGCGTCGGAGACGGTGTCTCCGAGCCGTCGGCGGAGGAGGGCATCGCGCGGGGCGCGATCGTGTGGCGAGCTGAGGGGTTCGGGGAGTGGGCCGGGGTGACCGGCCTGGTCACCGGGAACTTCGAGATCGAGGTCGCGAGCGGCCGGGGCCGCGATCGCCACGTCTACCGGTTGTTCCTTCCCTGACGCGGAGACTGGAACAGCCGCACCGGCAACGACTCGTGGCCGTTGGTGATGAACGACGCCACCGGCCGCAGCTCCGAGGCGTCGACGGCCAGCGCCAGATCCGGGAACCGCGCGAACAACGCCGGCAACGCGATCTCGGCCTCCAGCCGCGCCAGCGCGGCGCCCAGGCAGTAGTGCGTGCCGTGGCCGAAGGCCAGCGACGACTTGTCCGCGCGCGTCACGTCGAAGACGGCGGCGTCGGGGCCGTGGCAGGCCTCGTCGCGGCCGGAGGGGCCGAAGGACGGCAGGATCGGGTCGCCGGCGCGGATCGTGGTGGTGCCGACCTCGATGTCGGCCAGGGCGTAGCGCAGGGGCAGGTGCGACACGGGCGACTGCCAGCGCAGGCTTTCGTCGATCACGTCGGTCCAGGTGCGGGCGCCGTCGAGGACCAGGCGTAGCTGGGCGGGGTGGGTGAGCAACGCCGTCACCGACTGGTCGAGCAGGTTCACCGTGGTCTCGTGGCCGGCGGTGATCACGAGCATCAGCGAGTCGAGGAGCTCGGCGTCGGTCAGCGAGGAGCCGTCCTCGTCGCGGGCGGAGATCAGCACGGTGGCCAGGTCGTCGCCGGGTTCGGCGCGGCGGGTTTCGACCAGGGCGCCCAGCAGGTCGTAGAGCAGGTTCACGGTGGCGGCGGCTTCTTCCGCGGTGGCCGACGTCGCGAACAGGCCCGCGACTCCCTTGCGCAGCCCCGGCCGCGCCTCCTCCGGCACGCCCACCAGCCGGCTGATCACCTCGATCGGCAAGGGGTAGCAGTAGTTCTCGCGCAGGTCCGTCGAAGCGGGCCCGGCGGCCAGACTGTCGAGCAGGTCGGCGGTGATCTCCTCGATCCGCGGCCGCAGGCGTTCGATGCGCGCGGTCGTGAACGCCTGGGACACCAGCGAACGCAGCCGCCGGTGCTCGCTGCCGTAGGCGGTGAACATGTTCTGCACGGAAACCCAGATGTGCAGCGGCCAGTCGGCCGGGATCTCGCCGTCGCGGTAGGCGGGCCAGTGCCGGCGCGGGTCCTTCGACACGCGCGGGTCGGTGAGCAGCCGCCGCAGCAGCGCGGGGCTCGTGACCGCCCACGCCGCGACGCCGCCCGGCAGCTCGACCGGCGTCAGCGGCCCGCGCGCACGCAGCCGCGCGCCTTCGCCGTGCGTGTCGCGCGCGGCGGGGTCGAGCACGAAGGGGTGGTCCATCGGCGGGCTCCTCGCTGGCCGACGTGTCCACAAAGGACGGCTGTCCTCGTCGAACGCCGGTGCGGGCAACCGTAGCGTGCCCGCGCCCGCCCGAGATCCCCGGAAGGGGCCCGCGAAAGAGGGGTTGACCGCCAAAAGCGGAAAGGGCGCCATCCCGGCCCACCCGGATGGCGCCCCGCCCTGGGAGATTCCGCTCAGCCGTCGGAGCGGCGGCGGTGCAGCGAGAACTTCTCGAACACCGAGAGCTCGCCGTGCGGCTTGTTCACGTTGTAGTAGGTCACGTGCATCGTCGTGGTGTCCCCGCGGTGGCGGCCCGGGTCCACGGTGAACGACGCGAAGCCGTACGGGTGCTCCTCGTCGCGGACCGCGCTCCACACGGCCTGCTCCTTGACGTAGGTCGACACGCGCTTGCCCGAGGTCGGGTCGGCCTTCGGCGACACCGCGGTGATGACCTTCGCGGTGCCGTTCTTGAAGAAGGAACCGTTGGTGGTGCCCGAAACTCCGCCACCGCCGAGGACCATGTGCACGGTGCCGTGGGTCGCGTCGATGTTGTCGGTCGCGGTCGACACCGGGTTCGGCGTGAGCGTCTCGCTGCCGGAGACCACCCCGTGCACGGCGAGTGAGCGCTCGTAGTCGTGCTCGTGGCCGCACAGCACCAGGTCCACGCCGTACTTGTCGAACAGCGGCCCGTACTTCTCGCGCAGGCCGAGGTCGGCGCCGTTGGCGTCCGAGGTGCTGATCATGACCTGGTGCATCGCGACGACGATCCAGTCGACGTCCTTCGACGCGCGGGCCGCGGCCAGCTCCTTCTGCAGCCACTTGAGCTGCCGGCCGCCGGAGTAGCCGCTGATGTAGACGTCGCCGCCGTCCTGCAGGGCGTTGTCGTCGTTCTGCAGCACGATCACGCGCACCGAGCCGGCGGTGAAGCTGTACCAGAGGCCGGCCAGCTCGCGGTCGGTCTCGGTGGAGGGCAGGTCGAAGTACGCCTGGTAGGCGCCGAGCCCGATCTCGCCGTTGAGCTTCTCGATCTCGTGGTTGCCGGCGGCCGGCATCCACGGCCGGTAGCGCGCGGACCGGGTGTTGTTGGTGAAGAAGTTGTTCCAGGTGCGCACGCGGTCCACGTCGAGGTTCGCGTAGCACAGGTCGCCGTTGAGCAGGTGGAACAGCGGCGCGACGGTCTCGATGCCCGTCACGATGTCCTTCGTGGCCGGCGTGGAGTTCGCGTCGAGGCCCACGGCGCCCGCGGCGTTCCAGGTCACCTGCGGCGCCGACTGGTCGCCGAAGCTGGTGAACGTGAAGGCCGAGCGGCCGCTGGGGGCGGTGCGGAAGGTGGCGGCGTCGGGCGTCGCGCCGTCGTGCTGCGCGGCGTAGATGTACTCGGTGCCCGGACGCAGGTGGTCGAGCAGCGCGTGGTGCACCCACACGGTGCGGCCCGACGTGCCGTCCACGTAGGTGCGCGTGTCGGCCTGCGCCATGGCGCCGAAGCCGCCGTCGAGCGTGCCGTACAGCACGCGCGGGCGGCGCACGGAACCCTCGGTGATCCAGGAGACCACCATCTGGCGCGCGGGGTCGCGGCCGAAGGTGAGGTGCAGGCCCTGCACCGGCGTCACGCCGGACCCGACCTGCGGCACGAACGCGGCGCTCCGCGGCGCGGCGTCGGCCACGCCGGTGCCCAGCAGCGGTGCGGCGGCGCCCGCGCCGAGCAGGCCCAGCGCCCCTCTGCGGCTGACGGTGTGTTTGCTGGTCTCGGACATGACCCTCCTCGGCTTCGGCCAGGCGAACCTAGGCGGGCAGGCCGACGCGGTGATGAACGAAACCTGTCAGCCGCGTGAAGTGTGTGCCCGGGGGCAAGGCGTTGGGCCGGACGGTCCCCTCCGGACACCCGACGCACGGAACTTTTCGGGCATGGAGGCGAAAACCCCTGAGGGCGGCGCACCCGGGCGACGTCGTCGGCGGCCGGGTGCGCCGCGTTCAGGGGGTGGTCACCGCGCCGCGAGGAACCGGTCGAAGGCGGCCAGTACCTCATCGGTCTGCAGCACCGGACCGTTCGGATCCTTGGCGTCGTCGTCCCACCGGCGCACGAGCACAGCCTCCTGCGCGTTCGGGTGCGCCTCGAACTCGGCGACCTCCTCGACCGTCATCGGGCCGCCCTGTCGGATCAGGGAAGCGACCGAGGCCGGGCTGAGGTGGTCGTGGTACACGGCGTCGGTGGCCACCAGGTAGCGCTTGGCCGGCACGTGCTGCGCGATGATCCACGCCGCGCGTTCACTGAGGTGCCGGCGGGCGAACTCGGCACCGGAGCGCTCGTGCGGCAGATCCGGCCACTCGTCGCGCACGGTCTGCGCGCGGCCGATGTCGTGCAGGGTCGCGGCGAGCACGAGTTCGTCGTCGCCGCCGTGCTGCGCGGCGAACCAGCCGGCCTGCAGCGCGTGGGTGCGCTGGTCCACGGCCTCGCCGCCGTAGGGCAGGCCGGCGAGGCCGTCGACGAGTTCGGCGAGCGCTTCGCGGGTGAGGGTCACGGGTTCTCCTTCAGCGTGCTCGCGAGCTCTTCCGCGAGCTCACGGGTGGCGGCGACGACACCGGACCAGCGGCGCGTCAGGTCGGGGTCGATCTCCAGCGGACGGCCGTTCACGTCGAGCACGGCGCCGCCGGCGGCGGGGACCATGACCATGGCCGCGGCCAGGTCCATGATCCGGTGGGTGTCGGAGCCGGCGTCGGCGAAGGCGTCGGTGGACCCCTCGGCCACCAGCGCCGCCTCCAGGCAGCTGGACGACAGGATGCGCACGCGCGAGGCCCGCTTGGCCACGCGCCACCAGGCGTCGTCGTCGGAACCGTGGGGGCGCAGCAGGCTCACGGCCGCGCCGTCGAGCTCGCGCCGGCCCGTGGTGCGGTACGGCGTCGGCCGCCCGGCCACGGCGTGCCAGCACCGGCCGGTGTCGAGCCAGCAGGTCAGCGCCTCGGTCGCGACCCCGTCCACGGCGACGACCCCGGCGAACGCCGAGAGCGGCACCCCCGCCGCCGCGTTGGCGGTGCCGTCCACCGGATCCACCACGAGCGTCACCGACGAACCGTGGTCGATCACGCCGATCTCTTCGCTCAGCAGGTTCACCCGGTGCCGGTCGACCACCTCGGCGACGGCGGTGTCCACGAGGATGTCCAGCCGCATCGTCGGCGTGCCGTCGGCGCCCATCTGCACCTTTTCGGCGAGTTCCGCGCGGGTGTGTTTCGTCCGTGCGGCCGCGAAAGCCGCCACGGCCGCGCGAGTGGCGTCGGCGAGCGCCGGGTGCGTGCCCTCGGGGATCACGGGCTCCGGCACCGCCCATCCGATGTAGCTCATGCGCGCACCTCGCTGCGCTCGGCGCCGCGGCTGAGCCACGAAGCGCTGTGTCGATTCGATTCCCTCGCGAGCTCGGTCATGCCTTGCTCACCAGCGTGGTGTGCACAACCGGCCACTTCGGGCCCGCCGCGATGAGCGCCAGGTCAGCCCGCCGGCCTGGTTCGAGGCGGCCGCGGTCGTCGAGCCCCGCGACGGTCGCGGGACCACTCGTGACGAGCCCGATGGCTTCGGGCAGGGACACGAGGCCGTCGTCGACGAGCGCGAACGCCGCCGCGAGCAGGCCCGAAGGCAGGTAGTCCGATGCCAGCGCCGTGACCAGGCCCAGTGCCACGAGGTCCCGGCCCGACGCGTTGCCGTTGTGGGAACCGCCGCGCAGCACGTTCGGCGCGCCCATGACGACCGGCAGGCCGCGTTCGCGGGCCTCGCGCGCCGCCTCGACGGTGGTCGGGAACTCGGCGACGGAACCCCCGCGTTCCACCAGCTCGCCGATCTCCTGCGCCGACGCCGGATCGTGGCCCAGCAGGCGGATGCGGCCCGCGCGGGCCTGCTCACCCAGCCACGCCATCGCGTCCTCGCGCACGCCGAGCCGGCCATCGCGCTCGGCGATCAGGCTGGTCACGTGCTCGGCCGCTTCCTCCTGCGACAGCCCGCGGGTGCCGACCAGGTAGCGCTCGTAGTAGCTGCGGTCGGCGTACTGGCCCTGGCCGGGCGTGTGGTCCTCGTGCGACACGAGCGGCGCGGCGCCGGTGTCCGGCGCCGTCTCGATCCGCTGCTGCAGCGCCTGCAGGCCTTCGGGGGAGCGGACGTCGAGCCGGTACAGGATCCGGTGGTCGACCAGGCTCGCCGAGCGCTCGTCCACCGCGTGGCACACGTCGTGGGCGCGCTCGACCGTGCGGGCCAGCCCGCGGCCGTGGCTCTGCTCGAAACCGGCGCCGTGGAACGCGGTCGTCACGGCCGCCGCGCGCAGCTTGCCCTCGAAGGACAACAGCGCGAACTCCATCGGCAGCTCGGCGCCGGGCCGCGGCAGGCGTTCCTTCTCCAGCCCGTCGCTGTGCACGTCCACGAGGCCGGGGATGCACAACAGGCCCTGACCGTCCACATCGGCCTCGACGCCGGGCCGGTGCGGTTCCACGGCGGCGAGGACGCCGTCGCGCACCACCACGAGCGCGTCGTCGAGCACCCGGTCCGCCAGTACCGCGCGCACGTGCCCGAGCACGTAGTCCGCCGGTGGCGCACCGAGCGTCCACTGATCCGTTCTGGACTCGAACACTTCCGTAGTCACGCTGCCTCCGCGGGAGTGGGTTCTTCGGCCGTGGTCATGCCACGTCCGCCAGGATTTCTTCCGGAGCGCCGTCCGCGGCGACGCGGCCGTCGCTCATCAGTACGACGCGGGAAGCCAGGCGCCGCATCGCGTCGAGGTCGTGGAACACCGCCAGCACCGCCACACCCTGCGCGGTGAGCGAGGCGATGAGCTCCAGCGCCGACTCGCGGTTGGCCGGGTCCAACGCGGACACCGGTTCGTCGAGCAGCAGCAGGCGCGGCGGCCGCACCGTGCCCGCGGCGAGGTTCACGCGCTGGCGTTCACCACCGGAGAGCACCGAGCAGTCGACGTCCCACAGCGCCTCGTCGAGGTTCAGCCGCTGCAACGCTTCCGCCGCGGCCTCTCGCGCCTCGGCGCGGTCCACGCCCCGGCGGCGCGCCGTGGCCGCCACGACCTCCAGCGGCCCGGTGCGCGGGGGAGCGGCCAGGAACTGGGACACGTACCCGAATTCGCGGCCGCGTACCCGCGCCATCGCGCGGTCGGGCAGGTCGGTGAGCTCCAGCTCGGTGCCGTCGGCCGTGCGCAGGCCGACCGAGCCGGAGTCGGGCAGGTAGGTGCGGTTGACGCAGCGCAGCAGCGAAGACTTGCCGGCACCGCTGGGCCCGGCGAGCGCCACGTGCTCGCCGGCGCGCACGTCGAGGTCCACGCCGTGCAGCGAGTGCACCGTGCGGCCGTCGATCGTGTGCAGCGTGAACGACTTGCGCAGGCCGCGCAAGGACAGGACGGGGGACACGGGGGTCACCTCCGGGCCGCGGCGACGAGCCGCTGGGTGTAGGGGTGGTGGGGGTCGTGGAAGAGCTGGTCGGTGAGCCCGCGCTCGACCACGCGGCCCAGCTGCATCACGAGCGTGCGGTCGGTGAGCGCGTCGATCACCGAGAAGTCGTGGCTCACCACCACGGCCGCGATGTCGCGTTCGGACAGCAGGCCGCGCAGCAGGTCGAGCACGCCGGCGGCGACCGAGGCGTCGAGCCCGGTGGTCGGCTCGTCGAGCAGCACCACCGGCGGTTCGGTGGCCAGCGCCTTCGCGATCTGCACGCGCTGGCGCATGCCGCCGGAGAACGTGCCCACCGGGTCGTCCATGCGCGAGAGCGGCACCTCGACGCGGTCGAGCAGCTCGGCCGCGCGCCGGCGGATGTCGTGGTAGCCGCGCCAGCCCGCCGCGGTGAGGCGCTCGGCGATGTTGCCGCCCGCGCTCACCCGCAGGTCGAGGCCGTCGGCCGGGTTCTGGTGCACCACGGCCATCGAGTCCACGCGCAGGCCGCGCCGCTGCGCGTCCGGCAGCTTCAGCAGATCCGTGCGGCCACCGTCCACAGTGGCCAGCCGCACCTCGCCGGCGGTGGCTCGCTCGTCGCCGATCACGCACGCCAGCACGGTCGACTTGCCGGAGCCCGATTCGCCGATCACGCCCAGGGCCTCGCCCGGCGCGACGTCGAAGGAGACGTCCCAGGCCGCCACGATCGCGCCCGTCGCCGGGCTCACCGCGGTGCCGTGCTCGGGGCCGGTGCCGGGCACCGCGTCGGCGCCGCCCGCGCCGTGCACCTTGCCGATGCCGTCGACCCGCAGCGCCCATTCCGGGGCGTCCGCGGCGATTTCCCGGCGCGGCATCTCGCGCGGTTCCGCGGACACCGTGGCGCTCGCGCGGCGGCGCGGGTCGGGCAGCATCGCCAGCGGTGCGCGGTGGTGGTGCGCCGTCACGTCGGCGTCACCGGCGCGCACCCGGGCGCACCACTCGGTGTCGCTGCACGCGTAGGCGCCGCCGGTGCCGGCCGCCACCAGGAACGTGTCGTCGCGCCCGCACAGTTTGCACACCGCGCCGGGCGTGTACTCGACCTCGAACGGCACGTCGTCGAACGTCAGGGGCGTCACGTCGGTGTGCGGCGGCACGGCGTAGATGCGCTTCTCGCGGCCGGCGCCGAACAGGTTCAGCTGCGGAGACTGGTGCAGCCGCGGCACGTCCCAGCGCGGGATCGGGGTCGTGGCCATCACGTAGCGGCCGCCGACCAGCACGGGGTAGCCGGTGGTGCGGGTGATCATGCCGTTGCGCACGATGTCCTCGTACAGGCTCACCCACATCGCCGAGTAGTCGCCCTCGGCGTGCATCCGGCCGCACTCGGCCATGGACTTCTCCACCCCGCGCAGCGGTTCGGGCACCGGCACCTGGTACACGAGCACGTCGCCTTCGGACAATGCCTCTTCCGGCACGCGGTGTCGCGTTTGGACGATCGTGGCCTCACGCGTGTCGGCCGTCTCGGCCGCGCCCGTGGTGGCGGCGATCATGCGGCGCAGGTTGGTGGCGTTCACGCCGGCGTCGTCACCCTGGTCGATCACCTTCACGGTGTCCTGCGTGCCGACCACGGCCAGCGTCACCTGCAGGCCGCCCGAGCCCCAGCCGCGGGCCACCGGCATCTCGCGGGAGCCGAACGGCACCTGGTAGCCGGGCACGCACACCGCGGTGAGCGCGGCGCGCCGGACCTCGCGCTTGCCGCCCTCGTCGAGGATCCCCGCGGGTTCTGCCATCGCCTCGAGGTCGGTGAGCAGTTGTTCGGTCGTGCTCATCAGCATTCCCCTCCGAAGGGCTCGCTCGGCCGGGGCGCCGGGCCTTCACCGGCCGCGGCCTGCAGGGCCCGCTTGCGTTCCACCATCGAGCGGAACGTGACGTAGTGCGGGAGCTTGAGGTGCTCCAGGAAGCCGCCGGAGTCGAGCCCGTCGGTGGTCAGCAGCAGCAGCTGCTCCAGCGGACCGGACCGGCCGAAGCGGCGGTTGGCGATGTCGAGGTTCGCCATCGCGATCGCCTTGCGCTCGTTGTGGCCGAAGCACAGGCCGTAGCCCACGTCGAAGCGGCTGCGGTCCTCCTCGGCGCCGTTGAGGTCCTCGATGGCCTCGGCCTCGGTCACGCGGAAGCTGCCGACGGCCACCGGGTTGCCGGTGTGCGGGTGCTTCACGCGCAGCGGCAGCCGGCCGTGGCGCACCTCGCCGAGCGTCACCTCGTGGAGGTTGCCGTCGGGACCCAGGATCGAGCGGTACCACAGGGAGACCAGCGCGCCGGTCTCCGCGCGTGCCATGGCGGCCAGCGCGGCCGAGCGCGGGGCCGGCGGCCGGGCGGGCTTGCGCGTGAGGTCGAACGGATCGGTGTCCTCGTTCTCGCCCCGGTGGTCCACGGCGAGGTCGAGCTCGCGCAGCAGGTCGAGGAACCGGCGCGGCCGGCGCTGCTCGTCGGTGCGCGGTTTCGCGGTGCCGGCCACGTGTTCGCCGGCTTCCGGCGCGGCGGCCGGCTTTTCGAGCAGGCGCCCGGTGTAGTCGGTGGTGCGGCCCAGCAGCTGCGGGCCGTCCGGCTCGCGGAACGCCGGCACGATCCGGCGCAGGATCAGCATCTCGTCCGGGTCCACCGGCTCGCCGACGGCCAGGCGCGGCAGCGTGGAGCGGTAGGCGCGCAGCAGGTGCGAGGCCTCCAGCGGATCGCCTTCGGCCTGGCGGAACGCGGCCGCGGCGGTGTCCTCGTCGAACAGGCCGGCCTCGCCCATCACCCGGTCGACGGCGAGCCGGAACCGGGCGATGATCTGCTCGGTGTCGGCCCACGCCACCGGCGCGTGGTCGCGGGCGCGGCGCACCAGGTCTTCGGCCGCGAGGATGGCTTCGAGCCCGCCCCGGGCTCCCGAGTACCCCATCAGTCCTCCTCGATGATCGTGGTGGTGCGTGGCAGTCCGACCACGCGGCCGTCGTCGGTCACCAGCAGCACGTCGATGCCCGCCGGATAGCCGCCCACGGCCTCGGTGCGCGCGGCGACGAAGCCCGCGGGCAGGCCGCGCGGGGCCAGGGTCAGCTCACCGGGCACCCCGGGCCCGGAGACCCGCCAGCGAAGCTCACCACCGTCCACATCGGACACGGCCAGCGCGATGAGTGCGGCGTCCTCCGGGGCCGGCGCGCTGCCGCGGCAGAGGCGGGTGATCTCGTCTTCGGTCACCGGACGCACGGCGGCGACGAGGCGCGCGAGCTCCAGCGGCCGGATCGGCGCGGACGTGGCCAGCGCCACGGCGTCGGCCCACTTCGTGCTCTCCTCCAGCACGCACACGCCGGTGCCGAGGTCGGCCAGCGCGAGCACCGGCAGCACGGCGGGATCGGTGGCCCGCACCAGATCCGGCGGCAGGTCGTGCGCCGCGCCCGGTCGGGAAAGCGCTTCCAGCACGGTGCGGAACACCTGCTGCGACTCCGCGGGACGCAGCACCGCGGTGGGTGCGGTGGTGGTCATGGCGATCACGTCAGCTCCTCGAACTCGACCACGGTCGGGGCCAGCTCGGCCCATTCGCGTTCCTCGCGCTCGACCAGGCGGCGCGCGACCTCGTGGCACAGTGCGTCCACTTCGGACGCGTGCGCGCGGCCGGCTTCGACCTCGGCGTCGAGCACCGCGGCGGCCAGCACGGCCGCGCGGTCGTCACCGAGGCGCACGGCCCAGCCGCGGTGCCCGGCGAGCTCCACCTCGGCGCGGCAGGCGAGCACGTCGCCGAGCAGGAACCGGTCACCGGCCACGGGTTCGCGCACCTGCGTCTGCACGGTGCCGACCTCGGGCGCGAGCAGCACCCGGATGTCGGCGCCGTCGGCGAGGCAGGCGTCGGCGAGCGCCCGAAGCTCACCGGGCTCGGCTTCGGCCAGCAGGCCGCAGCGCTCCTCCCGGCTCAAGGGGTCAGTCACCCTGTTCTCCTTCTCGTTTCGCGGGGAACGCCGGGTCCTGCAGCTCCACCACCACGCGGACGGCGTCCATGCGCGTCCACGCGTTGCTGGTCATGAGGACCCGGCCGGATTCGGCGTCCCGGTTGACGCTCTCGATGCACCACACCGGGACCCTGGCCTCGATCTGCAGGCCGCGCAGCACCTCGGCCGGCGGGATGTCCACGCTCGCGCGGAACCACGCGCGCACCGGCTGCACGCCGCCCAGCTGCCGCAGCACCAGGTCCACCGACTCCACGCTGTGCAGCGCGATGTCGATGTTCGGCGCGACGTCGGCCGGGATCAGCTCCTCGGTCCAGGAGGCGAGCAGGTCGTCGATGAAGAAGTGGCGGATCACCCGGTACACCGGCGAGCCCACCGGCCGTTCCAGCCGCTCGGCCGCCGCTTCGCACACTTCCACGCGCTGCACGTCCTTGATCTGCGACCGAGGGGTGGCGCCGGCGGCGGCGACCGTGGCGTGCCAGGACGGCGGCCGGCTGTGCGAGATCACGTAGTCGATGCGCCGGCTCACGAAGGTGCCGGCGCCCTGCACGCGGCGCACCAGCAGCCGCCGTTCCAGCTCCTGCAGGGCCGAGCGGGCGGCCGCGCGGCCGACCCCGAAGCGGGTGGCGAGCTCCGGCTCGCTCGCCACCCGCGTCCCGGGTGCGTAGGCCACCAGCTCGGTGGCCAGCTGGTCGGCGATGTCGAGGTACCTCGTCGAGGTCATGTCACCCACAGTGCGCGCCGAGCTTGTCCGGACAACTGCGCCGTGGCCAACGCCCGTACGCCCGAAGGTGAACATCCGCGACAGTTGTCGCCGGCGGCTCAGCGCACGACGTGGCGCAGCCAGGTCGCGAGCAGTTCCACGAGCAGCACGGTCACGAACACCATGATCAGCACGGTCGTGACCACGCCGAACTCGATCACCCGCGAAGCGCTGAGCAGGTCGAACCCGATCCCGCCCGCTCCGACGATGCCCAGCAGCGTCGCGGAGCGGATGTTCGTGTCGAGCTGGTAGAGCACGTGGGCCACGAAGGCGGGTGCCGCCTGCGGCAGCGTGCCGGTGAAGAACACCTGCCACCGCCCGGCCCCGGTCGCCCGGATCGCCTGTTCGGGGCCCGGGTCGATCTCCTCGAGCGAGTCGGCCACGAGCTTGCCGAGCAGCCCGATCGCGCCCACGGCGAGCGCGAGCGTGCCCGCCACCGCGCCGAGGCCGGTGATCACCACGAACACGATCGCCAGCACCAGCTCCGGGATTCCGCGGATCAGCACCAGGACCATCCGGAACGTGCGCGCGACCCACGCGGCCGGCGCGACGTTGCGCGCGGCCAGCGACCCGATCGGCAGCGCCAGCACCGCGCCGAGCACCGTGGCGCCCAGCGCGATCTGCACGGTGACCCACAGGTCGTCGAGCAGCTGCCCGAAGATCCCGGCGGTGTCCGGCGGCCAGAACAGCCCGGCAGTCTGGCCGAGATTGCCCAGCGCGCCGAAGAACTTCACCGGGTCGAGGTCGGCACCCCACCCGGACGCCGCGATCACCAGCACGGTCACCACGGCGTAGCCGGCCTGGCGCGTGCGCCGGAACGTCCACCCGGGACTGACCTGGGTGCCCCGCTGCACGGGGATGGACACGGCCTTGTGGGTGTCCTGCCCGCGCAGCAGCGCGCGGCGGATGGCGCCCGAGAGCAGCTCCACCGCCACGCACAGCAGCAGCACCACGAGCGCGAGCGCCATGCCGCGCGGGTAGTCGAGCTGCTGGAACGCCGTGGCGATCGCGTAACCGAGCCCGTCGACGCCGACGAACCCGAGCACCACCGACACCCGCAGGTTGATGTCGAGCCGGTGCAGCGCGGTCGCCACGAACGACGGCAGCACCTGTGGCAGCACGCCGGCGACGAGCTCTTGGAACGTGCCCGCGCCGCCCGCCCGCACGGCCGCGCGGGTGCCCTCGTCGATCTGCTCGACCGCGTCGGCGTAGAGCTTGCCGACCATGCCGACCGAGTGCAGGCCCATGGCCAGCACACCGGTCATGGCGCCGAGCCCGAAGATGCGGAAGAACACGATGGCGAGCACCACGTCGGGCACCGCCCGGGCCAGCACGATGAGCGTGCGGGCCCCGGCGCGCGCCGTGCGGTGCGGGGTCGTGTTCACCGCCGCGAGGATCGCCAGCGGCACGCTGATGATCACCGACAGCACCGTCGCCGACACCACGATGGCCAGCGTCTTCCCGCACAGCTCCAGCAGCTCGCCCACCGGCGGGAAGTCGAGCGGGAACATCCGGCCCGCGAAGTCGACGGCGTTGTCGGCGCTGTCCACGAACGTCGCGAGGTTGATCTTCAGGTCCGTGACGGCCCAGATGCCGACGGCGACGATCGCGGCGAGGACCAGCCACGCCGCCGTGCCACCGGCGCGGGGCCGGGCCAGGGTCCGCTGTGCCACGCGGGCGGGGGACAGCGGCGGCGCGGCGGTCATCCGACGGCCGCGGGCAGGGGCGGCGGGGCCGCGGCCACCTTGGCGTAGAGGCCCATCGCCGCGTCGCGGTCGAGCCCGGCCACCGGGGTGTCGAGCACCGCCTGGCCGCCGCGCAGGCCGACCACCCGGTCGCCCCAGCTCAGCGCCAGGTCGACCTGGTGCAGGCTGCACAGCACGGTGAGCTTCTGCTCGGCCCCGATCTCCCGGATCAGCGCCATGACCTGAGCCGAGGACTCGGGGTCGAGCGACGCCACCGGCTCGTCGGCGAGCAGGATCTCCGGCCGCTGCATCAGCGCCCGCGCCACGGCCACGCGCTGCTGCTGCCCGCCCGAGAGCGTGTCGGCCCGCTGGAACGCGCGGTCGAGCAGACCCACGCGCTCCAGGTGGCCGAGCGCTTCGAGCCGCACCGCCTTCGGGTAGGTGAACAGGCCCAGCCGGGGGCCGCGCAGGCGCCCGAGGGCGCCCGCGCACACGTTCTCCAGCACCGTGAGGCTGCCGATGAGGTGGAACTGCTGGAACACGAACCCGATCCGCCGGCGCAGGCGCCGCAGCTCGCCGCCGCGGGCCTTGCCGACGTCGGTGCCGAGCACCTTGACCGAGCCGCCGGTGGGCCGCTGCAGCCCGTCGACGTGGCGCAGCAGCGTGGACTTGCCCGAGCCCGAGAGCCCGAGCAGCACCACGACCTCACCGGGGTGCACGGTCAGCGAAACCTCGTCGAGCGCCCGGACCTCGGGTCCGAAGTGCTTGCTGACGCCGTCGAAGACGATGACCGGTTCGTCGGTCACGAGGCGGTGCACTGCTTGTCCTTGGTGGTCGCGCAGACCTTGCGGACACCGGCGTAGAACGCGTCGTCGACCTTCGCGAAGCCCCAGTCGCCGGCGTCGTCCACGGCCTTGCAGGCGGTGGAGCAGAGGCCGTTGGCGTTGAGGTAGTCGACGTTGGCCTTGTTCTGGAAGACGTCGGCGATCTTCGCCTTGAGGTCGGCCGAGAGGTCGTCGTCGACCGCGACCGGCGAGCCGGCGATGATGTCGGACTTCCAGACGGTGGTGATGTCGCCCTGCTTCAGCTGGCCCTTGTCGATGAGGATCTTGTCGACCATCACGTCTTCGGCGAAGCCGGCGTCGCACTGGCCGCTGTTCACGGCGAGCACCGACGCGTCATGACCACCGGTCATCACGGGGGTGATGTCCTTGACCGGGTCGATGCCGGCCTGCAGCAGCGCGGCCTTCGGGTACAGGTAGCCCGAGGTCGACGCCGGGTCGACGAAGCAGATCTTCTTGCCCTTGAAGTCGTTGATGCTCTTGATCGGCGAGCCGGCCTTGGTGATGCCGTAGGACTTGTAGCCGGGGGTCTCGCCCTTGGCCGTGATCCCGGCGGCGACCGGGCTGGCCTTCACGCCGCTGTTCTTCGCGAGCACGTAGGAGAGCGGGCCGTAGTTGGCGATGTCGACCTTGCCGCTGCGCTGCGCCTCGATCACCGCGGCGTAGTCGGTGGCCGGCTGGAACTTGACCTTCTTGCCGGTCTCCTTCTGCAGCAGGTCGATCACGGGCTGGAAGGCCTGTTGGAGGCTCGTGGCGTTCTCGGACGGAACCGCCGAGAACACGAGCTCGTCGGGGTTGCGACCGCCAGCATCGGCTGCGTTGCCGGTGTTCGTCGCCGCGCTCTGGCCGCACGCGGCCAGGAGGAAGGCGGCGGCCACGCCGAGGACGGCCGCGGCCGTGCGTCGGGGGAGACGGGACATCGGGGACTCTCCTTCATTCCGCCCGGGGAGGGGCGTTGTCTTGTTGACGTCCCGAGAGTCGTTCCGGTCGATGCAGGCGAGGAGAAGCCGTGGTTACGCTTCGCAGAACTCCGCACGTCCCTTGGCACAACCCGGGCGGAGGAGTGCCGTACCGGTGATCGGTACCTCGCACCGCGTGGGGATCGTCGGCGAAATGTCGTGGTGGCCGCGCCGTGGTTCGTGGTTGTCTCGGGACATGGATCTCGGGAGTGGTCGCTACGGCCGTGAAGTTCTCGCGCAGAGCGCCGCGTTCGCGGTGCTCGTCGACGGTGCCGACCCGACGGTGACGGTTCCCACCTGTCCCGAGTGGACACTCGGTGAACTCGTGGGGCACGTGGGGCAAGCAGTGCGCTGGGCCGCGGCCGTGACGGCGAAGCGCGAGTTCGTGCCACCGGCGCTGGTGCCGGACGCCGCGGTGCCCGCCGATCCGCTGCCGTGGCTGCGTTCGGCGGGCGCGGTGCTCGTGGCCGCGGTGGAGGAGATCGGCGCCGAGCAGGACACCTGGACGTGGAGCGCCGACCGGCGCGCGGTGTTCTGGCTGCGCCGCATGACCCACGAGCTGGTGGTGCACCGCGCCGACGCGGCGGCCGCCGTGGGTGCCGCGTTCGAGGTCGAGCCCGACCTGGCCGCCGACGCGGTCACCGAGTTCCTCGGGCTGCTGCCCGACCGCGTGCGGCTCGACCCCGCGGCGCCGGTGGCGCGGCTGGCCGGCCCGGGGGAGCGGCTGCACCTGCAGGCGACCGACGGCTCGGGCGAATGGTTGCTCACGCGCACCGCCGAAGGCCTCGTGACCACGCACGAGCGGCCCGCCGGAGCCGCCGAGGTCACGGTGCGCGGCCCGGCCGCGGACCTCGCGCTCGTGCTCTACCGCCGTCGGTCCACCGCCGAGGCCGGGCTGGCCGTGTCGGGTGACGCGGCGCTGTTCGAGTTCGTCTGCGAGACGGCGAAGTTCTGACCCGGTGTCCCGGTCACCGGAACGGTCACGGGTATTGCCGGGAATTCGGTGGCGCCGGTTCATTATCGATTCAGCGGCGTTCTGCTAACCTCCCCGTGATTCGCGGCTCACCGTGGTGCCGCCTGCCGCCGCAGTGCCCACGGTGCTTCACGTACGCGCTCCGGCCCGAACCTTCACAAGGAGCGAGATGACACGCATCGTCCGGGTCAAGGGCCGCGAGGTGCTCGACAGCCGCGGGAACCCGACGGTCGAGGTCGACGTGGAGCTGGCCGACGGGTCGCGCGGGCGCGCGGCCGTGCCGTCGGGGGCGTCCACGGGCACGCGCGAGGCCGTGGAGCTGCGCGACGGCGACAAGTCCCGCTACCACGGCAAGGGCGTGCGCAAGGCCGTCGACGCCGTGAACGGCGAGATCGCCGAGGCCGTGACCGGGCTCGAAGCCGAGGCGCAGGCCGACGTCGACCGCGCTCTCATCGCGCTCGACGGCACCACGAACAAGGCCCGCCTCGGCGCCAACGCGACGCTCGGTGTGTCCCTGGCCGTGGTGAAGGCCGCCGCGGCGGCCAACCGCTTGCCGCTGTACCGCTACGTCGGCGGGGTCTACGCGCACCTGCTGCCGATGCCGATGATGAACATCATCAACGGCGGCGCGCACGCCGACAACCCGATCGACTTCCAGGAGTTCATGATCGGCCCGGTCGGCGCCGAGACCTTCGCCGACGCCGTGCGGATGGGTTCCGAGGTCTTCCACACGCTGCGCAAGTCGCTGCACGACGCCGGCCACAACACCAACGTCGGCGACGAAGGCGGCTTCGCGCCGCAGCTCGGCTCGGCCGACGAAGCGCTCGAGTTCGTGGTGCGCGCCATCGAGCAGACCGGGTACACACCGGGCGAGGACATCGCGCTGCTGCTCGACCCGGCCGCGTCGGAGTTCTACACCGGCGAGGTCTACGACTACACCGGCGAAGGGCGCAAGCGCAGCGTCGAAGAGCACGTGGCCTACCTCGAGGACCTCACGCGCCGCTTCCCGATCGTGTCCATCGAGGACGGTCTGGCGCAGGACGACTACACCGGCTGGAAGCAGCTCACCGACGCGATCGGCGAGCGCGTGCAGCTCGTGGGCGACGACCTGTTCTGCACCAACGTCGAGATCCTCAAGGACGGCATCGAGCGCGGCATCGCGAACTCGATCCTCATCAAGGTCAACCAGATCGGCACGCTCACCGAGACGCTCGCCGCCGTGGAGACCGCGCACAAGGCGGGCTACTCCGCGGTGATGTCGCACCGCTCGGGCGAGACCGAGGACACCACGATCGCCGACCTCGCCGTGGCCACCAACTGCGGCCAGATCAAGACCGGTTCGCTCTCGCGCTCGGACCGCACCGCGAAGTACAACCAGCTCCTGCGCATCGAGGAAGAGCTCGGCACCGAGGCTCGCTACGCGGGCCGCGCCACTCTGCGGGGCTGAGTGGTCCAGCGGCCCGGTCCTCCGGTGCGGCCCGGTCATGCAGGGGCCTGGTCATTCAGAGGCCCAGTCACCCGCGGGCTGTGTCACACCGGGGACCGGGGCACGCGGCTGACCAGCGCGGACGCTGGTCGGCCGCCGTCGATCAGCGGCGGCCCGGCCCGATCTTCCCCGACTAGTATCACCGAGACTACTCACGAGCTACAGTGTCGAGCGTGGGCAAGACGGACGGGGAAGACGGCACCGGGTTGTCGCTGAGCGAGTGGATCGTGCTCTGCCTGGTGGCGGAGTCGCCGACCCACGGGTTCGCGCTCGTGCGGCTCACGTCCGACGCCGGTGAGGTCGGCCGGGTCTGGCGGCTGCCGAAACCCGTCGTCTACCGCGCCGTGGACCGGCTGCTGGCGCGCGGCTTCGTGGTCGGCGCGGGCACCGAGCCCGGCGACTCCGGCCCGCCGCGCGCGCTCGTGCAGGCCACTCCCGAAGGCCACGCTGCCGTGGGCGAGTGGCTCGCTCGTCCGGCCCGGCACGTCCGTGACGTGCGCTCCGAGCTGCTGGTGAAACTCGCGTTGCTGGAACGCCGCGGGGCCGACCCGGCGCCGCTGCTCGGCGAGCAGCGGCGCGTACTGGACAAGATCGTCGAGGGGCTCGAACAGCGGCAGGACACCTCCGACGGCTTCGACACCGTGCTGCTCACCTTCCGGATCGAAAACGCGCGGGCGGCCGTGGCGTTCGTGGACGCGACCCTCGGCGGGCGGGCACCGCAGTACGCCGTCACGGGCGAGTAGGCGCCCGTGCTGGATGTCAGGCGCCTGCGGATCCTCGTCGCGGTGGTCGAAGGAGGTTCCTTCACCGCGGCGGCGAACCGGTTGCGGCTCACGCAGTCGGCGGTGTCGCAGCAGATGTCGGTGATCGAACGCGAGGTCGGCATGTCGCTGCTCAAACGGCTGCCGCGCGGGGTGGAGCTGACCCCGGCCGGCGAGGTGCTGGCCGCGCACGCGAAGAGCCTGTTCGGTGAGCTCTCGGCCATCGAGCAGGAGGTGCGCTCGTTCGGCAGCGAACCCGCCGAGCTGCGGATCGAGGCGTTCGCGACGGCCGGCGTCGAGCTGCTGCCGCCGGTGGTGAAGGCGTTCCGCGAGCAGCACCCCGACGTGCGCCTGCGGCTTTCGGCCACGCACGGCGACGACGCGTTCAGCCGGCTGCGCGAGGGCGCGGCGCACGTGGTGCTGGTGTGGGGTTACGACTTCGCGCCGCAACCCGTGGACCGCGGCCTGCGGCACGTGGCCCTGCCCGACGATCCGCTGCACGTGGTGCTGCCGCTCGACCACCCGCTCGTCGACGCCGAGGAGGTCGCGCTGGCCGACCTGTCGGGTGAGCAGTGGGTCACGCGCACGCACCGCGCGCCCTACGAGCAGGCCTACGAGACGATGTGCCGCATCGCCGGCTTCGAGCCACGGGTCACGTTCCGGGCCGCGGACTACCAGTCGCTGCAAGGGCTCGTGGCCGCCGGCATGGGCGTGAGCCTGGTGCCGCGGCTTTCGCTGGCCGCGCACCGCAAGGACCTGGCCGATCGGCCGATGGCCGGACGCGGCTTCGCCCGGCGCGTCACGGCGGTCACGCTGCCGGAGGCGCAGCGCTCGAAGCCGGTCGCGGATTTCCTGGAAACGCTGCGGTTTTCGGCCGGAGCGGAGTGACGCTCGGCGTCCACTGTGGACGCCAGGGTACGTCGGAGTGGACCGTGGTGGGCCGGGTGGCGGTCAGGGCCGCCGGGTCTGCTGCGCGATCGTGCCGGCGAAGGTCGTGACCCGGGTGTAGACGCCGGGCTTGCCGGGTTTCCCGCAGCCG
Source organism: Amycolatopsis rhabdoformis (assembly GCF_035918295.1). Classification (GTDB taxonomy): domain Bacteria; phylum Actinomycetota; class Actinomycetes; order Mycobacteriales; family Pseudonocardiaceae; genus Amycolatopsis; species Amycolatopsis rhabdoformis. The sequence goes on from NZ_CP142149.1 coordinate 1,138,033, forward strand.
TCGCCGAACGAGACGATCCCCACGAGCGTGCCGCCGATCACGAGCGGGCCGCCGGAATCACCCTTGCACGCGTCGATGCCGCCTTCCCGGTACCCGGCGCAGACCATGCTCGCCGGGTCGTAGGACTCGTAGGCGGCGCGGCACGTCGCGTCGCTCACCATCGGCACCACGGCGGCGCGCAGGTAGTCGGAACGGTCGCCGCCGTCGGCCACGCGGCCCCAGCCGACCACGGTGGCCTTCGTGCCCGCGGCGTACACGCCGGTGTCGCGCGCCACCGAAGCCGCCCGGCCCGGCAGCCGGCCGCGCACGGTCAGCACCGCGATGTCGTCGCCCTGCTCGGCCTTCTCGTAGTCCGGGTGCACCCAGGCTTTCGTGACCGCGAGCGTGGTCCCGTCGTCGGTGCGCTTGTCCTCGCGGCCGGCGATCACTCGGATGTCCTTCGTGGACACCGCTTCGGCGCAGTGGGCCGCGGTCGCGACCGTCGAGGTGCCCACGATCACGCCGCCGCAGAACTGCGTGCCGGCACTGTCCTCGAGGTACACCGCGTACGGGTAGTCGGCCAGCGACGCCCGTTCCCCGCCGACGATCGCCGGCGTCGCGGCGGCCGGCGAACCGGTGACCACAGTGGTCAGTCCCGCGGTGAGCAGCAGTGCCGCTCCCAGAATCAGTGCGGCGGAGGCGGTCCGCGGTCGGTTTCCGTGGTTTCGCGGTCCCGGCATGACAACCCCCTCGGCGCGACACGGACGATGGCAGCCACGATAGCCCGGCCGCCGCCGAATCGATGTCGCTGAACCGGGTGGAAAAACCGTTGAGGGCGAACGCGAACGGTCCGGCGGACGGAGCCGCCGGACCGGTGAGCGGGAACTCAGCCGCAGAGCGGGGCGACGGGCAGGTCGGAACCGGTCTTCACGTAGGCGTCGGAGATGAAGTTGTCCGGGCCGATGCGGTCCCAGATCGTGCTGGTGCCGAACGTGCCGGTGACCGAGGACCCGTTCACGTAGCACTCGATGTTCACCTTGGCGTAGTTCGCGGCGAGGCCCTTGATCGCGCCCGTGGTGCTGGCGGTGGCGCGCACGTTCATCGGGTCGCCCGCCGTGGACACGACCCCGGTCGCGGCGGCCGAGCCGGTCCACAGGTAGGTCACCTTCACGTTGCCGTTGTCGGCGAGCCCGAGGCCGGAGTTGAACACGCCGTCGGCGAGGTCGATGCCGGCCGGGTTGCCCACGGTGTAGCCGAGGTCGTCCTTCCCGCCGTTGTAGTGGTTGTGGTAGGCGGCGTAGGCCTCGGGCTGGCCCTGCGGCAGGTCCTTGTACTCCGCGCGCACCGAGGCCGGGTTCCAGTAGTCGTCGTGGGTGTTCCACGGGCCGACGTCCCACACCGGCGCGTACTCGCAGCGGCTGCCGTCGGTGCGGCACACCTTCACCGTGTAGTTCCCGGTGCCCTTGGGGGAGGTCGCCTTGGTCGAGGGCAGCGCGACGAAGTGATCGTTGGCCGTGATCACGTGGCCGTTGGCGGTGGTGTGGCCGGTGAGGCCTTCGCGGGTGGCGTAGATCGTGTACGTGAGCGGTGTGGTGGCAGCAAGCGCTTTCGCCTGCGGCGCGAGAGTTCCGGTCAGGTCGACCTCGCGCACGGTCGGGCGCACGCCGTCGGCGGTACTGGACAGCGATACGCGGGTCTGCACCACGTTCACCGCGCGGCCGAAGGTGGCGGCCTGCGCGCCCGCCGGCGTCCACTCGGTCCAGTCGTCGGCGCCGGTGCGGCCGCGCACGTCGACCTGCACGTCGGTGCCCTTCGGCAGGTCCGCGGCGACCTTCGTGGTCACGCCGGTCACCGGCGAGGCGAGCTGCCGCGCCGCCGAGATCAGGTAACCCTGGCTGCCGGCCGTGAGCAGATCCGTTCTGTGCCAGGCGGAATCCTTCAGCGTGAGGGCTGACCCAGTGGCCTGCACGTTCACGTCGTCACCGTCCACGTGGGACAGATCGGCGCGCCAGGACCCTTCCGGCGCGGCGCTCGCGGGCGCGGCCAGCGCCACCCCGCCCGTGGTGACCGCGCTCGCGGCCAGGATCGCCGCCACGAGGGCGGTCGTCTTACCGGCAGTGTTCCCCAGCACGAACCTCAGCTCCTTCACTCGTCCGTCGCGAACGGTGAGGAGTCTGTGCGCGATCCGTACACGATCCGTACAACGAGGCGGCCCGGCCGTGTATCACGATGTGCCCCGAATTGTCCGGTTTGCCGACCCTCTACATCGGACTTCGGCGAGGCCGGTAGCGCCGAAAGTCGGAAGATCACCGAATGGGACAGTGGCAAGTCAGTTTCCGTGGACACCGTGGACAGGTGAGCCACCACCGGTGTAGGTGTATGCGGCGGGTTTGTGGCGGATCGATCCTGGGGACGGCTGATGGCGGGGTATCTGGTGCGCCGCTTCCTGCAATCGATCGTGGTGGTCGTGCTCGTCGCGGTGCTCACGTTCGTGCTGCTGCAGCTGCTGCCCGGCGGGCCGGCCCGCGCGATCCTCGGCCCCAAGGCCACGCAGCTGCAGATCGACACGTTCCTGCACGACAACGGCTACGACCGCTCGGTGCCCGTGCAGTTCCTCACCTGGGCCGGCCGCGTGCTCCACGGTGACCTCGGGTACTCCTACAAGCTCAACCAGCCGGTGACCGACGTGATCGCCGACCACCTGCCCAAGACCATCCTGCTTATGACACTGTCCACTTTGGTCGCTCTGGTGGTGGCGGTGCCGCTGGGCGTGTACCAGGCGCGCAAGCGCAACACGGTGGGCGACTACGTGGCCACGGGCCTGTCGTTCGCGTTCTACTCGATGCCGAGCTTCTTCCTCGGCGAGATCCTCGTGCTGCTGTTCGCGATCCAGCTGCAGTGGTTCTCCCCGCTGGGTCCGAGCGGCGACTCGCTCGGCGAGATCCTGTCGCAGGCGCCCGCGCTCGTGCTGCCCGTGCTCACGCTGGCGCTGATCACCATCGCGTCGTTCAGCCGGTACGCGCGCTCGTCGGTGATGGAGAACCTGAGCCAGGACTACGTGCGCACCGCGCTGGCGGGCGGCGCGAGCGAGGGCAAGGTGCTCACGCGCCACGTGCTGCGCAACTCGCTGATCCCGATCGTCACGCTGCTCGGGCTTTCGCTGCCGCAGCTGTTCGCCGGCGCGCTCATCACCGAGCAGGTGTTCAACTATCCGGGCATGGGCTTCACGTTCATCCAGGGTGCCCAGGTGCACGACTACCCGGTGCTGCTGGGGATCGGGCTCGTCGTCGCGCTGGCGACCGTGGCCGGATCCCTGCTCGCGGACCTCGGCTACGCCGTGCTCGACCCGAGGGTGAAGTACTGATGACCGACCAAGCGGCACCGCCTCGTTCGGCGGCGCGGGCGACCCTGCGGGCCTTCCTGGAGAACCGCCTCGCGGTGGCGGGGCTCGTGCTGATCGTGGCGTTCGTGCTGTTCTGCTTCCTCGGCCCGCTCGTGTACCACACCGAACAGATCGCCACGAACCTCGCGGGCGCCAACCAGCCGCCCGGCGCGGGCCACCCGCTGGGCACCGACGACGTGGGTTACGACGAGCTCGGCCGGCTCATGGTCGGCGGGCAGTCCTCGCTGGAGATCGGCGTGGCCGCGGCGGTGCTCGCGACCGTGTTCGGCACGTTCTGGGGCGCCATCGCCGGGTACCTCGGCGGGTTCGTCGACGCGGTGATGATGCGGATCGTCGACACGCTGCTGGCCATCCCCACGCTGTTCCTGCTGCTGATCCTCGCCGCGATCTTCACCCCGACGCTGGGCCTGCTGATCGTGGTGGTGTCGTTCGGCGCGTGGCTGAGCCCCGCGCGGCTCGTGCGCGGCGAGACGCTTTCGCTGCGCACCCGCGAGTACGTGCAGGCGGTGCGGATGATGGGCGGCGGCGGGAAACGCGTGGTGCTGCGCCACATCATGCCCAACGCGATCGGCACCATCGTGGTCAACGCGACCTTCCAGGTGGCCGACGCGATCCTGCTCGTGGCGGCACTGAGCTACCTGGGCCTCGGCATCGCGCCGCCGCACGCCGACTGGGGCAACATGCTCTCCAACGGCACCGAGTTCGTGCAGAACGGCTACTGGTGGATGATCCTGCCGCCCGGCATCGCGATCATGCTCGTCGTCGTCGCGTTCAACCTGCTCGGCGACGCCTTGCGCGACGCGCTCGAAGTGCGGCTGCGGAGGCGCTGAACCCATGACCCCCGTCCTGCGCCTGGAAGACCTGCACACCACCATCGACGTCCGCGACGGGGTGGTGCGGCCGGTCGACGGCGTGACACTCGAAGTCGGCCGCGGCGAGCTGCTCGGGCTCGTCGGCGAATCCGGCAGCGGCAAGACGATGACGGCCCTGTCGATCCTGCGCCTGCTGCCCGCCGGCGGGCGCATCGCTTCGGGGCGGATCCTGCTCGGCGACGACGACGTGGCGGCCATGGGCCCGGCGGCGCTGCGCGAGGTCCGCGGCAAGCGCGTGGGCACGGTGTTCCAGGACCCGATGACCTCGCTCAACCCGTCGTTGCCGATCGGGCGGCAGGTGAGCGAACCGCTGGAGCTGCACCCGACCGCGTCGGCGCGGACCTTGTCCCGGCGCGAGCTGCACGAGCGTGCCGTGGCGATGCTGGAGCTGGTGGGGCTGCCGGACGCGCGCCGGCGGGCCGAGGACTACCCGCACCAGCTCTCGGGCGGGATGCGCCAGCGGGTGATGATCGCCCGCGCGCTGGTGTGCGAGCCCGAGCTGCTCATTGCCGACGAGCCGACCACGGCGCTCGACGTGACCGTGCAGCACCAGATCCTGGAGCTGATCGACGACCTGCGCCGGCGCCTCGGCATGGCCGTGATCCTCGTGACGCACGACCTCGGTGTGGTCGCCGGCCGCGCCGACCGCGTGGCGGTGATGTACGCGGGCAAGATCGCCGAGCTCACGGACACGCGCCGGCTGTTCGGCAACCCGCGCCACCCGTACACCGAGGCGCTGTTCGAGGCGCTGCCCGAGAACTCGGCGGAATCGGGGGAGAAGCTCTACAGCATCCCGGGCCTGCCCCCGGACCTGCGCGAGCCGCCGACCGGTTGCCGCTTCGCGCCGCGCTGCCGGTACGCGAGCGACGAGTGCGAGGAGAAGGAACCGGAGCTGCGTGCGGACGTGGCCGGGCACGAGTACGCGTGTTTCCACCCGGTCGGTTCGGCCGGCGTCGAGGAGCCGTCGGCCGTGGTGCGGGTGCACGAGGCGGCCGGTGCGCCGGCTTCGCTGCCGGAGGCCGGGGCGCCGCTGCTCGAAGTCGAGAACCTCGTGAAGGACTTCCCGGTCACCAAGGGCGCGGTGCTGCGCCGGCGCACCGGCACGGTGTCCGCGGTCGCGGGGGTGAGCTTTTCCGTAGCGGCGGGGGAGACCTTCGGCCTGGTCGGTGAATCGGGCTGTGGCAAGACGACCGTGGGCCGGGCCGTGGTCGGACTCGACGAGCCGACGGCCGGCCACATCCGGATCGGCGGCACGGAGCTGACTTCCTTGCACGGCGGCGAGTTGCGGCAGCGCCACCGCGACACGCACCTGGTGTTCCAGGACCCGTACGCCTCGCTCGACCCGCGGATGCGCGTGGGCGCGATCCTGGCCGAGCCGCTGGAGATCCACGGCGAGGGCACGCGGGCGCAACGCAGTGCGCGCGTCCGTGAGCTGCTCGGCGAGGTGGGCCTGCCGGCGGATGCGGCGCAGCGCTACCCACACGAGTTCTCCGGCGGCCAGCGCCAGCGCATCGGACTGGCGCGAGCTTTGGCGCTGGAACCGAAGCTGATCGTGGCCGACGAGCCGGTGTCGGCGCTCGATGTGTCCGTGCAGGCGCAGATCCTGAACCTGATGAACGACCTGCGCGAGCGCCACGGCCTCACGTACGTGTTCATCTCCCACGACCTGTCCGTGGTGCGGTACCTGGCGCAGCGCGTCGGCGTGATGTACCTCGGCAAGCTCGTGGAGATCGGGCCGGCGGCCGAGGTGCACGGCCGGCCGCGCCATCCGTACACGCGCGGGCTGATCGACACCGTGCCGGTCGCGGACCCGTGGGCGGCGCGGCGCAGCGGCGGTGTGGCGGGGGAGCTGCCGTCGGCGATCTCGCCCCCTTCGGGGTGCCGCTTCCGCACCCGCTGCCCGTTCGCGCAGGACATCTGCGCCGCCGAGGAACCCGTGCTGCGGCCCTTCGGCGAAGGCCACGAGGCGGCCTGCCACTTCCCGCTCGACGCCGCTCGTGAGCACGACGCGACGAAGGTCTACCAAGGAGAGAACGGATGAGACTGCGCAAGGCACTCGTGGCGCCGGTGGTGCTGTTCGCCGCGGCCGCGCTGGCCACCGCGTGCAGCGGCGGGAGCTCGAACTCCGGCGGCGGGACGCCGACCGAAGGCGGCACGGCGGTGTTCGCCGAATCGCCGGGAACCCAGCCGAACTGGATCTTCCCGTTCGTGGACTCGGCGCACAACAGCGGCTACGCCACCGGTGACCTGCAGCAGCTGATGTACCGCGAGCTGTACTGGTTCGGCGATGCCCAGGGCGGCACCGGGGTGAACCCGCAGAAGAGCCTCGCGGAGCCGCCGGTGTTCAGTGACGACAACTCCAAGGTGGTGATCAACGTCAAGCCGTACAAGTGGTCCAACGGCGAGGCGGTGAACGCCAAGGACGTCGTGTTCTGGATGAACATGATGTTCGCCGAGAAGGCCAACTGGTACGGCTACGTGCCGGGCCAGTTCCCGGACAACGTGAAGTCCGCGACCGCGACCGGGCCGCAGCAGGTGACGTTGCAGCTCACCGATTCCTACTCGCCGACGTGGTTCACCGGCCAGGAGCTCGCGCAGATCGCGCCGCTGCCGATGGCGTGGGACAAGACCTCGGACTCCGCGGCGGCCGGCAGTGGTGGCTGTGCGGACGACCGCGCGAAGTGCGACGCGGTGTACAAGTACCTCTACAACAAGAGCAAGGACCTCTCGACGTACGCCACGGATCCGTTGTGGCAGGTCGTGGACGGGCCGTGGCACCTCACCTCGTTCGACGCCGAGGGCAACATCTCCTACGACCCGAACCCGAAGTACAGCGGGCCCGACAAGCCGCACCTGGCGCACTACAAGATGCAGCCGTTCACCAGCACCAGCGCGGAGTTCAACACGCTGCGCAGCGGCCGGACCATCTCGGTCGGCGGGGTCGCGGGCGCGGATCTGCCGCAGAAGAAGGCGAACGAGAAGGTGCCGGCGACGAACCCGTTGCAGGCCAACTACAACCTCGTGCCCGCCGCGGCGTGGGGCTGGAGCTCGACGATCCTGAACATGGACAACCCGAAGTTCGGGGCGGTGTTCAAGCAGCTGTACGTGCGCCAGGCGTTCCAGCAGACGCTGGACCAGGTGACCGACGTGAACGTGGCCTACCGCGGCTACGCCACCGTGACCACCGGGCCGGTGCCGATCAACCCGGACAACGCCTACGTGACGGACGCCGAGCGCGGCGCGGGTCCGTACCCGTTCGACAAGGCGAAGGCCAAGAGCCTGCTCACGGCCCACGGCTGGACCCTGCAGAACGGTGCCATGACCTGCACCGCACCCGGTACCGCGCCGAACCAGTGCGGCGCCGGCGTGGCGGCGGGTACGCGGCTGGAGCTCACTTTGCAGTACTCCACCGGCAATCCGGCGTACGGGCGGATCATGCAGCAGTGGAAGTCGGACGCCGCCGAGGCCGGCATCGTGTTCGACTTGAAGGGCCAGGAGTTCAACGCGCTGCTCGGCGACGTCAGCGACTGCCACGGCTCCGGCCCCGCCTGCGACTGGCAGCTGGGCTACTTCGGCTACCAGCAGTACAACGCCGTGCCGACGGGCGACCAGCTGCTGCTGCCGGGCTCCACCGGCAACCTCGGCAACTACGACGACCCGCAGCTCGACAAGCTCATCGAGGCGACCCTGCACAGCGACGACAAGAACGCCTTCGCCGCCTACGAGGACTACGCCACGAAGACCCTGCCGGGCCAGATCAACATGCCACTGCGCGGCGCGATGGAGGTCGTCGCGAAGGACCTCGGCGGCGTGTCGTTCCCGGCGGTGCAGACGGCGCGTGCGCCTGAGGAGTGGTACTTCACGAAGTAGGTTCTCTGCGCGGGGGCCGCCCTTTCCTGGGGCGGCCCCTTTTCTTGTGCTCAGTCGTCGTTTCTCCGCCCCAGCCTGAGCAGCTCGAACACGAAGATCCACGTCAGCATGCCCACGAGCAGACTGCCGCCGAGCCACGTCCACCACGTCGCGGCCGACCACCACAGGCTCGTCACCAGAAACCCCAACCCGGCGACGATGCCCAGGCCCGCCATCTGGACCGTGCGGATCCCGGTCCTTCGGTCGTTCATGGCGGATCAGGTTACTGAGACCCAGGGTAGAGCGACGCCGCCGAACGAAGGACACGATCTTCGCCCGCTGCGCCATTCGAGTGCTACCCATCGTGACCGTTGCCCGGAACTACCACCGAGGGTGGCTTTCGGCCCCTTGCGGCTGGTTTCGGGGATGCGCGGGGCCGTCAGGGTCGGTGCTGTCGGCGTACCGGAGTTCTGGGTCGGCGTCCTCAAAGGACAGTGGTGGCGATTTCTGTGGATGGTCCGGGTGTATCTGTTTTGCCGCATCCGCTCGCTCGTGATCCGAGAGCAGTGTTCTTGACAAGTTCGGTCCGCCGGGTGAACACTGCTCATATCAGAGAGCACTGCTCTCACTTTCGAGGAGGCCGACCATGATCGAAACCGTGTGGCGCTGGGGCAACCTGGGTCTGGCGTTCTTCCTGGAGCTGGCCGCGATCGTCGCGCTGGGGTACTGGGGCTTCCACACCGGGGAGTCGACCGCGGGCAAACTGCTGCTCGGCCTGGGCGCACCGGCCGTGGGGATCGGGCTGTGGGCGCTCTTCGCCGCGCCGACCGCCGGCTTGCGCACGCCGGTGCTCTACGCGCTCACCGTGGTGGTCGTCGTCGGCGGTGCCGGCGCGGGCCTGTGGTTCTCCGGCCTGCGGACGCTCGGGCTGTTGCTGCCGGCGCTGTTCGTCGCCAACCTCGCCGTGGTGAAGCTGATGCACCTCGACGTGACGACGGCTCGGGCCTGACCCCGCCTCCTGGTCACACCGGCCGGGCTCGGGCTTTCGCGAAAGCGCGCGAAGCCCGAGCCTGGCTTCTGCACCTTGCAAGCGCGGCACCGAGCGCCGATTCGGCCGGTGCCTGTCCACGGCCGGCGCTGCCGTGCTCCGGGTCTAGCTCACCTTCCAGGCCACGCACTCCGGCCGAACCCGCGTCTCCGCGAACTCCTGCACCGCGCGCAGCACCAGTTCCGCCGGAACATCACTCCCGGCCGGCTGGGGAAAATGGCCGCCTTGCAGGCTGAAGTAGTCCGCGGGAGCCGACCCGGCGCCGTCGGTGGGCAGGTGCAGGGAGCCGTTCTCGCGCCACACCAGGGCGCCGCGGTCGCCGCGGAGGCCCGCGACGAGGTGGGGCAGGCCGGGGCCCTGACCGGCGTAGATCCACCACACGACGCCCGCGGTCGGCGAGGGCGGCACGGCCGCTCGGAGGGCGGCGAGCACCGTCTCGGGGGGCACGCTCGTGACGTCGTACCCCGTCCGCCGGTCACCGGTGGTCGTCATGGTCCGCTCCGCGTTTCAGTGAGGATCGCCGCTGATCCTACTGGTCCACGGGGTGAGAACGAAGTGTGGAACCGGATCGTACTGTCCGAAGAGGACGGTCAGGATCGCGGCGGCCGGAGTCGCGCGGCGCGAACCGTGAGGTAGTGGCGTTCCGGCAGGCTGGTGGTGCGGGCGGCGGCGGCCTCGTAAGCGCGGATCGCGGCCTCCGGTGCGCCCGCGCGTTCCAGCAGGTGAGCGCGCACGGCGTCGAGGCGGTGGTGGCCGGCGAGGCGCTCGTCGAGGGTCGCGAGCAGGTCCAGACCTGCGGCCGGGCCGTGGACCACGGCGACGGCGACCACGCGGTTGAGCGTGACCATCGGGTTGTCGCCGAGTTGCTCCAGCCGCTCGTAGAGCGCCAGGATGCTGCGCCAATCGGTGTCCTCGGCGCGCAGCGCGATGTCGTGGGCGGCCGCGATCGCCGCTTGCAGCGCGTACTCGCCGGCGGGCCCGGCCGAAAGCGCCGCGGTGGCGAGCGGCACGCCCTCCCGGATCAGCGCGCGGTCCCACCGGGAGCGGTCCTGGTCTTCCAGCGGCACGAGCTCACCGTCGGGCCGGGTGCGGGCGGGCCGCCGCGCGTCGCTGAGCAGCATGAGCGCCAGCAGGCCCGTAACCTCGCCGTCTTCGGGCAGCACCGCGTGCAGCAGCCGGGCGAGCCGGATCGCCTCGCCGGAGAGCTCGGTGCGGTGCAGGCTGTCGCCGGTGCTGCTCGTGTAGCCCTCGTTGAACATGAGGTAGAGCACGTGCAGCACGGATTTCAGCCGGGCCGCGCGCTCGGCGGCCGCCGGGAGCCGGAACGGCTCGCCGGAAGCCTTGATCTTCCCCTTCGCCCGGCTGATCCGCTGCGCCATCGTGGCCTCGGGCACGAGGAACGCGCCCGCGATCTCGGCCGTGGTGAGGCCGCCGACGGCCCGCAGCGTGAGCGCGATGGCCGACGCCGTCGTGAGCGCGGGGTGGCAGCACAGGAACAGCAGGGTGAGCGTGTCGTCCTGGTCCGGCACCTGCCCGCCGGCGGGCTCGGCGAACACCGCCAGCTCACGGCGGGCGCGAGCCTCGTCGCTGCGGAAGCGGTCGGTGAGCCGCCGCGCGGCGGCCTGGATCAGCCACCCGCGCGGGTTGTCCGGCACGCCGTCGACCGGCCAGTGCTGCGCGGCGGCGAGCAGCGCCTCCTGCACGGCGTCCTCGGCCGCGCCGAAATCGCCGGAGCGCCGCGCCAGCACGCCGAGGACCTGCGGCGCGAGCGTGCGCAGCAGGTCCTCGTCGGGCGCCGTCACGCCGGCGCGCTCATCACCTGGCGGACCTCGATCGGCTGCCGGATCGGCGTGCCGCCGACACCGGGCGCCGCCGAAAGCCGCGCCGCGATCTCGAGCGCGCGCTCCTCCGAGTCGACGTCGATGATCCGGTAGCCCGCGATCAGCTCCTTCGCCTCGGCGAACGGCCCGTCGGTGACCACGGTCCCGCCCGCGCCGCCGGACACCACCTTCTTCGCCGCCTCCGGCCCGGCCAGCCCCTGCGCGTCCACGAACTCGCCCTTGTCGGTGAGCTCCTCGTTGAGCGCCTGCTGGAACGCGACGTGGGCCCGGATGTCCTCGGGGGACCACTCGGTCATCGGCACGTCGCAGCTCTCGCCGCCCGAGTACGTCTGGATCACCATGTACTTCGTCATCGTGGTTTCCTCCGCCCTTCCGGCGTGCCGCGCTTCGGCACGCTCACTGTAAGGACGGAGCCGCCCACGCGTCCTCTACACGCGCCCGAGCAGAACATCCCGGGTGAGATCCAGGTGGCCGCGGTGCTGGGCCAGCTCCTCGTACACGTGCAGCAGCGCCGTGCCCTGCGCCGTGCCGATCGGCGTGCCGCGGTACTTCGGCGGCACCTCGCCGGCCGGGGCCGCCGCCGGTTCACTGGCCGCGACGTCGGCGCCGAACTGCTCGCGGACTTCGCGGAGCCGGGCCAGCAGCGGCGCTACCTCGCCGGAGGCCGTGAACTCCGCCTCCCGGTCCCGCTCCACGTCCCGGCCGGCGACGACCTGGCCACCCCAGAACGTCATCACGCCGAGGCAGTGCGTCACGATCGCGTACGGCGAGTTCGTGCCGGTCGCTTCCGGGCGCGCGTTCACGAGCTCGTCGCCGAGTTCGGTGAGCGTGGCCGCCATCCCGTCGAGCGCGCGGTCGACGAGGTACAGGTATCCGTCCGTGGTGATCACGCCGGTGAGCCTAACGCCTGCCGGCTCGGTCCACTGTGGACGTTCAGGCGCCGATCGCGTCGAGCTCCGCCACCGCGTCGGCCGGCAGCACCAGCTCGGCCGCCGCGAGGTTCTCCCGCAGGTGCCCGCGCGAAGACGTGCCGGGGATCAGCACGGTCGTGGCGGAGCGCTGCAGCAGCCACGCCAGCGCCACCTGCTGCGGCGACGCGTCGAGCCGCGCGGCCACCTTCGCCAGCGTCTCCGACTGCAGCGGGCTGAAGCCGCCGAGCGGGAAGAACGACGCGAACGCGATGTTCTCCGCGGCGCAGCGCGCCACCAGGGCGTCGTCGTCGCGGGTGACCAGGTTGTACAGGTTCTGCACCGTGACCACGGGCGCGATGGCCTGCGCCTCCGTGAGCTGCGCGTCGGACACACCGCTGAGCCCCAGGTGGCGGATCAGGCCCTGCTCGCGAAGCTCGGCCAGCACACCGAACTCCTCGCCGAGCGGCGTGTCGTCCGGGCCGTCGTGGGCGCCGACGCGCAGGTTCACGACGTCGAGCACGTCGAGGCCGAGGTGCTGCAGGTTCTCGCGCACCTGGGCCTTGAGGTCCTCGGGTTCCAGCGACGGGATCCACGCGCCGTCCGGGCCGCGGCGCGCGCCGACCTTCGTGACGATGTGCAGGCCGGCGGGGTAGGGGTGGAGTGCTTCCTTGATCAGCTCATTGGTCACGACCGGGCCGTAGAAGTCGCTGGTGTCGATGTGGGTCACGCCGCGCTCGACCGCCTCACGCAGCACCGCGATCGCCTCGTCGTGGTCCTTCGGCGGCCCGAAGACGCCGGGCCCGGCCAGCTGCATGGCGCCGTAGCCCATGCGGCTGAGGGTGAGGTCGTCGGCGAGGGTGAGGGTGGCGCCGGGAACGCTGTCGGCCATGGTCGGATGCCTTTCGTACGGGGTTTTCCTGCCGTCCTCCACGGTGCGCCGGGCGGGCGGGGGATGGGACCGCCCCTGTATTCCTGGGAGTGGCGGGGCCAGGTTGCCGGCCGCCTGAGTGGCCCTGGCGCTCCCAGGAGAACGACGGTGTACCCGGGCGGCCCGCGAGCTTCCGAAACTGGCGACAAGACTCTTTCGATCGGATTCATCGGCCTCGGCGACCAGGGCGCGCCGCTGGCCACGGCCATCGCCGAAGCGGGTTTCCCGCTGCACGTCTGGGCCCGCCGCCCCGCGTCGCTCGACGCCGTGGCCGGCGTGGCCCACACGGCCCACGACAGCGTGGCCGGCCTCGCCGCCGCCGTCGACGTGCTCGCGCTGTGCGTGAGCGAGGACGAGGACGTGCTGGACCTGCTCACCGACGGCCTCGCGGCTGCCCTGCGCCCGGGCACCGTCGTGGTCAACCACGGCACCGGCGTGCCCAGCGCCGCCGCGCGCATGGCCGCCCTCTGCGCGGCGCACGACGTGGGCTTCCTGGACGCTCCCGTGAGCGGTGGCCACGCCGGCGCCGTGTCGCGCACCCTCACCACGATGGTCGGCGGCCCCGCGGCTCTCGCCGAACGCTGCACTCCGGTCTTCGAGGCGTTTTCCGCCCACGTCCACCACCTCGGCGACGTCGGCAGCGGTCAGCTCGCGAAGCTGTTCAACAACACGCTCATGATGATGAACCAGGCCAACCTCGAGGAGGTTCTCGCGGTGGCGGCCTCGCTGGAGGTGGACCTCGCGTCGCTCGTCGCCGTGCTCAAGAACGGCAGCGCGGGCAGCTTCACGCTCTCGGCGCTCGGCGAGGCGATCACCGCGGAGAACGTGGAGCACCTCAGCAAGGTCGAACTCCTGGACATGGACCTCTTCGCCGCGGCCATGGCCGAACGCGGCGCCCCCGCCGACGCGGTCACGGCCCGGGCGGTCGCGGGAGCCGAAGGGTTGGTGGAGTTGATGAAGACGCTCACGAAGTAGCGTCGAGCATCTCCCGCAGCAGCCGCCGCACGGCGTCGCGCACCTCGGCCGGTGACTCGACGCGGAACGGTGCGCCGATGCGGACCAGCCGCAGGGCCAGCGACTCGACGTCGGTGCCGCCGATCTTCACGCGCGTGACGGCCGGCTCCAGCGCTTCGTGCACCCCCGACCCCGGCGGCACGAGCCGTTCCGCTTCCGCGAGCGGCACTTCGAGGCGCAGCGTCGTGTACACGGGGTAGTGGCTGGTCAGCATGGTCGCCACGAGGGCGGCGGCGTCCGGCGTGTCGGGCAGGCGGGCGGGACGGCCGGTGGGGTGGACGTCGGTCATGCGATCCACGCGGAACGTGCGCCAGCGACCGCGCTCGGAGTCGAGGGCGACGAGGTACCAGCGGTGGGCGGTGCGCACCAGGCGGTAGGGGTCGATGTCGCGCACGGTGGTGCGGCTCTGCAGGTCGCGGTAGGACAGCCGCAGCCGCTCACCGCGGCGGCACGCGGTGGCCAGCTCCAGCAGGATCGCCGGCGGCACCGGGTCGGCCGAGGAGCGCGGCGTGTGCACGAACGCCTCGTCGAACGCGCCGAGCCGCTCGGCCACGCGGCGGGGGAGCAGCCGGCGCAGCTTCAGCAATGCGGACAGCGCCGCGTGGTCGCTGCCGAGCACCCCGCTGAGCGCGGCCTCGCGCAGCGCGACCGCGACGGCGAGCGCTTCCTCGTCGTCCAGGCTCAGCGGCGGCAGCGCCGTGCCGGGGCCGAGCCGGTAGCCGCCCCACGGACCGGGGTCCGACTCGATGCCGTAGCCGAGTTCGCGCAGCTTCGCGACGTCGCGCCGCACCGTGCGCGGTGTCACGGCCAGGCGTTCGGCGAGCTCGCCGTTGGTCCACGTCGGCCGGGTCGAGAGCAGCGAGGCCAGCCGCAGCAGCCGCGCCGATGCGTTCACCACATCAGGGAGCCTAAGCCGTGACCAGGACCGTCGCTGTCCTGGTCACGGCCTAGCGTCCGCGGGCGACAGTGTCCGAGACCCCGAGAACAGGAACCAGCCCATGACCGTCGGAAACCTCACCGACTTCGCCGCCCTGGACCCGTTTTTCGCCGTGATCCAGGAAGGCCTCAAGGGCCACGCCGAAGGCGAGCACTTCTTCGACCTCCTCGCCGAAGACGTGGTCACCGAGTTCGTGGTCACCGTGCCCGGCTTCCCCCGCCGCGTCGAGGGCCGCGCCGCGCTGGCCGAGCTGTACCGCCCGTACGGCGAGGGCATCGTGCTCGAAAGCGCCGACGACCTCGCCGTGTACCACGACCAGGAGAAGTCGGTGGTGGTGCTGGAGTACACGGTGCACGGCCGGCTCGTCGCCACGGGCGGGCCGTACCAGAACCGCTTCGTCTCGATCGTCACGATCACCGACGGGAAGGTGACGCACTGGCGCGACTACCTCGACTCCCACGCGGCGGTCGAGGCACTGGGCGGCGCGTCCTGACCGGACGCGCCCGCCCGGCCGACTAACCCCGGGCCAGCCGGGGGCCGATCACGTTCTTGAAGGCCGTGACATCGGCCTCCGGCAGGTCGTAGCCGGATTCCGCGGTGTGCGACGGGAAGAAGAACACGTGCTCCACGCCGGATTCCTCCTTGGCCTGCAGCAGCCGCTCCGCGCAGTACTCCGCCGGGCCGAACAGGCCGAACGCCTCGCTGATCCGCTTGGCCTCGTCGGTGGTGAAGGCCGTGGGGTCGTGGTCGGCGGGGATGTCGAGGCCGGCCGCGCGCAGCCAGCGCAGGTTGGCCACGCTCGGGTAGTTCAGGAAGGGCTTGTCGGGCCGGAAGTAGCGCCGCACCCATTCGCGGGCGGTGTCGAACGGCTCGATAGCGGTGGGCACGATCAGGATCTCCTGCACCGACTCCGGCGCGCGGCCGGCGCGCTGCGCGCCCGCGCGCACGTGGGAGCGCGCGGCCTCGATGCTGTCCGGGTGCAGGCCCGCGAGCATCACCACACCGTCGGCGACCTCGCCGGCGAGCTCGAGCATCTTGGGGCCGGCGGCGAGCACGAAGATGCCCGGCGCGGGCTTGGCCACGTTGTTCATCTTGATCTCGTGACCGTCCACAGTGGCCTTCTCGTCGGCCACCAGCCGGCGGATCGCCGTCACGGCCTCGGCCAGCTGTGCGCGCTGTCCCTGCGGCCGGCCCGCCTTCTCCACGGAGAGGAAACCCGGCGCGAGCGTGAGCAGCACGCGGCCGGGCGCGATCTCGGCGAGCGAGTTCGCGATCGCGGCGAGCACGAGCGGGTGGCGCGTCACCGTGTTGGTGGTGGCCGGGTACAGCTCGAGCTTCGAGGTCGCCGCGGCGGCCAGCGTCAGGGCGGAGTAGACGTCGCGGCCCGAGTGGTGGTGGTCGTGCACGCCGACGCCGTTGAAGCCGGCCTCCTCGCACGACACGATGAACTTCGTCAGTTCGGGCAGCGGGCGGCCCACCGGCACCCGGATGTCGACCTTCACGGTCATGGTTGTCCTTCCCACGAAACGAAAAACTCAGTCCGGCAGAGGTTTGCCCTTGGTCTCGGGCAGGAACAGCACAGCGAGCATGCCCAGCAGGTAGATCGGCGCGAAGATCGCCGCCGCGTGGCCGAAGCCGCCCACGGCCGACGCGAGCGGCCCGATCAGCACGGCACCGGCCATCGCGAGGTAGCGCGAACCGCTGAACACCACGCTGATCGCCGTCGCGCGGATCGACGTGGAGAACAGCTCCGGCGTGTGCACGGTGTACCAGCTGTACACGCCACCGGTGAGGAACCCGGCGACGAGCTGCAGCCACGTCGCGGTGGCCGCGTCGTGCACGAGCAGGAACACGATCGGCACGATCGCGGCACAACCCAGGAAGTACACCTGGATCGACCACTTGCGGCCCCAGCTCTCGGCGAGGAACCCGAACAGCACACAGCCCACGATCTCGCCGAGGTTGTACAGCGCCCCGGCCCAGCCCGTGTAGAACGCGACGCGTCTGGGATCGTCCACGAGCCCGCCGACGAAGCTCGGCAGGAACGAGCTCACCGCCCACCAGCCGCCGGTGATCGCGATCGAAACCGCCATCGCGCCGAGGAAGCTGCGTCTCACCCCCGGCGCCAGCAGCTCGCCGACGCCGACTTTTCGCTTCCGTTGCGCGGCCCAGCGCGGTGATTCGGGAATGCTGCGCCGCACCAGCAGCACCACCACGAGCGGCAGCACCCCGAACAGGTACATCCAGCGCCACGACAGCCCGAGCGTCGACCCGAGCAGCACCCACAGCCCGGACACGAGCACGCCGCCCACCGAGAACCCGGCCTGCAGCAGCCCGGCGCCCTTCGCGCGCCACCGCTGCGGCCACACCTCCTGCAGCAGCGAGGTGCCCACGCCCCACTCGGCGCCGATCCCGAGCCCGGTGAGGAACCGCGTGAGCCCGAAGATCCACCAGTTGCCCGAAAGCGCCGAGCACGCCGTGAAGACGCTGTAGACGGCGACCGCCGCGATCATGGTGCGGCGGCGGCCCAGCCGGTCGCCGACGACCCCGCCCACGATCCCGCCGGTCGCCCAGCCCGCGAGCGTGATGGCGACCAGGTATCCCTGGTACGTCGTGAGGTGCGGCAGCTGGTCGTGCGGCAGCAGCTCGGTGAGCGTCGGCCGCGCGGTGATCAGCAGCACGAAGGTGTCGTAGCCGTCGGCGACCCAGAACACCAGGGTCAGCGCCAGCACGCCCCACGCCTTGCGGTCGAGCCGCGCCGGGTCGGCCAGTGTGGTCATCTCTCACTCATCGAGGTAGGTGCGGATCACCGAGAACCGCAGGTATTCGTCGTTCACGTGCACGACCGTGACGGCCACGGGCTGCTCGTCCGCCTGGATGTGGGTGTGGCGCAGGCGCAGCAGCGGCTGGGTCGCGGGGATCTTCAGCGCGGTGGCCACTTCCGCCGGCGGCAGCACCGGCCGGACCTCGGCCACGGAGTAGCACACCGGCGGGCCGATGTGGCGCTCCACGAACTCGAAGGTCGACTGCGTGGCCTCGAGTGCGCGCGGGTCGTCGCCGAGCAGCCGCACCGGGAAGTGGTCCACGCTGTGCACCGCCGGCGCGCCCGAAGCGGCGAACACGCGCTCGATCCGCAGCGCCTGCTCACCGGCCGGGATCTCCAGCGACGCGGCCATGTCCGCGTCGAGTGGCACCACGCGCTGGTCGGCCGTGCTCACGGTCGCCTGGTGGCCCGCCTCGGTGAGCAGGTCCATGAACGCGCCCGCCTCGGCGAGGTTCGCCCCGAGGCCCAGCGCGTGGCGGTTGATGAACGTGCCGTGGCCGTGCAGCCGGCGGATGCGGCCTTCTTTCTGCAGCGACTGCAGCGCCGACCGCAGCGTCGCCCGGCTCACCCCGAGCGCGGTGGACAGCTCGGCCTCCGAGGGCAGCCGCAGCCGGCCCTCTTCGCCCAGGCGCGTGATCACCTCGCGCAGCCGGTCCTTCACCTGCCGGTAGGCGTCGGAGGTGATGGCCGAGAGCGCCGCCAGGTCAGCGGGCAGCGCCGGTTGCGCGGGCTCGGGATGGATCCGGGTGACCACGGGGTCAGCCTTCGGTGCGGTGGCCGATGGGGCCGTCGTAGGTGCGCAGCCAGTCGATCAGCTCGCCGAGGCGCCCGACGATGTGGTCGTGGTAGCGCTTGCCCTTGTCCTCCGAGAGGCCCTTGGAGGAGGAGAACGAGCCGGTCGGGGTGAACGCGCGCTGCTCGTCGCCGGACCAGATGATCTCGACGCCGTCGGGCGCCGGGCCGAACAGGTCGTTGCCGACGAAGCCGCCGAAGACCTTGTCGAAGTCGACGGAGGCGTCGGTGAGGCGGTCGGTGCGGATCTTGCCGGGGTAGCGGTAGTGCACGTGGGACAGCTCGAGCTCACCGGCGTGGTGCTCGTTGGTCTCCTTGATCGTCGGCGAGGCGGAGCGCGCCAGGTGCAGCGGGTCCGCGACGGCGAACAGCACCTCCGGCAGCTCCTCGTCGTGCAGCACGCGCACGGCGCTGTTGAGCGCCGGCAGGTTCGAGCCCTTGTGGCCGTTGAGCAGGATGATCCGGGTGAAGCCGTGGCGCGCGAGGCTGCGCGCGACGTCGCGGATCAGCAGCGTGAGCGTGTCCGGGCGCACGGTGATGGTGCCGGGGAACGCGCCGTGGTGCGACGAGTCGCCGTACCAGATCGGCGGCGCGACCAGCACGCCCTTGCGCTCGGCCACGTCCTCGGCCAACGTGATGGCCACGTACGAGTCGACGCCGAGCACACCGGCGGGGCCGTGCTGCTCGGTGCTGCCGATCGGCACGATCACGATCCGCTCGTCTTCGAGGTACGAGCTCACTTCTTCCCAGGTCAGGTCCTGGATCCAGACCGAAGGCAGGGCGTCCGCCACGGGGTACCTCCCAAATGGTGAAACAGGTCGTAAGACGTCTGACGTCTAACTTAAGCTGCTTGGCAACCCCGGCCAATCATGACCAAGGAGTGGGATGGACCGCGTGACCAGAACCGACGACCGGCAGGCCCGGCCGGGCAGGCTGCGCGTGCCGCCGCTGTTCGGCGCGGCGCTGCTGATGGCGATGAGCGCCGCGGGCCCCGGGTTCATCACCCAGACCGCGTCGTTCACCGTGCTCTACGGCGCCTCTTTCGCGTGTGCGGTGGTGGTGTCGATGATCATCGACGTCGCCGTGCAGCTCAACGTGTGGCGCATCCTCGGCATCTCCGGACAGCGCGCGCAGGACCTGGCGAGCAAGGTGTTCCCGGCCGCCGGCCAGGTGCTCACGGCGTTCGTGGTGCTGGGCGCGGTGGTGTTCAACATCGGCAACATCGCCGGCACCGGCCTCGGCCTGCACAACCTGCTCGGCGTCGACCCGCGGATCGGCGCGGCGATCAGCGGCATCCTCACGATCGGGATCTTCCTGGTCCGCTCGGTGCTCACGGCCGTCGACCGCGTGATGGTGGTGCTCGGCTTCGTGAAGATCGCGCTCATCATCGCGCTCGTGATCGCCACGGCCCCGCCGGTCGGGCAGGCCGCGGTGGGCGTCGTCGATCCGAAGGGGCTGCCGTTCCTGCCGATCCTCACGCTCATCGGCGGCACGGTCGGCGGCTTCATCACCTACTCGGGCGCCCACCGGCTGATCGACTCGGGGATCACCGGCGTCTCGAACCTCAAGCGCATCAACCGCGGCGCGTGGACCGGCATCCTCGTGGCCTGCGTGCTGCGGATCGTGCTGTTCCTCGGCTTCTTCGGCGTGATCGCCACCGGCGCGCACCTGGCGAACAAGAACGACGCCGCGGGCTCGACCTTCCTCGCCGCCTTCGGCACGGTGGGGCTGCACCTGTTCGGCCTGGTGTTCTGGGCCGCGGGGATGACGAGCGTGATCGGCAACTCCTACACCACGGCCACGTTCCTGCAGTCCTACGTGAAACCGGTGCGCACGCACTTCAACCGCGCGGTGATCGTGCTCATCGGCCTCGCCACGATCATCTTCATCGCCGCGGGCCAGACCCCGCAGTCGATGCTGGTGTTCGCCGGCGCGATCAACGGGCTCGTGCTGCCCATCGGCCTCGGCATCATCCTGTGGGTGGCGCTGCGCCGCCGCGACCTGATCGCCGGCTACCGCTACCCGAAGGTGCTGCTCGGCATCGGCATCGCCGCCTGGCTGTTCACCGCGTACGCCGCGGTGGAATCCCTGACCTCACTCGGTTCGATCTTCTCCTGAGGAGTTTCCCGTGACTGTCACCCCCGCGCCGACCCCCGCCGGCGCCCGCGAAGCCTTCCGCGGCGGCCTCCGCGTGCCGACCGCCGGCTGGGCGCCCGGCTACGCGCAGGCCAACATGATCATCGTGCCGCGCGAGTACGCCTACGACGCGCTGCTGTTCGGCCAGCGCAACCCCAAGCCGTGCCCGATCATCGGCGTGACCGACACCGGCAGCCCGCACACCGACCTCGCGCCCGGCGCCGACCTGCGCACCGACCTCGGCGCGTACCGCGTCTGGCGCGACGGCGAGCTGGTCGACGAGCCGGACGAGATCACGAAGTACTGGAACGACGACCTCGTGTCGTTCCTCATCGGCTGCAGCTACACGTTCGAGACGCCGATGGTCGCCGCCGGCATCGAGGTGCGCCACATCGACAAGGGCCAGAACGTGTCGATGTACAAGACGAACCGCGAGTGCGCCCCGGCCGGGCGCCTGAGCGGGCCGATGGTCGTGTCGATGCGCCCGATCGCCGCCGACCGGGTGGCCGACGCCGTGCGCATCAGCGGCCAGTTCCCGGCCGTGCACGGCGCGCCGGTGCACATCGGCGCGCCCGAGGCGCTCGGCATCGAGGACCTGGCGAAGCCGGACTTCGGTGACCCCGTGGAGATCCGCGAGGGCGAGGTCCCGGTGTTCTGGGCGTGCGGCGTGACCCCGCAGGCCGCGATCATGACGTCGAAGCCGCCGTTCGCGATCACGCACGCGCCCGGGTACATGTTCGTGACCGACGTGCCCGACTACACCTACGCCGTGTGAACGAGCACGGTCTCGACCTCGAGACCGCGACCGTGCGGCAGCTGTCCGGGTGGCTCGCCACCGGGCGGCTGACCGCGGTCGCGCTCGTGCGCGCGTGCCTGGGCCGCATCGCGGCGCTCGACGACCGCGGTCCGGCGCTGCACGCGGTGCGTGCGCTCAACCCGGCCGCGCTCGCCGACGCCGAGGCGGCCGACGAGCGGCTGCGCGCCGGTGAACGCGGGCCGTTGACCGGCATTCCGGTGCTGGTCAAGGACAACATCGACGTGCTCGGCCTGCCGACGACCGCCGGTTCCCTCGCTCTCGCCCGCTCGTACCCCGCGGCCGACGCGCCGCTGGTCACGGCGTTGCGGCGGGCGGGCGCGGTGATCCTCGGCAAGGCGAACCTGACCGAGCTGGCCAACTTCCTCGCCGAGGACATGCCGGGCGGGTACAGCTCGCTCGGCGGCCAGGTGCTCAACCCGTACGACGCGTCGCGGACACCACGCGGGTCGAGCGCCGGCTCGGCCGTCGCGGTGGCGGCCGGGCTGGCGGTGCTGAGCGTCGGGTCGGAGACCTCGGGGTCGATCCTCGCCCCGGCGCACGCGAACTCGGTGGTGGGGATCAAGCCGACGGTGGGGCTGGTGCCGCGCACCGGGATGCTGCCGATCGCGAGCAGTCAGGACACCGCGGGCCCGCTCACCCGGACCGTCGCCGACGCGGCGGCGCTGCTCACCGTGCTGGCCGCGCGGGATCCGCGCGACCCGGCGACGGCGGTGAACCCGTTGGCGGACCACGACTTCACCGGCGACCTGGACCTCGGCGCGCTGCGGGGCAAGCGGATCGGCGTGGTGCGGGCCGAGCTGCCGGACGACGAGCGCGCCCTGTTCGACGCCGCGGCGCAGGCGATGCGCGACCGCGGCGCCGTGCTGGTGCCGGTCGAGGTCGACCTGAGCGGCAACGGGTCTTCGGTGCTCACCTACGAGTTCAAGCGCGATCTGAACACCTACCTGTCCGGTTTGCCCGCCGACGCACCGTGCCGCTCGCTGGCGGACGTGCTGGCGTTCAACGAAGCGAACGCGGCGGCCACGCTCAAGTTCGGCCAGGCCCGCGCGCTCGCCGCGCAGGCCAAGGACCTCACACCCGACAGCGCCGACACGCGCCGGTACCTCGCCGACCGCGCCCTCGACCTCGCCGAGAACAAGGACCGCCTGGATGCGGTGCTGGCAGCCGAAAACCTGACCGCGCTGCTGTTCGCCGGCTGCTCCGGCTCCGTGATCGGCGCGCGCGCCGGCTACCCGTCGGTGTGCGTGCCCGCCGGCTACCTCGCGGCCGACCGCCGTCCGTTCGGCGTGACGCTGCTCGGCCCGGCGTGGAGCGAACCCGAGCTCGTCGGGTGTGCGTACGCGTTCGAGCAGGCCACGCGCCTGCGCCGGCCGCCGTCGGTGGTCAATCCGGCAGCGATGCGGCGCCACGGGCGCGAAGCGGCGACCGCGATGGAGGAGATCGGCTAGCGTGGCGCCGTGCAGATCTCCGAGTTCGGTTCCTGGGCCACGCCGTTCACCGCGAGCCTGATCACGCAGAGCGCCACGCGCGTCACCGACGTCCGGGCGGACGGGCGGGCCGTGGTGTGGTCGGAGGCGCGCCCGAGCGAGGGCGGACGGGTGCAGCTGGTGCGTCGCGCCGCCGACGGCGCGACGACCGACCTGCTGCCCGACGGTTTCGGCGCGCGCACGTCGGTGCACGAGTACGGCGGCGGCGACTGGTGGGTGCGCGACGGGGTCGTGTGGTTCGCCAACTGGGCCGACCAGCGGCTGTATCGGCTCGCTCCCGGTGGAAAGCCCGAGCCCGTGACACCCGAGCCTGAGGTGCCGCGTGGTGATCGGTACGCCGACGGCGACCTCACGGCCGACGGCACCCGCCTGGCCGTGGTGCGCGAGCACCACCCGGAGGGCGGGCGTGGTGCGGCCGACGTGCGCAACGAGATCGTGCTGCTGAGCGACGGCGCGGAGCCCGAAGTCCTGATCTCCGGCCCGGATTTCGTGGCGAGCCCGCGGTTCTCGCCCGACGCGGGCAAGCTCGCGTGGGTCTCGTGGAACCACCCGGACATGCCGTGGGACTCGACCGAGCTGCGCGTGCGCGACCTGGCCACCGGCGCCGAAACGCTGGTCGCGGGCGGGCCGGGGGAGTCGGTGTCCGAGCCGCGCTGGCACGCCGACGGCACGCTGTACTTCCTCTCCGATCGCACCGGTTGGTGGAACCTCTACCGGCTGCCGGCCGGCGCGACCACGGTCGAGCCCGTGGTCCGCCTCGACGCGGAGATCGGCGTGCCCGCGTGGGGCCTGGGCACGGGCCGGTACGTGGTGCTGGCCGACCACCGCGTGGTGTTCGCCCGCTGGTCCGGCGGCTTCGACGGCCTCGCGCTCGCCGCGCCCGACGGCACGGTGACCGACCTCGACACCCCGTTCTCCGCGATCAGCGCACTGCGCCCGGGCGAGGACGGTGAGCTGCTGCTGCTCGCGGGTTCGCCGACCGCCGAGACGAGCGTGTACGCGCTCAGTGCCGGCGGCACCGTGCGCACCGTGCGCGAGCCCCGCGACACCGGCATCGGCGCCGAGTACGTGTCCGCGCCCGAGGCGATCGACTTCCCGTCCGGCGACCGCGAATCCCACGCGTTGTTCTACCCACCGGCGAACCCGGACTTCGCGGGCCCGGAAGGCTCGAAGCCGCCGGTGCTCGTGTTCGTCCACGGTGGACCGACGTCGCACGCGGTTCCCGTGCTGTCCGCGGCGATCCAGTACTGGACCAGCCGCGGCTTCGGCGTGGTCGACGTGAACTACGCGGGCTCCACCGGGTTCGGCCGCGCCTACCGCGAGCAGTTGCACGGCACGTGGGGCGTGCTCGACGTCGCCGACTGCATCGCGGCCGTGCGCTGGCTCGCGAGCGAGGGCCGGGTCGACGGCGGCAAGCTGCTCATCCGCGGCGGTTCGGCCGGCGGCTACACCGTGCTGGCCGCCCTCTCCCGCGCGGACACGCCCTTCGCCGCCGGGACGGACCTGTTCGGCGTCGCCGACCTGCAGGCGCTCGCGGCCGACACGCACAAGTTCGAGAGCCGGTACCTCGACCGCCTGATCGGTCCGTACCCCGAGCTGCGCGAGGTGTACCTCGACCGCTCGCCGATCCACCACGTCGACGCCTTCACCCGACCGTTGCTCGTGCTGCAGGGCGCGGACGACCCGGTGGTGCCGCCCAACCAGTCGGAGCTGATCGTCGACGCGCTGCGCTCGCGCAAGGTCCCGGTCGCCTACCTGCTGTTCGAAGGCGAGCAGCACGGCTTCCGCCGCGCCGAGAACATCCGCCGCTCGCTGGATGCCGAGCTGAGCTTCTACAGCCAGATCCTCGGCTTCGACCTGCCCGCGGGCGAGGCGATCGAGCCGGTCGAGGTGGAGAACCTCCAGCCGTAAGCACCGCTCGACCACGGCCGGAAACCCCTGAACGCCAGGGGTTTCCGGCCGTTTCGCGTTCTTGATCCACAATGGACGTCGCCGGGGCGGCCCCGCCGTCCGGAGTGGATCTCCGGCGCGAAACCCGGTCTTGACAACTCCGGGCGCGACCCTCACTCTCTCTAATTAACCGTACGGTACATTAGCCGTCGGGCGAGGCAACGGCGCACCGCAGAGGAGACGAACGTGAACGGTCGACCGGATCGAGCGGCGCCGGCCGCGGGCCGGCCCGCGAAAGCGGCGCTCGCCGCCTGGATCGGCAGCGCGCTGGAGTACTACGACTTCTTCATCTACGGCACGGCGGCCGCGCTGGTCTTCGGAAAGATCTTCTTCCCGTCGTCCTCACCGGCCGCGGGTACCTTGCTGGCCCTGTCGACGTTCGGGGTGGGCTACGTGACGCGGCCGCTGGGCGCGCTGCTGCTCGGGCACCTCGGCGACCGCTTCGGCCGCAAACGCGTGCTCATCGCGACGCTGCTGCTCATGGGCGCCTCCACCGTGCTGGTCGGCTGCCTGCCGAGCTACGCGTCGCTGGGCGTCGCGTCGCCGGTGCTGCTGGTCGCTTTGCGCCTGCTGCAAGGACTTTCCGCCGGCGGCGAGCAGGCCAGCGCCAACTCGATGAGCCTCGAACACGCGCCGGAAAACCGCCGCGCGTACTACACGAGCTTCACCCTCAGCGGCACGCAGGCCGGGCAGATCGTGGCCACGGCGGTGTTCCTTCCGGTGGCCGCGCTGCCGCAGGACGCGCTGCTGTCGTGGGGCTGGCGCGTGCCGTTCTGGCTGAGCGCGGTGATGGTCGCGGTCGGGTACTTCATCCGCCGCTCCGTGGAGGAGACGCCGGTGTTCCGCGAGGAGGTCGCCGCCGGTGAGGTGGTGCGGCTGCCGCTCGCGGTGCTGCTGCGCGACCACTGGGCCGACGTGCTGCGCGTGATCGTGGCCGCGCTCATCGCCTCGGTCAGCACGATCTTCACCGTCTACGCGCTCAGCTACGCGGTGAACACGGTGGGGCTGAGCAAAACGCCGATGCTGTGGGTCGGGGTGCTCGCCAACGTCGCGGCCGTGATCTCGATCCCGTTGTGGGCCAAGCTCTCCGACCGCAAGGGCCGCAAGAAGATCTTCGTCGCCGGCTCGCTCGGCTGCGCCGTGCTCATCTTCGGTTACCTCGGCGCGATCGCCGCCGGCAGCTACGTGTGGATCTTCGTGCTCGGCATCGGCATGTTCGGGATCGTCTACACCGCCACCAGCGCCATCTGGCCGTCGTTCTACGGCGAGATGTTCCCGGCCCGCGTGCGGTTGTCGGGCACCGCGATCGGCACTCAGATCGGCTTCGCCATCAGCGGGTTCCTCCCGAGCGTGGCGGCGGCCGTCGCCGGTGACGGGCGCGGGGCGTGGCTCGGCGTCGCGATCTTCACCGCCGGCTTGTGCGTGGTCAACGCGATCGCCGTGGCCACCGGTCGCGAGACCTACCGCGTGCCGACCGCGCAGCTGGGGCTGAAGCACACCCCGGCGCCGCAGGGAAACGAGGTCGGCGCCCGCCCGTGAGCACGTTCGAGGTCCACGCCCTGTGTTACGCCCGCCGCGAAGGCGTGCGTGGCGACCACTTTCTGGGGCACGGCGAGGATTCGGCTGAACCGCACCCCACGGCGTACTTCGTGTGGCTGGCCGTCTCCCCGGAGCACACGGTGCTCGTGGACACCGGGATCCACCCCGACCGCGCGGCCGGCGTGGCGGGCCTCGACTACGTCGATCCGGTGCGGTTGCTCGGGGCGTTCGGGGTGGCGCCCGAAGCCGTGGACCACGTGGTGCTCACCCACCTGCACTACGACCACGCCGGACGGGCGAGCGCGTTCCCGCGGGCCACGGTCACCGTCCAGCAGTCCGAAGTGGACTACTGGACGGGGCCGTGGGCCCGGCGGATCACGCGGGAACACTGGCTGCTCGACGAAGCCGAGCTGGGCCGGCTCGAAGCGACCGGCCGGCTGCACCAGGTCGAGGGCGACACCGAGGTCGTGCCCGGCCTCAGCGCGCACCTCGTGGGCGGCCACACCGCCGGCACGCAGGTGGTGCGCGTCGCCACCGCGGCCGGGCCGATCGTGCTCGCCTCGGACGCCAGCCACTTCTACGAGAACCTCGAGGCCGACCACCCCGCGCCGCTGCTGCACTCCACGACGGGCGTGTACGGCGCCTTCGACCGCATCCGCGAGCTGGCCGGCACCTTCCTGCCCGGCCACGACCCGCGCGTGCTCGAGCGCTACCCCACGGACGCCACCGGCCGGATCGCGAGGATCGCGTGAGGTCCTCAGCGAGCGGTCAGGTAGCTCACGAGCAGGTCGCCCACCATGCGCCGGTGGTGCTCGCGGGTGGCCGGGTCGAGCAGGTCGCGGTCGAAGATCGCGTTGAACGTGTAGCGGTTGGCCGCGCGGAACACGCAGAACGCGCTGATCGCCATGTGCACGTCGAGCGCGTCGGCGTCGTCGCGGAACACGCCGGCCGCGCGGCCGCGCCGCAGGATGCGGGTGAGCACGTCGAGCGCGGGGTTGGCGAGCGTCGACAGCGTGGTGGAGCGCGCGATGTGCTCGGCGCGGTGGATGTTCTCGATGCTCACCAGCCGCACGAAACCGGGGTGGGAGTCGTGGTGGTCGAAGGTGAGCTCGGCGAGCTGGCGCACGGCGTCGACCGGGTCGAGGTGGTCCACGTCGAGACCCTGCTCGAGCTGCCGGATCACCGTGTAGGCGCGCTCCAGCACGGTGACGAAGAGCTGGTCCTTGCTGGTGAAGTAGTAGTAGATCATCCGCTTGGTGGTGCGGGTCTTCGCCGCGATCTCCTCCACCCGGGCGCCGTCGTAGCCCTTCTCGGCGAACTCGAGCGCGGCGACGTCGAGGATCTCCGCCTTGGTCCGCTCGGCGTCGCGCGTGCGGTCCTTTCCGGCGGCGTCTTCCGGCGACGGTGCGGCCACGGACTTCCCTTCTCGCTCCTGCTGGGTCCGGTCCCACTGTAGGCCCGCGCCGCGCCGGGCCCCGGCAAGCTCTTGTCCGCACGTCGAAAGGAACCTCGTGTCACCAGCCACGGTCGTGGACGCCGTCCGCGAGCACGCCCTCCGGGCCGGCCCCGGCGTGGTGCTCGCCGGACTCGTCGGCTCGGGCATCGGCCCGTCGCTGAGCCCGCCGCTGCACGAGGCCGAGGCCGGCCGGCTCGGCGTGCGCCTGGCCTACGGTCGCTTCGACCTCGACGACTGGGGCCTGCCCGCGGGTGCCGCGGCCGAGGTGGTGGCGGCCGCGCGCGCCGCGGGGTACGCCGGGCTCAACATCACGCACCCGTGCAAGCAGGTCGTGCTCGCGCACCTCGACGAGCTCTCGGCCGACGCCGCCGCGCTGGCCGCGGTGAACACCGTGGTCTTCGCCGGCGGCACGGCGGCCGGCCACAACACGGACTGGTCCGGCTTCGCGCGCGGGTTCGAAGCCGGGCTGCCCGGGGCACCGCTGGGCTCGGTCGTGCTCCTGGGCGCGGGTGGCGCCGGCGCGGCGGTGGCCCACGGCCTGCTCACGCTCGGCGCGGGCCACGTCCGCGTGCTCGACCTGGACCACCCGCGGGCCGAGGCACTGGCTTCGGCGCTGACGGCCCGGTTCGGCGAGGGTCGGGCTTCGGCCGGGGGGTCGGTGGCGACCGCGCTGGCCGACGCCGACGGTCTGGTCCACGCGACGCCGGTCGGCATGGCCGCGCACCCGGGCCTGCCGCTGCCGGCCGCGCTGCTGCACCCGCGGCTGTGGGTCGCGGAGGTCGTGTACCGGCCGCTGGAGACCGAGCTCGTGCGCGTGGCCCGCGCCCGCGGCTGCCGGGTGCTCGACGGCGGGCGCATGGCCGTGTTCCAGGCCGCCGAGGCGCTGGCGCTGTTCACCGGTGCCGTGCCGGACACCGACCGCATGCGGCGGCACTTCGCTCGGCTCACCGCTTCCGGGGAAAGGACACCCGTTCATGTCGTCGACTGACGAGCGAGCCGGCACGCGCCGGGCGATCGCCACCGTCTGCCTGTCCGGCACGCTGGAGGACAAGCTGACCGCCGCGGCGGCGGCCGGGTTCGCCGGCGTCGAGATCTTCGAAAACGATCTGCTCGCCTCACCGTGGTCGCCGAAGCAGGTGCGCGAGCACTGCGTGGACCTCGGCCTCACGGTGGATCTCTACCAGCCGTTCCGCGACTTCGAAGCCGTGCCACCGGCGGTGCTCGCGGCCAACCTGCGCCGCGCCGAGCACAAGTTCGCCGTGATGGAGCAGCTCGGCGCCGACACGATGCTGGTGTGCTCCACCGTGTCCCCGGACGCGGTGGACGACGACGATCTCGCGGCCGAGCAGCTGCACACCTTGGCCGACCGCGCGGCCGCGCACGGGCTGCGCATCGCGTACGAAGCGCTGGCGTGGGGCCGGTTCGTGAACACCTACGAGCACTCGTGGCGGATCGTGCGCCGGGCCGCGCACCCCGCGCTCGGCCTGTGCCTCGACAGCTTCCACATCCTGTCCCGCGGCAGCGATCCCGCCGCGATCCGCACGATCCCAGGAGAGAAGCTCTTCTTCCTGCAGCTGGCCGACGCGCCGCGCCTGGAGATGGACGTGCTGCAGTGGAGCCGCCACCACCGGCTGTTCCCGGGGCAGGGCGCGTTCGACCTCACGGCCTTCACCGGCCACGTGCTCGCCGCCGGCTACTCCGGGCCCCTGTCGCTGGAGGTGTTCAACGACGTGTTCCGCCAGGCCGACCCCGGCCCGGCCGCCGTCGACGCGATGCGATCCCTGCTGGCGCTGGAGGAATCCCTGGGCACGACGGAGCTGCCGGTCGCGCCGGCGCTGCGCGGGCACGCGTTCACGGAGATCGCCACGGCCGGCCCCGAGGTTTCGCCCGCGCTGGCCGGGCTCGGCTTCACGCACGTGGGACAGCACCGGACGAAACCCGTGGCGCTGTGGCAGCAAGGTGCCGCGCGCATCCTGGTCAACTCCGCCGGGGTCGAGGAAAGCGCGTCCGTGGTCGCGCTGGCGGTGGAGAGCGCGGACCCGGTGGCGTCGGCGGATCGGGCGCAGCGGCTGCTCGCACCGGTGCTGCCGCGCACGCACAGCGCGGGGGAGGCCGACCTGTCCGCCGTGGCCGCGCCCGACGGCACTTCGGTGTTCTTCTGCCGCACCGGCCCCGGCGACAGCTGGCTCGACGATTTCGCCCCGGTGTCAGGGAAAGCAGCGTCAGGGAAAGCAGTGTCAGGGAAACCGGGGCAGGTAGTGGACGGAGCCGGTCTGACCGGCGTCGACCACGTGTCGCTGACCCAGCCCTTCGACCACTTCGACGAGGCCGCGCTCTTCTACCGCGCGGTGCTCGGTCTCGAACCGGAGCCGGTCACGGAGTTCGCCGCGCCGTTCGGGCTGGTGCGCAGCCGCACGGTCACCGGCGGCGAGGTGCGCATCGCGCTGGACTCGGCCCTGCTGCGGCGCGGCGACTGGGCCCCGGGTGTGCGCGAGCCGCAGCACATCGCGTTCGCCACTGACGACGCCCTGGCCAGCGCTCGCGCGATGCGGGCGCTCGGCGCCCCGCTCCTGCCGATCCCCGGCAACTACTACGACGACCTCGACGCCCGCTTGGCGCCGCCGCCGGACCTGCTCGACGCCCTGCGCGCCCACTCGATCCTCTACGACCGTGACGAACACGGCACGCTGCTGCACTTCTTCACCGAGATCCTCGGCGGGCGGGTGTTCTTCGAAGTCGTGCAGCGCATCGACGGCTACGCGGGTTACGGAGCGGCCAACGCGCCGGTGCGGATGGCGGCCCACCGACGGCACCGGCTCGCCGGCCGCTGACTGTCCTCACCGGACGGTGTAGGTCTCCAGAGAGTGCGCGATCCACCCCGCCGTGCGGGCGATCACGAACACCGCCTCCCCGGCGCCCTCGGCCATGCCGTGGACGAAACACAAGGCGCCCAGCGCGAACTCGACGTTCGGCTCGAGGCCGCGCCGGCGGCGCACCAGGTCGATCGCCGCCTCCACGATGGCCAGCCGTTCGGGGTCGGCGGGCGCGTCGGCGAGCAGGCGCAGCAGCTCCGAGGCGCGCGGATCGACGCTGCGGTAGCGCGGCTGCCCGAAGCCGGACAGCCGGTCGCCGCGCAGCAGCCGCTGTTCGAGCACGCGGGAAACCGAGTCGGGTGAGGCGATGTCGCCCAGCCACGCCTGCACCGCCAGCGACGAACCGCCGCCCAGCAACAGTCCACTCGCGACACTCATGCCCGCGAGCACGGCCGAGTACGGGTCCGCCGCCTTGGCCGCGGCCTCGCGCACCGCGCGCGTCGACGGACCGAGGCCGTGGTCGGCGAGCAGCACCAGCGCGGCCGAGAGCACCGCGATCCGTTCCGGTGTCTCGGGTTCCGCGGTGAGCCGGCTCCACAGCCGCTCGGCGATGGGCCGGCCGCGTTCGCCGGCGGCGCCCGGCTGCGGCAGCGACTCCACGAACGCCGGCGCCATCGTGCGCGCGGCCGAGAGCACCGAGGGCACGGACAGGTCGTAGCGGAACGAGTCGCGCGCGCCGAGCAGGGTCGCGGTGACCTTGAGCCGGTCGAGCGGCAGGCTCGAGGCCGGCATGGTGTCCTGCAGCCGGTGGATGGCCGCGACCAGGTCCGGTTCGAGCTCCCGCGCGGGTGGCACGCCGGGCTGCTCCCACAGCAGCTCGGCCACCTCTTCGTACGACGCCGTGCGCGCGAGCCCGACGGCGTCGTGTTCGCGGTAGAGCAGCGCGTCGCCGTCGAGGCGCGCGACCTGGCTGGTGTCGGAGGACACGCCGGGCTCGTCGTCGTGCAGCAGCGTGCGCGTGCCCTTGCGCTGCCCGAACCCCTCGACCTCGCTGCGCGAGAGCCAGCTGCGCCGGTCGCGGGGCAGCCGGCGGCGGTTCAGCAGGCCGCGGCTGATGTAGGCGTACACCGTGCTCGGCTTGACCCCGAGGAGGTCGGCCGCCTCGGCGATCGACAGCACCTCCGTGTCCGTGCTCACGACTGGCGACTCCTCCTGTTCAGGCGATCCTCTGAGCTGATTCCGTGGGGCTGATTCCCGGCGGCGCGACTCGGGTTCGACCGTTCGCCGCACCGACGATTCGCGGCGAGTCTAGTGACCACCGAAGCTGGTCACGGATCAGAAACAGCGGGTTGACAACAGTTTCCGGGCAGGCCTACGGTCTCGTCGTTCTCGTCAATATTGACTCTCAATGTTGATTGTATTGATTTTCGAGGTGGAGCGCCAGTGCAGGTTCACGACATCGCCGTCATCCGAGGGGACGGGATCGGCCCCGAGCTGGTGGACGCCGCGCTCACCGTGCTCGGCGCGGTCACCGCCCGGGGCGCGTTCGAGCTTCGCTACACCGACGTCGACGCAGGCGCCGACACGTATCGGCGCACCGGCGTGGCCTGCTCACCCGAGAACCTGGAGTACCTGCGCACCGGCGTCGCGGCGACGCTGAAGGGCCCGGTCGGGCTGCCCGACGTGCGCTTCCCCGACGGCACCGAGGCCGGCCTGCTCGGTGGCATCCTGCGGATCGGGCTCGACGCGTACGCGAACGTCCGCCCGGCGCTTCTGCTGCCCGGTGTCACCTCCGCGCTCGGCGGGGTGAAAGCCGGCGGCATCGACTACGTGATCGTCCGCGAGAACACCGAAGGCCTCTACGCCTCGCGCGGCAAGGGAGTCGGCAACCGCTGGGCCGTCTCGGACACGCTCATGGCCACCCGCGAGGGCACGCTGCGGATCTGCCGTCGCGCGTTCGAGCTCGCGGCCGCCCGCGACGGTGCGCCGAGCGACGGCAAGCACCGCGTGACCTGTGTGGACAAGAGCAACGTGCTGCGCAGCCACGCGTTGTTCCGCGAGATCTTCTTCGAGGTCGCCGCCGGCTTCCCGGACATCGAGACCGAGGTGCTCTACGCCGATGCCGCCGCGCAGGCGCTGGTGCTGCGGCCCGGCGACTTCGACGTGCTGGTGATGGAGAACTTCCTCGGCGACGTGCTCAGCGACCTCGGCGGCGCGACCGTCGGCGGCATCTCGCTGTGCGGCTCCGGCAACATCGGCGACGCCGGCGCGTACTTCGAGCCCATCCACGGCAGCGCCCCGTCGATCGCGGGCCGGGGACTGGCCAACCCGATCGGCCAGATCCTCGCCGCCGCGATGATGCTCGACCACCTGCACCACGCCGCCGAGGGTGACCTCGTGCGCGCGGCCGTCGCCGGTGCGCTCGACGCCGGCGACATCCGCCTCCTTCCCGACGGTTCGGCAGCGGGCGGCCCGGTGGCCGTCGCCGAAGCGGTCGCGGCACGGCTGACCTGACTCCCCGTCCCCATGCAGAGAACGGAACTCCCGTCATGAACACCGAGCTCGAGTTCACCGGTGCGCGCCGGCGCCGCATCATCATCGCGGCCTCGGCGGGCAACTTCGCCGAGTGGTACGACTGGGGCGTCTACGGCGTGGTCGCCACGATCATCGCCGCGAAGTTCTTCCCGGGCCACGATCCCGCGGTGGCACTGCTCAACACCTACGCGGTGTTCGCGCTGGGCTACATCGCCCGGCCCATCGGCGGCATCTTCTTCGGCTGGATCGGCGACAAGTACGGCCGCCGCCGCGCGCTGTCGATCTCGATCCTGTTCACCTGCTTCGGCACCGCGTTGATGGGCGTGCTGCCCACCTACGCGCAGATCGGGTTCCTGGCACCGGTGCTGCTGCTGGTGTGCCGGCTGGCGCAGTCGATGGGCGCGGGCGGCGAGTACGCGAGCGCGATCAGCTTCGTGTTCGAGCACAGCCCGGCCGCGCGGCGCGCCCGCAACGTGAGCACGCTGATCGCGACCACGTTCATCGGCATCCTGTGCGGATCGCTGCTGGCGCGGGTGTTCTCGAGCGTGCTGACCAAGGACGAGTACCAGACGTTCGGCTGGCGCATCCTGTTCCTCGTCGGCCTGCCGCTGGCCGCGTTCGGCGTGTACCTGCGCTCGAAGGTCGAGGAGAGCCCGGAGTTCGAGCTGCTGGCCAAGGCGCGCGCGAAGGCGAAGGAAGCCGCCACGCCGCTGCGCGACGCCCTGCGGCTGCACTGGGTGCCGATCGTGATCTTCATCGTCTGCACCGCGAGCTACGCGTTGCTGAGCACCACCATCACGTCGTTCCTCACCACGTTCCTGATCAACGTCGGCAAGCTCGACAGCACCGAGGCCTACAACGCGACGATCGTGAGCAACGTGCTGGTGATCGCCGGCACGCTCGTGATGGGACCGGTGGCGGACAAGATCGGGCTGCGCCGGTCGCTGAGCCTGTGCGGGCTCGTGGTCGCGATCCTCGCGGTGCCGTCGCTGGCGCTCGCCGCGGGCGGCGGGGTCGGCGCGTTCACCGGCGGCGCGTTCATCGGCGCCTGCAAGGGGTTGCTGGCACTGCCGGCGCTGCTCGCGATCAGCCAGATCTTCCCGACGGCCGTGCGGGTCACCGCGGGTGCGCTCGCCTACAACGTGGCGCAGGCGGTGTTCGGCGGCACCGGCCCGATCATCGGCGTCTGGCTCAACGACGTGACCGGCGGCCCGTACGGCCTCGGCGTGTACCTGGCCGCGCTCGGCCTGGTCACGGCGGTCGTGGCGTTCTTCGCGCGGCGCACGTTCGACCACGACGAGACCGTGGTGGCCGCTCCGGCGGCGGTCGTCCCGGAGGCGCGGTGAACATCCTTCCGCTGACCCAGGGATACCCGGGCAAGAGCACCCAGCACGGCGGGCTCGGCTGGAGCAGCGTCACGCTCGTGCGCCACGGCGACCGCCTGATCCTGGCCGACACCGGTTCGTTCGGCATGCGCTCCCTGCTCGCGCAGCGCCTCGCCGCGTACGGGGTCGAGCCGGGTGAGGTCACCGACGTGCTGCTCACGCACGCGCACTACGACCACGCGGCGAACTACCTGCTGTTCCCGGCGGCGAACGTGTGGGTCGGGGCGGCGGAACTGGAGTGGGCGGCCGGGCGCGAGCCCGGGTTCGACCCGCTGCCGGAGCTCTACGCCGCCGACCTCGCGAGCAACCCGCGCACCCGGCGGGTGAGCGGCGACGGGGAGATCTTCCCCGGCGTCGAGGCGTTCACCGCGGCCGGGCACACACCGGGTTCGCTGGTGTTCCGCGTCGGCGGATCCGTGCTGTTCAGCGGCGACGCCGCGAAGAACCGCGCGGAACTGCTGGGCGGCGAAGTCGACATGACGCTCGACCGCGACGCGAGCCGCGCGTCGGTGCGCAAGATCCTCGACCTGTGGCGGGAAAACCCGGACACGCTGCTCGTGCCCGGCCACGACGTGCCGATGCGGTGGCACGACCGCCCGGTTTACACGGACACCCGGCGAGCCGGGATCCGTTCGTGGTTCGGCGAAGATCTCGCCGCGACCACCGAGTTCGACCTGACCGAAGGAGAAGACCACCGATGACCGGCGACACCCAGATCACCGCCGAGGACCTGCGCGGGCTGGCGGCCCGCGCGCTGGCGGGAAACGGGATGTCCGAAGAGGACTCCGCGCGCGTCGCCGACGTGCTGGTGCTCGCCGACCTCTTCGGCATCCGCACGCACGGCGTCGCGCGGATCCCGCAGTACCTCGACCGCGCGCGCCTCGGCGGCGTCGACCTCCACGCGAAGGTGGTCGTGGACCAGGTCGCACCGGCGCTGTCGCGAGTGGACGGTGCCAACGGCATCGGCCCGCTCGTCGGCTCGCACGCGTTGGACGCGGCACTGGACTCGGCTCGCGCGACGGGGCTCGGCGCGGCGTTCGTGCGGGGCAGCAACCACTTCGGTCCCGTGATGCCGTACCTGTTCCGCGCGGCGGAGCAGGGGTTCGCGGCGATCATCGCGAGCAACGCGACCACCACCATCGCCCCGTGGGGCGGGCGCGAGGCGCGCCTGGGCAACAACCCGCTCGGCATCGGCGTGCCGGCCCCGGGTGGCGACCCGGTGCTGCTCGACATCGCGATGAGCGTGGCGGCGCGTGCGAAGATCCGCGCGGCCGCGGCGGCGGGGGAGTCCATTCCGGACACCTGGGCCACCGACCGCGAGGGCCGGCCGACGAGCGATCCCGCTGCCGCGCTCGACGGGTTCCTGCAGCCGCTGGGCGGACACAAGGGTTACGGGCTCTCGGTGATGGTCGACCTGTTCGCCGGGGTCCTGTCCGGCGCCGGCTACCTCACGCGCATCAGCTCGTGGAGCGTCGACCCCGAGCGGCCGCAGAACCTGGGCCACGTGTTCTTCCTGATCGACGCGACGAAACTCGTGCCCGGCCCCGAGCTGGCGTCCCGGATGACGGATTTCGCCGACATCCTGCACACCACGCCGCCGGCCGACCCGGCGCAGCCCGTGCGGCTGCCCGGTGAGTTCGAGCTGGCCCGCTACCACCGGCAACTGCGCGACGGGGTGCCCGTGGACGACGCGGTGCTCGCCCGGCTGTCCGAGTTCGCGGGCGCGGTGCGGTGATCCCCTCGGGCGCGACCGATTGCCACGTGCACGTGTTCGACCCGCGGTTCCCCTACTCCGAGGACCGAGCCTACACACCCGGCGCGGCGAGCGGGGAGCAGCTGGACGAGCTGCACTGGCGGCTCGGCGTGAGCCGGGCGGTGCTCGTGCAGCCGAGTCCGTACGGCACGGACAACTCGTGCCTGCTCGCTCAGCTGCGCGACCGGGGTGAGCGCGCTCGCGGGGTGGTGGTGGTCGATCCCGCCGGCGGGGCCCCGCTGCGGGAATGGCACGCCCAGGGGGTGCGCGGGGCGCGGGTGAACCTCGCGACGTTCGCGGTCGACGACCCGGCGGCGGCGCCGGCGCCCTTGCGCGCCACCGCGTCGGCCATCGCGGACCTGGGCTGGCACCTGCAGGTGTTCACCTCGGCGAAGGTGGTGGCCGCGCTGGCCGACGAGTTCGCGCGCCTGCCCGTGCCGGTGGTGTTCGACCACTTCGCGCTCGCTTCGCCCGACGTCGGTCTCGCCGAGCTGACCGACCTCCTGCGATCCGGTGCGGCGTACGTGAAACTCTCCGCGCCGCACCGGATTTCCACCGCGCCCGACCACACCGACGTCGAGCCGCTGGTGCGGGCACTGGCGGCCGCGGCCCCGGACCGCCTGCTGTGGGGCACCGACTGGCCCCACACCGGCGGCCGGGCGCGCACGCCGGCCAACCGGCTGAGCGTGGAGCCGTTCGAGCCGATCGACGACGCGCGGGCCCTCGAGCGGCTGCTCGACTGGACCGGCCCGGTCGTCGGCCGGCGGATCCTGGTGGACAACCCGGTCGAGTTGTACGGCTTCTGACCGGGTGGTGTCCGTCTCACTCGACAGGCGTCCGCGGTCAGGGCGAGCTAAGTTGCGCGGAACAACCCGCTACCCGCGCGAGGAGGCGACCCGGTGAGCACCACGACCTTCGCCGCGGTGTCCGCCGTCAAACGGCGGTCGCCCGGCGGTTTCGACGCGGACATCAGCCCGCAGTGGACGATCGGCGGCAAGCCCAACGGCGGCTACCTGCTCGCGCTCATCGCGCGCGCCGCCGTGGCCGAGCGGGAGCACCACGACGTGCTCGCCGCCAGCGCCCACTACCTGCGCTCGCCCGAGCCGGGGCCGGCCGAGGTCGAGATCGAGACGCTGCGCACGGGCCGCAACGCCAGCCAGGTGCGGGGCCGGCTCACCCAGGACGGCAAGGTCGCGGTGGAGGCGCTGTTCACCGTCGGCACGCTGGCCGAGGGGGAGCCCTACTGGCAGGCCGGCCTGCCCGACCCCCGGTTCGACGTGGAGTCGCCGGTCCGGGTTCCGGGCCACACCCCGTCCGGGCTGCCGGTCGCGATCATGGACGAGATCGAGATCCACCTCGACGCGCCCAGCGCGCGCGTGTTCACCGAAGGGCCCTCCGGCGTCGGCGAGCTCGTCGGCCGCCTCGCGCTGCCCGGCGGCGAACCGTTCGACCCGGTGAGCCTGCTGTTCGCCATCGACGCGTTCCCGCCGGCCACCTTCGACATCGCGGCCAGCGGCTGGGTGCCGACCCTCGAGCTCACCGCCTACGTGCGCGCCCGCCCGGCCCCGGGCCCGCTGCGGGTCCTGCACCGCGCCCACCTGATCACCGACGGCCGCGCGGATGAGTCCTGCCACATCTGGGACAGCACCGGCAAACTGGTCGCGCAGGGCACGCAGCTCGCCGGCATCCGCGTCTGACTCCCTGAAACGAACGCACCCGGTGCGGCGTCCGAGCGGGTCGGACGCCGCACCGGGTGCGTCTGGGGGAGGGGGAGAGACGGAGCGGCGGGGTGCTAGCCGAGGGACTCGGCGCGCGCCACGCTGTTGAGCAGCGACGAGTTCATCAGGAACTTCAGCTCCAGCGCCGGATCGTCGCCGAGGGCGGCGAGCTCGGCGAGGCGTTCCTTGCGCCGCACGGGATCCTTCTCCTCGAGCCGGCGCTTGTTCGTCACGGTCTGCTGCTGCACGAACTCGATGTTCACGGTCCGCCGCCGCAGGGTGTAGCGGTCGAGCACGGCCTCGTCGGCACCGCCGGCGAACTCGTGCAGCGACGCGGCCAGCTCCACGGCGTCGTGGATGCCGCAGTTGAGGCCGAGGCCGCCGATCGGGTTGTTCACGTGCGCGGCGTCGCCGGCCAGGAACACCCGCCCGGCGCGGAAGTCCTTCGCCACGCGCTGGTGCACGTTGTAGAGCTTGCGGTGCACCAGCTGGTCGGCCGGGTTGGCCGAGAGCGCGAGCCCCGAAAGACGGGCGCGCGCCCCCTCGTCGCCCACCGCTTCCTCGTCGGTTTCGCCCACCGTGGTGGGGAAAACGGCGCGCCAGCGGCCCTTGCCGTCGTCGCCCGCGACCTTGAACAGGTTCACCCACTCGCGCGGGTCGGCCCAGTAGTTGCGGTAGCTGCAGTCCAGTTCGGACTGGAAGTCGAACAGCGTGGTGAGCACCAGGAACCGCTCGGGCCACGTGTAGCCCTCGAACTCGATCCCGAGCGCCTTGCGCACGGTGCTGCGCCCGCCGTCGGAGCCGAGCACGAAGTCGGCCTTGATCGGGCCGTCGGCCGTGTGCACCGTGGCCGAGTCGGCGTCCTGCGTCACGCCGGTCACCGGAACCCCGAAGCGGACGTCCACTCCGGACAGCCGCTCCAGCACCATGTTCACGATCTTGTGCTGCTCGATCTGGACCACGAACGGGTAAGGCGTCACGTCGCGCAGCACGTCGTGGTCCAGCCGGGTGATCATCGAACGGTCGGGCCGGTCCCAGAAGTCGAAGTACCGCGCCACGAGCCCGCGCGCGATCACCTCGTCCATCAGGCCCAGCTCGCCGAGCATCGCGAGGGTGGAGGGGTGCACCGTCGCTGCGCGCGGGGCGTCCTCCACGGACTCCTCGGCTTCCAGCAGCGTCACGTCGAACCCCCGCCGGGCGGCGGCGAGCGCGAAAACCGCGCCCACCGGACCCGCTCCGACGACCACAACACGCTGTCCCATGGTGTTCCTGTCCCCTTTCAGCCGAGTTTCGCGAGCCAGCCGGCCACGGTGTCCACGAGCGCCTCGCCGGAGCCGTCGAAGCGGTGCCCCTCCGTGCCTTCCGGTGAGGGCAGTGACACCGACGTGACCGACGGCGAGATGCCGTGCTCCAGCGCCGCTTCGAGCCAGCCGGGCTCGAAGTCGTGGATCACGGTGTCGTGCTGGTCGCGCACCATGAGGATCGGGTTCGGCACGCGGGCGATCCAGTCGACGCTGCGCGCGCCCGCCGTGCCGGTGCGCCGGTAGGTGAGGAAGTGCTGCGCCGTCACGGACATCGAGCGTCCGCCGAGCCACGACATCTTGGTCGAGAGCACCCGGCCGAAGTCGCCGGCCTGCACCGCCGCCACGGCTTCCTCGGTGAGCGCGCGGTAGGTGGCCTCGTCGTTGATCAGCAGGTGCCGGGACTTCCACGGCAGATCGGCGAACATGCCGGTGAGGGCGATACCCGCGGTCTCGGGGTGGAAGTGCGTGGCCGCGAAGAACGTGACCTGCGAGGTGCCGAGGCTGTGGCCGTGCAGCACGATCTTCGAGTAGCCGAGCGAGCGGGCCGTCCAGTACGCCGCTTCGATGTCGCGCACGGTCGCGTAGAAGGCGTCGGTGTTCACCGCGTCGCCCGACTGGCGCGTGTTGATCGCGAGCACCGGCACGCCGCGGCCGCTGAGCCCGAGGGCCAGCGTGCGCACGGGCAGGCTGCCGATGCTGCCGCCGCTGCCGTGCACGCTCAGCACGAGCGGCGCGCCGGCCAGGGGCTCGGCCGGCACGAGGTGCGCGGCCGGGCCGGACCGGCCGTCGAGGGAGGTGATCTCGTAGTACTGAAGGGAAACGCCGTCGGGGGCGTGGAAGTCCTCCAGCGAGGAAGGGGTTCCCGTGGGCCGGTACGTGACCGCCGCTGCTGTTCTGTCCTCTGTAGACAACTCTGGTGCTCCCGTCACTTCGCGCCGGTGTACACGAGCTTGCTGTAGTCGACCGTGCCGTTGAAGCCGCCGAACTTCTTCATGGCGTCACCCCAGATCTTCAGGTCGTCCTGCGAGACCTCGGTGGTGAACTCGCCCAGCGGCGACTTCTTGGCCTGCTCGGCGGTCACCTTGGTGTAGCCGGCGAGTGCGGTGTAGGCCTGGTCGTTGTTGGCCTTGATCCACTGCGCCGCGTCCTGCAGTGCCGCCTTGAAGCCGTCCGCCAGCTTCGGGTTCGCCGAGGTCCAGTCCTTCGAGGCGATCCAGTACGTACCGCCGAGGTAGTTCGGGCTCAGCGCGCGCTCCGGGTCGCCGAGGCTGTGCATGCCGGCCTGCTTGCCGACGGAGATGAACGGGTTGATCACCTCGACGGCGTCGACCTGGCCGGCCTTCAGCTCGTCGATCATGTTCGGCGTCGGCACCTGCACGAACTGCTCGGCCGCGGGGTCCACGCCGTTGCTCGACAGCCATGCCTTCGTGGAGATGTTGATGTTGCCGGTGAGCGTCGGCGAGCCGATGCGCTTGCCCTTCAGCTGCTTCACGTCGGTGATGTCCGGGCGCACGAAGATCTGCACGCTCTGGTCCTCGGGCGAGTCGCCGTTGTTGCCCGACACCGCGACGAGCGGCACGCCCGAAGAGGACGCGCGCAGCATGATCGGCGCGACGCTGAAGCCCAGGTCGTACTGCTTGTTCAACAGCGAGGGCACCAGCGTGATGTCGTTGAGGGTCGTCGTCTTGACGTCCTTGATGCCGTGCTTGGTGAAGAAGCCTTGTTGCTGGGCCACCACGACCGCGAGCGAGTCGTTGGTGTTGTTCAGAGCCACGCGGATCGAGCCATCGCTCGAGGATGTGGAGCCGCTCGAACCGCCGCACGCGGTGAGGGTGAGCGCTCCGGCGAGAAGTGCCGTGGCCAGGGTGGTGATGCGGGTGCCCCTCATGACGCCTCCGTGGAGTCGGGGGATGGGGATCGGGGAAGTGGTTCACTATCCGAAGTAGTTGAGCAGAGACAGTAACTCAAGTTAGCTAATCTGCCAATGGTCCAGCTCAGAACGCTGGTAACGGCCTTGTTAAGGCTGGATCGCAGACCAAAAAGCACTACTCAAGTCATTGACGTGTGGATGGTTAGGCGCCCATCATGGCCAACGCCAGCCCCGAAGGAGGTCCCGATCCCGTGACCGTAGAAGCCACCGCACCGGCCACCGACACGGCGGATGCGTTTTCCTGTTCGAAGCTCTTCGTCGAGTACCGCACCCGTGACAAGGTGCTGCGCGTGCTCGAGGACGTCGGGTTTTCCTGTGCCCAAGGGGAATTCCTCAGCATCCTCGGCCCGTCCGGCACCGGGAAGACCACCCTGCTGCGGATTCTCGCCGGGCTCCTGACCCCGGGCCAGGGGTCGTCCGTGCGGTTCCGCGGCCAGGAGATCACCGGGCCGCCGACCGGCGTCGGCATCGTGTTCCAGAACTACGCGGCGTCGCTTCTGCAGTGGCGCACGGTGGAACGCAATGTCGCGCTGGGCCTGGAAGGCCGCACCAGCAAGTCCGAACGCGACGAACGCGTGCGGGAAGCGCTCGAGCTCGTCGGCCTCGCCGACCGCGGCAGCGACTACCCGTGGCAGCTCTCCGGCGGCATGCAGCAGCGCGTGCAGATCGCGCGCTCGCTCGTGATGCGGCCCGAGGTGCTGTTGATGGACGAGCCGTTCGGCGCGCTCGACGCGATGACCAAGGCGCAGCTGCAGGACGAGCTGCTCAAGGTCGCCGCCGTGACCGGCGCGACGGTCGTGTTCGTGACCCACGACATCGACGAAGCCGTGTACCTGTCCGACCGGGTGCTCGTGCTCGCCGGCAAGCCGGCGACGGTCGGGCGCGAGCTGCGCATCGACCTGCCGCGCCCGCGCGACCAGGTGGCCACGAAGGAACTGCCGGCCTATCTCGCCGCCCGTCACCGCGTGTACGAAGCGCTGCGGGCGGAATCCGAGGCGCAGGCCGAAACACAGTCCGGTTCGGGGGCGCAGTGAGGCGTCTGCTCGGATTCGCGGTCCCGGTGATCGCGATCCTGCTGTGGCAGCTGGTGAAGTCGACCGGCCTGCTGCCGTATGACAACATCCCGGCCCCGTCGGACATCTGGTCGTCCACAGTGGACCTGGCGTCGTCGGGCGAGCTGCTCGCGAACACCGGCCACACCCTCGCCGCCTGCCTCGGCGGCTGGGCGCTGGGTTGTGTGCTGGGCCTGCTGCTCGGGCTGCTGCTCGGCCTCGTCCGTCCCGCGTGGACCTACGGCATGGCCTCGGTGGAGGTGCTGCGTGCGCTGCCCGCGATCTCGTTCGTGCCGATCGTGGTGATCCTGTTGGCGCAGACCGTGGAGATGGAGATCGTGATCGCCGCGTGGGTCGCGATCTGGCCCGTGGCCATCAGCACGATCGACGGCGTGCGCGGCGTGAACCCGGTGCACCAGGACCTCGCGCGCAGCCTCGGGCTCTCGCCGGTGGCGAAGGTCGTGAAGTTCGCGCTGCCCACGGCGTTGCCGAAGATCGTGGTCTCGCTGCGGCTGAGCCTCTCGGCCGCGCTGGTGCTGGCCATCGTCGCCGAGATCGTGGGCGACCCGGACGGCATCGGCTACGCGCTCGTGCAGGAGCAGCAGTCCCTGCGTCCGGCGGCGATGTTCTCCTACATCCTGCTCACCGGCGTGCTCGGCATCGTGCTCAACTTCATCCTCGTGTGGGCGCTGCGCTTCGTGCCGGGTGCCCGCCAAGCCGCCATGGGGGCCGACGATGCCGCGTAAAACCCGCAAGTCCGGCGTCGCGCCCCTGCGTGGCCTGCTGCCGCTGGCGCTGTTGCTCGTGCTGTGGCAGGTGATCGGCGACAGCTCGAGCACCTTCTTCCCGCCCCCCGCCGCCTGGTTCAGCCAGACGTGGGAACTCACCTCCGGCGGCGCCCTGCTCGACGGACTGCTCGCCACACTCGAGACCTTCGTGGTGTCGCTGGTGGCCGCCACCGTGATCGGCGCCGTACTCGGTCTGCTGATCGGCCGCGTGCCGCTCGCGGAACGGCTGCTCGGCCCGATCCTCGAGTACTTCCGGTTCCTGCCGGGGGTCGCGCTCGTGCCGCTCGCCGTGCTGCTCGTGGGCTACACGGAGTCGATGAAGCTCTACGTGGTGGTCTTCGGCGCGTTGTGGCCGGTGCTGCTGCAGGTCCGCCAGTCGGCGAAAGCGGCCGACGTGATCCTCTCCGACGTCGCCTCCACGCTGCGGCTCGGGAAGTTCGCGGCCTTCCGCAAGATCCACCTGCCGGCGATCGTGCCGGGCCTGCTGCTGGGCGTGAAGATCGCGGCGCCGCTCACCCTGGTGCTCGTGCTCGTGGTCGAGATCAGCACCCAGGTGTCCGGCCTGGGCAAGCTCATGGAGACCGCGCAACAGAACTTCCAGTCGGCGCAGGTCTACGGGCTCGTGGTCGTGGTCGGCCTCGTGGCGCTCGTGATCAACATGCTCGTGTCGGCGGCCGAGGGCTTCCTGCTGCGGTACCGCCCGGAGCACTGACCCTCGTTCTTTTCTCGGCTGCTTGTTTGTCAGCACAGACCAAGGGGCTCCGGTCCGGTGTGGACGCACCCGGACCGGAGCCCCTTTCCATGTCCTGGGGAACAACCCCAATGTGGCATTGGGTGCAGTGAGCGCACCGAACGCCCCATTGGGTGCGCTCAACGCACCGAACGCCACATTGGGGGAGTCCAGCGCACCCAACGTCACCGATGCCGCGCGGGCGAACCGGGGCCGGAGTCTCAGTGGTGGTGCGCGTGGTGCGAATGGTGCCCCGCCGCGGTCAGCAGCAGGGCCAGCCGCGGGTCAGAATCGAGGCCGAGGTAGAACGAGAACGTGGCCAGCGCGCCGAACTTGCCCTCGTCGGTGAGCTGGCGCTGGAAGTGGTTCACGTGGTGGTGCACCGCGTTGTCGATGGTGCGCAGCACTTCGATGCCGGCCTCCGAGGCGTGCACGGCGATGACCCGGCGGTCGTCGGGGATGCGGGCGCGGTGCACGAGCCCCTTTTCCTCGAGCTGGCGGATCAGGCGCGACGCGAGGGCCGGCGCGATGTCGAGCCGCTCGGCGACCTTGTTCACCGGAAGGGGTCCTTCGGCGCCGAAGATCTGCAGCAGCGCCTGGTGTTGCAGCGGCTGGAGACCACCGGCGATCGCCTGTTCGTCGAGCAGGCGCAGGATCTTGCGCAGCACGAAGCGCGCGTGGGCGATCGCCTTGACGTGGTTGGCGAAATCGAGGTCGCTCGACGCGACCGCGCCCTTGCCCCACAGGGCGAGTAGCTCAGCGGTCCCGTCCTCCACCGTGGTCCCCCTCCGTGAAGCGTCCTCGTCGAAGGCGGCCCGACTCGACGGTCCGGCGAACCGGG
The DNA here is from genome assembly GCF_035918295.1 of Amycolatopsis rhabdoformis. Lineage (GTDB taxonomy): Bacteria > Actinomycetota > Actinomycetes > Mycobacteriales > Pseudonocardiaceae > Amycolatopsis > Amycolatopsis rhabdoformis. Next base: position 1,182,665 of record NZ_CP142149.1, read on the forward strand.
GGCCGCCGTCGAAGCCATCTTCAGGTCAATGACCTGAGGACACTATATCAGGGAAGGCTCAGGATTCAGCGGCCGCGCGGATGGCTTCCGCGATGGCCGAGTCGGGGTCGAGGCCCACGTAGAACGCGAAGATGGAAAGGGCCGACAGGCGTTCGTCCTCGGTGAGCTGGTGCTGCAGGAACGCGATGCTGTGGTGCACCTCGTCGTCGATCTCCGCGAGCTTCTCCGCGCCGGCTTCGGTGGCCACGACGTTGGTCGCGCGGCGGTCGCTTTCCGACGCTTCCCGTGTGACCAGGCCCAGCTCTTCGAGCCGGCGCACCATGCGCGAGGCGAACGCGGCCGCCACGTCGAGCCTGGCCGCCAGGGTGCTCACGGTGATGCCGTGGGTCTCGCCGGTTCCGTAGACCTGCAGGAGTGCCTGGTGCAGCAAGGGTTCCAGGCCGTGGGTCTTCGCCTGCTCGTCGACGATCCGCAGCACGCGGCGCGTGACGTAGCGGGCGTCGGCGATGTTCTTCACGTAGGCCTGGAACTCACGGCTGCGCTTGGCGTCGCCGATGTCGGCCCACTTGGTGTAGGCGCGCATTGCGTCGTTCATGGGGTGGGGCTTCCCTTCGGACGAGCACGGCCTCTCGGACGAGCGCGGCGGCGAACCCGGAGATCATACGTCGCACCGATTTAGTTGACTAAAGTAAGGTATTCTTGTTAGCCTTCTGCCCAGGAGGTCCCCACCATGACTCTGCACCCCGCGGACAGTGATCCGAGCGGTTTCAAGGCGGCTCTCGGCTCTTTCGCCGCGAGCGTCAACGTCATCACCCTCTCGGACGCGGCCGGTCGCCCCCTCGGGATGACCGCCACCGCGTTCTCGTCGGTGTCGGTCGATCCGCTGATGATCCTGGTCTGTGTCAACCGTTCCACCCGCACCTACGAGCGCATCGCCGAAACCCGTCGGTTCGGCGTGAACATCCTCGGCTCGCCCGCCCGCGAGATCTCGGACCACTGCGCCCGCCCGGGCGCCGACAAGGCCCTGCCCGAGGAATGGCTCACCCGCCGAGAAGGCTGGCACAGCCCTGCGCTTTCCGGTGCTCTGGCGTTCCTGGACTGCGAAATCGACCAGGACGTGCACGCGGGCACGCACGCCGTGCTCATCGCGAAAGTAGGCGGCATCGGGCTCAGCTCGGCGCTGCCGCACCACGAACCGCTCCTGCACTTCCGCGGCCGCTACCGGCAGCTGCAAGCAGGAGTCCACCACCCGCGGCCCCGGCCGCTCCCGATTGCTTTGGAGGAAACGGCGTGACGCGTTCCGGTAAGGACTACGTCGAAGGACTGCGCGACAACCGGCGGGTGTTCGTCGACGGCGAATACGTCTCCGACGTCGCCGCGCACCCCGCGTTCAAGGGGGCCGTCGAGTCCATCGCACGCGTGTACGACGTGGCGCACGACCCCGCCAACGCGGCGGAGATGACGTTCCCGTCCCCGATCACCGGCGCCCCGGTGAACCTGTCGTTCCTCATCCCGCGCGGTGAGGACGACCTGCGCCGCCGCCGCGTGGCGCTGCGCAAGACGGCCGAGGCCACCTTCGGGCTCATGGGCCGCGGCCCCGAGCACGTCGCCGGGTTCCTGGCCGGCTGGGCGGGCCGCTCCGACGTGTTCGCGGCGGGCGAGCAGCGCTTCGCCGACAACGTCACCAAGTTCTACGAATACGTGCGCGACAACGACCTCTACTGCTCGTACGCGATCGTGCCGCCGCAGATCGACCGCAGCAAGCCGGCGCACCAGCAGGCCGACCCGCACCTGTACGCGGGTGTGAAGGAAGAGCGCGAGGACGGCATCGTCGTGGCCGGCGCGCAGATGCTCGGAACCGGTGCCGCGATCTCCGACTACCTCATCCTGAGCTGCATCGTGCCGCTGCAGCCGGGTGACGAGGACCAGGCCATCTCCGTCGCCGTGCCGATCGGTGCCGAGGGCCTGAAGATCTACTCGCGCCGAAGCTACGCCGAAGCCGCCACGAGCGTGTACGACTACCCGCTCGCCACGCGCTTCGACGAGACCGACTCGCTGATCGTGTTCGACGACGTGTTCGTGCCGTGGGACAAGGTGTTCATCTTCCGCGACCGCCAGGTCACCACCGACCAGTGGAACCGCACGCCGGCGCACCTGCTGGGCAACAACCAGGCCCAGATCCGCTTCTCCGTGAAGCTCGATCTGCTGGCCGGCCTCGCGCTGCGCGTCGCGCGCATGAACGGTTCGGACAAGTTCCCGCCGGTGCGCGGGGTGCTCGGCGAGCTGGCCGCCCACGCGGCGATGGTGTCCGGTCTCGTCTACGCGCAGGAGCAGAACTGCGAGGTGGACGAGAAGGGTGTGGCCTGGCCGGGCCGCGAAGAGTGCTACGCGACCATGACGCTGCAGTCGGACTTCTACCCGAAGCTGCTGCACCTGGTGCGTGACCTCGTCGGCGGCGGTGTGATCCAGCTGCCGTCCTCGGCCGCCGACTTCGGCAACGAAGAGGCGCGCGCCGACTTCGAGCGGTACGTGCAGTCGCCGGGTCACCCGACCGTCGAGCGCGTGAAGCTGCTCAAGCTGGTGTGGGACCTCGTGGGCTCGGAGTTCGCGAGCCGTCACCAGCAGTACGAGATGTTCTACGCCGGCGCGCCCTTCCTGGTGAAGTCGCGCATGAGCCAGATCTACGACTTCTCCCGCGCGGAGGCCCTCGTGGACGGCGCTCTGGCCGGCTACGACCTCGGCGGCCGCACGGAGACCGTGCAGGCCTGAGGTAAGCACACAGACCGCGGGGCGCCCGGTGCATGCCGGGCGCCCCGTTTCCATGCCCGTTTCAGGTCCGGAACCGGACGTGGGGATGGACCTGGACGCAGGCACCGGGTCGGGCACGGAGAAGCTCGGCACGCACACGAAAAGGGGCACCCGGTCCGAAGACCGGGTGCCCCTTCTCAGTGTCCGCTGTGGACGGTTCAGCTCGCGCGGTAGCGCACCTCGAACGTGAGGCAGCCTTCGTCGCTCGTCCACGGGCCGTGCTCCATGCCCGGCGGGCGGCAGGCGTAGTCGCCGGCCGAGAAGGTCTGGCCGAGGCGCGTGTCGTGGAACGAGCCTTCGAGGATGTAGACCTCTTCCCAGAAGTCGTGCACCTGCACGCCGTTCGGGGTCGTGTCCGTGCCCGGCTCGAAGCGCAGGATGCGCGTCGCGACGCCGCTGTCGCCGTCGGCCGCGAGGATGCGCTCGGTCAGCTGCGGCACGACACCCGCGCAGGGGGTGAACTCGACCGTCTTGGCGGGGAAGAACTCGTGTTCCGGCTTGGCCATGGGGTTTCTCTCTCCAGGTACGAGGGGTCAGGACACCGAGTAGGTGTGGGTGAGCTCGGGACCGCCGGGCAGGGCCAGCGACAGCGTCCAGGCCTTGCCGGGCACGAACTTGCCGTCGATCAGCGTGAGCGTGCCGCAGAACATCACCAGGTCGCGCTCGGGCGAGCGGTCCAGCAGCTCCAGCACGTCGGTGGGGATGCGCAGGGCGCTGAGCTGGCCGTACTGGTAACGCACGCCGTCCACAGTGGACTCGGCGACGATCGCGTCCCAGTCGGGGTTGTCGACCGGCACCACGGTGGCGCCGAGCGGCTTCGGGCAGGCGGCCTTGGAGTCCTTGACGCTCGAGGTCTCGATGTCGCGGTCGGTGTGGTCGGAGCCCACCGTGAGGTAGAGCTTGCCGCCCGCGCGCACGAGCACCGGCTCCACTTCGCCGGAGGTGTTGGTGCCGTCGACGGAGATGGTGGCGGCCTGCGTGGCCAGCGCGGCGTCGAGCTCGTAGAACGCCGGCACCGAGTCGGGCGGCGGCACGCCGATGGCGGCGAGCTCGTCGATGTGGTGCTTCACGGCGGCCTCGTCGCGGCCCGTGTAGCCCGCGACCACGAGGTCGAAGTCGGCGACCGCGACGGTTTCGCCCGTCCCGGCCACGGTGAACGTGAGTGCGGTCATGCGTGCGCTCCTCGGATGGTCAGGTCGTGGTAGCTGGTGAGCCGGTCGTCGAGCACGGGGAACTGCTCGCGCGTGGCGGGCACGACGGCGGGATCGACGTCGCACCAGGTGATGCCCTCGGCGGTGCCGGCTTCGGCGAGTACGGTGCCCCACGGGTCGACGACCCGGCTGTGGCCGCCGAGCTCGACGCCGCCCTGGGTGCCGGTGGCGTTGCACGCCACCACGAGCACCTGGTCCTCCACCGCTCGCGCGGTGGTGAACAGCTGCCAGTGCGCGAGCCGCGCGGCGGGCCAGGCGGCCGGCACGATCACGATCTCGGCACCGGCGTCCACGAGGCAGCGCCACAGCTCGGGGAAGCGCAGGTCGTAGCACGTGGTGCCGGCGACCGCGCCGAACGGCGTCGCCACCGCGGACACGTGGTCACCGGGCTTGAGCAGCTGCGCTTCCTTCGACTGGTAGCCGAACACGTGCACCTTGCTGTAGCTGTGCACGAGCTCGCCCGTGGGGCCGAACAGCACGGCGGTGTTGCGCAGGGCGCCGTCGGGAAGACGCTCGACGTAACTGCCGCCGTGCAGGTAGGAACCGGTTTCGCGGGCGAGCTCGCCGAGCCGGGCCAACGACGGTCCGTCGGCCGGCTCGGCGTCCCGGGCGTACTCGTCGAAGGCGAAGTAGCCGGTGGCCCACAGCTCGGGCAGCACGATCAGATCGGCCTCGGCCGCCGAGCGGACGAGCCCGGCCACCCGGTCGAACCGGGCGGCGACGGGCTCGTCCTCGGGGCTCGCGACCTGGACGAGAGCGATCCTCACGAGGCCTGCCACAGCTCGCGGGCGCCCGCGGCGACGATGTCGTCGTAGGACAGCTCGCGATCGGTGAGCCCGGTCGCGCGGGCGAACCCGGCGAGCCCGGCCACGGCCTCGGCGGAGATCGCCGGCTCGTAGTACGGTCCGTCCCGCTCGATCAGGCCGGCGATGAGACCGGCCTCCATCTCCGGGAACAGCGCGGTGCCGACCTGGGTGGCCAGCGACGGGTCCCGGCGCAGCTCGCGCTGGGCCCGCAGCACACCGCGGGTGACCGCGGCCGCTTCCTCGGGACGTTCCGAGGCGGTGCGGTCGGTGGTCATCAGGGCGGGGAAGGTGTAGAGCGAGTGGGCGGATCCGTCGCGCCGGGCGTCCAGCACGACCTTGCCGACACCGCGCTGCACCGCGACCTCGGTGCCCATGCCGTTGGCCCAGAAGCCGTCGATGCGGCCTTCTTCCAGGGCCTTGGCGGCGGTGACGCCGAAGGAGACGTCACCGGCCACCCCGGCCACGGGCGCGATGGTGACGCCCGCGCCCTTGAGGTCCACGCCTTCGGCTTCGAGCAGCCGGTGCAGGCCGAGATCGGGGCCGGGTGCGGCACCGATGCGGACGTTGCTGAGCTTCGCGAGCGTCTCGCGGGTGAGGTCGAGGTCCGGCCGCACCACGAGGAACCAGTACATGTTCTGCGCGAGCGCGGCCAGCAGCTTCTGCTCGCCCCAGGTGGAGTCGGCGTAGAGCGGGGCGTGGGCGGCCCCGGCGAGGTAGTCGATCCGCCCCTCGCGAAGGGCGATTGCTGCGTCGGTGACGGGGAAGAGGAGTTCCAGTTCCACGTCGAGACCCTCGTCGCGAAGGTACCCGAGCTCCACGGCCGCGATGGCGGGGAAGTAGGAGTTCGAGACGAGGTCGGGCACGGCAAGGCGCATGGTGGCCTTCCTGGTCAAGAAATTAACAGTACTCAAGTAATGTACTTAGCTTAGTATTTTGGGTCAAGCTGCCGGGCCACCGGCGCCGGTTCGCGCGTTTTGACGGCTCGCAGCACCACCACCGTGATCGAACACAGCACCGCCGGCACCGCGAAGACCAGGAAGTACACCGGGAACGGCAGCGACGCGGCGAGCAGGTAACCGCCGATGAGCGGGCCGAGCAGCCCGCCGAGGCGGCCGATGCCCAGCGCCCACCCGAGGCCCGTCGCGCGGGCCTCCGGGCCGTAGGTGGACATCACCAGCGTGTGCACCACGTTCTGGCCGCCGATGATGAACGCGCCGGCCAGCGCGTTGAGCAGGTACAGCGCGACCACCGACGAGGCGAACCCGAAGAGCACGAGGCACACACCGCCCGCGGCGAACGCGATGGCGAGCGCCGCGTACTGGTTCATGCGGTCGAGGATCCAGCCGAGCGCGAACCCGCCGATCGTGGCCGCGGCGGCCTGCTCGATCGCGTAGGAGTAGCTGCCGACCAGCGACAGGCCGTGCTTCACGAGCAGCGACACCATCCAGAAGTCGAGCGCGTAGACCACGAACTGCAGGAACAGGTAGAGCAGTGAGATCGTGAGCGTGGAGTTGCGGTAGCGCGGCGCCCACAGTGTGCGCAGCTGGATCTTGCCGTTCTCGGTGCGCGGGCCGGTGAAGAACGTTTCCGGGTCGGCGGCCTGTGCGGTGGGCCAGATCGCCGGGTAGACCTTCTTCACGGTCGCGAGGGCTTCTTCGTACCGGCTGCGCGTGGCGAGGAACTGCGGCGTCTCGGGCACGAACCACGCGATCAGGCCGGCGACGATCAGGGCCGCGTAGGAGATGTGGAACAGCGGCCGCCAGCCGAAGTCCGGCACCAGCAGCGTCGCGGCCACGGCCGCGAGCACGAAGCCGAACGTGAAACAGCCGGCCGAGGCGGCGATCATCTTCCCGCGGTTGCGCACGGGCACGTATTCACCGAGCATCGCGATCGTCGCGGGCAGCACGCCGCCCATGCCGATGGCGGCGCAGAACCGCAGGATCGCGAACTCCGTGTACCCGCTCGCGAACCCGGCCGTGCCCATGAAAAGGGCGAACACGGTCACGCCGAGCACGAGCATGCGCTTGCGGCCGAAGCGGTCGCCGAGCGCGCCGAGCCCGACGGCACCGATGAACAGGCCGACGAACGTGAACGAGGCGAGCAGCCCCGCCTGGACGGGGGAGATGTGCCACTCGGCGACGATCTTGGGCAGCCCGTAAGCGAGCGCTTGCAGGTCGTAGCCGTCGAAGATCACCGCGGCGCCGCCGATGGCGGCGATCGCGAGAACCTTGGGGGACAATCGGGTCTCGGTGAGACAGTGGTCGAAAGTGGCAGCGGGTCGCATCCGCGCGCTCCTCGGCCCGGGCGGCACCCAGCACCACGACACTCGGCGACGAGTGCGGGCGGGGGACGGGTGCCGCGGGTTGATGGGATTTATTTAACTTTAGTACCTGACTTGACAGCCATAAATGATGCGGGAGACGATAGGTCGCGCCCGGGGATGTGTCAACGCCGAACTGCGGGAGTGGTGAAGGTGAAGTGGACACGACGCGGGCCGGAGACCGTTCCTGGCAAGGAGAATCGTGATCGCGCCGTGTCCCGGCCGTCGCGGTTTCGTGGTGGGGCACCGTTTGCCGGCGCCCTCCGCGGTGCGGAGTCCGTGAGTTCTTCCCGTCGACGAAAGAGGAACCGACAGCCGTGAACGACTACCCCTACGGTGACCTCCGGGAGTACCTGGCCGAGCTGGACCGCCGCGGGCTGCTGGTGCGCGTGACCCGGCCCGTCGACAAGGACACCGAGCTCGTTCCGTTGGTGCGCCTGCAGTTCCGCGGCCTGCCGGAAGCCGAGCGCAAGGCGTTCCTCTTCGAGAACGTCACCGACGGGTCGGGGCGGCGCTACGACGGCACCGTGGTGATGGGCGCGTTCGCCTCCTCGCGCGCGGTGTACACGACGGCGCTGGCCGCGAAGCCCGACGAGGTGGCCGGCCGCTGGGCGGCCGCGCTGTCCGGGCCGATCGAGCCCGTGGTCGTCGAGACCGGGCCGTGCAAGGAGAACGTCCTCACGGGACAGTCCCTCCTGGACGCCGGCGGCGTCGACGGTTTCCCGCACCCGATCTCCACGCCCGGTTTCGACCCGGCGCCGTTCCTCACCGCGCCGTACTGGATCACGAAGGACCCCGAGGACGGCACCTACAACGTCGGCATCTACCGCGGCATGGTGAAGGGCCCGGACCGCATCGGGCTGCAGATGGACACGCCCACCCAGCACATCGCGATCCACCTCGCCAAGGCCAAGCGCCTGGGCAAGAAGCTCGAGGCCGCGATCGTGCTCGGCGCGGTGCCCGCGGTCGGCTTCTCCGCCGCCCAGAAGATCCCGTTCGGCGTGAGCGAGTACTCCGTGGCCGGCGGCCTGATGGGCCGCCCGCTCGAGGTCGTGCGCTGCGAGACGGTGGACCTGGAGGTGCCCGCGCACGCGGAGATCATCCTCGAGGGCGAGATCGACCCCGAGCACCTCGAGTCCGAAGGTCCCTTCGGCGAGGCGAGCGGGTACATGGGCGCGAAGACGTCGTCGCCGGTGTTCCGCGTCCGCTGCATCACGCACCGCACGAAGCCGGTGGTGCAGGCGTTCATCAGCGAGTTCCCGCCGAGCGAGTCGACGCTGATGCGCAAGATCGCCTTCGAGAACGTGTACCTGCGGTTCCTCAAGCAGGCGTGCAACATCAACGCGGTGCAGCGCTTCGTCACGCACGAAAGCGGCACCTGCAACATGTTCTTCGTGATCCAGCTGAAGAACCCGACACCCGGCCAGGCGCGCCAGGCGCTGTACGCCGCGTCCGGCTACGAGGCCTCGATGGGCAAGACGATCGTCGCGGTGGACGACGACGTCGACCCCGAGGACCTCAGCGCCGTGGTGTGGGCGATGAGCTTCCGCATGCAGCCCGCGCGCGACGTCACGGTGCTGCCGGGCAAGCTGCCGCGCCTGGACCCGTCGGCCGCCGAAGACGGCAGCCTGTCCTCGGCGCTGCTCATCGACGCCACCCGCAAGGGCCCGTACCCGCCGACCTCGCTGCCGGCCAAGGAGTTCATGGACCGGGCGCAGGACCTGTGGCAGGAGCTGGGGCTGCCGGAGCTGGCGCTGGCCGAACCGTGGCACGGCTACGAACTCGGCGACTGGTCCGACGCCGACCGCCACCGGGCGGCCGAGGCGGTGCAGGGCCGCTACGGCGTGCCGGAGGAGTGAGCTCCCGGTCCACTGTGGGCTCGATAGTCCACAGTGGACCCTCCGGCGGGGCTCACTCGGCGTCGAACAGCTCCACCGCGCGGTCGTCGAGCAGCGGCACGATGCCCTCGAGCACGAGCCGCTTGAAGTGCTCGGTCTCGCGGTGCTCGGCGAACGCCTCCCGTGACACGTAGCGCTCGATCAGCACCAGCGACCGCGGGTCGTCGAACGCGCGGTACACGTCGAACGCCAGGTTGCCCGGCTCGGTGCGCGCCGCCTTCGCCAGCTGCGGCACCAGCGCGGCGACCTCGTCCTCCTTGCCGGCGGACACGGTGTAGCGGGCGATCACCTGAAGCTGGGGCATGTCCGGGTCTCCTCGGGGTCGGGCTGGGGTGCCGGGCCGGACTGTAGTCCAGAGCCGGGCCGGGCGGCCCGGTTCTGTGGCCTGCCTCGCGCCATCTGGTTCTCGCCGCCTGCTTCGGGCCGTCTGGTTCGCTGTCTGGTGCGGGCTGGCTGGTACGGGTCGCCTGGTTCGGGAGCCGGCTACCGCACCGGCGCCGCGGTGTCCTGCTGCTCGGGAGCGGGATGTGGCGCGAGCCAGGCCGCCACGACGTGCGCCACCACGACCGCGACGATCACCAGCGGCATCACCGCCAGGCCGTCGGAGCCCAGCAGGAGCGTCGCGAGCAGCACGGAGGTCAGCGGCAGCCGAAGCATCACCGCGGACATGGCGCCGATCCCCATCGCCACGCCGGCGACGAGCGGCAGCCCGGGCAGGTGGGACAGGGCGATGCCGCCGGCGGCGCCGAGGAACATCGCCGGGAAGATCGGGCCGCCGCGCAGCGCGGAGAGCGATACGCCGTACGCGAGGCCCTTGGTGGCCAGGAGCAGCAGGAGCAGCGGCACGGAGTAGGTCGAGCTCTTCTCGAGCAGCGAGGGCAGCGCGGTCTCGCCGGAGAACAGCACGTCCGAGAGCTGCCCGCCCGCGCTGGTGTAGGCGATCGCGAGTCCGGCGACCGCGAGCCCGGCGACCGGCGTGAGCACCAGGACGTGGCGCTCGACGGGGGAGTGCAGAGCGAGGGCGAGCCGGTGCACGGCCGTGCCGAGCAGTGCGGCCGCGGCGCCGATCACGAGCGCCCAGCCGAACTGGGCGAGGTCCGGGTGCGTGAACGGCGGCAGTTCGGGCAGCGCCAGCGAGGCGGGTCCCAGGCCGGTCAGCGAGTCGAGCCCGATGAACAGCAGCGTGCCGATGCCGGCCGCGAGGAGGCCGGGCAGCAGCACCAGGCCGAGGGTGGCGCCGGCCAGCCCGGACGCCTCCATCAGCAGGAACGCCCCGAGGATCGGCGACCCCAGCAGGGTGCTGATCGCGGCGAAGCTGCCCGTGGCGGCCACCACGGCGCCGACGCGTTTCGGCGCGTGCGGCCGGGCGAGGCGGATCGCGCACACGCCGAGGCCCGAGCCGAGCGCGATCAGCGGTGCTTCGGGGCCCAGCACCGCGCCGAGCCCGAGGGTGGCCAGAGCGGCCAGCAGCACACCCGGCAGCTGCGCGGGCGTCGGCGCGCCGCTGGGGTTGAAGCCGAACACGGGCGGATGGCCGCCGTTGCCGGGCAGGTAGCGCACCGCGACCGCGACGAGCAGACCGCAGAACGTGAGCAACGGCAGCGGCCACCACCACGGCGCCGCGCCGAACCCGGCCGCGTGGGGCAGATCGGTGTAGAGCCACTGCTGGAGGGCGTCCACCAGCTGGAGGAAGAAGTACGCGGCCGCCGAGATCGGCACCCCGATCACGGCGGCGAGCACCAGCAGGCGCACGTACGCGCCCGAGCGCAGCTGCGCGGCGGGGTCCGGCTCGCTGGCGGGATCACCCGGCGGCACGGGCGCTGCCGGGTTCGCCATGACCAGGCCTCCTGGGCGTCGGTGGGGTGGCCGGACCGCTCGCGTGCCAGGTTCCGCGCTGCCGGTCGCCGGGGCATCGCCCGTGCCAGGTGAGGCCACCGGACGGCGCCCGGGCGCGGCAGCCGACCGGCCGAGGTAGGGTGCTGTTCGAACACCTGTTCCCATCGTCGTGGACGGGTCCGGACCCGCTGTCTCCCCGCGGCGGTTCACTCGAGTGAGGACTGTGGTGGACCAGCAACACCGGGGAGGTGGCTTCAACCACCCGCTCATGCGGTGGGCGGAGTTGGAGCGGATCGCGGCGGGGCGGGCGCCGGTGCGGGGCGACGGCGGGGATTCGCCCGCGTGGTCGCGCAAACGGGAGGGGTACCGGGCGCCGGACCGGCTGCGGCCGTGGGCGGACGTGGAGGCCGACGGGCGGCGGGTGCCGTACGCGGAGCTGCACCTGCATTCGTACTTCTCGTTCCTCGACGGCGTCGCGTCACCGGAGGCGCTCGTCGAGGAGGCCGTGCGGCTGGGGCTCGACGCGCTCGTGCTCACCGACCGCGACGGGATGTACGGCGCCGTGCGGTTCGCCGAGGCCGCGCGGGAGATCGGCGTGCGCACGGGCTACGGGGCGGAGCTCTCGCTCGGGCTGCCCGCGCCGCAGGGGGGCGTGGCCGATCCCGTCGGCACGCACCTGCAGGTGATCGCGCGGGACATCACGGGCTACGGGCGGCTGTGCTCGGTGATCTCGCGCGGCCAGCTGGCGGGGGAGAAGGGCCGCCCGGTGCTCGCGCTCGACGACGTGGCCGACGAGCTGCGCGGCCACGCGCTCGTGCTCAGCGGCTGCCGCAAAGGCGCGGTCCGCGGTGCGCTGGCCCGCGGCGACGACGCGGGTGCGGCCGCCGCATTGCGGACGCTGGCCGAGCGGTTCGGCCGGGAGAACGTGGCCGTGGAGCTGCTGGAAGAAGGCCTGCCGCTCGACGCCGTGCACAACGATCGCCTCGCCGCGATGGCGGACGCGCTGGGCCTGCCGACGGTCGCGTCGAACAACGTCCACTACGCGCGGCCCGAGCAGGCGCGCCACGCCGCGGCCGTGGCCGCGATCCGGGCCCGCCGGTCGGTCGACGACCTCGAAGGCTGGCTGCCGGCCGACGGCACGGCGTTCCTGCGCAGCGGCTCCGAACAGCTCCACCGCTTCGCGCGGTATCCGGGCGCGGTGCAGCGGGCCGCGCTGCTCGGCGTGGAGTGCGCGTTCGATCTAGCTTTGGTGGCCCCGAAACTGCCGCCGTTCGCGGTGCCCGCGGGTTTCGTCGACGAGGACGACTACCTGCGCCACCTCACGTTCGAGGGTGCCAGGCTGCGCTACGGCGGCCGCGCGGACCACCCGAAGGCCTATGCCCAGCTCGACCACGAGCTCGACGTGATCCGCCGGCTCGGTTTCCCCGGCTACTTTCTCGTGGTGTGGGACATCGTCCGGTTCTGTCAGGAATCGAACATCCTCGCGCAGGGCCGGGGTTCGGCCGCGAACTCCGCGGTGTGCTTCGCGTTGCAGATCAGCCACGCCGACCCCGTGAAGTGGGGATTGCTGTTCGAACGGTTCCTCGCCCCCGAGCGCGACGGCCCGCCCGACATCGACGTCGACATCGAATCCGACCGGCGCGAGGAGGTGATCCAGTACGTCTACGCGAAACACGGCCGGTTCCACACGGCGCAGGTGGCGAATGTGATCACCTACCGTTCGCGTTCGGCCATCCGCGACGCGGCGAAGGCGCTCGGGTACTCCACCGGCCAGCAGGACGCGTTCGGCAAGCGGGTGGACCGCTGGTCGTCGGTCGCGACCGGGGCGACGCCGGGGGAGCAGGGCCACGAGATCCCCGACGACGTGCTGGAGTGCGCGGCCTGGCTGGAGGACACGCCGCGGCACCTCGGCGTGCACTCGGGGGGCATGGTGATCGCCCGCACGCCCGTTTCCGAGATCGTGCCGGTGGAGTGGGCGACGGCCGCCGACCGCAGCGTGCTGCAGTGGGACAAGGACGACTGCGCGGCGATCGGGCTCACGAAGTTCGACCTGCTGGGCCTGGGCATGCTGTCCGCGCTGCACTACATGATCGACCTCGTGGCCGAGCACCACGATGTCCACATCGGACTGCACGACCTCGACCTGGCCGACCCGGCGGTCTACGACATGCTGTGCGAGGCCGACGCCGTCGGCGTGTTCCAGGTGGAGTCGCGCGCGCAGCTCGGCACGCTGCCGCGCCTGCGGCCGCGGCGGTTCTACGACCTCGTGGTGGAGGTCGCGCTCATCCGGCCGGGCCCGATCCAGGGCGGTTCCGTGCACCCCTACATCCGGCGCCGGCGTGGCGAGGAGGAGTGGGCGCACGCGCATCCGTTGCTGGCGCCCGCTTTGGAGCGCACGCTGGGCGTGCCGCTGTTCCAGGAGCAGGTGATGCAGATGGCGCGCGACGTCGCCTCGTTCACCGCCGCCGAGGCCGACCAGCTGCGCCGGGCCATGGGTGCCAAGCGGTCGAGCGAGAAGATGCACCGGCTGGCAGGCCGCTTCTTCGAAGGCGCCGCGGCCAACGGCGTGCCGCCCGACCTCGCCGCGCGCATCTTCGAGCAGATCCACGCCTTCTCCGGCTACGGCTTCCCCGAGGCACACTCGATGTCGTTCGCCTTGCTCGTGTACGCCTCGGCGTGGTTCAAGTGCTACTACCCGGCCGCGTTCTGCGCCGGCCTGCTTCGCGCGCAGCCCATGGGGTTCTACAGCCCGCAGTCGCTCGTCGCCGACGCCCGCCACCACGGCGTGGTCACGCGCTCACCCGACCTCAACCTCTCGGCGGCGCACGCCACGCTCGAGTCCTGTTCGGACAGTACCGGCGGCGTCGCCATCCGCCTGGGGCTCGCCGGCGTCCGCTCGGTCGGCCAGGACGTCGCCGACCGCCTCGTCGCCGAACGCGAAGCCGGCGGCCCGTTCACGTCCATCGGCGACCTCACCGAACGCCTCCAGCTCGCCCGCCCGGTCGTCGAGGCCCTCGCCACCGCCGGGGTGTTCGGCGACCGCCGCTCCGCGCTCTGGGCGGCCGGCCCCGCCGCCGCCACGCGCCCCGGCCACCTGCCCGGCCTGGCCATCGGCCACCACGCCCCCGCTCTGCCCGGCATGACGGCGTTCGAACTCGCCACCGCCGACCTCTGGGCCACCGGCATCACGCCCGACCGCCACCCCGTGTCCTTCCTGCGCAGCCACCTCGACACCCTCGGCGCCCTCCCGGCCGCGCAGCTCCTGTCCGTGCCCGACGGCACCCGCGTGCACGTCGGCGGCGCCATCACCCACAAACAACGCCCGGCCACCGCCGGAGGCATCACGTTCCTCAACCTGGAGGACGAAACGGGGATGGTGAACGTGATCGTGTCCGTGGGGGTGTGGCGGCGCAACCGGCAGGTGCTGATGAACCACGCCGCCGTGGTGGTGCGGGGCATCGCACAGGTGGGGCAGGGCGTGGTGTCCATCGTGGCGGATCAGGTGCGGCCGCTGGACCTGAAGTCGCTGGGGGCGAAGTCGCGGGATTTCCGGTAGTGGCCTGGTGTTTCCGGCGGCGGCTGCGCCCGAGGTCGCGCTCGCGGTAGTCGTCTCGGCGCAGGGCGGCGCGGGCAGCACGGCGATGCTCGGCGGCGAGGAGGCCCCCGGGCAGCAGGGTGAGCAACGGGCCTGTCCGCACCTCCACCTTGCAGTTGCCGTCGACGCAGGCGTAGCTGTCGGTGCCGTCCGCGGCGGGTGGGGCAGGATGCCCAGGGGGGATGAAGCTGCTGCCCGGCACGGTGGAGACCGGCACCTGGTCCACGCGTCTGGGGTTGCCGTTCCACGAGGCGCTGATCGAGACCAACGGCCACCGCATCTCGCTTGTCTTCTCCGATCTCTCAGTCGACCGGATCGAGCCTGGCTACTCACCGTTCACCGTGCACCACGACCAGACCCAAGCCGGGACGCTCTGACATCTGCATGAGCGGTTGTCGGCGACAGTGACCGTCGCATGGTCGCCTCGCCGTGAGACGCGCCGGGAACCGCAGGTCGCCGAAGAGCAACACGTCGACGTCCGCGGGAACCTACAATTCCGGCGTGGCAGCGCGCGAGAACCCCGAGCACCCGAAGGCGCCGGCGGTCCCGACCGGGTCGTGGCGCGTGGACCGGGGCGCGACCGGGTTCTGGGAAGCCGGGGGAAAACCGTTGCCCAGCACGGACTTGAGCCGCTTCCGCGCGGCCTGCTTCGCGGCGGCGCGGACCGCCGGTGGCCACGTCGGGGTGCTGACCCGCCTCAAGATGGCGACCTTCCACGCGGTCACGATCACCGGCGCCGGGTGGTCGCGGGCCGTCCTGTGCCACGCCCACCTCAGCGTGGTCGCGTTTCCGTCGGCGCCGCCGCAGGGCTGGGAATCGCCGCGGTCGTTCGACGAGACGCCGGGCTGGGCGGAGCAGTTCACCCTGGCCGGGTTCCGGGCGCTCGGCCGCGCCGAACTCGCGACGCCGGTCGAGGAGCTGGACCTGTCGCACCTCGCCCGGGTCGAACGCGCCCAGGTGCGCCACTGGCGGCCGGCCACCCTGGGCGAGCTGCTGTTCAACTGCTGGGACTGATCCGGCCTCGGCCGTGGAAACGACCGGAGCTGCGGACGCGTTCGCGCAGGACGGCACACCCAGCACCGGTCGCGCGCCCGGCTCCTGCGGCGCCGCCGCCGGTACCGCCGGCCGCAGCCCACGCACCTCTCTCCGAACACGGTGCACTCCCCACCAAGATCCCGGCCCTGATCCTAGGGCCGGCCGGTGGGGACCGGTCCTCGAGATCGCAGGTGTCCTTCAGCGGCAAGCCTTCCGGCCCGGACGAAAGGCTTGCCGGTGAAGATCGCGCGCTGCCGAGGCAAATCCTCTTTGGCACAACGGCGAGATCGCCGCGGAGCGGGGTCCGCCCGCCCGCCTGCCCGAAGGACCAGCGCAGCTCCGTGATCAGCCTGCAACACGGGCCCTGACACGGCGAGGGCCGGCAGGATCTCGGCGACCAGCCCGTCGGTCGTTCGCATCAGGCCGAGCGCGAGTGGGCACAACGGCGAGATCGCCGCGGAGCAGGTCTGCCCGCCCGAAGGACCAGCGCCGACCCCGTGATCAGCCCGCCCGTCGATAACGCGCCAGGATCTCGGCGTGCAACACCGGCCCCGACACGTCGAAGGCCGGCAGGATCTCGGCGACCAACCCGTCGGTCATCCGGATCAGGCCGAGCACGATTGGGCTCAACGGCAAGATCGCCGCGGACCGCGGCTGCCGGGGCCCACTCGCGGGACCAGCACAGACCCCGTGATCAGCCCGCCCGTCGATAACGCGCCAGGATCTCGGCGTGCAACACCGGCCCCGACACGTCGAAGGCCGGCAGGATCTCGGCGACCAACCCGTCGGTCATCCGGATCAGGTCGAGCGCGAGTGGGCACAACGGCAAGATCGCCGCGGACCGCGGCTGCCGGGGCCCACTCGCGGGACCAGCACAGAGCCCGTGATCAGCCCGCCCGTCGATAACGCGCCAGGATCTCGGCGTGCAACACCGGCCCCGACACGTCGAAGGCCGGCAGGATCTCCGCGACCAACCCGTCGGTCATCCGGACCAGGCCGAGCGCGAGGTGTTCGACCCCGATGTTCTGCTCGTGCAGGGCCTGCGCCTCGTGGACGCTGTTCTCCAGGCTCTTCTTGGCCCGCGCGGTGAACGGCAGGTGCCCGGGAGAGACGGTCTCGGCGCGGTACCGGCCGGTCGCCGGTGGGGCGAGCGCGTGCACCAGGCGGGGCCGGCGCCTCCACAGACGCGGCGGGATCGCTCGGCGCAGGCTCAGCCGCGAGGGGCGGGGCGCGCGGTGCACGGCGTTGGCGGCTTCGGCAAGGGCGTCGGCGCCGAAGGAAGCCACGATCCGGGCGCGCACGGCGTCGAGGTCGATCCCGACTGCCGCCAGCGCGTCGCCGTCGAGGTCTTGGAACAGGCCGCCGAGGCCGACGCGGCGGACGATTTCCTCCTCGACGCGGTCCGGCGTGATGCCCCGCTCGCGCAGCACGTCGGCGGCGGGCTGGTCGGTGGAGGAGACGGCGAGCAGCAGGTGCTCGCAGCCGACCGAGCGGTGCCCGAGCCGGCGAGCGTGTTCCTGCGCGTGGACGACCACGGTCCGCGCCTCCGGAGTGAACCGCTCGAACATCATCGGCCCCCGACCCGGCGCCCGTACTTGCGGTGCACGGTCTGCTTGGTGACGCCCAGCCGCTCGGCGATGTCCTGCCAGGACCACCCCAGCTTCCGCGCCTGCTCGATCTGGAGGATCTCCAGTCGTTCGGCCAGCGCCCGTAACGCGGCCACCGCGCGCAGCCCCACTTCGGGGTCGTTGCTGGTGGCACCTTCGGCGATTTCCAGCGTTGATTCCATGGGCGTCAGCTTATGCTGACACACTCGATGCCGTCAACATAAGCTGACGACAAAACCTCAGGAGTCGACGAACGTCACCGTCTCCCGCAACGGCGCCCGCCCCGTGCGCCCGAGGTCCACGGTGGTGTCCTCGTGGCCGATGGACATCCCGCAGAACAACACGAGATCCTCCGGCGGCGACAGGATTTCCGCGACGGTCCGGGGGAACTTCGCCCACGCCATCTGCGGGCAGCTGTGCAGGCCTTCGGCACGCAGCAACAGCATCACGGTCTGCAGGAACATGCCGGCGTCGGACCACTGGGGCCGGCCCATGGTGCGGTCGAGGTAGCAGAAGAGGGCGGCCGGGGCACCGAAGCAGGCCCAGTTGGCGGCGGCCGCGCGCTGGCTCGCTTCGACATCCGCACGCGAGATGCCGAGGGCGCCGTAGCGCTGTTTGCCGAAGGCGGCGCGGCGTTCGGCGTACGGCGGCTTCAGGGAGGCCGGGTACTGCTCGTACTCGGCGTCGTCCCACGGGTCGCCGGTGGTGATGCGCTCGGCGGCGCGCTTCTTGAGTTCGGCCAGGGGCGCGCCGGTGACCACATACGCGTGCCACGGCTGCAGGTTCGACCCCGACGGAGCCCACGCTGCGGCCTTCAGTACGCGCAGCAGCACTTCCGGCGCCACCGGCTCGTCCGTGAACCCCCGCACCGCTCGCCGGCTCGTCACCGCTTCGTACACGTCCATGGTCCAGCCTCCCTGGAAGTATCTGGTGAGATAGTATCAATCAATACAATCTCGCCGGAAGGCATTGACCAGGTGAGGGCGATCACCGCACGCGCGCGCAGGCTTCCCCGAAGGCCGAGGCCGGGGTCCCGGCGTCGGCGCCGAGGCTGAGTACGGCCGAGCGCACCCGTTCGGCCGTGGCCGCGTCGGCCACCAGGGCCAGGTTCTCGGCGAACTTCGCCGAGATGTCCGCAAAGGACAGTGGACGCTCCGCGTGCCCGCGGTTCACCTGCTCGCGCCGGAACAGCCGGCGGCCGTCGGTGAGGGAAACCTCCACCGCGGCCGAATACGCGTCCGGGAAGCGGGATTCGGGATCGTCGGCGAAGTCCACGCGGTCGGCGACCGCGTGGATCGCCGGGTCGGCCAGGGAGTCGTCGGTGAACTCGGCCAGGGTGAGCCGGCCGCGCGTGAGGCAGGCGCCCGCGATGTAGGGCACGCTGAACTTCGCGTCGTACAGGTCGCGGGGCCGGCGTTTGCGTTCCACCGGCTCGAAAACGGCGGCCGCGGCGGTGGGGTGAATGAGGCAGCGGATGTGCTCGACGTCGTCGGCCGTGAAGCCCTCCGAAGCCTGCAGGGTCAGCAACGCGTCGGCGAAACCGTGGCTGAAGTGGCAGCTCGGAAACGGCTTCACGCCCGTGGTGAGCAGCTCCCAGCGAGAGCCGAGATCGGCGGTCAGCGCGTCGGGATCCCAGTCGCGGCCGGCCAGGTGGGTGGCGTACAGCCCGTACCGGCCCTCGTACACCTGCCCCGGCCCCGGCCAGCCCACGCGCGCGAACGCGGCCGCCGTGAGCCCCGACGCCGCGGCCCAGCCCGGGTGCAGGCGTTTCGTCCACGCGCCGTCTTCCAGGAACTCGAGGATCCCCGACGCCATCGAGCCCACGATCTCCTGCGCGCCCGCGATCCCGGCGGCGTCGAGCCCGCCGAGCTTCGCCGCGGCCACTGCGGCGCCGAACGCGCCGGCGACCCCGGTCGGGTGGAAACCCGTGGCGTGGAAGCCGCCGTGCGCGGCCAGGCCGACGCGGGCGCTCACCTCGATCGCCAGCACGTACGCCACCAGCAGGTCCCGCGTGCTGCGGCCCGCGGCGATCGCCGCGGCCAGCGAAGCGGGCAACGCCGAGGCCGACACGTGCACGATCGAGCCGATGTGCGTGTCGTCGAAGTCGTGGCCGTGCACGAGGATCCCGCCCAGCATCGCGGCGTCACGCGCCGGCAGCCGGTCCGGGAGCGCGAGCACGGGCTGGTCGCCGGAGCCGAGCAGGGTGAACGCCTCGCGGGCCTTGCGCGCGAACGGCTCGTCCGCGGCGCAGAACGCGAGCCCCACCGCGTCGAGCGCGAGGTGGCGGGCCTGCTCCACGACGGCGGTGGGCAGGTCTTCGAACCGGACGCCGGCGGCGAACTCCCCGAGCCGGCCGGCGAGCGTGGTGGTCGGGTGCATGCCCAGCAGTGTGCAGCCCCCGCCGCGAAGCCGCAAGGCATATGTCAGACGTTTAGTCTTCCATTTTCTCGTACAGGGGTCGGAGGCTGTGCAGGTGCTCGCGGGTGAGCCGCTCGGCCGCGTCCGCGTCGTGGTCGGCCACGGCGCGGTGGATGTCGACGTGGTCGGCGTCGACCTGGTCCCACACGTCACGCGGGATGCGGTCGCGGTGCAGGCGGCCGCGCAGCACGTCGTTGATGGGCCGGCACATGAGGTGCAGCAGCGGGTTGCCGGTGATGGCGACCAGCGTGGTGTGGAAGTCCCAGTGCACGACGAACCCGTTGGCCGGAGCCAGGGCCGACGTGCTCGTGGTCGCCTCCGTGAGCGCCGCCAGCCCCGCTTCGTCGGCGTGCGAAGCGGCCAGTCGCGCGGCCGAGGGCTCGAGGATCAGGCGCGCGTCGAGCAGGTTCTCCACGCTCATGCCCCGCGCGTTCACCAGCAGTCCCAGTGCGCCGCCGAGGTTCTCGGCCACGCTCAGCGCGTCCGGGCTCGACACGAACGTGCCGCCGGTCGCGCCGCGGGTGGTGTCCACCAGGTGCTGGCTGGCCAGCAGGCGCAGGGCCTCGCGCACGGTGCTGCGGCTCACGCCGAACAGCCGCGCGAGGTCGGCCTCGTTGGGCAGCCGGGTGCCGGCGGTCAGCTCGCCGGTGAGGATCTGGTCCTTGAGCTGGTCGGCCACCTGCCGGTAGGCGGCCTGCACCCGGCGAACCCGCAGGCCGGGCTCTGTGCCGGTGGTCTCGCTCATCGGTTTCCCCTCGGTCGCGAAAGCTTGCTCACCGAAGCGTAGGACATCGGGACCGGTGGCGGCACCGGCTGGGGGATTTAAATGTCTGAGGTATTGCCAACCGCAGGTCCGATGCGCATACTTCAGCGCAGATTCCCACCCGCCGACTCCCCGGAGGTGCCGTTTTGACGGTGCACGACGGCCGGCAAGGGCGCTACTACGAGGACTTCGCCGTGGGCGACGTCTACCGCCACCCGCTGGGTCGCACGATCAGCGAAGCGGACAACACGTGGTTCACCTTGCTCACCATGAACACCCATCCCGCGCACTTCGACGCGCACTACGCCGAGCGCACGCCGTTCGGCCGGATCCTCGTGAACTCGGGGCTCACCATCGCGATGCTGCTGGGCCAGAGCGTGTCCGACATCAGCCAGCGCGCGATCGCGAACCTCGAGATGACCCACGTCCGGCTCACGCACCCGGTGTTCATCGGCGACACGCTCTACGGCGAGTCGATCTGCACCGCCGTCCGCGAGTCGGCGTCCAAGCCGTACGCGGGGCTGGTGTCCGTGCACACCCGCGGCCTCAACGGCGACGGCGACGAATGCCTGTCGTTCGACCGCACGGTGCTGGTGTACAAGCGATCCGAGGCCGACACCATCGACTCGTTCCCCGCCGCGAAGTCGGGGCCGCTCACGCTCGACGGGGGTGGCCGCGCATGACCCGCCCCCTGCCGCTCGCCGACGTGCGGGTGCTCGCCGTGGAGCAGTACGGGGCCGGCCCGTTCGGCTCGGTGCACCTGGCCGACCTCGGTGCCGAGATCGTGAAGATCGAGGACCCCGGCACCGGCGGCGACGTCGGCCGCCACACACCGCCGTACGCCGAAGACGGCGATTCGCTCTTCTTCGAAGCCTTCAACCGCAACAAACGGTCCGTGGTCCTCGACCTCACCGACCCCGCCGGCCGCGAAGTCTTCGAAGAGCTCGTGAAGGTCAGCGACGCCGTGTACTCCAACCTGCGCGGTGACGTGCCGGCCAAGATGCGCATCCGCTACGAGGACCTCAAGCACCTCAACCCGGCCATCGTCTGCTGCTCGCTCTCGGGCTACGGCATGACCGGCCCGCGCAGCGCCCAGCCCGGCTACGACTACCTGTTGCAGGGCCTCGCCGGCTGGATGTCCGTGACCGGCGAGCCCGACGGACCGCCGACCAAGTCGGGACTGTCCATGGTGGACTACACCGGCGGCATCGTGGCCGCGCTCTCGATGGTCACGGCCGTGCACGCCGCGCGCCGCGACGGCGTCGGCACCGACTGCGACGTGAGCCTCTACGACACCGCGATCGGCATGCTCACCTACCTCGCCACCTGGCACCTCAACCGCGATTTCGAACCGAGCCGTACGCACCACTCCGCACACCCGAGCCTGGTGCCGTTCCAGAACTTCGCGACGGCCGACTCGTGGGTCGTCATCGGCTGCGCGAAGCAGAAGTTCTGGGCTCGCCTCGTGACCGCGATCGGCTCCCCGGCGTGGGCGGCCGACGACCGGTTCGCCACCCCGGCCGGCCGTTACGCGAACTCGGCGGAATGCCTGGGGCACCTGGAAAAGGAGCTCCTCACGCGCACCACGGCCGAGTGGCTGGCCGTGCTCGAACCCGCCGGGGTGCCGTGTGCGCCGATCAACACGATCCCGCAGGCGTTGGTGGAAGAACACACCGCGGCCCGGGGTCTCGTGGTGACCACCGAACATCCGAGGTTCGGATCCGTACACCAGGTTGCCTCGCCGGTGCGTGTCGGTGATCCCCGATCACAACACCACCGCGCGCCGTTGCTCGGCGAACACACCGCCGCGGTGCTGGGCGAGCTGCTCGGCACGTCCGAAGCGGATTACCAGGCGCTCGCGAGCCGCGGTGCCTTCGGCACGGACAGGAGTGCGCCGTGGATTTCACGCTGAGCCAGGACCAGGACCAGTTCCGCGCGATCCTGCGGGACTTCGTCGACACGGAGATCGTGCCGGTCGCGCGCGACTGGGAGCACGAAGGCCGCTACCCGGCGGAGATCGTCGCGAAGATGGCCGACCTCGGCCTGTTCGGGCTGCTGATCCCCGACCAGTACGGCGGCGGCGAGGCCGACTTCGTGTCGTTCACGCTGATGTTCGAGGAGATCTCGCGCGGCTGGATGGGGATCGCGGGCATCCTCGGCAGCCACTCGCTGGCCTGCTGGATGCTGGCCCACCACGGTACCGACGAGCAGAAGCAGCGCTACCTGCCCGAGCTCGCCACGGGCAAGCGGCGCACCGGCATCGCGCTCACCGAACCCGACGCCGGCACCGACCTGCAGGGCATCCGCACCACCGCGACCCGCGACGGCGAGCACTACGTGGTGAGCGGCACGAAGATGTGGATCACCAACGCCCGCCACGCCGATCCGTTGCCCGTGCTGGTGAAGACCGACCGCACGGCCACCCCGGCGCACAAGGGCATGAGCGTGCTGCTCGTGGACGCCGACTCACCGGGTTTCCAGGTCACGCGCGACATCCCGAAGCTCGGGTACAAGGGCACCGAATCGTGTGAGGTCGTGCTCGACGAGGTGCGCGTGCCGGCGGCGAACCTGCTCGGCGGTGTCGAGGGCCGCGGGTTGCAGCAGGTGCTCTCGGCGCTGGAGGTCGGCCGGCTCAACATCGCCGGCCGCAGCCTCGGCATCGCGCAGCGCGCCTACGACGAAGCACTCTCCTATTCGAGCCAGCGCAAGGCGTTCGGCAAGCCGATCGCCGAGTTCCAGGCCACGCAGATCCGCCTCGCCGAGATGGCGACGCAACTGCAGGCCGCGCGGCTGCTCACCTACTGGTCGGCGTCCTCTTTGGACCGCGGCGAGCGTTCGGACCTGCAGACGGGCATGGCGAAGCTGTTCGCCTCGGAAGTCGCCCTGCAGGCCGCGCAGGATTCCATGCGCGTGCACGGTGGCTACAGCTACTCGACGGAGTTCGAGATCGAACGCCTCTACCGCGACTCGATCCTCATGACGATCGGCGAGGGCACCAGCGACGTCATGCGTACCGTGATCGCGAAATCGCTCATCGCCGGCAAGGGCCGGGTCGGGTGGTGACCCGCTCATGGCTCTTCTGCCCCGGCGACCGCCCCGACCGCCTCCCGAAGGCGGCCGCGGTGGCCGACGTGGTGGTCGCCGACCTCGAAGACGCCGTGGCGCCGGCCGCCAAAGCCGAGGCCCGTGCGGCGGTCGCGCAGTGGCTGCGGTCCCGGCCGGACCTCGCGCCGCGGACGTGGGTGCGGGTCAACAACGACCGTGACCTCGGGGCCGACCTCGACGCCCTCGCCGGGCTCGGCACCGCCGGGGTCGTGCTCCCGAAGGCCGAGCTCACGAGCGTGGCGGAGGTGGCCGCTCGTACCGACGCCGCCGTGTTCGCGCTGGTGGAAACGGCGCGCGGCCTGCAGGAGCTGCCCGACCTCGCCCGCCATCCGGCCGTGACCCGGCTGGGCCTGGGGGAGTACGACCTCACCACCGAGCTCGGCGCCGACCCGCCGCGGCTCGGCGTGAACACGGGTCCGCTCGGCTGGGCCCGGGCGCAGGTCGTCGTGGCGGCCGCGGCGGCGGGCCTCGCCCCGCCACCCGCGGCCGTGAGCGCGGACCTCGACGACCCGGCCGGGTTCCGCGCCGACACCCTGGCGCTGCAGGGCGCCGGGTTCGGTGGCCGGCTCTGCATCCATCCCACGCAGGTCGCGCTCACGCACGACGTGCTCGTCCCCACCGAAGAAGAAGTCACGCACGCGCAGGACGTCCTGCGCGCCACCGAACACACCGGGGTGGCGGTGGTCGCGGGCCGGATGGTCGACGCGGCCGTGGTCCGCCGGGCCCGCCGCGTGCTGGCCCTGGCCGCCGCACCCCGAGAATCCCCGATCGGCTGATCAAGGAGGACCAGCAGTGAAACGCATCGGAGTCGACGTCGGTGGCACGTTCACCGACCTGATGTACTGGGACGAGGACGGTGCCGTCGCGGTGCACAAGGTCCCGTCCACCCCGCACGATCCCGCGGTGGCCACGATGGACGGGGTCCGCCAGCTGAGCGAGCGCCTCGGCATCGCGGTGTCGGACCTGGACCAGTTCCTCCACGGCACCACCGTGGCCACCAACATCGTGCTGGAGCACAACGGCGCGGACGTCGGCCTCATCACCACCGAGGGCTTCCGCGACATCCTGCACATCGCCCGCAAGAAGCGGCCGCTGAACTACTCGTCCTACCAGGACCTGCCGTGGCAGAAGTGGCAGCTGGTGCGCCGCCGCAACCGCCGTGTGGTGCCCGAGCGCGTCGACGCTTCCGGCGCGGTGCTCGTGCCGCTCGACGAAGACGCTGTGCGCGAACAGGTCCGGGTGCTGCGCGACAACGGGGTGCAGGCCATCGCCGTCTGTTTCCTGCACTCCTACCGCAACCCGGCTCACGAGCAGGCGGTGAAGCGGATCATCGAGCAGGAGTACCCCGAGGTGTTCGTCTCGCTCTCCAGCGAGGTCGCCCCGCAGTACCGCGAGTACGAGCGGTTCTCCACCACCGCGCTCAACGCGTTCGTCGGCCCCAAGGTGTCGCGGTACGTGGACAACCTGAGGAACACCACCCGTGCGGCCGGCGTGCGCGGCGAAGTCGGCCTGATGACCTCGGCCGGCGGCCTGATCACCGCGCGCGGCGCCGTGGACAACCCGGTGCTGCTGCTCACGAGCGGGGTCGTCGCCGGGCTGCTCGGCGGCTGTGCGATCGGCGAGGCCTCGGGCTACCCGAGCGTGATCACGCTCGACGTCGGCGGCACGTCGGCCGACATCGGCGTGGCGCCGGACGGCAAGCTGCGCATGAAACACCTGCTCGACACGCGTATCGGTGACTACCACGCGATGGTCCCGATGGCCGAGGTCGACACCATCGGCGCGGGCGGCGGCTCGATCGCGTTCATCGACGAGGGCGGCATGTTCCGCGTCGGCCCGCGCAGCGCCGGGGCCACGCCCGGGCCCGCGTGCTACGGCCGCGGCGGCACCGAGCCCACGAGCACCGACGCCATGGTCGCGCTCGGCTGGCTGCGCGCCGACAGCTTCCTGTCCGGCACCATGGAGGTCGAGCCGCAGCTGGCGGTGAAGGCGATCGACGAGCATGTCGCCGAGAAGCTCGGCACGTCGGTGAGCCACGCCGCCATCGGCATCTTCCAGATCGCCGCCCACGCGATGACCGAGGCGATCAGCCTGCACTCGGTGCGCAAGGGCTACGACCCGCGCGACTTCTCGCTCGTCGCCGAGGGCGGCGCGGGGCCGCTGTACGCGTGGCACATCGCCGAGCAGCTCGGCATCCCGCGCGTGATCGTGCCGCACCACCCCGGCATCGCTTCGGCGATGGGCCTGCTGGCCACCGACATCCGCAGCGAGACCCCGGCCACGGTCTGGACCTCCTCGGCCGACCCGGACCTGGCGCGCATCGCCGCGGAGTTCGACCGGCTCACCGCGCACGCGATCGCGCAGCTCGGTGCCGACGGCCTCGCGCCCGAGGACGTGGTGATCGAGCGCAGCCTCGACTGCCGCTACATCGGCCAGGGCTACGAGCTGCGCGTGCCCGCGCCGTCCGGCGAGATCGACGCCGACTGGGTCGCCCGCGCGGCCGCGGCGTTCCACGACGTGCACGAACGCACGTACCTGCAACGCTTCGACGACAAGCCGGTGCACCTGGTGAACGTGCGCGTGACGGCCGTCGGCAAGGTCGGCCACGTGCCGCTGGCCGACGTCGAAGCGGGCGGCACCGACCCGTCGGCGGCGGTGAAGACCACCACCGACGCGGTGTTCTGGACGGGTGCGGGGGAGGCGACGCCGTTCCCGACCAAGGTCTACGACCGTGCGCTGCTCAAGGCGGGCAACGTGCTCGACGGCCCCGCGATCGTCGAGCAGTTCGATTCCACCACCGTGATCGGCCCCGGTCAGCGCGCCACGATCGACCGCGTCGGCCACATCGTCATCGAGATCGAGACGGCCGCGGGAGACCGCGGCCCGGCCCTCGGAGCCCTTGAAGGAGACCAGCGGTGACCGCACTCGACCCCGCCGGCGTTTCGCTCGCCGGCGTCGCCCCCGGCGATTTCACGACCGTCGACGTCGACCCGATCACCCTGCGCGTGATCGGCGGCGCCCTCAACTCGATCGCCAAGGAAATGGCGCAGATCCTCTACCGCATGGCGTATTCGAGCCTCATCCGCGAATCGGAGGACCTCGGCGCCGGCATCTTCGACGCCAACGGGCGCGAGCTGTGCGAATCGGACTCCACGCCGATGCACTGCGGCTCGATCCCGGCCTACATCCGCGGCATCAACCGCAAGCTCGCCGGCACGTATCAGCCCGGCGACGTGGTGCTGCACAACCACCCGTACCACGGCGCGGCGCACTCGCCGGACTACGGCATCATGATCCCGATCTTCTTCGGCGGCAAGCACATCGGCTTCGCCGGCTGCACCGGGCACGTGTCCGACATCGGCGGCAACTTCCCCGGCCTGTGCATGGACGTGGTCGACGTGTGGGCCGAGGGCAAGCTGATGGACGCCGTGAAGATCTACGACGGCGGCGTGCGCAACACGGCCCTGATCCAGCACATCCTCGACAACGTGCGCACCCCCGAGCAGAACGCGGGTGACCTCGAAGCGCTCATCGCGTGCGCGCGGCTGGGGGAGCGGCGGTTCGTCGAGCTGCTGGAGCGCTACGGCCTCGACGTGGTGATGTCGGCCGCCGACAAGTGGATGGACTACTCCGAGGACATGCTGCGCCGCCGGATCAGCGAGATCCCGGACGGCAGCTACGAAGCGCCGCTGTCCTATTTGGACGACGACGGCAAGAACCGCGACATCCCGCTGAAGGTCGCGGTGACGGTGAAGGTCGAGGGCAGCGAGATCGTGGTCGACCTCACCGGCTCGAACGAGCAGGTGCCGACGGCGTTCAACGTGCCGTTCGAGGGCTCGGTGCTGCCGACCGTCGCCTCGGCCGTGCGCACGCTGCTGCTCGACGAGGCGCTCACCGAGGAGTTCGTGCCGCAGAACGACGGCTGCTTCCGCCCGGCCAAGGCGTACGCGCCGGAGGGCACGCTGTTCAACCCGGACTTCCCGGCGTCGTGCTTCGCGCGGTTCTCGCAGATCAACCGCATCTTCGACTCGATCAACCTGGCGCTGGCCGACGTGCTGCCGGACCGCGCGGTCGCCGGTTCCTCGGCCGCGCTGTGCGCGATCGCCTACTCGGGCCTGGCGGCCGACGGGCAATCGTACTGGGTCTACATCGAGATCAACGAGGGTTCCTACGGCGCGCGCAACGGCAAGGACGGCCTCGACTGCGTCGACGCACTGATGGCCAACACACGCAACAACCCGATCGAAGAGCTCGAGCTCAACCACGCGATGATCGCCGAGCGTTACGAGCTGCGCGACGAACCGCCCGCGCCCGGCCGCTACCGCGGCGGGATCGGCAGCATCCGCAAGTGGAAGATGCTCACGGACACGTTCATCGGCTCGGAGGCCGACAACCGCACCGATCCGCCGCGGGGTCTCGCGGGTGGCCACGACGGCGTCGCGGGGTCGTTCGTGCGCAACGCGCGCACCGAGCGGGAGGAACTGCTGTACTCGAAGGTGACGCAGGAGAAGTGCGCCGCGGGCGACACGCTGGAGATCAAGCTGCCCTCCGGCGGCGGTTATGGTGACCCGTACGAGCGGGAAGCGGCGGCCGTGCGCGAGGACGTGCTCGACGACTACCTGTCGGCCGCCGACGCCCGCGCGCACTACGGCGTGGTGCTCGACGCGCGCACCCTCGCGCTGGACGAGGAGGCGACGGCCCGCGTGCGCGGCGCGCGGACAGGAGGGTGACGGTGGAGGACCGGCTGCGGGCCCTGATCACCGTGCTGGAGCCCGCCGGCGTCGGCAGCACCGGAGGCACAGCGGTGCGGCCGACCGCGACGGTGAAGGACAACATCGACGTCGCGGGTGTGGCGACCACGGCCGGCTCGGCGTCGTTCGCCACCGGGCCGGCCGAGGCGGACGCCGACGTCGTGCGCCTGTTGCGAATGGCCGGGTTCGCCTTGGTGGGCAAGACCAACCTGGCCGAGTTCGCGATGGGCGCGACGGGCCGCAACGCCGCGTTCGGCGACTGCCTCAACGCGTGGGACCCGGCGCGCATCGCCGGTGGGTCCAGCAGCGGTTCGGCGGTCGCCGTCGCGGCGGGGCTCTCCGACGTGTCGCTGGGCACGGACACCGGCGGTTCGGGCCGGATTCCGGCGTCGGTCAACGGGATCGTCGGGATCCGGCCCACGCTCGGCCGGGTGTCCACCGCGGGAGTGCTGCCGGTGAGCCCTTCGTTCGACACGGTCACGCCGATGGCGCGGGACGTGCGGGCGGCGGCGGGCGTGCTGGCCGCGCTCGACCCGGCCTTCGAGGCGCACCGGTCGGGGGAGCTGCCGCGGATCGGGGTGGCGGGCGGGTTTTTCGCCGCAGCTGTCGAGCCTGGTGTGGCCGAGGTGGTGCGGGCGGCCGTCGCGCTGTTCCGCGGGCTCGGGGCGCCGGTGGTGCCGGTCGAGGTGCCCTCGGCCGCCGAAGCGCAGGCCCGGATGCTCGACGTGATGTACCCGGAGGCCGCGGCCGTGCACGCGGTCCGGTTGCGCACCGCGCCGGAGCGCATCGACCCGGACGTGCGGCGGCGGCTGCGGCTCGGCCTCGCCGTGCCGCCCGAGCGGACGGCGGCGGCGCGGGAGTGGCTCACCGGGTTCCGCGCGCGGGTGGATGCCCTGTTCACCGAGGTCGACGTGGTCCTGACCCCGACGATCCCGGTGGACGTGCCGCTGCGCGAGGGCGTGGACCTGGCGGCCTCGACGCGGGAGATCGCGCGGTTCACCTACGCCTGGTCGGCCTACGGCGGGCCGGCGCTGAGCGTGCCGGGCGGGCGGCACCCGGCGTCCGGGATGCCGGTGGGCGTGCAGCTGAGCGCGGCACCGGGCCGCGAGGACGTGCTGGTGCGGGCGGCCGAAGCGTTCGAACGGGCGCGGGGTCCGCTGCGGTGATCCGGTGTCCACTGTGGCCGGTGGTGGATTTTTCGCGGACCCGATGTTTACGGCCCGGCCGGGGCGTCAACCCGGTTCCCATGGCCTCGGCGGCAGGGCCCGGTTGCCGAGCCCCAGGTCTCGCCGGTTGAGTAGGACAGCCGGCGGGACCGCGCCCCCGGCGTTGCCGGCCGCCCCGCTGTGGACGGCGCGGTTTTGGTCGGCACGGCTTCTGCTGACACAGCGCCGGGCGAGGGCATACGGGGTGGGGTTTCCTGCTGTACGGAGAACTCTCCGGCCACGGTGGCGGAGAGTTCTCCGAATCAGCGGACGCGGCTTCGGCCGAGTGCCTGGGGGCTTGAGTTCGGGAGCTCGACGGCTCGCGTCGGCTCAGCGCACACGCGAGCGCTTCTTGCGCCGCCGGCGTGCGGCCAGCACGGCCAGCAGCCGCACCACGCCACGCCGCCGCGCGACGAACACCACCTTCTCGGCCGGCGCCTTCGCGGGCGCTGTCCCGAGTGGTTTGTCCACATTCTGGAACTGCTCGAGGCCTGCCCGGAAGACCTCGGGGTCGCCGCCCGCGTCGGGGTGGTGGGTGCGGACGAACTGCCGGTACGCGGCCTTTTCGGCCGTCGACCAGGTGCTTCTCGGTTTGTCGGGCACGCCTCACCTCCCTCGGGTCGTTCCAGCATATGGCCGCCGGTCCACTCGGACGGTTGAGCGGGGGAGGCTCTGGGTACCTGCACTGCGCTCGATGATCGCCCGACAGGGGAGGGGCCCCACCATGACGGAGGACTCGCGGCCACCCGGCGCCGCCACGGCCGTGTTCAACGGCCCGGACACCGCGGAAGCCGCCAGAGTCACCCTGCGGGCGATGCTGGCCCACGCCCCGGCCCCCATCGTGGGCGACGCGGTGCAGCTCATGGACGAGCTCGTCGTGGACGCCACCCGCGACGGCGCGACCTTCCGCGCGATGCGCCTCGGCCTGGTCGCCCACCCGCCGCGCCTGCGCATCGACGTCGAACGCGACGAACCCGAGGAGCCCACGGCCACCGCGATGTCCCCGGAACGCGCCGAGGGCCGCTTCCTCCTGGAGGAGCTCGCGTCGACCTGGTGGTCGCACACCCTCGGCTCGATCTCGGTCACGCGCGCCGAGCTCGCGCTGCCGCACTGATCCGGTAGCTGAGCCGGCACCGATCTGGCCTGGTCAGTGCCGGTTCGTGCTGCTCAGCGCGCGCGTTCGACCCGGCGTTCGTCCCACACCGGCTCCGGCGTTTCGCGCACCACGCCGTCGGAGCCGAAGACCAGGTAGCGGTCGAAGGAGCGCGCGAACCAGCGGTCGTGCGTGACCGCGAGGACCGTGCCCTCGTAGGCCTCCAGGCCGGCCTGCAGCGCTTCGGCGGATTCGAGGTCCAGGTTGTCCGTGGGCTCGTCCAGGAGCAGGGCGGTGGCGCCGCCGAGCTCGAGCAGCAGGATCTGGAACCGGGCCTGCTGGCCGCCCGAGAGGCGGTCGAACGGCTGGTCGCCCTGGCGTTCGAGCTCGTAGCGCCGCAGCACGGACATGGCGCCGCCGCGGTCCTTGGCGTGCGTGGTCCAGAGGATGTCGACCAGCGTGCGGCCGGCCAGCTCCGGGTGGGCGTGCGTCTGGGCGAAGTGGCCCGGCACCACGCGCGCGCCGGTTTTCCAGAGGCCGGTGTGCGCGACTTCGCCGCCGGCGAGCAGGCGCAGGAAGTGCGACTTGCCGGAGCCGTTGGAGCCGAGCACGGCCACGCGCTCGCCGAAGAAGATCTCCAGCGAGAACGGTTTCATCAGCCCCGTGAGCTCCAGCTCCTCGCACGTCACGGCGCGCAGACCCGTCCGTCCACCGCGCAGTCGCATGCGGATGTCCTGGCGCCGCGGCGGTTCCGGCGGCGGGCCGGCCTCTTCGAACTTGCGCAGCCGGGTTTTCGCGGCTTTGTAGCGCGAGGCCATCTCGTCGCTGCGCGAGGCGTACTGCTGCATGTCGAGCACGAGCTTCTTCAGCTGCGCGTGCTTCTCGGCCCAGCGCCGCTGCAGTTCCTCGTAGCGGGCGAAGCGGTCGTCGCGCGCCTCGTGGTAGGTGGCGAAGCCGCCGCCGTGCACCCAGGCGTCGCTGCCGGCCGGGCCGGGCTCGACGCTCACGATCTTCTCCGCGGCCCGCGCGAGCAGCTCGCGGTCGTGCGACACGAACAGCACCGTCTTGCGCGTCTCCGCGAGCCGGGCCTCGAGCCAGCGCTTGCCGGGCACGTCGAGGTAGTTGTCCGGCTCGTCGAGCAGCAGCACCTCGTCCGGGCCGCGCAGCAGCGCCTCGAGCACGAGCCGCTTCTGCTCACCGCCGCTCAGGGTGCGCACGAGCCGCCACTGCGCCTTCTCGTACGGCACGCCGAGCGCGGCCACGGTGCACACGTCCCAGGTCGTCTCCGACTCGTAGCCGCGCACCTCCGCCCAGTCGCTCAGCGCCTGCGCGTACTTCATCTGCGCGGCCTCGTCGTCCACGGTGAGCAGCCGCTCCTCGGCCGCGTCCACGGCCGCCGCGGCGGTGCGGATCCGCTCGGGCGACACCGAGACGAGCAGGTCACGCACCGTGCGCTCGTCGCGGACCGACCCCACGAACTGGCCCATCACCCCCAGCCCGCCCGACACGGTCACCGTGCCGCCGTGGGCCTTCAGCTCACCGGAGAGCAGCCGCAGCAGCGTCGTCTTCCCGGCGCCGTTGGGCCCGACCAGCGCGACGACGGCGCCGTCGGCGACGCGGAACGACACGTCGCCCAGCAGTGGTCGGCCGTCGGGCAGCGAATAGTCGAGGTGCGCGACCTCCAGGTGACCCATGAGCGCGCAGTCTACCGACCGGCCCCGCGGTCGCCGCCCGATTATCCGGCGACCGCGGGGCCGGCGGTGGTCAACTGTCCTCAGTGGACCGGATCACGCCTTCCGCTGCATCTCGCTGCGCGCCGGATTGCCCTGCTCCGCGGCCTTCGGGTCCTTCTCGCCGGCCTTGGCGCGCACCCCGGACTCGACCCGGTCGCCGAGGTCCTTGTCCACGTTGTGCCAGTAGTCGAACGCCCGCTGGAGCACGGGTTCGCCCACCCCGTTGAGCAGGTGCCCGACGATGTTCGTGACCAGCCGCTCGCGCGCCGCGTCGTCGAGGACCTCGCGCACCATCGTGCCCGCCTGGCCCCAGTCGTCGTCCTCGGTGTGGTCGACGTAGGCCGAGCGGGTGATCTCGCCGTCGGCGTGCCAGCCGGCCGGGGTGCCGTAGTTCTCGACGTCCGCCTGCGGCCCGCCCTTCGAGTTCGGGGCGTACACCGGGTCGGACACGTTGGTGTAGCGCATCGCGCCGTCCTTGGTGTAGCTGTGCACCGGCGACTTCGACGCGTTCACCGGCAGCTGCTTGTAGTTCGAGCCGATGCGGTGGCGGTGCGCGTCGGCGTAGGCGAACATGCGGCCCAGCAGCATCCGGTCCGGGCTCGGCCCGATGCCGGGCACCATGTTGTTGGGCTCGAACGCGGCCTGCTCGATCTCCGCGTGGTGGTCGGTGGGGTTGCGGTCCAGCGTCATGCGCCCGACCTCGATCAGTGGGTAGTCGCCGTGCGGCCACACCTTCGTGAGGTCGAACGGGTTGAACCGGTAGCCCTCCGCGTCGCCGTAGGGCATCACCTGCACATGCAGCGTCCAGCTCGGGTGCTCGCCGCGCGCGATCGCCTCGAACAGGTCGCGCGTGTGGTAGTCGGTGTCGGCCGAGGCCATCTGGTCGGCCTCGTCCTGGGTGAAGAACTCCACGCCCTGGTCGGTTTTGAAGTGGTATTTCACCCAGAACCGTTCATTTTGCGCGTTCACCCACAGGTACGTGTGCGAGCTGTACCCGTTCATGTGCCGCCAGGTGCGCGGGATGCCCCGGTCGCCCATCAGCCAGGTGACCTGGTGCGCCGACTCGGGGGAGAGGGTCCAGAAGTCCCACTGCATGTCGTGGTCGCGCAGGTTGTTGTCCGCGCGGCGCTTCTGCGACCGGATGAAGTGCTGGAACTTCAACGGGTCCTTCACGAAGAACACCGGCGTGTTGTTGCCGACCAGGTCGTACACGCCCTCGGTCGTGTAGAACTTCAGCGCGAACCCGCGCGGATCGCGCCACGTGTCGGGGCTGCCCCGCTCGCCGGCCACCGTGGAGAACCGGGCCACCATCTCGGTTTTCGCGCCCGGCTGGAACACCGCGGCCTTCGTGTACCGGCTCACGTCCGCCGTGACCTCGAACCGGCCGAACGCGCCGCTGCCCTTGGCGTGCGGCTGGCGTTCCGGCACGCGTTCGCGGTTGAACTGCGCCATCTGCTCGATGAGGTAGTGGTCCTGCAGCAGGATCGGACCGCCCGGCCCCACGGTGAGCGAATGCTCGTCGCTTTCCACCGGAATACCGGCGTCGGTGGTCGTCCGTTCCGTCCGCGTCATTTCGCCATCTCCTCGTGGTGGGATTCGAACACGAGGCGGATACCCGACGAACAACGGTTCACACGTCGTGCTTCAGTCGCGCCCCAAGAGGGTGTCGGCCACGTGCTGGAGATGCCGGCGCATGTGGTCGCCGGCGCTCACGGGATCCCGGTCACGCAGCGCTTCGACGATCAGCGTGTGTTCGTCGTGGTAACACGAGCGCACCTCGGGCGTGGACGTGCGGCGCTTGAGGCTGCCCCACACCGGCAGCGAGCGCGCCGTGTTCATCACGTCGAACATGTTCATCAGCAGCCCGTTGTGCGCCGCGGCGGCGATCGCGCGGTGCAGCCCGGCGTCCGCGCGCTCGAACCCCTCGAAGTCGGCCGCCGACCCGCCGGCCGCGAGCGCCGCGGTGATCCGGTCGAGGTCGGCCTGCGTGGCCACCCGCGCGGCCAGCGTCGCGACCTGCGGTTCGAGCAGCTGGCGCACCTGCATGATCTCGGCCGGGCTGGTGTCGGCCGGGGCGGGCTCCACGCGCTGCGCCGCGATGTCGGTGAGGAACGTGCCGCGCCCGACGTGGCGGATCACGAGCCCGTCGCGTTCCAGCGTGTCCAGCGCGCGGCGCACGGCACTGCGCGGCGCGGAAAGCCGCGCCACGAGATCGCGCTCGGTGGGCAGCTTCGCGCCGGGGCCGAGGCTGCCGTCGGCCGCGCCCTCGTCGAGCAGCGCGCGCAGGGCGTGTTCCACCGTGGTCATGGGCGCACTCTACCGGACGACTTGAGACCAATCGAGACCAATGCACTCGACCGGGACCAGCGTATCGACAACCGATTACGAAGCGCGTACGGTCGACCACGTCCGTATTGGTTCACATTGGTTCAGATTGGTCTCGCATGCAGCTGGTGACCTTCTCCACCGGAGCCGCCGACCGCGTCGGGGTCCTGACCGGTGCCCACGAGGTCCTCGACGTCACCGATCTCGTGCCGGGCGGAACGCTGCTGGGCGCCGTCGAACGCTGGGGCGAGGTCGGGACCATCCTCACCGACCAGGCCGCGGACCGCACGCCGGTATCCCTCGCCGACGTGCGGCTCCGCGCGCCGTTCCCCGCGCCGCGTCGCAACGTCTTCTGCGTCGGCAAGAACTACCGCGAGCACGTGGCCGAGTTCGGGCGCAGCGGCTACGACAGCCCGGACCGCTCGGAGGACCTGCCCACCCGGCCGATCCTGTTCACCAAGGCCACCACGGCCGTGATCGGTCCCGGCGACGCCATCGACCCGCACACCGGCCTCACCGCCGAGCTCGACTACGAGGGTGAGCTCGCGGTGATCATCGGCCGCGGCGGGCGTGGCATCACCCGCGAAGCCGCGCTGGCGCACGTGTGGGGCTACACGATGATCAACGATGTCACGGCCCGCGACCTGCAGCGCGACCACAAGCAGTGGCTGCTCGGCAAGTCGCTC
Source organism: Amycolatopsis rhabdoformis (assembly GCF_035918295.1). Lineage (GTDB taxonomy): Bacteria > Actinomycetota > Actinomycetes > Mycobacteriales > Pseudonocardiaceae > Amycolatopsis > Amycolatopsis rhabdoformis. The sequence continues at coordinate 1,217,860 of NZ_CP142149.1, forward strand.
GACACGCACTGCCCGATGGGCCCCTACGCCGTGACCGCCGACGAGGTCCCCGACGTGACCGCGCTGGAGCTCGAAACCACCGTGAACGGCGAACGCCGCCAGCACGCCCGGCTCGACGACCTCATCTTCGACATCCCCGAGCTGATCGCCACGCTGTCGGCCGGCATCACGCTGCTGCCGGGCGACGTGATCGCCACCGGCACGCCCGCCGGTGTCGGCATCGGCTTCGACCCGCCGCGGTTCCTGGCGAGCGGCGACGTCGTGGAGATCACCGTGACGGGCCTCGGCACGCTGCGCAACCGCGTGGCCTGACGTCCGGAAAGGAACGCGTATGAAGATCAACGGAACCGAACTCGCCGTGGAGGTCGAGGGCACCGGCCCCGCCGTGCTGCTCGTGCACGGCCTCGGCGGCACCGGCAACTTCTACCAGGTGCAGGCCGACGCACTGGCCTCGAGCCACCAGGTGATCCGCGTCGACTCCGCCGGCGCCGGGCGCTCCGGGCTGCGCGAGGGCATCTCCGTGGCCTCGCACGCCGACGACCTCGCCGCCGTGCTCGACGAGCTCGGGGTGGCCGCCGCGGCCGTGGTCGGGCACTCCATGGGCACGCTCGTCGTGCGCGACTTCGCGGCCCGCTACCGCGACCGGGTGTCGGCGCTGGCGCTGCTCGGCGCCGTCGCGGAGCCGCCGGAGGCCGGACGGAAGGCGCAGCACGATCGCGCGGCCGTGCTGCGCGCGCAAGGGACCGCGGCCGTGGCGCCGGGTGTGGTCGCCAACGCGCTGTCCGAGGCCACCCGCCGCGACAAGCCCGAGGTGGCCGCGTTCGTGCGGGAACTGGTGATGCGCCAGGACGCCGAGGGTTACGCGCGCAACTGCGAAGCCCTCGCCGGGGCGACCGATCCGGGTCCGGTGGACCCGGCGTTGCCCCTGCTGTTGGTCACCGGCGCCGACGACAAGGTCGGCCCGCCGGCCGTGAGTGAAGCGCTTTCCGTCGCCCACGGCGGTGCCACCGTGGAGGTGCTTCCCGGCGTCGGTCACTGGACCGCGCTCGAAGCCGCCGCCGAAGTCTCCGCACTGCTGCTGAAGTTCCTGTAACCACCCGCCGCGCCTCAACGCCGAGGAGGAACCACCGTGCCGCTCACCGCCGACAAGACCGTGTTCCGCAATGTGTCCATCCTGGACTCCACGGGTGCCCTGCCCTACCGGGGCGATGTGCTCGTGGACCACGACCGCATCACCGCCGTCGGCACCGTGGAGCCGGCCGCCGCCGAAGGCGCCCGCGTGGTGCAGGGCCGCGGCCGCACGCTGATGTCCGGGCTGTGCGACGCCCACACCCACTTCACCTGGAACAACAGCGCCGACCTCGACGGCCTCGCCGCGCTGCCGGTGGAGGAGCACCTGCTGTTCGCGGTGGAGTCGGCGAAGTCCTATGTGGACTCCGGCTACACCATGTGCCTCGGCGCGGCCTCGGCCAAGGACCGGCTCGACGTGGTGTGCCGCGACGCGATCAACGCCGGGCGCATCCCCGGCCCGCGCTACCTCGCCAACGGCCCCGAGATCGCCGTGACGGGCGGCGAGCTCGTGAAGGGCATCACCTGGTTCGCCGACGGCCCCGACGAGATGCGCAAGGCCGTGCGGCGCCTCGTGGAGATCGGCGTGGACCAGATCAAACTGTCGATGACCGGCGAGGAGATCACCGGCACGCAGCGCGCCGAGGACACCTACATGTCCGACGAAGAGGTCGCGATGGCCGTGACCGAGGCGCACCGGCGCGGCAAGCGCGTGTGCGCCCACGCCCGCAGCGCGGAGAGCGTGAAGATGTGCGTGCGCCATGGCGTCGACATCGTCTACCACGCCAGTTTCACCGACGAAGAAGGCATGGACCTGCTGGAGCAGGCCAAGGACTGGATCTTCGTGGCACCCGGCGTCAACTGGCTCATCGCGACCCTGTACGAAGCCGCCGACTTCGGCTTCCCACAGGAGGCGGCCGAAGCCGTGGGCTACAAGCGGGAACTCGAAAAGGCCACGGCCGCGATGATCGAAATGCACCGCCGCGGCATCCGCGTGCTGCCCGGCGGCGACTACGGCTTCGCCTGGACCCCGCACGGCACCTACGCGCGCGACCTGCAGCACTTCGTCGAACGGTTCGGCTTCACGCCCATGGAGGCGATCCTCGCCGCCACCGCGCAGGGCGGCGAGATCATGCTCCGCCCGCACGAACTCGGCAAAGTCCAGCCCGGCTACCTCGCCGACCTGCTGCTCGTGGACGGCGACCCGCTCGCCGACATCACGGTGCTGCAGGACAAGGAAAAGCTGCACGGAATCATGAAGGACGGGCGGTTCCACAAGGACCCGGCCTGACCGGTTCCGCCGGATGAGCGGCCTGGCCGGCGGTGCGCCGCTTGCCGACGACCGGCGCTGTGACAACCACTACCCGACAACGCCGGTGCCTGGCGGCGCCGCTTCTTGGTGACTGTGCCTGACAAAACCACCGCCCGACAACCGCGCACCTTCACACCAGCGCCCTCCGACGCCAGCGCTGCCTCACCACTAACCGGCCCGCGGTGCGCCACCCCGTGACGCACCGCGGATCCGTCAGCGCATGACCGCCCGGAGCAACCCCGTGCGGTCGTGGCACCCGAGGTAGCGGAACTCCTGCTCGTCCGCGTCGGTCACCGTCACCTCGTGGTAGAGCCGCAGCCGCGCCGCCGGGCCCATCGTGGACAGGTACTTCATGGCGGCCCGGAAGATCGCGACGTGCGTGGGGTGCGACTCGGCCCACGCCTCCAGGTCCGCGAGGCTGTGCCACCAGCTCATGCCGAAGCTCTTGTCCGTCTCGGCGCCGGTTTCGTCGGTGAGGCGCACGTACCGGTTGGCGTAGCAGCCGATGCCGAGCCCGTCGTCGCGCAGGAAGTCCATGCCGGCGCGCAGTACGGGCTCCACGTCGCCGAGGTACATCCCGCGTTCGTCGCCGTCGGTTTCGGTCCACTCCTGCCCGGAGCGGATCAGGCACAGGTTCCCCTGCGGCGACACGGTGACCACGCCGGTCTCCGGGTCGGTCTCGGCGATCGGCGCGCCGGTGGGCTCGAGGCGGTCGGTCTGCCCGAGCGGCAGCCGGTCGCGCGCGCCGCCCCAGTAGCCGTGTTCGTGAATCTCGCCGCTCAGCTCCGAGGCCGCCACCGAGACGCCTTCGGTGCGGTCGCTGGAGAACAGCGTCTCGAACCGGCGCGTGGTCGGGCGCACCACCTCGCTGAAGAATCCGGCGTCGGCCGAGCGGTGGTGCGGCCCGGTCCAGGCCGCGCGGGCCTTGCGCCAGCGGTCGTACTCGGCCGGGTCCGTCCAGTAGAGGATGGTGAGCACGGTCGTGAACCCGGCTTCGTCCACGTAGCGGGCCCGGTCGCGGTGCTCGGGCGCGTGCTCGCCGGCGGCGTCGAGCTCCGCGAGCGCGGCCGTCGCGACGGGCGGTGGCTCCGGCGTGCGGTACTGCACCCCGAGGTAGGCCATCACCACCTGCTCGACGGCCGGGTCGAAGCGCGCGGAGAACGACGGGTAGGGCGGGTGGAAGCTGTCCGGCTTGCGGCGCGGGTGCACGCGCTCGACGTGCAGGTGCTCGGCGATCGAGGATTCCACGGCGTCACCCCGCCGTTTCTTGCTGGGTCATGGTGGCCTCCCGGGAACGTGCTGTCTCCGGCCGAACCTAGGCACGGAGGCCACCTGTGACTTGCCGCACAGCGCACCGGGAATTGCCGCACAACGCACGGTCGGCACCGCGGGCCCGGCTGCCCAAGGTCCACAGTGGACCCAGTGCCGGACCTACACCGTCGCGGTCAGCTCCGGGTACAGCACCTCCAACGGCCCCGACAGGTTCGCCTTGATGTCCCGCGACGTCTGGTCCGCGAGCACTTCCAGGGCGCCGGCTTCCAGCCCGTCGTAGATCGCCGCCACGATGTCGCGCGGGTCTTCCTTCTCGACGCTCAGCGCCTGGGTCATCGGCGTGTCGGTGTATCCGAGGTGCGCGCCGAGCACGTGGGTGTTCTGGCCGGCGAGGTCGAGCCGCAGCGAGTTGGTGATCTGCCACAGCGCGGCCTTGCTCGACGAGTACGCACCCGACTTCGCGAGCCAGCTCAGCGCCGAGTGGATGTCGACCAGCGCTCCGCCGCCGTTCGCCGCCAGCACCGGTGCGAACGCCTGCGCGACGGCGAGCGCGCCGAACACGTTGGTCTCGTACACCGCGCGCACCTCGGCGAGCGGTGCGGTGAGCAGAGGGCTGCGCGCACTGATGCCGGCGTTGTTCACCACCACGGTGGTGTCGGCGGCAGCCGCGGCCGCCGCGGCGACCGAAGCCTCGTCGGTCACGTCGAGCGCGAGCGGCACCACGCGCTCGTCCTGCCACTCGCGCGGGGAGCGCGCCGTGGCGTACACGCGCCGGGCCCCGCGTTCGAGGGCCTGGTTCACGAATTCGATGCCCAGCCCACCGTTGGCCCCGGTGACCAGGACAACCGCGTTCCGCAGTTCCGTCATGACTCCTCCAGCACTCGTACTTGGAAATTCCAAGTTAGCAAGCTGACTCCGATTTGCCAAGTGTGACGTACGATGGGGTCATGAAGGCCATGGCGATCCCGACCAACAGCCGCTGCTCGATCGCGCGCAGCCTGGAGGTGCTGGGGCAGAAGTGGAGCCTGCTGATCGTGCGCGAGGCGTTCCGCGGGCGCACCCGGTTCGCCGAGTTCCAGAAGATCGGCGTGCCCACGGATCTGCTCGCGTCCCGGCTCGAAGCCCTGGTGGAGGCCGGGATCCTCGCGCGACGGCCGTACCAGGAGCCGGGGCAGCGGGCGCGGGTCGAATACGTGCTCACCCCGGTCGGCGAGGACCTGCTGCCGGTGCTGGCCGCGCTCTCGGAGTGGGGTGACGAGTACCTGCCGACCGGCCACGGCCCGGCGACGGTCTACGTCGACACCACCGACGACCGGCCCGTGCGCCTGGCCTTCGTCGATGAAGAAGGCCGCGTCGTCGACCCGGACAAGGTCGTCTACCGCCGCGGGCCGGGGGCGCTGGAGGACTGAGCCCTCAGGCGTTCGCGCGGTCGGCGAGCACGTCGTCGGCGTCGGTGCCGAATGCCAGCTCGCGCTGCGCGGCGAGGGCTTCGAGGCGCTGCTGCCACGCGTTGGCGATGGTTTCGTAGGCCGCGGCGCCGAACACGAGCCGACGCGGCGCGGGTGTGGTGTCCGCGGAGGCGACGATCGCGCGGGCGATCTTCACCGGATCGCCGGCCACGGCGTGGCGCAGAGTGGTCTCGTCCATCCCGCCGGCGAGCGCGCCGCGCACCTGGCCGAGCACGCCGTCGGCATAGGCGGCCAGCGGCTCGGCCTGGGTGATGTTGGCGTTGAACGCGGTGCGCGTGCCGCCCGGGGCGATGAGCGTGACCTCGATGCCGAACGCCGCCAGCTCCACCGCAGCCGATTCGAAGAACCCTTCGACGCCGAACTTCGAGGCGTTGTACACGCTCATGCCGGGGTCGGGCACGTGGCCGCCCGAGCTGGACATCTGGATGATCCGGCCGCCGCCCTGCGTGCGCAGCCACGGCGTGACCGCGCGGGTGAGGTGGATCGGCCCGAGCAGGTTCACCGCGAGCTGGCGCCGCAGCAGCTCGTCGGACAGCTCCTCGGCGGCGCCGAGCGCGCCGAAGCCGGCGCTGGAGAACACGACGTCGATCCGGCCGAGCTCGCTGAAGGCCTGGTCGACGACGGCGCGCACGGTCGCGGGCTCGGTCACGTCGAGCGCGGCGGTCCAGAGGCGATCGCCGTGCTGCGCCGAGAGTTCCTTCAACGCCGCGCTCAGCGTGTGGCTGGTGGCGGCGACGCGCTGGCCGGCGGCCAGCAGCTGGGTGGTGACCTCGAGGCCGAAGCCGGAACCGGCGCCGGTGACGAACCAGGTCCGCGGGGGTTGAGTGGGCACGGCGAGTCCTCTCTCTGTCGGTGCTCGCCAATGTAGTCGCTGACAACAATCTAGTCAACGACTACATATCCGCACGGGCTCAGTCGAACGCTGCGTCGTCTCCCCAGACCTTGTCCTGCGCCGACTCGCTCGACGGCGACACGCGGATCACGGCCCCGGTGGCGTCGATCGCCAGCACGGTCACGGTGATCTTGTTGGCCAGGCTCACGTAGCCCTCGCCCCGGAAGTGGCCCTTCACCCGGGGCAGCTCGGTGCGGTCGGCGTCGAACGCCAGCCGGTCGGGCGCCGACTGCGTGAGCACGAGCGCACGGGTGCCGAAGCGCGGTTCGAGGGGCACGGTGACCTTGCCGTGGATGACCACGTCGCACGAACCGTCGCGGCAGGCGGCGAGATCGGAGCCGTCGGGGGCGGACAGCGCCGCGGTCGTGGGCCGGGGTGCGGAGGTCGGCTCGCTGGGCACCGTCGACACGGACGGTGGCACCACGATCGGATCCGGCGGCGCCGGCGGGGGTGTCGAACAGCCCGCCGCGAGCAGGAGGGCGGAGCAGGCGAGCGCTTTTCTCATGCCTCTTGGTAGCAGCTCACCGCGTGCTCGGCGGAGGATTTCGCGGATTCCGGGGGCCGCCGCGCACGGCGGCCCCCGGAACCGTCACGCGGGGTTGTCGCCGTGGGTGAGGGTCTCCCAGGAGACGAACAGGTTGTTGCTGCCCTGCGGGCGGTGGCTCGTGGTGTAGCTCTGGGTGTTGGTCATGGCGATGCCGAGCCGGTTGTGCAGCGCGTTGTACCCGACCTCGGTCACCGGGCCGAGGCCGCGCTTCACCGTGCCGCCGCACAGCCACGACGGCGGCGCGGTGAGCTCGTACTTGGTCTGGAAGCCCAGCGCCTGGCGCAGGCGCTCGCCGATGTCGGTGCCGTACAGGTCCTGGCCCTGGATGCGGGACGTCTCGGCCACCTCGGCGATCGCGGCGATGCCGTAGCCGGTGTGCACGAAGTCGCGGCAGGTTTCCTGCGTGAGGCCGTCGACGAAGGTGGATTGGCCCTGCCAGTAGCCCACGATCTGATCGCGGGTGTTCAGGCCGCTGCCGGGCACGGTCTTGGGCAGCGCGCCGTCGGAGCTGAGGTAGATGAACGCGGGCACGCGGTTGCGGTAGAGCGTCATGCCGCGGTCGTAGACGGTCTTGTCCTCGAGGAACACGCCGATGCCGACGATGGCCTCGGCGATGCTGAGCTCCCAGTTGCCGGTGCGGCCGTCGCTGTTCTGGATCTCGTTGTAGTAGACGTTGCGCAGCATCGTGGCGAACCGGCCGGAGTTGGGCCAGGTGCCGTAGGCGTACTTGATGATCTCGGCCGCGCGCGGCCACGTCGAGGCCGACCACGCGGTCTGCAGGTGCGCGTTGTCGCTGGTGTGGTCCTTGATGGTGGCCGACCACGCGTCCATGATCTGGATGGCCTTGGTGGCGTAGCGCGCGTCGCGGGTCACGTACCAGGCCAGCGACTGTGTGTACGCGGCGATCGCGTCCTCGCGCTCGTCGGTGCAGCCGTTGTTGGGCATCGAGCTCGGCCCGCAGTCGACCACGGCGCGCGGGTGCGGCGTGTAGGAGAGCGAGGCGTACTTCGAGCCCATCATCGAGTCGTACGCCTGCTTCTGCGGCTGGGTGCCGGCCTGCACGCGCTGGCGCATCGTGTCGAGCTGCGCCCGGCTCACCAGCACGCCGGGGTGGGTGAAGGTGGCGGGTGCGGTCGGTGCCGCTTGCGGGAGCGCGGGTATCGCTGGTCGGGCCGAGGCGGTGCCGCCGGTCGCGATCACCACGGCGGTGGCGGCCGCGGCCGCGAGGGCACGAACGATCTTCCGGTGCATGTGCTGCCCTTCGTCCACTACGTCGAGAACGGGGTGTGCGGCGGCGGCGCAGGCTGGCGGACCGTGCGTGAAAAGTGAATCTACTTCACGCCGGTTGGTCCGGTCCACCGCGCGCGCAAACCCGTGTTCCGCTGGCAGGGACGGTGTTTCCTCACGGTGGCGGCAGCGTGCCGCGCTCGAGGATGTTGGCGTAGATGTTCTCCATCGCCTCGGTGAGCGGCGCGAGCAGCTCGGGGGAGAGGCCGTCGAAGAAGAGATCGCGCACCAGCTCGACGTGACCGGGCGCGGCTTTCTCCAGGAGTTCCCGGCCCTGCGCGGTCAAGACGACCTCGGTGGCGCGGCGGTCGGTGCTCGACGTGCGCGCGTCGACGAGCCCGCGGGTGGCCATGCGGCGCACGTGGTGGCCGGTGCGGCTGCGTTCCCAGCCGAGCTGGTTGGCCAGCGCGGTCATCTGCATCACCTCGCCGGGGGTGTTGGCGAGGGCGGTGAGCACGTCGTAGTCCGGCATGGACAGGTCGCTGTCGGTCTGCAGCTGCCGGTTGATCTCGTAGCTCAGCCGCAGCTGCACGCGGATGTAGGCGAGCCAGGCGCGCTGCTGCCGGGTGTCGAGCCAGGGGCCGTCTTTGCGTTTAGGTGACATGTCCCGTAATCTGTCGTCGTGGTCGGCGGTGGAGCAAGGGAGCTCCATTGTCCCGTGGCGACCGGCCGAGCGGAACGACCACGCCGGGGCCGGGTGAACACACGAACGGGAATTTCAGCGATGAACGCACTACAGGGGAAGACCGCCGTCGTCACAGGCGGCACGAGCGGCATCGGGCTGGCGACGGCCCGGCTGTTCGCGGCCGAGGGCGCGCGCGTCTTCGTGACCGGGCGGCGCAAGGACGTGCTCGACGCGGCCATCGAGGGGATGGCGGAGATCGGCGGCGACGTGACCGGCGTGCGCGTGGACAGCGCCTCGCCGGCCGACCTCGACCGGCTCTACGAAACCGTCGGCGGGCCGATCGACGTGCTCTTCGCCAACGCGGGCGGCGGCGAGTTCGCGACGCTGGAGCAGGTGACCGAGCAACACTACGACGACGCCTTCGACACGAACGTGAAGGGCACGCTGTTCACGGTGCAGAAAGCGCTTCCTTTCCTGGTGGACAACGCTTCGGTGATCCTCACCGGCTCGACGGCGGCCACCAAGGGCAACGGCGCGTTCGGCGTGTACGCGGCGTCGAAGGCCGCTGTGCGCTCGTTCGCGCGCACGTGGGCGCAGGAGCTGAGCGGGCGCGGCATCCGCGTCAACTCGATCAGCCCCGGCCCCGTCGACACGCCGGGGATCACCGGCCTCGCGGGCGGCGACGACGCGGCGGTGCAGCTGAAGGGCGCGCTGGCCGGGTCTGTCCCCTTGGGACGGATGGGCCGGCCGGAGGAGATCGCCACCGTGGCCCTGTTCCTGGCGACGGACGCCAGCAGCTTCGTCACGGGCGTCGAACTCTTCGCCGACGGCGGGGCGAACCAGGTATGAGCCTCGACCTCGGCCGGGTCGGCCTCTGGAGCGTCGACCTGCGCACCGCCGCACCCGCCGCGATTTCGGCCGCGGCCACCGAACTCGACGACCTGGGCTGGGGCGCCCTCTGGATCCCCGGCCTCGGCGGCGGCGACCTCTTCGGCGACCTCTCGCGGCTGCTCACCGCCACCCGCCGCACGGTCGTGGCCACCGGCGTGGCGAGCATCTGGCGCCATCCGGCGGCGGAGTTCGCCGCGTTCGCCGCCGCGCACAGCTCCCGGCTGCTGCTGGGCCTCGGCGTCAGCGACGCCGCCACGGCCACCGGCGGCCCGTTCCGTCCGCTGCAGGCCATGACGGGCTACCTGGACGCGCTCGACGCGGCGGGCTCGTCGGCGCCCCGCGTCCTCGGCGCCATGGGCCCGGCCATGACCGACCTGGCCCGGCGGCGAGCCTCGGGAACCCATCCGTTCCTGGTGACCCCCGCGTACATCGAGGCGGCACGCACCCGGCTCGGTGCAGGCGCGCTGCTCGCGCCCTACCAGGCCGTGACCCTGGAACGCGATCCGGCGAAGGCCCGCGCGGCCGGGCGGGCGTTCCTGGCGCCGTTCTTCGGGATGGGCGCCTACCGCCGCAGCCTGCTGACCCAGGGCTTCTCGGACGCCGACCTGGCCTCCGGGGGCAGCGATCGCCTGGTCGACGCGGTGTTGGCGTGGGGCGACGTCGATGCGGTCGGCAAGCGGGTCGCCGAGCACTTGGCGGCGGGGGCGGATCATGTGGCGCTGCACGTGGTCGGGGTGGACGGGTTGCCGCTGCGTGAGTGGCGGGAATTGGCGGCTCTGATCAGTGGGTGAGGCCGATTGAGCTGGCTTGCGCGGGGGCTGTTCGCGGCGGTGGTTTGTGCTGATGAGCTGATCGCTGGGTGGCTTCTTGGGTGCCGCACCGGAACGACGTGACCGGTAGTCGGTCGCGGCGCGGTTTGCCGAGCCGCGGTGCGGTGGCGGCTGGCTGTTTTGCCGCGGTGGTTCGCGTTGACGAGTTGACGGCCGGGTGGCTCCTTCGGTGCTGCGCCGGACCAGCGTGAGCCGGCAGCCGGCCTGCTGTCCGGTTAGCGTGCCGCGGTGCGGTGGCGGCTGGCTGTTCGCCGCGGTGGTTCGCGGTGAAGAGCCAGCCGCTGGGCGGCGCTCTCGGTGCTGTGCTGGATCAACGTGAACCGGCGGTCGGCTCCGCGTCCCGGCTTGGCGAGCCGCGGTGCCGTGGCGGCTGGCTGTTCGCGGTTGTTTGCGCTGACGAGTTGATCGCCAGGCGGCTCCCTCGGTGCCGCACTGGCACAACGTGAACCGCCGATCAGCCCCGCGGCCCGGTCTCCCGAGCCGCGGGGCCGATCACAGCGTCGGGTAATCCGTGTAGCCCTCAGCGCCGCCGCCGTAGAACGTGGTCGGGTCGGGAGCGTTCAACGGTGCGCCAGTCCTCAACCGGGCCACCACATCGGGGTTGGCCAGCGCCGGGCGGCCCAGGGTGATCAGGTCGGCGAGCCCGCTGTCGACGTCGGCGGCGCGCTCGTCGACCGGGGCGCCCGGCCGCGTGAGCAGCAGTGGGCCGGGCCAGGCGGCGCGCACGGTGGCCAGCAGTGCGTCGTCGCCGTGGTGGGTCACGTGGAGGAAGGCGAGGTCGAGGCGGGCGAGCGCGCGCACGAGGTGGGTGTAGGTCGCGGGACCGGTGGCGCCCTCGTCGATGCCGAAGGCGCGCAGGCCGGGGGAGAGGCGCAGCGCCGTGCGGTCGGCGCCGATCTCGCCGGCGACGGCCTCGGTCACCTCGAGGACGAACCGCGTGCGGGCGGCGACGGAGCCGCCGTAGGCGTCCGTGCGGTGGTTCGCGTTGGCGGAGAGGAACTGCTGCAGGAGAAAACCGTTGGCGCCGTGGATTTCCACGCCGTCGGCGCCGGCCTCGATCGCGGCGGCGGCCGCGCGGCGGAAGTCCTCGACGGTCGCGCGCACCTGCGCGGTCGTGAGCTCGCGCGGCACCGGCACGGGCTGGTTGCCGGTCGGCGTGTGGATGCCGACGCCGGCCGCGACGGGCGAGGGCGCGACCGGCGTCCGACCGTGCGGCGTGTTGTGCGGGTGCGCGACGCGCCCGGCGTGCATGAGCTGGATGAACAGGTGCCCGCCGGCGTCGTGCACCGCCTTGGTGACCAGCTGCCACCCGGCGATGTGCGCGTCGGTGTGGCAGCCGTGGCTGAGCAGGAACCCCTGCCCGTCGGCCGAGGGCTGCGTGCCGCCGGTGATGAGCAGCCCGAGCGAGGCGCGCTGCGCGAAGTACTCGGCGTCGAGCGGGGTGGGCGAGCCGTCGGGCAGCGCGCGGTTGCGCATCATCGGCGACAGCGCCAGCCGGTGGGGCAGGCGCAGCCGGCCGACTTCGACGGGACTCCAGAGACCGGGCACGGGATTTCCTCTCCTCGACTGTCTGTACTGGATCGTACAGAACGACCCGGCTGGACCGTTCGTCCAAGGTGGATGTAGTGTCCAGCGTCATGGACGGCAGGACGGCCCGCTGGGCACCCGTGTGCGAGGCGATCGTGCGCCTGCTTTCGCCGCATGCGGAGGTGGTGCTGCACGACCCGCGCACCGACTCCGTGCTCGGCATCTGGAACGCGTTCTCCGGACGCGAGCCCGGCGACCCGTCGCTACTCGGCGAGCTCGACGGCCTGCGCCCCGCGGGCAAGGACGTGTACGGCCCGTACCCGAAGTCCCTGCCCGACGGCCGGCGGCTCTCGAGTGTGAGCGCGGTGGTGCGGGACGAACACGGCAACGCCGAGGTGGTGTTGTGCGTGAACGTGGACCGCACCGCGTTCGACCAGGCCGCGCAGCTGCTGTCCGGCTTCGCCGCGCCCGTGACCGGGCAGCCCCAGGCATTGTTCGAGCGCGACTGGACGGAAACGCTCAACGACGTGGTGGGCGAGTTCGTCCGCGATCACGCCACGCCGGTCGAGTTGTTGACCCGCGAACAGCGTTTGGTGCTTCTCGCACAGCTCGACGGCGCCGGCGTGTTCGCGCAGCGCCGGTCCGTGCCCGTGGTCGCCCGTGCGCTGCGCATCTCGCGCTCGGCCACCTACCAACTGCTCGCCGACCTGCGCAAGGAGCCCGATGCCGACGCTTCCTGACTTCCGCTTGGAGACGTACTTCTCCCGCTGGGAGTTCACCGCCCGCCACCACCTCACGGCGTCCGACTTGCAGACCATGACCGTCACCGAACTGCTGGCGCTCGCCGACGACGACGGCCGTGAACGCTGGGAGACCCTCGCGCTCGGCTACACCGAGACCTACGGCCTGCCCGCGCTGCGCGAGGAGATCGCCGCGACCTACACCGACGTCGCGCCGGAGCACGTGCTGTGTTTCGCCGGCGCGGAAGAGGGCCTCTACCTGGCGATGCGCACGCTGCTCGAACCCGGCGACCACACCGTGGTGATCACGCCGAACTACCAGGCGGCCGAGACGATCCCGCTGTCCATCGGCGAGGTGACCGGCGTCGCGCTGCGGCCCGAGGACGGCTGGGCCCTCGACGTCGGCGAGGTCAAGCGGCAGCTGCGGCCCACCACGCGCCTGGTGTCGGTGAACTTCCCGAACAACCCGACCGGCGCGGTGCCCGACATCGAGACCTGGACCCGGCTCGTGCGGCTGTGCGAAGAGCGCGGTGTGCTTCTGTTCAGCGACGAGGTCTACCGCGGCCTGGAGCTCGACCCGTCGGCGACGCTGCCGCAGGCGGCCGACCTGTCCGCTTCGGCGCTTTCGCTCAACGTGATGTCCAAGGCCTACGGACTGCCCGGCCTGCGCGTCGGCTGGATCGCCTGCCGCGACCGCGAAATCCTGGGGCGGCTCGAGCGGGCCAAGCACTACACGTCGATCTGCAACTCCGCGCCGAGCGAGATCCTCGCGCTCATCGGCCTGCGCGCGCGGGACACGATCCTGGCGCGCAACCGCGCGGTGATCGCGGAGAACGTGCCGAAGTTCAGCGCGTTTTTCGAGAATTACCAAGAGTTGTTCGAATTCTCACCACCGCAGGGCGGCTGCGTGTGTTTCCCGCGGTACCTCGGCGCCGACGGCGTGGAGGCGATGTGCACCGAGCTCGTGGAGCAGCGCGGTGTGTTGCTGCTGCCGGCGAGCATCTACCGATCCGAGCTCACGGCCACGCCGGACGACCGGTTCCGCGTCGGCGTGGGCCGTCGTGGTCCGGACGAGGGCCTGGCCGCGTGGGCGGAATTCCTGGAGGCGCGGCGATGACGCTCGATGTGGTGGGGTTGTCCGAGATCGAGGCCGTGGCCACGCGCGCGCTGGTGTTCGACGCCGTGCGCGGCGCGCTGATCGCCCACGCCGAAGGGCGCGCGCAGATGCCGGCGCCGATCGCGATGTGGTTCCCCGAGGCCGAGGGCGACTGCCACGTGAAGGCCGGTTTCCTCGACGGCGCAACACATTTCGGCGTGAAGGTGGCGTCGGGCTTCTACCGCAACGCCGAGCGCGGCCTGCCGACCAACAGCGGCCTGATGCTGGTGTTCGACGCCTCGACCGGCGTGCCCGCCGCGGTACTGGCCGACGAGGGCTGGCTCACCGCCTGGCGGACCGCCGCGGCCGGCGCGCTGGTTACCCACGCGCTTACCCCACCCGACGTCGACGAGGTGGCCGTGTTCGGCACCGGCCTGCAAGCGCGGCTGCAGGTCGAATGGCTCGCCGACCTGCGGCCGCTGTCCCGGGTGCGCGTGTGCGGCCGCCGGCCCGAGGCCGTGCGCAAGCTGTGCGCCGACCTGGCCACCGCCGGCCTCGCCGCCGTGCCCGCCACGCCGGAAGAAGCAGCCGTCACGGCGTGCGTGATCACCGCGACGGCCTCCACCACCCCGGTCGCCCCCGCGTCCGCGTTCGCCGCGGCGCACGTGACCGGCATCGGCACCGACCTGCCCGGCAAGGCCGAACTGCCGCCCGCCCTCTTCACCCACGCCACCACCATCGCCACCGACGACCACACCCAATGCCTCGCCCACGGCGACTTCGGCAACGCCGTCCGCGCTGGCACCATCGCCCCCGACGCCGACCTCCCCGCCGGCACCGTCCTGCGCGACGGCGTCCCGAACCGCACCGGGCTGACCATCGCGGACCTCACCGGCGTCGGCGTGGCAGACGCCGCGGTGGCGACGGCGGTGTTCAAGCAGCTGGGCTGAGCCGCACTCGGGCGATGCCCGCCGCGTGGCGACCCTGGCGATTCGGCGGTGGCTCCGGTGCTCGACCCGCGAGGTTGAAGTGTGTCGATCCGCGCTGGAGTGGCGGCAGCTGTCGCGACGGCCGTGTCCAAGCGGCCCGGCTGACGGCCGCGGACCCGACTTGTCTGGGGATGACCGATGCGGCCGACTGGGCGCACCGTCGCGGACCTCACCGGCGTCGTGGCGGCCGATGCCAGTGTTCACGCAGCTGGGCGGTGCCGCGCCCGGGATGCCCACCGGTGCCGGCCCGGCCGATCCGGCGGCGGCTCCAATGCTCGGCTGCGAGGCTGAGGTGTGTCGGCTGCCGACCCGCGCCGGACGCGACGGCCGTGTCCGCGCGGCTCGGCTGATGGCAGCGGACCTGACTTGTCTCGGGATGACCGATGCGGCGCCGGGTCCGCGGCCGGGCGCACCGTCGCGGATCTCACCGGCGTCGGGGCGGCCGATGCCAGTGCAAGCAGCTGGGCTGAGCCGCACCTCGGGGACGCCCACCGGTGCCGGCTCGGCCGATTCGGCGGTGACGGGCTCTGGTGCTCGACCGCGGGGTTGAGGGGTGTCGGCCGCCGACCCGCGCGGCAGGGGCGGCGGCGGTCGCGGCGGCCGTGTCCGAGCGGCTCGGTAGACGGTCGCGGACCCTGACTTGTCTCGGGATGACCGATGCGGCGGGCCGACCTGGGCGCACCGTCGCGGATCTCACTGGCGTCGAGGCGGCCGATGCCGGGTTCAAGCGGCTGGGCTGAGCCGCACCCAGGGATGCCCGCCGGGTGGCGGTCGCGGTGGGGCGGCTCGGCGACGGTTGGCGGATGAACACGAGTGCGGGAACCGGGAGGATGACGGGACCCGCACTCCTGGAGGCCTTGATGGACTACGCGTTCGATCCCGAGATCGCCGCCGCTCTCCCGATGCTGCCCGACACCGGCGACCTGAAAGACCTGGTGACGGCGCGGGCCAAGATGAAGGAGATGATGGCCGAGCTGCTCGGCGACGTCGACGAGACCGGCGTGACCGTGCGAAACACCACGGTGCCGGGCCCCGAGGGCGCGCCGGACGTGGCTGTTCGAATTTACACACCGGACACCATCGCCACACCCGCGTTGCTGTTCAACGTGCACGGCGGTGGCTTCATCGTCGGCGATGTCGACACCGATCACCCGGCCGCGGTGGAGCTTTCGCGCGAGCTGGGCGTGGTCGTGGTGTCGGTGGACTATCGGCTCGCGCCGGAAGCGCCGTACCCCGCGGGTCTCGAGGACTGCTACGCGGCGCTCGTGTGGTCGGCCAAACACGCCGACGAGCTCGGCGTCGACCCGGAGCGCGTGGTCATCCACGGCGTCAGCGCGGGCGGCGGTCTGTGCGCCGCGCTCGCGCTGCTGGCCCGTGACCGCGGCGGGCCGGCCATCGCGTTCCAGTTCCTCGGCGTCCCCGAGATCGACGATCGCCTTCAGACGCCCAGCATGCGCCGCTTCGACGACACTCCACTGTGGAATCTCCCCAACGCCGAGTTCAGCTGGGACTCCTACCTCGGCGCGGGCGTGCGCGGCACCGCCGACGTGCCCGTGTACGCCGCCCCCGCCCGCGCGACCGACCTCGCCGGCCTCCCGCCCGCGTACATCTCGGTGATGGAATACGACCCCCTCCGCGACGAAGGTATCGCCTACGCGCAGGCCCTCCTGGCCGCCCACGTCCCCACCGAGCTCCACCTCTTCCCCGGCACCTTCCACGGCTCGGCCATGGTCCGCCACGCCACCATCACCCGCCGCGAGGCCGCGGAATCGCGCGCGGTGCTGGCGCGCGCGTTGGGCGTGGAGCTCGGCTGAGGTTCCCGGCGACGCGGCGCCGAGCCGGGGCCGTTCGACGACCTCGTCCTGGAGTGGGTCGCGATCGCCGCGCGGGTGCTCGGTCCGGCCCCGGGTCGCGCCTGCCCATGGCCACCACCCGCAGCGGCCGTGCGGCATCCAGCCCGAGTAGCACCGGGGGCCCGCGACCGGTCATCGCCTGCCGCGCGATCGCCCAGCACCGGCTCGACCAACGCTGGATCCGCGACGGAACGCGGCGCCTGGGTTTTTGCCTGGGCGCCGCTCTGTTCTCGCGGGAGAGCTTGCCGGCGCGGCGTCCGGTCGGGCGCGGCGGGCCAGGCGGTGGGCAAGGAGCGCGAGCCGGGCGCGGAACCGGCCGGCGGGGTCGTCCAGCGGCCAGCCGAGCGAGTCTTCGACGTGGGCGAGGCGGGTGGCGACCGAGTTGTTGGGTTTCGGCCGGGCGCCGCGCTGTGCTTGCGGGAGAGCTTGCCGACGGGGCGGCCGGTTAGGTGCGGCGGGCCAGGCGGTGGGCGAGGAGCGCGAGCCGGGCGCGGAACCGGCCGGCTGGGTGGTCCAGCGGCCAGCCGAGCGAGTCTTCCGCGTGGGCGAGGTGGGTGGCGACCGAACTGTTGGGTTTCGCCCGGACCCCACGCTGTGTTCGCGAAAGCTCGCCGCTGCTGCGCCCCGTCACGTGCGGCGGG
Organism: Amycolatopsis rhabdoformis; assembly: GCF_035918295.1. Lineage (GTDB taxonomy): Bacteria > Actinomycetota > Actinomycetes > Mycobacteriales > Pseudonocardiaceae > Amycolatopsis > Amycolatopsis rhabdoformis. The sequence goes on from NZ_CP142149.1 coordinate 1,234,899, forward strand.
CCAAGCGGTGTGCGAGAAGCGCGAGCCGGGCGCGGAACCGGCCGGCCGGGCCGTCCAGCGGTCAGCCGAGCGCATCTTCGACGTGGGCGAGGCGGGCGAGGCGGGTGGCGACCGAGCCGTTGGGTTTCGCCCGGGTGCCCCACTGCGTTCGCGAGAGCTCGCCGACGCTGCGCCAGGTTAGGCGCGGCGGGCCAGGCGGTAGGCGAGAAGTGCGAGGCGGGCGCGGAAGCGGCCGGCCGGGTCGTCCAGTGGCCAGCCGAGTGCGTCTTCGACGTGGGCGAGGCGGGTGGCGACCGAGCTGTGGTGCCGGTGCAGCGCGACGGCCGCCTGGCGCAGCGATCCCGTGCGGCAGAAGGCTTCGAGCGTTTCGAGGTCGGCAGGGGCGAGGGCGGCCAGGGCGCGGACGTCGGGCTGTGCGCGCAGGTGGTCGGCGGGGATTTGCGCGAGCAGGGTGAGCGAGCCGAGGTTCTCGTGGACCACGAGGGGTTCCGTGGCCGGCACGGCGAAGCGCTCGGCCAGCCGCGCCTGCAGCCAGGACCGCCGGGCGTCGAGGCCGGCGACCGCGTCGCCGACGCCCACGCGGACGGTTCCGGACGAGGCACGTTCGCGAGCGCGCAGGGAAAGTGCGTTTTCCCACGAATCCACCACCGTTGCGGGGCCTTCGCGTGGCTGAAGCAACACCGCTGCGACCTCGCCGACCACCGCCACCCGCGCCCCCAACGCGGTTCCGCCGCGCGCCACCAGCGCGACGGCCGCCGCACCCGGGTCGCGCCCGTCCTCGGTGCCCACGGCCACCACGCGCAGCGGCCGTGCGGCATCCAGGCCGAGCAGAACCAGGGCCCGCGACCGGTCCTCGTCCGCCGCGCGCTCGCCCAGTACCAGCTCGACCAACGCCGGATCCGCGAGATGCGGCGCCCTCACCTCCGGCGCCGGCCCGAGCACCCGCGCGGCGATCGCGAACCGCTCCAGCACGAGGTCGTCGAGCGGCCCCGGCTCGCCGTCGCGTTCGAGCCACACCTGGCCGGTGGTCTCACCTCCGAGGTCGGCCACCACCAACCGGGGCCCGCCGGCGCCGGGATCGGCCGCCGGTGACCCGGCCGAGGTCTCAGGGCTGGCGGATTCGCGGCGCTGGGGTGCCGCGGCGAGTGGGATGGCCGCCGGTGACCCGGCCGAGGGCTCAGGAGTGCCGAGTTCGCCGTCGTCGGGTGCTGCGGCGCGCGAGGGGGCCGCTGTCGGTGACCCGGCTGACGGCTGAGGACTCCCGGCTTCGCCGTGGTCGGGTGCCACGGCGCGCGAGGGGGCCGCTGTCGGTGACCCGGCTGACGGCTGAGGACTCCCGGCTTCACCGTGGTCAGGTGCCGCGGAGATTGAGGCAGCCACCGGCGACCCGGCCGACGGTCCAGGGCTACCGGCTTCGCCGCGCTCAGGTGCCGCCGCGAGTGGAACGACCGTCCGACGAGCGCCGTCGCTCACCTCGTGCGCCGCACCGGTCTCCGCCCCGACCACACGAGTGCCGTCGGGGCGGAAGCGGAGGGCCGGCTCGGTGCCGCGGCGGAGGCCGGCGACGCATTCGGCCAAGGAGGCCGTGGCGCGTACCAGGTCGGGCAGGGTGGCGCGGCGGGTGACGAGCTCGTCGAAGTACGCGATCACCCGTACCGCGGCCTCGGCGTCGGAGTCGACCGCCGAGAGGCGCAGGAGCAGCCCCTTCATGGGAGCCAGCCTAGCGCCGCCCGGACGGTGCGGACAGGTGTCGCATGTGGACGGTCAGCGCAGCGGGTGCAGCTGGTCCCACGTGGGCACGGTCGGGGTGAACCGCAGCGTGAGGCCGGCCTCGGCGGGGGTGCGGTCGGCCTTGCGGGCGTTGCAGCTGCGCGCCGTGCCACCGCAGGCGGCCACGGTGTTGAACCAGCTGGTGCGCTCACCACCCCGCGACGTCGGGATGATGTGGTCGATCGTGGTCGCGTGGCGGCCGCAGTAGGCGCAGGTGTGGCCGTCGCGCAGGAGGACGCCGCGGCGTGACCAGCGGGGCGGGCCGGAATATCGCCACTTCATCACCACGTACCGCAGCAGCCGCACGACCTTGGGGCGCGGGAACACACCCAGGTCGGCGCCGTCGCTTTCGTGGACGACCGCGACGTGGCGCACGAGCATCCGGATCGCATGGGGGACGGAGACGGTGTGCAGGGGCTCGTAGCCGGCGTTGAGGACCAGGACACCCATGGCTGCGGGCACCTCCTTTTCGGTTGTCGCTCGAGTGGAGACCGCGACCGGAGTCGAACCGGTTTGTTCCGCTTTGCAGGCGGGTCCCTGGCCGTTCGGGCACGTGGTCGGAATGGGGGAGGCGAAGGTCACGAAAATGTCACGGAAAACGAAAAAGCCGCCCTGATCGGTCTCCCGACGGGCGGCTCCCTGCTGCGACGCGCTGGGTGCGTCACGGCGTGGAGCCTGGTGTCTCGGCGGCGTAAGGCAGGCGCGGTGCGTCGCCGGTGATGCCGAAGCACCCCGGACACACCTTGTGCTGCTCGCTGCCGGACATTTTCGTCACTCCTCGGTGGGTGGTGTACCACCACATCATGACCGACCTCGCGCGACGGCGTCAACGGTGATAATTCGCCCCGCGAACGATCCCGCCGGGGCCCGGAAATGTTTCGCGGGGCCGTCCACGCGTCCACAGTGGACGGGACGGCCCCGCACCGCCCCGGCCGGCGGGTGCTTCCCATCCCGACGGCCGGAGGGAACCTACTTGCAGCGCTTGCCACCCTCGACCGACGGCCACCACGTGCCCAGGGGTGGCGGCGGGGTCTTGGTCCAGGTGATCTTCGCGCACTTGCCCTCACTGCGCGCCTTTTTCGCGGTGATGACCAGCGCCGCGATGGCGACACCGCACGCGAGGTTGCCCGGCGTCGGGATGCTCTTGCACACGCGGATCGCCGGCGCGCCCTCGGCGATCAGCTTCGTGGTGCTCTTGCTGAACACCCAGCTGCACGCGAAAAACCCGCAGTCGAGATCGGTCACGGAGGTGGACACGGGCGTTGCCGACGCGGTGGTCGGTGCGACGAGGAGACCGGCTGCCAACAAGGGTGCGGCCAGCAGGGCGGCCCGGAGATTCCTCATGAAACGCCCCTTCCTGATCACGATTGTCCGAAATGGAGCATCCCGCGTGAAGTCTCCGATGTCTGCCCCTGTGCGGCGCTTACGCCCGAAGAGGTGACCGTCCACTGTGGTAATTGCGTACCGGCTCGGCTCACGCCGCCCGGTACAGCTCACTGAGCAGCGCCACCGCCGCGTGCGTGGCCGGGTGCGGATCGCTGCCGTACCAGACCAGCCGCACCGGCACGGGCGCCGCGTCGCGCACCCGGCGGTAGGTGATGCCGTCGCGGCGGTACTGGGTCACCGTGGAGTGCGGGGTCACGCCCACGCAGCGCCCGGTGGCGATCGCGGCCAGCCAGTCGTCGATCTCCTGGGTGTGCTCCACCCGTGGCCGCTGCTCCTCCGGCCACAGGTCCGTGTTCGTGCTGCCGGTGCGCCGGTCGATCACCAGCACACGGGCCGCGAGGTCGGCGAGCGTGACGGTGCGACGGCGCGCCAGCGGGTCGTCGGTGGCCATGGCGCAGTAGCGGGCCTCGTGGCCCACGGTCGCCTGCGCGTACCGGCGGGTGTCCACGGCCGTGCGCACCACGGCGAGGTCGCACAGCCCCTCGGCGAGCCCGCCGGTCGGGGTGTTGGTGCGTACCAGCAGCAGCTCGACGTCCGGGTGGCGATCGGCCCAGCGCCGCTGGAACTCGGCGGTGTGCCGGCCCATCGCCGACCACGCGTGCCCCACCCGCAGCCGGGTGTGGCCCGTGGTGGCCTCCCGCACGAGGTCGTCGGCCTCGGCGAGCAGGTGGCGGGCGCGCGCGAGCACCTGCACGCCGGCGGTGGTCGGCGTGACGCTGCGGCTCGTGCGGTGGAGAAGTCGCACGCCGAGTGCGGATTCCAACGAAATGAGTGTGCGGGACACCGCCGCCTGGGAGAGTCCGAGCTCGATCGCGGCGTCGGTGAACGTGCCCGTGTCCACGATCGCACACAGGCACCGCAGGTGGCGCAGCTCCAGATCCATGACTCCAGCGTATGCATGACGCGATCGATGCATTTTGCGCATGCCGGCCCGTGTCGCACGCTCACGGTCATGACCCAGGACAAGCGCGCCGGCGTGGCGTTGATGTTCGGCGGCGCCACCGCCAACCAGATCGGCGCCGCCACCGCGGCGCTGGCGTTTCCCGTGCTCGGGCCCGCCGGCGTGGTGGCCGTGCGCCAGTGGGTGGCCGCGGTGCTGCTGCTGGCCGTCGGCCGGCCGCGGCTGCGTTCGTTCACCGCGCGCCAGTGGCGTCCGGTGCTCGCGCTGGCGGCGGTGTTCGCGACGATGAACCTCTCGCTCTACTCCGCGGTGGACCGGATCGGGCTCGGGCTGGCCGTCACGCTGGAGTTCCTCGGTCCGTTGGCCGTCGCGCTGGCCGGGTCGCGGCGGCGAAGCGACCTGGCCTGCGCGCTCGTGGCCGCCGCCGCGGTCGGAATCCTCACGCGGCCGCGGCCCAGTACCGACTACGTGGGCGTGGCGCTCGCGCTGGTCGCGGCCCTGTGCTGGGCGTGCTACATCCTGCTCAACCGCACCGTCGGCCGTCGCCTGCCCGGGGTCGAGGGTTCCGCCGCCGCGGCCGGGGTGTCCGGCCTGCTGTACCTGCCGGTGGGAATCGTGGTGTTTTTCCACCATCGCCCCACTCCGGCGGCCCTCGGTGCGGCGCTCGCCGCGGGGGTGCTGTCGTCGGCGCTGCCGTTCGTCGCCGACCTGCTGGCGCTGCGCCGGGTGCCGCCGCGGTTCTTCGGGGTCTTCATGAGCGTGAACCCGGTCCTGGCCGCCGTGGTCGGCGAAGTGGTGCTCCACCAGCGGCTCGACGCGCTGTCCTGGCTCGCGATCGGCGTGATCGTGGTGGCCAACACGGTCGCGGCGTGTCGGGTGAAGGGCGCCGAGGCGGGCGCCGTACCGTCGGGGCAGGAGGTGTCGGATGGTGCGGATGTCGGACCGGGCGTGGCCGTCGACGGTGATCCCGAGCGACGCGCACGAGCGCGCGCAGGCGACCGGTGTCCTGTTCCGGCGCATGGGCTGGGTCACGGAGACGCTGACCCGCGAGGAGCGTGAGGACGTCGAGCGGCAGCTCGAGTTCTGGTACAGCTGCGGCTACTGCCCCGACGCGCTGCTGATCGCGCTCGCCACCCTGCCCGACGGCACCCGTCAGCGCCCCCGCCGGTCGGGCGAACGCCCTGGCGGCTTCCTGCGGTCGCGGCTGGAGGGCTGGTTCGACGACGCTGCGCAGGCCGCGATGACCGAGGTCCACGAGCCGCCGCGCCGGGGCCAGTCGTTCGAGGCGTGGTTCGAGAACACCCGCCGCCAGGCCGCGGCCGACGGCACGAACCGGCGGCGGCCGCGGGTCAGCGAGGCGGGGGAGCGGGCCCGGGCCGAGGCGCGCGAGTTCGCGGCGTCCCGGCGTAAGGATCCGCTCGCCCGGCTGCGCGAAAGCGAACAACGCCGGGCCGCGGCGCTCGACAGCCTGCGCGTGGAAGGTGCCGCCGCGCCGGCCAACCCGGCGCCCCCGCAGGAGACGCGGTCGACCCCGCGGATGGTGGCGTCGTTCGCCGCCCGCCAATCCGTGGTGGCCAGGTCACCTCAAGTGGTGCGAATCGCACAACGGTTGCGCGCGGAGAAACGCGGCCCGTCGCCGGCCGAGCTCGCTGTGCTGCGCAACGCCGTGCGCGACGCCCACCACAACGCCGGCCTCGGCACCCTCGAAGCAGCCAGCGCGCAGGTCGGCGACGACACGTCGGCGCTCACGCCGGAGGGGCTGCGCGTGCTGTCGTTCCTCGACCACGCGGACGAGAGCCGGCTGCCGGTGGAGGCGATGATCCGCCTGCTCACGCTCACCGTCGACGAAACGGCGACCCCGGCCGCGTCCGACGAGGCTTCCTCCCCGGACTAAGCGCCCGCCGCACACTCGGCGCACAGGCCCCACCACGTGACCTCGGCCTCGTCGATCGTGAACCCGGCCGCCGACGACGGGTCCAGGCACGGCACCTCACCCACCGCGCACGCCACGTCCTCGATCCGGCCGCACGCCCGGCACACCAGGTGGTGGTGGTTGTCGTGGCGATCGAACTCGAACCGCGCCGGCGACCCGGCCGGCTCGAGCGCCCTCAGCAGCCCCACGCCGACCAGGTCGTCGAGCACGTTGTACAGCCCCTGCCGCGACAGCCCGCCCGCGCCCGCCTCCACCACCGCCGCGATCTCGGCGGCCGTGGCGTGCGGGTGATCCCGCACGGCCCCGAGCACCGCCCGGCGCTGAGCGGTGTTCCGCAGTCCCGTCCGCTTCAGCTGGACCGCGAAGTCATCCATGATCCCGATGGTAACTTCGCACCCCCCATGAGCACCGCGTGAGGGGCCCGGCTCACACCCCCGGCGGTCCTTATCGGACACCGACAACGATGACAACAGTGGCATCGATGGGCCTTATCGGCGATGGCGGTGCCGACTGGAAATGGCTGAGCCAACCAGCGATGGCTCTGTCGGGCTCGGTGATGGCCGCACTGACCGGCGTTGATCGCACCGATCGGCAATAGCCACGCCGACGACCGGCGCCCGGCAACGGCGGCGCCGGCCGAAATGACCGGTGTTGGCTATGGTGATCGGCTGCGGCGGTCGGTGTCGGTCGCGGAGACTGGCGACGGCTGTAGCGACGGACGAAATCGCCACCGGCTGACTGAAATGACCAGCGATGGCTGTGGCAACCGGTGGCAGGGCCACCTGCCAGCTGAAGCGACCGGCGATTGCGGCACCGGCCGGCGATGGCGCCGGCGACCGGCAACGCCAACGAAGGCGGCGATGGCCGAACTGATTAGCCGCGGCGAGTGCTGGTGGCGGTACCGGCTGGCGGCGGACCGGCAATGGCGGCACCAATCGGCAGCGGCGGCACCGACTGGCGACGGCGCCGCCGACCGGCAACAGCGGCACCAAACGGCAGCGGCGGTGGGTTGTCTGCGACGACCGACAGCAGCAGCACCGACTGGCAGGGCCGCTGTGAACAGCCATGGCCGGATCGACCGCCCGTGACGAGCTTCTGCTGCGGTGACCCGCGCCGGCTGCGCCAACTGGCGGTGGCGGCGCCGATCGGCAGTAGCGGCGCTGATCGATCGAGGTGATGACGTGGTGACAGGGGCGACACCGACCGACGAAAGCCGCGGTGGCCGGCCACGGTCATGGCCGGACCTCGGCAACCACAGGCTTCTGCTGAGGCAACGGGCGCCCGCTGCTGGCCCGCTGCGCACCATCGCCACCGATCGGCAACAGCGGAACTGATCAGCGGCACCGCTGAGCGGAGATGGCGCCGCCGACCGGCAACAGTTGCGCCGGCCGGCTGAGTCGGCCTGCAGCACCGGGTGGCACTAGCCGCGCTAATCGGCAGCAGCGGGACTTACCGGCGATGGCGGCACCTCCGGCGATGACCGTCGACCCACCATCCACCAGCGCCACCCGCGGCGACCGGAGCGTTCCGTCAGGCGCCGTCCTCGTCGCCGACGGCGAAGGAGCGGCGGCGGCGGGCGATGGCGCGGAGGTCGGCTTCGATTTCGGTGGCGGTGTGGCGGAGGGGGGCGAGGAGTTGGGCGCGCATTTCCTCCTTCGAGCGTCGGGTGGAGTGCATTGAGACGTTCAGGGAGGCGTACACCGCGCCGTTTTCGTGGCGCAGCGGTACGGCGATCGAGCGCAGCCCGAGGTCGAGTTCCTGGTCGACGAGGGCGTAGTCGTCGGCGCGGACGCGGTCGAGGATGGCGCCCAGTTTGGCGGGCTCCTTCACCGTGCGCGGGGTGAACGGCTGCAGCTCGACGCGTTTGAGGTACTCCGCACGCCACTCGTCGGGCTGGAACGCGAGGAGCACGCGGCCCATCGACGACGGATGCGCCGGGATGCGGCTGCCGATCGCGACGTTGAGGGCCATGATGCGCCGCGCGGGGGTGCGGACCAGGCAGACGTACACGATCTCGTCGTCCTCCAGCACGCACAGCGCGGCCGAGTCGTCGACCTCCGCCACCAGCCGGTCGATGTGCGGGCGCGCGACCTCGGCCAGGCCCTGGCTCGAGAGGAACGCGTTGCCGAGCTCGAGGATCCGCGGCCGTAGCCAGAAGCGTTTGCCGTCGGTGTGCACGTAGCCGACTTCGGCCAGCGTGAGCAGGAAGCGGCGGGCCGCCGCGCGCGTGACGCCGGCGAGCTCGGCCACCTCGGTCAGCGTGAGCTCGGGCCCGTGCCCGTCGAACGCGCGGATCACGGCCAGCCCGCGTTCGAACGACTGGACCAGGTCGCCCTTGCTGATCGGGCCCGGTTTGTCGGCCACTGCCCGTCACCTCCTGAATCTGTGTTCGACCAAGAACTCTCGCACGGTCACGACTGCCCCCGTCGGCCACCTCGATTCTTGACAGCCCGACGGCGGCGAGGCATGGTTTGTGCGAACTACGGAAACTTGTGCGACCTCCGCACAAACTAGAGCACACTCAGAGACGACCCGTAAAGGGGTGTCCGTGGATCCGACGACAGAGCCGTCGCTCCGGGAGACCGGGGCCCGCCGGGATCCGGCGGCGGGCGCCGGGCTGCGCGCGTTGTTCGCGCCGCGCTCGGTCGCTGTCGTCGGCGCGCGCGAGGCCGAGGGCAACCGCGGCGCGGCGGCTGTGCGGTTCCTGCGCCGGTTCGGCTACACGGGCGAGGTTTTCCCGGTCCACCCCGCGGGCGAGCCGGTGGCCGGATACGCCGGTCACCGCGACTTGGCCGACCTGCCGACGGCGCCCGAGCTGGCGATCGTCGGCGTGGGCGCCGCGCGCGTGCCGGATCTCGTGCCGCGGCTCGCCGACGCCGGCGTGACGGCGGCGATCGTGTGGGCCGGCGGGTTCGCGGAAACCGGGAGCGCGGCGTTGCAGGAGCAGCTCATTTCCCGAGCGCGCGCCGCCGGGATCCGGCTGCTCGGCCCCAACTGCCTGGGCGTGGTCACCACCGCGCTCGGCTTCACCGGCACGTTCGCGTCGTGGCTGTCCGATGTGGACACGCTGCTGCCGGGCCGGATCGGGATGGTGAGCCAGAGCGGCGGCCTCGCCGCGGCGGCCCATTCGTGGGCGCAGGCGGCGGGCACGGGCTTCAGCCACATGATCAGCACCGGCAACGAGGCCGACGTCGGCGCGGTCGAGGCCCTCGCGTACCTGGTCGACGACCCGGGAACCGCCGTGCTCGCGTGCTACCTCGAAGGCCTCGCCGACGGCGCCGGGCTGATCTCGGTGCTGCGCGCCGCGCGGCGCGCCGCCAAGCCCGTGGTGGTGCTCAAGGGCGGACGGTCCGCGGTGAGCGCCCGGGCGATCTCCGCGCACACCGGCGCGCTCGCCGGGCAGGCGCGGATCTGGGACGCGGTGCTGGAGCAGGAGGGCGCCGTGCGGGTGACGTCGGCGCAGGAGCTGCTCGAGGTCGCTTCGTTCCTCGCCGCGAACGCCGACCGGCCGGTGCGCGGAAACCGGGTCGTGGTGGTGAGCCACGGTGGCGGCCAGGGCATCGTCGCGGCGGACCTGTGTCACGACGCCGGGCTTGAGGTGCCGACCCTGAGCACGGCGACGCGGGAGCGGCTGGCGCCGTTGCTGCCGGCGATCGCATCGAACCGGAACCCGATCGACCTGACGCCGGAGGCTTTCACGCGACCCGAGTGGCGGGCGGCTTTCCCGGAAGCCTTGCGAGTACTCGCTTCCTGCGGCGAGGCCGACGTCATCCTGGTCCAGCTCAGCGCGATGAGCGCGGCGGCGGGGGAGGAGCTGGCGCTCGCGCTCTGTGAAGCCCATGACCGCGGGCCTGTGACGTTGGCTGTGCACTGCAAGGGCTTTCCGTCGACAGCCGAAGCGCTCCTAAAGGCTGAAGGGATCCACGTCTTCGCGGAACAGTCCGCGGCTACGAGCACACTCGGCCGGGTGGCGGCGGCTGCTCGCGATGTGGGTGGGCTGGTGGTTTCCGAACATGAACCTGGGTTGTCGGTGTCGCCAGGTGTGGGCGGACAGCCGGCCGGTGAGGTTGTTGCGCTTGCGCGTGATGTGGGCGCGCTGGTGGTTTCCGAACACCAGCCTGAGGCGCCTGTGCCGCGAGGTGTAGGCGGGCAGGTGACCGGTGAGGTCGCCGCGGCGGTGCGTGATGTCGGGGCGGAGTCGGCGCGGTTGGTGGCGGATGCGGTGCGGCACAGACCGCGCGGGGTGCCCGACGCGGTTGATGGGCAGGTGTTTCCCGAGCACGTGGTGCACCGGATGTTGGCTGAGGCCGGGTTGCGGACGCCGCGAGCGGCGGTCGTGTCCTCGGCTGAAGAGGCTGTGGCGGCCGCGCGGGAGATCGGGTTTCCGGTGGTGCTCAAGGTGGTGTCGCCGGAGGTGGTGCATCGTGCTGAGGCTGGGTTCGTTCGGTTGGGACTGTCCGATGAGGACGGACTTGTAGCGGCGTACAAAGTGTTCGCGGACGCGATAGCCGGCCGGGGACTGAGTGGTGCCGCGTGTTTGGTTCAGGAAAAAGTAGTGTCCGGAACCGAACTTCTCGTGTCGGCGTTCAGGGATCCCGTGTTCGGGCTTGTGGTGTCGTGCGGTGCGGGCGGAGTGCTCGCCGAGCTGTTGGACGACGTCGGGTTCGCCACCCTCCCGTTGGACGAGAGAAAAGCGTTGCGGCTGCTGGAAAAACTCCGGTTAGCGCGACATCCGAATGATCTCGCCGTGGCCGGCAAGCCGGCGGCGGAGTTCCTCGTGGCGTTCGCGGAGTTCGCCGAAGGGTTGCCGTGGGCGCGGTTCGTGCTTGAGCTCAACCCTGTTTCGGTTACGCCAGAGGGTGCGGTCGCGCTTGACGGGCTCTTGATCGTGGAGAGTTCTTTGTTGGTGTGAGCGAAAAGCCACATCAACCCAGCAGTCGAGGCCCGCCGGATGTTCGTTTCACAACAGAGATCTGTTCGAATATTGACATCGCTGCACCGTCGCGCTTAACGTCGCAACCACTTCCCCCGCATCACCCGGCCGCGAGTCCGCGGCTCTCCCCGCACAGGTTGGAGCACCAGTGGCGAAGGCAGACGCGATCCCGGACTACGACGACCTCCCCACCAAGGGCGGGCTGCCGTGTTCGTGGGGATTGTGGGGCCCGGACGACAAACTGGGCTGCCTCAACCTGATCACCGAAGACCACGCGGCGGAAGCGGCGCGAACCGTGAAGCGCGGCGCGGTGTTCTCGCTCAACTGGCGGATGGACCTGCCGAACCCGGCGTTCTTCGGCCGGCCCAACCTCCGCCACGAGATCGTGAAGTCGACGACCTCGACCTCGCTCAACGACGTGCTGCACGACTGGAACACCCAGGCTTCGTCGCAGTGGGACGGTTTCCGCCACGTGGAGCGCGTCGGTTTCGGCAACTACAACGGGATCCCGAGCGAGGAACACGGCGTGCACGTGTGGGCCGAGCGTGGGATCTTCGGCCACGCGGTGCTCGCCGACGTCGGGCGCTACCGCGAGCGGCTGGGCCGGCCGCTCGACTACCGCGCGGCCGACCCGATCGAAGTCGAAGACCTCGTCGGCACCCTCGAAAGCCAGCGCGTCGAGGTCCACAGTGGAGACATCCTTTTGGTGCGCACCGGCTGGACGCAGTGGTACGAAAGCCTCACCGCGGCCGAACGCGCCGAGATCGCCCCGATCCCGGCCCTGCGCACCCCCGGCCTGCGCCCGGTCGAGGACATGGTCCGCACGCTGTGGAACCTGCGCCTGGCCGCCGTGGCCGCGGACAACCCGGCGCTCGAGATCTGGCCGCCCGGCGCGCTGCTCGAACCCGGAGCGGAAGCCGACGCCATCAAGGCGGACCCGGCCCGGCGCCACGAGATGATGCTGCACCCGCGGCTGATCCCGATGCTGGGCATGCCGATCGGCGAGATGTGGGACCTCGGCCGGCTCGCCGAAGACTGCGCGCGGGACGGGGTCTACCGGTTCCTGCTCGCCTCGGCCCCGATCAACCTCCAGCACGGCGCGGCCTCCCCGGCCAACGCGCTGGCCGTCAAGTGACCGAACTGACGAGGACGAACCGATGACGATCTCCCAGACCACCGACACCCAGCCCGCGCGGATCGTGGTCGACGACCTGACCGTGACGATGCAGCTGAAGGACCGCAGCTTCGACGCGGTGCAGAACGCGTCGTTCACGATCGAACCGGGACAGACGCTCGCCATCGTCGGCCCGTCGGGCTGCGGCAAGACGACGCTGCTCAACGTGCTCGGCGGCTTCACCGGCGCCACTACCGGCGAAGCCCTGATCGACGGCGCCCCCGTCGGCGCCCCCGACGAGCACCGCGCCACGGTGTTCCAGGCCGACGCCGTGTTCCCCTGGCTCACCGTGCGCGGAAACCTCGAGTACGGCCCGCGCATCCGCCACGCCCAGGACGCGGCTTCGAAGGCCCGCACCGACCACTTCCTGCAGGTGCTCGGGCTCGAGGCGTTCGCCGACGAGTTCCCCAAGGTGCTCTCCGGCGGCATGCGCAAGCGCGTGGACATCGGGCGTGCGTATGTGAACAACCCGCGCACCATCCTGCTCGACGAACCGTTCGGCGCGCTCGACGAGATCACCAAGGAACAGCTGCAGGACGAGCTCGTGAACCTCAGCGTGAGCGACCCCAAGACGCTGGTGTTCATCACCCACGACATCGAGGAAGCGATCTACGTGGGCGACATGGTGGCGGTGATGACCCCGCGGCCGGGCCGCATCCGCAAGATCATCGACGTGCCGTTCGCCCGGCCACGCCCCGAGAACGTCCGCATGGAACCCGCCTTCCAGGAGCTGCGCCGCGAGATCCAGTCGCTGCTGCGCAACGACTGACCCCGCCACGACAGAGACCCCAGAACCGCAGAACCCGTACCCACCGAACAAGGCCGTTCGAGAGTGAGAATCCCATGACCCAGCTCGACACCCCGCCGGTGCGGACCGCGCGGACCTCCGCCCGGCCGCGCCGCCGGTTCGACCTGCGTGTGCTCAGCGTGCTCGCCGTCGTGGTCGTGCTCGCCGCGTGGTACCTGCTCACCGACCTGCTGAAGATCGTGCCCGACCTGTACTTCCCGTCGATCGCCTCGACCGTGGAGGCCGGCAAGACGCTCGGGGGCAACCTCGCGCTGGACTTCGGGTCCACCGCGTACCGCATGCTCTTCGGCTGGGTGATCGGCTGCGCCCTCGGCGTGCTCGCCGGCCTGATCATGGCCCGCAGCCGCGTCGCGTACTTCTCGGTGAACCCGCTGATCGAGATCATCCGGCCGGTGCCGCCGATCGCGCTGATCCCGTTCACGATCCTGTGGTTCGGCCTCACCGACACCCAGCGCATCGCCCTGGCCGCACTGCCGTGTTTCATGACGCTGGCGGTGACCACGATGGAATCGGCCAAGAACGTGAACCCGCTGTTCGTGCGGGCCGCGCAGTCGCTGGGTGCCTCGCCGAACCAGATCTACCGCACGGTGGTGTTGCGCGCGATCCTGCCGAACCTGGTGGCGTCGCTGCGGATCGCGGCCGCGCTGGCGTGGGCGGTGGTCGTGTCGGCGGAGTACCTGGGTGCGCAGAACGGCATCGGTTACCTGATCCTGCAGGCGAGCAACTCGCTCAACACGTCGGTGGTGCTCATCGGCACGGCGACGGTGACCATCGGCGCGTTCGTTTTCGATCAGATCCTGCGCCTGGTGACGAAGTTCCTCACCCGCTGGGTCGACCGCATGTCCTGATTCGCACACCTCTCCGTCGTTTTCCCCCCGAATTCCGTCAGAAAGCGAACACCCGATGAGGATCAGCAAACGTCTCCGCCTCGGCGGGCTCCTGGCCGCGGCCGGAATGCTGGCGAGCGCCCTGACCGCGTGCGCCGGCTCGAGCAGCGCGGGCGCGCCGATCGAAGGCTGCGCGAAGACCACGGACATCCAGATCGCGACCACGCCGTACCAGGACTCGCTGATCATGAGCCTGGGCAACCAGCTCGGCTGGTACAAGCAGGCCTGCCTGAACGTGACGTTCCAGAACGTGGCGCTCACCAATATCTCGAAGATCGTCGCGAGTGGACACGGCGCGCCGGTGGGCTGGCGCACCTCGTCGGAGATCAACCAGGCGCAGCACCTCGACTCGGACCTGATCTACCTCTACCCGTGGGACATCTGCAGCAGCTGCTCCGCGCTCATGGCGCGGCCGGGCACCGGGCTCAAGAGCTACGGCGAGTTCAAGAACTCCGGAATGAGCCGCGAGGCGGCCATCGCCGCGGTGATCGACGAGCTGCACGGCAAGTCCATCGTCACCACGCTGAAGAACAGCCGCGCCGAAGTGATCCAGAGCGCCATCCAGGGCCAGGGCAAGCCGCTCGACTGGGCGAGCTACGTGGACCTCGACCCGGCCAGCGGCTACACCGCGTTCCTCTCGGGCACGGGCGACACCTACATCGCCGGCCTGCCGCAGCAGCAACCGCTGGCGGACAAGGGCTACAAGAACCTGCTCACCGGCGCGGAGCTCTCCCCGCCGCCGCTCAACGGGTTCCTCACCACCAAGACCTACTGGAACGAGAACAAGGACGCCCTGCTCTCGCTCATCCACGTCACCTTCATGGCCATCCGCTACACCGACGCCAACCGTGACGCCGTGGCCAAGTACGTGTCCGACACCTACAACAAGCAGACCGGCAGCACACTCACGGTGGCGGATTTCAACCGCTACTGGCAGAACCTCGAGACGTACCCGACCAACGCCGGTGACGCCCAGAAGAAGATGTTCACGCCCGGCGCACCCGCGTACTGGCACACGATCTGGGACGAGGACAACAACTACTTCTTCACCAACACGCACATCATCCCGGAACCGGCCCCGGCGTCGGCGTTCCTGGGGGAAGAGGTGCAGAAGGCCTACGTCGCCAAGTACGGCGACGGCGAGACGGGCTGGGCGAAGCCGACCGGAAGCCTGTGACCGGCTTTCCGTTCGGCGGTCGATGACCGGTTTTCCGTGACCGGGGGGCGAAGTTCGTCGCCGCGCGAAGTGCGCGGCCGGGGGTTCGATCGATGACGCTCGAGAGCTCCAGGAAGGGTGCACCATGTCCACACGTCGGAGATTCGCCGCCGCGGCGCTGGCGGCGGTCAGCCTCTGCGCCGCGCTGACCGCCTGCCGGGGAACCGACAGCGCGTCCGGCCCGGCCATCCAGGGTTGCGCGAAAACCACCACCATCCAGATCGCGACCACGCCGTACCAGGACTCGCTGGTGATGAGCCTGGGCGACGCGCTGGGCTGGTACAAGAAGGAGTGCCTGAACGTGACGTTCCAGAACGTCGCCTTCACCAACATCGCGAAGATCGTGGCCAGCGGCAAGGGCGCGCCGGTGGGGTGGCGCACGGCGTCGGAGATCAACCAGGGTTACCACCTGGACAACGACCTGGCCTACCTCTACCCGTGGGACATCTTCAGCAACGGCTTCGCACTCATGGGCCGGCCCGACACGAACCTCAAGACCTACGACGAGTTCGTGAAGGAAGGCAAGAGCTCGAAGGACGCGATCGCCGCGGTGATCGACGAGATCCACGGCAAGAACGTGATCACCACGCTGAACAACAGCCGTGCCGAGGTGATCCAGACGGCGCTGCAGGCCCAGGGCAAGGCGCTCGACTGGGTGAAGTACACCGACCTCGACCCGGCGAGCGGGCTCACCGCGTACCTGCGCGGCGACGGGGACACCTACATCGCCGGCATCCCGCAGCGGCAGACGCTGTCGGACCGCGGGTACAAGGTGCTGCTGGCCGGCACGAACCTCTCACCGCCGCCGGTCAACGGCTACATCACCACCAAGTCGTACTGGAACGCCAACCAGGACGCGCTGCTGAAGCTGATCCACGTGACCTACGAGGCGATCCGTTACACGAACGCGAACCTCGACCAGGTCGCCGGTTACATCTCGAAGACCTACAACAAGCAGACCGGTTCGACGCTGACGGTCGACAACTTCAAGGCCTACTGGCAGAAGCTCGAGACGTACCCGGTGAACGCGGGGGAGACGAAGGCGCAGATCTTCACCCCCGGCGGCGTCGCCTACTGGAAGACGACCTGGGACCAGGACAACCAGTACTTCTTCGACGACATCCACTCGATCCCCGGCCCGGCCCCGTACGACGGCTACCTCGGCGAGACCGTGCTCAACGCCTACATCGCCAAGTACGGCACCGACGAGAAGGGCTGGGACCAGCCGACGGGGAGCCTTTCGTGAAGGGCTACGAAGCCATTCCCGAACTGCTGCGCCGCGGCGGCACCACGACCGTGTTCAGCATGGTCGGCAACACCAACGTGCCCTGGATCGGACACGGGTTGAAAACCGGCGCACTTCGCCTGGTGAAAACCCGACACGAGGAAACGGCCGTGAACGCGGCCGAAGGCTACAGCCGCAGCCGCGGGGAGATCCCGGTCTGCAGCGTCACGCAGGGGCCGGGGTTCGCCAACGCGCTCAACGGCCTCGTCTCGGCGAGCCGCACCCACGTCCCGATGCTCTTTGTCGTCGGAGAGTCGCCGGCGACCAAGGTGAAGACGACGATGAACATCGACCAGCGGGCGTTGTGCGCCATCGCCGGGGTGGGATTCCACCACGTGGCGTTCGGTTCCGAACTGGAGGACCGCTTCACGGCCGCGCTGGCGGCGGCGCGGTGGAACGGCGTTCCGCAGGTGCTGAGCATCGCCGACGGAGTGCTCGCGGCGGACGTGGAGCTGGCCGAAGCCGAAGCCGACGTCGGCACGGGCGAGACGGGTCGGCACGGCGCGGTACCCGACGCGGCGGCCATCGAGTCCACTGTGGACCTCCTGGCCTCGGCTCGACGGCCACTGGTGCTGGCGGGTCAGGGCGCGCTGCTGGCCGACTGCGGTGAGGAGCTGGCCGAGCTCGCGGGCCTCGTCGGGGCGCAGACCGGAACCACGTTGCGGGCCAACTGGTTCTTCGCCGGCCGCGAGGGAAATCTCGGGCTGTGCGGCAACTGGGCGCCCGCGCTGGTGCGCAAGGCGCTGGCCGAGGTGGACGTGGTGTTCGCGGTCGGGGCGTCGCTGAACACGTGGACGACCGGCGACCGCCAGGTGTTCCCGGCGGCTCGGTTCGTGCGCTGCGACGTGGACCCGGCCACGGTGCCGGCCGGCGCGGATCCCGAGGTGTCGCTGTTCGGCGACGCGAAGGTGGTGGTGCGCGCGGTGCTCGACGCGTGGCGGGCCCGCGGCTTCACCGGGCCGAAGCCGGTGGTGGCGCGCCCGACCGTGGCCGAGGTGCAGGAGTCGGTGCGGGCGGTCGACGTCGGCCACGATCCGGCGCGCGGGCTGGACCTGCGGGAGGTGTTCACGGCGTTCGACGAGCACCTGCCGGCCAACCGGGTCGTGGTGACCGATGCCGGGCGCAGCCTCAAGACGTTGCCGACGCTGGTGGGTGCGGAATCGGCCCGGCAGTGGTTGATCGGCAACAGTTTCGGGTCGATCGGGCGCGGGCTCGGCATCGCGGTCGGCGCGGCCGCCGCGCGCCCGGCCGATCCGGTGGTGCTGTTCTGCGGCGACGGCGGCTTCATGATGGCCGCCCAGGACCTCGACGCGGTGCGGCTCAACGGGTTGAGCCTCACCGTCGTGGTCACGAACGACGAGCAGCTCGGCGCCGAGGTCAAGTACGTCGACCAGTACGACCTGCCACCGGAGCTGATCCGCCAGACCCTGCCCGACGTGACGCAGCTGGCCGCCGCGTTCGGCGGTACGGGCCGGGTGGTGCGGACCCGGGAGGAGCTGGCCGAGGCGGCGGCCGGCCCGCGCACCGGGCTCACGGTGCTCGACGTGCGCATCGACCCGGCGATCGACTGCGCGGCCGCGTTGAAATAACCACACCCGCACCGGGTGGCCCGGGCGGAACCCCGCCGCGCGATGTTGTTTTTCGAACAACGAGCTGTGCGAACAGTGACGAACAGGGAAGGAGACCGGATGACACCCCCGCACGCGGGTGCGGCCCGGCTGGCGAACCCGGGCGGCTCCTTCACGATGGTGTCGGTCGACCACCGCGAATCGCTGCGGACGCTCATGGCCGCGGGCGCCCCCGTGGGCACCGTGTCCGACGAGCGGCTGTGCCGGTTCAAGGCCGCGGCGGTGGCCGCGCTGGCGCCCCACGCGTCGGCGGTCCTGGTGGACAGCCGCTACGGCCTGGTCAACGGCCCGCGCGCCGGGATCCCGGCCGGCACGCGGTTCGTGCTCGCCGTCGACCGGCTCGTGCAGGAGCCCGGCGGCCCGGTCCTGCGGGGTGAGCTGGCCGGGGAAGCCACCGCCGACTTCCTCGGCCGCGCCACCCCCGACGCCATCAAGCTGCTCGTCCTGTTCCGCCCCGGCCACCCGGACCCGCGGCGCGACGACACCGTCGCGCGGTTCCTCGACCTCGGCCGCCGCTGCGGGGTGCCGACCCTGCTCGAAGGCATGGTGCGCTGCGCCCCGGAAGCGCGCGACGAGGCCATCCACGAAGCCGCCGTGACGCTCTGCGCCGCCGGCCCCGACCTCTACAAAGCCGAAATCCCCGGCTACCGCGACGGCGACGTCTCGGCCGTCGCCCGCCAGTCAGCCCGGCTCACCGCGGAACTCGGCGTGCCGTGGGCGGTGCTGTCCAGCGGCATCACCCCCGCCGACTACCCCGCGGCAGTCCTCGAAGCGTGTCGCGGCGGCGCGTCGGGATTCCTCGCCGGACGCGCGATCTGGCACGACGTGGTGGCCGAAGACCCGCCCGGGCCGGGCCTGCGCGCGACGGCGGCACCGCGGCTCGCCGCGCTTTCGGCCGCCGTGCGCGAGGCGGTGGGCGCCCGATGACCACCGCACCCCGCCCGACCCGTGACCGCCGTGGCCGCATCATGGAGATCGTCGAGGAACAGGGCTACTGCACCACGGCCGAGCTCTCGCGCGAGTTCGACGTGTCGGACATGACGATCCGCCGCGACGTGCAGAAGCTCGTGGCCGACGGCCGCCTGCGCAGTGTCCACGGTGGAGTGACCGCACTGCCGCAGACGGCGTTGGCGGGTACCGACTTCCGGTCTCGCGCCGAACGCAGGCGCGCCACCAAGGACGCCATCGCCGCCTTCGCCGCCGCCGACCTGCCCGAGGCCGGCGCGGTCGCGCTCGACGCCGGCACCACCACCTTGGCCCTCGCGCTCGCCATCCCGCTCGACGCCCGGCTGCACGTGGTCACGCCTTCGCTGGCCGTGGCCAACACATTGCTCGGCCACGAGCTGGTGGAAATCGTGTGCCTCGGCGGTTCACTGCACCACCAGACGCAGTCGTTCGCCGGCCCCGCGACGCTGGCCGCGATCGCCGAGCTGCGCCTGCGCCGCCTCTACCTCGCCGCGAGCGGCATCAACGCCGACGGCGTGTACTGCGGCAACCACTTCGACGCCATGACCAAACGCGCGCTCGTGGACGTCGCCGACGAAGTGGTGCTGCTGGCCGATTCCAGCAAGTTCTCGATCTCGGCGATGGTGCGCGCCTGCACCCTCGACGACGTGGACCGGATCGTCACCGACGACGGCATCCCGGAGCCCGATCACGAAGCACTCCTCGCCCACGGGGTCGAGGTCTCGATCGTCGCCCGGGACCAAGCCCCGGGTGACAAGGAGGAAACATGACTTCCGCGAGGAAGCGCCGGTACGACATCGCCGTGATCGCCGGTGACGGCATCGGGCTCGAAGTGGTGCCTGCCGCGCTGCGGTGCCTCGAGCTGGTGGCGTTGCGCCACGAGTTCACCCTGGACCTCACCGAATACCCCTGGGGTTCGGCGTACTTCCAGGCGCACGGCGCGATGATGCCCACGACCGGCCTCGACGAACTGGCCAAGCACGACGCGATTTTCCTCGGTGCCGTGGGCGTTCCGGAGATCCCCGACGTGGAAACGCTGTGGGGCCTGCTGATCCCGATCCGCCGCACGTTCGACCAGTACATCAACCTCCGTCCGGTGAGGACGCTCCCGGGCATTCCGGCGCGGGTCGTCGGCGCCGGCGACGTGGACCTGGTGATCGTGCGCGAGAACGTGGAGGGCGAGTACTCGGCCGTCGGCGGCCGCATCTACGTCGGCGAACCGCACGAGGCGGCCATGCAGGAAGCGGTGTTCACCCGCCGCGGGGTGGCGCGGGCCGCGCGGTTCGCGGCCGAGCTCGCCACGACGCGGAGCAACCGGCTCACGTCGGCGACGAAGTCCAACGGGATCGTGCACACGATGCCGTTCTGGGACGAGGTCGTGGCCGACACGCTGGCCGGCTACCCGGGTGTGAGCGTGGACAAGGTGCTCATCGACGCGCTGGCCGCGAAGCTGGTGCTCGACCCGGCGGGCTTCGACGTGATCGTGGCGTCGAACCTGTTCGGCGACATCCTCTCCGATCTGGCCGGGGCGATCGCGGGCTCGATCGGCGTGGCACCGAGCGGGAACCTGAACCCGGAGAAGAAGCACCCGTCGATGTTCGAGCCCGTGCACGGTTCGGCACCGGACATCGCGGGCCAGGGCGTGGCGAACCCCGTCGGACAGCTGTGGGCCGGCGCGATGATGCTCGAGCACCTCGGGGAACCCGCCGCCGCGGCGGACCTCACCGCCGCGTTCGAGGCCTGCCTCGCCGACGGCCTGCGCACCCGCGACCTCGGGGGCACCGCGTCCACCGCCGAGTTCACCGACGGCGTCGCCGCCCGGCTCACAGCGTGACCACCACCAGGGGAGAACAGAGGATGATCGTGCGTCACCAGGATTTGTTCATCGACGGACAGACCGTGTCCCGCGAGGCGACCGCCGAGGTCCGCAGCCCGTGGGACGGGCAGCTCGTGGGCACCTACGCCGTGGGCACCGCCGAGGACGCCACGGCAGCCGTGACCGCCGCCCACCGTGCGCTGGCCGACGGCCTCGCGCCGTACCGCCGCGCCGAGGTGCTCGGGGCCGCCGCGCGGATCGTCGGGGAGCGGGCGGAAGAATTCGCGCAATTGCTGTTGCTGGAGGCCGGCAAGCCGATCACCGCCGCGCGCGGTGAGGTGCAGCGCGCGATCACCACGTTGCAGCTCTCGGCCGACGAGGCGCGCCGGCTGCCCGGCGAGTCCGTGCAGATGGACGCGTTCCCGTCCGGCGAGGGCATGCTCGCCTTCACCGTGGCCGAGGCGCTCGGGGTCGTCGCGGCGATCACGCCGTTCAACTTCCCGCTGAACCTGGTCGCGCACAAGATCGGCCCGGCGCTGGCCGCCGGCTGCCCGGTGGTGCTCAAGCCCTCCGAGCGCACGCCGCTCACCGCCGGTCTGCTCGTGGAGGTGCTGGCCGAGGCCGGACTGCCCGCCGGCTGGCTGAACCTCGTGACCGGCGACCCGGCGCAGATCGTGCGGGCCTGGCAGGAGGACGACCGCGTGGCCGTGGTCTCGTTCACGGGCTCGGCCGCGGTCGGCTGGCAGATCAAGGCCGGGTCGCCGCACAAGCACCACATCCTGGAACTCGGTTCCAACACCGCGATGGTGGTGGACGCCGACGCCGATCTCGACCGCGCGGTGGCCGCCGCGGTGGCGTCCGGTTACGGTTTCTCCGGCCAGGCTTGTGTTTCCCTGCAACGGCTCTACGTCCACGAGGACGTGGTCGAGGACGTGGTGGCCAAGCTCGGCGCGGCCGTGGCGGCCCTCGTGGTGGGGGATCCCGCCGACGAGAAGACCGTGGTCGGCCCGCTGATCAGCGAGCAGGCCACCGACCGCGTGGCCGAATGGGTGCAGGGCGCGGTCGGCGAAGGCGCGCGCGTGGTCGCCGGTGGCGGGCGGCGCGACGGCGTGCTCGAACCGACCGTGGTCACCGACGTGCGGGCGGACTCGGCACTGCTGTGCAGCGAGGTCTTCGGCCCGGTCGTGTCGGTGGTGCCGGTGAAGGACGTCGCCGCGGCCCTCGTCGCGGCCAACGACTCCCGCTTCGGCCTCAACACCGCGATCTTCACCAACGACCTCACCAACGTCTTGCAGTACGCCAAAAAGGCGGAGGCCGGTTCGGTGCTGGTCAATGTGGCACCGGCGTTCCGCGCGGACCACATGCCCTACCGCGGTGTGAAGGAATCGGGCCACGGCCGCGAAGGCGTGAAGTACGCCGTGGCGTCGCTGGTCGCCGAAAAGCTCGTGATCCTCGCCGCCTGAGCGGCCGGGGACGAAGGAAAGGTCAGCTCAGTGAGCGAGAACGGAGTGCGGTTCCGCGACATCCGCGGCCTGCTCGAGGCGCGCAGCGTCGCCGTGGTCGGGGCGTCCGACCGCGAGGGCAACGTCGGCGGCACGGCGATCGGGCACCTGCTGAAGTTCGGGTACACCGGCGAGATCTGGCCGGTGCACCCGACGGCCGACACGGTGGCGGGCCTGCCCGCGTACCGCGGCGTGGCCGACCTGCCGGGCGCGGCGGACCTCGCCATCCTCGCGGTCCCCGCGGCCCGGACGGTCGAGCTCGTCGCCGAGTGCGGCGCGGCCGGCATCCGCAACGGGGTCGTGTGGGCCGGCGGGTTTGCCGAGTCGGGGCCGGAGGGCCGCGCGCTGCAGGAGCGGCTGGTCGAGGCGTGCACGGCCGCGGACTTCAATCTGTGCGGCCCCAACTGCCTGGGCCTGATCAACACCGCCACGAAGCTCACGGCCACCTACAGCTCGGGCCTGTTCGATTTCGACACCATGCTCACCGGCACGGTCTCGATGGTGAGCCAGAGCGGCGGGATCACCGCCGCGTCGATGGCGCTGGCCGCCCGCGCGGGCTGGGGCTTCCGCCACGTGGTGAGTGTCGGCAACGAGGCCGTGGTCTCGGCCGCCGACTTCATCCACCACTACGCGAACGACGACGGCGTGCGCGTGATCGCCGCCTACCTCGAAGGCGTGCAGGACGGCGCGAAGCTCGTCGCGGCGTTGCGGGAAGCGCACGCGGCCGCGAAACCGGTGATCATCCTGAAGGGCGGACGGTCCGAAGAGAGCGCCGAGGCCGCGAAATCGCACACCGCGGTGCTCGCGGGCGTGGACAAGGTGTTCGCCGCCGTGATGCGCGACTGCGGCGTGACCCTGGTGAGCTCGCTGGAAGAGCTGCTCGACACGGCGTCGCTGTTCAGCTCGCTGCGGCCGGAGCAGCTCGGGGCCGGGGGCCGGATCGCCATCACCACGACCGGGGGTGGCGGCGGGGTGCTGGCCACGGACCAGTGCGTGTCCCGGGGGCTGGCCGTGCCGCGGCTTTCGGCGGCGACGGTGGCGGCCGCGGCCGCGAAGCTCACGCCGCTGGCGGCGGTGGCCAATCCGACCGACCTCACGCCGGAGTCGTTCTACCAGGCGCGCTGGCGCGATCAGCTGCCCGACGCGCTGGCGGCGATCGCGGCCGACGACGGGGTCGACGGCGTGTTGTTCCTCGCCCAGGCGATGCGCCATCGCGCATCCCACGTGGTGGCCGCGGTCGAGGCGCTGCGCGCGGCGACCACGAAGCCCGTGTGCGTGAGCTGGCCGCTGGCGCCGGAGGAGGCGCTGCGGTCGCTGGCGGAGCAGGGGATCTACGCGTTCCCCGAGCACGATCGCGCGGCGCGGGCGCTGGGCCACCTCGGCCGCTACTCGCCGGCCGCCGCCGCGGAGTCCGGCGCTGGTGCCGAAGTACCGGCGGATGTTCGGACCGTGGTCAAGGATCTGGTGGTTTCCGACCACACCGTGGTGGCCGAACACCGTGCGCGGCCGGTGCTCGCCGCTGCGGGGCTGCCCGTGGTGGACGGCATCCACGCGCACTCGGTGACCGAGGCCGCGGAGTTCGGTTTTCCGCTGGTGCTCAAAGGCGTGACCGACGAGGTCACCCACCGGTACGCGGCCGGCCTGGTGAAACTCGGGGTGTCCGACCGGGAAGAACTGACCACGGCGTGGAAGGCGATCACCACCCGCGCCGAGGCCGACGGCGTGGCGCTCGACGGGATGCTCGTGCAGCGGATGGCCGACGGGGACACGGAGTTCCTGGTTTCCGCGTTCACCGACGACCAGTTCGGTGTGGTGGTGAGCATCGGCGTCGGCGGGGTACTGGCCGAGGCGCTCGACGACGTGGTGCTCATGCGGGCCCCGGTGAGCGCCGAGGCCGCGGCCGGCCACATCGGCGCGTTGAAGCTGTTCCAGCGCGCGCCGAAGCTCGCGGCCGGCGTGGACGTCGCCGCGCTGGGCGCGTTCGCCGCCCGGCTCGGTGCGCTGGCGTCGGCGTTGCCGTGGCGGAAGTTCACGGTCGAGATCAACCCGGTCAAGGCGGTCGGGTCGGGTGTCGTGGCGCTGGACGCGCTGCTGATCGTGGAGGCCGTGTGATGAGTGAGTCGAAGGTGCTGCCCCTGGCCGAGGCGGTCGCGAAGTTCGTGCAGCCCGGTGCGTTCCTGCACCTGGCCTACAACGGCGGCCGGCCCAACGCGGCGGTCGCGGAGATCATCCGGCAGTTCGCCGGCACCGACCCGGGGTTCCGGATCAGTGCGCACGGGTTCGTGAACACCCAGCACGCGCTCGTCGCCGCGGGGCTGGTGAAGAAGCTGACGGTGGCGTACGCGGGCGAGAACTTCCCGAGCCCGCGGCCGAACCCGGCGCTGCAGCGGGCATCGGCCGACGGGTCCGTCGAGATCGAGAACTGGTCGATCTGGACGCTCACCGCGCGGCTGATGGCCCAGGCTCTCGGCGTGCCGTTCCTGCCGGTGCGCTCGCTCGCGGGCAGCACCATGGCCCAGGAACACGGCGGACGCGACTACCACGAGGTCGGCCCCGACGGAGCCGTGTCGCCGGTGGTCACCGCGCTGCGGCCGGACCTGGTGCTGCTGCACGGGCTCGCCGCCGACCCCGCGGGCAACGTGATCCTGGCCCCGCCCTACGGCGAAGGCGCGTGGGGTTCGCTCGCCGCGCGCGACGGTGTGCTCGCGTGTGTGGAGGAGATCGTGGACGACTCCTTCATCCGGCGGCACAACTCGCTGCCGATGATTCCCGCCCACGCGGTGCGCGCGGTCTGCCGCACGCCGTTCGGCTCCCACCCCTACGGGCTGCAGCCGGTGGGGCTCGAAGGCGTCGCCGGGTACATCGAGGACGCCGACTTCATGGACGAGCTGCGCGCGGCCGCGGCCGATCCGGAAGAGCTCGCGCGGTGGACCAAGAAGTGGATCACCGGGGTACGTGACCACGACGAGTTCCTCGCGCGCCTCGGCGAGGAGCGGCTGCGCCGGCTGCGGGAGGTGAAGCCAGTGGTGTGGCCGCCTTCGCTGGCGACCGGGCCCACCGTGGAGGAGCGGATGACGCTCACCGCGGCCCGGATCGTGGGCGACCGCATCACGGTGGCGGGCCACGACGTCGCGCTGGCCGGGATCGGGTTCGCGCACCTGGCCGCCTGGGTCGCCGTCGCGCGGCTGCGCTCGGCCGGTTCGCCGGTGCAGTTGGCGGCCGAACTCGGGATGTCCGGATTCGAACCCCAGCCGGGAGATCCGTACCTTTTCGCGGGCCGGAACCTCCCGACCTGCCTGCAACTCACCGACGTGATGACCGTGCTCGGGCGCGACATGGCGGGCCCGGGCACGTCGAGCATCGCGGTGCTCGGCGCCGGCCAGATCGACGCGGAGGGCAACATCAACTCCACCGTGGGCGCCGACGGCGGGTTCCTCGTGGGCTCCGGCGGGGCGAACGACGTGGCCTCGGCCGCCGACGACGTGGTCGCGGTGGTGAAGCACTCGCCGCGGCGGCTGGTCGAGGCCGTGCCGTACGTGACGGTGCCGGGCCGGCGCGTGTCGGCGATCGTCACGTCGGAGGCCGTGCTCGAACGCCGCGACGGCCGCTACGAGATCACCAGCTACGTGGAGGTGGCGGGGTCCGATCGGGACACCACGCTGCGCCGGATCGTGGAGCGCACCGGCTTCCCGGTCTCCGTCGCCGCCGACTGCCGGGCCGAGCCGCTGCCCGACGCGGCGGACCTCGAACGGCTGCGGGCCTACGACCCGCAGCGCGTGTTCCTCGGCAGCGTCCCGGCCTGACCCCCGCCGAACCCCGGCCACCTCACGGAAAACAAGGAGGACACCATGGCCCAGTACGAGTCGCCGTACGATCCGGCCGGCAGGCCGCGCGACCTCGAGCACGTGGTCTACGAGAAGAAGGGCCACGTCGCCTACGTCACGATCAACCGGCCCGAGGTGCGCAACGCGCTGCATTCCTACGCCTACCTCGAGCTGCGCCAGTGCTGGCTCGACATCGCCCGCGACCCGGAGATCTTCGTCGGCATCGTGACCGGCGCGGGCCCCGCGTTCTGCGCCGGGCGCGACATCAAGTTCCTGGCGCAGCACCAGGCCGAGGGCAAGCGCACGCCGCACGAGGACCCC
Source organism: Amycolatopsis rhabdoformis (assembly GCF_035918295.1). Classification (GTDB taxonomy): domain Bacteria; phylum Actinomycetota; class Actinomycetes; order Mycobacteriales; family Pseudonocardiaceae; genus Amycolatopsis; species Amycolatopsis rhabdoformis. The sequence continues at coordinate 1,261,309 of NZ_CP142149.1, forward strand.
AACAGCCCGATCTTCCACTGGGGCGGCGGCGGGATGCCCGAGGACGTGGAGCTCAACAAGCCGCTGATTTCGGCGGTGAACGGGTTCGCCGTGGGTGTGGGGCTCACGCTCGCGCTGCAGTGCCAGCTGCGCGTGATGGCCGAGGACGCGTGGCTCGGCGACCAGCACACCAACGTCGGCCGGCTCGGCTCCCCGCACCTGAAGTACACGGCCCTGCCGCGCGCCACCGCCGCGTACCTCACCCTCTGCAACGGAAGGTTGAGCGCGCAGGAAGCGTGGCAGCAGGGCATCGTGAACCGGGTCGTGCCGCAGGACGAGCTGCTCGAGGCGGCCGAGGAGATCGCGGAGATGGTGTGCCGCAGCTCGCCGCTGGCGGTGCAGGCCACCGTGCAGCTCTACCGGATGTCGGCGGCGGAGCCCACGCTTTCGGCCTACGCCAAGCACTTGGACAAGGAGATCGCGGAGAGCGACGACGGAGCCGAGGGGCCGCGCGCGTTCCGGGAGAAGCGCGCTCCGAAGTGGACGGTGTCCTGACGCGACGCCGCCCGCGCCGGCCACGGTCCGGCGCGGACGGCGAAGGTCAGGTGCGGGCGCGTTTGCCGCCGTCGACGACCAGGGCCTCGCCGGTCACGAAGCTCGCTTGCGGTGAGAGCAGGAACGCCACGGTGTCGGCGATCTCCTCCGGGCGGGCGCGGCGGCCGAGCGGGTTGCCGGCCGGAACGTCCTCCGTGGACAGTCGCTGCGCGTCGATGCTGCGCATCATCCGGCCCTCGACGGCGCCGGGGCACACGGCGTTCACGCGGATCCCGCGCTCGGCGGCCTCGACGGCGGCGGCGCGGGTGAGGCCGAGCACGGCGTGCTTCGACGTCACGTAGGCGACGTTGCCGGCGCCCGCGGCGAAGGCCGCGCCGCTCGCGGTGTTCACCACGGCGCCGCCGTCTTCGAGCACCGGGAGCACGAATTTGAGGCCGAGGAACACCCCACGCACGTTCACGGCCAGCACGCGTTCGAACGCGTCGAGGTCGAAGTCGGGGATGAGCGCACGCGGGCCTTCGATGCCGGCGTTGTTGAAGAACGCGCGCACGGGACCGAGGCGGGCCGCGTGGTCGGCGTAGGCGGCGACCTGCGCGGGGTCGCTCACGTCGGCGGTGTGGCCTTCGGCGGTGGCGCCGTCGGCGCGCAGGGCCGCGACGGTGGCCTCCACGCGCGCGCCGTCCACGTCGACCACGAGCAGGCGGTGGCCGTCGCGGGCCAGGCGGGCGGCGGTCGCCGAGCCGAGGTCGCCGGCGCCACCGGTGAGTACCGCGACGGGTGGTGGAGTGGTCACAGGCCCTGCCTTTCGCCGAACGGGTGGTGGGGCTCGATCATCAGGCTTGTGTTCGATGAGCAACACAGAATGTTAGAACATTGACATCGGGTGCGGGCCACCCTACGTTGCGACCAGCTCGAGAGACGGAGGCACCTCGATGGGGCCACATCGGACAGCCGGCCGGCGCGCGGACCCGGGGTTCCGGCGACTCCGCACCCGGCAATCCCGCGCCGGTCGATCCCGAGTCGGTCGATCCCGCTGGCCGCGCGCCGTGCTCGTGCTCGGCCTGCTGGCGGCGCCCGCCGGCTGCGGAAGCGGTTCCCCGCCTCCGGGGACACTCGGCGACGGCCCGATCCGGATCGGGGTCGCCGTGCCGCTCACGGGTCCGAACGCGACGGTCGGCAGCTCGGTGCGCCTCGGCGCGGAAGTCGCCGTCGCCCAGCTCAACGCCGCCGGTGGGGTGCTCGGGCACCAGCTCCAGGTCGTGACCGCCGACACCACCTCGGACCTCACGCAGAGCGTGCAGGAGGTGCGGCGGCTGATCCTGCGGGACCACGTGGACGTGCTCGTGGGACCGACCGCGTCGGGCCAGGTCTCGGCGCTGATCACCACGATCAACGCCGCGGACGTGTACAACGTGCAGGGCTCGGCCTCGCCGGCGTTCGGCCCGAAGGCCGCGCCGCAGAGCTTCTCGATCACCGCCAGCGCGGGCGACCAGGGCCTCGCGCAGATCGGGTACGCGACGAGCCGGCAGTACCGGAAGATCGCGATCCTCTCCGACACCCTCGAATACGGCCGGCTCGGCTCGGCCGCGATCCGGGCCGCGGCGAAGCAGAACGGGATCGCGGTCACGGGTTCGGCCGAGTACCAGTCGGGCACGGCGGACCTGACCTCGCAGGTGCTGAACCTGAAGAACACGGACCCGCAGGCGCTCATGGTGTTCGCGTCCAACGGCCAGGACACCGGGCGGGCCCTCAAGGCGTTGCAGGACCTGCACTGGACCGTGCCCGTGATCGGCAACTACGGCACCACGTTCACCGGGCCCGCCACCGCGATCGCCGGCCCCGACGCCTACCGCAACGTGACTGCGCTCGAATACCCGGGCTTCGGCGCCTGCTCGGCCGCGCAGGTCCCGCCGGAGACGGCGCAGTTCCGCACGCAGCTCAAGGCGTTCGACGCGAAGGCCGCGGCGACCGCGCAGACCGACCTCGCCGCGAACACCCACGACTCGGTGCTGTTGTTCGCGGCCGGCGCGGAAGGTGCGAAATCGATCACCGGACGTTCGGTCGCGAACTGGCTCGAACACCACGCGGCCGGGCTCAAGGACGGGTATGTGAACGCGCCGTTCGGCATCTCCGCCGCTTCGCACTTCCTCACCTCGCACGACGCGCTCGTGGCGGTGGCACCCGGCACGGTCGTGGTGCCCGGGGTGTTCAAGAAGGTGGCCGGATGCCCGTGACGCGGCTTCTCGAGAGGCAACCATGCAGGAACTAGGAATCGTCCTCGTCCGGGGCATCGGCAGCGGCGCGATCTACGCGCTCATCGCGATGTCGCTCACGATCATCTACAACACCAGCACGATCCTCAACTTCGCGCAGGGCTTCTGGGTCGTGGCCGCGGGCGGCATCGCCGTGTCGTGGCTCCCGGCCGGCGTCGGCGTCGGCGGGTACGTGCTCGGCCTGCTCGCCGTGGTGGCCGTGATCGTCGCGCTGGTGTCGGTGCAGGGAGTGGCGACGTTGCTGCCGCTGCGTGGCGGGACCGGCCAGCACTCGTGGCTGGTGACCACCCTGGCGGCGTCGGTGATCATCGGCGCGCTGGTGGAACGGACGCTGGGCAGCGACTCGCTCAACATCCCGACCGTGTTCGGCAGCTTCGGGGTGTTCGGGGTGCAGACGTCGGTGCTCTACCTGGTGGCGATCGCGTTCGCGGTGGTCACGTTCGCCGCGCTGACGCTCTTCTACCGGCGCACCGACGCCGGCCTCGCGATGCAGGCGCTGCGCCAGGACTACGACGTCGCGCGGGCGGCCGGGATTCCCGCGCGGCGGCTGCAGATCGCGTCGTTCGCCATCGCGGGGCTGATCCTCGGCCTCACCGGGTACCTGTTCGGGCCGATCCTCGCGCTGTCGAGCACGAGCGGGCTGAACCTCGTGATCGGCGGGTTCACGGTCGCGATCGTCGGCGGGCTGAGCTCGCTGAAGGGCGCGGTGCTGATCGGTCCGCTGTTCGGCATGGCCACGCAGGCCGCGACCACCTGGATCGGCGCGGACTTCCAGTCGGCGGTGGTGCTCGGGATCCTCGTGGTCGTGCTGCTCGTGGTGCCCCAGGGCCTGTTCGGCCGTCCCGCTGCGAGGAGGGTGTGAGCGTGCATCGACTGTCGCTTGTGGACACACTGAACACGTCGGCCGTACGCGAGTCCGGCGTCGGCGCGGTGATCCTCGCGCTCGCCGTGCTCGTGCCGGTGCTGGGCGGTGATCCGTACTGGGCCTACGCGCTCACGATCGTCGCGATCTACTCCATCGCGTCGGCCTCGACGAACCTGCTGCGCGCCGAATCCGGCCAGTACACCTTCGGCCAAGGCGCGATCTTCGGCGCCGCGGCCTACAGCACGGCGCTGGCGACGGCCACCTACGGCTGGAACCCGGTGCTCGCCGTGCTGCTCGGCATCGCGATCGCCGCGGTGCTCGGGCTGCTGCTGGCGTTGCCGGCGCTGCGCGTGCAGGGCTACTACCTCGGGTTCGTGTCGCTCGCCGCCGCGGTGGTGTTCCCGCAGCTGCTCTACGGGTTCAGCACGTTCACCCACGCGGTGTCCGGCGTGCCGCTCACCGTGGTGCGGCCGGTCGACGCGCACAGCGGTGCGTTCCAGCCGTTCAGCCTGATCGTGCTGGCGCTGGCGATCCTGGCCTTCTTCGGACACGCGGTGTTGCGGGGTTCCCGCCTGGGCCGCCGGATGCGGGCCGCGGCGATCAGCCCGGAAGCCGCGCAGACGCTGCGGATCCGGCCCGGGCGGGTGCGTGTGGTGGCGTTCGTGCTCGCCGCGGTGGGCGCGGGGGTCGCGGGAGCGCTGTACGCGCCGTACTTCAGCTTCGTGAGCCCCGACGCGTTTCCGGTGTCGTTCAGCGTGCTGCTGTACTTCACCGTGGTGGTGGGTGGTGACAGCACGATCATCGGGCCGCTGTTCGGGTTGTTCGTGCTGTACGTGGTGCCGAACTTGCTGCTCACGAACTTCGCCGACTACCGCGACCTGATCTACGGCGTGCTCGCCTTCGTGATCATGGCTCTGCTGCCCGACGGGCTGTTGCCGCCGCTGAAACGCCTCGCCGCGCGGGTCCGGAAAACCGCGCCGAAACCGGCGGTGGACATCCCGGCGATGATCGAACAGCTGGAGCGCGAGCGGTCCGAGGGCACGGGACTCGAGGGCGAGGGGAAAGCCGGCCGGGGGCTGGCGCTCGAGGTGTCCGGGGTGACGAAGCGCTTCGGTGCGGTGGTCGCGCTCGACGGGGTGGGGTTCGAGGCCGCGGCCGGCAGGGTCCACGCGCTGATCGGGCCCAACGGCTGTGGGAAATCCACCACGCTCAATGTGATCTCCGGTCTGGTCCGCGCCGACGCCGGGGTGGTTTCGCTGGACGGCCTGTCCGAAAACCACCACTCGGCCGTGGAAATCGCCACAGCCGGCGTCGCGCGCGGTTTCCAGACGCCGCGGGTGTTCGACTCGCTCGACGCGTGGGACAACATCGAGCTCGGCATCCGCGAGGGGTCGGATCGGGACTACGGCTGGATCCGCGACCAGCTGCGCGGGGTGGCGGTGGCGTCGTTCACGCACTCCGAGCGCCGGTGGCTGGAGCTGCTGCGCATCTGTGTGTCTTCGCCGCGGCTGGTGCTGCTCGACGAGCCGGCCGCCGGATTGTCGCTCAACGAACGGCGGCAGCTGGTTTCCCTGATCCGCAGCCTCGTCGCGGCGAGCGGTGCGACCGTGGTGCTCGTCGAACACGATCTCCCCCTGGTGTGGGGGATCGCGGACACCGTGACGGTGCTGGCGGAAGGCCGGGTGCTCACGACCGGTCGTGCGGCCGAAGTGCGGGAGAGTGACTCGATGGACGTGATCGTGGGGAGCGGCCGTGCTGCGCGTTGAGGGACTGCGGTCGGGTTACGGCTCGATGACCGTGCTGCACGGCGTGGACCTCGCCGTGGCCGCGGGCGAGCTGCTGCTCGTCGCCGGCGCGAACGGCGCGGGCAAGAGCACGCTGCTCGCGACGATCGCGGGGTTCGTTCCCGAACAGGCGGGCACCACCACGCTGGACGGTGCGCCGCTGCGCCGCGGCCCGTCCGCGCGGGCGCGCGCCGGCGTGCGGCTGGTGCACCAGGGGCACCGGGTGTTCGGTGAGCTGACCGTGCGGGACAACCTGCGCCTCGGCGGTTACGGCCTGCGCGGCGCGCGGCGCGAGCAGCGGTTCGACGAGGTGGTGGGCACGTTCCCGCTGCTCGCCGAGCGGCTCGGCGTGTTCGCCGGTGACCTGTCCGGCGGGCAGCAGCAGGTGCTCGCGATCGCGCAGGCGATGATGCTCGACCCGCCGGTGCTGTTGTGCGACGAACCTTCCCTCGGCGTGGCGCAGGTGCTGATCCCGCCGATCATGGCGGCGCTGCGGGCGCGCGCGGACTCGGGGCGCGCGGTGGTGGTGGTCGAACAGCTGGTGGACCAGGCGATCGAGTACGCCGACCGGCTGGTGATCGTGGACCGCGGGACGATTCCGTTCGACCGCCCGGCGGTGGACTACGAACGCGACCCGTCGGTGGTGCGCGAGATTCTGCTGGGATCGGTGTGAGCGAGCGGAGGAACGGATGACGGAGCGGCCGGCGTACGCGGACCTGCCGGGTGGTGACGCGAGCGGGGTGTTCGGCCCGGGCGACGCGCTCGGCGCGCTGAACCTGCAGACCCCCACGGCGATCGCGCACGCGGCGACGCTCGTGCGCGAAGGCGCGGTATTCAGCCTCAACGCGCCGGTCGACTGGGTGGACCCGCCCTTGTTCAGCCGCGAACAAGTCGAACACCACGTGTTCACCACCCCGCGCGGCAACCTCGACGACTGGCTCGACCGGTACTACCTGCAGGCGTCTTCGCAGTGGGACGGGTTCCTGCACGCGCGCCGCCCCGACGGCGACTTCCACAACCGGCTGCCGGCCGCCGGCCACGGGGTGCACGTGTGGGCCGCGCGCGGCATCGCCGGGCGGGCGGTGCTGCTCGACGTCGGCGCGTACCTCGCCGACCAGGGCCGGCCACTGCACTGGCGCACGCGCGCCGAGATCACGGCGGCCGATCTCGAAGCGTGCCGTGCGGCGTGCGGGGTCGAGCAGCGCGCCGGGGACGTCTTGTTGATCCGCACGGGCTGGGCGAGCGAGTACGAGCGGGCCTCGGTGGCGGAGCGCACCGCCGTGCGCGCCGACACCACCGGGCCCGGCCTGGCGGCGGACGACGAGCTGCTCGCCTACCTCTGGGACTGGGGCGTGAGCGCGCTGGCGTGCGACAACATCGCGGTCGAGGCCCTGCCGCTCGGCCCGGTCGCGCTGCACCCGCGCCTGATCGGGCTGCTGGGTGTGCCGCTGGGCGAGCTGTGGTGGCTCGACGAACTGGCCGCGCACTGCGCCCGCGACGGCCGCTACGAATGCCTGCTCACCTCGGCGCCGATCAACCTGCGCGGCGGAGTGGGCTCACCGGCGAACGCGCTCGCGCTCAAGTGACCGCCCGGATTCCGTGGTGGCGGGCGGGAAAACGGCGGCGCGAACGGACCGTTCGCGACCGCGGCCCCGCTCGCGGCCCACGGTCGACCTGGGCCTGAGCGGAAAACCGGCACGAGGGGACCGGTCGCGGCGGTTCGAGGTGGTGTTGGAGAATTGACACTGGTTAACATCGGACGGATCCGGCAGGGCCCGTCGCGGTGACGGGCCGCCCGGGAGGTCGAGAGGGAGGAACGCGTGGTAACCGAGGCTCAGGTGTCGCCCGCGCAGGAGCGTCGGATCAGGCTCGTGTCGATGGTCGAGGCGCAGGGGTTCTGCACGGTGGCGGAGCTGGCCGTGGCGCTGGACGTCTCGGAGATGACGATCCGCCGGGACGCGCGCCAGCTGGTGGGCGAGGGCCGCATGCGCAGCGTGCACGGCGGGGTCACCATGCTGCCGGCGGCGGCGATCGACGGCACGGACTTCCGCGCCCGCGCCACGCGCGACAACGACGCGAAACGGGCGATCGCGCACAAGGCGCTGGAGCTGCTGCCCGACACCGGCGCGGTGGCGTTCGACGCCGGCACGACCACGCACGAGGTGGCCAAGCTCCTCCCGGACGGCGCGCGCCTGCAGGTGGTCACGGCCTCGCTGCCGATCGTGAACACGTTGCTGGGGCGCGACGGTTTCGACGTGATCAGCCTGGGCGGCACGCTGCACCCGAGCTCGCAGTCGTTCGCCGGCCCGATGACCGTGGCCGCGATCGGCGGGCTGCGCGTGCGCACGCTGCTGCTGGCGGCGTCGAGCCTCACCGACGACGGGGTGTTCTGCGGCAACCACTTCGACGCGGGGTCCAAGCGCGCGCTCGTCGACGTCGCCGACGAGGTGATCCTGCTGGCCGACTCCGGCAAGTTCGAGCTCTCGGCGATGGTGCGGGCGTGTTCGCTCGACGACGTCGACCTGTTCGTGACCGACGACCGGCTGCCCGACCGCCACCGCCGGGCCATGCGCGACCACGGCGTCGAGGTGATCACGGTGCCGGTGGAGGAGGACCACGCGATCGCCTGAGCGTCGCGTCCACAAAGGACACTCGCGGTCGTTCACCCGATCCGGTGGCCTTCGCGTGTCGAACGGCTGAGCGGACCCGCACCCGGTGCGCCTGCACCAGACTCGCCCGGTGATGAACACCTCCCTCGACGACGCGGGCCGCTGCCTCCTCTCGGTGGCCTGGAACATCCGCACCGGCGTCCCGCGGGCGGGGGCTCGCAAGGAGGAGATCCGGGCCCGGCTGCAGGCCGTCTGCCGCACGCTGGGCCACGCCGCCTGCGCCCGCGCGGCGGCGGCCGGGGTGCCGCCGGACCACGTGCCGTTCCTGAAGCTCGCCGATCTCGCCTACGAGATCGACACCCTCCTGCTGCTCGTCGACACCGCGCTCGCGCCCGACGCCGACCGCGACCGCCGCCGGTGGGCCGAGATCGAAACCCTCGTCGCCGGGGTGGATGACGTCGTGGACCAGGCCGCGAACGTGCTGGGCGGACAGCTCGCGAACAGTCGCTGAGGGTTTCCCAGGGGCACTATTCCCTTGGGGCACAACGACCAGGAGCTGTTCGAGCCGGGAGCTTAACCGCCGGAGCTGCTCGCACCGGCGGGTGGTCGAAGCCGCACCGCCGTCCGGAAGCGGGCTCAGTGGCGCACGCGCACGCCGGCCAGCACCGCGCTCAGGCTCGGCAGCCAGCGCTGCCGCGGGTCCGGCGCGGCGAGCCACTCGGTGGACACGCCCGGGGTCAACGGACCGATCGGCAGCGGCACGAGAGCACCGCAGTCCAGCAGGTCGACGTCGGCGGGCAGCGTGGCGCGCGGGGGGATGAGGCCGTCGGTCTCGGCGAGGATCGCGACGCGCGGGCCGTGCTGTGTGGGCAGGACCAGCACAGGACCCTGGCAGCCGGTGTCGGCGAGGTGGCGCAGCACCGGCCCGGCGGCGAGCTTCGGCAGCGTGACGGCGCACAGGCCGTTTTCGAGCGCGAGGAACAGCCGGCTGCCCTGCCAGCGCACCGACCAGCCGAAGAGGCGGCCGTAGTAGGCGTCGAACCGCTCGTGGGCGCGGTCGGCCGGCGCGAGCTCGATCGGCTGGAGCTGCTGGTCGAGGGTCATCGTCCACGCCTTCCGGTGGTGGGGGAGCGGTCACGGGGTCCCGAGGTCCGACCACGAGTTTAACGGCACTCAGTGCCACTAGCAAGACGGTGCCTGCCGGTGAGGCGGCCTGCTAGCGTCTGCGGGCATGACCGATTCGCCGCGCCGCGCGCCGGCCACCCGGGTCGGGGCGACGCCCGCCGGCCGACGGCAGCTGCGCCGGGCGCTGTCCTCGGCGGCCGTGGACCTGTTCGTGGCCAACGGGTACGAGGCGACGACCGTGGACGAGATCGCGGCCGCGGCCGGCGTCGGGCGGCGCACGTTCTTCCGGTACTTCGACACCAAGGACGACGTACTCTTCGCCAACCACGACGAGATCGTGACGGAGATGGAGCAGGCGTTCGAGAACGCCGACCCGGCGCGCGACGCCGTGGAGGTGGCCTGCGAGACGGTGAGCCTGGTGCTCGACTACTACGCCGCGGACCTCGACGTGTCGCTCAAGCGGTTCACGCTGACCCGGACCGTGGCTTCGTTGCGGGACAAGGAAGTCGCGACCGTCGACCGGTACCAGCGCGTGCTCGCGCGCTACCTGCAGACCCGATTCGCCGAGCAGGGCGACGGTACGGCGAGCCTGCGCGCGGCCGTCGCGGCGGCGGCGATCGCGGCGGCCAACAACCACGTGCTGCGGCGGTGGCTGCGCAGTGGGGGCAAGGACGACATCACGGCGAGCGCCGCCCGGGCGTTCGCCCTGGTCGGCGAGGCGTTCCGGCCACCGGCCGCCGAGACGACGGTGGTGGCGGTGCTGAGCACGGCGACGCCGTTGCCCGAGGTGATGGCCCGCCTCGGCGCCGTCTTCCCGGCCGACGATCGCTAACTGCACTCAGTGCCACAACCGACCGGCGGACTCAGCCCCGTGCGGCGGCGTTGATCTCGACCGGATAGCCGGTGCGCAGCACGGCGATCGTGGCCGGTGGCGTGATGACCTGGGCTTTTCCCCGCGCCGGAAGCACCGAGCGGGTGCCGTACCCGGCCGTGGTCCACGCGGTGAGCCCGCCGTCGACGATCACCGCGGGCTCGTCCTCCCGCAGCACGAACACCCCGTCCGGCAGACCCGCCCACGGCAGCTCGTGCAGCCGGCGCCGCCGGCCGTCGAGCCGTTCGGCGTGCAGCTGCCGGTTCATCGCCCGCGCCGACGGCGGCGCCACGGCCAGCTCGTCGGCCCACCCATCGCGATAACGCACGTAAGAGGCGTGCCGGCATTCCGCGCACGGCCGGTGCCCGGCGGCGAACGACACGGCCTCGTCGTGGAAGAACAGGTGCGTGTAGCGGTGCGGCAGCCACTGCTCGCGCCACCGGCCGCGGAACTCGAGCCGGCAGGTGAGCCACAGGTCGCTCGCGTGGGTGCGCACGAGGTCGTGTCCGGAGTGGAGGATGCCGCGGTTGCCGGTCCACGCGCCGCGCAGCGGGATCGCGACGATCTCGCCCAGCGGCGTCACGCGATTGCGCTCGGGCGCGCTAGTCACGGCCGGCCCCGGCATGGGCGACAATGGCGGCATGGTTCGTTTCAGTCGCGTCTACGACCCGGCCGGCCCCGACGACGGCACGCGCGTGCTCGTGGACCGCGTGTGGCCCCGCGGTCTCGCCAAGGCGAAGGCCGCCCTCGACGACTGGTGCAAGGCCGTGGCGCCCACCACCGAGCTGCGCAAGTGGTACGGCCACGACCCCGACAAGTTCGCCGAGTTCACCCGCCGCTACCGCGCGGAGCTCGCCGAGCCCGGCCCGCAGGCCGACGCGCTGGCCGGCTTGCGGGAGGCCGCCGCGAACGGCCCGCTCACGCTGCTCACCGCGAGCAAGGCCCTGGACATCAGCCAGGCCGCCGTGCTCGCGGACCTGCTCTCCGAAGACTGACACGGTCTCCATGGTGCGCTCCTGACCCGCACCTCGCTGGCAGGTTCGCGACAGGGTGACCCATGCCGTCACCCACGCCGCCATCGCCGGCCACCGCAGACCACGCGAAAAGCCGTTGCCGGCACCCGGAAACCCGAGTGCCGGCAACGGCCGTCGAGAGAATCGCCTTACGGAGCCAGGTTCAGCTGCGTGGCCTTCACCGCGTTGGCGACCTGGGTGCAGTCGGCCGTGGTGGTGCCGGCGACGCCGGTGCGGGCGTTGGTGGTGCAGGCGGAGTTGAGCGCCGTGCCGAGGTCCTTGAAGGTGGACGTGGGGCGCAGCAGGTTCTCGACCTTCCACCAGAGCGCGATGGCCTTGTTCTCGCCGATGCCGCGCACGGTCTGGCCGTTGAAGGTCGCGCCGTCGGTGATGAGGTAGTCGGTCTTGTCGACGACGCCGGCGTTGATGTGCGGGTCGCCGCTCGCGCCGACCCAGTACTGGCCGTTCACGCGGTCGGGGCTGGGGCCCTCACCCGAGTTCGGCGGGTTCTTCATGTCGCGCACCTGCCCGATCGACGAGCCCGCGCCCATCAGCCAGCGGTTCGCGCCCTGCACGTTGGCGTCGCCGGCCTTGATGGCGATGAACTGGCCCATCACGTCGGACATGCCCTCGTTGAGCGCGCCGGCGTAGCCGCTGCCGAGCTGCGAGGTGTGCTGGGTGACGCCGTGGGTGAGCTCGTGACCGGTGATGTCCATTGTGGTCACGCCTTCACCGAAGGCCATCTGCTCGCCTTCCCAGAACGCGTTGGCCCACGGGCACTGCGTGTGGCGGCGGCCGTCGTTCTCGGTCTCGACCTCGCACATGCGCACGGTGCCGCGCAGGGCCTTGCCCTTGCCGTCGTGGTAGTCGGCGCCGATGTTGGCGGTGAGGTCGTAGGAGGCGTAGGTGCCGTAGAAGTCCTGTGCCTTGCCGAAGAAGTCGTAGACGCTGTTCACGTCGGCGGTGGCCACCGCGGCCTGGCCTTCGCCGCGGGTCACGCCGAACGCGGTGCCCACGCCGCAGCGCAGGTCGGCCAGCGTGGCGATGTCGAGGTCCACGACCTTGCGCTTGGCATCGCACACCACCCGGTTGGTGGCGGCCTCCGAGTCGCCCCACACCTGCAGCACCTTGCCGGTGTCGGCGCCGACGACGACCGTCCACTTGTCCTCGGGCGTCGCGCCGGTCACCGGCACGAAGTACGTGGGCACGGCGGTGGCGCTCGCGCCTTCGCCGCCGAGGCTCGCGTCGTACCAGTAAGCGGTTTCCGCACCGGTCTTCAGGCTCTTGGCGTCCGCGTCCTGCTTCATCACGGCGTCGTGCGCCAGGCGGGCCGCGCGGTCCTGGGCGCTCTTGGCGTCGGCCGGGAACGCGCCCTGCGTGCGCTGCGTGGTCTTGCCGAGCGCGGCCATGAGCGCACCGCTGCCGTCGAGGTCCTGCACGATCTGCGCGCCGTACACCGGCACCCCGCCGACGTTCTGCTGCAGCCGCGCGATGCTGCCACCCGGCACGGCCTGCACGCTGGTGAGCGCGAGGTCGCCGACGGCGAGACCGAACTGCCGGGCCAGGTCCGCGGTGTGCGACCGCGCGGACGCGGCGGCGTTGCCGGCGAGACCGCGGGCGGCGGCGACCGGGGCCGCGGGCTGCACGGCGATGACGCGGCCGAGGGAGTCGGTGCTCACCTGGTCGGTCTGCTGGGGCGACGCGTTCGCGGCGCCGGTGGCGGCCACGAGGATCGACGACGCCGTCACCGCTGTCGCCAGCACGGCCAGTCGTTTCGAAGACATACGGTCTACCTTCCGCACGGAGGACCACCTCGAGTGGCCCGTGGGAGAAGTTTCGGATTCCGGTCCGAAACTGGGCAGCGCCGAAAGTAGGGAGTGGATCGTGGTCCAGCCGTTGGGTGGAAAACACGCAAACCGGACACTCCGAAATCGATGTCGTTCTCCGCCAACGACTTCAGCCGCGTGAACGAACTCCCGCGATGTCCAGGATGTGGGATCAGCGAGAAGCCGCGGACGCGTGGAATTCGCGCCGCACCGTTTCGATTCCCGGCGTGGTCCGGGACGGGTGCACGCGGTTGGTGAGCAGCACGTAGTACCGGCCGCGCGCCGGCTCCACCCACAGGCTGGTGCCGGTGAACCCGGTGTGGCCGTACGCGGTGGGCTCCAGCGCGGTGCCGACGGGTGAACCCGGCCCGTCGAGGCCCTGCCACGCGAGCCCGCGGCGCAGCGCGAGATCCTCGGTGTGACAAGCGATCATCGCCGCGTGCGAAGCAGGTTTCAGCAATGCTTGCGCGCCACCGGCCAGGACCTGACCGAGTCGCTCGACGTCGCGCAGCGGGGCGAACAGTCCGGCGTGCCCGCACACTCCGCCCAGCACCACGGCGTTCTCGTCGTGCACCTGTCCACACACGACTCGGCCCCGCCACGGACAGTCCTCGGTGGCCACTGCGTCAGCCAGAAATCCCCCAGCCGGCCCGAATCCGGTGGCGGTCAACCCCGCCGGCTGAGTGACGAGGTCCGCGACCAGTCGGTCGAGCGGCGCGCCGCCCGCGACCTCGGCGATCAGCCCGAGCAGGATGAACCCCTGCGACGAGTACTCGACCCGCGTGCCCGGTGCCGAGCGCAACGGACCGATCCGGATCGCCTCGAGCAGCGCGTCGCGAGTGGTGTGCTCGCGGTAGAGCGGGGTGCCGCCCGGCAGTCCGGACGTGTGCGTGAGCACCTGCCGCACGGTGATCGAGGCCTTGTCGCCGCCCGCGTACGCCGGCAGGTGCCGGGGGAGCGGGTCGTCGAGGTCGAGCAGGCCGCGTTCGGCCAGCGCCACCACGGCGAGCCCGACGATCGGCTTCGTCACCGAAGCCAGGTCCCAGAGACTGTGCTCGGTCGCCGCCGGGCCGCCGTGCCACCGAGTGCCGAGCACTCCGCGGTCGAGCACCTCGTCGGCCGTACCCACCGACCACGCGGCGGCGGAGAACACGCCGGTTTCCTGTGCCCGCGCCAGAATCTCACCGAGCTCAGTCCTCATCGGACACCGCCTGCAGGGTGGCCGGCCCGAGCTTCGCCGAGATCCGGTTCGCCGCCTCCGCGACGAGCGGGCCTAGGGTGGTGACCGCGTCCGGCGGCAGGGTGAAGGTCAGGCCGGACACGCTCACCGCGCCGGCGAGCACCCCGTCGGCGTCGATCACCGGGGCCGCCACGCAGCGCACGTGCGATTCGTACTGCTCGTCGTCGACCACGTACCCGAGTTCGTCCACAGTGGCCAGTTCCGCGCGGATCGCCGCCGGGTCCGTGAGGGTCTTGCCGGTCCACGCCCGCAGCGGCGCGGTGTCGAGCACGGCGGCGACGTCCGCGGCCGGCAGGCGCGACAGGATGGCCCGCCCGACGCCGGTGCAGTACAGCGGCACCTCGCCGCCCGGGCGCGTGTTGAGCCGGTACGCCTGCTCGGGCTCGAGCTTCTCCACGTACACCGCCTGGTCGGCGTGGCGCACCGCGTAGTGCACCGTGTGCCCGGTCCGCCGCCGCAGGTCGGCGAGCACCGGCCGGGCCGACCGCGTGGCGCGGCTGCCGGCGAGCACCGCGGCCGACAGCCCGAGCAGCCGCGGCCCGACGTCGTAGCGGCCGCTGCCGGCCGACGCGGCGAACCCGGCGTCCGCGAACGTCTGCAGCATCCGGTGCGCGGTCGGTTTCGGCAGGTCGCAGGCCTTCGCGACGTCGGCGAGGCGGTGTGGCCCGCCCGGGCGCGCGAGGGTGGCCAGCACTTCGAGTGCCTTGTCCACCGCGCCGCGGGGACTGGTCGCCGAGTCGTTGACAGCCTTGGTCACGGCGCCTACCTTAGCGCAATCGCATTCCATCTGACGGAACGGTCTTTCACTTCACGAAACGATCGAAAGGAGTCGGTACCCCGTGGCCCCTCCGCGTCCCCGCCTGTCCCGCCGCGACGCTCTCCGGCTCGGCGGCCTGGCGCTGCCCGCGCTCGCGCTGCCGGGTCTGCTCACCGCGTGCGGCAGCGCTGCCGGCGTGTCCGGCAACGTGCTGCGCGTGGCCCAGTCCGCGGACCCGAAGACGCTGGACCCCCAGAAGCAGGGCGACCTGACCTCGATGAACGTGTTGATCAACCTTTTCGACACGCTCACCACCCGAGGTCCGGACAACCAGCTCAAACCCGGTCTGGCCCTCTCGTGGTCCGCGCCCGATCCGCTGACCTGGCGGTTCAAGCTGCGCCCCGGCGTCAAGTTCCACAACGGCGAGCCGTGTGACGCGGCCGCGATCGCGTTCAGCATCAACCGGCTGCTCGACCCGGCCACGAAATCGCCGATCGTGGAGCTGCGGTACGTGAAGCACGCCGCGGTCGTCGATCCGCTGACGGTGGACCTGCACTGCAGCGCGGCCGACCCGATCATCCCGGCCAAGGTCTCGCTGTTCGGCGGCGTCGCTGTGCCGCCGAAGTACCTGAAGCAGGTGGGTTCGGCCGGTTTCGCGAAGCACCCGGTGGGCACCGGGCCGTTCACCTTCGAGGAGTTCGAGCGCGACCACCAGCTGCGGATGCGCGCGAACCCCGCGTACTGGGGCGGCAAACCGGCCTACGACGAGCTCGTGTTCCTGCCGATGGCCGACCCGTCGTCCGCGCTCGCGTCGCTGCAGAGCGACGAGGTGGACATCGTCGCCAACCTGACCCCGGACGCCGCGCTGCAGATCCAGGGTTATCCCGGCGTCGACATCCGGCACTTCCCGGGCATCCGCACCTCCTACCTCTCGCTCGACACCACGCAGGGCCCGCTGCGCGACGTGCGGGTGCGCCAGGCGCTCAACCACGCCGTGGACGTGCCGCTGCTGATCAAGGCGGTGCTCGACGGCAAGGCGCGCGAGGTGCCGACGATGTTCCCGCGCGAGTCGTTCGGCTTCGACCCGTCGATCGCGCCGTACACGCGTGACCTCGGCGAAGCCAAGCGGTTGCTCACCGAAGCCGGTTTCCCGAACGGCTTCGACACCTCGATCACCGCGCTGACCGCCGACTCCAACGTCGCCGAAGCGATCTCCGGGCTGCTGGCGAAAGTCGGCGTGCGGGCCCGTGTCGACCTGTTGGACTCCGGCACGTACACCAGCCGCCTCACGTCGAACAACCACAGCGCGCTCGGCCCGATCTACCTCGCCGCCAGCACCGGCTGGACGCTCGACGCCGAAAGCCTCGTGCAGTCCAACGTCCGCCACGACCGGCGGCAGAGCCGCTGGCACAACGCAGACGCCGACCGGCTCATCGACGCCGAGGAGCTCTCCCTCGCCCCCGCCGCCCGGCAGCAGGCGTTCACGTCGCTGCAGAAACTTCTGAAGCAGGAGGCGCCGTTCGTGTTCCTCTACCAGATCGACAACACCTACGCGGTCAACACCAGGCCGACGTGGCAGCCCGGGGTCGTCGGCGTGCTCGCCATGGCCTCGGCGAAGGTGACCCCGTGACGGCGCCGGTCACCACCGCCACCCGCCCGGTCGCGCGCGCGGGCGCGGGCGTTCTGCGGGTGGTCGTGACGAAGGTGCTCACCGCGATCGTCGTGCTGTTCTTCGTGGCCACGGCGGCGTTCCTGCTCGTGCGGCTCTCGGGTGACCCGGTGAAGCTGATCCTGCCGCCCGACGCCACCGCGGCCCAGGAAGCGACGCTGCGCGCGAGCCTGGGGCTCGACCGGCCGCTGATCACGCAGTACCTCGACTACCTGGCCGGCCTGCCGCGGCTGAAACTCGGCACCTCGCTCGTGTACGACCAGCCGGTGACCGACGTGCTGTTCTCCCGCGTCCCGGCGACGCTGGAGCTGGCCGGAGCCGCGCTGCTCGTGGCGCTGGCGCTCGCCGTGCCGGCGGGCACGTTCGCGGCGATGCGGCGCGGCCGCGCGGGCGACTCCGGCGTGATGGCCGGTGTCCTCGTCGGACAGTCCACGCCGGCCTTCTGGGTCGGCATCCTGCTGATCCTGATCTTCGCCGTGCAGCTGAAGATCCTGCCCGCGTCGGGGTACGGCGGGATCGAGCACCTGATCCTGCCCGCGGTGACGCTGGCCGTGTACTCGGTGGCGGTGATCGCGCGGCTGTTGCGCTCGTCGCTGATCGACGTGCTCGGCTCCGACTTCATCCGCACCGCCAAGGCGAAAGGCCTGAGCACCGGCGGCATCGTGCTCGGCCACGGCATGCGCAACGCCGCGCTGCCGGTGGTCACCGTCGTCGGCCTGGAGGTCGGCTCTCTGCTCGGCGGCGCGATCCTCACCGAGCAGGTGTTCTCGTGGCCGGGCCTCGGCCGGCTCACGGTCGAGGCGATCCAGAACCGCGACTTCCCGCTCGTGCAGGCCGCGGTGCTGTTCTTCGCCGCCACGTTCGTGATCGTGAACCTGCTGGTGGACCTGTCCTACACGATTCTCGACCCGAGGGTGCGGGTGACGTCATGACCGCCATCACCGCTGTGGCCGCCGCCGCGCGGTCGGCCCGGCCGAGCGCCGTGCGCGCGATGCTGCGCAACCGTCTCGGCGCGGTCGCCGTGACCGTGCTCGTGCTCATGGTGCTGATCGCGCTGTGCGCACCGCTGATCGCGCCGTACGACCCGAGCGCGCAGGACCTGCTGGTGCGCCTGCACCCGCCCGCGTGGGAGTCGGGTGGCGACGCGAGCCACCTGCTCGGCACCGACCAGCTCGGGCGCGACATCCTTTCGCGGCTCTTCTACGGCGCCCGGATCTCGCTGCTGGTGGGTGCCTGCGCGGCGCTGCTGGCCGGGATCGTCGGCGCGGCGATCGGGCTGGTGGCCGGGTTCCTCGGCGGCTGGTTCGACCGGGTCCTCATGCGCTTGGCCGACATCCAGCTCGCGTTCCCGCCGATCCTGCTGGCGCTCGCGATCGTCGGGTTCCTCGGCTCGGGTCTGTGGTACGTGGTGCTGGTGCTCGGCTTCACCGGCTGGGTCTCCTACGCCCGCGTGATCCGCTCCGAGGTCCTTTCCCTGCGCACCAGGGAGTTCGTGACCGAGGCGCGGGCGATCGGCGTGAGCGACCTCGCGATCATGCGCCGGCACCTGCTGCCCAACGTGATGGCGCCGCTCGCCACCATCGGCACGCTGCACGTGGCCGCCGCGATCGTGGCCGAGGCCTCGCTGAGCTACCTCGGCCTCGGCGTGCCCAAGCAGACCGTGACGTGGGGCGGCATGCTCAGCGACGGCCAGCTCTACCTCGGCACGTCGTGGTGGGTGGCCGTGTTCCCCGGCATCGCGCTGATGATCACCGCGTTGGCCGTCAACATCACCGGAGACGTCCTGCGCGACGTCGCGGACCCGAAGGCGTACCGCTCATGAGCCTCGTGGAGATCAAGGACCTGCGGGTCGAGTTCCGGCTCGACACCGGCACGGTCACGGCCGTCGACGGCGTGAGCTTCGCCCTGGACGAGGGCGAGACGCTGGCGGTGGTGGGGGAGTCGGGCAGCGGCAAGACCGCCACGGCCCTGTCGCTGCTGCGCCTCAACCCCGAACCGCCGTGCGCCTACGAAGGCGAGGTGCTGCTGGACGGGCGCGACGTACTGCGACTGTCCGAAAAGGACCTCCGGAAGATCCGAGGCAACGACGTGGCGATGGTGTTCCAGGACCCGATGACGAGCCTCAACCCGGTGAAACGGGTCGGGGCGCAGGTCGCGGAAGTCGTGCGGCGCCACCAGGGCGCGTCCCGCGCGGAAGCGGGCAAGGCCGCGGTGGAAGCGTTGCGGGAGGCCGGAATCCCGGATCCCGAACGCCGGGCGGCCCAGTACCCGCACCAGCTTTCGGGCGGGCTGCGCCAGCGCGTGATGATCGCGATGGCGCTCGTCGGCCGGCCGCGGGTGCTGGTGGCCGACGAGCCGACGACCGCGCTCGACGTGACCGTGCAGGCACAGATCCTGGAACTGCTCGTGGACCTGCAACGCAGGCACGGCATGGCGATCCTGCTCATCACCCACGACCTGGGGGTGGTGGCCGAGGTCGCCGACCGGGTCGTGGTGATGCGCTCGGGCCGGGTCGTGGAGACCGGCGATGTGCTGCCGGTGTTCGAGACACCGCAGGAGGAGTACACGCGCGAGCTGCTGCGCGCCACACCGAAGCTGGAGCGGGTATGACGAACCTGGTCGAGATCCGGGGCCTGCGCAAGGACTACGGCGCGGTGGCCGCCGTCGACCACGTCGATCTCGACGTGGTCGGCGGTGAGACGCTCGCGGTGGTCGGCGAATCGGGCTCCGGCAAGACGACACTGACCCGGCTGCTGCTGCGGCTGGAAGAACCGACGACCGGCTCCGTCCGCTTCGCCGGCGAAGACCTGGCGACGCTGCCGGCGGCGCGGCTGCGCAAGGTGCGCCGCGAGATGCAGGTGGTGCTGCAGGATCCGTACTCCAGCATGAACCCGCGCCTGCGCGTGACCGAGATCGTCGGCGAACCGTTGGTCACGCACGAACGCGGCCTGCGGGGCCGCGGCGGCCGCAACCGGTTGCGGGCGCGGGTGGGGGAGCTGCTCGACGCCGTGGGCCTCGCGCCCGAGGTGCAGGACCGCTACCCGCACGAGTTCTCCGGCGGGCAGCGCCAGCGCATCTCGATCGCCCGCGCGCTCGCGCTGGAACCGCGGCTGGTCGTGCTGGACGAGCCGACGAGCGCCCTGGACGTGTCCGTGCAGGCGCAGGTGCTCGACCTGCTCGCCGACCTGCAGTCCCGCTTGCAGCTGACGTACGTGTTCGTGTCGCACAACCTCGCGGTGGTGCAGCAGATCGCCGACCGCGTGGCGGTGATGCGCGCGGGGAAGATCGTGGAGCTCGCCGCGAAACGGCAGCTGTTCGCCAAGCCGGAGCACGAGTACACGCGGACACTGCTCGACGCCGTGCCGGACCCGGATCCACGCCGGGCGCGCCGCTGGGCCACGTCGTGACGCGGTCAGAACCGTGGCTGGTGGTGTGGTCGGAGCCGTGGTCGGTGTTGGGGCCGCCGCCGGACGCCGGGCGGTGGTCCGTGCGCTGCTCAGTGCCGCGACAGCACCAGGCCCGCGCCGCCGAGCAGCACGATGTCGTCGGCCGGGCCGGTGTTGACCAGCACCCGGGGCGGTTCGGCGCCGGTGGCCCACGACGAGTCCTCGCGCAGCCGGTGCTCGATGCGGGCGCGGAACGCCTCGCCGCCCTCGGAGGCCTCGCCGTGCAGGATGAACAGGCCGGGCGCGAACAGCTGCTGGATGTTGACCAGGCCGAGCGCGATATTGCCCGCGTACTCGTCGAGCAGCGGGTCGCCGGCCAGCTCGGCAACCGTGCGCCCGGCCAGGCCGCGGCGCTCGGCTTCGGCGCGCAGCCACGACGTGGTCGCCACGGTCTTCCAGCAGCCCCGCGCGCCGCAGGTGCACGGCAGGCCGCTGGCGGCCACCGTCATGTGCGCCCCGCTGCGTCCGCCGGGCGGGGCGAGCACCTCGCCGTCGTAGAGGATGCCGACGCCGAGCACCTCGCCGGTCGACACCGACGCGAAGGTGGTGCGGCCGCGGCCCGGGCCGAACCAGCGGTCGCCGAGCACCTGCACACGGGCGAGGTGCTCCACGTGCACCGGCACGCCGGCCAGCCGCGTCACCACCTCGGCCACCGGATAGCCGTGGAGCGCGGGCACCTCGTTGACCTCGATGATCACGCCCGCCGCGGCGTCGACCAGGCCCGCGGCGGCGATCCCGACCCCGGTCGGCGGGCTCGGGAACCGCACCGCCTCCGCGAGCGCGGCGTCGATCTCGGCGGGGTCGGCCGTGCCGTGCGGGTAGGTCGTGGTGCTCTGCCAGACGACCGTGCCCGACAGGTCGAGCAGCGCGGCCCGCACGCGTGCGGGCAGCAGCTCGACGGCGCCCAGCAGCGGTGCCTTGACCTCGGCGTCCGGGGCCACGGCCGGAGCCGGGACCAGCCGCAGTGCTGGCCGTTCGCCGGAATTCATGCGGTCACGATGCCACGCCCGGCCCGACGAGGGGAGCCCACATGCCCGAACTGACGCGGATGACCTGGCGGGAGGTGCGCGCGGCCGCGCCGTCGGCCATCGCGCTGCTGCCGATCGGCTCGCAGGAACAGCACGCCGGCCACCTGCCGATGGGTACCGACACGATGCTGGCCGAGGCCGTGGTCGACGGCGCGCTGGAGCGGCTCGGCGGCGAGCCGGAGGTGGTGCGGCTGCCCGCGCTGCCGTTCGGGCACAGCCCGCACCACCTGTTCGCGGCCGCGGTGTCGCTTTCGGCCGCCACGCTGCAGGCCGTGCTCGCCGACGTGCTCGATTCACTCGGGCGCAGCGGGTTCTCGCGCGTGTTCGTGGTGAACGGCCACGGCGGCAACGACGAGATCATGCGGCTGGCTGTGAAGCAGTACGCGCTGAAGGCCGACGTCGCGCTCGCCGCGTGCTCGTACTGGGCGATCGGCGAGCCCGCCTCGCCGGGCCACGCCGGGCTGTTCGAGACGTCGCTGATGCTCGCCGCGAAGCCTGACCTGGTCCGCGAACCCGGGCCGCGCCCGGACGTGACCCCGCCGCCGCTGTTCGACCGGCCGCCGTACCCGGGGCTCACGGTCGAGCGGTACGGCGAATGGGCCCGCGTCGGCGGCTCGACCGACGACGCCACGGCGGCGACCGCCGAACGCGGCGCCGATCTGCTCGACCGGCGGGTGGCGGCGCTGGCCGCCGCGATCCGCGCCTTCGCGAGCGCCACTCGCGAGCACGCACACACCGAAGGGGAGGCATGAAGATCACCGATGTCGACGTGCAGGTCGTGAACCTGCCGTTGACCAACCCGTTCACCAGCTCGTTCGAGACCAAGACGGGGGAGACCCGCACGGTCGTGCGGCTGCGCACCGACACCGGCGTGGAGGGCTGGGGCGAGACGATGTGGGGCCGGCCCGTCGCCGAGCTCACCCGCCAGCTGGGTGCCGAGCTGATCGGCACGAGCCCGTTCGCGCTCGAGGCCTTCCACCGGCGCCACCACATGGTGCCGTTCTTCCACGGTTACCTGGGCTACGCGGCGCTGGCGGCGCTCGACGTGGCGTGCTGGGACGTGATGGGCAAGGCCACCGGCCAGCGCGTGACCGATCTGCTCGGCGGGCCGGTGCGCGACGAAGTGCCGATCACCGCGCTCGTGACCCGCGCCGACGCGCCGGGCGCGCAGGGCCGCGAGCTGGCGCAGGGCATCGCCGAGCACGCGTCGAAGGTCGTGGCCGAAGGCGGCTTCACGGCCGTGAAGCTCAAGGGCACCACCGACGTGTTCGGCGACGTGAAGATCATGCGTGAGCTGCGGCGCGCGCTGCCCGACGTCGAGCTGCGCGTGGACCCGAACGCCGCGTGGTCGGTGCCCGACTCGATCCGCGCCGGGCTCGCGATGGAGGAGCTCGACCTGGAGTACCTCGAAGACCCGTGTGTGGGCATCGAGGGCATGAGCCAGGTCCGCGCGAAGGTGCGGATCCCGTTGTGCACCAACATGTGCCTGGTCCGCTTCGAGGAGTTCGCCCCGGCGGTGCGCCTGAACGCGGTGGACGTGGTGCACGGCGACGTCTACAAGTGGGGCGGCATCGCGGCGACGAAGGCGCTCGCCGCGCACTGCGAGACGTTCGGCCTCGGCATGAACCTGCACAGCGGTGGCGAGCTCGGCATCGCGACGGCCGCGCACCTCGCCGTGGTCGCCAGCACGCCGGTGCTGTCGCGCGCGATCGACAGCATGTACTACCTGCACGTGGACGACATCGTCGAGCCGCTGCGGTTCGAGAACGGCCGCCTGAAGGTGCCGACCGGACCGGGCCTGGGCGTGGAGGTCGACGAGGAGAAGCTGGCCTTCTACGCGGCGAAGAACGCCGCCGAGGGTGACCTCACCGGCTGACGCGCGCGAGCACGCCGTCGAGCGAGCGGGCGAGGGCGTCGGGTGAGCCGTGCAGGTGCGACATCGCCGTGCCGCCCTGCTGCGCGGTGAGCAACGTGAGGGCGAGGTCCTCCGCGGACACGTCCGCGGGGATCTCGCCCGCGGCCTGGGCGCGGCGCACGAGCTCGGTGATCGCGGCCTGCCAGCGATCGAAGAGGCGCGCGAGGGTGGCCCGCAGCTCGGCGTCGTCGTCGACCTGGCCGACGAAGGCGCCGAGCGGGCAGTTGCCGTACCCGCTCTCCTCGGCCGCGGCGAGCACCTCGTCACGCCAGCGGCGCACGTCGGTGCAGCCCTCGTCCCGCAGCGACGGCTGCGCGGCCAGCACGCGTTCGAGCTGGTGCTCCAGCACGGCGACGGCGAGGTCCTGCTTGCCGAGGAAGTAGTGGTAGAGCTGGGATTTGCCGGTGCCGCTCTCGGCGAGCACGTCTTCCAGCGGCGTGCCGCCGAGGCCGCGCTCGTGCATCAGCCGTGCGGCCGTGGTCACGATCTTCTCGCGCGTGCGGCGGCCGCGGCTCGTGGTCGGTTCGGGGCGCATCTACGCTGGATACTCTTCGTAGTGGCGGGTGTCGAGCGTCGCGGGGTCGAAGCGGCCCGCGATCGAGCCGATCCACTGGCGGAACAGCGGGGTCGAACGGAACTGCTCGTGTCCCTCGACCGAGGTCCAGTCCACCGCGACGGTGAAGCGGCCCGGCTCTTCCACACACCGGCTGACCTTCGCGGACCGGCAATCCGGGTGTTCGCGCAGGAACGGCACGCCGGTGGCGAGGGCGCGGCCCAGCTCGTCGGCGCCCCCGGGCAGCGCGGTGAGGGTGGCGATTTCGGTGACCACGGCGGCCTCCTCAGGCGGTTTCGACGGGCAGGTCGGCTCGCGCGCTCCACTCGTTCCAGGAGCCGTCGTAGTTGGCCCCGAGCGGGTAGCCGGCCAGGCCGAGTCCGAAGAGGACGGTCGAGGCCGCGACCCCGCCGTTGCAGTAGGCGAGGACCGGCCGGTCCGGGTCGAGCTCGGCGGCGGCGAAGATCCGCGTGAGCTCGGCGGTCGGGCGCCAGGTGCCGGTGGTGAGGTCCACGAGGTCTTCGCGCGGCACGTTCACGGCGCCGGGGATGTGCCCGGGGCGGTTGCCGGGGCGCGCGATCTCGCCGGTGTACTGGCCGGGGTCGCGGGCGTCGACGAGCTGCGTGTCCGGCTTGTCCAGCGCGGCCAGCACGTCTTCGGCCGTGGCGCGCAGCTCGGGCCGGGTGTGCGGCGTGAACGTCGCGCGCGGGTGCTGCGGCACGGCGGTGTCCACGGGACGGTTTTCCTGCTGCCACTTCGTGAACCCGCCGTCGAGCACCACCACGCGCTGGTGGCCGTGGTAGCGCAGCGCCCACCACAGCCGGGTGGCGAAGGTCGAGGCCGGGTGCGTGTCGTAGGCCACCACGAGGTGCTCGTCGCCGATCCCGGCGTGCGCCATGGCCTCGGCGAACTGCTCGGCGCCGGCCACCTGCACGGGCACGGCGTCGTCCGGGTCGACGATGTCGCGCGTCCAGTCGAGGAACACCGCGCCCGGGAGGTGCCCGGCGGCGTACTCGTCGGCCGAACTCTCGTACCCGAGCCCGGCGGGCTGCGCACCCTGGCCGGGCAGCGGCGGCACGGAGCCGCGGATGTCGACGATCCGCACGCCGGCGTCGTCGAGGTGGGCGGCCAGCCACTCGGTGGTGACCAGGAAATCGCTGCGGGACATGGCATCGGGCCCGTCTCCGGGAGCGGGCCCGATGCCCGCCGTCTGTCTGTACCATACAGTACAGTTCGAGCGGGGTGCTAACGCAGCGCGTTGATCGTGATGGTGAGGGTGTCCGGGTCGCCGGCCTGCACGGCGCCGCTGAAGTCCGGGGCGGGGGAGACGTCGTCGTAGGGGAAGGCGTAGCCCCGGTTGTCCGGCAGGCGGCTGTGCACGATGCGGGCGTAGTGGTTGGTCTGCGGGGCGGTGTAGAACTTCGCCGGGTCTTCGCCGTCGGGCTGGTTCGGGTTGTCGAGCAGCGTCGTGCGGTTCAGGGCGGCGGCGAGGCGCGGGACGATGGCCTTGCGCGCGTCACTGGCCCCGGCCGGCAGGGCGAACGGGCCGCTGTCGCAGCTCCACACGTCGGCGGTGGCTGGTTTGGCGAACTTCTCGCTGCCGAACGCGAGCTGCCCGTCGCCGCCGACGCGACCGGTGAACTTCCCGAGGCCGGGGATCTGCGAATCGACGGTGAGGTCGGTGCCCGCGTACTTCTGCCAGACGGAGTCGAGGTAACCGTCGAGGTAGCCGCTGAAGCGATCGGCGCGGTGCTGCGCGGACAACGCCCGCAGCGGCCGGCCGTCGGCGCCGGTGTCCACGAGCTCGGCCCACGCGCCGCCCTGGGCCTTCAGTGCGGCGCTGATCGGATCGAGCGAGCCGGCGGGCAGGCCGGGCACGGTCTGGTCGCCGGAGCCGGTGGTGGTGAGGTGCAGGCCCATCGGGATCGCGACGAAGTCGACGTAGCTGATGTTGGCGAACAGCACCGCGTCGTTGAAGGTGAACTCGCAGAAGGACCAGCTGCGGCCGTGGTTCGGGTCCGCGGTGTCCACGAAGCTCGGGTGCACGAGGGCGGGGCCGGGGTTCACGAAGAAGTCGAGTTTGGCGTCGGTGACCACGTAGATCCGGGCGCCCGCCATTTTGGGCACGTTGAGCTTCGCCGTCGCGGGGATGGCGCAGTCTTCGGCGAGCGGTGTCTGCGCTGACGGTGACGGCGGGTAGTACGGCGTGCCGTCGGCCTTGAGGATCACGGGCCGGTTGTCCGGTGCGATGCCGGTGACGTAGATGTAGGTCTGGTCGGCGCCGGAGCGGTCGTCGAACACGAGCTTCACTGTGTCCGGGGTTGTTGCGGAGGCGGTTCTGGTGCCCCACAACGGAAAGGTGGCTGCTGCGGCGGAAGCGCCGAGGAAGGCTCGTCGGGAGATCAGGGAAATCGCCTCCTGGAGAATGCTTGGGGGTGACCACGGCGTGGGCGGGGAATCGTTGTCGCCGAGGGGAAACCGGCTGCCGGCCGGCTTCTTTTCGGGCTGCTCAGCCGACCTGGAGGTCGATGCAGGAGTAGAACGCGTTGGCCGTGTCGGCGATGTTCCACACGGCGAGCACGGTCTGGCGGCCGGGGTGGCCGCCCAGGTCCACCTGGTGCGCCACGGTTTCCGGCGGCTGCTGGTTGTGGCCGTCGAAGCTCGCGACCTTCTCGTCGCCCACGTAGTACTCGTAGCTCGCCGTGCTGTGGCGCGCGGTGAAAGTCCAGGTGAACGTGACCGTGGAGCCGACGGACGCGGCCTGCCAGGGCTTCGAGTTGTCGTTGAGCTCGGCGTATTCTGCCTTGCCGCCGTTGCAACTGTGCAGGCCCTTGGGCCCTTCGACACTCTGCGGCTCGTACTTGATCGCCCCACAGTCCACGATCCCCTGCGCACACTGCGCCTGCCTGCTGGCGGGCGAGTTCACGTAACCGTGGGCGCTCGCGATGCCGGCGGGCCCGACGAGCACGAGCACGGGCGCGAGGGCGGCGCCGGTGAGGCCGGCGATGAGTTTCCGGTTCGCTTTCACATCAGGCTCCTTCGGGGAGTGCTCCCGGCTGGGTGGGGCCGGGGGCGAAGGAATGCATTGTGGTCTAGACCATAGCCGGAGGTGGTGGACTTGGTCAACAACTGGCGAAGTCGGAGTGAAAGTTGGTTAGTGGGTCACCGGGTTGCCGGGTCGCCGGATGAATCACTCGTCCGGCTGTGGACAACCGGCTCCAAGACGGTGCTGGACGGGGTTTTTGTCGGTGGTCGCCGATAGAATGGGTTCGGGGACGGCCCCCTCGGGAGGGTGGGGTTTGTCCCGGCCCGGTGGGTGTGGGCCTGGTGTTTGTGGTCAGGCCCGCGCAGTCCGGTTCAGCGCGGCCAGTCCCGGCCTGGCCCGGTCCGGCTCAGCCCAGCCCGGTTCAGTCCGGCTCAGCCCGGTCCGGCTCAGCCTGGCGTGGTGGCTGTGGGCTCGGTGGGCCTCGTAGGGCCGGCCCGGTGGGTGCTGGCGCAACACCCGAGTCGTTCGGGGCGGCGCTGCCCGATCACCGTTGCCCCGACAGCAGCTCGAACGCCTCCCACATCCCGGCATACCGCCCCCCGCGCGCCAGGAGCTCGGCGTGCGCGCCGGACTCCGCGATGCGGCCGTGGTCGAGGACGACGATGCGGTCGGCGGACTGGGCGGTCTGCAGGCGGTGGGCGATGACGATGGTGGTGCGGCCGGCGGCCAGGGTGCGCATGGCGTCGGCGACGTGGGCTTCGGCGGCGAGGTCGAGGTTGGACGTGGCCTCGTCGAGCAGGAGGATGGCCGGGTCCACGAGTTGGGCGCGGGCCAGCGCGAGGAGTTGGCGTTGGCCCGCCGACAGGGAGCGGCCGCGTTCGGCGATTTCGTGGAGGTAGCCGCCCGGGAGGGTGGCCACGAAGTCGTGGGCGCCGACCGCGCGGGCGGCGGCTTCCACTTCGGCGTCGGTGGCGTCGGCGCGGCCGTAGGCGATGTTGTCGCGCACGGTGCCGGTGAAGAGGAACGCCTCTTGGGGCACGTAGCCGAGCGCGCGGCGGTAGGCGGCGAGGTCGAGGGAGCGCAGGTCGTGGCCGTCGACGCGGACGCTGCCGGTGTCGGGGTCGTAGAAGCGCGCGAGGAGTTTGACCAGCGTCGACTTGCCCGCGCCCGTCTCGCCGACCAGGGCCACGGTCTCGCCGGCCGCGATCGTGAGGTCGACCTCACGCAAGGCCTCCGGCGGTTTCAGCACCACGGACGAGCCCGCGACCAGCCGCGGATCGGCGGGGCCCCGGCGTTCGGCAGACACCGGACCCGGTGCCGACGGGTAGGCGAACCGCACGCCGTCGAAGGTGATCTCGCCGCGAAGCCGGCCCGGGTCCAGCGGCGAGGTGGCGGGCGGGGTGAGCGTCTCCAGGCGCATGAGGTCGGAGATGCGGCTCACCGACACGCGCGTCTGCAGCCACGAGTCGAACACCTGCGAAAGCTGCTGGATGGGGGAGAAGAAGAGGTCGATGTAGAGGATGAACGCGATCAGCGCACCCGGCGTGAGCCGGCCCGAGTAGATCATCCCGGCGCCGACGCCGAGCACGATCGCGTCGGCGCCCGCCGAGAGGAACTGCACGAACGGGAAGTAGGTCGCGGCCAGGCGCTGCGCCGAGTACCGCGAGTCGAGGTAGTCGCGGCCGAGGCGGCGGAAGCGGCGGATCGTCTCGTCCTCGTGCGCGAACGCCTGCGATTCCCGCACGCCCGAAAGGCTTTCCTGGAAATCGGCGTTCACGATCGCCACGCGTTCGCGCGCCACGTCGTAGAGCTTCGCCGCGCGCCGGCGGAAGATCACCGTGCCGATGGCCAGCGGCACCACCACCGTGAGCGTGCAGAGGCCCAGCAGCGGGTTGACCACGACCAGCGTCACGCCGACACCGGCGAACGTCACGAACGCGACCAGTGCCGAGAGCAACCCGTTCTGGATGAGCGACTCGAACTGGTCGACGTCGGTGGTCATCCGCGTCATGATCCGGCCGGCCATCTCGCGCTCGTAGTAGTCGAGCGAAAGCCGTTGCAGCTGCGCCCAGATCCGGATGCGCAGCGACAGCATCACGCGCTGCGCGGTGCGCCCGGTCACGAACGTCTGCGCCACCTCGTCGAGGAACGCCACGAGCGTGATCAGCAGGAACAGCCCCGCCGCGCCGAACAGCACGGCCTGCGAACCCTGCAGCACCCCATCGTCGATGCCGCTCTTCACGAACACCGGCCCGACCACCGACGCGACGGCGTCGATCACCACCAGCAGCAGCCCGAACAGCAGTGGCCGCCGGAATTCGCGCAGCAGCGTGCGCAGGGAGAACGTGCGCTGCTGGCGGGCTTCGGTTTCGAGGTCGACCTTCGCGAAGTCCCGCACGGGTTTCAGCCGGTCGACGCTGGCCAGCAGCTGAGGGGTCGGGGGCAGCGCGGCGCGCCAGCTCCGGCCGCCGGCCGAGCCGCCGAGGCCGGCTCCGATGCCGGCGGCGCCGGTGGGACGGGCGGCGAGCCGCTGACCGTTGCGCGGCTGTCCGGTGCGGTCACCGCGCCAGGCCGACGCCGTGGTGCCGGCCGCGGTGAGCGCTTCGATCCGGTCGCCGACCCGTTCGGCGGCTTCCTCTTCGAGGCCCGTGAGCAACGTGCGGTACAGCGCGCTGCGGTCGAGCAGCTCCTCGTGGGTGCCCTGGTCGGCGACCACGCCGTGGTCGAGCACCACCACGCGGTCGGCCAGGTGCAGGGTCGAGCGGCGGTGCGCGACGAGCAGCGTGGTGCGCCCGGCCAGCACCATGCGCAGCGACGCGTTGATCGATTCCTCGGTGTTGGCGTCGACGGCGCTGGTGGCGTCGTCGAGCACGAGCACGCGCGGGTCGGTGAGGATCGCGCGGGCGAGGGCCACGCGCTGGCGCTGCCCGCCCGAAAGCGAGAGCCCGCGTTCGCCGACCACGGTTTCGTAGCCCTGCGGCAGCGCGCGGATGAAGGTGTCGGCCTCGGCGACCTTGGCCGCCGCGGAGATCTCCTCGTCGGTGGCACCGGGCCGGCCGTAGGCGATGTTGGCGCGGATCGTGTCGGAGAACAGGAAACTCTCCTCGAACACCACGCCGACCTGCGAACGCAGGGACTGGAGCCGCACGGTGCGCAGGTCTTGGCCGTCGAGCAGCACGGCGCCGGAGTCCGGGTCGTGGAAGCGGGAGACGAGCATGGTCGCCGTGGTCTTGCCGCTGCCGCTCGGGCCGATCAGCGCCACGCGCTCGCCGGCGCCGACACGCAGGTCGAACCCGCGCAGCACCGGCGCGTCGGGGGAATAGCCGAAGTGGACGTCCTCGAACGTGATCTCGCCCTTGGCGGTCGGCAGCTCGACGGCGTCGGGTGCGTCGGCGATGTCCGGTTCCAGGTCGATCAGCTGGAAGATCCGCTCCACGCCGGCGCGGGCCTGCTGGCTGATCGCGAGCACGCCGGCGAGCTGGCGCGCGGGGGCCATCAGCTGGCCGACGTAGGTGGAGAACGCGAGGAACGTGCCGAGGCTCAGCCCGTGGTGCAGCGCGAGCCAGCCGCCGAGCACGAGGATCGCGACCTGGCCGAGCGCGGGGATCGCCTGCAGCAGCGGCTGGTAGCGCGACTGCAGCCGCACGGCGCGCAGCTGCATGCCGTAGAGATCGCCCGCGGTGTCGGCCAGGCGGTTCAGCTCGCGGCCTTCCTGGCCGAACGCCTTGACCACGCGCACGCCGTTCACGTCTTCGTCCACGATCTGCACCACGTCGCCCTCGCGCTGCTGCGCGGCCCAGGTGGCGGGGAAGATCCGGCGCCGCATCCGGTAGCTCACGGTGAGCAGCAGCGGCACGACGATCAGGCTCACGAGCGCGAGCAGCGGGGAGAGGACCAGCATCACGCCGAGCGAGAGCAAGACCAGCAGGATGTTGCCGCTCATGATCGGCAGCAGGCTGAGCAGCCCCTGCACCAGCGCGGAATCCGAAGTCGCGCGCGACACGACCTGGCCCGTGGGCATGCGGTCGAGGTTCGCGAAGTCCAGGCGCTGCAGGTGGGCCTGGATGTCGTTGCGCAGGTCGTACTGCACGGCCAGCGCGACGCGGCCGCCGTGGTAGCGCCGCTGGTAGGCGAACACGAAGGCCGCTGCGGCGATCACGAGCAGCGCGATGAGCCACGGCCAGAGCGAGGCCGTGCGGCTGAGGATCACGCCGTCGACGATCTGGCGTTCCAGCAGCGGCACCACGGTCTGGCAGGCGCTGCCGAGCACGGCGGCGCCGAACGCGATCAGCAGCTCGCGGCGGTGGCGCAGCACGTAGCCGCTGAGGCGGCGCAGCCAGCGGGACTTCTCTTGCGTGCCGCTCACCGGCTTCCGGCCGAGCGCTGCGCCATGACCTCGTCGATCGCGTCGCCGAGCCGGCTGAGCGACTCGAGCACGCCGTCGCCGTCGGAGGTGCGGGAAACCAGCGCCATGAGGCCTTCGACCATCCCGGCCTCGGTGGTGGCGAGCAGCTGTTCGCCTTCGGGGGTCAGGGAAAGCGCCGTGGCCCGGTGGTCGGCGTCGACGTCGCCGCGGATCAGCAGGCCGCGCTTCGTGAGGGCGTCCACCGCGGCGCTGATCGCCGGGCGGCCGAGGGCGAGGCGCCGGGCCACGCGCGAGGCGCGCTCGTCGCCCGAGGCCACGGCCGAGAGCACGCGGTAGTGGGCGAGGTTGAGCTCCCCCGAGGAGCGCTCGAGCAACCGTGAGACGCGGGCCAGCGCCCGCACGGCGTTCGTGGCGGTCTGTTCGCGGGATTCTCCGGGGGAGGGCATGATCCCGACTGTAACCCTTGTTTGTTCGATCGTCGAACTAGTAGTCCTCGGCGAACCGAACAGGATTCGGTAGCCTGGGCTCGACCGGACTGGGTCGACAACGAAGTGCGCTGCTCACGCGTGTCGTGGGCAGAACGAGGTTCGGAGGTAGCGTGAGCTTCAACCTGGCCACGATCCTGCGGGAGTCCGCTCTCGCCCAGCCGGAAAAGGACTTTCTGCGTTTTCCGGGTGGAATCCACTCCTACGCCGAGGTGGACGCGGCGTCCGGCCGGGTCGCCACGGCGTTGCGGCAGCGGGGTTTCGCGCCCGGCGACAAGATCGCGGTGCAGCTGGCCAACGTGCCCGAGTTCGTGTTCGCGTACTTCGGGATCCTCAAGGCCGGGCTCACGATGGTGCCGCTGAACCCGCTGCTCAAGGCCGACGAGATCGCCTACCACCTGGCCGACTCCGACTCACGGCTGCTCATCGCCGACACGGCACTCGTGGGCGAGGTGACCAAGGCGCTCGCCTCGGTGCCCGAGGTCGCCGCGGTCGTCGTGGGTGATCTTTCCGGCTGGCCGGCCGAGGCGGTCGAGTTCTCCGAGCTGCTCGCCGCGGCGGACGACGGCGACCTGCACCCGGGCGCGGCCGACGACACCGCCGTGCTGCTCTACACCAGCGGCACCACCGGCCGCCCGAAAGGCGCCGAGCTGTCGCATTTCTCGCTGTACATGACGTGCACGATCGGCGGCCAGACCTTCGGCGCGGAACCCGACGACGTGGTGCTCGCCGTGCTGCCGTTCTTCCACGTCTACGGCCTCTCCAGCATCCTCAACTCCGCGGCCCGCCACGGGCGCACGGTGTCGGTGGTGCGCCGCTTCGAGCCGGACGCCGTGCTGGCCGCCATCGAGCGCGACCGTGTGACGATCATGGCCGGCGTGCCCACGATGTACCACGCGCTGGCCGTCGCCGACAGCTCGGCGTACGACACGAGCAGCCTGCGCATCGGCAGCTCCGGCGGCGCCGCGATCCCGGAACAGGTGCTGCTCGCGTTCGAGGAGAAGTACGGCATCCCGGTCCTGGAGGGCTACGGCCTGTCCGAATCCGCGTCGACGACCACCGTGAACCCGGGCGCCGCGAACCGGAAGGTGCTCTCCATCGGCAAGCCGATCTGGGGCGTGCAGCTGCGCATCGTCGACGGCGCCGACCACCCGCTGCCGCCCGGGCCCGACCACGTCGGCGAGATCGTGCTGCGCGGGCACAACATCACCAAGGGCTACTACAAACGCCCCGCCGAAACCGCCGAAGCCTTCCGCGGCGGCTGGTTCCACACCGGCGACCTCGGCTACGTCGACGAGGACGGCTTCGTGTTCGTGGTGGACCGCAAGAAGGACCTCGTGATCCGCGGTGGGTACAACGTGTACCCGCGCGAGGTGGAGGAGCTGCTCTACCGCCACCCGGCCGTGGCCGAGGCCGCCGTGATCGGGGAGCCGGACGAGCGGCTGGGAGAGGAGATCGTGGCGGTGGTTTCGCTGAAGCCGGGCGCGTCGGCTTCGCCATCGGAGATTGTGGCCTGGACGAAGGAGCGGATCGCGGCGTACAAGTACCCGCGTCGCGTGCGGATCGTCGACGAACTGCCGAAGGGGCCGACGGGGAAGATCACGAAGCTGCCGTTGCGGGGGTTGTGATTCGTCCATTGTGGAGGGTTCGAGGTAGCCTGCGGGTCGGTGGTCGACGCGAGGAGGGGCTGACGATGGACGGTGGCGAAGCGTTCCGGAGTTCGCTGCACATTTCCCCGGGGACGCCGCCCGTGCCGGACTCTCCGCCGGGCCCGCTTGTGGCCGGCGATGATGCACCCGATGTGGCGTTGGTGCTGCGCGATTTCCTGACCGGCACGGACGATGCCGAGCAGCTTTCGTGGCTCCGATCCGTGACCTGGTCGGTGTACCTCGTCGGTGCCGACGAGCTGCGGGTGCACCTCGACGGTCCCGGCGGTGTCCGTTTCGGCTTCGATGCACGCCGGGACCGGGAAGCCGCGGCTGGTCGACGTCGCGGATCGGCTGCAGGACTTCGTGGTCGACAACTTGCGGATCGGGCTGCCGCTGGTTCCGGCGACGTCGCGGCCGGCGCGGGCGGGGTTGGTCGACGGCGCCGCGACGTGGTTGGACCGTGAGACCGGGTGGCGGTGCGCGATCGGTGACTACAGGCGGGCACCGCGCGCCATCTGATCCTCCATTGTGGGCAACTCGCTCAGTCGAACGTGAAGTCGTAAGCCTGAAGGCCCGGGCTGAGGGAAAGCGTCAACGTCGAACGGCGGGATGCCGGGCCGGAAACCAGCGTGTACAGCTTCGGGACGCCCGAGGCGGCCACGGTCGTCAAGGTGCCGTTGTCGTCGATGGTCACCGTGCCCGTGCCGCCGAGGACGAGGTGGACGGTGCGGGCGCGGAAGTTCAGGCGCAGCCGCGCGGAGGGGCCCGCAGTGAGGGACTCGCCCGAGGCGGTCCAGGTGCCGTCGAGGGCGAAGGTGTCGGACGCGACGGCGGCGGGGAAGTGCAGCGTGCGGGTCCGGCCCGGTGGTGGCTGGTCGCCGGTGAGGGCGACGGGCGCGTTGGCCGGGCCGAGGTAGGTCTCCGGCGTGGTGGGTTCGAGCGGGGTCGCGTCGGGGACGTCGGTGGGCGGCGGCAAGGGTCCGGCGCCGGCGACGGTGAGGAGGTCGCGGATCTGCTGTTCGGTGTCGGCATAGGCGCCTTCGCCGAAGTGGGAGCCGCGGATCTGGCCGGAGGCGTCGACGAGGTAGGAGGCGGGCCAGTACTGGTTGCCGTAGGCGTTCCAGGTGGCGTAGTCGTTGTCGAGGGCCACCGGGTAGTCGACGCCGAGGGCGCGGACCTGCGCGGCGACGTTGGCGGGCTCGTGCTCGAACGCGAACTCCGGCGTGTGCACGCCGAGCACCACGAGGCCCGACGAGCGGTAGGTGCGGTACCAGCTCTCGTAGTGGGGCAGCGCGCGCAGGCAGTTCACGCAGCTGTAGGTCCAGAACGTGACGAGCACGACCTTCCCCTGTCGGCCGGCGATCGTGAGCGGCGGCGTGTTGAGCCACGAGGTGATGCCGGTGGGCTCGGGTGCGGCGGTGAGCCGGCGCAGGCCAGTGGTCGCGGAAGTCGTGGCCTCGAAAGACTTCTGCAGCGCCGCCGTGTAGTCGGGCACCGCGCGCTGCAGGCCCGCGGTGAGGTCGAACGCCGTGGCCACCGCGACCGCCAGGAGGGCGATGCCGGTGGTCACGCGGATCGCGCGAGCCCGTGACCGCAGGGCCCGGACCCGGTGCGCCAACGCGTCGCCCGCGAAGGCGAGCGCGAGCAACGGGAGGCCCGCGCCGACGCTGAACGCCGCCGTGAGGGCCACCGCGCCGAACCCGATCCGGTGGGTCGCGCCGAGCACGGCGATGGTCGCCAGCACCGGGCCGGCGCACGGCACGTAGACCAGGCCGAGCGCGAGACCGACCGAGAACGCGCCGGAGTCCGGGCCGGCCGT
The DNA here is from genome assembly GCF_035918295.1 of Amycolatopsis rhabdoformis. Taxonomy (GTDB): domain Bacteria; phylum Actinomycetota; class Actinomycetes; order Mycobacteriales; family Pseudonocardiaceae; genus Amycolatopsis; species Amycolatopsis rhabdoformis. The sequence goes on from NZ_CP142149.1 coordinate 1,296,122, forward strand.
GCGGCCGCGCAGCCGGGCGAACGGCCGTTCCAGCAGCTCGCCGACGCGCCGCGAGACCAGGCCCAGCCCGAGCAGAGCGAGAGCCGCGATGCCGGCGTCGCGCAGCAGGTCCTGGGGCAGGTGGAACGCGCTCAGCACCAGGGAGCCGAAGAGCGTCGCGAGGCCGAAGCTCACCACGAGCCCCGCCACCACGCGCACGGGCCGGCGCGACCCGGCGGTGAGGACCACGGGCAGCACCGGCAGTACGCACGGAGAAATGCCGGTGACCGCACCCGCGAGCAGACCGGTGAGCACAAGAGTGAGCATGGCTTCTCCCCCGGGAAATGGAATGCCCGAAGCCTAGCGAAATATCGTCACCATCTAGACAGGTTATGATTTGCGCCACGAAAAAGCCCGGTGAAGGTGTCTTCGCCGGGCTGGGGTCGTGCGGGGGAGTCGGTCAGCCGACCTGTCGCGACGGTGTGAGCGGTGGGTTGCCGCGCTGGCGGGCGCGGTAGGCGGCGGCCTTCATCTTGTTCCCGCAGGTCGCCATGGCGCACCACTCGCGCCGCGACCCGCGGGAGCGGTCGAGGTAGACCTGGGTGCACTCGGGCCGGCCGCACTCCTTGAGCAGGTCGGCGTCGGGACCGCCGAGGATCTCCACGGCCTCGCGCGCCACCGACGACAGCGCCTGCGTGGCGGTGGCCTCGAGCCGGCGGCCCTCCGGGGTCAGCTGCGGCACGGTGGTGGGCTGCGCCGCGAACTCGTTGAGCAGCGTCATCGCGCGCTGATCGGACTCGTGGTGGGACAACCGGGCCGCGACCAGCGCGTAGATGGCCTCACGCAGCTCGATGGCGGCGGCCACGTCGTGGGGCCGGCTGCCCGGGTCGGTGTCGGTGACCCCCGACTCGCGGAACCACGCGTCGAGGTTGCGCGGTGAGCCCAGCTTCTCCAGGGGTTCGGCGTTGCGCCGGGCGCGCAGGGTCCCGACGAAGTCGAGTGCCGGGTTCCCGCAGGGGAAGGCGTGTTCCATCGCACCAGTCTGACAGGTGACGAAAAAGAACGCAACAAGTGCTAACCGATAAAAACGAGTTTACCGGAATGGAAAATAAAATGCGTAACCTTCTTGACCGGTGACGAATAGTCATGCGAGAGTTTCGGCATCGCCACCGGGCCCCGCGGAAACCGCGGTTCACGGCCCCGTCCGGAAAGGTCTCGGTTCGCATGGATCCCACTGCCTCGCTTCTGCTCGTGCTGCGGAACCTGCTGTTCACGCTCGGCGCGCTCACCGGCACCCCGGTGCCGCTGCCGGGGGAGTGCCCGTGATCACCACCGGCCAGTACCTGCACGTGGTCACCCGGGCGCTCACCGGCATGGCCGGCATCGTCGAGCAGCTCGGCGACGACCTGGCCAATACGCGCCTCGAGCTGCCCGGCGCCAACACGCCGTACGCGGTGCTCAACCACAGCCTCGGCGCCACGGCCTACTGGGCCGGGGAGGTCGTGGCCGGCCGCGCGGCCCACCGCGACCGCGACGCCGAGTTCACCGCCGCCGGCCCGGTCGCGCCGCTGCTCGACCGCGTGCGCAAGACCTTGCGGCAGCTCGAGAAAGACGTGACCCGCGCCGATCCGCACGCCGAGGTCGCGGCCGCTCTGCCGGGCCTCGGTGACCCCCTCGACGCCGGCGGTGCGCTGCTGCACCTGTGCACCGATCTCGTGCAGCACCACGGTCAGCTCGAAATCCTGCGCGACGTGCTGCTCGCGCAGGCCCGCACCACCGCCTGACACCCCGATTTTCCGTCGAGAAAGGACAGTCGTCATGACCGAAACCACTTACACCGCCGTCGTCACCGCCACCGGAGAGGGCCGCAACGGCGGCCGCGCCACCGCGTCCGACGGTTCGCTCGACGTCACGCTCGCCATCCCGAAAGAGCTCGGCGGCAACGGCGGCGCCACGAACCCGGAGCAGCTGCTCGGCGCCGGCTGGGCGTCGTGTTTCCTCGGCGCCGTGAAGATCGTGGCGGCGCAGCGGAAGGTGAAGCTCGCCGACCTCGCGGTGGTCGCCGACATCACGCTGCACAACGAGTCGGCCGACTTCTGGCTCAGCGCCGCGCTGCACCTCGAAGTGTCCGGAGTGGACCAGCGCACGGCCGAGGAGCTCGGCCACGCCGCGCACCAGATCTGCCCGTATTCGAAGGCGACCCGCGGCAACGTCGAGGTCACCATCGACGCCACCGTCGCCTGAGGGCGCGCCCGACCGATGAGGAGCACACCATGATCTCGCGGCGGGCGTTCGGGAAGGCCGTGGGCGCGGGGGCGGTCGCCGCCTCGCTCCCGGCCTCCCCGGCTTCGGCCGGCACCGCACCGGCCCCTGCGTCGCCGGCCGGTCTCGGCCCGGTCCGGCACGTGCGCACCGACCTGCTCGACCTCGCCTACCACGAGGTCGGCCCGGCCGACGGCAGCGTGGTGCTGCTCGCCCACGGCTGGCCCTACAGCCCGCACGCCTACGCCGAGGTGGCGCCCGCGCTGGCGCGGCTCGGGCACCGCGTGCTGGTGCCCTATCTTCGCGGACACGGTGCCACGCGCTTCCTCGCCGCCACCACGATGCGGTCCGGCCAACAGGCCGCGCTCGGTGCCGACCTGATCGCGTTCCTCGACGCGCTCGGCGTGGAGAGCGCGGTGTTCGGCGGCTACGACTGGGGCGGGCGCGCGCTCGACGTCGCCGCCGCGCTGTGGCCGCACCGGTGCCGAGCGCTGGTGTCGGTGAACAGCTACCTGATCCAGAACCTCGACCCGGCCGTGGTCGAATCGTCGCCGGACGCCGCCGACACCGAGGCGGCGCACTGGTACTTCTACTTCTTCCTCACCGAGCGCGGGCGCACCGCGCTCACCCGCTCGCGTCGTGAGCTGGCCGAAGTGGTGTGGCGGCACAACTCGCCGAACTGGCACTTCACCAGCGCCGACCTCGACGTCGCTGCCGCGGCGATGGACAACCCGGACTACGTGGACGTGGTGTTGCACAACTACCGCATCCGCCAGGGCGCGGTGCCCGGCGACCCGCGCTACGCCGACCTGGAGGCGCGGTTGTTGGCGCAGCCGCCGATCACCGTGCCGGCGGTGACACTCGACGGCCTCGCCGACGGCAGCTTCCCGGCGACCGACGGCACGGCGTCGGCGAAGCACTTCACCGGTCCGCGCGTGCACCACCTCGTGCCCGGCGCGGGACACAACCTGCCGCAGGAGAAGCCGCGGGCGTTCGTGGCCGCCGTGGTGGAAGCGGGCCGGCTGTGACGCCGTACTCGGGTTCCGCCGGATCCGGGGTGTCGATGCGTCCGGCCAAGCTGCCCGTGACCTCGCGCGGGCGGGACAAGCACGTGATCGCCGTGCTGGTGGTGCCGGATTCGGTGGCGCTGGAGGTCGCGGTGGTGCAGCAGGTGTTCGGCCCGCGGATGGCGGCGATCGCCGAGCTGACCGGGGAGACCGAGAGCGCGTACGAGGTCGTGCTGTGCGGTGCGCGGCCCCGGCAGACGCTGGCTTCCGGCGTGGACTTCGGGGAGCTGGCGCCGTTGGACGCGGTGCGGACGGCGGACACCGTGGTGGTGCCGGGCGTCGAGGATCCGTTGGCGGACCGGTCGCCGGTCGTGTCGGCGGCGTTGCGCGAGGCGGCGCGGGCCGGGGCGCGGATGGTGTCGTTCTGCGGCGGCGCGTTCCTGCTCGCGCGGGCCGGGCTGCTCGACGGGCGGCGCGCGACGACGCACTGGCTGTTCACCGAGGAGTTCCGCCGCGAGTTCCCGCTGGTCGAGCTGGAACCCGGTTGTCTGTATGTCGACGACGGCCCGGTGCACACGTCCGGCGGGATCTTTTCGGCGACGGACCTGGCGCTGCACCTGCTGGCCGAGGACCTCGGGCAGGCGTACGCCGGTGACGTCGGGCGAGTGCTGGTGACGGCCCCGCGGCGGCCGGGCGGGCAGGCGCAGTTCGTGAAGGAGTCGATCCGGGTCGCGGGGGAGCCGGCGCTCGGGTCGTTCCTGGCGTGGCTGCGCGACCACCTGCACGAGCCGCTCACGCTCGGCGGGCTGGCGGCGCAGGTGCACGTGAGCGAGCGGAGCCTGGTGCGGAAGTTCCGCCGGGCGACCGGGATGACGGTGTTCGACTGGATCAACCGCGAGCGCGTCGCCGGCGCGAAGGTGCTGCTGGAGACGACCGACCACCGGATTTCGGAGATCGCGGCGATGGTCGGGTTCGGCTCGGCGGAGACGTTGCGGCGGCATTTCGAACGGCAGGTCGGCACCACCGCGGGCAGTTACCGGGCCACGTTCCGGGCGGCGCCGGCGCTCGGCTGAGGAATCGGGCGCCGGGTGAGGCTCGATCTGGCGGGATTCGAGGGCCACCCACGCTTCGCGCCAGCTAGCGTCCGAGGAGCCGGGTCACGGTGGCCCGGGCGAGGAGGAAAACCATGCCGGCGTACGGATTTTTCGTGGAGTTCGAAGCGAAACCAGGCAAGGAGGAAGACGTGGCACAGTTCCTCGTCGACGCCAAGTCCCTTGTGGACGCCGAGCCCGGCACGCTCGCCTGGTTCAGCTTCCGCCTCGGGGAGGCGTCGTTCCGGATCTTCGACGCCTTCGAGACCGAGGAAGACCGCGAAACCCATCTGCAGGGTGAGGTGCGCAAGCAGATCGAGCTACGCGGTCGCGAGCTGTTCGCGGTGGAGCCGCGGATCACGCCGGTGGACGTGCTGGCGGCGAAGCTGCCGAGCTGACCCTGCCGGCCGGCGGTGGTCGTGCCACGCTGGGTTCGTGCCAGAACCCCGTGACCCGGCCACCGTGTCCATTACCACGTCCCCGCGTGACTTCGTCGGCTACGGCCGGTATCCGCCCCGCGTGCGCTGGCCGGACGAGGCCAAAGTCGTGGTGAACATCGTGGTGAACTACGAAGAGGGCGCCGAGTACTCGATCCCCGACGGCGACGGCCGCAACGACAGCTGGGGCGAATACGCCTACGAGGTGGGGCCCGAGGTGCGGGACCTCGGCACCGAGACGCACTACGAGTTCGGCAGCCGCGTGGGGATCTGGCGCCTGGCGCGGATCTTCGACCGCTATGCGGTGCCGGTGAGCATCGGCGCGTGCGCGGTCGCGCTGGAGCGCAACCCGGCCGTGGCGCAGTGGATCCGCGAACGCGGCCACGACGTGATCGGCCACGGGTACCGCTGGCTCGACTACGCACGCATGCCGGTCGAGGAGGAGCGCGACCACCTGCGGCGCGCGATCGCCTCGCTGGAGCGCACCACGGGGCAGCGGCCGCGCGGGTGGTACGTGCGCTCGTTCCCGAGCGAGCACACGCTCGACCTGCTCGTGGCCGAAGGCGGGTTCCTCTACGACTCCGACCCGTGCAACGACGAGCTGCCGTACTTCTCCGATCGCGGCCTGCTGATCGTGCCGTATTCGAAGGTGTACAACGACACCCGCTACCTGCTGAGCCCCACCTACGGCTCGCCCGCGCAGTTCTTCGAGAGCCTGCGGCTCGCGCTCGACTACCTGTGCGAGGAGGCGGACGAAGGGCATGGCGCGCGGATGATGACGGTGGGCCTGCACCCGCGGTGGAGCGGCCAGGCGGGGCGGGCGTCGGCGGTGCGGGATTTCGTCCGGTACGCGGGGGAGAAGCCGGGGGTGCGGTTCCTGCGCCGGCTGGACATCGCGCGGTGGTGGCTCGACCACCACGAGGAGTGGCCGCCGATCGGGCCATGACCGTCCACAGTGGTCCAACGGGCCGTCGCGGCCGCTACGGTGGGCTGATGGATCGCGAATCGAGGACCGTGGCGGTGCCCGTCGAGGGCGGGGCGCTGGCCGTGGAGGTGGTCACGGCGGCCTCGGCGCCGGTGCTCGCCGTGCACGGCGTCACGAGCAACCGGCGGCTGTGGAACTGGCTGCGGGCCGAGGCGCCGGACCTTTCGCTGGTGCTGCCCGACCTGCGCGGGCGCGCGGGCAGCTTCGCGGTGGCCGGGCCGTCTTCACTGCGGCAGCACGCCGAGGACCTGGTGCGGGTGCTCGACGCGCTGGGCCACGACCGGGTGGACGTGTGCGGGATGTCGATGGGCGGGTTCGTGGCGGTCGAACTGGCCACGCGCCGGCCGGACCGCGTGCGCGGCCTCGTGCTGGTGGACGGCGGGCTGCCGATGACCGTGCCCCCGGGGCTCACGCGCGAGACGGTGGCCGCCGCGTTCGCGCCGCAGCTCGAGCGCGTCTCGCGGCGCTGGGCCGACGTCGGCGAGTACCTCGCGTACTTCACGCGCGCCAACCCGCTGCTCGACCCCGCCGACCCGCTCCTGCTCGACTGCCTCGACCACGACCTGACCGACGGCCGCGTGATGCTCAGCCGCGCGGCCGTGCTGTCCGACGCCGCCGACGTGTTCTTCGGCGACTCGCGCTGGCAGGAGATCACGGTGCCGACGGAACTCGTGTGCGCGGAGTGGGGCGTCGGCGCGGACACGCCACCCGCGTACAGCGACGACGCGCTGGCTGCTTTCCGCGCCGCGCTGCCCACCCTGCGGCCCCCGCGCCGCCTCGCTGGCGCCGACCACGCCGCGACGATCATGACGCACTCCGGCGCCGCCGTGGTCGGGGTGGCCCTGCGTGACCTGCCGGCTTGACAACTATGACAGGTGTCATAACCTTCGGAGGACGACCCGGCTCGCTTCGAGAGGACACCCGCGATGGCCCGCCTCCTGCTGACCGAATACGGCGACCCCGCTTCCTCCGTGCGCCTCGACGACGGGCCCCTGCCGGCGCCCGGCCCGGACGACGTCGTGGTCGAGATGCTGGCGGCGCCGCTGAACCCGGCCGATTTCCTGTTGATGCGCGGGCTCTACGGCGTGCGTCCGGCGTTGCCCGCGCCGCTCGGGGCCGAGGGCGTGGGCCGGGTGGTGTCCGGTGATCCGGCCCTGGTGGGCCGCCGGGTGCTCGTCCTGCCCTCGCCGGAGGCGGGCCTGTGGGCCGACCGGGTGGTACTCCCGCGGCGCGGCGTCCTGCCGGTGCCCGACGACGTCGACCTGCAGCAGCTGTCGATGCTCGCGGTCAACCCGGCGACGGCGTACCTGCTGGTGCGGTCCTTCGCCCGCTTCGAACCGGGGTCGTGGATCGCGCAGACTTCCGCGAACTCGGCGATGGGGCGGTATGTCATCGCGCTGGCCCGGCGGGCCGGGTTGCGGACCCTGAATGTCGTCCGTCGCCCCTCTGCTGTCGCGCCGGTCCTCGCCGCCGGCGGTGACGCCGCGGTGGTCTCCGACGAGAACCTCCGCGCCTCCGTCCGCGACGCGCTGGCCGGCGACCGCGTGTCGGTGATCCTCGATGCGACCGGCGGCGGGGTCGTCAAGGACCTCACTCGCGCCTTGAAGGACGGCGGCACGGTCGTCAGTTACGCCTTCCCGGAAGGCGCCCCGCGGATCTCACCGGCCGACGTTGTCTTCCGCGGCATCACGCTCACGGGCTTCTGGCTGATGAACTGGCTCCGCACTGCCACTGCTGACGAGGTCACGGCGCTCTACGCGGAGCTCGCCGAGCTGGTGGCTTCCGGCGACCTCGCGGCGCCGGTGGAGGCGACGTACTCGTTGGGTGAGTACGAGAAGGCGTTCGAGCACTCACTTGCGCCTGGTCGCACGGGCAAGATCCTGTTCACGTTCGGCGCACAGTAGCCCCAGGCAGGAAGAAAGCCGCAGATCCCGAAAGACCTGCGGCTTCCCCTCAACCTAACCTCAGTGCCCCACAGCCGCCCGCACCGACTCCTTCAAGGAGCCCAGCGTGGCGATCACCGCGGTCGGTTCGTAACCGCAGTGCGCCATGCAGTTGTCGCAGCGGGGGTCTTTGCCGCGGCCGAAGGCGTCCCAGTCGGTGTCCTCGATGAGTTCCTTGTAGGTCTTCGCGTAGCCGTCGTCGAGGAGGTAGCAGGGGCGTTGCCAGCCGAGCAGGCTGTAGGACGGGATGCCCCACGGCGTGCACTCCAGGTCGCGCTTGCCCTCGAGGAAGTCGAGGAACACGGGCGAGTGGTTGAGGCGCCAGCGTTTGCGGTTGCCGCCGCCGAAGGCCTTCGTGAAGAGTTCGCGGGTCTGCTGCACGCCGAGCCAGTGTTCCTGGTCCGGGGCCTTCTCGTACGCGTACGCGGGCGAGATCTGCATGTTGTCCACGCCCAGGTCGTTGAGGTAGTTCAGCACGTCGACCACGTCTTCGGCGGTGTCGCCGTCGAAGAACGTCGTGTTCGTCATGACCCGGAAGCCCTTGGACTTCGCGAGCTTGATCGCCTCGACGGCCGCCGCGAAGCCGCCCTCCTTGCGCACCGAGGCGTCGTGGCGTGCTTCGAGGCCGTCGATGTGCACCATCCACGCGAAGTTGTGGTGGGGCTTGAACTTGTCGATGTGCTTGTGCAGCAGCAGGGCGTTGGTGCAGAGGAACACGATCTTGCGGCGGTCGAGCAGCTGCCGCACGATCTCGTCGATCTTCGGGTGCATCAACGGCTCACCGCCGGCGATCGACACCATCGGCGCGCCGCTCTCCTCGATGGCGCCCACGGCCTGCTCCACCGGCATGCGCTGCTTGAGGAGGGTGTGCGGTTGCGCGATCTTGCCGCAGCCGGCGCACTTGAGGTTGCAGGCGAACAGTGGCTCGAGCTCCACCAGCAGCGGGAACTTGTCCTTGCGCAGCAGCTTCTGCTTCATCAGATAGCCGCCCAGTCGCACGGACTGACGCAACGGCATGGCCATGGCTCAGAGCACCTCCCGAGGTAGGGTGAAAGTGATTTCTTCCTCCGTCAGCCGGCTTTCGGCGACGGTGACCGGCCCGAGTCCGCCCAGGCCCGCCACGACCTCGTCCACGAGGTGCGGCGGCGCCGAAGCACCCGCGGTGAGGCCGATCCGGCCCGCGCCGGCCAGGCGGCGCAGGTCGATGTCCGAACTTCCGTCGACCAGCACGGCCGCGGTCCCCTCGCGCTCGGCGACCTCCACGAGCCGGCGGGAGTTCGACGAGTTGGCCGAACCCACCACCAGCACGAGGTCCACCGAGCGCGCGATCGCCCGCAGCGCCTGCTGCCGATTCGTGGTGGCGTAACAGATGTCGTCCTTGCGCGGCGCGGACAACCCGGGAAAGCGCGAGCGCAGCACCGAAGCGATCTCCTCGGCCTCGTCGAGCGCCAGCGTGGTCTGCATGGTGTAGGCGACGCCGCCGGTGGCCTGCACGGACCGGGCCGCCGCGACGTCCTCCACCACCACGACCGAACCGGGCGCTTCCCCGACCGTGCCTTCCACTTCTTCGTGCGACGCGTGGCCGATGAGGAACACCGTGTCGCCGCGCGCGCTGTAGCGGCGCACCTCGTTGTGCACCTTGGTGACCAGCGGGCAGGTCGCGTCGATCACCGACAGCCCGCGGTCCGCGGCGTCGCGGCGCACCGCCGGGGTCACGCCGTGGGCGGCGAACACGAGCGTCGCGCCCTCGGGCACTTCCTCGACCTCGTCCACGAACACCGCGCCGCGCTCTTGCAGCTGCCGCACCACGTGGGTGTTGTGCACGATCTGGCGCCGCACGTACACCGGCGCACCGTGCTTGGCCAGCGCGCGGTCCACGATGTCGATCGCCCGCTCCACGCCGGCGCAGAACGACCGCGGGCTCGCCATCAGCAGCTCCCGCGGCCCGGTCGCCGCGGCCCACGCCGTGAGCGCCGGAACGGCCGCCCGCAGGCTTCGCAGCCCCGCGAGACCGTGGGACACGGTGCCAGGACGTAGCAACGGCGCGCCCACCGTGTCCACAATGGACCGCGCGACCGCGAACGGCTGCCCCGGAGCAGCCAGCCGGTGCGACTCCATGTCCACCGCCAGCGCGCCCGACGCGGCCAGCTCCGCTCGTTCCCGTTCACCCACCACGTGGTCCACGCCGAGCACCGGTCCGACGTGGACGGTCAGGCCGAGCCGGCGCAACGCCCCGGCCAGCAACGGCGCGGACGGCACCGCGACCGCCCCGTCGGGCCCGCGCACCTCGTCGGCCACCACCACGTCACCCGGGCGCACCTGCGGCGCGAGGCCGCCGCCGATCCCGGCGACGATCCGCGGCCCAGCGGGCAGCCGGGCCGCGGTGGCCGCCGCCCGCCGGGGACCCATGCCCGTGCGCACCGCCGGCAGACCGGCCCCGCGCAACGCGGCCCGCTCGATCCGCAGCGGCGCGCACAGCACGGCCGGTCTCACGAGCCGCTCCGCACGTAGCGCCCCAGCGCCGACAGCGGGAACACCACGCGGTAGAGGTGATACGAGAGGTAGAAGTCGCCCGGGAACCCGGTGCCGGTGTGGAAGTCCTCGTCCCAGCCGCCGTCCGGGCGCTGCTCGGCGCACAGCCACGCCACCCCGCGGGTGACCTCGGACGACTCGCGCTCTCCCGCGGCCAGGAGGGCGAGCAGCGCCCACGCGGTCTGCGACGGCGTGGACTCGCCGCGGCCCGACCAGTTCTCGGGGTCGTCGTAGGACCGCAGGTCCTCACCCCAGCCGCCGTCGGCGTTCTGGTGCTCGGCCAGGTACCGCACCGCGCGGCGGATTCGCACGTCGGACGCGGGCAGGCCGGCGAACACGAGCGCGGGCACCACGGCGCCGGTGCCGTACACGTAGTTCGCGCCCCACCGGCCGAACCACGAACCGTCGGCCTCCTGGTTGTCCAGCAGCCACTTCACGCCGCGCCGGCACTCGACCGTGTCCGTTTTCCCTTCCGCTGCCAGCATTTCCACCACGTGCGCGGTGACGTCGGCCGACGGCGGGTCGATCACGGCCCCGAAGTCGCAGAACGGCAGCTTCGTGGTGAGCACCTGCGTGTTGTCCGCGTCGAACGCGCCCCACCCGCCGTCGCGCGACTGCATGCCTTCGAGCCACTTCACGCTGCGGTCGATCGCGGCGCGGATGCGCAGGTGGTCGGGCCGGCCCATGCGCCGCAACGCGAGCACCACCTCGGCGGTGTCGTCGGTGTCGGGGTAGCCGTCGTTGGCGAACTCGAACGCGAACCCGCCCGGCGTGAGCGCGGGTCGGCGCACCGACCAGTCGCCCGGCACGCCGATCTCCTCGCCGAGCATCCAGTCCGTGGCGCGCACCAGCGTCTCGTCGCCGGGGGAGACGCCGGCGTCGAGCAGCGCGGTCATCGCCAGCGCGGTGTCCCACACCGGCGACTGGCACGCCTCGAGCCGGCGCACCCAGCCCTGCTCGGTCTTCTCGCGGATGGTGAAGCCTTCGAGCCCTTCGAGCCCGGCCTTGAGCGCCGGGTGGTCGAGCGGGTAGCCGAGCAGGTGCAGCGCGAGGATCGAGTACACCCACGGCGGCTGGATGCCGCCCCACGAGCCGTCGGCCTCCTGGCGCGCCAGGATCCACTCGGCGGCCTGGCGCAGCGCGACCTTGCGCACCGGGTTGAACGGCAGCTTCGCGTACGTGTGCAGTGCGGTGTCGAGGTTTTCGAAGACCCCGTCCCACGTCCACGGCGCCGAGGACTTCTTCGGGCGCTTGCCGATCCGCAGTTCCGCGACGTCGAACGGCAGTGACCGGCGCGGCCGCAGCGTGCCGACGATCGTGAGCGGCACGATCGTCTGGCGCGCCCAGCACGCGAAGTCGTAGACGTTGAGTGGGAACCACGACGGCAGGAAGATCAGTTCCGGCGGCAGGTTCGGCAGGTCGGCCCACGACCACTGGCCGAACATCGCGAGCCAGACCCGGGTGAACACCCGCGTGCTCTCGAGCCCGCCGTGCGCGCGGATCCAGTCGGCCGCCTCGGTGAGCCACGGCGCGTCGGCCGGGTCGCCGGCCAGCCGCAGCGCGACCCACGCCTCCACCGTCGTCGACAAATCGGCCGGGCCGCCGGGGAAGTTGGCCCACGTGCCGTCTTCCCGTTGCTGCGAGCGGATCCAGCGCGCCGATTCCTCCTTCTGCTGCTCGGTGAGGATGCCGAGGAACTGGCGCAGCAGCAGGTCTTCGGCGTCCATCGTGACGTTGGTGGCGAGCTCGCCCTTCCACCAGCCGGCCGCGTGCTGTTCGCCGCGCAGGAACCCGACGCCGGCGGCCACGGTCTCCTCCGGCGTGCGCGCGCGATCCGGCTCGCGCGGAGTGTCCGAAGTGGAGGTTCCGGGAACGGTCTGGGTCATCACGCCTCCCGGTGCACGATGAAGCGGGCGATGCCGATCAGCTCGTCGCGCGGCCCGGCCGGGATCGCGGACAACGCGCGCTCGGCCGTTTCGACGCGGCGCGCGGCCTCGGCCGTGGCCCAGTCGCGCCCGCCGGCCGAAGCCACCAGGGCGGCCACGCGCGCCAGCTCGGTCTCGTCGCCGGTTTCCTCGCCGGCGAGCCATTCGGCCAGCTCCCGGCCCGTCGCCCCGCCGTGGGTGATGGCGTAGGTGACCGGCAGTGACTTCTTGCGCGCCCGCAGGTCGGAGTACACCGGCTTGCCGGTCACGGCCGCGTCGCCCCAGATGCCGAGCACGTCGTCGACGAGCTGGAACGCCAGCCCCACCTCTTCGCCGAACACGGCCAGCGCGTCGACGGTTTCGGCGGGCGCGCCGGCGAGCACGGCGCCGATCGCGGCGCTGCCGGAGAGCAGCGCGCCGGTCTTGCCGCCGGCCATGGTCACGCACTCGGGCAGCGTCACGTCGTCGCGCTGCTCGAACTGCACGTCGAGCACCTGGCCGTGGATGAGCCGGCGGGTGGTCTCCGACAGCAGCCGAGCGGCCGGGATGGCGTGCGCGGAACCGCTGTCCAGCACCACTTCCTGCGCCAGCGCGAGCATCGCGTCACCGGTGAGGATCGCGGCCGGCGCGCCCCACAAAGCCCACACGGTGGGGCGGTGGCGGCGTTCGGTGTCGCCGTCCATGAGGTCGTCGTGGACGAGCGAGAAGTTGTGCACCAGCTCGACGGCGACCGCGCCGGGCACGCCGGTCTCCGCGGGCGCGCCGGCGGCCAGCGCCGAGAGCACCGCGAGCGCGGACCGCACGGCCTTGCCGCCGTTGCCGCTCACCGGGTTGCCGTCGGCGTCGGTCCAGCCGAGGTGGTACGCGCTGATCGCGCGGCTGGTCTCGTCCAGCCGGTCGACGGCGGCGCGCAGCGCGGGCTGCACGGCGTCGCGGGTGCGGCCGAGTGATTCCGGCACCGCAGGGGCCGCCTCGGCGGCGGGTCGCATGGTGGCGGTCATGCTCCGACTCCCTCCTTCTCCTCGTGCACGTTCTTCTCGAGGAGGGCGGTCGCCGCGGCCGCACCGCTGCGGGCAGCGCCCTCCATCGTCGCCGGCCAGCCGGTGGCGGTCCACGCCCCGGCCAGGTAGAGGCCCGGCGCGCTCGTCTGCGCGGACGGCCGCAGCGACGCGGTGCCCGGGCCGGGCCGGAACGTCGCGTGCCGCTCGCGGGTCACGAAGAAATCGAGCACCTCCGCACCGCGTGCTTCCGGCAGCAGCCCGGTCAGCTCCGGCAGGAACCGCTCGCGCAGGGCCGCGGTCGGCAGGTCGATCAGGTCGTCGGCGGCCGAGAGCGACATCGCCAGGTACTGCCCCGAAGCCAGGCCCGACTGGCGGGTGCGGTCGAAGACCCACTGCACCGGCGTGCGCACGCCGGCCACGAACGGCTCGTCGAGCACCCGGCGGTCGAGCACCACGTGCACGTTCACGATCGGCGAGCTGCCCAGCCCGCCGGACCACCCCGGTGGCAACGGGATCGCGCCCGGCGGCGCGAGTTTCTCCGTGACGGGCGGCGGTGCGGCGAGCACGACCTGGCCGAACACCGCGTCGCCCTCGTCGGTGCGCACGCGCCAGCCGCCGGTGGTCTCCTCGATGCCGCGCACCTTCGTGCCGGTGCGTACGTCGGCGCCGGCCGCGGTGAGCACGTCGAGCGCGGCGTCGCCGTGCAGCTCGCGCAGCGGCACGAGCGACCAGCCGATGTCGGCCGCGGCCGGATCGGTGAGCAGGCCCTCCTGGAACACCGTGGCCGCCAGCGCGAGCGACGCCTCGTCGGCCGTCGCGTTGAGCGTCGCGACCCCGACGAGGTCCCACAGCGCCTCGATCGCGGCGGCACTCTGCCCGTGGCGGCGCAGCCATTCGCCGAACGACTGCCGGTCGGTGCGGTCGTCGGTCGGGTCCACGCGGCGCAACGCCAGCGCTGCCAACGCGAAGCGCGCCCGGTCGAGCGGCTTCAGCGGGTCGTAACGCAGCAGCGACGCGGCCAGGTGCAGCGGCGCCGGCAGGTCACCGCGGCGCAGCCAGGTCGGCTCGGTCGCGCCCGGCGTGCGGATCGGGATCTCCAGCCGCGGCTGCAGCATCACGCGGTCGGCCACGCCGAGCCGGTCCAGCAGCGCGAGGTAAGCGGTGCAGCAGCGCAGGAACACGTGCTGGCCGTTGTCCACGTGCAGCTCGCCGCGCGTGAACGAATGCGTGAGCCCGCCCAGGTGCGGCCGGGCCTCGAACAACGTCACCGGCCGGCCGGCGTCGGCGCAGCGCAGCGCGGTGGCGATGCCGGCGAGCCCGCCGCCGACGATCGCGACCTCGGCCGTCATCGGCCGGTCCCGGTGAGCGCCCGCACGGCCACCACGGCCTTTTCCCGGCCGGACAAGGAAAGCCGGCGGTCGAACACCAGCGAGGGCTGCTCGTCGATGCGGTCGAGCAGCGTGCGGTAGATGCCGGACATCGCCGTGCAGCACGCGGCGCTGCGCCGGTCGAGCGAGGGCACCAGCTGCAGGCCGCGGGCGTACCAGTCGCGGGCGCGCGCGGCGCTGAAGTGGACCAGTGCGGTGAGCCCGCCCTCGGGGTCGGCCAGCCGGCCGTCCTCGCCGACGGTGAGCTCCACGCCGAACCGGTCGAGGTCTTCCTTGGGCAGGTAGACGCGGCCGTTGAGCAGGTCTTCGCGGATGTCGCGCAGGATGTTGGTCTGCTGCAACGCGATCCCGAGCTCGTCGGCGTACGTCGGTGCCTCGGGCTCGGGCTTGCTGCCGAACACACCGAGGCACAGCCGGCCCACCGAACCGGCGACGCAGCGGCAGTACTCGACCAGGTCCTCGAAGCGCACGTACTCGCGCCCCGTCACGTCCATCTCGACGCCGTCGAGCAGCTCCTCGAACGCGCCGAGCGGGATCGGGTAGCGCCGCGCCGCGTCGGCCACGGCCACGTAGACCGGGTCGGTGCTCGCCGACAGGTCGCCGAGCGATTTGCGGATGCCGGCCAGGCCCTGCAGCTTCGCCTCGGGCGTGAGGTCGCCGTCGCCGATGTCGTCGACGATCCGGGCCAGCGCGTAGACCGCGCACAGCGCCGAGCGCTTGTCCGGTGGCAGCAGCCGGATCCCGTAGTAGAAGTTGCGCGCCTGCTCCTTCGTCACGCGCGCGCAGTGCTCGTACGCGTCGTCGACCGTGCTCGTTCCGACCGCGTTCATCCCGACCGCCTCCCCGTCTTCGCGTCACCCACCTGCAGCCACACGAGCCACGCCAGCACTCCCGCTTTGCCCGGCCTGGCCTGCGTGGCGAGCACGTCACCGTGCGTTTCCCGCAGCGCGTCGACGGTCGCCAGCCCGCCGGCCACGAAGCCGCTCACCGCCAGCCGGCCCCAGCCGCGCAAGTGCCCGACCAGAGCAGCGCCGCTGCCCAGAAGGGCGGCGGCGCGGTCGATCTCGAAGCGCATCAGCGCTCTCAGGCGGCGCGACGCCTGCGCCGCGCCCAGCTCGTCTTCGCTCACCCCGTAGGCCTCGAGGTCCTCGGCCGGCAGGTAGATCCGGCCGGCGCCGTAGTCCTCGGCCACGTCCTGCCAGTGCTCCAGCAGCTGCAACGCGGTGCACACGCTGTCCGACAGCTCCTCGGCCTCCGGGTCGGCGACGTCGAACAGGCGCAGCACGATGCGGCCCACCGGATCGGCGGACAGCCGGCAGTAGCCGCGCAGGTCTTCGTAGGTGGCGTACCGCTTCACGTGCTGGTCCTGCAGGTTCGCCTCGATCAGCCGGCGGAACGGTTCGAGCTCCACGCGCCCCGCGCGCATCGCCGGCACCAGGCCGCGGATCGCGGGGTCGGCGGGCTCGGCACCGTCGAAGGCGGCCGAGAGTTCGTCACCGAAGTTTTTCAGCAGAGCGATCCGGTCGCCGTCGGCCTCGTCGCCGAGGTCGTCGATCGTGCGCGCGACGCCGTACACGGCCTGCAGATCCGACCGCAGCCGCCGGGGCAGCACTCGCAGCGCGACCGGGAAGTTCTCCGCGTGCCGCTTCTCCCGCAGACCGTCCGTGTCCGCTGCGTGACCGCCAGGTGAAGTCGATCTCATCGAACAAAGCATGACTCGCACTTATGGGCGGCTTCTGCAATCGGAAGAAGAATTTGTTGGCTTCGACTTGGCACGAGCGGACAAAGTGGGGTGAGGATAAAGGCGGACCGACCCCGTAGACCTGCGACCTGCTGCGGAAGGACAAGCTGCGCACATGGGATCAGACCAGGTGACCCGTCTGGGTGAACTGGAGACCGTCGTGACCAGGCGGCTCCCGGCCATCCTGAACGAGGTTCGTGATCAGCTCGTCGAACAGCACCCCGATTACGCTGCGTTCCTCACCGAGGAGCTGGCGGAGATCGTGACGGCCAGCGCCGGCTTCGTGCGCCGGCTCATCAACCTCGCCGAACGGCCCGACGAGGACCTGCCGGAGCTGGGCTCGGGCGTCGAGCAAGTGGTGTTCGAGGAGATCGGGCGCACGCAGTACCGGCAGGGCCGGCGCGTGACGAGCCTGCTGTCGGCCTACCGGGTCGGCGCGCGGGTGGCGTGGCGCCACGTGTCGGAGGCGGCGCTGGACCTCGAGGTGCCCGCGGAGCTGTTCGCCTCGCTGGCCACCACGGTGTTCGCGCTGGTGGACCAGCTCTCCGAGTCTTCGCTCAAGGGCTACCTGCAGGAGCAGTCCGACGCCGTGCGCATGCGCGAGCGGCTGCGCGACGAGCTGACCGAGCTGCTGCTGTCCGACCGCGCCGACGGGGCGGCCGTGCAGGCGGCGGCGCTGCGGGCCGAATGGCGGCTGCCGCGCTCGGCCGCCGTGGTGCTGGTGGAGGACGAGAACCAGCTGGGTCGCGAGCTCGTGGCCCGCCTCGACGACACCTGCCTGCGGCTGCGCCGGCCGGGTCAGCTCGTGACGATCGTGCCGGACCCGGGTGGTCCGGGGCGGCGCGCGTGGCTGGCTCGCGCGCTGCGCGGCGGCGGCGCCGTGGTCGGGGCGACCGTGCCCGTGGACCGGCTGCCGGCGAGCCTGCGCATCGCCGAGGTGACGCTGCGGCTGCGCCGCGACCGCCTGCTGGCCGACGACCCGGTGTTCGCCGACGAGCACCTCGACGCGATCATCGTGCACCGCGACGACCGGCTGCTCGAAGTGCTGCGCAAGCGCTGCCTCGCCCCGCTCGACGAGCTCGGCGACGCCTCGCGCGAGCGGCTGCAGACCACGCTGCGCTCGTGGCTGCTGCACCTCGGCGACCGCAAGGCCGTGGCCGAGGACCTGCACATCCACCCCCAGACGGTGTCCTACCGGCTCGGCCGCCTGCACGAGCTGTTCGGGCCCGCACTCGACGACCCGGCCGCTCGCGCGACGCTGCTGCTCGCCCTGGCCTGGGGTCCCGCCGGCGGACAGCCGACCTCCGAGTGACTCAGGGAATAACCCTGACGACAGAGGTGGTTAGCCCGGCTAAGTTGTTCATGAAGGGTGAGGACGAGTCGCGGCATAGGGAGACGTTTGCCGGCCTGACTCGGGGCGAGGGAGGTGCCGTGCGCGGTCCGCTGGGCGAGCCGTCAGCTTTCGGCGCCGAAGCGCGTCGCGAGCGCGCGGTAGGTGCCGGGCACCGCGCCGCGCAGCGCGACCGGCAGCCGCAGCCAGCGGGGCACGTAGTAGTCGCAGGGCCGTTCGGCCGCGCGCACGACGGCGGCCGCCACCCGCTGCGCGGACACCGGCTTCGGCGTCGTGCGGGCGTAGGGCTTGCCGCGCCGCTCGAAGAACGCCGTGCGCACCACGCCGGGCACGACCACCCCGACCTCGACACCGGTTCCGTGGAGCTCGAACCGCAGGCTGTCGGCGAACGCGTCGAGACCCGATTTGGTCGCCGCGTACACGGCTTCGCCGGCGACACCGGTGCGCCCGGCGATCGACGTCACGAACACGATCCGGCCGTGGCCGCGGGCCAGCATGCCGGGCAGCAGCGCCCGGGTGAGCTCGAGCGGCGCGGTGAGGTTCACGGTGACCAGCCGGGTGAGGTGCTCGGGGGCGAGCTCGGTCAGCGGTCCGGCCCAGCCGAGGCCGGCGTTGTTCACCAGGGTGTCCACGCGCCCGGTCACGGCCAGCGCGCGTTCGGCCAGCTCGGCGGCGGCTTCGGGGTCGGCGAGATCGGCGTCGAGGGCGGTGCCGCCGGTTTCCGCGGCGAGCGCGGCGAGGCGGTCCCGGTCGCGGCCGTGGAGCAGCACGTGGGTGCCGGCCGCGGCGAGCAGACGAGCGGTGGCTTCGCCGATGCCCGAGGAAGCGCCGGTGACCAGCGCGGTCCGGCCGGGGGCCGCCGGGGCGTCGCGGCGAGCCGTCATCGGGGTCAGACGGCGGTGAGCGCGGGCTTGTGCGACGCCATGCGCAGCACGATGCCCTCGGAGCGCAGCGACCGGCGGAACCACCACAGCGAGCCGACGATCGCCAGCGCGACGAGCGTGTACGAGCCGGCGGTGCTCACCATGAGGAAGTTGCCGACCGTCGCCTTCGCGAGCATCACCAGCGTCACGGAACCGTTCACGGCGAACACCAGCGCCCACAGCACCGACACGCGCTGGAAGAAGCGCCGCATCCCGGGGTGTCCGGACAGCGTGTCGGGGAACGAGCAGAAGTCACCGGCCAGCCGCGCGAGCAGCGGCTTGTTGAACGGCGCGGACACCAGGAACAGGCTGGCGATAACGAAATTCTGTAGGGTCGGCTGCAGGAAATACAGGAACGCACTGCCTGTGGCCAGGCCCAATGCGGTCCTGGCGATCAACAGCGCCGAGGTGAGCCACAGGACCGCCGGGATGGGTTTGCGCATCACCAGGCGAGTCACGACCACCACAACCGACCAGCACAGTGCGGCGATGACCCCGCTGTCGAAGCTGACGAGGGTGAGGAGGAGGTAGAAGAGGCCCGCGGGAACGAGTGTGGACTCCAGCAGATGCCGACCTCCGCCCACGACCAGGTTGCGGAACGAGGGGAGGTCGATCGTCATGTGGTGTCGCATGCGTGTCAAGTACCTCCGGTGCGGGGTGACCATCCCCCTCACGGCCCACGAATTTTTCAACAGCATAGGCACGGCGGATGGGAATGGTGTGAGGTGAGTATTCCATGAGTGTCACGGGGGTGTCGCTTTTCGTGGCCGTCCCGGCCGCGGTGATCGGTGCGGCGTGCATGGGAATCGCCAGCGCCGCCCAGGCGAAGGCGGCCAAAGAGGTCGAGCCGGCGAGCCCACTTGATCTCACGTTGTTCAAGCGCCTCGTCGGGCGACCATTGTGGCTCATCGGCATCGTGGCGACCGTACTGGGGCTCGTTTTGCAGCTCGTCGCGCTGGCGTTCGGGCCGTTGCTGCTGGTCCAGCCGCTGCTGGTCACGTCGTTGATCTTCGCCGGATTCGTGTTCGCCCGGCTCGATCGCCGCGGCCCGGACCGGGTGATGAGCGCCGGTTCGGCGTTGTGCGTGGTCGGGCTCGCGGTGTTCCTGCTCGTCGCGCGGCCCAGCGGCAACGGCGATGTGCTCGTGACCGGTACCGCGCTGCTGCCACTGGGGATCGCGCTGGCCGCGGTGACCGTGGCCGGGCTCGCGCTCGCCGCGCTCAGCCGCACCGGGTCCGGGCGCGTGCTCGGGCTCGCCGCGGCCACCGGCGTGCTCTACGGCCTCACCGCCGGCCTGATGAAGGTCGTCGCCGGGCAGTTCCGCCAGGGCCTGGACGAACCGTTCAAGCACTGGACGCTCTACATCGTCTGCGTGGTGGGCCCGCTCGGGTTCCTGCTCAGCCAGAACACCTTCCAGCAGGGCCGCTACCTCACCCCCGCGCTGGCCGTGATCACGGCGCTCGACCCGCTCGTGGGAGTGGCGATCGGGCTGTCGTGGATGGGGGAGAGCGCCAACGGCACTCCGTGGGCGCTCGCCGGCGAGGCCTTGGCCGCCCTGGTGATCGTGGTGGGCATCGCGATGCTGTCCACGCGCGCGGCTCACCTGGACGTGGCGATCGAAGAAGAACACGAACACGCCGAGGCCGAGCGCGCCGGGTCGGACCCCGACGACGGGTACGGTCTGGCCGGATCCACGTGTTAGCACAACAGCGGGTGACCGCCGCTCGCGGCACCTCTGGCGAAGGGGGCGCGTTGGAGCGCGTGCTGATCGTCTCCGCGAACATGGGGGAAGGGCACAACGCCACCGGACGGGCGCTGGAGGGCGCCGTGCGGGAGCGCTGGCCCGGCGCCGAGGTGAAATGGCTCGACGCCCTCGACCGGCTGGGCCCGGGGTTCGGCGGCTTGTTCCGCCGCATCTACGTGGCCAACGTCGAGACCACCCCGTGGCTGTACGAGTTCTTCTACGACGCGATCTGGCGGATGCCGTGGTTCGCGGCGGCCTCGAAGCGTTTCACCGCGTCCTGGTGCGGCCGGCGGCTCGCGAAACCGGTGGCGGACTTCGAGCCGGACCTCGTGCTGTCCACCTACCCGATGGGCACGGCGGGGCTGGCGTGGCTGCGCCGCCGCGGCCGGCTCACGGCCCCGATCGGCGCGTGGGTCTCGGACTTCGCGCCGCACCCGTTCTGGGTCTACGGCTCGGCCGACCTCACGATGGTGATGCACGACGTCGCCGTGGGCCTGGCGCGCCGTTGCGCACCCTCGGCGGTGGTAGGGGTTTCGGCGCCGCCGGTGCGGGCCGAGTTCCGGCCCGGCGACCGCGCCGGCGCGCGCCAGCGGCTCGACCTGCCGCCGGAGTCGTTCGTGGCGTTGGTTTCCTGCGGATCGCTCGGGTTCGGCGACGTCGAGGGCACGGTGCGCGAGCTGCTGGCGGCGGGACCCGACGTGGTGCCGGTCGCGATCTGCGGCCGCAACGAAGCCCTGCAGCAGCGGCTGGAACGGCTGGCGGAGCCGCGGCTGCGGGTCGTCGGCTGGACCGACCGGATGGCCGACTACACGATCGCGTCGGACGTGGTGGTGACCAACGCGGGCGGAGCGACCGGGCTCGAGGCGCTGGCGTGCGGGCGGCCCGTGCTCATGCACCGGCCGATCGCGGCCCACGGCAAGGCCAACGCCCGGCTCATGGCCGAGGCCGGCCTCGCGCTCGTCACGGAGGAGCAGGGGGAGCTCACGGCGGCGGTCCGCGCGCTGCTCGCGGAACCCGAGCGGCTCAAGGCGATGGCCGAGGCGGCCACCCGCCACTGCGACTCGGCGACCTCGCTCACGGAGGCGCTGGAGTCCCTCGTGGCCTCGCCGCTCAACCCGGCACCGCAGCGCCTGCGGCCCGAGGACGCGCTGTTCCTCCACGTCGCCACCCCGCAGGTGCCGCAGCAGGTGGGCGCGGTCCTCATGCTCGACCCCAAGGCCGACGGCTCGCGCCCCACCCACGCCGACGCGGTGCACCTGCTCTCGGCCACCCCCGGCCTGCGCGCCCGGCTGCTGCCCGGCGGCGGCCTCTGGCGCGCGAAGTGGCAGGAAGACCCGGCCCGCACCGCCGAAGACATCCTGTCCGACGCCGAGCTCCCGGCCGGCAGCGAGCTGGAATCGTCGCTGACGGCCCAGATGGACGACTTCTTCTCCCGGCCCGTGACCCCGGAGCACCCCGTGAGCGCCCGCCTCGTGACGGGCCTCGAAGGCGAGCAGGGCGCGCTGCTCATCGCGCTGCACCACGCGGCGAGCGACGGCATCGCCGTGATCGGCGCGCTCGTGGGCCAGGCCCGCGGCAAACCGCCTCTCGATCCGCCACCGGTTCCGCTGCGGCGCAGGGGAATGCGGGGTGCGGCCGAGCGTGCGGGCACGCAGGTGCGCGACCGGGCCGGCGCGGTGGCGCGGAGTGTTCGGCCGGCCGGTGGCAAGGGCAGCGCGAAGAAGGGCGCGAAGCGCAAGGAAGCCGAAGAGCTGGCGCGCGGCGTCTGGGCGCTCGCGCGGGCCGGCACGGCGCCGCGCGTGGCGTGGGACACCACCATCGCCGGGCCGCCGCGGCACTACGCGCGGGCGCACCTCTCGGCCCCGCAGGTGCGGGCCGCGGCGCGAAAGGTCGGCGTGCCGACCACGGACTTCGTGCTGGCGCTCGTGGCCGAGGCGGTGCACCGCGAGCTGGGCGCGGCGGCGCCGGAGCGGGTGCGGGTGCTGATCCCGATGTCCATCCGCGACACCGGCACGTTCCGCCAGCTGGGCAACCACACCGGTGCGGCCAGCGTCGACCTGCCGACGGGCGCGATGACGCTGACCCAGCGCGTGCGCGCCACGCGGGAGCTGCTGGCCGCGCAGGTCACCCGAGGCGCGCCGCGGGCGGGCAACGCCGTGGTGCGCGTGATCGGCGTGCTGCCGCCGGGACTGCACCGGCGCGTGGCGCGGCTGGTGTACCGCGGCACGTGGTTCAGCATGATCGCCTCGGTGCTGCCGGGCGCGCGGTCGCCGGTGGTGCTCAACGGTTCCCTCGTGCGCACGGTCTACCCCGTGCTGTCGCTGGCGCCGGGCGTGCCGGTGGCGGTGGGCCTGATGACCTGGGCCGATCGGTTCACCGTGTGCGTGACGGTGCCCGCCGGTCACGCCGCGCGGGGCGACCGGCTGGCGGAGACCGTCACGGCGGCGTTCGACCGGCTGCAGGCCGAGCACCTGCAGGCGGAGCAGGCTCGGGCCGACCAGGTCGAGGCTGACCAGAGCAGGGCCGAGCAGAACCGGCCCGGCCCGCTGAAGTCCGAAGTGGACTGACCGTCAGGAGAAGTGCGTGGTGGGCCGGGGGATCTCCCGGCCGTCGACGAAGAGGTCGACCTTCTCGTTGTAGAAGCAGATCAGGCTCGAGATCGCGCTGAGCGAGCGCGTGGGGAAGTCGTAGGACCAGGCGAGGTCCTGGTGCAGCACGTCACCGGTGCGCACCGACCAGTAGCCCGTGGTGGTGCCCTTGTACGGGCACGCGGTCACGGTGCTCGTGGGCACGAGGTGCGTGAAGTCCACTTCGGTGCGGTTGAGGTAGTACCGCGTGGGCAGGCCGGTTTCGAACAGCAGCACCGGCGACGACGACTCGGCGAGCGTGTGGCCTTCGAGCGCCACTCGCACGTGGCGCGTGGACCGCAGCGCGTCGACCCGGGTGTACGGGCTGCGCGGGTGCACGAACACCTGCTCGTCCTCCTCGAACCACGCGTCGAGGGCGGCCCACTCGAACCGGACGTGGTCGGTGAGCCCGCCGGCGTCGGCGCCGTAGAGGCGCGCGGCCGCGGTCTTCACCTCACCTCCGGCGCGCAGCGTCTGGCGGCGCGCGGTGCCGCGCTTGAGGTGCTGCGGGTGGTCCTCGTCCACGAGCACGCCGGGCTTCACGTCGGCGACCGGGATGTAGTACTGCGGGTAGTTCGGCCATTCCCACACGTAGAGCGCGCTGGTGGTGTCGAGCACGGTCTCACCGCCGAGCACGGCGCGGATCCGCCGCGGCACCGGCTCGACGTGGTCGGTCGGGGTGATCGCGTCCGGGTAGTCGCGCATCGGGCTCTCCGTGGGATCGGCCGGGCCGGCAGCGGGAGGACCGCCGCCGGCGGGAAAGAACGGTGTCGGCTTGAGCAGTGGTGGCTCGGGCAGGAGTCGGCTTCAGGAAGTGCCGGCTCGAGCGGTACCGGTCTGAGTAAAGGGCGCTGAAAAACGCGCGGCGCGCGGACGAGGTGTCCGCGCGCCGTGGTGATCAGGCCGTCGCCCGCTTGGGCAGCTTCCACCCGGGACGGGGGAAGTGGCAGGTGTAGCCGTTGGGGTAGGTCTGCAGGTAGTTCTGGTGCTCGGCCTCGGCCACCCAGAAGTCACCGGCCGGGGTGACCTCGGTGACGACCTTGCCGGGCCAGAGACCGGAGGCCTCGACGTCGGCGATGGTGTCTTCGGCGACCTTCTTCTGCTCGTCGTTCGTGTAGAAGATGGCGGAGCGGTAGCTCAGGCCGATGTCGTTGCCCTGGCGGTTCTTCGTGGTCGGGTCGTGGACCTGGAAGAAGAACTCCAGCAGGTTGCGGAAGTTCGTCTGCTCCGGGTCGTAGTCGACCTCGATGGACTCCGCGTGGGTGCCGTGGTTGCGGTAGGTGGCGTTGGGCGTGTCGCCGCCGCTGTAGCCGACCCGCGTGGCCACGACGCCGGGCTGGTGGCGGAACAGCTCCTCCATGCCCCAGAAACATCCGCCGGCGAGGATCGCCTTTTCGGTGGTCACGTCGTCTCCTAGCTTCTTCTCGGGGTTAATGCTTGTCTCGGTTGCCCGCGTTACTTGCCTTCGGTGGTGAAGAGGGCACGGAAGTCTCCATACCCCTCCTTCTCCAGATCGTCGAGGTGGACGAATTTCAGCGACGCGGAGTTGATGCAGTAGCGCAGGCCGCCCTGGTCCACCGGACCGTCGTCGAAGACGTGGCCGAGGTGGCTGTCACCGTGCAGCGAACGGACCTCGGCCCGGATCATGCCGTGGCTGAAGTCGTTGCGCTCGACGACGTTCGTCTTCTGGAGCGGCTTGGTGAAGCTCGGCCAGCCCGACTGGCTGTCGTACTTGTCCACCGACGCGAACAACGGCTCGCCGGACACCACGTCCACGTAGATGCCGGGCTCGTGGTTGTCCCAATACTCACCGGTGAACGCCCGCTCGGTGCCGTCCTGCTGGGTCACGCGGTACTGCTCCGGGGTCAGCCGGGACACGGCTTCCGGGTTCTTGTTGTACTGGGTCTGCTGGGACACAGCTCTCCCTTCGCGGCCTTTCGGCTCGGGCTGGGGAACCAGGTGAAACGCACCTGGACGTACAGCTATAAAGACACCGTACGGGCCCTGTCTATTCCCTCGGACGGCCGCTTGCGCCGCCGTCCGACTTCTGTAAGAAATCGGCGTCCACCAGCAGATCGAGCAGCGTCCGCAGCGCCCGGCCGGGGGCCTTGCCGCCGCGGCTCACGACCGAGAGCGGCCAGACGGGCGCGGGGTCGGCCAGCGGCACCACCACGGTGCCCGCCACGGTCAGCGGCACCACCTCGGGCAGCACGGCCACCCCCAGGCCGGCGGCGACGTACAGCGGCATCACGCGCAGGTCCGCCACCTCCAGCGGCACCCGCCGGGAGGTGCCGAGCGCGTCGTAGGCGCGGTCGAGGGCGATGCGGTTGCCGAAGCCGCGCGGCGCGTCCACGAACCGCTCGCCGGCCAGGTCCCGCAACGCCAGCGCCGGCCGGTCCGCCAGCGCGTGTCCGGTGGGGAGCACGGCGTAGTAGGGGACCGTGACGATGGTGTGCACGGTCAGGCCCGGCAGCTCGCTCTCGGGCAGGCCGAGCAGGGCGACGTCGAGCCGGCCGTGGCGCACGTCCTCGGCGAGCCCGGTCGAGCCCGTGACCGACACCGTCACGTGGAGGTCCACCAGCGGGTGCCGGGCGTGGAACGCGCCGAGCAGCGCGGGCAGGTCGAGCGAGCCGACGCTGGTGAGCGTGCCCAGCCGCAGGCTGCCGCGCACGCCCGCCGAGGCCTCCTGCACCACGTCGCGGGCCCGCTCCACGGCCTCGAGCGCGGCCTTCGCCTCCGGCAGGAACAGGGCGCCCGCGGCCGAGAGCGCGACCCGGCGCGTGGAGCGGTCGAACAAGGTCGTGCCCAGCTCCGTCTCCAGCGTGCGGATGGTGGCGGACACCGTGGACTGCACGGTGAACAGCCGCTGCGCAGCGCGCGTAAAGCTCAGTTCTTCGGCCACGGCCACGAAGTACTCGAGCTGACGGGTCTCCACGCCGCCAATTATCGCAGCCGACGATAACTGTCGCCAGGACTTTTCGTTGGACGTGATGAGTCGCGCGGCGGATTCTCGGAAGGGCAAGAACTCCGAGGGAAGGTCGCCATGCTCCACACCGTTTCGCCCGTCTTCGCCCGGCCGTCGGTCGGCCACCACTGGGGCTTCCGCGTGATCGCCTTCGCGTTCGCGGCCTCGCTCGCGTTCTCCACCGTGCCGACCCCGCTGTACGCGCTCTACCAGCGCCAGGACGGGTTTCCGACGTTCGTGGTGACGATCGTGTTCGCCGCCTACGCGGTGGGCGTGATGGTGAGCCTCTACCTCGCCGGCCACGTGAGCGACTGGCTCGGCCGGCGCCGCGTGATCGTCGCCGCCACGCTCGCCGAAGCGGTGGCCGCCGCGTTGTTCCTGTCCTCGCCCGAGCTGCCGGTGCTGGTGCTCGCGCGGCTGATCAGCGGGGCCGGCGTCGGCGCGCTCACGGCCACGGCGACCGCGCACCTGGCCGAGCTGCGCGCGATCGCGCGGCCGGGCGAGCACACCGGCCGTGCCGGGCTGATCGCGAGCGTGGTGAACCTCGGCGGGCTCGGCCTCGGCCCGTTCGTCGGCGGGTTCTTCGCGCAGTACGCCACGAGCCCGCTCACCACGCCGTTCGCGGTGTTCCTGGTGGTGCTGCTCGTCGCGGCGGCCGCGGTGGCGCTGGTGCCCGAAACCGTGGAGCCGTGGGACGAGCGCCCCGCGTACCGGCCGCAGCGGCTCGCGCTGCCGGCCGAGGCGAAGCAGCCGTTCTTCGGCGCGGCCATCGCGGTGTTCGCCTCGTTCGCGATCACCGGCCTGTTCGCGGCGCTGGCCCCGACGCTGCTCGCCCAGGGCCTGCACCAGACCGGCCGGCTGCTGGCCGGTGTCACGGCCGCGTCGCTGCTCGCCGCCGCCGCGCTCGGGCAGGTGCTCTTCGCCCGCGTGCCGATCGCGCGCCAGCTGCGGTACGGGTTCGTGCTGATGGCCGTGGGCCTGGTCGTGCTGCCGGCGGCCGCGATGCTGGGATCGCTGTGGCTGTTCTTCGCCGGCAGTGTGCTGGCCGGCACGGGCATGGGTCTCGGCTTCCGCGCGTCGATCGCGACCGTCGCGGCGCTGGCCGGGCCGCGCTCGCGGGGCCAGGTGCTGGCGGCGCTGTTCCTCGCGGCCTACGCGGGCCTGGTGGTGCCGGTGCTCGTGGTCGGCCTGGCGCTGGTGTGGGTCTCGAGCCCGGTGGCGTTGCTGGGTTTCTCGGTGGCCGAGCTCGGACTGCTGGCGTGGTCGGCGAACCGCATCCTTCGGCCTGCTAGTCGGCCGGTTCCCGCTGCCAGCCGAGCGTGACGGTGGTGCCGTCGGGCCGTTGCACGCACTCGCTTTCGTGGGCGAGGCCCTCCATCAGCGGCAGGCCGCGGCCGCGCAGGCCGTCGGTCGGGCGCGGCGGCAGCCAGCGGCCGTAGTCGGTCACGACCACGGTGATCTTGTCCCCGGCGCAGGTCGCGACCACGTCGAGCACCCCGGTTTCGCGGCCCTCGTAGGCGTGTTCGGCGGAGTTGGCCATGGCCTCGTAGCTCGCCATCACCACGTCCTCCTGCTGCGTGGTGCTGATGTCGAGCCCCGCCACCCAGCGGGCGAGGGCGCGGCGCAGGCCGATCAGCGGCTCGGGCGCGGCGGTGACGCGGCGGCGGAACTCCGGGGCGGCGCGGTCGTCGGCCGCCTGCCCGGTCACGCCGCGCCTCCGGCCAGGTGACGCACGTGGATCAGCGCGATGTCGTCGTCGTGGCTGCCGCCGGTGAGGTCGTGGATCAAGCGGTCCCACGCCGTTTCTGGGTCGGGCCCGGCGCGCAAGCCGCCGAGCGCGGTGATCAGCTCGGCCATGCCGACGGTGAGGTCGCGGGTGCGGCTCTCCACGAGCCCGTCGGTGTAGAGGACGAGGTCGGTGCCGGGCGGGAACGCCACCTGCTGCTGGGGGAATTCGGCGCCGACGCCGAGCGGCTGCGCCAGCGCTTCGCCGATCTGCTCGCAGGTGCCGTCGCCGTGGATCAGCACGGCCGGCAGGTGACCGGCGTTCGCGTAGGTCAGGAACCCGGCGGCGGGGTCGTGCACGGCGTAGAAGCAGGTGACGAAACTCGGCTCCGCGAAACGGCCGGTGAGCTGCGAGACGTTGCGCAGCACCTCCGAGGGCGCCAGCTCCAGCAGCGCGTACGAGCGGATCGCCGTGCGGACCTGGCCCATCACGGTGGCCGCGGTGACGCCGTGGCCGACCACGTCGCCGATCACGAACGCGGTGGCGCCCGAACCGAGGCGGAGCACGTCGAACCAGTCGCCGCCGACCTTGCTGCCGGTCGCGGCCGGCAGGTAGCGCGTGACGAGGTCGAGACCGGGCACCGGCGGCGCGGCGGGCACCATGCTGCGCGAGAGCTCGGCGGCCAGCGTGCGCTCGCGTTCGAAGAGGCGGGCGTTGTCGAGCGCGATGGCCGCGTAGCCCGCGATGCCTTCGGCGAGGTACTCGTGGCGCTCGGTGAAGCGGCCGGTTGCGGGGTGGCCGAAGAAGAATCCGCCGAGCACGTCGCCGCTGGTCGGGCTCACCACCGACACGGCGAGGTAGCTGCGCACGGGCAGGTGGCCTTCGGGCATGCCGTGGTAGGGCGCGTTGTGGCCGAACCGCGGGTCGGCCGTGATGTCGGCGCTGCGCACGGTGCCGGTGCCGTCGAAGGTCGGGCCGAACACGGCGGTGTTGCGCGGCATCGGGAAGCGGGAGAACGCTGCGCGCGGCACGCCGGACAGCGTGTAGAGGGTGTAGGACTCGCCGAACTGGTCGATGAGGTTGTAGAAGAAGGCGCCGAAGGCCGCGCCCGTGGCGCTGGTGGCGGCGTCGGTGGCGTCCTGCACCACGTCGTCGAGGTCGAGCTGCGCGGTGAGGCGGCGCCCGATCGAGTGCAGTGCGTCGACGACGCCCGCTTCGGCCCGCAGGCGGCTCACGGTGCCGGTGAGCTCGGCCGTCGCCGCGTCGACCCCCACGGCGGTGGGCGCGAGCCGCGCGCCCTCGGGGGCGTCGGTGTGCAGCAGCACGGTGGCGTTGTCGTCGGCCACGACCACCGCCCCGGTCACGCGCTGGGCCGGCACGAGCTCGGCCACCGTCGCGGCGTCGGGGACCACGACGCGGCCGTGGCCGCGGAACTCGGCGGCGTCGAGCTGGCGGACCCGCACCGCCACGGGCCGGCCCTCGGCGTCGACGAACGCCTTGCGCACGGCCTCGGCCACCGGCCCGAGGCCGTCGGCGGTGCTCACACCCCCTCCAGCGCGGCGGGCAGCGACGGGAAGAGCGCGAGCTCGTCGGTCAGCCGCGTGAGCTCGAGGGGTCGCAGCGTGAGCCGGCCACTCGCCACCACGCGCACGTCCGCGGGCTCGGCCAGCCGGTGGGCCCACACGAGCACCGCCATTCCGGCCGAGGCCAGGAAGTCGACGGCGCTGAGGTCGATCACGAGCACCGGCGCCCGCGTGCGCGCGGCGCGCTCCACGAGCCGGCGCAACTGCGGGGCGAGCGCGAGGTCGAGGGCGCCGCTCACGGTGAGCACGCACGTGCCTTCGTGGTCGCGCAGCGCGACGGCGCCGCCCGCGGTCTCCACCCGGCCGGCGTCGTCGGCGGGGACCCCGGACTCGGCCATGCCGCAAATCATGCCAAGCGGACGCCGGTCGCGCCCGCCCGTACCCCGTTCGGTGCAAGCGGCCCCCGGGGCCCGAGCCCTTCGGTGACCGAACGATCAGCTCTCGGTGAGCGCCCGGGCGAACGCGGTGTGCACCCGGAGGTACTGCCGCAGCGGAAGCGGCTCGGTCACGGCCGACGCGGCGAGCCGGCGGCTGGCCCAGGTGTTCCACGTGAGGTGCGCTTCCGCGACCGACAACCGCGCGGCGGCCGCCACTTCGGCGGGGCTCTCACCGGCGAGAACGGCTTCGTGCATGAGAACGGGGCTGCTGCGGCGGACCCAGTCCTGAAGGGACGCCATGGCGGCGAGGCGGTGGAGCTGCGTGGCGGATTCGCGGATGTCGGTGGTGGGGTCGGGTGTCGTGTTCGCGGTGGTTGCCGCGGCGGTGGTCGAAGCGGCGCTGTCCGAAGCGGTCGCGTTCGCGGCGGCGTTGGTCGAACCAGTGGTGTTCTTCCGGATTCCGGTCACGCCCGTGCTCGAAGTGGTCGCGGTGGTCGCGGTGGTCGGGTGCGAAGCGGTGGCGCCCGGCGCGCCGGCGTCCGGCCTCGGTGCGGCCGGAAGTGGTGTGGCGCGCGGGAATTCGGGGCGGCCGGCGGGTCGCGCGAGTGCCGGGTCGGTGAGCTCGGGGGTGAGTGAGGTCGTCATAGGGCGGTTCTCCCTGGTAGGGCGGGCAGCCACACCGCGATCATGGCCGCGCCGGTAGGAACGGCGGGCGGCGTCCACCGGCTACCCTCTCACCCTTTGGTTCAATCCTCGGTGGTCTGAGACGGCGATCTCACCCATTCGGGGGTGAGATTTTCCTTGCAGTGCACCGGATCCCGCACACGCGCGAGCGCCGCCGGGCGGTACCCGGCGGCGCTCGTTCACCCGTGGGTCAGTTCTTGTTCTTCAGTCCGTCGACCGCGTCCTTGACCTTCTCGCCGGCTTGTTTCAGCGAGCCTTTGGCTTGGTCCGCTTTGCCTTCGGCCTGCCACTGCTCGTTTCCGGTGGCTTTTCCGAGTGCTTCTTTGGCGCGGCCCTTCAATTCATCGGCCTTGTTCTGCATTTTGTCGCTCATGACCGCTCCTTTCACACACCAGGCGGGGGTTACCCGTTTTCCGGAACGTCAAACCAGGTCGGTCAGTACCAGTGGGCGCGGCCGCCGACCTTGCGGCCCGTTCCGCCGAGGATGGCCAGGACGGCGCCGATGACCAGCAGGACGATGCCGATCGTCCACAGGATCGAGATGCCGGTGATGAAACCGACCACGAGCAGGATGACGCCTAGCACGATCATGGATTCTCCAGCTGTTCCGTAATGGGGACCGATGGCTCTCAAGTACCCGCCCGAGTGGGCCCGTAAACACTTTCGGGTTCGAGGCGGTGTTTGCTCGGTCACCGAAGGAATACGCCGAACGGCGGTTTTGTACCGCCTCCGCCGGAGCCGACCAGGATGTGAAACCGCTTTGCGGCGGGATGTCCGCGACCTAGTTTCTGAGCCCGACAGAAGTATTCGGGCGAAACGAGGGGAGCCGCCGCGTGACCTCGGGCGAACTCGCGACCACGACGGCGCCGGTCGGCCTCGGCTGGCTCGCCGCGCGGATCGGCGAACGCACGGCGCGCGGCATCGCGGCCGCGGTGTCCGGTCTGATCCGCGACGGCGAGGTGCGGCCCGGCACGCGGCTGCCGACCGTGCGCGCGCTGGCGGCCGAGCTTTCCGTGAGCCCCACGACGATCGCGGAAGCCTGGGCGCAGCTGCGCGCGGCCGGGTTGATCGGCACCGGGCGCCGGCGGGGCACCACCGTGCTGGTGCCGCCGACCGGGCTCGTGCCCACGCGGATGTTCCCGGGCTGGCCCGCCGTCGATCTCGAGCACGGTTCACCCGATCCCGCGCTGCTGCCGCCGTTGGAAGACGCGGTGGCCGCGGGCGTGCGGGGTGACCGGGCGGGCAAGGAGCCGATCAGCTCGCGGCTGCGCGCGGCGGTGAAGCCGGAGTGGCCGTTCGCGGCCGAGGCGTGGACGGTCGCCGCCGGCGGTCGCGAAGGCGTGGCGCTGGCGTGCCGCGCGGTGGCGCGGCCCGGTGACGTGGTGGCGGTGGAGGAACCGACCGCGCCCTGGCTGCTGCGGCAGCTTCGCGCGGCGCGCATCCACGTGGTCGCGGTGCCCTGCGACGAATCCGGCCCGCGGCCCGAAGCGCTGGAAGCGGCGCTGGCGCACCGGCCCGTCGCGTTCGTGTACCAGCCGCGAGCGCAGGATCCGCTGGGCCACACCGTGTCCGGTGCTCGCATCGCCGAGCTCGCCGCGGTGCTCGCGCGCACCGACACGGCGGTGGTCGAGGTCGACGACCTCGGCCCGCTCGCCGCCGGCCCGGGCGCGAGCCTCGGCGCGCACCTGCCGGGGCAGGTGCTGCTGGTGCGGTCCTATTGCACGGCCTTCGGCACCGAGCTGCGCAGCTGCGTGCTCGGTGGTTCGGCCGCGCTCGTCGACCGGGTGCGCGCGCAGCGGGCGTTCGGCACCGCGTGGTCCAGCCCGGTGCTGCAGGACGCGCAGGCCTTCCTGCTCACCGACCCCACCACGGCTTCGCTGCTGCACCGCGCGCGCCGGCGCTACGCGAGCCGCCGCGCCGGGCTGGCCTCGGCCCTGCGCGACCACGGGCTCGACGTCGGCGCGGGCGACGGTTTGCTGCTGTGGGTGCCGGTGCCGGACGAAACCCGCACCCTGGTCACCCTCGCGGCGCGCGGCGTCTCCGTGGGCGCCGGCAGTCGTGGTTTCCCGGGCGGTTCGGGTGCGCCGCACATCCGCGTCGCCGTGGGCCAGCTGCCGGACGATCCGGCGCCGGTGGCCGACCTCGCGGGGATGATCGCGCGGGCGGCGGGGGTGCGGTCGCGCCGCACGGCGTGATCCCGGTTCAGAGCGCGTCGAAGTGCTCGACCCGCGGCGGGGCGGCGAGGAAGGGGCCGAGCAGCGCGGCGTAGGCGGGGTAGCGCTCGGTGCCGCGGAAGTGGTCCAGGTGGTGCTGCTTCGACTCCCACTCGACCACGCCGATGAAGCGGTCCGGGCTTTCTTCGCTGCGCAACATCCGGGCGCTGAGGCAACCGGGGGTGGTCGCCAGCAGCTCGTGCGCCCGCGCGTACGCGGCGGCGAATTCGTCACCGGCGTCTGGTTTCACGTCGATGATCGCGATTTCGGTGATCACGCCTGTCGTTCTACTCCGGACGGGCGGCGTTCGCCCTCCGCGAGACCGGTGGTGGCGGCGCGGCGGGGGCGCCAGGGTGAGGGCATGAGACTTCTCGTGCTGGGTGGGACGGTGTTCGTCGGGCGGGCGGTGGCGGCGGAGGCGCTGCGGCGGGGCCACGAGGTCGTGTGCGCGGCCCGCGGCGAATCGGGCTCGGTGCCCGAGGGCGCGCGGCTGATCAAGGTCGATCGCGACGACCCGGCGGGCTTGGCGGACCTGCCGCCGGTCGACGCCGTGGTGGACGTGGCGCCCCTGTCGTTCCCGTGGGTGCAGCGCGCGCTGGCGGCCCTCGCGGACCGGGTGGCGCACTGGACCTTCGTGTCGACCATCAGCGTGTACGCCGACACGGCGACCCCGGGCCAGACCCCGGCGACTGGCGCGGTGCTCGCCCCGCTGCCACGCCACGCGACCCGCGCGGACCTGGCGGGTGAGGGCGGCACCGAGCTGTACGGCGGCATCAAGGTGGCAGCGGAGAACGCCGTGCGCGCGGCCCTGGGCGACCGCGCGTTCGTGGTGCGGCCCGGCCTGATCACCGGCCCCGGCGACGGCAGCGACCGCTTCGGCTACTGGCCGGCCCGCTTCACTCGGGGTGGCCGCAGTGGCAGCGGCGGCAGCGGTGGCAGCGATGGCAGCGGCGGCCGCGATGGCCGCGGCGGCCCGGTGCTCGTGCCGACGGGTGAGCGGCTCGCGCAGTACATCGACGTGCGTGACCTCGCTGCCTGGATCGTCACCGCGTTCGAGACCGGCCTGTCCGGCACCTTCGACGCGATCGGACCGGCGGTGGGGTTGGGGAAGCTGCTCACGGACATCGCCTCGGCGGTCGGCGCGGAGGCGGAGTTCGTGACGGCGACGGACGAACAGTTGGAGGCCGCCGGCGTGGCGCCGTGGTCCGGGCCGCGGTCGTTGCCGCTGTGGCTGCCGCCGAGCCACGCCGGGCTGGCTGCCCACGATCCGGCGCCGTCGCTCGCGGCCGGGCTGGAGGTGCGGCCGCTCGCGGACGCGGTGGCGGGGGCGTTGGAGCAGGAACGTGCGCTGGGCCTGGACCGGGAGAGGCGGTCGGGGTTGTCGGTGGGGGAGGAAGCGGAGGTGCTGGCGGGGTTGTGATCAGGAGGTGTTGGGGCGGGTGGGTCGGCGGGTTTTGGTGGATCGGGCTTGTGGTGAGGGAGTTGGGCCGGGCTCGGGCGTGCCGGGCCGCCGGTGTGCGAGGCGCGGGCGTGCGGGGCAGGCGGTGAGTGGTGGTGTTGCCCGGGTCGGGGTGTGGCGGATTGGCTTGCGGGAACCGTTGCGCAGTTCGGGGCGGCGGACAGCGTGCGGTGAGCCAGGGACCGTCGGCCGGGTCGGGCTTCGCGGATCAGCTTGTCGTGAGCGGGGGCTGTCGCCCTATTCCGCGCGGCGGATCAGCGTGCGGTGAACGGAGTGGGGGACCGTTGCCCGGATCGGGGCGGCGGATCAGCTTGCGGTGAGCCACTTCGCGGTGCCCGGCCGGCCCGGTACCCAGCAGCCGCCCGTGGTGGTG
The DNA here is from genome assembly GCF_035918295.1 of Amycolatopsis rhabdoformis. Lineage (GTDB taxonomy): Bacteria > Actinomycetota > Actinomycetes > Mycobacteriales > Pseudonocardiaceae > Amycolatopsis > Amycolatopsis rhabdoformis. The sequence continues at coordinate 1,330,438 of NZ_CP142149.1, forward strand.
GGGGTGGTGTCGTCGGGGAGGGAGAGGAGGGCGGCCAGCACGGTGGTGGCCGGGCCGCTCTCGCGCCACAGCCAGGTCGCGGGCGTGAAAACGTTTTCTTCGTCGGCGGGCAGGCGGGTGGCGGTGGCGTCGTCCTCGGCGTCGAGGCGGAAGATGTCCACGACGTCACCGTGGGCGCGCACGCCGACGACCGCGAGGACTTCGCCGGTGGCGTCGCTGGGGTGCACGAACTGGTAGCCGCGGGCGATGAGGGCGCGCAGGCCGGACTCGACGTCGCAGGGTGGGTGGTGGTCCATCGTCCCCGCCTTTCGGGCGCCGGCCTGGGAATCCGCACGTGCATTCGCGCGTGGCGCGGACGGTAGCACGATCAACCCCGAGGTAGGACAGACACACTTCGCTTTTCGGTCTGTCCTCGGAACTTCTGTAGAAGATGAGGCACCGCGGGAAAAGGGGCGTTCGTACCACAGCTTCGTGGCCGAGCGGGCAACGGCGACACGGACATGACGAATCTCCTTCACCATGTCAAGTGACGTTCACGAGGCAGACGCCACCACGGCCGGGTGGTGATCCTGTTGGCCACGTGGCAACCAGCGCTAGCATCGAGCACCCCCGCGCACCGCGAGGGACGGACCGCCGAGCGGTCACGGTGCCGGTGTCCGCGCACCTCTGGGGTCGGTGATGGGACTGTTCGCGATGGTGGTCGCCGCCCTGCCCCTGGCAGGCGGCCCGCTCACGGCGGCGCTGCTGGTGCTGCGCCGCCGCCCCGCCCTGCGCTCCGCCCGCGCCACCCGTGCGGCCCGCGTGCCCGCGCGGCTGGCCGAGGAACTGCGCGCCATCGCCGAAGTCCTGCCCCGAGTACGTCCCGTCCTCACCCCCGGCCCACGAACGACCACCGAACCCGTCCCGCTCACCGGGCCCTGCCAACCTTGCCTCGAAGCCGTGGTGCCACAACCCCGGCGAGCACCGGCGCCGGCCGAGCCGGTGCCTTGTCTGACTTGTAGCCGCTGACCCCCGCCGCACGCTCGGCCGTGGCATCCGGCGAACACCACTACCGGCGCCGAGGTCCAGCCAAGCCTGCGCCGACCTTGCCGGCACGCTCGGCGCCGGCACTCGACGAAGACGGCACCATCGGCACCGAGATCCGGCTCAGCTCGCGGGTTGCGTGTCCGGCAACCGCCAGCCCTCACGCTCTGAACCGTGTCGGCGCTCGGCGCCATGCGGATTCTCGGTGGCGAGTCCGGGGTCGAACCTTGCGTGTCCGGTAACCGCCTGCCCTCAGGTCATGGACCGCGTCCGCTCTCGCCGGCATCCGGCTTTTCGGCGGCGAGCCCGGGGCGAACCTCGGGCGTGCGGCAACAGCCAACCCTTAGGTCATGGACCGTGCGGCTCGCGCCGTCATGCGGTTTTTCGGCGGCGGGGCCCCGGGCCGAACGTTGCGTGTCCGGCAACTGCCAGCCCTCAGGTCATGGACCGCACCGGTTCTCGCCGTCATGCGGCTTTCGGCGGCGAGCCCGGGGTCGAACCTTGCGCGTCCGGCAACCGCCAGTCCGCATGTCATGAACCGCGACGGCTCTCGCCGCGATCCGGCTTCTCAGCGGCGAGCGCCGGGCCGAACCGTCGCCTGGCCCGACCGCCAACCGCCAGCCCCCACCCCGTGAACGGCGTCGGCTCTCGCCACCATCCCGGACTCGGCAACGACCCCCGCGCCGAACCACAGCCTCGCGCGACCGGCCGCCCCTAACGCCATGACCCGCTTCAGCACCTCGATGCCGTCCGGACTCTCGGCGGGGAAGTGACCGCGAAACCCACCGTAAGCGTCCGAAGTGGACGGACCGGGGCGGGCGTGACCGCGGGCACACCGGCCCGGGACTTTTCCGTGCCCTCCCACTGTTACTACCACTGCGGAAGCCGGAAGATCCCGGTGACCGCCACGAGCAGGAAGGGGTGAGAACCGATGGCGAAGAGCGTATTGCGCCCGGTGATCAAGCTGCGTTCCACCGCCGGCACGGGGTACACGTATGTGGCGACGAAGAACCGCCGCAACGACCCGGACCGGATGGTGCTGCGCAAGTACGACCCGGTCGTCCGCGAGCACGTGGACTTCCGCGAAGAGCGCTGAGCAACCGAAGAAAAGGGGCTGAGGGCGGTGACCACCGCCCTCAGCCCCTTTTCCGTACCCGGACGAGATCAGCCGCAGTGGCCGCTCGGGGCGTCGAACTTCGTCGTGCCCACCGAGCCGCCCCAGGTCACGCACTTGCCGGCCGCCGAGGCGGTGACCGGGCCGGCGAACCAGGAGAACGAGCCGGAGTCCGTTTGCTTGGTGGCGCCCTGCACCTGGAGGTACGCGGTGGTCGCCGACGGGGTGCCGGCAGTCGCGTTCTTCATCGTGCTCACGCAGTTCTTGCCGGTCGCCGCGTTGTAGGAGAGGTACACGGTGCCCGCGGTGCCGAGTGAGCCCTGGTCGATCACGCCGTAGCCGGTGCCGCAGGCCGGGGCGCCGAGGTCGGCGTCGGTGAACTTCGCCCAGCGGATCGCGGCGCTCGAGTTGCCCTGCGGGCCGCCCTCGAACAGCACGCCGGCCGAGCCGGTGCCGAGGGAGACCAGATCGGAGTAAGCCGCGTCCTGGCTCCACACCAGGAACCCGTCGGTGTCGCCCGACCAGCTGCCGCCCTCGTCGAACGACGAGCGGATGCGCAGCGCGTGCCGGTGGTCGCACACCGAAGGGCCGGCGAAGATCAGCCGCGTGTACGCGCCGCCGGTGTCGGTGGCGCTCATCGCGAGCGTCGACGCCTGTACGTCCGGGGTCTTGGCCAGCCCCGGCTCGGTCACGAACTTCTGGCTGAACGTCTGCCCGCCGTCCGAGCTGATCGCGTACGCGCGCTCCACGGTCGAGCACATCGTGCCCGCGTTGTTTCGCGCCGAGGCGTAGATCTTGCCGTCGGGCAGCTCGGTGAGGCTGATCTCCTGCGGGTTGAGCGCGGCGTTCGTGCTCGCGTCGTGGGCGCCGAGGTGCCAGGTGGAGCCGCGGTCGTCGCTGTAGATGATGGCGCCGGTGTTGGGCGAGGAGCCGTTGACCTGGTAGCTCATGCCGGCGACCAGCCGGCCCTTGTGGGCGCCGCGGGTGAGCACCGAAGCGTGCGACGGGCCGGTGGCGAGCCAGCCCGGCGGCGTGGTGAAACCGAGCTGCGTGGTGAGCACCTGCGGCGCCGCCCACGTGGTGCCGTTGTCCTTGCTCACGCTCACGCGCGGGGTCCGGCCGCACGAAGCGTGCGGGGCGAGACACTGCATCACCGAGAGCAGCACCACGCGGCCGTTGGGCTCGTCGGCGCTCGGCGGCACGACCACGGGCGTCGGGTTGCCCTTCGTGTCGCCGAAGCCCTGGATCACGATCTGCAGCGGACCCCACGTCGAGCTGCCCTTGACCTGGCGCTTCATGACCAGGTCGATGTCGCCGGCGTCCGCGCAGCTGTTCTTGCGGCCCTCGGCGAAGGCGAGCAGGTCGCCGTTGTTGGCCTTCACGATGGCGGGGATGCGGAAACACGAGTAACCGCCGGTGCCGGCCTGGTACACCACCGTGCTGGCGGCGTCGGCCGAAGCGGCGGGCGTCGCGCCCGGCACCACGGCCGCCGCGGCGAACGCGGTCGCCCCGGCCAGCGCCGTGAGCAGTCCTCTCGCGACACGTCTCAGATTCACTGTCGTTCTCCGTCCTGGGGGCCGGCTCCGTGATCGCGGAGCGGCTTGCCGTAAGTGCTCCCAGGCTCCGATCCGGTCGTACACACCCCGTACAACCGGACGCACAATCGCTTTTGTACCAAGGAGAACTGTTTGCCCGGCGGTGACCTGGCCGTGATCGGACGCGGTCCAGCCGAGGGGAGCGGTGTCCTGTCGGCAGGGCGCTAGCGCGAGCGCACCTCGTAGCGGGCGCTACGCTCTGAAAGAGACGTGCCCGCAACCGGTGAGCGAGGGAGGAACCGGTGAGCGAACCCGGTGCCCCCGTCGGCGTCCGGTTCGAGCTGCTGGGACCGCTGCGCGCGTGGCGTGGCGGCCACGAGCTCGCGATCGGCTCGCCGGCGCAGAACCTGCTGCTGGCGGTGCTGCTCGCGCGCGCCGGCCAGCCGACCGGGGTCGACGAGCTGGTGGGCCTGCTCTGGGACGACCAGCCGCCGGCCAGCGCCGTGAACGTGATCCAGCGCTACGTCGGTGCCCTGCGCCGGCTCGTGGAGCCCGACCTGCCCGCGCGCTCGCCCGGCCACTGGCTGGTGCGCCACCCCGGCGGCTACGGCCTGCAGGTCGGCGCCGTGTCCTCCGACCTCGTCGAGTTCCGCACGCGCGTGCAGCGCGCCCGCCGCGCGGAGTCCGCCGAAGACGCGCTGGCCGAGTTCAACGCCGCCCTCGCCCTGTGGCGCGGCCCGTGCGCGGCCGGGCTGATCATGCCCGGCCGGGCCCGCGCGCTGCTGGCCGGCATCGACCAGGAAGGCCTGGCCACGGTCGTGGAGGCCGCCGACGTCGCCCACGCGGCCGGCCTGCCGCTGCAGCCGCTGCTGGCGCACCTCGAGCGGGCGGTCAAGGCCGACCCCTTCAACGAGACCGTGCACGCCCGGCTCATGCTCGCCCTCGACTCGGTGGGCCGCCGGGCCGCGGCGCTCGAGGTGTACCGCGAGATCCGCAAGCGGCTGGTCGACGAGCTCGGGGTGGAACCCGGCGTGGAGCTCACCCGGATGCAGCACGACGTGCTCGCGCAGCAGGCCGAGGCGGCGCCCGCGGCCCGCACGCCGCAGGCCCACCCCGTGGTGCGCCCGGCTCAGCTGCCGCCCGACCTGCCGACGTTCACCGGCCGCCGCGACCAGCTCACGCAGCTCGCGGCCCTGTTCGACTGCGCGGCCGAGCGCCGGCGCGTCACCCTCGCGGTGATCGACGGGCTGGCCGGCACGGGCAAGACCTCGCTGGCCATCCACCTCGCCCACCAGGTCGCCGACCGCTTCCCGGACGGCCAGCTCTACGTGAACATGCGCGGCTTCGACCCCACCGGCGCCACCGTGGACCCGGCCGACGCGTTGCGCGGTTTCCTCGACGTGCTCGGCATCGAGCCCACGCAGGCGCCCTCGGGTCTCGACGCGCGCAGCGGCCTCTACCGCAGCCTGCTCGCCGGCCGGCAGATGCTCGTGGTGCTCGACAACGTGCGCGACTCCGAGCAGGTGCGCCCGCTGCTGCCGGGCAGCGCGGGCTCGGCCGTGATCGTGACCAGCCGCAACCGCCTCAGCGCGCTGGTCGCCACCGAGGACGCGGACCTGCTCACGCTCGACACGCTCTCCACCTCCGAAGCCCGCGAGACGCTGGTGCGCCGGCTCGGCGAGGCGAAGGTGAACGCCGAGCCGGAGGCGGTCGAGGAGATCATCGAGCTGTGCGGCCGGCTGCCGCTGGCGCTGGCGATCGTGGCCGCGCGCGCCCGCACGCACCCGCAGTTCTCCCTGGCCGACATCACCGCGAAGCTGCGCGCCACGCAGGGCACGCTGGAGGCGTTCCGCGGCGACAGCGCGGGCGACGTGCGCACGGTGTTCTCCTGGTCCTACCGCGTGCTCGAACCCGGCGCCGCGCGGTTGTTCCGGCTGCTGTCGCTGCACCGCGGCGCCGACTTCTCCACGGCCGCCGCCGCGAGCCTCGTCGGCATGACGACGGCCGCGGCGCAGGACCTGCTCGACGAGCTCACGCGCATCCGCTACCTGTCCGAGCACCGGCCGGGCCGCTACCTCGCCCACGACCTGGTGCGCTCGTACGCGATGGAGCTGCGCGAGCAGACCGACCCGCCCGCCGAGCAGGCCGACGCCCTCGCGCGGCTGGTGAACCACTACCTGTGCAGCGCCCACAGCGCCTACCTCGCGCTCAACCCGCACCAGCTGCCCACCGAACCGCCGGTGCTCGAACCGGGGGTGACGGCCGACCTGGCGAGCGGCTACGGCGAGGCGATGGAGTGGTTCGAGGCCGAGCTGCCCGCGTTGACGCTGCTGATCCGGCAGATCGCGGGCCTGCCGCGGCTGGCCGGCACCGTGTGGAAGCTCGTGCTGAGCCTGCAGCCCTACTACCAGCGCAGTGCGCTCTACCACGACTGGCTCACGCAGGCCGAGCTCGCGCTGCGGGTCTCCGTGGGCACCGGTGACCTGGTGGCGCAGGCCAACGTGCACCGCAGCCTCGCCGGCGCCTACCACTTCGTGGAGCGCTACGACGAGGCCCTGGAGCACCTCAACCGCACGGCCGAGCTGTTCGGGCAGCTCGGGCTGGCGGCCGACCAGGCCTACGTGCACAGCAACTTCGGCACGGTGTTCGCCAAGCTCGGCCGGTACAACGCGGCGCTGGAGCACCACGAGCGCGCGTTCGAGCTGTACAAGGCCAGCGGCAACGTGAAGGGCGAGGCCATCGGGCTCGAGGGCATCGGCCACTGCCTCAGCGAGATGGGCGGCAACGCCGAGGCCGTGCCGCTGATCCTGCGCGCGATGAAGCTCTACGAGGACATCGGCGACCGCAACGGCGAAGGCAACTGCTGGAGCACCCTGGCCACCGCCTACGGCTCGCTCGGGCACCTCGACCAGTCGATCGACGCGTGGCGCCGGGCCGTCATGTACTACCGCGAGCTCGGCAACCGTTCCGAGGAGTCCGATTCGCTCGTGGCGCTCGGCGACGCGCTCAGCGCGGCCGGCGACCCGCTGGGCGCCGAGAAGACGTGGCGCGAGGCGCTGGAAGTGCTCGACGCGCTCGGCATGCCGGCGGCCGAGGAGGTCCGGGTGCGCCTCGGCGACCCGGCGGCCCGGGTGTCGGAAGAACGCCGCGCGTGATCGGCCGGCTCGCGGCCCGGGGTGCCGGCGCTCGCGCCTGACCGCGTTCGGTGGGCGCGAGCCGCCGGCCCGGTCAGATCAGGCCTTCGCGGATCGCGTAGGCCACGGCGTGGGCGCGGTTGCGCAACTCGAGGCGCACGGTCATCTTGCTGATGATGTTCTTCACCGTCCGCTCGCTGTAGCCGAGCTGGTTGGCCACCTCGCCGGCCGACAGCCCGTCGGCGAGGAAGCGCAGGATGTCGGTCTCGCGGCGGTCGAGGCGGTTCTGCCGGGCGGCCGCGTGGGTCAGCCGGCGCACCTGCGTGGTGAGCCGCTCGACCGGGTCGGCCGGGTGCGCGCCGGCGGCGTCGAGCACCGCCTGGGTCACGGCCTCGCTGCGGCTGGTGGTCTTGTCGAGGATCGTGACCACGCGGTGCTGGGCGAGCTCGGTGATCGGCAGGTCGTCGAGGCGGCCGATGACCAGCACGGACGGGATGTCGAGCGTGGCGGAGACGCGCTCGAGGATGTCGCGGGTGCGCGGCGTGAGCCGGTCGGTGACCACGAGCGAGACCTCGGCGCCCATCGGGCGGGTGCGGTCGACCACGGCCACTTCGGACTTGCCGTCGAAGTAGCTTTCGAGGCACGCGCGCGTGAGCGCGTCGGAGACCGAGAGCAGGGTACGCACGGTTCCGCTCCGCAGGGTCTGGTTCATGGTGCCCAGCATGCGCGAGCGGACTGATCAAGTACTCCGGGCGCGTTCAGTCGTCGTTCAGTGGCCGCGCGGAGCACCCTCGTGAGGTGGCCGTTCGGTCACCTCGGGGACAAAGCCCTCGACTCCTCGGCGGTGATCGAGTTTGATGCGGGCAGGGGGCAGGTGGGTCTCTGCGGGGACCCCGGATGACGAGCTGGTGTGAACACATGGACGACGTCCTGGCCGAAGTGGCCGAACTGGGGCTGACCGCGAAGCTGACACCGGTGGCCGGGAGCACCGCCTCGGTCTGGCGCTGCGACCTGTTGCGCGACGGCGTGGTGCTTTCGGCCGGGACCGGTCACGGCGCCGGGGCCACCGCGGAACGCGACGCCGTGCTCGACGCCCTCACCCGCCGCTTCGGCGGCGCCGCCTGGCTGCGCCCGGCCGACGTGCGCGCCGTGCCCGCGCCCGAGCTGGCCACCGGCCCGCTGGCCGCCGACGGGACTGTGTGCTCGCTCGCCCGCTACACCGACCTGCCCGTGGGCGCCCTGTGCTACCGCCGGCTGCTGCCCACCGGCCTGGGCCCGATCGCGGCCGTGCCCGCGCTGCTCGCGATCACCGACTACGCGCGCGCCGGGCACCTGCTGCTGCGCCACTCCGTGGGCGACGTCGTGGACTACGAAGCGCTCGACACGCGTCCCGTGGCCGCCGCGTGGGGCGCCGCGACGACCACGGCCGAGGCCACCGTGCGCGCGCTCACCGACCTGATCGACCACGACGTGCACGAGTCGATGCTCGCGGGCGCGCGCCCGGCGCTGCTCGACCGGAGCAGCCTGCCACCGGACCTGGCCGCCCTGCTCGCCTCCGCGTCGCTCGCCGCCGGCGGCCCCGTGCGCGTCGCCGACCTCACCCCGCAGCTCGGCGTGCCCGCCTACCTCGCCGGCGACCGCGCCGCCTGGGGCGCCGGCGTGTCCTTCAGCCGCCGCCGCGCCCTCACCGACGCGCTCTACGGCCTGCTGCGCCGCCGCGCCGCCGTGCAGGCCGCCCGGCAGCCGCTGCCGGCCGAGTCCGCGGAGTCGGTGCCCTACCGCGAGAACAACCTCTCCGGCACCGCGCCGGAGCTGCTGGCCGAACTGCTGGACAGCTTCGCCGCGCGCGAGCTCACGGCCTACCAACGCGAACACCACACCGGCCGCGTGTCGGTGGTGCACGTGCTGGTGCCGGGACTGAAGTGCCGGCAGGGGCTCACATCGGTGTGATCCGGGGCAACCCGCTGAACCGCCCGGCGTTTCCGTCCGTGTAAAGAAGAGGACCACCGGCCGCCGCGCCGGTTTCGGGCGGAAAGGAACCCCGTGTCACTCTTCACGCGCACCGACGATCGCGAGCAGTCCGGAGTGGAGGGACCGGACCCCTCGCCGCCGGAGCGTGGCCGGGTGCGGCGGGTCACGGCGGTGGTGCTCACGGTGCTGGCCGCGCTGCTGGTGCTGTTCGCGCTCGTCGCGCCCAACAGCCTGGGGGAGCTCTCGCCGGCGGCGTTCGTACGGCTCCCGGTGGAGGCGCTGGTCGTGGCGGCGCTCGCGCTCGTGCTGCCGCCGCGGTGGCGGCGGGTGCTCGCGGCGGTCGTCGGCGCGGTGCTCGGGGTGCTCACCGTGCTGAAGCTCGTGGACATGGGGTTCAACGAGGTGCTCTCGCGCCCGTTCGACCCGATCTTCGACTGGAGCTTCGTGAGCGCGGGGCTCGACTTCCTGCGCGGTGAGGTCGGCGGCGCCGGCGCGATCGTCGCGGCGATCGGCGTGGTGCTGCTGATCCTGGCGGTGATCGTGTTCACCACGCTCGCCACGATGCGGCTCACGCGCCTCGCGGCCGGGCGGCGCACGGCGTCCACCCGCGTGGTGGCGGTGCTCGGGGTCATCTGGATCGTCGCGGCGGTGTTCGGGGTGCAGCTCGCGCCCGGGCAGCCGATCGCCTCGCGCAGCGCGGCCGCGGCCGCGTTCGACGACATCCGCCAGGTGGGCACCGACCTGCACGACAAGCAGGACTTCGCCGCACAGCTGGCCGACGACCCGTTCCGGAACACCCCGGGTGACCAGCTGCTGCAGGGGCTCAAGGGCAAGGACGTGCTGCTGACCTTCGTGGAGAGCTACGGCCGCTTCGCCATCGAGGGCTCGGACATCGCGCCGGCGATCGACGCGCAGCTGGACCAGGAGACGAAAAGCCTGCAGCAGGCCGGGTTCGCGGCGCGCAGCGGGTTCCTCGACTCCTCGACCTTCGGCGGCGGCAGCTGGCTCGCGCACTCGACCGTCCAATCGGGAACGTGGGTGGACAACCAGCAGCGCTACAACGATCTGCTCGCCAGCGACCGCCTTTCGCTGACCCGCGCGTTCGGCAAGGCCGGGTGGACGACGGTGCAGGACGTGCCGGCGCACACGATGCCGTGGCCGGAGGGCCAGTACTACGGTTTCCAGCACTACTACGACTTCCACAACGTCGGGTACCAGGGTCCGGGCTACGCCTACGCCACGATGCCCGACCAGTACACGCTTTCCTTCCTGCAGCGCACCGAACTCGCCGCGCAGAACCGCAAACCGGTGATGGCCGAGGTCGACTTCGTGTCGAGCCACGCGCCGTGGTCGCCGCGTCCGACGCTCGTGGACTGGAACAAGGTCGGCGACGGTTCGGTGTTCGACCCGCAACCGGCGCAGGGGGAGGACCCCGAGCAGGTGTGGAAGGACCCGAACCAGATCCGGGCCGCCTACGGCAAGGCCATCCAGTACACGCTTTCCACGCTCACGTCCTATTTGGAGACGTACGGCAACGACAACACGGTGCTGGTGTTCCTCGGCGACCACCAGCCGCCCGTGGTGACGCCGGCCGGCGTGAGCCACCAGGTGCCGATCACGATCGTCGCGAAGGACCCGGCCGTGCTCAATCGAGTCGCTTCGTGGAACTGGACCGACGGCATGCGCCCGGCCGCGAACGCGCCGGTGTGGCGGATGGACACCTTCCGGGACCGGTTCCTGACCGCGTTCGCCAAGTAGGCGGCGATCGCGGGACTGGTCGCTGCGCCCGGCGGGGCGATCGGGGAAGCTGTCGGGGTGGACGACGCGGCGGAACGGACGGGTTATCGGCGGTCGGCGGGCTCGCCGCGTGGGCAGGCGCGGCGGCTCGAACTGCTCGCGAGCGTGACGGACGACCTCGCCGCGAACGGCCTCGTCGACTTCTCCCTGCGGCGCGCGGCGAAAGCGGCCGGCACCACGCACAAGGTGCTGCTCTACCACTTCGCGAGTGCCGAGGACCTGCTCGCGCAGGCCGTGTTCGCGCTGCGCGAGCGGCGCATCGCCAACGCCCTCGCGGCCATGGCCGACGGCGGCGGGCAGCACACGCTGGCCGGCCGCGTCGGCGTGGCTTGGCGGACGCTGCGTGACGAGGAGCCCGGCCTGCGCCGCGTGCTCGACCAGGCCGTGGGGCTGACCATGTACGACCCCGAGCGCTACGCCGAGCTCGGCCGGGGTTCGACGCTGCAGTACCTCGAGCTGCTGGTGTCGTTCTGCCCGCAGCGATGGTCCGCCGACCGCAAACGCGAGGTGGCGCAGCTGGTGCTGGCGACCTTGCGCGGCTTCGTCGTGCACCGGCTGACCAGCGACGATCCCGGTGGCGCCGAGGCCGGGTTCGCGGCGCTGGCGCGGGCGCTCGAGCGGGAGGAAGCGGTGGGGGACTGAGCCGGGGCCGGGGGAGCGGCACTGGACGAATTTGCGAACCACGTGGTTCACTTCTGGTGGGGCGAACGACCGGGAGGTCCACATGGGGTGTCGGCGGGCGTGGTGCGGTTCGGGAACGGGCCGGGTGGTGGGCTCGGTGGCGGGGTTGCCGGCCGGTCCGGTGGTCGGTTCGGTGCGGGGCTCGGTCGCGGCTCGGGTGCGGGGTTCGGTCGTGGGTTCGGTGGTGGGCTCGTGAACGAGGTCGAGCTCTCGGCGGGACCGATCGAGTACTCCGACACGGGCGGTGCCGGGCCCGTGGTGGTGTTCCTGCACGGTCTGCTGATGGATTCGTCGCTGTGGGACGACACGATCGCCGACCTGGCGACCGGGCACCGTTGCGTCGCACCGACGTTGCCGCTCGGCGCGCACCGGCGCGCGATGCGGGCCGACGCGGACCTGTCGATGCGGGCGCTCGCCCGGCTCGTCCCGGAATTCCTTGCGCGGCTTGATCTCCGTGACGTGACGCTCGTCGGCGTGGACACCGGCGGCGCGCTCGTGCAGCTGGTGATGACCGGCGCCGCCGACCGGGTGCGGCGCGTGGTGCTGGCTTCGTGCGACGCGTTCGACAACTTCCCGCCGGGCCTCACCGGCAAAACGCTGTTCCTCGCGGGCCGGTTGTCGCCGGGCTTGTTCGGCGCGTTCATGCAGCAGATGCGCCTGAAAGCGCTGCGCCGCTTGCCGATCGCTTTCGGCTGGCTGACAAAACGCGGCGACGCCGCCGTGGTCGGCTGGCTCCGCCCGATCCTCACCCGGCCCGACATTCGGCGCGACGCCGTCCGCGTGCTGCGCGCGGCCGCCGCGGACCCCGGCGTGCTCACCGAAGCGGCCGACCACCTGCCGGAGTTCGACCGTCCCGCACTGGTGGTGTGGGCGAGCGAGGATCGAGTGATGCCACCGGATCACGGCCGCCGGCTCGCCCAACTGCTGCCGAAAGCACAACTGTCCGAAGTGGACGACAGCTACACGTTGCTGCCCCTCGACCGACCGGCCGAGCTGGCCCGGCTGATCGGCGACTTCACGCGCACCACTTGATCTTCACCGTCCACCATGGAAACGCAGCCGTCGGAGCGAAGACGGCGGTACTCGCGGCCACCGGCCTCACGTCGGCAAGGCGTGCGCCTGGTGGCCGCGTCGCGTTCGCGTCCGCGGACAAACCGGACTGTCCGTTGGTGACTGTCCTGACGCGGCGCGAGAGGGAAAATCGGAAGCGTTACGTCAGATGATGGCGCGGGGCGGCGCGGAGGCCTAGCCTTCCCGCAGCACCAGCTTCCCCGCTTCCCCCGCTCCACCGTCTCCCCGAACACCCCGCCTCACCTGTCTTCACCCCCGCCCCACCCTGTGAACCGACTCGGAACACCGTGGCCGGTTCGCGACCTGGAGATACTTCCGCTGTGAAAGTGTTTCCTTTATCCTGGATCCAATCGCCAATCCGAGAGGAAGGGCTTTCATGATCGCTAGCCAGGCCGGCACCGAAGCCGACCGAGTACGGGCCGATCTCGTCACCTGCACCAGCCTGCTGGTGTTCAAGGGGGTGCTCGACTACAGCGGTCACCTCTCCGCGCGGGTGCCGGGCACCACCGACCGCCTCTTCATCCAGCCGCGCGACGCCAGCCGGGCCGCGCTGAAGCCGGAAGACCTGCTGGTGGTGGACCTCGACGGCAACCTCGTGGAGGGTGAGCTGCCGCCGCCGGCGGAGACCGCGATCCACACCGGGGTGTACCGCGCGCGGCCCGAGGTCGACTTCGTCTGCCACGGCCACCCGACGCTCTCGACCACCTTCACCATGGTCGACCACCCGTTCCTGCCGATGCGCCACTTCGCCTACAAGTTCCCCGACGGCCTGGCCGTGCACCCCGACCCCACGCACATCCGCTCGCGCGAGCAGGGTGACGCCGTGGCGAAGACCCTGGGCGACGCCGGCGCGTGCCTGCTGCGCTCGCACGGCACGGTCGTGGTCGCGAACCGGATCCAGGAACTGCTGATGGACTGCCTCGACCTCGAGGAAAACGCTCGCACGCTGCTGCTCGCGCGCCAGCTCGGCACGCCCCTTCCGCTCACGCCGGAAGAGATCGTGCAGGTCGCCGAGAGCTACGACCGCGGCGGGCACCGCCCCGGCAAGCTCTGGGACCACTACGTGCACCTCGGCCGCCAGGCCGGCGTGCTCGCCGCCTGACCGAAGCTCCACCACGCCACGACCGGCGCGAACCGGCCGGTGGCGGCCGCTGTGCGCACCTCTCGTGTCCACAGTGCACAACGCGGTGCACAGATGCGTCATCCCCGAACAGAACAGTTCACGGCCGGACTGCTTGACCCTCGTGTCGAATGGATCCAGGCGCCAACTGACAAACCGGAGGAGGTCACGGTGTCCCTCACCGAAGACACGAGCTTGGCCAGTTCCGCCCCGGACCGCGCCGGTCCGCCGGAGTCACCGCCCCGGAAGTTCCGGATCCCGTGGAACGCGAAGGTCCGCCGCCGGGTGCTGCCCGTCGCGTCGGTCGTGGTGTTCCTGGGCGTGTGGCAGATCTTCGGCGCGCAGGTGAACCCGATCCTGCTGGCCACGCCGTCGGCCGTCGCTTCGTCCTTTGTGGACATCATCGCGAACGGCGAGCTCGGCACGGCGTTCCTGCGGGCCATGGAGGTGCTCGCCGCGGGCTTCGGCCTCTCGGCGGTGGTCGGCATCGCCGTGGGCGTGTGGATGGGCCGGCGCGAGACCGTGGCGCGCGTGCTCAACCCCTACGTGAGCTTCTTCCAGGCGACGCCGCTGATCGCGCTCACGCCGCTCGTGGTGATCTGGACCGGCATCGGCTTCGTCTCGGAAATCACGATCACGTTCCTGCTCGCCGTGTGGTCGATCATCATCAACACCGCCGAGGGCACCCGCAACACCCCGGCGATCCTGCTCGACATGGCGAAGGTCTACCGCGCCGGCGAGTGGTCGGTGGTGCGCCACGTGGCGATGCCCAACGCCGTGCCCTACATCTTCGCCGGCCTGCGCATCGCCCTGGCCAAGGCCCTCATCGGTGTGATCATCGGCGAGATGGACATCAGCCTCAAGGGCCTCGGCGGGCTGATCCAGAACTACGGCGACTCGTTCCAGACCGCGCCGCTGCTCGCCTCGATCATCTCGTCCTCGATCGTCGGCGTGATCGGCACGATCATCCTCGAGGTGCTGCGCCGCCGGCTCGCGCCTTGGTCGTCCAACGCCTCCGCCCACACCCGCGTCTGAACCCGGAGAAAGGTCCGCCATGAGCGCACCCACGGCCTGCATCGAGATCGAGCACGTGTCCAAGCGCTACCAGCGCCCGGGCCGCAAGGCCGAGAGCTTCCTCGCCGTCTCCGACGTGCACTTCGACATCCGCCAGGGCGAGTTCATCTCGCTGATCGGCGCGTCGGGCTGCGGCAAGACCACGCTGCTGCGGATGATGTCCGGCCTGATCCCGGTCGACGACGGCCAGATCCGCATCAACGGCGACCCGGTGCGGGGCGTGCCGGGCTCGATCGGGTTCGTGTTCCAGGAACCCGCGCTGCTGCCGTGGAAAACCGTGCGCGAGAACATGGCCTTCGCCCTCAAGGCCAAGGAGCTCCCGCCCGAAGAGGTCGACGCCGCGATCGCCGCGAAGCTCGAAATGACGAGCCTGCAGGACTTCGCGGGCTACTACCCGTCGGCGCTCTCGGGCGGCATGCAACAGCGCGCGGGCCTGGCGAGGGCGCTGGCGTGCGACCCCGACGTGCTCTTCATGGACGAACCCCTGTCCGCGCTCGACGCCTTCACCCGGCGCCGGCTGCAGCAGGACATCGCCACGATCATCGAAGGCATCGGCGCGACCACGGTGCTCGTGACGCACGACGTCGACGAGGCCGTGTTCTTCTCCGACCGCATCGTGGTCATGGGCACCTCACCGGGCTCGGTCCGCGACGTCGTCGAAGTCCCCTTCCCCAAACCGCGCAGGCACGCGGAGCTCCTCGGCGATCCCGAGGTGGCGAAGCTGCGCGACCACGTGCTGGGCATCGTGCTCGGCCTGCACTGAGCTCTCCCGCTCGAACCGCTCTCCCCACCCCACCGTGAAAGTCCAGTCCAGAAAGGAGGGTCCGCGATGACCGTTTCCCCTTCGCGACGGCGCCGCACGGCGCTCGTCGTCGGCGCGATCGCGGCGCTCACCGTCTCGCTCACCGCCGCGTGCGGTTCCGGCGACGCGGCCACCGGCACCGGTGACTCGCTGCCGACCTCGGCCGACGGCACGCCGAACCTCAAGGGCACCACCATCCGGATCGTCACCGGCGCCGCCCCGGCCATCGAGGACACCAAGATCGCCCTCGTGGCGCAGGTGCTCAAGAGCTGGGGCGCCGACGCGACGATCGTGAACCAGACCGGTGACCCCTCGGCCATCCGGGTGCTGCTCGCCGGCGACGCCGACATCGGCACGCTCGCCGTGTCGTCGTCGATCAACTCGGGCCTGAAGATCTTCGGGCCGAGCCAGCCGCGCCTGGACTACCACTTCCTCGGCGCGCCTTCGCTCAACTCGATGAAGGACCTGCCAGGCCATGTCTACGGCACCTCGAACGTGCACGGCGTCGAGGCGCTGATGTTCGCCGACCTGCTGGCGAAGAACAACATCGACCCCAAGGCGGTCACCACGACCGTGGCCGGTGGCGCGTCGGTGCGCGTGAGCGCGATGCTGACCCACCACATCGACGCGACGTTCGCGCACGCCACCGACGTCTCGAAGCTGACCTCGGCCGGCTTCCACGACCTGGTCACGATGTCGAAGACCGCGCCGGAGCTCGCCGACTCCTTCCTCGCGACCTCCCCGCAGTGGCTGGCCAGCCACGGCGCGCTGGCCGTGGCGATCGACCAGGCGTGGATCAAGGCAGCGCAGATCTTCAACACCGACAAGGACCAGTGGGTGAAGGCCGCGGTCGCCTACGCCAAGGCCGACGAGAAGGAAGCGTCGAGCACCTACGACGCGCTCAAGGCGGCGGACACGTTCCCGGCGACCAAGGACGCGTACTCCGAGGCCTCCGCGAAGGTCCAGGAAGACCTGGCCAACAAGGTCGGCGCGATCACGAAGGCGCCCGCCACGTCCGTGTGGGTCGACACCGCGACCTGGGACAAGGCGACAACCGCGATGAAGATCAACTGATCCCGCCGCGGGAAACCGCGGAGTCCGGGTGCGGCCTCGGTGGATGAATCGCAGTGGAAAGTCGCGGTGGAAAAGTCCCTCGTGGCAAAGGACTCTTCACCGTCGGTCCGATAATGGATCCAGGATACGATTGTCCGGAACTTCAGGACGAATGGTAATCGCTTGACGGTCGGCGCGCGCCGGCCGAGGGGAGGCTAGGTCACGATGGAGCGGCGTCAGTCCGAAGGAGCCGGCGGCGGCTCGGGAAGCGGCACCCCCGAGGGGTCCGCGATCACCGGCCGCGCCAGCTTCGACGAGGTCGTCTCGCGGTTGTCGAGCGGCTACCGGTCGATCGGCGACATGGTCTACGAGGTCCTGCGCCAGGCGTTGCTCTCCGGGGCGTTCGCCCCCGGGGAGCACCTCCGGCAGGAGGCGCTGGCCACGGCGATCGGCGTCTCACGGCTCCCGGTGCGGGCCGCGCTGCTGCGGCTCGACGCCGAGGGGCTGGTGGAGTTCCACCCGCGCCGCGGCGCGATGGTGAAGACGCTGACGCCGGAGCAGCTCGTGGAGATCTACGAGCTGCGCGACCTGCTCGAGACCCACGCCTTGCGCAAGTCGATGAAAACCATGACCGCCGAGCGCATCGCGAGCCTGCGGCGCAACGCGGAGGTGCTGGACGCCGAGGCGGAGGGCGAGGGTTTCCTCGACGTCCGCGTGCGGTTCTACCGGGAGCTCTACGACGCCGAGCACAACCCGCGGCTGGTCGAGCTGATCGAGGACCTGCGCAGCAGCGTCGGGCGCTACCTCCTCGGCTGGCGGGTGTCGGGCAGCCGCAGTCACCACGGCCGGCACACCACGCTCGTCGACCACGTCGAGCGCGGTGACGTCGCCAGTGCGGAAGCGGCGCTGCACGACCACCTGCGCGAGGTGAGCGAAGGCGTCGCCCGGATCCTGTCCGGCGAAAGCGAGCGCGAACCCGACACCGAATTCCCCGCCTGACAGAACTCTTTTCCCGCAACCGAAAACGCTTTGTCCGTCACCCGGCCGAATGGCCGGGCAGGTACTCCCTGCCCGGAAACCGGCGGGCAGGAATGAACGGAAAACGGCATGAGAACTGACGAGGTCTCCTGGTTCAGCGACGGTGACCGCATCAGCGGGCTCTGGCGCACGCCGGACGAGGGCACCGAGCCCTACCGCGTGGTCGTGCAGGGCCCGGGCTGGATGGGCCTGAAGGACGCGAAGCTCTACGTGCGCTACCACCAGGCGCTCACCGACGCCGGGTTCGCCGTGCTGGTGTTCGACTACCGCGGGTTCGGCGACTCCGAAGGTGATCCGGAGCTGCTTTCGCCGGCGCGGCAGCTGGCCGATCTGCGCAGCGCCGTCACCTACGCCGAATCGCGCGCCGACGTGCTGCCCGATTCGATCGGTGTGTTCGGCAGCGGCGGCACGGGCGGCGGCAACGCGGTGCTGCTCGCGTCGGTCGACCCGCGGGTGCGGGCGGCGGTGAGCCAGCTGCCCGTGGCCGACGGCGGCGACTGGCTGCACCGCATGCGCAGCGAGTACCAGTGGCTCGATTTCCTGGCGGAGCTGGAAGCCGACCGGCGCGAGCGGACGCTGCACGGTGCCGGCAAGCTCGTGAACCCGCGCGAAGAAATCATGGTGCCGACGTCGGAACGCCGGGCCACCAGCGTGAAGTCCGATGTGGACGGACGGGTGCCGAAGCAGGTGCGCCTGGCCGCGGCGGAGGAGATCATCGCCTACCGGCCGGCCGAGGCGGCGGCGACGCTGACGACGCCGCTGCTGGTGATCGGCGTCGAGAACGACGCCACCACTCCCACCGACCACGCGGAGCGGATCTACGAGGCCGCACGCGGGCCGAAGGAACTGATCATGCAGCGGCACACGAGCCACTACGCCGCCTACGACAAGTACTGGACCGCGACGACGCCCCGCATCGTCGCGTGGTTCGAGAAGTACCTGCGCCCGGCCGACGTGGTCGTGCGCTCGAGCGAGCCGGGCGAGCACCCGGCGATTCTGGAGGTGACGGCATGAGTATCGATCTCCGTGTGTCCGGCGGGCGCGTGCAGCTGCCCAGTGGCGCGGTGGACGGCGACCTGCTGGTGAACGAGGGCAAGGTCGTCGGCGTGGTGTCCGGCTCCGTCGAGATCGCCGACGTCGGCCGCACCGTCGACGCCACCGGGAAACTCGTGCTGCCCGGCATGGTCGACGTCCACGTGCACACCCGCGAGCCCGGGTTCGAGCACAAGGAAGACATCTACACCACGTCGCTGCAGGCGGCCGCGGGCGGTGTCACCACGATCTTCGGGATGCCCAACCTGAACCCGCCGACCACCACGGCGAAGACGCTGCGCGAGGTGTTCGACCTCTACGCCGAGAAGTCCATCGTGGACTGGAACCACAACCCGGCGGCGACGCAGCCCGACGAGATCGCGCCGATGGCCGCGATGGGCGTGAACGCGTACAAGATCTACATGGTCGTGGACACCGGCCGCACCTACCCGCACCCGGCCGGTACCGGCATGCACGGCCACGGCGACCTGCTGCGCATGATGGACACCATCGCGAAGACGGGTAAGCGCTTCATCATCCACCCCCACGACCAGTCCCTGATGGACTACATCGAAGGGGAATACCTGGCGCGCGGGGAAAACACGCCGCAGGGGTACGCCTCGGCCTACGCCGCCCGCAACGGCGTGATCTGGGACACCGCGATCGAGGTCGTGCTGCGCCTGGCCGAGGCGTCGGGCTGCAAGGTGCACCTCGCGCACATCCAGACGCGCCGCTCGGTCGAGGCCGTGCGCCGCGCCCGCGAGCACGGCGTGGACGTGACGTGCGAGGTGAACCACTGGCTGCCGTTCCTGTCCACTTGGGACGATGTGGAGAAGCTCGGCCCGTACGCGCTGTCCTACTGGGTGCCCGACGACGGCCGCGAGGCCGTGTGGGAAGGCCTGCGCGACGGCACGATCGACATGTTCTCCTCCGACCACGCGCCGCACACGCGCGAGGAGAAGGAGATCGGCTGGACGCAGATGTGGAGCTCCCACACGGGCACCCCGGGCATCCAGTACTACTACCCGCTCACGCTCGACGCGGTGAACAAGGGTCTGCTCACCCTCGACCGCGCGGTCGAGCTCGTGGCGGGTGCGCCGGCGGCCAAGTTCGGCCTTCAGGGCGTGAAGGGCGCGCTGACCCCGGGCTGCGACGCGGACTTCGTGATCGCGGACCTCGACGCGCCCTGGACGATCACCAACGACGGCGTGCTGTCGAAGATCGGCTGGACCCCGTACGACGGCCGGCAGCTCACCGCCGGCATCGAGCAGACCTACGTGCGCGGCACCGAGGTGTTCGCGGGCGGCAAGGTGACCGGCGAGGCCGGGCACGGCAAGCAGGCGGTGTCAGGAAAGGTGCAGAACGCATGAAGTTCGGACTCTTGCTCCCGCATTTCGGCGAGCACGCCTCGCGCGACAACGTGCTCCAGGGCGCGATCATGGCCGAGAAGGCCGGGTTCGACTCGGTCTGGGTGCGTGACCACCTGGTGTTCGAGCCGCACGGCGAGATGGAGAAACCCAACCGCACGTTCTACGACGCGCTCACCACGCTCACGGCCATCGGCGCCGTGACCGAGCGCATCGAGCTGGGCACGGGTTCGCTGATCCCGTTCCGGCACCCGCTGGTCACGGCCCTGATGACGGGCACGATGACGCAGCTGTTCGGGCCGCGGGTGATCCTCGGCTTCGGCGCCGGCACGTTCGACCACGAGTTCGAGGCCATCGAATGGGGCGAACGCGACCGGGTGGAGCTCGTGCGGTCGAACGCCGAGATTTTCAAGCGCGTGTTCACCGAGAACAACGTGTCGTACTCCGACGCGAACTTCACGTTCGAGGACATCACCATCGAGCCGAAGCCGCTCGGCGGGCGGGTGCCGTTCTGGTACTGCGGCGCCACCCCGCGCTCGGCGCGGCTCGCGGTGGAGTTCTGCGACGGCTGGATGCCGGGCCGGATCTCGATGGCGACGCTGGACAAGCGCGTGACCACGATGCGGGACCTGTCGGCGCAGGCCGGGCGCACGATGCCGACCGTGGCCGTGATCCCGCCCACGTCGATCGAGCCCACGTACGAGGAAGCGGTGAAGCACGTGAACGTGCCGGGCCTGCTGGCCTGGGCGAACAAGGCGAAGTTCGCGGTGAAGCCGCCCTCGGGTCAGTTCGAGACCGTGAAGGATCTCTCAGGGCAGCTCATCGTCGGCACCCCCGAAGATGCTCTGGAAGAGATCGACCGCTTCGCCGCGACCGGGGTCGAGCACCTGGTGTTCGACTTCCGGTTCAAGTTCGATCGGTGGTTCGATCAGATCGAGCTGCTCGGGTCGGAGATCATCGGCAAGGTGAACGCGGGCGTCTGAGAAGGGACGAGTCCAGTGGTGAGGTTCGGGTACAAGGCGTCGGCGGAACAGTTCGCGCCGGCGGAGCTGCTGCGCTACGGCGTGCTGGCCGAGGAGAACGGGTTCGACTCGGTGTTCGTGAGCGACCACCTGCAGCCGTGGCGCCACGACGGCGGCCACGCGCCGGCCGCGTTGCCGTGGCTGGGTGCGCTCGGTTCGGCGACGGAGCGGGTGGTGCTGGGCACGAGCGTGCTCACGCCGACGTTCCGCTACCACCCGGCCGTGGTGGCGCAGGCGTTCGCGACGCTCGGGTGCCTGTTCCCGGGCCGCGTGGTGCTGGGCATCGGGTCGGGCGAGTCGATGAACGAGGCGCCGCTCGGCATCGAGTGGCCGGAGCCGAAGGTGCGCTTCGCGCGGCTGAAGGAGGCGATCGAGCTCATCCGCCGCCTGTGGACGGAGGAGCGCGTGGACTTCGAGGGCGCGCACTACCGCACCGAGAAGGCCACGGTGTACGACCGGCCCGAGGTGCCGGTGCCGCTGTACATCGCGGGGTCCGGCCCGGCGGCCACGCGCCTGGCCGGCCGCCGCGGTGACGGCTTCATCACCACGAGCGGCAAGGCGCCGTCGCTGTACACGGACACGTTGCTGCCCGCGGTGCGCGAAGGCGTCGAGCAGTCGGGCCGGGCGGTCGCGGACGTCGACATGATGATCGAGGTCAAGGTGTCGTTCGATCCGGACGCTGCGCGTGCGCTGCAGGACACGCGGTTCTGGGGTGCGCTGGCGTTGAAGCCGGAGGAGAAGACCGGCGTCGAGGACCCGGTGGAGATGCAGCGCCTGGCCGACGCGCTGCCGATCGAGCGGGCCGCGAGCCGGTTCATCGTGTCGTCCGACCCGGACGAACACGTGGCGGCGATCAAGCGCTACCTCGACCTGGGCTTCACGCACCTGGTGTTCCACGCGCCGGGCCCGGACCAGGAGCGGTTCCTCAAGGCCTACGGCACGGAGATCCTGCCGCGGTTGCGCAAGCTGGTGTGAGTGCGTGGTGCGGGCCCGGCCGAGTGCGGCCGGGCCCGCACCGCGTTGGCACTGTCCTCAGTGGACCTCTGCTGGTGCCGGTGCCGGTGCTTTGCGCCGGTCGAGCCGGCCGGAGGCGACGGCCAGCACGAGCGCGGCGACGGTCATAGCGGCGCCGACCCAGTTGGTCGAGGCGTAGCCGTAGCCCGCGGCGATCACCACGCCGCCGAGCCAGGCGGCCAGCGCGTTGCCCAGGTTGAACGCGCCGATGTTCACCGCGGAGGCGACGGTGGGCGCGGCCTCGGCGCTGGCCAGCATCCGCATCTGCAGCGGGGGCACGGTGGCGAACCCGAAGCCACCCAACAGGAACAGCGTCACGATCGCCGGCCCGGCAGCGTGAGCGGTGAACGCGAACACCGCGAGCACCACGGCCAGCGCCACCAGCACCGTGTAGAGCGTGGGCATCAGCGCGCGGTCGGCGAACCTGCCGCCCACGAGGTTGCCGAGCACCAGCCCCACGCCGAACAGCACCAGCAGCCAGCTCACGGCGCCCTGCGGCAGACCGGCCACGTCCGTCATCATCGGCGCGATGTAGGTGAAGCTGGCGAACACCCCGCCGAACCCGAGCACGGTCGTGCCGACGGCGAGCCACACCTTGGCGCTGCGGAACACCGCGAACTCCGTCTTGATGCTCGTGTTCTCGGGCTTCGGCGTGTCCGGCACGAGCGCCGCCACTCCGGCCAGCCCGAGCACGCCCAGGCCGGCGACCACCCAGAACGTCGCGCGCCAGCCGAGGCCCTGCCCGATGAACGTGCCCAGCGGCACGCCGAGCACGTTGGCGAGCGTGAGGCCGGTGAACATCAACGCGATCGCGCTGGCCTTTTTCTCCGGCTTCACCAGATCCGCGGCCACCACGGCGCCCACGCCGAAAAACGCCCCGTGCGTGAGCGCGGCGACGATCCGGCCGACCAGCAGCACCTCGTACGTCGGCGCCAGGGCCGAGAGCGCGTTGCCGACGATGAACACGCCCATGAGCAGCAGGAGCAGGTGCTTGCGCCGCATCCGGGTGCCGAGCGCGGTCATCGGCAGCGCGCCCGCCGCCACGCCGAGGGCGTAGCCGGTGATCAGCCAGCCCGCCGCCGGGATCGAGACACCGAAGTCCGTGGCCACCTCGGGCAGCAACCCGGCGATCACGAACTCCGTGGTCCCGATCCCGAACGCGCCGATGGCCAACGCCAGCAAGGCGAGCGGCATGGGGTTCCTCCTGAAGCGTGGGCAAATAACGTCGCTGGCAATAGTTGCACACGCCTGATATCCGTGCCGCCGACTGTGATCAGGGGAACTCCGCTCCTGTCAGGGTGGTGGCCATCGCCGAGCACGCCGAGGATCGCCGCGATCGGTTCGGCGCGCCGGGCCTCGGCGAGGCCGGCGAGTTCTGCAAGGTCAGCCGCCGAACACGTGCCGATCCAGGAACGGGTTGCGGAACTTGCCGGTGGGGTCCAGGCGGGTGGCCAGGGTGCGGAAGTCCGCCAGGCGTGGGTAGTCGAGGGCGAGGGCTTCGCCGTGGAAGAGCTTGCCCCAGTGGGGGCGCGGGGCGAAGGGGGCGAGGGCGGCTTCGAGGGTGGGCAGCAGGGCCTCGACCTCGGGTTGGCGGGGGAGCCAGGTGAAGTGGAGGGCGACGCTGTCGCGGCCGTGGGCCGGGCTGAGCCAGAGGTCGTCGGCGGCGATGGTGCGGATTTCGGAGACCAGGAGGAGCGGGGCGATGCGGTGGCCGAGGGCACGGAGGGCTTCGAAGGCTGCGGGGGCGGCGGAGCGGGGCACGAAGTACTCGGTCTGCAGCTCGGCGCCGACGCTCGGGGTGAAGCCGAGGCGGAAGTGGGGGAGGCGGTCGTACCAGGGGCCCGGCTCGCCGAGCTGCGGTGTGGTGTTGCCGGCCGGGACGCCGGCCGTGTGGGCGGGGTGGCGCGGACCGTCGGCGGGGACGGCGCCGAACAGCGAAGCCGGGATCTCGGTCGGACCTGCGCCGGACGGCCCGGAGATCGCGTCACCCGGCGAGCTCGGCGCGGAAGGGGCCACGACGTTTTTCAGCCACACCTGGTCCACCACGTCGCGGGCCCAGTTCGTGAACAGGCTGACGCTGTAGCCCGCCGCCTGGATTTCGTCGAAGTGGGTGAGGGCGGAGGTCCACGGCAGGTTGTCGTAGACGTCCTGGCGCATCGAGAAGGTGGGCACCACGTCGAGGGTCAGGCTGGTCACCACGCCGAGGGCGCCGACGCCGACGACCGCGCCCGCGAAGTCCGCGTCGCCGCGGGACAGGGAGAGCACGGTGCCGTCGGCGGTCAGGAGGGTGAGGGAGGACACGGCGGAGGCGAGGCCCTGGTGGCGTTCGCCCGAGCCGTGGGTGCCGGTGGCGACGCTGCCGGCCACGGTGATGTGCGGCAGGGAGGCCAGGTTTTCCAGGGCGAAACCCGAGGCGTCGAGCCGGGTCACGAGGTCGCCGTAGCGGGCGGACGCGCTCACGGTGACCGTGCGGGCGGCCGCGTCCAGCGAGAACACCGGGGCGAGCGCGGACAGGTCCAGGTGCGTGCCGCCCGGGGTGTCGGCGACGGTGTTGAAGCTGTGGCGGCTGCCGAGGGCCTTGGGCTTCGCGGCGGAAGCGACCAGGTCAGCGGCCTCGTCGAGCGTTCGGGGACGGAGCACCTCACGGGCGCCGTAGGTCAGGTTTCCGGCCCAGTTCACGGCCGCGCCGCGCGCACTCTCGATCACGAACGTCCAGCTTAGGCGGGACTCGCCAAAGCGCCGGGATCCGGGCAGACTTGGCCCATGCTGCTCGAACACCCGCCGGTGGTGCGCTGACATGCACTCGGCCGGATTGGTACTGCACCCGAAGCGCGACTCCGCCCCGGCCGTGGAGGCCGTGCTCGGGTGGGCCGCGAACCGCGGCATCAAGATCCTCGGCATCGCCGAGGAGATCGTGCGCCTCGACTGCAAGGCGGTGGGGGTGTCGGCCGAGGAGCTGGCCACCCAATCCGACCTGCTGGTGAGCCTCGGCGGCGACGGCACGATGCTGCGCGCGATGCGGATGGCCGACGGCCAGCGCGCGCCCGTGCTCGGCGTGAACCTCGGCAAGCTCGGTTTCCTGGCCGAGGTCGACGTGCCCGACCTGCCCGGCGCGCTGTCGCTGATCGACGCCCACGACTTCACCGTGGAACCGCGCCTGGCGGTCGACGCGACGATCGGCGGCCGCACCGTCACGGCGTTCAACGACGTGGCCGTGGTGCGTGTGCCCGGCGACGGCGGGGCGCTGGTGGCCGTGCGCGTGAACGAAGAGCAGTTCGTGAGCTACGCGGCCGACGCGGTGATCGTCGCGACGCCGACCGGGTCCACGGCCTACAGCTTCTCCGCCGGTGGTCCGATCACGAGCCCGGCCGTGGAGGCGCTGCTGGTCACGCCGGCCGCGCCGCACTCCGCGTACGGACGGGGCGTGGTGCTCTCGGTGCACGACACGCTCGCGCTCGAGCTGCTGCCGGGCAGCGGCCGGCTGGCGGTGGAGGTCGACGGGATCGTCGAAGGGTACGTGGAGCCGGGCGAGCGCATCGAGCTGTGCGCGCGCCCGAGCGCGGCGCGGGTGGTGCGGCTCGGGCGCACCACGTTCTTCCAGCGCGCCCGCCGCAAGCTGCGCCTGAGCGACTCCGCGGAGATCGCGTCGTCCTGACGCACCGGGTCCGCCGAGACCAGCGAGTCCACTGAGGACGGTTGCGCCGATCGGCCGACGGCGCTGCGCCACTTGCCCGCGTGGTGTCGGTTTTTGTCGGAAACACCGGACAGCACTGTGATTCACGGCCCGGATCGCTTGCCGGGCCGGGCTCGCCGTGTCGAGAATCCTCGCGACAGCGGTACTCGACGACCGGAGCGGGGGACCCGTGGGAGCGGACGCGCGTGATCTCCCTGCCGTCGGCACGCCCCGGCTGATCGGCCGCGACCACGAGCTCACCCGCCTCGCCGACGCGCTCGCGGCGCCGCCCGGGGTGGTGCTGGTGGCCGGCGAGGCCGGCATCGGCAAGAGCCGGCTCGTGCGCGAGCTGCTGCCGGCACCCGGCGTGCTCGTGGCGAGCTGCCCGCCGCTGCGGGAGGCGCTCACGCTCGGCCCGATCGTCGACGCGCTGCGCCAGGCCCGCCCCGGCGTCGCGGGCCTCGCACTGAGTCCGCTGGCCGGCACGCTGCGGCCGCTGTTCCCCGAGTGGGACCTGCCGCCGGCGCCGGACGGGCTCGCCGACGCCGGCGCGGCCCGCCACCGGCTGCTGCGCGCGCTGGCCGAGCTGCTCGACCGCTTCGACGTCGGGGTGCTCGTGGTCGAAGACGTGCACTGGGCCGACGAGACCACGCTGGAGTTCCTGCTGTTCCTCGCCGCGCGCCAGGAGCTGCGGCCGGCGCTGGTGCTCACCTACCGGCCCGACGAGGTCGGCGACGACAGCCTCCTGCTGCGCCTCTCGTCGCGCTACCCGCGCATCACGCTCGGCGCCCTCGACGTGGCGCAGACCGCGCAGCTGGTGTCCTCGATGCTCGGCGACGAGCGCGTGTCCGAGCCGTTCGCGCGGTTCCTGCACCGGCACACCGACGGGATCCCGTTCGCGCTCGAGGAATCCGTGCGGCTGCTGCGCGACCGCGCCGACCTCATCCGCCAGGGCGGCGAGTGGATCCGGCGCTCGCTCACCGAGATCGCCGTGCCGCCCACGATCCGCGACGCGCTGGCCGAGCGGCTCGTGCGCCTCAGCGCCGACGCCCAGGCGGTGCTGCGGGCGTGCGCGGTGCTCGCGACGCCGGCGGCCGAGCCCGACGTGGTGGCGGTCTGCGGGCTGCCGGCCGAGCGCGCGGGCGCGGCGATCGACGAGGCCGCGCGCAGCGGACTGCTCGTGGAGGACGAGCGCGGCCGGCTCGGCTTCCGGCACGCGCTGGCCGCGAAGGCCGTGTACGACGGCATCGGCGGGCGCGAGCGGCGCGAGCTGCACCGGCGTTCGGGCAAGGCCTTGTCGGTGTGGGATCCGGCGCCGGTCGCCGTGCTGGCGCACCACTTCCGCGAGGCCGGCGAGACGCGCAAGTGGTGCGAGTACGCCGAGCGGGCGGCGGATCTGGCGCTGGCGTCCGGTGATCACCACACGGCGGTGTCGTTCCTGCACGGCCTGCTCGCTTCGCCGGACCTGCCGCCGACGGCCGTGGCCCGGCTGGCGCGCAAGACGCCGCTGTTCGCGTTCACCGGCTACCTCGGGCGGGTCGACCTCGTGCGGATCGTGCGCGGGGTGCTCGACAGCGCCGTGCTCGATCGCCGCGAGAGCGCCGAGATCCGCAGCCAGCTGGGCCGGCTGCTGATGCACTCCGGCGACTACGCCGAGGGCGCCGCCGAGCTGGCGCGCGCGATCCCGGACCTGGCCGGCAACCCGGTCGCCGTGGCGCAGGCGATGTCGGTGCTCGGCCGGCCCGCCGGCGCCGCGTGGCCCGCGCAGGCGCACCGCGAATGGCTCGACCGCTGCGACGCGGTGGTGCGCTCGGCGGTGCCGGAGGAGGAGCGGCTCTCGTTCACCGTCGACCGCGCGACGGCACTGCTGGAACTGGGCGACGAAACCGGCTGGACGGTGGCGGACACCCTGCCCGACGACGACTCGCCCGACCCGCTGCAGATCACCCGCGGCCTGCTCAACTACGGCGACGCCGCCCTGCACTGGGGCCGCTACGCCGACGCGCGCGCCAAGCTCACCCGCTCCGTCGACCTCGCACGCCGCCACGGCCTTCAGCGGCTGCAGGACATGGGCCTCGCCACGCTGATCCGCCTCGACTGGGTCACCGGCGAGTGGTCCGGGCTCGCGGCCCGCGTCGCCGAGTTCGCCGACCTGGCCGAGGAACCGCTGATCCAGCTCGACACGACGCTGGTCGGCGCGCTGCTGCAGGCGGCCACCGAGCGGGACGCCGGGGCCGAGGTCGAGCGCAAGCTCACGCTGGTGCTCGACGAGACCCGGCAGCGCGGAATTGTCGATATGCCGCTGGAGCCCGCCGCCGCGCTCGGCCGGCTGCACCTCGCGGCCGGCCGCCCCGTCGCGGCGCTCGAGGTGACCGAAGAACCGATGGCCGTGGTGGCGCGCAAGCAGATCTGGCTGTGGGCGGCGGATCTGGCGCCGGTGCGGGTGGAAGCGCTGCTGGCGGCCGGCCGCGTCGAGGAGGCTTCGTCGCTCGCCGCGGAGTTCGCGGCGGGGTATCCGGGCGCGACGGGCGCGGTGCACTGCTGCCGCGCCCTGCTCGCGGAGGCCGGTGGCGAGCCTGCCGAGGCGGCCGCTTCGTGGGCGGCCGCGGCTTCGGCGTGGGCCGCGTTGCCGCGCCCGTACGACGCTTTGCTCGCCCGCGAACGCGAGGCCGCGTGCCTGCTCGCCGCCGGCGCACCGGATGCCTTGGCGCAGCTCGAATCCGTGCTGGCCGGCTGTGTCGCCCTGGGCGCCACCGTCGCGGCCGCCCGCGTGCGCGCGGTGCTGCGCGACCACGGTCTCGGCGCCACCCCGGTCTGGCGCGGCGGCCGTCGTGGTTACGGCGACCAGCTCTCGCCCCGCGAGCTGGAAGTCGTGCGGCTCCTGCTGACCGGCCTCACCAACCCCGAGATCGCGCAGGTGCTGTCCCGCTCCCCGAAAACCGTGGCGGCCCAGCTGAACTCGGCGATGCGCAAGCACCGCGTGTCCTCCCGCACGGCCCTCGCGGTGAGCGCGACCCGGGCGGGCATCACGCCGGCGGCGGATCGAGCCGTGGACTGAGACCTGGTCTCAAAACTTGAGGGTGTGTCACTGGCGCGGCGTGGTCCGGGTGGGCGGCCCCGGATCGATGACCGTGGCGCGCTGGAGGGGATCTTGTTTGTGCTCGACACCGGCTGCCGCCGGCGAGACCTACCCGCGCAGCTCGGATGCGGTTCCTGGCACACCGCGTGGCGGCGGTTACGTGAGTGGCAGGACGCCGGTGTGGGACCGGCTGCACCAGCTCGTGCTGGCCGAGCTGTCCACCATCGACGAGCTCGACTGGACCAGAGGCTGCATCGACGCGGTGTCGGTGCGGTCCGAAAGGCGACAAGGGCTACGACTGCCGCCGCTGCCGCCGCTACCCGACCCGCCGCGGTATCAAGGTCCGTATCGCCCGGCGCGGGATTGAGGGCAAGTCCCGCCTCGGCCGGGTCCGCTGGGTCGCCGAACGCACCATCTCCGGGCTGCTGCGGTTCACCCGCCTCGGGCTGCGCTACGACCGGACCGAACGCACCACGCCGGCGCTGCTCACGCTGGCCTGCACCGTGATCAACGTCCGCCGGCTCCTGAAGATCGAGCTCGGCGACCAGGTCCAACGCATCCCTTCACTCGTGTGGGATACATCGGTGGCTCTGTGTCGTCGGGTGGGGGTGACTGGTGAGCTTCTGAGCGCGGAGCAGGTCCTCGGGTCGGCACGGGGCCCCCGTCACCACGAGGGAGATCGATCTCCTGGAGGAGGCTGCAGCCCCGTTGCCGACGGCACCATCGACGGGGATGAACGAGCACTCTCGTCGGGAAGTGATCAGCCATCGGTGGGGCCGCCTCTTCAGAGGCGTTCGATGCGGTCGGCCTGCGGGCCCCGGTCGCTCTGCCGCACCGCGTACCGGACCCGGTCGCCCTTCCGCAGCGGCTCCGACCCCATGATCACGGACGCGTGGGCGAAGAGATCGTCGCCGCCCGCGTCCGGGGTGATGAAGCCGAAGCCGCGGTCGTCGTCGTAGCGCGCGACGACGCCCTCGCCGCCTCGTACGGGCACGTCCCGCGCCGCCGGCCCCGCGGCCGCGGCAGGTGCCGACCGCTGCGGCGCCGTCGGGGGCTCGGCGCCCCGGACCAGGTGCACGTCGCGGGCCTGCGGGCCCTTGTCTCCACTGGCCACCTCGTAGGCGACGCGGTCGCCCTCCGCGAGCCACGTCAGCCCCTCGGCCAGGGCCCGGGCGTGAACGAAGACGTCCCCGGCGCCGGAGTCGGGGTTGATGAAGCCGAAGCCTTTGTCCTCGTCGTACCAGGCCACCGTGCCGTCGGCACCGTCCGCGATACCGGCCGCAGCGGGTGAGCCGGCCCCTGCTCCCAGCGGGATCACGTGCCCGGCCTGTGGGCCGCGCTCGCCTTCGACGATCAGGAAGGCCACGCGTTGCCCCTCGGCGACCACGCCGCCGGTCACGATGGCGGAGCTGTGCACGAA
Source organism: Amycolatopsis rhabdoformis (assembly GCF_035918295.1). GTDB lineage: Bacteria > Actinomycetota > Actinomycetes > Mycobacteriales > Pseudonocardiaceae > Amycolatopsis > Amycolatopsis rhabdoformis. The sequence goes on from NZ_CP142149.1 coordinate 1,360,458, forward strand.
GATGTCGGCGCCGCCGCCGTCCGGCGACGCGAAGCCGTACCCCTTGCCCGGCTCGTACCAGTTGACGGTGCCGAGCAGGCCCACGGCGCTGCCGGTGGCCGCATCGGCGGTGACGCGAACGCGCAGCGCCTGGGGCCCGCGGTCGTTCTCGCCGGCCTCGAACTCGACGGCCTGACCCTCGCGGAGCAGTTTCGCGCCGCCGTCCCCGACGATCTCGGAGGCGTGCACGAACACGTCCGGCGAGCCGTCCTCGGGCGCGAGGAAGCCGAAACCCCGTTCGGCGTCGAACCAACGGACGGTCCCTTGCGGCATCAAAGTCTCCAGGTCGAGAGGGCGGGCACTGGCCCCCAGTCTCTCTGACAGACCTCCGGTCCGTCGGGCCGGGCCCACCGACGGGCGGTGGGGAGCCAGGGCCGGCCGTCGGTTCACCCGGCGACACGCCGAGTTTTGAGACCAGGACCAAACAACCGCGCGGCTCAGATTAGGTCATCCGCCCAATCGCGAACGGAGCGTGCGCGCCCCGATACTTCGCCGGTGAACGCGACGAGACCCGGCGATGACCGGCCGGTGGACGGCACCGTGCCTGTCCCGTCCGGCGCGGGCACGGATCCCCACCCCACCATCGCGGATCCCGCCGACGCCGTACCCGCGGCCGGCGATCGGTCCGGCCGGGCAGAAGACGAGGGCGGGCGCGACCTGCCCGCGGGGTACGAACCCCTGTGACTGCCCGGGCGAACGGAAAGGCCATCCCTTGAGAGTCCCCCGGGGGCGCCTGCTGGCGCTCATCGTCCCGGTGCTGGCCGGCTTGGCGCTGGTCGTCGGCACCACGCAAGTCGGCTCCACGCCGTCCATCGCCAGTCCCTCCACCGCCAGTCAGAGCAGCACCCAGGACAGCGCGGCCAAGACCGTGCTCGACGCCGCCGCCACGTCCGGCGACGCGAAGCCCGCCGCCACCGCCAAAGCCACCCAGACCGCCAACGGCAAGACCGCCGCGAAGGCGCCCACGGCGCTGTACGCGCCGACCGGCTGCAACCCGGCCAAGCCGAAGCCGCACACGGTCACGTGCAACTCCCTGTTCAAGGCGGGCAAGGACCTGCGCCCGCTCGTGAGCAACGCCGGCCCGCTGCCGGATTCGCTGGGGCCGGCCGACATCCGGGCCGCCTACGACCTGCCCGACGGCGGCGCGGGCAAGACCGTCGCGATCATCGACGCGCTCGGTGACTCCCACGCCGAAGCCGACCTCGCCGTGTACCGCGCGCAGTACGGCCTGCCGGCGTGCACCACGGACAACGGCTGCTTCCGCAAGGTGGACCAGAACGGCGGCGTGAACTACCCCGCCGACGACGACGGCTGGGCGCAGGAGACCGCGCTCGACCTCGACGCCGTGTCGGCCGCCTGCCCCGCGTGCCACATCCTGCTCGTCGAGGGTGCTTCCACGAGCCCGTACGACATCGTGGTGGGCGTGGACACCGCCGTGCGCCTCGGCGCGAAGTTCATCTCGAACTCCTACGGCATCGACGGCGAAGACCCCGAAGAAGGCACGCTCGACTCGCACTACAGCGTGCCGGGTGTCGCGATGGTCGCCTCCACCGGTGACCACTCCTACGGCCTGCAGGACTGGCCCGCCGCCAATCCCGACGTGGTCGCCGCGGGCGGCACGAACCTCTACCGCGACCCGGCGAACCCGCGCGGCTGGAGCGAACAGGCCTGGGATGGCGCCGGGTCCGGCTGCTCCCCGTACGAGGCGAAACCCGAGTACCAGCAGGACCTCGCCACCGGCTGCGCGAACCGCGCCATCGCCGACGTCTCGGCCATCGCCGACCCGGCGAGCGGCTTCGCGATCTACGACTCCGGCAAGTCCGGCGGCTGGGGCCAGGTCGGCGGCACGAGCCTGTCCTCGCCGCTGATCGCCTCGATGTTCGCGCTCGCCGGCGACCCGCGCCCGGGCACGAACCCGGCCACCTACGCCTACTTCAACCACGGCAACGACCTCTACGACGTGACCGAGGGCAGCAACGGTTCGTGCGCCGCGGCCCCGGTGCTGTGCACCGCCGGCCCCGGCTGGGACGGCCCGACCGGCCTCGGCTCGCCCCACGGCGTCGCGACGCTGGCCTACACCCCGCAAGGCACGGTCGCCGGCCACGTGAAGGACACCACGGGCGCGCCGATCGCCGGCGCCACCGTGACGGCCACCGGCACGGTCTCGGGCAACGTCTACCACGCCACCACCGACGCGCAGGGTGCCTACCACCTCGCCATCGCCGCCGACTCGTACCGGATCGCGGTCACCCGTTTCGGCTACGAGAACGGCGGCAGCGAGCTGTCCATCGTGGACGGTCAGCAGGCGAGCGCCGACTACGCCGTGGCCAAGATCGCCACGCAGACGGTGTCCGGCACGGTCACCGACGGCTCCGGCCACGGCTGGCCGCTGTACGCGAAGATCACCGTGGACGGGTACCCCGGCGGCGCGATCTTCACCGACCCGTTCTCCGGCCGCTACAGCGTCGACCTGCCCCAAGGCGGTGACTACCAGCTGCACATCTCGGCCGTGCAGCCCGGTTACGCGCCGATCGACCGGCAGGTGAGGGTCGCCGGTTCGAGCGTGCGGCAGAACTTCACCGCCACCGCCGATCAGCAGGCCTGCAGCGCGCTCGGGTACGGCCACGCCGCGCTCACGAACTTCGAGGGCTGGCTCGGCTCCACGGCGAAGGACGGCTGGACGATCACCGACGCCGCCTCGCCCGGCTGGTCGTTCGACAACGGCCTCGAACTGTTCAACTTCATCGGCACCGGCAACTACGCCATCGCCAGCCCGATCACCCGCGACGGCAAGGCGGAGGACACCGAGTTCGAGTCCCCGGTGCTCGACCTGAGCAGCGACCTCGCTCCGGCGCTGACGTTCGGCGGGCTCTATGTGCCCGACGGCGACAGCGTGTTCGACACCGACCTGTCGCTCGACGGCGGCAGCACCTGGACCACGCTGGCGCACCACACCACGGATCTCCTGCAGACCCAGGTGTCGATCCCGCTGCCGCAGGCCGCGGGCAAGGACAAGGTGCGCGTGCGGTTCCACTTCACCGGCGCCGGCAACTCGCTCGCGGAGCTCGACGACGTCGTGGTCGGTTCGTGCACCCCGACCGAAGGCGGACTGGTCGCCGGTGTGGTGACCGACGCCAACACCGGCGAGGCGCGCAACGACGTGACGGTGGCGGACTCCGCCACCGGCCGCTCGGCCGTGAGCGGGCCGACGGCCGACGACGCGGCTCTGCCGGACGGCTTCTACGAGCTGTTCGACACCACCGGGGCGCACCGGTACACGGCGAGCGCACCGCGCTACACCTCGCCGGCCCTGTCGCTGACCACGGCGCTGAACTCCGTGGCCCGCAAGGACGTGAAGCTCAAGGCGGGGCAGCTCGCGGTGGGCTCCACCGGGATCGCCGTGACCAAGGCGATGGGCCAGGTCGCGAACCAGACGGTGAAGCTCACCAACACCGGCACGGCGCCGGTGCACGTGTCGCTCGGCGAGCACGTGACGGGCTTCACCGCGGTCGACCCGTCGGCCGCGGCGAGCTGGCAGCCGATGGCGAACGTGCCGGAATTCACCTACCAGAGCGCGCTCGGCGGTTACCAGGGCAAGGTCTACAGCGCGGGCGGCATGCCGATGCACATGCTCGTCCCGTCGGCCCGCAGCTACGTGTACGACCCGGTCACGGCGGGCTGGTCGTCCATCGCGGACATGCCGGAGCCGGTGATGCGTGGCGCGGCGGCGTTCCTGAACGGTTCGCTCTACGTCGTCGGCGGGGCCGGGCTGCCCGGGATCCTGTCCACGACCTACGCCTACCACCCGGGCACGAACACGTGGTCGCGGATGGCGGACCTGCCGGCCAAGCTCTACGGCAGCACCGCCGCCACCCTCGGCGGCAAACTGTACGTGGTCGGCGGCTGCCTGAGCGTGTGCGGCAAGGACCCGGTGAAGTCGGCGTTCGTCTACGACCCGGCGCACAACTCCTGGTCGGCGCTGCCCGACTACCCGGAGGCCGAGAGCGACGCCGCCTGCGCCGGCATCCACGGTGAGCTCGTGTGCGCCGGCGGCTACCTCGGCGGGGTCACGAACATCAAGTCGACCTACGTGTTCAAGCCGGGTGCCACCGCGTGGACGAAGGTGGCCGACGCGCCGTACGAGGTCTCGCAGATGGCCTACAGCGGGGCGAACGGCCGCCTGCAGCTCGCCGGTGGCGAGACCGGTGCCGGCACGGTCGTGTCCCAGGCCGGCGAGACCGCGCACACCATCGAGTACGACCCGGTGAGCGACAAGTGGTCGTCGCTGCCGGACCTGCCCCAGGAGTACTACGGCGGCGGCCGCGGTGCGTGCGCGCTCTACCAGGTCGGGTCCTTCGTGCCGGCCCTGCGCACCACGGCGATGCTGCCGGGCTACGACCAGTGCGGTGACGACGACGCCGGCTGGCTGTCCGAAGGCAGCACCGAGCTGGACCTCGCCCCCGGCGCCACCGCGAAGGTCGCGGTGACCGTCGACTCCGGCAAGGTCACCCAGCCCGGCAAGTACACGGCCGCGGTGGCGATCGACACGGACTCGCCCTACACCGTGGCGAACCTGCCCGTGTCGCTGCAGGCCACCCCGCCCAACGCGTGGGGCGAGCTCTCGGGCACGGTCACCGACACCGCGTCGGGCGCACCCGTGGCCGACGCCACCGTGCAGGTCTGCACGATGGTCCACAACGGAGTGTGCGGTGAGGTGTCCTACACCTTGAAGACCGACGCGACCGGCCACTACCGGCTGTGGCTCGACAAGGGCTACAACCCGCTGATGGTCACCTACGCGGCCAACGGTTACCAGCCGCAGTTCCGGCAGGTGAAGGTGAAGGCGGGCGCGGCCACGGTCACGGACGTGACGCTGCCGAAGATCTAGGCGCACCAAGGGAAAGCGGCCCCGCCGGGAAACCGTCCGGGCGGGGCCGCTTTCGTGTCCGGTACGTGCTGCACAAGACTGCTCAGTACGACTTCGGCAGCCCGAGCACGTGCGTGGACACGTAGTTGAGCACCATCTCCTGGCTCACCGGCGCGATCCGCAGCAGCCGGGCTTCCCGGAAGTACCGCTCCACGTGGTACTCCTTGGCGTACCCCATGCCACCGAGGGTCTGCAATGCGCGGTCGGCGGCCTGGAACCCCGCGTCGGCGCAGAGGAACTTGGCCATGTTGGCCTCGCGGCCGCAGGACAGGCCTTGGTCGTAGCGCCAGGCGGCGTTGCGGGCCATCAGCGCGGCGGCGTCGAGGCGGGTCTGCGCCTCGGCGAGCGGGAACGCGATGCCCTGGTTCTGCCCGATCGGCCGGTCGAACACCACGCGCTCGCGCGCGTAGGACACCGCGTGGTCCACGGCGGCGCGGCCCAGGCCGAGCGCTTCGTGGGCGAGCAGGATGCGTTCGGGGTTCAGGCCGTCGAGCAGGTACTTGAAGCCCTGGCCTTCCTCGCCGATGCGCGCCGACGCGGGCACCCGCAGGTCGTCGATCGCGACCTCGTAGGAGCTCACGGCGTTGCGGCCCATCTTCGGGATCGGGTTCAGCGTGATCGCGGTGGGGTCGACGTCCACGAGGAACAGCGACATGCCGTCGGTGGGCCGCGCGACCTCCTCGAGCGGGGTGGTGCGGGCGATGAGCACCATCTTCTGCGACTGGCCGGCCTTGGTGATCCAGACCTTGCGGCCGTTGATCACGTACCCGGCACCGTCGCGGCGGGCGAAGGTGCGGATGCGCGTGGTGTCGGTGCCGGCGTCGGGTTCGGTCACGCCGAAGCAGACGTGCAGGGAGCCGTCGGCCGCGGCGGGAAGGATTTCCTCGCGCAGCGCGGCACTGCCGTGTTTCACGATGGTGTTGAGGCCGAAGATCGTGAGGTGCATGGTGCTGCACCCGTTCATGCCGGCGCCCGACGCGGCGACCTCTTCGAGCAGCAGCGCGGCTTCGAAAATTCCGAGCCCACCGCCGCCGTACGCCTCGGGGATCGCGATGCCGAGCCAGCCGGCGTCGGCGAAGGTGCGGTAGAACTCCCACGGGAACTCGCCCTCGGCGTCGCAGCGCGCCCAGTAGTCGTCGGGGAACTTCGCCGCCAGCTCACGAGCGCCGCGGCGCAGTGCTTCCTGGTCTTCGGTCAGCCCGAAGTCCACGGCTGCCCACCTCCCTGTGTCGATCTCGGACTACTCCGGCAGCGCCGCCTCCAGCGCGCGGATGACCTGGGCGACGTGGCGCCGCGTCGCCTGTTCCGCGGCCGCCGTGTCGCCGGAGCGCAGGGCGTCGAGGATCTCCTGGTGCTCGTCGAGGCTGGCCTCGGGCCGGCCCGGCACGGTGATCGTCACGTTCTGGCCCAGCTGCAGCTGCGCACCGAGCAGGTCGGCTATCGCGAGCAGCCGCCGGTTGGCCGAGCCCTGCCAGATGAGCGCGTGGAACTCGCGGTCGAGCTCGGCGTAGCGCGGCACGTCGTTCGCGGCGAGCGCGGCGTGCTGGCCGGCGACGAGGTCGGTCAGCCGGCCGAGCAGCTCGGGCGGACGCGTGCGGGCCACGTCGCGGGCGGCCAGGATGTCGACGGCCGAGCGCAGCTCGTAGATGTCGCGCATGTCGGCCACGCTCAGCTCGGCCACGAAGTAGCCCGAATGCCGGCGCGCCACCAGGAAACCCTCGCGTTCGAGGATCGCCAGCGCGGCCTTCACCGGCGTCGGCGAGATGCCGAGGCGCTCGGTGAGCGGCCGCACGGTCACGCGTTCGCCGGGCAGCAGCTCGCGTTCCAGCACCGCCTCGCGGATCGCCCGGTACGCGGTGCGGACCAGGCTCGCCGCTTCGGTCGGCTCTTCACTCACCGCTGCGGGGCTCCTCTCGTCGGTGTGCCGCCGGGGTCGGCATCGTCGGGGTCGGGGTCATCGGGACGAGCTCGTGCCGTTGCCACGAGGTCAGCTGATCAGAATAGTGCGGGGACCCGGGTGAGCCGGACGCTCCGCCGGGAATCACCCACCCGGCGGCGTCGAGGTCGGCCAGGTCGAGCACCTGCCGGTACACCGACAGGTTGGTGATGGCGAAGCGCGAGCCCGGCGCCCAGCCGTACGCGCCGTTCTGGATGGTCTCGTTGTCGCCGCCGAGACCCACCTCGGGCGGGTCGAACTCGGGCCCGACCACGAGGTGCAGGGGGTGTTTCGCGGCCGTGCGGTGCACTTCGCCCCACGGCTTCAGCCCGGCCTCCTGCGCTCGGCGCCAGCCGGCGGCCAGTGCGTCGGCGAGCAGGTCGTCGCTCAGCGCCGCGGCGGGGCAGGCGCCCTCGAGCGGCCAGGTCAGGCTCGCGAACCAGCGCCGCAGCACCACCGGCATGCCCGGGAGCACGGACTTCATCAGCCACGCCCGCGCGTCGGCGCCGATCTGCTCGTCCAGCGCCCGCTGTGCGACCTCGCGGCGGAAGCAGGCGTGGACCAGGCCGGTGGTCCCGGCCGGTCCGAGGTCGCCCTCGCCGGCCACGAGCACCTCGCGGGCGCGCTCGGCGTCGCCGGTGAACGGGCCGCGCCCGGCGAGCAACCCGGCCCAGCGCCGGGCCGCCACCGAGGTCGTGTCGCCCTGCCACTCGCGCATGGTTTCGGCGGTGGCGTGGTCGGTCGCGGCGGCCAGCTCGTGGATGCGCTCCGAGCGGTAGGAGTCGTTGATCGCGTGCGACACGAAGGGCCGCACGTCGGCGGTCACCGTGTTGTTCGAGGTGACGATCAGGTCCTCGGCCGGGTCCTGGATCCGCGGCATCTCGGCGAACGGCACGCGGCCGCGCCAGCCGAACTCCGGTGCCCAGCCCGGCACCGGCACCTGCGTGGCGGCGAGGCGGTCGCGGGCCGGGAGCTGGCCGCGCAGCACGTAGCCGAGGTGGCCCTCGACGTCGGCGGCCAGCAGGTTGTTGACCGGGTCGACCCAGCCGTCCTGGGCGTCGAGCAGGGTGGGCACGTCGGCGGCCACCAGCATCTCGCGCAGGATGCCGAACTGCGTGCAGGCGCCGTCGGTGGCGGTCCAGCGCAGCGACAGCGCCGCGCCGCTCGCCGGGTCGCCGTGCACGACCGGTCCGTTGGGCGTGAGCCAGCAGCGCTCCACGCGGTCCTCGCCGTCGCGCACGTGGATCACTTCGTCGCGCACCGACGCCGGCGCCCAGCCGTCGGCGGTGCGCACCTGCTCGCCGTCGAACTCCTCCACGTAGAGGTCCTGCGCGTCGGCCGCCGCGTTGGTGATCGCCCAGCCGACGCGGCCGTTGTGGCCGAAGTGCGGAAAGCCCGGCAGGCCGGGGAACGTCGCGCCGGACACGGTGAACTCCGGGCAGCGCACGTGGGCCTGCCAGTAGGCGTTCGGCACGTCCAGCGCGCGGTGGGAGTCGTTGGCCAGCAACGGTTTCCCGCTCGCGGTCCGACTGCCGCCGAGCACCCACGCGTTGGAGCCGCCTTCGGCCTCGCTGAGGAACCCGAGGTGCTCGGCCGCCGCCTCGACGTCGTCGCGCGCCTGCTCGAACAGCTTCGCGCGGGCCTCGCCGACCCGGCCGGAGGGCGGCACCGTGACCCGCATGCCGGGCAACGGCTTCGGGTCCAGCTTCGCGGCCACCTCGGCGCCGGCCTTCGCGCGCAGCACGGCCCGGGCGATCTTGTACTGCCACACGCCCATCAGCACGTGGCGGATCTTGAACATCAGCAGCGAATCCCGCGGCGTCCACGGCTCCCACCCGATGCCGCCGCGCTCGTGCTCCACCCCGGTGCCGTGCTCGTCGACCCACGCGTTGACCCCGGCCGCGTACGCCTCGAAGGTCGCGAGCGTGGCCGGGTCCATGGCCGCCAGGTCACGCTCGGCGGCGTCGGTCAGGCGCAGCCGGCGCGCGAGCCGGTCACCGGCCAGCGCCGGCGCGCCGATCACCTCGGCCCACCGGCCGCGGGCGCGGCGGCGGTCGTACTCCAGCTGCCACAGCCGGTCCTCGGCGGCGGCGCGGCCGAGCTCGAACCAGGCCTGTTCTTCGGTTTCCGCGACGATCGACGGGATCCCGTGGCTGTCCCGAGTGATCATGCGGCCCCGACCCGCGCGGTCTCGGCGTAGTGGCACGCCGCCGCGCGCGTGTCCGCGAGCGGGCGCAGCGCGGGATCCTCGGTGCGGCACCGATCCGTGGCCAGCGGGCAGCGCGGGGCGAACGAGCACCCGCCGGTGCGCGCCATCGCGCTGGTGGCTTCGCCGACGCCGGTCACCGGGTCCTCCCGGTCGCGCTCCCGCACGCGCGGGCGAGGCGCGGCGGCGAGCAGCAGCTGCGTGTACGGGTGGCGCGGGTCGGCGAACAGCTCCTCCGTGTCACCCTCTTCCACGATCCGGCCGAGGTACATCACGGCCACGCGGTGCGCGAGGTGGCGCACCAGCGCGAGGTCGTGGCTGATGAACAGGTAGGTGATGCCGCGCTCGTCCTGCAAGCGCCGCAACAGGTTCACCACCTGCGCCTGCACCGAAACGTCCAAGGCGGACACCGGCTCGTCGCACACGAGGAACTCCGGGTCGAGCGCGATGGCCCGCGCGATCGCCACGCGCTGGCGCTGCCCGCCGGACAGCTCGTGCGGATACCGCTGCGCCAGCTCGGGCGCCAGCGTCACGGCTTCGAGCAGCTCCCGCACGCGGGCGTCGAGGTCACCGCGAACCTTGTGCACCCGCAGGGGTTCCGCCACGATCTGGCCCACGGTCATGCGGCCGTTGAGCGAGTCGTACGGGTCCTGGAACACCGGCTGCATCGTGCGCCGCAGCTCGCGCAGCTCCTTCTTGCCGATCGAGTGCACGGCCTGGCCGGCGACCTCGACCGCGCCTTCGTCCGGGCGTTCCAGCGCGAGCAGCAGCCGGCCGGTGGTCGACTTGCCACAGCCCGACTCGCCGACGAGCGCGAGCGTGGTGCCGCGCTGCACGCGCAGGCTCACGCCGTCGACGGCCGCCACCGTGCCACCGCGCACGGCGTAGTTCTTCACGAGTCCTTCGGCGACCACGAGATCCGACATCACGCCACCTCCTGGGTTTCACGGTTCACCGGGTGCCAGCAAGCGACACCCTCGAGGAGCGACGGGGCCGTGGCGCAGGTGTCGTCGGCGTGGTCGCAGCGGGGCCGGAACGGGCAGCCCTCGATCACCGCCCCGACGGCGGGGACCTGCCCGGGGATGGTGGGCAGTTCCCCGCTCGCCGGCCGGTCGGGATCGGGGACCGACCGCAACAGAGCCGCGGTGTACGGGTGGCGCGGGGCTTCGAGCACCTCGCGCACGGTGCCGGTCTCCACGACCCTGCCGGCGTACATCACGGCGACGCGATCGGCGATCTCCGCGACCACACCCATGTCGTGCGTGATGAACAGCAGTGCCGTGTCCTTGGTGCGCTCGCGCAGCAGCGCCAGCACCTGGGCCTGCACGGTCACGTCGAGCGCCGTGGTCGGCTCGTCGGCGATCAGCAGCTCGGGGCGGCCGGCGAGCGCGATCGAGATCATCACGCGCTGGCGCATGCCGCCGGACAGCTCGTGGGGCATCTGGCGCGCGCGGGCCGCCGCGTCGGTGATGCCCACGGACTCCATCAGCTCCACGGCCTGGCGCAGCCGGGCCGAGCGCCGCATCGGCGTGTGGATGGCCAGCACCTCGGCGATCTGCGTGCCGATCCGCGTGGTCGGGTTGAGCGAGCTCATCGGGTCCTGGAAGATCATCGCGGCGCGAGTGCCGCGCAGGCGCCGCAGCTCGCGGTCGTCGCGGCCGATGAGCTCCGTGCCGGCCAGCGTCGCCGAGCCCGACACCCGCGCGGCGGCGGGTTCGAGGCCCAGCAGCGACAGTGCGGTGAGGCTCTTGCCGCAGCCGGATTCTCCGACCACCGCGAGCGTTTCGCCCCGGCCGACGGTGAGGTCCACGCCGCGCACGGCTTCGCGCCCGGCGCCGAAGGACACCTTCAGGTTCTGCACTTCCAGCAGCTCAGTCATGACCGGGCCTGCCCAACTCTTCGAGGGGGACTTCGTATCCGGTGCCGTGCTCGCGGTGGTGCGTGGCGAGTTCACCGGCGGTGGGGGTGGCCAGCCGGTCGTCGGCGACGACCGGGGCGAGCAGCGCCTCCAGGGCGGCCACGCGGGCGGGCCGGCCGGAGAGCCACGGGTGGACGGTGATCATGCACAGCGAGCCGAGCTTCTTCGCCGCCGCGATCTCGGCCGACCAGCCGGCGAGCACCTCGGGGGTCGTCGCCGGCGGACGCGGATCACCGCCGACGTAGCGGTAGTAGGGCGCGTCGTCGGTGGCCCAGTCCACCGGGACCTCCACGATCCCGTCGACGAGGTAGGGCCGGTCCTCGCCCATCAGCGAGCTGTCGTAGGTCACGCCGAGCTCGTGCAGCACCGGGAACACGTCGGTGGTCATGTCCCAGCTGGGGGAGCGGTAGCCCACGGGCCGCTCGCCGGTGATCCCGGCGAGCGTGTCGGCGGCGCGGTCCAGCGTGCGGTGCAGCTCGTCGCGGGTCAGGCCGGTCGGGGCTTCGTGGCACCAGCCGTGCAGCGCCAGCTCGTGGCCGCGGTCGTGCACCTCGGCCACCTGCTCCGGGTACTTCGCCGCGATCCAGCCCGGCACGAACACCGTGGCGCGCAGGTGCAGGTTGTCCATCATGGACAGCAGGTTGCGGATCCCGCGCCGCGGCCCGTAGCGCCGCTGCTCCAGCTCGCCGACCGACACCGGCGGGTTTTCCCTGGTGCGCCACAGGTGCGGGGATTCGCCGTCGAAGTCGAGCGTGAAGCACACGGCCGCGCGGGCGCCGCCGGGCCAGGGGTAGGTCACGACGCACCTCCCGGGGTGGTGGGGGAAGGTGCCGGCGTGAAGTCGCCGGCGGTGCGTCCGCCGTCGACGTCGAGGGTGGTGCCGGTGACGAACGACGCGGCGCTGGAACAGAGCCAGAGGATCGCCGACGGTGCGTCGCCCGGCCCGGAGGTGCGTCCGAGCGGGATCGCCCGCCGCATCTTGGCCACGTGCTCCTCCGGCAGCTCGCTGACCTCGCTGCCGGGGGCGAAACCCGGGCCCACGGCGTTCACGCGGATGCCGGCCTCACCGGTCTCCAGCGCGAGCGAGCGCGTGAGCATTTCCAGCGCGGCCTTGGTCGCCGAGTACACGCCGCCGGTGCGGGTCGGGCGTTTGGCCGCGCCGGAGGACAGGTTCACGATGGCGCCGGGGGTGCCGGTGCGGGTCATCGTGGCGATCACGTGCCGCGCCAGCTGATACGGGGCGAAGACGTTCACGGCGAAGATCTGCTCCACCGTCTCGCGGTCGGTCGTCGCCACCGGGGTGCGCGGGTAGACGCCGGCGTTGTTCACCAGGATGTCGGCGCTCGGCCAGCGCTCGTCGAGCGCGGCGAGCAGCTCGGCGGTGCCGGCGGCGGTGCCCAGGTCGGACACCACCGCCTGGCCGCCGAGCCGCTCGGCCAGGTCGTGCACGGGCCCGGGCCGGTTGTCGGCCAGCAGCAGGTCGGCGCCTTCGGCGTGGAACGCCTCGGCCGTCCAGGTGCCGATCAGGCCGGCCGCGCCCGTGATGACCACGCGCTTGCCGGTGAACTCGCCTCGGTAGTCGGGGATCATGCGGCCTGCCTCGTCATCCGTCGAAGGAGCCGCGGGCGCGGCAGCTCGGCGCGTTTGGCCGGGTCCAGCCGGTCGCGGGCCGCGTCGCCCAGCAGGTTCACGGCCAGCACGAGCAGGAACAGCGCGATGCCCGGGAAGGTCGCGAGCCACCAGGCCGACGCGATGTACTGCTGGCCGTCGGACAGGATCGAGCCCCACGACGCGGTGGGCGGCTGCACGCCGAGACCCAGGAACGACAGCGAGGCCTCGTAGATCACCATCAGGCCCAGTTCGAGCGTGGCGACCACAATGGACACCGGCAGGACCTCGGGCAGCACGTGCCGCAGCACGATCCACCACGCCGGCGCGCCCGTGGCCGTGGCCGCGCGGACGAAGCCGCGGCCGCGGGCCTGCAGCGTCGCCGAGTGGGCCACGCGGGCGTAGCGCGGCCAGCGCACGAGCGCCAGGCACACCACCACGTTGAGCAGGCTCGGCCCGAGCACCGCGACCACGAGGATCGCGAGCAGGAAGAACGGCACGGAGAGCACGATGTCGACCAGGCGCATGATCACCGCACCGAGCCAGCCGCCGCGCCACGCCGCGAGCACACCGAGCGCGACGCCCACCACGGCGCCCGCCACCACGGCGCCGATCGCCACGAGCAGCGACACCTGGGTGCCGTAGATGACGCGCGAGAGCACGTCACGCCCGAGCGCGTCGGTGCCGAGCCAGTGGTGCGCGCCCGGGGGCAGCAGCCGCTGCGCGAGCGTGACCTTGTCGGGGTCGAACGGCGCGAGCACCGGGGCGAACACCGCCGCCAGCACGTAGATCGCCAGCACCACCAGGGGAATCAGGATCGCCCGCCGCTTCATGCCGCACCTCCTCGGGCACCGGTGGCGACGCGCCGGTCGATCACGCCGTAGAGCAGGTCGGTGAGCAGGTTGATCACGATGTACACCGCCGAAGCGAAGATCACGATCGCCTGCACCACCGGGAAGTCACGCGCCGACACCGACTGGATCGTGAGCTGCCCGATGCCGGGCCACGCGAAGATCACCTCGGTCACCACCGCGCCGCCGAGCAGGTTGGCCAGCTCCAGCGCCGCGACGGTGAGCACCGGGATCGCGCTGTTGCGCGCGAGGTGGCGCAGCACCAGGCGCGTGGTGCTCGCGCCCTTGGCCCGCGCCGTGCGCACGTAGTCCTGCGAGAGCTGTTCGAGCACCGCGCCCCGCGTGACCCGCGCGATCGCCGCCGCCGAGAGCGAGGCGAGCGTGACCGCGGGCAACACCAGGGAAAGCGGCCCGTCGTACCCGGTCGAGGGCAGCCAGCGCAGGGCCACCGAGAACACCAGCACCAGCAACAGGCCGGTCCAGAACGCGGGCATCGCCTGGCCGACCAGCACGATCGGCATCAGCACGCGTTCCTGCCAGCGGCCGCGTTTGAGCGCGGTGATCACGCCGACCACCACGCCGAACACCACGGACAGGATCAGCGCGGCCACCGCGAGGTTCGCGGTGTAGGGCAGCCGCTCGGCGATCAACGCCGTGGCCGGCCGGTTCTGCACGTAGGAATAGCCGAGGTCGCCACGCACCGCGTTGCCGAGGAAGGAAACGTATTGGTGCCACAGGGAATCACTCAGCCCGAGCTGTTCGCGCACGCGCTCGATGTCCGCCGCCGTGGCGCCTTCGGGCACGAGCAGGCGCGCCGGGTCACCGGAAAGGCGCAGCGCGAAGAACACGATGGTGGTCACGCCGAACAGCGCGAGCACGGCCTGGCCGAGCCGCCCCGCGATGTAGCGGGGTGTCGCCGGCACGCTCCTCGTCCGCCGCCGGCGGGCGGGCACCGCGAGAGCCGTCATGTCAGCTCACCTTCATCTGGTCGAGGAACAGGCTTTCCGACGCGTCGGGGGTCCACTGCAGACGCGAGTTCGCGCCGTACACGGCGTAGGCCTGGAAGAGGCCGATGCCCGGCAGGTCCTGGTTGAGCAACGCGAACGCCTGCGAGTACAGCTTGGTCCGCTGCGCGGGGTCGATCGTTTCGCGCGCCTGCTCCACGATCTTGTCGAAGTCCGGGTTGCTGTAGGAGCTCCAGATCTCGCCGGTGTGGAACAGCGGGTAGATCACGCCGTCGGAGTCGAGGCAGGAGCACGACCACTTGCCGAACCGGATCGAACCCCACTCGTGCGACGGGTCCTGCACCTTCTTCAGGTACGTCGCCTGGTCGCTGTTCTGGATCTCCACCTGCAGCCCGACGGCGGCGAGGTCACCCTGGATCGCCTGCACCACCTGCGGGTCGAACGACGGCGAAGTGGCCATCACCAGCTTCGCGCCGACCGCGTGGGCTTGCTGCAGCAGCTTTTTCGCGTCTTCGGGATCGTGACGGTTGTTCGGCAGCGCTTTGTCGTAGCCGAACGCGAGTGGCGTGGCCATCGAGTTGATCGGCTTCGCGTAGCCGCGCTGCAGGTTTTTGATCAGCGCGTCGTAGTCGATCGCCTCGGCGATGGCCTTGCGCACCCGCGGATCGTCGGTGGCACCACCCTTGATCGTGTTGTACGCCAGGTAGGCCACGCGTTCGGTGGGCGTGGACAGGATCGCGAGCGTCGGGTCGCGGCGGATCTGGTCGGCCGCGTCGGGCGTGAGCGTGGTGGCGAGGTCGACCTTGCGCGACTGCAGGTCGGCCACGCGGCTGGCCACGTTCGGCACCGCGCGGAACACGGCCGTGCGGATCTGCGGGGCCGGGCCCCACCACTTCGGGTTGGCCGCGAGCACGACCTCCGACCCCGCCGTGGCCGACTGGAGCAGGTAGGGGCCGGACCCGATCGGCTTCACCGCGAACTGCTTGTCGCCGACGCGCTGCACGTAGGCCTTCGGCACCACCGAGAGGGTGGTGAGGTAGCTCAGCAGCGTGGGGGAGGGCACGGAGGTGTGCACCACGAGGTCGCCGCCGTCGGCGGTGGCCTTGTCGATCACGGAGAAGTTCGCGTACTGCTGGCTGGCGAACTTCTTGTCGAGAATGCGGCTGATCGAATACGCCGCGTCCTCGGCCGTGAGCGGGCTGCCGTCGCTGAAGGTCACGCCGGGGCGCATCGTGAAGCGCCAGGTGCGCGGGTCGGTCTGCTGCCACTTCGTGGCGAGCCACGGCACGACCGCGTTGGTCTTGGGATTGCGGCGCAGCAGCTGGTCGAAGATGTTGCGGTACACCGAATACGTGTCGGTGTCGTACTGCTTGCCGGGGTCCAGTGTGGACGGGTAGTTGGCCGTGTCGATCGTGATGGTGCCGGGGCCGCGGCCCGCGCTCGCCGGCTGGATACCGCACGAGGCGGCACCCAGGGCGAGGGCAGTGGCCAGGAGGAGCGCCGCACGGAAACGTCGTCGGTTCATGGGCTCGATCCCTGTCAGATCGCTCGCTGGGGTGGGGACGGGGGTGAACGCGGGTGGATCAGATCCAATCCGGTGGAGCGGGTCGGGGGCCGGCGGTCACCTCGTCCGGATCGGTCGGGCCGGGATGGCGTCGGTCTTGGCGAGCAGCGGCGCGTCGACCGCCAGCGTCTCGGGGTACTTGATGCCGGCGCCGGTGTTGAGGACCACGACCTCGTCGTCCTCGCTCACCCAGCCGGATTCGCGCAGCTGGTCCAGCGCGGCGAAGCAGGCCGCGCCCTCGGGACAGATGAACGCGCCTTCCAGCGCGGCCAGCCGGCGCTGCGAAGCCAGCAGCTCCTCGTCGGTCACCGCGATCGCGGTGCCCTCGGTGGCGCGGACGGCGTCGAGCACGAGGAAGTCGCCCAGCGCCTTCGGCACGGTGATGCCGAACGCGACCGTGCGCGCGTCGGGGAACAGCTTGCTCTCCGTCGCGCCCGACTTGAAGGCCTCGACGATCGGCGCGCACCCGGTGGCCTGCACCGCGACCAGGCGCGGCAGGTCACCGGAGATCCAGCCCAGCTCCTGCATCTCCAGCAGGGCCTTGTAGATGCCGATGATGCCGACGCCGCCGCCGGTCGGGTAGAGGATCACGTCGGGCACGCGCCAGCCGAGCTGCTCGACGATCTCGTAGCCCATCGTCTTCTTGCCCTCGAGCCGGTAGGGCTCCTTGAGGGTGGACACGTCCTGGTAGCCCTCGCGCTCGGCCACCGCGGCGCCCACGAGCTTGCCCGCGTCGCCGATCAGGCCGTCCACGCGGTACAGCTCGGCGCCGGCGGCGAGGCACTCCTTCATGGTGATCGCGGGCGCGTCGTCGGGCATCGCGATGAGGCTGTCGAGCCCGGCGCGGGCCGCGTACAGGGCCCAGGCCGCACCGGCGTTGCCGTTGGTCGGCATGGCCACGCCGCGCACGCCGAGCTCGGCCGCGCGCGAGACGCCGACCGCGGCGCCGCGGGCCTTGAACGAGCCGGTCGGCACCAGGCCCTCGTCCTTCATGAGCAGCTTCGGCACGCCGGACTGCTTGCCCTGGTTGGGCAGCGGCAGCAGCGGGGTGAGGCCTTCGCCCAGGCTCACGATGTTGTCGCGCGAGCGGACCGGCAGCACCTCGTGGTAGCGCCAGAGACTGGGTTCACGCGCCGCGATGTCGGCCGGCGTCACCGTTTCCCGCACCCGGTCCAGGTCGTAGCGCGCGAGCAGCGGCGCTCCCACAGCCGAGGTGCCGGCCACCTGGTCCGCCTCGTATCGCTCCCCGGTGCGGGAGCACTCCAGGTGGGACAGGTTCGAGAACGACATGCCGTCTCCAGTTCGTCGGGTCGGGAATCCCCGAGAGTTTGGATCCAAAACGGCGGCACGTCAACCGGGGGCACCCTTCGGGATCGGTTCCGAAGGCTGCGCGGCCGTGCCCGGCCAAGCCGCGGTGATCATGGAAAACGGGCCCGGAACAGTGTCACGGCGGCCTTGCCCACCGTGACGAAAGGGCCGGGAAATGGTGTGGGCCGCGGTGTCAATGGCGGCTAGCCGGAATCTCGACACCGCTGCTGACCTGCATCTATCGGTGTTGATCTGTGCGGACCATCACTTGACGGTGACATTCCTGTGTCCGATTCGTAATGTCGAGGCCGCTTCGCGTGCGCCGTTTCCCCCGAATTCGCGGCGTGCGTTCCCCGAGCGAAGAAAATGGTGCAGAAGGATGTCCCCCAGACATCGCTCCCGGTCGCTGTCGTGGCGACTGCCGGCCGGGATCGGCGTTCTCGCCGCTCTCGGACTGGTTGCCGTCGTGTGGCTGACCGGTGCTCTCCCGGGCGGTGGAGAAGTCTCCGCCGCCGACAACCTGGCGCTGAGTGCGCCCCACCCCCGGTCGAGTGTGCCGACGAGCGCGCCGGCGACGAGCTCACCCCCGACGAGCTCGTCGCCGGCGACCCCGACCACGCCGAGCGCGACCAGCACGACCCCGAGCACGTCCACCTCGGCCGCGTCCCCGAAGCCGACGTCGAAGAAGCCGGTCGCCAAGACCAAGCCGAAGCCGCCCGCCACGGCGAAGATGACGGTGTCGGCCGGCAAGGCGTGTTCGTCCACTCTGGCCGGTGCGCAGGCGAACGCCGCCCAGGTGGGCAACCACATCCTCACGAAGTTCAAGGTGAGCTCGGTCGGCGGCCGGGCCGGCCGCGCGGGCGCGAGCGACCACCCGGCGGGTCTGGCGCTCGACTTCATGGTCGACACCACCACCGGCAACGCGCTCGCCGCCTACGTGCTGGCCCACCAGAGCCAGTTCGGCGTGACGTACGTGATCTGGCGCCAGCGCTACAACGACGGCAGCGGCTGGGACCCGATGGAGGACCGCGGCAGCCCGACCGCGAACCACTTCGACCACGTGCACGTGTCGTTCAAGGCCGGCGCCAAGGTGTCCGTCACCTGTTGACGACGCCCGACCCGGTGACCCGAAAAGGGGTTCCCGGCCACTGATTCCACAGTGGACGAGAACCCCTTTTCGGCCGCCGGCACCGCGCGCCGCGGGGAGGAGCCGCGGCGCCGGCGGAGACCCCGTTCCGGCTACGGGGTCGGCTTGCCCTGCTTCTCGATCTGCTGCTGGATCGACGGCCAGAACTGGTACATCTGCGTCGGGTACGGCAGGTTCGGGAAGTACTTCTGGTACAGCTTCAGGAACGTGCCGTCGTTCGCGAGCGCGGTGAGCTCGGTGTTGTAGGCGTCGAGGAACTTCGTCAGCTTCTTGTTCACCGCTTCGGCGCCCGGCTGGTCCTGCGGTGAGGTCAGCGCGACCTTGAGCTTGCCCGGGTGCTCGGTGAAGATCTGGCCCACGTGCGTGGAGCCGAGCACCATCGCGTCGAGGTTGCCCGCGAGCAGCTGGTTCACGCCCGCGCCGTCGGTGGCCTCGGACACCAGCTGCGAAGTGGTCATCTTCTTCTTCGCGAAGTCTTCCTGCGTGCTGTTCGCGCCGGCGCCCACGCGCTTGCCGGCCAGGTCCGGAATGGACTTCGCGGTCGAGCTCGCCGGGACCACGACCACGTTCTGGCCCCAGAAGATCGCCTTCGTGAACGCTACGCTCTTCTTGCGTTCGTCGCTCGCCACCAGGCCCACCGACATCAGGTCGTACTGACCGCTGGTGAGGCCGGGCAGTCCGGCTTGGACGGTGGTGGTCTTGTACACGATCTTGAGGTGCATCCGGTCGGCGATGAGGTTGTTGAGGTCCACGAGCATGCCGACCGGCTTGCCGCTGGCGTCGGGGGACACGAACGGGTAGTCGCCCGCCGTGACCGCCGCGGTGATGGTGCCGGGCTGGGCGAGACCGAAGTCGTCGCCGGCCGCGGTGTCGCTCCCGCCGCCGCACGCGGTCACGGAGGCGGCGGTGAGGGCGGCGAGGCCGAGCGCACCGAGCGCACGCCGCAGGGGAAGTCGGTTCATGGGTCTCCTTCGCCAGAGCGGGAGGGAAGTCAGAAGAGGGGAAATCGCGGAGCGCTGACGTTGGGGCGGAACTATAGGCTATAGAACTTCAGACCGTCAACGGGTTGTAGTCCCGGCTTCAGAAAGCCGGCGCTCGGCTGGATCAGTGCAGGTCGGAGCCGGTTCAGGCGGCCGAGATCCGCCGGGCGAGGGCGGAGATCACGAGCCGGTAGGCGTCCCCAGTGAGGTGCAGACCGTCCTCGTGCACGGGTTCGCCGGCCGCGATCAGCGGGGCCACGGCGGCGTCGGTGTCCACGGCGTTCGGGGCCGTCACGACCTCGCGCAGCACGCGGCGGTAGGTGTCGAGCACGGTGTTGGTGCGCCCGCGCTTGCCGACCCCGTCGATCTCCTCGATCGAGGGCGGCAGGAACCCGATCAGCGTGGCCGGGGCGAAGGCTTCGGCGATCGTGTGCAGGTTCCGGGTGTACGCGTCGAGCTCCACCAGCCGGTCGGGCGCGCAGTCGTTGGCACCGAAGGACAACACCACCACGTCCGGCTCGGTTTTCGCGATCGTGGCCGCGCGGCGCGCGCCGTCGTCGCTCTTCCAGCCGCCGGCGGCGCAGTTGAACACGAGCACGTCGCCGGCCTCGGCCTCGAGCTGGTCGATACGGGGCTTGGTGAACCGGCCCAGCATGCTGTCGCCGAACAGGACGATCTTCCGCACCGCGGTCGCCGCCTTTCTCGTGGTTGACATTCTGGTACTTGTGGCTTAGAAAATACCAACATTCGGAAGTGAAGCGGAAGAGGAGCGGCCGTGGCGCGTGACTGGACCCGCGCCGAGGTGGAGCAGCAACTGCACGGCCGCAGCAACTGGGGCCGATGGGGTGCGGACGACCAGATCGGCACGGTCAACCTGATCACCGCGGCCAAGCGCGCCGAGGCGGCGGCGCTGGTGCGCACGGGCCGGACGGTGTCGCTCAGCCGGCCGTTCCCGACCCGTCCGCAGGTGGACAACCCGCGCCCGGCCTCGCACTACACGACCAAAACCCCGCGGGGCACCGGCGGGATCTCGGGTGACTACTACGGCATCGAGTACCACGGGGTGGCCGCCACCCACGTCGACGCGCTCTGCCACGTGTGGGACGAGCGCGGCCTCTGGCAGGGCCGCGACCCCGACGTGGAGCTCACCTCGCGCGGCAGCCGCTGGGGTTCGGTGGACCACTGGCGCGAAGGGATCGTGACGCGCGGCGTGCTGCTCGACGTGCCCGCGTTCCGCGGCGAGCCGTACGTGACGCTGGACCGGCCGGTGACCGGCGAAGAGCTCGAGCAGATCGCGAAGGCGCAGGACGTGACCGTCGGCCCGGGCGACGCGGTGGTGGTGCACTGCGGCCGCGACGCGTGGGACCGCGAGCACCCGCCGTGGGGCACCGAGGACAGCCGGCCCGGCCTGCACGTGTCCTGCCTGGAGTTCCTGCGCGACCACGACTGCGCGGTGCTCGCCTGGGACATGCTCGACCGCGCCCCGAACGACGGCGGTGTGCCGTGGACCGTGCACGGCGCGATCTTCGCCTACGGCCTGGCCGTGGTGGACAACTGCGCGCTCGAACCGCTGGCCGCCGCGTGTGCCGAGCAGGGGCGTCACGAGTTCCTCTTCCTGGTCGCGCCGCTCGTGGTCGAGGGCGGCACGGGCTCGCCGGTCAACCCCCTGGCCTTGCTGTGATCGTGGTCGAGCCGCTGGGGCCCCTCAGCCCGCTCAGGCCTCCAGTGCGGCGATCGCCCGGCGGCCCAGGCTGCCGAGCACGTGCTTTTTCATGGTCCGCTCGGCCGTGCGCGCGTCTCCCGCGATCACGGCCTCGGCGATCTCGATGTGCTCGCGCCGCACGCGTTCCTGGTCCTGCGGGGAGTCCGGTTTGGACCGCAGGCCGATCATCCGGTAGCGGTCGGCCTTGTCCCACAGCCCTTCCAGCAGCGTCATCAGCAGCGGGTTGTGCGAAGCCGTGTAGATGCTGCGGTGGAACGCGCGGTGCACGAGCAGCGACTCGAAACCGGTGGACGTGCTCAGTGGCTCGAGCTCCTTGAGTGCGGCCTCGATCGCCGCGATGTCGGCGTCGGTCCGGCGGGTGGCGGCGAGCTTGGTGGCCAGCGGGTCGAGGCGTTCGCGCACCTCGAAGAGGCTGCGGGCCTCCTCGGCGTTGAGCCGGCTCACCCGTGCGTCGCGGTGCGCGTCGATCGTCACGAGCCCCTCGGCGTCGAGCCGGCGCAGCGCTTCGCGCAGGGGAGTGGTGCTCACGCCGAGCTCGGCCGCGAGCTGTTCCTGGGAGATGGACTGGCCCGGGATCAGCTCACCGGCCAGGATGCGCCGGCGCAGCTCCTCGTAGACGTACGCGTTCTTGGTGAGGGCTGGGCGAGGGTTGGTCATCGGCCTGGCAATCTCTCGGCGCGGACAGAGGGAGCCGCAAGGATAGCGGTCACCGGCCCGCTCGGCGGGCAGGCTGTGGGCTGCGGCCTGCATCCTGTTCTCCCGGTTGGGCGGCCGCGAGGGGCCGGCTTCCCGGGACTTGTCGCATCACACAGTCGTCTTGGGTCGTTCGGTGATTCTATAGCCTATATCTTCTTCGTGCGTAGTCCGTGCGGGCACGATCTCGTGCCCCTGAACCCCGAGGAGCCCGGCCGCCATGACCGCCACCACCGAACCCGACTCGCAAGGGGCCCACTTCCTCGGTGCGACCCCGTTTTTCGCCTCGGGCCACGACCAGCGCCTGTCGTACGGCCTGTTCGTGCCCCACGACCACACCCCGGACGCGAAGCCGCTGCCGCTGGTCGTGGTGCAGCACGGCACCGGCCGCTCGGCCGAGCGCTACCGCAACCAGTGGGCCGACTTCGCGACCGCGCACGGCTGCGTGATCCTCGCGCCGCTGTTCCCGGCCGGCATCGGCCGGCGGCGCGAGCTGCACAGCTTCAAGTTCCTGGAGTACGACGGGATCCGCTTCGACGAAGAGCTGCTGCACATCGTCGACGAGGTCGGCGAGGAGTTCAACACCGAGACCGAAACCTTCTTCCTGCACGGTTTCTCCGGCGGCGGGCAGTTCGCGCACCGGTTCTACTACGCCCACCCCGACCGGCTGGCCGGGATCTCGATCGGCGCGCCCGGCCGGATCACGCAGCTCGACGAGTCATTGCCGTGGTGGCTGGGCACGGCCGGGTTCCGCGAGAAGTTCGGCATCGACATCGACCTCGAGGCCCTGCGCCGCGTGCCGGTGCAGATGGTGGTGGGGTCGGCCGACGTGGAGACCTGGGAGATCAACAACGCCGGCGGTCCGAACTGGATGGACGGCGTGGAGAAGACCGGCCGCACGCGGATCGAGCGCATCGAGGTGCTGCGCGACAGCTTCGAGCGCAACGGCATCCCGGTGCGGTTCGACGTGGTGCCCGGCGTGGCCCACCAGGGCAGCGCGGTGATCCCCGTGGTGCAGGACTTCGTCGCCGGGCTGCTGGCCACCCGGTGAGCAGCACTGAAGCGCGCACTTCAACCGTTGACTCTGTTGTCGAAACTGCTACCGTGAGCGCCACGCCACCGATATAGTCTATAAGGCGAGCTGCCGGCCGGTACCGTCGCCGATCCCGTGAGCCGGGGTTCGGGTTGTCGTTTCGGCGGTCCGCGGCCGACCTGAGGTAAGGACACCTGGTCCCATGGGCGATTTCCTGCATTCCTTCTTCGACATCCACCAGATCCTCGCCGTGCTGCCTTCGCTGCTCGGGGAGGGCCTGCGCAACACGCTGATCATCGCGTCGCTCGCGCTGGTGCTGGGGCTGGTGGTGGGCCTGCTGCTGGCGCTGCTGCTGATCTCCCCGCGCTGGTGGCTCCGGCTGCCCGCGCGGGTGTACGTGGACGTGTTCCGCGGGCTGCCGGCCATCGTCACGGTGAGCCTGATCGGCATCGGGCTGCCCTCGGCGGGCGTGCGCCTGTTCGGCCAGTCGCCGATGGGGTACGCGATCCTCGCGGTGGGCCTGATCAACGCGGCCTACATCGCCGAGATCTTCCGCTCGGGCATCCAGAGCGTGCCGGCGGGCCAGACCGAAGCCGGGCGCAGCCTCGGCATGAGCCACCTGAGCACGCAGCTGCTCGTGGTGGTGCCCCAGGGCATCCGCAACGTGCTGCCGGCGCTGGCGAACCAGTTCATCGTGGCAGTGAAGGAGAGTTCGCTGGTGTACCTGCTCGGGCTGGCCGTGGGGGAGCGCGAGCTGTACTTCATCGCGCAGCAGGCACAGTCCATTTCGTACAACTCGTCGTCGTTCGTGGCGGCGGGCCTGGTGTACATCGTGTTCACCGTGCCGCTGACGCACCTGGTGAACTGGTTCGACAAGCGGCTGCGCGAAGGCCGTCGCCCCACTGGTGGCGGTGGTGGCGACGCGACCGCGGCGCCGCCGCCGCTGGTGCCCGTCGGCGCGACCGGATTCGAAGCGGGGGCCTGAGACCATGGAGCAGAGCACAGTGGCCGCAGATCGCCAAGCCGAAGCCGAAACGACAGCCGAGGCGAAAACCGACGTGCCGGCGATCGAGCTGGTCGACATCCGCAAGTCGTTCGGCGTCGTCGAGGTGCTCAAGGGCGTGTCGGCCACGGTCGCGCGCGGCGAGACGGTGTGCCTCATCGGCGCTTCGGGCTCGGGCAAGTCGACGTTGTTGCGGTGCGTGAACCTCCTGTCACCGCCGACCTCGGGCACGATCCGGCTGCACGGGCAGGCGATCACCGACCCGAAGGTGGACCTCAACGCCGTGCGCTCGCGCACCGGCATGGTGTTCCAGCACTTCAACCTGTTCCAGCACAAGAGCGCGGTGGACAACATCGCGCTCGCGCTGCGGCGGGTGCGCAAGATGTCGCGCGAGGAAGCGCGGGAACGGGCCCTGGCGCAGCTGGACAAGGTCGGCCTGCGATCGCTCGCGTCGGCGCGGCCCTCGCACCTGTCCGGCGGGCAGCAGCAGCGCGTGGCGATCGCGCGGTCCCTGGCGATGGAGCCCGACATCATGCTGTTCGACGAGGCCACCTCGGCGCTCGACCCCGAACTGGTGAAGGGCGTGCTCGACGTGATGCGCGACCTCGCCACGGCGTCGGGGATGACGATGATGGTGGTGACGCACGAAATGAACTTCGCGCGCGAGGTCGCCGACCGCGTGCTGTTCGTGGACAGCGGCGTGATCGCGGAGGACGGGCCGGCTCGGCAGCTGTTGAGCGACCCGCGCACCCCGCGACTGAAGTCGTTCCTTTCGCAAGTCCTGTAGGCAGTTCGCACGAGAACGGTGAGCATGAACAACGCTTTCCCCGACCCCTCGCTCGACCCGGGTCCGGTCCACGCCCTCCTCGAAACCCTGGCCTCGCGGGGCATGCGCGTGCATTCGCTGCTCGTGCACCGGCACGGCCGGACGCTGCTGGACCTGTGGCAGTGGCCGCACGAACCCGGGCTGCGGCACAAGATCCACTCGGCCACGAAGAGCTTCACGTCCGCGGCCGTCGGGTTCGCCGAGGCCGAGGGTCTGCTCTCGCTCGACGACCCGGTGGTCGGGTTCTTCGAGGACCGCCTGGTCGGGGAGATCGGCGAGAACCTGAGCCGCATGCGCGTGCGCGATCTGCTCACGATGTGCACGGGCCACGCGCGCGGGCTGTCGGGCGCCACCACACGCCTGCGCCGCACGGGCTGGGTCGGCGAGTTCCTCGAAGAGCCCGTGGTCGACCTGCCGGGGCGCAACTTCACCTACAGCAGCACCACGAGCCACGTCCTGTCGGCGATCGTGCAGCAGGTGTCGGGACAGCCGGTCGACGAATACCTGCGGCCGCGGCTGTTCGACCCGTTGGAGATCACGGACTACACGTGGGAACGCGACCCCGAGGGCGTGTCCAGCGGTGGCAACGGGCTTTCGCTGCGCCCGCGCGATCTGCTGAAGTTCGGCGTGCTGCACCTCGAGGACGGCGTGTGGGCCGGTTCGCGGGTGCTGCCGGCGGGCTGGGTGCAGAAGGCGTCGGCGCTGCACGTGCGGCGCGCGATCAGCGGGACCTGGAACGGCAAGGAACTCGTGCCGCCGGATCCCTCCGTCGTCGCCGAAGAGGGTTACGGCTACCAGTTCTGGACGACCGAAGCCGGGATCTACAGCGCTTCGGGCATCTTCGGCCAGGAATGCATGGTTTTCCCGCGCCACGGCGGCGTTGTCGTGATCACCGGCGCGATGGGCGACGGCAGCTACCACGACCTGCCGGGCCTGCTGCGCTCGGCGTTCACCGCGGCGTTCGAGAGCCCGGCCCGCGAAGGAGCGGCCGAGCTGGCCGCCTGGGTCGATCGCGCTCGCGAACCGGAAACCCTCGCTCCCGAAGCCCTGCGTCCCGGTTTCACCGCGACCTACGACTTCGAACCCAACGAACAGGGCCTGGTGTCGCTCGGTGTCGAGGTCCGCGACGGCTCGGTGCACCTCGACGTGGAGGACGAGCTCGGCCGCCACCCGATCGACCACGGCGTGGGCACCTGGACCCGCCAGGACACCGGCGTGAGCGTGTGGCGCCTGCACCACTCCTACCAGGACCCCTCGGCCGCCGTGCTCGCCGCCGCCGAGTGGCCGGCCCCCGACGCGCTGCGGCTCACGTGGCACTTCCTGGAGTCGCCGTTCCTCGACCGGCTCGACCTGACCTTCGACGCCACCGGGGTGACCGTCGGCCACGCCACGAACGTGAACTCCGGGCCGACGACCCTGCCGCCGGCCCGGGGCGTGCTCCGGAAGTAGTCACCAGCACGGCTCCCGGCCGTGGGGTCTGCCGCGTCGACGGCGGGCCCCACGGCCGGTTTCAGTTTCAGCCCCGCAGCGCGGCGAGGGCGCGGCGGAGGCGTTCGAGGAACTGGCTCGCGTGCTCGTCCTCCCAGACCAGCGGCGGGCGCACCTTCAAGACGTCGCCGCGAGGTCCGGTCGAACCGGCGAGCACACCCTGCCCGACCAGCTCCGACAGCAGGGCCCGGGCGACCTCACGAGAAGTCGCCGCGCCCGAGCCCCGCACGTCGATCCCCGCCAGCAGGCCGACGCCGCGGACATCGCCGAGCAACGGTTCCTCCGCGGCCAGCGCGCGCAGGCCCTCGCGCAGGAACTCGCCGGTGGCGGCGGCGCGGGCGGGCAGGCCGGTGAGGGTGAGGATGTCGAGGACGGCGTGCCCGGCTGCGGCGGCGGCCGGGGTGGCGGCGAAGGTGGAGAAGTACTCGTAGCTGCCGGCGAGCCGGTCGGCGATTTCCCGGCGGGTGACCACGGCGCCGATCGGATACCCGGCGCCCATCGGCTTGCCGAGGGTGACGAGGTCGGGGGTCACGCCGGCGAGCAGGAAGCGCCACAGCTGCGGACCGCTGCGGCCGTAGCCGGACTGGACCTCGTCGGCGAGGTAGAGCGCGCCGGCGGTGTGGGCACCCGAGACCAGGCCGGCCAGGAACCCGGCCGGGAAGTCGAGGATGCCTTCGGAGGTGAACTGCGAGTCGGCGAGGACCAGCGCCGGCTGTTCGCCGGCGGCGTGCAGCTGCTCGGCGGCGAGCCGGATCCGTTCGGCGGCCGCGGTCTCCGTCAGCGAGGCCGCCGGGCCGTGTGGGGCCTCGAACGTGGCGACGTGCGCCGGCCGGTAGCCGGGCGGCCACTCGTTCGAGCTCAGGTCGGCCATCCACTTCGACGCGCCGTGGTAGGCGTGCTCCGCGATCACGGCCGCGCCGCCGCCGGTGTATTCGGTGGCCAGGCGCCAGGCCAGCTCGTTGGCCTCGGTGCCCGATGTCGTGAACAGCACCGTGTCCAGCTCCGCCGGCAGGGTGGCGAGGATGCGCTCGGACAGCTCCACGATGGCCGAGTGCAGGTAGCGCGAGTGCGTGTTGAGCCGAGCCAGCTGTCCGCTCACGGCCTGGGTCACGGCGGGGTGCGTGTGGCCGATCACGGCGACGTTGTTGTACGCGTCGAGGTAACGCGCGCCGTCGCGGGCGTGCAGCCACGGTCCCTCGCCGCCCACGATCTCCAGCGGCCGGCGGTAGAACAGCGGCGAAAGCTTGCCGCCCATGGCCTCCGCGCGCCGCGCGGGCAGGCTGTCCGGCGAGAGGGCCGCCGTGAGGTCCCGCGTGCCCGCCAGGCGCGCCAGCCGGTCGGCCAGCTCCCGCACGGACAACGCCGACAGCAGGTCGAGCGCCTGCTCGCTGTTGGTGTCGTACTGCGTGATGTAGCGGTGGTTGTCCGCGTGCGGCCCGCGCCGCGTCGCCGACACCGCGAGCGTGGTGAGCAGCCGCGCGATCACGAGCTCGCCCAGCACCGCCACCTCGGCCGGCGAGAGCGCGCGGTGGCGCTGGTAGCCGCGCAGCACGGCGTCGGTCAAGCGCCACAACCGATCCGCGTCGCCACCGCTGAGCCGCAGCACCGAGGTGAGCGTGACGGCGAGGTCGGTCACGGCGGCGGTGTGGTGCATGTCGCCGAAGTCGATCACGCCGGTCACGGCACCGCGCGAGGCCAGCACGTTCGTGAGTGTCACGTCGGCGTGCTGCACGCCCGAAGGCAGCGTGGCCGTGGCCGCCAGCGCCGGCGCGACGCGCTCGGCCAGCTCACCGAGGCGTCCCGACGCGATCCCGGACCCCGCCAGGACCTCGGGCATCCGGCGGATGTCCCAGAGCAGCGTCCGCCCGGCTGAGGGGTGGAAGAATCCCTGCAGCGCCACGGAAACGCGGGCGGCGACCGCGCCGACCTGCTCGGCGAGCGCGGGCTCCAGCGGCGCGCCTTCGAGCGGCTTGCCGGGCAGCAGCGTGATCAGGCGTGCGAGGCATTCGCGGCCGGCGTCGTCCCGCGGGTGCGCCACGAGCTCGCCGGCGGTGGTCGCCACCGTCTCGGGCACCGGCAGCCCGGGGTCGGCGGCGTGCACCTGCTCCAGCGCCCGCGTCTCCATGTCCACGACGTCGGCCTGCTCGGCGGGGTTCGAGATCTTGAGCACGAACCGCCCGTCGACGAGCACGTTGAGGTCGCGTTCGCTGTCGAGCGGCTCGAGCCGCGGGTCGGTGAGCGCCCAGTGCTCGCCGAGCACGGCGCGCAGGCCGTCGGCCGAGAACTTCGGGGCCGGCTCGGCGAAGATGCCGCTGGCGGTGGTCATGCGGGGTGGGTCCTTTCCCGGTGGGCCCGCACCGTCGTGGACGGGATCGTCAGGACGGCGCGGGCGGGTCGTCGGTGAGCGGGTCGGGCGCGAGCACCTCGAGGTCCACGCGCGGGAACAGGTAGCGGCCGGGGTGTCCGGCCTCGATCGTGAACGGCCGGTCGTGCCCCGGGTACACCACGTCGGCCCGCGTGCGCACGAGCTCGATCGACGCCGTGGCCACGGTTTCCCCGGCCGCCGCGGTGGTGGGGCGGCCGGCGCGCAGCGCTCGCGCGGACGGCACGGCATCGCCGGTGAGCAGCGCCGTGCCGGCGGCGGTCTCGACGCTGAGGCCGAGCGAACCCGCGGTGTGGCCGGGCAGCCCGGTCACGGTGACGCCGTCGGCGAGCACCAGCCCGTCGACGCCGTCGTGGAGCGTGAGGCCGGCGAAGATCGCGTCCGTCCACGGGGGAGTGACCGGGTCGCCGGGCGGGTACTCGCGTTCGGCCGGGTGCAGCAGCACCTCGGCGTGGCCGAACAGGTCGGCGTTCTGCACGTGGTCGTAGTGCGCGTGCGACAGCACGAGGGTGTCGATGTCCCGCACGCCGAGGCCGTGGCGCGCCAGCGCGCGGTGCAGCGCGCGGCGGCGGCCGGCGTGCCCGCAGTCGAACAGGATGCGCCGCCGCGGCGTCTGCACGAGGTAGACGCCGCAGAAGCCGATGCTGCCCTGGTCGGACGAGAGGCCGAAGCCGAGCAGCAGCGGTTCGACGACCGGCGCGGGATCAGTCAAGCGCACCTCGCAGGATCAGCCGGTGCACGTACGGCAGCACCCCGCCGTTCTCGTAGTAGGCGGCTTCGCGGGGCGTGTCGAGGCGCGCGCGCACGGCGAACTCGAACGCCGGCCGGTCGCCCGGCCGCACGCGCACGGTGAGCGGCCGCGCGGGATCGCGCACCACGGCTTCGACGCCGACGAGGTCGAACTCCTCGGTGCCGTCGAGGCCGAGCGACTCCGCGCTGTCGCCGTCGAGGAACTGCAGCGGCAGCACGCCCAGCGCCACGAGGTTGGCGCGGTGGATCCGCTCGAACGACTGCGCCAGCACGGCGTTCACCTTCAGCAGCGCGGTGGTCTTCGCCGCCCAGTCACGCGACGAACCGGTGCCGTATTCGCGCCCGGCGATCACGATCAGCGGCACGCCGGCCGCGGCGTACGACCGCGAGGCCTCGTAGATCGGCACCAGTTCGCCGCCGCGCGTGAAGTCGGGAGTCACGCCGCCGCCCGCGTGGGGCGCGAGCCGGTTGGTCAGGCGTGGGTTGGCGAAGCCGCCGCGCACCATCACCTCGAAGTTGCCGCGGCGCGAGGCGTAGGTGTTGAGGTCGGTCTCGCCGCGCTCGGTCAGGTGCCGCCCGGCGCTACTGGTCGCGGGGATGCGGCCGGCGGGGCTGATGTGGTCGGTCGTCACGGAATCGCCGAGCAGCAGCAGGGTGCGCGCCCCGGTGACGTCGCGGGCCGGCTCGACGGTTTCCGTGACCTCGTCGAGGAACGGCGGCCGGCGCAGGTAGGTCGAGTCCGGCTCCCACGCGAAGTGGTGGCCGTCGGACGCGGGCACGCCCGCCCAGTGCTCGTCGCCGCCGAACACGTCGGTGTAGGCCTCGCGGAACAGCTCGGGGGTGAGGTGTGCGCGCACGACCTCGTCGATCTCGGCGTCGTCGGGCCACAGGTCGGCGAGCAGCACCGGCCGGCCGTCGGCATCGAGGCCGAGCGGCTCGGTGGTGAGGTCGTGGTTCACCGAGCCGGCCAGCGCGTAGGCGACGACCAGCGGGGGAGAGGCGAGGTAGTTGAGCGAGACGTCGTTGTTGATGCGGCCGTCGAAGTTCCGGTTGCCCGAGAGCACCGACGCCACGACCGCGCCGTGCTCCGCGACCGCTTGGGCCGCGTCCGGCAGAAGCGGCCCGGAGTTGCCGATGCACGTCATGCAGCCGTAGCCCACGAGCTGGAAACCGAGCTCGTCCAGCGGCCCGGTGAGGCCGGCGCGGGCGAGGTACTCCGTGACGGTCTTCGACCCCGGCGCGAGGCTCGTCTTCACCCACGGCTTCGCGGTCAGCCCGCGGGCGCGGGCGTTGCGCGCCAGCAGACCCGCGGCGACCATCACGTGCGGGTTGGACGTGTTGGTGCACGAGGTGATGGCCGCGATCGCCACCGCGCCGTCGGCCCCGGCTCCGCCGGGGCGTGCGCGATCTCGCTGGTGGGTCGCCTCGTCGGAACCTGGGTCTGGTTCGTTGCGCTCCGCACGCACGCGGGAGATCGCCGCCGTCGCGTTGGCGGGCACGGCGGCGAGCGGCACGCGGTCCTGGGGCCGGCGGGGGCCGGCCAGTGATGCCGTCACACCGGAGAGGTCGATCCGCAGGCGCTCGTCGTAACGCAGCCGCGCTACCGGATCGTGCCAGAGGCCCTGTTCTTTCGCGTAGGTCTCCACCGACGTGACGTGCTCCGGGGTGCGGCCGGTGAGGCGCAGGTAGCCGAGCGTCGCACCGTCGATGGGGAACATCGCGGCGGTGGCGCCGAACTCGGGGCACATGTTGGAGATCGTGGCGCGGTGCGCGAGCGGGATCCGCGCCACCGCGTCGCCGGTGAACTCCACGAACTTCCCGACCACCCCGTGGGCGCGCAGGGTTTCCACCACCGTGAGCACGAGGTCGGTCGCCGTGACGCCGGGACCGAGCTCGCCGGTGAGCTCCACGCCCACCACCGGCGGCACGAGCATGCTCAGCGGCTGGCCCAGCAGCGCCACTTCGGCCTCGACCCCGCCGACGCCCCACGCCAGCACGCCCAGCGCGTTGACCATCGTGGTGTGCGAATCGGTGCCGGCGCAGGTGTCGGGGAACGCCCAGCCGGCGCGCCGCTCGACCACGTTCGCGAGGTACTCGAGATTGATCTGGTGCATGATCCCGGTGCCCGGCGGCACCACGTGCACGCCGTCGAGCGTCTCGCCCCACTTGAGGAAGCGGTAGCGCTCGGCGTTGCGGGTGTACTCGATCTCGACGTTGCGGCGCAGCGCGTCGGCGCGGCCGGAGACCTCCGTGGCCACCGAGTGGTCCACGGTGAGGTGGCTCGGGATGCGCGGGCGCACCGCGCGCGGGTCGCCGCCGGCCGCGGCCACGGCGTCGCGCAGGGCGGCCAGGTCCGTGAGCACGGGCACGCCGTTGGTGTCGTGCAGGAACACCCGCGAGGGGGAGAAGGCGACGACGTCGTGGGCGGCGTCGGAACCGCCGCGGACCAGGGCGGTGATGTGCTCGGCCGTGACCGTGTGGCCGTCCTCGTGGCGCAGCAGGTTCTCGAGCAGGATCTTGTGGCTCAAGGGCAACCGCTCGGAACCCGGCACGGCGTCGAGCCGGTGCACGAGGTGCTTCTCACCGGCGAGGTCGAGGCGGGCGAGGCTGGTGAAACTGTCGGCCGCGGTGCTCGTGGACGGTGCCGGTTCATGCGCTGTGCTCAAGGCGCTCCTTCCCTACAGCTTATAGGCTATAATAAGGCCGGAGCGGAGACCAGAGGCCCTGGTGCGGTGTCCGGGGCGGTCCCGAACCGCGGACGTGTTGCGACCAGTTGCCCCCACCACGCGAGGAGCCCAGCGTGCCCACCCTCTTCGACCGCATTCTCGACGCGCACCGAGGCATCCGCCCCCAGGTGCCGGTGAGCTCGCTCGAGCGCAGCCGGCTGCTCTCGGCCGAGCTCGGGTGCGACGTGTGGCTCAAGACCGAGCACCTCATGCCCACCGGCTCGTTCAAGGTGCGCGGCTCGGCCAACAAGATCCGCGTGCTCGGCGAGAGCGCGAAGAAGACCGGGGTGATCACCGCGTCGACCGGCAACCACGGCCAGGGTGTGGCCCGCGCGGGCAACCTCGCCGGGGTCGCGGTCACGGTGTACGTGGCCTCCTACACCACGCCCGCCAAGATGGCCGCGATCGAGGCGATGGGTGCCGAGCTCGTGGTGGTCGAGGGAGGCGCGCTCGACGCCGAACAGGAGGCCCGCCGGCAGTCGGAGCGCCTCGGCAAGCCGTACGTGGCGCCCTACAACGACCTCGACACCGTCGCGGGCCAGGGCACGCTCGGCGTCGAGCTGGCCGAGCAGGCCCCGGACCTCGACGCGGTCTTCATCTGCACCGGCGGCGGCGGCCTGATCGGCGGCACCGGCACTGCGCTCAAGCAGCTCACCCCGGCCACGAAGGTCATCGGCGTGTGGCCCGAAGCCTCCACCTGCATGCTCGACTCCCTGAAGGCCGGCCGCATCATCGAGACCCCGGAGTTCCCCACCCTCTCCGACGGCTCGGCCGGCGCGGTCGAGCCCGGGTCGGTCACGTTCCCGCTCTGCCAGGAAGTCATCGACGACACCGTCACGGTCACCGAGCCGGAGATCGCCCGCGCCATGCGCAAGATCGCCGAAGGCGAGCGCTGGATCGTGGAAGGCTCCGCCGGCGTGGCGGTGGCTGGGCTGATCCGCACGGCCGAGCAGTACCGCGGCAAGAAGGTCGCGGTGGTCCTCTGTGGACGGAACGTGGCCCTGGAGACGTTCCTGGGCGCGATGACCCTCGCCCAGGAGTGAGCCCCACCGGGTGGCGGGCCGGGTTCGGCTCGCCACCCTTCAGCCTGGCCGCAGGAGGCCGGTTGCGGGGTGGCTGGGGTGCCGTTGTGGAGACGTCGGCGGCTGGCAGCCGGGTGCGCTGCGGCCGTGACGGTCGTGCCGTGGGATCGCGGAGTGCTGCCGACCGGGGACGTCATGGCCACAGCGGTGGAGCTGGGATTCTGGTTGGTGGTGGCGGGTCGCGCTGTGTTCGCCGCGGAGCGGCCCTGGCAGCGCGGGTCGCGGGCGGCCGGTTTCGCCGTGTCCACAGTGGAGTTTTCGGGTCGCGGGTATCGGGTGGCCGGTCACGGGCGAGCCGGGGAGGTGGAGCTGTGCGACTGCGGCCCCCGCTCGGGCGGGTGCGCCGAGGCCATCGCGGTGGAGCTGCCGGGTCGCGGGCCGCGCTCGGCCGGTTGTGGTGTCGCCGAAGCGGGGAAGTCGGAAAGTACAGCGGACCACCGTGGTCACGTCGTGACCACGGTGGCGGCGCCGTCGGAGCGCGGGTCGCTGCCGGCGGTGAAGGTGCCGTCCTCGGTGAGCGAGACGACGTTGGTGTGGCCCAGGAATTCGGTGCGGGCGGGGACTTCGCGCAGCGGGAAGTGGTCGGCGGCGAGGTCGGCCACCGTCTCCGGTGCGAGGTCGGCTTCGTGGTGCACGGTGTCCGCGGTCTGGCCCTCGGCGCGGGCGCCGACGACCCAGCGCGGGGCGGCCACGGCGTCGGCCGGGGAGACGCCGGCGAGCAGGCGCAGCAGGACCTGCGCGTGGATCTGGGGCTGGCCGTGACCGCCCATGGTGGAGGTGACCCAGCGGACGCGGCCGTCCTCGTGGGTGACCAGCACGGGCATCAGCGTGTGCTTCGGCCGCTTGCCGGGTTCGATCGCGTTGGGGGAGCGGGGATCGAGCGAGAAGCCGGTGCCGCGGTTCTGCAGGATGATGCCGGTGGCGGGTTCCAGCACGGCGGCGCCGAAGCTGTCGAACACGCTCTGGATGATGGACACGGCGTAGCCCGCCGAGTCGGCCGCCGCCACACCCACGGTGTCGCCGCGGGGCACCGAGGGCGCCGCGGCCGCGGCCGTCTCGTGGGGAGCGCGGTCGCGCAGCCGGGCGAGGAGCTCGGTGAACCCGGCGTGTTCCACGTCGGACTCGGCGAAGGCCGGGTCGGCCAGGAGCGTGTCGCGCACGTGGGTGCCGTCCTGGAAGAGGCGGCCCAGCACGGCGGCCGGGGCCGTCCACGGCGCCGCGTCGAAGCCGAGCTCGGTGAGGGCGCGCACGGTGCGCAGCAGGGCGAAACCCTGGGTGTTCGGCGGACTGGTGTGCACCCGGAAACCGCCCAGCGGCGCGGAGATCGCCGCCGTCGAGCGGACGGCGTACGCGGCGAGGTCGTCCGTCGTGAGAGGACAGTCGAGGCGCTGCAGACCGGCGGCGAGGGCGGCGCCGACCGAACCGGTGTAGAACTCGCCCGGGCCACCGGCGGCGATCGCGGTCAGCGAGCGCGCCAGGTTCGGCTGCACCAGCTGCTCGCCTTCGCGCAGGAACTCACCGTTCGGCGCGAACACCGCGCGCGACCCAGTATCGGCTTCGAGCAGCGCACGGTCGGTCACGAGCGCGGCGGCGAGTGAACGCGCCACGGGCACGCCTTCGGCCGCGTACCCGATCGCGGCCTCGAACTGCGCCGCCCAGCCGAGCGCGGCGCCGTGCCCGCGCAGCGCTTCCCAACCGCGCACCGCGCCGGGCACGGTGATGGTGTCGGGTCCGCGTTCGGGCAGCCGGTCGCCGTGGCGGGCGCGCAGTGCGGCGAGCGAGCGCGCGGCCGGCGCGGTGCCGGTGGCGTTCACGCAGGTGATCGAGCCGTCGGGGGTGCGCACGAGGGCCACGAGGTCACCGCCGAGCGCGGTGTTGTGCGGGTACACGACGGTGAGCGCCGTCGCGGCGGCCAGCGCCGCGTCGATCGCGTTGCCGCCCGCGCGGAAGGCGGCTTCGCCGGCGCGGGTGGCCAGGGCGTGGGGCGAGGCGATGGCACCGGTGAACGGGGACAAAACGGCTCCCTCTTCGCGTGGTCCGGCAGGCCGGCGGGGGTAGGCTACGGTCACTGTAGCAGCGACGACAGAACAAGCACTAGTTGTATTGCACACTTCAGAATCGCCGGAGGAGAACCATGCCGCTGATCGCCGACGACGTCCTCGACCGGGCCCGGGAAACCGTCT
Source organism: Amycolatopsis rhabdoformis (assembly GCF_035918295.1). Taxonomy (GTDB): domain Bacteria; phylum Actinomycetota; class Actinomycetes; order Mycobacteriales; family Pseudonocardiaceae; genus Amycolatopsis; species Amycolatopsis rhabdoformis. Next base: position 1,395,797 of record NZ_CP142149.1, read on the forward strand.
CGCGGCACCTCGTGCCCACCCCGCTGCTGCCCTTCCCCGCCGCCGGGCTCGACGTGCCCGTGTTCCTCAAGTACGAGGGCGCGCAGCCCACCGGTTCCTTCAAAGTGCGCGGCGGGGTCGCGGCGCTCACCGCGTACGCCGCCGACGGCACCCCGGTGGTCACGGCCTCGGCCGGCAACCACGCGCTCGGCATCGCGCACGCGTCGCGGCTGCTCGGGGCCAAGTCCACTGTGGTCGTTCCCGAAGACGGTTCGCCGGCGAAGATCTCGGCCCTGCGCACGTATCCGGTCGACCTCGTGCTCGCCGCCGGCGGTTACGACGGCGCGGAGGCCCAGGCGCTGGAACTCGCGGCCGGCGGGATGAAGTTCGTGTCCGCCTACAACGATCCGCACGTGATCGCCGGCCAGAGCACGCTCGTCCGCGAGGTCGCCGGCACCCTCGGCGAGGACTTCACGATCGTGGTGCCCACCGGCGCGGGCGGACTGCTCGCCGGCACGGCGCTCGGGGCCCGGCGCGCGAAGCCGGACGTGCGCGTGCTCGGCGTCGAGTCGGCGGCGTGCCACGCCGTGTCCGCGGCCGTGGCGGCGGGCCACGTCGTGACCGTGCCGGTGGGGGAGACGATCGCCGACGGGCTGGTCGGCAACCTGGAGGCGGGCACCATCACGCCGGACATCGTGCGCGAGGCCGGCGTGGCGCTGGTCGACGTGGACGAGGCCGCGATCCGCCGGTCGGTGCGCGAGTTCGCGCTGTCGGCCGGGCTGGTGGCGGAAGGCTCGTCGGCGGCCGCGCTGGCCGCGTTGCGCGCGGGCCACGTGCCGCTCGACCGGCCGATCGTGCTCGTGGTGTCGGGACGCAACATCGCCGCCGGGCTGCTCGCCACCATCCTCACGGAGGGCTGATCCGGGAGTTCCGACTTTCGTGGGTGTGCCGGGTTTGTCCCCGGCCGCCACACTGAGCGTCGCGGGACGGTCACCGTCGGTCCGTCCCCCGGACGCACCGTGAGGAGCCCCGATGAAGGTCAGGTCGTCGTGGAAAGCCGCGCTGACGGCGGTCGGAGTGCTGGTGGCGGGCCTCGCCGGAGCCGCCCCCGGCGCCGTCGCCGCCGCGCCCGGCGTCGCCGCACCGGTGTTCTGGCGGGTACCGGTGACCGCGGACCAGGTGACCGGGCTCGCCCGCGCCGGGTTCGACGTCGCGGAGTCCGACCGCGAAGCGGCGTACGTGGTCGGCGACCAGACCGTGGCCCAGCGGCTGCGCACGCTCGGCTACCGGCCGGCGTACTTCGACACCGTCTACAAGGACGTGCCCGCCGCCTCGGCCCGCGCGGCCGCCGCCGACACCTTCTACGGCGGCCACCGCACGGTCGCCGCGCAGGAGGCGCACCTGACCCAGGTCGCTTCGGCGCACCCGGACCTCGCCACCGTGTACACCCTCGGCCCGTCGTGGAAGAAGACCAAGGGTCAGGGCGGCCACGACCTGAAAGCCATCTGCCTCAGCAAGAAACAGGCCGGCGACTGCTCGCTCTCCACGACCTCGCCGAAGCCGAAGTTCGTGCTGATGGCCCAGATCCACGCGCGGGAGCTCTCCACCGGCGAGCTCGCCTGGCGCTGGATCGACTACCTCGCCGACGGGTACGCCAGCGACGCGACCGCCAAGTCCATTCTGGACACCACCGAGGTGTGGGTGATCCCGATCGCCAACCCCGACGGCGTGGACATCGTGGCCTCGGGCGGCAATTCGCCGAAGCTGCAGCGCAAGAACGCCGACAACACCCGCGGTGGCTGCACCGGCACGAACGTCGGCATCGACGTGAACCGCAACTCCACCTTCAAGTGGGGCGGTGATTCGAACTCGCCGTGCGCCGAGACCTACCAGGGCGTGAGCGCCGGTTCGGAACCGGAAACCCAGGCACTGGAGAAGTTCTTCCGCGCGATCTACCCGGCCCAGCGCGGCACCGGCACCAACGACCCGGCGCCGGTGACCGCGCGCGGCACGATGATCACTCTGCACAGCTACGGCAACGACATCGTGATCCCGTGGGGCTTCACGCAGTCCACCTCGCCCAACGACGCGCAGTACCGCAAGCTGGGCGCCAAGTTCACCGCGTCCAACGGTTACCTCGTGGGAACCAACCGCGAAACCGTCGGCTACGACACCAGCGGCACCACCGACGACTTCACCTACGGCGCCCTCGGTGTCGCCAGCTTCACCTTCGAGGTCGGTGCCTCCAGCGGGACCTGCGGCGGCTTCCTGCCGAAGTATTCCTGTGTGGACAGCACCTTCTGGCCGAAGAACAAGGGCGCCTTCATCACGGCGGCGCAGGCGGCCGCGGCTCCCTATCGGCAGTAGTCCGGCCGTGGTTTTGACTCTTCGGCCGGACGCCGGGCAAGGCGCCTCGAGGGAGTCCCTCGAGGCGCCCGGCCCGGGGTGAATCAGTAAGCGGACTCGTGGATGTCGGTGATCAGGTCGTCGGCGTTCACGGAGGCGTGGGCGAACAGGCTGCCGCCGTACTGGCTCAGCACGCTTTCCAGCTCGATCCCGGTCGAGCACTCGTCCGGCGGGCACGTCTCGAACGGGAAGCCCTCGGGGTCGATCGCCTCGATCGTCGCGGTCGGGGTGAGGCGCAGGCGGTGCAGTCCGGGCACGTCGACCACGTGCGGGCCGCCGCCGGTCGCCTCGGTGGTGACCAGGTGGAACTCGGCGAAGCCGCTCGCGCGGTCGTAGCTCGTGAAGCGCACTTCCAAGGTCTTGCCGGGGAACTTCAGCCCGGCGTTCGCCACCTCGGCGGGCTGCCGCGCGGCGCTGGACGGTGCCGAGCCGGACGGCGCTGTGGACGGCGCTCGCACAGCGGTCGGCGCGATCGACGTGGACAACGGCGCCGACAGCGAAGGCGGCGCGGTGGGCGCGGCCGTGCACGCGGTGGCGAGCACCGCCGCCGACACGGAAGCGGCGGCGAGAGCGGCTCTGAACAAGGCCGTGCGCGTCATGTGATCAGTCCCCCAGGATTCGCGAAAAAGCTTGCGGTCATGGGGAAAGACGGCTGTGGAGGCGTGGCGTTGCGGGCGTGATCAAGCCGTGACGCAGCAGTGTGCGGCGGGCATCATCGGCTGACTTCGTCCCCGCCGGCCGGGGCCCGTTGGCAAGGGCACGGGCACGCGAGGGAAGGCTCGCGCACCCGCGCCCACGTCCAGGTCATCGCGCGGGCCCGCCGCCGCGCACGCGCCCCGGCGGTGGTGTGCCCGATTCTCGCGGCGGAATGCCCGATGGGCCCGTGCGTTCAGCGGCGACGTGTCACGCGCGTTCCGTTCACGGCGGCCCTCAGCCGGCGATCTCGATGTCGGGCAGTTCGTTGAGCTTGCCCTTCGGCATCTCCTCGACGGCCGCGAACACCTTCTTCTGGTGCTCCTTGATGCGCTCGTCGAGCAGAGTGCTCAGCTCGAAGGCGAGCCGGCCGGTCTGGCGCACCGTGAGGTCGTCGACGAGCGGGTTGAGCACCGACGTGATCACGATCCCCTCGGGGCTCCCGTCGGCCGCCTGCGAAACACCGATCGAGTACACCTCACGCGGGTTCTGCTCACCCAGCACCAGGTGCTTGCGGATCTTGCGCAGCAGCCCGTGCCACTCCAGCACCTCACCCTCCACGCCGGTGGCCTTGAGGTCGTCCTCGGTCAGGCCCATGCCGCGCTCGCCGGGGCGGAAGCAGCGCGCGTAGGAGTTCAGGGCCGACACCCACAGCGATTCGATCAGCACGGGATCCAGCTGCGCCTCACCGCGCTGCAGCTCGACGACCAGGCGTTCGCAACAGCGCAAGGTGAACTGCAGATCGTCGAAGATCGCCGTGAGGTCGGCCAGCGCGAGCGCCAGCGGAGTCCTGAGCTGGCGCGCGTTCTTGACCGGTGCCGTGGGTTGGGACATTCGGGACGCTCCTGTCCTGCCGGGGGCGAAGTGGTGCTCCCCATCACACCGCACCGAGGCCTGCGCGCCTGTCTCAATCTGCGACAGGATTTTTGGCTGTGTCTTTGGCCCCGGCTTCGCCGGGGCGTGCGAGATCGCCTTTCAGTCGATGTCTCGCCTGGACGATCTGATCGGCCGGGGGCCGATCGGATCGTCCAGGCGAGACACCGACGCGATCTCGCTGGTGAGTTGCCTTGATGGTTCGGTTGTCGAGGTAGTTATGTGGTCTTGGTCGCGGCCTACTGGTGGATATTGTTGGAAGGTAGTTCTGTGTAGGAACTAACTGATAGCGGAGGGGGCTGGCGTGGCGGTGCTGGTGGAGCGGGCGAGGCCGCGGGTGGTGCGGGAGCACCGGTGGGCGGGCTGGTTCGCGGTGGGCGCGGTGTGTTTCGGCGCGTTCATGGGCCAGCTGGACGCCAGCATCGTCACGCTCACGTTCCCGGCGCTGCAGCGCGAGTTCGGCGAACCGCTGGCGGCGGTGCAGTGGGTGTCGCTGGCGTACCTGCTCACGCTGGTGGGGCTGCTGGCCGCGGTCGGGCGGATCGCCGACGCGTACGGCCGCAAGCTCACCTACGGCTACGGGTTCGGCGTGTTCACGCTGGCGTCGGTGGCCTGCGGCCTGGCCCCCACGCTCACCTGGCTCGTGATCTTCCGCGTGGTGCAGGCGCTCGGCGCGGCGATGCTGCAGGCCAACAGCGTCGCGCTGGTCGTGGGCAGCGTGCGGCGCGAAAAGATGCGCGCGGCGCTCGGGGTGCAGGCCGCCGCACAGGCGCTCGGCCTCGCGCTCGGCCCGGCCGTGGGCGGGCTGCTCGTGGACACCGTGGGCTGGCGCTGGGTGTTCCTGGTCAACGCGCCGGTCGGCCTCGCGGGCCTCATCGCCGGGCGCTACTTGCTGCCGCGTACCCGCGAGCGCACGCCGCTCGGCCGGTTCGACGGCGCCGGGGTCGCGCTGCTGGCCACCGCGTCGACCGCGCTGCTGCTCGCGATCTCGGGCCTGTCCGGGCTCGCGCTGCCGGACTGGGCGGTGCCGGCGCTGTTCGGCGTGGGCGTGGTGGCGGCCGGCGGGTTCGTGCTGCGGGAGAACTCCGCGGCGAGCCCGATCCTGCGACTCGCCGTACTACGGCCGCCGGTGGTGTCGCTCGGCCTGGTCGGGGCGATGTGCGGGTACCTCGTGCTGTTCGGGCCGCTGGCGCTGCTGCCGCAGGTGCCGGTCGCGCACGGCGCGACCGGCGTGGTGCTCACGAGCCTGCCCGCGGGCTTCGCGGTGGCGGCGGTGGCCGCCGACCGCGTGCTGCCCGCCCGGCTCGGGTCCCGCGCGCGCATCGGAGCCGGGGCGGTGGTGGCCGCCCTCGGGTGCGCGGTGCTGGCCGGGGTGTCCGGAACGTGGGAAGTTGGCGTGTCGCTGTTCGCGGCCGGGCTCGGTCTGGGAGTGTTCATCCCGGCGAACAACTCGGCCGTCATGGGTGCCATCCCGACCCGGATGTCGGCCACCGGAGGAGGTCTGGTGAACATGGCCCGCGGACTCGGCACCGCGCTCGGCGTGGCCCTGGTGACGTTGTGCCTGCACGCCGGGGGCACCGGCGGCCGCTCGCTCGCGCTCGTCGTGCTGGCCGCCGCGGCCGTGCTCGCCGCGGTCACCGGGCTCGCCTCGCCCCGCGCCGCCCGCACCGCATGACGCCCGAGCCGAACCTCGCCGACGTCGTCGCCCGCCTCCGGCGCGCCATGCGCCGCGCGGCGCGCACGGCCGACCCGGACAACACGCTGTCGGTGGCGCAGCTCGAGCTGCTTTCGTGCCTGGCCGAGAATCCCGGCGCGCGCCCGAGCCGCGTCGCGCAGTTGCTGAAGCTGGCGCCGAACTCCGTCACGACCATGGTCACCGGGCTGCGGGCGCGCGATCTGGTCACGCGCACCAGCGGCAGCGAGGACCGGCGGACCGTGGAGCTGGAGCTCACCGACAGCGGCCGCGCCGCCGTGGACCGCTACAAGCACCACAACGCCGAGATCCTCGCCGCGGCCATCGACCGGCTGCACCCGGCGTGGCGGCACCTGATCGCTTCGGCGATCCCCGCGCTGGCCGAGCTCGTGGGCGCGATCGACCAGCTCGCCGAAGACGCGCCACCGGCCGCTGACCGTCCTTAGTGGACGATCCTTAATAGACGGCTCGTCGGCAGATCTCTCAGCCGCGCGAGATCGCCAGCGGCACCAGGATTTCCTCGTCGGTCACCGAGCCGTGCTGGCCCGTCATCCGGCTCAGCCGCGGTTCGCCTTCGGTGCGCACGACGGCGGCCGTGCCGCGCGCCGCGACCACCACGTCGCCGATGCGGGGGAGTACCTGCTCGGCCACCCGCGGGCCGAACCACCCGGCCGCCGCGGCTTCCTCACGTCCGAGTACCCACGCGCGGTCGCCGAGCGTTTCGCGCCAGGCGGCTTCGACATCGGCCGCCGCGCCCTCGACCGCGTACACGTGGCGGGCCCGGGCTTCGCCGCCGACCACCCGCACCCCGGCCTGCAGCGCCGGTTCGGCGTCGTAATCCACGCGTTCGCCGACGGTGACCATGCCGTGGTCGGCCGTCACGATCAGCGCGCCACCTCGGGGCAGGCGCCCGGCGATCGTCTCGGCGAGCCGGTCGACGTAGGCCAGCTGGTAGAGCCACGGTGTGCTGCCGGGACCGTGCACGTGGCCGAGCAGGTCGAGGTCGGCGTGGTAGGCGTAGCACAGGCTGCGCGGTTCCTGCAGCGCTTCGACGACCGACGCGGTGAGGTCGCCGAGCGCGTGCACGCCCCGGAATTCGCCACCGCGCAGAGCCGCGCGCGTGAGACCGCTGTCGCGCTGGTCGCGCGGCCCGACCACGCGGACGCCGACGCCGGCCGCGGCCGCGCGTTCGAACGCGGTGGGCCTTGGCTGCAGCTGCTCCGGCACCACCCGCTCGCGCAGGTCGATCGGCTTGCCGCCGGTGTGGCGGCGCCAGCCGAGCACGTTGAGCACGTCGCGCCCGGCCTCGAACGCGTACCCGACCACGCCGTGCTCACCCGGCGTGAGCCCGGTGCCGAGCGACGCGACGCTGGTCGCCGTGGTGCTCGGGAACCCGGCCGTGAGCGAGCGCTCCGCCGCCTGCGCCAGGAACGGCGCGACGTCGGCGTGCTCGCGAAGCGAGAGCCAGCCCAGGCCGTCGACGAGCAGCACGCACACGCGGTCGGCGGACGGCAGGCCGAGGGTGTTCGCCTCGGTACTCACGCCGAGGCCGGCCAGCGCCGAGGGGACGACGTCGGCGAGCGTGCCCGCCGCGTACCGCCGTGCGAGATCTTCCACGCGGCCAGCCTAGGGGCGCCACCGCCGACCCGGCCGCCGGCTCCGCCTCGGATGCCGTCTCGGATGCCGTCTCGGATTCCGGGGTACGGGCGGCGGCTCAGCCGGACACGGTGAGGCCGTAGACCACCGTCTCGCCGTAGTTGTCCGCCGAGCACGGCGCGGAGTTGCCGCAGTTGGCCTGGGTGTAGGTGCCGGCTTTGAAGTAGTCGCCGGAGGACTTCACCGCGATCGTGGCCACGAGGGTGTCGTTGTAGTAAGCCGACACCTTGCCGTCGTGGGCGGTGAACGAGACCCGGAACCGCGTGCCGAGTTCGTAGCCGCGGGTCACGAGCCGGTAGTGCGAATCGTCGCCCTTCGTCAGGTAGAGGTCGGTGCCTTCGAGCCGGAACACGGTCACGTCGTCGTCGGCGTCGTGGATCTGGCCCACCACCACGTCGGGCTTGTCCGCGGGCAGGTGGGTCACGGCTTCGTCGAGCACCATCGTGTGCGTGCCGGACGTGGTGGACCAGCTCGCGGTTTTCGTGCCGTCGCCGGTCATCTGCCGCAGCTCCGAGCGCGGGTACCCCGAGCCGCTGGTGGTCGTGCCGTCGACCGGGGCGCGGAACACCACCCCGTCGCAGGCCGGCGTGGTGGTGAAGTACGGGCTCTTCGCGTAGGCGGCCAGCTGCGGCTGCGTGATCTCGGTCGGGTGGCCGGCGGGCCCGATCGGCAGCGTTTCCTTCCAGGTGCCCAGGTCCAGCACATCGGCGGGCACCCGGCAGGCAGGCACCGCCGGCGCCGCACCGGCGGCGGTGATCGTGGTCAAGGGAAGGGCGAGCAGCGGAACGGCGAGCAGGGCCCAGCGGTGTTTCACGTCGTGCTCCTTCGGTCGGGGCGGCCCTGCTGCTCCGGGCACAGTCGGTGACGCTACGACACCAGCCGGGGACAGGTCCCGGTCGGCGTAAGGAATCGGAAACGAGGCGACGCGGTTTCGAGGCGTACAAAGGGGTCGTGGAGGTGGTGCCGGTGTCGGTCGTGCGACGCGAGCGCCGGCGTCGCTGGGCGGTGGTCGCCGTGGTGGCGATCGCGCTGGTGGCGCTGCCGTCGCTCGTCGCGGCGCTGCGGCCGGCCGGGCCGGGTGCCGACGCCGGGCAGCTGCGCGACCTCGTGCTGCGCTCGGCCGACCGGCCGTACCAGGGGCTCGCGCAGAGCCGCGGGTCGCTCGCGATTCCCGAGCTGCCGGACCTCGCCGACGTGTCCGCCCTGTTCTCCACCACCACGACCACCCGCGCCTGGTACGCCGGACCCGACCACTACCGCGTCGCCACGCTCACCACCACCGGGGAGCACGACGTCTGGCGCATGCCCGAAGGCGAATACACCTGGGACTACGGCGCGAACATGCTCACGCAGCTCACCGGCGACCCGGCCGTGCGACTGCCCCGCGCGGGTGACCTGCTGCCGCCCGAACTGGCGCGCTGGGCGTTGCGCTCGGCGCCGGCCGATCCGGTGACCGCCCTGCCGTCGCGCTCTGTCGCCGGTGTCGCGGCCGCCGGGTTCCGGCTCGTGCCCGCCGACCCGGCGACCACGATCGGGTCCGTCGCCGTGTGGGCCGATCCGGCGACCGGGCTGCCGGTGCGGGTCGAGGTGACCGCGCGGGGCCAGCAGGCGCCGATGCTCATCAGCGAGTTCGAGGACGTCGAGCAGACCGCACCCGTGGTGACCAGTCCGGTTCCGGCGCCCGGCAGCGGGTTCACCGTGACCAACGCGCCCGACCTGTCCGGGGCGCTCGGTGCGCTCGGGCGGGTCCGGCTGCCGAACTCGCTCGGCGGCCGGCCCGTGCGCACGGCGAACTTCGGCGGAGTGCAGGGCGCCGCGCTCTACGGCACCGGCCTCGCGACCTTCGCGGTGGTCGCCGTGCCGCGCCCGGTCGCCGACGGCGCGGCGGACGCGGCCGGCAAGGCGGGCGGCACGACGACCGCGCAGGCCGTGCAGCTCTCGGTCACGCCGCTTTCGCTGGCGATCGTGCGCCCGCCGGGTTCGCGGCGCGGGTACCTGCTCGCGGGTCTGGTCACGCCGTCGGTGCTGACCTCGGCGGCGGCCGACCTGGTCGCGCTGCGCCGGAGCGGCCGATGATCGTCACGCGCGGGCTGACCAAGCGGTACGGCCACACGCTGGCCGTCGACGCCGTGGACCTCGAGGTGCGCGAAGGCGACCGCTACGGCTTCCTCGGCCCGAACGGATCCGGCAAGACCACGCTCGTGCGGATGCTGCTCGGGCTCGTCTACGCCACCAGCGGCGAGATCGAGCTGCTCGGGCAGCCGGTGCCGAAACGCGTCGCCGACGTGCTGCCCGAAGTCGGCGCGCTCGTGGAGGGGCCGGGCGCCTACCCGCACCTGTCGGGCCGGCGCAACCTCGCGCTGCTCGACGCGACCGGGCGCCGCGGCTCCCGGCGCACGCGCCGGCGCCGCATCGAGGAAGCGCTGGAACGCGTGGGGCTCGCCGGCGTGGACCGGCGGCCGGTGAAGGCGTACTCGCTCGGCATGCGCCAGCGCCTCGGCCTCGCCGGCGCCCTGCTCGACCGGCCGCGGCTGCTGGTGCTCGACGAGCCCACCAACGGCCTCGACCCACAGGGCATCAAGGAGATCCGCGAGCTGCTGCTGGAGCTCAACCGCGACGGCACCACGGTGTTCCTGTCGAGCCACCTGCTCGCCGAGATCGAGCAGCTGTGCACCCGCGTCGGCATCGTCGACCACGGCCGGCTCGTGCTCGACGGCGAGGTGGACACCCTGCGCGGCGCCACCGGCCGCGTGCTGCTGCGCACGCCGGACCCGGCCGCGGCCGCCGCGGTGCTCGACGGCCAGGTCGAACACCGCGACGGCGAGCACCTCGTGGTCCGCTACCGCGACGCCGCCGAGCTCAACACGCGCCTGGTGCTGGCGGGGGTGCGCGTGAGCGACCTGCGCGAGGAACACCGGACGCTGGAACAGGTCGTGCTCGAGGTGACCGGCCACGGTTCGGACCGGTTCGGGGGTGTGGCGTGATCGGCGTCGAACTGCGGAAGCTCGCGCTGCGGCCCCGGGTGTGGGTGAGCGTGCTGCTGCTGTGCCTGCTGCCGGCGATCGTCGCGGTGTTCCTGGCGACCGCGGACTTCGCGCCGCCGCCGGGGCAGGGCGGCGCGTTCCTGTCGGCGGTGGTGAGCGACGGCTCGCTGTACCCGGCTGCGGCGCTCGCGCTGGTGTTGCCGCTGTTCCTGCCGATCGCGGTCGCGGTGGTGGCCGGCGACTCGATCGCGGGCGAGGCGTCCGGCGGCACGCTGCGGTACCTGCTCGCGCGTCCGTCCGGGCGCACGCGCCTGCTCACGGCCAAGCTCGTGGCGCTCGCCGTGTACGTGACCGCGGCGATCGCGATCGTGGTCCTCACGTCGCTGGTGATCGGGATCCTGCTGTTCGGCACCGGCGGGGAAACCGGCGCCGGCGGGCAGGCGGCCCAGGTCGTGACGCTGTCGGGCACGTCGCTCAGCTCGTCGTCGCTCGCCCTGCGGCTGCTCGGTGCGGTGGCCTACATCGTGCTGTCGATGCTCGGGTTCGCGGCGATCACGATGTTCCTGTCGACGCTCGCGGACTCGGCGCTCGGGGCCGCCCTCGGCGGGCTGGCCGTGCTCATCACCAGCTCGGTGCTGGAAACGCTCGACGCGGCGGCGCCGGTGAAGCCGTACCTGCCCACGCACTACTGGCTCTCGTGGCTCGACTTCTTCCGAGATCCCGTGCTGTGGCACAACATCGACCGCGGCCTGCTGCTGCAGGCCGGCTACATCGTGGTGTTCTTCGGTGCCGCGTGGGCGAACTTCGCGACCAAGGACATCACCAGCTGAGCGACCTCACGACCGCGGTACCGAGCACGACTCAGGTGCGCTGAGCGGCGCCGTGCCGAGCGCCGCCAGCACGAGACCGGTCACGGCCGGGTCCGTCGGCAGATCGCCGTGCGCCGCGGTGTCGGCCGGACACACCTGCTGCAGCGCCACGTTCACCGCGCCGTCGAGCCGCGCCGACTCCGGAGGCGTCACGGTCTGGTCCAGCCGAGTCCACACCGAAAGCCACGGCAGGCCGGGCGGGATCGGCGGCAGCCCGCGCAGCAAAGCGCTGCCGGGCGTGAGCTGCTGGCACGCGGTGGGACAGGCACCGGGGGCGAGCACCCCGCCGGCCGTGGCGAGCGTGGTGCCGTGCATCGGCGCGCCGAGCGTGATCACGCGCCGGGCCTGGTGCTCGCCGCCTTCGCGCGCCACCCACAGCCGCGCGACGACCCCGCCCGCCGAGTACCCGATCACGTCGACCGAAGGCGCGCCGCCGACGTACGCGCGTTCCACGGCGTCGGCCAGCACGGCCACCTGCGCCAGCAGGTCACCGGTGCCGTCGCCGGCGAGCGTGAGCACCTCGGTGGGCCGGCCGGTGGCCCGGTGCACGCGGTCGGCGAGCTGTTCGAGCGAGCCGCGGCCGCCGCCGTAGCCCGGCACGAGCAGCACCGTGCCGGGCGTGTCCTGGGCCGGGCTGCCGGCGCGCGGCACCGCGTCGCTGTCGGACGACCCGCCGGACAGCGACACCGCGGTGATCACGACCCCGGCCAGCACCACGAGCGCCACCATCGCCACGAGCAGGCGCCGCCGCGGGCTCAGCCTTCGCACACCCAGCCCTCGCCCACCCGGCCATCGCATGTCTCCATGATGGGCCCGGGCGTGCGGGGCCGGCGTGAACCCGGGCGCCGGACCCTCAGTGGTCCGGCGTGACGATGCCGTATTCGTGGATCTTGCGGTAGATCGTGGCCCGCGAGATGCCGAGCAGCTGCGCCGCGCGGGGTTTGTTGCCGTGGGCCTCCTCGAGACTGCGCACGATCGCGTCGCGCTCGATCGATTCGAGCCCCTTCAGCGGTCGTTTCGCGATGGCCTGGTACTCGGCCGGCAGGTCCGCCGGCTGGATCGCCCCGAGCCGCCGGTGCTGCGCCACCTTCTTGAGCACCTGGTAGAGCTGCTCGGTGTTGCCCGCCCAGTCGGCGCGCATCAGCAGGTGCAGCGCCGTGGGCGAGCACGACAGGCGGCTGCCGCGCGAGAGCTTCGCCAGGAAGAACGGCACGAGCTCGGTCAGGTCGTCGATGTGGCGGCGCAGCGGTGGCACCGTGACCGTGCGCGGGAAGAACGCCAGCGGCTCGGCCAGGTCCGGGGTCGTCTCGGCCTCGGGGGCCAAGGTGACCGCGACCCACGGCGCGTTGGCGCCGTACGCGGTACGGACCTCTTCGAGCAGCCCCGCGAACGCCTTCAACGGCTCGCCGCGCAGCGCCTCCAGGTGCTGCACCACCAGCGTGTCCACCGGATCGTCGATCAGGTCGCGGCGCAGGTCGCAGACCCAGCTGTCCTCCGCCGCCTCGCGCGCGTCGAGCGTGTGCAGCCGGCCGGTCGGGTTGCGTCGCTGGTGCACCCCCTTGGCCAGGCTCAGCTTCCCGGTGCCCGGCTCACCCGCGAGCACGAGCCACTCGCCGCGGCTGTAGCCGGCGTCGACGTCGTGCGTGCAGCGCAGCCACGACGGCGCCGAACCGACCAGGCCGGGCAGGAACATCGGCAGCATCGGCACGGGCACGCCGCTCGACTCCGCCTCCGACACGATCAGCTTCACCGACAGCACGCCGCCGACCACGTCGTCCTCGTGCTGGCCCGGCACGCGCCGGCAGTGCATCTTGACCTTGCCACCGCCCGAAAGCGTGACAGTGGCGGTGTTGCGCCGGTACTCCGAGAGCGCCTGCGCGGCGTGGCCGAGCAGGATCGACTGGTCGGCCGAGTTGAGAAGCTGGCGCGCGCTGTCGTTCATCATCACGATGTCGTCGTTGAACGCCATCACGATGCCGGTCGTGCGCCGGCACGCCTGCAGGTAGGACTGGAAGAGGATCAGCTCACGCAGGTTGCTGTGCGTGAGCAGGGCCTGCTGGATCTGCTCGGCGGTGCTGCGCGCGAGCGCGATCAGCAGGCCACCCGCGTCCTTGCGCCAGCACGTGAGGTCGACGGCGCCGATCATCTTCCCGGAGATCGGGTGGTGGATCGGCACGCCCGCGCACGCGAGGTTCTCCAGGTGCTCGGCGTAGTGCTCGTGGCCGAACACGTGCGTCGGCTGGTCGTCTTCGAGCGCGGTGCCGATGCCGTTGGTGCCCACGAACTTCTCGCCGTAGCTGAACCCCGGCACCAGTTCCACGCGCTCGAGGTGGCGGTGCAGATCCGTGTCGCCGGTGCGCTGGCTCAGCACCGTGCCGGTCGGGTCCGCGAGGATCATGCTGATCGGCTGGCCGTCGAGCTGGTCGCCGAGTCGTTGCATGACAAGTTTCGCGCTGTGGATCAGGGGAGTGTCGAGGTTGACCTCGCCGAGGTAAGGCAGGTCGATGCGGTCCGCGGGCACGCGGAAGTGCCGGGACCGCCACCACGAGGCGAGGATCGCTTCGCGGACTTGGTCCGGCTCAACGGATTCCGACGTGAGGAAACGGATCCGGGTCCTGGCCAGACCGTCTTCGTCGGGCAGGATCGCGGTTCCGGGAGGGGCAACCTGGCGGGCGGGTGGACTCTTCACCGCAGTCTCGACCTCCTGTCGCTGCCACGCCGTTGTGTCGCGTACCGGGTCTGGCCCAGCTTAGGACATGTGTCCAGCGCGGGTCTCACCTTGAGACGCGCTCCTCGCGCGCGCGGGGTTCTCATGGGGGAGTCCGGACGAGCAGCGCAGGAGGACCCGAATGGATGAACAACCCGAGGAAACGTACAACCCGTGGACGGTTGTCGACCTGGTGTTCCGCCACCTCGTGGACATCGGGCTGCACCCGACGCTCGGCTCCGGCGGCCCGCCGGGTGGGCCGGCGGCGGACCTGCTGCGGGCCCTGGGGATCACCCCCACCGCCGAGGGCGACGTGCGGGTTCAGCACGAGAAGGAGTCGAAGCTCGCCGAGCTGCGGGCCGCGATGATGGAGGACCGCTGAAAAATCTCCGCGGCTTGTCTCGTATTGAGACTCGCGGTTCCGCGGGCCGCCCCCTTAATCGTCTTCGCAGGACTTCACGCCTCAGTCCGGCCGGGTGAACCGGGTACCAGGGTTCGGGCAGGGCGAGCCAGCAGCCGTCGTGGCGCGACGGGTAAGGAGAGACCATGAGCCGCCAGAGCGTGGCGAAAGCCCACCAGAAGATCCAAGAGCTGTCGTGGGAACCGGTGTACCACCAGCCGGTGTCGCACTACGGAACCGATTACACGTTCCAGAAGGCCAAGAAGAAGGACCCGCTCAAGCAGGTGCTCCGTTCCTACTTCCCCATGCAGGAGGAAAAGGATCACCGCGTTTACGGGGCCGAGGACGGCGCCATCCGAGGCAACATGTTCCGGCAGGTGCAGGAACGGTGGCTGGAGTGGCAGAAGCTGTTCCTGTCCATCATCCCGTTGCCGGAGATCTCGGCCGCGCGGGCCATGCCGCTGTTGTTCCGGACCGTGCCGAACCCGGAACTGCACAACGGCCAGGCGATTCAGATGATCGACGAGGTACGCCACTCGACGATCCAGCAGAACCTGAAGCGCCTTTACATGAACAACTACATCGACCCGGCCGGCTTCAACTCGAGTCTGCGCAACTTCCAGTCGGACTACTGCGGCACGATCGGCCGTCAGTTCGCCGAGGGCTTCATCACCGGTGACGCCATCACCGCGGCGAGCATCTACCTCACGATCGTGGCCGAGACGGCGTTCACCAACACGCTGTTCGTGGCCATGCCCGCCGAGGCCGCGGCCAACGGCGACTACCTGCTGCCGACGGTTTTCCACTCGGTGCAGTCCGACGAGTCCCGCCACATCAGCAACGGCTACGCCACGCTGTTGATGGCACTTTCCGACGAAAGCAACCACCAGCTGCTCGAACGCGACCTGCGTTACGCGTGGTGGAACAACCACCGGGTGGTCGACGCGGCCATCGGCACCTTCATCGAGTACGGCACGAAGGACCGCCGCAAGGACCGGGAAAGCTACGCGGAGATGTGGCGCCGGTGGATCTACGACGACTACTACCGCAGCTACCTCGTCCCGCTCGAGAAGTACGGTCTGGTCATTCCGCACGACTTGATCGAAGAAGCGTGGAAGCAGATCTGGGACAAGGGCTACGTGCACGAGGTCGCGCAGTTCTTCGCCACCGGGTGGCTCGCCAACTACTGGCGCATCGACCCGATGACGGACGAGGACTTCGAGTGGTTCGAGTACAAGTACCCGGGCTGGTACGACAAGTACGGCAAGTGGTGGGAGAACTACAGCCGCCTGTCCGTGCCCAACGGCCACAACCCGATCGCGCTCGAGGACGTCGACTACGTCTACCCGCACCGGTGCTGGACCTGCATGGTCCCGTGCCTCGTGCGTGAGGACATGGTCACCGCGGAGGTCGACGGGCAGTGGCGGACGTACTGCCACGAAGCCTGCCGCTGGACCGACGCCGAGGCGTTCCGGCCCACGTACCAGGGTCGCGAGACCCCGAACATGGGCAAGCTCATCGGTTCCCGCGAGTGGGAGACGCTCTACCACGGCTGGAACTGGGCCGACATCGTGTCCGACATGGGCTTCGTGCGCGACGACGGCAAGACCCTGGTCGCCCAGCCGCACCTCGACCTGGACCCGAAGAAGATGTGGACGCTGGACCACCTGCGCCGGTGCCCGCCGCTGCAGAGCCCGAACGTGCTGCTCAACGAGATGACCGCCGAGCAGCGGGCCGCGTTCCAGGACGACTACAACCGCCAGGGTCCGGCCGGACGTCCCGCAAGGGCAGCGTCCTGACCGGATGAAGTGACCGGCCTCCGCCGGCGATCGGGTGCCGTCCTCGCGGCGGCCCCGGTCGCCGACGGTGGCGACCCGGGATGTGTGCGGAACTCCGGCGTTCAGGCAGGGAAGCGATGGGAAACAAGCACCACGTCCGCTTCGAACCGGTCGGCATCGAGATCGAGGTCGACGAGGACCAGAACATCCTGCGTGCGGCTGCCGAGCAGGGCGTCATGCTCATGCACGGGTGCAAGGAGGGGCAGTGCGCCTCCTGCAAGTCGTTCATCCTCGACGGCGACGACGTCGACCACGACCGGTATTCCACGTTCGCGTTGCCCGACTTCGAAAAGGAGGAGGGCTTCACGCTGCTGTGCCGGGCGCACGCGTACGAGGACCTGACGATCGAACTGCTCAACTACGACGAGGAGATGATCCACTCCGGACTGCCGATCCAGGACGCGGTCGCCGAAGTGGTTTCCATCGAGGAGATCACGCACGATCTCCGGCGGCTCGTCGTCCGGCTCGTGGACGCCGAGTCGTTCAAGTTCTTCCCCGGTCAGTACCTCGATTTCGCGGTACCGGGACACGAGGCCACCCGGTCGTTCTCGATGGCGAACACCCCGGGCCGGGATTCCGGCCAGCTGGAGTTCGTGATCAGGATCTACCCGGACGGGTTGTTCTCGCACCTCCTGGACACCGCGGTGTCGGTGGGCGACCGGCTCGACGTGCAGGGTCCCTTCGGGGTCTTCACCCTGCGCGACGCTCCAGAGCGGGATCTGGTGTTCCTCGGGGGTGGCGCCGGCATGGCGCCCATCCTCTCGCTGCTGCGGTCCATGGCCGAGCGCGGCATCGAGCGGAAGGCGACCTATTACTACGGCGCCCGCCGCAAGAGGGACCTGTGCTTCGAGGCCGAGCTCACGGCCCTGGAGGACAAGATCCCGGGTTTCCGGTTCGTGCCCGCCCTTTCCGAGCCCGACGAGGGTGAGGACTGGGACGGGGAAACCGGGTTGATCACCGACGTCGTCCGGCGGCTCGAGAACCGCCTGGACCGGGCCGACGTGTACGTGTGCGGGCCACCGCCCATGGTGGAGGCGGCCCTGGAACTGCTGCCGGCGCTCGGCGTGCCGGAGAAGCGGATCTTCTACGACAAGTTCACCACCACCGGTGACGCGGACGAGACCTGATCATCCCGTCCGCGCCGCAGGAACACCGAGAAATCGGGGTATCGACGAGACCCGTGCCCGACGCGAAGGAAAGATACCGATGACATCGACGGCAGAACGCAGTGTGCCCAAGCCCGTCTTCACCGACGCGGAAGCGGGTGCCCGCGAGTTTCCCGACTCGGAGCTGCGGCACTACAACTACTTCACCCCGAAAAAGCGCAAGCAGAGCCACTACGAAGACGTCACCGTCGAGGTGCAGCCCGACCCGCGGCACTACCTGAGCCAGGGCTGGCTCTACGGCTTCGCCGACGGACAGGGCGGTTACCCGCTCGAGTGGACCGCGCTCAAGGCGTGGGGCTCCGACCGGCCCGTGCCCGTGCGCAGCCCGGGGTCGGGGGGCCAGGGCTACCCGTGGCCGGCCCACGGCTGGCACGAGTTCCGCGACCCCAACGAGGAGTGGGAGCTCACCCTCTACCGCTACAACGCCAACGTGGTGCGTCAGCTCAACCAGAACATCGACGCGGCTCGGCAGTCGAAGGCGTTCGAGCAGTGGAACCCCAACTGGGTCAGCTTCGTGTCGCAGCACGTGGGCGCGTGGATGCACGTGGACCACGGCCTGGGGCTGTACCTGTTCGCCAACGCCAACCGGCGCGCTCCCACCAACATGCACAACAACGCGATCTCCGTGAACAGCATGCACCGCATCCGTGCGGCGCAGGACCTCGCGCTGTACAACCTCACGCTGTCGGAGGAGATCGACAGCTTCGACGGCACCGCGCACCTCGCGACGTGGAACGAAGACCCCGCGTGGCAGGGCGTGCGGGAGACCGCCGAGTCGCTCACGGAGATCTGGGACTGGTGTGAGGCGGTCTTCGCCGCCAACATCGTGTTCGAGCCGCTCGTGGGCGAGCTGTTCCGCAGCCGCCTCGTGCAGCAGGCGGCGCCGGCCAACGGCGACTTCGTGACCCCGACGCTGATCGGCGCCGAGGAGTTCGACTTCTCCGAACGCGACCTGCGGTACACGAAGGCGATGTTCGAGCTGTTGGTCAACGACAGCGAGTTCGCCGACCACAACCGCGGTCTCATGGACAAGTGGCTCTCGGCCTGGGTGCCGAAGTGCATTTCGGCCGCCCGCGCCATGCAGCCGCTCTGGTCGCAGCCCGACGCGAAGCCCATGCGGTTCGAAGACGGCCTCGACCGCGCCAAGAGCCGCTTCGGCGGCATCCTGTCCGATCTGGGCCTTCAGGCACCGAAGGAGCTGAGCCAGTGACTGTTTTCAAAACGGCGGAAAGTCCGTTCAAGTCCGACAACACCGCGTCGAACATGTGCGGCTTCACCCTGATGAACAACCAGGTCGGCACGATCATCGCCGAGGTCGTCTCGAAGCTCGACAACGTCACCGTGACCCCGCTGCCGTCGATGATCCGGGTCGACGCGGTGGGCCGGATGGACCTCGTGTTCGCCGACGTCGACGACGCCGCGGGCGAAGAGGAGGGCTGGTTCGACTCGGCGGAGTTCGAGGAGAGCATGTCCACGCACTACGGGCGCATGGTCCACCTCGACGACCGCACGATCATGTTCGCCAACCCCGAGGACGCGGCCGAGTACATCGACTTCGACCTCGTGGCGCGCAAGTAGGAAAAGCGGCGGCCGGCTCTCGAGCCGGCCGCCGTTCCGGTCTCCAGCGGAACTCGAATCAGTCCGGGAGGAAGCACCGTGTACGAAAAGGACGGCGAGAAGTACTTCGTGGTCGACGGGCACACCCACTTCTGGGATGCCAGCCCCGCCAACTGGGTCGCGGGGCAGGAGGAGTACGCCAAGGGTTGGATCGAGTGCTTCCACGCCTACCAGAGCCTCGGTCCGAAGGAGACCCACTGGCCCATCGAGAAGTTCCAGAAGTACGACGAAGAGACGATGATGTACGACCTGTTCGACGCGGGTCACGTCGACGTCGCCATCTTCCAGCCCACCAACCTGCGGCAGTGGTACCGCGAGGGGTTCAACACGACCGAGGTCAACGGGGCGCTGGCCGAGAAGTACCCGGGCCGGTTCGTGGTCAACACGAACTGGGACCCGCGCGACGGCGACCCGGGCCTGAAGGCCTTGGAAGAGCGGGTGAAGCGCTGGGGCTGCACGGGCGCGAAGCTCTACACCGCCGAGTGGCAGGGTGACTCGCGGGGCTGGAGCCTCAAGGACCCGGAGGCGGCGCGCTACCTGGAGAAGTGCCAGGAGCTCGGCGTGAAGAACATCCACGTCCACAAGGGACCGACGATCTGGCCCCTGGACAAGGACGCGTTCGACGTGCGGGACGTGGACTACGCGGCCACGAACTTCCCGGGGCTCAACTTCATCGTCGAGCACGTGGGCCTGCCGCGGATCGAGGACTTCTGCTTCATGGCCACGCAGGAGCCCAACGTCTACGCCGGCCTGTCGGTGGTCATCGGCGGCCTCATGCACGCCCGGCCGCGGTTCTTCGCGAAGGTGATGGGAGAGCTGCTGTTCTGGGTCGGTGAGGACAAGATGATCTTCGGCGCCGACTACGCCATCTGGGAACCCAAGTGGCAGGTCGAGGGCTTCGTCGACTGGCAGATGCCCGACGGTGAGGAGTTCGCCGACTACGGGAAGCTCACGGTCGAGACCAAGAAGAAGATCCTCGGTCTCAACGCGGCCCGCCTCTACGGCCTGGACGTGCCCGAAGGCCTCGGCCTCAAGGCGCCCGAGACCGTCGAGGCAGTAGGGGTTCCGTCGCCGTGACGGCAGCCGGAACCGCCGGCGCGCGCACCGACCAGACCGCCGCGATCACCGCGGCGGTCTGGTCGGCGCTGGGGTCCGTGCGCGATCCCGAGCTCGACCGGCCGCTCACCGACCTGGGTTTCGTGGCGAGCTCCACCGTGGACCCGGACGGCGAGGCGGTCGTCGAACTGTGCCTGCCGACGTACTTCTGCGCGCCGAATTTCGCGTTCCTGATGGTGGCCGACTCCTACGACGCGGTGTCGGCCGTGCCCGGCGTGGCCCGGGCCGTGGTACGGCTCAAGGACCACTTCGCCGCCGACGTGATCAACCGCGGCGTGGCGGCGCGCGCCGGGTTCGTCGGGTCGTTCGGCGAGGAGGCGGCCGACGAGCTCGACAGCCTGCGCGCCGACTTCCTGCGCAAGGCCGTGCTCGCCGGCACCGACCGGGTGTGCCGGTCGATGGTCGCGCGCGGGGTCGCGCGCGAGGACCTGGCGGGGCTCACGCTCGCCGACGCGCCGGCCACGCCGGACCGCGACCGGCTGCGGGAGCGCCGTCTCGAGCTGGGTCTGCCCGCCGGCGACACCGACCCGCTCGTGCTCGACCCGGCCACGGGTGAAGCCGTGGCGGCGGCGGACGTGCACCGGCACCTGGGGGTCGCGCGCCTCACGCGCGTGAGCCAGGACGCCAATTCGGGGGTGTGCCGCGGGATGCTGCGCGCCCGTTACCCGGAGGCCACCGACATTCCCGACGAGGAGGAGACGCCATGAAGGCGGTCCGGTTGCACGCGTACCACCAGCAGCCCGTGATCGAGGAGGTGCCCGAGCCCAGGGTCACCGGGCCGCTCGACGTGGTGGTGAAGATCGGCGGGGCCGGCGTGTGCCGCACGGACCTGCACATCATCGAGGAGCAGTGGGCGGCGAAATCGGGGGTCGCCCTGCCTTACACGATCGGGCACGAGAACGCGGGCTGGGTGCACGAGATCGGCTCGGCGGTCACGAACGTGGCCGTCGGCGACACCGTGATCCTGCACCCCACGCCCACGTGCGGGCTGTGCCACGCCTGCCGCGCCGGCAACGACATGCACTGCGAGAACAACGCCTTCCCCGGCATCGACACCGACGGCGGGATGGCCGAGTACCTGCTCACCTCGGCGCGGGCGTGCATCAAGCTCGACCCGGACACCCGCCCCGAGGACGTCGCGGCGCTGGCCGACGCCGGCATCACCGCCTACCACGCCGTGCGCAAGGCGGTGCCGCTGCTGCCGCCGGGCACGGTGTGCGTGGTGAACGGCGCCGGTGGGCTCGGGCACATCGGCATCCAGTCGCTGCGCGCGCTCACCGCGACGACCGTGGTGGTCGTGGACCGCAACGTGGAGGCGCTCAAGCTGGCCGCCGACCTCGGGGCCGACCACACCGTGGTCGCCGACGGCAGCCACGTCGACGCGGTGCTCGACCTCACCGGCGGGCACGGGGCCGAGGTGGTGCTGGACTTCGTCGCCGAGCAGGGTGCGCAGCAGGAAGCGTTCGCGATGACGCGCCGCAACGGTTCGCACTTCGTGATCGGCTACGGCAGCAACATCGACATCCCGACCATCGACATCATCTCCACGGAACGCAACATCGTGGGCAACCTGGTGGGCACCTACAACGACCTCGTGGAGCTGATGGTGCTCGCGCAGGCGGGCAAGGTCACCTTGCACACCAGGCAGTACCCGCTCGACGCGGCACTCGACGCGCTGGCCGATCTCGACGCCGGCCGCGTGCGGGGCCGCGCGATCCTCGTCCCGTAGGCAATCCGTCCCAACACACAGGAGGAGCAGCATGGCCAAGGAACTTCGCTTCGGCTCGGAAGCCCGCGACCTGCTGGTGGCGGGGGTGGACAAACTCGCGGAGGCCGTGAAGTCGACGCTGGGCCCCAAGGGGCGCAACGTGATCATCGAGAAGATCACCGGCTCGCCCGTGGTGACCAACGACGGCGTGACCATCGCGCGCGAGGTCCACCTGAGCAACCAGTTCGAGAACATGGGTGCGCAGCTGGTGAAGGAAGCGGCGATCAAGACCAACGACGTGGTGGGCGACGGCACCACCACGGCCACGGTGATCGCCCAGGCGATCGTGGGCGAGGGCATGCGCGCGATCGCCCACGGCGGCAACCCCGTGCTCGTGAAGCGCGGCATCGACGCCGCGGTGGGCCGCCTCGTGGAGCACCTGGAGACCATGGCGCACCCGGTGAAGTCCGAAGAGGACTACCAGCGGGTGGCCGCGATCTCCGCGAACGACGACGGCGCGGTCGGTGCCGTGATCGCGAAGGCGCTGCACACGGTGGGGGAGGGCGGCGTCGTCACGATCGAGGAGTCGCAGCGCATCGGCATGTCGGTGGACTTCGTGGAGGGCTTCGAGTTCGACAACGGGTACCTCTCGCCGTACCTCGTGACGGATCCCGGGCGCCTGGAAGCGGTGCTCGACGACCCGTACATCCTGATGTGCAGCGAGAAGATCACCAACGTGCAGCAGCTGATGCCGGTGCTGGACAAGGTGATGCGCAACCCGCGTCCGCTCGTGCTGATCGCGGAGACCGTGGAGGGCACGGCGCTGTCGATGCTCGTGCACAACCACGTGAACCGCACGTTCCAGGCCGTCGCGATCCGGGCGCCGGGCTTCGGCGACCGCCGGCTGCACAAGCTCGAGGACCTCGCGGCCGTGGTCGGCGGGGCCGTGCTGTCGAAGCACGCGGGCTTCACGCTGGAGACGATGAAGCTCGAGCACCTCGGCCGGGCGAAGCAGGTGCGGGTGACCGAGAACGCCACCCAGATCGTGGGCGGCGCGGGGTCGGCCGACGACATCGAGTTCCGCGTGAGCCAGCTGCGGGCCGAGCGCGAGCGCGCGCAGTTCGGCGTGGACGAGGACGTGCTGACCGAGCGGATCGGCGCGCTGACCGGCAAGGTCGCGGTGATCCGCGTCGGTGCCGCGACGCCGGCCGAGCTGAAGGAACTGCAGCACCGCGTGGAGGACGCGCTTTCGGCCACGCGGGCCGCGATCGCGGAGGGCGTGGTCGCCGGTGGCGGCGCGACCCTGCTGCACGCGGAGAAGGTGCTGACCGGCCTCGACCTCGAAGGCGACTACGCCATCGGTGCCGAGATCGTGCGGCGCGCGCTGAGCGCACCGGCGCTGCTGATCGCCAGCAACGCCGGCTACGCGGCCGACGAAATCGTGGAGCAGACCCGGAAACTCGGCGACGACGAAGGGTTCGACGCGTTGGTCGGCCGCTTCGGCGACCTCGTGGAGCTGGGCATCATCGACCCGCTGCGGGTGTGCCGTTCGGCGTTGCAGAACGGTGCTTCGGTGGCCGGGCTGCTGCTCACCACGAACTCGCTGATCGCCGAGGAGCAGACGCCGTGGGGTGGCAGTGCGGCGCTGATGACCGAGTTCGGACCGCTCGACGGAGGATTGCACCAGCCCTCACCCGACGCGAGCACACCGCAGTCGCTCGGGCTGGGCCCGTCGGTCGGCTGATCCCGGGTCGTCTTGGCCCCCGCGCGCCTCACCCCCGTACGGGCGCGCGGGGGTCTTCCCGTGTCGTGGGGTCGGTGGTGCTGTCGCCGGTGTTGCCGGTGCCGGCGCGGAGGGACGCCAGTGCGCCGGTGAGTGAGAACCGGCCGGGGCCGGTGAAGGCGAGGACCAGCAGTGTCCAGCAGAACAGCGCCGCCTGCTCACCGCCGTTCTGGATCGGCAGCACGTCGTTGGGCGCGTGCACGGTGAAGTAGGCGAACGCCATCGAGCCCGACCCGATCAGCGCGGCCGCGCGCGTGCCGACGCCCAGGCACACCAGGGTGCCGGCGACGAGCTGGATCAGCGCCGCCCACCACCCCGGCCAGGTGCCGACCGGCGTCGGCGCGTGGGCGCCGAGCAGGCCGAAGATCGTTTTCACGCCGTGGCAGGCGAAGAGAAACCCCACCACGATGCGGAAAACCCCGATCGCGTGATCACGGATCGCGTCCAGCCGGCGCATGGTACCTCCACAAAGGACGGTACCGGGGCGCGGCCGGGCCACACCCCGGTCGGTTGCGGTAATGGTCCAGACCTCTCGGTGCGTGTGACCAGGTATACCGGCAGTGACGTCGTGGCGATACCTGCGAAAGTGTGGCCCGGGGCGTGACAGGGGGTGTGCGGGACCGGGGTGCGGGGCTGGGACGGCCCGGCGCGGGGTGGTCCGGCTTGGGGGCCACCGCGCACGGGGTGGTCAAGTGCGGCGTTCGTTCGCCTCGGTGATCGCGCCGGCCGCCGCGTCTTCGCTCGCGACCCGGAGCCGCCACACGTAGGCGTGCGGCGCCGGCGTGTGCACGACCAGGTCGCGTTTGCGTTGGTATTCGAGCGGCCGGTTCTCCGCGGCGAACGGCCCGTGCGCCGCGGAGAACCGGCCGGTGTGCGGGTCTACGCCGGCGTCACGTCGATCAGGATCTTGCCCGTCACCCCGTTTTCCGAGGCTTCGTGCGCTTGCGCGGTGTCGGCCAGGGCGAACCGGTGCACCGGCAGGCCGCGGTCCTCGCCGAGGCGCAGGGAGCCGTCGAGCAGGGCCGCGGTCACGTCCTCCGCGCCGGCGCGCAGCCGGTCGAGGCCGACGGTGTAGAGCACCAGGAACTGGTAACGCGAGTTCAGCCACAGGTTGCGGCCGAACTCGAGAGTGAGCGAGCCGGTGCCGCGGTCGTCGCCGTAGACCGCCACGGTGCCGCGGGTGCGGAGCACCTCGGCGTGCAGGCCCGCGTTCACGCCGGCGGCGACCTCCACGATCACGTCGACCCCCTCGGGCGCGATCGCCTTGATCTCGGCGGCCGCGTCGGCCGAGGTGTAGAGCACCACGTGCTGCGCGCCGGCCGCGCGGGCGAGCGCGGCTTTGGCCTCGGTGCTCACGGTGGTGATCACCGTCGCGCCGGCCCAGCGGGCCAGCTGGACGGCGGCGTTGCCGACGGCGCCCGCGCCACCGGTGACCAACACGGTGCGGCCGGCCAGCGCGCCCGGGGCCAGCCGGGCCGGGCCGTCCTCGGCCACGGTGAGCGCGCGGTGCGCGGTGAGAGCCGGCACGGCGAAGCCGGCGCCTTCGTCGAAGCCGACGGAGGCGGGCAGGCGCACGAGCCGCTCGGCGGGCAGCACCAGGTACTCCTGCGCGGTGCCCGACGCGGGGGAGTGGGCCGCGGCGAGGAGCACCCACACGCGGTCGCCCGGGGCGAAGTCGGTGACGCCGGACCCGACGGCGTCGACCACGCCCGCGCCGTCCTGGTTGGGCACGGCCGGGCCGGCCAGCTCACCGGGGCCGCGCCGCGACTTCCAGTCCGTGGGGTTCACGGCCGACACGACCACCCGCACGCGGACCTCGCCGGCGCCCGGTTCGGGCACGTCCCGCTCGGTCAGCGACAGCACTTCCGGTCCGCCGTGGCGGGTGTACGTGACAGCTTTCATGTCTCGTGCAAGGCGGGGTCGCGCGGGGTTATTCCGGGTGGCGCGGGTGTCCACTCGGGAGTGCGCCGCTTCGCCGGTGTGGGGTTTACCCCACGCCCGCTCCTGATCGGTCGTGGTGGCTGCTCGATGGTCCCGCGGGTCCCCGCGCGCCACGCTGGACGGGACGCATCGCCGACGTGAGGAGAAAGCCGTGGCCGCGCACGAGAAACCGGACGTCACTCTCGAACCGGCCGCCCGGGAGCTGGCCGACGCCACGGCGAACCCGCCGTTCCTCTACGAGCTCGGCCCCGACGCGGCCCGCAAGGTGCTCGACGACCTGCAGTCGGGCGACGTGGTGAAACCCGCCGTCGACGACGAGTGGCTCACGGTGCCCGCCGCGGTCGGCGACGTGCCGGTGCGGATCGTGAAGCCCGCCGGCGCGACCGGCACCCTGCCGGTGATCCTCTACGTGCACGGCGGCGGCTGGATCCTCGGCAACGCCGGCACGCACGACCGGCTCGTGCGCGAGTTCGCGACCGGTGTCGGCGCCGCGGTGGTGTTCGTCGAGTACACGCGCTCGCCCGAGGCGCACTACCCGGTGGCGATCGAACAGGCCTACGCGACCGCGCAATGGGTCGGCCGCGAAGGCGCCGCCAAGGGCCTCGACGCGTCGCGCATGGCCGTGGCGGGCGATTCCGTGGGCGGGAACATGACCGCCGCCCTGGCGCTGATGGCCAAGAACCGCGGTGACGTCACCTTCGTGCAGCACTCCCTGTACTACCCGGTCACCGACGCGGGCATGGACACCGAGTCCTACCACCTGTTCGAACACGGGCCGTTCCTCACCGCCAAGGCGATGGAGTGGTTCTGGGACGCCTACCTGCCCGATCCGGCCGAGCGCAAGCAGATCACCGCTTCCCCGCTGCAGGCGAGCCTCGAGCAGCTGGCGGGGCTGCCGCCGGCGTTCCTGATCGTGGACGAGTACGACGTGCTGCGCGACGAAGGCGAGGCGTACGCGGCGAAACTGCGCCTGGCGGGGGTGGCCGTGACGACCGTGCGCTACGACGGCATCCTCCACGACTTCATGATGCTCGACCCGGTCCGGGACACGCACGCGGCGAAAGCCGCGACGGCGCAAGCGATCGCGGTCCTGCGGGAGGCCCTGCACTGACAGGGCGGGCCGCCGCCCCCGCACGCCCGCGGCACCCGCGGGCCGGCCACTCCCCGTCGTGGCCGGCCCGCGGCTCGCGGGGTTCTTCCGGCGGCTTCCCCGGGTACGGTGGGCAGGACGTCCGGAGGCAGCCGTGGACTCTCGCCGTGAAGAACTCGAACTGATCCTGCACACGGTTCCGCAGCCCGTGTGGGTCATCGACCACGACGGGGCGATCGAGTTCGCCAACCCCGCGGCCGTGACCGCGCTCGGCTACACCGACCTGGCCGAGCTGCGCGGGCGGCCGAGCCACGAGACGGTGCACCACCACTACCCCGACGGTTCGCCGTTCCCCGCGGCGGAGTGCCCGATGCTGTGGTCGCGCCAGGCCGGGACGACCGTGCACGAGGACGAGGACTGGTTCTTCCGGCGTGACGGCTCGAAGCTCCCGATCGCGTGGTGGTCCTCGCCGCTCGACCTGCCGAACGGCCGCGGCGCCGTGCTCGCGTTCGAGGACACCACGCAGCGCCGCGCGGCCGAGCAGGCGGTGCGCGAGCGGGACGCCGCGCGGATCCGGGCGGCCGAGTCGCGCGCCACCGGGCGGCGCATCGTCGAGAGCGCGGCGGCGGCCCGCCGGCAGGTGGCCCGCGACCTGCACGACGGGGCCCAGCAACGGCTCGTGACCCTGCTCATCGAGCTGCAGCTGGCGCGCGAGGAGCTCGACGCGGACCCGCGGCTCGTCGGCCCGCACCTGGACGAGGCCGTAGAGCAGACCCGCGCGGCGATCGTGGAGCTGCGGGAGCTCGCCGCCGGGATCCACCCGGCCATCCTCACGCTGCGGGGGCTGCGCTGCGCGGTCGAGGCCCTGGCCACGCGAACGCCGCTGCCGGTGGAGGTGACCGGCTCGGTCGAGGTCCCGCTGCCCGAAGCCGTCGAGGCGTGCGCGTATTTCTTCGCCGCCGAAGCCCTCACGAACGCGGTGAAGCATTCGCGCGCTTCACGGGTCATGGTGACCATCGAGGCGACCGGGCCCGTGCTCTCGGTCGAGGTCCGCGACGACGGCGTGGGCGGCGCGGTCTCGGCCGGTGCGGTTGTGGATGGTGCGGCCGCGGCCGGTTCGGTTGTGGACAGTGCGGTTGTGGACAGTGCGGCGGCGGCCGATGCGGTTGTGGACGGTGCGGCTGCTGATGGTGCTGTCATGGACAGTGCGGTCGCGGACAGGCCCGGCTCCGGGCTCGCCGGGCTGGCCGACCGCGTCGACGCCCTCGGCGGCCGGCTCACCCTGGTCTCCCCGCCCGGCGCCGGAACCACGCTGCGCGCCGAATTTCCCCTCTGACCACCCGAGCCGTGGGGACTTCCCCATGGTGGCGACCCGCGCCGGGCAGGACCATGGACCCATGGCGCCCACCGCCCTGATCGTCGACGACGACGCCGGTTTCCGGCGCGTCGCCGGGCGTTTGCTGGCCGCCCGCGGCTTCGTGGTCGTCGCGCAGGCCGAGGACGGCGCGCGCGGCCTCGCCGCCGCCCGGCTCCACCACCCCCACTGCGTTCTGCTCGACGTCCACCTGCCCGACGGCCCCTGGCTCCCGATCGCGCGCGCCATGCTCAGCGGTTCCGCGCCGGTGCCGCGGATCCTGGTGACGTCGACTGAGCCGTCCGCGGTCGCCGAGGCGGAGGTGGTGGCCGCCGGCGTGGTGGGGTTCGTGGCGAAGGACCGGTTGGTGGGGGCGGATCTGGTGGCGCTGTTCGGGTTGCCGACGCCCTGACGCTTCGCGGGTTTGCTTCGGTGCGGTGGTGGCCTCAGCCACGCAGGTATCGCAGCACCGCGAGCACCCGCCGGTGCCGGCTGGTCGCCGCTTGGTTGAGGCCGAGCTTGCTGAAGATGCCGGTCACGTGGCGTTCCACGGCGGGCACGGTGACCACGAGCTTCTCCGCGATGCCGATGTTCGAGTGCCCCTCGGCCATGAGGGCGAGGACCTCGTGTTCGCGTGGGGTCAGGTCGTCCAGCGGGCTGCCGAGGCGCTTGCGGCCGACCAGGCGGGCGATCACGTCCGGATCCAAGGCCGTGTCGCCGGCGGCGACGCGGCGCACGGCGTCCACGAGCACCGCCGGGTCGGCCACCTTCTCCTTCAGCAGGTACCCGACGCCTTCGGCGTGGTCGCCGACCAGCTCGAAGGCGTAGCGGTCCTCGAGGAACTGCGACAGCACGATCACGCCGATCCCGGGTTCGGCCGAGCGGACCTCGAGCGCCGCGCGCAGTCCGTCGTCGGTCCGGTCCGGGGGCATGCGGATGTCGGTGATCAGCACGTCGGGCCGCTGCGTCCGGACCTGGCGCAGCACACCGGGCGCGTCCGTGGCCACGCCGGCGACCTCGAAGCCGGCGCGTTCGAGGACCCGCAGGATCCCTTCCCGCACCAGGGCCTGGTTCTCGCCGACGACCACCCGGATCCGCTCCGCCACGGGCTCACGCTACCGGCGCGGCGCCGGGGCGGCCTCCCGTCGCGACCGCGCGGGTCACGCGCGGGTGCGCTGCGTACCGGGCCGGTGACCGGGTGCTGCGCAGCCGGATCGACACCGGGAACCGTCTTGAGTTCTGACTAACGACCAGTTACCGTCTGCCTAACCAGTATTCACCTCCCGCAAAGAAGCAGGTGGCCCATGTCCGAAGTGGCGACCAACGCCCCGGCCGGCGTGGCCGGGTCCGCCTACACCCGAAGAGAGCGTGGTCTGATCATCGCGGCCGCGGTCAGCGGCTGGGGGATGGAGTACTTCGACCTCGTGATCCTGTCGCTGGTGGCCGGCGACGTCGGGAAGACGTTCGGGGTCTCCACGGCCGCGGTCGGCGCCGTGTTCACCGCACAGCTCGCCGCCACCGCCATCGGTGGCGTGATCTTCGGCCCGCTGGCCGACCGGTTCGGTCGCCGCCGGGTGCTCACCTGGACGATCTGGATCTTCGCGATCGGCACGGGACTCGGGGCGCTCGCGCCGAGCTTCGGCCTGTTCGTGGTGTGCCGGATGATCGCCGGCATCGGCATCGGCGGTGAGTGGGCGATCGGGTTCGCGCTGCTCAACGAGGCGTGGTCGCCCAAGCGCCGCGGCCTCGCCGGCGGCATGGTGCAGGCCGCGATCTGGCCCGCCTACGCGGTCGGCATCTTCGTGGCCGGCGCTGTGCCGAACTGGCGCTGGGCGTTCGCCATCGGGGCCCTGCCCGCCGTGGCCGCCGTCGCGATCCGGCTCGCCTGCCCGGAGTCGAAGCAGTGGCTCGAACTGCAGCGCGCCAAGGCCGAAGGCCGCACCGCCACCGGTACCGCGAGCCGCGAGCCCGCGACCGCCGGGCTCGCGCTGCTGTTCAAGAAGAACGCGCTGAAGATGGTCGTGCTCGGCACCGTCGTGGTGTTCGGCGCCCAGTACTCCTACTACGTCTACTCGTCCTGGATGCCGACCTTCCTCAAGACCGGCCTGCACCTGGGTGCGGGTGCGACACAGACCGTGCTCTACGTGAGCGCCGCCATCTCGCTCGTGTCCTACATCGCGGCCGGCGCGCTCGGCGACCGGTGGGGCCGGCGCAAGGCCCTGCTCGCCTTCGCCTCGGTGCAGCTGGTCGCGTTCATCGCCTTCGCCGTGTTGATCGGCACCGGCGCCGCGACCGGCGCGGTGATCGCGATGTACTTCGTGATCTCGTTCGGGCTCGGGTACTTCGCGGTGTTCGGCACGTGGTTCGGCGAGCTGTTCGCCACGCCGATCCGGGCCACGGGCTCGAGCTTCTGCTACTCGGTGGGCCGCGGCATCGCGAGCTTCGGCCCGGGCCTGGTCGGCCTGCTCGCCGCCCGCTACGGCCTCGGCGGCGGCATCTCCACCGGCCTGTTCGCCGTGGCGTTGATGATGATCACCGCGCTGTTCCTGGCCGACCGATCGGGTCGTGCCATCACCGCGGTCGAATGACTCGGGAATGAGGAAGGGGAACGACTTGCAGCACCTTTGGAGGGACCACGTCGACGAGCGGCTCGCGCTCGAGGCCCGCGACTTCACGCGCGAGCACGTGGCCCCGGTCGCGGACGCTCTCGACCGCGAGGACCGCTATCCGCTCGACCTCGTGCGGCTCACCGCCGCGCGCGGCTGGAACTCGATGACGCTCGACCCGCGCTACGGCGGCGAGGGCCGGCCGATGACCGACCTGCTCGCCGTGCTGGAGGAGCTTTCGGTCGCCAGCGCGATCCTCGGCATCTCGTTGATCACCATCTTCCAGAGCCAGCGCTGCATCGAGCTCTACGGCGAGGAGTCGTTGAAGGAGCGCTACCTGCCGCGCTACGCGAGCGGGCTGCCCGCGTCGTTCGCGCTCACCGAAGACGGCCACGGCAGCGACATCCGCACGCTCGACACCAAGGCGCACCGCACCGACAAGGGCTGGGTGCTCAACGGCGAGAAGGCGTTCATCACCTCCGGCGCGGCCGCGGAGCTGTTCGTGGTGCTGGCCGAGACCGACGTCGGCGTGTCGACGTTCGCCGTCACCAAGGAGACGCCGGGGGTGTCGAGCTACCAGGGCCACGAGGCCGAGACGTTCGGGCTGCGCAACGGCCCGCACGTGAACCTGGTGCTCGAGGACGTCGAGGTGCCGGCCGACCACCTGATCGGCACCGAGGGCCGCGGCCTCAAGCAGGTGATGGTCACCCTCGCCAACTCGCGCACACTCGCCGCCGGCATCAGCCTCGGCATCGCGCGCGCGGCGTTCGAGGGCGCGCTGAAGTACGTGGACCAGCGCTCCGCGTTCGGCACGAAGGTGCTCGACTTCCAGGGCATCCAGTGGTACTTCGCCGAGCTGGCCGCGCAGATCGACGCCACGCGGCTGCTCACCTACGAGGCCGCGCGCGACCTCGACGCGGGCCGGGACATCGCGCGCTCGTCCTCGTCGGCGAAGCTGCTGGCGGCCTCGCTCGCCACGAAGGTCGCGTCCACGGCGGTGCAGGTGTGCGGTGCGCACGGCACGCGGGAGACGCAGCCGTTCGGCCGCTACCTGCGCGACGCGAAGGCGTACGAAGTGGCCGGCGGCTCGGCCGAGGTGCTGAAGAACACCGTCGCGAAGAGCCTGGTGAAGGCCGTCAGGGTGGAGGATCGCTAGATGTTCGCGGCAACACTGAAAGACCGGTGCGAGGCCAGCGGCGAAGCGCCGTTCCTGCTGCAGGACGACAAGGTCGTCAGCTGGGCCGGCCTGCTCGACGTGGTCACCCGCACGGCCACGCTGCTGCACGGCAACGGCGTGCGCCCGGGTGACCGCGTGCTGCTCGCCTGCGGCAACACGCCGACCTTCCCGTACCTGTGGTTCGCCCTGCGCTGGCTCGGC
Source organism: Amycolatopsis rhabdoformis (assembly GCF_035918295.1). Classification (GTDB taxonomy): domain Bacteria; phylum Actinomycetota; class Actinomycetes; order Mycobacteriales; family Pseudonocardiaceae; genus Amycolatopsis; species Amycolatopsis rhabdoformis. The sequence goes on from NZ_CP142149.1 coordinate 1,427,654, forward strand.
GCCACCTGCGTGCCGCTGCACAACCAGGCGACCGGCGCGCACATCCGCCAGGTCGTGGCCGACGCGGGCATCCGGTTCGCGGTCGGCGACACCCCGAGCATCGCGCGCCTGGTCGCCGACGCGGGCTTCGATCCCGGCACCACGCTCGGGTTCGCCACCGCCGACGACCTCGAGCAGGCCGTGGGCGGGCTCGCGCCGCACCCGATGCACGAGGCGGAGCTCGACGCCGAGAGCAGCCTGCTCTACACCTCGGGCACCACCGGACCGCCGAAGGGCGCGGTGCTCTCCGACGGCGCGTTCCTCGCCGGTGGGCGGGAGCTGGCCGACGCGATCGGCATCCGCGCCGACGACCGGATCCTGGTGGCGCTGCCGCTGTTCCACACCAACCCGCAGGTGTACGCGGTGATGACCGCGATCGCCACCGGTGCTTCCCTGGCGCTGCTGGAGAAGTTCGAGCCGGCGAAGTTCCTGGAGCAGGCGATCCGGTACGAGGCCACGGGATTCACCTACGTCGGCACGATGCTGGCGATGCTCGTGCGCAAGCTGCCCGAGCACATCCCGCCGCACAAGCTGCGCTTCTGCACCGGCGGCGGCGCGCCGGTGGGCCTGTGGACCACGATCGAGGACCACGTGGGTGTCGACGTGCACGAGCTCTACGGCATGACCGAGACCGGCGGCTGGGTCACGGCGAGCCGCGCAGGACAGCGCCGGCGCGGCGCGTGCGGTACCGTCCGGCCCGACATGGACCTGGCGATCCTCGACGCGAACGACGAGCCCGTGGCACCGGGCGAGCCGGGGCAGATCTGCGTGCGCCCGCGCGCGCCGTTCGTGCTCTTCGACGGCTACCACGGCAAAGCCGAGCTGACGCTGCAGAAGTTCCGCAACCTGTGGTTCCACACCGGCGACCTCGGCGCGGTCGACGCCGAGGGCTACCTCGTGTTCCACGGCCGCGCCGACGACATGATCCGCCGCGCCGGCGAGAACGTGCGCCCGGCCGACGTCGAGGCGGCGATCGCCGAGCACCCGGCGGTGGACGAGGTGGCCGTGGTCGGGGTGCCCGACGAGGTGGTGGGCCAGGAGGTGCGCGCGGTGATCGTGCCGCGCGGCGAGTTCGACCCGCTCGCGCTGCCCGCGTTCCTCGAGGGCAGGCTGCCGAAGTTCGCCTGGCCGCGGTACCTCTCGGTGCGCCCGGCCCTGCCCAAGACGGCGACGCAGAAGGTCCGCTCGGCCCTGCTGCGCACGCACGAATCCGACGACGTCGACCTCCGCGGAGCCCGCTCATGACCGAACCCGTGCTGTTCGAGGTGACCGACGGCGTCGCCGTGCTCACCCTCAACGCCCCGAAGAAGCGCAACGCCATCGACGGCGCGCTCGCCGCCGCGCTGATCGACGCGTGTGAGCGCATCGACGCCGACCTCACGATCGGCTCGGCCGTGATCCAGGGCTCGGGCGGTTACTTCTGCTCGGGCGGTGACCGCGACGAGCTGGCGGCGATCTCCGCGGCCCCCGCGTCCGACGAGGGAATCCGGGCCACACAACGGATCTACGACGCCTTCCTGCGCTTCGGCGCGCTGAAGGTGCCGACCGTGGCCGCGGTGCGCGGCGGCGCCGTGGGCGCCGGGATGAACCTGGCGCTGGCCGCCGACGTGCGCGTGGTGGCCGAGGACGCCAAGCTCGCCTCGGGGTTCACGCGGCTCGGCGTGCACCCCGGCGGCGGGCACTACACGTTGCTCACGCGGGTGGTCACGCCCGAGGCCGCGACCGTGCTCGGGGTGCTGGGCGAGACGGTGGACGGCCGCCGCGCCGTCGAGCTCGGCCTGGCGTACGAGGCCCGGCCCGACGCCGAGGTCGAGCCGCGCGCGCTCGAGCTGGCCCGCCGCGGCGGCACCGACCCGGCGCTCACCCGCGCGGCGATCCGCAGCCTGCGGGCCGAGGTGGGCCCGCCCGCGCTGACCTGGCAGGCGGCCGTGCCGCTGGAGCAGAGCGCGCAGCTGTGGTCGTTCGCGCGCAAGGGATCCGACCGCTGGAAGGGCACCGAGCGCGCGAGCGACTGAGCCGCATCGAACCGCACTGGCACACGGCATCGGCTCACGGATCCGAAACACCGCACTGAACCAGCACAGTGCGGCGCACCGAGCCCGTGGCCGCGCCTTCCGGGGCGCGGTCACCGGAAAGCCGAAGGGCGACCGGCTGAGAACACCGGCGGCGGGAGGGGATCCCCGGAGGGGGAGGGTCCGCTCCCGCCGCCGTCGTGTCCGGGCTCGATCGTTGAAACGCGGCCGGACCACGGGTCGAAAGAGGGCGTTCGTCCGCAGTGGACGGATCAGACCGCCACGCTCGTGAGCGCCGCCAGCGCGAGCCCGACCGTCCACTCGGGACGCTCCGGCACCGACGCGAACCGCCTCGAGCGGGCCACGGCGTCGATCAGCTCCATCACCGCGAGGCTCGCGGTCTCGGCCACCGCTTCCTCCACGGCCTCATCCAAACCGGGGTTGGCCGCCAGCACCGCGCTCACCCAGTAGTCCAGGTACCGCTTGCGGTCGCGGCGCACGGCCTCGCCGAGGTCCTCGGGCACGTGGTGCTCTTCGGTCATCCAGACCGCGATCAGGTCGCTCTTCGCGAGCGCCGTGCGCACGTGGGTGGTCACCAGCAGCTCGAGCCGCTCGGCCGGGGTGCCGTCCGACGTCATCGCCAGCGCGCCGCCCCAGCACAGCTCGTCGGCGATCTCCGCGACGACGGCGGTGAGCACGGCGGCCTTGCTGGGGAAGTGGCTGTAGATCGACGGGCCCGCGATGCCGACGCCCGCGGCGATGTCGTCGATGCCCACGGCGTGGTAGCCGCGTTCGCGGAACAGCTTTGCCGCCTCGTCGAGGATCGCGCGACCGCGGGTGTGCTCCGCCGCCGCGGGCGATTCCCGGTCCACCACGCGGAGCTCGGGCAGGCTCGTGGGCGGTTCCGGCGCGAGCAACGTGGCCAGCAGCACCGTTTCCAGCGTGGCCGCGTGGGCCGAGAGGCGCCGGCGCGGCAGCGCCGGCACGCTGTTGAGCAGGCCCAGCGCGGCGCGGATGCGGAACTCGGCCTGGCCGGTGGTCAGCTCCGGGCGCGCGTCCACCAGCACCCGCTGCCACAGCCCCACGCCTTCCACGCGCACGGCCACCAGCTCTTCGCGGACCTCGCTCGTGAGGTAGTGGGCTTCCTGGTGCCACAGGCGCACCACGTCCGGGCGCTCCAGCACGACACCGACCACCGACGAGGCGAGCCGCTGCAGGACCTCTTCGGTGTCGCCGCCCTGCGCCAGCGCGAGCACCTCGCGGTTGCGCCAGGTGAGCACCATCTCCCGGATCGGCTCGGCGAGCAGCGCGCGCTTGTCGGGGAAGTGCTTGTAGACCGCGCCGGCCGTGATGCCGACCTGTTCGGCGATGTCGGCCACGGAAACCCCGCCGTAGCCGCGCTCGCGGAACAGCCGGGCCGCGGCCGCGAGCAGCCCGGCGCGACGGTTGGGGCGCGCGGACGCCGACGCCTGCCGCTTCGTCCCGCGAACTTCCGCCCGGCCCACTCGTTCTCCTCGTCGTGTCGGCAACGTTCTTGCCAGATTACCGCCTCCCGCACCGTGAAGGTGGGCAGAGTGAAAGTGGGCCGGGTGAAGGTGGGCAGAGTGAAGGTGGGCCGGCAGCTTTGCTCACGGTGCCTGGTTCTGGAACTGGAACTGCACCCGCACGGACGAGTCGAGCGGCACCACGAGCGTGGTGTCGCTCGCCGACCACGTGCGTGGCACGAGGAACATGCGGTCGTTGCCGTGCACCAGCAGGCGCAGGTTGCGGTAGCGGTAGTGGTAGGTCTGGCCGGCGGCGGGCGGCAGTGCGGTCTCGTCGATGCCCGGGCTGCGGGGGAACAGCCGCTCCTTCGTGTCCACGATCACGCTCGGCAGCCCGTCGAGTGCCCGCGCCTGCGCCAGGGCGAGCCCGCGGCCGGACCACTGCGCGATCGTGGCCGTGGTCCAGAACAGGCTCACGCCCACGACGACGAGCACCAGCGCCAGCGATACCCGGCGCACGGCCGAAGCCGCCGGGGCGCCGGGGTCGAGGCGCCGCAGCACGCGGAAGCCGTAGACCACCAGCACGCCGCCGACGGCGATGAGCAGGGGAGTCACGAGGGCGTACCAGACCCAGCCGCGCACGAGCGCGTACAGCAGCAGCAACCCGATGCCGGCGCCCAGCACCACGAGGCCCACGGCGGTGAGCACCCGCGCCGCGAACCGGAGCCGCGCCGTGTCCTGCGCGGCCGCGATGCGCCGCTGCAGGGCCGAGTGCAGCACGAGCGCCCCGACGCTCGCCAGCGTGAGCACCAGCAGCGGCGTGAGCAGCGGTTGCGGGCTGCGCATCACGTAGTCCTGGGTGGCCAGGCCGATCAGGTCCACGTCGATGCCGAAGTACTCGTACTGCGAGCGCGTGGAGACGTAACCGAAGTAGAACAGCAGCGCCGAGAGCAGGGTCGCCGGCGCGACGACACTCCCGACGGCCCGGACCCAGTGCTCGAGCCGGCCGGTCACGTCCCCCTCGTCGGGCACCGCTCAGCCCGAGGTCGTGGACGTGCTGGAGTCGGCGGTCGTTCCGGTGGTGTCGGTGGTGTCGGTCGAGGACTCGGTGCTCGTCGTGGAAGCGCTGTCCTCGCCCAGCGGGTTCGAGAGGTCGATCGTGTTCGGTTCGAGCCGGTAGCCGTCGCACCCCGACGGGTTGCAGTCCACGCTGCCGGACATGGTCAGGGTGGCGCCCGAGCCCGGTGCGAGCCAGGTGAGGGCGACCGAGCACACCGGCGCCTGCGAGCTGAAGGTGAACGCCGCGCAGGCGGGGTAGTCCCCGCACTGCCCGCCGGCGCGCACCTGGCCGGCGGGGCCGGCGTGGATCTCGGCCACGACCACACGCACGCCCTCGGGTGGTGTGGTCAGCAGGCTGACGCTGATGCAGTCGTCCTTGCCGCGTTCGTCGTTGCTGCCGCCGATCGGCAGACCGGCCAGCTGTACCGAAGGCCCGCGCTCGGACGAGCGTGCGGTTTCGGATCCGGTGCCCTCGGTCGGGGGGTTGCCGGTCGTGGTGACCTCGGAGGAGTCCCCGGACTGCGTGCTGCCGGCGTCGTCCGAGCCGGCGCCGGGGTTCCCACACGCGGCGGCCACGAGCACAGCGGCGCCCACGAACACACTGAAGCGATGACGGAATGACATGGTTCCCACCTCTCACCCACCGTAAAACGGGTGAGAGGTGGTGAAAACCACGTGAGGACACAACACGGTCACGAGGTTTCACCGGTGACCGCGTCCGAAGTGGACTGCGGCTACTTGCCGGCGAGACGTTCCACGACCGGTGCGAACGCTTCCAGGAAGGCGCCGTTCACGCTGAGGTAGGAGACTCCGAGCTCCTCGCGGCGGCGTTCGAGCTCGCCGGTCATCGCGTCGAGGTCGCCGTTGAGCACGGTGAGCGAGTCGTGCTCGATCAGGGTTTTCGCGTCGAGGCCGCCGAGGAAACCGCTCAGCCACGGCGGGGCCTCGTCGCCCACCACGAAGAGGTTGAGCGACAGCTCGATGTCGTCGGCCCGCGCTCCGGCGGCCGTACGGATTTCCTGGACGTACCCGGCCATTTCGGCGCGCGTGGTGAGCACCCCGCCGGCGAGCGCGACGATGTCGGCCTTGGCCGCGGCCAGCCGGCGGGCCTTGGGGCCGCCGGCCGCGATCATCACCGGTGTGTGCACGCCGCCGTTCAGGGCACCGTCGAGGCGGCGCACGTGGTCGATCGCCTCCGACAGCTGGTCGAGCCGGTCCTGCCCGGAGCCGTAGGGCAGGCCGAGCTCCTCGGCCTGCTGCCGCATGGTGGGCAGTCCGGTGCCGAGACCGAGCTCGAACCGGCCGTCCGTGAGCTGCGTGAGGCTGTGGGCTTCCCACGCGGCGGCGCGCGGCGTGCGCAGCGGGCCGGCGAGCACGAACGAACCGACCCGCAACGTCGTGGTCGCCGCGGCCGCGACCGCCAGCGCCGCCGTGGGCGTCGGCAGGTTGAGGTTGTCGGGCGAAAGCAGCGTCGAGTAGCCGAGCTCTTCAGCTCGCTTCGCCGTCTGCTGCCAGTCCGCGCCGCTGCCGCCGGCCGCCGCGACCACGCCGAACCGGAACGCCTTGTCGGTCATGCGAAAACACCCCCGGGTTGTCGATACCTCCGATCCAACCACCGTCCGGGGTGCGGCGGCCACCGGCGCGGATCCCCGCCGGTCCCTGCGGAGCCGGCGAGGATCCGTGACCACCGGGGTCAGCCGCGCTGGTACTCCTCCCAGGTCTGCTTCGGGTTCACCGCCGGGCCGTCGTCGGCGCCGCGCCCGGCGAGGCCGTTGAGGCCCAGGTAGTAGTCGCCGGTCTGGTGCTGGGCACCCGAGGACAGGTCCGGGTCGGAGATCGCCACGGCGTGGATGTGGTAGCCCCAATCGGCCTGCTCGGGTGTGCGCAGCCACGCCGCGAACCCGACCTGGCGCAGGGTCTTGACCACGCTCGTGCGGGTCGCCGTGGTCATCCCGGACACCGACACGTCGAACGTGCCGCCGCCGTCGTGCGTGCCCGCCGACGCGTCGACGCCACCCGGGTTGTACGAACCCTGGGTGAGGCTCAGCTGCCGGCCGAGCAGGCCTTCGGCGGCCACCAGCATGGCCTTGGTGCGGGTGTTGAGCGTGACGCCGTGGTAGGTCACGTGGCTGCCCGCGGCGAGCACGGCGGTGACGGTGTACCGGTTGGTGCCCAGCTTCTCCAGCGAAGTCTTGCCAGGCAGGCCCGAGGCGTCGATTCCCGTGTAGCCCAAGGACTTCTGGTACTGCGAGTACGCCGTGATGGTGGTGGTGCCGAAGTAGCCGTCCACGTACTTCGCGTCGAGCAGCCCCTTGGCCTGCAACGCCTGTTCCACCAGCAGCACGCTGTCGTGCGCGCCGGGCGTCTGCGTGCTGTCCGCGCGGCGCGGGTCGATCTGCGCGGCCTTGAGCACGGCCTCCATGCTCGCCGTCGGCAGCACCGACGTGGCCGCACCGGCGGAAACCGGTGCGGCCACCCCGAGTGCCGCCGCCGCGAGCGCGGTCAGCGTGGCGATTTTCCTGAGCATCCCTGGTCCTCCTCGTCCTCGTCCCGGATCGAATCCGGCAAAGGATCACCGAACGGGATACAAGGGACGTACAACCCGGAGGTCCAGGCCGGGTTCAGTCGGCGATCAGCATCGTGTTCCGGGCGAGGGTGACCCCGCGCTCCTGCTGCCGGCGCACCAGCCAGCGGCCCGGCGCCACGCCGCTGCCGCCGTGCTCGGGGTGGATCAGGTACGCGGGCGCGGTGTTCTCGAAGACGGCGATGCCGAGGTGCAGCGGGTCGCGCACGGAGATCCACCGGCAGGTGTCGGGTTCGGTCACGAGCGTGTGCGGGTTGCGCCCGTCCACGCCTCGCACCAGTTCGACGCCGCCGGGCGGCACCGGCTCCCAGCGCCCCCAGCGGTTGAGCTCCACGGTGCGGGCCACCAGGGCGTGCGGGATCACGATGAGGTCGCCCTGGGCCTGCAGTCCGTCGAGCACGGGCACGGCGACCTGGCGTTCCAGGTGTGCCAGCACGTCGAGGCCGGACCGGTCGAGCAGATCGGCGAGGATCACCGCGGTTTCGGTGGGTTCGGTGGTCAGTGTTTTCGGAGTGGTCATCGTGGTCACCATGGGGTTCTCGAAGGGTTGGGGGTTCAAACGGCCGGGGTTGCGAAGGGCCGGTTTCGACCGGGAGGTCACGTGCGGCGCAGGAGCCCGGCGTACTGGGCTCCGGTGAGCCCGTAGGACCAGCCGGCGGCGTCTACGGGGTCGTCGAACCAGGGCGGCACCGAAAGGCCGTAGCGGCGGCGGGTGCCGTCGCGTTCCACGGATCCGTTCACGGCGAGCAGCAGCCGGCGCGCGATCGTGCCGGGAGCGCGGGGGATGTCGTAGAGCAGCAGCTCGGAGTCGCGGTTGCCCGGATCCGGCGCCCGCGCGACGAAGGTGAGGCCGGCGCGCTCGAGGTATCCGTCCCAGCCCAGCCGCTCGACCGCGCACCGGCGGACCTCGATGTTGCGTTCGGTGTTGATCGCGTCGGTGGTCACGTCTTCGATCACCCACGCCGGCACCGGGGTGCCGTGCCACGCGTAGGCGCGCCAGCCGTCCGGGTAGGCGATGGCCGGGCCGTCCGCGTTGTGCACCCGAAGCTCGCCGTACGCGGAGCCGGGCAGGGGTTCGGTGCGGACCACCACCGGGCGCTCGGTGACCACGCACACGCCTTCGCGTGGCCACCACCAGCCGCACGAACGCACGGTTTCCGCCCACAGGTCCAGCTGCCGCTCGGATTCGCGTCCGAAGTGGACACCGAGCCGGCGGTGCGCGTCGTAGTGCGCCAGCCAGTGGGCTTCGTGCTGGCCGTACCAGCCGAGTCCGACCGGCTCGCGCAGCTCGGCCTTGATCGTGGCCGTGACGGAATCACGGATGCTGTGCTGCAGCGCACCGCGGACACCGAGGGTCAGCAGTGCGGTCAATGCGGCCTCTTGGTCGCGCGGCGATCCGGGATCCTCGAGCTCACCGAGGATCCCGGGCAGGGGTGGCTCGAAGTAGGTGGGGCCGGGGTCGAAGGCGATCCTGTGGTTGAGCCGGGTGCGCAGCTCCGACAGCGACCCGGCCATGCGGTTTTCCAGCCGGGTCAACGATCCGAGCGACAACACCGGATCCGGCGGCACGAGTTTCGCCGCCGCGGCGGGAGAATCGACCCAGACGAACTCCGGGGGTGGCTCGCCTTCCAGCGCGTACAGACCGCTGATCGCGGCTTCCGCGGCCGGCCGGTCGGCGGGCTCGCAGGACAGGGCGTGGCCGAGCCACTCGGCTCGCGCGGCTTCGGCGAGCTGCCACCGGGCGCGGGAGAAATCAGCGAGTTCGGGATCGTCGAGAACGCGGGCTCCGGGCCCGCCGGGCGCGGTCAACGCGCGAGGGCGAGCACGCCCTTTCCATCAGACATGTCCCGATCATGACACCTTCCCCGGTTGGTGCGCAAGCACTTTGGCCGCCGCCGGGCCCGGGGAAGCCCGGCGGCGGCCGGCCGGGGTCACTCCGCCCAGGCGGAATTCTCGATCACGTCCACGAAGTCGGTGTGCTTGAACCCGGGCACGAAGTGCTCCAGCACGTCGGCGTTGACCGTGCCGAACGTCGAGTCGGGGCGGTGGGCGAACCCGTCGGTGAACGCCTGCAGGATCTGGCGCTTGAAGTCCGGCCGCGGGTGCGCGGCGGTCACGGCCGCGCGCTCGGCGGCGGAGATGCGGTCGAGGTTGATCCCCAGCACGTCGGTCTCCACGCCCGCGGTGGTGGCGGCGATCTCCGGCGCCATCCGGTAGGGCACCTCGGGGGTGGTGTGCAGCGCGATAGAGGTCCAGACCACGTCGGCGTCGGCGGCCGAGCGGCCGTGGGCGAGCAGGAACTCGCGGGCCTGGTCGGCGCCGTCGATCTCGAAGCGCTGCTGCTCGCTGCGCCACGGCGGCACCAGGCCGGTGTCGTGGAAGAGCGCGGCGACGTAGAGCAGCTCCGGGTCGGGGTCGAGGCCGAGCGCGCGCGCCTGCAGGCTGCCGAACAGGAACACGCGGCGCGAGTGGTGGAACAGCAGCTCGGTGGACTTCTCGCGGATCAGTGCCGTCGCCTCGGCGACGAGCGCGGTGTCCGGCACGGTGATCCCGGCGATCGTCTCGGTCATCACGAACTCCCTGGTCGAAAAGCGGTGTGGTCCTCGCAGCCTGCCCCTCGGAGGCCGGTCCGCGCCGTGGCCGGACGGGCCACGAACCCCACCGATAGGGACATCGGGACGCCGGTCGCGGGCGGGGCGTGACCGGGCGCACACCTCTTCCCGTAGTGAAAACTACCATGTACTGTCTCCCGTCATGGACACTACAAAGAGGGCGGGTGGTCCACAGTGGACGCGGTGACGGTCACCGACTACCACACGGCGGGAGAGCCCTTCCGCATCGTCACGGGCGGCACGCCGGAGATCCCCGGCACCACGGTGCTCGAACGCCGCGAGGCGGCGCGCTCCACGCCGGACATCGACGTGGTGCGTCAGCTGCTCGTGAACGAGCCGCGCGGGCATTCCGCGATGTACGGCTGTTTCCTGGTGCCGCCCGAGACCGCGGGCTCCTTGTTCGGCGTGCTGTTCTGGCACCGCGAGGGCTACTCCACGGCCTGCGGCCACGGCACCATCGCGCTCGGCGCGTGGGCCGTGCGCACCGGCCGTGTCGCGGCGGTGGCCGACGGCGTGACCGAGGTGCCGATGGACGTGCCCTCGGGCCGCGTGGTCGCGGCCGTGACCTGCGAGGGCGGCGAGGTGCGGAAAGTGGCCTTCCGCAACGTCGACTCGACCGTGCTCGGCCGCGGTGTCGAGGTGGCCACGAACCACGGGCCGGTGCGGGTGGATCTCGCCTACAGCGGCGCGATCTACGCCTGTGTGCCGGCCTCGGCGTTCGGCCTCGAAGTGGTGCCCGAGCACCACACCGCGCTGGTGGCCGCCGGCCGCGAGGTGAAGGCCGCGCTCAGCGGCACCGACTGGGCGCGCCACGCCGGGGACAGCCGGCTCAGCGGGGTCTACGGCACGATCCTCTACGACGACCTGGGCGACACCCCGACGGGACCGCACCAGCGCAACGTGACCATCTTCGCCGACGGTCAGGTCGACCGTTCCCCTTGCGGCTCCGGCACTTCCGCGCGCCTGGCGCTGCTCGCGGCGGAAGGCCGGCTGCGCGAGGGCGACGTGCTCACCCACGGCTCGATCGTGGGCACCACCTTCACCGGCCGGATCCTGTCCACCGGCGAAGACGGCAGCGTCGCCACCGAAATCGAAGGCACCGCACACCTGGCCGGCGAGAGCGTGTTCACGCTCGACCCGGCCGACGACCTGGGAACGGGGTTCACCCTGCGATGACGAAACTGGCCATCATCGGCGGCGGCAACATGGGCGAGGCACTGCTCGCCGGCATGCTCGCCGGCCCCGAACCGAAGATCACGGCGGCCGACGTCGTCGTGGTCGAGCTCGCCGAGGCGCGGGCCGCGTACCTGCGCGAGCGCTACGGCGTGGCCACCACGGCCGAGGCCGGGCCCGCGATCCGCACGGCGGAGACCGTGCTGCTCGTGGTGAAGCCCTACCACGTCGACGACTTGTTCGCGGCGGTCGCGGACGACGTGAACGACAGCCAGCTGTTCGTGTCGGCCGTCGGCGGGGTGCGGATCTCGAAGCTGGAGGCGCTGCTGCCGGGCAAGCCCGCCGTGGTGCGCTGCATGCCCAACACGCCGGTGTCGGTGGGCCGCGGGGTGGTCGCGATCAGCGCGGGCACCTATGCGGGCGAGGCCGAACTCGACCGCGCGCAGGAGCTGTTCGACGCGGTCGGCAAGGTCGTGCGGGTCGAGGAGACCCGCATGGACGCCATCACGGCGCTGTCCGGGAGCGGTCCGGCGTACTACTTCTTCCTCACCGAGGCGATGATCGAGGCCGGGATCCTGCTCGGCCTGCCGCGACCGCTGGCCGAAGAGCTGGTGCTGGCCAACGCGGCCGGCGCCGCGGAGATGCTCCAGCTGCCCGACGCCGACCCGGTCCGCATGCGCGCCGCGGTGACCAGCCCCGGAGGCGCGACGATCGCGGCGATCCGGCAGTTCGAGGAGCGCGGGGTGCGCGCGGCGGTGATGGCGGCCATCGAGGCGGCCCGGGACCGCGCGGCCGAGATGGGTCGCTGAGCCCGCAAGTCGTTGCGTGCCACCGGGCCGGGTCTTGACGGCGTAAGCGCGGTCCCGCGCCGGGTCACTCCCGGCCGGGCCACCGCGTGCGCATGTCGCGGGGCACCAGGGCGGTGCGCAGGGCCGTGAGCAGGTCGAGCTGGTCCGACACGGCCGCCGGGTCCTTGCGCGCCAGCCCGGCGAGCAGGCAGTCGACCACGAGCGTCGCGGCGAGGCCCTCTTGGGTCAGCCCGCTCACCGTCTGCACGGCGGTGAGCACCACGTCCGCCTGCTCGCCGAGGGTGGGCCGCAGCGAGTTGGTGATCAGCAGCACGCGGGCGCCGACCGAGCGCGCGTGTTCCACGATCGTCTTCACGTCGTGCAGCAGCCGGTCGGGCACGGACAGCACCACGACGTCGCCCGCCCGCAGCCGCACCAGGTCGTCGGCGAGCCGGAAGCCGGTGGCCGACGTGCTCCAGGCCCGGCGGCCGAGCCGGTGCAGCCGGGTGACCAGGTACTGCATCGGCAGCTCCGAGGGCCCGAGCCCGAAGCCGAGCACCTCGGCCGCCGAGTCGAGCAGGTCCACGGCGGTGGTGAACTCGGGCTCCGCGAGCAGCCGGCGGGTCTCGGTGAGCCGCTCCACCGACTCGGTGAGCACCTGGTCGAGCAGGCCCGCGGTGTCGCCGGCGGTCTGCTCGATCCGCTCGCGCAGCCGCGTGGCCGGGTTGGTGTCGCCGACCACGTACCGGCCGACCACGCGCTTGAGCTCGGGCAGCCCGGAGTAGCCGAGGGCTTTCACCGCCCGCACCACCGTGGCGTCGCTGGTGCCGCTCAGCACGCCGAGGTCACCGGCCGTGGACAGCAGGATCGCCTGCTGGTGGCTGCGCAGGTACTCGGCCACGCGCTGCTCGGCCGGCGACAGCCCGGCCAGCCGCTCCTCCACGCGGGCGCTGAGCGGGTCGGGCAGGTCGTCGCGGACGGTCACGGTGGCGAGCCTACCGAGCTGCGGGTTCCGGCCGCCGCTCCGCACGGTCAGTGCACAGTGGACAGTGGTGGACAGTGCCGCCCGCTGAATTTTCAGCGGCGCCGGGTTCAGTCGGGCGCGGCCGCCAGCGTGGCCCGCACGGCCCGCTCGACGAGGATCGGCACGAACGCCTGGATGGGCGCTTCGCTGAAGCGAGCCCGTTCCCGCTCCACCAGTTCGTGCACGGACGCGGCGCCGGCGCTCGCGAAGTCGCGGGTCAGACGTTCCTCCAGGTACCCGAAGTGCGGGTCGGCCTCTTCGGGCGCAGGGGCTCCGAGGGTCTGCGTGCTCATGCGGCCTCCACGTGTCACCCGATGGAGGTTTCATTGCAGTACACCCAGGTAAACGTGGGGTAAACGAAGGCGGTCGCGACGGTGTCAGCGCGCGGCGCCGGTCGGCAGGCCCAGCAGCGTGTCGAGCTGTTCGGCGGTGAGCAGGCCGTCGTCGACCACGAGCTCGTGGATCGACCGGCCGGTGGCCGCCGCCCGCTTCGCCAGTGCGCTGGCCGCTTCGTAGCCGATCACGGGGTTCAGCGCGGTGACGAGCCCGATGGACTCGCGGACCTGCCGGCTCAGGTAGTCGGTGTTCGCGGTGATGCCGGTGATGCACCGGCGCGCCAGCGTGCGCGCGCCGGTGGTGAGGTGGCGCAGCGACTTCAGCAGCGAGTGCGCGATGATCGGCTCGAACGCGTTGAGCTGCAGCTGCCCGGCCTCGGCGGCGAGCGTCACGGTGGTGTCGTTGCCGATCACCTCGAACGCGATCTGGTTCACCACCTCGGGGATCACCGGGTTGACCTTGCCCGGCATGATGCTCGATCCGGCCTGCGCCTTCGGCAGCCGGATCTCGTTGAACCCGGCCTGTGGGCCCGAGGACAGCAGACGAAGGTCGTTGCAGGTCTTGGAGAGTTTCACCGCGACGCGCTTGAGCACGCCCGAGAGCTGCACGAACACGCCGACGTCGGCGGTGGCCTCCACGAGGTCGGAAGCGGTCACGAGCGGCTGCCCGGTAAGCCGCGCGAGGTGCGCGCAGGCCAGGCGCGCGTAGTCGGGGTGGGCGTTGAGGCCGGTGCCGATCGCGGTGCCGCCGAGGTTGATCTCGTTGAGCAGCGTGAGCGCCTCGGCCAGCCGCAGCTCGTCTTCGCCGAGGGTCACGGCGAACGCGGTGAACTCCTGGCCCAGCGTCATCGGCACCGCGTCCTGCAGCTGCGTGCGCCCGATCTTCACCACCTCGGCGAACTCGCGGCCCTTGGCGTGCAACGCGGTGCGCAGCTCGGCCATCGCGTCGAGCAGTTCGGTCGCGGCCGCGTGCACGGCGAGCTTCACCGCGGTGGGGTAGACGTCGTTGGTCGACTGGCCGAGGTTCACGTCGTCGATCGGGTGCACGTGGGCGTAGTCGCCGCGCGGGCGCCCGAGCAGCTCCAGCGCGCGGTTCGCCACCACCTCGTTCACGTTCATGTTCGACGACGTGCCGGCCCCGCCCTGGATCACGTCCACGGTGAACTGTTCGTGCAGCGCGCCGCCGGCGATCTCTTCGCAGGCGGCGACGATCGCGGCGGCCTTGCCCGAAGGCAGGAGCCCGACGTCGTGGTTGGCCAACGCGGCCGCGCGCTTCACCTGCGCCAGCGCGACCACGAGCTCGGGATGGGTGGCCAGCGGCAGGCCGCTGATCGGGAAGTTGGCCATGGCGCGGCGCGTGTGCACGCCGTAGTACGCGTCGGCGGGCACGGCGAGCTCGCCGAGCAGATCGCGTTCGGTGCGGGTGGTCATCGGGTGCTCCCGGGGAAGAGTCCGCCGCGGTCGGCGGTGACGTGCCCGTCGACGACGGTCGCGACGGGCCGGTGGGTGAAGCTCAGGCCCCCGAAGGGGGTGTTGTGCGAGCGGCCGGCGGTGTCGGCCGGGTCCACGGTCCAGCGCGCCAGCGGGTCGACGAGCGTGAACGTGGCCGGTTCACCGACGGCGATCGGCCGGCCGGCGATGGCGGAGATGCCGCCGATCCGGGCCGGGGCCTGGGACATCCGCTGGGCCAGCAGAGCCCAGTCGACGCCGCGGGCGGTGTGCAGCACCTCGGCGACCACGGCCAGCGCGGTCTCCAGGCCGGTCATGCCGAACGGCGCGCCGCACCAGTCGGCGGCCTTCGCCGCGGCGGTGTGCGGGGCGTGGTCGGTGGCGACGGCGTCGATCGTGCCGTCGATCAGCGCGGCCCGCAGCGCGCGCACGTCCGCGGGTGAGCGCAGCGGCGGGTTGACCTTGAAGCGGGTGTCTTCGGACGCGGCCTCGGCGTCGGTGAGCAGCAGGTGGTGCGGCGTGACCTCCGCGGTCACTGGCCAGCCCTGCTCCTTGGCCCACCGCACGAGCGCGACGGTGCGCGCGGTGGACACGTGGCACACGTGCAGCGCGGCCCCGGCGTCGGCGGCCAGCACGAGGTCGCGGGCGACCACGGTCTCCTCGCCGGTGGCGGGCCACGGCGGCAGGCCGGTGCGCTCGGCCGCGGGGCCGGCGTTGATCTGGCCCTCACCGGCCAGCCGGCCGCACTGCGCGTGCTGCGCGACGACCGCGCCGGTGCGCAGGCCCGCGGCGAGCGCATCGCGGACCAGCACGGGGTCGTCGACGCAGCGGCCGTCGTCGGAGAACATCCGCGCGCCCGCCGCCGCCAGCTCGTCCAGCGGCGCGAGGCGTTGTCCGGCAAGGCCTTCGGTGATGGCGCCGACGGCGTGCACGCGGCACGACGCGGTGCGCTCGGCGAGGTCGAGCACGTGCCGGACCCGCTCGGGGGTGTCGGTCACGGGGGAGCAGTTGGCCATGGCGAACACGTCGGAGTAGCCGCCGTGCGCCGCCGCGGCTGTGCCGGTGGCGATCGTCTCGGCGTCTTCTCCGCCCGGCTCGCGCAGGTGCGTGTGGAGGTCGACGAACGCGGGCAGGAGCACGAGACCGCGCCCGTCGACCGGACTCGGGCCGGCGGCGGTGCCGGCCGGGAACACGGCCGCGATCCGGCCGGCACTCAGCACGAGGTCCACGGGCGCGCCGCCGAACGGTGCCGCGCCGGTGAGCACGAGGTCGCCGAGCGGGGCACCGCTCAGCGCGGTCACGACGTCGCCGCCAGGCGGAACACGGGCCCGTCCTTGCAGATCAACGGCGACTCGACCGGGCCGCTGCGGGTGCCGGTGGCGCAGCCGTGGCAGTAGCCCAGGCCGCATGCCATGTGCGCTTCCAGCGACACCTGCACCTCCGCGCCCCAACGCTCGGCCAGCTCGTGGCACAGCCACGCGAGCCGATCGGAGCCGCACGTGAGGATCCGCTGCGGCGGTTCGCTGTCCAAAGTGGACGTGAGCAGTTCGCGCAGGTGCTCCACCCCGCTGGTGGCCTCGGCGTCGGTCACGGTGATCACCTGCTCGGCACCGCACTCGCGGTAGAACCCGGCGCCGATCACGGCTTCGGGCGTGCGGCCGCTGGCGACCGCGACCAGTTTCGTCGCGCTGCCGGCGAGGTCTTCCGCGACGGTGGTGAGCGAGCAGGTGCCGATGCCGCGCCCGACCAGCAGCACGCGCCCGGTGTCGGCCGGCACGTGGAACCCGCGGCCGAGCGGGCCGACGACGAGCATCGTCTCGCCGGCGCCGAACGTGGTGAGCTTGCGCGTGCCGTCGCCGACCACGCCGTAGACGACCTCGATCGTGCCCGCTTCGGCATCGCGGCGGTAGATCGCCATCGGGCGCGGCAGCACGGGGCCGCGTTCGTCCTGGCGCGCCGCGGTGAGCATCACGAACTGCCCGGCCGCGGCGGTGCGCGCGATGGTGGGCGCGTGCAGCCGCAGGTACTGGTAGCGGTCGGCTTCCGGGCGGTGCTCCAGGATCTCCGCGTGGTGCCAGGTCGGCGCCGGGCGAGTGTCGGAGCCGGCGGGCAGCGGCGTCACGTGGTCGCGGACCGCGCGGGTTTCGGTGGTGGTCATGCGTCCTCCGATCCTGCGACGGGGAAGGCCCGGCCGGGGACTGCCGGGACCGGGAAAGCGCTGTCCAGGGCGAGCAGGCTGTGGGCGAGCACTTCGGTGCCGCGGACGATGTCGGCGACGTCGGTCCACTCGTCGGGGCTGTGGCTCACGCCGTCGCGGCTCGGGACGAAGAGCATCCCGGCGGGCGTGACGTGGTTGACCATCTGGGCGTCGTGGCTCGCGCCGCTGGGCAGCACGCGGTGGGCGTGGCCGAGTTCGGCGCAGGTGGCGGCCACGACCTCGGTGACCCGCCGGGGCAGCAGCACGGGGGAGGCGTCGGCGAGCGCGTGGGCGCTGAACCCGACCCCGCGGCGCGCGGCGACGGCGTGGGCGCGCTCGATGATCTCGGCCGCGGTCTGGCGCTGGCGGTCGCTGTCGACGTCGCGCACGTCCACGTGCAACTGCGCCTGCCCGGCGATCGTCGTGATGGAACCGGGCGCGGAGTCGAGCCGGCCGACGGTGGCGCGCGTGCCGTGGTGGCGGCTGTCGGTGGCGATCGCCTCCACGAGCAGCACGATCTCGGCCGCCGCGGCGAGTGTGTCGGCGCGCTGGTGCATCGGCGTGCCGCCGGTGTGCGACGCGCGGCCGGTGAGGTCGAGCCGGAAGCGGGTGCTGCCGGAGATGAGGTCGACGACGCCGAGCGGCAGACCGGTCGACTCGAGCACGCTGCCCTGTTCGATGTGCAGCTCGACGAACGCCGCCCAGTCGGCCGGGTCCCAGCGCGCGCCGGCGGCACCGGCGGGGTCGAGCCCGACCGAGCGCATCGCGTCGGCGAGGCTGATGCCGTTCGCGTCGACCTTGGTTTCCAGATCGGCCGCCGCGGTGAGGCCGGCCACGACCCGGCTGCCGGTGCAGGCCTGGCCGAAACGCGCGCCTTCCTCGGCGGCGAACACCACGAACCGCACCGGGTGGTTCAGGCGCACGCCGTGGTCGGTGTAGAGCCGTGCGGTTTCCATGGCGGCGACCACGCCGGCGATCCCGTCGAACGCCCCGGCGTTCGGCACGCTGTCGAGGTGTGAACCGGTGCCGAGCGCGGGAGCGCTTTCCCGGGTGCCGGGCAGTTCGGCGATCGTGTTGCCCACGGCGTCGGTGCGCACGGTCAGGCCGAGGCCCGTGAGGTGCTCGGTGAACAAGGCGTGGGCCCGGCGTTCGAGCGGGGTGTGCGCGAGGCGGGTCACGCCGGGGCCGGAGTCCGGTTCGGACAGTGCGGCGAACGTGTCGAGCCAGTGGGCGATCCGCTGCTCGTCCGCGTGCAGCCGGAGGCCGGACTTGTCCACTGTGGACGCGGTCATCGCGGATCACCCGGCAGGAGCGCCGCGGTCGGCGCACCCGGCACGTCGGCGAGCGCCGGGGTGGCGACCACCGCCGCGACCACGGCGACCTCGGCGCGCGCGGTTGCGGCCAGGTTGAGCAGCGTGCGCAGCCGCGCCGGCTCCCACGCCGCGCCGAGCAGTGCGACGCGGGTGCCGGCGGCCACCGGCGGGTAGAAACCCACCACCCCTTCGAGCTCCGACGCGCGGGTCACCGCGGCGCCGAGCCGGCGGGCGACCACGTGGGCGAGCACGGCGTCGTCCGGGCCCTGCCACACCACGACCTGCTCCACGGCGTGACTGGTGAGCAAATCCGCCAGCGCGGTGCCGACGAGCTCGGTGGCGGCCGGGTCGGTGTGGGTGTTGAGCGTGGGGCCGTAGGTGTCGGGGCTGACGCCGAGCTTGCGCACTGCGGCGCCGGCGTCCTGCACGGGAGTGGTCATGGCGGTTCTCCGGTGGGTCGAAGGATCAGGCGGTGAAGGCGGGGGTGCCGTCGGCGTCGAGCACGCTGAACGGGCCCAGCGGCTCGGCGCCGCCGGCGCGCACGCGGTCGGCGAGCGCGGCGGCGGTGTCGTCGGCGACCGGGGTGATCACGGCGACGCGGTCACCCCGCTGCAGGTCGGGCCGGTTCTGGCCGGCGACGACCGCGAACGGCAGCCCGGTGTGCAGCGCCAGCGCCGTGGTGAGGGCGACGGCGTCGGTGTCGCCGGTGGTGACCAGCCGGTCGGTGGCCGTCGGCAGGTCCTGCGCGAGCACCGCCGCGGCGCGGCGCAGGATCGAGGGCCGCGTGGCGAACGCCCCGGCCCCGACCGCCCGCAGGTCGGCGCCGAGTTCGGCCCGCCGGCGCGCCGCGGCCACGAAAACACCGGTGACGTCCGCGGTGGTCGCGAGGTCTTCGTCGAGGCTCATCGGGCGCTCCGGGCGGGTCCGCTCACGGCGGTGGTGGGCTCGGCACCGGCGAAGCCGAGCTCGGCCGACAGCTCACGGGCGGCGGTGAGCACGGCGTCGGTGGCCAGCGCGCGCCCGGCGCCGTCGCGCATGCGGGTGCCGGCGGCGGCCAGCGTCACGCTGGCCGCCACCGCGCCGGTCGAGGTGAACACCGGCGCCGAGACGGCCCACACGCCGCGGTCGAGTTCGTCGTCGCAGATGTCGTAACCGCGGGCCCGCACCAGCGCGAGGTGCTCCACGAGCTCGTCCACCGTGGTCGGGGTGTCGGGGGTGAACGCGTCGAGCGGCTGCGTTTCCAGCACGCGCCGGGCCGCGGTTTCGGGCAGGTACGCCAGCAGCGACCGGCTCGAAGCCGCCGCGTGCAGCGGCATCTCCTGGCCGATGCGCACGAACAGCCGCAGCGGGTGGCGGCCCTCCACCAGCGCCACGCACACCGCGCGGGCGCCGATGAGCTCGGTGAGGAACACCGTCTCGCCGCTCGCCTCGGCGGCGTCGACCACCGCCTGGTGCGGGTTGGCCAGCAGGGCCGTGCGGTGCGGGGCCGGTTCGCCGAGCTGACGCGCGGCCGGGCCGAGGAAGTAGCGCTTGTTGGTGGGGGAGCGGGTCACGAAGTTCTCCTCCATCAGCGTGGTGAGCACGCGGTGCGCGCTGCCCACGGGGATGTCGAGCTCTTCGTGCAGCTCCTGCAGCGTGGCGCCCTTGCCCTTCGTGGCGAGGGCCCGCAGCACGGACAAGGCGCGGATGACGACCTGCATGGTTCTCCTCTGCTCGGGGCGGTGCTCAGGCGAGCTGCTCGGCGCGGCGGTCGGGGATGAAGATCATCGCGACCATGTCGAGCAGGTAGATCACCGACAGCACACCGATGGCGAAGCCGAAGCCGTAGCTGGCGGCGACGAGGGCGACCACGATCGGCGCGAACCCGCCGACGGCCCGGCCGAGGTTGAACAGCACGTTCTGCGCGGTGGACCGGATCGCCGTGGGGTAGAGCTCGGCCATCAGAGCGCCGTAGCCGCCGATCATGCCGTTGGCGAACGCGCCCATGATCGCGCCGCCGATCATCAGCGCCCACGGCGACGAGAGTTGGCTGTAGCCCAGCACCGACACGGCCGCGCCGGCCTGGAAGAGCCAGAACGCCTTGCGCCGCCCCAGTTTGTCGGCGATCTCGCCGAAGGCCAGGATGCCCACGCCCATGCCGACCACCGTCACGGCCGTCCACACGCCGGACTTCGTGAGGCTGTAGCCGAACTGCGTGGACAGGTAGGTGGGCAGCCAGATCATGATGCCGAAGTAGCCGAAGTTCTGCACCGACGTGAGCACGAGGACGCCGATCGTCGCGCGGGTGGTGCGGGCGTCGGCCACGAGCAGCTTCAGCGGTACCTTCGGCTTGCCGACCTGGCTCGCGCGGTGGCGCGTGAACTGCTCCGGCTCGTGCAGCCGCGAACGGAACACGATGGCGACGACCGCCGGGAACGCGCCGAGCAGGAACAGCCCGCGCCAGCCCCACGCCGTGAGCACCGGCGCCGACACGAGCGCCGCGAGCAGCACGCCGGCCTGCCAGCCGAGGCCGACCAGCGAGGTGGCCCGCGCCCGCTTCTTCGCGGGCCAGGCCTCGGCCGCCAGCGTCATGCCGATGCCGAACTCGCCGCCGATGCCGACGCCGGCGAGGAACCGGAACACGGCGATTTCCCAGTAGCCGGTGGAAATCGCGGTGAGGCCGGTGAACACGGCGAAGAAGATCACCGAGTAGGTCAGCACCTTCACCCGGCCGATGCGGTCGGCCAGGACACCGAACGCGATGCCGCCGACCACCGCGCCGATGAGCGTGATGGTGGCGAGCGAGCCCGCTTGGGCGGTGCCGAGGCCGAGGTCACCCGAGATGGCGGAGAGGGCGAAGCCGAGGATCAGCAGGTCGAACCCGTCCATGGCGTAGCCGAGCGACGAGGCGAACACGGCTTTGCGGGCGTAGCGCGTGGCGGCCGCGCTCGGGGCCGGCTGGGTCTCGGGTGGGGTGGTGTCGGCGAGCGTTTCGTCGGACATCGGTGGAGCACTCCTCACGGCGTTGGGGGGACAAGAGGCGTTCGTGGAATGAGGGGGCTTGGGTGGAAATGGTGACGGTGACGTCAGGTGCGCAGGGTGCCGATGAGCTCGTGGACGGCTTCGGCCCCGAGCTCGGCGCAATGGCCGGCGAGGTCGCGCACGATCTCGGCCATCGCGTACGGGCGGGTGAACGTCGCCGTGCCGACCTGTACCGCGGTGGCGCCCGCGATGAGGAACTCGACGACGTCGCGGGCGGTGCTGATGCCGCCGCAGCCGATCACGGGGATGTCGACCGCGGTGGCGGCCTGCCAGACCAGGCGCAGCGCCAGTGGTTTCACCGCCGGGCCGGACAATCCGCCGATGCCGTTGCCCAGCACCGCCTTGCGGGTGCGCACGTCGACGGCCATCGCGGGGAAGGTGTTGCTCACCGTGACCGCGGTGGCGCCGGCGCGCTCGGCGGCGCGCGCGATCTCGCCGATGTCGGTCACGCCGGGGGTGAGCTTCACCAGCAGCGGCAACGCGGTGCGGGCGGCGACGCCGGCCACCACCGCCTCGACCGCGGCCGGGTCGGCGCCGATGGCGAGCCCGCCGTGTTCGAGGTTGGGGCAGGACACGTTCACCTCGAGCGCCGCGCACTCGGCGCCGGCCAGCTCCTCGGTGACCTGCCAGTACTCGTCCACCGTGAGGCCGCCGACGCTGGCGATCACGGGGACGCCGAACTCGCGGTAGCGCGGCAGCACGTCGTGCACGAACGCGGTGGTGCCGGGGCTGGGGATGCCGACGCTGTTGAGCATGCCGAGCGCGCTCTCGGTGAGCCGGTGCGACGGGTTGCCGGAGCGGCGCTGGGAGAACACCGTCTTGGTGACCACCGCGCCGAGCTCCCGTACCGGCAGCAGCGGGCCGAGCTCGGGGCCGAAGCACCCGGACGCCGGCATCACCGGGTTCGCCAGCGTGAGCGGGCCGAGCGGCACCGACAGGTCGACGTCGGCTCCGGGCGCCGCGGCGAACAGCCGGTCGCGGTCGTCGCCGACCACCGGCCGGTCCAGCACCTCCGTCATGCGGAATCACACCCTCCATCGAACGGAAACGAGAGATGTGAGGATGAGTCCCGCTCAGTGGTGTGTCAAGGCTCGTCCGCGCTGGTGGCGGGCCTCGGGCACGGCCGGATTTTCACCACGCGGTGGCGAGTGGTGGTGTGGCTTCCGCGAGGTGGAAACGACCGTCGACGGTGGGTCAAGGATTCGCAGGTCAGCGGGTGATTCCGGGATTTTCGCGGCGGGCCCGCCGATCGGCGGGACAAATGTGCGAGTGCGAACGGGTGGCCGCGCGAGCAGCTCGGTTGCGCCGTCGTTCCGGAGCGCGCCTATTCCAGCCATTCCGTGACGAACCGGTCGTTTTCGTGGATGTGCACCGCTTCGTAGCGCTCGGGCCCGAGGACCACGAACTTGTGCGCGACGCCGGCCGCCACGGCCAGGACCTCGCCGGCCCGGCCTTCGCGTTGCGTGTCGCCGATCGTGAACAGGGCGCGGCCGCGCTGGATCACGAATGTCTCGCGGTAGGGGTGGCGGTGCAGACGCGGTCCGGAGCCGGCGGTGTCGGTGAACTCGCGGATGATCGACACGCTCGCGCCGACCTCGTGGCCCTCGACGTTGCGGGTCAGAGCCGCGAGGTCGGTGGCGTTCTCGCTGGTGGTGCTCGTCGAATCGGTCATTCCCGTCACGCTAGCCCCGCCGCCGCACATTGGGGGCGGGATTCTGTCTGTCGAGCGCGGTCCCGGTGGTCGGGTGGGGGACAGGAGTCCGTGAAAGGAGCGAGTGTGGATCTGCTGGAGCAGTACTTCGTGGCGCAGGACGGGTTCGGCGCGGTGGTGGCCGCGGTGCCGGCCGAGCGGTGGGACGCGCCGTCGCCGTGCGCCGCCTGGACCGTGCGCGACATCGTGGGGCACGTGCTGTGGGGCCGCCGGCGGCTGGCGACGTGGATCACCGGCGAGGACTACCCGGAGACGGCGGGCGCGCCCGGCGCGCCCCGGCCGAGGGTGCTGTGCGCCGGTGACCCGGCGCGGGCGTGGCGAACGGCGTGCGACGAGACGGCGCCGGTGCTGACCGCCGAAGGGCTGGCGCGGGTCAGGACGATCGAGGGCTTCGGCACCGGGCCGCTCACGTCGCTGCTGCCGGTGTTCGTGACCGACGCGCTCGTGCACTCGTGGGACGTCGCCCACGCGACGGGCGTGGCCGTGACGCTGGATCCGCGGCTGGTCACCGACACGGCGGCGCGGATGCGGGCGATTCCGTTGCAGCGCCCGGAGTTCTTCGGGCCCGAGGTCACACCACCGCAAGACGCCGACGAGACCACGCGGCTGCTGGCCTTCCTCGGCCGCCGGGCGTGGGTTCCCGCGTAACCACCGGGGACGGGCGGGTCAGGCGGGTGGGCGCGGCCCCCGCTTGGCCTGCCACGGCCACCGGCCGGAGATCTCGACCTCGAGCGCGAAGCTCAGCACGGTCCGGATGAGCACGATCAGCCCCAGCACGGCCACGTTCTGCAGTGACGAGTCGACGATCACGGTCCGGATGATGTCGCCGATGATGAGGATCTCGAGCCCGAGCAGGATCACCCGGCCGAGGTGCACGCGCAATTGGTCGTAGCTGCCGCCTCGGCGCAGCGCGGCCACGGCGTAGCGCACCAGCACCACCACGAGGCCGATCGCCATGATGGTCACGCCGAGGCCTTCGATCACGTAGGCGACGACGTCGAACGTCTCGGTGAAGCTCATCCGCGACCCCCTGTTCCGCTTCCGCGACGGCACTCGGCCCGAGCCGATCCGCGGCGAACGTACGAACCGCCGCGACGGGCTGTCAAGGCCCTCGCGGCGGAGGTGGGTTCACCGGGTGAAGCCGGTGATCTGCGGTTTTCGGATCGGGCCCGAGCCTTTTCGCCGAGGCGCGCGATCGGTCGGTGAAAATGGCGCGACCCGGTGAACCGGATCGGTATTACGCCTTCGCCTTTGCCCGGGCGCCCCGCGAACGCGACTTCGTGCCGCGGCTGTTTTCGTAGGCGGTGATCACGTCGGTGGGAATGCGGCCGCGCTCGGAAATGCTCCAGCCGTTGTCCGCGGCCCACGCGCGGATGCTGCGCGAGCGTTCGCGATCCTCGGGGGTCGGCGTGGTCGAACCGGCGCCCTGGCGCACCTTGCGGCCGCCGGTGCGGCGCGACGCGGCGATGTAGCGCGCGAACTCGTCACGCAGGGTTCCGGCGTTCTCGTCGGAGAGATCGATTTCGTACTGGACACCGTCGAGACCGAAGGGCACGGTCTGGTGCGCGACCCCGCCGTCGATGTCGTCCACCATCTGGACCAGGACTTTGTGCGCCATGGCGGGTGAATCCTCCTCGAACGTATCCGACGGCCGCGTTTTCCGTGGCCTGTGAGGAACTGTAACATCGATCCACAGTGGAACGCAGTATGCGATTCGGCCGATTCCCCGATCCGTCCCGAACATTTTCCCGTATTTCCCCTCGAGTGCGGAGGAATGGTCAGCCGAGGCCACCGGGTACGCGGGCGGTGGTGGCGCGCACGACCAGCCGCGTCGGCAGTTCCGTCACGAGCCGGCCGGCCGGGTCGGCGGAGGCGTGCGCCAGCACCAGATCCACGGCGTGGCGCCCGGCTTCGGCCAGCGGCATGGCCACGGTGGTGAGCGGGGGAGCCGACACCGCGGCGTACACGAGGTCGTCGAACCCGGTCACGCTCAGCTCACCCGGCACGTCCACCCCGCGTTCGCGCAGGCGCGCCAGCGCGCCGAGCGCCATCACGTCGTTGTAGGCGAGCACCGCGGTCACGCCGGCCGCCAGCGCCTGGTCCGCGGCGGGCGCGCCGTCTTCGTACCGCGGCGCGAACGGCCCCAGTTCCACGATCTCCAGGCCGTGGTGCGCGGCGGCGGGCCGCAGCCCGCGCAGCCGCTCGTGGTTGGACCACGAGCTCGCCGGGCCGTTGAGGTAGGCGCAGCGCCGGTGCCCGAGCGCGGCCAGGTGCGCCACGATCTCGCGCATCCCGCCGGCGCTGTCCATCACCGTGGCGCCGATCCCGGCCACGCGGCGGTTGAGCAGCGCGAGCGGGGTCAGCCCGGCGAGGTCGGTGATGGTGGCGTCGTCGATGCCCGGCGAGCACAGCAGCAGGCCGTCGGCCTGCTTGGCCAGCGTGCGCACCAGCTCCTGCTCGGTGGCCGGGTCCTCGTCGCTGTCGCCGACCAGCACGGCGTGGCCGGTTTCCCGCGCTCGCGCCTGCACGCTCTTGAGCAGCCCGGTGAAAAACGGGTTCCCCAGATCCGGCACCACGATGGCGATCGCGCCGGTCTTGCCGGTGATCAGGCTGCGCGCCGCCGGGCTCGGCCGATAGCCCAGCTCCTGCACCACGGCGAGCACGCGGTCGCGAGTGGCCTCGCTGACGCGGTCGGGCGAGCCGAGCGCCCGCGACACCGTGGCCACCGACACCTCTGCCCGCCGCGCGACATCCCGGATCGTGACCCGCACGGTCCTCCTTCGCCGACAGCCGCGGCGCGGCCGGCCTTGATTGTAGGGCCGGGCACCGGGCGCCTCGCGCTCACGTGCGCCCGACACGGAGCGCGACGGTTCCCGGCCGGTAACCTCGATTCGGGTCACCGGCCCGAGCGGACCCGGGCTCACCCGGACCGGACCCGGAGACGACCCGGGCTGACCTGGAGAGGACACAGTGGACACTCGCAGGACGGCGGTGGTCACCGGCGCGGGGCGCGGGATCGGGGCGGCGGTGGCGGCGCGCCTGCACGGGCTCGGCCACCGCGTGGCGCTGCTCGACCTCGACGCCGACAGCGCGGCCGCGCGGGCCCGCGAGCTCGACGGTTCCGGCGCCACCGCGGCCGCGTTCACCCTCGACGTGCGCGACCCCGAGGCGGTGCGCACCGTCGCGGCGCGGGTGAGCCGCGAGTTCGGCGTGCCGGAGATCCTGGTCAACAACGCCGCGCGCACGCGGAGCCGGTCGGTGTGGGACATCGACGTGGCCGAGTGGGACGACGTGCTCGCGACCAACCTGCGCGGCGGATTCCTGCTCACGCGCGAGCTGGCGCCGGCGATGCGGGACCGCGGCTGGGGCCGCGTGGTGAACCTGGCGTCCCTGGCCGGGCAGCAGGGCGGCCTGGTGGCGGGGGCGCACTACGCGTCGTCGAAGGCCGGGGTCCTGGTGCTCACCAAGGTGTTCGCGAAGGAGCTCGCGGCCTCCGGCGTCACCGTGAACGCGGTGGCGCCGGCGGCCACGCGGACCCCGGTGACGGACGAGCTGCCCGCCGAGCAGCTCGCGGCCGCCGAGGCCGCGATCCCGGTGGGCCGCCTGGGCCGCGCCGAAGAGGTGGCCGATCTCGTGGCCTACCTCTGCGGCGAGAACACCGGCTACATCACCGGCGCGACGTTCGACATCAACGGCGGCCTGTTCATGCGCTGAGTTGTCTCGGCCCGGACGCAGCGGCGGTGGTTCAGCCGCCGCGGTGACCCGGCGGCCGCGGTGACTCAGACGCTGCGCAGCACCGACACGACGGTGCCCAGCACCACGGCCCGGTCGCCGTCGATCACGTCGTAGGCCGGGTTGCGGGGCTCGAGGTACACGTGGCCGCCCCGGCGGCGGTAGACCTTCACAGTCGCTTCCTCGTCGATCATCGCGGCGACGATCTGGCCCGAGTGCGCCTCGGACTGCTGGCGCACCACCACGATGTCGCCGTCGCAGATCGCGGCGTCGATCATCGAGTCGCCGCGCACGCGCAGACCGAACACGGTGCCGCGGCCGGTGAGCCCGCGCGGCAGCTGCAGGGTGTCGTCGAGGTGCTCCTCGGCGGAGATCGGCGTGCCGGCGGCGATGTGGCCGACCACCGGCACCGCCACGGAGTCTTCGCTGTGTTCCTGCGCGGCCGTGCCGTTGAGGAACGCGCGCACGTCGATCGGCCGGGACATCGAGGTGCTGCGGCGCAGGTAGCCCTTGTCCTCCAGGCTCGCCAGGTGCTTCGACACCGACGAGGACGACCGCAGTCCCACGGCCTCGCCGAGCTCGCGGCTGCTCGGCGCGTAGCCGTGGCGCACGACCCAGTCGCGGATCGTGACCAGGATCTGCTGCTGGCGCAACGGCAGGGAGCTGGCGTCGAGATGGTCGAAGGTGTCGTCGTAGGTGGTCACCGCCGAATCGTAGAGGGCGCCGCGGCGCGCGCCGGGGACGCCTCCGGTGCGTCGGCGAAGTTCCCCCGGCCGGGAAAGCAACCCGGCGGACCGCTCGTGCGTGAGGAAAGCGACCGAACGGCCACGAAGGGGGAAATCGTGCACGGAAGAAGATCAGTGGTGCTCGCGATCGCGGGCTTGGTGCTGCTGGGGGCGGCCGCGCCCGCGATGGCGGCGGAGGGGGACGGGTACGGCGGGCTCGCCGGCACGTTCACGCGGGGTCCCGGGCACCCGATCGGCAGCGCGGGGGTGGAGCTCGACGACCCGAACGGCAACCAGGTCGACTTCACGGCCACGGACGCCGAGGGCAAGTACCGCTTCGACCACGTGACGGCCGGCCAGTACAAGGTTCGCTACCACTGGCCAGAGAACGCCGAGCAGTGGTATCCGCGCCAGACGGATCCGTACCAGGCGAAGCTCGTCGAGGTGACCGCCGGCGCGGACACCGTGGTCGACGAGACCGCGCTGCCGACCGGGTCGGCCGAGTTCACCGTGACCGACGAGCAGACGCAGGCGGCGGTCCCCGGCGCGTGCGTGTCGGCGAGCGGCGTGGGCCAGTGGGCCAACGCGTGCGCCGACTCCACGGGCACGGTGCGGTTCGACGTGCTGCGCACCGGTGCCTACCAATTCCGCGTCGGCGCCGCGGGGCACCTCGACGACGTGATCAACGCCGAGGTCCGCGCCGACGAGACGCTGAAGCTCGCCTCGAAGCTGCCGCAGCAGGCCAAGGTCACCGTGACCTTCACCGACGCGGCCACGGGCGCGCCGGTCGGGCGCGGGTGCGTGGCCATCGTGGATCCGACGAAGCACAGCTCGGTGTCCACCTCCGACATGGCGTGCACCTACGGCAGCGGGCAGGTGCAGATGGACTACCTGTGGCCGGGCAAGTACCGGTTCTTCGCCGTGCCCGGTGACGTCGCGAACGGTGACGGCGTGCACGGCAGCCAGTGGGTCGGCGCGCGCGGCGGCACGGGTGACGTCGACCAGGCCACGTGGTTCGAGGTGAAGGCCGGCCAGCCGACCGACGTCCGCGTGAAGTTCGACGCGGCCGGCTCGATCACCGGCAAGGTCACCGACGCCGCGACCGGCGCGGCCGTGTCGCAGCTCTGCCCGACCGTGACCTCGGCCTGGTCCGGCGGCAACCAGCCGTGGGGCGTGCGCTGCACCTCCACCGACGGCCGCTACACGATCGACGGGGTGGGCCCGTACGACTGGCGCGTGCAGTTCCCGGACGAGACCGGCGCCCACGCGTGGACGTGGTCCGGCGGTGGTTCCGACCGGCTCGCGGCCCGGCCCGTGCGCGTGAAGGCGGGCTCGGCGACCACGCTCGACGCGGCGCTGAAGCCGGCCGGGAAGATCACCGGGAAGGTGCTCGGCGTGGCGCCGCCGGTCCAGTGGTTCTCGGTCAACGCCTACAGCTCGCGCACCGGTGAGCCGGCGGGTCCCGACGGCTCGGTGACCGCCGAAGGCCGGTACACGCTGGCCGGGCTGGCGACGCAGAACGTGCGGATCGAGTACTACCACCTCGCTGACGGCCCGCTCGAGTACCCGCGGCCCGTTTCCGTGGTGACCGGGCGCGAAACGAGCGGGATCGACCTGCGCGTGCCCGCGAATCGGTGACGCCCGCGGCCGGGGGCGACCCCGGGTGGTCCCCGGCCGCGGTTTCGCCGAAAATCTCCGCGAACGATTTGTCGAATCGCGCCCACGGCCGTTCGACGCGTCGGTGCGGGCCGGTCAGAGCCTCCGGGAAGACCCCGGAGCCCGGCCCACGCGACCAGGGAGTGGACATGCGATTTCTCATGATGCACCGGCTGTCGGAGACGCACGCCTCGTGGAACCCGAGCCCGGAGTTCATGGCGAAGATGGGCGAGTTCATCCAGGACTCGGCCGAGAAGGGCATCCTGATCACCGCCGAAGGCGTGCACCCCTCGGAGAAGGGTGCCCTC
The DNA here is from genome assembly GCF_035918295.1 of Amycolatopsis rhabdoformis. Lineage (GTDB taxonomy): Bacteria > Actinomycetota > Actinomycetes > Mycobacteriales > Pseudonocardiaceae > Amycolatopsis > Amycolatopsis rhabdoformis. The sequence goes on from NZ_CP142149.1 coordinate 1,456,876, forward strand.
GTGCGCAAGACGCGCGGCGGCGCGATCAAGGCCACCGACGGCCCGTTCACCGAGGCCAAGGAGGTCATCGGGGGCTTCGCGCTGCTGAACTTCGCGGACCGCGCGGAAGCCGTGGAGTACGCCAAGACCTACGCGGCGCTCTTCGACGACGAGATCGAGGTCGAGGTGCGCCAGGTCGTGGAGTTCGACGACCTGCCCACCGCGTGACCTCCCGGCCGGTCCGCCGCTCCCGGTTCGTCTGGTGGGCGTGGTGCGCGCGGACCGGCCGGGTCACCCGGTGAACATCGCGACGAGCGTCGGGTCGTTGAACGACGTGATGCGGGCGATGCGGCCGCCGCGCAGGGTGAGGACCTGCACGCCGTAGGGCTCGGCGCGTCCGTCGGCGGTGCGGTGGTGCACGACGAGGGCGGGCTGGCCGTTGGCGCGGGTCGGGGTGAGGAGCCAGCGGCCCGCGTGCAGCACCCGGGCGGCGAGGAATCCCGTCACGGCTTCGCGGCCGCTGAACCACGTCGGGATCGGCGGCATCTCGAGTTCGACGTCGGCGCGCAGCAGGCGGATCAAGGCCTCGGCGTCGGCGCGGGTGAAGGCGTCCACGTACTGCTCGAGCAGGGCCCGGTCGGGGTCGCGGGTCGGTTCGGCCATGGTGTCCTCGCTCGGCCCGGCCTCGGCCAGGTGGGTCCGCGCGCGGCGCAGGGCGCTGTCGACGGCGGCGGGGGTCGTGTCGAGCAGGTCGGCGACCTCGGCGGTGGAGAAGGCCAGCACGTCGCGCAACGTCAGCACGGCTCGTTGGCGCGCGGGCAGCAACTGCAGCGCGGCGACGAACGCGAGCCGCACCCCGGCGCGCGCGGCGGCGGCCACCGCCGGGTCGCCGCCGCCGAACTCCGGCGCCGGCTGCAGCCACGCGACTTCGGGCGCCCGCGCGGCCACGGGCACGCGGTGGTCGTCGGACGGCGCGCCGAGGCCCGACGGCAGCGGCCGCCGGGCCCGGCTCGCCAGCGCCGTGAAGCACGCGGTGGTGGCGATCTTGTACAGCCACCGCCGCACCGACGAGCGGCCCTCGAACCCGGCGAAGCCGCGCCACGCGCGCAGGTACGTCTCCTGCACGAGGTCCTCGGCGTCGTGGATCGAGCCGAGCAACCGGTAGCAGTGCGCGAGCAGCTCCGGCCGGAACGGCTCGGTCAGCGCGCCGAACTCGTCAGCCGGCATGGTCTCTCCCGTGGTGCGCGGGAGTCCACTGTAGAGCCCGCTCACGGCAGCGGCCGCACACCCGCGCCGCCGACCACGTGCTCGGGCGCCGCGGTCGCGTCGGCCGCGAGGTCGAGCACGGCCTTGGCCACCTGCTCCGGCGTGAGCACGGGCTGCAGCCCCGCCACGAACGCGTCGCGGTCCACACCCTGGCGCGCCGCGTAGGCGGTGACGCCGGCCGAACCGACGCCGGCGGTGGGCGTGAGCTGGGGGAGCAGGGTGAGGAACCGCAGCCCGAGCCCGGCGCGCTCGGCTTCGTCGGCGGCATAGCCGCGCAGGTAGCGCACCGCGGCCTTGGCGCTCGCGTAACCACCGCTGAGCGGCGAGCCGGCCAGCGCCGCGCCCGACGAGAGCGACACGACCACACCGCCGGGCGCGAGCGGCTCGCGCAACGCGGCGCGCGTCCACTCGAACACGTGCCGGGTGTCGGTGTGCCAGTTGCGGCTGAAGCTCTCCCAGGTCTGCTCGTGCACCGGCGCCATGTGCGGCACGGCCCCGGCGTTGAGCACGAGCAGATCCGGCCGGTGCTCGTGCAGCACGGCGGCGGCCAGCGTGCCGTCGGTCGCGTCGGCGGCCAGCGGCGTGAAGAGGCCGCCGGCCTCGGCGCGCACGGCGCGCAGATCCGGTTCACTGCGCGCGATCCCGACCACGCGTGTGCCGGCGGCCGTGAGCGCGAGGGCGATAGCGCGCCCGAACCCGCGGCCGGCTCCGGTGACGACGGCGGTCTCGAACGGTTCGTGGGGAACGGACATCGGACACTCCCGGAAGGTGAGGGAACTCGGTCCGCATCAAGACCGTCCGGCTCCCCGGAATCCGTCGGCGCCCGGGAGTGGCGTGCGTCACACCTTGGTCGGCGGCGGAGGTTCGGCCTCGGCGAAGCTCGTCTTGCCGAGACACGGGCCACCCGATCGTATAACGACCTATACGGCGTCCTTTGTGGACACCAGCCGGCCGCCGTCGGTCCGCCAGTCGTACACGACCGTCGTCCGCAGGACGACGTCCTGCAAGGACCGGCGGTGGGGACTCACGGCCACCCACAGCAGGCCGATCGGGAACACGACGCACAGCAGCGCCCGCACCAGCGCGCGCACCCACCCGAGTCGCCGCCGCCGGCCCAGGACCCGCAGGCCCAGCAACGCGGCGCCGTAGCCGCGCCCGAGCGTCGCCCAGGACACGGTGAGGTAGACGACCGCGACGGCGGCGGTGATCCCGCCCGCGAGAGCCGGTGGGACCGTCGGCCACCGGAACGACCACGGCGCGGCCGCGAACCGCACGGCCACCACCGCGAGGTAGCCGGCCGTGGTGAGCAGCCCGGTCACGGCCGCGTCGAGCACCGCGGCGAGCAGGCGCGTGACGATGCCCGCCGGCCCCTCAGGCGGGCCGGTCACCACGGCGCCGCAGCACGCGCTCGACCACACGCGTCACGGTGTCGTCGGCGCTCGCCCCGGCCCCGCGCACGCCCTGGATCGCTTCTCCCGCAACGGTTCCGCTCGATTGCCGCACCACCTCGGGCAGGTCCATCGCGGCCACGAGCGCACCGAAGTCGAGCCGCGCCACCACGGCGGCCAGGTCGATCTCGGCGAGCACCGCGTCGAGGTCCACGTGCTCGCCGACCAGCTTCGCCACGTCGACGGAATCGAGCACGACCCCGGCGGCCGCGGTCACCACGTCCCGCAGCGCGCGCCGCGCCACCTCCTCGGGCACGGCGGTCGTGAGCACGGCCCAGCCCACCCGGCGCAGCGGCGCCGAGGCCCACCAGCCGGCCCGCAGCGCCACCGCGCCGAGCCCCACCACCCGGTCGGGTGTGGGTCGTTCGTCGTTCACGGCGTCCCCTTTCAGCCGGTGGCCGCCGGCCGGTCGCCGGGCTGGTCGAGGAACTGGATCACGGCGAGAACGACCAGCAGCACCACGGCGATCAGGAGCACCGCGAGGCCGCTCGGGCGATCGAGGAACAGGAACACGAGCACGGCGATCGCCACCGCGCCGGCGCGCAGGGCCACGCGGTAGGAGTGCACCCACTTGCCGAGGCCGGTCGCGCGCAGGCCGCTGCGCGAGCGCAGCCACGTGAGGCCCTTCACCACACCCTGGCGAATGTGCACGGCCGTGGACGACGGTCCGGCGAGGAACGCCCCGAGCGCCACGACGATGCCGACCGCGAACAGGGTTCTCAGGCCGTCGCGCAGGAACCGCAGCACGATGTCGAACGCCGCCGAGACCGGGGCCGCCGAGCGGCTCGGCACCGCGTCGACCACGATGGTGCGCCCGATCGCCAGGCCGATGGCGAGCACCAGCATGCTGAACGCGAACCCGAGCGCCGCGCCGATGAGCGCCCGCCGTTTGTGCCGGGCGATGTAGACGCCCGCGGCGAGCAGCACGAGCGCGATCCACGGCAGCCACGTCGCGAGCCGGTCCGAGAGGGTGTACCACGACCGGGCTTGCACGAGGCCGGCCGCGTCGGCGACCTGGATCGTCGGGTGGACCTCGGGGATGCGGTTCACGATCGTGAGCCCGTCGGCGGCGAGCTGCTGCTTCGCGTCGTCGATGAACGGCGCGAGGTCGAGCACGACCTTGTCGCCCTGGATCGCGATCGCCGACGCCGATCCGTCGAGCACCGCGACCGCCTGCTGGTGCGCCGTGCGGATCACGCGGTCCCAGGTCTGCGCGATCCGGTCGCTGGCGACGAGGGTCGCGACCCGGCCGTGCACGAAGCTCTGCACGCCCGACGCGAGCGGACCGGTGAGGGCGTCCAGCCGGTCGGTCACGGCCGGCGGCACACCCTGGGCCGCGAGCGCGCCGACCGCGTCGGTCGCGATGGCCTGCACGTTGATGTTCGTGAAGATCGCCTCGGTGACGCGGTCGGTCACGGCGGCTTGCACGGCCGGGTCGCGGATCAGCGGGCTCATCGTCGCGGTGAACCGGTCGGTGTCGGAGATCTGGTTGTGCACCCACACCGAGGCGAGGGCGAGCGGGGCGAGGATGCACCCGAGCACGATGAGGATCGCCGACACCACGGGCCGCCAGGCGAACCGGCGGCGCTCGCGCGTGGCGCGCAGCTGCGCCACCTCGACGCGCAGCCGGGCCAGCTCGGCGCGCTCGTCGGGCGTGGGCTCCGTGAGGTGGGCGGTGGTGCCCGGGTTCTCCGACATGACCGGCGCCGGCTCAGCCGGCCATCATCTCGCGCAGCGCGGTTTCCTGCTCCGCGGACAGGTTCGACTGGATCAGCTCGGGCTTGTGGCCGCCGGCCTCGATCGCGTCTCGCACCTTGTCCACGACCGCGTCGCTGGACATCAGGAACAGAGCCGATGTGCCCGGGGTGATCCGGTCGCGCACGGACTTGATGAAGTCGTCGTCGATGCCGACGTCGGTCAGCGAACCGGCGAGCGCGCCGGCGGCCGCGCCGATCGCGGCACCGATGAGCGGCACGAGGAAGATCAGGCCGAACAGCATGCCCCAGAACATCCCGCCCATCGCGCCACCGGCGGTGAGGTTGCGCAGCTGGCGGGTCTTCGGCTTCTTCGCACCCGGCGTCCAGGACACGGTGGCCGCGTCGTGGATCGAGATGAGTTCCTGCTTCGCCAGGCCCTTGAGGGTGTTCACCGCGTTGTCGGCTCCCTCGGGGGTGTCGAACTTCCACACCGTCAGCGTCGTCATCGTGCTCTCCTGTCGGGTTTGCGGGCTGCGCCGAGGTCACCGTCACCCCGCGGCGGCGCGGGCGCCTCGCCCCGATGAGGTGAGACCCGCCGCAACACCGCGGCCCCGAGGCGGAGCTCGGTGCGGCGCACGGCGTCGTGCCGCGCGAGCTGCCCGCCGGCGTCCAGCGCGCGCACGAGGTGCGACTGCGGACCGTGGCGGGCGCGGATGCTCGCGATGCGTTCGGCGAACGTGGTGGGGCGCCCGTCCTGGGTCGTGCGCATGTCGCAGAACCACAGGGCGTCGCGCAGCGTCGAGTGCTCGTCGGGGAACCGCGCGAGGTCGGTGGTGAGCCCGCGCTGCTCGGCCACGAACTCGGCGGCGGAGTGCCGGGCCACGAGGTTCACCAGCCGCGGCGGCGCGGACACCGCCACGAGGAACCGCGCGCCGTCGAGCGGATGGTAGCCGGACACGACCAGCCCCGGCGCGTAGCCGATGTCGTGCAGCAGGGCCGCGGCCACGAGCAGCTCTTCCTCGTCGCCGGTCAGCAGGCGTTCGCCGATCCGCCGTCCGCACTCGGCGACCCCCTGCACGTGCTGCCACCGGCGCGGCAGCTCACGCGAGAGGTGGCGCTGCGCCAGGCTCCACGCCCACGCGATCAGCGCACCGCAGGGGCGGACCGCCGGCTCAACGGCGGCGGGGGCGGAGTGCGTCGGAGGCATGCGCGACCAGCGCCCAGATGACCAGCACGTCGAGGGTGAGCACCACGAGCGCCCAGAACGGCGCCGAGGGCAGGAAGGTGAGGTGCGCCAGCGCGCTGAGCCCGGCGATCACCACGCCGGGGATCCGCGCCCAGCTCGCCCGCGCGAACAGCCCCATCCCGGTGAGCACCGCGGCGCAGCCCAGCACCAGGTGCACCCAGCCCCAGCCGGTGAGGTTGAACAGGATCGTGCCGTGCGCGGTCACCGCGTAGTAGCCCGGGTCGAGCAGCGCGGTGAGCCCCTCGACCAGGGTGAAGGCGCCGAGCAGCAACATCATCGTGGCACCGAAGAAGATCCAGCGGGCCCAGCCGGACTCCTCGCCGAACTCGGCCGGAGGCGCCCCGGCCGGATTCGACGAGGCGGCGGGTTCGGCCGGGCGGACGGCGTGGTCGCTCATGGTCGGATCCCTTCTCGTGGCCGCCGACATCCTCGGTGCCCCGCGCGGCGCACGCTTCGCCCGGTGCGGATGAAAGCGTCCATTCCGGACGTCAGTGGGCCGGGCGTCCCACGAGCACCCGCAGCAGCACGCGCACCGCCTCGCCCATGCCCGAGGGCGCGGCCGCCGCCGGGGCGACCCCGGGCGCGTCGAGCGGCACCCGCACGCGCAGCGCACCCGGCAGGATCCGGAAGCGCAGCGGGGGCTCGATCTGCAGCGCCTCCCCGTCGACGCCGATGTCCACAACGGACTGTCCGGAGCTCACCACGAACTCTTCCGCCTGCCACGCGCGATAACCGGGATAGCGGGCGAGCTGCCCCGTGAGCTCCGCGGTGATCAGCGCCGGCAGGTCGCGGGCGCGGTCCACGCTCACGGTCACGATGCCGAGCGCGCCGCTGTCGAGCCGCGCGCGGGACCCGAAGCCGCTCAGCCGGTCGAGGCGGTAGGCGCCGTTGGACACGAGCACGATGTCGGCCGGCGCCGCCTCTTCGCTGTCGGGGCCGCGGTAGTGCAGGTCGAAGTGCTCGGAGTCCGGCCCGAGCAGTTGCGGCAGCTGCCCGGCGACGGTGGACACCTTGGCGTCGCGGTAACCCGGCGACTGCACCACCGTGGCGTAGACGCCGAGGGAGGCGTTGTTCACGAACACCCGGTCGCCGATCACGGCCAGGTCGATGCGGTGCTCGGCCGCCTCGCCGTAGGCGTCGAGGGCGGCGGTCACGTCCTCACGGTCGAGCCCGAGGTCGAGCGCGAAGTGGTTGCGGGTGCCGGCCGGAACGCACACGTACGGCAGGCCGTGGCGGCGGGCGACGTCGGCGACCAGCGCCTGCGAGCCGTCGCCGCCGGCCATGCCGATCACGTCGGCGTGCTGGGCGGCTTCTTCGGCCAGCGCACGCAAGTCGTCACCGCGGCGCAGCACCACGGGCATGATGCCGCGGGAGCGCGCCTCGCGTTCGAGGTCGAACTGCGCGACCTTGCCGCCGCCGGAGCGGGGGTTCATCAGCAGCACGCCGTGGCGCGCGGGCCCGACGCGATCGGCCGGCGCGCGGTGGGCCAGGTCGTGGCCGATCGCCACGCGCGCCGCCAATGCCGCGAGCACCATCAGCCCGATCACCAGCGGCAGCACCACGTACGTGCGCAGCTCGGGCAACGCGATGATGGCCAGGAGCGCGACAACCGCCACGATCGCGAGCACGACCCGCGCGAGGCCGTGGCGCACGAGCGCGGCCCAGGCCGCGATCGTGGCGATCACCAGCAGCACCACGGCGAGCACCAACTGCCACGGGCTGCGCACCGCCGCGACGACCACCACGACGATCGCGGCGGCGAGCGCGAGGAGGGCACCGAGCGCGCACGCGCGCCGGGCGAGCGACGGAGTCGGGCCGGTCATACCCCGACCCAACGCGAGGGGACACCGCCGTGTCGTCACCCCGTCCGGATGATGCCTCGTCTCACCCCGTGCGGGCGAGGAACGGGGCCCGGTGGCGGGTGAAGCTTCCTCGATGGTGCTCACGTCACGCCGCACGGCGACCGCATCCCGGGCCGATCGCATCGCGAGGGGCAAGGCCGCGCGCTCGGCCGCACCCCGCTCGAGCCACGCCGGCTTCACGCGCGAACGCGGCCGGCCGGCCCCGCTCGACCTGCTCGCCCAGCAGGACGCCACGCGGGTGCCCGAGCTGCTGCCGATCCGGTACGGGCGGATGTCGGTGTCGCCGTTCACCTACTACCGCGGGGCGGCGCTGCCGATGGCGAGCGACCTGTCCGGCACGCCGGTGAGCGGACTGCGGGTGCAGGCGTGCGGCGACGCGCACCTGATGAACTTCGGGGTGTTCGCCTCGCCGGAACGCAAGCTCGTGTTCGACATCAACGATTTCGACGAGACGCTGCCCGGCCCCTGGGAGTGGGACGTGAAGCGCCTCGCCGCGAGCCTCGAGATCGCGGGCCGCCACAACGGTTTCACGCCCCGGCAGTGCCGCGGCGTGGTGATCGGCACGGTCGAGCAGTACCGCACCGCCATGCGCGGGTTCACCGACCGCACCGCGCTCGACGTCTGGTACGCCCACGCCGACGTCGAGCAGGTGAAGGCTCTCTACGCCGATCGGCTGCGCGGCAACCGGCGCCGGCGGATGCTCGAGAAGAACATGGCTTCGGCCGTCGCGCACGACAACCTCGGTGCGTTGCGCCGCTTCACGTCGAAGGCCGGCGGCCGGGTGCACATCGAACCCGACCCGCCGATCGTGCTGCCGCTCGAAGCGCTCGAACGCGACTACTCCGAGGTCGGCGAGGTGCGCGAGCGGCTGGAAGAGATCGTGCAGGACTACCGCGCCACGCTGGAACCCGAGCGGCGCGTGCTGCTCGACCGCTACCGGCTCGTGGACCTCGCGCTCAAGGTGGTGGGGGTCGGCAGCGTCGGCACGCGGTGCTGGATCATCCTCATGCTCGGCAACGACGACCGCGATCCGCTGTTCCTGCAGGCGAAGGAAGCCAGCGCCTCGGTGCTGGAGCAGTTCGCCGGCGTCAGCCACTACGACAACGCGGGGCAACGGGTCGTGGTGGGACAGCGGTTGATGCAGACGGTGAGCGACATCTTCCTCGGCTGGATCCACGTGACCGGGTTCGACGACCGGCCGCGCGACTTCTACCTGCGCCAGCTGCGCGACTGGAAGGGCTCGGCCAACGTCGAGTCCATGGACCCGCGTGATCTGCGGACCTACGGCATGCTGTGCGCGTGGACGCTCGCCCGTGCCCACGCCCGCACCGGCGACGGCATCGCGATCGGCGCCTACCTCGGCTCGGGCGACACGTTCGACCGCGCGATCGCCGAGTTCACCCGCGACTACGCCGACCAGAACGAAAAGGACTACGCCGCGCTGAGCGAGGCCATCCGCACCGGCGCGGTCATGGCCGAGCTCGGGAAGTGAAGGCCAGGCACCTGTTCGCTCCGGCCGTGCTGCGCCCGCTGTTCACCGTGGCCACGCTCATCGCCGTGTACTACCTGCTGCCGCTGAACCGGCGGTTCGACGTGTGGACGGTCATCGGGCTGGTGGTGGGCACCGCGCTGGTCGTGGTGCTCGTGGTGGTGGAGGCGCGGGTGATCCTGCGCTCGACCCGGCCGGCGCTGCAGGGCGTGCAGGCGCTCGCGCTGGTGGTGCCGCTGTTCCTGCTGGTGTTCGCGAACGTGTACTACGTGCTGGAGTACAACCGGCCCGAGAGCTTCAACGTGCCGATGACCCGCACCGACGCGTTGTACTTCGTGGTCACGGTGTTCGCGACGGTCGGGTTCGGCGACATCGCCCCGGTCACGCAGGGCGCGCGCCTGCTGGTGACCGGGCAGATGATCGGCAACCTCCTGGTGGTGGGCGTGGCGTTGCGGGTGATCCTCACGGCCGTGCAGCGCAGCCGTTCGCGCCCGGGCCGGCGGTTACCGCTTCACGGGCCGTGGGATGAACAGCGCCGTGACGACTCCGACGAGGCCGAGGCACACGAGCAGGATGAAGGCGATGCCGAACGGCCCGTTGCCGGGAACGGCCGCGCCGGCGAGCACGGAGCCGACCAGCGCGGTGCCCAGTGACGACCCGAGGTTCGACACGCTGCGCGAGACACCCGAGATGTCGCCCTGCGCCTCGTCCGGCGAGCTCGACTGCACGAGGTTGACCGACGCCGTGAGCATCACGCCGATCCCGATGCCCATCAGCAGCAGCCCCGGCACGAACGTCCAGATGCTCGAGTCCTCCCGGACCAGCAGCAGCATCAGCAGCAGGCCGAGGGTGGTGCAGCTGAACCCGAACCGGATCAGCCGCCGCAGCGAATGCCGGCGGGTCATCCGCCCGGCCAGCGCCGAGGACGCGAGCACCCCGATGGTGGCCGGCACGAGCACCAGCCCCGTCTCGATCGCGTTGTAGCCGCGGATCTGCTGCAGGAACACCGAGGTCACGAAGAACGCGCCCTGCATGACCAGCCACTGCAGGACCTGCGTGACCAGCCCGAGGTTCGACGCGCGGCTGCGGAAGATCCTGAGCGAGAACAACGGCGCGCGGTGGTGGTTCTCGACCCGTCTGAGGTGGAAGAAGAAGATCGTGAGCAGCACGGCCCCGATCGCCACGTAGATCCACACCGGCGACACGCCGCCCTGCGGGATCACCACGGTGCCCCCGATGGTGAAGTCCTCCCGCGCCTTGATCCACCCGTAGGTCGAGGTCTGCAACACCCCGAACACCACGAAGAACAACCCCGCCGCCGACAGGACCGCGCCCCACACGTCGAACCCCGCCGGGCGGCGCGCCAGCGGGGGATCGGTGATCCGCAGCGCCAGCACGATGATCAGCACGATCACGGCCACCTGGAAGTAGAACGACGCCCGCCAGCCGAGGTAGCTCGTGATCAGGCCACCGAGCAACGGTCCCGCGGCCGCCCCCAGTCCCGCCGCCCCGCTCACGATGCCGAAGTTGCGCGCCCGCGCGTTCACGTCCTCGAACACCACGGTCACCAGGATGTAGATCGGCGGGATCAACAGCGCCGACCCGATCCCCTCCAGGAGCGAATACCCCACGACCAGCAAGCCGATGCCCTGCGCGAACGCCGAAAGCAACGCCCCGGCCCCGTACACGATCAGCCCGGCGATGAAACACACCTTGCGGCCGAGGTAGTCCGTGAGCTTGCTGCCGGGGATCATCAGCGCGGCCATGGTGAGGGTGAACAGCGTGATCGCGGTCTGGATCCCGGTCACCGTGGTGCCGATGTCCTCGGCGATCGTGCTGATCGCCACGTTCATGTTCGTGGCCGCGTAACTGGCGATGAACTGCCCCAGCGCCAACGGCAGCACGACGGCGGCCGCCGAGGCGTTCTTGGATTCCGTGGCCATCGGCGCCCCTCTCTCCGGTGCTTTACCTTGCGAAGCGCCGAGTCGGACGGCATCACCTGCTGCGGATGACCCGCCGAGCCGGGGGCGGTCCGCGGTGGCTCAAGGAGTGAAGACGATCCGCTCACCCGGGTCGGCCGGCGCCGTCCAGGTGTGTTCCACCTCCGCGAGCGGCACGGCCCTCGCCGCGGTGGTGAAGGTGCCCAGCTCCGCCAGCAGCGCCGGCAGCTCCGCCACGATCACCGCGGCCGTCAGCGAGCCCTGGCCGCTGCCCATCAGCTGCAGGTTCGCGGCGCGCAGCACGGCCGAGGGCAGCGTGACGTCGGGCCCGGCGGGGGAGCCGATCTGGACCCAGGCCAGCGGCTTCGCGCGTTCGGCGCGGTGGGTCACCAGCGCGCGCATCGCCCGCTCAGTCGGGGTGCCCCAGGTGTAGTCGAGCACCACGTCGACGTCCGCGGCTGCCGGGCCGAGCTCGTCGTCGGTGAGGGACACGACGCGGGTGGCACCCAGAGCGGGCAGCAGCGCGAGCCGGCGCGGGTCGCGACCGGCGGCGACCACTTCGGCCGCGCCGAGGTGGCGGGCGATCTCCACGGCGAGCCGGCCCGCGTTGCCCGTCGCACCGAGCACGAGGACGCGCTGGCCCGGCCGCAACCCGACGCGCCTCCGCAGGGCGACCCACGAGGACATCGCCGGGTTCATCGCGGCCGCGACCGTGACCGGGTCGGCGTCCCCGGGCAGCTCCACCGCGCGACGCGGGTCCACCACGGCGCGCTGCGCCAGGGTGCCGGGCCCGCCCTCCGCGGCGACGAAGTACACGCGCCGCCCGTCCGGCAACCGGCCGACGCCGTCGATGCCCGGCACCAGCGGCGGGCGCCCGTCGCCGGCGTAGTGGCTGCCGTCGGCGCCCGAGCGCACCCGCGGGTGCAGCCCGGCCGCGAGCACCTGTGCGACCAGTTCTCCTTCGGGCTCGGCGATTTCCTCGTACCGGGGCGGCCGGTCGAACGACCGCACGACAGCTGCATACATGGCTTCTCCCCGGGATTTAGTACGTGACACAAACCAAATTAGTTTGCGACACGTACTACGTCAAGTACGCTGTGCCGGGTGGATCAACCAGACCTGGGCCTCGTCGACGGCCTCGCGCAGCTCTCCTTCCTCGTCCAGGGCGAGCTCGCCCGCGTCGCCGCCGGCCACGACCTGTCGGTCATCCAGCTCCGCCTGCTCGGCATCCTGCGCGACCGCACCCCGGGCATGCGCGACCTCGCCCGCCACCTCGAGCTCGACAAGTCGAGCACCACGGGCCTCGTCACCCGCGCCGAACGCCGCGGCCTCGTCCGGCGCGACCCCTCCCCCCACGACGGCCGCGGCGTGCTCGTCTCCCTCACCCCGGCGGGCCGGGCGCTCGCCGCCGAAGGGGAGGCCGAGGTGGGCCGCCGGCTTCTCGCGCTGGCGGCTGGGCTGACGGAGCCGCAGCGGTCGCGGCTGGCTCAGCTGGCGAGTCTTGTGGTGGCGACGGCCGGCCAGGTCGGCTGATGCTTTCGAGCAGTGTGGCTACCGGGTTGTCCACGGGTGTGGCGTGCTCGTTTTGCGCGCTCCGCTGAGTCGGGCGCCGGCCGCCGGCTCGTGGCGCTGGTCGCCGGGCTGACGGAACCGCAACGGTCGCGGCTGGCTCGGCGGGCGAGTCTTGTGGTGGCTACGGCAGGCCAGGTCGGCTGACGCCTTCGAGGTCGCCGCGGGTGCGGCGTGTTCGTTTCGCGCACGCTGCATCGTTCGGGCGCTGGTCGCCGGTTCGTGGCGGCCAGGCTTGCGGAGCCGCAACGGTCGCGGCTGCCTCAGCTCGCGAGTCTTCTCGCGGCGACGGCGAGCCAGGTCAGCTGATGCCCTCGAGCACCGTCGCCACCAGCTCGTCCACGGAGGTCGCCACAGACGCGGTGTGTGGCACCAACGCGGAGAACACCGTCTCGTGGCACGCCCCGACCAGGAGGGCGGCCGCGGCGGCCGGGCGGGTCGTAGGGGAGAGGCGGCCCAGGTCGCGTTCGGCGTGGAGGTAAGCGAGCAGGCGGTCGCGCCATTCGTCGCCGGTCGGGGTGAGTTCGGCGAAGCGGGCGAGGACCGCCGGGTGGGTGAGCAGGCCGGCGAACGTCGGGAGGATCGCCTGGTGCAGGGCCAGGCCGTAGGTGAGGTGGGCCCGCAGGTTCGCCTCCACGCTCGCCGACCCGGGCGCCGGCAGTGCGCCCAGGTCGCGTTCGGCCTCCCGCACGTGCTCGCGCAACGCGTGGGCCAGCAGCTCTTCCTTGTCGGCGAAGTGGTTGTACAGCACGCCGTCCGCGACGCCGGCGCGGCGTGCGATCGCGCGCACGGTCAGCTTCGCCGCGCCTTCCTCGGCCATGAGGGCGCCGGCCGTCGCGATGAGGTGCTCGCGCAGGCTGCGGTCGCCGTCACGCAGGGCCGCGGCTGTTCTCGGTGACATCGTGCGCCATCGTATTCACCGCGTCGCCGTGACGAGCCACGCCGCGCCCCGCAGCCGCACCGCGCCCGGCTCGGCGAACGGCCGCAACGCCTCCTCCAGCACCGCCCGGGCGCGGGCCAGGGCGTCGGCGTCGGGCAGGTGCTGGTGGATCGGCCCCCAGCCCGCGATGAACGCCGCCGCGTCCGCCACGGCCCGGCCCCACACCTGATCGGCCTCGACGCGCGTGCACGTGACGTCGCGAAACCCAGCGCCGGCCAGCACTTCGCGCGTGTGGTCCGGATCGGCCAGTGACGTCGGCCCGCTTCCCGTGGGCAGCGGCCCGAGCGCGCCGAACACGGTCCCGAGATCGGTGCCCTCGACCTCGGTCAGGCACACGAACGCCAGCCGCCCGCCGGGCCGCAACGCGCCGCGCACCCGGGTGAACGCCGCCACCGGATCGGCGAAGAACATCACCCCGAACCGGCTCAGTGCCACGTCGAACGCCGCCTCGGCGAACGGGTGCGCCTGCACGTCACCCTGCTCGAACACCACGTTCGGCGTGTCCGCCGAACGCGCCCGCGCCGCCGCCAGCATCGGCCCCGACAGGTCCACGCCCACCACCCGGCCGGTGCCCGACCGCCGCGCCGCGAGCCGCGTCAACTGGCCCGTACCGCAGCCGAGGTCGACGACGTCGTCGCCCGGGCCCACCGCGGCCAGCAGGGCCGGGTTGAATCCGCAGTTCACGGCGTCGTAGCGGGCGGCGTGCTCGGCCCAATGCCCGCCCTCGTAGCCGTTCCACGCTCGCGCCTGTGCCGTGTTCACGATGCCGGTCACGATGTCCTCCCAGGGTTATGAACGCATGTTCATGAACATGTGTTCATCATGAACCGCGGACCGGCAGCCTGTCAACCGGCGTGGTTGGAGTCCGATGTGGACGGTTCAGGGTCCGTCAGCGATCCGTAAGGCCCGAGCCTCTCGGCTGCCGAGCTGATCTTGGTTACCGTCGGCCGGACATCCGATCACGAGAGAAGGGGCGTTCGTGAAAACTTGGGGCCGGCGGGTCGAAACCGTGGGCGGACTGGTCGTGCGCTACGGGCTTGTGCTGGTCGTCGCGTGGATCGCGGTGCTGAAGCTCACCGCGTCGGAAGCCCAGCGCATCCAGCAATACGTGTCGCACAGCCCGTTCCTGAGCTGGCTGAACCACTTCCTCGACCCGCGACCGCTCTCGATCGTGCTCGGCTCGGTCGAGTTCGCCGCCGCCGCGCTCATCGCCGCCGGCCCGTGGCTGCCCCGGGTGTCCGCGGTGGGCAGCGCGCTCGGGATCGGCATTTTCCTCACCACGCTCAGCTTTTTCGTCACCACGCCCGGCGTCGGCGACGCGGCCGCGGGTGGATTTCCCGCGCTGTCGCCGGTCGGGCAGTTCCTGCTCAAGGACGTGGTGCTGCTCGGCGCCTCGATCTGGACCCTCGGTCAGGCACTGTCCTCAGTGGACGAGTAATGCCGCCCCTTCCATCCCGCCCCACGGCCGAGGAAATGCCGCCGGGCCGAGTCCAGGGTCATCAGCGTGTACAGCAACGCCGTCACCGGCAGCAGCACGCCCAGCACCGGCCACTGCCGGTAGTAGCGCGCGATCGGCACGAACGTCGCCGCCATCAGCAGCCACGCGGCGAGCGCTGGCCACGACGGGCCGGCGAAGGTGAGCGCCGGGGGAGCGAGGAACACCAGCGCCAGGCCGAGCACCGTGCCGGCCAGTACGAGGGGTGAGTGGCGCAGCTGCGTGTACGCCGTGCGCGCCACCATGTGCCACAGGTCGGCCAGGCGCGGGTACGGCCGGACACTGTGGACGGTCGTCGCGAAGCCCAGCCAGGTGCGTCCGCCCGTCGAGGAGACCGCGCGGGCCAGGGCGACGTCGTCGATCACGGCGCCGCGGATGGCCGCGAGGCCGCCGGCGCGCTCCAGCGCACCCCGCCGCACCAGCACGCACCCGCCGGCGGCCGCGGCCACGCGTGAGCGCGGGTTGTTCACGCGCCGGAACGGGTAGAGCATCGCGAAGAAGTACACGAACGCCGGCACGATCAGCCGTTCCCACGCCGTTTCGGTGCGCAGCACGGCCATCTGTGAAACCAGGTCGAAGCCGTCGCTCACGGCCACGAGGGTTTCGAGCGAAGCCGGCCCGTGCGCGATGTCCGCGTCGGTCAGCAGCACGAAGTCCACCGCGCCGGCCTCGGCGACGCCGCGCGCGGCCGCCCAGAGCTTGCCCGTCCAGCCGGCCGGCAGTGCGTCCGGCGTCACCACCGTCAGCGGCACCGCGCCGGGCGTCGCGCCGAGAGTCCGGGCCAGCGTGCCGGTGCCGTCGGAGCTGTCGTCGTCCACGAGGATCACGCGCGCCGCGCCCGGATACCGTTGGGCGAGCAGGGTCGGCAACGTCCGCGGCAGCACCGCCGCCTCGTCCCGTGCCGGCACCACGATCGCCACAGACGGCCACCCGGCCGGCTGCGTCGCATCCCGCGGCGAGCGAGCCGGCAGCCGCTGATCCGTGAGCCAGAACCAACCGTGGCCGAAGGTGAGTCCCAGCCACACCACCAGCGTGAGCCACCCCGCCACAGTCAGCACTTCGCGGATCTTAGCCCGGCTACCCCGGCGCGGCCGCTTGACCGCATCGGTCAAGACCCATCGGACGACTGACCTTGCCCCTTCTGCTTCAGCGAGCCGAGTGAACGGCGTCAACCAGGATAAACACCGATTCCTGAGCCGGGACAGGGAATGGACAGCCCACCGCACCGCACCCGAGTAGGTCTAGACATCCGATGGATCGCGCACCTAATGTGCTGGGCGATCCACCAGCTCGTCGCCGGTCGCCGTCCGGGGCACGCGGCCGCGCGGACCCGTCAGGAGGAGCACGTGCCGATCTCGACGCGCCGGAACCTGGTTCTGGCCGCACTGTTTTCCCTCGCCGCCGCAGGAGTCGTCACGCCCGCGACGGCTTCACCCGCGACACCCGCCCAGCCGGACCACGGTTGCGCCGCACCGATCAAGCCCGCCGCGATCATCACCGTCGAGCCGTGCGACGGCATGGACCGCGTGCTGCAGAAGGCCGCCGCCGTGGTGCCGCGGGCCGGCCAGCTCGCGTGGCAACAACGGCCGGTCACCGCGTTCACCCACTTCGGCATGAACACCTTCACCGACCGCGAATGGGGTTCGGGCGCGGAGAAGGAAGCGACGTTCGCACCGTCCGCCGTCGACACCGACCAGTGGATGCGCTCGCTCAAGGCCGCCGGCGTGACGCAGGTGATGCTCACGGCCAAGCACCACGACGGGTTCGTGCTCTATCCCACCCGCTACACCAACCACTCGGTGCTCGCGAGCCCGTGGTGGGTCAGCGCCGGCTGCACCGGTGCCGACGGTGCCCGCCAAACCGCGCAGACCACGCGCACGCAGGACCCGTCGGCCTTCTGGCAGGTGCGCGACGCGGCCTGCACCAATCCGCGCGGCGACATCCTGCGCGACTACGTGGATTCCGCGCGCAGGGCCGGCCTCAAGGTCGGCGTGTACCTCTCGCCGGCCGACGGCGCCGAACTGCCGGCCAGCTTTTTCGCCGACCAGGTGAAGCGCGTCGAAGCCAAGGTCGCCGCGGGCCAGCCGCTCTCGATCGAAGAACAAGCCACCTACGACGACCGGGCGAGCGCGCCGCAGGGCCAGGGCCGCTACGGCACCGGCAGCGCCGCGACCCGGCGCACCATCCCCACGCTGGTACCCCACGACGACCGCGCCGCCGCCCTCGCCGCCGGCAAGCTGCCGCGCTTCGACGTGACCGAGGACGACTACAACACCTACTACCTCAACCAGCTCTACGAACTGTTCACCCAGTACGGCCCGATCGACGAGCTGTGGCTCGACGGCGCGAACCCGTGGCGCGACAACGGCATCAGCGAGAACTACGACTTCACCACCTGGTTCTCGATGATCCACGCGCTCTCGCCGAACACCGTCACCTTCGCCGGGCCCGCCGGCGTGCGCTGGGTCGGCAACGAGGCCGGCCAGGCGCGCACCACCGAGTGGAGCCCGCTGCCGACCACCGGCGACCCGAACACCGCGCACAACGAAGAGCTGTTCCTCGGCGGCGCGACGGCCAGCGACCTCGGCTCGCGCCAGGTGCTCGCCGACCCGTCCGTGCGCTACCTGCAGTGGGCGCCGGCCGAATCCGACGTCTCGATCCGGCCCGGCTGGTTCTTCCACCCGGACGAGCAGCCGAAAACCGCCGCGCAGCTCGTCGACATCTACCGGCGCACCGTGGGCCGCAACGCGTCACTGCTGCTCAACGTGCCGCCCGGCCCCGACGGTGAGCTCGCTCCCGCGGACGTCGCCGCGCTCGCCGCTTTCGGTCAGTCGGTGGCCGCGACCCAGGTGAACCAGGCCCACGCCCGGCCCGGGGACAAAGCCGTGGCCGCGGTGACCGACGGCTCGCTCACCACGTCGTGGACCCCGCCGCACGGGGCCTCGGAGGGCACGCTCGACGTACCGCTCGCCCGGCCCGCGACGTTCGACCAGATCCGCCTCGGCGAGGACATCAGCCACGGCCAGCACGTGGAGGGCGCGACCGTGCAGGCCGAGGTCGACGGCAAGTGGCAGACGCTCACCACCGTGACCACCGTCGGCGCCACCCGCCTGGTCACGCTGGCCGCACCGGTCACGACCAGCCACCTGCGCGTGGTGATCACGCAGGCGCGGGCCACGCCGTACCTCGCGACCTTCGCCCTGTACCGCACCGTGGCGCCCGCCGCCTGAGCCCGAGGGAACCTGCCGATGACTCGCCGTACCCGTCACCTCTCCGCCGCTCTCGCGGCCGGGGTCACGCTCGCCGCCCTGCTCACCCAGCCCGCCGCGGCCGCGCCCGAGCACCACCAGCCGCTGCCGGTCGTCACGCCCACCCCGCAGTCGCTCGGCCGCGACTCCGCCGACCTCACCGTGCCCGACGAGGTCGCGCTCGTGACCGACAGCACCACCGACGCGGCCGCGAAAGACCTCGTCACCACGTTGTTGCGCCAGCACGGCGCGCGCAAGGTCATCGTCGTCTCGCGCGGGCACGAACCGCGCCACGCGCTGGTGGTCCGCCTCGGCAGCACCGGCGCCGCGGTGCCGGCGCAGGCCGAGGGCTACTCGCTCAGCACGGCCCACGGCGAGCTCGTGATCGCCGGGCGCGACGGCGCGGGCCAGTACTACGGCGCGCAGACGCTGCGCCAGCTGTTCGTGCGGTCGGGTCACGGCTGGGCCATCAGCGGCGTGGCCGTGCACGACTGGCCGAACATGGCGTTGCGCGGTTCGATCGAGGGGTTCTACGGCCCGCCGTGGAGCACCGCCGACCGGCTGCGGCAGATCGCGTTCCTCGGTGAGGTGAAGGCCAACACCTACGTGTACAGCGCGAAGGACGACGCGTATCTGCGTGCGCAGTGGCGCGACGCGTACCCGGCCGACGAGCTGGCCACGCTCGGGCAGCTGGTGCAGTCGGCCACCGCGCACCACGTGGACTTCACCTATGCCCTTTCGCCCGGCGTGTCGATCTGCTTCTCCTCACCTGAGGACCTCGCCGCGGTGAAGGCGAAACTGCAGTCGGTGTACGACCTCGGCGTGCGCTCGTTCTCGATGCCGTTCGACGACATCTCCTACACCAAGTGGAACTGCGCCGCCGACCAGACGGCGTTCGGCGCGCCCGGCCAGGCCGCCGCGGGCAAGGCGCAGGTGTCGCTGCTGAACGCGGTGACCGCGGACTTCGTGAAGACCCACGACGGTGTCCGTCCACTGCAGACGGTGCCGACCGAGTACAGCGACCTGAAGGACTCGCCCTACAAGACCGAGCTGCGGGAGAACCTCGACCCGTCGGTGGTGGTGCAGTGGACCGGCACGGACGTGGTGCCGCCGAGCGTGACCGTCGACGAGGCCCAGCAGGTGTCCACTGTGTACGGGCGCAAGGTGTTCCTCTGGGACAACTACCCGGTGAACGACTACGGCCAGTCGGCCGGCCGGCTGCTGCTCGCGCCGTACGCCCAGCGCGAGGCCGGGCTTTCGCGGTACCTCAACGGGATCGTCGCCAACCCGATGAACCAGGAGGCGGCCAGCGAGGTCGCCGAGTTCGGGGCCACCGACTTCGCGTGGAACGACGCGGGGTACTCGCCGGACCGGTCGTGGCCGCAAGCGCTTGCGCGCCTGGCCGGCGGCGACGCTCGCTCGACGGCGGCGCTGCAGGTGTTCGCCGATCTCGAGCACCTCGCGCCGACGTTCGGTCCGACCCCGTGGCAGCCGCAGGCACCGGTGCTGGCGGCGAAGACGGCCGCGTTCTGGCAGCGGTGGAACGCGGGTGACCACCGGGTTTCCCCTCTGCGGGCCTACGCCGTGCAGATCCGCGACGCCGCGAAGGTGATCCGCGGTGGCCGGGTCGAGGCCGCGTTCGTCGACGAGGCCGCGCCGTGGCTCGACGCCGCGACGCTGTGGGGCGGTGCGATGGTCGACCAGCTCGACGCACTGGCCGCCGCCGGTCGCGGTGACACGAAGGCGGCGCAGCGGCTCACCGCCTCGGCCGACGCCCTGGTGGTGAAGGCCACGGCGGTGATGACCGGCAACACCAACCGGTGGGGCGTGCGGCAGGCGCTGGTCGGCGACGGCGTGCTCGACGCGTTCATCACCCAGGCCCGCACCGCGACGCTCGGCTGAACGGAGAATCCTCGTGAACGCAGTGAGCAGGCGGAGTTTCCTCGGCGCGGCGGCCGGGCTGGCGGCGGCGAGCACCGTGTTCGCCGGGCCGGCCGAGGCGGCCGGGCGCGGCGGGCTGACCGTGTCCGGAGAGCAGTTCCTCCTGGACGGCAAGCCGTTCCGGATCATCTCCGGTGCCGTGCACTACTTCCGCATCCACCCCGACCAGTGGCGCGACCGGCTGGAGCGGCTGCGGGCGCTCGGGCTGAACACGGTCGAGACGTACGTGGCGTGGAACTTCCACCAGCCTGACCCGGGCCGCCCGGACTTCAGCGGGTGGCGCGACCTGCCGAAGTTCATCCGCACGGCGGGGGAGGTGGGGCTGCGGGTGATCGTGCGGCCGAGCCCGTACATCTGCGCGGAGTGGGAATTCGGCGGCCTGCCCGCGTGGCTGCTCGCCGACCGGGACCTCGAGCTGCGGTGCGCCGATCCGAAGTACCTCAAGGCGGTCGACGCCTGGTACGACCACCTCGTGCCGCGGCTGGCCGCGCTCGAGGCGCACCGCGGCGGGCCGGTGATCGCCGTGCAGATCGAGAACGAGTACGGCAGCTACGGCAACGACACGTCGTACCTGGCGCACCTGCGCGACAGCCTGCGGGCTCGTGGCCTGACCAGCCTGCTGTTCGCGGCCGACGGCGCGTCGGACTTCTTCCTGCGCTTCGGCTCGCTCCCGGGCACGCTCGAAGTCGGCACCGGTGACGGAAATCCGCTGCCCAGCCTGGCGGCGCTGAAGAAGTTCCAGCCCGGCAAGCCGGTGATGATGGCGGAGTTCTGGGACGGCTGGTTCGACCACTGGGGCGAGCAGCACAACACGCGCGACCCGCAGCAGATGGCCGGGTACATCGACACGCTGCTGGCCACGGGCGCGTCGGTGAACCTGTACATGGCGTGCGGCGGCACGAACTTCGGCTTCACGAGCGGCGCCAACACCTCCGGCACCACTTACCAGCCCACCGTGACGAGTTACGACTACGACTCGCCGGTGGGGGAGGCGGGGGACCTGGGCGCGAAGTTCACCGCGTTGCGGGCGGTGATCGGCAAGTACACCGCGCTGCCGCCGGGCCCGGTGCCGGGGCGTTCGGCACGGCTGGCGCCGCAGACCGTGAAGCCGGATTCTTCGGCTTCGCTGCTGGAATCGCTGCCGGCGTTGTCGAAGGTGGTGCGCTCGGCCCAGCCGTTGCCGATGGAAAAGGTGGGGCAGGCGACCGGGCTGATCCACTACCGCACGCACGTGCAGGGCCCGCACAGCGGCACGCTCGGCATCCACGGCCTCGGCGACCGCGCGCTGGTCTTCGCCGGTGGCAAGCAGGTGGGTGTGCTCGACCGCAACACACCCGACGCCACGGTGGACGTGGAGTTCGAGGAGGAGTCGAACCAGCTCGACCTCCTCGTGGACACGATGGGGCGGGTGAACTACGGGCCCTACCTCGCCGACCGCAAGGGCATCGACGGGTGGGTCGCCATGAACACCCAGCAGAAGCTCTTCGGCTGGGAGATCAGGCCGTTGCCGCTCGACGATCTGTCCACAGTGCACTTCACCCCGGGTTCGGCCGCCGGCCCGGCCTTCCACCGCGCCACGGTGACGATCGACCGGCCCGCCGACGGGTTCGTCGCGCTGCCCGGCTGGGAGAAGGGCGTGGTCTGGCTCAACGGCTTCAACCTCGGCCGCTACTGGGACCGCGGTCCGCAGCGCACGCTTTACGCGCCGGAACCGCTGTGGCGGGCGGGGCACAACGAGCTCGTGGTGCTCGAGCTGCACCAGCCCGGTGCCGCTCTGGAGATCCGCGCGGAGGCCGACCTGGGGTGAGACGCAGGTCACTTCCTCGGCTGTCACAACTTCGCGGGCGCAGCCGTCAAGACTGCGTAACCCAGTGAAGGAGCAGACCAGTGGAAGCACGACTCAACCTCTTCGAGAACCCGGTCGCCGGCAAGTTCATGAAGTACCTGATGGCCGCGAACAAGCCGATCGCCGACTCGGGCCTGCCCGAGGCGACCCAGGAGCTCGTGAAGCTGCGTGCCAGCCAGATCAACGGCTGCGGCTTCTGCACCGACATGCACTTCAAGGACGCCGTCGCCGCCGGCGAGGAGGTCACCCGCCTCAACCTCGTCGCGGCCTGGGGCGAAGCCACCGTCTTCACCGACGCCGAACGCGCGGCCCTCGCCCTGGTCGAAGAGGGCACCCGCATCGCCGACGCCGCGGGCGGCGTCCCGGACGACACGTGGCAGCAGGCGGTGAAGCACTACGACGAGGCCCAGCTGTCGGCCCTCGTGATGCTCATCGCGCTCATCAACACCTACAACCGCATCAACGTGATCACCCAGCAGCCGGCCGGCCACTACCAGCCGGGCATGTTCGGCTGATCCGCTGCCCGGCGGCCCCGGTTGCGGGGTCGCCGTCGCTCCCGCCACTACGACGCCCTGGGCTCCCGCCGGAGTCCGGGGCGTTGTGCTGTCCGCGGGTTCCGACACGGTTTCGGGCGTGCATGGGGCCCGGCAGTCCGCGGCGTCCGGAGTTGGGGGTTTGCCACGGCGCTCCACCGCAGTGGGGCTCTGAGCGCCTCGAGCTCGGGGTGTTGCGTCGTCCGGTGAATAGCCGCCCGGGCTCGGGTCGCCGCTACGGCACCGCTCTGGCACGGTGCCTGCGGCGCAAGTCCGAGAGGTCCTGGGTGCGTTTGGGGTTGCCGTCGAGGATTGCCGCGGTGGTGCTCTGGGCTGTTGTCGGGGTTTGGGATCTTGTGTGGGGTGGTTGCCTTGGATCGGTTGGTGCCTCGGGGGCCTGCGCATGCGAGTCCGGGCAGTCCTGTGTTGAGTTCCAAGTTTCCACCGCCGGCCACGACAACGCCCTGGGTTCCTGCTGGAGTCCAGGGCGTTGTGCTGTGCGGGGGCGGTCGCTGTTGTTCCGGCACGGCTTCGGTGCCGCATAGGGCCCGGGGGTCGGCGATGCGACCTCGCGTGAGCCTGGGACTCGGGGCCGAAGTCCGGAACGTGCGCCGGCCTCTTGGCTGCAGCACCACGGCGACACCGATTCCGCCCCGCGCAAAGCAACACCACCCGACGTCCACCAACCGGACATCGAGGTCCCCCAGCCACCGGTTTTCCGCCCCCGGCGTCCGCCCTCCGAAGGCCCTCTTGTCAGGATGGCCCTTACCCCCGCCCTTCCTACCTGCGCCGACACCACCGCCGGGGTCGCTCTGCGCTCACTAGGCGCACCCGGGCGGTGATCCTGAACGAAATCGTCCCCACAATCTTCTACGAGATTGTTAACAATCGTGTATGGTCCTCGTCTGCCGGAGCGCGCGGGCTCCGGGCCGGGTCGCCGGGGATCCGGGGCGGTGCCGTTCCCCCGGTTCACAGGAGGTCACATGGACATCATCGATTCGCACACCCACGTCATCTCCCCGGACGCGGACCAGTACCCGGTCGACCCCATCGGCGGCAAGCAGAGCGAGTGGTCGAAGGCGCACCCGGTGGACATCGACGGGTTGGTGCGGGCGCTGGACGCGGCGGGTATCGCGCAGGCCGTGGTGGTGCAGGCGTCGACCGTGTACGGGCACGACAACCGGTACGTCGTCGAAGCGCTGCAGCGGCACCCCGACCGGTTCGCGGGCGTCTACTCGCTCGACGCGATGGCGCCCGACGCCGTGGAAAAGATCGACCACTGGCAGGGCCTGGGGCTCTCGGGTTTCCGCCTGTTCACCACCGGCACGACCATGCCGGGCCAGGCCGACTGGCTCGGCCACGAGGACTCGTTCCCGGCCTGGGCCCACGCCGAGAAGCACGACATCCCGATCTGCCTGCAGATGACGATCCAGGGCCTGCCCAAGCTGCGCGAGCTGCTCGACCGCTTCCCCGGCGTGCGCGTGCTGCTCGACCACTGCGCCCGGCCCGACCTGTCCGACGGGCGGCCCTACCGGCTGGCCAAGGACCTGTTCGACCTCGCCGCCTACCCGGGCGTGTACCTGAAGCTCACGCACCGCGCGCTGGCCGCGTCGGCGAAGGGGGCGTCGACGACCGAGGAGTTCCTCACCGACCTGGTCGCGGCCTACGGTGCCGGGCGCATCGCGTGGGGTTCGAACTTCCCGGCGGCCGAGGGTGTGCTGCCCGACCTGCTGGCCGAGGCCCGCGAGACGGTGTCCGTGCTGCCGGACGCCGACCTGGACCAGATCTTCGGCGGGACCGCCGCCGCTTTCTACCCGTCGCTGAAGGGTGCCCGTCGTGCCTGAGCCCACGATCCTGCGGACCGTCCTGGCCGACTACCCGCACACCGCGCCGCTGAAGAACGGCGAGGTCACCAGTGAGTCGGTGCGCCTCGACTTCCACGCGGCTTCGCCGGTGCACAAGGCCTTCGCGCCGATGGTGCGCGACGAGGCCTACGACCTGAGCGAGCTCGCCGTGGTCACGGCGCTGCAAGCGATCGCCTACGGCCGGCCTGTGGTGTTGCTGCCGGTCGTGGTCGCGTCGCGCTTCCAGCGCGGCTGCCTCATCGCGCACGCCGAGCGCCCGGTGAACCCGGCGGAGCTCAAGGGCAAGACCATCGGCGTGCGGGCGTTCACGCAGACCACCGGCATGTGGGTGCGCGCGCACCTCACCGAGGACTTCGGCCTCGCCTCGCGCGACATCCGCTGGCTGACCCGCGACGGCGCCCACGTCGCCGAATACGAGGACCCGGACTTCGTGGAGCACGGCGTCGGCGACTCGAGCCTGCCCGACCTGCTGCGCGAAGGCCGCATCGACGCCACCATCCTCGGCAACGACCTGCCCGAAGGCGACGAGTTCGTGCGGGTGATCCCCGACGCCGCCCAGCGCGACGAGCAGTGGTGGCGCGAGCACGGCTTCATGCCGATCAACCACATGGTCGTGGCGGGTTCGTCCGTGAGCCACCGGGATCCCGCCGCCGTGCGCGAGGCCTACGACCTGCTGGTGCGCGCCGACGCGAACGTCGCGCGGCCCGGGGGTGCCCCGATCCCCACGATGTTCGGCTTCGAGCGGCTGCGCGGCCCGATCGAGCTGATCGTCGACGCGTGTCTCGAACAGGGCCTGCTCCCGCGCCGCCTCGACGCCGACGAGGTGTTCGCGCCGGCGCGGCAGATCCTCGGCTAGTCCCCAGCGTTCCCACCGGAGCTTTCAACGGAGAAACCGGAAACACCATGAGCGAAACCACGTCCGCGGGCGCCCCCGAGCAGACCCGCAAGCGCAAGCCGTTCTACCAGGACCTCACGTTCCAGGTCCTCGCCGGCGTCGTCGTCGGCGTGCTCGTGGGCGCGCTCGCGCCCTCGGTCGGGCACCACGTCGACTTCCTCGGCGACATCTTCATCCACCTGATCCAGATGGTCGTCGGCCTGATCATCTTCTGCACGGTCACTCACGGCATCGCGAGCGTGCGCGACCTCGGCAAGGTCGGCCGCATCGCGGTGAAGTCCATTGTGTACTTCGAGGTGATCACCACGATCGCGCTGGTGATCGGCCTCGTGGTGGTCAACGTGCTCAAGCCCGGCGTCGGCATGAACATCGACCCCTCGACGCTGCACGCACCGGCGTCGGCCGCGCCCGCCAAGTCCGAGGGCTTCGACGATTTCCTGGTGAGCCTCGTGCCCACCTCGGCCGTCGACGCGTTCGCCAAGGGCGAGATCCTGCAGGTGCTGGTGTTCTCGGTCCTGTTCGCCTGCGGCCTCGCCGCCCTGGGCGAGAAGGCGCAGCCGGTGCTGAACATCGTGGGCACCGTGCAGCAGTCGCTGTTCTGGATCATCAAGAAGGTGATGCGCCTGGCCCCGTTCGCGGCGTTCGGCGCGATCGCGTTCACGGTGTCCAAGTACGGACTGTCCACTTTGCTTCCGTTGGGCAAGCTCGTGGGCGTGTTCTACCTGATCGTGGTGCTGTTCTTCGTGCTCGTGCTGTGGCCCGTTTCGCGCTTCGCCGGCGTGAGCCTGTGGAAGGTGATGCGCTACTTCCGCGCCGAGCTGGTGCTGGTCCTCGGCACGAGCTCGTCCGAGAGCGTGTTCCCGCAGCTCACGGCGAAGCTGGAGAAACTGGGCGTCGACGAGCCGGTGGTCGGCCTCGTCCTGCCCACCGCCTACAGCTTCAACCACGACGGCACCTGCCTGTACTTCGCCGCGGTCAGCGTGTTCCTGGCGCAGGCCACCGGCACGGACCTGAGCTGGCAGGCCCAGCTCGGCCTCCTGTTCGTCCTCCTCCTGACCTCCAAGGGCGGCGCGGGCGTCTCGGGTTCGGCCATCGCGGTGCTGGCCCTCACCCTGGCGGCCACGCACACCATCCCGGTCAGCAGCATCGCGCTGGTGCTCGGCGTCCACAGTGTCCTGTCGGCGGCCTTCGTGTTCACCAACATCGCGGGCAACTGCGTCGCCACGCTGGTCGTGGGCAAGTGGGAGAACGCGATCGACCGGGTGACCCTGCACCGGGAACTGGACGCGGGGTACGTCGCGGCGTGAGGGCGGGCTGAACCTGGGGCGGGGTTCGTGCCCTGCCTCGGGTTCAGCTCCGCCGGGCGTCTCAGGCTCAGCTGTCGAACGAACCATGCCGCCCCGCGCCGGTGGCGAAGCGGGTGGCGCCGGCGAGGGTGTCGGTGGTGAGGGAGGTCTGGCCGTGGGCGAATTCGTTGGCCAGGGCGGCCTCTTCGGATAGGCCGGGTTGTTCCAGGACGGAAGCGCGGTCCTCGCGCAGGCAGGTCTGCGGGAACGCGGCCAGCGCGTTCGCCAGCTCGAGGGCCGCGGTGAGCGACTCGCCGGCGGGGACCACCCGGTTGGCCAGCCCCATGCGCAGCGCCTCCTCGGCGGCGACCGGGCGGCCCGTGAGGATCAGGTCCAGGGCGTGGCTCTGGCCGATGAGCCGGGGCAGGCGCACGGTGCCGCCGTCGATGAGGGGGACGCCCCAGCGGCGGCAGAAGACGCCGAAGATCGCGGTGGTGTCGGCGACGCGCAGGTCGCACCACAGGGCGAGTTCCAGTCCGCCCGCGACGGCGTGGCCGGCGATGGCGGCGATGACCGGCTTGGTCAGGCGCAGGCGGGTCGGGCCCATCGGGCCGTCGCCGGTGGGTTCGGTGCGGTTGCCGCGGCCTTCGCTCACGGCCTTGAGGTCGGCGCCCGCGCAGAAGGTGCCGCCGGTGCCCCGCAGGATCGCGACGGACGCGTCGGGATCGGTGTCGAACGCGCGGAAGGCCTCGGCCAGGGACTCTGCGGTGGCGCGGTCCACAGCGTTGCGCCGCTCCGGCCGGTCGATCGTGATGATCGTGACCGGCCCGCGCTTCTCGACCAGGACGCTCATCGGCCCTCCCACAGGGGTTCACGCAGGGCGCGGCGCAGGATCTTGCCCACCGCGGATTTCGGGATCGCGTCGACCACCCGCACGCTCTTGGGCACCTTGTACCCGGCGAGCAGCCCGCGCACGTGCGCGCGCAAGTCCTCTTCGGACACCGCGGCGCCGGGCCGCAGCGCGACGAACGCCGTGACCGCCTCGACCCACGTCGGGTCGGGCGCGCCGACCACCGCGGACTCGGCCACGGCCGGGTGCGCGGCCAGCGCGTCCTCGACCTCACGCGGGTAGACGTTGTACCCGCCGGTCACGATCATGTCGCTCGCCCGGTCGACGAGGTAGAGGTAGCCGCGCTCGTCGGCGCGCGCCAGGTCGCGGGTGCGGATCCAGCCGTCCACCAGCGTCTCGGCGGTCAGCCCGGGCGCGTCGAGGTAGCCGCTCATCGTGAACGGCGCACGCACCCGGATCTCGCCGATCTCCCCCGGCGGCACGGGATTGCCGTCCGGATCGGTGAGCACCACCTCCGCGTCCACCGCCGGGTGGCCGCACGAGCCGAGCAGCTCGCCGACGTGGTCCTCCTGGCGAAGCACGGTCTGGCACAACGGCGCTTCCGTCTGGCCGTAGTACTGCACGAGCTTCGGTCCGAGCCGGTCCAGTGCCTCGTTCAGCAGCGGCCGCGGCATCGGGCTCGCGCCGTACACGATGGTGTCCAAGGTGGACAGTCCAGCGCCGGGCCCGGCGAGCAGCATCCCGAGCATCGTCGGCACCAGGTTCACGTCGGTGACCCGGTTTCGCGCGACGGCGTCCACATAGGACTCAGGATCGAATCCCGGCACCACGATCGCGCGGCCGCCGCGGATCCAGTACGGCAGCACGAAAGTGCCGCTGGCGTGGATCAGCGAAGCGGCGTGCAGCATCGCCGAATCACGACCGGGGGAGAGGAGGTTGGCGAGGATGTTGGTGGTGATGGCGGCGTAGCTCGCCTGCGTGTGCTGCGCGGCCTTGAGCGTGCCGGTGGTGCCGGACGTGTACAGCGCGAGCACCACGTCCTCCGGCGAGACCGCCACCCGCGGATCGGCCGCGGGCACCCGGTCCAGCGCGGCCACGAGATCGAGGTCCTCGGCGCGCTGCCGGTCGCCGAGGCCGGCCAGCCGCAGGCCGTCGAGCGCCTCCGCGAGCGCCACGGCCCGCTCGGCGAGCGCGGCGCTGTACACGAGCAGCGTCACGCCGGTCTCGGCGAGCATGCGGGTCTGCTCGGCCACGGCCAGGCGCGCGTTGAGCGGCACGCGGGTGATCCCGGCCTTGAGGCAGGCGAAGTCGAGCGGAATCGACCACTCGCCGTTGTCCACCAGCAGTCCGACGCGACGGGCGCCGGTGGTGAGCAGTGCGTTGGCGAGCCGGCTGGCCCGCTCGTCGACCTCGGCGAAGCTGAACTCCCGGTCGCCGACGACCACGGCCGTCCGGTCCGCGAACCGCCGCGCGCCTCGGCGCACCAACTCCACAGCGAGCATGCCGCGACGGTTTCACAGTCCGTCCGGACTGTCAACGAAGCCGGTAGGCTGCCGGCGTGACCCGGAGCGAACAGCGAGCGCGCACGCACCAGATCCTGCTCGACGCCACCGTCGAGTGCCTGGTGGAGTTCGGCTACGCGCGCACCACGACGCAGCGCGTGCAGGAACGGGCCGGGGTGTCGCGAGGTGCGCTGCTGCACCACTTCGGGTCGAAGGCGGACCTGTTCGTGGCCGCCATCCACCACATCGCCGAGCAGCAGCTGGACCAGGTGCGCCACGCCGGAGCGCGGTCGCGGCCGCGGCTGGTGGCGGCGCTGCGGCAGGCGATGTCGGGCCCGTTGTTCCTGGCCGGGCTGGAGCTCTGGCTGGGCGCGCGCACCGACGAGGCGCTGCGCGCGGCGCTGCTGCCGGCCGAACGCGAGCTCGGCCGCGAGCTGCGCAAGGCGTTCGCCGCGGAGTCCACAGTGGACGAGCGGCTCGACTTCGAGTCCCTCCTGATGCTGCTGCGCGGCCTCGCTCTCACCAGCATCCTGCGCGACGACCCCGCGATCGCCGACGCCGTCCTCAGCCGCTGGCTCGACGGCCTGGCCTCAGCGTGACCGCAGGTGGTCCCGCAGCGCACGGGCCACGCGCGCCATCAGGATCTCCGCCTCGGGCTGGATCGCCGCCGGCACGCGCGACTCGGTGAGCGCGGCGACGGCGAACACCCCGCCGTCCGCGTGCTCGGCGACCCCGACCTCGTGCCGCAGGTTCAGCAGCGTCCCGGTTTTCGACGACCACTTCGTGGCGTCGGAACCGAAATCGGGAGTGAGCCGCTGCCGCAACAGGTTGTGGGCCATCAGGTCACGCACCCGCGCGGCCACCCAGGGGTCTATTGTGGATGGCCGCCACAACGCCTCCAGCAGTGCCACATACGCTCGCGCCGAACCGGCGCTGGCGCGGCTCAGGTCCAATTGCGCCACCGGATGCCCCTGCCCGGCCGTGCCGGCCCGGATGGCCAGCGCGTGGGCCAGGTGGATCTCGCCGGGCTCGAACCGCTCGGCCGGCGTGTCGGCCAGCTCGGCCGTCGCGTGCCGCACGGAGACGCCGGTGATGCCCCAGCCGCGCAGCAGCCGCGTGACCTCGGCGGGCGGGGTGAGCTCGAACAACGCGTCGGCCGCCGTGCCGTCGCTGATCGCCACGCTCAGGTAGAGCAGGTCGTCGATCGCCACCCGCGCGGGATGGCGGAACCGCGCCAGCCCGGCCGGCCCCGGCGTGGTCACGCGGCCGGGCTCGACCTCCAGTTGCGTCGCGCCGTCCAGCTCGCCGCGGCGGATGCGTTCGAGCGTGGCGGCCGCCAGCGGCACCTTGACCAGCGACGCGCTGGGGAACTCCAGGTCCGGGTCGAGGCCGAGTTCACGGCCGGTGGTCAGGTCGCGCACGAGGAACGAGCCGCGCAGGCCGCCGTGGTCGAGTTCGGCGCGCAGGTCGTGCAGCAGGGCGGGGGTGCTCACGTGGGGTTCTCCTGGTCGGGGGCGCCGAGGCAGCGGGCGATGGCTGCGCGCAGCCGGGTGCGCAGGTGCTGGGCGTCTTCGCCGAGGGCGGCCGCGACGTCGAAGCCGCGGGTGAGCTCGGCGTCGCCGAGGGGACGCCAGCCCAGGCCGAGTTCGGTGGCCTGGGCGGGGGAGCAGAGCAGCAGGTCGGCCGAAGCGTAGACGCCCGCCGCGGCGGCCGTGAGCGAATCGGCCACGGCGACCTGCGCCGGCTGCAGGCCCACGGCGTCGCGGACGCGGAACACGCGGTCGCGCAGGTGGGGCACGTCGTCCTCGGGCTGGATCCACACGCGGCGGCGCTCGGCGCCGGCGGCGCGCCCGGGCCGCAGCGTTTCGAGGTGCACGACCGGCGGCAGCGGCCGGCGTTCCGTGGCGGCCACGCCGAGCGGCACCGTCCACACGGCTTCCGCGGCGGGCACCGCGACGAGCGCCGCGCGCACGTCCTGCGTGCGCACGAGCTCGGCCCGCTCGCCGGGCGGCGCGGGCCGGAACTCGAGGAAGATGCCGAGCGTACGGGCCTCGGCGTCGAGCTCGGCCAGGTCGCGCGTGGAGCAGGTGTCGGGCACGGCGAGGCGCAGCGGCCGCAGCTTGGCGCGCTTCGCGTCGTGCTCCATCGCGTCGGCCAGGTGCACGAGCCGGCGCGCCGAGGGCAGCATGTCGCGGCCGAACGGCGTGAGCTGCGCGCGCCGCGTCGCGCGGTCGAAGAGCCGCTCGCCGAGGTGGCGTTCGAGCGCCGCGATCCGCCGGCTCGCCACGGGCTGGGGGATGCCGGCCACCGCCGCCCCCGCCGTGAAGCTCCCGGTTTCGCTCACGCCGACGAACGCGCGGCAGCTCCCGATCAGGTCCACGACCACACTGTATGCCAGTTCGACATGGAAGGGGCCACTTCTGTCTTGGACAGCATGAGTGCGCTTCGCGAGACTGCGGATGTCGATCACTTCCAAAAGGGGGAACCGAGTGTTCAGCAAGTCAGCGGTGGCTGCGTTGGCCGTGACGGGGGTGGTCCTCACGGGCTGCGGCGCGCCGGCGGCCGCACCGCCGGCCACCAGCGCTTCGTCCGCTTCGTCCGCCGCACCGAAGAGCCACGACTTCGAGGACCTCGAACGGTCCTTCGGCGCCCGGCTCGGCGTGTACGCCGTGGACACCGGCTCGGGCCGCGAGGTCGCCTACCGCGCCGACGAACGCTTCGCCTACGCCTCGACGCACAAGGTCTTCAGCGCCGCGGCCGTGCTGCAGAAGGTCGGGACGGCCGGCCTCGACCGCATGGAGCACTACGGCCCGGCCGACGTCGTGGCCAACTCACCGATCACGCAGAACCACGCGGGCGCCGGCCTGACGCTGGGCGCGGCCATGGACGCCGCCCTGCGCTACAGCGACGACACCGGCGGCAACCTGCTCTTCCGCGAACTCGGCGGGCCGGCCGCACTGAACTCCTGGCTGCGCTCGATCGGCGACACCACCAGCCACGTCGACCGCGTCGAACCCACCCTCAACGAAACCGCCCCGGGCGACCCGCGCGACACGAGCACCCCGCGCGCCTGGGCGGCCGACCTGCGCACCGTGCTCCTCGGCGACACGCTCCCCGCGCCGGCGCGCACCGTGCTGACCGACACCATGCGCGCCAACACCACCGGCGCGACCCTGATCCGCGCGGGCCTGCCGAAGGACTGGACCGTCGCCGACAAAACCGGCACCGCCGACCACGGCACCCGCAACGACATCGCCGTCGCCTGGCCCCCGGGCCGCGCCCCGATCGTGTTCGTGGTGTTCTCCGACCGCCCCGCCGCCGACGCCCCCACGGACGACGCGCTCGTCGCCCGCGCGACGGCCGCCGCGATCAAGGCGCTGGGATGAGACGTCCTCCTGGGGGAGCACGGTTTCACCGGCTGGACGATGCTCGCCGCCGCGATGTCGGCTACCGGCTGATCACGCGGTTGCTGGCCTTCGCGCTGTGGCCGTTCGCGGTCGTGCTCGCGCCCGGGCGGGCCCGGTCCGCGGCGTGTGCGTGGGCCCTGCGAATCCGCTTCCCGGCCGAAGACCTCACCGGCCTGTCACCCGGCACTCTGGCGGCCTTCACCGCGGCCCGCGCCACCGCCCTCTGGCGCGACGGCACGCTCCTCGGCCTCACGTCGGGCCACCGTGACGCCCAAGCGCAGCATCGCCTGTTCACCGCCGAAGCCGGCCGCGCCGGCACCGCACGCCACACCTTGCCGCCCGCGTTGTCCCGCCACGTCACCGGCTCGGCCCTCGACGTCCGCCCCCGCGACGGCGCCCGCTGGCTCGAACGCCACGGCGCCGCCCACCACCTCTACCGCGTGTACGACAACGAGTGGTGGCACTTCGAATACCATCCCGAAGGCCGTCCGCCGCGGGTCCCGCACCCGGGTTTTTCCTTGGCGGACGCGGAATCGTGAAAGGAACCCCGTTGGCCGGCCGTCCACTCGCCCGCCGCAGCCTGCTCGTCGCGGCGCTGGTGGCTCCGCTCGCCGGCTGCGCGGCGCCGGCCCGACCGGCAGCCACGCCGACGCCGACACCCTCGTCGAGACCCACACCGACACCCGCGCCGAAGCCGCCGTCGACCGCGCCGTTGGCTGCGCTGGAAGGCAAGTACCGAGCGCGCCTCGGCGTGCACGCGCTCGCGACCGGCAGCGGTGCCACGCTGGACTACCGCGGGGACGAACGGTTCGCGTTCTGCTCGACCTTCAAGACCTTCGCCGTCGCGGCGGTGCTGCAGGCTCATCCACTGTCCTATCTGGACACGACCGTGCGCTACACCCGGGCCGAAGTCGACTCCGTCTCGCCGATCACCGAGCACCACGCCGGGGCCGGCATGACCGTGCGGGAGCTGTGCGACGCCGCGATCCGCTACAGCGACGGTACGGCCGGCAACCTGCTGATGCGCGACGCGGGCGGCCCCGCCGGCCTCACCGCGTACCTGCGCGGCCTGGGGGATCGGGTGAGCCGGATGGACACCTACGAACCCGAGCTCAACCGCGACCGCCCCGGCGACCCGCGCGACACCACCACACCTCGCGCGCTCGCCGAAGCACACCGTCGTGTCCTCCTCGGCGACGCCTTGCCCCCGGACCGGCGTGCGCTCGTCGAAAGCTGGCTCGCGCGCAGCACCACCGGTGCGCAGACCATCCGCGCCGGGGTGCCGGCACCGTGGCGGGTCCTCGGCAAAACCGGCCACGGCGACTACGGCCGCGTGAACGACGTCGCCGTGGTCATCCCGCCCGGCGCCCCACCGCTGGTGCTCGCGATCATGTCCGACCGCACCGCCTACGACGACGAGCCGCGCTACGCCCTGATCGCCGAAGCCGCGAAGTGCGTGGCCGACACGCTGCACTGACCCGATCCCGCGGAGTCAACCCCGGCGCTGCGCAGCCAGTCCCGAGCCGTCACCCGCAGCCCTCACCCCCACCGTGACCGGAACTCGTCCAACTCCCGCCGTTCTCGCTTCGTCGGCCGCCCGGCCCCGCGGTCACGGCGGGCCACCGGAATGGCCGCTTCCGGCGGCGGCTTCGGTGTCCGGTCGATCAGGCACTTCGCCGCCTCGGGGGCGCCGACGCGTTTCTGGATCACCACCACGACCTCCACCACCCGAGTGGTCGTGCCGATGCGGGCGCGCACCTCGTCGCCGGGGACCACGGACGTGGCGGGTTTGGCGGGGCGGTCGTTCACGCGCACGTGCCCGCCCCGGCACGCCGCGGCGGCGTCCGAGCGCGTCTTCGCCAGCCGGACGGCCCACAGCCAGCGGTCGACCCTGGTCGATTCCACGGGGTCCATCATGCCCCAGCCGGGGTGCTCAGCGCTGGCGCATCGGGCGGGATGCCGACGTGCCGAGCACGCGTCCGACCACCCAGGCCAGGGCGTCGGCCGTGCGGGCGGGGGTGTCGGACGGCTGCATCACGTGGCTCAGCACGGTGCGCACCACGAGGTCGATCACCACGGCGACCTGGTCGTCGTCCAACGGCGGCTCGTAGGCGCGCACGCGCTCGGCCAGCATCGTCTTCGCCTCGGTGAGCAGCGAGCCCGCGCGGGTGGTGAGCAGGGGCAGCAGCTCGGTGTCCGTGCCGTGGGTCGCCGAGGCGATGGCGCGCAGGAGCGTGTTGTCGTCGGCGAGGTCGAGCACGGCGCGGATGGCCTCGTAGATCGCCTCGACCAGGTCACGGGGGTGGCGCTCGAACGCGGTGCGCACCACGGCGAGGAACCGCGCCAGCTCGTGGGAGATCATGACCTCGGCCAGCGCGGCCTTCGACCCGATCTCGTTGTACACGGTCTGGCGGCTCACCCCGGCGGCCACGGCCAACCGGGCCATGGTCACGGCCGACCAGCCCTCGCTCGCGGTCAGCTCGATCGCCGCCGCGACGATCGGCTGCCGGTGCTGCCCGCCCTCAGGCGGTGCCGCCCGCAGTGCCCCGCTCACGGTCGTCATCCTAAGCCGCCTTCTCCGTGAACCCCGAAGTCCGCGAAGTCCTCGACGCCGCAGTCCTCGACCCAGTCCTCATTTCCGCAGTCCTCAATCCCGCACCTTCAACGCCAGCATCGGGCACGCCTCCGTGGCCGCCGTGAGGTCCATCCGGTGCTCTTCGCCCGGCGTCTCGTCGAGCAGCACCACCACGCCGTCGTCGCCCACCTCGAAGAAGTCCGGCGCCATCGCCTCGCACATGCCGAGCCCCGCGCACAGCTCGCGGTCCGCCTCGATCCGCATCACGCATCCACCCTTCCAGGAGCCACGAAGTCGACCTTCTCACGCACGCCGCAGTCCGGGCAGCACCACGAGTCCGGGATCGCCGACCACGGCGTGCCGGCCGGGAAGCCCTCACGCGGGTCGCCGCGCCGTTCGTCGTAGACATAACCGCAACCGGGGCACCTGCCGCCCTCGGTCGCGTCGCCGCGCGTATCGGCGGCCACGGAAACCTCGGCAGCCGCGGGAACCTCGGCCGCGACCCGAGCGCCGTACCGGGCCAGGACC
Organism: Amycolatopsis rhabdoformis; assembly: GCF_035918295.1. Classification (GTDB taxonomy): domain Bacteria; phylum Actinomycetota; class Actinomycetes; order Mycobacteriales; family Pseudonocardiaceae; genus Amycolatopsis; species Amycolatopsis rhabdoformis. Next base: position 1,492,283 of record NZ_CP142149.1, read on the forward strand.
TTGCCCCGCTTGCGCGGCTGGATGTTCGCGCGCGAGATGTCGCCGTCGAAGTGCGCGAGCACGCGCGGGTCCATCACCCGCCGCCACACCGGCGGCACGAGCGCCAGCACGATCATCCCCGCGTAGCCGGTGGGCAGTACCGGCGATTCGGAGAAGTCGCGCAGCGTCTGGTAGCGGCGCGTGGGGTTGGCGTGGTGGTCGCTGTGGCGCTGCAGGTGGTACAGCAGCACGTTGGTGGCGATGTTGTTGGAATTCCAGCTGTGGCTCGGATCCACGCGCTCGGGGCGGCGCCGCTCGGGCGGGCCCACGCGCTTGCGCAGCATCCCGTAGTGCTCCATGTAGTTCACCACTTCCAGCAGCGAAAAACCCACCACGGCCTGGATCAGCAGGTACGGCAGGATCCCCACCCCGAGCCACACCAGCATCGCCGCCCACAGCACGGCCGACATCAGCCACGCGTTGAGCACGTCGTTGCCCAGGCGGAACGGGTGCTTGCCGTGGCGGCCGTAGCGTTTGCGCTCCAGCCGCCACGCCGAGGCCAGCGAACCGCCCACCGTGCGTGGCCAGAAGCTGTAGAAGCTCTCCCCGACACGGCTCGAAGCCGGGTCCTCGGGCGTGGCCACCCGCACGTGGTGGCCGCGGTTGTGCTCGATGTAGAAGTGGCCGTAGAAGCTCTGCGCCAGCGCGATCTTCGACAGCCAGCGCTCGTGGCTCTCCTTCTTGTGGCCCAGTTCGTGGGCGGTGTTGATGCCGATCCCGCCGATGCAGCCGATCGAGGCGGCCAGCCCGATCTTGTCCACCACGGTGAGGTCGCCGCGGCCGATCAGCCAGAACGCGGCCACGAAGCCGACGTACTGGATCGGCAGGAAGAGGTAGGTGATCCACCGGTAGTAGCGGTCGTTTTCGAGCCGCTCGAGCACGTCGTCGGGAGGGTTGCTGCGGTCGAGGCCCGCGACCAGGTCGATCAGGGGCACGACCACGAGGATCACGATCGGCCCGATCCAGAACCACACGCCCCAGCCGGTGGCCGCGTGCAGCCCGATGGCCAGGAACGCGAGCGAGGGCACCACGAGCCCGATCAGCCAGAGGTAGCGCTTGCGGTCGGTCCACGACTCGGTCGACCCGGCGGGCACCGTTCCCACGGCTTCGCTCATCTCGTCCTCCTCCATCGACGACGCTGCCGACGTGCTTGACAAGACGGTAGGTGATGTCCATCCAACTTGACAAGTAGTGGCCAGATGTAAAGCACCGTTCGGGTGGCTGCCGCCGGGTTGTGACCGCCTTGTCCGCCTCGGTCCCACCGCGTCCATCGGGACCCGTCATCCGTTCGAGGTGAATTTCTCCGCGGCCCGTTCCGGTACACCTGGGCTGAGTGCTCATTCGCGAGTATTTCCTCGCTCGAGGCCGGTGAATTGCCTCCGAACGCGTCGGTCCGGTTCTCGAATGTCGTAATTCGGCTTCGGTGGTTCTCGGCCATTTCGTGGGTGACCCGCATGGTCTATCGCCCGCTACGGGTTTTCGCCGTCTAATCAGTCAGCCATCTCCTCGAGGGAATGAGGGTTTCATGTTCCGAAGATTTGTTGTCGCGGCTGCGGTTCTGGTCTTCACCGGGCTCGCCGTGACACCGGCGTCGGCCCAACCGGTCGTTCAACCGGCCGCGGCTCCCGGCCTGAGCAGTTGCGCCGCGATTCGTGCCCTGCTGCCGATCGCGGGCGACGGGAACTACGTGCTGAACACCGGGTCGCACCTCGTTCCCGTTTATTGTCACGACATGGCCGGCACGCCCAAGGAATACGTCACGCTCACCGCCCCCAACTTCTCGCAATACACCATCGGCGGCGTGACGCTGGGCACGAATGTCCGCACCACGTTCACCCGGGTGCGGATCGACCCGGCGACCCTGCTGGTCGACATCAACGACCTCACGTTCGCCACCAGCACCGGATCGGCCGTGCAGCCGGGGCCCTTCGTCATCGAGTCCATGCCGTACGCGGTGGCCGGCTCGTGTGACCACGCGGCCAGTGGGATCGGCCGGGTCGACCTCGCCGGCACGGCCTTCGTCCTGGCCGCCACGTGGGTCATCAACGGGTTCGAACCGCGGGGCGGCGCCACCCTCGGCGCCGACGGCCGCAGCGCCGATCTCGCGGGTGGCGGCTACTGCGGCTCGATCACGCCGGCGCCCGCCATCTACAGCCCCGTCAACCCCACTGTTCCCGACTTCCACCTGCAGCTCGCGTGCGGTCCGCACACGCTGGTCGACGTGCTGCTCGGCCGGGCTTGCGTGAACCTCACCTGATCCCCGCCGCCCGGGCGGGCCGTGGCCCGCGGTTCGCCCGGGAGGGGGGTGCCCGGCCGGCGTAACCTCGGACGATGGCCGAGCGGTCGTCGGGTGAGTGGTCCTCAGGTGAGGCGTACGAGCGCTACGTCGGGCGGTGGAGCCGCCGCGTCGCCGCGGCTTTCGTCGAGGGCACGGTGGTGCCGCCCGGGGCGCGCTGGGTCGACGTCGGCTGTGGCACCGGCGCGCTCACGTCCGCGGTGCTGGCCGCGGCCGACCCCGGTCTCGTGGTCGGCATCGACGCCGCCGAGCCGTTCGTCGCCCACGCCCGTGCCACCGTCGGCGACCCGCGCGCGGCCTTCGCGGCCGGCGACGCGCAGGCGCTGCCAGTGCGGAGCAACGGGTTCGACGCCGCGGTGAGCGGGCTGGCGCTCAACTTCGTGCCCGACCCCCCGCGGGCGGTCGCGGAGTGGGCCCGAGCCGTGAAGCCCGGGGGAGTGGTGGCCGCGTACGTGTGGGACTACGCCGAGGGCATGGAGCTGATGCGGTGGTTCTGGGACGCCGCGGCCGTGCTCGACCCGGCGGTCGCCGAGCTCGACGAAGGCCGCCGCTTTCCCTTGTGCCACCCCGATCCGCTCAGCCGGCTGTGGCAGCGCGCGGGGCTGACCGGCGTGGTGGTGCGCGCGATCGGCGTGCGCACCGCGTTCGCCGGGTTCGACGACTACTGGCTGCCGTTCCTCGGCGGACAGGGCCCCGCACCCGGCTACGCCGTGCAGTTGCCCGAAGAGCACCGCCGGGCCCTGCGCGACCTGTTGCACGCGCGGCTGCCGATCGCCGCCGACGGCACGATCACGCTCACCGCGCGGGCGTGGGCGGTGCGGGGCAGCGTGCCGCACCGCTGACTCGCCGGAAATCGCCTGTTTTCCGGCTATTCTCGGGTTCGTGCATGGGTGGGCGCTCGACTGGGCGGCGTTGCGGGCCCCGCGGGACGAGGCGCCCGCGGAAGGCTTGCGCGAGCGCAAGAAGCGCGAAACGCGCCGGCTGCTCGTGAACACCGCCACCGAGCTGTTCCTGGCGCGGGGCTTCGACGCCGTGCGCGTGGCCGACGTCGCCGAGGCGGCGGGCGTGTCGGAGAAAACCGTCTTCAACTACTTTCCTGCCAAGGAAGCGCTGATCCTCGACCGGCCCGACGCGACGCTGGCCGCCCTGCGCGCCGAGCTCGGCGACCCGCGCCGCACGCCGGTGGAGGCCGTGCTGCGCATCCTCGCGGCCGAGCTGGCCGCGGTCACCGCCTGGCTCGACGATCAGGGCGACCGCCGGGCCGCGGCGACCGGTTTCCACCGCTACGGCGAGCTGATCCGGTCCACGCCGGCGCTGGCTGCCTATCAACGCGATCTCCGCGACGAGCTCGCCGACGGCGCCGCCCGGCTGCTCGCCGAGCGCTCGGGCCGGGCCGCTGCCGACCCGGAACCTCAGCTCGCCGCGACCGCGCTGGTCGCGTTGTGGCGAGTGCAGTTCGCGAGTCTCGCCCGGCACATCGGCGGTGCGGGCGCCACGGACCGCACACCCGCGCGCCTGCGCGGTGCCGTGACCACCGACGTGCTGCGCGCGGCCCGGCTGCTCGAATCGGGCGTCGGCTCGTTCGCGCGCACCCGGCGTCCGGCCGGGAAGGACACCGCGCCGCCGACCACCCGGGTGAAAAACCCGGCCGTCGACAGTGCGCGAGGAACGAAACCGGCCCGGCCCGCGCGCCGCTCGGGCACCTGAACCCGAACGTCCAGAGTGGTCGTCCGCAGCGGAAACTCCCGTGCTCACCCGGGGTTCGCGCGAAGTTTCCGTGACTGTAAGTTTACGGCGGCGCCGCGGCGTGTGACGGTGGTGGCGGGTCATCCGGCGGGTTCACGACGGCGAGTCATTCTTGATTGATTCCAGAAGCTGCGGCACACTGCCAGGCGTGCCAACGACTCCGGACTTCGAGCGCATGCTCCGTGGAGCGGCTCTGCGGGTGACGCGTCCGCGGATGGCCGTGCTGTCCGCGGTGCACGATCACCCCCACGCCGACACCGCGTCGCTCATCGGTGCCGTGCGCGCGGACCTCGGCGAGGTGTCCCACCAGGCCGTCTACGACGTGCTCAACGCCCTGACCTCCGCGGGGCTCGTGCGGCGGATCGAGCCCGAGGGTTCGGTCGCGCGGTACGAGGCCCGGGTGGGGGACAACCACCACCACGTCGTGTGCCGGTCGTGCGGTGCGATCGCCGATGTCGATTGCGCCGTCGGTGCCGCGCCCTGCCTCACCGCGTCCGACGACCACGGTTTCGTCATCGACGAGGCCGAGGTCATCTACTGGGGCCTGTGCCCCGACTGCACCACCGTTACCCACCCTGATTCCCGGAAGGATTCCCGTGTCTGACACCCCCAACGCCGAAGTCGGCGAGATGAACGTGGAGAGCGCGGGCGGGTGCCCCGTCCACACGGGGCGCTTCGCGCACCCCACCGAGGGCGGCAGCAACCGTGACTGGTGGCCCAACCAGCTCAACCTCTCGATCCTCCGGAAGCACTCGGCCGTGGCCAACCCCATGGACGAGGACTTCGACTACGCCAAGGAGTTCCAGACCGTCGACCTCGACGCGCTGGCCGCCGACGTCGACGCGGTCCTGACCACGTCGCAGGACTGGTGGCCCGCCGACTTCGGCCACTACGGCGGCTTCATGATCCGCATGGCGTGGCACAGCGCGGGTACCTACCGCGTCGACGACGGCCGCGGGGGAGCGGGCGCCGGCATGCAGCGCTTCGCGCCGCTGAACAGCTGGCCGGACAACGGCAACCTGGACAAGGCCCGCCGTCTGCTGTGGCCGGTGAAGAAGAAGTACGGCAAGAAGATCTCGTGGGCCGACCTGATGATCTTCACGGGCAACCGCGCCCTGGAGACCATGGGCTTCAAGACCTTCGGCTTCGCCGGTGGCCGCGCCGACGTGTACGAGCCCGACCAGGACGTGTACTGGGGCCCGGAGCGCACCTGGCTGGGCGACGAGCGCTACACCGGTGACCGCGAGCTCGAGGCGCCGCTGGCCGCCGTGCAGATGGGCCTGATCTACGTCAACCCCGAGGGCCCGAACGGGAACCCGGACCCGGTGGCCTCGGGCCGCGACATCCGCGAGACGTTCGGCCGCATGGCGATGAACGACGAGGAGACCGTCGCGCTGATCGCCGGTGGCCACACCTTCGGCAAGACCCACGGTGCCGCCGACGCCGACGAGTTCGTGAGCGCCGAGCCCGAGGGCGCGCCGCTCGAGGAGCAGGGTCTGGGCTGGCGCAACAGCTTCGGCTCCGGCAAGGGCCGCGACGCGATCACCAGCGGCATCGAGGTCACCTGGACCCCGACCCCCACCAAGTGGAGCAACTGGTTCTTCCACAACCTGTTCGAGTACGAGTGGGAGCTGGAAACCGGCCCCGGTGGTGCGAACCAGTGGAAGCCGAAGAACAACGCGGCCGCCAACACCGTCCCGGACCCCGAGACCGGTGAGCTCAACCGCGCGCCCGGCATGCTGACCGCGGACCTCGCGCTGCGCTTCGACCCGATCTACGAGCCGATCTCGCGCCGCTTCTACGAGAACCCGAAAGAGTTCGCCGACGCGTTCGCCCGCGCCTGGTACAAGCTGACCCACCGCGACATGGGCCCGGTGCAGCGCTACCTCGGTGCGCTGGTCCCGGACGAGGCCCTCATCTGGCAGGACCGCGTGCCGGCCGTGGACCACGAGCTGGTCACCGCCGCCGACGTCGCGGACCTCAAGGCCAAGCTGCTCGACTCGGGCCTCACCACGGCGCAGCTGGTGTCCACCGCGTGGGCCTCGGCTTCGACGTTCCGCATCGGTGACAAGCGCGGTGGCGCGAACGGCGCCCGCCTGCGCCTCGAGCCGCAGCGCGACTGGGAGGTCAACAACCCCGACGAGCTGGCGCAGGTGCTGCGCACGCTCGAGGGTGTGCAGGAGGCCTTCAACGGCGCCCAGTCGGGCGGCAAGAAGATCTCGCTGGCCGACCTGATCGTGCTGGGCGGCGCCGCCGGTGTCGAGAAGGCCGCGAAGGACGCGGGCGTCTCGATCACCGTGCCGTTCACCCCGGGCCGCACCGACGCGACGGCGGAGCAGACCGACGCCGAGTCGTTCGCGCCGCTCGAGCCGAAGGCCGACGGGTTCCGCAACTACCGCGGCAAGGGCAACCGCCTGCCGAGTGAGTACCTGCTCATCGACCGCGCGAACCTGCTGAACCTGAGCGCGCCCGAGATGACCGTGCTCGTGGGTGGCCTGCGGGTGCTCGACGCCAACTACCAGGGTTCGAAGCAGGGTGTGCTCACCTCGACCCCGGGTGCGCTGACCAACGACTTCTTCGCCAACCTGCTCGACATGGGCGTGGAGTGGAAGCAGACGTCGGAGGACGGCGAGGCCTTCGAGGCCCGCGACCGCGCCACCGGCGACGTCAAGTGGACCGGCAGCCGCGTCGACCTGCTCTTCGGGTCGAACTCGGAGCTGCGCGCCGTCGCCGAGGTCTACGCCTCCGACGACGCGAAGGAGAAGTTCGTGCAGGACTTCGTCGCCGCGTGGGACAAGGTCATGATGCTGGACCGTTACGACCTGGTCTGAGCTGTGACGCGGAAGCCCGCGCGCTTCCGGTGAGCTCCTGAAGGGGGCGGGGACCACGGTCCTCGCCCCCTTCTCGTGCCCTGATTCCCGGCGGCGCCCAGGTCGCGGCCGCTTTTCCGGCCGGCGGATCCCGGTGTGGTGTACCGCTGGTTGACACGGTGGCTCTTCGGGGTGCACTATCGTGATTAATCCAGTTGGAAACGTTTCCAACACTCGGATCACGAACTTGGAAACGTTTCCAAGTCGCGACCCGAGCAGCAAGATCACAACCGAGGTACGAGCGACGATGACGTCAACGAGGGCCACGCTGATCCAGGTGGCCGAGCGCGCCGGGGTCTCCCTGGCCTCGACCTCCCGTGCGCTGCACGGGGCGGGCGCGAGCAAGGCGATGGTCGAGCGGGTCCGGGCCGCCGCCGAGGAGCTCGGGTACAGCGCCGACGCGATCGGCCGGTCGCTGCGGATGAAGAAGACGTTCCAGATCGCGTTCGCGGTCGCGGACATCGGCAACCCGGTCTACGTCGAGATGATGCGCGCGATCCACGAGGTGCTCGCCCCGCACGGGTACCGCGTGGTCGTCATGTCGACAGGGGACACCTCCGACTCGACGATCGAGCTGGTGCGCAGCCTGGGCAGCGGCTTCGTGGACGGCATGGTCGTGAGCCCGCTGCGCACCGACGACGGCCTGATCACCGAGATCCAGCAGGCGCCGGTTCCGGTCGTGGTGATCGGGCGGGCGATGGACGACCGGGGCATCTCCTCGGTGTCCACCGACTCCGCCGGCGGGATCGGCGAGGCGGTGCGCCACCTGCACGCGATCGGCCGCCGCCGCATCGGGTTCCTCAACGGTCCCGTGGACACCACACCCGGCGCCTCGCGGCAGCGGGGTTTCGACGCCGCGGTGACCGCCGGCGACCTCACGGCCGAGCGGATCGAACGCGAGACCGCCCAGGACTTCACCGTCGGCGCCGGCCTCGAGGCCGCCCGCCGTCTCCTGGCGCGCGTGCCCGAGGGTGGTCCGCAGCTCGACGCACTGGTGGCCGCCAACGACCTGCTCGCCATCGGCGCCATCCGCGCCGTGCGGGAGCTGGGTCTCTCGGTGCCCGAGGACGTCGCCGTGACCGGCATGGACGACACCGAGATCGGCCGCGTTTTCCAGCCCAGCCTCACGAGCGTGTCCCTCGGTGCCACCGAGCGCGGGCGCGCCGCGGCCCGACTGATGCTGCAGCTCGCCGACGACCCCGACCAGCCGGCGCAGCAGGTGTCGGTCGGTGCGGAGCTGATGGTGCGCGAATCCACGACCACCGAACGGGGTGCGCGATGACAGTACGGCTGGTGTCCCTGCGGCCTTGGCCCCCGGCCGGGTCCGCGAAGGCCGGCCCGGCGAGCGATCGGTCCGCCGAGCGCGGGCAGCCGGTCTCTCCGGCCGGCGGCCGGGTGGACCCGGCGACCGAGACCGAGCGAGGTGCCCGATGACGTCACCGTCTCTGACCGAGCCGAAACCCGGCACGGCGAAGACCCCGGCGCCGCGGCCCGCGAAGCGCGTGAAGCCGATGGCGCGCACGCGCCGGCGTGAAGCGATCGCGCTCGTGCTGCCGTCGCTGATCCCGATCCTGGTGCTGAGCGTGGCGCCGCTCGTGGTCGGCGTGTTCCTGGCCTTCACCAACGCGCGGCTCGTGCGCCACCCCGACTACGGGTTCGCGGGCCTCGACAACTTCGCGCGCCTCGGCGGCAACGCGTTGTTCTGGGACTCGCTGCGCATCGGCATGATCTGGACCGTCGGCGTGACGCTGCTGCAGCTCGCGGCCGCGATGGGCCTGGCGCTGCTGCTCAACTCGGGCCTGAAGCTGCAGGGCCTGACCCGGGTGCTGGCGCTCGTGCCGTGGGCGATGCCGCCCGTGGTCGTGGCGATCATGTGGCAGATGATCTACTCCGCCAACGGCGGGCCGCTCAACGCGTTCCTCGGCTCGGTGGGCCTGCCCAGTGACATCAACTGGCTCGGCGACTTCTCCACGGCGCTGCCGGCGGTGATCGTCGTGGGCGTGTGGGTCGGGATGCCGCAGACCACCGTGACGCTCCTGGCCGGGCTGCAGCAGATCCCCGGTGAGCTGCTGGAGGCCGCGGCGGTGGACGGCGCGGGCGCGTGGCGCAAGTTCACGGCCGTGACCTGGCCGGCGATGCGCCCGATCGTCACCTCGATCACCTCGCTGAACTTCATCTGGAACTTCAACTCGTTCTCGCTGGTCTACGTGCTCACCGCCGGCGGACCGGGCGGCAAGACGATGGTGCCGGTGCTGTTCATCTACCTGGAAGCCTTCAAGAACCGCGAGATCGGCTACGCCGCGGCGATGGGACTCGTCGTCGTGATCGTGGTGGTGCTGATCCTCGCCGTGTACCTGCGGTCGCAGTTCCGCACCGAAGACCGCGCGGAAAAGGGGCGCTGAGCCATGCGTTTGCTCGCCCGCCCGGCCCAATACGTGGCCCTGGCGCTGTACATCCTCTTCCTCGGTTTCCCGCTGCTGTGGCTGATCTCGGCGTCGGTGAAGTCCTCGGGTGAGCTCAACTCGCTCACCGTGAGCCTGCTGCCGCACGAGTGGCACTGGGAGAACTACACCGAAGCCCTGACCCGTCAAGGACTTCTGCACTCGGCGTGGAACAGCCTGCTGGTGGCGCTGGCCTCCACGGTGCTGTCGATCGTGATCTCCGTGCCGGCGGCCTACGTGCTGGCGCGGCTCAAGGGCAAGGTCCGCATCGCCGGCGTCGGCTGGATCCTGGTGAGCCAGGTGTTCCCGGTGGTGCTGATCATCCTGCCGCTGTTTCTGATCCTGCGCACGCTCGGGCTGGCCGACAGCCTCGTCGGGCTCACGCTCGTGCACACCACGTACATGCTGCCGTTCGCGTTGTGGATGCTGCAGGGGTACGTGGCCGCGATCCCCACGGAGCTCGAAGAAGCGGGCGCGATGGACGGCGCCGGCCGGTTCACCGTGCTGCGCACGATCGTGTTCCCGCTGCTGGCTCCGGGCGTGGTGGCGACGGCGATGTTCAGCTTCGTGTCGTCGTGGAACGAGTTCTTCTTCGCCCTGGTGCTGCTGCAGTCGCCCGAGAACTACACGCTGCCGATCACGCTGAACACGTTCGTGGGCGGCGAGGGCAGGACGGCCCTCGGCCCGCTCGCCGCCGGCGCCGTGCTCGCCGCGATCCCCAGCATCGTCTTCTTCAGCATCCTGCGCCGCAAGCTCACCAGTGGGCTCATGGCCGGGGCGGTGAAGGGATGACCCTGCCCCCACAAACCCCCGAAATCCCATTCCCCCCAAAGAAATCCCCGAAAGGTCGGTCGATGAAGACACGACGCGTGCTGGCCGCCGCCAGCCTCATGGTCACCGCCCTGCTCGTCGCCGCGTGCGGCAGCGGCAGTGGTGACGCGAGCGGTCCCGTGACGCTCACGTTCCAGTCCCTGTCCGACCAGCCCGCCGCGATCGCGGAGACGCAGAAGATCGTGGGCGCCTGGAACACCTCGCACAAGGACATCCAGGTCAAGATCGTGCAGGCCGGCTGGGACAGCGTCTACGACAAGCTGATCACCCAGTTCAACGCCGGCACCGCGCCGGACATCGTGCACTACGAGGCCGCCGGCATCGAGCCGTTCGCCGAGGACGACTACCTCGCCGACCTCACGCCGTACTTGTCGCAGGAGAAGCGCACCGACTTCCAGAAGGGCGTGCTGGACTCGGTGACGTTCGGCGGCAAGGTCGTGGCGTACCCGACCGAGGTGCAGTCCTATGTGGTCTTCGCCAACAAGACCTCGCTGCAGCAGGCCGGCGTGGCCGTGCCGACCGGCAAGACCATGACCTGGGACCAGCTGCGCCAGATCGCCAAGGCCACCACGAAGGACGGCAAGTACGGCCTCGGCTGGGGCCTGTCGAGCCCCACGGCCGCGTTCGTCGCGCTGGCACCGGGCTTCGGCGGCAAGTACTTCCAGGGCACCGGTGACCAGGCGAACCTGACGATGGGCGAAGGCGAGTCGGCGCTGCCGAAGCTCGTCGACCAGATGGCGTACCAGGACCACTCGATCCTGCCCGTCACGCTCACGCAGTCGGGTTCCAAGGCGCTCGCGCCGTTCTACGCGGGCCAGACCGCGATGACCGTGCAGGGTTCCTACCAGGCCGCGAACATCGCCAAGGACGCGCCGAAGGGCTTCGACTGGGTCGTGCTGCCGCCGCTGGCCGGTCCGGCCGGTCCGGCGCAGGCCGCGAGCCCGCAGACGCTGTCGGTGAACAAGGACTCCGCGCACGTGAAGGAAGCCGCCCAGTTCATCGACTACTTCACCAACACCGACAACCTGGCCGCCATGAACGAGGCCGACGCCCTGATCCCGCCCACGAACTCCGCGCGCCAGGCACTGGCCACGAAGCTCGCCGGCAAGACCGGCTGGGACCAGATCCTCGCCTCGGGCCAGTACATCACCTCCGCGCCGTACCTCTTCGCGAGCAAGTACCCGCAGTGGAAGGACACCGTCGCCACACCGGCGTACCAGCAGTTCCTCGCGCAGAAGATCGACGCCGATGGTCTCGCCACCCAGCTGCAGAACGGCTGGAAGAGCGTCACCACCAACTGACCCAAACGCACAACCTCGATACAGGGAGCGGATTCTCTTGACCTGGCTGGAAGACCGGGCCGTCGCGGTGATCACCGGCGCGGCCGTGGGTGACGCCCTCGGCGGGGCCGTCGAAGGGTGGACCCCCGAGCAGATCGAGGAACGCCACGGCGGCCGTGTGACCGGCATCGTGGGGCCCTGGTACCCCAACTGGCGCGACGCGCGCCCCATCGCGCCGTACCACAAGGGCGACGGGCACATCACCGACGACACCCTCATGACGCAGGCGCTCGTGGAGGTGTACGCGAAGCGTCGCGAACACCTCGACGCGTTCGCGGTGGCCGAGGACCTCGTGCCGCTGATGATCGGCGAGCCGCGGTGGGTGCCGGAGCTGGAGAGCACGGCGTTGCTGCTGCAGCGCGTGTTCCTCGCGGAGAAGTGGATCGTCGCGCGGCTGCACTACGGGCACGTGGACCCGCGGGAAGCCGGCGTGGGCAACGTCGTGAACTGCGGTGCGGCGATGTACGTCGCGCCGGTCGGCGTGGTCAACGCGGGTGATCCCCGCGGCGCCTACGCCGAGGCGATCGACCTCACGGGCGCGCACCAGTCGAGCTACGGCCGGGAAGCGGCCGGCGTCCTCGCGGCGCTGGTCGCGGCCGCGGCCACCCCGGGCGCGACGCTCGACGACGTGACGGCGGCGGCGCTGGAGCTGGCGCACGACGGCACGTTGGAGGCGCTGCGCGCGGTGGTCGAGGCGTTCGGCTCGACCACCGCGGCGCCGAAGACCGACGAAGAGGAACGCGCGCTGGCCCGCCGGGTGCGGGAGGTCGTGGCGCCCTACGACTCGGTGGGCCCGGAGTACCGGCAGATGTCGCTGGACGCGCGGCGCCCGTCGCGCACCAAGTCGATCGAGGAGCTGCCCGCGGCGCTGGCCTTCGTGCTCGCGCACCGCGGCGACTTCCGCGGTGCCGTGCTCGCGTCCGTGAACTACGGCCGCGACGCGGATTCGATCGCCGCCATGGCCGGGGCGATCTGCGCGGCCCTCGGCGGTGCCGAAGTGGTGCCGGCCGAGTGGCTCGACCCGATCAGCGAGGCGAGCCGCATGGACATCGTCGCGACCGGCCACGTGCTGGCCGCGGCGGCGGCCGACATCATGCGCACCGACCGCGAGCGGGCGCAGGCTCGGCTCAAGGCACTCGACGGCACGCTGTCCGCGCTCGTTTCGGAGGCCTGAGCGTGAGGCTGACCTGGGCCCAGCCGGAGGACCTGCTCGCGCACGAGCTCGTGCAGGCCTCCGCGGAGGGCAAGGACGTGACGGCGGTCCGCGACCGCTGGGTGGCGGCGGGCGGGGACCCCGTGCCCGCCGTGAGCGGCGCCGGGCCGAACCCGGCGCCGCCCGCCCTGCGGGAGCTGGCGCGCACGCTGCTCGGCGAGCTCGCCGCGGTGCCGGCCGCGCCGGCGCCCGCCGAGCCCGACGACTGGGCCGCGATCGCCGCCACGCTGCCGGCCGCACCGGACCTGCCGCGCGGCCTGCGCGACGGGCGGGTGCTCGGCGCGTGGACCGGGCGCGCGGCCGGCTGCCTGCTCGGCAAGCCGGTGGAGAAGATCCCGCGTGAGGGCATCGAGGAGATCCTGCGCGCCACCGGCCGGTGGCCGCTCGAGACGTGGTTCACCGCGGTCGGGTTGCCCGCCGAGGTCGCCGCGCGCTGGCCGTGGAACAAGCGCTCGGCGCCGACGTCGCTCGAGGAGAACATCCACGGCATGCCCGAGGACGACGACCTCAATTACCCGATGCTCGCCCTCACGCTGCTCGAAACCCGCGGGCGCGGCTTCACCACCGACGACGTGGCGCAGCTGTGGCTCGACAACCTGCCGGCCGGGCGCGTGTTCACGGCCGAGCGCGCGGCGTACCGCAACATCCTCGACGCGCGGCCGGTGCCGGAGACGGCCACGCACCTCAACCCGTTCCGGGAGTGGATCGGCGCGCTGATCCGCACGGACGTGTTCGGCTGGGTCAACCCCGGTGACGTGCGGGCCGCGGCCGAGCTGGCGTGGACCGACGCGCGGCTGAGCCACACGCGCAACGGTGTCTACGGCGCGATGTGGGCCGCGGCGCTGACTTCGGCCGCGATGGTGTGCGACACAGTCGACGAGGTCCTCGACGCCGCGGCCACCGTGGTTCCGCCGGGCAGCCGGCTCGCGGAGGCCATCGCGCTGGGCCGCGCGGCGGCTTCGGAGGACGACGTGCGGAAGGGCCTCGACCGGCTGCACGCCGCGTACGGGGACCTGCACTGGGTCCATGTGCTCGGCAACGCCGCGGTGATCGCCTACGCCCTGGCCCAGGGCGGCGGCGAGTTCGGGCCGAGCGTCTCGATCGCCGTCACGGCCGGCTGGGACACCGACTCCGCGGCCGCGACCGTCGGCGGGGTGGTCGGTGCGCTGCGCGGGGTCGACGGGATCGGCGAGCAGTGGGTGACGCCGCTGGACGGCCGGATCGCGACGTCGTTGCCGGGTGGCGAGCAGAAGATCGCGGATCTGGCGGCGCGGACGATCGCGCTCGTGGCGCCGGAGCGTGGGGAGTGACCGGAACCGTGGTGGTGGTCGGGTCGGCGAACGTCGACCTGGTCGTGGACGTGCCGCGCCCGCCCGGCGCCGGGGAGACGATCCTCGGCGGGCGGCTGCGGCGCAGTCCCGGCGGCAAGGGCGCCAACCAGGCGGTGGGTGCCGCGCTGGCCGGCGGAGCGCACACGACGTTCGTCGGCGCGCTCGGCGAGGACGACGCCGCCGACCTGATCCTGCTGTCGCTCGGCGGCGCGGGGGTGCGGACCGACCTCGTGGCGCGCACGAAAACGCCGACCGGCACCGCGTTCGTCACCGTGTCGCCCGACGGCGAGAACGCGATCGTCGTGGCGCCGGGCGCCAACGACCGCGTGCGGATCGGCGAGGTGGAGGCCGCGCGGATCGCGGCGGCCGACGTGGTGCTGGCGCAGCTGGAGATCCCGCTCGGCGTGGTGCGCGCCGCCGCGGCCGCGCGCAAGCCGGGCGCGCTGTTCGTGCTCAACGCCGCACCTTCGCGGGAGTTGCCCGAGGACCTCTGGGCCGCGCTCGACGTGCTCGTGGTCAACGAGCACGAGGCCGCCGACCTCGGTGGCCTCGACCTATTGCGCGACCGCGTGCCGGCCGTGGTGGTCACACTGGGCGGCGAAGGCTGCCTCGTCGCCGAACGCGGCCGGGAATCCGTGCGGGTGCCCGGAATTCGAGTGGACACAGTGGACACGACCGGCGCCGGCGACACGTTCTGCGGCGTGCTCGCCGCCGGGCTCGCGCAGGGCCGGCCGCTGGCCGACGCCGCGCGGCTGGCCTGCGTGGCGGGCGCGCTCGCCGTGACGCGGCCCGGTGCGCAGGCCGCCGTGCCCACCGCTGACGAGGTCGCGGCGCTCGCGGCCGGAGAAAAGGTGTGATGACCACCCCGTTCGACCCCCTCGTGCCGCGCCCGATCGACCGGCCGGCCGAGGTGCCCCTGACCCCGCTCACCGCCGAGCAGCTCGTGGCTCTCGACGAGGCCAAGATCTTCTCCGCCCCGAGCGACCCGGCCGACCGGCCCGCGTGGCGCGCGCGCTTGCGCGAGTGGCGCGAGGACTCCCGCCGCCGCCACGGCTACACCGGCGAGGCCTACGACCGGCCCGGCGCCGCGTGGGCCGCGCAGTGCCACACCGTGGCGCAGGTCTGGTTGTGGGACGAGCTGCTGTACTCCTTCGAGGACGGCAAGTTCACGCCCGAGCGCTTCCTCGCCGACGCCCAGGACCGCTTCGGCGGCCTCGACGCCGTGGTGCTCTGGCACGCCTACCCCGTGATCGGGCTCGACGAGCGCAACCAGTGGGACTTCTACCGCGACGTGCCGGGCCTGGCCGAGCTGATCAAGGCGCTGCACGACGCCGGGCTGCACGTGTTCGTGGACTACAACCCGTGGGACGTCGGCACTCGCCGCGGCGCCGACGACCTCACGGAACTCGCCGCGCTGGTCGCGGACTTCGAAGCCGACGGGGTTTTCCTCGACACGCTCAAGAAGGCCGAGCCGGGTTTCGTCGAACGGCTCGAAGCCGCGCGGCCCGGGATCGTGCTCGAAGGCGAGTCGAAGCTGCCGGTCGAGCGCATCGCGGACCACACCGCGTCGTGGGCCCAGTTCTTCGCCGACTCGCCGGTGCCCGGCGTGCTGCGCGCGCACTGGTACGAGCGGCGCCACATGCAGCACCACGTGCGCCGCTGGCACCGGGACCACTCCGAGGAACTGCAGTCGGCGTGGCTCAACGGCGCGGGCGTGATGGTGTGGGAAGTCGTGTTCGGCGTGTGGGTCGGCTGGTCGGCCCGCGACGCCGCGACGGTGCGGCGCATGGTGACGGTGCAGCGGGCGGCTTCGGAGCTGCTGCTGTCCGGCGAGTGGACGCCGCTGGCGGAGCTGGCGCCGGAGGCCGAGGCCGCGGGCGTGTACGCCTCTCGGTGGGAACTCGGCGGCGTGACCCTGTGGACGCTGGTCAACCGCGGCGACACGGACTACGCCGGCCCGCTGGTGGCCGGTCGCGACTTGCTCGGCGGCGTGCCGGCTCGCGGGATCGGTGCGGTGCTACAGCTGGCTGAGGGAACGGCCGATCCTGCGTGGCTGCGGGACCTGCTCGACGCGCTGAAGTCGGCGCCGCACGAGGCGGAGTCGCGATTCCCGCACCGGATCGCTGCGCGGGTGAGTCCACAACGGACTTCAGGTGCTCCGGACGGCGACGCGGTGACGGTGCCGGCCGGGCCGTATGTGCTCACCGTGCGCTACCAGGCTCGGGAAACCGGGATGTACCAGGGCGCGCCGTACGTCGACGAGTGGAAACCGTTGCCGCCGCGGCTGCACGACGCCCGGACTCTGCAGCGCTCGGGTGAGCTGGGGACCGCGGTCGCGGTCGCGGCCACCGAGGTGACCCACGCGCAGTTCGCCGAGTTCGTGGCCGCCACCGGCTACCGGCCGGCAGTGGAGCATCGTTTTCTCCTGCACGGCGGTGATCCCGACGCGCCGGTGACCTATGTGGACCTCGACGACGCCCGCGCGTACTGCGCGTGGCGCGGCGGCCGGCTGCCGACCGAGGACGAGTGGCAGCTGGCGGGGGAGACCGGCGGCCTGCGCCGCGGCGAGCCCGCCGTGTGGAACTGGACCGAGAGCGAGCACTCCGACGGCCGGACCCGGTTCGTGATGCTCAAGGGCGGCAGCGATTTCCGCGCCGAGGGCTCCGAGTGGTACATCGAGGGCGGCCGGCACGCGCCGGACGTGAGCGTGAAGCTGCTGCTGCCGGGGCTGGGCCTCGCGCGTGCCGCGACGGTGGGCTTCCGGTGCGCGTGGGAGGTGCGGGCATGACGACGTCGCGGGATTCCGCCGGCGGTGCGCTGGCCGGGCTGCGGGTGGTGGACGCGTCCACGCTCTTCGCCGGGCCGATGGCCGCGATGCACCTCGGTGACATGGGCGCCGAGGTGGTGAAGGTGGAGCACCCGCGGCGGCCGGACCCGTCGCGTGGACACGGCGTCGCGAAGGACGGCGTGAACCTGTGGTGGAAGACGCTGGGGCGCAACAAGCGCACCGTGACCGCCGACCTGAGTTCCGACGGTGGACGCGAGGTGTTCCTCGCGCTGGCCGCCGATGCCGACGTGGTGATCGAGAACTTCCGCCCGGGGACGCTGGAACGCTGGGGGCTGGGCTACGAGGAGCTCTCGGCCCGCAACCCGCGGCTGGTGCTGGCGCGCGTGACCGGTTTCGGCCAGTTCGGCCCGTACCGCTCGCGCCCCGGCTTCGGCACGCTCGCGGAGGCGATGAGCGGGTTCGCCGCCACCACCGGCGAGCCGGACGGTCCGCCGACGCTGCCGCCCTTCGGCCTGGCCGACGGCGTCGCCTCGCTGGCGACCGCGTACGCGATCATGGTGGCGCTGTCCGCGCGCGCCACGAGCGGGCGCGGGCAGGTGGTGGACACCGCGATCATCGAGCCGATCCTCGCGATGCTCGGCCCGCAGATCACGCGCTGGGACCAGCTGGGCACCGTGCAGCCGCGCACGGGCAACCGGTCGATCAACAACGCGCCGCGCAACACCTACCGCACCGCCGACGGCCAGTGGGTCGCCGTGTCCACCTCGGCGCAGTCGGTGGCCGAGCGCGTGCTGCACCTCGTGGGCCGGGCCGACCTGACCGAGCAGCCGTGGTTCGCCCGCGGCGCCGACCGCGCCCAGCACGCCGACGAACTCGACGAGGCCGTCGGCGGCTGGATCGCGCTGCGCAGCCGCGACGAGGTCGTGGCCGCCTTCGAAGAGGCCCAGGCCGCTGTCGCCCCGATCTACGACGCCGCCGATATCGTCGCCGATCCGCAGTTCCGCGCGCTCGGCACGATCCACGAGATCGACGACCCCGAGCTGGGCCCGATGCTGATGCAGGGGCCGCTGTTCCGGCTGTCGGACAACGACGGCGTCATCGGCTTCACCGGGCGTGGGCACGGGGCGGATACGGACGAGGTGCTCAAGGAGCTGGGGTTCTCAGCGGAGCGGATCGCCGAGCTGCGCGCCGGGGGTGCGGTGTGAGTGCCACGCCGCCGTTGACGTTCCTCTACGCACCTGCCGACCGGCCCGACCGCGTGGAGAAGGCACTGGCGTCGGAGGCCGACGTGGTGCTGGTCGACCTCGAAGACGCCGTCGCGCCGGCGCACAAGGAGATCGCGCGGGCGAACGTGGTGCGGCTGCTCGGCGAGCTGCCCGCGCAGCGCCGAGTGCAGGTGCGGCTGAACCACCCGAGCACCCTGTGGCACGCGGCCGACGTCGCGGCGCTGGCCGGGCTGCCGGTGGCGATCGGGGCGCGGATGCCGAAGGTGGAGTCGGGCGAAGAGGTGCTGGCGCTGGCGGCCGCGTTGCCGGGACGGGAGCTGCACCCGTTGATCGAGTCGGCGCTCGGCGTGGAGCGGGCCCTGGAGATCGCGACGGCTTCACCGCAGGTCGCGTCGATCGGGCTGGGTGAGGCGGATCTGCGCTCGGACCTGGGCGTGGACGACGAGGCCGGGCTCACGTGGGCCCGCAGCCGCCTGGTCGTGGCGGCGCGGGCGGCGCGCCTGGTTCCGCCCGCGATGTCGGCCTACACCCACGTGCGTGACCTCGACGGGCTCGCGGCCTCGTGCCGCGCCGGGCGCGCGCTCGGGTTCCGCGGCCGCACGGCGATCCACCCCGCCCAGCTCGCCACGATCCGCGCCGCGTTCCTGCCGAGCGCCGAGGAGGTGGCGCGGGCCGGCGAGGTCATCGCCCGCGTCGCCGACGCCACCGCGGCCGGCGTCGGCGCGATCGCCCTGGCCGACGGCACTTTCCTCGACGTCGCGATGGTCGAACGCGCCCGCACCGTGCTGGCCCTGGCCGAGCGATCCTGAACACAGGGAGTCACGCCCGCGTTTCGACTACTCTGGGACACGGAAGATTCCGGTGGGGAGGGTCCATGACCGACGAAGAGCTCATCGTCGAGTTCGCGCTGCGCCGCCTGGACAACCCGGACCTCGAGGAGGAGGAGATCGCCGCGCTGGTCGTGCGGCGGCTGGGGCCCGAGCGCATGCTCGAGTTCGCCTCCCAGAACCTCGCCACGCGCGGTGAACTGCGCGCCGCCGTGTTCCCCTCGGCCGTCGAGCACGTGCTGCGCGTCGTCCTCACCCTCCGCGGCCGCAGCGACTGACCGAGCGCCACGCTTCAGCGGTTCTTCGGCTGGGCGGCGCCTTGCGCCGCACCCACGCCCACGGGCTGCGCCCACCCGCGAAGGCCCACAGTGCGATCACCGGATCCGTCACCGCGCACCCGGACGACGAGTCCGCCACGAACGGCAGCACCGGCGCTCCCTTCAGGTGATGCACGACGTCCCAGGCGGTGTGCAACAGCCACCCGACCCCGATGAACGTCCACGAACCCAGCCCCCGAAACGCCACGACGACCATCACGGCGCAGAACACGAGTTCACCCACGCCCAACGCGCCACCCGACAGGTACGCGGCGCCTGCCCCGGCGACCATCAACGCGTTGAACCGCCGGCGATGCGGCTCGGGAATCAAGGACGACAGCGCCACGTATCCGAGTCCGATGAGGATCGGCACCACTACTTCGGTCATGGCTGTGACGGTAGGAATGCTGCCGAGGGTGGGCCATCGGGCTTCGGGCCAATGCGCCCCGGATTCTCGCCAGGCGGCGGGAATCCGGTGGGGTGTGGCGGGATTCAGGGTGCTTCGGCTCGGTCGCGCGCAGTGGTGGGGCGGGATCGGCGGGCGGCCGCTGCGGTGAAGGCGAGGCCGCCGCTGTGGCGCGGCGGCCGCGGGTGGGGATGATCGCGGCGCTGTGTCACGGGGACGCGCGGGCTGGGCGCGGGGGCTGGGGCGCGGAGCGAGTCGTGGCGTGGTGGTGATCGGCGGTCGGACCGGAACGGCGCGGTTCCCGTCAGGTGGTGGGAAACCGTCGCGAGCTTGGGGGAGTTCAGCGGGTCTTCGGCTGGGTGGGGCGGTGGTGGTGCGGCCAGAGCGGGAGGTGCTGGCCGTGATGTGGCTGCCGGGGAGCAGGTGGCTGAGCTGGGTGCACGGGCGGGTGGGTATTGGTCAGGCCGAGATGGATTCGGTCGTGGCCGGAGTTCGCCGTGTGGTGGAGCGATCGGCGCTCGTCCGGCTGTCTGTGGGCGATGGTGTGGCTACTTCGCCCGTTGCGTGGGGGTACCTGACCGCGGTTCGGGCCGGAACGCGGCGGTTTCCCGTCAAGTGACGGGAAACCGTGGCGAGCTGGGGGAGTTCAGCGGGTCTTCGGCTGGGCGGCGCGGTGGTGGTGCGGCCAGATCGGCAGGTGCTCGCCGCGGCGGGTGACGTAGATGCCGGGGATCAGGCCGAGAGCGGGGCTCAGGGCGCCGGTGGTGTCGGTGGTGTCCAGGTCGAGGTCGGCGTCGGCCGGGGTGGTGGCGACGGGGGTCTGGACGGTGGTGTGACTGGACATGATGTCCTCCGGTGTGTCCTGAGTGGATCAGTCTCGTTCGAACAATGTCGAGTCCGGTGTGGACGGTGCTAGGCGGCGACGACCGAGCCGTCGTCCAGCGCGACAGCCTCGACGGCCCCGACAACAGCAGTGGCCGGCGAGGCAGCGAACGCCTCGACCCGAGTGCGGGCCCCAGTGATCACCGAGGTCAGCGTGGCGAGGTCGGGAGGGCCGTCGTGGCGCTGGTCGTTCACGAAGAACGTCGGGGTGCCCGCCACGCCGCTCAGGTCGGCGGACTCGACGTCGCGCTCGACGTGGGGGGCGAAGCGGCGGCGGAGGAGGTCTTCGCGGAAACGCGGGACGTTGAGGCCGAGCTGGTGGGCGTAGCCGACCAGGGCGTCGAAGTGCAGGTCGTTCTGGTTGGTGAGCAGGAGGTCGTGCATGGGCCAGAACGCGCCCTGCGCGCCGGCCGCCTCGGCGGCTTCCGCGGCGAGCCGGGCGTGCGGGTGGATGTCGTGCAGGGGCAGGTGGCGCCAGACGTAGCGGATGTCGCCGTTTTCGGCGAGCAGCTCACGCGCGGTCGGCGCGGCCATGCCGGTCCAGGGGCATTCGAAGTCGCCGTACTCGACCACGGTCACCGCGGCGTTTTCCGGGCCGCGCACGTGGTCGCGGGTCACGTCCACCGGGCCGACGAGGTCGCTCAGCTCCGGCGCGTCGCCGAGCAGCGCGCGGGTGCGCACGGCTTCCGGCAGCGCCGCGGTGATCTTCTGCACCAGGAAGGTCAGCAGCGTCGCGCCCGCCGCCGCGGCGAGCACGCCCAGCTTGGCCTCCTCCAGCTCCCGCCCGGTGAAGGCGAGGTCGGCGATCAGCAGCGACACGGTGAACCCGACGCCCGCCATCGCGCCGCCGCTCAGCACGCCCGCCCAGCCGACCTGCGGCTGCAACGAGCCGCCGCTCAGCCGCGTGACCAGCCACGACGTGCCGAACACCGCGACCGGCTTGCCCACCGCGTAGGCCAGGAAGATGCCGACGGTGACCGGCGCCGTGATCGCCGCGGCCAGCACCTCGGTGTTCACGCTGATGCCGGCGTTGGCCAGCGCGAACAGCGGCACCACGACGAAGCTCGTGAGGCGGTGGAACGAGTGCCGCAGCCGGTCGTTGGCCGACAGCGTGGCGCTCAGGCTCTTGCTCGCCGACCTGGCCGTCTCCGCGGTCGGCTGCTCGCGGAACAGACGCACCAGCGTGGTCGCCTCCTCCAGCGAATCGCGCTTCGGCACATACGCCGACGTTGCGAGCCCCACCGCCAGCCCGGCCACCACCGGGTCGATCCCGCTGGTCAGCAGCGCGCCCCACACGGTGAGCGCCAGTGCGGTGAACACCGGCTTGCGGTAGCGGTAGTCGAGCCGCCGGCTCGCCAGCACTCCGGCGTACGCGGCGGCGGCGATCCCGACCGCCATCAGGTCCACGTGGCCGCTGTAGGCCAGCGCGATCACCACGAGCGCCACGATGTCGTCGACCACGAACACGGTGAGCACGAACGTCCGGATCCGCTCCGGCGCGCCCCGCCCGACCACCGTGAACACGCCCAGCGCCAGCGCGGTGTCGGTGGACATCGCCGCGCCCCAGCCGTGCCCGCCGGGCCCGCCGCCGTTGAGCGCCAGGTAGATCAGCACCGGCACGGCCATGCCGGCCAGCCCGGCGACGGCCGGCAGCACCAGCCGGCGGCGGTCGCGCAGGTCGCCGAGGTCGAACTCGCGCCGCGCCTCCAGGCCGACCACGAGGAAGAACAACGTCATCAGGCCGCTGTTCACCCAGTCGCGCACCGGCAGCGCCACGCCGAGCGGTCCGATCCGCACGCTCAGCACCCAGTTCCACACGGCGTCGTACGTGCCGGAAGCGAGGTTCGCCCAGGCCAGCGCCACCACGATCGCCGCGACGAGCACGCCCGCGCTGCCGGACTCGGTGCGCAGGAACGTGCGCAGCGGACTCGACGACGGCGTGGACAACGACATCGGCATGGCCGTCGAGTCGGACAGCTCCGGCGTGGCTTCGCCGGTCGGCGGGTGCAGCGGCGTCACGGTCACGTCTAACCCCTCAAGTAGCTGGTGGTAGTTAGAACTGAATCATGGTAGAACTAACCTGTCAAGACATTTTGAAAGGTTAGTGGTCGCATGAAGCCAGACGAGACCCTGGTCCTGGACCTGCTCAACACCACCCGGCTCACCGGCGACCCGACCGACGACGACCTGGCCGACCCGGGCGACGCCCTGCGATGGCTCGCCGCCCACGGCCAGCCGGCGACCGAGGCCGAGTGGCGCACCCTGCTCGACCTGCGCCCGCTACTCCAGGAAGTGGTGCGCGGCCACGAACCGCCGTCCGCCGTCGCGCGCTTCGTCGAAGGCGTCGGCTACCACGCGGCGCTCGGCGAAGGCGGCATCGACTGGTCCCTCCACGCGCCGCCCGGCCGCTCCGCCGCGGCGAGCGCCGTGCTCGGCTGGGACGCGCTGCGCGAATCCGGCCGGCTGCGCCCGTGCGCGAACCCCGAGTGCCGGCGGTTCCTCGTGGACCACAGCAAGGCCGGCACCGCCCGCTGGTGCTCGATGTCCTCGTGCGGCAACCGTCTCAAGGCCCGCCGGCACTACCAGCGCGCCCGTCAGTCCGAAGTGGACTGAACGCGCGGGTCATTCACTGTGCAGCACCGCGGCGATCGGCAGCCGCGCGGCCCGCCCGGCGGGGATCACGGCCCCCAGCACCGCGATCACCACCCCCGCCAGCCCGAGCGCCACCAGCGCCGGCGCCCGGTACACGTCGATCACGAACCCGAACACGTCCGACTGAGCCGCCCGCAACATCGCCGGCCCGACCAGCCGGTGCACGAAGAAGCCGAGCGGCACCCCCAGGAGCCCCCCGACCACCCCCAGCGCGGCCGTCGAGGTGACCATCATGATCGTCACCTGCCGCGGGGTCATGCCGATCGCCTTGAGCATCCCGAGGTCACGGCGCCGTTCGTGCGCGTTGAGCACCACGGTGTTGAACACGCCGAGCGCCGCGACGATCGCGAGCACCAGCGTGAGCACCGAAGCGCTGCTCACGAGCACCACCGCCTGTGAGGACGTGCCGTCGCGCGGGGGAGCGGCGGCCAGCCCGGGATCGCGGCCCTGCACCGCCGCGACGAGGGCGTCGGCCGAAGCGCCGGAGGCGAGCTGCACGTCGTAGGAGTCCGCGCGAGAACCCGGCGCCAGCAGGTCGAGCGTGGCCCAGTCGGCGTAGATCGTGTCGGCGTTGTTCGTCAGCGTCACGCCGACGAACGTCACCTGCGCGCGCCGCCCGCCCAGCTCCAGGGTCACGGTGTCACCCAGCTTGAGCCCGCGCTGGTTGAGGAACCGCGAAGGCGCCGCGGCTTCCCCCGCCCGCGCGGCCCACCGGCCCTCGATGATCTCCGGTCCCAGCGCCGCGCCGTCGCCGCGGGAGAACACGACCGTCGGATTCTCCTGGCTGCCGAGCAGGTGCACCGTGCGCTCGGACGTGGCGGCGACGCCGGCGGAACCGGGCGCCGAGCGCAGCATCGCCTCGTCGGCCGCGTCGGAGAGGGTCGGGGCCGGATGCGGCCCGGGTGCGTCGGGCGGCAGCTGGACATCGCCGGGCAGACCGGCGAGGAACTCGACCCGGTCGGTGTGCACCGGCCGCATCGCGGAGTTGTACGCGTTCACCGACAGCGTGACGCCGATCGACAGCGTCACCGTCAGCACCCCGAGCACGATCGCTGCCAGCGTGAGCACGCTGCGGGCCGGGCGCGCGAACGGCACACCGAGGCCCAGGCTCACCGACCGGGGCAGGCGCAGGCCCGCGAGCCGGCGTTGGATCGTGAGCGCGCGGCCGAACCGCGGTCCGCTGCCCGCGCTGATCGCCGCGGTCGCCGGCAGCCGACGGGCCCGCAGCGCGGAAACCAGTGCCGCCGCCGCGACGACGAGGGGCAACCCGGCCAGCGCCACCACGTCCACCCACGCGTCGATCCCGGCGTCGCCGAGGCCGAACGGACCGAAGGCGTCGGCGAGGATCGGCCCGGCGACGAGGTTGCCGCCGATCGTGCCGACGACACACCCGAGCGCCGCCGGCACGAGCACCATCAGCAGGTACACGCCCATCACCTGGTTCGGCGTGAACCCCAGGGACTTCAGCACCCCGATGTCGCGGAACCCCGACACCACCGCGCCGCTCACCACGTTCGCCACGATCAGCACGGCCACCGCCAGGCCGAGGATCCCGAACGGCACCAGGAACGGCACGTACAGGCCGACGTCGGAGTCCAGCCGCTGCTCGACGGCGAGATACGACTGCCCGCCCAGCACCGCTTTCGCCGGCAGCCCGGCCGTGACCGCGGCCCGGCCCGCGTCGACGTCGGCCGCGGTCGCGGCCTGCGTGAAGCGGTAGAGCATCTGGGCTGTGCTCGGCTTCAGTGCGGTCAGCTGCGCCGGCGTGACCCACGCGTCGGCCGACGCGCTCACCGAATACGCGAAGCCCACGACGGTGAGCGCGGGCTCGCCCGGGATCTCGAACCGCGCGCCCAGCGGCGCGAGATCCGTGGTGCCCCGCGGGGCGTTCAGCACGATCTCGCCGGGCGCGGTGGCCCACTTCCCGGCCCACACGTCGAGCCGGTCGACGGCTCCGGCCGGGTCCGCGCGCCCCACCGTGGTCAGGCTGCCGGCCCGCGCGCCCGTGCTCCGCGCGGTGTCGAGCGTGACCTGCCCGAACGGACCGGCCGCCGCCTCGACACCGGGTCGCTGCGCGGTGGCGGCGAGCCGGGCGTCCGAAACCTGCGTGGTGTCGTAGGCGACCACGAGGTGCGCGCCGTCCTGCTGCCCCATCGCCCGCTGGAACGGCCCCGACGCCGACACCAGCAACCCGAGCGCGAGCACGATCGTGCCGGTGGACACCGCGACCACGACGCCGATCACGGCCGTCTGCACCCGCCGGCGCCGCACCGCCGCCCGCGCGATCCGCCACACGGCGCTCACGACGCGCGCTCCACTCGTGAAGCAGCGGCCACGCGGCCGTCGACGACCTCGACCACGCGCGTCGCGCACTGCTGCGCCAGCCGCTCGTCGTGCGTCACGAGCAGGAGCGTCTGGCCGATCTGGTTGAGGTCGAGCAGCAGGTCCATCACCTGCTCGCCCGAGCGGCTGTCGAGCGCGCCCGTGGGCTCGTCGGCCAGCAGCAGCGCGGGCCGGTTCATCAGTGCCCGCGCCACGGCCACGCGCTGGCGTTCACCGCCGCTGAGCTGCGCCGGGTAGACGTTGCGGCGCCCGGCGATGCCCAGCTCGCCGAGCAGTTCGAGCGCCCGCGCGCGGGCCGGCGCGGCCGAGGTGCCGGTGAGCTGCGCGGCGAGGGCCACGTTGTCGAGCGCCGGCAGGTCGTCGAGCAGGTTGAAGAACTGGAAGATCATCCCGATGCGCCGGCGGCGGA
Organism: Amycolatopsis rhabdoformis; assembly: GCF_035918295.1. GTDB lineage: Bacteria > Actinomycetota > Actinomycetes > Mycobacteriales > Pseudonocardiaceae > Amycolatopsis > Amycolatopsis rhabdoformis. Next base: position 1,518,240 of record NZ_CP142149.1, read on the forward strand.
ACAGCGCCAGCCCGGTCTCGCTGAGCTTCGTGAGGTCCTCGCCGTTGACCACGACGGAGCCGGACGTCGGCCGGTCGAGCCCGGCCACCATGTTCAGCAGTGTCGACTTGCCGCTTCCCGACGGACCCATCACCGCCACGGCCTCACCGGCGCGGATCGCGAGCGAGACGCCGTCGAGCGCCACCGAATCGCGGTATTCCTTGCGCACGGCGGTCAGCTGCACCACCGGGTTCGCGCTGCTCTCGTCACTGGTCACCGCACAATCCTGAAGCAGCCGAGCCGCCGCGGCATCAGCCCGAGGAGGTAACCGCGCGCCGTCCTCATCCTGGCGATGTAGGGCCTGGGTTGATGCGGTGGACGCGGCGGCCTGGGAGAGTCTGAGGCGTGTGGGAACTCGGGGTCGCGATCGCGGCGTGCCTGGTCGCGGTGGTGCTCGCCGTGCGGCTGGTGCGCGCGCGGCGGGCGGCCGTCCGCGCGCTGGAGGAACGCGGGTGGTTGCTGGAGCGGGAGCGGGAAACCGCCGCGCGCCAGGCGGTCGACGGCGAACGCGCGCGCATCGCGCGGGAACTGCACGACATCGTGAGCCACAACGTGAGCGTGATGCTGGTGCAGGCCGGAGCCGCTCGGCTGGTGGTGGAAACCGAACCGGCGCAGGCGGTCGAGGCGTTGCGGGAGGTCGAGACCGCGGGTCGCGACACGATGACGGAGCTGCGGAACCTGCTCGGCCTGCTCGCGCCGCCCGCCGACGGCGAGGAACCCCACGACCTCGCGCCGCAGCCCGGGCTCACGCGGCTGAGCCCGCTGATCGACCGGATCGCCTTCGCCGGGCTGCCGGTGGAAGTGCGGGTGTCGGGGGAGCCGCGGCCGCTGCCGTCCGGAGTGGACTTGACGGCGTACCGGGTGATCCAGGAAGCGCTCACCAACGCGCTCAAACACGGCGACGGCGGCAAAGCCGAGGTGACCGTGCGCTACACCGAGCGCTACCTGCGCGTCGAGGTCGTGAACAGCGGGCCGAGCGTGCTCACGGGTGGGGCTGGTGGTTCGAACAGCCCGGACGGGCCGGCGCCGACCGGCGAGGGCCGCGGCCTGCTCGGGTTGCGGGAACGCGTCGCGGCCTTCGGCGGCGACCTCGACGCGCGGCGGCGCCTCGGCGGCGGGTTCCGCGTGCGCGCCCGGATCCCGGTGGAGCGCCCGTGACCGCGCCCCGGGTGGTGATCGCCGACGACCAGGGCCTCGTGCGCACCGGCTTCCGGATGATTCTCACGGCCGGCGGCATCGACGTGGTCGGCGAGGCGGCCGACGGCGTCGCCGCCGTGGAGCTGGTGCGGGAGCTGCGTCCGGACGTGGTGCTGATGGACATCCGCATGCCCGCCATGGACGGGCTCGAAGCCACGCGCCGCATCCTCGCCGACGAGCCGGGCTGCAAGGTGCTGATGCTCACCACGTTCGACCTCGACAGCTACGTGTACCGGGCGCTGTCCGCCGGCGCGAGCGGCTTCCTGCTGAAGGACGTGACACCGGAGCACCTCGTGGCCGCCGTCCGGCTCGTCGACACCGGCGACGCGCTGCTGGCGCCCTCGATCACGCGGCGGCTGGTGGAACGGTTCGCCTCCGCGTCGGGCCCGGCCGCCGATCCCGGGGTGCCGGCGCCGCACCGCGACCTCACCGTGCTGACCCCGCGTGAGCTCGAAGTGCTGGCGCTGCTGGGCCGCGGCCGGTCCAACACCGAACTCGCCGCCGACCTCACCCTCAGCGAGGCGACGATCAAAACCCACGTGGCGCGCATCTTCGCGAAGCTCTCGCTGCGCGACCGGGCCCAGGCCGTGGTCGTGGCCTACGAAACCGGCCTCGTGTCACCCGGGGACCCGCCGCGGCCCTGAGCGCTCAGCGCGCTTCGCGGAAGGGGGCGTGCACCATCCAGACGCCGACGGCGGGTTCGTCACCGGCGTTGAACAGCCGGTGCGGGGTGGTCGAGTCGAAGTACACCGAGTCACCCGGCCCGATCTCGCTGGTGTCGAACCCGACGGTGACACCGAGGCGGCCGCTGAGCAGGTAGCCGAACTCGTGGCCGGGGTGGGTCTGGCGCAGGCCCTCCGGGCACGACGCGCCCCCGACGTCGTAGGTGATCTTGAGGAAATCGGCGCCCGGCACGTCGCGCGGGGTGAGCCGTTCCCAGGTGATGCCGCCTTCCAGCTTGAGCGTGCCGCGGGTCTCGCCGAGCTGTACCAGCGCCGCGCTGATGAGCTTCTGCGGCACCGCGACCTCACCGGGCGCCGCCGGGCCGCCGTTGGCGGAGAACGCGCGCCCGACCTTCGGCTGCACGGGCCGGTCGGCGTCGTCGCGCTTCGCGCCGGCGGGCTCGAACAGCTCGTCCACGGTCAGGTTCAGGTGCTGCACCAAGGCGTAGAGCGAGGCGACCGAAGGCCGGGCCTTGCCGTTCTCGATCTGGCTCACCAGGCTCACCGACACGCCCGCCTTGCGCGCGAGCTCCCGCGCGCTGATGCCCACCTCGGTCCGGGCCTGGCGCAGGCGCCCGCCGATGCCCGCGAGCACGCTCGCCCGGTCCGCCTGACCGTCGGCCGGCTGTGACGGAGGCACGGCATCGTCTCCCTCGGGATCGGGGCGCCGGAGGACCCGGACTGTCGACCCTGATTCTACAGAGCCGCACCGTGTTCAGCTGCGCTGGACAGCGCACCACGGCGGTCAGGACGGCGCCGGCACCGCGAACACCTCGGGGTGGTTCACCAGCTCCACCCGCGTGCGGCGGATGTGCAGCTCCAGGATCTGCTCGGCCGACGGGTGGTCGCGCTTGCGCAGCGCCTCGATGAGCAGCCGGTGCTCCGCCCGGATGATCCAGTTGCGCCGCTCGCCGGCGAGACGGATGAAGGCGCGGCGGTAGTGCTGCGTGGTGTCCCACAGGCGGTTGAGGATGGCGGCCAGGTCGTGGGCGTCGTGGTGGCGGTACACGGTCCAGTGCAGCTGGCGGTCGAGCACGAGGAACTCCTCGACGTCGTCGGTCCGCTCGATGCGGTCCTCGATCGCCTCGAGCTCGTCGATGTCCTCATCGGACAGTCGCGGCGCGGATTCGGCCAGCAGCAACGGTTCGAGCCGCTCGCGCATCTTGTAGGACAGCTCGCACTCGCGCACGTCCATCGAGGTGACCCACGCACCGGAGTTGGCGCGCAGAGTCACGAGACCGCGGGATTCGAGGATGCGCAGGGCTTCGCGCACCGGCAGGCGGCTGGTGCGCAGCTCCTCGGCCAGCTCGTCCTGGATGATGCGCGTGCCCGGCGCGAGGCGGCCGTCGAGGATGCGTTCGCGCAGCTCGTCGGCGACGCGCTGGCTCGCCACGCCCGCGGGTACGGCCACGGCGGTTCCTCTCGATCGGACGCCTCGCGGCGGGTTTTCCGGAGCTGGGTCGGCTCTCGCCTAGTCGAAGGCCTGCGGGTTGTGGTCGAAGGCCTTTCCGTTCGGATAGGACACTAGCTCACACTGCAGACCCCACGGTGACAGGAAGTACACCCACCGCTGTCCCTCGCTCGCGCCGCTGCTGGTGGTCGGCTCGCCGAGCACGCGCAGGCCGCGCCGGTGCAGATCGGCGACAGCGGCGTCGAGGTCCTCCACATACAGCGCGATGTGGTGCCCGCCGACGTCGGAGTTGCGCGGCGGCACCGGGTTCTGCTCCGGCGCCTCGTACTGGAACACCTCGAAGATCGCCCGGCCGCCGAGCCGGTAGAAGTGCAGTCGCCGCATCACGGCCTTGTCGTCGACGCCGAGCTGCTCGCTCATCCAGCCGTCGTCGTGCGCGTAGGGCCCGAGCCGGTACAGGTACTCGCAGCCCAGCACCTCGGTGAAGAACTCGTGGGCCTGGTCGAGGTCCGGCACGGTGAGGCCGAAGTGGTCGACGCCCGTCACCCCGGGGATCGGCATGAGCACACCTCCAATGGATCCATTTGCTTGCTTTTCATGGCTACTTGACGGCATAGTCTGCGTCAAGCCTTTTGCAATGGATCCATTCGAAGATGAGGAGCCCTGATGGCCGCTCACGAGTCACTGGTCGCCGGCGCGCCCTGGATCCGCCTGCGCGCCACGCCGGAGGACTGGGACGAAGCCGAACCCGACCTGCTGCTGCGCCTGCTCGGCCGCGCGCAGTGGATCCGGTCGTTCGAGGAGTACGTGCTGGAGCTCGCGGGCCTCGGCCTGGTGCACGGGCCGGCGCACTCGAGCATCGGCCAGGAGGGCGGCGCCGTCGGCTCGATCTCGCCGCTGCGCAGCGACGACTTCGTGAACGGCTCGCACCGCGGCCACCACCAGTTCCTGGCCAAGGCATTCGGCCACGTCGCCGGGAACGCCGGCGGCCTGCCCGCGCTCGACGACGACGTGCGCACCGTGCTGCGCCGCACGCTCGCCGAGATCTGCGGCCTGGCCGAGGGCTACGGCAGCGGCCGCGGCGGGTCGATGCACCTGCAGTGGCGCGAGGCCGGCGCGATGGGCACCAACGCGATCGTCGGCGGGGGAGTGCCGCAGGCCGCGGGCTTCGCCTGGAACCAGCGCCGCACCGGCACCGACGCGGTGACCGTGACGTACTTCGGCGACGGCGCCGTGAACATCGGCTCGGTGCTGGAGACGTTCAACCTCGCCGCCGCGTGGCGGCTGCCGGTGTGCTTCTTCATCGAGAACAACCAGTACGCGGTGTCCACGCCGGTCGACACGGCCACGGCCGAGCCGCGGCTTTCCGCGCGCGGTCTCGGGTTCAACATCCCGAGCTGGCAGGTGGACGGAATGGATCCGCTCGCCGTGCACCTGGCGATGAGCGAGGCCGTGGCGCACATGCGCGCGGGCAACGGCCCGACCATCGTCGAGGCCGAGGTCTACCGCTACTTCCACCAGAACGGGCCCTACCCCGGCAGCGCCTTCGGCTACCGCACGAAGGAAGAGGAACGGTCCTGGCGTGACCGCGACCCGATCGACCTCCTGCGCGCCCACGTGATCCGCCGCGGGCTCGCCGACGACGACCGGCTCAAGGCGTTCGACGAGGAGATCACCCGCACGCTGCACGAAATCGGCGACAGCTTCCTCGAGGACGGCCCCGACGGCAAGCGCCGCATCAAGGAGTCCGCGTGGCCCGACCCCGCGTTCGTGGACGTCGGTGTGCGCGGTGATCTGTCCGAACTGGACGGCAGCCGCTACGAGGAAGCCGAAACCTTCGGCGGTGCTCTCGATCAGCGTAGGTTCATCGACGCGGTGAGCGACGTGCTCGCGCGCCGGCTCGAGACCGACGAGCGCGTGGTGGTGCTCGGCGAGGACGTCGACCGGCTCAAGGGCGGCACCAACGGCGCCACCCGCAAGGCCATCGAAACCGCGCCCGAGCGGGTGCTCGGCACGCCGATCAGCGAAAACGCGTTCACCGGCCTCGCCGGCGGCATGGCCATCGACGGCCGCTCGCGCCCGATCGCCGAGTTCATGTACGCCGACTTCATGTGGGTCGCCGCCGACCAGCTGTTCAACCAGGTCGCCAAGGCGCGGCACATGTTCGGCGGCACCGGCAGCGTGCCGTTCGTGCTGCGCAGCAAGCTCGCCGCGGGCACCGGCTACGGCTCGCAGCACTCGATGGACCCGTCCGGCGTGCTCACCACCGCGCCCGGGCTGCGGGTGGTGGCGCCGTCGAACCCGTTCGACTACGTCGGCCTGCTGAACACCGCACTGGCCTGCGACGACCCGGTGGTGGTGCTGGAACACGTGGACCTCTACGCGAGCACGGGCACCGCGCCGGTCGACGACTTCGACTACCGCATCCCGGTCGGCAAGGCCGCGTTGCGCCGCACCGGCGACGACCTCACGGTGATCAGCTACCTGTCGATGGTGGGCCACTGCCTCGAAGCGCTCGACGAGACCGGCGTGAGCGCCGACCTCATCGACCTGCGCTGGCTCGACCGCGCGAGCCTCGACTGGGACACGATCGAAACCAGCGTGCGCAAGACGAACCGGGTGCTGATCGTGGAGCAGGGCGCGATCGGCACGTCGTACGGCGGCCGGCTCGCCGACGAGATCCAGCGCCGCCTCTTCGACTGGCTCGACGCGCCGATCGAGCGCGTGACCGGCGGCGAGGCGTCGCCCAGCATCAGCAAGGTCCTCGAACGCGCGGCGATCGCGCGGACCGAGGAAGTGACCGCGGCGCTGCGGCGCCTTTCCGACTGACGCACTGGCAGCGAGGAGTTTCCGACGATGGCAACGCTGTTGCGGGTGCCCGAGGTCGCCACGGGCTCGACCGAGGCCGTGCTGAGCGAGTGGCTGGTGCCCGAGAACGAGGCGTTCGACGCCGGTACGGCCCTGGCCGTGCTGGAGACGGACAAGGCGGCCGTGGAGGTCGAGGCCGAAACCGGCGCGACCGTGTTGCGGCAGCTGGTGGACCGCGGGACGACGGTGGCGGTCGGCACGCCGATCGCCGTGCTGGGGGCGGTGGGGGAGGACGTGAGCGGGCTGTTGGCGGAGGTCGGGGTGCCGGCTTCGCGCAACGGTCAGGCGGCTTCCGAGGTGGCCGCCTCCGAAGTGGTGGGTGGTGCGGCCGCGGTTCAGGGTTCGGCTCCGGCTGCGACGGCTGTTCCGAATGGTTCCGGTGGGCGGATCTTCGCGAGTCCGTTGGCGCGCAAGCTGCTCAAGGACGCCGGGCTGGGTCTGGAAGAGGTGACCGGGACCGGGCCGAACGGGCGGATCGTGCGCAAGGACGTCGAGGCGGCGATCGCGCGGGCGTCCGCGGCTCCGCAGTCGGTGGTGCAAGCCGCGGTGCCGCCGGAACCGGAGGTTTTGGCCGAACCGGCGACCACGCCGGCGCGGCGGGAACCGGTGCTCGGAGCGTCGTTCACCGAGGTTCCGCACACGCGGATCCGCCGCGCGATCGCGAGCCGGCTCACGATGAGCAAGCAGACCGTGCCGCACTTCTCGGTGCGGCGCGCCGCGCGGATCGACGCGCTGCTGGCGCTGCGCAAGCAGCTCAACGAAGTGTCGCCGGCGCGGATCTCGGTCAACGACCTGATCATCCGGGCCGTGGCCGTGGCGCACACCGAGGTGCCCGACGCGAATGTGACGTGGACCGAAGACGCGCTGCGCAAGTACGACTCGGTCGACGTCGGGGTGGCCATCGCGTCGGAGCGCGGTCTGGTCACGCCGGTGGTGCGGGGCGTCGAGAAGCTGGCGCCGAGCGCGATTTCGGGGCAGGTCAAGGGGTTCGCGGCGCAGGCCGACGAGGGCCGGCTCAAGCAGCAGGACCTCGAAGGCGGTTCGATCGCGGTGAGCAACCTCGGCATGTTCGGCGTCGACGAGTTCACCGCCATCATCAACCCGCCGCAGGCGGCGATTCTCGCGGTGGGCGCCGGAAAACCGGGCGCGGTGGTGGTGGACGGCGAGCTGACCGTGGCCACCGAGCTGGCGCTGACGCTGGCGGTCGACCACCGCGCGATCGACGGCGCGCTGGCGGCGCAGTGGCTGGGCGTGCTCGTCGACGCGCTCGAGAAGCCGTTGCGGCTGCTCGCCTGAGCCGTCCGGTTCCGCCCGTCCTGGTTGTTCCGGCGGGCGGAACCGGCGTCGACTTCCCAGCGCCGACTTCCCTGCGTCGACACTTCGGCGTCGTCCGCGGGCGGTGTTCCGTTCAACGGCCGGCTCTAGCTTGCTGCGCATGCCTGCTTGCGATTTCACCCGCCGGGACCTGTTGCGCTGGACCGCTTACGCCGCCGCCGCGGCGGGTTCGGCGACCCTGCTCGACCCCGCCGGCGCCCTCGCGGCCACCGGGACCGCCGGCTCGGGCGTGGTCACGCCCGTGAACCTCGAACTCGTGACGCTCGCGGAAGACCGCGCCGTGATCACCTGGTACACCGGCCACGCCGGCACCGACGACGGGCTCGGCCGCATGGTGCCGGCCGCCGCCGACGGCGAGGTCCGCTACGGCACGAACCCCAACCGGCTCAACCGGGTCGCGCACGACATCACCGGCCACACCCCGTACCACTACGTCGAGCTGCACGACCTCGAACCGGGCCAGACCTACTACTATCAGGCCCGGTCCAACGGAAAGCTCGCCGCGCCCACCGCGTTCACGCTCATCACCGGCAACGCCGTGGGCACCACGAACCGCGGCCTGGGCACCACGGGACCGTTCGAGTTCAAGACGCCGCAGCCGCCCCAGGGTAGCCACGTGTTCTCGATGGTGCTGTGCAACGACCTGCACATGGGCGAGACGCAGGCGGGGCTCGTGGGCGGGCAGCCGCAGTACATCGGGATCACGCAGGAGCCCGGGCTGCCGCCGTACCCGGAGGTGATGCTGGAATCGCTGGTGCAGGACGTGAAGCGCTTCGACCCGCGCTACCTGCTCGCCGCGGGCGACATCTCCGCCGAGGCCGTGCCGACCGACCTCAGCCGCGCCGGGCAGCTGCTCTCGCGCTTCGGCCGCTACCAGGAGGACTACTTCGTCACCCGCGGCAACCACGACCGCGCCCACCTCGGCGACGCCTACTCCACGTGCCGCGTCGGGCAGTGGCAGGGCAACGACTGCTTCCACGACGCCTACTTCCCGCGCACCGAACGCACCTACTTCTCCCGCGACCTCTCCGGCCTCCACGTGATCGGCCTCGACACCTACGACAAACCCGGCAACGGCGGCGACGCCGGCGGCCTCTCACCCGACCAGCTCGACTGGTTCCGCAGCGACCTGCGCAAACACCGCGACCAGCCGACCCTCGTGTTCGGCCACCACCCGCTCGTGATGCAGGACTCCGCCTTCCCGATCACCGCGGGCAGCTCCCTGGACGCCACCCAGGCCGGCCAGATCCTCGACTGGTACTCCCAGACGCCGGGCGTGTTCCTCCACCACGCCGGCCACACGCACCGCAACCACCGCACCATCAGCCCCACCGCCCCGCGCGTGACCCTGCAGGAAGTGGCCGCGGCCAAGGAATACCCGGGCGGCTTCTCCATTTTGAGGTTGCACACCCACGGCTACGCGCTGAACTTCTACAAGTCTCGTGGCGCCCTCGCCCGCGAATGGAGCGAACGCAGCCGGCAGGAGATCCTGGGCTACTGGCCGCAGTTCGCGTTCGGCAACACGGTGGCCGACCGGAACACGGTGGTGAAGCGTGATTTGACGGGGTTGAAGCGGCATTGATGAGTTAGTGGTGCTGTAGTGGTGCGGTACCGCTGCCTGGTGATTTCGGGGCGGTACCGTCCTTTGTGAATGATCGCGGTGACCTGGTGGTCTGCTGGTGGCTACCGGTCCGCCGACGAGCATCGGTCGCCGTTGCCGCTTGGCGCGCCCGGACCTCTGCCGACCGACGGCAACTGGCCCAGTCTCGACGGCTGACGGTCCGCAGTGGCCACCCGCGACCGCTCTCGGCCCGACAACCAGCGGCCAGGGACGACGGGTCGGCAATAGTCGGTCGCCAACCGGCGGTGAGGCGCCGGCCGTTTTCGGCCGGCGGGTGGTTCGTCCGCAGTTGTCGCCATGGCGCGGCGGGTCAGCGATAGTCGGTGGGCGGCCGGCGGCGTCGGGCTGGCTGTTGTCGGTTGGCGGCGCCTGGTTCGCGGGCGTCGGCTGGGCGGTGGGTCGGCGAATGTTGGCGGGTGGCCGTCGGTGTCGGGGCGGCCGTTGTCGGTCGGTGGGTGACCGGAGCACGGTCGTCGCCTCCGGGCAACAGGGCCGGCGCCAGTGGTCCCGGGCAACGGGGCCGGCGCCGGTGGCCCACGGCAACGAGTCCTTGGTTGCCGTCCGGGGCAACGGACCCGGTGATCGGTGGCCGGTGAGTTCGTCATCGTCCGCTGGTGGCGTCTGGCTCATGGACGTCGCTGATGAGGACAGGTCCGGTATCGCGCCGGCTGGGGGCACCTGGTTGGCGGTTGCCGCCCGGGGCGGGTGGGCTTTGGCTAGTGGCGGCCGGGGCCGCCGTGACCGTTGTCGCCGCCGTGGTCGTCGCCGCCGCGAGTGTCGTCCCCGTGGCGGCCGCCGTGGTCGTCGCCGGGTTCCGGGTGGTGGCCGTGGTCGTCGCCGGGTTCGAGGTGGTGGCGGGGCCGGGCCGGATAGGTGGTGGAGGTCGGCGGTGCTGGTGTGGCGGGGTGGAAGCCGCGGGCGTCGGGAGTCGGCGTGCGGGCGTCGCGGTCGTCGCCGGGTTCGGTGCCGGGGCCGCCGTGGCGGTCGCCTGTCGCGCGCGGTGCGGTTGTCGTGGTGCGGTCTTCCGGATGCGGGTTGTCCTCAGTGGACACGAAGGCGGCCGTCTTCGGTGCGGGATCCGGTGCCCCCGCGGCCACCCCGCCCCACACGGCCGCCGTCGCGATCCCGGCGGCCGCCGCCGTCGCCGCGGCCGCCGCGATGACCCGCCGCCGGCGTCGCGTGGTCCGGGGCCGCTCCACGCTCGTGTCGGCGGGGTTGGTGTGCGCTGAGTTCGTCATGGTCTCATCGTCACGCCGCCGGCGGGCGGCTCACCATCGTCCGGTGGTCCTAGTACCACCCGGCCGCGATCCGCACCCCGCCGTGCCCGCCTTCGGCCAGGAACGCCGCCAGCGCCTCGCCTTCCTCGACGACGGCCGTGCGCTCCGCCCGGGTCAGCTTGCGCAGCGGGGTCACCATCACCGTGTCGCCGTCGCAGGTCCACGTGGCGGACACGCGGCCGTCGACGAGGGTGACGCGGGTGCCGGCGACGGAGAGGGAGCGGTGGGCGTCGTCGACGATGCGGGTGCGGTCGGAGTAGCCGAGGAGGGCGTTGTCGAACGCGGGGAGGAAGCGGACGGGCGCGGGGGTGTCCGGGTCGGGGCGCGGGGCGTGGGGGAGGTCGAGCAGTTCGCGGCCGCGTTCGTCGCGGAAGGACACGAGCTCGGGGCGCACGGCGGCGACGGCGGCGGGCAGCCCGGACAAGCCCGACCAGGCGCGCAGGTCGGCGGTGAGGGCCGGGCCGTAGGCGGCGAGGTAGCGGCGCACCAGGTCCGCGCCCACGACGTCGTCGGGCGGCGCCGGGATTTCGCGGCCCAGCCAGGCGGACAGCGGCAGGTAACGCGCCCCGGCCTTCTGCCGCCAGACGCCGCGCGGGGGCAGCTGCACCACGGGCACGAGCGCGGCCACCAGCATCTCGCCGAGCGCGCGGGGCGCCGGCTCCGGCCAGCGGTCGGCCACGGCCCGAGCCAGCTCGCCCATCGACCGCGGTTCGCCGTCGGCGAGCACGGCGTGGCCGGCCGCGGCGAGTTCGGTGAGGTCGACGTCGGCCAGCTCGCTGCGGTAGACGCCGAGCACGCGTCCGCGCAGCATCGTTTCGTGGCGGGTGCGCCAGGCCAGCGCGTCTTCGGCGGTCACGAGGTGCACGGTGCGGCGCATGAGATGGGTCCGGACCACCTGCCGGTCCACGAGCAGCTTCGACAGCTCCGCCGGGTCGAACGCCCGCACCCGCGACCACAGACCGAGAAACGGTTCCTGCGGCTCCTGCGCCTGCAGCCCGCACAGCTGCGCGACGGCGTCGAGCGCGGACCGGTCGGCCCGCTCCAGCAGGAGCTGGCGCGCGAGCGTGGCGCGGTTGAGGGCTCGGTTGTCCAGCCGGGTGTTCGCGGTCATGGGCCCAGCTTGGCAGGAGTAACGGACAGAACCCGTCCGGAACAGGTCAAGCCGCGGCGGCGGCCGGCCCACTCGCGAGCGCCTGCACCCGCCTGAACGGGCCGTTGTAGTAGTTCTGGTCGCCCGGAAGCCCGCCGGTGCGGGAGAACTGCCAGATGCTCTGCTTGTCCCACCCGGCCGGGAGCTCGCCGACCTGCGGGGCGTAGCGCGCGAGCCACAGCGGATCGGTGTTGCCGAACCGGTTCGAGTTGCCGGTGCAGAGTTTCCACCACGACGTGGACGTGTAGATCAGCGCGCTGCGGCCGGCTTTCGCGAGGTAGGTGCGGGTGAAGTCGGTGATCCAAGCCGTCATGTCGGCGGGGTTCTTGCCGTAACAGGCGTCGCCGTAGGGGTTGTACTCGATGTCGAGCGCGCCGGGCAGGGTTTTGCCGTCGCCGCGCCACGCGCCGCCGTGGGCCAGGAAGTAGTCGGCCTGCTCGGCGCCACTCGAGACGTCCGGGCGCGCGAAGTGGTAGGCGCCGCGGATGAGGCCGGCGGCGTGGGCGCCGTCGTACTGCGCGGTGAATTGCGGGTTGACGAAGCCGGTGCCCTCCGTCGCCTTCACGTAGGTGAACCGCGCGCCCGAGCCGCTGGCCGCCTTCCAGTCCACCACGCCCTGGTGGCCGCTCACGTCGTGGCCGAGTGTCTGGTCGGCGTCGATCCGGGCCAGGTCGGGGCTGCCGTGCACGCCTTCGTGGGCCGCGATCTGCGACCCGGCGTAGTTCTGCCCGGCGAGCGAATAGTCGGCTGCCTCGGCGGGCGCCGCGGTGAGCAGCGCGCCCGGCAGCAGTGTTCCGGTGGCGAGCAGGAACCCCTTCCGCCATCGGCGGCCGCGGTCGTTTCCCGGCTTCGTGCGCATTCCGGCTCCGATCCTGTCGAGGGCAGGTTCGTGATCATCGTGCCTCCGGAGTGGACACCTCGCGAGCCTTGTGTCACTCGATCGTGGAAGGCTCTACTGTGGACGGACACGGCTCGGCGGGAAAACAGCACCGCGTTCCACGGGGGATCGGGGTGGATGATCACCGGCCGTTGAGGCGGCGGGCGTAAGCTGGCCGCGTCAGTCGCACCGGCGTCGGAAGGGCAGCATGGAAGAGAGCGCGAGCGCCACTCTCGACGACGCGGCCCAGGTGTTCGCCCAGGTACGGCCACGGTTGTTCGGCATCGCGTACCGCATGCTCGGCAGCGCGGCCGACGCCGAGGACGTGCTGCAGGAAGTGTGGCTGCGCTGGCAGAAGGCCGACCGCTCCGTGGTGGAGAACCCGGCGGCCTACCTCGCCACCACGACCACGCGGCTGGCCATCAACGCCACACGCACCGCGTACGCGCGTCGCGAGACCTACATCGGCCCGTGGCTGCCCGAACCGATCGACACCACCGCCGACCCGCAGCTGGGCGCCGAGCGCGCCGCCGCGCTGGAGGTCGCCGTGCTGATGCTGCTGGAGAAGCTCACGCCGACCGAGCGCGCGGCGTACGTGCTGCGCGAAGCGTTCGACTACCCATACGCGCAGATCGCCGACATCATCCAGACCACCGAGGTCACCGCACGCCAGTACGTGAGCCGCGCGCGCAAGCACCTGGCCGCCGAGAAGCGCAAGCCGGTGAGCGAGGCCGAGCAGAAGAAGCTGCTCAGCGCCTTCCTCGCCGCCGCCCAGGCCGGCGACCTGCCCGCGCTGGAACAACTCTTCGCCACCGACGTGGTCAGCTACTCCGACGGCGGCGGCGTCGCCCGCGCGGCCCGCTCCGCCATCTACGGCGGCCCCACGCTCGCCAAGGTCATCCGCGCCTACCAACCGTTCTTCTGGACGGACGCCGACATCGTGTACACGCAGGTCAACGGCTCTCTCGCCGCGGTCCTGAGCCGCGACGGCGCCGTGTACGGCGTGATCAGCCTGACCACCACCGACGAGGGCATCGACCAGATCCTGTGGATGCTCAACCCGGGCAAACTCACCGCGGCGCTGCCCTCTTCGTGACCCCGCGCCGCATCGTCCTCCTCGGCCGCGGCGGCGCGGGCAAGTCCACGCTCGCCACCCGCCTCGGCGCGACCCTCGCCGTGCCCGTGGTGGAACTCGACAAGGCCTTCTGGCCACCTGACCTCACGCCGCTGCCGCCTTCGCAGTGGGCCGCCGTCCAGGAACGCCTCGCGGCCGCACCCCGCTGGCTCCTCGACGGCGACCTCGGCCCCTACGACGTCCTCGAACCCCGCCTGCGCGCGGCCGACACGGTCGTGGTGTTGGACTTCCCACTCTGGCGCTGCGCCTGGCGCGCGGCGGGGCGGTCGCGGGAGAACCTGGTGTTCTGGCGGTGGCTGGTGACGTATCGCCGGCGGGCTCTGCCGGTGATCGAGGCGGCTCTTGATCGGCATGCGAGTCATGTGGTGGTGTACTGGCTCAGGAATCCGGGTGCGGTCGAGAGGTTCTTGAGCCGGGTGGGTGAGGGTTCGCGGTAGCCGATTGGTGGCCGGTGTCTGGTGGTTGCCGATCATCGCTGGTCGTACTCCGCGCTGAACCGGACCGATCTTGTCTGGGTTCGGCCGCGTCGAACCCTGCGCCGACAGCTCGCTCGAAGGAGCCCCGGCCCTCAGGAAACAGGCGCCGGTAGGCATCCGCCCAGCGCGACGGGTCGCCCGAGCACAGACCCCCGAGCGACCGACCCCCGAGCGATCCGCGCCCCGAGCGACCGACCCCCGAGCGATCCGCGCCCCGAGCGACCGACCCCCGAGCGATCCGCGCCCCGAGCGACCGACCCCCTCCGAGCGACCAGCGCCCCTAGCGACCGCCCTCCCCGGGAGACAGACCCCACCCTCCCTGAGGGGGCCTGCCCACTTCCAGCGTATCGGCCTGCACCGACAAAATCGGGCCGCCGAGCTGACTCCGGGCAATTCATCCACAACTCACGATGGGTGTGGACAACCTTCTGACCTGCGGATAGCCGGTGCGGCGAGGCTGGGACGATCACTCACACGGGCGGTGTTCAGCACTTCGCGGCAAAGCGTGCCGGTTCGTCCCCGACCGGCCCGCACAGGTCGGTCGGCGACGTGGCAGGCGCTCGCGTTGGCGGCGCGCTCGTACCGGACGCACCCGCACCCGACCGCACACCAGCTCAGGAACCCCCACCGACCTGAGCAGCCCCCCGCGCCGAGCCGAGCTGCTCCGATCAACCCTTCACCAACCCGAGAAGATCCGCCGAGCCGGCCTGACCCGCCCACATCAACCCGAGCCGAGCCAAGCCGAACCGAGCCAAGCCGAACCGAGCCGAACCGAGCCAAGCCAAGCCCACATCAATCCCCCACATACTCCGCCAAATGCTCCCCAGTCAACGAAGCCTTCTTCTCCACCAACTCCGCCGGCGTCCCCTCGAACACCACGCGTCCGCCGTCGTGGCCGGCGCCCGGGCCGAGGTCGATGATCCAGTCCGCGTGGGCCATCACGGCCTGGTGGTGTTCGATCACGATCACGGACTTCCCGGACTCCACGAGGCGGTCCAGCAGCCCCAGCAGCTGTTCGACGTCGGCGAGGTGCAACCCGGCCGTCGGCTCGTCCAGCACATACACATCCCCGCTCGCGCCCATGTTCGTGGCGAGCTTGATGCGCTGGCGTTCGCCGCCGGAGAGGGTGGTGAGGGGCTGGCCGAGGGTGAGGTAGCCGAGGCCGACGTCGGCCAGGCGGGAGAGGATCTTGTGCGCCGCCGGGAGTTTGGCGTCGCCGTCGGAGAAGAAGGACTCCGCCGCGGCCACGGACATGGTGAGGACCTCGCTGATGTCGCGCCCGCCGAAGCGGTACTCCAGCACCGAGGCCTGGAACCGCTTGCCCTCGCACACCTCGCACGGCGTGGCCACGCCCGCCATCATCGCGAGGTCGGTGTAGACCACGCCGGCGCCGTTGCAGTTCGGGCACGCGCCCTCGGAGTTGGCGCTGAACAGGGCCGGCTTCACGCCGTTGGCCTTGGCGAAGGCCTTGCGGATCGGCTCCAGCAGGCCGGTGTAGGTGGCCGGGTTGCTGCGCCGCGAGCCGCGGATCGCGCCCTGGTCCACGGTCACCACGTCGGCGCCGCCGGACACCGAGCCGTGGATCAGCGAGCTCTTGCCCGAGCCCGCCACGCCGGTCACGACCACGAGCACGCCCAGCGGGATGTCGACGTCCACGTCCTGGAGGTTGTGGGTGCAAGCCCCGCGCACCTCCAACGCCCCCGTCGGCGTGCGCACGGTCGGCTTCAGCTTGGCGCGGTCGTCGAGGTGGCGCCCGGTGCGCGTGCCGGACTTGCGCAGGCCTTCCACGCTGCCCTCGTACACCACCTCGCCACCACCGCTGCCGGCGTCCGGGCCGAGGTCCACCACGTGGTCGCCGATCGCGATCGTCTCCGGCTTGTGCTCCACCACGAGCACGGTGTTGCCCTTGTCCCGCAGCTGGCGCAGCAGGCCGTTCATGCGCTGGATGTCGTGCGGGTGCAGGCCGATGCTCGGCTCGTCGAACACATACGTCACGTCGGTGAGCGACGACCCGAGGTGCCGGATCATCTTGGTGCGCTGCGCCTCGCCGCCCGAGAGCGTGCCCGACGGCCGGTCGAGCGAGAGGTAGCCGAGCCCGATCTCCACGAACGAGTCGAGCGTGTGCCGCAGCGACGCCAGCAGCGGAGCCACCGACGGTTCCTTCAGCCCGCTCACCCACTCGGCCAGGTCGCTGATCTGCATCGCGCAGGCGTCGGCGATCGACAGCTTGGCGATCTTCGACGAGCGCGCCTCCGGTGACAGGCGCGTGCCCTCGCACTCGGGGCACACGGTGAAGGTGACCGCCCGCTCCACGAACGCGCGGATGTGCGGCTGCATCGCGTCGACGTCCTTGGCCAGGAACGACTTCTGGATCGCGGGCACGAGACCCGAGTAGGTGAGGTTGATGCCCTCGACCTTGATCTTCGTCGGTTCCTTGTACACCAGGTCGTTGAGCTCCTTCTTGGTGTACTTCTTGATCGGCTTGTCGGCGTCGAAGAAGCCGCTGCCGCGGAAGATGCGGCCGTACCAGCCCTCCATGCTGTAGCCGGGGATGGTGATGGCGCCCTCGTTGAGCGACTTGTTCTCGTCGTACAGCGCGGTGAGATCGATGTCGTTCACCTTGCCGCGGCCCTCGCAGCGCGGGCACATGCCGCCGGTGATGCTGAACGTGCGGCGCTCCTTCACCGTGCGCCCGGCACGTTCGAAGGTCACCGCGCCGCCGCCGCTGATCGACGCGACGTTGAAGGAGAACGCCTGTGGTGAACCGATGTGCGGCTTGCCGAGCCGGCTGAACAGGATGCGCAGCATGGCGTTGGCGTCGGTCGCGGTGCCCACAGTGGACCGCGGGTCGGCGCCCATCCGTTCCTGGTCCACGATGATCGCCGTGGTGAGGCCTTCCAGCACGTCGACGTCGGGCCGGGCCAGCGTGGGCATGAAGCCCTGCACGAACGCGCTGTAGGTCTCGTTGATCAGCCGCTGCGACTCCGCCGCGATCGTGCCGAACACCAGCGAGCTCTTGCCCGAGCCCGACACGCCGGTGAACACCGTGAGCCGGCGCTTCGGCAGCTCGACGCTCACGTCCTTGAGGTTGTTCACCCGCGCGCCGTGCACGCGGATCACGTCGTGGCTGTCGGCGCCCTGCGGCGCGGACGCGGGCCGGGCCTTCGCCGTGGCCTTGGTCATCGGGTCTCCCTGGTCTGGGGGCCGCCGGTGCGGTCGGCTCGGGAACGGTGGTGGCGTCGATTCAACCAGTTCACCCGGGTGATCGTGGCCGCTCTCGCGCACGCTCACCCGGGCCGGGTGCGGCTCAGCGGTCCTGGAGCACGCCGAGCACGTTGCCGTCGGGGTCGGTGAAGGTGGCGACCAGGCGCCCGCCGCCGACGTCCTTCGGTGCGTCCTTCACCGTCGCGCCGGCCGCGGTCACCTCGGCGAGCTTGGCCTCGATGTCGTCCACGTGCCAGTAGCTCACGGGCGAGGTCATGCCGCTGTTGGGCACGAGGCCGAGGTGCTGCCCGGCGGTGTCGTAGCCGACGTAGTACGCGCTGTCGGCCTGCGGCTCGAGGCCGAGCAGCGCGGTGTAGACGGCCTTGGCCTTCTCGAGATCGGAAACGGGGTGCAGCACGGTCTTGATGCCCTGCGTGGCGGTCATGGTGACTCCTGCGGTTCGAGGTTCCGGTGTGGTGTCTCCGACGCTAATCGCGGCGGCCGGTCGGCCGCTTCTCAATTCCTGCTCGGTTCGCCCGGAGACGGTGCGTGGTCGGGTGTGGACGGTGCGTCGACCGGCCACAGTGGACACAACCGGGGAGGTTGACCTGGAGCGCGCTCCAGCCCCTAGCGTTCCGGGGATGGACTCGAAGGTGCTGGTGACAGGCGCGACCGGCGGTCTCGGCCTGGCGATGGCGACCGCGCTCGCCGAGGCCGGCGCGCGCGTCGCGGTGAGCGGACGGTCGGGGGAGCGGGCGCGGGAGGTCGCCGCCGGGCTGCCGGGCGCGGTCGGCGTCGAACTCGACGTGCGCGACGAGACGTCGGTGGCGCGCGCCGTGGACGAGGTGTGGTCGCGCTTCGGCGGGATCGACCTGCTGGTGAACAACGCCGGGCTCGGCATGCGCACGGTGAACCCGGAGTTCATGACCCGGCCGCGCGGGTTCTGGGAGGTGCCGGCCGACGGCTTCCGCCAGGTGGTCGACACGAACCTCACCGGATACTTCCTGGTCGCGCGCGAGGTCACCCCGCGGATGCTCGCGGCGGGCGGCGGCCGGATCGTGAACATCGCGGTGAGCGAGACGACGATGAGCCGGGCCGGGTTCGTGCCCTACGGCCCGTCGCGCGCGGGCAGCGAGTCGCTCTCGCGCGTGATGGCGGCCGACCTGCGCGGTACCGGCGTGACGGTGAACCTGCTGCTGCCCGGCGGCGCGACCGTGACCGGGATGCTGCCCCACGCGCCGGCCGGCCACAGCTTCCTGGCACCCGAGGTGATGGGTCCGCCGATCGTCTGGCTGGCGTCGGCCGCCGCGGCCGGGGTGCACGACGAGCGCATCGTCGCCGCCGGGTTCGAGCAGTGGCTGGCCGAGCGGGTCAGCCGAGGAACTGCTTCGGGCTGAACGAGAACACCGCGTACTCACGGTCCGCGTGGGTGAAGTCGCCGAGGTGCGTCATGCCGAGGTGGGTGTGCACGGCGAGCGATTTCTCGTTGGCGCGCTCCACGAACAGCACCCCCGCGCTGTGGTCGGCGAGGTGCTCGGCGACGGCGGCCAGCAGCAGCCGCACCACACCCTGGCCGCGATGGGTCGGCGCGACCGCCACCGGGCCGTAGAGGAACACGCCTTCGGTGAGACCCGCGGCGCGCGCGACCTCGACGGTGCGCCCGGGCGGCCCGCCGGCGGCCGCGACCGCCGATTCCGCCGGTGAGGTGAGCGCGACCCCGGCCGCTTCGCCGCCGGCTTCGGCGAGATAGACGCCGGTGCTGGTCTCGAACGCGGCGAGTTTCTTCTCGTCGAAGCTGCCCTGCACGAAACCCTGGGCCGCGCGCTGCGCGGGGAGAGGTCGAGCCCGCGGGCGTCTTCGAGCAGCTTCAGGACGGCCGCGCGGTCGGCGGGCCCGGATCGGCGTACCAAGATCGTCACCACTCCAGCCTAGCGAGCGTGACCAGAGCCACGCGACCGCAGTGTCGTTCACATTGTTGACAATCCAAGCGACACGATCGTACGGTGGGGGCAGCACGAAGGGACGGCTCCATGAACAGCGAAGAGGTCGAGCTGCACCTGCGGGAGCGGCTGTTGCGCGGGGACTTCACCCCGGGCAGCCGCCTGCCGGAGGTGAAACTCGCCGCCGAGCTCGGCACCACGCGCAACGCCGTCCGCTCGGCCCTGCTGGCACTCGAGTCGCGCAAGCTGGTGGAGCGGATCCCGAACGTCGGCACGGTCGTGGCGAAGGTCGACTTCGACCGGATCGAGGAGATCTACGACGTCCTCGAAGTGCTCGAAGGGCTCGCCGCGCGGCTCGCGGCGCACCACGCGGAAGCCGCCGACTGGCTGGAGCTGCAGGAGCTGTTCGCGCCGGGCCGGCTCGACGCCGCCGCGGCCGACGGGGACCTCGAAACGTTCCTCGCGGCCATCGACCGCTACCGCGACACCGTGATCCGCCTGGCGGACCAGGTTTTCCTCGCCGAGACCCTCGCCGGCGTGCAGGACCAGGCGCACCTGCTGCGCCGCCGGATCCTGATGACGCCGGGGCGGATGGAGGAGAGCCTCGCCGAGCATCGCGCCATCATCGCCGCGCTCGTGGCCGGTGACTCGGAGCGCGCTGAAGAACTGAAGCGCCACAACATGAAGACCGCGCGCAAGCGGTTGCGCCGCTACCGCGATTTTCTCGTCTGAGAAGAAGGAAGTGCTGTGCCGAACACTCCGAACTCACGCAGGAAGGCGTTCAAGGACCTCCTCGCCGCGCCCGGGCCGCTGGTGCTGCCCGGTGCGTACGACGCGCTCAGCGCGCGTCTTGTCGAGAAGGCCGGCTATCCCGCGACGTACCTGGGCAGCTTCGCCGCGGCCGCGTCGGCGTTCGGGCTGCCCGACGTCGGGCTGCTCACGCTCAACGAGATCGCCGAGCAGGCGCGCCGCGTCGTCGACGCGGTCGAGGTGCCGGTGCTCGCGGACGCGGAGAACGGTTTCTACGACGTCGCCAATGTCTGGCGGACGGTGAAGGTCTTCGAAGACGCCGGGGTGGCGGGCGTGCACATCGAGGACAACCTCGGCGGCAAGCACACCTCCGCGCCGGCGGGCCTGCTGCCGGCCGAGCGCATGGCGAGCAAGGTCCGCGCGGCCGTCGACGCCCGGACCGATCCGGATTTCCTGGTGATCGCGCGGTCCGACGCGGCGTGGGTCGAGCACGATCTCGAAGACTGTGTGCGTCGGTTGGCGGCGTACGCGGAGGCGGGCGCGGACCTGGTGTTCGCGCCGGCGATCCCGGCCGCGGAGCTCGCACGGGTGCGGGATCGGATTCCGGTGCCGGTGATGGTGGCCGGGGATCTGCTCGACGTGCCGGGTTCGGACGAGCCGTCGAGCACGATCGCGGAGTACGGCGAGGCCGGCGCCGACGTGGTCCTGTTGTGGTACACGGTGATCGGGGCCGCGGCGAAGAACGTCAGGGCGGTGCTCGACGCGCTGCGCGGCGGCGCCGACGTGGCCGGGGTGAAGGGGTTCGTGACCGAGCAGCACGCGTTCGAGGCGGCGATGGGTTACGACGAGTACGAGAAACGCAGCGCGCGGTACGCGACTGTCGTGAAAGGACAGGAGGTGCCGGCGTGAGTGACGAGACCGTCTACACGGGAGCGCGCCTGATCACGGGTGATCTGGTGCTCGAAGACGCGGCCCTGGTCGTCCGGGACGGTGTACTCCGTCAGGTCGGCCCGGCCGCCGAGGTCACCTCGGACGGCGCGGTGGTTTCGCTGCGGGGCAAGACGGTGATCCCGGCGATCGTGAACCCCCACGGGCACATCGGGTACCTGCGCGGCACCACGTCGGACGCGAAGTTCTATTCGCGGGCCAACGTGATCGACCACCTGCACCGGCTCGCCTACTACGGCGTGAGCACGTTCCAGTCGCTCGGCACCGACCGCGCCGACACCGAGCTCGCGGTCCGCGACGACCAGCGCGCCGGCACGCTGGGCGAACGCGATGTGGCGCAGCTGTTCACCGCGGGCGCCGGGATCGTCGCGCCGACGCCGGGCGACACGAACGGCGGGCCGTTTTTCGCCGCCGACGCGGTGCACGAGGCCACCGGACCGGACGAGGCCCGGGCGTTCGTGCGCGGGCTGGCCGAAAAGCGCGTCGACGCCGTGAAATTCTGGCTCGACAGCCGCCACGGCACGAAGGAGAAGCTCGGCCCGGAGATCTACGAGGCCGTGATCGACGAGGCCCACGCCCACGGGCTCACCGTGGCGGCGCACATCTACACCCTCGACGAGGCCAAGGCCGTGATCCGCGCGGGCGCCGACATCATCGCGCACCTGCCGCGCACGGGCACCGACGACGAGCTGATCGGGCTGCTCAAGGACCACGACGTCGCGGTGTTCACGTCGATGGCGATCCAGCGCCCGCCCGGTGAGGCGTGGCTGGACGAGCCCGCGTTCGCGGACATTCTGCCGCCCGATGCCGTGGAAACGCTGCGCGGGCTGATCCGGGAGAAGGCGCCGGAACCGTTGTTCGACACCGCCGAGGCGTACCGCGGTATGGAGAAGACGCTGGTGGCGCTGGCCGAAGCGGGCGTGCGGCTGGTGTTCTCGGCCGACACGGGGCTGTTGGCGCAGGTCATCGGGTTCGCCGAGCACCGTGAGCTGGAGGCGCTGGTGGCGGCGGGGCTCTCGCCGCTGGCCGCGGTGAAGCTGGCCACCGCGACGTCGGCCGAGCTGCTCGGGCTGAGCGATCGAGGTTCGCTCGACGTCGGCAAACGAGCCGACTTCGTGGTGCTCGACGACGATCCGCTGCGCGACATCACGGCCACGCGCCGGATCGCCGATGTCTACCTGGAAGGTGTCCGGGTGGATCGCGAGGGGCTGCGCGAGGGCTGGCAGAACGGCTGACGATCGTGCTCGCGCTGGTAGGCTCGGCGCATGAGCGACCCCGATCTGCACTTCTACTTCGACCCGGTGTGTCCCTTCGCCTGGATGACGAGCAAGTGGGTGCGCACCGTCGCCCGCCTCAAGGAGTACGACGTCGAGTGGCGCTTCATTTCCCTGCGCCTGCTCAATTCGCACCTCGACTACGCCGCGCACTTCCCGCCGGAGTACGAGGAATCGCACACAGCGGGGCTCAAGCTGCTGCGGGTGGCCGCGCGTATCCGCCGTGACCACGGACCCGGGCCGATCGGCGTGTACTACGAAACGCTGGGGCAGCACACGTTCGAGAAGGACGCGGTGCCCGGTGGCACGGCCGCCGCGGTGCACCAGAGCGTGCGGGAGCTCGCGACCACGGCGCTCGAGGCGTGCGGCCTGCCGATCGAGTACGCCGACGCGCTCGAGGACGACGACTGGGACGCGGTGATCCAGGCCGAGACCGACGTGGCCCTCACCCTCACGGGCAAGGACGTCGGCACGCCGATCCTGCACTTCGAGCCGCCGCGCGGCACCGCGTTGTTCGGCCCGGTGATCAGCCGCCTGCCCGACGACGATTCCGCGGTGGAGCTGTGGGACCACGTCGTGGCGCTGTCGCGCTTCCCCGGGTTCGCCGAGCTCAAGCGCAGCCTGCGGGAGCGGCCGCAGCTGCCGGCGTTCGGCGTGAGCGCCGACGAGGCCGGCAAGCAGGAAGACTGGCACGGCGGGAGCCGGCGGCAGAAGAAGTGACCCGGGCCTGGTGACCTCGAGTCGCCGGGGGAGCGGTTCTGTCCGACGCGATCGGCTGCGCGCACGCGGAGCCGATCGTCCGGTTTTCCGTGCGGCACAGACGTTTTCACCTGGTCCGGGTGTGGTGCTGCTCGCAAACGCGCCCGGCGGGACCGTTCGCGGAGCTATCTTTGACAGCAACGTCAAACATGGCTTCGGAGGTCATCGTGCCGAATTCGGCAGAGCTGGTCGAAGCGTTCTGGAACGAAGTCTGGAACGCGCACAACCCCGCCGCGGCGGACGATTTCGTGGTCGAGGACTTCGTGATCGTCAACGCCGGCGTGCGCATCGAGGGGCGCGAGAACTTCAAGGCGTGGATCGCCGCGTTCCTCGAGCAGGTGCACGATCTGGAGCTGGAGATCGTCGAGACGTTCCAGAACCACGACGGCAGCCGCGTCGCGTCGCGCTGGAACGTGCACGGCCGCAACAACGGCGTGCTCGGCTCAGTGCCCGACGGCCGCCCCATTTCCTTCAGTGGCACCGCCGTCTGGGAGGTCTCGGACGGCAAGCTGGTGTGCAACCACGTCGAGCGCGCGTCCCATGAACTGCACCGGCGCCTGAACGCGGCCTGACGGGTGCGCTCCCTGCTCCCCGGGGCCGCGCTGGCCGGGGCGGTGGCCGGTGTCGCGGCGGTCGCGTTCGGACAGACGATCGCCGCGCTGCGGTCGCTGCTGTCCGGTGGGCCGGTCGCGGTGGTCGTCCTCGCGCCGGTCGCGGGCGTGCTGCTGTGCGCCGCGGTGCTCCGCGCGGTGCCCGACGCCGGCGGTGGCGGGATTCCCCAGACGGGGCAAGCGTTTGCGGGGTCGTTCGTGCGCGGCCGGGTCGCGCCGGCCAAGGGCGTGGCGGCTGCCGCGGTGCTCGGTTCCGGTGGGTCGGGTGGCGCGGAAGGGCCGGTTGTCCACATCTCGGCTTCGCTGGGGACGTCGGTGGCTCGGTTGGTCTCGTTGCCGGCCGCGTCGGTGCGCCCGCTCGCGGCTGCGGCGGTGGCCGGTGGCGTGGCCGGTTCGTTCGGCGCGCCGTTGGCCGGAGTGGTGCTGGTGGCGGAGGTGCTGGTCGAGGGGCTCGCCGGGGCGGAGCTCGTCGCCGTGGTCTTGGGTTCTCTCACGGGGGAGCTGACCGGGCTGGTCCTGCCGGGCTCGCCGCTGCGGCTGCCGGAGGTGCCGACGGGCGGGTGGCCGCTGGGTGCGGTGGTGGCCGGGTTGTTCGGGGTGGCGTTGGCTTGGGCGCTGTATTTCGGTGGTGTGTGGGCGGAGCGGGCCCGCGACTTCGTCGAGCGACGGGTTCGCGCGGGCGTGCGGCCGGATCCCGTGAGCGGCGCCGTTGTGGTGTCGAGCCGGATGACGACGGTCGTTCGCTGGGTGTCGTCCGGCTGGGTTCGGGCGGTGGTCGGCGCAACGGCCGTCGGGCTGCTCGTGCTTTCGGTGCCGGACGTGGCCGGGGTCGGGCACCCCGGGGCGGCCACGGGTGGCGTGGTGGTGTTGCTGGTGCTGGCGGCGGTGAAGGTCGTCGCGACGGGGGTGACCGTCGGGGCGGGCGGGGTGGTCGGCACGATCGGGCCGGCGTTGTTCGTCGGGGCGACGGTGGGGTCGGCGCTGCCCGGGGCGGGCGGCGCGGCGGCGGGGATGGCGGCGTGCCTGGCGGCGGCGTCGCGGGCGCCGGTCACGGCCGTGGTGCTCGCGGTGGAGCTGAGCGGGGTCGACCTCCTGCCGCAGATCCTGGTGGCGGCGGCGCTGGGCCGGCTGGCCGGAGGGCTGACGCGGCACGGGATCTTCGCCGTGCCCGCGCCGACTAAGCTGGTGGCGTAGAGCTGCCGGGGAGAAACGAGGTTCCATGGCGGGCGTACGCCAGTTCGACGAGCGCGAGGCTCTCTCCCGCGCGCTCGACGTGTTCACCGACCGCGGTTTCCGGGCCACGTCGATGCTCGACCTGGCCGCCGGCACCGGCGTCCAGCGCGGCTCGCTCTACCACGCCTACGGCGGCAAGGAAGAGATCTTCCTGCGCGCCTTCGGCGAATACACGGCCCGCTTCCTCGCCGGCGCCGCGGAAGCCTTGCAGCGGCCGACAAAACGAGAGGCCCTCCTGACGTTCTTCGACTACTGCATCGACACCTTCACCGCCGGCACCCCGCCCCACGGCTGCCTCTCCACCCGCACCGCCATCGAGGCCGCCACGGAATCACCCCGCGCCGAAACCGCCGTGCGCGGCCTGCTCGACGACCTGGAAACCCTCGTCCTCACCACACTGTCCACTCTGGACGACGGTGTCGAGCCGCCGGTGGACCTCGCCGCCGCGGCCCGGCTCGTGGTGAGCACCACGCGCGGCCTCGCGGTGATGGAACGCGTGCGTTATGAACCGGACGAACTGCGGGCCATCGCGGAAACCCTGGTCACGTCCCTGTTCGGACGCTGATCCCGTCGCGGCGGAGCAGCGGGCCGAGGATTCCGCGGTTCAGCCGGGTGGCCGCGCTCACGGCCGGTTCGCCGAAGAAGCACAGGCTCCGCTCGTGATGATTGCCGACGATGCCGAACGACAGGTCCTTGGAGACGAACACCACGTAGTCCCCGTTGGGGTAATGGCTGTACTCCCAGTCGTCGATATTCCCCGTCGTCGAGGTCGGTGATGTCCGTGACGCGGTGCGGGCGGTACTGCTTCGACGGGTGCACCGGGTCGTGTTCGCGTTGCAGTTGCCAGTCCAGCTCGATCCACGAGTCCGGCACGGCGACAACGCCCGACAACGCTACCGCCCCCGCTGCGCGGCCACCGCGACGTGACCCGGCCGGCGAGCCCGTGACCCGGCGCCCGGGCCACCCGTGCCGACCGATCGGCCCGGAACGTGTGAGCCAGCGCTCTCACCCGGCCCGGCGCGGCCGGTGGCCCCGACGCCGGGACGACGGGTACAACAACGGTCGTGAACGACGAGGTGTCCTTTCGCGACTTCGAGGTGTTCCTCGCGTTCGCCCGGAACGAGCACTTCGTCCGCGCGGCCGAGGAGCTCGGGGTGAACGCGACGACGGTGCAGCGCAGCGTGCGGGCGCTGGAGCGCAAGCTCGGGGTGGACCTCGTCGAGCAGCAGGGCCGTCGGGTGCGGTTGCGGTATGCCGGGCGGGTGTTCGCGCGCGAGGCGAGTGCCGTGCTGCGCTCGCGCGCCGACGCGGTCGCCACGACCCGGGCCGGCTCCGGGGACCCGCGGCTGGTGCTGCGGATCGCGCACACCTTCTCACTCGGGCTCGGCTTCGTGCCGGATCTGCTGTCCAGCCTGCTCGCCTGCCACCCCGACCTGCGGTTCAGCTGTCACCAGAGCTCCGCGACGGACGTGGTCACGCACCTGCTGCGCGGCGACGCCGACGTGGTGCTCGGCTCCGCCGCGCCGGCCGACCCGGACGTGGTGGTGCGGCCGCTGTTCACCGAGCCCCTGCTGCTGGCCGTGCCGATCGGGGATCCGCTGACCCGGTACGCGGTGGTGCGGCTGCGGCAGGCCCGCGACCGCACGTTCGTGGCCATGGCGCCCGGGGCGAGCAGCCGCACGCACCTCATCGACGCGTGCGCTCGGGCGGGGTTCGTGCCGCGGGTGACGGTGGAGGGCAGCGACCCGTTCGTGGTCGAGTCGATGGTCGGCGCCGGGCTCGGGGTTTCCGTGGTGCCGGGGCGGATGGCCGATCACCACCACCCGCTGGTGGTGCGGATCCCGCTCGCCGACGAAGGCTGTCACCGCACGATCTTCCTGGCACACCGGAAAAGGGCGGCCGCGGCGCCGATGGTGCGGGCGCTCACGCGAGCGGCGGTGGCGCACAGCGGCGGCTGACCGTTGCGATTTTCGCAACGGACGCGCGCCCGGTTGTGGTTGTTCGCGCCCGCGCGGGCCTGAAATGATCTTCGAATGGCTTCCGATTCGACGCGGCTCTTCTGCGCGCACGCGGGGAAAGCGGCCGAGGCTCCGCTGCCCGACGCGGTGGCGCGCGCCGCGCGGCGCAGTCTGCTCAACGTGCTCGGTGCGGCCATCGGTGCCGCTCGCACCCCGGCCGTCGAGGCGGTGCTCGCCACCGCGGCCGACCTCGGGGCCACCGGCGCCGCGCCCGTGCCCGGCCGCGCCGAACGCCTCGATCCCGAGTGGGCCGCGATCGCCACCGGCACCGCCGCGCACCTCGACGACTTCGACGACACGCACCTGCACACCGTGATCCACCCCGGCGCCACCGCGCTCGCGGCCGTGCTGGCGCTCGCGCCCGAGACCGCGCCCGACGGCGCCACCGCGCTCAAGGCGTTCGCCCTCGGGTGCGAGTCGCAGCTGCGGATCGGCGTGGCCATCTCGCCGAGCCACTACGACCGCGGCTGGCACATCACCGGCACGTGCGGGGTGTTCGGCGCTGCCGTCGCGGCCGGCCACCTGCTCGGTCTCGACGCGGTCCGGTCAGGCCACGCTCTCGGCATCGCCGCCACGGGCACGCTCGGCCAGCGCGAGGCGTTCGGGTCCATGACCAAACCGCTGCACGCGGGCAAAGCCGCCGCCACCGGCGTGTTCGCGGCGCGGCTGGCGGCCGCCGGCCTGACCGCACCCGACGATCCGCTCGGCCCCGGGGGTGTGCTGCCCGTGTTCGCCGAACCGCGGTACGAAGAGCTGCGGCGCGCGTGGACCGGCGAGTGGGAGCTGGAGCACAACACGTTCAAGCCCTATCCGTGCGGGATCGTGGCGCACCCCGCGATCGACGCCGCCATCGCTGCGTCAGCGCGCATCGGCGAGCCGCGCGAGATCACGGCCGTCGAAATCCGGTGCCACCCCTTGGTTCCGGAGCTGATGGGCCGCGCGCAGCCGCTGGACGGCCTGCAGGCCCGCTTCAGCGCGCAGCACGCGGCGGCCGTCGGCCTGCTCGACGGCGAGGCCGGCCTCCGCCAGTTCTCCGACGAGCGCGCCACCGACGCCGACGTGATCCGCCTGCGCGCCGTGACCACCCTGGCGCCGACCGACGCCTGCGCCCGCGACTCGGCGACCATCCGCATCGAACGGGAAGGGGCCGCCCCGGTGGAGGTCCACGTCGAGCACGCCCGCGGCAGCGAGGCCCGGCCGCTCACGGACGAGGAACTGCTCGCGAAGGTCGACCGGCTGGTGGAGCCGGTGCTGGGTGGCGGCGCCGCGCGCAAGATCGCGGACGCGGTCCACGGGCTCGCCACGGCGCCCGGGCTCGGCGTTCTGCTGGACGCGGTGGTCGCGTGACCGAGGCGATCCTGGCGCTCGTGCACGCCCCGGTGGCCGACAACGCCGAAGCGGCCATCGGTCTCGCCCTCGTGCGGGGCGCCGCGCCGGCCGAACCCGTGCGGGCCGCGCTCGGCGAAGTGGCCGGTCGGCCGACCGGCCGGGCCCGCCTTTTCGGGACGGCGGCGGCGAACCTGTACCTCGAGTGGGCCGCGGTGATCGCCGCGGTCGCGGCGCTGGACGGCGACGCCGATGCCGTCGTGGCCGGCGCCGCGGTGGCTTGTGCGGTGGCTGACGGCCTCGGCCCGTCGCACGCCGCCGCGGGCTGGTGTGTGGAGACCACCGCAGGGGCCGTGGGGGCGGCCGCCGCGTCGGCGCGGGTGCTCGGTCTGCGCAGATTGCCGCTGCGCCACGCGATCGGCATCGCGGCGACGCAGGCGTCCGGGCTGTCGGCGGTGCAGGACACGGCGCTCGGAGCGGCGCAGGTTGGGCACGCCGCGGCGACCGGGGTCGAGGCGGCGTTGTTGGCGCGCAACGGGTTCACCGCAGCGGAGGATCCGCTGGCGGGTCGGCGGGGCTTGTTCGCGGTGATGCGGCCGGTGGTCGAGACCGGGCAGTGAGCGCGTGGATGCCGGGCTTGGCGCGCCGCCCGCGTTGACACGACCGGCAGATGAGTACTGAGTGGACACTGGATGACGCATCGGTGTACCCCTGATCCACTGCGGCATTAGGGGTATTGCGGCCCCGCGCCCGCACCCCTACCGTGGCCGCCAACGCAGCTGCGACTTCTGGGGGTCTCATGTCGGTGCGTCGTCGAAATCTGAGCCGGGCGGTTCTGGCCGCGGTGCTGTTGGTCGGGGGAGCAGTGGTCGCCGCGCCGGCGGCCGAGGCGGCGACCGTGCCGACCGCGCTGCCCACCAGCCAGTACACGCTGAGCGCGGATTACCACCAGTTCGACGCGGTCAACACCGCGCTGGTCTCGACCTTGGGCACCGCCGCGGTGCACACGGTGATGGACAACGCGAACCACGACCGCACGGCGTTGCCGTCTTCGGTCTCGGTGGCGGGGCTGGCCGACTGGTTCCGGTTCGACAGCGCGGACAACTCCGACTGCGCCAACTACCCGCAGGGCATCACCACCAGCCGCGACGCCGTGGGTACCGCCGACAGCGGCAACTACGACGGCCACCAGCTCGTGCTCGTGAGCTGGTACACCAAGGACGGCTGCGACGGCGCGCAGGCCCGCAGCCGCATCACGCTGGTGGACTGGGACGCGACGTACCCGAACAAGTACCGCAAGGTGCTGCTCGTGGAGCCGACCGGCACGGCGGCGGCGCCGGACTTCAAGGACATCCCGATCCACGCCGGTGGCGTGTCCTGGTACGGCGACTACCTCTACGTCGCCGACACCGGGCACGGCATGCGCGTGTTCGACATGCGCAAGATCCTCAAGACCAACACCGGCGGCACGGCCGGCCAGATCGGGCACCAGACCGGCAGCACGTACTACGCCCACAACTACGCGTACGTGCTGCCGCAGGTCGGCACGATCACCTCGAAGACCACGTCGGGCACGAACCTCTCGTGGTCGTCGATCTCGCTCGACCGCGTGAGCAAGTCGATCGTGATGGCCGAGTACACCTGTGCGTCCGGCTGCACCGCCTACCCGAACCGCGCGCCGCGGGCGATCCGGTTCCCGTTCGCCGCGGGCGCGACGACGTTCGCCGCCACGACCACGGCGAGCGAGGCTCTGCAACTGCCCTGGTACAACCTCAACGGCGTCGCCTCGCACAACAGCCGCTGGTGGTTCAACTCCTCGGGCGCGAAGAAGCTGTACTACTGGACCCCGGCCACGGGCGCGGCCACGCACACGTGGGTCTCGAGCGGGGAAAGCCTTTCGTACTGGGAAGACGCCACGAACGCCGATCTCCTGTGGACACTGCAGGAGGGCGCCGGCAACCGCAACGTCTTCGCCGTCACGCAGGCGACGTACGGGGCCTGAAACCTCGCGGGAACGGTCAGTCGCGGGAAGCTTCCTCGATCGCGGTGGCGAGCCGCTCCGGTGCGGTGAACATGACCTCGTGGCTGCCGCGCAGCTGCACGAGGCGGTGCAGCCCGAGGCGGCTCGACATCCGCGGGTGCCAGCCCCACTCGCCGGGCGGCAGGGCGGTGTCCTCGGTGGCGTTGATGTAGCTCTTGGGCAGCTCGGTCGCGTAGAAGCGCGTGAGGTCGAGCTTGTCGAGGAACGGCTGGTACGGCTCGGTCGAGAGCTCCTTGTGCGTGGACATCGCGAGCTCGGCGTCGCCGTCTTGGATGAACGCCTCGCGCCACAGGGGATACGGCATGGCCACGGTGTTGTCCTCGCTCGCGGCGGCGGTCTGCTCGAACATCTCGCGGTAGTGCGGCGGGAGCTCGTCGTTGAGGCTGTTGCCCGGCTGCGGCACGAAGGCGTTCCAGAAGACCAGCCGCTTGAGCCGCTCGGGGATCTCCTCGGCGACGCGGGCGATCACCGTGCCGCCGAAGCTGTGGCCGAGAAGCACCACCTCGTGCAGGTCGGCGGCGGTGATGGCGTCGACGATCGAGCGGACGCAGTCGTCGTGGTTCACGTTCTTGGGCACGCCGTTGCCGTGGCCCGCGACGGTGGGGGTGTGGACTTCGTGGCCGCGGTCGCGCAAGTGCGTGGCGACGGGTTCCCAGAGCGGGCCGTCGTGCCAGGAGCCGTGGACGAGGACAAAAGTGGCCATGGTGGTTCCCCTTGTGTTCGGTGGTGGCGGGGAAGGTAGCCCGCCGCGGCCGGCGTGCCTGTCCGGAATCCGCGACCTGGCCGGAACGCGCGGGGTTCAGGCGCGGCGCAGGTCTTCGGACGGGGTCGTGCCGAACGTGCGCCGGTAGTCGGCGGCGAAGCGCCCGAGGTTGCCGAAGCCCCAGCGCGACGCCACCTCGGCCACGGACTTCCCCTGGCCCGCCAGCAGTTCCGCGTGCACGCGCTCGAGGCGCACCTGCCGCAGCCGCGCCGTCGGGGACGTGCCGAGCTGCTCGCGGAAGTGGTCCTGCAGCGTGCGCGGCGCGACGTCGGCCGCGGCGGCGATGTCGAGCAGCCCCGTGGCCGCGTCGGCGTGCGCGTCGATGTACTCACACGCCCGGCGCACCACGGCGGCCGCGTTGGCGTGCCGGCGCACCACGGCGGGCGCGCCGAACGAGCCGAGCGCCGCGACCGCGACGAGCTGCGCCACCGACGATCCCAGCGGCGCCGTGACCAGGCCATGCGGCAGCACCTCACGCACCACGAACCGCGTCACGGCGTCCCACGGCCCCGGGTCGAGCGCCGGCCCCGTCCGGATGTCGGCCGCCCGGCCCGACGCGGCGGCCGCGCGGGCGATCAGCTTGCCGGGCAGCTTCACCGTGAGCAGCCGGCAGCCGGGCCCGAACAGCAGCGGGTGGACCGACCGCGCGTCCAGCGCCACCGTCTGGCCGGTCGCGATGTGCGTGTCCCCGCCGACGGTCAACGAACCCGCCACCGGCCGCGAGAACAACACGAAGTCCTGGAACGGCTCGGGCTCGACCTGCACCGGGTCGGCGCCGTAGGACAGGGAGAAGACGCCGAGCTCCTCGCCGGACGCCTCGGCGTGGCGGGCGTGGAAGGCCGCGCCCCGCGGGGTGAGCTGGTGGGGGCAGTAGGAGGCTGCTACCTGCGCCCGGGCCAGGTCGACGTCACGCGTGTCCAGCCGGACCGTCATGCCCTCCATCGCGCCTCCACTGCCCGGGCCGCCGCTTTGGTGGGGCCGGCCGGGTGGTGGGAAAGGCTACCCCGATGGGGGGTTGCTGTGCAGCCTGCTGGTGCTGGTGCTGCGGTGGTGGGCTCGGGTGGACTTGGTCAGGGGGACGAGCCGCGGCGCGGTCGGATTCGGCCGGCCGGGAGGGTCGTACGCGGTCCGGCGGGGCCGTGGTCAGCCCCGCCGGAGCGGACGTGCGGTCTGGCTCGAGCTCAGCCGAGGTGCGAGCTGATGACCTGGTAGTCGTTGCCGACGTTCGTGTACACGCCGGGGAAGCCTTCGCGCGCGCAGCCCTGGCCCCACGACACGATGCCGGCGAGCTTGCCGTCGACGTAGGCCGGGCCGCCGGAGTCGCCCTGGCAGGAGTCCTTGCCGCCTTCCGGGACGCCGGCGCAGAACATCGAGGCCTTGTCGAAGTTGTCGCCGATCTTCTCGTACGCGGCGGCGCACGCGGCGTTGTCCGACACAGGCACGGTGACCTTCAGGAGCCCGTCGGACACGTCGCCGTTTTCCGACGTGGTGCCCCAGCCGACCACGGTCACGTCGGCGCCGGTCTTGTACGCCGGGTCGTCGGCGGACTGCACCAGCGTGGCGGGCTTGAAGGACAGGTTCTTGTCGAGCGTGAGCACGGAGTTGTCGTGCTGCATGCCGGCCATGGTGAAGTCGGGGTTCTGCCAGACCTCGCTCACGCCCGCCTTTTCGCCCGTGGTGTCGGAGAAGTTCGTCTGCCCCCCGATGATCTCCATCGACGCCGCCTTCACGCCGTCGGTGCAGTGCGCCGCCGTGAGCACCTTGTTCGGCGCGACCAGGCTGCCCGCGCAGTGCTGCGCGCCGTTCACGTTGAAGATCACCGTGGCCGGAAAGTCGTCGATCGTGGTCGGTGTCCCACCCACGATCAACGGCTCCTGCCCGGCCGACGCCGCGGGCGCCCCCGCCGCGGCCACCACGCCCGCCGCCACCACACCGGCCAGCGCCGCCACCACGCGCCTCACGTCTGCCCTCATTCGCCTTCTCCCTCCGGGGACCTGCAGGATCTTGCCCCTGAGCAGACCAGACAGCGCGCGGCGCGGGTTAGCTACGAAAGTCGTGACCTGAAAATTCGCACGGATGGTTGGTTTTTGTCCGACCTTGATTTCTCAGCGTCGCTTGAGGACACCGAGCGCTCGGCCGTGACCCGCCGCCGACCGTTGCCCGGCTGATCGGCGAGCTGCCCGCCGACGTCACACCTGACGGCCGCGCCCACCCAGCGAAGCCTGCATCGTCACCACCCACAACAAGTGTTCCGCCGTTTTCTGCATCGCGTCCGCCACCGACGGTTCCGGGACCAGGAAGCCGGACGGCAGCCACGAGCCGTCCGGGGCCTGTGAGTCCGAATACCACTGCGCCATGCGGATCACGTTCGCCAGGTGGTCGCCGGTGGGGTCGATGTCCGCGGCGCACGCGGAGCCCCAGCCGAACTTGCAGATCTGCACGGACTGCGTGTGGTCGAACTGCGCGGGGGTGCCGGTGCCTACCAACGCAAGCAGTTGCTGCGCCAGCGCCTTCGCCGCGGGGGAACCCGTCATCGCGTGGTAGCGGGACAGGAAAGCGGCGCTGATGCCCGGGTTGTAGAACGCCTGCAGAGGCACGCGGAAGTCCGTCACCGTCAGGAATTCCTCGGGTGTGGTGACCAGGCCGTCCGGGGACCACATGGTGAACAGGCGGTCGGGCAGTTCGCGCTGGGCGGCCATGAGCCGGGAGAACCAGCCGAAGACCTTGTCCGCCATGGCAACGCGGCCGGTGGCGAGGGCGGTGAGGCCGAGTTGCATCGTGGGGTACAGCAGCTGGCGGCCGGTGGTGCGGGCCTCCGGGCGCTCCATGTACGCGCCGCCGGTTTCGGGGTCCTGGTAGTGGGCCTCCAGGGTGTCGAGCAGGGCGCGGGCGGTGTCGTAGCGCTCCAGCACCCAGGCGCCGTGGGCGAGGATCGTGAGCGGGTAGGTCGCGGCGCCGGTGACGAACGGCGTGCGAGCGGGACCTTCGCGCAGGTCGCCGTCGGCGAGGGCGTGGTTTTCCGCCCACGTGAGCACCTGCGCCGCGCGGGCGCGTTCGCCGACGGAGGCCAGGGTCCACGGCAGGCGGTAG
This sequence comes from Amycolatopsis rhabdoformis, assembly GCF_035918295.1. Classification (GTDB taxonomy): domain Bacteria; phylum Actinomycetota; class Actinomycetes; order Mycobacteriales; family Pseudonocardiaceae; genus Amycolatopsis; species Amycolatopsis rhabdoformis. The sequence goes on from NZ_CP142149.1 coordinate 1,552,305, forward strand.
AAGCCGTTGCGCACGCTCGCGCCGTCGGGTTCACCGTCCGGGCCGAGATGGTCCAGCAGCCACGCGGTGGCCTTGCGCCGCACCTCCTGAAGCAGCGCGTGGGCGGTCTCGACCGAAGAAGCGGTGTCGATGCTCATGGGCGTTCCCTCGTTCCCTCAAAGGATGGTCTGGCGGTGCGTAACGTGCTACACATCACTGCATGCCTGAAACTGTGCCGACCGAGGACGAGGTCCTCGCCTGGTTCGAGTCGCTGTCCAACTGGGGTCGCTGGGGTCCGGCCGATCAGCTCGGCACCCTCAACCTGGTCACCGACGAGAAACGCCGGGCCGCCGCGGGTCTGGTGCGCCGCGGGCGGGCCGTCTCGTGCGCGTGGGACATCGACACCTCCGAGCACCCCGACGACGCCGGCACGGCGCCGCGCCGGCTCATGGTCACCACCGGCCAGGGCCTCGCGGACCCGGCGCGCGTCCTGGCGCCGGGGCAGGAGAGCCACCCGCGCCACGCCGGGGCCGCCGAGCAGATTTCCCTGTACCCGCACGGCTTCCGGCTCACCCACCTCGACGCGCTGGCCCACCAGTTCTGGGACGGGCGCATGTACAACGGCCGCCCCGCCGAACTCGTCACGGCCGCCCAGGGCGCCACCGAACTCGACATCTCGGCCCTGCGCCACGGCATCGTCACGCGCGGCGTGCTCGTCGACGCCGCCGCGCACCGCGGCGTCGACTGGCTCGCCCCCCGCGAAGGGGTGCGGCCCGAGGAACTCGACGCGTTCCTCGAAGCCCACGACCTCACCGTCGAACCCGGCGACGCGATCCTCCTGCGCACCGGTTACGGCGCCAAGGTCGCGGCCCAGGGCCAGGACCGGATCCGCGAAACCGGCCGCGCCGGCTGGCACGCGGCCTGCCTGCCGTGGCTGCGCGAGCACGACGTCGCCCTCATCGGCACCGACACCTCCACCGACGCGAGCCCCTCGGGTTACCCGGCTGTGCGCAATCCGGTGCATCTCGTCGGCATCGTCGCGATGGGGCTGAGCGTGCTCGACAACTGCAACCTCGAAGCCCTCGCCGCCACCTGCGCCGAACTCGGCACGTGGGAGTTCCAGTTCGTGCTGGCGCCGCTGGCCTTCGCCGGGGCCACGGGCTCGCCGGCCAACCCGCTGGCGATTCTCTGAACCCGGCACGATCAGTCCACCAGATCCGCACCCGTGCCGGCCTGCCCGACCGACCGCGTGAACACCCGCCGCCAGCGCGTGGTGGCGAGCCACGACGGCGGCGGCGCCGGGGTGCGCGCGCGAAGGTCCTCTTCGGACACGAGCAGGTCGATGCGTCCCGCGGCCACGTCCAGCTCGATCTCGTCGCCGTCGCGCACCAACGACAGCGGGCCGCCCACCGCCGCCTCGGGCGCGCAGTGCAGCACCGTCGTGCCGTACGCCGTGCCGCTCATCCGGCCGTCGGACACCCGCACCATGTCCTTCACGCCCTGGCGCGCGAGCACGGTCGGGATCGGCAGCGACCCGGCTTCGGGCATCCCCGAGGCCACGGGCCCGATGTTGCGCAGCACCAGCACGTGGTCCGGCGTCACGGCGAGGTCCGGATCGGACAGCCGCTCCTCGGCCTCCTCCACGGAATCGAACACCAGCGCCGGTCCGCGGTGCTTGAGCAGCCGCGGGTCGGCCGCGCCCGTCTTGATCACCGCGCCGTCCGGTGCCAGTGACCCGAACACGACCTTCATGCCCGGCGCGGGTTTCACCGGCGCGTCGAGGGGACGAACCACGTCCTGCCACGGCGGCACCCCGGGTACATCGGCGACCTGTGCGGCCCACGTCTGCCCGGTCACGGTCCGCGCGGAGAGGTCGAACCGGTCGGCGAGCGCCCGCACCACCACCGGCACGCCGCCGACCTCGTCGAGGTCACCGAGGAACCGCGTGCCCACCGGCTTCACGTCCACGAGCACCGGCACGTCGTCGGTCAACGAAGCGAAATCCGTCAGCGACAACGGAATCCCGGCTCGTCCGGCGATCGCCAGCAGGTGGATCACCGCGTTCGTCGAGCCGCCGAGTGCATACAGCGCGGTGATCGCGTTGCGGAACGACGCCTCACTCAGGAAACTGCGCGGCGTCAGGCGTTCCCGCGCGATCTCCACCGCGCGGCGCCCGGTCGCCACCGCGGCCCGCAGCCGCGCGCCCGAGCCGCTGCGCGGGGTGCCGCTGCCCGGCAGACCGAACCCGAGCACCTCCGACAGGCACGCCATCGTCGACGCCGTGCCCATCACCATGCAGGTGCCCGAGTCGGGGCACAGCCGGCCCTGCGCGTCGGCCACCTGTTCCTCGTCGAGCTCGCCGGCGCGGAACCGTTGCCACGTCTGGCGGCAGTCGGTGCACGCGCCCACGCGGCGGCCCTCCCACGAGCCCGACGACATCGGCCCCACCGGCAGCGCCACGAACGGCAGGTCCGCCGACAGCGCGCCCATCAGCTGTCCCGGCAGCGTCTTGTCGCAACCGCCCACGAGCACCGCCGCGTCCATCGGCTGGGCCAGCAGCAGCTCCTCGACCTCCATCGCCAGCAGGTTGCGGAAGAGCATCGAGGTGGGGGAGAGCAGGATCTCGGGCAGCGACATCGTCGGGAACGCCATCGGCAGCCCGCCCGCTTCGAGCACGCCGCGCTTCACCGCCTCGACGACCTCGGGCATGTGCCGGTGACACGTCGTGTAGTCGGAGATGCCGTGGGCGATCCCGATCACCGGCCGCTCCTGGTCGGCCGCGTCGTAGCCGGCGGACTTGAGGAACGCCCGCCGCACGAAGCTGCTGAACCCGCGGTCGCCGTAGTGGGTCAGGGTGCGGTCGAACCCGCCGTCAGCAGGGCGCATTGACGTACCGCACGCTCAGGTAGTCGAGGATCCCCTCGGACCCGCCCTCGTGGCCGTAACCCGAGTGCTTGATCCCGCCGAACGGGGCTTCCGGCAGCGCCAGCAGGTAGGAGTTCACGCTGACCATGCCCACGTCGAGGCGCGCGGCGACCCGCTCGGCCTCGAGCACGTCGGTGCCGAACACGTAGCCGGCCAGCCCGACCTCGACCCCGTTGGCGATCTCGATCGCCTCGTCCAGGTCGTCGAACCGCACCACGGGCGCGAGCGGGCCGAAGGGTTCCTCGGTCAGCACGCGCATGTCCGGCGTGAGGTCGGTGAGCACCGTCGGCTGGTAGTAGTAACCACTCGGGCGGCCCGGCGTGCGTTCGCCGCCGGTGAGCACCTTCGCGCCCTTGCCGCGCGCGTCCTCCACCAGCTCCTCCACGGCCGCGCGGCGGCGGGCGCTCACCAGCGGACCCGTCTCGGAGCCGGCTTCGGTGCCGGGGCCGACCACCAGCTTTTCGGTCTGGCGCACCATCTCCGCCACGAACTCGTCGTACACCGCCGCACTCACGAGGAAGCGGCTCGGCGACACGCAGACCTGGCCGCAGTTGCGGAACTTCGACGCGACGGCGGCTCGCGCGGCCGCCACCGGGTCGGCATCGGCGAGCACGAGCACCGGCGAATGGCCGCCGAGTTCCATCGACGCGCGCTTCACACCCTGCGCGCCCAGCGCCAGCAGCAGCTTGCCGACCGCGACCGAGCCGGTGAGGGAGATCTTGCGGATCACCGGCGAGCCCACCAGCACCGACGAGATGTGCGCCGGATCGCCGGTCACGACGTTGAGCACACCGGCCGGCAGGCCCGCGTCCTGGCACAGCTCGGCCATCGCCAGCGCCGAGAGCGGTGTGTCCTCGGCCGGCTTCAGCACCATCGAGCAGCCGGCCGCGAGCGCCGCGGCGACCTTGCGGGCGGGCAGGGCCCACGGGAAGTTGTTGGGCGTGAAGGCGGCGACCGGACCCACCGGCTCGTGGGTGATCGTCATGCGCCGGTCGGCGGTGCGGCCGGGCACCACCCGCCCGTAGATCCGCCGGGCTTCGTCGGCGTACCAGTCGAAGTAGTCCGCGCCGACGCGGACCTCGCCGATGCCCTCGGCCAGCGTCTTGCCCTGTTCGGCGGTCACGATCGCGCCCAGGTCGCCGGCCCGGTCGCGCATTCGCGCGGCGATCTCGCGCAGCAGCAGGCTGCGGTCCCACGGCGCCACCGCGGCCCAGGTCTTCCCGCCCCGCGCGGCGGCTTCGAGGGCGCGGCGCAGGTCGTCGTCGGTGGCGGTCTGGACCTCGGCGATCGGCCGCTCGGTGGAGGGGTCGAGCACGGCGAACGGGGTGCCGCCGCCGTCGAGCCACTCCCCGTCGACGAGCAGCTGGTTTCGGTAGGTCACGATGATCCTTTCAGCCGGGGCGGGGGTCAGCGCGGGGCGAGGACGAGGTCGATCACGGTGGGCCGGCCGGAGGCGAGCGCGTCGTGGATCGCCGACCCGAGCTCGGCCGGCTCGGTCACGCGCACACCGGCGCAGCCGAGCCCGCGGGCGACGGCGGCGTGGTCGATTTCGGGGCCCTGCAACGAAGTCGCGAGCACCGGGTCCTGCGCCTGCGCGGCCGGGCGGCGGCGCACGGCGTTGTCCTGCAGGATCCGGTAGGTCGCGTTGTTCAGCACCACCCACACCACCGGGAGCTCGTGGTGGGCGGCTGTCCAGTAGGCGGTGAGCGAGTACATCGACGAACCGTCGCCGGTCAGCGCGACCACGGGGGTGCCGGGCCGCGCGGCCTGCACGCCCAGCGCCATCGGCAGGCCCTCGCCGATCCCGCCGCCGCGGGCGCGGAACCACCGGCCCGGCTGCGGGGTGAAGTAGCGGTAGAACACGCCTTGGGTGGTGATGGCTTCGTCGACCACACACGCGTCTTCCGGCATCGCCCGCGTGATCTCGAAACACGCGCGGGCCGGCGTCATCGGGCTCTCGTCCCAGCGTTGCCGGTCCGCGGCCAGCGCCTGCGACGCGGCCTGCGCGAGGGAAGTCTCCAGCGAACGGCGCCGGTCGGCCGCCCGCGCGGCGCGGGTCTCGTCGAGCTTGAGCTCCACGAGGTCGGCCAGCTCGGCCAGGCACTGGCGCTCGTCGCCGGCCACCAGCGTGCTCGGGTGGCTCTTGCCCAGCTCCCACGCGTCGAGTCCGATGTGGATGATCCGGCAGCCGGGCGCCGGGTCGCCGGGCAGCGGGAACAGCTGCGTGAACACCTTCGTGCCCACGGCGACGACCACGTCGTACCGCGCGAGCACCGCCCGGGCTTCCTCACCGCCGAAGTGCAGCCGGTCGGCGGTGAGCGGCTCGCCGGGCTCGATCGCCGTCTCCGACATCGTGCCGCCGCGGATCGGCGCGCCGACCAAGCGGGCGAGCCGGCCCACCTCGGCCAGCGCGCCCGAGCGCGCGACGCCGTCGCCCGGCACGATCAGCGGCGCGTCGGCCGCGAGGAGCAGTTCAGCCGCCTCGGCCAGCGCGTCGGCGTCGGGACGCAGCCGGTGCCGCAGCGCGCTCGGCGCCGTGACCGCACCGGCCGAGGGCTGCTCCGACACGTCCATCGGCAGCGACAGCACCACCGGCCCGTACGGCGGGGTGTGCGCGACCTTCATCGCGCGGCGCACGACCTGCGCCACCTCGTCGGGGGTGCGGATCTCGTACGCCCACTTCGTGACCGGCGTGGCCATGCCGACGAGGTCGGCGCCGAGCGTCGGTTCGAGGTAGAGCGTGGACTGGTCGCCCTGGCCCACGTAGACCACCAGCGGCGTCTGGCCCGCCCACGCGTCGTAGATCATGCCGAGCCCGTTGCCCAGCCCCGGCCCCGCGTGCAGCTCGACGACCCCGACCTGCCCGCTCGCCCGGGCGTAGCCGGCGGCCGCGCTCACCGCGACGCCTTCGTGCAGGCACAGCACGAACTCGACGTCGTCGCGCTCGCGGACGGCGTCGAGCACCGCGTACTCGGTGGTGCCGGGGTTGCCGAAGATCTTCGTCACGCCGCACGCGGCGAGCTGGTCGACGAACACCTGGGCGGCGGTCCGCACCGTCATTTCAGGGCTCCTTTCGGGGCGGTGGCGGGGCGAGCGCTCGTCGGGAAGATGCCGCGTTCGGCCAGGCGCTTGCCGATCACCTGCACGAGGCCGCCGCTCTCGTAGACCTCTTCGACGCTCGGCGGCAGCGTGGCCAGCGGCAGGGTCGCGCCGCTGGAGGCGTTGCGCACCACGCGGTTCGGGTAGTCGACGATCAGCTCGTCGCCGTCGTCCACGAGGTCGGAGATCTTCGGGACGCCGAACGCGGGCAGCCCGAGCGCGATCGAGTTGCGGCGGAAGATGCGGGCCATCGTGTCGGCCAGCACCACGGCCACCCCGCACAGCTGCAGGGCCTCCACGGCGGTCTGGCGGCTCGAACCGCAGCCGAAGTTCTCGCCGCCCACCACGAAGTCTCCCGGCCGCACGGCGTCGGGGAACTCAGGTCGCAGGCCGCGCAGGCAGTTGATCTTCAGCGTCTCCGCCGCGCTGGCCCCGACCAGGCCGCCGCCGGCGAGCTGGTTGGTGTCGACCGAGTCGCCGAACTTCCAGACCCGGCCGCGGTGGACCTCCTGCAGGCTAGACATCGAGCAGCTCCCCCGGGTGGACGATCTCGCCGGCGATCGCGGCGGCGGTGACGGTGGCGGGCGAGGCCAGGTAGATCTCGGCCTCCGAGCAGGTCGCGCCGCCGAAGCGGCCGCGGTAGTTGCGCGTGGTGGAGGTGATGCAGACCTCCTCGTTGAGCACGATCTGCGGCGACTGGCAGATGCCGCAGCCCGGCTCCTGCACCTGCACCCCGGCGTCGAGCAGCGTCTCGATCACCCCGGTGCGCACGCATTCCTTGTAGACGCTCATCGACGCGGGGGAGACGTAGAACTTCACGCCGGGTGCCACTTTGCGGCCCTGCAGCATCCTCGCGGTGATGGCGAGGTCCTCGTAACGCCCGTTCGCGCAGGACCCGACGCGGGCCTGGTCGATGCGCGTGCCCACGACTTCACCGACCGGCACCACGTTGTCGAACCGGAACGGCTTGGCCACCTGGAAGTCGAGCGTGTCGGTGTCGAGCTCGATCTCACGCGCGTAGGTGGCGTCGGGGTCGGGTTCGACCGGTTGGTAGGGCCGGTCGGTGCGCTCGCCCACGAACGCGCGGGTCTTCTCGTCGGCGAGGAAGAGCCCGAACTTCGCCCCGACTTCCACGGCGTGGTCGGCGATCGTCATCCGCGAGGACAGGTCCATCGCCGAGGCGAGCGGGCCGTGGAACTCCAGGGACTTGTCCTGCGCGAAGTCGTCGCCGTAGAGCCCGGCCAGGTGCAGGATGATGTCCTTGCCGAAGGGGTAGGGCCGCGCGGCCCCGCGCAGCGTCACCTTGATCGACTCGGGCACGGTGAAGTACAGCTGTCCGAACGCCAGCGCGTAGGCGACCTCGGTGTTGCCCATGCCGGTGGACGCGGCGTTGAGCGCGCCGTAGCAGACGGTGTGGGAATCGTTGCCCACCACCAGCTCACCCGGGCGCACGTAGCCGTAGTCGAGCATCATCTGGTGCCCCACGCCCATCTCGGTGTCGCGGAAGTTCGCGATGCCGAGGCGGGCCGCGTCGAGCTTCGAGTCGTAGGCGGCCTGCGCCACCTCGATCTTGATGCCGGGCTGCACGTGGTCGTTCATGAGGTACACGCGGTCGCGGTCGAACACCAGCGGCGGGCCGTCCTTGAAGCCCAGCCGCGTGAACGCGGCCCGGATGGCCTGGTAGGTGATCACCATCAGGCCGTCGAGGTCGGCGTCGATGACGTCGCCGGCGTAGGCGGGTTCACGCGCCACGTTCTGGCGGCTGAACACCTTCTCGGCGATGGTCTGGCCCATGCGAAATCCTCTCCTGACCGGGGGTACGGCGGGGGACGCCGGCCGGGCACGCGGGTGCCCGGCCGGCGCGGTCACTGCTGGGGCGCGCCGGTGGCGAGCCACTGCGAGGCCGGCGGGAGCCCGTTCGGCGCCACCCCGGTGGCCTTCACGAACGTGTTCCACGTGTCCACCGCGGCCGGCGGGAACTCGGGGTCGAACTGCTTCACCGTCGACTTCACACACGCGGTCCACGCGGGGCCGGGCAGCGACGAGACGTGCCAGACGGTGTTGGCCAGCATCGACGCGATCTCGTCGCCGTTGGCCGGGTCCTTGACCCAGGCGATGGTGTCCTTCACGCCCTGCTGGAACGCCGTCACCGCCTTGGGGTTGTCGTCGGCCCACTTCGCCGAGGACCAGTAGCTCAGCGCCGGCAGGCCGATGAGCGCCTGCACCTGCGCGGGGTAGGACTCCTTGGGCGCCTTGAGGTCCAGGAACGAGAACGCGGACTTGAAGCCCTGGTTCTCCAGCACGCAGCCGCCGACCGGGTCGGTCGCCGTGGCGTCGGTGCTGCCCGAGACCTGCGAAGCGCCGTTGGGGTCCACCACGTACTTGATCGCCTGCGCGTTGCCGCCGTGCAGCTGCGCGAGGTACTGCACGAACCGCGTGCCGGCGCCGCCGAGCGAGGGGACGCCCACGGTCTTGATGCTCGAGAGCAGGCTGTCGAGCGGTTTGGTGGCATCGGCGCTCTTGCTGATGATCTGCCAGTTGTTCACGTACTCGTTCACCAGCAGCTTGAACTTCTGGCCCTGCACCAGCGCCGGGCCGATGTTGTTGAGGTCGAGGTTCGCCACGTCGAGCGAACCGCCGAGCAGCGCCGAGGTGGCCTGGGCGCCGGCGGGCAGGGTCACCAGCTGGACGTTCACGCCGTCTTTCGCGAAGAAGCCCTTTTTCTGGCCCAGGTACCCGATCCAGGCGGCGGCGCCGGAGGTGTAGGACACGAGCTTGAGCGTCGGCAGGCCGTTGGCGGGCGGCGCCGCGGCGTCGGAGCCGCCACCACAGGCCGCGGGGGTCGCGGCGAGGACGGTGGCCGCGAGCAGGGCGGTGAGGCGGCGGGTTCTGGGGAGAGGTGGCAACTTCATCGTTGTCTCCGGAGGGCAGTGTGGTGGTCGAGGGGCGTGATTTCCTGGGGCGGAGGGGGAAAAGGGCGTGCGGGACTCGCGCGTCGGCCCGGGGTCGGTGCGCGGGGTGGTTGCTCGGGGGTGGTGCGAGGTGCGGGGATGGAGTGGGGGAGCGGGGGCGGGTCAGCGCTTGGCGAGGCCGCGCAGTTCGTAGCGGCGCCAGCGCAGCAGGCGTTCTTCGGCGACGCGGATCGCGCCGGAGAGCAGCGTCGCGACCACGGCCATGATGATGATCTCGGCGTAGACCTGGTCGGTGCGGTACACGGCGAGCCCGATGCTGACCTCCGCGCCGATGCCGTCGCCGCCGGTGAGCATCTCGCCGACGATCGCGCCGAGGAACGAGTAGGTGAGCCCGAGCTGGAACCCGGCGAACCACGTCGGGATCGCCTCGGGCACCTGGAACTTCCAGAACGTCTCGAACCGGCCCGCGCCCAGCGCCTTGGCCAGCACGAGCCGGTCGCGGTCGGTGTTGAGCAGGCCGGCCTGGGTGTTGAGCGCGATCACGAAGAACACGAAGCTGAGCACCAGCGCGATCCGTGCTTCGCGCCCGACGCCGAACCACAGCACGAAAATCGGGGCCAGTGCGAGGCGCGGCAGGTTGTTGAGGAGGGTGAGGTACGGCCGCACGATGCGGTTCACGAGCGGCAGCTGGTGCAGCAGCGTGCCCACGACCATGCCCGACACGAGGGCGAGCAGGAAGCCCACGATCGTCTCGTACAGCGTGATGCCGAGCGCGCCGAGCAGTTCGCCGTGCACCACTCCGTTCCACAGCGCGGTGGCCACGGCGACCGGGTTGGAGAGGAAGAGCGGGTTCACCCACTCCTGGTCGTAGGCGAGCTGCCAGAGCAGGCACACCACCACGAGGACCAGGACCACGCCGGCGGCCACGAGCAGCGAGCGGCGGGAGATCCGGCGCCCGCGGCGGGTGCCGGGGGTGGTCGTGGCCTGTTCCGGGGCGTGCAGCAGTTGTGCGGTCATGCCGAAAGCTCCTTCTGCAGCCGCTGCGCGCCGGTGTCGAGCGTCCGGGCGACCTCTTCCTTGAGGCTCTTCCACAGGTTCTGGTACACGCGCTGGAACTGCGGGTCGGCCGCCCACGCCTCGCCGGTGCGCGGGCGCGGGAGGTCGATGTCCACGATCTCCTTGATCCGGCCCGGGCGCGCGGTCATCAACACCACGCGGTCGGCCAGCGCCACGGCCTCGGCGAGGTCGTGGGTCACGAGCACCACCGTGGCGCGGTGGCGCTCCCAGAGCCCCACGAACGCGTCCTGCGCGACGAGGCGCGTCTGGGCGTCGAGGGCGGAAAAGGGTTCGTCGAGGAGGATGAGTTCGGGATTCTCGGCGAACACCCGGGCGAGCGCCACGCGCTGGCGCATGCCCTGGGAAAGCTGGGCCGGATAAGCGGATTCGAAGCCCGCCAGCTGCACGGCGGCGAGCGCGTCGGTGGCGCGTCGCAGGCGTTCGCGCTTGCCGACGCCGTGCAGCTCCAGGGCGAGCGCCGCGTTGTCGATCGCGCGGCGCCACGGCAGGAGGCAGTCGCGGGCGAGCATGTAGCCGACGCCGGAGCGGCCGGGCGCGGGTTCGTGCCCCATCACGGTGATGGAGCCGGTGCCCTCGTGGGTTTCCAGGCCGGCGGCGATGTTCAGCAGGGTCGTCTTGCCACAGCCGCTGGGGCCCACGATGGCCACGAACTCGCCCGCCTCGATCACGAGGTCGATCGTGTCGAGCGCGGCGACCGCTTCCCGGTCTTCGGTGAGGTAGGTGTGGCACAGCTCTTTGACTTCCAGCACAACTTTCCCCAATTCTTCGCCGCCTCCGGCCGGTGGCGGAGGAGCCCGGAACTCGTGAGAACGGTCGTCGGGTGGAGTGATGCGCCGGCGGCGCCTGCTCGGCGCCGGGAATGATCGGCGGCGGCGTCGCTGCGCGGGTGCCCGGGAGTTGTGTCTCAGGTCACCGTGCGGTAGAAGGTAGCATTCTACATATCACGCGTCAACGACTACTCTGTCGCTATGCTTCGCTCGGGGCGGGCCGACTCGGCTGCTCCACCAGGGAGGGAGAATTCATGGCACGGACACGGCGGGAACCCGACACGGGGTTGTCGGCGGACGCCTCGGTTTTGAGCCTGCCGGGCGCGACTTCGCCGCTCGATCGCCTCGCGACTCCGAAGAGCCAGGGGGACATGGTGCTGAAGGCGCTTTCCCGCGCCATCCGCGAAGGCCGGCTCGAACCGGGATCGCTGCACTCGGCGGCCAGCCTGGCCGAACAGCTCGGCGTCTCCCGCACGCCGGTGCGCGAAGCGTTGCTGCAGCTGGCCCGCGACGGCGCCGTGCGCCTCGAACGCAACCGCGGCGCGCGCATCCTGCAGACCTCGATGCAGGACCTGCGTGACATCTTCCAGATCCGCACGTGGCTGGAAGTGCCCGCCACCCGCATCGCCGCGGAGACCCGCACCGACGCCGACCTCGCGCGGCTCGCGGAAAGCCTCACGGTGCTGCAGGAGGGTGAGCTGACCACCCAGGACATCCGCCGCCAGGACCACAACTTCCACGTGACCCTGATGGAGATCGCCGGCAACACGCGGCTGTCGCAGTACGTCGACACCCTCCGCAGCTCGGTGCTCATCCACGACGCGATGAACGTCGAGCAGCAGCAACGCCTCCACTCGCAGGTCGTCGACGAACACCGGCCCATCCTCGAAGCCATCCGCGACCGCGACGCCGACGCGGCCGCCGACCACATGGCCAAGCACCTCGACGAAACCGCCCGGGTGCTGATGCAGAGCGCCGCCGAGTGACGGCTCCCGCCTGTTCCTTCTGCGGCGCCGGGCCGGCCGAGGTGGCGCACCTCGTGAGCGGCCCGGGCGTGTGGATCTGCGACGGCTGCGTCCGCGCGTCCTACGAGATCATCGAAAGCCTGGCCCACGAGGAAAACCCGGCGGTGCCCGTGGCCGACCCGGTGCTGGCGACGATCGCGCAGGTGCAGCAGCTCGCCCTGAGCGGCGAGCGCGAGCAGGCAAAGGCGGCGTACGAGCAGCTGTGGCCGCGGGTCGAGCACGGCCGGCCACTGCACCGCCTCTCCGTGGCCCACTACCTCGCCGACCTCCAGGACGACCCGGCCGCCGAACTGCGCTGGGACGAACGGGCGCTCGCCGCGGCCGCGGAAGTCGGCCCGCACCACGAGGACGCGGCCGCCGTGGCGCCGCTGCGCGCCTCCCTGCACGTCAACACCGCGGCGGCGCTGGCGAAGGCCGGCCGTGGCGACGAGGCCCGCCACCGGCTGGCGGCGGCGCGGCTCGCGGAGGCGGACTTGCCGGATGACGGGTACGGGCGTCTGGTGCGCGGTCGGATCGATTCGGTTGCCGCGGAGCTCGATGGGCAGCAGAGCTTGCTCTGACCGGGTTGGGCGGTTTTCGGGGCTGTGCTGGGGGTTCTCCTCGGCGCAGCCCCGAAGTTTTGAGGGGTCAGCCCGGCATGGATTGCAGGTCGCCTTGCACCGGTGGCGCGAGCAGCCCGGACGGCTCGGTCACGTTGGGCGGCGCTCGCAGGCCGGGCGCACCTGCCCTGATCGCGGCTGGCTGGTCGGGGTTGAGCGACAGCCGACTTGCTCCGATCGGGTTCGGTGGGGTTGATTTTCGGGGCTGTGCCAAGGGTTCTCCTCGGCACAGCCCCGAAGTCGTGGGAGATCAGCCCGGCACTGACTCCAGCGCGCTGGGTACCGGTGGTGCCAGCAGTCCGATCAGCTCACCCACATCGGGAAGCTCCCGCAAACCGAGCACACCCGCCCTGATCGCGGCCCGCCGGTCGGCGTCGAGCACCGACGCCGTGACCGTCGCGAACTTGGCCGTGATCGCGTCGTCGGGCAAAGGATGGTCGAGACCGCCGCTGGGGGTGTCCACGACTTCGCGTTCCACGGTGCCGTCGGTGAACACGATGTCGACTTCCGTGCGCAGGCGGGCGGTGGGGCCGAGGGCGTCGATGGTGGGGTCGTGGCGGACGGAGACGCGGCGCATCAGGTCCCAGACGTCGTCGCGGTTGATGCGGGGCGGGAGGAACTGCTCGACCATCACGGTGCCGTCGAGGAGGGCGACGGCGGTGCCGTAGGCGAGCGACATCTGGGCGGTGATCTCGTTCATCGGCCGGCGCAGGTCCCACACCCCGTGGTGGTACACGGTGTGGCCCACGGCGAGGCGGATCTCGGCGACGCGCGCGGGGTCGAGCGGGCGTCGCCGGCGGATCGCGGCGATGGCGTCGATCGCGGCGTGCGTGCCGCCCTGGGCCGCGTAGGGTTTGATCGAGATGCGCTCGATTTCCCAGTCGCGGCCCAGGGTCGCGGTGATCGCGGCCGGGTCGGGTGGTTTGCCGCCGAGGCCGAAGGTGGACAGGTAGCCGCCGTAGTCGCGCTCGAGAACGCGTTTGATGCCGGTGAACCCGCCGGCCGCGAGCGCGGCCGAGTAGACGCCGGCGCGGGCGCTGAAGCCGTGGTGCATGCGCTTGCACATCGCCTCGTACTGCGCGGCCATGAGCCCGGACGACTGGGTGGCGGCGAGGCCCAGCGCGTCTTCGAAACCCGCGGGCGAAAGGCGCAGCACGCACCCCGCGGCGGCGGCCGCGGCGAGCGTGCCGAACACCGAACCCGAGTGCCAGCCCCGGGAAATCAGGTCGCCGCCGTGCAGGGCCATGCCGACGCGCGGACCGAGCTCGTAGCCGGCGATCAGCGCGCGCAGCAACTCGGCGCCGGTGGTCACGCGGCCGGTGGTCGCCTTCGTGTGCTCGGCCGCGGCGAGCGCGGCCGGGAGCACCACCGAAGCGCTGTGCAGGGGGCCGAGCGGGTGGTAGTCGTCGAGTTCGAAGCCCTGGATGAAGGTGCCGTTGAGCAGCGCGGCCGCCGGCGCCGTCGTCGAGCGGCCCCAACCCGCCACGGTGGCCGGGCCCGTGCCTTCGAGCTGCAGCACGACTTCGGTCGCCGCACGCGACCACGGGAGCTGCGCGCCGATCAGCGCGCAGCCGACCCCGTCGAGCGTGAGGTGCGCGGCCCGGCCGATCACCCGCTCCGGCACCGCGTCGAGCTCGAGGCCGGCCAGCCAGCCGGCGACGACACCGGTGGTGCCGGCCGGGTCCGTGGGTGCGGCGGTGTGCTCGAGCGTGGTCACCTCAGGCCGGCCGGACGGGGTAGGTGCCGGTTTCCCCGACCGGCGGCGCGGGCGCGGCGATGGCCAGGTGCAGCGTGGGTTCGCTGCCGGCGTTCCAGTTCCGGTGCGCTACGCCCTTGGGGAACACGACGATGCTGCCCGCGTGGACTTCGCTGACTTCGCCTTCGACCTCGATCTTCATCGTGCCCTCGATGAGGTGGAAGACCTGCTCGAAGTCGTGCCGGTGCAGGCCTTCCGGCGAGCCACCGCCCGCCGGCGTGCGGATCAGCGTGACGCTGCAGTCGGACGCGCCGCTCTCGCGGTTGAGCAGCCGCTGCACGAACCGCTCGCCGGCCGGCGTCGCGGCCAGGCCTTGCGCGTCGAGCGGGCGAACCGGGCCGAACTCAGTGGAGGTCACCGTCAGCTCCCATCAGTAGCATGCCACGTGTCACACGACAGTAGCCGCGCCGCGCGGCCGCGACAAGACTCGAATCACGCGAGTCCACTGAGGACGGTCGGCCGAATCCGCTTGTGCCCCCGCGCGGTGGGACCCAGAATCGACCGAATGGGGCGGATCGTGACGCAGGTGGGGGCCGTCGGCTCCCTCTACTGGTGGCTGCTGGTCGGGGGCAGCGCGGCCACGCTGCTCGGGTTCGTGGTGAGCACGGCCTGCTACCGCGCCGCCTGCCGACGGCGTTCGCGGGGCCTCGAGACGAGCAGCCTGATGGTCGGCTTCGTCGGCGTGGCCGGCATGGTCGCCGCGCTGTGGGGTGCGCTCAAGATCGTCTCCGACGCACCGGCCGGGCCGCCCGCCGCGCCGGCGGAGTTCCTGCTGCTCGGTGCCGCGGCGCTGGCCGCCGGCGCGCTGCTCGCGGGGATGATCGCGCTGGAGCGCACGGCCCGGGTGCCGGCCGAGCTCATGTCGATCGTGCCCGTGAACCCGGTGCCCGTGGTCCCGATCCTGCTCGCCGTGGTGGCCGCGGCGGCGCTGGCCGTGCTGGCGCTGCTGGGCGCGTTCGGCGTGCTGCACCTGAGCGTGGTCATCACGGTGGCGTGGGTGTTCGTCGGCGCCGGGATCCTGGTGGTGGCGGCCCTGGTCGTGATCGCGCTGGTGTTCACGGTGGCCGCGATCTTCGGCGCGTGAGGCCGTGCGGCGCCGTCAGGGCGCGACGGCCGTGACCAGATAGCGGTTGAGGCAATAGAAGTACTCGCCACGCTCGGCCCGCTCGCGCAGGTCCGCCAGCCACGCCTCGACGTCGGCCTCGGTCACGCCACGGCGGCCCGCGACGAACTCGGCGATGATGTGCATCTGCGTGGCGCTGAAGGAGTCCGGCGTGAGTTCCGGGTTGAGGATCGGGTGCACGTGGTGCCCCGTCACGCGGAAGCCCTCGCGCTGCAACAGGGCGGGCAGGACGCGGGGCAGGCGGGGATGCGCGAGGTGCTCGTCCCAGGCCTCGAGGATCCGGCGGTTGAGGGTGCGGTCGGCGGTGTGCCACACGAGCGAGTCGGCGTCGGTGTCGAGGATCAGCACGCGGCCGCCGGGACGCAGCACGCGGCGCACCTCGGCGAGGGCGGCCGGGACGTCGGGTACGTACTCGTACACCTGCGTGGACACGGCCGCGTCGAAGGAGTTGTCCGGATACGGCAGCGCGGTCGCGTCGCCTTCGTCGAAGGCGACCCACGGCAGGTCCGCGGTGCGGGCGGCGGCGAGGGCGTTCATCGCGGCGCTCGGGTCGAGCCCGCGCGCGGCGCCCTCCGAGCCCACCGCGCGCGCGATCGACTCCAGCAGGTAGCCCGGCCCGGATCCCACGTCGAGCACGCGCTCACCGGGCCGCGGCGCCAGCAGGGACAGCACCGTGTTCCGTTGCGCCACGACGTCCGGGCTCGCGTACAGCCGGTCGGTGCGCTTCGCGCCTTCGTCGTCGAACCGCAGCATCGCCATGCCCCGACCCTACGACGACAGCAGGTCGAGCGAGAACCCGAACACGAAGATGCCCAGGCCGAGCCACTTCAGCCGGGATTCGAGGCCTTCGCGGGTCGGCAGCTGCCCGAGCGTGGTCACCACGAGGCCTTCGACCAGCAGCAGGCCCAGCAGGTACCCGCCGCCGCCCACCAGGCCGCCGAGGATCGGCGCCGCGAGGGCGACGAACAGCACGACCACACCCACCGGCATCGGATCGTTCGGCGGTGCGTACGCGTAGTGCGTGCCGGCGAAGACGAACAGCCCCACGAAGATCGTGCCGAGGGACCAGGCCACCCTCAGGCCCTGTTCGTGCGCGTCGCTCCGGGCGGGTGGCGGCGCGGGCCGCCGCCGCAGCCGGTTCACCAGCCGGCGCCGTCGGGCCCGCAGCGCAGCGTGGACGGACTCCATCCGCTGCCGCCCCAGCAGGTCGAGCACCACGGTCAGCCCGCCCAGGAACTCCAGCGTCTTGCCCAGCCGCCCCCACCACAGCACCGTCACGCCGAACACGCGCAGCTGCGCCGTGTCGTGCCCGGCCAGCCATTCGCGCCACGCGTGCAGCAGATCCCACATCCGAACCCCCGTACGGTCGAGCTCCCGGCGCCGCCGAACCCCGGCGGTCGGTGAGCCGGGCGCCGATCCTGGCAGACGCGCGCATCGGTCGAATGACCGATGCCCCGGCCCGGCCGCGCGCCTACCTTCCCCGGCACCGTGGTCGATCGGGAGGAGCAGAGGTGGACACACTGGCGGTGGTGACCGGGGCGGCCGGTGGGCTCGGCGCGGGGTTCGCGGACCGGCTCACGCGGCAAGGGGCGACGGTGGTGCGCGCCGACCTGCGATTCGACCGGTCTGACAGCACCAGCGCGGACAAGGACCGCGTGCACCTCGACGTGACCGACCCCGCGTCGTGGGACCGGCTGCGCGACCACGTGCACGAACACTTCGGCACGGTCGGGCTGCTGGTGAACAACGCCGGCGTGAGCGCGCGCGACGACCTGCTCTCCACCTCCGACGACGACTTCTCCCGCGTGCTGGCCGTGAACGCGTTCGGCCCGTGGCGCGGCATCAAGACCTTCGCCGACGACCTCGCCGCCACCCGCGGCGCCGTCGTGAACATCGGCTCGATCTACGGCGTCACCACGCCGCCCGCCGGTGCCGGGACCGTGCCCTCGTCGGTGGCGTACCAGATGAGCAAGGCCGCGGTGCACCAGCTGACCAAGGTCGCCGCCGCGGAGCTCGCGCCGCGCGGGATCCGCGTGAACGCGGTGCTGCCCGGGGTGTTCCGCACGGCCCTGCTCGAAGACTTGCCACCCGACGCGCTGCGTGCGCGCGTCGACGGCGCCCCGATGGCGCGCGCGGGCGAGATCGGTGAACTCGCCGACGTGCTCGCCTTCCTCGCCGGTCCGGAGTCCTCGTTCGTCACGGGCGCGCTGGTGCCCGTGGACGGCGGGTACCTGGCGGCGTCCTGACCCTTTCCCTTGGAGGAACCATGACCACGCAGGCCGCCACCGAGGCGAGCGCCCCGAGATTGCAGGTGCGGGCCGTCGTCTCGAGCAGCATCGGCAATCTCCTGGAGCAGTACGACAACCTCGTCTACGCCTACTCGGCCGTCTACCTGTCCGCCACGTTCTTCGCCGGCGACTCGTTCTCCTCGCTGCTGTCCACGTTCGCGGTGTTCGCGGTCGGCTTCCTGGCCCGGCCCGTGGGCACGGTCGTGTTCGGTCACCTCGGTGACAAGGTCGGCCGGCGGCCCGCGCTGATCCTCAGCGTGCTGCTGATGGGCGCGGCGACCGTGCTCGTCGGCCTGCTGCCCGGCTACTCGACGATCGGCTTGGCGGCACCGATCCTGCTCGTGGTGCTGCGGCTGTTCCAAGGGTTCGCGGTGGCGGGCGAGTGGGCGGGGTCGGCGACGATGCTCGTCGAGTACGCGCCGCCGAAGGCCCGCGGCCGCTACGGCAGCCTCAACCAGGTCAGCACCGCGGCGGGGTTCCTCGTGGCCGCGGGGGTGGTGGCGCTCAACTCGCTGTTCTGGTCGGAGCAGAGCATGCGCGACTTCGGCTGGCGGGTGCCGTTCCTGGTCGGCGCGCTCACGGCGGTCGTCGCGCTCGTGCTGCGGTTCGGGCTCGAGGACACCCCGCTCTACCGCGCGGAGAAGGCCGCGGGCGAGCTGAGCGCGAGCCCGCTGCGGCTGGCGCTGCGCACGCAGAAATCGGCCATGGCACTCGGCTTCTTCTTCACCGTGAGCTGGACCGTCGCGTACTTCTTCTTCCTCACCTACCTGCCGACCCACCTGAAAACGCAGGTGAAACTCGACTCCGGCACGGTGGAGGCGTCGAACCTCATCGCGCTCGTAGTGCTCACCGTGGCCATCTACTTCTTCGGGGTGCTGTCCGACCGGATCGGGCGCAAACCGTTGCTGCTCATCGGGTCCGGCGGCTTCATCGTGCTGACGTTCCCGGTGATGTGGCTGTTCGGCACCGGCAGCGTGGTGGGGGCGTACCTCGGGCAGATCCTGATCGCCCTCGTCCTCGCCGCGTTCTCCGGGCCCGGCCCGGCGGCGCTGGCCGAGCTGTTCCCGACCAACGTCCGGTACTCGGCGCTGGGCATCGGGTACAACTTCTCGGTGATGGCGTTCGGCGGCACCGCCGGCTTCATCGCCACCGCGCTGATCGACGCCACCGGCAACGCGCTGGTCGTGGCCGCGCTCCCGACCGTCGCGGCGATCATCACCTTCATCGCCGTGTTGCGCATGCCCGAGACCTACCGCAGCGACCTGAAATGAGCACGAGCATGACCGCACCGAACCTCATCGTCGTCCAGGGCGGCTACCGCCAGATGGGCGAGCAGCTCGGCGAGCAGACGGCCGAGCTCGTCGAACGCAGCCTCGCCACCTACGTCGGCCGCTTCCACGACGACGCCGGCCTCTCCGACGCCGACATCGACCGCTGGGGCCGGGTGTACCTCGACGTCGCCGAGTCCTACGTGCCCGAGATCGCCGCGATGCTGCACGGCATGGCCGACGGCTCGGGTCACCCGGCGCACCGGCTCGCCGCCCTCAACGCGCGCACCGAAATGCTCTACGGCACCGGGTATCGCGAGGGAGGCTGCACGTCGGTGTCCGTGCTGCCGCGCTACACGGCCGATGGGCACACGCTGCTGGCGCAGAACTGGGACTGGCACCCGGAGCAGGCCGAAGTCACGTTCCTGCTCGCCACGCGCGACGAGGCGGGGTTCTCGGTGCTGTCGCTCACCGAGGCCGGCATGCTCGCGAAGAGCGGCCTCAACTCGGCGGGCCTGGGCGTGTGCGCGAACCTGCTGATCTCCGATCTCGACCGCGGCGGCCGCGGCGTGCCGTACCACTACCTGCTGCGCGGGGCGCTGCAGTCGCGGACGATGTCGCTGGCGCACAAGCGGTTGCTGCCGGTGGAGCGGATCTCGTCGGGCAACGTGCTGCTCGCCGACGCGGGCGGCGAGTCGATCGACTTCGAGCTGGCGCCCGGGGTGTTCGGCACGCTGCTGCCGGAGCAGGGCCTGATCACGCATTCGAACCACTTCCAGGCGACGCTTCCGTTGCGGGACAAGAAAGCGGCCACGAGCGCGCTCACGCAGCTGCGCCCGGCGCGGGCCCGGCACCTGCTCGAACCCGCGCTGGAGGAGCGGCGCGTGCGGGTGGCCGACGTGGTCGCGACGCTGCGCGACGAGTGGTCGTTCCCCGACGGCATCTGCCGCCACCCCGACCCGGACGTGGCGCCGGCCGAACGCTTCTGCACGGTGTACTCGCTGGTCATGGACCTCACCGACCGGGTGCTGTGGATCGCGCCCGGCCCGCCGAGCCGGCACGCCTACACCCGCTGGGACCTCGACCGGCTCTTCGACGGAGCACCGGTGGCCCGCACCGAGTTCGAGCCCGAGGGGGCCACCGCCGCATGAGCGCCGCCGTGTGCTTGACGTTCGACTTCGACGCGATCTCCCTCTGGATCGCGCGCGGCCAGGTGACGCCCGGGCCCGTGTCGCGCGGGGAGTTCGGCGCGTACGCGATCGGCCGCATCCTCGATCTGCTGCGCCGCCACGAGGTGCCGGCGACGTTCTTCATCCCGGGACACACGCTGGAGACGTATCCGGCGCAGTGCGCGGCGATCGCCGAGGCGGGGCACGAGATCGCGCTGCACGGCTACGCGCACGAACCGGTGTCCACTTTGGACCGGGACGCCGAGCTGGCGGTGAACCGGCGCTCGGCCGCGTTGATCGAGCGGCTCACCGGCGCGCCGCCGGCCGGGCACCGCACGCCGAGCTGGGACTTCACGGAGAACACGATCGAGATCCTGGGCGAGCTGGGCGTGGAGTACGACTCTTCGCTGATGGGCACGGATTTCGAGCCGTACTTCGCGCGCTTGGGCGACGTGTGCGACCCGTCCGGTCCCTACCGGTTCGGGGCGGAGTCGGCGATCGTCGAGCTGCCGGTGTCGTGGACGCTCGACGACTACCCGCACCTGGAGTACCTGCGCCTGCCGCAGGGCGTGATGCCGGGGCTGCAGGACGCCGAGGCGATGTTCGACCGGTTCCTGCGCGACGTGCGGTACCTGACCGAGACCGTGCCGGACGGTGTGGCCACGGTGACGCTGCACCCGCAGGTGGTGGGCCGGGGCGCGCGGATGGCGGCGCTGGAGCGCTTCGTGACGGGCTGTCGTGAGCTGGGCGTGGGGTTCGAGCGCTGCGTGGACGTGGCGCGGCGGGTCCGGCCCGTCCTCGAAGGACGCTGAGCGGTGGGTTCGGGAAAGACCGTGCTGCTGCTGGGTTCTCGCGGCGGGCTCGGGCGCGCGATCGGGGCGCGGTTGACGGCGGACGGCTGGACCGTCGTCGGCGTGGACCTGCCCGAGCTGGACCTGTCGCTGCGCGAGGTGGTCGCTCCGGCGGTGGCGCGGCTGCAGCAGGAGCACGGCGGGTTCGACGCGCTGGTGCACGCGGCCGGGTTGTACCCGGCAGCGCCGGTGGCGAACGGCGACGAGGAGCTGTTCGACCGGGTCCTGACGGTGAACACGCGCTCGGCCTTCGCCGCGGGCGCGCAGTTCGTGCGCGGCTGCGTGGCGGCCGGTCGGCCCGGCGCGATGGTGTTCGTCAGCAGTGGCGCGGCCGCGCGGGCGAGGAAGGGTACCGCGGTGTACGCCGCGTCGAAGGCCGCATTGGACGCGCTGGTGCGGGCGTTCGCGCTGGAACACGGGCGGGACGGCATTCGGTGCAACGCCGTCTCGCCTGGATTCGTCGACGTCGGTTCGGCGGTGAATCCGGTGCCGCGGTCGTACGTCGAGGCCGTGGAGGAGGCGTCGGTGAGCGGGCGGCTGGGGCGGCCGGAGGAGATCGCAGCGGCGGTGGCGTGGCTGCTGAGTGAGGACGCGTCGTGGGTCAACGGGCGGTCGGTGCCGGTGGATGGTGGTGACGGGATCGGGTCGGTGGGTGGGCCGTCGTGGCTGGGTTGAGTCCCGGGCGGGTTGTGGCGGCGGGGCGCTCGTGGCTGGGTTGAGGCCGGGGTGGGCTGTGGCGGGCGGGCTGCCGTGGCTGGGTCGAGCGGGCGCGGTCGGGCGGTGGTGGCCGGGCCGCGCGGGCTCGGCTGAAGCGGGTCGGGCTGTGATCGGGCCGGCTGCCGTGCCTCGGTTGAGGCGAGCCGGTCGGAATGTGGTGGGCGGGGCCGCCCTGGCTCGGCTGACGCGCGTCGGGCGGTTGTGGCCGGGTTGAGCGGGCGCGGTCGGCTGTGGTTTGCGGGCCGTCGCGCCTGGGCTGAGGCGGGCCGGTCGGACGGTGGTGGCGGGGCCGTCGTGGCTCGGTTGAGGCGGGGCGGGTCGGACGGCGGCGGTGTCGCTCAGGTGAGCAGGGTCGGCGCCAGGCGGCGGTGGGTGCCGCCTTCGATGCGGTAGACGAGGTGCGGGTGGCCGCGGGTCGGGTCGCCGGTGTCGTCGGGGTAGGACAGGCCGCGCTGGCCGCGGCCGAGGAACTGGTGCGCGCCCGTGACGCCGAACGACGCGACCGACCGCAGCTGCCGGCGCACCGCCGCGAAGTCCCACGGCCTGCTGACCTGGCTCCACACCTGGGCCAGCACGTTGACCATGTCGAAGTGCACCGCGGCGGCGCCGAGGCCGGGCTCGCCGCCGTAGGCCGCGCGGTAGCGCTGTTCGAACGCGTGGCAGGCGGGGCTGTCGACGTGGCCGATGACCGTGGACCACAGCAGTCCCTCGCTCAGCGACCGGAAGCGGTCCGTGAACCCGGGCGACGCGGGGGACCAGGCGACGTGCACCAGCGTGCGGTCGCGCAGTGGCTCGGCGGCGGTGAGGAAGGCGCGCAGCGTCGGCTCGGGGAAGCTCGACAGCGAGACGGCGTCGGGCCGCGCTTTTGCGAGCTGCTTGACCACGGCGCTGAAGTCGCGGGTGCGATCGGGCACCGCCTCGGCGAACACCAGCTCCCAGCCGGCCGCGGCGGCGTGGCGCTCGATCTGCTCGGGGATGGCCGCGTCGAAGGTGCTTTCGCGCGCCACCACGGCCAGCCGCCGCCGCGGTCCGTGGTGCGGCAGCGTGCGCAGGAGGCCGGGCACGTATGCGGATTCGGTGGAACAGACCTGGAACACGGAGCCGAGGCCGCGCGGGTCGGCGTGCACGTCGTCGGACAACGCGGGGCCGGTCATGCTGTGCAGCACGGGCGCCCCGGCCGCGGCTGCCGCCGCGATCGCCTCGCGTGCGTGCTTGAGCGGGAAGTTGCCGAACACCACGGCGTCGACACCGCGCCGGGTCAGCTCGGTGACCGCGTCGAGGAGCCCTTCCGGCGTCGCCCCGAGCGCGAGGTGCTCCACCTGCCGCCCCGCAACGCCGCCACGCGCGTTGAGCTCCGCCACGGCGAGCTTGTCGCCCCGCCGCATCGCCACGACCTCCGGCCCGGCGGCCGCCGCGTACACCGCCCCGATCAGCGCCGGCCGCGGCTTGACACTGCGGGGTTTCGGCCGGGTTTTGGTCGTGAGCAACGTTTCCAGCGTTGCCGGCAGCACCAGCTCGCCGCTTGGCAGCGGCGCTGCGTACGCGTCGTGGTCGGCCACGAGCGTCGCCACCCCCGCGCGCGACTTCGTGCCGGTCTTGGTGAAGATGTGTTCGAGGTGCGTCGCCACGGTCCGGCGCGCGCAGCCCAGCGCCACCGCGATCTCCGGGTTGCCGAGCCCACCCGCGACGCCCGTCGCGACCTGCAGCTCCCGCACCGTCAGCCCGAACGGCGCCGGCGCGTCGACGACGTCCAGCCGCGCCAGCCGCTCGGCCCCGTCGGTGACGTCCACGACCACCCGCCGCACCACCCCGTCCGCGACGTCGAGGTACTGCACCACCTGCCCCCGCAGCCGGCGCACCGCCCGCTCGGCGACCGCCACGAGATCCCGCCGCCGTTCGAAGAACCCCTGGTCACTGCCCCGGCCCGCCCCGGTTTCCGGCTGCAGCCACCGCCGCGCCGTGACGTCGTGCTCGTGCGTCACCGGCCGTCTCCCTTCGTCGGGCAGATGAGGAGTATCCCAAACGCGCGCCCGCGTGGCGCTGTCGTTCGTGGTGGATGGTTGGGTTGATCGGGACTATTCGGTCAGGGGGTGCGATGAGTCCGGGAAAGTTCGCGTGCGGGTCGACGTCTTCCACCGCGAGGCCCCGGCCGAGTTCACCGCGGGGCTGGTCTTGAAGCTCGAAGGTGTCCTGCAAACCCCTTCGCACGAGGTCGTCGTCCATGGCTCCGACGACCGGGCCACGCTGCGGGTCGGTGTGTTTTCCGAGGTGCAGGACGTGCGGGTGTTCGGCGAGGACGGGCCGTGGGTCGAGCGGGTGGTGATCGTCGTGGCGCCGCGGTGAATTTCGGCATTCGCTGGTGCGGGGTGCCCGAATCGGGCAGAGTCGGCGGTATGCGCAGATTACTGATCGCCGGCCTGGTGGCCGGGTCGGCGGCACTGGTCGCCGCGGCCGTTCCCGCGACCGCGTCGGCGGCTCCGGCGGGTTGGTGCTTCGGCCCGGGGCCGTGCACGGTGCAGCGCACGGCCCCGGCGGCCCCGGCGGGCTGGTGCCTCAACCAGGTGCCGTGCACGTCGCAGCAGACGGCCGGCGCCACTCCTGACGGCTGGTGCCTCACCCCGTCCGACGACATCTGCCGGCGCTACTGAGCCGAGCAAGCGGGTGTCACCGCGGTAAAGCCGGCCGAAGGGATCACGTGTGACCGACCTGGCGTGGCTGCGCACCCAGTGGGACAAGTACGCGCCGCAGTACGACCGCGCCATCGGCGCCCTCGAGCGGCTGCAGTTCGGCGGCGGCCGCGGGTGGGTGTGTGCGCAGGCGCGCGGTGACGTGCTGGAGGTCGCCGTCGGCACGGGGCTGAACCTCGCGCACTACCCGCCGCACGTGCGTCTCACCGGGCTCGACCTCAGCCCCGCGATGCTGGCCCTCGCCCGGCAGCGCGCCGAGACCCTCGGCCGCCCCGTGACGTTGCAGGAAGGCAACGCCGAAGCCCTGCCGTTCGCCGACGCGTCGTTCGACACCGTCGCGTGCACGCTTGGCCTGTGCGGCTTCCCGGACGACCGCGCGGCCATCGCCGAGATGCACCGCGTCCTGCGTCCCGGCGGCACGCTGCTCCTGCTCGACCACATCGGCAGCCACCACCGCGCGCTGCGCTGGGCCCAGCGCCTCCTGGAACGCGTCACCCTGCGCACGATCGGCGACTACCAGACGCGCCGCCCGTTGCCCTGGGTGACGGCGGCGGGCTTCGAAATCGTGACGGCCCAGCGGCTGAAACTCGGCACGGTGGAACGCCTGGCGGCCCGCAAACCGAGCTGACGCGCCGAAAACGTCTGTGGTCCCGACCAACCTCCGGCCGGGACCACAGACGGTACTCAGGTCAGCAGCTGATGCTGCCCTTCCTCAAGGCGTGGTTGCCGTCGTTGCTGTCGTCGGACCAGTAGACCGGCTTCGAGCCGCCGGAGCACTCGGTCGCGGGCGCGACGGAGAAGCCTTCGTTGTTGTAGTTCGACATCCCGCTCGGGCGGTTGTACACCGCGGCCGTGGTGAAGGCGCCCGCGGTGACCTGGAAGGTGCGGTGCTGCCCGTCGCACGTGTCGTCGCAGACGGCCCACAGGCGCGAGGCCTGGGGTTCCCACTGCAGTTCCATCACGCCGTCCATGCCGCTCGAGAAGGACGCCACGCGGGTGAACGCGCCGGAGTCCTGCAGCACGTAGCCGTAGATCATGCCGGTGCCCTCGACGCCGACGAAGAACACGCCGCCGGTGTGCGAGCCGTAGTGGCCGGGGGAGTAGGCCGCGCCGGTGGAGGAGTCCTTGAAGCCCGCCGCGGTCAGCGACGCGTCCGGCACCCAGGTGATGCCCTCGAAGCCCGAGTTGGAGTCCACGGACGGCAGGTCCGAGGTCAGGTTCCACTCCTTCGCCGCGGTCAGCGTGGTCGCCGAGCCGCTGACGTCGTAGCGCAGCACGGAAAGGCGGCTGGTGCCGGACTTGTCGCCGTCGCGCTCGGTGGCCACATAGACGCCCGCCGAGGAGCCGGAGCCGGTCACGGTGACGCCTTCGTCGTCAGGGGTGCCCGAGCCGTTGGGGAAGTGCAGCTTCTTGCCCGACGACCAGCCGGACGCGGTGTCCGGCTTCCAGCCGCCCGAGCCGTTGGACACCAGGCGCCACAGCTTGCCGGAGTTCTGCGCGGCCCAGAGCACGCCGCCCTCCTGGTACAGACCGGAAAGGTCCTCGCCGAACACGTTCGACGCGTCGGCCGTGGACACCGAACCGCTGCCCGGCCACGCCACCGGCGACGAGCCCTGGCCCGAGCCGCCGCACGCGTTCGGCGCGCCGAGCGTGAGCGCGGAGGCCTGGCGGAACGAGCCCGTGCCGTCGGGGCAGCGCGACCACGACGGGTCGGAGTGCTCGTCCCAGCTGAAGCTGTCGACCAGCGTGCTGCCGTTGGCCAGGTAGAGGCGCGCCTCGTCCGAGGAGCCGAGGCCGAACGAGCTGTGCACGTCGAACGCGCGGAACCCGCCCGGCGCGAGCGTGGTGCCGGACGCGATCTTGTACTTCGAGCCGTTGTCGTCGTCCTTGAGGATCCACCCCGAGACGTCGACGGACGCGGTGCCCTTGTTGTAGAGCTCGATCGAGTCGTTGACGTCGCCGGTCGTCACCACCTCGTTGACGCGGATGTCGTCGGCGGGCGCGGCACTGGCGGCGGGCGCGGTGAGCGCGCCGAGGACCAGCACCGGTCCGGCGACGGCGACGAGGGGCCGACGGAGACTGCGGCACCACTGGCGAACGCGTGAATCGGTCACGTAATCCGTCCTGAGGTCGGGGAACAGGGCCACCCGACAGTTCCGACCCGGGCCGAACAGGCGCCCTCCCGCGGAT
Organism: Amycolatopsis rhabdoformis; assembly: GCF_035918295.1. GTDB lineage: Bacteria > Actinomycetota > Actinomycetes > Mycobacteriales > Pseudonocardiaceae > Amycolatopsis > Amycolatopsis rhabdoformis. Next base: position 1,578,737 of record NZ_CP142149.1, read on the forward strand.
GATCGCGGCGTGAACGCTGAGCGAACGCGTTAATTCGGTTTCACCGTGTGATTACCTGAGGAGGTGAACGTACTCCGTCTGGTCGCCGCCGTACGCCCAGGCGAGGCAGGGGCCCAGGGCATTTTCCGCACGCGCCGGGAGTACCTCGACTTCGCCGTCGACGGCGTCCGCCTCGGCGAACGCTTGCGGTCGCTGGGCGACGACGTGGTCACCGGCCTCGGCGCGCAGCCACTGCCCGACGGCCGCGTGCCACTCTACGTCTGCCCCGAATGCGGCGACCTCGGCTGCGGCGCGGTCACGATCGTCCTCGAGCGGACGGCCGACGAGGTCGTCTGGCGCGGTTCGGCTGGCAGACCGACTACGACCCCGAGGTGTTCTTCGACAAGTACGAGGGACTGGGGCCGTTCCGGTTCTCGCGCGCGCAGTACGACGCGGTGTTCGCCTGACGGTTGACGGCAAAACGAGCGAGATCCCGGTGTGGGCCGGGATCTCGCTCGTGGTTTCGGGGGACGATCAGCCGGCGAGGCCGATCGAGGCGACCTGGCGGTCGAAGCCGATCTTCTCGAGGTCCGGGGTGTCGCCGGTGATCACCATCGACCGGCCGCTGCACTGCGGGCCGGTCCAGATCTTGTAGGTGCCGTCGGCGTCGATCGAGCGGACGAGCTCCGGGGTCCGGATGTCGTTGCAGCCGGGCATCGACGCGACCTGCGAGCCGTCGGGCTCGGAGAGGTTCTTGCCGCTGTCGAGGAGGGCGAAGGTGGTGGTGAGGGTGACGTCGCCGCCGTTGTTGTTCCCGTTGTTACCGCCGTTGTTGCCCTTGCCGCCGCCGTTGTCGACCCCGCCGTTGTTGTTGCCGCCGTTGTCGTCGGCGCCGGCCAGCTTCACGGACACGACCTTGTTGTCGAAGCCGAGCTTCGCCAGGTTGCTCACGTTGCCGTTGACCACGATGGACTTGCCGGTGCAGTTCTTGCCGCTCCACAGCTTCAACGTGCCGGTGGCGGTCAGCGACGACGTGACCTGCGGGCGGGCCACGGGCTGGCAGCCCTTGCCGGAGATGCCCTGGGAGGCGCCGTTGTCGGAGAACGCGGCGTCGTCGAACAGGATCGCGCTGGTCGCGGTCAGCGCACCGGCCGACGCGGCCGCGGCGCCGCGCAGATTGTCGGCCCCCGTCGGCGCCGTCGCGGCACCGTTGCTGCCCGCACCACACGCAGACAGCACTGCGGCGCCGGCCGCCACGAAAGCGGCCAGGAACATCGCCTGCTTGCGGAACATGAGAACTCCCCGTTGTCCTTGGGCACCCGGTTCGTCCGGATGACTCGACGACAACACGGCCCCGGGATCCCCGGCGGTTCACCGGTTCCGAAACAATTTTCGGACCGATGTGGACGGCCGTAGGCTGCGAGACGTCCTGAAGGGAGCGTGAAGGTGGAAGCGATCGAGGTCAGCCACGGGGACGACTGGCTGCGGCGCACGCTCGAGAGCTCCCCACCCACCGTGCGACGCGCGGTCGGATCGTTCTCGCGCTGGCACCTCCTGCACCCGGACGGCGCACGGGTGACGGATCTGTCCCGGAGTTGCGGGCGTACCGCCGATTTCCCGGCCGCCGCCGCCCACTTGCGGGCCGGGGCGGCGTTTTCCACGGTCCTGGTCGAAGACCGGCTGAGCCGCGCCGGGGATCCCGATGTGTATCCGGCGGACGCGGTCCGGGCGGTGCCGGTCGAGCCGGTGAGCCTCGACCTGGGCGAGTCCGTGTTCACCCTGGCGTCGTCGGGTCACGCGCTCGCGCGGATCCTGCAGGGGATGAGCCACTGGCAGTTCCCGGTCCTGCTCATGCTGCAGGGCACGCCCACCCCGGCTTCCCTGCGGCAGGCGATCGCCGACGGTCACCTTCCGGACGTCGCCGCCGCGGCGATCTCCTGCTGCGATGGCGAGACCGTGCTCGTTTCGCGCTGAGCGAGGGGCGTCGGCCCGGTACGCTGGTGGTACCTGGGGAGGTGCGCATGGGGGTCGCCGATCGTCCGCCGTCCGGGCTGCTGCGGTGGGCGCTGCGCGCGCCGATCCCGTTCTATCGCGCCGGGCTGGGCCGGCTGTTCGGCCACCGTCTGCTCTACCTCGCGCACCGCGGGCGGAAGTCCGGGGCGCGGCGTGAGGTGATCGTCGAAGTGGTCCGGCGGCGGGGAGCGGAGTTGACGGTCGTCGCCGCCTGGGGTGGGGTGCCACAGTGGTACCGGAATCTGGTGGCGGGTCCGGCGATCGAGGTGCGGTGCGGGGGCCAGCGGTGGCGTGAGCCGGCGGCGCGGTTCCTCGACACGGGCGAGCTGGACGAAGTGCTGCGCGCCTACCACGACAGTCACCCGGGAGCGTGGGCGAAGATCGGGCCGCGGCTGGGGTTTCCGGCCGACCCGGGGGATCCACGGTGGACCGAAGCGATCACGAAGGTCCACGGAGTGACCTTCACGCCCGCAGGTGAAGAGCGCTCGCCGCGGTGAGGTGGCGCCGTACCGCGAGTGCGTGTCCGGCCGGGTCGGGCCACCAGGGGTAATCCCGGCGAGAAACCGGCCGCGATCGGGTGTCACAGATCCGGCGTCCGTCTTGTCCTGCCTCTCGAACCCGACCGACCGAGAGGCACCGATGACCACCACCCCCGCTCCCGCCATCGACAGCGTGGAGGAGCTCCGCCGGCACCTGCAGTGGGCGATCGAGCTGGAGCACGCCACCATCCCGCCCTATCTGTGCGCGCTGTATTCGCTCGATGCCGGGCGCAATGCCGAGGCCTCGCAGGTGGTGGGGAGTGTGCTGGCCGAGGAGATGTTGCACCTGGCGCTGGCGGCGAACCTGCTCAACGCCGTGGGCGGCGAGCCGAAGCTCGACTCGCCGGAGCTGCTGCCCGCGTACCCGCACGCGTTGCCGCACGGGGATCCGTCGTTGCGGGTGAGTCTGGTGCCGTTCGGGGAGGAGGCGCTGGAGTTGTTCCTGCGGATCGAGCAGCCGGAATCGGCCGACGCGCCGGCGCAGGCGGACGGGTACGCGACGATCGGGCAGTTCTACGCGGCCGTTCGGGACGGGCTCTCGAAACTGTGCGCCGAGCTGGGCGAGGAGGCCGTGTTCTCCGGGGACCCGAAGCGCCAGATCGGGGAGATGCACCTACGCAGCGGCGGTGGGCGCGTGATTCCGGTGCGGGATCTGGCTTCGGCGCTGGCGGCGTTGTCGGAGATCGTGGAGCAGGGCGAGGGGGCGGCGCGCACGGAAGTGTGGGACGGGGATCGCGACGTGTTCCACCCCGAGCGCGAGGAAGTGGCGCACTACTACCGGTTCCAGGAGCTCAAGAGCGGCCGCCGGTACGCCGAAGGCGACACGCCGGACAGCGGGCCGACGGGGGAGGAGATCAAGATCGACGCGGACGGCGTGCTGCCGATGCGCCGCAACCCGACCACGGCCGACTACCCCGAGGACAGCCCGATCCGCAAGGCGCAGAACGACTTCAACAACACCTACTGCTTGCTGCTTTACCTGCTGGAGGACGCGTTCACCGGCAACCCGGGCGGCCTGGGCGCCACGGTCGGGGTGATGTTCCAGCTGAAGGGCCAGGCGCAGGCGTTGATGAACATGCCGTCCGGCGACGGGAAAACCACCGCCGGTCCGACGTTCGAGTACGTGCCGCCGCAGCTGCGGCCCTAGCTCACCGCAGCTCGGCTCGCGCGTCGCCGATCGCTTCGTCCAGGATGGACAGTCCGAGGGAGAGCTCGTCCTCGGTCGCGGTCAGCGGCGGCGCGATGCGGAAGACGCCGCCCATGCCCTTGAGCTGCACGATGTTCAGGTGCAACCCCAGTTCCAGGCAGCGCCGGGTCACGAGGGCGCCGAGTTCGTCGGAGCTTTCCTTCGTGGTGCGGTCGACCACGAGCTCCAGGCCGGCCAGCAACCCGCGGCCGCGGATGTCGCCGACCACGTCGTGGCGGGCGGCGATCTCCTCGAGCCCGGTGCGCAGGAACGCGCCGAGCGTACGGGCGCGCTCATCGAGGCGGTCGCGCTGCAGCACGTCGAGCACGGTGTTGCCGACGGCCGCCACCAGCGGGTCGGACACGTGCGTGGTGAAGAACAGGAAACCGCGCTCGTGGGCCTCCTGCTCGATCTCCGCGCTCGTCAGCACGGCGGCGAGCGGCAGCCCGGCGCCGAGCGTCTTGGACACGGTGAGGATGTCGGGCACCACGCCGTCGCGCTCGAAGGCGTACCAGGTGCCGGTGCGGCACAGGCCGGTCTGGGCCTCGTCGAGGATCAGCAGCATGCCGCGCTCGCGGCACTTCTCCCGCAGCGCGGCGAAATACCCTGGCGGCGGCTCGATGATCCCGCCGGAGCTGAGGATCGGCTCCACGAGACACGCGGCGAGGCTGCCCACGGACTGCGCGTCGATCAGGTCGAACGCGAACTCGAGCTGCCGGCGCCAGTCGAGCGTGCCGTCGGGGTGGGTGAAGTCGGGGCGGTAGGCGTTGGGCGCCGGGATGGCGAAGTTGCCGGGGGCCGCGGGGCCGTAGCCCTTGCGGCCGGCGCTGTAGGTCGCGGCCGAGGCGGCCGCGGTCATGCCGTGCCACGACCGCGCGAACGACACGATCTCGTGCCGGCCCGTGACGAGCTTCGCCAGGCGGATCGCGGCCTCGTTCGACTCGGCGCCGGTGGTCAGCAGCAGCGCCTTCTCCAGCGGTGCCGGCAGCGTCTCGGCCAGCCGCCGCGCCAGGTCGACGACCGGACGGCTCAGCATGCCGCTGAACAGGTGGTCGAGCGTGCCGATCTGGCGCCGCACGGTCGCCACGATCTCCGGGTGCGAGTGGCCGAGGATCGCGCTCATCTGGCCGGAGGTGAAGTCGAGGATCTTCCGGCCGTCGGCGGTGTAGAGGAAGCTGCCGGCGGCGCGCTCGATGATCTCGCGCGTGAACTCGCCGCCGTAGCGCACGAGGTGGGCGTCGGCGTCGGCCCAGAACGACGCAGCGGTCCTAGCAGCGGTGGACTCAGCGGCAGCGGTCTCAGCAGCAGTGGTCGGAGCAGCCATGCCTTCGACGGTAAAGGCGGCCCGAGCATCACGTCCAGCTCACGATTCCGCACGTTCTGTTCGGCAAAGCCGCACAATGAGACGCGTGCTGAACCCCTGGCGCCTGCGCCTGCTGAGCCGGCTCGACACGCTGGGCACGATCCGCGCGGTGGCGAGCGCGTCGAACCTGAGCGCCTCGAGCGTGTCGCAGCAGCTCTCCGTGCTGGAGTCCGAAACCCGCACCCAGCTGCTCGAACGCACCGGCCGCCACGTGCGCCTCACCCCGGCCGGGCTGATCCTCGCGCGCCGGGCCCGCGCGATCCTCGACCACCTGGACACGGTCGAGGCCGAGCTGCGCGGCCTCGGTGAGGAGCCCGCCGGGCTCGTGCGGCTCGGCGCGTTCCAGAGCGCCGTGCACACCCTGGCCGTGCCGGCCGTGACCCGGCTGGCCGCGGCGCACCCGGACCTGCAGGTGGAGGTGCTGCAGCTCGAACCGCACGAGAGCATGCCCGCCCTGCGCGTCGGCGACGCGGACCTGATCATCACGACCACCGACTTCGTCGAGCAGCCGCTGGACCCCGACGTGGACCTCGTGCCGCTCACCACCGACCCGATCGTGCTGGTGATGCCGCCCGACCACCCCGCGACCCGCCGCGGCGCCGTGGACCTCGCGGCCTTCGCGGACGAGGCGTGGTCACTCGACCTGCCCCAGTCGTACATGGCCAACCTGACCCTGCGGCTGTGCCGGCAGTCGGGCTTCGAGCCACGCGCGGTGTGCCGCTTCAGCAACTACATGCTGGCGCTGCAGCACGTCGAGGCCGGGCTGTCGATCACGCTGCTGCCGGGGCTGGCCGTGGACCCGCGCTACCGCGTGACCACGCGGGAGCTCGCTTCGCCGGTCACGCGCTCGATCACCGCGGCCGTGCGCCGGGGCTCGCCGCAGCGAGCGGCCGTGCGGGTGGTTCTCGATGCCCTGCGGGGGATTCCGGCGGGTGCTCCGGGTGAGGGTGTGTGACGCTGGGTCGACCACTTCGCGAGGAAGGCCGACCGTGACCCAGCTCGGGAAAGCCCTGCCGATCACCGCCGCCGTGCTGCTCACCGTCGCCTGCGGGGCCCGGCCCGGAGACAGCGGGACGCCGGCCACGAACGCGAGCCCGGCCGCCACCGCGGCGACCACCACTACCACCACCGCGGCGACCACCACCGCGAAGGCAACCACCACCGCGACCGCCGTCGCCCTCACCGTGCCCGACGTCTCCGGCATGAACCACCAGGACGCGCAGGACGCCATGCAGGCGGCTGGTCTGTACAACCTGCGCGAAGTCGATTCCTCCGGCCGGCACCGCCTGATGATCCTCGACCGCGACTGGTGCCAGACCGGCCAGGACCCGAAGCCCGGCGCCAAAGCGGACGCCGGCACGGTGGTCACCCTCTACGCCGACAAGTGCTGAACCCGCCCTGGTCCCGCGCGCCCGCCCCTCCCCGGCCGGGCGCGCGGGAGTCGATCCCCCGGGGCCGCTAGTGGCTCGCGTTGAACGCGAGGACCTCGTCGAGCCGGGTCGACCACGCCGGTGACGTGCGCCGCAGGCCGCGGATGAGCGGTGCGGGGGTGCGCAGGCGGCGGGCGGAAACGTCGGCCGGTTTCGCGCGCCACCACCGGGTCACCGCGCTGCGGCGGTCGCTCATCCGGGTCAACCCCTCTCGTCCGTTCATGATCCACTCTCGCAGGGCCGCGCGCGATCTCGCACCCGGCACTACCCCGGGCCCGATACCCGGGCCGGGTGGTTCGGGCCCAGGGCCTGGGGCCCCGGGTTCCCGGGACCAGGGGTTCTCCCGGGGGCAGTCGGGCGCCGCGCTCACGTTCACTGGATGCCGGCGTGGGGCGCGAACCCCGTGGTGATGCGCCGAAACCGAACATTCGGGCACCACTGCCCCGACCGGAAGGAGCGAGGCATGAGACCCGGCGACCCCGATTGGTGAGGCTCAGTCCTGCGGCAGCACGGCCCTGAGCTGACGCCGGGACCGGATGCCCAGCTTCGTGAAGACCTTGCTCAGGTGCCATTCGACGGTGCGGGGGCTCACCGTGAGCTGGGCGGCGATCTCACGGTTGGTGTGGCCGTCGCGGGCCAGGCGCGCGATGAAGGCCTCGTTGGTGGACAGCGGACCGGGGTCGTCGGACGGTTGCACGGTCTCGGCCGTCGCGAGCAGTTCGCGGTGGGCGCGCGCGGCGAAGGCGTCCGCGCCGACGCGGGAGCACAGGTCGGCGGCCAGACGCAGCTGGGCCCGCGCGTCGACCCGGCGGTGGGCGCGCCGCAGCCATTCGCCGTGGACCAGGTGCGTGCGGGCGAGCCAGAAGGCGTCGCCGCCGACGGTCAGGTGCGCGAGCGCGGCCCGGTAGTGCTCTTCGGCGGCCGCGCCGGTGCTCACCAGGGCCCGGGACCGCGCGGCGAGACCGTACGCGAGCTCGGTGCCGGCCACGTCGGTGCGCTCGACCAGCCGGCTCAGCGCCTCGGCCGCCACCTCGGGCTCGTCGCACCGCACGGCCGCCTCCACGAGCTCGACCAGCGCCGTGCCGACGGTGCCGAGGTTGTCGTCGTCCTGCGCGGCCTCCTGGGCCGCCGCGAGCGCCGCGCGATACTGCCCGAGTCCATTGTGGAGGATCGCGGCCGAGTACTGCACCACGCGCAGGGCGAGCCCCTGCCCGGAAGCGCTCGCGCGCTGCGCGGCGGCCCGCACCAGGTCGAGCGCCGGCTCCTCGACCCCGCGCCAGGCGGCCAGGAACGGCTCGATGTAGCGCCGCGGCGGCGCGCCCGTGGCGGTGGTGATCGAGTCGGCTTCTTCGAGCGTGGCCACGGATTCCTCGATGCGTCCGAGCATCGCCTCCACGCGCGCCCGGTACGCGAGCGCCCGCGGCAGCCACGGCAGCGCACCCGCGGCGCGCACGACCTCGACCTGGTGCACGGCCCAGAACAGGATGCCCTCCGCGTCGAACAGGTCGCGCGCGATGTGGGAGCACAGCCACAGCCAGCGCAGGTCATCGGCGCCGGCGCGGCGGAAGTGCGCGGCGGCTTCGCGCAGCAGGGGAGCTGCAGCCGCATAGCCATCGGTGAAGCGGACGACCACGGCGTCCAGCAACAAGTCGGCCGAGCTGCCCCGGCCGGGCGGCGCGGTTTTCGCGGCGAGCGCGATCGTGCGCGCCTGGCCGTCGCCGGCGAACACGGCCGCGGTGAGCGCCTCGAGGTAGGTCTCGCGGGCCAGCACGGGATCGACGCCGGTGAGCCGCCGCGCCACGGCGGCGAGCGCGGTCACCGCTTCGGGCCCGGGATCGGTGACCCCCGCGATTTTCGCCGACAGCAGCGCGGCGCGGGCGGCGTCCGGCTCGTCGAGCGGCACCGCGCGGGCGCGGGCCACCAGGTCGGCCGCCGACACGGGTGTGCCGGCGTCGAGCTTCGCCTGCGCGGCCGCGAGGAACCGGTGTGCGCGGCGGTGCGGGTCGGGCGTGAGCTCGGCGGCCCAGGTCAGGAAGGCCGCCGCCGCGACCGCGCCGCCCCGCTCGCGCGCGCTGCCGGACACGGCGGTCAGCTCGGCGGCCACGGTCTCGTCGGGTGCCGTGGCCGCCTGGGCGTGGTGCCAGGCACGCTGCTCGCGGTCACCGTCGGCCAGCGCCACGGCGAGGGCGTGGTGCGCCTGGCGCCGTTCCGTGAGCGGCGCGGAGTGGTAGAGCGCGGGCCGCGCGAGCGGGCGGCGGAACAGCACCTGCTCGCCCACGGTGAGCAGGCTCGTCGGCGCGGCCGGGTCGAGGCCCAGCACCGCCGCCGCGCGCCGCAGCAACACCGGGTCGCCGGTGGGCTCCGCGGACGCCAGCACCAGCAGCCGGCGCGTCGCCCACGGCAGCTCGCGCGCGGCGGCCACGAACTCGCGCTCGGCGGGGTCCACCACCGGCCGCACGCCCGCCGGGCCGAACCCGCCGGAGATCTCCGCCCGCGACAGCGCGCGGTGCAGGTCCAGCAGCGCCTCGGGATTCCCGCGCGCTTCCGCCACGACCCGCCGCCGCACGTGCTCGTCCCGCACGTCCGGCAGCACCGCCGTGAGCAACGCGCCGGCCGCCTCGTCGCCGAGCCCGGCCAGCCGCAGCTCGGGCAACCACGCCAGCTCCCGCGACGGCCGCCGCCCCGCGAACACCACGCTCACCCCCGGCGCCGGCTCCCGCGCCAGCGCCGCCAGCACCCGCGCCGACGCGTCGTCGAGCCACTGCACGTCGTCCACGAAACACACCACCGGCGCGGCCGCCGCCAGCACCGCCGCCGCGCCCCGCGTGACCTGCCCGGGATCCGGCGCCCCCGCCGACAACCCCAACGTGCGCCGCACCGCCCTGCGCTGCACCACCGGCAACCGCTCCACGTGGTCCGGCATCGTCGAGAGCAGCTGGTGCAGACCCGCGTAGGCGAACGCCTGCTCGGACCGGGCGCCGCGGACCCGCACCACCCGTGCCGGCCCCACGGCGTCGGCGAGCGCCCGCTCGACCAGCGCCGTCTTGCCCAGGCCCGCCTCACCGTGCACGACCAGGGCGCCGCCGCCTTCGATCACGGTCGCCAGGCGGCGGAGCTCGGTGTCGCGGCCGCGGAGGCGGGCGGTGCGGGCTCGGGTGATCATGTCGCCGAGCCTGGGGTGGGGGTCGGTTGGGGTCGGTTGGGGCGGGCGGAGACGCGCGCACGTGCCCGGCCGGATCCCGCACTGCGCCCTGGCTTGCCGGCCGTCGCCGGGCCACTCGAGACGAGCGCGCCGCGGCCCTCGACTGTCGCAGCGAGGCAGTGGTATCGGGGGCCGCGGGCTCGGACCGGACACTGCGCACTGTCGCGCGCAGGCCTGGCGGCCGCATCAGGCGCTGCCTTGCCGATCTCTGGCCTGTCTCGCGTCGCGAGGGCGCCGCTGCGGGCAACCGCGGCGCGGCGGCAGAACTGCGCGTCGCGGCCGCGGAGGCGGGCGGTGCGGGCTCGGGTGATCATGTCGCCGAGCCTGCCGCGGAGGCCGGCGGACACGGAGCAGCGAATCCACGTTCGGCGGCGCCACCCCGCCCGAGGAAGGCACCACCACCCGCCCGGCGATCCCGCACCCACGCGACTCGCGCTCGCGCGATCATGAGCGCGCGAGGGAAAGTCGGGCAGCGACGGCGAGATTCACTGGTCCGGTGCACCCCGGGTCGACAACGCCGTGCGCAGGCCGCGGCGCGAGCTGATGCCGAGCTTCACGAAGATCTTGCCCAGGTGCCATTCCACGGTGCGCGGGCTGAGGAACAGCTGGGCGGCGATCTCCTGGTTGGTGTGGCCGTCGGCGGCGAGGCGGGCGATGTAGGCCTCCTGGCCGGTGAGGGTGTCGGACGCGGCGGTCGCCGGGGCGCGCATGGGTTCGCCGGCGGCGACGAGTTCGCGGCGGGTGCGTTCGGCGAAGCCGGCGGAGCCGATGAGGGTGAAGATGCCGTGGGCGCGTTTGAGCTGGGCGACGGCGTCGGCCGGGCGGTTTTCGCGGCGCAGCCACTCGCCGTAGACGAGGTGCGCGCGGGCGAGCATCGGGTCGGTGCGGCGGTGGCCGAGGTGGTCGAGGGAGCGGCGGTAGAGCGTGTCGGCTTCGGGGCCGGAGGCGAGCAGGGCCCGGGAGCGCGCCGCGACGCCGCGGGCGAGGTCGGTGCCGCTGGCTTCGGCGCGGGTCACGAGCTCGCGCAGCGCCGCCTCGGCACGCCGGCGCTCGCCACCGCGCACGGCGGCCTCGATGTGCTCGAACAGCAGGTAGCCGTAGAGGCCGAGGTCGTCGTGTTCGAGCGCGAGGCCGCTGGCCTCCAGCGCTTCCTGCCAGCGGCCGAAGCTGTTGTGCAGCAGCGCCGACGCGTACTGCACGACCGGGATCACGCGCCCTTCGCCGCGGGCGATCGCGTTGTCGCGGATCTCGCGCACGAGCCGCAGCGTGAGCTCCTCCTGGCCGCGGTGCGCGGCGAGCACGGGCTGCACGTGCAGGGGCGGCGGAGCGCCGGTGGCGTTGCTGATCGCGGTCGCTTCCTGCAGCAGGGCGGCGGCCTCGTCGAAGCGCCCGGCGTGCACGCTCACGCCGGCCCGGTACGCCAGCGCGACCGGCAGCAGCGTGAGCGCGCCTTCGCTGCGCAGCAGCTCCACCTGCTGCGCGGCCAGCGCGTCCCACGAGTCCTGGTCCCACAGCTCGAGCGCGATCCGCCCGACGATGCCGTACCAACGCGGCGAGGCCTCGCCGTGGTCGTCCGCGCGGCGGAACTCGCGCGCGGCGTGCAGCAGGCGGGGCGCGGCCTGGACGTAGCCGTCGGTGAAGCGCTTGATCAGGCCGTCGAGCAGCAGGTCGACCGTGCGCGGCGGGTCGGGCGCCGGCGGCGCGGACCGGGCGGCGCGCGCGATGTCCTCGGGGCTGTCGGCGTCGGCCCAGGCGAGCCGGCCCGCGAAGATCGACGACATGAGCGCCTCGAGGTAGGTCTCGCGGGCGAGCGGCGGGTCGAGCTCCCGCAGCCGCCGCGCGGCCGCGAGCAGCAGCGCGGGCGCGTCGCGGCCTCGGTGCCGGGTGAACGCGATCTGGGTCCGCAGCAGGTCGATCCGCGCCCGCTGCACCGGTTCGGCCGGCACCGCCTCGGCCACGGCCAGCAGGGACAACGCCGAACCAGGCGCGCCCGCGTCGAGCTTGGCCTGCGCCGCGGCCCACGCCCGGCGCGCCCGGTCCGCGGGGTCGGGTGTGAGGTGCGTGGCGTGAGCGAGGAACGCCGCGGCCGCCGCGACACCACCGCGCGCCCGCGCCCGGCCGGCCGAACTCTCCAGCTCGGCGGCGATCTCCTCCGACGGACCCGGCGCGGCCTGCGCGCGGTGCCAGGCCCGGTGCTCGCCGTCCACCCGCGGGTCGATGGCCTCGGCCAGCGCCTCGTGCACGCGCCGGCGGTCCCGCAGCGTCGCCGAGTGGTACACGGCCGAGCGCACCAGCGCGTGCCGGAACCGCACCCGCGTGCCGATGCTCACCAGCTCCGCCGTCTCGGCCGGTTCGGCGGCGTCGACGCCGAGGCCCAGGCGCGCGGCGGCACGCCAGAGCAGCGCGGCCTCGCCCACCGGGTCGGCCGCCGCGACGAGCAGCAGCAGCCGCGTGTCGGACGGCAGCGTCTGCAACTGCGCGGCGAAGCTGCGTTCGACACGCCCGATCAGCGGCCGGTCGCCGCCGACCAGGCTGTACCCGCCGGCGAGCGCGGCCGGCGGCCGGTCGCGCGGCAGCTGCAGCAGGGCCAGCGGGTTGCCGCGCGCCTCGGCGAGGATGCGTTCGCGCACGCGGTCGTCCATCCGCCCGGGCACCGCCGTCTCCAGCAGCTGCCGCGAATGGCGGTCGTCGAGGCCGGTGAGCACCAGCTCGGGGAAGCCGTCGAGGCCTTCGAGCTCGCGTTTGTCCTCGCTTTCGCGCACCGCGAAGATCATCGCGATCGGATCGGCGTCGAGCCGGCGCGCCACCAGCGACAACGTCTGCACCGAAGCGCTGTCGAGCCACTGCACGTCGTCGACCACACACACCAGTGGGTGTTTCGCCGCCGCCTCGGCGAGCAGCGTCAACGCGGCGAGCCCCACCAGGAACCGGTCCGGCGGCTTGCCCTCGCGCAGCCCGAACGCGGTGGCGATCGCGTCACGCTGCGGCGCCGGCAGCGAGTCGAGCCGGTCGAGCAGCGGCGCGCACAGCTGGTGGACGCCGGCGAACGCGAGCTCCATTTCGGATTCCGCGCCCGAGATCTGCGCGACCCTCAGGTCGGCCGCCGCGGCGGCCACGTGGTTGAGGAGCACGGTCTTGCCCACGCCCGGCTCGCCGCGCACCACGAGCACGGAGCTGCGGCCCTTGCGCGCGCCGTCGACCAGCCGGTCGAGCAACGCGAGCTCGGCACCGCGCCCGAGGAGCGCGGGAGCACCCGGCTTGCCCGTGGCCACACCCATTCCTCCTCCGCACCGCCGACGACACCGCTCTCGCCGTCTCGCCTCCATGGCCGGAGGTGGTGCGAATCCACGTATAGCACCGGAATCGGCGCCCCGGCAAGCGAGCCGGGACCCGACTCGCGCGCCGTGGGAATCAGGTCTGCACTTCGGGCACTTGCGCCGTGAGCGGCGCGCGGCCACCGTCGGTGTTGATCACCACACCGGTCACCACCCGCGCGGCCACGGGATCGGCGAGGTACACGAACGCGCCGGCGTGGTCCTCCGGCGTGGCCGCCGTCCGCAGCAGCGTGGTGGCGGCGATGCGATCCGACCGCCCGCCGCGGTCCTCCACAGTGGACTCCGCGCGGCCGAGCGCGCTCAGTCCGGAGAACCGCGTGCCGGACGTGCCCCCGGGTGCGACGCCGTTCACCCGCACCGCCGGCGCCAGGTCCGCGGCGAGGTGCTGCACCACCCCGCGCAGCGCCCACTTCGAGCTGCCGTAGAGCACCCCGCCGCCCACGGGGTGGAACGCCGACTCCGACAGCGTCAGCGTCACCGAGCCGCGCGCCTGCTCCAGCGCGGGCCACGCCGTGCGCACGGCCGCCAGCGCGCCCAGCACGTTGACCTGCCAGATCTCGCGCGCCGCGGTCACCAGCTCGGCCACGGACAGGTCGCGGATCGAGGTGTAGTGGTCGAACACGCCGACGCAGCAGGTCAGCTGGTCGACCCGCCCGGCCGTCGCCACCGCCTCGGCCAGCACCTCCGGCGCGGTCGCGTCGCCCACCACCACCTCCAGCGGAAGCGAGCCGGCCGCGGCCCGCAGCTCGGCGGCGTGCGCCGGCGAACGCTCCACCACCGTCACCGCCGCGCCTTCGCGCAGGTAGGCCAGGGTGGCGGCCCGGCCGATGCCGGAGCCGCCACCGCTCACGAGGATGCTCAGCCCGGCCAGGCTCACGGCGCGGGCCGCCGCTGCAGCAGCTCGGAGATGAGCTCCGGGTCCTGGAAGCTGAGGCAGTCGAGCGCCACCGCGTCGAGCCGCACGCGCGAGCCCCGCCGGGGTGACCAGATGTCGAGACGCATCCCGTTGCGCGTCTCGATCTTGCGGACCACGACGTCGACGAACTCGTTCGCGATCACGATGGGCCCGTCGCCCGGCTCGCCGTCGAGCTCCACGACGTCACCGATCGGCGGACGTTCGATCCCCGGTTCCACGAAGCCTCCCTAGACGAAAATGGACAGGTTGTGCGCGTTGATCAGCGACTGGTCGAACGCCGCCCACCGCCGCGCCAGCCGCCAGCCCTGCGCGGTGCGGCGCACCACGTCCTTGCGGGCCAGCGAGTAGAAGCTCGGCGTGGGGCTGTCGCCCCGGCTGCGGTAGAGGAAACAGTTGGACGACACCAGGAACTCGTCGTCGTGCTCACCCGGGTCGGCCAGCACGTTGGTCACGAAGTGCCGGGTGCGTGAAGGCGGCTGCTCGGCCCACGCGAAGTCCGTCTCCAGCCGCCGCACCCGCACTTCGAGGGTGTCGCGGTCGTCGTCGAAGATCCGCGACGTGGGCGAGAGCTCCCAGCCCGCCAGGCTTTCCCGCGTGACGCGCACCGGCACCTCGTAGCGGATGTCGTCGGTGAGCAGTGCCAGCCAGTCGCGGAACCGGCGCTCGTCGAGCGCCAGCGCCTCGCGGTAGAGGAACTCCTGCAGCTCGGCGACGGTGTCCCGGTCCACGGCCATCACGCCTCACCGGCCAGGTAGTCGCCCCACCGGCTCCACAGGGTGCGGAAGTTCGTGTCGTTCACGTACGGCCGCACTGCGTGCCCCGGCCCCGGGAAGTCCGGGTCGGGTTCGCTCTCCATCCCCATCACGTAGGGGAAATCGAGGTCCCGCACCAGCCCCGAGGCCGCCGAGCGCGTGACCTTCGTCCAGTTCTCGAAGTCGTCCTGCTCGAACGTGCCGGCCTGCCCGAACGCCAGCGTGTACGCGCGGTAGGCCTCGGTCTTGTAGTCCTGCGGCGCGTCCTTCGGCACGAGGCACCACGAGTACATCTCCATCCGCCCCGGCCCGACCGGGTGGTAGAGGCGCATCGTCACGAACCGCACGCCCGGCTGGCCGGGCACGAGGCTGAACGGCTGCATGAGGAACGACAGGTTGGGGAACACCGTGCCGACCGCGGTGCGGGTCTGCGCGAACACGGCCGCCTGCGCCGGGCTCATCGCCTCCTTCATCCCGGCCACCAGCTCGTCGGGGAACCCGCCGAACGCCGGGAAGTCGGGGCTGTGGCCCAGCCCGATCCCGTGGCCCCGGCCCGGCACGCTCACGGCCCAGCCCTGGCTGTGCGTGGTGCCCGACGACGGGAAGTAGCCGAGGTTGAAGCCGAACTGGTGGGCCACCGGCGTGTGGTAGCCGTCGCCCGCGAAGTTCTCGGCGCAGATCTTCCAGTCCGTGTCGGCCACCCAGTGGTCCGGCGGTCCGTGCACCTCGACCCCGCCCAGGCCGTGCTTGAGGTAGAGGTCGAGGTAGAACTGGAAGCCGCCGAGGTAGTCCTCCAACGAGGGTGCCGCCGGGTCGAGGCAGCCGAACACCAAACCTTCGTAGGTGTCCACGCGCACCGCGACCAGACCCCAGTCCTTGCGCTTGAGCCGCCCTTCGTAGCCCTCCTTCATGTAGGGCACGCCGACGAGCTCACCCGAGTTCTTGTACGTCCAGCCGTGGTAGGAGCAGCGGAAGTGGCTGGCGTTGCCCATTTCCGACTTGCACATCACGTTGCCGCGGTGGCGGCACATGTTGAGGCTGGCGTGCACCTCGCCGTGTTCGTCGCGCGCGACGATGATGTTGTTGTTGGCGATGGCGCGGGTCACGTAGTCACCGGGCGAGGGGATCTCGCTTTCGTGGGCGAGGAAACACCACGCCTTGGTGAACAGCCGGTCCTGCTCCAGCGCGTACACGGCTTCGTCGTTGAACGCCCGGGCGGGGAATCGGCCTTCGCCGATCCCCGCCCGCGTGCGGCTCACCCACTCGGCGAGCGCCGTGGAGTCTCTGAGCGCGGTCACGGGGTCACACCCGGCCCTGCCTGGCACCGAAGCGCTTCTCGATCTCGACGCTGATCTGCCGGTAGCGCTCCACGTGGTCCGCGGTCGTGCTCACGTGCTCGGCGGGTACGAGGTCCTCGGTGTAGGGCACGCGGCTCTTGCCGACGTTGAGGTACCCCGCGCCGTTCACGCGGATCTTCTCCAGTGGCACGTTGTACTTGGCGAACTCGGTGAAGTCCTGGCCCACGAGGAACGGCTCGTGCGCCCAGCGCAGGCGCTCGGTGAGCCAGCGTGCGTCGTCGAAGCGGCCCTGCTGCAGGGCGTCGCGCAGCTCCAGCACCGGGCCGGGGCCCATCGCCGTGGTGGAGGACCAGGCCATGCCCACGAGCTCTTCGCCGTACATCTCCCACGCGGGGAACCAGTCGGTCTCGATCGGCATGAGCGGGAAGCTCGTGCCGGTGTGGGCCATGTCGTTGTGGTAGCGGAACCCGACCGACGCGCCGCCGGCGTACTTCACGGCCACGACCTGCGGCAGCTCGACGAGCGTCCGGTACACGCGGCGCGGGATGATGCCGCGGAACGCCGCGGTGTTGTCGTACACGACGATGGCCAGCTCCGGCACCGCCTCGGCGACGTCGCGGTAGAAGCGTTCCATCACCGGCGCCACCATCTCGCCCCACATCGGACGGCCGAGCAGCGTGCCGGTGACCCCGAGGCCGGCGAGGAACTTCATGCGCGACACGGTGTCGCGGGTGTTGAGGGTGGTGGCGCCGATGAAGATCGGGAAGTCCGGCTTCACGGCGCGCACGGTCTCGGCGACGCAGCCGGCGTAGGCCTGCCACTCCTCGAGCGTGAGGGTGGCCATTTCGCCGAGGGTGCCGTTGAGCGCGATCGCGTCGACGCCGTCGGCGATGAAGGCGCGGATCATGCGTTCGGTCTCGGCGAGGTCGACGGTGTCGGTCGCGTCGGCGCGTTCGGCGCCGGGCAGGGCCGGGGTCGGGGGGTAGGCCATGACCCCGCGCAGGTCGCGGCCGGTGATCGGGGGCAGCTTGCTCATCGTGGCTCCTTGGTCGGGTACTGCGGGTCGAGTAGGGGTGGTCGGGGTGAGCGTCGGTCGGTCAGAGGCGGGCGGCGGCGACGGCCGTGCCGGTCAGCCAGGCGGACACGGGTTCGTAGGCGAGCACGTCGAACCCGGTCCCGGCCGCGCCGGCCGCGACGAGCCAGGTGCGGATCTCGTGGGCGCCGTTGCCGGCGGCGTCGATCTCCTCGCGGGTGAACGCGGTGAGCTTCGCCGGGTCGCCGGATTCGAGGCGGGCGAGGAAATCGCGGTCGAAGTCCTCGTTGATGTCGCCGGACTCGGGCAGCCCGACCCAGTGCGAGAGGCCGCCGGTGGCGAGCACGACCACCCGTCGCGCCGCCGTCTGGGCGGCCACGGCCGAGCGCAGCATCCGGCCGAAGTCGTAGCAGCGCTTGGCCGTGGGCCACGGCGGGTTCACGCCGTTCACGATCACCGGCACGAGCGGGTACCGCGAATCCGGGTCGACGTGCTTGAGCGGCACGCAGAAGTTCTCGTCGAACTCCAGTCCACCTTGGACCAGAGCCGGGTCGAACTCCGCGTCGAGCGCGGCGGTGTAGAGGTGCTCGCCGAGCGCGGCGTCGCCGGGGTAGCGGTGCTGGGGCACGTTGAGGAACTTCGCCATTTCCGCCGTCGCCGGGCCGAGGTAGTCCTCGCCGGTGGCGACGGCGAAGGCCGGCAGGTTGCCGAGGTGGAAGTTGGTGAAGTGCTCCACCGACACCGCGATCACCGCGTCCGGTTCGAGTGCCGCGACGCGGTCGCGCACCTGCGCGAACGCACCTTCGACGGCGATGCGGGCTTGCTCGGTGGCCCGCTCGGGCCACCCGGTGATCCCGGGCGAGTGCGACGCCGCGAAGGCGCCGACGATGCGGCCTGGTTCGCTCACGGTGTCTTCACTCCCCGGATCCGCGCGTAGTAGTCGGCACGGTCGACCTCCAGCTGGATCGCGCAGAAGTACAGGAGGTAAGGGTTCACGCCGTGCTCGTAGAGGGCTTTGAAGTCCAGGTCTTTCATCCAGCCGCGGAACTGGCCGGCGATGTCGTAGTCGTCGAGCACCGCGTCGGGCTCGGCGCGGTAGCGCTCGGTGACCGCGCGCACGCGCCGCACGTCCCACAGCAGCTTGTGGATTTCGTACAGGGACACGGCGATCACCCGAGCTTGTGGACGAACCAGTCGGCGAGCCGGGCCGTCGCCACGGAGAAGTAGTCGTAGCTGCAGTGCAGCGACCCGGCTCCGTCGTAGATGTCGGCGGTCACGTCGTCGGTGGTGAGCGCGTCGAGGAAACGGCGGGCGCCCTTGATGTCCATGATCAGGTCGTCGGTCCCGTGCATCACGTACACGGGAATGGTGAGCTTCTGAGCCACGCCGTCGAGGGTGAACTCGGCGAGCTTGGCGCGCGCTTCGGCGTCGTCGGCCGAGCCGGTGAGCCACTGCAGCTGCTTCTGCAGCGGCGGGTAGAACTCGTAGAAGTCGGTGAGGATGCTCCACGTGCCGCACCAGGCCGCGACTGCCTTCACGCGCGGTTCGAACGCGGCCGCGCGCGGTGCGTAGTAGCCGCCGAAGCTCACACCGGCGAGGCCGAGGCGCTCGGTGTCCACATCGGACCGCTGCGAGACGAAGTCGAGCACGGCCGCCACCGGCACCTCGTAGTCGGGCCGGCTGTAGAGCTTCTTGAACCGCAGCGAGCTGCCGCGGCCCGGCGTGTCCACGAGCACCACGTTGACCCCGCGCGAGGGGAACTCGGTGCCGCCCATGAAGTACAGCTCTTCGGCCCACGAGTCGGCGCCGCCGAGGAACAGCACGGTCGGGCGCGGGGTGTCGCTCGCGTCCGGCTTCACGAAGTAGCCGTCCATCGTGGTGCCTTCGAAGGGCACCTGGATCCGCTCGATCAGCCCGCCGGTGAGCTCGGCGGCGCGCTGGAAGTTGGTGGTGCCGTTGCGGTAGGCCTGTTCGCGGCGGGGATCGTGGCTGTCGAGGAAGAACTCGGAGTGGCGCCAGTAGCTGCACGAGCGCTGCAGGGCCCGGCGCGCGGTCGTGAGATCACCGCGCTCCAGCGCGGCCTCACCCGCGGCCGTGGCCTCCTCGGCGGTGCGGCTCCACTCGCGCTGCCACACCTCGCCGTCGGTGCTCGTGCGCCCGATGCGCGCGGCCGTACGCGCGCATTCGAACAGGTCCGAGCCACCCACGGCGACCTGGGCGAGCAGCCGCATGGTCTGCAACGACCAGTCCTCGTCCTGGGGGAAGAGCTCGATGATCGACAGCGCGTCGCGGTTGGCGGCGACGGAGGAGTTCGTCATCTCGGTCCTTTCTTTGCTTGGGGGTAAGGGGTTCAGGAGTGCACCAGGCCGGCGAACGGGGCCCGTTCGGCGATGGCCCGGCGCAGGGAGACGAGCTGCTTCGCCGCGTTCACGCACACGGCACCGCTGATCCGGCCGCCGCGGCCGTAGGCGACCACGAGCTGCCGCTCCGTTTCGAGCAGCACCTCGGTGTCGTCGCCGGGTCCGGGCCGGCCTACGCAGCGCAGCTTCGCGTCGAACTGGTCGGTCCAGAAGTAGGGCACGGACTCGAACGGCCGCGCGTCGCCGAGCAGCGTGGCCGCCGCGTGCCCGCCCTGCTCCACGGCGTTGGTCCAGTGCTCGACGCGCATCGGCTCGCCGAACAGCCCGTTGTGCCACCGCGCGACGTCCCCGGCCGCCACCACCCCCGGAACTCCGGTGGCCAGCGTCGGCTCGCACTCCACGCCGTCGCCGAGCGGCACGCCCGAGCCCGTGAGCCAGCCGGTCGCCGGGCGGGCGCCGGTGGCCACGAGCACCACGTCGGCCGTGAGCACCTCACCGGTGGACAGCTCGGCGTGGGTGCCGGACCCGGTGGGGGACAGGCGTTCCACACCGGTGGAACAGAGCACCCGGACGCCGTTCTCCTCGTGCCGGGCGCGGAACCAGTCGCCGACGGTGGCCCCGAACGCGCGGCTCATCGGAGCCGCCGCGACGTCGACCACGGTCACGTCGAGACCGCGCCGGCGAGCGGTCGCCGCGGTCTCCATGCCGATGAACCCGGCGCCGATGATCAGCACCGTGCGTGCGGTGGCGAACAGGGTGTCGAGCCGCCGGGCGTCGTCGAGGTCACGCAGTTCGACGGTGCCGGGAGCCACGGCCCGGGGGATGGCCGAGCCGGTGGCGATCACGAGCCCGTCGTAGGACTCGGTGGTGCCGTCGGCGAACGCCACGAGCCGGTCGCGGACGTCGAGGCCGGTGGCGGCGTGCCCGAGCTTCAACGTGACGTCGTGCTCGGCGTACCACTGCCGGTCGCGCAGTTCGAGCCGCGCCGCGTCGACGCCGGTCGAGAGTGCTTCCTTGGACAGCGGCGGCCGGTCGTAGGGCCGGTGCGGCTCCGCGCCGGCGAGCACCAGCTCACCCTCGAACCCGCGGGCCCGCAGCCGCTCGACGGCGCTCACGCCCGCCAGCGACGCACCGACCACCACGATCCGCTTCACCCGGCACGCTCCTCGAGCGTGATGGCCTGCGCCGGACAGCACCGCGCCGCGGCTTCGGCCTTCGCTCGCACCGCTTCCGGCGGGTCGGCCTGGCGCAGCACGGCGGTGTCGGTGTCCTCGTCGAAGTCCCAGATCTCCGGGGCCTCGATGAGGCAGTTGGCGTAGCCCTGGCACTTGCCGGGGTCGAAGACGACGTGGAGGGACATCACGTGCTCCCTGGGGGTTCGAGGGACGGGTGGTGCTAGTGACCGGCGGCGGCCAGGTGCGGCATGGCCGGGCGCACCTCGGCCAGCCGTGCCGCGCGGGGCGTGTTGCGGCTGGTCAGCGCGCGCACCTCACCGCTGGTGACGACGGCGGTCACGCCGGGGATGTCGCCGATGGCGAGCGCGCCCAGCGCGTCGGGCGCGGTCGAGCCCCACGGCGCGTCGATCACCACGAGGTCGGCGGCGGCGCCGGGCCGCACGAAACCGGCGGGCAGCTCCCACGTGCGGGCGTTGTTGCCGGTCGCGGCGGCCCACACCACGGCGGGGTCCACCGACGTGAGCGACGACAGCTCGGCGACCGTCTTGAGGACGCCGAGCGGCATCACGCCGGTGCCGGTGGGCGTGTCGGAGCCGATCACCACGCGGTCGAGGCGGCCCTCGGCGTGGCACTTCTCCAGGATCCGCACGGCCGAGCGGAGGTTGCCGGCCTGCACGAGCTGCAGCGCCATGCCGGTCTGCTCGATGATCGTGTCCACGCCCTGCTCCGAAAGCGAGGTGGGCCCGCCGTTGATGTGGCCGCAGACGTCGGGCGCGAGGTGCAGCAGGTGGTCGGGCGTGATCGGCTTGCTGCCCGGGATGCTCGCGCCGCCCGAGTGGCACATCACCGTGATGCCGTGCCGCTGCGCCGCGCGCACCTGCTCGTAGCCGTCGGCCGGGTCCTCGTACAGCCCGAAGCCGAACTTGGCGAGCCGGACGCCGGCCTTCTCCAGGTCGGCGAAGTCCTCGTCGGTGAGCACCGGTTCGAGCACCACGGCGCCGGCGTGCACGGTCATGCCACCAGGCCGGAAGTTCGCGAAGCACGAGCGGGCGGCGATCGCGAGCGCCTTCACACCGATCGCGTCGTGCGGGCGGCCCTGCGCGTGGATCTCGCCGGGCGACACCACGCTGGTGATGCCGCCGTGCACGTAGCTGGCGAGGAAGTCGACGGTCTTCTGCCGCGGCGTGTAGTCGCCGAGCACCACGTGGCAGTGCGAGTCGATGAGCCCGGGCGCCACGGTGGCGCCGTTCGCGTCGAGCACCACCTCGCTCGCCTCGACCTGCGCCGCGAGGTCCGCTCGACGGCCCACGCCGGTGATCAGCCCGTCGACGGTCACCACGGTGTCCGCGTCGGGGACGATCGGCTGCCGGTGGTCGCCGGAGAGGATCGTGCCGGCGCCGATCACCGCGAGGCGGCTCACTTCGCGGCCTCGGCGACCGTCATGCCGCCGACGCGAGCGTTGACCCGGCCGCGGTTCGCCACGGCGGCGATGATCACGAGCTCGTCGGGCCGCGGGCTGTCGGGCACGGTGAGCGTGAGCGCGTCGTAGTGGCTCCGGACCCAGATCTCGTCCTTGTAGGCCAGGGGAACGTCGATCGTCGCGTCGGGACCCGCCACCTTCGTGACCGAGGTGATCCAGGCCTTGCCGCCGCCGATCGCGTCACGCAGCGCGTTGCCGAACATCGACGTGAGCGCGGCGTTCACGTGCTCCTGCTCGCCGTCGGTGCCCACGAGGCCGGCTTTCCCGTAGCTCTCGGCCGGTTCGCCGAGCAGCGCGAGCGCGCGCTCGCCGAGCTCCGTGCCCAGCTCGCCGGAGGCGTCGACGATCTCGGTGAGGTCCTCGACGTACCCCCGCCCGGCCAACGGGTTCGTGACCACGGCGCACACGGCGACCTTGCGCAGCGGCCCGCGGTCGTCGGCCCGGCCGGCGACGCGGCGGATCTCCTCGACCTGGTCGAAGGTCTTGCGCACAACCAGAAGGCTCACTGGTTTCCTCCGTAGACGCGTAGCGGTGATGACCACGACGTTAGGGAGGATCTCCGCCCGGCACCGTCCCCGTTCGGGTGTAATCGGGACCGGCGTCCGTCCTTTGTGGATGGCTGGGTGTGCCGGGGATGGAGCTACTGGGCCGAGCCGTCGTGCACGGCCACGGTCGGCTCCACACCCTCGGCGCCGACGACGTCGGCCCACACCGAGAAGCCGTGCTGGAACGTGACCACGCCGGCCTCGGGCAGCGTGATCTCGATGGCTTCGAGGATCTCTTCCGGCGACACCCCGAGGTCGAGCGCCACGCGGATGTGGCTCGCGATGTGCCCGGCCGACGCGCGCATCACGGTGAGCGTGGTGATGAAGATCAGCTCTTTGGTGACCTGGCTCAGCCGGCGTTCGTCGGTGTAGGCGGCCGAAATGAGACCGTTGGCGGCTTTGAGCACGGGAAGATCGGCCTTGGCCATCAGCTTGTGGTAGGGCAGCACGTAACCACGGGTGCGGGCCATGGCGTTGACGTACTCGAGTGCTTCGTCCTCCGGTGCGGTGGCTTCGAGGGCAGGGCCGGGCGCACTGTCGTGTTCGGACACGGGTGAATCCTTTCGGGGAACGGGTTTCAGCGGGAAGCCGAGTCGGTTTCCTCGGCGAAGATCCGGGGCAGGGCGGCGAACCGGGCCTGCGCGACGTGGTGGCTGCCGGCGAGGCGGGCACCTTCGGCGTCGCCGGCCACGATGGCCTGGCACATCGCTTCGAGCTCGCTGATGCTCTGCTCGGTGCGGCCCTGCGCGGCCAGGGAATGGCGGCGCAGCAGCTGCACGCGGGCGTGCAGCCGGCGCAGCGACGAGGTGAGCTCGGGATTCCCGGCCCCGTCGAGCAGGGCGCCGTAGAACCGGTCTTTCGCGGCGAGGGTGTCGTCGATCGAGCCGGTGCGCATCGTCGCGGCGGTGTCGCGCAGGCACTCCACGAGCGCGCGCTTCTGCTCGGGTGTGCCGCGCTGTGCGAACAGGCTGCACGTCAGTGCTTCCAGGGCGCCGCGCAGCTCGAACAGCGCCTCGGCGTCCTGGTAGGTGATCCGCGCGACGGACGCGCCGCGGTGCGCCTCCACGGTCACCAGCCCCTCGGCCTCGAGCTGGCGCAGGGCTTCACGCAACGCCGTGCGCGACACGGTGTGGCGTTCGCACAGTTCGCGTTCGTTGAGCCGCGTGCCGGGGCGCAGCTGCCCGCCGGTGATGGCGGCGCGCACGTCGTCGGTGAGGCGTTCCCGGGTCGAGCGCTGCCCGGTCGTCGTGGCCTGTGCGCCCGGACCGGTCGTCTGCTGCCCGGTCACCGGTTTTCCGTCCAGCGAAGCATGTCCCGCGTGTTCCTCACCGAAAAGCCCGCGTTCGGGCCGGGAAGCAACCACCGCGGTGGTTGCCGGTTGTCGCACCGGATCGTACGACAATCCGAGGCCGCTGGGCAATCACGCGCTGAAACCGGACGAGGTCACACTGTGGTTGTCGGCAGGTGGCTGGCTGCGGTTGTCGTACGATTTTGCGGCAACGGACCTGACTTCTGTTACCCGTTCGGGTACCTTCCGGGGGGTCGGGTCCGTCGGGTGGTTGACCCCGCGGCGGGCCGGGATGCATCGTGAAGCACTTCACAGGCCATCGTGGGCCTGCCGAGAAGAGGTGATGCCGGTGGCGCCCGCGCCCAGCACTCGCGCGCCCTCGCCCGAGGGTGGCCACCGGTTCGCCGCGGCCCTGCAGTCCGCGCTCACGGTCGGCGACGTCGAAAACGCGTTTCTCGAATCCGCCGGCGAGGTGATCCCGGCGCCCGGTTACGGGCTGTACCGGATCGACGCCGACTCCGGCAGCATGATCGATTTCAAGGCCCAGGTCGAGACCGACTTCCTCACCGACTACGAGACCTACGGCCGCCAGGACGACCCGTTGCTGGAGTTCGTGCTGCGGCAGAACGAGCCGGTGGACTCCTCGCGGGTCGTGTCGCGGCAGGCGTGGGAGGACTGCGCCGCCCGGGCGGCGCTCGACGTCGGCGGCTACTACCACTCGCTCGAAGCACCCGTGATCGTGTCCGGGATCCTCTACGGCACCATGAACTTCGCGCGCCGCGAGGGGCAGCCGGCGTTCAGCGACGCCGACCTGGTGGCCGCGCGGCTGGCGGGGGAGCAGCTCGGGCTCGCGACCGAGCGCGCCCTGCGTTACGAGGAGAGCGGGCACCGGGCGAGCCGGCTCGAGCACTCGCTGGACCACATCCCGCAGGCGCTGGTCGTGACCGATCTCGAGGCCCGGGTGTTGTTCCGCAACCGCGCGGCGCGGGCGGGCGAGCGCAGCGCGTCGACCGCGGCGCTGGTCGACGACAGCATCGTGGAGGCGATGGAGGAGTTCCGCGCGCTGGGCAAACGCGTGTACACCCGCACCGCCGTCGACCGGCAGACGCAGCGGCGGGTCGTGGTGAAGTCCTTCCGGCTGCCCGATCGTGACGACGCGGCACTCACGCTGGTCTTCGAGCAGGTGCCGGACCAGGCCGATCGCCTGCCGTCGTGGGACGTGCTGTCCAAACGGGAGCAGGAGATCGCCGAGCTGGTGAGCCAGGGCCTCACGAACAAGCAGATCGCCGAGCGGGCCTTCGTCAGCGAGAACACCGTGAAGCAGCACCTGAAACGCGTGTTCGCGAAGACGGATGTGCGCAACCGGGCCGAGCTCATGCAACGCATCTGGGCCGCCGGCGGCGCCCGGCCGTCCTGACCGTCCTGTTCGGACCGGCCGCTCCACGGTACGGTGCGAGGAGCGGCCGGTTCCGGCTGTCACCACCATCGGTCAGAGCACTTTGGTCAGCCACGCGTCGATCTGCTCGGCGAGCCGCGGCCACCCCGGGTCGAGGGTCACGCCGTGGCCCACGCCCGGCAGCAGGATCTTGTCCGCGTCGAGTTCCCCGGCGAGGGAGAAGACGTAGTCCGGCGGGGTCAGCAAGTCCTTCTCCGCACCGACCACGAGCGCGGGGACCTGCACGGCGGCAACGTCCACTTCGGCCGTCCACCGCGTCGCCTGCCACACCGCGGCCGGTGATTCCGGCTGCAGCCGCGGGTACAGCGCGGCCGCCGTCTCGTCGTCGACCCCCGAGTAGAACAACGTCCGGGAGGTCTCCGCGTCCGGTGGTCCCCACGGTTGGTCGTGGTCGACCGGCAGCTCGAGGGCCTCGGGTCCGTGGGGTCGCGGAACCACCGGCGCCAGCAGCACGAGGGCCGCGAGCTCACGTTCGGTCGTGGCGGCGTAGTTCAGCGCCGCCAGGCCGCCCATGCTGTGTCCGATGAGGACCGGCGGCCCCGCGGCCGCCTCCACCGCGACGTCGATTTCCTGGCGCACCGCGAGAATCTCGCGCCGCAGCCATTCCTCGTCCGGCAACTTCGTGGAGCCGCCGTGGGAAAACCAGTCGAGCGCGGCCGAGTCCCGGCCGTGCCCGGCGAACCACTCCTGCAGGTTCGCCCACTGCCACCTTCCGTGGCAGCCGCCGTGCACCATGACGATCGGGTTCGGCTTGCGGCCGGCCTCGGGCGCCGTGAACTCGGTCAGCGCCACGCCGTGGACCACCCGCTCGCTCTTCGCGGCGCCGATGATCTTGTTGTCAGGTCTCATCTTCAGAACCTACTGAGCACGCGGGCTCGCCCGCGTTACCCGAGGGAGTACTTTCTCCCCGCGGGAAAAGATCACCAACCCACGGCGAGACCGTCGAGTTCGGACCAGAGCGCCTCGGGAATCGGTGCGGTGAGGTGGCGGGCGTTCTGCTCGACCTCGGCCGGCGTGCGCGCGCCGAGGACCAGCGACGTGACCGCCTTGTGCCGCAACGGGAACTGCAGCGCGGCCGCCGGTAGGGCGATACCGTGACGGGCGCAGGCCGCGGCGAGCGTGGTGACCTTCTCCCGGACCTCCGGTGGCACGGGCAGGTAGTCGAAGTGCGCGTCCGGCCCGGGGTCGGCGAGCACGCCGCTGTTGAACACCCCGCCGGCGACCACGGCGACCCCGCGCTCGGCGCACCGCGGCAGCAGCTCGGTGGCGGCAGTGCGGTCGAGCAGGGTGTAGCGGCCGGCCACGAGCACGCAGTCGAGATCGGCCTCGGCCACGAACCTCGCCAGCATCGCGGCCTGGTTCATGCCGACGCCGATCCGGTCCACCGCGCCTTCCTCGCGCAGGCGGGCCAGCGCCGGGTAGGCGGCGCCGAGCGCGGCTTCCCAGTGGTCGTCGGGATCGTGGATGAAGAGCGTGTCGAACCGGTCGAGGCCGGTGCGGTCGAGGCTTTCGGCGATCGAGGTGTACACGCCGTCGGCGGAGTAGTCGCGCACGCGCACGAGTCCGTCCGCGCCGGGGCGCAAGAGCCGGCCGAGCTTGCTGGACACGGTGAACTCGGCGCGTGGCCGGGTGCGCAGGAACTCGCCGAGCCGGCGTTCGGCGACGCCGGCACCGTAGTGCGGTGCGGTGTCGAAGTAGCGGATGCCGCTCGCCCACGCCGCTTCGAGCGTGGCGCGCGCGGTGGCTTCGCCGACGTCTTCGTACAGGCCGCCGATCGCGGCGGTGCCGAGGCCGATGGCGGTGGCCGGGTCGGTGGTGGCCGGGGGAGTGGTGGCCGGGTCGGTGGCGGGCCGGGTCATCGCGGGTCTCCCGGTCCGGCGCCGTGCACGCGGCGCAGCCAGCGTTCGGTGGTGCTGATGTGCACGAGCGCCGCGGCCTGCGCCAGCCCGGCGTCGCCTTCGGCGAGAGCTTCGTAGATCGCCTCGTGCTCGGCGAGCGTCCGGTCGGCGGACTCCGCTTCGACCATCCCGCGCCACACCCGCGCCCGCAGGGTGCCGCCGGCGATGCCGTCGAGCAGGGTGGCCAGCGCCTCGTTGCCGGTGGCGGCGGCCACCGCGCGGTGGAAGGCGGCGTCGTGCTGGTTGAGCAGTTCGACGTCGCCGGCCGCGGCCCGCATCGCCGCCAGGTGACCGTGGATCTCGGTGAGGTCCTCGCGCGTGGCCCGGGTGGCGGCGAGCCCGGTGGCGATCGGTTCGAAGAGCCGCCGCACCTCCGTGAGCTCCAGCAAGGTGTTGCCGTGCATGAGTTCCACGGCGAGCCCGAGTCCTTCGAGCAGGACGGTGGGCGCCAGGCTGGTCACGTAGGTGCCGTCGCCGCGGCGCACGTCGAGCACTCGTGCGACGGCGAGCGCCTTCACGGCTTCGCGCATGGGGGAGCGGGAGATGCCCAGCTCGGTGGCGAGCTGCTGCTCCGGCGGCAGCTTCGAACCGGGCGGCAGCTTGCCGGACTGGATCAGCTCGCGGATGCGGGCGATCGCCTCATCGGTGAGTGACACGCGGCGACGGTAGCCCCAGACATGTGATGTCTGCAAGCGGTTACCCCGACCGGCCGCCGATTTTCCGGGATCTCTGGACACTCGGGCGCGCCTCGCCTACACATACATATGTTGTTTGAGCCTCGCGAGCCGAACTCCCGTCTCCCTCCCCCCGGACGAAGGAGTCCCTCATGCCCGAACCCGGTTTCTCGCGCCGGAGCCTGCTCGGCGCGGCCATGGCCGGTGGCGCGCTCGCCCTCACGAACGCCGCATTCGCCCGCGTGGCCTCGGCCGCCGAACCGGCCGCGGGATCCGCACCCGACCAGGACTACGTGCTGTGGTTCGACGAACCCGCCACACTCTGGCAGGAGCAGGCGTTCCCCGTCGGCAACGGTTCGGCGGGCGCGATGATCTACGGCACCGTCGACTCGGAGCAGATCCAGTTCAACCACGACACGCTGTGGACCGGCGGCCCCGGCTCCCACGACGAGGGCCACGACTACAACTTCGGCAACTGGTACGACGAGCGGCCCACCGCGCTCGCCGACGTGCGCGCGACGATCGCGGCCACCGGCAGCGCCGACACCGGCCCGGCGACGGCGGCGCTCGGCCAGACGAAGTGGGGCTACGGCGCCTACCAGACCTTCGGGGATCTCTTCCTCGACCGCGCGGCACCGGCCGGCGAGGTGGCCGGGTACCGGCGGCAGCTCGACCTCGCGACCGGCCTCGCGAGCGTCGCGTTCACCACCGCCGACGGCGTGACCCACCAGCGGGAGCTCTTCGCGAGCTTCCCGGACCACGTGATCGTCACGCGCCTTTCCGCGAGCCGCCGCGGCCAGGTGTCCTTCACCGCCCGGCTCGCCACCGCGGACAACCGCACCGTCGCGTATTCGGCTCAGGACGGCCGGATCACGATGCGGGGCGCCCTGACCGACAACGGCCTGGTGTTCGAGGCGCAGGTGCGAGTGCTCGCCGAGGGCGGGCGCGTGAGCACCGACGCGGCCGGCACGGTGACCGTGACCGGCGCGGACGCGGCGACGCTCGTGCTCGTACCCGGTACCGACTACGCGCCGGTGTACCCGCACTACCGCGGCGAAGACCCGCACCGCACCGTCACGTCCACAGTGGACTCGGCGGTGCGTCGGGGCCACGGGGCGCTGCGCGCACGGCACCTGGCCGACCACCGGGCGCTGTTCGGCCGCGTACGCGTGGACCTCGGGCAGCAGCCGACGACGCTGCCGACCGACGAGGCGCTGCAGCAGTTCAAGCAGGCCCGCAACCAGGGCCAGATCCCGGCCGACCCGCAGCTGGAGATGCTGCACTTCCAGATCGGCCGGTACCTGCTGATCGGTTCCTCGCGCGCGGGGTCGCGCCCGGCGAACCTGCAGGGCGTGTGGAACGACTCGACCACGCCCGACTGGCAGTCGGACTACACCACGAACATCAACCTGGAGATGAACTACTGGCCCTCCGACGTGACCAACCTGCCCGAGACCGTGCCGCCGCTGGTCGACTTCATCGAAGGCCTGCGGGAGCCGGGACGGGTCACCGCTCGGGAGCTGTGCGGTGTGCCGGACGGCTTCGCGGCCATGAGCCACGTGAACGTGTTCGGCTACACCGGCGTGTCCACCAACGCCGCGACCTGGGCGCCGGAGTCGACCGCGTGGCTGGTGCGCCAGCTGTGGGAGCACTACCTGTTCACGATGGACGAGGACTTCCTGCGCCGGCGGGCGTACCCGATCCTCAAGGAGCACACGCGGTTCTGGCTCGGGTACCTCGTGTCCGACACCGACGGCAGTCTGGTGGTGAGCCCGAGCTTCTCGCCGGAGCTCGGCCCGTTCACCGCCGGGGCCACCTATTCGCAGACGATCGTGTGGGACCTGTTCTCCAACACGCTCGCGGCGGCGAAGGTCGTCGGCGACCACGCGTACCAGCCCGAGCTGGCGCGCACGCTCGCGAAGCTGGACCCGGGGCTGCGCATCGGCTCGTGGGGGCAGCTGCAGGAGTGGAAAACCGACCTGGACGAGCAGGACAACGGCCACCGGCACATGTCGTTCAGCTACCCGCTCTTCCCCGGACACCAGATCACCGCCGAGGGCACGCCGGAGTTCTACGAAGCCGCGCGCGTGGCCGTGGCGGCGCGCACCAGCCACACCGCGCAGAACGACATCGGCTGGAACCGCGCGCAGAAGATCAACGTCTTCGCGCGGCTGCGCGACGGTGACCAAGCCCGTGAGCAGCTCGACCACCTGCTGTGGCGCAACACCTTCGCCAACTTCCTCAACGACTGGCCGTTCCAGATCGACGGCAACTTCGGCGTGGCGTCCGGCGTCGCGGAGATGCTGGTGCAGAGCCACGCCGGCTTCGTGGAGGTGCTGCCCGCGCTGCCGACCGGCTGGGCCACCGGCTCCTTCCGCGGCCTGCGCGCTCGCGGCGCGTTCACCGTGAACGCCTGGTGGACGGCGGGCCGCACCACGAAGGTCGAGGTCACCTCCGACGCGGGCAGCGACCTTCGGCTGCGCGCCACGCTCCTCGCCGCCCCGGTTCGCATCCACACCACGGGCGGCCCCACGCCGCGCTTCACCGTGCGCGACCACGAACTCTCCCTGCCGACGCGGCGCGGCGCCACCTACACGGTCACCCCCGCCTGACCCCCTCGCTCCCGGCCTGGTCAGCCTCGGCTGGCCCGGCCGCGGGCGTGGGCGCCGAACAGCCGCGCGGCTTCGTCGGGGTCGCCGGCGGCCAGCGCCGTGACGAGGTCGCCGTGGCGTTCGGCCATGGCCGACCAGTCGCCGTCGTAGAGGGGGTTGCCGACCACGTGCAGCCCCCACAGATTGGGTTCGATGGTGCGCCACAGCCGGGCGAGGAAGGAGTTGCCGCTGGCGGCGCAGACGTCGCGGTGGAAGGTGATGTCGGCTTCGCGGAACGCCCCGATGTCACCCGCGGTCGCGGCGGCGCGCATGCGGTCCACGGACTCTTCGAGCAGGCGCAACGTCCGCGGCTGCACGCGCGCCGTCGCCTGGCGGGCCGCGAACTCCTCCAGCACCACCCGGACGTCCCGCACTTCGCGGGCCTGCTCGGCGGAGATCTCGGCGACGTAGTTGCCCCGGTGCGGAAGCGAGCTCACGAGCCCCTCGTGCACGAGCCGTTTGATGGCCTCGCGCGCCGGCGCCTGGCTCGTGCCGAGCTGGCGCGCGATGGCGGACTCGACGAGCCGCATCCCGGGCCGCAGGTCGCCGTCGATGATCTGCTGGCGCAGCACCTGGTGCACCTGGTCCGACAGCAGGCCCTGCCCGGCGCGGTCCGGAGTGGACAGCCGGGTCGGCGCGGGCTCCGGCGTGCGGTGCTCGCGCCAGATCCGCGACACCGTCGACTGCGAGAGCCCGACCGTGCGCGCCAGCGAGCGCGTGGTCGGGACCTCGCCGCCGCGGCGCGCCTCGGCGATCGCCGAGAGCACGAGCCGCTCGGCTTCCGCGCGGTCCTGGCTGCGCGGCCGGCCGGGCCGCGGGGCGTCGGCGAGGCCGTCCGGGCCGCGGCGCAGGAACCGGTCCCGCCACTTCGCGACGGTCGCCGCGTTCACCCCCAGCCGCCGCGCCACGGCGTGCACGTCGAGGCCGTCGGCGCAGCTCAGCACGATCCGGCTGCGCAACCCGAGCGGTCCCGAGTCCTGGCTCGCCCACCCGAGCAGCGTCGAGCGCTCGGCGTCGCTCAGCCGCACCGCGGCGTCCTCCGTCATGGACACCGAGGATACACACTTCTGACTCGATGACAGGATTTCTGGCTTGTTCTCCGCGTTGACAAGCCAATTCGCCGAGACGTACAAATCACTCAGCAGTCGCTAGCTGAACCCGAATTCCAGATCTTCCCGACTCACCCGAGTCATCCCCACCAGCTTTCACAGCTTTCTCAACGAGGAGGAGCGATGCGGCCAGCACGTACCCGCGGGGGCATCGCCGTTGTCGGCGCCGTGCTCTCGCTCGCCCTCGCCGGTTGCGGCGGAGGCGGTTTCGCGGATTCCGGATCCGCGGGCGGCGAGACCGGCTCGATCCGGATGCTCGTGAACATCACCCCGAACCTGACCCAGGACTTCTGGGACAAGCTCGTGGCGCCGTTCGAAAAGGCGAACCCCGGCGTCGACGTGGTCGTCGAGGCACCGTCGGGCAAGAGCGTTTCCGACACGCTGCAGCAGGAGCTCGCCGCGGGCAACTCGCCCGACGTCGTCGAGACCCTCATGGCCGACAAGAGCCTCGAGCCGCAGCTCGTGGACCTGACCGGCGAGGACTGGGTCAAGGACACGCCGCTCGTGCAGCAGGCTTCGCTCGGCGGCAAGATCTACAACGTCGGCGTGGGCGAGCAGGCCCAGTCGCTGGTCTTCTACAACAAGGCCGCGTTCACCAAGGCCGGCATCACCACCCCACCGTCCACACTGGACGAGATGACGCAGGACCTCGGCAAGCTCAAGGCCGCGGGCTACCTGCCGCTGCAGACCTCCGGCGAGTTCGCCACGGGCCTGCAGTTGCTGCAGCTCACCGACCCCGCACTGGCCGCGGCGAACCCGAAGTTCTACGCGGACGTCAACGCCGGCAAGACCACCGTCGGCAAGGCGATGCTGCCCTACCTGCAGCTCTACCAGTCGTGGCTCGACCAGGGTTACGTGGACAAGAACGCGCTCGGCCTGAAGTACGCCGACGCGGAGACGGCGTTCCTGCAGGGCAAGGCCGGCATGTTCGTGATGGGCAGCTGGTTCACCGCCTCGGAAGCCAAGGCGAAGAAGGACTTCCAGGTCGGTGTGTTCGCGGCGCCGGTCTCGGCCGGGCAGCCGAGCCCGGGCGCGCAGGGCGCCACCATGGCCGCGCCGTACCTGATCCTGAAGTCGACCCAGCACCGCGACCTCGCCACGAAGCTGGTGCGCTGGCTCGTGACGGACCGGACGGCCGTGGCCGCGCAGCTCAAGCAGGACGGCAACTTCCGCACCGGCACCCAGCGCGAGTTCACCCCGCTGGAGCAGGACGTGCAGAAGATCCTCGACGCCGCGCCCGCCAAGGTCGCGCAGGGCGAGGGTTACGGCGACGCGACGCTGCCGCGGGGCTTCAACGCCGCGTGGAACACCGAGGTGCAGGGCCTCTACATCGGACACTCGCCGCAGACGGTCGCCGACGCCGTCGACCACTGGGTCTCGGCGCACGCGAAATGAAGCTTTCGCCGAAGCGCCGGGACGGCGCCGTCGCCACCGCGGTGATGGTGCTGCCGGCGACCGTGCTCTACACCCTGATGCTGATCGTGCCGGTGGGGCTCGCCATCTACCTGAGCCTCACGAACTGGGACGGCTACAGCGCGAGCCCGGCGTTCGTCGGCGGCGCGAACTACGGCGAGGTGCTCGGTGACCCCGAGTTCCGCCGCGCCGCGTTCGTCACGCTGCTCGCCGCGGTGGCCGGCACGGTCCTGATGAACGTGCTCGGCCTCGGCTTCGGGATGCTGGTGAGCCGCACGTCGAAGGTGAGCTCGGTCCTGCGGACGATCCTGTTCTACCCGCACGTGCTCTCGGCGCTCGTCGTCGGCTTCCTGTGGAGCGCGATCCTCGGCACCAACGGCGCGATCAACAGCTTCCTCACCAGCCACGGCGCGAAACTGCTGCCGTTCCTGTCCGATCCGGACTGGGCCACGGTCACGCTCGTCTGCGTGCTCGTGTGGGCCGGGTTCGGCGTGTCCACGGTGCTCTACATCGCCGGGTTGCAGACCGTGCCGCAGAGCCTGCTGGAAGCGGCGCGCATCGACGGCGCCACGCGCTGGCAGACCTTCCGGCACGTGACGTTGCCGGCGATCGCGCCGGTGGTCACGGTGAACCTGGTGCTGAGCCTGATCACCCTGCTCAAGACCTACGACCTGGTCGTGTCGCTCACTTCGGGCGGCCCGGCGGGCCAGACGCAGACGCTGGCCTACCTCATCCTGTGGAACTCCTTCCACGACGGCCGCCTCGGCTTCGGCTCCGCGCAGTCGGTGGTGCTGATGATCATCACCGCCGGGCTCGCGCTCGCCGTCACCCGCCTGCGCCGCCGCGCCGACCAGGGAGCGCACGCATGACCACCGCCACCCGAGCCGCTCCGGCCCCGACGTCCACCCCGCCGCCGCGGACGCCGGTCGCCGCGCCGAACCGTGCCGGGCGCAACCCGGTGCGGCTGGTGTTGCGCGGGCTCGTGCTCCTGGTCGTCGCGGTTGTGATGCTCGTGCCGCTGTACCTGTTGCTGGTCAACGCGTTCAAGGACCAGCAGGCGATCCTGGCCGACCCGTTCGGGTTCTCCGGCGGGCTCACGCTCGAGCACCTCGGGCGGGCGCTGCAGAACCCGCGGTTCTCGATCGTGAAGGGCTACGCGATCACGGTGCTGTTCGTGGTGCTGGTGAACGTGTTCTCGGTGCTGTTCGCCGGCCCGGCCGCGTACGTGATCGCGCGCAGCGACAAGCGGCTGTTCCGCGTGCTGATGGTGTTCTTCCTGGCCGGCACGTTCATCCCGAGCCAGGTGCTGGTGATCCCGGTCGTCTACGTGCTCAAGACCCTCGGGCTCATGGGCACGATCCCGGGCTACGTGCTGTTCGAGACCACGCTGACGCTGCCGTTCTCGATCTTCCTCTACGCCGGGTTCATCCGCACCGTGCCGCGCGACCTCGACCAGGCCGCGGCGCTCGACGGCTGCGGGCGGATGCGCACGTTCTGGCGGATCGTGTTCCCGCTGATGCGCCCGGCCGTGGCGACCATGGTCATCCTCAACACGTTCTCCGTGTGGAACGACTTCGTGAACCCTCAGACGATCCTCGGCCCCGGCAGTGGCCTCTACACCGTGACCACCGGGATCTACGCGGCGGTCGGGCAGTACCAGACCGACTACACCGTGGTGTTCCCGACGCTGCTGCTCGCCGTCGCGCCCCTGCTCGTGTTCTTCGTGATCATGCAGCGCCACATCATCTCGGGCCTCACCGCCGGGTCCACCAAGGGCTGACCCGCCCGCCCGGTTCCCCTCAGAAAGGCAACCATGACCACCACCCCCACGGTGGCGGCGACCGTCCCGCTCGGCGCGCCACCGGGCTGGGCCGTGCTCGAACGCCGCTTGTTCGACGTGCTCGACACGGCGTGGCGCACGTTCGCCGCCCGCTACTGCGCACCCGACGGGCGCCTGATCTTCCGCGGTAACGGCGAAAGCCGCGACGGCGCCGACGACTTCTACGAGGCCTTCTTCAACTGGCCCACGCTCTACCAGCTCGGCGGCGCCGACGACCTGCTCGAAGCCAGCAAGCGCCACTGGACCGGCGTCACGCGCCAGCTGACCGAAGCCGGGTACCTCGTGGACGAGTTCGAACGCGGCTACGACTGGTTCCACCAGGGTGAATCGCTGCTGCTGTTCTACGGCATCTGCGCCGCCGACCCGCAGGACGAGGCCTTCCGCGACCGGGCCCGCCGCTTCGCCGATCTGTACTTGCCGGGTTCGCCGGCCGGCAACTACGACCCCGCCACCCGCACCATCCGCGCCCCGCACAACGGCGCCGGCGGCCCGCGCTACGGCATCAGCGACGAGTGGCAGAGCTACCACGCGGACCTGAAGTCCATGCGGCCCTTCGGCCTGCCGCTGCCCGACGTCGAGGGTGTGCACGAGTGGGCCGACCTCGCCGATCCTGCGAAGGCCCGTGCGATGGGCGCGGCGATGCAGGAGCGCATCGGCCGCGGCGACACCGCGGTGAACCTCGCGGCCACCGGCCTCGCGGCCAATGCCTGGCTCTACGGCCACGAGGACCGTTACCGCGACTGGGTGCTCGAGTACGTGGACGCGTGGCGGGATCGCGCGGCCGCGAACGACGGCGTGCTGCCGGACAACGTCGGCCCCCACGGCGTGGTCGGCGAGCTGCACGACGGCCGCTGGTTCGGCGGCAACTACGGCTGGGCCTGGCCGCACGGCGTCTACAGCGTGGGCGCGGCCGCGGTGATCGCCGCCGTGCACACGGTGCTGCTCACCGGGTCCGCCGAGCGGCTCGACCTCGGCCGCGGCCCGCTCGACACCGTGGAGGCGCACGGGATCCGCGGCACGGTCGCGGGTTCGGACGCGAGCATCCGCGACCGCTGGGAGGCCGAGCTCGACGTCGACACCGAGACCCTGCTCGTGCCCAACCGCCACAGCGACGACGGCTGGTTCGACCACCAGCCGCCGCAGCTCGGGCTTTCGGCGTGGCTGTGGCAGGCCGCCGGCCAGCCGGCCGACCGCGAGCGATTGGACCGGCTGCACAAGGCGAGCGGCTACGACTGGGCCGAGGTCCGCGGTTTCCGCAACAAGGAGGAGGCCGGTCACGAAGCGCCGTGGCTGGAGTTCCTGCGCGGCGCCAACCCCGGGTACCCGGAGGCGATGCTGCGGACCGCGCTCGGTCAGGTCGCGCGCCGGCTCGCGCTCATCGAGGCGGACACCGCCGATCCCGCGTCCGTCCACGTGCACCACTGGCAGCGGCACAACCCGGTGCTCACCGAAGCGTTGCTGCAGCTCGTGACCGGTACGCCGCAGGTGCTCTACAACGGCGGCCTCCTGCCGACCCGGCTCGCGTACTTCGACGCCGGCCGCCGCCGCCCGGGCCTGCCGCCGGACGTCGCCGCGCTGGTGGACGTCGCGACCGACGACCACGTGCGCGTCGAACTGGTCCACGTCGGGCCGGCGGGCGAACGCCGGGTGCTCGTGCAGGCCGGCGGGTTCGGCGAGCACCGCATCGACCGCGTGACCTACACCGCCGCGGCGCCGGGCTATCCCGGCGACCCGCGCGCGTACACCGCGCCGGAAGTGCCGACCTCGCAGGAGACCGCCGACGTCGGTGGCCCGCGCCTGGAGGTCGTGCTGCCGCCCGGCCACGGCGTGCGGCTCGACCTGTTCCTGACCCCGCGCGCCTACCCGGCCGCGCACCACAGTTTCGACCAGTGAGGAGCCGACCAGTGGAACGCAACGGAGACACCGCGCCGGCACCGGTGTGGGAGCTCCCGGTCCGCGGTGCGGACCCGGGCCCGGTGGATCCCGCGCTGGTGCGCGGGCTCGACGGGGTGAGCTCCGCGACCGCGTGCGCCAAGCTGCACCAGCAGGGCATCCGCCGCACCTTCGTGGAGGGGCCGAAGCCGCTGCACGAAGGCCAGAAGGTGACCGGGCGCGCCGTGACGCTGCAGTTCATGCCGCAGCGCGAAGACGTCGCTTCCGGCGTGGCGCAGGAGTACGTGGAGCGCAGTACCGCGCTGTGGGCCGTGCTGGAGGAGATCCAGCCCGGTGACGTGCTCGTGGTGCAGGCCTACGGCAGCCCGTTCACCGGCTGCTTCGGCGACATGCTCGTGCGCTACTTCAAGCGCAAGGGCGGCGCCGGGATCGTCGTCGACGGCCGCATCCGCGACTCGCCGCGGGTGGGGCAGCTCGGGGTGCCGATCTGGTGCACCGGCACCACGCCGCACTACGCGTCGCAGGCCGAGCTCTTCCCGTGGGCCTACCACACCCCGATCGCCTGCGGCGGCGTGCTCGTGCTGCCCGGCGACCTCGTGGTCGCCGACGACGACGGCGCGGTGATCGTGCCCAGGGCCAAGGCCCCCGACGTGATGGAGGCCGCGCGCGACCACGAGGAGTGGGAGCGCTTCAGCCGCGCACGCCTGGAAGAAGGCGCGCGGCTGTCCGACTACTACCCGCTGACCCCGGACTCGCGCGCCGAGTTCGAGGCCTGGCGGGACCGCCGCCACCAGTGATCGATCCGCAGCACACCCACGCGAAGGGAATCGCATGTTCGGTGGAACACGCAAGAAACTGCTGAGAGTGGGGGTGGGGGTCGTGCTGCTGGCGGGGTTCGTCAGCGTGCAGTCCGCCTCCGCCGACGTCCAGGGGCACGGTTCGTGCACGCCGCGCGAGCTCTACGTTTCGACGCAGGGCAACGACAAGGCGGACGGTTCGGCCAAGCACCCCTGGAAGACCGTGCAGCACGCCCGCGACGAGATCAGCAGCCACGGCTGGAACTCGGCGAAGGACATGCGCTGCGACATCCACGTGAACCTCGCCGCCGGCGACTACCAGGTGGACCAGACCATCTCGTTCGATGAAGGCGACTCCGGGGCCAACGGGCACCAGGTCGTGTATCGCAGCGCCGACGGGCCGGGCAAGGCGCGGCTGCTCGGCGGCGCGCCGATCACCGGCTGGCAGCCGTATGAGGGCGCCATCTACAAGGCGCCCTTCGACAAGACCAAGCCGTTCTACACGATGTTCGAGAACGGCGAGCGCGCCACCGTGGCCCGCTACCCGAACCGGGCCACGCCGGACACCTGGGCGCCCTACCTCACCTCGGCGCTGCCGGACATCTCGAAGGAAGCGGTGCACAACTGGCTGTGGTCCAATCCGGGTGACTGGGACCCGAGCTGGGACCTCTCGCAGGCCTCGCTCACGAT
This sequence comes from Amycolatopsis rhabdoformis, assembly GCF_035918295.1. Lineage (GTDB taxonomy): Bacteria > Actinomycetota > Actinomycetes > Mycobacteriales > Pseudonocardiaceae > Amycolatopsis > Amycolatopsis rhabdoformis. The sequence goes on from NZ_CP142149.1 coordinate 1,617,052, forward strand.
CTGGTCCGGCGGCAGCTGGAGCTGGTTCACCGACACCGTGCCGATCCTCGACGTGAACTTCACCAAGAACCAGCTCACGATGAAGTACAACACCCGCTACGCCTTGCACAACAGCGGCGGCGGCTCGCGCTACTTCCTGCAGAACTCGCTGGACTTCCTCGACCAGCCCGGCGAGTTCTACGTGGACTACAAGAACGGCGAGGTCTACTACTGGCCCAAGAACGGCGCGCAGCCCACGGACAGCTCCGTGATCCGCCCGACCGTGCAGACCGTGCTCAACGTGGCCGGCAGCTCCCCTGAGCACCGCGCCCACGACCTCACCTTCGACGGCCTCGGCGTGCAGTACTCCGACTACGTCGACTGGTACCGCAACGGCTGGATCAACGACGGCGACTCGGGTGACGTGCACCAGTACCCGCAGTACGACCGGCAGGTGGAGATGCCGCGCGACCGCTTCGGCGCGGTGCGCGTGACCAACACCTCGCACATCACGCTGAAGAACGCGCACATTTCCGAAACCGGCTTCACCGGCGTGTACGCGCTCTTCGCCAACGACCACCTGGCGGTGACCGACAGCCTGCTCGACCACATCGGCGCCGACGGCATCAAGGTCGAAGGCGGCTACCCCGGTGAAGGCGACATCTCCAACTACCACCTCTTCACCGACAACTACATCCACCACTTCGGCGAGCTGGTGCCGGGTGACGCGTCCGGCGTCGAGCTGATGGACACCGGCCACAACGAGGTCAGCTACAGCGTGATCGACCACAGCGCGCGCTACGCGGTGAGCCTCGAGGCGCGCCCGGAAGTGCTGGCGAAGGACGACTACGCGCAGAACAACACGTTCAAGTACCTGAGCCTGCAGGAAGCCGGGCTCGACAGCGGTGACATGGGCGCGTTCTACACCTACGGCGTGGACAACTTCGAACCGCACACGCTGGACAACTACGTGTCCCAGGTGGTGATCGGCGACGTGCTCCCCGACGCGTCGATGCCCGACAGCGGCACCCGCGGCGTGCACATGGACGCCGGCGGCTGCGGGTTCTCCTTCACCGACATCGAGGTCGGCAAGGTCACCGACGACAAGTACCAGAGCTACCAGTGCAACACGGTGACCAACGCCAACTGGGCCACCGGGTTCGACCAGTCGCGGATGCAGTACGACAAGATCGGGGTCACGGCGGCGTTCCCGTACCCGCGGCCGCCGGCCACGGTGTCGCCCACGAAGTGAGGCCGACGGGGGCCGGGCTTCGCGCCCGGCCCCCACGGTTCAGCGGTTCTCGAGCAGCTTCACCACGGCGTCCTTTCCGGACACCACGGTGCTGGTGAGGCGCCCGACCCCGCCGACGGTGATCGCGACCCGATCGCCGTCGGCGAGGGTGAACGGCAGGTCCGGTACCAGCGCCGTGCCGGTGGCGAGCACCGCGCCGTCGGGGAACACCTCGGCGCGGAACAGGTGCTCCACGAGCTCGTCGAAGCCGCGCCGCAGCAGCGACGTGCTGGTGGCGCCGGACCAGGCGAGCTCACCGGCGCGGTGGATCTCCAGCTCGATCGGGAGGTCGCGCGCGTCGGGCACCTCCCAGGCCGGCCGGATGCCGGGGCCGACGGCGCAGCCGCCCAGGTAGATCTTGGCCTGGGGCAGGTAGAGCGGGTTCACGCCTTCGATGCTGCGGGAGCTCATGTCGTTCACGACGGTGTAGCCGACGATCTCGGCGCCGGCGTTCACGACCAGGCCCAGCTCCGGCTCCGGCACGTCGGTGTCGGAGTCGGGGCGGATGGCCACGCACTCGCCGTCGCCGGTCACGCGCCAGGCGGCGGACTTGAAGAACAGCTCCGGGCGCGGGGCGTCGTACACGAGGTCGTAGACGTCGGCGGCGTTCTCGCTCTCGGTGATCCGCGCCTCGCGGGAACGCTGGTAGGTCACGCCGGCGGCCCAGACCTCGGTGCGGCGGTCGACCGGCGGCAGGAGCCGGACGTCCGCGGCGCGGTGCCGGGTGCCGGTGGTGTTGTTCAGGCACAGGGCACGCAGGTCGGTGAGCGGCAGGGCGAGCAGTTCGCCTACGGCCGCCACCGGAAGTTCGGTGACGGTGTCGGTGTCGTCGTCACGGACGCCGACGAGCGGGTGATCGCCACCCGCGGAAAGGAAACGAACGATGAGCACGGCTGACCTCGATCCTCGTGGGGATGCCCGTTCTCGGGGCGAGCAGGAACCTAGGCGTAACAACAGTTCCGGCGCAAGTGTTGAGTCCGAAGTGGACTGTGTGGTCACCGGAGGCGTGGCGGTGCTCACGCTCAACCGGCCGGCGAAGCGCAACGCGATCACCCCGGAGATGGCCACGGCCCTGCGCACGCACGCGGCGGCGCTCGACGCCGACCCGGGCGTGCGGGCGGTCGTGCTGACCGGCGCGGGCGACAAGGCGTTCTGCGCGGGCAGCGACGTCGGGGAGCTCGACCGCTACGCCACGCCGTGGGCGTTTCGCAACCGCGACGACTACGGCGACACCATCCGCGGGCTGCGCACGCCGGTGATCGCGGCCGTGAACGGGTTCGCCTTCGGCGGCGGCCTGGAGCTCGCGCTGGCCTGCGACATCCGGCTCGCCGCTTCGACCGCCACGTTCGCCGCGCCCGAGATCAAGCTCGGCTGGATCGGCGGCAGCGGCCAGTCGGCGCTGCTGGCGCACAGCATCGGGCCGGGCAATGCGGCGACGATGTTGCTGACCGGCGACCCGATCGACGCGGCGCAGGCGCTTGCGTGGGGGCTGGTCAGTGAAGTCGTGGGCCGGCACGAGGTGCTCGACCGGGCCGTGGCGCTGGCCGGGCGCATCGCGGCCCGCGCGCCGATCGCCGCGCAGACGGCGAAAGCGAACCTGCGCGCGGCGTACTCGATGCCGCTCGAGCAGGCCATCCGCTACGAGCGGGACCTGCAGACGATCTGTCTGTCCACAGCGGACGCGGCCGAGGGCCGGGCGGCCTTCGAGCAGCGCCGCGAACCGCGGTTCACAGGGGAGTGACGATGGGAGTGCTGGACGGGTACCGCGTGGTCGACGTGTCGATCGCGATGGCCGGGCCGCTGGCCGCGATGCGGCTGGGCGACCTCGGCGCGGACGTGGTGAAGGTCGAGCCGCCGTCGGGCGAGTGGCAGCGCCACGCTCCGGCGGGCGGCGCGACCGGGGTGGCGGTGAACCCGTCGTTCCTCTCGCTCAACCGCAACAAGCGCAGCCTCGCCGTGGACCTCAAGGCACCGGCCGGCCGGCAGGCCGTGCACGACCTGATCGCGACCGCCGACGTCGTGCTGCAGAACTACCGCCCGGGCGTGGCGCAGCGGCTGGGCCTGGACTACGAGACGGTGCGCGCGCTCAACCCGCGCATCGTGTACGTGTCGATCTCGGGCTACGGCGAGACCGGGCCGTATGCGCAGCGGCCAGGCCAGGACCTGTTGCTGCAGGCCATGAGCGGCGCGATGTACAGCGTCGGCCGGGCCGCCGATCCGCCGCTGCCCGCGGGCACCTACGCGATCGACGCGATCACCGCCTACAGCGCGTTCGAGGGGGCGCTGGCGGCGCTGCTGCACCGCGAGCGCACCGGCGAGGGCCAGCTGGTCACGGTGAACATGCTCGACGCCGCGATCGCCGTGCAGATGCAGGAGCTGTCGGTGTTCACCGTCGGCGGCGTGCCGCAGCGGCGGGGGAGCGAGGCGCACGGGCACACCTACATCCGCGCGCCGTACGGGGTCTTCGAGACCGCGGACGGGCACCTCGCGCTGGCGATGCCGCCGTTGCCGGCGCTGGCCGTGGCACTGAACCTGCCGGAACTGTCCACGATGGACACCGATGTGGACGGGCACGCGCGCCGCGACGAGATCACCGCGCTGGTGCGCGGGCGGCTGCCGGATCGGACCACGGCCGAGTGGCTCGAGCGGCTGCACGAGGCCGGGATCTGGGCCGGACCGGTGTACTCCTACGCCGAGCTGCTCGAAGATCCGCAGGTGGTCCACAACGGCTCGTTCGTGCGCTACGAGCACCCCACCGAGGGGCCGGTGACCACCCCGGGGTTCCCGTACGGGTTCAGCGCGACGCCGCCGGAGGTGCGCCGCGGCGCGCCGGTGGCCGGCGAGCACAGCGGCGAGATCCTGCGTGAGCTCGGGTACGACCCGGCCCGGATCGCCGGGCTGGTCGACGACAAGGTGGTGCTCGCGCCGTGAAGGGGCTGACCTGGGACCACCCGCGCGGCTACCGGCCGCTCGACGAGCTGGCCCGTCGCGAAGGCGGGGTCACGTGGAGCCGGCAACCGCTGGAGGGCTTCGAGTCCACGCCGATCGCCGACCTGGCCGCGGAGTACGACCTGCTGGTGGTGGACCACCCCGGGCTCGGCGCGGCGGTGGAGCACCTCGTGCCGATGGAGGAACTGCTCGGCGCCGACGAGCTGGCCGCGTGGCGGGCCGGCACGATCGGCGCGAGTTACGACTCGTACGTGCTGGCCGGGCGCACGTGGGCGTTGCCGATCGACGCCGCCGCGCAGGTGTCGGCGGGGACGCTCGCCGATCCGCCGCGGACCTGGGCCGAGGTGCGGGAGCTGACGCGCGACGGGGGAGTGGCGCTGTGCCTCGGCGGCCCGCACGCGCTGCTGATGTATTTCGCGCTGTGCGTGGCTTTCGGTGTCACGCCGTTCAGCGAAGCGGCGGAATCCGCGGCCGAGCTGATGACCGAGCTGGCCGCGTCGGCGGATCCGGCGGTGTCGGTGCGGAACCCGATCGGGGTGCTCGCGGCGATGACCGACGGCCCGGTGCGGTACTGCCCGCTGGTGTACGGCTACACCGGCACTCCGCTGCTGTCCTTTCGGGACGCGCCTTCGGGGCCGGCGGGGATCGGCAGTGTGCTCGGCGGGACGGGGATCGCGGTGTCGCGCAAGGCGCCCGTGGAGGAGGCGCGCGCACTCGTGCGCCGGCTGATCGCGGCGGACGTGCAGACGGAGCTGTTCCCGGCGTGCGGCGGCCAGCCGGCCGACCGTCGCGTGTGGACGTCACCGGGGTTCCACGCCGACACCGCCGCGACGCTGGAGCACGCTTGGGTGCGGCCGCGGGAGCCGGGCTACCTCCGGTTCCAGACCGAGGGATCGCGGATCCTGCGCGAGGGCGTCCTCGCTCGCGATCCGTTCGTCCACCGGCGGCTGGTGAAGAACCACGAGGAAGGGAGGAACGCATGACCACCGCACTTGTCACCGGCGCGGGCGGGGCGTTGGGCCGCGCCACCGTGCTGCGGCTGGCTTCGCGCGGCGACGCCGTGGCCGCGCTCGACCGGGACGGCGAAGCGCTGGAAGAGACCGCGCGGCTGGCCGGGTCGAAGGTGCTGCCGCTCGTGGTCGACCTGCGCGACGCCGAGGCGCTGCGCGCGGCGGTCGAGCGCACGGCCACCGATCTGGGGCCCGTCGACGTGCTGGTGAACAACGCCGCGATCTACCCGAGCCGGCCGTTCACCGAGGTGCCGCTGGCCGAGTACGACGAGGTGCACGCGGTGAACCAGCGCGCGTACTGGGTCGCGGCGCAGGCCGTGGTGCCCGGCATGGTCGCCGCGGGCGGGGGCGCGATCGTGAACGTCGCGTCGATCACGATGCACGGCGGCTGGCCGGACCTCGCCGCGTACGTGGCGACGAAGGGAGCGGCGGCCGCGTTGACGAAGGCGCTGGCGCGGGAGCTCGGACCGCACGAGATCCGCGTGAACTGCGTGTCGCCGGGTGCGTTTCCCACCGCGGCGGAGGAAATCCACGACGACCCGGAGGCGTACCGGGCGTTCGTGCTGGAGCGGCAAGCGCTGAAACGCCGGGGCCGGCCCGAAGAGCTGGCCGCGGTGGTGGCGTTCCTGACGGGCCCGGACGCGTCGTTCGTGACCGGGCAGACGATCGAGGTCAACGGTGGCTGGGTGATGACATGACCGACCTTTACGGACAGACGCACGATCGGCGTGCCTTGGTGGCTCGCGGCGGGGCCGGCGGCGTGCGGCTGGTGACGCTCGCGGACGGCACCGAGCGCGGCGTGCGGGCGCTGGAGTTCCGCACCGGCAGCGGGCTGGCGTTCGAGGTCCTCGTGGACCGGGCGATGGACCTGGGCGCGGCCGAGCACGCGGGCCGCGCGTTCGGTTGGACCTCACCGACCGGGGTGCGCCACCCCGGCCTGCACGAGCACGCCGACGAGGACGGCCTGTCGTGGCTGCGGTCCTTCACCGGGCTGCTGGTGACCGGCGGGCTCGACCACACGCTGTTCGGCGGCGCGGTGGATGCGGCCGGTTACCGCTACCCGCCGCGCGAGACCGTGCGGCACGGGCTGCACGGGCGCGTCGCGAACATCCCCGCGCGGCTGAGCGGTTACGGCTCGCGGTGGGAGGGCAACCGCTGCGTGCTGTGGGCCGAGGGCGAGGTGCGGCAAGCGGCGGTGTTCGCGGAGAACCTCACGCTGACCCGGCGCATCGAGGCCGACCTCGGCGGCAACGAGATCCGGCTCACCGACACGGTGCACAACCCGGCGTTCGAGCCGATGCCGCACATGTTCCTCTACCACATCAACCTCGGCTGGCCGCTGCTCGACGAGGGCGCGCGGTTCGTGGCGCCGGTCGCGCGCACGGTGTGGCAGTCGGACAGCGTGGCCTCGCAAGGAATCGACCACCTGGTGTTCCCGCCGCCGATCCCGGGGTTCGTGGAGCAGGTGTACGAGCACGAGCTCGCCGGCGGCACGGCGGCGATCGTGAACGAGCGCCTCGGGCTCGCGGTGAGCGTGCACTGGTCGCAGGACGAGTTCCCGTGCTTCTTCGAATGGCTCAACCTTCGGGCCGGCAACTACGCGGTGGGGCTGGAACCGTCGACCCACCACGTCGGGGGAGACGCGGCCGCGCGCGCCGACGGCAGCATGACCTGGCTGGAGCCGGGGGAGTCGCGCACCTACCGGACCGCGTTCCGCGTGGAGGAGCTCTGAACCACGTCGACGCCCACCACCACCTGTGGCACCCGGGCGCGCACCCGCAGCCGTGGCTCGACCGGCCCGCACTCACGCCGATCCGCCGCCCCTTCACCGTGCGCGACCTGCGCCTGGCGACGCTCGGCACTGGCGTCACGCGCACGGTGCTGGTGCAGGCCGTCGGCTCGGCCGTGGAGACGGAGCAGCTGCTGGGGCTGCGTGATCCGCTGATCGCGGGGGTGGTGGGCTGGGCGGATCTCGCGTCGCCGGAGCTCGACCCGGCCCGCTTCCGCGGCACCCGGCTCGTCGGCCTGCGCCACGGCGTCCAGGCCGAGCCGGACCCGAGGTGGCTGTGCCGGCCGGACGTCCGCGCCGGCCTGCGCGCCCTCGCCGCCGAGGGCCTGACCTTCGACCTGCTGGTGCGCCCGGACCAGTTCACCGCGGCGCTGGAGACCGTGCGGGCCGTGCCGGAGCTGACGTTCGTGCTCGACCACCTCGGGAAGCCGCCGATCGCGTCCGGTGAGCTGGAGCCGTGGGCTTCGGGGCTGCGGTCGCTGGCCCGTGAACCGAATGTGGTGGCCAAGCTGTCCGGTCTGATCACGGAGGCCGCCTGGCCACAGTGGACAGTCGCGGATCTGCGCCCGTACGCCGACGTGGCCCTGTCGGCCTTCGGGCCGTCGCGGCTGATGTACGGGTCGGACTGGCCGGTCTGTCTGCTCGCGGGCACGTACGCGCAAACGTTTTCGGCCGTCGACGCGCTCACCGCGCACCTCACCGCGGCCGAACGCGCGGACGTGTTCGCGGGCACCGCCGAACGCGTTTACGGGCTGGCGGCTCAGTCCCGTGCCCTGGCGAGGTAGAGCTTGGCCCCGAAGTAGATCACCGTCAGCGTGCCGAAGAGCAGCACCGGCGAGAGGACCACGATCTGCTCGATCGGGAGCACGAAGCACAGCACCGTGCGCACGGCGGCCTCCAGCAGGAGCCCGAGGCCCCACGCCCGGCTCAGCGTGCGGAAGCGGCGCCGGGTCGGGGCGTGCGTCGCGTACCGCTTGTCGAAGGCGGCGATCTTCGCCGGGTCGTCGGCGGTCTCGAACTGCGCCCGAGCAGGAACAGCAGCGGCCGGTCGGCGACGGTCGTGGCGATGAACGCGAGCGCGACCACGCCGGTGACCAGCGAGTCCTTGAGCACGAGCAGCCGGGCGTCGCCGGTCAGCAGAGCACCGAGCGATCGACGACCGAACCACTCACCACTCCACCCACCACCGAGTCACCCTCGGCCCCTGCGAGCAAAGCCGCGAGGTTCAACGCCCTCGTCCCCACGGTGCTGCGCGATCTGCTGCTGCCCGGCGCCGTCTACTTCGTCCTGCACGCCGTCGGCACCGGAGATCTCGTCGCGCTGCAGGCCGGCGCCGGCGTGTCCGCCGTGCTGCTGGACCTCGAGGACGACATCCGCGTGGTCGCGCGCGTCGGCTCGGGCGACGAGGTGCTCGCGGTCGCGCGCGCGACCCGGCCGGACGTCGTGTTGCTCGACGTGCAGATGCCCCGCAAGAACGGCCTCGACGTCGCGGCCGAGGTGCGGGCCGAGCTGCCGCGGTGCCGCGTGCTGATGTGCACCACGTTCGGGCGGCCCGGTTACCTCACGCGGGCCCTCGCGGCCGGTGCGGCCGGGTTCGTCGTGAAGGACTGCCCGCCGGAGCAGCTGGTCGACGCGGTCCGCCGGGTCCACGCCGGGCTCCGGGTGATCGATCCGTCGCTCGCCACCGAGTCCCTGACGCTGGGCACGAGTTCGCTCACGGACCGGGAACGCGAGGTGCTCCTCGCCTGCCGCGACGGCAGCACCGTCGCCGCGGTGGCCGGCCGGCTGCACCTGTCGGCGGGCACGGTGTGCAACTACCTCTCGTCGGCGATGGGCAAGCTCGAGGCCACGACCCGGGCCGAGGCGGTGCGGCCGGCCGACGACCGGGGCTGGCTGTGACCACCGACCGGCTCGACGCGAAGAGCCGGCGCGTGCGCGCGCCCGCGCGGGCCGGCCTGCGGTCACTGGTGCGGGAGCTGGCGCCGTTCACGGCTTTCCTGGTGTGGCTGTGGCTCGAGATCCCGGCGCAGGCGAACGCCGAACCGGCGGTGCGGGTGCCGGCGTTGCTGATCGCGGCCGCCTACTCCGTGAGCTTCCTCGCGGCGCTGATCGTGGGCCCGCGGCTGCGGCCGGCGTCCCGAGTGGTCGTGGTGGCGGGGTTGTTCGCGCTCGGGCTGGCGTTGCCGGTCCTGTTCCGGCGCCCGGAACTGCTGACGTTGACCGCGTACGCCATCGCCGCGTCGGTGGTGCTGCTGCCGCTGCGCGCGGCGAAGTGGCTGGGCCCGGGCACGGCGGCGCTCCTGTTCGGTGCCACCACGATCGCGCGGGGCAGCCCCGACGTGAGCGACACCGTGCTCGTCGGCCTGCTCTCGCTCGGCCTCGTCTCCGCGACCCAGCTGAGCCGCACGGTCGCCGAACTGCGGGCCGCGCGGGATCAGGTGCGCACCCTCGCCGTGTCGGAGGAACGCGGCCGCGTGGCGCGTGACCTCCACGACCTGCTCGGGCACAGCCTGACCACGATCACGCTCAAGACCGGCGTCGCGCGGCGCCTGCTGGAGAGCGGGAGAAACGCCGAGCGGGCGCTCGGGGAGGTCCGTGAGGTCGAGGTCCTTTCGCGCCAGGCACTCGCCGAGGTGCGCGCCACCGTGAGCGACTTCCGGCGCACCTCGCTCGCCGCGGAGCTCGCGGGCGTCCGCGGCGCGCTCGAAACCGCCGGCATCCGGCTCACCGCCCCGCACGCCGTGGACGACGTCGCCGTGCACCTGCAGCAGCCGTTCGCCTTCGTGATCCGCGAAGCCACGACCAACGTGATCCGCCACAGCGGGGCCGGCCACTGCGAGATCCGGCTCGGCGAGACCTGGGTCGAGATCACCGACGACGGCACGGGAAGCACTGCCGCTCCCGGCAACGGTCTCTCCGGTCTGGCCGACCGCCTCGCCGGGGTCGACGGCCGGCTCACCACCGGACCGGCGTCCGGCGGCGGGTTCCGTGTGCGCGCCGAGGTGGCCGGCTCGACTTGACATCCGCCCCGGCTCTCCCGAGACTCGTTCTGGAAATCGAACAGCGTTCAGCATTTCGAACACTCGCCGGCTTGAAGACTGGCTGATTCGAAGACTGGGTGGTTCGACCACGAGGGCGGAGCAAAGGGGACGAGTCGGTGAAACTGCCTGCTTTCGGCTACCACCGGGCCGAAACGCTGGGTGACGCGGTGGCGGCGCTCGCCGAACACGGGCCCGACGCGCGAGTGCTCGGCGGTGGGCAAAGCCTCCTCCCGGTGATGGCGTTGCGCATGTCGAACCCGTCCGTGCTCGTGGACATCACCACGGCGAAAGACCTGCGCGGCCACGCCTTCCGGGACACCGACGGCCTGGTCGTGTCCGCCGCGGTCACCGCCCGGGCGCTGGAGACCGATCCCGAGACACGGCGGCGCCACCCGCTGGTCGCCGAGGCGCTCGCGCAGGTCGGGCACCCCGAGATCCGCAACCGCGGCACCGTCTGCGGCTCGCTCGCCCACGCCGACCCGGCGGCGGAGCTGCCGGCGCTGCTGCTCGCGCTCGACGGATCCGTGCGCGTGGCCGGCGCCGAGCGGAGGCGCCGGATCGCCGCGCGCGATTTCTTCGGCGGCCCCTACTTGACCGCGCTCGGCGAAGGCGAGGTCCTCGCCGGTGCCGAGCTGCCGCTGCTGCCCGCGACGGCCGGCTGGTCGATCCGCGAGATCACGCGCCGCAGCGGCGACTTCGCCCTCGTCGGCGTGATCTGCGTGCTCGACACCGACTCCGACCGGCGCTGCACCGACGCGCGGATCGCGCTGTTCGGCATCGCCGGCACCCCGCGCCGCGCCACCGCGGCCGAGGCCGTCCTCACCGGCGAGGTACTCGACGACGCCGTGCTCGCCGAAGCCGCGGCCCACGCGTTCGACGACATCGACGTGCTCGGTGACCTCCACGGCTCGGTGACCTACCGCCGCCGCGCGGGCACCCGGCTCGTCGCGAGCTCGCTCGCCGAAGCCGCCGCCCGTTGCCGGTCCGAAGTGGAGAGTGCCCGTGCTTGACGCCCACGAGCCCACGCAGGTTTCCCTCACCGTGAACGGGAAACCCGAGTCGGCCCGCACCACCCCGCGCACCACGCTGGCCGATTTCCTGCGCCACGACCTCGGCCTCACCGGCACGCACCTCGGCTGCGAGCACGGCGTGTGCGGTGCGTGCACGATCCGCGTCGACGGGGTCGCGGTGCGCAGCTGCCTCACGCTCGCCGTGCAGGCCCACGGGTCCACAGTGGACACCGTCGAAGGCCTCGGCGACGCGGCTGGCACCGAGGACGTGCTGCACCCGCTGCAGCAGAAGTTCTGGGAGCACCAGGCGTTGCAGTGCGGCTTCTGCACGCCGGGCTTCCTGATGGCCGCCGTCGCGGCGATCGAGGAGAACCCGGACCTGACGCGCGACGAGATCCGCGAGCGGCTGTCCGGGAACCTCTGCCGCTGCACGGGTTACGCGCCGATCGTGGACGCGGTCGCCGAATACGCCGAGCAGGTGCGGGAGGCGCGAGCGTGAGCATCACCGAAGGCTGGGTCGGGCGGCGCGTGAAGCGCGTCGAAGACCCGAAGATCCTGCTCGGCCGCGGCCGCTACGCCGACGACGTGACGCCGGCCCGCTGCCTGCACGCCGCGTTCGTGCGCGCGCCGGTGGCCCACGCGCGCATCACCGCGATCGACACCGAGGCCGCCAAGCGCGCGCCGGGTGTGGCCGCGGTGTTCACCGCCGACGACTTCAACCCGATGTGCCGCTCGTGGAAGGGCCTGCTCGACTGGCCGGGTCTCGTCGGCGGCGACCAGCGACCCCTGGCCACCGGCAAGCTGCACTACGTCGGCGAGCCCGTGGTGATGGTCGTGGCCGAGAGCCGCGCGGTCGCCGAGGACGCGCTGGAACTCGTGACGATCGACTACGAGGAGCTGCCGCCGGTCGTCGACTCGATCGCCGCGCTGGAGGAGTCCGCGGCGAAGGTGCACGAAGAGCTCGCGTCGAACCTCGCGTTCGAGGGCACGTTCGGCACCGGCGACGTGGAAGCGGCCTTCGCCGAAGCCGCGGTGGTGGTGGAAACCGGCATCAGCACGGCGCGGCACACGGCCGTCGCGCTCGAGCCGCGCGGGGTGGTCGCCGAGTTCGACCCGTCGGCGAAGGCGCTCACCGTGCGAATTTCCACTCAGGCGCCGCACATGCTGCAGTCGGTGTTCGCCGAGCTGCTCGGTCTGCGCGAGAGCAACATCCGCGTGCTCACCGACGAGGTCGGCGGCGCGTTCGGCATGAAGGCCCACGTGTACTCCGACGAGGTCGCCACCTGCGCGGCCAGCATCCTGTTGCGCCGCCCGGTGAAGTGGATCCAGGACCGCGTGGAATCGCTGCAGTCCGACACGCAGGCCCGCGACGAGCGCGTGTCCGCAGCGCTGGCGGTGGCGGCCGACGGCCGGATCCTCGGGATGCGCTCGGAGGTCGTGAGTGACGGCGGCGCGTACTCGGTGTACCCGCGCAGCATGGTCACCGAAGGCATCCAGGTCGCCACGATCATGCCCGGCCCGTACCGGATCCCGGTCTACCGCGGCCACCTGCGCGTGGCGATCACGAACAAGGCGCCGCTCGCGGTGTACCGCGGGGTCGGGCACCCGGTCGCGATCCTCGCGATGGAGACGCTGCTCGACGAGACCGCGCGCCGCCTCGGTCTCGACCCGGCCGAGCTGCGCCGCCGCAACCTGATCGCGCCCGAGGAACTGCCTTACACGTCGGTGACCGGCCAGGTCTACGACAGCGGCTCGCACCAGGAGTCGCTGGAGAAGCTGCTCGCCATGGTGACCACCGGGCCGGAGCTGGAGAAGCGCAAGGCCGAGGCGCTCGACCGCGGACGCCTGCTGGGCGTGGGCCTCGCCTGTTTCGTGGAGGTCACCGCGCCGGGTGTGATGTTCTACGGCAAGCGCGGCGCCCCGATCACCGCGCACGACCAGGTCGAGGTTCGCGTGGAGGCCGACGGTTCGGTCACCGTGCTGCTCGGCACGCCCGGCCAGGGCCAGGGCCTGCAGACCACCGCCGCGCAGGTGGTGGCCGACCACCTCGGCGTGGAGTTCGACCGGATCAGCGTGGTCAGCGGCGACACGGCCGTGGTGCCCCACGGCACGGGGGTGTGGGCCAGCCGCTCGGCGGTGGTCAGCAGCGGCGCCGCCGCGGCGGCCGCACGCGAGGTGAAGGAGCGGCTGCTCGCGATCGCCGGGCACCTGCTGGAGGTGGACCCGGCCGACCTCGAGATCGGCAACGGGATCGTGCAGGTCGCGGGCGCGCCGAACGTGCACCTGGAGGTGAACGAGCTCGCCGAGGTCGCGCACTTCCGCACCCACCGGCTGCCGCCCGAGCTGCGGATCGGGCTTTCGGTGGTGGGGGAGTACAGCGGCCCCAACGTCACCTTCAACAACGGCGCCCACGCCGCGGTGGTCGAGATCGAGCAGGACAGCGGGCTCGTGCACCTCGTCGACTACGCGTGCGTCGAAGACTGCGGGGTGCTGATCAACCCCGAGATCGTGGACGGGCAGATCCGCGGCGGCATCGCGCAGGGCATCGGCGGCGCGCTGTACGAACGGCTCTACTACGACGAAACCGGCCAGCTGCTCACCTCGACGCTGCTCGACTACCTCATGCCGACCGGGCCCGAGCTGCCCGACGTGCGCATCACCCACATCGAGACCCCGAGCCCGATCACCGCGCTGGGCGTGAAAGGCGCGGGTGAGGCCGGCGCTGCCGGCGCGCCCGCGGCCGTGCACAACGCGGTGAACGACGCGCTCGCCCCGCTCGGCGCCCGCGTGTGGCACGAGCCGATCACCCCCGAACGCGTGGTGCGGGCCCTCGACGAAGCCGCCGGCGAAAGCTGGCCCGAACCGCCGGACACGCCTCCCGTGCCGGCCCTGGCCGACCTCGGCCCGACTGTCGCGAAAGGACACTCGTGAACACCATCCAGCACTTCGTCGGCGGCGCCCACGCCGAGGCCGAACCGCCCGCGTGGGCCGACGTGCACGATCCCGCCCGGGGCAGCGTCTCGGGCCGCGTCGCGCTCGGCGACGCCGGTGCCGTGGCCGAAGCCGTGAAGGTGGCGCTCGACGCGCAGGCCGCGTGGGCGGAGGAATCGCTCGGCGGGCGCCAGCAGGTGCTGCTGGAGTTCATCCGGCTGATCGAGCGCTCGCGCGACGAGCTGGCGGAGCTGGTCACCGGTGAGCACGGCAAGACGCTGGCCGACGCGCGCGCCGAGGTCAACGCGGGCCTGGACGTCGCGAAGTTCGCCGCCGGCATCCCGCACCTGCTCAAGGGCGACTTCAGCGAAAACGTGTCCCGCGGCGTCGACACGTACTCGATCCGCCAGCCGCTCGGGGTCGTCGCCGGCATCACACCGTTCAACTTCCCGGTGATGGTGCCGATGTGGATGGCGCCGATCGCGATCGCGTGCGGCAACGCGTTCGTGCTCAAGCCGAGCGAGAAGGACCCGTCGGCCGGCAACCGGCTGGCGGAGCTGGCGCTCGAGGCCGGGTTGCCCGCCGGGGTCTTCAACGTGGTGCACGGTGGCGCCGAGGCCGTCGACGCGCTGCTGGCCCACCCGGATGTCGCCGCCGTGAGCTTCGTCGGCTCGACGCCGGTGGCCCGGCACGTGTACGAGACCGCGGCCAAGCACGGCAAGCGCGTGCAGGCGCTGGGCGGCGCGAAGAACCACCTCATCGTGCTGCCCGACGCCGACCTCGACGCGGCCGCCGACGCGCTGGTCTCCGCCGCCTACGGTTCGGCGGGGGAGCGGTGCATGGCGATCTCGGTCGCGGTGGCGGTGGGCGGGGTCGGCGACGCGCTGCGCGAGCGCCTGGTCGCCCGCATCGAGAGACTGTCCACTGCGGACGGTCACGACGAGGGCACGGACATGGGGCCGCTCGTCACGGCCGACCACCTGCGCCGCGTGAGCGGCTACGTGCAGGCCGGCGCCGACGCCGGGGCGGACCTCGTGGTCGACGGCCGGGAGGTGCGGGTTCCGGGGCGGGAGAACGGGTTCTTCCTCGCCCCGACGCTGATCGACCACGTGCGGCCGGACATGACCGTGTACACCGACGAGATCTTCGGGCCGGTGCTGTCGATGCTGCGCGTGGACAGCCTGGAGGAGGCCGTCGCGCTCATCAACGGCGGAGAGTACGGCAACGGCGTGTCGCTCTACACCCGTGACGGCGTGGCCGCCCGGCAGTTCCAGCACACCGTGCAGGCCGGCATGGTCGGGCTCAACGTGCCGATTCCCGTGCCGGTGCCGTACTTCCCGTTCGGCGGCTGGAAGCACTCGCTCTTCGGCGACTCCGGGCAGTACGGCGAGGACGGCATCCGGTTCTTCACCCGCCGCAAGGTCGTCACGAGCCGGTGGGCACCGTCGGCCGGCTCGCGCGTCGACCTGCGGTTCCCGGGTTAGGAGCGGCTCGTGCGATTGGAGAACAGCTTCACCGTCGGCCTGCCGCCCGCGCAGGCGTGGGCCGTGCTCACCGATCCGCGGCGGGTCGCGCCGTGCCTGCCCGGCGTGCACCTCGACGAGGTGGACGGCGACGACGTGCGCGGCGGCGTGCGCGTGAAGGTCGGGCCGATCTCGGCCG
Organism: Amycolatopsis rhabdoformis; assembly: GCF_035918295.1. Lineage (GTDB taxonomy): Bacteria > Actinomycetota > Actinomycetes > Mycobacteriales > Pseudonocardiaceae > Amycolatopsis > Amycolatopsis rhabdoformis. The sequence continues at coordinate 1,632,714 of NZ_CP142149.1, forward strand.
AGTACTCCGGCCTCGCGCAGTTCCGCTCCCGCGACGAGGCGGCGGGGGTGGTGGTCGTGGCCGCGTCGGGGCGCGAGGTGCGTGGCCGCGGGTCGGCCTCGGCGACCGTCACGCTGCGGCTGGCGCCCTCGTCGGAGGGCACGCGGGTGGACCTGGCCACGGATCTCGCGCTCACGGGGCGGCTGGCGCAGTTCGGGCGCGGGGTGCTCGGTGAAGTGACGGGCCGGCTGGTCGAGGAGTTCGCGCGGACGCTGGCCGAGGAGGTGGCGGGGGAGCGGTCGGGTGCGGCCGGTTCTCCGGCGGCTGGATCTCCGGTAGCCGGGTCTTCAGTGGCGCCGCGGTCTGGTGCCGAGCCGGCGGTGGGCACGGCGGGCGCGGAGGTCGTCGATCTGGCGGCCGAGGAGTGGCCGGACGACGAGCAAGCCCCGGCCCTGGCGGCCCCAGCGGCCGTTGCGACCGCCGCGGCCCCGAGCCAGGCCGCGCCGATCGACACCGCGCCGATCGACACCGCGCCGATCGACACCGCGCCGACCGGTGCTGCTTCGCCGGCCCCGACGCGGGCCGCGCGCAACGCGGACGCCGTCGTGCTGCGGGCGGTCGCCCTTCCGGTGGCGAAACGCGTGGTCCCGGCCGTGGCGGCGGTGGTCGCGGCCGTGGTGCTCGCCCGGCGGCTGCGCCGATGACAGAATCTCCCGCGATGACCAGTTCGCCTTCTTCGGCCGGCCTGCCGGTGCCCTCGGTCGCCCGCGCCGCCTACATCCTCGACGCGCTCGCCGCCGCCCCCGACGGACTGCCGCTCAGCGAGCTCGCGCGCACCGTCGGCGCGCCCAAGAGCAGCTGCCTCGCCGTGTGCACCACACTCGTGACCACCGGCCTGCTCACGCGCACCCCGGCCGGGCACTACCGGCTGGGCTGGAAGGTGGTACCGCTCGGGCGCGCCTACCTCGCGAAATCGGGGTTCGTGCTGGAGTTCCGGCGGGTCGACGCCGAGCTCGGCCTGCTGGCCGAGGACACGATCGTGCTGTCCCTGTTGGACGGTCGCAACGTGGTCTACGTCGAGACCCGACCGGGCCTGCGCACGCTCGCGATGTCGTACGAGATCGGCCTGCGCCTGCCGGCCCACTGCACGGCCAGCGGCAAGGCCCTGCTCGCCTCCCTGAGCGACGACGAGATCGCCGGCCGCTACGCCGACGGCCGCTTCGAAACCCTGACCCCGCACAGCATTTCGCGCCGGCCCCAGCTCGAAGCCGAGATCACCCGCACCCGCGAGCGCGGCTACGCCGTGGACGACGAGGAGACCGCCCCGGGCATGATGTGCGTCGGCGCCGCCGTCGCGGGCCGCGGCGGCCAACCCGTGGGCGCGCTCTCGGTGAGCCTGGTCAAGTCCACTGTGGACAACCAACGGCTCGAACGCTCGACGTCCGCGATCCTCCGCCTGGCCTCCGCGATCACCGAACGCCTCGGCGGCTTGTAGCCCTGTATCTTTGGCCCCGCCTTCGGCAGGGCGTGCGAGATCGCCTTCATGCCGGCTTCCGGATCGGACGGTCGAGATCGGCCGGGGGCCGATCGCACCGCCCGATCCGGAAGCCGGCGCGATCTCGCGTGTGGTGGCGTTCGCCGTGCTCGGCCATCACGACGGCCGGCGATCTTGACCATACTCGGCGAAAGTCGGCCGAGTCGAGCTCGCCGAAAGGCGTGTGCCACCGCAGCGGCCGGGTGAAGGTGGGTTGTCCCCCGATTACGGCGCACTGGCGCCACGAATGTCGTGCGCTTTCGGCTCAGTCGCCCCGTCGAGTAGTTGCCTGACGTGTGAGTAGCTGTACCGGAGCGGCGCAGCCCGCCCGCGCGGGGTGGCCGGGCAGCGCTGTGTCCCGGCGGCCGATAGATGACTGGGTGAGACTGCGTTTGGTGCTGAAGCGCCAGTTGCGGTGGTGCAATCCCACAGCTCCAGCTCTCAGGACGACCTCGACGCGACCACAGCGCGAGATCGCGCCGGTTTTTGGTTTGAGCGGTGCGATCGGCCGCCAGGCCGATCCGACCGTTCAAACCAAAAGCCGGCTTGAAGGCGATCTCGCACGCCTCGGCGGAGCCGAGGCCGAAAACACAGCCCGCCGCGGGTGCGCGCGCGGGCGCTACAACTGCTCGGTGTGGAAACCGCTCGCGGCCGGCTGGCGGAGAACTCGTCGCTGGTGCGCTCGATGGCGCAGGCCCTCGTGCTGCGCGCGGGCGACGATCCGGCCGCGTACTACCGAAAAGCGCTGCAGTCGGGCGTGGTCACGCGCGCGACCGTGGCCGGCCTCGGCGAGACGGGCACTCCCGACGACGCCGATCTCCTGCGCGCCCGGCTGCCCGACGACCGCCCGCGGATCCGCGCCGCCGCGGTGCGGGGTTTCCGACGGCTCCTGGCGAACCCGGCGGACCCGCGCGCGGTCGAGTACGGCCGTGCGCTGCTCGACGACCCGTCGCCGCCGGTGGTCCGCCAGGCGGTCGAGCTGCTGGCCGGCCGGCTCGGCCCCGCGGACCGGCAAGCCCTGTTCGACCTCGCCCGCACCGACCGGCCACTCCACGTGCGCCGCGGAGCCGTGGTTCTGCTGCGCCAGGTCAGCCGCTGGTCCCGGCTCGACACCGACCTGTGGCTCCTCGGCACACCCGACGAGCCCCTGGCCCCTGACGCCCACCGCGACCTCGACGACTGGTGCCGCAGCACCTCCAGCGCCTTCACGAAACCGCCGCCCGACCTGGCCGCGCACATCACCGACCTGCTCGACGGACTGGAAAGCCGGCTCGGTGCGACGGTGACTACTCAGCTCCGCCGCACCGTGCTCGCGTAGGTCCGCGAACGGCCTATCCGAGAACTTGGGAGACGTCCGTGATCGTCTGGATGGCCTCCACGTCCACGGCCGCCAACGCGTCCTCCGGTACCCGAGCGCGGGCCGGGAACACCACGGGCGGCGCGGGTTTCGTCGCGTCGACGATCACGGCCGAGGAGCGTTGCGGGGTGCGGCCGCCGGCTTCGTCGTAGGCCCAGTTAGTGGGCAGCAGGCCGCCGGGGCCGTTCCAGCGCGGGATGATCTGCAGGTCGTTCGTGGCGTCGAAGCGGGTGCCGATGGCCCACGCGACTTCGCGTTCGTCGTAGACGTCGATGTCGTCGTCGACGATCACGATGGCGCGCAGGTTCTCGGGTTCGGTGTTGAGCGCGGCGAAGGCGGCGCGCGTGGGGTCGGTGTCCGAGGTCTTGCGAATGGAGAGGTAGCAGTGCATGCGGGCGTGCAACGGGATGTTGACCGCGCGCAGGCCCGGCACCTTCTGCTGCACCGTTTCGTGGATGCTCGCGATGCGGGGGAGCGCGCCCATCAGCCGGTGTTCGCGGCCGGAGGCCTGGATGTCCTGGAAGATCGCGTCGCGGCGCATCGTGATGGCGTCGACCTCGATCACGGGCTTGCGGCCGCCGCCGACGTAGTGGCCGGGCCACTCGGCGAACGGGCCTTCCTCTTCGAGCTCGTCGGGCAGGATGTGGCCCTCGATCACGATCTCGGCGTGCGCCGGCACGGGAATACCCGATGTCACCGCGGGCACGGTCTGCACGGACTCGCCGAGGTAGGCGCCGGCGGCGTCGTACTCGCCGCCGATGCCGGGCACGCGCGACACGGCGCCCATGAGGAACGCGGGGTGGTGCCCGATCACGAGCGCGATCGGCGTGGGCTCACCGCGCTCGGCGTACTTCCGGTGGATCGTGCCGCCGTCGTGGGAACCGAAGAACCACACGCCGAGCCGCTTCGGGCCGTACACGTGGTGGCGGTAGATGCCGGCGTTCACGGCACCGGTGTCGGGGTCGCGGGTCACGCCGACGGCGGCGGTGAGGAACGGGCCGCCGTCGAGTTCGTTGTGGGTCGGGATCGGCAGGCGGGTGAGGTCGGCGTCGTCGCCGCGCCACACCACCTCCTGCACCGGTGCGGCGCCCTCGAACGGCACCGGCGGGTGCGGTGCACGCCCCTGACCTGCGACCGAAGACCGCGTGAGCGTCTCCGTGTCGACGCCCAGCGCCAGCGCCATGCGCTCGTGGGTCGCGACGAGGTTCGTCAGGCAGGGCAGCTCGCTGCCCGCGACGTCGGTGAACAGCAACGCCGGGTAGTCGCCGCGCTTGTCGTACCACGCTCCGTAGGCGGTGACGCCGAAGCGCGGGTCCACCTGCTTCGACACGTGCTTGACCTCGCCCGCGCCGGTCGAGACCACCTCCGCGAGAAACGACCGCAGATCCTTCACCGTTGAGCCTCCCAAGACGTCAGACGTCTGACGCACTATAGGAACGTCCGCCCGGCCCCGACAAGGCTTCCCACGAGGTGGTCGGGGCCGGCCGGGGTGTTTACGCCGATTCGTCCCGCTCGTGGGCCGAGATCAAGGTTTCTTCGATCTTGGCGATGGCGAAGCCCCACGCCTGGCTCACGGTAGGCTTCGGCGGGATCACGATCTCCTCGGCGTTGGTCACCACGTCGAGCAGCACCGGCCCGGGGTGGGCCAGCGCGTCGCGCACGGTCTCGTCGACCCGGTCCGGGTCCTCGACGCGCACGGCGTGGATGCCGCAGGCCCGGGCGACGCCGGCGAGGTCCGGGTTCTTGAGCACGGTGCCGAACTCGGGGATGCCGCCCTGCTCCTGCTCCAGCTTGACCATGCCGAGGCGCGAGTTGTCGAACACGAAGATCTTCACCGGCAGCTCGTAGGCCGCCACCGTGAGCAGCTCGCCCATCAGCATGGTGAGCCCGCCGTCGCCGCAGAACGCCACGGTCTGGCGGGTGGGGTCGAGCTGGGCGGCGCCGAGCGCGTGGGGCAGGGCGTTGGCCATCGACCCGAGGTTGTACGAGCCGAGCAGCCGCCGGTTGCCGTGCAGGGTCACGAACCGGGCGAGCCACACCGTGGACATGCCGGTGTCGGAGGTGAACACCGCGTCGGCGTCGGCGTGGCGGTCGATCGCCGCGGCGAGCACCTCGGGACGGATCGCGCGGTCGGTGTTGTCGAAGTGCTTGCGCACGCGGCCGACCACGGTCGAGTCGTAGCCGGGCTCGGCGAGGTGGCGCTGGCGCTCGTGCCAGTGCGTGTACTTCGTGCGCGAAGCGGTGAGGTGCTCGCGCGAGGGCTTCTTGTCCAGCAGCGGCAGCAGCGCGGCCAGCGTGGTGCGCGAATCGCCGACGAGCGCGTGGTCCACGTGCACGCGGCGCCCGATGCGCTCACCCTCGTGGTCGATCTGCACCACGGTCTTGCCCTTCGGGTACCAGTCGCGGTACGGGAAGTCGGTGCCCACCATGAGCAGCACGTCGCCGTGGCTCAGTGCGTGCTGCGCGGCCGGGTTGCCGATCAGTCCGGTCTGCCCGACCTGGTACTCGTTGTCCTGTTCGAGGGCTTCCTTGCCCTTGAGCGTGAGGACCATCGGCGCGGCCAGGTTTTCCGCGGTGGCCAGCACTTCGTCCCGCGCCTCGCGCGCTCCGGAGCCGACGAGCATGGTCACCGTGGCGGCGCCGTTGAGCACCGCCGCCACCTCGTCGAGCGCGGCGGCCGCGGGTGTCACCGGCGGGTGCTGGCTCACGAAGCGCGGTTCGAGCGTGCCGCTCGGCAGATCGCGCCCGGCGACGTCGCCCGGCAGCGTGAGCACGGCCACGCCGCCGCGGGCGTAGGCCGCGTTCACCGCCAGCTCCAGCAGGTACGGGAACTGGGCCGGGTCGGTGATCGTGCGCGAGAACACCGAGACGTCGCGGAACACCGCGTCGTTGTCCACTTCCTGGTGGTAGTCGCTGCCCATCTCCGCGCTCGGCACCTGGCCGCAGATCGCGAGCATCGGGGTGTGCGACTTCTTGGCGTCGTAGAGCCCGTTGAGCAGGTGCAGCGAGCCCGGGCCCACCGTGCCCATGCACACGCCGATCCGGCCGGTGAGCTGCGACTGCGCACCCGCGGCGAACGCGCCGGCCTCCTCGTGGCGCACCCCGATCCAACGGATGCGGGGCTCCTGGCGCAGCGCGTCGGTGATCGGGTTCAGCGCGTCGCCGACCACGCCCCACATCGCGGTCACGCCGTGATCGGCCAGGCTCTGCACGAGCATCTTCCCGACAGTGGTCATCAGCAGCCTCTCAGCGGTCTCCGGGGGTGGGAAGGGAAATCCCGGGCCGAGCGTACTGGGCGCGCGGGCCGGATCCGGGTGAACACGCGTAGATCGTTTCGCCGGCTTTCGTGGTTCCGGACGACTCGCGGTCCACACTGGACGGCTTGACCCGAGACGGCCGCGCCTGGGATTCTCCTCCTCCGTTGCGACATCGGGGAGAAACGGCGGCATGACCGGCAAACGGGGCGGGCTCGCGGCCTTGCTCGCGGGGTTCTTCGTGCTGCTGCTCGACACCACCATCGTGGCGGTGGCGAGCCCGGCGATCCAGCGGGAGCTGAAGCCCGGTGTGGCGGGACTGTTCTGGGTCACGGCGGGCTACCTGCTGGCGTTCTCGGTGCCGCTGCTGGTGTTCGGCCGGCTCGGCGACCGGTTCGACCCGAAACGCGTGTACCTCTGCGGGATGGCGGGCTTCGGGGTCGCGTCGGTGCTGTGCTCGCTGGCGCCCTCGACCGGCTGGCTGATCGCCTTCCGCGTGCTGCAAGGCCTTGCCGCGGCGGCGATGGCGCCGCAGCCGCTCACGTTGATTCGGCGGCTCTTCGCCGAGGACGAACGAGGCCGCGCGCTCGGCATCTGGGGCTCGGTGGCGGCCGCGGGCACGCTGCTCGGACCGGTGGCCGGGGGAGTGCTCACCGCGGCCCTGGACTGGCGCTGGATCTTCTGGGTCAACGTGCCGCTGTGCGCGGTCGCGCTGGTGCTCGGCCTCCTGCTGATCCCCGGCAGCCCGGGCCGGGCCACGCCGTTCGACGTCGTCGGTGCCGTCACGAGCACGGCGGGACTGAGCCTGCTGGTGTGGGCGCTCTTGACGTGGCAGCCGCTGTCGCTCGTCGCGGCGGTGGTGGCCGTGGTGCTGCTGGCCGCGTTCCACCGCCGCGAACGCGGCCACGGCGAGGAAGCTCTCGCCCCGCTCGCGCTCTTCCGGTCACGCGACTACACCCGGGCCAGTCTCGCCATGGCCGCGCTCGGGGCGACCGTGCTCGCGATGGCCCTGCCGACGATGCTCTACGTGCAGGACGTGCGCGGCTTCGGTGCGCTGGAGGGCGCGGCGGTGATGGCGCCGGACGCCCTCGTGGCGATGGTGCTTTCACCGCGCGCCGGGCGGTGGGCCGATCGGGTCGGGCCGCGCCGCCCGGCGGTGCTCGGCCTGGTGCTGCTCACGGCGAGCCTGCTGATGGTGGGTCTCGTGGTCGTGCTGCACTTGGCCCCTTGGTGGGTCGCGGCCGGAGCCGCCGTGCTGGGCGCGGCCAACTCGTTCGCGTGGGCGCCGTTGTCGGCGACGGCACTGGCGGCGGTTGAGCCCGCGCTGGCGGGGGCGGCGTCCGGGGTGTTCAACACTGTGCGCCAGGTCGGTGCGGTCGCGGGTGTCGCGGTCACGGGCGCGATCCTCGCTGGACTCGGTGCCCGGCCGACGGCTGCGTTCGGCGTCGTGTTCGGCTTGCTCACGCTCACGGCCGCCGCGGGCACGGTCGCGGCCGCACGGCTGCCGAGGACCCCGGCCCGGGTCAGTCAGTGGCGAAGTCGGCGGTGGCCGCGTTGTCCCGTTGGGCTTCGACGTCGGCCAGCCGCTCGCGCAGGGCCTTGGTCATGAGCTGCCAGGCATCCGAGCCGAGCACGAGCCGGCGGGGCGGGTTCGGCGACACCGCGGCGCGCACCACAGCGGCGATGGTGTTCTCCTGGCTGTCGGTCATGTCCTCGGGCGGGATCGGCTCGCGGTCGGCCGGCCCGCCGCGGTAGGGCGCGCTCACCGGCACGCGGTCGGCGGCGTCGAAGAAGCCCGTGCGGACCATGCCGGGCTCGATCAGCGTGGTGCGGATGCCGAACGGCGCGACCTCGTCGGCCAGCGCGTCGAAGAAGCCCTCGATGCCCCACTTGGTCACGTGGTAGAGCGAGAACGCCGGGAACGCGAGCTGCCCGCCCATGCTCGACATCTGCAGCAGCCGGCCGCCGCCCTGCGCGCGAAGGTGGGGCACCGCGGCGCGGGCCAGCTGGATCGAGGCGGTGAGGTTGGTGGCGATCATGCGCTCGATCTGCGGGTCGGTGAGGTCTTCGGCCGTCGCGAACACGCCGAAACCGGCGTTGGACACGACCACGTCGATGCGCCCGAGCGCGGTGAACGCCTCGTCGACCACGGCCCGCAGCGCGGCGGTATCGGTGACGTCCAGCGCGCGCACCCACAGGCGGTCGCCGTAGCGGTGCGCGAGGTCGTCGAGCTGATCCGGGCGGCGCAGCGTGGCGGCCACCCGGTCGCCGCGGGCCAGCACCTGCTCCACGAGCTCGCGGCCCATCCCGCGCGACGCTCCGGTCACGAACCAGGTCCTCGTCATGGTGTTTCCTCCTCGAATTTCGGTCTCCTTCCTGACTACCCCTGCCAGGGCTGAAAAAATCCATGCAACAGATGAGAGTCGCGCATCGCAGCGATACGATTTCCGGATGAGTGAGGTGACGGTGACCGGCCTGCGGGCCGTGCGGGAGATCGCGCTGAGTGGCTCGTTCACGGCGGCGGCACGGCTGCTCGGGTATTCGCAGCCGGCGATCTCGCGCCAGGTGGCCGCGATGGAGGCGGCGGCCGGGCAGCCGCTGTTCGTCCGCGAGGGCCGCGGGGTGCGGGTGAGCGCGGCCGGCGCCGTCGTGGTCGAGCACGCGGGCCGGATCCTCGCCGGGATCGGGGCGCTGGAACAGGATCTGGCGAGTCTCGACGACCGGCTCGCCGGCCGCGTCCGGCTCGGCGCTTTCCCGTCCGCCACGGCCGTGCTCGTGCCGCGCGCGATCGCGCGGCTGCGCACCGAGCACCCGGGGCTGGACGTGGCGCTCACCGAGGCGGCGACGCCCGCGCTCGTGCGCCAGCTGCGCGCCCGGCGCCTGGACGTGGCCGTGATCGGTGTCGGCGCCGGGCTGCCGGACTACGACCTGACCGGGCTCGAGCAGGAGGTCGTTTCGGCCGGTGGCCTCTGCGTCGCGGTGCCCGCCGCGCACCGGCTGGCCGGCTCCGGCGTGGTGCCGGTGGCCGAGCTCGCCGGCGAGACGTGGATCGCCGGCCCCGGCGGTGACGACCCGCAGTTCCGCGCCTGGCCCACGCTCGCCGACCCCGTGCTCGGCCACGCCGTGCGCGGCTGGCCGGCGCGGCTCGGTCTGGTCGCCGCCGGGCTGGGCGTGTGCCTGATGCCGGTGGTCGCCGCTCCGTCGGTGCCGGCCGGCGTGGTGACCGTCGGCGTCGACGACCCGGGCTGGCCGGGGCGCCGCACGGTCGCGCTCACCCGCGAGGCCCGCGGCGCCGAAGCCGCGGGGGTGGTTTCGGCTCTGCGGCGGGCCGGTGAAGAACTCGGGGCGTGACGACGGCGGAATTGTTTTCCCGCTTGATACACCGTTTCTATGGAGTCATAGGAAAAGACAGTGAACGAGCGCCCGCGAATCGATGGCCCCGGATGTGTTCGCGCCCTTACGCTCAGGCGCATGACAACCAAGAAGCAGGCCGCCGACGCGGTGCTCGAGGCGAAGGTCCGGCTGGGCCTCACCTGGGCCAAGATCGCCGACGCCATCGAAGCCCCGCTGGCGTGGACGACGTCGGCGCTGCTCGGGCAGCACCCGGTTCCCGCCGAAAAAGCCGCGAAGGTGGCCGCGATCCTCGAACTCGAGGACGACGTGGCGAAGGCCCTGCAGCTGCAGCCCACGCGCGGCGCGCTCGACGCCGTGGTGCCGACCGATCCCACGATCTACCGGTTCTACGAGGTGCTGCAGGTCTACGGGCCCACCATCAAGGAACTGATCCACGAGCAGTTCGGCGACGGCATCATGAGCGCCATCAACTTCAAGCTCGACGTCGGGCGTCGCGAAGACCCGGGCGGCGAGCGCGTGGTCGTGACCCTCGACGGGAAGTTCCTGAAGTACCAATGGGAGTGAGCGGTGCCTGAACCGGGTCGCGCCGGTCGGGCCGACCGGCCCGGGGCGACCCGGCCGCGTCAGGAAGCCGACCACACCGCCAGCACATTGCCTTCCGGATCCCGGAAGTGGAACCGCCGCCCGCCCGGAAACGCGTACGCGGGCTCGACGATCGTGCCGCCCGCCGCCACCACGGCCGCCTCACTGGCCGCCAGGTCGTCGGAGTACAGGATCGACAGCGGGCCACCCGCCGCGACCTCGTCGGCGACGACGAACCCGCCCACCTCCGGCTGGGCTTCGGCCGGTTCGGCCCGGATCCCGGCGTACCCGGGCCCGTAGTCGTTGAACGCCCAGCCGAACGCTTCGCGGTAGAACCGCGTGGCGCGGTCGAGGTCGGTCACGGTGAACTCGGTGTAGTCGAGGCGGTGGTGCGACGAAGCCATGGTGATCCTTCCGATCGGCCGACAGGACACCGCTCATTCTGGGCTTCGGCACCGACAAAACCGCACCGCCACCACCGCACCGACGGAAACCGGCGCGACAGGAACCGGTACCGCCGGCCGGCAGGACACAAACCGGCACCGACAAACGGCATCGACAGAAACCGGCATCGACAGAAACCGGCATCGACAGAAACCGGCATCGACAGAAACCGGCATCGACACAACGCATGACCGTCGGCGACCCAGTCATCTGACGGGCGCCGGCGCGACCCCGCCCCGCTGATCATGGTGCGACCACGATCAGCGGAGGCACGATGGGCCCGACGGAAAGACCCGGCGCCGTGATGCGCGCGGCGTACTACGAAAAGCAAGGCCCGGCCCACGAGGTCCTGCGGGTCGGCACCGTGCCGGTGCCCCGGCCCGGGCCGGACGAGGTGCGCGTTCGCGTGGTCGTGTCGGGCATCCACGTCGGTGACGTCGGCAAGCGCCGCGGGTTCTGGGGCTCGACCATGACCTACCCGCGCGTGATCCCGCACGGGGACGGCGCCGGGGTGATCGACGCCGTGGGCCGGCACGGGGACCCAGGCCGCATCGGCGAGCGCGTGTGGGTGTACCTCGCGCAGTCGTACCGCCCGTTCGGCACGGCGGCCGAGTACACGGTGGTGCCCGCCGCCCACGCCGTCGCGCTGCCCGACGGGATCGACCTGGCCCAGGGCGCCCTGCTCGGCATCGCGGGCATCACCGGCCACCGCGCCGTGTTCGCCGCCGGACCGGTGAGCGGCCGGACCGTGCTCGTCACCGCACCGCTGGGCGGCGTGGGCCGGGCGGCGCTGGCCGTGGCCCGCCGCGGCGGCGCCACCGTGATCGCGACCGTGCGCCACGCCGAGCAGGTCGACGCCGCGCTGCGAGCCGGCGCGCACCACGTGGTCAACGTGCGCGAGGGCGACCCCGTCGAGCAGATCCGCGCGATCGCGCCCGACGGCGTCGACCGGATCGCCGAAACCGATCTGGCCGGCAACGCGGCGCTCGACGTCGAGGTGCTCGCCTACCACGGCTCGATCGCCACCTACGCGACGAGCGACGCCGAAGCGCCGCTGCCGTATTGGCCCGCCGCGTTCAAGAACCTCACCGTGCACTTCCTGAGCAACGACGACTTCCCGGAAGCCGCCAACGCCGCCGCGGCCGCCGACCTCACCGCGGCCGCGGCGGCGGGCGACCTGCGGTACCCGATCGCGGCGCGGTTCCCGCTCGGGCGCGTCGCCGACGCCCAGGACGCCACCGAAACGGCCGGCGCGGCCGGACGGATCGTGCTCGACATCTGAGACCCCGAGGGAGAGACCATGGACCACTCGGCGAGCGCGGCCGGCGGACACCTTTCGCAGCGCCAGATCCTGACCGTGCTGTCCGGGCTGATGCTCGGCATGCTGCTGGCCGCGCTGGATCAGACGATCGTGTCGTCGGCGATGAAGACGATCGCGGACGAGCTGCACGGTCAGAGCCTGCAGGCGTGGGCCACCACGGCGTACCTGATCACCGCGACGCTCTCGACGCCGTTGTACGGCAAGCTGTCCGACCTGTTCGGCCGCAAACCGATGTACCTCACGGCGATCTCGATCTTCCTCGCCGGCTCGCTCGCGAGCGGCACCGCGACGTCGATGTACGAGCTGGCCGCGTTCCGCGCGGTGCAGGGCCTCGGCGCGGGTGGGCTGATGTCGCTCGGGCTCGCGATCATCACCGACATCACCTCGCCCCGCGAGCGCAGCAAGTACCAGGGCTACTTCACCGCGGTCTTCGGCATTTCGAGCGTGGCCGGCCCGGTGGTGGGCGGGTTCTTCGCCGGGGCGGGCACGGTCGCGGGCATCACCGGCTGGCGCTGGGTGTTCCTGGTCAACGTGCCGATCGGCCTCGTCGCACTGGTCGTGGTCAACCGGGTGCTGAACCTGCCGACGGCGAAGGTCCGCCAGCGCATCGACTTCCTCGGCGCCGGCGCGCTCGTGCTCGCCCTCGTGCCGCTGCTGCTGGTGGCCGAGCAGGGCCGCGACTGGGGCTGGGGTTCGCCGGCGTCGATCGCGCTGTTCGTGGTCGGCGCGCTCGGCGTGGGGTTGTTCGGGTGGCAGGAACGCCGGATGGGCGACGCGGCGCTGCTGCCGTTGCGGCTGTTCGGGTGTTCGGAGTTCCGCGTGGCCACGGTGGTCACGGTGATCGTGGGCGTCGGGATGTTCGGCGCGATGCTGTCGCTGCCGCTGTACCTGCAGATCGTGAAGGGCTCCACGCCGACGGCGGCCGGCCTGCAGATGCTCACGCTCACCGCGGGCATGATGATCTCCAGCACCGCCTGCGGACTCGTGACCACGAAAACCGGCCGGTACAAGGTGTTCGCGGTCGTGGGGCTCGGGTTGCTCACCGCGTCGATGTTCGGTCTCGCCGCGATCGGCGTGGACACCCCGGTCGCCGTGGTGATGGCCCTCGCGTTCGTGATCGGGCTGGGCCTCGGCGCGTCGATGCAGACGCTCACCCTGGCCGCGACCAACGACGTGCTGCCGGGTGACATCGGCGTGGCGACCTCGGCGTCCACGTTCTTCCGCCAGATCGGCGGCACGGTGGGCGCCGCGGTGTTCCTGTCGATCCTGTTCAGCACTGTCGGCGGTCAGATCACCTCGGCCCTGCGCGCGGCCGCGGCTTCGCCGGCCTACGTCGCGGCGCTGGCCCGGCACCCGGAGTTCGCGCAACGGATGAGCGGCGGCGTCGACGTGAACGACACGTCGTTCCTCAAGACCCTCGACCCGGTTCTGGCCCACCCGATCCTGGAGGGTTTCGCCGGGTCCATGCGCCTGGTGTTCCTCATCGGCGGTTTCGTGGCGGCGGTGGCGTTCGGCGTGGTGTGGCTGCTCGAGGAGAAGCCCCTGTCGGACAAGTCCGCGATGGAACGGCGGACCTCGGAGGCGGAAGGAGCGGCCGCGGCCGAGCCCGCGGGGTGAGGCGCCACTCGGCGTGCCGTCTCACCGACTTCTCGGGCGCGGGGGTTCAGATCGCGTAGTGCCACCCGGTGAGCGCATACGCGCTGAACCAGCAGCCGAGCAGGACCAGGCCCGCGGTGGCCGCCACGGCGGTGCTCGTGCGGCGGCCGGAGAGGCCTTGGGCGAGCGGCAGCAGCAGGACGAACCCCGGCAGCAGGAACCGTGCCTTGGCGAACGGGATGCCGGCCGTGCCCGCCACGAGCACCACCATGCCCGCGCCGAACGCGATCAGGGGCCACCAGCCTGGCCGGTCGCGCAGCCGCAGTGCCAAGAGCACGGCCGCGGCGAGGGCGAGGAAGACCACGAAGACGTTGCCGACTTCCATCACCGACCGGCCCTGCACGAGTTGTTCGCCGACGAACCCGAAGGTTTCCCGGCCGAGGTCGAACCGCGTGTGCCAGCCGTGCCACTCGAGGTCGAACCAGCCGAAGAGGCTGCCCGTCTGCTGTGCGACCCAGAGCCAGTAGCCGACCAGGCCGACGGGCGCGGCCAGGGCGGCGAGCAACGGCGCCGGCCGGGGGGCGCGCGCGAAGGCCACGATCCCGGCGAACACGACCACCCCCACGAGCACCACCGCCGTCGGCCGCGTGAGGCCCGCGGCGACGCAGCACAGCGCCGCGAGCATCCACCGCTTCTCGACGAGCCCGACCAGCGCCCAGGCGACGAACGCCGTGAACAGGGCCTCGGTGTAGACCATCGACAAGGTGATCGACAGCGGCGCGCCGGCCCACAGCGCCACCAGCAGCAGGCCGCGCCGCTCCGCCCCGGGCTCGCCGCCGGCGATCCGGCCGAGCCGGTACACGCCCAGCGCCGCCGCGATGCCCGCGACCACGCTGATCAGCAGCCCGGCCGTGGTGCTGTCGAGCCCGGTGCCGGTGGCGAGCGCGTGCATCAGGAACGGGTACAGCGGGAAGAACGCCAGCGGTGTGTGCGGCGCGAAGTGGCCTTCGGCGTCGACGAGGCCGTGGGTGATGCCGCCGTAACCCTGGTCCGCGATCGCCAGGTACCACTGGCCGTCCCAGGCGGTGAGCCGGTCCAGCAGCGGCTGGCCGTTGTCGGCCGCGAACACCGCCAGCAGCACGACGCCGAGGACGCGCACGCCGAGGTAGATCCCGGCGGCCCGGAGGTAGCCCAGCCGCCCGGAAACGCGGGCGGCCGCGGGCGCGGCGGGAGAAAGCAGTGTTGTCATGGCCGGGTTCCGTTCGGGGTCGGGCGAGGGGGCCGGTGGGCGGTCACGGCGTCGAGGTCGGGGAGAGGCCGGGGCTCGCGGGACTGTGCGAGCTCTCCCGGCCCGTGGTGGTGTTCGTCGTCGTTCCCGGTGGCGGCTGGGTGAAGCGGGTGGTGCCGGTCGTCGCCGTGGTGGCGGCGGTCGACGTGGTGGTGCTCGTCGTCGTGGTCGTGGTGCTCACCGGGGCCGCGGGTGGCGCGGCGGGGCCGAGGTGGCCGGCGGGGTGCGGGCGCAGGGTCAGCGGCACCAGCACGAGGGCCGCCGTGGCCAGCGCGCTGCCCGACACGGTGAGGCCGCGGCGTACGGCCCGGCGCCGGCGGCCGCGGCGCACGGCCTGGTCCACGGAGACGCCCGGGCCGGGGCCCGTGGTGTCGGGGCCGGCGAGGTGGATGAGGGCGCGGGCCTGCTCTTCGTTCATCGGTCGCTCTCCTCGGGAAACGGGTCGCGGAACTGGTCGCCGAGCGCGCGTTTGAGAGCGGCGAGGCCGCGGGCGGTCTGGCTCTTCACGGTGCCTTCGCTGCAGCCCAGCGCGGTGGCCGTCTCGCCGACGCTGAGGTCCGTCCAGAAGCGCAGCACGAGCACGGCCCGCTGCCGGGGCGGCACCTGCGCCAGCGCCGCGCGCACGGCGAGCCGGCCGGCGTGGTCGGTCTCGGGCAGCGCGGCGACGTCGGGCGGGGCGGCGGAGACCAGTTCCAGCTGCCGCCACTTGCGCCGGTTCTCGCGCACGAACGTGCGCACCAGCACGGTGCGCGCGTAGGCGTCGAGGCCGCCTTGGCGCACCAGGCGGGGCCAGATCACATAGAGCTTGACCAGGGTGGTCTGCACCAGGTCGTCGGCGCGGTGCCATTCGCCGCTGAGCACGTACGCGGTGGTCCGCAGCGCCGAGGCACGACTGTGCACGAAGGCGGTGTAGTCCGCCTCCCAGTCCCGGTGACCCACTGCGTCGCTCTCCTCGCCGGGGCCGCCGGTCGGGGGCCCTCACTCCACAAAGGCCCTGGGACATCCGGGCGGTTGCACGGGGCTCGGGTGACGAGCGTCACTACCAGCACGCAGACTGCGCTCAGCAGAACGCCCGGGCCCGGAGCAGGCGGCTCCGGGCCCGGGCGTGCGATTCGTCCGGTGTGGACGGTTACGCCGGTACCGACCAGCGCTGGTTCGGACCGCCGGAGCAGGTCCAGATCTGGAGTTTCGTGCCGTTGGCGGTGCCGCCGTCCTTCACGTCCAGGCACTTGCTGCTGCCGGCGTTGACCAGCGAGCCGTTCGCGCCGGCCGACCACTTCTGGTTGGGGGCGCCGAAGCAGTCCCACAGCTGCACGGCGGTGCCGTCCGCGGTGCCGTTGCCGGTCACGTCGAGGCACTTGCCGAGGGCGCGGACGGTGCCGTCACTCGAGAGCGTCCACTGCTGGTTGGGGCCCGACGTGCAGTCCCACAGCTGCGGCTGGTTGCCGTTCACGGTCGAGCCGCCGGTCACGTCGAGGCACTTGCCGCCGAGGCCCGAGATCGGGCCGGTGCGCCCGGTCGGCGGGGGAGTGGTGGTGCCGCCGCCGGTGCCGGGCCAGGTGAACGTGGCCATGGAGCCGGCCGGCAGCTGGTAGCCGAACGACTGGCCGCCGTAGGACACCTGGAAGTTCTGCGTGCCGCCGGTGTTGAGCGCGACGAGCACGATCGTGCCGTCCGGGTTGCGGAACGCGACGTTCTCGATCCCGCCTTCGCCGTAACCGGTCGAGTCGATCCGCACCGCGCCGGGCTTCACGAACTTGCTCAGGTGCCCGAGCACGTAGTACTCGGCGTTGTAGCTCACGGTGCCGCCGCTCACGGTCGCGACACCCGTGCAGTTGCCGCAGCTGCCGATCACCGGGCCGTGGTTGTTGTCCAGCGCCAGGTTCCACGTCGCGACGGTGCGCGCGTAGTTGCGCGTGGCGCCGATCGTGAGGTTCATGCCCTGCCAGCGCAGCGTGTCGGCGAAGGTGCTCGCGACGTTGTCGGAGTCGTGGCCGGAGCACTCGGTGAAGAAGACGTCCTTGTGCTGGTCGTTCCAGACCTTCGACTGCGCCGACGGGTCACCGCCGTAGCAGTGCCACGCCGACCCGGCGACGTTGCCGCCGGCCTGGTTGTTCACCTGCTCGGCGAAGTCGGTCACGTCCCAGTTGTGGTCGTAGCCCAGGATCTTCGCCGGCAGGCCCGCCGCCCGCAGCTTCGGCGCGAGCGTGTTGATGATGTCCGCCTGCTGGTTCGCGTCCATCGTCATGCTCGGGTAGCCGGGCGCGGGGAAGCGCGGCTCGTTCTGCACGCTGAGGTAGTCGATCGGCACCCCGGCCGCGCCGTAGGCCTGCGCGAACTTCACCAGGTAGTCGGAGAAGACGCCGATCTGGTCGTTGCGCAGCGAGCCGCCGATGAGGTTGTTGTTGTCCTTCATCCACGCCGGCCCGCTCCACGGCGTGGCCATCACCGACAGCTTCGGGTTCAGGCTCTTGGCCTGCTTCACGAGCGGCAGGATGTAGGCGTTGTCGTGCGCCACGGTGAACCGCGAGAGGCTCGGGTCGGCCGCGCCGTCGTCGTAGGTGTAGAAGCTGCGCGAGAAGTCCGACGCGCCGATGGGCTGGCGCAGGAAGCTCAGGCCGATGCCGCTGGAGGTGTCGAACAGCGCGTTCATGATCTCGTCGCGCCGCGGCGAGTTGGTGATGTTCCACGCCGACGCATCGGTGAAGGACGCGCCGAAGCCCACCATCGACTGGTAGGTGGCGTTGGGGTTCACCGTGATCACCGGCCCGCTGCCACCCGAGCCGAATGCGACATTTCCCTGTTGTGTCAACAGGTTCGCGCGGTCCGGGGTGGTGAGCCACACGCTCGCCGTGGTGGCGGCCTGCGCGGCGGGGGCCAGTGCGGTGAGGGAGGCGGCGGCGCTCGCGGTGGCGACGACGGCCGCCACGGCGAACCGCCGGCGTGCCGATCTCGGTTGTCGTGCGGTGGCTGACATTTCCGCTCCTTTGCGGGATCTCCGAACGCGCTCCGGTGAGCGGCTCGTCTCCTGCGACAGTGGCGGCTGTCAGACAGTGTTCCGGTGCCCCGTTTTCCCGGTGCTCCGAGGCGAGGCGGGCGCCGGCCGGAGTGGCCCGGTCGGCGGCGGGGCCAATGGTAAATTTCCCTTACGAACGGTGTCAAGGCTTCGGTCGACGGCATTGTGCACCGCGCGGGGCGCGGAAACCACGGGCGATCGAGTCAGATTCCGTCGCTTCCGGATCAGGTTTCGACGGCGGCGAAGACTGCTTCGAATGCGGCGGAAGCTGTTGTACAGTCGCGCTTGTCGAAGGCCATCCCGTGTGCGCGGACCTGAAATCGGGCGCACGGAGAGGAGAAATCGCGTGCTGGAGAAAAGCAAGCTCGTCACCCGTCCGCCCCACGACCTCGGGGGTCTTCCCGAGGGCGCACTGGTCCGGACCGAGCACGACCTGACCCCGTTCGAAAAGAGCTGCCACGCTCTGCTCAACGTGCTCGCCGTGCACCAATTGGTGAACACCGAGGAAAAACGGCGCGGCGTGGAAGATCTCGGATCGGAGATCATCGGGAAACTGACCTACTACGAACGGTGGGCGGTTTCCGCGTCGAAGGTCCTCATCGAGAAGAAGATCATCACCAGTGAAGAGCTGGGCAAGAAGATGGCCGAGATCCGCACGCGCCTGCTGGAGGACTCGTGACCGAGGCCCGCTTCCGCACCGGCGACCCCGTGCGGATCTCCGAGCGCTACGCGCCGGGCCACGTCCGCACGCCGGTGTACGTGCGCGGGAAGGAAGGCACCGTCGAACGCGTGCTGCCTCGCTTCGTCAACCCGGAGCTCGAGGCGTACGGCGTGAACGAGGGCAGCGAAACCCGGCTGTACCGCGTGCGGCTCGACCAGAGCTCGCTGTGGCCCGACTACGAAGGCCGGCCCGCCGACGTGGTCGAGATCGAGATCTACGAGCACTGGCTCGAGCCGATCGCCGACACCGCGGTGGTTTCGACCGAATCCGCGGCTGTGAACGACTCCGCCGCTTCGAACGACAAGGACTGACCGTGGCCGAACACGCACACCCCCACGCCGATCCACACACTGATCCGCACGCGCCGATCGAAGCGGCGCCGGGTGAACCGGACTACTTCGACGTGCTGCAGATGGCGATCCGCGAGCTCGTGGTCGAGAAGGGCCTGATCGGCGCGGGTGAGGTCCGCGAGATGATCGAGACGCTCGACGCGCACGAACCGTCGCGCGGATCCGCCCTCGTGGCGCGCGCCTGGTCCGACCCCGCGTTCAAGGAGCGGCTGCTCGCCGACGGCACGGCCGCCATCGAGGAGTTCGGGATCGACAACTACGACGGCACGCGGCTCATCGTGCTGGAGCAGACCCCGGACACGCACAACCTCGTGGTGTGCACGCTCTGCTCGTGTTACCCGCGGCCCGTGCTCGGGCTGCCGCCGGACTGGTACAAGAGCCGCCCCTACCGCGCGCGGGCGGTGCGGGAGCCGCGGGCGCTGCTGGCGGAGTTCGGCACCGACGTGCCCGACGACGTGAAGATCCGGGTGCACGACAGCACCGCGAACATGCGGTACCTCATCCTCCCGATGCGACCCGACGGCACGGACGGCTGGAGTGAAGAGGACCTCGCCGAACTGGTCACCCGGGACTCGATGATCGGCGTGTCCCCGGCCCGCACGCCGTGACGCTCGACGAGCCCCCAGGAAAAGCAGTACAGGGGAACGCGGCACCGGACGACACGGCGCAGGAAAAGACCGTGAACACAGGGAAATCCCGCGAATGGCCGCCGGCCGCCTGGCTGGCCGAGCTGCTCGGCACCGCGCTGCTGGTGCTCGCCGCCCTGAGCGCGATCGCGCTGACCATGGCCCCGGCCGGGCCCTTGCACAGCTGGCCGATCACGCTGCGGGTGGCCGTGATCGGGGTCGCGGTGGGCGGCACGGTCGCGGTCTTCGCGGTGAGCCCGCCGGGCAAGCGGTCGGGCGCGCACCTCAACCCGGCGGTGAGCCTGCTGATGGCGCTGCGGGGAGTGCTTTCCGTGCGCGACACCGTGGCGTACGCGGTGGCGCAGCTGGCCGGGTCCGTGGCCGGGGTGCTCGTGGCCCGGCTCCTGTGGGGCCACTGGATGCGCGACGTGTCCGACGGCGTGATCAGGCCCGGCCCGGGTGTGGGCACGGCCGGCACGATCGTCGGGGAGACGGCGACCTCCCTGGTGCTGCTGCTCGTGTTGTCGTGGCTGGTGTCCAAGCCGCGTCCGCGCGAGACGCCGTGGGTGATCGGCGCGGTGATCCTCGTGCTGATCGTGCTCACCGGCACGACCTCGGGCGGCAGCTTCAACCCGGCGCGTGACTTCGGGCCGTACGTGCTCAGCGGAGACTTCAGGTACTTCTGGATTTACCTGCTCGCGCCGATGGTGGCCGCGCTGCTCGCGGCGGGCGGCCTGCGCGTGGCCGGGGCCTGGAAGCCGCGCACCTGCAAGCTGTGCGATCCCGCCTTCGGCGGAGTGGGGGTGACATGACGGAGACCGCGACCGGGCCGGCGTTGCGGCAGGCGGTCTGCCGCGAGCTGGAGCTGGCGGGGTTCACGATCCACGACGGGGGCCCGGCCGGCGGTGTGGAGGTGCGGGAGTGCCCGCCCGATCACGGTGGTGGGGTCCTCGTGAGCTGGGCGCCCGCCGCCGCCGCGTTCCAGCCGATCGACGAGCGCGTGACCGCGGTCGAGAAGACCATGGCCGGTGCGCTGCTGCGGGTGCTCGAACACCTCGGGTTCACGGCGGAACCGCTGGGCGAGTCGTTCTCGGTCCGGGTGGCGGCCGCGTGAGAAGCGCCGTGCTCGCGTTCCTGGGTGCGAACCGGTTCCTGGTGGTGCTGCTCTCCGCGATCGTCGCGGTGACCCTGGTGCTGGTGGCCGGGCTCGCGTTCGTGGGGGAGCACGGCGGCCTCGGGATCGGCGTCGGACTGGCCGCGTTCGCGCTCGGCGCGCGCCACGCCTTCGACGTCGACCACATCGCGGCGATCGACAACACCGCGCGGCGGCTGTCGAACAACCGGCGCGCGTCGTCGATGGTCGGTTTCTGGTTCGCTCTCGGGCACTCGACCGTGGTGCTGCTGCTGACCCTGGTGGTCGCCGCCGGCGCCCGCTTCGCGGCCACGATGACCAGCGACTCGTCGGTGACCCACCAGGTGCTCGCCACGGTGAGCACGAGCGCGTCGGCGTTGTTCCTGTGTTTCGTCGGCCTGCTGAACCTCACCTCGGCGCTCGGCACCCGCAAGGTCTACCGGCGGGCCCGCCTCGGCGAGCTCACCGACGGCGACCTCGAGCGCGTGCTGGACAACCGCGGCACGATCGCGCGCCTCCTGGGGCGGCTCACACGTTCCCTGCACAGCGCGCGCCAGATGTTCCCCGTCGGCCTGCTGTTCGGGGTCGGCTTCGACACGGCCACCGAGGTCACCCTGCTGGCGGTGGCGGGCACTAAGGCCGCCGCCGGGGTGCCGTGGTACTCGGTGGTGCTCCTGCCGGCGCTCTTCGCCTGCGGGATGACGTTGTTCGACACGCTCGACGGCGTGTTCATGACCGCGGCGTACAGCTGGGCCGCGGCGGATCCGATGCGCACCTTGCGCTACACGATGACCATCACGTGGCTCTCGGTCGCCGTGGCGCTCTCCCTCGGCGTGGTCGAGCTGGTCGGCCTGACCCACGACAGCTTCAAGCTGCACGACTCGGTCACGTCGTGGTTCGCCTCGCTCGACCTCGGCAACCTGGGGTACCTGGTCGTGGCTCTGTTCCTGGTGTTCTGGGCGGTGGCGGTCGGCTTCCGCCGCGCCCGCTCGGGCCGCGAGCCGCTGCCGGGCACGAACCGGTGAGCGTCGGCTCAGTCCGCCGCGACCGTGCGCCGCTGGTGTTCGGCCACGTCCATGAACACGCGCTTGAACTCGGCGTAGGCCTCGCGCCCGACGCGGCGGGCGTGGCGGTCCTGCATGCTCGCCATGATGCGATCGGCGGTGCGCATCTGGTCGAGGCCGCGTTCGGTCGGGCACACGAGCTTGGCGCGGCGGTCGCCCGGGTCGGGTTTGCGGAACACGTAGCCCAGGGCCTCGAGCTCGTCGATGAGCAGGCCGATGGCCTGCTTCGCCTGGCCGGAAAGACGGGCGAGCTCGGTCGCGCGCAGGCCGTCCGGGTCGAGGTAGGCCAGGACCACGCCGTGGCGGGGGTGGAGATCGTCGAACCCCTGGGTCACGAGCTTCGTGAAGAGTTCGCGTTGAGCGGCGAACAGCAGCCTCGCCGAGAGCACGCCGAGGTCCGGATTCGTGGCGTTGCGCTCCGCCCGGGTAACCACTCACCGCCTCCTTCTCCGCGCGGCCGCCGATCTCCGCCGCGGGATGGCCGATCATAAACGTTCCGGCGGGGCCGACTCCGGGCGGCACGCCGCGTCCGTGAGCCGATCCCGGCGAAAACTGATCTTTTCAGGCGTAGTCGAACCGCGCCGGAAGGCGCATGCTGGGGTGTCATGGACGACATGCACTTCGACCTGGTGGTCATCGGCTTCGGAAAGGGCGGCAAGACCCTCGCGGCCGCCCTCGGGCGGCTCGGCAAGCGCGTGGCGATGATCGAGCAGTCCGCGGCGATGTACGGCGGCACCTGCATCAACATCGGCTGCGTGCCCACGAAGTCGCTCGTCCACCACGCCGAGCACCCCGGCGCCGGCACCGCGCCGGAGCGGCACCGCAAGGCCGTGGAGGCCACGCGGGCGCTCACGGCGGCCCTGCGCGGCAAGAACTTCGCCATGCTCGACACCATCGACACGGTCACCGTGATCACCGGCAAGGCCACCTTCCTCGACCCCAAGACGGTGCGGGTCGCCGCCGGCGAGGACGTCCTGCGCGTCACGGCGGACACCATCGTGATCAACACGGGCGCGGTGCCCACGGTCGCGGCCATTCCGGGCCTGCGCGAGAGCACGCGGCTGCTCACCAGCACCGACCTGATCGACCTCGACCACCTGCCGAAGCGGCTCGCGATCCTCGGCGGCGGGTACGTCGGCGTGGAGTTCGCCTCCACCTACGCGCAGTTCGGCAGCGCGGTCACGGTGCTCGACTCCGCCTCGCGGATCATGCCGCGCGAAGACGAGGACATCGCCGAGGCGGCCACCGGCATCCTGCGTGGCGCCGGCGTGGAGTTCGTGTCCGACGCGCAGATCACCGGCGTCCGCGACATCGACAACGGTGTGGAGATCACCTACGAGCTCGCCGGCGAGACCCACACGCTCGCGGCCGACGAGGTGCTCGCCGCCACCGGCCGCAAGCCCGCCACCGAGGGCCTGGGCCTCGACCGCGCAGGTGTGCGCACCACCGAGAACGGCGCCGTCGAGGTCGACGAGTTCCTGCGCACGAGCCAGCCGCACATCTTCGCGATCGGCGACGTGAACGGCGGGCCGCAGTTCACCTACATCTCGCTCGACGACTACCGGATCGTGGCCGACCAGCTCGTCGGCGTGGGCAAGCGGTCCACAAAGGACCGCCGGTTCGTGCCGTACACGGTGTTCATGAGCCCGGCGCTCTCGCGCGTGGGCCTCACCGAGCGCCAGGCCGTGGAACGCGGGCTGCCGGTGAAGGTCCAGGAGAAGGCGATCGCCGACATCGCGGCCATGCCCCGGTCCAAGATCGTGGGCGAGACGCGCGGGCTGATGAAGTTCGTGGTCGACCGCGAGACCGACCTGATCCTGGGCGCCACGCTGCTGAGCGTCGACTCGCAGGAGCTGATCAACCTCGTCACGCTCGCGATGCGCCACGACGTGACCGCGACCGAGCTGCGCGACAGCGTCTACACGCACCCGTCTTCCACCGAGGCGTTCAACGAGGTGCTGGGCACGCCGCCGGTCCGCACGGCGTGAGCGATCCTCTTCGGACGGTGGCGCCGAGCGCTCCCGCAATCCCGCCGAAGGTGCCTACACTGCTCTGATGACCCCGGCCGGCGCCCTGCCTCCCGCCGAGCGTTTCCGCTCGGCGGGCGGCGGCGCGGTCGTGAGCCCGTTTTTCGCCGGGATGCCGGCGGACCTGGTGGCCAATCTGCTGGAGAGCGGCACCGCGCGCCACTATCCACGCGGTGCGGTCATCTTCCACACCGGTGAGCACGCCGGTTTCGGCTACCTCGTGGTGTCCGGCAAGGTCGCGATGGGCCGTACCACGGCCGGCGGCCGCGAACGGCTGATGACGCTGTTCCTGCCAGGCGACCCGTTCGGCATCACGAGCGTGTTCGAGGGCAACGCGCGCGTGTCCGACGCCGTGGCGATCAGCGACGCCGACGTGATCGCCCTGCCCGCGGCGCGGCTGCGGGAGTGGGTGCTGAGCGACCCGCGCATCGGCGCGGCCGCCGTACGGTTCCTCTCGGCGCAGGTGCGGCGGATCAACGAGACCGTGGGCTCGCTGCTCAACCCCGACATCAGCGCGCGCGTCGCGGGCGGGATCGTGCAGCTCGCCGACCGCATCGGCGTGCGCGGGCCCGACGGGATCCGCGTGCGCCACGACCTCACGCAGGAACAGTGGGCGCACTATGTCGGCGCTTCGCGCGAGAGCGTGAACAAGGCGCTGAAGGACATGACCCGCCTCGGGGTGGTCACCCTGGAGTCGCGGGAGCTCGTGGTCCACGACGAGGAACGGTTGCGCCGCAAGGCCGGCCGATGACGGCCGGCCGGGCACCGGAGTCAGTCACCGAACCCCGAGTAGGTCCGCCGGAAATACACCAACGGCGCGGCGTCCGTGTGGTCGCCGTCCATCACGAGCCCCACCACGATCGCGTGGTCGCCGCCGTCGACCACCTGGTAGAGCTCGCATTCGAGGAACGCCACCACGTTGTCCTCGAGCACCGGTGAGCCGTGCCGGCCGCGCCGCCAGCCCGTGGTGGCGAACTTGTCCGCCACCCGGCTCGCGAAGTGGGCGGAGGTCTCCGACCCGTCGCGATCGAGCACGTTCACGCCGAAGCGGCCGCGGTCGCGGATCGCCCGCAGCGTCCGGGAAGCCTTGCCGAGACACACGAGCAGCAGCGGCGGTTCGCACGACAGGCTGCACACCGTGCCCGACGTCATGCCGATCGGCGAGCCGTCCTCGGCGGTGGTGGTGATGACGCTGACCGACGTCGGCAGCGAAGCGGCCAGGCCCCGGAACCGGTCGGCGTCCACGCCGTAACCGGCCAGCTGCACCGGCGCCGACATCGACCGGGTGGAGCCGAGTGCGCTGCCGGGCGAGGGCGAAGTCGAAGAAGTCATGCGTCCATGGCGCCGCCGCGGGCGGGTCCGCGGCAACCGGATGTGGAAACTTGCACAGGAGCGTTGTCCGCCTCACACCACCCGGACTTCCATGCCATCCACAGCACAGCGCGGTACTGCGGAAGGCGGAATCGGTTATGGCGGACACCTCTGGCAAGGCACGGAACCGGATCGCGGCGGCCCTGCTCGGCGTCGCGGCGCTGGCGGTCACCTCGGCGTGTTCCACCGTGGACACGACAGCCACCACGGCCGCCCCCGGCTCGGGTTCCGGCTCGGGCCCGGCCGGAGGCGGCGCGGCGGTGGTCGTGGACGCGCCGGCGACCACCTCGTCCTCGGCCGTGTACCTCGGTGCCCGCAACGGTGCGTTCGCCCAGGCCGGCGTCGCGGTGCAGGCGCACAACCACACGAGCTCCGACTCGCCGCTGGTCGGCCTGCTCGGCAACGCGTACCCGATCGTCTGGGACAACGCGGCCGACTACCTGCTGGCCGTGCAGAAGAAGCTCCCCGTCACGGTCGTGGGGCTCAGCGACCTCGGCCGGCCCGGCCAGCTCGACGTGCTGGCCCAGGCCGATTCGCCGATCCACTCGGTGCGGGATCTGGTCGGCCACAGCGTCGCCATTCCCGGCACCACCTCGAGCTGCGCCCTCACGATCCCGGCGCAGCTGCGGGCCGCGGGGGTGGACCCGAAGTCGGTGAAGCTCGTGCCGGTCGCGCTCACCGACGAGGGCAGCGCGCTGCAGCGGGGGATCGTCGACGCGGCCTGCGCGCCGGAGCCGTTCCTGTCCACGATCCGCAAGACGGTGCGCACCCGCAGCGTGGCCGACCAGTTCACCGGCCCGCTCACCGACACCCTCGTGGGCGTTTACGTGACCACCGCGGACTACGCCCGGCAGCACCCGGACGTGATCGCGGCGTTCCGCAAGGCGCTCGCCGCCGAGAACACCGCGCTCAACGCCGATCCCGACGCGCTGCGCAAGGCCGTGCCCACGTTCACGAAGGTCGACGCTTCGCTCGCGGCGGGCATGAAGCTGCCCGGCTTCGCCACCAACGTCATCGACACCGCGCCGCTGCAGAAGCTCGCCGAGCTCATGCGGCAGGCCGGGATGCTCACCTCCGCGACGCTGCCGGCCGACGTGATGGCCGCGGACCGCTGACGCCGGAAAGGACCCCGTCCCATGACGTTCGACGTCCCGGCCCCGGCGCGCCACCCCGCCCGGCGCCGGCCCGCTCTGGCCACGTTCGCGCTCGGCCTGTCCGGTCTGGTCGTGCTCGCCGCGGCCGAGGAGATCGTGGCCCGCTCGGGCCTGGTGAGCACGCAGTACCTGCCGCCGGCGAGCGTGATCCTCACGCGGCTGGCGGAACTGCTCGCCAACGCGCCGTTCCTCGCCGACCTCGGCGCCACCGCCGGTTCGGCGCTGCTCGGTCTGGTGCTCGCGGTGCCGGCCGGCCTGGTCCTGGGTCTGGTCCTCGGGCTCGTGCCGGCCGCGCACACCGCCACGCGCATCGTGGTGGACCTGCTGCGGCCGGTGCCGGCGGTCGCGATCGTGCCGCTGCTGGTGCTCGTGACCGGTACCGGCCGCGCGTCGGTGGTGATCACGATCGTGAGCGCCACGGTGTGGCCGGTGCTGCTGAACACGATCCACGGCGTCCGGGACGTCGACGGTGTCGCGCTGCAGACCGCGCGGCTCTACGGCGCGCGGCTGCCGCGCCGGCTCGGCGAGATCGTGCTGCCCTCGGCGGCGCCGGTGATCGCGGCCGGGGTGCGGGTGTCGATCGGGCTCGCGCTCGTGATCGCCGTGGCCGCGGAGCTGCTCATCGGCACCGACACCGGCGTGGGCGCCTACCTGCTGGCCGCGACGCAGGGCGGCAGCCACACCGACTACGCGTTCGCCGCGGTGTGCGCGGCGGGGCTCCTGGGACTCGCGGTGAACGGCGGCGCCCGTGCGCTGGAGCGCCGGTTTCTGCCGTGGGGCGAAGGGGAATCACGATGAGCGCCGCGACGATCGCGCCGGCTCCCGCGCGCCCGTTCCGCACCGCGGTGGCCGTCGCCGGCCGGTTCGTGCTGCGGTTCGGCCTGCTGGCCGTGCTGTGCTGGATCTGGCAGCGCGCCACGGAGGCCGCGGCGAACCCGTATTTCCCGCCGCCGCTGGACATCCTCGGCAAGATGCGGGAGCTGTGGTTCGCCGGCCCGGCGAGTCACCTGTGGACCTCGGCTCCCCTGTGGACGGACGTGGCGCCGAGCCTCGTGCGCATGCTCATCGGCTGGCTGGGCGGCTCGCTGCTCGGCGCGGCGATCGGGGTGTCGGCCGGGGCGTTCCCGACCGTGCGGCGGATGCTCGACCCGGCGGCGCAGTTCCTGCGCGCGCTGCCGACGCCGGCGATCCTGCCGGTGTTCCTCATCGTGTTCGGTGCCAACGACGTGATGCGCGTGCTCGTGATCGCGTTCGGCTGCACCTGGCCCGTGCTGCTCAACGCGATGCAGGCGACCGGCGCGATCGACCCGGTCGCGCGCGACACCGCCCGCACATTGCGCCTGGGCCCGCTGCGCCGGCTCGCGCAGGTCGACCTCCGCTACGCCACCCCGGCGATCCTCGCCAGCATGCGCGTGGGCCTCGCGCTGGCGCTCGTGCTGATGGTGCTCTCGGAATGGGTCGTCGCGACCAGCGGCCTCGGCTTCTTCCTCGTCGACTCCCAGCGCCACTTCGAGTTCGCCGGCATGTGGGCCGCGATGGTCGTGCTCGGCGTGCTCGGTTACGTGTTCAACACCCTGTTCACCGCCCTCGAACGCCGCGCTCTGCGCTGGCACCGCCACAGCCGTGCCCGGCACGACTGATCCCGCGAACACCTCGACAGGAGATGGTGATGACCTCCATGCGCAACCCGGTGCCCACCGCCGCGCGCCCGGCTGTGGCCGACGTGGCCGGCGAACCCGCCGTGCGCGTGACCGGCCTCGGCCACAGCTACCCCGGCCAGCCGCGGCCGGTGCTGCACGACGTGTCGTTCACCGCGGCCGACGGCGAACTGCTCACGATCGTCGGGCCGTCCGGCACGGGCAAGTCGACGCTGCTGCGGTGCCTGGCCGGGCTGCTGCGGCCGGACCAGGGCGAGGTGTGCGTGCTCGGCGAGCCGGTGTGCGGCGTGCCGGCCGGGCTGTCGATGGTGTTCCAGGACTACAGCCGATCGCTGTTCCCGTGGATGCGCGTGGGTCGCAACGTCGAGTTCCCGTTGCGCGCCACCGGCGTGCCCGCGGCCGAACGGCGCGAACGCACCGCCGAGTCGCTCGCGGCCGTGGGGCTCGAGGACGCGCGGCGCAAGTACCCCTGGCAGCTCTCGGGCGGCATGCAGCAGCGCGTGGCCATCGCCCGCGCGCTCGCGTGCCGGCCGCGGATCCTGCTGATGGACGAGCCGTTCGCGAGCGTCGACGCCCAGACCCGCGCCGACCTCGAAGACCTCACGCTCGCCGTGCGCGACCGCTTCGGCATGACGATCCTCGTGGTCACGCACGACATCGATGAAAGCGTGTACCTCTCGGACCGCGTGATCGTGCTGAGCCGGCCCCCGGCCACGGTCGCCGAACAGGTGAGCGTGGACCTCCCCGCGCCGCGCGACCAGATCACCACGCGTTCGGACCCCCGCTTCGTGCACCTGCGCACCGACGTCGCCGCCCACATCCGGGGCGACCGAGCGTCCTGACCGACCCGTACCCACCTCACACAGAAACCCAGGGGAGACATGAAGTTCTCGATCTACCTCAACGCCCAGTCGCCCGACGGTGCCCACGACCTCGAAGTGGTCGAGGCCGTGACCGAGCAGGCGCTCATCGCGGACCGCAGCGGCTTCGCGGGCGTCTGCCTCACCGAGCATCACTTCACCGGCTACAACACCTACGGCAATCCGTTCACCTTCGGTGCCTACCTCGCGCCGCAGCTGGAGAACCTGCACACGATCGTCTCGGTGGCCGTGCCGGCGCTGTGGCACCCGCTCACCTTCGCCGAGGCGTGCGCGACTCTCGACCTGCTCACGCGTGGCCGCTGCACCATCGGCGTGGGCACGGGCGGCTCGCCGCGCGAGTACCAGGGCCTCGGCCGCGACACCGCGCACCGCGCCGAGCTGATGGACGAGGTGCTCGACGTCGCGTTCCGCGCGCTGGCGAAGACCGACGACGACGGCGTGGAACTCGACTACGCGACCACGCACTCCGGCGGGCTGCTCACGCGGCGCATCATGCCCGGCAGCTTCCGGCCGTCGATCCGCTTCGCGCGCGCCGCGCTGTCGGACCAGGGCATCCTCGACGCCGCCGCGCGCGGCTGGGCACTGCAGACCGCGCGCGACGAACTCGACGAGACCGCGCGCAAGTGGGCGCTCTACCACGACGCGCTGCAGCGCTCGGGCCACGACGAGCAGACCATGCGGGACGCCGCCGACTGGTCGCTGGTGCAGAAGATGGTCTACGTCGGCGAAACCGACGAGTCGGCACTGCGCGAAGTGACCCCGGCGCTGGACTACCTCGACGCGTCGACGGCGAAGGCCTTCCAGGGCGCGGCGGGTGCGGCGAAGTTCCAGAACAGCGTGGTCGGGGTCGCGGCGAGCGACCGGGACGCGTTCCTGCGCAAGGCGATGATCGTGGGCGGTGTGGACACCGTCGCCCGCGAGATCCAGGCCCACGCCGAGCGTGGCATCGGGCACCTCGCGCTGGTTTTCCTCTACGGACAGCTGGATCCGGCGCTGGGCAACCGGTCGCTGCGGCGGTTCATCGACCACGTGATGCCGCGGTTCGCCGATACGCCGGGTGCGGTGCCGGTGGGGGTGGCGTCATGACCACTGTGGACAACGGCACTGTGGATACCGGCACTGTGGCTGAGCTGGCTGAGCTGGCGGGGACGTGGACGGTGGACGCCGCGCACAGCCTGGTGGCGTTCTCGGTGGTGCACATGACGATCGCGCGGGTGACCGGTCGGTTCGACGTGCTCGACGGCGAGGTCGACGTGACCGCGTCGGCGGCGTCGCTTCGGGTGCGCGTGGCGACCGCGAGCGTGTCCTCGGGCCACCCGAAGCGCGACGAGCTGATCCGCTCGGCCGACTTCCTCGACAGCGCGCGGTTTCCCGAGCTGGAGTTCACGGCGTCGGCCACCGGGTTTTCGGCCGGCGACTGGACGCTGCCCGGCCTCCTGAGCATCCGCGGCGTCGCTCGGCCGGTGGAGCTCGCCGTGCGCACCGGGGGAGTGGTCGAGCACCGCGGCGCCACTCGCGCCGGGTTCTCCGCCCGGACGACGCTCGACCGGCGCGAGTTCGGGCTGCGCTTCGACGGGCTGCTCGCCGGGGGCGGCGCGGTGGTGTCGAACCGCGTCGACGTGGTGATCGAAGCCGAACTCGTGCGGGCCTGACCGTGCTCGGCACCATTCCTGAAAGGACACTCGCATGCACACCCGCAGCCTCGTGACGAACCTCGTCGGCGGCGACTACCAGGAAGCCGAGTACACCGAGGAGGAACGCCGCAACCTCGACCTGGTGCGCAAGTTCCGCTCGGTGCCGCTCGAAGAGCGCGCGGCGTACCTGAAGCCCGGCGCGACCGTGAACCGCGTCGGCATGGCGTCGCTGGCCGACCTGTCCGGTCTCGGCATGGGCGGGTACCGCAATGACTCGCTGCCGGACCGCCACGACGTGATCGAGGACATCGTGGCCAAGGGCGACCGCGTGTGGGCGGTGTGGTCGCTCACGGCCACGCACACCGGTGAGCTGTACGGGTTTCCCGCGACCGGCAACCGCATCGACATCACGGAGATGGCGATCTGGCGGTTCGAGGCCGGGCTCGTGGCCGAGCACTGGTACTTCGCCGACGACTTCGCGCTGCTGCGCCAGCTCGGCGCGATCCCGGAGTTCACCGACTACACCGAGCTGACCCGCGGGCGCTGGCGCACGGCGGACTGACCCGAACCGGGCGGCGGAGCACGCGCTCCGCCGCCCGGTTCGTCAGTGAACTTGAGCCATCGAGCTTGAGTCATCGGGCCCGATGACTCAAGCCGATTCGTGCCGCCGGCCGGATTACTGCGCCTTGGTGAACGTCTCGTCGATCCACGCGGTCACGGTCGGCCACACGGGGTGGTGCGGGTGCACCACGTCGAAGTGCGTGGCGCCCTCGACCTCGACGTAGCGGGCGCTGCCGCCCTCGGCGTTGGTCTTCTCGGTGTAGCGCCGGCTCCAGTCGGCGGGCACGGCCTCGTCGGCGGTGCCGTGCACGGCCAGCACGGCCACGCCCGGGTTGGGCAGCTCGAGCGGCGAGGTCCAGCCGTAGCGCTCGGGATCGTCGGCGTAGTGCTCGCCGACCAGGATCTTCACGATGCCTTCGCCGACCTGCGCCGCCACCAGCGGGAACACCTCGGGCCGGGCCGCGTCCGGCGCGTCCTTCGGCGGCTCGGCGTCCGGGTCGGCGAGCACGCTGCCGAAGGAGGCGGCGTCGGCCGTCTTGAGGTCGAGCGCGCCGGCGAGGGAGACGATGCCGAGCGGGGTGACCTGCGGGTTCGCGCCCGGGGCCGCGGCCGGCAGCGAGCCGCGGTGCGCGGCCCAGGTGGTGAGGTGCCCGCCGGCCGAGTGCCCGACGATCACGACCCGGCCGGTGTCGAGCGCGGGGTCCAGGCCGGCGACGGCGTCGACGGCCGCCGCGATGTCGAGGAAGGTGCCGGGCCAGCCGCCGCCGGGCTCGCCGACGCGGCGGTACTCGACGTTCCACACCGCGTAACCGCGGCCGAGGAAGTCGTCGACCACGTCGGTGATCTGGCGGCGGTCCCACATCGCGGCCCAGTAGCCGCCGTGCACCACGACCACGACCGGGAACGGGCCCTCGCCTTCGGGCAGGTACAGCTCGCCGACCTGCGAAGGCTCGGGGCCGTAGGCGACGGTGCGCACGCGGCGCGCCGCCGGCTCCAGCGCGTCGTCGTAGCGCACGCCGCGCTCGGCGCTCACGAGCGAGGCGATCGTGGCGAAGAACGCGGCGATCGCGGGCTGGTTCGCGCCCTTGGCCTTCGACTCGTCCCACGCGGCGTCGTCGGACCACTCGACGAAATCGAGCCACCTGTTCTCGGCCACCCGCACCAGCCGGGCGGAGAGGAACCCGCGCCGGTCGGCCCGGAACGCCTCCACCATCGCCGGGCGCGCGGCCAGCATCGCCGCGGTGTTCTCCTCGGCCACCGTGAAGGTGGTCATCTCGACGACGGACATCGTCTGCTCCTGCTCCTGGTTCTTCCCGGTGGCGCGGCGACGCGGTGGGTCACGAGCGCGAAAGGTGCGGCGCCCGGGAGACTCGCGGCCCGCGCACCGGGGATTTTCCGACTGGTCATGAA
Source organism: Amycolatopsis rhabdoformis (assembly GCF_035918295.1). Classification (GTDB taxonomy): domain Bacteria; phylum Actinomycetota; class Actinomycetes; order Mycobacteriales; family Pseudonocardiaceae; genus Amycolatopsis; species Amycolatopsis rhabdoformis. The sequence goes on from NZ_CP142149.1 coordinate 1,665,028, forward strand.
TCTTTACCGTCAATGAACGCGACCACAGCGTAGCGCCGCGGTCACCTGCTCGTCACGGCGTTCTTGCGGAAACGGGCAGGCGGCGTGCCCACGGTGGCCCGGAACGCTTGCGCGAAAGCCGATTCCGAGCGGTACCCGACCTCGCTCGCCACCCGGGCCACCGAGAGGTCCGAGTGGGTGAGCAGGTCCGCGGCCACCATCATCCGGATCGAGGTCAGCAGCGTCGCGACCGTGATGCCGGTGCGGGCGGTGAAACGGCGCAGGAACGTGGCGCGCGACATCCGCGCCTCGGTGGCCATGCGGTCGATCGTCCACGACTCGCCCGGCCGCTCCACGACCTGCGCGATCACCCGGCCCAGCACGTCGTCGCCCATGGCGGTCCACAGCGCGGGGGTGTCGAGCCGCTGGTCGGGGCGGCTGCGCAGCGACATCGCTAGCAGCGCGTCGCACAGCGAGCACACGACCGCGCCGGTGCCCGGTCCGTCGCAGTCGGCTTCGCCGCGCAGGACGTCGGCCAGCGTGAGCGCGGGCCGGTCCATCGTCACGTGCACCATCGTCGGCAGCAGCCGGAACAGCATCGCGCCGGCGGCCGAATCGAAGCGGTAGTGGCCGCAGAACAGGTCGAGCTCGTGGTCGGCACCGACCGTCGTGCGGGTGGTGAACGTCGCTCCCGGCCGTTCCTCGAACCTGCGCCGGCGGCCCGAGGCCGCGGTCACGGTGTGGGCTTCGCCATGGGGCAGCAGGAGAAAGTCGCCCGGGCCGAGCTCCACGGTGCACGTGCTCGTGGTCACCGTGCAGCGGCCCTGCATCACGAGGTGGAACTGCACGTGGCCCGGCGGGGCGGCCTCGTGGTCCAAAGTGAACTGTCCGGCCATCAGGCACCGCACGTCGAGGCGGCCCTCGAGGTGCGCGAGCCGGATCAGCCTGCTCACCCCGTCCATGAACCGATCCCGACGGAAAATGAGCCGATCATCCGTAGTCCCCTCTCGCGATCCGGTCCATCATGTGTCAACGGAGAATGAGTAGCAACCGAAAGGCGTTCATGTCGAACACCTCTTCCGCCGAAGGTGTCGCGGCGGGCCTCTCCGTAACCGTCCTTGCCCGCAGCTTATTCCTCCGGGAATCGCTGTCGGTGGTCGGCCGCCTTCGGGGTGACATGGACTGGTAGCCGCCGGCGGCGGCAATCCGGCCTTTTCGGCGGGTTCGACCGACGTCGGATTCCGTTGCTGCCACTGGGTCTTCCGGCTCGTCGGGCACGTCTCGAATCATGTAGTACATTAAGATGACTGTCATCGAGGAAGAGTTCCGGTCGTCGATCGCGACCTGACGCGCGTGATGCCGGGAATCTCCTGTTGTCTTCGCCGCTTCACCGCCGATCTCGCTTGTCGTGAATATTTCATCGACGCGGGCGGCCCGGAGCGGCGGCCCTGAAGAAGGAAAGTGTGCGGACCCACGGCTTCGGAGACCGGCACGGCGGCGCGGCCCGTCGTGCGGCGGCCCGCGGGCCCATCCGGCTCGGCTGCTTCGGTGCCGGGCTCTTGCGCCACGGCGTCGGTGCGGCCGCGGGCTCGGGATTCGGCCCGGCCGCCGCGATGCCGCGGGAACTCGGGAGGGCCGTGCCGTGCCGCTGATCGGCCGTGACGACGAGATCGCCTGGATCCGCTCGTTCTTCGAAGGCGCCGGCGTGCGCGGCGGCGCCTTGCTGGTGGTGGGCGAGGCGGGAGTCGGGAAGAGCGCGGTGCTCGACGAGTTCGCCGGCGGCGAGGCCGAGCGCGGCACCCGCGTGCTGCGAGCGGCCGGCGCGCAGTTCGAGGCCGAGGTCAACTACTCCGCGCTCAACCAGCTGCTGTTCCCGCTCGGCGCCGACCTGGCCGCCCTCACCGAGACCCACCGCACGGCGCTGCGGTGCGCGCTCGGCTTCGAGCTCGGCCCGGCGCCCGAGCGGCTCGTGGTGTCGAACGCGGCGCTGTTGTGGCTGCGGGCGGTCGCGGCCGAGACGCCGCTGCTGATCGTGATCGACGACTTGCACTGGGTCGACCGGGCCAGCGCCGAGGTGCTGGGCTTCGTCGCGCGGCGCCTGGTCGGCAGCCCGATCGTGTTCCTGGCGGCCTGCCGCTCGGCCGAGCGCGGGTTCTTCCAGGACAGCGGGCTGGCCGAAGCGGTGCTGCCGCCGTTGCCGGCGACGGCGGCCCGCCGGCTCGTCGACCGGCACTTCCCGGACCTCGCGCCCGCGGTGCGCCGCCGGTTGCTGGCCGAAGCGGCCGGCAACCCGCTGGCGCTGCTCGAACTGCCGTCCGCGCTCGACGGCGACCAGCGGGCGGACTTCACGACGTTGCCCGAGGTCCTGCCGTTGTCGGACCGGTTGCAGGAGCTGTTCACCACGCGGGTGCGCGGGCTGCCCGAGCGCTGCCGGCTGATGATGCTGCTCGGCGCGCTCGGCGGGACCGTCGAGCTGGCCCGCCTGCGCACGGCCGGCGGCGACACCTGCGACGTCGACGACCTGGCCCCGGCCGAAGCCGCGCGGCTGGTGCACGTGAGCGGCACCCGGCTGGGCTTCCGCCACCCGTTGATCGGCGCCGCGGTGGTCGAGGTGTCGGCCGAACGCGAGCGGCGCTGGGCCCACCGCGCGCTGGCCGGGGTCGTCGCCACGCCCGAACGCCGCGTGCGGCACCTGGCCGAGTCCGCCGTCGGCCTCGACGCCGGCATCGCCGCGCAGCTGGACGAGTCGGCGCAGGCCCTGCTGCGCCACGGCGACGCGCTCGGCGCGGTCACGGCGCTCACCCGCGCCGCGGAGCTCAGCCCCGACCCGGCCGAGCGCTCGCGCCGGCTCGCCGAAGCCGCGTACGTCGGCGCCGACGCCGGAGGTGAGCTGGTCACGGCCGGCCGGCTGCTCGGCGACGCCCGCCGTTCCGGCGCGCTGCCCACGCACTCCCTGCCCGGCGCGGCCGCCGCGGCGCACCTGCTGATCAACTCCGACGGCGACGTGACCACCGCTCACCGGCTGCTGGCCGGCGCCGTCGAAGCCGGCGACCACGGGTTCGACGCGGCCGACCCGGTGCTGATCGAAGCGCTGCTCAACCTGCTGCTGATCAGCTGGTACGTCGGCACCCCGCAGGCGTGGGAGACCTTCCACGGCCTGGTCGGCCGGCTCACGCCGGAGCCGCCGCCGTTGCTGCGCGTGAATGCCACCGTGTTCTCCGATCCGGCGCGCGCCACCGAGGACGACGTCGCCGCGCTCGACACGCTGATCGACTCGGTCGGTGAGCGGGCCGAGGCGCAGGACCCGACCCGGCTCATCCGGATCGGCACCGCCGCCGTGTTCGCCGACCGCCTGCCCCGGCTGCGCCAGGCGGAGCGGCACCTCGCGCAGTCGCGCCGCGCCGGCCAGGGCCCGGCCCGCCGGCACCTGGGCGCGCTCATGCACCTCGGGGTCGACGGTTTCCAGAACGGCCGCTGGGACGAGGCGTGGCAGTACGCCGACGAGGGCATCGCACTGTGTGTCGAACACGGGTTCCGCTTCTTCCCCTGGTACTTCCACTGGGTGCAGGCCCTCGTGGCGGCCGGGCGCGGCGAGGTGGCGGCCGCGCGGCAGCTCACCGACGACATGGCGCGCCGGGCCGTCGCGCACCAGGCCGCCGGCATCACGCACTTCGCGGCGCAGGCGCGGGCGCTGGCCGAGATCGGCGCCGGCGACCACGAAGCGGCCTACCACCACGCCACGCGGGTGAGCCCGGCCGGCGAGCTCGCGCGGTACCGGCCCACCGCGCTGTGGGTGGCGCCGGATCTCGTCGAAGCCGCGCTGTCGACCGGGCGCCGGGCGGAGGCGAGCGCACACGCGGGCGCGCTGCGCGAGGCGGCGCTGGGCAAGCTCTCGCCGCGCCTGCGGCTGATCAGCGCGGCCGCCGGCGCGAGCACGGCCGACGACGACACCGCGCGGGAACGGTTCGAGGCCGCGCTGTCCGGGCCGGGCCTGGACCGGTGGCCGTTCGACCTGGCGCGCGTGCGCCTGGCGTACGGCGAGCGCCTGCGAAGGCTGCGCAGTACGAGCGCCGCGCGTGAGCAGCTCACGATCGCGCACGACACGCTGGCCGCGCTGGGCGCCGTGCCGTGGCGGGACCGCGCGGCCAACGAGCTGCGCGCCACCGGGCTCACACGGCAGTCGGCGCCCGCCGCGAAGTCGCCGTTGACCCCGCAGGAGCGCGAGATCGCGGAGCTGGCCGGAGCCGGGCTCACCAACAAGCAGATCGGGCAGAAGCTGTTCATCTCCCACCGGACCGTGGGTGATCACCTGTACAAGATCTTCCCGAAGCTGGGCATCACCTCACGCGCCGCACTGCGCGACGCGCTCACCGCGTACGACGACACGCCAGTCACTTGACGGGTGCTGTGCCCGGCGGCGGAGTCCACTCTCGGTGCCATGAGCGCAGTGCACCCGGACGTCCACTGGCCGCCCGGCTGGGGGCCCGACTGTTGCGACAGCTTCGTGAGCCACGAGCGGTACGTGGCCGCTCCGGCCGACACCCTGTTCAGCCGGCTCGTCGCGGTGGCAGAGTGGCCGGCGTGGTTACGGGGGGTGGACCGGGTCGAGTGCCTCGAGGACCTGGTGGTGGGCGGACGATTCGTGGTGGTCACGCCACCGCACCCGATGGACGGCATCGTGGGCGAACTGGTGGCGCCCCGCCGCTTCGGCTGGGCCGCGGTCAGCGACGGGCTGAGTTTCTACCAGTCGTGGCTGCTGCTCGACGCGCCGCGCGGCGGCACCCGCACGATCTTCCAGGAGGCCTCGCGCGGGCCTTCGGCACTGCTGCGCACGTCGGACCGGGCCGCGCTCACGCGCTCGTGGCTCGACGCCCTGGCCCCGGCCGGCTGCTGACGCTTCGCGAGGCGGCCCGGTGGTGACCGTGCGGCGGGTGTTCGCCGCCGGCCCGTTCACCGAGATCGGCTGCCCGGCCACCGTCTCGGACAGCGAGCCGCACGGCCTGCTCGCCGTGGGCGGCCGCCAGGGAACCCCCGACTGGGCCTCGCGCACACGGCTTTCCCCGCACGTGGTCGGCGTCTACGACCGGCGCGACCTGACCTGCCGCGCGATCCTGCGGTGTCGGGAGCCGGTGCACGCGCTCGACTTCCACCCGCACCTGCAGTTGCTCGCGGTGGGCACGGGCGAGTACGACGGCGGGTTCTCCTTCCGCGGCGAACTCCTGCTGTGGCACTACGAATCCGGTCGGGTGGTGTCCGCGCTGGCCGACCGCCGCGAGATCCGGTCCGTGCGGTGGCGGCGCCGGCGCGAAGGCCGGGTGCTCGACCTCGCCGTCGCACCGGAGAGCGACGAAGAACTCGGCCGCGACTCGCACACCGTCGGCTACGACGCCATGCTCACCCGCGAGGACTGGCTCGCGGTCCGGGACGGCGAGTTCGCGTGGCGCGACCTCGATGGCCCGTGCCGCGAAAGCGAGGATCTGCGCGACGAAACCGCCGCGCGCTCCTTCCTCGAGCGCTTGAGTCCGGAGTGGACCGAACGCGGTGCGGTGGGGAGCGTCGAGTACCTCGCCGACGGCACGGTGCTCGCGTCGGCGGAATTCGCGGGCGCACAGAGCTGGTCACCTTCGGGAGCCGCCGCGCCGGCGCGCGCCCCGGTTGCTCCGACGCCGGACCTGCCGTTCCCGGTGACCCCGCCCGGCGTGCCCGAGGACCTCGCGACGGCCGGCCCCGCCGTCGAGCTCACGGACGCCCTCGGCCCCGCGGTGGTCTCCGTGGCTTCGCACTTCAGCGCCGGCTTCCGCGGCTCGTCGCCGGAACCGCTGCGCGACGCGCTGCTCACCGCCCGGCTCATCACCCGCCGCCGGCCCGACGGCGAGGTCACCTGGACGTTCGTGGCCGGCCACCAGGTCCTGGCCCTCACGGCCGACGCCGCCGACTCCCCGTGTACCTCGGCCTGGGCAACGGCCTGCTGATCGCCCTCGACGCACACACCGGTGGTCTGTTGTGGACCGAGCCGCTGGTGGTGGCCGGCCTTCCCGCGACCGCGTCGGCCCTGTCGCTCGCCGCTCTTGGCTGCCTGCTGATCGGCACGACCGAGGGCCGGGTCGCCGAGTGCGCGGTACCGGCCCGCGCGGACCTCACGGCTCACCCCGGCGAACCCGGCGAGGGTCCGGTTTTCCGGCTGTTCCCGCTTCCGCCCCGCCCGACCGGCTTCGGCCTCTCGTCCGCGCCCGCCGGTGGCGGCGGTTTGGGCGGCGGCGCAACCTTCCGCGGCGGTGGCCGGGGGCGGCGGGTTCAGGAGTAGGTCGTGATCGGGAAGGCCGCCCTACGTCCGGGCTCGGCGTCCCGCACGTGTGGCGCGCGGTTGTAAGCCGCCATCGAGACGTGCGGCCAGGACAGGTCGGGGCGCAGCAGGTCGTCGATCGGCGCGGCCGGGTTCGACGAAGTTTGGAAACCCGCAGGCGGATACCGGCGACGGCGCGCCACGCGGCGGATCGGTTCGATCGGCACCTCGGTCGTGGGGGAGTGGACGCGGGGTGGCGGCGGGTCAGGTCGTCTCCCAAGGTGCTCGGTTCCGCCGCGAACGCCCTGCTGCGGCGGGGTTCCCGAGGGAACCGTCCCCAACGGCGCGTCACGAGGCGGATCGGTTCGATCGGCACTTCGGTTGTGGGGAGTGGACGCGGGGTGGCGGCGGGTCAGGTCGTCTCCCAAGGTGCTCGGTTCCGCTGGAACACCTTGCTGCGACCGGGTTCCGGAGTCGAACGGTCCCCGACGGCGCGTCACGAGGCGGATCGGGCCGATCGGCACCTCGGTCGCGGGGGAGGGGACGCGGCCCGGCGGTCAGGGAGTCCCCCGAGGTGCTCGGTTCGGCCGGGAACACCTTGCCGCGACCGGGTTCCGGAGGCGAACCGTCCCCCGACGGTCGCGGCCGACAGCTCCGACCGCTCGGTCGCGTCCGTCGCCCGTCCGGGCGTCACCGGATCGGGGGCCAGTCGATCAACGGCGGCCGGTGACCGTCTCCGGACCCGTCATCTGACGGGCACTGTGCGGAGCCTCCGGCGAGCACGATGGCTCAGGTCGGCACGAACGCCGGAACCCGAGTCCGGTTCGGGCGCGTTTGCGGGCCGCCGAGGGGGCGGCCCGCAATCCCACCTCTCCTGGAGCACACGTTGACGAGCACCGCCGTCCCCGCCGCCGCGTCGGCCGGGCCCGCCGGCACCCCGCCCGCGAGACCGGCGCGGGCTCGCTACCCGTTCACCACGTTCGCCGTCGCCTTCGGTCTCGTCGGCCTGGCCGGCGTGTGGACCAGGGCGACGCCGGCGCTCGGGCTGCCGCGCGCCGTGCCCCAGGTGTTCTGGGCCGTCGCGGCGATCGCCTGGGTCTGGCTGCTGGTGGCCCACGCGGTGCGCGGAGCCCGCAGCGAGCAGCAGTTGATCAGCCACCTGCGCCACCCCGTTCAGGGGCCGATCGCGTCGCTGGCGCCGGTCGTCGCGATGCTGCTGGCCAACGACCTGTCCACCTGGTCGCCGGTGGCCGGGCGGATCCTGTTCTTCCTGGCGCTGGCCACGTCGGCGGTGTTCGCCGCGTGGATCCTCGCGTCGTGGCTGGAGGGCCGCCTCGGCCTCGACGCCGTGCACGGCGGCTATGTCCTGCCGACGGTCGCCCCCGGCCTGATCGGCGCCGATGTGGCCCACTCGCTCGGCTACGCGGGCCTGGCCTGGGGACTGTTCGCCATCGGCGGGTTCTTCTCGGTGGTGCTGACGCCGATCATCGTGCACCGCCTCGGTTTCCACGGCCCGCTGCCCCAGGCGCTGTTGCCCACCACGGCCATCCTGCTCGCGCCGCCGCCCGTCGCGGGCCTGGCCTGGTTCACCCTGCACGGGTTCGCCGCCGACCCGATCGGCCAGGGGATCGCCGGTGTCGGTGTGCTCGTGCTGCTGGTGCAGCTGATGATGGTGCCGAGGTACGTGCGGGTGCCTTTCTCGCTCGGGTTCTGGTCGTTCACCTTCCCCTTGGCCGCCTCGGTGTCGTTGACCGAGAAGTGGCTGCAGCTGCTGGCGCCCGCGGGCTGGCGGATCGGGACCGCCGTTCTCGCGGTGGCCTTCACCGGGTTCATCGCGGTGATCGCCGCGTTCTCGCTGCGGCCCCTCGTCCGGCGGCTGCGTGCGCGGCGCCACAACGAGCCAAGTAGTCAAAAAAATTTACCATCAGGTATAGTGACCAACTAGACGGAGAGGGAGTTCCCCGATGACGCAGAGCAAGTTCACCGAACGGCTGACCCGCGACAACGCCGCGGTGGTGCTGATCGACCACCAGGTCGGGCTCTACAGCGGCGTCCGCGACATCTCGGTCGGCGAGCTCAAGCACAACGTGGTGGGCCTCGCGAAGGCGGCGCAGGTGCTGGGCCTGCCGATCGTGGTCACCACCACCGGACAGGACAGCATGTGGGGTCCGCTGATCCCGGAGCTGGCCGAGGTCCTTCCCGCCGGCCTCACCGTGATCGACCGGTCGAGCGTGAACGCGTGGGACGACGAGCGCGTGCGCGAAGCGATCAAGGCCACCGGCCGCAAGAAGCTGATCTTCGCCGGCGTGTCGACCGAGGTGTGCCTCGCGTTCCTGGCCATCTCCGTGACCGGTGAGGGGTTCGACGCCTACGCGGCCGTCGACGCGTCCGGCACGTTCTGGCATGCGAAGCGCGAGGCGGGGCTGCTGCGGATGCAGCAGGCAGGCGTCATCCCGATCGACTACGCCAGCGCGATGGTCGAGATCCTCGCCGACAACGGCGATCCGCTGGCGGGGTACCTCTACGCCGCTCTCGAGATGCCCTTCGCCGTGCTGGTCGGGCAGATCGCCGCCGGCTACGCCAAGAACTGAACCGCGGACGGGGAGACGAGGACATGAACAGCAAGCTCGGGAAACGCGCCGGAATCCTCGGCGTGGTGGCCGCGACGCTCGCCGGTGTCGTGGTGGCGGTGTCGGCCGGCAGCGCCGAGGGCACGCCCGACGCTGCCGCCTGGCGCACGCCGGTCAAGGCATGGGGCGTGGAGTACGACGCTTCGCACGTGTACCTGCAACACGGCACGCTGCCCGCCTTCATCAAGAGCTGGGAAGCCACGTTCGGCGGCACCGACAACGGCCGGAACACCTTCCAGATCACGCCGACGCCGAGCAAGGCGCTGGCGTCGATCATCCACTCGCCGGTCGGCCTGCTGGCTGCCTACGACTACCAGACGCCCGTGCCCTTCCCGTTCGGCGCGGAGCAGACCGGGTTCGGCGTGCACGACCCCGACCTCGGCGCCGACGCGGCGCTGCGCAGCGGCGCGGAGGTGACCGTGACCCCGTGGACCGGGCCGGTCGGCCGCGAAGCCGTGGTGAAGTTCCCGGGCGGCTTCGCCTCGCAGATCTGGCTGCAGTACGACATGTCCGGCTTCACACCGCTGAAGACGCAGCCCGAGTTCCGCGTGTACCTGACCGAGTCCACGGTCGGGGCCTTCCTGTCGGCGTACCTCAAGTTCACCGGCGGCCGCGTGGTTTCCGACGTGCGCAACGCCGACGGCGGCGAGGTCGGCGCGCCGGGCACCACCTACCACCGCATCCGGATCAGCACGCAGTTCGGCAACACCGTCGTGCTGGCCAACAACGGTGCCTGGGCCTACCCCTACGGCCGCGACACCACGGGTTACACCGTGACCGACATGGCCGCCACCGTCGCGAAGGCCAAGGCCACCGGCGCCACCGTCCTTTCCGGACCGTACAAGAGCGCCGACCGCACCAGCGTGATCCTGCGGTTCCCCGGCGGCTACGTCGCCGAGGTCCACGACGGCACCTTCCACTGACCACCCAGCCTCTCCAACCCCAAGAAGGAATCACCATGAGCATCGAGATCAAGCCCGGCCGCTACGAGATCGACCCGGTGCACTCCTCGATCAGCTTCTCCACGCGGTTCGTCGCCGCTCGCGTGCGCGGCACCTTCGGCGCGTTCTCCGGCACCGTCGAGGTCGCCGAAGACCTGGTGAAGTCGTCGGTCACGGCCGCTATCGACGTCGCCTCGCTGCACACCGGCACCGAGGCCCGCGACGACCACCTGCGCGGCGCCGACTACTTCGACGTCGCCGCCCACCCCGAGGCCACGTTCACCTCCACCGGTCTCGAAGCCGACGGCGACCGCCACGCCCTGCGCGGCGACCTCACGATCCGCGGGACGACGCTGCCGGTCGAGCTCGACCTGTACTTCACCGGCGACGGCGTGGACCACTACGGCAACTCCCGCGTCGGGTTCCGCGCCACCACGCGCGTTTCGCGGGCCGCGTTCGGCGTGGCGGGCAACGTCTCGCAGCCCGGCGGCCCGCTGCTGATGGGCGACGCGACCGAGCTGACGCTGGAGATCCAGGCGATCGCCCCCGCCGGCGAGGAGGCCTGATGCCCACCACCACGTCCGCGATCACGGTCGCCTCGGCGGGGGCGGCGTTCACGCGCAAGTCGCTCGAACTGGCCGACCCCGCGGCCGACGAGGTGCTCGTGCGGATCGAAGCGGTCGGCATGTGCCACGCCGACATCGCCGCGCGGGCGGGGGAGTTCCCGTTCCCGCTGCCCGGGGTCGTCGGCCACGAGGGTGCCGGCATCGTCGAGGCGGTCGGTTCGGGCGTGACCTCGGTGCGCCCCGGCGACCGGGTGATGCTGACCTTCGACTCGTGCGGCCACTGCGCCGGCTGCGTGTCCGGTCTGCCGTCGCAGTGCGCGGAGTTCCTGCCGCGCAACTTCACCAACGGCTCGCGGCCCGACGGCAGCCCGAGCCTGCACGAAAGCGCCGAGGTGGTGCACGGCAACTTCTTCGGCCAGTCCTCGTTCGCCACCCACGCCCTGGCCCGGGTGCGCAACACCGTGCCGGTGCCCGCGGTCGCCGCCGACGTGCCCTCGTCGGTACTCGCGCCGCTGGGCTGCGGCATCCAGACCGGTGCCGGCGCGGTGCTCAACGTGCTGCAGCCCGGCGCCGCGTCCACGGTGGCCGTGTTCGGTGCCGGCGTGGTGGGGCTGTCGGCGGTGATGGCCGCCGCGCTGCTGCCGATCGAGCAGCTCATCGTGGTCGACGTGCTCGGCTCCCGGCTCGAGCTGGCCCGTGAGCTCGGCGCGACCGCCGTGGTCAACTCCCGTGAGGCCGACCCGATCGAGGCGATCCGCGACCTCACCGGCGGCGGCGCCGGTCACGTCGTGGAGAGCAGCGGTGTGCCGGCGGTGCTGGTGCAGGCGATCACGAGCCTGCGCGGCGGTGGCACGGCCGCGGTGGTCGGGGTGCCTCCGTTCGGCGTCACCGCGCCGATCGACGTGGCCGACGTGGTGAACAACAGCAAGCGCGTGATCGGCGTGGTCGAGGGCCAGAGCAACCCGCCGACCTTCCTGCCGGTGCTCGCCACGCTCACCGCCACCGGCCGGCTGCCCGTGGAGCGGCTCGTGACCACCTTCCCGCTCGACGAGGTCGAACGCGCGGCCGCGGCGATGAAGGACGGCACCGCGACCAAGCCCGTGCTGTTGCCGCAGGCGGCCGGATGAGGTCGCTCAGCGCCGAGCTCACCCGCGCGCACCACCTGCTGGCCACGATGGGCGAGCACCAGCCCGTCGACGACCGGCCGGACCACGTGCGCCACCGGGACGCCTACCGCCGGTGGAGCGAGCAGTTCCCCGTGCCGGACGACGCGCTGGTCACCGCGGCCCCGGGCTTTCCGGGGCTCGCGGTGGCCACGCCGGCGTCGAAACCCGGCCGGGCGCTGCTGTACTTCCACGGCGGCGGCTACACCGAGGGCGCGGCCTACAACCACCGCGAGATCGGGGCGCGGCTGGCCACGGCGACCCGCGCCACGGTGTACCTGCCGGACTATCCGCTGGCGCCCGAGCACCCCTTCCCGGCGGCGCTCGACGCGGCGGTGTCGGCCTACCGCGCGCTGCTCGCCCTCGTGCCCCCGGCCGCGATCGTCGTTGGCGGCGACTCGGCCGGCGGCGGCCTGTCGCTGGCGTTGCTGCTGAAGCTCAAGGACCTCGGCGAGCCGTTGCCGGCGGCCGCGGTGCCGGTGTCACCGTGGACGGACCTGACCGTGTCGGCGCCGTCGTTCGCCGAGCGGGCCGAGCGCGACCCGTTCGTGAGCCGCGCCGCGCTGAAGGCCTTCGCGGCCCACTACCTCGGCGACCACGACCCCCGGGATCCGTTCGCGTCGCCGCTCTTCGGTGACCTCGCCGGGCTGCCGCCGATCCACCTGGAGGTCGGCAGCGAAGAGGTGATGATCGACGACTCGCGCCGCTTCCACGAGCGGGCGCTGGCGGCGGGCGTGGACTCGGAGCTGGTCGTGACCGAGGGCGCCCCGCACATCTGGCAGCACTTCGCGTCTTTCCTTCCCGAGGCGGCCGCGTCGGTCGGCCGCATCGGCGAATTCGTCCGGGAGCATGGGGCATGAGCAAAGACCTGCAGTTCGGTGTCTCGCTGACACCGGTCGAGGACATCGTGGGCAACCGGCTGTTCGCGCGAGCCGCCGACGCCGCGGGGCTGGACCTGATCGGCATCCAGGACCACCCGTACGTGCCGAACTACCTCGACACCTTCGTACTCGCCGGTGACCTGCTGGCGGCGACGGAGCGGATCAGTGTGTTCCCCGACGTGGCGAACCTGCCGCTGCGGCCGCCGGCGTTGCTGGCCAAGACCGCCGCGGCGCTGGATCTGGTGTCGGGCGGCCGGTTCGAGCTCGCGCTCGGGGCCGGCGGCTACTGGGACGCGATCACGCGCCTCGGGGTGCCGCGGCGCAGCCCGCGCGAGGCCAACGCGGCGCTGGAGGAAGCGATCGTGCTGATGCGCGCGCTGTGGGGCAGCGGCGGCGCGCCGATCCGGTTCGAGGGCGAGTACTACTCACTCGAGGGCGCCCCGGCCGGCCCGGCCCCGGCGCACCCGATCGAGATCTGGACCGGCTCGCAGGGCCCGAAAGCCCTCGCGCTCACCGGCCGGATCGCGGACGGCTGGGCGGCGCCGATCGCGTCCTACCTGCCGTACGAGAAGTGGGCCGAAGCCAACCGCATCATCGACGAAGCGGCCGAAGCCGCCGGCCGCGATCCGCGCGGGGTCCGCCGGATCACCCAGGTCGTCGGCACGATCACCGCGAACGAAGGCCGGCTCCGGGTCGACGAGGGCGCCGATCCGGTGCGCGGCACGGCGCGCCAGTGGGCTGATCTGCTGGTGCGCCTCGGCGAAGAGCAGCCGTTCACGTCGTTCGTGTTCTGGCCGGAGGAGCAGGCGCTCGACCAGGTCGAGTCCTTCGCCCGCGAAGTGGTGCCCGAGGTGCGGCGGCGGCTGGCCGCCTGAATTCCCCTGCAACACCGACATCGGAGAGGACCACGATGGACCACGAAGCGATCATCAAGGAAGCGTGGGACGCGCCGGGCAGCACCACGGCCGAGCTCACGCCGGTGCGGGTGAACGACGTGCTGCGCGAGCGCTACGAGGTGACCCCGCCGTTCCGGTACACCGGAACCGACCTGTGGGACATGGAAAAGCGCAAGGCCGCGGCGCCCGACGTCTACATCCCCACGGTCGTGAAGCCCGGCAGTGCCGAGAAGTTCCCGAGTGTCGTCAACGGGCACCTGGAGGACTTCACCCGCGTGTCGCAGCAGCGGCGCTGGGCCGACCCCGACCACTACGAGCTGATCATCGAGCACGTCCGCCTCGACCACGAGGCCCGGCGCGCGTTTTTCGTCGGTGCGGAGACATTCGAAGCGCCCGATGGCCGCGTGTTCACCGCAGGCACAGGGCAGCCGATCTTCCACGTCGAGCACTCGGTGGGCGGCACGGAGGAGGACCCGCTGAACATGTGGCGCATCGTGTTCCGCACCGAGCACCCGCAGCCGAAACTGGCCGAAGCGTTCAACGCGTACGAAAACGACCCGTACCTGCGGGTGTTCATCGAGGTCCACCTGGAGAAGCAGCTCGGACGCACGCTCGTGCGTCGCTGAGGCAAACGCGGAAAAGCCGGTCCACCGAAGGAAGGGGACCGGCTTTTCCGGCTGCGGTCAGGCGTCGCGGCGCGGGTCGAGCAGCTTGCGGGAATCCAGGAACCACAACGGGATCAGCGTCGCCAGCGGCAGGATGGTCAGCTGCCAGAGCGCGGCACCGGTCCAGCCGAGGGAGCCGACGAGCGAGGCGAACAGGAGCCCGGAGAACGCGGCGGCCACGTAGTAGAACGACACGAACATCCCGGCCGCGCGGCCGACGTACCGGGGGCGCACCGCGCGCTGCATGGTGGCGTTGAGCGTGGTGAACAGCGAGCCGGCCACGAACACGGCGAGCACGAACGACCACGTGTACTGCCACACGTGGCTCGCGGAGCCGTTGAACACCAGCCACGCGCTCACGGCCACCCCCGCGTAGGTGATGAGCAGGATCGTGCGCGGGTTGAAGCGGTCGGCGAGCCAGCCGGTGAGGATCGACGTCGCGGCCCCGGCCCCGACCACGCTCGTGGCGAGGGCGGCCTCCGAGGCGGTGTAGTGCAACTGCTGGCGCAGGTACGTCGGGTACAGGCCGAGGTAGCCGTAGAACACCAGCCCGCCGGCGATGCAGGCGAGGCAGAGCAGGGCGGTGTTGCGGTTGAACGGTGTGCTCGGCACGTGGTCGGTCGGGATCTCGGCGCCGCGCACCACGCCGGGGTCGAGATCGGTCACGCCGCGGCGCACCAGCAGTCCGATGAGGACGGAGAGCACCAGCCCGGCGATGCCGTAGAAGAGGAACGGCGTGTGCCAGCCGCCGAGGTCCTGCGCGATCGCCGTGCCCACCAGGGGCCCGAGGAACACGCCGGTGCCGAACACCGCGCCGAGCACACCGAACGCGAACGAGCGGCGCAGCACGAAGAACGAGCCGACCACCGCGTACAGCGCGGTCGCCTGCATGCCTTCGCCGGCGCCGGAGATCAGCCGGAACACGGCCATGTCGGCGAAGCCGGACGCGAGCGGCGTCGCCAGCGTGCCGGCCGAGTAGAAGAACACGCTGATCACGAGCACCGTCTTGCGCGGCAGCTTCTCCACGAGGTAACCGGCCGGCAGGCCTGCCAGCGCGATGCCGAGGGTGAAGCCGGTGGCCAGCAGCCCGCCCTGGGAAAGGCTGAAGCCGTGCTCGGCGCTGATCTCGGGCAGCAGCGGGTAGAAGACCTGCCGGTCCATCGCGTTGATCAGGTACGACAGGACCAGCAACGTCCAGCCGGTGATCGACACGGCGAGGGGGACCCGGCGGGTGGCCGCCCGGGCTTGGGGCGCGGTGGTTCTCTGAGAGCTGTTCATGGGGAGCCTTCCCGGGCGCCGGAGACGAGCGGCACAGCTGCGATCGATTGCAGTAATGTAGGCGCCGAGAAGCTGGTGGTCAATGTTGATCAGCGGCCGGCTTGTGCAGATGCGCAGCTAGATCGCTTGGAGCGTGGTGTTTCAGTGGCTCGACTCGACGACAAACGATCGCAGCAGTTTGCGTCTCAGGGTAGGAGTGACTCGTCGACGAGACCGCTGTCCAGTGCCTCCGCCGCGGTGACCGGCGTGGCGGCCCGAGAGTGCCGATTGCGCAGGAAAACGACGGTGTCGAGCTCTTCGCGGGTCAGGCGGGCGTCGGGGACCAGGCCCTGGGCGGGGTCGGTCAGGATCGCCAGGTGCCGTTCCGCGCTCGCGCCGGTGAGGCCGAGCCGGTCGGTGATCGCGGCCAGCGCCACCTGCCGGTGCTGTCCGGCGGCGAGCTCGCGCGCCAGCGTCGAGGTGACTCCGAGCAGGGCGGCGAGCGCAGTGCCGTGCTCGGCGATGCCGTCGGCGGTCGCGCACAGCACGGTGCCCGCGTACGGCCCGATCTCGGTGACCGACGCGACGCGGTGGGCTCCCTGGGCCTCGGCGACCAAGTCGTTGCCGGCGTTGAGCACCGTCGTGTCCACGGTGCCCTCGATCAGAGCGCGAGCGCGTTTGGGCGTGGAACCGAGGCTCACCACGTCGTAGTCGGTGTCGCGGACCAGGCCGGCGCGCGCGAGCAGCTCGAACGCGATGAAGGCGAATCCGGAGCCGGGCACGTCGACCCCGAGGCGGCCGCCGCTCGAGAGGCCGGTGCTGCCGGGTGCGGTGAACAAACCCAGGCCGAGCCCGCGGTCGACCGCGCCGAGCACCCGCACGTCGCCGGTGCGGCCCAGCGGATTGCCGGCGACGCACCGGTAGGCCAGCACGTTGTCCGGGTTCGTGAAGGCGGCGTCGAGCCGGCCTTCGAACAGGTCGGCGAACTGGTGCGCCGACGTTTTCGCCGGCACCTCGGTGACCTCGAGTCCGGCCTCGACCAGCGCGCCGGTGGTGGTGGCGACCGACAGCAGCACCGAGGGGCTGAACGTGCCCAGCTGGATCGAGTGCACGGCGGGGCCGCCTTTCGGAACGGTCGGACGGGGTGCCGGTGCTGCGGACGTTCGCAGCTCGGCTTTCCCACGGCTACTTGACGGATCCTATCGGGCACAGCATGATGGTTGCAAACGATTGCAGCACTAGCGACGGAACGCGCCCGGCGGCAACCGGCGGCGCATGGGAGGTACTTGTCATGGTGACCCTCACGGACCGGCCCACGATCGGCTGGATCGGCACGGGCCGCATGGGTGCGGCGCTCGTGCGCCGGTTGCTCGCGGCCGGCTACGACGTCGCCGTGTGCAACCGCACGCGCGCCAAGGCCGAAGAGCTCATCGCCGCCGGTGCGACGGTGGTCGACCGGCCGGTGGACCTCGCCGGGCGCGACGTGGTGTTCAGCATGGTGTCGGCCTCGGCCGACCTCCAGCAGGTGACCTCGGGCGACGGCGGGCTGTTCACCGACCCGGGCCGCGCGCCGAAGGTCGTGATCGACTCGTCCACGGTGTCGGCCGAGGCTTCGGCGGCCGTGCGTGTGGAGGCCGCCAAACGCGGCACCGAGCTGCTGGCCGCGCCGGTGAGCGGCAACCCGAAGGTGGTGAGCTCGGGCAAGCTCACCCTCGCGATCTCCGGCCCGCGCCCGGTGTTCGACGAGGTGCGCCCGATGCTGGAGGTGCTCGGCCGCGGCGTGACCTACGTCGGCGAGGACGAGGTGGCGCGCCTGGTGAAGATCTGCCACAACGTGTTCCTCGGAGTGGTGATCCAGTCGCTCGCGGAGATCACGGTGCTCGCCGAGAAGGGCGGCGTGACGCGCGAGGCGTTCATGGCGTTCCTCAACGACTCGGTGATGGGCTCGGTCTTCAGCCAGTACAAGACGCCCGCGCTGGTGAACCTCGACTTTACCCCGACGTTCACGATGCCGTTGCTGCGCAAGGACTTCGACCTCGGTCTCGCCGCGGCGCGCGAGCTGGAAGCGCCGATGCCGGTGGCCGCGGCCACCGCGCAGCTGGTGGCGTCGGCGATCGGGGCCGGGCTGGTGGAGCAGGACTTCGCCGTGCTCATCGAGGAGCAGGCGCGCCGCTCGGGCCTCACGCTCGTGTCGGAGAACGCCGACGTGACCGACGGTCTGGAGCCCGAAGATGCCTGACGGCCGCCCGATCCCGGCCCCCGGCCACAACGCGGTGGACTTCGAGCAGCGCGTGGACTTCGCGCGGCTGCGCGACTACCGGCTCGCGCGCGCCCGGGCCTCGCTCGACGCGGGGGAGTGCGGCGCGTTCCTGCTGTTCGACTTCTACAACATCCGCTACACCACGCAGACGTGGATCGGCGGCGCGCTCGGCGACAAGATGACCCGCTACGCGCTGCTCACCCGCGACGGTGAGCCGATGCTGTGGGACTTCGGATCCGCGGCGAAGCACCACCAGCTGTACTCGCCGTGGCTGGAGCCGGAGAACTGCCGGGCCGGGATGCTCGGCCTGCGCGGCGCGATCTCGCCCGAAGCCGGTCTGATGCGCGCCGCGGTGACCCAGATCAAGGACCTGCTCACGCAGGCCGGCGTCGCGGATTCGCCGGTGGGCGTGGACATCGTGGAGCCGCCGTTCCTGTTCGAGATGCAGCGCCAGGGCCTCACCGTGGTCGATGCGCAGCAGGCGATGCTCGACGCGCGCGAGATCAAGTCGTCGGACGAGATCACGCTGCTCTCGCAGGCCGCGGCGATGGTCGATGGTGTGTACCAGGACATCGTGGAGGCGCTCAAGCCCGGCGTGCGCGAGAACGAGATCGTGGCGCTGGCCAACAAACGGCTCTACGAAATGGGTTCCGACCAGGTCGAGGCGATCAACGCGGTGTCGGGGGAGCGGTGCAACCCGCACCCGCACAACTTCTCCGACCGCCTCATCCGGCCCGGCGACCAGGCGTTCTTCGACATCATCCAGTCGTTCAACGGCTACCGCACCTGCTACTACCGCACGTTCAGCGTCGGCAGCGCCACCGACGTGCAGCGCGGCGCCTACCGGCAGGCGCGCGAGTGGATGGACGCGGCGATCGAAGCGGTGAAGCCGGGTATCGGCACCGACGACGTCGCACGCGTCTGGCCCGCCGCGACCGAGTTCGGCTTCTCCGACGAGATGGCCGCGTTCGGCCTGCAGTTCGGCCACGGTCTGGGCCTGGGTCTGCACGAGCGGCCGATCATCTCGCGGCTCAACAGCCTCGCCGACCCGGTCGAGATCAAGCCCGGGATGGTGTTCGCGCTCGAGACCTACTGCCCGGCCACCGACGGATTCTCCGCCGCGCGCATCGAGGAGGAAGTCGTGGTCACCGACTCCGGCGTCGAGGTGCTCACGAAGTTCCCCGCGCAGGACCTGTTCGTCGCCAACCCGTACTGAGCCCGAGGAGACACCGTGAAGGTCCCCGAAGAGTTGTTCATCGGCGGTGAGTGGCGGCCCTCGTCCGACGGGTCCCGCATCACCGTGACCGACCCCGCCACAGCCGGACCGCTGGCCACGGTCGCGAACGGCAGCGTCGAAGACGGTCGGGCCGCCGTCGACGCGGCCGCCGCGGCGCTGCCCGCGTGGGGCGCGACCGCGCCGCGCGCACGGGCCGACGTGCTGCAGCGGGCGTTCACGCTCATGCACGAGCGCGCGGACGAGCTGGCCGAGCTGATCGTGCGCGAGAACGGCAAGGCCCTGCCCGACGCGCTGGGCGAGGTGAACTACGCGGCCGAGTTCTTCCGCTGGTACGCCGAGGAAACCGTGCGCGTGGCGGGCACCGTGCAGACCGCGCCGGGCGGGGCCAACCGGATCCTGGTGCTGCGCCAGCCGATCGGCGTGAGCGTGCTGGTGACACCGTGGAACTTCCCGGCGGCCATGGCCACGCGCAAGATCGCACCCGCGCTCGGCGCCGGCTGCACCGTGATCCTCAAGCCCGCGTCGGAAACACCGCTCACTGCGCTCGCGATCGCCGCGATCCTCGAAGAGGCCGGCGCGCCGGCGGGCACGGTGAACGTGGTGCCCTCCACGCGCTCGGGTCAGGTCGTCGCCGCGATGGTGCACGACCCGCGCGTGCGGAAGCTCTCGTTCACCGGCTCGACGGAGGTCGGCCGCGCGCTGCTGCACACGGCCGCGGACACCGTGGTGAGCACGTCGATGGAACTCGGCGGCAACGCGCCGTTCCTCGTGTTCGACGACGCCGATCTCGACGCGGCGGTGGACGGCGCGATGATCGCCAAGATGCGCAACGGCGGCCAGGCCTGCACCGCGGCCAACCGGTTTTTCGTGCAGCGCGGCGTGGCGCCGGAGTTCGCGCGCCGGCTCGCGGAACGGATGGGCGCGCTGCGCGTGGGCCCGGGCACCGAGGCGGGCATCGAGCTGGGTCCGCTGGTGAACGCGGCCGCCGTGGACAAGGTCGACGAGCTGGTCGAGGGCACGGTCGCGGCCGGCGCCCGCGTGCTGGTCGGCGGGAAACGCCCGGAGGGCACCGGGTTCTACTACCCGGCGACCGTGCTGGCCGACGTGCCGGCGGGCGCGCCGGTGCTCGCGGAGGAGATCTTCGGCCCGGTGGCGCCGATCGTCACCTTCGACACCGAGGACGAGGTGGTGGCCTGGGCGAACGACACCGAGCACGGCCTGGTGTCCTACGTGTACACCCGCGACCTCGCGCGGGGCCTGCGGCTTTCGGAGGCGCTGGAGTCCGGCATGGTCGGGCTCAACCGCGGCCTGGTGTCCGAGCCGGCCGCTCCGTTCGGCGGGGTGAAGCAGAGCGGGCTGGGCCGCGAGGGCGGGCACGAAGGGCTGCTGGAGTACACGGAGTCCAAGTACGTCGCCGTCTCCTGGTGACGTCCGGTCACTCTATGCTGGCACGATGAACAGGCCGCCGACGATCAAGGACGTCGCCGAGCGGGCGGGGGTGCACGCGGCGACCGCGAGCCGGGCGCTCAACCCCGCCACGCGCGGGATGGTCAACGCGCGCACGGCCAACCGGGTCGCCGAAGCGGCGCGCGCCCTGGGCTACGCGCCCAACTCCGCCGCGCGCAGCCTGCGCACGCGCACGTCCTCGGTCGCCGGTGTCCTCGTGCCGGACCTGCGCAACCCGGTGTTCCCGCCGATCGTCCGCGGCATCGAGGACGGTCTGCGGGACGCCGGGTACATGGCGCTGGTCGGCAACACCGACGGCGACCCGGAGCGTGAACGCGAGCTGGTCACGGCCATGCGCGGGCGCCAGATCGACGGCTTCATCCTGGCCACCAGCAGCCGCTCGGCCGCGTTCGCCGCCGACGTCGCCGTGCCCACCGTGCTCGTGAACCGCCGCACCGACAACGGCGGCATCCCGTCGGTGACCGCAGACAACGCCGCGGGCATCCACCTGCTCGTGCGCCACCTCGCGGAGCTCGGCCACACGCGCCTCGGCCACGTCGCCGGCCCCCGTGAGCTCTCCACGGGCTGGGAACGCTACCGCGCCTACCTCGACGCCACCGCGTCCGCCGGCCTCGAGCCGGTCGTCGAATTCGCCGACGCCTTCACCGAAACCGCGGGCCACGCGGCGACTCTGCGCCTGCTCTCCGCACACCCCGAGCTCACCGCCGTGCTCGCCGGCAACGACCTCATCGCGCTCGGCTGCTACTCCGCCCTGGCCGACCTCGGCCGCACGGTTCCCGGCGACGTCTCCGTCACGGGCTTCAACGACATGCCGTTCGTCGACCGCCAGCGTCCTTCGCTGACCACGGTGCGGATCCCGCACTACGACCTCGGCCGCGAAGCCGCGCGGTTGCTGCTGGAGCGCATCGCCGCACCGGATTCACCGGCCAAGCGCGTGGTGCTGCCGGTGGAGCTGGTCAGCCGCGACTCGACGGCGCCGGTGAAGTCCTAGCGCGGCGAGCGACGTTCGGGGACCTCCCCGCTCCTGTGCTCCGCATCCAGTCCCACGGCAAGACCGCGGCCGCCTGGGATCATCCGTTTCCCTTGCACCGCAACGGAAAGCCCTGGCCCGCACCGCCGCGCGCGCCAGGGCTCTGAAGTGCCCTCACTCTTCCGGCAGCAACCCCGCCCGTCGCCCCAGCGCCTTCGCGCGATCACCCGCGCGCCGCATCAGGTCCGTCACGTGCAGGTCGTCCACGCGGGTGAAGCGGCCGTTGTCCAGCAGCTGCTCGCCGTTCACGAACACGTGCTTCGCGTCCGTGCCGCGGGCCGCGTGGATGAAGGTGGTGAGCGGGTGGTGCACCGGGCCCGCGTGCAGCGTGGCGAGGTCGAACACCGCGATGTCGGCGGTGAAGCCGGGTTCGAGGCTGCCGAGGTGCGCGCCGGCGCGCACGGCGTGGGCGCTGTCGGCCGTGGCCATGGTCACGAGCGTGCCGAGCTCGATCGAGCCGGGGTGTTCGTGGAGCTGGTTCTGCAGCAGGCGGGTCCACTTGAGCTGCTCGACCATGTCGTTGGTGAGGTCGACCATCGGTCCGTCGGTGCCGAGCGCGACGCGGATGCCGTTGTCCAGCATGTGTTTCACCGGCGTGATGCCGGCGCCGCGGGCGGCTTCGGAACTCGGGGTGTGCGCGACGGTGCTGGCCGAGGCGGCGATGAGGTCGAGGTCGTTGCCGCGCGGGTGGATGGTGTGCGCGAGGATCCAGCGGTCGTCGAGCACCCCGAGGCGGTGCAGGAACTGCACGTCGGTGCGCCCGGTCTCCAGCACCCACTTGAGGTAGCCCTCGTCGCGCGACATGGTGCCGCCGGCGATGTGCGACGTCACGAAGGTGTCCTTCTCCACGGCGAGCTCGTGGCCGCCCAGCACCATCTCCTCGGAGCTCGTGCCCAGCGCGACCCAGTGCGCCGTGGCCTCCAGCACGAACCCGACGCGGATGCGGCCCTCGGCGGCGCCGTCCCACTTCCCGAACGACTCGCGCGCGCTCGCGTACCCGTCGCGGGCGTCGTGCGGGCGGATCACCTTGGCGAAGAACTGGCGGACGCCGGCGTCGGCCACCGGGCCGAGGATGGCTTCCTCGTCGGCGATCGTGGTCTCGTTCACCAGGTGGTTCACCGAGCTGGTGGTGCCGCCGCGCAGCATGTCGAGCGCGGCGAGCTCACTGGCCACGCGCAGGTCGTCGACGTCGAGGTTGTCCTTGAGCGGCACGAGGCAGCCGGCGATCCACTGCTCCAGCAGCACGTCGCAGCCGAGCCCCTTGCCGTAGAGGTACCAGTCGTGCTGGTGGGCGTTGATCAGCCCCGGCAGCACGATCGAGCCGGTCGTGTCGACGACCCGGTCGACCCCTTCGCGGCTCACGGTCCCCGCCGGGCCGAGCGCGGCGATGGTCGTCCCGTCGATCAGGAGGTCTCCTCCGTCCAGAAGTTCCGGACGGCCGGGCGCCACCACTGCGCCTCCGCTGAGCAAGGTCCTCATCCGACTGCCTCCTGCCGAACTGCGCTTCCGTCGAACTGTGCCGCAAGACCAGCACCCTGCGGTGCCGTTACCGCAATCGATTGCATTATCGTAGGAGCTGAGTAGTCTGTGGTCAATGGCGGCTTCGGCGGCCACGCACCGCAATCGTTCACAGTCACCGAAGGGATCTCCCGATGTCCGACGCCCTGGAACCCGTCCTGCCGGCCGACGGCCGTGGTCCGCTGCCGCGCACCCGCTGGGGCTCCTTCATCGGCGGCAGCTGGGTGACGCCGGAGGAGGCGCCGTCGTTCGCCGTGCTCGAACCGGCCACCGGTGCGCACCTGGCCGACGTGGTGGAGGCGAGCGACGACGTCGTGGACCGGGCCGTGCGCGACGCGCGCCGGGCGTACGAGGGCGAGTGGGGCCGCCTCACGCCGCGCGAGCGCAGCGGCCTGCTGCGCAAGGTCGCCGCGCTGATCCGTGAGCACGCCGAGGAGCTGGCCGAGCTCGAGGCCCGGGAGGTCGGCAAGCCGGTGCGCGACGCGCGGCGCTTCGACGTGGCGTTCAGTTCCGCCGGGTTCGACTACTTCAGCGGCCTCGCCGAAACGCTCCACGGTGAGGTGCTGGACCAGGGCCCGATCGAGGCGCGCGTGCACTACGAGCCCTACGGCGTGGTGGCCGCGATCCTGCCGTTCAACTGGCCGCCGATGCACTTCACCAAGAAGACCGCGCCCGCGCTGGCCGCCGGCAACACCGTGGTGATCAAGCCGGGGGAGCAGGCACCGCTGGCCGTGCTGCGCCTCGTGGAGCTCGTGAACCAGGTCCTGCCGCCGGGGGTCGTGAACGTCGTGTCGGGTCTGTCGGCCGGCCCCGCGCTGGCCGGTCACCCGGTCGTCGAGCGCATCACCTTCACCGGCGCCACCAAGACCGGCCAGGCCGTGCTGCGCACCGCCGCGGAGAACCTCACCTTCGCCACGATGGAGCTCGGCGGGAAGAACGCGCTGATCGTGCTCGACGACGCCGACCTCGAGGTCGCCGTCACCGTCGCGATCGAGGGCATGTTCTACAACCAGGGGGAAGCCTGCACGTCGACCGCGCGGATCGTGGTGCACCGGTCGCTGCACGACGAGTTCGTGGAGCGCTTCGTGGCCGCCACCGCGAAGCTGCAGGTCGGCGACGGGCTCGATGCGGCCACGGACATCGGCGCCATGGTCGACGCGCGCCAGCAGCAGCGAGTGCTCGGGTACATCGACACCGCGGTGAAGGAGGGCGCGAAGATCGTCTTCCAGGGCGAGCTGCCGGCCGACACGCGGCTGGCCGGCGGCTTCTGGGTCCCGCCGACGGTGCTCACCGGCGTGCAGCCGGACCACACCGTGGCGCAGGAGGAGATCTTCGGCCCGGTCGCCGCGATTCTCGTCCACGACACGGACGAGGAAGCCGTGCGCATCGCCAACGGCACCGCGTACGGGCTCACGGCCGCGCTCATCACGCGCGATCACTTCCGCGCCTCGAACCTCGCGCGGGACCTGCAGGCCGGCATGGTGTTCGTGAACAACTACGTCCGCCGCTCCTTCCTCGGCTCGCCGTTCGGCGGCGTGAAGGGCAGCGGGTTCGGCCGGGAGAACGCCGCCGAGACGCTGCACGAGTTCGTGCGCGCGAAGAACGTGCGGTTCCCGTCGGGCCGCGGGCCGATCCCGGTGTGGCCGCCGGTCGACTGACTGTTGCGAGCGTAACCGCGAAGCGTGATCGACAGGGCGGTCCGGCACACCCACCGGGCCGCCCTGATTCGATCGCGGCGGAAAATGAGTCTCCGGCGCGTGGCGGCGCCGGCCGGGAGTCGGCATGATTCCTGACGGTAATGACTGTTGACTTCGATGGAGCCCGTGGTGCGTGACGACCTGTTGTTCGGTGTCGCGCTGACGCCGACCGTCGACGTGGCGGCCAACCGGGCCTTCGCCGCGGCCGCGGAACACGGCGGGCTCGACCTCCTCGGCATCCAGGACGCGCCGTTCGCGCCCGACCGGCTGGACACCCTGGTGCTGGCCGGCGACCTGCTGGCGGCCACGAGCAAGATCACCGTGTTCCCCGACGTGGCGAGCCTGCCGCTGCGGCCGCCGGCGTTGCTGGCGAAGACGGCGGCGGCGCTGGATCTGGTGTCGGGCGGGCGGTTCGAGCTGGCGCGCGGCGCCGGGGGCTACTGGGACGCGATCACGCGGCTCGGGGTGCCGCGCCGCAGCCCGCGCGAGTCGAACGCGGCGCTGGCGGAAGCGGTGACCGTGCTGCGGGCGCTGTGGCAGCACGACGGCGCGCCGATCGAGTTCGAGGGCGAGTACTACTCGCTCGCCGGCGCGTCGCCAGGACCGGCGCCCGCGCATCCGATCGAGATCTGGGTCGGTGCGCAGGGCCCGAAGGCCCTCGCGCTCACCGGCCGGATCGCGGACGGCTGGGCGGCGCCGATCGCGTCCTACCTGCCGTATGAGAAGTGGCCGGACGCGCACCGCCTCCTCGACGAGGCGGCGATCGCGGCGGGCCGGGATCCAGCCGCGGTTCGCCGGATCGCGCACCTCGTGGGCACGATCACGGAAGCACCCGGTGCGCCGCGGATTGAACAGGGCGTCGACCCGGTGCGGGGCACAGCCTCGGAATGGGCCGAGCTGCTGGCGAAACTCGGCAGCGAGTTACCGTTCACGGGCTTCGTGTTCCTGCCCGAGGACAATTCCAGCAGCCAGGTCGGCGCCTTCGCCGGTGATGTCGTGCCGGAAGTCCGGCGCCTGCTCTCGGCGTGACGTCCACAATGGACTTTCTGGTGGGCCGGACAAACGAGTGGACAGAAACCGGCACACATCCGATGTCTGCTTGACCCGGCTCGCCCGGTCGCCCAGTGTGGTCCGCGACAACTGCACGAGCGTCCGGAAGGCGATGAAGCATGACCGACGCGGGTTCTCTGTCCAGGCGCGGATTTCTGGTCGGCACGAGCGCGGTGGCCGCCGTCACGGCCCTGCCCCACGCTGCCGTGGCCGCCGGTGCCCGGACGCAGCCGGTGGATTCCGTCGACCCGATCATCGGATCTGTCACGACGGCCGCCGACACGGCGTGCGGCAAGACGTTCCCGGGCGCGGTCGCGCCGTTCGGCCTGGTCCAGCTGAGCCCGGACACGGTTTCCGGCGGTGACAACGGCAGCGGCTACTCGGCCGAGATGACCACCATCGAGGGCTTCAGCTTCCTGCACATGTCGGGCGTCGGCTGTTACGGCGACCTCGGCAACCTCCAGGTGCTGCCGCAGACCGGGCCGCTCGTGACCGGCCGCGACGAGGCGAAGAGCCCGTACCGCAAGGAAACCGAGACCGCGCGCGCCGGCTACTACGCGGTGGAGCTCGACCGCTACCGCGTGCGCGCCGAGCTCACCGCCACCGAACGCGCCGGCCTGCTGCGCTTCACCTTCCACGACGCCGGCACCGGCCGCGTGAAGGTGGACCTCACGCGCCGCATCGGCCCCGACGGCTCGCACTCGATCGCGCAGCACGTGCGCCAGGTCGACGCCACCACCGTCGAGGGCTGGCTGCGCTGCGACCACACCGGCGGCGGCTGGGGCTGCGGCGCGCAGAGCCCGGCCTACACCGTGTACTTCACGATGGAGTTCCCGCACCCGATCGCGGTCTTCGGCACCTGGGACGGCACCGACGTGCGCACCGACCTCGGCGAACGCGACGGCACCCAGCTCGGTTTCTTCGCCGAGTTCCCGGTCCGCGCCGGGCAGCAGGTGCCGGTGCGCGCGGGCGTCTCGTTCGTCGACCTCGACGGGGCGCGCCGCAACCTGCGCCACGACCTGCCGGGCTGGGGTTTCGACGCCGTGGCCGCCGGCGCGCGGCGCACGTGGGCCGACGCGCTGGGCAAGGTCGCGGTGGAAGGCGGCACGGCCGAGCAGCGCGAGATCTTCGAAACCGCGCTGTACCACTCGATGATCGACCCGCGGCTGTTCGGCGACGTCGACGGCCGCCACCGCGTGGGCGACACCGCGCCGGTGCGCGACGGCGTCACGCACCGCACGCTCTTCAGTGGCTGGGACGTGTTTCGCGCGCAGTTCCCGCTGCTCACCATCATCGATCCCGACGTGGTGCAGGAGACGATCACGTCGCTGGTGTCGCTGACCGACCGCGGCCTCACGCGCGGCCTCGCGCGGTGGGAACTGCTCGGCAAGGACACCGACACGATGCTCGGCGACGCGGCGGTCAACGTGATCGCCGAGGCCTACCTCAAGGGGCTGCGCGGGTTCGACGTGGAGAAGGCGTACCGCTTCTGCCGCGAGGTGGCGCTCGGCCCGGCCGAACGGTCCAACCGCACCGACTTCGCGAACTGGACCTCGCTCGGCTACTGCGTCACCTACAGCCTCTCGTCGACGGTCGAGAACGCGTACACGGACTACGCGCTCGCGCGATTCGCGGAGGCACTGGGCAAGAAGGACGACGCGAAGCGCCTCTACGCCACTTCGCTGAACTACCGCAACCTCTTCAACCCCGACGCCGGCTGGTTCCGCGGCCGCAACGCCGACGGCACCTGGATGGGCCCGGCCGACGGCTGCATCGAGAGCAACC
Source organism: Amycolatopsis rhabdoformis (assembly GCF_035918295.1). Lineage (GTDB taxonomy): Bacteria > Actinomycetota > Actinomycetes > Mycobacteriales > Pseudonocardiaceae > Amycolatopsis > Amycolatopsis rhabdoformis. The sequence goes on from NZ_CP142149.1 coordinate 1,692,333, forward strand.
CCGAACAACAGGGCTGGTTCGTGCCCCACGACGTCGGCGGCCTCGTGCGCCTCGCCGGTGGGCGCGCCGCGTTCCTCGACCGGCTCAACGGCATCTTCGAGAACACACCGCCGGACCTGATGATGAAGTGGAACGAGTTCTACAACCACAGCAACGAGCCCGTGCAGCAGATGCCCTTCCTGTTCACCTACGCCGGCGCCCCGTGGCTCACGCAGAAGTGGTCGCGCTACGTCCTCGACCACGCCTACCGCACGGGCGCGACCGGCCTCGCCGGCAACGACGACGCCGGCCAGATGTCGGCCTGGTACGTCCTGGCCGCCGCGGGCTTCTACCCCGTCTCCCCGGCCAGCGGCGTCTACCTCCTCGGCAGCCCGCTGTTCGACCGCGCCCGCTTCACCACGGGCCCCGGCCGCACCTTCACCGTCCACGCGCTCGACAACTCGGCCGCGAACGTCTACATCTCGTCGGCCACCCTCAACGGCCGGCCCCTCCACCGCGCCTGGCTCACCCACGCCGAGGTGATCCACGGCGGCGAACTGGTGCTGCGCATGAGCGCGAAGCCGAACCGTGGGTGGGGGGTGGATGCGTTGCCGCCTTCGCTCACGTCGGCGTGAGGTCGCGGGCGTGCGGCGGGTGCTTCGGGTGAACGATGCGGCGAAGGTGGCCGATGACGCCGATCGTGACCGTTTTCGTCGCCCATGGTGCAAACTTGTCCGGTGCCGTCGCCATCAGCAGATCGCCAGGAGGCGGTGCCGCAGCTCGAGCAGCCGCCGGTGCAGAGCTTCACGCTGGGTGCGTTCACGGCGTGCGGGGTCTCCCTCCTCCTGTTCGTGACGCTGCAGGACACGCTCGAATTTGACTCCGTTCTGGCGCTGGCATTGGGCCTCTTGTGCTTTCTCGCGGCGGTCCTGTTGACCACGACAGTCCGGCTGAGGCTCGTCGAACAGGCCCGCGAAGGGCGGGCGACCGACGCGGTGATGGAGCAGCTCCGGGACGCGGATTTCGACGACTTCGATGCTTGGAGTGCCCGCCTCGTTCTCCAGGTCCTGGTAGACGAGGCCGGCACCTACCGTGAGGTCACCAGGGCATTGAGCGAAGAGCGGGTGCGGCTGCAGGACGCGGAAGCCCACGTGCTCGCCGACGAGTCGGTCGTAGCGCGGATCCGTATCGAGCGGGATCGGCTGGGCCGCATCGGCGGCTACGGGGCGTCGGCGGTCACCTCAACGCTGACGTCGTTGCGCCCGGGCCAGTACTTCCGGCTGGCCGCGACCGCGGTCGGAGGAGTCACGTACCTGTCCTTGATGCGAGCTGCGTGGCCGCGGATGCCGGTGCCCGCGCACGTGCTGGTGATCCTGGGATTCTGTGCAGTGGCGGCACTTTCCGTCTCAGGGCTGACGCGCCCTGGCCGCGACGGGACCGGGGTCCTGAATCTGGTCCCGCGGACCGAACCACATCCCGACCTGCTGGATATCGGTGACCGGCGTGAGTACCTCCTGACCGAGGTGGTCGTGCCGGCGTTCCTCGACTACATCCGGGTCCACCGGTCGCGCCGGGATGGCACCACGCTCGTCTACGGCGACGTGTCGGGGCTCGACGAAGGGGGTGGCGGGGAAACCGTGATGACCGCTGGCGCCGAACGGTTGCGGCGGATCATCGAGCGAACCGAATCGGGCGCGGTGGCGCTGGCCGGATCGCGAGGCGTCGGCAAGACGACGGCCATCGAGGCGTTGCGGTACGGCCGGTTGACAACGGGCGGCCGACAGCCGCTGGTGGTGCTGGCGTCGGCTCCCGCCAATTACGAGGCGCGCGACTTCGTGTTGCACCTGCACGCGTTGCTGTGCCGGACGGTGATCGACAGGACGGGCGACGTGCTCCGCCCGGTGCTGCGGCTAGACAAGAAGAATCGTCGCGCGGTCCTGCGACAGGCCGCTGTCAGCTTGGCCAAGTACCTCGTCTTCACCGTGGTCATGCTCGGTGCAGCTCTGCTGCTTTGGGGCGTCCCGCTGCTCGATTTCCTACGGGAGATCGCAACGCTGACCACCAAGGCGGTGGCGGACTTGCCGGTGTCGGCTGGGGTCCTGTGGCGAGCCCAGCCGGTCACCCACGTCATCGCCTTGGTGTTGATCGCGCTCGTGGTTCTGCAGCTCGTGCGCATGGTCGTGCTCGCGCCCTTCACCCTGCTTTCTCGTGCCGCCTGGCGGCGGCGTCACCACGACCTGGTCGAACTGCACCGCGCCGCCACTCGTCAGCTCGCCCAGACGCGGTTCCTGCAGACCCACACCACCGGCTGGTCTGGCAAGCTGAGTCTGCCGTTGAAGGGTGAGGCAGGCCGGACCTGGTCGACGCAGCAGGCCGAGCAGCAGCTCACCCACCCCGAAGTGGTCGAGAAACTGAGGGCGCTCGCCGGCCAGACCTCGGCCACCCTCAGGGAGGCCGGGTTGATCGACCGGATGGTAATCGCCATCGACGAGCTCGACAAGATCGGGGAGCCGGAAAAGGCGCACCAGTTCATCAACGACATCAAGGGTGTCTTCGGGGTTCGTGGCTGCATGTTCTTCGTCTCGGTGTCCGACGACGCCGTGCTGAACTTCGAGCAGCGTGGCCTGGGTATCCGCGACGCGTTCGACAGTGCGTTTTCCGAGATGGTCCGCCTCGATCACTTCACCCTCGAGGAGAGCCGGCGCTGGGTGGCGTCGCGGGTCGTCGGGGTCACCGAACAGTTCTGCTACCTCTGCCACTGCCTCTCGGGTGGCCTGCCTCGGGATCTGCAGCGGTACGCGGTCGAAATGGTCGACGTTTCGACGACGATCCACGAGCCGAGCCTCGCGACAGTCACCTCGGTGCTGGTGCGGAAGGAGCTGTCCGCCAAGATCCACGCACTGACCGGGCTCACCGCCGTGCTGAGCACCACCGCCGAGCACGTGGCGCTCACCGCGCGGCTGTTCACCATTTCGGAGGTCGAGAACCCGCTCGAGCTGTCGCGGATGGCCCAGGACCTGGTGGCGGAAGCGGCCGAGGATTCGCTGACGGAGACCGACGTCCTGCGCTGGAACGCGGGCTGCCTCACGTTGTTCTGCGCCACTCTCCTGGAGGCGTTCACCGACGACCTCGGGCACACCGAGCTCGCGGCCGCGGACTTCCACCAGCTCGCGGTCGCCCGGCGGTGGATGGCGGCGCACCCGAGGCTGGCCTGGCAGCGGATCGTGGATTTCCGCAAGGCACGTGACCTCGACGCGGACCCGCCCGTTCACGCTTGAGTGGCTCAGAACCAGCTCGTTGTCATGGTTCTGCTACAAGATCGTCGTCCTCCCGCGCCTGCCCGGTCCGGTGTGAATAATGGCTTTCGTGGTGACTCGGCCGGGGGTGCGGGCGTGGCTTTCGGGGCTGCGGCCGCGGCTGGTGCTCGCGTTCGCCGCGATGACGGTGGTCGGCGCGGCCGCGGCGGCCGGGGCGAGTTACGTGTCGGCGCGCACCACGATCCTGCGGGCGGTGCAGGACCCGGTGATGGATCAGCTGCGGGACCAGGTCACGGCGTACCTGCCGCAGCTGGCGTTGCCGCCCGACGAGGCGCAGCTCGACGCGTTGGCGGACAACGTGAACAATGGCAACGCGACGGCTGTCTACGGTGGACTGAGCTCCCGGCCGGGGTTCACGCCGAGCCTGCTCACGGCCGAGTTGCGGCGGGAAGTGGCGGCGGGCAGCGGGATCCAGTTCCAGCGCGTGCTCGACCAGAACGGTGAGCCGTTCTTCGTCGCGGGCACCGTGGTGCTGAACTCCGAGCTGCCGGACACGCCGGGCGCGCGTCTCGAGGTGTACACGGCCGTGGCGCTGGACCGTCGGCAGGACGACATCGACCAGCTCGCCACGAGCGCGTGGCGGACCACGCTGCTGGTGCTGCCGGTCGCCGCGGTGCTGGCGCTGCTGGCCGCGCGGCGCGTGCTGCGGCCGGTGCGCGCGCTGAACACGGCGGCGCGCAAGCTCGGCGGCGGGCAGCTCGACGTGCGGCTGCCGGTGGAAGGTTCCGACGAGCTCGCGCAGCTCGTGGCCACGTTCAACGGCACGGCCGCGGAGCTGGAACGCACGGTCGAGTCGCTGCGGGCGATGGAGGCCGACGCGCGCCGGTTCGTCGCCGACGTCTCCCACGAGCTGCGCACGCCGCTGGCCGCGATGAACACCGTCACCGACGTGCTCGACGAAGACGCGGAGCAGCTGCCCGAGGACACCGCCGTGGCCGCGCGCCTGGTGTCGAGCGAGACGCGCCGCCTGACCCGGCTCGTGCAGGACCTCGTGGAGGTCTCCCGCTTCGACGCCGGGCGCGCCGAGCTGCGCCTCGACGAGCGCGATGTCGCCACGGCCGTCACCGACACGCTGGCCGCCCGCGGCTGGACCGGGCACGAGGGCCTGGTGCTCGACCTCGCGCCCGGCGTCCTGGCGACCCTGGACCCGCGGCGGCTCGACGTGGTGGTCGCCAACCTCGTCGGCAACGCCCTGCGCCACGGCCGCCCGCCCGTCTACCTCGCGCTGGCCGCCGACGCGCGCACGGTCACGCTCACCGTGACCGACCACGGTCCCGGCATCCCCGAGGAGGTCCTGCCGCACGTGTTCGACCGCTTCACCAAGGCCGACACCTCGCGCGCCCGCTCGGAGGGCAGCGGCCTCGGCCTCGCCATCGCCCGCGAAAACGCCCGCCTCCACGGCGGCGACCTCACCGCCGCGAACACCGGCAGCGGCGCGAGGTTCACCCTCACCTTGCCCCGGGAGCGGCCGTGATCCGCCGCCTCGCCCCGCCGTTGGTCGCCCTGCTGCTGGCGGCCGGCTGCGGCATCCAGCCGACCGGTGTCGTGCCCGCCGGATCGGGGCCGTACCTGAACAAGCAGTCCGCCGGCCGCGTGAGCTTGTACTTCCTGCGCGGTGGCAAGCTCGCGCCCGTGCTGCGCTTCACCGGTTCCAGCCGGGAAGTGGGGCCGCAGAACGTGCTCGCCGCCCTGTTCGCCGGCCCGACGGCGCAGGAGCGGGCGGAGGGCTACTCGTCGCTGCTGCCCACCGGCCAGATCTTCTCCGCCGTCGACACCACCTCGACCCCCGTCACGGTGCGCGTGCCCACGGCGCTGCCGGACGACGTTCCCGCGCGCCTGGGCCAGGTCGTGTGCACCACGATCGCCGCTCTCGTCGCCGGTGGCCGGTCCGTGGGCAGCGCGGGCGTCGACGTGGTCGCGATCGGCACGACCTACCACAACCGCACGTGCCGCAGCGCCTGAATCCTGTTGCGAGATCCGGACACCATCCCGACAAACCTGAGAATTCAGCGCGCCAGCATGAGTTCCGGACAATCGGAACGACAAGGGGTGGTTTTCTCCATGACACGCATCAACCTCAAGCGGGGGACCCTGGCGGGTGTCGGGGTCGCCGTGGCCCTCGTGGCCGCGGCGGGCACGGCCATCGCCACCGCCGGCGACTCGCCGGCGCCGGCCGCACCGGAGGCCGCCGCGCCTTCGCCCACCACGACCAACCCGCCCACTCCGCGGCCCGGCACCCAGCCGGACAACCTCCGTCTCACCACCGGCTCCTACGCGATCGACCTCCTCGAATGGGACGCCGGCGGCAAGCAGGGCCTGGGCACCGTCGTGAGCCCGCACGCGGTCGAAGAGCTGCCCAGCTACGACGCCGAGGGCTACGACATCACCGACGAGCAGTTCTTCCTCGCCACCGAAACCGGCGAGCTGCCCGCGCACCCGGGGCAGGAGCACGGGAAGCTCATCGCGTCCTACCCCCAGCCCACCGCCGGCCACACCCTGGACTGCACCGCCTCCGGCACCGCCGCCGATCCGGTGGTGCAGTGCGTGACGAAGTAGCGCCGACGGCACGGGGGTGACTCGGGGTGGGGGCCGGAAAGCGGGCCCTCACCCCGAATTCCGGCCCAGTCCGCGGTCAACCGGTCTGGCGCAGGAGGGGCCACGGCGCGGGAAAGACCACCGTGTTGTCGATGCTCACGGCGATTTCGTCCGACAGTCCCTCGGGGAAGCCCATGAACCACGGCCCATCGGAGTGCTCCGTCTCCTCCGGCACGCCGCCGGAGGCGGGGAACGCCGAGCAGAAGCGGAACTGCGTTTTTCCCGGGCCGATTCCCCGGTGCTGGAAATCCAGCCAGCGGTCGGGCGCGCCAGGCCCGTCGGGCTTGCCGGCCAGGCTGACGACCCGGTCGCGGGTGAACGCGGGATCGACCTGCACCGTCACGTCCACCGCCAGCCAGGCGGTCCCGCCTCGGTGCAGGTGACGTCGCAACCGGTGCACGAAATCGGCGTCCGCGTGCGCCGCGGGAATCGAGCGGGCTTCGAGGTAGTCGCGCACGTCGCTCATGCTCGCCAGTTCGCGGCCGGTTCGCAGCGGCCACGGGATCGGCTGGGCCTGCGCCTTGCGCCAGGTCACCGTGATCGGGCCGTAGCGCAGGGGGCCGGTGCCCCGGAAAACCAGCTGCAGGCCCGAGGTCCGGAGCGGATCGGGCCCGTCGGGATCGTCGAACTCACGGTCGGCCGGCAGCGACTCGATTTCCGGGAGCGCACCGGTGTCGACACCCAGGCCTTGAGCGAGAATCCTGGATTCCGCCAGCAGTTCCTGTGCCAGGTCGGCTTCGCGCAACGCGGCGTCGATGATCTCCGACGCCTGCTCTTCGAGCGTCTCCTCGCGCCGGGACCGGGAACCCATCCGGCCGGACCAGCCCAGCTGTTTTCTGGCGCGCTCGTAGGCCTCGGGCCCGGCGATCGCCGCTCCGTCGAGCGTCGCCTCGACGGCGGCCCGGTCCAACGACTTCAGGGCGGTCCGCGCGGCTTCCGGTCGGCCGAGCGCCAGGTAGCACAACGCGACGTAGCGCTCCGCGATCGCCAGCTGCAGGGTCGACACAGCCGCCGAGGCGGCCTCGAGGAACCAGTCTCGCGCGCGGCCCAGCTCGGCCGCCCGGATCTGGGGGTCGGCGGCGGTCCGGGCGTCGAGCATCATCCGCTGGCCGGCCGTGAGCGCCGTCGAGTAGCGCTGCACCAGCAGTTTGTCGAGCTTGCGGCCGATTCCGTCGAGCTGTTCGGCGAGCCGGTCCTCGCTCTCCAGCAGCGCACCCAGCACCTCCGAGGCGAGGCCGCCCAGGCCCTCGTTGCCGGTGAGAGCGCCGACCACGGCCGATGCTCCGTACTTCGCCGCGATCACGGTGACCGCTGTGAAAGGCTCCACCGGCCGGATCTTACTGCGGCACCGCGTTCCCAGGTGCTCGATCACCGAATCCCCGTGCCCGCGAACCCCTGGCCGAAAGTCACCCGGACGAGGGCCTCTTGACCATCTCACCCGCCACCCCCGCCGATTACAGTCCGGAGTGCCGGCACACCGACGAAGGCGGGGAACCCATGGCGAACGCGTCCAGCGAGCTGGTCGTCGGGATCGACGGGAGTGAGTCGGCGTTGACGGCGGTGCGGTGGGCCGCGCGGATGGCTCGGGAGCGCCGCTTCGGGGTGCGGCTGGTGCACGCCGTGGACGAGATCCCGGAGACCTACCCGCACGCGGCGCCGACGTACGAGGACGCGCAGCAGTTCGTGGGGGAGCGCAGCGCGCAGGTGATCGAGCAGGCGAAGGCCGCCGTCACGGAGGTGGCTCCGGGGGTGGCGGTGGACGTGGTGCTGCGGCCGGAGCAGCCGGCGGCGGCCCTGCGCGCCGAGTCGGCCACGGCCGCGATGGTGGTGCTGGGCACGCGGGGGCTGCACCGGCTCGGCCGGGTCGTGCTCGGGTCCGTGTCGGTCTCGCTCGCTTCGCACGCGGAGTGCCCGGTCGCGTTCGTGCGGCCGCGCGTCGCCGAGGACGAGCCGCCCGTCGACGGTCCGGTCGTCGTCGGCGTGGACGGCACGCCGGTCGGCGAGGAAGCCCTCGCCGCCGCCTTCGAGGAGGCGTCGTGGCGCGGGTCGGGGCTCGTCGCGCTGCACTGCTGGAAGGAAGGGTTCCTGGCCTCGGTGTTCGAATCGGGCCGCGCGGACGCCGACGAGATCGAGGCGCGCGAACGGGAACTGCTCGCCGAGCGCCTGGCCGGCTGGCAGGCGAAGTACCCCGACGTGCAGGTGGAGCGCTTGGTGGTGAAGGAACGCCCGGCCGACGGCCTGCTCGACTGGGCCGATCGCGCACAGTTGCTGGTCGTCGGCAGCCGGGGTCGCGGCGGGCTCGCCGGCCTGGCGCTCGGGTCCACCAGCCAGAGCCTCATCTCCTACGCGCTGTGCCCGGTTCTCGTGGTGCGCGGCACCCGGCCGGCGTCGCGGGACGAGTGACGGATTCTCCGAAGTCGGCCCGCGGTCGTCGCTGGGATTCGACGCGCCTCACCCCGGCGCCGGCGAGCTCGCGGACGTCGCGGTCCCGACCCGGGAGTGTCCACTGTGGAGACAACCGACCCGCGGGCGATGCGCGAAGCGATGCTCGCCGCGGTGCGTACCCGAGCGTGCGATGACACCTTCGACCCCCACGCCGAGCTGCGGGAAGTGCCGGCACCACTGGGTTTCACGCCCGAGGACAGCGGCGGCGAGATCACCTTCCTCAAGCGCGACCCGCTCATGCCCAGCTCGATCCGCATCGGCGCCGCCGCCGCGATCGCGCTGGCGCAGCAGTCGGTGCTCGCCGCGAAGCTGTGGCGGACGCGCACCGGCCTCGGCCAGGACATCACGGTCGACCTCGGCCAGGCCATCCCCGGCTTCGGAACAGTGCTGGGAAACGCTCAACGGCCACCCCGCCGACCTGGCCGACCGCCTCGTCGGCGCGTACCTGAGCTTCTACCCGACGCGCGACGGCCGCCACGGGATCCCCGCGAACATCTACCCCGGCCTGAAATCGACGATGCTCGCCGTGCTCGACTGCGCGGACAACCCCGAAGCGCTCGGCCTCGCGCCGGCCCGCCACATCGCCGACGCGCTCGAGCAGCTCGGTGAACAGCACGGCATCGTGTTCGCGAAAGTCCGCAGCGTCGAGGAGTTCGTGGCCGAGCCGGTGTTCGAGCACCTGGCCGCGCGGCCGCTGATCGAGATCGAGGAAGTGGCCGACACCCCGCCGGAACCGTTGCCGCGCGGCGGAACCCACCCGTTGTCCGGCCTCCGCGCGCTCGGCATGGGCCACGTGATCGCCGGCGCCGGCATCGGCCGCTCGCCGGCCGCGCTCGGTGCCGACGCGCTCAACGTGTGCCGGGGTTCGAGATGGACTCGCTCGTGGCCACCGCCAACGTCGGCGTGCGCTCCACCCGCCTCGACGTGCGCGGCACCGACGGCCAGGCCACCCTCCACGCCCTCCTGCGCGACGCCGACGTGTTCCCCGCCAACCGCCGCCCCGGCCTGCCCACCGAGCTCGGTGTCGACGCGCACCAGGCGATCGGCCTGCGCCCGGGCCTGATCCACGTGACCGTGAGCTGCCACGGCGACACCGGCCCGTGGGCGAACCGCGTGGACTTCGGCCAGGTCGCCGGCACCGTCACCGGGATGGTCGCCGCCGAAGGCAGCCTGGCGCACCCGAAACCGCCGCCGACGTCGATCATCGACGACTACCTGGTCGCGTGGCTCCGGGCCACCGGCGCGCTGGCCGCCCTCGTCCGCCGCGCCACCGAAGGCACTACTTCAACGTGCTTTCGCCACGCGGGGCCGACCAGCCCGGGTGGCTCCGCGCGCGGCCACCCGAGCCCCGGGTGCGGTGAGCCCGCTCAGAACCAGTGCAGGCAGTGCGGTTCCCGGTCGGTGCGGAAGAACGCGTCGGCCGCCGCGCCGTCGCCGCGGATGTGCCCGGCCCGCACCAGCGTGCTCGGCGCGGTGCCGCCGAGGTAGAGCGAGCCGAGGTCCCGCACGTCCAGCGACAGGTCGGGCGCCCGGTCCGTCGGCACGCACTCGGCCTTGCCGGCACGCACGGTCAGCCGGTACCGCCGCTGCTCGGCCAGGAACGGGTCGGTGACGTCGAGCACGAGCTCCCCGTCGGCCGACCAGCCGCGGGCTTCCAGCGCGCGCGGCACGTCCAACAGCCGCACCCACAGCCAGTCGTCGACGCAGCTCACCTCGCCGGCGCGGAAGTCCGCCAGCTGCCAGCGCAGCGGGGTGCCGAGCGGCAGGTGCCTGAACACGACCTGCTTCACCAGGTCGTGGCCGAGCAGGAAGCGGGCCAGCGCGGTGACCACGCGGTCGTCGCTCGCGATCGTCTCGTCGACCGCCAGGGTTTCGGGCTCGCCGAGCGAGTAACTCGCGTAGCCGTCGGCCACTCCGGCCGCGTCGCGGTGCACCGCGACGTACCGCGGTGCCGGGGAAATCGGCGGCTGCCCCGCACGCCGTTCCCACCACCGGTGCGGCCGGGACAGCGCCCCGGGCTGCGCACGGCGGTAGCGGTCGTAGACCTCTTCGAGCAGCGCGCCGCACTCGGCCCGGCGCAGCACTTCGACCGTGCCTTCGGCCTCTTCCCCCGCCCGGGGCGCGGCGAAGGCCTGATGACTCGGCACGGTCACGCGGTTCGTGTACGTGGCGGGCCCGTAGCCGAACCGGCCGTAGATCGGGGCCTCCGACGCCAGCAGCACCGACAGGATCTCGCCCCGCGCCCGCAGCTCGGTGAGCTGGTGGCGCATCATCGCGCTCAGCACACCCCGCCTCCGGTGCGACGGCAGTACCCCCACCGCGGACACCCCGGCGGCCGGCACCACACCACCACCGGGCAGCGTGAGCTCGAACGAATACGCCGCGGCCGTGCCCACGGGCTTCCCGCCGGCCACCGCCAGCACCCCGCGGTCCGGCTCCAGCGCCGACCACCACAACCCGCCGCCGCCCTCGGCCTCGGGCTCGGTGAACCGCGCGAAGGCGGCGTGCACGGTGTCGACGAAAACGTCGAAGTCCTGCTCGGTGGTACCGCGGATTTCCACTGGTGCCGTCTCCCCGGGGTCGTGGCGTCGTGCCACAGTGCACCGTCGCGCGCGGCCGGGGTCAACTCGATTACCGTCACCCGCCGGTGGTGCCGAGGTCGTAGCCGCCGCGGTCCGGGGCGAAGGTCCGCGGCGCAGTGCGCCGGGTATGAGCGGAGCCGGCGCAAGCGTCCACTGTGGCCGGTCGCCGCGATCCTCCGGGAGCTACGGCAACGGCGCAGCCGACGCGACCGTGCTCTGGGGCTCAGCCGGCACCGGCTCGGCAACGCCGCCGTCGGCCGCGGGCCCACGACGGCGTCGGCGGCATTCGGCGCAGAACACCGTCCGGCCGAGCAGCCGGCCGGTGCCGTCGACGAGCCGGGCCACGCGCAGCGCGGGCAGTCCGCACTCCGGGCACGCGACGTGCCGGCTCTCCTGGCTGATCAGCATGCGGTTCAACGCGGGGTCCCCCTCGGCCGGTGTGAGTCCCCGCCGCGTACCCCCTGTGCGCGGTCGCACTCCTCCATTCCGGTGACACCACTCGAACGGGCTAACGTCGGAGGGGAAGTCCACGGCGGACCGGGTCGCTACCGCTCGGCGTGGTCCGCGACAGCGAGCTCGACCGTCGCGTACGTGGTGAACAGGCTCGCGAGGCCGATCATCACGAGCACGCGGTCGAGGTGGCGGGGCACGGCGACCAGCGCGAGGTCCGCGTCGGCGGCCACGGCGATGTTGCGCGCGGCGATGAGTGCGTTGATGCCGCTCGAATCGCAGAAGGCCACCGCGGTCAGGTCCACGACCAGCAGCTGTCCGGCGGCGACGGTGAGCCTGGCCAGCTCGCGCTGGGCCTCGGGGGCGGTCGCCGCGTCGAGGTCGCCGGTCAGGGTGAGGACCGGGCCGGTGGCGGTGACCCGCGTGCTGGAGGTGCCGCTCACGGCCGGTCACCCTCACGGAGCGGGACGCTCAGCGCGAGCAGCGCGGTGTCGTCGTCCACGCCTTCGCCGAAGCCGGCGAGAAGGTCGGTCAGCGCGGTGACCAGGGCGGGTGCGGTCGTGGGCGCCAGCGTGGCGACGTGGTCCCGCAGCAGCTCCTCGCTGTAGCGGACGCGGCCGTGCGTGCGGGCTTCGGTGAGGCCGTCGGAGTAGAGCAGCAGCGTGTCGCCGGGTCGCAGGTGCCGCCGGACGGTGGTGAACGTCGCGCCGGCGATTGCCCCGACGAGCATGCCGCCGCGCGTGTCGAGCACGTCGACGGCGCGCTCGGACGCGCTGATGAGCAGTGCCGGCGGATGACCGCCCGCGGCCAGGGTGAGGGCGAAGCCGTCGCCTTCGGGCACGAGCAGGCCCTGCAGCACGGTGCAGAACCGCGGGTCGGCGCCGTGGTACTCCTGGTGGAGTGCGGTGTTGAGCCGGTCGAGCGCCGTGGCCGGTTCGGGGTCGTGCACCGCGGCCGCACGCAGCGTGTAGCGGGCCAGCGACGTCACCACGGCCGCTCCTGCGCCCTTGCCGGACACGTCGCCGAGGAAAAAGCCCCAGGCCCCGTCGGCGAGCGGGAACAGGTCGTAGAAGTCGCCGCCGACCTCGTCGCTCGACGCCGGGTGGTAGTGGGCCGCGACCGCCAGGCCCGGTACCTCGGGCAGCGCGGGCGGCAGCAGCGTGCGCTGCAGGGTGCGGGCCAGGCGCTGCGCGTGGTCCCGCGCGCGCTCGGCCTCCTCCCTGGCGCGCACCAGTTCCTCTTCGTACGAACGCCGGTCGCGCGCGTCGAAGATCGTGGTGCGGATGAGCTGGGCCGTGCCGTCGCTGCCGGTTTTGACCGTGGAGCTCACCAGGACCGGCAGCCGCGTGCCGTCGGCCGCCTTCAGCTCCAGCGCGATGCCGCCGAGCTCACCGCGCAGCCGCAGCAGGGGAGCGAAGTGCGTTTCGTGGTACATCCGGCCGCCGACGGTGAGCAGGTCGGTGAAGCGGCGCCGGCCCACCAGCTCTTCGCGGGTGTAGCCGAGCCAGCGCAGCAGGGTCTCGTTGATCTTGGCGATGGAGCCGTCGAGCATCGTGGAGAGGTAGCCGCACGGCGCGTGGTCGTAGAGGTCCTCCGCGCTGTCCTCCAGCAGGGCCGAGAACTCCCGGCCGCCGGCCGAGCTGTCGGGTTTGTCGCCGGGCGGACCGGCCACGGACATCACGCGGCGGCGAACTCGGCGATCGCGGCCGCGGTGGCCTCCGGCGCGCTCAGCTGCGGGCAGTGCCCGATCGCGTCGAGCGTGACCAGCCGGCTGCCCGCGATGGCGCGGTGGGTGTAGTCGCTCACCTCGGGGGGCGCGATGGCGTCCTGGGCCGTGCGGACCACCAGGGTCGCCGTGGTGACCTTCGGCAGATCGGCGCGGTTGTCGGACAGGAAGGTGGCGCGCGCGAACACCCGCGCCACCGCCGGGTCGGTGCGGCAGAAGCTCGTGGTGAGCTCGTCGCCGAGCTCGGGGCGCTCCGGCGTGCCCATGATCACCGGCGCCATCGTGGCCGACCAGCCGAGGTAGTTCGCCTCCAGCGAGCCGAGCAGCTCGTCGATGTCGGACCGGCTGAACCCGCCGCGGTAGGCACCGTCATCGAGGTAACACGGCGACGGCGTGAGCAGCACCAGCTTCGCGAACCGCTCCGGCTCGCGCGTCGCGGCCAGCACGGCGATCATCGCGCTCACGGAGTGCCCGACCAGCACCACGTCGCGCAGGTCCAGCTCGGCGCAGATCTCCAGTACGTCCTCGGCGTACCCGTCGAGCCGCCCGTAGCGCTCCGGCGTCCACGCGGTCACGGCCGACCGGCCGGATCCGGTGTAGTCGAACAGCACGACCCGGAACCGCCGGGCGAGCGTGGGCACCACGAGGCGCCAGAGGTTCTGGTCGCAGCCGAAGCCGTGCGCGAGCAGCAGTGTGGGGCCGTCGTCACGACCGGTCACGACGACGTTGTTCCTGGTGCGGATGTCCAAGGCTCGGATTCTCCCGGGGTTCGGCGGACGGGGACGAGCTCAGCGCAGGGTGGCCAGCCACTGCCGCGCTTCGGTGCGGCCGGCGTGGATCAGCAGCACCCGGTCGAGGCCGAGCAGCTGGAGCGGACGCAGCAGCGCACGTTGCTCGGTCACCACTGCGAACGGCACGCCGGCGGCGCCCGCCGACTCGTGGGCGGACAACAGCACGCCGAGGCCCTGCGACGAGCAGAACGTGACGGCGGTGAGGTCGAGCACGAGCGCCCGCGGACGCAGCTCGATCTCCGCGGTGAGCTGCTCGGCCAGCCGGTCGGTGATGGCGAGATCGAGCTCGCCGAGCACGGTCACCGTCGTGGCCTCGGCGATGGCGTGCACCCGGATGGTGGCGGGGGCGGCCAGCTGCGCCGGGTGGGGGTGCAGACCGGAATCGGTCATGGGGAAACGCCTCCCTCGAAGGGTGAGCGGAGGCAGAGCCGCGCGTCGCACAGCTGTCCGCCTGCCGAAAGGACAACGGCTGCTGGACTGAACCGCGGTCTTCGTACCCTACGCCCGTCGTGCTCGGCGGGCAGGACAGTCCCCGCGCGGGCCACGTTTCGAGATCCCTTCGCGCGGGTAGACCGCCGGCACCTCTCACCGGGGGAGGCCGTGATGCGCTGGAGGACCGTCGATGATCGCGCTGCTGGGGATTCTGCTGGTGATCTGGCTCGTGTGCGTGGTGCTGGGCGTCGTGATCAAGGGTCTGTTCTGGCTGGTGATCGTGGGCGCCGTCCTGTTCGCGGCGACGGCCGTGATCGGTTTCGTGAAGCGCAAGACCGTCGGCAGCCGCTGACCGGCGGCTCCGGCCCGGCCCGTCCACTGAGGACATTCCCCTCGGGGCGGGCCCGCACGCTCCGCCACGAAGCCCGCACTGTGCGCACCCGGACGTAGCATGGGTTCCGACCCGTTCACCCGCACGGAAGGAACTCCGGGGTGCCGCCGCCGACGAGCCAGCTGCCGAGCGTGGCCGAGGCGTCCCCGGAGAAGCCGGCGAGCCGGTTCCCGGGCCTGCGACGGTGGGCGTTCGCGCTGGTCGGGTTCGCCTTGCTGGCCCAGATGGCGTTCGCGATGGTCACCACGGCGCGGGAGCAGACGCCCACCATCGACGAACCCGTGTACGTCGGCACGGCGGTGGTGTACCTCGACCGGCACAGCCTGCGCTACAACCCCGAGCACCCGCCGCTGGGCAAGCTGATCATCGCGGCCGGGGTGGCGTTCGCCGGCGTGCACCTCGACCCCGCGTTCGCCGGCGACGAGACGCAGCTCGGCCGGCAGGTCCTCTACGAATCGGGCGCCGACCCCGGGCACGTGCTGCTGCTGGGACGGCTGCCGATGATCGTGCTCACGCTGCTGTTCGGCCTGGTCGTGTTCGCGTTCGCGCGCGACCTCGCCGGTCCGGTCGGCGGGCTGCTGGCGCTCGCGCTGTACGCGTTCTCACCCGACCTCATCGCCTACGGATCGCTCGCCACCCTCGACGTGCCGATGGCCGGGTTCCTGCTCACGGCGGCGTGGCTGGTGTGGCGGGCCCGGCGCCGGCCCGTGCGGTATCTGCCCCTGGCGGGGCTCGCGCTCGGCGCCGCGGTCGCCACGAAGATGAGTGCCCTGCCCGCGGTTCCGGTGGTGCTGCTGCTGGCCGCCTGGTCGGTGTGGCGCTTCCAGCGCACCCGTGACCCCGACGCGAAACCGCGCGTGCTGCCCTTGCTCGCCGCGGTTCTCGGCCCGGCGGTGCTCGCCGTCGCCGTGGTGTGGGCCGCCTACCTCGCGGTGGATCCGAGCCTGCGCTGGCAGGCGCCGCCCGGCCTGCCGGCCCTGCACGGCCTGCGCTCGCTCGCCGACTGGCTGCCGCTGCCCCGGCCCTACCTCGACGGCATGCACCTGCAGTTCGGGTTCGAAGACCAGGTGTGGAGCGGGTTCCTGTTCGGCCGCCTCTACTTCGGCGCGCTCTGGTACTACCTGCCCGCCGCGATCCTGGTGAAGACACCGCTGGGCACCCTGGCGCTGTGGCTGGCCGGGATCGTGGTGCTGTTCGCGGTGCCGCGGCTGCGCCCCGCCGCGCCGTACCTGCTCATCCCGTCCGCCGTGCTGCTCGCCGCCGCCATGACCGGCAGCCGCGACTTCGGCGTGCGGTACACGGTGTTCCTGCCGATGTTCCTCGCCGTCGTCGCGGCCGGCCTGGTGCTGCTGCGCCGCCGCTGGGCCCACGTCACCGCGGCCGCCCTCGTGGTGGTCACCGCGGTCAGCTCGCTGCTCACGTTCCCGTACTACCTGCCCTACTCCAACGAGGCCTTCGGCGGCACCGCCGAGACCCACCTGCGGCTGCACGACTCCAACGTCGACTGGGGCCAGGACCTCGGCCGCCTCGCCGATCGCCTCCACGAGCACTACCCGGGTGAACGCGTGTGGCTCGTGTACAAGGGCGCCGGCGTGCCGGGCGCCTACGGGATCGAGGCCGCCGACCCGCTCCGCGTACCGCCGGAGCAGGTCCACGGCCTCCTCGCCGTCTCCGATTCCTCCGTCGCCAAGGCCGACGCCCACCTCAAGGCCCTGCTCGCCGGCAGCACGCCGGTCGACGACGTCGGCCACTCCATCACGATCTACCGCCGGCCGTGAGCGCCGCGAGCTGGGCCGTGCCGCCTAGGCCGTGCCGCGCCGCTTCGTCCAGATGTCGTAGGCGACCGCCGCCAGCAGCACCACGCCCTTCACCAGCATCACGCGCTCGCTCGGCGCGCCGATCAGCGACATGCCGTTGTTGATCACCGCCATGATCAGGCCGCCGGTGATCGCGCCGACGACCTTGCCGACCCCGCCCTGCACGGCCGCGCCGCCGATGAACGCGGCTGCGATCGCGTCGAGCTCGAAGTTCACGCCCGCCGTCGGACCGGCCTGGTTGAGCCGCCCGGCGAAGATGATCCCGGCGAGCGCGGCCAGCACGCCCATGTTCACGAAGATCCAGAACGCCACCGACTTCACCTTCACGCCGGACAGCGTCGCGGCCTGCAGGTTGCCGCCCACCGCGTAGATGTGCCGGCCGAACACCGACCGGCCCGCCACCAGCGAGTAGCCCACCACCAGCACGGCCAGCAGGATCAGCACCCACGGCAGGTTCTTGAACCGCGCGAGCTGCACCACCACGGCGAGCACCAGGATCGCCGCGCCGGCGACCTTCGCGACGAACACCGGGTACGGGTCCACGTCCTGCCCATACCCGAGCCGCGCGGAGCGCTTGCGCTGCTGGGTCACCGCGATCGCGCCGACGGTGAGCACCCCGACGATCAGGCTCACCAGGTCGGCGCCGCCGAGCGGCCCGAGCCCGATGTTGCCGAGGTAGCCGTCGGTGAAGCCGTTGGACAGCGTGCGGATCGCGTCGGGGAACGGGCCGATGCCCTGGTTGCCCAGCACGGTCAGCGTCAATGCGCGGAACGCCAGCATCCCGGCCAGCGTCACGATGAACGCCGGGATCCCGAAGTAGGCGACCCAGTAGCCCTGCCACGCGCCGATCACCGCGCCGGTCACCAGCGTGATGAGCACCGCCAGCGGCCACGGCACATGCAGGTTCACCATCAGCACCGCGGACACGGCGCCGGTCATCGCGACCACGGACCCGGCCGAGAGGTCGATGTGGCCGGAGATGATCACCAGGATCATGCCGATCGCGAGGATCAGCACGTAGGAGTTCTGCACGATGATGTTGGAGATGTTCTGCGGCTCCAGCAACGCGCCGCCCGTGAGCACCTCGAACAGCACCACGATCAGCGCGAAGGCGACGTAGATGCCGCTCTGGCGCGGGTTGATCGAAATCCGCCGTCCTCCGGGCGCGGCCGGGGGAGCGGCCGGCCGGGCCGTGTCCGTTGTGGTCATTCCCGTTCCTTCGTCATGTACTGCATCAGCAGCTCCTGGGTGGCGTCCGCCCGGGCGACCTCACCGGTCACCCGGCCCGCGGACAGCGCGTAGATCCGGTCGCACAGGCCGAGCAGCTCCGGCAGCTCGGAGCTGATGACCAGGACCGCCTTCCCTTGCGCGGCAAGGGAGTTGATGATCGAGTAGATCTCGAACTTCGCACCGACGTCGATGCCGCGGGTCGGCTCGTCGAGGATCAGCACGTCCGGGTCGGTGAAGATCCACTTGGCCAGCACCACTTTCTGCTGGTTGCCGCCCGAGAGCTTCCCGGTCACGCTGCGCACGGTCGGCGCCTTGATCCGCAGGTCGCGCCGGAACCGCGCGGCCGTGTCGTGCTCGGCGTGCTCGTTGACCCAGCCCCGGCGGGCGAGCTTGCCGAGCCCGGCCGCCGACACGTTGCGCTGCACGTCCTCGATCAGGTTGAGCCCGTAGCGCTTGCGGTCCTCGGTGGCGTAGGCGATGCCGTGGCGCACGGCGTCGCGCACCGAGCGCACGTCGATCGGCACGCCGTCCTTCACCAGCCGGCCCGAGATGCCCGTGCCGTAGGAGTGCCCGAACACGCTCATCGCCAGCTCGGTTCGGCCGGCACCCATCAGCCCGGCGAGGCCGACCACCTCCCCGCGCCGCAGCGTGAGGTTGGCGCGGTCGACCACGACCCGGCCGGGCTGGGTGGGGCTGTGCACGGTCCAGTCCTCGATCCGCAGCACCTCGTCCCCGATGTCGGGCACGCGCGGCGGGAACCGGTGTTCGAGGTCGCGCCCGACCATGCCGGTGATGAGCCGCTCCTCGGTGAGCCCGGCCGCGTCGAGCGTTTCGATCGTGCGCCCGTCGCGCAGGATCGTCACGGTGTCGGCGATCGCGATCACCTCGCCGAGCTTGTGCGAGATGATCACCGACGTCACGCCCTCGTCCCGCAATCCGCGCAGCAGCTCGAGCAGGTGCTCGGAGTCGTCGTCGTTGAGCGCGGCGGTCGGCTCGTCGAGGATGAGCAGCTTCACCTGCTTCGACAGCGCCTTCGCGATCTCCACGAGCTGCTGCTTGCCCACGCCGAGGTCGCGCACCGGCGTGACCGGGTTCTCCGCGAGGCCGACGCGCCGCAGCAGCTCGCCGGCCTCGTGGTTGGTGCGGTTCCAGTCGATGAACCCGCGCTTTGCCCGCTCGTTGCCGAGGAAGATGTTCTCCGCGATCGAGAGCTGCCCGCACAGCGCGAGCTCCTGGTGGATGATCACGATGCCGCGGCGTTCGCTGTCGCGCACCGAGCCGAACGCGCACGTCTCGTCCTCGAACCGGATCTCGCCGTCGTAGCTGCCGTGCGGGTGCACGCCCGAGAGCACCTTCATCAGCGTCGACTTCCCGGCGCCGTTTTCCCCGCAGATCGCGTGGATCTCCCCGCGGCGCACGGAAAGGGTCACGTCGGCGAGCGCGGTGACCCCGGGGAAGGTCTTGGTGATCCCGCGCATGCCGAGCAGCTCCGTCACTTGAGCTGGCCCGCGGTGTAGTAGCCGGAGTCGAGCAGTTCCTTCTGGTAGTTGGACTTGTCCACGACCACGGGCTGCAGCAGGTACGACGGCACGACCTTCTTGCCGTTGTTGTAGTCGGTGGTGTTGTTCACCTCCGGCTTGGTGCCCTTGAGCACCGAGTCGGCCATCTTCACCGTCACGTCGGCGAGCTTGCGGGTGTCCTTGAACACCGTGGAGTACTGCTCACCGGCGATGATCGACTTCACCGACGCGACCTCGGCGTCCTGCCCGGTCACGACCGGGTAGGGCTGGCCGGCGGTGCCGTAACCGTTGCTCTTGAGCGCCGAGAGGATGCCGATCGAGAGGCCGTCGTACGGCGAGAGCACGCCGTCGACCTTCGCGCCGCCGCCGTAGGTCTTGGTGAGCAGGTCCTCCATGCGCCGCTGCGCGGTGGCCGGGTCCCAGCGCAGGATCGCGGTGGGCGCGAACGTGGTCTGGCCGCTCTTCACCACGAGCTTGCCGCTGTCCATCAGCGGTTTGAGCACGGACATGGCGCCGTTGAAGAAGAACGTCGCGTTGTTGTCGTCCGGCGAGCCGCCGAACAGTTCGATGGTGAAGGGGCCCGGTCCGGTGCCGAGGCCCTTGATCAGCGAGTCCGCCTGCTCCACCCCGACCTTGTAGTTGTCGAAGGTCGCGTAGTAGTCCACGTTCGGGCTGTTGAGCAGCAGCCGGTCGTAGGCGATCACCGGGATCTTGTGGTCGGCCGCCTCCTGCAGCTGCGTGGTGATCGCGGTGCCGTCGATCGAGGCGATCACGAGCAGCTTCGCGCCCTTGGTGATCTGGTTCTCGATCTGGTTGACCTGCGTGGGGATGTCGTTCTCCGCGTACTGCAGGTCGACCTTGTAGCCCAGCTTCTCCAGCGCCGACTTGATGTTGTCGCCGTCGTGGATCCACCGCTCCGACGACTTCGTGGGCATGGTGACCCCCACGAGCGCGCCGGCCGACGAGCCGGGCGCGGGCGCCTGGTCGGCGGTCTTCACACTCGACCCGCACGCGGCGAGCGTGAAGGCCAGTGCGGCGACGGTGACAGTGCGGATTCCTCGGGTGAACTTCATTGTTCGTGCTCCTTTCAGAAGCCCTGGGCGAGCCGGTGGTAGGCCTGGTTCCAGCGGATCCGGTCGGCGAAGCCGGAGGTGGTGGTGGCGGCGTCGATGGTGAGCAGTTCGACCCCGAGCAGGTCGGCGAAGTCGCGGATCGTCTCGACCGGCACCGCCTGGGTCAGCACGGTGTGGTGCGGCGCGCCCGCGGTGATCCACGATTCGGCGGAGGTCGCCAGCGAAGGCGCGGGCCGCCACACGGCGCGCGCGACCGGCAGCCGCGGCAGCGGCTCGTCGGGCGGCACGACCTCGATCTCGTTGGCCACCAGGCGGAACCGGTCGCCGAGGTCGGCCAGGCCGAGCACCACGCCGGGGCCGGACGCGGCGTCGAACACCAGCCGGACCGGGTCCTCGCGGCCGCCGATGCCGAGCGGGTGGATCTCGCACGACGGGCGCGCGGCGGCGATGCTCGGGCAGACCTCGAGCATGTGCGCGCCGAGGATCTTCGGTTCGCCGGGCCCGAAGTGGTAGGTGTAGTCCTCCATGAACGACGTGCCGCGCCCGGTGCCCGCGCCCATCGCCTTCACCGCGGCGAGCAGTGCGGAGGTCTTCCAGTCGCCTTCGCCGCCGAAGCCGTAGCCGTCGGCCATCAGCCGTTGCACGGCCAGGCCCGGCAGCTGCCGCAGCCCGCCGAGGTCCTCGAAGTTCGTGGTGAACGCGCCGAACCCGCCATCGGTCAGGAACTGTCGCAAACCGAGCTCGACCTTCGCCGCGTACCGCAGCGATTCGTGGCGCGCGCCGTCGGCCGCGAGCTCCGACACCAGGTCGTAGGCCTCGGCGTACTCGGCGACCAGCTCACCGGTGTCCTTTTCGGACACCCCGTCCACGAGCTCGACCAGATCGTTCACGCCGTAGGTGTTCACCGAGACGCCGAACCGCAGCTCCGCCTCGACCTTGTCGCCTTCGGTCACCGCGACGTCGCGCATGTTGTCGCCGAAGCGCGCCAGCCGCAGCTCCCGCAGGTGGTCGGCGCCGATCGCGGCCCGCTGCCACGCGTCGATCCGGTCGACCACCACCGGGTCACCCGCGTGCCCGGCCACGGTCTTGCGCGGCACCGAGAGCCGCGTGAGCACGTGCCCGAACTCGCGGTCGCCGTGCGCGGCCTGGTTGAGGTTCATGAAGTCCATGTCGATGCTCTGCCACGGCAGCGCTTCGTTGAGCTGGGTGTGCAGGTGCAGCAACGGTTTGCGCAGCGCGTCGAGGCCGGCGATCCACATCTTCGCCGGCGAGAAGGTGTGCATCCAGGCGATCACGCCCACACACGCGGCATCGGCGTTGGCTTCGAGCAGCAGCCGGCGGATCGCCGAGGCCTCGGTCAACACGGGTTTGCCGACCAGCTCCGCCGAAAGCCGGCCCGACGCGGCCAGCAACCGCTGGATCTCCAGCGACTGCCCGGCGACCTGCTCGAGTGTCTCCTCGCCGTAGAGCGCCTGGCTTCCGGTGAGGAACCAGACCTGGGGTTTGTTCTGCGAAGGCATTCTTCTCCTTGGGGTCGGCCGGCTCAGCGCTGGCCGTAGACGTTCTGGTAGCGCGCGTAGAGCCGGTCCACGTCTTCGGCCGGCAACGGCGTGGGCGCACCGAGTTCGAAGGCTTTGTGGACGGTCCGGGCCACGTCCTCCACCAGCACCGCCGCCTTCACCGCGGCGCGCGCGGTGCGCCCGACGGTGAACGGGCCGTGGTTGCGCATGAGGACCGCGGGGGAGCGGCTGGTCTTGAGCGTCTCGACGATGCCGCGGCCGATCGAGTCGTCGCCGATCAACGCGAACGGCCCGACCGGGATCTCGCCGCCGAACTCGTCGGCGATCATCGTGAGCACACACGGGATCGGCTCGCCGCGCGCGGCCCATGCGGTGGCGTAGGTGGAATGCGTGTGCACGACGCCGCCGACCTCGGGCAGGTGCCGGTACACGTACGCGTGGGCCGCGGTGTCGGACGAAGGCGCGAGCTCGCCGTGCTGCAGCCGGCCGTGCAGATCGGTGACCACCATCGAGTCGGCCGACAGGTCGTCGTAGGACACCCCGGACGGCTTGATCACCATCAGTTCGCGCCCCGGCACGCGCGCCGAGACGTTGCCCGCGGTCCAGGCGACCAGCTCGTTGCGGGTGAGCTCGCCGTGCAGGTCCGCGACGGTGCGGCGCAGTTCGGCAACGGTGCCGAGCAGCTCGTCGGTCAGCGACATGACTGTCCTTTCACGCGGGCGTGGCCGCTTCCCGGCGGCGGGCGGCCAGGCGGTGCAGCACTTCGCTGCCGCCGCGGCCGAAGTGGTCGTGCAGCTCGCGGTAGTCGGCGTAGAGCCGGTCGTAGGCGGCGGCGTTCTCGGGCACGGGCCGGTACACCGCGCCCCGCGCCGAGCCCATCGCCTGGGCGGCCGCGGTGATGTCCGGGTACGCGCCCGCCGCCACGGCCGCGTGGATGGCGGAGCCGAGCGCCGGGCCCTGCGTGGAGCCGATCACCGACAGCGGCAGGTTCACCACGTCGGCGTAGAGCTGCATCAGGAAGGTGTTGCGCACCAGGCCGCCGGCGACCACCAGCTCGGTCACCGGCACGCCCGACCGCCGGAACGCCTCGATGATCGTGCGGGTGCCGAAGGCGGTGGCCTCCAGCAGCGCCCGGTAGGTGTCCTCGGCGCGCGTCGCGAGCGTCTGGCCGAGCACGACCCCGGACAGCTCGTGGTCCACCAGCACCGAGCGGTTGCCGCTGTGCCAGTCGAGGGCGAGCAGCCCGTGCGCGCCGATCGGCTGCTCGGCGGCCAGCGCGGTGAGGTGCTCGTGCAGCGAAACACCCTGCTCGCGGGCTTCTTCGTGGTAGCGCGGCGGCACCCCGTGCTCCACGAACCAGCCGAAGATGTCGCCGACGCCGCTCTGCCCGGCCTCGTAGCCCCACAGCCCGGGCACGATCCCGCCCTCGACCACCCCGCACATGCCGGGGACTTCCCGCAGCTCTTCGGCGTTGAGCACGTGACAGGTCGAGGTGCCCATGATCGCGACCAGCCGGCCGGGCTCCACGGCCCGTGCCGCCGGGGCGGTCACGTGCGCGTCGACGTTGCCGACCGCCACGGCGATGCCCTCCGGCAGCCCGGTCCACGCCGCCGCCTCGGCCGTGAGCGAGCCGGCGCGGTCGCCGAGGCGCCCGAGCGGCCGGTCGAGCTTGGCGGTCACGAAGTCCGCGAAGCCGGGGTTGAGCTCGGCCAGGAACTCGGCGCTCGGGTATTCGCCGTCCTGCAGGATGCCCTTGTAACCGGCGGTGCAGGCGTTGCGGACGTAGTTGCCGGTGAGCTGCCAGACGATCCAGTCGGCCAGCTCGACCCAGTGCGCCGTGGCCGCGTAGACCTCGGGCGCGTCTTCGAGCACCTGCAACGCTTTCGCGAACTCCCACTCCGAGGAGATCAGGCCGCCGTAGCGCGGCAGCCACTTCTCCTCGCGCTTGCGGGCCAGCGCGTTGATCCGGTCGGCCTGCGGCTGCGCGGCGTGGTGGCGCCACAGCTTCACGTACGCGTGCGGTTCGCCCTCGAACTCGGCCAGCTCGCACAGCGGGGTGCCGTCCACAGTGGTCGGCACGACCGTGCAGGCGGTGAAGTCCGTGGCCAGGCCGACCACGTCGGCGGGATCGGCGCCGGCTTCGCGCAACGCTTCGGGCACGGCGGTGCGCAGCACGCCGAGGTAGTCCGCGGGCACCTGCAGGGCCCACTCCGGCGGCAGCGGCGCGCCGGTCGCCGGCAGCGTCCGGTCGAGCACGCCGTGCGGGTACTCGTACACGGCGGTGCCGAGCTCGGCACCGTCGGACACGCGGACCACGACGGCGCGGCCCGAGAGCGTGCCGAAGTCGACGCCGATCGTGAGGGGATCCCGAATGTTAGCGTTAACATTCGGAGAGTACGGGGACACGGAGTTCTCCTTCGGTGGGGACCGCGCTCAGCGGGGTCCGGTGCTCTCCCGGACGATCAGCTCGGGTTCGACCAGGTGGCGCACGGAGCGGTCGCCGCCGCCCATGCGCTCGGTCAGCAGGCCGAACGTGCGCCGGCCGACCTCGATGAAGTCCTGGCGCACCGTGGTCAGCGGCGGCGTGAAGTACGCCGCCTCGGGCACGTCGTCGAAGCCCGCCACGTGCACGTCGCCCGGCACGGAGATGCCGGCCTCGGTGAACGCGCGCAGCAGCCCGAGTGCCATCTGGTCGTTGGCGGCGAACACGGCGTCCAGCCCGCCCTTCTTGCCGGTGACCTTGGCGGCCAGCGTCCGGCCCGCGGCGTAGCCGGACGCCGGGCTCCAGTCGCCGCGGATCACGGGCGGCACCTCGGCGCCGTGGCGCTCCAGCGTCGCGCGCCAGCCACGCTCGCGGTCGAGCGCCTCCAGCCAGTCCTCCGGTCCGGCGATGTGCCACACCGTGCGGTGCCCGAGCGCGAGCAGGTGCTCGGTCGCGCGGCGGGCCCCGTCGTACTGGTCCACGGAGATCACCGGCACCGGCGCGGACTCGCCGCCGCCCACGGCCACCACCGGCACCGCCTCGGGCACCCCGGCCAGCGCCTGCCCGGCGGTGACGTGCGGAGCGATCACCACGATGCCTTCCACCGCCTGGCGCCGCAGGCTTTCCACCGCGTCGGCGATGGACGAGCGGCCCGGCCGGCTCACACTCGAGATCGTGATGGCGTACCCGGCTTCCCTGGCGGCGTTCTCGATGCCGTGCAGGGTGCTCGCGGGTCCGTACAAGTTGGACTCGAGGGCGACCACGCCGAGGGTGCCGGAGCGTCCCGTCACGAGCGCGCGGGCCGCGGAATTGGGGCGGTAGCCCAGTTCCTCGACCGCGGCGAGCACCCGCGCCCGGGTCTCCGGCCGCACCGGGCCGGTGCCGTTGATTACCCGCGACACGGTCATGTGGGACACGCCCGCGAGCCCGGCCACGTCCGTCAGGCTCGCCTGCCGGTCGCCCGCCGTTCCTGCCGCCATGCCGGCACCGCCCCCTTCCAGGTGTCGCGCGTCACTCGTTCGAGTGCACTTTCGAGGGCATAGTGTTAGCGATAACAGTCGCCCGGTCAAGACTCGGGTCGGTTACGACCTGGTCTCCTGATCGGCGAGCCACAGCGCCCCTCGCCGCGCCGACGCGCGCGAGAGCCACGCCTCCTGCACGATTTCCGCCAGCTCACCCCGGCTGACCTCGCCGAGGCGGCTCGCGCGCACGAGCACCGACAGGTGGCCGTTGAAGTGCGGGGTGGTGAAAAACGGAGAGCCCTCGTCCTGCACGAGCGCTTCCTTGTCGCCGTCGGAGGGCACCCAGAACACGATCACGTCCGGGTAGCGTTCGCCGGTCTCCGGATCGACCGCGTCGGGGCGGGGGTTGCGGAAGAACACGAACGACTTGCCGCCGACCTGGTACACCGGCTTGTGCTCGGTGCCGGGCCACACGGTCACGTGGGGCATCCCGAGCGCGAGCTCGTGGACGTCCTCCACGCACGCGGGGCGGTTGTCGTCGGGCATGGGGTCAGTCTAGGAGCGGAGTCCAGCGGCCGCCGGAAGGTCCACTTCGGACGCGGAACCGGTGCCGCGCGGACGGGAGCCCGCGCGGCACCGGTGGGGGTTCAGCGCCGGCGGCGCATCATGCGCCGTGCGGTTCGCCGGGACGTGCGGCGCGCGACCCTGCGTGATCCGAACATGGTGGGGCCTCCTGACTCAGGCGCGGCTGGGGGTGGCGGTCTCGAACGCGTGCAGCTGCTGCGCTTCCTCCGCGGTGACCAGGCCGATGGCGACCAGGTCGAGCGGGCTCACGAAGCCGTCGGAGATGCGGAACCCGCCCGCCGACGCGATGGCGTCGCGCAGGGGGATGGCCCACCGGTGTTCCAGCAGCACCACGGCGGCCGCGGAACCGTCCGGAATCTCTTCCAGCACGTCCCAGGCGTCCTCGTCGGAGAACACCTCGATGCCGTCCGCGGCCTCCTCGGCGCCGGCGACCGCGCCGGCCGCCATGCCTTCCTCACCGTCGATGCCGAGGCCGATCAGCGCCCCGACCTTGCTGCCGAGTTCCACGGCTTCCTCGTCGCTGATGTTGCTCAGGTGCGCGACCTCGATCTCGCCTTCGGAATCCTTGTGCACGGCGAGCGCGTCGACCACGCGGACGGTGTCGTTCTCCCGCAGGCGTTCGAGCTCGGTGATGATCGCGCCGTGGAAGTCCGGGTCCGGAAATCCCAGCACGACGAGTTGGATGGGTCCGATCGTCATGGGTGTGCCTCCGTTCTGGGTGGCGTGCCTCATGGCGAGTTTTCGCCGCGCGCGCCGCGAACGGCTTCATCTGCGAGAGGTGACCTCAGGCCTCGAGCGCCCACCGGACGTAGCGCGTCTTCGGCGTGAAGCCCGCTCGCGCGAAGATCCCGGACGTGCCGGCGGGGCCCGCCGAGTCCACGTTGAGGCTCATGCGCTCGAACCCGTGCTCGGCGGCGGCGCGCAGCGCGTGCGCGATCAGCGCGGTCGCGACACCGCGGCCGCGGCACGCCGGAACCGTGCCCAGCGCCATCACGTGCGCGTCGCGCACGCCGGTGACCTCCGCGTCGGCCGGCCAGTGGTTGGTCACCAACATCCCCGCCGGCGTCCCGGTCGCGGTGTCCCGCACCAGGAAACTGGCCTCGGGCCGCAGGGTGTGGTTGGTGAACTTGTTGCGCCAGAAGTCCAGCGGCAGCGCCGGGGCACCCCAGACGTCGCGGAACGCCTCGTTGCGGGCGGCCAGGAAATCCTCGTCGGTGCCGGCCGACCACGGTTCGAGCCGCAGTCCGTCGGGGATCGTGGGCGCGGCGGGCACCGCGGCGAGCGAGCGCTCCATCCGCTGGAAGTAGCGCGCCGGCGTGAAACCCCGGCCGCGCAGCAGCTCGGCCAGCCCGGCGATCCCCTCGGCCCGGTAGACGTCGATCGCGAGCTTCAGCGTCGGGTGGTGCAGGTCGTGCAGCGTTTTCGCTGCCGCCACACCGGCTTCCACCAGCGTGGTGCCCAAGCCGCGACGCCGGTGGTCTGGGTGGACGCCGCCGTCGAGCAGCACGCGGTGGGTCTCTTCGGCGAACCGCTTGTAGCGGATCTTCATGAAGCCCACCATCACGTCCCCGGCGAAGACCGCGAGGCTCGCGCGTTCGAGGTCCGCACCGGGGTCGATCAGCTCCTGCAGCGTGTCTTCGGCCGTGTAGAGCTCACCGATCCCGTCCACGGCGTCCATGGCGTTGAGCAGATCGGCCGAAGCCTGGGCGTCGCCGCGGGTGAGCGGCCGCCACGTGAGGGACTCGGTGCGCATGCGGCCGAAAGTAATTCACCCTCCGGCTCGCTGTCGCCGCAATTTCCGCGCCGGCCGCGAAAGCTCAGGCCGAGTGCGCCGACTTCTCCGCGTCGTGGCGGGCTTTCGCCTCCTCCAGCGCCTGGCCCTGGCGGCTGTGCAGCTCGGCGCGCAGCTTCTTCGCGTGCGCCTCGGTGGCGGCGAGCCGGTCGAGGCGCTGCTGGAAGTGCGGCGCCACGGCTTCGGCGAACAGCTCGTAGTGCCGTGCTGTCGCGGCCGGCGTGGCCCATTCGTGCGCCATCATCAGGTACGAGCCGAACCCGCCCTTCGACTGCGCTTCCAGCGCGCCGATCTGGCGGATCGCGTCCTCCGGCGTGCCGATCACGCCGATACCGCTGGCGTTGATCCAGTCCACGCGCTCGGTGAACGTCGCGCCGCCGGGTTCGAAGTGGGGCACGGCGGCCACGTGCTGCAGGTAGTCGCACCAGTCGTCGAGTCCGTGCTCGACCTCGGCGTAGGCCTGTTCCTTCGTTTCGGCCAGGTGCATCGGGCCGACGAGACGCCAGCCGTCACGGTTCATCGCGGTGCCGAACTGTGCGGCCCGCTCCTCGGCGACGTCCCAGTGCTGAGCCAGCAGGTCGAGGTCGCCGGTCAGCGTCGCGCCGATCGACAGCAGGCTCAGGCCGTGTTTGCCCGCGATGCGCGGCCCCGAAGGCGACGCGATCGCGGCGACGCCGACCTCCAGCCCGCCCTGCGTGAACGGCCGCAGCTGGCACAACGCGTCGCGCAGCTGGTAGCGGTCGGTCTTCACCGTCACCGGCTCGGCGCCGTTGAGCAGCTGCATCAGCACGTCGGTGTCCTCTTCGAGCGCGCCGCGCTGGCTCAGCGGGTCGAGGCCGATCATCGACGCGTCGGTGGGCAGCGAACCCGGGCCGAGGCCGAGCATGAACCGGCCGCGCGTGAGGTGGTCGAGCAGGATCGCGCGGTCGGCCACCCACAGCGGGTTGTGGTACGGCAGCGACAGCACGCCGGTGCCGAGCTTGATCGTGTCGGTCTGCGCCGCCACGTGCGCGATGAAGATCTCCGGGCTCGCGATCAGCTCGACGCCACACGAGTGGTGCTCGCCGATCCAGGCCTCGTCGTAGCCCAGCCGGTCGAGCAGCTTGATCGTCTCGATGTCGCGGGCCAGGGCCGCCACCGGGCTCTTGACCGGTGACGCGTGGAACGGGGCCATGAAGACGCCGAAACGCATGAGTCCTCCTTGACAACGCCGGCAAGGTGATCGCTTCGGCGACGGTAGCGCCGGGCCGGCGCGCGGCCACGGGATCGCGGCGGAACCGTTCAAAAGATGAACACCCCGCCCGTTCGGGGGCTGGCCGCGCGGTTCGCCGATCCTGCACACTCGGGTTTCCGACGCCCGGAGAGGAGCGAAGGTGACTGCTGTGCCCTCGGTGCCGTCTTCGGACGTCTGGCAGCAGTTCCTCGAAGCCGACCGAAGAGGCTCGGCGCGCCCGGAGATCGAAGAGTCGTGGGTGCGCTCGCGCCAGTCCGGCGTCGATCCCGAACGGCTCGACCTCGCCGACGCCGCGTACGACCCCGGTGCGCTGCTCGTCGCGGTCGGCAGCCAGGTCATCCCCGGCACGGCCGACCTGCTCGTCGGCGACTCGGCCTCGGTGGCGCTCGTCGACCCGCGCGGAACGCTCACGTGGCGCTGGGAATCGGATCCGGCTCTGCGGCGCGACCTGCAGCAGGTGGAAGTGGAGCCCGGCCACCGCTACGTCGAGGACGGCGTGGGCACCTGCGGGGTCGGGCTCTCGATGGCCGTGCGGTCGGCGTCGATGGTGGTCGGCGCGGAGCACTTCAAACAGGCCTGGCACCCCTACACGTGCGCCACCGCGCCGATCGTCGACCCGGTCACGCGCCTGCTGCTCGGTTCGGTGAACGTGTGCTGCCGCGCCGAGCACACCAACCGCTTCGTGATGGCCGCCGTGGTCGCCTTCGCCGAGCGCCTGCGGTCCGCGCTGCGCGAAGCGGCGACGCCCCGCCAGCGCCGGCTCGTCGACGCCCACATGACCTACCGCGGCCTGCCCGGCACCACGGTGCTCACGCTCGACGGCGAGATCCTGATCAGCGACGGCGGCCCGGCCCCGGGCCTGCCCGACCGCGCCACGCTCTGGTCGGCCTTGCGGGAAGCCGGGCCCTCGGCCACGCACCTGACGCTGGCCGACGGCCGCGTCGCCACCGTCCGCCCGGTCACCCCGGGCCGCTTCGAGGACGGCTGCGTGCTGATCTTCACCGCGTTCGCGCCGGCCGGGCACGAAAACCCGCTGCACAACGCGGAAGCCGAGATCATCCGCGAGATCCTCGTGGCGTGCGGCGGCAACAAGACCGCGGCGGCGCAGCGGCTCGGCATGGCGCGCGGCACGCTGTACAAGCGCATCCGCCGCTACGGGCTGGCCGAAGGCTGAGGGTCCCGGTACTGGGCCGAGTGCTTCGGCAGCAGACCGACGAGCAGCAGCACCACCACGTACACGCCGGCGCAGATGCCGAACACCAGCTCGGCTCCGGAGAAGTACGACGCGGGCGACGGCCGGCCGACGCGGGCGAAGAACACGGTGCCGAGCGCGGCGACGCCGACGGCGTTGGCGAACTGCTGGGCGGCGTTGAGCAGGCCGGCGCCGGTGCCGACCTCCTCGGTGGTGGCGTCGCCGAGCACGAAGTCGAACAGCGGCACGAACAGCAGGCCCGCGCCGAAACCGGTCACGAGCAGGGCCGGGGCGAGCTGCCAGACGGTGATCGCGGCGCCCCGGTGGGCGATCGACCACGCCAGACCGAGCAGCCCGACGATCGCGATGGCGAGTCCGAAGTGGAGGTTCACGCGGCCGAGCTTCGCCGCGAGCACGGCGCCGGACAGCAGGGTCGCGACCGCCGTGCCGACGGCCCACGGGATGAGCGCGAAGCCGGTCTGCAGCGGTGTCCAGCCGACGCCGGACTGCAGCAGCAGGTTGAGGATCAGCACGAACGCGCTCAGCGCCGCGTAGAACCCGCCCACGATCAGCAGGCCCACCACGAAGCTGCGCTTGCGGAACAACGACGGCGCGATCACCGGGTGGGCGCTGCGGCGTTCGGACGCGACGAAGAGGCCGAAGGCCACCACCGCGGCGGCCAGCATCACGTACGTCCACGCGGGCCAGCCGAGGTCGCGGCCCTGGATGAGCGGCACGATCAGCAGCGCCGAGCCGGCGGTGAGCAGGCCGACGCCGCGCAGGTCGAGGCGCGCGGTGCGGTCCTCGCCGCTGTGGCGCGGCAGCACGAACCACGCGAGCAGGCCGGCGAGGATGCCGAACGGCACGTTGATCAGGAAGATCGAGCGCCACTCGCTGCCGAACAGGTTCAGGTGCAGCAGCCAGCCGGCCAGCACCGGGCCGGCCACCGTGGCCAGGCCCATGATCGGGCCGAACGGCATGAGCGCCTTGCGCAGGTGCTCGGGTGGGAACACGATCTTCACCAGCGCCAGGCCCTGCGGGATCATCACCGAACCGAACAGGCCCTGCAGCAGGCGCGCGCCGATGAGGAAACCGGCGCTCGGCGCGAGGCCGCAGGCCAGCGAGGCGAGCGTGAAGCCGGCCAGGCCGACGAGGAACAGACGCCGGCGACCCATCAGGTCACCGAGGCGGCCCGAGGTGACGAGCCCGAGCGCGAACGCCGCGGTGTAGGCCGAGAGCACCCACTGCAGCGTCATCGGCCCGCCGCCGAGGTCGGCGCGGATCGAGGGGCCGGCGAGGGTGGCGACGCTCGTGTCGACGAGGTCCATGAGCTCGGCCACGACCACCACGACCAGCACCGACCAGGCCTGGCGCAGGGGCAGGGCGAACGGGAGCGAGGCCACTCGGGCCGCGCTTGACGAACTAAGTTCAGTAGTCACGAACTAAGTTCTAGATGACGAACTAAGTTCGTGTCAAGCTAGAGTGAGGGGTATGCCAGCCGACTCCCGACAGCGCCGCGCGACCCGCCACGCCCAGCCGACGGCGGATTCCGCGCCCGCCGCCCCGCGCAAGCAGCCGATCACGGCCGAGCGCATCACCGACGCCGCACTGCAGGTCGTGGCCACCGAGGGGTACGACGCGCTGACCATCCGCCGCGTCACGGCCGTGCTGGGCACCGGCCCGTCTTCGCTGTACGCGCACATCACCACGAAAACCGATCTCGACGACCTGCTCCTGGGCCGGCTCTGCGCCGAGATCGTGCTGCCGGAGCCGGATCCCGCGAGCTGGCGGCAGCAGCTGCACGATGTGTACGCCCAGCTGCGTGACCAGTACCTGAAGTACCCCGGCGTGTCCCGCGCGGCGCTCGCCATGGTGCCGACGCACCTGGAGACCCTGCGCGTGAGCGAAGGCCTGCTGGCCCTGCTGCTCGCCGGCGGTGTGCCCGCGCAGACGGCGGCGTGGGCACGCGACTCGCTCACGGTCTACGTGACCGCCTACGCCTGGGAACGCTCCCTCGTGCACCAGCGCCGGCAGCACCAGGACGACGACTGGGTGCTCAGCCGGGAGGACCTCGTCGCGAGGTTCGAGGCCCTCCCCGCCGACCGCTTCCCGAACACGCGCCGCCACGCGGCCGAGCTGACCTCGGGCAGCGGGCACGACCGCTTCGACTTCACGCTGTCGCTGATGCTGGACAACCTCACGACCGCGGTGGTCCCCGCGCCGTCATGATCAAGCCCAGCCGTGAACAATCTCAGCCGTGCGGGTCGTCGACCTTGAGCTGTTCGCCCGTGGTCGCCACGAACACGACCAGCAGCTTCGCCGGCTCGGTCGCGCTCACGTTGTCGGTGGCGACGTGGTGCGCGCCCGGCTGCTCGGTCCAGTTCTCGCCCTGGTGGTACGTGCGGGCCGGCTCGCCTTCGAGCCGGCTGCGGACGGTGCCTTCGAGCACGTAGGCGTACACGAAGGCGTCGCCGTGGCGGTGCGGAGCCGCGCCGGCCGACGGCGGGAAGGTGACGATCGCTGAGGTGAAGGTCTTGCCCGCCACGTTCGGCAGCGCCTGGGCGAGCAGCGGCGTCAGCGTCTCTTCGGGGTGGCCCATCGCCGCGGCGGGGGCGGAAACCGGCGCCGCGGCCGAGGCCGGCGCGGCGGCCGGCCCCGGTGCGGCGGCGGAGGAACAGCCGGCGGCCGCGACCGCGGTCAGCAGCAGGGCCCCGGCGCCGAGCAGACGGTTCACACTTCGTCCGAGACCTGGATGATCGTCTTCCCGGCCACCCGGTGGCGCCGCGCGAACGCGTCCGGCGCCTCGGCGAGCGGACGGACGGCCCCGACGATCGGCTTCAGCCGACCGTCGCGCACGCGCTGCGCCACCTCGGTCAGCTGCGCGCGGTTCGGCTCGACCACGAAGAACACGGCGCGGCCGCCGGCCGGCTGTGTCTCCGGCGGCGCGGCGATGGTCACCACGGTGCCGCCGCGACGCACGAGCGGGATCGAGCGGTCGTACACCTCGCCGCCGATCACGTCGAAGACGAGGTCGACCTGGCCGGCGGCTTCGAGCGCCGCGGTGTCCACGAACGCGTTCGCACCGAGACCGAGCACGAGGTCGCGGTCGGCGGCCCGGCCGGAGCCGATCACGTGCGCACCCACCTCGCGGGCGAGCTGCACGGCGAGCGAGCCGACGCCGCCGGCCGCGCCGTGGACGAGCACGGTCTGGCCGGCCGCGAGCTCGGCGTGGTCGAACAGGCCCTGCCACGCCGTGAGCCCGGAGATCGGCAGCGCCGCGCCTACGGTGTGGTCGAGGTCGGCGGGCAGCGGCGCGAGGTTGCGCGCCTCCACCGCGGTGTACTCGGCCAGCGAGCCGTCGCGGGCCCAGTCGGCGAGGCCGAACACGCGCTGCCCCACGCTCAGGCCGGTGGTGCCGTAGCCCAGTTCGGCGACGACGCCGGACAGCTCGTGGCCGGGCACGCTCGGCGTGCGGTCGCGCCCGGCGCGGTCGGTCCACGTGGCGGGCCAGTCGAGCTCGCCGGGGGTGAAGCCGGCGGCGTGCACGCGCACGATCACGTCGTTCTCGGCGGCGTGCGGGTGGGGCAGCTCGGCGAGGGTGAGCCCGGCGACGCCGGCTTCCTGGTCGCGCACGGTGATGGCTTGCATGGCGGGTCCTTTCAGGACGGTTGCTCAGGAGTGGTCCGGCCGGGCAGCGGCCAGCTCCGCGGCGGGCGCGGGGTCCGCACCGCGGGGCCGGCGGGCCAGGACGGCGGCGGTCACGGACAACACGCCGACGAAGCCGAGATAGCTGTAGCCGGTGGCCTCGAGCCCCCACGAAGGGGCGACGAGGCCGGCGGCGAGGGAGGGCAGGCTCATGGCCGCGTAGCTCACCACGTAGGCGGCGGAGAACACTTCCGACCGCGCCTTCGCCGTGGTGGCGGCGCTGATGCCGCGCAGCGTCCCGGTGAACGTGAGGCCCACGCCCAGCCCGGCGAGGATGGAGCCGAGGAGGAACACCACGGCGGAGCCGGCGACCAGCGAGCCGGCGAGGACCGCCGAGCCCACGACCAGCAGGACCGCCCCCATCAAGGTGGCCACGCGCGCGGTGTGCCGCGCCGCCCACAGGCCGCCCGCGCTGTTGGCGAGGAACAGCACCGCGATGCCGAGGCCGCCCGCGGCGCCGAAGCCCTCGTGCAGCACGTCGGTGACCAGCGACGGAGTGAGTGCGAGGAAGAGCCCGGTGAGCGACCAGCTCGCGACGATGGCCGGCACCGCGCCGAGGAACGCCCGCCGCGTCTCGCGGGGCACGTGGACGCTCGGCCGCAGTGACTTGAGCACGCCGGGGCTCCGGTCCGCGGTCTCGGGGATGTCCGCGACCAGCGCGGCGACCACGAGGAACGCGACGGTGAGCACCGGGAACACCACCGCGTCGGGATGCGGCCCGGCCTGCACCAGCAGCCCGGTGATGCCGCCGCCGGCGGCGAGCCCGAAGCTCGTGCCGACGGCCGTCATCATCGGGCCGCGGTGCGGGCGGTCGGCGGGGGAGAGCTCGACCAGCTCGGCCGCGAGAGCGCCGGTGGCCATGCCGGTGGCGAGGCCCTGCACGATCCGCGCGATCACGAGCACACCGACACCGTCGGCGGCCCAGAACAGCGCCGTGCCGGCCGCGGCCACCAGCAGCGACGCGATCAGCACCGGCCGGCGTCCGATGTGGTCACTGAGCGAGCCCACCGTGAGCAGGGCGACGACCAGCCCGGCGACGTACACGGCGAACACCACCGTCAGGACCGTCACCGAGAAGCCCCACCGCTGCAGGTACACCGGGTAGATCGGCGACGGCGCGCTCGTGGACGCCATCAGCAGCACGTTCGCGACCACGAGCAGGCCGAAGGAGGCTCCTCGGCCCAGGCCGCGTCGACCGTTCGTCATGGCGGGGTCAGCTCGACCAGGGAGAGCCGACGATGCGCTCGACGGTGGTGGTCCGCCGGAAATCGGGGATGAAGTGCTCGAGGATGTCGGAGTTCACCGTTCCGTTGGTGGTTTCCGGGCGGTGCTTGAGCGCATCGACGAAAGTGCGCAGGAAGTCCGTCTTGAAATCACCACGCGGGTGCGCGGCGAGAATTTCCTCCACCTGCGCCACGTCCAGGCCGTCGAAACCGAGGCCGAGCACGTCGGTGAGCACCCCGAGGTGCGTGGTGGCGATTTCCGGGCCCATCCGGCCGGGGATTCCCGGTGTGGTGTGCAGGGCGATCGCCGTCCACACGGTGTCGGCCGCCGCCTCCGAGAATCCCCGGTCCAGCAGGAACTTCCGGCCGTGGTCCGCTCCGTCGACCTCGAAGCGCTGCTGCACGTCTGAAAACGGCGTGATGAGGCCGGTGTCGTGGAACATGGCGGCGAGGTAGAGCAGTTCCGGGTCGGGTTTCACGCCGAGGCGCTGGGCGTGGAACTGGCTGAAGAAGAACACCCGTCGGGAGTGGTGGTAGAGGAGCGGATTGGTCGTTTCCCGGATGAGGCGGTCGGCTTCCGCGACCGCTGCCGTTTCGGGAACCTCCACCCCCGCGATGATCTCTGACATGGCTGGTTGCGCTTCCGTTCTCGGTCGGCGGATCGGTACGTGTTCCATGGTGCCGATTCCGCCGCCCGCGGTGCCGCCTTTGTCCGGCCAGGAACCACTCAGATCGGGACGCGCGCCGAGCCGTCCACGGTGTGCGAGCGCAGCAGTGCCGCCACGAACGCGTCGGGCCGGGTCAGGAAGGCCTCGTGGTCGCCGGGCACGGTGATCGGCTCGACCCCGAGCCGGCCCGGGAACCGCGGGCACCAGGCGTGGTCGCCGGGCGGCATGGCCAGGTCGCTCTCGCCGGCCAGGTAGCTCACCGGCAGCCCGAGAGTCGGGAACGCCGGGGCGTGCAGCGGTTCCTCGAAGTAGCGCATGGGCTGGGGCACGAGCAGCTCGTAGACCAGCTTCTGCACCGGCTCCGGGGTGTCCTGCGCGAAGGCGCTCTGGAACACCGGGTAGGGGAGCACCACGGAGTGGTCACCCGAGTCGCGGGCCAGCTGCCGGAAGAGTTCGGCGTGCCCGGGCGGGACGTCGTCGACGAGGGCCACGCCGTTCTCCGGCACGAACGCGCTGTGGAAGACCACGCGGCGCACCCGCTGCGGAACCCGGTGGGCGGCCCCGAAAACCGGGTAGCCGCCCCAGCTGTGGGCCACGAGCGTGACGTCGGTGAGGTCGTGGGTGTCGAGGAACCCCGCGACGAAGTCGACCGTGTCGGCGAGGGAGAAACGACGGGGGTCGTCGCCGTCCGCGAGACCCGGGAGGGTGAGGGCGACCACGGAGTGGCCGGCGGCCCGCAGCCGCTGGGCGACCGGGCGCCACGACCACGCGCCGTGCCAGGCGCCGGGAACCAGAACGTAGGTCTCTGCCATGGGGATCGGTACACCTTCCTGTGGCTTCTTTGCCAGAGGGGCCGCGCCGTGCGGGCGCGACGAGGGGGCTGTGACGCAGAGAACGTAGCGAGCGATTGAGTTACGGTCAAGTTCTGTAACGAAATGCTACGGCGCGCGACCTGCGCACTTTTCCGGTCACGGTGTGCTACGAATGGGCGGTGTCCCCGTCTTCCGCCGACTCGACCGCCCCTGCCGGGCCGGGCTCCGCCGCGCACGTGGTGGCGATCTTCGTCTACGACGGAGTGACGCTGCTCGACGTCGCCGGCCCGGCGGAGGTGTTCAAGGAAGCCAACCGGTTCGGCGCCGACTACCGCATCGTGCTGCTTTCGGCGACGGGGGAGAACGTGACGTCGAACCTCGGGTTCGGGGTCACGGTGGAGGGCTCGGTGTGCTCCGTGCCCGCACCGGACACCTACCTCGTACCCGGATCCAGCCTTTTCCCGCGCACCCCGGTGCCGCGCGAGCTGGCGGAGGCCGCGCTCGTGCCGACGGCGCGCGCGGGCCGCGTCGCGTCGATCTGCACCGGCGCGTTCATCCTCGCCGCCGCCGGCCTGCTCGACGGCAAGCGCGCGACCACGCACTGGAAGGCGGCGCACGAGCTCGCCCACCGGTGCCCGACGTGCCGCGTGGAACCCGACGCCATCTACGTGCGCGACGGGACCACCTACACCTCGGCCGGGGTCACCGCCGGCATCGACCTGGCCCTCGCGCTCGTCGAGGAGGACCACGGCCCGGACCTCACGCGCGACGTGGCCCGCTCGCTGGTGGTCTACCTGCAGCGCTCGGGCGGGCAGTCGCAGTTCTCCGCGCCGCTGCAGGGCCCGCCGCCGCGCTCGCCGGCGCTGCGCACGATCACCGACCTCGTCACGGCCAACCCCGAGGCCCGCCACTCGCTCGGCGACCTCGCGAAGCACCTCAACGTGAGCACGCGCCAGCTCACCCGGCTCTTCCACGACGAGCTGTCCACCACGCCTTCGCGGTACGTGGAGGACATCCGCTTCGACCTGGCCCGGGCGTTCCTGGACCAGGGCCACACCGCGACGCAGGCCGCCACGCTGGCCGGGTTTCCCAGCTACGAGGCCCTGCGCCGCGTGTTCGCGCGGAAGCTGTCGATCAGCCCGGCCGCCTACCAGCGCCGGTTCAGCACGGCCCGCCGCTGATCCGGTCGGGACCGCTCACGGCCGGTGCACGGCGTCGAGGATCACGCGGGTGACCGTGTCGGGGTGGGTGAGGAACGACAGGTGCCCCGAGGCGATCACCGTGGTGCGCGCCTTCATCCGCGCGGCCACGAAGCGCTGCAGCTCGGGCGCGGTCGTGCGGTCGGCGGTGGTGATCACGTAGCTGCTCGGCTTGCTCTCCCAGGCGGCGGCGGTGGTTTTCGTCGAGAAGAGATCTTGCGCGACCCGGCCCTGGGCGGCGTAGAGGACCTTCGCCTTCGCGGTGGGCACGCCGTTGGCGAAGTCGTTCATGAACGCGTTTTCGGTCAGCTGACCGAATCCGTTCCGGAACACCAGGCCTGAGCTCGCCGGCGCGGTGGGGAACTTCGCCGTGAGCGCGGGGTAGTCCTCGCCGGCCAGCGGCGCGCGGGCGGAGAGGTACACGAGCGAATCGACGGCCGGGTGCACTCCGGCCTCGCTGATCACCGAGCCGCCGTAGGAGTGGCCCACCAGCACGGTGCGCCCGGGCTGCAGGTCGAGCTCGCGGCGCGTGGCGGCCACGTCGTCGGCCAGCGAGGTGAGCGGGTTCTGCACCGAGGCCACCTCGACGCCGGCCGCCTGCAGCCGTCCGATCACGTCGGCCCAGCACGAGCCGTCGGCGTACGCGCCGTGCACCAGCACCACGGACCTGCGCGGCGCGGGCGCGGCCGCGGCGCTCGCCGAGCCGGGCGAAGCGAGCGCGAGCCCGGTGGCCCCCAACGCGGCGAGGCCGGCGAACGACCGCCGCGTGAGCCGCGCCGGGGCCGGGTCCGATTGACCGGGATGGTGCGCGTCCGTGTGCTTCATGGCCGAGAGCTCCCCTTGTCGGCGTCGGCACCGTTGTCCACGATGGACAGTGCGGTGATCACGAAGATCACCGTACGCGGGGCGAAGTCAGAACCGTGTCATCAGCGCCGTGGCCACCCGGTCGCCCAGCGCCAGGCGCGCGGAATCCGTGGGCCGCTCGGGCGTGTCCTGGCCCAGCGGCGCGGCGGCCAGCGCATCGAGGCGCACTTTGCCGATGTTCTGCTCGTCGTGGGTGTTCGAGAGGATCAGCTCCCGCCCGGTGCCGAGGTCCAGCACGAGCGCGGGAAAGCCGCCGAGGTTCACGCGCGGGAGGCCCGCCTCCCACTGGGACAGGTTCGAGGCCGGGTCGAACTCGAGCGTGAAGTCGACGCTGCGGTCGGCCGTGCTGCCCAGGCACTGGGTCTTCGTGTACGCGACCTGGCCCCGCTGTCCGGTGGCCTTCTCGATGGCCTCGTCGAGCAGGGTGCAGGCCAGGTCCACCGCGTCCGGCGCCGCGACGATCGCCTCGCCGCCGCCGCCGCCGCCGCCGCCGCCGCGGGGCACGGGCACGGTCTTCGCCGCCCGGCAGTCCTGCGAGAGCAGCGCCGAGATGCGGCACGCCGGAGCCACGTCCGGCTCGTCGGACACGCTCGCCGGCATCCCGAGCGAGGCCGGCGCCGGCGGCACCGGCGGGGGCGGCCCGGCGAGCAGCGCCTGGATCTTCGTGGCGACGTCGGTGAGCCCGTCGCACCCGCCCCGCAGCGTGGCCAGCGGCGTGGTCCCGGCCGGCGCCCAGTTGATCACGCACGTGTCGGTGTAGTCCGTGAGCCGGCCCGGCACCGACCCGATGCGCACCAGTCGGCCTTCGGCGGGGAATTCGTCCACGGTGAAGGACAGCAGCCGCCCCGCGAACCGGTAGTCACCCCACTGGCACTCGTCGGCCCGCGTCGGGTCGCCGATCTCGGTGTCGCGGATCGGGTCCAGCTGCGGATCCGCGGGCGCGCGCCCGAGCACCCGCAGCAACGGCTCGCACGCTCCCCACCGCACGAGCGGCCCCCGGCCGTCCGCGAGCGCGTTCGGATCCTTCAGCTTCCCGAGCAGCCCCGGAATCGCCGCCTTCGCAGCAGTGCACGCTTGGTCACGCCCGGCTTTCCCGCCGACCTCCAGCCACACCGCCCGCGTCGGCGACAACGGCACCGCCCAGCGGCACACCACGGATCCCTCGGTGGCGGCGGGCTCGTGGTAGCTCAGGTACACCCGCGACCCGGCCTGCTCCAGCACCTGCGACCGGTACCGCGCGAAGTGGTTGATCGCGCCACCGACCTCGACCGTCATGGTCAGGCCGCCGGCCACCGGCGTCTCGCAGGCGTGGGGAGCCGTCGCCTTCCCCGGCGTCGGCAGCAAGGCGCACGGATCGACCTGACGCACCGCCCAGTCCGCCTGCGCCTCCCAATCCACCGCCACCGGCTTCGGCACCGGCTCGGGCGCCGGCCCACCGCAAGCGGCGGCGAAGACCAGCAGAACCAGCCCCAGGACCGGCCACGGTGCGCGCATGGACCGCACCGTACGGCCGGGCCGCGGGAGGGGTCCCGGAGATCAACGCCGTCGAAGGGGGTCGGAGAAGGCGGCTTCGCGCCGCGGTGTGGGGTATGTCGTTCTGTCGGTCTCTGGCGGCAGCCGCGGACTACCTACGCAGCCCGATGAGGAGCTGCGCGCTCAAGCGAATCACCGCGACGGGTGGCGCGCGGCGGAGTTCGACCGCGGGGCCTCGGACGAGAGGCACCCGGCAGCCGGTTGAACCGCGAACGTCAGCCGGTCGCGGTCAGCGAGGTCACCTCGAGCCACTTGCGGCGGTCGAGGAGGAGGTCGATGTCGGCCCACAGGGCGCGCTCGGCGTCGCGGTGGGTGGCGGGCAGGTGGGCGATTTCGCGGTACAGCAGGGAGATGTTGTGGTCGACCGCGGGCAGGTCCGGGCACAGGTACAACGTGCCGGTGCGGCCGGTGACAGTAGTGAGGTCGTCGG
The DNA here is from genome assembly GCF_035918295.1 of Amycolatopsis rhabdoformis. Taxonomy (GTDB): domain Bacteria; phylum Actinomycetota; class Actinomycetes; order Mycobacteriales; family Pseudonocardiaceae; genus Amycolatopsis; species Amycolatopsis rhabdoformis. The sequence goes on from NZ_CP142149.1 coordinate 1,732,882, forward strand.
GGGTGGGCAGCTTTTTCGGTGCCATGAATCCCAGGGTCGCAGCGGCACGGCGCAGGCACATTGCCGCCAGCGGCCGTACCGGGGCGGGTGCTGGCCGGAATACCCCGGTACCAGCCAGCCGGTACGGACGCCGCGTCACTCGGCCGGTGTCACTGGGCCGCGTCACTGGCCCGCGCCACTGGGCCGTGTCACTTGGCCGGGGCGCGCCGGCGTGCCGCCGCGGCCCGGCCGCCGCCCGCCGGCTTCCCCGTGGACCACTTGAGCTCCACTTCCAGCTCCACCTCGCGCCCGTCGATCTCCACCTCCACCTCGATCGCCACCTCGTCGGGCACGTGCACCTTCACGGTGCTCGCCCCCAGCGCGATCTCGATCTTCCCGCCCGCCTGCAACGCTTCGGCCAGTGTGGCGAGCCGGCGGGCGGCGTCCTCACGCGACAGTGTCTCTTCGCGCTTCACCTCGACGTCGGACATGGCCTGGCTCCTCACGCTCGCGGACGTTGCCGCGAACAGCACCAGCCGCGCGCGGCCGCCGCATCACCTGTCAGGCGTGAACTGCCCGGCGACCAGCGTCTCGACCTACTCGGCCGGGTACGAGAGATCGGCGACGCCTCGTCACGGGGTCGCGTCGACCGCCGCGAACAACGTCCGCACGCAGATGTCGCGCAGTTCCTCGTGGGTGACCTTCGGTTCGTCGAGCCAGTCGAGGATGAGCGTGGCCACGAACGCCAGCCAGCCGCGCACGGCCAGCCGGGTCGCCTCGGTGATCGGCCGCAACAGGGCGAGTGCGGCGAGGATGCGGTCGGTGTTCGCCGCCATCCCGGCCTCGCGGATCTCCCGGATCTCGCGGTCGGCGTCGCCGGCGGAGCGGTGCACGATGCGGTAGCCGTCGGGGTGGGTGCGGGCGAACTCGAGGTACACGTCGAGGCCGGCGCTGAGCTGCGTGACCACCGGCAGGGCCGGATCAGGTTCGCTCATCGCCAGCAGCTCGTCGCGCTGACGGCGCACGATCTCGGCGAAGAACTCCTTCTTGGTGGGGAAGTAGTGGTACAGCAGGCCGCGCGAGACCTGCGCGATCTCGGCGACCTCTTCGATCCACACCTCGTCGTACGGCCGGTTCGCGAACAGTCCGGCGCCGATGCCCAGGAGCTGCTCGCGCCGCTGCTCCGTGCTCAGCCGTGTCCGCATCACGCGAGCTTACTTGACACGGGTTCAGTATCGGGGGATCGTGACGTTATTGGATCTGGGTTCAATAGGGGAGCGACCGTGGACACCACCGGGATTCCGCACCGGCCGGGCCGGCTGCCGGTCATCGGCGACCTGATCGGCGCCAACCCGCGCACGCCGTTGCAGGACACCCTGCGCGTCGGCCGGCGGGTCGGGCCGATCTTCACGCGCAAGATCTTCGGTTTCGAGATCGTGTTCGCCGGCGGCGTCGACGTGGTCACGCAGCTCAACGACGAGACGAAGTTCGGCAAGCACGTGGGCCTCGGCATCGAGAACCTGCGCGCGCTGGCGGGCGACGGGCTCTTCACCGCCCACACCGGCGAGCCCAACTGGCGCCTGGCCCACGACATCCTGCAGCCGGCGTTCTCGGCCGAGGCGATGCGCCGCTACCACCCGATGATGCTCGAGGTGGCGCACGAGCTCACGGCCGCGTGGGACCGCGCGACCGGCCCGGTCGACGTCGCCGCCGACATGACCCGCCTCACCCTCGAGACGATCGGCCTCGCCGGCTTCGGCTACCGCTTCGGCTCGTTCGAGCGCACCGAGCCCCACCCGTTCGTCACGGCCATGATCCGCGCGCTGCGGTTCGCCCAGCTGCAGAACGTGAAGCTGCCCTTCGCGCGGCGCGCGTTCGCCGGCACGCCCGCGCAGAACAAGGCCGACATCGCGACCATGACAAACCTGGTCGACGAGGTGATCGAGACCCGCCGCCGCGAGGGCGGCGAAAGCCGCGACCTGCTCGGCATGATGCTCAGCGAGGGCCACCCGGACACGGGGGAGCGGCTCGACCCGGTGAACATCCGCAACCAGGCCATCACCTTCGTCGTCGCCGGCCACGAAACGACCTCCGGCGCACTGTCCTTCGCCCTCTACTACCTCACCCGCAACCCCGACACCCTCGCCAAGGCCCGCGCCGAGGTCGACGCCGTGTGGGGCGACCGCGACCCGTCCTTCGCCGACGTCGCCAAGCTCCGGTACGTGCGCCGCGTGCTCGACGAGTCCATGCGCCTCTGGCCCACCGCCCCCGGCTACTCCCGCGAGGCCCGCGAAGACGTCCTCCTCGGCGGCAAGTACCCCATGCAGAAGGGCGACTGGGTGATCGTGCCCCTGCCGCTCGTCCACCGCGACCCGGCCGTGTGGGGCCCGGACCCGGAGAAGTTCGACCCGGACCGCTTCGAACCCGCCGCGGTCAAAAAACGCCCCGCCCAGGCCTACAAACCGTTCGGCACCGGCGAACGCGCCTGCATCGGCCGCCAGTTCGCCCTGCACGAAGCCGTCCTCGCCCTGGGAATGGTCCTGCAACGCTACGACTTCACCGCGGATCCGGCGTACGAGCTCAAGATCGCCGAATCCCTGACCCTGAAGCCGAGCGGCTTCACGGTCCGGCCACGCGTCCGCAATCGCGCCCGGGTGGCGGCTCGGTAACTCCGGGCCCTACGCAGCGGGCGCGGGAGAGGCGGGCGCGGCGTCACGAGCGAGCTGCCGGCTGGACCGCCATTCCTGGGCTTCGGCTTCTTCGACGTAGTCGAGCAGGTTGTCGCGCAGGCCCATCGCCTCGAGCTCCTGCAGGATCTCGGCCGGCGTCGCGTAGAAGAACTCGCGCCGGAGGTTCACGCGGTTCACGCGCCGGTCGGCGAGCCGCTGGTGCAAGCGCGTCTCGAGACTCACCGCGTCGGCGTCGAAGATCTTGGCGTGCACGTCGAACCGGAACGGAACGGAGGCGTCGCCCAGCTCCCGGACCCGCTCCAGTGGGTCCAGCCGTCTGGTGAGGCCGATCTTGACCACGCCGTCGCCGAACGACCCGACGTTGGAGATCACGTACACCCACCCCGTGCGGATGTTCGCTTCGCGTTCTTCGACCCCGCGGATCGCTTCGTCGATCTCGTCCAGCTTGGCCCGCGCCGCTTCGGCCTGCTGCCCGTCACCGGATTCGGCCCATTTCTGCAGAGCGTTGCGCCAGTGCGCCTGTTCCTTGTTCAGCCGGGACTTTTCCCGCTCGAACTCCCGCTGCGCCTGCTGCTCGTCACGCTGGCGCTCCCGTTCGGCTCTGATGCGCTCCTTCTCCTCCTCGACCTTCGCCAGGTGATCGGCGGTGAGTTCGAGTTCCTCGAGGCGCAACCGGTGATAGCCCGGGGAGATGTTGATGTTCATCGTCTTTCCCAACCGGGAGATGACGTCGCGGGTCTTGGTCAGCCGGTCCAGGGCGGAATCGAGCCGGTACGGACGCATCGACCGCACGCAGTTGTCGGCCTCGGCGTTGTAGGCGCGCAACATCAGCTTGGAGAAGTCGCGGACCATCCGCTGGCCTTCCACGGCGGAGCCGTTCACGGTCCAGTCGGTGGTCGCGGTGATCGCGTGGTTGTTCTTCGCGGCGACCTTGACGGAGTCCTTCAGCTTCTGCAGGGCGGCCTTGTAGGCCACCGCGTCGGCGAGGCGGTGCCGGAACTCGTAGATGCCGGCTTCCTGGAGCAGGGCGATCTCCTGGGTCTCGACGACCTCGGCTCGCACCCTCGTGAGCTTCTCCGCCTCTTCGGCCAGCTGCCGGCGGACAGCGGCCAACTCGGCCTCCGCGGCTTTCTGCTGCTGAGCCTGGGCGGTTCGCTGATCCTGGCTCTCCGCGCGAAGCTGGTCGACCGTCCGGCGCAGCTGCCGGATTTCCTGTTCGAGAGCCAGTGCGTCGGCGCCCCGCAGCTCGGTGTAGCGCGAATTGAGATCCGCCAGCTTCGCCTTCAGCGCATCGTTGCGTGCGGCGGTTTCCTGAAGCTGCGCGGTCAGCTGCTGGGCCTTGCCGTTCTCCGAGCGCAGGGCTTCGAGCGCTGTGGCGAGCTCGCTCTCCAACGCGGTGGCGCGCTTGCGTGCGCCGAACAGCCCAGGACCTTTCGGCTGCGCTGACGTCGGCGCTGTTTGGTGGGGTGCCGGCGTGTGGGGTGCAGCCGTGTGGGGTGCCGGCGCGACGGGTGCGTCCGGTTCGAACGTCCACAGCTGCCAGAACTGGGGCGGCTGCGGCCAATCAGCCGGTGGCAGCCAACCGGGGGGAGGCGCCCAGCCGGCGGGAAGGGCAGGCCAGTTCGGTGGTGGGTTGAACCGGTATGCCATGCCACTTCCCTCCGGAGGTCACGATCACAGGAGGGAGTCGGGCCGTCGTGAACGGGTGTTACACGTCGGTCGCAGCCCGCGCGTCGCGGTGGCGGCTCAGTAACTCCGCCACCCCCGACGCCACACCACCGGCCCAGTGCGATCATCCCTCCGGCCACCAACCCGGCTCTGGGGAGAACTCCGATGACCACACCACCCCGCGACGCCCTCGCCGCCGTCGCCGCGCTTCTCGCCCCGAACTCCGCCGCGGTCTCCGCCCGTGCGCTGGCCGCGCGGGACGACCCGGACGCCTACCTCCGCGACCACGCCGACCGCCTCGACGACCGCGGCATCGACGAGCCTTTCGAAGGCCTGCCGTGGATCGCGCTGGTCGACGCGCTCGACGACCACGGTCTGCTGGCCGAGGTGGACTGGAAGGAAGCCGCGGACGAGATCGTCGGCCGGTTGCGGAAATTGAGTTCCGCGCCGCGGGCCGACGAGCTGTGGGACGAGCTGGCCGCCAGCGACCTTCCCACGTTCGAGTTCCTCGAAGCCGCCGGCGAACGGCTGCTCACGCTGGGCACCGCGCTCGGCGTGCTCGACATCGAGTCCGACTGCTACCCCCTCGTCCTCCTACCGGCCGACCGTGCCGACGACCTCATGGAGCGCGCGACCGAGGCCGGGTTCGCCGCCGGGGTGTACGGAAGCCAAGCCGGTTAGCTTGCCGGCTCGCCACACCTCGGCGGTGACTTCGAGCCCGCTGAGGACGGTGCCGTCGGCCCGGACCGACGGCATCGTCCTCACTGCCCGTTCTTCGCGGCCGGTTCGACCTCACGGTGCGCTCCCGTGACCTCCGGTTCCCACCGCAGCAGATCACCCGGCTGACACTCCAGCACCTCGCACAACGCCGCCAACGTCGCGAACCGCACCGCCTTCGCGCGGCCGTTCTTGAGCACCGCCAGGTTGGCCGGCGTGATCCCCACCCGCTCGGCGAGCTCACCCACGGACATCTTGCGGCGGGCCAGCATCACGTCGATGTCCACGGCGATCGGCATCAGATCACCTCGTCGAGCTCGGCGCGCATCCGCGACGCCTCGACGTCGCGCGCGACGGCTTGCGACAGCAGCATCCGCAGCACCAGCACGATGAGCGCGACGCCGAGAATGGCCACGCCGATGCCGCCCATGATCAGCGTGACACCGGGGTCGTCCCGCTGGCCCGGCGCGTTCACGGCCGTGACGGCGAACCACACCAGCGCCGCCGCCACGATCGCGCCGATCACGCCGTCGACGTACCGGAACGCGGCGTGCGAGAACACGGTGCCGCGGCCCACCATCGCCACGAGCCGCCACACGCACACGATGGCCACCTGCGCCGCCACCATGCCGAGGATCGCGAGCACGCGGAACGCCGTGAGTGGCAGGGTTCCCTCCACCGGCTTGGCGATCACCGCCCACACCATCGCCACCTGCACGAACACGGTGCCGAGCAGCACCACCACGAGCACGGCGCGCAGCGCCCGCACGGTCAGTTTCCCCACAGCCATCCCTCTCCATCGATTCGCGATGGAAATCTATCGTAATTCGATAGGTCGGGCAAGGCTGGCTCACGAGCGACCGGCGGCGGCGAGCTCCGGGTGTCCCGAATCAGCGGGCCGGGCTGACCCCGTTGAACCAATTCCGCGCGTCGACCGCCGTGTCGTGTTCCCGTTGGCCCACCACGGAAATCCGGTCGAGGGCGGCGAGGTGCTCCGGGGTGAGCGCGACGTCGGCCGCGTGGGTGTTCTCCTCGAAGAACGAAACCCGGCGGGTGCCCGGAATCGGCACGACGTCCGGCGCTTTCGCGAGCAGCCACGCGAGCGCGACCTGCCCCGGCGTGGCCGCGACCTCGGCCGCGATGCCGCGGATCACGTCGATGGTCGAGAGGTTGTGGTCGATGTTTTCCTCGGAGTACCAAGGCATCCGGCGCCGGTGGTCGCGGTCGGTGAGGTCCTCGCGCGAGCTCACGGCTCCGGTGAGCGCGCCGCGGCCGAGCGGGCTGTAGGGCACGATCGCGATGTTCAGCTCGCGCGCCAGCGGGAAGACCTCGTCCTCGATCCCGCGCTCCCACAGTGACCACTCGGTCTCGATCGCCGTGATCGGGTGCACGGCGGCCGCGCGGCGGATCGTGTCGGGCGCGGCCTCCGACAGGCCCAGGTGGCGCACCTTGCCCTCGGCCACGAACTCGGCCATGGCGCCGACGGTGTCCTCGATCGGCACGGTCGGGTCCACGCGGTGCTGGTAGTAGAGGTCGACGTGGTCGGTGTTCAGCCGGCGCAACGATCGCTCGAGCCGCTCCCGCGCGTACGCGGGGCTGCCGTCGATGCGAGCCTCGCCGCCGCCGAAGGGCGCGGAGACGATGCCGAACTTGGTGGCCACCGCGAAGTCGTCGCGGCGGCCGGCGATCGCGCGGCCGAGGATCTCCTCGCTGTCGCCGTACCCGTCGGCGGTGTCGATCATCGTCACGCCGAGCTCCGCGGCGCGGTCGAGGATCTCTCGCGCCGCGGCGTCCGGGTCGTACCCGCTCTGGCCGTAGGGGTTGGCGAAGCTCATCGCGCCGTACCCGATCGCGCCGACCTCCAGGCGCCCGGCGCCGAGGAAACGGGTGGGAATGCTCATCGTGGTGTCCTTTCGCGGAGGAGCCCGTATGTCCTCACTTGGGGACAACGTTAGTCCACACTCGTGGACTTGTCTCGTGGGATCCGTAGACTGGCGCCATGACCGACGTCACTCCGGTCGTCCCGCGAAGACGCGACGCGGAGGCGACGCAGCGCGCGATCCTCGACGCCGCGATCGACGCCTTCGCCCGCAGCGGCTACGACGGCGCGAGCACGCGCGACATCGCCCGCGAGGCGGGCATCGACCCGAGGCTGATCTCGCGCTACTTCGGCTCCAAGGAAGGGCTTTTCGCGCGCGCGGTCGAGGAGACCTACCGGCACCCGCTGATGATGGTGCCGGGCCACAACCGCGAGGTCGCGGCCGCACTACTCGGCGACGCACCGTCGGGGCAGACGAAGGGCCTGCTGCTCACGATCCGCTCGGCCGCCAACGAACGCGCCGTGGAGATCATGCGCGACCACCTCGAACGCCACTACCAACGCGACCTCGCCGCCGCCCTCCCCGGACCGGACGCCGCAACCCGCGCGGCCCTGCTCATCGCCGTCTGCAGCGGCATCCAGATGCAGCGCAACGTGTTGCGCAACCGGGCCCTTCAGGGTGCCGACCAGGAGGCGGTCGTCGACGATCTCGCCGCCGCGCTCGACTTGATCGGCTCCGGCCTGCCGGCCCGCGGTTGAACTCACTCGGGTGGCGCCGGCCTCTTCGAGCGGAATCTGGTGCCTGGGCAGGAACATGGTCGCCCTGCGCGCGAAGATGGGTCCGATGTGGACACAGGGGAGCCGAGTGCTTCACGGCGATCCTCCGCGTCGCAAGTGTTGCTCGCCCGCTCCTCGCCAGGACGCGACGTCAGACCACCCATGAGGATTCCTCAACCGTCCCGCTGTCCGGGGGGATCTCCACTCAGCCGAACACGAGCCGCTTCCCCGCCTTGCCAGGCTCGTCCAGCTCGAACTTCACCGTCAGATCGGTACCGTTCAGCAGTTCCACCTGCTGACGGAACGTCTCACTCGTGGCATACCCGGTCTTCTCGAACTTCCACACGTCCCGAAACCACACCCGCAACGCGTCGAGCAACCGCCCGTCCATCCCGGCCTTCCGCTGCGGCAGCCGCACCCAGAAGAACACCACCGCGTCGACCTCACTCCACTCGTCCCCGTCGACCGCGGTCACCCCGCACTTCGCCAGGAACGTCGCGCTCGTGGGAAACACGTACACACAACCCAGGCACGTACTCCCGGCCGGATCGACCACCGTGTAGTTGAACGCCCGGTGCGCCGCGTGCCGCTCCTCCATGTCGACGACGTCCTCGCGGTTCTCCTCCACCATGAAGCCGTCCTCGGGCCACGCCGTCTGCCGCCACAGCCGCAGATCCTCGCGCGTCTCCATCACCGCCGCGTAGTCGCGCTCGGTATCCGCCACCACGATCGGCCGCACCGTGAACTCCCCGGTCCTGAGCTCCGCCGGCACCGGCTCCGTCGTTTCGGTGAATGCCACCCGTCGCTCCTCCGCCGCACCGCCCAGGACGCACTTCACGCTACGGCGCAGGTCAACCGATTTCGCCACCCACGCCGCAGACAACGCCGTCGCCGGCTCGGCCCACTCAGCTACCGTGCACACGTGATCAGACCGCGGCGCGCATGACGATCGACGCGGCAACCACCGCCTCACTCGGCGACCGCTACCACGGCGGCGGAACGGCCCGATTCGCCCACGGCCTGCTCGTCATCGCCTCCCCGGACAGCACCGACGACCACGCCGGGTGGGACCCGGCCCGCGAACCCGTCCACGCCGGCCCGGACTCGCTGTACGTAGGCGTGCGGCAGTCCGCCAGTGGCCCCGTCGCGGTGGCCTGCCTCGAGGAGCCCGCACCACACGGCGCCCTCGACGTGCTGTTCCGCGGAGAAATCACGCTGGCTCGCGCATCGATAGCGCTCTACGACCCCCATGGGCAGCTCCGGCTCGAACGGCCCGTGGAACGGGACCTGAACCGCATCACCCTCTACGGCGACGACCCCGATGAGCCGGCCGAGATCGTCGTGGTGTTGGGCGTGCCCGACGAGAAACGGTCGCCGCGTCAGCCTTGAGCCGCGTGCGCGACCTGGCCTGCCGACGTCCCCCGGGTCGGTCGTGTCCTACCGACTTGCCGAACCGTCTGACATGATGGTTCTCGCCATGCGAGCCGGGCTGTACCCGGTTCGACAGCATCTACGCGGGCTATGCGGGCGGATCCTGCACTCCGGACGACATGCCTTCCCAACGTTCACGACGATGATCGCCGTGCTGTTCGACGACGGTTCGGCGAGCCATGGAGGAAACATGCTTGTCACTGAGTTTGTCGCGCACCGCAGTTCGGGCAAGTCCAGAGTGTTCGCTCTCGTCCGCGGATCCGTCGACTCCCTCGAGGTCGTCACCTCCGTGGGAGTCGACGACGTGGATATGACCGAGGATCTGGTCCGTGAACTGAACTTCTTCTTGATCGAGCGCGACGAAGCGTCCCTCAACGCCCTTTTGGCTCGCTTTCCTCAAGCGGTGCAGATGGCCGTCCGTGCGTTCTTGCTGGAGCGGTGCCAGGTGACGGTGGGTTCGACGAGTGTGTTCGGGACGGTCGAGCCGGTCAAACTGATGTCCGTCTACGGTCGCGAGCTCAAGGAGTTCGTGGGCGCGGCCTACCTGCTCGGTCTGGGCGTCAACGTTTCGAACGAAGTCGACGAGCGTGGTCAAACCTCGTGGGTCTTCGAGCTCGCGTCCGCGGAGCCGTTCGTGCGAGCGAGTGAAGGCCGGCGCGCCTGGTTGCTGCCTGATGGCGTCCCGTTGTTGTCGACGTGGACGAGCCGAGATTCCACGGGGGAAGATGTCATCGACCACGCGGTGGGTTTTGCCGAGAACGCGGCTTCCCGTGGTCACTGGGTGCACCTGCACACCTTCGAACAGGGCGACGGTGAGTCCATCGACAGCGGTTCTACTTCGGAGCTGGTCGTCGACGTCTTCGATGTGCCAGTGCCACCGTCGGAGGAGGACTCCGACGCTTGAGTCGCAACAACGGTCGGGGGCCGGCAGCCGGCCCCGGCTCGCCGAACATCAACCGCCAACCTGACCCCGAACACCCACCCCCCACCCATCCGTAACAGTTCCCCAACCCCCACCGACTCCCCGCTGCGTACTGCGCCCACAAGCGAGGGAGTGCCGGTGAAGGTGAAGTGGGTGGTCGCCGGCGTGGTGGTGCTCGTGCTCGCGGCCGGGGCGGGCTACGTGTTCCTGAGTCGCGGCACCGGGGCGCCCGCGCAGGGAAGTGTGGCGCAGCAGCAAACTTCGCCGGCGCCGAAGAGCGAGGCGCCCAAGAGCGAAGCCCACGAGGTGGCAGTGGCGCTCGGCGCGCTCGTTCACGACCCCGCGTCCCTGGTCGCGACCTCCAGCCGTGAGCTCGTGGGCGGGCGCGCGGCGGAGGGGGTGCCGCCCGGGTCGAGTGTGGTGGCGGACGAGGCGACGTGGTCGCCGGACGGGGTCGGGGGCGGCGTGATCGACGTGACGCTGCGGTCGCCCGGGTATCCGCCGACGGATTTCGCCGCCGTGATGGTGCGGGAAGGGCGCGCGTGGAAAGTGGCGGCGACCGTGCCGATCCCGGGGCCGACGCGGTGAAGCGCTTCGCGGCCGTGCTCGCGGCAGGCCTGGCAGTGTGCGGAATCCTGGCCGCGCCCGCGAGCGCACGGGCCCAGAACCCGGCGGACATCCACTGCGCCGGCGTGCAGCTCGCGCCGGCGCCGTTGAAGAAGGCGCCCGACCTCAACCCCGACGGCTCGCCGGTGCGGATCACGCCGGACGCGCGCGGGAAGTTCGTCCCCGTCGTGATGGTGCACGGCTGGACCGGCGCCGCCACGCACACCGACGACCGCGGCGGCGCCTTCTCCCACCTGATCGACCTGGCCGCGAACCAGCTCACCGCGACGCGGACGTCCCGGTCCCTGATCGGGCAGCTCCAACGCGATCAGGGCACCGCCGTGTTCACCTTCGACTACCACGAATACTCCGCGCGCTGGGTCGACGATCCGCACATCGGCCCGGCGCTCGGCGACGCCATCGACTGTCTCTACCGGGCCACGGGCGAGAAGGTGATCGTGGTCGCGCACTCCATGGGCGGCCTGGCGACCCGGTACGCCCTCACCCACCGCGGCGCGGCCGGCGCCGATCGCGCCGGCGAGGTGAGCACGGTGGTCACCCTCGGCACGCCGGAGACGGGCTCGCTGGTGGCCCTGCTCGGCAGCGACGCGCTCGACGTGGGCGCGGCCACGGGCGCGGCGCTCGCGGCGGTCCGGCTGATCCTCGCGACGTGCGGGAAGGCGACCACGAAGGCGCTCACGACCGGGTCGCTGTGTGACATCCTGCCGCCGCCCGCGCGGGCCGCGGACTCCGAAGCGGGCCGCGCGCTGCGGACGGGCTCGCCGCAGCTGGCGGCGCTCAAACCGTTCCCCGCCGGGGTGACCGTGCACGCCCTCTACGGCGACACGAACCTCACCATCCCCAAGGCCGGCTGGTTCCACGCGCCGTGGGACGTCGATCGCGTGCGGGTCGGGGACCTGATCGTGATGCCGGATTCCGCCACGAACGGCGTCAAGCAAACCAGCAAGGCCTCCTGCGACTACCAGCTCAACCCCACCCGCGCCGCGACCGACGGCATCGGGCTGTCGCTCGGGCTCACCGCCCGGAGCGACGTCGCCCAGCCGATCACCTCGATCGCCGGCGCCTGTTTCCACGGCAACCTGATGCGCACCATCCAGCTCACCAACGAGGTCACCGGCATCGTCTCCGACGACGTCGGCGCCCGGCAGCCGAAGACCACTGTGGTCACCGTGAAGCCGGTGGCCCGCAACGGCACCCTCGCACCGGGCTGGACGGTGGCCGACGACGGCGAAAGCGTCGACTGCGGCACGCCGGCCTCCCCGTCACCGGCGGCGACCGGCCGGGACATCGTCACGTGCAGCCCCACGGCCGCCTCGGCCGACGTCTGCTGGACCCAGCAGGACCGGATCTCCCTGCTGTGCGGCTGGGATCCGTGGACCAGAACCCTGCACCGCAACACCGCCGAAGCACCCGTCACTCCGGTGGCCGCCTCGTCCTCACCCGTGCCGTGGGCGCTCGAACTCGTCGACGGAACGAAGTGCCGCCTCCGCAACGGCGGCGCGTGGCCGGGCCGCTCGGACGACTACGTCGGCGCCTACAGCTGCGACGAGGGCCGCGGCGAGCTGGCCGTGCTGGCGAACTCCGCCGACCTGATCGACAAATCCACTCCGATGTGGACAGTGCCGGTCGGCGTCCTCGACGACAAGGCGAGCGGCTCCCCGCCGCCCCGGACGGTCGGCATCCGGGTGGCCTACTTCGCCTCCAGCTGAGGCCGACCGGGCCACCCATTCCCCGAACACGCCGCGAGCAACCCGAGCCGGACCTCAGCGCCGCCCGACCCACGCCTCACGTTCGGCCCCCGCCGCGTCCGGCACCACCCTCGAGTCTACGTCGTAGACGATCGCCCACCTCGTGCCGCGGCCACCCCGGGTTCCTCGTAGTGGCGAAGTGCACGAAGTTGTCATTCACTTCCTGTCGAGCCTGAGCGAGGCCGAGCGGCGGTTCGAGCGCCGGATCGGGACGAACTGGTCTGACCTGACCAGTTACTGCGGGGTTGCTTACGGGCGACGCCGAGCCGCCACAGCGAGACGACTTCGGCCGACCGCGCGGCGTGCAGGGGATCGCCTTCATCGGCGGCACGCGGGTGGCGCGGCCGCGTATCGGACCGGCCGCGCACCTCGAGGCCGGCGCGGCCGATGCTGGAGAGCAACTCGTCGCGCGAGCGCAGGCCGAGGCGCTCGGCGAGGTCGGAGAGCACCAGCCACCCCTCGCCGTCCGGGGTCAGGTGTTTGGCGAGCCGGTCGAGGAAACCGTGGGTCATGCGGCCGCCCGGGTCGTACACGGCTCGCTCCAGCGCGGAGTGCGGCCTGGCCGGCAGCCACGGCGGATTGCAGACCACCAGCGGTGCCCGGCCGGGCGGATAGAGGTCGGTTCGCACGAGCCGCGTGCGTTCGGCATAGCCCAGCCGGGTGAGGTTGTCCCGCGCGCAGGCGAGCGCCCGATCCTCCCGGTCGGTCGCGACCACCGAGCCGACGCCCCGGCGCAGCAGCACCGCGGCGAGCACTCCGCTGCCGGTGCCGATGTCGAACGCGAGATCCCGGGCCGGGAGCGGTTCGTTCGCGACCAGGTCGACGTATTCGCTGCGCAGGGGCGAGAACACGCCGAAATGTGGGTGGATACGCGCGCCCAGGCTCGCGATTTCGACGCCCGTGCGCCGCCACTCGTGCGCGCTCACCACACCGAGCAGTTCCCGCAGGGTCAAGACAGTCCGTTCGGTGGCCGGCCCGTACGCCTCACTCAGCGCGGCGCGGACGTCGGGTGCGCGCCGCAGCGGCACGACGTTGCCCGGCTCGACCGGCACGAGCAGCCGGCCGAGGACGCGGGCGCGCCGTGCCTGCCGAGTCCGGTAGCGCGCGAACGCCTCCGCCGGAGTCGCGGCCGGCGCCGGTGGTCGGGACCGGTCCACGCGTCGGCCGAGGGCGTTCAGCAGCTGGCGCGCGTTGTGGAAATCGCCTCGCCACAACAGTGCCGTGTTCGCCTCGGCCAGCCGGAACGCCGCGTCGGCCGACAATTCGTCGCCGACGAGCACGATGTCACGGGGTGGGGGAGTGCCGTTCGCGGACCACCACCTGGCTGGAACCACGTCGGCGCGATCGGGCCGGCGGACCGCGACGGTCACTCCGGGCTTGTCCGAAGAATCGGGGAAAGAAGGGTGAGACAAGTGTTTGCCGTTCCTGCGCGAGCGAAACCCGTGAATCGGCGCGACAAAACCGGCCGGGGGAGAGCCGGCTGTCGAACGATCCAGGGCAGGACGAAGCTGCGGTTTCCGGGCTGGGATTTCTCGACCAGCAGCAGCGGCGTCGATCAGCCGACTGCTCGAAGGGAAACTCGAAAGGCTCGCGCTCTAGCGCAGAACGGAAGCGTGCACAGGTGTTGTCACGCCGAAAGGGTATCAGCGTCCGTGATCGCTGTTCGCCGTGAACAGCGGTGACCGGCCCCGGCGGGTCTCGCCCTGCCGGGGCCGGCGCCGGATCAGTTCAGCTTGCGCGTGTCCGCGGGCAGGCCGCCGCCGGCGTAGACGTCTTCGGCGAGCTTCGCCAGCGCGGTGAGGGCCACGTTCTGGCTCCACGGACCGTAGGACACCCGCGACACGCCGAGCTCCTGCGCCCGCGCGAGCGGGATCGAGCCGGGGATGCCGATGAGGTTCACCTTGCGCTCGCCGAGTGCGTCGACCAAGCGGCCCACCTGGTCCTCGTCGAGCCGGCCGGGCACGAAGAAGTTCGACGCGCCCGCGTCGAGGTAGGCGCGGCCGCGCTCGATGGCATCGGTGAGGACCTCCTCGGGGTCACGGTCACCGGCCTTCACGAACGCGTCGGTGCGGGCGTTGAGCACGAAGTCGACCCCCGCGCGCTGGGCCGCGGCCACCGCGGCCTCGACCGCCTTCACCGACTCGGCCAGCGGCTTCATCTGGTCCTCGAGGTTGCAGCCCACGGCACCGACCTCGATGGCCCGCGCGACCGTGCCGCCCGGGTCGCCGTAGCCACCCTCGAGGTCCGCCGTCACCGGCAGGTCCCCGGCCACACGCACGATCAGCGCCACCTCGGCGATCATCTCCTCGCGCGGGATCTTCTCGCCGTCGGGATACCCGCGCGAGGCCGCGATCCCGTGGCTGGGCGTGGCCAGCGCCTTCGTGCCGGGCGTCTCGGCGACCACCTTGGCGGTGATCGCGTCCCAGACGTTGACGACGAGCAGCAGTTCCGGAGCCGCGTGCAGCTCCTGCAGCAGCTTGGCCTTGTCGGCGGTGGAAGTCATACCGCCCAACCTATCCGGCTCGGCCGCGACCCCACGCCGGCACCACGTCCCCCGAGCACCACGTCCCTCGACGCCGTCGGGGCGATGGCGCCGGTCGGTCGCGCCTGGATCGGCTTCTCGACCCCGACAGACAAGTACTTGCCTGAGTGGAAAGTGGCGAGTAGCTTTCTCTTCAGGCAAGTACTTGCCTGGGCGAGCTACCAGGGCGGCCACCGACCGGCGGCCGATCCTGACGAAGGAGGGGCGATGGTGCACGAGCCGACGCCGGACGAGGCCGTGGCGGCGCTGCGCACGGTGCGCGAGAGTCGTGAGCAGGTGATCGAGTCCGCGACGGGTTCGCGGTGGCTGTCGGTCGTCCTCGGGCTGGGGGTGTTCCTGGGCTGTGCGGCCAACGACCTGCTCCCGGCCTCGCTGAGGTGGGTGAGCTGGGTCCTGCTGGGGCTCCTGGTGGTGCTGGCGCTCGGGATGCTCACCCCCACCGGCGGCGCGCTGGTCGGCCGGCCGCTGCTGGTGTCGGACCGGAACCAGTCGGTCGGGGTGCGCCTGCTGCGGGTGGCGCCGATCGTCGGGATCGGGATCGTCGTCGCGGTCGGCGTGGAGGTGTTCGGGCTAGCGCACGGCAAGATCTACTACGGTGCGCTGATCGGGCTGTACATCGTGTTCGCGGATCCGCCGTTCCAGCGGTGGCTGCTGCGCCGGCCGGGCCGGGGCTCACAGCGGTGACCGACTTCGACCAGCTGCTGCTGGATCCGACCAGGCTGGCCATCGTCTCGCTGCTCGCCGCCGCGGAGTGGGCCGAGTTCGGGTTCGTCCGGGACTCGGTGAAGCTGACGGACTCCGCACTGTCCAAACAGGTCACCACACTGTCCAAGAACGACTACGTCGAAGTGCGCAAGGGCTACGTCGGCAAGCGGCCGCGCACCTGGCTCAATCTCACCGCCACCGGCCGCGCCATCCTGGCCGCGCACATCGCCGCCCTGCAGGCGATCGCCGAGCACGCGCGGGCGGACGGCGCCCGCCACGCCGGGGAAGGTGTGGCCTCGGGCGGCTGACCCGCACCGGGCGGCAAGTCGGAAAAAAGATCTCCGGAAACGGTCACACTCCGCCGGGCTCCGTCGTCTCCCTGACGACAACCGCCCGACGAGATGAGGACCGCCGTGCAAGCCATCACCGTCCGGGACCGGGACGCCGGGATCGCCGGACTGTCCCTTGAGGACATCCCGTACCCACCCACGGCGGAGAACGACGTCGTCGTGCGCGTGCACGCCGCGGGCTTCACCGCCGGCGAGCTGGAGTGGCCGGGCACGTGGGCCGACCGCGGCGGACGCGACCGGACGCCGAGTGTGCCGGGGCACGACGTGTCGGGTGTCGTGGTGGAGCTGGGGTACGGCACCACGGGGCTGACGGTGGGCCAGCGCGTGTTCGGCTTCGCCGACGGCACCCGTGACGGCGCGCTCGCCGAGTACATCGCCGTGGAGGCCCGGAATCTCGCGCCGCTGCCGGCCGATCTGGACCACACGGTGGCCGCCGCGTTGCCGATTTCCGGGCTCACCGCGTGGCAGGGCCTGTTCGACCACGCCCGGCTCGTCGCCGGGCAGACGATTCTGATCCACGGCTGCGCCGGCGCGGTCGGGTCGCTCGCGGTGCAGCTGGCGCGCGAGGTCGGCGCCCACGTGATCGGCACCGGCCGGGCCCGCGACCGGGAGCGCGCGCTCGCCTTCGGCGTGCACACCTTCGTCGAGACCGACCGGCTGGAGGACGCCGGTGAGGTCGACGTGGTGTTCGACGTGTTCGGCGGCGACGTCCTCGACCGGTCCACCGCGCTGGTGCGCGCCGGCGGCACGCTCGTGTCCATCGCCACTCCGCCCCGCATCCAGCCGCGCGACGGCCGGGCCCTGTTCTTCATCGTCGAGGCCGACCGGGCGCGCCTGGCCGACCTCGCGCAACGCGTGCGCGACGGCCGGCTCCAGGTCGCCGTCGGCGAAGTGCGACCGCTGGCCGAGGCGCCCCACGCGTTCGGCACGAAACGCTTGCCCGGCAAAACGATCATCCGAGTCACCGAGGAGAAATCATGAAGCACCCGAGGATCACCGGGGCCGTGCTGGCCGTCGTCACGCTGGCCGCGGCCACCGCGTGCGGCAGCTCGGACGAGCCCGCCGCCGCCCCGGCGCCGACGTCGGCGCCGATGTCCATGTCGATGCCGATGTCGTCGGCGGCCGGTGCCGCGCCCATGGACCACCCCACCGACAAGCTGACGCCGCTGCTGCAGCAGCCGCTGCCGGACGTGCCGGGCAAGACCTTCACCTCCGCCGTCGTCGACTTCGCGCCCGGCGCGAAAGGCGTGCCGCACCGCCACGGGCAGGCGTTCATCTACGCCTATGTGCTCGAAGGCACGCTGCGCAGCCAGCTCGAGGGCCAGCCCGTGACGACCTACCACCAGGGCCAGGGCTGGCTCGAGCCGCCGGGGTCGCACCACGTGCTCGCCGAGAACACCAGCACGACCCAGCCGGCCAAGCTGCTCACGATCACCGTCTCCAACACCGGGGACGCGCTCAAGACCGACGACCCGCACTGACCGGCGCGCGCGTCCACGATCGCGGGGTGTGAGCCGGAACCGGATGCCGGGAACGGTCTTCGGCCGTAGGCTGGACGCGCACGCCGGAGGAGGACGCGATCTGCATGGGTGACGGGCTGGTGTCCCGGGAGGCGGGGCGACAGGACACGCTCGGGGCCGAGTGGGAGACGCATCGGCCGGCGGTGTTCGGGGTGGCCTACCGGCTGCTCGGGAGCGTGGCCGATGCCGAGGACGTGACCCAGGACGTGTGGCTGCGCGCGGCCGGCGCGGACCTGAGCCAGGTCCAGGACCTGCGGGCCTGGTTGGTCACCGTCTCCGCGCGCCGGTCCTACGACATCCTCAAGAGCGCCCGGTCGCGCCGGGAATCCTATGTGGGGCCGTGGTTGCCGGAACCGCTGCTGACCGGGCCGGACGCCTCGGAGCCGGTGCTCGTCGACGAGTCCGTGAGCGCGGCGATGCTGCTGATCATGGAGGAGCTGAGCCCGCCGGAGCGGGTGGCTTTCGTGCTGCACGACGTGTTCGGCTTCGAGTTCGGCAGCATCGCCGAGGTGCTCGACGTGTCCGTGCCCAGCTCCCGGCAGCTCGCCTCGCGCGCGCGAAAGCGCGTGGCCAAGGCGAAGCAGACCACTTCGCCCACCCCGAAAGCCGAGCGCGAACGCCTGCTCGCCACCTTCCGCGCCGCCTACGAGTCCGGTGACCTGGCCGGCCTCGTGCGGCTCCTGCACCCGGACGCGGTCTACGTCACCGACGGTGGCGGCAAGGTTTCGGCCGCCCGCAAGATCATCCAGGGCGGCGAGCGCGTCGCCGAGGTGATGGTGCGCGTGGGCCGCATGTGGCGGCCCGACCGCATCGACTTCATCGAGGTGGGCGGCGAGCTCGCCCTCGTGTGCCACTGGCAGGACCGCGTCTACTCCATCGACAGCGTGGAGATCTCCGACGGCCTGATCACCGCGTACCGCCGCGTGATCAACCCCGACAAACTCGTTCACGTCTGAGCTGTCACACCTCGCGGGGCTGTCTCGTCTCCCTGGCGGAAACGGCATCGGGGCACCGCCACTGCCCCGATCACACCCCGGCCGCCGCCCGGACCGAGCTCCGCGGCGCGGCCGCCGAACGAAACGAAGGAACTGTGACGAACACGCAGCGCGTCCGCATCGACAAGCAGCACCCGGCCGCCTACAAGACCCTCATCGCCCTGTCGACCGAGGTCGAGAACAGCGCCGCCGCGGCGGGCCTCGAACCGCTCACGCTCGAGCTGCTGAAGATCCGCACTTCCCAGATCAACGGGTGCGCTTTCTGCCTGCGCATGCACAGCCGCGACGCCCTCAAGAAGGGCGAGAACCCCGACCGCATCGCCGTGCTGCCGGCGTGGGAAGAGACCGAGTACTTCTCCGCCACGGAGCGCGCCGCGCTGCGCCTGACCGAGGCCATGGCCCACGTCGCCGACGGCCACGTTCCGGACGAGGACTACGAAGCCGCCGCCGCCGACCTCACCGAGGACCAGATCTCGGCCGTCGCGTGGCTGTCCGTGGTGATGAACGCGTTCAACCGCGTCGCGATCACGAGCCGCTACCAGGTCGCTCCCTGAGCCACCGCGGGAAACCGCCGCGTCCGTGAGCCTTTCTCGGGGCACCGCGGACGGCCGCCCGCCACAGGAGCTCCGGCTGTGGCGGGCGCCCCGTCGGCGAACTCACCCGTGGCCCGGTGATTCCGAAGCCGCGCACGGGGTATCCGGCGGGATGGACTTCGCCACGACGATCGACACCGCCCTCGACCGCGGCATCGTGCTGGGCTACGGCTCGGTGGGGCTGCGGGTGCGCCGCCGGCTGCCGGGCTGGCCGGCCGATCCGCCGCCGATGCCCGGCAAAACCGTGCTCGTGACCGGCGCGGGCTCCGGCCTCGGGCTGGCCGCCGCGACCGGGTTCGCGAGGCTCGGTGCGCAGGTGCACGTGCTGGGCCGCAACGCCGAGCGGGCCGGGGAAGCCGCCCGGCGCACCCTCGAACGCGCCCCCGGCGCGGACGTGCGACCACAGGCGTGCGATGTATCGGACCTGGCGCAGCTGCGGGCGTTCGCCGAGAAGTTCGCCGGGGAGGAACCTCGCCTGGACGTGCTCGTCAACAACGCCGGGGTGATGCCCGGCCGCCGGACGCACACCGCGGACGGCCTGGAGCTGACCTTCGCCACGCAGGTCGTGGCACCGTGGGTGCTCACCGCGGGACTGGAGCCGGTGCTGGCCCGCTCGGCGCCGTCGCGCGTGATCAACGTCGTCTCCGGCGGCTTGTACGGTCAGCGGATCCCGGCCGGTGATCTCCAGTCCGCGGACACGCGTTACGGGCCCAAGAAGGTCTACGCGCGCACCAAACGCGAAGAACTCGTGCTCACGCAGCAGTGGGCCGAGCGGCTTCTCGACCGCGGCGTGCACGTCCACGCGATGCACCCGGGGTGGGCCGACACCGAAGGCGTGCGGACCGGGATGCCGGTGTTCCGGGCGCTCACGCGGCCGGTGATCCGGACTCCGGACGAGGGCGCCGACACCATCGTGTGGCTCGGCAGCGCCCCCGAGGCGGTCGAAAGCAGCGGGTTGTTCTGGCACGACCGCCGGCCGCGCCCGGCCACCCATCCGCTCGGCGCCGGCCCGGACGACGAACCGGCGCGCAAGCGGTTGTGGGACTACGTCGAGGGAATCGCGACCCCGCACCTCAACCGACAGTGAGCCGAACCGGGCCGCGGGCTCGTTCGGCTACGGCCGCGCCCGCCACTGGGCTTCGCGTTCCTCCAGCTGTGCCAGCGTTTCCGCCTCACTCCAGTCGGTGAGCCCGGCGAAGCGGGCCCAGTTGCCGCCCACCAGGTTCGCGAGGTCGAGCCGCGAGACGGGGGCGCCGGGGTCGGCGACGTCGTTCACGAGGACCAGTTTCGGCAGCAGCGCGGCGGGTTTGCCGCCGCCGGGGTAGTCGGTGCCCCAGCAGATGCGCGAGAGCGGGCAGCCCAGTGCCTGCGCGCGCTGGAGGAAGTCGTAGAGCTGGCGCTGGGTGGACTTGGTGGCGAACATGCTGATGTCGAGGTAGGTGTTGTCGTGGCGCGCGACCATCGCCAGGCACTCGTCCACCCACGGGAATCCCGCGTGGCACACGAGCAGCGGCAGGTCGGGGAAGTGCCGCGCCACTTCGTCGAGCGAACCGGGGCGGCCGTACTCGAACACGGCGTCCTTCGCCGACGAGGTGCCCATGTGCACCATCACGCCGATGCCGAGCTCGGTGGCCCGCTCGTAGACCGGGAACGCGAGATCGCGGTCGGCCGGCGCGTAGTGGTCGTACATCGGGTAGAGCTTGAGTCCGGTGAGGCCCAGCTCGGTGACCGCGCGGGTCAGCTCGTCGCGCGCCCAGCCGACACCGCGGAACTTCGGGTTCACCGCGCACATCCCGAGCAGCTCGGGATACTGCCGGGTGAGCGAAGCGAGGTAGTCGTTGCTCTTGGCGACTTCGAGCGGACCGGGCACGTCGGTCACCCGGCCGAGGTCGATCGTGCCGCGCTCGCCGTAGCTGGTGTAGGTGGACGGCGCGACCGCGAGCACCGTCGCGCGATCGACGCCCGCCGTCACGTGGTCCTCGACGAGCGTGCGCGGGTCGATCGGGTCGAGATCGCCTTCGAGCCCGGCCCAGTCCTCCTCGGTGGCGGGCCGGTACGCGGGCAGCCGGCCGGCGCGGCGGTGGCCCGGCGCGCGCATCTCGCGCACGAACCGTTCGTGGCCCGGCGGCAGCGCGGTGGCGAGCACGTGGTTGTGGCAGTCGATGATCACGCGCGCTCCTCGTCGAACTCCTCGGCCAGGCTCCGCCAGATCGCCCGCTGCAGCCGCTGGAACTCCGGCTCGAACCGGACCTCCTGGAAGTGGCGCGGCCGGTCGAGGTCGATGCGGAACTCCTCCTTGATCGTGCCGGGCCCGCGGCTCATCACGAGCACGCGGTCGGCCATCGCCACGGCCTCCTCGACGTCGTGTGTCACGAACACCACGCTCTTGCCGAGCGTCTCCCAGATCGAGAGGAACTCGCCGCCGAGCCGGATCCGCATCTGCGCGTCGAGCGGCCCGAACGGTTCGTCCATCAGGTACACGTCGGGGTCGTAGGCGATCGCCCTGGCGATGCCGACCCGTTTGCGCATGCCGCCGGACAGCTGGTTGGGGTAGCTCTGCTCGAAGGACTTCAGCCCGACCAGCTCGACCAGCCGCTGCACCTCGGCGCGCTGCTGCGCGGCCGGAACTCCCTTCAGTGCCAAGGGAAACCGGATGTTGTCCGCGACCGTGCGCCACGGGAACAGCGCGTCGGACTGGAAAACCAGGCCCACGCCCTCCGGCACGCCCTCGGGGGCCGGTTCACCGTCGAGGAGGATCTCGCCGCTCGTCGCCGGCAGCAGACCGGCGACGAGCTTCAGCAGCGTGGACTTGCCGCAGCCGCTGGGCCCCACGAGCGCGACGAACTCGCCGGCGGCGAGGTCGAGGCTCACGTTCTCCAGCGCGGTGAACCGGCCTTTCGGCGTGCGGTAGCCGAGCCCGACGCCGCGCAGGCTGAGCTTCGGGGTGACGAGCCCGGTCGCCGGATCGCGCAGCTCGTCGGTGGTGGCGGTCATCGTGGCCTCCCGGTCACTTCGCGGGGAGCAGGCTGTAGTCGAAGGTGTCCTGGATGGCCGGCACGGGTTTCGTGAGGAACCCGGTGCGCACCAGCAGATCCGTGGACGAGTTCACCACCGCGTCGTCGGGCCGGAAGCTGTCGGGCACGCTCTTGACCGCTTCGGTCACGATCGTCTTCAGGTCGGCGTCGCTGATCTTGTAGCCCTGCTTCTTCATCCAAGTCGTCGCCTGGTCCGGGTTCGCCTTCGCCTGCTGCGACGCTTCGCTCATGGCCGAGAGGAACGTCTTCATCAGGTCCTGGTGCTCACCGACCCAGTCCTGGTCGGCCATCGCGACGATGTCCACGTAGCGGTAGTCCGGCTGCTGCCAGAGGATCTTGAACTTCCCGGTGCGCAGCAGCTGCAGCGTGTCGGGCTGGCTCGTCATCCCGGCCACGACCTGGTTGCCGGTGAGCTCGGCCTGCATCGTGGCGCCGGCCCCGCCGCTGACCACGGTGAGGTCTTTCTTCGGGTCGAGCCCGGCGTCGAGCGCGGCCTTCTGCAGCTCGGTGTCGGAAAGCGTGCCCGGTGCGGTCACGGCCACCTTCTGGCCCTTGAGGTCCTTCACCGAGGTGAGCGCCGGGTCGTTGCGGGAGACCATGAGGTAGGAGAAGCGGTCGTTGACCACGCCGTAGGCCTTCATCTTCACGCCGCGCTTCTGCGCGAGCACGACGTGGCCGATGTCGCCCATGAACACGTCGGCGCTGCCGCCGATCAGCGCGTTGGTGGCGGTGGAACCGCTCGTGACGCACATCGGCTTGATCGTGATGCCCTTCTGCGCCGCGATGCCGCTGTTGAGAGCGAGCTCCGCGGCGATCGGCGCGAGGCCGCTGCAGAACAGCTCGACCCGGATCGTCTTGGTGTCACCGGCCGACGACGACCCGCCGCCGCACGCGGTGAGCAGCGCGGACAGGGTGGCGAGCACCGCGGCGACGGCCGTCGTGCGACGGGTTCTGGACGAAGTCGGCATCAGCGTTCCTCCGGGTTGAAGAGCGGGGCGGGGGAGTGGGGGAGTCCGTGGGCAACACAGCGGGCAACACTCGGTGGGCGACACTCAGTGGGCGACTCGATGACGCAGCACGCGCCGCTCGACGAGCGCGACGAGCTGTTCGGCGATTACGGCGATCACCGTGATCACCACCAGTCCGGCGAAAACGCCGGTCGTGTCGAGGGTGTTGGCGGCGTAGCCCATGTAGTAGCCGAGGCCCTGGCTCGCGCCGACGAGCTCGGCGATCACCGCGCCGATCAGCGCCAGCGCGATCGAGAGGCGCAGGCTGGTGAGGATCCACGGCGCGATCGCCGGCAGCACGGCCCAGCGCAGTGTGGCCATGCGGGGCGCGCGGAAGCTGCGCGTCATCTCGAGCAGGTCGGGGTCGATGCCGCGAACGCCCTGGTAGGTGTTGTAGAAGGCGACGAACACGACCATGGTCACGACCATGAAGATCTTCGACTCGAGCCCGATCCCGAACCACACGATGAACAGCGGCGCGAGCGCCACGCGCGGCAGGCTGTAGAGCGCCATCACGTAGGGGTAGAACCACCGGCCGACCACCTTCGACGACGCGATCAGCACCCCGAGCGCGACGCCGGCGACCATCCCGATCACGAGCCCGGCGAAGGTTTCCACCAGCGTCGTCGCCAGGTCCGGCCACAGCGTCCCGCTGCCGATCAGCTCCCCGATCCGCACCACGATCAGCACCGGCCCCGACAGCGTGAACGCGCCGAAAACCTGCCCGGCGATCTGCCACAACACGAGCACGAGCACCCCGACCGCGAGCTGCCCGCCCCGCACCACCCACTTCCGGCGGCGATCGGCGCGCCGGTCGCGCTCGTCCTGCTCCGCCGCGCCCTCGGTGACCTGGGGTGATCGTTCGACACGTCCAGTTGCCACGCCATTCTCCTGTTCAGACGTCTGACGTCTGACGGGAACCTAAAGTTCGGATCTGGCGGGCACAAGCCCCTCCCAACTCGTGGAAGGTCCGGCACAAACCGTTGACGCGGGCCGGAAAATGCCCGACCCTGCGGCACCCTCCGGGCGGCGCGGACCCGGAGTGCCCGGTTCAGCTGTCCCCGCGGAAGTTCTCCGAACCACCCGGATGGCCCTTCCGCGACCGCCCCTCCTCGTCCTCGAGCGGCGTTTCCGTCGGGTTCCGCCGAGGCGGATCCGCTGCGTCCGGGTGGTTTCCGCTGGAGTCTTCGTCACCGGCCGGCGGACGGGTGTGCTCGTCCACGCTCAGTCGTCCCCCGGCCATTCACCGCCGGCCTTCTCGAACCCGACGGCCCCGGCCCTCTCGGCGGCCGCCGTGACCACACCGAAAATGGCACCCTGCACCGCGGCGGCGACGAGGATCTCCGGCCAGCCGCGGTGCTTGTCGGTGGCGCTCGGCGCGTCGTCCTCACCGGCGACGCGCTGCCAGATCAGCTTGAAGATCTGCCCGGCGAGAAGCCCGCCCAGCGCGCTCACGCCGAAGTTCAGGGGTTTGTACAGCATCTTGTTCATGCCGCCCGGATACCCACTCCCGCACCGCCGAACACCGCCACCGGCGAACACCCGGCGACGCGGGATCGCCGCGCCGCAGCCTGGTGCGCGTGACTGGTCGGCATGGCTTCGAACAGCCACGAGGCGGCCCCCGACACCGCCGCCGACTCCGATCGTCGCCGCGCGTCAGCTGAGCGCCGCAACCGCTCCCGCGACGGAGTCGTGGGCGTTGAGGGTCTCGGTGAGGCCCAGCATGCCGAGGATCCGCAGCGGCTGGCGGCGGGTGCTGGCCACCGCGAGCGGGATGCCCGCGGTGCTCGCCTGGCGGTGGCAGATCACGAGGCTGGTGATGCCACTGGAGTTCAGGAAGTCCACTGCGGACAGATCGATCACCAGCGCGGCCGGCCCCGCGATCACCTCGCGGAGCAGGGACTGCTCGAACTGCGCCGTGGTCGCGAGGTCGACGTCGCCGGACACGTGCACCACGGTCACGGTCCCGGTCAGCTCGGCCTCCACGCGCAGGCGTGATCCGCCGTCGGGGTCGGATGACGGATCAGCCATGGGAGAATCCTTCCATTGTGGACAGTGTGGATAGTTCGGACGGTGCGGTCACTGGCGGCGCAGAGCGAGCAGCGCGACGTCGTCTTCGGGATCACGGCCGAACCGGTCCAGCAGCCGGTCGCACAGGGCGTCGAGGTCGTCGTCGGGTTCGACGAAGGCCAGCAGGTTCGCCATGCTGTCGTCGATCACCTCGCCGCGGCGTTCGATGAGGCCGTCGGTGATCAGCAGCACGGTGGCGCCCGGGGGCACGGTGAACCGCGTGGCGGGCGGCCGCGACAGTCCGATGCCGAGGACCGGGCCGGCCACGTCGAGGTAGCGGCTGCCGCCCGGCTCGATCAGCAGCGGCGGGATGTGCCCGGCGCTCGCGAGCTCCGCCTCACCGGTCTCCGGGTCGAGCGACAGCAGGCACAGCGTGGTGAGGCCCCGTGGGTGGAACCGCCGGATCAGCGCGTCGAGGTGGTCGAGCACCGCGACCGGGCCGTGGCCCTCGGTGGCGTAGGCGCGCAGGGCGTGCCGCACCTCGCCCATGATCGTGGCGGCCTCGATGGAGTGGCCCGACACGTCGCCGACGGCGATCAGCAGCCGGCCGTCGAGGTCGATCACGTCGTAGAAGTCGCCGCCGATCTCGGCGTTGTCCGAGGCCGGCAGGTAGCGCACCGCCATCTCCACGCCCGGGCGCTCGGGCAGGCTGCCGGGCAGGAGGCTGTGCTGCAGCGTGAGCGCGAGCGTGTGTTCCTCCGACAGCGTCCGCATGCCTTCGTAGGCCAGCGCGGTCGCCTGCGCGAGCTGGGTGAGCAGGTTGCGGTCCTCGTCGGTGGTGATCGCCGAGGCGTCCACCGCGAGGCAGATCGGCGAACGGCCGGGCTTGCCGCGGGCCAGGACCACCGTCGACGGTTCGGTGCCGCGCCAGGCCAGGGCGATCCCGTCGGCGGTGGTGCTGCCGACACGGCCGGCGCCGAGGAGCTCGGCCGACAGCGCGTCGAGCAGCGTGGTGCGCTCGATGCCGAGGTGCGGCCGGCCGGCGCCGGCGTCGGCGCGCAGCAGGCCCTGCGGCGTGAGCGCCACGACCGTGGCCGGGCTCTCCAGCACGTTCGCGGCACCGGCCGACGCGGCTTTGAGCAGGCTCTCGAACGTCGTCGCGCCGATCACGGCCAGCGTCGCCTTCGTGAGCCGGGTCAGCCGGTCCGCGAGGCGTTCGGCCGACGCCCGGGCGCGGTAGTAGCGCAACGCGGCCTCGACGGTGGCCACGAGCACCCCGGGGTCCAGCGGTTCCACGAGGTAGGCGTCCGCGCCGCGGGTGAGGCCTTCGGCGCGGTCGCCGGGCTCGATGGCGGTGGCGGAGACGTGGATGACCGGCAGCGCCGCCGTCCGCGGATCCCGCTTCACGCGCTCGCACACCTCGAACCCGCTGATGTCGGGCAGGTGCACGTCGAGCAGCACCAGGTCCAGGTCGTTCTCGCCGAGCACGGCCAGCGCCTCGGCGCCGGTGGCGGCCTCGAGGACCTGGTACCCGTTGCGCCGCAACCAGCTCCCGGTGAGGTAGCGGCTGGCCTCGTGGTCGTCGACCACGAGCACCTGGGTGTGCTCGGCGGCGTTGTCCGGCTTCATCAGGGCACCGTCCTCCGTACGACCGCGAACGCCTGGCTCACGGCCAGCCTGACGGCCTCGGCGGAAAGCTGCGACTTGGGCAGCAACGCCGCCCGCAGCCCGGTTCGCGACAGGTCCAGGCCGTCCGGGTCCGCCGAGGTGACCACGACCACCGGCACCTCGCGCAGCTCCGGTTTCTCGCGCAGCACCCCGAGCACGTCGCGCCCGTGCATCCCCGGCATCACCAGGTCGAGGAAAACCAGGCCGGGCCGGTGCTCGGCCACGATCTCGAGCGCGGTCCGCCCGTCGGGCGCCTGCCGGACCTCGCCGGTGAACACGTCCTCGAGCAGACCGGTGAGCCGGCGGCGGAAGTCTTCCTCGTCGTCGACCACGAGGATGGTGCCGAAATCGCCGGCGGGGTCCTCGCCGGGCGCGTGCGTGGGCAGGCGCAGCGTCACCGTGGTTCCCTCGCGAGGCGTGCTGCGCAGCGTGAGCGAACCGCCGAGCAGCTCGGCCAGCCGCCGGGCGTAGGGGAGCCCGAGGCCGGTTCCGGGCGTGGCGACCTGCAGCCGGTGGCGGACCTGGTGGAACTCCTCGAACACGCGCTCCTGCTCGTCCACCGGGATGCCGATGCCGGTGTCGGACACCTCGAACGTGACGGCCGCCGAGTCCGGCTCGGGCCGGACGTCGAGCCGGACTTCGCCGCGCTCGGTGAACTTCAGGCCGTTGGAGAGCAGGTTCCGCAGGATGCGCACCAGCAGCGTTTCGTCGGTGTCCAGCCGCAGCGCCGGGTCCGGCTCGGCGATCACCAGGCGGACTTCGGTGGACGGCGTGGTGGAGCGCAGGGTGCCGCGCAGCTGCAGCAGCACCGCGCGCAGCTCGACCGGGGCCAGCTGTGGCACGAGCTGGCCCGATTCGGCCTTCGCCGTGTCGAGCAGTTCGTTCACGAGCGCGAGCAGTGTCGTGCCGGAGTGCTCGATGAGGCCGACCTGTCTTCGCTGCTCGTCGGTGAGCGGATCGGAGCCGGCGGCGTCGAGGAGCCGGGTGAGGCCGACGATCGAGTTGACCGGGGCGCGCAGCTCGTGGCTGATCGTGGACCAGAAACGGGTTTTCGCTTCGCTCGCTTGCTTGAGCTGGATCGTCTTCTCGTTCACCTCGGCGTAGAGCGCGACCACCCCGCGGTTGGTCTCCTCGAGTTCTTCCGAGAGCTCCTTGTAGAGCGCGACCACGCCCCGGTTGGTCTCCGCGAGCTCGTCGTTGAGCCGCTGCAGCTCCTGGCGCTTGCGCTCCAGGCTGTCGAGCGTGTCGAGCAGCTCCTGGTTCTGCGCGCGCAGCTCGTCCAGCGGGCTGGTCACGGCGTGGCGGCCCAGTTCGTGGCGCACCGCGGCCACGGCGGCGCGGGTGAGCGTGGGCAGGCTCGCCGGTCGGCGTTTGATCATGGTGAGGCGGGTCCGTCCTTCGGCGTGGCCGGAGCGCACGGCGTCCATCAACTTCGCTGCGGTGGCGAGCCCGGTGCCGAGCACGGCGGGGTCCGGGCCGGTGGGCCACTCGAACTCGATCCCGAGCCCTTCGGCCGACACCTTGAACCGCACCAGCGCGCTCAGGCCCGCGCGCACGACGTCGCGGCCCACGTCGCTGAGCACAGTGGCCACGCGCACCTGGTTCTGGGTGTCCAGGCCGAGGGCTTCGGCGACTTCGCGGCCGCGCTGGCGCACGGCGAACACGTCGGTGTCGTCGGTGATCACGAGCCGCAGCAGCTCGGTTTCGGCGGTCACGACGGCGGCCGTGGTTTCGCGACGAGCACGCAGGCGTCGTCGTTGCGCACCCCCGCGTCGCGCAGCAGCCCCGCGGCGATCGCCAGCGGCGTGCCGGCGAACAGCCGCTGCCGGTTCTCGGCCGTCCACCGCTCGGTGAGGCCGTCGCTGTGCAGCACGACCGACGCGCCTTCGGGCAGCGGGTGCTCGAACGCGCGGATGGTGCGGGCCTGGTGACCGGCGACCCCCGGCGCCGAGATCATGCCTTTCTTCTGCCCGTCGGCGACCACCGTCGCCGCGATGTTGCCCAGGCCGGCGAACCGCACCGTGCCCCGGGCCAGGTCGAGCTCGGCCACGGCCAGCGCGCCGCCGCGGGTGCCGCGCAGTCCTTCGTGGATCCGCTTCACGAGCTGCTCGGGCGGGTCGGCGGGGTGGGCGCAGCCGATCCGCACGGCGGCGTCGGAAGCCGACGCGGCCAGGGGCCCGTGACCCGAGCCGTCACACAGCAGCAAGCGCATGCGAGAAGTGTCGCGCAGGATCGCGTAGGCGTCACCGCACGAGTCTTCGCCGTGGATCGGCCGGGTGAGGCCGGCGGCGTCTTCGTCGGCCAGCTCGGCGTACTCGCCGGGGCCCGGGTGGAAGCGGGCGTGGGCGACGGTGCCGAGGCCCGGTTCGGAGACCATTGTGTACGCGTCGGAAAGCCGTTGCACGGCCCCGAGCCCGACGCCGAGACTGCCGGCCGTGGACCGGCCGTCTTCGGTGGCGCGCGCGACGTCGGCGATGCCGGGGCCGCGGTCGATCGCCACCACCTCGATCGCCGCCTGCGCGGCGCCGCGCACGGACCGCACCACGAGCACCCCGTCGCGCGCGTGCTTCTGCAGGTTCGTGGCCAGCTCGGTCACCGCGATGCCCAGCTCGGCGGCGCGGGTCTGGCCGAACCCCATGGCCTCGGCCAGCGTGGTCGCGGTGCGCCGCGCGCGGCCCGCGGCGGTCGGGTCGTCGACCCGCAGCCAGGCGAAGTCCTCCACACGGGGCAGGCAGCCGGTCAGCGCGTCCATTTGACGACCGTGACGTCCGTGCCGCGACCGACCTCGGTGTCCAGTGCGAACTCGTCCACCAGCCGCCGCGCGCCGCTGAGCCCCAGCCCGAGGCCCGAGCCGCTGCTCCAGCCGTCGGCGAGGGCGAGGGTGGTGTCGGGGATGCCGGGGCCGTCGTCGTGGAAGGCCGCCCGCACCCCGGTGCGCCGGCCGTTCTGCACGGTCTCGACCGTGACGACGCCGCCGCCGCCGTACACCAGCGTGTTGCGCGCGAGCTCGCTCGCCGCGGTCACGATCTTGGTCTGGTCGACCAGCGACAGCTTGATCTGCTGCGCGACCGCGCGCACGTGCTGGCGCACCCGGACCACGTCGTCGTCGCCGCGGATCGGCAACTGCTGCGGCGGGCCCGCGGGCGAGGTCATCGCGGCGACGCCGGCGGCAGGTCCTGGCGCCGGGCGGACAGCGTCCGCAGGATCCGCATGCCCTTGTCGAGGTTCAGCGCGGTGTGCACGTCGCCCAGCGTGAGACCGAGCTCGACGAGCGTGATCGCGACGGCCGGGCGCATGCCGACCACCACGGTGTCGGCGTCGAACAGCTTCGACAGCGACGCGATCGTGGCGAACATGCGGCCGATGAACGAGTCGACGATCTCGACGGCGGAGATGTCGATGATCACGCCCGACGCGCCGGTCGCGCTGATCTGCTCGGCGAGGTCTTCCTGCAGCGCCAGCACACTCTGGTCCTGGAGGTCGATCTGGATCGACACCAGCAGCAGGTCGCCGATCCGCAGGATCGGGACGCGCTCCATCAGACCGCCCTCTCGTGGCGGACCACCTCGACGCCGTCGCGGCGCAGGGCGTGGCGCAGCGCGTCGGCCAGCGTGGCCTTGGTCGTGATGTCGCCGAACTCGATGCCCAGCGCCACGATCGTCTGCGCGATCTGCGGCCGGATCCCCGAGATCGTGCACTCGGCGCCCATCAGTCGCGCGGCGACCACGGTCTTGAGCAGGTGCTGCGCCACCTGCGTGTCCACGGCCAGGACCCCGGTGATGTCGATGATGGCGTGCTCCGAGCCGGTGGCGACCAGCGCCTCGAGCAGCTTCTCCATCACCACCTGGGTGCGGGTCGAGTCCAGCGTGCCGACGAGCGGCACCGCCAGGATGCCCTCCCACAGCTTCACCACCGGCGTCGTGAGCTCGAGCAGCTGCTCCGACTGCTCGGTGATGATCTCTTCCCGGGTGGCGGCATACGTTTCGAAGGTCCACAGGCCCAGGGCGTCGACGAGCTCGGAGAACCGCAGCAGCTCCCGGAACACCGCCGGGTCCTCGTTCTGCTCGGTCAGCTCGAACACGGCCCGCTTGAGGGCGAACACGCTCGACGCGGTTTCGGTCGAGCTGAACCCCTGGCGCGCGCGGTTGCGCGACAGCTCGGCCAGCAGCGCGCGCAGCTCGCCGTTGTGCTCCTGGTCGAGATCCGCCGAGCCGCCGCCGGCCACCGGCAGCAGGGCCTGCAGCAGCTCGCGGAGGTCACCCTCCACCTCGGCCGCGGTGAGCCGCCCGCGCACCGGCTCCGCGGCGAGCTCGACCCAGCGGGCCAGCAGCGTCTCGGCGTTGTGCTGCAACAGGTTCTTCAGGTGGTGAGCACCTTCGGCGTCCGTGGCCACTCGCGTCTCCTCGTTTTCCTGCGGTTCCCGGAAACCCTAGTCCGGCCGGTCCGCCGAGGCGGCGTGGGCTGGCCGCCGAGCGGGGGTTTCGATCGCCACCGGACGGGGTACCGGGATGCTGTTGCGGTACTGGGGCGTTGCTGATGACGAGGCGGTTTCTTGCACACGCAGGTGCGTGACGGCGCGGCCGGGTGGAACCGGTGATCGTCACCTTCGCCATGTCCGGGAGCGTGGGCGAACTCGAACTGGTGCGCGGCTGGGCCCGGGAGCACCTCGCCACGTTGTCCGAGGAAGCCCTCGACGACGTCGTGCTCGTCCTCGACGAACTCACGAGCAACGCCGTGGTCCACGGCAGTCCCGTCCGCCGCGTCCGCCTCCTGCAGTGGCCCGACACCGTCCGCGTCGAGGTCGACGACGGCAGCCGGCAGCCCGCCCACCCCCGCGAACCCTCCGACACCGGCGGCCGCGGCCTGCTCCTGGTCGCCGCCCTGAGCACCCGCTGGGGTCAGGACCACCACGACGTGGGCAAAACGGTGTGGGCCGAGCTGAAGACGACTTCGCGGCCGGGCTAGGGGAGCGGGCAGGTCCTGGCGCGCGGCTGTCCGATCGTTCCGTTCTGGTTACCCCCCGGCACAACCCGGCTACCGTCGATATGCAGCGGTGTTGACGAGCGTCACGGTTGGGGAATAACGTGCGCGGCGTTCGCTCGAAGACCAGTACCGCTGGAGGTAGCTGTGTGCGAGGCGCACCACGTGATCGGCCGTCGAGGACTTCTCCGGGGATCCGCACTGCTCGGCGGCGCCGGGCTCGCCGCCATGGTGGGCGGGTGCACGACGGCCGCGCCCGCGACCGGCGGCGGGGCGCAACCGTCCGCGGCGAAAGGGCCGGTGCCCTCGACCGGCACCCACCTCGTGCTGCTCGGCACGCAGGGCGGCCCGATCCCCGGCAAGCGCGCCGCCGTGTCGAGCGCGCTGGTCGTCGACGGATCGATCTACGTGATCGACGCCGGAAGCGGCCTCACCCTCAGGTTTTCCGAAGCGGGCCTGGACTTCAAGAAGGTGCGCGCGATGTTCGTGACGCACCTGCATTCCGACCACGTCGCCGACTACTTCAACTTCTTCTCCCTCAACTGGACGAACTGGGACTTCGGCAAGCAGACCGTCGAGGTCCACGGCCCGGGCCGCGCCTCGGCCAATGGTCCTGCCGGCTCCCCGGTGCCCGGCCTGCCGATCACCCCGACCGCGCCACTGGTCACCCCCGGCCTGGCGACGCCGGGCATCACCGACATCACCGATCTTTCCGTCCGGGCCAACGCGTACGACCTCAACGAGCGCCTGCGCTCCACGCGCCGGCAGGGCGACCACGCGCTCGAGTTCACCGGCCTGTCCGGCCCGCCGATGATGCGCCCGCACGACATCGCCGTGCCCGCGGCGGCGAGCATCGACGTGCTCGCCCCGAAGATCGCCCCGATCCCCGTCTACCGCGACGACAAGGTCGAGGTCACCGCGACGCTCGTGGACCACCCACCGGTGTTCCCCGCCTTCGCGTTCCACTTCCGCACCCCGCACGCCACCGTGGTCTTCAGCGGTGACACGACACCGTGCCAGAACCTGTTCGACCTGGCCTCGGGTGCCGACGTGCTGGTGAACGAGGTGATGGCGGTCGAGGCCGCCGTCGCGAAGTTCGACGGCACGCCGATCCACGACACGATGGAAATCCAGTTCACCAGCGCCCACACCCCGCTGCACTCCCGCCCGGCGGCCCAGGGCCGGCCGGCGGTACCGGGCGTCGGCGCGGTCGCCCGCACCGTGAACGCCAAAGCCCTGGTGCTCACCCACATCTACCCGGGCGACGGCACCGTGAGCGACGCCGAGTTCCGCAGCTCGGTCGCGGCCGACTACCGCGGCCCGGTGGTCGTCGGCAACGACCTGATGACGCTCGACCTCGCCGCGTTGGCCAAGCACTAGCCGGGTTGGTCGTCGACCGGAGATCCTTGCCGGGCTCGGTGACCTCCTCCGCCGGGTCTCCGCTCGCGAGTGTGCGGATTCGCGCCTCCCCAGACCGGACGAGTGTTACATTACCGACACTGAACGTCACTCGACTTCACCGGTGACGGCCACCCGCTGGGGCGGCGAGCGGGGACTGGGCGGAAGGAAGCTTTGTGGGGTTCGAAGTCGAGGTCGAAAACATCGGCAACGCCGCGGCCAAGCTGGCCGCGCGCACGCCGCCGGGGATCTCCGCGCTGCCGGCGCCGAACGTCGGCGGCACGGACCGGGCCGGCGGTTTCGCGGGCGACTACGGCGTCTGGCTGCTCACCCGGCAGGAAGACCTGGACGCGGCGCAGCAGCAGGTCGAGAGCCTGGTCGAAACCATCACCACCGCCGTGACGAGCTACCACGCCAGCGACGCCGAAGCAGAGGGCGTCTTCCTCAAGGCACTCGACAGCGGCTTCGGAAGGATCGACCGGTGACGTCGGTTTTCGACAGGATCCGCGACCTGGCCGGCAAGGTCGAAAGCGGCAGCACCACCGACCTCGACGACCGGGCCCGCGCCTGCCGCGTCGCCAAGGGCGCGGTGGAGGACGCCAAGGCGTTGCTGGAGAACGTCCGCACGCAGCTGAGCGAGAGCTGGCACGGCGGGGCGGGGGAGTCGGCCCTCGCGTCGTTGGACGACTTCAAGAAGAACCGTGAGGACCAGGCCCACGACCTCGAAGAGTCGGCCAAGTCGTTCGAAGTCGTGCGCGACGCGCTGGCCAAGGCGCAGTCCGACGCCCGCAGCAAGCGCGAGGACGCCGAGGCCATGCGGACCAAGCTCGACAACGTCTGGAACGACCTGTCCCGCGGCAAGGGCAACATGGTCTTCGCCTGGGCGCAGGACAAGGTCATCAAGGCCGAGGCCCTCGTGGTGCTGATCGACCTGCAGCGCGTGGTCACCACCTACGACGCGGTCCTGCTCGCCGAAGGCCTGAAGCTGCGCAACAAAACCGGCCAGATCTGGGAGCTCGCGGGCTCCGAGAAGCGCAACCCGGCCGAGATCGCGGCCATCATCCTCAAGGAGATCCCGGGCCTCGCCGCCCTCGTCGCGAAAAACCCGAAGCTCGACCTCGCCCTGCTGCGGGGCGACTGGGACACGATCATGCGCGACCCCGACGTGGCGCAGAAGATCTACGACTACTTCGGCTTCAAGTACAACGAGAACGGCGACTTCTACACCACCGGCGAGCACTCCGTGCAGAGCTACCTGGGCTGGCACGACCTCTACGACAAAATGGGCAAGATCATCGGCGCGGACCTCGACGAAACCAACGCCGGCGGCGACAACATGGAGTTCACCGACCCGAAGACCGGCAAGGTGTACCGCCTGGAACTCTGGAAGGGCAGCTACGGCTTCGGCAGCGCCTTCGGCGGCGAAGTCGGCTTCTACACCCGCGACCCCAACTCGACCGACCCGTCGGGCTACTTCAACGCCGCCAAGGGCGACGACCAGATCAAAGTCACCCAACAGATCTACGACAAGCAGACCGGCAAGGTCTACTTCAGCAACGACGGCCAAGGCGCCGACGGCACGGACAAACGCCACTTCTGGAACCTGGCCATCCGCTCCGAACCGGGCCACCACGCCGAGCAACTCGGCCAACGCGCCACGATCGAAGTCCGCGACACCGACATGCGCGACCGCATCTACAACGAGATGACCCGCTACGCCGCCGCACACCCCGAGGAACACCTCACGGTGCACAAGGTGTCCGACAACCCCCCGGTCCTGAGCTACGACTGGCAGAAGTGACCCCGCGGGGCGCCTCTCACAACGACGTCAGTGGCTTGAACTCCCACGGCTCGTCGTCCTCGTCGTGGTTCCCCCGCCCGGTCCGTCCACGGCGCGCGGCTGGCCGCTCCCGCCCTTCATGACTCTCACGGCCTTCGAACCCCGCACGCCCGCCACGACCCTCGTGGCCTTCGAACCCAGCACGCCCGCCGCTCGCGTCTCGGCTGTCACGCACCACGGGACCGCCACGCCCTTCGCGGCCCTCATACGCCGCACGGTCCTCGCGCGCGACGGAGCCCCCACTCCCGTCGCGGCCGTCATAGGCTTCATAGCCCGCATTCGTCAGGGGATTCCCGCGCCCTTCGCGCGCATAACCGCCCTCACCCGGTTCGCGGTTCTCACCCGCCGGCATCTCCCGCTCAACGAGCCCTTCAAAGACCCGGCCGACGTCAATCAGCCCGGCCACCTCATCGGCGACGCCCCGCCCGTGCCGCTCGTCGATCTCCTCGAGCCCCTCCCGCAACACCGCCGTCGCAGCGCTCCTGGCCCGCTCCCGCAACGCACGAGCCAGCCCCTCCGCACCCCCGACGCCCCCAGCCTGCCTCGTCTCAGTCATGGCCCCACCCTATCCGGCCGAGCCGGACGAACAGGCCAATTCCCCTTCGCTTCACCTGAGCCCGGCTCGAGCTGACGGGCCGGCCGGGGCCCCATCGCCCACCGTGCACCACCGACATCTCGGCACCGCCCACAACCTCGCGTATCCCTGCGGGAGATGGCACCAACCACCGTCGCCGGCTCACCCAGCCCTGGCCCGCCTGACCGGTCACGCCGAGCGACGCCGCACCAGGCCGACCAGCGAGACCGCTGCCAACCCGGTGCCGACAGCCGCCAGCACAACGATCACCACCACGGTCGCTGTCGCCAATTCGGGCGGGTCGCAGCTCGTCAGGCCGGGACGGTATCCACAGCTGGTGAGCTCGCCGCGCGTCGACGAACGGATCTCCGGCGCCGGTCCGAGGGCTCGGTCAGCCGACCACCACACCAGACCGGCAACCATGAGCGTCACAACGCCGAGCGCTCCGGACAACACCCGGACCCATGGACGCACCTCGTGCTCCCCTCCAGCCGACGTTCACCATCCACCGCGATTGCGCCCCACCCGAGACCGAGCAGATCCCATTATCATCTGGCCGTTCGCAACCCGTCGATCCGGCGCAACAGTTCGGCCGCCACTCAGGAGATTTGAGTCGTCAGCGTGTGGTGCGATCCGGTTGTATGGCGGCATGATGCGATT
Organism: Amycolatopsis rhabdoformis; assembly: GCF_035918295.1. Lineage (GTDB taxonomy): Bacteria > Actinomycetota > Actinomycetes > Mycobacteriales > Pseudonocardiaceae > Amycolatopsis > Amycolatopsis rhabdoformis. The sequence continues at coordinate 1,769,137 of NZ_CP142149.1, forward strand.
CCGGTTCGAGCTGGTGCCGGTCGACGAGGTCGGTCCGTGGGGGTCGGGTCGAAGCCCGAGCCTGCACTGGTTCGCGCTCACCGAGGGCTGGTTCTGCCTGGATGTGGGGGGAATCGAGTTGCTGCGCTACGCCGAGCGGACCGTGGCCTTGTTCCGTCGGGCGGGCAGCCGAGCGGCGCCGCCGTGGGTGGACTACTACGTGGTCCGGCTCTGGGAGGACATGCTGCAGGCGTTGCCGTACATCCTCGACCCCGTGCCGGACGATCTTGCGGACTTCGTGGCTGCCGGATCCGCCGAATGGATTGACACCGACGACCCGGAGATCCTGGACAACACGCTGATCGACGCCGCCGACGATGCCTGCGGCCGGCGGTGCGTCGACACCGGGTATCTGCGCTACGGGCCCGTGTTGCGATGGTGGCGCACCGTCGATCCCGTGGACACTGTGACCGTGGATTGGCAGTTCGCTGCTGATCCTGACGGCGAAATCGCGTTCACCGCACCGCTCTCGGGACGGGCGTCGGTCAGCACGGACGAGTTCATGTCCGCTGTCACTGATTTCGATCATCGACTGTTCGAGGCCATGCAGCAGCGCGTGGACCGGTTGGCCGCAACCGGCGCTCCCGCGGGGATCGAACTCGATATCCCTCACCTGATCCAGGAGCAGGCGGAGCGGCGGACCTGGTTGCCGCGGGCGTTGGCGCAGCAGGTGAGCGCCGACTGGGACGCGGTGCGGGCAGGTGTGCGGATCAAGCGCAAGACAATGACGGCGTGACGGTGGGCTTGGATTGGGTCGGGTTCGAACGGACTCTGCACGCTGCTGTGGTGCAGTCCGTCGTGGAGGCCGTGGGCGGCCACCCCGGCGAGACGTTCTACGCGGCGGCGCTGGATCACGTCCACCGGGAGCAGGACGGCTTGATCGCACTTCCCTGCTTCGGGATCAACAGTGTCGAGGCGTTGGCGCGTGAGCCTGTCGGGCTGCAGGCGCAGCTGCGCTGGAGTGTCCCGGACTGGGACGATTACCGTGACGACTGGCTCCCGCGCGACGTGGCCGCAGGTTGGGAGACGGCGCTGACGGCGGAGGCTTGCTCTGGCACGACCCGCCACTGGCAGAAGACCTTTGACCGGTATCTCACGGCATTGACCCACGTTTGCCGGCAGGCACGCAAGACGCTGCGGGCGAGTGGCGTCATCGGCCGGGACTTCGTGGTGCTGCTGCTCGACGACGAGTACCACGAGACGGTGATCAAGCGCGTGCTGACCGCCGGTGACGTGCGGCGCTGTTTTCCGGAGCTGGACGAGCGATCTGTCGCGTTGACCCGCATCGCCGCGCTCCCCCCTGTCGAGCGCGCTGCGCACCTGGTCGGTCTGCTGGGTACGTTCGACGGCCCCGTCGGTTCCGAGGACGCCGAATCGGCTCTGCGTGCTCTCGGCCCGGTGGCCTTCCCGCCTCTGATCGGCCTGCTCGGCGTCCCGGGCCGTGCCTGGCAGGCCGCGAAGCTGCTGGCGGACATCGGCCGGCCTGATGACGACGTCATCGAAGCGTTGCACGCCGCGCTGGGACAGACCGCCGCAGCTGACCAGCAGTGGGTCGCAGGGGCGCTGTCTCGCCTCGGTCGGCTCGACCTCGTTCTCGACCAAACCGACAGCCTGCCGCCCGACACGGTGGTGAGTGCCGTCGCCGCGCCGTACACCGGCTTCCGCGACCACGCGGTCACCGCACCACCGCTGGACTACGCGCCCCTGGCGGAGTTCATCGAGCGCTGGCCGACCTGCCGGCCGGCGTTGGCGATCAAGCTTGCCCCGGGCACAAGCCAGTGCGACATCGTCGCCGACGAGGTGGACACCGCGGTCCTCGGCCTGAGTTCGCCACACGTGATCATTCGCCGGCACGCCGTCGGTGTGCTCGGCGGGCGTCGCCTCGGCCGGCGTGTCGCCCGACGCGTGTTGCCGCTGCTGTGCCAGGCGATGCGGCAAGACCCGGACGCATCCGTACGCCGCCTCGCGATCATGTCACTGCTGTCCTGGGGTCACGATTCCCGCGACCTGGCGGAGGTGATCAGCGAAGCAAGGGACGACCCGGCGGTCGAGGTGCGTGAAGCGGCCGCGCACTGGCTACGCCAACAGCGCGCGAACCGGCCAGTCGCCGTCCGCGCGGAGCCGCCCAGCTGAGCAAGGGAACGTCCGAAGAATATTGTTCGATCGGTCAGGTCATCGATTCCCTCCTCGTTGTCCCGGAAGGCCAAGCCCGTGCCCGGAATTGCGGTCCTGGGGATTCCTGGCCCGTAGATCGTCGATCCCTCGCAGGTCCGCTTCGGCCGCATTCGTGACGTGGGCCGAAAAACCCCGATCGGACGTGACCTGCTGTCGGTTTCGCTGTCCGGATTTGAGTGGTTCCTGGCCGGACCGAGGTGACGCCGAACGCCGGGCGGTCGGCACCATTGAGCCGAACGGATCATCATTCACCTGCCGTTTGGCGGAAACCTCAGGAAGCCGACATGACCCTTCCTTCGCTCCTCCTCGTCCCGGGATCCTGGCACAAAGCGGACCACTTGAAGAGTCTGGTGGACGAGCTGCCGGATGTGGACGTGCACACCGTGGCTCTGACCAGTTCCGGCGATGACCCGGCGAAACTCGGAGACATGTACCAAGACGCGGCGCAAATAGCCACCGCGGTAGCCGCCATCGACAGGCCCGTCGTGGTCTGCGCGCACTCGTACGGCGGAATTCCCGTGACTCAGGCGCTGGCGGGTGCGAGCAATGTCAAGCGCATCATCTACCTGGCCGCGTTCCTGCTCGACGTCGGCGAGTCCATGCTGTCCAGCGTGGGTGGCACGCCCGCCCCCTGGTGGAAGGTCCACGGCACGGACGGGGAGAAATACGTCGAAGCCCTCGATCCCGTGGAGATCTTCTACGGGGATGTCGACCCGGAACTCGCCCAGGACGCGGTTTCGCGGCTCGGCTACACGTCGTACTCGGCGAATGTGCAAAAGCTGACCGAGGTGGCCTGGAAGGCCATCCCCAGCACTTATGTCCTCTGCGAGGCCGACAACGCGTTCCCGCCCTTTGCGCAAGAGCTGTTCGCCCAGCGCGCCGGAAGGATCCACCGCATGAACACCTCCCATTCGCCATTCCTCTCCCAGCCGGCCGCCCTGGCACAGATCCTCCGGGACGAGCTCGCTTCCGCCGATGTCCGCTGATCCGGCCCTGGTACTCGTGCACGGCGCCTGGCACGGGTCCTGGTGCTGGGAGGCCGTGGTGCCCGAGCTGGCCGGCGTCGACGTCCGGACCGTGGAATTGCCCAGCGTGGCGGCTCCGCCGGCCGGGTTGTACGCCGACGCCGAGGTCCTGCGGGCGGCGGTGGCGGCGGTAGCCGGACCGGTTGTGGTGTGCGCGCATTCCTACGGCGGGGTTGTGGCTTCGCAAGCGTTGGCCGGGCTTTCGAATGTCACGCACATCGTGTACTTGTGTGCGTTCGCCCTCGGCCGGGGCGAGTCGGTGCTGGGCGCGGGCCGGCCTCCGTGGTCTCGCGTGCGGGACGACGGCTTCATCGAAGTCCGCACCCCGGAGAACGTGTTCTTCAACGACCTGCCCGAGGAGGCCGCGCGCGCGGCAGCCGCCCACCTGCGGCTGCAGCACTCATCCGCCTTCACCGAGCAACAAACCGAGGCAGCGTGGGAAAATCTGCCCACGACGTACGTGGTGGGCACCCGGGACCAGGCCATCCCGCCCGAGGCGCAGCGCCGGATGGCCGCCCACCTCGGCGGCAAGACCCTCGAGATCGACACATCGCACTCGCCGTTCCTGTCCCAGCCGCACCTGGTCGCCACCATCCTCCGCGAAACATTGACCACCGACGCGCAGAGGTGATCTTGTCCGCAATTTTTCAGTATCTTGACAGTGTGTATCCAGATTAATAGTCTCCACCTCGAGAGCTATGGCTCGGATTGCGGTACTCGAAGGAGAATCTGGATGTCTAATATCCTTATTGTGGGTGGCGGGTTCGCGGGTGTGTGGAGTGCGGCGAGCGCGGCAAAGTTGCGCCGGGAACGGGGACTGACCGAAGACGAGTTGCGGGTGACGATGATCAGCGCCGGTGACGACATGGTGATCCGGCCGCGGCTCTACGAAGCCGATCCGGACCGGATGCGGGTGCCGCTGGATCGGGTGCTCGGGCCGATTGGCGTCCGCCGGGTTGCCGGCACGGTGACCGACATCGACACCGGCGCGCGGGTGGTCACCGCGGTTCGGCGCGACGGCACCACAACCGAGCTGGGCTACGACCGGCTGGTGCTCGCCGCGGGCAGCCAGGTTGTCCGGCCCCGGTTGCCGGGCGCCGAGCATCTCTTCGACATCGACACTCTGGGCGGCGCGGCCACGTTGGACGGTCATCTGCGTCGCCTGCCCGACCGCGCGGCTGAGGCCGGTCGGTTCACCGCGGTGGTCGTCGGCGCGGGATTCACCGGGCTGGAGATCGCGACGGAGCTCGTCGGCAGGCTGGCCGATCTGGCGCCGGCGGAGCAGGTTCGGGTCGTGCTGGTGGAACGGATGGACGCCATCGGTCCGGAGCTCGGCGAGGGACCCCGCCCGGCGATTCAGAAGGCGCTGGCGGACCTCGGTGTCGAGGTACGGCTGGGGGTCAGCGTCGAGGAGGTCGCGCCGGATCGGGTTCGGCTGTCCGACGGAACGGTTGTTCCGGCTGCCACGGTGGTGTGGACAGCGGGCATGACCGCCAGTCCGCTCACCTCGTTCATCCCGGGGGAGAAGGATCGGCTCGGCCGGCTCCCTGTCGATGAGTATCTGCGGGTGCGTGGACTTCGGGACGTGTATGCGGCAGGGGACACCGCGGCAGCTGTTTCGCCCTCGGAGGGGCGGGTCGTCATGCAGAGCTGTCAGCACGCGCTCCCGCAAGGAAAGTTCGCAGGGCACAACGTGGCCGCCGATCTCCTCGACGAGGAGCTCGTGCGGTTCGAGCCGGTCCCGTACGTCACCTGTCTTTCGCTGGGACCGGCGGGCGCGGTGGTGACCTCGGGCTGGGACCGCGACGTGCAGATGACCGAGGACATCGCCAAGGACCTCAAGCACACGATCAACCAACAGTGGATCTATCCGCCGGTGGACGACCCGGCGGAGTTGCTGAGCCAGGCGGGGCCGCAGGCGGGATGGCCGGTGTACGAGCCCGTGAAGACTTTCGGCGCAAGCTGAGGTCGCCCACTCTTTGCGCCCTGGTACCGGCCGCCGCCGGTGCCAGGGCGCATGTGCCTGCGCGCTTTCGGTCGTCGAATTCCTGCTGACGTGGCGGAAAGGCCTCGGCCGACCTCGGCGGCCCCCTGATTCTCGTTGCGCATTCCGGCCGGTGGATGCGGGGACCGGCTGGGCCGGATCCGTTGCTGCGCCTACGTTCGTCGGCACGACCCGGTCCGCGTGGACCGTCGGTGACCCGCCGGTCATCGTGCAGAGTGGACAGAGGAAGCGATGACACTCACGGGCAACGCCGCTGAGTCCTCGGCGACCGCGGTCGACGTCGAACGTGAACTCGTGGGGCGGGCGGCGGAGCTCGTGCCGTTGTTTCGGTAGTACGCGGCGGATTCGTCGGCGATCCGCAGGTTGGCCTGCTCCACGACCATCGTGTTTCCCTTCCGTTCGGCGGGCTCGGGACACCCGCGCGCGTCGACCCTAGGACGGTCGCCGATCGCGGCGTGCTCTGATCGCGACGGCGCAGGACGGATCACGAAACTCTTGCCGGGAGGGAACAGTGGCCGGGTTTACCGCGCGTTCCTCAGCGTGGCCGAGGGTGTTTCGCCGAATTGCTCACGGTAGGCGCGGGAGAAGCGCCCGAGGTTCGAGTACCCCCAGCGGTTGGCGACATCGCTCACCGACCCCGCGTTCTCGCGCAGGTCGTGGCGGGCACGTTCGAGGCGGACACGTTTGAGGTAGCTCATCGGGGTCATGCCCAGGTGCTCCTGGAAACCCTGCTGCACCCGCCGGCCGCTCACGCCGGCGTGGCGGGCCAGGTCGGCGAGCGACCAGGACCGCTCCGGCTCGGCGTCGAGGATGTCCAGCACGCGCTTGATGGTGCGGGGCCGGGCCGGTGGCCGCGGTTCGTGCAGCTCGGCGGAGTGGTTGTGGGCGTGGGCGAGCACGAGGCCGTCGACGACCATGGACTCGAGGTGCTCGCGGTGCCGTTCGGAGCGGTGGACCAGGCTTTCCGGGTCGGCCAGCTCGGCGAGCAGGAGCTTCACGGTGGACAGCCAGCTTCGCCCGGCACCCGAGGTGAGGGGGAAATCGATCTCGAACCCGACGGAGGTGCCTACGGGGTGCCCGAGCAGGCCTTCCAGTTCGGCTTCGAGTGCGCGGGTGGAGATTTTGACGCAGATCTGCTCGGCGTCGGCGGCCCAGCGCGGCAGGTAGGTGTGCTCCGTGGGGGTGAAGACGGCCGCGTGTCCCGGCGTCGCGACCATTCCCCGCGGCCCGCAGTGCGATTCGACGGCTCCGACCATGGGGATGTTGACGTGGTAGGCGCCCAATGCCCCCGGGTCGACGCTGGTTTCCGTGCCGAAACAGACGTAGCCGACGGTGAGGTGGCGCAGCTGCGCGGCGCTGAGGTGGGAGCTCGGCAGTACCGGCGTGGCCCGCTCGCGGTTTTCGACTTTCGCCGGGTAGAAGACGCTGTTGAGATTCTCGCGGAACACCTCGAACCCCGTTGCCCGGCACAGCTGACGCAGACTCCACCGCCCCGAGTCGTCATCTTCGACTCGCGGGGCCGGATCGGTTCTCGCCACGGTGTGCTCCATCGCTCCCTCGCGCTGGTCGTCGATACTCGCTGGTCATCGACCGGAGCAGGCACTCGCCATCGTAGGTCACGCCCAGAGCGCCGCTGTCCTCGTCACGCAGCCTTCGGCCGGAAAGCGAAACCCGGACTTCGCGAAACGGACACCGGGACGGCGCGCAAAGGATCTTCCGGTGCACAAGACGTGGCGAGCACCCGATTGAAGAGTGGGGGCCGCGTAAGCCAGGGCCTGTTCTTGTTTCGCGATGCGGCCGGACAGTTCGTGAACGGGACTGGCTGGGCCGGGCGGCGTGGCTAGCGTCGGGGGTGACCCAGCAGATGATCTCTTGCGGACCTGGTGCCGGAGGACGAGTCCGACGCGGCGCCCGCGCGTGTTCGGGCAGACCATCGTTCGCCTGCGGTGTGAATCTGCAGGCGGCACTACCGAGATCGGTGAGGTGGATGAAGGCGTTTTCGGTCCGGCCGACCCCTGACGCTGTTCAGCGGCACCGCGCGTCGGGGGTGTGGCGCGCGGATGGTCTGGTTGAAGACGTTTTTCGGTGGGCTGAGCGAACTCCCGACGCCGAGGCGGTCTTGGCGTTTCGCCGGGACGGCGGGTCGGTCACGTTGACTTACCGGGAGCTGGCCGGCTGGGTGGAACGATTCGCGGCCGCGCTGGCCGAGCTGGGGATCAGCGCGGGTGATGTCGTGTCCGTCCAGCTGCCCAACTGGTGGCAGGCGCTCGCGCTGGCGCTGGCCTGCTGGCGTCGGGGAGCGGTGCTGGCCTCCGTGATGACCACCATTCGGGGCCGTGAACTGGAGCGGATGCTGGCCGCCGTGGAGGCCACGGTGTTCGTCACCACCGACCGCTGGGACGGCTACGAGCACGCCGCCACCGTGGCCGAGATGGCGTCCCGCCTGCCGGCGCTGCGCCACCGGGTGGTGCTCGGCGACGTCGTCGAGGACGGCGAGATCGACTTCGTCCAGTTCTTCCAGGAGCAGCCGCATCCGTCCCCGGCCCCCCACTCGACAGATCCCGATGCGGTGGCAGTGGTGTTGTTCACCTCCGGCACCACCGGCGAGCCCAAGGCGGCACTGCGAACCCTGAACACGCTGTACGCCCAGGTCTCGGCCCAGCAGACCAGCCAGGGCGGGACACCGTCACGCCTTTACACACCACAATCGTTGATGCACGTGGTCGGGCTGTTGGGCGCCTCGGTGTCGTTCGTGACTGGTGGCGCTCTCTTGCTGGTCGACCGCTGGCAGGCCCGCGGCGTCGCGCAGCTACTGGTCGAGACCGCCATCGAGCACGTGATACTGGTGCCCTCATTTCTGAGCGAGCTGCTCGCCGCGGTCCACCAGGACGGCATCCGGCTGCCGCGGCTGCGCGAGATCACCATGGCAGGCACCGTGGCTTCGCTCGAACTGGTGGCCGAAACGCGTGAAGTGCTGGGCTTGTCGCCGCAGGCGCAGTGGGGGATGACCGAGGGCGGAAGTATTCACACGCGTCCCGAGGATCCGCCGGACTGGGCCGCGCGCAGCATCGGCCGTGCCGGCGCGGGCACCGAGGTCGAGCTACGCGCCGTGGTCGCGGACGGTCCGGTCAGCGACGAGAACCCGGGCCGGCTGATGATCCGGGGCGGTTCGGTGTGTCTGGCGACCATGGGCCGTGACACCGGGACGCTGCGGGTGCTGGCCGAGCAGGACGAGGGCTGGTACGACACCGGGGACCTGGCGGTGGTGGACGGCAGGGGTGGCTATCGGCTGGTCGGACGGGCCTCGGACCGGATCGGCGGCGCGTTCATGATCCCGGTGGCCGACGTCGAGAATGCGCTGCGCGCGCATCCCGACATCACCGACGTCGCCATTGTCGGACACCGAGCCGACACCGAAGGATGCGCGGTGATCGTGACCACCGCGCCGGTCAGCCTGCCCGGCATGCGCGCCTACCTGTCGGGTCTCGGCATGACCGAGTGGTACTGGCCCACCCGAGTGGAACGCGTGAAGGCGTTACCGCGCAACCACATGGGCAAGGTGGAAAAGGCCCGGCTGCGCGCCTGGCTCGCCGGGCAAGCCGAATCGCCGGCCCCTGCCTAGTGTCCTCGCGACGCCTGCTGCTCGGTGATCTTCTTCGTGCGGTTCGGCCTCGATCGCGACAGCCGCATTGAAGGCGTGCCGTCAAGCCGCTTTGAACGCGACGAGTTCTTCGTCGACGAACATTTCGCGGATCAAGTCCGTGGGCAGCCGGTCACTCGCCGATTTGCGGGGCTTTCCTGATCTGCGACACAATCGGTTTTCACTCTGCGGCGCAGTCGCCAGCGGGACGATCAGGCGTGAGTGAAGGAAATTCGTGCACGGTGTTCGGTGACTGGTCGTGTGTCGTGGAATCCATCCGTTGATGTGGATATGGTTGAAGAGTCAATCTTGGTTGGCCGTCGCTTGAGAGTGGCGGTCCTGTCGCGGGATTTGACGAAGGAATTCTTCGTGGATCCGGATTCCTGGGCGTGAAAAGGGGATGGTGGTATGAGGAGTGTCCCATGATGTTCTTCGAAGACATCATCGAAAAGATCTATTCGGAGAATGACGAGTACGAAAAGTCGGAATCGACTTCTCTGGGTGTGGTGTGCGCTGACATCGAGGTGTTGGCCGAGAAGGTTGAGGGTGAAGTGGAGGAATGCAGACGGGCTGCCTAGGATTTGCGACTATTTCTTGTGCGCGCGAGTTGTTCCTATCAGTGGTCGGCCGCGATTGCGTGGCCGCTCACAGGTCGGTGGTGAACCGCATTGTGCGGCGAGCCGTGATCATCGTCAGGGGAGGTGCCCACGCGATCGCACACCACAGCCGCGTCGACGACGGCAGCGACGATGCCACCTTCGCCAGAGAACTCGCCCGGATCTGGTGGTACGGCGCCTCAAGCGGCGATCCGAGCCGGCCAGGTCGGCAGCGTTGGCGCGCATGGCTCGACCGAGCCGTGACGCTCTTCGCTCGCAGTCCGAGTGCCGACGTTGCGCGCGATCCAACGCAGATCAGGTGGCGTCGTCGGGGTGGCCGCGGGTGTGGCGGCGGTAGGCGCCCGGTGCCTGGCCGGTCATCCGTTTGAACGCCAGGCTGAACGCTCCCTCCGAGCCGTAACCGACCGCGCGGGCGATGGCCGCGATTCCCTGGTCGGTCTTGGCCAGCCGGTCGGCTCCCAGTTCCAGGCGCCAGCGGGTCAGGTACTCCAAGGGCCCCTGGCCGACGGCCTGTTTGAACCGGACCGCCAGGGTGGAGCGGGACACATGGGCGGCCTCGGCGAGTTGCTGCACCGTCCAGTGGCGGGCGGGGTCGGCGTGCATCGCCCGTAGCGCTGTCGCGGTGACCGGCTCCGCGAGGCCGTAGATCCAGCTGCGGCCTGCTGCTCCGACGCTGATGTGGTAGCGCAGGAGGTCGATGAGCATGACGAGGGCGAACTGCTCGGCCACCACGCGGGAGCCGAGCCGGTCGTGACGGAGTTCGCGGTCGATCCGGGTGAGCATCTGCTGGGTCGACAGGGCGCCTTCCGCGTGGCCGGGGAGGTGGATCACCGGGGGCAGCCCGTCGAGCAGCAGTTGCCTGGCCCGACCGTCGAACTCGAAGCTGCCGCCGACGAGGCCCGCGGTGACCGGCTCCGTCGGTGATCCGACGACGGCCGCTTCGGCCGGCGTGGGCCGGAAGTACGGCGCCGCCGGTTGCACGTCGACCGTGGGCGAGGTGGCCAGCGCGTAGTCGACCGGCCGGGTCAGCAGGAAGATGTCGCCGGCGCGCAGGGTCAGCGGCGGGTGGCCGTCGACCGTGAGCGTGCAGGTGCCTTCCAGTACGGCGTTGAACTTCGCGCCGGGCGGCGCCGCGAACAGCAGCGCCCAGTCGCCGTGGCCGACGAGCCTCGCCGTGAGCCGGGCCCGAGCTCCGGTCAACGACAGGATGTCTTCGAGAGGGTCCAGGAGCTCTGGACGATCAATGGTATTCACTGGACTATTCACTATTTTCCGTCTCCTTCCTCCGTCCTATGTTAGAGGTTGTCAACGATCCGCAGTAGACCACGCAGGAGGAAATCCCGTGTCCGAGACCGTGCCCGTCGCCGACATCCGCGTCGCCGTGCCGACCAACGAGCCCCGCAAGGGCCGCATCGCCATCCTCACCGCCGACAAGGTGGAGGACCTCGAGTTCTTCTACCCCTACTACCGCTTCGTCGAGGCCGGCTACGACGTCGACGTCATCACCCCCTCCGGCGGCGCCCTCACCGGCGCAGCCGGCCTCGGCATCCAGCAGACGCTGGCCGTGGCCGACGTCGCCGCCTCCGACTACCTCCTGCTGTACGTGCCCGGCGGCTACGCGCCGGTCGAACTGAACGACAGCCCCGCCGCGGTCGACTTCCTCCGGACCTTCATCGCCTCGGACCGGCCGATCGGCCTGATCTGCCACGGCCCCCAGGTCCTGGTCTCCGCCGGACTGGCGACCGGCCGCCGACTCGCCGCGTGGTACGGGGTCCGCCCCGAAATCGAGGCCGCCGGCGGCACGTGGATCGACGAACCCGTGGTCCAGGACGGCAACATCTTCACCGCCCGCAAGCCCGGCGATCTTCCCGTCGAAATCCACCGCATTCTGGAGCACCTGCGCCACCTCGAGCAGCAGCCTGCCTGAGCCGATCTCCACGCCCCGCGCGGCCGCCGGCGATGTCGGCCTGCGGGGCGCGCGGTGTCCTGGCCTTCACGCGCGCTGGCGCCGCCGCTGCCCTGTTCGTGGTGGATGGTCATGAAGTGGTGGCCGTCCGCCGCGAACGCCACCAGCACGCGGTTCTCCCACGGGTACGGGAGCACCTCGAGCGTGCCGTCGTTGAGCCTGCCGCGAAACAGGAACGACCCGTCCTGCCACCGCACACCACCGGCTCGGTCGACGCTGCCGGCGGCAGCGACGCGATGGCTACAGGGATAAAATCAACGGGCCCGCGGATAACCGATCTCGGAGATGTCCTGGGCCAGGTCCGCCAGGGTGACCTCGCCGTTCAACGACGACACGAGTTCCTCGCTCAACGGCCGCAAGGCATAGAGGTCCCTCACCGCTTCGAGATCCACAGAGACCTCGTAACAGTCCTCGGCGAAGCGCTGGAACGCTTCGGGTGATCGGTCGACCAGCAGCTGGAACAGACCAGTCGCCCCATCAGGGTCGGCGGAGTTCGAGGGGAAGTCGATCGTGCCGTGGTGCCACCGATCGTCCTTGGTCTCCCGTCACAAGCAAGCCGTCACGACGGGAAGGCCGTCCTCGTCGGTGAACGCCGGCTCCTCGACGAAGGGCCTGAAGATCTCGGGAACGCCGTCGATGACTCCCGGCCAGGGCTTGCCATCGTGGCGATACGGGCTCATCGGCGATTCGTGGTCGAAGCCACGGACATAAGCCCCGGCCGCCGAGAACACGATGGAGTACTCGTCCCCGGATCCGTTGCGCATCGAGGCCATGTGCTCGCCTTCGGCCCAAGTGGCGTCGAAGGAGTAGTACCGACTTTCCCAGTCCGGGCTGAGGATCGCGTTGAGCATCGCGAGCGAGCGGCACAGGTCCCGCAGGTCGGCGATGGCGGGAAGCCGGCGGGCCACGTCATAGACAGTCACCGGCTCATCCAACCCGACCCCTCGGACCTCAACCGCCCATGCCAGACATGCAGCCTGGCGGGCACGGCACGCGATGTCAGTGCTGAGATTCACCGGCCTGAGAAACCAGCGCCTCCAACCGCACTTCGCCTGCCGGGGTGGTCAGCGTTGCGACGCATTTCAGCTGTTTGCCGAGCAGGTCCGGGGAAACGGTCAAGGACGGCGTCGCGGCTCCCTCGACCGCGACGAAGTACTGGAAGCCGCTGTCGGTGACCTTTTCCTGGTACCAGTCGTAGCGCACGGCGGCGGTGCGCGGTGCGAGTCCGTCGACCGTGGCGTCCAGTCGTTGGCCGGCGGTCGGGGTTCCCGTGATCCGCAGCGTCCCGGTTGGTGCCAAAGCGGGATGGGGGCGCAGGGCCTCCGCTCGCCAGTCGCTGGGGTTCATGAGCTCGCCCTGGTGCACGGCGCCGTCGCACTCGTTGCCGCTTTCCGCGCTGAGCACGCCTGCGAGCTCGGGACCCTCCGCAGTGGACAGCATGAGCGGTCCACCTGAATCACCGGCGCAGACGCTCGGGGCCGGATCGGCCGGACCGGCAGGCACGCCGGTGACACAGAATCCGGAGCTGCCCACGGAATCCTGGGGGATGTCCGGTGCGCACTGCGCCGGCGGCAGCAGTTTCATCGCGGCCTGTTGAAGCCGGTCCGTCTCCCCGCCCTTTGCCGGGTCGGTGCGCTCGGTGCGGCCATGGCCGTAGACCTGTCCGGTGGCGCCTCGCGTCACGGCGGCCGCGACCTCGGCCGGCGTCGCGAACCGTGCCGGCCGGACGTTGAGCACCGGCCGGTCGAGCACGACCACGGCGAGGTCGTGGGCTGCGAACGATTCGTCGTCGGTGTCGATCTCGCGCCAGCCCGGATGCCAGAACCAGCCGCGGACTCGGTGCGGGGCTTCGCCGGCCTGGGACAGCTGGTCGGCGCCGAGATGGACCTCGAAGTCGGTGGGGGACTTGTCCATCACGCAGTGCCCGGCCGTCAACACCCGATCCGGGGCGATGAGCGTTCCGCCGCAATAGCCGCGTTCGGCCAGCGGACCAGTGCCGGGGAAGGCCAACGTCGCCATCCAGGGCGCCGCGCCGGAGGGAGCGTTCGTGCCGTGCGAAATCGCGGACGCGCCGGAAGCGAAACCGGTGAGCAGAGCTGCCGAGACCGAGACCAGTATTCCTGCGCGGCGGAGTTCGGGGTGTGCCATCAGACCTTCTCCTGGGGACGAACTGGATTACCTGGGAGAATTTCTATCGGCGCTGTCCCTGCCTCCGCGTCCGACTGCGGTCGAGGACGGAGTTACCCATAAGACCTATGCCGCGGTGGAGCCGCATCGGTCAGTCGGCCGGCGAGGCTGGGCGGGTCGGCTGTCGTGACAATGACAATGTCGATCTACCCGCATGCTGATTCCTTCGAGTACGCGACGACGACCGCCACGGCGCCAGCGGGCCAGGGCGACCCCGGCACGTCTGTGCCGGGACGTGACATCAAGCGATCCACCTCGCCGGCCGGGCGCCGAACGCCCGACCGGCGATCGGCCGGCAGGGCTGGTCACTCCTCGTCGACCGCGTGCGCCGCCCGATAGGCGAACGCGATGATCGGCCCGAGGGTCGCTCCGCCCGCCCAATAAGCGCGCGCCGACGGCGACGCCACGCAGTTGCCGACACCGTAGAGGCCGGGGATCGGTTCGCCGAGGTCGTCCAGCACCCGCCCGTCGGGGTCGGTGCGCGGGCCGCCCTTGGTGTCCAGGGTGCCGCCCGTGACAAACGCGGCGTAGTACGGCCCGGTCGCGCTGATCGGCCACAGGGTCGGATTGGCGCGACCGGGCTCTTCCTTGACTGGGCCGTTGAACACCAGCTGGATCGCGGTCTCGCCACGGGCGAAGTCTTCGTCCTTGCCGTTGGCGGCGAAGACGTTGAACCGGTCGATCGTCCGCGGGAGGTTGGCGGCGAAGTCGTCGGCGAGGGTGAAGCCGCCGGTTTCGGCGGTGAGGGACCCGAGCCGCTCGCGGATCTTCGTGGTGAGTTCGTCGAGGGTCGGCGCCGTGAGCACGTGTGTGTCGTCGGCGCCCTCCGGCACGATCAGGCGGCCGTATTCGTCGCTGGCGGAGTGGTCCTGGCTGCGCTGGTCCCAGATCTGGACGAGGACCAGGTTCGGGTAGCTCCCGGTGGCCGGGTCCCAGCGGAAGAACGTCCGGGCGGCCTCGTTGTAGGGCAGCTTCTCGTTGGCCACGCGCTCGCCGTGCCGGTTCACGAGGATCATCGAGTCGCCGGCCACCGAGAACATGCCGATCAGGTCGGGCCGCCCGACTTTCTCCAGCGGCACGGGGCACATCCAGGCGTGGTTCATGGTGCCCAGTTGCGTGCCCAGCGTCGAGGTGATCCGCAGGAAGTCGCCCTCGTTGGTGACCGCCGCGCACCCCGGGTACGCCGGCACGCCGAGGTGCTCGCGGCGCAGCAGGTCGTCGTGGACGAAGCCGCCGGTCGAGAAGATGACGCCCTTGCGCGCGAGCACTCGTACGGTGTTCCCCGCCGTGGTCGTGGCCTCGACTCCGGCGACGCGGTCGCCGTCGAGGACGAGCCGCTGCACGCGGTGTCCCGTGCGCACCTCGACACCGTCGCGCTCGGCCGCGCTCGACAACTGCTCGATCGCGCGCGCACCGCCGTCGGACATCGACTCCCGGGCGTCCGAGGGCACCAGCACGCGGCCGGTCGGCGCTTTGTCCTCGGGCAGCTCGGACCAGTAATCCGGCACGTCCGGGCAGTGCCGGTAGGTCAGGGCTCCGCGTTCGGCGAGCAGTTCGGCCGCGGGGCTCGCGCTCGTGTGGATGGCGCGCACCATGGCGGCTTCCCACTCGGTGAGACCTGCCGTCGGGCTGGTCGGGTCGTACCGGGTCGGCTGGGAGAGGCGCGCGACGTAGCGGAGGAAGTCCTCGAACCGGTCTTCGATGCCGAGGGCGCGCATGGGCTCGTTGTCGGGAACCCAGTACCAGAAAGCAGCTTTGCGGGCGGTGCCACCGAGCTCGGGCGCCTTCTCCAGCACGACCACCTCGTTGCCCAGCCACCGGCTGAACAACGCCGCGGGCAGGCCGCCCCCGCCACCACCGACCACGATCACGTCGGTCTCGACGTCCCAGGACGTGAGCGGCGCGGGCCGGGCACTCTCCCGGCGGGCCACGGAATCTGTCGTCATGCCCCCACCTTGACGAGCGGGCGCCGCGCACGGTTGTCTCACAATGAAACAGCCGGCCGCTCGGCCGGGCACGGAACGCAGTCCGGTGACCACAATGGAGTGACAACGGATGGGCTACGAGATCGACACGCGAGACGGGGTCGCCCGCCTGCGGCACGCCAGGGAACTCTTCCTGACCGAGCGGCGGCTGCCGGACGATCTGCCGCCGTGGTTGTCCGCGGCGTGGCGACGGTCCCGCTTTGCCGGGCTGGACGTCACCCGTGACCACGTGCCGGCCGTTCCCGTTCCGTTGGAGACGCCGCTGGTCCGCGCGGCGACGCCGGTGCTGGCCAAGCTCGCCGGCGATCTCGTCGGGCTCGGCGCCGCGGTGGTGCTCAGCGACGGCCACGCGCGGGTCGTCGGCTGCTGGGCCGACGAGGAGGCGGTGGGCGCCCACCTGGCCCGGATCGACACCCGGCTGGGTGCGGACCTTTCGGAGCCCTCCACCGGGACCAACGGGATCAGCCATGTCCTGGACACGGGCGGCCCTTTCGTGCTGGGCGGGCCCGAGCACCTCTTCGAGCTGTACCAGAACACCGTGTGCGCGGGCGCCCCCGTCACCGACCCGGTCACCCGGAAGATCTTGGGCGCGGTCGCGGTGGTGTGCGAGCTCGATGCGCCGCTGCGGGTGCTGCACGCCATCACGACCACGGCGACCGGCGCGATCGAGCGCGAGCTGGTGCACGCCACCTCGGCGCACGAGCACCGCCTGCTCCAGGCCTACCTGCGAGCCGGGCCCGCTCGGAATCCGATCGCCGTGCTGGACGGCCGGACCAGGCTCGTCAGCGCCGCCGCGGCCGGCCTGTTGCGGCCGCAGGACATCGACACCCTGGAGTCCTACGCGATCGAGGCGGCGAGGGAAGGCGCGCTGCCGACGACCGAGCTGGTCTTCGACGACGGGGTGAAGGTCCACCTCCACCCCGCGGTACCGGGAGACAGCGCGGGCGTGCTGATCGTCGTCGACCCACCACCGCCGAGTGCGGAACGCCGCCGCGCCAGGCTTTCCCTCTTCGCGGACGCCGCGTTGTCCGGTAGCTCGCCGGCTTGGCGCTCGCTCGAGCGGTCCGTGGCGCGCGTGCGCACCCGCCCGATGCTGCTGCTCGGCGAACCGGGCGTGGGCAAGGCCGACGTCGCCCGAGCGGTGCTCGGCGATCCGCTCGTCCTCGATGCAGCCGACGACGACACCTGGCTCGCGGAGGTCCAGGAGGCGCTCGCACAGCCCGCGGTGCTGCTCCGACACGTCGAGCGCCTGCACCGAAGCCGAGCCGCTCGGCTCGCCACGCTGCTGGCCGGCGAGCATCCCGCACGGGTGATCGCGACGTTCACCACCGGCACCGGTTCGGTCTGCGCGGACGTGCTGCGCACCGGCTGGTCGCCGGTCGAAATCCTGGTGCCCGGCCTGCGTGAGCGAACGGCCGACATCCCCGAGCTCGCGCGGCGCTTCGGCGGCGTGCACCTCACGCAGGACGCGCAGACCACCCTGCAGCGACACGACTGGCCGGGCAACCTCGCCGAGCTGAAGGCCGTGATGGCCTCGGCCGCGGCGGAGGCCGCCGGGCCGACCGTCAGCGCACGCCACCTGCCGGGACGGCTGCGCTCATCAGCCGCACATCCGCGTTTGACGGAGTTGGAAAAGGCTGAGCGGCAGGCCATCTCCGATGCATTGCTGACGGCCAACGGCAACCGCGTCCAGGCGGCGACGCTGCTCGGCATCGGCCGCGCGACGCTCTACCGCAAGATGCGGCGTTACGGGCTTGATTGACCTTCGGCTCCATGGGCGCGGAATCAGTGCCGGCGCTTCGGGTGGTGCTCGCCGAATCACTCATCCGGCAGCAGTCTGCGATCCGTCGTTCGGCCTCCGTGCCGAGCGAATGTCGGTCTTCCTGATGTCGAGGACGACGGCGGTTGCCGGTCAGATTTCACCCGCCAGCAGGCTTTTTCGATCACCGACCTGCCGCTGCCTGATGCGAACTGCACCCCGGGCAGCCGCTGGTCGGTGTGGACGGATCAGGAGCCGAGGAGCCTGGTCGCGACGTCCCACAGGCGCGCGGCGTCGTGGGGGTCCAGCGCGTGCGGGCGAACGCCCACCTCGGAGTCGGGGTCGGTGGTGAGTTCGGCCTCGTTGCAGTCTTCGAAGTAGCGACCGGTGACGCCGTGAAGCAGCGGCGAGGCGGCGAGCAGGACCGACGTCGCGGCTCCTTCCTGCACGGTCTTCCACGGGTAGTTGTCGAAGATCTCCTCGACCTCCGGAGTGAGGTTCTCCATCTGGTGGCGCTGCAGGTTGGTGCGGATACCGCCTGGCATGAGGGCGTTGGCGGTGATGCCGTCGCCGGCCCAGCGGGTGCCGGCTTCGACGGCCAGCAGCACGTTCCCGGTCTTCGACTGGCCGTAGGCCGACCACGCTTCGTAGGGGCGCCGCTCGAAGTGGAGGTCGTCGAAGACGATCGGCGACGTCCGGTGTGCGTTCGAGCTGACCGAGACGATCCTGGCCCCCTCCGCCGACGCCAGCGCACGGTGCAGGCCGAGCGTCAGGTTGAAGTGACCGAGGTAGTTGGTCGCGAACTGCAGCTCCCAGCCCTCCGCGCTGCGGCGCAGTGTGGGCAGCGCCATGATGCCCGCATTGTTGACCAGAATGTGCAGCGGTCCCTGCCACGCTCCGGTGAACCCGGCCACCGAAGCCCGGTCGGCGAGGTCGAGGTGGGCGACGGAGATCCTGGCGCCGGGGTGCTCCTTCGCGATGTCGCCGGCCACGCGCCGACCGGCGTCGACGTTGCGCACGGCGAGGGTGACCTCGGCACCGGCGCCCGCGAGAACCTTGGCGGTCTCCGCGCCGATGCCGGACGCCCCACCGGTGACGACCGCACGCTGGCCGGCGAGGTCGACACCGGCGATGACCTCGCCGGCCGGGGTGTGGAAGCCGAACGGCGTCGTGAGCCGCTCGTGTTCGCCGGCCGGCTTCTGCAGTTCTTCGGTACCCATGGCTGAATGTCCCTTCGTGCTCGGGCCGCTGGCCCGGGTGCTGAGGAGGCGGTAGCCTCTAAGTGGAATCACTTCCACCTAAGCTTAAGTGGAAAATATTCCGATTACCACGCCGGGCCGCGTCCGCTGATGCGGATCGAGCTGGTCAGCAGGAGGAAGGAGCCGGTGTGCCCCAGTCAGCCGCGCGGGCGAGCAAGCGAGGTCCCCGCTCGGACGCGACGCGCAACCGTGCCCGCTTGCTCGCCGCCGCGTCCAAGTTGTTCATCGAACGCGGACCCGACGTGCCCTTCACCGAGATCGCCAAGGCCGCGCAGGTCGGAGTCGGCACGATCTATCGCCACTTCCCGACGCGTGAGGAGCTCATCGAGGCCGCCTACCACTCGGAACTCGTCGCGGTCTGCGAGGCGGCGGGTGAGCTTCTGGCGGCGAAACCGCCGGAGGAAGCGCTGCGCGCGTGGATGGACCGCTTCGGTCAGTACATGACCACGAAACTCGGGCTCGCCGACGCGATCCGGGCCGTCGTGGTGAGTGGGGGAAACCCGTTCGCGCAGAGTCGTGAGAAGCTGACTGCCGCTCTGGGGAGCCTGCTCGATGCCACCAGCGCCGCGGGGGTGACGCGTCGCGAGGTGTCCGCGGACGACTTGCTGATGACCCTCAGCGGAATCGCCATGGCCGCGGGTGCGCCGGATCAGCACGAGCAGCTGCAGCGGATGATCGACCTCGTTTTCGAAGGCGTCCGGAGCCGCTGACGGACCGCGCCGCGCCGATCGCGGCAGGGCGGCTGATACCGATCCTGAGCGTCTTCGGAGTCACGGTGGGCGGCTTGCCCGCCGCTTGCCCCTTTTGCTTGCTGTGGAGCTGTTCAACCAGGCGCGGCGTGGTTCGACCAAGCCGCTGTTCGGCGTGTCCGCCAGTGCGTGCTTTGTGTTTCAACGCAAGCTCGCACCTGACGCGATCCTTGCGCGACGCTCGGCCATCACCCGACGACCACCGAACGCCACTCCATCGCGTCGGGCGCCAGCTGCGCCCAATACATCGGCGTGCTCACGATCGGCGCGGATAGCGCGCCGTGATGCGTGTCCGATCCGCGAGCCCGTTGTCTATACCTTGCTCGCCACCACCAGGTAGTTCTCGGCCTCAGGGTTGAACGTGCTCATTTCTGTCCGAAGTCCGACCCGGTGCAACTCGACTTCGAGTTCTTCGTATCGGTAGGGCCAGCACGACAGCAGTTCCGAGCGGACCAGAACCGACCCAGCCGCATCGACTTGCGCGACCGCAATCTCGATGTGGTGCTCCTGCTCCCAAAGCGGTGCGATCTCCCAGCGGTAGACCACGATGGCATCACGACCGTTCCGGCGGACGAGTCGGTCACCGATGTCCAGTCGGGAACCTCTGGACCTCACGAGTTCCCACGTGCGGGACGTGAGCACCAAGCGCCCGCC
Organism: Amycolatopsis rhabdoformis; assembly: GCF_035918295.1. Taxonomy (GTDB): domain Bacteria; phylum Actinomycetota; class Actinomycetes; order Mycobacteriales; family Pseudonocardiaceae; genus Amycolatopsis; species Amycolatopsis rhabdoformis. Next base: position 1,789,197 of record NZ_CP142149.1, read on the forward strand.
CGAGCGCAGAAGCCGTGACATCGGCTCCAGAGCAGCAACCCTGCCGCTCGCGCCCACGGCATGGTGCAGCGAGTTGCCAACGCAGCACACCATGTCGAAGGTGTCGTCATCGAGATGGTCGGGCAACTCTTCCCAATCCGCCCGCATTGTCCGGACAGATGCCCCGAACTCCCCGGACAACTCCGCGGTCCGACGAACCATCGCTTCGCTGGCGTCAGTTGCGACAACCCGCATACCAAGGCCGGCGAGGCCAACCGCCAACTGCCCGGTTCCGCACGAACAATCGAGGACGTGAGCGTTGGGCGGCAGGAGATTGAGGACGTCATCGAACGACGCAGCGAACTCGGCCGGAGCCAGCTTCGGATCGGAGATGAGCCACTCGTACACCTCGGCAAGCGCGTCATAACCCGTCACAACTTCTACCTCCGTCACGCGGCAGACTCACGGTGGCACATCAGTACATCAGCGGAGCGAGTCGGTTCACCAATGGTTTTGCAGGGCAACCCCGTTCGCTCATGCCTGACCTGAGTGGTCCAAGCGACGCCGTGATCGTCGCGATAGGGCCCCTAAGTCCTCCGAGAACGGCGAATCGAGTCCTGCCGCGCGCATTGTGCCTGGAATGGCCCTGATCGGAACCGGAATTCCGGGCTCTGCGAGCACGCGGGGAGCGTGCAGCCGGAACTGGTGCCGAAGCTCCCGCCGCTCGTGCAGCACCATCGTCGATCGCAACGGTGATGCACGCGGAAGTAGTCCCGATCACTGCCAGACTCGGCTGAGCGCAAAGGGATCCCGGGACAGTCGGCCGCACGGAGGGCGGAAGAGAGGCCGGGATTATGCCTTCCGCAGGCGCGAGCGTTGTGGGCTGGGTTGCCCACGGGTGCCGCCGCGTGACGGCCCCGATGGCGGGTCGGCGAGTTCGGCCTGCAGGGCCAAGCGGGTCAGGTCGGCGCGGCGGCGGCAGCCGGTCTTGTCCCGGATCCGGTCCAGGTGGGTGCGGACGGTGCTCACGCTGATGGACAACTCGGCAGCGATCTGCGCATCGGTGCGGCCCCGGGCGACGAGGACGACCAGCTCCCGCTCGCGGGCGGACAGGGCCGCGAGCCCGGCCGGAAGGGCCTGCGGCGCCGTGGGAGCGATGAGTGTCAGGGCGTACTCGGCCGCGTCGATCAGGCTCATCGCAGCGCCACGGTCTTCCGCGTGCTGGGCTCGGCCGGGCCCGAGTTTCTGCCGGGCAGCGCGCCGCGGCTCGACCCAGTAACGCCCGTAGTTGAGCGCGTAGCCGGTTTGTCCGGCCAGGAGCGCGATGTGCGCGGCCCACATCGTGAGGGCCTCGGCCGGCCGTCCGGTCGCGGCGCACAGGTACCCGCAGCAGCCCAGGTACTCGTGCAGAGTGACCCAGATGCCGGTCCGCAGGCAGCCCTGGAGTCCTTCGCGCAGGTGCGCTGCGGCGTCCCCGATTCGGCCCGCGTGCAGGTCCACGGTCACCATGTAGGGCAGTAGCTTCCACTGGTTGGTCACGTCGCCGGCGTCGCGGGCGCGGGCCAGCATGGCGGCGCAGACCTCGCCGGCGGCGGCCGAGTCGCCCGCCCTGATCAGGATGTTGGTCAGTACGTAACCGGCCCACCGGACGTGCATGCCGGGGACGCCGTCGGTGATCTGTGCGGCCTGCCGAGCGATCTGCACGGCAGGCTCCAGGTCACCGACCCTGCTGGTAGCGGCGGCGAGGACACCCAGCGCGTAGAGCTCCGCGGCCCGGTCACCGGCCTCCCGGGCCACCTGCAGCGCGCGGCGGGCCTCGCCGGTTGCCTCGTCGGCCCGCTCCAGGTTCGCCAACGCTGTGGCCCGCATCGTCAGTCCGTCGGCCAGTGCTCGGCACGGCCCCCGAGCGGCCGCCGCCTCGGCCAGTGCCGTGGCCTGCTCCAGTGCCGCGGTGTGCTCGCGGTGTTGCGTGGCCGCCCGGCTGAGCCACAGCTGGGCGGCGCACCAGTCGTCGCTGCCCGTCTCGGTGCGCGCGGTGATCTCGCCCAGCAGCCCGTACTGGGATGCGAGCCGGCCTCGCAAGCGCCACCACCAGCCGAGCACCGCGGCCAGCCGCGCCGCGGCAGCCGGGTCGTGGTCGAGTGCCCAAGTCAGCGCCCACCGCATCAGGGCATCCTCGGCATCAAGCCACCGCGCGGCCGCCACCTCCCGCGGCGAGTTGGTGAGAAGCCCCGACTCAGCCTGCCTGGCCACCTCGATGGCATACGCAGCCAGGGCGCCCGCGGCGTCCTGCCCCTCTCCCGCTTCGGCGAGCTTCTTGGCACCGTAGGCCCGTAGCGTCTCCAGCATCTGATACCGAGCCCGCCCATCGGCCCCGGCGTGCGGCGGGCTCAGCAGCGAACAGTCCACCAGGTACAGCACCGACGGGCTGCTGTCCGCCCCGGCCACCGCCGCTGCGGCCTCCAAGGTGAACGGTCCCGGGAATGCCGACAGGCGGCGGAACACCCGCCGCTGCTCCTCATCCAGCAGCCGGTAGCTCCACTCCACCGTCGCCGCCAGCGACCGGTGCCGTCCCGCTGCCAGCCGGTCCGCCCCGGCCAGCAGCTCGAACCGGTCGTCCGGGAATCCCAGCGTCTCATCCAGGTAGCCCAGCAGTTGCCGGACCCCCAGGGCCTCCACGCGCGCCGCCGCCAGCTCGATCGCCAAAGGCATCCCGTCCAGCCGTCTCACCAGCCGCCCCACCTCCGGCCCGGTCACCTCGTCCAAGACGAATCGCGCGTCGGCGCGCCGGGCCCGGTCGGCGAACAATGCCACCGCCTCGGACTCGCTGTCGTCGCCTGGCAGCGACAGCGGTCCCAGCCGGTACCGGGCCTCACCGGGCACCGCCAGCGGCTCACGGCTGGTCGCCAGCACCCGCACGTCGTCACACGCCGCCAGCAGCCCCGCGCACAGCTGCGCCGCTGCACTGATCACGTGCTCGCAGTTGTCGATCACCAGCAGCACCTGCTGCCGCGCAAGCACCTTCGCCAGCGTCAGTTCCGCCGGCACCCCGGGCTGCTCCTGGATACCCAGCGAGGCCGCCACCGCCACCGACACCTGCCCCGGATCCGCCACCGACGCCAGCTCTATCAGCCAGGCGCCGTCCGCGAACCGGCTCGCTGCCCGCTCCGCCACCTGCCCGGCCAGCCGAGTCTTACCCGACCCGCCCGGTCCGGTCACCGTCACCAGCCGGCGTTCCTCCAGCAGCCCCGCAACCTCGCCCACCACGGCGTCCCGCCCGATGAAAGTCGCAAGCACGGCCGGAAAACCATGCACTCCACCCTGCTCGGTTGGCACAGACTCACTCACGTCCGCACAACCTCCGTAGATAGGCGAAGCTGTGGGTAACCCTACCTACAGCGCCCCAGGCCGGCGGATTCGGTAATCCGGCCTCTGCTGCGCCCCTCGCAGACAGGCGAGCATGTTTCCTGCCAGGCCCAGCCGGTCGGCCCAGCAAGGCCTTCACCGGCAGGAGAACGACGGGCAGGTCGCCAGCGGCCTACGTCACAGAACAGGGAACAGGGCTCAGAACGTGAACCGCAGTACCTTCACACAGTCGTTCAGGACGAAACGTGGGCTGACCGCCGTGCTCGCGGCCGCGCTGGTCAGCGCTGGGTCGCTGACGTTGGCCGAGTGCGGCGAGGCCGTATCGGCCGCCCGGGTGGACGCGACACCGGGAGCGGGTACCGGCTCGGGGCAGCCGAGTGGGCTGTCGCCACGGGAAAAGCTGACCACGGAAAGCGCGATCCAGGTCAACCTCAGCAACGACTCATCACGGTCGTCCAGCACGCGCGCGTGAGAAACGTGGGCGGTGGCCGACGCTGAGTCTCGAAGCATTCGCTTCGTCCGGAGGCTCAGACGGTCGAAGGAGAGCCGGTGGGGCGGCATGACGCCACAAGCGTCCCGCGCTCGGACAGCAGACACCACTGACACTGGACGGAAAGGACAGACCACATGACCACGGCGGAGATCACTGAGCGGGTGCTGGCGGGCGGGCGGAGTTTCGATCCCGAGTCCGCGGCCTGGGTCCGGGAGTTGAGTCCGGGAAGCGCGACTTTCGAGGATGCCTGCCGCCGGCTGTCTGCCGTGCTCGTCAAGATCGCCAGGAGCGAGATCGCGCGCAGGGCGTCGGTCTCGCGGATCGAGGGCCCCGAGCTCGAAGACCTGGCCCACCAGGCCGCGGCCGGCGCTCTCCTGCGCATCACCCACAAGATCGGAGAGTTCCGCGGCGACTCACGGTTCACGACGTGGGCTTTCAAGTTCGTCATCCTCGAGGTGTCGACGAAACTCGGCCGCCACTACTGGCGCGACCACCGCGCACACCTCGACCAGGACGAGGCCGGCCGCGTTCGAGCCGCAGCCGGCGCTGAGCCGCCCCACCCAGAGCGGGCCGTCGAGCTCCCAGCCGCCCTGGTCCACGCCGTCGAGAACGTGTTGACCGAGCACCAGCGACGCATCTTCGTCGCTGTGGCACTCGACAAAGTCCCGATGGACGCCCTCGCGGCGCGATGGGACACCAACCGCAACGCCATCTACAAGTCGATGTTCGACGCCCGGCGCAACATTCGGGCCTACCTGGTGGCGAACGGCTTGATGGAGTCCCGAGTGCCCCACGGAACAGCCACCGACCACCGCTGACGACACCCGGGCGCTGAGGGCCAGTGCAGCCCGAGATGATCTCGATCATCGAGGTGGTGCACGGGGTCGCGATGTCTGGTGGTCACGTCGCCCGCTGGGGGTAGGCGACTTCCCTGTCGTCGGGGGCAGGGAAGTGCCGGAGGGCGTCCTCGATCTGCATTGTGGTGCAGTTGTTCCGACGGAGGTAAGACCGGCGTGGACCGCGTCACGAAACCTTGGTGGAGGTGCCCACCGCATCGAGGAGCGCAGCAGATCACCAGTATTCCCGCACCTGTCGACCCAGGCCCGCTCTGGCGCTTTGCCCAGTGCGGATCCGCAACGGGAGACACGGTGGGTTCATCGCCTTCTGAGCCGAGGTCATCGCCCAGGCCGCCTCTACGAGTACCTGGGGCACCGCAACGTTAGCCAACAAGGCAAGGAGTGGACATCATGGCTGGCTCCGCGATCGTCGTCGGCGTTGATGGATCGGATCAGGCGCTGGAGGCTGTGCGTTGGGCGGCTGCCGAAGCGGCAAGCCGTTCCCTCCCGCTGCGGGCGGTGTCCGCCGTCGACCCGGCGATCGCCGTCGCCACTGCGGGGCCGCCCGTCGTGTTGGAGGCGGTGGACTCCATCGAACAGGTCGCACAGGCGGACCTGGAGAAGGCCGCGCTGCTCGCCCGTGAGACCGCGGACGTCACTGCCGACACCGAGTATCTCCCCAATTCGGCCGTCCCGGTCCTGGTCGAGCAGTCCAAGAACGCCAGCCTGCTTGTCCTCGGTGCGACCGGGCGCGGCGGATACGTCGGCATGGTGCTCGGGTCCACCGCGGTGTCCGTGGTGGCGCACAGCGAATGCCCGGTCGTGGTCGTCCGCCCGGCCGCCGAGCCCGCGGGTCCGGTGGTGGTCGGCGTCGACGGCAGCGAGACCAGCCTCGGAGCGCTCGCGGCGGCCTTCGACGAAGCGGCCAGGCGGCGGACGCCATTGGTCGCTGTGCACTCGTGGTTCGACTCGGACTACCTGCTCGTCGCTCGGCACGGCGCGCTCGAGCGTGAGCTGGAAGCGCAGGAACAGACGCAGGTGCTGGTCGAAAGCCTCGAGGGATGGCAGGAGAAGTACCCGGGTGTGGCGGTCCAGCGCGTCGCGGTCCGCGACCAGCCTCGCCACCAACTGCTGGACTGGAGCCGCAAGGCTCAGCTCGTCGTGGTCGGCAGCCGCGGCCGCGGCGGATTCACGGGACTGGTGCTCGGTTCGACAAGCCAGGCGTTGATTCAGCACGCGTCCTGCCCCGTCATGGTCGTGCGCGGGTGACGGAAGACTCCGCGCGAACGGAGCGACGTCAAGACAGGCAACCGCACCTGCTCTGCCCTCGCGGCCTACTGGGCTAAAGCGGGGCGCGACCTGTAGTTCGTGGTGATCGGTCTTGAGCCGTTCGACGTCTCCGCGCGCGTTGCCGGAATAGACCCGGATTCCCGGACACACTTCGTCTCCCTTCCGAACGACCGGCACCGGGACGCCGTCCGCGAAACGGCTGGACCCGTCTGCGATCTGGTCGCCGGAATCATCGACACTCGAGTCGTCACCGTTCGGGCTGGTGGTGCGGGGCCCGTTGGTCGACCTTCCGCACCTGCTGTTTCCTCGCCGCTACGGCGCCGATGATCGGCTGAAGGCTCCGCCGCGCACCCCGCTCGGCGAGGGTCTCGGATGCGATCATGTCGAGCTCATCAACGTCTTCGGTCTGCCAACGGGTGTGTGGCGCGGGCGGCGACGCAGCTCATTGACCTGCCGGACTCGGTACGACCAAACGAGCAATGGTCAGCGTAGCTGGATTCCGAAGCGGCTGGTTCGACCACTCGACGCCGGGACGGTAAGAAGTTGCACCCCCCAGGCGCTTACTCTCTGAAGCGAACTTTCGAGTAGCCACCCGATCGGGTTGACGTCTTGTAGCTCGATCGGGGTGAAGCGGGGTATCGACTGGCAACCGGCTCCAGCTTCAGCCGGACCAACGGAAGGCGGGAGCATGCTCCGGCCGTACGCCTGCATCCGGTCGGCTCCCAGCGCAACAGTAGATGGCCGGCTAGGTCGCTTCAGTGTCCTGTGCGTCTGGTGACGCGTAACGAGTACCAACTCCGCGTAGGGGAATGATGGGCATCAAAATCGGGAAGGTCAACAAGCCTTTCGCGTTCATTGCGGCATTGGCTGCCGTACTACTCGTGATTTTCGCTACTTCGAGTTCCGCGGCACGAGTCGGCGACGAGGCGCATGCCTCGGCGACGGCGCAGTCGCGTTACCCGCAATCTCAACCACCTGCCGGGTTCAAGTCCGAGTTCGAGGAGGTGAACGGCTTCCGAATGCACTACGTGGTGGGTGGCAAGGGTTCGCCTTTGGTGATGTTGCACGGGTTCCCCGACGATTGGACCGAGTGGCGGCAGCAGATGGTTCCGCTCGCCAAGAACCACACCGTGATCGCCGTCGACCTGCGCGGCGCCGGTGAGTCCGAGGTCACCAAGAGTGGTTACGACGCGGCGCAGTTGGCGAGGGACGTGCATCAGCTGCTGAAGCAGCTCAAGCTCAACAACGGCGTCCAGGTGATCGCCCACGATCTCGGTGAGGTGGTCGCCTACGCGTACGGGGCGCAATTCCGATCGGAAGTGCGGAGCATGGCCGTGATGGACGCCCCTATTCCGGATGAGAGCTTTTACCAGTTCCCCGCGCTCAACGCCGACCCGGACAAGCCCTCGCCGTGGCACTTCGGCTTTTTCCAGTTGCCTCTCGCCGAAAAGCTGATCGCGGGCCACGAGCGCGACCTCGTCCACGACTTGATGCTGGAGTACGTGGCCGGCGACAAGTCACCGTTCACGGATTCGGACTTCGACTACTACGCTCACTTCCTGAAGGAGCCCGGTCGCCTGACGGCCAATTTGAGCATCTACCGTGGATTCCGCAAGGATGTCGAGCAGAACAAGAAATTCCTGGCTCAGGGCAAGCTGCAGATGCCCATCCTCGCCATCGGTGGTGAGCTTTCCTTCGGTCCGCTCATCGCCGACCAGTGGAGCGAGTACGCCACGAATGTCGAAGGACACGTCCTGAAGGGTTCGGGCCACTTCGTGACGCAGGAGAGGCCGGAGGAAGTGACGGCCTTGCTGCAGTCGTTCCTGCAGAAGTAACTTTCGCCACCGAGGTACGAACCACGGCGATCTCGACGTCTTGGGAGAATCGTCCACGTGGGCAGGTTCGTGCTGGTGGCGCTGCGGCGCCACCAGCACGAACCAGTGGGTCGCGCCGCGCCGCTGGGTGGCAACTGGAACACACCGTAAAAACATACGGAACGATCCTGCACCCCGCCGGGAACTCGCCGGTTTCGGGTCCCACCAATCGTGTCGAGAGTCCTGCTGACCTAAGGACTTCTCGGCGACTGGCACGGTAAGGGCCGGTGTCCGCGCGGCGCCAACTAGTCAGCGCGGGTTCCGATCGAGGACGAGCGTCTCGCCGCACTCCGGAGGTTTGGCTGATGAAGCGGAGACCGCCGGGATGCCGAACAGGCGCTCGTGGACCTGTCGCTGATGCGTCACTTTTTTCGCCAACGGGTGAGCAAACGCCAGTTTCAGCGATTTGTGCCGTTATCACTGGGTAGCCCGCTCGACCGGGAAACGGTCGTATCCGTGGCCACCACAGCCTTGAGCCAACAATGTCCACTAAGGACCCGCCCGCCGTCCGCGGGCGGGAGAGGAGCTTGCCCGTGTTCGGAAAACGCTATGCCGCGTCGATGATTGCCCGGAGTGCCGAGAATGTCGGAGACCGGCGCCGCTTCCTGCAAGCGGCAGGGATGGCCGGCTTGGGTGTTGTCGGCGCTGGAGCTCTGGGCGGGCTCGCCGCAAGACCTGCGACAGCGGCGACCGCTGCGGCCGCGGAAGGTGCCGTCAGCGACAGTGCGGTGCTCAACTTCGCCCTCAATCTCGAGTACCTCGAGGCCGAGTTCTACTTGCACGCCGTCACAGGCAATGGACTCGCTGACTCGATGACCACCGGAACCGGGACCCGTGGAGGTGTCACGGGCGGTCGCGCGGTGAAGTTCAAGACCACCATGACCCGCCAGTTCGCCCAGGAGATCGCGTCGGACGAGAAGGCTCACGTCCAGTTCCTCCGGACGGCACTGGGCTCTGCGGCGGTGAGCCGCCCACCGATTGATCTGCAGTCCAGCTTCACGGCAGCCGCCCAGGCCGCCGGGCTGGTCAAACCCGGCCACAGCTTCGACGCCTTCGCCTGTGAAGAGAACTTCCTGCTCGCCGCGTTCCTCTTCGAGGACGTCGGTGTCACCGCTTTCAAGGGCGCCGCGCCTCTGATCAGCAACAAGACGTACCTCGAAGCCGCCGCCGGCATCCTCGCCGTCGAGGCGTACCACGCCGCCGGTATCCGCAGCGCGCTTTACCAGCACGGCGGCAGCCTCAGCAGTTCGGGCCACCTCGGCCACGACCTCAAGGAGGCGAGCGTCAAGCTGTCCAACGCCCGTGACAGCCTCGACGGTTCGGTCGACGACGACCAGGGCGTCGTCGACCGCCAGGGCAACGTCAACATCGTCCCGGCCGACGCCAACGGAATCGCCTACAGTCGCTCGCCCGGCCAGGTCCTCAACATCGTCTACCTCACGCCGAAGGCGGCCACCTCAGGCGGGTTCTTCCCGAAGGGCCTCAACGGCGAGGTCAAAACCAGCGCAGCCAACGGCTGATCCCAACACCACAAGGCTGCGCGCCGGAGCGTCCCACCTGCCTGCCTGAGGCAGGATCGGCGAGAACCGTTGTCCGCCAGCACCGGACACTCGGACCGACCGGGGGTCCAGCCGGTCCGAGTGTTCGGAACCTGAGGCGATGTGTGAGCCGCCGGGATTCGCCTGCAAGCCTGGGAACGCGCTTCCCCGGCCGCGGCGCCGGCGGCCGGACGGCCACGGAAACTCGGCTCGAGCTGAAGCTCGCCGCGTCAAGCATTGGTGCTGAGCCAATTGACCTCGTCCCGTGCGAGGGAAGTGGCACACGTGGAGTGGCCTGATGAAATAAGTCCTGTTGCACATTGTGGGCTCGGGTTGCTCCCCGTAGCGGCGGTTCGGCCCGGTCGTCTCGGGTTGCCGTCGCCGAGAAATCACCAGGTTGTCACGACGCGGTGGAACGGCAGGTCGTTCGAGTAACAAGCCGGGTCGCTGTTGACCCGGAGGGTTCTTCCGCGTCCATGAGTTGCTGTCGTCCGCCGACTCGGGAAAGAAAGGCCCTCAGTGCTGGGTCCGGCGAGAAGGGCGAGGACTGTCCTGTCTCGCCGGACCTGAATCCGTTACGTTGTGGGTGATCTCGCGCGTCGACCATCCGATGCCGATCTCTCTGTCTGTTGGCGATCGGTCACGCGCCTCTGCGCGGTTGGTCCAGAAGCGGGCTGCTGAATCCCGGGTTCGGATCGCCTTCGGTGCTCCAGGTGGCGGCGGGCCCCCACCGCTCGACGATCTTGTCCCCGGCGATGCGGAAGATCTGGATGCCGCGAAGGGTGAGCTTCTTGCCGTCGGGGGGTGCACCGAACAGTTCGCCGGTCCGGGTGCCGTAGGCGTGGAAGTGTTCGACGACGAGGTCGCTTTCGGCGACGTAGTGGTCGGCTTCGCTGCGCCAGTCGGGCGCTGCGGACCGGACGACCTCGGCGGCGCGGCGCAGGCCCTCCGCGCCCTCCGGTGAGCCGGGGAACGGTGGGTCGTGGTTGAGGAAATCGTCGGCGAGGTATCGGTCGACGGCCGTGAGGTCGCCCTGGGTGAAAAGCTCCTGGACGAGGCTCTCGACGAGGTGCTTGTTGCGGGTGAGCTGGTCAGTGGTCATGGCGAAAGTGTGCGGCGGCACGCACCTCGGGGACCATCCCAACAAGTTGGGGTTTCCCCGGCGGTCGCCCGTCACCACACTGACTTTCATGGCCGACATCTCCGGCGCCGAACGCGCGGTGCTGAGCCTCTGCCGCAGAGGCTTGGAAGTCAGCGAGCTGCAGCAGCAGGTGCTCGCTGCGCTGCGTCGCGTGATGACGATCGACGCCGCGGCCATCGGGACCACCGACCCGGAGACGCTGTTGTTCACCGGAGTCCACAACGAGGACCCGCTCGCCGCGATGTCCCAGAGGTTCATCGACAACGAGCTGGGCGGCCGTGACGTGAACACCTTCACCGAGCTGATGCACGCCCCCGGGCACGTCCGCTCGCTGGACACCGCGACCCGGGGCGACTGGATGGCGAGCCCGCGCTACCGCGAGATGATGCGCCCGGCCGGTCTCGGCGACGAGCTGCGCGCCACCCTCGTCGTCGACGGCCATTGCTGGGGCTATCTGTGCCTGCACCGCGAAGACGGCGAGCTCGGATTCACCACCGCCGAGACCGCCCTGATCCGCCGCCTCGCCCCACACATCGCGCACGCCTTGCGTCAGGGCACCCTGTTGCATCCGCCCACTGCTCAGATGCCGCGCCGGCCAGGCGTCGTGTTGCTCGACGAGCAGCTGGAGCTGGTGGCCAGCACCGCGGACGCCGATGCCCTGCTGCCCCTGATCGGGCACGGCTCCACCCGTCTTCCGTTGCCGGCCGGCGTGTACTCGGTCGCCGCCGCGCTCACCACCTCCGACCGCCCGCCCAGCGTGCGCGTGCGCGCTGCCACCGGCGGTTGGCTCAATCTGCACGCTTCTTGGCTGCAGTCGACGTCCGACACCCGGATCGCCGTGGTCCTCGAGCCCGCGCAGCCGCAGTCGACGCTCGCCCTGCTGCTGACCGCGTCCGGGCTGACCGTGCGGGAGCTGGACGTCGCGCGGCTCGTCCTGCGCGGCGAGTCCACCACCGCGATCGCGGCCTCGCTGCACATCTCGGCGCACACCGTGCAGGATCACCTCAAGTCGGTGTTCGACAAAATCGGTGTGCACAGCCGGCGCGACCTCGTCGGGCGTTTGCTGGCAGGGCAAGCTGGGAGTATTTCTACCGGAGCTATCCCCGCCTCCGCGTCCGACTGCGGTTGAACAGGTCGTTGCCACCTGGCCGTCTGCCGTCGTTCTGCTCGGCTGTCCTCGCCCGGCGGATATTCTCTGGTCAAGGCACGGATCCTGCTCGCCGAAAGTGACCTCGTCATCGGCTAGGTGCTGCGCGCGAGCCTGGCCCAAGAGGGATACGACGTCGTCTGGCGCACGCGCGGCGAGGAGGCCCTGGTCGAGGCGGAGCGGCAGGCACCGGACTTGGTGCTGCTCGATCTTGGGCTGCCCGATCTGGACGGCATCCGCCTGTGCCGCCGGATGCGCGACGCGCGGCCGGACTCGGTGATTGTGATCCTGCCGGCGCGTAGTGAGGCGATCGACGTCGTCGTGGGCCGACTCCGCTGGCTCTGGGCAGGCTTCTCATCGACGCCGTCGCGCGACGCATCACTGTGGACGGTCGCGAAGTGTCGTTGCGGGCCAAAGAGTTCGAGCTCGTGCTGCGCTTGGCCCAGGATGCCGGCACCGCGGTCAGTCGCGAGGCGCTGATGGCGGATGTGGGGGACGCGCGTGGTTCGGAGCCGACCAAGACCCTCGATGTTCACGTCGCGGCGGTGCGCCGGAAGCTGGCCGAGGCCGGCGGTGACGGTCCGATGCCGGTGATCGTCACGCTGCGCGTAGCCGGATACCGGTTCGAGACCACCTGAGGCCGAGCGGATCGTCGGGCCGGGGCAGCCACCGGCCGCTCAGCCGACGTCGCCGCGGCGGTCGGTGTGGGCGTCGAGGAGTTCGTCGCGGGCGCGGGCGACGCGGGAGCGGATCGTGCCGACCGGGCAGTCGCAGACTTCGGCGGCTTCGGCGTAGGAGTAGCCGAGGACCTGGGTGAGCACGATGGCCTCCCGGCGTTCCGGGTCGAGGTTGTCCAGCAGCAGTTGCAGCTCGACGACGTCCTCGTACCCGGCGCCGCGGCCGGCTCGGAAGGTGAGCCGCTCGACCGCGCTTTCCCAGTCCTGTCCCGAAAGCTGGGGCCGGGCGGACGACGCGCGGAAGTGGTCGACGACCACGCGGCGGGCGATCGAGAGCAGCCAGGTGCGGGCCGAGGCCCGGCCTTCGTAGCGGCGCAGCGCGGTGACGGCGCGGGCGTAGGTTTCCTGGGTGAGGTCGTCGGCCAGGCCGGTGTCGCTCAGGTGGGCGACGAACCGCCAGACGTCGGCTTGGGTGGCGCGCACCCAGTCTTCGAAGGCGCGCCGGTCTCCCGCGCCCGCTCGCAGCGCGAGGGCGGTGACCCGCGCGTCTTCGCTTTCCCGGCCGCCGCTCACGTGATCACCGTACAAGCCCACCGTTTCACTCCGGCGACCTGGCACGCCGGTGCTGCCAGAGCGCGTCGGCCAGGGTGAACACGACGAGGGACACCCCGAGCACCGGCAGGAAGATCCCGAGCACCACAGCCACGAGGCCGAGGCTCACGACCGCGCCGGTGGACGGCTTCTGCGTGCCGGCCGGGGTCCTCGCGCCGGCGCGGGTGGGGCGGCGCAGCCACCACATGCGGTAGCCCCAGCCGACGAGGCAGAGGATGGCGATCGCGAGCAGGGCCAGCGCGATCTGGTTGGCGAGGCCGAACAGCAGGCCCATGTGGGCGTCGATGCCCCAGCGGGCGAGTTTCGCGGCGATCGGCCAGTCGGCGAACCGCAGCGACGACACCACGGTGCCGGTGGCCGGGTCCACGGCGACGGCGTCCTGCTTCTCCGGCCAGGAGCGTTGGACCTGCTTGACCGTCCACGCCTTGCCGGCCGCCGCGGGGGTGATCGCGACGGGATCGGAGAGCCCGGCCGCGCGGGCCCCGGCCAGCACCCGGTCGGTGACCACCCCTGTCGGTCCTACCGGCACGACTGCCGGCCCGGCGGGCAGCGTGGTACTCACCGAAGGCGTCGACCAGCTCAGCGCGGCCCGTAGCTCGCTCACGTTGGTGCCGGCGAACTGCGACCACGTGATGCCGGTGGCCGACAGGAACAGCATCCCGACGGCGATCCACAGCCCGAGCGCGCCGTGCCACGACCGCAAGCGGGCGCGGCCCCGCGCGGAGGTTTCCGGCAGGAGGGTGCGGCGCACGCGCCGGGTCCGCCGTTTGCGCGCGACCCACACCGCGAGCCCGGACAGCGCCAGGATCCCGAGCCACGACGCGGCCAGCTCGGAGTAGACCCGGCCGACGTCGCCGAGCAGCAGCGTGCGGTGCAGGCTGTCGAACCACGCCCGCAGCGGCAGCCATTCGCCGTAGGTGTCGAGCACGGCTTTGACGTGGCCGGTGTAGGGGTCGACGAAGGCGGTGCGGGAGTAGCCGTCCGGCAGCCCTCGGACGTCGAACGACACGCGGGTCGTGGCGTCCGGGGTCGCCGGCGGGCGGATCTCGGTGACCGTGCCGCCGGGCACGGCCGCAGTCGCCGATGCCAGCTGCGCACGCAGGTCCAGCCGCGCGGGGCCGACGGCGGTGGTGAGCGTGTCGTGGTAAACGATCTTCTCCACCGTGGGGACTGTCGTGTACATCAGCCCCGTGAGGGCGGCGACCAGGATGAAGGGCGCGACGAACACGCCGGCGTAGAAGTGCACGCGCAGCAGCAGCGGGCGCAGGCCGGCCCACCAGCCGGTCTTCCTCAGGGTGACGGGAGACGCGGTGGGTGCCGGGGCGGCGGACGGCGGATCGAGCAGATCGGACACGACGGGCCCTTCGACGGAAGTACGGACGGGTCAGAGCATGGCGAGCAGCATTCCGCCCATCCCGAGGCTCATGAGCGTGTGGCAGGCGGCGTCGTAGCGGTGGCTGTGGTGGTCGGCGGCGCTCGGTGCGCGCCGGCGGAGCCCGCGGGCCAACCACCCCGCGGCGGCGGCCGCGCTGAGCACGACCAGCACCACCGTGGTCAGCCGCACCCAGCCGGGCGTCACGACCGGACCCGAGGAGACCGGGGCGGCGCCGGACGTGCTCATGCCGGGCATGTCCGGCATGTCGGCCATGCCGCCGCCGGCGGCCATCCCGGGCATCCCGCCCATGAGCAGGGGCATCGTCGCGACCATCCAGACCATCGCGAGGGCCATCAGCAGGTGGTAACCGCCGAAGATCCCGTGGCCGCCGGCGAGCAGCCGCCCGGCGAACCACAGCGCCAGCAGCCCGAACACGGCCAGTTGCAGCACCCCGCTGGGGGCGTCGGGAAGCCCGGTCCACGCCCAGGTCATGCCGATCATCGCGACGCTCATCAGCAGGTGGGTGAGCTCGGCGGCGCGGTCCCCGGCCCGTCCGGTGCCCGAGACCAGTCCCGCGAAGCGGTACAGCGAGTACAGCCCGGTGAGCGCGAAGACCACGGTGAACAGCCACGACAACGCCGGCGATGAAAACACGGTTCTCCTCCAACCTTTTCGTCAGCAGTTGTCACCCGGAGGGGGCGTCGAGTTCCCGGCGTCACCCGGATTTCGCAGTGGCGCGGTGAAGTCGGGACTTTGGTCCCGGTCCGGGAACCGGCGCGGTCGTGCGCGCGACTCGTGGGGTATGAGGTGTGACGAGTGCCGGGAGACGGTGTCGGCGATGCTCGACGGCAGCGCGCACGCGGTGGAGGAGGTGCGGGCGCACACGCACCTTGCCCGCTGTCCGCGGTGCCGGGCAGCGGCCGAGCGGATGGCCGAGCTGACCCGGCTCATCCGGGTCGGCGCCGCCGCGACCGGCCCGGATCTGCTCGCCCCGCCCGCCGGCCCCTCGGCGGGGCGATTGAGATGCGTGCCCGGACGGTCGGTGTGGGCGGTGGGCACGGCGTCGTGCGGGTGCCCGGCCGGCTGTGGATGCGGCTGCCAGCGTGGGAGATCCTGCCGGTGCGGCACGGTTCACAGCAGCGTGGACCAGTAGCTCCGGAACTCGACCAGAACCAGCACCACGATCACGACGTACCACAGCGCGAGCACTCCACTGTGGACACGCCGCACTGCCGCACCGAGGCGGGTGCCGCCGAGGGTGTGCAGCGTCGTGTACCAGAAGATCGCGATGGTGACGATCCACACGACGATGCAGTACGGGCACAACGCGTGGATGTGGTGGAGGCTCTGCGCGATCAGCCAGTGCACGAACCCCACACCGAACAGGGATCCCAGCTGCATCCCCGCCCACACCCACCGCGGCGGGGCGTAACCGGTCAGCAGTGCTGCGCCGAAGGTGACGACCACGGGGAACGCGGCGACGCCGATCACGGGGTTGGGGAAGCCGAACGCCGCCGCCTGCGCGCTGTCCATCACCGAACCGCACGAAAGGACGGGGTTGATCGAGCAGCTGGGCACGTAGGACGGATCGATCAGGCGGGCGATCTTCTCCAGCGTCAGGGTGATCGCGGCGACGAGCCCGAGGCCGCCGCCGACCAGGTACAGCCACGCGAGCCCGCGCGCGACCGGGCGAGTCACGCCGCGAGCGCCTGGTCGAGCTCGCCGCGCAGCTGCCGGTCGAGGGCGGCGTAGGTGTCGCCGGTGGGTTCGAATCGGGTGCCGTTGACGAAGATCGTGGGCGTGCCGGTCACGCCGGCCCGGGTGCCGTCGGCTTTGCCCTGGTCGATCCGCTTCTGCACGGCGGGCGACGCGGCGTCGGCGTGGAACCTGGTGAGGTCGAGGCCGAGTTCGCGGGCGTAGCCGTCGAACCGGGTCTGGGCGCGTGGGGCGTCGTCGCTGACGTTCTTGCCGTCGGCGGCCAGCGCCCAGGTGGGGTAGTCGGCGTAGAGCTTGTCGTACATCTCGTGGTACTTGCCCTGCATCGCTGCGGCTTCGGCGGCTTGGGCCGCGGGCACGGCGAGCGGGTGCATCGGCAGCGGGAAGTTGCGGGTGACGAAGGTGATCCGGCCGGCGTAGTCGTGTTCGATGCTCTTGGTCACGTTCTGGTAGTAGGCCTCGCAGACCGGGCACTGGTAGTCGAGGAACTCGACCACGGTCACGGGACCGCCGGGCGCGGTGGTGAGCGTGTTGCTGCCAGGCGGGTTCAGCACGGTCGCCGCGCCGGCGCCGGGCGGCGCCGCGGGTGCGTCCTTGTGGTTGAAGACCAGCACCCCGCCGATGACCAGCACGGCGACGACGAGGACGCCGATCGTCGTCCACGCGTTCGCGGACAAGCCCTTCTTCGCGGTCACGGGGTTGCGGTTCTGCTTGCGCGCCATCGGCCGGAGCCGTCCTTTCGAGCGGGGGAGGAGCCTGGATCGCGACGATGATGGCACCCTCGACTTTTCCGATTTCGGGGGCAATCGGGCGGGAACCGGACGGCTTTTCGATCCGACTACCTGCACGTCAGCCTCGTCGCGATGTGGTTGCGGGCCTGGTCGCCGTGAGTGTCCATTCGGGACGGCAGCGTGCCGGACCCTTGCCCGGTGGCGCCGGTGCTGCCTAGGGTGACCGGGCCGTGGTGTTCGGGAAGTCCGGTGCGGAACCGGCGCGGCCCTCGCCACTGTGATCGGGAAGGTGCGCTCCACCGCGACTGAAAGGAAGCACGCCACCGGGATTCGTCCTGGGAAGGCGGAGCGCGCTGTTGGACCCGTCAGCCAGGAGACCGGCCACGGCACCGGAAATACCTTCCACGAGGTGCTGGAGAGGCGGGCGCATGAGCGCGGGCGAAGTGGTGTCGACGGTATTGGGGTCGCGGCGTGACCGCCTGCGGCTGGCAGGAGTGTTCGGGGTGATCGCGCTCCTGCACATCGCCGCCTGGGGCGTGCTGCTCCTGCTGGTCGTGCCCCGGCACCTGGCCGTCGGCAACGAGGTGTTCGGCATCGGGCTCGGTGTGACCGCCTACACGCTGGGGTTGCGGCACGCGTTCGACGCCGACCACATCGCGGCCATCGACAACACCACCCGCAAGCTCATGGCCGACGGGAAACGCCCGGTGTCGGTCGGGTTCTGGTTCGCGCTCGGGCATTCGACGGTTGTGCTCGGCCTCGCGGCGCTCGTCGCGCTGGGCGCCAAGGTCACCGGCGCGTTGACCGACGACGACTCAGGTACGCACCGCGTGCTCGGCATCGTCGGCACGAGCATGAGCGGCCTCTTCCTGTACCTGATCGCCGTGCTGAACCTCATCGTGCTGGTGGGGATCTTCCGGCTGTGGCGGGGCATGCGCAGCGGTGAACTCGACGAAGCGGCGCTGGAGGCTCAGCTCGCCAAACGCGGCCTGCTCAGCCGGCTGCTGGGCCGGGTCACGCGCGCGATCACCCGGCCCGGGCAGATGTACCCGGTGGGGCTGCTCTTCGGCGTCGGGTTCGACACCGCCACCGAGGTCACGCTGCTCGTGCTGGCCGGTGCGGGGGCCGCGGGCGGGCTGCCCTGGTACGCCGTGCTGGTCCTGCCGCTGCTGTTCGCCGCGGGGATGAGCCTGCTCGACACCGTCGACGGCACGTTCATGAACTTCGCCTACCACTGGGCGTTCGCCGACCCGCTGCGGAAGGTGTACTACAACCTGACCATCACGGGGTTGTCCATCGCTGTCGCGCTGCTCATCGGGAGCGTGGAGCTGATCGGGCTCCTGCACGACGACCTCGGCCTCACCGATCCGGTCACCGGCTGGATCGCCGGGCTGGACCTCAACAATGTCGGGTTCGCCGTGGTCGGGCTGTTCGTGGTGGTCTGGGCGGTCGCGATCGCCTACTGGCGACTGGCCGGGCTGGGCAAACGCGGATCCGCCGACGAAGCCTGACGGCCCGGGGAACCGGGGGCGGGTCGTGGCCGACAATTGAGGTGTGGACTGTTCCGACTTGCGTGAAGCCCTCTCGGCCCGGATCGACGGCGAGGACCCCGGTCTGCCCGACGACGTCCTCGACCGGCACGTGGCCGGCTGCCCGGCGTGCCGGGCCTGGGTGGAGCGCGCGTCCGCGTTGCGCCGGGTCACGCTGATCCGGGAAGCGCCGCGCGTGCCCGACCTCACCGAGCGCATCCTCACCGAGGTGCCGGCGCCCGACCCGGCGCGGTGGGGCCTGCGGCTGGCGCTCGCGGTCGTGGCGCTGGTGCAAAGCGGGCTGGGGCTGGCCGAGCTGATGGGCGCCGACGTCGGGCACGCCGAACACGGCGGTCTGGTCGCGGCCGTGCACCTGGGCAACGAGAGCGGGGCCTGGAACGTGGCCGTCGGGATCGGCCTGCTGTGGGCGGCGCTGCGGCCGTCGGCCGCGTCGGGGCTGTTGCCGACGCTGAGTGGTTTCGTGGTGCTGCTGGGGATCATGTCGGGGCTGGATCTCGCCTCCGGACAGGTCTCGGCCGGCCGGGTGGTGTCCCACGGCTTGATCGTGATCGGCGTCGGGCTGTTGTATGCGGTGCACCGGGCCGAAAAGTCCCGTGCGCCTGCACCGCCTTCGGCGGACGGCCTGCCCGAGCCCGGCGACACCCGCACGTCGTCCGGCCCGGTGGAGGGGCCGGCGTCGACCCGTCCTCGCCGTCGATCGTTCCCGCACCGGCCGACGGGGCACCGCGCCGCTTGACGTCTGTCGGGAACCAGGGCGTGCGCCGAGCCGACTACCGAGTCGGACCTCTTCCGAGAAAGGTGGCGACCATGGCCGACCACGATTCCTCGCTGCGGCACGTGGCGACGTTCTGCGGCTCGTGCAACTGCGGCTGCCCCGAGCTGTTCGTCGACGACACCGCCGCGCCGGAGCGACGCGTGGTGATCACCGACGACTTCGGCCAGCGCATCGAAATGAGCCGCGAGCAGCTGGCCGTACTGGTGGCCGACGTGAAGTCCGGTGTGCTGGACGAGGTTTCGGCGACGGCCTGACCGGAACCGGCGGCACCCGTCGGGGTCTCAGGAGGAACCCCTTCGGGCGCCGCCGGGCGGGAACGCGGACCGGCGCGACCCCTTTCGCGTTCACGGCCCGCGCACGACTTGTCGGTTGCGGACCGGGGAAAGTTCCCGAGAATTCGGGGCGGCCACGTTCACGAGGCGACGCTGTGTGCTGCGTCACCGAGGGAACTCACGACGGTGGCGGGCCGACAGCTGAGAGGTGACGACATCTCGGTTCCGCACCGTGCTCGTGACCGGGGTGGTGGCGGGGCTCGCTGTGCTGCTGCTCGTGGTCGCGACCGCGGGCGATGTGTACGCGCCGCTGGGAAACGCCGATCCCGGCCCGATGACCACCTACGGGTTCGCCGTCGTGCGGTTCGTCGCGGACGAGGCGGCCGCGGGATGCTTCGGCGGGCTCGTGTTCGCCGCGTTCGTCGCACCCGGACAGCGGGACGGCGGGTTGTCCGCCGACGCCTTCGGTGCGGCGCGGTTCGCTGCCGGCTGCGCCGTGTGCTGGTTGGCCGCGGCCGTCGTCGCGGTGCCGTTCTCCGCGGCGGTCGCGGCGGGACTACCGGTGGCGCAGGCGTTGCGGCCGGAGGTGCTGCTGCCGACGATGAGCGCGGCCACCGAACCGAAGGCGTGGGTGGCGGTCGCGGTCGCCGCCGCCGTGGCGAGCGCCTTGGCGTGGCCGGCGATGACGTGGCGAACGGTGGTCGGGGCGACGGTGGCCGCCGGCCTCGGGCTGCTGCCCCTCGTGGCCGACGGGCACGCGTCGGTCGGGGCCGGGCACGACCTGGCGACCAACGCCCTGTTCTGGCACGTGCCCGCGGCCTGTGCGTGGCTGGGCGCGCTGGTCGCGCTGCTGGCCCGGCTTCGCCGTCGCCCCGCCGTACCGGAGCTGCTGCTGCGCCGCTACCACCGGTTGTCCGTGACCTGCTTCGTGATCACTGCGGTGTCCGGCGTGGTGCCCGGGTTGGTCCTGACCCGCTCCGACGGATTCGTCAGCCGCTACGGTCTCCTGCTCGCCGCCGAAGTCGTCGTGCTGATCGCGACCGGGTGCGTGATCGCCGCCTGGCGACGACGGCCGGACACTTCGCGGGTGCGGCTGGTGGGGGCCGAGTTCGTGCTGCTGGCGCTGGGTACCGGAGGCTCGGCCGCGCTCACGGTGCTCGTGCCGCCGGCGTTCCCGAACCATCCCGCCACGGCCCAGGAAATCATCCTCGGCTACGACCTCAACGCGCCGCAGACCGCGGCTCGGCTCGTGCTGGACTGGCGACCGGACCTGCTGTTCGCGCCGCTCGCGCTGATGGCCGTGGCGGCGTACCTGGTGGGGGTCCGGCGGTTGCGGCGTCGGGGCGACCACTGGCCGCCGGGCCGGGTCGCCGCCTGGCTCGGCGGCTGGGCGATCGTCCTGGTCGTCACGTCCTCGGGCCTCGGCGTCTACGCGCCCGGGACGTTCAGCCTGCACATGGTCACGCACATGGCGCTGAACATGTTCGCCCCCGTGCTGCTGGTCCTGGGCGGGCCGGTCACGCTCGCCCTGCGCGCGTTGCCCGCCGGCGCGCACGGCGAAATCCCCGGCGCGCGCGAGTGGGTGGCGTCGCTGCTGCACGCCCCGGTGACGCGGTTCTTCGCCCACCCGGCGGTGGCGGCGATCCTGTTCACCGGCTCGTTCTACGCGTTGTACTTCTCGGACCTGTTCGGCGAGGCGATGCAGTTCCACTGGGCCCACCAGGTGATGAAACTGCACTTCCTGTTGTCGGGCTACCTGTTCGCGTGGGTCGTGGTCGGCGCCGACCGCACGCCGCGACGGCTGCCGCACCTCGCACGCCTGGGGGTGCTGTTCGCGGTGATGCCGTTCCACGCCTTCTTCGGCGTGATCCTGATGAGCAAGCAGACCGTGCTCGCCGCGACCTTCTACCACTACCTCGCGCTGCCGTGGGCCGGTGACCCGCTCGCCGACCAGCGCCTCGGCGGCGGCATCGCCTGGGTCAGCGGGGAAATCCCGATGCTCGTCATGGTGATCGCGCTACTCGTGCAGTGGTCGCGCGACGACGAGCGCCGTGCCCGGCGAGCCGACCGCAGCGGCGGGGACGAGCTCGAGGCGTACAACGCCATGCTCACCGAACTCGCGGCCCGGCGCCGGTGAAGCGGTGGCTCCCTCCTCCAGCGGTTCCCGATCCATCACCGGTGCAGTAGTCGGCCCGGGCGCGGCGAAAGTTCCCGGGCGAAGTAGCCTCACACCAGCGTTCCTCCGGTGCCGCCCGGTCCATCACCAGCCCAGGCAGCCACCCCGAGGAGAACCCGCATGACCACCGCCACCCCGACGGTCCGCACCGTCGACCTGGCCGTGACCGGCATGACCTGCGCCGCCTGCTCGGCGCGCGTCGAACGCACGCTCAACAAGCTCGACGGCGTGCACGCGTCGGTCAACTACGCCACCGAACGCGCCACCGTGCACGTGCCGGCCGACTTCGACGACGAGACGCTGATCGAACGCGTGCGCAAAGCCGGCTACGGCGCCCGCGTGCGCGGCGCGGACGACGACGAGGACCTCACGCTGCGCCGCGTGCGCGACCTGCGCCGCCGGCTGATCGTCGCCGCGGTGCTCGCCGTGCCGCTGGGCGACCTGTCCATCACGCTCGCACTGGTGCCGTCCCTGCGGTTCCCCGGCTGGCAGCTGCTGTGCCTGGCCCTCGCCGTGCCCGTCGTGTTCTGGGCGGCGCTGCCGTTTCACCGGGCCGCGCTGCGGAATCTGCGGCACCGTTCGTCCAGTATGGACACCCTCGTCTCGCTCGGGGTGCTGGCGTCATTCCTCTGGTCCGCGTGGGCGACGTTGTTCGGCGGCCACGAACCTGGCTACTGGGTCGGATTCGGGCCCACTGCCGCCGGAGCCGACGCGATCTACCTCGACGTCGCCGCCGGGGTGACCACGTTCCTGCTGGCGGGCCGCTACTTCGAAAGCCGCTCCCGTCGTAGCGCGGCCGGCCTGCTGAGCGCGCTCGACGCCCTTGCCGCGAAAGAGGTCCGGATCCTGCGCGACGACCGGGAACACACCGTGCCCATCGGCGAACTGGCCGCCGGTGACCTGTTCGTGGTCAAACCCGGCGAGGCGATCGCCGCCGACGGAACCGTCGAAAGTGGACGGTCCACCGTGGACGTCAGCGCGATCACCGGCGAGCCCGTGCCGGTTGAAGCCGCGCCCGGCGACCGGGTCGTCGGCGCCGCGGTGAACCGCGACGGCCGCCTGGTCGTCCGCGCGACCGCCGTCGGCGCCCACACCCAGCTCGCGCAGATGACCGCGCTCGCCGAACGCGCCCAGGCCCGCAAAGCCGGCGTGCAGCGGCTCGTCGACCGGATCTGCGCGGTCTTCGTGCCCGTCGTCCTCGCACTCGCGCTGCTCACCCTCGCCGGCTGGCTGCTCACCGGGCACGAGGTTCGCGACGCCTTCACCGCGGCCGTGTCCGTGCTGATCATCGCCTGCCCCTGCGCACTCGGCCTGGCCACCCCCACCGCCCTGATGGCCGGCGTCGGCCGCGGCGTGCAGCTCGGCATCCTCATCAAAGGCCCCGAAGCACTCGAGGCCAGCCGCCGCGTCGACACGGTCGTTCTCGACAAGACCGGCACCCTGACCACCGGCCGCATGACCGTCACCGCCTGCCACCCGGCCCCCGGCCGCACCCGCGGCGACCTGCTCTGGTTCGCCGGCGCCGCCGAATCCGGCTCCGAACACGCCATCGCCACCGCCGTCGTCGAGGCCGCCCGAGCCGAACTGCCCGACCTGCCCCTGGTCGACACCTTCACCGCCCTGCCCGGCCTCGGCGCCGAAGCCACTGTGGACGGACGCCGCGTCTTCGTCGGCAACCCCCGCCTGTTCACCGAACACGGACTCGCACTGCCCGCCGGCCTCTCCGCCCACGTCGACACCGTCCACAGCACCGGCGCGGTACCGGTCCTCGTCGCCGTGGACGACGAACTCGTCGGCGTCGTGGAGGTCCGCGACGTCGTCAAACCGTCGGCCGCCGCCGCGGTCGCCGGGCTGCGCACCCGCGGCCTGCGCACGATCCTGCTCACCGGCGACCACGAGATCGCCGCCCGCGCCGTCGCCACCGAACTCGGCATCGACGACGTCCTCGCCGGCGTCCTGCCCGCCGACAAAGCCCGCGAGATCGACGCCCTGCGCGCCACCGGCTCCCGCGTCGCCATGGTCGGCGACGGCATCAACGACGGCCCTGCCCTGGCCACCGCCGACCTCGGCCTCGCCCTCGCCGACGGCAGCGACATCGCCCTGCGCTCCGCCGACATCCTCCTGGTCCGCGACGACCTCCGCGTCATCCCCGACGCCCTCCGCCTGGCCGACACCACCTTCCGCACCATCCGCGGAAACCTGGTGTGGGCTTTCGGCTACAACGTCGCCGCCCTGCCCCTGGCCGCCTTCGGCCTCCTCAACCCCCTCATCGCCGGGGCCGCGATGTCGCTGTCGTCCGTGCTCGTGGTGTCGAACAGCCTGCGTCTGCGCTCGTTCGACCGCGACCACTGACCACTCAGTGCCCTCATCTTTGGCCGGCCGAGACTCGTTGCCCGCGCGCACCACCAAGCGTCCGCCGGTCAGATGGGATGGAGCAACGAGATCGGCCTGCCGGTGGCCCGGGAGTAGGCGATCTCCCTGCTCGTGCACTCGCCGATGTACCTGCCTGGCTTGACGACCAGAACCCGGTCGACCAGATCGGGCAGGGATCACGAGTGATCGCCCGTCAGCGATGCTCGTCAAGGGGCGGAGGCCGGCGCTCGTGGGCCAACGCGAACATGTTGATCAAGATCAGCAGGACGACAACGGCCTCCGACAGCCAGAAGCCGCGCTCGCTGGAAACTGGTTCTCCGGCGCGTCCGTCCCAACCTTTACCCAAGGCCTGTCGAACGTACCGCGTGAGCTGAACCAGATCGTCAGCAGCGACGCTGACGATCGTAGCGGTCAGGGTGCGCGGGCCCGGCCGTCGCGGCCCGGCTTGGCTCAAGCGCCCGCTCATCCGCAAGAGCTACGCCGACACCCACCCGTTCCCCGATCACGGCGTCATGATCGAGCGCGCGCCCGGTTGGGCTCCCAGCTGCCGCCGCGAGATCGAAACCTGGGAACGCGCTCGCCCCCGCCGCGGCGCCGGGGGCGGACGGCCACGGAAACTTGGCCCGAGCGCTGGTGTTGCAGCGCTCGCTCGAGGTGGCGAAGTCGAGGAGCTTGTTCAGCCGGCGTAGGGGCATCAGGGGATCGGCGGCAGTTGCGCGCCGGCGCAGACGTGGAGGACCTCGCCGGTGATGTTGCGGGCGCGGTCGGACGCGAGGAACACCACGGCGTTCGCCACGTCGATCGGGTCGATCAGCCGGCGCAGGGGCGTGAACGCGGTGTAGCGCTCGATCATCTCGTTCAGGTCGGTGATGTCGGTGCGCTGCCGGTTGAACGGGGTCTGCACGAAGCTGGGTGCTACGGCGTTGGCTCGCACGCCCAGCGGACCCAGTTCGACGGCCATGGATCGGGTCAGGCCCACCAGTGCGGCTTTCGAGCTCGAGTACGCCGTGTTCGACGAACCGCCGAGCCACGCGCGAGAGCTGATGTTGACGACGCTGCCGGACCCCTGCGCGCGCCACAGCGGCACCGCGGCGCGGCAGAGCAGCATCGGGCCTTTGACGTTGACGTCCATCGTCGCGTCCCAGTCCGGTTCGGGCATGGTCTCGAGTGGGTGCACGCGTTCGATCCCGGCTCCGTTGACCACCACGTCGAGGCGGCCGAACCGCTGGGCCACCGCGTCGACGAGCTGTCGCACGTCGCTGACGTCGGTGAGGTCCGCCGGGATCACCACGGGCGACCCACTGACACTCTCCGCCGCCGCGTCGGCCGCGTCTCCGTCTCGGTCGACGAGGACGACCTGGAATCCGTCGTTCGCGAGTTCCCGCGCGATCACGGATCCGAGACCGCCACCGGCGCCCGTCACGATCGCTACTTCTTCCACGCTGACTCCTTCACTGGTCACTGCTCGGCCGGGACGGCGGGTGCCCTCGAACGGCGCGCACCGAGCCGGGCGGTCGGGATCGGATGGGACGCCCCCTGGGCCCGCCGGTGTTCCTCGAGGCGAACATCGTCGGTGTCGGGCGGTCACGTCGCCGCGTGCCGGGCTGCGAGGTAACCGAAGGTCAAACTCGCACCGACTTGGCACCCCGCGCCGGGGTACTCCGATGCCATGGCCGAATCAGCGTCGTTGCCGCAAGCGTAGAGGCCCGGGATCGGCTGTCCTTGCCGGTCGAGGACCCTCGCCGTCGGATCGGTCCGGAGGCCGAGCGCGGTCGCCAGTGGAGTCGGGACCACCGCGATGGCGTGGAACGGTGGCACGGCGACCGGGCCGAGGTTGACGTTCGGGGCGTGGCGGGCGTCGCCGAATTGGCGGCCGAAGGAGCTCAGACCTTTGCCGAACTCTTCGTCGACACCGGTTTGCGCGTGCCGGTTGACGGCTGCGACGGTGCGCTCGAGGCCGTCCGGGTCGACGCCGATCGCCGTGGCGAGCGCGCGGACGTTGTCCGCGGTCCGCAGGTAGCCGGCGTCGGCGTGCCTCTTGAGCGCGGCTTGGGGTGAGTGCGGGCGGATCATGCCGAGCCCGTAGCGGGCCAGGGTCCGGGAGTCGGCCACGAGCCAGGCCGGGATGGTCGGCACGGTTTTGTGCGAGTCGTACATCGCGCGGGTGAACCGGTGGTAGGACACGGATTCGTCGACAAACCGACGACCGGCGGCGTTGACGGCGAGGACGCCGGGCTTGGCCCGGTCCCAGATGTGCGGGAACACCGCCGCGGAACCGTCGCGGCGACGGCCGATCGAGCTGGGAAACCACAGTGCGTTGTCCTCGTGGGCGGCGCCGAGCGCGCCGCCGACGGTTTGGGCGAGCGCGATCGTGTCACCGGTGGCTCCCTCGGCGGCAGGCGTGAACTGCGCGGTCGGCTGCGGCAGGTACCGGGTTCGCAGGGAGGGCTCGGCAGGGAACCCGCCACCGGCCAGCACGATTCCGCGACGCGCGGCGATGCGCACGGAGCGGCCTCGGTTCAGGATCGCGGCTCCGACGACGCGGCCGGTGTGGTCGGCGATGAGCTCGGTGGTGTGCGCGGTGAACCAGACGTCGCCGGTCCGCCGGAGCAGTTGGTGGTAAAGGCTCGCGACGAGAGCGTTGCCCATGACCAGCCGGGTGCCCCGGGGGTATCGGAGCAGGTCGGTTGCCCACCGGAGGCCGAGGCGCAGCGCGAGGGCCATGCCTCGCGGCGAGCCGTCGAAGATCGAGAGCAGCTGGTCGACCTCGGGGCGGCGGACCATGAGCGTGCCGCGGAAGAGCGCGAACTCGGCGATCGGCCCGCGGACTCGGGAGAACGCGGCTTTGCCGAGAAGGCGCCCGTCGAAGGGGTGCGGTTCCAGTGCGCGGCCGAGCCCGGATCCGGGGAGTTCCGGGTGGTAGTCGACGACCGTCTTGGCGTGCCGGAAGCGCACGCCGAGGTGGTCCAGGTGGTCGATCGCGGCCGGTCCGTGCGCGAGGTAGGTTTCCCGCAGTTCGCGGTCGGCGCGGTCGCCGACCAGCGCGTCGAGGTACGTCGTCGCGGCGGCCGTGTCGGCGACCGGGTCGGGTTGCCACCGGTGGCCCGGAATCCAGCAGGTCCCGGCGGAACGGGCGGTGGTGCCGCCCAGCCACTCGGTCTTTTCCAGTACCAGGACGGAAAGCCCTTCCTCGGCGCCCACCACCGCGGCACCCAAGCCGCCCGCGCCAGAACCGAGGACCAGCAGATCGACTTCACGGTCCCAGCGGTCGTCAGACACAGCTCAGGCTCCTCCTGGCTCAGCGGGCGGCTGCCGCGCGGTCTCCCGGGGACGGACTCCGGGAGACCGCGCGGCACTGGTCAGACGACGACGATCTTCCCGGTGTTCTGCGGGTAGATCGGGTCGTTGTAGAAGTACTCGCCTTTCTTGGTGAAGGTGTGTTTGAAGGACTGGCCGGGCATGAGGGTGCCGCTGTCGAATTCGTACTCGAAGAACGAGACCGCGCCGTGGGCGGTGGCGTTGCCCGCCGGGTTGACGAAGGTGATCTCGGTGCCCACCGGCACGGTGAGGTTCTGCGGCGACATCGCGTTCTGTGCCACCGTGTTCTCCTGCGCACCCGGCGCGCCCGCGGTGGCGTCCCAGATCCGCCCGAGCGTGACGGTGTTGCCGGCGGCCGCCGCCGTGACCGCGGCCGTGCGGATCTGGTTGCGCTTGGACGGGGGAGTGGGCGCGGTCGCGGGCGCGACCCGTCCGCCGAGCTTGAACGCCCAGAGGTGATCGCCCTTCGGGATGTCGGGATAGGGCAGGCCGTTGCCGCCGGCGAACACGGCGAGGTACTGCTGTCCGTCGATCTCGTAGGTGACCGGGCTGGTGTGCACGCCCGCTCCACATTGGAACCGCCACAGTTCTTTGGCGTCGGTGTCGTCCATGCCGAGCAGGACGCCGTCCGGGCCGCCTTGGAACATCACCCCGCCGCCGGTGGTGAGAATGCCGTTGCCGTGGGCCAGCGACCACTCGCTGTCCTTGCTCCACACCAACTTGTTCGTGCGAGGATCGACTGCTGCGAGACCGCCCGCGAAGTACTCGCCGTAGGGGCGCGCGGTGTTGACCCGTCCGCCGAGGGTGTTGGAGTACGCCGAGTTGATGAGACCGTAGCCGACGTAGACGTAGCCGGTGGCCGGGTTGAACGATACGTGCGACCAGTCGGCGCCGCCGCCGGCTCCCGGGAAGATGATGGTGGCGCGGTCCCAGTGCGTGGCGAAGAGCCCGCCGTTGGGGTAGAACGGCACCGGCCGGGTGGAGTTGTCGAGCCGGGGCTCCTGGGGGACGAACGGGTCGCCCTTCGGGAAGGGCTGTGTCGGCGAGGTCTTGTGCCGCGGGTCCTGAGGCACGGGTCGCTCTTCGACGCCTTGCACGGGCTTTCCGTTGGTGCGGTCGAGGATGTAGTACATCCCGACTTTGGAACCGTAGACGACGACTTTGCGCAGCTTCCCGTCGATGCGCAGGTCGATCAGCACCGGCGCCATCACGTTGTCGTAGTCCCAGATGTCGTGGTGCACCGACTGGAAGTGCCAGCGCCGCTTGCCCGTCTTCGCGTCGATGGCCACGAGCGAGTTCGCGAAGAGGTTGTCACCGCCGCGGGTGGACCCGTTGGTGCGCGGGTACGGGTTGCCGAAGGTCCAGTAGACGAGCCCGAGGTCGGGGTCGACGGCGGGGTGGATCCACGGCACAGCCCCGCCGGTCTTCCAGCTGTCGCCTTCCCAGGTGTCGTTGCCGAATTCGCCGGGGCCGGGAACGGACCAGAACGTCCAGGCGATTTTCCCGGTGGCCGCGTCGAGGGCGTACGCGCGTCCACGCGCGCCGGCGGTGCTGCCCTGCATGCCGACGTAGATCAGCCCGTCCCAGTACACGATGGCACCCGCGAGCGAGCCGGTCGCGCCGCCGCACTGGCCGTTGGCGGGGTCGCACTCCTCCGGCGTGCCTTGATTCGGATCTTCGGTGAGCAGCTGGCGCTTCCACGCCACGGCACCCGTTTTCTGGTCGAGTGCGTACACGATGTTCGCGCCGGAGGTGGAGAAGACCTTGCCCTGGCCGAGCGCGACACCGCGCATGTTGGTGGTCTCGGACCCGAGGTTCGCCTTCCACCGGATCGCGCCGGACTTCCCGTCCACGGCGAACACGTTCTGCTGGGTGGTCTGGACGTAGAGCACCCCGTTCTGCGCGACGATCGTGCTCTGCTGGGCGCGGGAGGTGTCCCCGCCCTCGAGGTTCACGTGCCAGGCGCCGCCGAGCCGGTCGAGGGTGCGGCGGTTGATCTGCTTGAGCGGCGAGTGGTTCTGGTTGGCGAGGTTTCCCCCGACCTTCGGGAAATCGGCGCCGGTGGCACCGAACGCGTCCGGCTGCTTCGGCGTGTCCGGGCCTCCCGCCGAGGCCGGCGACGTGCCGAGCACCGTACCCACCACAGCCGCGCCCGCCGTGGTAGCCGCACCGGACAGGAATCTGCGTCGATCCATCGATTGCCCTCTCTTCGTTGAGGAAAAGCGCTGCGAGGAGTGACTCAACTCGAGTGACGTGGTCCACCTAGTGGTCCATCAAGTCCGTTGGTCGGTTGAGCTTAAAGGCTTCCCGAGTGGTCCACAAGAGTGCGCGAGGGGCCAAGTCGCCTCTTGTCGGCCCAGAGGTCCGGGGGTACTGTCCGGAGCGCTAGGTGGGCCGATTGGTCCGCTGTATGGACCTGTCGGTTTCTCTGTCCCACTGTCGTGAAGAGGAGCGAAACCATGTCCGCTGTACCGGAAACGCCCAGTACGAAGACTTCCGAATCCGTTCTGCCCACCTGGACCGACCCGGTGCTGGAGGGACACGAAACCCGGCCGGAGGTGACGGCGTACGCGCTTGAGAGCGGGCCGTGGAACGCCCGCTGACCAGGGCGGAGTTCACCGACGCCCTGCTCGGTCTGTCCAAACGCTACTGGGCACACCACCCGTTCCACCTTCGGCTGCACGACGGCGGCTGTGAGCCGGCGGACCTGCGTCGCTGGGTGGCGAACCGCTGGTACTACCAGAAGTGCCTCTCACGCAAGAACGCGGCGATCGTGGCGAACTGCCCCTTGCCGGAGGTCCGGCGCGCGTGGGTGAGTCGCATCGTGTTCCACGACGGCGAGCACGAGCACGAAGGTGGCATGCACGAGTGGCTTCAACTGGCGGAAGCGGTGGGACTGAGCAGGGCGGAGGTGCTCGACGAACGGCACGTCCTGCCCGGGGTGCGGTTCGCGGTGGACGGCTACCTCGACTTCTGCCGCACCCGCCCGTGGAAGGAAAGCGTGGCGGCCGCGCTGACGGAACTGTTCTCCCCGGACCACATGACCGATCGCATGGCCGCATGGCGCCGGCACTACGACTGGATCAAGCCGGAAGGCTTCGCGTATTTCGACCGGCGCATTCCGGCGGCTCGTGAGGACAGCGCGTGCACCCTCGAGCTGGTGCTGACGCACAACGTGACGCGCGCGGAGCAGGACGCCGCGATCCAGGCGCTCTCGTTCAAGTGCGACGTCCTGTGGAGCGTGCTCGACGCCGTGGACTACGCGAGGTCCACATGACGCTCGAGGTCGGCAGCAGGCCCGGGATTCGCCCGGGAGTGCGTCTGGAGTTCGACCGGGTTCGCCGGCGGCCGGTTCTCCTGTTCCCCGAAGGGGTCCTGGCGCTCAACGACACCGCGGCCGCCGTGGTCGAGCTCTGCGACACCCGGCGCACGGTGGAGGAGATCGTGGCCCGTCTGGGGGAGCGGTACTCCGGGGTCACGAGTGCCTCGGTGCTCCGGGCACTGGCGGACCTGGAGAGCAGGGGGCTGGTGGGCGCCGGACGGGAGGCGCGCGCGGCGCGGCCGGTACGAACCGCACAACTGGTGGCCGCGGCACCGCCGCGGTCACCAGCGCCGCTCGGCCTTCTCGCGGAGCTGACGTACCGGTGCCCTCTCCAGTGCACCTACTGCGCGAACCCGCTCAACCTCGGCGACTACCGCGACGAGCTCGACACCGCCGGCTGGCAGGACGTGTTCGCGCAAGCGAGGGATCTGGGTGTCCTGCAGTTGCACCTTTCGGGAGGTGAGCCCGGTCTGCGGAAGGATCTGGTCGAGCTGGTGGCGACGGGACACGAGCTCGGGTTCTACCTCAACCTCGTCACCAGTGGCGTCTCGCTGAGTGCGGCGCGGATCGGGCAGCTCGCCGACGCGGGGCTCGACCATTTCCAGCTCTCCCTGCAGGACGCGGAGGCAGCACCGGCGAACGCCATCGCCGGACGCCGGGCGCACGAGCGCAAGCTCGCCGTCGCCGAGGCGGTGCGGCACGCCGGGCTGCCGTTGACCATCAACGTCGTTCTGCACAAGGGAAACGTCGCCCGGATACCCGCCATCGCCGCGCTCGCGGCGGACCTGGGTGCGGATCGGCTGGAACTGGCCCACACCCAGTTCTACGGGTGGGCCCTGCGCAACCGCGGCGCCCTGTTGCCCAGCCGTGCGCAGGTCGAACGGGCGGCGGCCGACGTCGCCGAAGTGCGGGCGCGGTTCGGCACCGAGCTCGAGATCGTGCATGTCGCTGCCGATTACTACAGCCCGCGGCCCAAGCCCTGCAACTACGGTTGGGGCTCGCGGCAGCTGGTCGTGACACCGGTCGGCGGAGTGCTGCCGTGCCTGGCGGCGGAGACGCTGCCGGAGCTCGAGGTGCCGTCGGTCCGCACCGATTCGCTGGCTTCGATCTGGTACGACTCGCCGGCGTTCCGTCGTTTCCGCGGCACGGACTGGCTCCCGGAGCCCTGCCAGGGGTGCGTGTTCAAGGAAGTCGACTTCGGCGGATGTCGCTGCCAGGCTTACCAGGTCACCGGTGACGCCGCTGCCACCGACCCGGTCTGCCACCTGTCGGAGCACCACCAAGCGGTTCTCGATCAGGTCGAGAACCCCGGTCCGGCGCTCGCCGTGCCCCGGCGGATGCCATGAAGGTGCGATTTCTCGGCACCGCGGCCGGAGGCGGCGCCCCGCAATGGAACTGCGGCTGCACGACCTGTGGGAAGGCTCGCCGGGCCGGAGTCTCCCGTACCCAGGACTGCCTGGCCGTCACCGGCGACGGCGAGTCGTGGTACCTCGTCAACGCCTCGCCGGATCTGCGGACGCAACTGCTCGCGACACCGGAGCTCGCACCGACCGCGGGATCACGCGACTCGCCGGTTCGTGGGGTGGTGTTCACCAGCGCCGAACTCGACCACACCATCGGACTGCTCACCCTCCGCGAGGCCGGCAGCCTGGACGTCTTCGCGACCGCGACGGTGCACGAGGCGCTGCGGTCCGGGTTCCCGGTCGAGACCGCGGTGGGCGCGTACACGCGACTGCGGGAGCATCGGCTCGTCCCCGGAACACCGATGGAGCTCGCCGGTGGCCTCCGGGTCACGTGCACCGTGCTGAGCGCCAAGAAGCCGAGGTACGCGGCGGCGGGGACGTCAGGCGAATGGGTCAGCGCCTGCCGGTTCGACACCGGCCCGCGTGGAGGGAGCCTCGTCTACGCGCCGGGTCTCGCGGCGTGGACCGACGCGTTCAGCCGAGTGATCGCCGATGCGGACGTCGTCGTTCTCGACGGCACTTTCCTCACCGAGCAGGAGATGGGGCCCGCGCGGCCGGCGTCGGGAATGGGACACCTGGCCATCGGCGAGGTTCTGCCGTTCCTGGCCGGCCATCCCGGGCCCCGTTACCTGTTCACGCATCTCAACAACACCAATCCGCTGGTGCTTCCGGGCGCACTCGAGGCGTCCACGCTGGCGGAAGTGAACGCCGCTGTGGCGTTCGACGGGCAGCTGCTCGAACTCTGAACCGGATTTTCCGCGTTCTACCGGATTCCCCGCACGCGAAGCGTGTCCAGAAAAGGATGGAGAACCATGAAGAGACGTTCGGCAACGGTGCTGACAGCTCTTGCGAGCGCGTCCGCCGCGGCACTCGCGACAGTGCTGGCCTTCGGAATGCCCGCGTCGGCGCACGAGAACGGCGGCAAGACCGGCGCGCAACAACTGGGCGATCCCCAGTACGGCGTGTGCCGTGGTCTGGACTCGAACTGCTACCACAACTGGGGCAACTTCGACCTCTCCAAGGGCATCAAGGTCCTCGTCTACTCCCGCACGGCCGGTCCGCGGCACGCGAACCTCGGCCCCGTGCTCGGGCCGGGTCTCAACCCGCCGCTGGCCGATGCCAACGTGGCCCAGAAAGCGCTCGTGCGCCTCGGTCAGCAGAACGGTTTCGCCGTCGACTGGACCGAGGACGTCACCCAGCTCGCGAGCCCGAACACGTTGTTCAAGTACAACGCGGTGATCTTCCTCAGTACCAGCCGGGACGCACTCGACGACTCGGCACAGACGTCGCTGCGCCAGTACATCCGCGGGGGCGGTGGATTCGTCGCCATCCACAACGCGTTCGGCACGGAGTACAACTGGCCCTGGTACGAAGGACTGCTCGGAGGGACCAACTACTACGATCACGGGCCCGCGCAGGCCGGCACCGTGCAGACGGTGGACCGCAACGACGTCTCGACGAAGAACCTGCCGAACCGCTGGGCCTTCACCGACGAGTGGTACAACCTGGTTCCCTTCCCCACCAACGTCCGTTTCCTGGCGAAGGTGGACGAGTCGAGCCTGGCCGAGGGCGTGAAGGGCTCGATGGGGCACCCCGGCCACGGCGCGAACCACCCGGTGGCCTGGTGCCAGTACTACGACGGCGGCCGGTCGTGGGTGACGACCCTGGGCCACGAGGACTGGGCGTACACCAACTCGACCACCTCCGATGGCGCACGCTACTTCCAGTCGCTGATCGTCGGCGGGATCAAGTCCGCGGCGGGGGCGGCTCCGTTCTGCCGCTGATCACGAAAGAGGGCCCCGGCTTCGTCGAAGCCGGGGCCCTCTTTCGTGGCCGAACTCGTCAGAGCCCGAGGTAGATCTGCCGGACCAACGGGTCGTGGCTGAGGTCCGCGGAGCTGCCGGTCATCGCGACCCGGCCGTTTTCCATGACCAGGCAGGACTCGGTGGCCTCGAAGGTGAGCTTCGCGTTCTGCTCGACGAGCAGCAGCCCGAGGCCGCCCGCGGAGAGGCGTTGCAGGCTCGCCAGCACCTCCTCGACGAGCTTGGGGGACAAGCCCATCGACGGTTCGTCCAGCAGGACCAGCTGCGGTTCGGACATCAGCGCGCGGCCGATGGCGAGCATCTGCTGCTGGCCTCCGGAGAGTGCGCCGGCGAGGCGGTGTTGCATCTCGCCGAGCACGGGGAACATCTCGTACACCTCCTGCAGGACCTCCCGGGTCCGGCCTCGCCACGACCGCAGGTACGCGCCGAGCAGGAGGTTTTTCTCCACGGTGAGACCCGCGAAGACGTGCCGGCCTTCGGGGACGTAGCCGATGCCACGGCGCACGATGTCCTGCGGTTTGACCTTCGTGAGATCGTGGTCGCCGAGCCAGAGTCCGTCGACGGACCGGGGGACCAGGCCCATGAGGGCCTTCAGCGTGGAGGTTTTCCCGGCACCGTTGGCTCCGATGATGCCCACGCATCGTCCGGGGCCGACGGTGAACCCGACGGAGCTGACGGCCTGGACACCGCCGTAGCGCACGGACAGATTTTCGACGCGAAGACCGCCGGCCGGCGAGCTCTCGGGCTGCGGGCGTGGGGCGCTGCGCTCGGCCTTCACGGCATGACCTCTGTTTCCACTGCGTGCACGACGTCGGCGGTGCTGAACGAGTCACCGAGGTAGGCCTCGATGACCTCGGGCCGGATCGCGACTTCGGCGGGGGTGCCTTCGGCGATCACGTCGCCTCCGGCGAGGACGGTGACGCGGTCGCACAGCGACATGACCAGGCTCATGTTGTGCTCGATCAGGACGACGGTGACGCCACTGTCGCGAATGGATCGGACGATCTCCTTGAGCTGGCCCACTTCCTGCCCGTTGAGGCCCGCCGCGGGCTCATCGAGCAGCAGTACCTTCGGATCGGCTGCCATGGCCCGGGCGAGTTCCACCCTGCGCTGGATTCCGTACGGGAGCGAGCGGGGCGCGGCGTCGGCGAAATCCTCGAGGCCGAACCGGGCCAGGAGCTCGTGCGCGCCTCGGCGCAGCGTGCGTTCGGTGCGCCAGACACCCACCGGCCACACGACGTAGTGCCAGAGGGAGCGGATCGACGAGCGGTCCAGCGCGACCAGCAGATTCTCCTCGACGGTCAGCTGGTCGAACAGCCGCAGGTTCTGGAACGTCCTGGAGAGCCCTGAGCGGGACAGCTGGTAGGTCCGTCGGCCGGTCAGGGGCAGCTGCCCGATCGCGGCTGTGCCCGACGTGGCGGTGTAGAGCCCGCTGATCACGTTGAACAGGGTCGTCTTCCCCGATCCGTTGGGGCCGACGATGCCGCGGATCTCACCGGCCCTGACCGACAGGGTCACCCCCTTCAGTGCCTTCAGGCCGCGGAACTGCTTGGTGATCCCCGAGATCTCGAGCGAGGCCCCCGACCGGTCCCCGCCCGCGGGCGGATACGGCAGGAACGGCCCGAGCACGGCCCGGTCGGCGGGCTTGCGCCGGCGTAGTGCCTTGCGGACTCGGCTCGGCAGGCCGGCCAATCCTGCGGGCGCGAAGACGACCATGAGCACCACGACGGCTCCGTAGCCGAGCTGCGCGTAGATCGAGAAGTCGGTGAGTGCCTCGCGAACCAGGGACAGGGCGACGGCGCCGACGATGCAACCGGGGATGCTCTGCCTGCCTCCGATGATGACCATCGCGAGCAGGAGGAACATGTTGGCGACGCTGAAGGTTTCCGGCGCGATGTAGCGGATCAAGCCCGCGTAGAGCACGCCGGCGACACCGCCGTAGACGCTGGAGACGAGGAACGCGGTCATCCGCAGCACCGGGACGGGTGCCCCTACCGCGCCGGCGGCCACGGAGTCGTCGCGCATGGCGCGCAGGCGCCGGCCCAGGGCGGTGCGCACGACGAATACGGCGAACGCCACGGCGAGCGCGAACACGACGAGCTCGACGTAGTAGTACAGGTACTCGTTGGTCAGGTCGATGCCGAACAGGGGCGGCACTGGGATGCCGTTGATGCCCGCGGCACCGCCGGCGATGTGCGCGTTGGTCACCCAGTTCGTGAAGGCCAGCGCGAGTCCCAGCGTCACGATGCCCAGGTAATGCGATTGCACGCGCAGGGCGGGAATTCCGACGACCAGGCCGGCGGCCGCGGTGGCGATCACGGCGAGGACGCCCGAGACCCAGAACCCGAGCCCCGAGACCGTCGTGAAGATGGCGAGTGCGTAGGAGCCGACGCCGAAGAACGCGATCTGGGCCAGGTTGATCTGACCGGCCACGCCCATGGCGATGCCCATGCCGACGGCGAGGAGGGCGAACACGATCGCGATGTTGACGACGTGGATGCCGTATCCGTCGAGCCCGTAGGGCAGCAGCCACGCGAGGGCAGCCAGCAGGACCAGCCCGCCGATTCGCGCGCTCAGGCCGCGGTTGCGCATCAGGAGGTTCATGCTCGGGTCACCGTCCGCTCTCCGAACAGGCCCGTCGGTTTGACCATGACGATCACCGTGAACACGAGGAACACCACCAGGTCCGAGTAGCCCTGGAACACGCCGGCGGCGAACGAGTCCAGGATGCCGATGGCGAGCCCGCCGACGATCGCGCCCGTGATGTTGCCGAACCCGCCGAGGATGGCGGCGGCGAAGCCCTTGATACCCAGGGTTCCACCGAGGGTCGGGCTCACGTAGAGCAATGGGCCGACCAGTCCGCCGGCGAGCGCGGCGAGCCCGGCGCCGATCGCGAAGGCGATGGCGTTGCTGCGCCCGACGTGGATACCGACCGCGGTGGCCGCTTCGTGGTCCATCGCGACGGCCTGCATGGCTGCGCCGCGCTTGGTCCGCTGGAGGAAGAGCAGCAGCAGCACCGTGGCGACCGCGGCGATGCCGAGGACGACGAGGCTGTAGGTGCGGATGCGCACCCCGAACACGTCGAGCGGCTGGGAGTCGACCGGCGTGGGGACCGCGCGGCCGGTCGCGCCCCAGATGATGGTCGCGAGCGATTCGAGCACCACGCCGAAGCCGATCGTCCCGATCAGCATCAGGTCGAAGTCCTTGTTCTCCAAGGGCCGCAGTACCCGTTCCATCACCAGCGCGATGAGGCCGGTGACGACCATGGCGACGACGATGGCGAGGACGAACGGCAGCCGCGAGGACATGTAGAAGGTCGACGCCGCGTAGGCACCGACCATCACCACCTGGCCGTGCGCGAAGTTCACCAGGCCCATGGTGCGGTAGACGATCGAGAAGCCCATGGCGACGAGGGCGTAGACAGCGCCGAAGCTGAGCCCGCCGACGAGCGTCTGGAGAAAGACTTGCATGAAAAGTCCTTTCACAGACGGGGGCCACGCCCTCGGCGCGGCCCCCGCAGGGTCAGCTGGTGGGAGTGGCGATGAGTTTCCCGCCGGTGATGACGCCGATCGAGGTGGCGTGGATGCCGACGCCGCTCTGGTCGAAGGCGAACGTGCCGAGCAGGCCGGGGTACTGGGTGGCCCGGATCTTGTCGGCCAGTTGCAAGCCGGTTGCCGCGTTGCTGTCCTTCATCGCGGTGAGGAAGATGTTCGTGCCGTCGTAGGACTTCGCCCCGTGCAGCTCGGCGTCCTCGTTGTAGGCCGCTTTGTAGGCCTGGGCGAAGGCGCGGGATGCGTCGCTGGTGTCGTTGCTGAGGTAGGGGCTGCTCACCACCGTCCCCTCGGCGTTGGCGGCACCCGCGGTCTGGAGGTAGACGGTGGTGCCCATGGGTGCGGCGCCGGCCACGGTGGTGTTGAGCCCGAGTTCGTGGGCCTGCTTGACGATCAGCCCGGCTTCGACTTCCTCGGTCCCGACGAACAGCACCTGCGGGTTCTTCTGGCGGATGGAGGTCAGCGCCGCGCTGAAGTCCTTCTGGTCGGTGGTGACCACCTGGTCGTCGACCGGCTTGATCCCCCGGTCGGCCAGCGCCTTGCCGAACGCGTCGTGCTCGCCCTTGCCGTAGGAGCCGTTGTTGCTGATGAAGGCGATGTTCTTGAGGCTCTTCTGGTCCACGAGGTACTTGGCCAGGGTCTCGTCGTACGTGGTGCTGGTCGGGCCGTTGAGGAACTGGAACGGGCTCTTCACCGCGGTGATCGAGGGCGACTGCCCGGAGGTGATGCTCGGGATCTTGGCCTGTTGCAGCACGGGCGCCATGGCGACGGTGACGGCGCTCTCGGCAGTGCCGATCATCGCGACGTAGCCTTCGCTGGCGATTTTGCGGGCGAGGTTGGTGCCGGTGGTGGGGTCACCGGTGTCGTCGAACACGTCGAGCTGGATCTTGCGGCCGTTGATCCCGCCCTTCGCGTTCCACTGGTCGACGGCGAGCTTCGCCCCCTTGTACTCCCAGGCTCCCAGCGAACTGAGCTGTCCGCTCTGGGCGTTGACCACCGCCATTTTGATGGGACCGGTCGTCGAAGCGTCGGTCGTCGGCGAGCTGCCGGGAGCGCTGCAGGCGCTGCCGACGCCTACGGCCAGCACTGTGAGTGCGGACGCCACCACGCGCCCGCGTCGGAATCGGATCATGAATGCCACCTCGTTGTGTCAGGAGTGCGGAGTTACTCGAAGACGCCCTGGTAGATGTCCTTGATGTTCCAGTGCCCGGGGGTCGGAACCGGCTCGTTGACCATCGGCACGTCGAGGACGGCGGGCCGGCGGCGAGCGATCGCTTCACGGAGTGCCTTGCCGAGGTCTTCGGGGTTTTCGACCAGGTACCCGTCGGCACCGCAGGAACGACCGAGGGCGGCGAAGTCGGGTGATACCGGGTTGCCGTCGCGATCGCGGAACTCGCAGCCGAAGCTCTGTCCGAAGTTGCCGGCCTGGAGGTCGGCGATGGTGCCGTGCGCACGGTTGTTCATCACCACGAAGATCACCGGCAGGCCCTGCTCGACGGCCAGCGGGATGGCGGGCAACTGTGCGCTCATCCCCCCGTCGCCCACCAGGGCGACGACGACGCGGTCGGGCGCGGCGATCTGCACACCGACCGCTGCCGCCGGGCCGAAACCCATGGTCGACGCGCCGCCCGGGGTGATGAATCGGCCTTCCTCGGGCAGCTCGTAGCACTGGGCGACGCCGTTCTTGTTCCAACCGACGTCGGTGACGAGGACGGCATCGGACGGCAGAACGGTGCGCAGGTCCTCGAGGATGCGTTCCGGCCGGAGCGGGAAGTCGTCGCTACGCCCTCGCTCCTGGCTCGACTCGAACAACGTCGTCCGGGCCGTGCTGATGGATTCCCGCAAGCCGGGCCTGGAGACCGGATCGGGCGCGAGTGTCCGTACGGCTTCGGTGATCGCCGGAACCGCGTGCTCGACATCCGCCACAGCCCCGATCGTCACGGGGTAGTTGCGGCCGATCTCGGCGGCGTCGATGTCGATCTGGATCAGCTTCGCGGGCGGGAACTTCCAGGTATAGTCGGAATTCCAGGAGCTGGCGTCGGTCTCGGCGAAGCGGGTCGCCAGCGCGAGCACCAAGTCCGCGTCTCGGGTGTAGTCGTTGGTGACTTCCAGGCCCCAGAAACCGGTCATGCCCATGACGAGGGGGTGGCGATCGGGGAGTGTGCCCTTGGACATGAGCGAGTGGGCGATGGGGATGTCGAGGTGTTCCGCGAGACCGAGGAGCGCCGCTCGCCCGACCGGGCCGCGCAATCCGCCGCCGAGGTAGATGAGCGGGCGCCGCGCGCCGACGAGCAGTTCGGCGATCCGCTGGGCATCGGCGGTGGTCAATGCCGGCGTCGCGACGTTGGAGACCAAGGGGCGGTCCTCGGCCTGGACCTGCCGGGAGAAATGGTCCATCGGGACGTTGAGCAGGACCGCGCCGGGACGGCCGGACGTCGCGGTCCAGAAGGCGCGTTCGGTGAACCTGGCCAGATCCTCGGCCCGGTGGACGTGCCAGGCCCGCTTGACGAACGGGCGGTAGATGGCGGTCTGGTCGGCGTCGGCGTGGAGGTTGACCTCCTGGTGCGGATGCCGTCCGTGGTAGTACGACGGGATGTCGCCGGAGATCGTGATGAGGGGAACGGAATCGAGCGCGGCGGTGGCCACGCCGGTGACCGCGTTCATCATTCCCGGCCCGACGTGAACGAGCAGGACGCCGGGTTTGCCCGAGACTCGCGCGTAGCCGTCGGCTGCGTGGGCGGCCGCCTGCTCGTGGCGGGCCATGACGAATTCGATGCTGCTGCGGCCGAGCGCGTCCAGGAAAGCGATGTTGGTGTGGCCGCACAGGCCGAAGACGTACTCGACGCCGTAGGACTCGAGCTGCCGGACAAGCGCTTCCGCGGCGGTCGTCGTCGGGGCGGGTGCGGTCATGGGGGCTTCGCTCCTCGTGTCGCGGATATCGGTCACTGCTCGCCCCAGATCGACGTGCCGCGCAGGATCAGGGTCTTGACGACGGTGTAGTCGTCGATCATGTGCGCGGGTGACTCCCGGCCGAAGCCGGAGTCCTTCACCCCGCCGAAGGGGACGTGGTCGAGCCGGTAGTTGGACGAGCCGTTCACGACCAGCCCGCCGACCTGCAACTCGCGCCACGCGGTGAAGATCGTGCGGATGTCCTGGGTGAAGATCCCGGCCTGCAAACCGAACCGGCTCGCGTTGCAGGCTCGGATCACGTCGTCGAGGTCGTCGAACGGCAGCACGGCGACCAGCGCACCGAAGACTTCCTTGACCACGACGTCGGCGTCGGCCGGTGGGTCGGCCACGATGGTCGGGAGCAGCGTGGCACCGTCTCGGGTCCCGCCGAGCACGATCCGCGCACCGCCGAGGCGGGCGTCGGCGGTCCACCGCTCCACCCGGGCCGCGGCCTGCTCGTCGACCATCGACCCGACGTCGGTCGCGGGATCGAGCGGATCCCCGACCTTGAGCTGGGCGACCTCGTCGCGGAACGCGGCCAGGAAGCCTTCGAAGCGGCTGCGGTGGACGTAGACCCGCTGCACGGAGATGCAGCTCTGCCCGGAGTTGCTGTACCCGGTCCGGGCGCACGTGCGCGCGGCGTGCGCGATGTCGGCGTCCGCGCAGACCAGGGTCGCCGCGTTTCCGCCGAGTTCCAGCACCAGCCGCTTCGCGCCGGCCGCCCGCGCGACCGCGGCGCCGGTCTCGGCGCTGCCGGTGAAGCTGATGACGGCCACTGCCTCGCCGGCGCACAGCGCCGCACCGACATCGCCGCCGCCGTGCAGCAGCTGGACCGCCTCGGCGGGCATGCCGGCGTCGAGGAGCAGGGCCACGATCGCAGCGGTGGTTGCGGGAGCCTGGGGTGGAGCCTTCACGATCGTGGTGTTGCCCGCCGCGAACGACGCGCCCAGCTTGTGGGCGAGCAGGTTGGCGGGCGCGTTGAACGGCGTGATCGCCAGTGCCACTCCGGCGGGCGCCCGGAACGTCATGGCGGTGTTCCCGATGCCCCGCGCCCAGCCCGAGACCGGGAGCATGTCGCCGCCGATGTGCCGCGTTTCGTTGGCACACACGGCGAACGTGTCCGCCACCCGGTCGAGCTCGCCCCGCGCGTCCTTGAGCGGCTTGCCGAGCTCCAGCGCGATCAGGCGCGCGATCGCGTCCCGGTGCTCGATCGCCGACTGCGCCGCGCGCTCCAGGACCGTGGCCCGCGTGGCGGGTGCGAGGTGACCGACGACGGGCGCGTTCTCCGCGGCGTACGCCAGCGCGTCGGCCACCTGGCTCTCCGACGCGGGGTACGAGTTCGTCACTACTTTGCCGAGGTACGGGCCTATCCGGTACGCCGGTGGTCCGTCGCGAGTCCACTTGCCGCCGACGAAGGCCGCGGCCTCCACAGCGTCATCGGATGTCGAGGATTCGAGAATCTCCTGCAGCACCGCCACACTCCCTTGCGAACCATCAAACGGTACATCTGGACCACTCTGCGGACTCCGTGTAACGTACGGACGGCGACAGGCGCTGGCAAGACTTCATGCCGAAGAAGTTACGAACCGGCCCAGGGTGGCCACCCGGTTCGAAATCCGGGTCGAATGCCGAGGATGCTGGGCAAAGCGATTACGACAATGGGCAAGGGGAGAGTTGGTCATGAAGCGGGCCGGTGCTGAAGAAGCCGTCGATCAGGCGGACAACTCGTCGCAGGAAGGCGAGTCGCAGGGCGTACGCAGTGTCCAACGGGCACTGGACATTCTGGCGCTGTTGACGGAAACTCAGCCGACGGTGTCGATCTCCGATATCGTGAAGGAAACGGGTCTGGCCAAGACGACGGTGATCCGCTTGGCACAGACCCTCGAACAGAATGGTCTCCTTTGGGCGACGCCCAAGGGGTACATGGCGGGACCGGGGCTCTGGCGCTGGGCGCATCTGGCCAAACAGAGCTGGGAGCTCCCCGCGGAGACCAAGCAGCTGATGCGTGAGCTGGGAGATCGTCAGCGGGAGACCGTCAACCTCTACGTCATGCGTGACATTTACCGAGTTTGTGTTGCGCAGCAAGAGAGTCCGCAGTCGCTACGGCACGTCGTGCGAGTGGGTGACGAACTTCCGCTGTGGGCGGGTGCTTCGTCGAAAGTGCTGCTGCACGACGCTTCACCGGCGCTGTTGACGCGGGTCGCGCGCAGCTCACCTTACGGACCTGATCACGTCAGTGCTTTGCAGAAATCGGTGGCCGAGGCCGGCGAGCAGGGTTTCGCGTTCAGCCACGGCGAGCGCGAAGCGGGGCTCTCGGCGGTCGCGGTTCCCGTTGTCAGCGCCTCGGGGACTGTTGTTGCGGCTTTGTCACTGAGTGGCCCGACGGTGCGTTTTCCCGACGATCGGATTTCCGAGTTCGTCACCGATCTCAAATCTGTTGCCGCGCGCATGGCGGAGCGGGGGTTCGCCCATCCCTTCGCCGGGTGAAGCCGGCCCGACAACGACGTGCCGTCCGCAGGGGTGCGGCCGGCGCACAAGGAGAGGGAATGCAGAGGA
This sequence comes from Amycolatopsis rhabdoformis, assembly GCF_035918295.1. GTDB lineage: Bacteria > Actinomycetota > Actinomycetes > Mycobacteriales > Pseudonocardiaceae > Amycolatopsis > Amycolatopsis rhabdoformis. The sequence continues at coordinate 1,832,100 of NZ_CP142149.1, forward strand.
GACCGCTTCGCGGCATCCGGGTACTGGACCTGACCAACGTCTTGGCCGGTCCGTACTGCAGCTACCAGCTGATGCTCTTCGGCGCCGAGGTGGTGAAGGTCGAGGTTCCCGGATCCGGCGACCTGGCCCGGAACCTGGGGCCGGACTCGGAGCTCAACCGGGCGGGCCTCGGAGCTTCGTTCCTGGCGCAGAACGCCGGCAAGAAGTCGGTCGAGCTGAACCTGAAGGACGCCGCTCAGCGGGCTCTGTTCGAGGACCTGGTCCGGGGCGCCGACGTCCTCCTGGAAAACTATCGGGCCGGGGTGCTCAACCGGCTCGGTTTCGGCTGGGACCGGTTGCGAGAGCTCAACGGTCGCCTCGTCTACTGCGCGATCTCGGGGTTCGGCCAGTCGGGGCCGATGAGCCAGGCTCCGGCCTACGACCAGATCATCCAAGGCCTGTCGGGGATGATGAGTGTCACCGGAACGGAGGACACCGCACCCCTGCGGGTCGGGTTCCCCGTCTCGGACACCGTCGGCGGGCTCATGGCCGCGGTCTCGATCGCTTCGGCTCTGGTCGGCCGTGAACGGTCCGGGGAGGGCAGCTTTCTCGACCTGTCCATGCTCGAAGCGTCGATCTCGGCGATGGGCTGGGTGGTCTCCAACTACGTCATCAGCGGAACGCCTCCGGAACCGATGGGCCGCGAGAACGCGACGGCTGCGCCGTCCGGGACGTTCTTCGCTTCGGACGGTCCCCTCAACATCGCGGCGAACCGGCAGGAGCAGTTCGTGACCCTGTGCGGCCTCGTAGGTCGGCCGGAGCTGATGACGGATCCGCGGTTCGCTGATCGCGAAGACCGCAAACGCCACCGTGCGGAACTCAACGAAGAGCTCAACCGCGCGCTGGGCCTTCGCAGCGCGCAGGAGTGGGAGACGATGTTGTCGGCGGCCGGTGTTCCCGCCGCCCGCATCCTGACCGTTCCCCAAGCGCTGCAGTCGGAGCAACTGGCCCACCGCGGTTTCTTCACCGACATCGGGTTTCCGGGCGACCCGGCACGGACACTGCGTACCAGCGGCAACGGTGTGCTCGTCGATGGCGAGCCATTGCGGCCCGGCACGGCACCGCCGAGGTTGGGCGAGCACAACGACGAAGTCGCCGACCTCGTCCGGCGTTGGCGGCCCGCCACCGGCATTCCGTCACCGACCAGGCCGATACCCGACCAGGTGTCCCATGGCCCGATCGAAAGGGACTGACATGACCGACACGCCCGCGCAGCCCACAGCCGGTGACGTCGCGGACTGGTGGGCCAACGGCATCTGCCGGATGGAGCCCGGGGTGGTGGAGCTCAGAGGCATTCCGGTGCAGGAGCTGATCGGCCATCGCGGGCTGGTGTCCACGATCTGGCTCATGGTCCGCGGCGGCAGCCCGACGGCCGACGAGGCCGCCTTGCTCGAGGCGGCCATGGTCGCCTCGGTCGACCACGGCCCACAAGCCCCTTCCATCGCGATCGCGCGGATGACCGTCACTTGTGGCGTCGGGATGAACAACGCCATGGCGTCCGGCGTCAACGCTCTCGGCGATTCCCACGGCGGCGCCGGCCAGCAGTGCGTCGAACTGCTGTCCGAGATCGTGGCCCGCGAGTCGGCCGGGGCCGAGCTGTCCGACGCGACAGCGGAGGTGGTCGCCGAGTACCGCGCCCGCGATCCGTACCTGCCCGGCTTCGGCCACCGCTTCCACCCGATCGACCCTCGCCGGAACCCGCTTCTCAGCCTGGTCGACGCGGCGGTCTCGGCCGGCACCATCGAGGGCAGACACGCGGCGGCCGCGCGGGCGGTGGAGGCCCTCTTGAACCAAGGGCGCTCCAAGCCGGTGCCGATGAACATCGACGGTGCCACCGCGGTGATCTACGCCGAGCTCGGTTTCGCGCCGGAACTCGCGCGTGGCCTTTTCGTGCTGAGCCGCAGCGTCGGCATCCTCGCGCACGCCTGGGAAGAATCGAACCAGGGCCGGCGCAACAAAGGCCCGATGCCGACCTCGATCCTGCCCACCTACCGCTGAGACGGGAGCCTCATGCGCATCGCCGTCCTGCACGGGCCGAATCTCAATCTGCTGGGGGAGCGCAGACCCGAGAAGTACGGGACCGCCACGCTGGCCGAGATCTCCGCTGATGTCGATCAAACGGCAGCACGGTTCGGCGCCTCGGCCGTACACTTCCAGTCGAACCACGAAGGCGCTCTGGTCGACTGGGTGCACGCCCACCGCAACGAGATCGAAGCCATCGTCATCAACCCCGCCGGCCTGACACCCGTCGCCTTCTCCCTCCTCGACGCCATCCGCGATACCGGCCATCCGTTCGCCGTCGTGCACATCTCGCAGTGGCACGCCCTCGACGGAAGGGAACGAAACGACATTTTCGCCACCTCGGCCGCGGTGTACCTGACGGGCGCGGGCTGGCACGGCTATGCCTTGGCCATCGAGGCACTCGTCTTCAGAGCTCGCCCGCAGCGGGAACTCGGCCGCGACGTCGAGGTCGACGTGGTCCGCGACTGAGTCGAGCCTGGGGGCGGAGTGCCGCGCAACGGCGAGGACCAGCACCACGATGGGCGCAAGCGGGGCCTTGGCCGGGAGGACGGGGCGACCCTGGGCGTCTGTGCCGGACGTGGCATCGGGTGATCCGGCTCGCCGGCCGGGCGCCGAACCTTTCGAACTGGACCGGCGATCGGCCGGCAGGGCTTGATCAATCCTCGTCGACCGCGTGCGCCGCCCGATAGGCGAACGCTCGCTCGCCCGAAAGGGGCGGCCGACCGCTCGTTCCTGCCGATCGCCGGCGACTCGGAGCGGGCGAAGGCAGCGGTGAGCGGTTTCATCGATTCCCTTGGACACAGCGTCGTGGAGGCGGGACCGCTGGCCGACAGCTGGTGGCAGGCGACCGGCACTCCGGTCTGGGGACCCCCTACGGGCCGTACCCGAACGAGAAGGGCCGGCCGGCGAACACGCCGTCCGCGCGGCCCTGGCCAAGGCGACGCGGTAACCGCAAGGTGAAGCCGCCGCGGACAGAGTGCGTGTCGGCAAGATAGAGGCGCTCTTTTGGGTCGTGGTCTGTTCAGTGACCGCAATCGCTGTCAGCGTGAGGGCTGCACTGCCGAGGTGATCACGCCGGGATGGCGTTGTCGATGAGGATGACGGCGATGGTGGCGGCGGTGGGGAAGCAATCGCTGTCGAGGACTCGGGTGCGGGCGGAGGCGCCGTCGATGAGCAGCGCCAGTTGTTCGCCGAGTTGTTCGGGGTTGGTGGCGCCTGCTTCGCGGGCGGTTTCGGCGAGCCGCGCGGCGATGGCTTTCTTGTAGTCGCGGGCGCATTCGGATGCCGGGTGTTGAGCGTCGTGGAGTTCGACGGCCGCCCCGATATAGGGGCAAAGAGGGGTCGATGCCGGGACGTCGAAGGCCGCGAGGAGTCGCTCGCGGGGGGTGAGGTCGGTGCGGTCGAACACCCCGGGCAAGACGTCGGGGTCGAAGTGGCGCAGGTATTCGGCGACCACTTCGTCCTTGCCGGCGAAGTGCTGGTAGGCCGTGCGCTTCGATACCTGGGCCACCGCGCAGAGCTGGTCCATGCCGGTGCGATTGATGCCCTGCTCGCGGAACAGTTGCTGTGACGCGCTGAGGATCCGCTCGCGCGCACCCCTGCCGCGGCGGCGACCTTGGGGCCCCTTCTCCAACTCCGTCATGCGTCCAGCATAGCCGAGTCGGGTACCGACCGGTGTACATAACTTGCCCTCCGGCCGGTCGCCCGCTAGGTTAAGCACACCGGACGGTGTACATAACGCACCGGCTGGTTCCGAACACTCGGCGAGGCGAAGGAATGCTCGTGGGAAAGCTCGACGGCAAGGTAGCGGTGATCACCGGCGGATCGACCGGTATGGCGCTGGCCGGCGCCAAACTGTTCGTGGACGAGGGAGCTCACGTCTTCATCCAGGCCCGTCGGCAGGAGGCGCTGGACGAAGCCGTCGAGCTGATCGGTCGGAACGTGACCGCCGTGCAGGGTGACGCGGCCGACCTGGCCGACCTGGACCGCTTGTACGACACGGTCAAGCAGGAAAAGGGATCGATCGACGTGCTGTGGGCCAGTGCCGGGATGGGCGAACCCGCCGTCCTCGGCGAGATCACCGAGGAGCAGTTCGACCGCGCCTTCTCGCTCAACGCGCGCGGCACCCTGTTCACCGTGCAGAAAGCCTTGCCGCTGCTCAACGACGGAGCCTCGGTCTTCATGACCGGCTCCAACGCCTCACTCGGGGCCTTCCCCGGCTGGAGCCTGTACGCCGGTAGCAAGGCCGTGCAGCAGGCCTGGGCCCGCGTGTGGCTCAACGAGCTGAAGGACCGCAAGATCCGGGTCAACGTCCTGACCCCCGGCCAGGTCGCGACGGCCAAGCAGGAAGAGCTGTTCGACGAAGCCACCAAAGCCGCGTTCGAATCCCTCATCCCGCGGGGAAAAATGGGCCGCCCCGAGGAGATCGCCGCCGTCGCGCTGTTCCTCGCCTCCGACGACTCCGGCTACGTCAACGGCCTGGAACTGGTCGCCGACGGCGGCACCACGGCGATCTGAGCCGAAACCTGGTACGCGCAACACAGCCCACCACAGGCGAAGAAACCGTTCTCGGACGCTGCCACGCAACACGATGAAAGTGTTGCGTGGCAGCGAGAAGAAGGAAGAGAGCACACCTCATGAGCAGCATCAGCTTCATCGGCACCGGGAACATGGCCCGCACCATCGGCACGCGGGCGGTAGCGGGCGGCAACACCGTCGAGATCATCGGCCGCGATGAGTCCAAAGCCGCCGACCTGGCCCACGCTCTCGGCGGCGGCACCACAACGGGAAAGTGGGGTGCCGTCCCGGCCGGGGACATCGTCATCGCGGCCCTGCTGTACGACGCTGTCGTTCCGGCCATCACCCAGTTCGGCGACGCCCTCGCAGGCAAGGTCATCGTCGAGATCAGCAACCCCTTCAACGCCACGTTCGACGGGCTGGCCCACAGTGAGGAGACCTCGATCGCGCAAGAAGTCGCCAAGGTGGCTCCGGCCGATGCCAGCGTGGTGAAGGCCTTCAACACCATCTTCCGCAACGTCCTGGAGAAAGGGCGGCCCGACGTCTTCATCGCGGGTGACGATGCACCGGCCAAGGCGGACGTAGCGGCCTTCATCAAGAGCCTCGGGCTCCGCTCACTGGACGTCGGCGGCCTGAAAATGGCGCACTGGCTGGAAGGCGCGGGCGTAGTCACGGTGGGCCTCGCCGGCAACGGGGTCGGCCACTGGGACTTCGCCCTCGGCGCCAACGACTTCTCCGGCTGAGCGCGACCGCGCTGTAGGCCTCATGAGCAGATCGTGAGCATGAAGGTCGTGAAGCCCGATGCGTGCGCACGGTGCACCACCTCGACACGTTCACCACGCCGGAGCTCGTCGCGTGTCACGAGCGGGCGATCAACAGGCCGTTCGCCCACGTCTTCGTGTCGGCGTCGGTCGCCTCGGAACTGGCTGCCGGCTGGGGCATCAAGGCGACGGTGATCCCCAACGGCGTCGCCTCCACCCCGCAGGACTTCGCGGCCTCGATCCGCGCGGCGTGGGACGCCAGGCGCGACACCGCCGCGGCCGGCGTCGCGCTCGCGGAACGTCACACCTGGCCGGCGGCCGCCGCAGCGCACGTGGAGCTGTACCGATCGTTGACCGATCCGACGCCGGCGGCTGGTTCGCTCGGTCCTGGTTCGAGCTGAGCCCGCGAGCCGGTGCGGGAGGCGGTCGGGCCCGGGTACGGGGTGCGCGCCGTCATCGGTTGTGGGAGCGAGGTGCCGGTGTGGCGGAGAACTGGTTCTGCCAGGTGGCCTGAGCTCCGGAGTCGCCGATGCGGTAGATGTCGTAGGTGCTAGCGCCGGCCGCGAGGATGGCGACGACGGCGATCACGACCGTGACCGTGGTGGAACGGGGCGCGAGGAAGGTCCTGCGCGGGTTGAGAAATCGCCCGGGTCCGGAGCGGTCCGCAGCGGGTGCGCCGGCGAGCCCGGAGGCTTCGCGGTGGCGCCACCACACCACCAGCGCGACGGCGGCGACGGCAATGGCCGCGTAGACGGCGGTGTCGCCGAGTTCGGTGTGGGTGCGCACGAGCGGGGTCGAGGCGACGCGGCGTTCGAGCCATTCGCCGGCGTCGGTCGTGATGGGGACGAGGATGAGGACGAGTACGGAGAGCACCGCGTTCGGGCCGGCCAGCTTGCGCCGCGCCGCCGGCCACAGGGCGCTGAGGACGAGGAGCAGCGCGGCCAGCGGGAGCAGTACGACGATGGCGTGCACGAGCAGGATGTGGGCGGGCAGGCCGTTGAGGGTGGTCATCGGGTCCTTCGGTCGGAGGTGATGGCGTGGGCTTCGTAGTCGGGCGCGCGTGAGCGCAGCCAGCGCGCGACGTCGCCGCCGCGGGCGACAGCGGCGGTGGCGAACACGTCGGCCCACAGCAGGCTCGGGCCGGAGATCGTGGCGGCGAGCAGAGTGCGGGCGGGTTTCGCGGTGCGTGGGTTCACGATGTGGTGGCCGCGGGCGGCTGTGCCGGAGGTGGCCACGGCGCCGTCGCGCACCGTCAACGTCGTCAGCAGCCCGGTGCGGTCGCGGGGGTCTTCGACGCCGACGCGCCACGCGGGTGAGCCGGGTCGGCGGACGCGGGTGATGACGTCGCCGCCGGCGTTCAAGCAGAAGTCGTAGTGGGGGACGCGGTCCAGCAGCGCCGTCGCGTTCTGGGCGGCCCAGCCCTTCACCAGGCCGGACGGGTCGTAGCCGCCGGGCAGGCGCGCGTCGAAGTAGCCGTCGGTGCGGTCGCGGGCCTCGTCGCACAGCTGCGCGACTTCCGCGACCCACGGGTGCCGTTCGGCGGGCGCGAGCCGGCCGTGCCGGAGCAGGCTAACTTGGCTGTCGGGGCGGTAGGGGCTGAACAGCCGGTCGACGGTGCGCAGGTGCTCGAACACGGCGTCGACGGCGGGTTCCACCCCGGCGTCCGTGCGCACGCCGGGGCCGCGCAGGTGCAGGCTGATCGGCAGGCCCATGATCACGCGCGTCCAGGCACGCCGGTCGGGGTCGGTCATCGGTGGGACGCGTCGATCGCGGCCTGGAGGGATTGGGTGTAGCCCTCGGAGGTGTAGGTGGCGCCGCTGACGGTGTCGATCTGCGCGCTCTGCGCCTGCAGCGTCTCCTGGTTGAGGACGGGCACGGCGGCGGAGTTGATGCGGACATCGCGGCCCGACTCCTCGGGGACCTGCACCACTCGTGCGGCGGTGATGCGTCCGCCGGTGACGGTGATTTCGACCTGGACCGGTCCGTAGGGCGTGTCCGCGGCCGTACCGGTGAACGTGCCGCCGGAGGCCGAACCCGAAGTGGCACCGGGGGCGGCACCGGTGTCCGAGGGAGCGGTCGTTTGTGGACGGACGATCGGGGACTGGGCGATGGTGGTCGCGGGGCCTTGATCCGTGCTGGTGCGGTAGCTGAACAGCAGTACCACGACCGAGACGGTGGCCGCGAACGCGACGGCGATTCTGCGCATGTCGTGCTCCCTCACCAACTGAACCGTTCACTGTGGACGCGATCCCGCGGAACCCCGCTCCGCCACGCACATTCGGTGACGGCTGCGGTCCACGCCTCGGGGCCGCAGACGTAGACGTCGTGCTCGGCGATGTCGGGGACGAAGTGCCGCAGGACGGCGTGGTCGGGGACCGCGGCGTAGTTCGCCGGCAGCCACGACGTGCGGTCCCGCGCGCGCCGGCCGGGCAGGTAGTGGATCCGGACGCCGCGGGTGCGGGCCAGGTGGTCGAGCTCGCGGGCGAAGATCGCGGACGCCGGCGTCGAGAACCGGTAGAACAACACGGCTCCGCCGGGCTCGTACGGGAGTTCCTCGAGCAGGGCGCGCAGCGGCGTGATGCCGATCCCGGAGGCGAACATCGTGAGCCCGCGCCGGGTTCGGGCCGCGCCGGTCAAGGTGCCGTACGGGCCCTCGAACCACACGCGGGTGCCGACGGGCAGCGAGGAGAGCCGTCGGCTGCCGGGTCCGAGATCGCGTGCGGTGAGCCGCAGGCCTCGGCCGTCCGGAGCCGCGGACAGGGAAAACGGTTTGCCCCGCGTCCACCCGGCGCCGTGCCGGAAGCGCCAGACGAAGAACTGCCCGGCCGCTACGGGCAGCTCCTCGAGCCGCCTGCCGCGCAGGTGCACCGACACCACGCCGTCGCCCTCGCGCACCACGCGGTCGACCACGAGCCGGTGGCTCAGGCTCAGCTGCACCGGTCGCCCGACCCGGAACACCAGCACGGCGCCGGCCGCGGCGGCGTAGGCGCTCCACCAGAACACCGTCGCCACGGGCGAGGCGGTGAAGTCCGCGCCCGTCCAGAGCTGGTGCGGCAGGGCCAGACCGACGCCGAGGTAGGCGTAGAGGTGCAGCAGGTGCCACGACTCGTAACGCAGCCGGCGCCGCGCGGCGCGTACCGAGGTGACGACGACCAGCACGAGCGCGGCCGTGCCCGCCGTCGCGAGCAGCATGCCGGGATAGGTGGTGACGAGGTCCCAGACCTCCGCGAGGAGGCCACTGTGGTCGGTCGCGGCGTAGCCGAGCGAGATGAGCGCGACGTGCAGGCACAGCAACACGAACGAGGAGAACCCGACCAGCCGGTGGCGGCGCGTCAGCGTGTCCTGCCCGTAGCTGCGCTCGACCCAGGGGATCCGGGCCATCAACAGCACTTGGAGCAGAAGGAGCGCGGCCGAGAGCAACCCGCTCAGGCGCCCGGCCGACGTGAGCGCGGTCGCGGCCGAGCCCAGCTGCTGCAGGCCCTGGTGCGCCACCCACAGCGCGGTGACGAACAGCAGGGTCGCCCACGCCGCCAGAGCCGCGGTGTCGCGCCACCACCGGCGGACGGCAGGGACCCGGCGGCCGGTCGGCGTGCCCGGCCGGTGCGCGGTGAGGGGGACGGTGGACATGCGGACTCTCCTGGTGGTGACGTGGTGTCACCACCTTTCCGGAGCCCGGTTAGTCCCCGGCGTGATCGGGGTGAGAAAACGGTAAGAGCCGCCCCACACCGAACCCGACCACGGCGCCGCCATCCGGGCGCGGGCCGGCGAACACCGTGCCGTCGTGGGCGAGCGCGGTCTCGCGCACGATGGCCAGGCCGAGGCCCGAACCGGGCAACGCGCGGGCGTCGTCGGCGCGGTGGAAACGGTCGAACACGTGCGGCACATCGCTTTCCGGGATTCCCGGGCCGCGGTCGAGGACCTCGATCCGTCCGCTTCGGACGGTGAGCTCGATCGCCTCGTTGCCACCGGCGTCGAACTTCACGGCGTTCTCGAGCAGGTTGGCCACCGCCCGCTCCAGCCGCCGGGGTTGGCCCGACACCACGGTGTCGTCGGCGTCGACCACCACGGTCCGTCCCGACCGGCGGCGCACCCGTTCGGCCACGCGCTCGGCGAGCGCGCCCAGCTCCACCGGCACCATTTCCTCGCTGTCGTAACGGTGTGTGGCGAGGTCCACGATCTCGCTGATCAGGTGGGTCAGCTCGCGGGTTTCGCCGTCGACGTCGTCGAGCAGCCGGGTTCGCGCGTCCGGCGGCAGCTCCTCGAAGCGGCGCATCACCTGGGCGTTGGTGCGCAGGCTCGTCAGCGGGGTCCGCAGTTCGTGCGCGGCGTCCTGCACGAGTCGTTCCTGATCGGCGCGGGCGTCGGCGAGGCGGCCGAGCATGCGCCTGAACGACGCGGCCAGCCGCCCGACCTCGTCCCGCCCGCCGACCGGTACGTCGGCCTGCCCCGTGCCGCCTTCGCTGACCTGCTCGGTCACCTCGGTGAGGCGCACGAGCCGCCGGGTGATCTGGCGCGCGAGCAGCCAGCCGGCCAGCGCGGCTCCCACCAGGACCACGGCGCTGGCCAGGCTGATCCGCACGGCGAGCGAGGTCAGCACGTGCCGGGACTCGTCGACGTCGATGCCCAGCTGGATCGCCCCGCGGCCCGGCCCCAGCGCGACGGTGATCACGCGGTAGTCGTCCGGGCCCACGGTGAGGTCCCGGTAGGCGTGGTCGCCCGGCCGGCCACCGGCCGCGAGTGCGCGGTCGGTGTCGTCGAGCGCGAAGGCGACCGGACGGCCCCCGATGCGTCGCACGCCGCCGGCGGGGGACACGGCCTGCGCGGCCATGGGCTGGGACTCGTCGTGGTCGTCGTCGTGCGGGCCCCTCGTGAACGGACTCGGAGCGAGCACCTGCTCAGCGCCGGCCTGCACCTCCGCCGACGTGGTGAGCAGCGAGCGGTCGAGTTCGTCGCTGATGCGCTGGGACGCGGTCTGGTAGCTGAACACCCCGACGAGCACACTCGCCGCCGCGCCGACACCGGCGAAGGCGATCGCGAGTGTGCTGCGCAGGTTCACGACGCGCGCACCGAGTAGCCGACACCCCGGACCGTGCGGATCAGGTCCGTCGCCCCGGCCTTGTCCAGCTTGCGCCGCAGGTAGCCGATGTAGACGGCGAGGTTCTTGGAGTCCGAACCGAACTCGTACCCCCAGATGCGCTGGTAGATCGTGGTGCGGTCGAGGACGATCCCGGCATTGCGCACCAGCAGTTCGAGCAGGTCGAACTCGGTCTTCGACAGGTCGACCTCCACGTCCCGCCACCGCACGCGGCGGGCGGCCGGGTCCACGGTCAGCGCGCCGAGCGTGAGCAGCCGCGGCACGGAGGTGGTGGTTTCGGCCGCGGTGCGCCGCAGCAGCGCCCGCAGCCGGGCCAGGAGCTCGTCGAGGTCGAACGGCTTGACCAGGTAGTCGTCCGCGCCGGCGTCCAGCCCCGCGACCCGGTCCGGCGGCTCGACCCGGGCGGTGAGCATGAGGACAGGCGTGCGATCCCCGTCCGCGCGCAGCACCCGGCACACGCCGAGCCCGTCGACGCCCGGCATCATCACGTCGAGGATCAGCACCTCGAAACGATCCCGCCGGGCCAGCGCCAGCGCGGACACACCGTCGGCCACCTCGGTGACCCTGTACCCCTCGAGCTCGAGCGCGCGCACCAGCGACTCCCGGATGGCGCGATCGTCGTCGGCGAGCAGGACGCGGTGGTGCATGGCGTCATCATGCCCGGCGTCGCTGTGCGGGCTAGGGGAGCGCTCGTCGACCGGACAGCTGCCGCCCGATCGGTGACGTTCGTCCCTCGACCCGGTGGCTTGTGGACGGCGCGAGGGGTCGGCGGGGCGCGGTTGGCTGAGGTGGTCAGAGCCGGACCAGTCCGACGGGAGCAACCGTGACCGCACACGCCGATTCCGCACCCGACTGGACGGACGCGGAGGCACAGGTCCTCGCGCGGGCGGTGCTGAGGGCGCCGTCGGTGCACAACACCCAGCCGTGGATCGTGGAGCCGGAGGCGGGGGCCGTGGTGCTGCGGGAGCGGACGGACGTGGCGTTGCCCCACCACGATCCGGGCCGCCGTGATCTGGCGATGTCGTGCGGCACCGCGCTGGCCAACCTCGAGCTGGCCGTGCGGGTGCTGGGCCGGCGGGCGGACGTGGCGATCCTGCCCGATCCGGCGTGTCCGGAGGTGGTCGCCCGTGTCGAGGCGGCGACCGTGTTGCCGCCGACGGCCGAGGAACTGCACGCCTTCACCGCGGTCGAACGGCGCCGCAGTACCCGGGCACGGTTCCTCGGGCCGCCCACGGGCGAGCAGCTCCACGAAGTGATCCGCACGGTAGTGGAGACCGGGGTCGAGGCAGTGCCGGTCACGGATCCGGCCGGGCTGGTGAAGCTGTTCGACCACGCCGCGCGGGTTCTGCGTGGCGACGGCGCCTATCAGCGTGAGCTCGCGCTGTGGACGATCCGCGACGAAGCGAGCCACCGTCACGGGGTGGGGCTCGGTCGCACGGTGGTTCCGGGCGGGGAGCTGCCCTGGGCGGGACTCGTCCGTCGCACCACGGAGCTGCCGGATCGGCGGGTGCTGCGTTCCCGGCTGGCTGCCGAGACCTTGCTGCTCGTCGTGACCGCGGACGACGGCCGCGCCGACCACGTCCGCGCCGGCTACGCGCTGGAGCGCGGCTGGCTCGAAGCGGTCCGCCTCGGCCTGTCCGCCGCGGTTTTGACGCAGCCGTTGCACGTGCCCGAAGTGCGTTCGGCTCTGTGCGAGGACCGCCACCTCGCCGGCTTTCCACAGGTGTTCCTGCGCCTCGGTCGCACGGCGCACACCGCTCCGGCGAGTGTCCGCCGCGCGCTCGGCGAGGTGCTCGCCGGAACCCGGGGGCAGCGGTGAGCGGGGCGGTCGTCGTGGGGGTCGACGGGAGCGAGCCGGCCGTGGTGGCGGCCCGGTGGGCGGTCCGGGAAGCCGCGCTGTGGCGCACCTCGCTGACGGTGCTCACCGTTGCCGAGGCCGGCGCCGACCGCTTCGGGACCGCGGCGGAGAAGATCGCCGAAGCGGTGCGGGATGAACTGACCGCCACGGCAACGGAAGTGCCGATCGCCACGGCGACGAGCGTGGCCGACGTGGAGTCCGCGCTGCGTGCCGCCTCCGCCGACGCGCTCTTGCTGGCACTGGGGCCACCGACCGGGACGTTGTCCGGGTTGCTGGCGGGGACACCGGACGCCGATCTGCTCGCGCGCGCCGGGTGCCCCGTGGTGGTCGTGCGGGGCGCCGGTGCCGACCGGGTGGCCGGACCGGTGGTCGTCGGGGTCGACGGCAGCCCGGTGAGCGACGCCGCGGTGTCGTGGGCGTTCGAGGAAGCGGCTCGCCGAAGCACGCGGCTGGTGGCGCTGCACGCTGTGCACGACGGTTACGACGGCCGGAGGTTCGCGGTGAGCCCCGCGGCTCTGGGCGTGCGCCTGGGCGAGGCGGAACGGCGTGCTTTCGCGCAGCGCCTCGGCGGGTGGCGCGAACGCTTTCCCGACGTCGACGTGGAGCCGGTCCTGGAACGCGACCGGCCGCGCGACCGGTTGCTCGAACGCAGCGAAGAGGCGGCCGTGGTCGTGCTCGGCAGCCGTGGCCGCGGTGGATTCACCGGCATGGTGCTCGGTTCGACGACCCATGCCCTGCTGCACCACGCCGACTGTCCGGTGCTGGTCGTGGGCGGCGAGCCCGGTGCGCGAAGCCCGAGAACGGAGGACCGATGACCACGACGACCACCCTTGTTTCCGAGGTGATGACCCCGGCCCCGATCTGCGTGCGGCCGGAGGCCCCGGTCAAGGAGATCGCGGAAACGCTCACGCGCCAGGAGATCAGTGCGGTCGCCGTGGTGGACCGCGGCGGCACGATCGTCGGTGTCGTGTCCGAAGTGGACCTCGTGCGGCTGCTGCGGCCCGTGCACCACGGGCGCGGGCGGCGCCGGAGCCCGGTGAGGCCGCGCACCGCGCGGGACGTGATGACGAGCCCGGCGCTGACCGTGGCCGCCGACGAACCGGTGTCGGTCGTCGCCGGCCGGTTCGCGGCGAACGGCCCGCGGCGGCTGTTCGTCGTGGCCGACGGACGTCCGGTCGGGGTCGTGGCCCGGCGCGATCTGGTCGAAGCGTTCTCCCGCCCGGACGCCGACATCGAGCGCGACGTCACCGCGCTGCTGCGCACCGAGTTGCGGCTGGGCCCCCGTCGGGTGCGCGCCGTCGTGCGCGACGGGGTGGTCACGATCGCCGGCCGGGTCGAGCGGCGCAGCGAGGTCACCCCCGTCACGGCCGCGGTCGAAGCGATCCCGGGGGTGGTGTCGGTCTCCAACGGCCTCGACTACGTCTGGGACAACACGTGATGACCGGCAAGGACGCCCGGGGCCGCCTTTCCCGCCCGGTCTACGAACACGAGCTGGCTCGGCTGCAGATCGAGCTCGTGAAGCTGCAGGAGTGGGTGCGCGCGGAGGGCACCCGTCTGGTGGTGGTGTTCGAAGGCCGCGACGCCGCGGGGAAGGGCAGCACGATCAAGAGGGTCACCGAGCACCTCAACCCGCGGGTGGTCCGGATCGAGGCGCTGCCGAAACCGACCGAACGCGAGCGCACGCAGTGGTACTTCCAGCGGTATGTGGAGCTGTTGCCCGCTGCCGGTGAGATCGTTCTGTTCGATCGCAGTTGGTACAACCGCGCGGGAGTGGAACGGGTCCTCGGGTACTGCACCGCCGAGGAGTACCGCCGGTTCCTGCAGCAATGCCCGATCTTCGAGCGCCTGGTGGTGGGCGACGGCATCCTGCTGCGCAAATACTGGTTTTCGGTGAGCCGGGACGAGCAGGAACGCCGGTTCCGGGCTCGCCTCGACGATCCGCTCCGGCGCTGGAAGCTGTCCACCGTGGATCTGGTGTCGGTGCCGCGGTGGGACGACTACTCGCGAGCCAAGGACGACATGTTCGTGCACACGGACATCCCGGAGGCGCCGTGGTTCGTCGTGGACAGCGACCACAAGCGGCGCGGCCGGATCAACATGATCGCCCACCTGCTCGGGAGCGTGCCGTACCACGAGATCGCCCGCGACCGCGTGACGCTGCCGCCGAGGTCGCCCGACGGGGGCTACACCCGCACCGACCGGCGACTGCAACGTGAGGTACCCGATCACGCGGCGACCCTGCTGAAGGGATCCGCGCTTTCGTCCTCCGGGGAAGGGACTTCGGCCCCTCATCGGGGCCGGCGTTCCTGAGCGACGGTGGTCTGGCTGCGGGGATCCCGGCGGCGGACGGAGGCACGAGGTGACCGAGGCAGCGGCCCGAGGGGCTGTCGTGGCGGGAATCGACGCGTCGGAAGCGGCGCTCGCGGCGGTTCGCTGGGCGGCCGCCGAAGCGTGGTCCGGTCACCGCAGGCTGGTGCTGTTCCACGCCGGGATCTTCGACGACGCCGATCTCGTCCGCGGCACGCCCACCGAGGAGACGGAGCGGCTGCTCGAACGGGCGCACCGCTGGATCCGGCGAGCCGCGCAGGTCGCCGAGGCCACCGCGCCGGGGGTCGCGACCGAGTACCTGATCCGCCTCGGGCTCGCCGGCGAACTGCTGGTCGGGCTCTCGGAGGAGGCGGCCCTGCTCGTACTGGGCTCACACGGGATCGGTGGCCTGCGTGGCGTGGCCGTCGGCTCGGTCGCGCTGCGCGTCGCCGCGAACGCCCGCTGTCCCGTCGTGGTCGTCCGCGGCCGGGTGAAGCCGGACGGACCCGTCGCCGTCGGCGTCAGTGGCGCCGGTGACGAGCGGGTGCTCGAGTTCGCGTTCGCCGCCGCCCGGAGCCGGCACGTGCAGGTGGTCGTGGTGCACGCGTGGCACGAAAGTCTCCTGGAGGAGCCGGAAGCCCTCGATGCCGAAGCGGAGAGTGAGGCCGAAGCCCTGAGTCGCCGAGTCGAAGACCTGTCCGGCCGCTACCCCGGCGTGCTCACGCGGACGCGGGCCGTGCGCGACCGCTCGGCCGCGCGAGCGCTGCAGGGTGTCGAGAACGCCCAGCTGATCGTGATCGGCACCCGGGGGCGTGGCCCGGTCGGCGGCGGGCTCTTCGGGTCGACCGGCAACCGGCTGCTCAGCCAGTCGTCGTGCCCCGTCGCGGTCGTGCACTGAGCTCGGCCTGGAGAACGAAGCGTCGGTGCGCACGCGAGGCCGGAACCCGTCCGCCTCACGGCACGACAAGGCCGGAGCCACGCTCGCGGAACCGTCGAGGTGGTTCACCCGGCCGAAAGGAGGACCGATGTTCGCACAACGAGGCGATGGGCCCGTGGGGAAAGGGGTCCGCGTCGATCTGCCCGAGCGACGCGGCCGCATCCGCTCCGTCGGCGGGCCGGCGAGCACCCCGCCCTTCACCGTCCGCCGCCTCGCCGCCGATCACTTGTCGACGGTGTGCCCGGGTCCCGACGCGGTGGTGCTGAGCGAAGCCGGGATCACCGCTCAGGACCCGAAGGACCCGCGCCGGCTCGAGCCGGCGCGCAGTGGCGGGGGTGTCCACCATGGCCGGACCTGAGCGGCGGACCGTCCTGGCCGGCATCGACGGTTCGGCCTCGGCGGTGCACGCCGCGGTATGGGCTGCCGAAGCCGCCGCGCGCCGTGGTGCGGTGCTGCGGCTGGTGCAGGCCTACGTGGTCCCGTCCCCAGGCGTTTCGGGCATCGCGGTGCGGGCCGTGCGGGAGGGGTTCCGGTCGCGCGCCGAATCGTGGCTGGCCGAAGCCGAGAGCGCGGTTCTGGAGCAGCGACCGTCGCTGCCGATCGAGCGGTGCGCGGTGGAAGGCAGTCGTGTCGGTGTGCTGCTGGGGGAGAGCTCCGACGTCGACCTCGCAGTGCTGGGTTCGCGTGGTCTCGGTGGGTTCACCGGATTGCTCGTCGGCTCGACCGCGGTGGCGCTCGCGGCCCACTCGCCGTGCCCGGTGGTCGTGGTGCGGGGACCGAAACCCGACGATCCGCCACCTTCGGCGGGCCCGGTGCTGGTCGGACTCGACGGTTCGCCCGACAGCACGGACGCGCTCGGCTTCGCGTGTGGTGAGGCCGCTGCTCACGGCACCGAGCTCGTCGCCGTGCACACCTGGAGCGAGATCACACCCGAAGGAGTGCTTCGCAAACGCGGCTTCGATCCGGAAAGTGTCGAGGTCGCGGAGCGTCGGCTCGTGGAGGAGCAGCTCGCGCCGTGGCGCGCCGAGTTCCCCGCGTTGCCCGTCCGCGTGGTCGTGGTTCGGGGCCGGCCGGTCCGCGCTCTGCTGGAGCGCGGCGCGGACGCCCGGCTGATCGTGGTGGGCAGCCGAGGCCGCGGTGGGTTCACCGGGATGCTGCTCGGTTCCACGAGCCAGGCGCTGCTGGTGCATTCGGCGTGCCCGGTCGCGGTCGTCCGGCCGGGGAGCAGGACGTGCTGACCCGGCGCGGCCGGGCCGCGCTGCACGCCCTCGCCGTGTACGAGACCTTGTTCGCGTTGAGCGCGGTGGTGGGCGGGATCGGGCTGATGGCCAGGGCGCCGGGCTTCGACCTGCCGACGGCGGACCTCGCGCCGCTGGGGCTGCACAGCTGGGTGCTGCCGGGTGCGGCGCTCGCGGTGGCGATCGGGGGTGTGCTCGGGCTCGCCGCCGCGGTGGCGTGGCGGACCGACCGGCGTGCCCCGTACTTCGCCTACGCAGCTTGTGCCGTGCTCGTCGGGTGGCTCGCGATCCAGTTCACGGTGATCGGCGCCCACCAGCCGGCCCAGTGGATGACCGTCGCCATGGCGGGATTGCTCGCCGTGCTCGGCCGGTACACACAGCGAGTGGTGGGCGCGTGACGACATCGGCGCCGGCGCGCTCGCCGCCGACGACGTGCCGCCCGCGTGGGAGACGGTGGCGCAGGCGTTGGAACCTCCGCGAACCGAGGACGTTGGTCCTTCGCGGCGGTGACTCCGGACCGACGCGCCGTGCCCCCGAAGTTGCTTATTTTTCGGTGCAGCACAAGGGGAAAGGAGAACCCGATGCGTGCACGAGATCTGATGTCCGCCCCCGTGGTCACGATCAGCCCAGGGGCACCGGTCAAGGAAGCGGCCGAAGTGCTGTCCGAGCACGGCTTCACCGCGCTGCCGGTGGTCGACGACGACGAACGCCTCGTCGGCATCGTCACGGAAGCCGATCTGATCAGCCAGGTCCCTGCCGACGCGCGGTCGGCCCACCTGCGGCCCGAGCCGTCCGCGCCGGTCGACACGGCGGTGGCGTCGGTGATGACCACCCCGGCCACCGCGATGTCCGCCGGCACCGACGTGGCCGACCTGTGCCAGGCGTTGGTCGACGGGAGGATCAGGGCGATGCCGATCGTCGAGGGCAGCCGGCTGGTCGGCATCGTCACCCGGGGCGACGTGGTCCGGGTTCTCGCGCGCGGCGACGCGGCCATCGCCACCGACGTGCGCCACCGTCTCGAGGTCTACGGCGGTACCGGCCGGTGGAAGGTGGAAGTCCACGACGGGGCGGTGCGCATCGTCGACCGCTTCGACGATGAGATCGACCGGCACGTCGCGACCCTGCTCGCGCTCGCCGTGCCGGGTGTCGTCGGCGCGGAAACCGTCGCGGCCGGGCAGGGCCCATGGTCATGACACCGAACGACAGCGCCACCGTCGTGGTGGGCGTCGACGGCTCCGAAGGTGCCGGCGAAGCCGTGCGGTGGGCCGCGCGGCTGGCGTCCGCGCGAGCGCTCGAACTCGAGGTGGTGCACTGCCTTCAGGTCGCTGCGCTGTACTACGGCGGCGGGCCGGCCGGCAGCGACGCGTTGTTCGGGCAACTGCGCCTCGAAGGTGAACGCATCACCGAGCGGGCAAGGGAACTCGCGCTTTCGATCGGCCCGTCGTTGACCGTGCGCACCGAGGTGGTGGCGGACGCACCCCCGGCCGGCCTGCTCGACCGGTCGAAGCGCGTCCGCATGGTCGTGCTCGGCCGGACGGGCACCGGCGGGTTCGCCGGGATGCTCGTCGGGGGCACGGCCGCGACCGTCGCGAGCCACGCCGGCTGCCCGGTCGCGGTGATCCGCGGCCGCCACGGCGACGGCCCGGTCCCCTCGGAGGGGCCGGTGGTGGTCGGCGTGGACTGCACCCCGAACAGTGAGGCGGCCATCGCCGCGGCGTTCGAAGAAGCCGGGTTCCGCGGCGTGCCGCTCGTGGCTCTGCACGCCTGGAACGACGTCACCTACGACGGCCCCGGAAGCACCGCGCGGCTCATCCCGCAGCCGGAGTCTCTCGAGCCGGGGGAGGAGCGACTGCTGGCGCAGCGGCTCGCCGGGTGGCAGGAAAAGTACCCGGATGTCCGGGTCCGGCGGATCGTGACGCGGGACCGGCCGCGGCACGCCCTGCTCTCCGAGTCCGACCGGGCGCAACTGGTGGTCGTGGGAAGCCGGGGGCGCGGCGGGTTCAGGGGCATGCTGCTCGGCTCGACGAGCCAGGCCCTGCTGCACCATTCGTCGTGCCCGGTGCTGGTCGTGCGCCGGGGGAGCGATCATCCGCTGTGACCCATGATCGTGCCGCGGCCCCGAGGGGCCGGACCGGAGCGGCCACTGTGGACGAAAGCCGCACGGTGGCACTTGGCGCGCACGCCGGGTGCCGCTCGTGCGGGTACAGGAAGACCCGCAGCACCAGCGTGAGCCGGAAGCCCGGCTTCGGTCGTACCGGCCGGTACGGGTGTTCGACGAGAAGGGGTGTCCCTCGGCTCTTCGTTCGGGACGAAACCGCGGCCAACCGCACCGGGTGGCTTGACTGCCCGGCGCGCGCGTGAGAAGACTGGCCGCAACGCGGTTTCGTCCGACGCGGGCTTTCGAGGAGCGGGAGCCGGGGTGAGCGAGCACGGCGAAGCCGAAGCCGGTCGGCTGACGTTTCCCGACCAGCCTCGGATGGAGCTGGACCAGTTGCTGGGTCAGTTGGTCGAACGCGCCCAGGAAGTGATCGGCACCCAGGGGCGGTTGCGGGGCCTGCTGCGTGCCACCCAGATGATCACCAGTGACCTCACACTGCCCGCGTTGTTGCGACGGATCGTCGACGCCGCAAGGGAAGTGATCGGGGCGCGGTACGCGGCGCTGGGCGTGGTCGGTGCCGACGGGCGCCTCACGGAGTTTCTGCACGCCGGCATGGCGGCGGACGCGGTCGAGCGGATCGGGCACCTGCCGGAAGGCAAAGGACTGCTCGGCGCACTCGTCGACGATCCACGCCCGATCCGGCACACCCGGCTGCAGGACGATCCGCGCTCGATCGGGTTCCCACCCGGCCACCCGCCGATGGAGAGTTTCCTGGGTGTGCCGATCCGCGTGCGGGGAAGCGTTTTCGGAAACCTGTATTTCACCGACGGAGAGCGCGGCCGGTTCACCTCCGAGGACGAGCAACTGGCGCTCGCGCTGGCCGCCGCGGCCGGCAGCGCGATCGACAACGCGCGGCTCTACGAGACCGCGCGCAACCGGCAGGCCTGGTTGCGCGCGTCCGCGGCGATCGCCCGCGAGCTCTTGTCCTCGGAGTTCGAAAGTCCGCTGGACCTGGTCGCCACGCACATGCGGGAACTCGCGGACGCCGACCTGGTCACGATCGTCCGGCCCACGGGGGACGCCGCCTGGCTGCGCGTGGACCGGGCGGTCGGGTACGGCGCGGATGCCCTGACCGGGGTCCTGGTGCCCGCGCAGGCCACGATCTCCGGGACCGTGCTGGCCGGCGGGGAAGCGAGGACCGGCTCGTGGCCGGAAGAACGCGATCGGCTCGAGCACGCCCCCGTCGTGGCCTTGGACGTCGACGCCGTGCTCGCGGTGCCGCTGACCAGCCACGGGCGGATCACCGGGGTGTTGACCGCCGCCCGTCGCAGCGGCCGGCCCGCGTTCGGCCCCGACGACCTGGACATGGCGGTCGGCTTCGCGGACCAGGCCGCGGTGGCGATCGAGCTCGCCGGCGCGCGCGCCGAGCAACAGCGCAACGCGCTGCACGACGAGCGGGACCGCATCGCCGCCGAGCTGCACGGGGAGATCATGCAGCGCTTGTACGCCGCGAGCTTGTCGTTGCAGACGACGGCGGGACTCGCGAAGTCACCGGTCGTCACGACGCGGTTGCACGAGACCATCGCCGAGATCGACGACGTCATCAACCACGTCCAGGCCACCGTGTACCGGCTCGACGACGTGGCCCCGCTGCGGCCGGCGCCGGTGCGCGACGAGGTGCTGCGCGTGCTCGCGGAGGTGGCCCCGTCGCTGGGGTTCGCGCCGGCGACGCGGTTCATCGGCAAGCTCGACGGCTACTCGGCGGACGCCGTGGTTCCGTTCCTGCGGGCGGCTCTGTCGCTGGTCGCGGGATGGACGCGGGCCACGGCGGTCACCGTGGAGATCACCGCGGAGCCGGCCGGGCTCAGCGCGGTCGTCGGCGGCGAGGGAGTGTTTGCTTCGGATCCGGCGTCGGCGCCGGAAGTACTGGCGCTGCGACAACGAGCTCGCGATCGCGGCGGCAGTTTGACCGTGGAGACGGGGGCCGACCGGCTCCGGCTGGTGTGGTCGGTGCCGGCGTCGAAGGGACCAAATGCGGGCGTGCGGGGACTTCGGTCCTCGCCGTAGCCGGGCCCTCGGGTCGTACGCTGCTGAACGTCGCACGGCGAGCCGCCGTGCCCGAGGCTCGAGGAGGGCGCGATGCTTCGGGTCTTCCTGGTCGACGACCACGAGGTGGTCCGGCGCGGAGTCGCCGAGCTGCTGGAGGACGACGAAGGGCTGACCGTCGTCGGGCAAGCCGCTGACGTGTCCCAGGCACTGGCCCGGGTTCCCGCGCTGCGGCCGGATGTGGCCGTGCTCGACGTGCGGCTGCCCGACGGCAACGGCATCGAGCTGGCCCGGGAGCTGCTCTCGAAGCTGCCTGGGCTGAAGTGCCTGATGCTGACGTCGTACACCGACGAGCAGGCGATGCTCGACGCGGTGCTGGCCGGGGCCAGCGGTTACGTCATCAAGGACATCAAGGGCCTCGACCTCGTGTCCGCGGTCCACGACGTCGGGGCCGGCAAATCGCTGCTCGACGCGCACGCCGCGGCGGCGTTGATGGCGAAGCTGAGGGCGAGCGCGGAGAAGAAGGGTCCGCTCGCGCGGCTGTCGGAGCAGGAACGCACACTGCTCGATCTCATCGGCGAAGGGCTGACCAACCGGCAGATCGCCGAGCGGATGTTCCTCGCGGAGAAAACGGTGAAGAACTACGTGTCCCGGCTCCTGGCCAAGCTCGGGATGGAACGGCGGACCCAGGCCGCCGTGCTGGCCACCGAGCTGCGGGACGCTCCGCGCGACTAGGCCGCGACTAGGCCGCGACTAGGCCGCGACTAGGCACGGCGGAGATCAGGCGGACAGCGACGGGCGCTCGAGCAGGACGTCGGCCAGCGTCCGCCGGGGCGTCCACGCCCCGGGCTCGCCGTAGCCGAACCGCAGCACGATCTGCGGCCAGAGGCCGTCGCCCAGTAGGGCGCGCAACCGGTCCCGGGTCGCGGGGACCTCGACCGGCTGGGAGATGAAGGAGGCGTCGAGGCCGTGACCGGTCGCCGTCAGCAGGACCCGCTGCATCGCCTGTCCCGCGCGCAATCGATCGGCGGGCGCGTCGTCGAACGAGCCGAGCACCACGACCAGCGGGGGCACCGTGGCGGCCGTGCCGGTGCCCAGGTCGCGCAGCACCCACGTGTCGTCATCGGCCGCGGTGCCCGCGGCGGTGAACGGAACACCGTCGCGGCTCGCGGCGTCGCGGCCGGTCCACCGTCGCCACTCGGCGACGAACGCCAGGTCGGCGGACTGGAGGCGGTGGCTTTCCCGGACGAGTTCGTCCAGGGTGGCGAGCTGGTGCTCGTCGAGCTGTGGCAGCCACGCGGCTTCGGCCTCCGCCGCGTGGCGCAGCAGGCTGAGCAGTCCCGCCGGGACGGGTTTCGCCGCGAACGGCGCGCGGTTGGTGTGCCGCCGGGGGATCGCCCGGGCCAGCGCCGCGGATCGGGGGTCGGCCGGTGCTGTGGTGCGTGGCCGCACCACAGCGAGCAACTCGGGCTCGTCACGTCGCGGGAACAGCGTGGTGGCCGGGTGCACTCCGAGGGCGCGGATCGCGGTCCGCAGGTTGAACAGGGCGGCCCCACAGGAAAGCAGGAGTTCGCGGCGGTCCTGGTCGGCGATGGGCAGCACGCGGTCGAGATCGGCGTAGAGCGCGATCTCGTCGCGGTCGGCGGCGAAGAGCCACGGCTGGGTGTTGTGCGTGGACGGCGCGAGGGTGGCGGCGCGCAGCACCGAGGTCACCTGTTCCGTGCCGAGCCGACCGGCCGGGGCCACGTGGAGGTTCATGGTTCTCCTGAGCCGCGCGGTGCGGCACGCTGGATTCTGCGGGTGGTTCGCGGCCCAGCTTGCCCGCCTCGCGGTGCGGACCACAGAGGCCAAAGTCATCTTCCGGGGATGCCGCGGACGGCGAGGAGGACGCGATGACAGCCACGACACCCCCTGGTGACGGCCGGCGGCTGTCCGGCACCCTGGCGCAGCTCAAGCTGCGCGAGACCCTGCGCGACCTCCAGGAGCGCATCGAGGTGCTGCTCGGCACGCGCGACAAGATGGACGGTCTCCTCGACGCGGTCCTGGCGGTGGCGTCCGGCCTCGAGCTGGACACCACACTGCGCCGGATCGTGCAGGCCGCCGTCGACCTCGGCGAGGCGCGCTACGGCGCGCTCGGCGTGCTGGGCGACGGTGGGCTCGCGCAGTTCGTCTACCTCGGCATCGATGCCGGGACACGCGAGCGGATCGGTCACCTGCCCGAGGGGCACGGCCTGCTGGGCCTGGTGATCGACGACGCGAAACCCTTGCGGCTGGAGGAGATCTCGTCGCACCCGGCGTCGGTGGGGTTTCCCGCGAACCACCCGCCGATGCACTCGTTCCTCGGCGTGCCCGTGCGGGTTCGGGAGGAGGTGTTCGGCAACCTCTACCTCACGGAGAAGAAGGGCGCGGACGCGTTCACCGACGACGACGAGGTGGTGCTGCAGGCTCTGGCGGCCGCGGCGGGGATCGCGATCGAGAACGCGCACCTCTACGAACAGACGCGGATCCGGCAGCGGTGGCTGGGTGCGACCGGCGAAGTGACGACCGAACTGCTGGGCGGCACCGACCCGGCCGACGCGCTGGACCTGATCGCGAGCCGGGCGCTGGAACTGACCAACTCCGACGTCACGATGCTGGCGTTGCCCGGGTCGGGACAGCTCGACACCGCGGAGGAAGAAGATGCCGAGCCCGCGGACCTCACCGTCACCGTGTGCGCGGGCGATCCGGCACAGGCGCTGACCGGGACGCGGATCGCGGTCGAGGCCACCGTGCCCGGTTCGGTGTTCCGGGACCGCACCCCTCGACGGGTTTCCGAGCTCCTGCTCGCACCGGATCGCCGGTACGGGCCGGCGCTCGTCGTCCCGCTGCGGGCCGGCGAGCGGACGTCGGGGGTGCTGATCACGCTCCGGGAGCCCGGGGCGCCGGCGTTCGAAACCGCTCAGCTGCCGGTGGTGGCGTCCTTCGCCGACCAGGCCGCCCTGGCGTTGCAGCTGGCGGCGCAGCAGCGTGCGGCTCGCGAGCTGGACGTGCTGACCGACCGCGACCGGATCGCCCGGGATCTGCACGACCACGTGATCCAGCGGTTGTTCGCGGTCGGGCTGGCGATGAAGAGCACCCAGCACCGGGCGAAGGACACCGATGTGCGGCGTCGACTGCAGGACAGCATCGACCAGCTGCACGAGATCGTGTCCGAGATCCGCACGGCCATCTTCGACCTGCACGGCGGTGTGGCGGGAGAGATGCGGCTGCGCAACCGGTTGCACGATGCCATCGCCGAGCTCACCGACGACGCGCCGCTGCACCCGACGGTGAGCATGTCCGGCCCGCTGGACACGGTTCCACCGCACCTGGCCGAGCACGTCGAGGCCGTGGTGCGCGAGGCGGTCAGCAACACCGTGCGGCACTCGGGCGCGGCGACGCTCACCGTTTCGGTGGTGGTGCGCGACGGAGCGATCAAGGTGTCCGTGATCGACGACGGTGCCGGCTTGCCGGCCGAGCTCGAGCCGAGCGGCCTGGGCAACCTGCGTGATCGTGCGGAAGCGCTGGGCGGCACGTTCACCGTCGAGTCGCGGATCGGCGAGGGCGTGCGGCTCGACTGGGCCGCACCTGTCGCGTGAGTCAGGTCGTCGCGGGCGCGAGCCGCCGCGCGGCTTCGGGTGTGACCACCACGACGGGGCACCGCGAGTAGCGCACGCATTCGCGCGAGACGCTGCCCAGCAGGAACTCCTGCGTGCGCCCGGCCCCCCGGGCGCCGACGACGAGGAGATCGGCGTCGGCCGAGGCGGTGATCAATTCGGTCGCAGGGTCACCTTGCGGGGTGGAGACGGTCACCTCTCCCTCGGCCGGGAACTCGACGCGGATGGCCGCGATGTGCTCGCGCGGCGAGCACCGGCCCGCGGGGCGATGGCCGTGGGGCTGGAGCGCGAACGACGTGCCGGGCAGGAAGACCTGGACGGGCCGCACGACCACGGCGTGCACGGAATCACCGGGCTGGACGGCGACGCCGAGCACCCAGCGCAGCGCGGCGTCACCGGCGGGGGATCCGTCGAAGCCGACGACGATCAGCCGGCCGTGGGCCCGATGCGCGGAACTCATCGCGTTCGCCCTTCTTTCGGGTACCACGCCAGCCTCGGTGCGGCCCTCGGCCGCGGCTAGGGCCGTCCGCCGCCTCGGCGGGGACTTTGGGCCCCTGCGGCCGATAGCTGCCCTGACGAGCATGGGACGCGCCGGAGTGTTCGTCTCCGGGTGCAGGAGTGGAAATGACGACCAGCCAGTCGGTGATGGCCCTCGCGCCGTCCGAGATCACGGTGCTCGCTCGCGCGGTGGGTCGGGCCCCGTCCGTGCACAACACCCAGCCGTGGATCCTGCGTTTCCGCGGCGCGAACGCCGATCTCGTCGAGCGCACCGACATCGAACTGCCCCGACAAGATCCGGAATTCCGAGACCGCGCCCTGTCGTGCGGCGCGGCACTGGCACACCTGCAGCTCGCTGCGCGGGTGCTGCGCCGGTGCGACAGCACGAACTACCCGGCCCACGGCCCGGTCGTGGCCACGGTGCACGCCGTGCCGGGTGCCAGTCCCGCGGAGCCGGAACTCGTCCGGTTCCACGCCATCGGGCGCCGCCGCAGCCACCGAAGGCGGTTCGCCGCGGATCCGGTGTCCGATGTGGACAGCGCGGCGGTGGCGGCCGCCGGTGCCGAACCCGGCGTGTGCCCGGCCGTACCCGGGAATCTCGGGGAGCTGGGCCGGCTGCTGGGTTTTGCCACGCGGGTCTTCCGCGCCGATCGGGCGTACCAACGGGAGCTGCACGCCTGGACGGCGTACTCGTTCGGCGCGCACGGCCGGGGTGCTGAAAGCGGGGTGCCCGAGGCGGCGTTCGGTGACGACTCGTTGCCGGCGGCCGGGCTGGTCCGCCCGGCCACTCCGGTACCCGACGACGCGCGACTGGCCGATCGGCTCGGGGGCGAGCGCCTTCTCTTCTTCTGCACCGACGGCGACGGCCGGCGAGATCACCTCGCCGCCGGTGCCGCCTTCGAGCGGGCTTGGCTCGAAGCCACCGCGCGAGGCCTGGCCGGTTCGGTCCTCACCCAGCCGCTGCACCTGCTCGGGTCCCGTGAGCTGCTCGCCGAACGCCTCGGGCTGCCCGGCCTGCCGCAAGCCTTGTTCCGCTTCGGCCACCCGGTCGCCACGGTGCCGCTCTCTCCCCGCCGCCCGATCACCGACCTGGTGCGGGACACCCCGCTCCGCACGGAAGAGGACCGGCCGGCCAGGAGGCCCCGATGACCGCTCCGTTCCCGTCGGCTGTCGACCAAGCGCTCGCCGCGGCGGTTCGCGCGCCCTCCCCGCACAACACCCAGCCGTGGCGCTTCGTCGTCGCCGGTCCGCGTATCGAGGTGTGGCTGGATCGCTCGCGGGTGCTCACCGTCGCCGATCCGGCCGCACGCGAGGCGCGCCTTTCGTGCGGTGCGGCGGTGTACAACCTCGCTCTCGTGTTGCGTGACAACGGGCTCGGTGCCCAAGTCCGCGTGCTGGCGAAGCCGGCTGAACCCGACCTGCTCGCCGTGATCCGCATCGACGGTGGCGCCGGTCGAGCGCGGCCGGACCGGCAGCTCGCCGAAGCGGTTTTCCGCCGGCACACCAACCGCCGGCCGTTGTCGGCACAACCGGTCTCGGAGACGTGCCGTGCCCGGTTGCGCTCGGCGGCGCTGGCCGAGGGCGGCGTGCTGGAGTTCCTCGACGGTTCTTCCCGGTACGCGCGGGTGACCGCGCTCGCCCGGCAGGCGGAGGCGGTCCAGGCCGCCGACGAACGGTTCCGGGCCGAATCGGCGCGGTGGACCGGCCGGCCACCGGAGAGCCCCGACGGCGTGCCGACCGTCGCTTTCGGGCCGCCCGCGGGCGTGCCCGCTGTGGTTCCCCTGCGGTCCTCGCACCAGAATCCCGCCATCCCCACGCGGCAGTTCGAACAGGACCCGTGCCTCGCGGTCGTGCTCACCCGTGAGCACGGTGTGGCGGCCGATGTCCGCGCCGGCCTCGTTCTGCAGCGGGTGCTGCTCACCGCGACCGCCGACGGGCTGGCCACCTCCTGCGTCTCGCAGCCGTTCGAAACGCCGGGCACCCGCGGGCCCCTGCTCGAGCTGTTCCGGGAGATCGGGGAGCCGCACACCCTGGTGCGCGTGGGTCATGGCCTGCCGGTGCGGATGACCGCACGCCGCCCGGTGGCCGAGGTGACGATCGTTCAGTCCGCTTCGGACACCTCGCCGCGCTGATCGTCCGGTCGGGAGTGCCGGTGGAGGGCAGGACGCGCAGCACGTCCCGGAACGTCGCCGTGCCGGTCAGGACCCCGTGCTGGACCACGGGCAACGCACCCGCGCCGGTTTCGGTCACGGGCACCGCCGCCTCCGTGAGAAGCGCCGTGGAGGTCACCGCCCTGATGTCCCGCGTCCGCGGGGACCGGCCAAGGGTCTTTCGTCCTCGGGCGAGCGCCGGGACGGACGGGGCGGCGGGGTCCGGCGGCCCGGGCGGACGGGCACAAGGACTCTTCGGCCGGGCCGGTGCTCAGCCCATGCTGAAGGCGAAAACCCCGCCCCGAGTCCAGGGAGGCGCATGACATGAACGGGTCGGCGAGCCGCGCGCTGAAGTGGTGGCGCCTCGTCGCGCCGGGGCGCGATTCGGTGGCGCGGACCTCCGACCGGCTGCAGGCCGCCCTGGCGTTGACGACGATCCTTCTGGCGCTGGCCGCGATACCGTTCTCCGCCGCGGCGGGCTCCCAGGTCTACGCGGTCCAGAAGCAGCAGTCCGTGCGCGAGCTCGCCGAAGACCGGCAGGCGACCGCGACCCTGCTCGCCGACGGGCCACTCCCCACCGCCGGAGGTCGTGGTGGGGAAGGCGCCGTCCCGGCACCCACCGCGGCCGAGTGGTTCGGCCCCGACGGCCGCCTCCACGCCGGACAGGTCTCGGCGGGTGAAGGCATGCACCGCGGCGACACCGTGGCGATCTGGGTGAACCGCTCGGGTGGCGTGGTGAGCCCACCTCTGCGCGCCCCGGCGGTCGTCGTCAATTCGGTCGCCGCGGCGATCGGGCTGTTCCTGGCGACGTGCGTCGCCCTCGCGCTGGCGTACGCGATCGCGGTGTTCGCACTCAATCGTCGCCGCGCGGGGAAATGGCAGCAGGAGTGGTACGCCGAGCTGGCGAAAAAAGCGCGTTCCTGACGGGCGGACTTTGTGCGGATCGAGCGGTGAAGGGAATTCTGAGATGCGCACCTTGATTGTGTACGAGTCGATGTTCGGTTCCACCGAGGAGCTCGCGCGCGCGGTGGCCGACGGGCTGGGGTCGGCGGACGTGGTGCCGGTCGAGCGCGCGCCGCACGACCTGACCGGGTACGACCTGCTCGTCGTGGGCGCGCCGACCCATGTGCACGGCCTGAGCCGGCCGGCGACCCGCGAGGCCGCGGCCGATCAGGCGCCGGCGGGGACCCGAACGCACGAACTCGGCGCCCGGGAGTGGCTGGGCACGCTCAACGTGCTGCCGCCGGGACTCGACACAGCCGTCTTCGACACGCGCCTCGCCAAAGCGAGGTGGCTCACCGGCTCGGCGGCCCACGCGGCGGCGAAGCTGTTGCGCCGCCTCGGCCACGAACCGGCCGTTCCCCCTGCCAGCTTCTTCGTCGAGGTCAGCGGTGGTGACACGCGGCTCGTCGAAGGGGAACCGGCTCGTGCCGCGGCCTGGGGTGCGGACCTCGCCGCCGTGCGGCAGGCCCGAACCGGCCGGAGCTGACCGGGGGCCGGCGGCCCTTGCCGTCGCGCCGCGGGTAGGTCGTGCTCCGCGTGATCGTCGCGCCGGACACGATCCCGTAGCCGAAACGGTTGCCTGGTCCACTGTGGATCTCCGGGGATCGGGATCGGGTGCCCGGCCGGGAGAGGGAGGGCCGATCGCGGCCGATTTCGTCCTCACGCCAGGGGACTTCCGGCTCTCCCTCGCAACGGCGGGTGGCGGCAACGTGGGTGGTCTCGATCGAAGGGGTGCGATGTCATGAGGATCCTCGTCGCGGTGGCGACCCGGCACGGGGCCACGAGGGAAATCGCCGAGCAGATCGCCGTCGTGGCCGTGGCCGCGCTGGAGGAAACCGGTGCGGGGTCGACCGTGGCCGACGTGGTCGACGCGGAACACGTCGCCTCGCTCGACGGCTACGACGCCGTGGTTCTCGGCAGCGCCGTCTACCTCGGGCATTGGCTGGAGAGCGCGCGGCGGCTCGTGCACGAGCACCGCGAGCAGCTCAGGCGGCTTCCGGTGTGGCTGTTCTCGAGCGGGCCGGTGGGGCGGCCGGATCGAACCGGTGAAGACCCGGTGGACGTCTCCGATCTCCTCGTCGCGTCCGGCGCCCGCGAGCACCGGCTGTTCGGCGGCCGGATCGACCGGGCGCGGCTGAGGTTCCCCGAGCGGGCCGTCGTCACGGCCTTGCGGGTGCGCGACGGCGACAACCGCGACTGGCCGATGATCCGCGCGTGGGCCCGGACCATCGCGGGCGAGCTCGCCGCCGTCTCCGCTCGCGAGCCGCAGGACCGGTGACCGCGTCGTAGCGCTTGCGGGCCGATGCGGCGGAGGAGGGGATGGCGGCCGTCCGGCAGGGAGAGGAGGAGAAATGACCGCGGAGGGCTCTGATGTCATCGTCGTGGGGGTGGACGGCTCGGCGGGTGGCGCCGCGGCCCTGCGCTGGACGCTGTCGGAAGCGAGGGTGAGTGGCCGTGAGGTGGTGGCCCTGCGCGCCTGGACCGTCGATCCGGTGGCCGATCCGGAGTGGGCGACCACCCGGGCGAAGGGCGAAGCGGAAGCCCGCTGTCGGTGGCGGGCCGAGCAGGCGGTCGCCCAGGTCCTCGACGGCGCGGATCCCGTGCCGGTGAGAGTCGAGGCCGTCGAGGGCGCGCCCGGCCCGGCGCTCGTGCGCGCCGCGCGGAACGCGGCCATGCTCGTGGTGGGCAGCCACGGGCACGGCCGGTTGCTGCGCCTGCTGGTCGGTTCGGTGTCCGCCCACTGCCTGCGTGAGTCGCGGTGTCCGGTGGTGGTCGTTCCGGCGCGCACGGCGGAAGAACAGGGGCCGGTGCCCGACTCGGACGTGGCCAGGACGTACCAGCTCGGCCCCCTGTTGTGAGCCGCGGGCGATGGCCCGGCCGCGGACGGGTCCGCACGGTGGCGGCGGCCGACGTGGTGAGCGTTGCCCTCGGCACCCCTTCGGCACGGTCGAGCGCTGTACCGTCGTCCCGTTTCGGCAAGCGCTCGGGCGGTGGGTCGAAGGGGTCGTCGGGCGGCGCTGCCACCTCAGGACGGACCCGGCGACCACGCGCCAAGCCTGGGTGACCGGTGCGAAAGCCCACGCCGCTCGCGTCACACTCGGCTGCAGCGGCCCCTGCGGCGGTCCCGGCGGTCTCGGCCCCAGCGGAAGTAGGCGATCGGCCCGGCGAAGTTCACGGCGATCACCCACGCCCACAGGGGCTTCGGGCCGCGTACCTCGCCGGCCGGCCGCCGTGCGAGGTCCCACCACGCCGCGGCCGCCAGTCCGATCTGGATCACGGCGGCACCGAGCACAGCCGCGCGCCGGCCGGGTGGCAGATCCTTCCACGGGCGCCGATGCGGGTCAGCGCGGGACGAGGTCGCGGCGAGCCTCATCGAGGATCCGTCGGGGTGCTCGCTCACCGCGGCCCGCGATTTCGCGTCAGACATGCGGCCCAGCCTCGCAGTCGCGGGCCGTCGGCGGTAGGGCGTTCGGTCCCCACCGCGGGGACGTTCGGCCAGTGGCCGGAAGTCCCGGGGCGTCGGTGACTTCCGCCCGCAGACCCGGGAACCGGTGGCGAGCACTCTCGGTCGGGTGAAAGTGTCCACGGTCCTGCCGGGCCTGGCGCGGTTGCGTGGCTACCGGCGCGCGTGGCTGCGCGGGGACGTCATCGCCGGCGTCACTGTCGCGGCGTACCTCGTGCCGCAGGTGATGGCGTACGCCGAGGTCGCTCACCTGCCTCCGGTCACGGGGCTGTGGGCGGCCGTCGGCCCGCTCGCGGTGTACGCCTTGTTCGGCACGTCCAGCAGGCTGTCGGTGGGACCCGAGTCGACGACCGCGCTGATGACGGCCGCCGTGCTGGCGCCGTTCGCCGTGGGGGACCCCGGCCACTACGCGACGCTGGCGGCGGTGCTGGCGGTGCTCGTCGGCGGGCTCTGTCTGCTGGCCGGTCTCACGCGGCTGGGGGTGCTGGCGGAGCTGTTGTCGAAGCCGGTGCTCACCGGCTACATGGCGGGCATCGCGGTGCTCATGGTGGCCGGCCAGCTCGGCAACGTCACCGGTGTCCGCGTGGACGGCGACGACTTCCTCACCGACGTGTCGGCGTTCGCGGCCGGGGCGACCGATGCCCACTGGCCCACCATCGCGGTGGCGGCCGCCGTGCTCCTCGTGCTCGTGCTTCTCCAGCGGCTCGTGCCGTGGCTGCCGGGGCCGCTCGTGGCGATCGCGGGGGCCACGGCGGTGGTGGCGGTGATCGGGATCCCGGGGGTCGAGGAGGTCGGCACACTGCCCGCCGGGTTGCCGCCCCCGGTGTCGGGCTTTTCCGCGGCCGAAGTCGGGCAGCTCGTCCTGCCCGCGCTCGGCATCGCTCTGGTCGGGTTCTCGGACAACGTGCTCACCGCCCGCGCCTTCGCGGCCGGGCGGGACGAAGAGATCGGCGCGGACCAGGAGCTGCGGGCCCTCGCGGTCGCGAACGTGTCGTCGGGGCTCCTCCACGGCTTCCCGGTGAGCAGCAGCGGCAGCAGGACCGCGCTGGGGGTGGCGGCGGGCAGCCGGACCCAGGTCTTCTCACTCGTCGCGCTCGGCACCGTGGTTCTCGTCGTCGCGTTCGCCCGGCCGCTGCTGGCCCACTTCCCCAAAGCCGCGCTGGGCGCCCTCGTGATCTTCGCGACCACGTATCTTATCGACCTGCGTGAGTTCCGCCGCTACGGGCGGTTCCGGCGCAGCGAGCTGCTGCTCGCGCTGCTCACCACCGCCGGAGTGCTGGGACTCGGCGTGATCTACGGTGTGCTGGCCGCCGTCGGACTGTCCATCTTGGACCTGCTACGCCGCATCGCCCGCCCGCACGACGGGATCCTAGGCGTCGTACCCGGCCTCGCCGGCATGCACGACATCGACGACTACCCGGACGCGACGGTGGAACCGGGCCTCGTCGTCTACCGCTACGACGCCCCGTTGTGCTTCGCCAACGCCGAGAACTTCCACCGGCGCGCGCTCGCCGCGGCCTCGGGCCCGGTGCGCTGGTTCGTGCTCAACACCGAAGCGAACGTCGAACTCGACGTCACCGCCGCCGACGCCCTCGACCGGCTGCGGGAGGAACTCACCGCCCGCGGCGTCGTGTTCGCCCTCGCACGGGTGAAGCAGGACCTGCGCACCGACCTCGAAGCCGCCGGCATCGTCGAGAAGGTGGGGGAGGACTGTATCTTCCCGACCCTGCCCACTGCCGTCGCCGCCTACCACGCCTGGGCTCCGCGGTGACGCCTTCCGGCCGGCGCACGGTCGCCTCGTCCTCGGCGTCGGGTGAATACGAGCCAGCAACAGGATGAACACCGGCGGTTCCTCGGACGACAACGATGCCACCGCCCGAAACTACCTCAATGTGCGTTGAAAGGCCGACGTTCTGCGGCATACCGCGGAAATGTTCCGCGAGCGCGGTTATCATGCCACGACGATGGAAGATATTGCCGATTCGGCCGAGGTCACCAAGACTACGGTCTAGTACTCTCGTGATTCGGGCTGCTCGCGCCGAGTGCGGCTGTGGACGTCCGTCGACGTTCAGGATCCGATGATCCGGTGCAGCAACGCGGCGAGTTCCACCGGGCGTGACAGGTGGGGGAATGGCCGGACGCGATGCGGTGCACGGCGTTCGTCCGGGTCGCCATGCGTGCTTGCAGTTCGGCGGGCAGCGAGCGGTCTTGTTCGGTGATGACGTAGCTCGAGGGGACGTGCTGCCAGGCCGCGTGGGTCACGCGGTCGGCGAAGGGGCGGTGGAGTTGATCCACGAGAGCCCGGACGGCCCGGTCCGCCTCGGCTTCGGGGAGGTCGTGGTAGAGCTGATCGCGCGGGTCCGCGCTGGTCGGGAACAGACCTTCGGCGCTCTCCGGGTTCGGTGCGCCGTGCAGTGTGTACAGGGAATCTCCGAGGTCCGGCACATAAGCGGCGAGGTAAACGACGTGCTCGACGTCGTGCAGCGCCTGGGTGGCGGGCAGGCCGCCGTAGGAGTGGGCCACCACGACGACCGGGCCGGTGACGGCGTGCACTGCGTCGCGGATGGCTGCGGCGTCGGCGAAGAGGTCGCCGCAGGGGCGCGGGCCGGTGGTCGGGAGCTTCACGCCACGAGTTGCGTAGCTGAGGGCGCCGAGTTCGTTGCGCAGTCGATCGAACGTGGCCGGCTGGTGCCACGCGCCGGGGACGAGAACCAGCGTGGGTATGGTCATGGGGCCTTCTTTCGGGAACATCTTCGGATGTCGATGGCTTCTGCCGCCGCGTCGGTCAGTGTTCTGCCGACATGCGCAGAACCCACCGCAGGAAACTACGGTCATCGCCGATCGGCAAAGCGCGCGCGACGAATACTTCCCGGGAACGCACGGGGGGCTACACGATGGTCACCGCAGGCAAGTAATGCCGCCGTCGGCGCGAAAGTCGTCGTGCCGCGCTCGGGCCCGACTCCTGCGGCGGTCGGTGGCCGTCCCGGGGATCGGCCGAGCGCGGTCGAGATGAAGGAGCGAAGGCAACGTCTTCCGTCCGAGCCCGCGCGTTCACCGGTCGGGCAGGTGGTGCCAGGCGGGGGCGAGAGCCGTCGCCTTCAACTGGGCCACGGTCAACGCCGGATCCCGCCGGGTCGCGGGAACGCCGTACCCGGGTGCGTTGACCGCCACGACCAGCACTCGCAGCCCGGTCGGATCGAGGGTGTCCGCACTCCAAGTCACCGCGCCGGCGCCGCCGTGTGGTGAGGGCGATCGAGTTTCGAGGAGGCGGGTGCCGTCGAGGAGAACCTCTGCTTCGGCGAAGACCCGGGCGATGTCGGCGTCGTCCCTTCGCCAGTGCTGGACGTTCACGGCGACGAGGCTCTTCCCCTGACCGTCGTCGACGGTCACGTGCCCGAAATCGTCGGAGCCGCCGGCATCGTCGATCCGGAGCCGAGGGGGCAGCAAACCCGACAACAGCGTGGTTATCTTGTCGTGGGGGGTGGTGGGACGTTCGCCGAGCGGCGGGGAACCGACCGGTGCGCGGGCGGGGATCGTTGCCAGGAACGGCGCCCAGCGCGACGAGGTGACGATGCCCGCGAGTGCCGTGGAAGAGAGCGGAAGTGCCGGACGCGTCGGTCTGTCAGCCTGGTCGTCGGGCGCGTTGGTCTCGATGAGAAAGATCTGGTTCCCGTCGGCAGTGGTCACCAGCGCGGTGCGACCGAGCACGCCGTTCCCTGGCCGCGCCTGGTCGGCGGGTTGCTCGTCGAGAGTCAGCCGCGTGCCGCCGGCCAGGATTCGGCTCGAGCACTTGCTGTAGGGGTGGTAGGCGGTGTCGGGGCACTGGGCCGACAAGTCGGACGGCCGAACAGCCGACCGGGCCAGGGTGAGCGAGAAAAAAGCGGGGCCGCGTCCGTCGTCGAAAATCAGCCCGGCCGATTTCGCCGGATCACCGCGCGTGTTCCCCTTCGCGGCGGAGGTCGCGGCGGCAACAGCCTGGCCGGTGGGAAGAAGCTCCCGCAACGTCGAGGTGAGCGAGGCGATGCTCGACGAGCCGGGGCCGGTGGAGGCCGAGCCGTGCGGAGCGCCGCACGCACTCACCATGGCGAATATTCCTGCTCCGCAAACGATTTTTCTGAGCTCTCCGCGGGACATGACCTTCACTCACCTGGGCTGGGAAAGGTTTCGAATCTCGAAGCGGGTGACCGATCGCAGCCGGCCACCCGCTTCACTCAGATGACCGCGGTCAGCAGATCCGCGCGGACGAGAGCTTGTCGTTGAAGGCGCCGATGGACCCTTCACGGGTGTGCGCCGGCTCAGGAAGACTGATTCCCCTGAAGTTGTTGTCCACGAAGAAGCAGTAGTCGTGGTCGGATTCGTTGATGATCGAGGAGACCTTGTCCTGGAAGCTGGTGGTGGATCCCACGAACTTGCCGAAGTCGGGCATGGCTTGGCCGTCGCCGATGAGGGCGCCCTGGCCGGAGAAATTCGCGTCGAGGAAGACTTCGACGAATCCGCCGGCGGGTGCGGCGCTGGCCGAAGCTGCGGGAATGGCAACGGACAGAGCGGATACTGCGATCGCCAGGATGGCCAAACGGCGCATGAGCTGGATTCCTTCCGAGGTTATCGGGAAAAGGGCTTCCGCAGTGCTGACTGCGTGATCAAGTTGTACCCCGTTTGCTCGGACGATGTCAGCGGAAGGCTCGTGAATACCGTCCGAAAATGCATGAAGTGGCCATGAGTAATGTTCGATCGTGTAGGTGGTGCAGAAATTGTCTGTCGCCCGTGCGGATCAGGTCGTCGATGAAAAATGACGCCACTGGGTCGGCGTCAGGCCGAATCGGGTGCGAAAGACGCGTTCCATCGTGCGGAGTTCGGCGAAGCCGGCGGCTGCGGCAACCTCGGTGATGTCCCAGTGGTCGTACGCACGATCCGACAGGATCGCGCGGGCAGCCAGGGCACGGTGCTCGCGAATGTAGGCGGCGGGCGTGGTTTCGATCCGATCGAACAACTTGTGCACGTACCGAGGGGAGAGCTGGTGCAGCCGGGCCAGGTCGGCCACGGTCAGCCGGCTGTCGGCGAGGTGTCGGTGAATGTAGGTGCGCAGCATGGCGAGGGTCACGTCCGGGCCGGCCGACTCGGGGGCGACGGTGAGGCCGCGCAGCGTCATGGCGAGAAGGTCCCTGGCGATCACACCGGCGTCCGCCCGCTGGTCGATCGACAGCCCGCCCGCCAGCTCGTACAGGTGCGTCAGGTACCTGGTCAGCAAACCGGTGGAGGGTTGGCCCGAGTTCATCGCGCGGGTGCAGCGCTCACTGACGACCGACGAGCGGGCGGCCAGCAGGTCGCTCGGCATTGCCAAGGTGAGGCTGCATTTTCCCAGGGGGAAACGCACTTCCCAGTCTTGCTGTGCTTCGCAGAGCACGCCTTCGCCCGTGGCTACCTCCGCGACGCGGTCGTGCTGCCGGAACAATGCCCGGCCGGCGGTGATCACGGTGAAGAACACGAGGCCGCTCGACGACGCCTTGGCTCGGAAGGCGGCGAGGTTCGGTGAGCCCGTGTCGTGGGATCTGGACTCGACCAGTGAGACGTCGTGGCCGAGGTGGTGTGAACTGATTTCCCCTGCCGAAAGTTTTTCGGAAATGGTGTCGCTCGTTACGGTTCCGAAGGAATCGCTGAGCACCTGGTGGTAATCAGTGACCGAGGTGATTCTGGTGGGTTCCATGGTCAGGCCCGTCGTGATCGATACCGGTGTCGACTGCGCACCAGGGCAGGCGGCGGACCGGCTCAGCCGTTCGATTGTCCGGGCTTGCTGCCCGTGACCTCAGCGTGAGTGGCGCGGGCGGGCCGGAAGTGACGAGATGTGCCCGGGTGTGCGACATCCTGTGCCACCGTCGGCAGCGCCGTCACGATACGTCGCCGGGGTGATGCCGACGTTCGTGCGGAAGGCCCGGTGCAGCTGCGCGGTTCCCCCGAACCCGGACTGCGCGGCGACCGCTGCCAGCGAGAGATCCGGCCTGGTTCGAAGGAGGTGTCGAGCGCGGGCGACCCGCAGCCGCCGGACCATCGTGGTGAACGACTCGTCGCCGTCGGCGAACGCGCGGAAGAGCGACCGGGGGGACAGGTTGCAGCTGCCTGCCGCGGTCGCGGCGTCCAGCGCCGGATCATGGAGGTGCCGCAGGACGAAGCGGCGGATGCGTTCCTTGGTGAGCGCTGTCGAGGTGGGTTCGGACGCGTCGCCGGCTGCCCGGTCCAGGACCGATTCGAGCATGGCCGCGGCGTGCGGCAGCAGGGCCGCGGTGCCGGGCTCTTCCCGGGCGAGGCCGACGAGGAAGCCGGCGACGAGACGTCCTGGGCCCCGGGCCGTGAGCTCGGTCGCGGTCGCACCGGCGCCGGGTTCACCGGACCCGAGTGTTCGTGGTAAGCGGACGATCACCTGGGAGAATGAGCCCGGGAATTCCATCGTGTACGGACGCGTGCTGTCCAGCACCGTCATCGAGCCCGGGAGGAGCGCGACCGACCGGCCGTCCTGAGCGGCGGAGCAGCGCCCGCCGGTTTGGATGTTGAAGAGCAGGTACTCCTCCGGGTCGAGCGCGATGCGTCGCCGCGTGCGCGCCACCTGCTGTGGTCCGGAGGCGACGGTGGAGAGGCCGATCCCGTCGAGAGCGGTGTGGTCGATCCGCCCGGAAAACGGTGTCGGGCCGGTCGCGCGCGCCGCCACGTGGACGAGCGTGGTGCAGATCACCTCGGACCAATACGCGAACGCGTCAGGTGCCGCGACGTCGTTCGTCGACCACCGCGACGTAGGCTGCTGCACGCTCTTCATGCCCTTCCGAGTGGCGCGATCTTCGCTCGCGACGACCTTGATTTCAGCAATGTACGACAGAAGTCTCGTGGAGTTCGGTGGCGAACAAGCGCGGTGTCTCGAATGGGCAGTCTAGATGCCCGGTGATCAACTCGAAGTTGTTCCGTGGCGGCTCGGGTGGCTGAAAACCCTCTATTCCGAGGCGACGAAAACTGCCCGCAGGCGTCATTTTCCGCACGCCGTGGATCGGGCGCTCCTGGTTGCACGATCGGCCACTCGACGTGCGGCGGTGGGTGCAGTTCTCTCAGTTCGACATCGGTTCAGGTCTCCACGTGTGGTTGGGTCTCATCGGGTACTCCGGTCGACCCCGAACAGCGTTGTCCCGGTCATTCTTCTGGGGGGAAACGAGGAAGAGTGAGTATGGAAGTGCACGTTTTCACGAACCCGCAGCAGGGCTCGACCCACGAGCAGCTCGTCGTGACCGCGAAGGCCGCGGAGGACCTCGGGTTCGACGGGTTCTTCCGTGCGGACCACTACCGCGCGCTCGGGGGCATCGAGGGTTCGTCGGGCGATGCCTGGGTCACGCTGGGCGCACTGGCCGCGGAGACGAGCCGGATCAGGTTGGGCACCTTGGTGACCTCGGCGACGTTTCGCTTTCCCGGCCCGCTCGCCGTCACCGTCGCGCAGGTCGACGAGATCAGCCGCGGCCGGGTCGAATTCGGCTTCGGCACCGGGTACTTCGAAGACGAACACCGCGCCTACGGCATTCCTTTCCCCGTCACGGCCGAACGGTTTGCCCGGTTCGAGGAACAATTGGCGATCCTGACCGGGCTGTGGACCACGCCCGCAGGCGCGACCTTCTCGCACCGCGGCGAGTTCTACGAGCTCACGGACTCGCCTGCCCTGCCGAAGCCCGTTCAGCGCCCCCGGCCACCGATCATCATCGGCGGGCGCGGCCGGAAGAAGACCCCCCGCCTGGCCGCGCGCTACGCCGACGAGTTCAACCTCGCGTTCCCGGCTGTCGAGGAGATCTTCGACCAGGACCTCTACCTGCGAGCCGCCTGTGCCGAGGCCGGTCGTGATCCCGGGACGCTGCGCCGTTCCGCGGTTCTCCTGCTGGCCTGCGGACGCGACCACGCCGAGGTCGCCCGTCGGACCGAAGCCCTTGCCGCGTATGTGCCCGAGGCCTTGGAACACGGCCTCGTCGGGTCGCCGGCGGAGGTGGTGGATCGCATCGGGCAGTTCGCCGACGCGGGCATCACCCGGATCTACCTGCAGACACCGCAGCAGTTCGACCTCGACCACTGGGAGTTCTTCGCGGACGAAGTCCTGCAGCAGGTGAAGTGATGCGGCGTCGAGCGGAGACGATCGCGGACGGAGGTGCTGTCTCGTGAAGCCGTTGATCGGCGTCACCGGTCGCCGGGTCGCGGCGGGGCTGGTCACGGGTGTGTCCGAACGCTTTCGACAGCGGCCGGTCGAGGTGTTCTTCGCCGATTTCGGCAGGCGGGTCACCGAGGCCGGCGGACTGGCGGTGGACCTGCCGTTCGAATCCGGGGAGGCCGGGGTGGTGTCGCGCCTGGACGGTCTGATCGTGACCGGGGGACAGGACGTGCACCCGGCGCGCTGGGGAGGACGGGCACCGCTCGACACCACGACCGATCCGCGGTGGCAGCCGAACGCGCCCGACGCCGCGCGTGACGACTACGAGGTGGCGCTGCTCGAAGCCGCGCTGGGTTCCGGGATCCCGATTCTGGGAGTCTGCCGTGGCCACCAGTTGCTGAACGTGGTGCTCGGGGGAACACTGATCGAGCACCTCGACGCTGGGGCGATCCTGCACGACTCCGCGCGCGCCGCGCCGTCGGCGGGCGACTTGTCCCATTTGGTCGAGTTCCTTCCCGGTTCTCTCGCACACCGCGTACACGGTCGGTCCCGGATCACCAATTCCTGGCACCACCAGGCGGTGGCCGGACTCGGTGGGGGAGTCGTGGCCTCCGGTCACACCGCGGACGGCGTGGTGGAGGCGATCGAGGTCGCGGGCAGACCGGTCCTGGGGGTCCAGTGGCATCCCGAGTGGATGCCGGGTGTCGAGCCGGCGTTCGGCTGGCTGGTCGCCGAGGCGTCCGCTTCGGGTGCCCGCCGGTGACGCCCGATGGCAGGTAGTGCGGCCCTCGCAGCGGATCAGGAGCGCGCGAGGAGCCCGGCGAGCGTCGTCTTCAGGATCTCGCCGTACATCACGGGGAAGTCGACGCGCGCGCGTTCGAGGCGCGGGTCCGCGGTGGCTTCGGCGATGGCCGGTGTCGGGCAGCTGAAAGGCCAGAGGCCCACCAGCGACACGACGGCGTACTCCGTCAAAGTGAGCGCGTCATCCTCGGTCAGGGCGGGTACGCGGTCCCGGATCAGTGTTGCCAACCTGGTCCGGTGTTCGAGGTCGATGAGTTTGTAGACCAGCACGGTTTCGGCGCTGACGTTGCGTTCCAGCACGTTGGGCAGCAGGCTCCACAGCTGGCACAGGACCTGCCGCGCCGCGAGCGACCCGGCCCAGGCCGCCATCGCCTGCTCGGGCTCGCACGGCGGTTCCGGCAGTTCTTCGCTGAGCGCGTCGAGCCAGGCGAGGCGCTGCCGGTTCAGGAGCTCGAGAAAGACTCCCTCTCGGGTCTCGAAGTACCGGACCACGTGGGTCTTCGACACGTTGAGCTGCCGCCCGAGTTCGCGGAGACTGATCTCCTCCGCCGGAAGGTCGGCCAGAAGAAGCTCGGCAGCGTCGAGGATCTCCTGCCGTCGCAGCTCTCGCTGTTCAGGTCGTCGTGCCCGTTGGAAGGCCGGGACCTCCACGTCGTCCATCACTTCTCCTCGTACTCCGTAGGACCGGTGCCCAGGATAGCGGTCCACTGAACACTTGTTAGGTGTCCAGCGGACCGGTACGGTGCCCATGATAGCAGTCCGGTGGACACGTAACGAGAGGGAAGGTTCCGGTGATCGATTTTTCCGAGCTCTATGTGGGAGGAAGGTGGGTCGCTCCGGCCTCCGATGACGTGCTGGAAGTGCGTTCGCCTCACGACGGTGCGCTGGTGGGGACCGCGCCCCATGCGGCTCCGGCCGACGTCGACGCAGCGGTCGTGGCCGCTCGCTCCGCGTTCGACGAGGGCTCGTGGCCGCGGCTCGACCCCGGCGAGCGGCGCGTGGTTCTGGAGCGCTTCATGCGGTTGTACGCCGCTCACGGGGAAGAGCTGGCGGCGCTGGTCACTGCCGAAAACGGCACTCCGCTGTGGTTCACGCGCTGGACGTCGGCAACGGGAGTGCCGGCACAGACCGAGGCCTACCTGCGCGCGGCGGCGGCGCTCGATTGGGAGGAGCAGGTGGCCGTTTCCGGCGCCGGCCGCACGCTGCTGCGTCGCGAGGCGGTGGGGGTTGTCGCCGCGGTGATCCCGTGGAACGCGCCGCAGCAGTCGGCGCTGGTCAAGCTGGTCCCCGCCCTGCTCGCGGGCTGCACGGTGATCCTCAAAGCCTCCCCGGAGACGGCGCTCGACGCGCTCGTGCTGGCGCGCATCTTCGACGACGCCGGGTTCCCCGACGGGGTGATCAGTGTTCTCCCCGCGGGCCGGGAGACCAGTGAGTACCTGGTCGCGCACTCCGGTGTGGACAAGGTCGCCTTCACCGGATCGACCGCGGCCGGAAGGCGGATCGCCGCCGTTGCGGGAGAGTAGCTCAAGCGGGTCAGCTTGGAACTGGGAGGGAAGTCCGCCGCGATCGTCCTCGAGGATGCCGACCTGCCGGCGGTGGTGGCCGGTCTCAAGGGGCTGTCATTCGGAAACAACGCGGAGAACTGCGTCGCCCACACCCGGATCCTTGCCCCGAGGAGCCGCTACGAAGAGGTCGTGGGCGCGCTCGCGCCCATGGTGGCCGGACTGGTCGTGGGTGACCCCGCCGACCCCGAGACGTTCATCGGCCCCATGGTACGAGCCGATCAGCAGCGCCGGGTCCGCTCCTACATCGAGCTCGGCGTCGCCGAAGGCGCCCGGCTCGTGGTGGGTGGCCCGGAAGCGCCGACCGGGCTCGAGAGCGGTTGCTACGTTCGCCCGACGTTGTTCGCCGACGTGGACAGCGGCATGCGCATCGCCCGGGAGGAGATCGTCGGCCCCGTGCTGGTCGTGATCCCTTTCGACGACGAGGAGGACGCCGTCCACATCGCCAACGACTCGGAGTACGGCCTTGGCGGCGGTGTGTGGACCGAAGACGCCGAGCGCGGGCTTGCCGTCGCCCGCCGGATCCGCGCGGGATGGCTGTCGGTGAACGGCGCCACCCCGACCTACGACGGCGCGTTCGGCGGGTTCAAGACAGTGGCCTCGGTCGCGAGTTCGGTGCCGCCGGTCTTGCCCAGTACGTCGAGTACAAGACCATCGCGGTCTGAGGACGAGGTCGGCTGCGGGGATCGCCTTGTGCCGAGGGCTGCGCTGAGAGTTATGCTCTAATGATAATCCTAATTAGCGATGGGCGGGAAGGCTGGTGTCCACCCGTGAATGAAGTGTTGCTCTTCGGGCTTCCGTGCGCGCTTTGCGGGCGACCGGCTGTCGCCTTCTCGTCCGCTGTGGGCACGCTGCACCGAGGCTCGGTGTGTCGGACCAACGAATCTTCCCCGGTTGTCGCCGTGCCGGAGGATCGACGGGGGGTGGCGGTGGTGCCGTGGCCGCGGGCGGAGCCCCGCTGGTCTGGACACGCTCATTATATGGGTCAATGATAGGAGCAATGGTCCCGATGGACCGAGCCTGCTTGACCTGAACGGGAGCAATGATGCTCGACAAGACGCGGCTCGACGCGAAGCGGCTGGACAAGAAGCTGAGAGGGCTGCTCGCCGGTCTTCTCGTGGCCCTGCTGGCGTCGGTCTCGGCCTGCGCCGGCACGGGCGACGGGCCTGCGGCCACGATCCGGATCGCCGTGCAGCAGCAGAACTTCTCGACGATTCCGTTGACGCTCGCCCAGGACCTGGGCTTCATGCGAGACGAGGGCCTGACGCTCGACACCACGGTCGGTCAGGCGACCAGCACGATGACCGCCGGTCTGCTCGGGGGTTCGTTCGACCTGCAGATCGGTGGCGCCGAGCTGCTGGTCGCGCGAGCCCAAGGCGCGCCGCTGGTCGCGATCGCGGGGATGTGCAACGCCCCGGTCTGGAGCGTGGTCGCGAAGCCCGGGATCACGAGCCTGGGCGACCTTCGGGGGAAGACCATCGCGACATCCGGACCCGATTCCGTGTCCACGGTGGCGTTCGTGGCCACCCTGAAGCACCTCGGCGTGCAACCGGACTCCTACCATCAGATCACGGCCGGTGGGACGGCGGAGCGTTACACCGCCGTACGCAACGGCCAGGCGGACGCCACGATCCTGTCGTCGCCCCTGGAGTTCCAGGCCGGTGAGCAAGGTCTGAAGAACCTGGGCTCGCTGACTGACGCGTTGCCGCGGTTCGTGGCCGGGTTCGTGGCGACGACCGAGGCGTACGCGGCGAAGAACGCAGCCGGCCTGCAGCGGTTCTCGCGAGCGTGGGTCCGCACCCTGCGCTGGATGCACGATCCGGCGAACGCGAGTGACCTCGTGACCCGCGTGGCGCGGATCCTCAAAACGCCGGAACCGGTGATCCGGCAGGCCTACCAGTACTGGCTGACCGGTCCGCGGGCTTCGGTGCTGTTCCCGGCCGACGGGAAGATCGACCCGGCGGCCCTCGACGGCTCCGCGCAGGCATTCGTCGACAACGGCTCGCTGAAACCCGGCCAAGCCGACCTGACCGGGTTCATCGTGAACGACTACCTCGACCAGGCGGCGAAACACTGATGGCCACCGCGGAAACGGTGCGCGCAGGGCGGCGCGTTGCGGCACGCGGACGCTCACGCGGCCGGAGGACCGGTACGTGGGTCGGGGTGGTCTCGGTGCTCGGCGGGCTCGCGCTGTGGGAGGCCGTGGTGCGCCTCTCGGGGGTCAGTTCTCTGATCCTGCCTGCTCCGTCGAAGATCGTGGGAGCGTTCGGCGAACTCGCCGAGAGTGGCGATCTGTGGCTGGATCTGAACACCAGCCTGCGGCAGTTCGGCGCGGGCTTCGCCATCGCCGGTGCGCTGGGTGTGGTGTTCGGCCTGGTGATGGGCCAGGCCCGGTACGTGCGATACGCGTCGGAGCCGTGGGTGCTGGCCCTCTACGCGACGCCGAGTATCGGGCTTGCCCCGCTCTTCATCATCTGGCTCGGGTTCGGCTTCCCGGCCAAGGCGTTCATCGTGGCGCTGATGGCGTTCTTCCCGGTGGTGATCAACACTCTGTCGGGGGTGGAAAGCCTGGCGAGGGAGTGGACCGACGTCGCGACCTCGTTCAAGGCCGGCCCCGTCGAACGCTTCCGGAAGGTGGCGTTCCCGGGTGCGCTGCCGGCCATCTTCACCGGCCTGCGCCTCGCCGTCGGGCGTGGCCTGGTCGGCATCGTCGTCGCGGACTTCTTCGGTGCGCAGCAGGGGCTGGGTTTCCTGATTCTTCAAGGGGCTCAACGGTTCCGCACGACCGACGTGTTCGTCGGCACGATCCTGCTGGCCGCGCTCGGCGTCATCCTCACCGCCCTGCTGCGCTTGGTGGAGCGCAGGACCTGCCCGTGGAGGCTCGATGTGTCCTGAAGTCGTCGCCCGCCCGGACTTCGGCGGGGCGAGTGTCGCGCTCGGCGGAGCCGGCTTGACGCTGGCCGGGATCGGCAAGGACTTTCCGGACCGCTCCGGCGCACCGGGCGGTCTGATCGCGCTCGACGGCGTGGACCTGACCGTGCGGCCGGGCGAGTTCGTGGCCGTGGTCGGCCCGTCGGGGTGCGGGAAAACGACGCTGTTGCGGCTCATCGCCGGGATGACCGACCCGAGCCGCGGCTCGATCGTGGTCGGTGCCGGCGAAGTTCGTGACGCGCGCACCGGCTTCGTGTTCCAGCACGCGAGCCTCTACCCGTGGCGCACGGTGCTGCAGAACGTGGCGTTCGGCCTGGAACTGCGCGCGCGGGAGCCCCGGCGAAGCCGCCGGACGCGCCGCGCGGTGCGGGCCCGGGCGGCCGAACTGGTGGAGCTGGTCGGGCTCGGTGGCTTCGAAAGCTATTTCCCGCACCAGATCTCCGGCGGGATGCAGCAGCGGGCGAACCTGGCGCGAGCGCTGGCCATCGCCCCGGAGTTGCTGCTGATGGACGAGCCGTTCAGCGCGCTCGACGCGCAGACTCGTGAGGAGCTGCAGATCGAGTTGCAACGGATCGCGGTCGAGGCGAACACCACCACCGTGTTCGTGACCCACGACATCGGCGAGGCCCTCTACCTCGCCGACCGGGTCGTCGTGCTCACCGGCAGACCCGGCCGGATCAAAGAGGTGCTCACGTGCCCGACGGCGCGGCCTC
Organism: Amycolatopsis rhabdoformis; assembly: GCF_035918295.1. Taxonomy (GTDB): domain Bacteria; phylum Actinomycetota; class Actinomycetes; order Mycobacteriales; family Pseudonocardiaceae; genus Amycolatopsis; species Amycolatopsis rhabdoformis. Next base: position 1,876,938 of record NZ_CP142149.1, read on the forward strand.
GACCGCTGTCTTATCAGGTGTCGCACGAGTTCCTCGGCCTCCGTGATCGGGCCTGGTCGCTCGTCCACCGGGACTGAGCTCCAGCGCCGCCGGTCCCGGTGCGCGACGTCTTCACTCGTTCGCTCGGACGTCCACCGGGCCCGGAGTGACGTGCCGCGGTGCCGCTGCGGAACATCTTGACTTATTTGCTCCTATGATTAACCTATACATCAACCGGCAAGGAAGCCGTGGTCGGCCGGGTCGTGGCCACCGCGGTCCGGGCAAGGGAGGACGCTGATGCTGCAGCCAGACGTCAACGAGCGGTACAGCCGCGTGGGGCCGGGCACGCCGACCGGCGCGTTGTACCGGCGCTACTGGCTCCCGGTGGCGACCGAGACCGAAATCGCGGAGAACCCGGTGAAGCCGGTGCGGGTGCTCGGGGAAGACCTGGTCCTGTTCCGCACCGAGTCCGGCGAGCTGGGTCTCGTCGCGCAGCGGTGCCCGCACCGCGGCGCGTCACTCGCTTACGGGTTCCCCGACGGCGCGGGGCTGCGCTGTCCTTACCACGGCTGGAAGTTCTCGCCGCAGGGCGAGTGCCTCGAGCAGCCCAACCAGATCCCGCCCTCGACACAGCTGCGCACCCGCGCCCGGACGACCGGCTACCCGGTTCGCGCGCTCGGCGGCCTGGTGTTCGCCTACCTCGGCAAGGGGGAGGCGCCCGCGCTGCCGCGCCTGGACCTGTTCACGCTGCAGGAAGGGCAGACCCGCTTTCGCGACATCGGCTACGCGGTGATTCCGTGCAACTGGCTGCAGATCATGGAGAACTCGTTCGACCCGACGCACGTCGAATGGCTGCACGGCCGGTTGTTCAACTACCACCTCGAGCGCGCCGGTGAAGAACCGACGGTGCTCGGCGGGCACCACATCAAGATCGGGTTCGACCTCGTCGACTACGGCATCATCAAACGCCGGCTGCGCGAGGGCCAGACCGAGGACGACGAGGACTGGAAGGTCGGTCACCCCGTCTACTTCCCCAACGTCCTCAAGGTCGGCGGCCACGGCCTCAGCTCGTTCCAGATCCGGGTGCCCGTAGACGACACGCACACGCTGCACTTCTGGTACTGCTGGTACGACGTGCCCGACGAGTTCGCGCACCTGGTCGAGGAGATCCGGGCACTGCCGGACACCTACGAGGTGACGCTGCAGGACCAGAACGGCACCTTCCTCATGGACACGATCGACTCGCAGGACGCGATGGTGTGGGTGACCCAGGGCGAGCTCACGAACCGCGACGACGAGCACCTCAGCTCCTCGGACCAGGGCATCGCCTTGTACCGCAACCTCTTGCGCAGCCAGCTGCAGGAAAACGAGACCGGCGGCACCGTGATGAACGTGCGGGCCGACGGGCGGCCTGACGAGATCATCGAGCTCCCGCAGGAGAAGAAGGAGCTCGGCATCGGTGGCGGCGGGCGCAACCCCCTGGCTTCCTTCCTGCGCACGCAAGGCGTGTACAGCGCCCGGCTGAGCGCGCTGTCGCAGCGCATCGACGCCGCGCTGCGGAAGGTCGGCTGAGCCGGCCGTGTCCGGGAACGACGCGGCCCGCGACTCGGCCACCCCCTCTGTCGCCCGGCCGACCCCGCGCGGCGCGCCCCACTCGGCCCCCGACGGCGGCTGTCCGAACGGCCATCGCGCCGCGGCGACCGGCACCTGTCCGGCGTGCGGTGAATGGCTGCCCACGGCGTGGTGCCGAAGCCCCGGGTGCGGCTGGCGATCGGCGGCGGGGGAGCGAACCCTCGACGAGGTCGTCCTGCACCACCACACCACCGGGCACTCCGTCCGAGTGCTGATCGACTGACGTTCCGGGTGTCGCCCGAGCGGTCCCGGATTCCCGCGACCCGGTGCCCGACCCGGTCAAGCCATTCCCCGTCACGAAATTTCCCAGAGGAGCACAGCCCATGCCACGGAAGATCGTCGATGTGCACGGCCACCTCGTCGCCCCAGCCGAGTTGTACGCGTACCGGGAGTTCCTCATCGGTAGCCGTGGGCACTACGGGCGACGTCTGAAGGGGTTCTCCGAATCCCGGGAAGGCCTCGGGCACGGCCGGACCGGAGTGATTCCGCCGGAGGAGCTCCGGCACTTCGCCGAGGAGCACATCGCCTGGCTCGATCGGGTCGGCACCGACGTGCAGCTGGTCTCGGCCCGGCCGTACAGCCTGATGCACTCGGAGAAGCCCGCTCGCATCGTGCACTGGTGGGCCCAGGCGGTGAACGACGCCATCGCGACCCAGGTGGGGTTCTATCCCCAGCGGTTGCAGGGTATCTGCAACCTGCCGCTGGTGTGGAACGAGCCGGTGTCGGTCGTGTTCGAGGAGCTCGAACGCTGCGTGACCGAACTCGGCTTCGTCGGTGTGCTGGTGAACCCGGACCCCAGCGAGGGCCGGGCGCCGATGGACGTGCCCGGGCTCGGAGACGAGTACTGGTACCCGCTCTACGAGAAGCTCGTGGAGTACGAGCTGCCGATGCTCGTGCACTCGTGCGGCTGTGTGTCCCTGCGGGAAAACCAGAGCCTGCACTTCATCTCCGAAGAGAGCACCGCGGTCATGTCGCTGGTGCAGTCCGACGTATTCGACGTGTTCCCGGACCTCAAGGTCGTGGTGCCCCACGGCGGCGGGGCGATCCCGTACCAGGTCGGCCGGTTCCGCGGCACGTACTGGCAGGGCACCGAGCGCGGCGGGACGTTCGACGAGGCGATCCGGCGGCTCTACTACGACACCTGTCTCTACAGCGAGGAAGCGCTCGCGTTGCTGGTGAAGGTGATCGGCAGCGACCGGGTGGTGTTCGGCACCGAACGCCCCGGCGACGGGTCGCACAAGAAGACGCCGACCGAGGGCTGGGCCGACGACATCGCGGGAGTGCTGCGCGGCATCGAGGCCCACTCGGAGCGCGACCTGGACCTGATGCTCGGCGACACCGCGCTGGACATCTACCCGCGACTGCGCAAGAACCTCGAGGCGGCGGGCTGAGATGACCTCCGAACTCCTTCGAGCGGCGCAGGGAAACGCGGAACGCGAGGCCATCGTGGGGCTGGCTCGCGACTTCGCCCGCGAGCGCGTGGCACCGCGGGTGCGCGACTACGACGCCGCGGAAAAGCTGCCCGACGACCTGCTGCGGGAAATGGCCGAACTCGGCTTCTTCGGTGGTGTGGTGCCCCTCGAATGGGGTGGGCTCGGGCTCGATCACGTCACGTTCGCCCGGGTCATCGAGGAGGTCTCCCGGGTGGATCACTGCCTGGGGGTGCTGATGAGCATGCCTTCGGCTCTGGTCGGCTCGGGTTTGCTGGAATTCGGGACGGTCGAGCAGAAACGGCAGTGGCTCGTACCGCTCGCGGAGGGCCGGCTCTTCGGCGGTGCCGGGGTGACCGAACCCCGGTCGGGCAGCGACGTCGCCGGAACCCAGACCCGGTACGTCCGCTCCGGCGACGGCGAGTTCCTGCTGAACGGGGCGAAAGCCTGGATCACCAACCTCGACCGGGCATCGTTTTTCGTCACCTTCGCCACGCGGGACCCGGCGCTCGGGCGGCGTGGGCTTTCGGCCTTCATCGTGCCCGCGGACGCACCCGGCGTGGTCAAGAACCCGGTGCACAACAAGCTGGGGTTCCGCCCGCTGTGCAGCGGAGACCTCGTGTTCGACGACGTCCGCCTGCCCGCGGACGCGCTGCTGGGCGCCGAGGGCGAAGGGTTCGCGGTCGCCATGAACGCGGTCGAGCGGGGCCGGCTGTCGGTGGCCGCGCGCGCCGTCGGCCTGGCTCAGTCCTGTTTGGACGCCTCCGTGAGGTACGCCAGGGACCGCATCGTGTTCGGGAAGCCGATCGGTGATTTCCAGATGGTGCAGCAGAAGATCGCGAACATGGCCGTGTCGGTCCGCGCGGCCCGCCTGCTCACCGAGCAGTGCGCGCTGGCCATGCAGCGCGGCGAGCGGGCGCGGGTCGAGGCGAGCATGGCCAAGATGTACGCCAGTGACGTCGCCCAGGCGGCCGCGACCGACGCCGTGCAGATCCACGGTGCGTACGGGGTTTCCGAGGAGTACGGCGTTGCCCGTGCCTACCGCGATGCCAAGGTCTTCCAGATCGTCGAAGGCGCGAACGACATCCACCGGGTGCTGATCGCCCGCGACGCGCTGGGCACGGCGCGGGAGCCGCGCAGATGACCGCGCAGGCGACGGGCGTGGCCGAGGAGGCGGACGCGGTTCTCGCCGGTGTGCGCGCCGAGGTCCGCCGGCGCCGGCCGGGTGGTGCCGGCGAGGGCTCGGCGCGGGAGCTGCTCGAACCGCTCGGCCTGCCGTTCGTTGCCGCCGAGGTGGTGGACTCGGCCGAGGAAGCCGTGGCCGCGGCTCGGCGCAGCGGTTTTCCGGTGGTGCTCAAGGCGGTCTCGGACGCCGTGCTGCACAAGTCCGACGCCGGCCTGGTGGAGCTGGGCCTCGGCTCGGCCGAGGCCGTTCGTGAAGCACACCACCGGCTCGCCGGCCGGATCGCCGCGGCGGGCGCGACCGACGCCCGGGTGCTGGTGCAGCCGATGGTGGGTGCCGGTACCGATCTCATCCTCGGCTGGGTCCGCGATCCGGCGTTCGGCCCGGTGCTCGTCGTGGGCCTGGGCGGGGTGACCGTGGAGCTGTTTCGCGACGTCGCGCGCCGGATCGCGCCGGTCACGGCGACCGAGGCACACGATCTGCTCCGATCGCTCACCTGCTGGCCGTTGCTGGCCGGCTTCCGCGGCGCTCCTCCGGTGGACACCGCGGAGTTCTGCGAGCTGGTGGCCCGCGTCGGCGAGTTGGCGTCGGCGGTACCGGAACTGACCGAACTGGACCTGAACCCGGTGCGAATCTCGGCCGAGGGCCGGTGCACCGTGCTCGACGCGCGTGCGGTCATCGAGCGGACCGCCGAAGCACCTTCGCGACAGAGCGCGTTCGACCTCGGCGCGCTGGCCCGGCCGGGGTGCGTCGCGGTGGTGGGTGCCTCGCGCGACGCGAGGCGCCCCGGCGGTCGGGTCCTGGAGGCATTGCGGGAGCACGGTTTCGCCGGACACGTTCACCCCGTCAACCCGGCCGGCGGCGAGATCGGCGGGCTGCCCGCCGTCGCTTCACTGGCCGAACTGGACCACGTGCCCGATCTCGTGTGTGTGGCGCTGCCTGCCGAGCCGAGCGTGGAGGTCGTCGGCGAATGCGCCCGGAGAGGAGTGCCGGCGGTCATCGTGTACGCGTCCGGGTTCGGCGAAACCGGCGCGGTCGGAAAAGAGCTCGACACGCGCCTGCTCGCCGAGGTCGCCGGATCCGGCACGATCGTCTGTGGTCCCAACACGATCGGCGTCGTGAGCTCACACCACCGGATGGCGGCGACGTTCAGCCAGGCGGTGCGCGGCCTGCCGCTGCACGCCTCCGGGACGTGCCTCGTCGCCCAGAGCGGGGCTGTCGCGGGAAGCCTCGTGTCGCGCGAACTCGCCGACGGCTACGGCATCGGCGACTGGGTCACGGTCGGCAACCAATCCCAGGTCGACGTCGCCGACTACGTCGAGTACTACGCCGGCCTCGAGACGACGCGGTCCGTCGCGCTCTTCCTCGAAGGCGTGCCCGACGGCGGCCGTTTCCGCCGCGCGCTGGCCGCGGCGCGTGATCGTGGGGTGCCGGTCGCGGTCTTCAAAACGGGGGTGACGGAGGCCGGAAGCCGAGCCGTGTCGTCTCATTCGGGTGCGCTCGCCGGCAGCGGAGAGGCTTACCGCGCGGCACTCGCCCAGGAGGGTGCGGTCCAGGTCGCCGAGATGACGAACCTGCTCGAAATCGCCTGGACGCTCGGACACACCCCGCTCCCGGCCGGTCGCCGGGTCGCGGTCGTCACGACCTCTGGTGGTGCGGGCAGCGCGACCGTCGACCTGGTGGACGCGGCGGGGCTGGTCCCGGCGGTGTTCGACGAGCGAACCCGATCGCGGCTCGCCGAGGTCCTGCCCGGGTTCGCGAACGTGGACAACCCGTTGGACGTCACCGCCGAGGGGGCGTTCGGCGAGGGAGTGGTGCGGCGCGCCGTGGAGCTCGTCGTGGCCGACGAGGGTGTCGATCTCGTCTGCCTCGTGCTGACGAGCATCACGGGCGCGGACGCGGTGCGGGTCGCCCGTCAGATCGCCGAGGCCGCGGCCGGCAGCGGGAAACCGGTACTCGTGTCCTGGCTCGTCGCGCGTTCGCTGGCGAAGGACGGCATGTCCTTGCTCGCCGAACGGGGCCTGCGCGTGTTCACCGAGCCGGCCCGGATGGTGGCGGCCGCGGCCGCGCTCACGTCGTGCCTGGCGTCAACCCACCCGAGGAGTGCGTGTGTCTGATTCCCCTGCTGTCGAAGAACTTCGCGCGCTCGTCGCGCTCTCGTGCCGAATCCTCGCGTGGACGGGCTGCGTCCGCGAGATCACCGGGCACGTGAGTGTCCGGGTGCCCGGAACCGACCAGGTGCTGGTGCGCTGCCGGCCGCAGCCGGATCCGGGCGTGCGGTTCACGATCGTCGACGACATCCACCTCGTCGGGCTCGAGTCCGCCGGGGACGAGTTGCCGCACGGCTACGCGCTGCCGGGGGAGTGGGCGATCCACACGGAGCTCTACCGGAGCCGCCCGGACGTCGGCGCGGTGGTGCACGGCCACCCGGAGGCCTCGCTGAAGTGCGGGATCCTGGGGCTGCCACTCGAGCCGGTGATCGGCGCCTACGACCCCGGGGCGATGGAGCTGGCGGTGCGCGGAGTACCGACGTACCCGCGGGCGGTGCTCATCAGTGACCGGGCGCTCGGGGGCGAGCTGGCCGCGGCCATGGGCGGATCCGATGCGTGCCTGCTGTCCGGGCACGGAGTGGTCGCGGTGGGCGAAGACGTCCAGCAGGCCACGGTCCGGGCGATCAAGCTCGAAACGCTGGCCGGGCTGACCCTCGACCTGCACTCGATTCCCGGTGCCACACCGAAACTGCTCAGCGCCGACGACATCGCCGCGGTGTCGGGGTTCGTGGACAGCCGCAAGGCGGCGCGCACGTACGCGCACTGGACGTGGGACTTCTACCGACACTCGCTCGGCGCCGTCGCCGACGTCACCCGACGTGATTGACCGAAGGAGGAAGCAGACGTGGCTCAGGTAGTGGGAGGCGCTGCGGTGTCGCACAGCCCGCAGTTGTCCATGGACCCAGGCGGTTGGCGCGCGCACGGCGATCTTGAACTTCCGCGGATCCCGGCACTGGGGCTGACCCCCAGCCGCCGGACGGAGGGCGAGCTCGAGATCGAACTCGATCCGGTCGTGCTCGAGGACCGGTACAAGGCTTGCCAACGGGCGCTCGAACGCACCCGCGACGTCCTGGTGGGATTGCGGCCGGACATCCTGCTGGTGATCGGCGACGACCAGCGGGAGCTGTTCCACGACGACATCATGCCCCTGGTCTCGATCTTCCGGGGCGATTCGCTCCAGGACCGTCCGCCGGGATCCGAGGTCTATCCGTCCACCATGGAATCGGCGTACCGGTACTACCACGCCGACGCGGTGGATGTGTACGACACGAGCGCGGAGCTCGGCCTCCACCTGGTGGAGCGGCTCGTGGATTCGGGGTTCGACGTTGCGCAGTTCTCGGAGCAGCCGAGGGACCGCACGCTCGGGCACGCGTTCACGTTCGTGTACCGCCGGCTGCTCGAAGGGCTGCCGCGCCTGCCGCTCGTGCCGGTCTTCCTCAACACCTACTACCCCCCGAACCAGCCGACCCCGGCCCGCTGCGTGCAGCTCGGCAAGGCGTTGCGCTCCGCTATCGAAACCTGGCCGGCGAACCGGCGGGTCGCGCTCGTCGCGTCGGGCGGCCTGACCCACCCGATCATCGACGAGAAGCTGGACCGCCGGTTGCTCGACGCGCTCGAGAACCACGATGACGACGCACTCGCGAGCCTGCCCGTCGACGGTCTTCGGGAGGGCAGTTCCGAGATCCGCAACTGGATCGCGGTCGGCGCCGCCTTGCCCGACGCGCGCGCCACGGTGGTCGACTACATCCCGGCGTACCGGTCGACGGTGGGCACCGGCTGCGGAATGGGCTTCTTCACCTGGACGACTTCATGAGGTCGGTGCGGGAGTGGTTGCTCGCGCTCGACACGTGTGCGGTGTCCGACGCGCTCGACTCGCTCGGCCGGTCCGGGGCGGTGTCGGGTGTCCTGCCCGTGTGGGAGGGCGCGCGGCTCGCGGGCCGGGTCGTGACCATGCGGACGGTGCCGGCCGACGGGCGGGTGAGCGGCAGCCATCTGGGCACGGCGGCGATCGAACGGGCCGAAGAGGGCGAGGTCGTGGTCGTGGAGCAGGCGGCCGGCCCGCCGTACCCCTCGGCGACGTGGGGCGGCCTGCTGGCCAAGGCCGCGGTGGTGAAGGGGCTCGGCGGGATCGTGGTGGATGGGGCCTGCCGCGACGTCGACGAAATCCGCGAGCTGGGCCTGGCCGTGTCCGCTCGCGAAGCGATCCCCTTCACCGCCAGGGGCCGGATCGTCGAGGACGGGGTGGGTCTCCCGATCCTGATCGGTGGGGTGACCGTGCGCGAAGGCGACTTCGTGCTCGCGGACGGCAGCGGCGTCGTGTTCGTTCGCGAAGAAGACGTGGGCGCCGTGCTCACCGTCGCCGAACGGCTGGCGGCCCGCGAAGCGCTGATGGCCGCGGACCTGCGCGCCGGTCGGCTCCCGTCGGAGGTGCTCGGCAAGGACTACGAGGAGATGCTCGATGAGTGACGACTGGCTCGACCGGGTCCGGGCGCTGGGCACGGCGGGGTTGTCCGATGCGCTCGACCGGCTGGGCCTGCCCGGTGCGGTGCCCGGGATCGTGCCGTTCGACCCGGCGTTCACAGTGTGCGGCAGAGCGTTCACCGGACAGTACGAGCCGGTCGACGCGCTGGGCGGCACGGTCGGCGACTACATCGACGACGTGGCGCCCGGGGAGATCGTGGTGCTGAGCAACGACGGGCGGCTCGACTGCACCGTGTGGGGTGACATCCTCACCGCGGTCGCCGCCGCTCGGGGCATCGGCGGCACGGTGATCGAAGGGGTCTGCCGGGACGTGGCGGACAGCCTCGCCATCGGGTACCCGGTGTTCGCCCGGGGCCGCAGCATGCGGACGGGCAAGGACCGGGTCCGGCTCGCCGGCACCGGTCGACCGGTCCGGCTGGGTTCGGTGCTGGTGCACCCCGGCGACGTGATCCGGGGCGACGCGGACGGTGTCGTGGTGCTCGCCGCGGAGCAGGCGCGGCGGGTGCTCGACGTCGCCGAGGCGATCGAGGACGCCGAGAGCCGGATCCGGGCCGCCGTGGCCGACGGCGAGCGGCTCGACCTGGCGCGGGCCCGGATGGGCTACCACGCCCTGCAGACCAGGCCGGGTGCCCGATGACCGCTTCCACCACCGGCCTGGGTGACTTCGGCACCGCGACGCTGCACGAGTCCGGCGCCACCCCGTTGCCGCCCCAGCTGCGTCCGCTCGACCCGGCGTGGCGCGTCACGGGGTACGCCTTCACAGTCCGGCTCACCCCGGGCAACAACATCTGGCTGCACCGCGCGCTCTACGCCGCCGCGCCCGGCGACGTGCTGGTCGTGTCGACCGGTGGTGCTCCCGAATTCGGGTACTGGGGCGACATCCTCACTGCCGCGGCGAAGCAACGCCGGCTCGGCGGGCTCGTGCTCGACGGCTGCGTCCGCGACTCGGCGGAGCTGCTGCGCCTGGGCTTCCCGATCTTCGCGCGCGGACTGTGCGTGCGGGGCACCGGGAAGGACGCGACCGGTGGTGATCTCGACACCGACATCACCCTCGGGTCGGCGGTGGTCCGCCCCGGTGATCTGGTCGTCGGTGACGCCGACGGCGTGGTGGTGCTGGCCCGGGAGCACGCGGCGACGGTGGGCGTGCGCGCCGAGCAGCGGGAGCGGAAGGAAGCGGCCGTCCGGGAGCGGATCGCGGCCGGTGAGTCGACTCTCGAGATCTTCGGGTTCCGATGACCGGGCACGGGCTCGGGATCGTCGGCTGGGGCGCCGCGGGCAGGTTGATGGCCGAGGCCGTGGGCCGGACCTCGCGGTTCCACCTCGCAGGGGTGGCCGACGCGGACCCGGCGGCCAGGGAGCGCGCGGCTCGGGAAACCGGCGGCCCGACCTTCGCGAACGCCGAAGAGCTGGCGGCGGCCGACGGCGTGGTGATCGTGTACGTCGCGACGCCCACCGCCTCGCACGCGGGCGACATCCGCACGGCGGCGGACCACGGACGGGCCGTGATCTCGGAGAAGCCGCTGGCGGCGACGTTCGAGGACGCGCGTCGGGCGGTCGAGTCCGCCGAGCGGGCCGGTGTCCCGCTCCTCGTCGGCGCGACCCACAGCTACAACGCGCCCGTACGGATCCTGCGGCGGGTGGTCGAGAGCGGGCGGCTGGGTGAGCTGGTGTCGGTGTCGTCGGTCTGCCACACCGACTGGCGGCTGCGTCCCCGGTCCGTCGCCGACCTCGACGCGGCGCTCGGCAACGGACTGGTCCTGCGCCAAGGCGCGCACCAGATCGATGTGCTCCGCTACGTGTGCGGCGGGCTCGCCGAGACGGTCACGGGCACGACCTTCGGCGGATCCGGCGGCCGGGAGCTCGGTTTCACCGCACAGCTCGCGTTCGCCGGCGGCGCCCACGCGAGCGCCTACTACTCCGGCGCGGGCGGCTTCGACAGCCGGCTGCTCACCGGGGGCGTCGGCGAGCTCGGAACCGTCGACGTGGTGTCGGCTCCCGAGCTCGCGAAGTTCTTCCCCCGCCCTCGAGCGGGCCCGTGTCCCCGGTGTTCGGCACGCTCGTCGCCACCTTCACCGCCGGCGGGGCCTGGGCCGCGCCGGGCGGAATCGTCTTCGTGACGCCCGAAGGTGACTTCGAAGAGCCCGTCCGCGGGACCGTTTCGGGCTGGGACGCCGTGCTGGCCGAAGCGGAGGCCGTGCTCGCCGGTCGGCCCGCGGTCCACTCAGGACGGTGGGGACTGGCGACCCTCGAAGCGTCCCTGGCGGTCCACGAATCCGACCGGGCCGGGCGAAGCGTCGAGCTGGTCCACCAAGTCGGCCTCGGCCGGCGATCGCAGATGTGATGAGGAGACAGAGATGATCATCGACGCCCACGCGCACCTCAACGCGCCACCGGAGCTCTACGCCTACCAGGCCGCGCTGATGTCCTCCCGCGGTGCCCATGGCCGGGGGAGCGCCGGGGTCGGCGACGCCGCGTTGAAGGAGTGGGGTGAGCGCACGCTCGCCACGATGGACGGGGTGGGCACGAACGTGCAGCTGATCTCGCCCCGGCCGTTCCACTGCGGGCACTCGATGCGCCCGGAGAAGGTCGTGCACTGGTGGACGAGTGCGGTCAACGACGTGATCGCCCGCCAGGTCGCGCTGTTCCCCGACCGCCTCGCCGGGGTCGCCGGGCTGCCGCAGGCCTATGGGCAGCGTCCGGAGGACTGGGTCGGGGCTCTGGACGACGCCGTGACCCGGCTCGGCATGGTGGGCTGCGTGCTCAACCCGGATCCCTCGGAAGGCACTGGCCCTGTACCCACGCTCGGCGATCCGTTCTGGTACCCGCTGTACGAGAAGCTCGTGGAGCTCGATGTGCCGGCGCTGATCCACTCGGGCAGCTGCCTCAACGACCGCGAGACCTACAGCGAGCACTTCGTGACCGAAGAGAGCATCGCGATCCTGACCCTGTTGAACTCCGAGGTGTTCCTGCGCTACCCGACGCTCAAGATCGTGGTGGCCCACGGTGGCGGTTCCGTGCCGTACCAGATCGGTCGGTGGCGAGCCGCTCGCGCCCACCCGAAGCTGCGGGAAGGCCACGTGCTCAAGGACGAGACGTTCGACGACAGCCTGCGTCGGCTGTGGTTCGACACCGTGCTGCACAATCCGGCTTCCCTCGAGCTCCTGATCAAGACGGTGGGACCCGAGCGCTGTCTCTTCGGCACCGAACGGCCCGGCAGTGGCACCGCTCCCGATCCCGTGACCGGGCTCGACTTCGATGACATCCGGCCCGTGGTCGAAGGCTTCGGCTTCCTCGACGACACGGAGAAAGCGGCGATCCTGGGCGGCAACGCGCGGTCGCTGTTCCGCCTGCCGGTCTGACACTCAGCCCCACCCCGTGAGGACGGGGGCACCTCCGCCTTCGGATCGGAACTTCGCCGAGGGCGGAGGTGGCGCCCGGCGCGGCTACCGTGTGATCACTGACGGTAGTCTATTATCATTACCCTCAAGCAGGCGGCGTTGTCCGGTCGACGAGGGGTGGTCCACTGTGGTTGCTGGCTCTCCGGACGACGAGACGAAAGCACCGCGGGCCCCGCGGCACCGGCCGGACACCCGGCGCCCGCAGAAAGTTTCGCTGGCGATCGCCCAGCAGATCGTCGACGACATCACCGACGACAAGCTCACACCCGGTACGAAACTCGCGACCGAGCGCGACATGATGGCACGGTTCGAGACCGGTCGGGGAACGTTGCGTGAGGCCCTGCGGTTCCTGGAGATGAACGGCGCGATCAGGGTGAAGGCCGGCCCGCAGGGCGGCCCGATCGTGACCGAGCCCGACGCGCACGATCTCGCCGGTGTGCTGGGCCTGTTCCTCCAGCTGAAGGCGATGCCGTTCAAAGCGCTCGTCTCGGCCCGTGAGGTGCTTGAGCCCGAGGTCGCCGCGCTGGCCGCCGAGGCGAAGAACGAGGAACTGATCGCGGACATCGCCGATTCGATCGCAGGGATGCGCGAGAACCTCGACGACGAACAGAACTTCCTGGCGGAGAACGACCGCTTCCACTCGGCCGTCGCCGCGGCGGCGGGCAACGAACTGTTCGCCCTGCTCATCACCTCGCTGCACTTGATCACCGACGGGATGCCGCTCGGGGTGAGCTACCCGCTCGCCCGCCGCAAATCGGTGCTGCAGGCGCACGAGGCGGTGCACGACGCCATCAGCACCGGCGACGCCGAAGGCGCTCGCTGGGCGATGCGCCGGCACATGCGAGAGTTCCGGCGGTATGTCGCCGAGAAGTTCCCCCTGGTCTATGAACGACCGGTGCGCTGGCGCGAAATCGCGCCCTGACCGAGGTCTCCTTCGCATCGCACGTTCTTCCTCCGCCCTCCCACGCTGATTCCGTCGAGTCCGCGTGTCACTTTGTCGTGCGCTCGGTGAACCTACCGCGTTGAATCCACCCTCTCTCCTATATATGCTATTCATAGGAGCAAAGGACGAGAGGCGGCCCCGATGAGCGCACTGCAGGCCAAGGTGAACCGGCCGGCTCGGTGGCGATCGTGATCCCGGGCGACGAAGAGTTCCCGGTTCGCGTGGTCGGCTGCCGGTGGGAAGCCGCGGGCGTGGTGTCCCTGCGCCTGGAGCGGCCGGACGGCGGCACGTTGCCGCCGTGGGAGCCGGGCGCGCACGTCGAGCTCACGTTGCCGTCCGGGCGAATTCGCCACTACTCCCTGTGCGGACCGCGGGAAGACCCGCACGGCTACACGATCGCGGTGCTGCGCGAGCCGTCCGGCCGAGGCGGGTCCGCGGAGATCCACGACACCGGACTCGTCGGCCGGGAGTTGCGCATCCGCGGGCCGCGCAACAACTTCCCGCTCCGGCCCGCGAGTTCGTACGTGCTCGTGGCCGGAGGGATCGGGATCACGCCGATCCTGAGCATGGCCCGGGAGCTGGCCGCCCGCGGTTCGGCGTGGCGGCTGTACTACGGCGGCCGGTCGCTCCGGTCGATGTCTTTCCTACCGGCGGTCGACTCGCTGGCGGGTTCGGCTGCGGCGCCGGTCGAGGTCCGGGCCGAGGACGAATCGGGCCTGCTGGCGATCGCGGACATCGTCGCGGACGCGCCGGCCGGTGCGGCGATCTACGCGTGCGGACCTGCCGGGCTGCTGGAAGCCCTGAGGTCGGCCACCGGCTCCCGCGGCGGCGATCTGGAAGTCCACTTCGAAGTGTTCACCGCCCCGGTGCCGGGCGAGGACGGGGAAATCGAAGCGGGCCGCCACGAGCGGCCGTTCACCGTCGTGCTCGCGCAGTCCGGCGAAACCGTGCGGGTGACCGACGGCACGACGATTCTCGAGGCCGTGCGCGAGGTCGTGCCGGAAGTTCCGTACTCCTGTGAGGAAGGCTTCTGCGGTACCTGTGTGACCAAGGTGATCAGCGGATCCCCGGTGCATCGGGACACGGTCCTGAGTGCGGAAGACCACGCGGCCGGCGACACCATGACGATCTGCGTCGGCAGCTCCGCCTCGGCGGAACTGGTGCTGGACTTGTGACGCGGTACGCGGCGCCCCGTCCGGGGCACCGCGTCCGCGTCACAGCAAGTGCGGTGCTTTGCCGCCGTCGGCCAAGACCGTGCGGGGAAGCAGATCGACGAGTTCGGCGTGGGGCCACGGACCCGTGGCATCGTCGCGGAACACCGTGCGCGTCTCGACCGGGTGGCTGTACACCCCGATCTTGCCGCCGCCCGCGCGGAACACCCGCCCGGTGACGTCGGCCGCCGCGTCCGTCGCCAGGTAGACGACGATGGGCGCGACGAGTTCCGGTGCGGCCCGGTCTTCCTTGGCCTTCTGCCGGCGTTCGCTCATCAGCCCTTCGGCGACCAGGGCCGCGTCGCGGACCGCGGCGTCGGCGGTCATCCGCGTGGAGGCGAACGGCGCGACGGCGTTGACCGTGATGCCGTCGTTCTGCAGTTCGAACGCCAGCTCGTAGGTGAGGCTCGCGACCCCGCCCTTGGAGGCCGCGTACTCCGCGTTGCCGATCGGCGCGGCCCACTGGTTGGACACGGTGTTCACGATGCGGCCGCCACCCGCGCGGCGCAGGGCCGGGATCGCGTGCCGGCACACCGCGAACGTGCCTTTCAGGTTCACGGCGACCGTGGCGTCGAAGTCGGCCTCCGTCGCCTCCTCGATCTTGTGCTGGCGGACGATCCCGGCGTTGTTCACGACGATGTCGAGCCGGGCGAAGCGGTCGACGGCGGTGGCCACCAGGCGGGCCGCGCCCGCCCAGTCGGCGACCGATTCGTGGCTGGCCCATGCTTCCCCGCCGCGGCGGCGGATCTCGTCGGCCACTTCGTCGGCGGGGCCTGCCGAGTGGCCGGTGCCGTCCGCGTCGACGCCGACGTCGTTCACCACGACTTTCGCGCCCGCGGCGGCGAGGGCCAGCGCTTCGGCCTGACCGATGCCGCGGCCCGCGCCGGTCACGATCGCGACCCGTCCGGCCAAAGGACGTTCACCCGCCATGATCTTCCTCCTCGTGTCCGTGCTCGTCCCGATCCGGGCGCTTGCGCTGTTTGCCCCGTGGCCGGGCACTCTCGTGAGCTACAATCATTAGCATAGTTATCCGACACGGTCGGGTGCGCAAGCAGAGGGGTGGACGCCGTGACAGTGGAAGGGGCCGACCGGGCCGGATCGCGGGCCGAGCCACGGACACCCCGGCGCCGCCCGGAAAACCGGCGCCCGCAGAAGGTGGCACTGGCGATCGCCCAGCAGATCGTGGACGACATCACCGAAGGCGAGCTGGCTCCGGTTACGAAACTGGCGAGCGAGCGGGACATGCTCACGCGGTTCGGGGCGGGCCGCGGGACGCTGCGGGAGTCGTTGCGGTTCCTGGAGATGAACGGGGTCATCACCGTGAAGGCGGGACCGCACGGCGGCCCCATCGTCTCCGAGCCGGCCCCCACCGACCTCGCCGGGGTGCTGGGCCTGTTTCTGCAGTTGCGAGGTCTCCCGTTCCGCGCCCTCGTCGCGGCGCGCGAGGTGCTCGAGCCCGAGCTGGCGTCTCTCGCGGCGGCGTCCGCCTCGCCCGAAGTCGTGGCCGAGATCGCCGACTCGATCGACGGGATGCGGGAGTTCCTCGACGACGAGCGCAACTTCATCGCCGAGAACGACCGGTTCCACGCGGCGGTCGCGGCGGCCGCCGGCAACGAGCTGTTCGGCCTGCTGATCTCGTCCCTGCACGCGATCACCGACGGCATGCCGCTCGGGGTCAGCTACCCGCCGGCCCGGCGCGCGGCGGTGCTGCGGGCCCACCAGATGGTGTACGAGGCGATCCGCGCGGGCGACGCGGAGGGCGCGCGCTGGGCGATGCGCCGGCACATGCGCGAGTTCCACCAGTACGTCGAGGACAAGTTTCCCGTGGTCTACGAGCGGCCGGTGCGGTGGCGCGACATCGCGCCGTGACGCGAGACCGCTCCCGGCCCGCCCCTCCGGGCGGATCGGGAGCGGTCTTCCGGCGAGGCGGCGCCGGTTCAGGCGGAGACGGAACGGCCGGCGACTCGGCCGAGGGTGATCCCGGCGGCGAGGTGCAGGCCGCCGATTCCGATCGCCGCGCTGATCCCGGCCGAGCAGTCGCCCGCGGCGTAGAGCCCGGTGATCGGCCGCGCGTCGCTGTCGAGCACCTCCATGTCCGGCGACACGCGGCTGCCCCCCGCGCTGATGTTGGTGCCGACGACCATCGGCACGACGGTGTAAGGCGGGGTGGTGATGCCGGTGCGGGGCTGCGGGAAAACGACCCGGCCGAACTCCGGATCGGCCGGCACGCCGCTCTCGACGGTCTTGTTCCACCGCCGGACGGTTTCCGCGAGCACCGCCGGATCGGCGTCGATCGCGCGGGCGACCCCGGCGAGCGAGTCGAAGGTCTTCTTGGCGGCCGGGACGTCCGCGAGCAGCTGGGCCTTGCCCTCCGCGGTGCGGGCGTCGCACAGGTAATAGCCGATCGAGCCGGGCAGCCGGCGCAAGGCGAGCAGCCGCAGAGCTTCGGGGCCGGTCTCGTCGTGGAAGCGCACACCGTCCTCGGTGAGGGCGACGCATTCTTCGATCAGCCTCGACGCGATGAGCACGACTTCGGGCACCATGTGCATGTTCACCAGTTCGGCTCCGGCCTCCTCGAGCATGCGGTGTCCGTCGCCGAGGTTGGTGTCGAGTCCGGGGTAGGGAGAATCCGGGTCGGCGTCCGGCCGGTGGCGTGCCCGCAGCTCGCTGCTCGCCTGGTAACCGCCGGTGGTCACGATCACCCCGCGTCCGGCGCGGATCTCCGTCGTGGTGCCGCCAGGGCCCTCGATCAGGGCGCCGGTGACCGTGCCGCCGGTGCGGACCAGCTCTCGAGCTCGTCGGCGCACGAGTACGCCGGCGCCGAGGCGCTCGAGGTGTTCGGCGAACACGCTGCGGAACTGGGTGGGGTCGGACAGCACGACCGTGCGGTCGACCGAGTGCTGGAGCGGGCGCGACACGATCCGGTCGAACCGGAAACCGAGGTCGCGCAGGTATTCGAAGCCGGCGCCGCTTTCGCGCGTGAACCGTTCGGCCACGGCGGTGTCGAACGCGGGATCGAAGAGCTCGCGTCGGTGCTCGACCTCGGCGCGGAGGTCCGCGAGGTAGGCCTCCGGGGAGTCGACGATGCCGAGCCGCCGCTGTTCCGAGGTGTCGGCGAACGCGAGATAACCGGTGGAGAACGCGGCGTTCCCGCCGATCTCGCCGGTGGCTTCGACGATCGTCACCGAGGCGCCGCCGGCGGCCGCGGTCTGGGCCGCGGCCAGGCCGCTCGGGCCGGCGCCGATCACCAGGACGTCGGTGTGCAGCGCATCTCTTCCGGTCACCGAAGAACACCTCCTCGTCACATGCCTGTCCTCGGGGGAAGGCGAGTCGGATCACGGTCGGCGGAACCTGGTCCGCCAGAACCGAGGCTTAATAGGATAATAGTTATCAGGGTAGAACGACGGTGTCCAGGACGGCGGCACGGGGTGCGACCCGGAAAAAGTGCGCGGAAGCGGACGTTTTAGCTGGTCACAGCCGGTGGGCGACCGCAATCGGGTCGACGCTGGTGCTCTTGCTCCACTGCGTGTCGTGTCGACCGCGAGCGGTGTCCGGAAGACTCGGGCTTGTTCTCCGGCCAAACTAGGATAATGATAGTTGCGAGCGACCGGCCTGCGGTGCCGAGCCGGTCGACCAGCCGCCACCTTGACAATGACGACAGGAGGCACGTGATGCGTGTGGGGTTCATCGGGCTCGGCAACATGGGGCTGGGAATGGCCCGGAACCTGGTCAAGGCGGGTTTCGAGACATTCGTCCGTGACCTGCGCCAGGCCGCCGTCGACGAGCTGGTGGCGGCGGGGGCCACGGCGGCCGGGTCGAGCGCGGAGGTGGCGCGCGACGCGGATCTGATCTGCGTCGCGGTGTTCACCTCCGAGCAGATCCGGCAGGTCGTGTTGGGGAGCGAGGACGAGCCAGGTGTCCTCGCAGGTGCGCGGCCCGGCAGCGTCGTCGCGTTGCACAGCACGATCGAGCCCGCGGTCGTGGCCGAGGTGGCCGGGGCGGCCGCCGAGCTCGGTGTCCAGGTGATCGACGTGGCGATGACCGGGGGAGGCGACGTCGCGGCGGCCGACGGCACCCTGACGTTCTTGGTCGGAGGAGACGAAGCGGCAGTAGCGCTCGCCCGCCCGGCGCTGGCGGCGATGTCCCGCTCGATCCACCATGTCGGCGGCCTCGGGTCCGGTGTGACGGCCAAGATCGTGAGCAACTTCCTCCTCGACGGCACGATCGCGCTCGTGCGCGAAGCGCTGCGGATCGCCGAATCCGGCGGCATTCCCGAATCGCGCATCCTCGAGATCGTCGGCGACGGTGGAGTCGGGTCGAGCTGGGTCAGCAACAACTGGCCGCGCATCCGCACGCAGGAGGCCGAACACTGGGACGGCGCTCGCGGCGTCGTCGCGATGTGGCACAAGGACGTGAAGCTCGCGCACAGCCTGGCGCGGGCGAACGGCGTGCACGCGCCCGTGCTCGGGTTCCTCGTCTCCGACATCGCGCCGGAGATCACCGACCGCGGGCTCACGGTGTGAGTCGCGTGATGAACGGACGAACGGCCGGGGCGCGCCCGGCGAACGGAGATGCCGGGGGCGGTGTCGAGCGGCCCTCGTTCTTCGCCGATTTCGCCGAAGAGCTCGAGGCCCGCACCCGGATCCAGGACGCGCTCTACCGGCACAGCCGCGGCATCGACCGCGACGACCACCACGGTGCCCGCGCCTCCGCATACCACCCCGACGCGACCGTCGACAGCGGATTCGGGCCGCAACCGGTGGCGAACCTGCTTGCCGCGCGGCGGCGGCAGCACGAGCACACGCGGCACGCGATGCACAGTGTCACGAACGTGCTGATCGAGTTCGTCTCCGCGCGGGTCGCGTTCGTGGAGAGCCACGTGACCGCGGTCGAGTGGGAGGGCCACGGCTACGACTTCGCGTCCCGGGGTATCGCCGGGCCCGGCCGGATGGGTGCCCGCATCGTCTCGTGGTGCCGGTACGCGGACGTCTTCGAGGCCCGCGCCGGGGCTTGGCGGATCCTGGAGCGCACGGTGATCTTCGGCGACACGGCATGGTGGCCGCTCGATGCGGCCCCGGTGCTCCCCCCGGACTTTCTGGTGCAGGAACACGGAAGCGCGGACCCGATGTACGCCCGCCGAGCGCGGGCGGGCGCCCTCGCCGAGGAGAAGGCGCCCGGACCGCGCACGGCCGAACGATGCGTTCGGCTCGATCGGAACAACGCGGGTGGAGACGACAATGACTGACACACGTACCGGCTTTTTCATCGACGGCCACTTCGTCGACCACGCTTCCACCGGGGCTACCGCGGAGCTGATTTCCCCGGCCACGGAAGAGGTCGTGTTCGAGGTTCCGGTCGCCGGCGCGCCCGAGCTGGACGCCGCGATCGACGCGGCGCGCCGCGCCTTCGACGACGGGCCGTGGCCCCGGATGTCGGTCAAGGAGCGCGGCGAGGTGCTGCTGGCCGCCTGCGACCTGATCGAAGGTGAGCTGGAAACGGCCGCCCACGTGCAGGCCGACGAAATGGGCGCGCCCGTGTCGCTGGGCCGGATGTCGGGCCGGTCGGCGGTGGACATGGTCCGGGAACTGTGCGCCAACGTAGCGGGTTACAGCGAGGTCGAATCACGGTCGGGCGCCTGGGACTACGAGATCCGCAGCGAGCCCTACGGGGTCGTCGCGGCGATCTCTCCCTGGAACGGACCGTTCGCGGCGACGATCATGAAGGGTGCCGTCGCGCTCCTGGCGGGGTGCACCGTCGTGGACAAGCCCCCGGTCGAATCGCCGGTGAGCAGCTTGCTCTTCGCCGAGGCGCTCAGCGCCGCGGGACTTCCGGCCGGTGCGTTCAACCTGGTGGCGGGCGGCGGAGAGCTGGGCGAACGGCTGGTCTCGAGCAGCGGGATCGACCTGGTGTCGTTCACCGGGGGCACGGCGGTGGGCAAGCAGGTCGGGCGGATCTGCGGTGAGCAGCTCAAGCGGGTCGTGCTGGAACTGGGAGGCAAGTCGGCCGGGGTGGTGCTGCCCGACGGCGACGTCGCGACCGCCGTGCGCGCGGTGGCGGCCGGCGTGTTCTACAACTCCGGCCAGGTGTGCAGCAGCCTCACGCGGCTGCTCGTGCCGCGTGATCTGGCCGACGCGGCAGTGGCCGGGCTCGCCGAAATCGCGGGCCGGCTGCGGCTGGGTGACCCGCATGAAGAGACGACGCAGCTCGGCCCGCTGGCCACCTCGCGCCATCGGGACCGCGTCGAACGGTACGTCGCCCTGGGTGTGGAGGAAGGCGCCCAGCTGGTGTGCGGCGGCAACCGCCCGGCGGACCTGCCCCGCGGCTGGTTCCTCGAGCCGACGGTCTTCACCGGGGTTTCGAACTCGATGCGCCTGGCCCAGGAGGAGATCTTCGGGCCGGTCGCGTCGGTGATCACCTACACCGACGAAGCCGAAGCCGCCGCCGTCGCGAATGACTCGCCCTACGGCCTCAACGCGGCGGTCTTCTCCGCGGACGAGGGCCGGGCCCTCGACTTCGCCCGACGGCTGCGCACCGGCGCGGTCACGATCAACGACTTCGCGCAGAACTTCAGCGCACCCCGTTGGCACATCAAGGACTCGGGGATCGGCGTCCGGACCGGCCGGGAAGGCTACGAAACCCACCGGCTGGCCAAGCTCTACAACTTGCGCCCCTCCGCACGGGCCGCGCGCAACGCCGAGATCGTCACCTGATGGCCACCCGGGAAAGCGCCGCGGACGCCGGCAGAGAGCTCGCCGGCCGGCAGGTGGTGGTCACCGGCGCGGCCCGGGGCCTCGGCCGGGCCTACGCCGAGCACCTGGCGAAATCCGGTGCCGACGTGCTCGTGAACGACATCGATCGCGACGAAGTGGCCGCGGTCGCCGACGAGCTCGCGCGGTGGGGGACGAAGATCGCGGTCGACTCGTCCTCGGTGGACTCCTGGGAGGGCGCGCGCTCGATCGTCGACACGTGCGTGGGGCAGCTGGGCGGGATCAGCGGACTGGTGAACAACGCCGGGATCGCCCACTTCGCCTCCGTGTTCGAAGACGAGCCGGCCGCGGTCGAGCGGCTGCTGCGGGTCAACGTCCTGGGCACGTTCTTCGTGGGCATGCAGGCCATGCGCGCAATGCGGGGCACCGGGGGCTCGGTCGTGAACATCACGTCGGGCGCGCAGGCCGGCGGTGCGAGGATCGGCGCTTACGCGGCCAGCAAAGGCGCGGTGTCCTCGGCCACCTACTCCTGGGCCCTCGAAGGGATCCCGGCCGGGATCAGGGTCAACGCGGTGGCTCCCGAAGCGGCCACGCGGATGAACCGGCTGCCGGCCGGGCCGATCCCGGACCGGTCCGCGCCGCACGCCCAGCCCGAGCACGTCGCTCCACTGGTCACCTACCTGATCTCCGAGCGGGCCCGGCGGATCACCGGACAGGTGGTGCGGCTGGCCGGGACCTCGCTGACGGTGATGAGCCATCCCGCGCTCACCGTGGTGCTCGACGCTCCTGTGTGGACGATCGAGGCCGTGGAGCGAGCACTCGCCGGACCGCTGGCCGAGCAGCTGCAACCGCTCGGCCACGCACACCGGACGTACGACTTTCCGTTGGGGTAGCGAAGAACGGAGGTTTTACCGCTGCGGTTCGCACACCGGGCGAAGCCGGCTCCGCCGGCTCCTGGTGCGGCCGGACCGTGGTCGGGGGCCGCCGGAGCGAGTTCGCCGTCCGAGGCGACCGGATATCCGGCACACTTCCCCATCCCATTCCGCTGAGCTATCGGCAGAACAGTCATCGGCGGCACAAAGTCTTCAGCGACGCACAAGCCGGTCGGGCAGCCGATGTTCGCGGGCTTGAAGGAGGAAAAATGCACGACGCCCGATCGTTGTCGCCGGTTCGCCGGCTCGGTGTCCTCATCGCGGCGACCGCCCTGGTCGCCGCCGGTTGCGGCAGCGCGGCCGGCGGCGGCTCCGACAGCTCCGCGAAATCCTCGGAGCCCTACCACATCCTCGCGGTCCTGGCGCTGAGCGGCGCCTTCCAGTCGCTCGGCAAGGGTACCGTCGACGCGCTGAACGTGTCGGCCGACCTCGTGAACAAGAGCGGGGGAGTCGGCGGGCGCAAGATCGAGCTCGAGTTCGTCGACGACCAAGGCGACCCGACCAAGGCCGTGTCGATCCTGCAGGCGAAGATCAACGAGCGCAAGCCGGACGCCGCGATCGCCGGCTCCACGAGCAACGAATCGCTCGCGATGCTGCCGATCCTCAACCGCAACAAGATCATCAACCTCGGGACGAACAGCTCGACGAAGCTCAACGATCCGGCCAAATATCCGTACACGTTCCGTCCGGTCGACCCGAACGAGAACATCGCGAAGGCCACCGCACAGCTGTTCGTGGCCAAGGGGTACAAGAAGATCGGGATCTTCACGCCGAACTCCGCGAGCGGGGACAGCGGGAAGGCGGCGTTCACCGCCGCCGTGCAGAAGGCCGGACTCACCACGGTGACGGCGTCGTACGGAGCGTCCGATGTGGACGTGACGGCACCCCTGGCGCAGTTGCAGACCGGGCACCCGGACGCGGTGATCTTCCTGGCGCTCGGTGACGCGGCGCCCGGTGTGGTGCTCTCGAGCCGATTGAAGGCCGGGATGACCGCGGTGCCCTTCTACGGCGACCAGAGCGTGACGGTCGACGTGACCAAGCTCGTGCCGCCCGCCGCGCTGCAGGGCGCATACGTGTCGACCTACAGCACCTCGATCAAGCCCGCGGGCGGGAATCCTCGGTCGCTGGCGGAGTTCATCGACGCGGTCAAGGCCCGCGGCCCGATCGTGAGCACGATCCTCGCGTACACGCTCGCCGCCGACTGCCTGCGGTTGCTGCAGGCGGGCGCGAAGACCGCCGGCAGCACCGACGCCGACAAGATGAAGACGGCGATCGAAAACCTGCCGGACGAGCCGGCCGGAACGTGGCTCACCTACTCGCGGATGAAGTTCAGCCCGCAGAACCACTTCAACATCGGCACGGCCGCGGCGGACTACGGGTCGACGCAGATCGGGCATTGGACCGATGGCCAGTTCGTCACGGCCGCGAGCTGAGGACCGGGTGGTGGCCACTGGCGCGCGAGCCGGTGGCCGCGCCGAGACGCAGCCCGTGGTGGTTGCCGCAAGACGGAGTGGAAAATGTTGACTATCTGGTCAGGCCTCGCGGTTGGCGCGATCTACGTGCTCGTCGCGATCGGCTTCAACATCATGTTCGTCGCGTCCGACACGTTCAACTTCGCGCAGCCCCAGTACCTGATGCTCGGCACGTTCGTTTCTTACACGATCGTGGTTTCGCTGGGGCTGCCGTTGGTCGTGGCGCTGGTAGTGGGTGGCGTGGTGGGGTTCGCGGTCGGGGTGCTGGAGGACTGGATCGCGATCCGGCCGCTCAGCGGCACCGGTGTGCACGGTGAGCTCGTGACGACCGTCGGGTGGTCGGTGATCATGCAAGGCTGCGTGCTCCTGCTGTGGGGTTCCGCGCCCCACCGCGTGCCCGGCGCCGGTTCCGATTCGGTCCTGACGCTGCTCGGGGGACGGCTGTCGGTCAACGACGTCGTGCTGATCGCGCTCGCTGTCGGGCTTTCGTTCGGCACGCATTACTGGTTCACCCACTCGAAGCTCGGGATCGCCGGTCTGGCCGCGTCGGAGGACCGGCAGGCCGCGATGATCCGCGGGATCAACGTGAACCGGTTGTCCACCGGCGCGTGCGCGGTAGCGGGAGCGCTCCTCGGGTCGCTCGGTGCGGTCGTGGGGCCGAAGACGTTCGCGGTTTTCACACTCGGCTCGATCCTCGTGCTGAAGGCGTTCGTCGCCTTGGCCGTCGGTGGCTTCGGCTCGTTCAAGGGTGCGCTCATCGGCGGGTTCGCCGTCGGCGTGGTGGAGGCCCTCGTGGGCCGCTACCTCGGCACGGAGTTCGCGAACCTGGCGGTGTTCGGTGTGCTCATCGGAGTTCTTCTCCTGCGTCCGCAGGGGTTGTTCGGCCAACGCCGGGAAAGGGTGGTGTGAGCGAACATGGTCGCGTCCGGAACCTCTCGATCGTCGGCCGGCGTGGTGCGCCGGCTTCCTCGCTGGCCCGTGGCGCTCGCCGTGGGTGTGCTCGCGCTGGCAGCGCCGTGGCTGGGCTTCGGGTCCGACGTACTGCGGCAGGTGGTCCTCGTCGCGATTCTCGCGCTGGTGATCAGCGGGCTCAATCTGAGCTGGGGCTACGCGGGTGAGCTCGCGCTGGGCCAGGTGGCGATGTACGCCGTCGGCGCCTACGTCGGGGCGGTCCTCACGATGCACGACGTCGACCTCGCCCTGGCTCTGCCCGCCTCGGCGGCGGCGGCCGTGGTCGTGGGAGTGGTCAGCGGGGCGCCGGGCATCCGCCTCGGCGGGTGGGGGCTCGCCATGTCGTCGTTCTTCCTGGTCCTGCTGGTCCCCGACGCGGCGGAGATCTTCGAGCAGGAAACGGGTGGTCTCAACGGCCTGTCCGGGATCCCGCAGGCGAAGCTCTTCGGGGCCGAGCTCGGCGAGACCGGGTTCTACCTGCTGGTGATCGGCTGTCTCGTGGTGTGGCTGGCGGTGATGCGCAACATTGTGACGTCACGACAGGGAGGGCTGCTGCGCGTGCTGCGGCAGAGCGGCGTGCTCGCGGCCTCACTCGGCATCGGTGTCTCCTCGGCGAAACTCAAGGCCTACGCCCTCGGCGCGATCCCGGCGGGTGTGGCGGGCTGCTTGTTCGCGCTGCTCGACGGGTTCATCGCGCCGGACTATTTCGGGCTCACCCTGATGATCGCGATCATCGCCGGGTCGGTGCTCGGCGGGTCCGAGAGCGTGTACGGCTGCGTGGTCGGCGCCGCTTTGCTGCAACTGGGGCCGATGCAGGTCACCGCGTTCGAAAAGTACGCGTTGGTCGCGTTCGGCGCGTTCCTCGTCGTGGGCGGGGTGTTCTTCTCCGGCGGGATCACCGGCCTGATCAGCCGCGGGGTGCGGCTGCTGGCCCGGCGCCGGTCGACGGCGGCCGCGGCCGACCGGCGGCCGGCCACACCGTCCGAAATGGACCCCATCCCGGGCGAGCTGCTCGAGGTCAGAGCTCTGGTGAAGGACTTCGGCGGGTCACGCGCCGTCGACGATCTTTCGCTGATCGCGCCGGCGGGGGAGGTCACCGGCCTCATCGGCGCCAACGGGTCGGGCAAGACCACGCTGCTGAACATCATCTCCGGCTTCTACACCCCGACCTCGGGTGCCGTCGCGATCGGTGGTTCGGAACTGGCCGGCAGCGGACCGCATCAACGGGCTCGGCGAGGTGTCGCGAGGACCTTCCAGACTCCGCTGATCCCTGGTTCGTCGACGGTGGCGGAGGTGGTCGCGTCGGCCAGACTGCGGCGCCATCGTTGCGGGTTGGTCGCGACGATCCTGCGATTGCCGGCCTACTGGCGGGCCCGCCGGGACGACCGGGCCGCGAGCACCCGCGCGCTCGGGGTGCTGGGGATCGAGCATCTCGCGGACGAGCCGGCCTCGTCACTGGCACTGGGGACCCGGCGCCTGGTCGAGGTCGCGCGGGCGTTGGCGGCGGAACCCGCCGTGCTGCTGCTGGACGAACCGGCCTCGGGGCTGGACGAACAGGAGGTGTCCGATCTCGCCGGTGTGATCGGCCGGTTGCGTGACGCGGGCGCGACGGTGTTGCTCGTGGAGCACAACTTCGCGTTGATGTGCGCGGTCTCGGACCGGATCTACGTGCTCGAGTCGGGTCGGTTGATCGCGGAGGGGACGCCGGCGGAAGTCCAGCACGATCCGGCGGTGATCGAGAGCTACCTCGGCCAGCTGGCCGACGGCACGTCCGAAACCGGACCTGAAGCGCTCGAGGCCGCGGTGTCCGGAAACCGCGTCGATTCTTCTCCGGGAGTGGGAAATGAATGATCGGCTGCTTGAGGTGCGCGGCCTCGGATCGGGTTACGGCGACCTGCGGGTTCTGCGGGATGTGTCGCTGACGGTACGAGCCGGCGCGGTGACCGTGGTACTCGGCCGCAACGGCGCCGGCAAGACGACCCTCCTGTCGACGATCGCGGGCCTGCTGCGACCTTTCTCCGGCAGTGTCGTGTTCCGGGGCTCGGACATCACGAAGACGTCGCCACCCGAGCGAGCCCGCCGGGGGATTGCCTTGGTGCAGGAGAACAAACGGGTGTTCAAGCGGCGGACGGTCGAGCAGAACCTTCAGCTGGGCGGGTACTCGATGCCCCGCCGGAAGGCCGCCGAGGCGGTCTCGGGCGCCTACGACCGCTTCCCCGTTCTCGGCGAGAAACGGGCACAGCGAGCGGGTGAGCTCAGCGGCGGTCAGCAGCAGATGCTCGCCATCGCGCAGGCGCTCATGCCGGGGCCGGCGTTGCTGATGCTCGACGAACCGTCGGCCGGGCTCGCCCCGGTGATCGTCGACGACGTGCTCGCGACGGTGACCGCGCTGAAGAAGGAGGGGCTGGGCATCCTCCTCGTCGAGCAGCTCGTCGACAAGGCGATGTCGGTCGCCGACGACGTAGTGGTCGTGGAGCACGGACGGATGCAGCACCTGCCGGGCACCGGCCGCGGCGCGGACCGCGACCACGTGCGGGCCATCTACCTGGGGTCGACGACGGCAGCGCTTCGGCAGTGATCACCGGCCTTCGCCCCGCTTGCCATCGTCGGTCAAGCGGGGCGAAGGCCAGGGTTTTCGTGCGTCGTCAGGTACGGCTCACCGTTGCCGCGCGCCGAACCAGCGTGGCGACTTCATCGGGCGCGGTGAACACGACGCCATCCTCGTCACCGACCACCAGGTCGCCGGTGGACACGATGGCGGAGCCGAGGGCGACCGGCCCCCGCAAGCTGCCGGTCGAGTCTTCCTTGCCGGCGCCGCGCAGGCATCGCCCGCGCGAGAAGATCGGGAACCCCAGCTGGCACAGCTCGGCCGAATCCCGCACGGCGCCGTCGATCACCAGCCCGCCGAGCTCACGTTCGAGGGCGGCATGCGTGAGGGTGTCACCCCAGTACCCGTACTCGCGTGGCGAATCGGTGGACACGACCAGCACATCTCCCGGGCCGGCGGCGTACAGGGCGCGGTGGAGCCAGATGTTGTTGCCCCCGGCGAGCGCGACGGTGAAGACCCGCCCGCACACCCGCCAGGCCGCGTTGAGGGCCTGTATCCGGGATGGCAGCGGCGGAGCGCCCGCCTCGCGCAGGACCTTGGTGCCGAAGGGAAGCAGCGCCGCTGCGGCGTCGGTCATCGCGGGGTGCTCGCCGTTCGCGTCCGCGGTGCCGGACTGCGTGGGGTCTCGTCGATCGTCGTGCCGGACGCGGTCGCGTTCCGCGGCGGCCTGAGTGGCGCTGTCACGAGCGCGCACCGGCGACGGGCTCCGGTGTGTCCCGGACCAGGCCGGGCACGACCTCGGCGGCGAACCACGCCATCGCTTCGAGCTGTGCCGCCAGGCTCGGGCTCGGCAGGTCGACCACGAAATCGGTGGCACCGGCTCCCAGCCACTCCTCGACGACGTCGAGACAGTTCGCGGCGGCGGCCGGACCGGGTGCGAACCGGGGAGGTGCCGCTTGCCCACGCGCCGCCCGTCCGCCCAGCGGAGCCACCGGCACCACGACCTGGAATCCGGCGGGCACCGACCCGGCACGCTCGGTCGCCGCCCGGTCGAGCAGGCTCGCCGTTTGAGCAGGCGTGAGCGCCCAGGGCGCCCAAGCGGAACCGAGATCAAGCGCCCGCCGCAGGCCGACGTAGCGATCGCCACCCACCCAGACGTGAGGACCGGGGCGCTGCACCGGCCGCGGCCGGCACACCAGGTCGGTGAAGTCCGTGTGTTCGCCGTGGAAGCTCGTCGGTTCCCCACTCCAGAGCGCGACCACCGCCCGCAGGTACTCGTCCGCCACCGAACCCCGCGTGCGGAAGTCGATCCCGGCGGCCGCCGCTTCGTAGTCACGCCGGCCCACACCGAACCCGGCGATCACCCTGCCACCGCTGAGCACGTCGAGTGTGGCGAACGACTTCGCCGTGATCAGAGGACTGCGCAGCGGAATCTGGTAGACGTGGGTGGCGAATCTGATGCGCTCGGTCAGCGCCGCCAGGTACCCGATCGTCGCGATGGGGTCGTAGAAGCGCGCGCCGCCGTAGAAGGCCGCCTCATCGGCCGAGAGCACCGCGTGATCGCACACCGTCACGAAGTCGAACCCCAGGTGCTCGGCGGCGGTCACCACGGCGGCGAGGTCGCGGGGACCGGCCGCGTCCTCCCACGGTTGCAGGTTGATCGGCTGGACGATCGGCGAGAACAAGCCGACCGTCGGACGCACTCCCGCGGTGCCTTGCTGCGGCATCGATGTGTCCTCCCGCGACGAAGGGATCCCGTCTTGACCGGCAGGGGCGCAGGGACCGGCGCGACGGGTGCCGGCGCCCGACGGGGCCACTGTGCTTTCGCCGCGGGCGACCGGGGCCACCCGGTGAACCACCTCGAGACGGGCTTATTGTGCTAATCATAGGAGCAGAAGGGGTGGTGTCAAGCAGCCGCACGTCGGGCAGGGGGCGCGTCAGCCGGTGGCGGGGGGCCGGCCGGTCGGCCGGTGGCGGCCTCGCGCGAGCCGTCGAGCGTCGCCGGGCTGCAGCCCGAGTTCCGACAGGGCGTCGGACGCCCGGCGGTACACCGCCAGCGCCGAGCTTTCACTGCCCACCGCTCGCTCGACATCCGCCAGCACCCGGTACGCCGGATCCGAGTACCGGTTGGACTCCAGGATCTGCTCGCACACGGCGCGGGCGAGCTCCGGCTCGCCGAGCTCCAGGTGGAGCATCGCCAGTTCGATCCGCGCTTCCTCGTGCACGAGCGTGAGGTGGGCCCGGCGCTCTTCGACCCACGGCAGGCAGCTTCCCTCCAGGTAGTGCCCTTCGACCGGGGCGAGCCCGTCGAGCAGGCGCCGGCGGCGTTCCGGCCCGGGCAGTGCACTCGCTTCGGCAAGGAGGCGTTCGGACTCGACGTCGCGCGCGACGAGGCCCAATGAGGGGGACAGCAGGACCAGTGAGCCCTGTCGTTCGAGGACGATCCCCGTCCGGAGACGGAGCTTGTGCGCGACCTGCCGGAAGTGGTTGCCCCCGCTGCGCTGGTCGGCGTCGGGGAACAGCCGGCGTTGAAGCTCGAAGCGATCGATCCCCTTGGGGTGCAACGCGAGACACGCCAGCAGTTCGAGCAGCTTCGTGCGGCCGACGTTGGCGCGGACACCGTCGACGTACAGATCCCGCCCGCGGCCGAACGGCTGCAGCTCGAACCGGCGTGTGCCCGGATCGGGCCGATGCGGTCCGTCGGCAGCACGGTCCGAGGACGGAGCGACGACCAGCCGACTCCAGCGGGTGTCGCCGCGGTCCCGCGCCGCCTCTCGCCGGCGGATCTCGGGGAACAGGCGCACCGCCTGGATGAGCGCCCAGAAGCTGCCCATGTCCGAGGCGAGGCGGTAGGCGAGTTCGGCGTTCTCGTGCGCGGCCTCGTCGTTTCCCGTGCGAGCGGTCGCCTCCGAGAGCCCGGCCGCGGCCAGCGGAAGCAGGAGCTCGCGCCGGCACCGGGTCATCGACGCGACGGCGTCGCGCAACATGAGCCGGGCCTCGGCGACCCGGTCCACGCGGAGGTAGGCGAGGCCGAGGAAGCACTGCGTCATCTCGATGTAGGCCGTCTGCCCGGTGCGGGACATGGCGTCCAGCACCGGGCGCAGCTGCGCGATGGCCGGTTCGGCTCCCTCGGTGAGCAGGAGCAGGTACCCCGCGAACGTCTCGTAGACGGGCTCGAGCGAAAAGCCCGATCGGTGGCTGTCCGCGAGTGCGAGGCGCAGGTTCTCCCGGGAACCGGCGTGGTTCTCCCGGGTGAGGTCCATCATCGCCTCGATGAACCTCGCGTGGGGGCGGTCTCTCGTCTCCGGCGGGATCCGCAGCCACATCCGATCGACCTCGGCGGTGTCCTGGCGGAACGCGGCGGCCAGGATCACGTGGGGGTTGAGGATCGGGCCGTCGGTGTCGGCGGGGCCCATCCGGGCCAGCTCGCCCAGCCGGCCCTGCAGGAACAGCCCCCAGCTGAGCCCCCGCTCCACGAACGCGAGACCCTGGGCGTCGGGTGGCGAGACCTCTCGCGTCGAAACCGTGGTGTCGATCATGTAGCGCACCACGTCGGCGCTCGCGTCGCCTTCGTACTTGTCCAGGAGCCCCAGTGCTTCGTGGGGGTGGGCGTGCATCGCCCACGCGGCAGCCGCGAGCACTCCCGGATCGTGCTCGACGGCACCGCGAAGCCGGCCTTCCCGGTCCATCCGCCGGATGAGCCGGCGAGCGGGTTCGAGCTCCCGGAGATCGTGGACCGCCCGGACGGACGCGCCGATGAGCGCCGGGTCTTCGAGGACGCGGTCCTCACCCAACGCCTCCAGCCAACGCTTCACGACCGGCCAGTCGGCCCGTGAGTACAACGCCGGCAGCGCCTCGACCGCGCTCCGCTGGGCTTCGTCGAGATCTCCCAGCGCCAGCCACAGCTCGGTCGCCTCGTCGAACTGCCGCACGGACGCGAGGTAGCGCGCGTAGGCGGCGCGCAACTCGCGGAGGCGTTCGGGCTGGGTGTCTTCCAGCTGTCGCAGCAGGTAAGTCCGGAACAGGGAGTGGCACACGATCGCGTCGGCCGTGCGGCTCGTCGCCGGCAGGTGCCGGGCGGACAGCCCCGACCAGAGCCGGTTGCCCTCGGCGCCGCACAGCGCGACCGCGACATCCCTGGTGACCGCGTCGGTCACCGAGGTGTCGAGGAGGAATCGTTGTTCGGCTTCGGGGAGCGGGTCGAGCACCTGGCGGCCGAAATACGTCGAGAGATCGCGCAGGTTCGGTTCCTCGCCCACTCCGAATCGTGAGGCGAAAGCCACTCCGGCGGCCCAGCCGCCGGTCTGCTCGAAGATCGGCTGCACCGATTCGGGGCCCGCACCCGACGACTCGACGAAGGCCGCGACCTCCTGTTTGCTCAGGTTCAACGTCGCGTCGCCGAGCTGGGCGATCCGGCCGTGCACGTACCGTTTCTGCAGCGGCCACGGAAGTTCGTCGCGCGCCAGGAGCAGGACTCGCACCGGCTCGGCGATGTACTCGAGAAAAGTGTCCACAGCGGACGCGGCGTCGGCCGAGCCCGCGATGTGGTGGCAGTCGTCGATGACCAGCAGGCAGTCGTGCTCGCCGAGCGTCGAGGCGAGGATGGCCGCCGCTTCGTCCGGCGTCCCGTTGCCCTGCAAGGTGTTGAGCATCGTGGCCGCCGCGCCCTCGGCGAGGTCTCCGAGGGCCGAGGCGAGGTCGAACACCAGCGCGGACGCCGAGACGTCGGACTTGTCGAGGGTGAGCCAGGCGAGCGGAAGCCCGCTCGCCGCCGCGTAGAGCTGCGCCTGCACCGTTTTGCCGGAGCCGGGCGCCGCGACGATCTCGACGACGGAGTAGGTCTCGAACAGCTCCGAGAGCAGGCGGTCGAGGCGCGGTCGCCCGAGCGAACCCGCGGGGACACCGGGAGGCGCGATCCGGTGCCGATGCGGCCGTGGTGCCGGCTCGGCGGACTCCGGAGTCATCTTCGGTGCCTCTTCTCCTGCTCGGTCGCCGCCGCCCACGCGGCGGCGTTCGAAGACCCAATCTCGCCGAACCGCGCGCCCGTGGCAAGCCCGGCTCGCCGGGGGCACCGGCGAACCGGCACGAGTCGCGATAACGACCGCGGTAACGGCGGCTTCCGAGACTGGCATCCGAAAACGCGGAACAACGGCGATCACGCGGTTTCCGGCACCTGCCGGGCGGATCACCGATCGACGAAGGTGAGGTGAGGCTGGTGTCCGTTCACGACGCCGAGCCGTCACAGTGGGAGATTCACCGCCCCGGCCCCGCGGCGGACGCGATGCCGTTCACCGGGTACGCCGAGCTGTTCGCCGACGTGTGCCTCGCGGCCGCGGCCCTCGAGCGTCCCGCCGCGACCGCCTTGACCGACGACCGCGCCTCGCTGTCGTTCCGGCAGGCGGAGGACGCGGTCACCGCGGTCGCGGCCGGGCTGCGGATGCTCGGCATTCACCAGGGTGACGTGGTGTCGTGGCAGCTGCCCGCCTGGCACGAGGCCTACCTGCTGCACCTCGCGGTGATCAGGATCGGGGCGATCAGCAACCCGATCGATCTGCGGTGCCGCGGGGCGGAGCTCGAACACGCGCTCGGCCAGGCCCGGTCCCGGCTGGTGGTGGTGCCCGAGGAGTTCGGTGGCTTCCGCCACTCCGACGACGTCACCCGGTCCCGCGCTGTTCTGCCCGAGCTGAGGCACGTTGTGGTCGCGCGGGCCGGCCGCGATCGGGTCGCGCGCTCGTTCGATTCGCTCCGCCGCCACGACGGCCTGCGCCACGAGACCGCGAACCGCACGCCCGACGACCCCGCGCTGCTCGTGTTCACGGCGGGAACGGCCGGTCGGCCGAAAGCCGTGGTGCACACCCACCGTTCGCTGGCGAGCGCGGGCCGCGGTGTCATCGACCGGTTCCGCCTGACCGCGGACGCGCCGGTGTTCGTGGCGGCCCCGCTCGCGGATGCCACCGGTTTCGTCTACGGGCTGCAGGTGCCCGCGCTGCTCTCGGCACCGGTCGTCTTCAGCCGGACGCCCCGGCCGCGGGCGACCCTGCGCGTGATCGCCGGGCGCCGGTGCGGACTGGTCGTGGCGGAACCCGGCCTGGTGCGCGCCTTCGCCGAGCGCGAGAACGCGGACGCCGATCTTTCGGCACTGCGCGCGCTGGTCTGCGTGACCGGCCACATCACCGCCGCGCACTTGCGTGCCGCGGGGGAGAAGCTGGCGCGACCGGTCTTGCGGGCTTACGGCTTGGCGGAGTACCCGGCGCTGGCGATCGGTGCGCCGGGCGAAGGCGGCACCGGCTCCCGGTACCACCTGCTTCCCGGTGTGGCCGGGGTCCACGTCACGAGCTCCGAAGCCGCCGCGGCCCGGGCGGGCGTGACCGGCGAACTCGCGGTGTCCGGTCCGGCGTTGTTCGCCGGCTACCTCGCGGACGGGCGGCGACCATCCACTTCGGATGGTCGGTTCCGCACTGGCGACGTGGTCGTCGACCACGGCCGTGCCGGGTTCGCCGTCCACGGGCGAGCCGCCGATCGGGTGCGGCGCGGTGACGAGGAACTCGAGGTGACCGCGCTGGAAGACCTGGTACGGGAGCACCCCGGGATCCGGGACGTCGCGGTGGTGGGGATGCCCTGCCCGGCTCTGCGGCAGCGCGTGTGCGCCTTCGTGGTGCCCTCGCCCGGTTACCGGCCGACGCTGCCCGACCTCACGGAGTTCCTGCTGCGCCAGGGGGTCGCGCGCCGCGCAGTACCCGAGCGGCTGGAAGTCGTCGCCCGGCTGCCGCGCACGCCGGCCGGCGAGCTCCGGCGGTTCCGCCTGCGCGAGCTCATCACGACGCGCTTGATCGAAGAGTTTTTCGCGTCCCTCTAGCGGCCGAACGCGGCCGAGAACACGAATGTCGACCAGTCCGGGACCTTCGCCATCGCGGCGGTCCCGTGTGCACCGGAGGTGAACAGTTGTCCATGCCCACTGAGGAAACCAGCCAGGCTCCCTGGCGCGTGTCGTCCGACACCCACATCGTCGAGCCGCCCGATCTGTTCCTGACTCGGATGAGCAAGCAGTACCTCGACTACGCACCGCGGCTCGAAAAGGTCGACGGTGTCGAGATGTGGGTCGCCGAGGGTCAGCCGGGTCTGCCCGCTTTCGTCGCGTCGCGGGCAGGAGACCGGTTCGAGCCGCTGGAAACCCGGCCGAACCGCGCCAGCCCGTCGACCTACGGCGACTGCACGTTCGCCGACGACGTGCGAGAGGGCGGGTTCAACCCGCGGGTGTGGCTCGACGACAACGAAGCGGACGGCGTCTACGGCGGCGCCGTGTTCGCGAGCCTCACCTTCCTGTTCTATTCGATGATCAGCGATACGCTCGTGCTCAACGACATCTTCCGCGCCTACAACGACTGGGCACTCGACTTCGCGTCGGAGGATCGGGACCGGATCAAGCCGATCACGATGCTCAACTTGGACGACATCGACCACGCGATCGTCGAGATGACGCGAATGCGCGATCGGGGGGCGGTCGGCGCGTGCATCCCTGTCAGCAGCCCGGACGGCTACGATCACGTGCGCTACGAGCGGTTCTGGGCGGCCGCGCAGGACCTGAACGTGCCGCTGAACATGCATGTGGCGTCGATCCGGTCCACCTCGGGATTCGGGTTCGTGACGCACTCCAGCCGGCAGCCGCACATCGACGGGCCCTACACGACCCCCGGCATGGTGAACACCCCCGACATGCACGTGCGGACCTCCCTGGTGGAGATGATCATGTCGGGCGTCTTCCGGCGGTACCCCGGGCTGCAGGTGGTATCGGTCGAGAACGAGGGTTCGTGGATGCCCTACTTCATGCAGCGCATGGACTGGCACTACAAGTACAACCTGCGCTCGACCGACAAGGGGTACCGCCTCGAAGGAGACCTGCTGCCGAGCGACTACGTGCGCTCGAACGTGCTGGTCTCGTTCACCGAGGACGCGGCCCTGATGCGGATGCGCGACGAGGTCGGGATCGACCGGCTGATGTGGGGCAGTGACTACCCGCACGCGGAAAGCACGTTCCCGCTGAGCGGATCGCTGCTCGACGAGCAGTTCGTGGACGTGCCCGCGGACGAGCAGCGCACGATGGTGCAGGAGAACTGCGCCAAGCTGTACGGATTCGACGTCGCCAAGCTCGAGGCCGGCACCGCGGTCGCCGAGGCGAGCTGACCCGCCCTGGACGAGGCACGGGCCGCGGATGCGGCTCGTGCCTGCGGCTCCGGGCCGCCCGCGCCTCCGCCGGGCGGCCTGGAGCCGCGACCACCGATCGTTGCGAGGACGAGAACTGTGAACGATTCCGACTGGGCGATCCTCCTCCTGAGGGTCGCGACGGGACTGACCGTGGCGGCGCACGGCTACGGCAAGATCTTCCTGGGCGGCCGGTTGGCAGGCACCGCTCGCTGGTTCGACGGTATCGGGATGCGCCCGGGCCGGTGGCACGCCAGGGCGGCCGCGGGCACGGAGGTCGGCGCGGGTCTGCTGCTCGCCGCGGGGCTGATGACCAGCCTGGCCGCCGCGGCGATCGTCGCGTTGATGGCGGTCGCCGCCTGGACAGTCCACCGGCACAACGGGTTCTTCATCGTCGCGTCCGGATGGGAGTACAACGCCGTGCTCGCGGTGAACGCGATCGTGGTGGCCGTGGCCGGTCACGGCGCGCTTTCTCTCGACCACCTGATCACCCGGGAATCCGGATTTCTCGTCGGCTGGCCGGGGTTGCTGATCGCCGCGGGCGGGGGAGTGCTGGCGGCGGTCGCGCACCTCGCCGCGTTCTACCGGCCTCGGGTAGCCGCCCCCGAGGGGGCCGAGCCGTCGGAGATCCGGTAGAGCCGGCTCGGCGTGGCCGTCAGGACGCGTATTGGCCGCCGTGGATCGCGGCGGGGTCGAAGAGCCGGCTCAACTCGGCGACGTGGTCCGCGCTCAGCGGGACGGCCGTGGCACCGAGGTTTTCCCGGACGTACGCGACACGTTTCGTGCCGGGGATCGGCGCGACGTGCATCGGCTGGGCCAGCAGCCAGGCCAGTGCGACCTGGCCGGGAGTGAACCCGCGCCGTTCGGCGAACTCCCGCAGCGCGGCCACCGGCTCGAGGTTCCGGACCAGGTTCTCGCCCTGGAACTTCGGCACGGTGGATCGGAAGTCGGTGGCGTCGAACTCCGTGCCGCTCACCACCTTGCCGGTCAGCGCGGCGCGGCCCAGCGGACTGTAGGGCACCAGCGTGATCCCCAGGCGCCGGCACATCGGCAGGATTTCGGCCTCCAACGAGCGCTCCCACAGTGAGTATTCACTTTGCAGCACCGAAACCGGCGCCACGGCGGCGGCCGCGCGGATGACCTCCGCCGGGACGTGGCTCAGTCCGATCGCACGGATCTTGCCCGCTGTGACGAGATCGGCCATGGCCCCGACGGTCTCCTCGACCGGCACCCCGGGATCGAGCCGGTGGTAGTAGTAGACGTCGATCCGGTCGGTGCCCAGTCGGGTGAGGCTCGCGTCGCACGCGGACGCGACGTATTCGGGGCTGCCGTCGAACGTCATCCCGTGCGCGGCCGGCTTCGCGGAGAACTTCGTGCCGATCACCACTTCGTCGCGCCGGCCGCGGACCGCTTCGCCGAGCAGCCGCTCGTTGTGACCGAAGCCGAGGCTTGGCTGTCCCGGTACCGGTGTCGCGGCGCCGTAGACATCGGAAGTGTCGAAGAAGTCGGCTCCGAGGTCGATCGCGGTGCGGATGGTGGTGATCGATTCGGCGCGATCGGCCTCGCCGTAGAACTGGGACATCCCCATGCAGCCGAGCCCGATGGGGTGCACCCGCAGGCCGGATTCTCCCAGCGGGACCGTGGCCCTCGCTCCGGCGGGCGGGCGTGGCGCGGAGCGGCTCACGGGCGGACCATCCTGGCCACCTCGGTGTCGGCGAAGTCGCCGAGTCCGTCGAAGTCGGTGGAAACGCTGACGTGACGCCACTTCTCGTCCTCGGCGGCCCGGGCCGCACTGATCCGGGGTGCGAGCCACGCCGAGTCGGAACCGATCAGCAGCCGCACCGGCGGGTCGGGCTCGTCGGTCAGCGCCACCACGACCTGGGCGATTTTCGCCGGATCGCCGCGCTGCACATCCGGGTTCCGGTTGTAGGTGGCGGCGAACCGGCCCACGGTCGAGCGGTACTCCTCGCGGACCTCCTCCATCGGAATCGGGGTCTGCGCCCACGCTGTGCGCAGCCCGCCGAGTTCGACGAGAGTGACGTGAACACCCACGGGAGCGAGTTCCTTCGCCAGGATTTCGGAGAACCCGCCGACCGCCCACTTCGAGGTCTGGTAGGCGCCGATACCCGGCTGCGCCCGTCGTCCGCCGATCGTGGAGATCTGAAAGACGTGTCCGGAGCGCTGGGAACGCAGAACCGGGAGCGCGGCGCGGCTGACGTTGACGACGCCGAAGAGGTTGATCTCGATGTGCCGCCTGAACTCGTCCTCCGGCATGTCCTCGATGGACCCCACGCCGCGGTGGCCGGCGTTGTTGACGACGACGTCGAGCGAACCCAGTTCCGCCACCGTCGCGGCCACCGCGGCCGCCGCCGCGGAACTGTCGGTGACGTCGAGTACGCGAGTGCGCACCCGGTCCCCGTATTCCCGGGTCACGGCCTCGAGCGCGCCGAGGTCCAAGTCGGTGGCCATCACCCGGTCACCGCTGTGGACGGCGGCCCGGGTCAGCTCCTGACCGAGCCCTCCGGCGGCACCCGTCACCAGCCACGTCTTCGGCATCTGCACTCCGATTCACTCGATCCGGCGGGCACCGTCGTGCCCGGTGTGACACCTATCGCGCGCGCGTTACCGGCCCCGTTACTCGCCGACATCACGACTCGGCTAACGCCCTCGGTAACGGCCCTGGCCGATCCTTTCGACCGGCGAGACCACCGGACCGCGACGACGCGGGGCACGAGCCCGAGGAAGAGGGTGGCGAGTTGGCGGCATCGGTCGGGAGCCGCGGACGGTCCCGCCGTTCGCTCGTCGTCGCGGTGGCTCTCGCGGTGCCCGCGCTGCTCGTCCGCGTCGCCGGGGTGACGGCGAGCGCGCTGCCGGCCCTCCTCGTGTTCGGCACCGCGGTGGTCGCGTCGTCGTTCCTGCTGGCCTGGGCCGTCGAAGCCGCACAGGTGGACGTGTCCGGCGGCTCGGCGATCGCGGTGCTGGCCGTGGTGGTGGTGCTGCCGGAGTACGCCGTCGACTTCTACTTCGCTTACGCCGCGGGCGCGCGGCCGGAGTTCCTCGCCTACGCGGCGGCGAACATGACGGGGTCGAACCGGCTGCTGCTGGGCCTCGGGTGGCCGGTCGTCCTCCTCGCCGCCGCCGTCGTGGCACGACGGAGCACCCGCGGAGGCGGCCGCTCCCGTACGCGGCGGGGAACGGTGGTCGATTTGGAACCGGCACGCCGGATCGACCTCGGGTTCCTGCTGTTCGCCTCCGGCGTCGCACTCGTGATCGTCGTGGCCGGGGTGATCTCGGTGCCGGTCGGGATCGTTCTGCTCGCGCTTTTCGGCTGGTACCTGTGGAAAGTCTCGCGCGGCGGGGTCGAAGAGCCCGAGCTGACGGGTACCGCCGCCCAGCTCGGCGCCCTTCCCCGCCGGCGCAGGCGAGCCGCGGTCGTGGGCTTGTTCCTCTTCGCCGCCCTGGTCGTCGCCGCGTCCGCGGAACCGTTCGCGCAGGCACTGCTGGGTACCGGAGAACGATGGGGGGTCGACCGGTTCGTGCTCGTGCAATGGCTGGCCCCGCTGGCTTCGGAAGCCCCCGAGTTCATCGTCGCGATCCTGTTCGCGCTGCGCGGCCGAGGTTCCGCGGCGATGGGCACGCTGATCTCCGGCAAGGTGACCCAGTGGACGTTGCTCGTCGGCAGTCTGCCGCTGGCCTATTTGGCCGGCGGCGGTGATTTCGCGCTCCGGCTCGATCCGCGCCAGACCGAGGAACTGCTTCTTACAGCGGCGCAGACGGTGCTCGGCGTCGGCACGTTGCTCACGTGCGAGTTCC
Source organism: Amycolatopsis rhabdoformis (assembly GCF_035918295.1). Lineage (GTDB taxonomy): Bacteria > Actinomycetota > Actinomycetes > Mycobacteriales > Pseudonocardiaceae > Amycolatopsis > Amycolatopsis rhabdoformis. The sequence continues at coordinate 1,915,868 of NZ_CP142149.1, forward strand.
GCGGCCGGGCGGCTGCGCTCCTGGCCGCGTTCCTGGCCGTGCAGTTCGTCGTTCCGGGGGAGCGCGCTCGGCTCGTGCTTTGCGGCGTGTACGGCGTTTCGGCGCTCGTCGCCTTCGTGGCCGGCCGGCGCCGCGTGCTGCCGACGTTGGCGGCGCCCTTTCGAACGGACGTTTCCCCCGATGCCCGGTGACGTCGGCCGGTCAGGCCGAGCCGCGTCGCAGCGTCCAAGTGACGACGTAGTAGAGCACGCCGAACGGGTCGTCCAGGTAGTGCACCTCGGTGCCCGCCACGGAGCGGCCGGCGTGGTGCACGGCCGCACCGAGGACGTGAAGTGCCGGGCGGCCCTGCATCAGCAGTTCCTCGGCCATCGCGGAGTCGAGGTGCCGCAGCGCTTCGGGCTCTCCTCGTTGCAGCGCCTTGACGACCGACGCGTCGAACGCCTCGGCGCGCTCGTCGAAGTACCCGGGCGCCTTCGGCGTGCGGCTGGCACTGCCGTCGGCCATGACCAGCAGCGCGACCCGGTCGTCACCTCTGGCGACTTCGGCTCCCACGAGGTCGCACGACGCCGCGTCGGCGTCCGCGGCGATGGCCTGCCACTCGATGCGGCCGGTCCACCCGGCTTCGGAGAGCAGCCGCCGCGCGACACTCAAGCTCCCCGGGGCGTCCTCGGCGCCGTCGGGGAGTTCTCCGGCGCTCCAGGTGCCGACTGCGCGCCCGACGACGACAACGGTGTCCGGTGAGTCGCGCAGCAGCCGGTCCAGCGCCGCCCCGCACGCGGTTCGCAGTGCCGGGACCGAGTCGTGCCCGCCACCGAGCTCCCGCAACAGCAACGGGGGATGAGGACACACCGCGGCCGAAACGAGTGTGCGGGTCACGCCAGTCCCCGTACGGTGCGCGCCGGGGCGCGGGTGCCTTTGATCGTGGCCACCATGTCGAGGACCCGCCGGGTCTCCGGCACCTGGTGCACTCGGAAGACGCTCGCCCCGAGCCACGCGCACACCGCGGTGGCGGCGAGGGTCCCGTCGAGTCGCTCGCCGACGGGCAGGTCGAGCGATTCGCCGACGAAGTCCTTGTTGGACAGCGACACGAGCACCGGCCGGCCGGTGGCGACGAGCTCGCCGAGCCGGCGGGTCACCTCGAGCGAGTGCCAGGTGTTCTTCCCGAAGTCGTGCGCCGGGTCCAGGAGCAGGCTCTCCGGGCGCACGCCGAGGTGCTCGGCGCGCTCGGCCTGGGCGGTCGTCCGGGCGAGCACGTCGGCGACGACGTCGGGGTAGTCGATGCGATGGGGTCTGGTGCGCGGGCTGACGCCGCCGGCGTGCGCGCACACGAGCGCGACATCGAACTCGGCCGCCACCTGGGCGAGTTCCGGGTCGAACCCGCCCCAGGCGTCGTTGAGGAGGTCGGCGCCGGCCTCGCAGGCGAGCCGGCCGACCTCGGCACGCCAGGTGTCCACGCTGATGACCACGTCGGGGTAGGCGGCTCGCACGTTCGCGACGAAGCCGACGACCCGATCGATCTCCTCCGCGGTCGTCACCTCCGTGCCCGGCGCCGCTTTGACCCCGCCGATGTCGACGATCTCCGCGCCTTCCGCGATCACCTGGTGCACGCGGTCGTACGCGGCCTGTTCGTCCCACGTCGCACCCTTGTCGTAGAACGAATCCGGGGTGCGGTTCACGATGGCCATCGTGAGGAGGCGAGTGGCGGGGAACTCGTGGTTTCCGAGTCGAATCATGCCCGGCGAGTCCTCTCGGTACTGAAACCCGAAGTCGCCGGACGGCGGCCGCGGGACGTTTTTATGGTGGCACCCCCGGGAAAATCCCGTGAAGAGCCCGGTTTCCGATCGTGGACATTCCTTTGTGGTCAGTGCCGCGCCACGAGCTGCCTCACGCGGCGATGTGGCACACCCCACCATAGCGGTCCGGTGGACACTTGTAATGTGTCCACCGGACCGCTATGGTGGACCCCGTAAGGGTCCGGCGGACACGTAACGGTTCGCTGACTGTATGCACAAGGAGAGTTGCTGTGAGTAAAGTGATTGTCGTGACCGGCACCGCGAGCGGGCTGGGGAAGGCCACGGTGGAGAAGTTCTCGGGCGAGGGCTGGGACGTCGTCGCCACCGTGCGCAAGGAGGCCGACCTGGGCGTGCACGACGCGAACCCGCGGGTGCGCACACTGCTCCTGGACGTGGACGACGAGAGCGCGGCGCCGGCGTTCGCCGAGCAGGCACTGGCGGCGTTCGGTCGCGTCGACGCGCTGGTCAACAACGCCGGGTCCTATCAGATGGGGCCGCTCGAGGGATCGACGATGAAGCAGATCCACGGGCAGTTCCAGACGAACGTGTTCGGGTTGATCGCCGTGACGAAGGCGTTCCTTCCGACGTTCCGGACGCAGCGGTCGGGTGTCGTCGTGAACATCGCGTCGCTGACGGCCGAGCAGGGTTATCCCTACAGCGGTGTGTACGCGGCCTCGAAGGCGGCGGTCGCCACGCTGAGCGAGGCGCTGTCGATGGAGCTGGCCGAGTTCGGGGTGGCGGTGCGGGCGATCATGCCAGGACAGCACGCGACGCGGATCTTCACGAAGATCGACGTGGCGACCGAGGTGCCCGAGGACTACCAGGCCGGCATCGAGTCGTTCTTCGGGGTGACGCCGATGACGGGTTCTTCCCCGCAGGTGACCGCCGACGTGATCTACCGTTCGGTGATCGATCCGTCGCTCGAGCAGGTGCGGTTCTACGCCGGTCCGGACTCCACCGCGATCCCGCACGCCAAGCGCATCCTCGGTCCGCAGGAGTACTGGGCCGAGTTCCGTGAGGCAGCGGTGGGTCGGCCGAGCGCGCTGTGGCGAGCGCTGATTCCCGCACCGGGTGCCGAACCGCTCGAACGCGAGATCTGACCACGGCGAGGTCTGCCGGGTTCGGCCGATCACCACGCCGAACCCGGTGGTCGTCCACCGAGTCATCACGCGCTTCCGAATCATCGAATGCTTCCCCGTCATCGACCACTGAGGAGTTCCGCCATGTCAGGTCCGTTCGTCTTCATCGCCACCAACAAGGTCCGCGACGGAAAGATCGAGGACGAGCAGCGCCGCGTCCCGGGCTGGATCCAGTTCATCCAGGACAACGAGCCGCGCACCATCGGTTTCCACGAGTACCGCAGCGCGGACGGCACCGAGGTGGAGTACATCCAGATCCACCCCGACACGGACTCGTTCGAGCACCACATGCGCGTGCTCAGCGACCTGGCCAACCCGTCGTGGAAGGAGACCCTCGAGGGCACGACCGCCATTCGCATGTACGGCCGGCCGACCCAGGCGATCCTCGACATGCTGGAGGCGCTGGCGGGCGCGGGCATTCCGGTGACCGTGTTCGACCAGCACCTGGGCGGGTTCACTCGGCTGCAAGGCTGAGTGAACCCGTCCCGCCTCGCTCTCCGGCCGGCGCCGGCACCCACCGGCGCCGCCGGGACGGTCGGTGCGGTCAAGTGCGAGACCAGGAGAGCGGACTCACCTCGATCGTGCACCCGACGCCGTCGGGCACCACCTCGGTCAGCAGCACCCGGCCCGTACCGGGGTCCAAATAGGACCTCTCGACCAGGGTGGCGGTCAGTGGCCGGGTGATCGTCGGACACCCGTCGGTCCACCGGCCGGGCGCCGTGGCGAGCACTGCTCCGCTTTCGACCGCGATCGCGTATTGTCCCCGTCGCTCCACCCCCGGGTAGAGCGGCCGCGCAGCCAGGTCCGCGGCACCTGTCGTCTCCGCGCGCCCGGGGCGCAACGGCGGTGCGGCGGCCGACAATCGGCCACGGCGCAACCGGTCGCGACGGGTCACGGTGGCGGCGAGGTCGGGCTCGCGGCCGGACAGCACGACGCCATAGGTCTGCTCGGCTTCCGCGGCGGTGAACCGGCCGTGCCGGACGTCGAGCGCCACTCGGGCCGGCTCACGGTCGAGCGGGTCGCCGTACCCGCCACCGGAGCCGAGCCGGAACTCTAGTGCGTCGCCTTCCCCGACGACGACACCGCTGCTCTTGCCGGCGAGGTCCTCGGCCGGCCTGTCCTCACGATGCAGGAGGAATTCGCTGGTCGCGCCGGGACCGCCGCCGGCCACGCCGGCGAGGGGAAACTCTTCCCGAATGGCCAGGAGCGAACCGCTGAACGACTTCGTGCCGTGTGGCCTGAACTGCATGTGACATCCGGCGCCGCCACGGTTTCGGCCCGCTCCGTAGGCACCGGCCCGCATGCGTTTGAAATCCACCAGGAGCGGGTGCCACCACTCGAGCATCTCGACGTCGATGGCTTCGAGAATGGGTTTGCGGGCCACCATGAACGTCCACAGGTCGGTCCCGTCGCGGTCGTGGGCGGCGGAGTTCCCCGCGAGGGAGCCGTCCATCATCATCCAGCCGTTCGGGGTTCCGTTCGGCGTCAGGTACGACCAGATCTGCAGGGCCATGGCCGAAACCGCGAGCGGGCCGCACAACAGGTGGCTCGCCTCGACCGGATCCGACGCGGTCAAAGCCAGCATGAGGCACTGCTGCGCTGCCGTCGTCGCGTTGATGGCGACATCGATGTGGGCGGAGGCGATCGGCGCGGGCGGCTCCGAGTTCACGATCGTCCCGGGTGGACAGCGGACCGTGATCGGGCCGAACATGCCTTGGGTGAGGGGAAGGTCGAACGCCAGGACATCGGTGCTGTCGCCGACGAGGATGGCTTCGATGATGTGCGGCTTCGAGTTGAAGAAGTGGTCGGTCTGCGGCGGGGCACCGGCGAAGTCGAACTCGAGCTCGTCGTCGGCGACGGTGAGCTTGCACGGGACCGGGTACAGCTCGCCGTGCCACTCGGTCCAACCGGTGTAGCGGTACACGCCGTCTGCCAGAGCCGAAATCCGTCGCCGCATCTCACGGTCCGCGAGCGCCTTCAGCTCGCCGACGCCGTCCAGAAAGGACTCGACACCCATGCCGGTGGCGATTTCGAGCAGCTTGTCCCGGGCGACGGAAACTCCGGCGATGAGGCTGCGCATGTCCATCTCCACGACGTCGGGTACCCGGACGTTGTTGAGGATGACGGCCCAGATCTCACTCTGCTCCACCCCCGCCCGCGAGAGGTGCACCGGCGGCAGCCGGAGTGCTTCCTGGTAGCAGTCGACAGCCTCGGGGGACCACGACCCGAACACCATCCCGCCCATGTCGAGCATGTGGCCGGAGTTCACCACCCAGGCGATCAACTGCTCGCCGTGGAACACGGGGAGCTGGATCAACACGTCCTGCGCGTGCAGACCGCCACCGTGGTGGGGGTCGTTGGCGAAGAAGAGGTCACCCGGCCGCAGGGTCTCGCCGTGTGCCTCGAGCGTCGCTCGCACGGCGTGGCTGCAGACTCCGAAGTGGTGGGTCAGCGCGCCGCCGGCGACGATCAGGTCGCCGTTGGCTTCGAGCAGAGTGCTCGAATAGTCGCGTGATTCGGAGATCACCGGGCTGATCGCCGTCCGCTCGATGGTGATCGCCCCCTCTTCGGCCGTCGCCTGCAGCCGTGACCGGAGGATCCCCAGTGCCACGGGATCCAGGCTGAGGTGCCGCTGTTCGCTCGTCGTCACAGGGAGATCCTCACGTCGATGGTTCGGTACGCGTCCAAGCGGGCCGTGCAACCCGTCGGGAGCCAGACGGTGGTGTCCCTGGCGTCGATCAAGGCCGGCCCGGTGATCGAGTGTCCGGGTCGGAGGTCCTCGCCGCGGACCACCGGCGTCTCCGGCGGGCTCGACGGGGAGCCGCCGAAGATCGGCCGGTGCGAGTGGACCGGTGCGGGGCCGGGCTCGCCGACGGGCTGAGCGCTCAGCCGGGCGCGGGTGGTCGCGCCGACTCCGGTGGCCTTGAGCGTCGCGATCTCGACCGGTGCGCCCGAGACGAGCGCACCTTCGCCGTATCGGGCCGAGTAGTCGGCGACGAACCGGTCGCGGGCAGCGAGCTGGTCTGCCGTGTCGAGGCCGCCGGGGAACTCCACCGGCAGCTCGTACCGCTGCTTGGCGAAACGCAGTTCGGCGCCGACCGTGATCGACGTGGCCTCGGCAGGCACGCCGTCGGCGGCGAGGTCGGCTCTGACCGCGGCCACCAGGTTGTCGACCACCGCGCCGAGGTCACGCGGGTCCCCGGGAATCGCGAAGCCGACGGACTGGGTGCGCTCTCGTCGCACGTCGGACGTGGCGGCGCCGAAGGCCGAGAACACGGATGCCAGCTCCGGTACCAACACCCGCCCGATGTGAAGTTCCCTGGCGATCGCCGCGCTGAACAACGAACCGCAACCACCCATGCTGATGAGCGTGAACGTGCGCGGGTCGAAACCGCGTTCTGCGAACCTGGTGCGCAGGGCCCGGACCATCCCGGCCTCGGCGACTTCGCGGATACCCTGCGCCACGCGCCGTGCGTCGAGGCCGGTGCTCGCGCCGAGCCGGGCGCACGCCGCCACCGCGGCGTCGCGGTCCAGCTCGATCTCACCGCCGAGGAAGCGGGCGGGGTCGAGGTAGCCGAGGACCACGAGCGCGTCCGTGACCGTCGGTTCGGTGCCGCCGCGGCCGTAGCAGGCGGGCCCAGGCTGGGCGCCCGCGGACTTCGGGCCGACGCGGAGGATGCCCAGGGGGTCGAGCCAGCCGATCGATCCTCCACCGGAACCGACCGAGTCGATGTCGATCATCGGCAGCGCGGTCCAGACGCCCATCAGGTCACCGCGAGTGCGGCGGCTCGGCTCGCCGCGGGTGATGAGGGAGACGTCGAACGAGGTGCCCCCGACATCTCCGGTCACCGCGTCGGAGACGCCGGTCGCCTCGCAGACCGCGAGGGCGGCGACCACTCCGGCCGCGGGGCCCGATTCCGCGAGCGTCGCGGGGACGCGGCGCCCTTCGGAGATCGAGATCACGCCGCCACCCGAGTGCACGAGCATCGGCGGATGGGGAAGGCCGAGCTCGGCCAACTCGCGGGCAAGGGCTTCGACACCATCGAGCGCACCCGAGGTGTAGGCGTTGAGAAGCGCGAACTGCGTCCGGTCGTACTCGCGGATCACCGGCAGGAGTGCCGAACCCGACATCACCGGCAGGTCCGCGAATTTGAGCGCCAGTGCTTCGGCCGCCGTGCGTTCGTGGCGGTCGTTCACGTGCGACCACAGGAACGAGACCACGAGTGCTTCCACGGCGTGGTCGGTCACCAGCCGCTCGGCAGCCACCAGCAAAGCGGCCACGTCGAGTTCGCGCACCACGTGGCCGAGCCGGTCGAGGCGTTCGGGCACCCCGGCGATGCACTCGGGATCGACGAGGGACTCCGGTGGCACGAGCCACCCGTCGTGCGCGGATCGGATCCCGCGCGCGATGGGCACCAGGTCTTCGAAGCCCTCGGTGGTGAGCAGCCCCACTCGCCGGCCGGTGCGCGAGGCGATGGTGTTCGTGACCGCCGTCGTGCCGAGTCCGAATCGGACGACCCGCGGAAGGAGTTCTTCGAGTGTCGTCCCTGCTCGTTCTGCCACGAGCCGGCACCCGGCGAGAACTCCGCGCCCGAGCTCGCCGTGGGTGCTCGTCGCCTTCGCCCGCCAGATGCGGGTGTCGTCGGCCAGCACGACGTCGGTGAAGGTACCGCCGACGTCGACTCCGATGCAGGCGGCGCCGATCGGGTCGGATGGGTGCGTCATGGAGGACCTCGCTGTGTCGTCGGGTGTCCGGAGCTGAGGTGCGGGAACTGGTTCTGCGTCCGGCCCCCGGCCGGTTGCCGCGAAACGTCCGTCCACTGCGGACGGGCTCGGGATCGTCGGGAGTGCGTTGTCCGGACGTGCGGCCGGAGCTCAGAGCTCGTCGGCGGCCGGGAGGTTGGCTCCCGGTGGCTCGGAAAACGGGTAGTCGCCGTCGATCCAGGCGAGTTCCCAGCGCCGGGCGGTGATCCGCCAGCCCTCGGGGCGTCGGTGCCACCGGTCGTGGTAGGTCCCGACCAGGCTGTACCCGTGGACTTTCCCGTCGTGGAGCACGCCTTGGGGGTTGTACACCTTGGACTTCGTCGTCGCGTGAGTCCGCTCCGGTGCGAACCCGATGAGCACATTGGCGTAGACGTGGAAGTCGCGCGGGAGGTTGTGGTGTTTCTTGAAATACGCCTTCATCGTGGGCCAGTCGCGGGTGCCGCCCCCGAGTTTCGTGAAGTCGAACGTGGTGTCCGGGGCGAACACCTCGTCGAGCGCGTCGAAGTCCTTTTCGTCGAACGCGTGGACGTAGAGGGCGATGCGGTCCTGGATCTCCATCCGGTCCGCGATCTCGTCGAGGGAGAAGGGCATGATCCGGTACCTCCGGGTGGGCGTTCTGCCTGGCGATGATGGACGTCAGCCGACGCGCCAGAGCCTGGTGAAGAGCGCGACGTAGTCGGCCGGGTGGATCGGCGGGTCCTGCGCATCCGCCGGAACGGTGTCGCGGGTCAGAATGGTGGGTGTGCTCGCCACCTCGTTGTGGGGTTTGCCGGACTCCTTCGCCCGCAGCACCCCGTCGAGCAGGAACCAGCCGGCGATCTCCGAGTTCTCCTGCGACAGCCACCACGCCGCCGAGCCCGACACCACGGCCTGGACGGCGGTCGAGTCGGGCTGGGCGCCGAACACCTTGACGTCGGTCATTCCGGCGGCCTGCAGCGCCGCGGGAACGCCGACGCCGAGCGAGCCGATCAGCGCGTAGACGTACTTCGTCGAGGGGTCAGCCTGCAGCGTCGACACGATGGAGCCGGTGGCGGCGGGGGTGCCGACGTCGCCGTTCTGCAGGGTCTTCACGGTGACCTCGCACTTCGGGCAGTGCGCCAGCAGAGTCTCCTTGAACTTGTCGGCTTCGGCCTGCAGCACGGGAAACTGAAGGCTCACCACCACCACGCCGGTCGGCACGCACCCGGCGTCGCGCAGCACGGTGTAGGCGTTCACCTCGCCGAGGTGGGCGTATTCGGTGCTGCCGTTGTTCACGACGTCGGGTCCGGTCCGGTCGTCCGGCGGGTCCGACGCCGCGTTGAGCGCGGTGAGGATGCCCGCTCGGCGCGCGCTCGAGAGCGCGGTCCTGATCGGGTCGCTGGAAGTGGAGCCGATGATCGCGGTCGGGTGCTCGGCGATGGCCTGCTGCCACTTCGCGTTGAGGTCCTCGACCGAACCGTCGGTGATGAGGACCTTGCCGGCCCAGCCGATCGTGTGCGCCGCCGCGACCGTGGCGTTGGCGGTGGTCACGTCCTGCGGGAGGCTGCCGTTCGAGATCTGGATGACGCTGCCGCCCGGCTCGGGCCGCCGGGCCAGCGCGGTCAGTTGCGGCGGCAGGGTCTCGGCCGGTCGGGTGTAGGGCGCCAGGAACTCGTCCGCCTGCTTGCGACAGGCCGCGGTTTCCGCGGTCGCGGCGGGCGCCGCGTCGGTGGAGCCGGTACAGGCCGCAGTCGCGGTCACCGCGGTGACGGACAAGAGTGCGAGAAGACGGGCAGGGCGGGGCTTTCTTGCGGAGAACATCGTTGTCCTCTCCTCGCGGCGGCCGTGTCGGGGTTCGGACCACTGGCCGGCTCCGGCTGGTCTCAACTAGGACTATGATTAGCCTCTTAGTCGGCCTGCGTCAACTGTGCACCCTGGCCGGCGTCCGATTCGGCGCTGGTGGTGGTGGTCGTTCGACCCGCGCCGCCGGCTCGGGTCTTGAAGGCGGGCTCCTATAGGGTAATGATAGGCCTGAATTACGAACGGAGTGTGCGGGAGCTTTCGGGCCGCTTCGGTCGCGGCCGGCTTCGCACCGGGGTGGGGAGGATCGCGTGATCACATCCGCCAATGCCGATTTCGTCTTGTGCTTGCGGGGAGTGTCGAAGACCTTCGGTGCGACAAAGGCGTTGCGCGGCATCGATTTCGAAGTCCGGCGGGGGGAGGTGCACGCGCTGGTCGGGCAGAACGGCTCGGGGAAGTCGACCTTGATCAAGCTGCTCGCGGGCGTCCACCAGCCGGACGCCCCGACGACGGGTGAGTTCGGCGGGGTCCGGTTCCGGCTCGGCGACGGCCCGGCCGCGCACGCCGCCGGGCTGCGGTTCGTCCACCAGGACCTGGGAATCGTGCCGGCGCTGGACACGAGGGACAACCTCGCGCTCGGGTTCGGCTACCCCACCGGGTTCGCTGGTCGGGTGCGCTGGCGGGCTCAGTCCGAAAGGGCGCGCGGCGCGCTGGCCGCGCTCGGGTACGAGCTCGACGTTCGCGCTCCATTGGCAGATCTGGCGCCGGTCGAGCGCACGGCGGTCGCGATCGCCCGGGCACTGCAGGGGATCGAGACCGGTCCGTCGCTGCTCGTACTCGACGAACCGACGGCGGCGATGCCGAACCCGGAGGTGTCGCGGCTGTTCGAGGTCGTGGACTCGGTGCGGGACGCGGGCGTTTCGGTCCTGTACGTGTCGCACCACCTGGACGAGATCTACGCGCTCGCCGACCGGGTCACGGTGCTGCGCGATGGCCGGGTGGTGGCGCGGGAGCGGGTCGGGGACCTGCCGCGCCGGGAACTCGTGCGGCTGATGGTGGGGGAGGTGCCCGCTGTCCGTGCGCAGGCCGCTCGGTCCGCTTCGGATCGGGTCGCGCTGTCCGTCACCGGTCTCTCGGCTCGCCGGCTCCGGGGATGCACGTTCTCGCTGCGGGCGGGTGAGGTGGTCGGCGTCGCCGGCCTCACCGGTTCGGGTCGGGAAGAGCTGTGCGCTGCTGTTTTCGGCGGGCGTTCGCGCGGCGGGACCGCGCGGGTCGGCGACCGCGTCGTCGAGGCCCGGCGGCCCGATCTCATGGTGCGCAACGGTGTCGGTCTCGTGCCGGCGAAACGCCGCGAGGAAGCGGTGGTGTCCGGGCTGAGCGTGCGGGAGAACTTCACGTTGCCCGACGTTCGGCGCTACTGGAAGCGGTGGCGCCTGCGGCGCGGCAGCGAGACCGAAGACGTGACCGCGCTGCTGACGCGGATGCGGGTGAAGGCCGCCGGGCCCGAGGCCGGCATCGACGCGCTGTCGGGAGGCAACCAGCAGAAGGTGGTCGTGGGGAGGTGGCTGCGGCTCGAGCCCGCCGTGCTGCTGCTCGACGACCCGACCCAGGGCGTGGACATCGCCGCGAAGAACGATCTCCACCGGCTGATCGATGAAGTCGCCGCCGCGGGCACGGCGGTGCTGGTGTGCTCGACCGACGAGGCCGAGCTCGAACGGCTCTGCGACCGCGTGCTCGTGCTGCGCGGCGGCCGGGTCGCGGCCGAGCTCGCCGCGGGTGTGGCCTCGGCGAGCCGGATCGCCCACGAAATCCTCGGTGCGGACGACCCCGACGCGGAAAGGCGGCGACCATGACTTCCGAGACCCGGAGCGGCGCGGAGCTCGCCCAGGCGGACGAACCGCCGCGGCGCGGCGCCGGCCGCCGGTTTCCGGACCTGCGAGTGGACCGGTTTTCCGGGCTGTACCTGCTGGTCCTGCTCGCGATCGGGTACACGGTGTGGCTGCCTCAGACGTTCGGCACGACCACCAACCTGCGCGCCGTCCTCGCCGGCTCGGCGATCACCGGCATCATCGCGCTGGGGGCGATGATGGGGCTCGTGAGCGGCGCGTTCGACGTTTCGGTGGCCGCGAACATGTCGCTCGCCATCTCCCTGGTGGGGTGGCTGCAGAGCGTGGCACACCTCGGTTTCGCCGTGGCGGTGGTGATCACCCTCGCGTCGGGTGTCGTCGTCGGTTCGCTCAACGCGCTGATCATCACCCGACTCCGGGTCGACCCGGTGATCGCGACACTGGGCATGACCTCGCTCCTGGCCGCCGTGAGCTACTGGATCGCGGGTGGCCGCACGTTCATCACCGGTATCTCGCCGGCGTTCACCGCGCTCGGCGCCACCAAGATCGCCACCGTTCCGCTGCCGGTGTTCTACCTCGGCGGAATCGCCTTGGTGCTGTGGTACTTCCTGGACCACACGCCCGTCGGCCGGTACCTGTACGCGGCGGGCTCGAACCCGACGGCGGCCGGGCTGGCCGGGCTCCCGGTGCGGCGTCTGCAGTGGACGGCGCTGATCGTGTCGGGAACGCTGTCCTCGGTCGCGGGGATCGTGCTCACGATGCAGCTGGGCGCGGCCTCGTTCGGCTCGGGTGGACCGTACCTGTTGCCGGCTTTCGCGGCGGCTTTCCTCGGCTCGACCCAGATTCGGCCGGGCCGGTTCAACGTCGCGGGGACCCTCGTGGCGCTGTATTTGCTCGCCGTCGGTGTCAAAGGGCTGCAGCTGCGGTTTCCGGCGCTGCCGTGGATCGCCGATCTCTTCCAGGGCGTCGCCCTGATCGCCGCGGTCGCGCTCGGGGTACTGGCCACCCGCGGCCGACGTGAATGAGCAGCAGGAGAATCCGGAAAGGACAGTGCGACATGACCGAACGTTTCACCGAGGGCCGGGCGGCCTTCCGCCGACGGTTGTCTTCCGGGGAGCCGCTGTTGGTGCCGTGGTGCCCCGACGCGCTCACGGCCCGGCTGTGCGAACGGCTGGGTTTCGACGGGGGCTACCTGGGCGGCGGCGGGCTCGGCTTCTCCCTGGCGATCTCCGAGGCACTGCTCACGTGCACCGACCTCGCCACCGCGGCGTGGCAGATCCGGCGGCGGTCGGACTTGCCGCTGATCGTCGACGGCGGTGTCGGGTTCGGTGACGCGATCCACGTCGCCCGTACGGTCTGGGAGCTGGAGAACGCCGGTGCGCACGCGATCGAATTCGAAGACCAGGTGTCCCCGAAGCGCGCGAGCCACCACCGGAACATCGAACACCTGGTCCCGGTCGAGGAGATGATCGGCAAGATCAAGGCGGCCACCGAAGCGCGGCGCGACCCGGACCTCCTGGTGATCGCGCGCACCGGCGCCGTGCAGAACGAGAACTTCGCGGCGGCGATCGACCGGCTGAACCGCTACGCCGAAGCCGGGGCCGACGTCGTCATGGTGCTCGCCGATGACGACGACCAGCTGGCGGCGGCACCGGCGAGGGTCGACGCTCCGATCGCCACGCTGACCTCGTTCGACCTGCACACCCCGGACGAGTGGCGCCAGCTCGGCTACCACCTCGTGATCGACCCCGTCACGGGGCAGACCGCCGCCTTCACCGCGTTGCGCACCGCGTACGAGCACCAGCGGGCCGGCCGGCCGAGCGGCTGTGTGCCGATCGAGGCCTTCACGACCTTCCACGGATTCCAGGAACTGGCCGGGTTCGAGGACCTGTACGACATCGAGCGCGCGACCACCGAGCCCGGCACGTGATGGCCGCCCGGCTGAGGTGAGCGCGGCCGTCGAGGTGATTCCACGTTGATCACCGGATTGTGATGGTGGATCCCATCTTGCGTGACTGTGGCGTGTGTCTGGCGGGCGGGCAGGGGAAGTACCCACCCGTCGGATGCTGTTTGGTCGGTCGCGTCCGAGTCTCTTCGCCGTCCACCTCGGCCGGCGGCTTGTTCTCATCGCGCGCCTAGCTTCGTGACAGCGTCGCGGTAGAAGGCGTGGTCGTCCCGCCGTATGAGACCGCACGGGCGTAGTCGGGAATCCGCATCAGCGGTGGGAGGAAGAATGGACTCCAAATGGTCACTGCGTTCGAAAAGGCCGCGTGCGCGAATCGCGAAACTTGAACCTGCGGGAGGACGTCGCCCTCGGTCCGATCAACGAGTGGCTGTGCCAGGTCTTCGACCCGGACAATCGTGACCGCGCTACTGCCGACCGAACCCGCAGGCGACGAACACGTGCCGCGCTCGTCGCCGGACACGGGACAGTCCCCAGCAGTTGACGGTGACGGAGGTCCAGTAGTTTCCCGGCGCTCCGAATCCCTAAATGGCGCCGTTATGGCAGTGACGCGGCGCGGAGCGTGCCGGAGGCGCAAGTCGTGGCGCTAGTGCGGAGGGGTGTCAGGCTGTCGGCTCCGCCTGTCGCGGGTCATCAGGCGAAGTAGTGCCCTTCTTCGATGTCGTCGATGAGGCTGGGGTGCATAGGCGTCCACCCGAGAAGTTGCCGGGTGATCGTGCTCGATGCGGGCATGTCGGTGCCCAGGAGGGCCCCGAGGGGCATGCCGAACTCCTCTGCGGGGCGGGACTGCGCGGGCACGCCGACGCCGCGCGCGATCGCCTCGGCGATGTGGCGAAAGGCGACTCCCTCGTCGCCCACGGCGTGCAGGACCGATCCCGCGGGTGCCTTCTCGATCGCGAGCCGGTACAGGGTCGCGGCGTCCTTGACGTGCACGGCGGGCCAGCGGTTCATCCCGTCGCCCACATACGCGGAGACTCCGGTGGTCCTTGCCCGGGCGGTCAGCTGGGGGATGAAGCCGTGCCGCTCGCCCGTGCCGTGTGCGGATCGCGGGATCATGACCAGGCTCGCGCGGACTCCGCGATCGGCGGCGGCGAGGGCGGCCTGCATGTTCTTGATGCGCACGGCGATGGGCCCCTCCGGTACCAGTTCGTCGCGCTCGGTGGCGGCTCGGCCGGGTACAGTGATAGTCGCGCCGGTGACGAGCAGTGGCTTGCCGGTGCCTTCGAGCGCATTCGTGAACACGTCGATGGCGGCGGCGTCGGCCGGGGCGCCGCCGACCTGCCCGAGCTCGTGGGCGTAGGCGAGGTGGATGACGCCGTCACTGCCTTCCGCCGCATCTCGGAGGATCTTGAGGTCGTCGAGGCCACCGCGGCGGGCCTCGGCGCCCAGCCGCTCGATCGCGGCTGCGGCGGTGTCGGAACGAGCCAGGCCGACGACCTCGTGCCCGGCGTCGATGAGTTCGGGGACAACTGAGGATCCGATCCAGCCGGAGGCCCCGGTGACGAAGATGCGCACGTGATGCTCCCTGCAAGTGATGCGACTGTGTCGCATCAAACCTAAGCGATGCGACACGGTCGCGTCAACGGCGGGATGCGATGCCGTCGCATCGTTTATCGTGTGAGCATGAGCAGGTGGGCGCCGGATGCGCGTGAGCGACTCGAGGACGCCGCGCTCGAGCTGTTCTCCGCTCAGGGATACGAGAACACGACAGTGGCGCAGATCGCCGAGCGTGCCGGCCTGAATCGCGCCACCTTCTTCCGGCACTTCGCCGACAAACGCGAGATCCTCTTCGGGCAAGAGGACGAGCTCACCATCCTCTTGTCCGACGCGATCCGCTCCGCACCGGCGGAAGCCGACGTGCCCGCTTGTCTCCTGGCCGCCTTGCACGCGGCGGACGCGAGGATGACCGCCGATCAGCGCCCCAGGGCCGTTCAGCGGCGCCGGATCGCCGACGCGAACCTGGACGTGCAGGAGCGGGGCCTGCTGAAGATCGCACGGACCACTGCAGCGGCGGCCGGCGCACTCACCGACCGCGGCGTCGATGAGCTGACCGCGCGCCTCGCCGCCGAGATGCTGATCCTGGCGTTCAGCGTCGGCCTCCACGAATGGATCCACGCCGGCGATCACGCGGACCCGTTCTCGGCACACGCCGCGACAGCCCTCGAAGCGATCCGCGACCGCGCCGGACTGCTTCGAGACTCGACCACCGCGAAAACCTGAACCTGCTCCGGGATGCAGCCTCAGACCAGTTGGCGGGACTCGTGCAATGTCAGCTGTGCGGCCGCCAGCTGGACTCGCACCGGGTGAACGGCCGCCCCACCTCGCCACGCTCGGAGAGCGACCATCGGTTGCTCACCATTTCAACGCCAAAGACGTCAGGTCAGTCAGGCAGCACAACCCGATTCCTCTACTTCGCCGGATGTCATTCAATCGGATCCGACGGTGCTTCCAGCCAGGCGGCCCCAAGGCCTGTCAATCGCCACCGCGGACCTGTGCCACGCGGTTCGGAATCGTCCTCTTGGATAAGGTCTTGAGCCGCAAACCTGCGTAAATCACCCAGGATGCCGGTCTCGACATGCGCGCCACGCCTTCCTGGCTCAAGGTCGATCGTGCGCGTGTCCCACCGACCGCCTCCGTCACGGACCACTTCCAGGGCAAGGCGCGTAGGAACGACGTTCATCTTTGCCACTTTACGCTGGAATGACAGGGATCGGTTGGTGCTCCAGCTCGCGCCAATCCCTGGTCCTTAAGTGCCGGCGTTTGCGGATAATCCCAAAGCTCGTATGAATCAACGTCCGGTTGGCCAGTCGGTGGGTTTTCGATGTCGCCGGAATTCCCAGGGCGTCATCCATGTTTCCGACAAAAATAGCGTTAATTCGATATCGGAGACGAGTTTTTGTTATTTCCACGAGGGCGATCAGTCGAAAAGGAGCTGATAACTCGTCGCGGTCGCCTTGTTCAGGCCCGCCACGCTTCGCCGCTTCGGCGATTGGGCCGGGCTGATGTCGCACCTGCCGCTGGCCTACTGCGTCCAAGATGGAGCCGCCGACGGGGGCATCCCGTGGGACTGGCCCAACCTGGCGTGCCTGTTCATGGCGGGGCAGTACCGCGTACACGCTCAGCACCGAGATGGCCGACATCTGCCGCGAGGGCAAGCGCCGCGGCCTCGCGGGAGTCGAACGGCACGTCGGGAACCGTCACCCAGAGCAGGTTCGGGTGCCAGTCCGGCAGTGGCGTGGGGGGCGAAGGCGTGGGCCGGGCACCGCGTGCAGCTGCTGCCCGGCCGGTCGCGGGATCAGCACGTGCGGGGTCCTCGCACTCGGTGAAGATCAGCGGACCCGTGGCCTCGGTGAGGGCGTGCAGCGCAAAGCCCAGGAAGCGAACGGCGGCGATGAGTTCGCTGCGGGCTGTGGCCCGGCGTCCACCAATTAGCTCACAGATTGCCCGGTCAACCCCTCGATTACCCGGTGCGGCTGGCAACTTTCCCGATCGGCTCTGAACGCGGGGGACCGGCTCGTCCTTCGGGGGCGAGGGCCGGTGGCCGCGGCCTGGATAACGTCGTGGGCAACGCCCGGCAGAAGGGATCGGCGCCATGGCCCACTGGATCCCCGGCCTGCAGCAGGTGCGAACCTACCGGCGCCGATGGCTGGCCAAGGACCTCGTGGCCGGTGTCGTCCTCACGACGCTGCTGGTGCCGCAGGGCATGGCCTACGCGGAGCTCGCCGGGCTGCCGGCGATCACCGGGCTGTACACGTCCATCCTGTGCCTGCTGGGCTACGCGGTCTTCGGGCCCTCGCGGATCCTCGTGCTGGGACCGGATTCCTCACTGGGGCCGATGATCGCCGCGACCATCCTGCCGCTCGTGGCCGCGGACGGGGACCCGGCGCGAGCCGTCGCGCTCGCGTCGATGCTGGCGATCATGGTCGCGGTGATCATGTCCGTCGCCACCGTCGCGAAGCTCGGTTTCATCGCCGACCTCATCTCGAAGCCCACGATGATCGGGTACCTGAACGGACTGGCCTTGACCATCGTGGTGAGCCAGCTGCCCAAACTGTGCGGGTTCAGCGTCGACGCGGAAGGGCTCATCGCCGAGATCGGCGCCGTGGTGGCAGGCATCGCCGGTGGCGAGGTGGTCGGCGCCGCCGCCGCCGTCGGGGTCTGCGGCGTCGTGGTGATCCTCGTGCTGCGACGCTGGGTGCGGAAGGTGCCCGCGGTGCTGGTCGTCGTCGTGCTCGCGATCGCCGCGGTACCGCTGTTCGACCTGGGCGCCCGCGGCGTGGAGCTGGTCGGTGTCCTGCCCGCCGGCTTCCCGCCGTTGACGCTCCCGCACGTGGGCCTCGCCGATCTCGCGCCGTTGTTCGCCGGAGCCGCGGGCATCGCGGTGGTGTCGCTGGCGGACACGATCTCGACCGCCTCGGCCTTCGCCGCGCGCACCGGGCAGGAGGTCGACGGCAACAAGGAGATGGCCGGCATCGGCGTGGCGAACCTGGCGGCCGGACTGTTCCAGGGTTTTCCCGTCAGCACCAGTGGTTCGCGGACCGCGGTCGCCCAGCAGGCGGGAGCTCGGACCCAGCTGACCGGGGTCGTCGGCGCCGTGCTGATCACCGTGATGATCGTGGTGGTGCCGGGCCTGTTCCGGAACCTGCCCCAACCCGTGCTGGCGGCGATCGTGATCACCGCCGCGCTGTCGTTGGCCGACGTGCCCGGGACGGTGCGGCTCTGGCGGCAGCGCAAGACCGAGTTCCTGCTGTTGATCGCCGCGCTGGCCGGAGTCGCGCTGCTCGGGGTGCTGCCGGGGATCGCGATCGCGGTCGTCCTGTCGATCCTGAACGTGTTCCGGCACTCGTGGCTGCCGTACCACACGATCCTCGGGAAGGTCCCGGGCCTGCCGGGCTTCCACGACGTCCGGTCCTACCCGCGGGCACAACGCCTGCCGGGATTGGTGATCTTCCGGTTCGACGCGCCGCTGATGTTCGCCAACGCCAAGACCTTCCGCGACGAGGTCCGCCGGCTGGCGACGGCCGACCCCGCTCCCCGGTGGATCGTCGTGGCCGCCGAGCCGGTGACCGATGTGGACACCACCGCCGCCGACATGCTGCGTGATCTCGACGACGAGCTCAACGCGCGCGACACCCACCTGGTGCTGGCCGAACTGAAGGACCCGGTGCGGCGCAAGATCGACCGCTACGAGCTCACCCGCACCCTCGACCCGGCTCATTTCTACCCGACCATCGGTGCTGCCGTTGCCGCGTTCAGGGAGCAGACGAGCGTCGACTGGGTCCCCTTCCCCCGGAGGAACCAGAACGAGGTTCCGCACGAGGACGATGACGCACCGGATGCGCGGGTTCATTCCGCCGGGCGGACGAACCGGCTCGGATCGCCGGCTGCTCGCGCTCCGCTGTCGAGCCATCGGGTGAAACCCTGGCGGTCGCGCCGTTCCAGCTCGTCGAGGTATTCCTGTCTGGCGACGATGACGGTGTACCGCGAGTCTTCGTCGCGGACGTGCTCCAGTTCGACGTAACTGCGCCGCCACGCCAGGCAGAGCTCTTCGACCGACAGCGAGCTGACCGACACCGGCCGGACCGAATCGTGCTTCCGGACGGCCGGAAGCGGGGCGGGCCGCCGCGGTGGGTGAGGCCGGTCGGGCCGGGCGAGGACCTTCGGCCCCGACCAGAGGCCGGCGAGCACCACGGCGGCGGTGGTGATGAGGGCCAGAGCCGCTCCGGCGACGACCGCGGTGGTCGCGGCGACCAGTCCGACGACCGCGGTGACGACGGCGACCGCCACGACTGCGCGCGGGCCGGGGTGACGAGAACCGAACCGACGTTCCAACCAGGCGTCGTTGGCGCAGACCCGGAAGAACAAGCCCAAGGCCAGCGCCGAAGACGCCACGGCGACCAGGGCCAGAGTCGGGACGAGCGTGACGCCGAGCGTGCAGATCACGCTCGTGCAACTCACTGTCGACCACCACACCACGCGAGCGAACACGGTCCACCTCGGCTGTCAGGCGAAGCTTCGGGAGCCCGCTGGGCTTCCGACGGCGTGCTGTCCATCGTGTGCAGTGCGGGGGGTGATCGGACCACCCCTTGAAGGCGAGTCCACGGGGTCGAGCCGATCCGGACTCCGGCAGACCTCGAGACCCCACGCGCGACAGACCTGACCCGACGTGTTCGCCTCACCCGGATCGGACGAGTACGCCGGCCTCCGGATGTGCTTGCGTGGCGGCAATCGCCCTGGGACATGCGTTCGGTGCTCGGAGGTAGTGGTGACCGGAGAGACGTCGGTTCGGATCGCTCCTGGCCGGCTCTGGGCCGGCGGTGGCTCGACGGCGCTGGTCGCGGCCCTCGCCGCCATCGTGGTGGTCCTGGTCGCGCACGGACTGTTCGACGTGCCCGTTCTGGCCCCGTTCGGGGAGGGGGCGTGGGGTGGGATCGGCACGGTGGCGTACGCCGTGAGTGCCGCCATCGCCGCACTCGCCGCGACAGGGCTGCTTCACCTGCTGCTGATCACCACGCCGCGGGGGAGATCGTTCTTCATCTCGATCATGCTGCTCGTCACCGCCATTGCCGTGGTCGTTCCGCTCGGCCTCGACGCGGATCGTGGCGCCCGCTTCGCGACGGCCGCGGGGAACCTGCTCATCGGTGTCGTGATCACCGGCACGTTGTCCAGCGTCGCGCGCGCGTCGGTGAGGGTGAGCCGGCCACTGCGCTGACCCGGCGGCTCCTGCCGCGCGGACTGTCGGTTCACCTGATCCGGGTGAAGCCGGCCACGGGCTGTCGTCCGAATGCTGCTGCGGTGGGGAAGTTCGGCCGAGAGCAGGTGCCGATGCGGGGCGGCGGTGGTCAGCCGCGCGTCGTGCACGCGGCTGACCTGCGCATCGAAGCGTGGGCGCCGACGTGGGAGGCCTGTCTGGCGGAAGTCGTGCGCGCGCTGGTGGAGAGGTTCGGCCGCGCGCGGCTGCCCCGCGCTCGCACGGCGTGGTCGTTCGAGGTCGGCGGCCCGACGGACGATTCGGTCCTGGTCGCGCTGCTCGAGAAGGTCATCACCATGATGCGGACGCGGTACCTGATCCCGGTCACCGCGGAGGGGGTTGTCGTGGACGGCTCGACGGTGCGGCTGCGCTGCCAGATGGCCGAGCTCGGCGGCGTCATCCTGATCGGAGCGCTGCCGAAGGGCGTGTCCCACCGGGAGGTCCGGTGCGAGCACACCGAACGCGGCTGGTGGTGCTCGGCCCGCATCGACCTCTGAGCCGCGCACCCGCAACGCTCGCCGGCACGGACTCGCTGCTGCGGCCGGGATCAGGTCGCGTGGAGGTGCACGAGCACGAAGTTCTTGAGCACGATCATCACGATCCCGAGCAAGGCACCGACACTCGTCAGCGCGAGCAGCGGCCATCCCGCGAGGCGCGCGTCCCGCCCGGCCGACCAGGCGTGCCACACGAGCAGCACGACCGCGCCGACGAGTCCGACGTTGGCCGCGGCCGTGATCGAGGCGCCGGCCAGGCGCGCCAGCAGCGTCACCGCCAGCGGCCCGAACGACGCGCTCACCATCGGCCACGTCGCGGCGAGCTCGGCGCGAATCCGGCGGCGTCCGGGAAGTTTCCCGTCGGCCAGGTGTTCGCCGAGGAGTTCGGCGTACTCCTCGGCGACCCAGTACACGAGCAGCGTGACCACCACCGCGACGGTGAGCGCGGCGGTGGACAGCTGGCTGCCCGCGGCGGTCAGGATCGCGGCGGTCACGATCGCGCCGTAGATACCGGCCGCGCGGCGCCTTCCCCGGCGCCCGGCGGCGTGCGGAGTCGGTCCTTCGTCCTGGCCCGTCACACGGCCAGCAACTTCGACTTGGCCTGCTGGTACTCGTCTTCGGTGAGGTCACCGCTCTTTCGCAGGTCGGCCAGCCGCTCCAGTTCGCCGACCCGACCGGCTCCACGGTCCTGCGGCTGCTCCCGCGCCGCGTCCTGCACGTAGGAGCGGAACGCCTGCTCCTGGCGCTGCGCACGCTCCTGCGCGCGCTCGCCCATGCCACGTCCGCGGGCGACGAGGTACACGAAGATCCCGAGGAACGGCAGGATGCAGACGAAGATCGTCCACCCGGCCTTGCCCCAGCCGTTGAGGTCGTCGTCCCGGAAGATGTCCGCTATCACGCGGAACAGGAGCATGAACCACAAGATCCAGAGGAAGAACCACAACATGGTCCAGAAAAGGTTCAGCAGGGGATAGCTCGACACCGGATGCCTCCGATCGTCACTCCACACGGCGGCACCGATGCCGCCGAAAACCACGCTCGACCGGACATCGCGCCTGGCACACCACCTGGAATGGATGAGGAGTACCGACCGGAAACCGGCCGAAACCTGTTTCGACCAGTGCTCAGGTGTCCGGGGTGGCTCAGCCGTGGTCATCCTGTGGCCGGGTGGCGTCCACGAGCCACACCGCGCCCGGACTCCGCTGGGTTTCGTATGCGGCGAGCCCGGTCCGCAGTTCTTCGCGGATGTGGCCGAGCAGGGCGTGGTCCATTCCTCGGAGGTTGAACCGCGCGGGTCCCTGGCTGAGGATGAGTTCGGCCGCGTCGTGGCCGCCGTCCCTGCGCCCGATGGTGGCGGAGAACAGGCGATCCTGGCTGCGGTGCAGCGCGTAGACGAGCACGGCCACGACCTCCTCCAGGAACGCCGCCCAGCCCTCGACGATCTCCCGGAGCTTCATCAGCTCCATCAGTGTCGATGACGGACACGGCAATTTCTCCTCGGGATTGGTCTTCGACGTCGCCGGAATGCCAGGGCGTCACACCCGCTCCTGACATAGATAAATATGCCCTATTCGAGGGAGTCGTTTTTCCGTGTACGAATGCAGATTCACGCGCAGAAAACCCCGCGTGTTCGAGCCGGAATCGCGTCGTGTGCGCGGGGTCGTGCGCTCGTGTCCGGAGCTGGCCGCCGGCAGCGCGGCGGACTTCGCCTTGCGCGGCCATGATGCGGGACGGAGTCGATGATCGAGTTCGGTGAAGCGGTCCTCGTGGGGACGGAGACGGCATGACGGCGCGCAGGTCGATGACGGCGATGCCCGCGCGTTTCGCCGCGCACGAACTTTCGCCGCCTGTTCGCCACCGACGTCGTGACGAACGGCCTGCCCGTCCGCATTGTCGCGCGGCTGCTCGGCACTCCTCGCTAGAGGCCACGCAGGCCTACGGCGCGGTGTATCCAATTATTTGGCTGTGTGAACAATTGACTACTCGATTGTCTCGGCGCAAGGCGATCTTGGTGATCGCGCATTCGCAGGGAGTGGCGTCGTGCGGCGCCGAGACCGCACGGCGCACCGAGCCGCCGTGCTCCCCAGTCGATTGTTGTCGTCACGGGCCTCGCTGCGTTCAGTCGACGCCTCACACCGACGGGTGTGACCTGGTCGGTTGCGGGCCGCAGGCGTGAGTTCGTGGTTCGAGACCGGGACGGGGCCGGTGCGCCTTGTGGTTCAGGGTTCGTCGTCGCCGAGGCCGGTGTGTTCGAGGTCGAGCAGGCGTTGGATGCGCCGCCGGGTGGTGTCGGTGATGGTGCCGAGGTCGAAGAGCCGGGTGAGTTCGGCGGCTTCGATGTCGAGGATTTCCCGCCGCAGCGTGCGGTAGGTGTCGTGGTGGTTGGTGGCGGTGGGTTCGGTGTCGTCGTCGAGGCGGATCCGGGTGATGCGGGCGCGCCAGCTGGCCTGGAGCTGGTCGAGCACGAAGGCGGGGGCTGATTCGGTTTCGGCGAGGTGTTCGAGGTGGCTCAGGCCGGCTTCGGCGAGTCGCAGCCGGGCGCGGGTCTGTTCCTGCTGGATGTCGGAGGGGTCGAGGGCGATGCCAGATCGCCGGACGAGCGGGGCGAGGGTGAAGCCCTGCACGACGAGGGTGAGCACGATGACCGCGGTGGTCAGCAGGAGGACGAGGTCGCGGGAGGGCAGCTGGGCACCGTCGAGCGCGACGACCGGGAGCGACAGGGCGGCGGCGAGCGGGACGACGCCGCGGGCGCCGGCCCACGAGACGACCGCGGGTACTTGCCAGGAGACGCGTTGCCCACCGCGGCGTTGGCGCAGCGCGGAGAGTGCGAACACCAGCACCAGCCGCACGAGCACGAGTGTCGCGGCGAGGGCGAGTGCTTGGAACAGCCACCAGGGGCTGCTTCCGGCCACGCGCCTCACGAGGGCGGGTAGCTGCAGCCCGATCAGGCCGAAGATGACGCTTTCGAGCAGGAAGACGACGGTTTCGTAAACGGCGCCGACCTGGATCCGGATCCGCGCGGTGGTCAGGCGTTCGGCCTGGGTGCCGAGCAAGACGCTCGCGACGACGACCGCGGTCACGCCGGACCCGCCGACGGATTCGGCGAGCACGTACGCCGCGTACGGGGTGACCAGGGAAACGACCGCTTCCAGGACCGGGTCCTCGGTGCGGCGCCGGATGACGAAGGCACCGGCTGCGATCAGCAGGCCGACGATCAGGCCGCCGCCGCCGGCGAGCAGAGCGAACTCGCCCGCGGTGCGGCCCCAGGACACGGCACCGCCGGCGATGACCATGAAAAGCGCGACGCGGAACAGCAGGAGGCTGGTCGCGTCGTTGAAGAGGCTTTCGGCCTGGATGAGGGCCTGGACCCGGGGCGGCAGCGCGAGCCGGCGCGCCAGCGCGGTGACGGCGACCGGGTCGGTGCTGGCGAGGATCGCGCCGAGCACGAACGCCATGCCGACCGGCATCGGCGTCACAGCCACCGCGACGCCGACGACGGCGGCGGCCGAGAGCAGCACGAGGCCGACCGCGAGGGTCGCAACCGGCCGGGCGACGGCGCGCAGATCGCGCCACGGCAGTTCTTCGCCTGCGGCGAACAGCAGCGGTGGAAGCACGATCAGGCTGATCACGTCGGGCGTGACGGCGATCGTGGGGACCCCGGGCAGCAAGCCCACGACCACTCCGGCGACCACGAGCAAGGACGGCGCGGGCACCCGGAGGCGGTTCGCGAAGGTCGCGACCACGGTCGCGATCACGACCAGGAACAGCACTGTCTCGACCCCGCGCATGATCGGCCTCTCCTCGCCCGTTCTCGTTGCCGACCAGACTTCCCGGCGCATCCGGGCTGAACCCTACGGCAGGTGTGCGGCGCAGGAGTGCGAATTCGGCCGCCGTACGGTGCGGCGGCCTCAACAGGGCGTCAACATCTGGGCACTCGGCGTCAAGGGCGCATGGTAGCCCGGCTGCTCGCGAACCGACGGTGCACACACTGCACGCTGCGCCGGCCTACGCACGGAGAAGAGGGTGAACACGTGAACGGTCTCGAGTATTCGGCGATGCTGATCGGTGGTTTCCTCCTGTTCGCGCTCGCGCTCAGGGGCATCCAGCGTTTGCTGAACATCGGCCACCGGGACCGGACGGCGCGCCGGTCCGCCCGCCGTCGTTGACGGTGGGTCGGGTCCTTCGAGCGGATCGTGGGCAAGCGCGGCGGAACACGCTGTGGATCCGTGGCCGTGATCAGGACCACGACCATGTCGCTCAGGAAATCCACGTCTGGATCGGGCTCAGCCGTTTGATGGGGTGATCCCGAGGAACGGCGCTTGGGCGGCGTGAATGCAGGCGAGGATATCCCGGGCGAGCTCTCCGGGCGGGCGGTGCGCCGCGGCCTCGGTGATCCGCAGGTCGACAACGGCGCCGTCGAGTGCCACCACCACGGAGATCGCGCCATCGTGGCTGCAGTGGCTGATGTGGACGCTCCCGATGCGCTGTCCGAGAATCCGGTCCGTCATCTGGAGATCGGGTTCGGCAGGCATGGTGCTCCCCTCTGCTGTCCGAGTGGTGACCATGGCCGTTGTGGACGGTTATCCGGTGGGGTCGGCACAGCTCATTGACGGCGTCGCGGCACTTCTTCGCGTGTCCCTTACGCCTGAGCGCAGCGCGCAGACGTCCGCGCGTCGAGGTTCCCCTTGTGCAAGGAAACTGCAAGTTCGCCTGTCTTTCCTTGCCTGGGGCTGAGAAATGGGTTTCGCTCTGGAGCATGGGCAAAGGTGGCTTTCGGGTGCACGGGAGGGCTGTGCGTCACGACGACCGGCCGCCTGATCCGGCGCCGGCCTGATCTTCGGCGTCTGGCGACGCGGAACTTGGGCCGGCTGGCGGATCACACCCATCGGCGCCCATGCGCCTCAGAATCCACTGTGGATGGAACATGCCCGAAAATCGTGTCATCATGCTCACCGGAAGCACCGACGGCATCGGCTTCGAAACCGTGCGGCGCCTCGCCACCCCCGGCGCCACCGTGGTCGTGCACGCGCGGAACGACGAGGAGGGCGCAGCAGCCTACCAGCGGCTCGTCAACTCCGGCGTCGACTCACGTCGGCTGCAGCCCGCGATCGCCGACTTCGCCGATCTGCGTCAGGTTGCCGATCTCGCTGCCGCGGTCGCTGACACGTACCCGCAACTCGACGTCCTGGTCAACAACGCCGGCATCGGCGGTACCAACCACCGGACCGTCACCAAGGACGGCCACGAGCAGACCTTCCAGGTCAACTACCTCGCCCCCTACCTGCTGACCCGGCTACTCGTCAACACGCTCGCCGCGTCGCCCGTCGGCCGCGTGGTGAACGTGAGCTCGTCGCTGCACCGCGGCGGCCGGATCAACTGGACCGATCCGAGTTGGAAGCGCCGTTACAACCGTGGGGCTGCCTACGCGCAGTCGAAGCTCGCGCTCACCATGTTCACTGCCGCCCTCACGGAACTGGAGCCCAAGATCCACGAAGCCATCAGCGTGCACCCCGGCATCATCGCCACCGGCATGCTTCCGCACTACAGCTACCGCGGGCGCCCGGTCAGCGAGGGCGCCGAGGTTCTCGCCCGCCTCGCCGACCCGGACGCGAAGGTCCTCAACGGCTGCTTCTACGACGGCCGCCTTCCCGCCAGGGCGGCCTCGGCCGCGGTGGAACCCGAAGCTGTCGGCAAGCTCTGGCGGGTGAGCGAGCGCCTCACCCTCCTCGACCAGCGCCGGACTGACCGCGCGTGAACCTCGTGGTGTTCTCAGCTGGCCCGCGGATTCAGGGGTTCCTGCCTGAGGCGACCGGTTCCGGCGTTGTTCGCCCGGCGCCGTCGAGGCGGAAGCGCATGCGGCACACGACGGCGTCGGAGCGGCGGCGCAGGGCGCGGGCAAGGACGGCACCGCGGCGGTTTTGCAGGAACCGTTGCCAGGGGTGGTCCGGTTCGACCTCGGCGATGAGGACGAAGACGTGGCAGCCCTTGTTCTTGCGCAGGTGCTCGACGAGCGGCTGACCGAGGCGGCGGCGTTCGTCGTGCAGTTGCACGAGTGTGACGCCGGGGTGCCAGCGTTCCCAGGCTTCGACGAACTCTTCGTCGACGTGCTCGTCGCCGGGATGGGTGACGTGGACGGCTTCGACGCGGTCACCGAGTGACAGTGCGGCGGCGAGCGCGTCGCGGGTCAGACGGGACACCGTGTGCACCGGCACGATCACGAGCGACCGGTTCGGGCGGGGCGGTGGCGGGGTCCGGCCCAGCTCGAGGCGCTCCCCGATGCGGCGGTAGCTGCGGTGGACCCAGTCCATCGCCGCGACGAGCGCCGGCAGCGCGACGACGATGAGCCAGCCGCCTTCGCTGAACTTCGTCGCGGCGACGACGATAGCGGCGGCTCCCGTGAGCAGGGCACCCAAGCCGTTGAGGGCGGTTTTGCCGGGCCAACCCCGTGGCCGGTCGCGCAGCCAGTGCCGCACCATACCGACCTGCGAGAGCGTGAAGCCGACGAACACGCCGATCGCGAACAGTGGGACCAAGGTGTTCATGTCGCCGTTCGCGACGACGAGCAGCAGTGCGGACGTGACTGCGAGAAACCCCACGCCGTAGCGGTACACGCGGCGTTCGTCGCGCAGCGCGAAGACGTGGGGCAGGTTGTTGTGCTTCGCGAGCAGCTGAGCCAGTACCGGTAGCCCGCCGAAGGAGGTGTTGGCGGCGAGCGCGAGGAGGAGCACGGTGGAGAACTGCACGACGTAAAATCCGAACCCGCTTCCGAGCGACGCGTTGGTGACCTGCGAGAGAACGGTGACGCCGTCGACCGGGCGGATCGAGAACTTCCCGATCAGCACGGCGATCCCCACCAGCATCACCGCGAGCAGGCCGCCCAGCGCGAGTTCTGCGCGCTGAGCGCGCCGCACGCGCGGCTTGCGAAACGACGGCACGGCGTTGGCAATGGCCTCGACACCGGTCAGCGCGGCGCAGCCGTTGGCGAAAGCCTTGAGCAGCAACAGGATTCCCACCGTCTGCAGGGTCACGCCGGAGCCGGACGTCGGCGCGGTCGCAGCCGGGCCGTTGCGGAACATCCCCACGACCACCACCGTCAGGATCGACCCGACATAGACCGCGGTGGGCACGATGAAGACCCGCGCGCTGTCGGCGATACCGCGCAGGTTCACACCCGTGACCAGTGCCAGCGCGCCGAGGCACAGCCACAGCGTGGAGGGCAGCAGGGCTGGGAACGCCGAGGTCAGCGCCGCGACGCCGGCGGCGACGGACACCGCCACGTTGAGCACGTAGTCGACGATCAGCGAAGCCGCCGCGACCAGCGACGCCCGCCGCCCGAGGTGGGCGCGGCTGACCCCGTAGGCCCCGCCGCCGTCCGGGAACGCGGCGATCACCTGCCGGTAGGACAGCGTCAGGACACCGAGCAGCAGCGCGATCGCGAGCGTCACCGGCAGGGTGAAACCCAGCCCGGTCCCGCCGGCCGCGGCGAGCACGATCACGATCGCCTCGGGCCCGTAGGCCACCGACGCCATCGCGTCGAGCGACAACGCGGCCAGACCGCCGACGACGGACAGCCGGTGCCGCTCGGCCCGGTCCGTGCCCCGACGGGCCTCGGGATGTGAAAGCGTAGTAGTCACGGCGCAACACTGCGGTTCGACCGCTTCCGGATCCGCAGCCATTGACGGATTTCTGACGACGATCCCGGTGGCGCGAACGAGAAGCTGATGCGCGACGGGCGTAAAGACTTCTTGATACCGGCCCTGGTGTGATTCGCGGTTGTGATCAAGAACCTGGGTGCCGCGGCGCAACACCCTCACCTGGGGAGTGCTCATGCGTGCTTTTCGGGCCGTGACCACGGGTTTGCTCGCGGCCTGCGGTCCGGTGGAGCCGAACCGGGGCACCGGATGGTTCTGATGCGGAGTGGGGCACCTGGTCGTGCTGGGCCGCATCGGCACACGGTTTCGGCTCCGCGGTGGCGAGGCGGTAGCCGGGATTGCGGGGACTACCTCCGGCGCTGACAGGAATCGGCGTGACCAGGGCGCCGTTGTCGAGGGGTGGGTTGAGATGGGCGCCCTGCGTCGGACGTGCCGAGCCGTGAGCGCTGGCCGGCAGGGTGCGTGGTGGTCACGAGGTGCGGCTGCGGGCGTGCCGCGCGAGGGCGGCGACGAAGGCTGTCGCGGGCGTGTCCGGGGGCAGGCGGTCGACGTCGATGTCCGTGGCCGGGGTCCGGCTTGCCCTCAGCAGTGCCAGCGGCCACAGGCGGACCGTTCCGTCCTTGCCGCCGGTGATCAGGGTTGATCCGTCGGGGGTGATCGCCAGTTCGCGGACCGGGCCGCGGTGGCCGCGCAAGACCCCGGCGGGTTCGCCGCCCGGGAGGTGCCAGAGGCGGACCGTGCCGCGTTGTTCGCCGCCGGCCAGGAGGCCGCCGTCCGGGGAGACGGCCAAGGACCACAAATGGCTCTCGGCGAGCAGCACCCGGACCTCGCCCGGCCTTTCCAGGATGGGTGACACGCGGGCGGTCATACCGCTGTCCGCGCTGATCACCGCCTTGCCATCCGGGGTGGTCACCAGTGCCGTGACCACGCCCCCATGCGACGACGACAGCGTTCCGGCCGGTGTTCCGGCGGGCAGCTCCCAAAGCCGGACGGTGCGGTGGTCGTCCCCGGTCGCCAGGAGCTTGCCGTCCGGTGAGACGGTCACGGACCACACGCCGCCTTCGTGGCCGGTCAGCGGCTTGGCGGGGGCGCCGTCCGGAAGCTTCCAGACGCAGACCTTGGTGTCCGAGCTGCCGCCGATCAGCAGGCGGCCGTCCGGGCTTACGGTCAGGCTGGCGGTGCCGAACCCGGCGCCGGAGATGGGGCCGATCTGTTCGCGCGAGGGCAGCCGCCACAGCCACACGGGCCCGCGGTGCTCGCCCGTGGCCAGCAGGCTTCCGTCCGGGGTCACCGCGAGGCTCCACAGCCCCGGGCCCGCGTCCAGCGTGCCGGCCGGCGTGCCCGAGGGCAGCTGCCACAGCCGCACCCCACCGTCGTAGTCGCCGCTCACCAGCAGGGCGCTGTCGGCGGTGACGGCGAGCCCGGTCACCCAGGCCGGGTGTTGGGTCAGCACCACCGGCGCGAGCGCGAGCGCGCCCGTCTCGGCGTCGACCGCGCATTCGCGGGCCAACGGGCCGAGTTCGGCCAGCGCGCGGCGCGCGCGATCACCGCTGGGCTGCCAGCCGGCGTTCGCCAGCGCGGTCACGATCCGCAGGCCGTGCACCGGGGTCGCGTGCGGGAGTAGGTCCCATAACGACGGCCAGCGCTCGGCGGAGGCGAGGACCTCGACGGCGGCCTGCCACTCCGGATCGATCATGCGGTGGGGCTCGCGAGTGGCAACGAGGGCCCAGTCGACGCGGTGGCCGGCGCGAGCGCGTTCGGCGAGCAGGATCCGCAACCGGTCACCGGCCAGGTCGTGCAGGGTCCTCAGCTCGTCCCCGCCGGGGTCGTACTCGTCGTACCGGTCGAACTTCCCCGCCAAGAAGTGGACGAGGGCGCGGGCGCCCGGCTCCGGCAGGTCGTTCACCGAGGCCGCGGCCAGGGTGGTCAGCCGCGGGCTGCCGGTTTCGACGAGAGCTTCGCTCAGCGCCTCCGCGGCAACGACGCCGGCGCCCGGCGCGAAGGCGCGTTCGGCGATCGCCGCCGTCCTGCGGTCCGTGCCCGCGGCCAAGGCCATCGCGAGAGTGCGCAGTGCGGCCGGCGAGCCGAAGGACGCGAGGCTGAGCGCGGTCTTGCGCCGTCGACGGGCCGGGGTAAGCGGGTCCGTGAAGTCGGCGATCAGCGCGGCTTCGAGGTCCATCCCGATCACCCCCTCTGCCACCATACGGCCTGAGTCGTCCCGAGGCCGGGGCAATCCGGATGCAAGCCCGTCGGGGAGCCGGTGCCTGGCGCGGCGTCGCAACGTTGCGGGGTGTCTTGGCATAGTCCGGTCAACAGTTCTTATCTGAACTGGTGCAGGCCGCTTCCAGCCAGCGAGAACATCAACTTCTGTCACGTGCGCGGCCAGCTCGTCTGCGCGGCGTAGGAACGCAGCAAGGCCGTCGGCTGCGCGACGGAGTCCACGAGACCAGCGCCAGCGTCGCCGCGAGCGTGTGGATGAGCAGTACGAGGAACGGGGTCGCGAGCCAGGACGGCCCGCCGTAGTGGTGCTGCAGCCGTTGAGGCACCGGGCTGAGCACGGTTACGATCACGACGGGCAGGAACAGCGGGTCGGTCAGCCGCGCCCGCCGTTCCTAGCGGTCACCAACACAATCGAGGCCGCGCCGACCAGCAGCACGAGAGCGGCGGCATCGCGGGAACGAGCAGCTTCCGCGCCGGCGTCCGCTTGCGGCGCGTTCGGGCAGTTCGGAAGAGCCGGCCTGAGCCCCTTTTCCGGGGAAGAACGATGTCTTATCCGCCTTCGTCGTCCCTCGTGATCGTCGAGATCGCCGTGCGTACGGTCGGAAAGACCATGTCGCCGCGGCGCAGTACGTCGCGCACCTGGCCGGCGTCGCGGGCCAGAACGAGCCCGGGCCGACAACCGTTGGCACGCCGGCGATCGTGGCGTACGCCAGCGCCTCCGGGACGAGAACGGCCCACACCGTGAGTCCCGCGACGACGTCGCCACGCAGCCAACTCGTGCGGTAGCCACGCAGCGACGAGAACAGCCAGGACATCGCCTTACCCCGCGCGGATCTGGCCGACGCCGGACCAGATCCCCGTCACCGGAACCAGCTCCGGCCGGAATGGACAGTGGTGTTCGCCATCTTCCGACTCCTGTCCTTCGGCCGGCGATGCGTGCTCCAGCCGTGTCCGTGTGGTCAAGGGGTGACGATGGCGAACCCGGGGTCCGGCGAGTCGAGCACCTCGAACATCCGGGTGAGCACATCCGCGGGTCCGTCGATGGTGGTGCTCTCGGATTCGGCCAGCGTGTCGGGTGTGGCGGCGCCGGAGCACAACGCGAGCAGTGCGGCACGGCTGAGGCGAATCCGTGCGTCGGCTTGTTCGCGACCGGTTCCCGAGCCGTGGATGAGTGCGCCGCGGGACAGCCTTGACCAGTAGGCGCTTTCGGTGTCGCCGGTGGTGACGGTCCAATCGATACCGATCCGGAGCGCTGCGGCGCGTGGTCCGTCCACGCGGATCGCGACGCTGTCGAAGATCTGGTCGAGCGTGAGCTGGGCGAGGATGTCCGGGGAGGCGGTCACGGTCGGCGTGCCGGTGGTCCCGCCCCGGAGTTCGAACGCCCCGGTCAGGTAGAAGTTGCGCCAGGTCCCGTTTTCGGCGCCGTTGCTGAACGTGGTCATCCCCGGCAGCACCGGCGGCCCACAGCGCGGAATGGCGATGAGGGCTACAGTCGGCGAGGACGCCGGCGGTGGCGAGGGCCTCGACGACTGGCCGGTCGAGCTGCACACGCACGGTCAGGTTCCTGATCGAGGCATAGGGGCCGCCGGTATCGCGTTCCGCGACGATCTTCTCGGTGGAATCCTCGCCGACCTTGCGGATTCCGGCCTGTCCGAGCCGGATTGCCACCCTGCCCTCGGAGTCCTCCCTGGATTCCAGGGTCGACTGGGGCAGAGAGGTTGAGCGCGGGTTCGAGGGTGGTGACGCCGTCGGGAAGCGGACGCGCGTGCTACCCCTTTTCTTCACCGCCCGGCGGCGGATGTGGGGGCGCACCGAGCCGCTCTGGATCGGGGCCGGCCGGGTCACCGCGTCCTCGACGACCAGATCGTGGAACCGCCGAGGCCGCAAGCGCGACAGGGTGCCGAGTTGCGCACCGGATTCGCCCTGGCACAGGCCGACAACGTCGGTCTCGCACAACATGTCGGGGACGGCCGCGTCGGCGAGGTCGAGGTCGCGCAGTCCGATGTGGACGGCGTTGTGGGCCGCGACAAACTCATGGAATGCGATCGTGGTCGGCGACGGCATGCGGTGCTGGTTCGGCAACCAGTTCTCGCTTATCGCGCCGAGGTTCGCTGCCTACGGCGTCGATCTGTGGGTGCCGGAGTTGGGCGCGAAGTACGACCCGCGGAACCTGTCGCAGAAGATGTTGATGAGCGTGCTCGCCGGCATGAGCGAATCGCAGCGCCAACACGTCCAGGCACGCGTGCGCGCGGCGATGGATGCCCAGGTGATCAACGAAGGACGTCACCAAGGCGGCCGGGCGCCGTACGGGTACAAGGTCGTTGACGGCGGGCCGCATCCGAATCCGCGTAAGGCAGCGGAAGGATTTCGGTTGCGTGTGCTGGCGATCGACGAAGAGACGGCCGACGTCGTGCGCCGGATCTTCGCCGAATATCTGGACGGCAACGGCGACCGGGCGATCGCGAACCTGTTGAACGTGGAGGGGATTCCGTGTCCGTCGGAGCGCCGGCCGGAGCAGAATCGGCATCGCCGTGCGGACGGTTGGCAAGGTAGCTCTGTGCGAGCGATCCTGGACAACCCGCGATACACCGGGTTCGCGATCTTCGGACGCTGGACCAAGCATGAAACGCTGCTGGACCCTGATGACGTGGCCGCGGGGCATGTGGTGCGCTTCCGACGCTCCGACCCGGATCGCGTCGTTCGGTCACGAGTGCCGGCCCACCCGGAGATCATCTCCGTGGAGACCTTCACCCAGGCACAGCTTCTGCGGCGTTCGAAGTCCGCGGGCGGGCTCGCGACCGCGCGCAAGGCGGAGCGGGGCGGGCGGACAACCGCGCGTTCGTACCTGCTTCGGGGTCTCGTTCGCTGCGGAGTCTGCGGCCGGAAGATGCAAGGCGCGACAATCAGGAAGGGCGCCTACTACCGCTGCACCTCTCGGACCATGGCGCCCGGCTCGCTGAAACTGGCGGATCACCCGACGACGGTCAACCTCCGTGAATCGGTTGTGGTCGAAGCAATCAACGGGTGGATCCGCGAGCTGTTCCACCGGGACAACGTCGACAAGACAGCAGCGGCATTGCTCGGGTCGAACGGCAGCGGAGCGGGCGGCAACTTCGAAGCTGCGCGCAACCGGCTGGCGGACGCCGAGGCACGGCTCAAGCGCTATCAGGCCGCCATTTCCGCCGGCGTCGACCCGACGGCACTGGTCGACCCGATCAACCAAGCCCAAGCAGAGTGCGCGGCGGCGCGGGCGCAGATCGACACCGTTCCGGCAGAGTCGAACGTGACGGTTGCCGAGATCTACGCGAGGATTGACGGTCTCGGCGACGTCTCCGGGACGCTGGCCGACGCGACGACGGCTGGCCTGAGCCGCCTGTACCGAGCGCTGAACCTGGAGTTACGCTACGAACCAAAAGAGCTGGCCGTCTATGCGACGACCAGCCCCGGTGTAGATAGTGCGTGTGTCCGAGGGGCGACTTGCACACTAACCACACGCTTGCCGCTGTCTCGTTGACTACCTGCCAATGCCGGCATTGGCAGGTAGCGTCGCGTCTGTGGCAAGGGTCTTCTTGCAGAGGGTCGGGAAACTAGGTTGGCGAGCAACGGCATCACCGGTGACTCCATCGCTGGCGGTACCAAGTGGCCGGTGAGGAAGATGCTGTCTTCCATGGCCGACCGGATCAGTTCGAGGGCGCTGCATCGGCGCTCAACCCGGCATTGGCGTTCTGCCTGAGTGTCGACGCGGTCCGGACGGCGCGTTGTCTTGGCGCGCGATGTCGGTGGACGGCATTCTCGCCCGCGACGTCGCCGACGTTCGAGTGGCCGCCGCAGCGCTCGGTCACCTCCCGGAGAGCCCGCTGCCAGCCCGGTGGCGTGTCGGAGTCTGCTCCGACAATGCCCTCGCATCGATAGATCCGCGGGTCCGGGCGGCGGTAAGGGCAGCGGCAGACGCATTGGAACGAGCTGGCCACGAATTGGTCGAGATCGGCTGCCAGGCCCGAGACGACATCACCACCGCCTACTTCACCGCGAGGGCCGCGCACGTGGCCAGGATGCCGGTCCCAGCCGGGCGGGAGAACGACCTGCACGAAGTCACCAAGCTGTTGCGCCGCCGCGGCGCCGCCATCACACCCGCAGAGTTGTCCGAAGAGCTCGCCCGGCTGAGCGCCGCCCGGACCCGCTCCGCGAGCGGACGAGTCGACGTCGAGCTCAGCCCGGTCTGCGCTCGCCCGCAGCTGGCGATCGGTGAGCTGCGTCGACCCGACCCGGCGGCCGCGCTCGCCGCGCAAGCCGAGTTCGCACCGTTCACCATCCCGGCTAACGTCGAAGGCAGGCCGAGCGTCGCCGTTCCGGTCTGGGTGCCCGATCTCCCCGAGTCCCCGGCCGCAGTCCTGCTAACCGCACGCCGCGGGTACGATCGGTCACTCTTAGCGCTCGCAGCTGACGTCGAGCGCGCTGTAGGCGGCTTCCGACGCCCTGAGCGCTCGTCGCCCGTCGCCACCGCGAGGAGTACCGGTCAATGACCGCAACGTCCGTCCAGGCGGAGAAAGCCGCACTGCCTGGGGTCTTCCACGTCTGGCTCGGCGGCGCGCTGGTGTCGCAGCTCGGCGACGCGGCGTTGTACTTCGCGCTCGGTTGGGCGGCCTCGGCCCACGGTGGGCTCGCGGCGGCCTGGGTTCTGTCGGCGGTCGCGCTGCCCAGGACAGTCCTGCTCCTGCTCGGGGGTGCGGTCGGTGACCGGCTCGGCGCCCGGCAGGTCATGATCGTCGGTGACGCGGTGATGCTCGTCGTCGCGGTCGCGCTGGCAGTGGTGTCGGGAGCGGTCGGGACTCCGCTGGTGATGCTGGTGATCGCGGCTCTGGTGGTCGGTACAAACGACGCGTTCTACCTGCCCTCGGCGGGCTCCATGCCGCGCCGGCTGGTCGAACCCAAGCTGCTTCCCCGCGCGGTTGCACTACGCCAGAGTGGTACCCAGCTCGTCGGCATGATCGGCCCCCCTCTCGGCGGAGCATTAGTCGCTTTCGCCGGACTGTCTGCTGCGGCGTGGATCGACGCGACGACATTCGCTGTCGTCCTGGTCGTGCTCATGATGGTGCGTCCACGGTTCACCCCGCCATCGCCAGGGCAACGCAAGCACATCCTGCGTGAAGTGGGAGAAGGTATCCGGGTTGTGGTCAAGACAGCCGGTCTGGGGCCAGTGCTGCTCCTGGTCGCGGGCGCCGCGGGATTTGTCTTGCCGTTCACCTCACTGCTGATCCCGTTGCTCGCCCGGGGCCACGGATGGAGCTCTGCCGGGGCCGGGTTCGTCGTCGGAGCCCAAAGCGTCGGCACGATCGTGGCTGCGCTGATCATCAGCCGCCGGGGCATTCTCGCCCGCCCTGGCATGGTCGCCGCCTGCGCGCTGGCCATGGTCGCCGTGGGACAGCTGATCGTCGGCTTCGCACCTTCGATACCAGTAGCCCTCGCCGGCGGGTTGGTGACGGGCACGGCGAGCGGAGTGTTCGTCGGACACCTGAGCCCGTTGCTGCTCAGTGCCGCTCCCGACACACACTTAGCGCGCGTCCAAGCGATCCTCTCGGTTATCCAGAGCGTGACCTTACTGGCGACCAACAACATCATCGGTTCGGTCGCAAATGCGTTCGGCCCCCGAGCGGGGGCCGTGCTTTGCTCCGCGGTGCTCCTGACCTGCGCGGCGACCGGCCTGGCCAGCCGCCCCATCCGCCGGATCTCCCGACCAGCGTAATTGACAGCGCACTCCTCGTAACACGGTCTTCAGTCCGTCGATCGAAGAGCCCAGATTCTCATGCGTTAAGCCCCGCCATCTCGGCACCATCGACGCTGTGGGCTCGCGGAGAACGCGAGAGCCGGTCGCGTCGGTAGGCTCGCCACGGGACCGTTTCGACCGGCGTGTGATCAGGCAACACAGTCCGGCACGTGCGAGCCCGAGTGGTCGGAACGCGACGGCAGATGGCGGCATAGGTCGACACCGCAGGTGTCCGGAGTCCCAGGAAAACGACCGTCTTCGGCATCACTCGGCACCGTCCGACAGGTCAGGCCGCGACTCTTAACCAGCGGGTTCGGGGTTCGAGTCCCTGATGGCGCACAGTCGAAAAGCAAAGCCCACCAACAGTTTCTCTGAATTTCAGGGTCGCTGTCGGTGGGCTTTGTCGATCTGTGAGCCCAAGGTGGGACCGCTGTCAGAACTGCCACTGGGTCGGCCGCAGCGAACGAGGCGCGGACCGTGCCTCTCCGCTCGACACCGCCTCTGGCGGCCGTAGCTAATGCCTGATCTACAGAGCAAGGTCCTGAGCAAGCCACCCCCTGAGCCGCATTACGGCCACACCACCGCCCGGCTCGCGAGCTCGGCGACTTCCCCGGCGCGCCCTGCCGACTCTTCAAATGGCACTGTCAACCGGCGCGGACCAGGCGACACGGCCCGGCAGTTGTGAGCCCGAGGGGAGCCCGAGAACGCACCGACGCGCCGGCATGACCCGCCCTGCAACGCGAGCTGAGGTTTCACGGCCGCCTAGATCGGCAGCATCCCTATGTCACCGGGAATGCCGACACCTTGAAGAAACGCGATCCGCGCGTTGACAGCGGACGAGAAGTGCTGCCAGTCGAGCTGTGGCACCAGTTCATCGGGTTTTGCGTCAGTGGGCGACGACGTGATGTAGTAGATGGAGTCGTAAATCCCTTCAGCCAGCAGCCGCTCGCAGAACACGCTGAACCGCCTTTGGTAGGACGCCTGATGCCAGATCTTCTCGGCGGGGAACGTGCCCTCGTCGATACGCACCGTCGAGGGTGATCAGGGGCTGTCCTCCAGAATAAAGAAGTACCCAAGCCGACGCCCCGGTCGAGGCTGGACCTCTCGCACTCCACATGAGAGCGGAAGCGGGGTGCAAGAATTCCGATACAGCTAACCTCGGTTGCCTGACCCGCATGGATCAGGGCCGTAAGACCTCGACCTCAATGCGGGCATCCTTGAGGAGCGACTTCGTATACGCACGGGAGCGGATACGTCCGTCCGCCTTCAAAACTTGGAGCACGACTTCATGATGAGTATCCCTGGGGAACGTGAGCGTCTCGCCAGGCGTGGTCAAACGACCATAAGGTCCCCCAAGGCTTAGTAACACACCGAGGACCTCATCTCCGGCGAGGTCGTCGATAAAGTGGTGGATCAACGGAACAACAAGGCTACGGTCTTCCGTTCCTTGAGCGATTTTCGTAATTCCCGAGACGCCGGGGTTGACGTCGAGAGCCAGTGCGGCGCGACCCGCTGCAGCGAGAGTGGCCTCATCGTCAATTGAGACAAACTCGTTAAAACGACGAAGGATTTCGATCTTAACGTTATCTCTGACGCTAACACTTTCAAAGATCTGCTCAGTTGTCAGAGGGTTGAGCAAGTCAGGCGTTACAAATTCAGAAAAATGTTCAGATTTGTCGATGCCATAACTAAGCGTTGGCCAGTCCTCCAGGTTGAAATGCGAGAATGTGATAGCCTCATCGCTACAAATATTGGCTTCGAGGAGGAGTCCCAGAAGCAAGCCTGTCTCGGAGGGAACCTTGACGACCGGAAGCCGATCTTTGAGGGCCAGAGATTCAGCTAATTTCACGCGGGTTTTTGAATCTGGGATAGCATCGGAGGCGTTAAGTACCGCCTCGGCTACTCGAATCTTAGCCGCCTCGACTTCAATAACTTTCGCGTCGGCGTCGGCGTCGGCGGCAGCCTCGCCATCCCCTCTGTCATCACCTGATGCGGGCAATGTTATAGATTCGGCCGCAGTGAGGACACTAGCCAACCCAGTGTCAATTTCGCCACGTTGTTTTATGTAGAGGTCCACGTTATTAAGCGTTGCCGGGAAGCGCTGACATTCAGCAAGCGTCTCCCAAACATATTCTGGAACATCCGTAATTTCCTTTACGGCACAGTCAGGATTGGCTATACGAAAAATTCTCACCGCGTATCTCTTATCTAGTTCGGCGACGTTGACGGTAATTGACGTGAATTCTTCCGGATTTTCAATGCTCCAGTTGGTCAAATGCTGACCTGAAGTACTATTGACGCTCATAAATGAGTGTTCGAATTCGATGATCTTGAGATACTCCTCAATGCGTTCGAGGGCGTCTTGGTAAATTTCAGTATTAAGACTGCGGATGTGGTCCAGACTTAATGACGTCGCCTGACCAAGGGCAAATCTGACGTTGGCTGAATTAAATTCGTAGCAATCATATTCGACGAGGAGCCTCATTGCGGATTCGTTAACGGCACTGAGGTCGTCACACTCGAAATAAGCGCGGCTGAGCATGCGAACGGCGTTAGCGATGGCGCGCTCAGTATCCACTGGGGTCTCATCGCTGATCGCAGGCTTGGATTCGACGTCATGCGTTACCGCCGCGATCGTACAAAATTCCCTCTGATTGCTATGGAAAAACTGGCGTACGGTGTCGCCGAGAAGGTACTTAACCTCGTCAGTCGAGTTCGCGAGCGCGATATCGACAAACTTGATTCGCTTATTGTGAGAGAGTTCTGCCGTGTCAACCAGTTCAACAAAGATATCCCGCCAGCATGACGCGAGGTAAACGATGGCCTTGTTGGCGTGCGTACCTTCGCTGAAGTAAGCGTCAAGGAGCTCTCGCTCTTTTTCTCCAACGTTTCGGATCACATTGTCGAGCACGACATGGGCTCCGTCATCACCAGTCTCGAGTAGGTAGTCAAGTATTCCAACATTATACGCGCTTACATCACCGAGAAACGAGCTCCTAGTTTCCTTTAGGAGCGCTGCAATTTCGGCATTACTTTCAAAGGTGTAGTTGATGTCCGGCTGGTTCTTGTCAACGTTCTGCACGATGTAGCTCATCGCTCTAGGTGGGACACGCTCGCCGTAGTATTGAGCAGCGTACATGTTGTAGTACCGGTCGATGTACCCGCCAGTAATCATGGATCGGGCCAGCTCGGAATCTATCTCGTCTTCGACGAGTTTCGAGAAGGGAGCCGCTACGCCACTGATTGTAAGGGTGAAGTCGGACCGCTTGGATAGATCGATAAAATCAGCTATCCGCAGTTTATCTAGATCAGCTAGAAGGTCAGCCCGATTTCGTAGTTGCTCATCTTCTGCAACCCCAGGCCATTCGCCGATTTCGAATCCCCCGTTAAGAACGTCTTTAAGCTCGTCCATGCTGAGTGAGACAACACTCCATTGCCCGTATACGTTGATTTTCGCGCTGACGCCAGTGTTGTGTTCGAAAATCTCGCGCCAAAAATCCGCATCGACAACCTTGGCTGAATTATGTTCGAAATCTCCAAT
This sequence comes from Amycolatopsis rhabdoformis, assembly GCF_035918295.1. GTDB lineage: Bacteria > Actinomycetota > Actinomycetes > Mycobacteriales > Pseudonocardiaceae > Amycolatopsis > Amycolatopsis rhabdoformis. The sequence continues at coordinate 1,955,554 of NZ_CP142149.1, forward strand.
TTGGTATGCGCCGACAGATATATTCGGTGACGCTTCGGCGATCTTGTTGAAGAACCAGATAAGACGTTGGCCCCAACTTGCTGCCTGCTTCTCGACAGAGGTTTGCAGGGTGATGCCGTCGTCAATTGTTCTAATCCGCGTACGACGCGTTGCCACGCTCTCGGACACTAGATCCCGACTAAGCCGGTAAACGGCATCAAGTTTGCTGCGCCCAAGCAGCATAAGTTCAAAGTCTTCCAGGTGAAGGTTCTTGTAGACGACCAGGGCGAACAGTCGGTCAGCAGCAAGCGTCTCCATGCCGTGGCCGTCTGTGATTAGGCGCTTAGCGAAGATCGAGTATTCGTTGCGGATATTCGTCAGTAGTCGCATATCCGGAATGTGGCGAGCCACTAGATCAACGAGTTCATCGCTAACCTTGGGCACAGGCGTGAGTCGATCATCGACAAGGACCTGGCCTAGCAATTCCCTGGCGGTACGATGGGTAATGAACGGGACAAGTGGGATAACAAGGTCGAAGAACTTTGTCCGATTGGCGCGGACCGCTTCAGCCTGTGCGGCATCATCATCCAGCGTCTTGGTGTCATGACCAAGCTGCTCGAAGATGCTGTCACGAAGGGCGTACACGAATCGAACAGATCTCCGTCCGCGCCACCGTGGCCGCCTACCTGTAATCTGTTTACTGGTGTTCAAAATTGTATTGAGCTCACGAAGCGCCTCGAAGATCCCGGCCTGATTGAACCGGTCGAGGTCTTCGAATACGACGACGTCGATACGAGAACGTGACTCGAAGAAGTAAATAATCTCATCGAGATACTTGTCGAAATACGTTTCAGATTTGTTCGCAAGAGTAATGGCGGCGCCGGCAGCGGAAATCTGCGACACGATGAGTCGGTTGTGGATCGCGACGCGTATTGCCGCCAGGAGGGCGATCAGGAATCCTGCGAACAAGGCGGCAGCACCGAGGCGAAGCCAGATGGGTGCATTGCCATGCAACTTGAATACCCCGGGAAACACGTCGAAAAGCCACATTCCGACTGCAACCAAGGATAAAGCGGCGCCGGACTCCAACAAAGCACGCCACGAAGGGAGTCGTTCTATTCGCTGGTATCGAGACTGCCGCAGTCGCCTCGGCTTCTCTCGGTGAAGGAGTTGTTTGACCAGTTCCTTCTCGATTTGGTTTGTCCGAGTTTCGTCTGCGTTTTTTTGTTCTTTTTGATCCTCCGGTTCTTCCGGGCCGAGGGTTGACAGCGACAGGAATAGAACCCGATGCTGATTCTGGCGGGCGAACTCTTTCAGGACGCTCGATTTACCTGCCCCATAGCGGCCCGTCACCGCGATGTTGCGAATCTCGTCGTCGTTTAACGCATTGTTTAAGTGAGAAACAAAGTCGTCGTGCTGGTTCGCCTTGAATTGAGGCGTGAGCGGCGAGAATTCAAGGCGAGAATCCACCTCCGCACTGGCGTCTTGAGCTACCCGCTCGGCGACCCAGGCAGCGCTCTTGCCGATCATGGTTCGCAGCCGCCAGCGAGGCTGGTTCTCCCTGTCCGCTGTCATCAATGTCCCTCGAAATTGCGTCCTGATCTTGACTGCCGACTCCTCGCCGGCACCACTACCGACGACTATGTTCTCAGCCAGTACCGACGAGTGCGGGTAGCCACGCCCGGGTTCCTGTCGACTCTCATGATTCGCGCACCCGCCGGGCTGGGGCGGGCTGCACCGACCGCCTTGCCCTGCTTGAAAGTCGCCAGGTAGAACTAGACTTTCCATCGTGGGGACGCCTTGGGCACGGAGCCGACCTCGGAGATGATCTACCCTATGTGTCTTGCTGGGTCAGTATGGAGTCGTGTGGCGAACAGTCGAGGCTCCGACCGAGTAGGGGCGCCGATTGGGCCGCGCCTCAGGCCGAACCGAGCTGCGCGCACACATCGTCCAAGTCGCAGACTGTGTCGTAGCGGGTGTGCTCCTGCACCAACGCGTCCCGCTCCGCGATGCAGGCGTCGATGAAGTTCGCTGAATCGTCTACCGAGAGGGCCACGGCGGCGAGCTTCGTGACGGAGTCCTGGTAGAGAGCGTGGTCGTCCACGAGGTGGATCGTTGCCCCATAGGTCTCGATGCGCGCGACTGAGCTGCCGTCGTCCATGGCGAAGAGCGTGAACGGGCCTGCGAGCCCGGGATGGGGACCGGCGGCGCTCGGTACGACACGGACGAGCACCGACTGGGTAACCGCCGAGACGTCAGAGAGGAACCTCACCTGCCGCAGCATGGTCTCGTCATTGTTGATGGTGTCTTGCAAGGCGGCAGCTCCGACGAAGACTTCCGTGGGGACGGCCGATGTCATCGGGGCTGGCTGGCGGCACGCGGTGAACTCCGTGGCGGACCTGCTCGACGTCTCCGAGACGGTCGCTTCGTTCGCCCCGACTGCGCGGGCGTAGTCACGAATCTGCATAAGCGCAGGGACCATGAGCGGACTCCAGACGGTCACCGACGTCGCAGAGGCCTGGTGCGCGGCGTCCGCCGCGAAGTGGTCTGGTGTGACGTGTGGGCCGGGAATAATCCAGGCAGAGTCGGTGGTGCCGTGGGCGAGGTTGAGGATGTGGCGTTTGTGGTCGCGGGGGACGCCGAGGGCGCCGAGGATTTGGGCGACGTCGCCGGAGGTCGGGGTACGCGTGCCGCGTTCCCAGTGGGCCAGGAGCGACGGGTTGATGTCGAGGCGGCGGGCGAGTTCGCGGAGGCCGAAGTGGGCGTCTTGGCGGGCTGCGCGGAGGGTGGCGGCGAGGATTCTTATCCGTGGGGTGATAGTGGGGGTGCCTCGCAAGACGGGTGGTCCTTTCAAAGCGTTGCGGGTGGTGCCGCAGTTGTGGGGTGCGGTGTGACGTCACGCCGGCGAGGGCCGACGCGGAGCCCGTGGCGGACAATGAATCGCGGGTTTTAGGGGCCTTCGGCGTCACGTGTCACAAGTGTCACGGTGGTGCTTGCGCAGGTGGCGGCTAGTTTCGGCCGTGACGGGTGGAGCGGCGGCCCTCGCCGGCGTGACGGAGGTTGTGACGCGTCCGAATGACTGATGCTCCGCGGTCAACGCGCTGGTCCAGCGGGAGTGGTGGCGGTGTTGATGTCGTCGGCGTAGGAGTGCAGGAGGTCGGCGATGTCGGCCAGTTCGAGGGCGTGGGCGCGGAGCAGTTCGGCTTCTGGGCGGTCTTCCAGGAGTTGCACGATGACGTCCAGGCTGCGGCGGCTGGCTACGAGCATCGCGTCGGCGGTGGACTTGCCGGCGAGGTTCATGCGGCATCCCTTGAGGCGGCCGGTGCGGGGACCGGTGAGGCGGGTAGGTCCGGCCGGCTCGCGCGGGGGTGCCGGGCGCGTTGAGGCGGGCGCGGCTGCGAGCCGGCCGGAGTGAGGAGGCGACGGCGGAGACGTCGCAGGCTAGACAAAGCGCGATGGGTGGCGCGGCTCGCTGTGAGTTGCCGCGAGGGCGGGGCGACGAGAGCCCAGCAGCGGGAGCAGACGCGGCCGGGTGGTGTCAGGCAGGAGTCGACCAGCACCTGGTGGCCGCAAATTGCCTGGTAACGGCCCTGCCGTTGCTCGAAGCCCGCGGCGAAGGCGGCGTCGGTGACGGCATGGTCGGCGGCGTCGATGGCGCAGTGGTGCCACGTGATGCGCGGGCGGTCGGCTGCTCCGGTGGGCATCGCGGCCTCCCTTGCGATGGTCGAAGTTGATGAAATTAGTGAACGCTGCGCGACGCGGGCAGGCCAGAGCGCTGATGGCGGACTTGTGTGGCAGAGAAGTGGCATCGGGGCATCTGAGCTGCGAAGAGCACTGATACCGTGATTGCAGTCGAAGACAGAGGCGGTGAGCTGTGGCGTTGACAAAACGACGTGATGAGCTGGTTTCAGCGCGTCGTGCAGCCGGGTTCACGCAGGAGAGTTTTGCTGCGGCGCTCAGCGTTGATCGGTCCACGGTCGGACGGTGGGAGAGCTGGGAGAACGAGCCGTTGCCCTACCTGTGGCCGAAGATGGCGAAGCTGTTGGAGATCTCGACGGCCGAGCTGCGCGCGTTCATCAGCCCGCGGGGCAGGAACTCTGCGGCGCCGGAGCTTGAGCCGGCGTTCGGTTGGCTCGATAGGCGCGCCGGGTGGAACGCCGGGACTTCGAGACGGCGTGCTGCGGTGGCTGCGCCGGCGGCGGCCGGACGAGTCGGCCGGAGCGAGGCGGCCGGCAAGCTCATGAGGTACTACGGCAAGCCGCCGGCCGGATACCGGTACTACGGCGCGAAAGTCGGTGACGTCGAAGTCGCTACCAGTATCTTCGGTCGCGAGAGCTGGTTGGAGGGTGCGTTTCCGCTGACGGCTGAGCATGACCGGCTCAAGTTGCGGCCCGGCGCCAACCAGTCGGAGCGGCCGTTCGATGAGAACGCTGCAGTCGAGCGGCTTGCGGCCGTGGCGGCGGGCGAGGTTCGGATCGCTGATATTCCGCTGTACCGGCTGGTCGACATCGAGTTCGGCGCCGACGGCGTGCGCGGGGCCGTGACCACCGAGTCGTTCGTGGAGTACGCGTTGGGCGTCGATCTGCTCGAAGGCGAGCTGAGCGGGAGCCACGCGACGCCGCTACGGGACACCTACTTGCCGGACCTGGCGCACGTGCTCGACGTCGACCGGAGGTTCTGCGCCGGTGGTGTGCTCGCGTTGACGGCGATCGCGCGGCCGGCCGATCCCTTCCGTGGCGGTCGGGACTACGTGCTTCTCGTGCAGGAGAGGTCGGCGAGGGTGGTCAACGGTGCCGGCCGTCTCGCGGTGATCCCGAAGGCGTTCCACCGGCCGTTGGCTGATCACCGGGCCGACGCGAGGATCGGCGCGACGTTGCGGCGTGAGCTGGAAGAGGAGCTGTTCGGCCGGGTGGACGTCGACAACACGGCCGGGCCGCAGCGTGTCGCGGATCCGATGCATCCGACGCGCCTGTCGGAGCCGATGCGGTGGCTCTCCGAGCAGCCGGGCCGGCTCCGGATGGAGTGCACGGGCTTCGGGTTCAACCTGGTCAGCGGCAACTACGAGTTCGCCAGCCTCGTCGTGATCGACGACGAGGAGTTCTGGCCGAGGTTCGGCGGCGCTGTCGAGGCGAACTGGGAGGCGGCGGGGCTTCGGCTGTATTCCACGCTCGATGACGAGCTGATCAGCGAACTCGTCACCGATGAATTGTGGAGCAACGAAGGCCTGTTCGCGTTTCTTCAGGGAATTCGACGACTTCGAGAGATCGGCGGCGACAGGGTGTCTTTGCCCCCTGTCGAATTACACGGCTGACGGCCAGCGAACCGTGAGCACCACGGAGTCGGCCAACGCTTCCCAGGAATGGTCGACGCCCGCGCCCCACATCACATAGTCACCTTGGCGAGTCATGGTCTTGGTGCCGCCTGTGACATCGATGCGGAACTCGCCCGAGACGAGCATCACCAGCGTGGTGCGTTGGTCGTCGGCCGTCCACTCCGGACGCTTGTCACCGGCGGGGTGGTTGGCCCACTTGACTTCCACGTCCTGGGAAGCGCGAACGCCTTGTGACGGATCGATGAAGTGACCGACCAGCCAGCCGCGAGTGTCGGCAGCGTCCTCGTTGGCGTTGCCGGCGGTCCAACCGTCGCTCACTGGCTGATCTCCCATTCGATGGCGGGCAGTTTTACGCGCTCTCCGCCGATTTGCGCAAGGCGTCGGAGTCCTTGAGCCATGGCGAACAGCCCTTCGTTGCTCCACGCTACATCACCCAACAACTCGGTGACGAGCTCGGTATCGGTAGTCGAATACTGGCGGAGAGTGGCGGATTCCCAGTTTGCTTCGACCACTCCGCCGTAGCGTTCCCAGAATTCTTCGTCGTCGATGACGATGAGGCTGGCGAATTCGTAGTTGCCGCTGACGAGGTTCAGCCCGAAGCCCGTGCACTCCATCCGAAGTCGGTCGGGCTCCGCCATCAGCCAGTGCATCGGCTCGGTGAGACGGGATGGGTGGAGCGGGTCTGCGGCGAGCTGCTCGGCCACCGTGTTGTCGATGTCCGGGCGGCCGAACAGCTCCTCTTCCAGCTCGCGACGGAGGGTGATCCCCACCTGAGCGTCGCGGCGAACGTCGGTGAGCGGCTGGTGGAAGCCCTTGGGGATGACGGCGAGGCGACGAGCGGCGTTGAGCACGTTGCCGGAGCGCTCTTGGACCAAGAGCAGATAGTCGGCGTCGCCGCGGTAGGGATCTGCCGGGCGCGCAATGGCCGTGAGCGCGAGGACTCCGCCGGCGGTCAAACGCGAGCTGACGTCCAGCACTGCGCCGAGGTCCGGGAGGTAGCGGTCGCGCAGAGGCATCGCGGTCGAGTCCGCTGCGACGGCGTCGACCAGCTCGCCTTCGAGGAGGTCGACGGTCAGGGCGTAGTGGACGAACCGTGAGCCGCCGAAGGTGCCGTCGAGCTGGCGTTCACGGATGTCCGTGCTCAGGAGGCGATAGATCGGGTTGTCGGACAGCCGGGTGTTCATGGCCAGCGTCTCGGCAAGCCGCTGAACGGCACGGCGCGCCGCGTGGTCGTCCAGCGCCAGGTCCGGTTCGGGCTGCGCGGTCGGGACGCGGAACCGGTCGTACGGCGGGCGCAGCTCGCAGTCCAGATCCAGCCAATCCGTGCAGGTCAGGACGCTGGTGTTCATGACGAGATCGCCGCAGCGAGCGGTGAACAGGCCGTGGTCGTCGAGCCGGCTGCCGTAGTAGGCGGTCAGAGCGGCGGCCACGTTGCGTTGGCTGACCCACCCGCGGCGGGTACCGCGGTCGTGAAGTTCTCGAACGTCCAGCGTCGCCAGTCGCTCGGCGACGGCCTGACGCGCGGAGCCCGGCGACCAGCCGGCGTGCTTGTCGAGCCATTCGAGCGCGGCGCCGATGTGGGGGTCGGCGTCGAGACGTTCATCGGCGGGGCTTGGCTCCGCGGCAGGGTCGCCGAGGTGTTCGGCGAACCGGGCCCGCTCGGCGGGCGTGGCCTGCTCCAGCGCGATGTCGAGAACCTGTTGCATCTCGGACTTCGGCCGGAGATCAGGCTTCTGGTGCCACCCCGCCACGGTGCGCGCGGCGATGCCGAGGCGTTCAGCGAAGCGCTCGTTACTCAGCCGCAGCGCGGCTTGTAGCGCCGACGCGGTCCGTCCGGTCCATTGATCAGCAGAATTCACCGGTCAGCAGTCCTTCGACGCAGAATGTGCAGTGGATGTGCAGTGGTCCTGCACTGGTCGTGCATGGGACGGGCGGCCGTTTAGGCATTGAATTCCAGGTATGCAAATCGCCTGGTTCACCAGCCCGAATTGCCCGCCGCTATCGCTTCGGCTCAACGTGCTTGACCACCGTCGCGAGGCTCGATTGGACGTCGGCCAGCCGCTCGGTGATCTCGGCCAGCCGCTCTTCGAGCGCGGCGAGTCGGTCGCGGAGCTCGCCGCCGTCGTCCACGGGTTCGTCGGGATGCGGCGGGGTGCGGTTTTGCAGCACTGCCAGCAGGTGTTGCGGGTGCCAGCCGAGCGTCGTGGACAGCGCTTCGAGCGTGCGCGCGCTCCGTCGGCGCTCGACGGTGTGGTGTTGCAGCTCGCGCACGATCGCCTGCGACACGTGCGACCGCTCGGCCAGCTCCCGTTGCCGCCAGCCCAGCTCGTTCACGCGCATATCGATCGCCTTCGCGACCGCAGCCCAGTCCTCCGTCACGTATTCCTCCGCGCTCCGCCTCAGCGCCGAGATTAGCGGTTCATCGCGCTTTCACCGCGCCAGATAGCGACCTTGCTGCGGCGCGTCGGACAAACACGTCCGACTTAGAGCTGAAATTAACAACATAGTCTTGAAATCATCAGAATGGTTTTTCTCATGAACTCGCAAATCACCTTTCATTCCGTTCGCGAAGCTGCCTGGATTCTCGGTGTCTCCCGCGGCGCGGTCAGCCGGGCGATCCGAACCGGGACCCTGCGCACGACCCGATGCCGGAACGGGCTCCGTGTGTCCTCGGCTGAGCTGAACCGCCTGCTCGGAGGTGCTCGATGAGCACGGATGAGCTGCGGTTGATCGGCATCGCGTGGCGCCTGGACCGGCTGCGTTGGGTGCCCACGGACGTGCTGCACAAGATCGTGACCAGCGACGGAGCCTGTATGTGGCCGCCCCCGGAAGACGAGCCGCCCGACGCTCGCAGTGACCAGGAGTTGGCCGAACGGCTGTGTGGTGGCTGCCCAGTTCGGGATGAGTGCTTGGAGCTGGAGTTGCGCACGGGTGGCGCCGACACCGTCGGCGTCTGGGGCGGGCTGGCCGACGACGACCGGCGCGCGCTGCATCCGCACTGGCTGCGCCGCGGTGAGCGGATCGATCGGGGTGAGCGATGAACGGCCTCATCGTGACGCCCACGCAGATCCTCGCCGGCGTCGGCGTTCTGCTCGTGTCGTTCTGGGTCTGGCGGGCGGGATCCCGTCGGGCGAAGGCCGCCGCCGAAGCCGCTCGAAGCGGGGCGCGGCTGGTGTCGCTGGCTGGGCGGGTGCTGTTCAACGCGGGGTTGATCGTCGCTGTTCAGTGGGTGGTGATCGCTCACGCGGGTTCCGGGTGGTTGCTGCTCGCCGTGCTCGGGCTGCCGGCGTTGTTCGCGGCGTACGCGCTGACTCGTGCCATGACCGTGACGACCGTCGACACGTCGAAGCGGGGTGGTCGGCGATGACGCGGGCTCAACGGCTGGCGCGGGACGCGGCGGAGGCCGCCGAGGTGCGGGCGTATCAGACGGATCCGGACGTGGTGGCGCTGCGGATCGAGCGGGTACGGCGGCAGGTCGACTGGATGTGCTGGTCGGGCATCGTGCTCGGGCTCGCGTTCACGATGACCAATGTGCAGGGGTTCGCGTCAGCAGGGACGCAGACGTGGTCGCTGCCCTGGCTGGCGGCGTGGGTGCTGGACCCGACGGTGTCGTTGGTGTTGCTGGCGATCCTGCGGGCAGAGCAGGTGACCGCGCGGTACCAGGTTCGGACGGGTGCGTGGGTACGGCGGGCGAAGTGGTTCACGCTAGCGGCCACCTACGTCATGAACACCTGGACGTCGTTTGCCGCCGGGGAGCCGGCGGCGATCGTGCTGCACTCCGTGCCGCCGTTGGTGGTGTTCGTCGCGGTCGAAGCGATCACGGATCTTCGTGACAAGCTGACCGATGCGGTGTTCGTTGCTGCTGAACGGCAGGCCGTTCATCGGGACGAGCCCGTGAACTCCGGGCGGCGCGTCCTGTTCGCGGACTACCTCGCGATTGCTCGGGAGAGTTGGACCCCGGACGTCGAGGTGACGCCGGCGTGGGTGCGGCGGGCGACGGGGTGTTCGCGCGGATTGTCGCCGCGGTTGGCGCGTGCGTTGCGGGCGGAGGTGGCCCATGGCTGACTCACTGCCGATCAAGGCGGACCCGGTGTTGGACGGTGAACTGGTGGACGACACGTTGCCGCAGCCTCGGCCGCGTGCCTCGCGGCGGGAGCGGTTCGTGTTCTGGTGGGTCCACTCGCCGCGGGTGCCGTTGTGGTTGAAGCGACGGGACCAGGCTCGTCAGGCTGCCAAGGACTTCGTTGTTGGTGTGCTGCGCTCGCCGTTCTGGTTCTTGGGAGCTGTGTTCCGTGGGCTTGTCCTCGGCGTCCGGTGGTGGCGTGGATGGGTGACCGTTCGGGACTTCCGGGAGGCCGCTGTGCAAGCCGAGAAGCTGGCGGACAAGTTCGGAGACATAAGGGTGTTGACGTTGTTCCGGTGGAAGGTCACTGGCGCTGTCTCGGTCGCGTCTGCCGGGGTGGTGACGCTGGCGGATCTGCTGTACGGCGAAGTCGCGTTGTGGGGGCTCGGCGGTGGAGCTGCGCTGGCGCTGGCGATCTTCGGGAGGCGGAAAGAAGGTAGTCCGGGGCGCAAGGCGGTGTTGTCGGGGCCGCGGACGTTGAGCTGGACGATGGATCCGCAGGTGCTGGTGGACGCGTTTCGTGACGCCAAGCTGATTGGCAAGGACGAGACGTTGCGCCTGGTCCAGCGCGCGACGCGCATGGGATACGGGTGGGCGATCACCGTCGACCTGCCGGCGACCCGCAAGGCCGCGGACGTGATCAAGAACCGAGAGGCCCTGGCTTCGGCGCTCGCGGTCGACGAGGTTCAGCTGATTGTCGAGCGGGTGCGTGGGAATGGCGGGCACGCGGGGCGGGTGTCGATGTGGGTGGCCGATGAGGATCCGTATGCTGCTCCGCCGATCCGGACGCCGTTGCTTCAAGTTGAACGGTGGGATGCCTGGCGTCCGGTCCCGTTTGGACGGGACGCACGGGATCGGCGTGTGGATCTTCCGTTGGTCTGGACGTCGCTACTCGTCGGCGCGATTCCTCGGCAGGGCAAGACGTTCGCGACGCGCCTTGCTGCGGCGGGGTTGATTCTGGACCCGTACACGCGCCTCTACGTCGCGGACTTCAAGGCTGGCAAAGACTGGGACGCGGCGGCGCAGGTGGCTCACCGGTTCATGTCGGGCGACGAATCCGCACACGTTCTGGCGCTCGCCGGATGGCTGGTCGAGTTGGTCGGTGAGGTACAGGGCCGGTACCGGCGGATGCGGGAACTCGACGACGAGACATGCCCCGAGTCGAAGGTGACACCGGAGATGTCGCGGGATCGCATGCTGGACATGCCGATTACCGCCGTCGTCATCGACGAAGTGCAGGTTCCGTTGGAGGACCGGACCGCGGTCAAGGTGGAGGGCAAGACGCTCACGGCCGGCGAGTACGTCGGTGAGCTGCTGACGTGGCTGGCGAAGAAGGGGCCGGCGGCCGGGATCGTATTGGCGCTGGCGACTCAGCGGCCGGACTCGAAGACGATTCCGTCGGGGCTGCGCGCGGTGCTCGGGTCGCGGTTCGCGCTGCGGGTCATGGACTGGCGGGACAGCAACATCGTGCTGGGCGAGCAGATGAACACCCGCGGGTATGACAGCAGTCGGCTGCTCGCGTCGCACAAGGGCGTCGGCATCCTGCGTCCGGACGGCGACACCCAGGCGGGGGCCGATGTGCTCGCGCTGACGGTGCGGACGTACTACATGCCGAACGAGGATTGGCAGGCCATCTGCCGGCGGGGCCGCGAGTTGCGCGAGGCCGAGCGGACGCTGACCGGCCACGCGGCCGGCTCAGATCTGACGATCGAGAACACCGTGAAGGTGATCGACGCGGGTGAACCGCAGTCTGAGTCATCGGAGAGCCTTCCGGAGCCACTCGCGGCTCTGGCCAAGTATCTGGCGGCCGACAGCCGGGAGTTCGTACCGACGTCCGAGCTGGTCAACGCGCTGGACGCTGATCCAAGGGAGTTCGCCGAGCTGATGAACGACCTCGGCTGCCAGCGCACCCGAGGTCGGGTTCCCACAGAAGACGGGGGCGCTCGGCAGGTTCGCGGATACCTGACAGCTGAAATCAGGACAGGGTTGCGCGATCGCGCCGACGTATCGGCCGACGCTGGCGAGGAGGTGTCGAGTTGACCGGCGCCAGCACCTCCGATTCGACGATCCGGGTTACGCTACCTGACGAAGCGCTGAACGTGACGCCGAGCGTGGCACGCGTCCTGCTGGCGATACTGATCGAGCTGAGTGACACGCCGATCCCGGATCGGCGACGGAGGGGCGGACATGGCGGCTGATTTCGACACAGACCCGTGGGCGACGTTGGATGGCCTCTTGGGCGTCCAGGCAGTGGAGCCACTGGACGACGGCATCGGTGGCGTCGCGTTCTACGGCCGCTGTTCGACCGAAGACAATCAGGACCCGGAGACCTCACGCGGCTGGCAACTGGGGAACGCCCGGAAGTTCGTGGAACCTGTGGGCGGCCGGGTTGTCGCGGAGTACTTCGACATCGGTCAGTCGCGGTCCGTCCCGTGGGACCGGCGCCGCGAGGCAGCCCAGCTGCTCGCGGCGTTGAAGGATCCTCGCCGCGAATGGAGCGCCGTGGTCGTCGGCGAGGGGACGCGGTGCTGGTTCGGCAACCAGTTCTCGCTCATCGCGCCGCGGTTCGCGGCCTATGGGGTCGACCTCTGGGTGCCGGAATTGGGTGGCAAGTTCGATCCGCGCAACCCTTCGCACAAGATGCTCATGAGCGTGCTCGGCGGGATGAGCGAGTCGGAGCGGCAGCACGTGCAAGCGCGGGTACGTGCGGCGATGGACGCCCAGGTGGTCAATGAGGGGCGCCATCAAGGTGGCCGAGCCCCGTACGGCTACGTCGTGGTCGACGCCGGCCCGCATCCGAATCCGAGGAAGGCCGCCGAGGGCTTCCGCCTCCGCGTGCTGGAAATCGAGGAGGAGACAGCGGCGATCGTCCGCCGGATCTTCGACGAATACCTGAACGGGAAGGGCGACCGCGCGATCGCCAACGGGCTCAACCGGGACGGCATTGTCTGCCCGTCCGCGCGACGTCCCGAGCAGAACCGGCACCGTCTTGCCGACGGGTGGCAGGGCAGCACGGTCCGATCGATCATGGAGAACCCGCGGTATACCGGGTATGCGTTCTTCGGACGGTGGGCCCGGCAGGAGATGCTTCTGGATCCTGACGACGTCGCCGCTGGGCACGTGACCCGATTTCGCCGGGCAGCACCTGACCGGGTCGTTCGGTCCCGAAAGCCGGCTCACCCGGCAATCATCTCCGTGGAGGACTTCACGGCGGTTCAGCTTTCCCGTCGCTCTCGTGCCGCTGGAGGACTCGAAGCGCGCCGCAAACTCGAACGAGGACCGAAAGCCACGAAGTGGACGTACGCGTTTCGCGGCCGGGTGCGGTGCATGCACTGCCAGCGCAAGATGGAAGGAACACCGCGAGGCAGCCGGATCTACTACCGCTGCGCTGCACGAACGCTCGTGCCTGGTTCGCCGGCACTCGCCGAGCACCCAAAGAACATCTACTTGCCTGAAGCGGCACTTATGGAACCGCTGAACACCTACATCAACCACGCGTTCTCGGAAGATCAGCGTGATCAGACGGTGAAGGCCATGCTGGGAGTTGCGGAGGACGTCAACGTGAACCCCGAGCGCACAGCCGATGCCCAGCGGCGGCTCACTCAGGCGAAGACACGGCTGACGCGACTGGCACAAGCCATCGAGGCGGGCGCGGATCCGATGGCACTGATCGAGCCACTCAACCGGGCAAAGGAAGAACGCGACGCGGCGGAGGAGCAGCTGGCGCGGACCCCTGCGGGAGCGTCCTTGACTCGCGGGGACGTCGAGGCACTGGTGGACTCGCTGGCTGACGCAGGCCGGCAGGTGCTGCACGCCAGCCCGACTCGGCTACAGGAACTCTACGAGGAGATCGGCCTAGAACTGGTCTTTAACGCAAAAGAGCGGATGGTCGATGTGACCATCCGCCCACCCCGTAGGGTTAGTGCGTGTGTCCGAGGGGGGACTTGAACCCCCACGCCCATTAAGGGCACTAGCACCTCAAGCTAGCGCGTCTGCCATTCCGCCACTCGGACTTGCTGATGAAGAGAGTATACGACCCCCGGAGGCCTGTTTTCAGGGGGGTGTCACCTGGTGTTCAACGGGCGGATGGGATGATCATCTGTTTCGGACATTGGACTGCGATCCTGGTGTATTGCCTGGTCAGCGGCGCCTTTTGGCAAACTCGATGATCGACGGTGAGGTCTCGGGGAGCCACGGCGTCAGGGTGTCCGCTGTGTCGTCGTGGCGCGGGCGGCGTGAGTTGGGCTTGCGCCATCATTTGCGTCGGCAGGGCACGCGCCGAAGCCGGCTTGAAGCGCGTACATCTGGCCTCCTTGGGATCGCGTTCAAGCCTGAGGGGCGCGTGTGGGGGACCGGCTCGATTCGGGTAGCGGTCCGGTTCAGTCGGCGGCGGCTGTGGTGGTCTGGGCGGGCTTGAGCCGCAGGGCCAGGGCGGCGGTGAGGAGGCCGAGGCCGGCGAGGGCGTAGAAGGCGATGCGGTAGCCGTCCACGACGGCCGTGTTGCTGGTGCTGTGGCTCGTGACGGTGGTGGCGATGGTGGCCAGGACGGCCAGGCCCAGGGCGGCGCCGAGTTGGCGGCACATGTTGAGCAGCCCGGAGGCGACGCCGGCGTTGCGCGGGGCGATGCCGGTGGTCGAGGCGACGATCGCGGGCATCATCGTCAGGCTGGTGCCCGCGCCGACGACCACGGTGGGCAGCAGCACGTGGGCGACGTAGCCGGAGTGGGCGGGCAGTTGCCCCACCCAGATCAGGCCTGCGGCGGCGATGAGGCCGCCGATCACGACGAGGCGGCGTGCGCCGAGGAGGGGGATCAGCTTCTGGGACAGCAGGACTCCGATGCTGATGACGGCGACCATCGGCAGGAGGGACAGTCCGGTGCGTACGGCGCTCTGGCCCAGGACCTGCTGCAGATACAGCGAGAGGAAGAACAGCGGCGCGGTGATGACAGCGCCCATGCACAGCGTGAGGACGTTGCCCATGCGCACGTTGGCGATGGAGAAGATCCCCAGCGGGATGAGCGGGTCGCTGGTGCGGCGCTCGATGGCCACGAACGCCGCGAGCAGGAACACGCCGGCCACCAGGGAGACGACCACGCGGGCCGATGCCCAGCCCGCGTCGGGGGCGGCCGAGAAGCCGTAGACGAGTGCCGCGGCCGAAAGGGTCACCGTGATCGCGCCGGGAAGGTCGATGGGGGAGCGCCGCGGTCCGGTCGCGGTCGGGGCCAGGCACATCAGGCCGGCGATCAGCAGGCCGACGCCGATCGGCACGTTGACCAGCATCACCCACCGCCAGCTGATCGACGCCAGCAGGCCGCCGACCACGATGCCGGCGGCTCCGGCGCTGGAGGCGGCGACCCCCCACCACGTCATGGCCCGGGTGCGCTGCGAGGGCTCGGTGTGGCTGGCGGTGATCAGGCTGAGGCTGGACGGTGCCAGCGCCGCCGCCCCGGCGCCCTGCACCACGCGGGCCGCCAGCAGCATCCAGCCGTCCTGTGCCAGGCCGCCGGCCAGGGACGCGAGCGAGAAAACGACCAGCCCGAACTGAAAGACGCGTCGGCGTCCGAACAGGTCGCTGGCGCGCGCGGCGAACAGCAGCAGACCGCCGAAGGTGACCAGGTAGCCGTTGACCACCCACTGCTGGGCAGAGGACGACAGGCCCAGGCCCGACTTCATGCTCGGCAGGGCCACGTTCACGATGGAGGAGTCCAGCACCACCATGAACTGCGCCACGCACGCGACGACCGCGACGGCCGCGAGTCCGACACCGCGCTTGGCCACCCCGTGCGAGGGGTCTGCATCCGCTGGCGCGGATGCGCCGGCGCTGGGGGAGAGGGGTGATCGGCTGGGCATAGCGGTGCTCCTCGGAGTTTCCGGATAGGCTGTCCGGCAATCGTAGAGCGATACCGGATAGGCTGTCCACTAGGGTGGTGCCGGCCCTGATCAGCGGGCGCGCCTGAGTACGAAGAGCACGCGTGGAGGAGTTCATGGAGGCAGGCAAGACGGCGTTCCCGAAGCGGCGCGCAGCCGCGGAGCGCAATCGCGACAAGATCCTCGACGCGGCCCGAGCGGCATTCGCCGACCCGACCCCCGACATCTCCATGGCGGAGATCGCCCGCCGCGCCGGGGTGGGGATGGCCACCCTCTACCGCAACTTCCCCGGCCGACAGGAGCTCCTCGAAGCGCTCTACGCGGACGAAGTCGACCAGATCTGCACCGCGGCCACGATCGAGCCCGGCCAGACCCCCGCGTCAGCCCTCATTGCCTGGCTGCGTCTGCAGATCACATTCATCCCGCACAAGCGGCTCATCATCTCCGAGCTGTTGGAGCACGTCGACCGGGACGGCATCACCAGCCACCGCGCCCGCGCCATCGAAGCGGGTCGTCCCCTGCTGGCCGCGGCCCAAGAAGCCGGGCAGATCCGCGATGACGTCACGCTGGAGCAGGTCTTCGACTTGATCGTGGCCATCGCCAAGGTCAATGAAACCCCGGACTACCTGCGCCCCCTCTTCGAGACCGTCCTCGACGGCCTGCGCCGGACATCGGCATGACGAAGCCCGGCGCGTCGAGACGTCCCAGGCACTCGGCGGCGTTGAATCCGGTCACGGGCCGGTCTACGCGGGGGCATGGCGCCCAAGGCGCGACGGGGGACGGACGACGACTGGTGGGACACCCCTTCCGGACGCCGTCCGCCCCCGTGACCTTCGCGAACCTTTCGCGACGCAGCCGGTGCCAGCCGCCATCCGGGACAAGCGCCGACCGCGCAATCGGCTCAGGGTCGCGAACCAGTCCGCCAGCGTTCGCTACCTCGGGCGGTTCATGTCTGATCAGGTTCCGCGCCTCGCCGTCCCCGGCAGATGCCTCAAGTGGTCAGACCGGCGCTGGTCAACCAGATGTGTTCGCACGTCGCGGACGCCTTCTGCAACGTCTCGCGGGACTCCTGCGACGCGTGGTAGAAGGTCCGTTCGATCATCCAGCACAGGGCGCGCGCCATCGCCGAGGCTTGCTGCGGTTCGCTGCCGGCCGGAATGCCGGCGCGTTCCAGGACGGCGGTGATGGCCGTGATGAACAAGTCGGCTGTCCGGCTCCACAGCTCACCGATCTCCGGCACGGTCAACGACAGGTCGATTGCCGTGCGCATGACGAGGCCGTGCTCGTTCCACAGCTCGACCGTGCGCTGCATGGCCGCTGCGATGGCCGGGCGCGGCTCGTCGGTCTGCGCAGTGGCGCGGGATCGCTCCCGCAGATGCTCGACAGTCCGGGCCACGAGCGCCGTGACCACTTCTTGCTTGGAGCCGAAGTAGAAGTACAGGGCGCCGCGGGTGATGCCGGCACCCTGGGCGATGTCGCCGACGGACATGGCGTCGTAGCCCTTGTGCGCCAGCAGTGCTTCGCAGGTGTCCAGAATTGCCCGCTCTCGGACATCGCCCTTGCGTTCGGTGGTGCGTCGGCCCCGCGCGGGGTGGCGGTCAGGCATCAGAGTTGCGCGCCGTCGGCGAAGTCGGTCGTGCGGGAGAGTGTCTCCCAGGCGCGGATGTCCTCGTCCACGGTCGTGCGCGCGGCGGCGACCAGGCGCAGCGCGTCCGAGCCGAGGACGAGGTGGGCCGGCGGCTGGTCGACCGACGCGATGTGCACGACCGCGTCCCCGGCCTTGGCCGGATTGCCCAGCTGATTCCCGCTGGCCTTCTGCCGCGCTTCACGGATAGGGGCGAACAGCTCGTCGTAGTCCTCAATGGACCGGGCGGCACGCGTCATGGACCGTCCGGCCCAGTCGGTGCGGAAGGAGCCGGGCTCGATCGCCGTCACCCGGATCCCGAACTGCGCGACCTCCTTGCCCAGCGCCTCGAGGATGCCTTCGAGGGCGAACTTGCTGCCGCAGTAAGCGGACATGCCGGGCACCGCCATGAGCCCGCCCATGGAAGTGACGGCCATCAGGTGTCCGCGGCGTCGCCGGCGCATGGGGGGCAGCGCCGCCTGCAGGGTGGCCACCGCCCCGAACACGTTGACCTCGAACTGCCGCCGCACCTCGGCCAGCGAGGTTTCCTCGAAGGTGCCCTCGAGTCCGTAGCCGGCGTTGGCGACGACGACGTCCAACGGGCCGACGCTCTGCTCCACCTCCGCGACCACACTCGAGACGGCGTCGCCGTCGGTCACGTCCAGGACGCGGCCGTGAGCGTGTCCGGGCTTCAGCTCTTCGAAGGCCCGCAGGTCCTCGTCGGAACGGACCGTTCCGACGACGGTGTGCCCGGCGGCCAGGGCGGCCTGGGCGAAGGCGCGGCCGAGGCCTGTGCTGACGCCGGTGATGAGCCAGTTCTGCTTGTGCACGTGCTCCTCCAGGGATGCGAAAGGAGTTGGCGACTGCCCTCTCGTTTCTAAACTCTACACCACGTCGATTTTTATCGTCGACGTGTAGGTTATGGCAGTCGTCACCCGCGGCGGTCGGTCTCCGGCTCCTCGTGTCGGGGGTTCGTCGGGTGTTCGCCGCGCTCAGGTCGCGTGCGGGGCACCGTGGCGCAGGCCGTCGAGGAGGAGGCCGGTGATCTGGCGGGCTTCGTCGAGCCATCCCTCGCTCACGCGGAGGGCGCAGATGCCGCCCAGTGCCCGCAACAGGGTGGGACCGGTGATGTCACCGCGGACGGTGCCGGCCGCGGTGCCGGCGTCGAGCAGTCGGGTCAGGGCGTCGCCCATGTGGGTGCGGGCGTCGTCGAAGACCGGGGAGTCGGTCGCCATGATGCTCTCCAGCGCGACGGACATCCCCTTGCCGACGGCGGCGTGGTCCACGAGCAGGAGCAGGAAGCGACCCAGGGCTTCCTCGGGGCTGTGCTGGTCCAGCAGGGTCTCCGCCGAGGCGCACAGGTCGTCGACCTCTTTGCGGTAGACCTCTTCGATCAGCGCCTCGCGGGTGTCGAAGTGGCGGTAGAGCGTGCCGACGGCGACCCCGGCGCTGCGGGCGATTTCCTCCACGTGCGCATCGGTGTCACCGGCCAGGAAAGCTTCGCGGGCCGCGGAGAGCAGCGCTTCGCGGTTGCGGCGCGCATCAGCACGCAGCGGGCGTGATGCCGACAAGGAAACCTCCATAAGGTGAGTCCGGTTCCGCTTGTGTGTATCCTTTCCGGAGTCGGGTTCATCTTACGGAAGGAACACCCCATGCCGATCATCGGTGAGGGTCTGGCCGGCCTGCGAGTCCTGGTCACTGGAGGCAGCCGGGGCCTGGGCGCGGCGACCGTGCGTCGATTCGTCGCCGCGGGTGCGACCGTGCTGACGGCGTCTCGCAGCCGGCCGGGGGAGGACAGTGGCGCCACCTTCATGCCGGCGGACCTCTCGACGCCGGAGGGTGTGGCTGAACTCGGCCGCCGCGTGATCGACGAGGTGGGCGGTGTGGACGTGCTCGTGAACAACGCCGGCGCGGCGAGTGCACCTGCGCCGACCTTGAGTCGTTCGGACGCTTCCTGGCGGGCCGACCTGGACCTGAACCTCCTCGGCGCCGTCCGCTTGGACCGGGCTTTGGTGCCGGGCATGGTCGAGCGGGGCTCCGGCGTCGTCGTGCACGTCTCCTCGATCGCCAGCCAACTGCCCCAGCGCACCGAAGCCTCTTACGCCGCAGCCAAGGCCGCGCTCAACACCTACAGCCGCGAACTGGCCACCGAGGTCGGCGAACACGGGGTACGCGTGCTCTGCGTCCTCCCCGGCTTCGTCGTCACCGACGGCGCCACCGCCCACCTCCGGCACCTGGCCGAGAAACAAGGCGTATCCGCCGACGAGGTCACGCGGCAGATCGTGGACCACCTGAAGGTCCCCCTGGGGCGCCCCGGCGATCCCGAGGACGTCGCCGAGATGATCGCCTTCCTCGCCTCCAGCCGCGCGAAGTGGCTCACGGGAGCGCAGTTCCGCGTCGACGGCGGCATCCTCCCGACCGTCTGAACATCAACCGTTACGACGAACAGGACTACCGCCATGCCCATCACCCTGGCTTCCGTGATCATCGACGCCGCCGACCTCGAGACGGAGAGCGCCTTCTGGTGCCGTCTGCTCGACGGTTCGATCACCCGCACGCCCACCCACCACTTCATCCAGGCCCCCGGCCTGCCGGTGGTGGTGATTCAGTCCGCCCCCGGGCACCTCGCCCCGAACTGGCCAGACGGCACCTCCCAGCAGCTGCACCTCGACTTCGGCGTCGAGGACCTCGCGACCGCCGACCGCACCGCCATCGACGCGGGCGCCACCCGACTGCGGCCCACGGACGAGGTGACCCCCGAAACCGGCGCCGGCAGCCGCGTCTACGCGAGCCCTGCCGGACATCCCTTCTGCTTGCGCGCGGCCTGAGATCGCGACCGCGCACTTTTGCCACCTGACGTCAAACGACCCTCGGTTGACGAGCCGTGAGATCCCAGTCGAGACAGCGTCGACCCGTCCCTCCGGTTTGGACTCCGTGTTCGCCCACCAGCTCGGCCGCGCGAGGCACTGCCAGATAGAACGTTCGGTCTTGACAGCCGTTCAGGCCAGGGCCTAGCTTGATCGTGTAACGATCGTTCCACCCACAGGGCGGCGTCACCTCGCGAGCAGCCGGTTCGCCGTTCGCTGAGGTTGTTGCGGTGCTCCGCGGGCGTGGGCAGTCGGTCACCCCGACGTCTCGGCTTACCCGAGCAGGGAAACCGAGGCGCCGCAAGGAATTTCGACGAGGGAGATCGCATGATGGAGTCAGGTCGAACCGCGCCCGAGACGGCCGACGCGCTCATGGCGAAAGTGCGGGCGGCCGTGCCGGTGCTGGCCGCGCACGCGGACGCAACCGAGGAGGGGTGTCGCGTTGCTCCGGAGAGCGCGGACGCGTTGCGTGAGGCCGGCGCTTTCGCCTTGACCACTCCGCGCGAGTTCGGTGGGCTGGGCGCGGATCTGGTCTCCACGGTGCGCGTGCTCTCCGAGCTGGGGCGGGGCTGCCCGTCGTCGGCGTGGGTCGCGGGAATCTCGGCGGAGGCGAAGGGTCATTTCGCCAAGCTGCTTCCCGATGAGGTCCGCGCTGAGCTCTACGCGGATCCTCATGCGCGAATGTGCGCTGTCGGCGTGCCCGGGGAGGCCGTAGAGGTTCCCGGTGGGGTCGAGATCACCGGGAGGTGGTCCTACGCCTCCGGCTCTGAAGACGCCGATTGGGCCATCCTGGCGGCCATGGTCGCGCCCGGCGACGGTGTTCCCCGGGTGGTGGGAGTGCTCGTGCCGGTGTCGGAACTGAGTCTGGAGCGGACGTGGCGGGTGGCCGGCCTGCGGGGTACCGGTAGCCACACGCTTGTCGCCGAGGGTGTCTTCGTTCCGGCGGTGCGAGTGCTCGAGATTCCGGCCGGGCCCGATGGCGCGCCCGATATCACCCTCGGCGAGCCCCTGAGCCTCGTTGCCGTGGGGGTCATGTTGGCGGCGCCTCTGGCTGGTGCGGCGCTGGGTGCGTTGGACGTGGTGGAAGGCGTTCTCCGAAAGCGCAAACCGCCGATGACGCCGTATGAGGATCTCGCCGCCTCGCCGTCGGCTCGGCAGGTGTTCGCCGAGGCCGAGCACCTGGTGAACGGTGGTCACGACCGGCTGATCCACCTGGCGGAACGAATCCAGGGGATGCTGCCCGGCGAAGGGATTCCCGCTGCGCAGCGTTCGGCATTCCGGATGGAGATCGTCTCCGTCCTGCGGCAGTTCCTGCGAGCCGTCGACCTGTTGATGGATCTGCACGGATCCAGCGGTTTTTCCGTCGACAACCCGCTGCAGCGGTATTGGCGGGATCTCAACGTCGGTGCCCGGCACCTTCAGTTCACGTCGTACCTCACGATCGAGAACCACGGACTCCTGGTGACCGGAGCGGGCGAGCCGATCCTGCCGGTCTGAGCATGCCTGGAACTCGGCGCCGGTGCTGAGGTGTTCGTGCTTCGGCCGGGTCAGTGGGCGACAGCCGCCGCGAGGTCCTCTTGGCTTTCGAGTGCGGCGAGACGTTCGGTGAGCGCGGCGTGGACGGCGTGGTAGGTGTCGGAACCGAGGGCCAGGCGCAGCGGCGGGTGCGGGTTGCGCGTGGTGTCGTAGATGACGGCGGCGATTTTGGCCGGGTCACCGGTGAGCGTGTTGCCGTCGACGGTCTCGAGTAGACGCCGGGTCTGGCCGACGGCGGTGTCGCGATAGGGGGCCGTTTCGGTGGTGTAGCGCAGCGCCGAGGCGAAGCCGGTGCGGGTGCCGCCGGGCTCGATCAAGGTGAGGTGGATGTTGAAATCGGACACTTCGCGGCCGACGCTTTCGGTGAAGCCTTCCAGTCCCCACTTGCCCGCGTGGTAAGAGCTGTGCGTGGGGATGCCGATCTGTCCGCCCATGCTGGAGATCTGAATGATCCGGCCCCCGCCTTGCTCGCGCATCGGCTTCAGGAAGGCGCGGGTGATCAGCATCGGTGCCAGCAGGAGAACCTCGATCTGCTCCCGGATCTGCTCGACGGTCATCTCCTCGGCCGCGCCCACGACCGCGTATCCGGCGTTGTTGACCACGATGTCCACCGGTGCGGCCTGGAGGGTCCTGCCGATCACCGCGTCGACGTCCGTCGGCCGGCCGAGGTCGAGGACCTCGACGGTCAGTCGGTCGCCGTACGCGTCGCGCAGGTCGTCCAGGGCCGCAGCGCGGCGAGCGGTGGCGGTGACTCGGTCGCCGTGCCGGAGCGCGTGCTCGGTGAGGTGGCGGCCCAGTCCGCCGGAGGCTCCGGTGACGAACCAGTGGCGGACGGCCTTGCCGGAGGGATCGGACGCAGTGGACATGAGTTCTCCTGGGGTACCGTATTTCCGGAACGCGTTCCGTTTACCAGTTAAGCGGAACGCGTTCCGGAACGCAAGTGGACCCCGGAGGAACCCGCATGCCCGCCATCCCTCGCCGGACCAGGAGCGACGCGCTGCAGAACCGGGCGCGTCTGCTGGAGGTCGCCGCACAGGTCTTCGCCGGGCAGGGGCTGGACACCGCGCCGGCCGCGATCGCCAAGCGGGCGGGTGTCATCGCCTCCGGCGTCAACCCGTTCGCCGACAGTCACGCGCTTCTTACCGGGGCCGTCGGCGCGCTCCTCGATGCCGGTGCCCGGGACGGCAGCCTGCGCACCGACGTCGCTCCCGACGATGTGCTGCTCCTCATGGGCGGGCTCGCCTATTCCGCGCAGCACGGCACTGAAGAACAGGCGCGTCGGCTCATCGGCCTGTGCCTGGACGCTTTGACGAAGAAGTTGGCGAGCTGACGCCACCGCCGCTTGCGCCAGTGGCCGGTGTGGTGGGGACGCATCAGAACACGCACCTCGGGTCGGCGCCGAAGTGCCTTGCGAGGGCAGCTTCGTCCAAGTCCTGGTTGGACAGTCCTCTGGACGTGAACGGTCGGCAGGTGGGATCCGCCTGGGTCAATCCGCCGTCAGCGTCGGCCGGCCTTCACCCGGGCCCGGTCCTTGGGGGAAGCGTCGCGGTACTTCAGGATCCCTTCGACGCCAAGCAGGAAGGTTTCGCAGATCGGTGCGGGGTCGGAGAGGCAGCCCGCGGTCATCGCGCCGTCCCGCAGCATGACGAAGTGCCGCGCGTGGGGCTCGGGCGGAGTCTCGCCGGCGTCGGCCATCAACTCGGTGACGGTGTCGAGGAACCATTGCCGGTGTTTCAGGACGGCTTGGTGAACCGGGTGATCGACCGCGGGGTACTCGGAAGCTGCGTTGAGGAAGGCACATCCGCGAAACCCGTCGGAGCGGATACCGCCGGTGATCGTCTCGGCGACTGCCCGGACAGTGTCGGCCGGGGAGTGCCCCGCGGCGCGAGCGGCTTCGACCTGGGCCCGGATCTGTGCGTCCGCCCCGGTCAGGTAAGCCACGACGAGATCGTCCTTGCTGGGAAAGTGCCGGTACAGCGTGGCGCGTGTCACGCTGGCTTCGGCGACGATCCGGTCGATGCCGACCGAGTGCAAGCCCTCCGCGTAGAACAGCCGGCTGGCCGTGGCGAGCAGCCGGGATCGTGCTTCGGACACCTTGTCACCTGCTTCCTGGTCCAGGTCGCCAGTGTACAGGGAGAACGTTCGGTCTTGGCAAGCGTCGAGCGTCACGGCCAGCCTGTGCAACCAGGCATCGCGCGGGTAACACCTTCCCCCTCAAGCGAAGCTGGTGCGGACCGAGCCGAGGCCGGAGATCCGGGCGGTGAAGACGTCACCGGGTGCGGCGCGGACCATCGGCCCGAGCGCGCCGGTGAGGACGACGTCGCCGGCGCGCAGGAACTCGCCGCGCCGCGCCAGCGTCGAAGCGAGCCAGGCCGCGGCGTGGAGTGGATCGCCCAGGCAGTCGCGGCCCGTCCCCTCCGACACGAGTTCGTCACCGCGGTACAGCTGCATCGCGACGTCGACCGGCTCCACGTCCTCGATCGGCACGCACGAGTCGCCGAGGACGAACAGCCCCGAGGAGGCGTTGTCGGCCACGGTGTCGACGATCGTGATGTCCCAGCCGGCGATCCGGCTGTCCACGATTTCCAGCGCCGGGCGGACGAACGCCGTCGCGGCGCGAACTTCGTCCGGGGTGCAGCCGGGATTCGTCAGGTCGGCGGCGAGGACGAGGGCGACCTCGGCTTCGATCTTGGGCTGCAGGAGACGCCCCTTCGGCACCTCTTCGCCGTCGACGAGGGCCATCGTCGAGAACAGTGCTCCGAAATCGGGCTGGTCGACGCCGAGCTGTCGCTGCACCGCGAGCGAGGTCAAGCCGATCTTGCGCCCGACGAGGTGGTGACCGGCCGCGAGCACGCGTTCGGTGTTGAGCTGCTGCACCTCGTAGGCGGCGTCGAGGTCGCCGTCGGCCAAGAGCTCACGGATCGGGGCGCACGGCGTGGCGGTGTCCGCGGCGGTCGCGAGCAGCTCCGCCGCCTTGAGGACGTGGGCACTCATCGTGGTTCCCAGTGGGACGGGCACGAGGGCATCGGTGAACCTCCGGAGCTGGCAGGTGATGCGCACAGGTATAGATCGGGCCGCCGCCGTGTGCCAAGGTTCGTGCCGTGACACGGAACAGACCGGCGGGCAACATGCTCGACAAGGCAGTGGATCTCCTCGACGTGTACCAGCCGGGCGGCGGGTCGTTCCGTCTCACGGAACTCGCGACGAAGGCGGGGCTGAGCAAGACCACGACGTTCCGGCTGGTCGGTGACCTGGTCCGGCTGGGCCTGCTGGAACGGGTGGGGGAGCACTACCGGCTCGGCGGAAGGCTGTTCGAGCTGGGCTCACTCGTGCCGCGCCGGCTGGACCTGCGTGAGGCGGCGGTGCCGTTTCTGCAAGACCTGTACGAAACCACTCGCCACACCGTCCACTTCGGAGTCCGTGACGATCGCGACGTCGTTTATCTCGAACGGATCCACGGTCACGACGCTGTCCGGCTGCCGTCTCGGATCGGTGGCCGGTTGCCGCTCACCTGCACCGCGATCGGCAAGGCGCTGCTCGCGTTTTCGGAGCCTGAACTCGCGGACTTGATCCTCGCCGACCCCCTGCCGCACCTGACGTCGTTCTCGATCACCGACCCGCTTCGCCTGCGGACCTCGCTGGAGCAGACGCAGGTTTCCGGGCTCGCGTACGAGGAACAGGAAGCCGCCCTGGGGGTCAACTGCATTGCCGCGCCGGTGTTCTCCGGCGCCGTTGTCGTCGCGGCGGTGTCGGTGGCCGTGCCGCGCGAGCAGTTCCGCCCGGCTCACCTCGCCCCCGCGGTGCGCACGACCGCGCTCGGCTTGTCCCGCACCCTGCGGCAGCACGGTGCCTCGCGATGATCGCAGCCGTCGCCGGCGGCGAACGTGGCGGGTAGGTAGAACGTTCGGTATTGACAGAGGCGGGGTGAGGCGTCATCTTGGAACAAGAGAGAACGTTCGGTCTTTCCCTGTGGCGGTCCGCGCTGACGGTGGGTTCCGCAGCCGTGGCCGACCTGGGTCATCCCGTCCGCACTGCGCCGGACGCGAAAGGAAACAACTATGAGCAAGCCTCTTTATCTCGGAATTGCCACCTCCACGGGTGACGGCAGGGCGGGAGGGCAGGCCAGGACCGACGACGGCCTGCTCGATCTCTCGCTCGCGATTCCGAAGGAGATGGGCGGTCCCGGTGGCGCGACCAACCCGGAGCAGCTGTTCGCCGCGGGGTGGGCCTCGTGCTTCCACTCGGCGCTGAAGGCTGTCGCTGCGCAGCAGCACACCCGGGTGAGCGACTCCGCGGTCGTCGCCGAGGTCCAGGTGCACGCCACGGCGGAAGGCGGGTTCAGCCTCAGTGCGGCGCTGCACGCCGAGTTGTCCGGCGTCGACCAGGTGACGGCGGACAAGCTCGTGGAAGCGGCCCACGCGATCTGCCCGTACTCGAACGCGACACGGGGGAACATCCCGGTGACGGTTGACGCGACCGTCGCGTGACGGGGTGGTCGGGCCGGTGCGCGTTCGCCGGCCCGGCCGCTCCGCCGGTTCTGGCCGCGAGCATCGACCGGTCGAGGGGACCGCGTCGCCCTGGTGGGCGGGTGGCGGCGCGGCGGACCTATCATGGCTCCATGGTGAGGGGATCCCGCTCCGCGGCCGCCGCGGTCAGCGAAAGCAGCCGCGATGTCATCTTGAACGCGGCGCGCGACCTCATCGCCGAAAAAGGGTACGACGGCATGGCGGTCTCGGACTTGTGCGCGCAGGCCGGATTTCCGCCCAGCTCGATCTACTACCACTTCGGCAACAAGCTCGGTGTCCTCGCGGCGCTCCTCGAACGCACCTTCGAGGAATTGCACCAATTGTTCCCCAGCCCGACGTCGTTCGACCGCCTCGCGCCGGTCGAGCGGTTCGAAGCCTGGTTCACGGCGGCGTGCAAATCCCTGGACCAGCGGCCCGACTACCTTCGCCTGCTGCTCGCGATCAGTGTTGGCCCGCAGAAGGACTCGGCGGCGGTGCGGGACACCGTGCGCCGCATTCGCGACTACGCCCACGCGTCCTGGGTGGACGCGCTCACGCCCGTTTTCGCACCGGACGGCGGTAAGGACAACGAGCGCCTCGTGCAGCAGCTGGCGGTGCTCGGGCGCGCTCTGACGGACGGCCTGTCGGTGACCAACAGCCTCGACGGCTTGACCTACCGCTCGCAGGTGGCTCCGTTCGTCACGATGGTTCGTGGTTTGGCAGAGCAGCGCGGCGGTGCCGGAAGGCGCAAGGGCCGCTGAAGGCGGGCTCACGGTCGAAACAGTGACGCTGTCGAGGACCTCGGGGGAGCCGGGGTTGCGCTCCGTTGCTTGTCGCCGGAGTGGCGAGAGCGGCACGGGCAACGAAGGCAGCCGGCGTGCCTTGTCCGCAGTCCCAGGGCAGCAGATTCTGCTGCGAAACGTTCGGTGATCCGTCCGCGCTGCTGACGCGGGGTCACGGCTCCGTCAGGGGCTCAACAGTCGGCGAGCTCAAGCAATCCGACCTTGTTCGCCGTACCCGAATCTGTATAGTGAGCGTTACATACACAGGACGGGAAGTTTCAGTGACGAGCACCTTGGATGTCGGAGACACGCAGCTGGCCTACGCCGAGGTCGGCACGGGCAGCCCGGTCGTGTGGCTGCACGGTTCGGGACCGGGCGCCACCGGGATGAGCAACTTCGGCGGGAACCTGCCCGCCTTCGGCGACTACCGCAACATCGTCGTCGATCTGCCGGGCTGGGGCGACTCTCCTCGCCCCGCGCTGGACGAGCCGTTGATCTTCCATGCCGCCGAGCGCGTGTGCCGGGCGATGACCGCCCTCGGGATCGAGCGGGCTCACCTGGTCGGCAATTCCTACGGTGGCGCCGTGGCGATGCGGATCGCGATGCGGCACCCGGAGCGCGTGGACCGGCTCGTCCTCATGGCGCCCGGCGGCGTGCTGCCCGCGGACGCGCCGCCGTGGCCGGTGGGGCTCGAGCGGCTCTTCGGCTACATGGCTGCCGAGACGCCTTCCCGTGACGCCATGGCGGAGTTCGTGCGGCTCATGGTTTTCGACGAGAGCCTGGCGACCGAAGCGCTCATCGACGAGCGGTACGAGTCGAGCCTGCGGGCTCACCCCGAGCTGCCGATCCCCCCGAACTTCGGTGACCTGACTCCCGACCTGGGTCTCGTCGAGGCGCCCACGCTGCTCGTGTGGGGCCGTGAGGACCAAACTGTTCCTCTCACTTGGGCGTCCAGGATCCTGACGGGTATCCGCGACGCGGAGCTGCGAGTGCTGCCGAACTGCCGGCACTGGGTCCAGTACGAGCGGGCGCCCGAGTTCAATCACCTCGTCCGCGAGTTCCTGCGAGGCGGCGCGGCCGCTGCGGGGAAGGGATGACCAGCGTGGGTATCAGGAAATTGGGGTACGTCGGACTGAACGTGACCGACGTCGACGCGTGGATCGATCTGCTCGGGCGCACCCTGGGGATCGGTGTCACCCAGGCGAAGTCCGGTACCGAAGAGGTCGTGCTGGCGGAGCTCGACGAGTTCAAGTACCGCGTGGCGCTGTACCGCTCCACTGTGGACACCCCGCGAGAAGTGGGGTGGATCGTCGATTCGCCGAGTGAACTCGACCGGCTCGCCCGACGACTCGCGGACGCCGGCTTCAGCGTCGTGGAGGGAACCCCGGACGAGAAGGAGTTGCGCGGAGCCACGCACCTGCGCTGGTTCACCGACCCGGTCGGTTACCGCGTGGAGCTGGCGGTCGGTGAGGCCAAGGCCCGCACCGGCGTCGCGCGCCCCGTGGGCGGGCAGCCCGGCACCACGGGCCTGGGGCACCTGGTGCTGGCCAGCCCCAAGGTCGCCGAGTTGCGTGAGCTCTACGAGTCGGTGCTCGAGTTCAAACTGACCGATTACCGCGCCCCCAGCCTGTTCTTCCTCCGCTGCAACTCGACGCACCACAGCATCGCTCTCGCGAGTGCGGAGGAACCGTCCATCCACCACCTCGAGTTCGACCACGCCTCGATCGACGACGTCGGGCGAGCGTACGACCGGGCGAAGGCCAACGACGCGCCGATCTCGATCAGCCTCGGCCGGCACATGAACGACAAGGCCATCTCGTTCTACGTCCAGAACCCCAGCGGGTTCCACCTCGAGATCGGGTGCGGCGGCATCGAGGTGGGGGAGGACTGGGTCCCGCACGACTTCGGGGTGCCGAACGTGTGGGGTCACCACCACACGAATGCCAATCCGTTCGCTCAGGCGCAGCCGTGACGAGCGCCCTTCACGGGCCTGATCTCTCCGCTCGCCGCGCCATCGTCACCGGTGCGGCGAGCGGGATCGGCGCGGCCGTCGCGACTCGGCTGGCCGGACTCGGCGCGCACGTGGTGGTGTGCGACATCGACGCCGAGGGAGTGGCACGGACCGCCGAGCAGATCGGCGGCGAGCCCCTGGTGATCGACTTGAGCGACACCGCCGAACTGGCCGGACGGCGGTTCGAAGCCGACATCCTGGTGAACAACGCCGGTGTCCAGCACCTCGCGCCGATCGACCAGTTCGCGCCGGAGCGCTTCGCGTTCATGCTGCGCCTGATGCTGGAGGCGCCGTTCCTGCTCAGCCGCGCGGTCCTTCCGCACATGTACGAACGTGGGTGGGGGCGGATCGTTCACCTCGCCAGCGTCCACGGTCTCCGGGCCAGCGCGTACAAATCCGCCTACGTCACCGCCAAGCACGGCCTTCTGGGGCTCTCCAAGGTCATCGCCGTGGAGGGCGCGAGCAACGGGGTCACCAGCAACTGCGTGTGCCCGGCGTATGTGCGAACGCCGCTGGTCGAGAGCCAATTGGCGGGCCAGGCGGAACTGCACGGGTTGAGCCAGGACGAAGTGCTCTCCCGGGTATTGCTGGCGCGATCGGCGGTGAAGCGCCTGATCGAGCCCGACGAGGTCGCGGGCGCGGTAGCGTTCCTGTGCTCACCCGAGGCAGCGTCGGTCACCGGTACCGAGCTGACCCTCGACGGGGGTTGGAGCGCATCGTGACCCCGTTCTCGGCCGGTTCGTGATGGTCGACGGCCGTGTCTCTCAGCACTTGGCCAATGAGATAGAACGTTCGGTCTTGACTCGGGTTGCGATCGCTGGTTAGCGTGACAGTGAACTGAACGTTCTGCCGGGCTTCAGAGCGTCGTCGGTCGCGCCAGATTCATTGTCTTCCTGGGTGCCGGCCCACAGTCCTCTGTGGATTCTCGGCATGACCCGACCTCCGTGAAGGGAGCACCTGCTCGGTAGCCAAGGCGCCGGGCACGTTGTAGAGTGAACGCTACATACAGACGATGGATTGCCCGCGCTCACCGCGTCCCCGAGCCAGTTCGCACCATTCCCGGCGCTCAGCCGACCGTCGCAATGAAGCGAGGTTCCCGTGAACGTTCTCGAACAGGTCAAGGCTTCACCGATGAGTCGGACTCAAGTCAGGGCGGTCGTGCTGTGCCTGGTGATGAACCTCATCGACGGGTTCGATCTCCTGGTCACCTCCTTCGTCGGCCCGACGATCACCCGGGAGTGGCACCTGTCCCCGTCGGTGGTCGGGGTGCTCCTCAGCGGCGGGCTGGCCGGAATGGCCTTCGGAGCGCTTTTCCTGGCTCCGCTCGCTGACCGCGTCGGGCGGCGTCGCCTCACTCTCAGCTGTCTCGTGCTGGCCTCGCTGGGCATGCTCGCCGCGTCGGTTGCGCAGGACTTCACCCAGCTGCTCGTGTGCCGCCTGGTGACCGGCGCGGCCGTGGGGGCGATGGCGGCCAGCCTGCCGGTGCTCACCTCGGAGTACGCGAACAACCGGCGTCGGGGGCTGGTCGTCGCGCTGATCACGACCGGGTACGGCCTGGGTTCCGTCATCGCGGGTCTCGCGTCGAGTGTTCTGGTGGGTTCGTTCGGCTGGAGATCGGTTTTCGTGTTCGGGAGTGTCGCCACCGCGATCCTCTTCGTGGTCGGGCTGCGCTTTCTGCCCGAGTCCATGGACTACCTCGTCGCGCGCCGCCCCCGTCAGGCGTTGGCCCGGTTCAACCGGACACTCGTGGCGATCGGGCATTCTCCGGTGGACGAGCTGCCGGCCACGAAGTCGGCGTCCGCGTCGCGCAAGGTCGCGCTCGAATCGTTGTTCCGCGGGAGCAACGCCGTTCGGACGGTGCTGGTCTGGGTCGCGTTCACCGCGGCACAGTTGATGTTCTACTTCGCGAGTTCGTGGACGCCCACCCTGTTGCTGCAGGCCGGGATGTCCAACCAGCAGGGCATCAGCGGTGGCGTTCTGTTCAGTCTCGGTGGGGTGACGGGCGCGGTGGTGCTGGCGCTGCTGGTGTCCCGGATTCCCGTTCGCCGGCTGACCGCGGTGTATTTCGCCGTCGGCGCCGCAGCGCTCGTCCTCTTCTCCATGTCGCTCGGCACCCTGGCCAGTGCGCTGGTCGTGGCGGTTCTCGTCGGGCTCTTCCTCAACGGCACGGTTTCCGGCATCACCGTGATCGTCCCGACCACCTACCCGGCCGAGGCCCGGGCAACGGCGCTCGGCCTGGCCGTCGCCGTGAGCCGGCTGGGTGCCGTTCTGGCGCCGTTGCTCGCCGGCGTGCTGCTGGAAGACGGCTGGGCACCCGGTTCGATGTTCCGGATCTTCGCGATCCCGGGCTTGATCGGCGCCCTCGCGACGATCCTCCTGTCCCGGTTCGGGCGCGGGCCTCGCGATGCGGCCGGTTCCGTCGCCGAGCCTGGCCCGGTGAAGAGCGCGGCGGCGGAAGCATGACCCGGCACATCCGCCAGTCCGGCACGCACAATCTCCGGAGGCCGCGGGCGGGTGAGCCGGTGGTCGAGAAGCACCGCTACAACTCCTTCTACGCCACCGACTTGGCGATGATCCTTCGTGGACTCGGCGGGGAGACTGTTGTCCCCACCGGGATGACGAGCGAATGCTGTGTGCTGGGAACGGCGGCCGGCGCATCGGAGCGCGGATTCCGCTCTCCGGTGATTGCGGCAGCGGCAAGCGCACGACCGGACAGGAGGCGGTAGGTGTCGGCCACAACGGAGGACGTCGCGCGGTCAAGCGGGACCACTGCGCTCGTACTGCTCCACGGCGGCGGCCCGGGTGTCGATGCCCAGAGCAACTGGGCATCGGTGCATTCCCGGATTTCGGCGGAGTTCCGGTGCCTGGCCCCCGACCTGCTCGGCTTCGGCACCGAGCTCTCCGCCGGCGCCACGGGCATCGGTGCGCTCCGCGGGCCGGTTGCTTGGGCGCGGGCCCGCGCCGGGCAGGTTCTCGAGCTGCTCGACCGCCACGCCCTGGATCGCGTGCACCTCGTGGGCAACTCGGCCGCGGGCGGTGCCGCGGCACTGGCCCTTCTGGCCCGAGCGCCCGAGCGAATCGGTCGTGCGGTGCTGATGGGCGGCGCGGGTACCGGACCGCTGCCGCGCACGGTTCCCTTCTACGACCAGCCGACGAAGGCCTCCATGCGGGCGGTCTTGGCGCGGCTGGTCGCGGACGAGAGCGCGCACGGGGAGCTCCTCGACGACCTCGCCGACCGCCGGCTGAAGCAGGCCCGGCGTCCGGGGGCCGAGGAAGCGTTCCGGTCGATGTTCGCCGAGGTCGCCGACGGACCTTCGGCCGTGGATCCGGCCCGGATCCGCAACCCGGTTCTCGCCCTGCACGGGAAACGCGACCGGGTCTCACCGGTCGAGGTCTCGCGACGGCTGGTCGAGCGGCTGCCTCACGGCCGTCTCGAGGTGGTGGCGGGCGCCGGGCACTGGATCCACGTCGACCGGCCGGACGAGTTCTGCAGCCTGATCGGGGAGTTCCTGAGCGCATGAAAGAACAGCGCACCAGTCGTGAGGATCGGGTCGACGTTCTGATCGTCGGCGCCGGACCCGCCGGCTTGACCCTCGCGATCGACCTCGCGCGGCGCGGTGTGCCGTGCCGCGTCGTCGAGGCAACCGACGAGCGGGGCGTGAACCCCCGCTGCAACACCACATCCGCTCGGTCGATGGAGATCTTCCGCCGCCTCGGGCTCGCCGACGACGTCCGGCGGGCCGGGTTGCCCGAGGAGTACCCGACGTCGATCCAGTACCGGACGACCCTGCGCGGCGAGGAGATCTTCCGCATCGACCTGCCGTCGTCCGGCGAGGTGCTCGCCGGTGCCGGTCGGGAAGGGTGGCCGACGCCGGAACCGCAGCACCGGATTTCGCAGCTGTACCTGGAACCCATTCTGGAGCGGCACGCGCGAGGACTTCCCGGGCTGAGGCTCGACCGCGGCACCCGGTTGGTCGAGGTGCTGCAGCACGAGGACCACGTCGAGGCGGTCGTGGAGACCGGGGGACTCGGCGCACGCTGCGCTGTGCCTACGTGGTCGGCTGCGACGGTGCCCACAGCACCGTCCGCCGCGGGCTCGGCATCCGGTACGAGGGTGTCGACGCGATCCAGCAGTTCGTGTCGACGTTCGTCCGCTCGCCCGAGCTGGGCCGGCTGGCCTCACAGCACCGCGCGTGGACTTATTGGACCTACGGAAACCGGATCGCTTCGCTGATCGCGATCGACGGGGATTCGTTGTGGCTCAACCACGTCGCGTTCCCACCGGGGCACGACACGGAAAACGAGGACCCCGAACAGCTCCTGCGGGAAGCGGTGGGCGGCCCGGTCGAGCACGAGGTGCTCGGCGTGGTGCGCTGGACCGGCCGCAGGCTGGTCGCCGAGCGGTACGGCCACGGCCGGGTGTTCCTCGCCGGGGACGCCGCCCACATCTGGATTCCGGTCGGCGGGTTCGGGATGAACGCCGGCATCCAGGACGCGGCGGCGCTGGGCTGGATGCTCGCGGCGGTCCACCACGGCTGGGCGCCGCCGGACCTTCTGGCCGCGTACGAGCTCGAGCGCAAGCCGGTGGGGGAGCAGTTCGCCGGCGCGGTGGGCGCACAGGCGCGAACGTCGTTCGCGGACGTCTCGACCGACATCCACCTGGCGGGCCCGGCCGGTGAGCGTGCCCGCGCCGAATTCGCCGAACGGCTCGCCACCACGGAACCGCGCCGGTACTCGCCCGACGGCTTCAGCTTCGGTTACCACTACGCCGCATCGCCCTTGGTCGTCGGCGGCGAGGACCGGACCGCCATCACCATGGGCGGCTTCCGGGAACGAGCGCGGCCCGGGTTCCGGCTGCCCCACGTCTGGCTCGACGACGGCCGGTCGGTGCTCGACGTGCTCGGACCCGACTTAACGTTGGTGCGGACGGACCCCGGAATCGACGTCGCGCCGTGGGTGGACACGGCCCGATCGCTCGGGATTCCGCTCACCGTGGTCGATCTGCCCGAGCGGTGGCCGGACCGCTACCCGGCCGCACTCCTTCTCGTTCGCCCGGATCAGCACGTCGCCTGGATGGGCGGTGCGGACGCTCACCCCGGCGAGCTCCTGCGGACAGTCACCGGGCGCGTCACCGCCCGCCAGCGATAACGATCACCTGGAGAACGCACCATGCCATACGCACTGGGCATCGACGTCGGCGGCACGTTCACCGACGCGGTCGCCTCCGACGGGGCCGGCCGGATCGTGTCGGCCAAGACGCCGACGACTCCGCCGAACCGCGAGGTCGGCGTGATGCGCGCGATCGAGGACCTCGCGGGTGAGCTCGGCCTCGGCGTCGGCGATCTGCTCTCGCAGACCGACTTCATCGCCCACGGCACGACCGCGTCGATCAACGCCCTCGTCCAGGGGTCGGTGGCCGAGGTCGGGCTCATCGCCACCAAGGGGCATCGGGACGCGATCTACATCATGAACGCCGAGGGGCGCACCCTCGGGAGGTCGGCCCACGAGATCCAGGACACGCTTCGCCGGCGCAAGCCCGAGCCGCTGCTCCCGAAGTACCGGGCTCTCGAGGTCACCGAGCGCATCGACTACACCGGCAGGGTTCTGGTGCCGCTGGACGAGGACGAAGTCCGGCGAGCCGCCCGGTCCCTGGTGAGCCAGGGAGTCGAGGCGATCGCCGTGTGCCTGCTGTGGTCGTTCAAGAACCCGGCCCACGAGCGGCGCGTGCGCGAGCTGGTCCACGAGATCGCTCCGGACCTGTACGTCACGATCTCCTCGGAGGTCAGCCCCCGCATCCGGGAGTTCGCGCGCACCTCCACCACGATCATGAACGCGCAGGTGGGGCCGCGGCTGCGCACCTACCTGCTCCCGCTGCAGAAGCAGCTGGAGGAAGGCGGGCTCAAAGGGCCCCTGCTGGTGATGCAGAGCGAGGGCGGCACGATCACCGCGGACCGGGCGCCCGAGCACGCGATCACCACGGTCGGTTCGGTCCTGTCGGGCGGCGTCATCGGCGGGAAACGCCTGGCCGAGCAGCTCGGGCACCGCAACGTGATCACCACCGACGTCGGCGGCACCACGTTCCTGGCCGGGCTGATCGTCGACGGCGAGCCGGTCATGGCGCCGGGGTCGATCGTGAACCAGTTCCCGATCAACGCGGCGACCATCCGCGTGCACACGATCGGTTCGGGTGGCGGGGCGCTGGCGTCCGTGGACGCCGGCGGCAACCTGCGGCTCGGCCCGCAGAGCGCCGAGGCCGTTCCCGGCCCCGCTTGTTATGGAGACGGCGGCACTCGGCCCACGAACACCGATGCCAACCTGGTGCTCGGGATTCTGAGCGAACGCGGGTTGCTCGGTGGCCGCAAACCGCTCCGGATGGACCTGGCGCGGGAAGCGATCCGCGAGCACGTGGCCGAGCCGCTCGGCCTCACCGTGGAGGAAGCCGCCATCGCGATCCACGAGGTGCAGAACGCACAGGCGGGAGACCTCCTGCGCCGGGCGGTGGTGCAGGCCGGTTACGACCCGCGCGATTTCGTGGCCTACGCCTTCGGCGGTGCCGGCCCGGCCCACTGCGCCGGCTACTGCCAGGACCTCGGGGTGAGCGAGGTCGTCGTGCCGCTCGGTCCCGTCGCCTCGGCCTTCTCGGCATACGGGCTGGCCGCCTCGGACGTCGTGCTGAGTGCGGAGCTCTCCGACCCGTCGTCGTTCCCGGTCGACCACACGGTGCTCGAAACGCACTACTCCCGGCTCGAGGCCGACCTGCAGCGCGCGCTCGACCGGCAGAAGGTGAAGTTCCACGACGTGACCCTGCAGCGCGAGGTCGACCTGCGTTATTCGATGCAGGTCACCGAGCTCGCGACGACCGTGCCGGACACCGAGTTCACCGAACGCACCGGTGAGGAAATCCTCGAGCGCTTCGAGGAGCAGTACGAGCGCATCAACGGCAGCGGCGCCGGTTACCGCGAGGCCGGCGTTCAAGCGATCACCTACCGCGCCCGCGCTCAAGCGAGCCTCGGCTTCCCGGTCCGCTTGCCGGAGGTACCGCGAGCCCCGGGCCCCGACCCCGCGGAGGCGCTTCTCGGGGAACGCTCGGTCTGCCTCGACTCGCAGATCGGCTTCGCCCCGACCCCCGTCTACGACTACGCGCGGCTGCGTGCCGGGCACGAGCTCGTCGGGCCGGCGATCGTCGACGTGCCGACCACCGTGGTCGTCGTGCCCGCCGGCGTCACCGGCCGCGTCGACCACCTCGGCAATCTCGTGTTGAGCTACCAGTGAGGACAGCTTCGATGAAATCCAGGATCCCCGGGGCGGACGAGTTCACGAGCCGGCCGATGCCTCGCGAGGAGTTGCTGCGGCAGATCTCCCCCGAGCTCCCGCTGCACCAGGTCGACGACGCGCACGCGGACGTCGATGCCCTGACCTACGAGGTCGTCCGGCACCGGTTGTGGGCGATCACCCAGGAGATGGGGGAGACGCTGCGGCGGATGTCGGGCTCGCACGTGGTCACCGAGTCCAACGACTTCAACTTCTCGATCTGCGACGAGCTCGGTGAGCAGGTCCAGGTCGGCAGCTACAACATCGGCCTGATCGGCTCCATGGACCTCGCCATCGTGTGGACCCTGCGCAACCGCAGCGACAACCCCGGCATCGCCGAGGGTGACATGTTCCTGTGCAACGACCCGTGGATCGGCGGCGGGCTGCACCAGAACGACGCCGCGATCCTGGCGCCGATCTTCCACGACGGCAAGCTGTTCGGCTGGACGACCGCCATCGCGCACCAGGTCGATCTGGGCGGGCCGCGGCCGGGCTCCTTCAGCCCGTCGGCGCAGGACGTGTTCGGCGAGGCGGTCCCGACGCCGCCGATGAAGGTGGTCCGCGGTGGAGTGCTGCAGCGCGACGTCGCCGACGCCTGGGTCCGCCGGTCGCGACTCCCGCACCTGGTGGGTCTCGATCTGCGGGCCAAGATCGCCGCCAACAAGAACGCGGCCGAGCAGATCCTGCGGCTCATCGCCAAGTACGGCGCGGACACCGTCAAGATCGTCATGCGCCGGATGATGGACGACGCCGAGCGCCGGCTGCGCGCCAAACTGGAGACCCTGCCCGACGGCACCTGGACCGCGGTGGGGTACCAGGAGCAGTCGCGGACCGGTGACCGCGGTCTGCACCGGATCAAGGTGGCGATGACCAAGGAGACCGACCGGCTGGTCTTCGACTTCCGCGGAACCGCCGAGCAGACCGGCGTCATCAACTGTCCCTACCCGGGACTGCGTGCCGGGATCGTCTTCACGATGCTGCCCCTGCTGGCCGGGGACATCCCCTGGGCCGCCGGCGGTCTGATGCGCTGCTTCGAGATCATCACCGACGAGGACACCATCACCAACGCGTCTTTCCCGGCTGCGGTCGGGAAGGGACCGTTCGGGCCGGCGTGGGGGTCGGGCAACCTGGTGGCCGAGGTGCTCGCCAAGATGCTCGATGCGGAACCCGACCACCGCGGCGACGTGCAGTCGATCTGCAACGGCACCACCGATCTGTGCGTGGTGTCCGGAGTGGACGTTCGCGGAGGCGGGAGCAAGGGCTTCGTCTCGCCGATCTTCGACGTGATGGCCGGCGGCTACGGAGCCCAGGTGCACCACGACGGCGTCGACACCGGTGGCCGGCTCATCATCCCCGCCGCGCGGGCACCGGATGTCGAGATGACCGAGTACCTCTACCCCCTGGTGGCCCTGTGGCGCCGCGAGCAGACCGATTCCGGCGGGCCGGGCCGGCAGCGCGGCGGGATGAGCGGCTCGGTCTGCTACGTGCAGCACCCGGACCAGAAGGGGACTATGTCGCTGGTCGTCTCCGGAACCGGCAAGGCCACGAACCAGAACGTCGGACTGGCCGGTGGTCATCCGGGCAACTCCCAGCTCGACCTGGTCGTGCGCGGGATCGGCGAACCCCAGCTCGCCCAGGCGGTCACCATCCCCGCCGACCTGGGCGAGCTGGGCGGGGACATCGAGGTGCTGCCCTGCGAAGGGGAGTCGGACCTCGGCCCCGGCGACGCCCTCTACCTCCACTGGCAGGCCGGCGGCGGGTACGGCGATCCCTTGCTCCGGCAGGCCGGGAACGTGCGTGACGACGTGCGGCAGGCCCGGGTCTCGGCGGACGCCGCCCGCTCCGTCTACGGCGTCGTGCTCCGGTATGACGGCGAGGTGGACGTGACCGCGACCGACGAGACTCGCGCCAAGCTTCGGCGGCGAAGGGCGTCCGGTGCCGGTGTCCCCGCCCCGCAGCTGACGCCGATCGGCGCACCGGACTTGGCGCAGGTGCGTCGGCTCGACGACAACCTCGGCGTGGTGGAGTCACCGGAGGGGCGGACGGTGGTGTGCGTTCAGTGCGGCACGCGGATCGGTCCGTTGGCGGGCAAGGGGTTCGTCGCCGGGCTGGCCCGTCGTGACTCGTTCCCGGCCGAGGCCGGTCCCCACATCTGGCACGATCCCTCGGCGTACGTCGACGCCGAGGTGGTCTTCCGGCAGCTGTACTGCCCGGGGTGCCTGACCGCGGTCCACTCTCGCGTCGTCCCCGTCGATCACCCCCTGCCCGAAGACGACTACCGGGGCTGGGCTTGACGGCCGTCGTTCATTCAGCCGGAGGAGAACGCGGGTCGGCGGCTCCGTGCCGTGGAACCGCGGGAGACGTCTCGATCTGGGCGCGCAGCATCGCGGAATGGGACTCGTTCTCCTCGATGAGGGGGACGCCGCGCGCCGGCCGCGGTCTACGTGAAATCGGCGCTGTTGTTCAGGTGTGGCCATGTCTCTGTCCAGTGGGTACGAACAGGAGAGTCGCTGGTGAACTACGTTTTCGTTCCGGGGGCCTGGCACGGCGGATGGTCGTGGACCCCGGTGGCGCAGCGGGTGGCCGGGACCGGCCACCGAGGTGTCGCACTGACCCTGCCGGGCCTCGCTGCCGGCGACGACGCGCGCGAACTGCGCTTGGCCGACGCGGTGACGCACCTCGTCACCGAGATCGAGCGCCGGGACCTCACCGACGTCGTGCTGGTCGGCCACAGCTGGGGTGGTGTCCCGATCGCCGGCGCCGTGCCGCGACTGGGCGGTCGGCTGCGCAGGATCGTCTTCGTCAGCGCGTTCGTCCCGCGTGCCGGTGAGTCGATGGCCGACGCGATGGGCCCGGAAGTCGGCGGCTTCCTGCGCTCGACGATCGCCGCGTCCCCGGACCACACCGTCGCCGTGGACTTCGAGTCCTTCCGCCAGTCCCTGATGCAGGACGAGCCGGAGAACGTCCAGCGGCTCGTTCACGACCTGCTGGTCCCGCAACCCGGGGGCTACCTGCTCGACGCGCTGGACACAGTGGACTTCGGGGACGTGCCGATCACCTACCTGCTCGCCGAGAAGGATCAGGCGCTGGCCGCACCCGGTGCCGAGCTGGCCGCCCGTGTCGGGGTGGAACCGATTCTCCTTCCGGGCACCCACGAAACGATCCTCACGCACCCGGACGACGTGGCGAAAGCCCTGCGCGTGCACGGGTCGGAGTAGCGCTCGGAGCGACTCGCGATCACCCGGCGGATGACGCAGGCCTCTCTGCGGTCCGCGCCTTGACCGTGTAGAATGATCGTTACATACAGGTAAGTGTCGTGTCCTGCACGTGAATCCCTGTGTGGAGAAGTGTTTGGTCCGCCGCGTCGAGCAGCTGGGACCGCGCCGCGGGCTGTTTGTCTCGGATTCGCCGGAGTCAGGCGATCTTTTCGGTAGATAGAACGTTCGGTCTTGACACGGAGATCTTGAGCCGCCATGCTTATCTTGGGTAGAACGTTCGGTCTCGTTCGGACTGCCCGGGGGAGGCACGGCTGCGGCTCGTCGCACTCGAGTTCGTGCGGGCTCTTGTCCGTCGGCACCGCCGTGATCGCCGCGGTCGGAGTGTCGCAGGGCGCGGGCCGAACCACGCCGTCCCCGATTTTCGGACCACACACTTTTTCCGCTTCACCACGATCTTGAAGGGATCACCGTGTCCACTGTCGACTCACCCGCGGCAACCGGGTTCGCTCCGGCGCTGCGCCGCCTGTACTTCGTCCGGTTCGCCTTCGCCATCGTCTGGGCGATCCTGCTGTTCGTCACCACCAAGTCGGGCCTTCCGCCGGTCGGTATCGCCCTGGTGGTCCTGTACCCCCTGTTCGACGTGGCCGCAGCGGTGGTGGACTCCCGCTCTTCCCGCGCCACCGGGTCGGCTCGCGGGCTGTACGTGAACATCGTGATCAGCCTGCTCGCCACCGTCGGCGTGGCCATCGGCAGCGCCTCGGGGGTGCCGGCGGTGCTGCGGGTGTGGGGCGCGTGGGCGATCGTCGCCGGTCTCGTGCAGCTGATCGTGGCGGTCGTGCGCCGCAAGATGGGTGGTCAGTGGCCGATGATCCTCAGCGGGGGAATCTCCGTGCTGGCCGGTGCCAACTTCATCATCGGAGCGGGCGGTGCGAACCCCTCCCTGTCCACTGTGGCCGGTTACGCGGTGCTCGGCGGAATCTTCTTCCTCATCTCCGCGCTGCGCCTCGGCCGCGCCGCCAAGGAGCGCTGAAATGGACACGAACTCCTACGACGTCGTGGTCATCGGTGCGGGGCCGGTGGGGGAGAACGTCGCCGACCGGGTGGTCCAGGGCGGCCTCACCGCCGCCGTCGTCGAGCGGGAGCTCGTCGGGGGAGAGTGCTCGTACTGGGCCTGCATG
Organism: Amycolatopsis rhabdoformis; assembly: GCF_035918295.1. Lineage (GTDB taxonomy): Bacteria > Actinomycetota > Actinomycetes > Mycobacteriales > Pseudonocardiaceae > Amycolatopsis > Amycolatopsis rhabdoformis. Next base: position 1,995,887 of record NZ_CP142149.1, read on the forward strand.
CCGACGAAAGCGTTGCTGCGCAGCGGTGCGGTCCTTCGAGCGGCTCGGCAGGTGCCGGGCGCCCGCGAGGCGGTGACCGGCGACCTCGACGTGGCGGCGGTGTTCCGACGCCGCGACGCCTTCGCCTCGGACTGGAAGGACGACGGCCAGGCCTCCTGGCTCGAGCAGGTCGGAGTTCCGCTCTACCGCGGACAGGGCCGGATCAGTGCCGCCCGGGTCGTCGAGGTGACCGCCGCCGACGGCGCCGTGACGACGCTGACGGCCCGGCACGCGGTCGTCGTCGCGACCGGAAGCGCCGCGCTGGTCCCGGACATCGCCGGTCTGCGTGAGGCGACTCCGTGGACGAGTCGGGAGGCCGTGTCCACGAGCACGGTTCCCGGCCGGCTGGCCATCATCGGTGGTGGCGTGGTCGCGTCGGAGATGGCGACCGCGTTCGCCGGTCTGGGTGCCTCGGTGACGGTGCTGGCGCGCGACGGTGTGCTGCCGTTCGCGGAGCCGTTCGTCGGTGAGTTGGTCACCGAGTCCTTGCAGGACGCCGGTGTGTCGGTGCGGCTGGGTGCGGAAGCCGAAGCCGTCGAGCGCGATGGCGGCGGCACGGTCCGCGTCACGCTGACGGACGGCGAGCAGGTCGAAGCCGACGAACTCCTCGTCGCGATCGGCCGGACGCCGAACACCCAGGACCTCGGTCTGGACCGGATCGGGCTGAAGCCGGGTTCCTGGCTCACGGTCGACGACACGCTGCGCGTTGTCGACGAGAACGGGACCGCGATCGACGGAGGGTGGCTGTACGCGGCCGGGGACGTCAACCGGCGCGTGCTGCTGACTCACCAGGGCAAGTACCAGGCCCGCGCGGTCGGGGACGTCATCGTGGCGCGCGCGAAGGGCCAAGACGTCGAGGACGGCCCGTGGGGCCGGCACGTGGCCACAGCCGACGAACGCGCGGTGCCCCAGGTGATCTTCACCGAACCGGAGATCGCGTCGGTGGGGCTCACCGCGGCCGCCGCCGAGGCGGCCGGACTGCGGATCCGCGTCGTCGACTACGACCTCGCCGCCACCGCTGGTTCTTCTCTGCACGGCGAGGGATACCGCGGGTCCGCGCGCATGGTCGTCGACGAGGACCGGAAAGTGATCGTCGGCTTCACCCTGGCCGGCCCCGACGTCGCGGAACTGCTGCACGCCGCGACGATCGCGGTGGCCGGAGAAGTACCGGTGGACCGGCTGTGGCACGCGGTCCCGGCGTTCCCCACCGTCAGCGAGGTCTGGCTGCGGCTGCTGGAGGCGTACGGCCGATGACCGGTCGGGCTCACTGATGGCTGGTCTCGGTGCTCGGCGAGGTCCGGAGGGGAACAACGGAGGACTTCATGACTGTCGAAGACGCAGTCGCCACGCGCACCGAGGCCACGCCGATGACCCCGCGCGCAGATCCGACAGGCTTTGCCCGGGTGCCGCCGGCGCTCGTCGCGTTCGTGTGCACCCTCTTCATCCGGGAGGCGCCTCTGCGCACCTCCGACGCGCTGGACGACGATCACGAGGGCCGGTCATGATGACTCACGACGAGATGGCGATCGCCGGCCTGGCCCGCGAATTCGCCGTGTTCTTCCGCCAGGATCCCGCCGCGCTGGGGCAGCGTGGGCGGGAAACGCCCCTCGAGTTCCGGACCGGTGCCTACGGGCTGCTGGCTCATCTGTTCGAGCACGGCCCGCATCGCGCGACGGATCTGGCCGATCAGATCGGCCTGGCGCCTTCCACCATCTCGCGCCATCTTCAGCCCCTGGAAACGCTGGGCCTCATCACGCGGTTTCCGGATCCCGACGACGGCCGGGCGTTTTCGGTCACTCTCACCGAGAAGGGGCGCTGCCGGATCGCTGAGGTCCAGCGCCTTCGCAGCAAGCGGTTGGGCGAAATCCTCGAGTCGTGGTCAGAGCACGACGTTCGCACTTTCGCCGGGCTCCTCGCGAGATTCAACGGCAGCGCCGGACCTGCTCAGCACTTCGGCTCGGCGATCGGGAACGTCCGCAGTGGCTGCGATGGCAGCTAGGCCGCACAGCGCGCCCTCGTACGCCTTCGCGAAGGTGCGAGCCGGACAACCAGATGAACGTTCCTGAGGAAAGGTCTTTCGAATGCCCATCCACAGCCTCGGCGACGGCGTCGATCTGTTCTACGACGTTCACGGCGACGCCCGCCTGCCGGGTGAGCCGGTCCTGCTCGTGACGGGTACGACCGCGTCGGTCGGCCTCTGGACGCCGGCGATCATCGACGGTCTCGCGGTCGATCGCCAGGTCATCGCGTACGACCACCGCGGCATGGGCGGGTCCTCCGCGTACCCGGAAGCGGTGTCGATGGCCTCCCTCGCCGCGGACGCCGTCGCGCTGCTCGAGGAACTCGGTACCGGCCCGGTGCACGTGGTCGGGTGGTCGCTGGGCAGCGCCGTGGCCCAGGAGCTCGCGCTCGCCCGCCCCGACCTGGTGGCATCGCTGGTGCTCTACGGCACGTGGGCTCGTGGCGACGGGTTCCAGCGCTGCCTCGTCACGGCACTGCGGTGCCCTTGGCAGCACGGCGATCTCGCGGGTGCAATCGCCGCCCTCGGCGTGGCGTTCTCACCGGAGCTGCTCGACAGCCCGGAGTTCGACCAGCGCATCGCTTCCGTGCTGCCTCTGTTTCCCCGGACCGATGAGCAGATCCGAGCGGTGGTCCGGCAATGGGACGCGGACCTGGCCCACGACACTCTCGACCGCTTGCCCGGCATCGACCGACCGACCACCGTCTTGGTCGGCGCGCAGGACCTCCTCACCCCGCCCCGGCTGTCCCGCGCGGTTGCCGTCGCGATCCCGGGCGCGGAGTTCGTCCTCGTCGAAGGCGCCGGCTCGAGCCACAGCCTCCACGTCGAGCGGCCCGACGAGTGGCTGAAACACGTCCGCGCCCACCTCGCGCGCTGCGCGTAAAAACTTCGAACCTGATCGCGAAAGCCCGGTGGCCGAGCGCCACGTTGTTCGAGGCGAGAGGAGCCGATCATCAAGATCTTCGTGACAGGCGGAAGTGGGTTCGTCGGTCAACACCTGGTGCGCCGTGTCACCGGCGAGGGGCATGCGGTGCTGGCGTTGGCGCGTTCAGACCGTGCCGCCGAGCTGATCACGGCCGCCGCCGGCGATGCGGTGATGGGGGACCTGGCGGACTTGGTACCCGGCGCTGTCCGGCCCGAGTGGGCCTCCGTCCTGGCCGGATGCGATGCGGTCATCCACGCGGCCGGCCGGATGGAGTTCTGGGGGCCCGATGCCGGATTTCGCCGCGACAACTTCGTGCCCGCGGTGGCACTGCACGAGGCGGCCGCCGCGGCCGGCGTCGGCAGATTCGTGTTGATCAGCTCAGCCAGCGTCTCCACCGGCAGCCAGCGCGCGGCGATAGTGGACGAAGACACCGACAACGGCCGTCCCAACCTCGCCTACAGCCGCGTCAAGCTCGCCACCGAGCAGGCTCTGTTGTCCGCGGGTACCCGCGCGATGGACACCGTGGTGGTGCGCCCGCCGTTCGTCTGGGGTGCCGGGATGGCGACGTCGACGGAGTTGGCCGACCTCGCGCGAGCCGGCGGATGGAAGTGGATCGATCGAGGTTCCCACGTCATGGACTTCATCCACGTCGGCAACCTGGTCGCTGCCGCCGAACTCGCCCTGACTCGGGGCCGACCTGGTGGCGTCTACTACGTCACCGACGCCACTCCGATGCCGATCCGGGACTTCATGACCGCGCTCTTGGCCACCCAGGGCGTCGACGTGAGCCGAGCCGGCAGCGTCCCACTCCGGATCGCGGCGCCGCTGGCCGCCGTGCTCGAAGGCGGCGCCCGACTGCTGCGCCGGCCCCAACCGCCGATACTGACCCGGTGGCTGATCTCGTTCTTGGGCCGTGACCGCAGTTATGACATCACCGCCGCGCGACGCGACCTCGGCTACGCCCCGTGTGTAGACCTCGCGCAGGGACTCGCGGAAATGACTTCCCCGCACCTCGGCTGAGCTCGCGCCCGACGATCGATAGGGGTGGCCTGGATCCCCAGCCTGGCAACGAGTTGCGGCTTTGCGGCTCACTCGGGCTGGATCCATGACACCTGCAGCAGCTGCCGGCCGTTTTTGCGGCTGAGCATGATGCCCCGGCCCGGCGGCATGGCGGCCGGCCGGATGTTGCCGATCAGCGCGCCCTCGTCTTTGGAGCCGTTCATGACCATGCCCGGCGCCGCGATTTCCTTGAGCTTGCCGATGATCGGGTCGTAGGAGGCGCGTGAGGCGCCACCGGAGCGGCGGACGATGATCAGGTGCAGGCCGACGTCCTTGGCCTGGGCGAGGAAATCCGACAGCGGCTTGAGTGGGTTGGATGATTGGGTGGCGACCAGGTCGTAGTCGTCGACCAGGATGAACAGCTCCGGCCCGGTCCACCACGATCGGTTGCGCAGCTGGTCCTGGGTGACGTCGGGACCCGGCAGGCGGCGGGTCATGGATCCGTGGACGTCTTTGACCATGCTGTCGAGCTGGTTGGCGGAGACGGCGTAGCCGAGCAGGGAGTCGCCTTCGAGGAAGCCGAGCATGGTGCGCCGGTAGTCGACGAGCAGGATCACCCCTTCTTGGGGGGTGTAGCGCTCGGCGATGCCGCGGCCGATCTGGCGCAGCAGGTTCGTTTTGCCCGATTCGCCGTCGGCGAAGGCGAAGAAGTGCGGGTCGGCGTCGAAGTCGAGGTAGACCGGGTTGAGGTCGTCCTCGTTGACGCCGAAGGGCACCAGTTTCGTGTTGCGCTTGGTGTCGATCTTCAACACGTCGTCGTAGGTGATCATCTCGGGCAGCAGGCGCACCTGCGGTGCGGTGCGGCCGCGCCAGGCACCACGGATCTTCGCCACCGCGTCGGCCACACCGGCGGCCAGCGACTCGGAGTCGCTGGAGCCGTCGACGCGGGGCAGGCCGGTGAGCATGTGCAGCTTGTCGCGGGTCAGACCACGCCCGGGGCGTCCGGCCGGCACGTTGACCGCGACGCGGCGGTCGATGTCGGACTCGGTCGGGTCGCCCAGGCGCAGCTCGAAGCGGGTGCCGAGCATGTCCTTGATCGCCGGGCGCAGGTCGGCCCACCGGTTGGCGGTGATGACGACGTGGATGCCGTAGGACAGGCCCTGGGTGGCCAGGCGGGTGATGGAGGCTTCGAGTTCGTCGAAGTCGTCGCGGATGGCGCGCCAGTTGTCCACGACCAGGAACGCGTCACCGAACGGGTCCTGCTCGGGGGTGATCTCGCCGCGGCGTTTGCGGTTGCGGAACTCGGTCATCGAGTCGATGCCCAGCGCCCCGAACCGGCCCTCGCGCTCAGTCATCAGGGTGGTGAGCTCGGCCACGATCCGGCGGGCCTTGTCGGGCTCGCGCCGGGCCACGGCCACCCCACCCACGTGCGGGAGGTCGGCCAGACCGGCCAGGGTGCCGCCACCGAGGTCCAGGGCGTAGAACTGCACTTCCTCCGGCGTGTGGGTGAGCGCCATCGACATGATCAGGGTGCGGAGCATGGTCGATTTGCCGGCCTGGGGGCCGCCGGCGATCACCGCGTGCCCGGCGGCGCCGGAGAAGTCGGCCCACAGCAGGTCACGGCGCTGCTCGAACGGGCGGTCGACGATGCCCAGCGGGACCTGCAGGCGCCCGTTGCCGAAGAACCCGACCGGGGACAGGCCCCGGTCGTCGGTGGGGTTGAGGTTGGGCAGCATCGTGTCCAGGGAGTTGGATTCGTCCAACGGCGGCAGCCACACCTCGTGCGCGGGCGGGCCCTGGCCGATGAACCGGTCGACCATCACCTCCAGCTCACTCGGTTCGGTCGCCTCCTCGGTCTCCTTGGGTTTGGCGACCTCTTCCACCGGTTCGAGCTCCGGTTCCGGCTCGGGCGGCAGCTCGACATAGTCCGGGACGAACATCTGCGGGCGTTTGTCCGCGCGCACCACCGTGGACACCGGGCCCGCGGCCTTGATCCCCGCGGGCCGGTAGGGGCCGGACACGTAGGAGGCCTTGAACCGCACCATCGTGGACGTGTCGTACTTGAGATACCCCGACCCCGGGATCGACGGGAGCTCGAACGCGTCCGGCACGCCGATCGCCGCGCGTGACTCCGCGGCGGAGAAGGTTTTCAGGCCGATCCGGTAGGACAGGTAGGTGTCCAGACCGCGCAGCTTGCCCTCTTCCAGGCGCTGGGACGCGAGCAGCATGTGCATCTGCAGCGAGCGGCCCACCCGCCCGATCTGGAGGAAGATGTCGATGAAGTCCGGCTTCGCCGTCAGCATTTCGGAGAACTCGTCGATGCAGATGAACAACGCCGGCAGCGGGTCGAGGTCGGCGCCGTTCTCCCGGGCCTTCTCGTAGTCCCACACGTTTTTGTAGTTGCCCTTGGCCAGCACTTCCTGGCGCCGCGACACCTCACCGGCGATGGCGTCCTTCATCCGGTCGACCAGGGTGAGGTCACCGGCGAGGTTGGTGATCGTGGCCGCCACGTGCGGGGCCTTGTCCAACCCCAGGAACGTCGCGCCACCCTTGAAGTCGACCAGGATCATGTTCAGCGACGTGCTCGAGTGCGTGGCCAGCAAACCCAGCACCAGGGTGCGCAGGAACTCCGACTTACCCGACCCGGTCGCCCCGATGCACAGGCCGTGCGGGCCCATGCCTTCCATCGCCGCTTCCTTGATGTCCAGCTCCACGGCCTGCCCGTACTCACCGACCCCGAACGGCACCCGGTAGCGGTCGCGGACCGGGCGCGGACGCCAGGCGCCCTGCACATCGAAGGTCATCGGGTCGCCCGGGATCCCGAGCAGCTCCAGCAGCGTGGGGTTGGACAGCAACGGCTCGTCATCGTTCGCTTCGGTGCCGCCACCGCCACCGACGCGGTAGGGCGAGAGCAGCCGGGCCAGTGCCTCGGCCTCGACCACCGACAGCGTGTCCGGGCGGCCGAACCACTCGACCCCGCCGGCGCTGCGCGCACCGAGGCGGTCGGGCTCGGCCACCAGGCGCAGACCGCGGCGGGCGGAGAGGTTGCCCAGCGAATCGGACAGGTCGATCAGCGTGACCCCGACCAGACCCTCCTCCAGGATGATCTGCTCTTCCCGGGTGACTTCGGCGTCGTCGATGATGATCACGACGTGGGGCTGGTCCGGCGCCGGGGTGGCGTTACGGGAGAACCGCTGACGGTCCCGCAGCTCCTCATCCAGCCACTGCTCGATCTGGGCCAGCGAGCCGGCCATCATCCGCAACTGCCCGATGCCGTCGGACATCGTGGGGTGCTGCACATGCGGCAGCCACTTCGCCCACTCCCACTCCTGCTTCGCACGCCCCGCCGTCGCGATCGCGATCATCACATCATCCGGGCTGTGGAACGCGACCAGCTGCGCGAGCATCGCCCGCGTCAGGGCACGCGTGAGCGAACGCTCGCCCTGCATGCTCACCGCCGCGAACCCGCGCAGAGTGATCTGCGTGGGCAGATCCGGCACGATCGAATGCGCCCGCACGAACCGGCGCAACGCGAGAGTGGCAATCGGCTCCAGCTCGTCGACCGGCCCGGTCTGCGGCGGCACCAACCGCGTCGCCAGACGGTGGGAACTGCGCCCGACACGCAGGTGCAGGAAATCCTGATCGTTCTGGCGGCGCTCCCACATACGGCGACTGGCCGCCAGCGACCACAACGACTGCGGGTCGGGGTGCACCCACTCCAACGCCGCACGCTGATCGACCATCGCCTCACGAGCCCGGTCACGCATCTGACCGAGGTAACGCAGGTAATCCTTGCGATCCTCGTCCATCTCGGCCTTTTTCTGGCCACCACCTCGGCCACCACCGGCAGCCATTCCCACCGTGCCGAGGAGAGTCGTGGCACCCAAAGTGATCGTCAACGGGTTCCCGCCGCCGGCGGTGAACGAGAAGACCAGCAAACCCAGCGAGGCGACGATCATGACGACCGGAAGCACCTTCAGCACGATGCTCCCGGGAATTACCCGGGGCACTTCGGGCGGCGGCTCGAGGTGCACCTCGCCGCCCGGTGGGCGCGGCGTCCCCAGCCGAGGCGGCCTCTTGAACTGAATCGTGCTCACCGAACGGAATCCTTCGCAGATTTCTCGGGATGGGGGAGCGGACTGTCCGGCTCACCGCGTCAACGGGGGAGGAGGCGGGGTCGTCCAGCGACCACGGCACCACGCCGGTGTATAGAACGTTCATTACACTGGCAAGCTAGCGGGAGGACGAGCGGACGTCAACACCAATGACCTTGTCGTACAGGGAGTCGTGCGCGGCGACAAGGACACCGGTTCCGTCTACTGGGGACAGGAAGGGTCCACGATGAGCGGGAATCCGCAGCTGCCGAGCGGCACAGACGCGCAGCCAAGGGAAATCGCCGCGCGCGACCGGGCCGTGAGCACGGCCGCGCGCGAGCAGTTCACCGCACAGCTCGCGCATCCGACGCGGTGGGCGGCGCTCCGAGCGGCGCGGAGAGCATCGCCTTGACGATGCGGCTCGGTTCGTCGACCAGCACCTCGACGCTGCCGGCCCGGAGGCCGTCGAGACTGGCACGAGCCACCTTCGCCGGGTCGATCTTCGGCACGTCGCGTCCGGCCATGATGTCGGTGTCCGCGGCGCCGAGGTGCACCCCCTGGACCAGGGTTCCCTGGCCGGCCAGCTCCGCGCGCACCCCGTTGGTCATGTTCCACTCCGCGGCTTTCGCCGCCGAGTAGGACCCGGTTCCCTCGTTGGCGAACCAGGAAAGCACCGACATCACGTTGATGATCGCGCCGCCACCGTGGGCGGCGAGCACCGGCGCGAACGCGCGGATCACTCTCAGCGTGCCGAAGAAGTGCGTCTCCATGTCCAGGCGGATCTTGTCGAGGTCCCCGGTGACGAGGTCCGCGCCGGTGGTGATGCCGGCGTTGTTGACGATCAAGGTGACGTCCGTCGCGACGGCCGCTGCCTCGGCGATCGACTTCTCGTCGAGCAGGTCCAGGTGCAGCGGCGTCACCCGCCGATCCGAGGTGTCGATCAAATCCGGACGCCGAGCCGTCGCGTAGACCTTCGCGACTCCGCGGGCCAGCAGTTCGTTGACGTACTGGAGCCCGATCCCGCGGTTGGCTCCCGTGACCAGGGCCGTGGTTCCGGTGATGTCCATGACTGTTCCCTTTCGCTGGCTGGTGAACCGCCCTTCGTCAGGGTAAAAGTTGACGTTGACGTTAAGTACAAGGTTTCCGACCGGTGATCTGGGTCATGGTTCCGGTCGGGAAACGGAACGACGGGAGTTGCCGTGCGCATCGGAGAGCTCGCCGCGCGAGCCGACGTCAGTACCCGCGCCGTGCGCTATTACGAGGAGCAGGGCCTGCTGCAGTCCGAGCGCACGGCGGGCGGCCAGCGCGTGTATCCCGATTCCGCGGCGGACCGTCTCAGGCTCATCCAAGAGCTCTACACGGCAGGGCTGAGCAGCCGGGTGATCGCGTCTTTCCTGCCCTGTATCGACACCGGTGTCGTCCCGCCCGAAATGCTGGAACAGCTGACCGACGAACGCGCGCGCATCACGGAACGGATCACGCAGTTGCGCGAGGCGGGTCGCAGACTCGATACGCTGATCGGAATCTGCAAGGACTCGGACCCGGAAAACTGCCGGTCCTCGCTCGGCTGAGATTCCGGTTATCCGGTCAGGCCGGTTCGGTCATCGGCAACGGCGTTGCCGAGAAGACGCCCTCCGGATCCACCGCGGCCTTGATTCGTTGCAGGCGGGCCAGGTTGTCTCCGTAGATGTGGGGGATCTGGTCGGTCGCTTCCGGCCCGAGGAGGTTGGCGTATCCGCCTGGGAAGGCGTGCTCGGCCAGCGCCGCGGAGGTCGCGTCGGCCCAGCTGCGGACGTGCTCGCCGGTTTCCTCGGCCGGCCAGATGCCGATGATCTCGGTCATGAGGTGCGGCCTGCGCAGCACGAACGCGGTGTCGTCGGGGGTGGGCCTGGTGGCGGCGCCGTGGAAGTGGTGCAGGGTGATCCCGGACATCGGCGTCGGCAGCCGGCCGCCGAACCGGTCGACGATGTCGATCACGTCCTCGCCGAGTTCGGGCACCGAGCGGGTCCGGATGGTGACGTGCCTGCCGTCGGGGAACATCGCGTCCCGGCCGGCGATCGTGTCCGCGTAGCGCGCGGCATCCAGCTGGGCGATCAGGGGATCGCCCAGTCGAGCCAGCGCCATCACGGGTCCCGACGGGTTCGTGCCGGTCGGGACATCGCCCGACCAGGTCGGAAGCACCAGCAACGCGGGTGAGCCGTCCGGTGCGGCGACCGCGGCGACCTGGATCGTCAGGCTGTCGGGGGAGTCCTGCTGTGCGTCGCGAACCCGGCCGAGTACCTGCCTGGCCTGGTTCCACGGGTACAGCACCAAACCGGTCACCACCGTCGGCCCATCGTGCAGCCGCACGGTCATCGAGGTGACGACCCCGAAATTGCCGCCACCGCCGCGCAACGCCCACAACAGGTCCGGATCGTGGTGCTCGTCGGTGCGCACGACCGTCCCGTCGGCCGTGACCAGTTCGGCGGACAGCAGGTTGTCCGCGGCGAGGCCGACCCGGCCGGCCAGGGGTCCGTAGCCGCCGCCGAGGGTGAGTCCGGCGACCCCGACCGTTCCGATCGTGCCGGTCGCTGCCACCAGGTCGTGCTCGTTGGCCGCGGCCAGCAGGTCGTTGGCAGACGCGCCACCACCGACCTCAGCGGTCCGGGCCCCGGGGTCGACCCGGACGTCGTGCATCGGCCTCAGATCCAGCGTCAAGCCGCCGTCGGCCAGGGCTCGGCCGGCGTAGTCGTGCCCCCGGCCGCGGACCGAGAGCGGAATGCCGAACTCACGCGCGGTGCGCACGCCGAGTGCCACGTCCTCGGGGGAGGTGCACGTCAGCACGACGGCGGGGAGATGCTTCACGGCGCCGTTCCACAAGGCGACGCTGTCGGCGTAGGCAGGGCCGGAAACGTGTACCTGCTCGGCGGGCAGGTGAGTGCGCAACGCGCGGTGTGCGGCGGCGATGGACTGCGTCTCTTCGAGACTGTGGGGCATGAACTTCCTCCAGCGAGGAGCGAGTTGGGTGCCGGGCACAGAACGTTCTGTCTCTGTATGTAATGCTCACTCTAGCAAGTCCGACGGTCTGCTGTGGCGAGCCGGCGTGACTGCGCTTCGGATGGGGACGCTCGCAGGGTTCGCCGCCCGCAACGGTGGCCATGGAAATTCTGTGACTGCACTCGCCGCATTGTCTGTCTGTCGCCACGGATTTGTCCGCGGAGTGTGCAGGTACCGTCTTTCCTTGCGCCCCAGGTTGGTTCAGGCGGAGCGGAGGTCTTCCCGTGTCATGCCGAGGTGAGCGCCCCTCATGGATGCAGGACGATCTTTCCCACGTGGTCCCGGCGAGCCAGTCGCGCCTGTGCCTGCGCCGCGTGCGACAAGGGGAACGTCGCGGCGATCACGGGATTGATCGCGGCCTGACGGGCGAGGTCCACGAGAAGGCCGAAATGCGCGGGGGTGTGCATCGCGGAACCGATCACCTGCGCGTTGTGCAAGTAGAGCCGGCGGATGTCCAGGGACACGTCGTACCCGCCCAGGGCACCCGCGACGACCCACCGGCCACCTTCGCGCAACAGCGGCAGTCCGTCACTCACCAGCGCCCCGGCGACGACGTCGAGCGCGACGTCGATCCCCTCCGGGGCTGCTGCGCGGATCTGTCCGGTGACATCTCCAGCGCGGTCGAGGACCGCGTGTGCGCCGGCCTCGCGCACCTGATCGATCTTGCGTCCGCTGCTGATCGCGAGCACTTTCGCGCCGCGGGCGCGGGCGATCTGGACCAGCGCCAGGCCGACACCGCCGGACGCTCCCGAGACCAGCACGGTCTCGCCCGTCGTCAACCGACCTCGCTCGATCATGCCCAGTGCCGTGCCGTAAGCGGTCGGCAGCGTCGCGAGCTGATCGTCCGTGAGCGGTGACTCCGTCACATCGTGGACGCGTTCGGCGGGGGCGGTGACGTACTCGGCGTATCCGCCGTCGCGCTCACTCCCCATCAGCCCCACCGGGTTCGCATCCGCCGCTTCACTGTCGTAGATCGCCGGGTCGACGATGACGCGGCGGCCGATGAGGCTCTCGTCCGCGCCCGCGCCGATCGCCACCACCCGGCCCGCGACGTCGGCACCCTGGATCCGGGGGAAGTCGATCGGGCCTCGCCAGCCCGACAATGCCGTCGCGTCCCCCGGCCGGCCGTAGGCCCCTTCGCGGGTCCACAGATCGGTGTTGTTCAGGGCCACCGCACTGATCCGGACCAGGACCTCTCCTGCCTGCGGGGCCGGGACGGCCACCTCCGCCAGCTCGAGAACCTCGGGACCGCCGTGCTTCGTGATCCGTACGGCGCGCATCGTCTCAGTCTTGCCCATGGTCGAGCCTCACGGTAGATATACTGGTCTGTGAACATGGGCTACGGTACACCGATCAGTGAAGGTTGCAGAAGTGCGGGAAACGCAACACCGGACGCCGGCCGGCCGACGCATCGTCGCGGCCGCTGAGGAACTGTTCTACAGCCGCGGAATCACGGCGGTCGGCGTGGATCTGATAGCTGAGCACTCGGGCGTGACCAAGCGGACCCTCTACAACCAGTTCGGTTCGAAAGATCACCTCGTCGAGGCCTACCTGGCGGACCGTGACCAGCGCTGGCGGTCACTCGTCCAGGCCACTGTGGACGCCGGTGAGGGCCCCGTCGAAACCGTCATGGCGCCGTTCGCGGCGCTGCGGATCTGGAGCGAGACGAACAGTCGCGGATGCGCCTTCATCAATGCCCTGGCCGAGCTTCCGGATCCCGCGCACCCTGCACACCGGATCGCAGCGAACCAAAAGCGCTGGCTGCTGGACCTGTTCGAAGAACTGGCCACCGCCGCGCGATGCGCGAACCCCGCCGTCCTCGCCGTCCAGCTCCTCGTGCTGCACGAGGGCGCTCTCGCCACGCAACCACTCCCGTTCGACGCTCTTTCAAGCAGCATCGATCTGGCCCGGAAACTGATTCAGGCCGACGTTGTCCAAGGTCGGCCCAGGAGGTCCGGCGCACGCTGAGCCGAGACTTCGGTCTTGTGCGCGAATCCCCAGCGGGCCTGCCGGATCGGGTCGTCGACCGACGGGTCCGGACCGCGCCCGTAGCGCACGGTGTAGTCGGCGACCGGTCGTTCGACGACCTCCCACCCCGCTGCCCGCAGAGCGCTCGCGGAGTCAGGGCGGGCGCCGCCGTCGAGCAGGCTCGGCAGGTGCGAGCCGATGGCCTCGGGGGTGCCCGCGTACAGGTCGTGGTTGCGAAACTCGGCGGTCTCCTGCCCGAGCACGATCTCGTAGCCGAGGTGACTGCCGGGCGCGGACAGCCGGTCGACCAGCGCGAGCACCCGCTCCTCGACCGGCCGCGGGAGGTACGGCAGCACCCCCTCGGCGATCCAGGTCGTGGGCCGGTCCGCCGAGAAGCCGGCGGCCAGCAGCGCGACGTCCCAGTCTTCGGCGAGGTCGACGACGAGCCGGTCGCAGCGCACCCGAGCCTTCGCGCCGACCGCGTCGAGGACTGTGGTCTTGAAGGTCAGCACGTCCGCGCGGTCGATCTCGAAAACCCTTGCTTCCGCCGGCAAATCGAGCCGCAGCGCGAGTGTCCAGGCCGGCGCCGAGAAGCACGACCTGCGGTGTCGCGGCCGCTCGCACCGCATCGTCGAACACCCGCGTGCGCAGACCGCAGTAGGCGCCGAGGCGGCCCCACACCGGGCCCGCGTCGCCGGCGTCGACGTCCTCGATGCGAGTGGGCATCGCGACACCAGCGCGCACACTCCGGACGAAGTGCTCGGCGTACTCGTCCCGGACGAGCCCGTCCGGACGGTGGGTTTCGATCGCCCGGGTGGCGGCGATCATCAGGGCGGTGGTGCTGACGCCCTCAGTCAATTCGGCATCGCTCACAGAGGCCGACGGTACCGGCGGGGATTGCCTTTCCCGGGACGGATCGTGGTGATCATCACGAAAATATCGAATTACCGGCAAGGGGGCGAATAAATGTACTAACGGGCGCGCTTTAGGTCCGCTTCTCATTTCCTGATTCCAGGAGAAATAGATCGTTAAGGTGACTCCGGAATATCTTCCGATAAGAGATGTCTGGTAACCGGTGGAGCCAACGTTTCGATGGAGCGCCGCTGTCGATCAGGCGGGTGTGCCGGACCAGGCTTTTTCGAGGAGGTGCAGGAGGTCCTGTCTGTTGATCGGGCGGGGGTTCGCGTAGGGCGTGATCAGAGTTTCTTCGGCGACCGCGCGGAGTTGAGATCGTCGGACCCCGAGCTCGGCGAGGCTGCTGGGGGCGCCCGACTCGGTGACCAGCTTGCTCAGTGCGGCCGCGGCGTCGGGGGCGTTGAGTGCTCGGCGCACAGCAGCGGCAGCGTCGGGTGCCGCCGGCAGGTTGAACGCGGCGACGTGCGGGAGCATCGCGGCGTGCGTCTCGGCGTGGGGGAGATCGAGCAGGCCGCCGAGCACGTGGCAGACCTTGTGGTGAAGGCCCATCGTCGTCGCGCCGAGGCAGGTTCCGCACAGCCACGCACCCTGCAGCGCGGTCGCCCGGGTCGCAGCGTCGGGAGTGCCGGTGCCGAGAACCGGTAACGCCTCGACGAGGTCGCGGATGCCGCGCTCGGCCATGGCCGCGATCGGTGGGGAACTGTCGGGCGCATACAGTGCTTCCACCGCGTGGGCGATCGCGTTCAGTCCGCTCGTGACCGCGGTGGCAGCGGGGACGGTCGCCGTCAGCTCGGGGTCGTAGACCACGGCCCGCGGCAGCACCGAACGGTCCCGCCCGGTCAGTTTGCGGAAGTCTTCGGTGAGCCCCCAGATCGGGGTCATCTCGGACCCCGCGTAGGTCGTGGGCAGCGCGACGTAGGGTAGGCCGGCGCGCAGGGACAGGGCCTTGGCCAGACCGATCGTCGACCCACCGCCGGCGGCAACGCAGCCGTCGGCTCCCAGCTCGGCGGCGACGACGAGGGCGTCGCTGATCGTGGCCAGCGGGACATGCATCCGGGCCTGTTCGAAGACGCCGACGGCGCGTTCGCCCAAAATGGCCGTCGCGTGTCCGGCGAGTCCGCGCTGAGTGGGTGTGCACAGCACGAGGACGCGGCGCAGGCCGGCGTGGTCGGTCTCCTCGGCCAATCGGGCGACTGAGCCCGCACCGAAGACAACGCGGGCCGGTAGAGCTTCGTAGGCCGGCGCGTTCACGTGTCGGCCCGCCTGAGCCGGATGGTGAACTGTGCCCGGCGGAAGGGCGCCGTGAAGCCGAACCGCTCGGCCTCCGCCGGGTCGGTCACCACGACGAAGTCGGTGATCAGGCTCGCGCGCACGGCGAAGACCGCGTCACTGTCGAGGTACGGTCCGTCCGCTACGAACAGGTGCGTGGTCAGCGGCTCGTGCCCGGCGGCGTCGGCGATCACGTGGACGTGCGCGGGCCGATAGGGGTGCCGGCCGGTCGCACCGAGCAGCTCGCCGACGGGCCCGTCGATGGGAATCGGGTAGTGGCTCGGCACGACCGTGCGGAACCAGAACTCGCCGTTTTCGTTGGTGTGGAAGAGTCCGCGGCCGTTGCCGGCGGGCTGGCTCTCCGGTTGCTGGACGTCGTAGAAGCCGTTCTCGTCGCATTGCCAGACGTCGATCGCGGCCTCGCTCAGGGGATTGTCGTCGAGGTCGGCCACCGAACCGGTGATCACGCAGGGCGTGCCGTTCCCGATGAGGTCGATGGAGTCGCCGAGCGTCCGGACGGGGGAGTCGACCAGATGGAAGGGGCCCAGCACCGTCGACTCGGTACCGAGATCGCCGCCGTTGATCGTTTCGACGAGCATCGAGATGCCGAGGACGTCGGAAAGCAGCACGAACTCCTGCCGGGTGTCCTCGGTCTTGTGCCCGACCGCGGTCAGGAACTCGATGGCCTGTTCCCACTCCCGGTTCGTGAGCCGCGACTCCCGGACCGCGGCGTGGAGGTGGCGTGTGACCGTGCCGAGGATCGCCTTCAGCCGTGGGGCCGGCGTGTCCGCGAAGCTGGTGATGACGGCGTCGAGGAGGGCCTTCTCACCGAGGTCCATCAAGCACCCCGCTCGTGGTCGGCGAGCTTGGTCGCGAACCAGTCCGCGACGAGGGCGCTGCGCTCGCTCGAGTGGTTGTAGATCGTGTGCTCGCCGTCGTCCCACACCCGGAGGGTGGCGTCACCGTGGTGCGCGGCGGCGTCGAGGAACGGCTGCTGGTCGTCGAGGCTCACCAGGGGGTCCTGACCACCGTGCAGGACCAGGACAGGGCAGTCGATCCGGTCCTCGGGCCGCAGCGAAATCCGGTCGAAGGTGCGCTGGATCGAAGCTCGGTCGCTCGTGCCGAGCATGGCGGCGGCCTGCTCGACGTAGCTGCGGAAGGTGGGCAGGTGTGGCCGGGCCGGAGCACCGTTGACGCACACCGCCGCGACGCGCGGGTCGGACGCGGCCGTGGTGGCGGCGTACAGCCCGCCGTTGCTGTTGCCCCACAGGCCGACGGGCCCGCAATCTCCGCGCTCGACGAGGTGATCGACGAAGCCGCGGTACGCGGCGCGGACGTCGGTGTCCAGCAGCACTCCTCCCTCGAGGCGCGTCCTGCCCTGTCCCGGTCCCTCGGCCAACAGCGCCGCGAGGCCGCGACGGTTCAACGCATCGGCCTGCCGGAGATACGCCGGGCCCCAGCCGCTCTGGCCGCCGCAGACGACGACCGTGCCCAGCACACGACCGGGGGGCAGCAGCAGCCAGCCGAACATCCGGCCGCCCGCAAAGGGAATCTCCACCTGTTGGCAGCGCGGGGGTCGCGGGGCCCCGCTGGCCCGCACCGCCGCGGCGGACAAGGCCGCTGCTCGCGCGCCGACGGCGGTGGTCAGCCGGGAGTAGAGCGCGCGCTTGCGTTCGGTGTCGAAGTTGAACGCCATCTGCGCGAACACCAGGCAGGCGATGGCCGACCGGTACGCCTCGTCCGCGGTAACCGTCCGGCCGTCCTGGTCGGCGTCGGCCGCGCGCCGCCAGTGGCGGTCGGCAAGATCTTCGGCCGCGGTGTCCCAGGGCGTTCCGGCCGCGGTGAGGTGCTGGAGCTCGAGCACATCGGCGAAGTCCATGCCGTAGTCGAGCATCCGGGTCGGCGACATCGCCCGCCAGAGCACCTCGGTCGGCGGGAGCTCGGCCGTCGTGGTCCCGCCGCCGGTGCGCCAGCGCAGGCGGGTGCGGAGCGCGTCGACGGCCGCCGGCAGGTCGGCGAGCGCGCCCGCCCAGAACAGGTGGAAGTCCGGCCGTCCGATGAACGCCTCCACCTCGTTGTCGCGCAGGAAAACGGCGTAGGTGTCGTCCACGTCTTCGACGTCCGTGCCGAGCACCGCCGTGGCGACGCCGAGCCGGTCGAGGAAGTCCAGCTGGGCCGGGGACAGCACGGACCGCGGGTCGGTCTCCGTGACCAGGCTGAAGCCTCGCCCCACGACGTCGTCGAACAGGCCCTTCACGCCGTCCTTGCTCACGATTCCCTGTGGGGCAAGGGTGCCGGCCGGAGAAGCCGGTCGTCCGTCCGAGCCGTGGTGGACGACGCCGGCCTCGATCGTGGGGAACGGCGGCGGTGGTGGTGCGGTGCCGTCCCGGAACGCCTGGTCGCGGGCCGCGGCAGCGGCGGGGTCGTGGGTGTTCGCCACGCGCCCCAGAGCGCTGGAGATCTCGGTGATCGCGGTGGCGTGGGGGCGGCGCTCGGCTTCGTAGGTGTCCAGCAGTTCGTCGCCGGCGAGGCCGCGCAGTACGAGGTCGAGCTTCCAACCGAGGGTGAGACCGTCTCGCATGCCGGAGCACGCACCCTGGCCCATGTAGGGCGGGGTGGTGTGCGCCGCGTCGCCGATCAGGAAAACCCGGCCCCGCCGCCAGGTCTCGGCGATCCGGCCCTGAAAGGTGTATACCACCTGACGCAGGATCCGGACGTCGTCCGGGCCGAGACCGTGGGTCTCCCGCAACCAGGTCCAGGCGAACTCGGGGCGTTCGAACTCGGCGGCGTCCTCACCGTGGAGGACCGCCAGCTCGAACCGTTGCCGGCTCTTCCCGATCGGCATGTGCATGGAGCCGCGGACCGGATCGCAGTACTGGGTGAGGTTCGCGAACCGCTCCGGCAGAGGCCGCAGCCGCTCGGTGTCGAGGTTGAGCCAGCGGTCGTCGACACCGTTGTCGCTGCGCTGGATGCCGAGGGTCTCCCGCACGAAGCTGTTGGCGCCGTCCGCGCCCACGAGGTACTTCGCGGTGACGACCCGTTCCTCGCCGCCGTGCGACCACTGACCCGTGCGGGACTGGGTCCACGGTCGGGCGGCGAGCTCGACACCGTCGTCGTGCGGCCGGACGGCGACCACCGACCAGCCCTGGTTGACCTCGACGCGGCCCGACGCCCGTACGCGGGTGTCGATCGCGTCCTCGATGTCGGGCTGGTAGATCGACAGGTGTGCGGGGTGACCGCACGAGCTGCCCTGCCAGTTCAGCTCGAGGAGCAGTTCGCCCGAACCGTTGAGGTACCGGTAGCCCGACAGCGGCAGCGCGTCCCGGAGGGCGTGGTCGAGATCCCCGACAGCCTGGACGATGCGCGCGGTCTCGCCGTCGATGTGCGTCAGGCGCGGCAGCCCGTAGAGCGAGGGCCAGCGCTCGAACACCACCACCGAATGCCCGGCCTTGCCCAGGGCGGAGGCCAGGACGAGCCCCGAGGGGCCGTATCCGACAATCGCAACGTCGTATTCGTGGTTCACGATCAGATCTCCCGTCGAGGCGGAGCGGTTGCACTCCTGCGAATCGAGGTGGACGGTAGGCCGAAACCCGTGGTGTTCCGATCCTGTTCGCGCCACCCCGATCCACCTCGCGACGCGGGTTCGGGCTGGGGCGTGACCAGCCCGGTCAGACGGTCGCTACGCCGCTGACCGGGGAGCCGACGGCGCCGGGAAGCCGGAGCGGGGGCGCCGTCAGCAAGAAGCGGGACCGCTCGTGCTCTCGCAGCCAGTGGGCGAGGTCGGCCAGGTACCACATTTCGCCCAGCGGTATTCCCTGCTTGAAGAGGCAATGGGTGTGCAGCGGCAGCACGGATTCGGCGCCAGGGGCCGGATCCAGGCTGAAGGGTTCCACCGCGAGGTTGTCGGCGACGATCGCCGAAAGCCCGCTGTCGGTGATCCACTGCAAGAGGCGGTGGTCCTGGCTGTCGAGCACGGCGCAGCTGTTCAGCTTCTCCTGCGTCAGGTCGTCGCCGAGGTCGAGCATGATCGCGGTGAGTCCGGTGTGGACACACAGGATGTCGCCGGCCTCGACGGTCACGTGCTGTTCCGCCATGACCTCGGCGAGCATTTCGTAGCCGACGGCGACGCGCTCGTGGCCGACCGCCCGTTCCAGATCGACCAGCACTCCGCGGCCTTGGACCCCGGTCTGGGCCATGGTTTCGATGCCGAGCGCGTCGGCGTGCGGTGGTACCGAGCCGGCCGGATCGCCGATCACGTCGACGTCCGCCCGGTAGCCGTTGTAGTAGCAGATCGCGGGCTCGCCGGTGCCGTCGAGGTCGAAGACGCCGCCGTGGTGGGCGAAGGAGTCCCACTGGGTCGAGTACTGCAAGTGGAGGACCGCAAGATCGTCGCTGACGACGTCGGGCACCGTGGGCAGGAAGCGGTGGTTGTGCCCGAGCGGGGTGCTGGCGAGCACCGGGGGCTTGCGCGGCCCCAGAGCGTATTCGCCGCGGGGGAAGTCGAGCGGGAGGCTGAGCGGGAAAGCGATCCCCTCACGAACCTCCCTGGTGGCAGCGAGACGCCGTTCGGCTGTGATCAGGTTCAGGCGGCCGAGCTGGTCGTCGTCGCCGAACTCACCCCAGTTCGAGCCCTCCGGGCGTCGGGTCCAGCGGGTCATGGTCTTCCTCCTGGTTGGTCTGGTGGCCTGCGGTGGCCCGTACGATGTGCGCATGCCGCAGATGAGGCCGGGTCTCAAGGACGTCGCGGAACGCGCGGGTGTCGGTGTCTCGTCCGTTTCCCGGGTCCTCTCGGGTCACCCGGACGTGAGCGTGAAGATGCGTGACCGCGTCATGGCGGCGGTCGACGAGATCGGCTACCGGCCGGACATCTTCGCCCGCGGACTTCGCGGTGGGCCCACGATGTCGGTCGGCATGGTGATCGGTGACATCTCCAATCCACTGCTGTCGGAAATAAGCCTCGGTGCGGAGGGTGAACTCCGGCGCGCCGGCTACTCCCTGCTGTTCGTGAACTCGATGAACGATCCCGAGCTCGAGGCGCAGAACATCCTGCTCTTCCAGGACCGCCACGTGGACGGGCTGCTCCTGTCGCTCAGCGCGGAGGACGATGCCGGCGTGCTGGCGGCTCTGGAGTCCATCGAGGCGCCGTTGGTGCTGATCGACCGGGAGCTCGACGATCCGAGCGGGCTGCTGACGCCGAGCGCGGTGCTGTGCGACCACCGCGGGGGGATGCGTGCGGCCATCTCCCACTTGCTCGACCTCGGGCACCGGCGGATCGGGTGCATCCTGGGCGGGCACGCGCGGTTCGCGCGCATGCGCCGCCGAGGAGTGGAGGAGGCCTACGCCGAGCGCGGCCTGCCGCCGACCTACAGCATCGTCCAGGGCCCGCTCGATGCCGATCACGGCCAGGCGGCGACGTCGCGGCTCCTGGACAAGCGGGAGCGGCCCACGGCCCTCGTCGTCGGCGGGAACCAGCTGCTCAAGGGATGCCTGCGCGAACTGCGTTCGCGCGGGCTGGCGGTCGGGGCCGACCTGTCGCTGGTCAGCTGCGACGAGACCGATCTGACGGAGATGCACGAGCCACCCATCGCCGTCGTGCGGCGCGACACCCACCGGCTGGGGCGGACCGCCGCCGGGCTGCTCGTCCGCCGCATCCAAGAGCCCGAAGAGGGCCCGGTCACCACCGTCCACCCGACGCAGTTCGTTCCCCGGCCGAGCGTCGCCCCGGTCCGGGCGGCCGCCAGCGCCTGAGGGCGGCGGCCGCCGTATGCCGTTATCCGGCCTCGACCCGGTGGAACCGGATGTAGTCCTGGTCGAGTTCCCAGCCCAGGCCGGGCTGGTCCGGGAGGGTGATCCCGCCGTCGAACAGAGGCGGCCGATTCGCGATCAGGTTCCACCAGATCGGGTCGCGTTCGGGATCGAAACACTCCGCGTAGAGCCCGTGCGGGATGGACGCCAGCAGGTGGCTTGAGAGCTGGGGCTCCTCGTGGTGGGCCATCTTGACGTCGAAGGCCGCCGCCATCCCGGCGACCCGGCGCCATTCGGTCGGTCCGCCCGTCCAGGAAGCGTCGAAGTTGCAGACGTCGATGGCGCCGTCGACCATGAGATCGCGCGCGCCGCCGGCGGAGAACTCGCTCTGGCCGGCGCAAACGCGCACTCCGGTGGCGTACCGGACGTCTCGCATCGCGCGCCGGTCGTTGTGCCACTGGCACGGTTCCTCCAGCCAGTGGAGGTCGAGGTCGGCCACCCGGCGGGTGAAGGTGATCGCGTCGGCCACGGTCCAGCCCTGGTTGGCGTCGGCCGCCAGGACGAAATCGGGACCCGCGGCCTCCCGGGCCCGGCGGAACCGCTCGGCGTCTGCGACGGGATCGGCGCCGCCCACCTTGAACTTCATCCCCGACAGGCCGCGTTCCCGCAAGACGGCGATCTCGTCCTCGATGCTGAGCGGGCTGTCGTAGTAGCCGCCGATCGAGATCATCGGGATGGTGTTGCGGTAGCCGCCCCACAGCCGCCACAGCGGTTGACCGAGCAGCTTGCCCACGGCGTCCCAGATCGCGCTGTCCACACACGCGGACGCGACCAGACCGAGCCTGCGGTCCCGCAGGATGTCGAACGTCGCCGGGCGCGCGAGCGACCAGCAACGCTCGACGGCCATGGCGTCCTGGCCGAGCAGGCGCGGTTCGATCTCGCGGTGGATGATCGCGTCGATCTCGAGGAGGGCCGCGTCCTCGTCGCCGGCGTAGGCCTCACCGACGATCCCCTCCTCGGTGTACACGCGAGTGACGATCGTCGAGCGGTGGCTCATCTGGTAGTAGCTGCCCCGGAAGACGCGAGCGAGCGGGACGCGGATGGGGACGGTCTCGATCCTGCGGATGGTCAGGCCCGTCAGGGCGCGAACTTCCTTCCCGACCGGCGATGCGTCGAGCGTCATGAGTGATCGAACTCCTCTGGCAGATGACTGGTAACGTTCCCAGTTTAACAGGGTCAGACCGACCTCTTCCAGGTGTGCATCCGATCCCTCCTCGACGGTCTGATTAGGCCTCTAAACAGGTGAAACGTAAATCTGTTCTCGACTCTGGTCAGTCCGGAACTCGACTGGTAAGGTTTCCAGTCGGCGCCGGCGGCAGTGCTCTGGCCGGCAGCCGGAAACCCCAGCGATCCACCACGGAGGTCGAAGTCATGACGACGATCGATGCTGATTTGCGTCGCAAGAACCGGGAGGCCGTCGAGACCTTCATCGATACGAACAAGCGCGACCGGTACCTCGAGCAGTGGGCCGACGACGGCGTGAAGGAACTGCCGTTCGCCGTGCTGGAGGAGACGCGCTGGGCCGGCATCGCCGAAGTTCGCCGGAACAGCGAGGAGAACGCCGTCCGCCGCTCCGGCGGTGACGCGTCCCGGCTGGATCTCCGCATCTTCGAGAGTGCCGATCCGAACGTCTTCTGGGTGACCAACCGGTGCTCCGAGCAGAAGACCTTCAACGGGGCGCCCTACCCCCAGCGGTATGTCCACCAGCTCGTGCTCCGGGACGGAAAGGTGGCCGTCTACCGCGAGTTCTTCAGTTCCCTGGTGCTCGAGCGCGCCCTACTCCGGCAAGCCCCGCCCGCTTTGCCCGGCTGGACCCCGGTGGCCTACGACCCGCCGCGGGAATTCGACGAGACCACCGCCGCCGCGTCCGCGGAGAGCGCGCGTGTGGTCGAGAGCTGGTTGGCCGCGGACCTGTCGGACCCGAAGTCGCGCGACGAACTGTGGGCCGAGGACGCGCTCCTCGAGTACCCGTTCGCCCCGCCGAACCAAGCGAAAGCCGCGTGGCAGGGCCGAGACGAGCTCCGCGCTCGGGCCGAGTGGGTCGCCGAGAACTTCGTGGGTTGCGCCCACGTCGACATCGAGCTCTTCCCGTCCGTGGACCCGGGCCTGGTCTGGGCGCGCAGCCGGATGGCGGACACCGCGACCGCCTTCGGCCGGCCCTACCCGCAGACCTACCTGTCCGCGTTCAACGTGCGCGACGGCCGGATCCGGCTGGCGCAGATCTACCACGACCCGCTGCTGGTGGCGACGGTCGTCCCGTTGGCCGGTTGAGCTCGCGGGACGTGAAGCGGATGGGAAACGAAACGATGACCGATCACGAGCTCACGATCGGTGGGAAATGGCGACCGGCGGTGTCCGGGGCGACTTACGAA
This sequence comes from Amycolatopsis rhabdoformis, assembly GCF_035918295.1. Taxonomy (GTDB): domain Bacteria; phylum Actinomycetota; class Actinomycetes; order Mycobacteriales; family Pseudonocardiaceae; genus Amycolatopsis; species Amycolatopsis rhabdoformis. The sequence continues at coordinate 2,019,329 of NZ_CP142149.1, forward strand.
ACCGTGAATCCCTACACGGGGCGGCCCTGGGCCCGGGTGCCGGACGCCGGCGCGGCGGACGTCGACGCCGCCGTCAGCGCAGCCCGGACGGCGCTCGACGGCGAGTGGGGGGCACTGACCGGATTCGAGCGGGCCGCGCTGATGCGCCGCTTGGCGGACATCGTGGAACGGGAGGCCGAGCGCCTGGCGGTGGTCGAAACCACGGACAACGGCAAGCTGCTGCGGGAGACCCGCCAGCAGACGGCCGGGCTGGCGACCTGGCTGCGCTACTTCTCGGGAGTCGCCGACAAACTCCACGGCGAGACGATCCCGGGGAGCAAGCCGAACTACTTCGTCTACACCCGCGAGGAACCCGTGGGCGTGATCGCGGCCATCGTCCCGTGGAACTCGCCGTTGGCCCTCCTGCACTGGAAGCTGGCGCCCGCGCTGGCGGCGGGATGCACACTCGTCGTCAAGCCGTCGGAGTCGACGCCGGCGTCCGCTCTGGAATACGCCCGGCTCGTCGAGGAGGCGGGCTTCCCGCCTGGTGTGCTGAACGTGATCACCGGGCAGAGCGCGGAGCTGGGCCGAGCGCTGGTCGACCACCCGGGCGTGGACAAGATCGCCTTCACCGGATCGCCGGCGGTGGGCGCGGCCATCGCGTCGAGCGCGGGGGCCCGGCTCACCCCGGTTCTGCTGGAACTGGGCGGCAAGTCCGCCCAGGTGGTCCTGCCGGACGCCGACCTCGAGGCCGCGGCGAACGGGGTGGTCGCGGGCATCTTCGCCGCCGGGGGACAGACCTGCATCGCCGGCTCTCGGCTCGTCGTGCACCGCGACGTCCGCGAGCGGCTGCTGGGACTGATCGTCGATCGGGCCAAGGCTATCCGTCTGGGAGACCCGCTCCTGCCCGAGACGGAGATGGGGCCGTTGGCGAACAAGCGCCAGCTGGACACCGTCCTGGGCTTCATCGACCGCGCGGTCGCGACGGGCGCTTCGGTCGTGGCGGGCGGCCGTCGCGATCCCTCACTGGGCGGCCTGTTCGTGGAGCCGACGATCCTCACCGGCGTGGCGCGAGACGCCGAGATCGCGCAGGAGGAGGTCTTCGGCCCCGTGCTGACCGTGCTGGACGTCGCGAGCGAGGACGAGGCCGTCGCCGTCGCGAACGGCACCCGGTTCAGTCTCGGGGCCGGACTCTGGACCTCCGACGTCGGTCGCGCCCACCGGGTCGCCGCCCGGCTGCGCGCCGGCACGGTGTGGGTCAACAGCTATCGCGCCGTCGCGCCGAACGTGCCCTTCGGCGGAAACGGTGCCAGCGGCTGGGGACGCGAAAACGGCCGCCACGCGGTCGACGAGTTCCTCCAGACCAAGGCGGTGTGGATCGAGACCTCGGGCGAGGTCCGCGACCCGTTCGTCGTCGGCTGACACGGCGACCGCTTCGACACCAATGATCAAAGGAGATCGTGGAGACATGGCCAGATCGATCGATCCACCCCAGGACGCGTCCGAGGTCACGCCGCGCCGCTCCGCGCGCGCCATCCTCGCGGGCAGCGCGGGCACCTTCATCGAGTGGTACGACTACGGCCTTTACGCCTACGTCGCGGGGATCGTCTTCGCCCCGCTCTTCTTCCCACCCGGTGCGGGCTCCGCCGCCACGATCGGGACCTTCGGGGCCTTCGCCGCGGGCTTCGTGGCTCGCCCGATCGGCGGCATCGTCCTCGGCGCGCTGAGCGATCGCTGGGGGCGACGCCCCGTCCTGCTGGCCTCGATCGTCCTGGTCGGCACCGCCACCGCGGCGATCGGGGTGCTCCCGCCGTACGCGGCCGTCGGGGTGTGGTCACCGGTGTTGCTGGTTCTCTGCCGGGTGGCCCAGGGCTTCGGCACCGGTGCCGAGCCCGGCACCGCGATGGTCTACGTGAACGAGTCCGCCCGGCCGCGCACCAAGGGTTTCCAGACGTCGTTCCTCTACAACGCCACGATGGCCGGGTCGATCCTGTCGCTGGTCTTCTTCGCCGTGATCAACCTCGCGATCGGTCAGGCCGCGTTCGTGGCCTGGGGCTGGCGCATCCCGTTCCTGTTCGCCGGGGTCCTGACGGTCATCGCGCTCATCCTGCGCCGCGGGATGGAGGAGACCGCGGAGTACCAGCGCGTCGAGGAGGCCCGCGCCCGGGGACTGATCGCGCGGAGCAAGGCGAATCCGCTCGCCGCGGTGAGGGCGGCCTTCGTCGCGAGCCCTCGGAACTACGTCGCGGCCTTCCTCATGCCGACCGCCAGCAACGTGATCGGCTACGTGGCCAACGCCTTCGGCATCAGCTACATGGCCAACCAGCTCAAGCTCTCCTTCTCCCAAACGGCCCTGGCGCTGCTCGTCATGTACCTGGCGGGAGTCGTCGCCCTTCCCCTGTGGGGCAAGGCTTGTGACCGATGGAGTGCGAAGACCGTCCTTCTCATCGGCGCGGTCGCCGGGATCCTGCTGGCGTTCCCGTACTTCGCGCTCCTCGGCACGCGGAACATGGTCTTGGTCGTGATCGCCGGCGCGGTCCTGTGGGCCGCGTGCTGGTCCCCGAGCGTCGTCGCGCAGCTGGTGATCGGCCCGGTGCTGTTCCGCACGGAGTCGCGGGCCGCGGGCTTCACGTCGTCCCGGGAGCTGCAGCAGGCGCTCGTCGCGGGGCCGACCCCGCTCCTCGCGGCGGCCCTGATCATCCAACTGGACGGCGCGCCGTGGCTGGTCGCGGGATTGATCCTCGTGGCTCAGGTCGTCACCGTGTTCTCGATCAAACTCGGAAGGCCGCAGCTCTCGGCGGCCGAGATCGGTGCGGTGCCCGCACACCGGGGCCTCGCCGTCGCCGAGCCCGCGCCGGCGAAATCTTGAGGCTGGGCCGATGTCGAGCGCTGCTCTGCTGGAGCGCTACTCGGTGCTCCACGCGTCCGACGCCGATGCCTTCCGGGTGTCGTTGTCGAACGCCCTCACCCCACACCGGTTGACCCTGCACGGGTTGCGCGGCGTGGTGACTGCGGACGTCGCCGTCGCTGCGCTCGGGCCGCTGTCCCTCGTGTACGGCCAGCACCGCGGTGCCGAGCTCGGGGTCGCGCTGACCGAGCAGGTGGACTACTACGACATCAACCTCTCCTGGGGTGGGCACAACCGCATCACCTTCGGTTCGGACGAGGTCGTGGTGGACCGGACCACTGCCGGGGTCATTTCACCGTCGATGCGCGTGAGGATGCGGCTGAGCGCCGAGTACCGGCAGCTCCACGTCCGGATCGAGCGCGCCGCCCTGGAGGCCCGGCTCGAGGAGCAGCTCGGCCGCCCGGTCACCTCTCCGTTGACGTTTCGCCCCGCGATGGACCTGCGCGCCCCGGCTGCCGCGTCGTGGGCCCGGGCCGTGGCTCTGCTAGTCGACGATCTGGGAACCGGCGCGGGGCTGGCTGTCCGAACGCTCGGCGACAATCCCTGGTCGGCGTTCCTGATGAGCGGTCTGCTGCTGGCCCAACCCCACAACTACAGCGACCGGCTCGCCGGCCGCCGGGGCGAGACCCGCCGGCCCGGGCCGCTCCGGCGTGCGGTCGAGCTCATCGAGACCCGGCCCGACGGCGACCTGTCGCTGGAGCGGCTGGCGCGGCACGCGGGAGTGAGCTCCCGCTCGCTGCAGCGCCACTTCCACGATCACGTTGGCGTCTCACCGCGTGACTACGTGCGGCGCACCCGGCTCGCGCGTGTTCGCGAGGAACTCGCCGCGGCCGGGCCGGGATCGGACGTGACGGTGACGGAAGTGGCCCTGCGATGGGGTTTCACCCACGTGCCGCGCTTCGCCAGCGCCTACCAACGCCGCTTCGGCGAGCTGCCCTCGACCACCTTGCGCACGTTCCCCGACCGGGCGCGCACCACCACTCCGGACCCTCAGGAGCAACGATGACCACCCAAGATCTCGCCTCAGTGACGGTGCCCCTCCAGTACGCGGATCCGGCCAGGCCTTCCGGGATCTTCTACGCCGGCCAGCACGCTGCCTCCACAGCCAGCTTCCGGTCCGTGGACACCGCGATCACCAACGCCCGGCCGATCAGTGCGGAGTTCAGTCTTGACCTGCACGGGTTCGCGCTGGTCAAGCACCGGACGTCGGTGCAGGACTTCACCGACGCCGAGGAGGTGGACCAGGTCTACAAGGCCGAACTGGAAGACCTCGTCAAGGCGGCCACCGGCGCGGTGAAGGTCGTCGTGTTCCACACGATGGCGCGCTTCGAGGACGGCGAGGTGCGCGGCGAGCGCCCACCGGCCCGCGCGGCGCACGCCGACTACGACGGCGCGAGCTTCGAGGTCTGGATCCGCCGGACCATGGGCGCCGAAGCCGACGAGTGGCTGGCCGGACGCTGGTCCGAGATCAACGTCTGGCGCGGCATCCGCCCGGTCGAACGGGTCCCCCTCGCCGTCGCCGACGCGCGCACCACCGGCCTGGACGAGTACCTGCCGGTCCCGATCCACGAGCGTCCGGGCCAGCCGACGCCGTTCATCGGCCTGAACCTCATGCACCACCCGAAGCAGCGCTGGTACTACTTCGCGGACATGCAGCCGGACGAGGCACTGCTGTTCCGCCTCTGGGACACCGACCCCTCGGTGCCGTTCCCGGTGGCCCACAGCGCGATCGACGACCCCACCTCGCGCCCCGACGCAGCCCCGAGGGCCAGCGTCGAGGCGCGCACGGTGGCGTTCTTCGGGCCCAATCCGTGATCGGTGTTGCCGGCGGTTCAGGCAGTGCGTTGATTGTGCCCGCTCGACATTTCTTGCCGGACAGGTGAAGTCGAAGCCGTGGCTGTACCAGGGTTGATGCGTTCGACGACCCTGCGGCGAGTGTGGTTGATCGGGAACGCGACGCCCTCGTGCTGGATCCGGCACTCGCAGCCGAGATCGGTCAGCAGTTTGCAAGTGGCCGGGGGAGTCGTGCCGGTTACGACGCAGCGGAATCCCGCGTCCGTCGGTCATCCGAGACCGTCCACAAAGGCTCGATCGCCCCTGCTTCGACGGCGGGCACCGGTGCTCCATTTCAGATGTAGACGGACGAGCTCCACATCTGACGGATCCCGGTGCCCGTATCAATTGACCAAACTGAGTCGGTTGGACGTCAGCTACTTCGGTGCCCACGGGCACGTTCCGCCGCGGGTAGCCCGGCCGCGCCTCACCGGTCCCTCGGGGAGCGCGCTGAACATGCAGGTGCGCGCGACCGCCCGCAGGCACCGCCGGGCTGTGGAGGCCGAGGGCAAGGACTCGCCGAAGGCCCGGCGGTAGCCGAGATTACCGGGAGCTCGCCGCAGGGCGCTGCTTGTAGAAGGACTCCTCCAGGTAGGCGGCCTCGTGCGGCTGGTAGGGCTCCTCTAGGTAGGCGGCCTCGGAATCGTCGAGTTCAACGTCCACCGCGGCGACCGCGTCGGCCAGCTGCGCCGGCTTGGTGACCCCGACGATGGGCGAAGTCACCACCGGGTTGCGCATGACCCAGGCCAGGGCGATCTGGGCCGGGGACAGACCCCGCTTGCCCGCGATGTCGTGGACGCGCTCGGCCACCGCCTGGTCCCCGTCGCGGTAGAGGATCTTGCCGCCCGCGTCGGTCTCGGCACGCGCCGTGGAGGTGTCCTGAACCCGCGTCAGCCTGCCCCGCGCCAACGGGCTCCACGGGATCACGCCGATGCCCTGGTCCGCGCAGAGGGGGAACATCTCCCGCTCTGCTTCCCGGTGGATGAGGTTGTAATGGTCCTGCATCGACACGAACCGGGTCCAGCCGTTCAGGTCAGCCAGGTACAGGGCCTTGGCGAACTGCCGGGCGTACATGGAAGAGGCTCCGAGGTAGCGGACCTTCCCGGACTTGACCGCGTCGTGCAGCGCCTCGAGGGTTTCCTCGATCGGGGTGTCGTAGTCCCAGCGGTGGATCTGGTACAGGTCGATGTAGTCGGTCCCCAGCCGCTTCAGGGAAGCGTCGAGCTCGGCGAAAATCGCCTTGCGAGACAGCCCGGCCCCATTCGGGCCGGGGCGCATCCGCATCCAGACCTTGGTGGAGAGCACGACCTCCTCCCGCCGGGCGAAGTCCTTGACCGCCTGGCCGACGATCTCCTCGCTGCTTCCGGCGCTGTAGCCATTCGCAGTGTCAAGGAAGTTGACACCGCCCTCGAGCGCCTGCTTGATGATGTCCCGGCTGGCGTCCGCACCCAACGACCAGGGCTCGCCGCCCCGCTCCGGCTCGCCGAAGCTCATGCAGCCGAGGGTGATCGCGGAGACTTCCAGTCCGGTCGTTCCGAGTTTGATGTATCGCATACATTCGAACCTAGGAGCTGGAGCGCGCTCCAACGCAAGACGTCGGCATGTGTGCCCTGTCATGTTTCGACCGTTTCTGCCAGCCGTACCCGAGAACCCGGTGGTAGGGACTAGCAAACTGCCAATTCTCGGTCGAGCCGGTGGGCACTACTCAGCCCCCAAAGCCAAACCACCCTCGCGGGGTCCCTCGCCACGACCGATCACCAAGAGATCCCGCTGGTCCGGGCGGCGGTATCGCGGCGCTCACGACGGCGCCCGTACCCGCGGGATCTCTTACCGGTACATCCCGGTACGGACGGTGCCCGGGCACACGGCGTTGACCCTGATCCCTTGCGTCGCGTACTCGTGGGCGGCCGCCTTGGTGACGCCGGCCATGCCGTGCTTGGCCACCACGTGGGCGCGCCATCGAGGCGGCAGTCGGCGGGTAATCCCTTGGCCAGCAGACCAGAGCGAGAGGTGAACTGTGGGCTGCGACCGAACTGCATGTCATCACGACAGCCGCAAACGGGTCAATAGTGTTCAAGTCGCCCCGCGATCGCATGCACTATTCACCCGTGGGGAATCAGTCGCATCGACGGTCGATGTCGAGGTCGAACCGCAGCTCAAGCGGCAAGGCCCGGCATGGGTGAGTGGGCGTGCCCGGTTCAACGCCTGAGAGTGTGGCGTCGATGTCTTCGAGTGAATCGGGCATCGCGTCGAAATCGGCTTCGGCGAGTGCTGCCGACTATATTACTGAACTGATGGCGTCCTGGAATTTTGCAGATCGCTTCCGTATCTTGTAATTTTTTTCAATGGTCAAGAGCGCAGTTGGCCTTCGATCTCTGCTTGCGTCAGCAGACTTGCGTAAGGTTCTCGCTCCTCGGCTCCGGGCACCTCGACGAGGGAGACCGACCACGGGACGGGGCATGGGGGTGCGTGGTTCGGATCCGGGCACAGCAACCTGGAGACCTGGCGTTTGAGCTCCTCGGCTTGCTGCTCGGTCGCATAGACGGCGAGCTGGATTTCCCAGATCTTCCGGTTCTCAGGCATTGTTCACCATTCAATCAGTGCGGTGGGCGGTGTCCCCATCCCTCCACCGCAATTTACCAGATCCGCTTCGCGTCGCAGTGGTGGTTGTAGTCGGCGGAGGGCACGGGAATGTTGGGCGGCATCGTCGATGGCGGCCTTTCGGTGTTGCCCTTTCCGTAGGTGCGGTTGTAGCCGAGAACGTGGTTGTCGCTGATCCGGACGATCTGGCACTGGTGGCGTGCCGGGTCTTCAAGATCCCGAGCTGGCTCGACGGCGCGGCCCGCGCCGTGGGCCGCGTCGAGCGCGGCTTCGATGTCCGCGGCGCCGCCCCGGGCGATCTCGGTGAAGACCTCGCCGGTGGACTCGACCATGTCCGGGCGCACCGTCGTGTGCTGGGCGCCGGACTCGACGAACCGCGCGTGTGCGGCCCGGACCAACCGGTCGTCACCGGCCCGGGTCAACGCTGACCACTGCCTGCTCATGCTGGGAGTACACCATCGCGGCCGTTGCTTCGTCGAGCCAGCCGGATGCCGTCCCACCGCCGGCCGGGAGCACCACGGTCGGGCCGCCCGTGCATCGTTCCGCCCGCGCGTCCCCGGGTCGGTGGTGCTCCGTTGCCTGGGTGCCCGACACCCAGGTAACGGCACCCTCCTACGAGGGCCGGTGAAGGGGGACAGTGGTGGCAGCCAGGATCTTGTATGAAGAAACAGGGAGCCTCCCCATGACCAGCACCGACCACGGGGCGATCCTCTCGGCGCGGATCGCCGCGACGAACACGCACGACACCGATGCCTACCTCGGCTTCTTCACCGACGACGCCGTGCTCGACGACCCGTCCGTAGGCGAGAAGTTCGTCGGCAAGGAAGGCATCGCCGACTACTACCGGAGCTATTTTATCGGGTACAACACTACTACGCGCCTGGTCAGCGTCGAGCCCGAAGATGATCACCTTCACGTTGTCGTCGAGTTCACCGGCGATTTCCCCGGTGGGCGGACAGGTGGGATCTTCGACGTCACCCTCAATGGGGACAAGATCTCCTTCGTTCATGCGAACCTGGCCTGAGTAGGGCGCGACCGTCTTTGTTCGCCGATGAGCTGGTCAGCAACTGGACTGGCTGAAGCCTCGTCTGCGCGATCTGGACTGTGTTCCCGAGACGCTGGTGACGGCGCCGGGGCCGGCGCCTGTCGACGCTCGCGCTGCGCGGGCGCGCCGACCTGCTCCGCGACGCGCTGCTCGCCGATATCCCCGGCGGCCCTGGGGGAGGACGCACGGACAAACCGACGCCTGGGCATGTTTGCGCGGGGCGGAGACCGCCGTCGGTGACGATCGCGGGGTGGATGCCGCGGGAGAGTTCGCGCATCTGGTCGAGTGCGTCGTCGGTCTCGGTGATGAGGTCGTCCAGTTGTGCTGCCAACTGGCCGGCCTCGGGTGTTGGCGCTTTCACCTCTGGAGAGCGGCCGTGTCCGGGCTAGTCTGTCGGTTGATACTCGCGGAACTCGATCTCTCTGGAGCGGCCGGTGATGGAACCCTCTGATCGGCTGGAGAGGTGGCAGCTCGTTCTCGCCACTGTCGTCGAGAAGGTGCCGTATGGGCTCAGGGCGAGGGTGCCATCAGGGGAGATTAGTGTCGTGGATCGGGTGTTGATCCATGATCTCCCCTTGAAGATGGCCGAGTGGCCCAGTGTGGGTGCTGAGATCCTGGTGGTGGATGGCGGATATACCACCGGTGGACAACTTCGTCTGAGTGCTCGCGAGTCGGATATCGACATCGCGAAGGCAACGGTGAAGGGTGCCCAGGCGGCGGAGCGTGACTGACTGCCGCAATCGCCTGGTTCTTTCTGCGCCGCTGGACCGGCGCGGACATCGCGTGGCCGTCAGCGGCGGTGTGGCGGCGGTAGCCGACGGCAACGGCAGCGGATTGGTGCTGCCGACCGGCTTTGTGGAGATCCGTCGGCCAGACGGTAAAATCTTGTACATGCGAGACGACGCCGTGAGCTACTTTCTATGGGGCGAGGCTGATTCACATCCGGGATGGACGGCGGACTGCCGCCCGTCAGGGGTCACGAGGGCTACGATTAAAATCAGGCCAGGTGAAGACTGATGTCGAATTCGTATTCAGCTGTGGCAGATTATGGTGAATATCGGGAATTTTGCGATCGGGTCAATGAGGTCTTCGACATAAGTTCACGGTTGCCCCGGCAAGTATTCCGGAGGATTCGAACCGAGTCCTTATTTGGGCCCTACGATGATGTGATCGACCCGGAGTTCTGGCCTGTAATTGCCAACCTGGCCAAACTGCACGGGGATGACAAGGTATTCTTGCTGGTTGTAGATCCAGATCCACGTGAGTATTACCTTCGAGAAACTGGCCTGTACCCTGCCGTGTCGTTTTCCTTGACTGCGAGCGAGGAAGACTACTGGGAAGCGGTGGGGTTCGACTCTGTCGGTGATGTGAAGCCTTCTATTGCCTTGAGTTCCGAAGTAATAGCTTTGACGGGAGAATCTGGAAGGTGGGGGTGTTGGGCTGAGAGGAGTCCGGAAGTCGCGGTGTACAGGGGCGATCTATCTGGGATAAAAGGGAATGATGAACTGGCAAAGAGGTTCGGCCCATTTCGTAGTGTTGTTGATTCTTTGAGTATTGATATTTCACGCTCCTTCAGGTCGGATTCTGCTCCTGGGTGGTATTCGGAAGAATTGACCGCAAACTATGACGATAAAAATCTCTGATCGGATGACAGGCGTGCCTGCATTCATGGCCGGCGTCGGAAGACGGACATATCGGGTCGGGTCAACCATGCGGTGCACAAGCCGGCCGGTTTAGTCTGTTGTCATGGTGTCGGAGGGGTGGGCCGTCGAGGTCGTGGAGCGGTACTTGGCCGAGCCGGTGGGGAATGGCGGGGTGCCGCTGGTTGTCACGGACGTCAGCCCGCATCGGTTGGGTTGGGTGGTCGAGACTCAGGGTGAGCGCTACGTGCGCACTCGTGACATCGTGGACATGCTGGTGGGCCACGGGCCCTTCCTGGTCGATGGGTTGGACGGCAGCCTGCACCAAGTGCATGTGACCGCTGATCTCGAGAATGGCGAGTGGATCGAGGAGTACCTCGAGCAGGTTCGCGGCGTCGAGCGCGTTGATCCGATGCGGTCCCGAACCGCGGAGTTGCTCGACAGCGGTCAGCGCGTCGAAGCACTCAGATTTGTGCGGTCGCAGGCACCTGACCTTGGAGTGCAAGGGGCCAAGGAGTACGTCGAGGCCGTGGTGGCGGGGGTGCCCGTTCCTGATCACGTGCGCTCGCGTCTGCCGCAGCCGCCGGCCAGGCGCACGGTTCGGTGGGCCTTGTCCGCGCCGAACCGTGAACCGGTGCGTGACAGTTGAGGCTTGCCTCCGTGCCGCCTGGCTTCTAGGTCCAACGCAACTGCACTCGTCAGAGACGCCACCGGCGGCGCGGCTGTCGAGCGGAACTGAAACGGCTTCTCTCCGGTCAGGTAGCTGGAAGCGGACATGTGCAACCGCAGGCCGGTGGAGCCAGGATTCATCGCCGGCACGTTCATCGCCGCCATCGCCAGTCGGTGAACTCGGGTACCCCTGCAGCCAGCCCTGGCACAGGTGCTCCGAGAGCACTTCGAGCACCCGACCGCGGCCGGCGAGGTGTTCGGTGTGGCCCGGCACCTCGCGGTCGACCTGCCGCGCGGTGACCTCCCGCGGCGTTAAGAGGGATGCCACCTCGTCCGGGCAGACCACGCGGAACGTGTCTGGGCGCGGCGCCTGCTCCGGCTACGACGCCAACCACTGGCTGCGCGAACGGCACCGCGTCGACCTCGGGCTCTCGGATCACCGGCGGATGACGGCGCGGCTCACCATCGCCGACGGCGAGGAAACCGCGCGGCGGCTGGTCGCCGGCCTAGCACGCGGACGAGTTGCCGCGCGCGAAGCCCGTGGGCCTGCTCGCGCCCGGCGAGCTGGAGCTGGAACAGGCGCTGCTGCCGCGTGACGCGTTCTTCGGGGCGACCGAGGACGTCGGGCCGGACCGGGCGGTGGGCCGGATCGCGGCCGAGGCGATCAGCCCGTACCCGCCGGGGGTGCCGGCCGTGCTGCCCGGTGAGCGCATCACCCGCGACGTGCTCGACTACCTGCTCTCCGGCTTGGCTGCGGGCATGTTCGTGCCCGATGCGGCGGACCCGCGGCTGCGCACGGTGCGGGTCGTGGCCTGAGTGATGGAGCCGCTCGGGTGGCCGGTCGCGGTCACTCACGCCCGCGTTCGCGTAGCTCACCGATGACCTGCTGCCCGGTGTCCTGCGCGTCCTCGACGCCGTCGGGCGGCTCACCTTCGCCGTGGCTGTCCTGCGTCGGGTCGGGTTCCGGGTGCTGCGGTCCTTTCGCCATGGCGGCGGATTACCTGGCCCCGGCTCGGTCTATGCCGGCGGCCGGTCGCGTCGGCGCAGCGGTTTCACGGCCGGGCCCTGGATCACGGCGCCGTCCACGTCGAAGCGGGAGCCGTGGCAGGGGCAGTCCCAGGTCTTTTCGGCGTCGTTGAAGGCGACCAGGCAGCCGAGGTGCGAGCAGTGCGCGCCGACGGTGTGGAGTTCGCCGTCGGCGTCGCGGTAGGCCGCGAGCAGTTCGGCGCCGGCGCGGACCACGGCCGCCTGCCCGGGGCCGAGCTGGTCCGCGGATCGGTCCTGCCACAGGGCGGTGAGGTGATCGCCGATCAGGTGGCGCCCGACGGTGAGGTTGTCCTCGAGCAGGCCGAGGGTCGAGCGCAGGTCGAAGCGCTGGGGGTCGAGCAGGTGCGCGGCGGGGTGGGCTTCGCCGAGCACGCGGGCGGCCAGCACGTGGCCCGCCGCCGTACCGCCGGTCATGCCCCATTGGCCGAAGCCTATGGCGACCCACAGGTGTTCCGCGCCCGGCAGGTAGCGGCCGACGTACGGCAGGCCGTCCACAGTGGACAGGTCGTGCGCCGACCACCGGTGCGTGACCCGCTCCAGCCGGGCGTGCTCGCCGGCCCACGCGGCGAGGCGCCGGTACCGGCGATCGATGTCGGTCTCGGCGCCGACTCGGTAGTGCTCACCGCCGGCGATGACGGTGGTCGTGCCGTCCGAAGTGGAGGAGCGCACCGAGTGGTGGGTGTCCGCGTCCAGGTACATCCCGGCCGGTGCGGTGTTCCCGGCGGCCGGGCCGGCGACGACGAGGTCGCGCACCGGGTCGAGCCGGGCGAAGTACAGCCCGCGGTCGAACACGGGGTAGTGGGTCGCGACCACGACGTCCCCGGCTTCGATGTTCCCCGCGGAGGTGTGCACGAGGCGGCCCCGCAGGTCGAGGCTCAGCGCGCGGGTGCGTTCCAGGATCGTGCCGCCGGTGCGTTCGAAGGCTGCCGCGAGACCGAGCAGCCACCGGCGCGGGTGGAAATGGGCCTGCCCGGTCACCCGCACCGCTGCGAGCGCGGGTACGTCGAGTTCGATGTCGTCGACGAACGACGCGGGCAATCCCGCGCGAGCGGCGGCGTCGGCTTCTTCCTTGAGCGTGTCGACGGTGCCGGCCCGGGTCGTGTGGACGAAGTTGTCGGCTCGGGTGAAGGCGCAGTCGATGCCGGGTTCGGCGGCGATCCACTCCAGGGCGTCGAGTTGTGCGGCGGCGTAGGTCTGCGCGGCTTCGAGGCCGTGGCGGCTTTCGAGCATCGCGTACTTCACGCCGTGCTGCGCCGAGACCTTCGCCGTCGTGTGCCCGGACACGCCGCCGGCGACGCGCGCGGCCTCCAGCACCACGACCGACCGCCCTGCCCGGGCGAGCAGCAGCGCGGTCGTGAGTCCGGCGATGCCGGCGCCGAGCACGACGACGTCGGCCGCCGGCGGCAGCGGTACGGCTGCGCGCTCGGGCGCCGGTGCGGTGTCCACCCACAGGGAGAGCGGTTCGGGCAAGGCCGTCATGTTCGCGTGGTACCCCCTGCCAGGGACCTGAAACGCGAGGCGGGGAACGATGTTTTCGCTTTCGGGCGCGGGGTAATCGGCGGTGACCCGACGTCGAGGAGACCTGATGACCGTTCCCGAAGCAGCGCACGAGACCGCCGACGACCGGGTCCTTTTCAGACGGACGGGGCTCTGGCGGGTTGCCTCGAGTGAACCGGTGGTGTTCCGTGCCGCCCGCTGAGGATGCCCGGCGGGTGCGGGTGGTCCCGGGCGGTCCGATGTTGGTGGAGGGGCCGGTGGAGCTGCAGACACCCGAGGGGGACGTTGTGCGTTCCGATCGGTTCGTCGTGGCCGTGTGCACGTGCCGGCGCAGCAAGCGCTTTCCGCTGTGCGACACCAGCCATCGCAAGCGGGTGCGTACGCAGGATAATGGGTCTCAGGAGAGCGGTTGACGGAGTGAGGACTGCCCGGTGCGCCAGCTGTCCAGCAGGTGCGTCGTGAGGCGGTCTTCGAGGAGGTTGGTGGCCTGCACGCCGAAGACGACGTCCGCGGCGAGTGTGGGTTCCTGGTCGAGGAGGTCGCCGACGACGTCGTGGCGCATCACTTGCTCGTGTACGGAGTCGGCCTCGATGTGTTCGGTGTAGAAGTAGCGGCATTCCGGTGGTGCGCTGAGCCGGTCGAGTGCTTGCACGATGCGTTGTGCGGAGGGTGCGGTGGTGATCTCGGTGGCGGCGAAGTGGCCGACCAGCGCGCCGCGCAGCGAGCGGTGCAGTCCGAACATCGACATCGCGTTGACGATGGCCAGCATCGGTGCCGGCGTGTGGTCCAGCAGGGCCAGGTAGCCGTCGGGGAGGCCGGCGCCGCGCAGGAGGTCGGCGAACAGCTGTGCGTGGAGGTGGTCGGCGCGGCCGGCACCGTACTCGTCGAACTCCACGGCCACGAGCGCGGCCTTGGCGCGGCCGCGCAGCCGTGGGATGACCCAGGCGTGGGGGTCGCCTTCCTTGAGGTGGTAGATCGAGCGGTGGGCGAACAGTTCCCGCACGTGCCACCACTCGCCTTCGTCGCGCAGGTAGTGCGAAACACCGGGTGCGTCGATCGGTTCCACCAGCAGCGCGGCGAACTCACCGTCCACATCGTCGCCTCCGGGCACCTTCGTGCGCAACGCGGCCAGGAACCGGTTTTCCAGTGCGGCCCGCAGCCGCAGCAGCTCCGGGTCCCACTCCCAGGCCGCGTCGACGCCGGGCAGGCCCTGGTAGTGCAGCTCGTAGCAGTGGTGCAGCGCGAGCTGCAGGTCGTCCCCGAACGGGTCGGCGTCGGCGATCGCGTCCAGCGGCAGCACGCGCCCGGCGGGGGGAGCGGACAGGGCCTCGGCGACGGTGGCCGAGACCGGGCCGCGGGCTGCGGGGAGTACGGCGGACTGCAGAGTCGTCATGCGCCCCGGATTACCCCGCGGCCGCCGTTTCATTCCCGGAGGGTGTGTTCTTCGGGCGACCACACCAGGGCGCGCGGACGAGTCAGCGGATGCGTTTGCCCGTCTCGGTACACGAGTAACCGCCCAGTTCTTCGATTCCGGTGCGGAAGTCGGCGGTCTCGAGCAGGTCCCACAGCGGGGCGAGCAGTTCGTGGGACACATCATCCGCGCGCAGCACCAGGTCGTACGGTTCTTGGGCGACCGGCACGAAGTCGAGGCCGAAGGCGCGGGCGGCGGCGAGGATGCCGAGGCCGGTGTCGGCGCGGTCGGCGGAGACGGCGGCGGCCACGGCGAGGTGGGTGTGTTCCTCGCGGGCGTAGCCGGAGATGGTCGACGGGTCGATGGTGCGGCGCGTGAGTTCGTGGTCGAGCAGGGCGCGGGTGCCGGCGCCGCGCTGGCGGTTGACGTAGCGGACGCCGGGCCGGGTGAGGTCGGCGATGCCGGTGAGGCCCAGCGGGTTTCCGGGGGCGACGATGAGGCCCTGGTCGCGGTGGACGAGCCGGATCACGGCGGCGTCCGTGCCGAGGAGTTTGTCGACGTAGGGGAGTGTGTACTCGCCGGTGGCCGGGTCGAGCAGGTGGGAGCCGGCGAGGTGGCAGAGGCCGTCGCGCAGGGCGACGAGGCCGCCGAGGGAGCCGACGTTCGATGAGGCGAGCGTGACCAGCGGGTCGGCGGCGCGCAGGGCGGAGGCGGCGAGGTCGAGCACGAGGTCGTGCGACCCGATGGCGACGATGGTCCGGTTGATCTCCCCGAGGCCGCGCAGCAGGTCGACCCGCACCTCGGAGCCGGCGTGGTGGCCTTCGATCCCGGCCGGGACGACGAGCAGGCCGTCGGCGCGGACGAGGGAGGTGAGCACGCCGGCGCCGCGGGGGAGTGGGGTCGCGACGATCCGGTCCTGCACGCGGCCGAGCCGCACGCGCACCCAGTCGTCCATGCCGACCACGGACGGCAGTTTCCGGGCCAGCCGCGCGGTGGTCGAGGGGCGTTCCCGCGTGGCGGCGCCTTCGAGCTCGGCCAGCGTCGGCGCGGCGAAGATGTCGAACGTCAACGCCGCGGATACGGGATACCCGGGGACGCCGATGACCGGGGTGCCCGGTTCGCCGGTGACGGTGCCGAGCACCACCGGGTGCCCGGGACGGACGGCGACGCCGTGCACGGCAACGGATCCGGCTTCCGCGACAACGCGGGCCGTGTAGTCGTCGCGGCCGGCGCTGGAGCCGGCGATGAGCAAAACCAGGTCCGCCTCGGCCGCGGCCGCGCGCAGCTCGGCGGTGATAGCGGCGGGGTCGTCGGGCACGATGTCGGTCACGCGCGCCTCGCAGCCGACCTCGCGGGCTTGCGCGGCCAGCATGAGCGAGTTGGTGTCGAGGATGTCGCCGGGCTGCAGCTGCGCGCCGATCGGACGGATCTCGTCTCCGGTCGGGATGATCACGACGACCGGTGCCCGCCGTACCGCCAGCTCGGTGACGCCGGCCGCGGCGCACGCGGCGACGTCGACCGGGCGCAGCCGATGCCCTTCTGGCAGCAGTAGCTCGGCAGCGCTGATGTCTTCGCCGATGGAGCGCACGTGCTGGTACGGCGGCACCGCCGCGTGCAGTTCGGCGCCGTCGGGAGTGTGGTGGACGTGTTCGCGCATCACGACCGCGTCGTAGGCCGGGGGGACCGGGTCGCCGGTGTCGACGACCTCGAAGTCGGTCACCACCACCGGCGTGGTCTCCGACGCGCCGACCGTATCGGCCGCGCGCACGGCGATGCCGTCCATTCCGGAGGAGTCGAACGCCGGCGAGGACCGTTGCGCCCACACCGGTTCCGCGGTGACTCGGCCGACTGCGTCCCCGACTGGCAACCGGATCGCCCCCACGCGGGCTGGACAGCCGGCTGCGGCGCGGGCTTCGCGCCAGGCGGCGTGGGCCTGGGCGGCGGGGACGTCGGAGACGTAGGGGCTGTTCATGGGTACAGGGTGACAGCGACGTCGGGGCCGGTGTCGGGTCTGGTGGCCGGTTCGGCGGTGACTCGGCTGGCGGCGGCCTCGACTGGTACCCGGAGGGACGCCACTCGCGTCGCGCAGGCGGTTGTGGCGGGGGCGTTGAGTCCGGTGGTCGGTTCGGTGGTGAGCCGGCCGCCCGCGTCCCCGACTGGTACCCGGAGGGACGACAGCCGGGCCGGGCAGCTCGCCGCGGCGCGGGCCTCGCGCCAGGTGGCCGGTTCGGTGGTGAGTCGGCGGACTGTGTCCCCGAGTTGCACTCGGAGGGACGTCACCCGGGCTGGGTTGTCGGTTGCGGCGCGGGCGTCGAGCCTGGTCGTCGGTTCGGTGGTGAGCCGGCGGACTGTGTCCCCGAGTTGCACTCGGAGGGACGTCACCCGGGCTGGGTTGTCGGTTGCGGCGCGGGCGTCGAGCCTGGTCGTCGGTTCGGTGGTGAGCCGGCGGACTGTGTCCCCGAGTTGCACTCGGAGGGACGTCACCCGGGCTGGGTTGTCGGTTGCGGCGCGGGCGTCGAGCCTGGTCGTCGGTTCGGTGGTGAGCCGGCGGACTGCGTTCCCGAGTTGCACTCGGAGGGACGTCACCCGGGCTGGGTTGTCGGTTGCGGCGCGGGCGTCGGGTCCGGTTGTCGGTTTGGCGGTGATTCGGCGGATCGCGTTCCCGAGTGGCGTCCGGCGGGACGTCACCGGTGCCGGGTAGCCGGCTGCGTTGCGGGCGTTGAGTCCGGCGGTGAGCCGACCGAGTGCATCCCCGATTGGCACCCGGAGAGACGTCACTCGGGCCGAACAGCCTGCTGCGGCGCGGGCGTCGAGTCCGGTGGCCGGTTCGGTGGTGACTCGGCCGATTGTGTCCCCGATCGACATCCGGAGGAACGTCAAGTCGGACGGGCAGCCGGCTGCGGTTCGGGTGTCGAGCGCGGGCGCCGATGTCGCGGTGAGCCGGCCCGCGGTGTCCGCGAGTGGCACCCGGAGGGACGTCACGCCGGTCGGGTAGCCGGTTGTGGCGCGGGCGTGGAGTCCGGTTGTCGGTTTGGTGGTGAGCCGGTCGACTGCGTCCCCGACTGGCACCCGGAGGGACGTCACCCGGGACGGGCAGCCCGCTGCGGCGCGCGCCTCGCGCCAGGCGGTGTGTGCCTGCCTGGCCGGGAAGTCGGACACGAACGGGCTCTTCATGTGTACAGCGTGACAGCGACGTCGGCGCCGGAGTCGAGGCCGGTGGCCGGTTCGGGGATGAGGAGGTAGCCGTCCGCGCGGGTCAGGACGGACAGCAAGGCCGAGGGGCCGAACAGGGGCTCGGCGACGCCGTCGGCGAGCCGCACCTGGATCACGTCCAGGCGGCCGGCCGCCGAGGCGAGGTTTCGCGACAGGCGCGCGCGCAGGTTGGGGCGCGGAGGTGGCGTGGCGCAGCCGCACAGTCGCCACACCAAGGGGATGCCGATCTGGCCGAACACGACCAGCGCGGACAGCGGGTTGCCCGGCAGGCCGATCACCGGAACGCCGGAGCATTCGGCCAGCAGCGTCGGTTTTCCCGGTTTGATCGCGAGGCCGTGGCACCACACATCGCCGACGGCGGCGACGGCGCCCGCGGTCTCGTCGCGCGCGCCCACCGAGGAGCCGGCGGAGACGACCACCAGGTCGGAGTGCGGCAAAACTTCGGTCAGTTTGTTTTTCAACGCGCCGGGTTCGTCGGAGACGATGCCGGCGATGGTCGGGTCGCCGCCGGCGTCGAGGATCAGCCCGGCCAGGGCGGACGCCGTCGCGTCGCGCACCTGGCCCGGGCGCAGCGACGCCGTTTCGGGTGGGACGACTTCGTCGCCGGTGGAGATGATGGTGACCCGCGGTCGGGCGTGGACGGGCACCGAGGTCACCCCGGCGGCGGCGAGCAGCCCCAGTTCGGGGGCCCGCAGCGGACGCCCGCCCGGCACGAGCGGCGCGCCGGCGGTCACGTCGTCGTTCGCGCGCACGAGGCCGCCGCCCGGGGCGACCGGGCGGGTGACCTCGATGGTGCCGGGCATGGTCTCGGCGGTGAACTCGATCATCACGACCGCGTCGGCGCCCTCGGGCAGTACGCCGCCGGTCGGCATCGCGACGCAGCCGCCCGCGCGCACGGCCACCGTCGGCGCGGTGCCCATCCGCACGGCGCCGAGCAGGTCGAGGTAGGAGGGCAGCCCTTCGGACGCGCCGTAGGTGTCGGCCGCCCGCACCGCGAAGCCGTCCACAGTGGACTTCGCGAAGCCCGGCAGGTCGTGCGGCGCCGGGATCGCGGCGGCGGGCACGCGGTGCAGCGCTGCCGAGAGCGGCACGTGTTCCACCGGCGTGCGGTGCGCCGGGCGGAAGCCGGTGAGAGCCTCGGCGACGGTGCGGGTGGTGAAGAACTCCCGTCCGCTCACCGGTCCGGCTGGTCCTTCGCACCGCCGGGCTTGGGCTGCTCGCGTGCCGCCGCGCCGCCCTTGGCCAGGCCCAGTACCGAAACGACCGGGCCGAGCGCGACCTGGCCGAGCCCGCAGATGGAGGTCTTGCGCATGGCTTCCTCCAGCTGCAGGATCCTCGCGCGCCCGGCTTCGTCCAGCCCGGCGCCGGAGTCGAGCACGCCGGTCAGCAGCGTGTGCGCCTTGGTCGACCCGACCCGGCAGGGCACGCACTTGCCGCACGACTCGTTGCGGAAGAACCGCAGCACGTTCGTCGACGCGGCCAGCAGGTCGGTGCCCTCGGCCAGCACCACCACCGCGCCGGAGCCGAGCATGGTGCCGGCCTCGGCGAGGGCGGCGAAGTCCAGCCGCAGGTCCAGCTTGTCCGGGCCGATGAAGTTGGACGACGCCCCGCCCGGTTGCACCGCCTCGATCGCCGCGCCCTCGAGCACGCCGCCGGCGGTGTCGATCAGCTCCCGCACGGTCGTTCCCATCGGCACGCAGTACACGCCGGGGTGCTGCACATGCCCGGAGACGGCGAAGAACTTCCAGCCGACGGAGTCGCCGAGGCCCTGCTCGTGCCACCAGTCGGCGCCGCGCTGCAGGATCACCGGCACGTCGGCGAACGTCTCCACCGAGTTGATCAGCGTCGGGCGCCCGTGCAGACCGTAGTTGCCGGGGAACGGCGGCTTGTTGCGCGGTTCGCCGCGGTGGCCTTCCATGCACTCCAGCAGCGCGGTCTCCTCGCCGAGGATGTACCCGCCGGGCGAGACGAACACGTCCAGCTCCAGCCGCCGCCCGCTGCCGCAGGCGTCCGGGCCGATCACCCCGGCTTCGCGCAGCGCGGCGATCTCCTCGCGCAGCACGTGTTCCTCGGGCCCGTACTCGTGGCGGATGAACACCCAGCCCTCTTCGGCCCCGACCACCGCCATGCCCAGCAGCAGGCCTTCCAGCACGAGGTGCGGCTGGTCGGCGAGGATCTGGCGGTCCTTGAACGTGCCGGGCTCGGACTCGTCGGCGTTGCAGATGGCGTACTTCACCGTGCCCGGCTGGGCGCCGGCGACCAGGCTCCACTTCTGTCCGGTCGGGAACCCGGCGCCGCCCATGCCGCGCAGCCCGGAGTCCTTCAACGTCGCCACGACCGCGTCGGCGTCGAGCTCGCCGGCCAGCAACGCCCGCAGCGACCGGTACCGCTCGGCCACCGCGGTGCCGGCCGCGTACGGGTCGTTCGGCCACGGCTCACCGCGCTGGGACGCCGACGCGACCCCGACCCCGTGGCCACGAGCCGAGGTGACCAGAGTGTCCACTTCGGACGCCGGCGCCGGGTGCTCGTTCACCGCCGCCGCCGGGGCGACGTCGCAGCGGCCCAGGCACGACACCTCGACCAGCTCGACGTCGGTGTCCTCGCCGTAGGACGCCGTGAGCTCGGCGATGCGGTCCTCGCTCGAGCGCAGCCAGCACGAGAGGTCGCGGCAGACGCTGACCTGGACCTTCGCCGGCGGCGTGGTGCGGAAGTGCGGGTAGAACGAGATCAGCCCCTCGATCTCGTAGCGGGGCCGCCGCACCTCGCGCGCCAGGTCCTCCAGCTCTTCGCGCGGCAGCCACCCGAGGCGGGCCTGGATCGCGTTGAGCGCCGGGATCAGCGACGGGCCGGGAAACTTGCCCGCCCGCGCCTCGACACCGGGAACCCGCTCGGGACTCAGGGTCATTCCGCGACTCCCACCGCTGAAACGGATTCCGTGTGCGGCACACCGAGGGCCTCGACCTGGACCGCGCAGAACTTGAACTCGGGGATCTTGCCGTACGGGTCGATCTCGTCGATCGTGAGCAGGTTCGCCGCCGCTTCCCGGAAGTGGAACGGGATGAAGCAGTTGCCCAGCTGCTCCCGGTGCGAAATCCGCACCTGCAGCTCGATCTCGCCGCGCCGCGAGCGCACCCGCACCCTCTCGCCGTGCGCGAGGCCGCGGTCGGCCGCGTCCTTCGGGTGCACGTACACCTCCGCGACGGGGGCGATCGAGTCCAGCGCGAACGACCGGCGCGTCATCGACCCGGTGTGCCAGTGCTCGAGCAAGCGGCCGGTGTTGAGCACCAGCGGGTACTCCGCGTCCGGCAGTTCCCGCGCCGGCAGCCACTGCGCGGGCACGAGGTGCGCGAGACCGTCGTCGGTGTTGAACCGCTCGTCGAACAGCACCACCGTGCCGTCGGTGTGTTCGGGGTCGTCGTTGGGGTAGAGCTTGCCCGACAGGCCGAGGTTCTCGTGGCGCAGGTTCTTGTAGGACGGCATCAACGCGACCATTTCGTCGAACACCTCGCTTGGCGACGCGTAGTTCCAGTCCAGGCCGATGCGCCGCGCGATGTCCTGCACGATCTCCCAGTCGACCCGCGCCTGTCCGGGCGGGTCCATCACCTTGCGGCCCAGCTGCACGCGCCGGTCGGTGTTGGTGTAGCTGCCGTCCTTCTCCAGGTAGGAGGAGGCGGGCAGGATCACGTCGGCGAACTCCGCGGTCTCGGTGAGGAAGATGTCCTGCACCACCAGGAAGTCCAGCGCTCCCAGTGCCTTGCGGACCTTGTTGATGTTCGGGTCGGACAGGAACGGGTTCTCCCCGAGCATGTACATGCCCCGCACCCCGCCGGGCTTGAGCACCGACCCGATGATCTCGGTCACGGTCAAGCCCCGCTTCGGGTCGAGCTTCGTGCCCCAGGCCTGCTCGAACCGCTCGCGGGTGCCGTCGAGGTCCACGCCCTGGTAATCCGGGTAGAACATCGGGATCAGCCCGGCGTCGGAGGCGCCCTGCACGTTGTTCTGCCCGCGCAACGGGTGCAGCCCCGCGCCGGGCTTCCCGACGTTTCCGGTGATCGAGCACAACGCGATCAGGCAGCGGGCGTTGTCGGTGCCGGTGGTGTGCTGCGAAATGCCCATGCCCCAGTAGATGACCCCGGCACGGGCCTCGCCCCACGCGCGCGCGACGGTGCGGATCAGGTCGGCGTCCACGCCGGTGATCTGCGCGGCGCGCTCGGGCGGGTAGTCGGCGACCGTGCGGGCCAGCTCGTCGTAGTTGGACACGCGCTCGGCGATGAACTCGCGGTCGATCATCCCGAGCCGGATCACCTCGTACATGATCGAGTTGTAGAACGCGACGTCGGTGCCGGGCTTGACCTGGCAGTAGAAGTCGGCGTGCTCGGCGACGGTGTTGGCGCGCGGGTCGACGTACACGATTTTCGTGCCACGCCGGCGGGCCTGCTTGAAGAACGAGCTGGCGACCGGGTGGTTCGCGGTCGGGTTGGATCCGGTGATGATCACGATTTCGGCGTTGGCGACGTCGCTGTAGGTCGTGGACACCGCACCGGAACCCACGCCCTCGAACAGGGCCGCGACCGAGGACGCGTGGCACAGCCGCGTGCAGTGGTCGATGTTGTTGGTGCCGAACCCGGCCCGGATGAGTTTCTGGAACAGGTAGGCCTCTTCGTTGGAGCACTTGGCCGACCCGAATCCGGCGATCGCGCCCGGCCCGCCCGCCGCGTGGATCTCCAGGAGCCGGCGGGCGATCAGGTCCAGGGCCTCGTCCCAGGTCGCCTCGCGGAAGTGCGGCATGACCTCGTCGTAGTCGACCAGCCCGCCGGGCTTGCGCCGGCCGTCGCGGCCTTTCTTGCCGCCGCTGCGGTTTCCGCCTCCGCCGCCGCGGCCCCGGTCGTTGTGGGCGTCGCCGCGCACGTCGGCGGAGAGCGGGCCCTTGGGGTAGGAGGAATCGATGCGGATCAACGGGGTGGTGAGCCGCTGCGGGGAAGCCGCGTAGTCCCAGCCGTAGCGGCCCTTCACGCACAGCCGGCTCTTGGACCCGGGCTGGTCGCGGCCTTCGGCGAAGGCGATCGCGCCGCGCTCGCGGTCCACGTAGTAGGTGAGCGCGCAGCCGACGCCGCAGTAGGGGCACACGCTGTCCACCGCGTCGAGTTGCTCGCGGGGCTGGATCGGGATGAGGTTGATCGGCTTGTTGGTCAGCGCGCCCGTCGGGCAGGCCTGCACGCATTCACCGCACGTGACGCACGAGCTGGAACCCATGGGGTCGTTGAGGTCGAACGCGATCTTCGTCGAATAACCCTTGCCGGAGCGGCCGATCACGTCGTTGCCCTGGATGTCGTCGCACGCGCGCACGCAGCGGTCGCACAGGATGCAGGCGTCGTGGTCGACGTTGATGACCGGGTTGGAGCTGTCGACGCCGCGGCCGGACCCGCACGGCAGCTCGGTGGTCTCGTGGGCGACGTCGAAGCGGTCGGCCAAGTCCAGCAGCAGGTTGTCGCCGGTGGTGGTCTGCTTCGGGTCCTCGGCGCGCGCCGGCTGGTCCGAGATCAGCAGCTCGGTCAACGTCGCGCGGTTGCGTTCCAGTTCCGGGGTGCTGGTCTTCACCGTCATGCCGTCTTCGCACGGGCGCACACACGCCGCGGCGAACACCCGGCCCCCGGTGTCGACCACGCACATGCGGCACACGCCGACCGGGTCGTAACGCTCGTTGTGGCACAGCACCGGAATGTCGACGCCCACCTGCTGGGCGGCGTTGTAGATGCTGGTCCCTTCCGGGACGGTCACCTCACGGCCGTCGATGGTCGCCGTGACCGTGCGCACCGCGGTACGGGGCTTGTCGACTGCCGTCATCATTGACCTCCGTCGCAGCGACGTATACTGCATACAAGATACGCTGATTCCTCAGGTATCGACGAGCAGATCAAGAAAGTCGTCCTTGCCGACCCGGCCTTCTTCATCAAGCCCACGAGCAACGTAGTAACTGTCGACCATCGCTTGCAACCGCTCGGCGGTCAGGATTGCCGTGCGGCCCGACGCCAGCTCCAGCGGCGTTTCGAGCATGCGCACGGGCAGCGTGTCGTCCGCCGCGGTGGCGCCCTCCCGCTGGTTGAACGCCCGCTTGGCGCGCACGATCCGCTGGGCCGTCGCCTGCAGCTCGGCCGCGTCCACGGCCCAGCCGGTGACCAGGGACAGCAACCGGGCCCATTCGGTGAACGGGTCCTCGAACACGCCACGCAGGAACTTGCACAGGATCATCGAGTCCATCACCGCCGCGCGGTCCTCGGTGCCGATCGCGGCCGCCACGTGCGCCGCGCCGCCGTCGAAGCGGTTCACCGCGCCGGACAGATCCGCCTCGTAGGCGCCGGACCGGTTGTGGTCGGCGCCGCGGGCGTTCACCGCCAGGCCCAGTGCCATCGACTGCAGGCTGCGCGGCTCGTAGCCCGGCAACTCCAAGCCTTTGACCTGCGGGGCGAAGTCGATCGACCCGTGTCCGACGACCCCGGCGGCGTGGCGCGAACCCTGGGCCAGCAGCTCACCGACACCGGGTTCGCGGGTGCCGATCGCGTCGAGGGCCCGCAGCAGCGCGGCGCCGTCGCCGAACCGCAGCCACGGCTCGTCGATCAGGTCGCGTTCGACGCACTCCATGGCCCACGCGATCGTGCCGCCGGCCGAGATCGTGTCCAGCCCGAGCTCGTCGCACTTCGCGCTGGCGGCGAACACGTCGTCCGGGTCCGAGACACCACACAGCGGGCCGAGGGCGAAGACGTTCTCGTACTCCATGCGCTGGCTGCCGCCGCCCTTGCGGGAGTAGATGTGCTCGCAGCCGATCGAGCAGGACGCGCAGCTGTTGCGCGCCACGCCCCGCAATTCGTGCAGCTCCTCCGCCGCCAGCTTCGGCGCTCCGTCGAACGTCGCCGCGGTGAAGTTGCGGGTTGGCAGCGTGCTGACCGCGTTGAACGCCAGCAGGTTCGCCAACGTGCCCAGTTCCCGGTACTTCGCCGTGGCCGGCCCGAAGCTGCGCCGCCGCAAGTCCTTCGCCGCGGCCAGCACCCCGGCCTGATCCGCCACGGCCACCTTCGTCGCCGAGCGCACCAGCACCGCCTTGAGGTTCTTCGCGCCCAGCACCGCCCCGAGCCCGCCGCGCCCGGCGTGGCGGCCGTCGTGGCTGAGGGTGGCGTAGCGGACCTGCCGTTCGCCGGCCGGTCCGATGGCCGCGGTGCGCCACCCGCGCCCGAACCGGTCCCGGGCCCGGGTTTCCGCCTCCGCCGCCGAGTTCCCGGCCAGCTCCGGCGCCGGCTCGAGCCGCACCCCGTCAGCGTCGATCAGCAGCACCGACAACTGCGCGGCCCGGCCGCGGATCACGAGGGCGTCGTGCCCGGTCAGCTTCCCGGCGATGGCGAACTGGCTCGACGCCAGCGCGTCGGTCAGCAGCCCGGTCAACGGCGATTTCGCGACCACCGCGAACTTCGCGCTCGTGGTCAGCGGGGTCCCGACCAACGACGAGAACACGAACGCCAGCGGGGACTCCGGCGCGAGGGGGTCGGCGCGGGGTGGCGCGAACCGGTGCAGGAGCCAGGTTCCCAGCCCGACCCCTCCGAGGTAGGCACGAAGTACCCGCTCGTCCAGCTCGACAGCCGCACCCGTCGCCGCGTCGCCATCGACGTCGATGAGGAGCGCTCGCCCGAAAAACCCGCCCGGCGCCATGACTCGACTGTAAGCCTGTGCCGGCCGGAAAAGCGCGCTCAGCCGCCGGCATCCGCCGACAGGAACGCCACCACATCACCCGTGGCCAGCGGCAACAGCGGATCCCGCGTGACCTGATCCCCGTTGACCGCGGCGACCACGTGCGCGTCCAGCGCCAGCCCCGCCTGCTCGGCCGCCTCACCCAGGGTCGCGGCCCGGCTTGCCTGCGGCCGGTGCCCGTCCTTGCCCGCCAGCGCCCCGAACCGCTCGATCGTCACCTCCGGCGCCGGCCGCTCCCGCGCGGCGGCGTACTCCTCGGGTGTGTTCACGTTGACCACCGACTCCAGCTCCGGATCGAACCGGGCCAGCGCCCGATCGTCGAGCAGCGCTGGGTCCTCGAGCTGAGCGACGGCGCAGTGCTTGAACAACATCCCCGGCCGCAGATCGCCTTCCCCGATCAGTCCGGTGATGAGGTCCGTCAGGCTGCTCCGATACCCGGCGGCCAGCGGTTGGCGGAACCCGCGCGCCACGGGCATCACCATGTCCGCCTTCGACTCCGCCAGGCCCCGCAGCACGCGGCGCACGAACGCCGGATGGAGGAACGGCATGTCGGTCGAACAGACGAACGCGACCTCGGCGCGGTCCCGCACCGCCGCCAGCCCCGCGGCCACCCCCTGCATCGGCCCGAGCCCCTCGACGGGATCCTCGATCACCGCCACGCCCGCCGGCAGCTCCGGCAACTCCTGCCCGGCCGCGGCGACGACCACCACGGGGCCGTCGACGACGCGGGTCAGCAACGCGGCGGTGCGGTACAGGAACGTCGACCCGTGCCACTCCAGGCCCGCCTTCGACCGCCCCATCCGCGACGAACGTCCGCCTGCGAGGACCACGCCACCTTCAGTCTGCACCTCGCGGAGGATAGCGCCGGAACGCACACGGTGGGTGGTGGCAAGGGGGCGTGACCGTTCGTCGGAGGCGGTGGCCTGACCGGCTGAGGCCTCATCGCGTCGGCGATGAGGTGGGGGAGTAGGCGGGGACCTCGTGGGGGCGGCCCTGCGCAGCGACGTGAGACTTGCGCCGCGGACCCTGTCGCGGCCTGGGTCGGCTGGGCCCGCGGATATCCGGATGCGGGCAGCCTCTCGGCGCGAAGAGTGCGAACTGCGCTGAACAGGTCTCCGCGAACCAGGCTGTACTGCGATTTGTAACTCCCGTAACATAGCCTCGTGACGAGCGAATCATCCGAGCGATCCGCGTGGTTGCTGATCAGCGTTTCGACGGCGGGCGGGCCCGACCGGCTGCGCGTGCACGTGTGGCGGAAGCTGCGGTCGCTCGGGGCGCTGTACCTGCAGCAGTCGGTGTGCCTGCTGCCTGCGCGGCCCGGGCCCGTGCGGGACGTCGGGCGGCTGGCCGGCCGCGTGCGCCACGAGGGGGGCACGGCGCGGGTGCTGACGATGCAGTTCGGTGATCCGGCCGAGGAGCACGCGGTGATCGCGGAGTTCAACACCGCGCGCGACGCGGAGTACGCCGAGGTCCTCGAACGGCTGCCTCAACTGCGAGACGAGCTGGCCGAGGAACAGGCGCGGGGCAACGCGACCTACGCCGAGGTCGAGGAGTCCGAGGCCGACCTGGATCGCTTCCGGAGCTGGCTGGGCAAGATCGCCGCTCGTGACTACTTCGACGCGCCCGCGGGCGCCGCGGCGCGGGCCGCCGTCGAGCAGGCCGCGGCCGAGCTGGCCGCCTTCGAAACCGCGGCGTTGCGCGCGGAAGCGCCTGAGGTTCCGGCGAGCGGGATCCCGACCTCGACGGCGACGCTGAGGGTGGTGGACCAGTCGTGACGGGCTCGTTCTGGTGGGACCTGCTGATCGGGATCGGCGGCGCGGTCGTGCTGGCCTGGCTGGCGCTGGTCGTGGTGCTGATCATCGCCCGCCCACGCGGCAGCCTGCTCCGCGAGGCACTGCGCGTTCTGCCCGACCTGCTGCGCCTGCTGCGACGCCTGGCCGCCGACCCGGAGCTGCCGCGCGGAGTCCGGATCCGGCTCGCGTTACTGCTGGCCTACCTGGCGCTCCCGATCGACCTCATCCCCGACATCATCCCGGTCCTGGGCTACGCCGACGACGCGATCGTCGTGACCGCCGTGCTCCGCTCCGTTGTGCGCCGTGCCGGACTCGAGACCGTTCGCGCCGCCTGGCCTGGAACTGACGACGGCTTCGCCGCGGTGGCTCGCCTCACCGGTCTGAACGCTGCCGAGAGGTGACTCGCACAACCGATCCGCACGAGCATTGATCGGCTGATCCAGGGATTTCGGTCCTGGCGGTGGCATCGTGATCGGCGCCGCCTCGGGCCACGCCTGCGGTGCCGGGCCGAACGCACGGCGGGCGGCTCGCACGGAGACCGCGGCGACGGTGGCGTTGGCACCGCCGCCGATCACCGCGCCGATGCCGAACGGGACCACCCGGCCGAGCACGATGATTCCCTGCTGGGTGCCGTACTTGGTGATGAAGTTCTTGCCAAGGACCTTGTTGATCTGGCGCAGCGTCGCCACGGGGACCTTGTCGACGAGGTGCCGGCCCCAGTGCTGACCGGTGCGCTCGGCGACCTTGCCGATGGTCGTGGAGCCGGACTCGCCGAGCAGGATCCCCATGACCAGCGTGCGGCGGCGTTCGATCTCGTCCAGCCGAACCCCGTGGACCTCGGCGACCGAGAGCACGAACAGGGTGCTCAGCTCGAACGAGGAAAACATCTCGCCGGCCGACAACGCGAGCGCGACCGCGGTGCCGACGGCGGGTGCGGCCGCGGTGGCCCCGACCGCGGCACCCGTTCCCGCCAGGGCGCTGACGTACATCCGCTCCAGGGTGCGGACGACCTCCGCCGGCGTCGCATCCGGCTTGCGCTGGCGCGCGCGGGCGATGTTCTTGCGGACCAGCGGTGACTGCACGCCGATGGCCTTGTCCAGCAGACCGAGGACCGCGTGGCCCGGTCCGCTCGATTCCGGAACAGGTCGTTCCAGGGCGTCAGAGGCCACACTGAACTCCTTGGGTCTTCACGTTCCGGCCAGTTTCGCACCGGAGCGGGCACGAACGTTGCCGGACATGCTGATCGAACAGGCTGGGTGACACCGAAGGTCATCGCGCTGAACCAGCTTGCGGTTACACGACGGGCTTTCCCGTGATCAGGCATGGGTCGGTTCGCTTTCGGAGCCCTCAGACGCGGCAACGCTGCTGCTGCCTTCGATCCGGACGTGGGGGAGTAGCCGATCGAGCCATCGGGGCAGCCACCAGGCGGCGGGGCCGAAGAGGTGCAGGAGGGCCGGGACGAGGAGCGTGCGAATCAGGAAGGCGTCGATGACGACGGCGGCGGCCAGGCCGATGCCGAACTGCTGGACGATGACGCCGTCGTTGAGCAGGAAGGACAGAAAAACGAGGATCATGATGCTCGCGGCCGCGGTGATGACCTTGCCGGTCACGGCGAGGCCGTGGGTGACGGCCGCGCGGCTGTCGTGGGTGCGGGACCAGTGTTCGTGGATGCGGCTGACCAGGAACACGTGGTAGTCCATCGAGACGCCGAACAGCACCGAGATCATGATCACCGGCAGGAAGACTTCGACCTGGGTGTTGTCGCTGATGCCCAAGAGCGAGGCGCCCCATCGCCGGCCGACCACGGCGGTGACGCCGCCGAGGGCGGCGGCGATGGACAGGAGGTTGAGGATCGAGGCCAGGAGCGGGATCAGCAGGCTGCGGAAGACGAGCAGGAGCAGCAGGAACGCGACGACGGCGACGATCGCGAGGAACGCGGGAAGCCGGCTCGCGAGGGCGCGGGAGAAGTCCGCCTGGGTGGCGGTCGTCCCGCCGATGAGGACGGTCAGGCCGGTGCCGGCTTCCGCCTTCGGCACGACGTCGTCGCGGAGGTGGTTCAAGAGGGCCGGGGTTTCGGGGGCGGACGGCGCGGTCGTCGGGTAGAGGGCCGCGGTCGCGGCGGTGCCGTCGGGAGTGGACCGGACCGGGGTGGCGGAGGCGACGCCGGGCTGCGCGGCGGCGGCCTGGACCACCCGGGTGAAGGCCGCCTTGTCGGCGGGGCTGTCGATCGTCGCCACCAGTTGCAGGGGGCCGTTGATCCCGGGCCCGAACCCGGTCGCCATCAGGTCGTAGGCCTGCCGGGTGGTGGAGGAGGCCGGGTCGCTGCCGGCGTCGTCGAGGCTGAGTTGGAGGCCGAGGGCCGGGAGCGCGAGGACGATCAGCGCCGGCAGGGAGACGAGCGCGGCCGGGACGCGGTGGCGTTCGAGCCGGCGGGCCCAGCGGTGCCAGCCCGACGTGGCTTCCTCGGGGTGCGGTCCGGTTTCGCGGAGGCGGCGGCGTTCGCGGCGGCTGAGGGCATGGGAGCCGATAAAACCGAGCAGGGCCGGCAAGAGCGTGAGGGACGCCAGCATGGTCAGCGCGACGGTGACGGTGGCCGTGAGCGCGACGCTGTCCAGAAAGGACAGTCCGAGCACGAACTGGCCGAGCAGCGCGATCGCGACCGTGAGCCCGGCGAAGAACACGGCGCGGCCGGCGGTGTCGAGCGCGGCGTCGGTGCTGTCCTCCACGGAGTGCCCCGCGCGCAGACCGGCGCGGTGCCGGGTGACGATGAACAGCGCGTAGTCGATGCCTACGGCGAGGCCGATGAGCACGCCGAGGATGGGCGCGAAGCTCACGACCGGTAGCGCGTGACTGAGCAGGCCGGTGATGGCGTAGCCGATGCCGATCGCGAAGAGCGCGGTGACGATCGGGGTCACCGCGGCGAACAGCGCGCCGAACGCGAGGCCGAGCACGATCAGCGCCAGCACGATCCCGAGCGTGGCGCTGCCGGATGCCTGCTGCGGCTGGATGTTCTGGATCGCCTGGCCGCCGAGCGCCACGCGCAGCCGCGCTCCCTGGATCGACTGGGCGGTGTCGATGACGGAGCGGACTGCGCTGCGCGGAAGGTCGTGGCTACGCGTGTCGAAGGTGACCGTCGCGTAGGCGATCTTCTTGTCGGGGCTGACTTGGCTCGTGCCGAAGTCGCCGTACGGACCGGCGACCCGGGCGACGTGCGGCAGGCCGCGCACCTTCGCCAGCATTCCCTCGACGTCGGATCGAATCGGGTCGGCTGTGAGTGGCGAGGTGGACTCGAGGACGATCTGATCCACTTCGCCGGCCGAGCTCGAGAACTCGTGTTCGAGGAGCGCCCGCGCCTGGGTCGAGGGACCGTCCGGCACGGTGAACTCCGTCGAGTAGTCGAACCCCACCGACAGGCTCGCTCCGACGAACACGAGCAGGGCCACCACCCATCCGCCGAGCGTGAGACGCCGGTGGCGGAAGCACCATCGAGCGAGCCGAGTCATCACGAACCTCCCGTCGAGCCCGCGCCGACCTCTCGGACGCGGCGATCACGACTCTGTCGGGGCCGAGGTGGTGCGGACATCGGTGGCT
Organism: Amycolatopsis rhabdoformis; assembly: GCF_035918295.1. Taxonomy (GTDB): domain Bacteria; phylum Actinomycetota; class Actinomycetes; order Mycobacteriales; family Pseudonocardiaceae; genus Amycolatopsis; species Amycolatopsis rhabdoformis. Next base: position 2,050,293 of record NZ_CP142149.1, read on the forward strand.
CGTGGGCTTCCGACTACGAAGATTTGCGTACGCCGGGTACGGCGCCGAGCGCAGGACTGACCCGAGGTCTCGGGCTTACGATGACGGCCATGGCAGCGAGGAAACCGTGGCGCATCCACTGGCTGGATGCGGCGGTCGTCGCGCTGCTCCTGCTGTTCGTGTTCTACGGCATCGGGTTCGACGCGCTGGGTGAGCCGGGCTTGCCGGCGGCGGACGTGACCGAGTACGTCCTGGGCGTGGTGGCCACCGTGCCGCTGCTGCTGTGGCGACGCTTCCCGATCACCGCGTTCGGGTTCGTCGCGGGTGCCGTCGCCGTCTCCCTCGCGCTGGGCTACGCCTTCGGGCCCGTGATGTTCCAGCTCATGCTGGCCACCACGATGCTGACCTGGAAAGTGCAGGGGTCGCCGCTGTATCGCGTCGGTGTCGGCTACGGCGTGGTGCTGATCGGCGCGTTCGCGATGCGCTACGCCCTGCTCGCCAACGACCCGGCGGCATTTCTGCTCCGCTGGGTGACCTCGGCGTTCCTGTGGCTGGTGCTCCCGGCCGTGGTCGGCGTCGGGCTGCGCCTTCAGCAGGAGACCAGGTCGCGGGTGCGCGCCGAGCGGGCTCGCCGGGCCGCGGCGGAGGAGCAGCTGCGGATCGCGCAGGAGCTCCACGACATCGTCGGCCACGGTCTCGCGGTGATCGCGATGCAGGCCGGCGCCGGACGGCATGTGCTGGAGCGGGATCCGCGACGGGCCGGGAAGGCCTTGACGGCGATCGAGGACACCGCGCGCGCCGCGCTCGACGGGCTGCGCGCGGAGGTCGCGAACCTGCAGGCGGGCGATCCACCGGTGGCGGCGGACAGCGCCCGGCTCACCCCGAGCGACGGCATTTCCGATCTGCCGCGTCTGGTCGAGCGCATCCGCAGCGGTGGGGTGCCGGTCGTGCTCGACCTCGACCCGGGACTGGACGCCCGATCCGTGCCCGTGGACACCGACCACGCCGCCTACCGGATCGTCCAGGAGGCGCTCACCAACGTCCTGCGCCACGGCGGACCCCGGGCCACCGCCCGCGTCGAGGTCCGGTCGACGGGGACGGACCTCGTGGTGGACGTGACCAACACCGATCCGCGGCCGCCCGGCACCGCACCTGACGAGCCGGAGGTCGTCGCGGGCCTGGGCATCCGTGGCATGCACCGCCGGGCCCAGCGGCTGGGCGGCCGGCTCGAAACCGGGCGCCGGCCCGAGGGTGGGTTCCGGGTGAGCGCCACCTTGCCGTCGCCCGCGTCCGTATCGGCGGGTCGCCCGTGATCCGCGTCGTCGTGGTGGACGACCAGAGCCTGATCCGGGTGGGCCTGGAAACCCTGCTCTCGGTCGAGGACGACATCACGCTCGTGGGCCAGGCCGACAACGGCGAGAGCGGCTTCGGGGTCGTCCGCCGGCAGCGACCGGACGTGGTGCTGCTGGACATCAGGATGCCGGGCTGGGACGGCCTCGAGGTCCTGCGCCGCATCACCGCCGACCCCGAACTGGACGCGGTGCGCGTGGTCATGCTCACCACGTTCGAGATGGACGACTACATCTTCGAAGCCCTGCGCTCGGGCGCCAGCGGGTTCGTCCTCAAAGACACCGGCGCGCGTGATCTGCTGCACGCGATCCGCGTCGTCGCCGCCGGCGAATCGCTGCTCTCGCCCTCGGTCACCCGCCGGGTCATCGACCACATGGCCGCGCAACCGCAGGCCCGCCCGCATCCCGACCTGCACCTGCTGACCGAACGAGAACGGCAGATCGCGGCCTGGGTCGCGACCGGTGCGTCCAACGACGAGATCGCCGCCGAGCTCGTGCTCAGTCCGGCCACGGTGCGGACTCACATCGGGCGGGCGATGATCAAACTCAATGCGCGGGACCGCGCTCAGCTCGTGGTGTTCACGATCCGGGCCGGGCTGACGATCTGACTTCCGCGCTGCCGTAGCCGGCGGGTGGTGATCGCCGCGCTACGGTGGCGCCGGATCGGTGCTGGGAAACGAACACGGGGGTCGTTGTGCGGCTGGTGTCGGTGAACGCGTTCGACCTCTACGACGGCGACGACCCGGCCGCGGAGGAACGGTTCGCGCGGCTGGAGGCGTTGGTGCGCGGGCTCGACGCGGATGTGCTGGCGGTGCAGGAGATCGTCGCCCGCGAACCCGGGCCTCGGGACCCCGACAAGCGAGACCTCGCGACGACCCGGCTGCGGCGTCTGGCCAAGGCGGTGGACCGGCAGTGGAAACACCGCGGCGAGCCGATGCTCGCCCTGGGCGGCGGGATCCACCACGCCGCGCTGCTCTGGCGCGAAGGCATCACCCCCGTACCAGGCACTCTCGACCGCTACGAACGGGCCGACGCGGGCCTGTGGCACTCGCTGATCACCTGCGTGTTCGACCTCGGCGGCCCGCGGCTGCGGATCGGGTCGGTGCAGCTGTCCCCGTTCGATCAGGCCTGGGGCTGGTCCGACGCCGCGCAGATCCTGCGCGCCATGCACGGCGACAGCGTGCCCGGGTTCGTCGGCGGCGACTTCAACGGCCTCGGCACGACCACCGTGGTGCAACCTGATGGCAGCGAAGCCTTCTACGACCACGATCCGTACCGGAACCAGCCCTGGCACCCGGAATTCGCGTACCAGTTCGACGAGCACGGGAACCTCGACCGGCGCGTCGCGTTCCGGCTGGAGCGGCTCGGCGGGATGCGCGACTGCGCCCGCATCGCCGGTGCGCCCTGGACCGCGACCACCGGGTTCCACCCGGCCGACAACCACCCGCCCCGGCGCCTCGACCGCTGGTACGCCACCCACCACGCTCCCGACTTCGCCGTGCGCGGCCTCACGGTCGTCGACCACGGCGTGGTGGGGGACTGCACCGCCCACGCGCCCGTGGTGCTCGAGGTGGACCACACCGTGATCGGGCGGTAGGCGGCTTTGTGCGGCGCACGGCCCCGAGCTGCCTTGGTCCCGGCAGCTCGGGGCCGTGCGCGACAAGGAGTTCCGGCGCGGGTGAACTCGTTCAGGCTCCGGTGATCGCCCTGGCCGCCACGTTGCGGCCGGCCAGCATCAGCAGGCCCGAGATGAGGCAGCCGCCGGCCCCGACGACGAGCGCGGCCGGGCCGTAGCCCCAGCCGAGCCCGGTCAGCGCCGAGAGGAGCAGCCCGCCGAGGATGGCGCCGGGCTGGCTCATGGCGAAGGCGAACGCGCCGCCGGTCGCGCGGCATTCGGTGGTGTAGCACTCGGACTGGAAGACCAGCAGGGTCGCGTACGGGCCGAGCAGGAAGAACAACCCGATCATGTAGGTGACGAGCACGAACCCGACGTTGTTCGGGCCGAGCAGCATCAGCGTGAACATCGCCGCGGCGACGGTCCAGCCGACCGCGATGACGCGGTGACGCGGGAAGCGATCGCCGAGCCAGCCGTGCGCGAGGTACCCGAGCGCGGCGACCAGGTTGGACGCGACCACGAGCAGCAGGCTGTTCGACGAGCTGAAGCCCTTGCCCGACTCGAGCACGGTGGTGCCGAGAACGCTGAACGTCTGGATCGCCATCCAGTTCGTGAGCCAGCCGAGCGCGAGCACCACGGTGTTGCGCAGCTGGGCGCGCTTGAAGATCATCGACAGCGGCGCGGAGCGTTGTTTCGCGGCGCCGCGCTGGGCCAGGAACTGCGGGCTCTCCCGCAGTTTCCGGCACAACAGGGCGACAAGAATCGCCGGGACGGTGGCGAGGAGAAAGACCCAGCGCCATTGGCTCGCGTCCAGGAAAAGGGACACGAGCGCGACGAAGCCCGCGGCGGCGAGGGCGCCGAGCGGCCAGGCCGTTTGCACCATCGAGAACACGAAGCCGCGGTGCTTCGAAACACGTTCGTCCTCGGCCGCGGCGTAGAGCTCGTTGAGGTAGGTCGCGTTCACGGACTGCTCGGACAGGCTGAGCCCGCTGATCGAGCGCACCGCGACGAGGCTGGTCGCGCCCCCGGTCGCGGCCGTGACCGCCGACGCGATCGCCGTGCCGCTGACCGTGGCGATCATCCCGCGCCGGCGCCCGATCCGGTCCACGATCGGCCCGATCGCGAACAGGGCCACGGCCGTACCGACGCTCACGAGCGTGGACACCAGCAGCGCGAAGGACTCGGACCAGCCGAACGTCGCCGCGATCCGCGGCAGCAACGTGCCGAACAGGATGAAGTCGTAGACCGCGACGATGCCGGCGACCCAGCCGATCACGGTCGAGCGTTTGATGTCCCGGGTCGACACCTTTTCGAAGGCCGGTTCGCCGAGAGTTCTGGCTCTGGCGGGGTCGCGCTCGATGGGTTCGGGGTTCGCGGTCATGAAAGCTCCTTGACGTAGCGGGGACCGCCGGCCGGCCGAAGTCGGCGGAGTGTTCTCCGGACGGGTCGGGCGTTCCGATGGGAAGGGAGACGAAGCATCGACGGGGTCACCGGATGGGGCACCGGTTGTGGCGCCGGTCGGACCGGACTGCCGGGGTTCGTGGCCCGGCCGTGGACGTCGGAATAGTGGAACAGCGGACCGGGTGTCCGTGTGGGCAAAGAATCGCGGCCGGGGGGTTGGGCGGCGGCTGGTCGAACGGGTAGGCGGTGGCTAGCCGTTCGGGGTGCTGCTGGCGGCTGGTGGGGAAGCAGAGCCGGCCTGGTGATGTGTGGTCGGCTCGGCCGGGCCGCTTGGGAGGTACTCGGCGATCGACAGCGTGCAGACGTCGTTCGAAGGAGCGATCGCAGGGCTGAAGCCGGCGGAGAAGCAAACTTTCACCTTCTGCGCGGAAGGGGAAAACGGAAAACGATCTGGAGCGGGTCCAGGTCCGGCAGGAAGCCGCCGAGCCGGCACGAAGCAGGAGCTGACCATCCGTGGCAAGAATGCCGGCGAGAACGGCCGCTGTTGCGCGGAGAAGGCTTCCCTTGTCGCAGGTATCGCGCCCGCGCTGAAGCAGCTGCAACGCAACGGTTTTGTCGAACGGAGCTCGAACGCGGAAGGGCGTCCGCGTCGAATACCGCTTGACCACGCTGGAGGATTTGCCGCGGTCAGCGGCCTTCGGTCTGGCCGCCTGGTCCGCCGAAAACCAGGCGCGGAACCAGGCGGCGTTCGACGCGGGCGCCGCTCTCCCTGGGGACGCTTGAACTCCGGCCGGCAGAAGGCCGTTGCTACTCCGCGGTGGTGTTCCCCGGATCGACGCCGTCGATACGGACGAACACGAGCTCGGGCGCGTGATCGAGGGCGGGCACATCCGAGGGCCCGGCGGGGAAGTTGACAGACTTCCTGCTGGATTGTCACGATCGGGGGCCACCTTCCGGCATCGACGCCGGTCGGTGCGAAGGAGTGTCCGATGACTCGACACGACCTGGAACCGGATGTCGCCGGGCGGGTGAAGCTGGCCGGCGGTGGTCGGGACAGCCGCCTGGCGGCCGGCGTGTGGCCCGCGCTCGACTGCCTCCCCTCGAATCCCGCCGGGATGACGATCGGCCCCCGCCTCTGGGCCAAGGCCGTCGACCTCACCTTTCGACGGAACCTCACAACGAAGTGAAGGAGAAACCCGTGAAGACGAAGGCAGCGGTTGTCTACGAAGTCGGCAAGCCGATCGAGATCGAGGAACTGGAGCTGGACGGACCGAAAGACGGCGAGGTGCTGATCCGCTACACCTACGCCGGCCTGTGCCACTCGGACGTCCACATCGCCCACGGTGACCTGGAAGCCCGCTTGCCGATGGTGCTCGGGCACGAGGGCGCCGGGATCATCGAAGAGGTCGGCCCCGGCGTGACCCGCGCGAAGCCGGGGGATCACGTCGTCTGCTCGTTCATCCCCAACTGCGGTGTGTGCCGGTGGTGCGCCACGGGGCAGCAGGCCATCTGCGACATGGGCGCCACGATCCTCGAGGGCTACCTGCCCGGCGAGCGGTTCCCCTTCTCCGGGCCGAAAGGCCAGTACGGCGCCATGTGCATGCTCGGGACCTTCTCCCAATACGCCACCATCCACCAGAACTCCGTGGTGAAGGTCGATGACGACCTGCCGCTGGACAAGGCCGTGCTCGTCGGCTGTGGGGTGCCGACGGGCTGGGGCTCCGCGGTGAACGCCGCCGATGTCCAGCCGGGCGAGACGGTGATCGTGTCCGGCGTGGGCGGGATCGGCATCAACGCCGTGCAAGGCGCGCGCTACGCCGGGGCGAAGAACCTCATCGCCGTGGACCCGTTGCCGAACAAGCGCGAGAAGGCGATGGAGCTCGGTGCCACCCACGCCGTCGCGACCGTCGAGGAAGCCGGTGACCTCGCGCGGCAGATGACCAACGGCAACGGTGCCGACAAGGCCATCGTCACCGCGGGAATCGTGACCGAGGAGATCGTGACCGGTGCGTTCGACGCCACCGGCAAGGGCGGCACCGTCGTGCTGACCGGTCTGAACAAGCTGGCGACGAAGAACATCCAGCTCCCCGGTTCGATCCTCACGCTGTTCAAGAAGACGGTGAAGGGCACGCTGTTCGGCGACTGCAACCCGACCACTGACATCCCGAAGATCCTGGGCCTCTACCAGTCCGGTGACCTCAAGCTCGACGAGCTGATCACGAAGACTTACACGCTGGAGCAGGTCAACGAAGGGTATGAAGACCTGCTCAACGGCAGCAACGTCCGTGGCGTCATGATCCACGAGCACTGAAGCCGGTGCATTCTGCTCCGCGCGAGCCGGGCTCGCCGGTGCCCGGCCCGCAGATCGGTGGCCCGGCCGCGGCGAAGTCGCCCGTGGTCGGGCGCGAACACGAGGTCGAACTGCTGGAAGCGGCCCTCGACAGCGGCGCCCACGTGGTGCTGGAAGGGCCGCCGGGCACCGGCAAAACCACCCTGCTGCGGGCGGTCGCGCACCACGCCGAGGTCCCGTTCGTCTTCGTCGAGGGCAACGCGGAACTCACCCCGGCGCGGCTGATCGGGCACTTCGACCCCGCGCTGGTGCTGGATCGGGGCTACCGGCCGGAAACCTTCGTCGACGGGCCGCTCGCGCAGGCGCTTCGGTCCGGTGCCCTGCTCTACGTCGAGGAAGTCAACCGGATCCCGGAGGAGACGCTCAACGTCCTGCTGACCGTGATGAGCGAGGGCGAGCTCCACGTCCCGCGGCTCGGGTGTGTCGTGGCGGCGCCGGAGTTCCGGTTCGTCGCGGCCATGAACCCGTTCGACGCCGTGGGGACGGCCCGGATCTCGTCGGCGATCTACGACCGCGTGTGCCGGATCAGCATGGGCTACCAGACCGCGGCCGACGAGGAGACGGTCGTGGTCCTGCGCGCGCCGCGAGTCCCGGAACCGTGGCGCGCCAAAGTCGTCGAGCTCGTCCGGGCGACGCGTGAACACGGCGAGATCCGGGTCGGTTCCTCTGTGCGCGGCGCCATCGACATGGTGCGGCTGAGCACATCGCTGGCGCGCCGCCGCGCGGTCGACGTCACCGAGTGGCGGGTCGGTCTCGACGCGGCGGTCGTCGCGCTGTCCGGAAGGATCCGGCTGCAGGAGTCCTGCTCGCGCTCGGCCGAAACGGTGGTGCAGGAGCTCTACGAGAAGGCGTTCGGCTCGACACCGGAGAGACCGGAGGGCGGTGATGCGCCGGGGGGAGCCTGAGCCCGCCGCCGGCGGGCGCCCCGGCGCGCGACGCGCTTCGCCGCAACCCGCCCCGCCCGGCGCCCGGCCGGCGCAGCACGCCGCGTTCGCAGCTGGCCCGCAACGACCGGTTCGGCCGGATCTCGCCTGAAGTCGGCGCCCTTGACCTCGAAGCGTTCGACCGCGCCCTGACCGAAAACGCCGACGAGGCCCTGACCCTCCTCGCAGATCTCGCGCACGCCACCGACGAATCCCTGCGGGCCGCGGCCCGTGCGCTGGCTGCCCGGATCGTTCTCGACCGCGTCCGGTCCGGTCCGCCGCGCGGCGCCGGCGTCGGCCGCCTCACACCCGTCCCCGCCGACCGAGGTGGGGACCTGGACCTCGACGCGTCGCTGCCGGCCGTCGCCGAGGCCCGCAGACTGCACCGCCCGCCGGCGCTCGGCGATCTGACCGCCCGCACCTGGGCCCGGCCCACCCTCGCCCTCTGCCTGCTGATCGATGCCTCGGGCTCCATGGGCGGCGCACGCCTCGCCGCCGCCGCGCTCACCGCCGCCGCCTGCGTGTGGCGAGCCCCGGGCGAGCACGCCGTGATCGCCTTCGCCCGTGAGCCGCGAATCCTGCGTGCCCTCGACACCCCGCGCCCACCCGACACCCTGGTCGACGACGTTCTCGACCTGCGCGGCCACGGCGTCACCGGCCTGGCAAGCGCTCTGCGCGAGGCCGCCCGCCAACTCGATCGGTCACGGGCCGTCCGCAAGGTGACCGTGTTGCTGTCGGATTGTCGCGCAACCGATGACGAAGACCCGGGCCCCGCCGCGCTGGCCCTGCCGGAGCTGCTGATCATCGCACCGTCGGAGGACACGGAGGAGGCGGAGTCACTCGCGCGGGTGTGCGGCACGAGGTGGGCTGCGCTGTCGGGTCCGGCTGAGGCACCTTCGGTGCTGACCGCGCTGCTCGGCTGAGAACGGCGCCTCTTCGGGTGCCGTTTGTGCCGGTCGTTCCGCCCGTGGCGTGGAGACTTCGTCCTCGGGCGGGAAGCGCGTCATGGCGGTGGTCGGTCGGCACGGACACCCCGGCCGGGTCTCGTCGCGGACGCGAAACGGCCGGCCGAGCCCACCTGTCGCCCAGGTAACAGTCCCGAGCCGCGGCGCCCCGCACCTGCCTGTTCACCCTGCTTCGCCCTTGGCTTCGACTGTCAAAAAGGGGCCTTGAGCTGTGCCGATCCTTCCTGCCACCGCTCGGCGCCTCGACCGGGACCAGGTCAGACGCTCGGGCTCGACCGCCGACTCACGCCGATCGCCGCCCCTTGTCTTCGTCGGAGGCAGTGGTCTAACGTCTGCCCATGCAGTCATCAGACCAGTCCGGCGGTTCGTCGCTGCCGAAGCGGCGGTACTTGCGCATCGCGCAGGCGTTGCTGAGTGAGATTCAGCAGGGTGGGCTGGCCGCGGGGGCGCGGTTGCCGTCGGATCGGGATCTGTCGGTGAAGTTCGAGGTGTCGCGGGCGACCGTGCGCGAGGCGTTGTTCGCGATGGAGCTGAGTGGGGCCATCGTCGTGCGGCACGGGGACGGGACGTACGTCGCGGACTTGAGTCGGGGGCTCGCGCAGCGCAGCGGGCACGAGATCGGCTCGACGCCGGAGCACGTGATCGCGGCGCGGCTCGTGGTGGAGCCGCCGATCTCGCGGCTGCTGGCGGCCGGCCCGGGCGACATCGACCTGGGGGAGGTCCAGCGTGATCTCGACATCGCCACGCGCCTGATCGACGAGCCGGCGCAGCTTCCCGACTTCGTGAACCATTCCATGGCGTTTCACGCGGATCTGGCCGCGATGTGCCCGAACCACCTGCTCAACCATTTCGCGTCGGAGCTGGTCGAAATAGATCGGCAGCCCCTGTGGGTGCTGATCAACCAGATCATTCTCAAGGACCGCGAGAAGCGCGTCGAACTGATCGCCGATCACCAACGCGTGCTCGATGCGATTCGCAGTGACGGACCGGAAGCCGCCGAGGAAGCCATGAAGGCGCACCTGCAGCGGAACCAGACGCAGCTCTTCCCCGGACACGAGGGCGCCGAGCAGCGGCCGGCTCCCCGCCGGGAGAGCGGCGTAACCATCGCGAGAAGGGAACCCATGACCGACTCGATCACCGGACGCTACGTGCAGGTCACTCCGGACCCGGCGCACCCGCACGCCGACGGCTTGTTGTTGAGCGGCACCAACGTTCCCGAGATCCAGAACTGCCTCGGCGCGGTGACCATCCCGGCCGGCACCCCGAAAACGGGCACGATCGCCCACGCCACCTCCGAGGTCATGTACGTCGCCCAGGGATCGGGCCGGCTGCACACCGACCAGGGTGTCCTGGATTTCGAGCGCGGCCAGGCCATCTTCATCCCGGCCGCCTCCTGGCACGCACTGGAGAACACCGGCGACGAGGATCTCGTTTCCGTGTTCTCTTTCCCGTTGCCCACCCGTCCGCCGACGAAGGCCGACGACGCCTCTTAACTGCCCGGTAACGAAACTCGAGCCGAAGAAGTGGAACCATGGCATTCGACGCTGAAGCCACCATGAGCAAAAAACCCCGATCGCTCGGCGAAATCATCGACGGATTCGGGCTCACGCGAACGCATTATCTGGCGCTGACCCTGGTCGTGCTGGGCGGCCTCTTCGAGGTTTTCGAACAACTCATCCTCTCGGCCCTCGGCCCGTCCCTGGAAACGGCGCTCGGAATCGACGCCTCGGGCCTGGCCCTGCTGTCCACCGTGAGCCTGCTGGCCATCGTCGCAGGTGGCATCGGTGGCGGCCTGGTCGCGGACATCTTCGGCCGCCGGAGCCTGCTCTCGGTGAGCCTGGGTATCTACTGCCTGGGCTCGGTGCTGTCGGCCCTCGCGCCGAACTCGGTCGTCCTCGGCATCACGCGGGTGGTGACCGGGCTCGGCGTCGGCGGCGAGATCGCCGTCGGGCTCACCTACCTTTCGGAATTGACGCCGACGAAGTTCCGCGGCGTTTTCGTCTCCCTGTTCAACACGATCTCCGCGGGCATCGGCATTTTCCTCGCCTACATCTACGCCTTGGTGATCATCGGTCCGTTCGCCTCGGCGGTCGACGCGGGCGCCGACGCCTGGCGGTGGGCGTTCGGGCTCCTGGGCGTTCCCGCCGTGTTGATCGTGTTCTTCCGGCGGTACCTGCCCGAGACGCCGGCCCACCTGTTGAGCCGCGGCAAGATCCAGGAGACCAACGAGGCCCTCACCCGGCTGTCCACCGGACGGCTGCGCATCCACAGCGGTGATGAAATCCAGTCCTTCGTCGGCCGGGACACCGCTGCGGCCTCGGAAAGCGCGCAGCACGACGAGACCAGGGGACAGGCGTTGCGGAGTGTGCTGACCAAGCCACTTCGTCGGCGCACGATCGCGTTGGGGGTCACGGCTTTCCTGGCGTGGGGCGCCCAGTTCAGCGTGGTGCTGCTGATGCCCCAGATCCTGGTCGGCCGCGGCTACTCGGTGCAGGGCAGCGTCACGTTCACCATGCTGCAGAACGTCGGCGGTCTCATCGGGTGCCTGATCGCCTCCTACGGCGGGTTCGCCATTCCGCGCCGCACTGTCGTCACTGCGGGTGCGGTGCTGAGCGCGCTCGGCGTGGCCGCGTTCGCGCTGTTCGCCAACGGTGACGTGCTCATCCTGGTGCTCGGGTTCGTGTTCCAGATCTTCATCCTGATCGTCAACACCACCATCTGGACGTGGGCACCCGAGCTGTTCCCCACGCGGGTCCGGGGTTTCGGCACGGCCGTGATCGTGAACGTCGGATTCGTCGGCGGGGCCCTGCTGCCGCTGATCGCCAGCGCGCTCCTGCAGCACGTCGGGGCGTCCTGGGTGTTCGGATCCGTGGCGGTGATGTACGTGGGGCTGGCCGTGGCGGCGGTGTTCGTGCCGGAGACGCACCGGGTGCCGCTGGAAGTCCTTCACGGTTCCGGCCGGCGAACCGACAGCCCGGCCTAGTTGATCTTGTGGCGCCGCCGGATTCAGGTCGGCGCTGTTCTGAGCGAGGAGATGACGTCGATGCGTGAAACAGCGAGCAACCTCAGCCGCGACCTGGTCGGCTACGGCAAGGACGTGCCGGCCGTGCGGTGGCCCGAGGGCGCCAATGTGGCCGTGAACATCGTGGTGAACTACGAGGAAGGCTCCGAGTACTCCCACGAGATGGGCGACGGCGAGAACGACAGTCTGGCCGAAGTGGAGTACGCGTTCCCGGCCCACCTGCGGGACCTGGCCAAGGAGTCGATGTACGAGTACGGCAGCCGCGTCGGCGTGTGGCGGCTGCTCAGGCTCTTCGACGACTACGACGTGAAGGCGACGTTCTTCGCGTGCGCTGTCGCCTTCGAACGCAACCCCGAGGTCGCGAAAGAGGCGCGGGCGGCCGGGCACGACCTGCTCGCACACGGGTGGCGCTGGGAGGAGCACTGGCGCCTGACCCGCGACGAGGAGGCGGACCACATCGCGCGGGCGGTCTCCTCGTTCGAGCAGACGTGGGGCGAGGCGCCGAGCGGCTGGTACTGCCGGTACGGGCCGTCGGTCAACACCCGCGAGCTGGTCGTGGAAAACGGCGGGTTCCTGTACGACTCCGACGCCTACAACGACGATCTTCCCTACTACGTGGACGTCAAGGGGACGCGGCATCTCGTGGTGCCGTATTCGTTGACGTACAACGACATCCAGGGCACCCGTTCGCCGAGCCTGTTCCTCGACTACCTCAAGCGCGGCTTCGACGAGCTGTGGCTGGAGGGCTCGCGGGGCCGGCCCAAGATGATGTCCATCGGCTTGCACCCGCGGCTGATCGGCCAGGCGGCGCGGACCGGGGCGTTGCGGGAGTTTCTCGAGTACGCACAGGCCAAGGGTGGTGTGTGGTTCGCCCGGCGGTCGGACATCGCGCGGTGGTGGGCCGAGCACTCGGGTGAGTTCGAGAAGTGACGGACGAGCATTCGTGGCCGACGCGGAGAGCCATCCGAACGGTCACGAAGGCACCTTCGCGAAGCACATCAGAGCGGAGACATCGAAAGGCGCCTCGCTACCGGATCACGGAGACCGCGTTCATTGGCTGAAGGCCGGTCGATCGGTCAGCGTGAGTTCGGTCGAGCGCTGCTGACCGTCCGGGCCGCGGAGCGTGAGGGCGATCTTGTCGCCCGGGGCGCGGCGGCGCAGGACGCCCAGGAAGTCCTCGGGGCGGCGGGTCGGTTGGGCGTCGGCGGTGAGGATGACGTCGCCCGGGTTCAGGCCGGCGGTGGCCGCGGGGCCGCCGGGCACGGTGGCGGCGACGATGACTCCGTCGGTGCTCGGCAGGCGCAGCTGGGTGGCGATCTGGGGCGTGATCTGGGTCGGTTCGAGGCCCGCGAACGCGTGCCGGGCGCGGCCCGTGGTCCGGAGCTGCTCGGCGATGTCGGTGGCGGTGGCGGCGGGGATGGCGAAGCCGAGGGACACGGCGCCGGCCTGCGGTGGGATGTAGGCCTCGCTGATGCCGATCACCTCGGCGCGGCTGTTCACCACGGCGCCGCCGCTGTTGCCCGGGCTGATGGCGGCGTCGGTCTGGACCAGGTCGACGAGCGCCTGCGTTTCCGAGGCGCTGCCGGGGAGTTCGCGGTGCAGCCCGGAGACGACGCCGGCGGTGACGCTGTTCTCGAAGCCCAGCGGGCTGCCGATCACCACGGCGAGCTCGCCGATCACCGGCAGCTGAGGCTGGAACCGGGCGACCGGCAGGTCGCGGCGGTCCGTCTGCACCAGGGCCAGGTCGGTGGCGACGTCGACGGCTCGGACCGTGCCGGGAGACCGGCGGCCGTCGGCGAACGCGATCTGCACGGAGGAGGCGCCGCGGATGACGTGCTCGTTGGTGAGGATCAGCCCGTCGGCGGTGTAGATGACACCGCTGCCGTTGCCGCCGCCGGTGAGCACCTTGACCACGGTCGGCAGCGCGCGGGCCGAGACGGCGGGCACGTCGGCCAGGCTGCCGGTGCCCTGCGGCGCGTTCGCGGGGGTGGTCGGTGGGGCTGCGGTGCAGGCGGTGGCCACCAGCGCCAGCACCAGCCCGCCCGCCCTAGCGGCCGGCCGCATCGCGCTGCCGGGGACGGATCGAGCCGTGCCGGACGCCGACGAGGGCGAGGTCGGTGCTGCCGGCGCGCCCAGCGCCACGGGCGGTGCCGGCCCGGCCGGTGGCGTCGGCGGTGCTTCCCCTGTCAGCGAAACGCGGCTGGGGCAGCTTGAACTCGTCGACGACGGTCTGCGGTCCGGTCACGGCGCACGTCCTCCGCGGTGAGATTCGCCGGGTGTGGCGGGTCGAGGGGCACCCCATTCCCCCTCCGGTCGAAGTGGCCGTCGTCGTCCGTGACGGGTGAACTGTGTTCGCGCCGCGGTCCGAATGATCGCGCCGTGGCCGCGCGAGGCTCAGCTCCCGTCGGTGCGCCGGACCGTCCGGAGGTCGATCTCCACCCCGACGAGCAGCGCGAAGTGACCCACCCAGAGCCACGCGAGAAAAACGACCGCCGTGCCGAGCGCGCCGTAGCCGGTGGCGAAGTTCGCGTTGTACCAGGAGAACGCGCCGGAGCCGGCGAGCCAGAGCAGCACGCCGACGACACCGCCGCGGCTCACCCACGCCGTCCGCCCGTTCGGAGCTCCCTGCGCGGCGGGCAATCCTCGGTGCAGCAGCCCGAAGAAGATCAGGAGGACCACGAACAACAGCGGCCACCGCGCCCAGTGCCAGAGGACCGCGACCAGGTAGGGCAGCCCGACCGCGCGCTCGATCGCGCCGCCGAGCGGGCCGCCGGCCAGCAGCGCGAGGGTGATCCCGGCCAGCAGCGCGAGCATCAGGAGGGTGAGCGGAAGCCGTGACAGCTTGGCGACCCAGGGCAGCCGGGTGTCGGGCATGCCGCGGATCGCGCTGATCGCGCGTTGACAGGCGGCGACGTAGCCCGAGACGGCCCACACGCTCGCGAGCAGCCCGACCCCCACGACCGTTCCGGCCGCGGTGCGCTCGCGCAGGGCGTCGCTCAGGACCGGGCCGACGCCGGCGGCGCCGGCCGGCAGCAGCTCGACGAACCCGTCGACGACGGCGTCGGTGTCCGGCGTGGAGCGCAGGGTCAGCTCGAGAATGCCAACCAACACGATGAGCGCCGGGAAGATCGCCAGCAGGCCGAAGTAGGTCAGCGCCGCGGCACGGTCGGGCAGCTGGTCCTCGGTGACGACCCGCACGGCGGCCTCGACACGACCGCGCACTGCGCGAACCAGAGAGCCGGAGCGTGTCACGTGCACCTCATTTCGCCGATCCGCCTACGCCGACCGCCCCGGCAACCGCACGCGTCCGTGCCTCCGAGCGATTCGACTGCGCGCCGCGGCTTGGTGCGGCGCGGCGCCGTTCGGAAAGCCGGCGACCGTCACGTCGCCGTCTCCGGACGGATGACGAGCACGGGACACTGAGCGCGCCGGACCAAGGACTGGCTCGTCGACCCCAGCAGCAGCCCCTTGAAGCCGCCCCGGCCCCGGCTCCCGACCACCACGAGCTGCGCGTGTTCGGACTCCTCCAGCAACGCGTCCCGCGGGTTGTCGCGCACCAGCCGGCGGCGCACCTCCACGTCGGGGTGTTCTTCCTGCCGGCCGGCCAGGCGTTGGGCCAGCAGCCGCTGTTGATCCGGCTCGACGGAGTCCCACTTCGCGATCAGCCGCGCCAGTCCGAACAGGCGCTCGTCGGAGACGTCACTCCACGCGTGCAACGCGACCAGCCCGGCGCCGCGGAACGCCGCCTCCTCGAAAGCGACGCCCACCGCCTGCTCGCTGTTCGGGCTGCCGTCGACCCCCACCACCACCGGCCCTACCGTCGGCACCGTCTCGCCCCGGCGCCGGACGACCGCCACCGGGCAGTGCGCCTGGCTCACGACCGTCGCCACCGCCGAGCCGACGAGAACCCCGCCGACCGCGCCCACGCCGCTTCCTCCGAGCACGACCATCCGCGCGGTGCGCGACAGCCCGACCAGCAGCGCCGCAGCCGATTCGGGCACGATTTCCGTGCCGACGGTGAGCGAGCTGTCCACCGAGAGCGCGACCTCGCGGGCTTCGGACACGATGCTTTCCGCGAGGTGCTGCGCGAGGGTTCCGACGTCGTCCATCCCCGCGATGTCGAGATCGTGAAACCGGACGACGAACTCGAGACCGTGCGTGATGAGCAGATCCAGGTTGCGCTCGGCGGCCACGGTCGCCGCCCACCGCACGGCTTCCACGGCGCCCGGTGAGCCGTCGGTGCCCACCACCACCGTGCGCGCCCCGATGGTCATGCCGCTCACCTGCCCTCTCCGCGCCGTCCTGCCGCTGCTGGACACGGCCGAAGCGAGCAGCTGCGACGGGCTTAGCAAGAGCGTGGCGGGTGCTGCATCACCCGTGCCGGATGAAGGGCCCGACCGGCGCTCGGTCAGCCGAACATCCCGCGACCCAGCCAATCCTCCGCATCTTGCACGCCGGGCAGGGCGAAGAAGTAGCCGCCGCCGAACGGAGAGATGTAGTCGACCAGGGGTTCGTCGATGAGGAGGGTCTGGACGGCCACGAACTGGCGGTCGAGGTCGGCGTTGAAGCAGATGAAGATCATGCCCAGGTCGAGCTGGCCGTTGCGCTCGATGCCGGCGCTGTAGTTGAAGCCGCGGCGCAGCATGCGGCGGTCGTCGGCGGTGCCGTCGTGGGGGTTGGCGAGGCGGGTGTGGGCGTCGAGCGGCACGGTGTTGCCGTGGGCGTCCCGGAAGTAGCTGGGGAGCTGGAGTTCCTCCTGGCCGGGTATCCGCTCGCCGGGGCGGCCGGACAGCGGTGCGCCGGTGTCGCGGTCGCGGCCGAAGATGCGTTGCTGCTCGTTGATCGAGATGCGGTCCCAGAACTCCACGAACATCCGGATCAGGCGGACCACGTGGTAGGTGCCGCCGCTGACCCAGTCCGGTTCGTCGCCGCCGGGCCGGGTCCACACCAGCTGGTCGACGAGCTCTGGGCGGTCGAGGAACTCCAGGTTGGCGGTGCCGTCCTTGAAGCCGAACAGGTTGCGCGGCGTCCCGCTCGGCCGCGGCGGACTGGTGAAGCCCTCCATCTGCCACAGCACCTGAAGGTCGGCGCGGGTCGCGCGCATCAGGATGCGCAGCGCGTGCAGCACGGTGTCCGCGTGGTCGGCGCAGATCTGCAGCAGCAGGTCGCCGTCGCAGCGGTCGGGGTCGAGCGCGTCGTTGGGGAACTCGTCCATCGCGCGGAGCCGGGCCGGTTTCGCGTCGGCGAGGCCGAAGCGGTCGTCGAACAGGCTCGCGCCGACGCTGACCGTGACGGTGAGACCGTCGGGCACTGTGCCCGGGCCGAGCACGCCGTTCTCGTACGGGGTGGAGACGAGCCCGTCGTCGCTGCCGCGCCCGGTCGGGGCGTCGGCCCCGGCGACCAGGTAGCGGATGGTCGCCGTGAGCGTCTGGAACATCCGGCGCAGCGCCGGGCGGTCGGCGGCGGTCACGAGGAACGCGACGACGATCGCCGCCTGCTGTGCGGGCTCGAGAATGCCGGCCTGGTGGATGCCCTCGAACGGGCGGCTCGCCGGCAGGGTGGTGTCGCGGTCAGTCATGGGTGATCGGGCCTCGGTCGCGGGTGGCGTTGCGCGGGTCGACGACAACCGCGGCGTGGGAGAGCAGTTCGACGCTGTGCTGCACGGCCGCGTTGACCGCGGCGCGCTGCCGGACGGACAACGCGGCCAGCCCGACCCAGCCGTCGGCGTGGTGGTGGCTGCGGACCAGCTGCCGGGTGAGCCGCAGCTGCTGGTCGGTCTCGTCCAGGTACGGGTCCAGCTTGCGCAGGAGCGGCCGCAGCGGGTCGAGCGCCTGCCAGACCCCGGTGAGGTTCGCGTCCACGGTCGCGAGCTCGGTCTGGCTGCCGGCGTCGCCGATCCCGTTGAGGTCCCACTGCAGGGTGTCCTCGAGGATCTCGTGGGCGCGGCGGCCCATGTCGATCGGCGTGATCGCGTTCGGCAGAGCCAGCTCCTCGGTGAGCTGCCCGATCGCTTCGAGCAGCGCGTCGGCGTGCGGCACGATGGTCGCCATCGGCCGGTCCTGCCACAGCATCGCTTCGATCTTGCGGAAGCCCGCGAAGTCCGCGTCCGCGAGGCGGTCGGCGGTGAGGCCGCGCGGCGGGTCGGCGTTGATGTCGTCACCGGTCTCGTCGTACGCGCGGTAGGCGCCGCCCAGCGTCTCGTAGGTGAGGTGGGCGGTCAGCCAGTCGCGTCGGGCGGCTGCCGCATCGCCGGTTCGCAGGGCGTCGCGCAGCTGCTCGACCTGGTGGGTGAGCGCGGGCAGCTGTCCGGTGATCCACTCGACGTAGCCGTTGATCGGGATCCGCAGGTCGAGCCCGGTCACGGGGATGATCCCGTGCACGTCGTGGGGCAGCGGGTCACCGGTGACGACGACCGGCCGGCTGTACTTGATCGTGTAGTCGGTGATGCAGACCCAGCGGTACGTTCCGGGTGGCACCGATGCCGTGACCGCGCGGCTGACGCCGCGGCCGAAGTGCTCGACCTCGACGTAGATCCGCTCGGTCTCGGGGTCCTCCAGGTAGACCTCCGCGCCGGCGCCCTCGTTGTTCACGAACTCGAAGTCGTAGCGGCCGGCCGGTCCGCCGAGCCAGTCGTCGATGCCGTAGGGCGAGCCGACGACCAGAACAATGCGCTGAGGCCGGCTCGACGGCAGTGGTGGTGCGGCCGCCGAGGCCGTCCTGCTGCTCACCGAGCCCACCCTGCGGGTCGGTCGTGAACGCATTCGATGCTGCCTCTTACGCACCCGTGAACAGCGAGTGACCGGCCGGGCAGGTCGAGGCCATGAACGTCCCCAGACTTTCCGGAACGTTCATAACCTGATTCTCGCGGTGTCAAGACTTGCGGCAGTTGACTCTCAAGGACTCCCCACCACGAGAGGCAAGGTACAAGCAGCATGTCTGAAAACGATTCGGCGGGCAACAGAGAGACCACGGAGCGCAACCGGATCAGCCGTCGCCGTCTGATCCAGGCCGCGGGCGCCGCAGGTGCCGCGGGTGCCGCGGTGGCCGCCGGTGGGCTGTTGGCCGTTCCGGCCGAGGCCGCGACGAACGACGTGGCAACGAACGATGTCGCGGCGAACGGCAAGCAGGGGCAGGGCTCGCGTCGCACGGGCACGATCAAGGACCTCAAGCACATCGTGATCCTGATGCAGGAGAACCGGTCGTTCGACCACTACTTCGGCACGCTCGACCTCGCCGGCGCGCGCGGTTTCGGTGACAAGCAGGTGCTGACCTGGCAGAACGGTCAGACGATCTACTACGACCCCAACAGCCGGGCCGAGGGCTACCTGCTGCCCTACCACGCCGACAGCCTGAAGTACAACGCGCAGAACACCAGCGCGCGCAACCGGTACTTCATGGAAGCCGACGTGCCGTGGCACCACGCGCTCGCCAAGGCCTTCACCATCGGTGACCACTACTTCTGCTCGCTGGACACCAGCACCAGCCCGAACCGCATCATGATGTGGGCCGGCACCAACGACGCCGCCGGGACCCAGGGCGGCCCGGTCGTGAACAACAACGGCGACTACGGCTACGCCTACAAGTTCAAGACCTACCCCGAAACGCTGCAGGACGCCGGGGTCAGCTGGCAGATCTACGTCAACAACGACACCGACGACAACTTCCTCGGCGACTACACGGACAACACCGTCCGCTCGTTCGCGGCGTTCGACCCGAAGAACGCGAACCCGCAGAACACCATGCCCCGCGAGGGCCTGCTCGCCCGCGGCGGTGTGGTGCACGCCCACACCACGCAGCCCGCCGGCATCAAGAACGACACCTCCAACCTCGACTACGTGCTGGGCGACTTCATCGCCGACTGCAAGTCGGGCGACCTCCCCGAGGTGTCCTGGGTCGTCGCGCCGGCGGCGTGGACCGAGCACCCGACGTACGCCCCGAACAACGGCGCGGTCTACACGGACCGGGTGATCCAGGCGGTGCACGACAACCCCGAGCTGTGGGAGTCGACGCTGATCATCCTGAACTACGACGAGCCCGACCACGCGAACCGCATCGGTGAAGGCGGCTTCTTCGACCACGTCGTGCCGCCGATCCCCGAGGTCGGCACCGCCGGCGAGCGCGCGCCCGGGATCAAGCCCGGCATGGGCGGCCGCGTGCCGTTCGTGCTGGTCTCGCCGTGGACCCGCGGTGGCTTCGTGAACTCCGAGGTCTTCGACCACACCTCGACGATCCAGCTGATCGAGGAGTGGACCAAGAGCCTCGGCAAGCCGGCCATCTCCAAGAACATCAACGACTGGCGACGCGGCGTCTCCGGCAACCTGCTTTCGGCGATCGACTTCAGCAACTTCGACACGTCCTTCCCGAAGCTGCCGAAGCCCGCCGACCTGCTCAAGTCGGTCGTCGTCGACGCGAGCCTGCCGGCCGTGCCCCAGCCCGCCGTCGGCGCGCAGGTCATGCCGACCCAGAAGATCACGGGCAAGGCGAAGCGGAGCCCGCTGTCGTTCCAGCCCAACGGCGTTCTGGTCGAGAACCACAGCACCGGCACCGCGACGGCGACCTTCACCGTCGAAGGCGGCCCGAACGGCAAGGCGGTCAGCCTGGTCGGGCTCGCCGACCAGTACGTGCCCGCCCTGACCGGCGCCGAGCCGCTCGGCATCGGCCAGGACGCGCTGCCGCTCACGGCCAGCAACCACCGGTCGAAGTCCTACACCTGGGACACGAAGGCGACGAACGGCAAGTACGCGTTCACCTTCTACGGACCCGACCACTTCGTCCGGTCCTTCGCCGGCACGGTCGTCCCGGCCAACGACCGGACCTCGGTCCAGCCGCGGGTCGACGTCAAACTGGTCAAGGGACACGGGAAGTCGGCCGCGACCGTCCAGTTCACCCTGGCCGCCGACGGCCGCAAGGCGGTGACCTACACCCTGGTCGCCAACGACTTCGCCGGCCGGAAGACCACCATCCAGGTCCCCGCCGGCAAGAAGGACGTCATCAGCTGGCCGACCGAGGACGGCTACTACGACGTGATCATCACCGCGAAGGAGTCCGCGGACTTCAAGCAGCGGTTCGCTGGTCGCGCCGCCGAGATGTGACGGTTTCACGCGCTGATGTGAAGTAGTGGTGACGTGCCCGCGGTCCCTTTGGGTCGCGGGCACGTCCATATCGGACTTCGCTGCCACTGCAACGAGTCCCCTCGCCCCATCGGCGGGGGAGTGGCCGCGGCGGCCCGCTCGGCCCGGCTGCGCTCGGGCGCGGAAACGGCGCTGCTAAGCTGGTACGCATGGGACTGATTGAGGTCGACAGAATCTAGCCACCGAACTGCCGGTGGCTTTCACTGGTGCGGTCTTTGTCCGCAGGGTGATCGATCGTTTTTCCGCGCACGCGCGTGAGTCCGCCCGTTCCGGGCGTCGACACCGCGGCGTGCGTCTCGCCGGCACGTTCGTGTCGCACCGACCTCGGTCCCGGTGCCTCACCGCGAACGCGCGACTACGACCTTTCAGGTATGTGACCTCCTCCTGCCCGGCGTCCGGGTAACGGCTTCCTGCCGCAGGAGCGTGGCCGCGTGCCCGTTGCCGTCGAACCTCCCGCCGCGTCGACACACGGCCCCGTGGTCGGTTGTCCTGCCAGTTTTCCTGGCTCCCGCAACCGTTCACGAAAGACGTTGCCATGCAACACCGCACTTCGCGTGCCCGCGCCCGGCACCGCCGCGCGCACTGGAAGACCAGCGCTCCGGCGCTCACCCCCTGCACGAATCCCCTCTGCGGCAAGGCCACGGCTCCACACCGCGTGTGCCAGCACTGCGGCTTCTACCGAGGACGCGCGGTCTTGTCCCCTGTGGACGGTGACACGTGAGCACCGCCCTGGCGAAGAGCAGCCGGTGGACGCGCATCCGCGAACACCTCGCGCGCACGGGCGTGCCCGAGTTCCGGTTCCGCCAGCTCATCACCGCGTGGCGGGGCTCGACCGCCGAGACGTTCGCCGACGTCAACGCCCTCCCGGCGCGCCTTCGCGGCGAGCTCGCGGAGCGGTTCGGCCCGCGGCTGCACCCGCTCACGCCCCTGCACGTCCAGCGGGACGAGCAGGTCGAGAAGGTGCTGTTCACCTCGGACAGCGGGGCGCGGATCGAAACCGTCGTGTCGCACTACCGGGCCGGCTGGGACTCGATGTGCGTCTCTTCCCAGGCCGGGTGCGGCTTGGGTTGCACGTTCTGCTCCACCGGGGCGGTCGGCCTGATCCGCAACCTCACGGCGGACGAGATCGCCGCGCAGGTGTTGCATCCACGGTGGACTCACGCGGGGCTGCCGAAGCCGGCCAGCGTCGCGTTCATGGGCATGGGTGAGGCGCTGGCCAACCCGCACGTGTTCGACGCGCTGACGCTGCTGACCGACGCGGCCTATGCCGGCATGTCGGCGCGCCGGATCACGGTGTCCACGGTCGGGTTCGCCCCGAACCTCGCGCGCCTCACCGACGAACACCCGCAGGTGACGATCACGCTGTCGGTGCACTCGCCGTTCCCGGGTGAGCGGGCGCGGCTCATCCCGCTCGAGGAGAGCTTTCCCTTGGCGCACAGCCTCGACATCCTCGACCGGCACGTGGCCACGCGCCGGCGGAAGGTCTACTTGGCCTACCTGCTCATCGCCGGTGTCAACGACAGCGGCGCGCACCTCGCCGCCCTCGCCGAGCTGGTGCGCCGGCGCTCGCGCCCGGAGCTGTTCCACGTGAGCGTGATCCGCTACAACGAGGCGGCCGGCGCGGCTCCGCAGTACCGCGCACCGTCCTCGATCCGCGTGGACGAGTTCGTGCGCGGGCTCACCGCGCGTGGCGTGCACGCGACCCGTCGGCGCCAGTTCGGCACGGGCATCGACGCCGCTTGCGGCCAATTGCACGCGAGGTACCTCGCTCCGACGCCCCTGGTCGGCACCGACCTGATTCCCGTCTCGCCCGCGGGCAGTTGACGGGCGAGAGAAGGAGAAACACCACTATGTCCCCGAAATCCGCGGTCTCCCTCCGCGAGCTCACCTTCGAGTGGCCCGACGGCACGGTGGCGCTCGCCGGCGTCAACGGCACGTTCGGCACCGGTCGGACGGGGCTGGTCGGCCGCAACGGCGCCGGCAAGTCCACCCTGCTCCGCCTCATCGCCGGCGAGCTGCGCCCGGCTGCCGGCCACATCGACACCACGGGCGAGGTCGGCTACCTGCCGCAAACGCTCACGCTGCGGCAGAACACCACCGTCGCCGAGCTGCTCGGCATCCACGAGGTCCTCGCCGCGCTGAAGGCGGTCGAGTCCGGCGAGGTCGACCCACGCCACTTCGAGGCGATCGGAGACGACTGGGACATCGAGTCCCGGGCCGACGAAGCCCTGCACCACATCGGGTTCTCCGCGGCGGACCTCGACCGCCGGGTCGTCGAGGTCTCCGGCGGGGAGGGCATGCTCATCGCGATCACCGGGTTGCGCCTGCGCCGCACGCCGATCACGCTGCTCGACGAGCCCACGAACAACCTCGACCGCGCCACGCGCGCCCAGCTGGCCGAGTTCGTGGACCAGTGGCCCGGGACGCTCGTGGTCGTGAGCCACGACCTCGAACTGCTGGAGCACATGGACACCACGACCGAGCTGTACGGCGGCGCGCTCAGCACGCTCGGTGGCCCGTACAGCGCGTGGAAGGAGCACCAGGAACAGGAGCAGGCAGCCGCGGTGCAGGCCGCGCGCTCGGCTCAGCAGGCGTTGAAGGTCGAGAAGCGGCAACGCATCGAGGCGGAGACGAAGCTGGCTCGCCGGGAACGGACGGCAAAGAAGACCCAGAAGGACGGCGGCATCCCGAAGATCCTTGCCGGCAACCGGGCCGGCAAGGCGCAGGCGTCCGCGGGATCTCTTCGGTCCACAGTGGACGAAAAGGTTCAGGCCGCGCAGGAGGCCGTGGTCGTCGCGGATGCGCGAGTGCGCGATGAGGAGCACATCCATCTTGTGCTGCCCGATCCCGACGTGCCGCGCGGGCGACGGCTGGCGGAGCTGGTGGACGAGGGCCGCACCCTCGTGATCCAGGGGCCGGAACGGGTGGCGCTCGTCGGCGCGAACGGTACCGGGAAGTCGACCCTGATCGAGCAACTCGTGCGGCGTGGCGAGCCGACGCCCGGGCGACCGCACGGCCGCCTCGTCACCGACCTCGTCGCCTTCCTGCCGCAACGCCTCGACGGGCTCGACGAAGACGCCAGCGCGATGGAGAACGTGCGGGCGGTCGCGCCGGGCACGCCGGGCGGCACGGTCCGCAACCAGCTCGCCCGGCTGCTGCTGCGCGGTGACAGCGTGGACCGCCCCGTCCGCACGCTCTCGGGCGGCGAGCGGTTCCGGGTCTCGCTCGCCCGGCTCCTCCTCGCCGAGCCACCCGCTCAGCTGCTGGTGCTGGACGAACCGACGAACAACCTCGACATCGCGAGCGTCGAGCAACTCGCCGAAGCCCTCGACGCGTACCGCGGCGCGCTCCTGATCGTGAGCCACGATTTCGCGTTCCTGGAACGGATCGGCGTGGACACCGTCATCGAGCTGGATGGAGACGGACGGCTGCACCAGCGGCGCGACCTCAGTGTCTGACCGCTTGATCGGCGGGAGAGGGGGCGGATCGTCGAACGAACCGCCCCCTCCCTCGACGCTGCTCAGTGCAGCTTGGCCCAGGCTTCGTTGATCATGTTCGCGCAGACGGTGGGGTCGGTGTATTCCAAGGTGTCGTCGCCGAGGGGTTTGAGCTGGATGGTCAGGGTGGCGTCGGTTCGCTGGCAGACGACGACCGAGGTCTTGTCCGGGCTGGGTTTGTCGAACGGTGCCAGGTCGTTGTGCAGGAGGCAGGAGACGTCGCCGATCTGGCGGAGTTCGTTGAGGGGGCCGGCGAGACCGTTGTCCTTGCCCTCGTAGGGAGTGACGAGACCGGGGGCGTGGGCCCGCACCGCGGTGATCTGGAAGGAGTGGGCGAAGTTCGTCGCGGTGTAGGTCTGCACGAGGGCGGGTGCGCCGTACGCGGCGGAGAGGCGGTTGGTGTTTTCGCGGTCGGTGGTGGCGTTGCGCTGGGCGAACTGGCGGTGGGATTCGTCGTCTTTGAGCTTGATCGGGTAGACGTCGGCCCGGTCGACGCCGCCGAGGGTGTCGGGCGCCTCGAGCGGGAGCCCGCTGACGACGCCGGAGTCGTGCGCGGTGACGAACCACGGGACACCGACGCCCGCCGCGCCGACCACGAGGCCGACGACGGCGGCGATCACCAGGGGGACCCGGCGTGACCGGTGTCGGGGTGGTGTCGCGATGGTGGGTACTTCCGCGAGCACCGGCACTTCCTCGGTCACGGGGTGGTCCTTCGGGGTCGATGAGCACAGCGATGTCGATCACTGGATCGACGGGCTGGGGTTGTTCGTTACCGAGGCTTTGTAACGTCTTGAAGGCGGTCTGGACCAGGCGGTGCGGCCATGGGTCCGGTTGGCACAGTCAGCAGTGCGGCGGGCCTGGGTGAAGTGTGGTCCGTTCGTCCACAAGGGACTGGGTGCCAGGCAACTCCGAACGGTCGATGCGGAGTTGCCTGGCGAGCCCGCACCCGGTTGAGAATCGGGTGGACATCGCGGCCGACTGTGCGTGCCGGCCGTGGTCAGCGGGCCGTATACGCGCCGCCGTTGACGTGGATGACCTGGCCGGTGAGGTGGGACGCGGAGGCGTCCGCGAGGAAGAGGACGGTGGAGGCGATTTCGGCGGGTGTGGCGGCGCGTTGGTCGAACGCCGGGGCCACGCGGGTTTCGACCCATTCCTTGCTCACGGTGCCCTGGAAGAACTCGGTGTCGAGGGTGACGCCGGGGGCCACGACGTTGGCGGTGATGCCGCGGGGGCCGAGTTTGCGGGCGAGGTCGACGTTCCACGCTTCGACGGCGGCCTTGGCCGCGCCGTAGGAGCCGGAGCCCTGTTTGGCGGCGATCGAGCCGATCGTGATGACGCGGGCGCCGTCGGCGAGGCGTGGCGTGAGGGCTTCGGTGGTGAGCACGGTGGTGAGGACGTTCGCGTCGAAGTTGGCGCGCCAGGCGGCGGCGATGGCGTCGAGGTCACCCTCGGGGACCGGGGGTCGTCGGCGGTCGGTGTTGCCGCCGGCGTTGGCCACGAGGACGTGGACCGTCGGGGGCAGTTTCGGGAGGGCGTCGCGGACGGAGGCCGGGTCGGCGGCGTCGAAGGTCACGTGGCGGACGCCGAGGTCCGCGGCCGTGCGGGAGAGGACGGCCTCGCGGCGGCCGGTGATCACGACGTCGTCGCCCGCGGCGGCGAAAAGCGCGGCGGTGGCGGCGCCGATGCCGGTGCCGCCACCGGTGACGACGACGGTGCGAGGAGGAGTGCCGGGCATGGTGGGTCCTTGGTGAGGAGAGGGACAAGGGGGCGGCGGCGGTCCTGGCCGAGCAGCCAGGGGCATGAGTCCAGTTCTAAACGGTCGATGTTCGGCATGTCAAGATATGTTCGAACATAGTGACCCACTTCGAGACTGTGTATCGTGGCCGCATGGCGACACCCGCGGCTTCCCGGACCCGCACCGACGACGTGTACGCCAGCCTGCGCGCCGACATCCTCGGCGGCGTGTTCCCGCCCGGCGAGCGGCTCAAGTTCCGGCCGCTGTGCACCCGGTACGACGCGAGCGTGAGCCTCGTCCGGGAGGTGCTGAGCCGGCTGTCCGAGCAGGGCCTGGTGCGGGCGAACCCGCAGATCGGTTTCCAGGTCACCCCGATCTCCGAGGCGGACCTGCTCGACCTCACCGACACCCGCGTCGACATCGAGTGCCTGGCGCTGCGCCACGCGATCGGGCGCGACGACCTCGCATGGCGGTCGAAACTCGTCGCCGCGCACTACACGCTCGCGAACACACCCCGTCGCGACCCCGCTGACCCTGGACGCGTCACGCCGGACTGGGAAGCCGCCCACGCCGAGTTCCACGACGTCCTGCTCGCCGGCTGCGGCCGGGAACGCTTGTACGCCATCGCCCGCGGTCTCCGCGACAGCGCGAAGCTCTACCGCCGCTGGTCCGAAGCCCTCGATGAACAAGACCTCGAACGCGACCCCGCCGCCGAGCACGCGGCCATCACGGACCACGCGCTGGCCGGCGACGCGGACCGTGCGGTCGCGGCCCTCGCCGACCACATCCGCCTCACGACGGACCTGATCCTGAACTCCCGGCCGGGGCCGTCGGTCGAGCGCTGACGGCGCCCGAGCAGTCCGCGACTGACGAAGTCCGCAGCGGACGGCCGTCGACCCGGATGTCCGGCAACGGTCTGGACCATTCCCCACAGACGTAAGAAGTCGCCGGCCCCGGGCGCTCACTTCCGAAGAGATCCACTACGCCCGTGGCTCGATCCGGTCGACGGAGGAACGGCCGCGAGAAGTGACCGCCACGGTGCGGGACCTCCTGCAGAAACAGTCCCTCCGCCGGAACAGCCGTGCCGCGCGTCAGCCGCGGGAACCGGTTGCGCCGGCCGAGGTGCGAGCGAGGGGAACACATGACCGAAACTGAAGACGCGACGCCGGCGAGTCGCGCTCCTCGGGTCCGCGTGGTCGCGGCGTCGACCTGCGCCGCGGCCGTCCCGACCGGACCGGCCGCGACTCAGACACAGGCGCAGACACAGGGGACCGGCAGCAGACGGGGTTGGCTGTCCGTCGGGGCCGTCGCTCTCGGCGCATTCGTCATCGTGATGACGGAGACGCTGCCGGTGGGGCTGCTGCCGGAGATCGCCGACGGGCTGCGGGTCCCGCTGGGCCTCGCCGGGCTGATGGTGCTTGTGCCGGGGTTCGGCGCGGCGGTGTCGGCACCGCTGTTCTTCCTGGGGTTCGGCCGCTTCAACCGGCGCCCGGTCATCGTCGTCCTGGGTCTCGCGGTGCTGGTGTCGAACGCGGTTGTCGCGGTGGCGCCGAACTTCGCACTCGTGTTGATCGCGCGGTTGCTCTTCGGCGCCACCCTCGGCGCCTTCTGGACCGTGGTCTCCCCGGTGGGACCCAAACTGGTGGGGCCGGCCGGTGGCACGCGCGCCATCACGATCATCGCGGCCGGGATTTCGGGTGGGACGGTGGTCGGGCTGCCGGCGGGGCAGTTCCTCGGCAACCTGCTGGGCTGGCGGCTCACCTTCGCCGCCGCGGCCGCGGCCACGCTGCTGGTCGTGGTCGCGCAGACGGTGATCCTTCCGAGCATTCCGCCGGACGGGCGCACGCACCTGCGCGATCTGCTGGGTGTCGTGAAGCGGCGGGCCGCCCGGTTCGGGATGGCGGCGGGCGCGCTGGTGTTCGTCGGACAGTTCACCGCCTGGACCTACATCACCCCGTTCCTGATGGACCACACCCGGCTCTCCAGCGGGACGATCTCCCTGCTGTACGTGATCTACGGCTGCGGTGGCATCGTCGGCTCGCTCGTCGCGGGGTCGCTGTTCAAACGGAGCGTGATCGGCAGCTTCGCCGGCGCCTCGACGGTGGTGGCCGTGTTGCTGATCGGGCTGGCGTTCGCGGGCACCGTGCCCTGGTCGGCCGGCCTGTTGCTCGTGCTGTGGGGCCTGTTCTGGGGAATCGCGAACCCGGGAACGCTGGTGTGGATCCTCGACGCGGCCCCGGAAACCCCGGAGGCCGCGTCGGCGGTGAACGTGACGAACCTTCAGGTGGCGCTGGCGGCGGGGTCCGGCGTCGGCGCCATCCTCGTGTCGTCGGTGACCTTGCCGACGGTGTTCCTCACGGCCGGCCTCATCGTTCTCGCCGCCGCCGCTCTCGCCGCGGTGTCGGCGCGGTTCCTGACCCTCGCCCGGCGGGAATGAGGGGACCGGCGGTAAGAGCCGAGCCCCGGGTGACGCCGACAAGAACACCAGTGCAGAAGTGGGAGGTGCAGTGACGCGCCGTGACCGGGTCGCCGGCCAGGAACCGCCGATCGACCTGATGAACACCGTGTGGGGGAGCGGCAGGGGCGCCGACGACGCGCTCGCCACCGCGGCCGGCGCGCTGGAGTGGATCCGGGAGATCGGCCCTCGTCTCGAACAACGCCCGAGGTCGCTCGACCACTGGTTGCCGTGCGCGAGCCGGTTGAGCGTGAAGGAAGCGGCCTTCGACCTGCGCCGGCTTCGCGGTGCGCTGAGGCGGCTCGCCGCGGACGCGACCGCGGACCCGCGGCCGGCCGGGATGGTGTCCGACCTGCCCGACCACCAGGCCGCGGTCGACGTGCTCAACGGCACCGCGGCCCGCGCGGCCGCGTCGTGCGTTCTGGTGTGGCCCGGTACGGGCGTACCGGCGATCGCCCTGCGCGGTGACCTGCCCGGCGGCATCGCGGTCTGTTCGCTCGTGGCGCTGCAAGCCGTGCGCATCTTCGGCGGCGATGAGTGCAAGCGTCTGCGGGCCTGCCTCGCGCCGGCTTGCGCGAACTTCTACCTGTCCGGCCACGGCCGGCGAAGGTGGTGCTCGCAGGCTTGTGGCAACAGGGCGCGGGTCGCACGGTTCAACAACAAGCAGTCGGCGAACGAGATCGGCTGACCGCCACGAGACCGCGCCGCCGGATTCGGCGTCGGCACTCCGTGACGTTCGCCGGTTTTCGATCACTCGAAGGAGAAACGATGGGCAACAACACCGTGAAGGTGACCGACAAGTCGTTCGTGGACGACGTCCTGACCAGCGAGAAGCCGGTCCTGGTCGACTTCTGGGCGACGTGGTGCGGCCCTTGTAAGATGGTCGCCCCGGTGCTCGAGGAGATCGCGGCCGAGAACGGCGAGAAGATCACCGTCGCCAAGCTCGACATCGACGAGAACCCGAACACTGCGCGTGACTACCAGGTGATGTCGATCCCGACCCTGATCCTGTTCCAGGGTGGCAAGCCGGTGAAGCAGATCGTCGGCGCGAAGCCGAAGGCGGCTCTGCTCGCGGACCTGAAGGACGTGCTCTGACCGAGCCCGCTCGCGCCCGGCACGAGATGCCGGCTGTGGTCCTCGGCTCAGCGGACCCGACTTGATGTGGACCATGAAGTCCAAGTAAGGTTCGCCCGCCGAGGTGCCGCAGAAGAAGGACCAGCGGCGACCGATCGCGGACGCCGCCTGCCGTGGACGTACCCGGCGCCGCCGGACGGGCGCCGTCGAACGGTGTCCAGCCCCGCCCTTTTCTTGAAAAGCCCGTCAGCCGGAGGAAACCAATGAGGACGATCGCGCCCACGACGATCGCGACGCGACCGTATCCCGCGCGCGTCTCCCCGAAGGGCACGGCGCTGCTTCGGCTGATGCGAACCACGGATCACAAGCAGATCGGCGTGATGTACCTGGTCACGGCGTTCGCCTTCTTCATGGCCGGCGGTGCGATGGCCATGCTGCTCCGCACGGAGCTGGCCCGGCCCGGGCTCCAGTTCCTGTCGCAGGAGCAGTACAACCAGCTCTTCACGATGCACGGCACGATCATGTTGCTGATGTACGCGACCCCGGTGCTGTTCGGGTTCGCGAACTTCGTGCTGCCGCTGCAGATCGGTTCGCCCGACGTCGCGTTCCCGCGGCTCAACGCGTTTTCCTACTGGCTCTACCTGTTCGGCAGCCTGATCGTGGTCTCCGGCTTCCTGACGCCGGGAGGCGCGGCCGAGTTCGGCTGGACCGCGTACACGCCGTTGTCCGAGGCCGTCCACACCCCGGGCCCCGGCACGGACATGTGGATCTGCGGCCTGATCGTGTCCGGTCTCGGCACGATCCTCGGCGCGGTCAACATGATCACGACCGTGGTCTGCCTGCGTGCGCCGGGCATGACGATGTACCGGATGCCCATCTTCACCTGGAACATCCTCGTGACCAGCATCCTGATCCTCGTCGCGTTCCCGATCCTCACCGCGGCTCTCTTCGGACTGGAGGCCGATCGCCGGTTGGGCGCGCACGTGTTCGACCCGGCCAACGGCGGGGTGATCCTCTGGCAACACCTGTTCTGGTTCTTCGGTCACCCAGAGGTGTACATCATCGCGCTGCCGTTCTTCGGGATCGTGTCGGAGATCTTCCCGGTCTTCAGTCGAAAGCCTCTGTACGGTTACAAGGGACTGATCTTCGCCACACTGGCCATCGCCGCGCTCAGCGTTTCCGTGTGGGCGCACCACCTCTATGCCACCGGTGCCGTACTGCTGCCGTTCTTCTCCTTCATGACGTTCCTCATCGCGGTCCCGACCGGCGTGAAGTTCTTCAACTGGATCGGCACGATGTGGAAGGGCCAGCTGTCCTTCGAGACGCCGATGATCTTCTCGATGGGCTTCATCGTCACGTTCCTCCTGGGCGGACTGACCGGCATCCTGCTGGCCGCGCCGGCCATCGACTTCCACGTGTCGGACAGCTACTTCGTGGTCGCGCACTTCCACTACGTGCTCTACGGCACCATCGCCTTCGCCACTTTCGCCGGCATCTATTTCTGGTTCCCGAAGATCACGGGCCGGATGATGGACGAGAAGCTCGGCAAGTGGCACTTCTGGACCACGTTCATCGGGTTCCACGGCACGTTCCTGGTGCAGCACTGGCTCGGCGCCGAAGGCATGCCCCGCCGCTACGCGGATTACCTGTCGAGTGACGGGTTCACCACGCTGAACACGATCTCCACGATCGGCGCGTACATCCTCGGGGCGTCCACGCTGCCGTTCATCTGGAACGTGTTCAAGAGCTACCGCTACGGCGAGGTCGTCGAGGTCGACGACCCGTGGGGCTACGGCAACTCGCTCGAGTGGGCCACGTCGTGCCCGCCGCCGCGGCACAACTTCACCGAGCTGCCCCGCATCCGCTCCGAGCGCCCCGCGTTCGAGCTGCACTACCCGCACATGGTGGAGCGCATGCACGCCGAAGGTGAGATCGGCTTCTTCGGCAAGCCGCGCCACTTGGCCGCGCCGTCGCAGAAGCTGGTCGACGCGACCATGCCGGGTGACCACAGCAAGGACAACGCGAGCGAGCAGTAGTGGTCGCGCGGGAAGCGGCGGTCCACTGTGGTGGCCCGCCGCCGGCGGCTCAGGCCTGGAAGGTGCGGATGTAGTCGATGGCCATGTCGAGCGCGATGCGCATCGGCTTCACGTCGTGCCCGGTCTGCGCGAGCAGGTACCCGCCTTCGAGCGCGCCCATCAAGCCGATGGCGAGCCGTTCGGGATCGGCGTCGCGGCGCAGTTTGCCCGCGTCGCGCATCCGCCGCAGCCCGTCCGCGATCAGGCCGAGCCAGGTCTCGAAGTGGCCGGCCAGCGCGGATCGGGCGCGCTCGTTCTGGTCCGACAGCTCGCTCGCGAGCGAGCCGAGCTGGCACCCGTAGGCGCCGTTGCGCAGCGCGTTGCGCTGGATGATCGCGTCCCGCCACCGCTCGAGCCCGCGGATCGAGTTCAGCCGGCGCAGCTGTTCCCCCTGCGAGGCGAGCAGGTCTTCCGCCTGGTACTCGATCACGTCCTGGACGAGGGCGTCCTTGTCGGCGTAGTGGTGGTAGAGCTGCGACTTGCTGGTGCCGCTGGCCGCGCGGACGTCGTCGAGCGTGGTGGCGACAACCCCCTTGACCGTCATCAGGTCCACCGCGGCACGCAGGATCCGGGCCCGGGTCGCTTCACCGCGCGCCGTCAGCCGGACAGGCTTCTCTGTGCTCTCCGGTTCCGCCACTGCGACAGATTATCGTACGTGCGTGCACGGAGGTGTCACGCGATGCGACTCGGCCGGCGGCGCCCAGGTCAGTCCTGCGGCCACCGTCATCCGCGGCCGAGCGCGATCGACACCCGGCGCGCCAGCTCGGGCAGGACGTCGGTGGTGAACCAGGAGTTCTTCAGGTGCCACCGGTAGTTCAGCGGAGACGGGTGCACCAGCGGGAACTCGGCCGGGAGGTAGTCGCAGTAGGACCGCACGGTCTCGGTGAGGTTCGGCCGGGACCGGCCCTTGAGGTAGTACCGCTGGGCGTGCGCGCCGATCAGGATGCGCAGCGTGATGTCCGGCATCCGGGACAGGATCGGCGGATGCCACCGCGGCGCGAAGTCCTTGCGCGGAGGCAGGTCACCCGTCTTGCCCTTGCCCGGGAAGTAGAAATCCATCGGCACGATGGCGAACAGCGCGGGGTCGTAGAACTCCTCGTCGCGGACCCCGAGCCACGAGCGCAGCCGGACGCCGCTGGGATCGTCCCACGGGATGCCGCTCTCCTGGCCGCGCCAGCCCGGCGCCTGGCCGATGATCGCGATCCGGGACGCCGGCGACCCGGCCCACACGGGACGGTAGCCGAGGTCGCGCGCCCACGCGTTCGACGGGTCGGACGTCAGCTCGTCCACGACCGCACACAAGTCGTCGCTCAACCGCACTCCAGGTTCGTGGCGGGAAGGCCGCGCCGCCGGTTCTCGGGAACCTCATCCTAGATGGACCATGCGGTCCAGCCGGGCGGGGGTCGACCGCGCCGAGGGAGCCTTCGCGCTAGGCCAGGCTCGGATCCCGCCAAGGGCCTTCGGGGAGCTCCGGGAGCGAGAACCGCTCGTCGAAGGAGCACAGGGGGAGCCGTTCGCCGAGGAAGCGCACCACGGCGGACCCGAGGACCGCCGAGAAGAGCGAGCCGCCGAGAACCCCCACCTTGGCCTGCTGCTGGAGATCGGGGTCGGTGAACGCGAGATCGGTGATGAACAACGCGATCGTGAACCCGATGCCGGCCAGCACGGCTCCGCCGATGAGGTGGCTGTAGCGGACGCGGCCGGGCAGCGTGCCGATTCCGGTCCGCAGCGCGATTCCGGCGCCGAGCGAGATGCCCAGAGTGTTGCCGGCGATCAGGCCCACCGCGACACCGAGGGTCACGGTGGAGGACGACGCGGCCCGCAGCGCGTCGCTGTCGAGTTGCACGCCGGCGTTGGCCAGACCGAAGGCCGGGATCACCACGAAAGCGCTGATCGGGTGCAGAACTCCCTGCAGCCGTTCGTTCGCCGACAGCGTCGCCTTCATCGCGGTGGTGGCGAGCCGCACGCGCATGGTGTCCGCGCGCTCGATCACGGCGCGCCCGTAGAGGCGGAGCCGCTCGCGGGCGTGACTGTCGACCTCGCCGGCGGGCACGATCACGCCGATGAGCACGCCGGCCAGCGTCGGGTGGACCCCGGACGCGTCGACGGCCGCCCACAGCCCGGCACCGACCACGAGGTAGGGCGTCAACCGCCACACGCCGAGCTTCCGCAGGCCCAGCAGCACGAGGACGAGCCCTGCCGCCACGGCGAGCGCCACCACGGAAACGTGGTGGGTGTAGAACACCGCCATCACCGTGATCGCGCCGACGTCGTCGCCGATCGCGAGGGTGAGCAGGAACAGCCGCAATTGGTCGGGGCAGCGGGGACCGAACAGCGCCAGAACGCCGATCAGGAACGCGGTGTCACTCGACATCGGAATGCCCCAGCCGGCCGCGGCCGCGCCGGAACTGTTGAACGCGAAGTAGAAAAGCGCCGGCAGCGCCAGGCCGCCGAGCGCACCGCACGCCGGGACGACGATCGAGCGCACGTCGCGCAGCTCGCCGACGGACACCTCGCGGCTGATCTCCAGTCCCACCACGGTGAAGAACACGACCATCGCGACGTCGTTCACCCAGCCGCGCAGGTCCAGCGAGAAGTGTGCGCTGCCGACCTCCACACCGGCGTGCAGCCCCCAGAACGCGTCGTAGCTCACTCCGGCCACGTTCGCCCACACCAGTGCGGCCACCGTGGCGGCGAGGAGCAGGACGGCGCTGCCGGCCTCGGTGAGCAGGAACCGGCGGAAGCCGGCGGTCACGTACGGCAGCGGGATGCTGACGTGCCGGGTCGTCGACGGCAGGCGGGGGAGGAGCCCGTCGGCGAACTGGCTCGAATCGGCCTTCACGGGGCGAGTATGCCTGACGGGCAGCCGGTGCGGTTGTGTACCGTCCGTCGAATCGGGCCGGGCGCCGGAGGCTTTCCTCTGTCGCCAGGCCACTGTCCGGAGTGGACCGTTCTGCCACGGAGGGATCGCGGGTGACGACACGCAGTGAGTTCGATCTGGACCGGCACGTGTACGGCGATCCCTCGGCTCCGGTGACGGTGGTGGAATACGGGGACTTCGAGTGCCCGTACTGTGCCGCGGCGGCACCCGAGCTGCGCAAGCTGATCGACCGCTCGGAGGGCTCGATCCGCCTGGTGTTCCGGCATTTTCCGATCTTCACGATCCACCCGTACGCACTCACGGCGGCGCTGGCCGCCGAGGCGTCGGGGGAGTTGTTCTGGAAGATGCACGACTTGCTGCTGACCCACCAGAGCCAGCTGACGGACGTCCACCTGCGGGCCTACGCGGCCCGCATCGGCGCCGGCGACGTCACCGGGGAGGCCGTGCAGCGGTTCCGCCCCGCCGTGGTGGCCGACTACACCTCGGGAGCCGAGCTGGATGTCCGGGGCACGCCGACGTTGTTCATCGACGGTCGCGCCTACCTCGGCCGAGTCAGCTACCCGGCACTCCGGTCGGCAGTGCGGATGCCGTCCTGACCCGGCGCCGGGGTCGCGACGGTTCGGCCCGCGTGTTCGGCGAGCGTCACCTCGCATAAAGTGGACCGTCCGGTTCCATTGTTCGCCTGAACCGCGTGAGCGACAACACGATCACCTTTCTCCGTGAGATGACCTCCGGGTGAACGTCGAGGAACCGGTTTCGAAGTGTGCAGTTCCCAGCGGTATCCCGACCTTCGCGTGACCCGCCTCGGCCGGTCCGGGATGTGTTCTGACGAGTGGTCACCATGATCGGCGCCGGTGGTTCCGAAGCTCGCCCGGTTCACGACTGGACTAAATAGTTCTCTTTGGTGCATGATGAACGCACCGGAGAACGGAGCTGCGTCGGGTGGTCAATGCTGCCGAACGTGCGGACTTCGTCGTGAGAACGCGAAAGGTGCAGCCACGGTGAGTGAGCAGCTGGGCTTCAGGCCGGGGTCGCCGGTAACCGGCCTTCCGCTGAAGCTGTCCTCCGCCACCCTCACCGGTGGCGGCGATCGGTCCCGTGACCTCGCGTCCGACGGCGTGGTGCGGTTGGAGCTCTCGATCAGCGCGCAGGTGCTGGGCGACATCGAAGTCATGCTCGCCACGACCCACGGGCCCGGCGAGGACGCCGCGGACGACGGGGTGGAACACCCTGCGGCACAAGGTCGCGAGCTCCGCATCAACGACATCCTGCTGAGCATGATGCCGGACGTGCTGCACCTCGCCGGCCGCAGCCGCGGCACGCACCACCATGGAGCCGGCACGCAGTCGTACGCGCTCACGTTGACCTTCTCCGACGGGGGCACGGTCGAGAGTTCGTGGAGCACGACGTTCGACGTGCCCGGTGCGCTGCTCGCGGATTCCACGTGGCGCCTCACCGTGCCGTTCGACCACATGCTGGCGCCGGCCACACCCCCTCGTCACGGGTCGTGACGCCGTCCGCGCGGCGCACCCCCACGCGTTCGGTTCCTCGCTGACGCGGGAAACGGTCTTCCCGGAGCGGCGGCGCGGATCGTGCTGCTCGAGAAAAACCTCAGGAGAAAAGAAGTGAGTTCCGAGATGGATGTACAGCGCAACGTCGACAGCGGGTCGTACGAGGCCGTGGTCGACGGGGAGGTCGTCGGCATGATCGTGTACCACGCCCCGCGTGGTGACCAACGGGTGACGTTCAGCCACACGATCGTCGATCCCGGACACCGCGGCCAAGGTATCGCGACCGGGCTCGTGAAACACGCTCTCGACGATCTGCGGGCCAGGGACCTGAAGCTCACGAACTACTGCACCTTCGTCGCGGATTACATCGCCGATCACCCCGAATACAAGGACCTCGTCGACGGCCGTTTCCCCGGCCGCGCGACCGTGCCGGATCGCGCGCCGCGCGAACGCTGAACACCACACGCCCGAACTGCCCGAGGAGTGCACAGTTGGTTCAGGGGTCGCATTCGGTCGACATCGACGGAGAACTGATTCGCACCACGCGCCTGCGGCTCTCCCCGTGGACGATGCCCGACGTCGACGCGGCTCTGGGCATTTTCGGCGACGCGGAGGTGGCCCGGTGGTTGGCGCCGGCCATGGCTCGCGTCCCGGACAGCGCCGCCATGCAGGACCTGGTGGCCCGTTGGGTCACCGACGGCTTGAGCGCCGAACCCCCGGTCGGCCGGTGGAAGGTCACCGAGGCCGCCAGTGGCCGCGTGGTGGGTGCGGTCTCGCTGCTGCCCCTGCCACCCGACGACATCGACTTCGAGATCGGCGTCCAGATCGCTCGCGGCTCGTGGGGGAACGGTTTCGCCGGCGAAGTCGGTGACGCGATCGCGCACTACGCCTTCGCCGCGGGCACGGACGAGATCTTCGCCGTGGCGCGCCCGGCGAACCAACGCGGCGCGGCGGCCGCGCGGCGGATGGGCATGGAGTGGGTCGGACAGACCGACAAGTACTACGACACGCGGCTCGACGTGTTCCGGTTGCGTCGCTACGACCTGGACGTGCCGGCCGTCGTGGCACCGCCGGACGACTCGCGGCCGAGTGACCTCACCGACCTCTGACCGATCCCGGCGTGAATCCCCCAGAAAGTGAAAGAGACGAGACCATGCCTGCAACCCTTCCCGATCGATGCGGCACCTTCACGATCGGAGGACACGCGATCACCCGGCTCGGTCTCGGGACCGCGCAGATCAGTGCGTCCGGTGTCTGGAGTCATCCGAAGGACGCCACCGAAGCGGGGCAGGTTCTCCGAGAAGCGGTCGACCTCGGGGTGAACCTGATCGACATCGCCGAGTCGTCGGGGCCCTTCGACTACGAAGAACTCATCGTGCGGGCGCTGAGCCCGTTTCCCGAAGACCTGCTGCTGATGATCAAAGGCGGCCTGCTCCGCTCGCCGGACGGGCGGTGGGAACCGGTGCCGCGGCCCTCGTTCCTGCGCAAGCAGATCGAGACCCGGCTGTGGTACCTGAAGCTCGACCGCGTGCCGTTGTTCCAGCTGCACGGCTTCAGCCCGCACGCGCCCATCGCCGATCAGCTCGGCCTGCTCACGGATCTGCAGCGGGAGGGCAAGATCGGGCTGCTCGGGCTGGCGGAGGTCACGCTGCCCGAGCTGGAAGAAGCCCGGAAGTACGCGGAGATCGCCACCGTCCAGGCCGAGTACAACCTCATCGATCGCACGGCCGAACCGTTGCTGAACTACGCGGAAGCGGCGGGCATCGCGTTCGTCCCGTGGCTCCCGCTGGCCACCGGCACGCTCGCCGGCGAGGACGGTCCGTTGGCGGAAATGGCTCGCCGGCGCGAAGTTTCGCCGGCCCAGCTCGCGCTCGCCTGGCTCCTGAACCACTCGCCCGCGATCCTCCCCACTCCCGGGACGTTGAGCATCCAGCACCTGAACGACAACGTGTCCGCAGTGGACATTCCGCTGACGGCCGACGAAATCGGTGATCTCGACCGCTTGGCGGCCGGGGCGTAATCGGGAGCCCGTCCGGAACCGCGGTGGGTGAACCGGCTCGGAAAGTCTGGTCGTCAGCACGTGGAGGGTACTCACCGTGGCCGGTTCGGACCTCGCACTGCCGCCCCCGGTGGGTTTTCCCGTGCGGTCCGCCCGAGGCCGACGGATCCTGGTGGCGACCGTCCTCGGCGCGAGCCTGGCGGGCATCGACTCGAGCGTGGTGACGGTCGCGCTGCCCGACATCGGCCGGGACCTGGGCGCGAGCTTCGCGTCGCTGCAGTGGACGGTCACCGGGTACACCCTCAGCCTCGCCTCGCTCATCCTGCTGGCGGGTGGGCTCGGGGACCGGTACGGCCGCAAGCGGATCTTCCTCATCGGCGTGGCCGGGTTCACGGTCGCCTCGGTCCTGTGCGCGATCGTCCCCGATGTGGGCTCGCTCGTCGGGGCGCGAATCCTGCAGGGCATCGGCGGAGCGCTGATGGCGCCGGCGAGCATGGCGATCCTGCAGTCCACGATCGCGCCCGCCGACCGGCCGAGGGCGATCGGCACCTGGTCCGGGTTCGCCGGGATCGCGGGCGTTCTCGCGCCGTTCGTCGGCGGCTGGCTGCTGTCGCTGGGTTCGTGGCGGTGGATCTTCCTGATCAACGTGCCCGTCGCGGTGATCGTGCTGCTGGTGACCGTGCGCCACATTCCGGAGACCCGTGACGAGGAGTCGTCCGGCATGGACTGGGGTGGCTCGGTGCTGGCGCTCGTGACGCTCGCCGCGGCGACCTACGCGTTGACCGCGATCCCGGCGGGCCAAAGTGGACCGTGGGCGCCGGCGAGCGCGCTCGTGGCCGTCGCGGCGGGGATCGGGTTCGGGTGGTACGAGCGGCGGACGGCCTCACCGCTGCTGCCGGCGTTGCTGAGGAAGTCCCGCTCGTTCGTGTCGATCAACGTGATCACGTTCATCGTGTACGGCGCGTTCGGCGTGTTTTCCGTGATCTTCACGATCGCGCTGGAGACCGTCGCCGGGTACAGCCCGGCCGAAGCCGGCAGCACCATGCTGCCGATCACGATCATCAGCCTCGCGCTGTCTCCGTCCAGCGGCCGGCTCGCCGCGCGGGTCGGGCCCGGGTGGCAGCTCACCGTTGGTCCCGTGCTGTGCGGTGTGGCCGCGCTGATGGCACTGCGGATCCGGCCCGACACGGGTTACTGGAGCTGGGTGATCCCGATCGAGTGCGTGTTCGGCCTCGGGACCGCCACGATGGTGGCCCCGCTGACGTCCGTCGCGCTCTCCTCGCTCCCGGGCGGTCACGTCGGTGTCGCGTCGGCGGTCAACAACGCGGTCGCGCGCGGTGCCGGCTTGCTGTGGATCGCGGCGCTTCCCCCGCTCGTCGGGCTCACCGGCGCTTCGTACGCGCGATCCGAGGAGTTCCAGCCGGGCTACCGCGTGGCTTGCGTGATCTGCGCCGCGGCTCTGTTCGTGTCCGGCGCCCTCGCCGCCGCGCTTTTCCGCCGCCACACGCCCTGCGACCGGCACCCGCTGGTGGCTCGGTCGCTGCCGCACCAGCTGTCCCGATAGGCGCCCGAACTGTGCGCGGAAGGGCGGTAAGAGGCGCGGTGCGCCCGCCGCCAAAGGGCAAGCGCGAAACGCGCCGGTGGAGGAGGAAACTGTGACTGACGCAATCAACGGCAAAGCGGTGCTTCGCCTGCCCCGACTGGTCGCGAGGGTCGACCGGGCCATGGCCACGGTGGCCGTCGCGCAATCGGTGCTCGTGCTCGTGAGCTTCGTCCTGCTGGGCCTGCTCGCCCGAGGCGCGCCGCTGCTGGAGTCGTTGCTCCTCGTGGTGTTCGGCGTCATCGGCACCACGATCGGGACCGTGCGCCACTTCCGGGTCGCGGCGCGGGACGGAGCGGTGATCGTGATCGGCTCCGCCGCCGGCGCGTTCGTGGTGGGTGTGCTCTGGCATTTCGTGCTCGGTGGGCCGGGAAACATCCACGTCGCCCTTCGGTCGGGCGCACCCGTGCTGGCGCGGTTCTTCGAAGCCTTCGTGACGCTGCACCTGGTTGCCGCCGCGGCCACCGTCCTGCTGGCCGGGCTCGCGTTTCGCCGCCGCACCGCGATTCTGGCGATCGGCCGGATCACGGAGTAACCCCGCGGTCGCCGAGTGCGCACCGTTTCCGTGTTCAGCCCTGCGTTTGATCTCCGAGTGAGGATTCCATGTCCGAGCCCCTGTCGAATTCTCCGCTGCCCGCTGTGGGGGAGGGCGACGTGGACGTCCTCTGTGGACTGGTCTCCGGTCCGGTCCTGGTTCCGGGGCAGCCCGGCTACGAGGACGAATGCCGGCACTACAACCTCTTGTCCGCGCTGCGACCGGCGGTGGTCGTCGGTGCCGCGAACGCGGAAGACGTCCGGGAGGCCGTGCGGTTCGCCGCGTCCCGGGGACTACCGGTCGCGGTCAAGAACTCGGGCCACCAGATGGTGTCGTCGGCTCGGGGCGCCGTCCTCGCGACCACGCACCGGATGAAGGGGATCTCCCTCGACGCGCCGGGCCGCCGGGTCCGGGTCGAAGCCGGCGTGATCTGGCAGGAGGTCATCGACGAGGCGGCCCGGCACGGCCTGGCCCCGCTCAGCGGCTCCGCGCCCGACGTGGGGGTGACCGGCTACACCCTCGGGGGAGGGCAGAGCCCGATCCTCGGCCGGAGCCTGGGCTACGCGGCCGACCACGTGCACCGCATCGACGTGGTGACGGCCGACGGGCAGCTGCGCACGGTGACCGCGGACAGTGATCCCGACCTGTTCTGGGCTCTGCGCGGCTGCAAGGGCAACTTCGGGGTGGTCACCGCGCTGGAGTTCGAGCTCTTCCCCGTCCGCCGCTTCTACGGTGGTTCCCTGTACTTCGCGGGCGCGCACCTGGCCGAGGTCCTGCACGCCTGGCGGGCCTGGGTCGTCGGCCTGCCGGAGGAAGCGACCTCCTCGATCGCGGTGCAACGGCTGCCTCCGCTGCCCGAGCTGCCGGCGCCGCTGCGCGGGGCGAACGTGGTCCACCTCCGCTACGCCCACCTCGGATCCGAGCAGGAGGCCGAGCGCCTGCTCGCCCCGATGCGCGCCGTCGCCCCCACCATCGTCGACGCGGTGGCGGAGCTTCCGCACACCGACTCCCGGCGCATCCACAACGACCCCGAAGCCCCGATGCCGTACTGGGACCGGACAACGTCGCTGCGCGAGTTCCCGGCGGAAGCCGCGGACGCGTTCGTCGCGGTCGTCGGCCCGGAGTCCGGCTCACCGCTGGCCAACGTCGAGATCCGCCACCTGGCGGGCGCGTTCGACCGGGAGCCGGCCGTCGCCAACTCCGTGTCCACGCGGGGCGTGCCGTTCGTCGCGTTCGGCTTCGGGGTGGGCGGGCCCGAGCAGGCCGACCTGATGCGCGACAGTCTCGACGCGGTGATGGCCGCGCTGGCCCCGTGGTCCGCCGAGCGCAGGATGACCAACTTCCTGTCGGCGGAGGAAGCGACCGGGCCGGCGGAGGTAGAGCGGGTGTTCGGGGCGCAGCGCTATGCGCGCTTGGCCGAGATCAAGAAGGCTTGTGATCCGGAGAACGTGTTCCGGGTGAACCACAACATCCCCGTCGGCTGAGCGGACTTCGAAGCGGCCCGCACCGCGTAAGCACGACGGCCCACGTCCGAGTGCCGGGCCTCCCGCGGCGCCCTGGCGATCGTGGTGGTCGATCGCCCGCAGGCCACCACCGTCGACGAGGTAGTCCGCGAGAGTGCGTCCTCTGCTCTGCCGCCCACTGAGGGGCACCCGGTCCTGCGCTGCGGCGCCGCCGCCCCGGGTCTCCTCGACGCGAGATCAGCGACGACGGGGCGGTCGCCGAGGCCGGCCGGCGACGCACGAGGACGTGGCTCGCGCAGCCAGGTACTTGTTCGCCGTGACGGCGGAAGACCGCCGGACGAGGCTGCGGCGTTCCTCTTCGGTGAAGCCGCCGAAGATGCCGTGGTCGAGTCCGTGGCCGAGGGCGAGGTACAAGCAGTCCAACCGGACCGGGCAGGTCGCGCAGACGGCCTTGGCGTGCCGGATCTGCGGCGTGGCTTGGGGGAGCGGGAAGAACAACTCGGGATCCTCCGACCGGCAGGCCGCGGCGGCCTCCCATTCGGTGAAGTTGTCCGGGTGCGTCGGGGCGTTTCGGAGCAGGGCTCTGGCGAGGGTGGGGTCAGTCAACGATGTCCGCCTCTCGTGGGTCGAACGCCACGTAGCCGGAGAAGTCAGTGCCCACGCGGGTGATCGCGGACTGGTGCGGGTGGGGGTAGCACCAGGCGGCGTCGTGGGTCTGCGCTCCGTCGGTGACGACGTCGTAGTAGCGGGCCGCGCCCTTCCAGGGGCAGGTGTACTGGGTCGAGCTCTGCTGGAGGCTTCCCGGCCGGATCGCTGCCGGCGGGAAGTAGAGGTTTCCTTCGAGGGAGATCAGGGTGGTCCGATCGGCCTCGGCGATGACGGTTCCCCCGATGACGGCTTTCGCCATGGTGCACACCTTTCGTGGTCGAAGAACGAAGTGAACTCTCCCCGCGCCGCCGGGACACGCCCGCGGCGGCGCGGGTGGACGGCGCCGGTCCGTGCGGTCAGGCGTAGCGCCCGGTGAACTGTGAACCGTCTCCGCAGTGGGTGAAGCTGAGGCCGACGATCGAGCCGGCCTCGACGACCCAGCGAAGGTCGTACGAGGCGCGATAGGTGGGCGGCCAGAACGACGCGAACCGGCCGTCGGTGTCGATGTACCACTCGCCGCGGGTCGGGTGGCCGCGATCGGTGTAGGTGGTCGCGCCATCGTGGTCGAAGACCTGTTCGGCGCCGTCGTCGTACACGATCCGCCCGGAGGTGAGGGCGGCCACCAGGTTCTTCTTGGCCACCTGCTCGCCGTCGGCCGGGCTGAGCGACTCCAGTGTTCGAGGCATGAGTTTCCCTTCGGGACCAGCGTGGGTGGGTGCGAGGATCGGGGTTCTCTCAGCCGAGGAGCGCGGCCGCCGACGCGTGCAGCGCTCGCCAGCTGGCCGCGAACTTGGCGACGCCTTCGCGTTCCAGCGTGTCGTACACGTCGTCGAGATCGATCCCCGCGGCGGTGGTGGCGGCGAGGTCGGCTGCCGCCTCCTCGGCGAGGCCCACGACTTGGTCCCCGGTGACCTCGCCGTGATCGGCGAACGCCGCGAGCGTCGCGGGCGGCATGGTGGACACGGTCGCGCGCGTGACGAGGCCGGTCACGTACCGGGTGTCGGGAAAGGACGGATCCTTGACCCCCGTGGACGCCCACAGCAACCGCTGGGGACGGGCTCCGTCGGCCGCGAGGCTTCGCCACCGAGGGGAGTCCCACACGGCCGCCAGGGCTTGGTGAGCGAGGCGCGCGTTGGCCAGGCCGGCCCGGCCGCGCATCTCCTGGACGCCCAGGACGTCGAGCCGGCGGTCCACCTCGGTGTCCACTCGGGACACGAACAGCGAAGAGACCGAGTGGAGCGCCGCGAGGTCGTGGCCGTTGTCCCGCGCGCGCTCCAGCCCGTCGAG
Organism: Amycolatopsis rhabdoformis; assembly: GCF_035918295.1. Taxonomy (GTDB): domain Bacteria; phylum Actinomycetota; class Actinomycetes; order Mycobacteriales; family Pseudonocardiaceae; genus Amycolatopsis; species Amycolatopsis rhabdoformis. Next base: position 2,093,788 of record NZ_CP142149.1, read on the forward strand.
GTACGCCTCGCCGACCTCCGCACACCGCCGCGGTGAGAAGACCAGCGTCACGTTCACGTTGACGCCGGCCGCCAGCGCGCCGGAGACCGCTCGGACGCCCGCCGGCGTGGCGGGGATCTTCACCATGAGGTTGGGCCGGTCCACGAGCTCCCACAGCTGGATCGCGTCCGCGACGGTCGCGTCGGTGTCGCCGGCGAGCTCGGGACTCACCTCGAGCGACACGCGGCCGTCGACGCCGTCGGTCTTCTCCCAGACCGGACGGAGCACGTCCGCCGCCCGCTGGACGTCCCAGATCGTGAGTGCCCGCACGGACTCCGCCACGTCGATGCCGTTCGCGGCCAGCTGCGCGAGCTGCGGGGCGTAGCGGGTGCTGCGAGCGAGGGCGTTGGCGAAGATCGTCGGGTTCGTGGTCACGCCGACGACTGAGCTGCAGCGCACCAGGCGGTCGAATTCGCCGGTCTCCAGGAGGTCGCGGGAGAGCTCGTCGAGCCAGATCGAGACGCCGGCCTCGGTGAGGGCTCGAAGCCGGCCGTTGTCCGAAGTCATCGCGAGTTCTCCTGCTCCACGGCTCGATCGAGGGCCGCGGTCTCCTCCGGCGGGTCCGGCGTCCAGAGCGAGCCCGGAACGGCCCGGCCCGCGGCGCCGAGCTTGTTCATCTTCTTCGGCACCGGCGCCCCCTGGTAGTCGAGCGGGACGGGGTGGCCGTGGCTGTCCGTGCCGGCCAGCGGCTGGTGGATCTCGATGAACCCGCCGGTCGGCAGGCGCTTGATGATGCCGGTCTCCACCCCGTGTTCCAGCACCTCGCGGTCGGCCCGCTGCAGGCCCAGGCAGATGCGGTAAGTCACGTAGTAGGCGATCGGCGGCACGATCAGCACGCCGATGCGGCCGGCCCACGTGCTCGCGTTCAGGGAGATGTGGAACTGGTCGGAGATGATGTCGTTGAAGCCCGACAGCTCGATGACCGCGAAGAACCCGAGCGCCATCATGCCCAGCGAAGTGCGCACCGGTGCGTCGCGCGGCCGCTGCAGCAGGTTGTGGTGCTGCACCTTGTCCTTCGTCAGCTTCGACTCGATCCAGGGGTACACGGTGAGCAGGGTGATCAGCAGCCCCATGCCCATCGCGCCGGAGAAGAACACCGCGGGGACCGTGTAGTCGCCGAGGTAGAGCTCCCAGGCCGGCCAGATGCGCAGCATGCCGTCGGCCCAGGCCATGTACCAGTCCGGCTGGGAGCCGGCCGACACCATCGACGGGTTGTACGGGCCGAAGTTCCACACCGGGTTGATCTGGAACAGACCCGCCATCAGCGCGAGCACACCCGTGACGGCCACGGCGAGCGAACCGCCGTGCAGCGCGAACTCGGGCACGATCCGGATGCCGACGACGTTGTCCTCCTTCGCCCGCACGCCGGGGAACTGCGTGTGCTTCTGGAACCACACCAGCACCAGGTGCACGCCGATCAGGGCGAACAGGATTCCGGGCAGCAGGAGGATGTGCAGCGTGTACAGGCGCGGGATGATCTGGTCGCCCGGGAACTCGCCGCCGAACAGCGCCCAGTGGATCCAGGTGCCGATCACGGGCACCGACAGCACGATGCCCGACAGGGTCGCGCGCACGCCCGTGCCCGAAAGCAGGTCGTCCGGCAGCGAGTAGCCGAAGAACCCCTCGAACATGCTGATCACCAGCAGGAGCACGCCGATGACCCAGTTGGCCTCACGCGGCTTGCGGAACGCGCCGGTGAAGAAGATCCGCAGCATGTGCAGGAGCGTCGCGGCGATGAAGACCAGCGCGCCCCAGTGGTGCAGCTGGCGCACGAAGAGGCCGCCGCGCACGTCGAACGAGAGGTCCAGGGTCGTCTTGAAGGCCTGCGACATCTCGACGCCCTGCAGGTTCGTGAAGCTCCCGTGGTAGGTCACTTCCTGCATCGAGGGATCGAAGAACAAGGTCAGGTACACGCCCGTCGCGATCACGACGAGGAAGCTGTACAGCGAGACCTCGCCGATCAGGTAGGACCAATGGGTCGGGAACACCTTGTTCATCTGGTGCCGCAGACCCCGGGCGAGCTTGTACCGCTGATCTGCGTTGTCGGCGGCCTCGCCGAGACGCTTCGCGAGCACGCCCGTGCCCATGGTCGGCGTGGTCAGTGAGCTCATGCAGTGTTCGAGGCAGCGATCGGCTCCGTCTTACCCCCGCGGGTGGGCCCAAAAGAGTGGCTGCCCCGACGCGCGTTGTGCCGAACCGGTTTCACGGCCGGCTCCCCGGGCTCGGGCGGGCGGTCTCGTCCGGGGGCGCATTCGACCGGACGTGGTCCCCGCGCAGCGGTAAGGGTGCGGTGACGTCCCGCCGCCAACAGGGGATCACGCACCGGGGAGGGGCCTCTTGTCCGCAAGCCAGCACCGCGTTCCGGACGGAATGGTCCTGGAACCGCCGTCACTGACGACCGGGAGCGCGATCGCCGTTCACCACCCCAAGGAGCTCCTGAGGACCGTGGTCGCCGACGGCTCGATCACCCTCTTCGTGACCGGCGGCCTGATCGAGCGGTCGGCAGTGGAAGAGTTGGGTGCCGAGCTCGACGTCGCCACCGCGTTGTGCAGCGGCACCGTGACCGTCGACCTGACCGGCTGCACCGGGCTCGGCACGGCAGCGACGCAACTCCTTCGGGGGAAGCTCGACACGGCTCGCACCGCGGGATCCCGGTACCGGTTGCGGCTCAACGCCGGCCGTTCGTCGGTGGTCCGCGCGCTCGCCGCCGGCGGCATCCTCACGAAGCGCGAGGCCCGGCGGCGGGCCCGCGACGTCCCGCACCGCTGGGACACCGATAGCCCGTCGTCACTCCGGACGGCGTGAGGCCCAACGCGCAGTTCTTTATGGACGTTCGACACCTGACCCGAGTCCTTCTGGACTTAATGGTCCTGTTTTGCTATGAAGGTAGCGACGGTTCCGACAGCTCGCAGGTGGTGTGGCCCTTGCCGCGTCGCAGAACGCGAGCTGCCCGAAAGCTCAAGGCGCTGCCCGGCCCGACGGTGGCGCAAGCCGTTCGAACGCCGAGGTCAGGTCTCGGTGTGCCGGCTCTCCCCGCGTTGTGTGCGAGCCGGTTCCAGCGCTGCCGGGCAAACAGGAGTGACGGCATGGCAGAGGGATTCCAGATGCTGACGATGTCCAGGGGAGAGGGGGTGGGGCGGCATGACGCCGGTCGTGTCCCGTTTCCGGGTGGCCTCCACCGCTGACACCGGACTGAAACCCCGGTTCGCGTGACCACGTCGGAGGTGGACGAGAGGGTCCTGGTCGACGGACGGAGTTTCGACCCCGCGTCCGCGGTCTGGGTCCGGGAGCTGAGTCCGGGCAGCCCGGACTTCGAAGACGCCTGTCGCCGGCTGCACGCGATGCTCATCAAGATCGCCCGGCGGGAGACGGCGCGCAGGTCGCCGATCCTGAGGCTCACCGGCCCCGAGCTCGAAGACCTGGCCCACCAGGCCGCGGCCGACGCCCTCATGCGGATCACCCGCAAGATCGGCGAGTTCCGCGGCGACGCGCAGTTCAAGACGTGGGCCTTCAAGTTCGTGATCCTCGAGGTTTCGACGAAGGTCGGCCGGCACTTCTGGCGCGACCACCGCGTTTCCCTCGATCACGACGAGGCCCACCACGCCCGCGCCGCCGTTGGCGACGAACCGCCCCACCAGGTGCAGGCCATCGAACTGCGCGCCGCCCTCACCCATGCCATCGAGAACGCGCTGACCGAACGCCAACGCCGCGTCTTCGTCGCCGTGGCCATCGACAACATCCCGATGGACGCCCTCGCCGCGAAACTGGGGACCAATCGCAACGCCATCTACAAGGCGATGTTCGACGCCCGGCGCAACATCCGCGCGTACCTCGTGGACAACGACTTCATCACCTGACCACCGTGGTCGCGCGCGGTCGGGTCGCCCTCCGGGCCGGTGCGCCATTGCGACATTATGGACTATAAAGTCCATCATTAGGAAGGGTCGCGCGTGACCGGCGCGGCCGAGCGGAGAGGAGAACTCCATGAGCGACGACACGGACGAGTACGACGGTGGCGTCGATCTCGACGACGGACTGCTGGATCCCGAGGACAGCCTCGTGGACCGCGGTGTGTCGGATGTGCTGGACGAGGGCTACACGCCGCCGGAGCGGCCGTCGGCGGTCTTCGACTACGGGCTCACGGCCCGGGAAGCCGCCGGCCACGAGGAGCTCGGCAAGCGGTTGCGCCGGGAAGTTCCGGACGTCTTCCCCGTCGACGACCGGGGTGATGGGCTCGGGGACGCGTCCGACACGGACGGGGAGCTGTACGACGACCAGGTCGGGGAGGTGCGCGCGGGCCGGCTGGTCGAAGACCCGGACGCCGACGAGGTGTACCCGTACCTCTTCGCCTCGGACGTGGGTGTGGACGGCGCCGCGGCTTCGGCCGAGGAAGCGGCCATCCACATCGTCCCGGAATGAGCGCCGGAACCGTCCGGCGCGGAACATACGAGAAAGGTGGACAGAAATGGTAGCGACGAGAGGCTTCGTCGGGCGTCAGCGGTCCGGCCGGGACCCGCGGTTGCCACCCGGTCAGTACGACGCGGGTGACGAGTGGCCGGTGCTGCACGCGGAGGCGACTCCGTCGATCGACACCGCGAAGTGGACGTTCACGATCGACGGACTCGTGGACAATCCGACGAGCTGGACCTGGGACGAGATCCACGCGCTCGAACCGGACCGGTACGAGGGCGCCATCCACTGCGTCACGACGTGGTCGAAGTTCGGGATGGCCTTCGACGGCGTCTCGATCGACACGCTGCTCGAGATCACCGGGGTGCGCGACGACGCGGCCTACGTGATGGCGCGCTCGCACACCGGCTACACCACCAACCTGCCGATCGAGGACGTGGTCGACGGCCGGGCCTGGGTCGTGTGGGACGTCAACGGCGCGCCCCTGGACGACATCCACGGTGGCCCGGCCCGGCTCCTCGTGCCGCACCTGTACTTCTGGAAGAGCGCCAAGTGGGTGTCCGGCCTGAAGTTCATGGCCGAGGACGAGCAGGGCTTCTGGGAGCGCAACGGCTACCACGACCACGGTGACCCGTGGCTCGAGCAGCGCTACCAGGGGGACTGATGGCCGCCGCTTCGTCCTGGCAGACCGCCGTCGTGTCCGCCATCGGTCCGGAGGCTTCGCACGCGAAGACCTTCCGGCTGCGGCTCACCGAACCGCGGACGCACCGGCCCGGGCAGTTCTACGTCGTCCGGCTGACCGCGCCGGACGGCTACCACGCCCAGCGCGACTACTCCGTGGCGAGCTCGCCCGGTGGGGACGACATCGAGATCACGGTCGAGATGCTGCCCGACGGCGAGGTGTCGGGCTTCCTGCACAACGTCGTCGAGGTCGGGGACGAGCTGGAGGTCCGCGGTCCGGTCGGCCGGTTCTTCTCGTGGGACGGTGCCACGCCGATCCTGGGCGTCGCCGGGGGCTCGGGTGTGGTTCCGCTCATGTCGATGCTGCGGCTCGCGCGAAGCGCGAACGACCCCGACTTGATGCGGCTCGTCGTGTCCGTGCGCTCGCCGGCCGATCTGTACTACGCGGACGAGATCACGGGTCCGGAGACCACGGTCGTCTACAGCCGCGAAGCGCCCGCGGGCAGCTCGCGACCCGTGGGGCGGCTCACGGCCGAGGACCTTCGTCCGCTGGTCGATGCCGACCGCGTGGTCTACGTGTGCGGCTCGGCGGGCTTTTGCGACGGCGCCACCCAGCGGCTTCTCGAGGCCGGGGTCGACGTGCACCGGATCCGCGTCAGCAGGTGGGGTCCGACCAACTGAGCCGAAGGGCCGGGGGTGGCGATCGTCGACGAGGTGCGGCTGCGCACCGAGATCCACCGGAGTGTGTGACCACACCGGAATGCTGACGGGAAGCGGACGTGGGGGAGTTGCGGTGAGCGGCGACGATCCGGCTCCGGCGCTGTTCGGCCGGCGTCGCGAGCTCGAGGCGGTGGGCGAGGCGCTCGGCGAGGTTCGGCGGGGACGCAGCGCCGTGCTCGTGGTCTGTGGTGAGGCGGGGGTCGGCAAGACCACGTTGCTCGATCACGCGGTGGCCGTGGCCGGCGATCTGCAGGTCGTCCACGTCGCCGGCGCCGAGTCGGAGGCGCAGTTCGCCTTCTCCGGACTGCACCAGGTGTGTGCCCCGCACCTGAGCCGGCTGGATCGCCTGCCGGCTCCGCAACGCACGGCACTGGCCACCGCGTTCGGCCTGGCGCTGGGGAACCCGCCGGACCTGTTCGTGGTGGGCCTGGCGGTGTTGACGTTGTTGGCCGAGGCCGCGGCCGAGCAGCCGCTGGTGTGTGTGGTCGACGACGCGCAGTGGCTCGACAGCGCCTCGATCGGGGCGCTGTCGATCGTCGCCCGCCGGCTGCGGGTCGATCCGGTGGCGATGATCTTCGCCGTCCGCGAGGGACACCAGAACCCGGATCTGGCGGGCCTGGAGCGGCTGCCCGGGCTGGCGCTCACCGGGCTCGGCGACCGGGAGGCCCGGGCACTGCTGGCCGCGACGGTACCCGGTCCGATGGACGAGCGGGTGCGCGAGCGCATCCTCGCGGAGGCGCGGGGCAACCCGCTGGCGCTGCGGGAACTGCCGCGCTCGGCGAACGTGCCCGCGTTCGCCGGCGGTTTCGGCTCGGTCGGCGACGAGCGGCCGATGTCGCGCCGCATCGAACGCAGCTTCGCCGCCCGGCTGTCCGCACTGCCGGCGGACACCCGGCTGCTGTTGCTCATCGCCGCGGCCGACCCGGTGGGGGAGCCGGACGTGCTGTGGCGGGCCGCGGATCTCCTGGGCGTGCCGGAATCGGCGGCGGAACCGGCGGAACGGGCCGGGCTGATCAGCCTCGGCCACCGGGTCCGGTTCCGCCACCCGCTGATCCGGTCCGCGGTCTACGGGGCGGGCGGGCGCACCGACCGCCGGCGGGTGCACCAGGCGCTGGCCGACGCGATCGATGCGCGAGGGGACGGCGAACACCGCGCGTGGCACCGCGGGCAGGCGACGACCGTTCCCGACGAGACGGTGGCCGGCGAGCTGGAACGGATGGCGGAACGGGCCCGAGCCCGTGGGGGCATGGCCGCGGCGGCGGCGTTCCTGGAGCAGGCCACCGAGCTGACTCCGGATTCCGCCGAGCGGGCGCGCCGCGCTCTGGCGGCCGCGCGCACGAAGCTCAACGCCGGGGCGCCGAACGAAGCGCTCACGCTGCTCGCGTACGTGCAGGCGGCGCCACCGGACCTCATGCGGCAGGCGCAGGTCGAGCTGCTTCGCGCACAGATCGCCTTCTCCCTCAACCGCGGCCGCGACGCGCCCGCGTTGCTGCTGTCCGCGGCGGAGCACCTGAAAGACCTCGACCCGTTGCTCTCGCGCGAAACCTATCTCGAGACGATGGTGGCGTCGGTGTTCGCCGGTCGGCTCACCGGCGCTCAGGACACCCCGGCCGGCATGGCCCGCGCCGCGCGGTCGGCCCCACCCGCGCCGGCTCCGCCGCGCGCCGTCGACCTGCTGCTCGACGGTCTGGTGCAGCGGTTCACCGACGGCTACGCGGCTGCGGCACCGTTGCTGAGGCGCGCCGTGCGGCAGTTCCTCGACGACGACGCCGCGGGCGCAGCGGGAGTGCGCTGGCACGGGCTCGTCGGCCGCGTCGCGCTGGACCTGTGGGACCAGCAGTCGTGGGACGACCTCGCGGCCCGGCAGGTGCAGATCCTGCGCGAGCAGGGCGTGTTGCGGTTGCTTCCGGTCGCGCTCGCCTACCGCGCCGGCGTGTGCGTGCACGCCGGGCGGTTCGACGAAGCGGCCGCGCTGCTCGAAGAATCCGATGCCATCACGCAGGCCACCGGGGCTCCGCCGCCGCGCTACATCGAGCCCGTGCTCGCGGCCTACCGCGGCCAGGAGGAGCACGCGCTCCGGCTGGTGAAGGCCAGCCTGCAGAGCGCCAACGCCCGGGGCGAAGGCCGGGTGATCCCGATCGTGCAGTACGCCGCGGCCGTGCTGCACAACAGCCTCGGGCAGTACCGCGAGGCGCTGGCCGCCACCGATCGGGCGGTCGAGTACGACGACATCGGCATGTACGGCTACGGGTTGCTCGAGCGCGTGGAGGCGGCCGCTCGCTGCGGCGAGACCAGCATCGCCACCGAGGCCATGGAGGACCTCGTGGCGCGGGCCGAAGCGACCGGTACGGAGATGGCGCTCGGGGTGGCGGCCCGCTCGCGGGCTTTGCTGGCCAAGGGCGAGGAAGCCGACCGGCTCTACCGCGCCGCCATCGAGCACCTCGAGCGCGGCAAAGTCGCCGTGCTGCGGGCGCGGGCTCAGCTGCTCTACGGCGAATGGCTGCACCGGGAACGCCGACGGGACGAAGCGGCTGACCAGCTGAGGCGGGCGCTGGCGACCTTCCGGCGCGTGCGTGCCGACGGGTTCGCCGAACGCGCGCGCCGTGAACTCGTCGCCGCCGGCGTGATCGTGGAAGCGCGCGCGGAGTCGCCGGCGGAACAGCTGAGCGGCCGGGAAGTCACCATCGCGCGGCTAGCGGTCGAAGGGTGCACCAACTCCGAGATCGCGGCGCAGCTGTTCCTCAGCGCACGCACGGTGGAGTGTCACATGGGCAAGATCTTCGGGAAGCTGGGGATCGCCTCGAGACGGAAGCTGAAGGCCGCGCTGAGCGGCTCGCTCGCAGGTAGTGGGGCGTACCAGGGTTCGTGGTGAGGATCGGCGGATCTCTTGAGCCGCACTGTGCGCGGTCCTGTGGAGTGCTGGTAGGGCTTCGCTCTTGATTCTTTGAGGTTTTCCTGTGGCCCCTTCGATCAGGCGCTTGGATCGAAGGGGCTGCGCCGCGATCGTGGTCAGCAGGCGATGTGTGCCGCGGCTGACGAATCGCCCGCCGGTGGGTGGATGCTGGTGGGTTCACCGGCGTCGACGGCACGAGTTCCGGAAGCCCCTCGCTGCCGACCGCACTGATGGTGCCGGCAGGAGGGGCGGAACCGGGTTGTCCGCGGGTCGCTACGGGCGAACGCGGATGATCGTTTTGCCCTTTTTCCGCGTGGTCGGGTTGAAGGCGGCCACGGCGTCGTCGAGGCTCGCGACGGTGCCGATGTTGGGCCGCACCCGGCCGTCGCGCACCCGCTGCACGATTTCGCCCAGCTGGGCGCGGTCGGGCTCGACGACGAAGTCGATCGCGAGGCCGGCGGCGGGCCGGACCTCCGGCGGGCCGGCGATCGTCACCAGCGTCCCGCCGGCGCGGACCAGGCGCGCGGCCCGGGACCCGAGGTCGCCGCCGAAGACGTCGAACACCACGTCGACACCGCCGACGTCCTCCAGGGCGTCGTTCTCCAGGTCGACGAACTCCTGCACCCCGAAGTCGTGGGCGGTGGCGCGGTCGGCCCCGCGCCCGGTGCCCACCACGTACGCGCCGGCCTCGCGCGCGAGCTGCGTCGCCATGGACCCGACCGCTCCGGCCGCGCCGTGGACGAGGATCCGTTGTCCCGCCTCGAGCCGGCCGTGCACGAACAAGCCCTGCCACGCGGTGAGGCCCGCCATCACGAGGCCCGCGCCGGTGGTGAAGTCGACGTCGCCCGGCAGCGGCGCCAGGTTGCGCGCTTCGACGACCGCGTACTCCGCCAGCGTGCCGTCGCGAGTCCAGTCCGTGAGGCCGAACACCCGTTGGCCCACGGACAATCCCGCCGCGCCGTAGCTGAGCGCGGTGACCACACCGGCCACCTCGTGCCCGGGGATCGACGGCGTCCGGTCCCGGCCGCGGCGATCGACCCAGGTGGAGGGCCACGACAGCTCATCCCAGGTGAAGCCCGAAGCGTGCACCTCGACGACCACGTCGCCGTAGTTCGCCCCGGCGAGGTCGGCGAGCACCGCCACGTCGGGGTCGGGCCGTTCGGTCAGCGTCATCCCGGCCCGTCCCGCGGCCTCGTCCGTCACCACAATGGCCTTCATCCCGAACCTCTTCTCTGTGTGGGTGGTCGTCACGTTCACGCGATGTGGACGGCACGGTCCAGCATGGCGGGCCCGGCCGGACTCGGCACCCCGGCCCGGTCGGTGTGGCTGAGGTTGAGTGCGCAACCTTCGGGTTGCCCTCAGCGGATAAGAAGTGGACCATATGGACCCTCGTTGCTCAGGGGGAGGTCCCCGGCCGGACCCTGTGCGGCTACTGTTGCCACCATGACGGCCGACTGGTATGACAGGCCCCGCCCGCGTCGCGATCCTTCCGAACCGGGGCCTCGTGCGCGCGTCGTGGCAGCAGCGACCACCCTCCTGCTGCGCGAAGGCGTCACCTCGCTCACCATGGCGCGGGTCCATGCCGCCGCTCACGTGACCCAGGCCGAGCTCGACCGGCTGTTCCCCGACTCCGCCGGCATCGTGGAGGCGATCGTGGAGGCTCAGCTCGAGGTCGTCCTGCTGGCCCAGCGCCCCAGCCTCGACGCGGTCGAACGTCTCACGGACCTCGACCAGTGGCAGTCGCGCCTGCTCGATTCGTGCGCCGCGCAAGGCGGTTGGCCGCTCGGCTCGCTCATCTACCACCTCGCCCGCCGCCACGACCGCGGCCGGCTCGCCCTCGCCACCGCGTTTTCCCGGTGGCAAGGACTTCTCGCCGCCGCCCTGTCCCGCATCCAGGCCGCCGGCGAGCTCGACTCCGAGGTGGCGCCGGAGGCCCTCGCCGTCGGCGTCATCGCCGCCCTGCAAGGTGGCTACCTGCTGGCGCACACCACTCAGGACACCGATCAGTTGCGCGCTTCGCTCGACATGGCGCTCGGCCAGGTTCGCTTCCACGCGACCTGACAGCCGGCTCACGTAGCTCTGCTGTGAAGACATTGACTCTGTAGAAGCCACCAGGCGGATGCGACGGCGAAGGTGTATCGACCCGGCGCCGTCGCCGCTGGGCCGCACTGCGCGCGATGAATCGCGCAACCTCGGCGCGCGGTCCCAGCGCGACCTGGTCGAGGCTGCGTTTCTCCCGTTGTGAAGGCCCGAGCTGCCACATTTTGGCTGACTGAACCACATCCGTGCGCGCAATTCACCACTTCGTGTTTCGCGGACGCGTATCCCACTCGAAGATTCGGTCGCACCGGCTGCTCGCGTGCGTGTCATCGATGTCAATCACCAACGTGACCGCCCATCGGCAAGTGCAGTGCGCGCTACGCCCCGTAAAACTCTGTCTAGCAGAGATGATTACTGGACAGCAGAGGCGACGATAGCTACCGTGTAGCCACCCAGATGTGGGCCCTAGTCAACGTTGAGTAGAGGGAGCGCTCCGTGGCGTACGTGATCGGCATCGACATCGGAGGGACGTTCACGGACGCCTTCGCAGCGGACGAATCGGGACGAGTCGCCGCGACCAAGACCCCGTCGACCCCACCGGATTTCTCCCGCGGATTTCTCACGGTGCTGGACGAACTGGCCGGAGCGCTCGAGGTCGACACCGCCGCGCTGCTCGCCGATACGCACTACATCGTCCACGGCACGACGTCGACCTTGAACGCGTTGGTCACGGGCGACGTCGCCACCGTCGGATTCCTCACGACGCGCGGGCACGCGGACTCGATCGCCATCATGAACCTGGAAGGGCGCTACGCCGGGCTCGGCTCGGACGAGGTCCAGGACATGGTGCTCACGAACAAACCGAAGCCGCTCGTGCCGCCACAGCTCATCCGCGAGATCGACGAGCGCATCGACCACAAGGGACACGAGGTCGTGCCGCTCGACGAGGCGGGCACCCGGGTCGCGATCCGCGAGCTCGTCGCGGCCGGCGCCGAAGCGATCGCGGTGTCCCTGTTGTGGAGCTTCCGCAACGGCGCGCACGAGCGGCGGGTGGGTGAACTGATCGCCGAGGAAGCTCCCGGGCTGTACGTGGCGCTTTCCTGCGACGTGAGCCCGCGCATCCGCGAGTACGCGCGCAGCGCCACCACGATCATGAATACCCAGGTAGGTCCCCGGCTCCGGGACTACCTGCGTCCACTTGAGACTGAACTGCGCGCTCGGGGCTTCGGCGGTTCGCTGCTGGTGATGCAGGGCTCGGGCGGGTGCGTCGACTCCGGTGACGCGCCGTCGCGGGCCATCACCACCATCGGCTCCGTGCTCACCGGCGGCGTGGTGGGCTGCACCCGCCTGGCCGAGACCCTGGGCCACCGCAACGTGATCTCCACCGACATGGGTGGCACGACCTTCCTCGCCGGCCTCGTGGTCGACGGCGAACCGGTGGCCACCACGAGCACCGTGCTCAACCAGTACCAGCTCAACGTGCCGATGGTCGACGTCCACACCATCGGTGCGGGTGGCGGCGCCATCGCGTGGGTGGACGCGGGCCGCAACCTGCGGGTCGGCCCGCGCAGCGCCGGTGCGCGGCCGGGCCCGGCCTGCTACGGCGAAGGGGGCACCGAGCCGACGGTCAGCGACGTCGACCTTCTGCTCGGCATCATCAACCCGGACAACTTCCTCGGTGGCCGCAAGAAACTGTCGAAGGAGCTCGCGGCCGAGGCGGTGCGGACGCACATCGCCGAACCGCTCGGCCTGTCCGTGGACGAGGCAGCGGCCGCGATCTACGCCATCCAGAACGCGCAGACGGCCGACCTCGTCCGCAAGGTCGTGGTCACCTCCGGCCAGGACCCGCGCGACTTCGCGCTCTACGCCTTCGGCGGCGCGGGCCCCATGCACTGCGCGAGCTACGCGGCCGACCTCGACGTGGCCGAGGTGGTGGTGCCGCTCGGTCCCACGGCCGCGGTGTTCTCCGCCTACGGCCTCGCGGCTTCGGACATCGTGCTGACCGCGGAGCTGTCTTCGCCGAGCAACTTCCCGACGCCCGCCGACGAGTTCAACCGGGCCTTCTCGCACCTTCGCGCGGAGCTGGACCACCGGCTGAGCGCGCAGAAGCTGAAGTTCGGCAACGTGACCTACCGCAACGAAGCCGATCTCCGGTACACGATGCAGCTGGCCGAGGTGGCGACACCGGTGCCGGCGGGCGCCGTCGACGGTGCCGGGCTCGACGACCTCTCCGTCGCGTTCGGCGACCTCTACGAACGCCTCTACGGCAAGGGATCGGGGTTCGCCGAAGCCGGTTTGCAGCTGATCACCTACCGCACCCAGGCCGTGGGCGAGCTGCCGATCCGTCCTCGGGTGGGGGAGATCGGCGCCGCCACCGGAGCGCCGGTCCCGGCCGGCTCCCGCCGGGTCTTCCTGGACGCGCGACGCGGCTGGCAGACCGCCGACATCTTCGACTACCGAGACCTCGCGGCCGGCCACGAGCTCAAGGGCCCGGCCGTGGTCGAGGCGCCCACCACGACCGTCGCCCTGCCCGAAGGCTGCACCGGCCTCGTCGACCGGCTCGGCAACCTCGTCATCAGCTACACCCGAGCGTGAGAGGACCCGCGTCGATGCCCGTCATTCCCGTTTCCGGTTCCGAGCAGTTCGCGAACCTTCCCGCTTCGCCCGAGGAAACCCGGCGGATCGTGGGCGATTCCGTGCGCCTGCACGACGTCGACCAGTCCGTTGTGGACAGTCTCGACCCGTTGACCTACGAGGTGGTCCGGCACCGGCTCACCTCGATCACCGAGGAGATGGGCGAAGCGCTCAAGCGCATGTCCGGCTCGGTCGTGGTGACCGACTGCAACGACTTCGACGCCGCCATCATGGACGAGGTCGGCGACGTGGTGCAGGTCGGTCTCTACAACACCGAACTCGCCGCGTCGCTCGACATGGCCGCGAACTGGACGCTGCGCCACCGGGCCGCGCGCCCCGGCATCCGGCCGGGGGACATGTTCCTGTGCAACGATCCCTGGGTCGGCGGCGGCCTCCACCAGAACGATGTCAGCCTGTTCGCCCCGCTGTTCATCGACGGCGAGCTCTTCGCCTGGACCGGCGCGGTCGCGCACCAGGTCGACCTCGGCGGCGTCTCACCCGGCAGCTGGTCGGTCGGCGCGACCGACGTGTTCTGGGAGTCGGTGCCGACCCCGCCGGTCAAGATCGTCGAAGCCGGCGAGATCCGCAGCGACATCGAAGACGTGTACCTGCGGCGCTCGCGCGTTCCCAAACTGGTCGCGCTCGACCTGCGGGCCAAGATCGGCGCCAACAACGTGGCGCACGAACGCCTGCGGACGTTGTGCGAGAAGTACGGTGCCGCCACGGTCAAAGCCGTGATGCGCCGCGTGCTGAACGACGCCGAGACGCGACTGCGGACGAAACTGTCCGAACTTCCCGACGGTTCGTGGACCTCCGTGGCGCACCAGGACTCCGCTCGATCCGGCGACCGCGGCATCTACAAGATCGTGTGCACCCTCACCAAGACCGGCGACCGGCTCACGTTCGACTTCACCGGTACCGATCCCCAGGTCGACGGCCTGATCAACTGCACGTACGCGGGTCTGCGCGGCGGCATCATGCCGGTGCTGCTCACCACGCTGTGCGGCGACATCCCGTGGGCGCCCGGCGGCCTCTACCGGTGCCTGGACATCGTGAGCGAACCCGGCACGATCAACAACTGCACCTTCCCGGCTGGAATCGGCAAAGCCTCGGTCGCCTCCGCGTGGGCCACGACCAACGTGGTCACCGAATGCCTCGCCGGCCTGCTCGACGCTCATCCGCGCCACCGTGAGCGGCTGATGAGCGTCTGCTGCGGCACCTGGGACTTCGCCCTGCTCGCCGGGGTCGACCAGCGCGGCGGCGGCTTCGTGACCATGCTCTGCGATTCGATGGCCGGCGGCCTCGGCGCCCGGACCCACTCCGACGGCGTCGACACCGGTGGTCTCGCCTGCATCCCCATGGGGCGCGTGGCCGATGTCGAGATGAACGAGTTCAGCTTTCCGATGCTCTACCTGTGGCGCCGCGAGGAGGCGGACTCCGGCGGTCCGGGCCGGTACCGGGGTGGCGTCGGTGCCTCGAGTTGCTTCATCCCGTATGACAGCCCGCTCGGCGGCGTGCACCTCGTCGTGTCCGCGCCCGGCAAGGCGCTGCCCCTGGCCGGTGGGCTCTCCGGCGGGCTGCCCGCCGGCACCCAGCACGACGTGCTGCTGCGGTCGACCACCGTGCGCGCCGACCTCGCCGGGGGCCGCATCCCGGCGTCGCTCGAGGAACTCGGCGGTACCGCCGATGTGCTGCCGACGCACCACGAGACGGAGCTGGGCGAGGCGGACGTGTACTTCACGCACTGGCAAGGCGGCGGTGGCTACGGGGATCCGCTGTTGCGCGAGCCGTCCGCGGTCTCGGCCGACGTCCTCGCGCACAAGGTCTCGCCGACCGGTGCCGCCGACGTCTACGGCGTGGTCCTCGGACCGGACGGCATCGTGGACGACGAAGGCACCCGGATCCGCCGCAGCGCACTCCGGCGCAGCCGCGCCGGACTCGACGACGACCGCACGGAGGCCCCCGCGTGACCCTCTTCATCGACGACAATCTCGAACAGCTGCCGGACGGGCGGGTGGTCTGCCGGCATTGCGGGCACGTCCTCGGCGACGCGGCCCAGCCACTGCGCGACGCCCGCGTCCGGGAAACGGCACCGGACACCGCCGGACCGTCGGTCCGGGAGAACGCGAGCCGGTTCACCGACCGTCCGGTGGTCTTCCGGCGGACCTTCTGCCCGACCTGCCTGACCCAGCTCCAGGCCGAGATCGTGCCGGGTGACGAACCGTCGTCCCGGCACCGTTCGCTGGCGGTGGACGCGTGACCGCGCGACTGGCCGGCCGCACGGTCGTCGTCACCGGGGGCGGACAGGGCCTGGGCCGGGCGTACGCGCAACGGATCGCGGCCGACGGCGGAACCGTCGTGGTCGCCGACATCAACACCGAGTCCGGGGAAAGCGTCGCCGCCGAGATCACCGACGCCGGCGGCAAGGCCTGCTTCCACCACCTGGACGTCGCCGACCCGGCCTCGTGTTCGGACTTCGCCGGGTTCGTCAGCGGCGAGTTCGGCAGCTTGCACGGGTTGGTGAACAATGCGGCGATCTTCTCCACGATCGTGATGCGCCCGTTCTGGGAGATCCCGATCGAGGAGTGGGACCGCCTCATGGCCGTGAACCTCCGCGGGCCGTTCCTCCTGACCAGCGCGCTGCTTCCGGCCCTGCGCGAGGGCGGCGACGCGAGCATCGTCAACGTCTCTTCCGACGCGGTGTGGCTGGGCCGGGCCGGGTACCTGCACTACACCGCGAGCAAGGCCGGAGTCACGGGAATGACGTACTCGATGTCGCGCGAGCTGGGCGGCGACGGGATCCGCGTGAACGCGATCTCGCCCGGGCCGACGTACACCGAGATCCCTCGCGGCACCGTCTCGGCCGCGCAGAAGGAGGCGATGCACGCCGCGCAGGCCCTCCACCGGGACGCCGGGCCCGAGGACATGGTCGGCGTGGTCGCGTTCCTGCTCTCGGACGACAGCCGGTTCATGACCGGACAGGTCCTGTCCGTGAGCGGCGGGTTGCTCCACCGATGATCTCTCCCACCAGAAAAGGACTCGCCGCATGAGCCCGCACGATCAGCTCTCCGCCGTCGTCGACCGGTCGTGGGAGGTGCAGCTGCACGGCCGCCCGATGCCGACGCGGAACCGGTACCAGATCGAAGACCCGACCACCGGCCGTCGCCTGACGGACGCGCCCGACTGCTCGGCCGAGGAGGTCGACGAGATCGTCCTCGCGGCGGCCGACGCGCAGCGCGACTGGGCGAAGCTGCCCGTGCGTGCTCGCGCGGCGAAGGTTCGCGCCTTCGCCGAGCTCCTGCGTGCGCACGAGGAAGAGCTGGCGACGATCGACACGATCGACGCGGGCTTCCCGCTGCCCGTGATGCGGGCCGACGTCGGCGCCGCGGCGACGATCGTGGACATCATGGCCGACCACGCTCTGCAGCTCGGCGGATCCACGTACCCGTTGTCGGGCAACCTGCACTACAGCCTTCAGGAGCCCTACGGCGTCGTCGCCCGGATCGTGCCGTTCAACCACCCGCTGTTCTTCGCCGCCTCCAAGGTCGCGGCGCCGCTGGTCGCGGGCAACGCGGTCGTGCTGAAAGCACCTGATCAGACCCCGTTGTCCGCATTGAGGATGGCGGAGCTGGCGGCGGAGGTCTTCGGCCCCGACCTGTGCGCGGTCGTCAGCGGCCGGGGAGCGGTGAGCGGCGCCGCGCTCGTCGCGCACCCGCTCATCCGGCGCATCGGGTTCATCGGCGCGCCCGACACCGGCCGGATGATCCAGCGCTCGGCCGCGGAGGCCGGCGTCAAGTACGTGAGCCTCGAACTCGGTGGCAAGAACGCCCTGGTCGTGCTGCCCGACGGCGATCTCGACCGGGCGGTGGAGAGCGCGGTGTTCGGGATGAACTACACGGCCACCGCCGGCCAGTCGTGCGGCTCGACCAGCCGGCTGCTGCTTCACGAATCAGTGGCCGATCAGGTGGTCGAAGCGGTCGTCGACCGGGTCCGCTCGATTCGCGTCGGCCACCCGCTGGACGCGGACACGCAGATGGGTCCCGTGATCTCCTGCACCCAGTACGACAAATCGCTCGACGCCATCGCCGCGGCGACCGCCGCCGGGGGCAAGGCGCTCGCCGGCGGCGGTCGCCCCGACACCGTCGGGCCGGATGGCTGGTACGTCTCGCCGACGGTGCTGGCCGGCGTTTCGCCCGACAACCCCGCCGCGGTGGCCGAAATCTTCGGCCCGGTCCTGACGGTGCTGACCTTTCGCGACGAGGCCGAGGCCGTCGCGATCGCCAACAGTAGCGAATACGGCCTGACCGCGGGGATCTTCACCAGCGATGTCACCCGTGCCCATCGCCTCGCCGGTGAGCTGGAGGCCGGTTACGTGTGGATCAACGGAAGCTCCCGGCACTACTGGGGCCTCCCGTTCGGTGGTGTCAAGGCATCCGGGGTCGGCCGGGAAGAGTCGGTGGACGAGTTGCTGTCCTACACCCAGACCAAGGCGGTCACCGTCGTGCTGGAGTGACGCGGAGAACGGACCGGCACCCGAGCCGGAGGTGGGCGCAGCTTCCCGCCTCCGGCTCGGGCCGTTGTGGGGCCTCCGCGGTAAGAACCTCCCCGGTCGCGGCAGCTGTGTACCTGGCGGGCGAAGCCGAAGCGACGGAGGAGATGGTCACGGTGGACGGCGAGAAGCTGCAGAAGATCGCGGGCGACTGCAGTGTGGCACTGCCCGGCGCCGCCCTCGAGCACCAGTCGAGCCCCGACTGGGACCTCTACAAGGTGCGCGGCAAGGTCTTCCTGCTCACGACCGAGCTGCCGGGGCACCCCGTGGTGATCCTGAAGGCCGATCCGGACCACGCCGTGGCGCTGCGTGAGCAGCACGCGGACATCACACCCGGCTACCACATGAACAAGAAGCACTGGATCACCGTGGAAGGCGGGGGCACCATCGGCGCGAAGCTGGTGAAGGAGCTCGTGCTCGATTCCTACCGTCTCGTGGTCGGCGGACTGCCCAAGGCCGAGCAGCCCGTGGATCCCCAGACCTACGGCCGCCGCGTCTGAGTTGCCGTCGTCAAGTCCCGGGGACCACGGGGCATCGACTCGCGGCACGGGGGAGCTATGACCGACAGGTTCACCGGCCGGGAAGCGGCCGCCGGCGGCGGCTGCGGCGGCCCGGGGGAGGAGACCACGACCGGCCCCGATGAAGACCAGGGGTTCGAAATGTTCATCCGGGCGTGGCTGGAGATTCTGGACACCGTGCGGAGCTAGCCGGCGGTGCGGGGGCGCCGGATTCGCGGCCGCCGCGCCGGAGTCCGATGTGGACGCGGTGGTGGTTTTTCCTGCCCCGCAAGACTTACGGGTTCTGCGCGGCCGGGGGAGGGTACGGGTCCGTTCTGCGTGCTCGCGCGGCTTACTGGACCGCGGAGCTCGGCACGCCGAGGCGGGGATCAACGGCCACGCCCGTCGGCTGCCGACGGAAAGTGAACAGGGGGGCCGTCCGATGAAACTCGGTCTGCACGCTCGGGACCTGCCCGTGTTGGTCGGAACCGGCGTCACGGAGGCGGAACTCGCCTACGGCCACCTGGTGGAGCGCGACCCGGTCCTGTGCCGCCTCGTTCACCGGTTCGGCCGGCCGGAGCCGTTCAGCCGCCGGGAGGAAGCCGGGCTCGGCGACCATTTCTCCGCGCTGGTCCGCTACTGCGGCGCGCGGCAGTTCCGCGCGCCGTCGGTTTCCCCGGTGTACGCCCAGATCTGCCGTGCGTCGGGTGGCCACCCCTCGCCCGCGGTGGTCGCCGAGCTCGGCGCCGGCCGGCTGACCGCGCTGGGGGTGCCGTGCGCGGACGCCGATCGGCTCGTGCGGCTGGCGCGGGCGCAGCTGGCCGGTGACCTCGATCTCGACCTGCTCGCCGGGCGCAACGACCACCAGGTCCGGGAGATCCTCGCGCGGTACGGGATTCCTCGGGAGATGGCGGATCTGTTCCTGATCCGTCGCCTGCACCGGCCCGACGTGCTGCCGGTCGACGACCCGGTGCTCGCCCCGGTGATCCGGCGGATCTGGGCGGGCGGCAGCGCCGGCGAAGGGTTCGGGCGGCAGTGGGCGCCGTTTCGCACCTATGCCGCGGCGCTGCTGTGGGAGGTGGCGCAGGCGGGCCCGCCACCGGGCGGCGGGAAGCTCCGAGGTCAGCGGTAAGAACCCGGCCCGGCCCGGCGCAGAGGATCGGGCAGAAGCGACCGCGTGCTCGATTCCGGACCGGCAGCGGGTCCGACCGGGGCACCTTCGGCCGCACACCTGAGAAACAGAGGGCCTCATGCGCAAGATCTTGATCGTCGGCGGCGGGTACGCGGGCTTCTACGCCGCGTGGAAGCTCGAAAAGAAGCTGCGCCGCGGCGAGGCCGAGGTCACGGTGGTCGACCCGCGCCCGTACATGACGTATCAGCCGTTCCTGCCCGAAGTGGTGGCCGGGTCGATCGAGGCGCGGCACGCCGCGGTGTCGCTGCGCCGCCACCTTCACCGGACGCGCGTCATCACCGGGATGGTCGACGCGATCGACCACGAGCACCGGACGGTGACGATCCGGCGCGCCGACGGTGACCCGGTCGACGAGGGCTACGACCTGATCGTGGTCACCGCCGGCGCGGTCACCCGCAAGTTCCCGGTGCCGGGCATCGCCGAGCAGGCCATCGGCCTCAAGCACGTGGAGGAAGCCGTCGCGATCCGCGACCGGCTGCTGACGTCGTTCGACCGAGCGGCCATGCTGCCGCCGGGCCCGCAGCGGCAGAAGCTGCTCACCGCCACGTTCGTCGGCGGCGGGTTCTCCGGTGTCGAGGGCTTCGCCGAGCTGCTGTCGCTGGCGCACGCCCTGCTGAAGCGCTATCCCGAACTGCATCGCGACGAGCTCCGGTTCCACCTGGTGGAGGCGTCGAACCGGATCCTGCCCGAGGTCAGCGACGCGCCCGGCCGTTGGGTCGTGCGATTCCTGCAGGACCGCGGTGCGCAGGTGCACCTGGACACGCAGATCAGGTCGATGACCGAGGGGCACGTGGTGCTCTCCACCGGCGAGGAGTTCGATTCCGAGCTCATCGTGTGGACGGCCGGCAACGCGGCGAACCCGGTGGTGGACAAGCACACCGACCTGCCCGTGGACAACCGCGGTTTCCTCGTGGCCCGGCCGGACCTGCGGGTCGGGACCGCCGCCGACCCGGTGCCCGACGCGTGGGCCGCCGGCGACGACGCCGCGATCGAGGACCTCACCGCGCCGATCCCCGGCACCCACACGGT
This sequence comes from Amycolatopsis rhabdoformis, assembly GCF_035918295.1. Taxonomy (GTDB): domain Bacteria; phylum Actinomycetota; class Actinomycetes; order Mycobacteriales; family Pseudonocardiaceae; genus Amycolatopsis; species Amycolatopsis rhabdoformis. The sequence continues at coordinate 2,114,472 of NZ_CP142149.1, forward strand.
GCCCAATGCCCAGAACGCCGTGCGGCAGGGCAAACTGCTCGCCCGCAACATCGTCGCGACCCTGCGCGGCGGGAAACCGAAGAACTACCGGCACCACAGCCTCGGCTCCATCGCGGAACTCGGCCTCGGTCACGGCATCTTCCAGTACCGGCGGTTCGTGATCAAAGGCCCGCTCGCCTGGCTGATGCACCGGGGGTACCACGTGCTGGCCGTGCCCAGCTGGGAACGCAAGGCGCGGGTGTTCGCGATCTGGGTGACCGCCGCGATGTTCGGCCGCGACATCCTCTCGCTGGCGTCGGTGCAGCACCCTCGCGACGCCTTCGTCGAGGGCGGGGAGCCCGCGGTGCCGCCGAACGGGGTGTCTCCGGACCGAACTTCGCCTCGTTGAGCAGCTTTCGGTCCAACGCGGCTCGCCCGACGCGGCCCGGCCGCCCCGGTCCGGCGAACGGACGAGCCGACCAAGACCGGAACCCGAGCACCGACCCAGCGGATGGCGGTCTTGATGAGTGAACACTTCGACGCGATCGTGATCGGCATGGGCACCGGCGGTGAAGCCGCCGCCTACCGGCTGCTGGCCGGCGGACTGCGGATCGCGGTCGTCGAAGAGGAGCTGATCGGCGGGGAGTGTGCCTATTGGGCCTGCATCCCGTCCAAGACCCTGCTGCGGTCCACCGAAGCGCGCGCCGAAGCCGAACGCACTGCCGGGCTCACGCGGCCGGGTCTGGAGTGGACGACCTTGCGGGACTACCGCGACTTCATGGTCCGCCACCTCGACGACACCGGCCAGGTCGACGGGTTGCGTGAACTCGGCGCCACCGTGATCAAGGGGACCGCGCGGCTCGCCGGCCCCGGCCGGGTCGAGGTCGGCGGCCGCACGCTGACCGCCGGCGACGTGGTCATCGCCACCGGCGCGGCGCCGAGGGACCCGGCGATCGCCGGGCTGGCCGACGTTCCGATGTGGACCCACCGCCAGACGACCACCCTCACCCGGATCCCGGAGCGGGTGACCTTCCTCGGCGGCGGCGCCACCGGGATCGAACTCGGCCACTTCCTCGCTCGGATGGGCAGCCAGGTCACCATCGTGCAGCGCGGCCCGCGCCTGCTGGACCGCGAAGACCCGGCGCTCGGCGACGTGATTGCCGAGCTGGTGGCCGCGGACGGCATCGACGTGCGGACCGGCGTCCGGGCGCACACCGTCCGCCGGGTTTCCGGCCGCAGCGGCGAAGAGGTCGTGGTCGAGCTGGACGACGGCACCACTGTGGACACCGATGTCCTCGTCAACGCCACCGGTCGCACTCCCCGCACCGCCTCCCTGAACCTGGCGGCGGTCGGAGTGCGACCCGGCGCCCGGGGGCACCTCGAAGTGGACGAACACTGCCGGGCCGGCGACCGGCTGTGGGCCGTCGGCGACGTCACGGGGGTCGCGCTGTTCACCCACGTGGCCACCTACCAGGGCCGCGTGGTGGCCGACAACATCCTGGGCCGCCCACGGGTCGCCGACTACACCGCCGTGCCCCGCGTGGTGTACACCCAGCCCGAGATCGCCGCGGTGGGCCTCACTCCCGCCCAAGCCCGCGGCCGGGGGATCGACATCGTGTCCGCCACCCTGCAGCTGGCGGACGAGATCGCGCGCCCCTACACCTACGAGACGGAGCCCCAGGGCACGTTCACGCTGATCGCCGACCGGCGGCAACGCACTCTCGTGGGCGCCTGGGCCGTCGCTCCGCTCGCCGGCGAGTGGATCAACACCGCCGCGCTCGCCCTCCGGCACCACCTCACCGTCGACGATCTCGCCGACGCCGTCGCGCCGTTCCCCAGCTACACCGAAGCCCTCACCCTGGCCGCCGACAAGCTCGTGGATCAGCTGCGGCGATGACAAAGCCGGCAGGACGCGAAATCCTGCCGGCCGTCGAAAGTCGGGGTGCCGGGGTCAGCTGGACAGCTCAGCTGGACAGCCCGGCTCCGCCGGACACCACGATCTCCTGCCCGGTCACGTAGGCGGCCTCGTCCGAAGCCAGGAACGCCACGGTTCCGGCGATGTCCTCGGGCGTGGCGAGGCGGCCGAACGGGATCCGCTCCGCCATCTCCGCCATCGTCGCGGGCACGTCGGGGGAGCTCGCGCCGATCGCGGTCCGGGTCATGGGGGTGTCGGTGAACCCGGGGCTCACGGCGTTGATCCGGATGCGGCGCGGGGCCAGCTCCAGGGCCAGCGTGGGGATCATGGCCAGCATCGCGCCGTGGGATCCGGCCGCGATACTGTTGCCGGGCAGGCTTCGCGTCGCCCCGATGCCGACCGTGATGATCACGGAAGCGCCGTCGGTCAGCAGCGGGAGCGCCTTGACCAGGGTGAAGTACTGCCCCTTCGTGTTCACGGCGAACGTCTCGTCGTAAGCGGCTTCGTCACAGACGTCGAGCGGTACCGGCCGGCTCACCCCGGCGTTCAGGAACAGCGTGGTCAGGCTCCCGAACCGGTTCCGGACCTCGGACACCACCTGGTCGGTGTCGGCGAGCGAGCGGATGTCCGCCTGCAGGACCAGGACGTCTTCGGGCAGCTCCTCGCGCGCCCGGGCGACGCTCTCCGGACGCTGCCCGGTGACCGCGACGCGATAGCCGCGGCTGTGCAGGGCCTGCGCGGCCGCCTTCCCGATCCCGCTGGTGCCGCCGGTGATCAGGGCTGCACGTGCCGACATGGTGATCACTCCACAGTAGTTGGTGACTCGAGGCGCCGGAGGACGGCGACCCGCTTCTCCATCATGCACCGAAGAGAACCATATGGTCCATTCGGGTGTCACCTCGCGGCGGAGGCATACTACGAATCCGTGTCTCTGCTGGCTCGACGAGCCGGTTACCTGGACTATGTGGGCCACATTTGGGACGCTGATGTGATGACCATGACTCGGACGGGCAAGCGCGCGACCAAGGAACAGCGCGCCGCGTACGAGTACTTGGGCGCGCGCGGCGACTCGCTCGCGCGGTGGGTGCGGTCGACGGGACCGATCGACGCCTACGAGTCGCACCGCCTGGTGGAGGTCCACGGCCCGCTCGAATGGCTGTCGTTCACCATCGCGTCGCGCCAGCTCAGCCGGACGACGGCCGCGGCGATCTACACCAGACTCGTCGCGCGGCTGGGCGGGGCCATCACCGCCGAACGGGTCGTCACGGCCGACGACCAGGCGCTGCGCGGATCCGGCCTGTCCCACCAGAAAGCCCGGGCGATCCGCGAGGTCGCCGAACACGCCGACGACGGCCTGCTGGACCCGCGGAGGCTCGCGGCGATGCCGGATGCCGAGATCGAGGCCAAACTCCTGGCCGTGGCGGGGATCGGTCCCTCGACCGCGCAGATGTTCCTGCTGCGGTACCTGCACCGACCCGACGTCTTCCCGGCCGGTGACCTCGCCGTGCGCTCGGCGATCACCTCGTTCGACCGACTGGACTGCAGGATCACGCCGAAGGCCGCGGAGCAGCGCAGTGAGCTCTGGCGGCCGTACCGGTCGTACGCGACGGCGTACCTGTGGGGCTTTGTGTGGGAATCGCCCGGCGCCGGAGAAGGAGCCGAGATGGACAGCAGGTTCGTTCGAGCACAACCGAAGCGGACCACGCGGCGCTCGGCCGGGGCCGCCTCGTGAACGGCCGCTACGACTACGTGGTCGTCGGCGCGGGCTCGGCGGGGTGCGTGGTGGCCGCGCGGCTTTCGGAGGACGCCGACCGCCGCGTGCTCCTGCTCGAGTCCGGGGGCCCGGACACCAAGCCCGAGATCGCGGACCCACCCGCGTGGCCCTCGCTCTGGGGCACCGAAGTCGACTACGGCTACCGCACCGTGCCACAGGCCGGCACCGGCGGCGCCGCCCACGACTGGCCGCGCGGGCACACCCTCGGCGGGTCGCACAGCATCAACGCGATGGTGTACCTGCGGGGCCACCGCGACGACTTCGACCAGTGGGCCCGGATGGGCTGCCCGGGCTGGGACCACGACTCGGTCCTGCCGTACTTCCGGCGGATGGAATCCGTGCCGGGTGGTGACGCCCGATTCCGCGGCATCGAGGGTCCGCTGCGGCCGGCCCCCTCGGCCGCACCCAACCCGCTCTCGCCGGTGTTCGTCGACGCCGCGGTGGCCGCCGGGTACCCGCGGACCGACGATTTCAACGGCGCCGACGGTGAAGGGGCCGGCTGGCACGACCTCACGATCGCGGACGGGGTGCGCCAGAGCACCGCCGCGGCCTACCTGCGGCCGATCCGGGACGCGCGGCCCCACCTCACCGTGGCCACCGGGGCCCGCGCGCACCGGCTGCTGTTCGACGGCGAGCGGTGCGTCGGCGTGGAGTACCGGCAGGACGGCGCCACGCACACCGCGTACGCCGAGCGCGAGGTCGTCCTCAGCGCCGGCACGGTCGACTCGCCGCGGCTCCTGCTGCTCTCCGGTGTCGGACCCGCGGCCGACCTCGAACACGCCGGTGTCGACGTGGTGCACGACCTGCCCGGGGTCGGGCGCAACCTCCACGACCACCCGCTGTGCAGCGTCGTCTACGAGGCGGCGCAGCCGATTCCGCCCGGCCGGACCAACCACGCGGAAACGTCGATGGTGTGGCGCAGCGATCCGAGCCTGAGCGGACCCGACCTGCAGTTGATGTTCATGCACGTGCCCTTCGGTCCGCCGACCCTGCCGGCCCCGCCGAACAGCTTCACCTTCGGCCTGGCGACAGTCCCGGAGGCCCGCGGCACGGTGCGCCTGGCCGGCCCCGATCCGAGCGCGCCGCCGCTGATCGACCCCAACTACCTGGGGGCGGAGAACGACGTCCGGCGCCTCGTCGAGGCCGTCGCCGTCGCGCGCGAGATCGCCGCCGCGCCCCCGTTCGGCGCCTGGCGCGGAAAGGAACTGCACCCCGGCCCGGACACCCGGGACCCGCGGGGCCTGCGCGAGTTCGTCGCCCGCGCCACCGGCACCTACTTCCACCCCGTCGGCACGTGCGCGATGGGCAGCGGCGCCGACGCCGTCGTCGACCCCGAGCTCCGGCTGCGGGGGGTGCGCGGTCTGCGGATCGCCGACGCCTCGGTGATCCCGCGGATCGGGTGCGTCAACACCAACGCCGCCACGATCATGATCGGGGAGAAGGCGGCCGATCTCCTGCGCGGCCGGTCGGCCGGCTCGGCGGGGGAATGAGGCACGGGGGAATGAGATACGGGAGAATGAGGCCGCGCCACCGCCGGTAAGACTTCGCGATCGGCCGACACCAACCAGGGGCACCCTGCCACAGGTCGCGTTCGCGAGCGCCGTGCGGGGGAGGTCAATTCAATTGACTGTTCCGATACGGCGGCGAGTCACTCGGGCCGCCGAGGGGGAGGAAGCCCGCGATGCCCAGCACCCCCGCACTCTCCGTGCCCCGCAACACCGGCGCGGTCGAGATCGTGCCCGTCCCGGTTCCCGACGGGGTGGAGTTGCCGCCGCTGCCCACCCAGGCCGATTCCTGGGTGGGCCACTACCAGCGGGTGCTGCTCAATGTCCGCACGGGCGAGCTGTCGTTCTTCTGCGCCGACTGGCGGGTGTTCGTCCCGGTTCTGGGCGGCGAGGACGGGGCGGTCTGGACCTCGCAGGACCCCGGCGAGAGTCCGGTCAACTCCATCAACGCGGCCACCCGGCCGATCCCGGAACTGCTGATGTTCTTCATCGACACCTGGACGCGCGTGGACCTGCCCGCCGCCGGGCGCCCGCGGACGCCGGCGTGGGTGTATCTGAACCGCGAACAAGGTGACGCGTTCGTGGCGTCGCTCGTACCACTGGCACAGCGGTTGGTCGACCACCTGTACCGGGTGCCCGGCACCGACGATCTCGAATGGTCCGCCGAGTCCGTGACGGCCGTGCGGGCGATCGACGCCGCGTGCAGCCGGTACCACCAGGGGCCGCGGCGCGTCGGGACGTCGCCGGCGGGCCTCATCGATTTCGCCGACGCCGTCGTGGTGGCGCCGGGCCTGGTCCGTCGTGAGTGGTCGGAGCGGGACGACACCGAGCTCGACGACCTGGCCGAGGTGCTGAGCCGGTCGACGTACCTCCTCGACCCACGGCTGCGGGACCGGTTCGGGACGCCGGGTGACGAAGGGGACGGCCGGGGTCCGAAGGTGTACGGAGCGCGGGCGTGGCTCTACGCCTACCGCGCTCACGAGGCCGGCACCCGGCCGGCTTCGCGCGCGCAGGTGCCGCGCGCGCCTTCCCGGACGAACTGAGGTTCCGGCTCTTTCCGAAGGGCGACGCCGGAGCGAACCGGTGCGTCGGACTGATCTCGGGGAAATGACAAAACGACGACATTCCCGTCGGGATTAATGGTTTCGGTGCGACAAAGCGATTCGACTTCGGTGCGGAGGGGAGAATTGCCTCGCGGGCAACTCGGGTACGCACGGGTACGATAATCTGACGCGGTGGTGGAACCGGAGAGCACAGTGAAGCCTGTCCGGCTGACGGCGCGGGGTGAAGCGACCCGCGCGCGGATTGTCCGCGCCGCGGTGGACGTGATGACGGTCAAGGGCGTGGCCGCCACCACGCTCGACGATGTCCGCGCGGCGAGCAGTACCAGCAAGTCGCAGCTCTACCGGCACTACGCCGACAAGGAAGCGCTCGTCCAGGACGTGATCGAGCACCAGGCCGAAGACCTGCTGACCGCGCAGGAGGAGCAGCTGCGCCGGCTGGACTCGGTCAGCGGCCTCGAGCGGTGGCGCGATGCGATCATCCAGCGGAACACCTTGCAGAACAGGGCGTACGGGTGCCAGCTGGGCTCACTGGCCTGTGAGCTCTCCGATCAGAACGAGCGCGCTCGCTCGGCTCTGGCCGGCCACTTCGAGACCTGGCGCGGCCTGATCGCGGACGGCCTGCGGCGGATGCGCGACGCCGGCAAACTGCGCGGGGACGCCGATCCCGAACGGCTGGCCATCGGCTTGATGGGCGCCCTCGAAGGCGGCTACCTGCTCGCGCAGACCGAGGGTGACATCAAGTCCATGCGCATCGCGCTCGACATGGCCATCGACTACATCCGCACTCTCGAGGTGTGAGCCGGCCCCGGCCGGGAGACCACAGTGGACGTTCCCGGTCACCGGGATTCGTTGTGCCACCGTTCGAACGGATGCGCCGCGGACCACGTGAAGTACTGGCCGGCCATCCGAACCGGTGAGAAAGAAACGACCCCGATGACACGCCGGGGAGAGGACTGTATAGTCCACACTGTGATCAACAACCTCTGCCGGCCCGGTGCCGGAGAGCTGTGTTCGCTGCCTGGCCGGAGGTCTGAGCCGGCCCGATCGATCGAGCCGGTCCGCGTCCGCGCACTCGTGCACGGGATCGCCTCGGCCGACGCGACGCCCGGTGGTGCGCGGTCGATCGTCCGGTTTGGTCGCTTGCCGGGTCACCGCTGAGCCCGGATCCGGTGCCGGCGCGCGGACCGGCTTCACCTCGACCCGAAGCCGGCCGCCCATCCCGGGTGTTCCGGGGTGGGATCTTCCGGCGGGTTCGCGGTGGACACGAGGTCGGTCTTGACGATGAGGAGAATTCTCGTGGACGAAGGTTTCGAAGGGCGCAAGCTCGTGGTCGTCGGCGGTAGCAGCGGAATCGGGTTCACCACGGCCGAGCAGGTGATCGCCCGCGGCGGGAGCGCCGTGATCACCGGCCGGAATCCGGAGAAACTGCAGGCGGCTGTGGAAGCGCTTTCCCGGCACGGAAAAGCCTGGGGCATCGCCGCGGAGCTGACCGATCGCACCCGGATTCCCGAGGTGCGCAAACGGCTCGCCGACGAACACGCCGACGCCGGCTTGCTCGTGAACGGTGCGGGCATCTTCGTTCCCAAGCCGTTCACCGAATACGACGAGGACTTCTACGACTCGTTCAACGAACTGAACCGCGCGATGTTCTTCATCACCCAAACCGTGGTCGCCGGCATGCTCGCCGGAGGCAAGGGCGGTTCGATCGTGAACATCGGGGCGATGTGGGCGCACCAGGGGATCGCGGCGACCCCGCACACGGGTTTCTCCGTGCAGAAGGGCGGCCTGCACGCGCTGACGAAGGCACTCGCGATCGAGCTGGCACCCCACGGGATCCGGGTCAACGCGGTGTCACCCGCCGCCGTGCGGACCCCGCCGTACTACCGATTGGTTCCCGAAGCGCACCTCGAGGACCCCGTGAACAGTTTCGCCAGCATGCATCCGCTGGGCCGGGTCGGCACCGTCGAGGACGTCGCGAACATGGCGTCGTTCCTGCTTTCGGAAAAAGCGAGCTGGATGACCGGCGCGATCGTGGACGTCGACGGCGGAGTGATGGCCGGGCGGAACTGAAGCACACCCGCAGAAATCAGCACCAGGAGGTTTTTCATGATTCCCTCGCAGATCATCGGCCGGGTCTTGGCGGCGGCCGCGCTGGCGGGCGCGACCGCCTGCAGCGCCGCCGGCCAGAACACGCCGCCCCCGGTCACCGGCGCCGCCGCCGCGGCGACGAGCCCAGCCGTGACGAGCCCAGCCACCCCGCCCCAGGTGAGTATTCTGCTCCAACACGCCCTTCCGAACGTCGAAGGCAAGACGTTCACGTCGCAGATCGTGGCCTTCCCGCCGGGCTCGGCCGCGCCCTCTCATCGCCACGGCCAGGCGTTCGTGTACGCCTACGTGCTGGAAGGCGATGTGCGAAGCCAGGTCGACGACCAGGCGGTGACCACCTACCATCAGGGGCAGACCTGGTTCGAACAGCCCGGTGCCCACCACGTCGTCGCGGCGAACGCGAGCACGACCAAGCCCGCCAAGCTGCTGGTCGTCTACGTCTCCACCACCGGAGACCCGCTCCAGGCCAACGATCCCCAGAAGTAGGCCTCGGCGCCGACCCGGCGTGAACCGCTCGCGGCAGGAAGATCTGTCCACGCCGTGCGGCTAACGGAGGACTTCGTGTGTCAGCACGGGACGGCGGCCGGCAGCGCAGTCGGTGTCGAGTCGCCGCCCGGAGAGGGGAGACAACTGTGACCGACACCCGGCAACCCGCTACCGACCTCGGCTTGGCCGAGATCGCCGAGCTGGCCGCGCAGCTGCGGGTCGACTCGATCCGCAGCAGCACCAGCGCGGGCTCCGGCCACCCCACGTCCAGCATGTCCGCGGCGGATCTGCTCGCGGTGCTGGTGGGCCGGCACCTGCGCTACGACTGGGATCGGCCCGAAGCGGACAGCAACGACCACCTGATCTTCTCGAAGGGTCACGCTTCTCCGCTGCTGTACTCGGTGTACAAAGCCGTCGGGGTCGTCACCGACCACGAGCTGATGACCGGCTACCGGCGCTTCGGCGCACGCCTGCAGGGCCACCCGACGCCGATCCTGCCGTGGGTCGACGTCGCCACCGGTTCGCTCGGCCAGGGTCTGCCCGACGCGGTCGGGGTGGCCCTGGCCGGCAGGTACCTGGACCAGCTGCCTTATCGCGTCTGGGTGTTGTGCGGCGACAGCGAGATGGCCGAAGGGTCCATCTGGGAAGCGCTGGACAAGGCGAGTCACTACCGGCTCGGCAACCTGGTGGCGATGGTCGACGTGAACCGGCTCGGCCAGCGCGGGCCCACGGAGTTCGGCTGGGATCTCGACGCCTACGCCCGCCGCGCCGAGGCGTTCGGCGCGAGGGTGATCTCCGTGGACGGCCACGACCTGGCGGCGATCGACCAGGCGCTCGACGCCGCCGGTACCGGTGGCGACCAGCCGACCGTGATCCTGGCCAGGACGGTGAAGGGCAAGGGTTTCTCCGAAATCGAGGACCACGAGGGCTGGCACGGCAAGGCGCTGCCGGCCGAGCAGGCCGAACGCGCGCTCGAGGAACTGGGCGGTGAGCGGGATCTCCTGGTCCGCGGCCCGCTGCCGGCCTTCGACCGGGCGCCCGAGCCGCGGCCGGGGAGCGCCGCGACACCGCGACCGGTTTACCCGCGCGGCGAGAAGGTGGCCACCCGGAAGGCCTACGGCGAAGCCCTGAAGTGGCTGGGCGGCCTCGATCCCCGGATCGTCGCCATGGACGGCGAGGTGAGCAACTCGACGCACACCGACGAGTTCGCCCACGCCTACCCCGAGCGCTACTTCGAGATGTACATCGCCGAGCAGCAGCTCATCGCGGCGGCCGTGGGGCTGAGCGTGCGCCACTACGTGCCGTTCGCGTCCACGTTCGCCGCGTTCTTCTCCCGGGCGTACGACTTCATCCGGATGGCGGCCATCTCCGCCGCGGACATCCGGCTGGTCGGCTCGCACGCCGGCGTCGAGATCGGCGCCGACGGCCCCTCCCAGATGGGGCTGGAGGACCTCGCGATGATGCGCGCGGTCCAGGGCTCCACGGTCCTGTACCCGTGCGACGCGCCGAGCACGGTCGCGTTGACCCGGGAGATGGCCGGCCGGTCCGGTGTCTCCTACCTGCGCACGACGCGTGGCGGCTACCCGACGCTGTACGCCGAGGGCGAGGAGTTTCCGATCGGCGGCGCCAAGGTATTGCGGTCCACCGACGACGACGTGGTGACCCTGATCGGTGCCGGCGTGACGCTGCACGAATGCCTGGCCGCGGCCGACGAGCTGGCGCGGGAGAACGTCGCCGCGCGGGTGATCGACCTGTACTCGGTGAAGCCGGTGGAAACCGAGACCCTGGTCGCAGCGGCCGGCGTCACCGGCGGACGGATCGTGGTCGCCGAGGACCACCACCCGGAGGGCGGGCTCGGGTCCGCCGTCGCCGAGGCGCTCTTGGCGAGCGGGACGACCCCGCTGCGGCTGAACCACCTCGCCGTGCGGGAGCTGCCCGGCTCGGGCGTCGCACACGAACTGCTGGACGCGGCGGGGATCTCGGCGGCGCACATCGCCGGCGCGGCACGGACGCTCCTGGCCTGAGCGCGGGCCGAGAGGCTCTTGCTGCCTGGAGCGCAGGAGGTACTGCGCACTCCGCTCGACGTCGCTGCGATCAGGCTGCGCGCAGCGACGTCGGGCGGAGACCGGCCGCACTGCCGGCACCGTCCGAACGTGCCGGCCGAGTGCGCCGGCCGGGAGCCCGAGCGGTCAGGCGCCGACTGATTCGCGGGCGGTGGTGATGATGTGGGTCACCGTGGCGACGTCGAAGTACTCTTCGATCCGGGTGATCCTGCCGCCGCCGACCGCGAGGTACATCGCGATCTCGAGCGCGGCTTCCTCGCCGTTGGGCAACTGCCCGCGCAGCACGTGCTGCTGAAGGACCCCGTCCCCGGCGTCGACCCGGCGCGAGACGTCGAAACGCAGGCCGCGGATGGCGGTGCTGAACAACTGGAACACAGCCAGGTTGGCGTCCCGGTCTTGTTCGCCGGCGCCGTCGTTGTGCCAGATCCTGGCGTCGGGGGCGTAGAGGGCCCGCGCGGCGTCGAGGTCGCCCCGCTCGACCGCTCGGAAGAAGGCGTCGACGACGGCGATGTTGGTGCTGGTCTCAGGCATGGGTGCCACCTCGCTCGGGAATCGGCCGGGCTCGAACCTACCGGGTCTGACTGGACTGGATAGTCCCCTGATCGGTGCGCTTCCGCCGGAAGAGCCGGTCGACGCTGAAGGGGAACGAGTCGACGGGGGAGAGGGCCAGCAGTAGGGCGGCTGCCGCGGCGCCGAAGACCGAGGCACTCAACGGAGCTTCCCAGCCCAGGAACAGTCCCATCGACACGGCGAACACCACCAGCACCGCGGTGGCCGCCCAGGCGGACCAGCGCACGAGCACGCCGGCCAGCAACGCCAGGCCCACCACCGTTTCCGCGGCGGTCGCGGCCCACGCGGCCGCACCGGTGAGCCCGTCGGGCACGTACGGCGAAAGGCTGTGCGTGTAGTCGATGTACGCGGCGAAGGTGCCCCACCCGACCTGTCCGGTGTTCGGCGGGCCCCACCAGCCGAACCGATCGGCGACGGCCGAGAGGAACCCCGCGGCCAACGCCAGGCGCGCGAGCACGGTCGCGACCGACCACCCGCGTTCGCTCCGGGCGAGGGAGTCCGGGGACAGCGTGCCCCGCAGCGTCCGGTGTTCGGGCCGCTCTTCGGTGTGCGAAACCATCAAGTCTCCTTTGTGGACGCTCGGTGAACACCTTCGATGCTGGCAGGGTGCGGCCGGAACCGAAACCCCCGAACGGAGAAACTTGATCTTGAACCTCGTCACAGGTGGGCCGCACCCGACCCGTCTCGGTGAACGGGACTGTATAGTCCAGGCTGGACCGGGCGGGCGTGGGGGATTGACGGCGGTGACGCCGCATTCCCGATCTCCGGCCGAATGGCCGCTGGTCCGCGCCATCGAGGCGCCGCGGTTGCGGCGTTCGCGTCGAGAACCGGCTTCGATCGGGCCGCGGTGAGCCGCCTGGTGAAGCCCCGGCGTGGTTCAGAACATCGGACGAAGAAGGAAGGCGTGGCTCGATGCCCCACGTGTCACCGAAAGCCGGAGTCGCCCGGCGGGGGACAACCCACACCCTGGCGTTCGTCGCCGCGGTGGTCTCCCTCGTGGCGTCGTTCGCCGCGGTGGGCTCGACGATCCCGCTGTTCAACATCTACCGCGCCGAGGACGGGTTCACCAACGCCGACATCTCCATCACCGTCGTCGCCTACTCCGTCGCGACCCTGAGCACCTTGTTGGTGCTGGGCCGGGTGTCCAACCACCTGGGCCGGCGGCCCACCTCGATCGCCGCCCTCGGCCTGCTCCTGCTGGGCTGCGTGCTCCTGCTGAACGTGCACCACGTCGGCGTCCTGATCGCGGGTCGCCTCCTGATGGGCTTCGGTGCGGGGGTGGCCAGCAGCAGCCTCACGTCCTACATCGTCGACGCCGCACCGGCCCGGCCCGCTTGGCTGGCCTCCGTCGCGTCCAGCCAGACGGTGATGCTCGGCCTCGCCGTCGGCGCCATCGGGTCCGGCGCCCTGGTCCAGTTCGGTCCGTGGCCGCGCGATCTCGTCTACCTCGTGGTGATCGGCCTGCTGCTCGTCTCGGCCGCGCTGCTTCTGGTCAGCCCGGAAACGGTGACGCCGGTGCCCGGCGCTTGGCGGTCGCTGCGGCCGCGGGTCCGTGTTCCGGCCCGGGTCCGGCACCTGCTGCCCGTCACGGCGGCGGTACTCCTGGCCACCTGGGCGACCGGGGCCTTCTTCCAGGCCTTCGTGCCGGCCTTGGTCGAAGACCAGCTCCACAGCCGCAGTCCCCTGATCCTGGGGCTGTCGTTCGCCGCCTACATGGGTCCGAGTGTTCTCGGCGCGCCGCTGGGCGGCCGCTTCGCGCCCGCGGCGGCTCAGCGCATCGGCATGATCGGTTTCCTCGCCGGCATGATCGGCATCGTCGCGGCTATCGCGACCGGTGCGCTGGTGCTGTTCTTCGTCGCGACCGTGGTCGCGGGCGCCGGCCAGGGCATCGCCATCAGTTCCGCCACGCGGGGCCTGTTGGAGGGCAGCGACGTGGCCGACCGGGCGCCGATCTTCACGGTCGTGTACATCCTGTCGTACTGCGGCGCCACGATTCCCGCCCTCGTCGCCGGCCAGCTGTCCGCGTCCTTCTCGCTGCCGCAGATCGCTCTCGGGTACGGCGGTCTGGCGCTGATCGCCACCGTGTTCACCGTCCTCGCCGCCCGCGAACCCCACACCGACCCGGCCGGGGCGCCGCCGCGACGGTGAGCAACGGCCGGGTCAGGCCCGCTCGGAGGTCAGGCCTTCGCGGACGGCGAGCAGCGCCGCCTGCGTCCGGGAGGCGACGCCGAGCTTGGCGAAGAGGTTGCTCACGTGGGTCCGGGCGGTGCGTTCACTGATCTGGAGCCGGTTCGCGATCTGGATGTTGGACAGTCCCTTCGCGAGGTGGAGCAGCACCTCACGCTCGCGCGGCGTGAGCCCGTCGAGGCCCGCCCCGCCCCGGTCGACCGGGCCGGTGAGGCAACGGGTGATCGCGGAGTCCAGGTACAGCTCACCGCGAGCCGCGGCGCGGACCGCCGCGACGATCTCGTCGGACCCCGCGTCTTTGAGGAGATACCCGGACAGGCCGGCGTCGACGGCCCGCCGGACGTTGCCCGACTCGCTGAAGCTCGTCATGATCAGGATCTTCACGGTGGGGTACCGCGCGGTGATCACGCTGCCGGCCTGGATCCCGTCGATGCCCGGAAGAACCAGGTCCATCAGGACCACCTCCGGCAGCCGGCCCCGCCGGGCCAGTTCGGCCAGGCGCTCCAGCGCGTCCGTGCCGTCCACGGCCTCACCCACCACCACGAAACCGGGCACCGCGTCGGCGTACGACCGCAAGCCGGCCCGGACCACCGCGTGGTCGTCCACGAGCATCAGGCGGATCTGTTCGGGCGCCGGCTCGGTCACGGCTGCTCTCCCGTCGTGTCGCACGGTTCCTGCCAGTCGATCCGGACGGTCCCGTCGGCGGAAAGCGAGCCGGCCGGCTCGCCCGGACAGAACTCGAGCCGCACGACGGTGCCCCCGCCGGGCCGCGTCACGATGGCGAGCCTTCCGCCGAGGCGCGCGGCGCGTTCGCTCATCGAAACCAGCCCCACGTGGCCGGGCAGCGAGCCGCGCTCGGCGAATCCCACTCCGTCGTCGGACGTCTCGACGACCAGGAGGGTCCGGGACTCCTCGCGGTGTTGTGCGAACCGGATGACCGCGTGCTGCGCCCGGGCGTGTTTCACGACGTTGTGGAACGCTTCCCGGACGAGGTACCACACTTCCTCGCGTTGCTCGGGAAGCAGCTCGATCTCGCCGACCTCGTCGACGACCTTCACCGTGAGCCCGGTGTCGCGGCTCGCCGCGGCGACCCACTCGCGGATCGCCGTCACCAAGGACCTTTCCGCCGGCTCGGGTGCCCGCCACTCCGCGATCATCGACCGGAACGACTTCACCACCGACTGCGACAGATCCACCACCCGGGCGGCGTCGGCGCGAATCTTGGCGGCCGCGCCGGCCCCGGACGTCTCGTTGGTCAGCTCGATCGCCCTGGCGTGCATCGACAGCGAGAACATCTCCTGCACGATGGAGTCGTGCAGGTCGGCGGCCAGCTTGCGGCGCTCCTCGCGCACCGCGCGGGCGCGGTTGTCCACGATCATCCCGGCGTGGTCGATGGTCACCGCGGCCTGGTCCGCGACGGCCGAGAGGAACGAGATCTCGTCGGGATCCGGCTCCCGGCCGGGCGGGTAGAAGGCGCTCAGGTACCCGAGCACGCCGCCGGGCAGGATCAACGGTGCGGCCACGAAGCTCTCCCAGGAGATCGCCTGGTGGATCGCCGAGATCGGCGCCCAGGCGGGATGGGTGCGGAAGGTCTCCGAGCGGTGGGCCACGACCACCGGCCGGCGTTCGGCGATCGCGCTGAGGGAGACCATCTCGGCGCCGAGGGCCTGGCACTGGTCGAGCCGGTCGCGCAGCTCGGCCGCGGTTCCGGGCAGACCCGACAACGCGCCGATGGGCAGCGTGCTCCAGCCCGTTTCGCCGAGCTGGATGTGCACGGCCGCGAGCCCGGCGGAGCGCCGGACCTCCCCGGCCAGGGCGGTGAGGGTGTCGGCCAGCGAACCCGATCCCGCCAGGGTCGCCGAGACCCGCGACATCGCGTGAAGATCGCGTTCAGTGGCCATGACCGCGCACCACGACGGTCCACAAGGGAGTCCCGCGACCGGGCCGGGCGCCGGCCGGTGGCGGAACGCGAGTTCCCGGCGACCTCACAGGTCGAGCACCAGCCTGGGACAAGCGGCCCGGGAGACGCAGATCATCATGGTCTTTCCTTCTTCCCGTTCTTCGTCCGTGAGGAGGGAATCGCGGTGGTCCGGGGTTCCGGAGAGAACCTTCGTCTCACACGTCCCGCATGTGCCCTGCTCGCACGAATAGGGCGGCCGGGCCCCGGCGCGTTCGACCGCCCGGAGGATGGTTTCTCCGGGTGCGACCGTCACCACGTCGCCGGAGCGGGCCAGCTCGACCTCGAACGACGAGTGCTCCGGCGAATCGGGTTGTGCCTTCGGCACGAAGCGCTCCAGCCGCAACGAGCCGGCCTTCCACTTCGCACACCGTTGCTCGACCGCGAGCAGCAAGGACTCGGGTCCACAACAGTAGACGAGGACGTCGTCGGCCGGAGTCCCGAGCCACGCGTCGAGGTCGGGCCGGCCGGTCTCGTCCTCCGGGCAGAGGACCACCCGGTCCCCGTATCGGGAGGCGAGCTCCGCGCCGTAAGCCATCGATGCCCGCGAGCGCCCGCCGTACAGCAGCTGCCACTGGGCGCCGGTCGCCTCGGCCGCGGCGACCATCGGCAGGATCGGGGTGATGCCGATCCCGCCGGCGATGAACAGGTAGCGCGGCGACGGCAGCAGCGGGAAGTTGTTCCGCGGTCCGCGAACGCGCACGGTGGCGCCTTCGGTCAGCCGGTCGTGGACGTGGGCCGACCCGCCGCGGCCGGCGCGCTCGCGCAGCACGGCGACGCGCCATTGGTCACGCGCCGGCCTGCCGCAGAGCGAGTACTGTCGCACGAGCCCGTCGGCGAGGAGCAGGTCCACGTGGCTGCCGGCCTCCCACTCGGGAAGCTCCTCTCCGGGCCGGCTCGCCAGAACCAGCTCGACGACCTCCTGGGCGATCTCGGTTCGGCTCAGCACCACGAGGTCGAGTTCGACCTCCGGCCGGGCAGGATCGGTCTGGGTCACCGTTGGACTCCACTTCGTCGTGGCTCCGCGCGGATCGGGAGGCCGGCTGCCGGCCGGCCTCCCGGCGCGAGGGGCGGGTTGATCAATCGGCGACGTTGGTGGGCACCAGCGTCTGCCACGCAACGCCCTGCGGGACGACTCCCGACCCGGCGGTGAACTTGGCCCAGTCGACGGAACCGTCGAGGCCCACGGGATCGCTGCCGGCCTCGACGGCGCGCGCGGCGTCGATCAGCAGGCGGCGCATGCGCACCACGGCGATGTCCGCCGCCACGAGGTGCTCCTTCGACCGGTCGACGATCAGGTCCATCGAATCGGTCACCAGTGCGTCCTGGGGGATGAGACCGGCCACGCCCGAGAACGACGTGCCCGCCACCATCGCCTCCCGATCCTGCGCCGGGTGCAGCACGTAGTCCGGCGCCTGGACGTCCTCGAGGCTCCGCCACTTCAGCCAGTCGGCCTTGTCGATCGGCTTCGCCGGATCGCCCGTGACCACGTACGTGCAGGTGTGCGTGTCGTCGATCGGGACGTAGAGGAAGCCCAGGTTCATCGGCGGGATCAGCGCCTGGAACGGCATGATGAACGGCGTGACGCGAACGTAGGACTGGCCTTCCTGCTCACCCCCGAGCTTGCGGATCGCGGCGTAGTGGAAGCCGAACTTCGTGTCCTCGACCTCCAGCAGGGGAGCGTCGTCGGTGGTCGGGAAGCGGTCCCGGCCGATGCCCTCGGGGTCGTACTCGCCCGTCCTGGCCAGCGCGATCTCGGTCTGGTGCAGCAGGCCGACGTGCGACGAGTCGATCTCGCCCTCCACGCCCTGGATGAAGTTGCCCTTCTGCACGGCCTTCGTCGTCGCGAGGTGGCCGGGCGGCACGTTCATCCACACGTAGCTCGGCGGCGGGGGCTGCTTGTCGGCCGGGCCCAGGTAGACCCACACGATCTGGCCGGCCTCGTGCACGGGGTGCGCCGGCGCCCGCAGGCGGTTCCGGAACCGTGAGTCGGGGAGGTTGGGGGTTTCCTGGATCGTGCCGTCCGCGCCGAACTTCCACCCGTGGTACAGGCAGCGGATGCCGCAGTCCTCGACGCGGCCGATCGCGAGCGAAGCGCCGCGGTGCATGCATTTCTCGTCCAGCACGCCGACGGTTCCGGCGGAATCGCGGAACACCACGAAATCCTCGCCGACCAGCCGGAACTTCCGGGGCGGTCCGTCCGGCTCCGCCACGTCACTCGAGAGGCAGATCGGGAGCCAATAACGGCGCAGCAGCGCGCCCATCGGCGTGCCCGGCCCTACGCGGCAGAGATAGTCGTTTTCCTCGGCACTCAGCACAACGGCTCCTGTTCCGGCGTTCCCGCCCACGTGATGGCTGTCCTGTCGCCTTCGAGCGAGGGATCGAGGACGACATCGAGGTCGAGCAGTACCAGTGGGTTTCCTCGGGACAGCTCGGCGCTTTTGACCAGCGCGACGGATTCGTACCCGGAGGGGCTCACACGCAACTGCGACGGCTTCGTCCGGCCGTTCCGGAATCCGTCGATGATCGCGACGCAGGCACCATCCAGTAAATGGACGATCGATGTCATGAAGTTCCTTCCGTCACCACTGGATCGAACCTAGGTCGCGGGCGAGAACCCGGGCAATCGGACCTTTTCCTCAGCTGCCGCCCGTCATTCGGCACAGTTCCTACGTCCTTTGACGTAGGCGCGGTCCCCGCGAATCGTCAGCCGAACGGCCGGGCGCGGGGTGCGCGGTGGCCGCGCCGCGGCACCGCGCGCGGACTGAGCTCGAGGAGGCGGACCACGCGGTAGCGGTGCGGCCGCCACGGCAGGTAGAACGCCTCGATCTCGTCCGCGGCCAGGGGACGGCCGAGCAAGGCCGTGCCGGTCATCCGGCCGAGGTGGAAGTCGCCGAGCGGCAGCGCGTCGGCGTCGCCGAGCGCGCGGTGCCCGACCTGCGCCGCCGTCCACACCCCGACGCCCGGCATCGCCGACATCAGCCCGTACGCGCGAGCGGGATCGCCGGCGGCGCGATCGAGCTTGGCCGCGTGCCGTGCGGTGAAGAGGACGGTCTTCGACCGCTGCAGGTCGACCCCGGCCCGCCGCCAGTCCCAGACCGGGAGGCTCGCCCACACCTCGGGTGAAGGCATGACCCGCATCCTGTCGGGCGCCGGACCCGGCGCCGGACCACCGTGCGCGCCGACGAGGCGGGTCCACGCGGCTTGCGCGTCCAGGCCGACCACCCGCTGCTCGAGGATGGCCGGGACAAGGGCTTCGAACAGCCGTCCCGTGCGCGGAACGCGCAGGCCCGGCAGCCGCCGCCAGGCCCGCTCCAGAACGGGGTGCGCCGGTCGGAAGTCCTCGGGACGGTCGTGTTCGCCGAGCTCGGTACGGATGGTGTCGACGAGCTCCGCGGCGCCCGGCCCCCACGCGTCGATGTCCAGGTCGTCGAGGCGCTGCTGCCGGATCCGATAGGTGACCGGACCGGAAGCGGTCAGGGCGGTCCGCCACAGGCTCCCGTCGGCTTCCTCGCGGTGGGTCGGATCGTGGCGGCCGCGCCGCAGGCTCTTGAGTGTCAGCTTCGCGTCCACGGGAAAGCCGGGCTGCCAGTGCAGTGAACGGTCCGGTGGCGGGTCCATGGTCCCTCCCTTCGGGTGCGCAGGAGCGAAGTCCTTCGGCGGGTGTCCTCACCAGTGGACTTAAAAGTCCCTTGACTGTCAATCAGCGGGTGCGGAAACGGCTTGTGGGGAGCATCTGGGCACGAGTGTCTGGTCTGTATAGTCCAGAACGGCGATGGGTCGTCGCGACGAGGTCGCGAACTCGCCGCCCGCGCGACCGCTCCTCGCGACGCGGGTGACCAGGTCCACCGCGGCCGGCGCCACCGGCCGAGCCGCGGACGGCGCGGGGTCGCCTCGGCGGCGCGACTCGGGGCAGTAAGAGCCGACGTGGGCCCGACGCTGACCACTCACACACCTACCGGAGGTTGATTCGCTGTGTCACGACTGAACGCTCCCGCACCGGAAGAAGTCCCCGCCGGCTCGCGGCAGATCCTCGAGGGGGTCCGTGCGCAGCTCGGCTTCGTCCCGGACATGTTCAACGTCATCGCGTCGAACCCGGCCGTTCTCGAGGTCGTGACGAGCCTGCAGGGCAGTCTGAGCCGGGTGCTGGACGCGCGGACCCGGCACAGCATCGCGCTCGCCGTGTCGGAAGCCAACGGCTGCGACTACTGCCTGGCCATGCACACGTACGTGTCGTCCGAGTTCGGCGGGATGTCGGGCGACGACATCGCGCTCGCCCGCGCCGGGAGCTCGGTCGACCCCAAGCGCGCCGCGGCCGCCAACTTCGCGCGGCGGGTGGTCGACAGCCGCGGACAGGTCAGCGACGAAGACCTCGCGGGGGTGCGCGACGCCGGGTACACCGATTCGCAGATCCTGGCGATCGTCACCGTCGCGGTGCAGGCGCTGCTCACGAACTTCATCAACAACGTCAACCAGACCGCCATCGACATCCCCGCCGTCGAGGCCGCCGGTACACCCGGCTGATCGCCGGAGCCGCCGCACGAACGGCGCGCACCGCCCGGTTTTCCCCTCACGGCCCCAGATCATCCACGAAAGGTGCGATATGCCGGGCTCCGAGCTCTATGAGAACTTCATGGCGCTGCACACCCGCGACGGTGGCCTCGTCATGCCCAACGCCTGGGACGGCCTCTCGGCGCTGATGCTGGCCGACGCCGGGTTCGAGGCGATCGCGACGTCGTCGGCGGCACTCGCCGCCATGCTCGGCCGGCCCGACGGCCGGCACGAAGTCACCCGCGGCGAGCACCTCGAGCACGCGGGCCTGCTCGCCCGGCTCACCGGACTCCCCGTGAACGGGGACTTCGAGGACGGTTACGGCGACACGCCCGAAGACGTCGCGGCGACGGTCGAGGCCGCCGTCGAGTCCGGCCTGGCCGGCATCGGCATCGAGGACACCTCCGGTGATCCCGACCGGCCGATCCGCGACTTCGACGAGGCGGTCGACCGCGTGCGCGGCGCCGTTCGCGCGGCCAAGGGCCGCATCGTCGTGACCGGGCGCACCGACAACTTCATCCAGGGGCGACCCGATCTCGACGACACGATCCGGCGCCTCACGGCGTTCGCCGAGGTCGGCGCGGACGTGGTCTACGCACCGTTCCCGCCCGACCTCGAGGCACTCGAAGCGATCGTGACCGCGGTCGCACCCACGCCGGTCAACGTCCTCGTGTCGCCATCGGACGAGGTGCTGACCGTCGCCGAGCTGCAGAAGGCCGGCGTGAAGCGCATCAGCCTCGGGCCGTTCCTCTACGCCGGCGCGATGGCGGCGCTGGAGCAGGCCACCAAGGCGCTCGTCGCGGGGGATCTCGCGGCCGCCACCACGGGTCTGGGCTTCGACCGCATCGGCGAGCTGATCGCCCAGGGCAAGCACTGACCCGAGCACCACGCACCACCACTGTTCACCCACCGGTTGCAGCGAGAAAGCAGAGTCACATGGATCTCGACAAGCTCATGAGCCAACACCTCACCCGGGCTTTCGACGGCAGCAAGACCATTCCCGATGAAACCCTGGACCAACTGCTGCGGTTCCTGCGGTCCGCGCCGACCTCGACGAACATCCAGCCCAACCACTTCTACGTGCTCTCCTCGGCCGAAGCCAAGAAGCAGCTCGCGGACAACCTGGGCGAGCGCTTCCTGGACAACGGCTCGAAGATCCTGAACGCGTCGCACACGATCATCCTCACCACCCGGGCGGACGTGCCCGACAGTCACCTCGACGACGTGTTCGCCAAGGAGACCGCCGACGGCCGGTTCCCGGACCCGGAGAAGAACGCCATGTGGCAGTACATGACGCGGGACTTCCTGAACCTGCGCAACTACGCCTACAAGGATCTGAACCACTGGATGGAAAAGCAGACCTACATGGTGCTGGGGATGACCATGATGGCGGCCGTGGAGCTCGGCGTCGACGCCACACCGCTGGAAGGGTTCGACCCGACCAGCGTCGACAAGGCCTTCAAGATCCGCGAAACCGGGCACACCACCACCGTGCTGCTGGCGCTGGGCTACCCGGACAAGGCGAAGGCCTACAAGGGCCCGATTTCGCGCTTCGAAGCCGACCGGCTGTTCACCTTCATCTGAGCAACCCCGTCCGAAATCCTCGGTGACGGGGAAGTGCCGACGGCCGGGGTCGACGAGATCCTGAACCGCGCCCACGCGGGTCTCGATCTCGCCGGCGCCGGCCGGGTCCTCAACGGTCCTCGGTGGACTGGACGCGTCGCCCGCCGCGGCGGCGCCTATCCCGAAAGACACGACATGACCGTCCTGCACCACCGCATCGACGGCGCGGGCAGCGCGCTCCCCTTGATCCTCGGACCGTCCCTGGGCACCACGCTGTCCGTGTGGGAAGCGCAGGCGCCGGCGCTGGCCCGTGGGCGCCGGGTGATCCGGTACGACCTGCCGGGGCACGGCGGCTCTCCGGCCGAGCTGCTGCCGGCCGACGCCACCGTCGGCGACCTCGCCGGCCTGGTCCTCGCCCTCGCCGACCAGCTCGGCATCGACCGCTTCGCCTACGCCGGGATCTCGCTGGGCGGCGCCGTCGGCTCGTGGCTCGCCGTGCACCACCCCGACCGCGTCGCCGCACTCGTGCTCGTGGCCACGTCGGCGCGCTTCGGCGAGCCCGGCCCGTGGCGCGAACGCGCGCACCTCGTGCGCACCGAGGGAATGGCGCCCGTCGCGCGGACCGCGCCCGGCCGGTGGTTCACCCCGGCCTTCGTGGCCGATCCCGCCGCCCAGGCGCTGCTCGCCGACCTGCGCGCCACCGACGCGACGGCGTACGCCACGATCTGCGACGCACTGGCTTCGTTCGACCTCCGTGCCGAGCTGCCCCGGATCACCGCGCCGACCCTGGTGCTGGCCGGTCGGGAGGACCGCGCGACCCCGGTCGAAGACACCCGGCTGCTGGCCGACGGGATCGCGGGGGCGAGCCTCACCGAGGTCGCGCACGCGGCGCACCTCGTCCCGGTCGAACGTCCCGCTCCCGTGCTCGCCGCGCTGCGTTCCTATCTCGACAGCCGGGTTGAAACGCGGGCCACGACGGTTCCCGATGACGACGGCTCCCGTTACGCCAGCGGCATCGCCGTGCGCCGGGCCGTGCTCGGCGACGCCCACGTGGATCGGGCGATCGCCAGGACCACCGAGTTCACCTCCGAGTTCCAGGACTTCATCACCCGCTACGGCTGGGGCGAGGTGTGGACCCGGCCCGGCCTCTCCCGGGCGACGCGCCGCTGCATGACCCTCACGGCGATGATCGCCAACGGCCACCAGGAGGAGTTCGCCCTGCACATCCGGGCCGCGCTGCGGGACGGGATCACCCCCGCGGAAATCCAGGAAGTCCTGCTGCAATCGGCTGTCTACTGTGGAGTACCCGCGGCCAACACCGCGTTCACCATCGCCAACCGGATCATGGAGGAGAACGCCCACTGACCGGGTCGTTCTGCTCGGCGCCGGCACTGTCCGGTGATCAACGTCGTAAGACCTCGAATTCTGCCGCCGCCAACACCGGTGAACGGAAACTACTGTTCACGCGTGGACCGGATGCAGAGAGAGGTGCCCGATGAAAGCGATCGTGGTGAGGGACGAGGCCGCCGGAACGGCCGGGATGAAGCTCGAGGAGCGGCCCGACGCGGCCGCGGCGGGGAACGACGTCCTCGTCGAGGTGCACGCGTCGGGATTCACCCCGGGTGAGCTTTCGTGGCCCTCGACCTGGACGGATCGCCTGGACCGGGACCGCACCCCCTCGATCCCCGGGCACGAGGTGGCCGGCGTGGTCGCGAGCCTCGGGTACGGCACCGCGGGGCTGTCGGTGGGGCAGCGGGTGTTCGGCCTCACGGACTGGACCCGGGACGGCACGCTCGCGGAGTACGCGGCGGTCGAGGCGCGCAACCTCGCGCCGCTGCCCGGCGACGTGGACTTCACCGTGGGTGCGAGCCTCCCGATCTCGGGGCTGACCGCGTGGCAGGGCCTGTTCGTACACGGCCGGCTCGAGACGGGGCAGACCGTGCTCGTGCACGGGGCGGCCGGGGGAGTCGGGTCGATGGTGACGCAGCTCGCGCGTGAGGCGGGAGCGTACGTCGTGGGCACCGGACGCAAGGCCGACCGGGACGCGGCGCAGGGGTTCGGCGCGAACGAGTTCGTCGACCTGGAGAACGACGCGCTGGAAGACGTCGGGAGCGTTGATCTGGTGTTCGACATCTTCGGCGGTGACCTCGGCTCGCGGTCGGCGGGTCTGGTCCGCGCCGGCGGGACGCTGGTGACGATCGCCGGTCCGCCGGAGGTCCGGCCCGCCGAGGGCCGCGCGGTCGACTTCGTCGTCGAGGCCGATCGGGCTCAGCTGGGTGAAATCGTGCAGCGGGTGCGGGACGGCCGCTTGCGGACGAACGTCGGCACCGTGGCGAGCCTGGACGACGCGGTGGCCGCGTTCAACCCGACCACGCGGGCGAAGGGCAAGACGATCATCCGCGTTCGCCCGTAAGGACTTCGCGGCCGAGATCGCGCTCCGCCGTGCGGCCGGCCCGGGTGTTCGGCCGGTCGAACGGCACCGAGGCCCGCCGACGTGATTCCCTGTCGTCGGCGGGCCGGGCGGTCCACGAGCACACCGCACATCGGTGCCGGCCGGTGGTTTCCGGTGATCGCGTACACCGGGTCACCAGCGCGAGCGGGTGCGGGAGAGTTCGGCTCTCACTTCAGCGGGTAGTCGTAGCTGATGAACCCGCGAAAAGTGGCGACCTTGTCGTACAACAGCCGGGCCCGATCGTTGTCCTGCTTGGTCTGCCAGTACAGCCGGGCCGCGCCGCTGTCGCGGGCCGCTTGCGCGACGTACTCGATCAGCAGTCGCCCGGTGCCGTGACCGCGCACGGTCTCGTCCACGAACAAGTCCTGCAGGTAACACGAGCGGGGCGCCCACGGGTTGGCGTGGAACAGGTAGTGCGCGATGCCGACGAGCTGTCCGTCGTCGAGCCGGGCGGCGCAGCCGAACACTTCCTCGGCCTGCAGGAGTCGTTGCCAGGTCTGGTCGTATTCCTCGGGCGACACGTCGGTCCGATAGAACTTCTTGTAGCCACGCGCCAATTCTTCCCAGCGGTCACGGTCTTCCGCCCGCAGCGGGCTGATCTCGATCACTCCGCCATTATGGGCCGCGAGTGTCCGAAGTGACCAGTGTTCCGGCGCGATCCGTTCGCGGCACGGCGTTCTCACTCGTAAGAACCATCGAAGAGCGGGTGCTAACGGTCCAGGACCGCAAGGGGCGAGTCGCCGCCAGGCACCCAAGGTTCGTGGCGATCACCACGAAATGACCAGTCTCGAGGCAAGGCATGAGCAACTGCGACGCATTGGACGACTTCTTGCGGACCGACCCGCGGGACGTCGGGTGCGACCTCGCTCTCGACGCGCTCCACACCTACGCGGAAATGGCGGCGGCCGGGGAGCACCCCGAAGCGCGGTATCCGGGTCTGGCAACACATCTGCAGTCGTGCTGCGCCTGCTCGGGAGATCACGAGGCACTGGTGCGCGCCCTGCGGGAATTCGGCGCCGACGAACCGTTCTGACCGGCTGCCTGGCCGGCCACGACCGCGTCGCGACGGAGGGCCGGCGGCCCGGCCTGATCGGGCCGGAACCGGGTCAGCCGGGTACTTCGCTCGAGGACGGGGGAGTGAGTGGACTGCCCGGTCCGGAACGGGAGCGCGGGGAAAGCATCCTCAGGTGATCGAGCGACACGTCGAGAACCGTCGCGAGCCGACCGGGATCACGGGTGGTCCGGGAGAGCAGGAACCCGCCCTGCAGTGCACCCATGACGGCGGTGGCGATCGTGTCCGGGTCGGTGCACGGGGCGAGCTCACCGTTCTCCTGGATCCGGCGAAACGCTGCCGCGAGCAGTCCTTCCCACGTCGCGAACCCGGCGACGAGGGCGCGGTGACCGCGGTCGTGGCGTCCGGCGAGCTCGCCGATGAGCGACCCGATCGGGCAGCCGCCGGCACCGCCGCTCACCCGGTTCTCCTCGACGAGGTTGTCGCGCCAGGCTTGGAGATCGGACAGCGAGCGCACGCCCGCCAGCAACGGTTCCTGTGCGGCCAGCACACCCGCCACCTGTGCGTGGACAACAGCCTCGAACAGGGCGTCTTCGCTTTCGAAAGCCTGCCGCAGCTGTGCCTCGGGAACACCGCTGGCCACTCTGACGTCGGCGAAGGTGAGCTCCCCGAGCTGACGCTCGCGAAGCAGGTCGATCGCCGCTGTCACCACCAGCCGGTGCGGTTCCGGGGCATCCTCGACGCGCATCCCGGTCTGGTCACCCGACATGCTCCGAACACTAGCGGACGAGCGATGCCCAGTACACCTCGGCCCGCAAGAGTTTTGGACGGTCAGGTCCACTGCCGGACCTCGGTGCGGGGCCGCCTACTGGGCCAGGAACGTGCGGATGTGGTCGATCGCCAGGTCGAGCGTGAGCTTCAGGGGCTCGGTCGAGTGCGCCGTCTGCGCGAGCAGGTAACCGCCTTGCAGTGCGGCGACGAGGAAGGTGGCGAGCTTTTCGGGATCAGCGTTCCGGCGCAGGGCGCCGGAGGCGCGCATGCGCGTGAGCCCCTCGGCCAGGAGCTCCTCCCAGATCTCGAAGTACTTCGCGAGCATCGAGCGGGCTTCCTGGTCCCGATCGGCCAGTTCGGCGGCCAGTGAGCCGATGGCGCAACCGTAGGCGCCGTCGCGCAGCGAGGCGCGCTGCACGAGCGCGTCGCGCCAGCGTTCGAGGCCGCGGATCGAGTTCAACCGCCGGAGCTGGTCCTCCTGGCGCGCGATGAGCTGGGCGCCCTGCGCGGCCACGACCTCGCGCACGAGGGCCTTTTTGTCGGGGAAGTGGTGGTAGAGCTGCGACTTGCTCGTGCTGCTGGCGGCGCGGACGTCGTCGAGCGTGGTCGAGGCGACCCCCTTGACCTGGATCAAGTCCACTGCCGCCTGCACGATGCGGGACCGGGTCGCCGCGCCGCGGGCGGTCAGCCGGGTCTTCTGCGTCGTGCCCTCCGGTTCCTCCACGGCCGTCAGGCTACCGCACAGTGTGACCGGCGACCTATCACCAGCTGGACCGCTCGGTCCTCGTGGACGGCGCACTCGGCCCCGCGGCGACCCGCCCGGATGCCGGTGGCCGGGGCGCCTCGCGCGCCGGTGCGCGGCGAGGCCGGCGGTCGGCTGCTCGGCGGGCGGCGCCGCACCGGCGCGGGAACCGGCATCCTTGCTGGTAGTCGCCCTGGTGTCCGAGTCCGTGGTCGGGACGGATGAGCGGCGGGCCGGGGACGGTTCGTTCGCGGCGGTGGGGTCGGCAGGCGGTCTTGTCGAGCCGCGCCTTCGAGATCCGTCGCGGCGGAGGAGCCGACCTTACCGATTCCTTTCGGCGGTGGTCCATCGCCGACCGCGTCGCCGGATGGCGGGCCGGCGGCGACGCTGATCATCCGGTTCGGCGATCCTGCCCGGGTCGCACCCAGGACGACGTCGATCAGCGAATGAGGCTGTGCGCGGAGGGGGCCGCGTCCACCGGCCCGGGGCCGCTGCCGCCGGTCACAGCGCGCGGCGGCCGACGCTTTGCTTGGACCTGAAGGTCCAGTATACGGTGGCAGCATGCTGGACCTGGGAGTGCTGCTGCTTCGACGCTGTGCCCGAACATCCGCAAGTCGTGCCCCTATTTCCCGGGAAGTGCCGCAGTGGGGATCATGGCGAGCGCAGGCAGCGTCCGAGCGGCACCTTTCGGCCAAAGGCGAAGAAAGGGACCTGATAGTCCAGAGAAAGTCGTGCGGGCAGGTGTGGTCGGTCGGCCGGGCCGGAAGGCCGGGTCATGACCGGTGAGGGCACCGGGGACGAGACGGCGTTCGAGTCCGTGGCCGACGACGCCGCGAGGCGGCGGGTGTTCGCCGCGGTGGTGGAGCTGCTGTGCCAGCGCGGGCTGCGGGCCGCGGAACTCGGGGTGGTGGCGGGCATGGCCGGGGTGAGCGGCTCGTGGCTGCGCGGGTACTTCGCGGACGTCGAGGCCCTCGTCGGCGAGGTCGTGCGGGTCCAGGTTCGTGACGTCTTCGAGGAGCCCGGCCGTCGGCTCGCGGCGGCGGTGAGCCACGACGATCTGTACCGGTGGCGGGACGAGGTGGTGGCCCGCTATCGCGCCACCTGGATCTCCGCCGGATACCCGCTGGGCATCGTCGTGCACGAGCTGACCGGGCGCGACGGCCGAGCCGGGCAGGACCTGGCCAGGAGCCTCGGGCCGTGGCAGTCCGCGCTCGAAGGCGCCTTCCTGCGGCTGCTCGATCGCGGCGAGCTCTCGTCCGGGGCGCGGCCGGCGGAGCTGGCGACCGCGGTCATGGGTTCACTCGTGGGTGCGATGAGCCGGTTCCGGAAGGCGGGCACGTCACGCGACGTGCTGGAGCCGTTCGACATCATGCTCCGCCACGTCCTGGCCACGCCCGGTCGGTGATCGGCTCGGAGCGCTCCGGCGCGGGCGTCGCGCGGTGGTGCTCGAGGCCGGCCGCCCTGCCGGCCGGGGCCACCGTTCTGGCCCCACCGGTCCTCGTTGACCTCGGCGGAGGACGGGCCGGGGTGGCTGTCGTGTCCGTCGTCGCAGGTGTGCGTGCGGTAACCTGTCACCGTGGCAGAACCGGAGCGCGCGGTGCGGTCTACCCGGCTGACGGCGCGGGGTGAGGCGACTCGCGCCCGAATCCTGGAAGCGGCCGTCGATCTGATGTCCGTGAAGGGCGTGGCCGCGACCACCCTCGACGACGTGCGCGCTGCCAGCGGCACGAGCAAGTCGCAGCTCTACCACCACTTCGAGGACAAGGACGCGTTGGTCCAGGAGGTCATCGGCCGCCGGGCGCAGGTCCTGCTCGCCTGGCACGAGGAGCAGCTCGGCCGCCTGAACTCGATGCGCGGTCTCGAACGGTGGCGCGACGCGGTGCTCCAGCACAACGCCCTGCGCAACGGTGCCTACGGATGCCCCCTCGGCTCGATGGCGAGCGAGCTGTCCGACCGCAACGAACGAGCCCGGTCGGAGCTCGCCTCGCACTTCGAGCGGTGGGAAGGTCTGGTCGCGGACGGTCTGGAGCGGATGCGCGTCGCGGGCAAGCTGCGGCCGGACACCGATCCCCAGCGGCTCGCGATCGGGCTGATCGGGGCCCTGCAGGGCGGGTACCTGCTCGCGCAGACCAAACAGGACGTCGCGCCGATGAAGGTCGCGCTGGACATGGCGATCGACTGCATCCGGGCGTTCAAGGCCTGACCGCCGCTCCCCGCTCCCCGCTCCCATCTCCCAGCTCCCCGGACTGGACCCGACGGACCCTTTCTCATCCGGCGCGGCCGGCCGGCCCGAGTGCGGCGGCGAGTAGCCCGATGGCCTCGTCCAGGGCGTGCGGCGCGATGTTTCCGTAGCCGAGCACCACCCCGTCCGGGTTCGGGTCCGGGCCGAGCCGGTAGCGGGTGATGGAGTCGAAGGCGATCCCGATCGCGCGGGCGCGCGCGGTCACCTCGTCGGGGTGGGTGTCGTCGAGCCGGGTGGCGAGGGTCTGCACACCGGCGGCTGTCCCGACCAGCCGCAGGGGCACTCGATGGCGGCGCAGCGCCAGGTCGAGTGCGTGCCGGGCGGTCCGGTAGCGGGTGCGCGCGGCGCGGATGTGCCGGTCGTAGTCGCCGGCTTCGACGAGCCGGGCCAGCGCGAGCTGATCGAGCGTCGGGCTGCCGTGATCGGCGAGGAACTTGGTCGCCACCAGCTCGGTGTGCAGTTCGGCCGGGCAGACCAGCCAGCCCAGCCGGACCGCCGGGGCGAGCGTTTTGCTGGTGGATCCGAGGTAGACGACCCGGTCGGGCGAGCGGCCTTGCAGGCAGCCGACGGCGCGTCGATCGAAGCGGAACTCCCCGTCGTAGTCGTCTTCGACGACCACCGCGCCGCATCTTCCGGCCCAGGCCAGCAGTGCCTCCCGGCGGGCCGGTGCCAGGATCGCGCCGGTCGGGAACTGGTGGGCCGGGGTGGTCAGCACCGCGTCGACGCCCCGCTCGGGCAGGTGCTCCACGAGGAGCCCGTCGGCATCGACCGGCACGGGCAGCACGGCCAGGCCGGCCTGGCGCAGGACGGCCGCTCGGTGCGGCAGGCCGGGGTCCTCGACCGCGACGGTCCGGGCGCCGCGGGCCCGCAGCGTGTGGGCGAGCAGGTGGAGACCTTGGGTGAAACCCGCGCAGATCACCAGCCGCCGGGGCTCGGCGTCGACCCCGCGGACCCGGCCGAGGTAGTCGGCCAGCACCCGGCGCAGGTGCGGATGTCCGGCGGGGTCGGGGTAACCCAGATCGGAGTCCGCCGCGGACGCCAGCGCGGCCGTCCACGCTCGTCGCCAGAGATGGCGCGGAAACGCCGACAGCGTCGGAATACCCGGGCGCAGGTCCCAGCGCGGCACGCCGTCGGCCGGCCGGAGAGCGTCGGGCACCTCGGTCGTCGGAGGCAGGGACAGGTCGGAAACGCAGGTGCCCGAGCCGGGCCGGCTGACGAGGTAGCCCTCGGCCGCCAGTTGCGTGTAGACCTCGACCACCAGGCGCCGCGAGATCCCCAGGTCTTCGGCCAGGACCCGGCTCGCGGGCAACCGCTGGCCGGCCGCCAGCCGGCCACCCCGCACCGCCTCGCGCAGGGCGCTTTCGAGCTGAACGCGGCGTGGCTGTCCGGGTGCCGACAGTTCGACCGGGAGCAGGAGTTCCATTCCGGAAGTGGTACCCGTTTCTTTCGGGGAATTGGACTCTATCACGGGTCCGAATGGTGACTACTGTGGTTGCGTGGACGCGACCACGCGCGCGGATACCCGCGTCGACGGGGATCCGGGACCCGAAGCCCAGTGCGTATCCCTGTTGGTGCGTCGGCGATCCGACACGGCCGATCGGTGCGCCTGGGACAGTGGTGACGCGGGTCTGACAGCGTCCGGCCGCGTTCGCCTTTGGTGGTGCGGAGGAAGTGGCGCTCATCGCCGAGTGACCCGGAAAACATCGGATTGATCGAAGTGAAAAGGAGAACATTTGATGCGTGCCGCTGGAGTGCGTGAGATCGGTGGCCCGGTCGAGGTGCTCGACCTCACCGAGCCCGCCGGCCCCGGTCCCGGGGAAGTGGTGGTGGAGGTGGCCGCGGCCGGTGTCGGCAACTGGGACGGCATCGTCGGGGCCGGGGCGTGGAACGTCGGGCTGACCCCGCCGATGGCGCTCGGCGTGGAAGTCGCCGGCACGGTCGTCGCGGTCGGTGCGAACGTCACGAACCTCAGGCCGGGTGACGAGGTGCTCGGCCACCCGGTTCCGCTGCGCCACCAGGGCTGCTGGGCCGAGCGCGTGGTCGTGGACGCCGATCTGGTCGTGCACAAGCCGCTCGGCGTGCCGTGGGAGACGGCGGCGGCGTTCGCGGTTCCCGCGCTGACCGCGGAGCAGGTGCTCACCGAAGCGCTCGGCGTCGCCGAGAACGAGACGCTGCTCGTCCACGGCGCCGGGGGGACGACCGGTGGCCTGGCGGTGCAGCTCGCCGCGCTGCGCGGGGTCCGGGTGATCGCCACCGCCGGACCGTCGAGCGCCGCTCGCGTGAAGGAGGCCGGCGCGGCCGAGGTCCTCGACTACCACGACGGCGGCTGGCCGGATCGCGTCCGGGAGCTGACCGGCGGCGCGGGTGTCGACGCCGCGGTCAACGCCGTTTCCGGTGGCAGCGCCGAAACCGTGCTGGTGGTGCGGCAGGGCGGCCGGATGGCGACCATCACCGGTGACCCGCCGGCGGCCGAGCGCGGCATCAGTGTCGCCGACGTCTACGTGCGTCCGGACTCGACCCAGCTCGAGGAGCTCTGCCTGCTCCTGGGTGACGGAAGGTTGACCTTGTCGGTGGGCGACGTCCTGCCGCTGGCCGAGGCGGCGACGGCGCTCGAGCGCGCGGTCTCCGGGGCCAAGGGTGGTCCGGTCGTCCTTCGGATCGCGCCGGAACGCACCGGGATGTGAGTGCTCGCCGTTCCCCTGAGTGCCCGTTCGTACCCCGGAAAACCGCACTGAGGGCCGATCGCGAAGCGGTCGGTAAGACAGCGCGAGGGGCCGACACCTAGTCACCCGTACGAGGAAACGGCGAGTGCACAGACAAGGAACCGACAACAGAATGGCAAGACACATCATCACCCGTGCCGCGCTCGGGGCTGCCGCTGTTCTGGCGGCCGTCACGATCGCGGCTCCGGAGGCCTCGGCCTCCACGGCGCAGGGACACAGCGGTGCGGTGTTCGTGCAGACCGACAGCACGACGGGCAACGCCGTCGTCGCCTACGACCGCTCCTCCGACGGGACGCTGAAGCAGGCGGCGGTCTACCGGACCGGTGGCCTCGGCGGCGTGCTGGACGGGTCGGTCGTCGACCACCAGGCCTCCCAGGGTTCGCTCGCGTACGACCAGCGCCACCAAGTGCTGATCGCGACGAACTCCGGCAGCAACACCGTGACCGTGTTCGCGGTCCGCGGCACCCGGCTGATCCGGATCCAGACCATTTCCTCCGGCGGCCGCTTCCCCGTGAGCGTCGCCGTGCACGGTGACCGGGTCTACGTCCTCAACGCGCTGGACGGTGGCTCGCTGCAGGGCTACTGGAACCTCGGTGGTCACCTCGTCCCGCTGCCCGGCCAGCACCGGGCGCTCGGGCTCGACCCCACCGCCGCACCGCAGTTCACCCACACCCCCGCCCAGGTCCAGTTCACGCCCGACGGATCGCACCTCGTGGTGGCGACCAAGGCCGTCGGCGACAGCCTGATGGTCTACTCGGTCAACACCCTGCTCGGGCTGTCCGCCAAGCCGACGGTCACCTCGACCGGTGCCGGCTCGGTTCCGTTCGGCTTCGCCTTCGACCGCGGCGGCCGGGTCCTGCTCACCGAAGCGGGCCCGAACGCGGTCGCTTCGGTCCGCCTCGACAAGGCCGGCCGGGCGACCGTGTCGGAGACCGTGGCCACCGGCCAGGCCGCGACCTGCTGGATCACGGTCGTGGGCGACTACGCCTACGCCGCCAACGCCGGCAGCGGGACCATCACGACCTACTCCGTGGGCCACGGCCGGCTCGACCTGATCGGCCAGACGCCGGCTTCCGCCGGCACGATCGACCTCACCGCTTCCAGCGACGGCAAGTTCCTCTACGCCCAGGCCGGAAAGGACGGTGAAGTCGACGCGTTCCGCATCGGGCGCGACGGCGGCCTCACCTCGGTCGGCACGGTCGTGGTGCCGGACGCGGTCGGTGGCGAGGGCATCGTCGCCTCCTGACGGCCTGGTTGGCTGCCTGGTCGACTGACGGACGGGTGGGTGCCGGCACCGGCGCCCACCCGTTCTGCCCTGGGGCGCAAGGAATTCCGGCACCGCGGGTGCGCCGCCGGTTCCGGACGCCCGTCGGGGCTGGGCTCGCACGCAGCGCCGACGGACGTCGAGGTCCCGGAGTTACCGGTCCCGGGTCAGTTGCGGCCGGCCATCACGCCGCCGTCGACGTCGACGATCGCGCCGGTCATCCAGCTCGCCTTGTCCGACAGCAGGAACGACACGGCGTTCGCGATGTCCTCCGGGGTGCCGACCCGGCCCAGCGGGTGCACGCCGGCGAAGCTGTCCACCGTTTCGTCGAACTTGTCCTGCGGCACGAAGCCCAGGTACAGGGGCGACTTGACCACCGCGGGAGCGACCGCGTTGACCCGGATCCGATGCGGCGCGAGCTCGATCGCGAGTGCCTTGGTGAACGAGTGCATGCCACCCTTCTGCACGGAGTACCCGGTGTGCGGGGTCGCCGCGATGCCCTGGTGGGCCCACATCGAGCCGACGTTCACGATGGCGCCGCCCTTGTCGGCCGCGACCATGCCGTCGACGACCGTCTGGGTGATGAAGAACAGTGCTCGGTTCAGTTCGTTGTACGAGTCGTAGAACGCTTCGTCGTACTCACTGAACGCCCTCGGGATGAAGAACCCCGCCGCGTTCACGAGCAGGTTCGCGTCGGCGTGTTCGGCGGCGAGCTGCTTGCGGACCTCGGGTACCTGCTCGCGATCGGTCAGCTCCGTCGTGATGCCCCAGGCCTTTCCCTTCAGCGACAACGCGTCGACGGCCGCCTTGACCCGCTCGGGATCGCGGCCCGTGATCACGGCGGAGCCGCCTCCATCCACCACCTGGTGGGCCGTGGCCAGCCCCATGCCGCTGCTGCCACCGACGACCACGACCTTCCGGCCTTCGAAACTCTCGCTCATGAGCGCTTTCTCCTTCACACGAAATCCGGACGCCGGGTGATTCCCGGATCGGGCTATCAGACGTTCGTGCCGAGTGGGCGACGGTTCTTACCGAAGCGCCCCGAGGACCGGAAACACCGCGCCGGCGCAGCAAGATCGTCCGCGTCTCGAAGGATGCTTCGACCTGCGGTCCTCCTTCGCCCGCACTCCGGCGCAACCCGATTGGGGTATGTTTCGACGATGCCAACGTGGGCCAGAGCCATGTGCATCCCGGTATGCCGAGCACCGTGATGACGCCCAACCTGCTCGACGGCCGCCTGAAGATCCGGCACCTGCTGCTGGTCGACGCGATCGCGCGGCGCGGCACCCTGGTGGCGGCCGCCGACGACCTGAACATCACCCAGCCCGCCGCGACGCGCACGCTGCGCGAACTCGAGGAGATCCTCGGGGTCGCGCTGTACGACCGCCACCCGAGGGGGCTCTCGCCCACGCCGTTCAGCGAGGCGTTCGCCGCGCACGCCCGCGCTGTCGTGTCCCAGATCCGCCAGGCCGGCAAGCACGTGGCGCAGCTGCGGGACGCCGATCGCGGGACGGTCGCGATCGGCATCCACCTCACCGGGTCCAACGCGCTGGTCCCGCGGGCGGTGGAGATCCTGAAGGCCCGGCATCCGCTCCTCACCGTCGAGCTCACCGAGGCGCTGCCCCGCAGACTGCTGTCGGAGCTGGCGACGGGTCGCCTCGACCTCGTGGTGGGCCGCTTGACGCAGCCGACGGACGAGCACTTCATCCGGCGGCCGCTGCACGAGGAAGCCGTGTCGCTCGTGGTCCGCGAGGGGCATCCGCTGGCCGGGCGCGAAGGGATCGACGCGTCGGAGCTTTCGGGCTATCCGTGGATCTTCCCCGACTCCGAGGCTCGTCTGCGCGGCGAGCTGGACCAGTTCTTCAGCGCCCACGGCATTCCCCTTCCCCTCAACCGGGTCGAGACGACCTCCTACCTCGCGGTGCGGCACCTGCTGCTGGCCACGGACTCGATCGCCGCGCTGTCGGTGTCCATCCACGAAGGACTGGCCGGCGTCGTGAGCCTCGGCCCGGACTTCGACCTGGCGAGCCACAGCGTCGGCATCACGCTGGCGGCGGGGCGCGACCTCACGCCCGCGGCGAGCGCCATGATCGACATCCTGCGGGAGCTCGTCGGGCGCTAGCGATATGCCGCTCCTGGTATGTCGGAGGGCAGAACGTGCATTGGCGCGGTATGCGGTCGCTGATGGATGCTGCCTGACAGACCTACCGGCGGCCGGACCCGCGGCCCCACGAGGAGGAGTGATCGGCAGTGACCGTCCCCACCAGCACTTTCGTTCCCGACGGGCGCGACGCCTTGGCTTTCCGGCACGCACTGCGGCACTTTCCGACCGGCGTCAGCGTGATCACGATCCCGGACGGCGACGGCGTGCACGGAATGACGGCCAGCTCGTTTTCGCCGGTTTCGCTGAAGCCCCGGCTGTGCGCGGTCAGCGTCAACAAACCGGGTCGCATGCACGAACTGCTGCAGGCGACCGACGGCTATTACGGCCTCAGTGTGTTGGGGAACCGCCAGGGGGCGATCGCCGACTTCTACGCGCGCAGCCCCTGGGCGGTCTCGGCCGACGTCGAGATGGAACTGCGGGACGGCTGCCCGGTGATCGAGGATTCGCTGGCCTGGTTCCTGTGCCGCAAATGGGGTGTCTACAACGGGGGAGACCACACGATCTTCGTCGGCGAGGTCGTGGACCTCGGGGCGAAGGACGCCGGTGATGTCTCACCGCTGATCTTCCACCACTCGAAGTACTTCGAGCTGGGCGAGAACATTCCGCGCGGGGGCAAGGGCGGGTTCTGACGCGGTTTGCGCGTGCGGAACCTCGACATTCCCGAGAACCCGACCTGTCCTTTCCCGCCCGAGGAAACCGGAGTGACATGACCGCGTACAACTCCTATCTCAGAACCGATGTGCTGCACACGTTGCAGGAGCCCGTGACCGACGAGGAGGGTGAGCGGTCGTTCCTCGCGGTGTGCCAGGTGCAGGAGCTGTACTTCTGCCTGATCGGCACGGAGCTGCGCTTCGCCGCACAGCACCTGCGCAAAGGCGAGACCCCGGCGGCGGCCGCGGCGCTGCGGCGCGCGGCCGACCACTTCCTCGGCCTGAACGCGTCGTGGAAGTCGCTGGAGTGGATGACGGTCGGGGATTTCCTGCCGATCAAGAACGGTCTCGGCGCCGCGCACGGCAAGTCGTCTTCGCTGCAGTCGTGGAAGTACCGGGATCTGGTGTTCCTGCTCGGCATCCGCCCCCACGAACTCGCCGACCCGGTGGCGTCGATGCCCGACCAGCACTCGGCGCTGCTGGCGACGCTGGGCGAACCCAGCGTGTACGACGACGTGGTGGCGCTGCTGGCTCGTCGGGGTCTGTCCATTCCGGACGCAGTGCTGCGCCGCGACCCTTCGACGCAGCACGAACCGCACCCCGACGTGGCCCGCGCGTGGACCACGGTCTTTTACGGCGGCGACCCCGCCCTGGCGGACCTGCGGTTCTGCGGTGAAGCCCTGATGCGGATCGCCGAGGGCTACGCCGAGTACAAGCACCTGCACCTCGTCGCCACGAGGCGCACGTTCGGTCACCGCCCCGGTTACTACGGCACGAGCGGGCTCGGCTGGCTGGCCGAGACGGTCGCCGAAGTCCCGTTTCCCGAGCTGTGGTCCCTGGACCCCGAAACCGCCCGAGTGGAGAACCCGTGTCGGACCTGACGATCCTCGCGCTGTCCGGAAGCCTGCGCAAGGAATCCCTCAACACCCGCCTGCTCACCTCGGTGGCGCGGCTCGCGCCGCCGGAGCTGGCGTTCGACCTGTTCACCGACCTGGCGGCGATCCCGCCGTTCAACGAGGACGACGAACACCCGGCGCCGGCCGCGGTCGCCGATCTGCGCCGCCGGATCCGCGCCGCCGACGGCGTGCTCGTCGCGACGCCGGAGTACAACGGCGCCATGCCCGGCGTGCTGAAGAACGCACTGGACTGGCTTTCGCGGCCCGTCGAAGAAGGCCCGGTGCTCGAGCGCAAGCCCGTGGCGATCATCGGTGCTTCGAAGGGCCCGCTCGGCACCATCCGCGCACAGCTGAACCTGCGCGTGGTGCTGCACAAGATGGACGTGACCGTGGTGGGCCAGCCGGAGTTCGTGCTGCCCCACGCCCACGAAGCCCTGGCCGAGGGCGAGCTGCCGGCCGGGTCGCCTTCACACTCGATTCTCACCGCCGTGGTCGAGGGCCTCGTCGACCTGATCGAGCACCGCCGCGCGGTCGCCTCGCTCGCCCGCTGAACGTGTAGTTCCGCAAGTCCCCACCGAACAGTCCCCACCCGAACAATGGAGTTCACCCATGAGCCAGCTCGCCCCACCGGCCCGCACGGCGCGGCAGATGAGAAAGAACATCCTCGTCAGCGTCGCCGGATCGGCCATCGAGTGGTACGACTTCTTCATCTACGCGTCGGCTTCGGCGCTGGTGCTGAACAAGCTGTTTTTCCCCTCGGTCGATTCGGTCGCGGGAACGCTGCTCGCGTTCAGCACGTTCGCCGTCGGTTTCCTGATCCGGCCGGTGGGGGCGGCCGTGTTCGGGCACTTCGGTGACAAGTTCGGCCGCAAGCCGACGCTGGTCACCGCCATGATGATCATGGGAGCGGCGACCACCGCGATCGGGTTGCTGCCGCCGTACGCCACCCTCGGCGTGGCCGCGCCGATCCTGCTCGTGGTGCTGCGGCTCATCCAGGGCCTGGCGCTGGGCGGGCAGTGGGGCGGTGCCGTCCTCCTCGTCACGGAGTCGGCGCCGGAGGGCAAACGCGGTTTCTACGGCAGTTTCGCGCAGCTCGGGGTACCGATCGCGCTGATCTTCTCCAACGTGATGTTCCTCGTGCTCTCGGCCGCGGTCTCGCCGGCGGCGTTCCTCGACTGGGGCTGGCGGATTCCGTTCCTGCTCAGCATCGTGCTGATCGGGGTCGGGCTCTACGCCCAGTCGCGCGCCGAAGAAACCCATGCGGCGCCGGAAAACCAGACCCGGCGGCGCGCGCCGTTGTTCGAACTCCTGCGCTCGCACCCCAAGCAGATCCTGCTGGCCGCCGGGGCGACCGTGATCAACGGTGGCGCCTACTACCTGCTGACCGTGTACATCCTGTCCTACGCCACGCAAGCGCTTTCAGTACCGCGCGGCACGATCCTGGTGGCGGTGCTCGTGTCGGCCGTCGCGTCGGGACTCACGATCCCGGCGGCCGCCGCGCTGTCCGACCGCATCGGCCGGCGGCGGGTGTTCCTCACCGGCGCGGTGCTGCTCGCGGTGTGGGGTTTCCCGATGTTCCTGCTCGTGAACACGGGTTCGCCCGTGCTGATCACCCTGGCGCTCGTGGTGGCGCAGGTCGTCTTCAGCCTGACCTACGGCCCGTGCCCGGCGTTGTTCTCGGAGATGTTCGGCGCCGGCGTGCGGTATTCGGGCGTGTCCGTGGGCTACCAGATCGGGGCCGTGGCCGGGGGCGCGCTGGCGCCGATCATCGCCACCTCGCTGTTCGCCGAGTTCCACACGGCCAACGCGATCGCCCTGTACCTGGCCCTGATGGCCGCGGTGTCGTTCGTGTCGGTGTTCCTGGTGACCGAGTCCGTCCGGCGCAAGAAGCCGGTGGCGCGTCCCGAGGCGACCGTGGCCACTGTGGACTGAGGCTGCCGGGCTTGGGGCGCGGCGGCGCGCTCCAAGCCCGGAAAAGCGTGCCTCAGAGTTCCGCCGCCGCTTCCCGCAGGGCCAGTTCCAGCCGTTTCACCGACGCGGCCACGCCTCTCGTGTCGAGCCGGCAGGTGTAGAGCCGGCGGACGAGGGTGGGCTCGCGCAGCGGCAGGACCACCACGTTCGCGGGAGCGTCCAACAGCAACAACCGCGGCAGCAGCGCGACGCCGAGGCCCGCCGCGACGAGGTTGAGCGCGGTGCGGAAGTCCATGCCGTCGAAGTCCAGCCGATGCCCGCTTCCCCTCTGACCGCCGACGGGCGACGCCGCCAGGTCGCGGACGTCGACCGCGGTGGTGATCCACGCGTCCGACGGCAGATCGGCCGGAGTGACCGCGTCGGCTCGCGCCAGGGGATGGCCGGCGGGGAGGACGACCATGATCGGATCGTCCATGAGGTGCTCCTGTCTGAGCCCGGCCGGCGCCGGCTCGGGAGCGTGGTCGTAGTCGAACGTGATGGCCAGGTCGACCTCGCCCCGCAGCAGCAGCCCGGGTGTTTCGCGCTGCTCGAGCTCGCGCAGTGCGATGTGGACGGCCGGGTGGCTCGCGCGCAGGCGCGCGAGCGCGGGCGGGACCACGGAGGACGCCGCCGAGATGAACGCACCGAGCCGCACCTCGCCGGCGGTTCCGTCCGCGAGCGCCGTGAGCTCGATGGCGGCGCGACTCATCGACGTGCTGATCGCGGCCTCCGTGTCGAGCAGCACCTGCCCGGCCTCGGTCGCCCGGACGGGCCGGCGGACCACGACTCGCGCGCCGACCCGCCGTTCCAGCTCGGCGATCTGTTGCGACACCGCGGATTGGGTGTAACCCAGCTCCTCTGCGGCCGCGGCGAACGAGCCGAGCCGCACCACGGCTTCGAGGGTCACCAGGTGCCGCGGATCGAACAGCCAGGCCATGAAGTTAAGAATACCTTATCGGCCGAGAAGAGATCATCGCTTGAACTGATCCGGCGGCGGGCCGACGCTGGACGCATGGACTTCACGCAGTTCGACACGGCCATCGACAAACTTCCCCGACGTCGCGTCGGGTTCTACCCCACTCCGTTCCACGCCTTGCCCAATCTGTCGGCGGCGTACGGGATCAACCTCTTCCTGAAGCGCGAGGACCTGGCCGGCCCGAGTGCGATCAGCGGGAGCAAGATGCGCCTGGCCGAGTTCATCCTGGGGCGGGCGCTCGAAGCCGGCGTGACCCACGTGATCACCCAGGGCGCCTTCCTGACCAACTCCGGTCTGCAGTTCGCCGCCGCCTGCCTGAGCGCACGGATCACGCCGGTCCTGGTGCTCACGCGCAACGTGTCGCGGTACGGCGAGCTCGGCGAGTTCCGCGGCAACTACCTGCTCAACAAGACGATGGGTGTCGAAACCCACGTGGTCAACGTCGCCGGCAACGAATGGCATTCGCCGGCCGAGGACGCGCGGGTCCTGGAGGTGATCACCGCGCGCAAGGCGGAACTCGAGGCGCAGGGGCACAAAGTCCTCGTGGTGGGCACCGGTGGTGCGCATCCCGACGGCTTCATCGCCCACGCGCTGACGTTCCGGGAGTTGCTCGAGCAGTCCGGCGCCGCGGGGGTCGAACTCGACTACGTCTACCACACGATCGGCACCGGGACGGCGTTGCCGGGGATGCTGGCCGCGAAGCTGAGCCTGGGCCACCCGGTGAAGTTCCGGTCGATCTCCATCCAGCGGGTGAACGACGAGGACCGGATGAACGCCGGCGTGATCGTCGAACGGACCAAGGCGGTTCTGGCCACCCTGGGCGCGCCCGTTCCCGACGACGCGACGATCCGCGCCGAGATCGACATCGACCAGCGCTTCATCGGCGAGGAGTACGCCGTCGCGTCTCCCGAAAGCACGGCGGCCATCCGCGAACTGGCCCGAGCCGAGGGCGTGTTCGTCGGCCCGGTCTACACCGGAAAGGGACTCGCGGGCTTGCTCGACCACGCGCGCAGCGGGCGGATTCCGGCGGGCAGCAACGTCGCGTTCCTGCACACCGGCGACACCGGCAACCTGTTCGAGATTCCCGAAGTCGTCGGTCCCATCGCCGACTGAGTCTTCTTCGGTTTCGCAGTTCCCCGGCCGCTTAATGGTATTCCGGCCCGTCATCGTTAATGGTGGAGCCGTTCTCGTTATTGTCGCGCGCTCCGCTGCTGTCGGGCGAGGAAAATGGTCTCCCTGGCAACGGGGCGAAGTGGCCCGCCGCGATCCGGTGTGGAATTGTTCGACGCGGCCGGGTCCGTCCGATGTCGACAGACGGATCCGGCCGAGCCGTGCCGAAGGCGGAGCGTCCGGGGCGCTCGCCCGCAGAGAGAGCCACGTGATGACCATCGACTCCCGACTCCGGCTCGTCCCGATGCGGCCGCGCGACCCGAACGAGACCGGCCGGGCCGCGTCCACGCTGGAGCTGTTCTTCGACCTCGTTTTCGTGGTCGCGGTGAGCACCGCCGCCGGGCAGCTGCACCACGGGCTCACCGAAGGCCACGTGCTCGACGGGATCCTCAGCTACGCCTTCGTGTTCTTCGGCATCTGGTGGGCCTGGATGAACTTCACCTGGTTCGCCACGTCGTTCGACACCGACGACTGGCTGTACCGGGTCACCACCATCGTGCAGATGGGCGGCGTGCTCGTGTTCGCCTCCGGCATCGGCCCCGCCTTCGAGGAGCACGACTACACGGTCCTCATCATCGCCTACGTCGTGATGCGCGCGGCACTCGTGACGCAGTGGCTCCGCGCGTCTCGGGCGTCGGGCCCCACCCGCCGGGCCACGCTCAGGTACGCGGTGGGCATCTCCGTGGTCCAGGTGCTGTGGCTCGCGTCCCTGCTGCTTCCTGCCGGGATGGTCACCGTGGCGCTGATCGTGCTCGTCGCCGCGGAAATCGTGGTGCCGATCGTCGCCGAGCGCACCGGGACCACGCCGTGGCACCCCCACCACATCACCGAACGCTACGGCCTGTT
This sequence comes from Amycolatopsis rhabdoformis, assembly GCF_035918295.1. GTDB lineage: Bacteria > Actinomycetota > Actinomycetes > Mycobacteriales > Pseudonocardiaceae > Amycolatopsis > Amycolatopsis rhabdoformis. The sequence continues at coordinate 2,156,050 of NZ_CP142149.1, forward strand.
CACCCTCATCCTCCTCGGCGAAAGCCTGCTCGCCTCCGCCAACGCGATCATCGAGGCCCTGCACGACGCCGAGTCGCCCGGCCGGCTCATCGGCATCTCCGCGCTGACCCTCATCGCCACCGCGGCCCTGTGGTGGATCTACTTCTGGCCACCCCACCACCACGCCATCAAGGACGTCGCGAGCTCCCTGGCCTACGTCTACGGCCACTTCTTCCTCTTCGCCGCCGCCGGCGCCTTCTCCGCCGGCATCGAGGCCGAGATCGACGTCCTCACCGGACACACCGCCCTGCACCAGCCCTACGCGTCCTTCGCCTACACCATCCCGCTCGCCGTCTTCGTCCTCGGCGTGTGGGCCCTGGCGATCCGGCCCCACGCCGACCGCATCGTCAACACCGCCCTGCCGCTCGCCGGCCTCCTCGTCCTCGTCGACCCGCTCATCCCGATCCCCTTCGCCCTCACTGCGCTGCTCCTCGCCGCCGCCGTCGCCGTCCTGGTCTGGCGCCGACCGACGGAGGGCGGGTCGGGTTGATCGCCGGGGAGTCGCGTCCGGTGCGGGGGACCAGCAACTCGGGAATGTCCAATCGGGACATCGGTGCGCACTCCGCGGGATCGCGTCGGGTCCTTGACGGGTGGGCGGGCCGCGCGCACTGTGGGGTGTCGGCGGACCGGGCGCGTGGTGCTGCCGACGCGGAGGTCCCGACGGCTGAGCAGACGGGCGAGCGAATCGCCGAGGAACGGGCGGCGCTGCGAAGGGTGGCGGCGCTGGTGGCCTCCGCTGTGCCTCCGGAAGGGGTGTTCGCCGCGGTCGCGGCGGAGATCGGGCGGGTCGTCGACGCGGATGTCACGGCGATCAGCCGCTACGACCAGGCCGGCACGGCCACGGCGGTCGGCACCTGGGCGCGAACCGGCCACGGGGTGCCGTTCGCGATCGGGACCCGGTTCGAGCTGGGCGGGCGCAACTCGATCACTTTCGTGTACGAGACCGGCCGGTCGGCCCGGTTGGACGACGCCTCGACCGCCTCCGGGCCATCGGCGGTGTACATCCGCGACCGCTACGGCTCGTCGGTCGGCGCGCCGATCCGGGTGCAGGGCCGGCTGTGGGGCGCCGTGGTCGTCATGTCGACCCGGCCGAACCCGTTGGCCGACGACACCGAGACGCGGCTGTCCGGCTTCACCGAACTCGTCGCGACGGCGATCGCCAACGCGCAGGCCCGGGTGGAGCTGCGGCAGTACGCCGCGGAGCAGGCGGCGCTGCGGCGAGTGGCGACGCTGGTCGCGCGGGCGGTGCCGCCGGAGGAGGTGTTCGCCGCGGTCACCACCGAGGTCGGTGGCGTGCTGGACGCCGAGTTCACGTTTCTCAGCCGGTTCGACCCGGCCGGCCAGGCCGTGGTGGTCGGCGCTTCGAGCCGAACCGAGGACGGGGCCGTGCCGATCGCGGTCGGCACCCGGTACGACCTCGCCGACTGGCACGTGGCGGCCCTGGTTTCGCAGACCGGCCGGCCCGCGAGCATCGCCGATCACCTGGCCTCGTCCGGTGAGCTGGCCGAGGTGGTCCGGGTCCTGGGCGTGCGCACGGCGGCTGCCGCGCCGATCAACGTCGAGGGTCGCCTCTGGGGTTGCGTGAGTGTCCTGTCCGTGCGGGATCGGCCGCTGTCTGCGGACACCGCCGACCGGTTGAGCGAGTTCACCAAGCTGGTGGGCAGCTCGCTGGCCAACGCCGAGGCGCAAGCGGCGTTGCGCGCGTCGCGGGCGCGCATCGTGGCCGCCTCCGACACCGTGCGCCGCCGCATCGAGCGCGACCTGCACGACGGGGTGCAGCAGCAGCTCGTGTCCCTCGCCCTCGAGGTGCGCGAGGCCCAGCTCTCGGCCTCGGGCGGCGACGGTGAGCTGGTTCGGCGCCTCGACGGTGTGGTCGCCGAGCTGACCAATGTGCTCGACGAAATCCGCGAGATCTCGCATGGCATCCACCCCGCCGCGCTCGAGGAAGGTGGTCTGTGGCCGGCGTTGCGGGCGGTGGCCCGCCGCGCCAGCTTGCCCGTGCGGGTCGACATCGGCACCCGGGCGCGATTTCCGGAACCGGTCGAGATCGCGGTCTACTACGTCGTCCGCGAAGCCCTCACCAACACCGTCAAGCACGCCGACGCCACCGTGAGCGACGTCCACCTCGCGGTTGCCGACGGAAGGCTGCTGGTCGCCGTGAAAGACGACGGCCGCGGCGGCGCCGACCCCGCGGGCGGGTCCGGGCTGGTGGGCCTGCGCGACCGGGTCGAAGCACTGGGCGGCCGGTTGTGGCTGGACAGCCCGCCCGGCGGGGGAACCACCGTGCAGATCGCCCTGCCGCTCACCTAGCGCTCGGCGCGGGTCAGGCCGCCCGACCCGGGTGCGTCCGCGGCCCGGGACCGATCACCCCTGACCCACCAGCAACTCGGAAATCGCGTCCGCGTGCCGGTCGATCGCCTCCTGCTCGAACGGGTCGTCGCCGAAGAGGCGGCGGGTCATGCCCTCGTTGGTGAAGGGGGCGGCGCCGCCGGTGGTGATCAGGTAGTAGAGGGTCGGGAGGGGGACGCGGGTCGGGAGTTCTTCGTACGCCGGGGTGAAGGCGGCGAGCATCGGGCGCACGAAGTGGTCGAGAAGGTACTCCAGACGTTCGCCCGGGCGGCGGGCCTCGTTGCTGATCACGCTGCCGAGGTCGGGGTTGCGGGCGGAGAAGCCGACGAACGTGCGGATCATCGTGCGCAGGCGGGTGCGCGGGTCGGCGCCCGGCAGGTCCGCCGCGGCGACCTCGGCGACGGCGTTGCCGAAGCCCCAGTCGACCGCGGCGTACCAGAGGCGGTCCTTCGAGCCGAAGCGTTGGTGGACCACGTTGTGGCTCACGCCGAGTTCGCGGTTGAGGTCCCGGATGGACACTCCGTCGTAGCCGTGCACGGCGAAGGCGTGCAGGGCCGCGGCCAGGATCCGGTCGACCGACGCCGGGGCCGTGCCCTTGCGGGGGCGTCCGCGCTGTCTCGGGCTGGCCTCGGTCATGGCCGGGAGTCTACTGAGCGGCGGCCGGTCATTCGGTGGCGTGGGTTTGGTAGCCGGTGCGTCCGTCGGGGTTGGCGGCGCGGGTGCGGGCCGCCTCGATGTTGGTGCGCACGGCGCGGTCCCAGGCCTCGGGGTTCGCGCGCAGGCGGGCGCGCCGCGCCGCGACCAGGGGCACGGCGGCGGACAGCACCCGATCCGTGAGTGGGGTCCGCGGCACGGAGAGCTCCCGGCTGAGGCCGGCGCCGTGGATGCGGCGGGTGAGGGACCGCAGGCCGCTGACGGCGACCCGTTCCGGGACGTTGACCAGCTCGTGCAGGCGGGCGCCCAGCGAAGCGATGGTGGCCTCGGTCAGCACGGCCGACTCCGGGATCAGCGGGCCGGTGACGGTCTGGAGGAGGTCGTCGACGCGGCGGGCCTCGGCGTTGTTCGTGATGCCTTCGACCAGTTCCGGGGCCACGCCCATCAAGTGCCCGACGTACCACCAGTAGCGGTAGAACGAGTTCTGCTCGGCCGGGGTGATGTCGAAGCCCATCAGCTGCTCCGCGCTCAGGGACGTGAGCGTGAAGTCCATCCAGGTGCGGGCCAGGTCGACCTGGTTGATCGGGGCGCCCAGCGCCGCCTCGTCGTAGCCGCGGGTGCGGGCGAGCCGGCGCATCGAGGCGTGCAGGATCCGCACCTGGAGCGTGCCGACGTAGCCCGGCTCGCCGACGCGCAACGAACCGGGCAGCATCGCGGCGGTGAGCCACTGCGCCGTCTCGTACAGCCGCCGCGGGGCGCCGTCGACCAGCCGGCCCGTGATGGCCAGCACGGTGGAGATCGACGGCGACTGGTAGGAGCGGACGAGGGCGCCGGCCGAGAGGGAGATCGCGGTGACCGCGGCGGGCTTGGTGAAGTAGGGGCGCGAACCCTCGTCGAGCAGGGTGTCGTCGACGTAGTCCGGCGTGGCCTCGGCGTCCTTGAGCAGGGCGGCGACGGCGGCCGGCGGGTCGGTCAGCGAGCCGAGGCCGTGCTCGAGGCCGGCGCCGAGCGCGATCCGGACGTCGCGGCCGTGTTCGCCGATCTCGTCGACGACGGCGTCGGCCAGGGGATCGCCGGTGGTCAGGGCGGCGTGGATCAGGTCGGCGCGGGTCGAGCCGAACTGCGCTTCGACGGTCGAGCGGCGGCTGCGGCCGGTGGGCCAGGTGAGGCCGGCTGAGGTGAGCATCGGGAGTCCCCTGTCGGGTGAAATCAAATGGTCAGGTGTCAATATATCGGTGGCGAGCCAGTGGCACGAGGTGTCGTGAACAATATTGTCAGGTGACCATATGAAGGCCTATCATCGCGCCCGTGGGGGCGCGCGACGACTGCGCAGGAAGCCGGTTCGTGACAGGTCGGGGCCGTGATCCACCCCTCGCACTGACCAGCTGGTTGATCTGGTCAGTTCGTTCTAGCTTGAGTGCATGGAGATCAAGCAACAGAGGCGACGCGCTCTGGTCGTCGGCCTCGGCATCAGTGGCATCTCGACCGCGGTCCGGCTGCGCCAGGCCGGCTGGGAACCCGAAATCGTCGAACGGGCGCCCGGGCGGCGCACCGGTGGCTACTTCGTCCTGCTCTACGAGGCCGGCCGGGCGAGCGCTCGACGGCTGGGCTTCCTGCCGGCCATGCCCGACCGCTCGTCCGTCGACCGCGCGCACTACGAGATCGACCGGCGGGGCAACCGCACCCGAGTGCCGAACTTCTCCGACCACCCGCAGGGGCCGCACCACATGCTCCGCGGCGACGTCGAGAACGCCGCGTTCGACGCCCTTCCCGCGGACGTCAAGATCCGGTTCTCGACCGTGCCCACGAAGATCGAGCAGGACGCCGACGGCGTGGACGTGACCCTGCAGGACACCACGAGCGGCGCGTCCACCACCGAGCGGTTCGACCTGGTCGTCGGTGCGGACGGGCTGCGCTCGACCGTGCGGCGCCTCGTCTTCGGCCCGCACGAGCGGTACCTGCAGCGGTTCGGCCGGATGATCTGCGCGTTCCAGCTGTCCGGGCCGCTGCCCGGGCTCGCCCAGGAGGACGGCGCCGTGCTGCTGGAGCCGAACCGGGCGCTGTGGGTGTTCGGGTTCGAGGACCGGATCCCGACGGTGATGCTCACCTACAAGACCGACGACGTCGACGCCGAGTTCACCTCACCGCCGGCGACCCGGCTGCGCGAGGTGTTCGGCACACCGACCGGCAAGCTGCTCGGCGCCGTGCTCGACGAAGCCGACGCGGCGGGCAAGGACCTGCTGTTCGACTCGGCCGAGCAGGTGCATCTGGACTCCTGGCACCGCGGCCGGGTGGTGCTGGTCGGTGACTCGGCCTGGTGCGTCACGCTCTACGCGGGCATGGGCGTGTCGGCCGGGCTGGCCGGCGCGGACCTGCTCGGCACGATGCTGCAACGGCACCCGGACGACCTTGAAACGGCGCTGACCGAATGGGAGACCCGGCTGCGGCCCTCCGTCACGCACTGGCAGGAGTGCGCCGGGCCGATGCGGGTGCTGTTCAACCCGGCGGGCACCCGGGAGCTGCTGGGCCGGCGGGTGGCCGCGCGGGGCGTGCGGTACCCGGTTCTGGGACCGATCCTCCGCCGCAAGCGCACGCGGAGCATGATGGTCAAGAACGTCGATGTCGCCGCAGCTTGACCGAGGAGGGCCGGTGGCCGAGCCGACCCGCCACGATCCCGCCAAGGCGGCGCGCATCCTGAAGGTGACGCGGGATTCGTTGCTGCGGCGCGGGGTGCGGGGCCTCAGCGTCGCCGACATCGCCCGGGCGGCGCAGATCGGCAAGGGCACGCTCTACCTGTACTGGCGCACCAAGGAAGAGCTGGTCGCCGAAGTGGTGGCGCGCGACTTCCTCGACGCCACCGGTGAATACCTCGCCGGCATCGAGGCCGACGCCGACGCCGCGCGGCCGCACCGCCTGTGCTGGGCGCTGTTCCGGTCCACGCTGGAGCACCCGTTCGTGCGCGCGGTCCAGGTGGCCGACGTGCACACGATCGGGTTGCTGACCGAACACGAGGAGACCCGGCGGCTGCTCGACCTCCTCGGTCCGGGGGTCCTGTCGCGCGACCTGCTCGAGCTCTGGCGCGAGCACGGCATGGCCCGGCGCGACTGGGCTCTCGACCACCAGGCCTACGCGTTGCGCGCCCTGCTGGCCGGGTTCTTCACGCTGGTGACCGGAACCAGCACCGAGCCGATCGCGGACCTGAAACCGGTGTTCGAGGCGACGGTGCGGGCGCTGCTCGACCCTCCTGACGCTCCGTCGGGCGCAGTCTCGTACTCGGGCTCGGACTCGGGCTCGACCGAAGCAGCCGCGGTGGCCGCGCTGCGCTTGCTCGGCGAACAGCGGGACACCCTGCGGGCCATGCTGGCTCCGGTCGAGATCTGATTTTTCGCTTCCCCCCATAGGGTTTCTCGTCAATTTTGTCCATTCGAACTGGAGTACAACCATGCCAAAAAACCGTTTCGTCGAGGTCAACGGCCTTTCCCTGCACATCACCGAACAGGGCAGCGGACCGCTCGTGATCCTGTTGCACGGCTTTCCGGACTCCGGCTACACGTGGCGCCACCAGCTCGGTCCGATCGCCGACGCGGGCTACCACGTGGTGGCGCCGGATCAGCGTGGCGCCGGCAAATCCCGCGGCCCCGAGGCGGTCGACCAGTACTCGATCTTCCACCTCGCGGGCGACGTCGTGGGCCTGATCCACGCGCTGGGGGAGGAGGAAGCCGTGATCGTGGGCCACGACTGGGGTGCGGTCGTGGCCTGGCACACCGCGCTGCTGCGTCCCGACGTGATCAGGGGAGTGGCGGCCTTGAGCGTGCTCCCGCCGCGGCGGACGTCGGAACCGCCGATGACGGTGTCGGAAAAGAAGTTCGGCCCGGGCTTCTACCAGAACTACTTCCAAAAGCCGGGCGTCGCCGAAGCGGAATTCGAGCGGGACGTGGAGAAGACGATGCGGGTGTTCTTCGCGGACCGCTCGCCCGAGGTCCCGCTCGAGTCCCTGGTGCCGGTGGTCGCGCCCGGCGAGGGGCTGCTCGACGCCCTGAACGCGATGCCCGGGCTGCCGAGCTGGCTGTCCGAAGAGGACTTGGCGGTCATGGTCGCCACGTTCGAGGAAACCGGGTTCACCAGCTTCCTGAACTGGTACCGCAACCTCGACCGCAACTGGGAGCAGCTCGCGGCCTGGCACGACGCGAAGATCACGCCGCCGTCGTTTTTCGTCACCGCCACGCGGGACCTCATTCCCGCCGCCGCCGGGCCCGGGTTCATCGAGCGCCTGCCCGAGGTCCTCTCCGATCTGCGCGGCGTGCTGAACCTCGAAGGCGGCGGTCACTGGATGCAGCTCGAACGGCCGGCCGAAGTGCGCGACGCGCTGCTGGGTTTCCTCGCCGAACTCTGACCCCGTCCGCCGAAGAGGAGATGCCATGAATCCCTTGACCCGACGCAGCGCGCTGGCCGGTTTGGGCGCGCTCACCGCGACGGCGGTGGCCGGCACCGCGCCCGCCTTCGCCACTCCCTCGGGCATCGGCCCGGTCTTGGACCTCAGCCACGCGACCCCGCAGCTGGCCCGCCAGGTCACGGCGTTGTTCCGCGACAAGACCAGCCGGAACGTGGCCCGCACGATGAGCCACTTCGCCCGGCGCCCGATGTACTACACCGACGCGACGCTCGGCTGGTACCTGCCGACGTGGGGGTCGCTCAAGGCGATCTTCGACCAGTACATGCCCACGTGGCCCGCCACGGCGCGCAGCTACGCCACCCGCGTCCTCGGCGACGAGCGCAGCGCGATCGTGGAGTTCACCGATTCCCCGGAGCTCTTCGGGCATGAGGGACGCGTGATCGCCGCGCTCGACTTCACCGACGGCCTGGTCGTGCGCCAGGTCGACTACTCCGACGGCCGGCACTTCGGCATCGCCGCCACGAACGCGGCTCGCGTGCCCGACGCCCAGTTCCCGCGGACGTTCGGTGAAGACGTGATCCCCGACCGGTCTTCGCCGGCGCTGCGGGACGTGGCCCGGCGGCTGACCGCGGCGCTGGCGTCCGGTGACACCGCCGGACTGTTCACTGTGGACGCGACGTTCGAGGATCTCACGCTGCACAGCACGTTCGTCGGTGCGCTCGCGATCGACGCCTACGTGAAGCGGGCGTTTCGCCGGCTGCCGTACGGGCCGGGGACGACCATCCGGCACACGGTGGGCAGCGCGCGCGGCGGCGGCTACGAATGGATCAACCCGGCGACCCCGGCCGACCACGGCGTCGTGGCGCTCGAACTCGACAGTGCGCGCAAGATCAGCCGCCTCACGACCGTGTGGGACGGCTCGCGCCTGAGCGACGACGCGATGACGGTCCTGTTGTCCGACACCCTCGAACGCTGATCCCGATGAGCGAACGAGAACTCCGGGCGGGTGCGGTCGTCGTGGTCGGCGGGGTGGTGTTCGAGGTCGCGTACGCGATCGCCGGCACACCGCCGGGGCCGATCCCGTTGCTGGTCGCCCTTTCGGCCGTGGCGCTGACCACCGCGGCAGTGCTGCGGAAACGCACGGTCGCCCTCGGGTGGCTCACGGCGGTGCTGCTCGCCGCCGACTTCGGGGGCGCGGTCGCCGACCGGTTCGGCCTGCTCGGCGACCCCGGCACGAGTGGCGTGACCTGGGGCGACTGGAGCGCGTTCACCACCTACACCGGCACGCTCGTGCCCTGGCTGCCCCACGCGCTCGTCGCACCGCTCGCCGTGGGGGCGACGACCACCGAGGTCGCCCTGTGCGGGTGGCTGCTCAGCGGGGTGGCCAGACGCTGGGCGGGCCGGGCGTCGGCTGTGGTGCTGGCCGCGTTCTTCCTGGCGATGCTGACGTCGGTCGGCGGCGCCGCGGTGGCGAAGAACGCGGTGCCGGTGCTGGCGGGGTGCGCACTCGTGTTGGCGACGGTGCCGGTGCGGCGTTCGGCTGACCGGGCGACCACGGCGGCGGCGCGGGTGCCTCGGCACGGGGCGGGCTGAGCCGGGTTCCCGCACCCGACGAGAGTGCGGAGCACGAGTTCCGGACCGCGGTCGTCACCGCGGTCCGGAACTCGTCGCCGTCACCTCGGCCAACGAGGTGAGCAGCGCATCGCCGGGTGGGTCGAGGTGGCCGAGCACGACCTGGTCGGCGCCGGCCGCGCGGTGGGCGTCGAGGCGGCGCAGGACGTCGGGGACGGTTCCCCAGGCGCACAGGGCGTCCACGAGCCGGTCGGAGCCCGGGGCGGTGGTGTCCGCCGCGGTGAAGCCGAGCCGGTGGAACTTGGCCTGCTGGTGCGGCAGCGTGAGGTAGTAGGCCAGCCGGTCGCGGATCGTCGAGCGGGCGCGGACCGGGTCGGCGCAGAACAGCACCCACTGCACCACCGCGAGGTAGGGCGCCGAGCCCAGCTGCTGCCGTGCCCAGTGGGTGTGGGCCGGCACCAGGAACGTCACGACGCCCTCGGTGCGAGCGGCCGCCAGCGCGGTGAGCCCGGCCGAATAGGCGCCGATGATGCGGGGCGGCCTCGGGAGGTCGGGACGCAGCCGGGTGAGGTGGTGGTCGAGTTCGTCGAGGTATTCGCGCAGGAACGCGACGGGGGAGCGGCCGCGGTCGCGCGCCGCGCCGCTCACGCCGAGGCCGAGCAGGTACCGGCCCGGGTGGTCGTCCCACAGCAGCGCCTGCGCGCCGGCGGCCGACTTCGGCGGGCGTTCCAGCGAGCGTGCCACCGCGTTCACCACCACGGCGTTCCGCGTGGCGGACAGGGCGAGCGACGCGGCCGTGAACGCTTCGCGGCCGAGGATTTCGCCCAGCCAGAAGGATCCGACGCCCGCGCTTTCGGCGTCACTCAGGAACGCGCGGGCCGCGTCGGGCGGTCCCTCGACGACCGGGGTGAGCAGTGCCGTGCCAGTGTCGAGGGTGTCGAGGCGCAGTCCCGCGGAGCGCAGGCCCGCTGTACTCACCGGGCGGCGCCGAGGCGGTCTTCGCGAAGCTGCTCGTAGAAGTCGAGCAACGCCGGGTCGTCGACGGCGCCGCGGCTCACCACGGCGTCGATCCGCGCGCCTTGCAGGATGCGTTTCACCGGCACCTCGACCTTCTTGCCGGTCCGGGTGTGCGGCACGGCCGGCACCTGCCGGATCTCGTCCGGGACGTGGCGCGGGGAAGCCTTGGTGCGCAACGCGGTCCGGATCCGTTCGCGCAGCGGCTCGTCCAGGATTCCTTCGGTGAGCACCACGAACAGGGGCATCCAGTACGACCCGTCCGGCATTTCGGCGCCGATCACGAGGGCCTCGCTGATCTCCGGCAGCGCCTCCACCACGTCGTAGATGTCGGCGCTGCCGAACCGCACGCCGTGGCGGTTGAGCGTGGAATCCGAGCGGCCGTGGATGATCGCGGTGCCGCGCGAGGTCAGGGTGAGCCAGTCGCCGTGGCGCCAGACGCCGGGGTAGGTGGCGAAGTACGCCTCGCGCAGCCGGCTGCCGTCGGGGTCGTTCCACAGGTACAGCGGCATGGCCGGCATCGGGGCGGTCACCACGAGTTCGCCGACCTCGTCGCGCACCGGCCGGCCGGCGGAGTCGAAGGAGTCCAGCGCGACCCCGAGCGCGGCCGCCGGCATCTCGCCCGCGCGGACGGGAAGGGACCGCGCCGCGGAGAGGAACGCTCCGACGACGTCCGTCCCGCCGCTCGACGAGACCACCTGCACGTCCGGCCCGGTCACGTCCGCCGTCCACCGGGCGAGGTTCGCCGACAGCGGTGAGCCGGTGACGCCGATGGTGCGCAGCGCGGAAAGCTCGTGCGTGCGGCCCGGGGTCAGACCGGCGTCGGCCGACAGGCGCAGGTGCCCGGGGCTGGTGCCGAAGTAGCGCACGCGCTCGCTCGCCACGATCTCCCACAGCCGGTCCGCGTCGGGGTAGGTCGGCGAACCGGCGTAGAGAACCGGCGTGGCGCCGACGAGCAGCACCGACGCGACCATGTTCCACAGCATCCAGTTCGTGCCCGTGTACCAGAAGTACCGATCGCCGGGACGCAGATCGGAGTGCAGGCCCAGCGCCACCAGATGGCTCACGAGCACGCCGGCGTGCCCGTGCACGATCCCCTTCGGAATGCCGGTGGTGCCGGAGGAGAACAGCACCCACAACGGATGGCCGGCGGGCACCTGCTCGGTCACGAGCGCGCCGTCGCCGGAGATCGTGTCCTCGAACCGCACCACCCGCGGGCCGGTGTCCGCGGGCAGCTCCGATCGCGGTTCACCGAGGTCGTCGACGACCACGACCGCGCGCAGCGACGGCAGCCCGGCCACCAGCCGGGCCAGATCCGCCTCGCGGTCGTGCGCCTTGCCGGCGAAGTGGTACCGGCCGGTGCCCACGAGCACCACCGGTTCCAGCTGCGCCAGCCGGGCCAGCGCCGTCTCCCCACCGAGGTCCGGCCCGCAGCCGGCCCACACCGCCCCGACCGCCGCGCTGCCGAGGAAGGCGACGAGCGCCGGCGCGGAGTTGGACAGGTAACCGGCCACCCGGTCGCCGGGCCGCACCCCGAGCCCGCGCAGGGTGCGGGCGAACGCGCCCACCTGACGCGCGAGCTCGGGCCGGCCGATCTCGCGGCGCGCGCCGGACTCGAGGATCTCGACGACGGCGGGACCCGGGGCGTCGGTGTGCCGCAGCACCTGGTCCACGTAGTTGAGGGTCGCGCCGGCGAACCATTCGGTGCCCGGCATCCGCGGGCCCGAGCGCACCCGCTCGTACGGCGTCGAAGCGCGGACGTCGAACCACTCCCACACGGTGGCCCAGAACGCGTCGGGGTCGGCGACGGACCAGCGTTGCAGCGCGGTGTAATCGGCGAGCGGGACGCCGTGGCGCTTCGCGGCGAACGCGGTGAAGTCCGCCATCCGGGTCGGGCCGACCCGGGTCTCGTCGACGGACCAGATGAGGTCGGGGTCAGCGTTCGGCACCACTGCGCTCCTCGGCCGACCAGAACACGACGCGCCGTCCGATGCCGACGACGAGCGCGTGCAGCACGAGTCCGATCACCGACAACATCACCAGCACCGCGAAGGTGGTCGCCACGTCGAGGGTGAAGTTGGTGGCCTGGATGACGTAGCCGAGGCCCTCGGTCGACCCCACGAACTCCGCCACCACCGCGCCGGTCACGGCGAACACCACCCCGAGGTCGAAACCCGCGAAGATGCTCGGCAGCGCGGTGGGCACCTGCAGCTTGCGGAAGATCTGCCAGCGGGTGGCGCCGAACGAGCGGAACATCGTGATCTGCTCGGGGTCGGTCGCGCGCAGGCCCAGGATCGCGTTGACCAGCAACGGAAAGAACACCAGCAGTGCCGTGGTCACGACCTTCGAGGTCATCCCCGTGCCGAACCAGATCAGCAGCAGCGGCGCGATCGCGACCTTCGGAATGGTCTGCGTGGTCACCACGAGCGGGAAGAACGCCTTGTCGACCAGCCGGGACTGGGTCACCAGGAAGGCGAGCACCATCGCGGCGACCACCGCGACGGCGAAGCCGAGCAGGATCTCCTGCAGCGTGACCCAGGTGTGGGCGAGCAAGGTGCCGTCGGCCAGCCCCGCGATCAGAGCTTGGGCCACCGCGGTCGGCGCGGGTACCAGCAGCGGCGAGATCGAGAAGACGCGGACGACGGCCTCCCACGCGCCGAGCAGCAGCAGCGCGAGGCAGGAGGACAGCACCCAGCCCGGCAGGGCCGAGAGGGGATGCCGCCGCGGCGCGGTGGCGGTGAGCACGTCACCGGGACCGCGCGCGGTCGTGGGGGAGGAGGTGGTCATGGCAGGTCCCTTCGCGGCCACGGGCGCTCAGTGCGCGCTGTACTCGGAGTCGAGGAGCCGGCGGATGTGCGCGGCGATCTCGCCGAAGCGGGCGGTGTTGATGTCCTCGAGCCGGCGCGGACGGGGCAGGCCGACCTCGATGATCTCGTCGATGCGGCCCGGGCGCGGGCTCATCACCACGATCCGGTCGGACAGCAGCACGGCTTCGGGGATGCTGTGGGTCACGAACACCACGGTCTTGCGGTCGCGTTCCCAGATCTTCAGCAGGTCCATGCCCAGCTGGTCACGCGTCATCGCGTCGAGGGCCCCGAACGGTTCGTCCATCATCAGGATCCGCGGGTCGTGCAGCAGCGCCCGGCCGATGCCCACGCGCTGCTGCATCCCACCGGAGAGCTCTTGCGGGTAGCGGTCGCCGAAGTCGGCCAGGCCGAGCATCGCGAGCATCCCGGTCGCGCGCTCGACCGACTCGGGTGAGCGCGGTTTTCCGTTCAGGTCCTGGGAAAGCAGGAGGTTCTGGCGCACCGTGCGCCACGGCAGCAGCAGCGGCTTCTGGAACACCATGCCCAGCCGGTGGCGGCCGGCGGCCGGGTTCTCGCCGAACTCCACCCGCCCCGCGGTCGGCGCCGTCTCGCCGAGCACGATCTTCAGCAGCGTGCTCTTGCCGCACCCGCTGGGGCCCACGATCGACACGAACTCGCCGTCCTCGATCGCCAGGTCGATCCCGCTCAGCGCGACGACTTCACCGCCGCGTTTGCCGGGGTAGATCTTCTCGACTCCGCGCAACGCGAGCGCGGCGGAGTTCGGGCCAGTGGTCATCGGTGACTCCTGGTGGGGGTGGGGGGAGAAGGGATGCGGCTCAGGCGGTGGCGGATCCCCGCGGTGCGCCGGGCTCGGGCCACGTGCCGCCCATGCGGTCGGTGATGTCGCGGGCCGTGCGCAAGAGCCGGTCGTGGTGCACGCGGGAGCCGTCCATGGGCAGCAGCTCGCTCGTGCCGAGCACGGCGATGGTGGCGCAGATGCCCCGCACGTCGAACACCGGCGCGGCGAAGATGCTCACGCCGAACAGCGACACGCGGCTGCCGCCGTGGTCGGTGCGGATCCGGTCGATTTTGCGCTCCAGCCCTTCGCGCACATCACGAGGAGCCGCGCCCAGGAGCCGCTCGGCCAGGAGCCGATCCTGGTGGTAGGCCAGGAAAACCTGCGCCTGGGCGGTGTCGATGCCCAGCTGTGAGCCGACGCGCACCGAGACCGAGGCGCCGCCGAAGTACTGCTCGGCCACGTGCACCACGACCGGGCCGACCGAGCCCCACAGCGCCATCGTGACCGTGAGCCCGCTTTCGGAGGCCAGGTCCCGCATCAGCGGCGGCGCGATCTCCGTGACCCGTTGCCGGGACAGGGCGAACGCGCCGAGCTGGCACAGCAGCCGCGACGGCTCGTACGCGGTCGGCTGGTCGGGGTTGCGCTGCATGAGGCCGGCTGCCTCGAGGGACAGGAAGTAACGGTTGACCGTGGTGCGGTTGAGCCCCAGCAGCTCGGCTCCCTGCGCCACGGTCACGAGCGGCCGTTCCGGGCTGAACAGCGCCAGGATCTGGGCGGCCCGGCTGACCGCCTGGATGTCGCCGGCCGACGCGGCGCCACCGGAGGACCCCGTCATGGACCACCTCTGAGTGTTTGTATCGCGAACAGGTTGTGGCGATATTAGGGCCATCGTTTCCCGATCACAAGGACTTCTTCCGCCGGTGCGAGCCAAAGTGTCTCTTGACAATCCGCATCGCGAACGTACAGTTCGTAATGCGATCATCCCGTTCGGGCGGTGATCGCCCTCCTCCATCCACCTCTCCGCATCGCGGGCGTCCTCCCGACGAAGGCAGGTCCCCAATGCTCCGAACGTTTCTCAGGTCGTGTGCCACGGTCGCGGCGACGGCCCTCGTCCTCGCCGGGTGCAGTGCGACCGGCTCTCCCGGCGACGGTTCGGCGACGGTGACCGTCGCCATCACCTCGCCTTCGTGGTCACCTGAGCTGGCTCCGTTCCTCATGGCGGACAAGCTCGGCTACTTCGGCCAGGAACACCTGAAAGTCGAGTACGTGCTCGCGAAATCGGGCACCGAGGCCGTGCAGCAGCTCATCGGCGGCGGCGTGCAGATCGCCGTCGCCACACCCGAGCCGGTGGTCATCGCGGCGCAGAAGAACGCGGGCCTGCAGTACTTCATGCCGTACTACGGCCATTTCATCTACCAGCTCGCCGCGCTCGAGGACTCCGGGATCACCTCGGTCGCCGGCCTCAAGGGCAAGCGGATCGGCGTCACCAACGCCGCGAGCACCGGCGTGACCTTCCTGCGCACGGCACTCGCGGCCGCCGGTCTGTCCGAAAAGGACGTGACCGTGGTCCCGATCGGCGTCGGTGCGCAGCAGCTCAGCGCGATCCAGCAGGGCCGGGTCGACGCGCTGGCCATGTGGGACACCCAGTACCAGACCATGGCCAACGCCGGCGTCGCGACCACGATCGTCCCCGTGCCCGGCATGGACCGGCTGTTCGGCGGGGGACTGGCCGCGCGCGCGACCGACCTCGCCCGGGACCAGGGCCTGTACGAACGGTTCGGCCGCGCGCTGGCCAAGGCGTACGTGTACTCCGGACTGCACCCGGAGGACGTCGTGAAACGGGCATGGGAAGCCCAGCCGGAGACCCGGCCCGGTCCGGGCCAGGACAAGGCGAAGGCCCTGGCCGACGACGCCCGTCTGGTGTCCGCTCGGTTCGGGTTCCTGACCTCGGATCCCGATTCGACCGCGTGGACCTCGATGGCGCCCCAGCAGATGAGCGCCTTCATCGACTGGGCGGCCACCGCCGGGCTCATCACGAGCAAACCGCCGGTCGACGCGGTGCTCACCGACAAGCTCGCCCCGGCGATCGCGTCCGTGCGGGCCGCCGACCTGCACGCCCTCGCTCCCTGACCCCGAGCCCCCTGACCGCCGAGCCCCCCTGATCCCGAGGAGTTCCCTGAGATGTCGCAAGCTGCCGTCCGTGCGTTGCACGGGCTGATCGACATGCACACCCACTCCGGGCCGAGCCCGTTTCCCCGCCGGTTCCTGCACCACGAGGCCGCGCGCGACGGCTGGGACCGGCTCGGGATGCGCGCGATGGTCGCGAAATCCCACCACCACAACACCGTGATGGACATCCTCGCCCAGGCCGACCGGCTCACGGACGTGCCGACGCAGGTCTTCGGCGGGATCGCGCTCAACAGCATGGTCGGCGGCATCAACCCGCACGCCGTGCGGATGTGCCTCAACATGGGCGGGAAGGTCGTCTGGTTCCCGACGATCAGCTCCGGGCGTCACATCGAGTGCCACCCGGAAGGCGGCGACTTCCCGACGGCGACCATTCCCCTGACCCTGGAACGGATCGACGTCGTGACGCCGGGCGGCGACCTCACCGCGGCCACGCGCGAGGTCCTGTCGATCATCCGGGAGAGCGGGGCCGTGCTCAACGGCGGGCACATGTACCCGGAGTACATCCGGCGGGTCTTCCAGGAGGCGAACGAGCTGGGGATGCGGCGGCTCGTGATCAGCCACCCCAACTTCGTGATCGGCGCCGAGCCGCAGCTGTGCGACGAGTACGTGCGGATGGGGGCGTTCATCGAGCACGAGATCGGCATGTACCGGCCGGGGCTGGGCGACGCGCTGTTCCCCGTGGAGACCTTGATGGAGTGGATTTCGCGCCACGGCCCCGACCACGTCGTGCTCGCGTCCGACCTCGGTCAGCGCAACCAGCCGCCACCGGTCGACGCGTGGATCGCCACGGCCGACGCGCTGCTGGACCTCGGACTGCCGGAGAAGGACTTGCAGCAGATGGTGGTGCACAACCCCGCGTACCTGCTGCAGCTCGACGTCTGACCGAAAGGAACCCCGATGACCACCGCTACCACCGACCACGCCGACCCCCGGCGGTCGCTGCCCGTGATGGCCGGTATGGACCGCAGCAGGCCGATCGCGGCCGCGCAGTACTTCGACTTCGGTGCCGGCCCGGGCACCGCGTCCGAGGCGGGCCGGACGTGGACGACGCGCGGCCAGAACGCGGTCGTGCACTACGTCGCCGCGCGGGCGCCCGGGCCGATCGTGGACACGCGGTTCGCTTCCGAGACCGCCCTGGTCCTGACCTCGGACGCCGCGGCCGTGACCGTGACCTGGGACGGCGCCGCCACCGACGCCGCGGGCCACGGAATCGTCGTGATCCCGCCCGGCGCGGTGCGGATCGACAACGCCGGCACCGGCGACGTGGTGCTGCTGGTGCGCGCCGACGAGCCGGGGTGGGCCGAGCGGGCGGCGAACGCCGAGGCCTATGCCGAGCCGCACCCGCGCGTCGCGCCGGCCGAGCCGTGGCCGGAGCCGGTCGGTGCGCCGCGGGTGCGGGTGTACCCCGCCGCGGACCACCCGATCTCGCCCGAGCGGTTCGGGCGGATCTACCGGACCCGGTCGTTCATGATCAACCTCCTGCCCGAGCAGGACGGCCCGCGTGACCCGGCGAAGCTCTCGCCGCACCACCACGACGACTTCGAGCAGTACTCCCTGGCGACCGGGGGCACGTGGGTGCACCACATCCGCACCCCGTGGCTGACCGACCAGGCGCAGTGGCGCGAGGACGAACACGTGCGCATGGGGTCGCCGTCTCTGGCGGTGATCCCGCCGCCCACGATCCACACCTCGGCCGGGACAAGCGCCGGGCGCAACGTGCTGATCGACATCTTTTCCCCGCCGCGCGAGGACTTCTCGGCGAAAGCGGGCTGGGTGCTCAACGCCGAGGACTACCCCCGATGACGGCCCCGCTCTCGCCCCGCGCCGTGGTGCGCCCCGGCGGGCAGGCGTTGGGCACCTGGGTCAAGCTCGCCGCCCCCGAGCCGACGGAGATCCTGGCGCACGCGGGGTTCGACTTCGTCGTGGTCGACATGGAGCACGCGCCGCTGTCGCTGGAGACGGTGTACCGCTTGGTGAACTCCGCGTCCGCCAACGGGATGGTGCCGTTCGTTCGCGTGCCGGACCACTCGCCGGCGCTCATCCAGAAGGTGCTCGACGCCGGTGCCCATGGCCTGTTCGTGCCGCGCGTGGACTCCCTCGCCGAGGCCGAGGCGATCGCGCGCGCGTTTTCCTTTCCGCCTGAGGGCATCCGCGGCGCCGGCGGCACGAGCCGGGCCGGACTGTGGGGGCTGCGCTCGACCGCGGAGTACCTCGACTTCGGGCGCACCCAGGCCATGCTGGTGGTGCAACTGGAGTCCGCGAGCGGCATCGCCGACGCCGCCCGGATCGCCGCGCTCCCGGCGGTGAGCGCGCTCTTCGTCGGGGCCGCCGATCTGTCGCTCTCGCTCGGGGAAACCACGGGCTCACCTCGGGTGCGCGACTGCATCGCGGCGGCCCGCGCGGCGGCTGCCGAGGCGGGGAAGGCCTTCGGGCTGGCGTTCGGGCCGGCGCCGGAAGCGGCTCGCGCTGCCTTCGCGGAGGGCACTGACTTCGTGTTGTCCGGTAACGATGCGACGTTGTTGGCTAGTGCGGCTGTGCGGCTGGTTTCTGCGGTGCGTGAGGAAGCCGGCTGACGCATCTTGAGCGGTGGCTCCCGGCTTCGGGAGCCACCGGCTGGTCGACTGGGCCGGTCGGTGGTGCTTCTGGCGCTGGCGGGGCATCGGTCGGACTGATCACGGTGCGCGTTGGCTCCCGGCTTGGCTGACTTCGGGGTCGCCGGCCAGTGGGTGTCGGCCGGTGGTGCATCGGGCGGGCGGGAACGGGCGTGTGGCCATCGTGTCCGGAGGTCTCCGGCTTCGGGGCCCTGCCGGGCTTGTCCGCAACCGACCGGTGGTGTTTCGGCTGTGCGTGAGGAAACCGGCTGACGCATCGTGTGCGGTGGCTCCCGGCTTCGGGAGCCACCCGCTCGTCAGCCGTCCGTGGGCGGTGCTGCGGGCGGGGGAGTGACGGGGCAGCGGTCGGTGGGGTCGATCGCGTGGATGATGCGCTGGCCGATCGAGGTGAGTTGCTGCACCTGGGCCTTGGTGAGCGGGTCGAACACCAGCCGCCGGACTTCGCGGACGTGGGTGGGGGCGGCGGCGGTGACGGCGGCGTGTCCGGTGTCGGTGAGGGTGGCGAGGGTGTAGCGGCCGTTCGTGGGGTCCGGTGTGCGGCGGAGCCAGCCCTTGGCCTCCAGCCGCGTGACGACTTGGGACAGGCGGGGCAGGCTGCCCGAGGCCAGCGCGGCGAGTTCGCTCATCCGCATCGTGCGCTCGGGCGCGTCGGAGAGCGTGGCGAGGACGACGTAGTCGAAGTGGCGCACGCCGGCGTCGCGGCGCAGCTGGGTGTCCAGCGCGGTGTCGAGGCGGGTGACGAGACTCGCCAGCGTGAACCACGCGACGCGCTCTTCGTCGGTGAGCCAAGGGGTTTCGTCGGCCTTCGTCATGGTGTCACTGTACCTCGTGACAGTTAATGATTGAAGTCACCTTCACTCGGATTGACTTGCAGCTTGAAGTCAACGGTCCCTACGCTGAGTTCAAGCGTGAAGTCAGCTCGCGGTCCGCGGGCACCACGCCGACCACGAGGAGAACGTGATGAAGGTGTTGGTGCTCGGCGGAACCGGTGCGACCGGCCAGCTCGTCGTCGACCAGGCGCTCGCCGCCGGTCACTGGGTGCGGGCGTTGGTGCGTTCGCCGGAGAAGCTGTCCGGCCGTGCCGGGTCGCTCGAAGTCGTCGCCGGCCAGGCCACCGATCCCCACGATGTGGGCGAGGCGATGTCCGGGGTGGACGCGGTGATCAGCACGCTCGGCGCCACCAAGGGCAGCGTGATGACCGACGCGACCCGCGCGATCCTCGCCGGTGCCGCCGTGAGCGGGGTCCGCCGGATCGTGGTGCTGTCGTCGTTCCTGGTGGTGCGTGACCGGCTCAGCGGCCCCGCCGGGTTCATGTCGAAGCTGGCGATGGACGAGATGGTGCGCGACAAGGCGGCCGCCGAGGAACTCCTGCGGGCGAGCGGTCTGGAGTGGACGATCGCGCACGCGGTCCGGCTGTCCAACGGCCGCGCCACGGGTCGCGCCACCGCGCTGCCCGACTCGGCCACCCTGCGCGCCCGCTCGACGATCACCCGGACCGACGTCGCCGCCTGGCTGCTCGCCGCCCTGGACGATCGCGCCACCTTCGCTCGCGCGGTCGCCATCGCCGGCTGAGGCGGCCCGGCCGGGTTCCGGTCGAGCCTCGCGGACGGAAGTTCTTGCGCGCCAATGCCGTCGGCGCTGACGTCCTGTCTGCGGTGGCGCGAACACCGTCGCGTCTCGGGGGATGGAAGTTCTTGCGCGCCGGTGGCCACCGCCGGCTGCGGCGGCGCGGCCAGGTTCCCCGTCGAACCTCGGGGATGAAAGTCGCCGATGCCGTGGGCGCCGACGTCGTGTCTGCGGTAGTGCGAACACCATCGAGCCTCGGGGATGGAATCCTTGCGCGCCGGCGGCGACCGCCGGCTGACATCCCCGCAGCGGCACCGTCAAGCCTCGGAGGATGACCGGCAGGAGTTGTCCTGCCGCGACTCCGCACTGATCGATCAGTCGCGCCGTGCCGTATGAACGATCGGGTCGCTCTCGGCGAGCAGCTCGATCACCAGATCCACCCCACGCCGCACCTGTTCGTCGGCGGTCCGCCCCAAAGTCGTACAGGCGGCCACGGCGGAGTCCCGGTCCTCGGCGGACACTCCGAACACGTCGTGCACCGCCGTGCCGATCCAGTCGGCGTGGCCGGGCCCGGCGGCGGAGAGCGCGGCGGCGACCACGGCGAACCCGGCCGGATCCTGCCGCCGGAGCAGCGCTTGCGCGGTTGCCCGGGTGACGAACGTGTTCTTCTCGTCGAGCACGAGCGTCACCAGTGGCGCCACGGCTTCCGGCCGTTCGGCGAAACCGGCGAGGCCCCGGCCCGCCTCCGCCCGGTCGCGGTGGTCGGGACTTTCCGCCAGCCGGATCAACGCTGCCACCACGGCCCGTCTCGCCTCGTCGTCCACCCCCGCATTCTCGCGCCCGAGCTCGACAATCGCGTCACAGCACGGCGAGCCGATCCACCAGCAGCTCCAGCCGCTGCGCGGTGTGCTCCGGTGGCAGCCGGCCCGCGCGGGTCAGGGTGGCCAGGCCGTGGAGCGCCGCCCAGAAGACTTCGGTGAACAGTCCGGGGTGGACGCCTTCGCCCGCGACCTCGCCGAGGCTTTCCAGCAAGGCGGCGAAGGCGTCCTTCAGCGGTTCCGGCGTGTCGTCCTCCGCGAAGGTGAGGCCGCCGTCGAGCTGGAACATCGCGTCGTAGACGGCGGGGTTGTGTTCGGCGAACGCGAGGTAGGTGCGGGCCAGCGCGGTCACGCGGGCGCGCGGACCGTCCGCGGCGGCGGTCGCGGCCCGCAGCGCCGCGGCCATTTCGGCGGCGCCTTCGAGCGCGACGGCGCCGATGATCTCGCGTTTGCCCCGGAAATGGCTGTAGAGCACCGGCTGGCTGTACTCGATGCGCTGGGCGAGCAGGCGCGTGGTCACCGCGTCCCAGCCCTGCTGCTCGGCGAGCTCCCGAGCCGTCGCGACGATGAGGCGCTCGCGGTCCGCCCGTTCGCGCTGCTTGCGTTCCTGTACCGACATGACCTGATCCTAGCACCGCTAGACAATCGAGCGTTAGTAGTACTAGCGTAGCCTCATTCGCTAGCAACACTAGACATCGGGAAGGTCACCATGCTGAGCGCACTCGAGGTCGTCACCGTCGTGGTCGTCGGCCTGATGGTGGGCGTGGAGTTCTCCGTCGCCTTCGTCATCAACCCCATCCTCGACGGGCTCCCCGCCGACAGCACCCAGCTCGGCCGCGCCCACGGCGGGCGGATGCTCGGCGCCGTGATGCCGTTCTGGTACATCGGCTCGCTGGTGCTGAGCGCGATCTGGGCCGTCACCGAATGGCGGCAACCGGGCAGCGGCCTCGTCGTGATCGCCGCCGGGCTCCTGCTCGTGAGCGTGGTCATGTCGATCACGCTGCTCGTCCCGATCAACAACCAGGGCAAGACGTGGACCCCCGACAACCGGCCCGAGGACTGGAAGGAGCAGATGCACCGCTGGGACCGGTTCCACTACCCCCGTGTCGCCGTGATCATCGCGGCCTTCGCCTTGCTCGTCGTCGCCCGCGCCTGACCCGAAGGGGGCTACCGGGCGGGGTCCGGCTCGGTGACCAGCACGGTGTCGGCGAAGCCGGCCGCCAGGGCCTGCAGCGCGGCGTCGAGGTACACGGTGAGGTCGGCGTCGGCGCGGGCGGACCAGCGTTCGTAGGCCGCGCGGCAGGTGGCGAGGACCGAGCGGCCGACCGCGAGGGGGTAGAGCGACTCGGTGGGCTGGCCCGTGCGGCGGGCGACGAACTCGGCGATGGCGCGCTCCCACGCGTCGTAGTGGATGGTGGCGCTCGCGGCGAGGTCGGGCACGGTGCTGAGCAGGCTCATGCGCATCCGCAGCTCGGGCACGTCTTCGGCGCTGTAGTGGTTGGCCTCGAGCACGGCGCGGCGCACGGCCTCCAGCACCGGCAGGTCGTCGGGCATCGCGGCGAGCAGCGTGTGGATCGTGGTCACCTCGCGATCGAACTCGTTCCACAGCACGTCGGATTTCGTGTCGTAGTACCGGAAGAACGTGCGTTTCGTGACGCCCGCGGCGGAGGCGATCTGGTCGACGGTCGTCTCGTGGAAGCCCTGCTCGGCGAACAGCTTGAGCGCGATCACCTCCAGCTCGCGGGCGCTCGTGCCCGGAGGGCGGCCGCGGCGGGGTCGGGGGCTGGTGTCGTCAGCGCTCATCGGGTGCCGTTTCGTCGAGAGCCTTGTATTCCGTCACCGGGTGACGTTACCCTGCCCGATATTCGTCACATGGTGTCGAATATCGGAGAACGTGCCGAAGGAGTCACGGATGAACGAGAACCCGGCCGAAGCCCAGTCCGACGACCTGGCCGAAGACCTGCTGGTCGAAGAGGTCTCGATCGACGGCATGTGCGGTGTCTACTGACCTCGCGCCGTTCGAGCTCGACGGCGCCTGGGAGCTCGACTCCCGGGTGTCCGTCCGGCCCGAGCGGTTCGGCGCGCTGCTCTACCACTTCGGCACGCGCCGTCTGTCGTTCCTGAAGAACCCGACGTTGCTCGCCGTCGTGCGAGCCCTGCCTGGCCAGCCGAGCGCGCGTGCCGCGTGTGCCGAGGCGGGCGTGGCCGCGGCGGACCTGCCGCGCTACGAGCGGGCCCTGGCCACGCTGGCCCAGTCGCTGATGATCCGCCCGAGGAGCGTGTGATGTCGCTGGTCGACGAATTCCAGTACGGGCTCGACGCGCCGATCTGCCTCACATGGGAGCTCACCTACGCCTGCAACCTTTCGTGCGTGCACTGCCTTTCCTCGTCCGGGCGGCGCGACCCGCGAGAGCTGAGTACCGCCGAGTGCAAGGCGCTGATCGACGAATTCGAGCGCATGCAGGTGTTCTACGTGAACATCGGCGGCGGCGAACCGACCGTGCGGCCCGATTTCTGGGAGCTGGTCGACTACGCGACCGAGCACCACGTGGGCGTGAAGTTCTCCACCAACGGCATCAAGATCACCGACGAGGTCGCGCGCACGCTCGCCGCGAGCGACTACGTCGACGTGCAGATCTCCCTCGACGGCGCCACCGCCGACGTCAACGACGCCGTGCGCGGCCCCGGCTCCTACCGCACCGCGCTGCGGGCGATGGAACGCTTGCGTGCCGCGGGTTTCGCGGACTTCAAGGTGTCCGTGGTGGTCACTCGCCAGAACGCCGGGCAGCTCGACGCGTTCAAGGAGATCGCGGACCGCTACGGTGCCCAGCTGCGCCTGACCCGGCTGCGCCCCTCGGGCCGCGGCGCCGACGTGTGGGACGAACTGCACCCGACCGCGCGCCAGCAGCGTGAGCTCTACGACTGGCTCGTCGCGCACGGGGACAACGTGCTCACCGGCGACTCGTTCTTCCACCTCGCCGGTTACGGCGACGGCGGCCTGCCGGGGCTCAACCTGTGCGGCGCCGGGCGGGTGGTGTGCCTGGTCGACCCGGTCGGCGATGTGTACGCCTGCCCGTTCGCCATCCACGACACGTTCCTCGCCGGCAACATCCGCGAAGCCGGTTTCGCGTCCGTGTGGCGGGATTCGGAGCTGTTCACCGAGCTGCGCAGCCCGCAGTCCGGCGGCGCGTGCACGTCGTGCTCGGCCTACGACTCCTGCCGCGGCGGCTGCATGGCGGCGAAGTTCTTCACCGGCCTGCCGCTCGACGGCCCGGACCCCGAGTGCGTGCGCGGCCAGGGTGAGCTCGCGCTCGCCGGTGTCGCGCCGGGCAGCGCGCCGAAGCCGTCGCTGGACCACTCGCACCGCAAGGGCCCGGTCCCGGTGACCATCGGGATGCGCCGGCCACCCGAACGGGCCTGCGACGAGAGCCCGCTCGCGGGGCTCGGACGCTGAGCGATGCGGCTGGCCGACCTCACGTCCCCGGACGCCGCGCGCCACGCGGCGGCCGGGGCCATCCTGGCCGTCCCGATCGGGGCGACCGAACAACACGGCCCGCACCTGCCGTTGAGCACGGACACCGACGTCGCTCTCGCGCTGTGCGACCACCTCGCCGCGACGCGACCGGATGTCTTGGTGGCGCCGGCCGTGCCGTACGGGTCCAGTGGCGAACACGCCGGGTTCGCCGGCACGCTCTCGATCGGGCAGGCCGCGACCGAGCTGCTCCTGCTCGAACTGGGCCGCTCCGCCACCGAGACGTTCGGCCGGGTGCTGTTCGTCTCCGCCCACGGCGGCAACGGCGAACCGGTTCGCCGGGCGGCGGCCACGCTCGTCGCGGAGTCGCGCGACGTGTCCGTGTTCGAGCCACGCTGGCCCGGCGAACCGCACGCCGGAGCGGCGGAAACGGCGCTGCAGCTGGCGTCGCGGCCCGAGGTGGTGCACCTGTCCCGCGCGGTGGTCGGTGACCAGCGGCCGTTGCGCGAGGTGCTGCCGCTGCTGCGCGCCGGCGGCGTTCGCGCCGTGACCGACACCGGTGTCCTCGGCGACCCGACCCACGCCACGGCCGAGGACGGCAAGACGCTGTGGAAGGACCTCGACACGCAGCTGCTCACCCACGTCGACGCCTGGCTCGGGGCGGTGGCCCGGTGAGTCCACGCGTCGCCCTCGTCACGGGCGCGGCGCGCGGGATCGGCGCGGCCACCACCCGGCTGCTGGCCGAGCAGGGCTGGCGGGTGCTGGCCGTGGACCTCGCCGCCGACGATCCCGCGCTGCCGTACGCGATGGGCACCGCCGCGGAACTGTCCACTGTGGCCGACCACCCGAACGTTATCGCGCTGATCGCTGATGTACGGGACCGCCGAGCGCTCACCGCCGCGGTCGCGGAAGCCGAGGACCGCTGGGGCGGGCTCGACGCGGCCATCGCCGCCGCGGGCGTCATCGCCGGCGGCCGGCCGCTGTGGGAGGTGCCCGAGGACCAGGAGGACGCCGTGCTCGACACCGACCTGCGCGGCGTCGTGAACCTGGCCCGCGCGGCGATCCCGGCGCTGCTGCGCCGGCCGGCCCCGCGCTCGGGCCGGTTCCTGGCCGTGGCCTCGGCGGCTGCGACCCGCGGGCTGCCGATGCTCGCCGCGTACTGTGCCGCCAAGGCCGGGGTCGCCGGACTGGTGCGCGCGCTGGGCGCGGAACTCGGCGACAGCGGTGTGACGGCGAACGCCGTGAGTCCGGGCTCCACCGATACCCCGATTCTCGCGGAGAGCGCGCGGCTGTACGACTTGCCGGAAGCCGCCGCTTTCGCTTCGCAGCAGCCGATGGCCCGGTTGCTGGATCCGGCCGAGGTCGCCGCGGTGCTGGTGTTTCTGGCTGGTGCGGAGAGTAGCGGGATGACGGGTTCGGTTGTGCCGGTGGATGGGGGTTTGGCGTTGTGATCGCACCGCTGTCCGTCGGGTCATGGGCTGAAGTCGATCTCGGGCCGAAGCAGCTCATTGACGCCCTGCTCTCGCCAGCTCGTGTCCTCCGTTCGACGGAAGCGGAGCCGGCGTTTCTCGCTGGTCCGCACAGTAGCGGGATTACGGGTTCGGTCGCGCCCGTGGACGGAGGGCTGGTCCTGTGATCCCTCCGCTGCCCGTCGGGTTCCGCGTCGAACTCGATCCCGGGACGAAGCAGCTCACCGACGCCCTGTGGTTCGGTGGCTCGCCGGCTCGTGTCCTGCGCTTGACCGCCGCCGGGCAGAAAGCCTGGCGCACTCTGGAAAACGGCCCGGTCGACTCGCCCGCGACCGGTGCGCTCGCGCGGCGGTTCACCGACGCCGGCCTCGCACACCCCGTGCCCCCGGAGCCGGCCGCGCCACCGGACGTCACGATCGTCGTCCCCGTGCACGAGCGCGCCGCCGCGCTCGGGCGTTGCCTCGAGGCGCTCGGTGGCCGGCATCCCGTGCTGGTCGTCGACGACGCCTCGGCCGATGCCGCCGGAATCGCCGCGGTGGCGGCCGCACACGGCGCGAAACTGGTGCGCCGCACCGTCAACGGTGGTCCGGCCGCCGCGCGCAACACCGCGCTCGAGCACGTGGGCGCCGAGCTGGTCGCCTTCCTCGACAGCGACTGCGTCCCGAGTCCGGAGTGGACGGACCGCCTCGCCGCGCACTTCGCCGACCCGCTGCTCGCCGCGATCGCCCCGCGCATCCTCCCGCTGGCGCCGGACACCTGGGCCGGGCGCTACACCCGCGCGAACGGCAGCCTCGACCTCGGCGGCGCCCAAGGCCGCGTGGTGCCCGGCACACGCGTGTCCTACGTTCCGACCGCCGCTCTCGTGGTCCGCCGCTCGGCCCTGGAGACCCGCGCTTTCGACGAGTCCATGCGCGTCGGCGAAGACGTCGACCTGGTGTGGCGCCTGCACCAAGCGGGCCTGCGGGTGCGGTACGACCCGTCCGCCCACCTAGGTCACGAGGAACCGGCCACGTGGCGCGGGCTGCTGTCCCGCCGGTTCCGCTACGGCACGTCGGCGGCCCCGTTGGCCCAGCGCCACCCCGACGCCGCGGCGCCGCTGGTGCTGCACCCGTGGCCCGCGCTGACCGTGGCCGGGCTGCTGGCGCGCCGGCCGCTCGTGGCCGCGGCCGGGTTCGCCGGGGCCGTGCTGACCATGCGCGAAACCCTGCGCCAGGGCGACATCCCGACCGACGGCGTGACCCGCGCCATGGCGACGGCCGTACATCAGACGTGGCTGGGTACTGGCCGCTACAGCACGCAGTTCGCGGCCCCGGCGCTCGCCGCCGTGCTGGCCGTCGGCGGGCGCCACCGGCTCGCCGCCGCGTCGCTGCTGCTGGGCCCGCCGCTCGCCGGGTGGCTCAGCCGCCGCCCCGATCTCGATCCGGTGCGCTACAGCGCGGCCGCGATCGCCGACGATCTCGCCTACGGCACCGGCGTCTGGGCCGGTTGCCTCACCCACCGCACCGCCGCCCCGCTGCGCCCGCGCGTCGCGTGGCGGCCGCTGCGCGTCGACCGTAAGGAACGCCGATGAGCAACACCTGGTTCGAATCCGTCGCCGAAGCCCAGCGCCGGGCGAAGAAGCGCCTGCCGGCGTCCGTCTACTCGGCACTGATCGCCGGCTCCGAAAAAGGCCTGACGCTGCAGGACAACCTCAACGCGTTCGACGAGCTGCGGTTCGCCCCGCGCACCGCGGCGCACCACGCGCAGCGCGAGCTCGCCACCACCGTGCTCGGCCGCGACGTGTCCCTGCCGGTGCTCATCTCGCCGACCGGCGTGCAGGCCGTGCACCCCGACGGAGAAGTCGCCGTGGCCCGCGCCGCCGCCGCGCGCGGCACGTCGATCGGTCTGTCGTCCTTCGGCAGCAAGCCGATCGAAGAGGTCGTGGCGGCCAACCCGAACACTTACTTCCAGATCTACTGGACCGGCACGCGCGACGACATCCTGCACCGCCTCGACCGCGCGCGAGCCGCCGGCGCGGTCGGCATCATCCTCACGCTCGACTGGTCGTTCTCGCACAGCCGTGATTGGGGCAGCCCGCACATCCCCGACAAGCTCACGCCGCGCGAACTGCTGCGCTTCGCGCCCGAAGGCCTCACCCACCCGCGCTGGCTCTACCGCTTCGCGCGCACCCGCCGCCTGCCCGACCTGAGCGTGCCCAACATGACCCCGCCCGGCGGCACCGCGCCCACCTTCTTCGGCGCCTACGGCCAGTGGATGCAGACGCCCCCGCCCTCGTGGGACGACGTCGCCTGGCTGCGCGCCCAGTGGGACGGCCCGTTCCTGCTCAAGGGGGTCATTCGGGTCGACGAGGCCCGCCGCGCCGTGGACGCCGGCGTCAGCGCCCTGTCCGTGTCCAACCACGGCGGCAACAACCTCGACGGCACCCCCGCCACCATCCGCGCCCTCCCCGCCATCGCCGACGCCGTCGGCGACCAGGTCGAGGTCCTCCTCGACGGCGGCATCCGCCGCGGCAGCGACGTCGTGAAGGCCCTGGCCCTCGGCGCCCGCGCCGTGCTCATCGGCCGCGCCTACCTCTGGGGCCTCGCCGCCGGCGGCCAGGCGGGCGTCGAAAACGTCCTCGACGTCCTCCGCAACGGCATCGACTCCACCCTGCTGGCCCTGGGCCACCACTCCGTGCACGACCTCGGCCGCGACGACGTGGTGACCCCGGACGGATTCGCGCAGTCCTTGGGCTCCGACGTCCGGGCGGCCACTCGCTGAGCGTCCGCGGGCCTCGCACCAGGCAACGCGGACAGCCGGCGACGTCGCGGTCCCAGGTCGAGGGAGTCGCACCGCTTTGCCGGGGCCGCGGACCGAACGCGACTTCGCGTGAAGTGACCGAATCACCGGTCAGTTCTCCCACCCTGAACCGGCAACGACGCCACCCAGGTCCGTGAGGTCCGCGCAGCCGAGCAGTTGCAGCGTGCGGACCAGCCCTTCCCGCACCAGCTCGAGGACTCGACGGACGCCGGGCGCACCCGCGGCCGCGAGGCCGTACGCGGGGTAGCGGCCGAGGAGGACGGCTTTCGCGCCGAGGGCCAGGGCCTTGGTGACGTCCGCGCCGCCGCGGAGGCCGCTGTCCAGGAGGACTTCGAGGTCGGCGCCGACGGCCGCGGCGATGCGGGGGAGGGCGGTCAGGGTCGCGGGCACGCCGTCGAGTTGGCGGCCGCCGTGGTTGGAGACCACGATGGCGTCGGCGCCGAGGTCGCGGGCGCGTTCGGCGTCGGCGACCGTGAGGATGCCCTTCACGACCAGCGGGCCGTGCCAGGTGGCGCGCATCCACTCGAGGTCGCGCCAGGTCGGGGACAGCGATTCCCGGGTGGTGCGGGTGATCGCGGGCAGGTCGAGGGGCCGGCCGCCCGGCAGGGCCAGGGTCGTGTTGGGGACGGTGAAGGGCAGGCCGTCGCGGATGAAACCGAGCAGCCAGCGGGGCCGGGTCGCGACCCGCGGTGCCAGCCGGACGACGGTGCGCAGGTCGATGCGGAGGTTCTGGCTGAAGCCGTTGTGGTGGTCGCGGGTGCGGTGGCCGGACACCGCGGAGTCGATCGTCGCGACGAGGCCGTGGTAGCCGGCGCGGGCGGCGCGCTCCACGAGGGAGCGCATGAGCTCGTCGCTGCCGACCTTGTAGACCTGGAAGAGCTGAGGTCCCGGGACTTCCGCGAGCTGTTCGAGCGTGAAGCCGGACGTGGTGGTCGCGACGTGCGCGACGCCGGCTTCGGCCGCCGCGGCCGCGATGCCGACGTCGCCGTGCGGGTGTACCAGCCGCATGCCGCCGCATGGCGCCGTGAGGACGGGCATGGTGAGCGGCATACCGAGGACCGTGGTGGCGATCGACGGTTGCGCGATCCACCTGCCGTGGCGGGGACGGAACTCGAGCGCTTCGAACGCCTCGTGGTTGCGGCGCAGGGTGATCTCGGCGTCGGCGCCGCCGTCGACGTAGTCGAACACCCCGCGGGGCAGCCGGCGCCGGGCCGCGTCGCGGAAGTCGGCGTAGTCCACCAGCCGGCCGAGCCGGCGCGGGTCCTCGGTGCCGCGCAACGAACGCGACGCGACCTCGGCGGGGGTCATCGGCTTTCCGTCACGGGGATCTCGTTCACCGGGTACGCGGGCCGTTCGCCGCGCAGCACCCGCGCCACGTCGGCCAGCGCCTTGGTCTTGATCTCGGCGAAGGATTCCTCGCTGTAGTGCGCGGAATGCGGAGTCAGCAGCACCTGCTCCAACCCGCGCAACGGGCTGGACTCCGGGAGCGGGGCCGGCTCACCGACGTAGGCGTCGATGCCCGCGCCGGCGAGTTTGCCCGCCCGCAGCGCCCGGCCCAGCGCCGCGTCGTCGACCAGGCCGCCGCGGGACACGTTGATGAGCACGGCCCCGTCCCGCATCCGCTCGATCACGCCGGCGTCCACGAGATCGCGGGTCTCCCCGGTGAGCGGGACGTGCAGCGAGAGGATGTCGGAGCGCGCCACGACCTCGTCGAAGGACACCAGTTCGACGCCGGATTCCTCGGTGGTGAACGGGTCCGCGGCGATCACCCGGTAGCCGATGGCCTGCGCCATGGTCGCGACGCGGCGGCCGATGCGGCCGAGCCCGACGAGCCCGAAGGTCTGCTCGTCCGGGCGCCGCGTGCCACGCGCGAGCGCCAGCGACGCGTGCCCCGTCTCGTGCATCGAACGGTTGAGGAACCCGATTTTCCGGGTGACGGACAGCGCCAGCGCGATGGTGTGCACGGCGACTTCACGGTAGTTCGCGTCGGGCACATTGGTCACCCAGATGCCCTGAGCCGTCGCGGCAGCGAGGTCGACGTTGTCGACGCCGATGCCGAAGCGGGTGACCGACCGGCATCGCGGCAGCTGCACGAGCACCTCGCGGGTGAAGGGCTCGGCGAGGGTGATCACGGCGTCCGCGTCGCGCGTGATCCGCACGAGGTCTTCGGGAGAACCGGCGTCGAGCATCTCGAATCCGACGTCGAGGCCGGCGAACGCTTCCTCCGCTTCGGCGGCCAGCGGGATCGCCGTGTTCGTCATCACGACGCGGGCGGTCATCGCGCCACCGCCGGGGAAAGGGTGCTCTGCAGCTCGGCCCACTGGGTCGCCGCGCCGCGGGCCACCCAGCCCAGGTCGCTGCCGACGAGCAGCAGGCGGGTGCCGCGGGTGACGAGCTCGCTCACGTGGTCGTCACGGAAGCAGAAGGAACCCGGCGCGACACCGTGGTCGAGCGCCACCGCGAAGACGTGCTCCACCGCTGCCCAGAATTCCGGCGCGCCCATGGGCACCCCCAGCGACATCGACAGGTCACCGGGGCCGATCACCACGGCGTCGATCCCGGGCGTCGCCAGGATTTCGTGGGCGGCGCGCACGCCAGGACCCGACTCGATCTGCACGGCGACGAGCGTGCGGTCGTTGGCTTCGCCGGTGTAGGCCGGGGAGAGGCTCGCGCCGTAGTCGGATCCGCGGCCCGGCCCGAGCCCGCGGCGTCCCACCGGTGCGTAGCGGGCGCGGTCGACGACTTCGCGGGCCTGCTGCGCGGTTTCGACCTGGGGGACGATGATGCCGGCGGCGCCGGCGTCGAGGACCCGCGGGATGTCCGAGCCGATGTCGGGCACGCGGACGATCACCGGCTTCGCGTGCACATCCGCCGCCCGGATGAGGTCCTCCACGTCGTTCGCCTGCAACGTGCTGTGCTCCATGTCCAGGCACAGCGCGGCGAACGGCGTCGCGCTCACGGCCTCGACGACGACGGGGGAGGCGGCCATCACGCTGGTGGCGAACAGCGGTGCCGCGGCCAGGTCGGCGCGCAGGGTGTAGTCGGTCATCGAAGAAACTCCGTTCGTGGGTTGTGAAAGGGTCAGTCGGCGGCGGGCCGGACGCCGCGCAGCGCGGAGATCTCGGTGATCTCCCGGCGGGAGAGCACGGGGCGCGCGAGCAGCATCCCGGCCACGGTGAGGACCTGGGCCGCCGCGATGTAGAGGGCGACCAGCCACGGCGTACCGCCGGCGGCCAGCAGGAGCGCGCTCGCGATGAGCGGGGCCGGGCCGGCGATGAGGCCGCCTTGCAGTTCGCGCGACGACGTCATTCCCGAGCCGCGGTACTCGGTGCGGAACAACGCGGGCAGCAGCACGACCTGGGCGGAGAGACCGGCCGCCCAACCGACGGCCCAGAGGACCACGCTGGCCGTGATGATCAGCGCCAGGTTTCCCGTTCGCAGCAGGGCGAAGTACGCGAACGCCAACGGAATGCCGACGAGCGCGCCGACGTAGAGCACCCGTACCGCGCCGATCCGATCACACAGCCAGCCCCAGAACAGCAGGGCGAAGAGCCCGACCCCCATCATCGTCAGGGTCGTGACGAGGGTCTGGGTCGAGGTGAGCCCGATCTGGGAGCTGAGGTAGCTCATGCCGAACGCCTGCGCGACGAACCCGGTCACGTTGAGCCCCGAGGGCAACAGGAATCCGGCGAAGAAGTTGCGCGGGCTCGCCCGAAACGACTGTGCCAGCGCGGCGAGCGGATTCGCCCGGCCGCGCCGCAGCCGGCCGGCCCGTTGCTCCCGGGCCACGCGTTCGAACTCGGGAGACTCCGCGAGCTTGCGCCGCAGCACGAGCCCGGCGACCGTGAGCACCGCGCCGAAGAGGAACGGAATCCGCCAGCCCCACTGCTTGAAGGCTTCGGGAGCCAATTCGGAGCTCAGCACCGTGAAAAACACCACGGCGAGGACCGAGCCGAGCATGGAGCCGATGTTCATCAGCGCCCCGGAGAACCCCTTGCCCTTCTTGCCGGTCGACTCGCTGACGAAGATCATCGCGGCCGCCAGCTCGGCGCCGGCGCCGAACCCCTGCAGCATCCGCAGCACGACGAGCAGGATCGGCGCCCACACGCCGATCGCGGCGTAGGTGGGCAGCAGCCCGATCCCGGTGGTGGCCAGGCCCATCAGCAGGATGGAGAAGATCAGGACCGGCCGCCGGCCCCAGCGGTCGCCGGCCGCGCCGAGCACGATCCCGCCGATCGGGCGCACGACGAAGCCGACCGCGAACGTCACGAAGGTGGCCAGCACCGCCAGGCTGCCGGCCTGGGCGAAGAACAGCGGCGCGATCACCAGGCCCGCCACGAAGGCGTAGAGGCCGTACTCGTACCACTCGATGAAGGTGCCTGCGCTCGCCGCCGCGATCGCCCGGGCGGAGCGCCGTCTCGGCTCCGCCTCCGCGACCGGGAGGGCTGCTTCTCGAACTGGATCAGTCATTGAGCTCCTTTGCTCGATCCTGGCGACAGAGTATTGGCGACTGTCGACAGTTTCAAGACCCCAAAAATCCTGTTCTCGCGAGCCGGGACGGCAGCGCCGCCGATCGGCCTCAGGCGCGGGTCGGCAGCACGTGCCTGACGTGGTCTTCCCAGGCCTGCAGGGCGTCGTCGGGCTCGCCGGATTCGATCGCCCGCTCGAGCGTCTCGTACAGCACGACGTGGTGCCGCCCCAGCGCGTGCTGGTCCACGACGGGCGACGGGTCGCGAGAGACCAGCATCAGCCGGATCTGGTCCGTGAGGTCGGCGTACCGCGCGTTCAGGCGGGGAAGACCGGCCAATGCCACGACGCGCGAATGGAACGCCGCGTCGGCGTCGGCGGCTTCGACGGACCCCGCCGGCGCGGCGCGGATCTCGTCGATCAGCCCGAGCAGCGAGTCGATGGGCTTCTTCTCGCGCACGATGATGCGCACCGCGAGCCCCTCGTCGGCGATGCGCAGCGCGGCCAGCTCGGCGACGTCGTCCGCGCCGACCGCCCGCACCCGGTAGGACTGGTTCGCCGTCTTCACGACCAGCCCCGACTGTTCCAGCCGGCGCAGCGCCTCGCGGACGGGCGACCGGCTGATCCCCATCGCCTGCGCCAGCACCGAGTCCCGCAGCGGCGCGCCCGGACCGAGGTCTCCGGCGAGGATCTGCTCCTTGATCCGCCGATGACACTCGTCAACGAGCGAGGGCACGGAGATGCGGTCGAACTGAGGCTCCACAAGGTCAGCATAGCGACACATCGTCGACAGTCGGCAGAAGACGGGCCGCGTCGCCGAAGAGGAAGCGGCGTTGAGGGGCGCCGGTGCCGGTCGCGCCGCCGACGGTGGCCGTCACGCCTGGTCCGAGGTGAGGACCTCCCGGCAAAGGTGCGAGAACGCGAGGGCCCGGCGGGTGGGGCGGGAGTGGGTGGCGCGGGCCAGGAGGACGTCGATCGGGGCGCCGACGTCCGACAGGGGCACGGCGGCGACCTCGCGGCCGTCGTAGCTGTGGGGGACGGCGGGGCGGTGGAGGAGGATCGCCCAGCCGCGGCCGCGGCCGACGAGGGCGCGGACGGTTTCCACGCTGCGCGTGCGGAAGCGGATGTCGGGGGTGTGGCCCGCGCGGGTGAGCAGGTCGGCGAAGAAGTCGGCGCTCGGGGGGAGGTCGATCATGATCAGGGGTTCGTGGATGAGGTCGGCGGCGCGGACCGAGGTGTGGTGGGCGAGGGGGTGGTCGGCCGGGAGAACCGCGTAGGGCGGGCACGAGTAGAGCGGCACCGTGGTGATGCCGGGCTCCAGGCCGATGTCGTACATGATCGCGACGTCGCACGCGCCCTCGGTGAGCTTGCGTTGCAGGCCGCGCACGGAGTCCTCGACGAGGTCGATCGACAGGTCCGGATGGCGCTCTTGCAACGCTTCGAGAAGCCGGCCCATCACGAACGGCGTGATCGTGGGAAAGCACCCCACGGCCAGGCGCCCGGACACTTCCTGGCCGACGGTGCGCACGGCGCTCTCGAGTTCGCCGGCGTCGGAGAGCACGCGGCGGGCGTCGGTGAGCAGCTGGCGGCCGGCGGCGGTCGGGGTGGGGGGTTTGGCCGGGCGGCGGACCAGGACCTGGACGTCGAGGGCCTTTTCGAGCTGGGTGATGGCCAGGGAGACCGCCGTCTGCGAGATGTGGAAGTGGGCGGCCGCGGCGCTGAGCGTGCCGAGCTCGACCGTGGCCACGAAGTACTCCAGCTGCCGCAGCGTCACCGTGGTCGCCTTCATAAGTTCAACTTAGGTCAGCCCGGCAAATCATGTGCTATCCCTGCGTCCGGCAGGCTGAAAGGCTGGGGTCGGCGGGAGAACGCGCGGGACCTCCCGCCGCCGCGTCACACTCGGAACCGACCACACCGCCCGACCGAGCACGACCCCGAGCCGCGGGTCCGTGCGGAGGAGGAACCCATGGCCACCAAGCCGTTCGCGTCATCACAGGACACCGCGCCCAAGGAGCAGACGCTCGAGGTCCTCGCCGACGGGGTCTACGCGCTCACGGCGGAAGGCGATCCCAACATCGGGGCGATCGAGGGTGAGGATTTCCTCGTGTGCTTCGAAGCCCTCGCGACGCCGGTCGCCGCGCGGCAGTGGCTGGCCAAGCTGCGCCAGTACACCGACAAGCCTGTGAGGTACCTGGTGCTGAGCCACTACCACGCGGTGCGCGTGCTCGGCGCCAGCGCGTTCGACGCCGAGATCATCGTCGCGCACGACAACACCCGGGCGCTGGTCGCGGAGCGCGGCAAGGAGGACTGGGCGAGCGAGTTCGCGCGCATGCCGCGGCTGGCGGACGGGGCGGATTCCGTGCCCGGCCTCACCTGGCCGACGTTGACGTTCTCCGACCGTCTCACCCTCGACCTCGGCGGCGGCCGCGGGGATCTCGTGCTGCAGTACCACGGTCGGGGGCACACCGAAGGTGACATCACCGCCTGGCTGCCCCGGCACAAGATCCTCTTCGCCGGCGACCTGGTGGAGGCCGAAGCCGCGCTCTACACCGGCGACGCCTTCCACCGCGAGTGGACGAGCTCCACTTTGGACCGCGTCGCCGCGTTGGGGGCGGAGCAGCTCGTCGGCGGGCGGGGCGACGTCAGCAAGGGCCGCGAGCAGGTCGACGCCGCGAT
The DNA here is from genome assembly GCF_035918295.1 of Amycolatopsis rhabdoformis. Lineage (GTDB taxonomy): Bacteria > Actinomycetota > Actinomycetes > Mycobacteriales > Pseudonocardiaceae > Amycolatopsis > Amycolatopsis rhabdoformis. The sequence goes on from NZ_CP142149.1 coordinate 2,191,746, forward strand.
CGCGAAGACCCGCGGGTTCCTCGACACGATGCTGCGTGAAGTCGGCGCGGTGCGGCGGCGTGGCGGCACGCTCAAAGAGGCGTTCGAGGCCACCCACGCGGCCCTGGTCGACGACTTCGGCAGCTGGCCGATCTTCGAGCACTGCCTGCCGTTCGACGTTTCCCGGGTGTGGGACGAGCTCTCGGGCATCGAGCGGCCCGTGATCTGGACGGCCGAGCGCGACCAGGAGGTCTGGGCGCAGCTCCAGAACTGACCGGCGCCCTGCGACCCGAGTTCCGACGACGGGAGTCCTGACATGTCCTCACCCACCTGGCCCGCCGGTCCGGCCGTCGTCGTCGGCGCCGGCCCGGTCGGGCAGACCACCGCGCTGCTGCTGGCCCGCTGGGGCGTGCCGACGGTGGTGCTCGACCGGCGCGCCGAGCGGGATCCCGTGGGGTCCAAGGCGATCTGCCAGCAGCGCGACGTGCTCGACATCTGGGAATCGGTCGGCGCCGGCGCCCGGATCGCGCGGGAAGGGCTCACCTGGACCACCGCGCGGACCTTCCACCGCGGCGAGGAACTGTTCAACTACGAGTTCGCCGAGCCGGGGGGCCCGGCGTTCCCGCCGTTCGTGAACCTTTCCCAGACCCGCACCGAGGCGATCCTCGACGAGCTGATCGCGGCCGAGCCGCTCGTCGAGGTGCGGTGGAACCACCGGGTCACCGAGCTGACGCAGGACGCGCGGGGAGTCACCGTCCAGTGCGAAACCCCCGGCGGGCCGGCGGTGGTGGAAGCGTCCTATGTGGTCGTGTGCGGCGGCGCCCGCAGTGAAGAACTCCGCGGCGGCCTGGGTCTGACCTTCGAGGGGAAGTCCTTCGACGACCGGTTCCTGATCTGCGACATCCGCGCGGACCTGCCCGGCTGGGCCGACGAGCGCCGGTTCCACTTCGACCCCGAGTGGAACCCCGGCCGCCAGGTGCTGATCCACCCGTGCCCGGGCTCCACCTTCCGCATCGACTGGCAGGTGCCGGCCGACTACGACCTCGATGCCGAGAGTGCCTCGGGCGCGCTCGACACGCGGATCCGGCGCATCATCGGCGACGCGGACTACGAGATCGTGTGGAAGTCCGTGTACCGGTTCCAGTCCCGCTGCGTGGACCGGATGCGGGTCGGCCGGGTCCTGCTCGCCGGCGACGCGGCGCACCTCGTCGCACCGTTCGGCGCGCGCGGCCTGAACTCCGGCGTCGCGGACGCCGAGAACGCGGCGTGGAAGATCGCCTACGCCGGCCGGGGCTGGGCGGCCGAGGACCTGCTGGAGAGCTACCACCACGAACGGCACGCCGCGGCGCGGGAGAACCTCGCGGTCACCACCGCCACGATGGACTTCTTCGTGCCGCAGAACGAGCGTCAGGCCCGGCACCGGGCGGAGATCCTCGCCGGCGCCGCCACCGACGCCGGACTCCGCGCGCAGGTGGACTCGGGCCGGCTCGCCGAGCCGTTCTGGTACGTCGACTCGCCGCTGACCAGCCCGAATGTCGCGCGGCCGTTCGCCGGCCGCCCGCCGCGCGGGGAGGCGCCGACACCCGGACCGGGTGTCCTCCTGCCCGACGCACCGGTCACCGTCGACGGCCTTGCGACCCGCATCCGGTCGCTGGCCCGCGACGGCTTCCTCCTGCTCGCGACGGACGCCGCGGCGCTCGCGGCCGCCCGGAGCGCGGCGGACGCCGTGCGCGGACCGGTCCGCGTGGCCGCACTGCCGGATCTCGACACCGACGGCGTGCTCGGCGAAGCGCTGGCGGCCCGTCCTGGTGAGGTGTGGATCGTGCGGCCCGACGGGCACATCGCTGCCGTCGTGGCCGATCGCCATGCGGAGGAGGTCGCGAACGCACTCCGCCGCGCGGTTGCCCAACCTGTGATCACACGGGCGATCGGTCAGGTGGAGTCCATTGTGGAGCAGTCCACGGCGAACCGGTGAGCGGCCGCAAGCCGGTTGGCGCGACGGGCGCATCGCGGCAGTCGTCGCCGAGCACCACGCGGCGGAAGTCTCGAAAGCATCGCACCGCGCGGTCGCCCACCCCGCGACCATGCGGGTGAGCGGTCAGGGAGAGTCCGTTGTGGATCAGTCCGCGGCGCACCGGTGAGCGGCCGCAAGCCGGTTGGCGCGACGGGCACATCGCGGACGTCGTCGCCGAGCATGACGCGGCGGAAGTCACGAAAGCACTGCACCGCGCGGTCACCCACCCCGCGATCACACAGGTGAGCGGTCAGGGGGAGTCCGTTGTGGAGAAGTCTGCGGCGCACCGGTGAGCAATCGCACGCCGGTTGGCGCGACGGGTACATCGCGGCTGTCGTCGCCGAGCACCACGCGGCGGAAGTTACGAAAGCACTGCACCGCGCGCTCGCCCACCCCACGACCATGCAGGTGAGCGGCCGGGGAGAGTCCACCGTGGAGCAACCTGCGGCGCAAGGGTGAGCGACCGTACGCCGGTTGACCCGACGGTTTCCGTCGGGCCAACCGGTGCGGGCTATCGTCCGGAACTCTCCAGCGCCTGCGCGAACGTCGCTCCGTCCACCCAGGAGCCCAGGACGAGGGCGAGCCGGGTGAGGAACGCCGTGGGATCGGGAGTCTCGTCGAGGGCCGCGCTGAGTGAGAGCCAGACCCGTTCGCCGGGTGACTCCGGTGGCTCGGCCGAGTCGAGGCGGGCCGGCTTGCCCGGGGCGGTGCCGCGCACCAGTGCGGAGGCCAGGTCGGCGAGGCGGTCCCGGTCCTGTTCGGACACCCGGCACAGCACGAGCCGATCCGGGCGGACGACCAGCACGTCGCCCGGGCTGCCCAGGGCGGCGTCAGCGAGCTCGATCCCACCCCGGCCGGCCACCACGGTCTGCACGGGTTCCGGCGCGAACGCGTCGGCGAGCCGGGCGGAGATCGGGGCGAGCTCGGCCTCGCCGACGTCGACGCCGATCACGGCGAACCCGCTGCCGAGGTGCGCGAACAGCGTCGAAGGCCGGCCGCCGGGGAGGGTCACGGCCTGGTCGGCGAGAGGCGAGCCCGGGGCCAGGCCGTCACCGAGGGCGGCCGGCGGCCAGGTGAGGGGAGAGGTGAACGCGTGGGTGGCCGAGGTCTGCCGCGGGTCGATCAACGGGCGGAACTCCGGGTGGTGCACCGAAAGCGCGAGCAGCGCGTCGCGGGTGAGGGGGAAGCCGGTGCCTTCGGGGGACATGATGCGGGTGCTCTTCTCGGCCGCCGCGATGTTCTGCGCCCAGGCGGCGCGCCGTTCGGCGGAGTACGCGGTGAGCAGCCGGGCCTCGGCGGTGCCGTGGACGACCGCCGCGAGCTGCCAGGCCAGGGTGTCGGCGTCCTCCAGGCCGGAGTTCAGCCCGCGGACGCCGAAGATCGGCACGAGGTGCGCCGCGTCGCCGGCGAACAGCACGCGGTCGTGCACGTAGTCGTCCAGCGAGAGCGAATGGGCCCGGTACAGGCTCGACCACTCGAGCGTCCACGGCGAGTCGATGCCGAGCCACGCCAGGTGGCGGGTCACGCGTTCGCGGATGCGCTCGGGCGCGAGTTCGGCCTCGGTGTCCTCGTCGGGCCGGAGCTGGTAGTCGATCCGCCAGATGTCGCCGGGCTGGCGGTGCATGATGATCGTGGAGCCGGGTGAGCTGTCCGGGTCGAACCACACGCGGCGGCCGGTGGGCAGGCTCGCCGGCCAGTGGATGTCGGCGATCACGTACCGGCCTTCGTAGCTCGTGCCGCGCATCGACAGCCCGAGCAGCCGGCGCGTGTCGCTGCGGGCGCCGTCGGCGGCGACCACCCAGTCGGCCGGGATCCGATGCATCCCCGACGAGGTGTCCACCGACACCACCGCACTGTCCTCGGTGCACTTCACGTCGGCGAGCCTGACACCCCAGAGGAGTTCGACCCCCGGCGTCGCCTCGGCGGTGTCGACCAGCAGCTGTTCGAGCACGGACTGGGAGATGTTGACCATCGGCGGGTGCGTGTCGTGCTCGGCCTCGGGCATCTCGAACGCGAGCACCTCGTGGTCGCGGAAGAAGCTGCGGCCGACAGTCCACGGCAGAGCGTGGTCCTCGACCGCCTGGCCGGCACCGAGCCGGTCGAGGACCTCCAGGGAATGCCGGGAAACGCAGATCGCCCGGCTGCCGTGGGAAACGCCGAGCGCGGCCTCGACCACGCCCACCCGGATGCCGCGCCGGGCGAGCCCCACCGCGGTGGCGAGCCCCACCGGGCCGGCGCCGACGACCACGACCTGGTAGGCGGACTCGGAAGTCAAGCGCGCCACCGGGTACTGGCGTGGCCGCGGGTAATGCGGGGAGGGAGACGGGGCTGAAGGAGACGGGGCAGTCAAGATCGTTCCTCTCGGGACAGTCGTCCGGCCGTGACGCCGGGACCGGCGCCGAACTCCGTGCGCCGCACGGGACGGCCTTCGGCGAGCAGCTTGCGGGCCTTCAGGTGGTCGGCCGGCCGGTTCACCGACTCGACGCCGACGAGCGCACCGCCGCGGAAGCAGTACACCGAGAACGCCGGCTTGCCGGGATCACCCGTGACCACCGTGTCGTCGGTGCCGGTGGTGAGGCCGGCCATCTGCAACCGAGCGCCGTGCTGGTGGCTCCAGAACCACGGCACGGCCCCGTACGGAGCGGTGGCGCCGGTGGCGATCGCCTGGGCCACGTGCTCGGCCTGGTCCGTCGCGTTCTGCACGGATTCGAGCCGCACGGTGCTCACACCAGGTCCGGGGAACCGTGCGCAGTCGCCGATGGCGTACACGTGCGGGTGCGCTGTGCGCAGGCCGGCGTCCACCACGATGCCGTCGTCGACGGCGAGCCCGGCTTCGCGGGCCAGCTCGTCGCGGGCGGTGATGCCGATCCCGACCACCACGAGCTCAGCGGGCAGCAGGTCACCGTCGGAGGTGCGGACGGCGCGGACTTTCCCGTGCTCGCCGACGATCTCGGTCGCCTTGGCGGCGACCCGGACGTCGATCCCCCAGCGCCGGTGGTGCGCCAGCAGGACCTCCGCCGTGGTCGCCGTGACCGATCGGCCCAGCAGCCGCGGCGCGGCTTCGAGCACGGTGACCGCGGCGCCGCTCGTGAGGGCGGCGCCCGCGACCTCCAGCCCGATGAAGCCGCCGCCGATCACCACGACCCGGCGAACCGACGGCAGCAGCGCACGCAGGCGCCGCGCGTCGGCCAGCGTGCGCAGCGGGAGCACGCCGCCCAGGTCGGTGCCCGGCACCGCGAGGGGAACCGGGCGTGATCCGGTGGCGAGCACGAGGTCGGTCCAGCGCAGGTCCGCGCCGTCGCCGAACGTCACCACGCCGGCCGCGACGTCGACGGCGCGGACCCGCGTCCCGGTGCGCAGTTCGATGCCGTGCTCGGCGTAGAACGCGGCCGAGCGCAGCGTCGGCTCGGCCGGTTCCCGGTCGGTCAAGTACGTTTTGGACAGTGGCGGTCGTTGGTAGGGCAGGGGTTCCTCGGTGTCGACGAGCACGACCCGGCCGGCGTGACCGTGCTCGCGCAGGGAAGCCGCCACCTGCACCCCGGCCTGGCCGGCGCCGACCACGACCACGACCACGGTCATCGCTGGCGGTCCGGCACGGTGACCCGCGTGACCGTGCCGTCGTCGGGCGGCACCAGCTGGCAGCTGAGCCGGCTGAGCTCGGTGCGCTCGGCCGCCGTGCAGTCGAGCATCTCGTCTTCGTCGGCACTCACCTCGCCGAACCGCTCGGCGGCCCCCGGCTCGACGAACACGTGGCAGGTCGCGCACATCGCGTTGCCGCCGCACTCGGCGACGATGCCGGGCACATTCGCCTCGATCGCCGCCTGCATCACGGTGGTGCGGGGTTCGGCGTCCACCGTCTGCTCGGTGCCGTCAGTCAGCGCGTAAACGATCTTCACGAAGTTCTCCTCACGAGGCGGGCGGGTCAGACGTCCCAGCGGACCGGCAGGTCGAGCACACCGCGGAAGACCCAGCCGCCCATCCGCACGGGCCGGTGCTCGTCCAGGCGCAGGTTGCGCAGGCGGCGGAACAGCGTCGGCAGCGCGACCTGCCCGACCTGGGAGCGCGCCACCCAGGAGCCGAGGCAGAAGTGCGGGCCGCCGCCGAACGCGACGTGGGTCCGGTTCTCGCGCGCGAGGTCGAAGCGGTCCGGGTCGGTGAAGACCTTTTCGTCGCGGTTGGCGGCGCCGACCATCACGCCGATGCGCGAACCGGCCGGCACGGCGACGCCGCCGAGTTCGGTGTCCTGAGTGGTCATCCGCGGGTACATGCTGATCGGCGACACCCAGCGGATGCTCTCCTCGAACGCCGCGGCGAACCGAGTGGGATCGGCCTCGACCAGAGCGCGCTGGGAGGGATCGGACAGCAGCGCGTAGGTGGTGGTCGCCGTCGCGTCGCGGGGTTCGTTGAGCCCGCCACTGATGAACAGCCGGGCGTTCGCGCGCACTTCTTCCGGCGAAAGCGGGTCGTCGGCGTTGATCATGGAGGAGATGGCGGAGCCGTCGGGTTCCCGGCGCAGCCGCGCGGCCGCCTCGTCGACGGCGGCGCTCACCGCGTCGCGGGCCTGATCACTGCGCGCCCAGACGCCGGGGTCGTCGCCGTAGTTGCTGGTGCCGTTCATCATGTCCTGTGACCAGCCCGCGAGTTCGTCCGCTGTGGACCGCGTGAGCCCGAGGACCGCGCCGAGGGACAGGGAAGCCAGGGGCGCGGCGAAGTCGCGGAACAAATCCGCCTCACCACGCGCGTGGAACCCGTCGATCAGTTCGTCGGCGATCCGCTGGAAGATCGGCAGCCAGTGGGTGCTGACCATGCGTGGCCGCACCGCCGATTCCGCGGCCTTGCGTTCGCGCCGGTGCACCGCGCCGTCCTTGCGCAGCATGGTGTGGCCCATGGAGCGGTGCATCAGCGAGTTCGTCTCGTTCGCGCTGAAGATCTCCGGGTGCTTGTCGAGCGCGACCACTTCCGCGTAGCCGGTCACCATGAACCGGCCGGCCGCCGGGACCCACGCGACCGGGCTTTCGGCGCGCAGCCGGCGGTAGATCGGGTACGGGTCCTGCCAAAGGTCTTCGAGACTGACGGATTCGGCGACCGAGGAGTCCAGAGTCGGCATCGTTGCCCTCCCACGTCGAGGTGTGTGAGAGCGACCGTAAGTCGGGGCGATTCAGCGGAAAAGTACAAGTATCAGGGCAAGGACCTCGGATTTTCCGAAGTGTGGCCGGCGGCGAAGCGCAGGAACTCCCGGGCGCGCCGGCTCAACCGGGCGTCGTCCGGCCAGGTCAGGACGACCCGCACCGGATCCAGCACGGGGTAATCAGGATAGAGCGTGACCACTTCAAGACCCTCGTAGGTGACCGGCGACGAGGGCAGGGTGACCAGCAGCGTCCAGCCGAGGCCCCGCCCGACGAGGGCCCGCGCGGTCTCGAAGTTCACCGTGCGGTAGCGGATCGAGGGCCGGATGCCGGCCTGCGCGCACACGGCCAGCGCGTGGTTCGTGCTCGGCGGCGCGTCGAGCAGCACCATCGGTTCGGGTTCGAGGTCACGCAGATCCAGCGGTCCGCGGGCCAGGGCGTGGTCCGGGGGCAGCAGCACGTGGGGGACGCGCCGGTCGAGTTCGGTGCGCGGCAACGATTCGGGCAGGTCGAGGTCGTACATGATCGCCAGGTCGAGCTCGCCGTCGGCGAGCCGGCGGTGCAGCCGGTCCTGCGTGTCCTCGTGGAAATCCACGGTCACGCCGGGGTGCAGCCCGGCGAACCCCGACAGCAGCCGCGGCAGCGAGCTCGGCCCCAGCATCGGGTAGCAGCCGATGGCGAGCGGGCCGGTGAGCGCGGCGCCTTCGCCGGCCGTCTCCTCCTCCAGCTCGCGGGCCTGGTGCAGCAAGGCTTTCGCGAGCCGCAGCGTGGTCCGGCCCGAGGGCGTGAGCGTGACACCGTGCGCGCGCCGGCGCACCACGAGCTGCGCGTCCACCGCCCGCTCCAGCTCGGTGAGCGCCACCGACACGGCCGACTCCGCGACGTGCAGCCGCGCCGCGGCCGCGCGGATCGTGCCGGACTCGGCGGCCGTGACGAAGTACAGCAGCTGGCGCAGGGAAAACGAGGGCAATCTGGCGGGGTCCACTCCGAGAGAATGACACTCTCGCGCCGCGGTTGTCGCCGCCGCGACCACGAAGGGTGAACTTCCGGGAGTCACCTTTCGTGCACTGTCGCGCCGGCCCCGCCGGACCTACCGTCGGCTGACTTCCCGACGACGAGGAGCGGTGGATGAAAGCCCTGAGGTACCACGGCCGTGCCGACGTCCGCGTGGAGGACCTGCCGACGCCGGACCCGGCCGACGGCGAGATCCTCGTGCGGATCGCGACGACCGGCATCTGCGGCTCGGACATCCACGAGTACCGGGGCGGCCCGCTCGCGATTCCCCTCGACACCCCGCACCCGCTCACCGGCGACCGCGCGCCCGTGACGATGGGCCACGAGTTCTCGGGCACGATCGTGGCCCTCGGCTCCGGGGCCACCGGCCTGCGCGTGGGGCAACGGGTCGCGGCCAGCGCCGTGCTGCGGTGCGGTACCTGCCCGTCGTGCACCGCCGGGCACCCGCAGCTGTGCCGGACGCTGGGCTTCCACGGGATCAGCGGCGGGGGAGGGGCGTTCGCGGAGTTCGACGCCTTCCCCGCGTACCTGGCGAACCCGCTGCCCGACGAGATCTCCGACGAGGCCGGCGCCCTGCTCGAACCGCTGGCCACCGGGATCCACGCCGTCGGAAGGTCCGGGCTCACTCCGGGCCAGAGCGCGCTCGTGGTGGGAGCCGGTCCGATCGGGCTGATGGTCGTGGTGGCGGCGCTGGCCGCGGGTGCCGACCAGATCATCGTGTCCGAGCCCAGTCCCGTGCGGGCGAAGGCGGCGGCCCGGTTCGGCGCGACCGCGGTGCTCGACCCGAAGGCCGACGATGTCGTCGCCCGGGTCCGTGAGCTCACCGGCGGCCACGGCGTCGACGCGGCCTTCGACACCGCGGCCGCACCGACCAGCTTCGACACCGCGCTCGCGGCGGTCCGGCCGCGCGGGCACGTGGTGAACGTGGCGGTGTGGGAGAACCCGACTCCGCTGCAGCCCAACGCGTTGCTCTTCAGTGAAGCGACGATCACCGGGAGCCTCGCGTACACGCCCGCGGAGTTCACCCGGGCCGTCGAGATCGCGGCCGGCGGTGCGCACGACCTCGAGTCGATGGTGACCCGGTCGATCGCGCTCGCCGACGTGGTCACCCACGGTTTCGAGCGGCTCGCGGCCGATCCCGGCGCCGACATCAAGGTGCTCGTCCGGCCATGACCACCGCCGGCCGGATCCCCGCCGGGGGTCCGGCCGTCCCGTATGCTGACGCGCTGACGCGGGGGCGTTCACAACGAGGTGAGAGCGAATGCGCGAAGGTACGTCGTCGTTGACGGCCCGCGACTACGAGCGCGTGTTCCGGGTGCTCGAACGGGTGGACACGGCGGAAACGCTGACCGGGTTCAAAGCCGCGCTGCTCGACGCGCTCGGCGCCGAGCTCGGATTCCGGCACACGACCTTCTTCTCGGGCACGACCTACAACACGTTGTTCCAGGATCCCGAGCCCCTGCTCAACGGGCGCCCGGTCGCGCTGTTCCGCGAATACCGCACGGACTGGTGCGAGTACGACGTGTTCCGCCTGCCCGAGGCGCGGGCGGTTCTCGAACGCACCTTCGCGGTGTCGGCCGGCGAGCTCGGCGCGCTGCCGCAGCCGGCCCTCGACTACGTGGACCACTGGCTGGTGCGGCGCGGGGTGTCGAACGCCGCCGCGATGTGCCTCACCACGGCCGGCGGCCGCGCCCTGGTCGGCGTGTTCGGCGACGACGGGTCGATCGGGGCCAAGGAGATGACGGTGCTGCGCCTGCTCGGCCGCCAGCTCTCGGCGGTCGCGCGTGGTCTCCAGCCGGCCGTGCGGCCGCTCACCGTCGGGCACCGGTTGTCGCCGCGGCAGCGGGAGGTCGCCGAGCTGGTGGCCCGGGGGCTCACCAACTCGGCGATCGGTGCCACCCTCGCGTTGTCGGAGGACACGGTGAAGAAGTACGTGAGCCGCGTGCTGTCCGCGACCGGATGCCGGTCGCGGACCGAGCTCGCGATCCACGTTCGACGGTGAGCCGCGTCGGAATCAGGCGTACGGCCGGGTGTTCGGATAGTTGCTGATCTCCCAGCCGCCGTCCACGACGAGGCTCGTGCCGGTCACGTAGGCGGCTTCGGCGCCGGCCAGGAACAGGCACGGCCCCGCGATCTCCTCGGGGGTGGCCGGGCGGTGCACGGGGATCCGGTCGGTGTAGTCCTTCGCCAGTTCCTCGATCGCCAGGAACGGTTCGGTCAGCGGAGTGGTGACGAGGCCGGGGAGCACCGTGTTCACGCGGATCCCGTCGCCGGCCAGCTCCAGCGCCGCGCTCTTCGAGAAGTTCTCGATCCCGGCCTTGGCCGCCGAATACGCGCTGCCGCCGTACACCGGCACGTGCGCGTTGAGCGAGGAGACGTGCACGATCGCGCCGCCGCGCCCGGACACGCGCATCGCGCGGGCGGCGTGGCGGGTGGTGAGGAAGGTGCCCTTGAGGATCACGTCGACGGTGGAAAGCCAGTCCTGCGGGGCGATGTCCACGATCGACCCCAGGGTCACCGAGCCGGCCGCGCCGAACGCCGCGTCGAGCCCGCCGAAGCGCTCGGTGGCCAGGCCTACCGCGGCGGCGACCGCCGCCTCGTCCCGGACGTCGCCGGCGCAGGCGGCCGCGCGGGAGCCGAGTTTCCGCGCCGCCACTTCGAGTTTCTCCGCGTTGAGGTCGAAGAGGACGACCGAGGCCCCCTCCGCCACGAGCTGCTCGCCGATCGCGTAACCGATACCCGAGGCCCCGCCGGTCACCAACGCGACCTTGCCGGCGAATCGTGTCATGGGAGTTCCCTTCCGATAAAAGTGGTTGCGAGCACGGAGAAGCCGTCCGTCCGCAAAGGATCGCCAGCCCGCCGGGCGGCCGGTAGTGCACGAACGCGGACACCCGCACGGCACTTCGGTGCACTACGCCGCGGCGCGCCGGCGGTCGACGATGGCGACACGACGTCCACGGCGGCACCGCCGTGGTCACCGACACCGCCCGAGGAGAACCGTGAGCAGGCTGAAGTTCGGCATTTTCCTTGCCCCCGTGCACAAACCCGGCCAGAACCCGGCGCTGGCGCTGCAGCGTGACCTGGAGCTGGTGGAGCACCTCGACCGGCTCGGCTACGACGAGGCGTGGATCGGCGAGCACCACTCCGCCGGATCGGAGATCATCGCGTCGCCGGAGATCTTCATCGCCGCGGCGGCCGAGCGGACCCGGACCATCAAGCTGGGCACCGGCGTCACGTCGATCTCCTACCACAACCCGCTGTGGGTGGCCGACCGCATGGTGCTGCTCGACCACCTCACGCGCGGACGCGTGATGCTCGGCGTCGGCCCGGGGTCACTGCCCACCGACTCGTCGATGATCGGGCTCACCCCGACGCAGACCCGCCAGATCCTCGAGGAGAACCTCGACCTCATCGTGCGCCTGCTCGCGGGCGAGACGGTGTCGGCGAAGACGGCGACCCACGAGCTCGTGGACGCGCGGCTGCAGCTGCGGCCCTACTCCGAGGACTTCGAGATCGCGGTGGCCGCCGTCGCCTCCCCGACGGGCGCGCGGCTCGCCGGCAAACACGGGCTGGGGCTGCTCAGCATCGGCGCCACGCTCACGGCCGACGGCTTCAACGCGCTGGCCCAGCACTGGAGCGTGATGGAGGAACGCGCGGCGGCGTTCGGCCAGACCGTCGACCGCTCCGGCTGGCGGCTGGTCGGGCCGTTCCACCTCGCGGAGACGCAGGAGCAGGCCTACCGCGACGTCGAGCACGGGATCGAGCACTGGTTCGAGTACTTCAGCCACGTCGCCGCGTTCCCGCAGTTCGCGGTGTCGGGCGGGAACATCAAGGAGATGATCGATTTCATCAACACCTCGGGCGTCGGCGTGATCGGCACCGCCGAGCAGGCGCGGGCCCAGGTGCAGCGGCTGGTGGACCAGTCGGGTGGCTTCGGCAGCATGCTGCTCATGGCCCACGACTGGGCCACCCCGGAAGCGACGCGGCACTCCTACGAGATCTTCCAGCGTGACGTCGCCCCGCACTTCCAGGGCCAGGCACAGCCGACGCTGGACGCGGCGGCCCGGGCGCGCGAGGTCCGGGAAGGACACGCACAGGCCCAGCTGCAGGCCGTGGCGCACATGACGGAGAAGTACGAGCAGGAAAAGTCGGCGAAGAACTGAACCGGGGAGGCCGCACGTGATCGTCACGATCACCGAGGACGCCGTCGGGCTCCGCGACGGACACGACCTCACGCGTCTGCACGTCGAATCCGCGACCGCCGGCCGCGCCGCCGACGCGGAACGGCTCGAGGCCGCCGGGCTCGGCCACGTGCGGGAGGACGGTGACGTGCTGCTCGACGTCGCCGTGCTCCACCGCCTCGTGAGCACCACGGTGGAGGCCGATCTGCACACGGCGTGGCAGGGGATGCTGAGCTACGCCGCCCGCAAGGGGTGGACGGACCCGGACCGGCGGTTCCTGCGGGCGCACGTCGAGCGCGTGCCCGAGGACCGTGCCGATCCGCTTCTCCCGGAATCGACTGGCCCGGAACCGATTACCGCGGAACCGATTCCGCCGGACCGGTTCCGCGCCGTGCTCGGGCACTACGCGAGCGGGGTCACCGTGATCACCGGTGCGGCGGCCGACGGGCCGGTGGGGTTCAGCTGCCAGTCGTTCTCCGCGCTGTCGCTCGACCCGCCGCTGGTGCTCATCCTGCCGGGCAAGGGGTCCACGAGCTGGCCGAAGATCCAGGCGACGGGCCGGTTCTGCGTGAACGTGCTCGCGGCGGAACAGGAAGCACTCTGCGCCGGGTTCGCCCGGTCGGGCGGGGACAAGTTCGCCGGCGTCGAGCACACGCCCGGAACGCTGGGCGCCCCGCGCCTGGCCGGTGCGTGCGCGTGGATCGACTGCGAGATCGGCACGGTGTCCGAGGGTGGCGACCACCTCGTGGTGCTCGGCCGGGTGCACGCGCTCGACGCCGACCCGGCGAAGGCGCCGCTGATCTTCCACAAAGGACAGTACGGAAAGCTCGCCTAGGTCGTCCGGTCGGGCGGACAAGTGAAGGCCTCCGGTTCGGAGAGCTGCTCAGTGAGCCGCTCCCCGGAACCGGAGGCCTTCGCGTTATGCCCCCCCGCCCAGAAACACCGTGGCCCGCTCCGGTGGTTCGGGGCGGGCCACGGTGTCTTCAGCGGTGCGCCTGCGTGGCGGGCAGGATGCGGCCCCGGACCTCACCGAAGCCGATGCGGCCGCCGCCGGCACCCGGTGCGGTGGCGGAGATCGCCACCTCGTCGCCGTCCAGCAGGAACGTCCGCGGTTCGCCGGCGACCGTGACCGGCTCCCGGCCGCCCCAGGTCAGCTCGATGAACGCACCCCGCTGGTCCTTGTCCGGGCCCGACACCGTGCCGGAGGCGAACAGGTCGCCGGTGCGGGCGGGGGCGCCGTTGATCGTGAGGTGCGCGAGCATCTGCGCCGGCGACCAGTACATCGACCGGTACGGCGGGCGCGTCACGACCTCGCCGTTCCACTCCACGGCCAGGTCGACGTCGAGCCCCCACGGCCGGGTCTCCGCGAGATAGGGCAGCGGCGCGGGATCCTGCTCCGGCGTGGGCACTCGCGCGCCTTCCAGCGCGAGCAGCGGCACGACCCACGGCGAGATCGACGTGGCGAAGCTCTTCCCGAGGTTCGGACCGAGCGGCACGTACTCCCAGGCCTGGATGTCGCGGGCCGACCAGTCGTTCACCACCACCGCACCGAACACGTGCCGGCCGAAGTCGTCGGCCGTGAGCGAGGACCCGAGGGGTGAGCCGGTGCCGACGAGGAAGCCGAGCTCGGCCTCGATGTCCAGCCGCGTCGACGGGCCGAACACCGGCGCCGGATCACCCGGGGCCTTGCGCTGGCCGCACGGGCGGACGATGTCCGTGCCCGACACGACCACGCTGCCGGCGCGGCCGTGGTAGCCGACCGGGAGGTGCTTCCAGTTCGGCATCAGCGGCGCCGAGTCCGGCCGGAACAGCCGGCCGAGGTTCGTGGCGTGGTGCTCGGAGGCGTAGAAGTCCACGTAGTCGGCGATGTCCACCGGCAGGTGCAGCGTCACGTCGCCGACCGCGTGCACGGCCTCGTCCGGCAGCACACCGGTCACGACTTCGGTGATCCGCCGCCGCACTTCGACCCAGCGGTCGTAGCCCTGTGCCATGAACGCGTTGAGCGTCGGGCGCGCGAACACGGCGTCGCCCAGCACCACGGCGAGGTCGACCACGGAATCGGCGACGCGGACACCCACCCGCGGTTCGGTGCCGGGCGTGGAGAACACGCCGTAGGGCAGGTTGTCGGTGCCGAACGGGGAGCCGGCGGGGATGGCGATCTCGGTCACGCGGGAGTTCCTTCGGAGTCGGGGTCGGGGACCACGCCCAGGTCGACGAGCTCGGCCAGCGGCTCGAGGACGCTGCAGGTGCCGAACGACAGGAACCGCGAGCGCACCGCGTCGGCGTCGAGGGCCGACGCGCGGGCGGCGACCGCGGCCCCGTCGCGATCGGCCAGCACCGCGGCCAGCTCGCGCTCGTCGGCCCCGTCGAGCGCCGCGCCGACGGCGGCGAGGAGGTTGAGGAAGCCGTGCTGGTCGAAGCCCGTGGCCGGGTCGGTGTTGCGGATCGCGTGGTGCAGCCCGGCGGTGGCCTTGAACGCGACCCCGGCGGCCACCACGAGGGCGATCGCCGCGGCCAGCTCGGCCACACCGGGGTAGAGCTCGGCCGTGACCCCGCCGGTGCGGAACTTGGCGAGGTAGCCGGTGTTCGCCAGCGTGGTGACGACCTCGGCGCCGCGGCTGTCGCGGGGTACTTCGACGAACACCGGCACCTCACCGGGCCCGGCGTCCGATGCGGTGTCCAGTGCAGCGAAGAACTCGGCCACGGACGCCTGTGGGGGCATGGCCACCTCGACACCGCGCAGGCGCACCGGCAACCGGTCCGCCGCGGCGAACACTGCGGGCAGCTGGGCGGCGCCTTGAGGACACGTGACCGAGAGGTCGAGCAGTTCTCCCTGCAGCAGCAACGGTTCCAGTTCGTCCAGCGTGGACGCCGCCAGCACGAGCGGGCCGACGAGCTCGGCGTAGGGCGCGGTCCGGTGCCGGGCGTGCGCGGAAACGGCTTCGGGCAGCGGCATCAGGCCCGGCGGGAACACTGCCGCGTCGTCGAACAGGCCGCGGGTGAGGCGCGGGTTCGCGGTCACGCCGGCTCCTTCCGGGCCCAGGTCCACGCGTAGCCCTCGTCCTCCACGGCCCGGCCGCCTTCGCCGAGCTCCAGCGGGTTGAAGGTGTCGACCATCACGGCCAGCTCGTCGAAGAACTCCGCACCGATGCTGCGTTCGTACGCGCCCGGCTGAGGACCGTGCGAATGGCCGCCGGGGTGCAGCGACACCGAACCCTGGCCGATGCCGGATCCCTTGCGGGCGCCGTAGTCGCCGCCGCAGTAGAACATCACCTCGTCGGAGTCCACATTGGCGTGGTAGTACGGCACCGGGATCGCGAGCGGGTGGTAGTCCACCTTGCGCGGCACGAAGTTGCAGATCACGAAGTTGTGGCCCTCGAACACCTGGTGCGCGGGCGGCGGCTGGTGCACGCGGCCGGTGACCGGCTCGAAGTCGGCGATGTTGAACGTGTACGGGTACAGGCACCCGTCCCAGCCGACGACGTCGAACGGGTGCTCGGGGTAGACGAACCGGGTGCCGGCCACCGGGTTGCCGCGGTGTTTCACCAGTACCTCGACGTTCTTCTCCTCGACCAGCAACGGCTCGCCGGGGCCGTGGAGGTCGCGTTCGCAGAACGGCGCGTGCTCGAGCAGCTGCCCGAACTTCGACAGGTACCGGCGGGCCGGGGTGATGTGCGAGTTCGCCTCGATCACGTACGCGCGGACTGGGCCTTCGGGCACCCAGCGGTGGGTGGTGGCGCGGGGGAGCAGCACGTAGTCGCCCTCGCGGAACGGCAGCGCGCCGAACACCGTCTCGACGACCCCGCGGCCGGACTCGACGTACACGCACTCGTCGCCGATCCCGTTGCGGTACAGGGGAGAAGTGCCGGCCGCGACCACGTAGGAGATCCGTACGTCGGTGTTGGCGAGGACCAGCCGGCGCCCGGTGACCACGTCGAGGTGCTGCGCCGCGTCGGCGGCGAACAGGTCATGGAGCTTCAAGTGCCGCGGTTTGAGCGGGTGGTTGGGCTCGGTGGCCTGGTCCGGCAGCGCCCAGGGCTCGGCGTCGACGATCGCCGACGGGATCGTGCGGTGGTACAGCAGCGAAGAGTCGCTGGAGAACCCCTCTTCGCCCATCAGCTCTTCGAAGTAGAGGCCGCCCTCGGGGGTGCGGTGCTGGGTGTGCCGTTTCGGCGGGAGACTGCCGACTTTCCGGTAGTACGCCATCGTGTCGCCTCCGTGCGCGTCGCTGGGGGTCGGTGCGCTCGCCTTCGGCAGCACCGCCACTTAGTAAATCTATGTACTAAGTGGCTCGCGACGCAAGAGGCGCGGTCAGTTTCGGCCGCGGATGGCGAACGAATCGCGCTGGGTGATGAGCTTGTCGAGCAGGATCACGAGCACGCGCTGCTCGGCCTCGGTGAGCACGTCGACCCACTCGCGCTCGCGTTCGTTGTGCTCGCGGAAGACCGCGAGCATCTCGGCCCGGCCCTCGTCGGTCAGGGACAGCAGCACGGCCCGCCCGTCGTGCTCGGCCGGCGCCCGGTGCAGCAGTCCGTCGGCGACCAGTGTCTTCGCCAGGTTCGACACGGCGGCGCGGCTCATACCGGTGAGCTCGGCCGCCTTCTTCGCCTCCAGCGGTCCGGCCAGCCACGTGACGAACAGCAGCCGGAATGCCGACCACGACCGCCCCCGCGGCCGGTGCACGCTCGCCTCGAGGTCGTAGGTGACGATGTTCGCCGTGCGGTTCAGCGTCAGCAGCACCTCGGTCGCCAACCGGTGACTCGGACCGACCTCGTCGGCCAGCCGCTTGTTCGCCAGCTCGATGAAGGACCAGAAGTCGAGATCAGCACCCTTGCTCATGGCGGTCAGTCTAGCAGATTTGATACATATGAAAACTAAATCCGCGCGCGGTGGGGACCGGGTCTCGGCTACCGGCCCGCGTCGGTGAGGATCTCGGTCGGCGGGGTTCCCTGGGCCTTCACGTAGAAGACCGCGAGCTTGGCCGGCTCGGTCTGGCTGGCGTTGCGGCTCACGACGTGGATGTCGGTCGGCGACTCGTAGAAGCTCCCGCCGGTGGGCACGGTCCGCTGCGGTCCGCCTTTCACCTGCGTCACCACGCTACCTTCGAGGACGTAGACGAACAGGTCGCAATTGTGCCGGTGCACCTGCGAGGCCTCGCCCGGGGCGAAGTCCACGATCTCGATCATGCCTTCCTTTCCCGGCAGGTCCGGCAGGCTCTGCGTCATCAGGCGGGTGACCGACCCCGCCTGGGTCTGGCGGACGGCCGCCTGTTCTTGGCCCGCCCCGGAAGCCGGGGTTTCGCCGGGCCCGGAAGGGGTTGCGCAGGCGGCCAGACTGGCGAGCGCGAGCAGCGAGACGACGGTGACGATCTTGTTCATGGTGGGCCTCTGCCTCGGGTCGGGCCGGAACTTTCGCGCGCGCCTCGGGTGGTGCGCACTGTTCGCGACTACCTTCTCGACGCTAGGTGACGAACGGTGGTCCGGCGTGGGCCATTGGCGCTCAAGATCATCGGGCCAATCGCGTGCCGACTGCCCGGCTCACTCGCCGGACTTGCGCACCCGGGTGTCGTCCGCGTGGATCGGGGCGCCGTCCGGTGTCACGTAGGTGAGGCGGGGGACCGGTGCGTCGGTTTCGCGGTCCACCAGCAGCACGTGGTCCTCGCCGGGCTCGTACATGTGGTCCTGTCCCCACTGGCGGAGGCTGATCACCAGGTCGAACAGGTCGCGGCCCTTGGCTGTCAAGGCGTATTCGCGGTAGGCGCTCCCGTCGGAGGCGGGTTCGAGGCTCAGGATGCCGGCGTCGACCAGGTTGCGCAGCCGGTCGGTGAGGATGTTCTTGGCGACGCCGAGGTTGCGCTGGAAGTGCCCGAAGCGGCGGATCCCGTCGAACGCGTCGCGGATGATCAGCAGCGACCACTTGTCGCCCAGTACGTCGATCGTCCGGGCGACCGGGCACCGCGGGCTCGTCCACACCTGCTCGCGCACGACGGGCACCTCCCCTGAATTCTGGTTGCTATTCGCAACGGGCCTGGGTTAACCTGGTTTCAGATTACTACTACTTTGCGGTGGCCGAGGAGGTGGTTTCGTCGAAAACCCGGAGAAGAGCGGGAGTCGGCGGGCTCCTGTTCGGTCAACGGCGCCGGGTGCGGGGCTTCTTCTGCCCGAGTTCTGCGTGCAGCCGCTCCGCTCCGTCCAAGAGGAACCGAAGGGCCAGCTCGAAGGCTTCACGGTCGAGGTTGTCCCGCCGCGACCGCAGCTCGTGCGCGTTCACGATGTGTTCCAAAGTGGACGGATACGCCCCCGGGTCGTCGGGAAAACCGCCCGCGAACGAGCCCATGGCCGAGCCGTAC
The DNA here is from genome assembly GCF_035918295.1 of Amycolatopsis rhabdoformis. Lineage (GTDB taxonomy): Bacteria > Actinomycetota > Actinomycetes > Mycobacteriales > Pseudonocardiaceae > Amycolatopsis > Amycolatopsis rhabdoformis. The sequence goes on from NZ_CP142149.1 coordinate 2,210,409, forward strand.
ACGATGCTGCGCGTCGATGAGCCGATGAGGGTCGCGTAGCGCGGGGACCAGCCCGCGCGCGTGAGTCCACCGTAGACTTTGTCCACATTGCGCAGTGACTGCTCGCCGCGCTGAACGCCGCGGGCCAGCCATGGCACCATGTTGGGGTGGCCCAGAATGGCTTCGTGGTAGCTGCGGGCCCACCGTTCCAGGCCCACGAGCCAGTGTTCGGTGTCGAACGAGGTGGCGTCCACTGTGGCCACCACCGAATCCGCGGCCAGGTCGAGCAGTTCTTCCTTGGTGCGCACGTGGTTGTACAGCGAAGGCGACTTCACGTCGAGGATCGCGGCCAGGCGCCGCATCGACACGGCTTCGAGACCTTCCGCGTCGACCAGTGACAGCACGGCGTCCACGAGCTGCTCGCGGTTGATGCGCGCCGGCCGGCCGGCTCTGCGCGGGGGCGCCGAGGTATCCGCCGACTGCCCGTGATCTTCGTCCATGCGCCGAAGATACCAGTCGGGGCAGGAAAACTAGCACTGTTCAGAAATTTCGCGCGAGGGTCTTCCGCGCCCGAGGGCAGCCGTGCATACTCAGGCGGCGATCGCATTAACGAACATCGATAGTTAATCGAACCCGTCCCCCCGCGCAGAACCCCTGGGGCTCGCCCCGGCCAGTGGAGGAAGCGATGCGAAAGTCGAACACCGGACTCATGACCCGGGCGCCCGAGCGGCCCCGCGATGCAGGCGTCGGCGCCCGTTGCCGGCGTGCGGGCTGAAGGCGCGGGCGCCATGGCAGTCATGGGCAGTCCGAGCGGACAGCTGCGCCGCGCCGTCGTGTCCGGGTACTTGGGCAGTGTCATCGAGTTCTACGACTTCATGCTGTACGCGACGGCGTCGGCCGTGGTGTTCTCGAAAGTCTTCTTCTCCTCATTGGACCCCGCGGTGGCGACGATCGCCAGCTTCGGCACGCTCGCCACGGGTTATATCGCGCGGCCGCTGGGCGGAGTGATCTTCGGGCACTTCGGGGATCTCCTGGGCCGCAAGCGGATGCTCGTGCTGAGCATGACGCTGATGGGCCTCGCGAGCTTCCTGATCGGGCTTTTGCCGACGTACCGGCAGATCGGCGTCTGGGCCCCGATCGGGCTGGTCGCGCTCCGGCTCGTGCAGGGCGTGTCGGTCGGCGGGGAGTGGGGCGGCGCGGTGCTCATGTCCGCGGAGCACGCCACCAGCAGGCGGGGGCTGTGGGCGAGCTTCGGCAACGCCGGCGCGCCGAGCGGGATCCTGCTCTCCACGGTCGTGCTCAGCGCCACGAGCGCACTCGTGGGGGAGGACGCCTTCCTGGCCTGGGGCTGGCGGATCCCGTTCCTGGTCAGCCTTCTGCTGCTCGCGGTCGGGCTTTTCGTGCGGCTGCGCGTGACGGAGACACCGGCGTTCGAGGTGGCGAAGCGCCAGGCCCGGACCCGGCGGTTCCCGGTCGTCGAAGTCCTGCGCCGCCACCCCCGCACGTTGCTGCTCGGCATCGGCGTGGGCCTGGCCGCCTTCGTGGCCCAGGCGACGATGACGATCTTCGTGATCGCCTACGGCGTGCGCGTCGGGCACACCCGCCAGGACATGCTCAACGCGCTCACCATCTCCACCGCGTTCGCGATCTTCGGCATCCTCGGCTGGTCGGCGCTGACCGACCGGGTCGGGCGCAAGCCGGTGGTGGTGGCCGGCGCGCTCGCGATGGCCGGCTACAGCTTCCTGCTCTTCCCGTTGGTGCAGAGCAGCAGCTTCGGCGCCGTGGTGCTCGCGCTGACGCTGGGCAACGCCGTGATCCAGCCCATGATCTACGGGCCGCTCGCGGCGCTGTACGCCGAATTGTTCAGCACGGAGAACCGCTACACCGGCGCGTCGCTGGGCTACCAGCTCGCGAGTCTCGGCGCGGGCTTCGCCCCCTTGCTGTTCGCCCAGGTGCAGCAGGTGACCGGGAGTTCGGACACCGTGCTCATCTCCGCCACGATCTCCGCGTTCTGCCTCCTTTCGGTGGCGTGCATCGCGGCACTCAAGGAAACCAGCCGTCGTGATCTCCAAGCCGCCCCGGCCCCGGTGCTCGGCAAGCCCGCCGCGAGCGGGCGGGAACTCTCCTGACGGACCGGCACAACCACAACCACATCAACAACGAGGACAAAAACATGGCCTACGAGGACATCATCTCCGAGCGCATCGGCTCCGTCGCCCGCATCTGGCACAACCGGCCGGAGCTGCGCAACGCCGAGAGCACGCAGCTGCTCGAGGAGCTCAACACCGCCGTGCTCGAGGCCGACGCCGATCCCGCCGTGCGCGTGATCGTGCTGGCCGGCAAGGGCGGGCACTTCTCCGCCGGCCACGACCTCAAGGAGGGTCAGGCGCTGCGCGCGGGCTTCTGCGTGGAGGAGCGCTGGGAATACGAGGAGCAGTACTACTTCGACTACTGCATGAACATCATGCACGCGAGCAAGCCGACCATCGCGCAGGTCGAGGGCGCGTGCATCGCCGGCGGGTTCATGGTCGCGAACATGTGCGACCTGCTGGTGGCCTCCGACGACGCCTTCTTCGCCGACCCGGTGATGCACACGATGGCGGTGGCCGCGGTCGAGGTGCTGATCCACCCGTGGGTGCTCGGGGAGCGCAAGGCCAAGGAAATGCTGTTCACCGGCCAGCGCCTGACCGCCGCCGACGCGCTCGCGGCCGGCATGGCCAACCGCGTCGTCGCACCGGAGAAGCTCGAAGACGAAGTGCTGGCGCTCGCGGACCGGATCGCCCAGGCGCCGCCGTTCACCATGAAGGTGCTGAAGAAGTCGCTCAACCGCACCTTCGACGTGATGGGCCGCGCCTCGGCGCTCAAGGCGCACTTCGACTCCCACCAGCTCAGCCACTTCAGCGACGAGGCCAACCGCGTGAAGGCGGCCGGCGTCGCGAAGTCGATCCAGCGCCACAAGACCGGTGAGTCGGTGGGCGCGCAGTGACCTCCCGCCCTTGGGAAGCGCTCTACCCCGACGGCGCGCTGGCCGCATTGGACGTCGAGGGCCGCGACCTGGCCGACCTGCTGGCGGCGAGCGTCCGGGAGTTCGGCGCGGCTCCGGCACTGACCGCCGGTGGTTCGAGCTGGTCGTTCGAGCAGGTGGGCGACGCGGTGCAGAACGTCGCGCGGTTACTCGCCTGGGCCGGGCTGACCGACGGCGACCGGGTGGCGATCATGCTGCCGAACAGCCCGGAGTACGTGCTCGGGCTGTTCGGCACCTGGACCGCCGGCGGGGTCGTGGTGCAGGTGAACCCGCGCTACGTCCGCTACGAGGTGGACCGGATCCTGGCCGATTCCGGCGCGCGGTTCCTCCTCACCACCGCCGAGATCGCCGACCGGCTCGGCGCGCTCGACTGGCCGGGCCGGATCTTCCTGGCCGACGACCTCGAGTCCGCAGTGGACGAAGCACTGGGCCTCGCGATGGTGTCCCCACCCGGCCCCGCCGCCGCGAGCCGGGCCGGGGAACCGGCGGTGATCCAGTACACCGGCGGCACCACCGGCGCTCCCAAGGGCGTCACGCTCACGCACACCAACATCCTGGCCAACATCGAGCAACGGCTGCGGCTCACGTTCGGCACCATCGCGGTGCCCGCGGCCGCCAAGGTGGTGAACGTGCTGCCGATGAGCCACGTCTACGGGCTCACCTGCGTCACGCTCATGGCGATCCGGACCGGGATGAACCAGATCCTGCTGCCGAAGTTCGACGTGCGGCGCGTCCTGGAGACCCTGCGCGACGAGCGACCGTTCGCGTTCTTCGGTGTGCCCACGATGTACACCGCGTTCCTGCGCCAGGAGGACCTGGCCGACCACGGGGTGTCGGCCGTGTCGGTGTTCAACAGCGCCGGTGCGGGGCTGCCGGCGAGCCAGGCCGCCGAGTTCGAACGCCGCACCGGCGCCCGGATCGTCGACGGGTTCGGGATCAGCGAGGCTTCGCCGACCACGCACACCAACCCGCTGTACCTGGAGCGCCGGCCGGGCAGCGCCGGGATTCCCGTGCCGTTCACCGACGTGAAGATCGTGGCGAACGCGGACGACCCCACGCCGCTGCCGATCGGCGAGGTCGGGGAGCTCGCCGTGTCCGGCCCCCAGGTGATGCGGGGCTATTGGGGACAGCCGGAACTGACCGGCGAGGTGCTGCGGGACGGCTGGCTGATGACCGGTGACCTCGCGCGAGTCGACGAGGACGGGTTCGTGTACGTCGTCGGGCGGCGCAAGGACGTGATCATCGCGAGCGGCCTCAACATCTACCCGGCGGAGGTCGAGCACGCGATCGGCACCTTCCCCGGGGTCGCCGACGTCGCCGTGGTCGGCATCCCCGACGACTACCGCGGCGAAACCGTGAAGGCGGTGATCGTGCTGCGCGAAGGTGTCGCCGCCACAAGGGAACAGATCCTCGACCACTGCGCGACGCTGCTCACCGGCTACAAGATCCCCCGCGTGATCGAGTTCCGTCCGGCCCTGCCGCGCACGCCGGTCGGGAAGATCGACCGCCTCCAGCTCACCGCCACCGATTTCGAAGGATCGACCGCCTGATGAACCCCGACCTCGAGAACCTCGACGAGCTCGACCTCACTGACGACCTGCGCAGCGTGACCCGCCACCGCCTCGGGCACCTGCTGCTGATCGGCCTGAACCGGGTGCCGAAGCGCAACGCGTTCAACCTCGACATGCGCGAACAGCTCGCACTGGCCTTCGGTGAGCTCGAACGCGACCCGCAGATCCGGGTCGGTGTGGTGTTCGCCCACGGCGACCACTTCACCGGCGGCCTCGACCTCGCCGAGGTCGGCGACGCGCTGCGTACCGGCAAGGGCGGCATTCCCGAGGGCGGCGTCGACTGGCGCGGCCTGCACGGCTCCCACCGCACGAAGCCGGTCGTCTGCGCGATCCAGGGCTGGTGCATGACGCTGGGCATCGAGGCCGCGCTGGCCGCCGACGTCCGGGTGGCCACCGAGGACTCCCGGTTCTCCCAGATGGAGGTGAGCCGCGGCATCTACCCCTTCGGCGGGGCGACGTTCCGCTTCCCGCGCGAAGTGGGCTGGGGCAACGCCATGCGTCACATCCTCACCGGCGACGTCTTCGACGCGGCCGAGGCGCTGCGCATCGGCCTGGTGCAGGAGGTGGTCCCGACCGGCGAACACCTCGTGCGCGCCGTCGAACTCGCGCAGCAGATCGCGGCGCAGGCGCCGCTGGGCGTACAGACCAGCTTGCGGTCGGCGTGGCGCGCCCAGCGGGAGGGTGATCTGGCGGCCGCGGCCGCCCTGATCCCCGAACTGTTGGCCCTGCTGGATTCCCAGGACGCCCAGGAGGGCCGGCAGTCGTTCCTCGAGCGCCGGCCCGCCGTGTTCACGGGCGAGTGAGCCGGCGCCGAAACGCCGGTCTCGTCCACAGATTTCGCTTCTTCGAAGGAGAAGACCATGCGGTTGGGGACATCGCTGAGGTTCAAGTTCGCCTCCTCACCCGAGTCCATGACGAAGTACCACGAGAAGGTCGCGCGCGGGGAGTTCACCGACATCCCGCTCGGTGAGCCGGATGCGCGGCTGCAGGCGGCGCAGCTGCTCGAGATCGGCGCGCTGGTGGCCGAGGCCGGGCTCGACTTCCTGATGGTCGGCGACGGCCACGCGTCCGCCGACGCGAACATCTTCGCGCCGGTGCCCACGCTCGCACGGCTGCAGGCGGTCACCGGCGACCTGCCGCTGGGTCTCCTGCACCTCGCCCCGTTCCACCACCCGGTGATCGCCGCGGAGCAGATCGGCACGCTCGCCGCGTTCGCACCCGAGCCGCTCACGCTCGTGCTGGGCAACGGCGACGACAGCACCCAGTTCCGGGGTTTCGGGATCAGCAAGGCGAGCCGCGGCCGGCGGACCGAGGAGCAGATCACGCTGATCCGCCGGCTGCTGGCCGGTGAAGAGGTGACGCACGAGAGCCCGTACTTCTCGGTGCACGGCGTCCGGATCAACCCGATTCCCCGGGTGCCCACGCCGATCTGGGTCGCCGCCACGCGCGGTGCGGCGGTCGAGCGCGCCGGCCGGCTCGGCGACGGCTGGGAGACCAGCCCGCTGGCCCCACCGGACGCACTGGTCGAGCAGCTGGGTGTGTACACGCGGGCCGCGCAGGCCGCCGGCCGGCCGGTGAACCCGATCCTGCGCCGCGACATCCACGTGGCCGCCACGGACGAGGCGGCGTGGGAAGCGGTGGACCCGATCTTCGCCGCGGGGTATCGCGGTGTCGGGAGCGCCGCGGACACCGCGCTCGTGGGCAGCGCCGCCACCGTGATCGAGCGGCTGAAGTTCTACCGCGGGCTCGGGTTCGACTTCGTGCTGGTGCGCCACATCGTCGGCGACCACCGGCTGATCCTGGACTCGATCCGGCGCATCGGCGACGAGGTCCTGCCCGCGATCAGGAGCCTGTGACGTGACGATCACCGATCGCCCGGCCGCCGTCCACGAACTCGGCGTGGCCGAAGCCGCCGAGGCCGTCCGCACCGGCGCGCTCACCGCGCGGGCCTACGCGGCGGGTCTGCTGGACCGCGCCGAGCGCCTGGCCGGCCTGAACGCGTTCATCACGCTCGATCCCGAGGGGGTGCTGCGGGCGGCTGAGACCGCGGACGAGGACCGGGCCGCGGGTGCCGAGGGGCCGCTGCTCGGAGTTCCGCTCGGAGTGAAGGACAGCGCGCTGACCCGCGGCCTCCCCACGACCTTCGGGAACTCGGCGCTGCGCGGGTTCGTCCCCACCCGGGACGCGCAGGTGGTCACCGCCGTGAAGAACGCCGGGGCGCTCGTCTTCGGCAAGACCAACCTCGCCGAGATGTCCTTCGGCGTCACCGGGCTGAACGCCCACCACGGACAGGTGCTCAACCCGCACCGGCCGGCCCACGTCTCCGGTGGTTCGTCGAGCGGGTCCGCGGCCGCGGTGGCCGCGGGGATCGTGCCGGCGGCGCTGGCCGGCGACACGATCGGGTCGATCCGCATCCCGGCGGCGCTGTGCGGGGTGGTCGGGTTCAAACCCAGCCGGGGACGCTGGCCCGGCGACGGGGTCGCGCCCGTGTCGACCACGCTCGACTCGACGGGGGTGATCGCGCGGAGCGTGGCGGACTGCGCCCTCGTGGACGGCGTGGTCACCGGCGCCGTGCCGGGCACCCGGCCCGTGCGCGGCGTGCGGCTCGGCTACTCGCCCCGGCATCTGGCCGGCGCCGATCCGGAGGTCGCATCGGCGTTCGACCGCGCGCTCGGCCGGCTCGAGGACGCCGGTGCCAGGCTCGTGGAAGTCGAGCTGGGGGAGGACTTCTTCGAGCTCGCCGAGAGCGCGACGTGGCCGATCTTCTTCCACGAGACGCTGCCGTCGGTCCGCGAGTTCCTGCGGCTCAACGACATCCCGGTCACCTTCGAGCAGATCGCCGCCGGGCTCGGCGAACACGTGAAGGCGCGCTGGGACAAACTCGTCGTGCCCGGCGCGCCCAACGCGGTGGACCACGCCTCCTACCGCGCGGCCCTCGACACGTTGCGCCCGGCGTTGGCCGGCCGCTACCGGCACCGCGTGTTCCGCCACGCCGACGCGCTGCTGTTCCCGACGACGTTGTGCGCCGCCCCGCCGATCGAGCACCAGTGGGAGTACCCGGTCGGGACGCAGACCGTGACCGACCTGTTCCTGGCCCGCACCACGCACCCGACCAACTGCGCCGGGCTGCCGGGCCTCACCGTGCCGATGGGCACCACCGCCGGTGGGCTTCCGCTCGGGCTCGAACTCGACGGCGCGTTCGGCACCGACCGCGCCTTGCTCGCCGTCGCGGCCGGCGTCGAGGACGTGCTGGGGCGGGCAGCGCCACCGGCGGGACTGCCGTCATGAGGCCAGCGCCGCCGTCGGGGTGAGCCGGGCGGCGCGGATCGACGGGTAGCCGCCCGCGACCACGCCGATCACCACCGCGCCCGCCAACGCCGCGATCACGGCGGTGGCCGGCACGATCGTCGGCCAGCCCTGGGCCGTGGTGTAGGCGAAGGTCGCCACCACTCCGAGGGCGACGCCGGCGAGCCCGCCGAGGACCGAGAGCGCCACCGCCTCGGTGAGGAACTGCGCGCGGATCTGGCCGCGGCTCGCCCCGAGCGCGCGCCGCAGCCCGATCTCGCGGCGGCGTTCGAGCACCGAGATCACCATCGTGTTCGCCACGCCGATGCCGCCCACGAGCAGCGCGACGCCGGCGAGGCCGAGGAACAACGTGGACAGTGTCGCCGCGGTGGTTCGCTTGGCCAGCAAGGCATCGGAGGGCAGGCTCACCGAGACGAGCCCGGGCAGCTCCGGGCTCACCGTGGCCGGCAGCACCTCGCGCACGGCCTCGACCTGGGATTCGGCGGCCTTCACGTAGATCACGGTCGGGCTGCCGTCGAAGTGCAGCTCGGTGCGCGCGGCGTCCCAGCCGACGAGCACCGACCGGTCGATGTCCGGGGACAACGGCGTCGGCTCGAGCACCCCGACCACGGTGAACCACGTGCGCCCCACGTACACCTGCTGCGGCCGGGCGGGGTCCACGCGGGGGAACCCGAGCCGGGCGGCGGCGATCGAACCGAGCACCACGGTGGGGAAGCGCTCGTTCGCGGCCGAGAGGAACCGGCCCGAACCCACTCGCGCGTTGATCGCGTCCGGCAGGTTCGTCTTGGCCGCCAGCACGGTCAGCCCGGAATAACCCTCGTCGAGGTCGGTGCGGCTGACCGTGGTGTTCGTGTTGGCGACGGCGCTCGCGACGCTGACCGGACCGATCCGTCCCGCCATCGCCACCGATTCCGGCCGCAACTTCACCGGCGGCGTGGTCGGCGCGGGGGTCACCTGCAGCACGTTGGTGCCGAGCCGGGTGAGCTGGTCGAACAGCGCCTGCTCGCTCGACGCCGGGATCGCGGTCACCAGCACCATCGTGGCGATGCCGATCGCGATCCCGAGCGCCGACAGCGCGGCGCGCCCGGGCCGGGTGCGCAGCCCGACCAGCCCGAGCCGCAGCAGGTCGCCGGGGGCGAGCCGGACCACGGCGCTCGGATCCGCGCGGGTCACCGCGGCACCCCGGTCCGCGAGTCGGCGGTGATCCGGCCGTCGCGCAGCTCGACGCGGCGCGGCAGGCGGGCCGCGATCTCGCGGTCGTGCGTGATGATCACGATGGTCGTGCCGGCGCGGTTGAGCCGGGTGAAGAGGTCGAGGATCGCGTGGCCGGTCGCCGTGTCGAGCGCCCCGGTCGGCTCGTCGGCGAGGACCACGGCCGGGTCGTTGACCAGCGCCCGCGCGATGGCGACGCGCTGGCGCTCCCCGCCGGAGAGCTCGGTGGGCCGGTGGTCCACGCGGTGGGCGAGCCCGACCTGAGCCAATGCCGCCAGGGCGAGCGGGCGGCGCCGGCGGCGCGGGACCCCGGCGTACAGCAGGCCGGTGGCCACGTTGTCGGCCGCGCTGAGGCCGTCGGCCAGGTGGAACTGCTGGAAGACGAAACCCAGCTGCCGGGCGCGCAACGCCGAGAGCCGCCGGTCCGGCAGCGTCGTGACGTCGTGCCCCGACAGCTCCACGGTGCCTTCGCCGGGGCGGTCGAGGGTGCCCATGATGGTGAGCAGACTGGATTTCCCGGATCCGGACGGCCCGACCACCCCGACGAGCTCACCCGGCTCCACGGTCAGGGACACGTCGTCGAGCGCCCGCACTCCGCCCGGATAGGACAGCACCGCGTGGCGCACCGCGAGCACCGGCGTCACGAGGTGGTCACCACTTTCAGCCCGGCGGTGAGCCCCGCTCCGCTGACCTCGACGAGTCCCTTCGTGAAGAGCCCGGTCGTCACGGCCAGCAGCGTGCCGTCGGGGCGCTGCAGGCCGTAGCCACCGCCACTGAGCGCCAGCAGGGCGCCGACCGGCACGGCCAGCACCCCTTTGCGGCTCTCCCCGGTGAAGCTCACCTGCACCGGCGCCGGGTCCACGTGCTGCACCGCCGCCGGATCGGCGGGCACGACCGTGACCGTCTGCTTCGGATCTTCGGCGCCGCCAGGACCGCCGGTGCTCGCCGGTGCCTCGGTGGTGAGCGCCCCGACGGTCGCGGCCACGTTCGTGCCGTCGGGCAGCGTGATGGCCGCCTGGCCGGACTTCTGCACCTGCGCCGAGTCACCCGCGTCGAGCGGGACGTGCACGACCTTCGTGGTCGAGGCGACCGACAGCACGCCGTTGCCCGCGTCGTCGCCCAGCCGCGCGCTGAGCGCGGTCACACGGGCCTCGCCGGTGAGCACCGCGGCGTCGTCGGCGTCGAGCACGCCAGTGCGCGCCCGGCCGGTGTCCCGTTGCCACGACCGGATCGCCGAGACGAGGGACGCGGTGAGCACCGCGTCGTCCGGGGTCACGGTGTACTGCGGCCGAGCCGCGGTGCTGTTCGGCGCGGTGCTGCTGGGATCTGGGCTGCTCGGCGCGTCGGAGGCAGGCGGCGCATCGGAGGGGGCCGGCGAGTCACCGGGCAGCGTGACCACCGTGCCGGGGCGGGGCTGGCTGCCGACGCGGTAGCCGAGCGCGGCCAGATTGTCGGCGACCACCCGGACATCGCGGCCCACGAGCCCCACCGTGTCGAGGGGGCGGAACAACGGCGTGGTCCCGTAGAACACCGCCACCGGCCGGTCGTCGACCCGCATCAGCGGCTCCCCGCGCGACACCGTGGCGCCGACCGCGGGCAGCCACGTCACGCGTCCGCCGCTGCGGCCCTTCACGGGGATTTCGCCCGCGTAGCCCAGTGTTCCGGGCAGCGTGATCGACGACGTGAGATCGGTCCGGGTCACCTCGGCGGTCGCGACGGGCGGGGCCGCACCGGTTGCCGAGGGCTGGTCGTCCCGGGAACGAAGCAGCAGCACGGCGCCGACCGCGGCGATCACCAGGACGACACCCGCCGTCGCGATCACCAGCCGGCGCTCGCCCAGGCGCCGCACCCCGGTGCGTCGATCACCGGCCACCGAAGGCCTCCTGTTGGCACTGGGCGTCGATGTTCATCTGCTGCGCGATCGGCATCGAGCCGTGGGGGTCCAGTTCGTAGCCGTTCTGGAAGCCCGGGGTGTCCTTCACCTCGACGCCGTGGGCCTTCAGACAGGCGACCAGTGCCCGCATGCCGTCCTGGTAGGAGCCGGGATCGGTGCGCTTGAGCCGGTCCTGAAGGAACTCGGGCTCTTTCGCCGCGCAGGCCTCGTGTGCCGGGCGGTACTGCGGCAACGGGTGGTCGTGTTCCCGCTTCACGTCGGGGATCCCGTGGTCGGTCAGGCACTTCGTCCAGGCCTCGATGAGCCGCTGGGTCTCCGCGCCGTCGGTGTCCGGGCGGATCAGGGGCCGCGCGTCGTCCACGGACGTGGTCGCGGACGGGCTCGCGGGCGCCGTGCTGCCGGGCAGTGCGGCGACGCCCGGCGCGGTGTCGGTGCTCGGGGCACCACCGCACGCGGCGAGCGCCAGCGTCGCGGTGAGGAGGGCGCAACCGTGCAGCGCGGTCCTCACCAGGAGGGGTCGGAGGGTCATGCCGGCGAGGATGGCGGACAGATGTGAAGAGGATGTGGTGAGCGTGATCATCGCCGGGACAACCGCGAGGAGCGGGGCTACAGTGGGAAATCCGGCCGGCTGTCCCGTGTGGACGCGGTCGCCGAGCGGGTGAGGAGGCGCCGGGTGTGCGCGTACGTCCTGGTCGCCGAGGACGATCTCAAGCAGGCCGAACTGGTGCGGCGGTACCTGCGCCACGAGGGCCACTCGGTGCAGACCGTCGCGGACGGACAGGCGGCGCTCGACGAAGTGCGGCGCCGCCAACCGGATCTGCTGGTGCTCGACCTCATGCTGCCGTCGCTGAGCGGGCTCGAAGTGTGCCGCCACGTCCGGCGGGAGTTCGCGCTGCCGGTGCTCATGGTCACCGCGAAGTCCACTGTGAACGATCGGCTGCGCGGCTTCGACCTCGGTGCGGACGACTACCTCGTGAAGCCGTACGACCCCCGCGAGCTGGTCGCCCGCGCGCGGGTCCTGTTGCGCCGCGCGGATCCGGGTGACCAGGGCGGACCACCTTTGCGGGTCGGTGATCTCGTGCTCGACCCGGAGCGGTTCGAGGTCCGGGTCGGCGACCGCGCGGTGGAGTGCACGGCCGCGGAGTTCCGCATTCTCACGGCGATGATCTCCGCCCCGGGCCGCGTGTTTTCGCGCGCGCAGCTCGTGGAGCGGGTCTACGGGATCGACGCGTTCATCACCGAGCGCACGATCGACGTGCACGTGAAGAACCTGCGCAAGAAGATCGAGCCCGACCCGCGCCACCCGGAGTACCTGCTCACCGTGTTCGGGGTGGGGTACAAGGTGCGCGATGCCCGCTGAAACCCCGTGGCGGCGCGGGATCCGGGTGCGGGTCCTCGCGGCCGGCGTGCTCGTCGCGGCGTGCGCCATCGCCGCGACCGCGTGGCTCGCGGTCACGAGCACGACCGGCGCGATCCAGAAGGAACAGGGCGAAACCGCGGCGGCCACGGCGTTGAGCTACCGGACGGTGGTGGGCTACGCGGCGGCGCACGCCGACTGGGCCGGGGTCGGCGCGACCCTCGCCGGGCTGCGCTCGACGACCGGGCTCGACTTCGAGCTCACGACCACCGCCACTCGGCGCCTCGCCACCAGCGGTGATCCGGCCCGCCCGCCGGGCGCGGGCAAGCTGGTGGCCGTGGTCGACCCGCTCGCCGTCGACGCCGGCCTGCTGCCGGGCGCGCCGCCCGACCGGATCGACCCGCGCGCCACCGGCCCGTTCACGCTGCCCGCCGGCGAGCGTGCGGACCTGCGCGGCCGGGCCGACGCCGAGGCGGCGTGCGCCCGGGCGGCCGGTTTCCGGGCGGAGGTCGTGACCACTCCGAGCGGCCGCGCCTACGTGGACGCCGATCAGGAGGCGCGGCGCCGCTGCGATCGGCTGGGTGTCGAGGTCACGGGCCGGCCCTCCGGCGACGAGGTCGCGCTGCAGCTCACCGCGACGGAAACGGCGGCGCTCGGTGACCTCAACGTCCGGATGGCGACGTGTCTCGACGGCCTCGGCCCGGCGGACCGGGGGAGCGGCTCGAAGGCGCGGTTGACCGCGTCCGGAGCGTTCGTGCCGGCCGCTTCGGTCGGGTCCCCGGGGTTCACGACCTGTCTCGCCCAGAGCCGGCACAGCCAGCTCACGCCGTACGTGGCTCCCGCGGCCCTGCTGTTCGTGGCGGACCCGGCCGCGGCCGCGACGCCGCCCGTCGGCCTGCCCGCGGCCGGCGCGATCCGCATCGTCGTGGCCGCTTCGGCGGTTCTCGTGCTCACGATCGTGGTTGGGCTGGTCCTGGCCGGGCGGGTGCTGCGTCCGCTGCGGGTGCTCACCGAGGCGGCGAACCGCATGCGCCGCGGCGATCACAGCGCGCGGGCCGACGTCGCCGCGCGGTGGGAGATCGCCGACGTCGCCCGCGCGTTCAACGCCATGGCCGACCAGGTGGAGCGCACCGAGAAGCAACGCATCGAACTGGTCAGCGACGTCTCCCACGAGCTGCGCACGCCGGTCGGCACGCTGCGCGGCTGGCTCATCGCGACCCAGGACGGCTTGGCCGACCTCGACCCGGAGCTGGTGGAGTCGCTGCTGGAGGAGACCGACGTGCTGCGCCACCTCGTCGACGACCTCCAGGACCTCGCCGCGGCCGACGCCGGCGAGCTCCGGATCTCCTTCGACACCGTGGACGTCGGCGAGGTGCTGGCGCAGATCGCGGCCACCCGGCCGGACACCGTGGTCGCCGAGGTGCCCGGGCCGCTGTGGGTGCGGGGCGACCGGGTGCGCCTGCGCCAGCTGTTCGGGAACCTCGTGGCGAACGCCCTGCGGTACTCCCCGCCCGGCGACCGCGTGGTGCTGCGCGGGACCCGGCGTGGCGACTTCGCGGAGCTCACCGTGACCGATCACGGACCCGGGATCGCGGCCGAGGATCTGCCGCACGTGTTCGACCGGTTCTGGCGCGCCGACAAGTCGCGCAGCCGTGCCACCGGCGGGAGCGGGCTCGGGCTGGCCATCGTGAAGCACCTGGCCGAAGCTCACGGCGGTACCGTCGGCGTCCACAGTGAACCCGGGGTCGCGACGACTTTCCGGGTGTCCCTGCGCTTCGAGCCGTCAGAGCGTGGCGAGGACCTGGGCCAGCCCGTCGTCCAGCACCGGCGCGGTGACCTCGCCGGCGACGGCGAGGAGCTCGGCCGGTGACTGTCCCATCGCGACACCGCGCCCGTGCTCGGCCGCCCACGCGAGGAGCTCGAGGTCGTTGTGCCCGTCGCCGACGGCCAGCACCCGGGCGCGAGTGACACGCAGGTCCGACCGCACGCGTTCGGCCGCCGTGGCCTTGTTCACGCCCGCGGCCGCGAGGTCGAGCCACGGCGTCGCGGCGAGGGCGAAGCTCACCTCGCGCAGGCACATCTTCGCCACCGCGCGCACGAACTCGCGCATGTCGTGCCCGGGCGCGAAGGCGACCACTCGCGTGGCGGGCCGGTTCAGCAGCGCGGCGAACGGCACGCGGGTCTGCTGGTCGTCGAGCCCGGTCGTGCCGGCGGGGAACGCCTCGGTGCAGCGGTAGTTCCCCTGCTCGTCCTCCACGGCGAACCGCGCTCCGGCCAGGTGCCGGCGGATCGACCGCAGTGCGTCCGCGGGATCGAAGCTTTCGACGTGGCACCGGCGGTAGCCGTTCGGTGCCTGCGGATCCCGGTGGAGGGTGACGGCGCCGTTGGAGCACACCAGGAACCGCGGCGTGATCGCGAGCCGGTCGAGCACGGGGACGGTGGCGGCGGCGGACCGTCCGGTGGTGAGGACCACGTGGTGGCCCGCCGCGTCGAGCCGCCGGACCTGCGTGAGCACCGCGTCGCTGATCGCGCCGTCCTCGCGCTCGAGCGTTCCGTCGATGTCGAGCGCGATCAGCCACGGCTCGGTGACCGGGAGGCCGCTCGTGGTGGGTTCGAGCAGCGCGGAACGGGGGGTGTCCATGCGGTGGGTCCTTCGGTGGTTCGAGGCGTTTCGAGCCGTGCGGCGGCGCGCGACCTGTTCCGGTCGGCTTTGCTCGGATGTCCTCCACTGTAAGGAAATCCGGAATCCTGTCCACCGCGCCGTTCCGATTTCGGGGCGCTGCGCGAATGGCCCACGACAACACCGGCGAAGTGGCCCACGAAGTGGATCACACCGCACTTATCTTGGCTGTCACAGGCCACGACGAACGCGTTCCCGATCCGCCACCACAATCTGCCACCACAATCTGCGAAAAGAAGACGAGGCATGACGAAAACCACCACTCCCTTCGGCGCGCGCGCAACGGCGGCCGAAGTTCTCGCCGGGGTCGACCTGAGCGGGCGCCGCATCATCGTGACCGGGGGATCGGCCGGGCTGGGGCTCGAGACGGTGCGCGCCCTCGCCGGGGCCGGCGCGCAGGTGACGATCGCCACCCGCAACCCCGTGGCGGCGAAGCCGGTCGTCGACGAGATCGCGAACGTCTCCGTCGCGGAGCTCGAACTCAGCGATCTCGACTCGGTGCGCGCGTTCTGTGCGGAATGGAGCGGCGAGGTCGATGCGGTCGTCGCCAACGCCGGCGTGATGGCGCTGCCCGAGCGGCAGCTGAACGCCCAGGGCTGGGAACTGCACCTGGCCACCAACTTCCTCGGCCACTTCGCCCTCGTCACCGGTCTGCGAGAAGCGCTGGCGGAGCGGGCCAGGGTGGTCGTGGTGAGCTCCGGCGCGCAGCTGCTCACCGGCCTGGACTTCGACGACCCGCACTTCGCGCGCCGGCCCTACGACCCGCTGGTGGCGTACGCGCAGTCGAAGGCGGCGAGCGTGCTGCTGGCGGTCGGGATCAGCCGGCACTGGGGCGACGCCGGGATCACGGCCAACGCGTGCGCGCCGGGCGTGATCCGCACGAACCTCATGCGGTACCTGGACACGGCGGCGCTGCAGTCGCTCGGTGCCGCCGACGCGGACGGCAACGCCCTCACCCCGGCGTACTTCAAGACACCCGAGCAGGGCGCGGCCACCGCGACGCTGCTCGCCGCGTCACCTCTCGTGGACGGGGTGACCGGACGGTACTTCGAGGACAACCAGGAAGCCGACGTCGTCGACGGCGGGCCGGACCTCGTGGCCGGTGGCGTCGACTCGATGACCGGCGTGGCGAAGTGGTCCGTCGACCCCGCCGCGGCCGACCGGCTCTGGGACTACGCGAGTGCGAGCATCGGAGCGTAGCAGCGAAGTTCCGGCCCGGCCGTGGTGCGCTCGTGACCCGAGCGCGCCACGGTCGTCGGGTCAGCCGGCCGTCGGGCCGTCGGGGGAGAGGCTGACGACGATCTTGCCGACCTGGCCGTTGCTCTCCAGCCGGCGGTGCGCCTCCGCGAAGTCGGCGAGCGGGAACACCTGGTCGATCACGGGGACGAGGTCGCCGTCGGTGATGCCCTTGCGGACGTGGTCCACGGCCGCGGCGAGGCGGCCCGGGTCGTCCAGCGCGAGCTCCATCACCCCGAAGCCACGGATGGTGAGCCGCTTGAGCAGCAGGTCCAGCACGCTCACGGTGGCCGGCGTGAAGTCGAGCACGCCGTAGACGACGAGGAACGCGCCGGTGGCGGCCGCCGAGATCAAGCCGGCCAGCGCGGCGCCGCCGACCGGGTCGAAGAGGACACGCGCGCCGCGGCCGTCGGTGAGCTCCAGGATGCGCGCGACGACGTCTTCTTCGGTGGTGGCGACGACCGCGTCGGCACCGGCGTCGAGCAGTCGCTGCCGCTTCGCGCTCGTGCGGGTGAGCGCGATCGTTTTCGCGCCCTCCCGCCGGGCGATCTGGATGGCCGCGAGGCCGACGCTGCTCGACGCGGCCGAGATCACCACGGTGTCGCCGGGTCGGGTGTTCGCGAGGTCCACGAGACCGCCGTAGGCCGTGATGTACTGCATCCACGTGGAGGCGGCCTGCTCGAAGGACAGCTCTTTCGGGTGCGCCACCACGAAGTTCGCCGGCGCGACCACGGATTCACCGTGCATCGGGTAGCTGAGCAGGTCGAAACCGGGCACCACGCTCACGGCCTGGCCCGCGTGGAAATCGGTGACCCCCTCACCGACGGCCGCGACCACTCCGGCGACCTCGAACCCCAAGCCGGAGGGCAGAGCCGGGGCGACGCCGTACTGACCTTGGCGGAACAGGGAATCCGCGCGGTTGAGCCCCCACGCGCGGGCGTGGATCAGGACTTCGCCGGCCTTCGCCCGCGGCTCGGGAACCTCCTCGAGCCGCAGCACATCGGGGCCGCCGAGTTCGTGGAAGCGGACGGTTCGGGTCATGGGGCGACTCCTCGGGAAGGGGAAACTGCCTGGAGGTGAACCGGGGGAAGGGGAGTTCCGGGGTCCGGAAGGGACGGTCGGCGGGCGCTCCGGGTCTCAGCCGGCCGTTTCTCGCCCGGCGGCGGTGTCGGCGTAGATCTGGGCGGAGCGGAAAACGCCGCCGGTCGTGTCGAAGACCCAGGCGTTCTCGACGTGCATCTGTTCGCCGGTGGTCTTGCCGGTGGCGGTGATGGCGATCTGCGCCGTGAGGTGGTGCTCGGCCTCGATCAGGCGCACGAGTTCGGTGACGAAGCTCGAGTAGTACTCGTTGCCCGATCCGACGACGCGCGCGAGGTAGTCGTCGAACGCCTTCGCGCCGACGAATTCGCCGCCGTAGGGCATCGACTTCGGCATCTTGAACACGAAGTCGTCGCGCAGCATCGACACGAGCCGGGCGCGATCGTTGTCCCGGAACAGTTCCGTGACCGCCTGCGCCATCTCGTCGGGCGTGTAGGCGTCGCGGGTGCCCGGCACCGTCGCGGCGCGGTCCAGCGCCTCGCGGGCGACCGTCTCCGTGCCGGAAACGCCGTCGGCGAAGGAGAAGTTCACGGGCGCGGTCTCGTGCATCTTCACGAACACGTCCGCGGGCTTCGTGCCGGGGTTGGCGCTCAGGTTGCGGACCAGGGCCCGGTAGAACGCTTTCTTCTTCGCGTCGCCGCGCTGGAGGCCGTCGACGATGGTCACGACCAGGAAGTCGTCGGACCGGGGGCCGCCGCGGAAATCGCGGGCGACCACCATCTCCTCCCGCTCGTGCTGGTGGATGAGCTGGAACCGGTCGTCCTGCTGCATGCCGAGGCCCTCCACCAGGGCGTCGTGCACGCTCTGGGAGACGGCCGCCAGGTACGCGGCGGACTTCCCTCGCAGGAGGTCGATGGTCACGAACGGCATGGCGATCCTTCCTCGGCGGAATCTCGCGTCGATTATGTCGCTCGACATACTACTGAGCGCAACCAACTATGTCGTTCGTCATACATGCCACGGCGCTACACTGGGCCCATGGCTCGACGTTCGGACACCAAGGCGCGCATGGTCGGCGCCGCTCGCCAGCTCATCCGCGAACACGGTTACCACTCCATGGCGCTGTCCGACGTGGTCGAACGCAGTGCGTCGCCCCGGGGGTCGGTCTACTACCACTTCCCGCAGGGCAAGGTGCAGATGGCGGCCGAGGCGGCCGAGGCTCACACGCGCGAGCAGGTGGACCTGATCACGCAGCTCGCCGGGGAGGCGACGACGCCCGAGGAGCTGATCCTGGCCTACGTCGAGGCGGCTCGCGAAGGCATGCTGACCAGCGGATACGGGCGCGGCTGCACCATCGCGCCGCTGGTGCTCGAGGTCGGCCAGGAGTCGGAGGAGCTCGGTGCCGCCAGCCGGCGCGCGTTCCTCCTCATGGTCGAGACCATGGCGCTGCGGCTCGTGGTGCTCGGCGCGGAGCAGGCCGAGGCTCGTGAGCTGGCGCAGTCGACGATCGCCGGCGTCGAGGGGGCGATGGTGACCTCACGCGCCCTGCGCAGCCCCGAGCCGTTCGACGCGATCCGCGACACCGTGGTCGGCCGGGCGCGAGCCCTCGTCGCGGTGCGCGACTGACCCTTCGATCGACGCCGGGAGTCGGCTCGATCACTCGAAAGGTGTCGGAGAATTATGTCGCCCGACATAGATAGATGTTAGCCTCGGTGAAGGCAGGTTGCTTCGGTCGCCTTCCGGAGCGTCATCGCGGTGGCCTTGCTCCCTGGCGGTCCACACGGGACTGCCACGGCGTGTCCTCGGCCGGCCCGACTGTCATCAGCGATCCAGCGAAACAGGAGTTTCCGAGATGTCTTCGATCCTCATCACCGGTGCGTCCCAGGGCATCGGCCGCACCATGGCCCTGGAGCTGGCCCGGCGCGGCCACCGGGTCATCGGCACCGCCCGCAACCCGGACAGCCTGGCCGACCTGCCCCTCGCCGAGCGGCTGCGGCTGGACGTGACCGAGCAGTCCAGTGTGGACGCCGCGGTGGCCGCCGCCGGCGAGATCGACGTGGTGATCAACAACGCGGGGGAGACCATGCGGGCTCCCCTTGAAAGCGTGCCCGTGTCGGAGGTCGCGCGCCTGTTCGACCTGAACACGCTGGGCGCGCTGCGCGTGGTGCAGGCCGTGCTGCCCGGTATGCGCGAGCGCGGGTCCGGCCACCTGGTGTTCCTGTCGAGCATCCAGGGCCGGATGGTGCTGCCGATCATCGGCCCGTACGGCATGAGCAAGTGGGCCGTGGAAGCCATGGCCGAGGTGCTCGCCATCGAAGCCGGCCACTTCGGCGTGAAGGTCAGCCTGATCCAGCCGGGCGTGGTGGCCACGAACGGTGGCGCGAAGGCGAAGGTGTACCGCTCCGACGACGACCCGTACGGCCCGCTGTTCGACGAGCTGGTGAAGACCCGCGGCGAGGTCGTGACCCCGGAGGAGGTCGCCACGATCGTCGCTGACACGATCGAGCAGGAGAACCCGCCGCTGCGGGTGCCGGCCGGCGCGACCGCGGTCAAACTTCTGGCCGAGCGCAAGACCGCACCGGAGGGTGAGGTCTTCTTCCCCTTCGACCTCGACTGGTGAAAGGTGCTTCTCCGGTGAACGAGATTTCCGAGCACGGTTCTGCTCCGGCGAGAGCACTGGTGCTGGGCGGCGGAGGACCGGTCGGCGCGTCGTGGGAGGCGGCCTTGGTCCTCGGGCTCACCACGGCGGGATTCTCGGCGGCCGACTCCGACGTCGTGCTGGGCACTTCGGCCGGCGCGCTCGTCGGCGCCTGGCTGACGATGCGGCCCACCGGCCTCGCCGGGCTGCCCGACCTGATGCGGCAGCGGGCGGCCTGGCACGCCGAGCGCGCGGCGAACGGGCGCAGTGACCGCGAAAAGCTCACCCGGATGATGAGCAAGAAGCCCGGCGCCGGAGGTCCGTCGATGCTGGCGCTGGCCCAGGCTGCGGTGGAAGCGGAACCGCCGCTGTCGGCCGCCGAGGCCGCGGAGCTGTGGCAGCGCCGCGCACCCGAAGGCTCGTGGCCGCGGAACCTGGCGATGGCGAGCGTGGACGTGAAAACCGGCCAGGCGCGCGCATGGTCGGCCGACGACCGGCTTCCGCTCGCCGTGGGGATCGCCTGCTCTACCGCGGCTCCGGGTGTCGCGCCGGCCGTCGACGTCGCCGGTACCGTCTGGGTCGACGGGGGAGTGCGCTCCTCCACCAACGCCGACCTGGCTGTCGAAGCTGGCGGAGGACTGCGCGGCGGAGGCAAGGTCCTGATCGTGGCCTGCCGGCCGATGGACGACCTCGCGCGGGAGGAGGCCATCCTCGCCGAGCGCGGCTGTGACGTGCGCGTGCTGGTGTCCGAGCCGTACTACGGGCAGCCGTCCGACTTGCTCGACGGGCGGTTCATCGACGCGGCAACCGAAGCGGGTGCGCGCCAGGCCCGCGAAGTCGCGGGAGAACTCACGAAGTGGTGGAACGAGCAGTAGCGGTTTGGCCGGCCCGGTTACGGTCGGCGGCGCAAAGGAATCCGCGCCGGCCCGGCGAGCTCACCCGGCCCGAACGGTGGGGTCACCTGTGCTCGTCACGATCACTCCGCCGCGCGGCACCGCGTCCGACGCGGCCGGAGCGCGAAGCAGCCCCGGTCCCCTCGGCCGGGGCTGCATTGTCGGCGAGGGCGACGCGAACCCGGGAGAGGCCACTGTGGACACTGAGGTGACGACTGCGCCGGGTGAACTGTTCCTGATGCCGGGGAACCGCCGTGCTGCTGCCGATCTCGACGTGCGGGGTGGCGGGTGTGCCCTTCCGGCGCGCGAAGCGCACCGCTGAGTGGACGCGGGAACCGGCGAGTGACGTCGGCTCTCTGGCTTGCTCGATGAAAGTCAGAGGTGTTACCGTCGGCCGACTGCCGCCTGCGTCGGCGCGCGTGGACTTCCCGGAGGTTTCGGCATGGCTCGAGTGTTGGTCGTCGGTGCGGGTGCGACCGGTGCCTATTTCGGTGCGCGGCTCTCGCAGGCCGGCAACGACGTGGCTTTCCTGGTGCGGCCGCGTCGGCGTGAGGTGCTGCGCGAACGCGGCCTGCGCATCGTGAGCGCGGAGCGCACCGAGGTGCTGCACCCCGAGCTGCTCGTGGCGGGAGAGCTGGCCGACCCGTACGACGCGATCCTGCTGTCGGTCAAGGCCGAGGCGCTGCCCGCCGCGATCGAGGACCTCGCGCCGGCGGTGCGGCCGGGCGTGGGGATCATCCCGTTCCTCAACGGCATGGCGCACCTGGATGTCCTCAACGACCGGTTCGGGCCGGGCGCGGTGCTGGGCGGCGTGGTGAAGGTCGTCACGTTCGTGGACGACGACGGCGACATCCGCCAGCTCGCCCCGATGGCGGACATGGTGATCGGTGAACAGTCCGGCGAGGAGACGCCCCGGCTGTCCGCACTCGCGCGGGACTTCGGCTCCGCCGGCTTCCCCTTCGCGACCTCCGACCGGATCGTCACGCTGATGTGGCACAAGTGGGTCTTCATCGCTTCCGCCGGCGCGATCACTGTGCTGATGCGCGGCACCATCGGCGAGATCGCCGGTGTCCCCGGCGGCGCGGACTTCGCCGCGGCGGTCGTGGCCGAGGCGGCGGCCGTGTCGGCGGCGGCCGGCCACCCGATGACCGCCGCGGAGTTCGCGGCCACCACGGCACAGCTCACGGCGAGCGGCTCCGCCTTCGCGCCGTCCTTCTATCGCGACCTCGCTCGCGGCCTGCCCACCGAGGTCGAACACGTCTTCGCCGACCTCGTGCTGCGCGGCGACAAGCTCGGCATCGAGACCCCGCTGCTCAGGCTCGCGACCGTCAACCTGCGGGTGCACCAGAATCGCGTGTCGGCCTCCTGACCCCGTGAGCAGCACGAGAACTTCGGTGTCCTGAGTGGACACGACCGGGCGCCCCGAGAGGTCTTCTCGGGGCGCCCGGCTCGGTGTGCGGAGATCGTCAGAGGGACGGGTGCAGTCCGCGGACCGGGCTGAGCGTCTCCAGCAGTGCGGCCAGGTGCAGGATCGTCGACTCCGCGTGCCAGCCGGCGGCGAGCTGGACGCCGATCGGCAGGCCTTCGCCGGAGGTGCCGAACCGCATCGACAGGGCCGGGAGGCCGGTCAGGTTGAACGGCACGGTCGCGGACATCACGTGGAAGACGCTCAGGGTCTGGCCGTCGAGCGTGAGTTCGGACGTGCCGTGCCGGTGCGCGGGGACGGTGGTCACCGGGAGCAGTAGAGCGTCGTACTGCCGGAAGTATGCCGCGAAGCCGTCCCGGAGCCGTTCGACACCCTGCTCGGCCCGCACGTAGTCCTCAATGGACGTTTCGGGTGCGGCGCGCATGAACTTCGACGCCGTGTGCATCTGCTCGGCGTGGCCCGCCGTGGCGGCCGCGTAGGCGGGCTTCACCTCCATCACGTGCTGCAGGTTGAACAGTTCGAGCGGGGTGTCGTGCTCGAGGGCGGGAATGCGCACGGCTTCGACGTGCACGCCCGCGCCGCTCAGCGCTTCGGCGGCCGCCGCCACGGTCGCCGCGACCTCCGGGTCCACGGGCCCGAGCCCGGAGTCGACCAGCCAGCCGACGCGGACGGTCCGCTCCGGCGCGGCGCCGAGACCGGCGTCGAACGAGGCCGGGACCGTGGAGGAGAACCCGTCGGCGCCGTCGGGGCCGGCGAGGAACGAGTACGCGAGCGCGAGATCGCGGATGGTGCGCGCCATCGGGCCGGCGTGCCAGTCGCGGCGCGGCTCGCGCGGCCAGATGCCGGTCATCGGAATGCGCCCGTGGGTCGGCTTCAGCGCGACGATGCCGGTGTTGGCGGCCGGCCCGCGCACCGAGATCGCGAGGTCGCTGCCGAGGCCGATCGGCGACATGCCCGCGGCGATCGCGCCGGACTCGCCGCCGCTCGAACCGCCGGCCGTGCGGCCGAGGTCCCACGGGTTGTTCGTGTCCCCGATCAGCCCGTTGTCGGAGTCGACCGCGTAGGAGAACTCCGGGAGGTTCGTCTTCGCCAGGAGAACGC
This sequence comes from Amycolatopsis rhabdoformis, assembly GCF_035918295.1. Classification (GTDB taxonomy): domain Bacteria; phylum Actinomycetota; class Actinomycetes; order Mycobacteriales; family Pseudonocardiaceae; genus Amycolatopsis; species Amycolatopsis rhabdoformis. The sequence goes on from NZ_CP142149.1 coordinate 2,233,765, forward strand.
CGCCGGCGCGCTTCATCCGGGCCACGGCGGTGGCGTCCGTGTCGGGCACACGCCCGGCGAAGATCGGCGACCCGCGCTGGGTGAGCACGCCGGCGGTGTCGAAGGAATCCTTGACGGTGAAGGGAACCCCGTGCAGCGGCCCCACCGCCACGCCCGAAGCCAGCTCCTCGTCCGCGGCCTTCGCGGCGGAGAGAGCGCTTTCATTCACGGTGACCACGGCGTTCACCTTGGGGTTGGTGGCTTCGATGCGATCGAGGTGCGCGCGCACCACCTCGACGGAGGACACCTTCCCGGTGCGGATCAGGGCCGCGAGCTCGGTCGCGTCGGACCAGGTGAGGTCGGGGGACATGAGAGTTCCTTTCTTAGACCGGTCTACTAGTAGAGGACAGCACTGCGCGACCCGGTACCGCGCAGGCAGGAAACGGGGGTGGAAACTCGGGATGGGTCAGACGTGCAGGACCTGGCGCGTGACCGCCATGGCGCGGTCGAGCTGGCCCGCGCTGCCGTGGATCTTCGCGATCATGCTGGCCCCGAGCCACAGGTCGTAGAGGCTCTCGGCCGTGGCGCGGGGAGTGTCCACGACGGACACCGACCCGTCCGTGATGCCGTCGGTGATCATCCGCTCGATCCGGTCGACGATCTCCGCGGTGCCCGATTTCGTCGTGACCCGCATCGCCTCGGACAGATCGGCGATCTCGGCGCCCAGCTTCACGACCAGGCATCCGCCCTGGCAGTCGTCGGCGGCCTGGGTGTCGTAGAAGTACTGCCAGTACTGCATGAGGTGCTCGGCCGAGCTCTTCTCCCTCTGGGCCACGATGCGGTCCATGGTGGCGAAGTAATCGTCGAAATAGCTCTTCATCATCGCCTCGCCGAAGGCGTCCTTCGACGAGAACCAGTGGTAGAACGACCCCTTCGGCACGCCGGCGTCGGCCAGCACCTCGTTGATGCCGACCGCGGCGTACCCCTTGGCCAGCACGATCCGCCGGGCGGCATCGAGCAGGGTCTTGCGGGTTTCGGCTTTGGCGACGGGCATGGCGGAACCGTAGCAGGCGATTAGACCAGTCGTCTAGTGGGTCGGGTCACGGGCCGCCGGGAGCCGCGAACGCCGCCGCGGGGTTACGGTGACGGCCACGCTCGGGCGGGAGCGCGAGAACCGGCGTGGGGATGGCCGGTGGCTCGAGAAGGGGATTTTCCCGCCTGTGCACCACGAACTCGACCCGGGAGGACGCATGACGCAGCCGCACGACGAAGGACCGGTCTACGCGCTCAACCTGTTCGACGTCGCCGATCGGGAGGAGTACCTGGCCTACTCCCGGCGATCGCCGAAGGAGGTCGCCGCGCACGGCGGTCGCGTGGTCGCGCTCGGCCGGTTCCGGGAGTCGGTCGCCGGGGACATCGAGCCGCGCACGGTGATGATCGTCGTCGAGTGGGAGTCGCGCGCCGCGTTCGAGAGCTACCGCGCCGACCCGGCTCTGGCCGACCTGCACCCGCACCGCGAGAACGGCTCGTCCGCCTACGTCTGGCACCTGTTCGACCGCCTGGACGACCTGCGGCCGCTGCTGCGCCCGGGCTCGTAGCTCTCGAGCTGCACGGCGACGGAATCGTCGGAACCCGGCCGGGTTCCGACGATCTTCGGTGTCCGGAGTGGACATTCGCTGTCTCGTTCTCGCCCGCCGTTTCGGGTCAGGCGCATTCGGGCGGCCGCGTGACTTGGGTTACGCGCGGCTTTGCCCTCCTTTCGCCGCTGTGATCGGGTTGTGGCGGCTCGGCTCCGTGAATCGGCGACCGGCTGGAGCGGCACGGAGGCGGGCGGGTTTCCGGTTTGTCCCTGAGTGTGCCGGTTTGCGTCAGGGGAACCTTCACATGAGTTCGCTGACCGAACCATGGCGTGCTATGGTCCCTCATGGTTCGTTCACCGAACCTGCAGCTGACCCGATCCGCAGATGTCGCGGCGACGCCGAACCAGGGGAGTGCCGATGCACCGGTTCCCTGCGCGGCACGGCCGGGACCGTCGAGAAGGTCGGCGGCCGGCCCGCCCGAGAGCGCGTTCGCGGCAAGTGCGGCGAGGTCGGCACCAGCGGACCGCGTTCCGTCCCCGCGTGCTGACGCGGGCGACCCCGACCGAGGAGTTTCCCTTGCCCTACGCGGTGAATCCGGAGCTCGCCGTCGGCCTGCCCGGGAAGGCCCGGGAGGCCGAGCCTTCCCGGTACCCGCGGCGGGCGGAGCCGGACGTCGGCGGGCTGACCGTCGAGGACCGTGAGGTACCCGGCCGGCACGGTGCGCCGTCGGTGCCGGTTCGCGTGTACCGGCCGAGCAGGGGGAGCGAGCCGCGGCCCGCGGTGCTGCACCTGCACGGCGGCGGCTTCGTGACCGGCGGCCTGGACACCGACCACGCCGGTGCGGCGGCGCTCGCCGAGGCCGTGGGCGCCGTCGTGGTCTCGGTCGACTACCGGCTCGCGCCCGAGCACCCGCATCCGGCCGCGGTCGTCGACTGCTACGCGGCGCTGGTGTGGCTGGCGGAAACCTCCGACGAGCTCGGAGTGGATCCCGCGCGGATCGCCGTGGTCGGGCGAGGCGCCGGGGGTGGACTGGCGGCCGCCGTGGCGTTGCTGGCCCGCGACTGCGGCGGCCCGGCACCGGCGTTCCAGGCGCTCGTGAGCCCGGCGCTCGACGACCGGCTCGCCACCGAGTCGATGCGGACCTCGGTGGACCCGCGGGTCGGGCACGAGCGGAGCTGGGCCGCCTACCTGGGCGACGAGGCCGGCGGCCCGTTCGTGTCCTCCTACGCCGCGCCCGCCCGCGTCACCGACCTGACGCGGTTGCCGCCGGCGTACGTCACGGCAAGCCAGTTCGACGCGGTGCGCGACGAAGCGCAGGAGTACGCGAGGCGGCTCGCGCAGGCGAACGTGCCGGTGGAGCTGCACCTGTACCCGGGCGTCGACCTGTCGCCCCGAACCGAGGCCGACTTGGCCGGCGCGCTGGGACGGGCGCTCGCGGCGCCGCGACCGGCAGAGAACTCCGTGACCAGCAGAAAGGCAGGACGATCGTGAACGTCGAGAACCCGCGGACCGAGGACGCGGCACGACCGGCGGCCGAGGGGCCGACGGTGGCCCTGGCGTGTGTCGCCACCGTGCTGGCGATGGTGATGTTCACGGTGCCCATGAGCACGTTGGTCACGTTGGGCCAGGCCATGGGCGCGAGTGCCACGGACCGCACGTGGATGCTCAGCGCGGCCAGCATCGGGCTCGGCGCGGGCCTGCTCGTGAGCGGTGCGCTGGCCGACCGGCTCGGGCGCCGCACCGTGTTCGTGATCGGCGCGGCGGTCCAGGCGGGTTTCCTGTTCGGGGGCGCGGTGTTCGCGAGCTCGACCCTGTTCAGCATCGCCCGCGTCGGCCAGGGGCTGGGCGCGGCGGCCCTGGTGGCGACGAGCCTGGGGCTGATCGCTCAGGTCACCCCGCACGGCCACCGCCGTACGCGCGCCACCGGTTTCTGGGGAGCGAGCCTCGGCGTCGGCATCCTGATCGGGCCGTTGCTCGCCGCGCTGCTGGGCCCCGCGGCCGGCTGGCGCAGCCCCTACCTCGTGATCGGTCTGCTCAGCCTCGGCCTGATCGTCTTCGCCCGGGTGCTGCCCGCCAACCCCGCGCGGCACGCCCCGGCCGGCGGCCGCATCGACTACTTCGGCGCGGCGGCCCTGATCGCCGGCCCGAGCGCACTGCTGGCCGGGCTGGTGCTCGGCCGCGCCGGCTGGGTCCGGCCCACGGTGATCGCGTTCCTGGTCGTGGGTGTCCTCATCATGGCCGCCTTCGTCCGCCACGAACGGCGCACGGAATTTCCGTTGGTGGACATCAGCCTGTTCACCGACTGGCAGTTCGTCACGGTCACCGTCGCCGCCTTCACCGCCGGGTTCGGCGTGATCTCCCTGACCTCCTACACCCCCACCCTGGTGGAGCAGGGCCTGCACGGTTCCGCACTGGCCGGCTCGCTCCCGCTCGTGATCTGGGCCGGGGTGAGTGTGCTGGTGTCCCTGGTCGCGCGTCACCTGCGCGGCCGCATCACGCCGGAAACCCAGCTCGCCCTCGGCCTGATCATCACCGGCGCCGGCCTGGCCACGCTCGCACCCCTGTACGACACTTCCACCCTGCTGCGCCTGATTCCGGGCTTCGCGATCGCCGGTATCGGCACCGGCTTGCTCAACGCCGCGCTCGGGGCCCAGGCCGTGGCCACCGTGCCGGCCCACCACGCGAGCATGGGCAGCGGCGTCAACAACACCGCGCGTTACCTGGGCTCCGGTCTCGGGGTCGCCGTGGTGACGTCCACGGTGGACCCCGCATCGCCCCAAGCCCTGTTGCGTTCTTGGACCGTGCCGGTCGTGATCTGTGCGGCCATTTCGGTGCTGATCGGCGTGGCGATCCCGGTCTACGCCCGGATTTCGCGCAGTGGCGCCCGGGAGGTTGCCGCGGTGCGGTAAAGCCGTGGTCACCGCACCGCCGGTCCGAAACGGGCGCCGCCGCGGAGTCCCTCGCGCCACCTTCACCGTGCGCGCAGCGGCTCCAGCATGCGGTGGGGTTCGGCGAGGGCTTCGCTGACGAAATCGCCGGCGTGGTCGTCGTAGCCGGGGCCGGGGAGGATGTCGAGCTCGGCCGGATCGACGGTGCGGCCGCAGGACGAGCACGAACCGTCCTGGGCGAGGAGACCGGAATCGCGCACGTGGCGGAACACGCGGCGCGGCCCGCGGGGCGAGAAGTGCTCGTCGCCCCAGGCGAGCAGGTCGCGCACGGCCGGCCACAGGCCCAGGCCCTTGTCCGTGAGCACGTATTCGCGGTAGCCGTGGCTGCCGGGCGTCTCGGTCAGCAGGCCGGCTTCGAGCAGCCCCTCGAGGCGCTCGGTCAACACGGCGCGCGACATGCCCAGGTGCGCCTGGAAATCTCCGAAGCGACGCACACCGAAAAACGCGTCGCGCAGGATCAGCAGCGTCCAGCGCTCGCCGACGATCTCGAGGCTGCGCGCCAGGGAACACTGCTGACCCGCGTAGTACTTGGGGAGAGCCATGACGCCATGCTACCAGGGGGAGTTCGTTGACCGAACCGTCGTGGCGGGCCGCCGGCCACCTCGCCGCGCACTCCTTTTTCCTGCCGACGCCGGTGCGCGTGGAAGACGTGGACCCGTCCGCTTTCGACGGCGTGCTGATCCCCGGCGGGCACGGCCCGATGCAGGACCTGGCCGTGAACGCCGACGTGGCGCGCGTCCCGGCTACGCTGCTGCTGCCCGACGACACCAAGGTCGTGGCCTCGCTCTGCCACGGCCCCGCCGCGTTGATGTCGGCCGGCGTCCTCCGCGGTCGGTCGACGGCAACCTGATCACCGGCCAGCACCCTGCCTCCGGGCACGCCGCCGAGGTGATCCTCAAGGCCCTGGCCGAGCGCGGCTGAACTCGGCCCGCTACCCGGGCGGGGGCGGCAGCTTCCGCGCGACGTCGTGCCAGTACTCGGCGATCGCGCTGGTCCGGCGCACGATCGCGTCGGGTGCGGGCGGCGCCGGCCAGAATTGCAGCAGGTAGTGGTCCCGTTCGGGTTCGCCGGCGGGCCGGGTGTCTCGGGTGTGGCCGGCGTCCATCGCGGTGCCGGCGTAGCGGACGCGGTAGTCGCCCGGCGCGAGGTCGAGGTCCCAGGAGCTCTCGCCGCCCCAGGTCACGAGCCGCGAAGCGCCTTCGACGCGGAACGAAACTTCGACCACGTCCTCGGCGCCCTGGTCGGGCGGCTCGGTGTCGTGGACCTCGACCCTGAACCCCACGTTACCGGTGTGCAGCCCGGTGATCAGGTAGAGGGTGCCGGCGGTGGCGGCGCCGCACAGCCCGTTGCGCTGGCCGGCGAAACACGCCGTCCGCCGGCCCTGGAAAGGGTCACCGCCCTCGCTGTGGACATAACACTGTCCATAGTGGACGTGGAGGTCGTCGTTGAGCACTGTTCGCATGCCGGTCATCCTGGCAGGGGCCACCGACAGTTTCGGTCGCCGAACCCCGTCGGTTCCCGGCGGCGCACTCCGGGGACGAGGACCAGGTTGACGTGCGGTGACCGGAGGCCGGGCCGGCGTCGCCGGTCGCGGTGGGGCGGCCGCGGGGCGACGGCGGCCCGGGGTCAGGGTCAGTCGCGGCCGGCGAGTTCGAGTTTGGTCGCCAGCAGGGCCGGGTTGGTGAACATGACCTCGTGCGAACCGTCGAGTGTCACGAGGCGGAAGACCCCGAGGCGGCGGGCGTTGGCGAGGTAGCCGTGGTCCGGGTCGCCCGGCGGAAGGGCGGCGTCCTCGCCGCAGAGGACGTAGCTGCGGGGGATGTGGGTGAGGCTGTAGAACTTCGTGAGGTCCAGCTTCTCCACGGTGGGACCCAGCGGCTCGGGCGTGAGCAGGCGGTAGGTCTCCTCGGCGCGCGCCAGGTCGGCGTCACCGATGAAGGCCTCGCGCCAGACCTCGAAGGGCAGCATCACGGTGTCGTCGGTCGTCTGCGCGGCGAGCTGCGGGAACAGTTCCTGGTACGCGGGCGGCGTGTTGTCCAGGACGCTCGTGCCGTTCACCGGCACGAAGGCGTTCAGGAACACCAGCCGGCGCACCCGGTCCGGCAGCCGCTCGGCGACGCGTGCGATCACGCTGCCGCCGAAGCTGTGGCCCACCAGGACGAAGTCGCCGAGGGAGTGCTCGTCGAGGTACTGCGTGATCGACGCGACGCAGTCGTCGTGGGTCACGGCCCGGGAAGCGCCGGGGCCGTGCCCGGCGATGGTGGGGGAGTGCACCTCGTGCCCGCGCTCGGTGAGCCGGTCGGCGACGTCGGCCCACAGCGTGCCGTCGTGCCACGAACCGTGGACCAGGACGAAGGTGGCCATCAGAGCTCCCTCGGGAATCGCGCCGCGCGCCGGTCGTCGGTTGTCGGATGACTCATCGTGGGCACCATTGCTCCTCAACGCCGTGTGGATGGGAACCCGACACTAACCACGCGAACCGCGCCGGGGCCCGGGAATTCTCGTGTGCAGAACTCAACCTGGTCAAGTAGTATCCATATTCAATGACCTCGACCGCGGCGAAGGGAAGCAGACCGTCCGAAAAGGATCTCCGGAGGTGCTGTTCTGGTCTGAGGAATTCCCTCGGTCGGGGTGGGCCGCGTCGTTTTACTGGACCCCGTCCATCCAGAAACTCGCGACCACCCCGGGAGAAGCCTCAATGACTGAGTCTCCGCCGCACGTCGCCCCGCGTGACCTCGAGAACACCGACCGGCGCGGCCGCAAGGCCCGGATCGGGGCGCAGGTCGGGTTGTTCATCGACATGTTCGACGTCTACCTGCCCGTGATCGTGCTCGGGCCGGCGCAGGCGTACTTCACGCCCGCCGGCATGCCGGAGTCCACGGGACGGATCGTGACCGCCGCGATCTTCGTCGCGACGCTGCTCGGCCGACCCCTCGGCGCGCTGATCTTCGGGCACCTGAGCGACCGCCGCGGCCGTCGGCGCACGTCGATCATCTCGCTCGTCGGCTTCGGGCTCTGCACCTGCGCGATCGGGCTGCTGCCCGGCTACGCGACACTCGGCATCACCGCCGTGGTGCTGCTCGTGGCGTTGCGGTTCCTCGACGGGGTGTTCCTCGGCGGCCAGTACACCGCAGCCACACCGCTGGCCCTGGAGCAGAGCCCGAAGGCGCGCCGCGGTTTCAACGGTGCCGTGATCATGACGGGTTTCCCGCTCGCGTACTGCGCCATCGCGCTGCTCACCACCGGACTGCTGCTCGTGGTCCCGGCCGGCGGTCCCTCGACGCCGTATGTGCAGTGGGGCTGGCGGATCCCGTTCTTCATCGGCGCGGCCCTCGCGCTGGTGTGGGCGTGGTGGTACGCGCGCAACGTCCAGGAGTCCGACGCCTGGCGCGACCGTGACACCACGCCGCGCCGCTCGCCCGTGGTGGAGCTGCTGCGCGGCGGGAACCTGCGCGGTTTCCTGCAGGTCTTCGTGCTCATGTCGGGCATCTGGCTCGCGTTCAACATGGTCGGCGCGGTGCTGCCCGCCGTGCTGCGCACGAAGCTCACCGGCGTCGAGTCCACGATGGTGCTGGTGGTGGCCTACGCGGTGCTGGCCCTGGCCTACGTCGGCGCCGGCGCGCTCAGCCAGCGCATCGGCCGCAAACCGTTCCTCGTGGCGCAGGGCGTGCTCACGGCCGTGGCCGCGCCGCTGCTGTACCTGCTGATCGCGAGCGGGCAGCTGCACGGGGTGGTGCCCATCGGCATCGCCGTGGTGCTGCTCGTGCTCGTGGTCGTGACGACCTACGCCGTGGTGAGCACCTACATCGTGGAACGCTTCCACGTCGGGGTCCGCTCCAGCGCGTACGGGCTCGGTTACACGACCGCGGTGATCATCCCGTCGTTCTACGCCTTCTACCAAGCCGGCCTCGCCCGGCTCCTGCCCTATGAACTGACCCCGCTCGTCTTGCTCTGCGCCGGTGGGGTGCTCATCGTGGTGGGTGCCGTGTCCGGACCGGAGACGAGGAACGTCGACCTCGGCGCCGGCCACGCACCGGCGGCGCCCGCTCTGCAACCGACCCGAAAGACAGGAGAACCGCTGTGACGATCATCGACCAGGACATGCGCGACATCATCGAGCGGGCCATGCTCGCGTTCGCCGCCACCGTGTGCGAAGACGGCTCGCCCAACCTTTCGCCGAAGGGCTCGGTGCGCGTCTACGACGACCAGCACCTGGTGTTCATGGACATCGCCTCGCCCACGACCATCGCGAACCTGCGGCGCGACCCGCGGATCGAGATCAACGCCATCGACTTTTTCAGCCGCCGAGGCTACCGGTTCAAGGGCGTGGCGCGGTTCGCCCCGCCCGGCGCGCCGGAGTACGAGTGGCTCAACTCGTGGCTGCTGGACATCAACGGCCCCGGCTACCCGGCCAACGAGGTCGTGGTCGTGGAGGTGCAGCGCGTGCTGCCGATCCTCTCCCCGGCCTACACGTTCGGTGGCGCCGAGCAGGAGCCGCTCACGAAGTCGTGGGAGGAGCGCTACCGCACCACGATCGCGGAGCACGAGCTCGGCGAACCGAAGGTCTGACGGCCTAGCGGGCCTCGGCCGCGATCTTGCGGCCGAAGGCCCGCTCGATGCCGGCGGTGGCGGCGATCAGCCCCCGCACGACCGAGCCGAGCACGTCGGTGGAGAAGCGCGTGGACGGCAGTGACACGCTCACGGCGGCGCGCAGGTCCTCGTCGCCGGTGCGCACCACGCGGCCCACCGCCGTGACTCCGGCCTCGGTGCCTTCGACGTTGAGGGCGAAGCCGGCGGCGGGAATGCCGTGCAACTCTTCCCGCAGCGCGCTCAGCGAAGGCCGGTCCTGCTCGCGTCCGGCCCACGCCTGTGGGGCGTAGATGGCCTCGAGCTCGTCGGGCGGCAGCTCGGCGAGGATCGCCTTGCCGCCGGACACGAGGTGGGCCGGGAACACCGAGCCTTCGCGGCTGCCGACGCGCAGCACGCGGTTGCCCTCGACCGTGCCGATGAACCGCATGTGGTCGCCGAACAGCACCATCAGGTTCGCGCTCTCGTCGAGGTGGGTGGCGAGCGACTCCACGAACGGCATGGCCACCTGCCGCAGCAGCGAAACCCGCGAGTGCGACCGGGTGGCGAGCGAGAGCACCGGACCGGCGGCGTACCACCGGTTCTCGTCCTGCACGGCGAAATCGCGGTAGACGAGCATGGACAGGAGGCGGTGGGCCGTGGACCGCGCCACCCCGAGGCGCTCGGCCGCGTCGCTCACCCGCAGCGGGCCCTCCACCTGGAGGATCACCGCCAGCTGGAGCGCGTGGTCGACGCTCGTCACGGTGTAGCTCGGTGAGTTCTTCACGGCGGAATCTCCTCTGTGCTCGCGCGGGCGTCGCGCGTCGCGCTGATCCGGCAAGTACAGGGTCGCACAAGGAAAGCCGGGGGCAAGGGGAGTTCTGGAGCGCAGAACTTCCTGTTCTCCACTGCGCACCGCCGGGAGAATGGAGTGATCACCCCGCGGAGAGGAGCCCGCACCGTGCAGTTCTACCTCGATGGCTACCGGCCCGGAGACCCGTTCGTCCGGCAGCCGCACCCTTCGGTCGCCGAGCGGCCGGCCGGCGTGCCGGAGACGGCCGACGTGCTCATCGTCGGATCCGGCCCCGCGGGGCTGGTCCTGGCCGCGCAGCTCGCGCAGTTTCCCGAGCTCACCACGGTGGTCGTCGACCGCCGCGACGGGCCGCTGGAAGTGGGCCAGGCCGACGGCGTCGCGTGCCGCACCGTGGAGATGTTCGAGGCGTTCGGCCTCGCCGACCGCCTGATCCACGAGGGCTACCGCGTGAACGAGGTCGCCTTCTGGCAGCCCGGTGATCACGGCATCGTCCGAACCGGACGCATCGCCGACGTCGAAGAGGGGCTTTCCGAGATGCCCCACGTGATCGTGAACCAGGCCCGCATGCTCGCCTACCTGCGCGAACACCTGCGGAACTCGGCGGCGCGGATCGAACCCCGCTACGGCCTGCACGTGACCGACCTCAAGGTCGACCCGGACCCGGCCGCGGACCACCCGGTCACGGTGACGCTGGCGCACCTCGACGGCTTCGAGCCGACGGGGGAGACCAGCACGATCCGCGCCCGCTACGTCGTGGGCTGCGACGGCTCGCGCAGCGCGACCCGCCAGGCCATCGGGCAGCAGCTGCGCGGTGAGGCCCGCGACCAGTCGTGGGGGGTGCTCGACGTGCTGGCCGTGACCGACTTCCCCGACATCCGGCTGAAGTCCGCGATCCACTCCGAGCACGGCAGCATGCTGATCATCCCGCGCGAAGGCGGCTACCTCGTGCGCCTCTACATCGAGCTCGACAACGAGCGCGACGGCGAGATGCTGCGCAACCGCAGCGCGACACCGGAAAAGCTCGCCGCCGTGGCCAACCGGATCCTGCATCCGTACACAGTGGACGTGAAGCACGTCGGCTGGTGGACCGTGTACGAGATCGGCCAGCGGCTGTGCGACCGGTTCGACGACAACGCGGCGGACCCACGCGTGTTCATCGCCGGCGACGCCTGCCACACGCACAGCGCGAAAGCCGGGCAGGGCATGAACGTGTCGATGGCCGACGCGTGGAACCTCGGGTGGAAGCTCGCCACCGTGCTGCGCGGCACGGCCCGGCCCGAGGTCCTGCGCACGTACTCCGAGGAACGGCAGGTCGTGGCGCAGCGGCTGATCGACTTCGACCGCGAGTTCACCACGCTCCTGAGCGGCGACGACGATTCCGAGCGCTTCCAGCACTACTTCCGCGAACACGGCCGGTTCACCGCGGGCGTGTCCGTGCGGTACGACCACTCGATGCTCACGGCCTCCCCGCTGCACCAGGAGCTGGCGACCGGGTTCGGTGTCGGCACGAGGTTCCACTCGGCACCCGTCGTCCGCCTCTCCGATGCCAAGCCCATGCACCTCGGGCACGCGGCCCGCGCGGACGGGGCGTGGCGCGTGTACGTGTTCGCCGACCGCGACCAGCCGGCGGCCCCCGCCTCCCGGTTGCCCGACGTGGTGGAGCGGTTGACGGAACTCGCCGCGCGGTTCACCCCGCCGGGCGCCGATCCCGACTCGGTGATCGACGTGCGCGCCGTGCTCCAGCAGGGACATCGCGACGTGACCGTGGCCGACCTGCCGGCGGGGCTGCTGCCGCGCAAGGGCCCGTTCGGCCTGGTGGACTACGAGAAGGCGTTCTGCGCCGACCCGGCCTCCGACGTCTTCGACCTGCGCGGCGTGGACCGGGACCAGGGTTGTCTCGTGGTGGTGCGCCCGGACCAGTACGTGGCGCACGTGCTGCCCTGGGACGACCACGAGGAGCTGGCCGACTTCTTCGAAGGTGTGCTGGTGCCCCAGCGGTGACGCGTGTGTCGGCCTTCACAGGGAAGCCGGTCACGCCGCGACCGTCCTCACCGGTCTTCAGGGAGGAGATGTCAGCGAGGGCAGGAGCGACAACCATGAAGCGCAGCAAGAGAATCGGCCGGGTCGCGGCCGCGGTCACGGCCGTCGCCGCGGTGGCGGTGGCCGGTCCGGCCGCCGTCCACTATGGACCCGAACCCGCCGCGGCGGCGGAGCGGCCGCGGCCGGCGACCGGGCAGCTGCTGTCCGCACGGGCCATCCCGAACCTCGACCCGGTGCTGGCCGCGGTGTCCGCGCGGGCCGATCGCATCACCTACCGGTCCCGGTCGCTCGACGGGCGCGACATCGTGGTGAGCGGCGCGCTCCTCACCCCGAAGGGCCGCGCGCCGAAGCAGGGCTGGCCGGTGGTTTCGTGGGCCCACGGGTCCAGCGGCATCATCGACGCGTGCGCCCCGTCGACCGCGCCGGACCAGGACGGCAAGGTCGACCTCTTCGGCTACGGCGGCTTTCTCGCGCAGGTGCTCAAAGCCGGGTACGCGGTGGCCGCGACGGACTACGAAGGCCTCGGCACCGAGGGCGAGCACCCCTACATCGTGGCCGACAGCGAAGGACGTGGCGTGATCGACGCCGTGCGCGCCGCCGCGCAGGCCGACCCGGCCGTGTCGAAGTCCTACTTCGCCGTGGGGCACTCGCAGGGCGGCCAGGCGGCGATCGCTGCGGGAGAGCTGGCCCGGACCTACGGCGCCGGCCTGGACTTCCGCGGCACGGTGGGGCTGGCTCCGGTGACCGACGTCGGGCAGGCCTACAGCTACGGCTCGCCGGGCCCGGTCGACCGCGGGTTCTACCTGCTGGCGTTGCACGGCCTCAAGACCGTGCACCCCGAGCTGCAGTACGACCAGTACCTGGGCAAGCAGGCGCTCGCGCTGTTGCCGAAGGCCATGCAGGAGTGCACCGACCGGATCTGGACCGACTTCAACCAGGACCTCGGCGCGCAGCTCAACGACTTCCAGTTCACGCCGCAGACGCCCGCCGCCGCGTTGCACCTGCAGGACTGGCTCGACGGCCAGACCGTGCCGCGGGTCCGGGCGTCGGCGCCGATGCTCCTGCTGCAGGGCGACCAGGACCCGTCGATCAAGAAGGCCGTGACCCGGCAGGCGGTGCGCAACGCCGGCGCCGAGGCGGAGTTCCGGCTCTACCCCGGGGACGACCACTACGCGGTGCTCGGCCCGTGCAGCGCCGGCGGTGCGGCGGACGACGTGGTCGCGTGGCTGGACCGGCACCGGCGCGAGTAGCGCGAACCGGTCCAGCGCGCGGTGTCACCAGTGGACCAGGTGAGCTCGCCGATCTCTGGTTAGCGTGAAGGACTTCGGCGTGAAGGAGTGTGGCTCGTGGACGAAGTGGACATCCGGGAACTGGGCCGGGGCGACGATCCGGCCGACCTGCTGGTGCTGTTGCGCCGGCTGCGGCCCGTGATGAGCGAAGAGCTGTTCGACGAGCTGGTCACGGACGGCTACGAGCAGGGTCTGCGGTACCTGGTCGCCTATTCGGGGGCCGGGCGGCCGTTGGCGGCGGCCGGGTACCGCCGGCTCGTGACCAGTCGCGGGCGCGTGCTGTTCGTCGACGACCTCGTGACCGACGAGGCCGCGCGCTCGCGGGGCGTCGGGGCGCGGCTGCTCGCCGAACTGCAGACGCTGGCGCGCGGCACCGGCTGCGATCGGCTGGAGCTCGACTCCGGCGTCGCGAACGCGGCCGCGCACCGCTTCTATTTCCGGCACCGGCTCGACGTGGCAGCGTTCCACTTCGCGGGGCCGGTCGGGTGAGCGGGCGCTCGGCGTCCGGGAGCAGGTTCTGACTGAGGAGGAAACGTGCGTGCGGCTTATGTCGAACAGCTCGGCGGAGTGGACGAGATCCGGGTCGGTGAGCTGCCCGATCCGGTGGCCGGGCCCGGTGAGGTGCTGGTCGACGTGGTCGCGACGTCGGCGAACCCGGTGGACACGTTCGTCCGCTCGGGGCTGTACGTGACTCCGGTTCCGCTGCCGCTCGTGCTCGGCCGCGACGTGGTGGGCCGGGTGGTCGCGGACGCGGCCGGGTTCCGGGCGGGGGAGTGGGTGTGGAGCAACAGCCTCGGCCACGGCGGGCGGCAGGGCGCGGCGGCAGAGCGGGCCGTGGTGCCCGCCGAGCGCCTCTACCGGTTGCCGGAGGGGGCGGATCCGTTCGACGTCGTGGTGATGGTGCACCCGGGCGCCACGGCGTACCTCGCGCTGGTGACCCACGGCCGGGTGCGGGCCGGTGAGACCGTGCTCGTGGCGGGCGGCGGGGGGAACGTCGGCGCGGCGCTGATCGAGCTCGCGGCCGCGGCCGGGGCCCGGGTCATCGCGACGGCGTCGGCCGACGATCTCGACCGGTGCCGCGCGCTCGGGGCCACCGAGGTGTTCGACTACCGCGATCCGGGGCTCGCCGACCGCCTCGCGGCCGCCGGAGCGGTGGACGTCTTCGTGGACACGTCGGGCCGCAACGACCTGGAGGCGGCCGTCGGGCTGCTCGCGGAGCGGGGCCGGATCGTGGTGCTCGCCGGTGCTCGCAGTCGTCCGGTGCTGCCCGCGGGTGAGTTGTACATGCACGACCGCTCCGTGCTCGGGTTCGCCATCTCCAACGCGCGCGCCGAGGAACTCGCGGAGGCCGCGGTGAGCTTGAACGACCGCTTCGCCCACGGCGGTTTGCGCCCGCACCACGTCGAACGCCGGACCCTCGCGGACGCCGCGGAAACGCACCGCCGCCTGGAGCAGGGCGCCGTGCGTGGGCGCGTGGTGCTGGTGGTTTCCTAGCGTCCGAAAGGATTCCGCAGCGTGGATCCGTTGCCGGATCAGGGTTTTAATCTTGACATCGGATATCCAGATTCATAGGGTTCTCACTCGTCGGCCGCCGACCGGGAGTGATCGCGCGGGAGCGCGCAGTCGCCGCCCGGCCGGCACAGCGAGGCGTGCGAGGCACGCGGGTGAGGAGAATCCGGATGACAAAGATCCTGATCGTGGGCGGCGGCTTCGCCGGTGTGTGGAGTGCGGCGAGCGCGGCGAAGGTGCGCCAGGAACGCGGACTGTCCGAAAAGGACCTCCAGATCACGGTGATCGACGCCGGCGACGATCTGGTCATCCGCCCGCGGCTCTACGAGGCGGCTCCCGACCGCATGCGCGTGCCGCTCGACCGGGTGCTCGGGCCGGTCGGCGTCCGCCGGGTCACCGGCACCGTGACCGGCATCGACACCGGCGCCCGGCAGGTCACCGCGGTGCGCCGCGACGGCACGCCGGTGGTGCTGGACTACGACCGGCTGGTGCTCGCCTCCGGCAGCCAGGTCGTGCGGCCGGCCCTGCCCGGTGCCGAGCACCTCTTCGACGTCGACACCCTCGCCGGCGCGGCACGGCTGGAAGCGCACCTGCTCCGCCTGCCCGAGCCCATCACCGGACAGCGCAGCGGCGAGCCCGGCCGCTTCACCGCGGTCGTGGTCGGGGCCGGGTTCACCGGGCTGGAGATCGCGACCGAACTGGTCGGCCGGCTCCGGGAGGTCGCCCCGGCGGGCGAAGTCCGGGTGGTGCTCGTGGAGCGGCTGGACGCCGTGGGCCCGGAGCTCGGCGAGGGCCCGCGCCCGGCGATCGAGAAGGCACTGGCCGACCTCGGGGTGGAGGTGCGCCTCGGGGTGAGCGTGCTGGAGGTGGCGCACGACGAGGTCCGCCTGTCCGACGAGACCGTGATCCCGGCGGCCACCGTGGTGTGGACGGCGGGCATGACCGCCAGCCCGCTCACCTCCTTCGTCCCCGGCGAGCGCGACCGCCTCGGCCGGCTGGACGTGGACGAGTACCTGCGCGTGCGCGGTGTCGAGCACGTGTACGCCGCCGGCGACACCGCGGCGGCCGTGTCGCCCGACGAGGGCCGCGTGGTCATGCAGAGCTGCCAGCACGCGCTCCCGCAGGGCAAGTACGCCGGGCACAACGTGGCCGCGGACGTCCTCGGCGAACCACTGGTGCGCTTCGAGCCGGCGCCGTACGTCACCTGTCTCGCCCTGGGCCCGGCCGGTGCCGTGGTGACCTCGGGCTGGGATCGCGACGTGCAGCTGACGGAGCAGGCCGCGGCCGAGCTCAAGCACACGATCAACCAGGTGTGGATCTACCCGCCCGTCGACGACCCGGCGGCGCTGCTCGCTCAGGCGGGGCCGCAGGGTGTGGTGCGTGAGTACGAGCTGGGCGCCGAACCGGCGGAGAGCGTGCCCGCGAGCTGAGGCTGCTGAAAGCAGGTGGGGTGCTCCGGGTGCCGGGGCACCCCACCCGCGCGCCGGGGTGTCAGTCCGGGAGTTCGGTGGGGACCGTGATCACGTCGACCAGGGCACCGTTGCGCAAGGCGGTGATCTCGGTGCGCCGGCCGATGGCGTCGTCGAAGAGGCGTTGCTGGAGGGACTGGGCGGTGCGCAGCGGCGTGCCGTCGAGGGCGAGGACGAGGTCCGCCGGCTGAAGGCCGCTGTGGGCGGCGGGGCTGTCCGGCACGACCTCGACGATGCGCAGGGCCGTGCGCTGCTCGAAGCGGTCGGACTGGGCCGGGGTCAGGGGCGCGGGCGTGGTGACCAGGCCCAGGTAGGCGCGGCGGACCCGGCCGTCGTGCAGGAGAGCGCCGACGATGCGGTGAGTGGTGGCGTTGATGGGCACGGCCAGGCCCAGGCCGAAGCCCGCGACGGCGGTGCTGATGCCGACGATGCGGCCGTGGCTGTCGGCGAGCGCGCCGCCGGAGTTGCCGGGGTTGAGCGCCGCGTCGGTCTGGATCACGTTTTCGATGAGCCGAGCGGCCGTGCGGGTGCGGGCCGGGATGCTTCGGCCCAGCGCGCTGACCACGCCCGCGGTGACCGTGCCGGCCAGGCCGAGCGGGTTGCCGACCGCCACCACGAGCGAGCCGACGAGCAGCCGGTCGGCGTCGCCGTATTCGGGTGGGGTGGGGATGGCGCGGTCGGCGCGGATCACGGCGATGTCGGAGAGCGGGTCGGTGCCCACCACGTCGAAGCGGGCGACGGTGCCGTCGGCGAACTCCGCCGTGCCGTGGTCACCGCCGGCGACCACGTGCGAGTTGGTGATGAGGTGGGACTCGCCGGTGAGCACGACCGCCGACCCGGCCGACTCCCCGCGCGCGGAGCGCACGGTCAGCGCCGCGACGCGCGGGGTGAGCTGCGCGGCGACGGACGTGACGATGGCCGAGTAGGCGTCCAGCGCTTCAGGTTCCAGCGCCTCTGGGTCCAGCGCCTCGGGGTCCGGGTTGTCGGGGTCCATGTCGTGACAACGCGGTCCGGTGCCGGTCCGATTCCGCGGTTCACTGTCGGCGAACCGGGCCACCGCCGGCCGGCGCTCGACCAGCGCTCGCCGGCGGTGCCGGCCGCAGTGCCGGATGCGTGCCGGCCACGGGCGTTCAGGCGACCTTGCGGACCGCTTCCAGCAGCAGCTCGGTCACGACCTCGGGTGCCGTGACGGACGGCGTGTGGTCGACGTCGAAGGAGCGGACGTCGGCGTTCATGCGGGCGGCCATGAAGCGCTGGTTGTCGGCGACGATCATGCGGTCCTGCGTGGCGAGCAGGTACCAGGTGGGCACGTCCTTCCACAGTGGACGGCCGACCGGCACGGTGATGCAGGCGCCGGAGATCGGGCGTTGCAGGGCGCGCAGGCGGGCCTGCTCTTCGGGTGTCGCGTTGGGGGCGAAGGCGTTCGCGAAGGCTTCGTCGGGCAGCCACAGCAGGCCGTGGGCGTCCGGAGTCAGGGCGGGGGCCTGGGGGTGCGGGGTGCCGCGGCCGAAGACGTCGGCGATGGTTTCGCCTTCGTCCGGCGCGAGGGCGGCCACGTAGACCAAGGCGCGCACGTTCGGGGCGCGCGTGGCTCCGATCACGCCACCGGCGTAGGCGTGGCCCGCCAGCACCACGGGGCCGCCGACGTGGTCCAGCGTGCGGTCGAGCGCGGCCACGTCGTCCTCGTACGTGGTGAGGGGCAGCGGCGCGGCGATCGCGCGGACGCCGGTCTGCTCCAGCGCGTCGATGACCTTGCCCCAGCTCGAACCGTCGGCCCAGGCGCCGTGGGCCAGAACCACGGTGATGTCAGAAGACACCTCTGCTCCTTTGTCGTGCAACGTGTCGCGTCATCGCGGTACGAATCGGCCTGTGCGCCCGACATTAATGATCTCCGCGCGGCGCCCGGGGCAGGAACTCTTTCGTCTTTTCTGGGTTGGCGAAGGGGTTTTCGATGAATCCGGGGTGCAGGAAAAATCAAGGCGCGGACGCTACGGCCGGCGCGGGCCGCCGCGCCGATCCGCCTGGCCGAGCAGCCGTTCGGCGCGCAGGAGCACCGGGCGGTCGACCAGCTGCCCGCCGACCGAGCTCGCGCCGTCCGTCGCGGCGGCCGTGACGCTGCGGGCCCAGCTCAGTTCGGCCTCGGTGGGCGCGAACGCCTCGTGCACGAGCGGCACCTGGCGGGGGTGGACGCAGAGTTTCCCGGTGAGGCCCAGCAGCTGGGCGCGGGCGACGTCCGCGGCGAGCACGGCAGGGTCGTCGAGGGCGGTGGTGACGCCGTCGAGCGGTGGCGCGATGCCGGCTGCCGCGCAGGCGAGCACGAGGGTGCTGCGGGCCTGGTCGAGGGTGGGGGAGCCCTCCGGTGGCACGCCGAGCTCGGTCGAGAGGTCCACGTGGCCGAAGGCGAGGCGGACGACCCCGGGCACGGCCGCGACCGCCGGGGCGCCGAGGACACCGGCCGCGGTTTCGACCAGGGGGATGGCGACCGAGCCGGGGGTGAGGGCGGCCAGGACACCGGCGAGTGCGGCGGGGTCGGCCGATTTCGGCACCAGGACGGCCACGGGCCGGTCGGCCAGTGCGGCGAGTTCGTCGGGGTGCCAGGGAGTTCCGGTCGCGTTGAGACGGATGACCGCTTCGTGCCCGGCGGCGAGCCAGTCGCGGGCGTTGCGCAGCGCTTGTCTCTTGTTTCCAGGCCCCACGGCGTCTTCGAGGTCGATCACGATCGCGTCGGCGCCGCTCGCGGCGGCTTTGGCGAAGCGCTCCGGGCGGTCGCCGGGGACGAACAGGAGGGTTCGCGCCGCGGCGAGAACTTCGGCGTCCACAGGGTTTCCTTTCGCCGAGCCGGGAACGCTCAGGCCAGCACGGCGACGCAGCGCCACAGCAGCACCGGGCGTGGTTCGTCGCCGTGGGCCTCCACGTCGATGCGCAGGTGCACGAGCCCGCCCTCGCCGGACGGTAGCGGGGTCAGGTTCTCGACGGTGACGGTGCTCGACAGCAGATCACCTTCGTGGACCGGGCCGAGGTGGTCGCAGCCGTCCCAGCCCGCCACGGTGACGAGGTTCGGCAACGCGCGCGTGAGCTGGGCCATCGCGAGACCGATCGTGTGGCCGCCGTACACGAGCCGCTGCCCGCCCGCGGCCACGGCGTCGTGGTGCACGCGGGCGATGTTGAGGGTGAGCCGCGCCAGCTCCGGCGCCGAGGACACCACGTCGGCGCCGACCACACGGTAGGTGGTGGCGACGGCGAGGTCGGCGAACCGCGGTCCGCGCGGCCGGTCGGCGAACGGGGCGAGCTGCCAGCCGTCGACCGCCGCCGCGTAGTCGGCAACCGTCGGGTTCGTCCCGATGGTGTCGAGGTCGTCGTGGTGCCCGGTGTCGCGGGCCGGGTCGCGCAGCGGCAGCATCGCGCACCGCCAGAAGTCCAGCACCGGACGGCCGTCCTGGTCGGTGGTCTCGATGCGCAGGGCGGCCAGGCCGGTGGGTGCGCGACCCTCGCGGGCCCGGTTCTGGCGGAGCCCGACGACCTCGGTCACGGTGGACAGCGTGTCGCCGATCCGCGGCAGCCGGCGCACCACGAACCCGCGGTAGAAGAGGTTGGCCCGCACGTGGTGGGTCGCGAGCGTCGACTGGCCGATCGCCAGGTCCCACACCAGCGCCGGGTGCGCCAGGGGAGCGCGGCCCGTGACCGCGTGGGCCAGCCCGGCGTCGAGCGGCAGGCGCAGCCGGTCGCCCACGATCGCCTGGTGCAGCGCCGCCTGGCCCTCGGTGAGCGTGACCTCGGGTGCGGTGTCGAAGCGCTGCCCCACGGCCAGCTCGTCGAAGTAGGGACCCTGCACCTCGATCGGGACGCCGGTGGTCACGGTGTGCTCCTCCAAATGTACGGCCAAATCCACCGCCGAGTTTCCAGTGCGGTCGTGGCCGTTGTCAACCACTCCGCCGCTTGTGGTTGACAACCGGCGGAGCCCGTGCCCAATATTGGCCGTACATTTGCTGCGGTGATCTTCGGCGGGACGGACGAGCATGGTTTCGACGGCGGAAGCGCTGGCCGGGTGGGCTCACGACTACGAACCCACCGCCGACGACCGCGAGCTGGCGCAGCGCTCGCTCGTGGACACGATGGCCGTGACCCTCGCCGCGCGCCGCGATCCGGTCGCCCGGATCGTGACCGGGCTGTCCGAGGCGGCGCGGTGGGCGGCGATCGGCCACGTGCTGGATTTCGACGACCTGCACCTGGAATCGACCACCCACATCAGCGTCGTCTGCGTGCCCGCCACCCTGGCGGCCGGCGGTGACGCCCGCGCTTACCTGGCCGGCGCCGGCGTGATGGCGCGGCTCGGCGTGGCGCTGGGCTGGCAGCACTATGCGAGCGGCTGGCACGCCACCTGCACGGCAGGCGCCCCGGCCGCCGCGGTGGCGGCCGCGGTGTCATGGGGCCTCTCGCCGGCCCAGACCGCCACGGCTATTGCGCTCGCGATCCCGGCCGCCGGCGGTGTGCAGCGCGCCTTCGGCACGTCGGCGAAATCGCTGCAGGTCGGTTTCGCCGCCGACGCCGGGCTGCGCGCCGCCCGCCTGGCCGCGGCCGGCGCCACCGCCGACCCGAGTGCGCTCGACGACTGGCTGCGGCTGGTCGGCGGCGACCCCGCGCGCGTCGACCTGACCGGCCCCGCGGTGCCGGGCGGGCTGGCCATCAAGATCTTCCCGTGCTGCTACGCGGCACAGCGCCCGATCAGCGCCGTGCGCGACCAGTTACCCGAGCCGGTCGACGCCACCCGGGTGTCCTCGATCAAGGTCACCACCCCCGAGAGCAGCGTGCATCCGCTGATCCACCACCGGCCCGGCACGGGGCTGGAGGGCAAGTTCAGCCTCGAGTACGCAGTGGCGGCCGCGCTGCTCGACCCGCGCCCGGGCTTCGCGAGCTTCACCGACGAAGCCGTGACCCGCCCGGAAGCGCAGCAGCTCGCCGGTCTTGTCGAGTCGACGCTCACGCCGGGCGGCGACTGGCTGCTGGCCGGCGAAGTCGACATCTCGATCGGCCTCGACGACGGCACGACCCACCACGTCACCCTCGCCCTGCCGCCCGGCTCGCCCGACCGGCCGCCTTCCGCGCAGGACATGGCCGGGAAAATCGCCGACTGCGGCGCCGACCTGCCCGAGTTGCTCGACGGGCTCGACTGGCCGCGCGCCCGGGCGCTGCTGCGGCAGCTGCTGTCCGCGCGAGGGCCGGCCTGACATGACCGAGCAGACCCGGCCGCTGTCCGGCCTCACCGTGGTGAGCCTCGAGCAAGCCGTCGCCGCGCCGTTCGCGACCCGCCAGCTCGCCGACCTCGGCGCCCGCGTGATCAAGATCGAGCGCCCCGCCGGCGGTGATTTCGCCCGGCGCTACGACGAATCCGTGCACGGGCAGTCGAGCTACTTCGTGTGGCTCAACCGGTCGAAGGAATCGGTGACGCTCGACGTGAAGGAGCCGGCGGGGCGCGCCGTGCTGGCCGACCTGCTGGCGACGGCCGACGTGTTCGTGCAGAACCTCGCGCCCGGCGCCGCGGCCCGGCTCGGGGTCGACGCCGCGTCGCTGGCCCGGCAGTACCCGCGGCTGATCTCCTGCACCATTTCCGGCTACGGCACCGACGGTCCGTGGGCCGCGCGCAAGGCGTACGACCTCATGGTGCAGTGCGAGACCGGCCTGGTGTCCCTCACCGGCACCCCGGACAGCCCGGCCAAGGCGGGGATTTCCGTGGCCGACATCGCCGCCGGCATGTACGCCTACAGCGGCGTCCTCACCTCGCTGCTGAGCCGCGCGACCACCGGCCGGATCGTGCCCGTGGAGGTGTCCCTGTTCGAGGCGCTCGCCGAGTGGCTCGGTTCACCGGCCTACTACACGCGCTACGGCGGCACTTCGCCGCAGCGAGCCGGCGCCGAACACGCCACGATCGCGCCGTACGGCCCGTTCACCGCCGGCGACGGCGAGGTCGTGGTGCTCGCGGTGCAGAACGACCGCGAGTGGCGGCGCCTGTGCGAGGTCGTGCTCGACGACGCGGCGCTGGCCGGTGACCCGCGCTTCGGCACGAACTCCGCGCGCGTGGCGCACCGGGCCGAGCTCAACGCCGTGATCTCGGCGAACTTCGGGACCCGGCCGGCGAAAACCGTGCTGGCCGCCCTGGCCGAGGCCGGCATCGCCGACGCCCGGCTCAACACCGTCGAGGACTTCCTCGACCACCCCGTGCTGCGCGAACGCGGGCGCTGGCGCACGATCGGCACGCCGGGCGGGCCGATCGAGGCGCTCCTGCCGCCCGCGTCGCTCGGCGGGGTCGACCCCGTGATGAACGCGGTGCCCGCGCTCGGCGAACACACCGCTTCCGTGCTGAGCGAGCTGGGCCGCTCGCCCGCCGACGTCGACGCCCTGCGCGCCGCCGGCGTGATCTGACGTCCGTCCGAAAGGGAGACCGTGCACATCCTCAGCGAAGAAGAGCAGGCGATCGTCGACACCGTGAAGGAGTTCGTCGACCGCGACGTGCGCCCGGTGGTGCGCGAGCTCGAGCACGCGAACGAATACCCCGAGAAGCTCATCGAGCAGATGAAGCACCTCGGCATCTTCGGGCTCGCCGTGCCCGAGCCCTACGGCGAGGTCGCCGTGTCCACGCCGTGCTACGTGCAGGTGACCGAGCAACTCGCGCGCGGCTGGATGAGCCTCGCCGGCGCGATGGGCGGCCACACCGTGGTGACGAAGCTGCTCGTCGCGTTCGGCACCGAGGCGCAGAAGGAGCGTTACCTGCCGAAGATGGCGACCGGTGAGATCCGCGCGACCATGGCGTTGACCGAGCCCGGTGGCGGGTCGGACCTGCAGGCGCTCACCACCTCGGCCCGCCGCGAAGGCGACGGGTACGTGGTGAACGGGTCGAAGACCTGGATCACCAACGCGCGCCGCTCGGGGCTCATCGCGCTGCTGTGCCGCACCGATCCGCGCGCCGAGCCGCGGCACAAGGGGATCAGCATCCTGCTCGTGGAACCCGGCGAGGGGTTCACGGTGTCGCGTGACCTGCCCAAGCTCGGGTACAAGGGCGTCGAGAGCTGTGAACTGTCCTTTCAGGACTACCGGGCGCCGGCCGACGCGGTGCTGGGCGGCGAGGAGGGCCGCGGGTTCGCGCAGATGATGAAGGGCCTGGAGATCGGCCGGATCCAGGTGGCCTCGCGCGCCCTCGGCGTGGCCCGGGCTTCGCTCGACGACGCGCTCCGCTACGCGCAGGAGCGCGAGTCGTTCGGCAAGCCCATCTGGCAGCACCAGTCGATCGGCAACTACCTCGCCGACATGGCCACGAAGTACACCGCCGCGCGCCAGCTCGTGCTGCACGCCGCCGAGACCTACGACTCGGGTGCGCGCAGCGACCTGGAGGCGGGCATGGCGAAGTTGTTCGCCTCCGAGACCGCCATGGAGATCGCGCTGAACGCCGTGCGGGTGCACGGCGGCTACGGCTACTCCACTGAGTTCGACGTGGAGCGCTACTTCCGCGACGCGCCGCTGATGATCGTGGGCGAGGGCACCAACGAGATCCAGCGCAACGTGATCGTGAGCCAGCTGGTTCAGCGCGGCGGGCTCGGCTGAGCCGGGACCCGGCACACTGTGGGGCCGGACGGGAGCGGAGTGGACCGAATGACGATCAGTGAGCAGCCGGGCGAGGCCGCGTACAAGGTGCTGGCGCGCGAGCTGCGCCAGGCGATCCTGCAGCGGCGCTTCGACGACGGTGTCCGGCTGCCGACCGAGGCCGAGCTCGCCACCGAGCACGGCGTGAGCAGGCAGACCGTGCGCCGCGCGTTCCAGGACCTGGTGGCCGACGGGCTCGTGCACCGGGTGCCGGGACGGGGCACGTTCGCCGCTCCACGCGACAGCCAGTACCTGCGGCAGTTCGGCTCGATCGAGGACCTGATGGGGCTTTCGCTCGACACCACGCTCGAAGTGCTGCGGCCGTTGCGGCGGGTGGTGAACGTGGAGGCGGCCAGCCGGCTGCGCCTGGACAGCGACACCGTGCACACGGTGGTGTTCCGCCGGCTGCACGACGGAAAACCCTTCTGCCACACCGCCGTGCACCTGCACCCCGCCGCCGGCAGCACTCTCGCCGACGCGCCGGAGCTCGCCACCGCCGGCGCGACCAGCGAGGTGACCATCATCGGCCTGCTCGACGACCGGCTGCCCGCGCCGATCGCCGAGGCCGACCAGAGCATCACGGCCGCCGCGGCCGACGCGACGCTCGCCGACGCGCTGGCCTGCCCGGCCGGCGCTCCGCTGCTGCGGGTGGACCGCACGTACCTGACCACGGACGGCCAGCCCGTGGAGCTGGCGGTGAACCACTTCCTGCCCGAGCAGTACTCGTACCGGGTGAAGCTCAAACGCAGCCTGGGGTGAGCCCGGTCAGCGGCCGGTCCACACGGGCGGGCGCTTCTCCGCGAACGCCTTGGCGCCTTCCTGCGCGTCGGCCGAGGCGAACACCGGGCCCATCAGGGCGGGCTGCTCGGCCCAGGCCTGCTCGACCGTCCAATCGGCCGCGCGCCGGGAGATCTCCTTCGTCGCGGCGACGGCGAGCGGGCCGTTGCGGCTGATCCGGGCCGCGAGCTCCAGGGCCGCGTCGACGGCGGTCCCGTCGTCGACCACGGAGTTGACCAGGCCGAGCTCCGCGGCGCGGGCGGCGGTGATCGGGTCGCCGGTGAGCAGGAGCTCGAGGGCGATCGCGCGGGGCACGCGCTGGGCGAGGAACAGTGCCGCGCCGGCGCCGGCGACCAGGGAGCGCTTGACCTCCGGGACGCCGAAGCGGGCCGACTTCCCGGCGACGACCAGGTCGCAGGCGAGCAGCAGCTCGAAGCCGCCGGCCACGGCCCAGCCCTCCACCGCGCCGATCAGCGGCTTGCGCGGCGGCCGCTGCGTGATTCCGCCGAGGCCGCGGCCTTCGACGACCGGGAGGTCGCCGTGGACGAACGCCTTGAGGTCCATGCCGGAGCTGAACGTGCCGCCGGCGCCGGTGAGCACGCCGACGCGCAGGTCGTCGTTCGCGTCCAGCTCGTCGACGGCGGCCGCGATGCCCCGGGCGGTGGCGCCGTCGAGGGCGTTTTTCGCGTGCGGGCGGTTGATCGTGATGATCTGCACGCCGTCGCGCGCCTCGACGAGGACGAGGGACTGCTCTTCGGGACCGGGCACGGTCAGCTCCTTGTTCGGTCGTGGCCGGCCCGCGTTGACCCGGGTCGGCCATTGTGGAATTATTTATACTGTTTTCGACTGGATAGGGGAACCGTGTGACCGAGATCCGGCTGTCCGACGCGGCGGCCTTGTGTGAGCGGGCCGCGGCGCGCCTGCCGGCGGGCCTGGTGTTCGTCGACGGCGCGCTCGACCGAGGCGACGCCGAGGAGGTCGAGTACACGCACCCCGGTGACGGTAGTTCCCTGGGCCGCTGTCGGCTGGGTTCTCCGGCGCTGATCGACACGGCGGTGGAGTCGGCCGCGCGGGCGTGGCGCTCGTGGTGGGCGAGCGATCCGGCCGCGCGGCGGGAAGTGCTGCTGGCCGTGGCCGCGGCGATCCGGGCGGCCACGGCCGATCTCGGTGCGCTGGTGAGCCTGGAGATGGGCATGCCGGTGAAGACCGCGATCGCCGCGGCGGCGCAGGCGGCCGAGTGGTTCAGCTTCTACGCGGGCCTCACCGACAAGCTCACCGGCGACTCGCCGCGCGTCGGCCCGCCCGGGCGCGTGCTCGACTACGTGGAGCGGGTGCCGCACGGCGTCGTCGGCGCGATCATCCCGTGGAACGGGCCGGTGATGGCCGCGGCGCTGAAGGTGGCGCCCGCGCTCGCCGCCGGCAACGCCGTGGTGCTCAAACCCAGCGAGCTGGCGCCGTTTTCGACGGTCGAGCTGGCGCGGATCGCGTGCCGGGCGGGGCTGCCGGCCGGGCTGCTCAACGTCGTCGGCTCCGGCGCCGCCGGCGGAGCGCGGCTCGCGCAGCACCCCGAGGTCGGCCTGGTCAGCTTCACCGGCGGCAACACGGCGGGCGCGGCGGTGGCCACGGCCGCGGCGGCCCGCAACGCGCGCGCCGTGCTGGAACTCGGCGGCAAGTCGGCTTCGCTGGTCTTCGACGACGCCGACATCGCGCGCACAGCGCGGCTGAGCCTGCTGCTCGGCGCCGTGCAGAACAGCGGCCAGGGCTGCTTCCTGCCCACGCGGGTGCTCGTACAGCGCGGCGTCTACGACGAGTTCCTGGCGGCGATGGCCGCGGCCGCGGGCGGCATCCGCATCGGCGACCCGTTCGCGGCGGACACGCAGATGGGGCCGGTGGTCAACGCCGCGGCCAAGGCCCGGATCACCGGCGTCGTCGCGGCGGCCTCCGGCCGGCTCGTGACCGGCGGCGGCACTCCGGCGGGGCTCTCGGACGGCTCGTACCTCGAGCCGACCGTGCTCGCCGACGTGGCGCCGGATTCCGCGCTGGCACAGGAAGAAGTCTTCGGCCCGGTCGTCGCGGTGCTGCCGTTCGCCGACGAGGACGAGGCCGTGGAGCTGGCGAACGGCACCCGCTACGGCCTCGCCGGCTACGTCTGGACCGAGAACCTCCGCCGGGCGCACCGCATCGCCTCGCGCCTGGAGGCCGGCAACATCACCGTGAACGGCATGTCCGCCCTGCCCCCGGCGCTCGCCTTCAACGGCTGGAAGGCCAGCGGCCTCGGCGTCGAAGGCGGCCAGGCGGGGCTGGCGGAGTTCCAGCGGACCAAGAACGTGTACGTGCAGCTGTGAACACGCGAAAGGAAACCCGATGAAAGCCGGTCTGAAAGAAGGCGCCTGCCAGGGCCACGCCCGCTGCGAGGCCATGTCCGCCCTCCTCACCGTCGACGACGACGGCTACTCGGACATCGCCCCGGCCCTCGACGTGCCGGAAGGCCGCGAGGCGGAGGTGCGGCGGGGGATCGCGGCGTGTCCGGAGCAGGCGTTGTTCGAGTTCTGAGCGGGCCCGGGCCGTGGTTCACCACCACTGCCCGGAACGTGGTGGTGGACCGTGGGGATCCGTTGGTGCGCAGCGGATCTCCAGGACCACTCAGGAATTCGGCGGCCCGAGGACGGCGAGGTCGCGGCTGAGGATGGCGAGACCGGCAGGCGGCATGATGGTCCACTCGGCGGGCCGGCCCTCGACGTGCCGGAAGGCCGCGAGGCGGAGGTGCGGCGGGGGATCGTGGCGTGTCCGGAGCAGGCGTTGTTCGAGTTCTGAGCGGGCCCGGGCCGTGGTTCACCGCCACTGCCCGGAACGTGGTGGTGAACCGTGGGGATCCGTTGGTGCGCAGCGGATCTCCAGGACCACTCAGGAATTCGGCGGCCGGAAGACGGCGAGGTCGCGGCTGAGGATGGCGAGACCGGCAGGCGGCATGATGGTCCACTCGGCGGGCCGGCCCTCGACGTGCCGGAGGGCCGCGAGGCGGAGGTGTGGCGGGGGATCGCGGCTTGTCCGGAGCAGGCGTTGTTCGAGTTCTGAGTGAGGGTCGTGGAGTGGTGGACCGTGGGGATCCGTTGGTGCGCAGCGGATCCCCACGGTCGGTCAGGGGTGCGGCAGCCCGCGGTCGGCCAGGGTCTGGTGCAGGTCGGCGAGGCCGGTGAACAGGACGGCGTCGATGCCGACGGCGGTGGCGCCGGTGACGTTGGCGGGAAGGTCGTCCACGAAGAGGATTTCCGCGGGCGCGAGGCCGAGACGCTCGATCAGTGCCTGGTAGATCTCCGGTTCCGGCTTGCGGACGCCCACCTCGCTGGAGTCGACGACGGTGGTGAACAGGTCGAACGGGAAGGTCGCGCGCCAGCTCGCCGAGGCGACGTTGTTGGTGAGCAACGCGATCGGCAGGTGCGTGGAGAGCTCGCGGACGAAGGCGATCATCGCGGGGTCGAGCGTTTCGGCGGCGGTCGCGGCCGCGGCGAGGCGGCGGATGTCGATGCGTTGTCCGTATTTCTCTTCGGCGTCGACGCAGACGTGGCGGAAGAAGTCGCGGGGCGAGAGGGCGCCGACTTCGAGGCGGGCCATCATTTCGCCGCCGAGGAAGTACTGCGCCAGCGCGGGGTCGGGGATGCCGAGCTCGCGGGCGTACTCCTCGAAACCCCGGGCGGGCGGCTGTGTGAGCACGCCGCCGAAGTCGAACGCGATCGCGCCGATGGTCACGAGGCCAGCTCCGATCGCAGCAGTTTTCCGGTGGGGGAGTAGGGCAGCGCGGGCACGATCACGACCTCGTCGGGCGTGCGGGAACCGCGCAGCCGGGCGCGCACCCACGCGCGCAGCGACTCGGGGTCGTCGGTGGCGCCCGCGCGCAGCACGACGACGGCGCGGATGCGCTGGCCCCAGTCCGGGTCCGGCACGCCGAGCACCCCGGCGTCGGCGACCTCGGGGTGGCGCAGGAGCACGTCCTCGATCTCGCCGGGCGCGATGTTCTCGCCGCCGCGGATGATGGTGTCGTCGGTGCGGCCGTGGAGGAACAGGTAGCCCTCGGCGTCGAGGTGGGCCAGGTCGCGGGTGGGGAACCAGCCGGCCGCGTCGAGCGCGGAGCCGGTGCCCGCGTACTCGCCCGACACCTGCGGGCCGCGCACCCAGAGCTCCCCGGTTTCGCCGGCCGCGAGGACCGCGCCCGTCTCGGACCGGATCTCGCCCTCGACGCCGGGCACGAACCGGCCCGCGGACGAGAGCAGCGCTCGATCCTCGGCGGCGAACGCGCGCCGATGTTCCTCGGGACCCAGCACGGCGATCGTGGAGCTGGTCTCGGTCAGGCCGTAGGCGTTGGCGAAGTCGACGCCCGCGAACAGGTCGAGCGCGCGTTCGAGAGTGGGCCTCGCCATTTTCGCGCCACCGTAAGCGATCCGGCGCAGCGAAGGCAACTTCGTCGGGTACTGCTCCAGGTGCTCGACGATGCGGGAGAGCATCGTCGGCACGAGCATCACCGTGGTGATCTCCTCGGCGCGCACGAGCTCGACCCAGTCGGCCGCGGTGAAGTTCGGCAGGTAGGCGACCCGGCGCCCGGCGTAGAGGTTGCTGAGCACCGAGCCGACGCCGGCGACGTGGTAGGGCGGCACGCTGACCAACGTCGCGTCCGCCGGATCGGCCGAGGCGAACTCCACGGTCTGCAGCACGTAGCTGGTCAGGTTGCCGTGGCGCAGCAGCACCGATTTCGGCGTGGCAGTGGTGCCGCTGGTGAACAGCGTGACCGCGACGTCGTCGTCGGCGGCCGGAGGGGGAAGCGCACCGTCCGCACCGGCTCGGCACAACGCCAGCCAAGCGTCGGTGCCGAGCGTGGTCAGCGACTCCGGAACGGCGCTCGCGTACTGCTCGTCGACGATCACCAGCGGCGCGTCGAGCCGGAGCAGCAGCTCGCCGAGCGCGGCGGCGGACAGCCGGTAGTTGAGCGGAGTGGCCGCTACGTTCGCGCGCGCCGCGGCGAGCAGCAGTACGGGCAGCACCGGGCCGTTGAGGCCGAGGAACGCGACCGAGCGCACGCCGGCCTCCACGAGGTGCCGGGCGCCGGCGGCCGACAGTTCGTCGACCTCGCGGGCGGTGAGGCCGTCGCGCGCGGAGCCGAGCAGCACGCGGTCCTCGTCGGCCGAGCGGGTCATCTCCAGGAGCAGTTCGATCCCCACGGGTCAGTCGCTCGAGGGCAGTTGCTTGGCCTGCAAGGGAAGCAGCGACTCCGAGGACGTGCCCAGCGTGCCGTCGCCGGCCTTGGTCACCAGGACCTCGAGCACACCGTCGCCGGTCGTGTAGCGCTTGCCGAGCAGGGCGCCGTCGCGGTGGCCGTCGGCCGGGGTGAGACCCGGGGCCGGCGTGTCCGCGAGGCCGACCATCGGGTGCCCGCCGCAGTACAGCTCGACGTCGGCCGGCCGGATCACGATCACCTCCGTCGAGCACACCTGGCTCCGGAACCGGGCTCCTGGCGTCATGGCTCACTCCTCGTGCGCTGGCGGTCGGGAAGCGCGGCGCCGAGGCTGGAGTATCGCGCTTCCGGTGGAATATAGTGTAATGAATTCCTGTCGAAGCGACAACCGGCGCGACGGTGTCCGCCGAGTGGACCGTCCAGCACCCCGTCGAAGGAGCCCCCCGTGATCCGCACCCGCTTCACCGAGACGTTCGGCGTCGAGCACCCCGTCGTCCAAGGCGGCATGCAGTGGGTCGGCCGCGCGCCGCTCGTGGCCGCGGTCGCCGAGGCCGGCGCGCTGGGCATGCTCACCGCGCTGACCCAGCCGACGCCGGAAGCGCTCGCCGAGGAGATCCGCCGCACCCGCGAGCTCACCGATCGCCCGTTCGGCGTGAACCTGACCATCCTCCCGACGATCACGCCGCCGCCGTACGACGAGTACCGCCAGGCGATCATCGAATCCGGCGTGCGGATCGTCGAGACCGCCGGCTCGAACCCGGCCCCGCACCTGCCGGCGCTGCACGCCGCCGGGATCAAGGTGATCCACAAGTGCACCAGTGTGCGGCACGCGGTGAAGGCCGAGCAGGTCGGCGTGGACGCGGTCGGCATCGACGGCTTCGAGTGCGCCGGGCACCCCGGTGAGGACGACATCGCCGGCCTGGTGCTGATCCCCGCCGCGGCGCGCCGGCTCAGCGTGCCGGTGCTCGCGTCGGGCGGGTTCGCCGACGGGCGCGGGCTCGCGGCCGCGCTGGCTCTTGGCGCCGACGGCATCACCATGGGCACCCGGTTCCTCTGCACGCAGGAAGCACCGGTGCACGACAAGGTGAAGCAGGCGATCGTCGCCGCCACCGAGAACGACACCGAGCTGATCCTGCGGCCGCTGCGCAACACCTCGCGCGTGGCCAGCAACCGCGTCAGCCGCGAAGTGGTGGAGCGCCTCGCACGCGGCGCGGCGTTCGAGGAGGTCCGTGAACTCGTGGCCGGGGCGCGCGGCCGCACCGTGTTCGAGACGGGCGACCTCGATGCCGGCGTGTGGACCGTCGGCACCGCACAGGGCTTGATCGACGACATCCCGAGCGTGCGCGACCTGGTCGCCCGCATCACCGCCGACGCCGAGGACTTGATCCTCAAGCGGTTGCCGGCCCTGGTCGACGCGTGAACGCGCGGCGCGCGTTCGTGCAGGGCGCCGGCCGCGGCGTCGGGCTCGCCGTGGCCGAACGGCTCGCCCGCGCGGCCACGGCGCTCGCGGTCGGGACCCGCGACGACCGGCCCGACCTCGTCGAGCACCTGCGTTCGCTCGGCGCGCCCGAGGTGCTTGCGATCAGGGTCGACGTGACCGAGCCGGCGGCGGTGCGCGCCGCGTTCGCCGAGCTCGCGACCCGGTGGGAGAGTCTGGATGTGCTGGTGAACGTGGTCGGTCCGCCGGTCGAGCGGCGGCCGTGGGAGGAGACGCCGGACGACGCGTGGACCTCGGCGTTCGAGCTCGGCGTGCTGAGTGCCGTGCGCACCACCCGGGCCGCGCTGCCGCTCCTGCGTGCGGCGGCCCCGGCCCGGGTAGTGAACGTTTCGGCGTTGTCGGCCACCGTGCAGGCCGCCGGGATCGCGGCCTACAGCGCGGCGAAAGCGGCGCTGAACAGCGTGACCAAGACGATGTCGGTGGAGCTGGCGCCCCACGTGCTGGTGAACGCCGTGTCGCCGGGCGCGATCCTGTCGCGGCGGCTCGAAGAGTCCCTCGCCGCGGCCGGCCGCTCGCCCGACGACACCACCGCGGCCTTCGAGCTGATCCGCGCGCGCCACGACCTGCGCGGCGATCTGGCCAAAGTGGCCACTCCGGACGAGGTGGCCGCCGCGATCTGTTTCCTGTGCTCCGCCGACAACTCCCACATCACCGGCGTGAACCTGCACGTGGACGGCGGCACCGCGAGTCCACTGTAGACGGGGTGGTCAGACCGGGCGCCGGCGCACCAGCACGTCGATCCGCCCGGTCTGCACCGTCTCGTCCCGCTGGTTGAGCAGGTCGAACCGGCGCTGCACGATGCCGCGGTCCGGTTTGGACGCCGAGGGCCGCACGTCCTCGATGGTCAGCCGCAGGTGCACGGTGTCGCCGATGAACACCGGTCCGGTGAACGTCCAGTCCTTGATCCCGAGCATCGCGATCGCGCTGCCGGAGAACGTGCCCGTGCGGTCGAGCAGGCCGGTCGCGATCGAGAGGCCGAGCAGGCCGTAGACCACCCGTTGGCCGTACACCGTCGACGCCGCGAACTCGCGGTCGGTGTGGATCGGGTTGAAATCACCGCTCAGCCCGGCGAAAGCGACGACGTCGGCCTCGGTGACGGTGCGGGCCATCGAGGTGAACACCTGACCGGGTTCGAGGTCCTCGAGGTAGTGGACCATGCGCGTGGCGCTCCTTCGTTCTGGGGCGCTCAACCGAGCGCGAACCGGGTGAGCTCGGCCTGGACGAGGCCGTCCAGGGTGTCGGCGGGCGGGGTGGGCAGGGTGAGCGCGCCGTGGTCGCGGCTGGGCAGGATCACCGTCGCGGTGCCCGGCGTGGTCACCTCACCGCGCTGGTTGGT
Organism: Amycolatopsis rhabdoformis; assembly: GCF_035918295.1. Classification (GTDB taxonomy): domain Bacteria; phylum Actinomycetota; class Actinomycetes; order Mycobacteriales; family Pseudonocardiaceae; genus Amycolatopsis; species Amycolatopsis rhabdoformis. Next base: position 2,266,426 of record NZ_CP142149.1, read on the forward strand.
GCAGCGCAGGTCGAGGTCCACGAGGTGGTGGCCGTCCTCGACCCGCTTGGCGACGATCTCGCCGGTGACCCAGGTGGCGTCGCCGAGGTAGTTGAACTTGCGGTGCTCGCAGCGAAGCTTGAACAGCCACGCGTCGTCGCCCATCCAGTCGGTGAGCGCGTGGGTCAGCCAGATCTCGCGCATGCCGCCGTAGTCGTAGGAGGTGGGCAGCCCGAGTTCCTGCGCGCGGTCCGGCTCCCAGTGCAGGCGCTGCACGGTGTCGGGCACGTTGAGCGCGTTCGGCGGGTACATGCCCGGCACCTTCCGCCGGGTCAGGTACGCGAGCCGGAACGCCCCGGGCGGCGTGAGCTGCATGCCCCAGCCGAGGTGCCACACGACCACGTCGGTGGTGGTGAGCGGTCCCTTGACTCGGGGCTGGATCGCGTCGCCGACCTCGACGTCCTCCCAGAACCGCGGCTCGGCGCCGCGCCGGGTCTCGGCCGCGTACGCCGCGTCGATCGCCGCGAGCTGCTCGTCGGTGTAGGGCTCCGGCGCCTCGGCGCGCTTGGTCGAGCGCTCCTTGGTGGCGGCGCGCTCGGCGTTGACCCAGGTGCCGCGGCGGATCGCGTGCACCTCGCCGACGCCGTTGGCGTAGAGGAAGTCGTTGGTCACGTGTGCGGTGCGGCCGCCGAAGCGGCTGGGCTTGTCCGCGAGCCCGACCTGCGCCAGCAGCAGCCGGCAGCGGTCGCCGAGGACCAGGGGCCGGTACCACTCGAACTCCATCACCGCCTGGTACGAGCCGAGCCCGGAGAACGGGTCGCCCTTGAGGATCGCCTTCTGCTCGTCGTCCGGCGCGGGCGCGGCGTCTTCGCCCATCGTGTACGCGTACCCGGGCGGCGCGAGCAGGGTGCCCCAGCGCGTGCCTTTGGCGTAGTCCGGGTCGCAGTAGAGCGGGTTGTCGTCGCCGTAGCCGAACGCGAAGTGCCGGGTGCCGTCCTGCGTCACCTCGAGGTTGTGCGGCTTGCGCCGCAGCGGTTGCGGGATGCCGAGCCGCAGCCGCGAGCGGTCGAACGCGGCGTCGGTGAGCCGGCCGGGTTCGAGGGAACTTCGGTCCGAGGTGGCCGTCATGGGGGTGATCTCCTTGCTGCGGAACGGGTTCTGGATGCTCAGACGCGCTCGACCACGGCGGCGAGGCCCTGGCCGCCGCCGATGCACATCGTGATCAGCGCCCGGCGCGCGTCGCGCCGGCGGAGCTCGTGCAGTGCGGTCACGGTCATGCGGGTGCCGGTGGCGCCGACCGGGTGGCCGAGCGAGATGCCGGAGCCCGACACGTTGAGCCGCTCGCGCTCGTCCCAGCCCCAACCGGCGAGCACGCCGAGGACCTGGGCCGCGAAGGCCTCGTTGAGCTCCACGAGATCGAGGTCGTCGAACGTGAGACCGGTGCGCTTGAACAGTTTCTCGACGGCCGGCACCGGGCCGAGGCCCATCGTCGCCGGATCGCAGCCGGCCACCGCGGAGGCCCGCAGGTAGCCCATCGGTTCGAGGCCCAGCCGCTCGGCGACGTCCTCGGCCACGACCAGGCACGCGGCGGCCGCGTCGTTCTGCTGGCTGGCGTTGCCGGCCGTCACGGTGCCGTCGGGCAGGATCGGCCGCAGCCGCGCGAGCGATTCGGCGGTGCTGTCCGGCCGGATGCCCTCGTCGCGGCGTACCCGCACGGCCGGCCCGCGGCGTTGGGGCACCTCGACTTCGACGATCTCTTCGTCGAACGCGCCGGCCTCCCACGCCGCGTGCGCGCGCCGGTGGCTCTCGGCCGCGTAGGCGTCGGCCGCTTCGCGGGTGATGCCATGCAGGCGCGCGACGTTCTCCGCGGTCTCGATCATCCCCGAGATCCGGCCGAAGCGGGCCTCCGGCTGCGAGCGTTCCCGCCCGCGGTCGAGCCGGTCGTGCAACGTGATCCCGCCGGCTTTCGCGCCCCAGCGCGCGTTCTGGGTGTACAGCTCCACATTGCTCATCGACTCGACGCCGCCGGCGAGCACCACGTCGGCCGAGTCGGTGGCGATCAGCTGCGCGGCGGTGATGATCGCTTGCAGGCCGCCGCCGCAGCGGCGATCGAGCTGCATGCCGGGAACCGTGGTCGGCAGGCCGGCGTTGAGCGCGGCCCAGCGGCCGATGCACGGCGCTTCGGAGTTGGCGTAGGACTGCGCCAGCACCACGTCGTCGACGAGCGCCGGATCGAGGCCCGAGCGGTCGAGCACCTCGCGGATCACCAGGGTGGCCAGCTCTTCGGCCGGCACGGTGCGCAGCGCGCCGCCGAACGCGCCGACCGGCGTCCGGACGGGGTTGACCAAAACGGCGTGTCTCATGCGGGCTCCTGCTCTCGGGGTGCGACGGCGCGAGTGACGGCGCCGGGGAGGTGGGGCGAACGGTCGAGCTCGGCCCGGTGCCGCGGGTGCGCGAGCGCGGTGATCAGGTCGCGGCGCTCGCTCATCGTGCGGCCGCGCAGGTCGGCGACGCCGTGTTCGGTCACGATCACGCAGGCGTCGGCGGCGCCGATGGTGGCCGGGCCGGAGAGCCGGCCGACGATGCGGCTCACGGCGCCCGCGGTGGACGGCAGCGCGACGATCGAGACTCCGCCCGGTGAGCGCCGGGCGCCCCGGGCGAAGTCCAGCGCGCCGCCGACAGCGCCGACGTACCGGCCCGCCGCGACCTCGCAGTTCACCGCGCCGGTGAGGTCGACCTCGACGGCCGAGTTGATCGCGGTCAGCCGGGGGAGCGAGGCGAGCACGGCCGGGTCGTGGGTGTAGCCGACCGGGCGCAGCGCGATTTCGCCGTGGCCGTCCACGAAGTCGTAGAGTGCACGGCTGCCGAGCACCAGCCCGGTCACGCTCCGGCCGGCGTCGCTGCCCTTGCGGCGATTGGTGACCGCGCCGGACTCGATCAGCGCGGCCAGGCCGTCGCCGAGCGCGCCGGTGTGGATGCCGAGGTCCGCGCGCCCGGTGAGCCGGCCGGCGACCGCCTCGGGAATCTTGCCGAGACCCACCTGGAGGGTGGCGCCGTCTTCGACGAACCCGGCCACGCGCGCGGCGATCCGGCGTTCGAGCGGCCCGGTTTCGGGGATCGCGGTCTCGAGGGGTGCGGAGCGCGCGCTCACCCAGGCGGCGACCCGCTCGGGCTCGACCACCGGGGCGTCCGGGATCAGGGGCGCGGCCGGGTTCACCTCGGCGAGCACGGTGCGGGCGTGGCGCAGCGCGGCGGTCACGTAGTCCGCGGCGTAGGCGAGCCGGTGCCGGCCGTCGGGCCCGGGCCGGGTCACCTGGATCAGCACGACGTCGACGGCGAAGTCACCGGTCGCGAGCGCGGCGGCGAGGTCGGAGTAGTGCACCGGAACGATCTCCAGGCGGCCCGCTCGCTGCGCGGCCCGGTTGCCCATGGCGGTGTAGGACACCGTCGTCCACGGGGGCGCCGGCTCGTCCGCTTCGCCGAGGTGGAAGCCCGTGAAGCAGCGCAGCTCGCCCAGGCTCGCGGCCTGCTCGGCGAGCAGGCCGGTGAGCAGCCGGGGCCGCCCGGCGGCCTGGCCCCACAGCACCAGGTCGTCTCCGCGGACGAACCGGCTGAGGTCGAGCGACGTCGGGTGCGGCACGGACCAACCTCCTCCAGGTAGCAGGGCAATGTATATTCTTTACACTAATTAGGCGGCCTCGTCGAGACGGTGTGGTGAACGCGGTGGCGACCTTGAACCGTCAAGGAGTGCAGTGTCTGGTGCTGAGCGTGATCCTCAGCTAGGCTCCACGGTAATTCATTAAACTTAATTACCGAAGGATCTGATCGTGTCCGAAGGTGAAGCGGTGGTGGCGCCGCCGCGAACGGCCGACGAGCTGCGCGCCCTGGTCGGCAGCCGGTCGCTGCTGTCCCTGCTCGCGTGGCGCGCGGCGGAGAAGCCCGAGCGCGTGTTCAGCCGCGTCGGTGAGGACCGGGCCGCGACGTTCGGGCAGATCGCCGCGCTGGCCGTGACGGTGTCCGACGCGCTCGCCACCCGGGGCGTCGGCCCGGGCAGCCGGGTGCTGGTGCGGATCGGCAACGACGAGCGCTTCCTGGCCTGCCTGGCCGCGATCTGGGAGCTCGGGGCCACCGCGGTGCCGATGCACCCGGCGGCCTCGGCGAATGATCTGTCCGGCGCCGCCGTGGCCCTCACACTGGACGCCGTCTGCTGCGACGTCGGCGACAGCGTCGCGAGGACGAGCGGGCTCGCGACCGTGCTCGTCGCGAGGATCGAACCGGACCTCGCCCCCGCCCGGCCGCTGCGCGTGCCCGACGTCGGCGGCAACGAGACCGCGCTGATCCTGCTCACCTCCGGCTCCACCGGAGCGCCGAAAGGCGTGCTGCTCAGCCACGACAACGCGTGGTCGAACATGCGCGCCACGGTTTCGGCGTTCCGCGCGGACGTGTCGCCGCGGCCGCTGAGCGACTCCGAGCGGCCACCGAACCTGCTGGCGAACCCGGTTTCGCACACCGCCGGCATCGTCCGCCTGCTCTTCGCGCTGTACGTCGGCCGCGCCGTGGTGCTGGTGCCGAAGTTCGACGCGGCGCTGGTGAAGCGCCTGCTTGACACCTACGGCATCGACAACCTGACCATCAACCCGGCGATGCTGCGCATGCTGCTCGACGGATTGCCCGCCGGCGCCGACCTCGGCCGGGTGAAATACGTGTCGTCGGGCACCGCGCCGCTCACCGACGCGTTGCGCGAGGAGTTCGAAGCGCGCTTCGGCGTGCCCGTGCTGCAGGCGTACGGCCAGACGGAGGCGTTCGGCGGGATCGCGATCGAGAACGTGCGCGACGTCCTGGCCGGCCGGCGCCGGCCCGGCTCGGTCGGCCGTCCGCTGCCCGGCGTCGAGCTGCGTCTGCTCGCGCCCGACGGCACCGACGTCACGCCCGGCGAATCCGGCGAGATCGTGGTCCGCTCGAAGTCCAGCTCGTCGGCCTACGCCGGCAGCGCCACCGCGCTGCTGTCGGCCGACGGCTGGCTGCGCACCGGCGACCTCGGCCGGCTCGACGACGAGGGTTACCTGTACATCACCGGCCGGCTGAAGAACATCATCATCTGCGGCGGTTTCAACATCGCGCCGGAAGAGGTCGAGGCCGCGCTCGAGCTCGACGACGCCGTGACCGAGGCGGTGGTGGTGTCCGTCGCCGACGACCGGCTCGGCGAGCTGCCGGTCGCGTTCGTGACCGGCTCCGGGGAAGAGGACCGGATCCTCGCCGCGGCCGGTGCGCGGCTGGCGCCGTACAAGCGGCCGCGGCGGGTCGCCGTCGTCAACGCGTTTCCCCGCGTGCCCAACGGAAAGGTCGACCGCGGCGAGGTCGCCCGGATGGCCGCCGCACTCTTCGCCGAGGAGCCGCCCCGATGAGCCTGCAGCACCGGCCCGAGCACGACGAGCTGCGGGCCACCCTGCGTGGCTTCCTCGCGGACCGGATGGCCGAGCCGGCCGTCCGGTCCGATGTGGACACCGAACCGGGGTATCGCGCCGAGGTGTGGCGCCAGTTCTGCGCCCAGCTCGGCGTGGCCGCGATCGCGGTGCCCGAGCAGTACGGCGGGGGCGGGTTCGGCCAGGTCGAGCTCGGCATCGTGCTGGAGGAGACGGGCGCGGCGCTGGCCACGATGCCGTTGCTGGCCACCGCGGTGCTCGGCGCCGGACTGCTGCTGGCCTCGGGCGACGACGCGTGCTGCGCCGAGCTCCTGCCCGGCGTCGCCGAGGGCGAGACCACGTTGGCCGTCGCCGTGCAGGGCCACGGCACCGCGTGGGCCGGACCGCAGGAACCCGTGCTGGCCACCGGCACCGGCACCGGCTGGACGCTGCGGGGCGAGGTGTCGTTCGTCCTCGACGGTGCGAGTGCCGACCACCTGCTGGTCGTCGGACGGCACGACGCCGGCGCGAGCGTGTTCCTCGTGGCCGGAACCGACGTCGAGCGCACCCCGATGACCACCCTCGACGAGACCCGCAAGCAGGCCGTGGTCCGCTTCGCCGGCGCGCCCGCGCGGCTGGTCGGCACCCCGGGTGACGGCGACCGGGCCCTCGCGCACACGCTGGTGCGCGCCCGCGCCGCACTGGCGGCCGAAAGCGTGGGCGTCTGCCGCCGGATGCTCGAGATGGCAGTCGGCTACGCGAAGGTGCGCGAGCAGTTCGGCCGCCCGATCGGTTCGTTCCAGGCGGTGAAGCACCTGTGCTCGACGATGCTGATCGAGACCGAGCTCGCCACCTCGGCCACGCGGATGGCGGCCGACGCGCTCGACGCCGCCGTGCCGGACGCCGAGCTGCAGGTGGCCGCGGCCGCCGCGGCCACCGCCGACACCCTCGACCTGGTCGCCGCCGAGATGATCGAGGTCTTCGGCGGAATCGGCTTCACCTGGGAGCACCCGGCGCACCTCTACTACAAACGCGCGGTGTCCTCGGCCCGGCTGTGGGGCGGTTCCGCGCGCCTGCGCGCCGCGATCTTCGAAGGAGCTGCCCGATGACGGAAACCCTCGCGCGTGCGGACCTGCTCGCGCTGGCGGACGGCGACGAGGAACGCGTGTTCGCCGCCGAGGTGATCGCGTTCCTGGAAGAGCACCACCCGCCGCGGACGCCGGCGGACGCGAGCTGGGGCACCGGCCCGGAAGCACTGAGCCTGTTCCACGAGACCACCGACGAGCGGGAACGCGAAGAGTCCCGCCTGGCCCAGGGCTGGCAGCGCACCAAGTGGGACGCGGGATTCGGCTGGATCGCCGGGCCCGAGGCGTACGGCGGCCGAGGCCTGCGGCCGTCGTTCGACCGGCTGTACCGGGCGATCGAAGGCCACTTCGCCGTGCCGGACATGAGCCCGCTGCGGATCGGGCTCGGCACGATCAGCCCGGTGCTGGTCGCGCACGGCACGCCTTACCTGATCGAGGAATACGCGGTGCGGCTGCACCGCGGCGACCTCGTCGGCTGCCAGCTGTTCTCCGAGCCCGAAGCCGGTTCCGACCTCGCCGGGGCCCGCACCAAGGCGGTGCGCACCGCGGAGGGCTGGGTGCTCAACGGCCAGAAAGTGTGGACCTCCAACGGTTCCTTCGCCGACGTCGGCCTCGCGATCGTGCGCACCGACCCGGCCGTGCCGAAGCACAAGGGCCTCACGATGTTCCTGGTGCCGATGGACACCCCCGGCGTCGAGGTCCGCCGCATCCGCCAGCTCACCGGCGGGTCGAGCTTCGCCGAGACCTTCCTCTCCGACGTGCGCCTCGACGACGCGCAGCGGCTCGGCGAACCCGGTGCGGGCTGGCGGATCACCAACCAGGCGCTGGCCGGCGAACGCCGCTCGGTCGGCGACCGTTCGCACGAGCTGAACGCCCGCGCCCTCGGGCTGCTGAAGGTGCTGGCCGAACGCGTGCGGCGCAGCGACGACCCGCTGATCCGCGACCGCTGGGCGCGGTTGTACGTGGCGCTCTACAGCGCCCGCGCGCAGCAGGTCCGGATGCAGGCGACGCCGGAGGACCGGCTGACCGGTGCCGAGCGTGCCATCGACAAGGTCGTGGTCGCGCGCACCTACCGCGATCTCGGCGCGCTCGCCGCCGAGCTGCTCGGGCCCGCGTTCGCCGCCGACACCGGCGAGTGGGGCACGTTCGCCTGGACGAAGTGGTCGCTCGGCGCGCTCGGCTTCCGGATCGCCGGCGGCACCGAGGAGATCATCAAGACCATGCTCGCCGAGCGGGTGCTCGGCCTTCCCCGGGAGCCGAAGTGACCGACTACCAGACCGTCGACTTCGACGTCACCGACCACATCGCGACCGTCACGCTGAACCGGCCGGAGGTGCTGAACTCGTTCGACCAGCGGATGCTCGACGAGTTCGCCGCGATCTGGCGCCGCTGCCGCGTGGACGAGGACATCCGGGTGGTGGTGCTGCGTGCCGCCGGCGATCGCGCGTTCTCCACCGGTGTGGATCGCAAGGCGGGCCGCGACCGGCACCCCAACCCGTTCTCCGAGGACGATCCCGGGTTTTTCCTCGGTGCCAAGCAGAACCGCGTGTGGAAGCCGCTGATCTGCGCGGTGCACGGGATGTGTGCCGGCGGCGCGTTCTACTGGCTCAACGAGGCCGACGTGATCCTCTGCTCCGAGGACGCCACCTTCTTCGACCCGCACACCACCTACGGCATGGTCTCCGCACTGGAGCCGGCCGCGCTCGCGCGGCGCATCCCGTTCGGCGAAGCCATGCGGATCGCGCTGTTCGGCCTCGACGAACGCGTCGGCGCCGCCCGCGCGCTGCAGATCGGTCTCGTGAGCGAGGTCGTCGCGCGCGAGCGGCTGTGGGATCGCGCGCGGACGCTGGCCGAGCGGCTCGCCGCGAAACCGCCGATCGCGGTGCAGGGCACGGTGAAAGCGGTGTGGGACGCGCAGTCGATGACGCCGTCGGCGAGCCGGGAAGTGCCGCTGCACTACCCCCAGATCGGCAACCCGCTCGCGAAGACCGAGCTGGGCGAGACCCCGAAACCCGAGTGGGAGCTGCGATGAGCGAAAGGACCACCGTGCTGCTGGCCGGACAGACCGCCGTGATCACCGGGGCGGCCCAGGGGATCGGGCTGACCATCGCCGAGACCTTCGTGGCGCACGGCGCCCGCGTGGTGATCGGCGACCTCGACGAGGTGCGCGTGAAAGCCGCCGTCGAGCACCTCGGCGGCGCCGGCGTCGCCGCGGGCGCGGTCTGCGACGTGCGCAGCGCCGCCGACCTCGCCGCGCTGCTCGACCTCGCCACCGGTGAAGAGCCGCCGCACGTGATGGTGAACAACGCCGGCATCACCCGCGACGCGACGATGCGGCGGATGACCGAGGAGCAGTTCGACGAGGTGATCGACATCAACCTCAAGGGCACCTGGCTCGGGATGAAGGCCGCCGCGGAACGGATGCGCGAGGCCGGGCGCGGCTCGATCGTGAACCTCTCCTCACTGTCGGGCAAGGTCGGGATGGCGGGCCAGACGAACTACTCGGCGGCGAAGGCCGGAGTCGTCGGCATGACCAAGGCCGCGGCGAAGGAACTCGCGCACACCGGCGTGCGGGTGAACGCGGTGCAGCCCGGCCTGATCCGGACGCCGATGACCGAGGCGATGCCGCGGAAGGCCTGGGACCAGAAGATGAGCGAGATCCCGATGGGCCGCCCCGGCGAGCCGGTCGAGGTCGCGACCGGGGTGCTGTTCCTGGCGAGCGCGCTGTCGAGCTATATGACCGGGACCGTGCAGGAGATCACCGGCGGGCGGTTCATGTGAGCGCCGGAACCGAGCAGCCGCTTGGGCAGCCCACCGCGCAGGAGACTGGGCAGCCGAGCGGCCCGCTGAACGGCATCCGCGTGGTCGAGGTCGCCGCGTGGGCGTTCGTGCCGTCCTCGGCCGCGGTGCTGTCCGACTGGGGCGCCGACGTGATCAAGATCGAGCCGACGGGGTTCGGCGACCCTATCCGCGGCCTGCAGGCCGCCGGCGGAGCCCCGAAAGGCGCGCCGCAGACCAACTTCATGGTCGAGGTCGCCAACCGCGGCAAGCGCAGCGTCGCGCTCGACCTGGCGACGCCGGGCGGGCGCGAGGCGCTGCTCACGCTGGTCGCCACGGCCGACGTGTTCATGACGAGTTTTCTTCCGGCCACGAGGAAAAAGCTCGGGATCGACGTCGACGACATCCGCGCGGTGAACCCCACGATCGTCTACGCGCGGGGTTCCGGCTGGGGCGTGCGCGGCGACGAGGCCACCGCCGGCGGGTTCGACTCCGCGGCCTACACCGGACGCGGCGGGGTCGCCAACGCGGTCACGCTGCCCGGCCGCCACCCGGCGCCGCAACGGCCCGCGTTCGGCGACATCATGAGCGGCCTGACCCTGGCGGGCGGGATCGCCGCCGCGCTGGTCGGGCGCGCGCGGACCGGCCGCGGTGAGGTCGTGGACGTGTCGTTGCTCGGCACGGCGGTCTGGCACCTCGCGCCCGACATCGCGGCCGGCGCGCTCTACGAGGGGTTCGAGCGGCCGTCCTACGCGGTCGGCGAGTACCCGAACCCGGTGTCCGGCGCGTACCGCACCGCCGACGAGCGTTACCTGACCCTGGCGCTGATCGACTCGCAGCGGCACTGGCCCGACTTCTGCCGGCGGCTCGGCCGGGCGGACCTGATCGACGACCCGCGGTTCGCGGACATGGCCGCCCGCAAGGAAAACCGGGTGGCGTGCTGCGAGCAGCTGGCCGCGGCGTTCGCGAGCCGCACGCTGGCCGAGTGGAGCAGCGCGCTCGACGGCTTCGAAGGCGTCTGGGCGCCCAACGCCAACCCCGACGAGGTGCGCCACGACCCGCAGGTGGTCGCCAACGGCTACGTGCAACAGGTCGAGCTCGCCGACGGACCGTTCACCAACGTGACGAGCCCGGTGCAGTTCGGCGAGAACCCGGCCCGGCTGCGCCCGGCGCCGCAACACGGCGCGGACACCGACGAGGTGCTGCTCGCGTCCGGCTACGACATGGACCGGTTGCTGGCGATGAAGATCGCCGGCGAGGTCCTCTGAGGACAGGAGTTTCCGAACATGGCGGGAAAGCTCGAAGACCAGGTCGCGTTCGTCACCGGCGCGGCCCGCGGCCAGGGCCGCAGCCACGCGGTGCGGATGGCCGCCGAGGGCGCGGACATCATCGCCGTCGACCGGTGCGCCGATCTCGAGAGCGTGAACTACGGTCTGGCCACCGAAGCCGATCTCGACGAGACCTGCGCGCTGGTCGAGGCGCAGGGCCGGAAAGTGGTGCGCCACGTCGCCGACGTGCGCGACCTCGCCGCGCTCACGGCCGCGGTCGAGGACGGCGTCGGCCGGTTCGGCCGGCTCGACATCGCGGTCGCCAACGCGGGGATCGCCTCCTACGGTGCCGGTGCGGATCTCACCGAACAGCAGTGGGACGAGATGATCGACGTCAACCTCTCCGGCGTCTGGCGCACGGCGAGGGTGGCGATCCCGCACATCCGCGCGGGTGGCCGCGGCGGCTGCATCCTCATGACCAGTTCGGTCGCCGGCCTGCGCGGAATCCCGCACGCGGCGCACTACGCGGCGTCGAAACACGGCGTCGTCGGCCTGGTGAAGGTGCTCGCGCTCGAACTCGGCGCGGAAGGCATCCGCGTGAACGCGATCCACCCGACCAACGTGAACACCGGCATGATCCGCAACGACGCCACCGTGGAGCTGTTCCTGCCCAACCCCGACAAGCCGCGCACCGAAGAAGCCTTCGCGCGGATCGCGCAGCAGCTCAACGTGCTGCCGGTGCCGTGGATCGAGCCGGAGGTCGTGAGCGAGACCGTGGTGTTCCTGGCGTCGGAGGCGGGCAAGTACATCACCGGGGCGTCGATCCCGGTCGACGCCGGGATGTCGCAGCGGTGGTGACCCCGACCCGGCCCGCACCCGCCGGGACGTCAGCCGAACAGGTCGACGATCTTGGTGTTCTTCACGTCGTCGCCGAGCAGGGTGGTGGCCGCGGTGCGCATGTGGGTCGTCCAGTGCTCCTCGGCCGCCGCGCGGTCGCCCTCGGCGATCAGGTTCGCGAGCTTGCGGAACGAAGCCAGCACGCGCTTGAAGCGGCCGGGCCGCTCGGACTCGTCGAAGGTCGGGGCGATGGTGGCCGCGTAGTGCGTGGCCACCACTTCCTGCAGCAGCTGGCCCTGCAGCGCCAGGGTCTTGTTGCCGCAGCCCTTCACCACGAGCTCGTGGAACCGGTAGGTGGCCTCCGACCACGGGCGCGGCTCAGGGACACCGTTGTCGGTCGCCTTGATCAGCTTCTCCAGCCCGGCGATCGAGTCGAACAGGCTCTGGTTCGCGTCGGCGTCGCGGCGCCCGGCCATGAGCCCGGCGCAGATCGGCTCGAGGATGGTGCGGGCCTCGTAGACGTCGGCGATGGTGGCGCCGTCGAGCTGCAGCAGCAGGCCGACGTAGTGCGCGCCGGTGCCGACGTCGGGCGAGATCACCCGGGCCCCGCCGCCGACCCCGCGCCGGATCTCCAGCAGCGACTCCGCCTCGAGCAGCCGGTAGGCCTCCCGCAACGTCGGGCGCGACACGCCGAGCTGCACCATGAGATCGGACTCGCTGGGCAGCATGGTGCCCGGAGGCAGCTCGCCGCGCACGATCTGGCGCCGGAACTCCTTCGCGATCAGCTCGGAGGTCTTGGGGGCGCGATACCTCGTGCCCGAAGTCGGTTCGACAGTCATGGGTTCCCGGTCTCCATCGCAATTTATTGAGGTCATTGTCGCATGAAGACGTCCGAGTTCGAGAACGTCGGGTACGAGGTCCGCGATCACGTCGCGGTGGTGACCCTGAACCGGCCCGACCGCCGCAACGCGTGGGACGGGGCGATGGCGGTCGAGTACCGCTGGGCCCTGCACCACGCCGACACCGACCCACAGGTGGGCGTCGTGCTGCTCACCGGCGCCGGGGACATGTTCTGCGTGGGTGCCGACGCCGGCACGCTGAGCGACGTCGACCGCACCGGCGGATACGTGCGCGCGCGGGCCGAGCTGCCGCCGTACCCGGCCGACGCGCCGGCCGGGATGCGGCACAACCACACCTACCCGCTGGCGTTGTCGGTGCCGGTGATCGCGGCGATCAACGGGCCGTGCGCGGGCGCCGGGTTCGTGCTCGCCTGCTTCGCCGACATCCGGCTCGCCGCCGACAACACCAAGATCACGCCGTCGTTCGCGGGCCTCGGCCTGCCGGCGGAGTACGGGATCGGCTGGATCCTGCCTCGCATCTGCGGCACGCAGAACGCCGCTGAAATCCTCATGACGAACGCGGTGATGACCACGGCGGAGGCGAAGGAGCTCGGCTTCGTCCGCCGCTCCTACCCACGCGAGACGTTTCCCGAGTGCGCGTTCGAGTACGCCCGGGGGATCGCGCGGCACTCCTCGCCCGCGTCGCTGGCGGCGATCAAACGCCAGCTGTACGTCGACGCGGAGGCCGACCTGGATCAGGCTTATCTCTCGTCGGTGTCGGCGATGAACGCGATGGTCGCCGGTCCCGACTTCCGCACCGGGCTGCGGGCGATGCGGGCGAAACAGCGCCCGTGGTTCCTCGGCGACCCGGCCGCGGAAGCTTGAGAACTTGAGCCGAAAACTATATATTCATCTAACTCAATTGCCGGAGAGGACGTCATGAGCGGGACGCATGCGCACGTGCCCGAGGACCTGGTGCGCGACTTCGACCACGTGACCGGTGCCGACTTCGTCAAGAACCCCTTCGAGGCGTTCGCCGGCTTCCGGGGCGACCGGGCGTTTTTCAGCCCGCACCACGGCGGTTACTGGGTGCTGACCCGGATGGCCGACATCCGCGAGGCGCTGCAGCGCGCCGAGACGTTCTCCAGCTGGCCCACCGGCATCCCGGCCCAGGCGGCCCGCAAGGAGCGGATGGCGCCGCTCGAGCTCGACCCGCCGGAGCACCGCTCGTACCGCAAGGTGATCGCGCCGATGTTCGGCGTGCGCGCGATCTCCTCGAAGACCGCGGCCATCGACACCACGGTGGAGCACCTGCTGTCCGGGCTGCCCGAGCGGGGCGGCTGCGAGTTCGTGGCCGACTTCGCGCAGCCCTTCCCGAGCACGATCTTCACCAACATGCTCGGCCTGCCGCAGCAGGAGGCCGACAAGTTCGTCGCCTGGAACAACACCCTGCTGCACGCCTACGGCGACCCGGAGTCGCGCAAGGTCGCGGCCGCGGACATCAACGCCTACCTGCGCGACCTGATCGCCGCGCGTGCCGGCGAGCCGCGCGAAGACCTGGTGTCGGCTCTGCTGGCGAGCGAGGTGGACGGCCGGGCGATCACCCGCGAGGAGGTGCAGAACCTCTGTTTCCTGCTGTTCGTCGCGGGACTGGACACCGTCACGGCGGCGCTCACGTTCATGTTCCGGTTCCTGGCCGAGAACCCGCGGCACCGGCAGCAGCTCCTGGACGACCCCGAGCTCATCCCGTCGGCGGTGGAAGAGCTGCTGCGGGTGCACGCGTTCGTGAACCCGGCCCGCACGGTCACCGAAGACGTGGAGTTCGCCGGCGTTCGGATGAAGGCCGGTGACCGCGTGCTGGTGTCCACCGCACTCGCGAGCAACGACCCGGAGGAGTTCCCGGACCCGCTCGAGGTGCGCTTCGACCGGGACGCCAACCGGCACCTCGCGTTCGGCGCCGGGCCGCACCGCTGCGCCGGCTCGCACCTGGCCCGGGGCGAGCTGGTGGCCGCGATCCGGCGCTGGCACGAAGTCATCCCGCACTACGAAGTCGACCCGGACCACGAGATCGAAAGCCACGCGGGCGGTGCGATGGGCATCGACCGCATCCACCTGCGCTGGCCGCCGAGTCAGGGCTAGCCCCGTTCCCCACCGGTCCGCCCCCAATGACGAGGACGAACTATGACCACAGAACCGGTTACCTCGAGCGCACCCGAGCGCGACGACGAGCTGTGCACCTGGCCCGACCGGCCGATCCTGTTCACCCGCGCGAACGCGATCGACCAGTGGCCGCGGCCGGTCACACCGCTGACCCAGGACCTCATCGCGCTGCCGCAGGAGCGCTCGCTGGACCGGGCGTTCTCGCGTGACCTCGGCACCTCGCCGTCGCTGCCGGAGTGGAGCTGGAACGCCGTGTTCTACGGCTGGGTCACGTACTCGGTCGAGGCGGCCGCGACGATGGCGGACAACATCCCGGGCTACTCGCGGCGCTCGGTCTACTCCGACTACTTCGGCGTGGGGCCGGACCCGGACGTCGAGGAGTCCGGCGGCGGGGCGGGCCCGCTGGAAGTGGCGAAGATCGGGCTGAACTTCGTGCGCTCGATGCGGTCCTACCCCCAGCGCGGGCGGCGGGACATCGAGCGCTACCGCATGCTGCTCGACGAGGACCTCGCGCGTGACTGGGCCGCCGTGCCCGACGCGGAGCTGCGCCGGCGCGTGGCCGAGCACCCCGGCGAGGCGGCCGAGGCGAAGGTGCCGCAGGTGCTGTCGAACGTGATCGCGGCGCCGTTGTTCCAGTCGTTCACCGCGGCGGTGGAGAAGTTCGGCGGCGAGGAGGCGCCGGGGCTGATCACGCAGTCGCTGAGCGCCCTGGGCGGCATCCACCTGAGCGACGCCAGCGCGGCGATGCGCCGGGTGCACGCCGGTGAACTGTCCCTTGCGGACTTCAACCGCGAGTACGGCTTCCGCGGTCCCAACGAGTTCGAGCTGAGCGTGGCGCCGTGGCGCGACGACCCGGAGCGGCTGGCGAAGCTGATCGCGGCCGTCGCGACGCAGGGCTCACCGGATTCGACCGAGGCGCGCGACGCCGCGCGGGCCCGGCTGAAGACCCTGGCCGGCGTGCGCTGGCCGTACGTGCGCTTCCTGCTCAAGCAGGTGGAGCAGCACATGCGCTGGCGCGAGAACGGCAAGATCGCGCCGGCGATGGCCACGCACTCGATGCGCCTGATCGTGCGGGAGGCCGCGCGCCGGTTCGTGGCGGCGGGCGTGCTCGAAGACACCGAGGACGTGTACTTCCTGCGGCACACCGAGCTGCTCGGCCTGCTCGACGGCGACCGCCCGGCCGGTCTGCGCGAGCGGATCGCGCGCCGCAAGGCCGCGCACACGCACGCGGAGAACAATCCGCTGCCGGAGATGATGGACGTGCGCCCGGGCGCGGTCGGCGAGATCACCGCGGACCGGTGGCGTTCGCTCGGCATGCTGCCGCCGGAGTCCGACGAGGGGCACGCCGGCCGGCTCGTGGGGGTCGGCGGCGCGCCCGGTGTGGCCACCGGCCGGGCCCGGATCGTGGCCGACCCGTACGAGGTCGACATCGAGGACGGCGACATCCTCGTGGCCGCGGGCACCGACTCGGCCTGGACGCCGTTGTTCTACCAGGCGGCCGGGGTCGTCGTGGACATCGGCGGACCGATGTCGCACGCGGCCATCGCCGCGCGGGAAGTCGGGATTCCCTGTGTGCTCAACGTGAAGACGGGCACTTGCGGCTCGCTCGCGGAAGGGCAGACGATCACGATCGACGGCGCCGCCGGCACCGTCACCCTTGGCTGAGCCCCGTGGAGGACTTGTGCTCGAAGTGAAGCTGCCCGACGTCGGCACCTGGATCGGCGGCGCCCGCGTGGCCGCCGGGGGCGCGGACGCCGAGGTGGTGCTCGACCCGGCCACCGGTGCCGAGCTCGGCACCGTGCCGAACGCCTCGGCCGAAGACGTCGGTGCGGCCGTGGCGGCGGCGCGGCGCGCGGGGGAGGGCGCGTGGGGCTCGGCGACGCCGAGGCAGCGCAGTGAAGCGCTGTACCGCTTCCACGCCGAGCTGGCCGGCATGGTCGAGCGGATCGTCGGCGTGGTCGTGGCGGAGACCGGGTGCCCGGTCACGCTCGCGCGCGGCCAGCAGGTCGGTCTGCCGCTCAAGCACCTGGAGTACTGGGCGGAGGCGGCTCGCCGGCCCGAGCTCGTGCCGAAGGCGCCGGTGGTGAGCGGCCGGTCGGACGGGTCGAAGGTGCTCGGCAACTGGGTCGTGAAACGGGAGCCCTACGGGGTGGTCGCCGCGATCACACCGTACAACTTCCCGTTCCTGGAGAACGTGATGAAGATCGGCCCGGCGCTCGCGGCGGGCAACACCGTGGTGCTCAAGCCTTCGCCGTTCACGCCGTATTCGGCGCTGCTGATGGCCGAGGCCGCCGCTGCGGCCGGGCTGCCGGCCGGTGTGCTGAACGTGGTGACCGGCGGCGCCGACGTGGGTAACGCCCTGGTCACCGCGCCGGGCGTCGACCTGGTCAGCTTCACCGGGTCCGGCGCGGTCGGCAGCACGATCCTGGCCGCCGTCGCGCCGCGGATGACGAAGGTGCTGCTGGAGCTCGGCGGCAAGTCGGCGCTGATCGTCTGCGACGACGCGAACATCGCGCTGGCGGCCAGGATCGGCTTCCAGAACATCGCCACGCACGCCGGTCAGGGCTGTGTGCTGACCACCCGCCACCTCGTCGCGAACTCCGTGAAGGACGCCTACCTCGAGCGCGTGCGGGCCATCGCCGGTGCGACCGTGGTCGGCGATCCGCGCGACCCGAAGACCGGGGTCGGGCCGTTGATCCGGGAAGCGGCGCGGGAGCGAGTCGAACGAGCGGTCGCCGGCGCGCTGGAGCAGGGGGCCACGGTGGTGACCGGCGGCGAACGGCCGGACACCGGGCTCGGCGGCTTCTTCTACCGGCCGACCATTTTGGACGGTGTCGAGAACACCTGGCCGGTGGCGCAGCAGGAGATCTTCGGCCCGGTCGGGGTGGTGATCGGCTACGACACCGACGACGAGGCCGTGGCGCTCGCCAACGCCAGCGACTTCGGGCTGGCCGGGCACGTCGTGTCCGCGCAGTCGGGGCGGGCCTTCGAGATCGCGGCCCGGCTCAAGACCGGCACGGTCGACCTCAACGGTGGCCCGGGTTTCACCAACCCCGGCGTGCCGTTCGGCGGCTACCGGCAGTCCGGCCTCGGGCGTGAGAACGGCACCGAGGGTCTCGACGAGTTCACGCAGCTGAAGACGATCAAATATCCCGCGGGATAACGGTTTCCGGGAGCCATCCCCACCCGGAACCAGCCGGCCCGCCCCCGAGTGATCGGGGGCGGGCCGGCTCGGTTCACCGCGGTGCGGCGAGGCGGAGCATGTCCTCGACGGCCGTGACCTTCACGCGCGGCCGGCCTTCGGTGCGGCCGCGGGCCACCTCGTGCTCGTCGAGCCGGGCCCAGGCGCGGGCGTCGAGGACCGGAATTCCGCGGGTACGCAGCAGTTCTTGCAGCGTTTCGGGCGATCCACCAGCCGGCTCGGCCGCGTGCAGCAGGCCGGCGGCGAAATCCGCGAGCACGGCAGCGACGACTTCGGCCGCGTCGGCCCGGTTGGTGCCGACCACACCGGACGCGCCGCGGCGGGCCCAGCCGGTGCAGTAGGTGCCCGGGCGGACTCGGCTTTCCTCGGTGACCCGGCCGCCGTCGTTGGCGATGCGGCCCCGGCGTTTGTCGAAGGGCAGCCCCGGGATTTCCGCGGAGCGGTAGCCGGTCGCGGTGAGCACCAGGTCGGCCGCGACCGTGACGTGGTCGCCGGTGCCGCGGGTGCGCGGGGTTCCGTCCACGAGTTCGGTCACGGTGCGCTCGAAGACGACGCCGCGCACGCGGTCGGTGCCTTCGAAGCGGCGGGGTTCGAGACCAAAGCCGAACGTGATCGTGCGGTCCGCCGTGTGGCCGGCTTCGGCGGCTTCGGTGAACAGGGCCAGTTTTCGCTGCTGGAGCGGAGAAGGCCCGGCCGGGTGCAGTGCGGCCGCGACGTCCGCGGAGACGCTCAGGTCGAGGTCCTCGCAGCGGAGCGCGAGGCCGGGCGTGCGGCTGAGGGCTTCGAGTTCGCCGAGGCTGCACGCGGCCTGGTGCGGGCTTTTGCGCGCGGCGATCAGCACCTCGGCGACCGCGCTGCCGGCCAGCGCGGCCAGGGCGTGGTCGGCGATGTCGGTGCGCGCCAGGTCGGCGGCCGGGCGGGCGAGGACCCGGGCGACGTCGAGGGCGACGTTGCCGTTGCCGATCACCACGGCGCGGCGACCGGACAGGTCGAACTCGGCGCGGGCGTGGTCGGGGTGGCCGTTGTACCAGGCCACGAAGTCGCCGGCCGGGTGCACGCCGGGCAGGTCTTCGCCGGGGAGGCCGAGGGCGTTCGCCGCCGGCGCGCCCGCCGCCCAGATCACCGCGTGGTGCGCGGCGGAGAGTTCGGCGAGGCTGAGGTCGCGGCCGACTTCCACGTTGAACAGGCAGGTCACGTTCGGCCGCGTGAGCGTGGTGCGGAACTGGTCGGCGACGCGTTTGGTGCCGGCGTGGTCGGGGGCGATGCCGTAGCGCACGAGCCCGTGCGGCGTCGGCAGCCGCTCGACGAGGGTCACCTCCACGCCGGGGACGGCCGAGAGCTCGGCCACCGCGTACAGCGCGGCCGGTCCGGCGCCGACCACGGCCACGCGCAGCGGCCCGGCCGCCACGGTGTGCCGCACGGCGGCCGGCGCGGGTTCCTCGGGAGTCGGCGCACCGGTGAAGAACTCGGCGTTCACGGTGAGGTGCACGTCGTCGGGATCGAGGTCGTAGTCGGGCACGATGGCGCCGACGGGACACACGGGTTCGCAGGCGCTGCAGTCGATGCACGAGCGCGGATCGATGTAGAGCTGCTCGGCGCCCGCGAAGTCCGGGTCGCCGGGGCGGGGCCGGATGCACTGGACCGGGCACACGGCGACGCACGCGGCGTCGCTGCAACAACCACTGGTGATGACGAAGGTCATGTGCTCCGACCCGCCTCCCGGGCTCGGGCAGGTGCCGCCGAAGGGGACCGCGCACCTGACGTTCGATCGAAAATCAGTTATAACAATAGCGGGCAGGTCGCCGGGCTGTCAGCATGCGTCCGGACACTCGCCCCGCCTGCCCCCCACGAACAGGAGCTGTCCATGGACCACTCGAACCACGTCGCGGTCGTCAGCGGTGCCGCCCAGGGCATCGGCCGCGAGTACGCGCTGGCGCTGGCCGAGGACGGCGCGTCCGTCGTCGCGGCCGACATCAAGCCCGAGGGTGCGCAGGAGACCGCCGCGCTGATCCGGGAGAAGGGCGGCCGCGCGGTCGCGATGACCGTGGACGTGAGCGACCAGGAGTCCACGAAGGCGCTGGCCGCACGGGTCGAGCGTGAGGTGGGGCGGGCGAACATCCTGGTCAACAACGCGGCGATCTACCAGTCGCTGCGCTTCGACCCGGTGCTCGAGGTCGACATCGCCTACTGGCGCAAGCTCTTCTCGGTCAACGTCGACGGGACGCTGCTCATGGTGCAGGCCTTCGCGCCGCAGCTGATCGCGGCCGGCTGGGGCCGGGTCGTGAACCAGACCTCGGTGGCCGCCTACACGCCCGGCGGCGTCTACGGCGCCACGAAGCTCGCGCTGATCCACCTGACCCAGAGCCAGGCCAAGGAACTCGGCGCGCACGGCATCCCCGTGAACGCCATCGCCCCCGGCCCGATCCTCACCGAGGCCACGCTGGAAACCCTCGACGACGCCCGCATCGACCGCCTGGTCGGCTCCGCGATGATCAAGACCAGGAACGGCCCGGAGGCCTTGGTCGGCACCCTGCGCTACCTGTGCGGCGACGCGGTCGACTGGGTGACCGGCCAGACCCTGGTCGTCGACGGCGGGCTCACGCGCCGCCTGTAGTCGTTGCGGCACACCGGAAGTCCGCTGGGCGGTGGGCGCGGATCACGATTGCGTGCCCGCCGCTCGAGGACGGCCGGTCAGCGGCGGCCGCGGATCACGATTGCGTGCCCGCCGCTCGAGGACGGCCGGTCAGCGGCGGCCGCGGACCAGCTTGAACATGTTCAACGTCCCGTCGTCACCCGGGCGGGGCCGCAGCCTGCAGTGCGTGGTCCACAGCTCGCTCGCCCGGTCGTGCTCGCCGTCGCGCAGGAGCTGCAGCATCGTCACGTGGTCGGCGTGGGCCTCGGCGGCGCGGTCGATGCTGGACGGCTCGGTGCTGAACCGGACGCGCGCGGTCAGGTTCAGCACTTCTTCGAGCAGCTCGTAGACGAAGCCGAGCGCCACCGAAGGCGAACGGGCGGCCAGCAGCTCGTGGAAGCGCAGGCCGGCCGGGGCGAACGCGGTGGTGTCGGCGAGCAGCGCGGTCTCGTGGGCCAGGGCGGCGTTCAGGGTGTCCAGGGGCTCGTGGCTGTCGGCCAGCGAGCCGGCGATCAGTGATTCGACGATGGCCCGCAGCTCCATGAAGTCGCGGATCGACGTGCCGCGGCTCTGCAGCAGCAGGCCGAGGTACCGCGCCGAGGCCTGTGGTTCGGGGTGGGCCACCACGGGGCCGCCGCGCACGCCGAGCTGGACGTGCATCAGGCCCTCGGCTTCGAGGATGCGCAGGGCTTCGCGCAGGCCGGTGCGGGTGAGCTGGTGCTCGTCGCGCATCTCGGCGCCGATCGGGAGGCGGTCGCCGGGTTTGAGGGTCCCGTCGATCACGCGCCGGCGCAGCATCGCCGCGACCGTTTCGGCCTCGGTCTGGTCGGCGGAGGTGGGGACCTGGCCCATGCGGTACGCCGTGGCCGGTCCGCCGGCCGTGGTCGCCACGTGCTCTACCCACGCGGTGCGGAACGCGTCGGCGTCGGAGGCGAGCTCGCGCAGTGCGGTGTGCGCGGCGGTGTCGGTGCACGGGGCGAGGTCGGCGTTGCTGCCGAGCGCGGCGACCTGGTCGAAGATCTCCAGCACGGTGAGGCCGGTGATGTTCCCGGCCGCGCGCGCCACGGCCAAATGGAAGTCGGCGTCGCCGGAGCCGAGCGTGGCCAGGTGCTCGGCGGTGAGCCAGCGGGCCAGGCGGCGTTCGAGGTCGGCCCGCACGGTGCGGATGGCCGCCACGGTCGCGCCGCGCAGGTGCAGCGAGATCGCGGTCGCCTTGGCGACCGGCGGCAGGCTCGGACCGGCGACGGTGAACGTGGCCCGGTTGCCCGGCGCGTTGACCAGCAGCAGCTCGGCTTCGAGCACGCGCACGGCTTCCCGCACGGTCGGCCGGGACGCGCCGTAACGGCCCATCAGGTCGGCGACCGACGGGAGCTGGCTGCCGTCGGGCAGATCGCCCTCGACGATGCGCCGGCGCAGGTCGTCGGAGATGACGCTCGCGACGCGCGGGGGCGCGATGGGCCGCCAGTTGGCGGTGAAGTCGCGGCCCGGCCCGGTCGCCGAAGGCAGCGGTGTCGCATCCGTCATGGGCGAAAACCTATCCCACTCGATCTCGCTCGGTCCGCTTCCGAGGCCGCGGGTCGCCCGCGAATCCCGGTGCGGTGGGGCACTGGCGCCCAATCACAATTCATCTTACTATTTTCGAGTCAGAGTTTCGACCCAGGGAGAACCGGCATGCCCTTGCGACCGCACATGAAGCTCCTGTCGGTGGACGACCACCTGATCGAGCCGCCGCACGTCTGGCAGACGCGGCTGCCGCGCAAGTACCTCGAGGACGGGCCGAAGATCGTCGACGAGCCGCGTGAGGACGGCCCGCCGGGGCAGGCCTGGTACTACGAGGGCAACCGCTTCGCGCAGATCGGCCTCAACGCCGTGGCCGGCAAGAAGCCGGAGGAGTTCGGGGTGGAGCCGCTGCGCTACGCCGACATGATCCCCGGCTGCTACGAACCGCACGCCCGGCTCATCGACATGGACCTCGACGGCGTGCACGCGGCGCTGTGCTTCCCGTCCTTCCCCGGGTTCGCCGGCAAGGTGTTCACCGCGGCCAAGGACAAGGAGCTCGCGTTCCTCTGCATCCAGGCGTGGAACGACTTCCTGCTCGACGAGTGGTGCGCGGCCGACCGCGGCCGGTTCATCCCGGGTGTGCTCGTGCCGATGTGGGACCCGCAGCTGGCCGCGCAGGAAGCCCGGCGCACCCACGCCAAGGGCGCCAAGACGATCTTCTTCAGCGAGAACCCGGCCCGGCTGGGCCTGCCCTCGTTCCACACCGACCACTGGGACCCGCTCTTCTACGCGGCCGAAGAGCTGAACATGCCGCTGTCGGCGCACTTCGGCACGTCCGGCCAGGCGCCGCACACCGCCGACGACGCGCCGTGGGCCGTGTCGATCGCGCTGTTCGGCTGCAACTCGATGTACGCCTACGCGGACCTGGTGTTCTCGCCGGTGTTCCACAAGCACCCGAACCTGAAGTTCGCGCTGTCCGAAGGCGGCATCGGCTGGCTGCCGTACCTGATCGAGCGGTGTGACCAGGTGTGGGAGAAGCACCGGCACTACCAGAACGTGAACCAATCGGTGCGCCCTTCGGAGCTCTACCGCAAGCACATCTACGGCTGCTTCATCGACGACGTCGCCGGCCTCACCGCGCGCGACGTGATCGGGGTCGACCACATGTTGTGGGAGGCGGACTACCCGCACTCGGACTCGCACTGGCCGGAGTCGCGCAAGCGGGCCGAGCAGGTGTTCCAGGAGATTCCCGACGACGTGGTGCACCAGATCGTGGAGCTCAACCCGCGCCGGCTCTTCGACTTCCCGGGCTGAGCGGCATGGGTGTCTTCGAAGAGCAGGCCAAGGGCAAGTCCGACTGGACCGACCAGGATCTGCTGACCTACGCCGAGGCCGAGGAACGGCTCGTGGCGCAGCAGGCCGAACTGGAGGCCACCGTGGCGGCCGGCGGCACGGACGAGGTGCGGCGGCGGCTGGAGCAGGTGACCACGCTGCTGGAAACCTTCCGCGCGCGGCGCGGCGCTTCGGGCGGCGCTTCTTGACGGGTATCGCGATCGTCGGGGCCGGCCTGGCCGGGTGGAAAGTGGCCACGGAGCTGCGTTCGCTCGGTTACGCCGGTGAGGTGACGGTGTTCGGCGACGAGCCGCACGCGCCGTACGACCGGCCGCCGCTGACCAAGCGGTTTCTGACCGGGGAGGCCGGGCGCGCCGACGTGGCTCTCGCGCCGGAGGGCACGGCCGCCGAGCTCGGCATCACCCTGCGACTCGGCGAGCCGGTGGTGGCCGAGCCCGGCCAGGTCCGTTCGTTCGACGGCACCACGCTCACCGAGGCGACGGTGGTGGTCGTGAGCGGTGCGCGGGCGCGCTTGCCCGAGCTGTTCGACGTTCCCGGCCTGCACACGATCCGGACGCTGGCCGACGCGGAGGCGTTCCGCGCCGAGCTGGACCACGCGGCGACGCTGGTGATCGTCGGCGCCGGCTTCCTCGGCCTGGAGGTCGCGACGGAGGCCGTGCGGCGCGGGGTCGCGGTGACCGTGGTCGAGCAGCAGGAGGAAGTGCTGGCGTCGGTGCTCGGCGCCGTCGCCGGGGCGCGGCTTCGCGCCGAACACGAACGCGCCGGCGTGCGGTTCGTGCTCGGGTCCTCGGTGCGCGCGGTGTCGCCCGGAGTCGTGGTCGAGCTGGCCGACGGGCGGCGCTTCACCGCCGACCTCGGGCTGGCCGCGCTGGGTGCGGTGCCGAACACGCAGGCGTGGGCCTCGGCCGGTGCCGGCCGGATCGCCTGCGACGCGGACGGCCGGATCCTCGGCGCCGCCGACTCGTGGGCTCTCGGCGACGTCGCCGCGTGGCGCGACCCGATCGCCGCCGGCGCGCACGTCGGCCGGGAGCACTGGTCCTCGGCCGCCGATCAGGCTTCGGTCGTGGCGCACGCGCTGCTCGGGCTGCCGGTGCCGGAGGCGTTCCGCGGGCCGCCGTACTTCTGGTCGGACCAGGCCGGGCTGAAGCTGCAGGTGGTCGGCCGGCCCGAGCTGGCGACCGAGGCGTCGTGGCGCGACGGCCAAGTGCTCGACCTGCGCCGCGAGGGGCACCTGGTCGCCGTCGTGATCTTCGGCGCGCCACGGCTGCTGCGCCGGCTGACGAGTGAGATCCGCACCGCGGAGGAATCGATGAGGGGAGAGGTGTTCTCGTGACCGATCTGCGACTGCTGCGCACCGTCGCGCTGAAGGGACGGGTGGACATCGACCAGGTGGTGACCACGCTCGGCGCGGACGCCGGCACGGTCGGCGGGCTCGTCGACGACGCCGTGTCGGCCGGACACCTGGTGCGCACGCCGCAGGATCTGCTGCGTACCACCAAAGAAGGCCGCGAAGCACTGGCCGCGGCGCTCGCCGACGAACGCGCGCGCCTCGACGCCGACGCGATCCGCGCGCTGTACGAGGAGTTCAGCGTGGTGAACGCGGAGGCCAAGGCGATCTTCACCGCCTGGCAGCTGAACCCCGACGGCACCCCGAACGACCACACCGACCCCGGCTACGACGCGGACGTGCTGGGCCGGATCGCCGCGGAGCACGAGAAAGTGGTGCCGATCCTCACCCAGGTCGCCGGCCTGGTGCCGCGCGCCGGCCGGTACCTCGACCGCCTGACCGCCGCGAAGGCCCGCTTCGAGTCCGGTGACCACACCTTCGTGACGAAGCCGATCATCGACAGCTACCACACGGTGTGGTTCGAACTGCACGAGGATCTCATCGGCTGGGCCGGTCTCACGCGGGCCGCGGAAGCCGCGGCGGGCCGAGCCACCTGAGCCGGAAACGGTGGTGGGCAAGGATTACCCATACCGAAAAGCGCCGGCCGGCTCACTCGACCCGGCCGGCGCTCGCGTTCAGCCTTGGCCGTCGTCGAGGATCTTCAGCGCTGTGAGCAGCACCGGAAGCGCATACGGCGCGATCACCTCACGCACGCCGGCTTCGATGATCGCCCGCACACCCTCCTCAGTGGACACGACGGCACCGCGGACGCTTTGCGCGCCCACGATCGCGGTCCGCCAGTCGGCGACGGTGTCGAGGTCGACCACGTCCGGCGGGAGGTCCTCGTGGGCGCGCACGACGCGGAACGGCACGAGCGGCGCGGCCCAGCGGAACAGCCGGCTGAACTCGCGCACCTCACCCTCGGACACCGGCCGCAGCGGCACCACGCCTTCCCACACTTCGCCGCGGGCGCCGTCGATGGTCACGGTCTTCCCGATCAACTCGGCGACGCGCCCGGCGCCGATGCCGACGATGCACGGCCGGTGGATCTCCCGGCTCACCACCGCGGCGTGCGACGTGCTGCCGCCCAGCTCGGTGAGAATGCCCTGCGCGCTGAGCATGCCGTGCAGGTCGTCGGGACTCGTGGTGGGGCGGGCGAGAATCACCTTCTCGGTGTCGCCGCGTTCTTCGGCCTCGTCGGGGTCGGCGACCACGACACCGCTGGCGAAACCCGGGCACGCCGGTTCGCCACGCAACAGCGGGGTGCCCGACAGCGCCTCGAGCTCGGGCTTGAGCAGCTGGCGCACCTGCTCGGCGTCGACGCGGCGCAGGGCCTCGCGGCGGCTGATCAGGTTCTCGTCGACCATGGTGACCGCGGCGATCACGGCGGCGCGCGCGTAGCGCTTGGCGCTGCGCACCTGCAGGATCCACAGCTTGCCCGACTCCACGGTGAACTCGATGTCCTGGATGTCGCGCTGCAGCGTCTCGAGCTGGTCGGCGTAGCGCAGGAGATCGGCGTGCGCTTCGGGCAGGTGCTCGGCCAGCGCGTCGAGGCGCAACGGGTCGTGCGAGCCGGAGACCACGTCCTCGCCCTGGCCGCCGGGCAGCCATTCGCCGAACGCCGGCAGCTCGCCGGTCATCGGGTTGCGGGTGAAGAGCACGCCGGTGCCGGAGCGGTCGTCGAGGTTGCCGAAGACCATGGCCTGCACCGTCACGGCCGTGCCGGCGTCGTCGGTCAGGCCGCGGTTCTTGCGGTAGGTCACCGCGCGCGGCGACATCCACGAGTCGAACACCGCGGCGACGGCGGCGCGCAGCTGCACCCACGGGTCGTCGGGCACCTCGCCTTCGCCGCGCAGCACCACGGAGGTGTACTGGCGCAGGAACCTCTCGCGCGTGTCGGCCGCGTACCGCGGTCCGGCGCCGGACGCGGCGAGCGCCGCCTCGACGGTGTCGTTCATGCCGAGGTTGAGCACGGTGTCCATCATCCCGGGCATGCTGATCGCCGCGCCCGAGCGCACCGACACCAGCAGCGGGCGCTCGGCGTCGCCGAACCTGCGGCCGGTCTGCGCTTCGAGCCAGCCGACGCCGGCCACGATCGACTCCCAGGTGCGCTCGTCGAGCGTGCGCCCGGCTTCGTAGTAGGTGCGGCAGCAGGCCACGGTCGCCGCGAACGCCGGCGGCACCGGCAGCGCCAGCGAGCGCATCCGGTTGATGCCCCAGGCCTTGCCGCCGAGAAGCTCCTTGCCCAGCACCAGACTGCCGTCGAGCCGCGCGAGCTCCGAGCCGGTGTCCGAGGTCCGCACTGTGGTTTCCATCGTTGCTCTCCTGCTCCGGGAACGGGTTCGGGCGGGGTGCGGTTTCCTCACCGCGGCTGCATCCGGATCCCGCCGTCGAGGCGGACGACCTCGCCGTTGAGCATCGGGTTCTCGACGACGTGCGCGGCGAGGTCGGCGAACTCCTCGGGCCGGCCGAGCCGGCTGGGGTGCGGCACCAGCGCTTCGAGACCGGCGCGGATGTCCTCGCGCACGGCCAGCATCGGCGGTGTCGCGAACAGGCCCGGCGCGATGGTGACGACCCGGATCAGGTGCGAGGCGAGGTCGCGCGCGGCGGGCAGCGTCATGCTCACCACGCCGCCTTTGCCCGCGGCGTAGGAAAGCTGGCCGATCTGTCCCTCGAACGCCGCGACGGAGGCGGTCAGCACGCACACGCCGCGCTCGCCGTCGATCGGCTCGGTGGCGGCCATCGCCTCGGCGGCCAGGCGCAGGGCGTTGAACGAGCCGACGGTGCAGATGCGCACGTCGCGCTCGAAGTCCGCCAGCGACGAGGCGCTGCCGTCCTTCTTCAGGATCCGCTGGGGTTTCGCGGTGGCCGCGCAGTGCACGAGCGCCCGCAGCGGGGCCTTCGCGCTCGCCGCTTCGATCGCGGCCCGGAGGTCGTCTTCCGAGGTCACGTCGGCTCGCACGAACCCGGCGCCGAAAGAGGCGGCGACGTCGGCGCCCTCGGGCGCGAAGTCGGCGACGACCACGGCCGCGCCCATCCCGGCCAGGCGGCGGGCGGTCGCGAGACCGAGTCCGGAGGCACCGCCGGTGACGACAGCCGAAGCGTCAGTGAGCTTCACGAGAGTCCTTCCACGATGAGGGGCGCTTCGAGGCAGCATAAATAGTTAGCTGAATTGCGGCAAGGTCCGTCTGCAACCGCGTCGCTACAGCGTGACAAGTGGGCAGTGTGCAAGCTACGATCGCAAATCAGGTAGCTATTTAGGAGTGCGATGACCGTGAACGGCCAGTTCCCCGGCGTGCTGCGAAGGCCGGTGCCCGAGCTCGAGCCGTACAGCGCCGGCTTCTGGGCACCCGCGCCGGCGCGGCGGATCAACCTGCAGACCTGCTCGGCCTGCGGCGCCGTGCAGCACCCGCCGCTGCCGGTGTGCGCCGCCTGCGGTTCGGGTCAGCTGGGCTTCGTGGACCACAGCGGCGACGGCACCGCCTACTCGTTCGTGGTCTGCGAGCGCACGTTCAACGCCGCGTTCGAAGCCGAAGGCCGGTACGTGCTCGCCTCGATCGCGCTCGACGAGGTGCCCGACGTCCGGATCTTCAGCAACATCGTGGGCTGCGACCCCGACAGCGTCCGCATCGGCGCGCGCGTGCGGGTGCGGCACGATCCCCTCGATTCGCCGGACGGGCCGCTTTCGGTGCCGGTGTTCGAGCCGGCGGAGGACGCGTGAGCGCGCGCCGGGTCGCGGTCGCCGGCTACGGCCTGTCGACGATCGGCCGCGACACCGGGCTGTCCGTGCTCGAACTGTGCACCCAAGCGATCCACGCTGCCCTCGCGGACACCGGGTTGCGGCCCGCCGACGTCGACGGGCTCTCGGCCTACAGCTTCGCGCCCGACACGATCGACGCCTACGGCACCGCCGCCGCCGTCGGGATGACCGGCCTCACGTGGGTGGCGGGGATGACCGAGGGGCCGGCGTTCGCGCAGTCGGCGGTGAGCGCCGCGATGGCCGTCGCCTCCGGGATGTGCGACACGGTGATCGCGCTGCGGGCGATCCGCCGCCACACCTCCACCGGGCTGCCGCACACCGCGACCGTCGGCGGCGACCGGCAGTTCACCCAGGTGTTCGGCGGCGGCCAGCCGGTGCAGTGGGCCGGGATGTACCAGCGCCGGCTCGTGCACGAACTCGGCTGGGACGAGGCGGCGATCGGCACGCAGGTCGTGGCGCAGCGCCGGTTCGCCACGATGAACCCCGAAGCGCTGCACCGCGCGCCGCTTACGCTGGCCGACTACGAAGCGAGCCCCTTCGTGAGCGCGCCGATCCGCCTGCTCGACTGCGACTACCCGGTGGACGCCGGCGCCGCGGTCGTGTTCACCACCGAGGAACGCGCCCGCGACCTGGCCGCTCCGGTGGTGCTGGTCGACGCGTACTCGCTCGGCGTGAGCGGCGAGCGGACGTTCGAGCACGCGCGCGACGTGACCCGCACCGCGAGCCACGCGGCCGCCGCGCACCTGTGGCGCCGCACCGACTGGAAGCCGGGCGATGTTGACGTGGCCGGGCTCTACGACGGCTTCTCGTTCGTGGTCCTCGACTGGCTCGAGGCACTCGGCCTCTGCGAACGCGGCGGCGCGGCGGACTTCGTGCTCGGCGGCGGCACCGCGCCGGGCGGCCGGCTGCCCGTCAACTGCGACGGCGGCGCCGCCAACGTCGGGCGCATCCACGGCGTGAACCACGTGATCGAAGTGGTGCGGCAGCTGCGCGCGCAGTCGGGGCCGCGGCAGGTCGGCGGTGCCCGCGTGGGTGTGGTCTCCAACGCGATCGGCCCGTTCGCCGGCTGCTTGTTGCTCACCAACCAGGCCTAGAGGAAGGACCGGGATGAACCGCACCGTGTTCGAGCCGGAGCACGATGAGTTCCGCGGGTTGGTGCAGGAGTTCCTGCGCCGCGAAGTCGAGCCGCACCACGAGGACTGGGAACGCGCCGGGCTGGTCGACCGCGGCGTCTACCGCGCCGCCGCCAAGGCCGGGATCCTGGGCTTCGGCGTGCCCGAGCAGTACGGCGGCCTCGGCGTCGACGACTTCCGCTACAACGCGATCGTGGTCGAGGAGCAGGCCCGCACCGGCCTGCACGGCCCGGCTTTCGGGCTGCACAACGACATCATCGGCCCGTACCTGCTGCGCCTGACCGACGACGCCCAGAAAGCCCGCTGGTTGCCCGGCCTGGCGTCCGGTGAGCTCACCTTCGCCATCGCGATGACCGAGCCCGAGGCGGGCAGCGATCTCGCCGGCATCCGCACCACCGCGCGCAAAGCCGGCGGCGACTGGGTGCTCAACGGCCAGAAGACCTTCATCTCCAACGGCATCAACGCCGACATCGTGCTCGTCGTCGCGCGCACCGACCCCGAGGCCGAGCGACACCGCGGGCTGAGCCTGTTCGCCGTCGAGTCGGGTACGACCGGGTTCACGCGCGGCCGGAAACTGGAGAAGATCGGCAACAACGCCAGTGACACGGCGGAGCTGTTCTTCTCCGACGTGCGGGTGTCGGCGGAGAACCTGATCGGCACCGAGGGCCGCGGGTTCCACCACCTGATGGAGAACCTGCCGTCGGAACGGCTCTCGATCGCGGTCGCCGCGATCGCCACCGCCCGCAGCGCCTTCGACGGCGCGCTGGCGTACGCGAAGGAGCGGCGCGCGTTCGGTTCGCCGATCGGCTCCTTCCAGGCCAACCGGTTCGCCTTCGCCGAGATGGACACCGAGATCGAGCTAGGCCAGACGTTCGTGGACGCCGGGATCCGCGCGGTGCTCGACGGCACTTTCGACGCGACGACCGCGGCCAAGGCGAAGTGGTGGACGACCGAGCTGGCCAAGCGGGTCGTCGACCGGTGCCTGCAGATGTACGGCGGCTACGGCTACATGACCGAGTACCCCATCGCGCGCCTGTACCGCGACGTGCGGATTTCGACCATCTACGGCGGCAGCACCGAGATCATGAAGGACCTGCTCGGCCGCGGCCTCGGTTTGTGATCTCGTCACCCAAGGAGACTCTTGATGCCTGAAGCGCTCATCGTCAGCGCGGTCCGCACGCCGATCGCCACGTCGTACAAGGGCTCGCTGCGCGAAACCGCGCCCGAGACGCTCGCGACGCTGGTCGTCACCGAGGCGGTGCGGCGCTCGGGGCTGGCACCCTCGGACTTCGACGACGTGATCCTCGCCGAGGCGCTGGCCGGCGGTGGTGACCTCGCCCGCTACGCCGCCGTCGCGGCCGGGATGCCGCGCGTGCCGGGGCAGGCGGTGAACCGGCATTGCGCGGGCAGCCTCACCGCGGTCGGCAACGCGGCCGCGGCGGTGCGCTCCGGGATGGAGCACGCCGTCATTGCCGGTGGCACGCATTCGTACTCGCTCAACCCGAGTTTGATGTCGCGGGTGCCGGGCTCGACGGACACTGTGGACGGTGGCCGGCCGACCTTTCCGTACTACACCGACGAAACCTACGGCCCTGGCGACGACGACACCACGCTTTCGGTGGGCTGGAACGTCGCGCTGGAGCGCGGCCTGAGCCGGGACGAGATGGACCGCTGGGCGTTGCGCTCGCACCAGCGCGCGGTCGCCGCGATCGACGCGGGCCAGTTCGCCGACGAGCTCGTGCCGGTGCCGGTCGAGCTGGACGGCGAGCAGCGGCTGTTCGCGTCCGACGAGCACCCGCGGCGGTCCTCGACGCTCGAGAAGCTGGCGAGCCTGAAGCCGTTGCACCCCGAGATCGAGGGGTTCGCCATCACCGCCGGCAACGCGTCCGGGGTCAACGACGCGGCCGCGGCGCTCGCCGTGGTGAGCGACGAGCTAGCCACGGAGCAAGGCCTCGTGCCGCTGGCGCGGATCCGGGCGTGGGCCGCCGTCGGCGTGCCGCCGCACCTGACCGGGCTCGGCGCGATCGACGCGGCCGAGCTCGTGCTCAAGCGCGCCGGGCTCGCCGCCGCCGATGTGGACCTGTGGGAGATCAACGAGGCGTTCGCCTCGGTGCCGGTGGCCGCCGTCCGGCACTTCGGCCTCGACGAGGACAAGGTCAACCCGTGGGGGAGCGGCTGCAGCCTCGGCCACCCGATCGCGGCGTCCGGTGCGCGGATGCTCACGACCCTGGCGCACGAGCTGCGCCGGCGTGGCCGCGGGATCGCGGTGGCGACGATGTGCGCGGCCGGGGGACAGGGTGGCGCGGTGGTGCTCGAGGCGGTTTAGCGCGGGGCGGGCCCGAACGTCGTGCGGACGAGCGCGGCGTCCGGGTCCCGCAGCGCAGCCCGCAAGGGCTCGTGCAGGAGGACCAGGTCGGCCGGTTGACCGACCTCGACCGTGCGGCCGCGCACGTAACCGGCGAGGGCGACGCGGGTTTCCACGGCCTCGCCGGCGCCGAGGCGGTGGCCGTCGCGAGTGGTCCGGTCGCGCGCGCAGCGCAGGACTTGCCACGGGTCGAGCGGGCCGAAGGGGGCGTCGGAGGAGGGCAGGACCTCGACGCCGGCGTCGAGCAGTGACCGGTACGGGTAGAGCCAGGGCACGTCGTCCGGGTGCACTTCGCGGCGGTAGTCGTCGCCGCGGTCGCGCAGGAACGCGGGCTGGGTCACGACGGTGCGGTTCTGTAGCCGCGGGTACAGGTCCGGGGGAGCGACCGCGCAGTGCTCGATCCGGTCGCCGGCGAGCGGTCCGCTCTGGTCGAGCGCGGCGAGCGTGAGGATCAGCGACTCGCGGGTCACGCAGTGCACGGCGACCGCGCGGCCGTGCGCGTGGGCGGCTTCGACGCGGGCGCACAGCTCGTCGAACGGCGGCAGCCGGTGGTCGGGCAGGAGCAGCTTTTCGGGACCGAGCCGGAAACCGGCCGGCGGCGGTGCGGTCGGCGCGCCGAGCAAGGTGAGCTCGACGGGGAGACGGCCGGTGCGGACGGCGTCGGTCAGCAGGCCGATCGCGGCCGGGTCGAGGTCCGGCGTCGCGTCGGTGACCCGGGTGAGGCCGAGGCGGTTGAGCTCGGCGCCGACGGCGGCCAGGTCGGGCGCTTCGCGGGGAAGCCGGCCGCGCAGCCGCTCGTCGTAGCGGAAGAGGCGGCCGGTCGGGGCGCCGTCGGGGCCTCGGTCGACGTCCGGTGAGTCGTCGAGCGGCACCTGCGCGAGCGCGGAGCTGTTGAGCACCCACAGCGCGCCGCCGCGGTGCTGGACCCGCACCGGGTGCCGTGGGCAGCAGCGGTCGAGAAACCCGCGCTCGAGCGGCGGGCGGTCGGGTGCTTCGTGGTAACCGGTGGCGCGGATCCAGGTGCCCTCGGGCGTGGTCTGCGCCTGGGTGGCGAGAGCCTGGCGGAGGTCCTCCGGCGTGCGGGCTTCGGAAAGATCGACCGACGCTCGCGCGGCGGCCATCGCGAGCAGGTGGAGGTGGTGGTCGTGCAGACCGGGGATGAGGGCGCCACCACCGCCGTCGATGACGGTTTCGTCGCGGGGCCGCAGCTCCTGCCCGATCTCGGTGATGCGGGTGCGGTCGGTGCGCACGTCCACGACCCGCCCGGCGACCTCGACCCGACGGAACAGCCGGCCGGTCACGGCGCGTACCGGTGGTTGTCGGCGCCCGCCGCGGCGGCCGGGCCCGGCCCGCGGCGGCTCACCGGGGCGAGGACCGGGTGCAGGCCGGTTGCCGTTTCGACCAGCCAGGAACCGGCGTGGCCGACCACGCGGTGGTCGTCCGGCGGGTGCGCGGCGGCCGCGGCGGCGGTGTCCATCATGGACACCTCGACCAGGGCGGAGGTGGTGGACAGCAGCGCTTCGGTCGCCACCGCGGCGGCGGTGACGCCGGTCAGGGGGTCGGCGAGGGCGTCGGCGGCCGGCACCGGTTGCTCGCCGGCCCAGGCGAGCAGGCCGGCGTCGCAGGCGACATCGTCGCCGAAACCGACGGTGTCGGAGGCGCGGCCGCGCGCGGTGATGGAGAGCCAGCCGACACCGGCGGCCACGTGGTCCTCGGCGCGGATGCCCAGACGCTGCAAGGCGCGCGGTCGGGACGCCTCGATCACGAGGTCCGCCGACGCGATCAGCGCCCGCAGCCGGTCGACGTCGGCGGGCGCGTGGAAATCGAACGCGACGGCGGCGTGCCCGTGGTGGAGCAGGTCGTAGAACTCCTTGTTGCCCCCGCGTGCTCCGTCCGGGCGGCGCGTGCTTTCCACCTTGATCACCTCGGCGCCGCCGAGCCACAACAGGTGCGCGCACAACGGACCGGCCCACAGCGACGACAGGTCGACGACTCGCGGGCGCTCGGGAACCCGCGCCCGGGCCGCGCCCGGCGTGATCCGCACTGGTACCGGCGCCGCGTCGCGGGAGCCCTCGGGCTTCAGGATCGCCGAGGCCGCCAGATCCAGCACACGGCAACGGCCGACGGCCTCGGCGGTCGGCGTCGCGTACGCCCAGGCGGCGAGCGAATCCCACGGCTCGCCGGGCACGGCCGCCCCGATCAGCGCCGGCACCGACTCCCGATCACTGGCGCGTGGCAGGGAAATGCCGAGATGCCCGTCGGCCGTCCGCAGAATGCGGAACGGGCCACCGATCGACCGCGGACCGTTGCGACCGAACCCGGTGAGCGCGGCACGTTCGCCGAGCAGCGTCACCCCGGGCAGCTCCGGCCGCACGCCGGTGCGCGCCTCGGTGCGGTCGGCGATCTGGCGCAGCGCCTGGGCGACCGCGGTCGCCGGGCGGCCGGTGGAGACGAGCGGGGTGCCGTCGCGTAGGCCGGTGATGGCCATGGCGCCGGAGGTGGCCCAGAGTGCGACCTCGTCAGGTGAGTTCATCGACCAGCCTCCACGTGTGGAGCAGTTCGGCGTCGATGTGTAGCCCGGGCAGGGCCGGCCGGATGCCAGTGCGCGCTTCGGTGTACTCGGCGACCTGGCGCAGCGCCCGGGTCACCGCGGTTGCTGGGCGGCCGGTGGGCAGGAAAGGGGTGGCGTCGCGCTGGCCGCTGATGGCCATGGCGCCGGAGGTGGCCCACAGCGCGATCTCGTCAGGTGAGTTCATCCACCAAGCCCCACGCATGCGCCAGTTCGGCGCCGATGTGGTGCCCGGTGAGGGCGAGTAGCGCGGTGCGGCCTCGGTTCGGTCGGCGACCTGGCGCGGCGCCCAGGCGACCGCGGTTGCTCGGCGGCTGGTGGGCACGAGCGGGGTGCTGCCGCGGAGGCCGGTGATCGCCATGGCGCCCGAGACGGCCCAGAGCGCGGCCTCGTCAGGTGAGTTCATCGACCAGCCTCCACGTGTGGGCGAGCTGGGCGTTGATGCGGTGCCCGGTGAGCGCGAGCAGCGCGGTGCTATCGGTGACCTGGCGCAGTGCCCGGGTCACCGCGGTTGCTGGGCGGCCGGTGGAGACGAGCGGGGTGCCGTCGCGTAGGCCGGTGATGGCCATGGCGCCGGAGGTGGCCCAGAGTGCGACCTCGTCAGGTGAGTTCATCGACCAGCCTCCACACGTGGGCCAGCTTGGCGTCGATGCGGTGCCGGTGAGGGCGATCCTCGTGGTGCGCGCCTCGGTGCGGTCGGCGACCTGGTGCAGCGGCGGCTGCGGTGGCCCACAGCGCGACCTCGTCAGGTGAGTTCATCGACCAGCCCCCACGCGTGCGCGAGCTTGGCGTCGATGTGGTGCCCGGTGAGGGCGAGCCAGGCGGTGCGCGCGCGGCCGATCCGGCGCGGGATGCTCATCGTGCCGCCGGCGCCCGGGATGAGGCCCATGGCGATTTCGGGTAGCTGGAACCGCGCGTCGCGGTCGGCGGTGACGGTGTTCGCGAAGGCGGGCAGCTCGATGCCGGCGCCGAGGCAGGCGCCGTGCAGGTGCGCGGTCGCGCGGGTGCCGAGTCGCGCGATCCGCCGGCCCACGCTCTGGCTGATCCGCACGGTCATCGCCGTGATCACGTCGGGCGTGGTGCCGAATTCCGCGAGGTCGCCGCCGGAGCAGAACGACGGGCCGGCGCCGCGCAGTACGACCGAGCGCACGGAGTCGTCGAGCAGGGCGAGGTCGAGCGCGTTGACCAGTTGGTCGCGCAGCGCGCGGCCGAAGGCGTTGTGGACCTCGGGCCGGTTGAGGGTGAGGTGCAGGACGTCGTCCTCGCGGCGGAGGATGACCGCGTCTTCGTTGTCGGCGCGCCGGCGCCGGGGTTTGCGCGCTCGCAGCCAGCTCGCGTGTTCCGGGCCGGCGAGCAAGGCGGAGTAGGCGTGGGCTTCCGCGGTGATGCCGCCGGCGACGTCGAGGTGCTCGCCGAGCCGCAGCAGGCCGGTGAGTGTGGTGGTGGCGCCCGGGAAGCGTTCGCACGCTTCGGTGATCCGGTCGAGGTCGCCGGGGCCGGCCGGCACCGTGAGCCGGCCCGGGCCGTCGGGCGCGAGGGTGAGGTCGGCCTGTTCGAGCGCGGGCGCGGCCGCCGCCGGGAGCGGTTCGTCCGACACCAGCACGGTGACGCACGGCAGTGGTGCCGCGGCCAGCTCGCGGGTGAGGCCGGGCCAGTCGGTGGCGGGGGAGACCGCGAGCACGCTCAGGCCGGTGACCGGCGGCGTCGGTGCTCCCATGGCCGTCCCTTCGACTGCAAAACAGTGTAAAGATTATCGCGTAACCCGGTCAAGGTCACGCGAGGCCGCGCACACACCGGGCCGGCGGCCGGGTCCCTTCGATCGTCGCCACCATCTCCAGCACGTGCCGCGTCCGCTTGACCTCGTGGACGCGGAACATGGTCGCGCCGGAGTTCGCCGCGAGCGCGGTGGCCGCCAGCGTGCCGTCGACGCGCTCGGTGAGCTCCACGTCGAGCGTCTCCGCCACGAAGTCCTTGTTGGACAAGGCCATGAGCACCGGCCAGCCGGTGTCGACGAGGTCCCGCGTGTGGCGCAGCAGCTCGATGCTGTGCCAGGTGTTCTTGCCGAAGTCGTGGGTCGGGTCGATCAGCACGCCCTCGCGCGGCACGCCGACGTCGACCGCGTGCCGCGCCAGTGTCGTGACGTCGGCGATCACCGTTTCGGTCAGGTGCGGGTAGCTCACCCGGAACGGCCGGGTGCGCACCTCGGCGCCGCCGGTGTGGGAGCACACGTACCCCGCGCCGAACTCCGCGGCCACCTCGACCAGCTTCCCGTCCGCGCCGGCCCAGGTGTCGTTGATCAGGTCCGCGCCCGCGAGGCAGGCCTCCCGCCCGACGTCGGACCGCCAGGTGTCGACGCTGATCGGCAACGCCGGGAAGGCTTCGCGGATCGCCGCGATGAACGGCACCACGCGCCGGATCTCCTCGGTCGTGTCGACCGCGTTTCCCGGGCCCGCCTTGACCCCGCCGATGTCCACGAGGTCCGCGCCCTCGGCCACGGCGCGCTCGACCGCGGCCATCGCGCTCTCGTCGCCGAAGGTCGCGCCGCGGTCGTAGAACGAGTCCGGGGTGCGGTTCACGATGGCCATCACGAACGCGCGGTCCCGTTCGAGGCGCCGGCCGCGCAGAGTCAGTTCGGGCATCGGGTCACCGGCCTTTCGCGGCGACGGGAGCGAGAACCACCACGTGGTAAGCCACGCCGAACGGGAGGAACATCTCGGCCGACCTCGCCTGCCAGGGGCGGCCGTCGGCCAGGATCGCGCCGCCGAGACAGGCCCATGCTGCACGGCCGCGAGCACCGAGTTCGGCCGCCAGGCCGGGGTCCAGGTCGAGCAGGCCTTGGGCGTCGGCGCGTTTGAAAAGGTCGTGCACGTGCTGGTCGAAGCCGTCGGCGCGGTCGTCGCGCAGCTCCGGGCCGCGGTCGCTGTGCCGGGTGGAGCCGTCGCCGAGCACCAGCAGCCCGGTGGGTTCGGCGGTGGCGGCGAGGTCGGCACCCCACGCCCGGCGTCGTTCGGCGGACAGGTCCGGCGGCTGGAGATCGACAGTCACGCGATCGGCACCGGCCTGGCCCCTCAGCCACCCGGCGACCAGCGCGGGCAGCGGCAGGTCGTCTTCGACGGGGCCGTCGCCGTCGCGCGAAAGCCGGACCCGCACATCGACCCCGAACGGCGCGAACGTGCCGCTCGACTCGGGCGGCAGTCGCCGCGGACCGGTGGGCCAGGTCGCGACGGCTCGCCACCGCGTGGTGGCTCCGGCGAGCTCGCGCGCCGCGGCGATGCAGGCCCGCCGCACCGGCTCGGACAGCGGCGCCGCGCCCTGGGTCAGTTCGGGCACCAGCAGCGGCGGATGCGGCACGACAACAGCGGCGGCGAGCACGGTCGACCCCATTTCGGCACGGGAAGAGCAGGTCGGCAGAATATCGTCACGATGTGAC
The DNA here is from genome assembly GCF_035918295.1 of Amycolatopsis rhabdoformis. Lineage (GTDB taxonomy): Bacteria > Actinomycetota > Actinomycetes > Mycobacteriales > Pseudonocardiaceae > Amycolatopsis > Amycolatopsis rhabdoformis. The sequence goes on from NZ_CP142149.1 coordinate 2,304,105, forward strand.
GAAATACAACCGCACCGCCGGGACGGCACCCGATGGTCGCCACCGGCGCTCCTGGCGGTCTAATCAGTTAACTGATATGAACTAACTCGACCTTACAACCACGGCCGGGATCAGGTGAGCGACCATGAGCAAGGGAGCCGGCGTCGAGGTGGCGCGTCTCGTACTGCGGCTGGCGGTCGGCGGCACGATGGTGGCCCACGGCGTGCGGCACGCCCGGTCGCTTTCGGGCACGGCCGGCTGGTTCAAGAGCATCGGCTTCGAGCGTCCCGAGCTGCAGGCCCGGGCCAGCGCCGTCGTCGAGATCGGTGCCGGGGCCGCGCTCGCGGCCGGCCTGGCGACGCCGGCCGCGGCCGCCGCGGTCATCGGCACCATGGCCGTCGCCGCGCGCACCGTGCACGTGCCCAACGGCTACTTCATCGTCGACGAGGGCTACGAATACGTGCTGTCGCTCGCGGCGGCCTCCGCCGCCACCGGTGCGCTCGGCGCGGGCCGCTACAGCCTCGACGCTCGTCTCGGCCGTCTGGGCCGCCCGGGCCACGTCGGCGGCCCGTGGGTCGCCGCCGCCGCGACCGCACTCGGCCTCACCGTCGCCGCCGCCCAGTTGGCGACGTTCTGGCGCAAACCCGAGCGCGCCGAAGGCTGACCCCGGCCGCGTGGCTCACGTCGCGGCCGGCGCGGGAGGACGGGCCGCGCCGGCCGGGTCGACGCGGTCGAGGAGCCGCTCGATGCGGTCGCGCGCGTCCGCGAGCTGGGCCTGGTGCGAGTCGTCCACGCGCATCGTCAGCAGGAAGGACTCGGGCTCTTCGGGTCCGATGCTGCCGCGCAGCAGCACTTCGTTGTCCGGCATCAGGCGGTCCAGGAACCGCTTGGCCTCGGGTGTGACCACCGTGATCAGCAGCGAGCCGGATCCCGCGCGGGCGCCGACGACCCGGAAGGTGTCGACGAGTGCGGCCTGGGCGAGCAGCAGGTCTTTGCGCTCGGTGGCCCGCGGGTCCACGCTCTGCGTGGTCAGCATGCGGGTGAGGTCCCACACGAGTCCGCGTTCGGCCAGCTCGTCGATTTCCCGGACGCGGAAATACTGCCGGGCCAGTTGTGCGGCCACGGACTCGCGTTCGACGGCGTGCTGCCACATCGACATGCTCAGCGTCTCGGCCACCGTGGTGCGCAGTGCGGTCGCCCGCTGTCCGGCGAGAAGACTTCCCGACCGGTCTCGGGCGAGGATGTAGGTGCTTCGCAGATCCTCGTCGTAACGGTCGAGATCCGAACCGTGCGCGTCGAGCGGCCAGCGGTGGGCCGCGCCATACGCGGCGCGCAGAGTGCCGAATTCACCGACTTCCGTTGTCTCGTCACGGAGTTCGTCGAGACTCACCCGCTCGAAGAGGGTGACGTCGATGCGTTCGGAGTGGGCGGCGGGCAGTGGTGTGGACCAGCCGGGATCGCCGGCGGTGAAAACGACTTTGAACACGGAAAACCTCGCTTGTCTTTTCGCATTCACGATAAGCGAGGTGGATCTTGGAAGTGAATATGCCCTGTCTCACAAAGGGCGTGCCGTGTCCGATTCATTCCCGAATGGTTCCCGGGGAAGGAATGAAAGATTCTCGCCGGAAAGGAAAAGGTGAACGGGGCACGACCATTGAACGGCGAAGTCGATCAGGTCAGGGATTTGTGAAAAACGAGAGAGCCGGGACGATGAATTGCCGACGGCGGTTCAGGCCGTGGCTCCGCTCGCCGCGTTCGCCGACTTCACTTCCAGGACCGCGTCGAGGTAGTCGCCGATCGCGTCGCGGTTGCGGGTGAGGAAGTCGATGCGGTCGGACAGGCGGGCCTGCTCGCGCCGCAGCGTCGCGATCATCTCGGTCGTCACGTTCGGCACGTGGATGGTCTCCGGCTTGTCCAGGCACGGCAGGAGGTCCTGGATGATGCGGGTCGGGAGCCCGGCGTCGAGCAGGCCCTTGATCTGGGCGACGACGTCCACCTGGGACTCGCTGTAATCGCGGTAGCCGTTGGCGCCGCGGCCGGGGGCGAGCAGGCCCTGCTCTTCGTAGTAGCGCAGCAGCCGGGTGGACACGCCGGTGCGCTGGGCGAGCTCTCCGATTCGCATGTGCTCCAGCCTACATTGACCTTCACATCGGTGTGAACGTTGAGGCTGGGTGCGTGGCCGGGAACAGCCGTTCCGCCACGGACCACGACGAATCCTCGGAGGACCAGTGAAACTCGGACTTCGCCTGCCGCAACGGCTGGGCGTCGACCTTCGGCGCGATGTGGTGACCGCCGCCCGCACGGCGGAAGAGGCCGGCTACGACAGCCTGTGGACCTACGAGCGGCTGCTCTTCCCGGTCTCGCCGCTCGAGCCGTACGCGCCGCCGAACGTGCCGTGGCCCGAGGGCTCGCGCCAGGCCGCCGACCCGCTGGCGGTGCTCACCGCTGCGGCCGCGGTCACGGAGAAGGTGCGCCTCGGCACGTCCGTGCTGGTCGCGCCGCTGCACGGGCCCGTGCAGCTGGCGAAGGAGCTGGCCACGATCGACCAGCTCAGCGGCGGGCGCGTGATCGCGGGACTGGCCACGGGCTGGTCCAGCGACGAGTTCCACGCCGCCGGCGTGCGCCGCGGCGACCGGGGCCGGCACCTCGACGAGACGCTCGACGTGTTCGACGCCGTGTGGGGACCGGACCCGGTGTCGTTCCACGGAACGCGCGCCGTGATCGACAACGCCTTCGTGCTGCCCAAGCCCGTCGGCAAGATCCCGGTGATGCTCGGCGGCGGGGGCGCCAACCTCGGCCGCGAGACCAGTACTGCCGCCGTGCGGCGCGTCGCCCGGCGCGCGGACGGCTGGCTGCCACTGCTCACCACTCCGGGGCCGGCCGGGGCCGCGGGCCTGCGGGCGAGCTGGGACCGGATCCGCGAGCTGGCCACCGGCTACGGCCGCGACGCGAGCCGGATGGAGCTGGTCGTGGTGGGCAACGTCACCTTCACGGACAGTCCCCAGGGACCCGACCGCGCCGCGTTCGTCGGCACGCTCGACCAGATCCTGGAAGACGTGCACACGGCCGAAGAGGCCGGTGCCGACGAGCTGATCATCGACCTGAACCTGCACGACTGGTTCGAGAACACCGGACAGATGCTCGACGCGGCGGTGGAGCTGCACGACCGGGCGGTGGCCTGACGACCATCGCGGCGGCGGCGACGGCCGCGGCGAAGGACCTGTGGGCGCTGCAGGACGTGTCCTCGGGTCGTCGGGGTGCTCGGCGGCAGGGGTGAGCAGGGCCGCAGCCTCGCGTACCGGCTGGCCGGGCGGGGCGGCGCGTGATCCTCAGCTCCCGTGACGCCGAGCGCGCCCACGCTGCCGCCGTGGAAGTCGGTCAAGCTATCGAAGGGAATGCGATCGAGGGCGCGGGCAACGCCGACGGCGCCCGGCGCGGCGACGTCGTGATCGTGGACGTGCCGTGGGCCGGCCACGCCGAGGTCCTGACCTCGGTACGCGCGGAGCCGGCCGGCAAGCTCGTGGTCGACTGCGTGAACCCGCTCGGCTGCGACAAACAGGGCGCCTGCGCGATGACTGTGCCGGACGGCAGTGCCGCGCAGCAGGCCGCCGTGCCGCTGCCCGAATCGCGGGTCACGGCGGCCTTCCACCACCTGTCCGCTCCGGTGCTGCGGAACCCGGAGATCGCCGAGCTCGGCACGAACGTGCTGGTGCTCGGCGACTCCCGCGCCGATACCTACGTCGTAAAGGCGCTGGCCGGACGAGCCCGGCCTGCACGGGATCTACGCCAGGCGGCTGCGCAACGCCCACGAGGTGGAGTCGCTCGTCGCCAACCTGAGCTCCGCCGACCGCGCTACCGGGCCCACGCGGGGCTGCGCGACACGGCCGTCCGTCCACCGTCCTGAGTGGACACTCCGAGAGCCGCCGGTCGCGAACGGCGGCCCTCGGAAGCCGTGAATCGTCACCCAGGGTGATCGTCGCGCCCGGCGGATCCGTCGGTAGCTGTTGAGGACCCGGCACGTCGGAGTGCAGGCTGAACGCGCCGCGACATCCCCGAGCGACGAGGATCAGCCGATGACCGCCACCGAGCCCGCCACCACCTCGGGCCGTTCCGCCGACCTGCTCACGCTGCTGGCCGCCGCGACCGGAGACCCGGGCTTGGTCCGGCACCGGCTGATCGACCGCCTGGCCCACGCGCACGACGCGTCCCACTTCCTGCTCACCCCGCGCGCGGTCGTGAGCGCCCGCAGCGCGGACGAGGTCGGGAAGCTGTTCGCCGCGGCGGGCTCGGCCGGCGTGCCGCTGGGGTTCCGGTCCGGGGGCACGAGCCTGTCCGGGCAGGGTGGCACCGACGGCGTGCTCGTGGACACCCGTCGCCACTTCCGCGACATCGAGGTGCTCGACGACGGCGCGCGCGTGCGGGTCGGCCCCGGCGCCACGATCCGCCAGGTCAACGCGCGTCTCGCGCGCCTGGGCCGCAAGCTCGGCCCCGACCCGGCCAGTGAGGTCGCCTGCACCGTCGGCGGCGTGGTCGCCAACAACTCCAGCGGCATGGCCTGCGGCACCTGGGCCAACAGCTACGCGACGCTCGAATCGATGGTGCTCGTGCTGCCGTCGGGCACGGTCGTGGACACCGGCCGGCGCGACGCCGACGAGCGCCTGCGCGCCGCCGAGCCCGAACTGCACGCCGGGCTGAGCCGGCTGCGCGATCGCGTCCGCGACGACGCGGTGCTGCGCAAGCGGATCGAGCAGCAGTTCTCGATGAAGAACACCATGGGCTACGGCCTCAACTCGCTGCTGGACCACACCGCGCCGGCCGACATCCTGGCCCACCTCGCGGTGGGCAGTGAGGGCACGCTGGCGTTCATCGCGTCGGTGGTCCTGCGCACCGTGCCGCTCCACGGGCACGCGCGCACCGGCCTGCTCGTGTTCGACGACCTCGCCGGCGCCACCGGTGCGCTGCCGGCCCTGGTCGCCACCGGCCCGGCGACGATCGAGCTCCTCGACGCGACGTCCTTGCGCGTGGGCCAGCGCGACGCCCAGGCCACCGGCGCGCTGCGCGACCTCGCCGTCGACCGGCACGCGGCGCTGCTGATCGAGTACCAGGCCGCGACCGCCGAGGAGGTCGACGAACTGGCCGGGACTGCGGGAAAGACACTGGCCGCGCTGCCGATCGGCGGCTCGGCGGCGTTGTCCGCCGACGCGGCGACGCGCGCCGGGCACTGGCACGTGCGCAAGGGCCTCTACGCCATGATCGCCGGCGCGCGGCCGAGCGGCACCACGGCGCTGCTGGAGGACATCGTGGTGCCGGTGCCCGAACTGCTGCCGACGTGCGAGGCGCTCACCGGCCTGTTCGCCACCCACGGCTACCACGACAGCGTGATCTTCGGCCACGCCAAGGACGGCAACATCCACTTCATGCTCACCGAGCAGCTCGGCGGTGGGGGACCGCTCGACCGGTTCGCCGCGTTCACCGACGACATGGTCGACCTCGTGCTCGGGCGCGGCGGATCGCTCAAGGCCGAGCACGGCACCGGCCGGATGATGGCCCCGTTCGTGCGCCGGCAGTACGGCGACGAGCTGTACGAGGTGATGGTCGAGATCAAGCGCCTGTGCGACCCGCGCGACCTGCTCAACCCCGGCGTGCTCATCGCCGAGGACCCCAGCGGGCACCTGCGGAACCTCAAGGCTTCGCCGCGGGTGGAGGAGGAAGTGGACCGCTGCGTGGAATGCGGCTTCTGCGAACCCGTGTGCCCCAGCCGCGACCTGACCACCACGCCGCGGCAGCGCATCGTGCTGCGTCGCGAAATCGAGCGCGCCCGCGAAGCCGGCGACACGGACACGGTCGCGCGGCTGCGGGCCGAGTACGACTACGACGCCGTGCAGACCTGCGCCGTCGACGGCATGTGCCAGACCGCCTGCCCGGTCACGATCAACACCGGCGACCTGATGAAGCGGCTTCGCGCCGAAGACGCCGGCCGCGCGGCGTCGGCGCTGTGGGCCGGCGCGGCCCGGCACTGGGACGGCACCACGCGCGCGGCCGCCACCGCGCTCACCACCGCGGCCAAGCTGCCGCGGCGCCTGGTGCTCGGCGCGAACGAGCTGGCCCGCAAGACCGGCGGCACCGACGCGGTTCCGCTGTGGTCACCCGAACTCCCGCGCGGCGGCCGGCGGCGCACCGAAACCGCGGTCGACAACGCCGATGCCGTGCTGTTCGCCTCCTGCACCGGCACGATGTTCGGCAGCGAAGGCGACGGAGCCGCCGCGGCGCTGCGGACGCTGTGCGAGCGCGCCGGGGTCCGCCTCACGACCCCGGCCGGGCTGCCGTCGCTCTGCTGCGGCACGCCGTGGAAGTCGAAGGGCCTCGACCGCGGCCACGACGAGATGGCGCGGCGCGTGCTGCCCGCCCTGTGGTCCGCCACGCGCGGCGGCGAAATCCCGGTGATCGGCGACGCGTCTTCGTGCACCGAGGGCCTGCGCCACCTCGTCGAAGGCGGCCCGGAGCACTTCCACGCGATCCGGGTGGTCGACGCCGTCGAGTTCGTCCGCGACTCCGTGCTGCCCCACCTCACGATCACCGCCCCCGCCCCGGCGGTCGCCCTCCACCCCACGTGCTCGGCGACGCGCCTGGGCCTGGCCGGCGCCCTGCGCGCCCTCACCGAAGCCGTGGCCGGCACCGTGACGGTGCCCGACGAATGGGGCTGCTGCGGCTTCGCCGGCGACCGCGGCCTGCTGCACCCCGAGCTCACCGCCTCGGCCACCGCGCGCCAGGCCCGGGAACTGGCCGCCGCCGGCCCGTTCGACGCCCACGTGTCCTGCAACCGCACCTGCGAACTCGGCCTGACGAGGGCGACGGGGGAGCGGTACGAGCACGTGCTCGAGTTGGTGGAGCGGGCCACGCGGGGGTGATCCGTTCTCGTTCAGGCGCCTACTTTTCGAGGATGCCCTTGACGTACCGGACCTCACCCGTCCCCATCGCATCATCGGCGAGCGGAGCGAAGTCGTTGGCGGCGAACAGCTCTCGGATGGTGCTGCCGGTCAGCGTCCAGCCGAGTTCGGTGAGATAGGGGCCGGCTTCGTTGCGTTCGCCGAAGTAGCGCGCCTGGGCCATGTCGGTGTCGAAGCCTTGTGCGCGCCAGGTTTCGGAGATGCGGTCGAGGCGGTCCTTGGTCTTGGCGTCGTCGCCGGGGCGGGGGTTGGGGCGGCTTTCGGTGGCCACGCGGCTGCCGGGTGCGCTGAGGTCGGTGAGGGTGTCGAGCAGGCGGTCCTGGGCGTCGGGCGGCAGGTAGCCGAGGAGGCCTTCGGCGCTCCACGCCGTGGGCCGCGCCGGGTCGAAGCCGGCGGTGCGCAGGGCGGCGGGCCAGTCGTCGCGCAGGTCGGCGGGGGCCGTGCGGCGCTCAGCCGTGGGCTCGGCGCCGAGGTCGGCGAGGGTGCGGGTCTTGAAGTCGATCACCCGCGGCTGGTCGAGCTCGAACACCACGGTGCCGGCGGGCCAGGGCAGCCGGTAGGCGCGGGAATCCAGGCCCGAGGCCAGGATCACGGCCTGCGTGACGCCGGCGCGGGCCGCGTCGAGGAAAAACGTGTCGTAGAACTGGGCGCGGACCTGGGCCACGTCGATGAAGATCTCGCCGACGAGCTCACCCGGCGGCAGCTCGCCGGACGCCAGCCGGGTGAGCAGCTCGACGCCGACGGCGCGCACCAGCGGCTCGGCGAACGGGTCGTCGAACAGCGAATTCTCGGCGCGCGTCGCGATCGCCCGCGCCGCCGCGGCCATGGTGGCGGTCGCGCCGACGCTGGACGCCAGGTCCCACGTGTCTCCGTCGTGCCGGGGGGAAGCCATGTGCTGCCTTTCCGTGGCCGGGGGTTGTCGCCCGTGACTATGCCAAGCCCCGCGTCAGGAGTGCCGCAGCCGGGGCCACAACACGGACCACGGTTGCGCGGGCGCGGCGCAGACCCAGATCGGCACGCCCTGGTTGAGCCCGTCGAAGCCGTGGCCGGGCTGGGCCGGCGTCACCGACTCCCGCACGCAGTGGGTGTGCAGGGGCGTCGGGTCGGTGCCGACGTACAGGACCGGACCACCGGTGTCCGAGGGTGTGCCGAAGTCCGCGAAGCCGCGATGCGGGCTGTACGCGGGCGGCAGGCCGAGGCCCGGGCCGAACCAGTTCACCGCGCTGGCCTGCCAGTAGTGCGCGGTGACCACGGTGGCGCCGGCCGGCAGCGTGGCGTAGGCCTGCGCCACCGCGTCGGTGAAGGCGGGCCAGCCTTGTTCGGCCCGCACCTCGAGCGTGGCGGCCGTGGCCCAGGCCGGTCCCGTCGCGACGAGGCTCGTCACCAGCAGCACGGCGCCGGTGGCCGCGGAAACCCCGACCGAGGCGGCCTTTCGCCACGCGCCTCGGGTGCCGGCGAGGTGCGTGGCCGCGGCGGCCCAGCACGCCGGGAACAGGCCCGCGCAGTAGTAGTACCGGCCGCCGGCCACGAGCATCACGGCGGTGACGGCGAGGACGGTCCAGCCCAGGAACCGGTAGCGCGGGTTCCGCAGGAGCACCCAGCAGCCGTACACCGCGAGCGCCGCTCCGGCGAGCGCTCCGTTGGAGAGCAACGTCAACGGCAGCACGGCCGCCTTGCCGCCCGCGAACTGCCCGGTCTCCTGCGCGACGACCGGCACGAGCGTCGCCTGCGGGAACCCGTGGGCCCACTGCCAGATCAGGTAGGGCAGCACGCCCAGCCCACCGAGCGCGACCAGCCTGCCGACGTTCGGCACCAGCGCCGGGTTCCGTGTGCTCACCACCAGCACGGCGACGCAACACACCCAGAACACGGCGATCAGCGGCTTTGCGGTGAACGCGAACCCCGCGACCGCACCCATTCCCCACCACAGCCGATCGGCGCGCGTACGGGCCCAGCGCACGAGCAGCCACGTCGTCGCGATCCACAACGGGATGTCGAACGTCTGCGTCGCCAGCAGCGATCCGGTGTCCACCACCCGCGGCGCCGCTGCGGACACCGCCGCCGTGGCCACCTGCGCCCAGCGCCCACCCCCGAACTCCCGGGCGAGCAACGCGGCCAGCACCACCCCGACCACGGTCGCGGCTATTGCCGGCGCGCGCAGCGCCAGCGGCGAACCCCCGCCGGCCTCCGCGACCCACGCGAGGAACGGCACCAGAAACCCTTGATCGGCGTACCCCCAGGAGAGGTGCTGGGCAGCGGCGAGGAAGTAGAGCTCGTCGCCGTGGTACGCCTGCCGCGCCGCCTCGACCACCAACGCCGCGGCCGTCACCACCGCAACGGCGGCGACGGGCAGCCAGGCGAACGCCGCTCGTGGCGGTCGCGGATCCGCCGGTGCTGCGATGCGCCTGTTTTGAAGCGCGGTGTTCATGCGCATCCCTCCCGCTGTCGTTGTGCCGGGTGATCAACACTGGCGACTATACACTGGAGGTATACCTTGAGTGCATAGATGAGTTTGTGCAGGTCGGAGGCTTGATGGGTGAGGATGGCGGCCGGGACTGGTCTTCGGTCGATCACTCGCCTCTGTGCGGCGTGTGGGGCAGGGGATGGTGCCGCCGAGCTGTCTTGCCGACGCCGGCGCGCCGCCGGACTCGGGCCTCGCGCGCATGCGAACGGCCGAGGGCTTTGCCTGGAGGCGGCCCGGGGCGATCCGGATCGGGAGAGGGCGGGGTGTGGATGTCGCCGCCCGGCGGCGGCTTGCTCGGGCAATCTGACGCCGTTGCCGGGACAACGGGACGATCCGCAGGATTGCCGGGACCTGCGCGAGCGGCGGTGGGCCATCCTCGCCGAGCAGCCGAGCAGCCGAGCAGCCGAGCAGCCGAGCAGCCGAGCAGCCGAGCGGCCGAGCAGCCGAGCAGCCGAGCAGCCGGGCGCCGCTGCGACCGGCTCGGTCGTCCACCGCCCGAGCCCTCGGCCGCGCCTGGCCAGGCCAATTCGCGGGCCACTCCGGCGGTTCAGGCGCAACGGCCGATACGTCCGCGTCCCGGCAGGTTTCGACCACGCCGGCGCGAAACTGGCGCGGTACAAGCTGCCGCAGGAGCTGCGAATCCTGCCCGCGCTGCCGCGCAACGCCACCGGCAAGCTCGACAAGCGCGCGATCGTCCGCCTCGTGGTCGACCCGGACCGATCGGAATGATTAACGGGTACTGCGCCGAAAGGAGTAACGGCAATTCCGCCGAAGTGCGCGCCGTCACATCTGGACCTATTTCGCGGGAACTGTGTTGCAGCGTCCGGACAAAGTGGACTCCGCGGTGCTCGTCGGCAAACGGCCAATAAGGCGGCCGCGAGCATCGTGGCAGTTCAGCCGTGCGATCGGCGCCGTGAAACGGTTTTTCGCGTCGCCCGGTGATCAATTGACGAGGACTCGACCAATTCCGAGTTTGACTGAGCGTGGTTGCGCCGATCGTGTGATCGTGCGACGCGTTGGCGGGGGTTCGTAGGACAAGAGTGATGGTGACGGTAGGGTTCGCGGCGCAAGTGCACCCCGAATGGTTGTCGGCAGCTGTCGACGGCCGGGGGTTCGTACCACGAGTTCACTCGGAGTCATCGCTGGAACGTGTTCGTCAAGTTGTCTCCGGATGTGCCGTGCGTGACCATCGCCCGTTGTGACATCACCCACGGGAATGCGGCGAGTTTTCGGTTCCGGGTGAGTCCCGGACGATTCGTCCGTCCCTTTTCGACGCAGGAAGAAAGACATCGTGGATTTCGACGCGCTGGGCGCTGAGCTGAGGAAACTGCGGGAAAACGTCTCCGGGGTCACCGACACGGTGCTCGCCGCGGTCGACGGGATTCCGATCATGGCCGACGCGGACCCCGGCCTCGATCCCGCGAAGCTCTCCGCGCTCGCGGCCGCCGACCTCGGCATCGCCCGGCAGGCGTCGGAAACGTGCGGGCAAGGCACGTTGAAACAGACCGTGGTGTTCAGCAGCGAGGGCTACATGGCGGTGTACGCCATCGGCCGGGTCGCGGTGCTGGTCGTGTTGGGGGACAAGGGACTCAACGTCGGCCGCCTGCTGCACGAGTCCCGGCCGATCATCGAGCGCATCGACTCGATCCTGGCCGCCTAGCCCGATCGCGAAACACCGGTCCACCACCAGTTCAGTCAAAGGAGTACGCGTGATCATGAACATCGACACCGCTTTGAAAGAGGCCATGTCCATCGCCGGCGCGATCGGCGTCGCCCTGGTCGACTACGACAGCGGCATGTCGCTCGGCACCAGCGGCGGCGGCGACTGGCTGGACCTGGAAGTGGCGGCGGCCGGCAACACCGAGGTCGTGCGCTCGAAACTGCGGGTGATGGCGTCGCTGGCGCTCAACGACAGCATCGAGGACATCCTCATCACCCTGCACCGCCAGTACCACCTGATCCGCCTGCTGAATTCCGTCGGCTCGCGCAATTCGCTGTTCCTCTACCTCGTGCTCGACCGCGAACGCGCGAACCTGGCGCTGGCGCGGCACTACCTCAAGCGCATCGAAGCGGACCTGCAGGTCTAGTCCCACCCACGCGCGAGGAGGTGGTGATGACCGGAGGCGGTTCCAGTGCCGCACTCGGTATCGGCTCGGCGTTCATGACCGACCTCGGATCGCTGTTCCCGGCGAGGATGAGCCTCACCGGTGACGAGCTCGAGTTCACGTTCGTGCTGTCCGGCACCCCGCCCGGCGACGTTTCGGAGTGGGCGCGGCTGCGCTCCGGCGCCGGGCTGGCCGGACGCGTGCCGCGGTTCTTCGTCGACGCGGGCGGGCGCCGGCTTCGCGTCGAGCTCACCGGGACCGCGGTCGGCGCCTTGATCGTGCCGTCGGCGGACCTGGCACCGGCCGCGGTGAACGCTCCGCACCTGGGCCGCTGGCAGGATCGGATCACGACCAGCGTGCAGCTCGCGGTCGACGAGATCGCGCGCATGCTGGCTCGGTGCCGGCACCGCGCCGGCGGCACCGAGCCGTTGATCGACCTGGAGCTCGCCTACGAGCCGGATCGCGAGTACCGCGCCCGGTCCGAGGTGGCGCACGAACAGATGCGCGGCTTCCTCGCGCCCGTGCGGCCCGTGCTCGAACTGCGCTGGCGCTCGGCGACCCCGCCGCAGCGCAAGGCTTTCCTCGACGAGCTGCCCGACGCCGCGCCGGCTCGTCGCTGGTTCCGGCGCAGTCACACCACGAGCATCATGGGCCTCGAGGTCGAGCTGGTGTCGTGACGCCGAGGCCCGGTTGCGTTGCGGCAAACCGGTTTCCGGCCCGCCCGTGAGGTCCGGACCAACCCTGCCCTTGCTTGACAAAGAGTTCACCGACTGCGAATCATGGAATTCGCAGCGCAGGTGACAACGTTGTCAGCATCTTGTCCGAACGCAGGGGAGCGACGTGGCTCGGTTGAATCGCAGACGGTTTCTGGCCAGTGGCATCGCCGTCGCCGGAGGAGGTGCGCTCGGCGCGCTCGGCCTCGGCGGCACCGCGGGCGCGGCCCCGGACACCGCCCCTGACGCCACCGCGGGACACCCGGTCCGGCTCGACGGCCAAGAGATCACCGGCGGCTGGACCTTCACCGCGGCCGACGCCACCACGGCGCCGGGCAGCCGGTTGTCCAGCGGACAGCAGATCGCGGGCCTCAAGCCGGCGATCGTGCCCGGCACCCCGCTCACCAGCATGATCGCCAACGGCGAGTACCCCGACCCGCTCTACGGCCACATCGTCACCGACACGATCCCGGACACCCTCAAGGACACCGGCTACTGGTACCGCGTCACGTTCCCCGTGCCCCGGCTGATCGCGGGCCAGCGGTTCTGGCTGCGGTTCGACGGCGTCAACTACCTGGGCACGATCTGGCTCAACGGCGCCGAAGTCGGCACGATCGAAGGCGCGTTCAAGCGCGGCGTCTTCGACGTGACCGACATCGTCGCGAAGGCCGGCGGCACCGCGCACCTCGCCGTGCTGGTCGGCAAGCTGGACCACACCGACCCGCCGTCCCTGCCGAGCTACACCAGCGGCGTGACCCGCGGTGGGCGCAACGGCGGCAAAACCGGCATCACGCTCGAAAACGGCCCGACGTTCTTCTGCACGTCGGGCTGGGACTGGCTGCCGACCATCCCCGACCGGGACCTCGGCATCTGGCAGCCGGTCACCTGGTCCACCACCGGCCCGGTGCGGCTGAGCGACGTGCGCGTGGACCCGACGCTCTCGGCCGACCTGCGTTCGGCCGACGTCACGATCGACCTCGCGCTCGACAGCGCGTACCGCGAGGCCCGCACCGTGGTGCTGAAGGGCTCGCTCGACGGCCGTGACTTCCGGCGGACCGTGACCGTGCCGGCCGGCTCGTCGTCGATCACGCTGACCTCGAAGGACCTCGCCGCGCTGAAGCTCGACCGGCCGAAGCTCTGGTGGCCCAACGGGTACGGCGACCCGCACCGCTACCGGCTCACGCTCGGCGTCGAGTCCGGCGGTCAGGTCAGCGACGAGCGGACGGTCGACTTCGGCGTCCGGCGGATCGAGTACACCCAGCCGATCCAGTCGCCGTCGGGCGCGCCGGCCGACTGCCTCGCGCTCACGGTCAACAACCAGCCGATCCTCGTGATGGGCGGCAACTGGGGCCTCGACGAGGCGCTCAAACGCATTCCGCGCGAACGCCTGCGCGACCAGGTGCGGCTGCACCGCGACGCGAACCTCAACCTCATCCGCAACTGGAACGGCCAGAGCAGCACCGAGGACTTCTTCGAAGCGTGCGACGAGTTCGGCATCCTGGTGTGGCAGGACTTCTTCTGCTCGACCGAGGGCCCGCCGCCGGAGAACACCGCGCGGGACCTCGCGAACATCCGCGACTGCATCGTGCGGTTCCGCAACCACCCGTCGATCCTGCTCTGGTGCGGTGGCAACGAGGGTCCGCCGCCGCAGCCGTTGATCGACGGCCTCGACGCGCTGGTCGCGGAGCTCGACCCGAAGCGTGCCGTGCTCACCAGTTCGGCCGGTGACACCGGCGCGAACCCCATCGGCGGCTACACCTCGGGCGGGCCGTACCACTGGGTCGAGCCGAGTGACCACTTCTCGCGCAACGACGGCACGAAGTGGCCGCCCTTCCACAACGAGGTCGGCTCGTACTCCATCCCGACGCTGGAGTTCCTGCGCAAGATGCTGCCTGAGTCGTCGTGGGAGCACCCGGACGACTTCTGGGCCGACCGCGACGTGAACGGCAACGGCGGCAACGGTGGTGGCGCGGGATACCTCGCGCTCACCGCGCAGCGCTACGGCACCGTGGCGAACCTGCCGGACTTCGCGCGCAAGTCGCAGCTGATGAACTACGAGTGCATCCGCGCGATCTACGAAGCCCACGCGGCGAACATGCTCGGCGCCGCGCCGGGCAAGCCGTACCCGCGCACCGGCGTGATCATGTGGATGACCAACCCGGCGCAGCCGAGTTTCGTGTGGCAGATGTACAGCCACGACCTCGAAGCCCATTCGGCGTACTACGCGGTGCAGCACGCGTGCCGGCGGGTGAACGTGATCCTCGACCGCGAGTCGCTCGACGTCGTGGTGGCCAACCACACCCGCGCGGCCGTGCACGGCACGGCCACCGCGACCTTGTTCGACCTCACCGGGAAGGCCTTCGCGAACGCTTCGTGGCCCGTCGGGGCCGGCGCGTCCGGGCGCACCGTGCTCGGCAGCCTGGCGGCGCAGCTCGGCACCACGCCCGGTGACGTCGCTTTCGTGCGGCTGTCGCTGAAGGACACCAAGGGCACCGAGCTGGTCCGCAGCTTCTCCTGGGTCGAGAACCCGGCCCACGCCGCCGGTTTCGCGAGCCTGGACACCGTGCCGGCCGCCACCGTCTCCGTGACGGCGGACGCTCGGCGCGGCCACGACGGCCTGGACCTCACGGCGAAGGTCTCGAACACCGGCCACGCCGTGGCGCTGATGCTGCACCTGCAGGTCTACGACACCCGCACCGGCGAGCGCGTCCTGCCCGCCACCTTCAGCGACAACTACCTCAACCTGACCGGCGGGGAGTCGGCCACCGTCCGCGTGCAGCTCACCGCCGACCAGTCGCGACGCCACCCGAACCTCGGCGTCCGGCTCGACGGCTGGAAGCTCGACCAGCGGGCGTCGCGGTTGCGGGGTCAGGGCGTGGCCGTGACGTTCAACCAGGCGGCGCTGGACACGCACCCGGCGCAGATCACGTTCGGCCGATGAGCCGCCGTCGGCGTCCGGTGCGAGCCGGACGCCGACGGCGGTGGTCGATCGAGCAGCGCGGCCGATCAGGTGGCGCGGCCGGCGACCAGGGCGCGTCGCACGAGGGTGCCGAACATCGCTGTCTGCAGCGCCCGCGTGGCCACGTGCTTGCCGAAGAAATCGTTCACCTTGTTGAGCGGCCCGGGAATCACCAGGGCCTTGCGGCCCAGACCCCGCAGCGCGGCGCGGACCACGGAGTCCGCGGACATCGCCGGCATCGGCAGCTTCGTGAAGTCGATGCCGTCAGTGTTCGCGAACCCTTCGGTGGCGGTGGGTCCCGGCGCGAGCACGAGCACATCGACACCGGCGGGTTTCAGCTCGTGCCGCAGGGCCTGCCCGAACTGGGCCACATAGGCTTTCGCGGCCGAGTAGTTGGCGAGGTAGGGCACCGCGCCGAACGCGACGGCCGAGGACACCAGCACCAGCGCGCCCCGGCCGCGGTCGCGGAAGCGCCGGCCGTATTCGTGGGCCAGCCGCATCGGCACGGTGAGGGAGAGGTCGAGCACCGCGGTCTCCGTGGCCAGCGGCGTGTCGAGGAACGGGCCGGCGGTCGCCGTGCCCGCGCTCGCCACGAGGAGCCCCACGTCGAGGTGCGCGGTGCGGCGCACCAGTTCGGCGACGGCGTCTTCGCGGCCGAGGTCGAGGTCGACCACTTCCGCGGTGGTGCCGTGCCTTTCCCGCAGCCGGTCGGCGAGCCCCTGGAGCTTTTCCTTGCGGCGGGCGACGAGCACGAGCGAGAACCCGGCGGCGGCGAGCTGCGTGGCGAACTCGGCGCCGATCCCGGCGGAGGCGCCGGTGACCACCGCGTACGGGCCGTAGCGGGGGTGCAGATCCTTCACCGGTGGTTCCTTCCTCGCCTTCATTGCGCAACAGCGTCGAACGCGGCCAGGATGGCGGCCGGCTCGCTGCGGCTGACGTAGTCGGGGTGGACGTCGATCCAGCGGATCGTGGCGCCGGCGTCCACGACGAGCGTGGTGGGCATGGGGATCACGGCGGTGCCGTCGGCGTTGCGGGCGGCCACGTCGAGCCCGAGGGCCGCCTGGGTCGCCTTCGCGCCGTCGGTGGGTTCGGTGAGGATGCCGAGCCGCGCGGCGATCTTGTTGCCCTCGTCGGAAAGCACGGTGAACGTGAGCTCGTTGGTCTCCTGCATGGTGAGCGAGCCGTCCGGCTTCTGCGGGCTGATCGCGACGAGCACGGCGCCACGCTGCGCGAGCGGTTCGACCAGCTCCGCCTGGTAGGTGCGCAGCGCCAGGTTGCAGAACGGGCACCACGCGCCGCGGTAGAACACGACCACGGCGGGCCGGCCGCCGAGCGCGGTGTGCAGCGTGGTCGAACCGCCGTGGGCGTCGACGAGGTCGGCGTCCGGCAGCGGGGTGCCCGGCTGCGCCACGTCGGCGGGGACGCCGGCCGCGGTGAGCTGCCGGCGCTCCTCGTCGAACGGCGCGAGCAGCTCGGCGGGGGCCTGCGCGGCCAGCTTCGCCTGCGTGAGCGCGGCGTGGTCGGCGATCGGGGTGGTGGACATCGGCCTTCTCTCGGGTCCGGGAAACGGGTTCACGGACCAGAGTCGCGATCGAGAAATGGCATCGCAATGCCAGTCCTCGGCGCGGGCCTACCGGACGGTCAACGACTCGAGGTAGGCCAGCGTCGAGTCCAGCGCCACCTCGAGCGGCGCGGTGTCGCGGTTGAGCTGCGTCATCAGCAGCCCGCCCTGCAGCGACGCGAGCAGCGACAACGCCAGCGCCTCCGGGTCGGCCTCGGGGCGCAGCACGCCGTTCGCGTGCATCTGCGCCAACCCGGCCCGCAGGCCGGCCGACCAGCGCGCGAAGCTGTGCGCGAGCTGCAGCCGCGCCGCCTCGTCGTGCTCCGCGTACTGCGTGGTCAGCGCCGCGATGGGGCACCCGCCGCGGCAATCGAGCTCCCGCTGCCGGGCCACCACGACGTCGCGCCACTGGCGCAGCCCCGCCATCGTGTCCAGCCGGGCGAACAGCTCCTCCTGCGGCTCGATCACGGCGTCCGTCTGGTACTCGATCACGGCCCGCACCAGCGCCGTCTTGTCGTCGAAGTAGTGGTACACCTGCGAATTGCTCACCCCGGCCCGCACCCGGACGTCCTCCACGGTGGTACTCGCCACCCCGTTCTCGAACATCACCTGTGCGGCGGCGGCCACGATGCGCCGGCGAGTTTCCTGACCCTTGGCAGTGAGCGTGCCCGGTTTGATCGGCATGGGACCAGCGTACGAGGTCTGGTATGGACTCTCCAGTCCTCGTCGTGGCGGTCGTGGGGACCGGTCCCGGCGCCGCCCGCTAACGTCGCCGGTCGTGGTGGACAGGCGACGATGCGCGCTGCTCGGTGCGGTGTTCCTGCTCGCGGCGGCGGTGTCCGCGTGCGGCGGGGAGCCGGAACCGCCGGCGCCGACCGTGGGGACGGTCGAGGTCGAGCACCGGCTCGACGAGTACCTGGGCCGGGTCGCGTCGCTGCTGCGCCCGGACGCCCAGGTCTCCGAGCCCGTCCACGCGCGGGCCGCGGGGTGCCCCGGCGGTGCGGACTGGGCCGTGGTGCCGAGGGCGCAGGTCACCGCGACGGCGGGTGAGCTGACCGAGAAGCTCTTCGACGACCTTCAGACCTGGCTGAGCAGCAGTGGTTTCGAAGGTGTGTACGACGGCGACAACTGGCACCCCGGGAAACCCGCCGATTTCAAAGAACTGGACGGCCGGCAGCGGGACGGCATCCGCGTGAGCGTGCGCCTGGAGCGCGACGCTCCCCGGTTCACGGTCGCGGTGACCGGGCCGTGCGCCTGGCCGGCGGACCGGGAAGGCGGGCCACCGGCCGGACGGCTCGCCCCGCTGGGCGCACCGCCCGCGCTCACGTCGAGCATCGGAACCGCGACCTACGTGGACCCGGAATCCTGTCTCTCACCGAAGCTGTTCACCTACAACACCGCCGCCCCCGCGTACGCCGGGGCGGGGCCGCACCCGATGGTGCTGTCGGTGTACGAGGGGATTCGGCGGTTCGACAGCCCGACGTTCCTCTACGACCAGCTGTCGTTGTCGTCCGGCTGGCAGCCCGACGACGTGCACCAGGCGCAGCTGGTGGCCTGCGTGCACGTGGCGAAGAGCGGCGCCGGACACAAGATCTCCTGTTCCTACACCACCGAACTCGGTTACGGCGGCGGCGGTTCGCCGTACGACTTCCAGCTCTTCGACGGCACCTACCACGTCACGGTCCGCACCGCCCGCACCGGCGAAGTCGTCGGGGACTTCACGCTGCCCGGCACGCTCGACGACGAGAAGAGCTGCCCGTATCGCATCGAGAACTACGTACCCGTGCTCGCCCGAGGCCTGGACGACACGGCGCTCGAGCGAGCACTGCGGCCGTGGTACGAGGGCCGCCGCTAGAGACCGTCACGTGGCCAGTGACGACAGCGGCACCGCGAACACCGAGCGGCCGCACGTCTGGCCCTGGGCGGAACAGTCCGTTGTGGACCACTCCGACTGCGACCACACCAGGCCGGTGGACCAGTCGTAGGTCAGGGCTTCCGGGTGCACGGCCCAGCAGGCCGCCGTGGCGGGGGAGCCGCAGGAGGCCGACGCGCTGTGGGTGGTGGTCTGGGTCCAGAGCTGGCCGTTGAGCGTGGCGGAGCTGTGGGCGACGTACCACTTCCCGTTGTGGGACAGCACGCCCTGCATGTTGCCGACGGAGCTGCGCAGCGCCTCGGTGGCCGGGGCGGTGCCGGAGGTGGTGGCGAGAAGGTAGTCGCTGCCGGTGGCGTAGCGGTAGAGGCGCCCGTGCAGCGACTGGTCGGCGAAGTACTCCGTGGTCACGACCGTGGCGGGCGAGGTGGAGCGGTCCAGGGACATCGAGGAGAAGCACGGGACGCCGCTGTCCGACGCCATGCTGCAGGTGCCGCCGGTGTAGCTGTAGTAACCGACCTGCATCATCGCGTACTTGTAGGTGTAGGCGGCGTACCCGCCCGCCGTCTTGCCGATCGCGTTGGTGGTGGTGTCGGTCATCTGCAGGATGTGCTTGGTGCTGAAGACGCGGATGGCCGTGGACGTGTTGCCGACGGCGGTCACGTAGATCTTGTCGCCGTACCAGGCCATCCCGCCCAGGTGTGCCTTGGCGGCGGTGAAGCTCGAGCCGCTCGCGTTGGGCACGGCGAGGTACACCATGCGGTTGGTGGGGGCGGCCGGGTTGTCGTAGTCGACGGCCATGATGCGCGCGTCGTCGTAGCGGCCGAGGGCGTCGCCGCTGTGCCAGCCCGAGAGGATGATCTTGTCGGCACCCCACATTCCGTCGTCGTCGGCGTCGCCCGAGGTCGTGATGCCCTGCGGGACCCAGGTGGCGCTGTTCGCGCGGTCGGTGTCCCAGCAGAACGCCGCGGTGGCGGCGGGTGCCTTCGGCAGCGCGGCCTTCTCGGCGCTGGTGCAGCCGGTGGTCGGGTAGCTCGGGTCGTTGACCACGGTGTTGAGGCTGACGTTGGGCAGCGCGCTGTCGAGCGCGGTGAGCGCGGCCGTCGGCGTGGCGTGCCACACGAGGTTCTGCTTGGCCGTGGTCGTGAGCGGATCGCTGTACGCGGCGCTCGCGGTGCCGGGGATCGCCAGCGCGCCGGCCGCCACGGCGAGGACGAGGAGGAGCACTTTCGGAATTCGCATGCCGGCCATTTCCGCATGGCGTTCGAGAAGGTGTCAAATTGCTGGTCCGAAAGAGTTTGTACGATTCTTGTACAGTTTTTCGGTATTAATAGGCTGGGGCTTTCTTTGGTGCTTTCGGGTCAACCCGGCCGCCGGCGGTGTCCGGACCGGGGTGAAGGGGATTGGATGGGCCGATGCCCGTCGAAACCGCGCTGATCGCGCTCGGCACGGTGGCCGTGCGCACGGCCGCGAAGCTGTGGCTCGGCGACCACGAGATCGCCGCGGAGGTCGGGGGCGCTGGCCGGAGGACAAGCTGGCGCTGCTGCGCACCCCCTTCCGGCTCGACAGCCTGAGCCTCCGTTTCCTGGAGCTGACCGACCTGACCCCCCTGACTTTCGTCACGTCCGTGGAAGAACTCCGCATCGAAGGCGGCACGCTGGCGTCCTTCGCGGGCGTCGAACGCTGGCGGGACTCGTTGCGGCGCGTGTCGGTCGTCGGGTGTCCCACGGGAGTCGCGGCGCTGGCCGATCTGTGGGCGAGGCTGCCGGACGTGGTCCGGGTGTGAGGCCGGGTTCCGTATCGGGTGAAACGGTATCAGTCGAGGTGAAGGGGGTAGGCTGCGCGCATGAGTGGGAAGGCGCGGGCGACCGATCGGCCCGGCGACGGATCTCCGTTTGCGCTCGGGCTGGTGTTGCGGCGGGCGCACGCGCGGGTGGCGAGCACGATGACCGCGGCGATGCGGCCGCACGGGCTGGATCTGCGGCACTTCGGCGTGTTGATCGTGCTGGTGGACCGGGGGCCGACGGTGCAGCGGGATCTCGTGGAGGCGACCGGGCAGGACAAGGCCGGGATCATGCGCGTGGTCGACGATCTGGAGGAGAAGGGGCTCGCGGTGCGCAAGGCGGTGCCCGGGGATCGACGCGTGCGGGAGGTCGAGATCACCGAGGCGGGGCTCAAGGCGTTCGACGCGGCGCACGACGCGGCGGCCGCGCCGGCGCGGGAGCTGGTGGCGCACTTGAAGCCGGGGGAGCCGGAGAAGCTGCTGGAGCTGCTGACGCGGTTCACCTACCCGGAGTAGCGAACCAGCGCGCGGCCAGGTCGGCCACCCACTTGGTGGCGAGAGCCGGGTCGTCGGGCGGGCTCTCGACGAGCACGAGTTCGTCCACGCCGAGCGCGGCCAGCGCGGGAAGGTCCGAAGGGGACGGATCCCGCAGCGCGACCGCGATCCGCAGCCCCGCGAGGCCCGGGCGCAGGGTTTCGAGGAACGCCAGCCGCTCGGCCACCTCGGCGACACCGTCGAGGTTGAAGCCGTACCAGCCGTCGCCGAAGGCCGCTACGCGGCGCAGAGCCGGGTCGCTGTTGCCGCCGAGCAGGATGGGCACGCGGTGGGCCGGCCGGGGGTTCACGCGCACGGAGTCGAACCGCACGAACTCACCCGAGAACGACGCCACCTCCGAACGCCAGAGCGTGCGCATCGCGGCCACGTACTCCTCCGCCCGCGCCGCACGCCGCTCGAACGGCACGCCGAGCGCCGCGAACTCCTCGCGCGACCAGCCGACGCCCACCCCGAGCGTGAACCGGCCGCCGCTCAGCACGTCGAGTGAGGCGACCTGCTTCGCCACCACGATCGGATGGTGTTCCGGCAGCAGCAGAATCCCCGTGGCGATGCCGATGGTCGACGTGGCTGCCGCCGCGAAGGCCAGCCCGATCATCGGATCGAGCCAGTCGGCAGCGGCGGGCACGGCGATGCGGCCGTCGGCCGCGTACGGGTACCGCGAGGCCGGGCGGTCGACCATCACCACGTGCTCACCCGACCACAGCGTCGCGAACCCGCCCGCCTCCGCCCCCACGGCGACCGCGTCGATCACGGCCCGGCGGGCGCCGGCGCCGATGCCCAGTGCGTGCAGCCCGATCCGCATCGGCTCAGCCACTCCGGCCGGAAAGCCCGGCGGCGATCACCTCGTGGTCCACTGTGGACTCAACCGGGCGCGACGGCCAGCGCGTCGACCTCGATCAGCCACTCCGGCAGCCCGAGCGACGACACGCCGAGCCACGTGCTGGCCACCTTCGGGTACTCGGTGCCGAACACGCGCTGGGCGGCGTCGAAGATCGGCTCGATCAGCGCCGGTGAGGAGCCGACGACGTGGATCGTGTACTTCACCAGATCGGCCGGGGTGCAGCCGGCGGCCGCGAGAGCCGCGCGCAGGTTCCGGAACACCTGCTCGGCCTGCGCCGCGTAGTCGCCCTCGCCGACCAGCTCGCCGGCCGGGTCCAGCGCCACCTGCCCGGCGATCGCGACCAGCCGCGCACCGGGCGGGGCGAGCGTGACCTGCGAGTACAGGTCCATCACGGGTGGGGACAGGGTCTCGGGATTGAGGTGGTCGACGGTCATCGCGGGCTCCCGGCGCGTCGGCGGCTGGAGAGGGCCGAGTGTGCGGCGGTCCGCGGCGGACTGTCAACAGCGGGCACAAAGTCCGGTGCGGCAGAGTTTCACCGCCCGGCAACCGCGGACGCGCCTACGAACGCCGCCGCCGGACGAGCCCCCGGATCAGCAGCGGCAGGCAGATCGCCGCGAACAGCACCAGCGCGGCCCACGCGCCGAAGCCGCCGAACCCGCTGCCCTGGTACGACGCCGGTTCGGCGTTGCGCCAGTCGGTGGAGCCGCCGTTGGCGTCGGTCGCGTCGGGGGAGTCCGCGGACGGGCCCGCGCCGGCCGACGACGGTCCGGTGGTCGGGGCGTTCGGTCCGCTGCTGGGCCCCGAGGTCGGGCCGCCACCGGTTCCGCCGTGGGTGAGGGCATCGACGCCGCCGAGGTCCTCGAACGGGTCCTTCGGGGCCGTGGACCCCGCGCCGAGGCTCGCGTGGAACGTCGGGTTGTCGCAGTTGCCGGCGTTGAGCTGCTTGGCCGGCTTGCCCGTGAGGCGGGCGTTGGCGTTCATCATCTCCTGCGACAGGTTCGGCGGCAGCGGCGAATAGCCGACGCGGGCCATGTTGATCTGGCCGTCGCACGCGATGTGCTCGATGAACGCCGCCATCGTGTCCGTCTTCGACGGGTCCGGGTAGCCGCCCTTGCACGTCGAGCGACCGGACCCGCACGGTGTCATCAGGTACGAGTACGCCGAGATCGGGTAGGTCAGCGGATCGGTGTTGGTGTACACCCCGGACAGTTCCTGGCTCAGGTCCGGGCGCAGGTTGGCCTTGGTGAGCGCGGCCGCGATGTTCGCGGCGAACGGCAGCGTGTACTGGCCCGCCTGGTTCTCCACCCACGCCGTGGGCGCGTTGTACTTCTTGGCGTAGCCGAACTCGTCGTAGCCGATGGAGAACGGGATGCTGCCGTTGGACACCGTCTGCGCGATCTGGTCGGAGTCGGCGAAGAGGCGGTAGAAGTCGGCGTCCGGCCCGAGCGTCGGCAGCTGGATCGGCCGCACGCCCGGGGGCAGCGGGCCCACGCCCTTGTCGGCGTTGCGGGACACGAAAGCGTTGTACGGCCCCGGCGCCACGTGCGCCACGAAGTCGTAGAACAACGCCGTGGTGCCGGACTGGCCGCTGCGCCCGATGAGCGTGATCGGCTGGTTCGGCAGGGCGAACCCGCCGTTGGTGGCGGTGATGGCCGGGTCGTTCCAGCGCGTGATGTCGCGGGTGAAGATGCGCGCGATCACGGCGCGGGTGAGGTGCAGCGAGTCGACGCGGCGGCCGGCGGCGTCGGTCACGTTGTACATCACCGCCACCGCGCCGGCGACGTCCGGCACGTACTGGTAGCCGCGCGTGTTCGCGCTCAGCCCGCCGCCGCCCGCGGCCTGCAGCGAGCTGACCTCGGCCTCGGTGCCGGCGAAGTCCACGGTGCGGTCGCCGTACTGGTTCACGCCCGCCGGCGAGCCCAGCGCGCTGTAGTTGACCGGGATTCCGCGCGAGTTGGCGCCGTTCTGCCAGTCGCTCATCGCGAGCCCCACGTAGGTCGAGCCCGAACCGTTGATCTGGACCAGGGCCTCGGCCGCCGGGGCGAAGGCCGCCTGGCCCGCCAGCACGAGGGCGGCGCACCCGAGACCGAGCCATGTTCTGCCACGCATGAAAGGAACTCCCGGATCAGCCGAAGCGGCCGTTGACGTAGTCGTGGGTGCGGCTGTCGGCGGGCGAGCCGAAGATCTGCTCGGTCGAGCCCTGCTCGACGACCCGGCCCGGCTCGTTCTCCCCGGCGAGGAAAAACGCGCAATGGTGCGAAACCCGCTGGGCCTGCTGCATGTTGTGCGTGACGATCACCACGGTGACCTCGTCGGAGATCTCCACGATCGTCTGCTCGATGCGCCGCGTGGACGTGGGGTCGAGGGCGGAACACGGCTCGTCCATCAGCAGCACGTTGGGCTGCACCGCCAGCGAACGCGCGATGCACAGCCGTTGCTGCTGGCCGCCAGACAGAGCGCCGCCGGGGGAGTTCAGGCGGTCGCGGACCTCGCGCCACAGTCCGGCCCGTTCGAGGCTCTGCTCCACGAGCGCGTCCTTGTCCGCGCACTTCACGCCGGCGAGCTTGAGGCCCGCCAGCACGTTGTCGCGAATGGACATCGCCGGAAACGGGTTGGGCTTCTGGAACACCATGCCGATGCGCAGCCGGGCCTGCTGGGCGCGGGTGCCGTCGGCGTAGATGTCCCGGCCGTCGAGCAGTACCTCGCCGGCGAGGCTCGCCGACGGCACGAGCTCGTGCATCCGGTTGAGGATGCGCAGGAACGTCGACTTGCCACAGCCCGACGGGCCGATCAGCGCGGTCACCTCGTGCGCCGACATCGCGAGCGACACGTCTTCGAGCACCAGCCGTTCGCCGAACCACGCGTGCACGCCGCGCGACTCCAGCGTGGCCGCACCGGGCGGTGGCCCGCCGACCACCCGCACGGGCTGGGGGCTTTCGAGGATGTCGGTCACCGGTCACTCCTGGCGGGTCTCGTGCGGCGGCCCGACCAGCGTTTGCGGCCGAGCAGCCGGGTCAGCGCGAACAGCGCGAAGATGAGCACGATCAGCACGAAAGCGCCGATGTACCCACGTTCCTGCGCCGAGGCGAGGGGTTCCTTGATGTAGCGGTAGACGAAGCGCGGCAGGCTTTCCTGCGGGTCGCTGAACGGGTTGTAGTTCATCGCCTGCGTGCCGAACGAGGTGAACAGCAGCGGCGCCGTTTCGCCCACCACGCGGGCGATGCCGAGGATGATCGCGGTGCTCACGCCGGTGCGCGCGGTCGGCAGCACCACCGACCACACGGTGCGCGCGCGGCTCGCGCCCAGCGCCAGCGACGCCTCGCGCAGGCCGTCGGGCACCAGCCGCAGCACCACGTCGACCGTGCGGGTCACCGTCGGCAGCATGATCATCGTGAGCGCGATCGTGGCCATCAGGCCGGAGAAGCCGCCCTGGATCGGCGGCAGGATCAGGGCCGCGTACACGAACAGGCCGGCGACCACCGAGGGCAGGCCGCTCATCGCGTCGACGAAGATCCGCACCGGGCGGCGGAACCGCGAGCGCGTTTCGTTGAGGAACACCGCCGTGAGCACTCCGAGCGGCACCACCAGCACCAGTGCCAGCGCGGTCTGTTCCAGCGTGCCGACGATCGCGTGCAGGCCGCCGGTGTCCGTGGCGGGGTCGGTCGGGGCGACGGCGGCCATGTCGTGGGTGAAGAACGCCAGCCGCAGGTCCGGCACGCCCTTCAGCACGATGTAGCCGAGCAGGAACAGCAGCGGGATCAGCAGCGCGGTGGCGCCGCTGACCACCACGGCCGACACGAGCCGGTCCATCGCGGCCAGGTGGCCCACGCGGTCGCGCGTGACCACGTAGAGCATCACGAGGTAGAGCACGAACGCCACGACGAGATCGGCGAGCCAGCCGGGTGAGGTGAGCAGTTCGTGCATCAGGAACCAGGTGAGCAGCGTCGCCGACACGGCGCAGCCGAACGCGACGAGCCGGTCGTGCGGGGTGGTCGCCGACGTGCGGCGCCGCACCGGGATCCGCCGCGGCGGGATCTCCGTGGTGATCTCGGCGGTGGTTTCGGCGGCGCTTTCCGCCGGGGCGTCGGAGAACTCGGCGGTGGTCCGGTCGGTCGTGGTCATCAGGCGTCGACCCCGGCTCCGGAGCGGCTGCGCGAGATGATCACCGACGCCGTGAAGTTGGTGGCCAGCGTGAAGGCGAACAGCACCAGCCCGCACGCCATGAGCCCGTTGAGCCCGAGCCCGGAGATGCCCGCGCTCGTGGCGATGAAGCCGGAGATCGTGGAGCCGCCGAACTCGAGCAGGTGGCTGGTGATCTTCGGGACCTGGGGCAGCAGCAGCGAAACGGCGATCGTCTCGCCGAGCGCGCGGCCCAGCCCGAGCATCGCGCCGCCGACGATCCCGCCGCGGCCGAAGGGCAGCACCACGGTCCGGACCATGCCCCAGCGCGTGCTGCCCAGCGCCAGCGCGGCTTCCTTCTCCCCGGGCGGGGTCTGCGTGAAGACCTCGCGCATCACCGATGTCGTGATCGGGATGACCATGAGCGACACCACGAGCCCGGCCACGAACATCGAGTTGAACAGCACCGCGCCCTGGTTCGTCCTGAACAGCGGGAACCAGCCCAGGTTCGACGACAGCCACTCGGACACCGGCGTGATGTACGGGCGCAGGAAGCTGAAGCCCCACAAGCCGTAGAGCAGGCTGGGGATCGCGGCGAGCAGGTCGACCAGCCCGGTCAGGAACCCGCGCATCCGCCCGCTCGCGTAGTCGCTGATGAACAGCGCGGCGAGGATCGACAGCGGCACGGCGAACACCACGGCGATCAGCGCGACCACGACCGTGCCGTACAGCAGGCCCAGCACCCCGAGCGTGCCCGACGCCGGGTCGAACTGCACGGTCGAGAAGAACCCGAAGCCGCTCACGCGGAACGCCGGCACCGACCGGTACACGAGGAAGAACCCGATCACGACGAGCAGGGCGAGCACCGACAGGCCGGCTCCGCTCGTGACTCGGCGGAACACGCGGTCGGCTCGGGAGGGCAGGTCGGCGAGGACCCGGGGTCTCGGCGGAGGCGCCGCGGGCGCGGGGGTCGTGAGGGTCACGGGAGCGAGTATTGCGAGCCGTGCGCGGGGAAAGTTGGCTTGGGAGCTAAGGCCCGACGGCGCGTTGGTGAATCGGGAAACCTTCTCCCTTGGCCCCGGTTGACGCGGTGGGGCGCGGCTCGGGAGGTTGGCACCATGAACGGCTTCAGACGGGTGGCGCTCGTGGTCGCCGCCGGGGTGCTCGCGGTGCTGGGGGTGGCGGCGGTGCCCTCGGCGTCCGCGCAGACGACCACCCCGCCGCTGACCTACACGGTTCAGACCACGGGTGCCGATCTCGCGACCGCGCAGGACGGCGATCCGGTGCGCATCACGGTTTCCGGCCTGCCCGCCAACGCGACGGCGAGCGTCGCCGTCTGCCCGGCGCAGCTGCGCGACTCGCTGCTGCACTCGGTGGTGGACCCGGTCACGAAGAAGGCGGCGTGGGTCGCCGACCACACCATGGCCACGCGCGTGGCGCAGTACTGCGGCAACCTCAACGACGAGCTCGCCGGCGCGGTGTTCCCGACGGTGGCCAACCGGGGCCGCAGCGCGGTGAGCCAGAACGTCGTATTCGACCTCTACGTGCCCCGCGGGTCGAGTGCGCCGAAGAACGTGCCCTTCGACCCCGACTTCACCACGCTGGCGCCCTCGGCAGCGCTGCCGTGGCCGAACAACCCGGACAAGAAGCAGTACTCGTTCACCTGCGACGAGACGCATCCGTGCACGATGCTGCTCACGATCAACGGAAAGCCGGCCGGCGCGACGGTGCAGCAGACCGTGTTCGACAGCTCGCTGACCTTCGCCGCCTCGCCTCCGGGGCTGAAGATCCAGGGCTGCGGCGGAGTCGGCGACGGCACGGTGACCGCGAGCATGCCGGAGCGCTTCGGCCCGACCGCGGTCGCGTGGAACCAGCTGCTGTGCGCGCCGACGAAAACCGCGCAGCCGGCGAACATCGTGTCGGAGACGGAGGACGCCGGGTTGACGTCGTTCGACAAGGGCGACTCCGACGTGGCCTTCACCGGCTCCGGGGGCACGCTGGCGGCGCAGTCCGTGCGGGCGCGCACCTACGTGCCGGTGGCGCTGAACGCGACCGTGATCGCGGCCGTCGGGTGGACGCCCACGGACCGCTCGGACGCCGGGGCCTCGCTGGTGTCGCGGCTCGGCACCAGCCTGCAGTTCGACTGGGACGACGTGGCGAACCTGCTGAGCAAGGGCGGCGAGGTGCCCGACAGCACCGGCCGCGGCGGCATCTTCAAGACCGGCTCGGCGCTCGTCACGCGCAACGCGGCCCTGGCCGCCATCAGCGGGCCGAGCAGCCCGGTGCAGGCGCCCGACGCGCGGGCCGGGCACTCGGACAACACGTTCTACGGCGTGACCGGCGAATCCGGGCCCGGCAGCGTGCCGCTGACGCTGAGCGGCAGGCTGGCCGGGATGCCGGCGTGGACCTACGGCACCTTCCGCGATCCGCAGGGCGCGCCGCTGAAGGGCAACGGCCAGCCGGTCGGCGTCGTCTCGGACCTCAACGCGCTGAACCTCGGCGACGACGGGGTGCACAACGTGGACGCGAAGACCGGCCGCGTGAACGTGCGCAAGCAGGTGAACAACGCGACGCTCGGCACCGGGCAGGAGTGCAAGAACGGGTGTCTCGACTGGATCGTGACCGACCTGGCCACCGCGACCGAGTACGGCTGGACGCCGGTCGCGCTGCCCGACGGCCAGGGCGGGTACGTCGCTCCGACGCCGAAGTCGCTGCAGGCCGCCGCCGCGCACGCCGAAGTCGCCGACGACGGTTCGCTGCGGCTCGACGGCACCACCGCACCGGGCGCCTACCCGCTCACCTTCGTGGAATCCGTCGCGGCGCCGCTCAACCCGCTCGTCGACGCCGGCTGCGCACCGGAGACGGCGAAGCAGACCGAGCTCGCGACCTTCCTCAAAGCCGCCACCAACGGCGGCCAGAATTCGCTGGGCCAGGGCATGGTCGGCCTGACCCCCGACCTGCTCTCGGCCGCGCAGGACGCGGCGGCGCGGGTGGGCACGGGCACCGCGGCCGCGTCGTGCCACGAGCAGGAGCAGGCGCAGAACCCGGGCCCGCCGGACACCGGCCCGGGTGGGGGCACCGGCGGTGACCTCACGGGTGGTGACCTCGGCGGACCCGGCCTCGGCTCCGACGCGCCGGCCGCTCCGCCCGCCGAAGTCACGGCGCTCACGATGAAGGCGCCGACGGCCGACAGCGTGCAGGACTCGCGCAACCTGGCGTCCTCGGTGGACATCCCGCTGTTCCCGGGCGCGACCGCGCTCGGAGCGCTGATCCCGTTGCTGGCGCTGGTGGCGCTGGTGCTGCTGCCGCCGGGCACCGGGTATCTGACGGCCGGCAAACCCTTGCCGGCGTGGGTGGGCCGGACGTCTCGCGGGGTGGCCCGTCGCTTCGCCGCGTTGCGAGGCCGGGCATGACGATCACCGAGCAGCCGACGCAGGCGCCGGCCTCGCCGGCCTCGCGGCTCAGTCCACGGTGGACGGTGCTGGCCGTGACGGGCTGGGTGCTCACCACGGCCGTGTGCTTCGGCCTGGTCGCCTACGCGCTCGGCCCGATGCTGGCGAACAACGACCAGCGGGCCGCGCTGGCCACGGTGCAGCAGGCGATGGCGGAGGCGCAGGGGGCCACGAAGACGCTGCTGGGCGCCGCGCCGGTCACGAAACCGCCGGAGTTCGGCTCGCCGCTGGCGGTGCTGGAGATCCCGCGGCTGCACCTGCAGCAGGTGGTGCTCGAAGGCGCGGCGCCGGAGCAGACGGCGTCGGGACCCGGCCACGTGCCCGGCACGTCGGGGCCGGGGCAGCCGGGCAACTCGGCGATCGTCGGCCGGTTCTCGGGGTACGGCGCGCCGTTCGCCGAGCTGCGCGACCTGCGCAAGGGTGACGAGCTCGTGGTGGCCACGACGCAGGGCAAGTCCGTGTACACCGTGACCACCTCGGCCGACCGCGACCTGGACGAGGACCGCGACTACGGCCGCACCGACGACGATCGGCTGACGCTCGTCACCTCGGCCTCGTGGTGGCCGGGCTCGGCGTCGAGCGCCACCGTGGTCACCGCCGTCCTCGACGGCAAACCGTTCCGCCCCACCCCCCAGAACGGCAAGGCCGACGCCCAGGACGGCCGCACCGGCGACAGCGGCGCCTGGGCCCAGCTGGTCCTCTCCTTCGGCGGCTTCGCGGGCGTCGCGGTGGGCGCGACGCTGCTGTACCGCCGCTGGCGCTCGGTGTCGACCTACGTGCTGACCACCCCGGCGCTGCTGGCGCTGGCGGTACTGGCGGCGGCCGCGGTGTGGAAGCTGTTGCCTGCCTGGGCTTGATCGCACTCAAGCAAGGGAAACCGGCTCGTCCTGGGGAGTACCCGGGGCGGGCCGGTTTTCTGCGTCGAGCGGGTTCGGTGAAGGGCGCCGTGAGGGACTCTGATTCGGTGCAGGCGTCCTTCGCCGGAGCCGACAGCAGCGACCGATGTACACGCGGGCCACGACCAAGCCGGACTCTCTCGGATAGCCACGTGGACGGTCCTCGATGCACCTCGGCACGCGTCCCCACGCGCGTCCGGACAGACCGGCTCCGGTAACCACAATGGACGGTCGCAACCTCGACCTACGCCCACCCCACAACAAGAACCGGCCCGGACGGGAAACCCCGTCCGGGCCGGTTCGGCTGGTTCAGCGCGTCACTCGAGGGTGCAGGTCACGCCGTTCGCGTCGGCGGCCAGCGGCTTGAAGCCGTAGTCGTCGAGGAGCGAGGCGAGGCCACCGGAGCACAGCTTGCTCGGGCCGCTCGCGTCGAAGCCGACCACGTTCAGCGCGGCCGAGTACGACGGGGAGCGGTTGTCCAGCACGAAGTACACCGTGCGGGCGCCCAGGAAGCTGTCGGCGAAGGCCGGGGCGAAGGTGCCCGCGGTGCCCGAGACGGGCGCCGCGTCGGAGCCGGCCCCGGTCAGCGTGCCCTCGAAGAAGCCGGCGCGCTTGTCGCTGACGACGCCGTTGCCCTGCGCGACCCACTGGGCCACCGAGTACGGCGCGATCGCGGTGGCCTGGTCGGCCGCCGCGATGGTGTTGGCCTCGTTCTCCTCCATGCGGTGGATGGTCACGGGCTTCGTGGTCGGGTCGAAGCCGAGGACCGTGCCGGTGAAGAACGAGAGGGTGCCGGAACCGGCCTGCGGCAGGTACACGGTGATCGGGGCGGTGGCGCCGCCGACCTGGTTCCAGTTGGTGATGGAGCCGTCGTAGATGCCGCGGAGCTGGGCCAGCGTAAGGGAAACGCCGGCGCCGGCGCCGGTCGAGGAAGCGGCGAAGGAGACGCCGTCCTTGGCGAAGCCGTAGAACTCGAAGCTCGCCGGGTCGGTGGTGGCGCGACCCGCCGAGGAGCGGGCGATGTCGATCGAGGCGCTGCCGGCGGCGGCGGTGTCGGCCAGCAGGGCCTTGCCCGCACCGGAACCGTTGGCGGGCGAGACGGTGTAGGTGGCGCCCCCGTCGAAGACGTCGCCGGGCACGGTGAAGGACGTGCCGGCGGGGATCACCGGCGGGATGCTCACGAAGTCGTCGGGGTCGATGTTCGTCGCGTCGGCGTTGGCGTCGGCGAAGATCGCGTTGGTGACGTCGGCGATCGTGTCGGAGCCGGCGGCGGCGAGGACCTCGGGGAGGCCGTTCGGGCCGGGCACCGCGCCGGCGGTGCCGGGGACGACGAGGCACGCGCCGGCGACGACGGCGGCGGTGATGCCCACGAACCGGGCAGTACGAGCACGCATGGGTTGTACTCTTTCTGTCTGGTCTGGCCACGGTGTTCCGTGGCCCGCGGACAAACTTCGTCGAGTCCGGCAAACGTGAGGCGGTTTCTTGCCTTCCCGCCCGACGGCGCGGAAGTTAATGCCCGACGAACGAGTTTTCAGCCCTGCGTCCCGTATTTCGTGCGCCCGTCCACGATGCGGCCGTCCGCCGCGAATTCCGCGGCCTGGCGCATGGCCGTGACGAATCGATCATGGCCGCGCGTGGCTTCGATCCGCCGGCCGTACGCGTGGCTCGCGATCGCGACCGGCGTCGCGCCGGCGCGCAGCACCCAGCGCCAGTCGATTCCGTGATCGTGCACCAGTTCCAGGCGCGTGCGCGGGAGGTTCGTGCACAGCCACCGGATCGCGGCGACGCATTCCTCGGCACTGCGGTAGTCGACGGCGCCGAGACCGAGCGAAGCGTTGTTGCTCCCCAGCAACCGCCACCGCGTCGCGTTCCCGCGTCCCCCGATCAACTGGAATCGGGGTGACCGTCTTGGACCTTCCGCGCTGTTCATTTGTGCATCCCCAGTCCCGCACGGACGGCGGCCCCGTGAATCGCCGCCCTTCTCTCAGAGAACATCGCGAACGCGCGGCCGGAAAGTTACCGGCACGGCTTAAGGCGCGACGGCGTCCAGGTGAACAACC
The DNA here is from genome assembly GCF_035918295.1 of Amycolatopsis rhabdoformis. Taxonomy (GTDB): domain Bacteria; phylum Actinomycetota; class Actinomycetes; order Mycobacteriales; family Pseudonocardiaceae; genus Amycolatopsis; species Amycolatopsis rhabdoformis. The sequence goes on from NZ_CP142149.1 coordinate 2,336,409, forward strand.
GTCACCCGAAAGTGGGCTTGATCGACTGTGTGTGACCGTGCGCGGAGATTGTCGCCCTCGTGCCGGTTCGTCCGGAGCGCACTCAAGGTAGCAAGCAGTCACCCTATGTAGTCCTGAGAATAAGGACTTGAATTCTACTATTCAGGAACCTACCGTTCTCGGGGTGAGAGCAGACGTAGTGCGAGCGCATCGGGCGCTGGCGGCGGCCGGGCAGGCCGACCTGGTGTGGGGGCACGTCGGTGTCCGGGACCCGGACGGGCGCGGCGCCTGGATGAAGGCCGCCGGCTGGGGGTTCGAGGAGGTGGACGAGGAGCGGGTGGTGCTCGTCGGCCCCGACGGCGGTGTCGTCGAGGGCGACGGAAAGCGCCATCTCGAGTTCCCCATCCACACCGAGATCCTGCGGGCGCGCCCCGACGTGCAGTGCGTGGTGCACACGCACTCGGCGGCCGCGACCACGTTCGCGTCGCTGAACGTGCCGATGCGGGCGATCGACCACGACGGCGTGCTGTTCGCCGAGCCGGACCTGCCGCGGTTCTCCCGCACCGGCGAGCTGCTCACGACACCCGAGCTGGGTGCCGAGCTCGCCGGCGTGCTCGGCGGCGCGCGGGCGTGCCTGCTCGCCCGCCACGGCCTCGTCACCGCCGGACCGGACCTCGCCCACGCGGTGATGTACGCGGTGCTGCTCGACCGTGCCTGCCGCAAACAGCTCGACGCGATGGCGGCCGGCGGCCCGGTGTCCTGGTCGGACGCGGCCGAGGCCGAGGCCAAGCGCGCACAGTGCTGGCCGGCGAGCCAGCTCGAAGCCGGCTGGCACTACCTCAACCGGATCGCGGAGAAGGGAAACCGATGAGTACAGAGCGCAAGACGGTCCTCGTGACCGGTTCGGGTCAGGGCATCGGCCGGGGCGTGGCCCTCGGCCTCGCCGAGCGGGGCTGGCACGTGCTGGTCGCCGACATCGACGAGCAGCGCGCCAAGAGCGTCGCCGCCGAGGTGGGCGGCGACGCGGTGGCGGTGGACATCTCGTCGGCCGAATCGTGCCGCGCGGCAGCCGACCAGCTGTCCGGCGTGGCGCTCGACGGGCTGGTGAACAACGCGGCCCTGTTCTCCACGCTCGCGATGAAGCCGTTCTGGGAGATCGACGAGGCGGAGTGGAACCGGGTCCTCGGCGTGAACCTCACCGGCACCTGGCAGCTCACCAAGGCGCTGCTGCCCGCGCTGCGCCGCTCGGGTGACGCGTCGATCGTGAACGTCGCGGCGAGCGCGGTGTGGATCGGCCGCCCGAACTACGCGCACTACGTCGCGTCGAAAGCCGGTCTCATCGGCCTCACCTACGTGATGTCGCGCGAGCTGGCGGGCGCGGGCATCCGCGCCAACGCCGTGACGCCGGGCTCGGTGCAGACCGAGATCCCGCGCACCACCATCACCGCCGAGCAGGTGCGCCGGCAGGTCGAGGCGCAGAACGTGCAGCGCCCGGCGACGCCGGGGGATCTCGTCGGCGTGGTCGCGTTCCTGCTCGGCTCCGACAGCGGGTTCGTGTCGGGCCAGACCGTGAACGTCGACGGCGGCCTCACGGTCCGCTGACCGAACGCCAAGGACAGGAGGAGAAAAGCATGGTCGAGCCACAGTTCACCGACGCCGCCGAGCTGACCGCCTACACCCGCGGCCGGCAGTGGTCGCTGCTGCTCGGGGGCGAGCTCAAGCCGGCGGTGTCCGGGCGCCGCTTCGAGAACGTCTCACCGGTCACCGGCGAGGTCATCGCCGAGGTGCCCGACGCGGACGCCGCCGATGTCGACGCGGCCGTCGCGGCCGGCGTCGAAGCCTTCCCGGCGTGGTCGGCCACGAGCGTCGCCGAGCGGGTGGCGATCGTGCGCCGCATCGCGCAGCGGCTGCGCGAGAACGCCGCCGAGCTCGGCGCGCTCGACACCCTCGACGGCGGCAACATCATCCGGCTGTCCACTTCGGACGTGCTGGCCGGCGCGGCGATGCTCGACTACTTCGCGGATCTGGGCCAGGCGCTCAAGGGCGAGACGGGCCCGCTTTCGGCCGGGGCGCTGCACTACACGACTCCGCAGCCGATCGGCGTCGTCGCGCGGATCATCCCCTACAACCACCCGATCATGTTCGCCGCCGGCAAGATCGCCGCGCCGCTGATCGCCGGCAACTGCGTGCTGCTCAAGCCGCCGCACCAGGCCCCGCTGTCCGCGTTGCGCCTCGGCGAGCTGATCGCCGACCTGCTGCCGCCCGGCGTGCTCTCGATCCTGCCGGGTGTCGGCCCGGCCACCGGCGAGGCGATCGTGCGCCACCCGCGGATCCGGCGGATCGCCTTCATCGGCAGCGCCCGCACGGGTCTGGCGATCCAGCGGGCGGCCGCGGAGACCGTGGTGAAGCACGTGACGCTGGAGCTCGGCGGGAAGAACGCGCTCGTCGCGTTCCCCGACGCCGACCCGGCGCAGGTGGCGGCCGCGGCGGTGCGGGGCATGAACTTCTCGTGGTCGGGCCAGTCGTGCGGCTCCACGAGCCGGCTCGTGGTGCACGAGGACATCCGTGAGGAGACCGTCGCGGAGGTCGAGCGCCTGCTCGGCGAGCTGCGCCTCGGCGACCCGTTCGACGAGCGCACCGACGTCGGCGCCCTGGTGTCGCGACAACAGTACGAGAAGGTGCTGTCCTATCTGGACATCGCCCGCGGCGACGGCGCGCGGCTCGTGACCGGCGGCGAATCGTACTGCCCGGAGGGCCGCGAGCGGGCGCTGATCGTGCGGCCGACGGTGTTCGCCGGGGTCGAGCCGGGGATGCGCATCGCGCAGGAGGAAGTGTTCGGCCCGGTGCTTTCGGTGCTGTCGTTCCGCGAAGAGGACGAAGCGGTGCGGATCGCGAACTCCACCGAGTACGGCCTCACCGGCGCTGTGTTCACGCGCGACCTCAAGCGAGCCCACCGCGTCGCCGCGGCGCTGGAAGCGGGCTACGTGTGGATCAACAACTCTTCGCGGCACTTCGTCGGCGCGCCGTTCGGCGGCGTGAAGAACTCCGGGCTGGGCCGGGAGGAGTGCCTGGAGGAACTGCTGAGCTTCACCGAGACCAAGGCCGTGCACCTGTCCTATCTGGACTGAACACCCGAGGGGGGTCCTCGAACTCAAAGGAGAGAAGTCGTGGTGACATCCTCGAACACCTCAGTGGCCAGACCGGCCGCGCCGGGCACGTCCCGGCGCCCGCTGCTCGCGGGCACGGCGGCGATCGTGGTCTGCACGATCGTGACCGTGATGGAGGGCTACAGCCTCATCGTGTACGGCTCGGTCGTGCCGGCCCTGCTGCAGGACCCCGGGCTCGCGCTCACCCCCGGCATGGCCGGGGTGCTCGGCAGCCTCATCTACGCGGGCATGCTGGTGGGCGCGTTCTCCGCCGGGGTGGTGAGCGACCGCGTCGGGCGCCACCCGACGCTGCTGGTCGCGATCACGCTGTTCGGCCTCGGCTTCCTCGTCACGGGCCTGGCGAACTCGGCGCTCGTGCTCGGCATGGCCCGGGTGCTGTCCGGGCTCGGTGTGGGCGCGGCGGTGACCTCGGCGTTGGCGCTGTCACGTACTCACGCCCGCAGCGGCCGGGCCAGCCTCGTCGTGAACATCACCATGGCCGGCATCCCGGTCGGCGGCGCGATCGCCTCGCTCATCGGGATCGGGGTGCTGCCCGCGTTCGGCTGGCGGCCGATGTTCCTCATCGGCGCGGGGCTCACGCTGCTCATCCTCCTCGTCGTGGCCTCGGTCCGCTTCGACGAGACCAAACCGGCCCCGCGCGAAGCCGACCACGCCCCGCGCCGCTCGCCGGTGCGTGAACTGTTCTCCGGCCGCGGCGCGCTGATCGCCGTGTTGCTGGTGGGCGTCGCGATCCCGAACATGTTCACCTGGTTCGGCCTCAACGTGTGGCTCACCGCCGCGATGACCACACTGAATTACCCGCTGACCTCGGCGCTGCTGTTCGGCTTCGTGCTCACCGCCGGCGCCGTGATCGGGTCGCTCGTGGTGTCGCCGCTGGCGGACCGGCGCAGCCCCGTGCTGGCCGCCGTCGTCACGGCGTCGCTCACGGTGGTCGGTCTCGCCGGCATCGTGGCGGGCATCCGGTTCCTGCCGGTGCTGCTGCTCTGCGTCGCCCTGCTCGGGGCGGGCGGGCACACCACCATGAACCTGCTCAACGCCGCCGCGAGCAACCTGTTCCCGGCCGCGATCCGCGGCACCGCGATGGGCTGGACGAACAGCATGTCCTACCTCGGCGCGGTCGGCCCGCTGCTGGGCGGCGTGATCATCTCCTCGAGCCTCGGCGCGCAGGGTGTGTTCATCGTCTTCGGCTGCTCGGCCTGCCTCGCGGTGCTCGTCCTGCTGGTCTTCACCGCCGTCACCCGTCGACCGACCACCACCCCGGAGGTGGCTCATGCCTGACCACACCGAAAACTCCGACAACCCCGGCATCTGGTGCCGCGAAGGCTTCACCCGGTTCACCCACGGCGAGTTCGAGTGCACCGTCGTGAGCGACGGACTGCTCGAGATGGGCCCGGCGCGCGACAACTTCCCCAACGCCGAGCCGGCCGACGTCGACGCGCTGCTGACCGAGTACCACCTCTCGGCCGAGCGCGTGCGGCTCAACCAGAACCTGCTCGTGGTCGACACGCCCGCGGGCCGGGTGCTGTTCGACACCGGCGTGGGCACCGTGCCGGAGCTGGGCGTGAGCACGTTCGGGCCGCAGACCGGCAAAGCGGTGGCCAACCTGAAGGCCGCCGGGATCGACCCCGCCGACATCGACGTCGTCGCCATCACCCACGCGCACCCGGACCACTGCTGGGGCCTGGTCGACGCGGCCGGCAAACCGCTCTACCCGAACGCCCGCGTGGTGGTGAGCGAGGTCGACTACCGGCACTGGACGGACCTGTCGAAGGTCGCCGGCGCGCCGGATCAGCACATGGCCGACCACTACACCGGCGCCGACCTCAACTTCAACGCCTACGCCGACCGCCTCACGCTGATCGGCGACGGCGACGAGGTCGTGCCCGGCATCACCGCGATCGCGACGCCCGGCCACAGCCCCGGCCACGTCGTCTACCGCATCACCAGCGGCGACCGCACGATGATCTGCTGGGGCGACCTGTGCCACCACCACGTGCTGCTGCTGCGCCGCCCGGACTGGGGCTTCCGCTTCGACTACGACAAACCGGCCGCGACCGCCCAGCGCCGGCGGATCTACGACCTCGTGCACCGCGAGCGGCACGCGGTGTTCGCCTACCACTTCCCGTTCCCGGGGCTCGGTCACCTGCGCCGGGAAGGCGAGGGCTACGCCTGGCTGCCCGCCGAGCCGGGCGAGGGCTAGCCGCGGGCCCTCACGGCGGGGGCACGCGGTTGATCTCCCGGTGCCGCCCCGGCCTGACCGGTAGGGTTCGCCCCGACGCCGGGCGGTGCCGGCGCGCGCCGAGGAGGAAGTACGTGACCGAGGGCCGCGAAGCGACCACGACGGAGGACGGGCCCGCGGGCCGGGCGCGCCTCGCACGGGACTCCGTGAAGCTGGCGGTGGTGGTCGGGGCGCTGGGTGTCGTGTTCGGCGACATCGGCACCAGCCCGATCTACACGCTGCAGACCGTCTTCAGCCCCAGTGACCCGCACCCGGTGCCGGTGAGCCCGCAGAACGTGTACGGCGTCGTGTCGCTGATCTTCTGGTCGGTCACCATCATCGTCACCGTCACCTACGTGCTACTCGCCATGCGCGCCGACAACGACGGCGAGGGCGGCATCATGGCGCTGATCACGCTGCTGCGCCGCCGCGGCGGGCAGAGCCGGCGCCGGGTGGCCGTGGTGCTGGCGGGGCTGGGCATCTTCGGCGCGTCGCTGTTCTTCGGCGACAGCATGATCACGCCGGCGATCTCGGTGCTCTCGGCGGTCGAAGGGCTCAAGGTCGTCGACGAAGGCTTCGAGAGCTGGGTCGTGCCGATCACCGCGGTGATCATCTTCGTGCTGTTCCTGGTGCAACGCCGCGGCACCGCGGCCGTCGGGCGGGTGTTCGGGCCGGTGATGATCACGTGGTTCGCCGTGATCGGGCTGACCGGTGTGACCGGCGTCGTGAAGCACCCGTCGATCCTCGAAGCCCTCTCGCCCACCTACGCGCTGGACTTCATGGTCGGCCACTTCGGCATCGCGTTCTTCGCGCTGGCGGCGGTCGTGCTGTCGGTGACCGGCGCCGAAGCGCTGTACGCGGACATGGGCCACTTCGGCCGCCGCGCGATCACGCGGGGCTGGCTGTTCCTGGTGTTTCCCGCCTGCCAGCTGAACTACTTCGGCCAGGGCGCCCTGATCCTGGAGAACCCGGCCAACCTCAGCAGCCCGTTCTTCCTGCTCGTGCCCGGCTGGGGCCGGCCGTTGCTGGTGCTCCTGGCCACCGCCGCGACGGTGATCGCGGCCCAGGCGGTGATCACCGGTGCTTATTCGGTCGCCTCTCAGGCCGCGCAGCTCGGGTACCTGCCGCGGCTGCGGATCGCGCACACGTCCGAGACCGAGCGCGGCCAGATCTACGTGCCGTGGATCAACTGGCTGCTGCTGGTCTCGGTACTCACGCTGGTGTTCGCGTTCCGCAGCTCGTCGGCGCTGGGCTTCGCGTACGGAATGGCCGTGACCGCGACGATCACGATCAGCACCCTGCTGTTCTTCTACGTCGCCCGGGCGAAGTGGAGCACGCCGGCGTGGGTGCTGTGGCTCGGCGGCGGCGTGCTGTTGCTGGTGGACCTGCTGTTCTTCGCCGCCAACCTCACGAAGCTCGTGCACGGCGCGTGGCTGCCGCTGCTCATCGGCCTCATCGCGTTCACCGTCATGAGCACCTGGCAGCGCGGCCGGCAGATCGTGACCGCGGAGCGCAACCGGGAAGAGGGCTCGCTGCGCGAGTTCGTCGGCAAGCTGCGCAGCGGCGAGACGCCGGTGCGCCGCGTCCCCGGCACCGCCGTGTTCCTCAACCGCGGCGCCGACAGCGCGCCGCTGGCCCTGCGCGCCAACGTCGAGCACAACCACGTGTGCCACGAGCACGTGGTGATCATGTCGCTGGAAACCGAGCCCGTGCCCCGCATCCCGGACGCCGAGCGCATCTCCGTGGACTCCCTCGGCTACGCCGACGACGGCATCACCCACGTCACCGCGCGCTTCGGCTACATGGAGACCCCGGACGTGCGCCGCACCCTCGCCCTCGTGGACCCGGCCGCCACCGAGGGCCACCTCGACGTGGCCGACGCCTCCTACTTCCTCTCCAAGATCGAGCTCCGCCGCGGCGACCAGCCCACCATGGCCCAGTGGCGCAAGCGCCTGTTCATCGCCACGTCGTACATCACCGCGGACGCGGCGGAGTACTTCGCGCTGCCGCGGGAGCGGACCGTGATCATGGGCTCGCACATCGAGGTGTGACGCCGCCGGAAAGGTGCCCGAGATGACCGACCCCGAAGCCCTGCGCGCCCGCGCGGCGAACGGTGACACCGACGCGGCCGACCAGCTGATCGAGCTCGCCGCCGAGCGCGGCGACGCGGCCGAGCTGCGCCAGTGGGCCGCGGCGGGCAGCTCCGACGCCGCCGACCTGCTCGTGGAGCTCGCGACCGAACGCGAGGACCACGAGGAGCTGCGCCGCCTCGCGGCCGCCGGCAACCTCACCGCGGCGGAAGTCCTGGCGGAGCTCGAGGGGGACTAGCCCGCGCGTCACTGGCCCGGCGGGGTCCGGCGCGCATACGGGTCTTCGTCGTGGGCGTCGAGCCATGAACCGGCGAGGCGGAGCACGAGGGCGATCAGCACCAGCCCGCCGAGGACGACCAGGGTGAACGTGAGACCGCTCATCACCCGAGCATGCGCGCGTTCGGTGGGCGGTGTCGTGGGCGTGGACGGAGTCTTGACGTCGGTGCCGGGGATCGTTGACGCCTTCTTGCCGGTGCCGGGCGAACTCCGGGAAGTCCTCAGTGGACGACCCGGTCAGGGCCCGGTCGTGGCGCGGGCCGGTGGGACGCCGGACGCGGCTCGCGCGGCCGGGGGCGAGGGAGCACACACCCGGCCGGCCCGGTGGCGCCAGTACAGTACGCGAATGGAGAACCTACGGCAGCAGATTCTCGCCGAGCTCGGGGTCAAACCGGTCATCACGCCGAAGGCCGAGATCCGGCAGCGGGTCGAGTTCCTCAAGGACTACCTGCGTTCGACCCCGGCCAAGGGCTTCGTGCTCGGCATCAGCGGCGGCCAGGACAGCTCGCTGGCGGGGCGGCTGTGCCAGCTCGCGAGTGAGGAGCTGCGCGCGGAGGGGCACGAGGCCACGTTCGTCGCGGTGCGGCTGCCCTACGGGGTGCAGGCCGACGAGGCCGACGCGCAGATCGCGCTCGAATTCATCAAGCCCGACCGGTCCGTCGCGGTCAACGTGAAGCCCGGCGCCGACGCGGTGGCGGCCGAGTCGGCGCGGGGGATGGGCGAGCTGCTCGGCGAGGAGCCCGCGCTGCGCGACTTCGTGCGCGGCAACCTCAAGGCGCGCGAGCGGATGGTGATCCAGTACTCGATCGCCGGGCAGCTGAACCTGCTCGTGGTGGGCACCGACCACGCGGCCGAGGCCGTGACCGGCTTCTTCACCAAGTACGGCGACGGCGGCGTGGACATCGTGCCGCTCACCGGGCTGAGCAAGCGCCAGGGCGCCGCGCTGCTGCAGGAGCTGGGCGCGCCGCCGAGTGTGTGGGAGAAGGTGCCGACCGCCGACCTCGAGGACGACCGGCCCGCGCTGCCCGACGAGGTGGCCCTGGGCCTCAAGTACAGCCAGATCGACGACTACCTCGAAGGCCTCGACGTGCCGCCGGAGGTCGCGCAGCGCGTGGAGCGGATCTTCCTGCAGACGCGGCACAAGCGCACCGTGCCGGTGAGCCCGCTCGAGGACTGGTGGCGCAGCTGACCCGGCGGTGACGGGCGGCCGGGAAGGCCGCCCGTCACCGGGCTACTTGGCCGCGGGTTCCTTCTGGATCTGCGCCTGCAGCGAGGGCCAGTACTGGAACAGGGAGCTCGGGTAGTCCTGTCCCGGGAAGTACTGGTGGTAGAGCTTCAGGAACGTGCCGTCGTCGACCAGCGCTCCCAGCTGCTTGTCGTAGTCGGCGAGGAACTTGTCGAGTCCTTTTCGGACGGCCATGGCCTCGGGCAGCGGGTTCTGCACCGACACGCCGACCTTCAGCCGCCCGGGGTGCTGGGCGAACACGGTGATCGCCTGCACGGAGCTCACCACGAAGCCGTCGACATTGCCGTTGAGCAGCTGGTCGATGCCGGTGGCGTTGGTCTGCACGCTCACCACGGTGGCCTTCGGCAGGGTCTTCGCGGCGAAATCGGCCTGTGCGCTGCCGATGCCGACGCCCACGCGCTTGCCGTCGAGATCGGCCACGGTCTTCACCGGCGAGTCGGAGCGCACCAGCACGTCGTTGGCGTCCACGTAGAACGGCGTGGTGAACGCGACGTTGCGCTTGCGCTCCTCGGACATGGTGAGGTCCGCGATCATCATGTCGTACTGCCCGGCGGTGACCAGCGGCAGACCGGCGCCGACGGTGGAGAGCTTGTAGGTGATCTTGAGACCCATCCGCTGCGCGATCAGGTCGTTGAGATCGATGAGCATGCCGGCCGGCTTGCCCGTCGCGTCGGGCGACACGAACGGCGCGTCGCCCTGCGGCACCGCGGCCGTGATGGTGCCGGACACCGCGAGGCCGTAGGTGTCCGTGGCCGCGGAGTCGCCGCCGCCGCACGCCGCCGTGGCCAGCAGTCCGCCGGCCGCGAGCGCCGCGAACGCGGCTCGCAATCGTCTACCCATTTTCCGTTTCAACTGCCCTTCCGGATCTGAGCCCTGAGCTGGGGCCAATACGTGAACATCTGCGCCGGATACGCCTCGCCGGGGAAGTACTTGTCGTACAGGCGAAGGAAAGTACCGTCGGTCATGGTGGTTTCGAGCTGGTCGCCGTAGGCCTTCTCGAAGGCGGTGAGCTTGCGGTTCACCGGCATCGCCGACGCCTGCTCGTGCGGCGCGGAGTAGGCGATCGCGACGCGGCCGGGGTTCTCCTGGAGCACGGTGGGGACCTCGGTGGAGGCCAGCACCATCGCGTCGAGGTTGCCGTTGAGCAGCTGGGTCACCCCGGCGCTGTTGGTGGGCTGCGAGATGAGCGTGGCGCCGGGGATCTTGGCGGTCACGAACTCGGCCTGCGCGCTGCCGAGCCCGGCCCCGACCCGCTTGCCGGCGAGGTCCCCGGCCGCCTTCACCGGCGAGCCGGTGCGGACCACGACGTCGTCGGAGGCCAAGTAGAAGGGTTTCGTGAAGTCCACGTTCTTCTTCCGCTCGGCGGTCGGCAGCATGCCGATCGCGAGCATGTCGAGCTGCCCGGCCGTGACCAGCGGCAACCCGGCGCTCACGGTGGTCATCCGGTAGGTGATCTTCAGGCCCATCCGCCGGGCGATCACGTCGTTGAGGTCCACCAGCAGGCCCACGGGCTTGCCGGTGGCGTCGGGGGAGACGAACGGCGCGTCGCCGGCCGTCACGCCCGCGGTGATGGTGCCGGGTTCCGCCAGCCCGAAGCCGTCGGCCTCGCCACCCGACCCGCACGCGGCGAGCGAGGCGACGACGGTGGTCGCGATCAGGATCCGCCGGATCCGCAGAGCTGCCATAGCTCCCTCCAGGCACCGGCCCGCGGGCGCGGACTCGGTGGTTTGGTATTTCTTAGGCTCATAAGACCAGAATGTCAACTGCCGGGTCCACAGGTGCGTCTGGTAGACGTCGAGGCATGACAGACCTCATCGACCTGGCCGGCAAAACGGTCATCGTCACCGGCGCCTCCTCCGGCATCGGCGCCGCGACCGCCCGGCGGCTGCACGCGGCCGGCGCCCACCCCGTGCTCGCCGCCCGCCGCGCCGACCGCCTCACCTCCCTCGCCGCCGAACTCGACGGCGCCCTCGCCGTCCCCACCGACGTGACCAACCCTGGGCAGGTCGCCGCGCTCGTCTCCGCGACCCTCGACCGCCACGGCCGCATCGACGGCCTGGTCAACAACGCCGGCGCCGGCCTCCACGGCCCCCTCGACCAGGTGGCCGCCGCCGACTTCGCCAAGACGTTGCAGCTCAACGTGGTCAGCCTGCTCGCCGTCACGCAGGCCGTGCTGCCCACCATGCGGGCCCAGGGCTTCGGCCGGATCGTCAACGTCAGCTCCGGCACCACCCGGCGCGCTGCCGTCGGCGTCGGCGCCTACGCGGCGAGCAAGTCCGCGGTGAACATGCTCAGCGCGGTGCTCACGAAGGAACTCGAGCCGGACGGCATCGCGGTGTCGCTGCTGCTGCCGTCGATCACCGCCACGGAATTCGCGGACGGCCGGTTCGTTCTCGGCGCGTCACCGCGGCCGGGGATGGTGGTGCAGAGCCCAGAGTATGTGGCCAGGGTGATTCTGCGGCTGTTGAGGACGGGGGAGGAGTCGTTCGACATTCCGCATGGGGTGGAACAGTCGGAGGTCACGCAGGTTCCGGGCGCGTAGGAGGCAAGGCGGGGTGCGGCCCGGTGGATAGAGGTGCCTGGCGAGGCGGCGAAAATGACAATTTCCCGATTTTGGGTTTCTGTGAGCAGTCGGTGAAATTGTCCTGATTGACGGATATGGCACTCGGGCGGATCCTGCGTTTCAAGGGGTGTCGGCCTTTTCACCGGTTGATCCGGATTCGAGGCGGGTGCCCATCGGCTTCGGGAGGAAAGTCGGGCGGGGTCATGGTGGCTGAGGGGCGTGGCGGTGTTGCGCGACGTTTTCTGGTGTTTCTGACCGCGGGAATCTGCATTTCCGCAGTGATACCGGCCACGGCCGGAGCAAACGGTGAACATTCGCCGGCGCAGTGGGTTCATCGCCCGTCGCTCGACCACGCTCGCGGTGGTCTCGGCGTGGCGACGGTGCGCGGCAGGATCTATGCGATCGGAGGTTTTCGGAACGAAGACGTTCTGGCCGTGACCGAAAGCCGCAGGACGTCCGGGCGCGGCGAGTGGCACCCGGTTCCGCCGATGCATACGGCGCGGTCCAATCACGCGACGGCGGAACTGGGTGGCCGGGCTTACGCGATCGGTGGAATCGACCCCGGCCAAAGATCCTTGGCGACGGTGGAGGCGTTCGACCCCGAAAGGGGCCGGTGGTTGCCGGCGCCGTCCCTGCCCGAGGTGCGCGACGGCGCCGGGGCAGCCTCGCTCGACGGCGTTCTGTACGTGGTCGGCGGGGAGGCCGGGCCCTCGAGTCGGGTCACCGGTTCGGTGCTGACGTATCGATCCGCGCAGCGCACGTGGAAACCGGTCGCGGCGATGCCGACGCCGCGGACCCGCCTGAGGCTCGTGGCGTCAGAGCACTTCCTCTACGCCATCGGCGGGCGGGGGCTCGATGGCGCGTCCCTGACCACGGTGGAGCGGTACGACCCCCGCGTGAACCGGTGGAGTTCCGTGGCCGGGATGAAGGAGTCGCGCCTGCTGCCCTGCGCGGTCGAGACCACGGTCGGCGGGCGGAAGGTGCTTGTCGTCGCCGGGGGAGTCGAGCTGGCGCCCGGTGAGGTCTTCGTCGACGGCCGGCGCACGAGTGAGGTTTTCGATCCGGCCCGTGGTCGCTGGAAGCTGCTCGACGCGCTGTTCCCTGTGGTGCGCGGCTCCCACGACTGCGCGACGGAGTCGGACGGCACGGTACTCGCGATCGGTGGCGAGACCAACGTCGGTAACTCGTTCTTCTTCCTCGACAACGTGGACGCGTTGAAACTGACCCCGCGAGACCTTCGTCCGTAACAACCATCCAAAGTGGACTTACTTCGTCCGCAACGTCGACGCCCGCACCACCAACTCCGGCGTATACGTCACCTGCTGGTGCACATGCGCGGGATCCGACGTCTCCTGGATCAGCAGCTCCGCCGCCGTGCGGCCGAGGCGGTGGCGGGGCTGGCGCACGGAGGTGAGGGGCACCGTGGCGGCCGCGGCGAAGTCGATGTCGTCGTAGCCGACGATGGCGAGGTCGTCCGGCACGGTGATGCGCAGGGCGGCGCAGCTGCGCAGCAGGCCGAGGGCGAGCAGGTCGTTGGCGCAGAACGCGGCGGTCGGCCGGGTGGCCGAGGGCAGGCCGGCGAGGCGCTGGCCGGCGGTGCTGCCGTCCTCGACGGTGAGCTGGGGGGTGGCGAGGTCCACGAGCCGGTCGGGGGAGAGGCCGGCGGAGGCGAGGGCGCGCAGGGCGCCCTCGCGGCGGTCGCGGACCTGGCCGAGGGTGAGCGGGCCGCCGACGAAGGCGATGCGTTCGTGGCCCTGGTCGAGCAGGTGGCGCACGGCGATCTCGCCGCCGCGGACGTCGTCCACGGCCACGGAGCAGTGGGCGTCGCCGGGGCGGGTGCGGTCGACGACGACCACCGGCGTGCCGCGCCGCACGAGTTCGGCCAGGGCGGGTGAGGCCGGGTCGACCGGGGTGATGAGCACGCCCTGCACGCGCTGCTGCTCGAGCCGCGACAGGTAGGCGGCCTCGCGTTCCACGAGGTTGGCGCTGTTGCAGACGAACAGCGACAGGTCGTCCTCCGCGGCCGCGTCTTCCATGCCCGCGGCCACGTCGGTGAAGAACGGGTTGCGGCCGTCGAGCATCACGTAGGCCAGCACCCGGCTGTGCCCGGCGCGCAGCTGCCGCGCGGACTCGTTGCGCACGAACCCCAGCGCGGTCATCGCGGCCTGCACCCTGGCCCGGGTCTTCGGGCTCACGCGTTCGGGCCGGTTGAGCACGTTGGAGACCGTGCCCAGCGAGACCCCGGCCGCGGCCGCCACGTCCTTGATCCCCGCCGCGCGCGGCACGGGCCCCGTGACCTCGTCCGAGCCTTCCACGGCCACCCCTGCCCTTCGTAGACCCTGACCCGCGCTGAAACAAGACCTGTGTTGAAACGTGACAATCACGGGTTGCTGCCTGAAAAACCGCGACTACGTCGAGATATCGTCGTCATTGACTTCCTCTTCCGACGCATAGTAGCGTCACCGCGCCAGGTTTGTGAAACCTTTCAATCCGGAGGTCGCGATGACGCGGCAGGAGCGCGACCGAGTGCCACTGCTCGAGGTCCGCGGGGTCACGAAGTCGTTCGGTGCGGTCGCGGCGGTCGCGGGCGTGTCGTTCCCGCTCTACGCCGGCGAGGCCCACGCGCTCGTCGGGGAAAACGGTGCCGGCAAGTCGACGATCGTGAAGATGCTGGCCGGCGTGCACCGGCCCGACACGGGCACGCTGCTGCTGGCCGGTGAGGAAGTCTCCTTCTCCTCGCCCGCCGACGCGAAAGCCGCGGGGATCGCGGTGATCTACCAGGAACCGACGTTGTTCCCCGACCTCACGGTGGCCGAGAACATCGTGATGGGCCGTCACCCGCGCGGCCGGCTCGGGATGATCGACCGCACCGCGATCCGGGAGGAGGCCGAGCGGCTCTTCACCCGCCTCGGCGTGCGCATCGACCCGAACCGCCCGGCGCGCGGGCTGTCGATCGCCGACCAGCAGATCGTGGAGATCGCCAAGGCGCTCTCCGCCGACGCGCGGGTGCTGGTGATGGACGAGCCCACCGCGGCGCTGAGCCTCGTGGAGGTCGAGCGCCTGTTCTCCGTGGCGCGGGCGCTGCGCGACGAGGGCGCGGCGATCATGTTCATCTCGCACCGGTTCGAGGAGATCACCGACCTGTGCCAGCGCGTGACGATCATGCGCGACGGCAAGCACGTCTCCACCGACGCGATGGCGGAGGTGACCGTGGACGAGATGGTGCGCCGCATGGTGGGGCGCGATCTCGACGCGCTGTTCCCCAAGCAGGACGTGGAACCCGGCGCCGTGGTGCTCGAAGTGGACGGTCTCACGCGCGAAGGCGTGTTCCGCGACATCTCCTTCGAGGTGCGGGCCGGCGAGATCGTCGCGTTCGCCGGGCTCGTGGGAGCGGGCCGGTCCGAAGTGGTCCAGGCGGTGTTCGGAGTGGACGAACGCGACGCCGGAACGGTGCGCCTCAACGGGAAGAAGCTCAAGCCCCACTCGCCGCGCGCGGCGATGGCGGCGGGCATGGCGCTGGTGCCGGAGGACCGGCGCCAGCAGGGACTGGTGATGGACCTGTCGATCGAACGGAACGTGACCCTGCCGCGAGCGCGGGCGCTGTCGAAACTCGGCTTGCTGCTCGGCCCGGGCGAACGCCGGGAGGCGCTGCGCTGGACCGAGCGCCTGCGCACGAAGTACGGCCGGCTCGGCGACGCCGTCGGCACGCTCTCGGGCGGCAACCAGCAGAAAGTGGTGCTGGCCAAGTGGCTTTCGATGGCGCCGCGGGTGCTGATCGTGGACGAGCCGACGCGCGGCATCGACGTCGGCACGAAGGCCGAGGTGCACCGGCTGATGTCGGCACTGGCGGCCGAGGGCGTGGCCGTGGTGATGGTGTCGTCGGAGCTGCCCGAGGTGCTGGGCATGGCCGACCGCGTGCTGGTGATGCGCGAGGGCCGCATCGTGGCGGAGATCCCGCGGGCCGAGGCCGACGAGCAGTCGGTGATGTTCGCGGCCATGGGACAGGAGACGGCGGCATGAGGACTGCTTGCAGGTCCGATTCATCCGACACCGCGTTCGCCGACGTGATGACACAGCCGCGCCTTGGCGCGTCGAAAAACCAGGAGGCGGCGTGAACGCGACCAAAGTGGCGGCACCGCCACCGCGGCAGGTGAGTGCGGGGGAGCGGCGATCGGTGTTCGGCACGGTGTTCAAGGCGCGTGAGTCGGGCATCGTGCTCGCGCTGGTGGTGCTGGTGGTGTTCACCGCGACGCAGAACTCGCGGTTCCTGTCGGGGCAGAGCATCCGTGACATCCTGCTGGGCACGGCGATCCTGGCGGTGCTGGCGGTGGGGCAGGCGGTCGTGATGATCACCCGCAACATCGACCTGTCCGTGGGGTCGGTGCTGGGGCTCTCGGCGTTCGCCGTCGGGTCGATGCTGCGCGACAACCCGGGTCTGCCGGTGATCGTGGCGCTGCTGGCCGGGCTGGTGGTCGGGGCCGCGTGCGGGCTGATCAACGGCGCCGTGGTGCGGTTCGGCCGGGTGCCGGCGCTGGTGGTCACGCTCGGCACGCTCTACGCCTTCCGCGGCGCGGTCTACTTCTGGGCCGGCGGGCAGCAGATCAACGCGGACAAGCTGCCGCGTTCGTTCCTCGACTTCGGCGACGCGTCGGTGCTCGGGGTGCCGTGGCTGGTGCTGATCGCGGTGCTCGTGATGGTGATCGCGGGAGTGGTGCTGCGCAATTACCGCGGCGGCCGTGAGCTGTACGCCATGGGGTCGAGCCCGCAGGCCGCGGAGCTGGTCGGCATCAAGGTGGGGCGCAACACCACGATCGCGTTCCTCGTGAGCGGCGCGCTGGCCGGCCTGGCGGGGGTGCTCTTCGCCGCGCGGTTCGGCACGGTCGACGCCGCGGCCGGCACGGGCTACGAGCTCAACGTGGTCGCCGCCGCGGTGGTCGGTGGGGTCGCGGTGTTCGGCGGCAGCGGTTCGGTGTGGGGCGCGAGCCTCGGGGCGCTGCTGCTCACGGTGATCGGCAGCGCGCTGGCCGTGCTGGACATCGATCAGTTCTGGCAGCAGGCGATCGTCGGCGCCCTGATCCTGCTGGCCATCGGCGCCGACCGGCTGGTCGCGGTGCGGGTGGCCAAGGCACTGAAGAAGAGGGATTCCCATGTCTGATCCCACCACCACGACGACCACGGCACGGCGGCCCGCCTGGCTGTCGCGGCTCGCGAGCTGGGACGTCGCGGTGATCGCGATCACCATCGTGGTCCTGCTGGTCGCGTCGGGCACCATCGACAACTTCGGCACCGGCCGCAACTACACGTTCCTGTTGCTGGACCTGCTGCCGATCGCGCTGATGGCGCTGCCGATGACCTTCATCATCGTGACCGGCGAGATCGACCTGTCGGTGGCCAGCACGCTCGGGCTCACCTCGGCGGTCATGGGGTCCCTGTGGAACTCCGGCCTCACGATCGAGACGATCATCCCGCTGTGCATCGTGCTCGGCGCGGTGCTCGGTGCCGTGAACGGCTTTTTCGTCACGGTGCTCAAGCTGCCTTCGCTGGCGGTCACGATCGGCACGATGGCGCTCTACCGCGGCCTCGCGTTCGTGGTGCTCGGCGACAGCGCGGTGGCCGACTTCCCGCAGTCCTACACCTCGTGGGTCACGGGCACGATCGGCGGCAGTTCGATCCCCAACGTGCTGGTGCCGTTGGTGATCCTCGCGATCGTGTTCGGCGTGGTCCTGCACGCCACCCCGATCGGGCGCGGGGTGTTCGCGGCCGGCGCCAGTGACACCGCGGCCCGCTTCGCCGGCATCCGGACGGGCCGCACGAAGTTCTGGCTCTACGTGGTGAGCGGCGCCGTGGCCGGCCTGGCCGGGGTGCTGTGGACGCTGCGCTACTCCAGCGCCCGCGCCGACAACGGCTTCGGGCTCGAACTGGCCGTGGTGGCCGCCGTGCTGCTGGGCGGCGTCTCGATCTTCGGCGGCAAGGGCACCCTGCCCGGCGTGCTCGGCGGGGTGGTGCTGCTTTCGGCCCTGCAGAACGCGTTGCGGCTGCAGGACGTGTCCAACGAAGCCCTCAACATCGTGACCGGCGTGCTGCTGATCATCTCGGTCCTCCTGCCCAACATCCTCTCTTCCGCCCGGGCCGCGTTGCGGCGGCGCAGGCGGCGATCCCCCTCCCCGAATGCCGGTGTTCTCGCCGGCGCCGAGCAGTAACCCAGAAAGGTGACGAAGATGTCCCGACGAATGCTGACCGGCGTCGTGTCGCTGGCGAGTGCGGCAGGCCTGGTCCTGAGCCTCACCGCCTGCGGCGGCACCACGAAGAACGACAGCACGGGCTCCGGCCCGGCCGCGTCCACGGCCTCCGCGGACCCGAACGCGGCGAGCAAGCAGGGCGTGAAGATGGCGTTCCTGCCCAAGCAGCTCAACAACCCCTACAGCGACATCGAGGTCGGCGGCGGCAAGACGGCGCTCGACGAGCTCAAGGGCACCTACAAGCTCGTCGGCCCCAACGACGCCAGCGCGTCCTCGCAGGTCAGCTACATCAACACGCTGATCCAGCAGCAGCAGGACGTGATCGGCATCGCCGCCAACGACCCCAACGCGGTGTGCCCGTCGCTGAACCAGGCGCGCAGCGCCGGCATCAAGGTCGTGGCGTTCGACTCCGACGCGGCCAAGAGCTGCCGCGACGTGTTCATCAACCAGGCCACCACGCAGGGCATCGGCGAGCAGCTCGCCAAGATGGCAGGAGAGTTGGCCGGCGGCGAGGGCGAGATCGCGATCCTGTCGGCGACGCCCAACGCCACCAACCAGAACGCCTGGATCGCGGTGCTTCAGGAGCAGCTCAAGAAGCCCGAGTACTCGAAGCTGAAGCTGGACAAGATCGCCTACGGCAACGACGACGACCAGAAGTCGTTCCAGGAGGCCCAGGGTCTGCTGCAGTCGTTCCCGAACCTCAAGGTGATCGTGTCGCCGACCACCGTCGGCATCGCGGCCGCGGCCCGCTACGTGAGCTCGTCGAGCTACAAGGGCAAGGTCGCGATCACCGGTCTCGGTACGCCGAACCAGATGCGCGCGTTCGTGAAGGACGGCACGGTGAAGGAGTTCGCGCTCTGGAACCCGGCCGACATCGGCTACCTCGCGGCCTACGCGGGCGTGGCGCTGAGCTCGGGCCAGATCACCGGCGCGCAGGGCCAGAAGTTCAAGGCCGGGAAGCTCGGTGAGTACACGATCGGCGCGGACGGCGAGATCGTGCTCGGCCCGCCGACCGTGTTCAACGCCGACAACATCGACAAGTTCAACTTCTGAGCGGACGCCGGCCGGGCCCGTGCGGCCCGGCCGGCCCCCCTCGCGGTTGAACCGGGTTCATCGAGTCCACTGAGGACGGAGACCGTGGCGCGATACTGTTTCTGCCTGCAGGTCCGGCCCGAGCGCCAGGCCGAGTACGCCGAGCGCCACCGCGCCGTGTGGCCGGAGATGCAGGCCGCCCTGCGCGACACCGGCTGGCGCAACTATTCGCTTTTCCTGCGGGACGACGGGCTGCTGATCGGCTACGTCGAGGCCGACGACCTGGCCGCGGCTCAAGCCGCGATGGCCGCGACCGAGGTGAACACCCGGTGGCAGGCCGAGATGGCGCAGTTCTTCACCGGCCTCGACGGCCGCGGCCCCGACGAGGGCTTCGCCCTGCTCACCGAGGTCTTTCATCTGGACGACGAGCGCGCGAGCGCGTGAGAAGAAGAGACGTGATCGACTTGCCCGACCTGACTGCCGTGAAATCCGCTCTGCGGGCACAGCGGATCGAGACCCCTTCGTGGGCGTTCGCCAACTCCGGCACCCGGTTCAAGGTCTTCACCCAGGCCGGGGTGCCCCGCACCGCGGAGGAGAAGATCGCCGACGCGGCCACCGTGCACCGCTTCACCGGCGTGGCGCCGACGGTGGCGCTGCACATCCCGTGGGACCGGGTCGAGGACTTCCGCGCGCTGCGCGCCTTCGCGAACGACCTGGGCGTGGAGATCGGTGCGATCAACACCAACGTGTTCCAGGACAACGACTACAAGCTCGGCTCGGTCACCAACCCGGACGCGGGCATCCGGCGCAAGGCGACCGATCACCTGCTCGAAGCGATCTCCATCATGGACGCCACGGGTTCGCGGGACCTGAAGCTGTGGTTCGCCGACGGCCTCAACTACCCGGGCCAGGACGACCTGCGCGACCGCCAGGACCGGTTGGCCGCGGCGTTGCGCGAGGCCTACGACCGCCTCGGCGACGACCAGCGGATGCTGCTGGAGTACAAGTTCTTCGAACCCGCCTTCTACGCCACGGACGTGCCGGACTGGGGCACCTCCTACGCGCACTGCCTCGAGCTCGGCGAGAAGGCGACGGTGTGCATCGACACCGGCCACCACGCGCCGGGCACGAACATCGAGTTCATCGTGGCGTTCCTGCTGCGGGCCGGGAAGCTCGGTGCGTTCGACTTCAACTCGCGCTTCTACGCCGACGACGATCTGATGGCCGGTGCGGCCGACCCGTTCCAGCTGTTCCGGATCATGAACGAGATCGTGCGCGGCG
Organism: Amycolatopsis rhabdoformis; assembly: GCF_035918295.1. GTDB lineage: Bacteria > Actinomycetota > Actinomycetes > Mycobacteriales > Pseudonocardiaceae > Amycolatopsis > Amycolatopsis rhabdoformis. The sequence goes on from NZ_CP142149.1 coordinate 2,356,500, forward strand.
ACGCGCTGGATCCGGCGTACGGCATCAACTTCATGCTCGACCAGTGCCACAACATCGAGGCGAAGATCCCGGCGATCATCCGCTCGGTGATGAACGTGCAGGAGGCCACGGCGAAGGCGCTGCTGGTCGACCGCGCGGCCCTGCGCACGGCGCAGCAGTCGGGTGACGTGCTCGGCGCCAACGCCGTGCTGATGGACGCCTACAACACCGACGTGCGGCCGATCCTGGCCGAGGTCCGCGCGGACGCCGGGCTCGACCCGGACCCGGTCGCCGCCTACCACCGCAGTGGGTACCAGCAGAAGATCGAGGCCGAGCGCGCCGACGGGCAGCAGGCCGGATGGGGAGCATGAGCATGACCGTGCCCGAGGAACTGATCGCCCGCAGCAACGCGCTGGGCGCCGATCCGCGGAACACGAACTACGCCGGCGGCAACACCTCCGCCAAGGGGGAGGTGCTCGACCCCGTCACCGCGAAGCCGGTGGAACTGCTGTGGGTCAAGGGCTCCGGCGGTGACCTCGGCACGCTCACCGGCGCCGGGCTGGCGGTACTGCGGCTCGACCGGCTGCGCGCGCTGGTGGACGTCTACCCGGGTGTCGAGCGGGAAGACGAGATGGTGGCCGCGTTCGACTACTGCCTGCACGGGCGGGGCGGTGCGGCGCCGTCGATCGACACGGCGATGCACGGCCTCGTCGAGGCGGCGCACGTGGATCACCTGCACCCGGACTCGGGCATCGCGCTGGCCACGGCGGCCGACGGCGCCGCGCTGACCAAGGAGTGCTTCGGCGATCGCGTGGCGTGGGTCGACTGGCGTCGGCCGGGGTTCCAGCTGGGCCTGGACATCGCGGCGGTGAAGGCGGCCAACCCGCAGGCGATCGGCGTGATCCTGGGCGGCCACGGCATCACCGCGTGGGGCGCGACGTCGGAAGAGTGTCAGAAGAATTCCCTGGAGATCATCCGCACCGCGGAGAAGTTCCTGGCCGAACGCGGCAAAGCCGAGCCGTTCGGTCCGGTCGTCCCCGGTTTCGAGGGGTTGCCGGAGGATGAGCGCCGCGCACGGGCCGCGGCGCTGGCGCCGCTGATCCGTGGACTCGCGTCCACGGATCAGCGCCACGTCGGCCACTACACCGACGCCGACGTGGTGCTGGAGTTCCTCGCCCGGGAGAAGCTCACGCCGCTGGCCGCGCTGGGCACGTCGTGCCCGGACCACTTCCTGCGCACCAAGGTCCGTCCGCTGGTCGTCGACCTGCCGGCGACCGCGCCGCTGGAAGACGTGATCGCGCGGCTGAAGGAACTGCACGCGCAGTACCGCGAGGAGTACCGGGCTTACTACGAGCGCTACGCCACGCCGGACTCACCGGCGATGCGCGGCGCCGACCCGGCGATCGTGCTGGTGCCGGGCGTCGGGATGTTCTCCTTCGGCAAGGACAAGCAGACCGCGCGCGTAGCCGGCGAGTTCTACGTCAACGCGATCAACGTGATGCGCGGCGCCGAGGCCGTGTCCACCTACGCGCCGATCGCGGAGAGCGAGAAGTTCCGCATCGAGTACTGGGCGCTGGAAGAGGCGAAGCTCAAGCGGCTGCCGAAGCCCAAGCCGCTGGCCGGGCGGATCGCGCTGGTCACCGGCGCGGGCTCGGGCATCGGGCGGGCCATCGCCGAGCGGCTCGCGGCCGAGGGCGCGTGCGTGGCGATCGCGGACCTCAACGCCGAAGCGGCCGAAGAGGTCGCCGCCGGGATCGGCGGACCGGACAAGGCCGTGGCGGTCACGGCGAACGTCACGGACGCGGCCGCGGTCGCCGCGGCGGTCGACGCGACCGTGCTGGCGTTCGGCGGGATCGACCTGGTGGTGAACAACGCCGGCCTGTCGATCTCGAAGCCGCTGCTGGAGACCACCGAACGCGACTGGGACCTGCAGCACGACGTGATGGCCAAGGGCTCGTTCCTGGTGTCACAGGCCGCGGCGAAGGCGATGATCGCGCAGGGCCTGGGCGGCGACGTCGTGTACATCTCCTCGAAGAACGCGGTGTTCGCCGGCCCCAACAACGTCGCCTACGGCGCGGCGAAGGCCGACCAGGCGCACCAGGTGCGGCTGCTCGCGGCTGAGCTCGGTGAGCACGGCATCCGCGTGAACGGCATCAATCCCGACGGGGTCGTGCGTGGTTCCGGCATCTTCGCCGCCGGCTGGGGCGCGCAGCGCGCCGCGGTCTACGGAGTGCCGGAGGAGAAGCTCGGCGAGTTCTACGCCCAGCGCACCATCCTCAAGCGCGAGGTGCTGCCCGCGCACGTCGCCGCGGCGGTGTTCGCGCTCACCGGCGGCGACCTCACCCACACCACCGGCCTGCACGTCCCGGTCGACGCCGGGGTCGCCGCGGCCTTCCTGCGCTAGGAGCCTCATGACCGACCCGCTCGCGCGGCCCGGGCCCTCGGGCCTGGACCGCATCACCCCGCGCCGCACCCGCGTCGGCCTCGTCGCCGGCGGGCTCGGCGCCTACTGGCCGCAGTTCCCGGACCTGCTGCCGCAGCTGCGGGCTTCGGCGCGCCGCGTCGCCGAACGACTGTCGGGACTGGACTGCGAGATCGTCGACGTCGGGTTCGTCTCCGACGCGGCCGAGGGCGCGGCGGCCGCGGAGAAGCTGCGGGTGGCCGACTGCGACCTGATCATCGGGTTTCTCACCACGTACCTGACCTCGAGCATGCTGGCGCCGATCGCGCAGCGCTCGGGCGCCCCGGTGCTGCTGCTGAACCTGCAGCCCACCGAGGCGATGGACCACGCGTCGTTCGACACCGGCGCGTGGCTGGCCTACTGCGGGGCCTGTCCGCTGCCGGAGATGGCCAACGCGTTCCGCCGCGTCGGCGTGCAGTTCCGCTCGGTGTCGGGGTTCCTCGAGGACGAGCGGGCCTGGACGAAGATCGCGCGGTGGATCAAGGCGGCCGGCGTGCGGGCGGCGTTCCGGCACGGCCGCCACGGGCTGCTCGGGCACCTGTACCCGGGAATGATGGACGTGGCCACGGACCCGACGCTCGTGTCGGCGCAGCTCGGCGGGCACGTGGAGATCCTGGAGGTCGACGACCTGCGGGTGCGAGTGGAGAAGGTGACCGACGCCGAGACCGCCGACCGGATGGCGCTGGCGCGCGAAGTGTTCACTGTGGACGATTCGGTCGTCGAAGAGGATTTTGCCTGGGGCGCGAAGGTTTCCGTGGCGCTCGACCGGCTGGTGGCGGACTTCGGACTGGATTCGCTGGCGTACTACCACCGCGGGCTCGACGGCGAGACCCACGAGCGGGTCGGGGCCGGGTTCATCCTCGGCGCCTCGCTGCTGACCGCGCGCGGGGTGCCGGCCGTCGGGGAGTACGAGCTGCGGGCGTCGCTCGCGATGCTGCTGATGGACCGACTCGGCGCGGGCGGCTCGTTCACCGAGCTGCAGGCGCTGAACTTCCGCGACGGCGTGGTGGAGATGGGCCACGACGGTCCGGCGCACCTCGCGATCAGCGCGCGCAAGCCGCTGCTGCGCGGCCTCGGCGTGTACCACGGCAAACGCGGCTGGGGCGTGTCGGTGGAGTTCGACGTGCAGCACGGCCCGGTGACGCTGTGCGGGCTCGGGCAGCAGCGCGACGGCACGTTCGTGCTGGTCGCGTCGGAGGGCGAGGTCGTGCCGGGGCCGCTGCTGCAGATCGGGAACACGACGTCGCGCGTCGACTTCGGCTGCGACCCCGGCGAGTGGACCGACGAGTGGTCGGCCACCGGGGTGAACCACCACTGGGCGCTCGGCACCGGTCACCGCGTCGCCGAGCTCACCGCGGTGGCCGACCTGCTGGGACTCGGGCTGACCGTGGTGACGGGGTGAAGTCCGGCGAAGTGCTGCGGCTGGCCGCCGTCGACCTCGGGGCGAGCAGCGGCCGCGTGATGACGGGGACGGTCGGACCGGGCCGGCTCGAGCTGGCCGAGGTGCGGCGGTTCCCGAACGGTGGCGTCCGGGTCGCCGACGCCACCGGTTCGACCCTGCACTGGGACGTGCTCGGGCTCTATCGCGAGGTGCTGGCCGGGCTCGGCGACGCCGGTGCGGTGGCGGGGATCGGCATCGACTCCTGGGCCGTGGACTACGGCCTGCTCGACGCCGACGGCCGGCTGCTCGGGAACCCCGTGCACTACCGAGACTCCCGCACCGACGGCGTGGCCGGGCGGGTGCAGCGCGGTCTGCCCGCGCGTGAGCTGTTCGCCGTGACCGGGTTGCAGGAGCTGCCGTTCAACACGCTGTACCAGCTGGTGGCCGAGGGCGAACGGCTCGCGGCCGCCGAGACGATGCTGCTGATCCCGGACCTGCTCGGCTACTGGCTCACCGGCCGCGTCGGCGCCGAGCGCACCAACGCGTCGACCACCCAGCTCTACGACGTGCGCGCGCGGACCTGGGCGCACGATCTGGCCGAGCGCGCCGGCATCCCGACGCGGCTGCTGCCGGCGCTGCGGGACCCGGGGGACCGGGTCGGCACGCTGGTGCCGGACCTGGCCCGTGAGCTGGGCAAGCCCGAGCTGCCGGTGGTGGCCGTCGGGTCGCACGACACCGCGTCGGCCGTGGTGGCCGTGCCCGCGGAGCCGAGCACGAACTTCGCCTACGTCTCTTCGGGTACGTGGTCGCTGGTCGGGCTGGAGCTCGACGAACCGGAGCTCGGTGAAGCGGCGCTGGCGGCGAACTTCACGAACGAGACCGGCGTGGACGGCAAGATCCGCTTCCTGCGCAACGTGATGGGCCTGTGGGTGCTCACCGAAACGCTGCGCACCTGGGCCGTGCGAGGAGAACCCGCGGACCTGGCCACGGTGCTCGCCGAGGCGGCCGACGCGCCCGCACTGGCGGCGGTGGTCGACCTCGACGCACCCGAGTTCCTGCCGCCCGGCGACATGCCCGCGCGGGTCGCGGCGGTCTGCCGGAAAACGGGGCAACGGCCGCCGGAGAGCCGGGGTGCGCTCGTGCGGTGCATTGTGGACAGTCTCGCGCTCGCCTACCGGCGCGCCGTCCGGCAGGCTTCGGAGGTCACCGGCCGGCCGGTCGACGTGGTGCACGTGGTGGGCGGCGGCGCGCGCAACGAGCTGCTGTGCCGGCTCACGGCCGACGCGTGCGGCGTGCCGGTGCTGGCCGGCCCGGTGGAAGCGGCGGCGCTGGGCAACGTGCTCGTGCAGGCGCGGGCGCTGGGCGCCGACCTGCCGGACCTCGCGGCCATGCGTAGGCTGATCCGCGAAACGCAGCCACTGCGGCGCTACGAGCCCCGCGGCGGGAACTGGGCCGCCGCCGAAGAGCGGCTGAGCGGGGCGGGGGTCGTGGCGTGAAGGTCGCTGTGCTCGTGACGTGCATCAACGACACGATGTTCCCCGACACCGGCAAAGCCGTGTTCCGGCTGCTGCGGCGCCTCGGCGTCGACGCGGAATTCCCCGAGGCCCAGACGTGCTGTGCGCAGCCGATGGTCAACACCGGCTACCTCGACGAAGCAGTGCCGGTGGTGCGGGCCTTCGCCGACGCGTTCGCCGGGTACGACTACATCGTGACGCCGTCCGGTTCCTGCGCGGGCTCGGCGCGCCACCAGCACTCACTCGTCGCGCGGCGCGCGGGCGAACCGCGGCTGGCCGAGAGCGGGCGGAAGGTCTACGAGCTCAGCGAGTTCCTCGTCGACGTGCTCGGCGTGACCGACGTGGGCGCCTACTTCCCGCACCGCGTCACCTACCACCCGACGTGCCATTCGCTGCGCATGCTCGGCGTCGGCGACAAACCGCTGCGGCTGCTGCGGGCCGTGCGCGGGCTCGACCTGGTGGAGCTGCCGGCGGCGGAGGAGTGCTGCGGGTTCGGGGGCACGTTCGCGGTGAAGAACGCCGAGACGTCCACCGCGATGGGCGCGGACAAGGCGCGCCACGTGCGCGACACCGGCGCGGAAGTGCTGGTGGCCGGGGACAATTCGTGCCTTCTGCACATCGGCGGCCTGCTTTCGCGGGAACGCTCGGGCGTGCGGGTGCTGCACCTGGCCGACGTGCTGGCCGCTACTGAGGAGGACGCGTGAGCGCCACGTTCGTCGGCATGCCGGCGTTTCCGGCGGCGGCCCGGGAAGCGCTCGCGGACAGCCAGCTGCGGCGGAACCTGGCCCACGCCACGGGCACGATCCGCGCCAAGCGGGCCGCCGTGGTCGGTGAGGTCGAAGAGTGGGAAGAGCTGCGCCTGGCGGGCGCGGCGATCAAGGACAACACGCTGCGCCGGCTCGACGAGCACCTGCTCACGCTGGAGGCGGCGTTGCAGGAGCGCGGCGCCACCGTGCACTGGGCGCGCGACGCGGTGGAGGCGTGCGAGATCGTCGCGCGGATCGCGCACGGGCACGGGGTCGACGAGGTCGTGAAGGTCAAGTCGATGGCCACGCAGGAGATCGGGCTCAACGAAGCGCTGGCCGCCGAGGGGATCACGGCGTGGGAGACGGATCTCGCCGAGCTGATCGTGCAGCTCGGCGACGACCTGCCCAGCCACATCCTGGTGCCGGCGATCCACCGCAACCGCGCGGAGATCCGGGAGATCTTCCGCCGCCGCATGGCCGCGGCGGGCCGGCCCGCGCCCGAGGACCTCACCGACGAACCGGCGGAGCTCGCGAACGCCTCGCGGCTGCACCTGCGGGAGAAGTTCCTGCGCGCGAAGATGGCCGTGTCCGGGGCCAACTTCGCGGTCGCGGAGAGCGGGACCCTGGTGGTGGTCGAGTCCGAGGGCAACGGCCGCATGTGCCTCACGTTGCCCGAGGTGCTGGTTTCGGTGGTGGGCATCGAAAAGATCGTGCCGACGTGGGGCGATCTCGACGTGTTCCTGCAGTTGCTGCCGCGCTCCAGCACGGGGGAGCGGATGAACCCGTACACCTCGACGTGGTCGGGTATCACGCCGGGCGACGGGCCGCAGGAAATGCACGTGGTGCTGCTGGACAACGGCCGCACGCGCGCGCTCGCCGACGAGGTGGGGCGCCAGGCGCTGCGGTGCATCCGCTGCTCGGCGTGCCTCAACGTGTGCCCGGTGTACGAACGCACCGGCGGGCACGCGTACGGCTCGGTGTACCCGGGCCCGATCGGGGCGATCCTCAACCCGCTGCTGAAGGGCGTGGGGGTGGACGAGCAGACGGACTCGCTGCCGTACGCGTCGAGCCTCTGCGGTGCCTGCTTCGAGGCGTGCCCGGTGCGCATCGACATTCCCGAAGTGCTCGTGCACTTGCGCTCTCGCGTCGTCGACGCCCATCGCGGCGGCACCCCGAAACCCGAGGCGGTGGCGATGAAATCCGCGGCCTGGGTGCTCGCCGACGCCCGCCGGCTTACGCTGGCCGAGCGCGGGATGGGGCTGGCGGGCAAGGCGCTGAACCGCTTCGGCCGCGCAGTGCTGCCCGGTGGCCGCCGGGCGCTGCGCCGGCTGCCGTGGCCCGCTTCGCTGTGGACCGGCGCGCGCGACCTGCCCGCGCCACCACCGGAGTCGTTCCGCGCCTGGTGGCGCCGGACGGGCCGCCGATGAGCGCGCGCGACGAGATCCTCGCGGCGGTCCGCGGCGCCCTGCGCGAAGCCGACCGCACCGAGGCGCCGGTGCCCCGCGGGTATCGCACGGTGCCGGCGCCGGCCGACGTGGTCGGCCTGTTCATCGAACGCGTGGTGGACTACCGGGCCACGCTCAGCCGGTGCGCGCCGGGGGAGCTGGCGGACACCGTTCGCGCGGCACTGGGCTCGGCTCGGGTGGTGCTGGTGCCGGAGGGCTTCCCGGCCGAGGTGGGTGGCGTGCCGGACGCGGCGGACCTCGATGCGTGCGACGCGGTGGTGACCACCGCGGCCGTCGGGATCGCCCGCACCGGCACGCTCGTGCTGGACCACGGCCCGGGCCAGGGCCGGCGCGCGCTGAGCCTGGTGCCGGACCTGCACGTGTGCGTGGTGCGCGAGGACCAGATCGTGGCCGGGGTGCCCGAGGCCGTCGCGCTCCTGGACCCGGGCCGGCCGCAGACGTGGATCAGCGGCCCGAGCGCCACGAGCGACATCGAGCTCAACCGGGTCGAGGGAGTGCACGGGCCGCGGACTCTGCACGTGGTGCTTGTCGGTCCGTGAGCGTCGAGGGGTTGGGCGGGCCGCGGACCCGGCGGGATGCTCGTCGGCCCGTGAACGGCCGACGGGTGGTGACCACCGCAGGGCTATGGCACGATTTGTCCGTGTGACTTCCGCGGCATCCGAGCAGCACCGCGGCGAAAGCGGTGGTGGCGATGACGGTGCCGCGGGTGGTCCTGGCCGAGGACGACGTACTTCTGCGCGAGGGCCTGGCCAGCCTGCTCGACCGCTCGGGGTTCAGCGTGGCCGGCCAGGCCGGTGACGCGACCGCGCTGCTCGACCTCGTCCGCGAACACCACCCCGATCTGGTCCTGGTCGACGTCCGCATGCCCCCGACGCACACCGTCGAAGGGCTGGACGCCGCCCGCACCATCCGCGAAGAGCTGCCGTCCGTCGGCATCCTGGTGCTCTCCGCCCACGCCGACGTCGGCCACGCCATGGAACTCCTCGCGGGCGGGCGCGGCATCGGCTACCTGCTCAAGAGCCGCGTCGCCGACGTCGGCGAATTCCTCGACACCCTGCGCCGCATCGCCAACGGCGGATCCGTCGTGGAGCCGGCCCTCGTGCAGGAACTCGTCGGCGCCCGCCACCGCAACGACCCGCTCGCCGCCCTCAGCGCCCGCGAACGCGAGGTGCTCGGCCTGATGGCCGAGGGCCGCTCCAACGCCGGCATCGCCCGCCGCCTCTGGGTGACCGAGGGAACGGTCGAGAAGCACGTCCGCAGCGTCCTGGCGAAACTCGACCTCCCGGAAACCACGGACGACCACCGGCGCGTGCTGGCGGTGCTGACTTATCTGGACAACCGGCAGGGGTGAGGGCCGCGCGTTCGGCTGGGGGTGCTGAGTGGGCCGTGAATGGCCCGGGCGGACTGATCCGTCTCGCGCAGGAAACCGTCAGCGCGATTCTCGCGGCCCACGAGCGCAGCGTGCTGGTGAAGCCGTACTTGCCGGCGATCACTGACGACGATCGGCGGGCGCTCGCGGTGGCGTTGTGCCGGCCGTGGATGGCCCGACTGGACTGATCCGCCGCGGCCGGAAGCGTCACTTCGGTCCTCGCCGATCCGGGCCCCACGCCCTGGCAAAACCGGATCTATCCGACATTGCGGATGACTACCGCTGCCGGCTCTGCCGACTGATCCAGACAACCGCCAGGTCTGAGCGCAACCGGCGCTCAGCCGACGGTGCTCGACCGGCCGTCAACCGACCGTGCCCAGCAACCCGTGGATCGCCCGCGCGGACAGCACCGCCTTGGGCAGGAATCCCACCGCGGGGCCTTCCGCGATCACGTCGCGGTAGTCCTCTTCCTCGTGGGTCGAGATCACGATGATCTGCGAGGAGCCGCCGGCCTCGGTGCGGGCCAGGCGGCCCACGAGGTCGAGACCGCTCTCGCCGCCGAGGTTGATGTCGACCAGCACCACGTCGGGGCGCAGTTCGGTGACGGACCGGATCGCCTCCGCCCCGCCGCGGGCGACCCCCGCCACCGTGACACCTTCGCGTTCAAGCAACCGACGCGCCGCGGCCAGGAAACCCGGGCTGTCGTCGACGATCAGGCACCGCACGTGTTCACCCTCCCAGAACCACGCAGTACGCGCATTCCCGCTAACCGGAACGGCCCCGTCCCGTGACCCCGTCCACGTACACCTGGTCGAGCTGGTGCAACCGGATGCGCCGCAGCGATTCCGAAAACGTGCACGCTCCGTACCAGAACCAGCCGCAAGCGTCGCAGTGGCTGTGCCAGCGTCCGCAGCGAGTGCAGTACCTGTTGTTCGCGTGGTGGTGGACTGTCATGACCGGACTTCTTTCCGAGGAACTCCTTGTGCCCCCGACTGGTCACCCAGTGTGGTCCACCGACGGGGCCGCCGTCGTCCACGCGAGCGGGAATCCCCGGGCCCGGCCAGCGGGTAGGCGATCTACCGGCTGGCCGGTATGCCCGCTCAGCCCGCCGGCCCGGCCAGCGGGAACCGCACGCGCACGGTCGTGCCGTCGCCGGGCGGGCTGTGCAGGAAGATCCGGCCGCCGAGGGCTTCCACGCGGTCCTTCAGCCCGGCGAGGCCGGTGCCGCGGGTGAAGTCGGCGCCGCCCGCGCCGTCGTCGTGCACCGCGATGCGCAGCTCGTCGTCGCGGCTCTCCACCGACACGGTCACGGCGGCGTCGCTCGCGTGCTTCGCCGTGTTGGCGAGCGCCTCGGCCACCACGTAGTACGCGCCGACCTCGATCGCCTCCGGCAGCCGCCCGTTGGTGCGCAGGTCGAGGTCGATGGTCTGCGGCGAGCGCCGGGCCAGCGCCTTGAGGGCCGCGACCAGGCCGAGTTCGGCCAGCACCGCCGGGTGGATACCGCGGGCCATCTCGCGCAGCTCGTCGAGCGCTTCGGACAGCCCGGTGGCGATCCGGTCGAGCTCGCCGCTGGCCTCGGCGGACTCGGCGGGGATGAGCGCCTGCACGGCCCGCACCTGCAGGGCCAGCGACACGAGCTGCTGCTGGGCGCCGTCGTGCAGGTCGCGCTCGATGCGCCGCCGGGTCCGGTCGGCGGTGGCGACGATGCGGGCGCGCGAGGCCCGCAGCTCGGCGCGCGCCTCGGCGTTCTCGATCGCGGTCGCCACGAGCTCGGTGAAGTTCGCGATCTGCGCCTCGGTGTCGTCCGGGAACCGCTCGGTGCTCTTCGTCGACGCGGCGATCACGCCCCAGATCCGGCCGGACACCACGATCGGGCAGCCGACCGACGAGCGGATGCCCAGCTGGCGCGCCTCCCGCGCGATCGCGCCCGTCTCGCCCCAGAAGCTCGCGAGCCGCACCGGCTGGCCGGTCTGGCGGATCTCGCGGGCGACGCTGAGCCCGTCGAGCTCGATGCGGGTGCCGACGGTGAGGTGCACCGGCACGCGGGTCCACGCGGCGACGCCGGTGACGGTGCCGTCCACTTCGTACCGTTCCATGCGCGCGAGATCGGCGCCGCACAGCAGGCCGACCTCCCGCGTCACGGCCTCGAACACCTCCGGCGGCGAGACCGAGCGCGCCACGAGCGTGGCGACCCGGCGCAGCGCCGACTGCTCCTCGGTGAGCCGCCGCGAGATCGACGCCGTCCGCTGCAGCCGCGACGCGAGGGAGCCCACCACCACCGCGGTGATGAGGAAAACGCCCAGCGCCACGGCTTTCTGGGCGTCGACGATGTGCAGCGCCTCCTGTGGCGGCGCGAACAAGATCGTGTAGACGGCCACGCTCAACAGCGAGGTGCCCACCGCGAGCGCCGTCCCCCAGATCACCGCCACCGGCAGCACCACGATCAGGTACAGCATCAGGAGCGACACGGAGTCGACGTGCGGCTCGAGCAGCAGCGCGACGCCCGTGATCGCGCCGACGGCCACCACGGCCGCGAGCGCGCCACTGGAGCGCCGCCGCATGCGCTCTCCGGTGCGGCGGCGCGCGACCGAAGCCTCTGTGGACACAGTCTCTGTGGACACGCCGCACCACCCACGCCGAGGATAAGCCGCGCTCCGGTGGACAGCCAGCCCCCGCGAAAGTCGCGCTAGCGGGGGAGGGGGACTCCAGGTGGCAGGAATGCGGCCCGGCGCCCGCTCCGGCGATCCTGTGAGGACTCGAAAGCCACGGCGGTAGCCGGCACCGGGACGTCATGATGTCGCCCGCCTCCTCGGAATTCGCTCCGGATCGGAAGGTGGAATCGTGATGCGCCAGCACGGCTACCCCGGCCGGGACGCGGCCCCGCCCCGCCGCGTCCCGGCCGGGTCCCGGCACCGGACCCGCCCGGGCCCGCCGCCTGCCCGTGGCGACGGTGCGCCATGACCGACCCCGTGCCCCGCTGGGGGCTGCAGCTGTTCGGCTGCCCGTGCTCGATCTGCGGCCGCCCGGCCGAGCGCCTCTGGTTCCTCGCCGACAGCCGCGTCGTCTCCCACCCCGGCGGCGGCCCGCTGTGCCGCCTGCCCAACCCCGAGCCCGAAGCGGACGTGCCGGCGGCGGCCGTCCCGCGCCGAGGCAGGAGGGCGGCATGACCGACCAGACCTGGCCCCGCCACTGGTGGTCCCGCGACCAACTGCTGAGCTGGGAAGAATTCGACCTGCGCCGCCAGGCCACCCGCCTGGGCCTGCCCGCCGACTGGCTGCGCGAACGCCCCTCCCGTGACCCGGACCCACCCTGCCCCGACTGCCAGGAATTCCCCGGCAGCGCCTGAAAACCGGGACGACCCGCCGTCCCCGCCCAGCCGCCCGGCCGAAGTCGTGTGTCCCCCGCCCCGCGACGTCGGCCGGGTTCCACTTTGTGCGGGATCGGTTAGTGTCGGTACGCAATTACCCGGACATTTCGGGCCGGGTTTTTCACGACGTGGTCCAAGTCCTGCGCGCCGCCGGCTGCCCGGCCTGGTCATCGGGTCGAAACGCCACGGTCTCGACCCGATGCCCGCCGGCCGCCGTCGTCCTGATCAGCCGAAGGCGCCGGCCGGCGCCGGTCAGGAACCCGTGTGCTCGCCCCGGAAATCGGCAGGGGCACCCTCGCGAGGTCCCGGTCCGGGCTCCGCCGGCGCGACCTGCCGGCGCACCAGTCCCGCCTTCCCGGCCACCACGTACAGCACGAAAGCCACGACCAGCGCGGTGATCGCCGGGCTGCCGAAGTCCAGCAGCGCACCGGCGAGCGAGGCCAGCACCCACACGACGAGCGTGGCCGGAACCCAGCGGGGCGCCTCGGGCGGGAGCTCGTCGGTGGCGCGCCCGCGATCCAGCAGCGGCCGGGCCGACCGCACCACGAAGTACTCCGCCAGCATGATCCCGGCGACCGGCGGGAAGAGGTACCCGAGAGCCGAGGCGTACGCGGTGAACCAGTCGAGCGCGCCGAACGCCGCGGTGACACTGCCGACCACGCCGACGGCGATCGTCACGGCCGCGCGGTGCACCTTGCGGCGGAAGATGATCTCCACGAAGGAAACGAGCGCGAGGCTCGCGCTGTAGAGGTTCCAGTCGTTGATCTTCACCGTGCCCAGCAGGATCACCAGGACGCCGATCCAGCCGACGGACGACACGATGATCGCGATCACGTCGCTGGAGCCGGCGGCGTGGGCCAGCAGCACGCCGGCGAGACCGATCACGTACTCGCCGAGCGTGATGCCGACGACGGTCTGCTTAACCACGTCACCGACGGAACGGTTGAAGCGCGCCATGTCGGGGGTGATCACCGCGCCGGTGATGAACGAGCCGGCGACGAGCGCGGCACCCTGGGCGAGCGTCATCGCCGGGCCCGGCGGCGGCGAAGCGACCAGCTCTGACAGGGAATGCCGCGACAGCTCGGTGCCGACCGACCACGCCACCAGCGCGAGGAACACCGGCACGGCGAGGTAGGCCGTCCACGCCATCGACGTCATGCCGTAGACCACGATGCCCGTGACCACGAGGCCGAACACGAGCGCCCACGCCCACAGCGGCAGGCCCCCCAGCAGGGACACCAGGCCCTGCGCCGAGACGCCCGATTGAACGCCGAACCCGAGCGTGATCGACAGCCCCAGCACGAGCGACAGCACCGCCGCGCCGCCGGTGCCGAAGCCGGTCCACCGCGCCAGCAGCGCGGTCGGCAGTCCTTCGCGCACGGCGATCACGCCGACCAGCACGGAGACGAGCTCGATCACCAGCGCGCCCAGCGTCAGCGCCCAGAACGCGGTCCAGAAGTGCATGCTGTAGCCGAGGGTGGCCCCGATCAGGAACTGGATCAGGGCCGAGAGCTGGCCGAACCGCTGCACCGCGATCCCGAACCAGGAGCGGCGCGCGGTGAGCGGCACCCGCGCGAGGGAGTAGTCGTCGGAACCCGCCGAACTCATGGTTGCCTCCAGGCTTGCTCGAAGTGGTGGATCCCCCCGGTGATCTCCCCCTGGCAGAGCTCAGGCCTGGTGCGCGACGCCTTCGGAAAGGTGCGCGTGCACGACTTTCCACTCGCCGCCGACCCGGCGCAGCACCGCGGTGAACCGGGCGTCGATCACGCCCTCGTCGAGCAGGTCCACTCGCGGTGAGTCGAAGATCCAGGCGACGTCCCCGTGCGCGAAGCCGCGCGGGTCCGAGACCAGCACCTCGCGCGGCTGGTACCGGCGCAGGTGATCGAGGAACTGCGTGAGGGTGAGCGCGCCGTCGGGCCCGGAGGCGACGGTGTGGACGAAGTCCTCGTCCTCGGTGTGGGAGTGCTGCGTGATGAAGTCGATGTCGCGGCGGTGGCCCGCGGCCAGCCAGTCCTTGACCAGGTTCACGACTTCGTCCGGCGCCGTTGCCATGGGGTGCTCCTCGGGTGTCGGGGGTTCAACGCGAGCGGACGAGGTGCCCGCTCTGGAAGACTTCGGTGATGCGCTTGCCGTAACCGGTGAGATCGAGCGGGTCGCCGTCGACCACCACGAGGTCGGCGATCTTGCCGGGTTCCACGGTGCCGAGCTCGTCGCCGAGGCCGAGCAGCTGTGCGGCGCGGGCGGTGCCGGCACGCAGCGCGTCCACAGGGGACAGGCCGGCCTCACCGAGCAGGGCGAGCTCGTCGAGGTTCGAGCCGTGCGGGAACACGCCGCTGTCGGTGCCCAGCGCGATCGGCACGCCGGCGTCCACCGCGCGGCGGATCGAGGCGAGGTGCTCGGCGGTGACCGCCCGAGCCTTGTCGAGCACGGCCGGCGGCAGGCGCGTGGCACCGGTGTCGACGTCCCGCAGGAGCGCGCGTCCCGCGATCAGCGTCGGCACGAGCCAGGTCCCCCGGGCGAGCATCAGCTCGATCGCTTCGTCGTCGAGGTGCACGCCGTGCTCGATCGAGTGCACGCCGGCGCGGACGGCGTTCTTGATCCCGGCGGTGCCCTGGGCGTGGGCCATCACGCCGAGCCCGGCGGCGGCCGCTTCCGCCACGCAGACCTCGATCTCTTCGGGGGAGAAGTGGCCGTGGCGCGGGTCGTCGCTGGGGGAGAGCACGCCGCCGGAGGTGCAGATCTTGATCACGTCGGCGCCGGCGCGCACGAGCTCCCGCACCCGGCGGCGCATCTCGTCGGGCCCGTCCACGATCATGTCCGGCCGGCCGGGGTGCGGTACCAGCAGGCGCACGGTTTCGCCGCTCGCGCTCCAACCGTCGGTGTGGCCGCCGGTCTGGCCGAGCACAGTGATCGCCGTGCGCAGGCGCGGTCCTTCGATCAGGCCGTCGGAGAGCGCTTTCTTCATCCCGGCGTCAGCGCCGCCGGCGTCGCGCACGGTGGTGACCCCGGTGTCCACAGTGGCCGCGAGATTGCGCGCGGCGGCGTAGAACTGGTACGAGAACGGCTCGTGCTGCATGCGGAACGGATCGACGCCGGAGAACACCACGTGCACGTGGCAGTCGAGGAAGCCGGGCAGGATCGTCCGGCCCGTCACGTCGATCTCGGTGTCGCCGTCCAGACCGGGCCCGACCTCGGCGATCCGGCCGTGCTCGATCGCCACGTCGCCGTCGGCGGGCAGCGCGCCGGTGCCGTCGAGCACGCGGCCGCCCCGCAGGACCGTCCGGGTCATCGAGCAACTCCCTCGTTCACAGCGGTGTCCGCCGCGGTCTCGACGGGTGTGAAGTCCACGTCGTACCCGAACCGCCGTGGGCCGGACGCGCGCAGGCCGGCCTCGGTGCGCCACCGGTCGTCGCACGGCAGGCCGATCACCGCGATGCGGTAGCCGTACCGCAGTTCCTCGGCCGGGATCGGCGCGCCGGTCTCGCGTTCGAGCGCCATCAGGAGGTCGGGGGTGGTCGCGACGATCCGGCCGTCGCGCCGGCCCACCAGGTACTCGTTGCGGAAACCCAGCCGGAACTCCTGGCCCGCGAACGCGTCGAGCCCCTGCACCACGGCCTCGCCGACGGTCCAGCCGCCCTCGGTGGCCCGCTCGACCCCGACCACTTTCCCGTCGAACAGCCGCGCGCCACCGCGTTCGGCGACGACCGCGTCCACCGGCGAGGTGTGCTCGGCCCGCGCGGTGCGCACGACCTTTCCGAGCCGGCTCGCGAGGCTCAACGCGCCCCGCACCAGCCACTGCTTCGCTTGCGCGCCGGTCATCGGGTAGAGCGCCGACATCATCACGCAGCCGGACGTGATCATCGCGGCCCGCGCGATCCGGTCGGCCCAATCGTTGGACTCCGCGGTGATCACCAGCCGGTTGCCGTGTTCGTCCACCAGCGACATCGGGGTGGTGGACGCGCCGTAGAGGGCCGGGGTCACGAGGTCCAGCGTCGGGAAGGCACGGCCCATGCCGTCGGCGTCGAGCATCGGGATGCCGCGCAGCGCCGCCGCGGTCACCGGGATCACCGCGTTGAGCCCGCCCGCCTCGGCGGGCGCCACGTGGGTGAAGCGATACCCCACGTGCTGTTCCAGCGTCTCGAGCGCGGCGACGATCTCGCTCGCCCGCGGCAGCTTCTCCACCACGACACTGGGCGCGCCCATGCCGGCGACGAACGCGACGCGCGCGTCGTCGGGGATCTCGGCCACGTCGAGCAGCGACACCGGACCGTGCTCGCGGATCGCGAGCCGGGCCATCAGCTTGCCGAGGTAGGGATCACCGCCACCTCCGGCGGCGAGGATCGTGGCGCCGGTGACCAGGTCGTCGAGGGCCGGTTCATCGAGCTGCATGGCTGTGCTCCTCCTCCGCCGCGGCGAGGGTGCCGAGGTCGCCGACGGCCCGCACGCGGACCCTCGTGGTGTGCTGCAGGTAGGCGAGCGGCAGGTCTTCCTCGTCGACGATCCGCACCGTCCCGGGCACGGCGCCGGCTTCGGCCGCGCGGTCGCGGGCGGTGCGCCGGGCCTCGTCGAGCACGTCTTCGCGGGTGCGCTCGGCGAGGGAGTAGATCCGGTCGACCTCCGCGCCGACGTCGGCGGTCGCCGCGCCGACCGCGTTGGCCACGGCAGCGTGGCCGGGCCGCAGCACCGCCGACACGCCGGGGATGTCGTCGCCGACCACGAACGCCCCGCCGCCCACGCCGATCAGCGGGATCGCGGCGGCGCTGAGCTTCGCGCGCTCCACGGCCTCGGCGATCCGGTCGTGGACGTGGGCCAGGACCCGGCCGGTGAACTCGGCCGCCAAGTGCGCGACCCGGGTGGGATCGCCGACCTCGGTGAGCCCGGCGGCGACCGCGACGTCGGTGAGGGTGAGCGTGTCGCCGCCGAAGACCAGCGCCCGCTCGGTGAGCCGGTGACCCACGCTCTCGGGGCCCACCGTCACCCGGCCGTCGTGGTCGGTGACCAGGCTGCCGCCCCCGATGCCGAGCGAGACGACGTCGGGGATCCGGAAGTTGGTGCGCACCCCGGCGAGCGAGATCGCGATGGCCGACTCCCGCGGGAACCCGCCCTGCACCAGCCCGATGTCGGTGGTGGTGCCGCCGACGTCGGCGACGATGCAGTCCGCTTCGGCCGACTCGAAAGCCGCGCCGCGCATGGAGTTCGTCGGTCCCGACGAGATCGTGAGGATCGGGTAGGCCCGCGCCAGCGCCAGGTTCATCACGGTGCCGTCGTTCTGCGAGAGGAACAGCGGCACGGTGAGCCCGACGTCGGCGAGCGCGCGGGCGAACCCGGTCACCACGCGCTCGGCGAGCGGTCGCAGGGCGGCGTTGAGCACCGCCGCGTTCTCGCGTTCGAGCAGGCCGAGGCGGCCGATCTCCTGTGACAGGGTCACCGACGCACGGGGGCGCACCTGCCGGATCAGGTCCCGCGCGGCTCGTTCCGCGTCCGGGTTGACGGGCGAAAAGGTGCCGCTCACCACGAACTCGCAGCCCTCGGGAGCGTCGCGCGCGATCCGGCGGACGGCGTCCGCGTCGAGGTCACGCAGCGGCTCGCCGGTGAACTGATGCCCGCCGCCGACCACGTGGGCCTGCGCGCGCACCGCGCCGACCAGGGCCGGCGGCCAGTCGGTGAACGGTTCGAGTGTCTGGGGCGGCGTGGCCAGCCGGATCACCACCACGGGCGCGAGGCGGCGGGCCTCCACCAGGGCGTTGACGAACTGGGTCGTGCCGATCACCACGGCGTCGACCGCGCTCGTGCCGACCTGGTCCACCACCGCGGCGAGCGCCGTCGCCACGCCGGTGAGCACGTCGGGGGTCGTGGCGGTCTTGCGCCAGGCGACCACGCGTTCGCCGTCGAGCACGGCCGCGTCGGTGTTGGTGCCGCCGACGTCGATTCCGATCCGCATCGTTGTCCTTCCCGGGCCGCGGAGCCGAAGCCGCCGAGATCCAGTAAACAGAACGTGAATCCAGTAAACTGAACACTGCACTTGCGGCGTACGGTACGAGCCGAGCTCGCTCGGGTCAACCGGCTCTCCGGCAACGGATTCGTCACGGCGGCACGGACGCTTGTTCACGGAGGCGGACGCGGCTTCCAGAAAACTGGACGATCGGGTACCGTCCCCGGGCATGGTTACCGGGTCGCTCGACGAAGCCGTTCCCGAGATCGGCCCGTACCTGCGCGCGTGCCGCAAGCGGCGCGGCCTTTCGCTGCAGCAGGTCGCCCTCGCGACGGGGATCTCCAAATCGTTCCTGTCCCTGGTGGAGAACGGCACCAACGACATCGCGTTCGGCCGGCTGCACCGGCTGCTCACGCTCTACGGGGTGGACCTGGCCGACCTGATGCCGGCCCGCGACCCGGAAGAGGGCATCGTCGTGCGCGCCGGCGAACGGCAGCGCGTGTACAGCCCGGCCGACGGCATGAGCGTCTACCTGGCTTCGCCCGACACGCGGCGCACGCTGCTGTCGGGGATCGCCGTGCTGGAGCCCGGCGCGGTGATGGCCGAGGACTCGGTGCACGACGGTGAGGAGTGGGTGCACGTCGTGCGGGGTGCGGTGCGGCTCACGCTCGACGGCGGGGAGTCCGAAGTGGACCTCGCGGCCGGCGACAGCGTATACCTGCGCACCGGCCGGCGGCACCGGTTCGCGAACACCGGGGACGTGGGCGCGGAAGTGATCACCGTGTTGTCGCAGGGCGGTTTTCCCACCGCCTGACGGTGGTTCGAGCGCCGGAAAGGCCGGGCCCGCGACAGTGCGGACCCGGCCTTCGCTCGATCACACGTGCTGGTGCGGCTGCACGACCGGGAACTCGTTGGCGGTGTCGGCGACCAGGTTGAAGTAGTTCGTGAGGATGTTGAGGGCCAGGTTGCCCAGGACCTCACCGATCTCCGCGTTGGTCACGCCGGCCGCGCGGGCGGTGTCGAGGGCGCTCTCGTCGATGGTGCCGCGGCCGCGGGCGATCGTGTCGGAGAGGGTGAGCAGGGCGGCCACGTGCTCGTCGGCCGAGTCGGCGTGGCGGGCGCGCGCGGTTTCGTCGGAGTCGAGCTTGGCGACCTTCGTGGCGAGCATGGTGTGCGCCGAGAGGCAGTAGGTGCAGCGGTTGTATTCGGCGGTGGCGAGGGCGAGGCGTTCGCGCACCGCGGCGGGCAGCACGCCGCCGGCCAGTGCGCCGGACAGGCCGAGGTAGCCCTTCAGCAGCGCGGGGCTGCTCGCCATGGTCTTGGCCATGTTCGGGATCGAGCCCACGTTCTTCTTCACCTGCGCGAGCAGCTCCGCGGCCTGGCCGGTGGCGTGCTCGAGCTCGATCTGGGGCAGCGTCGACATCTCTGAACCTTCCTAATGCTTGGGGAACTTGCATCCGTTAGATGAAGGTGTCATGGGCTGACGCCGGTCGTCAAATGGTTGTGACGCAGACTTCCATTAGGAAGTGCTAACGTGGAGGCATGACGACCGCTGTGCTCCTCGGCGAACCGCTCGTGGTGGAGCTGATGAACACCGTGAACGCCGGGCGCGACGGCGTCACCGACGCGCTCACGGACGACGCCGACGTCGCGAGCTGGCTGGCGGCGATCGCGCCCCGCCTGGAGCGTGAGGCCGGCCTGGTCCTCGACGGCGATCCGGGTCCGGTCGCCGAGCGTCTGCGGACCTTGCGCGATGCCCTGCGCGTGCTCGCCGCGGAGGCCACGGACGACCCGCGCCCGGTCGCCGTCGACGTGGCCCGGTCCGAGGCGCTGGCCACGCTCAACGAGCTCGCGCACACCCGCGCCGAGCTCGTCTGGCCCGAGAACGGCGAGCCGGCCCGCGTGCTGCGTTCACCCGGTGCGCCGGCCGAGCGGGCGCTCGCTTTCCTGGCCCACCAAGGGATCGACCTGTTCGGCGGCGAGCAGCGCCACCGGCTGCGCGCGTGCCTCGCCCCGAACTGCCTGCTGTTCTTCGTGAAGGACCACTCGCGTCGCGAATGGTGTTCCGCCGGCTGCGGCAACCGGGCCCGGGTGCAGCGGCACTACCAGCGGCACCACGGCAAGAACTGACGGAAACCAGGGCCCCCGGCCGTCAGGGCGTGGCGGCCGCCGCCCCGGGAACCGCGTCCAGCAGCTGGCGCGTGTACGGATCCGCCGGCGCCGACAGGACCTCGCCGACCGGCCCGTGCTCCACGACCCGCCCGTGCCGCATCACCAGCACGTCGTGCGCCAGCGACCGGACGACGGCGAGGTCGTGGGAGATGAACAGGTAACTGAGGCCGAGCTCGGCCTGCAAGGTCCGCAGCAGGCCGAGAATCTGGTCCTGCACCAGCACGTCGAGCGCCGACACGGCCTCGTCGCACACGACCAGGCGCGGGCTCGCGGCCAGCGCCCGGGCGATGGCCACTCGCTGACGCTGCCCGCCGGAGAGCTCGTGCGGGTACCGCTGGGCCAGCGCGCCCGGCAACGCCACCTGGTCGAGCAGCTCGGCCACGCGGGTGCGCCGCGTCGCGCGGTCGCCGACGCCGAAGGTGCGCAACGGCTCGGTGATCAGCCGCTCGACCGTCCACATCGGATCGAGGGAGGCGTACGGGTCCTGGAACACCGGCTGCATCGCTCGCCGCGCGGCTTTGAGGCGGGCGCCGCGCAGGCCGACGACCTCCGTGCCGTCGAGGCGGATCGTGCCCGACGACGCGGGCATCAGGCCCAGCACCAGGTGCGCGGTGGTGGTCTTGCCCGAACCGGACTCGCCGACGATCGCCGTGGTGCGGCCCTGCCCGACGGTGAACGACACGTCGTCCACCGCACGCAGTGCGCCCCCGCCGCCGCGCACGCGGTACTCCTTGGCCACGTGCGACACCTCGAGCACCACGTCACCGGCCGTCGCGGCCTCGTTGAGGGGTCCGGTGAGCGAAGGCGCCGCGGCCACCAGCCGCCGGGTGTAGGTTTCGCGCGGTTCGGTCAGCACGCGGCGCGCCGGGCCGGTCTCCACGATCTCGCCCTCGGACATCACCACCACGCGATCGGCCCGGTCCGCCGCCAGCCCCAGGTCGTGGGTCACGAGCAGCAGCGCCGTGCCGAGCTCCTGCGTGAGCTTCTCGAGGTGGTCGAGGATCTGCCGCTGCACGGTCACGTCGAGCGCCGAGGTCGGCTCGTCCGCGATGAGCAGGTCGGGCCGGCACGCGAGCGCGATCGCGATCAGCACGCGCTGGCGCAGGCCGCCGGAGAACTCGTGCGGGTACTGCTTCGCGCGCCGCGCCGGCTCGGGGATGCCGGCCTCGCCGAGCAGCTCCACCGCGCGCGCCCAGGCCTCCCGGCGCGAGCAGACCCGGTGCGCCACCAGGGTTTCGGCGACCTGGCGGCCCACCCGCGCCACGGGGTTGAGGTTCGACATCGGGTCCTGCGGCACCAGCCCGATCTCGCGCCCGCGCAGGCGGCGCAGCCGCTTCTCCCCGGCGTGCGTGAGGTCCTCGCCGCGCCACCGGATCGCGCCGGCGGTGACGCGGCCGGAGCCGGGCAGCAGGCCGATCACCGCGTGCGCGGTGGTGGACTTGCCCGAACCCGACTGGCCGACCACCGCGACCCGTTCGCCAGGCGCCACGCTCAGGCTCGTGCCCCGCACGGCCGCGACGGCACCGAAGGACACTTCGAGGTCGCTGACTTCCAGGAGCGGTTCGGTCATCGTGGCCCCCTTCACCGCGCGCTCTTCGGGTCCAGCGCGTCGCGCAGGGCGTCGCCGAACAGGTTGAACCCCAGGCAGATCACGGCGAGCGCGATCCCGGGGAAGATCCCCGGCCAGGGTGTGCGGAACAGGTACTGCTGCGCGTCGGACAGCATGATCCCGAGGCTGGGCGCGGGCGGCTGGATGCCGAGGCCGAGGAACGACAGCACGGCCTCGCCGATCACCGCCACCGGCATGATCACCGTGGCCTGCACGATGATCGCCGAGGCCGCGTTGGGCAGCACGTGCTGCCCGAGCACGCGCCACGGCCCGGCGTGCATGGTGTGCGCGGCGAGCACGAAGTCGGTTTCCTTGAGCCGCAACGTGTCCGCGCGCACCACCCGCGTCATGGTGGGGATCTGGGCGATGCCGAGGGCGATCGCGGCGTTGGTGAGGCCGCCGCCGTTGATGGCGGCCAGGCCGACGGCGAGGATGAGGAACGGGAACGCCAGCATCAGGTCGGCCAGGCGCGAGATCAGCGCGTCGAGCCACCGCCAATAGCCCGACAGCAGCCCGAGCGGCACACCCACGACCACGGCGAACAGCACCGACAGCGCGCCGACTTCGAGTGACGCGCGAGTGCCGTAGAACACGCGGGACAGGATGTCGCGGCCGAGGTCGTCGGTGCCCAGGGCGAACCCGACGGTGCCCGGTTGCTGGAACGGTGTTTCGAAGTGCACCTCGGTGGGAGCGTAGGGCGCCAGCAGCGGCGCGAACACCCCGGCGATCACCACGATCAGCAGCAGCACACCCCCGATCACGCCGAGGGGGTTGTGCAGCAGGCGCCCGAGCACCCGGCCGTGGGCCCGGGCCAGGGGTGCGGGGGTTTCGGCGGCGATGGTCATCGGGTCCTCCCGGAGACTCGCAGGCGTGGGTCGATGACCGTGTAGAGGAAGTCGACGAGCAGGTTGATCACGATGTAGGCCGAGGTGATCACGAGGACCACCGCCTGGATCACCGGGTAGTCGCGGGTGAACACCGAGTCGAGCGTGAGCTTGCCGATGCCGGGCAGGCTGAAGATCCGCTCGGTGACCACGGCGCCGGCGATCAGCCCGCCGAGCTGCAGCCCGACGATGGTGGTGACCACGATGAGGCTGTTGCGCAGGCCGTAGCGGAAGATCACCGCGCCGCGCCCGAGCCCCTTCGCCCGCGCCGTGCGCACGAAGTCGGCCGTGAGCGTCTCGACCATCGACGAACGGGTCTGGCGCTGCACCACCGCCGCGTGGGTGAGCCCGAGGATCACCGCGGGCAGCGTGAGGTAGTAGATCCCGCGCAGCGGGTGGTCGAACGGCGAGACGTACCCGGACGCGGGGAACCACCGCAGCTGCACGGAAAGGTAGAGCACGGCGAGGATACCGAGCCAGAACGTGGGCACCGAGAGCGCGAACAGCGAGAAGCCGTTGGCGCCCCACTCGGGCCAGCGCCCGCGGAACACCGCCGCCACGACCCCGGCGAGCACGCCGACGAGCACCGCCACCAGCATTGCGAACACCGCGAGCTGCACCGTGACCGGCAGGGTCGCGCCGATCATCTCGCGCACGGGCGTGCCCGTGCGCACGGACTTGCCGAAGTCGCCGGTGAGCGCGTGGCCCACGAACTTGAAGTACTGCACGGGCAACGGATCGTCGAGCCCGAGCTGCGCCCGCACGGCGGCGATCGCGGCGGGGTCGGCTTCCTCACCGGCCATCGCGGTCGCCGGGTCGCCCGGCAGCAGGCGCACGCCGATGAACACCACGATCGACGCGAGCACCAGCGTCAGCGCCGACTGCCACAGGCGGTGGAGCAGGTAACGTGCCACGGCTCAGCCCTCCTGACCCGGGAGGAACGCGGCCTTGCCGAGCCGCACCACCCCGTCGGCGAACACCTGGATGCCAGTGACGCGGGTGGAATGCACGGTGAGGTTGCGGACCCGGTAGGTGTAGACGATCGGGTTCTGCTGCTGGATCAGCTGCACGGCCTGCCCGTACAGCGCGGCGCGCTGCTTCGTGTCCACGCTGCGCGCGGCGGAGGTGAGCAGGTTGTCCAATGTGGAGGAGTTGAAGCCGCCGTAGTTGCCGCCCGAGCCGGTGGAGAGGAAGCGGGCGG
Organism: Amycolatopsis rhabdoformis; assembly: GCF_035918295.1. GTDB lineage: Bacteria > Actinomycetota > Actinomycetes > Mycobacteriales > Pseudonocardiaceae > Amycolatopsis > Amycolatopsis rhabdoformis. The sequence goes on from NZ_CP142149.1 coordinate 2,380,581, forward strand.
TGTTGGCGTCCGGGTCGATGCGGCCGGACCAGCCGAGCATCAGCGCGTCGAACGTGCCGCGCTTTTGCACGTCGAGCAGGGTCGAGTACTCCACCGGCACGATCTGCACGGCGAAGCCGCCTTCGGCGACGCTGGCCTGCAGGGCCTGGGCGTAGCGGAGTTGGTCCTGGGTGTTGGTCACCTGCAGCTTGATCGGGAACGGCACGGGCACGCCGGCCTGCTGCAGCAGCTGCCGCGACTTCGCCGGGTCGAACGGCGGGCAGGCTTCGGCGGCCGGTGACGAGTAGGGCGTTTTCGGGGCGATGGGGGAGCAGGCGGGGTCGAACCAGTTGTTGAACACGGTGTCCACGAGCGTCTGCCGGTCCAGGGCCAGCGAGAACGCCAGGCGGATGCGCGGATCGTCGGCCAGCGGGGTGCCGATGTGATTCGTGGGTTTGCCGACGCCGTCGACGTTGCCGGTGTTGAACGTGACACTCTGGTAGCCCAGCGAAGGCGACTGCAGCACCTTGAGGTCCGGGTCCTGGGCCAGCGCGTCGACGTCCTGAGGCGAGATCGTGTCGGCCACCTGGATGTCGCCGGAGCGCAGGTTGGCGGCGCGGATGTTGGCGTCGGTCATGATCCGGTAGGTGATCGTGTCGAGGTGCACGTCCTTGGCGTCGTAGTACAGCGGGTCGCGCTCGACGTCGATTTCGGTCTGCGGCACGCGTTTCACGAACTTGAACGGGCCGACGCACACCGGGTGGTCGCCGAAGTCGTCGCCCTCCTTGGTGAGCGCGGCCGGCGACATGATCATGCCCGCGCGGTCGGCCAGCGCGGCGGTGATCGGGGCGAACGGCTTCTTGTAGTGCAGCACGACGTGGCTCCGGTCGGGCGCGTCGATGCTGCTGATCGGACCCATTTCGCTTTTGCGCTGGGAGGTTTTGAGCTCGAAGTGCCGGCGCAGGCTGGTCGCCACCGCGGGCGCGTCGAACGGGGTGCCGTCGGCGAACACGATGCCGGTGCGCACGGGGATCGTCACGGTGAGGCCGTCGGGCGAGATCGCCGGCAGCGCGGTGGCCAGCTGCGGCACGACGGCGCTGGTGTCGTCGATGTCGTAGAGCTTTTCGCAGATCGTGGTCATCACGTAGCGCGTGTAGAGCGAGCTGGACGTGGTCGGGTCGAGTTTGTCGGGCTCGTTGGACAGGCCCATCACGAGGTCGCCGCCGTGCTGCGTCGGCCGGGTGCCGACCGGGGTGCCGAAGTCGTCGTGGTGTTCGCCGCGGGCGCTCGCGTGTTGCACGGGAACGCACGCGGTGAGAGCCGTCATCGTGAGCCCGGCCAGGATCAGGAGCGGGGACCGAGGAGACATGGCTCACAAGCTACGTCGGTTTTTCCCGCACTCCGTTTCCGCATTGTTAATTCGTGTTGAATCGTTATGTGCGGAAAAGGGCATGCCGAAAAGCGGACCCGCGGCGGGTCCGCTTTTCGGCGGGAATGGTTCTATTATCGGCCGGCGGCGTAACCCTGCATTCCCCGGGGGTTCGCCGCGGCCGAGAGGACACCGGTCTCCGGGTCGCGGGCGACCGCGCACAACCTCCCCTCGGACCACGGTTCTCCGACGGTCACGACGTGTCCGCGGTCCTCGAGCGAGGCGATCACGTCGGCGCCGATCCGCGATTCCACGGTGACGCTGCCGGCCACCATCGCGCGCGGGTAGAACGAGCCCGGGAAACTGTCGGTGTGCCAGTTGGGCGCGTCGATCGCGCCCTGCAGGTCGAGGCCGCTGCGCACTTTTTCGCGCAGCGCGACCGCGAGGAAGAAATGCGCGTTCCACTGGTCCTGCTGGTCGCCGCCGGGCGTGCCGAACGCCATCACCGGCACGCCGTCGCGCAAAGCGAGCGAAGGGGTGAGCGTGGTGCGCGGGCGCTTGCCGGGGGCCAGCGAGTTGGGCAGGCCCGGGTCGAGCCACGCCATCTGCAGGCGCGTGCCGAGCGGGAAGCCGAGGGTCGGGATGACCGGGTTGGACTGCAGCCAGCCGCCGCTCGGCGTCGCGGCGATCATGTTGCCCCAGCGGTCGACCACGTCGAGGTGGCAGGTGTCGCCGCGGGTGCCGCCGTCCTTGGCGACGGTCGGCTCGCCGGCGCCCACCGCGGTGGCCACGGCGCCGCCGTCCGCCACGAACCGGGCGTGCTTGCTCAGCCGGGGTTCGCGGCCGTCGGGGCTGCCGGGGCGCAGCTCGTGCGAGGCGCGTTCGCCGATCAGCTTGCGGCGGTTTTCGTTGTAGGCGGGGGAAAGCAGCGCTTCGATGGAGACGTCGGTGCTGTCGCCGTACCAGGCTTCGCGGTCGGCCATCGCGAGCTTCGTGCCCTCGATGAGGGTGTGGTAGTAGTCCGGCGTGGCGTAATCGAGGTCTTCGGGCAGCAGGGCGAGCTGCTGCAGCAGCGTGGGGCCCTGGCTCCACAGGCCGGCTTTCGCGACGGTCCAGCCGTTCCAGGTGTAGGAGACCGGGTCCTCGTAGGTCGCGCGGAAGCCGGCGAGGTCGTCGCCGGTCAGGGTGCCGGCGTGGCGCTCGCCGGAGGTGTCCATGGTGGGCTTCGCGGCGAACTCCGCGATGGCCTCGGCGATGAAGCCTTCGCGCCAAACCCGGCGGGCCGCGTCGATCTGGGTGTCGCGGCTCGATCCGGCGGCTTCGGCCTCGGCGATCAGGCGGCGCCAGGTGGCGGCGAGGGCGGGGTTCTTGAACAGCGCGCCGGCCGCGGGCGCGCGGCCGCCAGGCAGGTACAGCTCGGCCGAGGTGGTCCACTCGGTCTCGAACAGCTCGCGCACGGTCTCCACGGTGGTGCCGACGCGGTCCACCGCCGGGTGGCCGTTTTCGGCGTAGGAGATCGCGTACTTGAGGACCTCGCGCAGCGGCTTCGTGCCGTGGTCGTGCAGGAGCAGCAGCCACGCGTCGACCGCGCCGGGCACGGCGGCGGCCAGCGGGCCGGTGCCGGGCACGAGCTCGAGGCCGAGCGAGGTGTAGTGCTCGATCGTGGCGCCGGCCGGCGCGCCGCCCTGTCCACAGAGGACCTTCGGGGTGCCGTCCGCCGGGGCGACGATCATCGGCACCTCGCCGCCGGGGCCGTTGAGGTGCGGCTCGACGACGTGGAGCACGAACGCGGCCGCGACGGCGGCGTCGTAGGCGTTGCCGTCGTCTTCGAGCACGGCCATCGCGGCGGCCGAGGCGAGCCAGTGGGTGGACGACACCATGCCGAAGGTGCCCTGCAACGTGGGACGGGTCTGGAACATCCCTGCATCGTCGCGCGTGGGCGGGCGTACGTCAAAGACATGTGTGACACCATTCCGATAGCCTCACGCTATGGAACGACGGCAGCTCGAATACTTCGTCGCGATCGTCGAGCACGGCGGCTTCACCCACGCGGCGCGGGCGCTTCGCGTGGCCCAGCCGTCGCTGTCCCGCGCGATCGCCAAGCTGGAGCACGAACTCGGCGTGGCGCTGTTCCACCGCGTCGGCCGCAACGCCGTGCTCTCCAGCGCCGGCGAGTCCATGGCCGACCGCGCCCGGCTCGTGCTGCGCGATCTCGACGCCATGCGTGCCGCGGCCCAGGCCGTCGGCTCCGGCCTCGCCGGGCGCGTCGACGTGGCCGCCACCTCGTCGTCCGCGCTCGAACCGGTGATCAGCATCATCGCCGACCTGCGCGAACGGCACCCCGGCCTGCTCGTGAGCACGTCCGCCGCCCAGTCGGCGGCCGAGGTCGTGGCCATGGTCCTGCAGGGCCGCTGCGAAGCCGGCGTCTGCGGCAGCGCCGAACGCCCCGCCGGCCCCGGCCTCGTCGCCCACCACCTGCGCGACGAGGAGTTCCTCCTGGTCGCACCGCCCGGCTCGGGGATCGGCGCCACGGTCTCCTGGTCCGACCTGCGCGGCATGAGCTTCGTCGTCACCCAGCCGCCCACCGCCGTGCGCGCCCTCTTCGACCGCATCGCCGCGACCGTCCCGGACGTCTCCCTGGCCGCCGAAGTGGGCGACCGCAGCGTCGTCCTCCCCATGGTCCTGCGCGGCATCGGCTCCGGCCTGATGCCCGACGGCTGGACCGACCTGGCCCGCCGCGCCGGAGCGGAGGTGGCGCGGTTCACGCCGTCGGAACGGCTGCCGCAGTGGGTGGTGCACCGCTCGGGCCCGATCACGGCGGCGACGCAGGCGTTTCTGGACACGACGCTCGGGACTAGCTGAACTTCGCCGAAGCGACCATCCCGTCGAAAGCCGCGTCCTGCTCCGGAGTCGAAGCGTGTTCCACGATGAGGAGTTTGCTCTGCGGCAGCCACCACATGCGGATCTGGTTGTTTTGCGCCGGGTTCTGGCAGGTTTCCGAGAAGCGGCCGTACTCGGCTTTCTTCGGGCCGATGGGGGCGAAGCCGTGTTCGAGGACGGCGCCGCCGGTGGCCACCGAGGCGGCGCCGGGGTCGGAGGTTGGGGTGATGCAGCTGGGGACGTCCGTGCCGGGGTACCAGCCGTACGGGCGGGTGGAGCTGGGGAGGTTGATCAGGCCCGAGCCGGCGGCTTCGCGCAGGTCCAGGATCTTGCCGGCGCAGGCGAAGGTGGCCGATTGGAGGCAGCCTTCGTAGCCGGGGTCGCGGGATTCGACGGCGTACTGCGTGCCGGCGGGGAGGGTGACGGTCATGGTGGCGATGGTGGCGGTCACGCCGTCGGTCGAAGGGTAGGCGGGCGAAGACGGTGCGCGAGAAGGGGCGGAAGCCGGCGAAGAGGCCGAGGGCCCGACGTCGCCCAGGTCGCTGACGCCGCCCGGTTGCGCCCGTCCGGCCGTGGTCCGCGTGCATCCCGCCAGGAGCAAACCCAGCGCCAGCACCGCAAACCCGAGTCTTCTCCGCACCGCTGCCCCTCTCGTCGACGCCCCCCGGCACTTTCGACGCCGGGAGGCGCGGCCGGTTCCGTCCGAGGGGGAATCGGCGTGCGACGGCGAGGGGTTACGGGGCGGTCTTGCGCGCGCCGGCGGTGTCGATCGGGTACTGGACGTTGGGCTCGGCCTTGATGATCATCACCATCGTGTCCTCGAGCGAGGTCTCGACGTGCTCCTCGCCCGGCAGCACGAAGTAGAAGTCGCCGGCGCCCAGCTTGCGGGAGGCGCCCTCGCCGTCCCACTTCAGCGTGCCCTCGATCACGAACACCGCGACCCACGTCTCGTGCCGGTGGAGGCTCAGCTCGTGGTCCGGCGGCATCTTGACCAGCGAGAAGGACAACCCGTGGCCGTCGTACCAGAGCTTGCAGCGGTCGATGGCGTGGCCGACCACGTCCTCGTGGATCCAGTCGCGTTCCTCGACCTGCGTGAACTTCGGCATCTCGGGCTCCTTCGCTCGGCGGATTTCGTGAGCGTAGGCACGGCGGAGACCCCCGGCTGTCACACCGACGGGGACTTTCCGGGGCCGGCGAAGCGCGCCGCGAATGTCCCCGCGCGGGTGACACGAGCTGCGGAAACGGGGCCGTAGCTTCGAGCGATCCCGCAGAGAGGAACGGCGCGTGTACGAACACCTCTTCATCGACGGCGCCTGGGTGCGCCCGAGCTCCCCGGCCACGATCACGGTCAGCTCGGCCAGCACCGAGGAAGTGCTCGGCTCGGTTCCCGAAGCCCGCGAAGCCGACGTCGACGCTGCGGTGGCCGCCGCCCGGCGCGCGTTCGACGACCCCCACGGCTGGTCGCGCTGGGCGCCGGACCGCCGGGCCGCGGCGATGGAGAGCCTCGCCGCGCAGCTCGACCAGCGCACCGACGAGATGGCCCGGCGAGTGAGCAGCCAGAACGGGCTGCCCGTGACGATCGCGAAGCAGCTCGAAGGTGGCTTCCCGCGCGTGCTGCTGCGCTACTACGCCGATCTCGCCAAGAGCGCCTGCGAGGAGGAGACGCGCCCGCACCTGTTCGGCGGCACCACGACCGTGCGCCGCGAGCCGATGGGTGTGGTCGCGGCCATCGCGCCGTTCAACTTCCCGCAGACGCTCGCCTCGCTCAAGTACGCGCCGGCGCTCGCCGCCGGCTGCACGGTGGTGCTCAAGCCGTCGCCGGAAACGGTGCTCGACGCGTTCCTCTTCGCCGAAGCCGTGGCCGCGTCGGACCTTCCGCCCGGCGTGGTCAACGTCGTGCCCGGCGGGGGAGACGTCGGCGCGTACCTGGTGGCGCACCCGGGCGTGGACCGCGTCGGCTTCACCGGCTCGACCGCGGCCGGGCGCCGGATCGCCGAAACCTGCGGCCGTCTGCTGCGCCCGGTCACCCTGGAACTCGGCGGGAAGTCGGCCGCCCTCGTGCTCGACGACGCCGACCTCGACCTCGCGAAGATCGGCGAGGACCTGTACGCGGCGACGCTGCTCAACGCCGGCCAGACCTGTTACCTCGGCACCCGCGTGCTCGCGCCACGCAGCCGCTACGCCGAGGTGGTGGACGCCTTCGCCGCTTTCGTCACCTCGCTGCCGGTCGGTGACGCGCTGGACCCGGCCACGCTCATCGGCCCGATGGTGTCACGCGCCCACCGCGCCCGTGTGGAGCAGTTCATCGCCGCGGGCCGTGAGCAGGCCCGGCTCGTGGTGGGCGGCGGCCGGCCCGCCGGCCTCGACCGCGGCTGGTTCGTGGAGCCGACGCTGTTCGCCGACGTCCCGAACGACAGCGCGCTCGCCCAGGACGAGATCTTCGGCCCCGTGCTGGCCGTGATCCCGTACACCGACGAGGACGACGCCGTGCGCCTGGCCAACGACTCCGGATACGGCCTCGGCGGCTCCGTCTGGACGGCCGACCCCGAGCGCGGCCAGGCCGTGGCCCGGCGCCTGGACACCGGCTCGGTCGGCATCAACCGGTACCTGCCCGACCCCGGCGCGCCGTTCGGCGGCCGCAAGGCCAGCGGCGTCGGCCACGAACTCGGCCCTGACGCCGTCGCCACTTATCAGCGGTACCAGTCGATCTACTCTTGACGGCCCGGACTACCGGATGCGTGACCTGCGCGGATACCATCCCGGGAACCCTGCCCCGGGAGGCCGGCCGTGGTGATCGACGAGCCCGTGGACGGCCAGGCGCGCACCGGCGCCCTGGCCGGGCTCCTGCTCGCCCTGCAGAGTGCGCTCGACGTCCGGGAGGTGCAGGCCCAGTACCTCGACGCCGTGACGGGGCTCGTGGCGGCGACCGCGTACGGCTTCTCCCGCTTCGGCCCGCGGCTCACCCCGCTCACGGTGCTCACCCGCCGCGCGCCCGACGGCCTGGTGCCCGACTACCACCACCTCGGCGCGGGCCGCGATCCCGTGCTGGCCGCGGCCGTCACCGCCGCGTCGCCGGTGGACAACGCGTCGCTGATGTCACGAACGGCGTGGCAGGAGCAGTCGTTGTGCGGCGTGCTCGGCGGCCACGGCCTCTACCACTCGATGGTGGTGCCGCTGCTGCACGAGACGCGCGTGCTCGGCGCCCTCTACCTCGCCCGCACCGCCGCCGAACGCCCCTTCACCACTCGCGACCGGCTGGCGATGGCCTCGGCCAAGCAACACGTGGAGGCGGCGCTGCGGCGAGCCGTGCGCCACGAAGACCTCGAACAGCGCACCGCCCAGCTCACCTGGTCGCTCGACGAGCTCGACGTGCCCGTGTTCGTGACCACTGTGGACGGTGAGATCCTCTTCGAGAACAACGAGCTCGCCCGGCTGCGCCGCCTGCACCACCGCGCCGGGCCCCGCCTGGCCGAACTGCTGTCCCGCAACCTGCTCCGCCTGGCCGACGGCACGCACCGCGTCGCCGCCTCCTCGGGCCCGTTCGCCGCCGGCCGCGCCCGCCGCGAACCCGACCTGCTGCTCACGGTCCGCTCCACCCTCGCCCGCCGCGGCGGCACGGTCGTCTCCGTGGCCTTCGTCCGCCGCAAGGACGCGCCCGCCCCGGTGGAGCGCGCGCCGCTCTCGGCCCGCGAACGCGAGATCGTCGCGTGGGTCGCCGAAGGGCTCACCAACCGCCAGATCGCCGCGCTGGCCGTGGTTTCCGAGAACACGGTGCGCCAGCACCTCAAGCGCGTGTTCGCGAAACTCGACGTGCACAGCCGGGCGCAGCTCATCCAGGCGGTGTGGCAGGGCGGCCGGGAGGACTGAGGGCAACGGTTTCGACCCAGTTCGAATGCGTTGCGATCCCCGCCGCGCCACTGGCACCTTCGTAGGGACAGCGAAGCCGAAGGGGAGGGTCAGCCATGCGCCTAGCCGCAGTCGCCGCACTCGTGGTCGCCGGGGGAATCCTGCTGCCGGGCCTGGCCTCGGCGGCGCCGAGGGACTCGTTCTCGCTCGTCTGGGCGGTCCACGCGAGCGACGGCAACGACGTGAAGCTCTGGCGCGACGACCAGACCCGCGAACTGCACGGCGAACTGATCGGCCCGGCCCGCGGCGGAATCGAACTGTACGACGGCGGCACCCAGCGCATCGCCCGCGCCAGCCGACCCGGCGGCGGCGACACCAACACCAACGGCGGCGCCTACGGCCACTGGGCGGCGTGCGAGTTCCTGGGCATGCCCGAGCAGATCAGCATCTGCACCCTGCTCGCCCCGTGACCGTCCACAGTGCTCAGTGTGGCAACGACCGCCGGGGCCGGCGCTCCACGGTGTCGCGGTGGGCTTCGATCTCCAGCGCGACGTCGGTGGTCGTCACGGTGCCGGCGAGCCGGCCGAGGTAGCCGACGGACGCGGCGAGCGCGAGGAGGTCCACGGTGAAGTACACGCCCATCAACGGGTTCACGAACAGCTCGCTGCCGGTCGTGCGCCCGGTGAAGGAGACGTTGCCGAACTCGCCGCGCAGCGCGGCCGCGATCTGGCCGTTCACGATGCTCGGCCGCAGCGGCGTGCTCACCTGGGCGTGGGCGACCGCGTCGAGGTACGCCCGCGCCTCGGCCGAGGCGGACGGAATCGACAGCGCGCCGAGATAGGCCCCGACCCGGTCCAGCGCGGCGAGGTTCTCGAGCACGTGCGCGTGGCACACACCGTGGTAGGCGTCGATGCCGAAGCCGAGCGAGACCACCAGCCGCTCGCCGCCGTCCAGACCCGCGACGGCGGCGAGGCTCGTCATGTCCTCCTCCGGCGTGCCGAGGCCGGCTTCGTCGCCGAACAGCAGGATGTCGGTGCCGCCGTCGACGAGCACGATCGCGTCGATCCCCAGGTGCTCCACGAGGGAGGCGTACGCGGCTTGCAGCGGTTTCGCGCCGGTGCGGGCGAACGCGTACACCGTGGCCGGCAGCCCGCGCCCGGCCAGCCAGCGGGCGAGGGTGCGCTCGGGGAAGTAGTCGTCGCTGCCGGCCGAGCGCGGTCCGACGGCGGCGACGCCCGGCGCGAGCCAGTCGTCGAGGTCGAGCGCGGTGAGGTCGCTGAACGCCAGACCGGCCAGGTGCACCTGCTTGCCCTGCTCCCGCAGCGCGAACGCCAGCGGCAGCCCGGCATACACGTCGAAGCCGCCGCCGGCGCCGGCCACGAGAACCGAGGATGCCTGGCGCAGCCGGGTGAACAGCGGGGGCTCGCTCAGGGAGAACACCCGGCGAGCCTACCGAGCGGAACCCGTTCCGCAGAGCCATTTTAACCGGCGCTCACCGCCTCTGCCGCCAGCGGTCACGCACTTGAGTGCTTCGCTGCAACAGGAGTTCGGCGCGGTGAGCGTGACCAGCCTCGAACCCGGCCTCACCCGCACCGAACTCGGCGCGCACATCGACGACGCGGCACACACGCAGCAGCGGCAGCGGTCCTGACGCCTAGCCGAACACCGCGCGGTGCCGGCGCACGAAATCCGCGAGGTCGGAAGCCGGCCGGCCCGTGAGATCGGCGACGGTCGTGGTCACCGTGCCGGCGCCGCCGGTGCGGTAGGCGCGGGCGACGTCGACGAGCGCGTCGGCGTGGAACTGCGGCACGCCGCGGCCGAGCAGGGCCGCGCGTGCCTCCTCGTCGGGCAGGCCGCGGTACCGAATGGGCCGGCCCAGCACGGAGGAGAACACCTCCGCCGCCTCGGGGTAGGTCAACGCGGCCGGTCCCGTGAGGTCGTACACGCGGCCGTCGTGCCCGTCGGTGGTGAGCACAACAGCGGCCACGCGCGCGATGTCGGCCGCGTCGACGAAGCTGATCGGCGCGGTGATCGCCGGGAAGCCGAACTCGCCCGCGGCCCGGATCGAGCGCTGAGCCAGGAAGTTCTGCTGGTAGAAGTTCGGCCGCAGGATCGTCCACGCCAGCCCGGACGTGCGCAGTGCCTCCTCGACGGGCCGGTGCGGGCGCGCGACGGGCGAGCGCTCCTCGTCGGCCCGCCACACGGACAGCTTGACCACGCGGGCGCCGAGGGTTCGCGCGGCGTCGAGCATCGCGAGCTCGTGGCCGGTCTGCGCCGGGCTTATCGCGCCGAGCAGGAACACGGTGTCGACTCCGGCCAGCCCTGGTGGCAGTGTCTCGGGCTTGCCCAGGTCCAGCGTCACCGCCGGTTGCCCGGCCGCGATCGCGCGCGCGGTTTTGTCCGGGTCCCGATAAGCGGCGAGGGCGTCCGTGCCGAGCAGGCCGATCAGCGCCGAGCCGACGTTGCCGCTCGCGCCGGTCACGAGGATCACGGCTTGCCGCCGAAGCCAGGGCGCCGGGCCACGTCGAGTCCGACGCTCGCCCGGTCCGGGTCGACGCCCGGCGGGCCGGGCAGTGCCGCTCGGTCGGCGTGGTGCGCCATCCGGGTGCCTCCTCGGCGGGTGGGGCGGGCTCGGTGGTGAGGGTAGGCCATCAGCGCGGGCGACCGAGTGAGCAACTTCCGCCAGATCAGCGACCACTATCTGACGCAGAGGGCGCGCGCCGCGAGAACTTCAACGGCACGCCGCTCGTTTGGCTGCTCACGGTGCAGCGCACCGAGCACCACGGTCCGCTGACCGGGCTCGGCAGATCCTCGGCTTCGGCGACGCCGCGGAGCCCACCCGCGCGGCCGAGGCCGAGGCGAACTCGCCCTACGCGTCGGTGAAGGACCAGCCGGAGTACGCGCGGGAGCAGGACGTGCGCGACGAGTACTTCAAGCAGGCGGACCCGGCCTGACGCCGGGCACGGTCACGGCTGGCCGAGCGTGATGGCCGCGACCCCGGCCGCCGCGATCACCAGGCCGGCGGCCTGCTTGCGGCTCCAGCGTTCGTGCAGCACGCCGCGCGCGAGCACGATCGTGATCGCCGGGTAGAGGGACGTGATCACCGCGACCACGGCCAGCTGGCCCGCCCCGGTCGCGGCCACGAACAGGAGGTTGGCCGCGCCGCCGAGCACACCGGCGGCGGTGGCCGGCCACCACGCGCGGGCCCAGGTGGCGGGGCGCAGCCAGATCACGGCGAGCAGCAGCAGGACGACACCCACCGCCTGACCGGCGACGAGCGGCCAGCTGCCCGCCCCGGTGCCGGCGCGGTCGAGGCCGATGAACAGCACCCCGAACCCGGCGCCGGCCGTGATGCCCTCCACGACGCCCGAGCGCGTGCGACCGGCGTCGTCGCCGCTGTGCTGCGACACGAGCGCGATGGCCGGCAGCACGAGCACGATGCCGAGCCACGAAAGCCAGGTGAGGCGATCGCCCGTCGCGAATCCGACGAGCGCGGGCAGCGCGGCCGCGAGCACCGCGGAAACGGGTGCGACCACGCTCATCCGCGCGGTGGCCAGCCCGCGGTACAGCGAGAACGTGCCGACGGCCGTGCCCAGCCCGCTCACCGCGCCCCACGCGAGTTCGCCGGCGTGCGGCGCCCGCGGGCCCATCACGAGCACCGCCAGCAGCGCTGCGAGCAGGCTCCACGGCTGCGCGAGTACCGTGACCGCGTTCGGGTCACCGCGCCGCCCGCCGACGCCGGCGACGAAGTCGGACGCGCCGTAGCTCAGCGCGGACAGCAGCCCCAGGAGAACACCCACGGCCCCCATTCTGCCGATTTCCGGCGCCCGGCCGTCGCGGCGGGTCCCGGAGGTCAGCCTCCGTGGGGCAGCAGCTGCTCCGCGGTGCACCACCAGGTGGTGCGGCCGCCGACCTTCCCGCGGGTCATCGGCGCGTGGTCGCGCGGGCACGCCGCGCCGGGTTTGCGGAACGGGATCACCGTGAGGGTGTGCACGCCGCCGTGGTCCAGCGCCGCGGTCACCGAGGCCCGGGTGGCGCGCAGCAAGCGGTCCACGGCGGGGCGGTCGAGCTCGTCCACGGGGTGGGCGGGGTGCACACGGGCGCGCCACAGGATCTCGTCGGCGAGCAGGTTGCCGATGCCGGCCAGGGCGTGCTGGTCGAGCAGCCGCGCCTTGATCGGCGCGGTGCCCTTGGTCACGGCGGCGCGGAACTCGGCGGGGGTCACCGACGCGGCGTCGGGACCGAGCAGCTCCACCGGCGGGTCGAGCGTGATGCGGCCGAGGCGGCGCGGGTCGACGAGCATCATCAGGCCGCCGTCGTCGAACGTGAGGGAGAACCGCGACCAGCGGTAGTCGCCCTGCACGCGGCGGCCTTCCCAGTAGTCGCCGCCGTCGATCTCGGTGCCGTCCGGGTCGGCGATCACGATCTTGCCCGACATGCCCAGGTGCACGCCCAGCGCCGGGCCGCCGTCGCCGGTGTCGCACCACAGCGACTTGCCCCGCCGGTGCGCCGCGGTGAGCCGCCGGCCGAGCAGCGCTTCGCGGATCTGCCCGGGCGGGTGCGGCCGGCACACGTAGGAATCGGTGTCGTCGACCTCGACGATCAGCCGGCCGAGCGCGGCCCGGTCGATCACCGTTCGGGCCGATTCGACCTCGGGCAGCTCCGGCACGGCTCACTCCCGGACTCAGGTGGGCAACGGCCCACGCGGATGCGGACGGCGACCATTGTCACCGAATGCCGGGCCGGTGCCCCGCGAGCCCCGCGGATCACCGGCCCGGCCAGGGCTTACTGGCAGGCTTCGCAGTCGGGGTCGTCGATGCGGCAGGCCGCACCGTCGGTGAGCTCGAAGTCGAAGTCGTCGAGCGCGGGCACCGGCAGCACGGGCTGCTCGGGTGCGGTGGAGGCAGTCATGTCTCTCCCTCGGGTCGGTTCAGTGGTCATCTGTCTGTAGCGCCGAAGATCGTCCGGCATTCCGTGACGCGGGCCACACGCCCACCTCTTGAGCGTCGGCCGCGCTCGGATTCTTACCGCGCCATTCCCGAGAACCGCCTCTGAGGCCATTCCCGAATTCCTTATGGGTCGGTAATATATTACCGTTCCTTTCGAGTTCTACCGCCGCCTTTCCCTGCGCCCCTATGGTCGTGCTCAGCCACGTCGGAACATTCGCCGGACGTGGACAAGGGAGGAATTTCTCATGAGCAAGTCTTCGTCGCGCCGGGTGGTTCGCACGGCGCTGGCGGCCGCGGCGCTGGTGCCGTTCGCCGCGGTGTTCGCGGGGGGCACCGCGTCGGCGGCACCGGCCTCGGACTGGACCCGGCCGGGGTCGGTTTTCGTGGGTACCAACCACAACAACAGCAGCGATCCGAGCGAGCCGGGCAACCAGATCGCCTACTACCACCGCGGCAGCGACGGCAAGCTGACGCTGGTCGGCAAGTTCGCCACGGGTGGCCAGGGGTCGGGCCCGGGGCAGCGCTTCGCCGGTGACGGCCTCGGTTCGGGCAATTCGGTCCGGCTCACCGCCGACCACCGTTTCCTGCTGGTGACCAATGCCGGCAGCAACACCCTTTCCGTGTTGCGGATCCTGCCGGATCGCCTTCAGGTGGTGGACGTCGTGCCGACCGGCGACGGTTCTTCTTCGCAGCGCTTTCCGAACAGCGTCACACAGCACGGAAACGTCGTTTACGTCCTCAACGCCTCGGGCCAGGGCAGCATCACCGGCTTCCGGCTCGGGCTCGACGGCCGGCTCACCCCGATCGCCGGCTCGACCCGGCAGCTGCAGGCCGCTCAGGACCGCTTCGCGCCCGACGCGCTGAAGGACCCCACGCAGGTCGCGTTCAGCCCCGACGGCCACCACCTGGTGGTGTCCATCAAGGACGGCCCCACCAACGCCGTGATCCCGGGCGCCGACCCGACCGGCCCGGGCCGTGTGCTGACCTTCTCCGTCGACTCCGCCGGCCGCGCGAGCAAGGACTTCGTCCGCACCGACTTCGACAACCGCGGCCCGTTCGGGTTCTCCTTCGACAAGGCCGGCAACGTCGACCTCGCCGAGTTCGTGGGCGGCGGCGTGGAGGACGGCCACCCGACCGGCGCGGCGGGCAGCTACCGCCTCGGCCGCGACGGGCACCTGACCCCGATCAGCACGGCCGTGGCCGACCACCAGATCGACACCTGCTGGGTCGTGAACAACGGCGAATACGCCTTCGGCTCGAACTACACCTCGGGCACGATCTCCAGCTGGAAGGTCGGCAAGGACGGCAGCCTCACCCTGCTGCACGAGGTCGCCGGCACCACGGACAAGTCGGCCAACACGCAGGGCAGCACCCCGCTCGACCTCGGCGTGAGCCCGGACGGCCACTACCTCTACAACGTCCTGCCCGGCTCCGGCAAGCTCGCCGCCTGGAAGATCGGCGCCACCGGCGAGCTCACCAAGATCGGCGAGTTCGGCGGCCTGCCCCAGACGGTGAACGGCGACCACGCCCCGAGCGACTTCAGCGCGCTCGGCAGCCCGGCCGGCATCGACGTGATCTGAGCCCCGAGCTCGGAACCCCAGCCCGGACCGGCCGGCTGTCCCGCCGGCCGTTCCGGGCCCGGCCCGTCGATGCCCCGGCGACGCACCGGGGTGGCCGGCCGGGGTGTTCCTCGACGCGAGCCACCGGTGAAGAGGGCAGGGTCGGCCCGGACCGCGTTGTCCGACTCCTGCGCAAAGGGCCTCACACCATGGAAACCGTCGAGAACTCGCTCCGGGCCGACCTCCTCGTGATCGGCTTCGGCAAGGGCGGCAAGATCGCCGCCGGCACCATGGCCCGGCTCGGGAAGCGGGTCGTGGTGGTCGAGCAGTCGCCGGAGATGTACGGCGGCACCTGCCCCAACGTCGGCTGCGTGCCGACGAAGGCACTCGTGCACCGCTCGCGCAACCGGCGGCCGACCGACCCGCCGCAGGAGTGGTACGAGCGCGCCGTCGGCGAGGTGCACGCCATCACGTCGCTGTTCCGCAAGGGCAACTTCGACGGCATGGACGGCCTCGAGACCGCGAGCGTCCTGACCGGGCACGCGGAGTTCACCGGCCCGGACACCGTGGTGGTGGACACCGCCGACGGTCCCGTGACCGTGCGCGCCGAGCACATCCTGATCAACACCGGGTCCACGCCGGTGATCCCTGACATTCCGGGCCTGCGGGCCAGCGAGTACCTGGTCACCAGCACCGACCTGATCCACCGCACCGAGCTGCCGAAGCGGCTGGCGATCGTGGGCGGCGGTTACCTCGGCATCGAGTTCGCCGCCATCTACCGCCGGTTCGGCTCCGAGGTCACGCTCTTCGAATCCACCTCGCGCATCCTCGACCACCTCGACGACGACGTGCAGGGCGTGGCCGAGAAGATCCTCGTCGACGAGGGCATCGAGATCGTGACCGGCGCCAACGTGACGCGGGTCGAGGACGGCGCCGGCGAGGCGATCGTGCGGTACATGCACGACGGACGCGAGCGCACCCTGGCCGTGGACGCCGTGCTGGCCGCCGCGGGGCGCAAGCCGGCCACCGACGGCCTCGGGATCGCCGCCGCCGGCGTCCGCGTGACCGCCCGCGGCGCGGTGGAGGTGGACGAGTACCTGCGCACGAGCCGCCCGCACATCTTCGCGCTCGGTGACGTGAACGGCGGGCCGCAGTTCACCTACATCTCGCTCGACGACAGCCGGATCGTGCTCGACCAGCTGCTCGGCGAGGGCAAACGCGCCACCACCGACCGGGTCGCCGTGCCGCGCACGCTGTTCATGACGCCGCCGCTGGCCATGGTCGGCCTCACCGAGCGGGAAGCGCGCGACGCCGGCCACCGGATCAAGGTCTCGAGCCAGGCCGTCGCCGACATCATCGCGATGCCGCGCGCCTACGTGGTGGACGAGACACGCGGCGTGATGAAGTTCGTGATCGACCTGGACACCGACGAGATCCTCGGCGCGGCGCTGCTGAGCGTCGACGCGCAGGAGCTGATCAACACCGTCGCGCAGGCCATGCGCCACGGCATCACGGCCACGCAGCTCGGCGAGGCGATCTACACGCACCCGTCCTCCACCGAGGCGTTCAACGACGTGATCGCCGCCGTGGTGCGCAGCGACGCCGAGTAGCCGACTACCCCGCGAAAGCCCCCTTCGTCCACATCGGACGAAAGGGGGCTTTTTCGTTGCCGCGCGGGCGAAACCACTGGGGTGCCCGGCCCGGGTGCACCCGGACGCGACGCGGGCGCGGCCCGGGCAGGCTCTCACCCGACGACCGGAAACGGAGAACGACCATGCCAGCTACTCAGGCCGCCGGCCACCTCTACCTGCAGACCAACGAGATCAAGAACGCGATCATCCACTACTCGCGCGGCGCCGACGGTGCCCTGGCCGAAGTGGAGCGCGTGCCCACCGGTGGTGGCGGGTCCGGTGTGTACAAGCCGATCAGCGGCCAGGAGAGCGCGCCGAACGCCTTCGAGGCGGCGGGCAGCGTGATCCTCACGGCGGACAAGCAGTTCCTCTTCGCCACCAACGGCGGTGACAACTCCGTGTCCAGCTTCTCCGTCGGCGACGACGGCAAGCTGACGCTGCTCGACGTGAAGCGCACCGGCAACATCGTGAGCGGCCGCAGCGGCACCGCGAAGTCGCTCGCGTTCTCGCCGGCCACCAGCACGCTCTACGTGCTGCACTCCTTCGGCCCCGACCACGTGCGGCTGATGACCGTGGACCCCGAAGGCCGGCTCACCGCGCGGCCCGAGGGCTACACGGTGAACACGCCGGACAAGCCGCTTCGCGTGTCCACCATGGTCGTGCTCTCGCCCGACGAGCGCTTCCTCGTGGTCGGCACCACGTTCGACGAGCCGGCGGAAGCCAACCCCGACGGTTCGCCGATCCTGTGGGCGGACCAGGGCGACGGCACGAAGAAGTCCGTGGCGTCCAACGCGCCCGACCCCGACGGCATCGTCGTGTTCGCGCTGCAGCACGACGGCTCGCTCGGCGACGGGATGTTCCAGGACGGCGGTGGCGGTTCGCCGTTCTACCCCGCGTTCCTGCACCACCGCCCGGACCACTTCGTGATCGGCTACGCCGTGGCCGACGGGGTCGCGTTGGCCAAGCTCGACGACCGCGGGCAGATCGGCACCGGCCCGGTCGTGAAGATCGACACCAGCGCCGGCCTGCCCTCGGAGCTGTGCTGGCTCGCGGTCTCGCCCGACGACAAGTGGATCTTCGCCACGAACTTCGGCTACGGCAACATCTCCAGCTTCCGCATCGACGGCGACGTCGTGTCCTTGGTCCACGACAACGCCTGCCCGAAGGTGCCCGGCGACGGCACGTTCCGCGCGCTCAACGGCACCGTCAGCAGCGGCCCGAGCGACAACTGGCTCACCCCGGACGGCGGCCACCTGTACCAGATCTACGCGAACGCCTCGAAGCTCGTGGGCTACGCCGTGCAGTCCGACGGTTCGCTGAGCGAGGTCACCTCCGCGGAGATCCCGTACAACAGCCCGCAGGGCCTGGCCGGGTTCTGAGCCGTGGCAGCGGGCGAGGCCGGCCAGGCGCGCATCGAGGTGACGCTGTCGTCGATGATGCTCAGCCCCCGGGAAATCGAGAAGCTGGTGATCTACCAGGTGGCCGAGCTGGCTCGGCGGCGCAAGGACCGCGGTCTCAAGCTCAACTTTCCCGAGTCGATCGCGCTGATCACCGAGGCGCTGCTGGAGGCGGCCCGCGACGGCCGGTCGGTCGCGGAGGTGACCGAGCTCGGCAAGCAGGTGCTCACGCGCGAGGACGTGCTGCCCGGGGTGCCGGAGATGGTGAACGTGGTGCAGGTCGAGGCCACGTTCCGCACGGGCACGCAGCTCGTGGCCGTGGCCGACCCGATTCCTTAGGAGAGCAGGATGATTCCAGGCGAGTGGCTGCCCGCCGACGAGCCGATCGAGCTCAACGCCGGCCGGCGCACCGTGCGCCTCGCGGTGCGCAACACGGGTGACCGGCCGATCCAGATCGGCTCGCACTTCCACTTCTTCGAGGTGAACCGGGTGCTGGACTTCGACCGGCCGGCCACGCTCGGCATGCGGCTCAACGTCCCTTCGGGACAGTCGATCCGCTTCGAGCCCGGCGACGAACGCGACGTCGAGCTCGTGGAGTTCGGCGGTTCCGGGCGCGTGGTGGGCTTCAGCGGCCTGCTCGACGGCAGCTTCGCCGTACACACGGCGGCGGCCCGCGCGCTGGCGCGGGCCGCCGAGCGCGGCTTCACCGGAGCGGGGGAGCAGGCGTGACCACGATTTCGCGGCGGCACTACGCGTCGCTCTACGGCCCGACGGCGGGCGACCGCTTCCGGCTGGCCGACACCGAACTGCTGGCCCGGGTGGAACGCAGCCTCATCCTCCCCGGGGAGGAGGCGATCTACGGCGGCGGGAAGTCCATTCGCGACGGAATGGCGCAGGCACCCGGGCTGCGCAACGCCGACGGTGCCCTGGACCTGGTGATCACCTCGGTGATCGTGATGGACGCCGTGCTCGGCATCCTGAAGGCGGACATCGGCGTGAAGGACGGCCTGATCGCCGGCATCGGCCAGGCCGGGAACCCGTACGTGCAGGACGGGGTTTCGCCGAACCTGGTCATCGGCCCAGGCACGGAAGTGATCTCCGGCGAGGGGCTCGTGGCCACCGCCGGGGCCATCGACACCCACGTGCACTTTCTCACGCCGGCCCAGATCCCGCACGCGCTCGCCTCCGGGGTGACCACGTTGCTGGGCGGCGGCACCGGGCCCGCCGACGGGTCGAAGGGCACCACCTGCACACCGGGCCCGTGGCACCTGGCCCGGATGTTCGAGGCGACGGCCACGCTGCCGGTGAACATCGGCCTGATGGGCAAGGGCAACAGCAGCCGTCCGGAAGGCCTGCGCGAGCAAGTGGAGGCCGGCGCGTGCGGGTTGAAGGTGCACGAGGACTGGGGTGCCACGCCGGCCGCGCTGGACTGCGCGCTGTCGGTGGCCGACGAGTACGACGTGCAGGTGGCGCTGCACGCCGACACCCTCAACGAGAGCGGGTACCTCGCCGACACGCTCGCCGCGATCGACGGCCGGACGATCCACAGCTACCACACCGAAGGCGCGGGCGGTGGCCACGCGCCGGACATGATGGCGATCGCGTCGCTGCCCAACGTGCTGCCGTCCTCGACCAACCCGACCCGGCCCTACACCACGGACACGACCGACAACCTGTTCTACATGACGATCGTGACCCACCACCTCAACCCCGACAACCCCGAGGACGTGGCGTTCGCGCAGTCGCGGATCCGCGCCGAGACCGAAGCGGCCGAAGACGTGCTGCACGACCGCGGGGTGCTGAGCATGTACTCCTCGGACGCGCAGGCCATGGGACGCATCGGGGACACGGTCACCACCTGCTGGCGCACCGCGGACAAGATGAAGAAGCTCACCGGGAGCCTGCCCGGCGAGACCGCGGGCGACGACAACCAGCGGATCCTGCGCTACCTCGCCAAGCTCACGATCAACCCGGCGCTGACCCACGGCATCGGCCACGTGGTGGGCTCGCTGGAGCCGGGCAAGCTCGCCGACATCGTGCTGTGGCCCACGAACACGTTCGGGGTCAAACCCAAGTCTGTGCTCAAGGGCGGGTTCGTGGCGTGGTCGGTGATGGGCGACGCGAACGCGTCGATCCCGACCCCGGAACCGGTGCTGCTGCAGCCGATGTTCGCCGGGCTCGGCCGGGCGGCGGGCAGCACGTCCGTCACGTTCCTGTCGGAGGCGGCCGCGGAGAGCGGGCTGTTCGAGCGGCTGGGGATCGACCGGCGGACCGAAGCCGTGCGCGGCTGCCGGACGGTGGGCAAGGCGCAGATGGTGCGCAACGAGCTGACGCCGGAGATCGTCGTGGACCCGGAGACGTACCAGGTCACGGTGGACGGTGAGCCGGCGGTGGTGCCCGCGGTCGACGAAGTGTCGATGGCGCAGCTGTACTACATCGTGTGAACAGCGATCGTCGTCACCGCGATCGTTTGAACAGCGATCGTGTGACGGCCGGATCTGCGGAGGCGGAGGACTGTTCGATGGCGGCACACCTCGGGGGCGCCGAGCGGCTCACGGGCTTCCTGTCCGTGTTGCAGCTGAGCGATTCGGCGTTCCCGAGTGGTCGCTACACGCTGTCCTACGGACTGGAAACCCTGGTGCAGTCGGGTTTTCTGGCGACGCCGAGCGACCCGCGCGTGCTCACCACCCTGTTGCGGGATCAGGTGCTGCTCGGGGTGGCGCCGTCGGACGGGGTGGCGCTGGCGTGCGCGCACCGGGCGACGGCGTCGGGGGAGTCGCTCGACCTGGAGTGCGTGACGCGGGCCGACGAGCGGCTCACCGCCGTGAAGCTGGCCCGGGAAGCGCGCGAGACGTCCACGCGGACCGGGCGGGCGCTGCTGCGGATCGCGACGGCGGTGTTCGCCACGCCGGCGCTGCGCCACTACGCCGAAGGTGTCGCGAAAGGACGGTCGCCGGGCAACCACGCGGTGGTGCTGGGGATCGTGAGCGCCTCGGTGGGCGTGCCGCGGCTGGAGGCGGTGGCGGGGGAGCTGTTCGCGTTCTCCGCGGCCTGGGTCGCGGCGGCCGTGCGGCTGGCCGTGACCGACCACGCCACCGCGCAGGCCGTGCTGCACGACGTGCGCGCGGCCACGGCCGAGGCGGCGCGCGACGCCGCGGATCAGGAACCCGACGACATCACCAGCTGCACCCCGCTGCTCGACGTGGCGGCGATGCGGCACGAGGAAACGCAGCTGCGGCTGTTCGCAAGCTGAGGAAGGACCATCATGCCCCCGCACTGGGACCCGGATCCGCACACCGACACGCACCCGCACCCGCCCGGCGGGTTTTCGGCCGTGCGCACCCCGGGCGTGGCCCGGATCGGCATCGGCGGGCCCGTCGGGTCGGGCAAGACCGCGCTCATCGAAGCGCTGGTGCCGATGCTGATCGCGCAGGGCCACCGCCCGCTGGTGGTGACCAATGACATCTTCACCAGCGAAGACGCGCTGCACGTGCGGCGCACGCTGGCCGGGGTGCTCGCGCCGGAGCGGGTCGTCGGCGTGGAGACCGGCTCGTGCCCGCACACCGCGGTGCGCGACGACCCGACCATGAACCTCGACGCCGTCACGGAGCTCACCGGCCGCTACCCCGACGCGGACGTGGTGCTCGTCGAGTCGGGCGGGGACAACCTCACGCTGACCTTCAGCTCGGCGCTGGCCGACTACTTCGTGTTCGTGATCGACGTGGCGCAGGGCGACAAGATCCCGCGCAAGCGCGGCCCGGGCGTCACGAGCTCGGACCTGCTGGTGATCAACAAGGTGGACCTGGCCGACCTGGTGCGCTCCGACCTGTCGGTGATGGAGCGCGACGCCGGCGCCGTGCGCGCGGGCCGACCGTTCGTGTTCACGAACTGCTTCACCGGCGAGGGCCTCGACGAGGTCACGCGCCGCGTGCGCGAGGTGATCGGCCGCTTCGCCGGTGCGGGATGACCCGTCGCGACGACCCGGCGTGGTGCACCCCGGCGCACCTGCCCGACGAACTGCACGGATTCGACGGGTCCGTCCGCGACGGCCTCGGCGTGGGGGCGCCCGGCAAACTCGGCGTGCTCGACCTCGCGCTGGCTCCGCGCGGCGGGACCACCCGGGTCGTGCGCCAGTACCAGCGCGCGCCGCTGCACATCTACCGGCCGATCCACCTCGACCCGCACCGGCCGGACATGGCGTTCGTGTTCCTGCAGCAGCAAGGCGACGGGTTCGTGCAGGGCGACCGCTACCGCGTGGACGTCGACTGCGCCGACGGCTCGGCCGTGCACCTCACCACGCAGGCGTCCACGAAGGTCTACGGCGCCCGCGACAACTACGCCACGCAGCTGCTGAACCTGCGCGCCGGTGCCGGCGCGGTGCTCGAATACCTCCCCGACCCGGTCGTCCCGTTCCGCGGCTCGCGTCTCTACCAGCGCACGACCGTGACCCTGGCTCCCGACGCGACGGTGCTGCTCGGCGAAGTGCTCCTACCGGGCCGCGTCGCCCGCGGTGAGACGCACTGTTACGACCTCTACCGCGCCGAGCTGGAAGCCCGCCGGACCGACGGCGCGCTGCTGTTCGCGGACACCCTGCGCCTGCGTCCGGGCGGTGCCGGTGACCCCGGTTCTCCGGCGACGCTCGGCGGTTACCAGGTGGTGGGGAGCTTCACCGCGCTGTCGGACCGGATGCCGCCGGCGGAGCTGGTGGCCGCGCTGCGGGCCGAGTTGGCGCCGGTGCCGGAGGTGTTCGCGGGGGTTTCGGAGCTGCCCGCCGGCTGCGGCGCCGGCGTGCGGGTGCTGGGGCACACGTCGAAGGCGGTGCAGGCGGCGATGCACGCGGCCTGGGACCGGGCGCGGCGGTGTCTGCTGGGGATTCCGGCGCCGGATCTGCGCAAGGGCTGAGGTTTCCCGGCGGTTTCCGCGTGGAGCACTCGCGCGTCGTCCTGGGGCCGCGCCGGGCGACGGTCGGGTGCGCTCGGCGGGCGTCCGACCCTCGCTCCGAGGTGGGGCCGTCCGTCAGCTCTCGCCGGCGGTGAGCACGAGGTGCAGCTCGGTGCGTGAGGTGATCGACAGCTTGGTGAACACCTTGTGCAGGTGGTATTCGACGGTGCGCGGGCTGATCGAGAGCGCGGTCGCGATGTCGGGGTTGGACCGGCCGTCGCGGGCCAGCGCCGCGATGCGGCACTCCTGCGGAGTCAGCTGAGAGCGGGTTTCGGCGACCCGGCGACGGGCGCGTTCGCCGGTGGCCAGGAGTTCGCGGTGCGTGCGGTCGGCGAAGGCTTCGGCGCCCAAACCGGCGAAAGCCTCGTGGGCGGCGCGAAGGGGGCCGCGCGCGTCGACGCGGCGGCCGCGGCGGCGCAGCCACTCGCCGTAGAGGAGCCGGGCGCGGGCCAGGTGCGGGGTGATGAGGGAGCGGCCGAGACGGTCGATGGCTTCCGCGTACAGGGTTTCCGCCGCTTCGCCGTCGGCCAGCAGCGCGCGGGACCGGGCGTCGGCGCCGAGGGCCCAATCCGTGCCGCTGAGGCACGCGCGTTCTGACACTCGCTCGGCAGCCGCGATGGCGGTGCTGCGGTCGCCGGAGCGCGCGGCGGCTTCCACGAGTTCGACGAGCGACCAGCCGGCGAGCTCGATGCCGTCGCGGTCGAGGAACTCGCGGGTCGCGTCGGCGGCTTCGGAGTAGTCGCCGAGTCCGTTGTGGAGGACGGCGGTGGCGTAGCGGGACAGGGCGTGGGCCAGGCCGGCGTTTTCCGCGCAGGCCGAGGCTTCCGGCAGCTCGCGTCCACGCCACGCGGCCAGTGCGCCGGCGGCGTGGGGGAAGTCCGGTGCGCCGCTGAGCCGGGTGAGGGCCTCCGCCTCGGCCACCAGGGACTCCGCGGTGCCGAACCGTCCGAAGTGGACCTCGGCGAGGGCGCGGTGGGTGAGCACGTAGGGCAGGATCGTGCGGGCGCCACTCGCGCGCGCCCGGTCGAGCTCGGCGTGGGTGAGGTCGTGCCAGGTTTCGTCGTCCTGCAGGTCGGCGGCGACGAGACAGGCCAGCAGGCGTGAGCGGGCGTCGGTGCCGTGGTCGTTGTCGAGGGTCTTCAGCGCGAGCTTGAGCGGCTCGACGGCCGCCGCGTACCCGGCGGTGCACCGTTGCGCCACGCCTTCGAGAAGCCGGTCGGACCCGGTGGGCCGACGCCCGGCGAGGCGGGTCAGCACGGCGTGCACCACGTCGACGTGGCCGGTGAAGATCGCGGCGCCGAGCGCTTCGAGGTAGGCGGGCCGCGCGAGCCGCGGTTCGCTCACTTCCAGCTCCTGCGCCGACGTGAGCAACCGTCCGACCGCCGGCCCGCCGCGTCCGGCGTCGAACGCCATCCGGGCCCGCAGCCGCTCTGCCCGCGCTCGCCCGGCCGCATCGAGCGCCCCCAGCTCCGCCACGGCGAGCAGCCGCACCGCCGAGTCCACGGCACCGGCGGCGTGGTGCGCGTCGGCCGCCGCGACGGCTCGCTCGGCGCGCAGCCCGGCGTCGGCGGTGCGCAGCGTGGCGAGTTCCCGGAACGCCGCCGCGGCGGGCAGCCCACCCCGGCGTCCGGCGTCGTCCGCGAGCCGCTCGAGGTCGTCGGCCAGGGCTTCGGCCGGCTCGATCGTCGCGTGCGCGAGGTGCCACGCGCGGCGGTCGGGTTCTCGGTGCGGCTCGGTCGCCAGGGCGAGCACTCCGTGCACCAGCCGCCGGTGCGCGGCGGACGCCAGGCCGTACGCGCACTGGCGCAACCGCGGCTCCCGGAAGGTGATCCACGGGCCGAACTCGACGAGACCCGCTGCCTCCAGCGGTGCCGCGTCGTCCGCGTCGAGCCCGAGCCGCCTCGCGGCCCGCCAGAGCCGGGCCGGATCTCCGAGCGGTTCGGCCGCCGCGAGCACGAACAGGAGGCGGCCGGCGGGGGTCAGGGTCGCCGCGGTGGCGGCGAGTTCGGGGCAGGACAAGGGAACCACGCCGTAGCCCCCGGCGGTCACCGAGCCGGCTGCCTCGAGCAACCGCCGCGGATTCCCCCGCGCCTCGGCCACGATCCGAGCACCCACGGCGTCGTCCAGGGGCCGGCACGCGTGCGCCAGCACCTCGCGGGCATCGGCGTGGCCCAGCTGCCGCAGCGGGAGGCTCGGCAGCCGGGCGAACCGCTCCGGGGCGGACGCCGGGGCGCCGGCGCGGTCGGCGATCGGTTCCGATGGGGCCTGTTCCTCGGTTTCCGCGAACACGAGCGCGACCGTCGTGGCGGCCAACCGCGGGGCCACCGCGGCGAACACCGCGGCCGATTCCTCGTCCCACCACTGCGCGTCGTCGACGACGCACAGCAGCGGCTGATCACGCGCGGCGAGTTTCAGCAGGTCGAGCACGGCGGCACAGACGGCGAGCCGCTCGGGTGCCGGCCCCGGCCGCAGGCCCATCGCCCGCTCCAGCAGCTCACGCCCGGGCAGCTCGGGGAACTCGGGCAGCGTCGAACACAGCAGATGCACCGCCGCGTACGGCAGTCCGGCCTCGGCCGCGAGCCCCGGCAGCCGCAGGACCCGGTGCGTGGTGGCGGTGCGCGAAAGCTCGTGGAGGAGCGCGGTTTTCCCGAGCCCCGCCGCGGCGCGGACCACGACCGTGCCGCCGTGCGTGAGCAGTTCTCGCAGCCGCGCGGATTCGGCTTCGCGTCCGATCAAGGTGCCGGTCATCGTGACGGGGGCTCGCTTTCGGGGTGGTGCGCGGGATCGACCAGGTGCAGTTCGGTTCGCGAGGTGATGCCGAGCTTCGTGAAGACCTTCCGCAGGTGGTACTCGGCCGTGCGGGGGCTGAGGGACAGTTCGGTGCCGATCTCGGCGTTGGTGAGGCCGGCGCGGGCCAGGGTGGCGATGCGGGTTTCCTGCCCCGTCAGGGCATCGACGGGAGAACGGTCCCCAGGCCAGGCGCGGGTCGCGAAGGCAGCGGCGCCCATGCGGCGGAAGTCCTGGTGCGCGGCGCGCAGCACTTCGCGGGCTTGCTCGGTGCGGCCTTGCCGACGCAGCCATTCCCCGTAGCCGAGCCGGGTCCGGGCCGCGAGCGGGCGCAGGCGCGTGCGCGCCAGATGCCGGAGAGCGTCGAGGTACCGCTCTTCGGCGGCCGGTCCGGACGCGACCAGCGCCCGGCCACGAGCCTGCGCACCGCGAGCCCAATCCGTGCCGCGGCGGTCGGTGCGCTCGACGAGGGCTTCGAGCGCCGACGCCGCGAGCGCGCGCCGGCCGGAGTGCGCGGCGGCTTCGATCAGTTCGAGCAGCGCCCAGCCCGCGGTCGCCAGCTCGCCGAGGTCGACCACGCGGCGCGCGGCGGCGAGAGCGCGCGCGTGGTCGCCGAGAGCGTTCGCCGCCACCGCCGCGGCCAGTTCGGCGCAGGCGTGGGTGAGTCCGGGGCCCGCCGAACCGCGCACCGGCCGGCCGCGCCACGCCGCGATCAACGCCGTGGCGTGCTCCGGTGGGGCTTGCCCGAGTCGCGTGCTGGCCGCGCGGGCTTCGTCGTCCCACTTGGCGGCCGCGGTGAGGTCGCCCTTATGGACTGCGAGCAGCGCCCGTCCGGCCAGGGCATCCGGGAGCGCACCGGGGTCGGCCGGCGCGTCGGCCGCACGGTGCCACGCCTGCTCGTCCCACACCTCGGCCGCCGCCAGACCGGCCAGCCAAGACGGCGCGCCGGGCGCGGACAACGTCGCGACCAGGGAGTCGCGCGGGACCAGAGATTCGGTCAGGAGACGACCGTCCGTGAGGACGGCGGCGCCCAGAGCGTCGAGCCGGGGCCGGGGGTCGGGCACCGGGACTTCGCGCGTGGCTCGCACCAACGCCGTCGCGGCCGTGGGCGTGCGCGTCGCACTGAACGTGAGCCACGCGCGCAGCCGCGCGGCTTCGGCCCGGTGCGCCGGTTCGAGCGGCCCGGTCAGCGTGCGCAGCAGCTGCCACGCCTCGGCGCGACGACCGGCGTCCAGTTCGGCGGCGACGGCCGCCAACGTGTGCTCGGCCGGGTCCGGCGTGAGCGTGGCGGCGAGCCGCAGAAACGCGGCGGCCGCGCGCGGACCACCACGGGCGCGGGCGCGGGGCACTTGCGCCACCAAAGCCGCCGCCGCGGCCGGGTCCGGCGCCGATACCGAGTTCGCGTGGTGCCAGCTGCGCCAGTCGGGTGCCGTCGTGGTCTCCGCCAAGGCGCGGTGGACCGTCCGGCGCTCCTCGGGCGTGGCCACGTCGTGGTAGATCCGGCCGCGCGACGACGGGTCGGGGAAGGTCACCCGCTCACCGAGCCGGAGCGGGCCGCCGACCGGGATCCCCAGCAGGCCGGCGGCGCGCCACAGCAACGCGACGTCACCGGTCGGGTCCGCGGCGGCGGTCAACAGCAGGGTCCGTCGGCCCGGCGCCGGAGTGAGCGGCCGGCCCCGCCGCGAAGGGCGGCCGACGCCGAACCCGCCGGCGTCCAGACTGTCCACCGCGGCCCGGATCACCCCCGGATTTCCCCGCGTCTCCGCCACGAACCGCTCGACCACGTCCGCATCCACCGGCCCGGACACCAGCGAGCGCACCAGGGCACGCGCCCCGGCCCGGCACAGCTCGGCCACCGGCAGCTCCTCGACGCCGGCCAGCACCGCGGACGCGTCGCGCTCGGCGAACAGCAGCACCACGCGAGCGCTCACCCGCCGCGCCGCGAACACCAGGGCCAGCGCCGAGCGCTCGTCGAGGCGCTGCGCGTCGTCCACCACACACAGCAGGGGCGCGGCCGCCGAGAGCAGCGCCGCCGTGGCCACGCCGGTCGCGAACGGGTCGGTACCCGCCCGGTCCGGCAAGGCCGCCCCGAGCTGCTCGCCCAGCCGCCGCAGCCCGCGCACGTGAACCACCCGGCACCCCCGGGCCCGCGTCGCCGCGTGCCGCAGCAGCGCCGTCTTGCCGACGCCGGCCGGACCCCGCAGCACGAGCGCGCCGCGGCCCGTCCGCACGAGCGTCTCGAGCAGGCGGATTTCGGCGGTACGGCCGTGGAGGGCCACTACACTGTCCGGATTCGGATCGGGCACGGTGGCGACAGTGGCCGGTTCCCGGCCGCTTCGAACCCGGGCCGCCCCGGGCGCGGACCCGGGACCCGGGCGAACCCGGACCAACCGGACGACCTCGGCGACCACCGGCTACCCGGGGCGCCGGCCGCCGATCGGGATATCCTGCGAGCGCCCGCTGGTCGCCGTGACCGGAAGGGAAGAGCGAGCACACGGGCAGGTGGGTGAGTGCTGGACCGGCGCGCGGAACGCGAGACCCTCGACCGGCTGCTGGACGCCGTCCGCGCCGGCAAGAGCCAGGTGCTCGTGTTGCGTGGCGAGGCGGGCGTGGGCAAAACCGTGCTGCTGGAGCACCTCGTGGGCCAGGCCGCCGGGATCCGCGTCGCCCGCGCGGTGGGTGTCCAGTCCGAAATGGAGCTCGCGTTCGCCGGCCTGCACCAGCTGTGCGCGCCGATGCTCGGCGGCGCCGAAGCCCTGCCGGATCCGCAACGGGTGGCGCTGCGCACCGCGTTCGGGCTCAGCCCCGGTCCCGCGCCGGACCGCTTCCTGGTGGGCCTGGCCGTGCTGGGCCTGCTGGCCGAAGCGGCGCGCGAGCGGCCGCTGCTGTGCGTGGTCGACGACACCCAGTGGCTGGACAGTGCCTCGGCCCAGGCCCTCGCCTTCGTCGCGCGCCGGCTGGTCGCCGAGTCGGTGGCGCTCGTGTTCGCCGTGCGCGAGCCGGCCACCACGGAGCTGACCGGCGTCGCCCAGCTCGTGGTGGAAGGCCTGCCCGACAGTGCGGCCCGCGACCTGCTCGACTCCGTGCTGCGCCTGCCCGCCGACGACCGGGTGCGCGACCGGATCGTCGCCGAGACCCGCGGCAACCCGCTGGCCCTGGTGGAGCTCTCGCGGGGGCTGAGCCCGAAGGAGCTGGCCGAGGGCTTTTCGCTGGCCGGCGCCACCACGATCCCGCGCCGCATCGAACAGCGCTACCAGGCTCGGCTGGCGCAGCTCGCGCCCGCCACCGTGCGCCTGCTGCTGATCGCCGCCCTCGAACCCCAGGGCGACCCCGTGACGCTGTGGCGCGCGGCCGGTCTGCTCGACATCGGCGCCGAGTCGGCCGAGCCCGCGCTCGAGGCCGGGCTGATCGAGATCGGCTCCCACGTGCGGTTCCACCACCCGCTGGTGCGCTCGGCGATCTACCAGGCCGCCGCCCCGGCCGAACGGCGACGGGCCCACTGGGCGCTCGCGCAGGTCACCGACGCCGACACCGACCAGGACCGCCGCGCCTGGCACGCGGCGCAGGCCGCCGAGGCGCCGGCCGAGGAAGCCGCCGAAGAGCTGGGCCGCTCGGCCTGCCGAGCGCAGGCCCGCGGGGGCATGGCGGCCGCCGCGGTGATGCTGGAACGCGCCGCGGAGCTCACCGCCGTCCCGTCGACCCGGGCGAAACGGACGCTGGAGGCGGCGCACATCACGCACGTGGCCGGCGCGCCCGAGGAAGCGCTGCGGCTGCTTTCCATCGCCGAGGCCGGCCCGCTCGACCGGCTGGAGAAGGCCCGGGCCGACCTGCTGCGCGGCCGGATCTCGCTCACGGTCAACCGCGGCCGCGAGGCACCGCCGTTGCTGTTCGCCGCCGCCCGTCAGCTGGAAGGGCTCGACGTGGGACTGGCCCGCGAGACCTACCTCGACGCCCTGCTGGCCGGGATGTTCGCGGGCGTGAGCGACGCCGACCTGCGCGAGGTCGCCGAAGCCGCCCGCGCGGCCCCGCGTTCCCCGCAGCCACCCGGCCCGGCCGATCTCCTGCTCGACGGTCTCGCGATCCGCTTCACCGACGGGTTCGGGCCGTCGCTGCCGATGCTGCGGCGGGCGCTGAGCGCGTTCCGCACGCCCGACCTGTCGCTGAAGGAGCTGCACTGGCTGTGGCTCGCGCACATCATGGCCGGGAACATGTGGGACGAGCAGACCCTCGACACCGCGCGGCACCTGCAGCTCGCCCGCGACAAGGGCGCGCTCAACACCCTGCCGCTCGCGCTCGCCGCGCACATCGGTGCCCACGTCTACGCGGGTGACCTGGACACCGCGGCGCACCTGCGCGACGAGCTCGCCGAGGTGTCGCGCGCGACCGGGATCCCCGCGGCCACCTACGGCAGCCTGCTGCTCGCGGCCTGGCGCGGCCGTGAGGAGGAGGCCCGCCAGGTGATCACCCGCACCGAAGCCGAGGCGGTGCGCCGCGGAGAAGGGTTCGGGCTGCTCATCATCGGCGCTTCGCGGGCCGTGCTGTGCAACAGTCTCGGCTACTACGCCGAAGCTCTGGAGTCGGCCGAGGGCGCCCGGCAGCGGCCGCCGGTGATGGGCGTGGAGCCGTGGCTCGCGCTGGTCGAGCTGATCGAAGCCGCCAGCCGGCTCGGGAAGACCGCCGTGGCGCAGGACGGGTTCACGAAGCTCGTGGTGACCACCCGGGCGAGCGGCACCGACTGGGCGCTCGGCATCGAGGCCCGCTCACGCGCGCTGCTGGCCACCGGCGACGACGCCGAGAGCGCTTACCGCGAGGCTGTGGACCGCCTTTCGCGCACGCGCATCCGCGGCGAATGCGCCCGGGCCCGCCTGCTGTACGGGGAATGGCTGCGCCGCGCCCGCCGCCGGGCCGACGCGCGCGAGCAGCTGCGCACGGCCCACGACATGTTCACCGAGATGGGCATGGAAGCGTTCGCCGAGCGCGCGGGCCGCGAGCTGCGGGCCACCGGCGGCACCGCGCGCAAGCGGTCCGTCGAGACCGGCACGGAGCTCACCTCGCAGGAGGCCCAGATCGTGCGCATGGTGCGCGAAGGCCTGTCCAACGCGGAGATCGGCGCGCGGCTGTTCCTCAGCCCCCGCACCGTGGAATGGCACCTCGGCCGGATCTTCGACAAGCTCGGCGTGACGTCCCGCCGTCAGCTCCAGAGCTGAGCGGGCTGCTCCAGCGCGGCGAAGCCCGACACGTTCACGCACGAGATCCCGCGCCGCTCCACGATGACCATGAGGATCGCCTCGCAGTGGCCGCAGCGGGCCACCACGCCGGGCGCGTCGCGGTAGACGTGCAGCCGCGCCAGCGGTTCGGTGGCGCCGCAGGCCGCGCACGTGCCCGCGGCCGCGGTCATCTCGCCGCCGAACACCGCGTTGAGCGTGCCGGCGATGGCGTTGCCGTCGAACGTCGTCATGGTGTCCCCGTTCCGCACTCGTCCGGTGAGGGGTGACGAGTGTGCGGCGGAGGGCGCCGCCGCCGCGTCCCCCGGGCCGGGTGAACTCGTCGGTCCAGGGTTTCGCGGCGCGCGTGGGTTCGCGTCCGGGAGCTCCCGGGTCCGTGGGCCGGGACCGGGGCCGCCGACCGGGGTTCTCCTCGATGCGATCGAGTCGCTCGGCACGCCACAGTGGCGGGTAGGGGAAACAGGGGAGGACTGAAGCGGTGATCGGCACGACCGGCTTGGTGGCCGGCCCGCGGGTGGTGGTCACCGGGGTGCTCGAGGTGCGCGCCGCGCAGGACGGCAGGCTCGACCTCGCCGTGACCCGCGATCGCTCGAAGGACTGCGTCGCCCTGGATCTGGCGCCGGGCCTCACCGCGGACGCGCGGGCGGCAGTCCTGCGCCGGGTCACCGTGGGCGGGCGGCTGCGCCGGTCCGGTGACCGCTGGGTGCTGCACGCGGAATGGCTGCGCCTCGCGCACGTGCCGGGCCCGCGCTGATCTTCGCGAAGGACCACCGGCCTCGCCGCCGGCCGGCCGAAACCGCCTGTCACCTGCGTCACCCGCTGTGAACCGGCGGGCCTTATCGATCCGGGAGACACTCGATGGCGGCCGCTGAACGGCGGGCGGCCGGAAGGTGGATCCATGGTGGAGGGGCAGAGCGGCGACACCCAGGTCGTCGAGCCCGCGGTGATCAACCGGGCCGTCGGTGCGGCGGCGATCGGCAACATCACCGAGTGGTACGACTTCGGCGTCTACGGGTACCTCGCGACGACCATCCAGAAGGTGTTCTTCACGGACTTGCCGGCTTCGGCCGGGCAGATCGCGACGTTCGGCGTGTTCGCCGTGTCGTTCCTGATCCGGCCGTTCGGCGGGCTGATCTTCGGGCCGCTGGGCGACCGGATCGGCCGCAAGAAGGTGCTCTCGCTCACGGTGATCCTCATGGCGCTGGGCACGTTCGCGCTGGGCGTGATCCCGAGCTACGGAGCCATCGGCCTCGCGGCGCCGATCCTGGTGCTGCTCGCGCGGCTGGTGCAGGGGATCTCGACCGGCGGCGAGTACGGCAACGCGATGACCTTCATCGCCGAGTACGCGCCCGACCGGCGGCGCGGGTTCTTCGGCAGCTGGCTGGAGTTCGGCACACTCACCGGGTACGCGTTCGGCGCCACGATCGCGACCGTGCTGAGCGCGGTGCTCTCGGACCAGGCGCTGCTCACGTGGGGCTGGCGCATCCCGTTCCTGCTCGCGCTGCCGCTCGGCGCCGTCGGGCTGTACCTGCGGCAGCGGCTGGAGGAATCGCCGGCGTACGCGCAGCTGCAGAAAACGGAGCGGGAGAAGGAATCCCTCGGCGCCGAGCTGCGCTCGGTGTTCACGAAGTACTGGCCCGCCATGGTGCTGTGCGCCGGGCTCGTGCTGACCTGGAACGTCGCCAACTACATGCTCACCAGCTACCTGCCCACCTACCTCACGGAAACGCTGCCCGCGCAGCACACCGGCATCGGCAAGACGGCGTCGGAGATCCTGCAGATCGTGGTGCTCGTGCTGCTGATGGTGGTGATCACCTTCGTCGGCCGGCTCTCGGACAAGGTGGGCCGCAAGCCGGTGCTCCTGGCCGGCTGCCTCGGGCTCGTGGTGCTGTCGCTGCCGGCCGTGCTGCTGGTGCGCGCGGGCGGGAACACTTCGACGTTCTTCGGCCTGCTGGTGATGGGGCTCGTGTTGGTGCTGTTCTCGGCGATCCTCCCTTCGACGTTGCCGGCGCTGTTCCTCACGCACGTGCGCGCGGGCGGGCTGTCGATCGCGTTCAACCTGTCGGTGTCGCTGTTCGGCGGCACCACGGCCACGGTGATGAGCGCGCTCGTGTCGGGCACCGGTGACCTGAACTGGCCCGCCTACTACCTGATGATCGCCGGGGTGATCGGTGGCGTCTGCGTGTACTTCATGCGCGAGACGGCCCGGAAACCGCTGCCGGGGTCGCTTCCGCGCGACGGCTGACGGGCGGCACGCGGAGTCACTCGTCCGGGCGCACTTCGTCACTCCCGGCCCGGTCGGTGCCGCGAGGATGGCCGCATGGACAACACCTTCGAAGGCCGGCTGCTCATCGGCGCCACCGGCTCGGCCGCCGTCGCGACGCTGCCGATGTACCTCGGCGCGCTGCGCACGGTGCTGCGCGGCCCGATCACCGTGCTCATGACGCACACCGCGGCGACGTTCCTGCCGGCGCACACCGTCGGCCTCTTCGCCGACCGCGTGGTGACCGGCGAGGACGCGGCGACCTGGCCGGCCGCGAACCACGCGACGCTGGCCGCCGGGCACGACCTCACCGTGGTCCTGCCGGCGAGCGCGCACACCTTGTCGGTGGTGGCGGCCGGTGCCGCGCCGAACATGCTCGCCACGACCGTGCTCGCGGCCACGCACCCGGTCGCGTTCTTTCCCGTGATGACCGGCGAGATGTGGGCGAAGGCGGCCGTGCAGCGCAACGTGGCCCAGCTGCGCGAAGACTGCTACCACGTGTACGAGCCGGCGGCCGGCCCGCGCTACGACGTGGCGGCCGGTGCGTTCGTGGAGAGCCCGCAGCCCCCGCCGCCGCCCCGGTTCCTGGAGATCGTGCGTGAGCTGATGACCGGGAGCTGAGCCGGGCTCACGGCCGGTTCGCCCGGAACTGTCCGGGGGTGGTGCCTTCGCTCGCGCGGAACGCCCGGTGCAGCTGGGCGGCGCCGCCGAACCCGGCCTGGGCGGCGACCGCCGCCAGCGGCAGCTCCGGCCGGTCGCGCAGCAGCTGCCGGGCCCGCGCCACGCGCAAGCGGCGCACCAGCGCGGTGAGGGTTTCGCCGTCGTCGGCCAGCGCGCGGAACACCGACCGCCGCGACAGCCCGCACCCGGCCGCCACGGCGGCGGCGTCGAGCGCCGGGTCGGCCAGGTGCTCGCGCACGAACCGGTGGATGCGACCCCGCGCCAGCACTGCCGACGTCGGCGCGGCGGCCCCGCGCGTGGCCCAGTCGAGAGTGGATTCGAGCAGGCCCACGGCGTGGGGGAGCAGCGCCGCGGCCACCGCCGCGTCGTCGTGGCGGGCCAGGCCCGCGAGGAACTCGGCCACGAGCCGGCCGGGCCCGCGGCCGTCGAACGTCACGGCCGTGACCCCGGCCGCCGCCCGCGCCGGCAGCAGCGAGCGCGGCACCCGCACGATGACCTGCGAGAACGCGCCGGCGAACGCCAGCCGGTAGGGCCGCGTGCTGTCGAGCACGGCCATGGTCCCCGGCCCGAGCGCGGCCGTGCGGCCGTCCTGCTCGGCCAGGGAGCGGCCGGCCGTCTGCACGTTCACCAGCAGGTACTCGTCCGGGTCACGCCCGATCAGCCGCTTCGTGCGCACTACCTCCTGCGCCCCGGAGCGCACGGTCGACAAACCGACCCCGTCGAGCGCCGCGTGCTCGATCCGTCCCGCGAACGGCGCCTCACCCGTCGCCCGCGCCGCGACGTGCACGAGCTTCTCGCAGATCACGTCCGCCCAGTACCCGAACGCCTCGGACCGGGCAACGTCCTCTGTGGACCACGACGAGGGCTCTCGCACCCTTCGATGGTGACACAGCCGAGCGGGTCGGTGCCGGGTGATCCGTGCCGCTTCGGTGAGGTGGGCTTCGCGGGTGGTGGGTTCGTCGGCTGCGAACGGTTCGACGGGGACGGTGCCCGGCCGGCGCCGGTGGCCAAGGTGCCCGTTGTCCGCGGAGGGCGCGGGGGGTGAGGACGTGAGCCGTACCGCGTGCGGGAATCAATCGGGGGCCGCGTACGCTTCCACGGGCGTGAAGAAGATTGGTTTCCTCTCGTTCGGCCACTGGTCGGACACCCCGCATTCCGAGACCCGGTCGGCGAAGGACTTCCTGCACCAGTCCATCGACCTTTCGGTGGCGGCCGAGGAGCTCGGCGTGGACGGCGCCTACTTCCGCGTGCACCACTTCGCGCGGCAGGCCGGCAGCCCGTTTCCGCTGCTCTCGGCCATCGGCGCCCGCACCTCGAAGATCGAGATCGGCACGGGCGTGATCGACATGCGGTACGAGAACCCGCTGTACATGGCGGAGGACGCGGGCGCGGCCGACCTCATCTCCAGTGGCAGGCTCCAGCTCGGCATCAGCCGGGGATCCCCCGAACAGGTGATCGACGGCTGGCGCTACTTCGGCTTCGCGCCCGCCGACGGGGAGACCGACGCGGACATGGCCCGCCAGCACGCCGAGGTCTTCCTCAAGGTGATCGAAGGCGAGGGTTTCGCCCAGCCGAACCCGCGTCCGATGTTCGCCAACCCGCCGGGCCTGCTGCGCGTGGAACCGCACTCACCCGGGCTGCGCGAGCGCATCTGGTGGGGCTCGGGCTCCAACGCCACCGGCGTGTGGGCCGCGAAGCTCGGCATGAACCTGCAGAGCTCCACCCTCAAGGACGACGAGACCGGCGAACCGCTGCACGTCCAGCAGCGCAAGCAGATCGAGGCCTACCGCGAGGCGTGGAAGGAAGCCGGCCACGACCACGAGCCGCGGGTTTCGGTGAGCCGCAGCATCTTCGCGCTCACCAACGACCTCGACCGCGCCTACTTCGGCAGCGACCGCAACTCGCGCGACCAGGTCGGCATGATCGACGAGAACACCCGCGCCATCTTCGGCCGCTCCTACGCCGCGGAGCCGGACGAGCTCGTGCGCCAGCTCAAGGAGGACGAAGCCATCGAGGCCGCGGACACCCTGCTGCTGACCGTGCCGAACCAGCTCGGCGTCGAGTACAACGCCCACGTGCTGGAAAGCATCGTGAAGTACGTGGCGCCGGAGCTCGGCTGGCGCTGAGCCTCCTGCGAAGGCCCGGCCGGTTCGGCCGGGCCTTTGTCGTCTCGGAAAACGCGGCGAACCGGTGCCGCTGGGCGCTATCGTGCGGAGGTGAACCGGATCTGGGGGATTCCGCTCGCGGCGCTCGTGCTCGTGGCCACGGCCGCGTGCGCGGCCGGCAACGACGAGACCGACCGCGTGGCGAAGGAGCTCACCGCCGCGATCTCCACCCCACCACAGGACTCGGCCGCGGGGTACGCGCGGGCGGCGTTGAAGCCCGGGGAGGCCGCGCCGGTCACGTTCCTGGAGATCACCGACCGGCCGACGACCCGCCCCGGCGACGCCGACATGCACCTCGTGTTCCGGATCCACTTCGACAGCGTCGAGTCGGGCTGGACGAGGTCCGCGGCCGTGACCGCCTGCTACGAGGCGAACTTCAATTACCGCGGGCTGGTGTCCGAGTCACGCGTGGGGTGCCCGCCGGACGCGCGGCCGGTCACGCCGCCGCCCGCCGCGCCCGTCGAGGTGCCGAGTACCTTCGACGGGCCGCTGGCCAAGGCGCTCGCGGCCCTGCCGGACCGGCCCACCGTCGACCAGGTCAACGACGCCATCAACCGCGGTGTGCCCCGCGTGCAGCCGGATCCCGAGACCCACGCGGTCGGCCCCACGCCGTTCCGGGACGTCCTCGTCTCCGGGGACAAGGTCGCGGTGTCCTTCATGACCTACGGCCGCGCCGAAGGGGTCGACTGCCTCTTCGGGTCCCGCAACGGCAAAGACGTGCTCGTGTGGCGGCCGTCCTGGGTCGAGGTGCAGCCGGGTGAGCTCGTCTGCGAGCCCCGCACCGCACTGGCCCGGGCGGGCACGACACCCCCGCACTGAAAAGGCGCACTGAACCACGGCCCTGAACCGCCGCACCGGCCCCGGCACTTGACCCACGGCGCTGACCAGGGCAGTCACGACACCGCCGCACTGAACTACGGCACTGGACCAGCGCACTGAACCGCCGAACTGAACGACCGCACCGCCCACGGCACTTGACCCACGGCGCCGGCCCGGGCGGACGCGACGCCGACGCACTGAACTACGGCACTGGACCAAGGCGCCGAACCACCGCGGTCAGGCTTCGTGCACCACTCGTCCACCCACCACCGTCATCCGCACGCCGAGGTCCTTGATCGCGGCCGGCTCGACCGTGAGCGGGTTCGCGTCGAGCACCACGAGGTCGGCGAGCTTCCCCGGGTCGAGCGTGCCCAGGGTGTGTTCGGCGAACTGCGTCTGCGCGCTGCCGAGGGTGTAGAGGTGCAGCGCCTCGCGGGCGGTGATGGCCTGTTCGGGGCCGAGGACGTCACCCCGGAGCGTTTCGCGCGTGACCATCCAGCCGAGGGACCAGAGTGGGCTCGGCGGCACGACCGGGGCGTCGGTGCCGCCGCCGGCGATCAGGCCGGCGTCGAGGATGTCGCGGATCGGCACCGCGCGGGAGCCGCGTTCGGCGCCCCACCACTTGACCTGGTTGGCGCCGAGCAGCACGGGGTGGTCCTGCACGCTCGCGAGCAGCCCCATCTTCCGCATGTGCGCCAGGTTCGGGCCGCTGGGCAGGAACAGGTGCATCAGCACCCAGCGCAGGTGCTGCAGCGACGTGTCGCGGTGCACGGTGGTGAGCACGTCGACGATGAAGTCCATCGCCGCGTCGCCGACCACGTGGGTCTGCACCTGGAAGCCGTGGCGCGCGGCGCGGCGGTACATCTCGGTGAGCTCGTCGCGCCCGCCCGGCGGCAGGAGCTGCACACCGTGGTAGTCCGGGCTGGTCTGCTCACCGGGCACGAGCTGGTAAGGGTCGCGCAGGAACCCGCCTTCGACGCCGCCGTCGGAGAGGTACTTCAGGCCGTCGAAGCGGAGCATGTCGTCGCCGGTGCGCGGCTTGAACGCCGCCACCGCCGCGTCGACGTCCGCGAGCGCGGCGATCCGCCACAGCAGGTGCGCGCGGGTGGTCATCTCGCCGCCGTGCCAG
The DNA here is from genome assembly GCF_035918295.1 of Amycolatopsis rhabdoformis. Classification (GTDB taxonomy): domain Bacteria; phylum Actinomycetota; class Actinomycetes; order Mycobacteriales; family Pseudonocardiaceae; genus Amycolatopsis; species Amycolatopsis rhabdoformis. The sequence continues at coordinate 2,418,201 of NZ_CP142149.1, forward strand.
AGGTCGGTGTAGATCGCGATCTGGTCCGGTGACAGGCCCGGCTCGGTGACGCCGGTGATGCCCAGCGCGTTGTGTTCGGCCATCTGGTCGCGCAGCAGCTGCCGCTGCTGATCGGCCGACGGCGGAGCCGGCAGCTTCGGCGTGACGAGGGAGCGCGCGCGTTCCAGCAGCACGCCGGTCGGTTCGCCGTTCGCGTCGCGGACGATGACGCCGCCGACCGGGTCGGGCGTGTCGCGCGTGATGCCGGCCAGCTCCAGCGCGCGGCTGTTCACGGTGGCCACGTGGCCACCGCGCGGGATGAACACCGGGTTGTCCGGGGAAACCGGGTCGAGCTCGGCGCGCGCGGGCAGCCGGCCCTCGGCGAGCAGGCTTTCGTGCCAGCCCGACCGCGCCTGCACCCACGCGCCCGAAGCGCTCGCCGCCACCCGCGCGCCGATGGCCGCCACGACGTCGGCGATGCTGCGCGACTCCAGCAGCGACACGTTGGGCCGGTCGAGCGCCGAGGTGAACTGGTGCAGGTGGCTGTCGATGAGCCCGGGCACCACGGCCGCGCCCTTGAGGTCGACCACGCGCGTGTGCCGGCCGCGCAGGCGCAGGACCTGCTTCGACGCGCCGGCCTCGACGACCCGGCCGCCGCGCACCGCGATCGCCTGCGCGGTCCGCCCGTGCAGCGCCGCCGTGACGACGTGTCCATTGTGGAGGATCAGGTCGGCCCCGGTGTCGGGCCGGGGCGCGGCGCCGGCCGGCGTGCCGAGCATCATCGGCGTGACCGCCAGCCCGGCCGCCGCGGCGAACAACGTCCGCCGCGAAACCGTGGACCGATCTTCGGAACCGCACAACTGGCACATACGCCGACCCTTCGGACGAACGACCCCTGGTACCTCGCGTGCTCGTGGCGGCGGTCACGGTACCAACAGATCGGGAAGGAAAAACAGATCTTCCGCCGCGAAGATCCTTTTGCTACGGCGGGGCAAGGTAGACGGCTGTGGTGGGGTGACCGACAGGGCGTGGGTGGTGGTCGAGCGACTGTGACTGTCTCGGCAGCGTGGTGGCGGGATCATCGCCGTCGAAGCCGCGCAAGTAACGCTCGGCAGCTCCGACGCGATCGCTGGTGGACAAGTTCCGGCGGCGAGGAGGATGGATGGCAACGGCGGAGGAGCGGTACGAGGAGCTCGAGGACAGCTACCTCCCGGAGGGGCTTGATGGGGAGTCTGTAATCCACGTCTACATCGCGGCCATAGATTTCCAGCTCCGGTTTGTGACCATGTGCGCCGCCGCCAAGATCCGCGAACTTGACCCGGACCACGTGCGGCTACACCGCTCGCCCGGGTTCGGCACGTTCCTCGCTTACCTCAGCACCGCACTCGCGTTTCTCCGGGGTACCGTGCAGGCGAGCGCTGACCCGGTCGAGGAGCTGATCGAGGCGGTCCGTATGGAGATAGACCAGGCAAGCGGTAAAGATCCCCAGTTCGGAACTCTCAAGAAGCTCCGGGACCACTTGTTCCACGGCAATCCACTCCCCACTGGCGTCGCAAGACACACCACGACTGAACGGGTTCGCCGGACCATGCAGAACCTCTCATCTCTGATCCGGGGGTATCTCGCAGGGGCGGAGCTGGACACAGTCGCCGACGAAAGTGGAATGTTCCAGCTTGAGCTGCGATGGCCGGGAAGGCGCCTCGGGACATGGCCGTTCATCTGCCTCGACGAAGCCGGGCGGATGTGCGTGCTCACCAGCTTTACCGGCACGGCACCGGCTTACCTCCGCGCCGATCACAGTGAGGTCCGCGTCGAAACCAGCGGAGACGACCTCATGATCGCGCTTAACCGCTCCTTGCGCGCGCAGAATGAGGACAGAACGTTCCGGGGGTTCGTAGATGACCTGCGGGCCGATCTCGACGGTTTCCGCGACCTCGACCACGCGCTGCACCCCTACGACGAGGACGCTGAAGTCACCGTCTACTGGCACCAGGCCCTCAGCACCGGCGCTGAACCGCGTACCGATCGCTTTCGGATCGGCGACAGCGATCAGCGTCTCTGGCGGGACGACCAGACCAATGCCTGGCTACCGTACCGCGACTTCCTGCGCCGCCTAGCCAACTGGCAGGTGGTGGCCAGCCGTGTGCGCCAGCACCTTGTGGCGGTGGAGCAAGAGTTGGTTGCTGGCGAGCGCAAGGCACTCGGGTGGACAAAGGCGACTGACGACCTCGTGACGCCGCGGGTCAAGGTCGCCTCGATGCAGGACGCGGAGACCGCGGGATCCGTCGTATACATGGACTTTACTAGCCTGCAGGACGAGATCGACGAGCGGCTAAGGATGCGTAGCACCCAGACCCGGGTCTACTTCGTACGCGGCGAGGCTGGCATCGGCAAAACCCGCGCGCTCGTTACCGCAGCGCTGGACCGCGCGAGAGCTATCGAGAACGAAGACGAGAGCATACCCTCGGACCAGCGGCTGCCGCTCTTCTACTTTGTCCGTTCCACAGGGGAGACTTCGGGAAGTCTCGACAACGCCATCGCGGCTGCCAGCGCCGCGACCCGCAACCTCGAACTCGAAACTGTCCGGACGCTCTGCCGGAACGGGCTGATTGCGCTCTTCATCGATGGATTTGACGAACTACTCGGCGGCGTCGGCTACGAGAACGCACTCGGGTCCCTGAAGCCGTGGATCGACGCAATGGGCGGGCGTGGCGTTATTGTCGTGTCGGCCCGTTCGTCGTATTATCTGAACCAGTACCGGACGAGCCTGATCAGGGAACAACTGCGGCAACAGGTCCTTGTACAGCATCGCGTGGCATCGCTGCAGCCGTGGCGCGAGACGGATCTTGACGGATTTCTACGCAAACACGGTATCGACCCCGTCACCTTGGATGGCCTCGAATATGAGGATAAGCAGTTGCTGGGGCTTCCCTTTTTTGCTCGCGTCTACGTCGAAGCGGTCTCGGCCGGGCGAGTGGGAGTCGCCACTCTCCCCGACATTGTCCTTGAGCAGTACCTGCAGCGGGAATCGATGAAGCTCCTCATGGGACGCGGTCAGGAAAAACCGCTCCTCTCGCCCGCAGAGCTGCGCCGCACGTTCGAGTCGCTCGCCGCGCTGATGGCGGAGCAGGGTGCCCGTGCGGTGGAACTCGATGATCTGGAACTTGCGGTTCAGGACGCGCTGTCCGAAGATGACCTCCAGGTCCGTCCGGGTTTGCGCCAGAGGTTGTCAGTATTGTGCGGCCTCGCAGTCGACGAGGGCTCCTCGGCGAAACGACTGTTCGCATTCCAGCATGAACTCTTCTACGATCTTTTTCTCGCTGACGCCATCCTTTCGGAGTTGCGACGAGACCAGCTCGATATTGTTGTTTCCATGCTGGTCAAGACGCAGCTTCGTGTCGCGACGGCAGCACGCGTAGTCCGCTCGGAACCGCGAGCGGTGGAAGATCTCCTCAGGATGAGCTCAACGCGCGCCGACGACCTCGCCGCCGGAAGACACGAGGCGTACCGCGCGAACCTCGGCTCCCTGTGGGCGCTAATCGCCCGGCACACAAAGACCCTGTTTGACGTCGAACTCGAGGGCCTCACCTTCGCGGAGCTTGACCTCACGGGAGTCGAAGTGGCCAATGTGACTTTTCGCGAGTGCACATTCGGCCGGCTTGAGCTCCCAGCTGAAAGGGCCAAGAACCTGCGGTTTGAGCGGGGCACGATTGACGCCCTGTGGCTGCCGGCTGAAAGCCAGCACCTCCCAGGCATTGATCGCTTCGAGGACACCGAGGTTAGCCAGCTGGTCGCATCGGGGTCGCTGTTTGAACGACCGCAGGAGATCCAGCGGACGCTTCAGAAACTCGGTCTGCCTGTCCCGACCGTGCCCGACGCCGGTCACAACAAGGAGTTTGTCGACGCCGTACAAGCCCTTCTGAACAACTTCAGGCAGCGTCCCGATTCGGTGGTGGTCTACCAACGTGATCTGATGCCGGCGGACGACAACTCGCGGTGGCAGCTGGCCTTCGGGTCAGAGGTGTGGACCACTTTCATCAAGTTTCTGCGGGACTCCCATTCAGCAAAACTGGTCCCCATGTCAGCAGGCGGTGCAGCAGTGCAGCGCGTGCGGGTCCAGTCCATCGAGCAACTGTGCCGCCCAGGCACCGGTGACAACCCGGGCGTGGTTGATTTTTGGGCCCGCGTGGCGTCCTGTGGCGTCAAACCTAGTTGAGGTCGCCGCACGTTACGTCAAGGTGGCGACTCTCAAGTGTACGAATAGCTCGCCGGGAGAGGAGCGCGTCTCGCCGTAGTCAGCCTCCTGGAGTGCCTCCGCGATCAAACGGCAGCGACGGCTCAGCCCCGTGCTCACGCTCGATCTGACTGCTCACGCCAGTCCATCATGGCAAGGGATCAGACCGGATCTGCAGTTAGATCAATCTCGCGGCGGACCTAGTGCCCGCTGCAGCACGACGTGCGTGCCGTGGCCACGTAGTGCGGGTCGTGCCACCAGAAAGCGGCGTTGGCGGGGTGGTCCGGCACGGCGGCGAGCCGCGTGTTCACCGCGGTGGTCGACGCGGTTTTCGTGAACGGAGCGAGCAGATCGTCGACGGTGTGCACGCGACCGGCGACGAGCGTCTGCCGGACGTCGGCCGCGGCGGTGATGTCGGTGAGCGGGTCGCCGCCGAGCACCACGAGATCCGCGTAGCAGCCGCGCGCGACGCGGCCCAGCGGCTCGCCGAGCACCTCGCCGGCGATGCTGGTGGCGGTGGTGAGCGCTTCGTACGGCGTGAAGCCGTACTTCACCATCGCGCGCAGGTTCATGTGCGTGCTCACGGCGGTGTGGTCGATGGGGGAGTCGGTGCCGGTCACCACCCGGCCGCCGCCGCGCAGGATCGCCGCCGCCTGGGCGACCTGGCGCCGCAGGTTGTCCAGCAGCGCGGTCTGGTCCGCGGATTTCGCGGCGGTCACGGAGTTCTGCAGCGACGTGTACTCCCACGCCGGGTACAGCGTCCGCACGCGGTGATCGGTCACGAGGCTGGTGTCGTCGCGGAACAGCGCGGTGGCGGCGAACAGCGTGGGCGTGCGTGCGGCGCCGCGGCGCACGAACGGCTCCACCACGTCGTCGTAGCCGGTGCCGAGCAGCGACACCGTGCGCGAGTAGCCGAGCCGGTTGGTGGCACCCATGTGTTCCATGCCGTCGCCGCCGAACGCGAGCGCCGGGTGGTGGTAGTGCGAGGTCACCGGCAAGTTCCGGGCGTGGGCCCACTCGATCACGCGCCGGTGCCTCTCGGGGCTGAGCCGCACGTAGGCCTTGAGCAGGTCGTAGTCGAGCTTCTCCGCGCGTTCCAGTTCGAGGTCCAGCTGGCGGTCGTCGTAGGTGGGGCGCATGAAGTTGTAGTAGATGCGCGAGCCGTCGATCGCCTCGCCGGTGGCGAAGTACCGCGGCCCGATCCGCGCGCCGGACTGGATCGACTCGCGTTCCTCCACCATGTGGTACGCCGGGCTGCCGGGGGAGCGGGTGGTGGTGAAGCCGAGTGACAGCCAGAGCCGGCCCTGGCGATCGCCGTAGCCGTAGCCCTGCATCTGGCGGTGGTTGTGCATGTCGATCAGGCCCGGAACGACCACTCCGCCCCGCGCGTCGACGATCGTGCCGTCGAGTCCGCTGCCGGCGCGCTCGACGCCGGTGATCCGGCCGCCGTCCACCACGATGTCCACCTCGGACCGCAGCGTGCGTGAGGTGCCGTCCCACATCCGGCCGGCCCGGACCACCACGCGGCCGCGGCTGCGGGTGTTGGTCCAGGTCAGGTTGGTCGGCACGGTGCGCGGGGTGCCGCCCGAGACCGGGACCAGGCGCAGCCGGCCGTTGTTGAGGTACAGCAGCGTGCGCGAGTCGCCGCTCCAGCTCGGCGCGTCGGTGACCTCGTCGGTGAGCTGCCGCGGCTTGCCCGCGAACGTGCCGTCGGCGTGCACGTCGACGACCCAGAGCACGCTGGCCACCACGAACGCCATCCGCCGGCCGTCGGGCGACCACACCGGTCCGTCGTCGCCACGGGTCTGCAGCGAGCGCTCGGGCATCGGGTCCACGTAACGGCCCTTGCCGGTCGCCACGTCCACGAGCAGGATCTTGCTGAGCCCTTCGCGGTAGCGCGCGGAATACGGCTTCACCGCGGCGAGCGCGAGCACCTTGCCGTCGGCCGACCACGTCGGGCGGCCGGGTTCGAACGTGGCCGTGAAGATCTGCCGCACCACGCCGGTCGCGACCTCCACCGTGTGCAGCGCGCCGGTCTGGTCGAGGAACGCGATCCGCTCGCCGTCGGGCGACCAGGTGCCCGACACCGCGGCGAGGTCGGGCAGGTTCGTGAGCTGTCGGTCCTGCCCCGTTTTCAGGTCGCGGATCCAGAGGTCGAGCGTGCCGCCGCGGTCGGTGGAGTACGAGAGCCGCGTGCCGTCGGGGGACCACGCGGGATCGCTCTTCCACCAGCCGTCGCCGGTCAGCGGACGCGGGGCGCGGCCGAGCTGCATGATCTGGATGTCGTTGAGGGCGCGGAACGCGACGCTGCGACCGTCGGGCGAGAGTACCGGGCTGCCGATGCCGAGCACGGCTTTCGGCGTCGTGGAGGTGAAGTCCCGCGGCCGCGCGTACACCGGTCCGTTCGCGACCGAGAGGGGAGCGGTGAACGGGATGTCGGTGGCCGCGCCGCCGGCGAGGCCGCGTTTGCGCAGCGCGCCGTCGGCGGTGTAGAAGTATTCGTCCTTACCGAGCCAAGAAACGCGGAACGGGAACACGTCCTCGCCGGAGAACAGCGGTTTCCCGCCGCGCACCAGCTCCGCGGCGCCGACCGCGATCGGCGGCAGACCACCGGAGTAGCGCGCGTAGACCAGGTCGGCGCCATCCGGTGTCCACATCGGACTGTGCAACACCGTGCCGGGCTCGCTCACGTGCGTGCTGCGCGCGCCGCCGGCGACGGTCACCACGTCGATCCTGGTGCCGGCGGCCACGAACGCGAGCTTGGTGCCGTCCGGTGACCACGCCGGTTCGTACTCCTCGTCGGCGGTGTCGGTGACGAGCGTGGTCTTGCCCGACGCCACGTCGAGCAGGTGGATGCCGTAGCTGCCCGGTGCGTCCGAGGAGAAGGCGATGGTGGTGCCGTCGGGCGAGAACACCGGTTCGCGGTGGTCGAACGGACCGCTCGTGAGCCGGTGCAGGCCGGTGCCGTCGGCGTGGATCGTCCAGAGGTCGAAGCTGCCTTCGCGGTAGGACTGGAAAACCAGCGTCGTGCTGTCCGGCGACCACGTGGGCACGGCGATGTCGAACAGGTCGCCGGTCAGCCGCTTCGCCTGCCCACCACCGGCCGGCACGAGCCACAGCACGCCGAGCAGGTCCAGCGCCACGAGCCGGCCGTCGGGCGAGACCTGCGCCGCGACGTTCGTGCCCTGCCGTACCGCCAGCGGCCGGCCCGCGCGCGGCTCGGCCACCGCGAGTCCCGCGCCGGCCGTGCCGAGGCCCACCGCGCCGACCGCACCCGCCACCCCGGTCAGGAAACCGCGCCTGTTGACCGTCACCGAATCCCCCTCCACCTCGCCGCAAGATCGACTCGGACCCTAGCCCCGGGGTGTGCCGTGCGTGAGCCCTCGACCACGGAACGACACGAACAGACCAGCGAGATCTGCCCGGTCGTCCCCCGGCGGGCGGTGCGACCGGGACGGTTCGGGCCACGCGGGCGCCGCGGCGGTCCGGATCGCCGCGGTCAGAGCCCGGCGGCGCGGAACTCCGTGTGGAAGCGGGCGAGAAGGTCGCTGTACTCCTCGATGTCGCGCGAGATGGTGTGCAGCGTCAGCACCGATTCCTCCACGCCCGCGGCACCGAGTTCGGCGAGGTCGCCCAGGATCTGCTCGATGCTGCCCTGGTACGGCGCGCGGTCTTCGGTGCGCACGCGAACGAACTCACCGCCCAGCGCGATGATCGCGATGCAGCGCAGCGCCTGCGGGTCACGCCCGTGCGCCTCGGCCTGCTTGCGCAGGTCCGTCAGCGTGGTGGCGACCTGCGCGGGCGGCACCATCACCGGCAGCCAGCCGTCGGCGCGGCGCGCGACGCGGTCGAGCGGCTTGCGCGACCAGCCGCCGAGGAACACGGGGATCCGCTCGGCGGGTTTGGGGCCGGTTTCGGCCGGCCACAAGCGGTAGCGCTCGTTTTCGAACGAGGCCGGGTCCGGGCCCCACACCGCGTCGGCCACGTCGAGGAACTCCTCGAGGGCGTCGCCGCGTTCGGCCATCGGGCGCGGCGCGGTGGCGGCGAACTCGTCCACGGACCAGCCCGTGCCGAGGCCCGCGATCACGCGGCCGCCGCTGACCGCGCCGATCGCGGCCAGCGAATTGGCCAGCCGGTAGGGCTGGTGCAGCGGCGGCAGCAGCACCGACGAGCCGATGGTCACGCGGGTGGTCGCGGTCGCGGCCATCGTCATCGCGACGATCGGGTCGAGCACCTTGCGGTAGACGTCGGGCCACGCGCCGTCGCCGTACTCGGTGAGGCGGTGGATGCCGGTCTGGTCTTCGGGGTAGAGCACCCGTTCGGCCACCCAGACGCTGTCGTAGCCGAGCGCTTCGGCTTCGCGGGCGCCGCGCACCAGGTCGGTGCGGGGATCGAACTTCGCGTTCTGCGGCAGTGTCACGCCGAGCTTCATCGGGTCTCCTTGCTGAACATCAGTCATTGACTGTTAATCAATGATCAGCGTACGCCGAAACCGGTCGGTGGTGAAACCGGCCGGTCAGAGCAAGGTGAGGGCCCGCGTGACGTCGAGTGCCGGGTCGAGCTCGTGGGCGGCGCGCAGGGCGCCGGCGAGCAGAGCGCAGAAGGCGGCCACGAGCGCTTCGAGCTCGAAGGGCCGCTCGGCGCGCAGCCAGTCGGCCGTGAGCCGTTCGGCCGCGTCGGCGAAGGACCGCAGGGCCGCGGCCAGGGCGTGGTTGTCCGGGTCCAGGCCGAGCAGCCCGGCGAGCACCCGCAGGTTCCGGTCGCGCAGATCGGCGAACACCTCGTCGCGGCCGCCGACGAGGACCAGGTTCAGCGCGCGGTCGGGGTGCTCGGCGAGGAAACCGAGGAAGCCGCGGAAGCGTTGCCGGATGCGGTCGGGCACGGCGGCGGGAAGCTCGGCTTCTTCTGCTTCGCGCAGCTGCTCGTGGACTTCGGTGACCGCGGCGACGTAGGCGCCCTGCTTGCCCTGGAAGTGGTGGGACACGAGCCCGTGGGCCACGCCGGCCGTGCGCGCGATGTCGCCGACCGTGACCTCGAGGTAGGGCCGCCGCGAGAACTCCTGCAGCGCGGCGTCGAGCAGCTTCCGCCGGGTTTGTTCGGCAGCGGCCTGGCGCGCGGTCAGGGGTTTCTCGGAGGACACGGAACGTCACCGTACTGCAGGACGCGGCCGGTGCCGTTCGTGGTCACCACGAGTGGTGGGAAAAGGTGATTCTTTTTCGCGAAAAGAATCACTGAGAATGGTGAATCAGGCTTCGGCGACTGCGAGTCCGCTCACGCACAAGCCCGCGGTGGCGAAGCCGCTCACGACGTGACCGAGAATCCGGCGAAGGTGAATCATGGTCATTTCCTCCCTGTCGATCCCGGGCCGTCCCAAGGCTTTTCACGATCGACGCTAACAGGAAATGCGATCACCGCGCGCTCGAAAACGATCTTGTACGCTATCGGGCCACCGTCGCCTTTTCGCTCACGCTGTGTCGCGGACGAGCGTTTTCCCGGCCGGCGTCCGCCGCACGCGGCCCCACGGTTTGAACACCGTCGCCAGGTAGGAGAACAGCAGCAGGCTGGGCGCCACGACCACCGGTGGCAGCAGATCGGCCGGATTCCCGGCGGCGTCGATCCCCGGCCGCAGCGCGACGAGGATCAGCACGGCCATGAGCACGTTCACCGCCAGCTTCGCGACGACCCACCAGTACCGGACCAGGCCGTACCTGCTGCTCAACCCGAGCACGGTGCCGGTGGCGAGCGTGAGCACACTCGCCGCGAACATCGGCCACACCGCGAAGAACTGCAGGGCGTGCAGGGAAGTCGTGATCACGGCGGGGTCGTCGGTCACCATCGCCGTGACCGCGAGGATGCCCAGCGCGAGGTCGAGGCCGAACCACGCCGCCGCGGACACGAGGTGCCCGACGAGGTACCACTTCCGGGTGCGGGCGCCGAGTCGCCACCCCTGTCCGGTCGCCATGCCGCCTCCTCCGCCGATGGCCGGTGCTGTGCGGTCCATCGTCGGGGGAAATCGCGTGGCCGTCGTCCGTCGAGCAACGGCACTCGGCCGTACTGCCAGGGGCGTACGCGGTCAGCGGCCCGGTAGCCGCTCGGTGATCTCCTGCAGCAGCCAGCCATTGCCGTCCGGGTCGGCGAAAGAGGCGAACGAGCCGTAGCTCTGGTGCTCGGGCGCGGGGCCGGGCACCCGGTCGGCGGTGCCGGCGTGATGGAACACGCCGCCCGCGTCGTGGAAGACCTCGCTCACGGCGACACCGAGGCCGGCGAGCTCGGCGCGGGCGGCGTCGATGTCGGTGACCACGAGGTGCAGGCCCTGCGCCGTGCCGGGTTCGATGGCGCTCACGCCCGAGCCGAAGATGATCGAGCACGGCGACCCGGGCGGGGTCAGCTGCACGACGCGGAAGCCCGAGGCGTCGGTGTAGTCGGCGTCCTCCCGCCAGCCGAGCCCGGTGTAGAACGCCTTGGCGCGGTCGACGTCCGCGACCGGCAGCACCACCACTTCGAGCTTCATGTCCACGGCCTCGGCTCCTTTCAGGACGGTCGAGCCCAGTCTCGGCCGGACGGCCGCGGGCCGCATCGCCCGGACGGAGTGATCCCGCCGGTCACGCGGCGGGCGCCTCGATGTCGTCGTACACGCGCACCGCGCTGAGCAACCCGTCCGGGCCGCGGTCGAACACGCACACGCCGGCCTGCGGGGGCACGTCGTGGCTGCCCCAGTGCACGCAGGTGTATTCGAGCACGCAGCGCACCCCGTCGTCGGTGACCACACACGGCTCCAGGTGCACCCCGCCGGCGGCGAGCGTCCGGGTGAAGAACTCGCGCAACTCGTCGGGACCGGTGTGGCGCGCGTGGGCGCCGATCGGCTCGCGCAGGTAACCGCCGGGGGAGAAGGTGGCCACGAGCGCGCCGGCGTCCCCGGCGTCGAGCGCCTCGAGGTAGTGCCCGACCACGTCGCCGAGCGGCGTGTCGGCCGACGCGAGGATCGCGGGACGCAGGTGCCGCTTCCCGTCGACCGGCCACTGGCTGCAGTAGGTGCGGAACACCACCGACCGCTCGTCGGCCGACTCCGCCACGACCGCCACCGGCCAGGCCACCTGCCCGTCGTCGCCGAGCCTCGCCAGCAGCTCCACCACGGCCCGCCCGCCGGCGCGCGTGGTCGCGATCGTCTCCGCGCGAGCGTGCTGCTCACCGAGCCAGGTCTGGTTGACCTGCACGAACCGCCGCAGCTCCTTGCGCCCGCGGACCTCCCCGGCCCGCGGGTCGTACACCACGACCTCCCCGGGCCACACCGCCTCGAGCGGCTGCGCGTCACCCTCGGTCAGCGCCGCGAAGAACTGCCCGACGGGATCCGCGTGCCCCTCCACGCGCGTCTGCTTGCGCGCCAACTCGGCGGCGTTCACGAAGTCCGGGAACCACGGCATCTCGACTCACGCTCCTTCTCCGAGCGGACACCCGGACCCCACCCTGCCTCCTCGAGCGCCTCGGCGACAGTCCCGAAGAGGGTGTATAACGCCCTACATGCTGCGGCGGGGTTCGCGCTCCTGACGGGGCGTGACGGCGAGGTCAAGCCTCGACGCGCACCGACGCCGGGCTTCGGCGATCTCGGCGGAGCCGTGCGAACGCCTCAGGCCGGCCGATCGTGGCGAACCGCCCGACGATCTCGCGGGCGCAGTCGGCGGATTCCATGATTACGTCGCCGCCGGCCGAGGTGTGGGGCGATCGCGCGGTGGAATTCCCGCCGGGCCCGGCGCAGCAGAGCCTGGCCGGTGCTCGTATTGAGCGAGCTCGACGGGCCGTTGAGCACGATGACCCGGCACAGCGCCTGTGACACCCCTCCGAACCGTCGGCAACGGGCTCCCGTGCTCAGGTCGCGGACCACCAGCCGAAGCACGGGCAGCTGACGCCATTACCGAACTGTAGGCAACGGCTCTCGTCCTCAGGCGGCAGACAAGCCGCGGGAGGTCGGGCAGCCTCGCCTACAGCCGCCCGAACCGGACCCCCGCACCGGATCTCAGGAACGCAGCTGCCGGTTCTTGATCCCGTACTGGGCCATCTTCCGGTAGATCGTCGCGCGGCCCATGCCGAGTTCGGCGGCCGCGCGGACGACCGTGGCGCCGGGCTGGGCGAGGCAGCGGACGATCTCGTCGCGTTCGAGGGACTGCAGGCGGCTGAGGCGGTGGCCGGGGGTGGTGAACACCTCGGGGGGCAGGTGGTGGGTGTCGATGGTGTCGGCGCGGCCGGCGGCCTCGGTGACGGCGCGGCGCAGCTGTTTGGCGTTCTGGGGCCAGTCGTGGGTGGTCAGGGCGCGGGCGGCGGCCGGGGTGAACGAGACGGCGCGGCCGCGGGCGCGGTGGGCGAAGTGGTGCGCCAGGGGCAGGATGTCGTCGGGCCGCAGGCGCAGGGGTGGCAGCTCGACGGCGGTGTCCACGAAGGACAGCAGCGCCTTCGGGATGGCGGTGGAATCCGTTGCGGTGAGGACGAAACCGTCGCGGCTGTCGGCGAAGCGGGTGGCGAGCTCGCCGGCGGCCCAGGCCGGCAGGGTGTCGACGCCGGAGACGATCACGCAGGTGTCCGGTTTGCCGACCTCCGGGGCCCACATCGCGAGCCACGCGTCCACGTCGTCCGGGGCGGGCGGGCGCGCGTTGAGCACGCGTTCGCGCGGGTGCAGCTCGCGGCGGGCGAGCGCGGCCAGCGCCGTCTTGCCGACGCCGGGCTCGCCGACCACCGCGACCGTGCGGCCGCCGGTCATCGTGTCCATCGCCTCGAGCAGGGCGTGGTGCCAGGCGGCCGAAAGCTCGGGCGGGTCGATGCGGTCGGCGTAGACGCGGAAGACCTCGCCGCGCGGGGCCGGGCGCGGGCGGCGGCCCGAGGCGCGCGCCAGCATCAGCGAGCTGGTGTGCCCGGCGGCGGTCTGGGCCAGTGCGAGCAGCAGGCCCGAGGACTGCTCCGACCACGTCGTGAGGTTCACGCTGCCGGCGAGCGAGCCGGTGATCGGGTCGAGCACCGGCACCGCGGCGCACGTGTAGCCGCGCAGGCTGGAGCAGTAGTGCTCGCCCGCGCGCACCAGCGTCGGGGCCCGGTCGGCCAGCGCCATGCCGAGGCCGGTGGTGCCGGCGTTGTTCTCCGCGTAGGAGAACCCGGGCGCGAGGTGCACCCGATCCAGCGAACGCGTGATACCCGGGTCTCCGCACCGGCGGCTGAGCACGAGGCCTTCGCTGTCGGTGAGCATCAGGCTGATCGGTTCGTTGGCCAGCGTCGCGTGCAGCGCCCGCAGCACCTCGTCGCCGCATTCGAACAGCAGCGAGCCGGTGTCGACGGTGGCCGTGAACACGGGTTTCACCTCGTCGCCGGGCACTCCGTAGCGCGCGCTGCGCTGCCACGAAGCGCGCAGCCTCGGCGTGGTGTCGCCCCGGGGCTCGAGCCCCTCACCGCGTGTCATGCCACCTCCCGGAAGACGCCACTCTGCGTCTCGTGCCGATCGTGTGTCCGGCTCGGCCAAGGCTACGAGTTCCCAGGGTAACCGCGGTACGGGCCGATGTCTCAAATCGAGACAGCATGGCCCACCCGCACCGGCCATGATCCCCCTAAGTTCCGGTCTCGACGTGCCGATGTGGTCACGAATGCGGAGGAAAGCCCATGTACAGCAAGGACGGCGAGAAGTACTTCATCCTCGACGCGCACATCGCGCTCTGGGACGCGCGGCCGGAGAACCAGCGGAACATCCACGGCAAGCAGTTCATCGACTGCTTCTACGACTACCACCGCAACCTCAGCCCCGAGTCCGAGGTGTGGGGGTACGACGAGTACCTGTACCAGGGTGGCGAGCGGTTGATGAAGGACATCTTCGAAGACGGCTACGTGGACCACGCCATTTTCCAGCCCGCGGCCCTGCCCGCGTTCTACAACAACAACTTCGGCCAGACCGACGAGGCGTTCGCGCTGGCGCAGAAGAACCCCGACAAGCTCACCTACAACCACTGCTGGGACCCGCGCTACGGCGAGGACGGCCTCAAGCAGCTGCGGGAAGACGCCAAGCGGTTCAACCTCAAGGGTGCCAAGCTCTACACGGCCGAGTGGTTCGGTGACTCGCGCGGCTGGAAGCTCGACGACAAGTGGAGCTACCGCTACCTGGAGGCCGCCCAGGAGCTGGGGATCAAGAACATCCACATCCACAAGGGCCCGACGATCCGCCCGCTCGACCGCGACGCCTTCGACGTGGCCGACGTGGACAAGGTGGCCACCGACTTCACCGAGCTGAACTTCGTGATCGAGCACTGCGGCCTGCCGCGGCTCGAGGACTTCTGCTGGATCGCCACGCAGGAGCCGAACGTGCACGCCGGCCTGGCCGTCGCGATGCCGTTCATCCACACGCGCCCGCGCTACTTCGCGCAGATCATCGGCGAGCTGCTGTACTGGCTCGACGAGAACCGCATCCAGTTCTCCAGCGACTACGCGATCTGGACGCCGAAGTGGCTCGTGGAGAAGTTCGTGGACTTCCAGATCCCCGAGGACATGACCGAGTACGCGCCGCTCACCACGGACATCAAGAAGAAGATCCTGGGCCTCAACGCCGCGGCCATGTACGACATCCCGGTGCCCGCGGAGCTGCAGGTGAAGAACCCGCCGGCGGACGCCAAGGCGGAAGCGGCGGCGGTTGCCTGATGCCCGATCTCGAACAGCGTGCGCTCGGCGCGCTCGGTTCGGTGTACGACCCGGAGCTCGACGAACCCATCACCGATCTCGGGTTCGTGCGTTCCGTGGCCGTCGCCGACCACGAGCTCACCGTGCACCTGCGGCTGCCGACCTCGTTCTGCTCGCCCAACTTCGCGTACCTGATGGCCTCGGACGCGAAGGACGTGCTCACCGCCCTGCCGGGGGTGGAGCGCGTGGTCGTGCAGCTCGACGACCACCACGATTCCGACCTGATCAACCGGGGCCTCGCCGCCGACGCCGGGTACCTCGGCACGTTCGGCTCCGAGGCCGAGAAGGACCTCGACGAGCTGCGGCTCACCTTCCGCCGCAAGGCCCACACGGCCGCCATGGAGCGGGCGCTCACGGGGCTGCTGCGTGCAAATCCGGCGCTGCGCGAGGAAGATCTGCACGACGTCACGCTCGGCGGTCTGCCCGCCGGGCGCACCACCGACGCACTGCTGCGGCGGCGGGAGGCGCTCGGGCTGAGCGTCGAACCGGGTGAACCGGTGCTCGTGGACGAGCACGGCGCGCCCTACCCGCGCGAGGAGGTGCCGCTGCGGCTGCGCTTCGCCCGGTCGATCCGGATCTCGATCGACGGCAACGCGCACTTCTGCCGCGGCCTGCTGCGCACGCGTTACCCCGGGTCGGAGACGGACCAGACGGCCCGGCCCCACGACCCGTCCGTTTCGGCAGTCGCCGGTGAGGAGGCACGAGCTTCGTGAAGGCAGTCCAGGTCGTCGGGTACGACCAGAAGCTGCGGATGTCCGACGTCCCCGAGCCCGAGGTGACCGGGCCGCACGACGTGCTCGTGCGCATCGGCGGGGCCGGCGTGTGCCGCACCGACCTCCACATCCTCGAGGGGCAGTGGGCGGAGAAGTCCGGCGTCACGCTGCCTTACACGATCGGGCACGAGAACGCGGGCTGGGTGCAGGCCGTGGGCTCGGCGGTCACCAACGTCGCCGAGGGCGACAAGGTGATCGTGCACCCGCTGATCACGTGCGGGCTGTGCCCCGCGTGCCGGCGCGGCGACGACGTGCACTGCGAGAACAGCCAGTTCCCCGGCATCGACACCGCCGGCGGCTACGCGCAGGTGCTCAAGACCTCGGCGCGCAGCGTCGTGAAGCTCGACGACTCGCTGGAGCCCGCGGACGTCGCGGCACTGGCCGACGCCGGCCTCACCGCTTACCACGCGGCGGCCAAGGCCGCGCGCCGGCTGCGGCCGGGCGACAAGTGCGTGGTGATCGGTGCCGGCGGGCTCGGGCACATCGGCATCCAGGTGCTCAAGGCGATGACGGCGGCCGAGCTGATCGTGGTCGACCGCAACGCCGAGGCCGTGAAGCTGGCCGAGTCGATCGGTGCGGACCACGGCGTGGTCGCCGACGGCGGGCACGTGGCCGCGGTGCAGGAGCTGACCGGCGGCCACGGCGCGGAGGTCGTGGTCGACTTCGTGGGCGAGGGCGGCGCGACGCGTGACGGGGTGGCGATGCTGCGCCGTGCGGGTGATTACCACGTCGTCGGTTACGGCGAGAACATCAACATCCCGACGATCGACGTGATCTCCACGGAGATCAACTTCATCGGGAACCTCGTGGGGTCCTACACCGACCTGTGCGAGCTGATGGTGCTGGCCGCGCAGGACAAGGTGAAGCTGCACACCACCAAGTACGCGCTCGACGACTTCCAGCAGGCGCTCGACGACCTCGACGGGGGCCGCATCCGCGGCCGGGCGATCCTGATCCCGTGAGCGTGGCGCCGCGAGCGCGCCGTCCACAGCGGACGCGCGCTCGCCGGCGCTACGCTGCTGAGGGCACGAAGGAGGAACAGATGATCTTCATCACCGTGAAGTGGCAGATCAAACCGGAGTACGCGGACCGGTGGCCGGAGCTCTCGCGGGAGTTCACCGCGGCCACGCGCGCCGAACCGGGCAACAAGTGGTTCGACTGGTCCCGCAGCCTCGACAACCCGAACGAGTACGTCCTCGTCGAGGCCTTCGAAGACGACGCGGCCGGGGCGCACGTCAACGCCGATCACTTCAAGAAGGCGCAGGCGGATTTCCCGCAGTACCTGCAGAAGACCCCGGACATCATCAACACCACCCTCGACCAGGACAGCTGGTCGGAGCTGGGCGAGATGAAGGTCGACTGAGACCGGCCGGATCGGAAACGGCGGTGTGCTCCCTTTCGAGCGCGCCGCCGTTTTCGTGTTTGCGCGCGGCTTTCGCGGCTTCGTGGTAGGCAGGAGCCGTGCGCGTCTCGGTGCTCGACACCTCCCCGATCGTCGAAGGCTCCACGGCGCGCGAAGCCCTGCGCCGCACCGTCGACCTCGCGGTGCTGGCCGAGGACCTGGGTTACCACCGCTACTGGGTGCCCGAGCACCACGGCATGCGCGGCGTCGCGAGTTCGGCGCCGGCCGTGGTGGTGGGGCAGATCGCCGCGGAGACGAGCCGGATCCGCGTGGGGGCCGGCGGGGTGCTGCTGCCGAACCACGCGCCGATCGTGGTGGCCGAGCAGTTCGGCACCCTGGCCGCGTTCCACCCCGGCCGCATCGATCTCGGACTCGGCCGCGCGCCCGGTGGTCCGCGCGCCGCGGTGGCCGCCGTGCGCGGTTCGGCGGACCGCGCGGCGGAACCCTTTGCGGAGCAGGTGAAGGACCTGCTGGCCTACTTCGCCGGCGACAGGCCGGTGCCGGCGGTGCCCGCGATCGGCAACGTGCCGGACGTCTGGGTGCTGGGCTCGAGCGCGGCCGGCGCGCGGACCGCCGCCGGGCTCGGCCTGCCGTACGCCTACGCCCACCACCTGAACGCCCGCGAGGCGGTCGAAGCGCTCGCCGAGTACCGCCGGATCACCGTGCGCCCCACGCTGCTCAGCGTCGCCGTGATCGCGGCGGACACCGACGTCCACGCCGCGTGGCTGGCCGGCCCCGCGCGGCTCAAGGCGCTGAGCCGCCACCGCGGTCGGCGGATCCTGTTGCCGGATCCCGAAACGGCGGCCGTGGGCTTGTCCGACGCCGACCCCGAGGAGATCACGGCCCACAGCGATCACCTCGTGGCCGGCTCGCCGGAGACCGTGCAGGACCGGCTGCAGGGCCTGCTCGACCGCGCCGGGCCGCACGAGTTGATGATCACCACGCCGGTGTTCGACCACGCGGACCGGCGGCGGTCGTACGAGCTCGTCGCGGAAGTCGCGCAGCGGCTGCGGCCGGTGCACAGCCACTAGGCGCTCTTACTACCAGGCGCTCTTACCACCCGGCACTCTCCAGGACCACGCACTGTCCATTGTGGTCACCGGGATCGCTGCGCGGTTTCGGAAGGCAGTTCGCCGAAGCGGGCGCGGTAGTCCTGCGCGAAGCGGCTCAGGTGCGTGAACCCGCAGGAGTACGCGATCTCGGCCACCGTCCGGCTTTCCGGGCCGTCGGCGCCGAGCAGCGCGCGGTGCGCGTGGCCGAGGCGGAGGTCGCGCAGCAGCGCGGTCGGGGTGGTGCCGAGGCGGCGCCGGAACTGCTCCTGCAGCTGCCGTGGGCCGAGGCCGCCGGCACGGGCGATGTCGGCGACGGTGAGCGGTTCGGCGTGGTGGTCGTCGAGCCACGCGCGGGCCCGCTCGACCGCGTCGGCCGGCGGGTCGGCGGGGCCGGCCAGCAGTTCGGCCGACGACGTGTGCGGCAGGCCGAGCAGGATCGCCGTGAGCAACTGGTCTTCGAGCGCCCGCAGCACGGTCGGGCCGAGCGGGGCGCGGGTGTCGGCCAGCGCCAGGCAGGCGGTGCGCCACGCGGAGTCGAGCAGCGCGGACGGGCCCGCCGCCGGTGCGGTGGGCGGCAGGAAGCGCAGCGCGGTGTGCGGCGGGCGGCCCAGCAGCGTGCCGAGGTGTTCCTCGACGCGGGACATGCGGGCCGACAGCACGAGCGCGCCCGCGTGCGGGTCGGGGCGCATCACCGTGTGCGCGTCGCCGGCGAGGGCGAAGCCCGACGTGAGCACCTCGTTCCGGATCTCGGGCGCCGACACGCGCATCGGGCCCAGCGGCACGGTGAGCGCGAAGCGGTTGCGGGTCGGGAAGGCATCCACGGTCACCTGGGCGCCGTAGCGGACCACGACCAGGTTGAGCGCGCCGAGCGCCGCCACGGCCACCGTGCCGTCCGGGCGGCCGCGGCGCACGCCGATCTCGTGCACCACGGTGGCGTCCTGCACGCGATCGCGCAGGTCGGTGAGCCGCGTGGACCGCAGCGACGGCGCGAGCAGCGTCCCGTCGTGGGCGCGGTGCGGGTACCCCGTCGTCGCGGTCACCGGCGGCTCCTCTCGGTCGCGTCAGCCGGCGGGGGCCCGGGTCCCGCGGGCCTCGAGGCGCGGCAGCACTTCCTGGGCAAAGTAGCCAAGCTCGCCCGCGTAGTCCACGAACGAGAGCGTCATCCCGGCGAACCCGGCCTCGTGGAACGCCGCGATTCGGTCGGCGACGTCGTCGGGCGTGCCGATCAGGGGGCAGCTGCCGTGGCCGGCGGCGAACCGGGCGCGGAACGTCTCGAGCATCTCGGGGGTGAACGACTGCGCGTGCAGGCCCTGCAGCCGCATGAGGTTGTCGACAGCGGCCCAGTCGGCGTGCTCGTCGGCGTAGTAGTGCAGGTACTCCTCGGCCTCGGCGCGCGTCGGCCGGCACACGACGTGACCGAGGGTGAACACGCCGGCCTGGCGACCGTGCTCTCGCTGCGCCTCGGCGCGGATCGCCTCGACGATGCCGGCGCCGTCCTCGGGCCCGCCGACGATGGTGAACGCGACGTCGGCGTTGCGCGCCGCGAAGCCGCGGCCCTGCGTCGACGAACCGGCGTTGAGCACCGGCAACGGCCCGTCGTGCGGCTTCGGCATGCCCTCCACGCCTTCGAGCCGGAAGAACCGGCCTTCGTGGTCGAACCGGCCTTCCTCGGTCCAGATCCGGCGCACGACGTCCCACCACTCCTGCGCCAGCGCGTACCGTGCGTCGTGCTCGGTCGGCAGATCGGCGCCCAGGGCGCGGTACTCGGGTTCGTTCCAGCCGGCCACGATGTTGATCCCCGCGCGGCCGCTGCCGACCAGATCGGCGGTGGCGAGCTGCTTGGCGACCACCACGGGGTGGTTGAACGCGGTGTGCACGGTGGTGAACACCGTGATCCGCCGGGTGCGGGCCAGCAGCGCCGCCGCGAGGGTGGTCGGGTCGAGCACGCCCTCGTGGAAGTTGGTCTCGCCGCCGTAGCCGATCCAGCGCGCGATCGGCAGCAGGAAGTCGAGGCCGACCTCGTCGGCCAGCTCGGCCAGGCGCAGGTTGTCCTCCCAGCTGCCCGACCAGCGCTCCGGGATCTTCGTCACCGCCAGCCCGGACGAGCAGTTGGCCGAGAACAGCCCCAGCTTGAATCCCTTGCCGTCGGCGACGGGCTTGACCATGGCCTCTCCTCGAGGTGCGGTGCCGATGTGGTGTGCGGAAGTCTGGCCGCGCGGCCGCGGCGGGGCCATCCGGTGCGCGCGGGCGTCAGCCGGATCGCGCGGGTGTCCACAAAGGATCTTGGTCGTCGCACTGTCGTTGCGCGCCTGCCGGCCAGGTACCAGGGGTTACGTCGCCGACTTCGCCCGCAGCCGGGACGCGAGCTCGTCGGCGGCGTGGTCGTCGGCGGGAGACGCCTGGAACGTCGAGGACGCCTTCGTGTACGAGCGGGTCATCTCGAGGAGTTCGCGCCCGTCCGGCACGTCGAAGCGGTGCAACGCGACGAATCCCGGCATCTCGCTGGCCCGCTGGAACATGCGGAAGCCGAGGACGGCGGGCGCGGCTCGCGCCGGTGCGGCAGACTCGACGAGGCCGCTCGGAGAGCGGCGTGTTCCTGCGTCAGCGGGCCGGAAGGGGACGAAGCGTGAAGGTGCTCATCAGTGCGCAGCTGCGGCCGTCGGTGGTCGAGGCCGCGGAGCTGACCTCGCTGTCGGTCGAGCGGGCCGACGGGCTCAGCGAGACCGACGTGGACTCGGCTTTGCGAACGGCCGGTGCGGGCAGGGCGGCCGAAGGGCACGCGTGGCTCGCGGTGGCGTGGCTGCGCGACCAGGGTCCGGCGGGCGATCCACAGTGGACGGACGGTTTCGGCGAGATGATCGCCTACGCCGCGTCGAAGGGCTGGACTGATCCGGGGCAGGAGTCGGTGCGGGCGCACCTGGCCTGAGGGGAGTGCCGATGTCCGACGCGATCGTGGTCGGCAGTGGGATCAACGGGCTGGTGGCGGCGGCCGAGCTCGCGGGCGCCGGGTGGTCGGTGACGCTGGTCGAGCGTGAGGAGCGGCTCGGCGGGTTCATCGCGAGCGGCGAACGCACGCTGCCGGGGTACGTGCACGACACGTTCTCGTCGTGGCATCCGCTGTTCGTGTCCGGTGGCGCGTACGCGCAGCTGGGGGAGGAGCTGCACCGGCACGGGCTGGTGTACCGCAACACCGACGGCCCGCTCGTCGCGAGCATCGCCGACGACGGGCGCGCCGTGGTGGCGCACCGCGACCCGGAGCGCACCGCGGAGCAGTTCGGGCACGCCGAAGACCGCGGCCGGTACCTGAAAGCGTTGCAGGACTTCCTCGACCAGGCCGGGCCGGTCGGCGGGCTGATGGGTGCCGAGCTGCGCTCGCCCGCGATGCTGCGCCACGCCGGCGGGCTGGCACGAGGGCTCGGCCGCGCCGGGACCGAACGGTGGCTGCGCGACCTCGTGACCAGCGGCCGATCGTGGTGCGCGCGGGAGTTCACCGGCACGGAGGTCGACCAGCTGTGGGTGCCGTGGCTGCTGCACGCCGGCCTGGCGCCCGACCAGGCTTCGGGTGGGTTCCTCGTGCCGGTGCTGGCCGCGACGTTGCACGGCTTCGGCCCGCCCGTGGTCGAGGGCGGGGCCGGCCGGTTCGTCGAGGCGTTCCGGTCGCTGCTGGCGGAGCGCGGCGTGGAGATCCGCACCGGCGCGCCGGTGGAGCGCATCCTCGTGGACAACGGCCGGGCGACCGGGGTCGTGGCGGGTGGCGAGACGCTGCGGGCCAGACGGGCCGTGGTCGCGTCGGTGACTCCGACGGCGCTGTACGGCGAGCTGCTGCCGGCGGGGTCGGTGCCGGCGCAGGTGACCGACGAGGCCCGCCGCTTCCGCTACGGCCGGGCCGAGCTGCAGATCCACGTCGCCCTCTCCGCACCGCCGCACTGGCGCGACGAGCGGCTGCGCGAGATCCCGCTGGTCCACGTGAGCGACGGTTCGGCCGGCACGGGCATCGCCTGCGCCGAGGCGGAAGCCGGCCTGCTGCCCGCCCGGCCGACGATCGTGGTCGGCCAGCAGTACCTGCTCGACCCGTCGCGTGTCCCCGCGGGCGCGGCCTCGTTGTGGTTGCAGCTGCAGGAAACCCCCTTCGCCCCGCGCGGCGACGCGGCCGGCGAGCTCGACACTTCGGCCGGCTGGAACCCGGCCCTCGCGCAGGCCTACGCCTCCCGCGTGCTCGACCGCATCGCCCGGCACGCACCCGGCCTGCGCGATTCCGTGCTGGCCGTCGACGTGATCACCCCACCGGACCTGACGGCGGCCAACCCCAACGCCGTCGCCGGCGATCCCTACGGCGGCGCCGCCGAACTCGACCAGAGTTTCCACTGGCGCCCGCTGCCCAGCGCCGCCCACCACCGCACCCCGGTGCCCGGCCTCTGGCACATCGGCGCCTCGACGCACCCGGGCGCGGGCCTCGGCGGCGGATCCGGCCACCTCGTGGCGCAGAGCCTCCTCACGCCTTCGCGGTTCGAGTCGACGAAGACCGCGGTCGCGTCGTGGTTGCGGGGATCGAGCCAGCTCCCGCCGCGGCGCGGCACTCCTCGTCCGCAGGTATGAGGCCGGGCCGCAGGTTCGTCCGCGCGGTCGATCTTCGCCGGGCCCGGTTCCGGGAGTCTCGACGCATCGGCACGCGACGGACGGAGAGACCCCGATGCTGAACACGGACTTCATCCCGGAGACGCAGCGGCTGCCCCAGGGCCGGATCACAGGGCTGCCCGCGTGGTACTTCGTGCTGGTGGGGCTGCTCGCGGCGAGCGGTGACCTCACGGCGCAGTTCCAGGACAAGTACCCGTGGATCGCGGTGCTGCCGCTCGCGATCGTCGGCGTGCATCTGCTGCTGTGGTCCACGATGCTCGCGCGGCGTCGGCAGCTGCTGCGCGCGGTGTGGCGCCGCAAGCGGGCGGTGGGCCTGGTGGTGGCGCTGTTCGTGGCGCGGCTGCTCGTGCAGCTGGGCTTGACGCGGCTGACCGACAGTGTGGCGCCGCTGCACAGCTACGCGCACCTGGTCCTCGCCCTGGTGATGCTCACACTCACCACGATCGGCGCCTGGTTCGACCAGTGGCTGGTGCTGCGTGTGGTGAACAAGGACCGCGCGTGACCCGTCCACCGAAGATCTCCCGGCCGAAGACCTACTCGGCGAAGACCTCCGGGTTGTGCTGGCCGACGCTCGGTGCGGGCCTCGGCGCGGGCCGCGTGCCGTCGACCACGACCGGCGACTTCGGTGCGAGGTGCGGGCCGACGCCGGGCTGGTCCAGCGAGGCGAACAGGCCTCCCTCGGCCAGCGCCGGGTCGCGGCCGACCTCGGCGAAGGTGCGGTAGCGCTGCCAGAGCACGCGGTGCTCGTCGAGCGCCTCGGCCACGTCGGCGAACGTGGTGGCGGCGAACCAGCGCGCGAGCAGCGCGGAGATGAGGTCGCGGTGCTCGAAGCGGGCGGCTTCCCCGGTGAAGTCGAGGTCGAGCGACTCGGCCAGCGCGGCGAACGCGGCGGTGAGCCCGGTCGCGGCCAGCAGTTTCGTCCAGTGCCGTTCGGTGAGCACCACGATCACCACGGCCACGCCGTCGGCCGTGGTGAAGTCGCGGCCGTAGGTGCCGTGGATGTCGTTGCCGGACTTGGCGCGCTCGTGGTCGGTGACCTGGGCCTCGGCGAGGTAGCCGAGGTTGCCGGCGGTGGCGAGGGCCACGTCCTCCAGCGCGACGCGCAGCGAAGCGCCCCGGCCGGTGAGCCCGCGGCGGCGCTCGGCCGCGAGCAGGCTCGTGGCGAGGTACAGGCCGGCGGCGAGGTCCCACGCGGGCAGCACGTGGTTGACCGGTCCCGGCACGCCGGCCGGGCCGGTGATCAGCGGGAACCCGGTGGCCGCCTGCACGGTGTAGTCCACGGCCGCACCACCGTCGGCTCGGCCTTCCAGCAGCGCGTGGATCACGTCCGGCCGCCGGGCCGACAGCGCGGCGTGGGTGAGCTCCGGGTGCCGGTCGGTGTTGGTCACCACGACACACGGTCCACCGTGGACGATCAGGTCGGCCACGCGGGCCCGGTCCACTTCGGACGTCCAGTCGACCGTGACCGCGCGCTTGCCCTTGTTGAGCCCGGTCCAGTACAGGCTGGTGCCCGAATCGGCCAGCGGCCAGCGGGTGCGGTCGGGGGCACCGCCCACGGGCTCGACGCGCACGACGTCGGCGCCGAACTGCGCCAGGGTGAGGCCGCAGAGGGGAGTGGCGACGTAGCTGGAGATCTCGACCACGCGCAGGCCGTCGAGCAATGCCTCAGGCATCGGCACCGCCGCGGTCCTCGGACGAGAGCCGCGGGAATTCGGGCTTGCGGCGTTCCCGGTGCGAAGCCAGGCCTTCGCGTGCCTCCGGCCCCGCGAACCCGGAGAACTCCAGCGCCAGCGAGGAGTCGAAGATCGCGCCGGCGAGCTGCCGGTACCACGCGTTGAGGCTCTGTTTCGTCCACCGGATGGCGTTCGGCGCGCCCAGCGCCAGCTCCCGCGCGAGGTCGCGCGCGGTCGGCAGCAGTTCGGCGTCCTCGTCCACGCACAGCGAGACCAGGCCGATCCGCTCGGCTTCCTCGCCGGTCATCGGGCGGCAGGTGAGCAGGTAGTACTTGGCCTTCGCCATGCCGCACAGCAGCGGCCAGCAGATCGCCGCGTGGTCCCCGGCCGCCACGCCGAGGCGCGTGTGGCCGTCGACGATCTTGGCGGTCTTGGTCACCACCGACACGTCCGCGAGCACCCCGGCCACGAGCCCGGCGCCGACGGCCGGGCCGTGGATCGCCGAGACGATGGGCTTCGAGCAGTCGATGATGTTGTAGACCAGGTCCCGAGCTTCGCGCATGGTGCGCGAGCGCGCCTCGAAGTCGGTGGTCAGCTTCTCGACGAGGTCGAACGAGCCGCCGGCGGAGAACCCCTTGCCCTCGCCGCGCAGCAGCACCGCGTACACGGCCGGGTCGCGGTCGAACTCGCGCCAGATGTCGGCGAGGTCGCCGTGGGCGGCCTCGCTCACGGCGTTGAGGTTCGGTCCGTCGAGCACGAGTTCGACGACACCGTGCTCGTCCGGGCCCTCCACCCTCAGGTGCTCGAAACGCGCGTAGCGGCTCATACGGCTCCCTCCGTGCTCGGCAATGATTGCGTGTCCGGTGCTTGCGTGTCCGTCAGTGTGTTGCACCGCCGAGGAGTTCGCCCACGACCGCCGCGGTGGCCCGGATCACAGCGGCGCGGTGGCGCTTGAGCCGCGCGGCCGATTCGCGGCCGGCGGGGGAGCGGATCTCGGGCGGGGTGAGGTTCCACGCCTGGGCCAGCGCTAGCGTGAGCATCAGCGCGTCCACGCCCTGCTCCTGGTCCAGGTCGTGGGCGGCCGAGAGCTCGGCGGCCTTGTCCACGTGCGCCCGCACCTCCTGCGCGGAGGCTTCGGGGCGTTCGAGGGCCTTCCACTGCATCAGGCGCATCACGCCGGGCTCGGCCACGAGGTAGTCGAACAGCGCGCCGACGTAGCCGGGCAGGTCGTCGGGGGTGAAGGGCACGAGGTCGGCCAGCACGCCGAGGCGGGCTTCGAGGACGGCGTCGAACAGGGCGTTCTTCGAGCCGTAGTAGGCGTAGATCGCCTGCTTGTTGGCCGAGGCGGCGGTCGCGATGCGGTCCACCCGGGCGCCGGCGAGGCCGCGTTCGAGGAACTCGTCGTGGGCCGCCTCCAGGAGACGGGCGCGGGTCGCGTCCGAGTCGTACGTCATGGGCCCAGGGTAATAATCCAACTGTCTGGTTGACAATCCGCGGCGGCAGTGACTAGGTTTTAAACCATCCGGTTGGTTTAGTGCTCCGGTTCGACGCTGCCGCGAGATTAAACCAACCAGTTGGAACTATGTGGAGGGAAACTCGCATGCAGACCTGGTTCGTCACCGGGGCGTCCGCGGGGATCGGGCGCGCGGTCACCGAACAGCTGCTGGCCCGGGGGCACCGGGTCGCCGCCACGGCGCGCCGGCCCGAGGTACTGCCGCGCCACGAACGGTTGTGGCCCGCGCGGCTGGACGTGACCGACCCGGCTGAGCTGCGCACGGTCGTGGACAAGGCGTTCGCGGAGCTGGGCCGGATCGACGTCGTGTTCTCGAACGCCGGGCGCGGCGCGTTCGGGGCCGCGGAGGAGCTGTCCGACGAGGCGATCGACGAGCAGATCGCGGTGAACCTCACCGCGCCGATCCGGCTCGTGCGCGCCGTGCTGCCGCACCTGCGCGCGCAGGGCGGTGGGCGGATCATCCAGACCACCACGATGGGTGCGCACATTTCGAGTCCCGGCGGCAGCCTCTACCACGCGTCGAAGTGGGGCGTGGAGGGCTTTCTGGAGTCGGTGATCGGCGAGGTCGAGCCGTTCGGCATCGGCATCACGATGGTGGAGCCCGGCGTCGTGCGCACCGGGTTCGGCGCGGCCCTGTCGGTCGCCGAACCGCTCGCCGCCTACGACGGCACGCCGGTCGGCGAGGTGCACCGGTTGCTGCGCAGCGGCGCCGACCTCACCGCCTCCGCGCCGGGTGATCCGGCGCGGGTCGCCGCGGCCGTGATCGAGTCCGCCGCCGTGACCCCCGCTCCGCGCCGCCTCGCCCTCGGCAGCGACGCCTACGGCGCCATCCGCGCCGCACTCACCGCCCGGCTCGCCGAGCTGGACGAGAACCTCGCCCGCAGCACCGACTTCTGAGTCAGGAGACCACCGGATGACCACTGCTTTCACCGCCTCGTCCACCGCCGCCGAGGTGCTCGCCGGCGTCGACCTCACCGGCCGCCGCGCCGTGGTGACCGGCGGGGCCTCGGGCATCGGCCTCGTCACCGCCCGGGCGCTGGCCGCCGCCGGGGCCGACGTGACCGTCGCCGTCCGCGACACCTCCGCGGTCGAGGGTCTCGCCGCGCGCCGGCTCGACCTGGCCGACCGCGCGAGCATCGCCGAGTTCACCGCCGCGTGGGACGGGCCGCTGCACATCCTCGTGAACAACGCCGGGATCATGGCGCTGCCCGAGCTCACCCGCACCGCCAACGGGTGGGAGCGGCAGTTCGCCGTGAACCACCTCGGCCCGGCGGCGCTCACCCTCGGCCTGCACGACGCTCTCGCCGAAGCCGGCGACGCGCGCGTGGTCAACGTCGCGTCCTCGGCGCACCTGATGGCGCAGGTGGACCTCGACGACCCGCACTTCGAGCGCACCCCGTACGAGGCGTGGACCGCGTACGCCCGCTCGAAGACGGCGATGATCCTGTTCACCGTCGCGCTCGCCGAACGCTGGGCGGCCGACGGCATCACCGCCAACGCGCTGCACCCCGGGGGCATCATGACCAACCTGCAGCGCCACCTCGACGAGGCGCAGCTCGGTTTCGTCGGCGCCCTCGACGGCAAGGGCGACGTGCTGGCCGTGCCGCCGGGCTGGAAGACGCCGGAGCAGGGCGCGTCCACGTCGGTGCTGCTCGCCGGTTCGCCGCTGGTTGCGGCGGTGACGGCACAGTACTTCGAGGATAACGCCGTCGCACCGCTGCAGCCGGAGCCCGCGCCGGGCGCGAGCGGTGTCGCGCCGTACGCGCTCGATCCGGCCCTGGCGAACCGGGTGTGGGAGGAGACGCTGCGGATGCTCGGCTGAGTTCCGGCCACAGTGGACGGTGCCGGCGGCCGGGCCCGAGGACCGTGAGGTTCGGGGAACCGATCAGGGCGCCGTTCAGGCCGATCAGGGCTGGCCAAGTTGTCGAGGGGCGTCGCCGACCTCGTGGACCGGCGACGCCCTGTGGGCACGGCCTGGCTGGGACCGCGTGCCGCGCCCGGCGGCCGGGTACCCGATCCGGCGCGGCGGAAACCTCGGCCCCGGGGTGTTCCGGCCCCGATCGGTGCGGAGATTTTCACGGCCGGTCCGGGGCCGGGGCGGACCGGCTAGCCTGGGTCGGCTGCAGTGTCGGGGCGGACCACGGAGGACGGATGACCGACGTCGAGCGAGGGCCGGGGCTGGCGGGGCAGACCGTGGTGGTCATCGGGGGCAGTGCCGGGATCGGGTTCGAGACCGCGCGGCTCGCGCGGGCCGCGGGCGCCGAGGTGGTGCTCACCGGGCGTGACCCGGGCCGGCTCGAGGCGGCCGTGGCCGAGGTCGGCGCCCAGGCCGGCGCGGCTTTCGACGCGACCGACCCGGCGGCGATGGCCGAGTTCTTCCAGGGCGTGACGACCGTGGACCACGTGCTGATCACCGCGGGCGGGCCGCGGTACGGGCCGCTGCTGGACATGGCCGCGGACAAGATCCGCGAGGCGCTGAGCGACCACGTGGTGGTCGGTCTCGAAGTGGCCCGCAACGCGGTCGCCAAGATGCCGCCGGGCGGCTCGCTCGTGCTGATGGGCGGCACCGGTGGCCGGCGGGTGAGCCGGGCGCTCGGCATCGCCTCGGCGGCCACGGCCGCGCTGCCCGCGTTCGCGGCCGCGCTCGCGCTGGAGATCGCGCCGGTGCGGGTGAACCTGATCGCGGCGGGGTTCGTGGACACGCCGCTGTCGGCTTCGCTGCTGGGTGAGCACCTCGACGACCGGCGGGCCGAGCTGCGGGCCACGCTGCCGATCGGCCGCGTGGTGACCCCGGCCGACGTGGGCGCGCTCGCCGTGCACCTCATGACCAACACCGCGCTGACCGGCGCGACGTACGACATCGACGGTGGTCAGCAGTTCGTCTCCTGATCGGCCCGCGCGGGCCGCGGAGAGTCCACAAAGGACGACGGGGCCGGACTGGGATCTGCCGTCCGGTGCCGTGGTCGTGGGGCCTGCTCCGGGAGCGACGGGTGGCGTCGCGGGTGGTCGGGGCCGGTTTCGGGGTCAGTCTCCGAGTCCGGTCCTCGGCGCCGGTTTCAAGGCCGGTGGTCGAGGCCGGTGCGCGGGTGAGCCGCGTGTTCGGGGACGGGGGAGGGGAGTGGATCGGGCAGGTCAGTCGGTTTCCGGCTGCTGCCATTCGCGTCCGGCGCGCTGGGCGGCGATCCGGATCTCGTTGCCGGCGTCCCGGCGGTTCTGCGCGGGCAGCGCGGTGGTGCGAGGCGCGGGTTCGTCGTCCGCGTCCGCCCGCGGGCGGCTGTCCTGTTCGGCCATGGTCATGGCGTCCTCCGTTCTCGTTGCACGACAACGATTCCGGATACCCGCCTCCGCGGCAAGCAAACGCGACACCGCTTCACCCGGACGGTGTGGCGAATAGGGGTCGGCCCACCGTGGCGAACCCGCGCGTGCGCAACCTTCGCAAAGCCGTTGACGTTGCCAAACCGTCCGTCCTCTGTGGACTTCGGGCTCGCGGCGCCCCGGTCGGCCCGCAGCCGACCGGGGCACCCGGCCTCAGGGCGTCGGCAGTCCCAAGTGGTCGCGCAGCGTGGGTCCGGAGTACTCCGTGCGGAACACGCCACGGTCCTGCAGCAGCGGCACGACCGTGTCGGCGAACTCGTCGAGCCCGCCCGGGGTCACGTGCGGCACGAGGATGAAGCCGTCGGCCGCGTCGTTCTGCACGAGGTCGTTGATGGCGGTCGCGACGGTGGCCGGGGAGCCGATGAACGTCTGGCGCCCGGTGACCTCCACGACGACCTCCCGCGCGGTGAGGTTCTTGGCTTCGGCCAGCTGACGCCACTCCTTCGCCGTGGCCAGCGGGTCGCGGTACATGCGCACGCTCGCACGGCCCTTCGAGATCAGGTCGTCGCCCACGGCCGGGTCGGCCGCGGGCAGCGGGCCGTTCGGGTCGTACCCGGACAGGTCGGTGTTCCAGAGCTGTTCCAGGAATTTCACCGCGGTCTGCTCGCTGACCTGCTGCAGCCGCACCTCGTGGGCCTTCTCGTGGGCGTCGGCGTCGGTGTCGCCGAGCACGAACGTGGCGGCCGGCAGGATCACGAGCTGCTCCGGCGTGCGGCCGTACTTGGCGAGGCGGCCCTTCACGTCCCGGTAGAACGGCTGTCCGGTTTCGAGCGTGCCGTAGCGGCTGAAGATGGCGTCGGCCGTGGCGGCGGCGAACTCGCGGCCTTCCTCGGAGTCGCCGGCCTGGATGGTCACGGGACGGCCCTGCGGCCCGCGCGGCACCGGGAAGCGGCCGTCGATGGTGAAGTGCTGGTCGTGGTGGGAGAAGGCGCCGGCGTTCGCGTCGGACAGGAAGCGGCCGCTCGCCTTGTCGGCGAGCACCTCGTCGCCGCGCCACGAGTCGAACAGCTCCCACGCGGTGCGCAGGAACGTCTCGGCGCGCGAGTAGCGCTGGTCCTGCGGCAGGAAGCCGCCGCGGCGGAAGTTCTCGCCGGTGAACGCGTCCCACGAGGTCACCACGTTCCAGGCGGCGCGCCCGGCCGAGAGGTGATCGAGCGTGGCGAACTGCCGGGCCACCTCGAACGGCTCGTTGAACGTCGAGTTGATCGTGCCGGCGAGCCCGAGGCGCTCGGTGACCGCGGCCAGCGCCGAGAGCACGGTGAACGTGTCCGGGCGCCCGACCACGTCGAGGTCGTAGATGAGGCCGTTCTGCTCGCGCAGCCGCAGGCCTTCGGCGAGGAAGAAGAAGTCGAACTTGGCGCGTTCGGCCGTCTGCGCGAGCTTCACGAACGAGCTGAACTCGATGTGGCTGCCGGCCGCCGGGTCGCTCCACACGGTGGTGTTGTTCACGCCCGGGAAGTGCGCCGCGAGGTGGATCTGCTTCGGTGTGGTCATCGGTCCCCTCCTCAGGCGGCGTAGCGGTTCGCGGGGCGGGGCAGGCCGAGCAGGCCCCGCAGCGTGGTGGCCTCGTAGTCGTGGCGGAACGCGCCGCGCGAGCGCAGCTCGGGCACGAGACCGCGGGTCACGGCGGTGAGGTCGTCGGGCAGGGCGCCGGGACGCAGGCGGAAGCCGGTGAGGCCGGCGGCGTGCCAGTCGAGCAAAAGGTCGGCCAGCTCGGAAGGGGTGCCGGTGAACACGGTCGCGTCGGAGGTGTACTCGGCGCCGGCGACCTCGTCGAGGCGCGCCTTGCGGGCGGCCGCGGCGCCGGGCTTCTCGTCGAGGAACACCACGAGGTCGGCGAACACGCGCAGGCGTTCGTCGAGGTCGCTGCGGATCTTCGCGGCGTCGGCGCGGTCGTGGGGCGTCACGTACACGAGGTCCGCGACCTGGTCGGCCAGCCGGTACGCGCGGTCGTTGTGCGCCAGGGCGGCGACGGGCGGCTGGGCCTGCGGCGACCGCGGCGTGATCGACGGGCCCTTCACCGAGAACCAGGGGCCCTCGAAGTCGATGTAGTGCAGCTTGTCGCGGTCGACGAACCGGCCGGTGGCGACGTCGCGGATCTCCGCGTCGTCCTCCCAGCTGTCCCAGAGCCGGCGCAGCACCTCCACGTAGTCCGCGGCCTCGGCGAACAGCTCGGGGACCTCACCCGGCTCGCGCCGCCCGAAGTTGCGGTACTCCTCGTCGCGGCGCGACACCTGCACGCGCACCCCGGCGCGGCCGCCGCTCACGAAGTCGAGCGTCGCGATCGCCTTCGACAGGTGGAACGGCTCCGTGTGGGTGACCACGGCCGTCGGCACCAGACCGATGCGCGAGGTCAGCGGGGCGACCCGGGAGGCGATCATGACCGCGTCGAGGCGGCCCTGCACCACGTCCGTGCCGTCTTCGGCACGCAGGGACAGGAAGTCCTCGAAGGTGACGAAGTCGAGCTTCGCCGCTTCGGCCTCCTGCACCAGGTCGGTCCAGTAGCCGGCCGTGAGCAGCTCGGCCGGCCGCGCAGCCGGCTCCCGCCACGCCGCCGGGTGCCAGCCTGCCCCGTCCAAAGCGACGGCGAGCAAGGGTCCACCTGCCATGTTGCGCGTCCTTTCCGCTCGGCCTGCCTTCGCAGTGTGCGCCGGGACGCGGGTGCGCGGCAGGCGGAACCAGCCATTGGGAAACCCGCGCTTTTCCCGCCCGATCGGGAATAACGCGCCGGGAGTAGCGTCCACCCGGGAACCCGGCGAGGACGAGGGAGCGACGATGGCGGACGACGGCCTGGTGACGGTGGCGAGCAGCCACCCGGTGGGAGAGACGGTGGACCGGCTCGCGCAGCTGGCCGAAGGCGCGGGGCTCATCGTGTTCGCGCGCATCGACCACGCCGCCAACGCCGAGGCCGCGGGCCTCTCCCTGCGCCCCATGCAGCTGCTGGTCTTCGGCCACGGCAAGGGTGGCACCCCGCTGCTGAACGACGCCCCCACGAGCGGCCTCGACCTGCCGCTGAAGGCGCTGGCCTGGGAAGACGAGCAGGGCCGCACGCACGTCACCTACAACGACGCGGCGTGGCTCGGCGCGCGGCACCACGCCGGCGCCGGCGTCGCAGGGGTGGTGGAGGCGCTGGGCAAGGGCCTGTCGACGCTGGTCTCGAAGGCGACGGAGTAACTGTTTTTCAACCGGTGCCCGGTGATCGGGGTTGATCGCCGGGCACCGGCTGCGAAATGCGTCGGTTGCTCAGCTGAGGAGCGACGAGTGTCCGCGGTAGGCGCCGGCCCGTCCGGCGTCGATTGCAGTGGCGGGCTTGGCTTTGGTCGATCTCGGCCGGTGGCGCCGGGGACTCGGCACGTTCGGCCAGGCGACGTTCGGCTCGGAAGGCCCCGACCCGTGCTCACTTGCCGGGCTCGTCCCGCTCGACGCGCCCGCCGGGCGGGGCGCCCAGCCGAGCTCAGCTCGGCAGCGAAGAGCACCCTGCCGCTGTAGCCACTGGCGAGGCCGGCCTGGGGTGCCGGTGGAGGGGCTCGGGTCTGGCCCGCTGTGGTGCCGGAGCTCGGCATCTTTCGGCCGAGTGGCGTGCGTTCCCCTGAGCACATGACCCATGCTCGCTTGCCGGGACTGTCCCGCGTCGACCACGCCGGGAGCTGCCGCTGAGCTCAGCTCAGCAGCGACGAGTGCTTCGCCGCCGTTTTCACCGGGCCGGCCAGCGTGGGCTGCAGGCGGCGGGCCGCGTCGAGGTGGTCGGCGGTCCAGATCATCTTCACGGCGGTGGCGGTGCCCTGGTGGTCGGCGCCGGAGAGGTCGCGGTGGACGGCCGTGAGGAGGCGGGCGTCGGCGGCCGGGTCGCGGGACTTGACCGGCGGGAAGGTGCCGGAGCCGGTGAGGGCGGTGGCCGTGTCCTCGTACCAGCGGGCCAGTTCGTCGCCGGCGGCGAGGACTTCGGTGCGGGCCGCGGTGCGGTCGCCGGCCGCGCTGCCGCCGGCGTCGCGGCGCCAGAGGTCGAGCACGGCCTCCGCGGTGAGGCGCAGCACGGCGACGGCGGTGATCAGGGTGGCGACGTCGGCCAGGGGCACGTGCTTGGGGCCGCGTTCGGTGAGGAAGCCGCGGAAGGCATCGTCGAGGCGGCGGGCCGCGGCGGCCGCGCGCCGGTTCTCCTCGCCGGGCTCGCTGGTCGCGGGCACGAGAGTGTCGCAGCGGCTCACGCCGTACTCGACGGCCCCGCGCAGGTAGCGGGCGCTTTCGGCGAGGCCGTCGGCGAGGGTCTGACGCAGCTCCGCCGCGGCGCCGCGCGGCCAGAACACGATGCCGACCACGAGGCTCACCGCGCAGCCGATCGCGACGTCCTCCACGCGCACCAGCCCGAGCTTCAGCCCGGCCGGCTGGATGAGCGAGAAGAGCAGGAGCAGCACGACCGTGAACCCGGCCTGCCCGGCGGCGAACGAGATCACGGCGGGCGCGAGCCCGGTGAACACCACGGCGATCGGCAGCAGCGCCCAGAACACCGTGGTGTCGTGGCCCAGCAGCAGGATGAGCGCGCTGCCGACCACGATCCCCGCGACCGTGCCGAGCAGCGCCCGCACCGCGCTCTGCCCGGTGCTCAACGCGTTGGACCGCAGCACGGCCATGGTCCCGAACGCGACCCAGAAGGAGTGCTCCACCCCGGTCAGCCCCGCGATGAGCACCGCGGCCCCGAGCGCGATGCCGCCGCGCAGGCTGTTGTGCATCGTCACCGAGTTCCACGCCACGTGCGCGCCCGTGCGTTCCTGCACCGAGGACAGCGCCGAGCCGGCCCCGTCCGGGCGCCGCCCGATCAGGTGCTCCCACCAGGTGCGCCGCCGCGCGGCCACGGTCAGCTCGATGTTCTGTGCGATCGCCGAGATCGCGAAGGTCATCTCCTGCGCGCGGAAACTCGGCTCCAGCGACGTCACGAACTCCGCCGTGTCCGGGGCCGGCAAGGCCGACGTGACCGCGAGTTCCATCGCGTGGCGCGCCGTGTGCAGGCGGGCCACCTCGGCGATCAGGTCGTCGGGCGCCGACGCCACCGCTTTGAGCAGCCCCGCGCCGTGGTCGAGCAGCAGGGCGGCGGCCAGCTTCACCTCGGACACCGCCGCTGTGGTGGCGCCGTGCCCCTCCGCCACCGGCATCCGCGCCAGGATCTCTTCGAGCCACACGACCTCGTCGATCAGCCGCACGAGCGTGCGCGTCGAGGTCGTGAGCCCCGTCGGCCGGTACGGCGTGCCGAAGAACGAGTCGCGCAACGCGGTCACCGCTGCGTGCGACTCGGCCACGACGTCGTCGACCTCCGCCACCAGGTTCGGCAGGAAGCCGCAGCGCACGCACTCGACCTCGGTCCGCAGCCGCTGCGCCAGCAGCGCGCACGCCCGCGCCGTCGCGATCCGCAACGGGTTGCGCACCGGCGAGGGCCACAGCACGGCGATGGCGACCATCGACACGACCCCGGCCATGGCCCAGCCGAGCAGCCGGTCGGGCAGCGTGGCGAGCGAGCCCGGCAGGCTCGCGGGCAGGATGAACGACACGAGCAGCGACGTCGTCGCGCTCGCGAGCACCGAGCTCACCACGGCGGCGAACAGCACCACGAACGCCACCACCACCGTGGTCACGGCGGCGAGCCACACCGTCCGCGACACGAGCGTGCCCAGCGAGACCAGCGCGGCACCGGCGACCACCAGCGCGCCCTGGGCGAACACCCGGTCGCGGATCGGGCCGCCGAAGTCCACGAACAGCAGCAGCGCCACCGAACCGACCGAGGCGAACAAGCCGGTGACGGCGTCGCCGAGCAGCAGGTTGCCGACCGCGAAGAGCGAGGGCAGCACGATCGCGGCCCGGCCCGTGCGGCGCAGCGCCGAAAGGTTGTTGTCCCGGCTTCGCAACCATCCGAGAACCGTCATGGTCCGCCGTGCCTCCCACCGCTGCCGGGGCACCGCGCCCGCCCGCGAGCATGGTCGGGCAAAACCGAGTGTGTCAAGGACCCCGATCGTCCGCGATTCCCTGCGTGATTCCACTGTGGAACGGGTGGATCGCCGACGGCCCCCGGCGCGAGCTGGTTGACTGTTCCCATGCTGCCCTGGGACGCCCCGCTCGCCGGCCGGCTCGAGAGCCACACCTTCACCTCGGAGCTGCTGCGGGACAACCCGCTCGGCGACCCGCACGAGCGCCCCCTGTGGGTGTACGTGCCGCCGGACTACGACGACTCGACGGCGCGCTACCCGGCGATCTACGTGATCCAGGGTTTCACCGGCCAGGTCGGGATGTGGGCCAACCGCACCGCGTTCCGCCGCTCCTACCCGGAAACGGCCGACGCGGTGTTCGCCGCCGGCGCGCCGCCGTGCGTGGTGGTCTACGTGGACGCCTGGACGAGCTACGGCGGCTCGCAGTTCGTGGACTCGCCCGGCACCGGCCGCTACCACTCCTACCTCTGCGACGAGGTCGTGCCGTGGGTCGACGCCCACTACCGCACCCTGCCCGCGCGCGAGTCCCGCGCGATCACCGGCAAGTCCTCCGGCGGCTTCGGCGCGATGATCACGCCGATGCTGCGGCCGGACCTGTTCGGCTCGCTCGCCACGCACGCCGGCGACACGCTCTACGAGCTGAGTTACGTGCCCGAGTTCGGCCGGGCCGCGCGGGTGCTGCGCGAGTACGGGCACGACATCTTCCGCTGGTGGGACGACTTCCGCTCCCGCCCGTCGTTCATCAAGCCCGGTGACGAGTCGCTGCTCGTGGCTCTCGGCGTCGCGGCGTGTTTCTCCGCCCGTGAGGACGGCACGCCCGAGCTGCCGTTCGACCCGGTGACCGGCCGGCTCGACCCGAAGGTGTGGGACCGCTGGCTCGCCTGGGACCCGGTGCGGATGGCCCCGGCCCACGCCGAAACGCTGCGCGGCCTCGACGCGGTCTGGATCGACGCGGGCACCCGCGACGAGTGGTTCCTCGACCTGGGTGCCGCGGCGTTCCGCGACGAGCTGCTGAAGGCCGGCCTGCCCGAGGACCGCCTGCACTTCGAGCTCTTCGACGCCGGCCACGGCGGTATCGACTACCGCTACCCGCTCGCCGTGCGGTGGCTCGCGGAGCGGCTCGCGCGGTAGCCCTCAGCAGTTCACCGCGTGCCGATCACACCAGGTCGACGCGCACCGTCAGCAGGTTGTTGCCGAGCACTCGCACGCCCGTGCTGTTCAAGCGCGGCAAGGACTTCAGCCGAGCCACGGCGTCGTCCTGCGGCAGCACGTGCGCGGTGCCGGCGTGCCAGCGCCCGCGCAGCCGCACCCGCACGCGCGGGTCGGCCTGCAGGTTGCGCACGTACTGCGAGCGCGTGCCGAACTCCGACACGAGCCAGAACTCGTCGCCGATCCGGCGCCCGCCGACGGGCGTGCGCCGGGGGAGACCCGACGTGCGGCCCGTGGTCTCCAGCAGGATCTGCCCGGGCAGCCGCGACAGCACGGGGTTGCCGACGCGGCGCTGGAACGTGGTCACCAGCCGGT
Source organism: Amycolatopsis rhabdoformis (assembly GCF_035918295.1). Lineage (GTDB taxonomy): Bacteria > Actinomycetota > Actinomycetes > Mycobacteriales > Pseudonocardiaceae > Amycolatopsis > Amycolatopsis rhabdoformis. The sequence goes on from NZ_CP142149.1 coordinate 2,455,034, forward strand.
GCCACCGGCGGCCGCGCGCACTGTCCTCTGTAGACGCTTCGTGAGGGGTCACGCGACCCACGCTAGTGCTTCGCCGCGCCCGCGGCACGGTCGCGCGCGGTCGCGTCGGGGCCCCAGCTGGCGAGCAGCCGCAGCGCTTCCTCCGACGGCGAGCCGGGCTCGGGGTGGTAGACCGACAGCGACTGGTCCTGGTCTTCCGGCAGCGTGAACGTCTCGTACGACAGCGTGAGCTCGCCGACGAGCGGGTGCCGCAGCCGCATCGTGGCGTGGGTCTTGCGCTTCACGTCGTGCGCGGCCCACAGCGAGCGGAAGTCCTCGCTCTTCACCGACAGCTCGCCGACCAGCTCGGTGAGCAGCGGGTCGTTCGGGTGCTGGCCGGCGTCGAGCCGCAGCTGCCCCACGACGTCGGCGGCCTTGGTGTCCCAGTCGGCGTAGAGCGTGCGGGCGGCGGGGTCGAGGAACACGATTCGCGCCCAGTTGCGGTCCTCCGGCGCCCGCGCGGCCCAGTTGCCGAACAGTGCCGACGCCGTCCTGTTCCAGGCGAGCACATCGGTGCGGCGGCCCCACACGTACGCGGGCACGCTGTCGATCGCGTCGAGCATGGTCTGCAACACGGGCCGCACCTGCTGGCGCCGGCGCGGCGCGGACCGCTTGCGCCGCTGCGGTTTGGCCAGGTGCAGCAGGTGCGCGTGCTCGGTTTCCGACAGCTTCAGCGCGGCGGAGATCGCGTCGAGCACCTCGAGCGACACGTTGCGGCCGTTGCCCTGCTCCAGGCGCGTGTAGTACGCCACCGACACCCCGGCCAGCTGCGCCAGCTCTTCACGGCGCAGACCCGGCACGCGGCGGCGCCGGCCGTACTGCGCCAGCCCCACGTCGCCCGGCTGCAGCCGGGCCCGCCGGGAGCGCAGGAACTCGCTCAGCTCGGCGCGTGGGTCGAGGGCCGGCTCGGCGCCGGGGTGCGTGGCCATGCCGCCCAGTATCCCGCCGCGGCCGGAAAACCGCTGCTCGCAAGCCTGTCCCTGCCGGTGGTAGGCAACCGGGACGTACGCGAAACAGGCCTCTGGGTAACCCCTCGCGCCCGGCGCACAGTGAACTCGTCCCCGGCATCCCGGGGGCACCTTTCACCGAGCGGGACACCGCGTCCCGCGCAGCACCAGGACAGTGAGATGACCGAAACCAGCACCGCTTCACCCGCCGTCCGCGGCCGCGACCGGCTTCCGGGCAAGGCCCTCTTCGGCCTCTTCCTGGCCGGGTTCCTCGGCATCCTCACCGAGTGCCTGCCCGCCGGCCTGCTGCCCGAGATCAGCCGCACGCTGCACACGAGCGTGGCGGCCACCGGCCAGATCGTGACGATCTACGCCGCCGCCACCGCGCTCGCGGCGATCCCGCTGGCGCGGCTCACGGCGAAGTGGTCGCGCCGCACCGTGCTGCAGGTCGCGCTGGGCACCGTCGCCGTGACCAACGCGCTCACCGCGCTCTCGGCCGACTACACCCTCACGATGGTGATCCGGTTCGTCGCCGGGCTCGGCACCGCGCTGGTCTGGACGCAGCTCGCCGGTTACGCGGCCCGCCTCTCGCCCCGGGCCGTGCAGGGCCGGGCCATCGCCATCGCGCTGGCGGGCACACCGATCTCCCTGGCGCTGGGCGTGCCGGCCGGGGCGTGGCTGAGCACCTTCGGCGGCTGGCAGACCGCGTTCTGGATCTCGGCGGTGCTGAGCGTGCTGACGATGGGGTGGTTCGTGGTGTTCGTGCCGAACCTGCCCGGCCAGGCGGGGCACGAACGCTTCACCGTCGGCCAGGTCCTCACGATGCCCGGCGTGCGCACGATCCTGTTCGCGCTCACCACGTACATGGTGGCGCACAACATCCTCTACACCTACGTGACCGATTTCCTGCGGGCCGCCGGTCTGGCGGACCAGGCGGGGTGGGTGCTGTTCGCGTTCGGCGTGACCTCGGTGCTGAGCGTGGTCGTGGTCGGCGCCCACATCGACCACCACCTGCGCAAGCTGATCGTGGCCAGCACGTTGCTGTTCGCGGTGAGCGTGCTCGTCCTCGCCGTGTTCTCCGGGTCGCCGGTCCTGGTCTACGTGGCCGCGGCGGCGTGGGGCCTGGCCTTCGGCAGCTCGCCGAGCCTGTTCATCGGCGGCGCGATCAACGCGACGCCGGACGCCGCCGACGTTGCGCAGTCGATCGTGATCTCGTTCTTCTCGGCCTCGATCGCGCTGGGCGGGCTCGCCGGCGGTCTCCTGATCGAGGCGTTCGGCACGGCGTCGATCACCTGGGCTTCGCTGGTGCTGCTGGCGGGCGCGGTGGTCGCCGTGCTCGGCGGCCGCGCGCACGCGTTCCCCAGGGGCGCCTGAGCGGCACTCCCGGGAAAGCGCGTCAGCGCGGGAAAACCGTGCCGTCGAAGAGTTTCCGGGCCGTGCGCACGACCCCGCTGCGGCGCACCCGCGGCGGGGTCTGCGTCTCGTCCACCTCGACCTCGACCTGCAGGTGCCCGGTCGGGTGCTCCACGTCGATGCGCGAAGTGCCGGGCAGCTTCGCCAGCTCGTGCCCGACGGCCCCCGGCAGCAGCAGCGCGGTGGCCACGCTCACGGCCCCGAGCACCCCGATCGACGTGTGCGGTTCGAGCGGGATGAACGTGCGGGTGCAGATGGTGCCGCCGTCGACGGGCGGCGCGACCAGGGTGGTCTTCGGCACCGAGCTGTCGCGCACGTCGCCGAGGCCCATCAGCTCCGCCGCCTGAAGCCGCAGCGACTGCACGCGGTCCCGCAGCGCGGTGTCGGCCTTGAGCTGCTCCACGGTCTCGTAGCCGGTGAGCCCGAAATCGGCGGCCCGCGCGACGACGACCGGCATGCCGTTGTCCACACAGGTCACTTCAACACCGTCCACGGTGTCCACGAGGTTCCCGGTCGGGAGCAGGCCGTGGCCCGTCGAGCCGGCGGTGTCGGCGAAGTCGAGCACCACGGGCGCCGCGGTGCCGGGCACGCCGGAGATCGCCGTGTCACCCGCGTATTCCACGACCCCGCCGGGAGTGGGGAAGCGGGCGACGGCGGTGCTGCCGGAGTTGACCATGCGGATGCGCACGGTCGTTTCGTCGTCGCCGGCCGGCACGAGGCCGCGTTCCACCGCGAACGGCCCGATCCCCGCGAGCAGGTTGCCGCAGTTCTGCCGGTCGGTCACGGTCGCCTCGGCCACGCCGAGCTGCAGGAACAGGTAGTCGACGTCGGAATCGGGCGAGGTGCTCGGCGACACCACCGCGACCTTGCTGGTGAGCGGGTGCGCGCCGCCGATGCCGTCGATCTGGCGCGGATCCGGGCTGCCCATGATCCGCAGCAGCAGATCGTCGCGCTCGGCCGCGTCGGCGGGCAGGTCCTCGGCGCGGAAGTAGGCGCCCTTCGAGGTACCGCCGCGCATCAGCAGGCAGGGGACGCCGTTCGTGGTGCCGCCTCCGCGGGAGGCGGTCACGCCTGCTCCTTCGCGTACTCCTCGGCGGTCACCCAGCGCACGCCGAGCGAAGCGAGCTTCTCCCGCAGGCCGTAGCGGTCGAGCCCCAGCTCACCGCCGGCCAGCGCGGTCCGCGTCTGCTCTTCCTTGGCCAGGCGTGCCTTCGACGCGGTGATGCCGCGCTCGACGTCGGCCTGCGCCACCCGGAGCACGCCGTCGTCGTCGGCCAGGATCACGTCACCGGCGTGGATGGTCTGGCCGCCCACGGTCACCGGCACGTTGACCGAACCGGCGGTGGCCTTCACGGTGCCCTGCGCGCTGATCGCGCGCGACCACACCGGGAAGCCCATTTCCTTGAGCTCCGCGACATCGCGCACGCCCGCGTCGATCACCAGACCGCGCACGCCGCGCGACACGAGCGAGGTGGCGAGCAGCTCGCCGAACATGCCGTCGGTGGACGGGGAAGCGGTGGTGACCACGAGGATGTCACCGGGCTGACACTGCTCGACGGCGGCGTGGATCATCATGTTGTCGCCGGGCCAGCACAGCGCCGTCACGGCCGAGCCGCCGATGCGCGAGCCGCGGTGCAGCGGGCGGTGCTCGGTGCCGACGTAGCCGACGCGCCCGAGCGCCTCGTGCACCGTGGCGACTCCGAAGGCGGCCAGCTCGTCGATCTTGTCGCCGGCCGCCCGGGGGACGTCGGTCACCACCACGTTGTTCATTCAGGCTGCTCCATCGCTCAGTTGTCGGTCTCGCGCAGCGCGGTGATCACGCTGCGCAGGTGCGCCCGGGCCGCCTGCTCGGCGGCGTCCGGGTCGCGGCGGGAGATGGCCTCGATGATCGCCAGGTGCTCGGGCAGCGACACGTGCGGTCGCCCCGCGCGCATGGCGAGCCGGAACTGGTGGCGGACGATCTGGCCGTGCAGCCGCTCCAGCATCTCCGCGGCCACGGCCTGGCCCGCGATCTCGCGCACCGTGCGGTGCAGCTCGCGGTTGAGCTCGGAGTACTTCATCGACTCGCCGTCGTCGACCGCCGACTGAAGCCGCTTCGCCAGCTCACGCAGCGAATCGATCTCGTCGTCGGTCACCTTCTCGGCCGCCTTGGCCGCGCAGAGGCCCTCGAGCACCATGCGGCACTCGGTGATGGCCACGGCCTCCTCGACCGACACCACCCGCACCCGGGCCCCGCGGTGCGGGATGCGCTCCACCAGGCCTTCCGCGGTCAGGTCGATCAAGGCGGCCCGCATGCTCGCGCGCGTGACGCCGAAGGTCTCGGCCAGCTCGGCCTCCACCAACCGCTGCCCCGGGACGACGTCGCCCGCCATGAGGGCGGCCCGCAGCGCGTCGAGCGCGGCCTGCTTTCCGGCCTCCCCTTCCTTCGGCGTCGTGGTCATCCCGGCTCCTCTCCTCGATGGTGACGCTAAGCATCCCATACGAGATTGTCAACAATTTCGTAGACGACTCTTGTGACGATCCGGGTCGCCGGGTTACGTTCCCCGGCAGACCCAGCCGGCCGCGAGGATGCGTCCGGGACGACAGGAGATGATCACGACGATGTCCGAACCGGCCACGTCACCGCCCGCCGCCAGAGGGGCCAAGACCTCGACCCGCAACGCCGTCATCGGCGCGTCCTTCGGCTTTTTCGTCGACATGTTCGACGTCTACCTGCCCGTGGTCGCGCTCACGCCGGCGATGAACTACTTCCTGCCGCCGTCGGTCTCGACGGGCAGCCGGGCCGTGATCACCTCGCTGATCTTCGTGGCCACCCTGCTCGGCCGGCCGCTCGGCTCGCTGATCTTCGGCCGCCTGGCCGACAAGGTCGGGCGACGCCGCGTGACGCTGTGGTCGATCACCGGCTGCGGGATCTGCACACTGCTCATCGCGCTGCTGCCCGGCTACCACGCCGTGGGCCTGCTCGGCGTGGTGCTGCTGGTGGTGCTGCGCCTGATCGACGGCGTGTTCCTCGGCGGCGAGTACACCGGCGCCACGCCGCTGGCCATGGAGGCCGCCCCGACCGGCAAGCGCGGCTGGTACGGCGGCCTCGTGGGCATGGGCTTCCCAATCTCCTACTGCGCGATCTCGCTGGTGACCTTCATCATGCTGCGGATCGCGCCCTCGGGCGGCACGAACTCGGCCTACTCGCAGTGGGGCTGGCGCGTGCCGTTCCTCGTGGGCGCGCTGCTGTGCGCGGTGTTCTGCGTGTACTTCTCGCGCACCGTCGAGGAGTCGGAGACGTGGAAGTCCACGCCGAAGTCGCGCACGCCGATCCGCGACGTGCTCGTGGGTTCTTCGCGCAAGCAGTTCCTGCAGGTGTTCGTGATCATGAGCGGCATCTGGTTCGCGTCCAACCTCGCTTCCGGCCTGCTGCCGAGCGCGCTGCAGTTCCAGGCGCACGTGTCGGCGACGCAGGTCACGGCCGCGCTGGTGATCGTGCAGGCGATCCACTCCGTGCTGTTCCCGTTCCTCGGGGCGCTGTCGGAGAAGATCGGCCGGCGCAAGTTCCTGGCGTGGTCCGGCATCGGCATCGGCGTGGTGTGCGCCGGCGCGTTCGCGACGATCAGCCTCGGCTGGTACTCCGGCTTCGGCGCGGTGCTGCTGCTCACGTTCGTGATCCGGCTTTCGGGCGGCAGCACGTTCGCCGTGACGCCGTCGTACCTGTGCGAGCGCTTCCCGCCCGCCGTGCGCGGCAGCGGGTTCGGCCTCGGGTACAGCATGCCGCTGATCCTGACCTCGTTCTACGCCTACTACCAGGGCTGGCTCGAGCACATCATGCCGTCGGGCTACACCGCCGCGGCCCTGCTCGTGCTCGGTGGCGCGCTCGTGTTCGTGGGCTCGCTGATCGGCCCGGAGACCAAGGACGTCGACCTCGGCGTCGCGACCGAGGGCCAGCCGCAGGTCAAGGCGGTGACCGCGTGACGACCATCGCGCTGCTCGGCCTCGGCGAGGTCGGGGCCGTGCTGGCCCAGGACCTCACCGGGGTGGAGCTCACGGCGTGGGACGTCGCGCTGGCCGATCCGGCGAGCCCCGCCGCGCGCAACGCCGAACGGTTCGGCCTGGTGTCCGCTGTGGACGCTCACGACGCCGTGCGCGAAGCCGATCTGGTGATCAGCGCCGTGACCGCGGCGAACGACCTCACGGCCGCGCGGTCGGTGGCCGCCGGGCTGCCCGCCGGCTGCTGGTTCCTCGACCTCAACTCCGCGGCCCCGGGCCAGAAGCAGGCGGCGGCCGAGGTGATCGAGACCGCCGGCGGCCGCTACGTCGAGTCCGCGGTGATGTCGCCGATCAACCCCAAGCGCCTCGCGGCGCCGATGCTGCTCGGCGGCCCGCACGCCGCGGAGTTCGCGGAGTTCGCGCGCCCGCTCGGGTTCAGCGGGCTGGAGGTCTACGCCGACGTGGTCGGCCGCGCGGCGGCCACCAAGCTGTGCCGCTCCGTGGTGATCAAGGGCGTGGAGGCGCTGCTCACCGAATCACTGCTCGCCGCGCGCGAGTGGGGCGTGGAGGGGCGGGTGCTGGGGTCGCTGTCGAACCTGCTGCCCGCCGACGACTGGGAACAGCTCGCCGCGTACATGATCTCGCGCTCGCTCGAGCACGGCGTGCGCCGTGCGGAGGAGCTGCGGGAGGCCGCGGTGACCGTGGCCGAGACCGGAGTCGAGCCCGTGATGGCGGAGGCGATCGCGCGCCGCCAGGACTGGGCGGCCGCGCACCGGCCTGCGGAGCTGGGCGAGCTGGAGACCAAGCTGCTGCCGCTGCTCGACGCCGTCCGCACGCGAATGTCCGAAGAAGACCCGAAAGGCGACACCGAGTGATCATCGACTGTCACGGCCACTACACGACCGTGCCCGCGGCCCACACGAGCTGGCGGGACGCGCAGCGCGCCGCGTACGACGCGGGTACCGCCGCCCCCGCCTACCCGGCGATCGGCGACGACGAGCTGCGGGAGTCCGTGCAGGGCCAGCTGGGGCTGATGGCCGACCGCGGGGTCGACCTCACCGTGTTCTCGCCGCGCGCGTCGGCCATGGGCCACCACATCGGTGACGAGGCCGTGAGCACCGAATGGTCGCGGGTGAACAACGACCTCGTGCACCGCGTGACGCAGCTTTACCCGGACAAGTTCATCGGCGTCTGCCAGCTGCCGCAGTCGCCGGGCGTGCCGGTGGAGCACTCGGTGGCGGAGCTGCGCCGCTGCGTGGAGGAGCTCGGGTTCGTGGGCTGCAACCTCAACCCCGACCCGAGCGGCGGGCACTGGACCGCGCCGCCGCTCACGGACAAGAGCTGGTACCCGTTCTACGAGGCCATGGTGGAGCTCGACGTGCCGGCCATGGTGCACGTGTCGGCCTCGGACAACCCGGCCTTCCACGCCACCGGCGCGCACTACCTCAACGCCGACACCACGGCGTTCATGCAGTTCCTGCAGTCGGACCTGTTCACCGACTTCCCGAGCCTGCGCTTCGTGATCCCGCACGGCGGCGGCGCGGTGCCGTACCACTGGGGCCGCTACCGCGGGCTCGCCGACATGCTCGGCCGCCCGGAACCCGACGAAGGCGTGCTGCCGAACGTTTTCTTCGACACCTGCGTGTACCACCAGCCGGGCATCAACCTGCTGTTCGACGTGATCAACGTGGACAACGTGCTGTTCGGCTCGGAGATGGTCGGCGCCGTGCGCGGCATCGACTCGCGCACCGGCCACCACTTCGACGACACGCGCCGCTACGTCGACGCGCTCGGGCTGTCCGAAGTGGACAAGGCGAAGGTGTACGAGGGCAACGTCCGACGTGTTTATCCGCGCCTGGACCAGGCGCTGAAGGCGAGGGGCGCATGAGCGCGTTCATGGCCGACGCCGGCTGGCTCTCCTACGACCCGGACCCGACGAAGCCGACCTTCGCGCTGCCGCCGGGCACCGTCGACGTGCACACGCACGTGTTCGGCCCCGGCGCCGTGTTCCCCTACGCGCCGGAACGCAAGTACACACCGACCGACGCCGGCAAGGACCAGCTGTTCGCCCTGCGCGACTTCCTCGGCATCGACCGCCAGGTGATCGTGCAGGCGACCTGCCACGGCGCCGACAACAGCGCGCTGGTCGACGCGCTCGCCGCCGCGGGCGAACGCGCCCGCGGCATCGCCACCATCCGCGGCACGGAGTCCGACGAAGAGCTCGCGCGGCTGCACGCGGCCGGCGTGCGCGGCATCCGGCTGAACTTCGTGCGCCGCCTCGTGGACCCCAAGCCCGACGCGTACTACCACGACCTGGTGGCCCGCATCGCGCCGCTGGGCTGGCACATCGTGATCTACTTCGAGGCCGCGGACCTGGCGGAGAAGTGGGACCTGTTCACCTCGCTACCCACCACGGTCCTGGTGGACCACATGGGTCGCCCCGACGTGACGAAGCCGGTGGACGGCCCGGAGTTCGGCCGCTTCCGCACGCTGCTGCGCGAGCACCCGAACTTCCAGGTGAAGGTGACCGGCCCGGAGCGCCTCACCGTGGCGGGCCCACCGTACGACGACGTGGTGCCGTTCGGCCGCCTGCTGGTGGAGGAGTTCCCGGACCGCGTCCTGTGGGGCACCGACTGGCCCCACCCGAACATGAAGAGCCACATGCCGGACGACGGCACGCTGGTGGATTTCGTGCCCCGGATCGCGCGGACGGTGGAGGCGCGGCAGAAGCTGTTGGTGGAGAACGCGATGCGGTTGTACTGGGCTGAGTGAGAGTGGCTGATTGAGGATTTCATCGGCCGGGGCCGGTCGGTCCGATGTGGATGGACCGGCCCTGGTCGATTCGGGTCGGCCCAGGCGGTCGGCGGGGGAGTAAGGGTTGCTGGTGCTCGGGAACTACTCGGGACCGGCTTCGGTGGGTGGCGAGTTGCGCTCGGGGGAGGCGGTCGTGGTCCGGCGCTGATTCTTCCTGGCGCGGCTGATCACGGCCACGAGACCGCCCGCTCCGGCGGTGAGCACGGTGGCGGAGGCCACGACGATCCGGGTGAACCAGCCGGGGCCCAGCGCGAAGGCGAGCAGTGCCATCGCGACCGTCAACGCGGTGGCGCACAGAGCGCACGTTCGGACGAGCGCGAGTGCCCGCGTGGTCCGTGCTGCGGATGCGAGGACACGGTCGAGCAGCTTGAGGAACGTGAGGTCCTCGTCCTGCCCAAGGGTGGTCATCGGTGCGCCCCGGCGTCGAGCGTGCGCAGTGCCAGCGCGGGCGGCTTGCCTTGCTCCCGCAAGCGGCCCACGAACCTGTCCGGAGTCGGGGTGTGGTCCACGATCTTCGCGAAAGTCGAGGCGGCGTCGAACGGACCGCGGGTCAGATCCAGTTCGAGGTCGCCGTGGATCATCCCGGCCACGGGATGGCGCAGCCGCTCCACCAGCGAGTGCACGGACGGACCTCGTTGCGTCTCGAGGTGGAGCACGGTGCCGCCGAGCCCGCTCCACACGTCGAGTCCGGCCGCGCCGGCGACGAGGCCGATGCGGCGCAGGAGGGCACTGCCGAGACCGACGGGACCGCAGTGCTGCCAGTGGAAGTCGTAGCCGTGCCGTTCTCCGGAACTGAGCTTCGGGGAACGATCCAGCAACGGGTCCACGCACTTGCCGCCGTACACGGTGGACCGCAGCGTCGCCCACATCCCGGTCCAGGAATCCGCGCTGACGCCGCGCAGGACGACTCGGCTGGTGGTGAGCCGACCGTCCACGTCGAGCAAGCGCAGCATGAGGTTCGGGCCGGCGAAGTCGAAGCGCAAGCCGGGTATCCCGTCGCGTCCCTCGGTCGGCTCGAGGGGCGCGAGCAGAGCGCGGAAGAACCGGGCCTGAGCCGCGCCTTCGGCGAGGCTCACCACGAGTGCGTCGCGCCGCGGGCTCACCTTGCGGATCACCGGGGAGGGTCCGGTGCTCGGCGTCGAGTGTCTGATCGCCAACAGGAGAGAGGTTTCCAGCACCCGCTGGTGCAGTGAGTGCGCTTCGGGGAATGCCGCGTCTCGCAGAGTTCGAGCTTTCGCCAGGCCGGCAGTGATCGCCTTGTGGGCTTCCTGGTGGGACTCGCCGGTGTACCCCCGGCGTATCGCGGCGAGTTTGGTTATCGGCGTTGGCACAACACAATCCTTCCGTGGCCGCCGCCCGGCTCGGCGCGGAGGGGATCCAGCTGTGATCGCTCTGGTACCCGAGGGATGGGTCGTGCTGTTCGGTGGTTCGGTCGCCCCGATTGCCGGGTGGGCGACACCAGCAGTGCCCGCACGGTGCGTCCGGGATCCTAACTCAGCCGGAAGCAGCGATGCCGAAGCAGGCTGATGAGCTTGATCGTGACCAGGTGCGGAAAGCCCCGGAATCACTCGGCCGAGTTAACCCTCGCGGACCTCAGGCCGCCGGTTTCCAGCCCAACTCCGGCCCCAACTTCATCGCGACATCCGTAAGGATCTGCACGTAATCCTCGTGCTCAAAGGTGAACGGCAAAGCGAACGCGACCTCCGACACCTCGCGGAACGCGGCGTCGGCGTAGAGGCGCTCCGCGATCTGCGTCGAGGTGCCCACCAGGTCCTCGGCGAAGGTCATGCGGGCGGGGCCGTGGGCCTTGCCGACGCGGGGCCGGCGGGAGGCGGCGTAGGCCTCGTACTTGGCGCGCTGCTCGGGGGTCGCGCTGTCGGTCGGGATTACGACGAGGCCTTGGGACACGCGGGCGTCGGCGCCGAGGGGGTGGTGGGCGCGGAACTCGTGGATGTGGGCGGCCTGGATGGCGGCGAAGTCGACTTCGGTGGCGTCGGGGTCTTCGGCGCGGACGACGCTGCTGGTGAGCAGGTTCATGCGGTGCTCGCCGGCCCAGCGGGCGGAGCGGGTGCTGGCGCCGCCGTACCAGAGGCGGTCGGCGAGGCCGGCGGCGTGGGGCTGCACGCGCGGCGAGTACTCCTCGATGCCCTCGGTGCCGCTGAAGTCCGTGGCCTTCTCGCCGCGGATGAAGCCCAGCAGGCGCTCCACGCGCTGGTAGCTGAAGTCCTCGGCGTCGGCCGTGTCCGGGTAGAGGGCCGGGGCGAGGTGGTCGTAGTGGCGGGGCGGGCCGACGCTCAGGCCGGGGTTGAGGCGTCCGTGCGAGAGCACGTCGACCGTCGCGAGGTCTTCGGCCAGGCGCAGCGGGTTTTCCCAGCCCAGCGGGATCACGGCCGTGCCGAGTTCGATGCGGCTCGTGCGCTGGCTGGCCGCGGCGAGCACGGCGACGGGGGAGGAGATGCCGAACTGCAGGTGGCGGTGGCGCACCCACGCGCTGTCGAAGCCGAGCTCTTCGCCCAGCTGGATGACCTGCAGCGTGGATTCGTGGCCGGCGCCGGGGTCGTCCTCGTCGAACAGCCCGATCGTGAGGAAACCCAGCTTGCGCAACGGTTCCGAGGTGAGCGGCACGGCAGGTCCTCCTGGGTCCGGGGGTTTGTGAAAATTCAACTACGTCGGTGCCGGGATTGTTCCGCCGGGTCACCGGCGCCGCCACGCGCCCGGGGTGGTGCCTTCGCGGCGGCGGAACACGCGGGTGAGCGCGGCGTTGGACTCGTACCCCACCCGGGCCGCGATCTGCGCGACGCTGAGGTCGGTCTCGTGCAGCAGCCGTTTCGCCTGGTGCAGGCGCCACGAAGTGAGGTAGCCGAGCGGAGTCTCGCCCACCACGGCGCGGAACGCGGCCGCGAACGCCGAGCGCGACAGGCCCGCCTCGCGCGCCAGCGCCTCGACCGTCCACGGGTGCGCGAGGTCGGCGTGCAGGGCGCGGGTGGCCGCAGCGAGGCGAGGATCACGTTGGGCGGCGAGCCAGCCGAGCGTGCCGCCGCCGGTTTCGCAGAACGCGCGGATGGCCTGCACGAACAGCACATCGGCGAGCCGGCTGGTCACGAGCCCCGAGCCGAGGCCGGCTTCGGCGTCCTCGCGGGCGAGCAGCTCGAACGTCGCGCGCAGCTGCTGCCCGGCCGCGCCGTGGAGGTCGAGCACGAACAGCGGCGGCAGCATCGCGAACAGCGGCTCGGCGGCGGTGGTGTCGAACGAGAAGCGGCCGGACACGATGTCGGTGCGGGCGCCGGGGCCGCCGTGGGTCGCGACGGTGCGGTCCGGCTCGGGGAACAGGGTTTCGCACTCGACGAGCGGGCGGCCGGGCTCGTCTTCGAGGGCGAACTTGGTGGTGGCCTGGACCACGAAACAGTCGCCCGCCGTGAGCCGGCGTGGTTGCGGCAGCGCGTCGGCCGTGAGCACGCACGAACCCGACGCGATCAGCACCAGACGCGTGGTTTCGGGCGCGTGGAAGGCGATGCCCCACGGTGCGGTGGCCTCCACCCGCAGGTAGCGCGACTGCTCGATCCGCATCGCGGTGAGCACGTCCTCCACCGGGTCCATGTCGCTCCTTGGACGATCGGACAACTATCGCGGATCAGAAGGTAACACTCGTCCGGTTCGGGCGGCTTAGCGTGGGGTTCATGAAGATCACCGAACTGTTCGACCTCACCGGCAAGACCGCGCTCGTCACCGGCGCGAGCCGCGGGATCGGCGCTGCCGTGAGCCGCGTGCTGTCGGAAGCCGGCGCGCACGTGGTGCTGGTGGGCCGCTCCGCGTCGACACTGGCCGAGGTGGCGCGCTCGCTGCCGGGCGAGGCCAGGGTGGTGCCCGCCGACCTCGCGCGGCCGGACGCGCCGGCCGAGATCATCGCCGCCGCGGGCCCGCTCGACGTCCTCGTGAACAACGCCGGCAGTGGCACCGGCGCGGGGCGCGCCGACCAGGTGCGGCTCGCGGACATCGACGAGGCCTGGGCCGTGTACCTGCGCGCGCCGATCGTCCTTTCCGGACTCGCCGCGGCCGGCATGGCCGCGCGCGGCGGGGGCAGCGTGGTCACGTTGTCGTCCGGAGCCGCCCGCCTGGGGCTGCCCGCGCTGTCCGTCTACAGTGGACTGCGAGCCGGCAACGAAGCGGCGACCCGTGCCCTCGCCGCCGAATGGGGTCCGCGCGGGGTCCGCTTCAACGCCGTGGCCCCGGGCGCCGTGCGCACCACGCTCGGCGCCTGGATCGTCGACGACGACTCCGCGCGGGCGAAGTACCTGGAAACCGTGCCGCTGGGCCGCGTCGGCGAACCGGACGACGTCGCCGCGGCCGTGCTGTTCTTCGCCTCGCCTGCTTCGGCCTACCTCACGGGGCAGACCCTCGCCGTGGACGGCGGCTGGGCCACCACGGCGCCGTCGCCGGTCGGCTGAAGATGGCCTGGCCGCAGGGAAAAACCACTTGACGCCGCCAGCAGACTCGCCGGTATGGGGTCGTGGGGGCGGTTGCAGGTGGTCGCGGTGTTCGGCTCGACCGGGGAAGGGCTGGTGCTCGCGGCGATTCCGCTGCTCGCGGTGTCGATCACGACCGATCCGCGCGCGATCTCGCTGGTCACGGTCGCGGGCCAGGCGCCGTGGCTGGCGTTGTCGCTGTTCGCCGGCGTGGTGATCGACCGCGTGCGGCGCACGGCCGTGCTGGCGGGCGCGTACGCGGTGCTGACCGCGGCGGTCGTGGCGCTCGCGGTCGCCGGGTCGGCCCACGCGCTGAGCCTGCCGGTGGTGGCGGCGGTGGCGTTCGTGGTCACCACCGCGCAGGTGTTCGGCGACGGGGCCAGCGGCGCGCTCGTACCGGAAGTCGTGGGCCCCGACCGGCTCGCCGCGGCGAACGCGCGGCTGCAGGTCATCGACCGCGGGCTCGTGCAATTCGTCGTGCCGCCGGTCACGGGCGTGCTGCTCGGCCTCGGCGCGGGCGTTCCGGCGTGGGCCGCCGCGGCGGCCGCCGTCGGGGCTTTCCTGCTGGTGCGCGGCATCCCGTCGGCCCCGCCGGTGAAATCGCCGGCCCACCCGCTGCGCGACATCGGCGAAGGACTGCGCTACCTCGTCGGCACGCCGCTGCTGCGCTCGATCACGATCTCCGTCGCCCTCGGCTCGTTCGCCGCCAGCGCGGGCAACGCGATGCTCGTGCTCTTCGCCACGCAGGACCTGCACCTCGGCCCGGTCGGCTACGGCGGACTGCTCGCCTGCCTGGCCGTCGGCTGGGTCGCGTCGTCGTTCGTGGTCGACCGCGTGGTGCGCCGGCTCGGCTACTCGTGGTCCATGCGGCTCGCACAGAGCTGCGGCGTGGTGACCCAGCTGGCGATCGCCGTGGTGCCCCCGTGGCCTCCGCTGGTGGGCGCGGTGCTCGTGTTCCTCACGGCGACCACGCTGGTCTGGAACGTCTGCTCGCAGTCCTCCCGCCAGCGCTTCACGCCGTCCCCGCTGCTCGGCCGCGTGCTCACCAGCCACCGCGCCCTCGCCTGGGGCCTCACACCCCTGGGCGCCCTCGCCGGCGGCTTCGTCGCCGCACACGTCGGCCTGCGCGCGGTCTGGGTGATGGGGGCCCTGATCCAGCTGGCCGCGGCGGCGGTGGTGTGGTGGCAGCTTTCGCCGGCGGCGTTCCGTGAGGCGGAGTTGGCGGAGGCTGCGCGGGTGGTCTAGAGCAGGCTCAGCACCGCCAACGGCGGCCGCGCGCCCCTCCCGCGACGGGTCGCCGTGAAGGTTCGCAGCCGCACGTCCCGGCCCGGTCGGCGGCGGTGAGGGGATGGCGAGGTGGCGCGCGCCATCTGTGAGCCAGAGCTGAGTGCGCTCGGATGGGTCGATGCGACGGCGCTCGCACATCCGAGTCGATTACTTCGGCAGTGGTGTGGCGGCAGCGCGCCCGCCGCGTTTCGCGAGGCGCAGCTGGCGGAGGCCGCACCCGCGGTCTAGAGCAGGCTCAACACCAACGTCAGCGGTGGCCAGGCATTCCGCCCGCGGCGCGTAGCCGTGAGTCCTGGTGGCGGCAGCTCGTCCGCCGCGTTTCGCGAGGCGGAGCTGGCGGAGGCCGCACCCGCGGTCTAGAGCAGGCTCAACACCAACGTCAGCGGTGGCCAGGCATTCCGCCCGCGGCGCGTAGCCGTGAGTCCTGGTGGCGGCAGCTCGTCCGCCGCGTTTCGCGAGGCGGAGCTGGCGGAGGCCGCACCCGCGGTCTAGAGCAGGCTCAACACCAACGCCAACGGCGGCCAAGCATCCCGCCCACGCCGCGTCGCCGTGAAGGCCCGCAGCCGCACATCCGGCCCCGTCAGCGGTAGCAGCGTCACCTCCGGGCGGGTCGGCCGCGCCGCCGGCAGGAGTCCGACGCCGGGGCCCGCGACGATCAGGTCCTCCACCAGGTCGAGGCTGTCGGCGAGGTGGGTGATGCGCGGGGTGAAGCCGGCCATCGAGGCGAGGGTGCGGAGGACGTCTTCGTCGGCGCGGTTGCGGGAGTTGCCGATCCAGTCGTGGGTGCGGAAGGCGTCGAACACGGCGAGCGTGCCGTCGCCGTGGACGAGGTCCGCCGAGGTCGCCGGTACGCCCAGGCCCCACGGGGTCGTCCACAGAGGACGGACGTCGAGGGAGCGGTCGGTGGTCGCGGGGGCGAGGTCGTAGTCGTAGATCAGGGCGAGGTCGACGTCGTCGGCGAGGAGCTGGGCGAGGGCCTCCGCCGGTTCGTACTCGCTGATCACCAGGCGCACCCGCGGGTGCGTGGCGGCCAGCCGCGAGGAGGCCGGCAGGAGCGACCGTCGGATCGCCGTGGCGAAGCCCGCCACGCGCACGGTGCCGGCGGGCTCGGCGTGCGGGTCGAGGTCGGCCCGGGCGGCTTCGACGGCGGCCAGGATGGTCACGGCGTGCTCGGCCAGCCGCTGCCCGGCCGGGGTCAGCCGCACGCGGCGGCCGTCCGGTTCGAGCAGGGGCGCGCCGGTCTCGCGGGCCAGGGCGGCGATCTGTTGCGACACCGTGGACGTGGTGGTGTCGAGCACATCCGCGACCGCGCGCATCGAGCCGAGCCGCGAGAGTTCGAGGAGGAACTGCAGCCTGCGCGTGTCCATGCCGCCATTGTCCAGGAATCCCGGACGGTACGTTCACGATCGGCAGGTGGACACGAACGGTGCGCGTCCGCTCTCCTGGACGCGTGCTCTCCTCCTCCACCCGCACCGGGGCGTCGCTCGCCGTCGCCGCGATGCTCTGCGTGCAGCTGGGCCTGGCGCTGTCGGTCGGGCTGTTCGACCGCGTCGGGCCCGAAGGCGCCGCGTGGCTGCGCCTGGCCTGGGCCGGCGTGCTGCTGCTCGTGCTGGTGCGGCCGCGGCCGTCGTCGTTCAGCCGCTCGGCGCTGCTCGCGTGCGTGGGCCTGGGGGTGGTCACCGCGGGCATGACGATGCTGTTCATGGCCGCCGTCGCCCGGCTGCCGCTCGGCACCGCCAGCGCGCTGGAGTTCCTCGGGCCGCTCACGGTCGCGATCACGCGCGGCCGCGGCGGCAAACGCCTGTGGCCCGTGCTCGCCGCGGCCGGGGTGGTGCTGCTGACCGAGCCGTGGCACGGCGGCGCGGACCTGGTCGGCGTCGGCTACGCCCTCGCGTCGGCCGTCTGCTGGGCGACCTACATCCTGCTGACCCAACGGGTCGGCGACGAGGTGGCGGGCGTGCGCGGGCTCGCGGTGTCGATGCCGGTGGCGGCGATCGTCGCGACCCTGGTCCAGGGACCGGCGGTGTTCGGGCACCTGTCGTGGGAGCTGCTGCTCGCCGGGCTGGGGCTCGCGATCCTGCTGCCGGTGGTGCCGTTCAGCTTCGAGATGCTCGCGCTGCGGCGGCTCACCGCGCCGGCCTTCGGCACGCTGATGAGCCTCGA
Organism: Amycolatopsis rhabdoformis; assembly: GCF_035918295.1. Taxonomy (GTDB): domain Bacteria; phylum Actinomycetota; class Actinomycetes; order Mycobacteriales; family Pseudonocardiaceae; genus Amycolatopsis; species Amycolatopsis rhabdoformis. Next base: position 2,472,138 of record NZ_CP142149.1, read on the forward strand.
ACCCGCCATCGCGATGACGATCGGGCTGCTCGTGCTGCACCAGGTGCCCGACGTCGCCGCGGCCTTCGGCGTGGCGTTGGTGGTGGCCGCGGGGGTCGGCGCCGAACGCACGGGTGCGCGCGAACCCGTTGCCGCGCCGTAGAAATCAGGTCAGCCGCTCCCGGCGCGATCGCAGGAACGCGCGTTCGGTGTCGTTGGTGACCAGCTCGATCGCTTCGTCGTAGGCGGCCACCGCTTCGGCGGTGCGGCCCAGCCGCGCCAGGAAGTCGGCGCGGGTGGCGGGCAGCAGGTGGTAGCCCGGCAGGTCGAGTTCGTCGACCACCGCCAGCGCCGCCGCCGGGCCGTGCACCTCGGCCACGGCGACCGCGCGGTTGAGCGCGACGACCGGGGTGGGGGAGTGCGCCAGGAGCTGGTCGTAGAGCGCGAGGACCTGGGTCCAGTCGGTGGCCGGCCCGTCGGTGTGCACGGCGTTCACGGCCGCCTGCAGCTGATACGGCCCGGGCTGGTTGCGCCGCAGGCACCGGCGCACCAGGTCGTGGCCCTCGGCGATCAGCTCCTGGTTCCACAACGCGCGATCCTGCGCGGCGAGCACCACCAGTTCGCCCGAAGGCCCGAGGCGCGCGGGCCGGCGCGCCTCGGTGAGCAGCAGCAGCGCCAGCAGCCCGAGCACCTCCGGCTCGTCCGGCATCAGGTCGGCCAGCGCGCGGGCCAGGCGGATCGCTTCCAGGCACAGGTCCGTACGCAGCAGCTCGCCGGACGTGGAGGTGTAGCCCTCGTTGAACACCAGGTACAGCACGGCGAGCACGGGCGGCAGCCGGTCGGGCAGGTCGGCCTCGGCGGGCACGCGATACGGGATGTGCGCGTCACGGATCTTCTTCTTCGCCCGCACGATCCGCTGCGAGATCGTGGCTTCCGGCACGAGGTAGGCCCGCGCGATCTCCGGCACCTCCAGCCCGCCGAGCAGGCGCAGGGTCAGCGCGGTCTGCGCGAGCGGCGAGAGCGCCGGGTGGCAGCAGGTGAAGATCAGGCGGAGCTGGTCGTCGCGCACGGGTCCCACCTCCTGTGGTTCGTCGGGTTGCTGCAGCAGCAACGCTTGCGCGTGCCGGGCCTCGCGCGTGGATTCCCGGCGCAGGCGGTCGATCGCGCGGTTGCGGGCCGTGGTCACGATCCACCCGCCGGGGTTGGGCGGCAGGCCCTCGGCCCACTTGTCCACGGCCACGGCGAACGCGTCCTGCACGGCCTCCTCAGCGAGCCCGAGGTCACCCAGCAGGCGCGTCAACGTGGCCACGCAGGCGCCGTACTCGGCCCGGTAGACGCTGTCGAGATCCATCTCGCGATCAGACCTCGGGCACTTCGCCGAACGGGCGTACCTCGATCGGCTGCCGGCAAGCCAGCGCGCACTTGTGCGCCCAGGACAGGGCCTGGTCGAGGTCGTCGCACTCGATCACCCAGAAGCCGCCGAGCTGTTCCTTCGTCTCGGCGAACGGGCCGTCGGTGATCGTGGTGGTCGAGCCGGCGCCGGGCCGCACCACGGTGGAGGCGTGCGAAGGCTGCAGGCCGCCGACGAACACCCACACCCCGGCGTCCTTCATGTCGTCGATGACCTGGCCGGTGCGGGCCATCTGCGCCTTGAGTTCCTCGCCGGTCTCGAGCTGGGTCTCGTCCAGCTGGACCGCGAGCAGGTACTGCGTCATGGTGAGCTCCTCCGAAAGGCGTTGCCGGTCTCTCACCCTGCCTACGAACCGGCTCGACGCCATTCGACACCCTGCGCGCGGAAATTCGGAACCCGCCGCGCCTACGTCTCGGCCAGCAGCTTCTCGCGCTTGCTCGCGTAGTGGATCGCCCACGCCGCCGCGCCGAACGCCAGGCCGGTGAGCGGGTTGCCCATCGCGATCTTCGTGAACGCCAGCCAGCCCGTGCGGTCCTGGTCGTAGAGGTACTGCTGCACCAGGAAGCGCGACGCGAACACCAGTGTCGCCGTGGCCGTGGCCAGGTCGTAGCCCAGTCGCGAGCGCCGGTCGGCCAGCCACTTCATCTTCTCGCTGTTGACCAGGCTCCACACCACCCCGACGAGCGGGCGGCGCACGATGATCGACACCGCCAGCACCACGAAACACCCGAGGCTGAACCAGATGTCGGACAGGAAGTAGCCCTTCGCCGACCCGGTGAGGAAGGCGATCAGCGAGGTGATGGCCACGCCGACGAAACTCGACACCGCGGGCTGCAGCGGCTTCTTCAGCACCACCGCCAGCACCACGAACAGCACCCCGGACGCCACCGAGCTCACGATGCCCGGCACGAGTCCGGCGAACGAGTTCACCACCACGAACACCAGCGACGGCAGCGAAGACACCAGCAGGCCCGCGAACCCGCCCGTTCTCTCCCACGCGGTACGCGGCCGTGACGCGGATTCGGCCCCGGCGTCGCCCCGCCGGGTTTCGGTCTTCGTCCCAGGTCGCTCCACACCTTCGATTGAAACGGGCGGGAACTAGGCAAACTCCTAGCTTGGGCCCACGGCCGGGTGGTCGGCGCGATCACGCTGCGTGGGCGTGAGTCCGCCCACAACGCCCGGCCCGGGCCGCGGCGACGCCGCAGGAAAGGGCCGGTTACCTGGGAGTGCGTACTTCTGGCGCCCCGGCGTGGTCCCTAGGCTGGGGGCATGCACGTGGAAATCTGGAGCGATGTCATCTGCCCGTGGTGCTACCTCGGGAAAGCGCGGTTCGAGGCGGCGCTGGCCGGGTTCGAGCACCGGGACGAGGTGGAGGTGACGTTCCGGTCGTTCGAGCTGGACCCGTCGCGCGACGCGGTGGAGCCGTTGCAGGAGATGCTCGCCGCGCGGTACGGGGCGCAGGCCTCGGCGATGGAGGACCGGCTTTCCGGGCTCGTCGCGGAAGCCGGCTTGGAGTACCGCCTCGACCGGCAGGTCGGCAACACCTTCGACGCCCACCGGCTGATGCATCTCGCGCGCGAGCGGGGCCGGGAGAACGAGATGGTGAACGCGCTCTTCACCGCCAACTTCGCCGAGGCGCGCCCGCTGTTCACCGGCGACACGCTGCTCGACGTCGCGGCGGAAGCCGGCCTCGAGCGCGCCGACGCGGCCCGCGTGCTGGCCGAACCGGCCGCCTACGCCGACGCCGTGCGGGCCGAGGAGCGGGAAGCCGCGCAGCTCGGCGCCACCGGGGTGCCGTTCTTCGTGCTGGACCGCCGCTTCGGCATCGCGGGCGGGCAGCCGACCGAGGTGTTCGCGCAGGCGCTCGAACGCGCGTGGGGCGAACCCGCCGCCTGAGCGGCGTGTCCGACCACGCGTTGGTCCGGATGGCCACGGCGTGTCCGAGCGCGGCGGAGCAGCAGACGACTGAGAGTGTGTCGTAGCGAGTGGTCGAACCACGCCGTTGTTCGAGCAGAGCGAAGCCGTGTTCGGCGAGGTGCGTCCGCGGTGGTCCACCGGATCGAACGCGGTGGGCCATTGCCGTGTGATCCGCGGCGGCGTCGGCGCGCTTCCTGGTCTTGGGCGCGGGGACGCCACGAACCGCGAACGTCCACGGATCGGCCCGCGAGGAGTACGCCTTGTCCCGGTCAGCAGATCCGCGCAGTTCGGCCCGGCCAAGGTGCCACGGATGATGTCGGTGGCGTACTGGCGCGCCCGCGCAAGCGTCGGCGGACCCCGCTGACCGGTGCGAACCGGCACCAGGTCCTCCGGTCACGTCCCACTGCTCGTCTGGCGACAACTGAAACCGCGACCCGATCGGCGGTCTCCCCCCCCGGACACCGCGCAGCTTTGTCAGGCACGCACCAGTCGGCGGCCACCGGTTCATCCACTGTGGACGGTGCGGCGCACCGGCCGGGCCACTCGGCCGGCCGGTGCGCGCAGGCCTTCCGGGGTGCTCAGCCGGACCAGCCGCTGAGCCGGTTGAGCAGCCGTTCTAGCACCTCGGGATCGGCGGCGACCGGTGCGCCCGACACGGGCTCGTCCACGAGCGTGCGGCGTTCCTGGCGGCGTGGCAGGCGGACCTGGCCCGCGGACATGCCGCCGGGCAGCGCCATCTCGCACCACGTGAGCCGGCCGGCGCGGTGGGGTTCCACGCCGATGCGCTCGCCCGGGGCGGTGCGCGGCGGGTTCGGGCCCACGAGGTCGTCCTCGATCTCGATCACCAGCACCTCGCCGCGCAGCTGCAGGCGCACGGTGAGGAACGCGGGGGCGGCGGGATTGCTCTGGTCCACGATGTCGCCGACGAGCCGCGACGTGGTGGCGGTGACCTGTTCCAGCATCGGCAGGAGCGACCAGTCCGACAGGATCAGGCGGACGAACAGCTCGGTGCACGGAACCGCACTGGGCTGAGCCACCAATCGGAGATCGTCCACTTGGGTGGTGCGCGTGCTCAAGCCTCACCTTCCTCGTCGGCTCACTGCCGCCCTTCGCGGGCGGGACCGGTTGGGGCATCATGCCATCGCCCTCGCACGGGTTCGCGGCGGGAGGTGCATGTGCGTGTCCGCACGGTCACGCTTTCGGATCCGCTGGGTGAACGTCGCTGGTCACAGCTTTGCGCCGGGTGCGGCGAAGTCCGGTGATCACTTCGGCGCCGAGCCGGTGTCCTTTTCGCCCAGATCCCAGAACAGGCCGGTCATGATCGCCGTCGCCTCGCGCGCCAGGGGGGCGAGCAGGTGCTCGTCGGGGGCGTGCTGCGCGCAGGCCGGGTAGGAGTGCGGCAGCCAGATCGTCGGCACGCCGAGGACTTCCGCGAACGCGTCGTTGGGGATGGTGCCGCCGAGGTTCGGCAGCAGCACCGGCGCGGCGCCGGTGGTACGGGCGACGGAATCGGCGGCCCAGCGCACCCACGGGTGATCGGGATCCGTGCGGGTCGGCGGCCGGCTCTCGGTCACGGCCACGGCCACCATCGGGAAACCGTGCTGTGTCAGGTGTTCGCGCAGCGCGGCCTCGAGTCCGGCCAGGTCGGTGCCCACCACCGAGCGCAGCTGCAGGGTGGCTTCCGCGCGGCCGGGGATCGCGTTGACGGGCGAGGCCGGCGTGCCCGCGAGGAACGCCAGCACCTCGACGGTGTTCCAACCGAACAGCCGCTCGGCCGGAGTGAGGCCCGGCTCGCCCCAGTCCTCGTCCACGGCCGGGTCGTCCGCGCCGCCCCCGACCGGCACGGTGGCGAGCGCCTCGCGCACGGACGCCGGGATCACCGGCGGCCGCAGCCCCGGCACCAGGATGCGACCCTGACCGTCCACAAGGGACGCGATCGCGGCCGCGAGCGTGGTGGCGGCGTTGCGCAGCACCCCGCCCCAGTTGCCGGAGTGGTGGTCACGCGGGCGCAGGTCCGCGGTGAGGGTGAACTGGGTGACCCCGCGCGAGCCGAGGAACAGCGTCGGCAGGTCGGCGCGCACCCGCGGCCCGTCGGAGGCGATCAGCACGTCGGCGCGCAGCTCGTCACGCAGCTGCTCGCACACTTCGACGAGGCCGGGGGAGCCGCGTTCCTCGCCGGTCTCGATGAGCACCACGAGGTTGAAGCCGAGCTGTCCGCGCGCCCGCAGGACCTCGCGCAGGGCGAACAGGTCGATCGTGTGCTGGCCCTTGTTGTCCGCCGAGCCGCGGCCGTACCAGCGCTCGCTCTCGGCGATCAGCGTCCACGGATCGAGCCCTTCACGCCATCGGGGTGCTTCGCCGTTGACCACGTCGCCGTGGCCGTAGAGCAGCACCGTGGGCCGGTCGGGCGACTCGTGGCGCGTCGCGATGAGCAGCGGGCACTCCGGGGCCACCGGGTTCTCGGCCACGCGCGTGCGGCAGCCGAGCGCCTGCAGAGCCGGGGCGAGCTCGTCGGTGAGGTACGCGCGCAGCCGCGGGTGCCCTTCGGCGAGGTTGCTCTCGGTCCGGTACGCGACGCGCGCGGCGAGCTCGGCGAAGAGCTCGCCGGCGTCGAACCGCGCCAGGGCCTGGTCGATCGTGTCCGCGCGCTGCATTGAGCACCTTCCGGTCGGCGACATCGGTCCGTTCTAGCACCCGTCGGTCCGGCACCCGTCGGAGAATGGACTCAACCTTTCGGCCCGCCCGCTCGTCTGACCGGTCATGCACGCGCGCGAGGACCGGTATGGCCCGAGGTGACCACGAGTTCGCGGACTTCGTCCGCGCGGCCTCGCCGAGGCTGCTGCACGCCGCCTACCTGCTGACCGGCGATCGGCACCAGGCCGAAGACGACGTGCAGACCGCCCTGGTGCGCACGTACACGGTGTGGCCGCGCATCCGCAAGCAGGACCCGTACGCCTACGCGCGCCGGGTGCTGGCCAACCACGTGATCGACCGCTGGCGCCGGCCCTACCGCGAGGACGCCACCGAGGTCGTGCCCGAGCGCGCGGTGGCCCGCGACTTCACCGACGGCGTGGCCGACCAGGAGTGGCTCATGCGGGCGCTGGCGCCGCTGAGCCCGCGCGAGCGCGCGATCGTGGTGCTGCGGCACTTCTGGGACCTGGCGGAGGCCGACGTCGCGGCCGAGCTCGGGGTTTCGCTCGGCACCGTGAAGAGCACCAACTCGCGCGCGCTGGCCAAGATGCGCGTGACGGCCGGCGAACGGCACCCGTGCGCGGCGGGGCGGGCGTCGTGACGGATCTCGACGACCTGCGCGGCGTGCTGGCGCTGCCGCCCGCCGTTGCGTTCGACGCGGTGGACCTCGCCGGCGTGATGCGCCGCGGCCGCCGGCGTCGCCGTCTGCGCCGCCTCTCGGCCGCCGCCGCGACGGTGGTCGTGCTCGTCGGCGTAGTGGTGGGGGCGCAGCTGCTGCGCCCGCCCGCGGAGATTCCGGTGACCACGCTGGCCGTCAGCGCCGCCCGGCCGGAGCACGGCGCCGCGGCCCCGATCGGCGCCGTGGTGGACACCGGGGTCCAGGACCCGGCCGGCGAGGTCGTGCTGTTCTTCCAGAGCACCGCGGCCCTTCACGACAGCTCGCCGTACGAGCTCGTCCTCGGCCACCGCACCCCCGGTGGGGTGACCGCCGAACTCGCCACCGGCTCCCGCGCCGGCTTCCCGGGCTTCCACGCGCTCACCGCGGGCCGCCCCGGCCAGGACGTGCCGCTCTTCGGCTACTACACCGGTCCCGCCACCCGCATCACCGCGGAAGTCGGCGGCCTCATGTACGGCGCCGACACCGGCCGCGTGGAAACCTTGTCCGCCACGGTCTTCTGGTTCCCACGCCGCGACGCCGCGGTGTTCGGGGGCGCGTCGACGTTGCCGATGAACGCGTACAGCGCGGTGGGGGATGCGTTGCCGAAGTGACGGCCCGGCAGTGGCCTTCGGGTCAGCTGTCGGCGCTCTTGCGCTGGTTGGCGGTGAAGCGCGCCTTCTTCTGCTTGTTCCCGCAGGTGTTCATGTCACACCACTTGCGGGTGCGGCTCTGGCTGGTGTCGAAGAACGCGGCGCGGCAGGTCGGTGAGCCGCACAACGCCATTCTTCCGTCGCGTTCCCCGGCGATGATGCCGATCGCGTCGGCCGCGATCACGCTGAGCGCGTCTTCCACGGACGACGCCGAACCGAGCCGCCACTGACGACTGCCCTCGGGCGTCAGGACGGCCGCGGCCCGGCCCTCGACGCTGCGCTCGTTGATCACGCGGACCGCCGACGCCGGAAGCGCGTGCCCGAGCGCGGTCGCCGTCGCGGCCGCGTGGATCGACTCCCTCAGCTCCCGGGCGAGGTCGAGCTGCTCGGGAGTGCACGAGTCCACGGTGAGGCCGCTCACGGCCAGCCAGTCGACCAGCCGCTGCGGCGTGGGGATGCGCTCCACGGCTTCACCACGCCGCTCCGTGAGCGTGGCCGTGAAGCTGGTCGCCAGCACGCTGCCGAGGCGGAAATCGGGAAACTCAGCTCGCATGGAACCACCTTAGCCCCGGCCAGCGCTGCGACGAGCGTATCGGCCGAGTGCTTGCCCGCCGGTGTCCGGACGTGTTAGAACCAGCTTAGCCGGTTCCGCAATGGCCAGGAGGTCTCATGCCCCGCCCGACGAGCGAAGTGCACGCATTCGAAGCCCACGCGACCGACGCCGACCTCGACGAGCTGCGGGCGCGGCTGGCCGCCGCGCGGCTGCCGGAGGCCGAGACGGTGCGCCGCGGCGCGGCCGGCGCCGGCCGGTGGGACCAGGGCGTTCCACTCACGGATCTCGTCGACGTGGTGGACTACTGGCGCACCGGGTACGACTGGCGGGCATTCGAGGCGCACCTCGACCGGATCGGTCAGTTCCGCACCACGATCGACGATCTGGGGATCCACTTCCTGCACCGCCGATCCGCGCGCGCGGACGCCGTTCCGCTGATCCTCACGCACGGCTGGCCGGGCAGTGTCGCCGAGTTCGTCGACGTGGTGGACGAGCTCGCGGACCCGGCCGACGCGGACGCGCCGGCGTTCCACGTGGTGGCTCCGTCGTTGCCCGGCTTCGGGTTCAGCGACAAGCCGGCCACCACCGGGTGGGGGACCGAGAAGATCGCGGCCGCGTGGGTGGAGCTGATGGGCCGGCTCGGTTACCACGAGTTCGCGGCCCACGGCGGCGACTGGGGCGGCAACATCACCACGGTGCTCGCCGGCCGGTTCCCGGAGCACGTCCTCGGCATCCACAGCACTTTCGCGGAGGGGCCGCCCGGGTTGACCACGGAAGGGCTGACCGAGGTCGAGCGTGCGTGGACCGAGGAGACCCATCGGTTCTGGCACCACCGCGCTGCGTACGCGAAGCAGCAGGCGACCCGGCCGCAGACGATCGGCTACTCGCTCGTCGACTCACCGGTCGGGCTGCTGGCCTGGCTCCTCGACAAGTTCGCCGAGTGGTCCGACACCGAGGACAGCCCGTTCGAGACGATCTCGCGGGACCGCGTGCTCGACGACGTGACCCTGTACTGGCTCACGCGGACCGGCGCCTCGGCGGCCCGCATCTACTACGAGAGCCACAACTCGCTGGACCCGGAACTCCGCGTGGACGTGCCGACGGCGATCACCATGTACCCGCGTGACATCGAGAAGTACCCGCGCGCCTGGGCACAGGAGCGGTACCGGCGGATCGTCCGCTGGAACGCACCCGAGTCCGGGGGACACTTCCCGTCGCTGGAGGTGCCCGAGTACTTCGTGAAGGACCTGCAGCACGGTCTCGCGGCGGTGCTGGCCGCTCGGTGACCGCGGCCGCGACGCTCAGACCGTGCGCGCCGCTTCCCAGGCCGGGCTCGCGCTGAAGTACGTGTCGTAGATTTCCTGGACCTCGAGGAGGCTCTCGGGAGCGGCTTTGCCGTAGGCGATGCGTTCGAGGTGGCGGAAGTACTCGAAGCGCTCGACGCCCGGGGCGATCACGATGAGCAGGTCGGCGTCTTCGCCCGGCGCGGCGGCGAAGGCGTGGGTCAGGCTGGGCGGCACCACCACGAGGTCACCGCGCTCGGCGGTCACGACGGTGTCGCCCGAGAGGACCTGCACGGTGCCGCCGAGGACGTAGAACAGTTCGGCCGAGCCGGAGTGGTGGTGGGGCGCCGCGCCGTTGGCGCCGTCCTTGAGCTCGACCTGGATGGTGGAGAGCGCGCCGCCCGTGGCGCTGCTGTCGGCGAGCAGCCGGACGGTGGTGGGTGCGCGGCCGATCACCTCGGCGTCGCCGGAGCGGACGATGACCGAGTCGTCGAAACTGGGAATGACGATGGACATGTGTGAAGCCCCCGGAGTCCGTCGTGGGATCGCGATCCCGGCCGAACCTACCACGTCGCACACCTCTGGCACGTGGTGAATTTCCCCTGCGCGCCAACGGTTTTCCGTGATCATGGCACGACGGTGGCGAAAAGGAGTCCTACCTCCGTATAGTGGACCGGAGGCACCCCTCCGCTACGCAGGAAGCTGACCGATGACCGCACACCACGCCATCGAGAACCTGATCTTCACCTACGCCGCGCGCGTGGACGAAGGCGATTTCGCCGCCGTCGGCGAGCTGTTCGCCCACGGCACGTTCGCGGGCGGCGCGCCGGCGACCGGCCGCGCCGCCGTGGAGCGCTACTTCCGCGACACGCTCGTGGTCTACCCCGACGGCACCCCGCGTACCCGCCACCTCACCACGAACGTCCGCGTGGAGGTCGACGAAGCCGCGGGCACCGCCACGGCCCACAGCTACTGGACCGCGCTGCAGGCCGTGCCCGGGCTGCCGCTGCAGCCCATCGCCTCGGGGTACTACGACGACCGGTTCGAACGCGCGGACGGAAGCTGGCGTTTCGTCGAACGGCGCCCGCACGTGGCGCTGGCCGGGGATCTCAGCCACCACCTGAAAATCGCCGCGTGACCGAGCGCCCGCTGCGGGCCGACGCGCGCCGCAACCGGGAGCGGCTCGTGGCCGAGGCCCGGGCGGCGTTCCTGGCCGACGGTACGCACGCGTCGCTCGAAGAGATCGCGCGCCGCGCCGGAGTCGGCATCGGCACGCTCTACCGGCACTTCCCGCGTCGCGAAGACTTGCTCGAGGCCGTGTTCGAGGGTGAGGTGCACGCGCTGCTGGACCTCGGCCGCGAGCTCGCCCGCGAGGCCGACCCGTTCGCCGCGCTCGGCACCTGGCTGCGCGCGGTGGTCGAGCGCCACCGAGCCTGGCAGGCCCTGGCGTCGGACCGGCCGACCGCGACTTCGCGAATTCCTGTTGAACAGAGCGGAAAAACTCTGCTCGGCCGGGCACAGCGAGCGGGCGCGGCCCGTCGTGAGGCGACGGTGCCCGATCTCCTGCGGCTCGCCGGCGCGATCGGCCGGGCCGCCGACGACGCGCCGGACGACCCGGGCCTGCCGGACCGCCTGCTGCACCTCGTGATCGAAGGGCTGCGCGCTCAGCCGCGCACCGGCAAGCGCGCGAGGTAGTGGTCGCGGGCCGTGAGGCTCGTGCCGAGGTGGCGCACGAGCGGCTCGAAGAACGAGCTGCGGTAGGTCGAGTCGGTGACCGCGCCGGCCGCGAAGTACAACGCCGAGAACGCGGCGATGAACAGGGACACCTGCAGCAGCTCGTTGGCGATCGGCACCTGGATGCCGAACAGCGTGCCCGGCGTCGGATCGTGGCCCACCCAAGCCTTGATCACCGGCGCGCGCACGGTGATCACGCCGAACGCCACGAAGAACACGAACGTGAGCACCGAGAGCACCAGCGTCTGCAGGATCTGCGTGAGCAGCAGGACGAGCACCATGTTGGCCCGTTCCAGTTTCGTGAGCGGCTGCCGGTCCGGCGCGGGCCCGGTGCACGACGCGAACGGCGTGCCGTCGAGCGGGGCCGGTTCGAGGGCCTTGCCGGTCTTGGTCAGCGAGCGGACTTCGTCCGACAGCGTGGACACCAGGAACAGCACCGCGATCACCGAGAACAGCCCGACCACGAGCCACACGCGGTGGCGCGTGAGGTCGGCGGTCACCTGCCAGATCTCGGTGGTGAAGAAGCCGAACACGGTGAACAGCAGGAGCAGCGGCAACGCCCGTGACGTGAGATCACCGAGGCGCCCGAGCTGGCGGAAGGCCGACCGCAGCGCCCAGCCGAGGATCGAGCCGCCGCCGAAGAACGCCGCGGCGAACAGCAGCACCAGCAGCCCGAGCATCTCCAGCACGCCGACCGGCAGCGAGTCGTGCGGCGGGGCGATGGCGTCGACGATCGGGTTGAGCACCAGGAAGACCAGGGCCACCGCGAGGGCGCCCGGCGTGCCCCGGCGCGCGGGCACCCGGCGCCGGACCCACCGCGCCGCGAGCCACGCGCCGACCGCCGGTACCACCACGTACGCGAGCAGCACGGCGAGGTAGAGCAGGGCGAACCAGGTCTGGTCCATGCGCCGCGCGAACTCGTCGTCGGTGCCGCCGTCGAGCACGTCGGTGGCCGTGGTGAACACCAGCAGGAGCACCACGAACACCTCGGCGGGCACGATCCGCACCAGCAGGTGTGCGGGGCGCCCGCGCACCACCGACGGCAGGCCGCGCCGCCGGAACCACTGTTCGGCGGCCTCGCGGTCGTAGCTCTCGCGCACGCTCTCCACGCCGCGTGACCCTACTGCGCCGGTGGTCACCCGGCCGACCACCGCCACGGCGTGGACCGGTGCGCGCCGCGATCACGTTCGCGTTCGGACCCGCCTGCTTCGGGCCGGATTGTCGCCGGATGACCGGGTTCTCTCCTGGCGAACGCGCGCGGAGATCAGCCGCGGCGCCGCTTGCGCAGCGCTTCCCGCGTCCGGCGCCCGAGGAACAGCGTGGGCACCGCCAGCGCCACACCGGCGCCGAGCGGCATGCCCTGCTGCCATGCCGGCGCGCCGAGCGCCACCGGCGTCGCCGAGTCCTGCGCGTCGAAGTCGCTGACCCCGCCCCAGCGTGACGGCGGCAGCACGATGAAGCGCGCCTTGCCGATCACGTCGTCGACCGGCACCGTGCCGTTGATGCCACCGCCGCCCTGGCAGCGCGAGTCGCACGAGTCGTTGCGGTTGTCGCCCATCACCCAGAGGCTGCCCTGCGGCACGGTGACCGGGGCGAACGAGTCCTGCACCGGGTTGTTCGGGTCGACCCAGTGGACGTAGGGCTCGTCGAGCGCCTTGCCGTCGACGATCACGCGGCCCTGCGGGTCGCAGCACTGCACCGTCTGCCCGCCGACGGCGATCACGCGCTTCACGAAGTCCTGCTCGTCCGGAGGCGCGAAGCCGACCAGCGAGCCGATTTCGCGGCCCACCTTCGCGAAGATGTTGGTGGACTCCTGCGGCGCGATCTCGTGCTCGGTCCACGGACCGGGGCCGCGGAACACGATCACGTCACCCGGCGACGGGTCGGTGAAGTCGTAGGTGACCCGGTCGACGACCACGCGGTCGCCGAAGCACCCCGTGCAGCCGTGCAGGGTGGTCTCCATCGACTCCGACGGGATCATGAAGACCTTGGCCACGAACTGCTGGATCAGGATCGTGAGCACGAGGGCGATCACGAGCAGGATCGGCAGTTCCTGCCAGAACGGACGTTTCTTGCGTGCCTTGCGTCCGCGACCGTCCGAACCGGACGACTCGCCCTCACCGTCCTGATCAGGACGTTCGGGGTCACTCTCGGCGGAACCGCGGGGGATGGGGTCGACCACGGGGCCAGGCTACCGACTTCTCCCGCACCGCCGCCGCAGCGCCACCTTTCACGATCGGGGTGTCGTCCCGCTGACCGGATCGCTGGGGTTTCCCGCAGTCGGGCGCACCTACCGTGAAGTGATCATGACCGGAGGGAGCCGGCGGTGGAGACACCCGTGCTGAAATGCGGGAACCTGGTCCTGGGCGAGCTGGATCCGGTGCTGCGCGCGGTGCGCGACACCGGCCCGGTGGCGCGGGTGCGCACGCCGGCGGGCGACGACGCCTGGCTCGTCACCCGGCTGGCCGAGCTGCGGCAGCTGCTGCTGGACCCGAGGCTGGGCAAGACGCACCCCGATCCGGCGGCCCGGCCGCGGTACGTGCGCACGCCGATGTTCGACCTGGCGGTGTCCGGTGCTGAGCCGGCCGCGGCGCGGGAACGCCACGGCGACATCCGCGCCGCGCTGGTGCCGCACTTCACCGGCCGCAAGATGCGGCGTCTCGCCGGTCGCGTCGCCGTGCTGGTCGACGAGCAGATCGACGAGGTGCTCGCGGCCGGCCCGCCGGCCGACCTGCACAACGACTTCTCGCTGCCACTGTCGTTCCGCGTGCTGTGCGACCTCGTCGGCGTGCCCGATTCCGGCGGTTTCCTCGCGCTGCTGCTCGGCGCCGGCGAAGTCGACGCAGAGCACACGGCCGCGGCGGCGCTGGACGAGCTGTACGCCTACCTGCGCCGCCTCGCCGCCGGCAAGCGCGTGAGCCCCGGCGACGATCTCGCGTCGACGCTGTGCGAGGTGATCCCGGACGACGACGATGTCGCGGGGCTGCTGGCGCTCGCGAGCTTCTCCTTCCTCGTGACGCCCAGCAACCTCAGCGCGGGTATCGCGCTGCTGGCCGGGCACCCCGGTGAACGCGACCGCGTGCGCGCCGATCCGCGGCTGCTCGACACCGCGGTGGAAGAGGTGCTGCGCGTCGGCCGGGTCGCCGAGTCCTGCGTGCCGCGCTACGCGGCCGAGGACATCGCGGTGGCCGGCGTGGTGATCCGCGCCGGCGACCTCGTGCTGTGCGACCACTACTCGACCGGGTTCGACGACCGCGTGTTCCCCGATCCCGAACGCTTCGACGTCGGCCGCCGCCCCAATCCGCACCCGGCGTTCAGCTACGGCCTCTCGCACTGCATCGGCGCGCCGCTGGCCCGGGTCGAGCTGCGGGCCGCGTATGCCGCGCTGCTGCGGCGGATGCCGGACCTGCGCCTCACCGTCCCGTTCGGCGAGATCCCCATGCTGGGCGGGGAGCAGGGCGACCAGGTGGGTGGTTCGATCGCCCGGCTGCCGATGACCTGGTGATCACCGGGCCTAGACTGCCGCGCATGCCCGAAGCCCTCGTCACCGGCGCGACCGCCGGAATCGGCGCGGTGTTCGCGCGCCGGCTCGCCTCCGACGGGTTCGGGCTCGTGCTCGTGGCCCGCGATGCCGATCGGCTCGAACGGACCGCGGCCGCACTGCGCGCCGAGCACGGCGTGCCGGTCGAGGTGCTGGCCGCCGACCTCGCCACCGACGCCGGGATCACCCGCGTCGAGCAGCGCGTGGCCACCGTGGACCTGGTGGTGAACAACGCCGGCTTCGGGCAGCGCGGCGACTTCCTCGACACGGACGTCGCGGCCGAGCTGGACATGCTGCGCGTGCACTGCGAAGCGGTCCTGCGGATCACCAAGGCCGCGCTGCCGGGCCTGCTCGCGCGACGGCGTGGGGGAGTGATCAACGTGGCCTCGGTCGCGGCGTTCTTCTCACGTGGCACCTACAGCGCGTCGAAAGCCTGGGTCGTCACCTTCAGCGACAGCGTGCGCGAGGAAGTGCGCGGCAGCGGCGTGCACGTGATGGCGCTGTGCCCGGGCTGGGTGCGCACGGAGTTCCACGAACGGTCCGGAATGGACACCAGCGGCATCCCGCGATCGCTGTGGCTCGACGGCGAAACCCTGGTGGCGGCCGCGATCCGCGACTTCCGCCGCGGCACGGCGGTGAGCGTGCCCGACGTCCGCTACAAGACGGCGGCGGTGCTGGGGAAGCTGCTGCCCCGGCCGCTGCTCACGCGGATCGCGGCGCGGACCGGCAGCCGACACTGACCCCCGGCCTGGTCGGACCGCACTGTCCGAACAGGCCGGTCGAGGTTCCCGTACTCAGTGGCCGAAAGCTTCGGCGAGCCACCACGAGCCACCGTCGTCGGCGACCTTCGCGTCGATCACCAGCGGGGTTTCGCGCGGGCCGGCGAGCCACTCGGTGACGTCGGCCAGATCCTCGGCCGCGCGCACGGTGACGCCGGTGCAGCCGAACCCGCGGGCGATCGCCGCGATGTCGGTGTCGGGGAAGCGCACCGCGTCGAGGTCGGCGTCGCCGAAGTGGTGCACTTCCGCGCCGTAGGCGGCGTCGTTGTACACGATCACCACGAGCGGCAACCGCAGCCGCACGGCCGTTTCCAGCTCGGAGATCGCCATGTGGAAGCCGCCGTCGCCGGCGCCGAGCACCGGCAGCCGGTCGGGCCGGGCCAGCGCGGCGCCGATCGCCGTGCCGAGGCCGAGACCCACGCACTGGTAGGCCTGCGTGAAGCAGAACCCGTTCTCGTCGGGCACGGACAGGTACGCGCTCGGGTAACCCATGAAGTTGCCCGAGTCGATCGACACGATCCGCCGGGCCGGCAGCAGCTCGTCGAGCCGGGCGCTGAGCGTGCGCGCGTCGATGCGCCCTTCGCCGGAGCGGTCCAGGTGGGCCACGTCGTTCCAGCGCACCTCGGCGGCCAGGCGCGCGGCGAGCTCGGGGCCGCGATAGCCGTCGGCTTTGTGCCCGCGGGCTTCGAGCAGTTCGAGCACGTCGACGGCGGTCGCGGCGACGTCGCCGACCACACCGAGGTGCACCGGCCGGTGCGCGCCGAGCGCGGCTTGCTCGCGGTCCACCTGCACGAGCCGGGCCTGCGGGCCGAGCAGGCGGCCGTGGCGGGTGGTCCACATGTTCAGCGCGCAGCCCCAGCCCACGACCAGGTCGGCGCCGGTGATGAGCTCCGCGGTCAGCGGCGAGGAGAACCCGCCGCTGATCCCGAGTGACCACGGGTCGTCGTGGAAGAGGCCGTTGGCCACGGCGGAGGTCGCGAGCAGCGCGCCGGTCACGTCGGCCAGCGCCCGCAGCGGGGTGGCCTGGCCGCGCGCGCCGCGCCCGGCGATGAACACCGGGCGCCGCGCTTCGGCCAGCAGCTCCGCCAGCTCGTCCGTCGCGGCGGATTCCGGCCGGATCGGTGCGGGGCCGGACACCTCCGGCACTTCGCCGTACGCGGTGGTTTCCTGCGCCTGCAGGTCGATCGGCAGGCTGAACACCACCGTGCGGCTCTGCTCACGGGCGGTGCGGAACGCGCGGATCGTGTCGGTGAAGGCGGAGTCCGCGGAATGCACCCGGTCGGCCACGGCGCCCACGGCCACGCCGAGCGCGTCCTGGTCGATCTTGAAGTTCGACAGCACGGCCGCCGCCGCGGCGTCGGCCGTCACCACGACCATCGGCGTGCGGCTCTTCGCGGCCTCGGTGATCCCGGTGATCGCGTTCGTGAGCCCGCAGCCCTGGTGCAGGCTCAGCACCGAGACCTGGCCGCTCATCCGGCTGAACGCGTCGGCCATGCTCGCGGCACCGCCTTCGTGCCGCGCGGCGACGAAGCGCACGCCGGCCGCCCGCAGCGCGTTGGTCACCTCGAAGTTGCCGCTCCCGACCACTCCGAAGGCCATACCCGCGCCGAGGTCGGCCAGCGTGCGCCCGACCAGTTCGGCGACCTTCACGCGCCACGCTCGACGAGCGCGAGCACCCGCGCCGGGCTGCCCGAACCGCCGACGATCGGCAGCGGGCTGATCACCAGCATGGCGCCGGTCGCGGGGAGGCCGGCCAGGTTGCGCAGCTGCGTGAGGCCGAACTTGCCGGCGCCGAGCAGCAGTTCGTGGCACGGGAAGGCCGGGTCGAGGCCGGGTGCCTGACCGGCGTCGGTGCCGACGGTCTCCACCCCGAGGCCCACGATCGGCGTCTCCTCGGCCAGCCACTTCGCGCACTCCGGCGAGATGCCGGGGGTGTGCGAGCCGGTCTCGTCGGCGTTGAGGAACTCGTCCTGGTCGCTCGAGTGCACGTCCCAGCCGCTGCGGTAGAGCAGCCACGCGCCGGCGGGCAGCGCGCCGTGCTCGGACTCCCACTCGCGCACGTCGTCGATCGAGAGCAGGAAGTCGGGGTTGCCCTCGGCTTTCGCCGACGCGTCGAGCACCACCGCCGGCGCGACGAGCGTGGTCAGCGGTGCCTGCGACACGTCCAGACCGTCCTTTCCGGACAGCCAGTGTACGGGCGCGTCGAAGTGGGTGCCGGTGTGCTCACCGGTGTGGATGTCGTTCCAGTACCAGCGCGGGCCGCGCTCGTCGTAGCGGCTGATCTCCTCGAGCCGGAACGGGATCGTGTTCGCGAACGGCTCGGGCAGCTGCAGGATCGGGGTGCTCGAGGTCAGGGGAGCGGTGAGGTCGACGACCTCGATGCCACCTCCGGTGATCGCCGCGCTCAGCTCGGCCAGCAACGACATGCGTCCTCCAGTGCTCGTCCGGGCGGTGTCCGTCCAGCGGCGGTGCTGGTGCGGACGAAACCGGCTCGTCGGGGAATCCTGGGGAGACCCTATGCCCCGCAAGGGGTTCCGGGGAACCGCTCAGCCGGCGCGCAGTCCGTAGAACCCGGCGATGTGCCGCGTCACCTCGGCCGACGCGCGATCCGCGTCGCCGGATTCGATCGCGTCGAGGATCCAGGTGTGCTCGGTCGCGAGCTGCCGCGCGGTGGCCGGCCAGTCGGCCGTCCGGGCGTAGCCGGCGGTCATCTCGTCGCCGACGGCGTCGCCGAGCGAGGCGAGCAGCACGGCGGCCAGGTCGTTGTGCGCGGCCCGCGCGAGGCCGAGGTGGAAGCCGGAGTCGAGCTCACGGAAGTGCCCTCGGGTCACTCCGGGCCGGCCCATCTTCTCGGTGACCTCCCGCAGGCGCGCGAGGTCGGCGGGCGCCACGGACCGCGCCGCGCGGGCCGCCGACGAGCGTTCCAGTTCGAGGCGGATCGACATGAGATCACCGGTGGCGAAGCGCGACAGCGAAACGTGCAGGCGCAGCAGCTTGTGCAGGGCGCCGGCCGGCTCGCCGGACACCACGGCGGCCGCGGCGCCGCCCGGCGCCGGTTCGAGCACCCCCGCCGCTTCCAGCGCACGCACCCCCTCGCGCACGTGCGCCGGCCCGACCCCGAGCGCGCGGGCGAGATCGCGCTCGGCGGGCAGCGGGTCGCCCGCGCCGAGGCGCGCGGTGAGGATCCAGTCCTGGATCCCGGCCAGCGCCTGGCCCGGTGACCCCAGGTAGCGCACGTTGTCCGGTTGACCCATCGATCGGACCGCCTCCTCGACCGCGTTGTCGGACCGGGGGCACGGTGGTCTGGCCGTCCGTGCGCCCGATCCTTCGCAGCCTAAGACAGCGGTGGTCAGACCACAATGTGGCCTGCTACGGATGGAGCAGGTGACCGGGTTCCGGCAGGTCGAGTTCGTCGGGGATCGGGGCGAAGAACGCGGCGACGTCCGCGTCGTCCACTTCGGCCAGCGTGCCCGGCCGCCAGCGTGGGGCGCGGTCCTTGTCGAGGATCGCCGCGCGGATGCCCTCGGCCAGGTCGGGGTGGGCGAGGAACCGGCCGCACAGGCGGAAGTCCTGCCGCAGGCACGCTTCGATCGAGGTCATCGCGCGGGCGTTGCGCACCGCGCGCAGCGTCACCTTCAGCGCCGTGGGCGCGGCGGCGGTGATCGCGGCGACGGCCTCGCGCGTGACCGGCTCGCCGATCGCGTCGAGGCGGTACAGCACGTCCTCGACGGTGGCCGCGTCGCGGTAGGCGTGGTCGATCCAGCACCGGGCGGCCGCGAGCGGTGCGGGGCCGGGATCTTCGGCGTACTTCTTCGTGGTGGTTTCGGGCGGTGCCCCGGCGGCGAGGTCGTCGACGAGCGCGGGCAGCCGATCAGCGGGCACGTGGTGGTCCGCGAGTCCACAGTGGACCGCGTCGGCCGGGCGGACGCGGCCGGCGGTGAGCGCGAGGTGCGTGCCGAGTTCGCCCGGCGCGTGAGCGAGCAGCAGCGCGCCGCCGACGTCGGGTGCGAGGCCGATCGCGACCTCCGGCATCGCGAGCACCGAGCGTTCGGTGACCACCCGCACCGCCGCGTGCGCGCCGATGCCGATCCCGCCGCCCATCGTGATGCCGTCCATGAGCGCGACGACCGGTTTCGGGTAGCGCGCGAGCCGGGCGTCGAGCCGGTACTCCTCGCGCCAGAGCGTGAGCGCGACCGCCGGATCGCCCACGGCCGAGGCGTGGACCACGCCGATGTCGCCACCCGCGCAGAAGGCACGATCACCCGCGCCGTCGAGCACCACGGCGGTCACCGCCGGGTCGGTCTCCCACTCGTCGAGCGCCGTGGTCATCGCCCGGATCATGGGCAGGTCCAGGGCGTTGAGCGCCTCCGGCCGGTTCACGGTGAGCCTGGCGATCGCGCCCTGCCTGCGCGCGAGCACGGTTCTCGTCTCGGTCACGGTCCGCCTTCCTGCTGCCTGGTGCCGGCTCCCACGGTCGTACAGCCACGCCCAGGGTTGCACAAACCGTGCGCCCACTTCTATGGTCAGACCACATGCAAGGCACGACCATCTGGAACGCAGGGCATGAGGCGAGGTGTGGACACGGTGGGTGAGAGCGGCGGCGAACCGATCCGGGTGATGCTGGCCAAGATCGGGCTGGACGGCCACGACCGGGGGGTGAAGGTCGTCGCGCGGACCCTGCGCGACGCGGGCATGGAGGTGATCTACACCGGCCTGCACCGCAGCCCCGAGCAAGTGCTCGAAGCGGCCGTGCAGGAGGACGTCGACGTGCTCGGCGTCAGCCTGCTCTCCGGCGCGCACCTGCCGATCTTCACCCGCATCTTCGAGCTGATCGACGCGATGCCCGACCGGCCGGGGTTCGCGATCGTCGCCGGTGGCGTGATGCCGGACGAGGACGAGGAGACGCTCAAGAAGATGGGGGTCGCCGAGGTGCTCGGCCAGGACACGACCCCGGAGACGATCGTCGAGCGCATCCGTGAGCTGGCCGCCGCGGGGGAGGAGGCCCGATGAACGCGATGCACCGGGCGACCGAGCCGGCGCAGGCAGCACGGTCGGCGCAATCAGCGTCGTCAGCGCAGTCCATGGAGCAGTGGACCTGGCCGCCGCGCTACGACGAGACCTACCGCCCGCCGGCCGGGCAGGCGCACTGGTTCCCGCACCGCGAGACCATGCCGGCCGAGCAGCGTGACGAGGCGATCCTGGCCCGCATCCGCGAGGTGATGGCCTACGCGTGGGACCACGCGCCGTTCTACCGGCGCAAGTGGGAGGAGGCGGGGATCCATCCGTCGGCCATCCGCGATCTGGCGGACTTCGAGAAGGTTCCGGTGGTGCGCAAGGAAGAGCTGCGCGCCGACCAGGCGGCCCACGAACCGTTCGGCAGCTACCTCGCCGTGGACCCGAGCGAGGTCAAGCACGTGAACGGCACGTCCGGCACCACCGGGCGGCCCACCGCGTTCGGCATCAGCGAGCGCGACTGGCGCAGCGTCGCCAACGCCCACGCCCGCGTGATGTGGGGGATGGGCATCCGCGAGACCGACACCGTGCTGGTCGCTTCGCCGCTGAGCCTCTACTGGGGTTCGTGGGGCGCCTACACCGGCGCGGAACGCCTCGGCGCTCGCGTGTTCCCGTTCGGTGCCGGCACGCCCGGGCAGACCGCGCGCACGGTGATGTGGATGAAGCAGATGGGTGTCACCGTTTTCTACGGCACGCCGTCCTACGCGCTGCACCTGGCCGAAGTCGCGGCCGACGAAGGCGTGGACCCGGCGGATCTGGGGCTGCGCAAGCTGTTCTTCTCCGGCGAGCCCGGCGCGAGCGTGCCCACCATTCGCGGCCGGATCGAGGCGGCCTTCGGCGCCGAGGTCTACGACTCCGGCAGCATGGCCGAGGTCAGCCCGTGGATGCACCTCGGCGCGGCCAACCACGAGCCGGGTGTGTTCGCGTGGCAGGACCTGGTCTACACCGAGGTGTGCGACCCGGTGGACCACCACCGCGTGGACTACGGCCGCGAAGGCACGCCCGTGTACACCACGCTCGAACGCACCAGCCAGCCGATGATCAGGCTGCTGTCCAACGACCTCACGCGCTGGGAGGCGCCCTCGGCCGACCGCGGGCGTACGTACCCGTTCCTGCCGCAGGGCATCTACGGGCGCATCGACGACATGTTCACCGTGCGCGGCGAGAACGTGTACCCGAGCGCGATCGACGACGTGGTGATGGCCGCCGAGGGCTACGGCGGCGAGCATCGCATCGTGATCAGCCGTAAGTCCACGATGGACACTCTCGCCGTGCAGGTGGAACACCGCGGCGTCGCCGAGTCCACGCTGGACGGCTGGGCCCGGGCCATCGAGGACAAGCTGCGCCGCGCGCTCGGCGTGGGCGCGCACGTGGTGCCGGTGGAGTACAAGACGTTCGACCGCACCGAGTTCAAGGCGCGGCGGGTGATCGACGACCGCGACCTGCTGCGCCGCCTCGGAAGTGGGTCGTGAAGACCCCGGGCGACGTGGTCGGGCGGGTGCTCGCGGGGGAGCACCCGGCCATCGCGCGGATGCTCACCTTCGTGGAGCGGCGCACCACCGGCGTCGATGAGGCGCTCGCCGAGCTGCACGGCAAAGCGGGCAATGCCCACGTCCTCGGCCTCACCGGGCCGCCGGGCAGCGGCAAGAGCACGCTGGTCAAGTCGCTGACCGAGCACTACCGGAAGGCCGGCAAGACCGTCGGCGTGCTGGCGGTGGACCCGTCCAGTGTGTTCAGCGGCGGCGCGATCCTCGGCGACCGCATCCGGATGACCGGGCTCGCGGGCGACGAGGGCGTGTTCATCCGGTCCGTGGCCACCCGCGGCGCGCTCGGCGGGCTCTCGCGCGCCACCCTCGACGCGATCACCGTGCTCGACGCCGCCGGCAAGGACGTGGTGGTGCTCGAGACCGTCGGGGTGGGGCAGGCCGAGGTCGACGTGATCAGCGCGGCCCAGACCGTGGCCGTGGTGAGCGTGCCGGGCATGGGTGACGACGTGCAGGCGATCAAGGCGGGCCTGCTCGAGATCGCCGACGTGCACGTGGTGAACAAGGCCGACCGCGAAGGCGCGGCGAAGACCGTGGCCGAGCTGCGCGACATGCTGCGGCTCACGCACCGCAAGCCGCACCAGTGGAACGTGCCGATCCAGGAGACCGTGGCCAGGACCGGCGACGGCGTGCCCGAGCTGGCCGAGCGCTTCGCCGCGCACCTGGCGTGGATGACCGAGCACGGCGAACGCGAACGACGCGCGCGGCGCAACAGCGCGACCCGCATCCGGTGGGTCGCCGAGCAGCTCGTGCTCGACGGCCTGCGCCCCGGCGTGCCCGCGTTCGACCGCGCTGTGGACGCCGTGACCGCGCGGGAGACCGACCCGCTGTCGGCGGCCCGCCGGCTGGTCGGGCGCCCGGGCGAGACGACCGACGAGGAGGAACTGTGGTGAACGAGCACGATCCCGCCCCGCTCACGACCGAGGCGCTCGTGGAGGCGGTCACGCGCGAGCTCGAAGGCTGGGAGGGTGACGAGCTCGCGGCGTTCGTGAACCGCCAGCCCGAGTCCCGCGACGTGTACCGCTCCGGCAGCGGCCTGGAGACCCAGCGCGTGTACACCCCGGCCGACCTGCCGGCGGACTGGCACGACATCGGCCTGCCCGGCCGCTACCCGTACACCCGCGGCCCGTATCCCACGATGTACCGCGGCCGCACCTGGACGATGCGCCAGATCGCGGGCTTCGGTCAGGCCGAGGAGACCAACAAGCGCTTCCAGTACCTCATCGCCCAGGGCCAGACCGGGCTGTCGGTGGACTTCGACATGCCGACGCTGATGGGCCTCGACAGCGACGACGCGATGAGCCTCGGCGAAGTCGGGCGCGAAGGCGTCGCGATCGACACGCTGCCCGACATGGAGGCGCTGTTCGACGGCATCGACCTCGAGAAGATCAGCGTGTCGATGACGATCAACCCGTCGGCGTGGATCCTGCTCGCGATGTACGTGGCCGTGGCCGAGCAACGGGGCTACGACCTGAACAAGCTCTCGGGGACGATCCAGAACGACATCCTCAAGGAGTACGTGGCGCAGAAGGAATGGGTGTTCCCGGTCCGGCCGAGCATGCGGATCGTGCGCGACACCGTGGTCTACGCCAGCGAGCACATGGCGCGCTACAACCCGGTGAACATCTCCGGTTACCACATCAGCGAGGCCGGGGCCAACGCCGTGCAGGAGATCGCGTTCACGATGGCGATCACCAAGGCCTACGTGGAGGACGTGGTCGCGACCGGCGTCGATGTGGACCAGTTCGCCTCGCGGCTCTCGTTCTTCTTCGTGAGCCAGGCGGACCTCTTCGAGGAGGTCGCCAAGTTCCGGGCGGTGCGGCGGTTCTACGCGAAGATGATGAAGGAGACCTTCGGCGCGAAGAACCCGCAGTCGATGCGGCTGCGCTTCCACGCGCAGACGGCTGCGGCCACGCTCACGAAACCGCAGCCGCTCAACAACATCATCCGCACCGCGCTGCAGGCGCTCTCGGCCGTGCTCGGCGGCGCGCAGTCGTTGCACACCAACGGGCTCGACGAGGCGTACACGATCCCGAGCGAGCAGGCGATGAAAGTCGCGCTGCGCACGCAGCAGATCATCGCGCACGAGACCGGCGTGCCGAACGTGATCGACCCGCTCGGCGGCTCGTACTACGTGGAGAACCTCACCGACCGTCTCGAACAGGGCATCCACGACTACTTCACGAAGATCGAAGAGCTCGGCGGGGTGGTCGAGGCGATCGAGCAGGGCTTCTTCCAGCGCGAGATCTCCGACACCGCCTACGACTACGCGCGCCGCAAGGCCAGCGGCGACCGGCCCGTGATCGGCGTGAACTCCTACGTCGACTCCGGCGACGGCGAGAAGATCGAGACCCACCAACTCGACCCGGAATCCGAAGCCCGGCAGCTCGCGCGCCTCGAGCAGGTGCGGGCCGACCGGGATCCGGACCGGGCGAAAGCGGCGATGGAGCACCTGCTCGCCGTGGCGGCCGACCCGGCGGCGAACCTCATGCCGGCCACGATCGAGGCCGTGAAGGCACACCTGTCCATGGGAGAGATCACCGGCGCGCTGCGTGATGTCTTCGGCTCCTACACCGAGACCCCGGTGTTCTGACGAGCCCGGTTCCAGTCCCCACCCCTCTCACCACCCCACCCCCTCTCAACGACGAGAGTCCCGGAGGTGACCTGTGTACACACAGGTACCCGCGCCACTCGGCGGCAGCCTCGGCTGGTCCGCCGTCCTGTCCGCCCTGCCCCTGCTGGTGCTGTTCGTGCTGCTGGGCGTGTTCCGCGTCCGCGCCTGGCTGGCGTCGGTGATCGCGCTCGCGCTCTCGATCGTGGTCGCCATCGCGGTCTACGGCATGCCCGCCGGCCCGGCCCTCGACTCCGCGCTGGAAGGCGCGGCGTTCGGCTTGTTCCCCGCGTTGTGGATCGTGCTGAACTCCCTGTGGATCTACCAGATGACGAAGGTGTCCGGGCACTTCGACGTGCTGCGGCGCACCTTCGCGAAGATCAGCGACGACCAGCGGGTGCAGGGCGTGATCATCGCGTTCTCGTTCGGTGCCCTGCTGGAGGCGCTGGCCGGCTTCGGCGCACCGGTGGCGATCTGCTCGGTGATGCTCGTGGCCGTGGGGCTGAAACCGTTGAAGGCGGCCACGATCGCGTTGATCGCCAACACCGCGCCCGTCGCCTACGGTGCCGTGGCGCTGCCGGTGATCACGCTCGCGAAGGTGACCGGGCTGCCGCTCGACGACCTCGCCGCCATGACCGGGCGCCAGGTGCCGATCCTCGCGCTCATCGTGCCGCTGGTGCTGATGATCGTGCTCGACGGCAGGCGCGGGCTGCGGCAGGCGTGGCCGGCCGCGCTCGTGTGCGGCGTGAGCTTCGCGGTGGTCCAGTACCTGATGGCCAACTTCGGCCCGGTGCAGCTCACCGACATCGCGGCTTCGCTGGTGTCCGCGGCGGCCGTGCTGGTGCTGCTGCGGTTCTGGCAGCCCCGCAAAGACTCGGCCGACGACCGCGCACCCGGTGCCGGCGGTGGGCAGCCGGTGCCGGACGGCTCGGGGGCCGGCGCGGTGCCGTCCGGTGGTGCGGTGGCCGCGGCCACGGTGGTGCGCGAGCGGACGGTCGTGGACTCGCGGGGCGAGCAGCTGCGGTCCTTCGCGCCGTACGCGACGATCATCGTGCTGTTCTCGATCGCCGCGATCCCGGTGGTGGCCGCGGCGCTGGCCACCACGACGAAGACGTTCAGCTGGCCCGGCCTGCACATCGCGACGGCCGAGGGCAAACCGCTGAGCCTGGTGTCGTTCAAGTTCGACTGGCTCGCCGACAGCGGCACGGTGCTGTTCATCGCCGGGGTGGTGTCGGCGTTCCTGCTGAAAGTGCCGCTGCGCGAAGCCGTGCGGGCGTACGGGCAGACGATCGTGCAGCTGCGCACGGCGGGGCTGACCGTGATGGCGGTGCTGGCGCTGGCGTACGTGATGAACATGTCGGGCCAGACGGCCACGCTCGGGCTGTTCCTCGCGGGTGCGGGTGGGCTGTTCGCGCTGCTGTCGCCGTTGCTCGGCTGGTTCGGCACCGCCGTGACGGGGTCGGACACGTCGTCGAACTCGCTGTTCGGCGCGCTGCAGGTGGCGGCCGCGCACGGTGCGCAGCTGCAGCCGACGCTGATGGCGGCGGCCAACAGCAGCGGCGGGGTGCTCGGGAAGATGATCAGCCCGCAGAACCTGGCGATCGGTGCCAGCGCCGTGGGGCTCGCGGGCAAGGAGGGCCTGCTGTTCCGGCGGGTGCTCGCGGCGTCGGCGGTGTTCGTGCCGCTGATGTGCGTGCTCGTGTACCTGCAATCCACGCCCGTGCTGTCGTGGATGGTGCCGTGAGCGCGGCGAGCGAGGCCGTCGAGGAGGCCAACGCGGCGATCGGGGCGGCGGTGTCCACGTGCACGCTGCCGGCCGCCGACGAGGCGATGCTGCTCGACGTGCAGTACGAGCTGCTCGAACTGCAGGACGCCCTCGCGGCCGGGGTCGCGGTGCCCGAGCTGCCCCGGTTGTGGCGGGCGGCTCGGGAGCTGGGCCCGGTCGCGGTGCCGCGCGGGTTCGAGGTGCTCGGCGGGCTGAGCGCGGCGGCCGGGCTGCTCAAGCTCGCGCGGGCGATGTCCCGGCGGGCGGCGCGCGAAGCGCCGGCCGACGCGGCCGTGGTGCTCGGCCGGTTGGGTGACGTGCTGGTGGCGATCGCGTTCCGGGCCGAGGAGCGGGAACGATCACTCGGGTTCGTGGGATCGTGTGCCGACTAGTGTGGTCATACCAACAAAGAGGTCATATTGACACTGGTCGCGAGCTCCGATTACCTTGAGTGAGCACCGCGCGGTGCAGAGGAACTCCGGTGAGATTCCGGGCCGGTCGCGCCACTGTGATCGGACCCCGCCCGACGGGGTTCGCAGGCAGACCCTCTCGCCGCGGCCGTCCTCGATCGGGTCGCACGAACCCGGGCAGGAGCGTGAACACCGTGATGTCCCCGAAGTCGCCGGTGACCCGGCCATGACGACCGAAGCGGCCTGGGAGCCGGTCCGCCGCGTGCGGATGCACGAACAGGTACTGGCGCAGATCGAGGAGAAGATCCTCGACGGCAGCCTGCGGGCGGGGGAGAAGCTCCCCAGCGAACGGGACCTCGTCACCGCGCTCGGTGTGAGCCGCACCAGCGTCCGCGAAGCGCTGCGCGCGCTCGAGGCGATGGGCATCATCGAGGCCCGCACGGGTTCGGGTGCCGACGCCGGCTCCGTCGTCACGGCGCGCTCGACCCCGGCGCTGACCAACCTGCTGCGGCTGCACCTCGCGCTGGCCCGGATCAGCCTGGCCGACCTGGTGGAGACGCGCGTGCAGCTGGAGCGCAACGCCGCCCGCGGCGCCGCGGCCACCCGCACGCCCGAGGACGTGGCCCGCCTGGCCGAGCTCGTCGAGGGCATGCGCGCGGCCGACCAGGAGTACCAGCAGTTCAACGCCCTCGACACCGAGTTCCACGTGACCATCGCGCGGATCTCGGGCAACGCGCTGGCCACCGACCTGATGCAGGCGCTGCGCGGGGCCGTCGAATCGGAGATGGCGGCGGCGTTCGCCCGGCTGCCCGACTGGCGCGCCGTGGCGGCCGGCCTGGTCACCGAGCACGAGGCGATCCTGCGGGCCATCGAGGCCGGCGAGGGCGATCGCGCGGCCGACCTCGTGGCCGACCACATCACGCGGTTCTACACCGACCAGGTGCTCAACTCCTGATCTACGCTGGCGGCCATGACGGACGAGGCCCCTTCCCCCACCGAGCACTCCGCGGCCACTGAGGACAGTGCCGCCGCGCTGGCGGCGTTCGGGTACGAGCTCGGCGTGCTCAAGCGCGTGCGCCGCAGCGGCTGGTGGCAGGCCGGCGTGCGTGATCCCGAGTCGGTGGCCGAGCACAGCGTGCGCGCGGCGCAGCTCGCCGCGCTGCTGGCGGCCGAAGAAGGCGCCTCGCCCGAGCGCGCCGCGTTCCTCGCGATCTGGCACGACACGCAGGAAACCCGGACGGGTGATCTGCCGCATTCGGCCGCACCGTACCTGGTGAAGCCCGACCCGCGCGCGATCACGGCCGACCAGACGGCCGCGTTGCCGTCGGGCTCGGGCACCGTCGTGCGGGAGGCGGTGGCCGAGTACGAGGCCCGGGCTTCGGTGGAGGCGCGGTGCGCCAAGGACGCCGACAAGCTGGAGATGCTCCTGCAGGCCCTGGAGTACCGCGCGGCCGGGGTGTCCACAGTGGAGGAGTGGGTGGACTCGGCGCGTGCGGGCCTGTTCACCGAGACGGCGCGGCGCCTGGCCGCCGCGGCCTTGACGCTGTCACCGCTTTCCTGGCGCACCCGCTGACCTCCGCGGCCGCGCGTGTTCTTCCGTTGTCCCGTGATCTTCCTGATTGGAAGCGCCGCATCCGGGGAATTCTTCCTCTGACTGAACGGGAGGCAGAACGATGAAGTGGAGGATCACGGCAGCCTTGGCGGGCGCGGCGGCGGTCGCGGCCACGATCGGCTTCGCCGACAGCGCGAACGCGGCCACCGCACCCTGCAGTGCCCAGGCGAAAGCCTGCGTGCAGCTGCACACCGGCACGGCCTGGCTGATGGACCACGGAACCGTCGTACGCGGCGGCGTGCCGATCACCGTCGGCAAACCGGCCTATCCGACGCCGGCCGGCACGTTCCACGTGCAGTACAAGGACATCGACCACTACAGCAAGCAGTTCAACGGCCCCATGCCGTACTCGGTCTTCTTCACGAACACCGGGGTGGCGTTCCACCAGGGCAGCCTGAAGGTGCAGTCGCACGGCTGCGTGCATCTCTCGCACGCGGACGCGGTGGCGTTCTACAACACGCTGCACCCGGGTGATGTCGTCGAAGTGGTGAAGTAGGGCTGTATCTTCTGCCCCGCCTTCGGCAGGGCGTGCGAGATCGCCTTCAAGCCGGCTTCCGGATTCGGCGGTCGAGATCGGCCGGGGGCCGATCGCACCGCCGAATCCGGAAGCCGGCGCGATCTCGCTGGTGGGTGGGGTTCGCCATCCTGGCAGGATGGCCGGGTGGTGGCGCAGGGGGAGCGGCTGGGGCGGGACTTCGCCCGGGTGTGGGCGGGCGCGTCGGTCTCGGTGATCGGCGATGGTGTGCGCGTGGCCGTGCTGCCACTGCTGGCGGTCACGGTGTCGCCGACGCCGGGCGCGGTCACCACCGTCGCGGTGGCCGGTGCGGTGCCGTGGCTGGTGTTCTCGCTGTTCGGCGGGGCGCTCGCCGACCGGTTCGACCGCCGCACGTTGATGTGGCGTACGGACGCGGCCCGCGCCGTGCTGGTGGCCGGTGCCGCCGCCTGGGTGTTCGCGGCGCCACCGCCACTCGCACTGCTGGTGGTGCTGGCGTTCGCGCTCGGCAGCGCGGAGACGGTGTTCGACAACGCGTCCACGGCGCTGTTGCCGGACGTGGTCGCGCCGGAACGGCTGGACGCCGCCAACGGGCGGCTGCAAGGCAGCCAGATCATCGGGCTGCAGTTCATCGGGCCGCCGTTGGGTGCGGCCTTGTTCGCAGCCTCGACGGGGGCACCGCTGGTGGTGGACGCGGCATCGTTCGCGCTGGCGGCGCTGCTGGTGTGGTTCGTGCGGGCGCGCCCGGCGGTGGCGGTGCGGTCGGGCCGGTCGCTGCGGGCGGACATCGCCGAAGGAGTGCGCTGGCTGTGGCGTCACCGAGGGTTGCGGCTGCTCGCGGTCGAGCTCGGCCTCGCGGCGCTGGCCGTGCAGCTCGGCACGTCGGTGCTGGTGCTGCTCGTGGTGCGGACGTTGCACGCGCCCGAATTCGGTTACGGCCTGGTGCTCGCGGCGGGCGCCGCCGGTGGGGTGCTGGGGTCGTTCGCGGCCGGTCCGCTCAAGCGCCGGTTGTCGCTCGGCGTGCGCATCGGTCTCGCGATCGCGGCCATCGGCGCCGCGCTGGTGGCGGCTTCGTTCGCGACGTCCGTGGTGCTCGTAAGCGGAATGTACGCGCTGGGCAGTTTCGGCATCGTGGTGTGGAACGTGCAGGCTGTCTCGCTTCGCCAGCGACTGGTGCCCCGCGAGCTGGGAGGCCGGGTGAACAGCGCGTACCGGCTGATCGGCTGGGGCGGCATCCCGGTCGGCGCGGCGCTGGGCGGTGTCCTCGGCACCGCCGCGGGCGTTCGCGCCCCGATCCTCGTGGGTGGCTGTCTGGCGCTCGCTTCGCTCGTGCTGGTCCCGAAACTCGCCAAGCTTGAGCCGGAATCTCGCTAGGCTGGGCCGCATGGATCTTTCCGTGCGGTACGGGCCCGAGCCCGACCAGCTTGCCGACGTCTTCCTCCCCGCCACCACCACTCCCGCGCCCCTCGTTGTTCTGCTGCACGGCGGATCCTGGCGACCCGAGGTCGACCGCGGGTACGTCGAGCCGTTGGCCCGGGGGCTGGCGCGGGACGGGTTCGCGGTGGCCAACGTGGAGTACCGGCGGCCCGGTGCCGGGGGTGGCTGGCCGGAGACCTTCACCGACACCGGACTCGCCGTGGACACGGTGCCGGGCCTGATCGAGGCCGCGGCGCCGGGCCGCGTCGATCCGAAGCGGCTGGTGGTGCTGGGGCATTCGGCCGGCGGCACGCTCGCGCTGTGGGCCGCGCATCGGCCCGGCGCGCCCGGGGTCGTCGCGCTCGCGCCGGTGGCCGGGCTCGCCGACGCCCATCGTCGTGATCCCGAAGGTCCGGTGGAGCAGTTGCTGGGCGGTGGCCCGGACGAGGTGCCCGACCGCTACGCCGAGGTCGACCCCACCGCGCTCGGCACGCCGCCCGGTCCGGTCGTGGTCTTCCACGGCGAAGTCGATTCGGCGTTGCCCGTCCGGCTTTCGCGTGAGTACGCCGCCGCGACCGGCGCGGAGCTGGTGCTGGTGCCCGGTGCCGACCACCTCGACGTGGTCGTGGCGGACGGGCCGGCGTGGCCCGCGCTGGTCGACGCGATCACCAAGCTGTCCACAGTAGAAGTGTCCACAGTGGAACGGTCCTGAATGGAGTGTCCGCTGCCGGTGATCGGGTACGTCCGCACGGCCCGCACCGAACTCGACCGCACACCCGTGCAAGCCGGCGCCAACCGCGGTGAGGAAGGCGTGCTGGAGATCGCCGAGGAGTACGCCGAGGGACTCGACGGGCTGGAGCAGTTCGAGTACGCGTGGCTGCTCAGCTGGCTCGACCGCCCCGACCGGCCGCTGACGAGCCTCACCCAGGTGCCCTACCTGCTGCGCCGCACGCAGCGTCGGATGGGCATCTTCGCGATGCGCGGGCCGAGGCGGCCGAACCCGATCGGGCTCAGCCTCGTGCGGCTCCTCGAGGTCAGCGGCACCACCGTGCGGTTCGCGGGTGTCGACCTGCTCGACGGCACGCCGATCCTCGACCTCAAGCCCTACGTCGCAGCGTTCGACCGGCCGCCGGGGGAGCCGGGCAGCGGCTGGTTCGACGACGTCACGGTGGCCGAGGGCACCACGCCGGAGGACCTGGCCTGACCCGAGGTGTTAGCCGCGCTAAGGGATCCCGTCACCAGACGCCGCTGGTCGCCGCCGCGGCGCGAACCTAGCGTCGATCGTGGCCCTGATCCCCGACGACGCCAAGGAGACCCCCAGTGGACGCCGGCACCCCCTCCATGATCCTGACGGCCGCGCTCATGCACGGCCTCGGCATGCACACCGGCGCGTGGATGGCGCGCGAAGGCGACGCCGGTGACCACTTGACGCCCGCGCTCTACAAGGACATCGCCCGCACCGCCGAGGCCGGCAAGCTGCACGCGATCTTCCTCGCCGAGCAGATGACCAACCAGGAAGTGGGCACCGAGCGCCCGTGCGGCGCGCTGGACACGGTGACCGTGCTGTCGCTGATGGCCGGCATCACCGAGAAGATCGGCCTGGTCGGCACCGCGTCGACCACCTACAACCAGCCCTACGACCTCGCGCGCCGCTTCGCCACGCTCGACCACCTGAGCGAGGGCCGCGTCGGCTGGAACTCCATCGCCACGCAGAACCCCACGGTGATGGAGATGTTCGGCGGCGGCGCCCACCCCGACCACGCGGCCCGCTACGCGCGCGCCGACGAGTTCATCGACGTGGTGCTCAAGCTGTGGGACAGCTGGGAGGAAGGCGCGCTGGTCGGGGACAAGGAAGCCGGTGTGTTCGCCGACCCCGACCGCGTGCACGAGATCAACCACGTCGGCGACTACTTCGCGGTGAAGGGCCCGATGCCGTTCGCGCGCTCGCCGCAGGGCCGGCCGGTGATCTTCCAGGCCGGTTCGTCCGACCGCGGCCGCGACCAGGCGGCCAAGTTCGCCGACGTGGTGTTCACCGCGCAGCACGTGCTGGAGGACGCCGTGGCCTTCCGCGACGACATGCGCCGCCGCGCCGCCGAGTACGGCCGCCACCCCGACAGCATCAAGATCCTGCCCGGCATGTCCGTGGTGCTCGGCGCGACCGAGCAGGCCGCGCAGGAGCGCAAGCAGCTCATGGACGAGGTGTTCGGCGTGACCGCGAACATCAAGAAGCTCTCCAAGCGCGTCGGCCTGCCGGTGGAGGTGCTCAAGCTCGACGAGAAGTTCCCCGCGCACGTGCTCGGCCCGGACGAGGAGTTCACCGGCTCGATCGGTTTCCGCCGCAGCATCGTGAGCCTCGCGGTGAAGGAGGACCTCACCGTGCGCGAGCTCATCGGCAGCTACGGCGGCGGGCACCACCAGGTCGTCGGCACCGCCGAGCAGGTCGCCGACCAGATGCAGGAACGCCTGCTGGCCGGCGCGGCCGACGGCTTCACCCTGATGGTCGACATGCTGCCCTCGGGAGTGCACGACGCCGTGGACATGCTCGTGCCCGAACTGCAGCGGCGCGGCCTGTTCCACACCGACTACGAGCACGACACCCTGCGCGAGAGCCTGGGCCTGCCCGCCCCGTCGCTCGTCCCGGCCGGCTGAAGGAGTCGACGATGACCGCATTGCTGAGCACCGGGGGAAATCCCGTGCGCGTGCTGGGGATCGGCGGCACGCTGCGGCCGGGGTCCACGTCCGAGCGCGCGCTGCGGCACGCGCTCGCGGCGGCCGCCGCCGAGGGTGCCGAGACCCAGCTGATCACCGCCGCCGAGCTGACCCTGCCGATGTACGACCCGGGCGTGGCACCGCTGACCGACGAGGCCGTGCGGCTGCTCGAAGCCGTGCGGCGAGCCGACGCGCTGGTGCTTTCGGTGCCCGGCTACCACGGCGGGATCTCGGGGCTGCTGAAGAACGCGCTCGACCACCTGCAGGAACTCGCCGAGGACCCGGTGCCCTACCTCGACGGCAAGGCCGTGGGCTGCGTCGTCGCCACGGGCGGCTGGCAGGCCGGGGTCACCACGCTGACGTCGCTGCGCTCGACGGTCCACGCCCTGCGTGGCTGGCCGACGCCGCTGGGGGTCGTGGTGAACTCGGCCACCAAGCCGTTCGACGCCGAGGGCGCGATCACCGATGCGAAGGTGGGCGACCAGCTGGCCACGGTGGGCCGGCAGGTGTGCGGCTTCGCGCGGTTGTGGAGCGCCGCGTGACGCTGTCACCGGCCCGGGAAGCGGTCGCGGCGGACGGGGACACCGGCTTCTCGGGTGTCGCCGAGGCCGCCGCGGCCCTGGCCCGGGGTGAGGTGGTGCTGATCGCGGGCGAGGCGGGCACGGCGCTGGTCGCCGCCGCCGGGCTCGTGACCGGCGCGACGGTGCGGTACCTGGCCGCCCACGGCGGGCCGGTCGGCTGCGCGCTGCCCGGCGCGTGGCTCGGGCGGCTGCGGATCCCGGCCATGGTGGCGGGCTCCGACGTCCACGTCGGTGTCGCCCACCGAAGTGGTGGCGCGGCGCCGGCGCGCACCCTGCGTGCGCTGGCCGATCCCGGCGCGCAGCGCGAGGACTTCCGCGTGCCGGGGCCGGTGTTCCCGACCCGCACGCGCGAGCTCGGGGTGCTCGAAAACCCCGGCCTCGCCGACGCGGCGGTGGACCTCGCGCGCATCGCGGGTGTCGAGCCCGTCGCGGCGTTCGTGGAGCTCGACGTGGCCGCCGAGGGCCTGCCGTGGGTGACGGTGTCGGAACTGATCGCCTACCGCCACGCCCACGAGCGGCTCGTCGAGCGGGCCGCGGTGGCCCGGCTTCCCTTGCCACACGGGGGTTTTCGCGCGCTCGGGTACCGCGACCTCGTGGCGGGCGGCGAGCACGTCGCCCTTGTGCACGGCGAGCTCGGCCGCGGCGCGGTGGTGCGCGTCCACGTGGAGTGCCCAGCCGGCGACGCGTTCGGCGCCCGCCACTGCGGGTGCGCGCGGGCGGTGCATGATTCGCTGGCCGCCATCGCCGCCGCCGGTTCGGGTGTGCTGGTGTATGTGCGCGGCCGCCGCACGCTGTGGGCCGCGCTCACCGCGCACCGGATACCCGACGGGAGCACCGACCGCGTCGCGGACCAGATCCTGCGTGACCTCGGGGTGCGCGGCTGACCGGATCACCCGCCGCAGGTGAGGCGGCGACGGCCGCGGCCTGAGAGGTTCAGGCGTCGCCGGGGCGTACGACCCTGGTCGGCGGAAGAGGACCGGACCATGGCGGGCGACGAGCGGGCCGAGCGGATCGCGGAGTTCATCAGGCCGTTGCGGGTGGAGCCGGGTTCGAAGGTGCGCCTCGCGCGGGACTTCGACCCGGCCTACCGCGGCGACCGGCTGCGCAAGAAGGACGGCCGTGAGCTGCTCGCGGCCGGCGTCGCGCTGCTGGCCGACTACCAGCGGCGCCTGGCCGCGCAGAACACCTACGGCGTGCTCGTGTGCCTGCAGGCGCTCGACGCCGGCGGCAAGGACGGCACGATCCGTCACGTGATGAGCGGGGTCAACCCGCAGGGCGTGAGCGTGAGCGGCTTCAAGGTGCCTTCCTCGGAGGAACTCGACCACGACTACCTGTGGCGCTACGCGTGCCGGCTGCCCGCGCGCGGGGACATCGGGATCTTCAACCGCTCGCACTACGAGGAGGTGCTCGTGGTGCGCGTGCACCCGGAGCACCTCGACCGCCAGCGGCTGCCGCCTTCGGCGCGCCACGGCAAGGTGTGGGCCCGCCGGTTCCGCGAGATCAACGACTGGGAACGCTACCTGACCGACAACGGGTTCAAGGTCGTGAAGCTGTTCCTCAACCTGTCCAAGGAAGAACAGCGAGCCCGGTTCCTCCGGCGAATCGACCGCCCGGACCGCAACTGGAAGTTCTCCGCCGCCGACGCCCGCGAACGCCGGTTCTGGGACGACTACCAGCGCGCGTTCTCGAAGGTCCTTTCCGCGACGAGCACGGACTGGGCGCCGTGGTACGTGATCCCGGCCGACCGCAAGTGGTTCGCCCGCACGTGTGCCGCCGCCGTGCTCGCGCACACGCTGATCGACATCGACCCCCGCTACCCGACGGTGAGCGACGAGCGGCGCGCCGATCTCCTCGTCGCGCGCGCCGAGCTGGAGGACCAGGCGCCCGAAGGCGCGCCGGCCGACCCGTACGCGGAAGCTGCCGCGAAGAAACGCAAGAAAAAGAAGAAGCAGGGCAAGAAAAAGCACTGAAGGCCGCCGTTTCGGCTCACGGCGATCGGAGGGCGGACATGGTCGCACCGGAGCACCCACCGCAGCAGACGCCGGTGAAGGAGCACAACTGGTACTCCCGCACGCCCGGCGACGTCGCCTCCGCGTTCGGCGTCGACCTCGAGTTCGGGCTCTCGTCGGCCGCCGCGGCCGAGCGGCTCAGCGTGAACGGGCCCAACGCGCTGCCCGAGGAAAAGCCGAAAGCCGGCTGGCTGCGGTTCCTCGACCAGTACCGCAGTTACATGCAGCTCATCCTCGTCGCGGCCGCCGTGGTGTCGCTGATCATCCGGCAGTGGGGCACGGCGACGCTGCTGCTGGTGCTCACGGTGGGCAACGCGATCGCGGGGCTGCGCCAGGAAGGCAAGGCCGAGAGCGCGATGAACGCGCTCAAGTCGATGATGAAAGCGACCGCGCGGGTGCGCCGCGACGGCGTGGAGGAGGAGGTGCCGGCCGAACAGCTCGTGGTCGGCGACGTCGTACTCCTCACGGCGGGCGACCAGGTGCCGGCCGACTGCCGGATCGTCGCGGCGAACGCGCTGCAGATCGACGAATCCGCGCTGACCGGGGAGAGCACGCCGGCCGCGAAGGATCCGGCCGCGCTGCCCACCGGGAAACTCGGCCCCGGCGACCAGGCGAACATGGCGTTCATGAACTGCCCGGTCACCCACGGCAGCGCCACGGTGATCGTGACCGGCACCGGCCAGGACACCGAACTGGGCAAGATCTCGGGGATGCTGTCGGCCACCGCGCGCGAGCAGTCGCCGCTCACCCGCCAGCTCAACACCCTCACGCTGTGGATCGCCGCGGCCGCGGGCATCACCATGATCGTGATGTTCGTGCTGGGCCGCAGCCGCGACCTGTCGTGGGACGTGCTGTTCGTGAGCGCGATCTCGCTCGCGATCGCCGCGATCCCCGAGGCACTGCCGACAGTGAGCCAGGTGATACTTTCGCTCGGCAGCGTCGATCTCGCCAAGCGCAACGCGATCGTGAAGGACCTGCCCTCGGTCGAGACGTTGGGCTTCACCTCGGCGATCAACTCCGACAAGACCGGCACACTGACGATGAACCAGATGACCGCCGTCGAGGTGGTGACCGAGACCGACCACTACACCGTGACCGGCATCGGTTACGGACTCGACGGCAAGGTGCACCACGCGGCCGGTTCGGCGGGCGGCATCGAGACCGCGATCCTGCCGTACCTGCTCGCGAGTGACGCGAAGATCGTCGACGGCAAGGTCGTCGGCGACCCCACCGAGGGCGCGCTGCTCGTGCTCGGCGCGAAGGCGGGCCTCGACGCGGACGCGACGCGGGAGAAGCTGCCGCGCACCGCGACCCTGCCGTTCGACCCGTCGTACAAGCTGATGGCCACCTTCCACCCGACCGTCGACGACACCGGACGGGCGGTGGTGCGCTGCTTCGTGAAGGGTGCCGCGCCCGCGGTGCTGCACCGCGCCGCCACCGCTCTGGCGGGTAGCGGATCGGTGCCCTGGGACGAGAACGTGCGCCGGCGCGCGCACGACCGGATGAAGAGCATGGAAGCCCAGGGCCGGCGCGTGATGGCCGCCGCGCAGTGCGACCTCGACCCGGCCTCGTTCGACGCCGACGGCGACCTGCTCTCCTACGTGACCGACCTGCAGGTGCTGAGCCTGGTCGCGATGGTCGACCCGCCGCGCGAGCAGTCGAAGGCCGCGGTGGCCAGCGCGCAGGCGGCCCACATCCGCGTGCGGATGGTGACCGGCGACGACGTGACCACGGGCGCGGCGATCGCGAAGCAGCTCGGCATCCCCGGTGAGGCGGTGCTCGGCGCGGACTTCGCGGACCTGCCCGAGGCCGAGCGGCTCTCGCGCATCGACACCGTCGGCGTGGTCGGGCGGGTTTCCCCGGAACACAAGGTGATCCTGGCCGACACGCTGAAGAAGAAGGGTGACGTCGTCGCCATGACCGGCGACGGCGTGAACGACGCGCCGGCGATCAAGGCCGCCGACCTCGGCATCGCGATGGGCAGCGGCACCGACGTCGCGAAGAACGCGAGCCGGATGATCCTGTCGGACGACAACTTCGCGACGATCGTGTTCGCCGTCGAACAGGGCCGCAAGATCTACGACAACCTCACCAAGTACATCCGCTTCGTGCTGGTGCTGCTCGTGGTGTTCGTGCTGACGTTCCTGGGCGCGAGCCTGTTCAACATCGCCGCGGGCGAGCCGTTCACCCCGGCGCAGGTGCTGTGGATCCACTTCGTGGTCAACGCGCCGTTCGGCTTCGCGCTCGGCTTCGACCGCGAAACGCCGGGGCTGATGGGCCTGAAACCGCGGCCCCGCGGCGAATCCGTGCTCACGCGGCCGGTGTTCGTGACCGTCGGGCTCGCCGGGCTGGCCGTGACGGTCGGCCTGCTCCTGCTGCTCTCGTTCGGGCAGGCCTACTACGACAGCGCGGACGTGGCCGCCACGATCGCGTTCACGGCCTTCGCGCTGTGCCTGATCGTCGCCGCCGTCGAGTGCCGCAGTGAGACGGGCACCGCTGTGACCACCGCGACCTTCGACAGCAAGCAGATGAACTGGGCCATGCTCGGCGAGTTCGTGCTCGCCGTGCTCGTGATCAAGATGGACGTGTTCCACAAGCTGCTGGGCACCACCGACCTCACCTTGACGCAGTTCTTCTGGGCGCTGGTGCCCGCGGTCGGTCTGCTGATCCTCTGGGAGGCCGGCAAGTTCGTGGCCCGCCGCGTGCGGACCGGCGGCGCGCACCGGGTCACGAAGGCCTGACTCGCCGCGGCTCGAAGAGTAAAGGAACCATTACCTTTCGTTGCCCGTTGTCAGGGTATGGAACGCACCGTGATCGAGCTCGGGAACCGGGACCTGCTCGTGGTCGCGGGGCTGCCGGGAGCGGGCAAGACGACGATGCTGCGGCACGCGGCCGGCGACCTGCGGGTGCTGGACTCCGACCAGGTCCGCGGCCGGCTGCGGGCCGTGCTGCCCGCGGCCGTGCCGTACCGGCTCTACCGGCCGGTGGTGCACCTGTGCCACCGCGCGCGGATCGTGGGGTGCGCGGCGCTGCGGCGCGGGCCGCTGGTCGTGCACGAGCCCGCCACGCGCGCCTCCACGCGCCGATGGCTCGCCGTGGTCGCGCGGATGACCCGGCGGCCGGCGCGGCTGCTGTGGCTCGACGTGAGCGCCGAGGAAGCGCTGGCCGGGCAGCATTGTCGGGCGCGGATCGTGCGGAGCCGGTCGTTCGCCCGGCACGTGGCGCGGGCGCGGCTCGTGCGCGAGCGGCTGCACGCGGGGCGGGTGCCGCCGGGTTTCCTCGACGCCCGCGTGCTCACCCGCGCCGTGGCGCAGTACGCGGTGCTCAGGCCAGTCGCCGGCGGACCCACCACAGCGTCAGCGCCACGCAGACTGCGGCCAGCGCCACGAACAGACCCGCCTCGAGCAGCTGCAACGTCCAGAACCGCCCGGCCGGCTGCACGGGGTACAGCCGGGTGAATCCGGCCCGCGCCAGCGTGTCGACCGGCTCCATGCCGGGCACCGGCGGCCGCGCAACCCCGGCCAGCGCGAGGGTTTCGTCGTACCCGTGGATCACGCCGGCGCGGTCGCGGAACACCTGCGTGCCCACGGTGAGGTCGCCGAAGCGGGTCTGGTCGGTGAGCACGGGGGAGAGCAGGTGTGGGCGCACGAAGTTCTTCACGACCACGATCACCGGCAGGAACCCCAGCAGGGCCACGGCGGCGCCGGCGAGCGTGCGCCGGAACACCGCGCCGCCCGCCATTCCGAGCGCGAACCCGAACAGGCACGTCGCGGGAAACGAGACCAGGCCGAAGTCGAACGTCGGGAACCGGCCTTCGAGGTCCGTCGCCGGGGCGAACCACCAGGCGTAGGCGCCGGCGAACACGAGCCCGTAGGCCACCGAGAACGCCCCGCCCAGCAGCAGCTTCGCACCGAGCCACCGGCCGCGGGTCACCGACTGCGTCCACGTGAAGCGGAACGTGTGGTGTTCCAGCTCCGCCGCCACCACGGGTGCGCCGAGGAACATGCCCAGCGCGGCGGGCAGCAGGGACAGCAGGAGCTGGGCGTAGTTGTGCACGAACGCGATCAGCGCGGGCCAGTCGCCGCACCTCGGGTCGGGCGCACCGGCGAAACAGCCGGGCAGGTCCACTGTGGACAGCGAGCCGCGCATGCCGGCACCCATCGCCACGTACCCCGCCGCCAGTGCCACGAACACCGCGGCGAGGGCGAGCAGGCGCGCGCGGTCCTGCCGCCAGGAAACCCAGATCACGCCGCCACCTCCGTCGGCCGGCCGGCGGCGAGGTGGTGCAGCACCAGGTCTTCCAGCGACACGGGACCGGCGCGCCAGCCCGGCGGCAGCGGCGGAGGTGTGCCGCGGAAGAGCAGTGCTGTCACGGTGCCGCGGCGGTCGGCCGACACCGGCACACCGCGGACCTCGTCGACAGTGGATGACGGCCCGGTGAGCAGCACGTGCGCGGCCATCAGCTCGTCGACGTCGCCGGACAGCACGACCCGGCCGTGGTCGAGCACCACCAGGTAGTCGCACAACCGCTCGAGCTCGGACACGACGTGCGAGGACAGCACCACTGTGCAGTCGTCCTCGGCCTTCGCCGCCATCAGGCTGCCCATGAGGTCGCGGCGCGCGAGCGGATCGAGACTCGCCACCGGTTCGTCGAGCACGAGCAGCTGCGGCCGCCGCGCGAGGGCGACGCTGAGCGCCACCTGCGCGCGCTGGCCACCGGAGAGCTCGCCGACGCGGCGCTCCAGCGGGATGCCCAGCTCCCGCACCCGGTCCAGCGCCACGCGGTGGTCCCAGCGCCGGTTGAGCCGGCGGGCCGCTTCGAGCATCTCGCGCACGCGGAACGATTCGTAGAGCGCGTGCCGCTGGTCGAGGTAGGCGACGCCGTCGGCGGGCTCGCCCGGCCGCACCGGGCGCCCGAACAGCTCGAGCTCACCCGTGGTGGGCCGCAGGAGCCCGGTCAGCAGGTTCAGCAGGGTCGATTTCCCCGCACCGTTGGGTCCGACCAGGCCGACCACCCGGCCCGCGCCGATGTCGAGTGTGCAGTCCCGAAGCCCCCAGGCACGTCCGTAACGCCGGCCGAGAGTACGGGCCGCGATCGCCGGTGTGCTCACTCTTTCTCCTTCCCGGAACGCTGGGTGCGGCGCAGGAGCACGGAGGACACGAGCGCCTCGACGTCGGCGATCGTGAGCCCCGAACCGCGGGCCTCGTCGATCCACCGCTCGAACCCGGCGCGCAGCTGCGCCTGCCGTTCGGGCGGGACGCCCGCCGGATCGTCGCGCGCCACGAACGTGCCCTGTCCGGGCCGGCCGCGCACGATGCCGCGGTGGTCCAGCTCGCGGTAGGCCTTCTGCACGGTGTTCGGGTTGATCACGAGCTGCCGCGCGACCTCTTTCACGGTCGGCAGCTGATCGCCCCGCCGCAGCTCACCGAGCCGCACGGCGTGCTCGACCTGCCGCACCAGCTGCAGGTACGGCGGCACCCCCGAACCGCTCTCGAACCGGAACTCGAACACCGTGTTCTCCGTTGCCCTGCACTTACCCCAATTGACTAGGGAGCTAGGGTAACGGCTGCTCAGCGCGGTGCTCAGGCGGGGGTGGTCACTGGGCGCCCATGATCCGTCGCTGCAGGCCACCGTCGGAGTCCGCCACCTCGGCGGCCGGACCGAGGTCGACGCGGACGGTGTGGACGGTCCCGGTGAACGCGTTCGCCCCGGCCGCGTACTCCTCGGACACCGGCGTGCCGAGGTCGACACCCACGTCGAGCGTCTCGTCGAAGGAGAAGTAGTAGGCGATCGTGCGCTCGACGCGGGCCGCGGCGAGCTTCTCGCCGTCGGCGGTCAGGATCGCGTCGCCGCCGAGGCCGGGTCCGCCGCCGTCGTAGGTGAACTCGAGCCGCAGCTCGTGCCGGCCCGGGGCGAGCGGCTCGGTCGCCGCCGCGGTGAAGTGCTCGAGGCCGAAGTAGTTGTAGACGTAGACGGGGCGGCCGTCGGCGAAGTACAGCGTCCAGCCGCCGAAGCGGCCACCCTGCGCGATCACCACGCCGGACGCGGGTGTCTCCGGCAGCTCGACGTCGGCGGTGATCACGTGCGAGCGGTTCTTGACGTTGGGCGTGGTCTCCTCGGTGAAGCGGCGCATCCCGCCGCGGTAGGTCACCGACGTCCGCGCGCCCAGCAGGTCGAGCCGCCCCGCCAGCACGGGGTTTTCGCGCTCGGTCACGCGATCGTCGAGCGGGAACACCTGGTGCCGCGCGGCTTCCACGAGGAACAGGTCCTGCAGTTGCCGCAGCTTCGCCGGGTGCTCGGCGGCGAGGTCGTGGGCCTGACTCCAGTCGCGCGTGAGGTCGTAGAGCTCCCAGACGTCATCGGCGAAGGGCCGCCGCTCGGTGGCCACCATCTCCCACGGCACGCCGTGGCGGGTCACCGCGGTCCAGCCCTCGTGGTAGATCCCGCGGTTGCCGCACATCTCGTAGTACTGCGTGTGGTGGCGCTCGGGCGCGGCGGCGTCGTTGATCGTGTCGCGCAGGCTCACGCCTTCGATCGGCTGCTGCGCCACCCCGTCGACGCTGTGCGGCGCGGGAATGCCGGCGCAGTCGAGGATCGTGGGCAGCACGTCGATCACGTGGCCGTACTGGTGGCGCAGCCCGCCGGCCTCGGCGCCGCCCGCGGGCCAGTGCACGATGAGCCCGTCGCGCGTGCCGCCGAGGTGCGAGGCGACCTGTTTCGTCCACTGGTACGGCGTGTTCAGCGCGAGCGCCCAGCCGGCCGGCGCGATCGGGTACGTGCTCGGTTCCCCGATCTCGTCGAGGTGGCGGATCATCTCCTCCGGGTCGTCGACGAGCCCGTGCCCGAGCCGGTGCTCCACGAGCGTGCCCTCGATGCCGCCTTCGCCGGACGCGCCGTTGTCGCCGAGCAAATAGAGGAACAGGGTGTTGTCGAGCGCGCCGAGCTCGTCCAGTGCGGTCACGAACCGGCCCACCTGCGCGTCAGCGTGCTCGACGAACCCGGCGAAGGTCTCCATGAACCGCGCGGCCAGCGTCCGGCGGGTGCCGTCGAGTTCTTGCCAGCGCGGCACGCCTTCGGCCCACGGCGCGAGCTCGGTGTCCTCGGGCACCACACCGAGTTCCTTCTGCCGGGCCAGGGTGAGCTCGCGTTGCCGGTCCCAGCCGTGGTCGAAGCGCCCGCGGTGGCGGTCGCGCCACTCGCGGCCGACGTGCAGCGGCGCGTGGGCGGCGCCGAGCGCGAGGTAGGTGAAGAACGGCCGGTCCGGCGTGAGCGTGCGTTGCGTGCGGACCCAGTCGACCGCGTGGTCCACCAGGTCCTCGGTGAGGTGGTAGCCGTCCTCGGGGCCGTGGGTGGGTTCGACCGGCGTGGTTCCCTCGTACAGCAACGGGTGCCAGTGGTTCATCTCCGCGCCGAGGAACCCGTAGAAGGTGTCGAAACCCTCGCCGGTCGGCCACCGGTCGAACGGTCCGACGGCGCTGATCTCGCGCGGCGGCGTCTGGTGCCACTTGCCGAACGCGGCGGTGCTGTACCCGTTTCCCTGCAAGATCTGCGCCAGCGTGGCCGCGCTGCGCGGGCGGAACCCGTGGTAGCCCGGCGCCGAGGTCGCCATCTCCGTGGTGCCGCCCATGCCCACGGAGTGGTGGTTGCGGCCGGTGAGCAGTGCCTGGCGGGTCGGTGAGCACAGCGCGGTGACATGGAAGCGCGTATAACGCAGGCCGCCGTCCGCGAGCCGGTCGGCCGTCGGCATGGTGCAGGGCCCGCCGAACGCGCTCGACGTGCCGAACCCGAGGTCGTCCACGAGCACCAGCACCACGTTCGGCGCGCCCGGCGGGGGCGGTACCGGCCCGATCGGCGTTCCCTCGCCCCGTTGGTCGCGCACGTCGAGCGCGGTCGGCGCCGGCACGGTGACGTCCGGGCGCGGCAGCACGTGGCGCCCGGCGGGGAACGCGGACATGAAGGGCTCCTTCCGAAGTGGACGAAACCAGCTTCACGGTGAGAGGCACACCTCGGCCAGGCTCCGGACGGGCGCGACCCAGACCGGAATTCGATCAGGCCGGTAGCCGATCTTGATGGGGCCTTCGCCCGATCAGTCCTGGTTCGCCGGGTCCTCGCCGGCCAGCGCCAGAAAGCGTTCGGCGGCGGGGGAGAGCGGTCCGGGCCGCCACACCATGCGGCCGCGGCGCAGTAGCGGCGGGTCGAGCGGCACGGTGACCGCGCCCTGGCGCCGGGCGTCCTCGGCCATCGCGCGGGGCAGCAGCGCCGCGCCGGCACCGGCGAGCA
Source organism: Amycolatopsis rhabdoformis (assembly GCF_035918295.1). Taxonomy (GTDB): domain Bacteria; phylum Actinomycetota; class Actinomycetes; order Mycobacteriales; family Pseudonocardiaceae; genus Amycolatopsis; species Amycolatopsis rhabdoformis. Next base: position 2,515,778 of record NZ_CP142149.1, read on the forward strand.
CCAGCGGCACGATCATCGCGCGGTGCTCGGTCTCCACGACCACGCGCGGTTCGGCCGTGCCGCGCAGGGCCTCCTCGACGATCCAGCGCGTGGCCGTGCCGGGCGGCGTGGTCACGAAGTCGAGGGCGGCCAGTTCCGGGCCGGAAAGCGCGTCGCATACGGAAGAGTCCGCCGGCAGCACCGCGAACACCTCCTGCTCGGCGAGATCGAGCCCGGCGAGGCCCGGGGTTTCGGCGCCGGACTCGACCAGGCCGACCTCGCTCTGTCCATTGCGGACCCGGTTCACCACGTCCGCGCCGGTCTCCGGCGCCCGCACCCGCACGAGCACCTGGGGGTGCGCGGCCCGGAAGCGCCCGAGCAGCCGGGCCAGCGGGTCGACGGCGAGCGTGGTCTGCGAGGCGAGGTCGAGGGTGCCGCCGCCGAGGCCGAGGACTTCGCGCACGGAGGCGTCGGCCGTGCGCAGGTCGCGCAGGATCTGCCGGGCCGGGCCGACGAGCGCCGTACCCGCGGGCGTCAGCGTGGCGCCGTGGGGCAGGCGGTGGAACAGCAGGCCGCCGAGCTCCTTCTCCAGCGCGCGCACGGCGTGCGAGAGTGAAGGCTGGGCGACGTGCAGGCGCCGGGCGGCGTTGGTGAAGCCGCCGTGGTCGACCACGGCGAGGAAGTACTGCAGCTGGCGGCGTTCCATCCCCCGGCAGTCAAGCGACCGGGGCGGGCCGCCGCAACACCTGGCGCCGCAGCCGCGTGAACTGCCGGGCGCTGTTCAGCGCGAAGACCCCGACCGTGACGCCCGCGCGCCGGTAGGTGGCCACGAACGCGGGGTCGTCGGGACCACCTTCGGTGAACACGATCTCGTCGCCGGGCTCCGGGTGCCCGGCGAGCTGCAGCGTGCCCGCGTACTGGTCCGACCAGACGTACCCGCTCGGCGAGTAGTGCCGGGCCGTGGTGCCGGCCAGCAGGTTCGCGACGGCGACGCCGGCCTGCTCGCTCGCGTTGGTCCAGTGCTCGTGCCGGTGCCGCCGGCCGGTCTCGGCCGAGGTGTACGCGGCGACATCGCCGATCGCCACCACGTTGGGCAGCGCGGTGACGAGCCCGCTCGACACGTGCACGCCGTTGGCGACCTCGAGACCCGAACCGGCCAGCCACTCGGTGGCCGGCACCATGCCGACGCCGACCACGACCACGTCGGCCGGCAGTTCTTCCCCGCCGACGAGCCGCACACCGGTCACGCGGCCGCCCCGGGTCACGAGCTCCTCGACCGCGGCGCCGCAGCGCAGCACCGTGCCGTGGCGTTCGTGCAGCCGCGAGCACACCTCGGCCAGCTGCGGACCGAGTACGCGTTCGAGCGGGGTGGGCAGCGCTTCGAGCACCGTGACGTCGAGCCCGAGCGCGCGGCAGGTGGAGGCGACCTCGGCACCGATGAACCCGGCCCCGACGATCACGACCCGCGCGCCCGGCACCAGCTCGGCCCGCAGCGCGAGCGCGTGGTCGAGGGTGCGCAAGACGTGGACGCCGGCCACGCCCTCGGTGCCCGGCAGCGTGCGCGCGCGGCCGCCGGTGGCGAGCACGATCCCGTCGACCGCCAGCTCGCCGTCGGACAGCACGAGCCGGCCGCCGGCCGGGTCGAGCCGTTCGGCGCGGGTGCCCAGCCGCAGCTCCAGCGACGCCGTGTCGTCGGCGTCGAGCAGGTCGAGCGACGCGCGGTCGGCCGTGCCGGCCAGGAACGCCTTCGACAGCGGCGGCCGGTCGTAGGGCAGGTGCGGTTCGGCCCCGACGAGCACGACGTGGCCGTCGAACCCCTGGGCCCGCAGCTCCTGCGCGGCCCGCGCGCCGGCGAGCGAGGCGCCGACGATCGCGACGCTCTTCACGCGGCGTCGCCGGTGTTCTCGAGGTGCTCGGTGGCTTCGGCCAGCACGTAGATCACGCCGTCGGCCACGTGGAGGTCGTACGTGCGCACCGGCTGCTTCGCGGGCAGGCACGACGGCATTCCGGTGCGCAGGTCGAACAGCGCCGCGTGCAGCGGGCACTCGACGAAACAGCCCTCGAGCCAGCCGTCGGCCAGCGACGCGTCCTGGTGGCTGCAGGTGTCGCCGATCGCGTAGAGCTCACCGTCGGCGTTGAACACCGCGATCGGCTCGGGCCCCGCGATCCGGACGGATTCGCCGGGGGGCAGTTCGTCCACCGTGCACGCGCGCAGCATCTGGGCCTCCGGGAGGAGCTGGGGGGTGTGTGCTGTTGAGGATCGCGGCTTGTTGCGTATGGGGGAACGCACAACGCGATACGCAACAAGTCTGCGGGCGTCGTCAGGATCGAGTCAAGGGGAGGGGCCCGATCGGATTCCGCGGATTTTCACGCCCCGGAAGCGGGCACACCACCGGCCCGTGCGCCGCGGAGGCGCACGGGTCCGGCCGGCTCGCGGTTACGCGGTGGTGTGGCGGTAGAAGGGCTGTTTGATCGGGGCGAGCGGGGTGTTGCCGAGGATCAGGTCGGCCGCCTTCTCGGCCGTCATCATCACCGGCGCGTAGATGTTGCCGTTGGGGATGTAGGGCAGCACCGACGCGTCGACCACGCGCAGGCCCTCGGTGCCGTGCACGCGCATGCTGGCCGGGTCGACCACCGACAGCTCGTCCACGCCCATCTTCGCGGTGCACGAAGGGTGCAGCGCGGTCTCGGCGTCCTTGGCGACCCAGTCGAGGATCTCCTCGTCGGTCTCCACCGACGGCCCGGGGGAGATCTCGCCGCCGTTGAACAGGTCGAGGGCCGACTGGTTGAGGATCTTGCGCGCCACGCGCACGGCCTCCACCCACTCGCGGCGGTCGTTCTCCGTGGACAGGTAGTTGAACCGCAGGGCCGGGTGCTCGCGCGGGTCGGTCGAGGTGATCTTCACGGAGCCGCGGGTGTCGGCGTACATCGGTCCCACGTGCACCTGGTAGCCGTGCCCGCCCGCCGGCACTGAGCCGTCGTAGCGGATCGCGATGGGCAGGAAGTGGAACATCAGGTTGGGGTAGGCCACTTCGTCGTTGCTGCGGACGAACCCGCCGCCCTCGAAGTGGTTGGTGGCCGCGGGGCCCGAGCGCAGGAACAGCCACTGCGCCCCGATCCACGGCCGCTTCCACTTCGCGAGCGAGGGTTGCATCGACACCGGCTGCTTGCACGCGTACTGGATGTAGACCTCGAGGTGGTCCTGCAGGTTCTCGCCGACGCCGGGCAGGTCGCGCACCACGTCGATGCCCAGCTTCGCCAGGTCCGCGGCGTTGCCGACGCCGGAGAGCTGCAGCAGCTGCGGCGTGTTGATCGCGCCGCCGCACAGGATGATCTCCTTGCCGTACACCTCACCGGGCGCGCCGCCGCCCTGCGCGTATTCGACGCCGATCGCGCGCGTGCCGTCGAAGAGGATCTGCGACACGAACGCGTGCGTCTTCACGGTCAGGTTCTTGCGGTGCCGCACCGGGTGCAGGTACGCGCGGGCCGCCGAGAGCCGCCGTCCTTTGCGGACGTTGCGGTCGAAGGCGGCGAAGCCTTCCTGCCGGAAACCGTTCACGTCGTCGGTGCGCGGGTAACCCGCTTGTACGGCCGCGTCGAAGAAAGCTTCGAACAACGGGTTGCTCGCCGGGCCGCGTTCGAGCTCCAGTGGCCCGTCGTGCCCGCGCCACGGCCCGTCCGGCGCGTCGGCGAGACAGTTCTCCATGCGGCGGAAGTAGGGCAGGCAGTGGGCGTAGTCCCAGTCGGACATGCCGGGGTCGCCGGCCCACCGCTCGTAGTCGAGTGGGTTGCCGCGCTGGAAGATCATCCCGTTGATGCTGCTGGACCCGCCGAGCACCTTGCCGCGCGCGTGGTAGATCCGCCGCCGGTTCATGTGCGGCTCGGGTTCGCTGCGGTAGCCCCAGTCGTAGTACTTGCTGCCGATCGGGAAGGTCAGCGCGGCGGGCATGTGGATGAACACGTCCCACTTCGCGTCTTCGCGGCCGGCTTCGAGGACCAGCACGGTGTTCGCCGGGTCGGCCGAGAGGCGGTTGGCGAGCGCGCAGCCCGCCGACCCACCGCCGACGATCACGAAGTCGTAGGTCTCGGTGCTCATGTCTCCTCCTTTTCCCTCAGGCCAACGGGGTCAGCTCTGCTGTGCGGGGGTTTCGCCCGCGCTGTGCGTGGTGGCCCAGCGGTGGCGCCGGAACCAGAGCAGGACACCGCCCACGACCACGATCAGCGCGGTCACCAGCACCGCACCCCACTGGAAGTACCAGTGGTCGTCGCCGTAGACCTCGGCCCGCGGCCAGATGAGGTTGATCGTCATGCCCGCGCCGTAGAGCACCGCCACGACGTTCACGAGCGTGCCCCAGCGGCCGAGCTTGAAGTACGGCCCGTGTTCCGGGCGCGGCCAGTGCCCGCGCAGGCGGCGCACCAGCATCGGGCCCGTGACCATCAGGTACGGGATGTAGAACAGGATGATCGCGGTGGAGGTGAGCACGAAGAACGCGCGCTGGTTGCCGAGGTTGATCAGCAGCACCACCACGGTGAGCCCACCGGTGATCAGCGCCGGCAGGACCGGCGTCTTCGACCGCGGCGACACCTTCGCCAGGGCCTTGCTGAACGGCAGCCGCCCGTCGCGGGCCATCGCGAACGTCATGCGGATCGCGGCCGTCTGCACGGCCAGGCAGCACACCGTGATCGCGATGGCCGAGCAGATCAGGAACGCGTCGCCGAGGCCGGTGCCGAGCGTGCTCTTGAGCAGGTACGGCATGCCCGAGGTGGACAGCTCCTCGGCGTTGAGGTCGCCGACGGCCATCATGCCGATCACCATCATGAGCCCACCGACGAGAAACGCCGCCGTGAGCGCGCGGATGATGGCGCGCGGCGCGTGCTTGCGCGGCTGCGTGGTCTCCTCGGCGAGCGAGCCCGCGGTGTCGAAGCCGTAGAACACGTACGCGCTCATCAGCGACGCGACCAGGAACGCGCCGAGGTAGCCGAGCGAGTGCCCGGAGCCGGTGCCATGGGTGTCGAACACGATCCCGGGGCCGCGCTTGATGTGCACGGCCAGCGCGATGATCAGCAGCACGCTCGCGCCGAGCTCCACGGCCACGCCGAAGTTGTTGATCTTCGCCATGAGCTTCACGCCGATGATGTTCACGATCGTCGCGAACACCACGAGCACGAGCGCGAGGATGATCGCGTTCTGCGCGCCGCCGGGGGTCGAGGTGAGACCGGCGTCGGAGTCGCTGCCCACGATCTGGAACGCGGTGGAGACCTGCGGCAGGATGATCTGGTAGGCCACCGCCACGGCCGCGGCGGTCACGATCGCGCCGATGATCATGATCCAGCCCGCGAGCCACGACGTCGCGGGTTTCGCGATCTGCTTGGCCCACTGGTACACCGAGCCCGCGAGTGGGAACTGACCGGCCAGCTCGGCGAAGCACAGGGCCACGGCGAGCTGACCGAGGAACACGAGCGGCCAGGTCCAGATGAACGCCGGCCCGCCCGAGCCGAAGCCGAAGAAGAACAGCTGGAACACGCCGGTCATGATCGAGATGTAGCTGAACCCGGCGGCGAAGCTGGAGAAGGAGCCGAGCGAGCGTTCGAGCTCCTGGCGGTAGCCGAACTTCGCGAGCTCGGAGCTGTCGGACTGGTCCGGGGAACCGCCCTTGCTCTGGGAGCGAGTCGTCATTGATTCGTCCTCGGGGTGGAGTCGGGGGAGAGGGGTCAGCCTTTGAACCAGTGCTGCGGCACGGGGTCGATGTTGTGGTAGACGTGTTTGGTCTCGCGGTACTCCGCCAGCCCCGAGGGGCCGAGCTCGCGGCCGATGCCGGACCGGCCGAACCCGCCCCACTCCGCCTGGGGCAGGTAGGGGTGGTAGTCGTTGATCCACACGGTGCCGTGGCGCAGGGCCCCGGCCACGCGTTGCGCCCGCCCGGCGTCCGAGGTCCAGACGGCGCCGGCGAGCCCGTAGTCGGTGTCGTTGGCGAGCGTGATCGCCTCGGCCTCGTCGGAGAAGCGCTCGACGGTCACCACCGGGCCGAACACCTCCTCCCGCACCACGGCCATCTCCCGCGTGCAGCCGGAGAACACGGTGGGGCGCAGGAAGAAACCCCGCTGCAGCGCGGGATCCTCGGGGCGGCCGCCGCCCGCGCGCAGGGTCGCGCCCGCTTCGAGCGCGCCGGCGATGTACCGCTCGACTTTCGCGCGGTGCTGCTCGGACACGAGCGGCCCCGCTTCGCTCGCCGGGTCGCGGCCGTCGCCGAGGCGGATGCGGTCCGCCCGCACGGCGAGCTCGTCGACGAACCGGTCGTGCACGCCGTCCTGCACGATCAGCCGGGCGCCGGCCGAGCACACCTGTCCGGAGTGGACGAACGCGGCGGCGAGCGCGTAGTCGAGCGCGGTCTCGAAATCGGCGTCGTCGAACACCACGTTGGGGTTCTTGCCGCCGAGTTCGAGCGCCACGCGCCGGACGCCGCGCGCGGCCGCGGCCATGATCTTCTCGCCGGTGGCGAGACCGCCGGTGAACGACACGAGGTCCACCCCGGCGTCGGCCACGAGGGCCGCGCCGACCGCGCCCGGACCCAGCAGCAGGTTCACCACCCCGGGCGGCACGCCGGCTTCCTCGGCGAGCGCGACGAGCCGGATCGTGGACAGCGGCGTGACCTCGCTCGGCTTGAGCACCGCGGTGTTGCCCGCGGCGAGCGCCGGAGCGAGTTTCCACGACATCTGCAGCAGCGGGTAGTTCCACGGCGCGATGAGCGCGCAGACGCCCACCGGTTCGTGGGTGATCCGGCTGATCGCGCGCGGGTCGCCGGTGTCCACCACGCGCCCGGCGTCCTGGCCGGCCAGCGAAGCGTAGTAGCGGAAAACGGCGGTGACGTCGTCGATGTCGATGCGGCCCTCGGCCAGTGTCTTGCCGGTGTCGAGGGTTTCGGTGCGGGCCAGGTCCTCGCGGTCGCGGTGCAGCAGCGCCGCGATGCGGGTGAGGAGGTCGGCGCGGTCGGCCGCCGTCGTTCTCCGCCACGGCCCGGCGTCGAACGCCCGGCGGGCCGCGGTCACGGCGGCGCCGACCTCGCCTGGGCCGGCCACCGAGACCGTCGCCAGCACTTCGGCGGTGGCGGGGTTGAGCACGTCCGAGCGCGCCTCGCCGGCGGCTTCGGTCCAGATTCCGTCGATGTGGAGGTCCTTCATCAGGCCTTCCCAAGCAGCTCGCGGAGCTTTTCGCCACGCGGGGTGTGACGCGCGGCACTTCGAGTGCGTACATTTGTACGCTAAGCGTGTACACATGTCCACAACGAGTTCTCGGCGCCGACACGCGGCGTTCGCGCGAGGCCGTGCGACGATCAGCGGTGCCCCGACGAGACCGGTGAGTGAAGGAGCTTCGCGGCGATGGCGACCACGGACCCCGCCGGGCGCAGGAAGCTGCGCGGCCCGAACGACCCCGAGCGGCGCGCCCGGATCGCGAAGGCGGCCATCGAGGTCGTCGCCGAGCGCGGCATCGACGGGCTGACCCACCGCGCCGTCGCGGCCGCGGCCGGCGTGCCACTGGGCTCCACGACGTATCACTTCGCGACGCTCGACGACCTGCTCGAGGTGGCGCTGCACGAAGCGGCCGCGAACAACGTGCGCGAGCTGCAGGAGTGGGAGCGGGCGCTCGATCCGGGCGCCGACTTCGCCGCCGCGCTGGCCGACCTGGTCATGGGTTACATCCACGAGCTCTACCCGCACACGGTCGTGGAGTACGACCTCTACGTGGCGGCCCTGCACCGACCGCGGCTGCGCCCGGCGAGCGCGGCGTGGGACGACGCGCTGATCAAGTTCTTCTCCACCCGCACCGACCCGCTCACCGGCCGGCTGCTCGCGGGGTTCTTCTGTGGCTTGCTCATGCAGGCGGCCCTGGCCGACCCGCCGCCGACGCGGCCGGAGATCGAGGCCTTGTTCCGCCGGGCGATCGAGGGCCCGCCGGCCTGACGGATGCGTTGGCGCGCAGGCGAAACCGCTTCCGCGCACCCGGTTCGGCGCGGCGTCCGGTAATCGGGTGACGCGAAAATCCCGTGCTTGACAGCGCTGCCGGGGCGACCGCATTGTGTTCCGGAGAGAGCAACCAGGCGCGCTGTGCGCAACAGCCCGACACTTGGCCGGCACGGCGCACCATCGTCGCCGGGTCACTTCCGCACGTCTGCCGGCTCGTTGTCCACCGAGCTCGTCCCGCACGCCTGCCCCGCACCGACTGTCCCGCCCCGAGAGGAGCATCGCCGGTGACGACCACCGACCTCCCGCAGAGCCTTCTGCCGACGCTGTCCGGCCGCCACTACACCGATCCGGAGATCTTCGCCCGTGAGCAGGAGCGGATCTTCGAGACGGACTGGTTCTGCGCCGTGCGCACCGCGGACCTCGCGGCGCCCGGTTCCTTCGAGACGGTGCAGATCGGCCGCGAGAGCGTGCTCGTCGCCCGCGGCCGCGACGGCGCGGTCAACGCGTTCCTCAACGTGTGCCGCCACCGCGGCGCGCGCCTGTGCACCGAAGCGAGCGGTCAGGTCAAGCGCGCGTTCCAGTGCGGGTACCACGCGTGGACCTACGGCCTCGACGGCAAGCTGATCGCCGCGCCGAACCTCACCGGCATGCCCGACGTCGACCGCACCGAATACGGGCTGACCCGCCTGGCCGTGCGCGAGTGGCTCGGCTACGCGTGGGTGTGCCTGGCCGAGGAACCGCCGTCGTTCGAGGCCACGGTGATGGCCGACGTCGCCGACCGGCTCGGCGGGCCGGGCGAGATCGAGGCGTACGGGCTCGACGGGCTTTCACTCGGCAGGCGCGTGGAGTACGACGTGCGGGCCAACTGGAAGCAGATCATCGAGAACTTCATGGAGTGCTACCACTGCGCGACGATCCACCCGGAGCTCACCGAGGTGCTGCCGGAGTTCGCCGACGGCTACGCCGCGCAGTACTACGTGGGCCACGGCGCGGAGTTCGGCGAGGAGATCGCCGGGTTCACCGTGGACGGCAGCGCCGGCGTGACCCGGCTGCCGGGCGTGGGGGAGCACCAGGACCGCCGCTACTACGCGATCACGATCCGGCCGCAGGTGTTCGTGAACCTCGTGCCGGACCACGTGATCCTGCACCGGATGTTCCCGCTGGCGCCCGACCGCACGCTGGTGGTGTGCGACTGGCTGTACCTGCCGGAGGTGGTGGCGTCCGGAGTGGACCTGGACCGTTCGGTGGAACTGTTCCACCGGGTGAACCTGCAGGACTTCGAGGCGTGCGAACGGTGCCAGCTCGCGATGGGCTCGCGCTCCTACGCGCGCGGCGGTGTGCTCGTGCCGAGCGAGCACCACATCGGCGCGTTCCACGACTGGGTGCGGGCGCGGACCGAAGACTGAGCCGGGCCGGGCGGGGTCGGTCCGGTGATGGTCGGCGCGATCCTCACGGTGGCACCGGATCGCGCCGACCATTACGCCGTCCATTATGACGGGATCGGCCGGCCCGCGGCCTCGCTCGCGCTCGGTTCGGACCGGCCTGCCGGGACGTCTCGGCCCCTACCCCTGGTACGGCCCGCTCGGCGGCTGGTACCCCGGCGGCGGGAACCCTTGCTGCTGCGGGAATCCGGGCTGCTGCTGCGGGTACGCCGCCTGCGGCTGGAACCCCGGCTGCTGAGGAGAGTCCTGCCAGACCGGAGCCGCCTGCGGAGGGAACTGCCCTTGTGGATCGAACGGTGCCGGCGGAGTGAACGCCGCCGGGTCGGACTGCGCCGCATTGAACTGTTGCGGGTTGAACTGCGCCGGATTGACCTGTGCCGGGTTGACCTGCCCCGGCGCGCTGAACTGATCCTGCGGCGCGAACCCCGGCGGCGGCGCGAAACCCGCCTGGTGTCCGGCCGCGCCCTGGTTCACCGGGCCGGAGCCCAGCCGGGCCCTGCGCCGAAGTGCGACGACCAGCCGCCACCCGGCCAGGCCCGCGATGCCCGTGCCGATGCCGACGCTGACCCACCGGCCGCCGCCGTTGAAGGACTTCGCGTTGTCGATCGAGTCCCGCAGCTTCTCGTCGTAGGTCTCGGTCGAGGTCACCCCGTACTGCGTCCGCTCACAGGTGTCGCCCGGCCGCATCTCCTCGCTGCCGCACACCACCTTGCCGTCGGGGCTCGGGGTGTAGAACAGGCCGTTCGCCACCAGCCCCAGCCCGAAGAGCACGGCAATGGACCACCAGATGACGCTTTTCATCGATTCCCCCTGGATCCCGAATCGGGTAACGGGGCACATCAGACCACAAAACGATCTGTGACGCACACGCTTCGGACGTAACAGTCGTAAGAGGGGAACCGGGCGGTGGCTAGATGAGCGCGCGGATCGCCTGTTCGAACCCGGTCACGTGGTCGAGCGTGAGGGCGGCGGCCTTGTCCGCGTCGCCCTCGATGATCGCCGTGAGCAGCGGCAGGTGCTCGTTCACGTGGCCGGCGAGGCCGCGCAGGCGGGGCAGGAACACGCACCAGATGCGGGTGGCGAGGTTGTCGTAGTGGATCAGCGTGTCTTCGAGGAACGGGTTGTGCACGCAGCGGTAGATCGCGCGGTGCAGGTCGAGGTCGGTGCGCAGCAGTTCGGTGTTGTCGGCCGGGCCCGCCGGGGCGCCGGTGTCGAGCTGCTCGCGCAGCACCGTGAGTCCCGCGCGGTCGGCGTCCGTCGCGCGCTCGGCCGCCGCGGCCGTGGCCAGCGGCTCCAGTGTGCGGCGCACCTCGGAGATGTGCGCGAGGTCGGAGATGTTCACGTCCGTGGCGAAGGTGCCGCGGCGCGGGTAGGCGATCACGAGGTGCTCGGTCTCGAGGCGTTTCAGCGCCTCGCGCACGGGGGTGCGGCCCATGCCGAGCGTGCTGCCGAGCCAGTCCTCGTTGATCGGGTCGCCCGGTTTGATGTCGAGCATCACGAGGCGGTCGCGGATGAACAGGTAGGCCTGCTCCGCCAGTGACGGGCCGGTGACCGGGATCGGGCTGTTGACCTGGGTGCTCACCCCGCCTACCCTACATCGAAGATTGATATATCAGAAGTCGACCAGCCAGTTGTGAGTACTACCAACGGAAGCGGGCAGGAATGACCTCGACGATCGGGGAGGCGGGCGCCGTGCTCGGCCGCTCCCTGCGGGACTTCGACCCGGACGTGGCCGCCGCGATCGGCGCCGAGCTGCACCGCCAGGCCTCGACGCTCGAGATGATCGCCAGCGAGAACTTCGCGCCGCTCTCGGTGCTGCAGGCCCAGGGCTCGGTGCTCACCAACAAGTACGCCGAGGGCTATCCCGGCCGGCGCTACTACGGCGGGTGCGAGCACGTGGACGTGCTCGAGAACCTCGCCCGCGAACGCGTGAAGGAGCTCTTCGGCGCGCGGTTCGCCAATGTGCAGCCGCATTCCGGCGCGCAGGCCAACGCCGCCGCCATGGCCGCGCTGCTCAAGCCCGGCGACCGGATCCTCGGCCTCTCGCTGGCCCACGGCGGGCACCTCACCCACGGGATGCGGATCAACTTCTCGGGCCTGCTCTACGAAGTCTCGGCCTACGAGGTTTCCGCCCAGGACTTCCGCGTTGACCTCGACGAGGTCGCGCGGCTGGCGCGCGAGCACCGGCCGAAGCTGATCATCGCCGGCTGGTCGGCCTACCCGCGTCAGCTCGACTTCGCGCGGTTCCGCGCGATCGCCGACGAGGTGGGCGCCTACCTGATGGTGGACATGGCCCACTTCGCCGGTCTCGTGGCGGCCGGGCTGCACCCGTCGCCGGTGCCCCACGCGCACGTCACGACCACCACCACGCACAAGACCCTTGGCGGCCCGCGGGGCGGCGTGGTGCTCACGAACGACCCGGACCTGGCCAAGAAGATCAACTCGGCCGTGTTCCCCGGTCAGCAGGGCGGCCCGCTGCAGCACGTGATCGCAGCCAAGGCCGTCGCGTTCAAGATGGCCGGCGAGCCGGAGTTCGCCGAACGCCAGCAGCGCACCCTGCGCGGCGCGAAGCTGCTCGCCGAACGGCTGCTGGCCGACGACGCGGCGGCGGCCGGCGTCTCCGTGCTCACCGGCGGCACGGACGTGCACCTGGTGCTCGCCGATCTGCGCGAGTCCGTGTTGGACGGTCAGCAGGCCGAGGACCGCCTGCACGCGGTGGGGATCACGGTGAACCGCAACGCGGTGCCGTTCGACCCACGCCCGCCGATGGTCACCTCCGGCCTGCGCATCGGCACGCCCGCGCTGGCCACCCGCGGGTTCGGCGACGAGGAGTTCCGCGAGGTCGCCGACCTCGTGGCCCTCGCGTTGCTGCCCGGTTTCGACGACGCGGTGGCCGAACAGCTGCGCGCCCGCGTGAGCGCGCTGACCGAGCGCTTCCCGCTCTACCCGGACCTGGAGGCGGCGTGGTGACCGACCTGCCCGAACACCCCGACTTCCTCTGGGACAACCCGGAACCGAAGAAGTCCTACGACGTGGTGGTGGTCGGCGGGGGCGGCCACGGCCTCGCCACCGCCTACTACCTCGCGAAGGTCCACGGCATCACCGACGTCGCCGTGGTGGAGAAGGGCTGGCTCGCGGGCGGCAACATGGCCCGCAACACCACCATCATCCGGTCCAACTACCTGTGGGACGAGAGCTCCGGCATCTACGAGCACTCGCTCAAGCTGTGGGAAGGCCTCGAAGAGGACCTCGGGTACCCGATCCTGTTCAGCCAGCGCGGGGTGCTCAATCTCGCGCACAGCCTGCAGGACGTGCGCGACAGCGTGCGCCGGGTCGAGGCCAACAAGCTCAACGGCATCGATGCCGAGTGGGTGGACGCGGCCGGGGTGAAGGAGCTCTGCCCGATCGTCAACACCTCACCCGACGTGCGCTACCCCGTGCTGGGCGCGACCTACCAGCCCCGCGCCGGCATCGCGAAACACGACTACGTGGCCTGGGGTTTCGCTCGCGCGGCGGCCGCGCTGGGCGTGGACCTGATCCAGGACTGCGAGGTCACGGGCATCGAGAAGACGGCCGGGCGGGTGACCGCTGTCGAGACCACCCGCGGCCGGATCGGCGCGGGCAAGGTCGCGCTGTGCGCGGCCGGGCACTCGTCGGTGGTCGCGAAGCTGGCCGGGTTCGAGCTGCCGCTGGTGTCGCACCCGTTGCAGGCCCTGGTGTCGGAGCTGCTCGAACCCGTGCACCCGACCGTGGTCATGTCCAACGCCGTGCACGTCTACGTTTCCCAGGCGCACAAGGGCGAGCTGGTGATGGGCGCCGGCATCGACGCCTACGCCGGCTACGGCCAGCGCGGCGCGTTCCACATCATCCAGGACCAGATGGCCGCCGCGCTCGAGCTGTTCCCGGTGTTCGCGCGGGCGCACCTGCTGCGCACGTGGGCCGGGATCGTGGACGTGACCCCGGACGCGTCGCCGATCGTCGGTCTCACGCCGGTGGAGAACCTGTACGTGAACTGCGGCTGGGGCACCGGCGGGTTCAAGGCCACGCCCGGGGTCGGCGACTGCTTCGCCCACACCGTGGCCAAGGGCAAGCCCCACCCCTACGCCGAGCCCTTCACCCTCGACCGGTTCACCACCGGTGCCCTCGTCGACGAGCACGGCGCCGCCGCCGTCGCCCACTAGGAGTTCCCGTGCAACTCATCCCCTGCCCGTGGTGCGGGCCGCGCGAAGAGACCGAGTTCCACTACGGGGGCCAGGCGCACGTCGCCTACCCCGCGGACCCGGCCGCACTGTCCGATGAGGACTGGGCGAAGTTCGTGTTCTTCCGGGCCAACCCCAGCGGCCCGTTGCCCGAGCGCTGGACGCACTCCGCCGGCTGCCGGCGGTGGTTCAATGCCGTGCGCGACACCCGCACCCACGACCTGCTGGCGGTCTACCGCCTCGACGAGCCCCGGCCGGTGATCCCGTGACGCGCCTGCCCGGCCGCGGCCGCGTGGACCGCACCGCGCCGCTCAAGTTCACCTTCGACGGCCGCGAGCTCACCGGCTTCCGCGGCGACACGCTCGCGTCGGCGCTGCTGGCGAACGGCATCCACCAGGTCGCCACCAGCATCAAGTACGGCCGCCCGCGCGGCATCCTCGCCGCCGGGGTCGAGGACGCGACCGCGCTCGTGCAGATCGAGGCGCCGTTCCCGGAGCCGATGCTCGGCGCGACCACGGTCGAGCTGTACGACGGCCTGGTCGCGCGAGGACTGTCCGGTCAGGGCAGGCTCGCCGCCGAGCCCGATCCGGCGCGCTACGACGCCAAACACGTGCACTGCGACGTGCTGGTCGTCGGCGCCGGACCGGCCGGGCTGGCCGCCGCGGCCGCCGCCTCCGGACGCGTGCTCCTGGTCGACGACCGGCCCGAGCCGAGCGGTGCGGTCCCCAATGGTGTCCGGTTCCTCTCCCGCACGAGCGCGTTCGGCGTGTACGACGACGGGTTCGTGCTGGCGTTGGAACGCCGTGGGGAGCACGCGGCGCCCGAGCGGATCTCGCGGCAGCGCGTGTGGCGGATCCGCGCGAAGCGGATCGTGCTCGCGACCGGCGCGCACGAGCGGCCCGTGGTGTTCCCGGACAACGACCGGCCCGGCATCATGCTCGCCGGGGCGGCACGGACCTACCTGAACCACTACGGCGTGCTTGCCGGGCGACGCGCGGTCGTGTTCACCACCAACGACAGCGCGTACGACGCCGCTTTCGACCTGGCCGACGCCGGGGCGGAGATCGCGGTGATCGCCGACGCCCGGGACACGGTCCCGGAGCGGCTCGCCGAGGCGGCCGCCGCCCGCGCGATCGAGATCCGGACCGGCCACGGCGTGGTCGGCACCGCCGGGGGCGACCGCATCACGTCGGCGGTCGTGGCGGAACTGGGGGCGACTCACGGCGATCGGTTCGCCTGCGACCTGCTGCTGGTGTCCGGCGGCTGGAACCCGGCCGTGCACCTGTTCAGCCAGGCCCGCGGCCGGCTGCGTTACGCGCCGAAGCTGGGCGCCTACGTGCCGGACGGCGGGCATCCCCGGATCAGCGTGGTCGGGAGCGCGGCCGGTGACGGGCTGCCCGAGGTGAAGGTGCTGTGGCAGGTCCCGGCGGCGGAGTCCGAAGTGGACACCCGGTTCGTGGACCTGCAGCGCGACGCCACCGTGTCCGATGTGCTGCGCGCGACCGGCGCCGGCCTGCGGTCGCTGGAGCACGTGAAGCGCTACACGACCATCGGCACCGCCCACGACCAGGGCAAGACGTCCGGACTGCTCGCCGCGGGCATCACCGCCGAGGCGCTGGGCCGGGACCTGGCCGAGCAGCGGCCGACCACCTTCCGCCCGCCTTACACGCCGGTGTCGTTCGCCGCGCTGGCCGGGCGCAACCGCGGCGAGCTGCACGATCCCGTGCGGGTCACGGCGCTGCACCCGTGGCACGTCGAGCACGGCGCGGAGTTCGAGAGCGTCGGCCAGTGGAAGCGGCCGTGGTACTACCCGCGGCCCGGTGAGGACCTCGAAGCCGCGGTGCTGCGGGAATGCCGGGCCGCGCGCACCGGCGTCGCGCTCATGGACGGCTCCACGCTCGGCAAGATCGACGTGCAGGGCCCGGACGCCGCGGCGTTCCTCGACCTGCTCTACACGAACCTGATGAGCTCGCTCAAGGTCGGGCGCATCCGCTACGGCGTGATGTGCGGAGTCGACGGCATGGTCATCGACGACGGCACGGTGATCCGCGTGGCCGACGACCGTTTCCTCGTGACCACGACCACCGGCAACGCGGCGATGGTGCTGGAGTGGATGGAGGAGTGGCTGCAGACCGAGTGGCCGCACCTGCGCGTGTTCGCCACCTCGGTGACCGAGCACTGGGCCACGGTCCCGCTCGTCGGCCCGCGCTCGCGCGCGGTGCTGGCGAAGGTGGCGCCGGACCTCGACGTGGCAGGCGAGGCGTTCGGCTTCATGACCTGGCACGACACAGAGGTCGCGGGCATCGCGGCCCGGGTGTGTCGGATCAGCTTCTCCGGTGAGCTGGCGTACGAGATCAACGTGCCTTCGTGGCACGGGATCGCGTTGTGGGAAGCGCTGCTCGAAGCCGGCGCCGAACACGGGATCACGCCCTACGGCACGGAGACCATGCACGTGCTGCGCGCGGAGAAGGGCTACCCGATCATCGGGCAGGAGACCGACGCGACCGTGACCCCGCAGGATCTCGGCATGAGCTGGGCGGTGTCGAAGAAGAAGCCCGATTTCCTCGGCAAGCGCTCGTTCACCCGCGCGGAGAACCTGCGGCCCGACCGCAAGCAGCTCGTGGGCCTGCTGCCGCAGGACCCGGCCGTGCTGCTGCCGGAAGGCTCGCAGCTCATCGAGACCGACCACGTGCCGGCGCCGCCGGTGCGCATGCTCGGCCACGTCACGTCGAGCTACCGCAGCGCCGCGCTGGGCCGCACCTTCGCGCTTGCTCTCGTGCGGTCCGGGCGCGAACGCGTCGGCCAGACCCTGTACGTGCCGGTCGGCGACGCCGTGGTGCCGGTGACCGTGACCGAGTCCGTGCTGTTCGACCAGGAAGGGGCCCGCCGTGACGGCTGACCTGAAGCGCCGCGCCCCGCTCGAGGACCACGCCGGCGCGCTGGCCGCCCTCGCTCCCGCCGTGCTCGCGCAGGAGCGGCCGTTCCTGACGCAGCTCACCGTGCGGGTGCGCGTGGGCCACGCGGCCACCGGCGGAGTGCTCGGTGTGCCGCTGCCCGACGAACCGTGCACGTTCACCTCGGGCACCGGCCGGTTCGGCACCGTCGACGTGCTGTGGCTGGGCCCGGACGAGTACCTGGTCCTGGCCGCGCCCGGCCTCGCCGCGGAGATCGAAGCGGCGCTGCGGGAGGCGATCGTGGTCGGGGCGGTCACCGACACCTCGGCGCAGCGCACCACCGTCCGCCTCGCCGGACCGGCCGTGCGGGACGTGCTCGCGCACGGTTGCGCGATCGACCTCGACCCGGCCGCGTCGCCGCCCGGCACGTGTGTGCAGACCCTGTTGGCCCGCACTGGGATCGTGCTGCTCGTCCGCGCCGGCGACGAGTTCACCGTGCTGGTGCGCCAGTCCTTCGCGCCGTACTTCGCCGCCTGGCTCGCCGACGCGGCCACCGAGTACACCACCGACAGCATCGACGACACTGACCGCAGCTACGGCACCGAGGAGGCGTCATGGCCTTCACGCTGACGCTGAGCTGTCCCGAGCGGGCGGGCATCGTCCAGGCCGTGACCACGTTCCTGCTGGACCGCGGCTGCGACATCGTGGAGCACCAGCAGTTCGACGACGACGTGCGCGGCTCGCTGTTCCTGCGCACCTCGTTCACCTGCGCCGGACCGTCCACAGTGGATGATCTGCGCCGCGCGTTCGGCACCGTGGCCGGCGACTTCGGGATGGAGTTCGAGCTCGCCGACGGCACCGCGCCGCGGCTGCTGGTGATGGTGTCGAAGTTCGGGCACTGCCTCAACGACCTGCTCTTCCGCTGGCGCGCGGGCAGCCTGGGCGCCGAGATCGCGCTGGTGGTGTCGAACCACGAGGACCTGCGGCCGATGGCCGAGGCCGCCGGGGTGCCGTTCGTCCACGTGCCGGTGACCCCGGACACCAAGGCCGAGGCCGAGCAGCGGCTGCTCGACCTCATCGGCGAGTACGAGACCGACCTGGTCGTGCTCGCGCGCTACATGCAGGTGCTGTCCAACGACCTCTGCCTCAAGCTCGCCGGCCGGGCCATCAACATCCACCACTCGTTCCTGCCGGGTTTCAAGGGCGCGAAGCCGTACCACCAGGCCTACGACCGGGGCGTGAAGTACGTCGGTGCGACCGCGCACTACGTGACCCCCGACCTCGACGAGGGACCGATCATCGAGCAGGAGGTGCAGCGGGTGGACCACACGTACTCGCCGCGCGAGCTGGTGACCGTGGGCCGCGACGCCGAGGCGCTCGCCCTGTCGCGGGCGGTCCGCTGGCACTGCGAACGCCGGGTCCTGCTCAACGGCAACAGCACCGTCGTCTTCCGGTAAGGAGAGTTCTTCTCATGACCCGAGTCGTGATCATCGGCGCCGGCATCGTGGGCGCCAACCTCGCCGACGAGCTCACCGCGCGCGGCTGGACCGACGTCACCGTGCTCGACCAGGGCCCGCTGCCGCTCACCGGCGGCTCGACCTCGCACGCGCCCGGTCTCGTGTTCCAGACCAACCCGTCGAAGACGATGACGGAGTTCGCCCGCTACACCGTGGAGAAGTTCAGCGGCCTGGAGGTCGACGGTCTGCCGTGCTTCAACCAGGTCGGCGGCATGGAGGTGGCGAGCACCGCGGCGCGGTGGCAGGACCTGCACCGCAAACACGGCTGGGCCACCTCGTGGGGCGTCGACGCGCGGCTGATCGACGTCGACGAGTGCCTGCGCCGCTGGCCGCTGCTGGACGGCTCACGCGTTCACGGCGCGTTGTACGTGCCGACCGACGGGCTGGCGAAAGCGTCACGCGCCGTGGTGGCGCTCGCGCGCCGGGCTGAGTCGCGGGGCGCGCGGTTCGTGGGCTCCACGAAGGTCACGGGTCTCAAGCAAGCCGGCGGCCGGGTGACGGGCGTCGAGACGGACCAGGGCGAGTTCACGGCGGACGTCGTGGTGTCGTGCGCCGGGTTCTGGGGAGTCGAGCTCGGCGCGCTGGCCGGGATGACCGTGCCGCTGCTGCCGCTCGCGCACCAGTACGCGAAGACGGGCCAGGTCGCGGACCTGGTGGGACGCAATACCGAGACGAGCGAGGCGAGCCTGCCGATCCTGCGCCACCAGGACCAGGACCTCTACTTCCGCGAGCACGTCGACCGCCTCGGCATCGGCTCGTACGCGCACCGGCCGATGCCCGTCGAACCCGGCGGCGTCGACGGGGAGGTCACGGAATCGTCGATGCCGTCGATGCTGCCGTTCACCGACGAGGACTTCGCGCCTTCCTGGGAGCAGAGCAAGCTGCTGCTGCCCGCGCTCGGCCGGACCAAGGTCGAGGAAGGCTTCAACGGCATCTTCTCCTTCACCCCCGACGGCGGGTCGCTGGTGGGGGAGTCGGAACACGTGCGCGGGTTCTGGATCGCCGAGGCGGTGTGGGTCACGCATTCGGCCGGGATCGCGAAGGCCGTGGCGGAACTGCTGGTGCACGGCCGGTCCGAGACCGACCTGCACGAGGTCGACGTGCACCGGTTCGAGGAGGTGCAGCTCGCGCCGGAGTACGTGCGCGAGACCTCGCAGCAGAACTTCGTGGAGATCTACGACGTCCTGCATCCCTTGCAGCCCAAGCTTTCGCCGCGTGATCTGCGGGTGAGCCCGTTCCACGCGCGCCAGCGCGAGCTGGGCGCGGTGTTCCTGGAGGCCGGCGGCTGGGAGCGGCCGCACTGGTTCGAGGCCAACGCGCCGCTGGTGAAGCAGCTGCCGCACGAGTACCTTCCGCCGGCACGCGACGCGTGGGCCGGGCAGTTCCACTCGCCGATCGTGGCGGCCGAGGCGTGGCACACGCGCAACGGCGTGGCGCTGTACGACATGACGCCGCTCAAGCGCGTGGAGGTGAGCGGGCCGGGCGCGCTGGAGTTCCTGCAGGGGCTCACCACGAACCAGCTCGACAAGTCCGTCGGGTCGGTCACCTACACGCTGATGCTCGACGACGCCGGTGGTGTGCGCAGTGACGTCACGGTGGCGCGCCTCGAGGCCGACGTGTTCCAGGTCGGGATCAACGGCAACCTCGACGTCGCGTACCTGAATTCGGTGGTGCCGCAGGGCGTTCGCGTGAGCGACACCACCGGCGGCACGTGCTGCGTCGGCGTGTGGGGACCGCTCGCGCGCGACCTGGTGCAGCCCTTGTCGGCGGAGGACTTCTCGCACGCGGGGCTCAAGTACTTCCGGGCGCGCTCGGCGCGGATCGCCGGCGTGCCGGTGACCGCACTGCGCCTGTCCTACGTGGGCGAGCTCGGCTGGGAGATCTACACCTCGGCCGACAACGGCCTGCGCCTGTGGGACGCGTTGTGGTCGGCCGGGCAGCGGCTCGGCGTGATCGCGGCCGGGCGGGCGGCGTTCAACAGTCTGCGTCTCGAAAAGGGCTACCGGCTCTGGGGCACGGACCTGACCACCGAGCACGATCCGTACGAGGCCGGAGTGGGCTTCGCCGTTCGCCCGGCGAAAGGTCCGTTCGTGGGTCGCGACGCGATCGAGGGCCACACCGAGGACACCGCGGCGCGCCGGCTGCGCTGCCTGACCGTGGACGACGGCAGGACCGTGGTGCTGGGCAAGGAACCGGTGTTCGTCGACGGCGCGCCGGCCGGCTACGTGACGAGCGCGGCCTACGGCTACACGATCGGACGGCCGATCGCCTACGCGTGGCTGCCGGGGACCGTCGGGATCGGTGCGTCGGTGGAGATCGAGTACTTCGGCCGGCGAGTGGCCGCGACGGTGGCCGACGAGCCGTTGGTGGATCCGGGCCTGGACCGGATCCGGCGCTGAAAGGGGTTTCTCGTGCGGGATCAGATCATGAGCGAGTTCCTGAAGTTCCTCGCGACGCCGGCGGTCGGGGCTTCGGTGCCCGCGGGCGGGACCGTCGCGGCCCTGGCGTTGGCACAGGCCGCCGCGTTGCTTGCGCGCACCGGCAACGGCGAGATCGGCAGTGCGGTCGGCGACGTGAGCGGCGGTGGGGCCGGCAGTGCGGGCGGCGGCTGGATGCACGGGCTGCGGCTCGCCGAGCAGGACGCGTTCGCGGTGCGCCGGGATCCGGCGCTCGCCGAGGCCTGCCGTCCCGCCGCGGCCGTGATCGCGGCGGCGGGCGACCTGCTCACCGTGGCCGAGCAGCGCTTGGATGAAGTGCGCGGCGGCGCGCTGCTCGACGTGGCGGCCGCCGCCGAGGCGATCCGGTCGGCCGTGGTGACCGCGCGGGTCGCGATCGAGAGCCGGACCGGCGCCGAGGTACCGGTGGCAGCGGAGGTCGACGGCCTCGCCGAGCGAGCCGAACGGATCACGGAGGCGGTGCGGGCGGGCGTGGCCGTGGTCTGACGGCCCCGCGGGCGAACGCCGGAGGCGTGGGCGCAGTGGTCCAACTAACTAACCGGTTGGTTGCCAAAACGGCCGGATCGGTGTCTCATGGAATGAGCAGCACCGATCCTCCGGAAGGCACTCATGTCCCAGACCTGGCTCATCACCGGCAGCTCCCGCGGCTTCGGACGGGAGCTGGCCACCGCGGTCCTCGACCACGGCGACCGCCTCGTGGCCACCGCCCGCAAGCCCGAGCAGCTCGACGACCTCGTGGCGCGCTACGGCGACCGCGTGCGCGCCGTCGCCCTCGACGTGACCGACCCGGCGGCCGCGCGGGCGGCCGTGCAGGTCGCGGTCGACGCGTTCGGCTCGCTCGACGTCGTCGTGAACAACGCCGGCTACGCGAACTCGGCACCCATCGAAGAAATGCCCGACGACGACTTCCGCGCCCAGATCGACGCGAACTTCTACGGCGTCGTCAACGTCACCAAGGCCGCGCTGCCGATCCTGCGCGCCCAGCGTTCGGGCACCATCGTGCAGTTCTCGTCGATCGGCGGCCGCGTCGGCGGCTCGCCCGGGATGGGCGCCTACCAGGCCGCGAAGTTCGCGGTGGAGGGCTTCTCCGAGGTCCTGGCCAACGAGGTGACCTCGTTCGGCGTCCACGTGCTCATCGTCGAGCCCGGCGCGTTCCGCACCGACTGGGCCGGCTCGTCGATGCGCGTCGACCCGGTCGGCCCCGACTACGACGCGTCCGTGGGCGCGATGAACCGCCGTCGCGAGGACTCGGCCACCTGGCCCGGCGACCCCGCGCGCGCCGCGAAGATCATCCTCGACGTCGTCGGCCACACCGACCCGCCCCGTCGCCTCATCCTCGGCGCGGCGGCGGTCGAGCTGGCCGCCCGCTCGTCCGCCGAGCGCGCCGCGGAAGCCGACAAGTGGGCCGACGTGAGCCGGTCGGCCGACTTCCCGCCCGGCGAGTGAAGCGGGCCGCCACGCGGGTGACCTCCGCCGGCTGATCGACTCGCCCCACCTCGGCCGAGCACTAGCATCGGAGCCATGCGCGGACGTGCCGAGGTGGCCCGGTGAGGGCGTTTGTCATCCACGGGCCCGGCGACGCCGGGGTGGCCGAGGTGCCGGATCCGGTCGCGGGGCTCGGTGAGGTCGTGGTGGCCGTGGAGCGCGCGGGGGTGTGCGGCACGGACGTCGAGTTCTTCACCGGCGAGATGCACTACCTCGGCGACGGGCAGGCGCGCTACCCGATGCGGATCGGCCACGAGTGGTGCGGCACGGTCGTGGCCACCGGCGAAGGAGTGCATCCCCTGTGGGTCGGGCGGCGGGTCGTCGGCGACACCATGCTCGGCTGCGGCCACTGCCGGCGCTGCCACAGCGGGCACCAGCACGTGTGCGCGACGCGGCAGGAAGTGGGGATCCGCGGCGGCCGGGCCGGGGCGCTGGCGGAGAAGATCGTGGTGCCGGTGACGTCGCTGCACGAGCTGCCGCCCGAGGTCGACACCACGGCCGGGGCGTTGGTCGAGCCGGGCGGCAACGCGCTCAGGGCGGCGCGGGCCGCGCTGGGGGAGAAGGGCGAGGGCCGGGTCGTGGTCTACGGACCGGGCACGATCGGGCTGCTCACCGCGATGTTCCTGCGGGCGGCGGGCGCCGAGGTCCACCTGGTCGGCGTCACACCGGAGTCGATCACCTTCGCGCGAGAGCTCGGTTTCGCCGCCGAGGCCGCGCCACCGTCGTCGCCCGTCGACGCGGTCGTGGACGCCACCAGCGACCCGGCCGTGCCGGCGGGCGCGCTGGAGCTGGTGGAGCCGGCGGGCCGGCTCGTCTGCATCGGACTGGCCGGCGAGCCGAGCCGCATCGACTCGCGGCAGCTGGCGTTGAAGGACGTGACGGCGGTCGGGATCCTCAGCGCTTCGCCGGGCCTCGAGGCGGCCATCGACCACTACGCCGCGGGGGACGTGGATCCGCGGCCGATCGTGGCGGCCACGGTCGGGCTGGCCGACCTCGCCGACGTGTTCGCCGGGCGCCGTCCGCCCGGTACCGGCCCGAAGATCCTGGTCGACCCGACGGTGCCGTGAAGGCGAGTCGTGAAAACCAGTCGTGAAAGCAGGCTGTGAAGGCCGGTCCGTGGGCACGGGTCGGGGGACCGTGCCCACGGACCGGGGTCAGGCGAGGTACTCCGCGGCCGCCCGCAGGCTCACGTACGAGCCGCTGAACGTGTCGATCCGCGGCCCGGTCCCGGAATCCGGCCCGGGCACCCCGGTTTCGACGCGGACGTAGGCCACGTCGGCCAGCTCCGCGAGGAACGCGAGCACCGCGGGGTGCCGGTGCGCTTCACGCGTCACCACGACCACACTCGCGAACTCCCGGGCCTGCTCGCGCACGGCGGCGGCCTCGGCCGGGGACACGGTGAGCGCCCGCGTGCCCGGCACCAGCGCGGTGAGGTGCGGCCCGAGGCCCCACGGCATCGGGCCGGCCGCGATGGTCGGGTCGGTGCTCACGTCCACGACCAGCGCGGGCCCGGTGAGCCGCGGCTCACCCTGGATCCGCAGCGCCGCGCGGGCCGCCGAGAGGCCGAGCTCGTAGTCCACCGGCCGCAGCGTGGCCGGGGTCGGTGAAGTGCCCAGCGCGGCCGTGCGCGCCGCCGCGTCGGCGAGCCGTTCGGCCGGCAGTGTGCCGTCGGCCACCGCGGCCACGATCGTCGCCGTGATGCGGTCGAGCGTGTCGGCCTCGAAGGCCGCGCCGCCGATGCACAGCGCGTCGGCGCCCGCGGCCAGCGCGCGCACCGCTGCCGAGCCGAGGCCGTCGTGCCGGCCGTAGGCGCCGGACACGGCACCCATCTCCAGCGCGTCCGTGATCACCGCGCCGTCGAAGCCGAGCTCACCCCGCAGCACGTCGGTGAGCGCGACGCGGTTGAGCGTCGCCGGGTCCTCGCCCCAGGCCCGCACCACGAGGTGGCCCGACATGATCGAGCGCACTCCCACCGAGATCGCCGCCGCGAACGGCACGAGCTCGATCTCGCGCAGCTCCTCGGGCGTGCGCGGCAGCACGGGCAGCGCCACGTGCGAGTCCTCCGTGGCCGCGCCGTGGCCGGGGAAGTGCTTCGCGCACGCGGCCACGCCGTACTTCTGCAACCCGGTCACGAAGGCTGCCACGTGCGGCGACGCCTTGACCGGGTCCGACCCGAACGCGCGGACGCCGATGATCGGGTCCTCGGCCGCGAGCGTGAGATCCGCGCACGGCGCCAGGTTCACCGTGACGCCGCACGCGGCCAGCCGTTCGCCGAGCGCCGCCGCGACCGCGGTGGTGAGCTCCGGGTCGTCGGCCGCGCCGAGCGCGAGCGGGCCGGGCACGAACGAGCCGGTGTTCACGTCGAGGCGGGTGACGTCGCCGCCCTCCTCGTCGATGCCGACCACCACGCCGTCGCGTTCGGCCCGCAGCGCGCTCGTCAGCGCCGCCACCTGCTCGTCGTCGACCACGTTGCGGCCGAACAGGATCACGCCGCCGAGACCCTCGCCGAGGCGGCGGCGCAACCAGTCCGGCGCCGCGGTGCCCGCGAAACCGGGCAGCAGCACGGCTTCCGCCCAGGCCCGGGGATCAGTCATGCCTCATCCCTTCACCGCGCCGGCCGTGAGGCCGGACACGAGCTTGCGCTGCACGATCAGGAAGAAGATCAGCGCGGGGATCGCGTACACCACCGCGGCCGCCATGATCGCGCCCCAGTCGACCGAGAACGCCGTCTTGAACGACGAGAGCCACACCGGCAGCGTCTGCTTCGACTTGTCGTGGATGAACACCAGCGCGAACAGGAACTCGTTCCACGCGGTGATGAAGCTGAACACCGACGTGGTCACCAGGCCGGGTCCGAGCAGCGGCAGCGTGACGCGGCGGAACGCGCCCGCGCGGCTGCAGCCGTCGATCATCGCGGCTTCTTCGAGGTCGTACGGGATGCCGTTGATGAAGCCGTAGAGCATCCAGACGGTGAAGGGCAGCGAAGTGGCGAAGTAGACCAGCAGCAGCGAAGGCAGCGTGTCGAGCAGCCCGATGTCGCGCATCAGCAGGTACATCGGGATGAACAGCGCCGAGAGCGGCGCCAGCTGCGCGACCAGGATCAGCAGCAGGAACCCCTTGCGGCCCGAGAAGCGGAACCGCGCGAGCGGGATCGCCGCCAGCACGCCCACGACCAGCGCCGCGATCACGGCCCCGAGCGTCACGATGAGGCTGTTGCCGAGGTAGGTGACGAAGCCCGGTTTGGTGAGCGCCGAGGCGAAGTTCTGCAGCGTCGCCGACGAGGGGAACAGGTCGTAGTCCGGCGACAGCACCTGGCCGGGCGTCTTCAGCGACGTGGTGAACATCCAGTACGTCGGGAAGAAGAACAGCAGCGCGATGAGCAGCCCGACCACCGAGAGCGTGATCCGCTGGGTCAGCGACTTCTTCACGCGAGTTCACCGTCCTTCGAACGCACCAGCAGCTGCACGTAGCGCGCGGTGACCAGCAGCAGGATCACCAGCATGATCGTGGCGATCGCCGCGGCGGAGCCGAAGTGGCTGCCCGCGATGCCCTTGAGGTACTGCAGGATCGCGAGCGTGGTGCTCGCGCCGTCGGGCCCGCCCTGGCGGATGGCCCAGATCTGGCCGAACATGTTGAAGTCCCAGAGCACCGACAGGAACGTGACCATGGTGAGGATCGGCCGGATCGCCGGCCAGCTCACCGCGCGGAACGTCTGCCACGGCCCGGCGCCGTCGATGCCGGCCGCCTCGTACTGCTCCCGGGGCACCCCGATCAGGCCCGCGTACAGCGTGAAGGCGACGAACGGCACGGCCTGCCACAGCACCAGCAGCCCGACCACCATCAGCGTGCTCGTGCCGGTGGAGAACCACGAGTAGCCGATGAACGAGTGGAACCCCAGCTTGTCGAGCGTCTTGTTGAGGATGCCGTACTGCTGGTCGAAGATCCACTGGAACACCGTGGTCGTGGCGATCACCGGCACGGCCCACGCGAGCACGAGCGCGATCTGCAGGATGATCCGGATCACCGGGTTGAGGTGGCGCATGAGCACCGCGATCACGAGCGCCACCAGCAGCGTGGCGGCCACCAGCGCGGCGGTGAACACGACGGTCCGCACCGCGACCGACCAGAAGTCCGGGTCGGTGAACTCCTCGGTGTAGTTGTCGAACCCGACCCACACCATCTGGCCGGTCACGAGCTCGTGCAGGTCGAGCTTGCGCAGGCTGATACCGAGCATCTGGATCGTGGGCCAGCCGAGCAGCACCAGCACGGCGACGAGCGCGGGCGCGAGCAGCAGGTACGGCATCGCCCGCTCGCCGAACCCGACGCGGCGCCGCCGTGTTTTCGGCGTGACGTGCGCCGATGCCGGCGGGGTCGCCCCCGCCGGCATCGGCACGTCTTTGGTGGCGGTCATCCGCCGATGATCTTGTCGAGGGCGGCGTTGGCGTCCGCCGTGGCCTGGTCGATCGACTTCTTCCCGGTGAGGTAGGCGGTGAGCATGTCCTTCAGCGGGTTCTGGCCGGCTTCGACCTCACCCCACTTCGGGCTGGTGGGCACGGCGCGGCCGTTCTTCGAGGCCTTGGCCATCACGCCGCCGAGCGGGTCCTTGTCGAGCGCGCTCGTGTCGGTCGAGGTGCCCGGCACGTAGCCGGCCGCGGCCATCTGGCTCATGTACTTGGTGCTGGTGAGCAGCTTCAAGTACTCCTTGGCGAGGTCCGCGTGCTTGCTGTTGAGCGGGATCACCAGGTTCGAGCCGCCGAGGAACACCGGGGCGTTCTGGCCCGCGGTCTTGCTCGGGATCGGGAACGCACCGGTCTTGTCGGTCAGCGTCGGGTCGGTCTTGGCGGCCGTGGCGACCTCGCCCGGCGTGCCGATGAACATCGCGACCTTGCCGCCGCCGTAGATGCCGGCCTGCTGCGGGGTGGCCTCGTCGTTGTCCTTCGGCGCGGTGGTGCCGGAGGCGTCCACGAGCTGCTTGTAGAACTCCAGGCCCGCCTTGGCGCCGGCCGAGTCGAGCGTGGACTTGAAGCTCTTGCCGTCGGCCTTGGCGATGTCACCGCCGTTGTCCCAGATGAAGGACAGCAGGGTGTACCAGTACTGACCCGGCAGGTACAGCGGCTGGAAGTCCTTGTCGCTGCCGAACTTCGCCTTCAGCTTCGCGATGTCGGCGAGCCACTCGGCGTCCGAGGTCGGCGGCGCGGTGATGCCGGCCTGCTCGAACATGTCCTTGCGGTAGAGCACCTCGCGGTTGGCGGCGTAGAACGGCACACCGTAGGTCTTGCCGTTGAACTCGCCGGAGGCCTTGAGCCCGGCCAGCCACTGCGAGCCGTTGAAGCTGTTCACGTCGGCCGAAAGGTCGGTGAGCACCTCGTCGGAGGCGAACGCCGGGGTCTGGGTGTTGCCGACCTCGATCACGTCGGGCGGGGTGTCGCTCGCGAGCGCGGTGGTCAGCTTCTGCTGGATACCGTTCCACGGCTGGATCTGGTAGTTGACCTTGACGCCGGCGTGCGCCGCCTCGAACTCCTTGTTGAGCGCGCCCGTCAGGCTGTCCGGCGCGGAGCCGTCCATGAGCCAGACCGTGAGCGTGCCGCCTTCCGAACCCCCAGAGCCGGACGCGGTGTCACCGCCGCCCGAACCGGCACACCCGGCTGTCGCGAGGGTGAGGGCGGCGGCACCCGCCGCCAGTTTGAGCCAGCGCTTCACTTGTCTGTCCTTTCGATGTCCGGCAACCCTGCCGGTCGATGACAAATGGTGTAGACCAATGTTGAGCAGAGTGGTCCGGACCACAGCTGGTGTCAAGCCGGTTGCCAAGACGTTGTAAACGCGTCGGGCAGTTTGACGCTGCGTGTCCGGGCAGTTACCGGAGTGCGGCGCAAAAGCGCAGGTGGTGAGGCGGAAAACCTTTACCAGGCAGGGTTTGTCTCGCCATCGCGGTTGTTCGTGAAGACCTCGCCGGACCCGCGAATGCGGACAGGTCCTGTCCGCGTGGGCGGACAGGACCCGGTCCAGTGGTACTGGCTGGTCCGCCTGCGCGGCGGACGGCGCCGAATCGGCGCGGGGGTCGAGCGTGGCGGTGCGGGTGGTTCCGGGGCCGGCCGGGCGGGTCAGACGAGCCCGAGGCCGGACATCGCCTCGGCGACAATGCGGAAGCCCGCGATCGCCGCGCCGGTCACGTAGTCGCCCGGCATCCCGTGCTCGTCCGCGGTGCTCAGGCAGGCCTCGTGGATGGCCGCCATGGTCTCCTTGAGCCGCCGGTCGGTGTGCTCGAACGTCCAGCGGTCCCGGGCCGCGTTCTGCTGCATCTCGAACGCCGAGGTTGCGACCCCTCCCGCGTTGGCGGCCTTGCCCGGCGCGAGCGCGATGCCCGCCTCGCGGAACACGCGCACGGCCGCGGGGGTGCACGGCATGTTCGCGCCCTCGGCGACGGCGAGCACACCGTTCTTGGCCAACGTGAGCGCGGCCTGCTCGTCGAGCTCGTTCTGGGTGGCGCACGGCAACGCGACGTCGCACGGCACGGCCCACGGCGTCTCGCCGGGGAAGTAGCGCGCCGAGGGCACGTGCTCGACGTAGGCGGCCAGGCGCTGCCGGCGGACGTTCTTCACCTCGTGCAGCACGTCGAGGTCGACGCCGGCCGGGTCGTGCACGAAGCCGCCGGAGTCCGAGCAGGTCACGGGCTTGGCGCCGAGCTCGCGCAGCTTGGCGATCGCGTGGAAGGCGACGTTGCCGGACCCTGACACGGCGGCCGTGCGGTCGGCGAGCGTGGCCCCGCCGGCGGCGAGCACGGAGTCGAGGAAGTAGACCGTGCCGTAGCCGGTGGCCTCGGGACGGGCGAGGCTGCCACCGAGCAGCGGGGGCTTGCCGGTGAGCGTGCCGGCGTCGAAGCGGTTCGTGAGGCGTTTGTACTGGCCGAACAGGTACCCGACCTCGCGGCCGCCGACCCCGATGTCGCCGGCGGGCACGTCGGTGTTCGGGCCGAGGTGGCGGTGCAGCTCGGTCATGAACGCCTGGCAGAACCGCATGATCTCGGCGTCGGACCGCCCGGCGGGGTCGAAGTCGGCACCGCCCTTGCCGGCCCCGAGGCCGAGCCCGGTGAGCGCGTTCTTGAAGATCTGCTCGAACGCCAGGAACTTGACCGTGCCGAGCGAGACGTCGCGGTGGAACCGCAGCCCGCCCTTGTAGGGCCCGAGCGCCGAGCTGAAGCCCACGCGGAAGCCGCGGTTCACGTGCGCGCGCCCGGCGTCGTCGGTCCAGACCACGCGGAAGAGCACCTGGCGCTCGGGCTCGCACAGCCGCTCCAGCAACGCGGCGTCACGCAGGCCCGGATCGCGGCGCAAGGCGGGCTGGATGGCTTCGAGCACCTCGAACACCGCCTGGTGGAACTCGTCCTCGGCGGGGTTGCGGCGCACCACGTGGTCGAACAGCGCCGCGGACTCGGAGTCGAGGGTCATGGCCGGGGTTCCCTTCGCCGGTGAAGTGCCTGCCGGCGACGATGGCACGCCCGGCGCGGTCCCGGACACCGGGAAAATCCCATGCTGCCAAGGGGTTGACCCGCGGGACGGCCCCGCCCGGACGGTGCCGGGCGGGGCCGTGGTGCGCTCCCCGGGAAGGTCGGTGCCGAGGTCAGTGGTTGACCTTGAACCACGGCTGCGACCAGCCGAGGTAGGTCTGGCCCCACGAGCTCTTGATCTCGGAGATGGTGGTCTGGGTGTAGGTGCCGGCGCCGTGGATGTCGTTCGAGAGGAACTGGCCGCCGCCGATCGAGATCATGGTGTGGCCCGCGCCGCCGTTGGAGAAGAAGGCGAGGCCGCCGGCCGGCACGTTCTGGTCACCGGCGTGCTTGTACTGCGCGGGGATCTGCGTCCAGTGCACGTACGCCGTTTCGGAACCGCTGGCGGAGAAGCCGTAGTTCTGGGCGTTGATGCGGTCGCACCAGCCGTCGTAGGACGCGACGTTGTTGGTGTGCACGCGGGTCTTCGCGTAGGCCACGGCCTGCGCGCAGGTCTTGGCGTCGCCGAGGCCCGTGGTGGAGCAGGTGCTCTGCGGCGGGTTGGGCACGCCGGTGCAGTCGGGCGCGATGCGGCCGTCGGAGCCGGTGTAGACGTAGGTGTCGGTCACGTAGCCGTTGCTCGCGGCCACGTGGTCCCAGACGTTGCTGGTGCCGTACTTGCCGGTCACGGTGTCGCCGGTGGTCTGGCAGTCGATGACCACGGCGGTGCCGTCGGCGATCGTGCCGACGGAGCTCGCGCCGGTGCCGGGCGCCGACCGCACGGTGAGCGGTGCGCCGGAGTCGGTGTGCACGGTGCCGTTGGCGGTGGCGGCCAGTGCGGGCGCGACGCCGGACAGCGTGATCGCCGCGGCGAACGCGACCAGGCCCAGCGTGCGTTTCGCGATCTTCATCCTCGGTCCTCCTGATCCCCAGTGGGTGTGGGAACCAGGTTCGCCGCAGGCGGTACACGCGCCGTACAAATGCGTGTGCGGCGGTCGTGAACGCCGGACATTCCGGGCGCGGGGTCAGCCCTTGCGGGGGTTGCCCGACTTGCGCCGCGGCACGTAGTCGCGGCTGTCGCCCTGGATGAGCCGGGACCGCAGGGTGGTGAGCAGCTCGGAGGTCTGGTTGGCGTGGTCCTCGTCGCGCGAGGCCAGCCCGAGCAGCAGTGCGTCGGCCAGCACCTCGGCGCTGAGCATCTCGCCGGTGAAGTTGCTGGGGGAGTGCGTGGCCTGCAGCGCCACGGCCACGCGGTCGCCGAACACCGGCGCGAGCGAGTCGGTGACCAGCAGCGTGTGGGCGCCGACCTCGCGCGTGCGGTCGAGCAGCACCTCGATGTCGCCCAGCAGCCGGCTCGGCAGGAAGAGCACGACCACGTCGCCCTTGTCGAGGCTCAGCAGGTCGTCGGCGAGGCGGAAGCCGGTGGCGCCGCTGGCGCGGGCGCGCCGGCCCATACGGCCCAGCCGCAGCGC
The DNA here is from genome assembly GCF_035918295.1 of Amycolatopsis rhabdoformis. GTDB lineage: Bacteria > Actinomycetota > Actinomycetes > Mycobacteriales > Pseudonocardiaceae > Amycolatopsis > Amycolatopsis rhabdoformis. The sequence goes on from NZ_CP142149.1 coordinate 2,546,667, forward strand.
GACGTACCCGGCGAGGAAGCTCGAGGGGCCGATGCCGAAGGCGAGCACCTCGCGCGCGCCGTCCAGCAGGTCCACGGCCTTCTCGAAGTCGTCCTCCGACACGAGACGCCAGGTCTCGGCCAGCCGCTCGGTCGCCTCGGTGAACACGCGCTCGAGCACGGAGGTCGGCTGCCCGGACACCTCGCCGACCTGGCGGTGACGCAGCTCGATCGACGGGCTGGTCTCGGTCACCACCTGCTGGGCCAGGTGCTGGCGCATGTCGGCCAGGCCGGTGTAGCCGAGCGTCTTGGCGGTGCGGACCACCGTGGCGTCGCTCGTGCCCGTGGCCTGGCCGATCTGCTCGGCGGTGGCGAAGATCGCCTCGCGCGCGTGGTGGCGCAGGTACTCGGCGACGGCGCGCTCGGCCCGCGACATCCCGGCGAGCCGGCCGGTGATCCGCTGGGTGAGCGAATCGCCGCCGTCGGCGGGGGTGGCGTCGTCGGGCATCGGATCACGCTCCTGTCGGGTCGCCTGCATCGTAGTGGTCCGGGGCGCCGTCGTGCGCAGGACCACAGTGGACGGTGTGGCGCACCACCGCGCACCTCACCCCCGGGCCCTCCACCACCAGGCGCTCCGCCACCCGTGTACGCCGGCCCCGATGGTGGCGTTCGCATCGAATGCGGCATTCGGTGCGCGGGGCGCAACCACCACGAAATCGGGGCGCCGCGGGCGGCTAGTCGAGGTGGTCGAGCACGTCGAGGTCGGCGCGGGTCAGGGAGTTGGTGGTGATCGCGAGCTCGGTCAGCAGGTTGTGGTTGAGCGAATTGCCGATCGGCTCCGGCACCTCGGTGCGCTTGAGCCCGCGCACGCCCTGGGCCGAGAGCCGCTCGCGCACGGCGGCGACCACGCGGTCGACCTTCTTCACGTCCCACTCGCCGCCGGGGTCGAGCGCGGCGGTGATCTCGGCGACGTGGCCGCGGCTCATGGGCTGCGGCCGGTGCTCGCGGCGCAGGTACTGCTGGCCGAGCACGGTGAGAACCAGCCGCTGGGCGTCGGTGAGCGGCCACTGCCGGCCGGGCAGGGTCGGGCCGGTCACGGGCATCGGCCGCTGGTGGTCGGGGGCGTTCACGCGGACCTCGAGCGGGTGCTTGCGCCCGCCGGAACCCACCACGAGCAGCGTGGTCACGCCGGGCGCCAGCGGCTCGGGTTCGTCGTCGGCGTGCAGGAGGCGGGTGGGGGAGAACTCGATCGGCGTGTGGCCGGAGTTGCTGAGCAGCCACCAGCCCCGCCGGTAGGTGAGCGCTCCGTGTTCCCGGCTCACGCGCGGATCGTCCTCGCCCACCGTGACCCCGCCCGGGCCCGGCCGGCGGCCGAACGGCAGCCGCGCGTACTCGGCCGGCCGCACCGCGGCCGTGCCCGCCAGGCCACGCACCACCACCGCGCCGGGCACGTCGTCGCCGTCGTGGTCACCGCTGGGGGATGAGGTCACCTCGGGTCCTTTCGAATCGGGGACCGGTCCCGTGGCCGGCCGGTACGGTGCGCGCATGGATCTTCGCACCACTGCCCGGGTCGCCGCCGCCCCCGTGGCCGCCGCGGCGCTGCTCGCTGCCCTCACCGCGTGCGGCAGCGACTCGGCGCCCGCGGCGTCGCAGCCGTCGAGCTCCGCCGCTGCGCCGTCCCCGTCGGCACCCGCGCCGCCCTCGACTTCCGCCTCCGTGCCCGACCGCGAGCCCCACACGCTCGTACTCAACGCGACGGGCGAGGGCCAGCTCACCCAGATCAAGTACACGCTCGACGGCGAGGAGAAGCAGACCGGCGCCGTGAAACTGCCGTGGCGGCAGTCGCTCACCGTGCCGGCCGACGGCAAACCGCACCAGTGGACGCTCGAGATCTCCTACGCAGGCGGCACGAAAGGCACGGTCGACATGTTCTCGATCGTCGACGGAAAGGAAGGCATCCACACTGGCGCCGGCAGCGCGGGGTCACCCGGCTCGCACATCAGCGGCAGCGCGTCCGTCGGCGGGACCGTGCAGGGCTGAGCCACTCGGCTCGCCCGGCCTGCCCGGGAGGACTGTTCAGACCGGGCCCGCGTCGTGGGTCCACCAGTCGATGAGCGCGAACGGATCGTTGCCGCGGTGGGCGATCGTCTCGATGTTCGTGGCGTCGTCCGTCCACTTGAGCACGCGCTCGCCGCCGGGTTGCTCGGTGGCACAGGCGAGCCGGCCCGAACGCCCGTCCCGCGTGTAGGGCCGGTCGCCGGAGAAGTCCTTGGGCGCGCTCGTGCACGCGGCGTCGCTGGTGCCGGTGCTGTTGAACACCTGGCGCATCGTCGCGGCGTCGGGCAGCTGGTAGTAGACCACCAGCCCGGCGCCGCTCGTCCGTCCACACGCGACGGCCGCGACCGCGGTCACCGCGCCGAGGTCCTGCCACTTCTGGTCCGCCGAGGGGCGCACGCAGTTGAGCCGCGACTGCTGCGGAATGTGCTGCAGCAGCGCGGTTTCGACCGCGGTCGGGAACGCCGGAGCGGCGTGACCGTTCACCTCGCTCACGATCCGGCTCAGCGGCGCGAGGTGCCACTGCGACCACCAGCCGCCGACCGCGTCGCCCGAAGCCCCGGTCACGTGGCCGATCATCGAGAACGCCTCGAGGCTCCAGTCCATCGCGACCGTGCCCCCGGGCCCGGGGTGGCACAGCACCTGCCCGAGGTCCACGCTCAGCCAGTCGAACCGCGTCGTGCCGAGGAACGGCGCGCCGGGGCACCCGCTGCCGCTCGGCGCCTTCGCGGCGCTCACCAGGCCGGCGAACGCCGTGCGCAGCGCCGGGACGCCGGCGAACCGGAAGTAGGACACCTGGCGCGCGCCCGTGCCCTGCGGCGTGCAGGTGACACCGGCGACGGCGCCGGGATACGCGTCGAGGTCCGCGGGCGCCGCGCGCACGCACCCGGAACCCGCGGCGACGTCGAGCACCGCGAGTTCGTCCGGGGTCGGGAACGTCGCCGGCGCCCAGTTCGTCCAGCCGGCCCAGGCCTTGCGCAGGGCCGCGTCGTCGGGGGCCTCGGCTCGTGTCACGGTGCGGGCCTCGTCGTCGGTCCAGACCACGGTGGCGGTGCCGTCGCGGTCCTCGCACAGAACTCGTCCGCGCGCCGGCCCGGTCGCGGGGTACCGGTGCTCACCACCCGTCGCGGTGGCGCAGTCACCCTGGTTCGGGTCGACGCCGGCGCGCGTCACGGCGTCGGCGTAGGCCGCCGTGACCTGCGCCGGACGCGCATACAGGGCCGTGGTCGCCGCCTGGCCGGCCGCGTCGTGGCACGTCACGGTGGCGCTCGCGCCGGGTGCGGGCTGGACCGCCGCGGCACAGTCCTGGCGCAGCGCCGCGGGTACGCGGGCCAGCGTCGAGTCCGCGGTTCCCGGTGATCCGCCTGCGGTGAACCACAGCACGAGCAGCGCGACCACCGCGAGTGCGGCGGCCGGGATGCCCGCCACCTGCCAGCGGCGCTTGCGGCGCCGGGCCCGCTCGGCCGCGGCGGTCGTGGCCACGAGGTCGTCGACCAGCTCACCGCAGGTGCGATGGCGCTTCGCGGGATCGTGGTCGAGGGCGCGGCGCAGCGCGGCGACGCCGGGGTGCGCGAAATCGGCGTGGTGGTGCGGCGGACTGCCGGAGAGGCATTCGTAGAGCACACAGGCCAGCGCGTACACGTCGGCGGCGCCGCCGACCGGCCGGCCTTCGCGCTGTTCCGGTGCCGCGTAGTTCATCGTGCCCAGGAACCCGCCGGTGGCGGTCAGGCGCGTGAGGTCGAGGTTGCGGGCGATGCCGAAGTCGCACAGGTACACGCCGCCGGTGGCGTCTTCGAGCAGGATGTTGCCCGGCTTCACGTCGCGGTGCACCAGGTTGCGGGCGTGCGCGGCGTCGAGGGCGGCGCCGACGCCGCGGCCGATCGCCACGGTCTGCTCGAACGTGAGCGCACCGCGCCGGTGGATCAGCCGCGCGAGGTTCGTGCCGAGCACGAACTGCATCGCCAGGTAGCCGAGGTGCCCGTCGGCGGAGAACCCGGCGTCGTAGGCGGCCACCACGTGCGGGTGGTTCAGCGCCAGCGCGATGCGCGTCTCGCGTTCGAAGCGCTGCCGGAACCCCGGCTCGGCCATGAACTCCGGCCCGACCACCTTGAGCGCGACCGGCCGCTGGGCCACGACGTCGTAGGCCTCGAAGACCTCGCTCATGTTGGTCTTGGCGAGCTGGCGCAGGAGCCGGTACCGCGGCAGCCGGCCGGTGATGTCCGGCCGGTCGAGCGTCGGTGCTTCCGTCTCGTCCACTTCTTCGTCCCCCGAGGTGCGCCGACGGAGCTTAACCGGTGCGCCGCGGGTGCCGCTCGGCCTGGCCGACGGCGGCCGCGCGCCAGGCTTGCGTCGCGCGCTGCGGTGGATGAAACTCCGGGCTATGCCGAGCCCGTTCAGCGCCGAAACCGGCGAAGCGATCCAGCACGCGCGTCAGCACTCCGTCGGGGATCTGCTCCGGCGCACGGCGGCGCGGTACCCGGCCAAGCTCGCGGTGGTCGACGGCTCGCGGCGGCTGACCTTCGCGGAGTTCGACGCGGCCGTGAACCGCTGTGCCCACCGGCTCGCCGAGCGCGGGCTCGCGAAAGGCGACCGGCTGGCGCTGCTGAGCCACAACAGCCTGCAGTACGCGGTGCTGGTGTTCGCGACGGCGCGCCTCGGCGTGGTGCTCGTGCCGGTGAACTTCATGCTCGGCGCCGGTGAGATCGCCTTCATCCTCGAGCACGCCGGGGTGTCCGGGCTGGTCGTGGAAGACGCACTGCTCGCCACTGGCAGCGAAGCGCTGGAGCGCGCCGGGCTCGGTGAGGTGGTGCGCGGCCGGATCGGCGGTACCGGCGACGGGGAAAACGGCGGCTGGGAAAGCGCCGATGCCTGGATCGACGGGCCCGGTGACGAGTCCGACCCCGGGGTGCCCGTCGCCGACGACGACCCGCTGCGGCTGATGTACACCTCCGGCACCGAATCGCGGCCGAAGGGCGTGCTGCTCTCGAGCCGTTCGCTGATCTCGCAGTACGTGTCGTGCGTGATCGACGGCGGGATGAGCGCCGACGACGTCGAGCTGCACTCGCTGCCGCTCTACCACTGCGCGCAGCTGGACTGCTTCTTCTCCGTGGACGTGTACCTCGGCGCGACCAGCGTGATCCTGCCCGGCCCGGACCCGGCCGCGCTGCTGGCCGCGGTCGAGCGCGAGCGCGCCACGAAGCTGTTCGCGCCGCCGACGGTGTGGATCTCGCTGCTGCGCCACCCCGCGTTCGACACCACCGACCTCTCCAGCCTGCGCAAGGGGTACTACGGCGCGTCGGCGATGCCGGTCGAGGTGCTGCGCGAGCTCGCCCGGCGCCTGCCGGGCGTCGAGTTCTGGAACTTCTACGGCCAGACCGAGATGGCGCCGCTCGCCACGATCCTGCGCCCGCACGAGCAGCTGCCGAAGGCGGGCTCGGCGGGCCGGGCCTCGCTCAACGTCGAGACCCGCATCGTCGACGAGGAGGGCCGGGAGCTGCCGCCCGGCGAGGTCGGCGAGATCGTGCACCGCAGCCCGCACGCCACGCTGGGCTACTACGAGGACGAGGAGAAGACCGCGGCGGCGTTCGCCGGCGGCTGGTTCCACTCCGGCGACCTCGGGGTGCTCGACGAGGAGGGGTACCTGTCCGTGGTCGACCGCAAGAAGGACATGATCAAGACCGGTGGCGAGAACGTGGCCAGCCGCGAGGTCGAAGAAGCCCTCTACCGTCTCGACGGCGTGGCCGAGGTCGCCGTGTTCGGGGTGGCGCACCCGCGCTGGATCGAGGCGGTGACCGCGGCGGTCGTGCCGCGCGAGGGCGTGGAGCTCACCGCCGAAGCCGTGCTCGCCCACGCCCGCGAGCACCTCGCGGGCTACAAATGCCCGAAATACGTGGTCTTCACCGACGCGTTGCCGAAGAACCCGAGCGGGAAGATCGTGAAGCGCGCGCTGCGCGACACGCACGCGGATCTGGCCGAGCAGGAGGCTCAGTCCGTGCGCTCTTCGGACGCCGTGAGGTAGCGCTGGGCCACGGCCTTGTTGTAGCGGCTCAGCAGCGAGCCGAAGGAGCGCAGTTCGTCCTCGCTCCAGTCGTCGAGCAGCTCGGCGGACGCGTTGCGCCGGCGCGCCTGCGTCGCGCGCATGCGGTGGCGGCCTTCCTCGGTGGGCGTGAGGATGCTGCGCCGCCGGTCGGCGGCCGAGGGCGTGCGCTCCACGAGTCCCTTGCCGAGCATCACCGAACCCTGCCTGCCGACGGTGGACGGGTCTAGCCCGAGTGCCCCGGCGAGCGTGCCGACGTCCGCCGAACCCAGCTCGTCCAACGTGCGCAGCAGCAGGTACTCCGCCTGGTCGAGTTCGGCGTAGGCGTCGGTGCGCCGCCGCAGCAGTTCGGAGTTGCGCACGAACACCGCGGTGGCCAGTTCGAGCACGTCGAGGGTGTCGCCGGATTCGGCGAGCCGATCCGCCAGCTCGCAGGCCGCGAAAGTCGGTTCGATCACTGGGTACTCCAAACCCCTGTATGACACCGGTATTTATCGGTATCATACCGGTGATCACTCCGAACGCACGGGAAGGCGGGTTTTGTGCTGCCCACGGCCAGGGAGATGCGTGACAGGGTCATCGGGACCGATCCGGGGCTCAACCGGTTGAGATCCGCCGGGTCCGCGACGATCGGCATGGCCAGCACCCTGGGCGTGGAGTACCTCGTGGCGAAGCTCACGGGTGCCGACGCGATGGGCACGCTCACCTCGATGCTGCTCGGCGCGGTCGTCGGGATGATGGGCTCGATGGCGCTGGGCGACGGCGGCCCGTGGGTGAAGACCCGCACCGCGGCGTTCTTCCCGGTGGCGCTCGGCACCGGCATGACGCTCGGCGTGCTGGTCGGCAACAACGGCGACCTGATGCTCGGCGTGTTCGTCGTGGTGATGTTCCTGTCGGTGTATGTCCGGAAGTTCGGTGGCCCGTTCTTCTTCTACGGCTTCATGGGCTGGATGGGCTACTTCTTCGCGGCGTTCCTGCACGCCACCTTCGCGACGCTGCCGGGCCTGCTGCTCGCCGTGGTCGTCGCCACCGTCTGGCTGCTGCTGCTCTTCCTCACGGTGCTGCGCACCAACACCACGAAAACGCTGCGCCGGGTGCTGCGCGCCTTCGACGCGCGCGGCCGTTCGGTCACCCGCGCGTGCGCCGATCTGCTGGCCAACCGCGACCCGGCGCAGGAGGCGCGGCTGCGGCGCCGGTTGCAACGGCGGCAGGCCCGGCTCGGGGACACGGCGCTGATGGTCGAGGGCTGGTCGGCGCAACCCGGCGCGGTGCCCCGCGGGCGCTCGGCGGCTTCGCTGCGGCGCCAGATGGTGGACGCGCACCACCTGCTCGACCAGCTCGCCACGGCCGCGGACTCGTTGCTGCGCAGTGGTTCGGGCCTCACCGTGCTGGCCGCGGAAGTGGCCGACCGCCTCGCGCGGCGCGACGACCGCGGCGCGAGCGAGGTCGCCTACCGGCTCGCGGGCCTGGCCGAGCAGGCCGGCGGGGCCACGGGCGCCTGGTGGCCCGCGCGGCACTTCGCCGCGGCCGCCCTCGAAGTGGTGGCGGTGTTCGACGCCGCGCCGAGGCCGGAGGAGATCGCCGAGGAACCGGTGGACGACTTCGAGCCGGCCGTCGGCCTCGCGTTCGGCAACCTGCCCGGCTCACCCGCCGCGGCCGGCGACGTGCCGGCCCGGCAGTCGAAGTGGAACCCCTTGGCGCGCCTGGACTTCATCACGCGCCAGGCCGTGCAGAGCGCGCTGGCGGGCGCGCTGGCGATCCTCATCGGCAAGGAGCTGTCCGACGCGCGCTACTACTGGGCGGTGCTGGCGGCGTTCTTCATGTTCACCGGCACGGCCACGCGCACCGAGACGTTCATCAAGGGCTTCAACCGGGTCCTCGGCACCTTGGTGGGGCTGCTCGCGTCCGTCGGGTTCGCCGAGCTCACCGCGGGCAACACGGCCGCGGTGCTGGTCACGATCTGCGGCGCCATGTTCTTCGGCTTCTACCTGATCCAGATCTCCTACGCCTACATGATCTTCTTCGTCACGATCATGGTCGGGCAGCTCTACAGCGTGCTCAACGAGTTCTCCGCGGGCCTGCTGGTGCTCCGGCTCGAGGAGACCGCGGCCGGTGCGGTGGCGGGGCTGCTCGTGGCGGTGCTGGTGATCCCGCTGTCCACCCGCGACACCGTGCGCAACGCGCGCAACAACCTGCTGGCCGCCCTCGGTGACATCCTCAAGGCCGCGGCCGACCGGCTGGAACACGGCAAGGCGGCCGATCCGCAGCCCGATTTCGACGCGCTCGCCCGCGCCTTGGACCACCGCCGGTACCAGCTCGCGCTCGTCGCGCGGCCCCTGACCCGGCCGATTCTCGGCGGCACGGACTCACCGCGGCTGCGCCACCGGCTTTCGCTGTATGCGGCGCTGGCCACGCACGGCCGCGCGCTGTCGGTGGCCGTGCGCTGGCCGGAAGGCGCGTGCAGCTCGCACCCGGAAGGCCCGGTCGCGGCCTGTACGGCGCTCGCGGCGGCGGTGGAGGAGCTGGCGCTGTCGCCGGTCGGCGAGCCGGCCACGGCCGTGCGCGGTCCGCTGGCGAGCGCGGACGTGGCGTTGTTCGCCTACACGCCGGCGGCGCCGGGGGACCGGGCGAAGGATCCGGTGCTGCGGGCGTTGAGCCACCTCTATCTGGTGCTGCGTGATCTCACGGCCACCGGGTCCGTCGAGCTGCGCCCGGCGCCGGCGCTCGCTTCGCCGGGACCGCGGCTGTACCGGCAGATCCGGGCCGGGCTGCCGCCGGTGCCCGGCGCTGGACAGGCGGCAGTGCCGGCGGTGCCCGCGGTGCCGACGCGGGAAAGCTGACGTCCGCGCACGAACCGTGCCCTTCGCGACCTTCCTCTCACAGCCGCTACGGCAGTCGCCGCGGCCGAGGCGCTATCACTGCGCTGCTGGGGATTTCCGGGAGGAGGGCTCCGATGGCCGACGAAGCGAGGTACACCGTCCAGTTGTGCCGGTGCGTGTGCTCGGTACTGGGACATCACCATTCGGTGTGCGACGAGCTCGCCGTGCCGGGCGCCACGGTCACGCTGGCGTCCGACACGGGCGTGCGCGCGGTGCCCGCGTGCCTCGGCTGCCACACCGCCGTGAACCGGAGGCTGGCGCGCCGCTGAGGCCGCGCGCCGCGGGCGGACTACGCTTTCGCGGGTGGCGCGACGGAAGAACCCTGCGGTCGAACTGCCCGCGCTGGCCCTGCCGCCGCGCACCATCCTGCGCGACAGCGTGTACGAGGCGCTCAAGGCGATGCTCATGGACCTCGACGTCGCGCCCGGCAGCCGCCTGTCGATCGACGGCATCGCGCGCCGCCTCGCCGTTTCGCCCACGCCGGTGCGCGAGGCCCTCACGAAACTCGAGTCCGACGGCCTCGTCGCGACCCGGCCCAACGCCGGTTACATCGTGGCGCCCGTGCTCGACGAGGCTCGGCTCGAGCACCTCTTCGACGTGCGCGACCTGCTGGAACCCGAGGCCGCCCGCCTCGCCGCGACCGGCGCGTCGAAGGCCCAGCTGGCCGACTTGCGGGCCGCCTGTGCGGCCATGTCCGCCCACCCCGCCGCCGACGACTACCACGCCTACCGCGACTTCGCCGTCCTCGACGCGCGCCTGCACCGCGTCCTCGCGGAGGCCTCCGGCAACCCCCTCATCGCCGACGCCCTCGCCCGTCTCCACGCCCACACCCACGGCTACCGCCTCTACTTCCGCGTCGGCATCGCCGCCACCACGACCCGTGAACACCAGGCCGTCGTCGACGCGGTCGCCGCCCACGACGGCCCCGCGGCGCAGGCGGCGATGCGGACGCACCTGGCGCGGTCGCGCGTGCGGTTGCGGGCGGCGTACGAAGCCGGGGCCGGTCAGTCCGAAGTGGACTGACCCGGTTCGCCGGTCTCGGCCGCGAATGCCGGTTGAGCTCAACTGCCCAGCGCGGACCGGGACGTAACAGCGGCGCGAACGTTCCGAGGACAGCGCCGGCGAGGGCCGGGTCTGCGCGAGACGGCGTTCCCGGTTGTTCCGGCTGATCCTCGCGGAACCTGCTACGGTCACCGGCAGTCGTTCGGGCCCGCCTCGGTCCGGGCACGGTTTCCCCCCCCCGGTGACGAGGGCGACGGCGCGGGCGCGGTGGTCCGGTCGTGGTCTGGACGTCCTCCGGTGAGCCACGGGCACCTCGCCGGCGACGGCGGCTCCGGGTGGCTCGCCCCGTCGGGTGGCGGTGAAGGACACCTCCATGCGGCCCGCGGGCACCGGTTGTCGAGCGTTGTTGCGCACTCCCGGAGCGGCGGCGTTTTTCGTGGCCGCGGCGCTCGGGCGGGTCGGGGTCGCGATGACCGGTCTCGGGCTCGTGTGGCTGCTGCACGCGCGCACCGGCGGCTACGCGACCGCGGGCCTCGCGGCCGGGGCGTTCGCGCTCGCCGAGGCGCTGGGCGGCCCGCAGGTGGCGCGGCTGATCGATCGGTTCGGCCAGACCCGCGTGCTGCCGCTGTGCCTGCTCGCCCACGGTGGCGCGATCGCCGGCGTGCTCGTGGCCACCACGGCCGCCGGGCAGATCGGCGCCGCCGCGGGCGCGGGTGCGGTGGTGCCGCAGCTCGGCGTGCTGGCGGGGGCGCGCTGGGCGCGGCTGTTGCGAGGCAGCCGCGCCGGCGAGCTGGCCACCGCGTTTTCGTTGGAGTCGCTGGCCAACGCCGGCGCGTTCCTGCTCGGGCCGGTCCTGGTCACCTCGCTCGGTGCGGCCGGTGCCACGACACCGGCCACGGCGCTCGCCGCGACTCTTGTCCTCGGCGGTGGGGCGGCGCTCGCCGTCCAGCGCCGGACGGCACCGCCGGCCCACCGCGCAAGCGTCCACAAAGGACGGTTTCGCCCCGACTTCCGGCTCGCCGCCGCGAACCTGGCCCTCGGCGGGTACTTCGGCACGCTTCCGGTCGCGGTGGCCTCCTTCGCCGCCGCGCACGCCACCCCGGCCGCGCCGATCGTCGCCGCCGGGAGTGTCAGCGGGCTGCTTTCCGGCTGGGCCTACGGTCTGCGCCGGCCCGCCGCGCCGCCGACGCGTCAGCTGGTCAGGGCCACCGGGTGCCTCGCCGGTGCCGCGCTGCTGCTGCCGTTCGCGCCGTCCGCGTGCTGGCTCGCCGCGGCTCTCGTGGTCACCGAGGCCGCGATCCCGCCCACGCTCGTGCTGCTCAACGTCCTCACCGAACAGTCGGCGGACCCACGGCACCTCACGCAGGCGTTCACCTGGAACAACTCCACCAGCGCCGCCGGCTCGGCGACGGCGGCGTGGCTCGCCGGCCGAACCGCGGACGCGGCGGGTGCCTCGGCCGCGCTGGCCCTCGCCCCCGCGGCCGGGCTCGCGCTGCTGGTGCTCGCGGGCCGGCTGAACCGGACGGCTAGGCCACGCGCCGGTCGTCCATCGCGTCGCGGTTCCACGGGATGCCGAGGCCGGGCGCGTCCGGGGCGACGGCGTGCCCGTCCGCCACGGTCATCTCGGCGGTGGTGATCGCGCGCAGTTGCGGGATGTGCTCCACGTAGCGGCCGTTGGGGATCGCGGCCGTGAGGCTCACGTGCAGTTCCATCAGGAAGTGCGGGCAGACCTGCACGTCGAACGCCTCCGCGAGGTGCGCCACCTTCAGCCACGGCGTGATCCCGCCGACCCGGGCGACGTCCACCTGCACGACCGAGGCCGCCTCGCGGTGGAGGTAGTCGCGGAACTGGGCAGGCGAGTACAGCGATTCGCCCACGGCCACGGGAATCGGCGTGGCCGCGGCGAGCCGGGCGTGGCCGGAGACGTCGTCGGCGGGCAGCGGCTCCTCGAACCAGAACAGGTCCAGCGGCTCGAACGCCCGGGCCCGCCGGATCGCCTCGGCGGCGGTGAGCGACTGGTTGGCGTCCACCATCAGGTCGAACCGCGGCCCGACGGCCTCGCGCACGGCGGTGAGCCGTTCGAGGTCCTCGTGCGCCGTGGGTTTGCCGACCTTCACCTTCACCCCGCCCCAGCCCGCGGCCGCCGAACTGCGGGCGCCCGCGACGAGCTCGTCGGTGCTCAGGTGCAGCCAGCCGCCTTCCGTGTCGTAGAGCGGCACACGCGGGGCGAACCCGCCGGCCACGCGCCACAGCGGCTCGTCCGCGCGCCGGCACTTGAGGTCCCACAGCGCGGTGTCGACGGCCGCGAGTGCCAGCGAGGTGATCGCGCCGACGGTGGTGGCGCGCGTCGAGGCGAACAGGTCGTGCCAGACGGCCTCGATCCGCCGTGAGTCCTGGCCGGCGAGCCGGGGCAGGAGGTGGTCGCGCAGCAGCGCGAGCACGGCCGTGCCGCCGGTGCCGATGGTGTAGGAGTAGCCGAGCCCGGTGCCGCCGTCGGCGGTGGTCAGCTCGACGAACACCGTCTCCTGCTTGAGGAACGCCTGCACGGCGTCGGTGCGCGGCTGCTCCACCGCGAGATCGACGAGAAACGCCTCGGCCTTCACGACCACCGTCACCCGGTCCTCCTCGCGCCACTTGCTAGGTCCGCGATCCTATAGGAAAGTGCACCGATGAGTTTCCGGGCCCGCGCCGGTCGACACCGGGGACAACGGAAGCTCTTTCGGAGGTGCACCATGGCCAAGCTGCTGTACTCGGCGGCGATGTCGCTCGACGGGTTCATCGCAGGCCCGGGCGGCGACATGCAGTGGGTGGCGGAGTTCTTCGGCCCGAACCCCGAGATCGACCGGCTCGTGCCCGAGATCGGCGCGCTGCTCGTCGGCCGGCGCACCTACGGCGGTGACGATCCCTACCGCGGCACGGAAGCCGAAGGCAAGGCTTTCGGCGGGGCCTGGGAAGGTCCGCAGTTCGTGCTCACGCACCGGCCGGCTGCGCCGAAGCCCGGCGTGACCTTCGTCGACGACCTGCACCGCGGCGTCGAAGCGGCGAAGGCGGCCGCGGGGGAGAAGTACGTGAACGTGCTCGGCGCCACCGTCGCTCGGGCGTGCGTCGACGCCGGCCTGCTCGACGAGGTCCTCGTGTCAGTGCTGCCGGTGCTGCTCGGCGAAGGCGTGCGGTTGTTCGACCGCCCCGGCGGGCCGGCCGTGCGGCTCGAACGGAAGTCCGCGACCGAAGCGCCGCTCGCCACGAACCTGTGGTTACGCGTCGTCCGCTGACGCGAGCAGCCCCACCAGTACGGCCTCGGTCAGCAGCCGCAGCCGCGGCGTGAAGTCCACGACGGCGTGGCCCAGCCGCGGGTCTTCGCGGTAGAGCTGCGCGAGCGTGTCGGGCGGGTGCGAAGCCTGCCAGAGCGTGGCGCCCAGCGACGTCACGGTGGCCACGACGTTGCGCCCGCTCACCGAGTCGAGGCCCGGCAGTACCCGCGCCAGCAGCGCGGCGATGTCCTCGACCGCGTCCAGCGCCGAGAGCTTGAACGCCCGCACCGATTCGAGCGACACGTGCCGCTCGAGCGTCATGGGCGCGTGGGCGAGCAGGTCGCAGAACAGCGGCCGCTCGTGCAATGACTGCGCGAGTGTGCCCGCGACCTCGGCGGTCGAGGCGCCGGTGGCCCCGTCCAGTGCCGTGTGCAGCGCGGCCGCCCAGTCGCGCCAGCCCGCGGCGGTGAGGTGCAGGTAGATCTCCTCGCGCGTCTCGAAGTACCGCAGCAGCGCGGACTTGTGCACGCCGACCTCGCCGGCGATGTCCCCGAGGGTCACCGACCGCACGCCGTCGCGGGTCGCGAGCAGGCGCGCCGCGGCGAGGATCGCCTCGCGGCGCTGCTCCTTGTGCTCGGGCCGCCGGGCCCGCTGGAAGTCGGAAGTGACCACTCGCACAGCTTACCGCAACGCTGTTGTGTTGTTAAGAGAACGACGTTGCGCTAACTTGAGGGAGCGGGGATCGACCCCGCGAAGGCGAGAGGGAACGAACGATGAGCAAGGTTTGGCTGGTCACGGGCAGCTCACGCGGACTCGGCCGGGCGGTGGTGGAAGAAGTCCTCGCCGCCGGCCACGACGTGGTGGCGACCGCGCGCACCGTCGAAGCGCTCAAGGACCTCGACGAGCGGTACGGCGAGCACCTGCTGCGGTTCCCGCTCGACGTGACCGACCCGGCGCGGGCCGAGGCGGCCGTCGCGGCGGCGGTGGAGCGGTTCGGGCGGCTCGACGTGGTGGTGAACAACGCGGGATACGCGAACCTGGCGCCGATCGAGGAGGTCGACCTGGCCGATTTCCGCGCGCAGGTGGAGGCGGTGTTCTTCGGCACGGTGCACGTGACGAAGGCGGCGCTGCCGGTGTTCCTCGCGCAGCACTCGGGTCACTTCATCCAGGTGACCTCGATCGGCGGCCGCGGCACGGCGCCAGGCATTTCCGCCTACCAGAGCGCGAAGTTCGCGACGGAGGGCTTCTCGGGGGTGCTCAACGACGAGGTTTCGGGCCTCGGGATCAAGGTGACGATGGCCGAGCCCGGGCTGATGCGCACGGACTGGTCCGGACCGTCGATGGTGGTGCACCCGTACAAGCCCGAGTACGAGCCCACCCTGGGCCCGCTGCTGGAGCACCTGCGCAGCCATCGCGGCATCGAGCCGATCGACCCGGCCGCCGTCGCGCGCGTGTTCCTCCAGGTCGTCGAGCTCGACGAACCGCCGCTGCACCTGCCGCTGGGCAGCGACGGCGTGGAGATCGTGAAGGCCGGCATGACGAAGCAGCTGGCCGAGGACGCGCGCTGGGCCGAGCTCGGCCGCTCGGTCGACTTCGCGAGCTGATCCGCAAACCGGCCGAATCCGGGGCACGGCGGCGGTAGGTTGGCGCCTCAGGAGGACGCCATGGCTCGGTACGGCACGCAGTTCGGTCCGGACATCACCTTTCTCGGAGTGGCGCGCTGCGACTGGGCCGACCCCGCCACCTTCCCGCGGGCCGACGTGGTGATCCTCGGCGCGCCGTTCGACGGCGGCACCTCGCACCGGGCGGGCACCCGGTTCGGCCCGCAGTACATCCGCCAGAGCTGCTACCTGCCCGCCGACGGTTCGCGGCCGTCGCTCGCCCTGCGCGTGGACGCGTTGCGGGACCTGCGGGTGTTCGACGCCGGCGACGTCGAGATGTACTCGGGTGACGCCGAGCGGTCCGTGCGCTCGCTGCAGGAAGCCGTGCACGCGATCACCGCGACGGGCGCGATTCCGCTGGTGCTGGGCGGGGACCACACGATCGCGTGGCCGGACGCGGCCGGGGTGGCGCAGCACCTCGGCCAGGGCCGCGTGTCGATGCTGCACTTCGACGCGCACGCCGACACCGGCGACATCGCGTTCGGTTCGCTCGTGGGCCACGGTCAGCCGATGCGCCGGCTGATCGAATCCGGGGCCGTGCGCGGCGACCGGTTCCTGCAGCTCGGCCTGCGGGGTTACTGGCCCGGCCCGGACACGCTCGACTGGATGGCCGCGCAGGGCATGCGTTCCTACGAGATGACCGAGATCGTGACGCGCGGCCTCGGCGACTGCCTCACCGAGGCGTTCGCGATCGCCACCGACGAGTGCGACGGCGTGTTCCTCTCGGTCGACATCGACGTGTGCGACCCCGGCCACGCACCGGGCACCGGCACTCCCGAGCCGGGCGGGCTCACGGCCCGGGAGCTGCTCGATTCCGTGCGCCGCATCGCCTACGAGCTGCCGGTGGTGGGCGTGGACGTGGTCGAGGTGTCGCCGCCGTACGACCACGCCGAGATCACGTCGTCCCTCGCGAACCGCGTGGTGCTGGAAGCGTTGTCGGGCATCGCGCGCCGGCGCCGCGACCACGCCGACGGCACGGTGTGGGACCCGGCGCGGCCACTGCTCGCGGATCGGCCGGACCGGCGTGACCGGCCCGGCCGATCCGGCTGAACCGGCGGAGTTCGCCCGGGTGGTGACCGCGCCGGCGACCGCGGTGACCCGAACGCGTGCCGGTTTCCGCCCGTGCGGCCGATGCCCCGGGTCCCCACGCACCCCTACGGTGGTGAGTCCTCGGGGCGCAGGGAGGGCACGTGGCCAAATCGGTCGAGCAGATCCTGGCGAACGTCGACCTGTACGCGGACGACCAACGGGAGAACCTGCTCGCGGCCGCCGCGGCCGCCCGCACCGGGTGTCCCGTGCCGCACACCGAAGCCGACGGCGGTTACCACCTGCTCACACGCTACGACGACGTGCGCGCCGTCTGCGGTGCACCGGAGCTGTTCAGCTCGGCGCAGCCCGCGATCCGCGGCGTGCCGGTGCGCGTGATCCCGATCGACGCCGACCCACCCGAACACCGCGAATACCGGCGGATCCTCAACCCGTTCTTCACCCGCGCCGCGCTCGCCCGGCACGAGCCGCAGCTGCGGGAGCTCGCCCGTACCACCGTCGAGTCCTTTGTGGACCGCGGCGCGTGTGACGTGGTGGCCGACTTCGCCATCCCGTTCAGCGCGGGCTCGCTCGCGCGGATCGTGTTCGCGACGGACAACCGCGACCTGGTCGACCGCGGCGTGGCGGCGGCGAAGGACGCGGCGGTGACCAGCAGTCCCGAGGCGTTCCAGACGCTCGCGGGTCTGGCGATGGAAGCGCTGGCCGAAGCCGAGGCGAATTCGGACGACGGCGCGGACACCGTGCTGCGCGCGCTGGTGACCGCCACGATCGACGGCCGCCCGCTCACGCTCGAGGAACGTCTCGGCATCGTGACCACGCTCTTCCTTGGCGGCCTCGACACCACCCGCGGGGTGATCGCGAACATCGCCTACCACCTCGCCACGCGCGAGGACGTCGAGCCGATCCTGCGCAAGCCCGGAGGCTGGCACCGGGAGCTGGAAGAGTTCCTGCGCCTCGAAACCACGGTGGCGTTCATGGCGCGCACGGCCACGCAGGACACCGAGATCGGCGACACTCCGGTGAAAGCGGGGGAGCGCGTGGCCGTGTTCTTCGCCGCCGCCAACCGGGATCCGGAGCGGTTCGAGCGGCCCGACGAGCTGGTGTTCGACCGGCCGGCCGTGCCCCACGTGTCGTTCGGCTTCGGCATCCACCGCTGCCTGGGGCTGCATTTCGCGCGCATCCAGCTGGCCGTGGCGTTCGAGGAGCTGCTGGCCCGCACCACTCGTTTCCGGCTCGCCGACGGCGCCGAGATCCGGCGCCAGGTCGGGCTGAGCCTCGGCAGCCCGTACCGGCTCGACGTGACGTTCGACCGCGTCTGAGCTCAGGCCGGGGTGAAGCGGCTGATCGCACGGTGCACGGCTTCGGCCATTGCCGGGCTGCCGGTGTGGCCCGAGTCGTCGATCACCACGAGCTCGGCCGACGGCCAGGCCCGCACGAGGTTCCAGGCCGCGCGCAGCGGCACGCTCAGATCGAGCCGGCCCTGGATGAACACGGCGGGGATGCCGTGCAGGCGGTGCACGGCGTCCAGGATCTCGCTCTCGCCGAGCCAGGCGTGGTGCCCGTAGTAGTGGGCGCACATGCGGGCGAGCGTGATGAGGTCGCGCTCGGACCCGGCGCTGTACTGCCCGGGCGAACCCTTCGTTTCGTGCGCGATCACGGCGTCTTCCCAGGCACACCAGTCGTGCGCGGCCTTCAGCTGCACCGCTCGGTCGGGTGAGCCGAGCAGGCGGGAGTACGCGGACAGCAGGTCGCCGTCGCGCTCGGCCTCGGGCACGCCGGCGCGGAACGCCTCCCACTCCCGCGGCAGCAGCCGGCCGACGCCGCGGTAGAGCCAGTCCACCTCGTCCGGCGTGCTGGTGAACGCGGCGATGAGGACGATCTCCGAGACCCGTTCGGGGTGGCGCTCGGCGTAGGCGAGCATCAGCGTCGGGCCCCAGGAACCGCCGTACAGCATCCACTTCTCCACGCCGAGGTGCTCGCGCAGGCGCTCCAGGTCGGCGATCAGGTGGTGCGTCGTGTTGTGCTCCAGGCTCACCGCCGGGTCGGCGATGTTCGGTTCGCTCTCGCCGCAGCCGCGCTGATCGAACTGGATGATGCGGAACTTCTCCGGATCGAACCCCTTGCGGCTGTTGCGGCTGCCGCCCCCACCCGGCCCGCCGTGCACGCACACCACCGGTTTGCCGTCGGGGTTCCCACTGGTCTCCCAGTGGATCCGGTTGCCGTCGCCGACGTCGAGCAGGCCGCGGTCGTAGGGTGCGATGAGCGGGAACGGGGCCATGACGGGATCCTCCGGGAAGTCGGCAGCCCGGGAAGACTAGTGATCGCCGGGCCGGGCGGCACCTCGTTTTCCGCGGCGGGTCGTGGCACCGCGCATTCGATATTTACAGGATTAATCGACGTGGTTACCGTTTTGTCGATGGATCACTCCATCACCGCGGTTTCCGCGGACTCGGTTCCCGGCTTCGTTTCCTCGGTGGCGGCGTTGTTCCGTGAGGACGGCGGCCACCACGACGCGCACATGGACCTCACCTGGCCCGAGCGCGAAGGACCGGCCTACTACGCCGGCCTGCTGGCCGACGAGAACGCGCTTTGCCTGGTGGCGCAGGGAGATGCGGGCGTGATCGGGCATCTCGTCGGCCGGCTGCGGCGGTCCGACCCGCTGCGTCCGGGCGTGGTCACCGCGGTCCTCGAAAGCATGCGAGTCACTGCCGGTGTGCGCCGCACCGGTGTCGGCACCGCGCTCGTCGGCCGATTCACCGAGTGGGCAGAACTCCGAGGCGCCGATTCCTTCGAGGTCACCGCGTATTGCGCCAACGAACCGGCCCGCGCGTTCTACCGCCGGCACGGCTTCCGCGACTTCGAGGTCACCCTCAGACGCTGATCAACCAGTCGTGATGTCGAGCACGGCCTTGCCTTCCAGGACGGCGGTCACCCGGACGGTCACCATGTGCCCGGCGTAGCCGAACGAGCCCGAGCCGCCGACGCCCAGCACCATCTCGCTGAGTTCCTGCAGCACGCGGACTCCGGAGGTGGTGACCGAGGCGGTGAAGGTGAGGCCGCTCGCGGTGATGTCGGCCTGGCCGGTCACGAGGACCTGGCACTTGCCGGCCGCGCAGGCGCCGTAGTCGGTGCCGTTGGCGGCGGGCGGCAGGGTCGGCGGAGGGGAGCCGAGGGGCCGGCATTGCGGTGCGACGTCGTAGGAATGGGCCAGCACCGGCGTGGCTCCGGCGACGGACGGCAGGTCCGGCGTGGGCATCGCGAGGGACGCGAGCACGCCGATCACCTGCTGCGCCTGCGGTTTCAGCTGATCGACGGACTGGGGCAGGCACGCCGGGGTCGGACTGCGGCAGTTTCGGCGCCACCGCGCGCAGTGCGGCCAGCAGGCTGTCGTGGTACTTGTCGGCGGCGGCGATGCCGGTCGGTGCGGTCTGGACCAGCGTCTCGACGAGCGTGGAGACGCTGCGGCCGGCCGAGGACAGGAAGCTGCCGAGGTCGTAGCCGCTGAAGCGGGCGTAGCGCGGGTCGGTGATGATCAGGTCGTCGAGCTTGCTCGCCTTCAGCTCCGCGGCCGAGGTGGCGGCGCCGCACACCGTGTCCGCCCAGGCCACGAGCGGGCGCGTGGGCGCGGCGGCGTCGACCGGCCCGAACTGTTGCACCGGCGCGCAAGCGGGCGCCACGTCGAACGACGCGTTGAGCTTCGCGTCGCCGCGCACCGCCTTCGTGAGGTCCGCCGCGGTGGGCTTGAGCTTCTCGGTGGCCGCGGCGAAGTCGCGCGCCTGCGCGATCGTCGGCACCGCCCGCGGGTCGGCGGGCGCCTGCTTCGTCAGCGTGTCGAGCGATTGCGCCAGCTGCGTCACGTACGCGTCGGCGGCCTTGATCCCGGACGGCGGCACGGACTTCAGCCCGCCGGAGGCCCGTGAGAGCCGGCCCGTCGCCTGGTCGAAGTAGGACGTGATCGAGGAGCTCAGGAAATCGGCCTGCGCCGGGTCGGCGGCCGTGGCGTTGAGCTCCTTGATCCCGGCCCCGAGGCCCGCGAGACCCTGCGCGCTCGTGCACACGGCCTGCGACGACGCCACGAGCGCACGGTCGGCCGCGGGCACCGGCGGCAGCGGCGCGGGCAGCGCGTGCCCGCCCGTGGTGCACCCGGCCGCGACCAGCCCGAACGCACCCAGCGCGACAGCCGAACGAACCCGCATCAAGCCTCCTCTTTCCCGGTGCGCGGAGGCTAGCGGCGGGCCGCCGGGAGGGGTCCCGCCGGACAACGGCGGCCGGCACGCAACGGAAACCCGGGCTCGCGCACCTGGCTGATCCGCGCCGTCGGCACCTCGGGTTCCGGCCGTGGTCGAGCAGGTCGGCCCGGCCGATCGGGACGCCCCGCCGGGAAAGCAGCCGCAGCCCGTGAACTGTCGTCACGCTGGGTGTGCAAGTGGGGGCGGGTTTACCCGATCGGGCGGAACTTCATAAGATCTTGCCGCCGGTCGAGCCGCGGGCCCGCGGCCGCGGCGGGGTGGAGGTCCGGATGGCAGACACGGAGCCCGGCGAAGGTCGCGGCGAGCTCGACTCGGTCGCGAAGCTGGTGAGCCTGTCGGAGACGGCTCCGATGCCGCGCATCGACGGCGAACGGCCGCCGCTCGTGACCCGGCCGAAGCCCGAGGCCGATCCGAGCGGCCTGTACCCGGAACCCGCCACCGCACCGCACATCCCGCCCGGCGGACCGGCCACGAAACCCCAGTCGATCGTCGGCGAGCTGCCGATCGGGCTCGACGCGATGTTCGCGGCCGCCGCGCCCGAGCACGAAACCGAGCGCACGCAGACCGCACCGCCGAGCGCCGGCGGCCGGCGCACCACGCGGTATGCGGTGCTCGCCGGCGCGGTGGTCGTGGTGCTGGCCGGGCTGGGCACGTGGGCGCTGTGGCCCGCCCCGGAGAGCGGCTCGGCCGGGAAACCCGCGGAAGTCCCGGTCGCGCCGTCGAAGCCGACGTCCGCGCCGCCCGCGGTCACCACCATGACGGCCAGCCCGACCCCGCCCACCGCCACCGGCCAGGTGGACCACACCACCGTGCACACCACCGAGGGCCAGGAGCCGTCGAAACGGCCGTCGAACGAGCACTCGAGCGCGGCTCAGCACCCGTCGTCGCAGTCGGCGCCGAACGCGTGGAGCTCGGCCGTGAGCTCGTACCTGCAGGACTGGAGCAGCCGCCACCAGCAGCCGCCGGGCCGCCACCACGGCTGAGGCGCGCGACGCCGCACCGAAGGCGCAGGTGGCCCCCGTGTGCGCTGCAACTTGCAGCTGAACGGGCGAC
Source organism: Amycolatopsis rhabdoformis (assembly GCF_035918295.1). Classification (GTDB taxonomy): domain Bacteria; phylum Actinomycetota; class Actinomycetes; order Mycobacteriales; family Pseudonocardiaceae; genus Amycolatopsis; species Amycolatopsis rhabdoformis. Next base: position 2,567,879 of record NZ_CP142149.1, read on the forward strand.
CTGACGTAACCGGAGAGGGTCAAGGTACTACTCTCAGTGGGTCAAAGCCGCCCCCGAGCCGCCTTGCGAGGTACCGATGTCCAGCGCTCCGCCGTCCACGCTGTCGCCCAGCCAGGTTCCCGTGGGGGTCGACCCGAACCGGCCGAGCATCGCGCGGATCTACGACGGTTTCCTCGGCGGCAACCACTACTACGAAGTCGACCGCGCGGTCATGGAGAAGATCAGCACGGCCGTGCCCGAGGCCGTGCACATCGCGCGCGGCAACCGCGGCTTCCACAACCGCGCGCTGCGGATGCTCGCCAACCAGACCGGCATCCGCCAGTTCCTCGACTGCGGCTCCGGCCTGCCGACCGCCGAGAACACCCACCAGATCGTGCAGCGCGCCCACCGCGACGCGCACGTGGTCTACGTCGACAACGACCCGGTCGTGCTCGCCCACGGCCGCGCGCTGCTGGCCGAAAACGACTACACCCACATGGTCGACGCCGACATCTTCCAGCCGCAGAACGTGCTCGAGAACGACACCGTGCGCGAGTACATCGACTTCTCGCAGCCGCTCGGCCTCCTGCACATCGGCACCATCCACCACTTCGAGGGCGACGGCGCCATCGACGTGATGCGCCAGTACATCGACGCGCTGGCCCCCGGTTCGTTCGTGGCCCTGGCGCACTTCTACGATCCCGAGGTGCCGGAGCTCACCGCCGTGGCGAAGCGGATCGAGGAGATCCTCGTGTCCGGCCCGCTCGGCGCCGGCCGCTTCCGCACGCGCGCCGAGATCGAAAGCATGCTGCCGGGCCTGGAACTGCTGCCGCCCAACGCGACCAGCGGCCCGGGCATGGCGGTGTGCGACGAGTGGTGGCCGGACGGCCCGCGGCTCACCCCGCTCAGCGACTCGGCCAAGTGCGTGGCCGGTGTGGTCGGCCGCAAGCCCTGACCCGCGCTCCCGAGAAATCCCCGGTCCGCTGACCGGGGATTTTTCTTTGCCCCCAACGCTTCTATCCCGGCAACGCGCGGGGCGCCGTAGCCAGTACATGCTCCCGGAACCGCGCGCTCGCCGGCGGCAGCACCCGGCCCGAGAGCTGCGCGAGGCCGATGTCCCGGGCCGCCGGCACGTCCGTGACCCGCAGGTGCGGTGTCGTCGGAGTGGTGGGCGCGGGCGGGAACGTCGCGGTGTGGGGGAGTGGCAGCAGCGCTACGCCGAGGCCCGCCGTGACCAGCCCGCGCAGCGTTTCCACCTCCTCGCCCTCGAACCCCACGCGCGGGCTGAAGCCGGCCCGCGCGCACAACTGCTCGGTGGTCTCGCGCAACGCGTAACCGCGGCGCAGCAGGATGAACGACTCCTCGGCGACGTCGGCGAGCCGCGCCTGCTTCCGCCGCGCCAGGCGGTGTTTCGGCGGTACGGCCAGCAGCAGCGGCTCTTCGAGCAGCCGCACCCACTCGATCAGCGGGTCACCCGGATCACCGCTGGTGAGCACGAGGTCGGCCGTGCCGTCGAGCAGTTCGCGCGCCAGGCCTTCCTCACCGTGCTGGCGAAGCTCGAACCGCGCCCGCGGGTGGTCGGCGCGATAACTGCTCACGACGGGCGGCACGAGCCAGGTGCCGAATGTGTGCAGGAACGCCAGCGGGATCACGCCCGACTCCGGGTCGACCGCTTCCGCCACCGCGCGCAGCCCCTCGTCGTAGCGCTCGAGGATCGCGGCCACGTGGCCCGCGAACGCGTGGCCGGCCGGCGTGAGCCGCAGCGCGCGCCCCGACCGCTGGAACAACGCGGCGCCAGCCTCGCGCTCGATCCGGTGCAGCGCCCGGGAAAGCGCGGGCTGGGTGAGCCGGGCGCGGGCGGCGGTGTCGGTGACCGTGGCCCCGCGCGCCACCTCCTGGAAGAGCCGCAGCACGTGCAGGTCCATGCCATCCATTCTGCCACGGCATGGAATCGAGGAAAAAGAGGCATTGGACGCATACGCGCTGGCAGCACATGCTGGAGGCAGGTTTCCAGAGAGGACGTGGCCCATGACCACAGTGGCCGAACAGCTCGTGCGGACCCTGCGCGAAGCCGGGGTGGAACGGATCTACGGCATCGTCGGCGACAGCCTCAACCCGATCGTCGACGCGGTGCGCCGCACCGACGGCATCGAGTGGGTCCATGTGCGCCACGAGGAAGCGGCGGCGTTCGCGGCCGCGGCCGAAGCGCAGGTGACCGGCAAGCTCGCCGTGTGCGCGGGCAGTTGCGGCCCGGGCAACCTGCACCTGATCAACGGTCTTTTCGACGCGCACCGCAGCGGTGCGCCGGTGCTGGCGATCGCGTCGCACATCCCGTCGGCGCAGATCGGCACGGGCTTCTTCCAGGAGACGCACCCGGAGCAGCTGTTCACCGAGTGCAGCTTCTACAGCGAACTGGTGTCGCATCCCGAGCAGATGCCGCGGATGCTGCGCATCGCGATGCAGACCGCCGTCGGCAAGGGCGGCGTGTCGGTGCTGACCATCCCGGGGGACATCGCCGACCGCAAGGCGCCGCAGCCCAAGGCGGAGAAGGTTCAGCTCGTCAAGCCTTCGCCCGTGGTGCCGCCGGCCGAGACGATCGAGGAGCTGGCGCGCCTGCTCAACTCCGGCCAGAAGGTCATGCTCTTCGCCGGCGCGGGCACCCGCGGCGCGCACGACGAGGTGCTGGCCCTGGCCGAGCGGCTCAACGCCCCGGTCGGCCACTCGCTCGGCGGCAAGGAGTGGATCCAGTACGACAACCCGTACGACGTCGGCATGAGCGGGCTGCTCGGCTACGGCGCCTGCTACGACGCGATGCACGCCGCCGACCGGATCGTGTTGCTGGGCACGGATTTCCCGTACGACAACTTCCTCCCGCAGGCGAACACGATCCAGGTCGACACCGACGTCGCGCGCCTCGGCCGCCGCACCGCGCTGGATCTGGCGATCCACGGCGACGTGAAGGAGACCATCAAGGCGGTGCTGCCGCTGCTGCGGATGCGGACCGATCGCACCTACCTCGACCGCATGCTGCGCGACCACGTGCGCAAGCTGGAGAAGGTGGTGTCGGCCTACACCACGAAGATCGAGCACCGCCGGCCCATCCACCCGGAGTTCGCCGCGGCGATCCTCGACGACGTGGCCGACGACGACGCGGTGTTCACCGTGGACACCGGCATGGGCAACGTGTGGGCCGCCCGCTACCTCACGCCCAACGGCCGCCGCCGGGTGCTCGGCTCGTTCCGCCACGGCAGCATGGCCAACGCGCTGCCGCACGCCATCGGCGCGCAGTTCGCCCAGCCCGGCCGCCAGGTCGTGTCGCTCTCCGGCGACGGCGGGCTTTCGATGCTGATGGGCGACCTGCTCACGCTGTCGGCCTACGACCTGCCGGTGAAGGTCGTGGTGTTCAACAACGCGACCCTCGGCATGGTGAAGCTCGAGATGCTCGTGGACGGCCTGCCCGACTTCGGCACGGACCAGGTACCCGTGAACTTCGCCGCGATCGCGCAGGCCTGCGGCATCCACGCGACCCGTGTCGAAGACCCGCGTGATGTCCGCGAGGCGCTGGCGAAGGCGTTCGTCCACCCGGGACCGGCCGTGGTCGAGCTCGTGACGGACCCCAACGCCCTGTCGATCCCACCGCACATCACCGGCGCGCAGGTGCGCGGCTTCGCGCTCGGGGCGAGCAAGACGGTGCTCAACGGCGGCGTCGGCAAGATGATCGAGCTCGCGCGCACCAACCTGCGCAACGCGCCCGGGTTCTGAGGGACCCGTAGGGTGGCTCCCGTGCGTGAGCTGGCCGGGCGGATGCGGGCGGTCGACCCCGGGGCCGGGGCCGCGTTGCAGGTGATCGCCCACTTCGACGCCCTGGTGGAGGCCCGCGCCGGGCTGGAAGCGACGGTGCGGGCCGCCGCGGTGCTCGCCGGCTGCGCCGCGGGCCTGGTCGTGCCGGATCGGCGCCTGCGCGTGCGCGTCGAACCCGACGGCCGGCGCGCGGCGGGCGAGCCGGGCGGCTTCTCGGTGCCGCTGCCGGGCTACGCGGGCGGTCTCGTGTGGCTGGACCGCTCCACCGACGATCCGGGGCAGACCGAGCTCGACCGGGTGGTCGTGGAACGCCTGGCCACCGCGGTCCGGATCGTGCTCGACCGCACCGGCCCCGGTCTCGGTGCCGGTGCGGCCGGGGATCCCGCCGCCGTGGAACTCCTCGTCGACGCCGGCACCGACGAGCCCACCCGCCTCCGCGCGGCCCGCAGCCTCAGTCTCGCTTCCGGGGGCAGCTTCGCCGTCACGGTCAGCTGTGGCGGTGCGCGACCGGCCGGGTCCGCGCGCCTCGGCGACCTCGACGTGACCATCGCCGCGGTCGCGGCGGCCCGCGGCACGCGCTCGGCCACCGGTCCGTCGGTGGGCCTGAGTGAGCTGCCTGCTTCCTACGAGCAGGCGCGGCTCGCCTTCCGGCTGACCGCCGACGGCGAACCGGGACCGTCCCATGTGGACGCGGTGGCTCTCGGCGGGCTGCTCGCGCTGGCCGCGGGATGTGACACCCCGGCGGCCGTCGCCGAGGTCGCGCTGCTGGAGCGCGTGCTCGCCGCACACCCGTGGGCGCCGGAAACGCTGACCGCCGTGGCCGCGGAACCCAGCCTCCGCGCGGCGGCCGCCGCCGTCCCGGTGCACCACTCGACCCTGCAGGCCCGGGTCGACGTGCTCACCGCGGAGCTCGGGTACGGCCCCGCGACCGCCGCCGGCCGCACGCGACTGACGATCGCGCTGGCGCTACGCCGGTTCCGGCGCACCCGCTGACCCCCGCCAAGTGGCGGGTCGACCCCGCCGCCTGACGGCTGCCGCCGCGAGCCGCTGGCGCCTAGCGTCGCGTTCGAGAAGACCCCCACCGGAAGCAGGCCGCGATGACGAAACCGCACCCCCCGTTCGACCCCGAGATCGCCGCCGCGCTGGTGGCGGTGAACGAGGCGCTGCCGTCGTCGATCACGCCGGACCTGATCGGCCGGCTGAGGGAGCTGACGGCGGCCGGGCACACGATGAGCCTCGCCGAGATCCGGGAGCACGTGGATGCCGAGGAGGTCGACGGCGACGGGGTGCCGCTGCTGGTGCTGCGGCCGAAGGGCAGCGACCCGGCGGTGCCGCTGCCGGGGATGTACTTCCTGCACGGCGGCGGCATGATGGCGGGCACGAACCGCACGGGTGCCGACTGGCTGCTGGGCTGGCTGGCCGAGATCCCGATGGTCGTGGTGAGCGCCGACTACCGCCTCGCGCCCGAGCACCCGCACCCCGCGCCGGTCGAGGACTGCTACTCCGGGCTGGCCTGGGTCGGCAACCACACGGCCGACCTGGGCATCGACCCCGGCCGGCTGCTGGTGGCCGGGGGCAGCGCCGGAGGTGGGCTCGCCGCGGCCACGGCGTTGCTGGCCCGCGACCGCGGCGGCCCCGCCCTGTGCGGGCAGCTGCTCGTGTGCCCGATGATCGACGACCGCGCGAGCACGCCGTCGAGCACCGAGCTGGTCGGCGAAGGCGTGTGGGACAGCGTCTCCAACGCCACCGGCTGGTCGGCCCTGCTCGGCGACGCCGCCGGCGGCCCGGACGTGTCGCCGTACGCGGCGCCCGCCCGGGCCACGGACCTCACCGGCCTGCCGCCGGCGTTCGTCGAGGTCGGGTCGGTGGAGACGTTCCGCGACGAAGCCGTCGCCTACGCCTCGCGGCTGTGGCAGGCCGGCGGGCAGGCCGAGCTGCACGCGTGGCCCGGCGGCTGCCACGGCTTCGACGAAGTCGTGCCCCACGCCCCGATCTCGCGCGAAGCACGCGAGAGCCGGGTGAACTGGCTGCGCCGCGTGCTCGCCGAGTAGGTCATTTGCGGCCCGAGCGCGCCGCCTTCAGGAACTCGCGGTTGAGGGTGGTGATGCTCGTGAGCGGGATGCCCTTCGGGCAGGCCAGGGTGCACTCGCCGCTGTTGGTGCAGCCGCCGAAGCCCTCGGCGTCCATCGTGTCGACCATGTCGAGCACGCGCTGGGTGCGTTCGGGCTGGCCCTGCGGCAGCGAGTTGAGGTGGCTGATCTTCGCCGCGGTGAAGAGCATCGCCGAGCCGTTGGGGCAGGCCGCCACGCAGGCGCCGCAACCGATGCAGGTGGCGTTGTCGAAGGCGAGGTCGGCGTCGGGCTTCGGCACCGGCGTGGCGTGGGCGTCGGGGGCCGCGCCGGTGGGGGCGGTGATGTAGCCGCCGGCCTGGATGATGCGGTCGAACGCCGAGCGGTCGACGACCAGGTCCTTGATCACCGGGAAACCCTTGGCGCGCCACGGTTCGACGTCGATCACGTCGCCGTCGGAGAACGCGCGCATGTGCAGCTGGCACGTGGTGGTGGTCTCGGGGCCGTGGGCCTGGCCGTTGATCACCACGCCGCACGAGCCGCAGATGCCTTCGCGGCAGTCGTGGTCGAACGCCACCGGCTGCTCGCCCGCTTCGATGAGCTGCTGGTTGAGCGTGTCGAGCATTTCCAGGAACGACATGTCGGTGCTGATGTCGTCGAGGGGGTACTCGACGAGGGTGCCTTCGGTTTCGGGGCCGGTCTGGCGCCAAACCCGCACGGTGAGTTTCACGTGTAGCTCCGCTGAGTGGGGTGGACGTACTCGAAGTTCAGGGGTTCCTTGTGCAGCACGGGCGTTTCGCCGTACTCCCAGGCCGACACGTGCGAGAAGTTCTCGTCGTCGCGCGCGGCTTCGCCGTCGGGCGTCTGGTGTTCCTCCCGGAAGTGCCCACCGCACGACTCCTCGCGCACGAGGGCGTCGAGCAGGAGCAGCTCCGCGAGCTCGAGGAAGTCGGCCACGCGGCCGGCCTTTTCGAGCTCCTGGTTGAGCTCCTCGCCGGTGCCGGGGATGCGGACGTCGCGCCAGAACTCCGCGCGCAGCTCCGGAATGCGTTCCAGCGCCTTGCGCAGGCCTTCGGCGGTGCGGGCCATGCCGCAGTGGTCCCACATCATCAGGCCCAGCTCGCGGTGGAACGAGTCGACGCTGCGGGTGCCGTTCACCGCCAGCAGGCGGTCGATGCGGCTCTGCACCTCGGTCTGCGCTTCGACCACGGCCGGGTTCTCGGCGGTCACGTCGGCGAAGCCGCCGCGGCCGATGTAGTCGTTGAGCGTGGCGGGCAGCACGAAGTAGCCGTCGGCCAGCCCCTGCATCAGCGCGGACGCACCGAGCCGGTTGGCGCCGTGGTCGGAGAAGTTGGCTTCGCCGATCACGAACAGGCCGGGCACGTTGCTCTGCAGGTCGTAGTCGACCCACAGCCCGCCCATCGTGTAGTGGATGGCGGGGTAGATGCGCATCGGCACCTCGTACGGGTTCTCCGCCGTGATGCGCTGGTACATGTCGAACAGGTTGCCGTAGCGCGCTTCCACGGCCGGGCGGCCGAGCCGCGCGATGGCGTCGGCGAAGTCGAGGTACACGCCGAGCCCGCCGGGGCCGACGCCGAACCCGGCGTCGCACACGTTCTTGGCCGCGCGCGAGGCGATGTCGCGCGGCACGAGGTTGCCGAAGCTGGGGTACTGGCGTTCGAGGTAGTAGTCGCGCTCGTCCTCGGGGATCTGCGCGGGCGGACGCGGGTCGCCCTTCTCCTTCGGCACCCAGATGCGGCCGTCGTTGCGCAGCGATTCGCTCATCAGCGTGAGCTTCGACTGGTGGTCGCCCGAGCGCGGGATGCAGGTCGGGTGGATCTGCGTGAAGCACGGGTTCGCGAAGTACGCGCCGCGCTTGTGGGCCCGCCACACGGCCGAGGCGTTGGAGCCCTTGGCGTTGGTGGAGAGGTAGAAGACGTTGCCGTAGCCGCCGGTGGCCAGCACCACGGCGTCGGCCAGGTGCGTGGTGATCTCGCCGGTCACGAGGTCACGGGCCACGATGCCGCGCGCGCGTCCGTCGATCACGACGAGGTCGAGCATCTCGGTGCGCGGGTGCAGCTCCACGGTGCCGGCGTCGATCTGGCGCGAGAGGGCCTGGTACGCGCCGATCAGCAGCTGCTGGCCCGTCTGGCCGCGGGCGTAGAAGGTGCGCTGCACCTGCACGCCGCCGAACGAGCGCGTGTCGAGCAGGCCGCCGTATTCACGCGCGAACGGCACCCCCTGGGCCACGGCCTGGTCGATGATCTGCGCGGACACCTCGGCGAGGCGGTGCACATTGGACTCCCGCGACCGGAAGTCGCCGCCCTTCACCGTGTCGTAGAACAGGCGGTGCACGGAGTCGCCGTCGTTGCGGTAGTTCTTCGCGGCGTTGATGCCGCCCTGCGCGGCCACGGAGTGCGCGCGGCGCGGCGAGTCCTGGAAGCAGAACTGCACCACGTGGTACCCCTGCTCGGCCAGTGTCGCGCCGGCCGAGCCGCCGGCGAGGCCGGTGCCGACCACGATCACGCGGTGCTTGCGCCGGTTCGCCGGGTTCACCAGCTTCGCCGCGAACTTCCGCGTCGACCAGCGGTCCTCGATCGGCCCTTCGGGGGCTCGGGTGTCGGCGATCGGTTCGCCGATCGTGTACTCGGGCATTGCTCAGCTCACCCATCCGGTCATCACGGAAATCGGGACGATCATGAAGCCGCCGGTGATCACCACGGCCAGCACCGTGCCGACGGTCTTGACCGTGCGGTCACGGGTCGCGCTCTTGATCCCGAGCGTCTGCGCGGCGCTCCAGAACCCGTGGTTGATGTGCAGTCCCAGCATCAGCAGCGCCACCAGGTAGATCACGTTGACCCACCACACCTGGAAGTCGGCCACCACGTTGTGGAACGGCTGCCCCTCCACGAAGTCCCGGTTCGCGACGCCGACGGTGAGGTCGAGGATGTGCCAGACGATGTACACCGCGAGCGTCGCACCGCCCCAGCGCATGGTGTGCGTCGCGAACGTCGCTCGCGGCCGCTGCCCGTGCGCGTACCGCACCGGTCTCGCCCGCCGGTCGCGCTTGGACAGCTGCACCGCCGCGGTCACGTGCAGCACCAGTGCCACCACCAGCACCGCGCGCTGGATCCACAGGAACCAGGCGTAGGGCAGCGCCGGCTCGCCGATGGTGCGCAGCCAGGCCGCGTAGTGGTCGAAGGTATCCGGCCCGAAGAAGATCTTCAGGTTGCCCGCCATGTGGGCGAGCAGGAAGACCACGAACAGCAGACCGGTCGCGGCCATCACGACCTTCTTGCCGATCGACGATTCCCAAAACAGCCGCACCGCCGGGCGTTTCCGCCGCGCGGTGGCGAGTTCACTTGCCACGCTGCGACGGTAAGTCCGCCCTCGACGAGAGGGCAAACACATGATTCCTCTCGTGACCATAGGCAGTGGCTATGCTGGGCGCCATGCAGGTCCAGCAGCTCGCATATTTCCTGGCAGTGGCCGACACGCGGCATTTCACCCGCGCCGCCGAACAGGAACGTGTGGCGCAACCCTCACTCTCCCAACAGGTCCGGGCACTCGAACGGGACGTCGGCGCCACCCTGTTCCACCGGGTCCGCGGCAACGTCACGCTCACCGAGGCCGGCGAGGCGCTGCTGCCCATCGCGCGGCGCATCCTGGCCGAGACCGAGACGGCGTACCGGGTGATCCGGGAGCTCGACGAGCTGGGCCGCGGTCGCGTGCGGCTCGGCGCCACGCCCAGCCTGTGCACGGGCCTGCTGCCGGTGATGCTCGCGGCCTTCCGCCGGACCTATCCCGGCATCGAGCTGGTGCTGCACGAGAGCGGCTCGCGCGACCTGCAGACCGAGCTGTCGGAAGGCGGGCTCGACCTGGCGATGATCGTCGACAGCCGGGTGCGCGACGACCACCGCCTGCAGAGCACGCCGCTGTTCGTGGAAGAGCTCGTGGTGATCTCGCCGAAGCACGAGCCGCCGCCGGTGCGCGGGCGGATGGTGATCGGGGACCTCAAGGACCGGCCGCTGGTCATGTTCCGCCGCGGGTACGACCTGCGCGAGGCCACGGTGAACGCCTGCCGCGCCGCCGGGTTCGACCCCACCTTCGCCATCGAGGGCGGGGAGATGGACGCGGTGCTGGAGCTGGTGCAGGCGGGCCTCGGGCTCGCCGTGGTGCCGAGCACGGTGGTGGGCGAGCGGTTCCGGATGACACAGTTCACCGAACCGGGCCTCACCCGCGTGGTGCGCCTCGCCTTCCGTCGCGACGTCGAGCTGCCGCGCTCGGCCCGCGCGCTGCAGGAGGAGATTGTCCGGTTCCTGGCCGAAGGCGGTGGGCTCGGTCACCTTCCGCCCGGGATCCGCTCGCTCGCCACCCGCTGAGCGGGGCATGATCAACTCGTCGGACCGGGAGGGGAGTGCGTGGTGGCGGGTGTGCTCAACGGGCAGTCGGCCGTGCGGGTGCTGGAGTTCGAGGGGACGCGGCTGACCTACGTCGTCGACGGCGCCCTGGACATGGTGCCCGGCAAGTTCTTTCCCGGGATCCCCGCCGCCTACTGGACCGAACACCCCGAAGCGCTCGACGCGCAGGGCCGCGTCGCGATGTCCGTGGGCGGTCTGCTCGTGGAACGCGCCGGCCGGAAGCTGCTCGTCGACGCCGGGCTCGGGCCTGTGCACGGCACGGTGTCGATCAATGACGAGCCGGTGTCCTATGCCGATTCCGGCGCGCTGCCCGACACTCTCGCCGCGCTCGGTCACCGCCCCGACGACGTCGACACCGTCGCGTTCACGCACCTGCACGTGGACCACACCGGCTGGGCGTTCGTCGACGGCCGCAAGTTCTTCCCGGCGGCCGCCTACCTCGTGGCGGCCGAAGAGTGGGCGCCGCACGCGCGCGGCGAGACGATCCCGGGCGCGCCGGGCCGGGCCGACGTGCTCGAGCCGCTGGCGGGCACGCGCCAGGAGATCGCCGACGGCGACGAGATCTTCCCGGGCGTGCGCGCGATCGTGACGCCGGGCCACAGCCCCGGCCACACCGCGTACGTGGTCGAGGCGGGGGAGCGGCGGGTGGTCGCGTTCGGCGACGTCTTCCACCTTCCGGCCCAGATCACGCACCCCGAGTGGCCCTCGCTGCCCGACGTCGACACGGCCGGCGTGCTCGCCGCCCGGCGCCGGATCGTCGACGAACTCGCCCGGCCCGGCACGATCGGCTTCGCGTGCCACTTCGGCGACCAGGTCTTCGGCCGCGTGCTGGTGGATGCCGACGGCGTGGCGCGCTGGCAGCCGGTGGAGGCGGAGGCCGTGTTGCCCGCGCCGCGGGTGCCGCAGAGCTGAACGCGGCGCCGTACCTGCCGTAGTTCGTGCTGGTCGGCGGCGGCCGCCGAGATCGTTCCACCCGTCGGGGTAAGCCCGTGGACACGGTGGAGCACGGGTGCTATAACCGGACTACTCCATACTGCATACAACATCCAGTCGAGCGGGTGACGCCATGTCCGAGCCCCAGACCACTACCGCGGTTCGCGAACTGAGGGACGTCTATGGACGCCGGTACCGGGTCGGTGAAAGCGACCTGGACCTGCTCGGCCGGCCCCGGAGCTGGATGCTGTGGCTCAGCGGCGCCGCGATGTTCGCCGCCGGGCTTCAGCAGTACGGCTTCGGCGCCATCGCGCCGGTGCTCACCGGCGCGCACGGCTGGACGTTCACCGAGGTCGTGGTGTCGCTGGCCGTGTGGGCCGTGGCGCAGGCGAGCGTGGTGTTCCCCGCCGCCTGGCTGCGCGACCGCGGCAAGCTGCCACCGTCGTTCGCCGTGGTGCTGGGCGGGATCCTGTGCGCGATCGGCCTCGTGACGCTCGGGCACGCCTCGAGCCTCGCGGTCGTGTTCGTGGGCTACTCGCTGCTCGGCGGGGTCGGCACCGGCCTGGTCTACGGCACCTGCGTCGGCGCCGTGATGCGCTGGTTCCCCGACCACACCGCCACGCGCGTCGGCGCGGTGAGCGGGGCGTTCGCCTACGGCAGCGTCCCGTTCGTGCTCGTCGCCGGGTTCGGTCTCGGCGTCGGCAACCGCGGGGTGCTGCTCGACGTCACGGCGGCGCTCGTGCTCGTGGTCGTGGCCGGCTCGGGGGTGCTGCTGCGGTACCCGCCACCCAACTGGTGGCCGGCCGGCGCGCCCGACCCGCGCGAGTGGGCGCGCGACAAGGTGCGCAACCGCACGGTGTCGGTCAACCGCCCCGCCGTGCGGCACTACCGCCCGGCCGAGCTCCTGCGCTGCGGCACCACGCTCGCCCTGTACAGCACGGTGGTGCTGGCCGCCGCCGTGCTGTTGTTCGACCTGGCCTACTTGGGCACGTTCGTCGCCGAGCAGGGTGGCGGCACGGGGCTCGCGGCGGTGGCCCTCGCGGTGCTCGCCGGCGTGACCGGCACCGGCCGCGTGCTGCTCGGCTGGCTGTCCGACCGCGTCGGCCGCCGCCGGATCCTGCAGCTCGCGCTCGTGGCCGGCGGCATCGGCCAGTTCGTGTTGTTCTACTCCGGCGAGCACCGCCACGCCTTCGGTCTCGTGCTCGGCGCCGCGCTGGCCGGCCTCGGCAACGGCTGCTGCTACACGCTGCTCACCGGCCTGGTGCGCGAGTACTTCGGCGAAGAGTCGGCGTTGCAGAACTTCGGCGTGCTCTACAGCGCCAAGGCCGTGGGCGCGCTGCTCGGCATCGGGCTCGCCGCCCTCGTCGTCACGGCCCACGGCTACTTCGGCGCCTTCGCGGCGGCCGGGCTCTTCAGCCTGGCCGGCGCGTTCCTCACCGGCCGGCTCACCCAGCCGGGCCGGCCCAAGTCGCTGCTGCCCGCGCGCTGACCCCGGAGGTGGCCCCATGGGCCGGATGACCAGCAGACGCCGCGTGTTCCGCGTCGTCGACGGCGAGCTCACGATGCGCCCGGACACCCTCAGCGCCGAGGAGCCGCTCGAGATCCGCGTGGCCGGCAAGGCGCTCACCATCACGATGCGCACGCCCGGCAGCGACTTCGACCTCGCGGCGGGATTCCTCGTGGGGGAGGGGATCGTGCACCAGGGCGCCGACGTCGCCGGCATCCGCTACTGCGCCGGGGCCACTGTGGACGGTTCGAACACCTACAACATCGTCGACGTCGTGCTGCGCGCCGGCGTGCCGCTGCCGGATCCGTCGCTGGAGCGCAACTTCTACACCACGTCGTCGTGCGGCCTGTGCGGCAAGGCGAGCCTCGACGCGGTGCGCACCACGCTGCGGTGGCCGGTCACGGCCGACCCGCTGGCCGTCGGCCCGGAGGTCCTTTCCGGACTGCCCGACGCGTTGCGGGAAGCCCAGAAGGTGTTCGACCGCACCGGCGGCCTGCACGCGGCCGGGCTCTTCGACCGTGACGGAGACCTGCTCTGCATCCGCGAGGACGTCGGCCGGCACAACGCGGTGGACAAGGTCGTGGGCTGGGCCGCGCGCGAAGGCCGGCTGCCGCTGACCGGGCACCTGCTGATGGTGAGTGGCCGCGCATCGTTCGAGCTGGTGCAGAAGGCGGCCATGGCGGGCATCCCGTTGCTGGCCGCGGTTTCGGCGCCGTCGTCGCTCGCGGTCGAGCTGGCCGAGGAGGTCGGGCTCACGCTCGTCGGCTTCCTGCGGGGCAGCTCGATGAACGTCTACACCCGCGCCGACCGGCTCGGTCTGCACGACCCGCTGCAGCTCGTCGACCACTGACCGGTGGCGCACGGACCAGTCGTGCCCCCGGGTGTGGCGTTCGGTGCGTTGAGCGCACCGAACGCCACCCCTGGGTGGTCTGGCCCTCGGTTCAGCGGTGGGCCGAGTACGAGTGCGCACCCGTGCCGGCGAGGTTGCCACCGTCGACGATGAGGTACTCGTCGCGGATCGGCGTGCCCGCGAACCACGATTCGAGGATCTCGCGGGTGCCCGCGGCGTAGCGGGTCTGGGCCGACAGGGTCGAACCCGAGATGTGCGGCGTCATGCCGTGGTGGGGCATGGTGCGCCACGGGTGGTCGGCCGGCGCGGGCTGCGGGAACCACACGTCGCCGGCGTATCCGGCGAGCTGGCCGCTCTCCAGGGCCTGCACGATGGCGTCGGGGTCGGTGATGCGCGCGCGGGCGGTGTTGATCAGGTACGTGCCCCGCTTCATCGTCGACAGGAGCTTCTCGCCGAACAGGCCCTCGGTCTCCGGGTGCAGCGGCGCGTTGATCGTCACCACGTCGCAGTGCGGCACCAGGTCCGCGGCGCTCTCGTGGAACGTCAGGCCCAGTTCCTGCTCGACCTCGGCCGGCAGGCGGTGCCGGTCGGTGTAGTGCAGGTGCACGTCGAACGGCTTGAGGCGGCGCAGCACCGCGGTGCCGATGCGGCCGGCGGCGACCGTGCCGACGTGCATGCCCTCGAGGTCGTAGGACCGCGAGACGCAGTCGGCGATCTTCCAGCCGCCTTCGAGCACGGTCTGGTACGAGGGCAGGTAGTTGCGCACCTGCGAGAGGATCATCATCACCACGTGCTCGGCGACGCTGATGCTGTTGGAGTAGGTCACCTCGGCCACGGTCACGCCGTGCGCGATCGCCGAGTCGAGGTCGGTGTGGTCCGAACCGATGCCGGCGGTGATCACGAGCTTGAGGTTCTCGGCCTTCTCGAAGCGTTCCGGCGTGAGGTAGGCCGGCCAGAACGGCTGGGAGATCACGATGTCGGTGTCGGGCAGCTCCTGGTCGAACACCGAGCCGGCCCGGTCCTTGTCGGAGGTCACCACCAGCTGGTGGCCCTGGCTCTCCAGGAACTCCCGCAGGCCGAGCTCGCCGGAGACGCTGCCGAGCAGGGCGCCGGGGGTGAAGTCGAGCGCCTTCGGGGACGGGAGGGTCTGGCCGCCGGGGTAGCCGTCGAGCTGGGGAAGATCGTCGCGCGCGTAGCTCTTGGGGTAACCGTCGACGGGGTCGTCGTACAGCACGCAGAGCACCTTTGCCATGGTGTGTCTCCCGAGGTTTTTCGTTGGCAGCTAACGACTTCTACCCTCCTCCGCGGGGTGGAGGGGGTCAAAGCGTTAGTGCCTATGCCGAGATAGGCCCCGGCTATCGCACCGGCGCGAGGAACCCCGCGAGCACGCGTTCGAGCACCCCGCGCACGTCGACCTGAGGGGTCACCTCGAGCAGCGCGCGGGCGAGGATGGGCTCGGGGTCGCGATCGGCCATCACGAGCCCGATCTGCGGCGGCTGCGCCGGCGCTTCCAGTGGCACCACGCGCATTCCCGGTGGCACGCCGAACATGTGCAGCCAGGCGTGGGAGATCACGCTCGACCAGCGGCGCGAGGCGACGTGCGCGTAGAGACCCGACACGGTGTCGGTCTCGATGGCCGGGACCACCGACGCGCCGGCGTCGGCGAAGAACGTGTCGAGGATGCGCCGGTTGCGCATCTGCTGGCCGAGCAGGCACAGCGGCACCGTGGCGACCTCGGCCCAGCGCACCAGCTGGCGCCCGGCGAGCTCACCGTCGCGCGGGGTCAGCAGCAGGTAGCGCTCCTCGTAGAGCGGGAAGGTCCGGACCGCGCCGAGCTCCTCGTCGTCCACATAGGTCAGCGCGATGTCCAGCTCGTACTCCGCGAGCCGGCGGGTGATCTCCCTTGACGGCAAGGATTCCAGCGTCACGCGGGCGTGCGGGTGCCGTTCGCAGAACGGGGTGGTGAGCAGCGTCGCGGCCGTGAGCGAGGTCGGGATCGTGCCCACGCGCAGCACGCCGGAGAGGCTGCTGCGCATCGTGGAGAGGTCCTGGCGCAGGCCGTCGCACTCGGCGAGGATCCGGTGCGCCCACAGCAGCACGCGCTCGCCTTCGGGGGTGAGGCCCTCGAACCGGCGCCCGCGGCGCACGATCGGCGCGCCCAGCTCGTGCTCCAGCTTCCGGATCGCGGCCGAGAGCGAGGGTTGCGACACGTGACAGGCGTCGGCGGCGCGGGCGAAGTGGCGTTCTCGTGCGAGCGCGACGAGGTACTCCAGTTGGCGTAGCAGCACATCTCATCATGGCAGCCCGGGCACGACCGGGAAAGACCTTGCGGCGTCAGGTCAGGTGCCGCAGCACGGCCGCCACGACCGGCGGCGGATCACCGGCCGGCCGGGTCACGGCGATGTGCCACGTGGGGCCGCCGCGGCTGAACGAGCGGGGCGTGAGATCGGGGAACCGCGCGGCGACGGACGCGGGCAGGATGCACGCGCCGAGGTCGTGGCGCACCAGCTCCGCCGCGGCCGCCACGTCGGTGACCTCGTGGGCCACCGTGCGGCGCACCTGGGCGGTCTGGAACGCGCGGTCGGTGGCCTCGCGGTTGGCCCAGCCCGGCGCGAAGTCGATCACGGCGGACGCCGCCGCGTCGGCCGCGCTGACCGGCCGGTCGGCGCCGCGATCACCGGCCGGCGTGAGCAGTACCATGGCTTCGCGCCGCAACGGCCGGCTCACCAGGCCTTCGCCGGCCACGCAGTCCTCCACCGCGACCAGCGCGTCCACAGAGGACTCCCGCACGACCGTGCGCAGCTGTCGCGGCGGAACCATGAGCACCTGCACCTGCACGCCGGGGTGTTCGCGGCGCAGGGCCGCCAGGGCGTGGTGCGGATCGGGCCACGCACCGGGCATCACGCCGATCCGCACGCGCCCGGTGAGCTTCCAGCGGGCGCCGTCCACGGTCGCGCGGGCGTGTTCGGCGGCTTTCAGCGCGGCGCGCGCGGCGGGCAGGAACGCCCGGCCCGCCGGGGTCAGCGCCACGCGGTGGGTGGTGCGTTCGAACAGCGCCGTGCCGAGGTCGCGTTCGAGCGCGCGGACCACCGTGGACACCGTCGACTGCACGGTGTGCAGGCGGTGCGCCGCGGCGGTGAACCCGCCCTCCTCGGCGACCGCGACGACGATCTCCAGCTGCCGCAGGTCCATCCGCTCTCCCGTCGTCACTTCAGTCGGCACACCCCGGTCGCCGGGGTCAGGGCAGGGGCAGCAGCTCGACGTCACCGCCTCGCCACCCCGGTGGCACCACGGCCAGGGCGTCGGCGAGCGCGGCGCCCCACAGCGAACCCGGCCGGTCGTGGCCCACCGGCGTCACGTCGCCGCCCGAACGCACCACGGGCACGAGCCGCGTGTCGCTCGCGTGCCCGGGCAGCGGCGCCGCGGCCCAGCCGGTGACCGGCGGCGCCACGCGGTGCCCACCCAGCTCGCGCAGCAGCGGTTCGAGCAACGTCAGCCCGGCCCCGAGCGCCGCGAACGGGTTGCCGGGCAGCCCGACCACGCACCGGCCGTCGGGCAGCACCGCGAGCAGTTGCGGGTGCCCGGGCCGCACCGCGACGCCGTCCACCCGCACGTCGGCCAGCAGCGCCCGCAGCACACCGCGCAGGTGATCGGCCGGCCCCTTCGAGGTGGCGCCGCAGACCACGACCACGTCCGCGTCGTCGTCCGTCAAGGCGGCGGTGAGAGCGTCGGGCCGGTCGGCGAGCCGCACGAGGCCGTGCTCGTCGGCACCGGCGGCCCGCAGCAGCCCCGGCAGCAGCGGCCCGATCGCGTCGCGCACGCGGCCCGGCGCCGGCACGCCGGAAGTCTGCACCTCGTCGCCGGTCACCACCACCGAGACCCGCGGCCGGCGGTGCACCAGCAGCGTGTCGTGGCCCACCGCCGCGGCCGCGCCGAGCACCGCGGCCGTGACGGTGTTCGAAGTGGCCAGCAGCTCTTCGCCTTCCGGACAGTCCTCGCCGCGGCGGCGCACGTGCTTGCCGGTGACCACCTGCCCGCTCACCCGCCGTCCACTGTGGACGGCGTGCTCGACCGGCAGCACCGCTCGCGTGCCGGCCGGCACGGGAGCGCCGGTGGCGATCTCCAGCGCCGTGCCGTGCGCGAGCACTCCGGCGTAGGCCGCGCCACCGGCCCGGACCGCGCCCACCACGGTCCACGGTCCGGGCCCGGCGACGGCGTACCCGTCCATCGCGGAGTTGTCGTACGCCGGCATCGGCACCAGGGCACGGACCGGGCTCGCCAGCGCCCGGCCCAGCGCTTCGGACAACGGCAGCTCCACCGCCTCGAGCGGCTTCACCGCGTCGCGGGCGATCCGGCGGGCCTCGGCCCATCCCCGGTGCATGGTGTACCTCCTAGTCCGGCCGGACCACGGCGCCGACCTCGGTCATCGCCCCGGTCCGTTCGTCGTACACGAACCCTCGCACCGACGCGGTGTGCGGCAGGAACGGACTGCTGCGCACCCGGCGCAGGCACTGGCGCACGTCCTGCCCGGCGTCGGTGAACGCCTCGGCCGACCACGGCGGCCGGATCCCGGTGCCTTCCTCGACCTGGCGGGCGAACTCCGTGTCCGTGAAGGTTCGCATGCCGCAGTCCTCGTGGTGGACGAGGATGATCTCCCGGGTACCCAGCAGCCGCTGGCTCACCGCGAGCGACCGGATCGCGTCGTCGGTCACGGCGCCGCCGGCGTTGCGGATCACGTGCGCGTCGCCCTCCTCCAGTCCGAGCAGCCGGTACACGCTGAACCGCGCGTCCATGCAGGCCACCACCGCCACGCGCCGGCGCGGCCGCTTCGCCAGCCGGCTGTGGTCGAGGCCGCGGTGGTAGCGCCCGGCGTTGGCGACCAGCGCGTCGGTCTCGCCCACGGTCACGGCGTGCCCGCGAGGACCTCGCGCACCAGGCGCGCGGTCTCGCTCGGCGTGCGCCCCACCCGGATGCCCGCCGCCTCCAGCGCCGCCTTCTTCGCCGCGGCGGTGCCGGCCGAGCCCGAGACGATGGCGCCGGCGTGGCCCATCGTCTTGCCCTCCGGCGCGGTGAACCCCGCGACGTACCCGACCACGGGCTTGCTCACGTTCTCCCGCACGTAGGCCGCCGCGCGTTCCTCGGCGTCGCCGCCGATCTCGCCGATCAGCACGATCACGTCGGTGTCCGGGTCCTTCTCGAACGCCTCGACGGCGTCGATGTGGGTGGTGCCGATCACCGGGTCGCCGCCGATGCCCACGCAGGTGGAGAAGCCGATGTCGCGCAGCTCGTGCATCAGCTGGTAGGTGAGCGTGCCCGACTTCGACACCAGCCCGATGCGGCCGGGGCCGGTGATGTCGGCGGGGATGATGCCGGCGTTGGACCGGCCGGGGGAGACGATGCCGGGGCAGTTCGGGCCGATGATCCGCGTCTTGCCGCCCTGGGCCACCGCGTGCGCCCAGAACACCGCGGAGTCGTGCACCGGCACGCCCTCCGTGATCACCACGGCCAGGCCGATCCCGGCGTCGACGGCCTCGATCACCGCGTCCTTCACGAACGGCGGCGGTACGAAGAGCACCACCACGTCGGCGCCGGTCTCGGCCATCGCTTCGGCGACGCCGCCGAACACCGGCAGCTCGTGCTCGCCGACGGCCACCTTCTGCCCGGCCTTGCGCGGGTTCACGCCGCCGACCACGTTCGTGCCCGCGGCCAGCATCCGCTTGGTGTGCTTCATGCCTTCGGCACCGGTCATGCCGGACACGACGACACGGCTGTTCTCGTCGAGGAAGATCGCCACTTCTCAGGCCTCCGCACTAGCAGGAACGGTCGCGAGCTTGGCCGCCTCGAGGGCGGCGTCGTCCATGGTCTCGACCACGGTCACGAGCGGGTGGGCGGCGTCGGCGAGGATCCGCCGGCCCTCGGCCACGTTGTTGCCGTCGAGGCGCACCACGAGCGGTTTCGTGGCGCGCGTGCCGAGGATCTCCAGCGCCTGCACGATGCCGTCGGCCACCGCGTCGCACGCGGTGATGCCGCCGAACACGTTCACGAACACGCTGCGCACGTCCGGGTCGCCGAGGATCACGCCGAGCCCGGCCGACATCACCGCGGCCGACGCGCCGCCGCCGATGTCGAGGAAGTTCGCGGGCCCGCGCGCGCCGACCTGCGCGGCCGCGGCGGCGACCACGTCCAAGGTGGACATGACCAGGCCGGCGCCATTGCCGATCACGCCGATGTCGCCCTCGAGCTTCACGTAGTTGAGGCCCTGCTCGGCGGCTTCGCGCTCCAGCGGGTCACCGGCGTTCGGGTCGGCGAACGCGGCGTGGTCGGCGTGGCGGAACTCGGCGTTGGCGTCGAGGGTGACCTTGCCGTCGAGCGCGATCACCGCGCCGCTCTTGGTGCGGGCCAACGGGTTGACCTCCACGAGCGTGGCGTCCTCGGCCACGAAGACCTCCCAGAGGCGCACGAGCGCGTCGGCGATGTCGTCGGCCACCTCGGCCGGGAACCGCGCCGCGGCCACGATCTCGGCGGCCTTGGCCCGGTCGACGCCGGCGAGCGCGTCGACCGGCACCTTCGCGAGCGCCTCGGGCCGCGTGGCCGCGACCTCCTCGATCTCCATGCCGCCGGCCACCGACGCCATCGCGAGGAAGGTGCGCTCGGCGCGGTCGAGCAGGTAGGACACGTAGTACTCCTCGGCGATCTCGCTCGCCTCGGTCACCAGCACCTTGTGCACGGTGTGGCCCTTGATGTCCATGCCCAGGATGTCGTCGGCGACCTGTTCGGCGTCGTCGGGCGAGGCGGCGAGCTTCACCCCGCCGGCCTTGCCGCGCCCGCCGGTCTTCACCTGTGCCTTCACCACCACGGTGCCACCGATCACCACGGCGGCCGCGCGCGCTTCCTCCGGGCTCGTGGCCACGCGGCCGCGGGGGACCGGTACGCCGTGCGAGGAGAACAGCTCGCGCGCCTCGTGTTCGAAGAGATCCATCGGAGTCCTTCCTGCCGGGCCCGGGTGGGCCGCGAACGGGACTGGGGGACGAAAGGGGCCGCTCGGGTGGCCGTCAGCCGCACCGGGTCCGGGGAAAAAACCTGCGGAAAAACGTGCGGATGGCCCTGGACAGCGGGTCGCTCGGAGAGTAATCCTAATGCCTACCTCATACGGTATGCAATCTACAGTTTTCGACGAAGGTGCCGCTGACCTGGAGGGATGTCCTTCGCCACGGCTGTGGACGGAGGCAGTGCGCACAAAGCGCAGTGCGCAACTTCGGAGCGCACCGGAACGAGCGCCCGGATCAGAGAGGTCCGGCGTGAGACCAGAGGAGTTGAGCAATGGCGCCAACCACGACCGGCCAGAACGTCGACAAGGACCGGGCCGCCCCTGCGACGAACGGCGGCCAGCCGGCCTCGGACACGATCTCCGGCGGGCACCTGGTGGCCAAGGCGCTCAAGGCCGAGGGTGTCGACACGATCTTCACGCTGTGCGGCGGCCACATCATCGACATCTACGACGGCTGCGTCGACGAGGGCATCAACGTCATCGACGTACGCCACGAGCAGGTGGCCGCGCACGCCGCCGACGGCTACGCGCGGATCACCGGCCGGCCCGGCTGCGCGGTCGTCACGGCGGGCCCGGGCACCACCGACGCGGTCACGGGCGTGGCCAACGCGCTGCGCGCCGAGAGCCCGATGCTGCTGATCGGCGGCCAGGGCGCGCTGAGCCAGCACAAGATGGGCTCACTGCAGGACCTGCCGCACGTGGACATGATGACCCCGATCACGAAGTTCGCCGCGACCGTGCCCTCGACCGCCCGCGCGGCCGACCTCGTGTCGATGGCGTTCCGCGAGTCCCTGGCGGGCGCCCCCGGCCCGGCGTTCCTGGAGATCCCGCGCGACGTGCTCGACGCCCGGGTGCCGCTCTCGGCCGCCCGGATCCCCGAGGCGGGCCGCTACCGCGCGTCCACCCGCAGCGCCGGTGACCCCGCCGACATCGAGAAGCTCGCCGACCTGCTGGTGCACGCCAAGAAGCCGGTGATCCTGCTGGGCAGCCAGGTCTGGACGACCCGCGCGGCCGAGCCGGCGACGGAGCTCGTGCGCACGCTGAACATCCCCGCGTACATGAACGGCGCGGGCCGCGGCACGCTGCCGCCGGGCGACCCGCACCACTTCCAGCTTTCGCGCCGCTACGCGTTCGACAACGCCGACGTGATCGTGATCGTCGGCACGCCGTTCGACTTCCGCATGGGCTACGGCAAGCGGCTCTCGCCCGAGGCCACCGTGGTGCAGATCGACCTCGACTACAAGACCGTCGGCAAGAACCGCGACATCGACCTGGGCCTCGTCGGCGACGCCGGCCAGATCCTCGCCGGGGTGACGCAGGCGGCGTCGGGCCGCGTCGACAACGGCGCGCCGGCCCGCAAGCCGTGGCTCGAAGAGCTGCGCGCGGTGGAGGAGAAAGCGAAGGAGAAGAGGCTGCCGCAGCAGCACTCCGACGCCAACCCGATCCACCCGTACCGGCTCGTGCACGAGATCAACGAGTTCCTCACGGAGGACTCGATCTACATCGGCGACGGCGGCGACATCGTCACCTTCTCCGGCCAGGTCGTGCAGCCGAAGTCGCCGGGCCACTGGATGGACCCGGGTCCCCTCGGCACGCTCGGCGTCGGCATCCCCTTCGTGATGGCCGCGAAGCACGCCCGCCCGGACAAGGAGGTCGTCGCGCTCTTCGGCGACGGCGCGTTCTCCCTCACCGGCTGGGACTTCGAGACGCTGGTGCGGTTCAACCTGCCCTTCGTCGGGATCGTCGGCAACAACTCCTCGATGAACCAGATCCGCTACGGCCAGGCGCAGAAGTACGGCCTGGGCCGCGAGCGCATCGGCAACACCCTCGGCGACGTCCGCTACGACGAGTTCGCCCGCATGCTGGGCGGCTACGGCGAAGAGGTCCGCGACCCCGCCGACATCGCGCCGGCCCTGCAGCGCGCCCGGGAGTCGGGCAAGCCGTCGCTGATCAACGTCTGGGTCGACCCGGACGCGTACGCCCCGGGAACCATGAACCAGACGATGTACAAGTAGCCGGGAGGCAGGAAAAATGGGAAAGGCACTCGAAGGCGTCCGCGTCCTCGACATGACCCATGTCCAGTCGGGACCGTCGTCGACCCAGATCCTCGCCTGGCTGGGCGCGGACGTGATCAAGGTGGAGACACCCGGCCGCGGTGACATCACCCGCGGCCAGCTGCGGGACCTGCCCGGGGTGGACAGTCTCTACTTCACGATGCTCAACGGGAACAAGCGCAGCATCACCCTGAACATGAAGAGCGACGAGGGCAAAGAGATCTTCACCAAGCTGGTGTCCAGTGTGGACATCCTGGTGGAGAACTTCGGCCCCGGCGTGGTCGACCGCTTCGGCTTCTCCTGGGAGAAGCTGCAGGAGATCAACGAACGGCTGATCTACGCCTCCATCAAGGGCTTCGGACCCGGGCGCTACGCCGATTTCAAGGCCTACGAGGTCATCGCCCAGGCCATGGGCGGCTCGATGAGCACCACCGGCTTCGAGGAGGGCCCGCCCACCGCGACCGGCGCGCAGATCGGTGACTCCGGCACCGGCATCCACCTGGTGGCCGCGATGCTCGCCGCGCTGTACCAGCGCACCAACAGCGGCCGCGGGCAGCGCGTGCAGGTGGCCATGCAGGACGCGGTGCTCAACCTCTGCCGCGTGAAGCTGCGCGACCAGCAGCGCCTCACCCACGGCCCGCTCGGCGAGTACCCCAACGAGGTGTTCGGCGACGAGGTGCCGCGCTCGGGCAACGCCTCCGGTGGCGGCCAGCCCGGCTGGGCGGTGCGCTGCGCGCCCGGTGGTCCCAACGACTACATCTACGTGATCATCCAGCCGGTCGGCTGGCAGCCGCTCACCGAGCTGCTCGGCCAGCCCGAGCTCGCCGAGGACCCGGAGTGGGCCACCCCCGAGGCCCGGCTGTCCAAACTGGACAAGGTGTTCGCGCTCGTGGAGCAGTGGACCGAGCGCCACACCAAGTGGGAGGTCATGGAGAAGCTCAACGCCCACAACATCCCGTGCGGCCCGATCCTGTCCACGAAGGAGCTCATCGAGGACGAGACGCTGGCCGAGCTCGGCACCGTGGTCGAGGTCGACCACCCCGAGCGCGGGAAGTTCAAGACCGTGGGCTGCCCGCTGAAGCTGTCGGACTCCCCGGTGGACATCGAGCGTTCGCCGCTGCTGGGCGAGCACAACGGCGAAGTGCTGAACGAGCTCGGCTACACGGGCGACGACCTCGAGCGGCTGCGCACCGCAGGCGTGATCTAAGGAGAAGCTGGATGACCACGGGAACCGGCCGCGAAGCGGTCGAGAAGATCCTGGCGCAGGCGGCGGCCGAGGGGCGCTCGTCCCTCACCGCTCCCGAAGGCCGCGCGGTGTGCGAGGCCTACGACATCCCCACCCCGGCCGAACGGCTCGCGACCTCGGCCGACGAGGCCGTGGCGCAGGCGCAGGAGATCGGCCTGCCGGTGGTGCTGAAGATCGTGTCGCCCGACATCCTGCACAAGACGGAGGCCGGCGGCGTGCTCGTGGGCCTGCGCACGGCCGAGCAGGTGGCCGAGGGCTACGCCACGATCCTGGCCAACGCCAAGGCCTACAACGAGAACGCGGTGATCGTCGGGGTGCAGGTGCAGCAGATGCTGACCACCGGCCAGGAGGTGATCATCGGGTCGGTCACCGACCAGACCTTCGGCAAGATCGTGGCCTTCGGGCTCGGCGGGGTGCTCGTCGAGGTACTCAAGGACGTGACCTTCCGCCTCGCCCCGACCAGCGAGGCCGAGGCACTGTCCATGGTGGACGGCATCGCCGCCGCCGAGATCCTCAACGGAGTGCGCGGTGCCGAGGCAGTGGACAAGGCGGCCCTCACCGGCATCATCACCCGGCTCTCGCAGCTGGTCACCGACTTCCCGCAGCTCGCCGAGGTCGACCTCAACCCGGTGCTCGCCACGGCCGGCGGCGCCACCGCGGTCGACGTGCGCATCCTGGTCGACCCGGAAGCGGCGAAGGAGCCGGTGCGGTTCACGCAGGACGAGATCCTCGCGTCCATGAACCGGATCATGAAGCCGGCCGCGATCGCGGTGATCGGGGCTTCGGCCGAGGACGGCAAGATCGGCAACTCGGTCATGAAGAACCTCGTCAACGGCGGCTACGCGGGGGAGATCTACCCGATCAACCCCAAGGCGTCGGAGATCCTCGACCGCAAGGCCTACGCCAGCATCGCCGACGTACCCGGTGACGTGGACGTCGCGGTGTTCGCCATCCCGGCGAAGTTCGTGTCGGCCGCGCTGGAAGAGGCCGGGGCGAAAGGCGTGGCCGGGGCGATCCTGATCCCTTCCGGCTTCGGCGAGACCGGCGAGATCGAGCTGCAGAACCAGGTCGTGGCGATCGCGCGCAAGCACGGCGTGCGCATCCTCGGGCCGAACATCTACGGCTACTACTACACCCCGGAAAACCTGTCGGCGACGTTCTGCACGCCCTATGACGTCAAGGGCGGTGTCGCGCTCTCCTCGCAGAGCGGCGGCATCGGCATGGCGATCCTCGGCTTCAGCCGGTCGGCGGGCATGGGCGTGTCGTCCATCGTGGGCGTGGGCAACAAGGCGGACATCGACGAGGACGACTTGCTCACCTTCTTCGAGAACGACGACAACACCCAGCTCGTCGCGATGCACCTCGAAGACCTCAAGGACGGCCGCTCGTTCGCCGAGACCGCCAAGCGCGTGTCGGCGAAGAAGCCGGTGATCGTGCTCAAGGCCGGGCGCACCTCGCAGGGCGCCAAGGCGGCGAGCTCGCACACCGGCGCGCTGGCCGGCAACGACAAGGTCTACGACGACATCCTGCGCCAGAGCGGCGTGATCCGGGCGCCGGGGCTCAACGACATGCTCGAGTACGCCCGCGGCATCCCGCTGCTGCCCACGCCGAAGGGCGAGAACGTCGTGATCATCACCGGCGCCGGCGGCTCGGGCGTGCTGCTGTCCGACGCCTGCGTGGACAACGGCCTGTCGCTGATGGAGATCCCCGACGACCTCGACGTGGCGTTCCGGAAGTTCATCCCGCCGTTCGGCGCGGCCGGCAACCCGGTGGACATCACGGGTGGCGAGCCGCCGTCGACCTACCGCAACACGATCGCCCTCGGCCTCTCCGACGAGCGCATCCACTCCTTGATCCTCGGCTACTGGCACACGATCGTCACGCCGCCGATGGTGTTCGCGGAACTCGTCGTCGACGTCGTCGAGGAGTTCCGCCGCAAGGGGATCCACAAGCCGGTGGTGGCGTCGCTGTCCGGGGACGTCGAGGTGGAGGCCGCGAGCGACCACCTCTACGCCAACGGGATCGTCGCCTACCCCTACACGACCGAGAAGCCCGTGGCGGTGCTCGGTGCCAAGTACCGCTGGGCGAGGTCGGCCGGTCTGCTCGGTTGATCACTTCCGGCGAGAAGGAAGGAGGCGTATCTTGCCGGACACCTAGCCGTCGGTGACGCGGGGGACGGGAGACACGCACGAAACGCCGGGCGCGCGCGGTCGCGCCCGGCGGGGGACAGGAGCCACCCCACTCAGAGGGAACCCAAGTCAACGTTGACGAAAGAGAACTCTCATGACCGCAGCCCTACCGACGTACCAGGAGATCGTCGACGACAACGGCCGCAAGTACCGGATCGGTGAGAGTCCCAGAGACATCATGGGCCGCTCACGCGCATTCATGGTCTGGCTGCCGTGGATCGCCATGATGGCGGTGAGTGTGTTCGAGTACGGCTGGGGAGCCGTCGAAGGCACGCTCGAAGAGAAGTACGGCTGGTCCTTGTCGGACGCGTTCTGGCTGGCCAGCATCTGGGCCGTGTTCCAGGCCGGGGTCGCGTTCCCGGCCGGCCGGCTGCGCGAGAAGAACATCGTCTCGGCCAAGACCGCCATGCTCATCGGCGCCGTCTGTTCCGGGATCGGCTACTTCACCATCGCGCACAGCGGGAACCTGGTGCTCGCCTTCATCGGGTACTCGGTGCTCGGCGGCACCGGGGCCGGATTGGTCTACGCCACCTGCATCAACATGGTCGGCAAGTGGTACCCCGAGAAGCGCGGTGCCCGCACCGGCTTCGTGAACGGCGGCTTCGCCTACGGTTCGGTGCCGTTCATCTACCTGTTCAGCGCGTTCCTCGGGCACGAGAACCTGACCATCACGCTCGACGCCATCGGCCTCTACATGCTGCTGGTCGTCGGGATCTGCGGGTTCCTGTTCAAGGACCCGCCGAAGAACTGGTGGCCCGCCGAGGTCGACCCGATCGCCTGGCTCAAGGGCAAGGCGACCGGCAACGCGAAGAGCCTGGAGAAGAACCCGCCGGCCGTCCGGCAGTTCACGCCGATGGAAGCGATCAAGACCGGCATGCTCCCGCTGATGTGGGTCACGCTGATCGTGATCGGCGGTGTGTCGTTGTTCGGCATCAACTTCCAGGTGCCCTTCGCCGAGGAGAGCCACTTCGGTGCGTTCGTGGCGGCCTCCTCGGCCGGCATCCTCGCGATCGTGAACGGCGTCGGCCGCGGCCTGGTCGGCTGGGCGTCGGACCGCATCGGCCGCAAGCAGACGCTGTTCTGGGTGCTCGTGATCGCCGCGGTCGCGCAGTTCGGCGTGATGTGGTCGGGCAACACGCACAGCCTGTTCTGGTTCATGGTGTTCGCGGTCCTGACCGGGTTCGGCAGCGGCGCGTTCTACCCGCTGTTCGCCGCGCTCGTGCCGGACTACTTCGGCGAGAACCACAACGCCACCAACTACGGCCTCGTGTACAGCGCCAAGCTCATCGGCGGTGTCGGCGGCGGTGGTCTGGCGGCGGGCGTGATCGCCGCGTGGGGCTACACCGGTGCGTACGTGCTGGCCGGCTGCATCGCGCTGCTGTCGGCGTTCATGGTGCTGTTCCTGCGCCAGCCGGGTCGCCGCAGCGGCCCGACGGCCTCGGAGCAGGCCGTGGTCGCCGAGGCTTCGCCGGCCGCCGGGGCCGCCGGCAGCTGACGCTTGCCGGGGGTTTTCGGTACAGGGCCCGGGAGTGAGGGGGCGGCTGACGCCCGCCCCCTCACTCCCGGGCTGCTTCGGGCCGCTCGTGGAACGCCTGGCGCGTGCGTTCCGTGTGGTGGGCCATGATCTTCTCCGCCTTGTCGACCTCGTGCGCCGCGACGGCCTCGATCAGCTCGGCGTGCTCGTGCCAGGCGTCGTGGCCGCGGGGCCGGGCGATCGGCGTGTAGTACCAGCGCACGCGGCGGTCGACGAGCCCGATCAGCTCGGCGAGCACGGCGTTGCCGGTGAGCTCGGTGAGGAAGGCGTGCAGGTCGGCGTTGGCCGAGACCAGGCCTTCGCTGTCGTCGGCGGCCAGCGCTTCGAGCCCGGCGTTCTGCAGTTCCCAGAGCCGGGCCACGTCCGCCTCGGTGGCGCAGGTGGCGGCCAGGCGGGCCGAGTGGGTCTCCAGGACCGCGCGTACGCCGAGCAGCTGGTCGGCTTCCTCGTCGGTGGGCATGTGCACGAAGGCGCCCTGCGCGGGCCGCAGGTCGACCCAGCCCTCGGTCTGCAGGCGCTGCAAGGCTTCGCGCACGGGCTGGCGGCTCACGCCGAGGTACTCGGCCAGATCGGCCTCCACCAGGTGCTGACCGGGCTCGAGCGTGCGGTTGATGATCAGCTCCGCCAGCGCGTCGTACACGACCTGGCGCAGCGGCGCCGGCCGCTCCACCCGCTGGGCCGACTTGGCCGCGAGGGACCCCTTGGCCGTGCGCCGACCGGTGGGCCCGCGCTCGGGCAGGGGAGAGGCGGTCTGGGTCACGGGGCACCTCTTGATCCGGGAAACGCGGGCGGTCTGTGGTCTGTTCGCGAGCCCGGAGTCCGCCGAAAAGCGGTGACTTACCGGAGCTGAACCCAGAATACAGGTTTTGGTATGCAAAATCCCAACTCTTCACTCTGTGGTCTGGATCTCACCCGAAGTGGATCAATCCGGCACCCCTGAAATGACAATCAGTATCGGGTCCGCCTGCTCCGCCCGGGTGTCATCGGCGAATCCCATCACCGGATTCTGGTGTCAGGCGGATTCTCGGGATACTGTATGCAATCGCTGTGTTCGACCGAGCGGGAGGCACACCATGCGGGTTGCTGTTCTGGGCGCGGGCGCTATCGGCGCCTACGTGGGTGCGGCCATGCACCGAGGCGGCACCGAGGTCCATCTGGTCGCGCGCAAGGCGCACCTCGAGGCGATGCGCGAACACGGAGTGCGGGTGCTCAGTCCCCGCGGCGACTTCACCGCGCGTCCCCACGTGACCGACGACCCGGCCGAGATCGGCCCGGTCGACTTCGTTTTCCTCGGGCTCAAAGCCCATTCCTACCCGAGCAGCGGTGCGCTGCTCGAACCACTGCTGGGACCGGACACCGCGCTCGTCGCGGCACAGAACGGCATCCCGTGGTGGTACTTCCACGGCCTGAGCGGGCATCCGCTGGAGGGCCGGCGAGTCGAGACCGTGGACCCGGACGGCGAGACCAGCCGGGTGATGGCGGTGCAGCGGGCCATCGGCTGCGTCGTCTACTGCTCGACCGTGATCGAGGAGCCGGGCGTGATCCGGCACCTCGAAGGCACCCGGTTCTCCCTCGGCGAGCCGGCGGGCGGGGTTTCGCCCCGGTGCGTGGCGCTGTCCGAGGCGATGATCGAGGGCGGGCTCAAGGCCCCGGTCGAGCCGAACCTGCGTGACGACATCTGGGTCAAGCTCATGGGCAACGTCGCCTTCAACCCGTTGAGCGCGCTCACGCGGGCGACGATGGCGCAGATGTGCGAGCACGAGGACACGCGTGAGCTCGTGGCCACGATGATGACCGAAACCCTCGCCATCGCCCGTGCGGCCGGCGCGGATCCCCAGGTCTCCGTGGAGAAGCGGATCGACGGCGCCTGGCGCGTCGGGCACCACAAGACGTCGATGCTGCAGGACCTCGAAGCGGGCAAGCCGCTGGAGATCGACGCGATCATCGGCGCGGTGGTCGAGCTCGCCGAGCTGACCGGGGTGCCCGCGCCCGCGCTGCGCCACGTCCACGCCGCCATCGGCCTGCTGAACCGCACGGCCACCGCCGTGCCGGTCGGCTAGGAACCCACCCCACCACGAAGGAGACACCATGAAGCGCAGGAGGGACACCACGCCGTACGCCCGGCTGACCGAACCGCTGGTCCGGGATTCGGGAGTGCTGCGGCCGGCGACGTGGGAAGAGGCGCTCGACCGCGCCGCCGCGGGGTTCCGGCGCACGCTGGAGACGAAGGGCCCCGAGGCCTTCGGCATGTTCTCCTGCGCCCGGGCCACGAACGAGATGAACTACGTGGCCCAGAAGTTCACCCGCGCGGTGATGGGCACGAACAACGTGGACTCGTGCAACCGCACCTGCCACGCGCCGAGCGTCGCCGGGCTGGCGCGCGTCTTCGACAGCGGGGGCGGCACGTCGTCTTACGCGGAGATCGAAGACGCCGACGTGATCGTGATCTGGGGCGGAAACCCGCGCGAGGCGCACCCGATCTTCTTCCAGCACGTGCTCAAGGCCGTCCACAAGGGAGCGAAGCTCTTCGTGGTGGACCCGCGTCAGACGAGCACGGCGAAGTGGGCGCACCGGCAGCTGCAGCTGGAGGTCGGCACCGACATCCCGCTGGCCAACGCGATCGCCCGCGAGATCATCCACTCCGGACTCGCCAACACCACGTTCATCGAGCGCGCCACCGAGGGCTTCGCGGAGTTCGCGGCGTCGGTGGAACCGTGGACGCTCGAGGTCGCCGAGCAGGTGACCACGGTGCCGGCGGAACTGATCAAGGAGCTGGCGCACACCTACGCGCGAGCCGACCGCGGGCAGATGTCGTGGACGCTGGGCATCACCGAGCACCACAACGGCACCGACAACGTGCTGTCGCTGATCAACCTGTCGCTGCTGGCCGGGCAGGTCGGGCGCTACGGCGCCGGGCTGAACCCCTTGCGCGGGCAGAACAACGTGCAGGGCGGCGGCGACATGGGCGCCATTCCCGACCGGCTGCCGGGGTTCCAGGACGTGCTCGACCCGGCCGTGCGCGCGAAGTTCGACGCCGCGTACGGCTCGCACATCCCGCCGCACAAGGGCAAGAACCTCACGCAGATGCTCGAGGCGATGGAGGACGGCACGCTCACCTGCGTGTACGTGATCGGGGAGAACCCGGTGCAGTCCGAAGCCGACTGCGAGCACACGATCAAGCGCTTGTCGAACATCGAGCACCTGGTGGTGCAGGACATCTTCCTCACCAAGACCGCGCAGCTGGCCGACGTCGTGCTGCCGGCTTCGGCGGCCTGGTGCGAGAGCGACGGCACCTTCACCAACAGCGAGCGCCGCGTGCAGCGGGTGCGCAAGGCGGTGAACCCGCCGGCCGGCGCGCGCGACGACATCGAGCTGCTCAGCGAGCTGGCGCGGCGCCTCGGGCACGACTGGCACTACAGCGGCGAGGACGGCCGGGAGGTGTGGGACGAGCTGCGTTCGCTCTCGCCGATCCACGCCGGCATGAGCTACGCGCGGCTCGAGGAGCTCGGCGGCATCCAGTGGCCGTGCTACACCGAGGACACGCTGGAGCCGTCGTTCCTGCACGCGCGGCTGTGGGCCGAGGACCCGGCCGAGCGCGGCCGCCCGGCGCCGTTCACGGTGCTGCGCCACAGCCCGCCGGTCGACGTGCTCGACGACGAGTTCCCGCTGCGCCTGACCACCGGCCGGCGGCTGGACTCGTACAACACCGGCGTGCAGTCCGGCGGGTTCCCGTCACCGCGCCGGCGCGGCGAGACGCTCGACCTGTGCTCGGCGGACGCCGCGCACCTGGGTGTCGCGGAGGACGAACTGGTGCAGATCTCGTCCCGGCGCGGCGCGATCGTGGCCCCGGTGCGGATCGACGAGGGGCTGCGGCCGGGGCTGGCGTTCATGACGTTCCACTTCCCGGACGAGGTGGACGTCAACGTGATCACCATCGAAGCGACGGACCCCGTGGCGGGTACGGCCGAGTACAAGGCCGCGGCGATTCGCGTGGACAAGCTGCCCGCCGACGCGGTCGTGGGCTGAGGGGGCCGGGATGGATCTCCAGTTCCTCGACGCCAAGGCCACCTTCGAAGAACGCGCGGCGATCGATGCGCTGCCCGAGGGCTCCGCGCGGGACCAACTGCTGCCCGCGCTGCACGCGGTGAACGACCGCGTGGGCTGGATCAGCCAGGGCGCGCTGAACTACATCTGCGAAACGCTGCACGTGCCGCCGGCCGACGCGTACGGCGTGGCGAGCTTCTACTCGCTGTTCTCGCTCACCGAGCGCCCGGAGCGGGTGGTGCACGTGTGCACCGATCTCGCGTGCCGCGTGAACGGGTCGGACACGGTGTGCGACACGCTCACCGAGCACCTCGGCCCGGCGGGCAAGGCGCGCGGTGGCGTGACGTGGCTGCGCAGCCCGTGCCTGGGCGTGTGCGAGAAGGCGCCCGCCGCGCTGGCATTCGAAGCCGGTGACCCGCCGGGCAGCGAGCTGCTCGCCCCGGCCACCGGCGCGGACGTGGTGCTGGCGGCCAGACGGGCACCGTCCACGGAGGACGGTGCGGCGCCGGTGCTGCACCAGACCGACCGGGAGTCGCTGCGGCTGCTGCGCCGGGTCGGCGCGGTCGACCCGGAGAGCCTCGACGACTATCGCGCCTCCGGCGGGTACGCGGCGCTGCGCAACGCACTGCAGCTCGGGCCCAACGGCGTGATTCGCGAGGTCACCGACGCGGGCCTGATGGGCCGCGGCGGCGCGGCGTTCCCGACCGGGCGCAAGTGGCAGGGCGCGGCGAGCCAGCCGGCGCTGCCGCACTACCTGGTGTGCAACGCCGACGAGAGCGAGCCCGGCACGTTCAAGGACCGCGTGCTGCTGGAGGGCGACCCGTTCGCGCTGGTGGAGTCGATGACCATCGCCGGCTTCGCGACCGGCGCCACTCTGGGCTACCTCTACCTGCGCGGCGAGTATCCGCGAGCGCGCCGGCTGGTGCAGAACGCGATCGACGTCGCGCGCGAACGCGGTTTCCTCGGCACGGACATCATGGGCCACGCGGGGTTCTCGTTCGACATCGAGATCCGCCGCGGCGCGGGCGCGTACATCTGCGGCGAGGAGACGGCGATCTTCAACTCGATCGAGGGCTTCCGCGGGGAGCCGCGGTCGAAGCCGCCGTTCCCGACCGAGCAGGGCCTGTTCGGGAAGCCGACGGTGGTGAACAACGTCGAGACGCTGGTGAACGTGCCGCTGATCCTCACCGAGGGCTACGCGGCGTACCGGCGGATCGGCACGGAGAAATCGGCCGGGCCCAAGCTGTTCTGCCTGTCGGGCAACGTGCGCAAGCCCGGCGTGTACGAGGTTCCCTTCGGCACCACGCTGCGCGAGCTGCTGGAGCTGGCCGGGGGTGTGCCGGAGGGCCGCGAGCTGCGGGCGGTGCTGCTGGGCGGCGCGGCCGGCGGGTTCGTGCGGCCGGACGAGCTCGACCTGCCGCTCACGATGGAGGACGCGCGCGCGGCGGGCACCACGCTCGGCTCGGGGGTCGTGCTCGCGCTCGACGACCAGGCCGACCTCGGCAAGTTCCTGCTGCGCATCGCGTCGTTCTTCCGCGACGAGTCGTGCGGGCAGTGCGTGCCGTGCCGCATCGGGACGGTGCGGCAGGAGGAGGCGGTGAGCCGCATCGTCGGCGGCCGGCGGCTGAGCACCGATGCCGACGACCTGGCGTTGCTGCGGGAGGTCGGGCAGGTGATGCGGGACTCGTCGATCTGCGGGCTCGGTCAGACGGCGTGGAACGCGATCGAGTCGGCCGTGGAGCGGCTGGGCGCCTTGGACGGAGTGGAGTCATGACTACCGACGACACAATCTTTCCCGTGGAGGAGTCATGACGATTGTTGATCTGGGGTTGCCGAAGCGGCTCGTCGAGGTCACTGTGGACGGCGCGACGGTGAGTGTGCCCGAGGGTGCCACGATCCTGGAGGCGTGTTCGGCCGTGGGGAAGGACATTCCCACGCTGTGCTACGGCGACACGCTCAAGCCAGCCAACGCGTGCCGTGTGTGCATGGTGGAGGTGGAGGGCTCGCGGACGCTCGTGCCGTCGTGCTCTCGCAAGGCCGAGCCGGGCATGGTCGTACACACGGACTCCGAGCGCACGAGGACGAGCCGCAAGGTCGTGCTGGAGCTGCTCGGCTCGGCCACGGACCTGTCGACCACTCCCGGCGTGGCCGAGTGGATGGCCGAGACCGGCGCGAATCCCGAGAGGTTCGGTCCGCCCGCGCCGCCGTCGGCCGAGCGGGACGACGCGCTGCCCGGCGAGCACGAGGAGGTCGACGGGCTGACCGCGGCCACCGTGGCGCAGCCGGTGAAGGTGGACAACGCGCTCTACGTGCGGGACTACGGCAAGTGCATCCTGTGCTACAAGTGCGTGGACGCCTGCGGGGACCAGTGGCAGAACTCGTTCGCGATCTCGGTCGCCGGCCGCGGGTTCGGCGCGCGCATCTCCACC
This sequence comes from Amycolatopsis rhabdoformis, assembly GCF_035918295.1. GTDB lineage: Bacteria > Actinomycetota > Actinomycetes > Mycobacteriales > Pseudonocardiaceae > Amycolatopsis > Amycolatopsis rhabdoformis. Next base: position 2,601,983 of record NZ_CP142149.1, read on the forward strand.
GAGTTCTCCACGCCGCTGCCCGACAGCGCGTGTGTCTACTGTGGAAACTGCGTGGAGGTCTGTCCCACGGGTGCGCTGAGCTTCAAGGCCGAGCACGACAAACGCGAGGCCGGCACCTGGGACGAGGAGCGGCAGACGGAGACCACGACCGTGTGCACGTTCTGTGGCGTCGGCTGCAACCTCACGCTGCACGTGCAGGACAACGAGATCGTGAAGGTCACCAGCCCGCACGAAAGCTCCGTGACCCACGGAAACCTCTGCATCAAGGGCCGCTTCGGCTGGCAGCACGTGCAGAACACCTGACGGCGGTCGCCCCGACCGCCTTCCCACGGACCCGTCGTCCCCCCGTCCCGGCCGCCTTCACCCGCGGACGTGCGGGACGGCGGGTCCCGCGCGTCCGCGCGCGATCCACCCCGAACGAAGGGGGCAATGGTGCCTTCCGTCGAAGAAATCTCCAGGGTCGTGGCTTCGGCCGTGGCGCCGGGCGCGGCCGAAGCCGACCGGCTCGCGCGCTTCCCACGCGCGGCGATGGCCGCGTTGAGCCGCAAGGGCGTGCTGGCGCTCACCGCGTCGAGGCGGCTGGGCGGTGGTGGCCACGGGCTGGCCGAAGCCGCGCGCGTGGTGGAGGTGGTGGCGCGTTCCTGCGCGAGCACGGCCACCGTGCTGCGGTCGCACTTCGCGGCCGTCGCGGTGCTGGAGGCGCACGCGGACCAGTCCGTGCGCGCGGAGCTCGCCGGGGGACGGCACCTCAGCACGCTCGCCTTGTCCGACGCGGCGCCCGGCAGCCGCCTGCTCGCGCCGGACGGCGTGGCGTCGGCGCACGGCGGGGTCGTGGACCTGGCCGGCCGGAAGACCGGGGTGGTCGCGGCGGGGGAGGCCGACAGCTACGTGTGGTCGAGCCGGCCGGCGGGCGGGCGCGGGGCGGCGACGCTGTGGTTCGTGCCGGGTCACGCGCCGGGTCTGTTCGTGCCCGCGTCCGTCGGTGGCCTGGGCCTGCGGGCGAGCGCGGCCACCACCGTGTGCGCGGATCCCGTGCAGCTGCCGGAAAACACGGTGCTCGGCCGCGACGGAGACGGCGCCGACGTGGTGCTCGATCTGGCGCTGCCGTGGTTCCTGGGCCTCGGCGCGGCCGTCGCGCTGGGGCTGGCGGAGACGGCGATCGAGCGCGTGGCCGCGGTCGATTCCGGTGCGGCGCAGGCGGATCTGGCGCGCATGCGGCTGCGGGCTTCGGCCGTGCGGGTGCTGGCCGCCGACGCGTTCGCCACGAGCAGCTGGGACCCGGCCCACGCGCTGCCGAGGTTCTTCCACCTCTGGCTGAGCGCGGGCGAGGCGGTCACGGCGATCACCGAGGTCGCGCTGCGGCTGTGCTCGGCCTATCCGGGTGACTCGGTGGTAGAGCGCTGCTTCCGTGACGCGCGAGCGCACTGCGCGCTGGAGCCGACCGTGGACACGGTGGTGGACCTCGCCGCCCGCGCGAGTGGCGCCGCTGTGCCCCGGGAACTGCACGTGGCCCGTTGACCGGGCACAGTGCCGACCGCTATTCTCGAACTACGGAAGAAAGCTTCCACAATGCGAAACTAGAGGTCAGAGCAATCCGATGAGCCGAGGTATCCGATGACCGGTCCCGCCGGGGTGCGGCACTCGCTGCCCTACACCGCCAACCTGTCGATCCTGTTCACCGAGCTCCCGCTGCTCGAGCGCGCGCAGGCCGCTCGGGCAGCGGGCTTCACCGCGGTCGAGTACTGGTGGCCCTTCGACGGCGCCGACCCGCGGCCGGTCGAGGTCGAGAAGTTCGTGCGCTCCATCGAGCAGGCCGGCGTGCGGCTGACCGGGCTCAACCTGTTCGCCGGCGACATGGCGGCGGGTGAGCGCGGGCTCGTGTCGTGGGTCGGGCGCGAGGCCGAGTTCGCCGTGAGCCTCACGATCGCGATCGGCATCGCCGAGCGCCTGGGCTGCCGCAGCTTCAACGCGCTGTACGGCAATCGGCTCGACGGCGTCGACCCGGCCGAGCAGGACGCGCTGGCGCTGGAGCACCTGGCCACCGCGGCTTCGTCGGCGGAGAAGATCGGCGCGCAGATCGTGCTGGAGCCGCTTTCGGGCACCCCCGCTTACCCGCTGAAGACGGCGGCCGACGCCGTCGCGGTGGCCGACAAGCTGGGGCTGGACAACGTGCGGCTGCTCGCGGACCTCTACCACCTGGCGGTGAACGGCGACGACCTCGACTCCGTGATCGCCGAGTACACCCCGCGCACCGGGCACGTGCAGATCGCCGACGCGCCGGGCCGGCACCAGCCGGGCACGGGGGAGCTGGATCTCGAGGGACACCTGGAAAAGCTGGCTGCGGCGGGTTACCGCGGGCACGTGGGGATCGAGTACAAACCGGACGGCCCCACGCTCGAGTCGCTGGCCTGGCTGCCGGAAGAACGAAGGGGCAACGAATGACGAAGGTCGGTTTCATCGGGCTCGGCGTGATGGGCACGCCGATGGCCGCGCACCTCGCCGGTGCGGGACACGACGTGAGCGGCTTCGACCTGAGCGCCGACGCGCTCGCGAAGCTCACCGCCGCGGGCGGCCGCGCCGCCGCCGACGTGGCCGACGCGGTGGCCGAGGCGGACGTGGTGATCACCATGCTGCCAGACCACCCGCAGGTCGAGCAGGTGGTGCTCGCCCCGGGCGGCGTCCTCGACGCCGTGAAGCCCGGCACTCTGCTCGCAGACATGAGCACCATCCGGCCGGAGACCTCGATCGCCGTCGCGAAAGCCGGGGCGCTCAAGGGAATCCGCGTGCTCGACGCTCCCGTGTCCGGCGGCCAGGCGGGCGCCGAGCAGGCCGCCCTGTCCATCATGGTCGGCGGCGAGGCGGACGACTTCGAGGCCGCCAGGCCCCTCTTCGAGGCCCTCGGCAAGACCATCGTCCACGTCGGCCCCCACGGCGCGGGCCAGGTCGTGAAGGCGGCCAACCAGCTCGTCGTCGGCGGCATCTACGGCCTGGTCGCCGAGGCGATCGTCCTGCTCGAAGCCTCGGGCGTCGACGCCGGCACCGGCCTCGACGTCCTCGCCGGCGGCCTCGCGGGCAGCCGGATCCTCGAGCTCAAGCGGAAGTCGATGGTGGCGCGCCAGTTCCAGCCGGGGTTCCGCATCGACCTGCACCACAAGGACATGGGCATCGCGTTGGCCGCCGCCCGGCAGGCGGATGTCGCCCTGCCGATGACCGGGTTGGTCGCGCAGCTCGTGGCGGCGGGGCGGGCGATGGGGTATGGGTCGCTGGATCATTCGGCGTTGTTGAAGGTGGTGGAAGGGGTTTCGGGGAGGACTTCGGAGGAGGTCTGAGTCCGGGCCGTGTTTCCGACGTCGGTTGGTGCGGTGGCGTCGGGGCTGGCTTGAGTTGATGTGGCTGTGGGTGGGTCCGGGAGTCTCGGCGCCTGCCCACAGCGATGTCCGCGTGGCGAGCGGCGGTTTCTGGCCCAGCGGATGGAGGACGTTGCAGCCGGGGCTGGACTTCGTGCTGGTGCCGGGGTTCGCGAAAGGTCTCGCTGGAGTCGGGTTCGGAGTTTGTGCCGGCTTGCGGCGGTGCTGCCGTGGCGGATCCAGGGACGGGGACTCGCCCACGGCGATGTGCGTGCGACAGGCTGGAGTTACCCGTGCCGGCGCTCGGAGTGCGGTGCGTGCGAGGTCCGCGGCTTGGCACAGAGGTTCGCGAGGGGCCTTGCTGAGGTCGGCGCTGAGTTCGTGCGGGTTTGTTGCTGTGGGCGGGTCCAGAGGCGGGGACTCGCCCACGGCGATGTGCTTGCGAGAGGCTGGAGTTACCCGTGCCGGCGCTCGGAGTGCGGTGCGTGCGAGGTCCGCGGCTTGGCACAGAGGTTCGCGAGGGGCCTTGCTGAGGTCGGCGCTGAGTTCGTGCGGGTTTGTTGCTGTGGACGGGTCCAGAGGCGGGGACTCGCCCGCAGCGATGTGTGCGCGACAGGCCAGGGCTTGAGAGGCCGGCGCTCGGATACCGCGCGCGGGGTCGGCTGCTTGCCGGCGTTCAGAGCGCGACGGGGGCTCGCTGGCGTCGGTGGAGGGCGACGTCGGGTTTGGTTGGCGCTGTCGAGAGCGGTGCAGGGCGGGCCCCCGCGCGACCGATGTCCGCGCGACGGGCGACAGGTTCACTTCGTCGGCGCGCGGGGGAGGTGCGGGTGGGGCGGCTGTCGTTGGTGCTGGTGTGGGCGGGTCCAGGAGTGTGGGACCCGCCCACAGCGATGTGAGCGCGACGGGCGGCGGGTTTCCGAGCCGGCGCCCGGAAGACAACGTGCGCGCGATCAGGTCGGTAGAGCGCGTCGCTGCGATCGGTGAAGACCTGGAGCGGGTCGAATCCGCGCTGCCAGGCGTGGTCGCCCAATGGGGGACTCGGTCAAAAGCGGGCCTGCGTGGTGTGCGGCGTGCGCGGGGTCGGGTTACTTGCTGGCGACCAGGTTCGCCAGGGTGGCGAGCGCGTCGGCGTCTGGGGTGCCGGGGGTGGCGTGGAAGATCACCAGCTGGAGGGCGTCGGCGCCGGGGAGGGTGAGCTTGTCGCTGTGGAGGGTGAGGGGGCCGGCGGCCGGGTGGCGGAAGCGCGTGGTGTGGGCGGTGCGGGGTTTGATGTCGTGGCGGGACCAGAGGTCGCGGAAGCGTTCGCTGTGGGCGGCGAGGTCCGTGACGAGCGCGGTGGCCGCGGGGTCGCCGACGTTGGCGCCGAGGGAGGCGCGCAGGCCGCCCACGCCGTCGGCGGTGGTTTGTTCCCATTCGACGCGGAAGTGGCGTTCGGAGGGGTCGAGGAAGACTTCGCGCAGGAGGTTGTGGCCCGGGGCGTACTTCGGGGAGAGGGCGGTGGCGATGGGGTTGGCGGCGAGGACGTTCGTGAGGCGGTCCTGCACGTAGGCCGGGGTGGTGGGCCAGGTGCCGATCAGTTCGGCGATGCTCGGCGGCGCCACCGGCACCGGGCCGACGGAGGTGGCGGGCACGGGGGCCGCGAGGCTGTGGAGGTGGGCGGTGGCGTCGGGGTCGAGGCCGAGCACGCGGGCGAGCGCGTCGAGCACCTGGGCGGACGGGTTCTGGTCGCGGCCCTGCTCGAGGCGCATGTAGTAGTCGCTGCTGATGCCGGCCAGCAGGGCCAGCTCCTCGCGGCGCAGGCCGCGCACGCGTCGGCGGCCGCCTGCGGGCAGGCCGACGTCTGCGGGTGAGACGAGCTCACGCCGCGCGCGCAGGTAATCGCCGAGGAGGTTGTCCACGCTGCGCAGTCTACGAGAGTGCGGCGAGCAGTCCGAAGTAGACGGCGCCGCCCACCACCGCGCCCACGAACACGCCGCTGGTCACCTCGGCGGCGGTGTGGTCGCCGAGCTCCACGCGCGACCACGCGACCCACGCGACGAACGGCGCCAACAGCAGCAGCCACGGCCCGTACACCCACACGAGCATCACCGTCGCCCCCGCGGCGACCTCGGCGTGGATCGAGATCTTGAACTTCAGTCCGAACGTGATCGCCACCGCCACCACCAGGCACGCCAGCTCGGTCGCCGTGAGCGCGATCAGCTCCCGCGGCGCCCCACCGACGATCAGCGCCACGAACCCGGCCGCCAGCGACCCCAGGCACACCGCGAACGGCACCAGGCGGCCCGCGCGGTTGGTCACGTGGTGCCCGTCCCACTTGCCGCGCCGCGCGCCCCGCACGATCACCGCCATCGGGATCAACGACCCCGTGACGCCCACCACGAGCCCCCACAGCACCGTCGCCCCGATCCGGTGGCCGGTCACCTGCCACGCCACCGCGAGCGGCAACCCCAGCACCCACACCCACGGCGCCAACACCTCCGTGGCGGCGCGCGCCGCTCCGCGCCGAAGCCCACCCGACGAGGACACGGTCGTGGACATCGTTCTCCCTGCGTTGCACTGGATTCCGGCGACTGACGATCTTACGGGGTTTCGTCCTCGGACCTGCCGGGTGCCAGTTCAGGGTTCAGTGACTTCCGAATAGATCAGCCTCTACTGTACTGTTCAAGCCATGCTGAGCTGTGAGACCCGCGAATCGGCCCTGGCCCGCGTCGGCCGCGCCCTCTCGGACCCGACGCGGTGCCGCATCCTCGTCGCGCTTCTCGACGGCGTCGCGTACCCCGCCCGGCTGGCCGAGACGCTCGGCCTGAGCCGCTCCAACGTCTCCAACCACCTCTCCTGCCTGCGCGGCTGCGGCCTCGTCCTCGCGACCTACGAGGGCCGCCAGGTCCGCTACACCCTCGCCGACCCGCACCTGGCCCACGCGCTGGCCGAACTGACGAAGGTGGTCCTTGCCGTTGCGCCGACGCCGGATTGCGCTCCGGAGGACGTGCCGGCCGCGGAGGTGGGTCGATGAGTTCCGAGCCGCGTCTCGCCGCGCGGTCGACCGACGTCTGCAGCGGCACCGATTCCTGTGCTCCCGCTTCGGCGGCCTCGGCCGACATCCGGCCCGCGGCGCGTGGAGACAGTCAGTGCGCACCATCGACTTCGGCTCACCTCTTGCCCGGTCTGACGGCCTCGCGCGAGACCCGGATCGGGGCCGCGCGGGCGGAAAGCGGGAATCTGTCGGCCACTTCGAGCACGCAAGCCGTGAAAGCGGTGTCGTCGAAGGAGTGCCCTGAGTTGGCTGCTTCGGGCGAGCGGTACGTGCAGGACGAATCGCCAGCTGACGGTGAGCCCACGGGACGTGACCAGTGCGGTGCTGTGTCACTGGTGGATAAAGCAGGCGCGCGGTTCGCGCTGGGTAACTCGCAAGAGTCAGGTACCGGCGCGGCATCGGCTGCCGACTGCTGCGAGCCGCGTGGACCGGGGCAGTCGGGGGCTGCCTCGTCGGTGTCTCAAGCGCGAGAGACCCAAGTCGGGGCGGCGCGGTCGGAGAGCGGGAATTTGCTTTCCGCTTCGGGCAAGCGGGTTGTGACCACGGTGTCGTCGAAGGGGCGCCCCGCGCCGACTGCTTCGGGCGAGTCGCACGTGCGGGACGAATCGCCAGCTGACTGCTGTGAACCGTCGGCGCTGGACCAGCGCGGGGACGGGCCTTCGGCGGTGCCGCGCGCCGGGAAGGGGCCTGAGGCAAGGCTTCCGCGCGGGCGACACGGACTGGAGGCGTCGGCAGCTGACTGCTGCGACTCGGCCGGGCTCGAAGAGCGCGGGGTCGTGTCGTCATCCGTAGCCGGGGCGGGAGAGCGGCCGCTTGAGCTGGAAGGTTCGCCCGGCTCAGGTGTGCGTGAGTTGTCGGCAGCTGACTGCTGCGGTCCGTCGGGGTCGGATCAGGGTGAGGTCGCCTCGTCGGTGGTGCCGCAAGCCGGGAAGCCAGGCGAGGCGGGGGTTTCGGGCGGGGGAGGCTGGCTGGGGGAGTCGGCGGAGGAGTGCTGCGTGCCGGCCGCGCGGGACGGGCGCGGGGGTGCGGCGTCGGTGGGGCAGGTCGGGGAGCGGCGGCGGGTGCTGGCGCGGCGGGTGCGGTGGTTGGTGGCGGGGACGATCGCCTACAACGTGGTGGAGGCCGTGGTCGCGCTGGCGGCGGGGGAGGCCGCGGGCTCGGGGGCGCTGGTGGGGTTCGGGTTGGACTCCGTGGTGGAGGTGGCGTCGGCGGCGGCGGTGGCGTGGCAGTTCGCCGGGGTGGATCCGGAGAGGCGGGAGCGGGCGGCGTTGAGGGTGATCGCCGGGTCGTTCTTCGTGTTGGCGGCCTACGTGGTCGGCGACGCGGTGTGGGCGCTGGCGCGCGGGAGCGAGGCCGGCCATTCGACCGTGGGCATCGTGCTGGCGGCGGTGTCGCTGGCGGTGATGCCGGTGCTGTCGGGCGCGCAGCGCAGGGCCGGCCGCGAGCTGGGCTCGGCGAGCGCCGTGGCCGACTCGAAGCAGACCCTGCTGTGCACTTACCTTTCCGGGGTGTTGCTGGCCGGGTTGCTGCTCAACACGCTGTTCGGCTGGTATTGGGCCGACCCGGTCGTCGCGTTGGTCATCGCGGCCGTCGCGGTGCGGGAGGGCCGGGAGGCCTGGCGTGGGGAGCACTGCTGCTGAGCGCGGGTGAGCCCGCGGTCGCGGCCGAGCCACCACTGCAACCCCCGCAGCACCACCGCGAACGCGACGAACACGCTCACCAGCAGCACCGAACCGTCTAGATCACTCACCACACGCTCACTTCCGACGCGTCACTCTGACAACGCCAGCGTGCGGCGGCCGGGCCTGGCTCGCGTCCGGCGTTCACGCTTCCTTGACAGCGGCGGGGAGGACGTTGACGTCACGCGCCGGGTGCGCGTGGATCAACGCCCGCGCGAGCCGGGGCAGCGCGGCGCCCAGGTGCTGCTCGGCGTCGTGCGCGATGCCGTGGGCCTCGGCCAGCGTGCGGTGCGGATCGACCGACACCTCGGCCTCGGCGGCGAGGGTGTGGCCGATCCAGCGCAGCCGCACCACGTCGACGCCCAGCACGCCGGGCGTGTGCGCGAGCGCCTGTTCGGCGTCGTCCACGAGGTGCGGGTCGACGGCGTCGAGCAGCCGGCCGAACACCTCGCGCGCGGCCTCGCGCAGCACCACGACGATCGCCACCGTGATCAGCAGGCCCACCACCGGATCGGCCCACGCCCAGCCGACGAGCGCGCCACCCGCCGCGAGCACCACGGCCAGGCTGGCGAACCCGTCGGCGCGCGCGTGCAGACCGTCCGCGACGAGCGCCGCCGACCCGATCCGCCGGCCCACCCGGACGCGGTACCGCGCGACGACCTCGTTGCCGGCGAACCCGATCACTCCCGCGAGCGCCACCCAGCCGGCACCCACCATCGGCTGCGGGTGCAGCAGACGGTCGATCGCCTCGTACCCGGCCAGGGCCGCCGACCCCGCCATCACGACGAGGATCACCAGCCCGGCGAGGTCCTCTGCGCGGCCGAGTCCGTGCGTGAACCGGCGCGTCGCCTTCCTCCGCGCGAGCAGGAACGCGACGGCCAGCGGCACGGCGGTGAGCGCGTCGGCGAAGTTGTGCAGCGTGTCGCCGAGCAGCGCGACCGACCCGGTGAACCCGACGACCACCAGCTGCGCGATCGCCGTGACCAGCAGGCCGGTGAACGACAGCCACAACGTCCGCATGCCGGCGCGGCTCGCCTCGAGCGTGTCGTCGATGCGGTCGGCCGAGCGGTGGCTGTGCGGCTTGAAGGCGTGCCGGAGCCCGTGACCGTGGCCGTGGTCGTTCGCATGGCCGTGCCCGTGCGTGTCCATGCTCGGCACGGTAGCAGAACGCATGAAGATATGTTCATGTCTCGGGTGGTGTTCTAGGCTCCTCTCCATGGGACACGGGGTCGAAGGACGGCGTCGCCCCGGCGGCCCGCTCGATGCGACCACCGCGGCGGCGGTGGCCACCACACTGCAGGCGCTCGCCACCCCGAGCCGGCTGCTGATCCTCAGCGCGCTGCGCGAACAACCCCTCGCCGTGGGAGACCTGGTGGCGGCGGTGGGCATGGAGCAGTCGGCCGTGTCGCACCAGCTGCGGCTGCTGCGCAACCTCGGGCTCGTGGTCGGCACCCGTAACGGCCGCAGCATCGTCTACAGCCTCCACGACAATCACGTGGCCCAGCTGCTCGACGAGGCCGTGTACCACAGCGAGCACCTGCGGCTCGGGTTCGCGGAGCCCGCGGGCGAGGCCGGTTAGGCGCCGCCCGGCGCGGGGTGTGTCTCGTGCGTCGGGTTCTCCTTTCGTTCGCCTAGACTTCGGGTGTGAGTGAGTCTTGCGATGCCGTGGACGAGGTCATCGCGCAGTGGCGGCAGGAGCGGCCCGACCTGGACCTGTCCGCCATGGACGTGTTCGGCCGGCTTTCCCAGCTGACGCGCGTGGTCGAGTCCGCGGTGGAACGCGTGTTCACCGAACACGGCCTGCGCCCCGGCGAGTTCGACGTGCTCGCCGCCCTGCGCCGCACGGGCGCGCCCTACACGCTGACTCCCTCCGAGCTGTCGGCCGCGCTGATGACCTCGCGCGCCGGCATGACCAACCGCCTCGACCGCCTCGAGACGGCCGGCTACGTCGAACGCAGCCTCGACCCGGCCGACCGGCGCAGCTTCCGGATCACGCTCACGTCGGCGGGCCGCGACGTGATCGATGCGACCTTGACCGACCACGCGGCGGGTTTGGCGAAACTCCTTTCCTCGGCGGCCGGTCCGGATGACGCGGCGGTGTTGAGTCGGATTTTGAAGGGGATGCTCGCGGAGTTGCGCTGACCTCGCGAGGTCCTGTGTGGATGGTGGGGTGTTGTCCGTCGGGCATCTCGGGTGGATGCTCGCCGAGCTCGGGTCCTGTCCAGTTGCGGCAACCGGCCCGAATAACGCGCCGACGTTGAGTCGGGTCCGGAGAGGAGGCTCGCGGAGTTGCGCTGACTCCTCGAAGCCGGTGCGGTGGGTTGTCTTGTGTGGATGGTCGAGCGCGCGGATCGGGCGCCGGTCGTCGCCGGTGGGACGCTCGCCGAAGTCGGGTCACGTCGAGTGGTGGCGGCTGGGTTGGATGATGTCGCGACGGTGAGGCGCCTTCCGGTCGGAAGGCTGGTCGCGCTCGGATGACCGGGCCAGCAGCCGTGTGGTGTCTCCTTTCTGGTTGCGGGGTTGTGGCGGCTCGTGTTGGTCGTGGTGGGACACGAGACTTGCCGAGATCACGGCGCGCCGAAGGAAGCCGAGCGGAACGGTCGCGGACGCCGTGAACTGGCCGGGCGGTGCACCGGGGCGTGCGCCGCCGGTGGGCGGAAGCGCGCCATCAGAAGGGTGGATCGCCCACTCCCGCGACGACCGGGGTGCCGGAAGGGACCGGGGCCCAGAGGTTGTCGGAACCGCCGGTGCCGCCGGGGGAGTCGCCGGAGGGTGGGCCGGAGCGGTTGGCGCGGTTGACTTTCGCGGTGGCGTAGCGCAGTGACGGGCCGATCTCGTCGACCTGGAGTTCCACGACCGTGCGGCGTTCGCCTTCCTTGGTTTCGTAGGAGCGCTGCGTGAGGCGGCCCTGGACGATGACGCGGGCGCCGCGGGTGAGGGATTCCGCGGCGTTTTCCGCGGCCTGCCGCCACAGCGTGCAGCGGAGGAACAGGGCTTCGCCGTCTTTCCATTCGCCGCTGGCGCGGTCGAGGGTGCGCGGGGTGGAGGCGACGGTGAAGTTGGCGACCGCGGCGCCCGCCGGTGTGTAGCGCAGTTCGGGGTCGGACGTGAGGTTGCCGACGACAGTGAGGACGGTTTCTCCGGACACGGGGTGCTCCTGTGCGTTCGCGGCGGCGCCCGGGGTGGGGCCGCTGAGGAATTCAGGAGAACATCCGGGTACGACAGTTTCCGGGGGCGTGGCCGTCACTCCATCAGGTGGTGTGCGGGAACCCTTCCTTCGGCCGTGGCCGGGCGCACCTCGCACCGGGCACGATGAACGGGCCGAGTGCGAGGAGAGGGAACGGATGAGGACCTGGCAGAAAACCCGCGCGGTCGTGGTGGCGCTGGCTTTGGTGGCGGCGAGTGCCGCGACGACAGCCGCCGCGAATGCGAGCGGGGCGGCCACTGATTGCTGCGGAGGCCCGTCTTCCTGGACCACCGGGGACAAAACAGCGCTCGGCACGTCGGCGAGCACGCAGAGCCCCGTGTGGTTCACCGTGGCCGACGGGGTGACGTCGGAGGTCTTCTACCCGCGCGTTGACGTTCCCGAGACGCAGGATATGCAGTACGCGGTCACCGACGGCTCGTCCTTCGTCGACCTCGAACGCGACGCGACCGACCACGTCGTGTCGATGCCGGACGAGAAGTCGCTCGAATACACCGTGACCAACACCGCGAAGAGCGGTCGCTACCGCATCACCACGACCTACGTCACCGACCCGGCCCGCGCGACGCTCGTGACGCGCACCCGGTTCCAGTCGCTCGACGGTGGCGCGTACCGGCTGTACCTGCTGGCCAACCCGTCGATGGCCGGCGGCGCGAGCGGCGACACGGTGTCGTGGGATGGCAGTGGGCTCGTGGCGAGCGGTACGGAGAACCTGTACGGCACAACGACCACCATCGTTTCCTCGCTGCGGGTGTCGACGGGCTTCTCGGCGCACGACAACGGTTATTCGGGCGCGGCCAGTGACTGTCTCGTCGACCTGCGCGCGGACCAGCGGCTGGACAACGGGTTCGATTCCGTGTCGGGTGCCGGCAACGTGGTCCAGTGTGGACAGATCCCCGTCGCGGCGGACACGACGTTCACCGTCGCTCTCGGGTACGGCGCCTCGGCGCAGGCGGCGACGAGCGCGGCCACCGGTTCGCTCTCAGCCGGCTTCGCGGGACTTGAAACCGGCTACCGCGCAGGGTGGAATTCCTACGTCAGCGGCCTCAAACCCGCGCCCGCGAGCGTGGCGGGGGATCAGCAGCGGCGCAGGGCGTACTACGTGGCCGCGATGGCGTTGCACGCGGCGGAGGACAAGACGTTCCGCGGGGCTTCGGTGGCCGGTCTGGCGACGCCGTGGGGCGACGTCGTGAACGGCGACAGCCTCAACGACGGCTACCACCGCGTGTGGGGTCGTGACCTGTACCAGCAGACCACGGGGCTGCTGGCCGCCGGCGACACCGCGCAACCCCGGCGCATGGCGCAGTTCCTGTGGGGCTCGCAGTGGATCGGCACGCCCACCGCGGGCGACGGCACGACCTACCCGGCCGGCGCGTTCCCGCGCTACAGCCCCGTGAGCGGCGTCGCGGGCGCGAGTGCGCAGCAGCTCGGGTGCTGTGAGCAGCTCGACCAGGACGCCGACGCGATCGTGCTCGCGTGGCTCACCGGCCTCACCGACGCCGCCACGTACGCGAAGGTCAAGGTGACCGCCGAGCACCTGCGCACGAGCGGTCCCGCCACGACCGAACGCTGGGAGGAGCAGTTTGGCCGCTCACCGTCGTCGATCGCCGCGGAGATCGCGGGGCTCGTCAGCGCCGGTGCGATCGCCCGCGCGAACGGCGACACCGTGAGCGCCACGACGTGGGAGTCCACTGCGGACTCGTGGCGGGCTTCGCTGGACGCCTGGACGGTGACCAAGTCCGGCTTCTGGGGCGGGCACACGTACTACGAACGGCTCGACAAAGGCACCGACCCGAACGACGGTGGCCAGATCTGCTTCGACGAAGGCTGCTTCTTCGAGCACGACGTGGTGGACTTCGGCTTCCTCGACCTCGTGCGCCTCGGCGTGCGTGCGCCCGGCGACCCGACGATCGCCGCCTCGATCGCCCCGACGGCCGCCGCGTTCGACGGCAACGCGGCCATGCAGGTCACGCTGCCGAACGGCGACGTCTACTTCCACCGCTACCCGCACGACAACTACGGCGAAAGCACCTCGGCCTGCACGGGCTGGCCCGCCGGCGGCCCGCAACGGTTCGGTCGGCTGTGGCCGGTGCTGTCGGGCGAACGTGGTGAGTACGAGCTCGCCAATGGCCGCTCGGCCGCGGTGTACCTGAAGTCCATGGCGGACGCGGCCAATGCCGGGTACTTCATTCCGGAGCAGGTGTGGGACCGGTCGAGTGGGTGTTTCGCGCTCGGCCGTCCGACGGGGAGCGCGGCGCCATTGATGTGGGCGGAAGGGCAGTATCTGCGGTTGGCGCAGAGTATGGATGCCGGGCACAACGTGGATACGCCTGCGGTGGTGAAGGACCGCTACGGCAGTTGAGGGTCGGGCGGCCGGATTTCGGCGGCGGGGCGTGAGGCCGAGCGCGACGGGCGGTCGTGCTGGCACAGGGGATCCGTGATCGGGACTCGGGCTTGCTTTCGGTCGTGGGCGAGGCGTGTAGCCGGATTTCGGCTGCGGGAGGTCTGGGCGAGCGCGACGGGCGGTCGCGCTGGCTCGGGGGATCTGTGATGGGTGCTCGGGCTTGCGATCGGCCGTGGGTAAGGCGTGCGGCCCGATTTCGGTGGCGAGGCGCCTAGTTAAGCGCGACGGGAAGTCTGGCCGACTCAGGGGACCTGTGATCGGGCTCGGGCTTGCGTTCGGCCGTGGACGAGGCGTTCGGCCGGATTGCAGCGGCGGGACGCCTAGGCGAGCGCGACCGGCGGTCCCGCCGACTAAGCGGATCTGCGATCGGGACGCGGGCTTGCTTTCGGTCGTGGGCAAGGCGTGCGGCCGGATTCCGACGGCGGGACGCCCGGGTGAGCGCGATCGGCGGTCCCGCCGACTAAGAGGATCTGCGATTGGGATTCGGGCTTGCCGTCGGCCGTGGGACAGGCGTTTGGCCGGACATCGGCGGCGAGTCGCCTGGCCGAGCGCGATCGGAGGTCACCCGACTCAGACGGACCTGTGATCGAGACTCGGGCTTGCCGGAGGCGGGCAAACCGTGTGGAACGGCCGGTGATGGCGGTGCGGCACCCGGCACATCACCTCCGGTCGATGCCAGGCACCGACAGCGGAACCCTCGGCTTGCCAAGCTGACAGTGCCACTGGCACAGCGAGAGACGCGCCGGGCCCCACCGCCGAGGCCACACCGAACCCGAACCTACAGATCCGTAGAGAAAGCCACGCTCTTCTGCTCCCGCACCTCCTCCAACCGCTTCTCCAACGCGCCGGTGATCGCCGTCCACGCGTCGCTGCCCAGGACCAGGCGGCGGGGTGCCGGGGTCTGGTCGACGGTGGCGATCATCAGGGCCGCCATGCGGGCCGGGTCGCCGAGGGACAGGGCGGTGCGGTCTTCGAGGACCTGGCGGATGCGGGCCGACGGAGAAGCGGCGTAGGCGTCGATCGCCGGGGCGAGGACGGAGCTGCCGTAGCGGAATTCGGTGCGGGCGCCGCCCGGTTCGACGAGGGTGACGCCGATGCCGAACGGCGCGACTTCCGGGGCGAGGGCGTCGGCGAAGCCTTCGATGCCCCACTTGGTGGCGTGGTAGAGGGAGCCGCCCGGGAAGGCGACCTGGCCGCCGACGGAGGAGAGCTGGAGGATGCGGCCGCCGCCGTCGGCCCGCAGGTGGGGGAGGGCGGCGCGGATGAGCTGGATGGAGCCGAGGAGGTTGGTGTCGAGCTGGTGGCGCACCTGCTCGTCGGTGAGTTCTTCGGCGGCGCCCATGAGGCCGTAGCCGGCGTTGCTGACCACGACGTCAAGCCGGCCGAAGTGGGCGTGGGCCGCGTCGACGACCGGGCGGATGCGGGCGGTGTCGGTGAGGTCCAGCGGGGCGACGTGGAACGCGGCCCTGTAGGTGGCGACCAGGTCGGCCACCGAGTCGAGCCGGCGGACGGTGCCGGCGACGCGGTCGCCGGCGGAGAGCAGTTGTTCGGCGAGGTGCCGGCCGAAGCCGGTGCTCACGCCCGTGATGAGCCAGGTCCGTGTCATGCCTCCAGCTTCGGCGCGCGGCGACGCACCGGCCAGCCCCCGCCGACAGGGGTGCCGGCAGGGCCACCCTCGGCGAATTATCGTGGACGCCATGGCGGGAAACGTGGTCGGCGAATACCTGCGCGCACGGCGTGAGCAGGTGCGGCCGGAGGACGTCGGGATCACCGTGAACAGCCACCGGCGAGTGGCCGGGCTGCGGCGCGACGAGCTGGCGATGCTCGCGGGCATCAGCACCGAGTACTACACGCGCCTGGAGCAGGGCCGCGACCGCAACCCGTCGGCGCAGGTGCTCGACGCCGTGGCCCGCGTGCTCGGCCTCGACCGCGAAGCCACCGCCTACCTGCACGGCCTCGCCGCGCACCGAAGCCGCCGCGGCACGCCGAGCGACGATCCCGTGCGCCCGAGCATCACCCGGCTGATCGGCACCTGGGACCTCACGCCGGCGTACGTGCAGGGCCGCTACCTCGACGTGCTGGCCGCCAACCCGATCGCGGCCGCGCTGTCGCCGGTGTACACACCGGGCACGAACCTGCTGCGCGCCGTGCTCCTCGAGCCTGCCGCACAGCGGTTCTTCACCGGCTGGGAGGCGCGGGTGAGCGGGCTCGTCGCGAGCCTGCGCGCCGGGAGCACGCCCGACGATCCGCACCTGGCCGAGCTGGTCGAGGAGCTCTCCGCCGAGAGCGAGCTGTTCCGCGATCTCTGGCCACGCCACGATGTGCGCCCCCAGCCCGGCGGCGGCACGCACCACCTGTGCCACCCGGACGTCGGCGAACTGGAGCTGAAGTACGACAAGTTCGCGGTCAGCGGCGCCGACGACCAGCTGCTGGTGGTCTACCAGGCCGAGCCCGGCACCCCGTCGGAGAAGGCCTTGCGAACGCTGCTCAGCGGACCAGGTGGAACGCCCGCGCCGCCGGGGCGAACGTGACCGACTGCCCGCGCGTGACGGTGACGGCGTCGTTCTCGAGCCCGTCGCCGAACGCCGTGAGGTGATCGGACTCCACGTCGACGGTCAGCGAAGACGTGGTCAGCTCGCCTTCGGTGAGCGAGGTGCCCGTGGTCGGCGAGGGCCACGCCTCGCGCACGAACCACACGAGCCGGCGCTCGTCGACGGCCGGCAGGCGCAGCGCGCTGTGCCGCTCCTGCCACACCGAACGGCACCAGCCGGTGGACCCCGTCCCGGTGCCGACCAACAGGCCCGAGGACGCCTGGCGTTCCGCGCCGAGGCGGTAGCGCGCGGTCTGGTGGCTCGGGTGGCCGAGGTAGATCTCGTTGAGCGCCAGCAACGTCTGGCCGTCGTCGGCGGTCAGCTCCACCATCGTGCGGCGCTCGACGGAGTCGCGGGACCGCAGCAGATCCGCGGTCGCCTCGGCCGGGTGGCGCACCAGGATCCCCGGCGCGCCGGGCGTGATGCCGACGACCGGCTGGCCGGACAGGTACTTCGCGACGTTCGCCACCAGCCCGTCCTGCCCGACGACCAGCACCACGTCCTCCGGCGTGAACAGGAACCGCGACAGGTCCGCGCGCTCGACGCTGCCGCGGCGCCAGTCGAGCGGCACGGCGGAGGACACCTCGACCAACGTCCGCCGCAGCGCCGCGTCGGCGGCCACGACGTCGTCCAGCGAACGGCCGCGCGTGTTCAGGAAGAACTCCGCCTGGCCGAGCGTGCCGTGCCGCGCGAGCAGCTCGTCGAGCTCGGTGCGCCGGTGCACCACCACGGCTCGCGGCGCGAGGCTCACGACCCGAGCCCCAGCCGGGCCAGCAGCGGGGCGACCAGGTCGGGGGTGAGCACGAGGCTGTCGATCTTCGGCAGGTTCGCCGCCAGCTCCTTCACCGCCAACGCCCGCAGCACCTGCTCGGGCAGGTCGCGGTACGCGGCCAGCCGAGCGGCTTCCCCGGCCGCTTCCGCTTCGCCGAACGTGCGCGTGGCCTCGGCCTTCACCTGCGCCAGCCGCGCTTCCCGGCTCGCGCGCGCCTCGGTCTCGATGTGGTCCGCCGCCGCGGCTTCTTCGGCCTGCCGCCGGGCGTTGGCACCGCGTTGCGCGAGCAGCTGCTCCTCGCGCCGGGCGAGCTCGATCTTGTTCTGGAGCTCGTTTTCGCCGATCGCACGCTCGCGTTCCACCGCGAGCGCCCGGCGTTCGTAGGTCGCGCGGTCGGCTTCCTGCTGCACCTTCTCGCGGGCCGTGGTCTGCAGGGCCTTCTCGACCTCCGGCTCGGCGCGGATCGCCACCACGCGCACGTCGAGCACGGCCGAACCGGTCTGCGCGAGCCGCGTGTCCTCGTCGGCCAGCCCGGCGCGGATGCGGTCGCGCACCGCGGTGACGCCGTCGACCAGCGCTTCGGCGAGCGGCGTGCGGGTGAGCACGTCGAGGGCGTACTGCTGCACGTTCTCGGTCAGCAGCCCGCTGATCTGCGCGAGCGGATCGCCGCGCCAGCGGCCCGTGTCCGGGTCGACCGAGAAGTCGAGGCGCTGCGCGGCCAGTGCCGGGTCGACCACGCGGAACGTGAGCGCGAGCTGCACCGTCACGTCCTGGAAGTCGGCCGTGCGCGCGTGGAAGAGCAGGGGCAGCTCGCGGTCGTCGACCGGGATCTCCGACAGCGCGGCCGAGAGCGGCCGGTACCAGAACGACAGCCCGGTGCCGTCGTGCACGAGCTTGCCGCCGCGCAGGTGCCGGATGTGCGCGGTCGGCACACCCCGCAGGTGCCGGAACCCGAACCTGCGCTTGATGTCCACCATGGGGACCTCCTTATCGTCGCCGTGACGATATGGGTCCGGAGGTCTTTTCGTCAAGCTGACATTATGCGGGTAGGGTGCGGAGGATGGACCAGTTCCCGCCCAGCGCCGTCACCGTGGACCTCGTCGTGCTCACGATCACGCAGGAGCAGCTGTGCGTGCTGCTGGTCCGGCGCGGCATCGAGCCCTTCCGTGACGCGTGGGCCCTGCCCGGCGGCTTCGTGCTCGCCGACGAGAACCTCGACACGGCCGCGCGGCGCGAGCTGGCGGAGGAGACGGGCCTCGCGCCCGGCACCGTCCACATCGAACAGCTCGCGGGCTACGGCGACCCGGGCCGCGATCCCCGGCTGCGCGTGGTGACCATCGCCTACCTCGCGCTCGCGCCGGACCTGCCGGTGCCCCAGGCCGGCACGGACGCCGCAGACGCCCGCTGGACCCCGGTCGCGAGCCTCGACCCCGCCACGCTCGCCTTCGACCACGCGAAAATCCTCGCCGACGGGCTCGAACGCGCCCGCGCGAAACTGGAGTACACCTCGCTCGCCACCGCGTTCTGCCCCCCGGAGTTCACCGTCGCGCAGCTGCGTCGCGTGTACGAGCTGGTGTGGGACACGCGGCTGGACCCGCGCAACTTCCACCGCAAGGTCACCGGTGCCGACGGGCTGCTGCAACCCGTCGGCACCACCACGACCCGCGACGGCGGCCGGCCCGCGCGGCTGTACCGCACGGGACCGGCCGAGCTGCTGTCGCCGCCGATGCTGCGGACCCGGGGCTGAGGGTCAGGCCAGGCGGACCGTCGCGATTTCCCACGGGCGCAGAGGAAGCTGAAACGCGCTGTCCGTGACGGGCACCGCGGAACCCGGCCGGCCCAGCAGGTCCACCCGCTGCGCCGAAGTGAACGGACCCCGTACGACGGCAGTCGTCGCGTCCGGAGACTGAGCGACGAGCCGCACCTCCAGCGCGCCCTCGCGACGGCGGACGCTGGTGAGCATCGCGCCGTCCACGGACAAGCCGAAGTGCGCCGCCGGTGGTGCGTCGAGCGGGCCGGTGCCGAGCGTGGTGTGCAGCGGGTGGCGGTAGCGCTCGGCAGCGTCGAGGAGGCCGGCCGACCGCCAATCGCCGTCGTGGGGCAGCACGGCGAGCTGCACGGTCGTGGTGCCGATCTGCTGGGCGTCCGGCGTCGGGATCTGCGGGCCGGCCGGTTCCTCGCGGTACGGGTGCACGTTGCGGCTGAGCTGGCCGCTCGTGCGCAGCACCGTCAGCGCGAGCGCGTCGTCGAGCAGTTCGTACTCGCAGGCCTGGGTGAGCAGTAGCGCGGTGCCGCCGGCGTCGGCGAAGCCGTGGGCCGGGAAGGTCGGGATCGGGTACTCGCTGAAGCCGCCCTCGGCGGTGCAGCCGCGTTCGACCACGGCGAACTGGCCTTCGGCGTGGGAAGAAGAAGCCGCGCGGGCGAGCGGCGCGTGGAAGCGCAGCCGGTGGTCGCGCGAGGCGTTGTCGACGGTGAGGTCGAGGCGCACGAACGGCTCGCCCGCGCGCACGTCCACCAGCATCGTCACGGTGCTTCGCGCCGTCGACCCGGTGCGCCGGTCCGCGGTCCAGTCCATCGCCGCCGGCCAGGCGTAGGTGCGCTCGACCGTGAACGTCCGGCGCAGCGGCCCGTCGACGCCGGGGATCACCCGCACGGACTCCGGTTCCGTGACCAGCGTGTCGGTGCCAGGAGGCGCGTAGTTGTAGGAATCACCGCGATCGCCGCCGTCGACGAGGCGGCCCACGCCGTCGAGCACGGTGCCGTCGGCGCCCGTGATCCGGAGTGAACCGTCGTCGGTGACCTCGACCGCCACCGGATCAAGTCCGGCAGCAACCACCCCGGGCACAACCCGCACCGACGTCCAGCCCAGCGCCGGCACGTCGACCAAACCGGTCACCGTCCGCCGCGCGGCCTGGCGGATGCGGATCGTCCACGCACCCGTCGCGCCGGTCACCGCCGCTCGCACGGCCTCGACGTCGAACGGTTCCTCACCGCCGTGGCGCGCGACCGAAAACTCCAGCAGCCGCTCGGCCGGGTCGCAGCGCCAGCCGGTGATCTCCAGTCCGAACAGCTCGCGCCCGTGGATCCGCGGGAGGAAAAGCCCCAGGTCGGCGCCCGCAGCGGCTTCCTCGTGCAGCAGCTCCGCAGCACGGGACTCCACCTGCGCCGGCAGCCGCGTCCCGTCCGGCAGCTCCAGCGCGACCTCGTCCCACGGCACCTCGACGTCCACCGTCACCAGGTCGCGGCGAGCCGCCGGCGTCGGGTTCAGCACCAGCACCGCATCGCGGGCCACGGTCCGCGCGAGCCGGCCGGCCACGCGGTCGCGCACCGCCTGCCCGAGGTGACCGGCTTCGCTGATCCGCGCGAACACCTGCGTCGCCGTCTCGTCGACCCCACAGCCGGTCACGGAATCGTGCCCCGACGCGTCGACCAGCCGCCACCACGCCAGGTCCAGGAACCGCTGCGGCCACTCGGCGGAGAACAGCGCGGCGAACGGCTCGGCGTAGCGCTCGACCAGCCGCTCGGCCCGGGCCATCGCCTGCTTCAGCTGCGGGCGCACCGAAAGCACACCGGGCAGGATGTTGGCCGCCGCGTGGCTGCGCAGCTCACCGCGCACCACCGGCAGCGTCGGATCCGCGGCGTCGCGCGCGCCGATGTACTCCGCGAGCGTGGTGATCCGCACGTCGACCGACGCGGGATCGAGGCCCGCGACCAGCTTCACCAGCGAGCCGACGGGCGCGGAGTGGTCGGTGCCGTACATCGCGAGCACCGGGTCGGCACCGAACTCCGGCCGCAGCCGCCGCCCGAGCTCGGCCATGCGGGAAGTGAAGAATCCCGGATCGGAGAACACGTAGGCCGCGTTGCCGTAACCCCGGGCGAGGTATTCGACGCGCACCGAGCTGCCGTCCGGCGCCGTCCAGCGGAACGCGTGCCCGGGCACGCCGGCGGGCACCCCGCGCCACACGCACGCGTGCTCGAACCCGGCGGCGGCCAGGATCTGCGGCATCTGCGCGCAGTGACCGAACTCGTCGGGCAGGTAACCCACGCGCATCGCGCCGCCGAGCTCGGTCGCCCGCGCCCAGCCGAGCTCGAGGTTGCGCACGATGTTCTCGCCCGACACCAGGAACTCGTCGAGCAGGATCTGCCACGGCCCCACCGCGAGCTGACCCGACGCCACCAGCGCGGCCACCCGGTCGCGGTTCTCGCCGCGCACCTCGAGGTAGTCGTCGACCGCCGCCATCTGCCCGTCGAGCGTGAACCGGAAGCGCGGGTCGGCCTCGGCGCGGTCGAGCACCTCGTCGAGCAGGTCGACCAGGCGCAGGCGGAAGCGCTGGAACGGCTCGTACCACTCGCGGTCCCAGTGCGTGTGCGGGACGAGGCGGACCTCGGGCGCACCGGTCATCGCGCGGCTCCTTCAGGCGTGATGGGGGAGAAGGTGAGCGTGAGGCTCGCCTTCTGGGCGTGCAGGCGATAGCGCGGCAGCACGCCGGGCCCGCACGAAGCGGTGCCGAGCCCGTGCTGCGCCAGATCGAGGTTGAGGTGCACGAGCTCACCCGGCACCAGGTCGACGGTGTGGCGCGCGGCGTCGAGCTCCTCCGACGTCCAGCGCCGCGCGGTGAAGTCGAACACCGGCTCGCCTTCGATGCGGATCCCCGCGCCGCTCGCGGACGTGACGCGCAGCCAGCGCGCGTCGGCGCGGTTGCCGTTTTCCTGCGGGTACACGTACGGCGTCTGCAGAGCGTCCACTGTGGAGGAGAACCGGCCGATCCGAGCGGCCTGCCGGCTGTCCGCGTAGGCCTCGCCGGGGCCGGCGCCGAACCACTCGACGCTGCCCAGCGCACCGGGCACGGCCATCCGCAGGCCGAGCCGCGGGAGCGTGCACGGCCAGTCGCCTTCGGGTTCCACATCCACGCGCAGCCGGAGCCGGTCGTGGTCGGCGGTCCAGTGGTAGTCGGCGAGCATGCCGAACCCGAGCCCCGGCGGCGCGACCCGCGTGCGCACCACGAGTGCCGAACCACCTCCGTCCACTTCGGCCACGCGGTGCTGCAGGCGGTGCAGCCCGGCCGCCCGCCACTGGCCGGCTTCCGGCTCGTCGGACCCGCGGTCGTTGTCCGTCGGCGCGCGCCACAGGTCCAGCCGCGGTCCCTCGACGCGGTGGCCGCCGAGCGCGACCAGCCGGCCGGTGTCCGCGTCGAACACACCCGGGCCGAGCCGCAGCGAACCACTGTCCCGGACCAGCACGGTCCCGGCAGCCGGTGGCGCCGCAGTGGCGGTCGTGAGCGGCAGCTGGCCCCAGGCGACGACGTGGCCGGCACTCGCCCACGCGGTGTCCGCCGCGAGCTCCGCACGCACGGTCAGCACCCCTTCGCCCGCCACCGTGGACAGCGGGGGCAGCGGGGGCAGCGGCACGTCGACGCTCTGCCCGGGAAGGACCTCCGGCACGGCGAGCGAACCGGCCGAGCTCTCGAGCCCGTCGTGCTCGTGGCTCCACCGGAACACCAGGTGCGCGAGCCCGACGACGTCGTGGTGGTTCTCGATCTGCACCCCGCCCGCGCCGGCACCGATCCGCACCGGCTCGAAGACCTTCGCGAACTCCGCGAGCGCGGGGGAGGGCGTGCGGTCGGGGTGCACGAGGCCGTCGATCACGAAGTTGCCGTCGTGGATCAGCTCGCCGAAATCGCCGCCGTACGCGAAGTATTCGCGTCCGTCCTCGTCGTGGCGCGCGAGTCCGTGGTCGAGCCATTCCCACACGAACCCGCCCTGCACGTGCGGGTAGCGCTCGAACAGCTCGCGGTACTCCAGCAGCCCGCCGGGCCCGTTGCCCATCGCGTGGGCGAACTCGCACAGCAGGAACGGCAGCGACCGGCGGCGCTCGTTCGGGTCGTCGCGGCGGCCGATGCGGTCCACCTCGGCGTGGTCGGCGTACATGCGGCTGTGCACGTCCACGTACTCGCACTCGAAGTCGCCTTCGTAGTGCACCGGACGCGACGGGTCGCGCTCGCGGGTCCAGGCGGCCGTCGCGGCGAGGTTCCGGCCGGTGTGCGCCTCGTTGCCGAGGGACCACAGCACGATCGACGGATGGTTCTTGTCGCGCTCGACGGTGCGGCGCATCCGGTCGAGGTACGCCTCGGTCCAGCGCGGGTCGTCACTCGGGTTGCCCGCCCAGTCCAGCTCGCCGAACCCGTGGGTCTCGAGGTCGCACTCGTCGATCACCCACAGCCCGTGGGTGTCGCACAGCTCCAGGAAGTACGGGTCGGGCGGGTAGTGGCTGGTGCGCACCGCGTTCACGTTGTGCCGCTTCATGAGCAGCACGTCGGCCAGCGCGAACTCCCGCGGCAGCGCGCGCCCGAACCGCGGGTGGTGCTCGTGCCGGTTCACGCCCCGGAACAACACGCGGCGGCCGTTCACCGTGAGCACGCCGTCCTCGATCGCCACGGTCCGGAACCCGATCCGCACCGGCACTCGCTCGGCCGCGGTGTGCACCTCACCGTGGTAGAGCCGCGGTGATTCGGCGCTCCACGGCTCCACCGCGAGCTGCGTGACCGCACCGGCCGGCAGGTTTTCGACCCCGAGCTCCGGCACGCTGAGCAGCACGCCCTCCGCCGCGGTGACCGACAGCGTGCCCAGACCGCTCACGTGGTCGTAGTCCGCGTGCAGTTGGTAGTCCTCGACACCGCCGACCGGGCGCGAAAGCAGCGTGACCGCGCGGAAAATGCCCGAGAGCCACCACATGTCCTGGTCTTCGAGGTAGCTGCCCGAAGACCACTGGTGCACGCGCACGGCCAGCACGTTGCCACGCGGGCGCAGCAACGGGCCCACCGCGAACTCCGTCGGCAGCCGGCTGCCGCGGGTCACGCCGAGCTCTTCGCCGTTTAGCCACACCCGCGCGCACGAGTCGACGCCGTCGAACCGCAGCACCGCGGGCTCGTCCGGCCAGTCGTCCGGCAGGGCGAACACGAGCCGGTGATCACCCGTCGGGTTGTCCGACGGCACGAGCGGCGGCCGCACGGGAAACGGGTAGCGCACGTTGGTGTAGGCCGGGTTCCCGTGGCCCTGCAGCTGCCAGTGGCCGGGCACGGTCAGCCCGGTCCAGCCGCGGTCGTCGAAGTCGTCGCGCTCGATCCCGTCCGGCGCTGCCGCCGGCGAGGGCGAGAGGAGGAACCGCCACGTCCCGGCCAGGCTCACCGACCGCGCGCCGGAGGAGAAGGCGGCGCGGGGCGGTAGCGAGCCGGGGCCGGGAGCGGGATCTTCGACGTACGACGACGACATGGGTTCCTTTCAGCCCTTGAGGGCGCCGGCGGCGATGTTGCGGATGAAGTGGCGGGCCCCGAAGAGGAACACGATGATCAACGGCACGATCGCGACGAGCGTGCCGGCCATGACCACGCTGTAGTCCTTCACGTACACGCCCTGCAGCTGCGAGAGCGCGACCTGCAGCGTCACGTGGTTGGAGTCGATCAGCACGACCAGCGGCCACAGGTAGTCGTTCCAGGCGTTGACGAAGGTGAAGATGCCGAGGAACGCGAGCGCCGGGCGCAGCACCGGCAGCCCGACCGACAGGTACGTGCGGAAGAAGCCCGCGCCGTCCACCCGAGCCGCCTCCAGCAGTTCGTCGGGGATCGCGCCGCGGGCGTACTGGCGCATCCAGAAGATGCCGAACGCGTTGGCGGCGGCGGGGATGATCAGCGCCTTGAGATCGCCGACCCAGCCGAAGTTCGCCATGAGCGTGAACTGCGGGATCGCCGAGAGCTGCGTGGGCACCACGAACGTGGCGAGCAGGATGCCGAAGAGCACGTTGCTGCCCGGGAAGTCGTACTTGGCGAAGGTGAACGCCGCCAGCGAGTCGAAGAACAACACCAGCAGCGTCGTCACCACGGCGACGATCAGCGTGTTGAGCAGCGAGCCGAAGAAGTCGATCTTCGCGAACACCTCGCCGATGTTGGCGAACAGGTGCCCGCCGAACGTGAGCCGCGGTGGGGTCGCGTAGATGTCGGCGGTGGTGTTGGACGCCATCACGGCGAGCCAGTAGTAGGGGAACAGCGTGATCAACGCGCCGACGATCAGCGCCACCAGCGTGAGTACCCGAGCGCGCCTGGTCGTCATCGGCCGGCTCCCTTGGTCTGGACCTGACCGCGCTCGGGCCGCATCACGAGCCGCCAGTTGAGGATCGAGAAGAGGACGACCACCACGAAGATGCCCCACGCGATCGCGGCGCCGTAGCCGAAGTCGTTGTCCGCGAAGGCCGTGTTGTAGAAGTAGAGGACCATCGTCATGCCCGCGCCCGCGGGACCTCCGCGGTTGCCGAGCAGCACCTGCGACTCGGTGAAGATCTGCAGCCCGTTGATCGCCGACATCACCACGGAGAACAGCAGCACCGGCCGCAGCAGCGGCAGCGTGATGCGGAAGAACGTCTGCACCGGGCCCGCGCCGTCGATGCGCGCGGCCTCGAACACGTCCGGCGGCAGCGCCTGCAGGCCGGCCAGGAAGATGATCGCGTTGTAGCCGGTCCAGCGCCAGATGATCATGATCGAGATCGCGCCGCGGATGGCCCACGGATCGCTCAGCCAGTCGACGGTGCCGATGCCGAACAGGCCCAGGAACCAGTTCAGGATCCCGAACTCGTCGGAGAAGATCGAGCCGAAAACCAGGGACATCGCCACGATCGAGGTCACGTTCGGCAGGAAGTACGCGACCCGCAGCAGGCCCTTGTACCGCACCGAAGAGTTGAGCCCGACGGCGATGAGCAGGGCGAGCGCCGTCATCGGGACCGTCGACATCACCCAGATGATCAGGGTGTTGCCGATCGAGTCCCAGAACGTGGTGTCCGACAGCAGGAACGCGAAGTTCTCCAGCCCGACGAACTTCATCGGGCCGACGCCGTCCCAGCGCTGCAGCGCGAGGTACAGCGAGTAGAGCACCGGGTACACGCCGAAGATGGCGAAGAGCACGAAGAACGGCGCGACGGCCAGGTACTGCGGCAGGTAACGCCACCGCTTGCGGCGGCCGTGCGCGGGTTGGCGGGCCGGCGCGCGGCGGACACCGGCCGTCTCGGCGGGCAGGATCGCGGTCACGAGAGCACCCCCTGGCGGCGCAGCAGGCGTTCCACCGCGGCGCGGGCATCACGCCACGCCTGTTCGGGATCCTTGCCGGCGCTTTCCACATTGGTCAGTTCGTCGGTGTAGGTGTCGCTGATCGAGATGTCCCACGGGCTGAAGTACACGGGCTTGACGTCCCGGGCGATCGTCGAGAACACGTCCATCGTCACCTGGCCGCCGAAGAACGGCTCGGGCGCGAGCAGCCGCGGATCCGAGTAGGCCGACGGGCTGGGCGGGAAGAGCCCGAGCTCCAGGTAGTTCTGGGGCTGGATCTGCGGCGACTGCAGCCACTTCACGATCTCGAACGCGGCGTGCGGGTCGGGGCAGTACTTCGTGATCGCGAGGAACGAACCGCCCTGGTTGCCCGCGCCGCCAGGCGGCCGGCACACGCGCCACTTGCCCGAGGTGCCCGGCGCCGATTCCTTGAGCTCGCCGGTGATCCAGGACGCGTTGACGAAGCTGAGCTCCTTGCCGCTGTTCCAGGCCGCGTGCCGGTCGATCGACTGGCCGTTCACGCTCTGCGAACCCGCGTACCCGGCGGTGAGGCCCATCCGGAACGCCTGCACGGCCCGGTCCCACGCGCGGCGCACCTGCGACTGGTCGTCGAGGTAGTGGTTGGCGCGGTCGAAGTACTTGCGCGGCTCCTGCGCGAGCGAGTACGTGAACACCGTCTTGGTGTCGGTGATCAGGTACCGCCCGGGCAGCTTCTTCTGCAGCTTCGTGCCGAACGTGAAGTAGTCGTCCCACGTGGCCGTCGCCGCGGCCACGTCGTCGGGCTCGCCGGGGAACCCGGCCTGGGTGAACAGGTCGTGGCGGTAGTACAGGGCGGCCGGGCCGACGTCGACCGGGAACCCGAGCTGGAACCCCTCGGGGCTCGCGCCGGCCTGCCACTTCCAGGGCAGGTACTCGTCGCGCACGCTGCCCGCGCCGAGGGTGTTCAGGTCGACGAAGTGATCGGTGTCGGCGAAGTACGTGGCGATGTCGTCGCCGAGCATGGTGATGTCGGGCAGGTAGGCCTCGCCGGCCAGTGCGGCGAGCAGCCGCTGCTTCAGTTCGCCGCTGACCTGCGAAGGGGTCAGCTTGTCGGCGGCGAAGCGCTTCACGGCCTCGCCGAGCACGGTGTCGGACAGGCCGTTCGAGGTGTACCAGAGCGTGATCCGCCCCGGGTTCGCGGTGGTGGGACTGGTGCAGGCGCCTGCCCCGAACGCCGCGGCGCCGAGTGCCGCCGCGCCGGTCAGGAACCGTCGTCGAGTCAACGTCATCGGGGACCCTCCGGGAAGCTCCGTGAACGTTCCCGTGAACGTTCACGGATTGCTCGGAAGTGTGCGCGAGGCCGCGCGGGGTGTCAAGCGGGGAAGATCAGGCGGATTCGCGGACCAGCAGCTGGGCCTGCACGACCAGCTCGTCGGCCGAGAGGGGAGTGGCGCCGGTGAGCAGGCGGGCGACCTGGTCGATCGCGAGCGCGCCGAGCCGGCGCGTGTCGAGCGCGACGCTGGTCAGCGCCGGGTCCACGACGGTGCCGAGTTGCAGGCCGTCGAACCCGACCACGGCGAGGTCGTCGGGCACCCGGCGGCCGAGCCGGCGGGCCGCGCGCAGGGCGCCCATGGCGATGATGTCGTTGAACGTGAACACCGCCGTCACGTCGGGGTGTTCGGCCAGCAGCGCCTCCAGGGCGCCGGCGCCGCCGTCCACCGACTGGGCGGCGCGCTCCACGACCTCGGCTTCGAGGCCGTGGGCGGCGACCGCGGCGGCGAACCAGTCGCGCCGGACGCTCGGCTCGGCTCGCCCGGCGTGGTCGAGCATGCCGATGCGCCGGTGACCGGCGTTCACGAGGTGCGTGATCGCGGCCTTCACGCCCTCGGCGCCCTCGACGCGGATCGAGCTGAAGCGCGGCGTGTGGTGCTCGCGTCCGATGAGCACCACCGGGATGCCGCGGGTGAAGCGGTCGAGCTCGTCCTCGGGCCGGCTGAAGTAGCCGACCACGGCGTCGACCTGCGAGCCGATCACCTGCAGTGTGCCGAGCTCTTCCTCGGCGCTGTCGGAGGTGTCGTACACGACCACGTGCCAGCCGCGGGCGCGCGCGGCTTCGAGCGCGGCGGCGGCGACCTCGGTGAAGAACGGGTTGAGCAGGTCCGGGATCACGAGCCCGATCGTGGTGGTGTCCTGGCGTACCAGTCCGCGGGCGAAGCGGCTGGGCCGGTAGCCGAGCTCCCGGGCCGCGTCGAGCACGCGCTGCTTGGTGCCGCCGTCGATCTCGCCCTTGTCGTTGAGCGCCCGCGACACCGTCTGCCGCGATACCCCGGCGGTGCGCGCGACGTCGTGGATCGTCACCCGCCGGGACGCCTCCGACGACACCATCACGGACCTCCCGCCAGACGACGCGTCCGCGCCGCCGCGTCCGAGTATGCCCGCACCGCACGCGCCCGGCCGGGAGCGGTGCCCGGCCGGGCGCGTGCGGTGCGCGGATCAGGCTTCGGCGTGGGCGCGCTTGCGGCGCGACACGATCCGCCAGCCGACCGCGAGCACCACCACGAGCACCGGGATCGAGTAGAACGCGATCTTCTCGGCGCCGTCGGAGAAGCCCATGAGCACGACCACCAGCAGCAGGAACCCGAGCGTGGCCCAGCCGGTGTAGGGCGCACCCGGCATCCGGTAGCTCGGCCGCTCGACCTCGCCGCGCAGCGCGGCCTGGCGCATCCGCATCTGCGAGTAGATGAGCGTGGCCCAGGTGGCCACCACGCCGAGCGACGCGACCGCGATCGCGATGTCGAACGCCTCCTGCGGAACGATGTAGTTCAGCACCACGCCGAGCACGTAGACGATCGACGTGAACAGGATGCCGCCATAGGGCACGTGGCGGCTGTTCATCTTGCCGACGAACTTCGGCGCCTCGCCGTGGTCGGCCAGCGCGCGCAGGATGCGGCCCGTGGAATAGAGCCCCGAGTTGCACGAGGACAGCGCGGCCGTGAGCACCACGGCGTTCATCACGTCGCCGATGCCGCCGATACCGAGGCGCGAGAACACGGTGACGAACGGGCTTTCCCCGCCGTTGTAGAACGACCACGGCATGAGCATCGCCAGCAGCAGCACCGAGCCGACGTAGAACACGCCGATGCGCCACACGACGCCGTTGATGGCCTTCGGCAGCACCTTGCGCGCGTCCTTGGTCTCGCCCGCGGCGATGCCGACGACCTCGATCGCGGAGTACGCGAAGATCACGGCCTGCAGCGTCATCAGCGCGATGCCGATGCCGGCCGGGAAAAAGCCGCCGTGGTCGGTGAGGTTGTGCACGCCGGCGGTGGTGCCGCCGATGTCGGCGCCCGCGAACACGAGCCCGATCGCCGTGATCAGGAAGACCACGATCGCGAGCACCTTCACCACGGAGAACCAGAACTCCAGCTCCCCGAACAGCTTCACGCTCACCAGGTTCACGCCGATCAGCACGCCGAGCGCCACCAGCGCGGTGATCCACTGCGGCACGTTCGGCAGCCACTTGTGCACGTAGATCGCGACGGCGGTAATCTCGGCGATGCCGGTCATCGCCCAGTTCACCCAGTACATCCAGCCGGACACGAACCCGGCCCACGGCCCGATGAACTTGCGAGCGTAGGTGACGAAACTTCCGGAACTCGGTTCGTGCAGAACGAGCTCGCCGAGCGCGCGCATGACGAAATAGGCGGCGATGCCGCAGATGGCGTAGGAGAGCACCAGCGAAGGACCGACCTGCTGGAGCTTGCCGCCGGCCCCGAGGAAGAGCCCGACACCGATCGCGCCGCCGATCGCGATCATCTGCACCTGGCGGTTGCCCAGTGCTTTCGTGTAGGTGTCGCCGTCTTTGGCGACCACTGTGGAATCCATGGTTGCGTGACGCTAGCGGTACCGGCGCGCGTGACCAAGCGCACCTAGGAAGACTTAAGGTGTGCGACAAGTCACGCTGGGGAAATCACCGGAAAACGCTCCCTCGATTTGACAGGGCCGCCATTCTTCCGGCGACTTGATCAAGGCTTGATTTCCGCTGACCGGCCATTCCGGAATGGTTCTCGCGTTCGCGGGCACCTTCAGGAACACTTCCGTGGCCGCCCGGGTAGATCCGCGGGCGCGCCCGGGCGAGCGCCGTTACGTTCACGCCATGACCACCGAACTGCCTGCGTCCCAGCTCTCCGTGTCCATCGTGGACGAGATCGAGCAGCTGAAGGGCACCTACCCGGGTTACCGCCGGGCCCACGCGCGGGGCGTCTGCTACGACGCCACGTTCGTCCCGTCCGGCGCCGCGGCCGACCTCACCACGGCGGCGCACCTGAGCGGTGAGCCGGTGCGCGCGACCGTGCGGTTCTCGCACACCGACACCAACCCGCACCTGGCCGACGCCGGCACGGCCGTGCGCGGGCTCGCCGTGAAGTTCCACCTGCCCGGGGGCGGCAACACCGACGTCGTCGGGGTGAACATCGACCGGTTCATCGCCGCGACGCCGGAGGACTTCCTCGCGCTGCTGAAGGCGGCCGAGCCCGACCCGGCCACCGGCGCGCCCGACCTCGGCAAGGTGCAGGCCCACGTCGGGGCGCACCCGAGCGCGGGCCCGGGGCTGTTCACCGCTTCGCAGCTGCCCACGCCGATCAGCTACGGCACCACCACGTACTGGGCGATCCACGCGTTCTTCTGGCGCGCCGCCGACGGTTCCCGGCGTGCCGTGCGCTACCGCTGGGTGCCCGAGGCCGGCGACCATGTGCTGGCCACGGGCGAGGGCGGTGACTGGTCGGCCGAGCACCTCACCGGCGAGCTCGGCGAACGGCTCGCGCGCGGCCCGGTGGAGTTCACGCTCAAGGTGCAGCTCGGCGAGCCCGGCGACCCGACGAACGACGCCACGCTCGTGTGGCCCGAGGAGCGCACCGAGATCACGGCCGGGCGCCTCGCGATCACCGCCGAGGTCACCGACCAGAAGCACTGGAACGCCCAGGTCTTCGACCCGACCTTGCTCACCGAGGGCATCGAGCTGTCCGATGACCCGATCCTGGCCGCGCGCAGCGCGATCTACGCCGTGTCCTACGACCGCCGCAGCCACGACCGCTGAGCCGGGCCGCTCAGACGAGCGTGCCCATCGTGGCGGCCGCCTTCAGCCCCGAGCCGGTGAGGATCACGGCGGTGCTCTCGCCGGGCACCAGCACCCCCTCGGTGCGGAAGACGTCGACGGCGGCCGCCGCGGTGGCGCTGGTCGGCTCGGCGTAGAGGCCGATCCGGGGCAGCTCGCGGGCGGCGCGGGCGATCTCGGTCTCGGTGATCGCCACGGTCGCCCCGCCCGAGCGGCGGATCGCGGCGAGCACCTCGGGCAGGCGGACGGGCTCGCGGATGGCGGTGCCCTCGGCGATCGTGGGCGCGAACTGCGTGGGCACGGCACCCTCGGCTCCGGCGCGGAACGCCGCGTCGATCGGGCCGCAGTTCGCCGGCTGGGCCACGAGCAGCCGCGGTCGCTTCGTGATGGCGCCGGCCGCGAGCAGCTCGCCGAACCCGAGGTCGAGACCGAGCACGATGCTGCCCGCGCCGGCCACGGTCACGACCGTGTCCGGCGCGGTGAAGCCGAAGTCCTCCCACAGCTCATACGCCAGCGTTTTGGTGCCCTGCAGGAAAAACGGGTGCCAGTTGTGGCTCGCGTAGGTGGTTTCGCCCGAGCGGCGCAGGGCCTCGGCGGCGGTGTCGTCGCGCGTGCCCGGCACCAGGTCCACGGTCGCGCCGTACGCGCGGCTCTGCAGGATCTTCGCCGGTGACGTCGATTCGGGCGCGAGGATCGTGGCCGTGATGCCCGCGGCGGCCGCGTACGCCGACACCGATGATCCGCCGTTGCCCGAGCTGTCCTCGAGGACCTCGCGAACGCCCGCCTGCGCCAGCGCGGACAGCATGACGCTGCTGCCGCGGTCCTTGAAGCTGCCGGTGGGGCTGAACCACTCGAGCTTGAACGGCGTGGCGTGCCCTCGCCACGGCCGCTCGACCAGCGGCGTGCAGCCTTCGCCGAGCGAGATCGGCCGAAGCGCACCCGGCAGCGCCGCGCGGTAGCGCCAGAGCGAGCGCGTGGCGGTGTCCACCTGCTCGCGCGTGATGCCGGGCAGCGGCTCCACCGTGAGCGGTGCGCCGTCGTCGCCGCACCAGCGCAGCGCGTCGAGCGGGTAGCGGCGGCCGGATCGTTCGTCCACGTAGTCCACGAGGGACACTCTGGTCACGCTCACCCGTCCGGTCAATGTGACGCCGCACCGGTGCCCTCGTCACCGTAACGAGTGGCTATCCACAGTGGACACCTCGCCCTACGGTGGACCCGCGGGAACGACCACCGGACGGGTCACGAGGAGAGCGCATGACGGCCACCGCCGAGGTGACGCAGGAGGAGCCGGCCTCGCTGGGGGCGGGCCTGTCGCGGCGGAAGATCAACGCGGTGTTCGGTGCCGTGCTGCTCGGCATGCTGCTCGCGGCGCTCGACCAGACGATCGTCGGCACGGCCCTGCCCACCATCGTCGGCGACCTCGGCGGCGCCGGCCACCTCTCGTGGGTCGTGACCGCGTACCTGCTGGCCGAGACGATCATGACCGTGGTCGTGGGCAAGCTCGGCGACCTGTTCGGCCGCAAGCTGATGTTCCAGCTGTCCGTGGTGATCTTCGGGGTCGGTTCGTTCTTCTGCGGGTTCGCCGACAGCATGGTGTGGCTCATCGTGTGGCGCGCCGTGCAGGGCCTGGGCGGCGGCGGCCTGATGGTGACCTCGACCGCGCTCATCGCCGACGTGGTGCCGCTGCGCGAGCGCGGCAAGTACCAGGGCGCGCTCGGGTCGGTGTTCGGCGTGGTGACCGTGGCCGGGCCGATGCTCGGCGGCTTCTTCGTGGACCACCTGTCGTGGCGCTGGGCGTTCTACGTGAACATCCCGCTCGTGGTCGTGGTGCTGATCGTGGCCGCCTCGGCGATGCCCAACGCGCGGGCGAAGCTGAAGCCGGTGATCGACTACCTCGGCATCCTGCTGATCGGCCTCGCCGCCACCGGGCTCACGCTCGTCACGAGCTGGGGCGGCACCACGTACGCGTGGGGCTCGCCGACGATCATCGGCATGGCGATCGGCTCGATCGTGCTGCTCGGGTTGTTCGTGCTGGTGGAGCTGCGGGCGAAGGAACCGATGCTGCCGATGCGGCTGTTCCGGAACCCGGTGTTCACCGTCGCCGGGATCATGAGCTTCGTGGTCGGCTTCGCGATGCTCGGCGCGCTGTCCTACCTGCCGACCTACATGCAGTACGTACAGGGCGTGTCGGCGACCTCGTCGGGCGTGCGACTGCTGCCCATGGTGCTCGCGCTGCTCTTCGCGTCGATCCTGTCGGGCAACCTCGTGAGCCGCACGGGCCGGTACAAGATCTTCCCGCTGGTCGGCTCGGCGCTGATGACGGCCGGGCTGTACCTGCTCTCCCGGCTCGGCCCGGACACCGGGTTCTGGGAGTCGGCCCTGTACATGGCGGTGCTCGGCCTCGGGATCGGCCTCGGCATGCAGGTGCTCACCATCGCGGTCCAGAACACCGTGGACTACCGCGACCTCGGCGTCGCCACCTCCGGCGTCACGTTCCTGCGCTCGATCGGCAGCTCGTTCGGCGCGGCGATCTTCGGCACGGTCTACGCCAACCAGTTGGCGCCGAACCTGGCCGGCGCGCTGGCCGCGCACCCGCTGCCGCCGGGCGTCGACCCACGGGCCACGCAGGTGCCACAGGCGCTGCACCAGCTGCCGGCGTCGGTGTCACAGCCCGTGATCGGCGCCTACAGCGATTCGCTCCATGTGGTGTTCTTGTCCGCCGCACCGGTGGGTCTGGTCGCGCTGGCGCTCGCGTTTTTCCTCAAGGAGGTGCCGCTGCGCGACACGTCCCGCGCCGCGGCGCCCGATCTCGGCGACGGGTTCGGGATGCCCGAGGCGCGCGATCACGACCGAGAGCTCGAACGCGCCGTCGCCACGCTGTTCTTCCGCGAGCGCCGCAAGGTCGCGCCGGCCATCGCCGCCCGTTCGGGATCCGAGCTCGACCACGGCGGCCTGTGGTGCCTCGTGCAGGTCCACCTGCGCGAGCGGCGCGGCGAGCCGGCCACGCTCACGGCGATCGGGCAGCACTACGGCGTGCCCCCGCAGGTTCTCGAGCCCGCGTTCGCGCGCCTCGAGCTCACCGGGTACCTCGGGTTCTCCGGCGGCAGCTGGGTGCTCACCGCCGCCGGGCGCGACGAGTTCGGCAAGCTCGTGCGTTCTTGGCGCGACTGGCTGGCCGAGCGCCTCGCCGACTGGGGCACCGGCGACCGCGCCGAACTCGACGCGGCGATAGGCCGGGTGGCCCAGCGGGTGCTGGACCAAAGCGCCGATGCCGAGCGCAGCGGTCGGCACGCTCTGGTCTGACCGGTTCGGGGGTGAAAAACGGAGAAAACTCCCGCGTTACGGGCGGGGCGTTAGCATCGCCTCGACGTACACCCCCTATCGTTCCTGGACCATGTCGGTGGATGAATCAGTGGTCACGATCCCGGAAGGCGCGGACGGCCGCGTCGAACCCCGGTCGCGCTCGCGCGTGCGGTCACGCTCCGCGCGCTTCGGCTGGCTGCCCTGGGCCGCGGCCGTTTTGGGCCTGTTGTCGTTTCTCCTGGTGCGCGGGAGCCTGACCGACGACGGGTACATCACGCTCGCGTACGCGAAGAACCTCGCGCTCCACGGCGAGTGGGCCCTCGTGCCGGGCACCACGGCGAACTCGGCGACCTCGCCGCTCGACGTGCTGCTGCTCGGACTGCTGACGCTCGTCACGCGGATCAGCGGCGCCGCGCACCCGGTACTCGCGCTCGGCGCGCTCACGGTGCTCTCCTCGGCCGCGCTCGGCTGGGCGTGGCAGCGCCTGGCCCGCGCGTTCGGCCTGGCGACCTGGGTCGGCCTGCTCGGCGTGGTGCTCGTGGTCGTGAACCCGTTCCTGCTGTCGGCCACCGGCCTCGAGGTCCTGCTCGTGCCGGCGATCCTGCTCTGGCTCACGGTCTTCGCGGTCGAAGGCCGGCCGGTGCTGTTCGGCGTGTTCGCCGCGCTGACCGTGCTCACGCGCCTCGACCTCGTCGTGTTCGTCCTGATCATCACGTTCTGCACGGGCGCGATCCGCCGGCACTTCTGGCGCGCGTTCGGCACCGCGGTGCTGGTCGCGGCGCCGTGGTTCCTGTTCAGCTGGTTCGCGCTGGGCTCGTTCATCCCCGACACGCTGGTGATCAAGCAGGACCAGGAAGGCCTTTTCGGGGCGTGGGGCTACTTCAGCGGCCCGGTCATGTACTTCCTCTACCAGCCGGTCACGGTGATCTTCACCTTCGCCGCGGCGATCGCGGGCACGGTCGTGCTGCTGGCCTGGTTCGGCCTGCGCTTCGCCCGTCGCTGGGACGACTTCCCGGCGCTGGCGCCGATCGTCGGGCTCGGCCTGGGCGGCGTCGTCTACTACATCGTGTACTCGACGCTCGGCGTCGGCCCGTACCACTGGTACTACGCCACGCCGACGACCACGATCGGCTCGTTCGCCGTGCTCATGACCGGCATCTGGCTCGCCGAGTCCGGCCGCCGCCCGGGCCTGCGCAACGCCGCGCCGCTC
Organism: Amycolatopsis rhabdoformis; assembly: GCF_035918295.1. GTDB lineage: Bacteria > Actinomycetota > Actinomycetes > Mycobacteriales > Pseudonocardiaceae > Amycolatopsis > Amycolatopsis rhabdoformis. The sequence continues at coordinate 2,637,709 of NZ_CP142149.1, forward strand.
ACGGCGCTGGGGCTGGCCTGGGTCACGGCGCTCGGCATGGTGTCGATCGACGTGGCGCAGGGGGTGCCGTGGCCGTCGCCGGTCATCTTCGGCAACTGGGCCAGCTCGACCGACTACGCCCGGGTCGGTCGGGAGCTCGGCCAGCGGCTCAACGGCGCCTCGGTGGCGGGGCCGGGCGAGATCGGCACGCTCGCGTACTACTGCGACTGCCAGATCCTCGACGTGTTCTCCGACCGCAGCCAGGTCGCCTCGATCGTGCGCAAGCGGATCGCGGAGGACGGCACCGTGTCCCGGCTGGGCCTGAAGATCAACTACCACTGGTTCGACCGGAACCAGCAGCCGCGGCAGGTAGACTATCGGCTGCTCTACGGCAAGGGCCCGGCGTCGGGGCCCGACTCGTGGACGGTGTACTCGGCCGCCAAGGGCATCGGGCACTTCACGCTGGTGCCCGCGCGCTGAGAACCTGCCCGGCGCCTCCTGACGAGGAGTCCGCGTGGCATCTGCCAGCACCACCACCGCCGGCGACGTCGAGGACGCCCGGCCGGCACCGCGCCGCCACGGCGTGCTCGCGCTCGTGGTCGCGGTGCTCTCGGCCGGCGTGTTCGCGCTGTTTCGCCACCACCTGATCGACGACACCTTCATCACGCTCGCCTATGCCCGCAACCTCGCGTTCCACGGGCACTGGGGCCTGATCGAGCTGGGCACGGCGAACACGGCGACCTCGCCGCTGAGCGTGCTGGTGCTCGCCGGGTTCACGGTGGTGGTGCGCGACGCCGTGCTGGCCGCGGCGATCCTGTACGTGCTGTGCCAGGTGGTGATCGCCGTCGGGCTGGCCCGGTTGGGGGACCGGGCGGGACTGCCGCGGTGGTTCTCGCCGCTCGCGGTCGCGCTGCTCACCGTGAACCCGCTGCTGATCTCGTCGATCGGGCTCGAGGTCGAGTTCGGGGTGGCGGCGGTGGTGGGCCTGCTGGTGTTCTCGGCCGAACGGCGGCCCGTGCTCGTGGGCGTGGCCGCGGGCGTGCTGCTGCTCATCCGGGTGGACCTGGTGCTGATCGCCGTGGTGGTGGTCCTGGTGCGCGCGCGGTTCTGGGCGGGGCTCGGCAAATCCGTGCTCACGGCGGTGGTGGTGGCGCTGCCGTGGTTCGTGTTCAGCTGGTTCGTGCTCGGTTCGGCGGTGCCGGACACGCTGATCATCAAGACGTTGCAGAAGTCCTGGGGCACCTACGGGTTTTCCAACGGACCGGCGCTGTACGAGAGCGTTTTCCCGTGGGCGACCTGGCTTTCGTTCCTGCCCGCGGCGCTCGGTGTGGTGGCGTTCCTCGGCTGGCTCGTCACGCTGGTCCGGCGCGGGCCGGCCGCGACGGCGCTGCTGGCCTTCGTCGCGCTCGTGCCGGCGGGGATCGTGCACTACCTGGCGTACTCGCGGCTGCACGTGCCGCCATACCACTGGTACTACGGGCCGAGCATCGCCGTGACCACGATCTTCTTCGCGGCGGCGGTGGCCGCCGTGGCCGGGCGCGCGCCGGCGGTGGCCCGGTTCACGGCCGGGGTGCCGGCGCTGCTCGCCGCGGTCGGGCTGGTGGTGGTGAGCGTGGGGTTCTACGCGTGGGGCGGGCTGCCGCGGCCGTTCGCACCGATCATGTCCAACCACACGACCACCGCGCAGTACGAGCGGATCGGGCCGGAACTGGGCCGGCTCGTCGGCTCGGGCACCGTGCGCAGCGGCGGTGAGATCGGGGTGCTCGCGTACAGCTGCGGGTGCTCGATCGTGGACCTGTTCGACGACCGGGGCGCGGTCGGCCCGGCCATCGCGCAGCGCGAGGCGGCGATGGGCGCGTTCGGCCGCAAGCTCGTCGACCTCAACTTCCACTACTTCGATTTCGGCGCGGTGGCGGTGAAACCCGAGTACGCGCTCGTGCCGAAGACGGTCGGCGCGGCCGCTCCGGCGAACGTGCTGGCGCAGTGGCGGATCGCGTCGCCGTGGGCCGGTGAGCAGGTGCTCTACCTCGTGCGCGGCGACGGGACCTGACGTGGGCCGGGCCGCGGCTCCCGCGCGCCTCCCGGCCGAGCCGGGGGAGCCGCCGAGACGCGGCCGTGGCCGGGCGCTGTGCTGGCCGGCCACGGTGGCCGTGGTTTCCGCGGTGGTGTTCCTCTGCGTGCGGGGCAGCCTGATCGACGACGCGTTCATCACGCTGGGGTACGCGCGGAACCTCGCCGAGCACTTCCACTGGGGGCTGGTCCGGGCCGAGACGGCGAACTCGGCGACCTCACCGCTCAACGTCCTGCTGCTCGCGCTCGGCGGCACCCTCACGCGGGTCGCGGGTGGCTCGGTCCACCCGGTGGCCGGCGCGGGGCTCGTGTTCGTGGCGGCGATGACGGCGGTGGGCTGGGGTTTCGCGCGGGTGGCCCGGGTGCTGCGGCTGCCGTTTTTCACCGCGGTGGCGGGGACGGCCGCGATCCTGGTGAACCCGTTCGTGCTGTCGGCGACCGGGCTCGAGGTGCACCTCATCGCGGCGGCCCTGCTGCTGCTCACCGCGTACGCGCTGGAAGGGCGCGCGGTCGGGTTCGGTGTGGTGGCTGGGCTCGCGGTCCTGGTGCGCCTTGATTTGGTGATCTTCGTGGTGCTGCTGACGCTCGGGGTCGGCGCGCTGCGCCGCCGGCTGCTCCCCGTGGTGGCGGTGGCGCTCGCGGTGTGCCTGCCGTGGTTCGTGTTCAGCTGGTTCGCGCTCGGCTCGGCGATCCCGGACACGTTCCTGATCAAGACGACGCAGGGCGCGTTCGGCGAGTACACCTACGGCAACGGCCCGGTGTACTACCTCGATCCGAAACGCTGGAAGGCGACGCTGGTGGCGTTCGCCCCAGCCTTCGGCGGGCTGGTGGCGCTGCTCGGCTGGTCGGGATGGCTGGTGGCGAGCCGGGAGCGGGCCGCCCGGTTCGGGCCGGTCGCGGCGCTGGGGTTCGGCGGGCTGCTGTACTACGGCGCGTATTCGCTGCTCGGGGTGCCGCCCTACCAGTGGTACTACGTGGCACCGATCGTCGCGCTGACCGCGGTGTTCGTGGTCGCGGCCGGGTGGCTCGCCCGCGGTGCCGGGGTGGTGCGCGTGGCGGTGGCGGGGCTGGCGTTCGCGCTGGCGGTGCTGCCGGCCGCGTATGTGGACGTGCGCCGCGGGGTGCCGTGGGCGGCGCCGCCGATCTTCGGCAACTGGGCCACGGCCGCCGACTACGCCCGGGTCGGCCAGGCGATCGGCGCGCAGGTGGGCGACGCGACGGTGGCGGCCCCGCCGGAGATCGGCACGCTCGCGTACTTCTGCGAATGCACGATGGTCGACTCGTTCGCCGACCAGGGCCGGGTCGTGCCGCTGGTCGAGCAGCGCATCGCGGCGGCGGGCCCGGTCGACGGGTTCCTCCTGAAGCTGGACTACCGCTGGCTCGACCGCGCGCGCCGGCCCCGGCCAGTGGACTACCGGCTCGACTGGAGCTGGTCACCGCTTTCCGGGCCGGGCACGTGGCACCTGTTCTCACCCGCCACCGGCGACGGCTGGGTGCGGCTCGTGCGGATCTGATCGCGCCTGCGCTGCTTTGCGGTTACGGTCACGGCATGGCGAAAGACTCGGCGGTGGAGATCGCGGTCGGGGACCGCATGGTGCGGATCTCCAACCCCGACCGGGTGTACTTCCCGGCGCGGGGCGAGACGAAGCTCGATCTGGTGAACTACTACCTCTCGGTGGGCGAGGGCATCGTGCGCGCTCTGCGGGAGCGGCCGTGCATGATGCACCGGTTCCCCCAGGGCGTGGCGGGGGAGAAGGTGCACCAGAAGCGTGTGCCCCACGGCGCGCCGCCGTGGCTGGAGACGGTCCGCGTGCACTTCCCGCGCTACAACCGGTTCGCCGACGAGCTGTGCGTGACCGAGGCGGCCCACGTCGCGTGGGCGGTGCAGATGTCCACTGTGGAGTTCCACCCGTGGAACTCGCGACGGGCCGACACCGAGAAGCCCGACGAGTGGCGCATCGACCTCGACCCGATGCCCGACTGTCCCTTCGACACGGTGCGCCGCGTGGCCCACGTCGCGCACGAGGTGCTCGACGAGCTGGGCGCGGTCGGCTGGCCGAAAACCTCGGGCGGCAGCGGGTTGCACGTGTACGTGCGCATCGAACCGCGGTGGGGCTTCGCCGACGTGCGCCGCGCGGCGCTGGCCTTCGCGCACGAGGTGGAGCGGCGTGCGCCCGACGAGGTCACGACCACGTGGTGGCGCAAGGACCGGGATCCCAAGAAGCTTTTCGTGGACTACAACCAGAACGCGCGCGACCACACGATCGCCAGCGCCTACTCCGTCCGCGGTGTTCCCGAGGGCACCGTGTCCACGCCGATCCGCTGGGACGAGGTGGACGACGTCGAGCCGCGCGAGTGCACGATCGCCACGGTGCCCGCGCGCTTCGCCGAGCTCGGCGACCTCCACGCGGGCATCGACGACGCCGTCTTCTCCCTGGAACCCCTGCTCGAATGGGCCGACCGTGACGGCCTCGACCCGGAGGATTCCTGAGCACCGGTGCTGCCCTGGACGGGGGTACGGACCCGGGACGCCGGGGGATGGCGGGCGTCCCGGATCCGGGGCTCGTTACAACCGCTCGATGATGGTCGCGTTGGCGAGGCCGCCGGCCTCGCACATGGTCTGCAGGCCGTAGCGGCCGCCGGTCTGTTCGAGGACCGACAGCAGCGTGGTCATGAGCCGGCCGCCGCTGGCGCCGAGCGGGTGACCGATCGAGATGGCGCCGCCGTTCACGTTGACCTTGGCGAGGTCCGCGCCGAGTTCCGCCTGCCAGGCGAGCACGACGCTGGCGAACGCTTCGTTGACCTCGAACGCGTCGATGTCCGACAACTTCAGGCCGGCGCGGTCGAGCACCTTGCGGGTCGCGGGGATCACGCCGGTGAGCATGTACAGCGGGTCGTCGCCGACCACCGAGAACGAGTGCAGGCGGGCACGCGGCTTGAGGCCCAGCTTCTTCGCCGTGTCGCTGCTGGTGATGAGCACGGCGGAGGCGCCGTCGTTGATCGGTGAGGAGTTGCCCGCCGTCACGCGCCAGTCGATCTGCGGGAAGCGGTCCTCCCACAGGTCGGCCTTGAACGCCGGCTTGAGCCCCGCGAGCACCTCCGGGGTGGTGCCGGGGCGCACCGACTCGTCGGTGGTCACGTCCACGAGCGAGCCGTCGGGTCCCGGGGCCTTGAGCGCCGCGACCTCACCGGCGAACTTGCCGTCGGCCCACGCCGCCGCGGCGCGCCGGTGGCTCTCGGCGGAGTACGCGTCGAGCTGCTCACGCGAGAAGCCCCACTTGGCGGCGATGAGCTCGGCGCTGATGCCCTGCGGCACCAGGCCTTCGGGGTAGCGCGCGGCGACGCCGGCGCCGAACGGGTCCTTGCCCGCCATCTGACTGCCCATCGGCACGCGGCCCATGGACTCGATGCCCGAGGCGATGGCGATGTCGTAGGCGCCGCTGAGGACACCTTGCGCGGCGAAGTGGATGGCCTGCTGGCTGCTGCCGCACTGGCGATCGACGGTCACGGCCGGCACCGACTCCGGCAGCCCGGCGGCGAGCGCGGCCCAGCGCGCGGTGTTCATGCTCTGCTCGCCGACCTGGCCCACGGCGCCGCTGATCACGTCGTCGATCAGGGCCGGGTCGATGCCGGTGCGCTCGACCAGCGAGCGGATGGCGTGCGCGTGCAGATCGACCGGATGGACCCCGGCCAGCTTGCCCGTCGGCCTGCCCTTGCCGATCGGTGTGCGCACCGCGTCGACGATGACTGCGTCCCTCATGACCTGCCTCCTCGCATAGCCGCTTGATCCCGTTCTACGCCGAGTAGGTTGGAGAACACAACCCGCTGGGTAGCTGCTGTCGGACACCTCACATCGGGCCGGTGACGTGCTAGGTTGGAAATTCCTAGCCGGTGCGCGACGGAGGTGAGGCGGATGGCTTCGCGAGGCAGGGACTGCTCGATCGCGGACGCGCTCGAGGTGGTCGGCGAGCGCTGGAGCATGCTCGCGCTCCGGGAGGTGCTCCTGGGCGAGCGACGGTTCAACCAGATCGCCGAGAACACCGGCGCCAGCCGCGACATCCTCGCCGCGCGGCTGCGCAAGCTCGTGGACGCCGGCGTGCTCGAGAAGCGCAAGTACGAGGACCACCCGCCGCGCTTCGAGTACTTCCCGACGGAGTCGGCGAAGGCGCTGCAGCCGGTGCTGCTCGGCCTGATGCAGTGGGGTGACCGGTACGTGCACCAGGGCCCGCCGCCCACCGTCTACGAACACGACTGCGGTGCGGAGCTGCACGTGAAAAGCGTGTGCGAGCACTGCGGTGAGCCGGTGGCGTCGAGGGGCCTGCACCCGGTCCGCGTGGGCGCGGTCCGCGGATCCTGAGGTCCGCGCGCCTTCCGGGGCGCGCGCGGGCGTGCCAGGATGGCCGCGGAAGCCGTCCGGCCGGGCGGTGGTGCCGGGAGAGGAGCGGCGTGCCGGAACGGATTCTGGTCACCGGCGGGACGGGTCAGCTCGGCAGTGCGGTCGTGGACCGGCTGGTCACGGCGGGGGAGCGCGTGCGCGCGCTGAGCCGCCGGCGTCGCCGCGGGGCCGGTGCCGACTGGGTCGTCGGCGACCTGCGCACCGGGCGCGGTCTCGACACCGCGCTGGCCGGCTGCGACGTGGTCCTGCACTGCGCCACCGACCACCGCCACGAGGTCGACGTGATGCGCACGCTCGTGGAAGCCGCGCGCTGGACGGGCAATCCGCCGCACGTCGTGTACGTATCGATCACCGGCGTCGACCGGGTGCCGCTCGGGTACTACCGCGCGAAGCTCGCGGCGGAGGAACTGCTCGCGGATTCCGGCCTGCCGCACACGATCCAGCGCGCGACGCAGTTCCACTCACTCGTGCGCGCCGTGCTGGCCGGCGTGTCCCGGTTGCCGGTGGCACCGGTGCCCCGCTGGCGCTTCCAGCCCGTGGACGTGCGGGACGTCGCCGTCCGCCTCGCCGAACTGGCGAACGCCGAGCCCGCCGGCCGGGTTCCGGACTTCGCCGGTCCGGAGGTCCTCACCGCGACCGAGCTGACGCTGGCGCTGCTCACGGCGAGTGGCCGCACCCGGCGCGTGCTGCCGGTGCGCCTGCCCGGCGGCCTGTACCGCGCGTACGCCGAAGGCGGCAACCTCGCGCCGGGCCACGCCGACGGGGTGATCACGTTCCAGGAGTACCTGGCGCAGCAGAAGGATCCGGCGGCGCTGCGGTATCACTGACGTCCGGGTCGCCGCCGGTTCCGCGCGGCGTGACCAGCAGCTTCAGCACGTCGGCGAACAGCGTGTCCGGCACCGCCGCCGCCTCGACACCGCGTTCCACGGCGAGGCCGTTGGACAGCGCGAGCACCACCACGGCGAGCTGCTCGGGTGGCAAGGGCAGGTCGACCCCGTGCTGGGCCGCGGCCCGGGTGATGGCCGCGGTGATGGCTTCGCGCAGCTGGGCGCGGCGGGTGGCGAGTCCTTCGTGGACGGTGGGGTTGCGCATCGCGATGCCCCAGTACTCCAGGAGCAGCCGGTGCCACGTCGCGTCGGTGTCGACGCCCGCGGCGAGGCGGGCGCCGGCTTCCGCGGTGGCTTCGCCGAGGTCGCTCAGCTCGTCGAACGCCGTGGTGGCCGAGCGCATGCGGTCGACGAGGTGCTCTTCCATGATGGTGAGCACGAGGTCGTCGCGGCCGGTGAAGTTCGAGTACACCGCGCCTTTCGTGAGGCCCGCCTCCGCGGCGATGTCGTTGAGCGAGGTGGCCGCGATGCCCTGGCGCGCGAACACCTCGCCGGCGGCGTCGATGATCTTGCGCCGCGTCTCGGCGCGGCTCGGACGGCGGCGGGGGGTCCGCGAAGGGGCCATGGGCCGGAGACTACCGCTCCCTCACCTGGACGTTTTTCGTTGACTGTGATCCAGGTCATCTGGTAGGCATCCCACTCGATACCACCTGGTATTGAGTTGGAGGTCCCGTGCCCACTGTCAGCGTCGACATCCGCCGAAAGCTCTCCGTCCTCCTCGCCGTCACCGCCCTGGCCGCGACCGCGTTCACGCCCGCCGCCACCGCCGCGCCGGCGCCCGGAAACCCCGCGACCGACCCGTTCTACGCCCAGCCCGCACCGTTCCCGGACGTCGCGCCGGGCACCGTGCTCGACTCGCGCCCGGTCACCATCCGCGCGCTCGCGCTGCCTGTTCCCGTCCGCGCGTGGCAGGTGAAGTACCGCTCCACCGACACCCACGGCGGCGCGATCGCCGACGTCGCCACGATCCTGCAGCCGGTGAACCCGCCGGCGAGCGGCGCGCGCAAGCTCGTGTCGTACCAGACCGCGCAGGACGGGCTGTCCACCGACTGCGCGCCGTCGTACGCGCTCACCACCGGCACGAACCTGCCGGCCGAAGAGCTCGCGCTGATGCTGCCGCTGGTCGCCGCGGGCTACACCGTGGTGACCGCCGACTACGAAGGCCCGCGCTCGGAGTGGGCCGCGGCCGCCAACACCGCACACGGCGTGCTCGACGGAATCCGTGCCACGCAGTCGTTCCCGCCCGCCGGGCTCGCCGGGCCGGCCACCCCGACCGGCCTGATCGGCTACTCGGGTGGTGCGCTCGCGAGCGAATGGGCCAACGAGCTGCAGCCGTCGTACGCGCCGGAGCTGAAGTTCGCCGGAGTGGCGGCCGGTGGTGTGCCCGCGGACCTCGACTACCTCGCGCGGCACATCGACGGCGGCCCGTTCGCCGGGATCTACGTGGGCGCGGCCGTCGGACTGAGCCGCGCGTACTCGGAGATCGACACCGACGCGCTGCTCAACGCCCGCGGCAAGGAGGCGTTCGCCCAGGTCGGCGGGCAGTGCATCGCGCAGTTCACGGTCGGGCAGGCGTTCCGCCGCATGAGCGACTACACGACCGTGCCGCAGCTGCTCGACGTGCCCGCGGTGAAGCGCGTGATCGCCGAGAACACGATGGGCCGCTTCAAGCCGGGCTCACCGGTCTACGTCTACCAGGGCGTGTTCGACGAGCTGGCGTTCTCCCCGCCGGTGGACAAGCTGGTGCGCACCTACTGCGCCCAGGGTGTGCCTGTGCAGTACCACCGCGTGCTGGTCGGTGATCACGTGACCGTGGCCGTGCAGGGCGCGCCGGGCGCCCTCGCGTACCTCGCCGACCGGCTGGCGGGCAAGCCCGCGCCCAGCACCTGCTGACGGCGCGCGGGTGGCGGTCTCCGGAGGGGAGGGACCGCCACCCGGACCCCTTTCGACGCCGGAGCCGGATCGGTGCGCGCGTGCGGTGATCCGGCCCCGGCGGAATCCGATCCGCCTCCGCCGGGGCGGTCAAATAATTCCGAAGAATCTTGACCAGGTTCGGGCAGACATCCTATGTTTGGCGGGCTTCGAGCCTCGCTCACGGCCGGATTCCGCCTTCGACGACGAACGGACCTGTCATGTCGGACCTCCCTTCCCCGCCCTCCCGCCGCTCCTTCCTCAAGCTCGGTGGCGCCGTCGGCGCGGGCTTCGCGTTGAGCGGGTTTCGCCCGTTCACAGCGCAGGCTTCGCCCGCGAGACCGCCGGCCGCCGACCTCGTGGCCGACGCCGCCGCGACCACGCTCTGGTACCCCGCCCCGGCGGTCGAGAGCCACGTGATCGAGCAAGCGCTCCCGATCGGCAATGGTCGGATCGGTGGCCTCGTCGGTGGTGACCCAGCGGCGGACTACCTGTACTTCACGGACGCGTCGCTCTGGACCGGCGGACAGAACGACACGGTGCAGGACGACGGTCAGCTGCCCTACGGCAAGGACGACTTCGGCAGCTTCGGCCTGCTCGCCAAGCTGCGCCTCAAGCTCCCGTCGCACACCGGCGTCGGCGGCTACCGGCGCGCGCTCGACCTCAGCAACGGCCTCGTGACCGCGAGCTACACGCTCAAGGGCGCCACCTACCGGCGCGAGGTGTACGCGAGCCACCCCGACGACGTCGTCGTGATCCGGCTGACGCAGCAGGGCGGCGGTTCCTACACCGGTTCGGTCGCGCTGGAGGCCACGCGCGACGAAAAGCCCACGGCGAGCGGCGGGGTCGTCTCGCTCGGCGGCACGTTCGCCAACGGCCTGAAGTACAGCACCGCCGTGACCGCCGCGGGCAAGGGCGGCCGGGTGTCCGTGTCCGGCACCGAGGTCACCTTCAGCGGCTGCAGCGAAGTCGTGATCGTGCTCTGCGGCGGCACGAACTACGTGCCCGACGCGGCCCGCCACTACCTCGACGCCGGGGCCGACCCCGCGGCCGTGGCGGCCGGCAAGGTGAAGGCGGCCGCGGCGGTGGCCGGCACCGCGCTGCTCGCCACGCACGTGAAGGACTACCGCCGGCTGTACGACCGGATGACCGTGGACCTGGGCCGCTCGCCGGCCAACCGGCGCACGCTCGACTCGTGGTCGCGCATCGCCGTGCGCTACACCGACCCCGGCACGCCGGACCCGGAGCTCGAAGCCTCCTACGTGCAGTTCGGCCGCTACCTCACGATCACCGGCTCGCGCAACGGCCTGCCGATCAGCCTGCAGGGCCTGTGGCTCAACAACAACTCGCCCGACTGGTACAGCGACTACCACACCGACATCAACGTCGAGATGAACTACTGGCTCGCGGACCGCGCGGGCCTCAAGGAGTGCTTCGACGCGCTGGCGGACTACTGCCTCGCGCAGCTGCCCGCGTGGACCGACACCACGAAGCGGCTCTTCAACGACCCGCGCAACAGGTTCCGCAACTCGAGCGGCAAGATCGCCGGCTGGGCGGTCGCGTTCTCCACCAACATCTACGGCGGCTCCGGCTGGGTGTGGCACCCGGCGGGCAACGCGTGGCTGTGCAACAACCTCTGGGACCACTACGAGTACACGCGGGACAAGGCCTACCTCGCCAAGGTCTACCCGGTGCTCAAGGGCGCGACCGAGTTTTGGGAGGCGCGCCTGGTCACCAAGACCGTCGACGGCAAGGACTACCTCGTCAGCGACACCGACTGGTCGCCCGAGCAGGGTCCCGACGCGCAGGGCAACACCTACTCCCAGGAGCTCGTGCACGACCTGTTCGGCCACTTCACCGAGGCGACGCAGCTGCTGGGCCGCGACGGCGACTACGGCAAGACGATCACCGGGATGCGCGACCGGCTGCACATGCCGACCGTGAGCCCGGTGACCGGCTGGCTGCAGGAGTGGCTGGTGCCGGAGAACCTCGGCGAGGTGACCCACCGGCACCTCTCGCCGCTCATCGGGTTCTTCCCCGGCGACCGCATCAACCTCGACACGGCGCCCCCGGACCTGATCGAGGGCGTGCGCAACCTGCTGATCGCGCGCGGCATGGACACCTTCGGCTGGGGCTGCGCGTGGCGGGCCGCGTGCTGGGCCCGGCTCAAGGACGCCGACCGCGCGTACCAGCTGTTCCTCACGGTGCTGCGGCCCTCGTTCAACAACGGCAACGGCACGGCCGCGAACTTCTTCGACATGTACAGCCAGGGCAGCTACACGATCTTCCAGATCGACGCGAACCTCGGCGGCCCGGCCGCGGTGCTCGAGATGCTGCTGTACTCGCGCCCCGGCGTGATCGAGTTCCTGCCGGCGCTGCCGGCGGCGTGGGCCGACTCCGGCAAGGTGACCGGCATCGGCGCGCGCGGCGGCTTCGAGGTGGACCTCGAATGGCACCGCGGCAAGGTGACGAAAGCGGTGGTCCGCAGTGTCGGCGGCACCGACACCGAGCTGAGGGCCGGCTCCTGGAAGCAGCAGATCCGGTTGCGGCCGAACCAGGAGATCACCGTGACCCCACGCTGACGGCTTGCCCGAAGTCCCGCCGGCGAACCGCCGGAAGTGCCCGATCGGCCCTTCCGGCGGTTCGCCGTTTTCCAGTTCGACCTCGAACAGTGTAGCGTTCAACTATATGAGTCGGACGGACCGGGAGCGGGCATGAACATCGCGTTGTGGATCGCGGCGGGGATCACGGCAGTGCTGTACCTGGGCGCGGGCGGCATGAAGCTGGCCACGCCCCGCAAGAAGCTGCTGGAGAACCCGAACATGGCGTGGGTCGAGGACTTCTCGGACACCTCGGTGAAGCTGATCGCGCTCGCGGAGGTGCTCGGTGCGCTCGGCCTGATCCTGCCGTGGGCGCTGGACATCGCGCCGGTCCTCACGCCGATCGCGGCCGTGGGCCTGGCGATCGTCGCCCTCGGCGCGATCGTGGTGCACGCCCGGCGCAAGGAGCCGAAGGGCGTGCCGGTGAACGTGGTGCTGCTCGTGCTGGCGGTGTTCGTCGCCGTGGGCCGCTTCGCGGGCTGAGCCCGGCCTCACCCGGGCGTCGGTCGTGATCCGCCGCGGCCGGCGCCGCTGACCTAGGCTGGACGCCGAGGGACGGGAGGCCCGAGGTGGACGTGGATCTGCGGAAGCTGCGGTACTTCGTCGCCGTGGCCGAGGAGCTGCACTTCGGCCGGGCGGCGGAGCGGCTGCACATCGCGCAGCCCGTGCTGTCGCGCCAGATCCGCGCGCTGGAAGAGGAACTCCGCGCGCAGCTGTTCGTCCGCGACCGGCGCTCGACCGAGCTGACCGCCGCCGGCCGGCAGCTGCTCGAGGACAGTCGGCCGCTGCTCGCCGCCGCCGAGGCGCTGCGGCGGCGCGTGGCGCTGGCCGCGCGCGGCACGTCGACCTTCACCCTCGGCTTCATGCCCGGCATCACCGTGACCGAACCCCTGCGCACGCTGACCGAACGCCATCCGGGGCTCGCGGTGGACCTGGTCCGGACCACGTGGGACGACCAGACCGAGGTGCTGCACGACGGGCGTGCCGACGCGAGCATCGTGCGCCTGCCGGTGGACCCGCGCGGGCTCACCGTGCGGCCGATGTACAGCGAACCGCGCGTCGCGATCCTGCCGGTGACGCACCGGCTCGCGGGCAAGGAATCGGTCGACGTGGCCGACCTCGCCGAGGAGCACCTGCTCAACGAGCCGGACGCGGTGCCCGAGTGGAAGGCCGTGGCCACCGAGCTGCGTGCGGGCGGCGCCGCCCGCACGCGCGGGTACCGCAGCATCGAGGAGAAGCTCGAACACGTGGCGGCGGGGCTGGGGATCGCCATCGTGCCGCTGTCCACTTCGGAGTACTACACGCGCCCGGACGTCACCCACGTGCCGGTCGGCGACCTGCCGCCGGGCCAGGTGGCGGTGGCCTGGGTCGCGGCGCGGCGCTCGCGGCTGATCTACGAGTTCGCGGACCTCGTCACGCGGTAGCGCCGCTCACCGTCGGCGCAACAGTCCACTGTGGACCATCAACCGAGGCGGCCGCCGACCGTGGCAGCACGGGCGTTGCCGCCGCGCAGGTGTTACCCAGGACACACCCCGCTCAGCGCGCGTGAAACCCGGGTCGCCGGGGAATCTGTCGAAAGACCGGGATCTCCCTCGAAACCGGCCGGCTTTGTTGTGGGGCCGGTATGACCGTGGGTAGCGTGCGGTTTTCGGGAAACCGAAAGGGAGGACTCGGGTTACCGACAGGGGAGAAGCGGAACATGTACGCCGAGGAGCGCCACCAGACGATCCTGGACATGGCGCGCAGGAACGGCCGGGTCGACGTGGCCGGGCTGGCGACGCAGTTCGACATCACCACGGAGACGGTGCGGCGGGACCTGACCGCGCTCGAACGCCGGGGTGTGCTGCGCCGCGTCCACGGCGGCGCCATTCCGGTCGAGAGCGCCGGCGCCGAGCTGGGCCTCCCGGTGCTCGACGCCGCGATGGCCGCGGAGAAGCGGCGCATCGCGAAGGCCGCGCTGGACCTCGTGCCCGCCGAGGGTGCGATCCTGCTCGACGCGGGCAGCACGGTCGGCGAGCTCGCCGGCATCCTGCCGGTGGAGCGTGAGCTCACGGTCGTGACCAACGCCGTTCCGGTCGCGGTGGCGTTGAGCGGGCGGGGAAACGTCACGGTGATGCTGGTCGGCGGCCGGGTCAAGGGCCGATCGCTGGCCGCCGTGGACAACTGGGCGCTGCGCGCGCTCGGCGACACCTACGTGGACGTGGCGTTCATGGCCACCGACGGCGTGTCCGTGGAACGCGGTCTGACCACCCCCGACTCGTCGGAGGCGATGGTGAAGCGCGCGGCGATCGCGGCCGCGCGCCGCACGATCGTGCTCGCCGACCACACCAAGATCGGCAACGATCACTTCGCGCGCTTCGGCGACCTCGACGACGTCGACACCTTGATCACTGACGAAGGCGTGGACCCGGGTGCCGCCGAGGAGCTGCGCCACACGGGTACGAAGGTGCTCACAGTGTGACCGCGAGCGCCCTGCTGTCCCACCCGGATGATCGACAGCTGGCACAGTGGCACCGGCAGCAGATCCCGGCGGGCGAGCGCGCCCGCGATGCGTGGAGGAGGCGCGGTGGCCGTTCGCAGTGGTCTTCGGCTGGTGCCCGGAACCGACCTGGCGGGGCGCGACTGGGAGCTTTCGCTGCTCGTGCAGAAGGCTCGCGACGCCGCGCTCGGCGAAGGCCAGGCGGTGTTGCTGCGCGGCCCGGCGGGTATCGGCAAGACGAAACTGGTGGCGGCGGCGCTCGACGAGCTCGACACCGTGGCGGCGACCGTCCTCACCGTCACGTGCCCGGAGTCCGGCTCGTCGGCGTATGAAGCCGTGCGTGCGCTCTTCGCGCCCCTGGATCTGTCCGGTGGCCTGCTCGACGGAAGTGCCCGGCTCGCGGTGCCCGCGCTCGAACCCGGCGGAGCCGGTACGGCCGCCGACACGTACGCCGTGATGCACGGCCTTCACTGGCTCACCGCGGGGCTCACCGCCGATGGGCTCGTGGTCCTGGCCGTGGACGATGTGCAGTGGTGCGACGAGACTTCGCTGCGGTGGCTCGGTTTCCTGTTGCGGCGGGCGGAAAACCTGCCGCTGCTCGTGGTGATGACGCAGCGCACGGGCCGCGATGTCCCACGGCCGGAGGTGCTCGGCGAGATCGGTGCCACGCTCACCTGCCTCACCCTCGATCTCGAGCCGCTGGGGCCCGGTGCCGTGGCCGAGGTCCTGCAGGCCCGCTTCGGCGCGAACCCCGCCGACGAGTTCGTGCGCAAGTGCGTGGACGTGACCGGCGGGAACCCGTTCCTGCTCGACCGGGTGGTCACGCAGCTTCGCGGCGACGCCGTGGAGCCCGACGCCACGCACGTGTCGGCGCTCGACGAAATCGGGCGCGAGGTCGTGGCGCGTTCGGTGCTGGACCGGCTCTCGCCCGAAGCGTTCGCCGTGGCGCGCGCGATCGCCGTGCTGGGCGGGGAAGAGATCGAGCTGATCGCCGCGCTCGCCGGCACCCAGCCGGGCCCAGCGGCGGCCGCGGTGCGCGCGCTGCGGGCCGATGACCTGCTGCTGCCCGACCGGCTCGACTACACCCACGACCTGATCCGCCACGCCGTGGTCGACGCCGTTTCCGCCGAGCAGCTGCAGGCGTTGCGCGAGCGCGCGGCGACGCTGCTGAACGACAACGGCCGGGCGCCCGAGGAAGTGGCGGTGCAGCTGCTGCTCCTGAGTGGCCGGCCGCAGCCGTGGATGGTGAACGTGCTGCGCGACGCGGCCGTGGTCGCCGAGAACCGCGGCGCGCCCGCGGCCGCCGCCCGGTATCTCACGCGTGCGCTCGCCGCGGACGAGGACAGCGTGGCCGTGCTCGGTCACGTGGCCCGGGTGCTCGCGCAGGTCGATCCGCAGGCCGCGCTGCGGCATCTGGAACGCGCGCTGGAGCTCGTGACGGATCCGCGCCGCCGGGTGCCGCTGGCCGTGCAATACGCGCTGACCTCGCTGACCGCGCAGAACTCGTTGCGCGCCTACGCCTTGGCGGAATCGGTGCTCGACCGCTTCGACGAAGCCGTCGGCGACGCCCCCTCGGCGCAGGACCGGTCCACGCGCACGCTGCTGGAGTCGGTGCTGCTGCTCTCGGGCATGGACGAGAAGGACACCGTGCGCCAGGTCGGCGAACGGTTCCGCGACGTCGTGCCGCCCCGCGGCGACACGGCCGAGGAGCGGCAGCTGCTCGCGATGCTGTCCTCGCTCGGCACCGTGGAAGGCAGACCGGCGGCGGAAGTGGGTGCGTACGCGCGGAAAGTGCTTTCGATCGGCGACGTGACACCCGGCGGCTGGGGGGTGCTGGGCGCGGTGCTCACGCTGTACCTCGCCGACGACGTCGAGCCGGCGCTGGCCGCGCTCGGCGACCTGATGGACCACGCGCAGCGGCGGGGCGAGGCGTGGACCTACACGCTCGGCGCCAGCACGCGCGCGCTCGTGTTCCTGTGGATCGGCAACTCCTCCGACGCCTTGTCCGACGCGCAGTTCGCGTACGACATCATCACGCAGGAAGCCTGGGGCGACGCCGGCACGATGCCGCAGGCGGCGCTCGCGGCGGCGCTCGTCCGCCACGGCGAGCCCGCGCGGGCGCTGCGCGTGCTCGACAGCGTGCGGCGGCCGCGGCTGGAGCGGTTCACCCTGGAGTACCACTGGGTGCTGATGGCCCGCGCCCGCGCGCTCGCGGCCGGCGGCGACCCGGCCGCTGCGCTCACCCACCTCTTGCTCTGTCGCGACAGCCTCGCCGAGGCGGGCCTCGGCAACCCGGTTCTCGCGCCGTGGTGGTATGACGCGGCCGAGGTGCTGACGATCCTCGGCCGCGGCGACGAGGGCTGGGCCGGGATCGAGGAGGCGGAGGACCGCGCGGCGCGGTGGGGCACTCCCCGGGCCGTCGGCATGGTGCGCACCGCGCGCGGCGTGCTCACGCCGGGCGACGCGGGCATCGAGCTGCTCACCGAGGCGACCGAGCTGCTGGCTCCGTCACCGGCCAAGCTCGAGCACGCGCGCGCCGAGTTCCTGCTCGGACGGCGGCTCTTCCGCCGCGGCGACGCCGAAGGCGCGCGGGATCGGCTGCGTCGCTCGATCGACGTCGCGGTGCTGTGCCGGGACAAGCTCCAGGTGAACCTTTCGCTGCCGGCGCTGGCGGAGGCGGGCGGCCGGATGCGGCGCGGCACGGCGTCGCCGGCCGACGCGTTGAGCGGCAGCGAGCGGCGAGTCGCCGAGAAGGCGGCCGAGGGCGCGACGAACCGCGAGATCGCGGAGTCGCTGTTCCTCACGGTGCGTACGGTCGAGCTGCACCTCACCGGCGTGTACCGCAAACTCGGGCTGAAGGGCCGCGCGGAGCTCGCGGAGGCATTGGATCTTCAGCCTTAGCCGTCGTTACACTCTCCGTGATCGGGTTGCCACGGTAGAAGTACCGTCGTGAATCGTCACGGTTCGTTACCGTTGCCCCCGCGTCCGTCGCCGTCGAGCGTGCAGGGGCAGAAATTCACTACCTCCTAACGTGCGAAACAGCGATAGTCATTCTCCGGGGATAACCTTCAGTGCAGAATCGGTAGCCTGAGCGTCACCGGATGGGATGGCCGAGGAGGTGGGTATGCGGAACCTCCGAACACACTTCGTGACCGGCATGGTGAGCCGCGGCGCGTCCGCCGGCCCACTGCTGGGCCGCGAACCGGTGCTGCGAACGGCCGGCGAGCTGGTGTCCGCGCTCGGCGAGAGCCGCCCGGGGTTGCTCAGCGTGACCGGACCGCTGGCCGTCGGCCGCAGCGCGGTGCTGGGCCGCGTCGCCGAGACCGCGGCGACGGCCGGGGCCGCGACGGCGGTCGCGCGGTGCTCGCCGGTGGAGACCGGGCTGCCCTACGGCGCCGCACTGCAGCTGCTCGCCGCGCTGTGCTCGCCGGCCCGGTTCGCCGAGCTGGTGGGGCTTTGCGTGCAGGACAACAGCGAGTCGGGTTCGTGCGCCTCGCCGATGCGGCTGCTGTGCGATGAAGTCCTCGCCGAGAGCCGGCGCGGTCCGCTCACGCTGGTGATCGACGACCTGCAGTGGGCCGACTCCTGGACGCTGCGCTGGCTCGAAGCGCTGCTGCGCCGCCTCGCCGGCGCGCCGGTGCTGGTCGTGACGGCGTCGCACGGCTCGCTCGCCCGCTACCTCGGCGAGGACGCCGCGTTCGACGCCGCCTGGCCGGTCGAGCTGACCGAGGTCGTGCTCGAACCGTTCACCGCGGCCGAAACCGAAACCTTTCTCGCCACCGCGACCGGGAAGCCGGTCGACGAGGTCTTCGCGGCGGCGGCCGCCTCGGCCACGCGCCGGTTCCCCGGGCTGCTGGCGCGGTCGTTCGACCGGCTGCGGACCGCGGGGGTGGCGCCGGTCGCCGACGCCGCGCCGCGGCTCGTGGAGGTGGCGCGCGAAGTGTGGGGCGAGGCCGCGTGCCGCGTCGCGCGGGGGATGCCGGTCGACGCGATCGAGCTGCTGCGGGTGTTCGCGGTGTGCGGCGAGGACTTCGACCACGAGCTCGCCGTCGCCCTGGCGCGACCGAAGGAGTTCTCGCCCGCGCAGGCGCTGGAGATTCTCGTGACGACCGGGCTCGCCGTGCTCGAACCGCCGCGGCTGGCCGAACCGCGGCTGGCCGGCGAGGTGCTGGCCGTGATGCCGGCCGGCGAGCGTGCGGACCTGTTCGTGCGGGCGGCCGCGCTCGGCCGGCGCACGGGGGTCGGCTCCGGGGCGATCGCCGACCTGCTCGCCGCGGCACCGCCCGTGGGCCGGGCGTGGGCGGGCACGGCGCTCGTCGAGGCGGCCGCGCTGCGCTCGCGGCAGGGTCGTTCGGGTCCGGCGGTCACGGCTCTGCGGCGCGCGCTCGCCGAACCGCTCGGCTCTGCGGAACGGGCGCAGGTGCTCACCCGGCTCGCCACCCTCGAGGTCGCGCACAGCCCCGACGCCAGCGACACCCGGCTGCGGCAGGTGCTCACCGCGCCGCCCGACGCGCGCTCGTGGCCCTCGGTGCTCGCGGCCGCCGACCTGCTCGTCGGCCGCGGTGACAACGAAACGGCGCGCCAGGTCGTGTCCGCGCTGTGCGCGCGCGGAGCGGGCGTGATCCCGCCGGCCGCGCTCGCCACGTTGGCCGTGCTCGGCTGGATCGCCCAGGAGGAAGGCCCGGCCGAACCCGAGGTGCCGGTGGCGCCGCTGGCCGCGCCGGCGGATCCGGCCGACCCCGGCGACCCGGCGCAGGCCGGCGCGCTCGCGTGGCGGCTGGCCACCCGCGGCGAGGACCGGCCCCGCGTCGGCGAGCTGGCGCGCGAAGCCCTCGCGAAACCGGACGACGACGGGCCGCTGATGCCGCGGCTGATGGCGAGCCGCGCGCTGCTGTGCTGCTTCGAGCCCGCGGAGGCGCTCGCCGGCCTCGACGCGGTGCTGATCCAGGCCCGCATCCGCGACAACCGCGCGGTCGCGGCGCAGGCGCTGCTCTACCGTGCCCTCGCGGCCGGCTGGCTCGGTCGCGCCGAGCAGGCGCGCCGCGACCTCTACACCGCCGGACGCGAGCTGCCGGTGCGTTGCTGGCACCCGACCCTCGTGGCCCGGCACGTGGCCGGCGAGATGGCGACCTATCAGCAGCAGGGTGACGTCGAAAAGGCCTGGGAGGCCGAGGCCGCACCGCTGCCGCCGGGCGCCGAACGCGGGGCGGGCTGGGCGTTCCTGCTCTACGAGCGTGGCCGGCTGCGGCTCGCGCGCGGCGAGGTCGAAGGCGCGCTCACGGCGTTGCTCGAATGCGGCCGGATCCTGCGGGGCCGGCATTGGCTCAACCCCATGCTTTCGCGGTGGCGCACCGTCGCCGCCGTCGCGCTGCTGCGGCTCGGCGACCGAGCCGCGGCGCAGGAATTGATCGCCGAGGAGAAGGCGCTCGGCGAGGCCTGGGGTGCGAGCGAGCTGCTCGACTGGATGCGCGAGGTGTCGTTCGCCCGGCTCGGCGCGGGCGCGGCGATCCATCCGCCGCCCGCCCAGCCGTCGGCCCGGTTGCCGCAGCCGCGCGGCGAAGACGACTCGACCGGCGCCGGGCTCTCGGAACCCGAGCGCGAGGTGGTGGAGCTCGCCGTGGGCGGAATGGCCAACCGGGACATCGCGAAAGCGCTCTCTGTCGCGACGAGAACGGTCGAGCTGCGGCTCACCAAGGCCTACCGCAAGCTCGGGATCCGCGGCCGCGCCCAGCTCGTGGCGCGCTGGGCGCCGCCGGGCCGGGGGGAGTGAGCTTCGGTGCTCCTCGAACGCGAACCCGAGCTGGCCGTGCTGGAGAAGGCCGTGCTGGAGGTGCAGGCGGGCGAGGGAGCCGTGCTGCTCGTCGGCGGCCCGGCGGGCGCGGGGTCGACCGCGCTGCTGCGTGAGCTCGCGGCCGCTTCGACCCGCCTGGGTGCCCGCGTGCTGCGGGCCGGGGGCGCGCAGATCGAACAGGGGTTTCCGCTCGGCGTGGTCCGCCAGCTCGTGCTGCCGCTGCTTTCGGCCGAGGACCCGGCGCCGGTGCCGCCGGTCGCGCGGGCGCTGCTCGACCCGTTGACGGGTGGCCGCGCACCGGTGGTGGGCGAGGACCAGGCCCTGGCCGAGACGGCGGGCGTGCTGCACGGCCTGCACACGTTGTTCGTCGGGCTCGCCGCGCAGCGTCCGGTCGTGGTGCTCGTGGACGATCTGCACTGGGTGGACGAACCCTCACTGCGAGCGCTGGCTTTCCTGGCCGGCCGGCTCGCGGGCACGCGGGTGCTGATCGCGGCCGTACTGCAGGACGGCGCCGGCGGGTCGGACCCGCTGATCGAGGAGATCGTGGCCGGCGCCCGCTGCCATCTGCGCGTCGCCCCGCTCTCTGCCGACGCCACGGCCCGGCTCGTGGCGCGCGAGTTCGGCCCGGATCACGCGCCGCGGTTCGCGACCGCCTGCCACGAAGTGACGTCCGGCAGCCCGAAGGAACTGCGCACGCTGCTCGATCGCGCGCTGTCGCACCGGGTGACCGGGAAGGCCGCCGACTGCGAGCGGATCCGGGAACTGGGCACGGCGTTCCGCCGCGAACGCGTGCAGTTCCTGCTGCGGCGCGCGCCCGGAGTCGCCGCGTTCGCGAAGGCGCTGGTGGTGCTCGGGGGTGACGCCGAGCTGGAACTGGTGCTGCGCCTCGGCGAGGTCGACGCCGCCGGCCGCGCGGCCGCGCTCAGCGCGCTGGGCGATCGCTGGCTCACGGTGTCCGGCGACCGGGTGGCCGTGCGCGACCCGTCGCTCAACCGCGTGGTCGAGGAGCTGCTCGACGCACGGGAAAGCTCGGCGCTGCACCGGAAAGCGGCCGGTCTGCTCGACGAGGGCGGCTATCCGCCGGAAGCGGTGGCCGCGCAGCTGCTGCAGGTGGACGTGATCCACGCCGGGTGGGAGGTCGAGCGGCTGCGGGCGGCGGCCCAGGCGGCCCGGCGCCGCGCCGCGCCGTCGCCGGCCGGGCGGTACCTGCGCCGCGCGTTGCTGGACCTGCCGCCGGACAGCGGTGAACGCGCGCGGCTGCTCGTGGAGCTGGCCGCGGCCGAGCTCGACGTCGACCCGGGTTCCGGGGTGCGCCACCTCGCGCAGGCCGCGCCGTTGCTGCCGACGGTGCGCGAGCGCGCGACCGTGGCGACGTGGATCCCGTTGCCGGTGGCGGGGGAGGGACCGCTCGTGGCCGAGCTGGTCCGGGAAGTCGCCGGGCGCCTCGGGCCGGCCGAAGAGCTGTCCGGGCACGAGCGTGAAGTGGCGTTGCGGCTCGAAGCGCGGGTGTGGTTCTCGGGTCTCGGGGAGCCGGCGCGGCTCGCGGCGGCCGCGCGGCGGCTGGCCGAGCTGCGTGATCACCCCCACGGCCCGACCGCCGGTGAACGCGAGCTGCGGGTGGTGCTGCTGATGGCCGCGACGCTGGGCTCGAGCACCACGGCCGACGTGGTCGCCGCCCAGGCCCGGCGGCTGCTCGCGCACGATCCGACCAACACCTACGGCGCGCTGGCCTCGCTGCAGACGCTGCCGGCCGTGCTGATGGCCGCCGACGCGGTGGACGCGGGCTGGTCCTGGCTCGACGCCGCGTACGACAACGCCTGCCGCCACAGCAATCCGACGCCCCAGGCCCTCGTCGGCGCGCAGCGCGGGCTGCTCCTGCTCGGCTGCGGCCGGCTGGTGGAGGCGCGCGCGGAAGCGGTGCGCGCGTTCGATCTCGTCGACCGTTCGTGGCCCGACGCCGTGCTGCTCCCGTCGGTGGTGCTCGGGCTGGTCGCGTTCGCCTTGCGCGACCGGCCGCTCGCGGCCCGGGTGCTCGACAGCGCGCCGCCGGGTGATCTGCGGTTGTTCGAGATCCGCCGTTCGCTGCGCGGGGCGCTCGCCGCTCAGCGCGGCGACCTGCCGATGGCGCTGGCGCAGTTCCTCGACAGTGGACGCCGGCTCGACCGGGCCGGCTGGTACAACCCGGCGATGCACTCGTGGCGCACCTGGGCCGCCGTGCTGTCGCACCGAATGGGCCGCCAGGACGACGCGGTGCGCCTCGCCGAGGACAACTACGAGCGCGCACTCCACTGGGGCGCCCCGACCACTCTCGGCCGGGCGCTGCGGATCCGGGCCTCGGTGCACCCCGATCGCGACCGGGCGCTGGAGTTGTTGCGGGAGGCGGACGAGGTGCTGCGGACCTCGGTCGACCGGTTCGAGCAGGCGAAGGCGCTGATCAAGCTCGGCGAGGTGCTGCGCGACGTCGATCGCGACGAGTCCGAGCGGGTGCTGGCCCGCGGCCGCCGGCTCGCCGAACAGTGCGGCGCCCACTGGCTCGGCGCCGAGGCCGACGGGTTGTTCGCCGCGCAGCCGGGTTCCGCCGTGTCGCCGGTGATCCGCTCGGAGCTCACCCGCGGAGAGGCCACCGTGGCCGGGCTCGCCGCCCGCGGCCTCACCAACACCGACATCGCCGACGAACTCGGCACCAGCCGGCGCGCGGTGGAGAAACACCTCACGAGCGCGTACCGCAAGCTGCGCATCGACGGCCGCGCGGACCTGGCCGCGGCGCTCGGTGCCGATCCCGAAAACGGCTGACGCGGCCGCTCGGCCGGTGTCGTGCGCAGTTCTTCCTCCGGTGACCTCGCGGTCCTTCGTGTGCCGATGGCCGGGAATTGGCGGCACAATTGCCGTCAAACCGTGGTGCGGACAATCGGCGAGTGTCACAACAATAGCCGTCGGCGAATGGATCCGATCGTCGCGATGAAGAATATTCAGGTCTGAGCGGGTTTGTGCGGCTATTCGTGGCGTCCGACATTCGGGCAGTTCCGGGTGGCCTCAGGGGCACGGACGGGCGATGTGGGTTTGTGTTCGTCCGTGTGGGAGCGGGCCGGTAGTCACCCGGGCGGGGCGGGCGGGCGAACGCGAGGTGAACTACGCTGGGGTGGTTCGCATCTGTGCTGGTCAGGGGTGACCGTACCGCGGCCGACCGCACCGTACCGAACCATCCCGCGGGGGGACCGCAGCCTTAAGCGGGGAGGCTCCGGCGCTGTTGACTTGGTTGGTTTTCCATCCATAGACTGAGATCAACAAATCAATCGTCATATGTCGGCCGATTCTCCTCCGGCCGGCAGATCATGGCCTCGCGTGACCTGAGAGGAATGGTCGATACCGATGAATTCCAGTGCAGTCATCGCCAAGCCGGCGCCGTCGGCTTCCACCATGGACCGCAACGCGGACGAATACCGGGACATCTACACCTCGCTTTTCGAACAGTCGGGGATGTGCATGGCCAACCTCGACCTGGGGCTGCGGGTGCGGGAAGCGAATCTGCCGTTCTCGCGGCAGTTCGGACGCACCGCCAAGGACGTGTACGGCCGCAGCTTCTGCGAGTTCCTGCACCCGAGCGTGCAGGGCAAGCTCAAACACCAGCTGACCCGGCTCACCGAGGGACAGCACGCACGGTTCGCCGAGCAGATGGTGGCCGTGGGCCCGCGCGACTCGGTGTTCGCCGGCGAGCTGACCGGCATCGCCGTGCGCAGCGGCGGCCGAGTCGACACGATCACCGTGCTCGTGAAGCCGGACGGCGCGGACTCGCCGCAGCTGGCCAGCGGCAAGCAGAAGCTGCTGAGCCAGGTCGACGCCCGCATCCTCGAAGGGGTGGCCGCGGGCGAGTCGACGGTGCAGCTCGCCGCGAAGCTGTTCCTCTCGCGCGGCGGGGTCGAGTACCACGTGACCACGCTGCTGCGGAAGCTCAAGGTCACCAACCGCCCCGCGCTGGTGTCCAAGGGCTATTCGATGGGCATCCTCGGCATCGGCCAGTGGCCGCCGCGGGTGCGCCCCGAGTACATCCGCTGAGCCCGTGCTCACCGAGCGGGAGCAGGAGACCGCGCTGGTCGCGCGAGTCCTCGAAGACGCGCGACGCGGCGGAACAGGCTGCGTGGTCACGGTCTCGGGGCCGCTCGGCATCGGCCGCTCGGCCCTGCTCGGCGCGCTGGCCGAGGCGGCGGTGCTCGAGGACGGGCCCGAAGCGGTGCTCGTGCTGCGCGCCGGCGGCGTGCGGTCCGAACGCGACTTCGCGCTCGGGGTGCTGCGCCGGATGCTCGAACCGCTGCCGGACGCGGCGGTGCGACTGCCCGCTCGAGCCGAGACCGCCGAAGGTCTCGGGGACATCGAAGCGGCGCGGGTGCGTGACGAGGTGCTGGCCCACGCCGCGGGCCGGCCCCTCCTGGTCCTCGTCGACGACCCGCACTGGGCCGACCCGTGGTCGGCCCGGTGGCTGGCGTTGCTGGCGGAGTCCACTGAGGACTGTCCAGTGGTGCTCGTGGTCGCCGGCCGCCACGACCGCGCCGGTGCGGCCGAAACCGGGCCACTGGCCCGCATCTACGCCCGGACCGCCCACGAGCTCGCGCTGCGTCCGCTGACGCGCGCCGGCGTGGAGCGGGTGATCACCGACTGCTTCGGCGAACCGGGCGACGACGCGTTCGTGCGGTCGTGCCTCGCGGTCTCCCACGGCCGGCCGTTGTTCCTCACCGCGCTCGTGCGCAGCCAGCGAGCGGCGGGCCGGCGCCCGCAGTCCGTGGCGGCGAAGGCCCTGCGCGCGTGCCGGCCGGCGGCGGTCGGGGCCCGCGCGGTCCAGGCCCTGGCCGTGGAATGCCCACCGGTCAAGGAAACGGCGTACGCGCTGGCCGTGCTGGGCGAACCGGCCGGGCCGGGCGTGCTCACGCCGTTGACCGGGCTCACCGCCGACGAGTGCACCGCCGCGCTGGCCGCGCTGGCGGCCGCCGGGCTCGTCGAGCGCGGCGAACCGGCGTGGTTCGCGCACGCGGCGATCGCCGACGCCGTCGAAAACTCGTTGCCCGCCTCGGAAACCGCCGAACGCCACCTACGCGCGGCCCGGGTGCTCGCCGAAGCCGGCCGGCCGCCGGAAGAGGTCGCGCGCCACCTGCTCGCGGCTGAAAACCCGCCGACCGGCTGGGCCATCGGCCTGCTGAAGGCCGCGGGGCGCGACGCGTTGCAGCGCGGTGACCTGGCCACCGCGCGCCGGTGTCTGCTGCGGGCGCTGCTCGGCGCCACGGCCGGGGGACCCGAGCGCGCGGAGCTGCTCGTGGATCTGGCCACGGTGGAGCGATCGTCGGCGCCGGTGGCTTCGCTGCGGCACCTGACGCAGGCGTTGCCCGGGCTCACCACGCGGGGCCGCCGTGCCCGTGAGCTGGCGATGGTGCCGCCGCTCGCGCTGGAGCTGGCGCCGCCTTCGCTCACCGCGTACTTCGCCGCGGCGGCCGTGGAACTGGGCGCGGACGCCGACCGGGACCTGCGGCTCGCGCTGGAGGCACGGCTGCGGTACGCGCGCCTCGGTGAGCTGCGCCCGTTCACCGAGACGGTGGCGGAGTTCGGTCGCCTCGATCCTTCGGCCACGCCGGGTTCTCCCGCCCACCGTGACCTGGCCGCGGTGCTCGTGCACGCCGCGACGCTCGCGGGCGAGGATGCGCCGCGTTGCGCCAGGATCGCGCGCGAAGTGGTGCTCGGCGAAGCGCCTTCGCCGGCCGATGCGCGGACGGCCGTGCCGCTGGCCGTACGGTCGCTGTTGGCCCTGGACCTGCTCGACCAGGCCGACTCGTGGCTGACCTCGCTCACCGTGCTGGCGCGCCGGCAGTGGGGTGACGCCGCGGCGGAGACGCAGATCGCGCTGGCCGAGCGGGCGTACTCGCTGGCTCGGCGCGGCTGGCACACCGAAGCCGCCACGCTCGCCGCCCGCACGTTGGACCGGGCCGATCCGGCGTTCACCGCCGTGGCGGTGCGCTGTTGCGAGACGCTCGCGCTGATCGTGGCCGAGGCGGTGGTGCCGGACCTGGCGCGGCGGACCCTGTCGGCCTTCCGGGCGCGTGAGAACGCGCTGATCCCGGCGTGGCTGGGCAACCTCGTCGACGGCGTGGTCGCGGCGTCGAACGGCGACGCCGAGGTGGCGCTGGAGCACCTGCTCGACTGCGGCCGTGAATACGACCTCATGGGCTGGGGCAACCCGGCCGTGCTGCCGTGGCGCACGTGGGCCGCGCGGCTGCACCACCGGCTCGGCGCCGAAGCCCTGGCCCACGACCTGATCGAGGAAGAACACGAACGCGCCGCCGCCTGGGGCGCGCCGACCGCGCACGGCCGCGCGCTGCGCGTGTGGGCGAGCATGACCGAAGGCCCGCGCGCGCTGGACCTGGTCCGCGAGGCGATCGCGGTGCTCGACGGTTCGTTCGGCGTGCTGGAACTCGCGAAGGCCCACATCCTGCTCGGCCGGCGCCTGGCGGCCACCGACCGCGCCGCGTCGGCCGAACACCTCGCCCGCGGCGAGCAGCTCGCGAAGGCCTGCGGGGTCGCCGACGTGCACCCCCACGGCGAGGCGGGCACCGGCAGCCACCCGGCCGATCTGACGCCGGCCGAGACCCGGATCGCGCGGCTCGTGCTCGCGGGCCAGGCGAACCAGCGCATCGCCGAGGATCTGGAGATCAGCCTGCGGGCCGTGGAGAAGCACCTCACGAAGGTGTACCGGAAGCTGGGCATCGCCGGGCGTGGTGGATTGCCGGACGTGGCGTACCTCCTGGAGCCCGCCGACGCCGGCTGACGCCGGTCGCGCTGCCTTCGCGCGGCCCGCCGAGTCGCGGGCCGCGCCGGGTGTTCAGGACTTCAGGCCGTCGAGCTCCCGGGCGAGTTCCGCGTTGACCTCGGCGGCGGCTGTGGTGAGGAAGAAGTGCCCGCCGGGGAAGGTGCGCAGGCGGAAGTCCGCGGAGGTGTGCTCGCGCCAGCGGCCGGCCTCCTCGGGCGTGGCCTTCGGATCCGTGTCGCCGACGAGGGAGAGAATCGGGCACGCCAGCGGACGGCCGGGGCGCGTCGGGTAGGTCTCGATCGCGCGGTAGTCACTGCGGAGCGAAGGCAGCGTCATCTTGAGGATCTCGTCGTTGTCCAGCAGCGACGAGTCGGTGCCGTTGAGGCGCTTCAGCTCGGCCAGCAGACCGGCGTCGTCGCGTTCGTGCACGCGTTCGTCGCGGGTGGTGGCCGGGGCGCGGCGGCCGGAGACCACCAGCGACGCCGGGGCGTGGGCGGTGCCGGCCAGCAGCAGGGCGGTCTCGTAGGCGATCACGGCGCCCATGCTGTGTCCGAAGTAGATAGTCGGCTTCGGCGGCTGCGTGGTCAGCACGTCGGCGACCGCCTCGGCGTAGGCGTCGATGTCGGTGATCGCGGGTTCGCGCCGGCGGTCCTGGCGCGCCGGGTACTGCAGCACCACCACGTCGGTCCCGGGCGTGTGGGTCGCCGCCACGGGGTGGTAGAAGCTGGCCGAACCGCCGGCGTGCGGGAAGCACACGAGCCGGCGCGGCGCGCCTTGCGCGGGGCGGAAGCGGCGCAGCCAGAGTGCCGGGTCGAGTCCGGGTTTGCCTGTGCCGGTGCGTGTGCCGTTGACTGCGGCAGGGGTGTTCACGGCGGTCCTTTCGTCGTCGGCGGCTCCGTCGTGGACAGTCCAGCACGGACGGAACCCGGAACTGTGCAGACTTCGCGCCGGGGATACTCGGTGAATCCCCAGCTTCGGACGCCGCGCGTTGACAACCGCGCGCCGCGGCTGCGAGCGTCGGAGTCGAGCCGCCGAGGACGATTCCCCGGTGTCGCAACGGCTTTTCTCCGTCAGCCCCGGTGCGGGGCGTTACCCGGCCACCGCCGCGGTGGCTTTTCCGTAGGTGGAAGGGGACAGCATGTCCAGGCGCGCACTGATCACCGGGATCACCGGGCAGGACGGGTCGTACCTCGCCGAGCATCTGCTCGCGCAGGGTTATCAGGTGTGGGGACTGATCCGGGGCCAGGCGAACCCGCGCCGGTCGCGGATCGCCCGGCTGATGTCCGAAGTGTCCTTCGTGGACGGTGACCTGATCGACCAGCGGAGCCTCGTGTCGGCGATCGAGCTGGTGCAGCCCGACGAGGTGTACAACCTCGGTGCGATCTCGTTCGTGCCGATGTCGTGGCAGCAGCCCGAGCTCGTGACGGAGGTCAACGGCATGGGCGTGCTGCGCATGCTCGAGGCCATCCGCATGGTGAGCGGGCTCTCGGCCAGCCGCACGGCGTCGAAGGACGGCCTGATCCGGTTCTACCAGGCGTCCTCTTCGGAGATGTTCGGCAAGGTCGCCGAGACGCCGCAGTCGGAGGACACGATCTTCCACCCGCGCAGCCCGTACGGGGTCGCGAAGGCCTACGGCCACTACATCACCAAGAACTACCGCGAGTCCTTCGGGATGTACGGCGTGTCCGGCATCCTGTTCAACCACGAGTCGCCGCGCCGCGGCGCGGAGTTCGTGACCCGCAAGATCACCCTCGCCGTGGCCGCGATCAAGCTGGGCCTGCAGGACAAGCTGGCGCTGGGCAACCTCGACGCCGTGCGCGACTGGGGGTTCGCCGGCGACTACGTGCGCGCCATGCACCTGATGCTGCAGCAGGACGACCCGGGCGACTACGTGATCGGCACCGGCGAGATGCACTCGGTGCGCGACGCCGTGCGCATCGCCTTCGCGGCCGCGGACCTCGACTGGGAGGAGCACGTGGTGGTCGACCCGGCGCTGGTGCGCCCGGCCGAGGTCGAGACGCTGTGCGCCGACTCCCGCCGCGCCCGGGCGGCGCTGGACTGGGAACCGAGCGTGGACTTCACCGAGCTGATGACGATGATGGTCCACTCCGACATCGAGCAGGCCGCGCGCGAGCGCGACTACGGCGACGTGCTGCTCGCCGCCGCTTGGTGACCCGTGTCCCGAAGGCCCCCGCCGCTGCCCGCGGCGGGGGCCTTCTGCCGTCTCGGACCGGCGGCGCGAACTAAGGATTTCCCAGGCCGGGCCGGAAGAGACTCGGTGGGGATCGTGACCCGAACGTATGCCGCCGCGCGGCCGTCCAGATGGGTTGAGCTGAGCATGGACAACGAACAGAAGCTGCGGGACTACCTCAAGCGCGCCAGTGCGGATCTGCGCCGGACGCGCCAGCGGGTGCAGGAGCTGGAGGCGGCGGCGAGCGAGCCCATCGCGATCGTGGGCATGAGCTGCCGCTACCCCGGCGGGGTCACCAGCCCGGAGGACCTGTGGCGGCTGGTCGAGGCCGGCGAGCACGGCATCACCGGGTTCCCCGCCGACCGCGGCTGGGACCTCGACGGCGACTTCGCCTCGTCGACGCTGCAGGGCGGGTTCCTGCACGAGGCCCCGGAGTTCGACGCGGACTTCTTCGGCATCTCCCCGCGCGAAGCCCTGGCGATGGACCCGCAGCAGCGGGTGCTGCTGGAGGCTTCGTGGGAAGCGTTCGAGCGGGCGGGCCTCGACCCGGCGGCACTGCGCGGCAGCCGCACCGGCGTGTTCGTGGGCGCGATGGCGCAGGACTACGCCGTGGGTCCGGAGGACGGGGTCGAGGGGTTCCAGCTCACCGGCAACACCACGAGCGTGATGTCCGGCCGGCTGTCGTACGTGTTCGGCCTCGTCGGGCCCGCCGTCACGGTCGACACCGCCTGCTCGTCGTCGCTCGTGGCGCTGCACCTGGCCGCACACGCGTTGCGGGCCAAGGAATGTTCGCTCGCGCTCGCCGGTGGCGTCACCGTGATGTCGAGTCCGGCCACGTTCGCCGAGTTCAGCCGCCAGGGCGGGCTCGCGAACGACGGCCGCTGCCGCTCGTTCGCCGATTCGGCCTCGGGCACCGGCTGGGCCGAGGGCGTCGGCGTGCTCGTACTGGAACGCCTGTCGGACGCGATCCGCCACGGCCACGAGGTGCTCGCCGTGGTCCGCGGCTCCGCGGTGAACCAGGATGGCGCGTCCAACGGCCTCACCGCGCCCAACGGCCCCTCGCAGGAACGCGTGATCCAGCAGGCGCTGCTCAACGCCCGCCTCACCGCCGCCCAGGTCGACGCCGTCGAGGCGCACGGCACGGGCACCACGCTCGGCGACCCGGTGGAGGCGCAGGCCCTGCTGGCCACCTACGGTCGTGGCCGCGACGCGGACCGGCCGCTCTACCTCGGCTCCGTGAAGTCGAACATCAGCCACACGCAGGCCGCCGCGGGCGTCGCGGGCATCATCAAGATGGTCATGGCGCTGCGTCACGGCGTGCTGCCGAAGACGCTGCACGTGGACGCCCCGTCGTCGCACGTGGACTGGACCGAAGGCGCCGTGCGGCTGCTGACGGAGGCCACGCCGTGGCCGGAGACCGGTGAGCCGCGGCGGTTCGGCGTGTCGTCGTTCGGCATCAGCGGCACCAACGCGCACACGATCATCGAGCAGGCCCCGGCAGCCGAGCACGACCCGGCAGCCGAACCCGTCGACGTCCGGGCCGCGGGCGCGGTGCCGCTGCTCGTCTCCGGGCGCACCGCCGAGAGCCTGCGGGCCCAGGCGGCTCGCGCGGTGGCGTTCCTGGAGGACAACCCCGACGCCGCCCTCGCCGATCTGGCGCTCTCGCTGGCCACCACGCGCTCGGCGTTCGAGCACCGGGCCTCGGTCGTCGCCGAAGACCGCGAGGCGGTGTTGGCCGGCCTGACCGCGATGGCGGCGGGAGAGTCGCCCGTGAGTGTGGTGCCGGCGAAGACGAAGCTGGCGTTCCTGTTCACCGGCCAGGGTGCGCAGCGGCTCGGCGCGGGCCGGCAGCTCGCCGAGCGGTTCCCGGTCTACGCGGCGGCGTTCGACGAGGTCGTGACCGAACTCGACCGCCACCTCGACGGCTCGCTGCGGGCGGTGCTCTGGGGCGAGAACGCCGACCGGCTCGATGAGACCGGCTGGGCGCAGCCGGCGTTGTTCGCGGTCGAGGTGGCGCTGTTCCGGCTCCTGGAGTCGCTCGGCGTCACGCCCGACCACCTCACCGGGCACTCGATCGGCGAGCTGGCCGCCGCGCACGTCGCCGGCGTGTTTTCCCTCGCCGACGCGGCGAAGCTGGTCGCCGCGCGCGGCCGGCTGATGCAGGCGCTGCCGGCGGGCGGGGCGATGGTGTCGGTGCAGGCGAGCGAGGCCGAGGTCGCACCGCTTCTGACCGACGACGTGTCGATCGCCGCCGTGAACGGCCCGAACGCGGTGGTGCTCGCCGGCACCGAGGACGCGGTGCTCGCGGTGGCGGCGCACTTCGAGGAGCTGGGCCGCAAGACCAAGCGGCTCGGCGTGAGCCACGCGTTCCACTCGCCGCTGATGGACCCGATGCTCGACGACTTCCGGGCCGTGGTCGCGGGCCTCGAGTTCGCCGAACCGCGGCTCCCGATCGTGTCGACGCTGACCGGCGAGCCCGTGGCGGCCGAGCGACTGTCCGATCCGGACTACTGGGTCGACCACGTGCGCCACACGGTGCGCTTCGCCGACGCGCTCGACTGGCTGAGCGGCCACGGCGTGACCACGATGCTCGAACTCGGGCCGGACGCCGTGCTGTCGTCGCTGGTCCACGACGCCGAAGCGTTCCCGCTGCTGCGCGCGAACCGGCCCGAAGGCGCTTCGGTCGCCGCCGCGCTCGCCGGCCTGCACGGGCGTGGTGTCGCCGTGGACTGGGCGCAGTACTTCGCCGGCACCGCCGCGGCTCGCCTCGACCTGCCCACCTACGCGTTCCAGCGCCGCCGCTTCTGGCCGAAGGGCGGCATGGCGCAGTTCAACGACGTGCGCGCGGCCGGCCTCGGCGCCGCGCACCACCCGTTGCTCGCCGCCGCCGTGACGCTGGCCAACTCCGACGGCCTCCTGCTCACCGGCCGCCTGTCCACGCGCACCCACCCGTGGCTGGCCGATCACGTCGTGCGCGGCGCGGTGCTGCTGCCGGGCACCGCGTTCCTCGAACTGGCGCTGCGGGCCGGCGACGAGGTCGGCTGCGGGCTGGTGGAGGACCTCACGCTCGCCGCGCCGCTTGTGCTGCCCGAGAACCGCGCCGTGCAGGTGCAGGTGTGGGTCGGCGCGCCGGACGACAACGGCCGTCGCGGCGTGAACGTGTACTCGCGGCCGGACGGCGAAGACGAGCAGCCCTGGACCCAGCACGCGGCCGGCACGGTCGCTCCGGGCTCGGCCTCCGTGCCGTTCGAGGCGGGTGCGTGGCCCCCGGCCGGCGCCGAGGCCGTGGACCTCGACGGCGGTTACGAGCGGCTCGCGGAAGGCGGCTTCGCCTACGGGCCGGCGTTCCAGGGCCTGCGGCAGGTGTGGCGCCGGGGTGACGACGTGTTCGCCGAGGTGGCCTTGCCGGCCGGCCCCGGTGCCGACGCCGGTGCGTTCGGCCTGCACCCCGCGCTGCTCGACGCGACGCTGCACGCCTTGCTGCTCGGCCGCCCGGACGGCGGCCCGGCCGGTCTGCCGTTCTCCTGGGAAGGTGTCGCGCTGCACGCGGCCGGAGTTTCGACCGTACGGGTACAGCTCTCGCCGGCGGGAGAGGGCGCCGTGACGATCGGGATCGCCGACAGCACCGGCGCACCGGTGGCCTCCGTCGAGTCCCTCACCCTGCGGCCGATGTCGGCCGACGACCTGAATTCCGCGGCGGCTGTGCAGCGGGACGCGTTGTTCGCCGTGTCCTGGGTGCGCTCTCGCACGGTGCCGGTGTCCGAAGTGGACGAGGCGAACGTGGTGTTCGTGCCGATCGAGGGCACCGATGACCCGATCGCCGACACCCACGCGTTGACCGCTCGCGCGCTCGGCCTGCTCCAGGACGCCGGCGACCAGCGGCTGGTTTTCGTCACGCGCGGCGCGGTGTCCGTGGCGGGCGAACCGGTGACCGATCCGGCGGCCGCGGCCGTGCGGGGTCTGGTGCGCGCGGCCGAAAGCGAACTGCCGGGCCGGTTCGGCCTGCTGGACCTCGACGAAGGCGCCGAGCCGCCGGCCGAGGTCTACTCGGGTGACGAGCCGGAGCTGGCCGTGCGCGACGGGGTCACCTACGCCGCGCGCCTGAGCCGCGCCGCGCTCCCGGTCGCCCCGGGCGAGGTCACCTGGGACCCCGAGGGCACCGTGGTGATCACCGGCGGCACCGGGGGGCTCGGTGCCGTGTTCGCGCGCCACCTCGTGGCCGAACACGGTGTGCGGCACCTGCTGCTGCTCAGCCGCCGTGGTCCGGCGGCTCCCGGCGCGGCCGAATTGGCCGAAGACCTGACCACCGCGGGTGCCGAGGTGAGCGTGCTCGCCTGCGACGCCGCCGATCGCGAGTCGCTCGCCGCGGCCCTCGCGTCGCCCGAACGGCCGGTGCGCGCGGTGGTGCACACCGCCGGGGTGCTCGACGACGGCGTGCTCGCGTCGCTGACTCCGCAGCGGCTCGACACCGTGCTGGGCCCGAAGGCCGACGCCGCCTGGCATCTGCACGAACTCACGAGCGATCTCACCGCCTTCATCACGTTCTCCTCGTTCGCCGGGGTGTTCGGCGCGGCGGGCCAGGGCAATTACGCCGCCGCCAACGCGTTCCTCGACGCGCTCGCGGAGTACCGCCGCGGCCAGGGCCTGCCGGCGTTGTCGCTGGCCTGGGGTCCGTGGGCCACCGGCGGCATGACGGGCTCACTGTCCGAAGAGGACTTGAGCCGCATGGCCCGCGCCGGCACGCCCGTGCTGCCGGTAGAGCAGGGGGTGTCGCTGTTCGACGCCGCGCTGACGGCCGACGGGGCCATGCTCGTCCCGGTGCGGCTCGATCTGCCGGTGCTGCGCTCGCAGGGCGCCGTCGCGCCGCTGCTGCGTGGGCTGGTCCGCGGGCCGGCTCGCCGGTCGGTCGTCGCCGGTTCCGCCGCGGTCGGGCTGGCCGAGCGCCTGAGCGGCCTCGGGGAAGCCGAGCGCGGCGAAGTGGTGCTGGAGCTGGTTCGCGCGCAGGTGGCGGCGGTGCTCGGGCACGGCGGGGCCGACGCGATCGACCCGGATCGCGCGTTCTCCGACCTCGGCTTCGACTCGCTCACGGCGGTGGAGCTGCGCAACCGCGTCGGCTCCGTGACGGGGCTGCGGCTCGCGGCCACGGTGGTGTTCGACTACCCGACCGCCGCCGCACTCGCCGCGCACGTGGTGGAGGAGCTGCTGGGCTCGGCGCCGGCGACGACCACCCGTTCGCCGAGGGCGGCGCGCACCGACGACCTGATCGTGATCGTCGGCATGAGCTGCCGGTACCCGGGCGGCGTGAGCTCACCCGCGGACCTGTGGCGGCTCGTGGCGTCGGGCACCGACGCGATCACCGGCTTCCCCGAGAACCGCGGCTGGGACCTCGGCGGGCTCTACGATCCGGACCCCGACAAGACCGGCACGACCTACGCGCGCGGCGGCGGCTTCCTGCACGACGCGCCCGAGTTCGACCCCGCGTTCTTCGGCATGAGCCCGCGCGAGGCCCTGGCCACCGACTCGCAGCAGCGGCTGCTGCTGGAGACCTCGTGGGAGGCCATCGAACGCGCCGGCATCGACCCGGTGTCGCTGCGCGGCAGCCAGACCGGCGTGTTCGCCGGCGTGATGTACAACGACTACGGCGCCGTGCTCGCCGGCGGTGACTTCGAGGGGTTCCAGGGCAGCGGCACCTCGCCGAGCGTCGCGTCCGGGCGCGTGTCGTACACGCTCGGGCTCGAAGGTCCGGCCGTCACGGTCGACACCGCGTGCTCGTCTTCGCTGGTCGCGATGCACTGGGCGATGCACGCGCTGCGCTCGGGCGAGTGTTCGCTCGCGCTGGCCGGGGGCGTCACGGTGATGTCCACGCCCGCGTCGCTGCTGGAGTTCTCGCGGCAGCGTGGGCTCTCGCCCGACGGCCGCTGCAAGGCGTTCGCCGAGTCCGCCGACGGCGTCGGCTGGGCGGAGGGCGCCGGCGTGCTCGTGCTGGAACGGCTTTCCGACGCGAAGCGCCACGGCCACCCGGTGCTCGCGGTGGTGCGCGGCAGCGCGGTGAACCAGGACGGCGCGTCCAACGGCCTCACCGCACCGAACGGTCCTTCGCAGCAGCGCGTGATCCGCGCCGCGCTCGCCGACGCGGGCCTGGACACCGGCGACGTCGACGTGGTCGAGGCCCACGGAACCGGCACCACGCTCGGCGACCCGATCGAGGCCCAGGCCCTGCTGGCCACCTACGGCCGTGACCGCGAAACGCCGCTGCTGCTCGGCTCGATCAAGTCCAACGTCGGGCACACGCAGGCGGCCGCGGGTGTGGCGGGCGTGATCAAGATGGTCGAGGCCATGCGCCACGGCACGATCCCGCGCACGCTGCACGTCGACGCGCCTTCTTCGCACGTGGACTGGGAAACCGGTGCGGTCGAGCTGGTGCGCGAGGACACGGCGTGGCCGGAAGCGTCCCGCCCGCGGCGCGCCGGGGTGTCGTCGTTCGGCATCAGTGGCACCAACGCGCACCTCATCCTGGAGCAGCCGGCCGCGCCGACGCCGGTCGAGCCGGTGACCACCGAGCGCGTGCTGCCCTGGCTGGTGTCCGGCCGCAGTGGGCCGGCGCTGCGCGCGCAGGCCGCCCGGCTGCGGTCCCACGTGGACGAAGCCGGGCTCGCCGACGTCGCGCACTCGCTGGTCACCACGCGCTCGCAGTTCGACCACCGCGCCGCCGTGGTCGCGACCGACGCGGAGACCGCGGCCCGCGCCCTCGACGCGCTGGCCGACGGCCGGTCGGACGCGGCGCTGGTGACCGGCGAGACCGGCGCGGCGGGGCGGCTCGCGGTCCTCTTCACCGGGCAGGGCAGCCAGCGGGCCGGGATGGGCCGCGACCTGGCCGAGCGGTTCCCCGTGTTCGCGCGGGCCTTCGAGGAGGTGTGCGCGGCACTTGACGAGCACCTCGACCGGCCGATGCGGGAGATCCTGGCCGCCGAAGACGGTTCGCTCGACGACACCGGCCGCGCGCAGCCCGCGTTGTTCGCGTTCGAGGTCGCGCTGTACCGGCTGTTGCGCTCGTGGGGCGTGAAGCCCGCGTTCCTCGCCGGGCACTCGATCGGCGAGCTGGCCGCCGCGCACGTCGCCGGCGTCTTCTCACTCGCCGATGCCGCGGCCCTGGTCGCCGCTCGCGCGCGGTTGATGCAGGCGTTGCCCACCGGCGGCGTGATGGCCGCGCTGCAGGCGAGCGAAGCCGAGGTCACGCCGCTGCTCACCGACGGTGTGGCGATCGCCGCCGTCAACGGGCCGACGTCGGTCGTGGTCTCCGGTGCCGACGAGGCCGTGTCGCCGATCGTCGAGCACTTCGCCGCGCTGGAGCGCAAGACCAAGCGCCTGCGGGTGAGCCATGCCTTCCACTCGCCGTTGATGGATCCGATGCTGGCGGATTTCCGGGCCGTCGCGGCGGAGCTGGCCTATGCGGCGCCGGAGATCCCGGTGGTCTCGAACCTCACCGGCACCGTCGCGACCGCCGAGCAGCTGTGCTCGCCGGACTACTGGGTGGCCCACGTCCGGGACACGGTCCGCTTCGCCGACGGCGTGCGCGCGCTGGCGGCCGAAGGCGTGGCCACGTTCCTGGAGCTCGGTCCCGACGGCGTGCTCGCCGCGATGACGCAGGAGACCTTGCCTGAAGTCGAGGTCGTCGCCGCACAACGCGCGGACCGCGACGAGGAGCTCACCCTCGTGACCGCTCTCGCCCGCCTGCACACCCACGGGATCGCGGTGGCGTGGCCGGAGTTCTTCGCCGGTGTGGGCGCGCGCCGCGTCGACCTGCCGACGTACGCCTTCCAGCGCGAGTTCTTCTGGCCCGACACCCCGGTGCTCACGGCCGGGCCGGCGGATCCGGCCGACGAACGCCTGTGGGACGCCGTGGAACGCGGCGACGCGGGCGCGCTCGCCGGAATCCTCGGGCTGCAGGACGAGCAGCACGCCTCGCTGTACGCGCTGCTGCCCGCACTGTCTTCGTGGCGGCAGACGCGGCACGAGAAGGCGCTGCTGGATTCGTGGCGTTACCGCGTCGACTGGCAGCAGCTGCCGACTCCGACTACACCGATGCCGACGCTCGACGGCACGTGGCTGGTGGTGAGCCCCGGCGAAGCCCTGCAAGACGTGGTGGCCGCGCTGACCGAGCACGGTGCCGAGGTCCGCACCGGCACGGTGGAAAACCTCGGTGACCTCGACGGGGTCCGTGGGATCGTGTCCACGCTCGCCTCGGCCGAAGAAGACGCGCTGGCGCTCACGGTCGCGCTCGTGCACGCGCTCGAAGACCACGGACCGCTGCCGATCTGGGCCCTCACCCGTGGCGCCGTGGCGACGACCCCGGACGAGACCGTGACCAGCGCCGCGCAGGCCGCGGTGTGGGGGCTCGGCAGGGTCGTCGCGCTGGAACAGCCGCACCGATGGGGCGGGCTCGTGGACCTGCCGTCCACTCTGGACACCGCGGCCGCGCGTCGGCTCGCCGCGACGCTGGCCGGCGCCGGGGGCGAGGACCAGCTCGCGATCCGCGCGACCGGGATCACCGGGCGGCGGCTCGTGCGGCACGCGGCGCGGGACCTGCCACCGGAAGGCGCGTTCACCGCTTCCGGCAGCGTGCTGGTGACCGGCGGCACCGGAGCGCTGGGCGCGGAGGTCGCGCGCTGGCTGGCGCGCAGCGGGGCCGAGCACGTGGTGCTCACCAGCCGCCGCGGCGCGGACGCACCGGGCGCGGCCGAGCTGACCGCGGAGCTCCAGGAGCTGGGTGCCCGGGTGACCGTGGCCGCCTGCGACGTCGCCGACCGCGCCGCGCTCGCCGCCGTGCTCGCGGACCTGCCCGACCTCACAGGGGTGGTCCACGCCGCCGGGGTCGGCCAGGCGACGCCGCTCACCGAGCTGGATCAGGCGTACTTCGCTGAGGTCCTCTCGGCCAAGATCGCCGGCGCGATCAACCTCGACGCCCTGCTGGATGAGCGCCCGCTCGACTTCTTCGTGCTGTTCTCCTCGATCGCCGGGGTGTGGGGCAGCGCGGGCCAGAGCGCGTACGGCGCCGGCAACGCCTACCTCGACGCCCTGGCCGAGCAGCGCCGGGCCCGGGGCCTGGCCGCGACGGCCGTCGCCTGGGGTCCGTGGGCCGAGGCCGGGATGGCCACCGACGACGCCGTCGCGGGGGACCTGCGCCGGCGTGGCCTCTCGACGATGGCGCCCGCGCCGGCGATGGCCGAGCTGCGGCGCGCGGTGGTCGAGGGCGACACCTTCGTGACCGTCGCCGACGTCGACTGGGACCGATACGTTCCGGTGTTCTCGGCGATGCGGCCGAGCCCGCTGCTCGCAGGTCTGTCGGCGCCGGTCCAGGAATCCGCGGCCGAGGCCGGCGAGTTCGCCGCCCGCCTGCACGCGCTCGGCGAGCCGGAGCAGTTGCGGTTGCTGCTGGAGCTGGTGCGCGGCGAAGCCGCTGCGGTGCTCGGGCACGCGTCGGCCGAGGAGGTGGGGGAGCGGCGGGCGTTCCGCGAGGCCGGGTTCGACTCGCTCACCGCGGTCGAGCTGCGCAAGCGGCTCGCCGCGTTGACCGGCCTCACGCTGCCCGCGACCCTGGCCTTCGACTACCCGAATCCGCTCGCGCTGGCGGAGTTCCTGCGCGCCGAGGTGCTCGGCACCGGCGCCGCCGCGAACGTCGTGGCGGCCGCGGGAGCGAGCGACGAGCCGATCGCGATCATCGGCATGGCCTGCCGCTTCCCCGGCGGCGCCGACACACCCGAGGCGTTCTGGCGCCTGGTCTCCGAGGGTGTCGACGCGATCTCCGAGTTCCCGGCCGACCGCGGCTGGGAGATCGACGGTCTCTTCGACCCGGACCCGGACCACCTCGGCACCACCTACTCGACCCAGGGCGGCTTCCTGCACGACGCCGGCCGCTTCGACCCCGCGTTCTTCGGCATCTCGCCGCGCGAGGCGTTGTCGATGGACCCGCAGCAGCGGCTGCTGCTGGAGACGTCGTGGGAGGCGTTCGAACGCGCCGGAATCGACCCGGCGACGCTGCACGGCAGCCCGACCGGCACGTTCATCGGCTCGACCTTCCAGGACTACGGAGCCGGGGCCGGCGACGCGGGTGAGGGCCACGTGGTCACCGGCACGCAGCCGAGTGTCCTTTCCGGACGGTTGTCCTACACCTTCGGGCTGGAAGGCCCTTCGGTCACTGTCGACACGGCGTGCTCGTCTTCGCTGGTCGCGCTGCACCTGGCGTGCCAGTCGCTGCGCGGCGGCGAGAGCACGCTGGCGCTGGCCGGCGGCGCGACCGTGATGGCGAACCCCGGTCCGTTCGTGGCCTTCAGCCGCCAGCGGGCGCTGGCGCTCGACGGCCGCTGCAAGGCGTTCGGCGACGGCGCCGACGGCATGACGCTCGCCGAGGGCGTGGGCATGCTCCTGGTCGAGCGGCTGTCCGACGCGCAGCGAAACGGGCACCCGATCCTCGCCGTGGTGCGGGGTTCCGCGGTGAACCAGGACGGCGCGTCCAACGGCCTCTCGGCTCCCAACGGCCCCGCGCAGCAGCGCGTGATCCGCCAGGCGCTCGCCAATTCCGGCGTGCGCACCGAAGACGTGCAGGTGGTGGAGGCGCACGGCACCGGCACGGCGCTCGGCGACCCGATCGAGGCGCAGGCGCTGCAGGGCACCTACGGACGCGACCGCGACCCGGCACGGCCGCTGCTGCTCGGATCGGTGAAGTCGAACATCGGCCACACGCAGTCGGCGGCCGGCATGGCGAGCGTGATCAAGATGATCATGGCGATGCGCCACGAGGTGCTGCCGCGCACGCTGCACGCCGGCACCCGGTCCGCCCACATCGACTGGACTCCAGGCACGGTCGAGCTGCTCACCGAAGCCGCCGAGTGGCCGCGCGGCGACCGGCCGCGCGTGGCGGCGATCTCGTCGTTCGGCATCAGCGGCACCAACGCGCACACGATTCTCGCCGAGCCGCCTGCGACGGAGGTGGCGGATCGCGCGGCCGAACCCGCGCGCCTGCTGCCGCTCGTGGTGTCCGCCCGGAGCGAAGCCGCGCTGCGGGCGCAGGTGGTGAACGTCGCGACCACGCTGGAAACGGCCGAACCACACGATGTCGCCGCTTCGCTGCTGAGCACGCGGGCCCGGTTCGAACACCGCGCGGTGGTGCTCGGCACGGACCGCGACGACCTGCTGGCCGGCCTGCGCGGCGACTTGCCGACCGCGGTCCGCGGCGTCGCGGACGTGGATGGCAAGCGGGTGTTCGTGTTTCCGGGTCAGGGTTCGCAGTGGGCCGGGATGGGTGCGCGGCTGCTGGATGAGTCGCCGGTGTTCGCGGAGCGGCTGACCGAATGTGCGGTGGCGCTCTCGTCCTTTGTGGACTGGTCGTTGCTCGACGTCTTGCGGCAGGTCGAAGGGGCGCCGACGCTCGATCGCGTTGATGTGGTGCAGCCCGCGTCGTGGGCGATGATGGTTTCGCTGGCCGCTCTGTGGCAATCGCATGGTGTGGTGCCGGACGCGGTGGTCGGGCACTCGCAGGGTGAGATCGCCGCCGCGTGTGTGGCGGGTGCGTTGTCGTTGGAGGACGCGGCGCGCGTGGTGGCGTTGCGGAGCCAGGCGATCGCGCGGACGCTCGCGGGCCACGGCGGCATGATGTCCGTGGGTCTGCCGGTGTCCGAGGTGGAACCGCGCCTGCCCGAAGGCGTGTCGATCGCGGCCGTCAACGGCCCGACGTCGGTCGTGGTCGCCGGTGACCCGGACGCGCTCGACGGTCTGCACGCCGAGCTCGCGGCCGAAGACATCCGCGCCCGCAAGATCGCCGTGGACTACGCGTCGCACTCCGCGCACGTCGAGGCGATCGAGGCCGACCTCGCCGAGGCGCTGGCGCCGATCGCACCGCGGGCGTCGGAGATCCCGTTCTACTCGACGGTGACCGGCGGCTGGCTCGACACGGCCACGCTGGATGCCGGCTACTGGTACCGCAACCTGCGCGGCCGCGTCGGCTTCGAGCCGGCGATCCGCGCGCTCGCCGAGCAGCAGCACCGCGTGTTCGTGGAGGTCAGCTCCCACCCCGTGCTGACCATGCCGGTGCAGGAGACGCTCGAAGGCGCCGGCCGCACGGTCGTCACCGGCACGCTGCGCCGTGACCAGGGCGGGCTGGCGCGCTTCCTGACCTCGGCCGCCGAGGCGTTCGTGCGCGGGGTGCCGGTGGACTTCGCGCCGCACGTGCGCGGTGGCCGGCGGATCGAGCTGCCCACGTATGCGTTCCAGCACCAGCACTTCTGGGCGGTGCCGGCCGAACCGGAGCCCGTGGTGCACGCCGACCCGGCCGACGCCGAGTTCTGGGCGGCCGTGGAGGGCCAGGATCTCGACTCGCTCACGGCGAGCCTCGACGTGGACGGTGCTTCGCTGGCCGCGGTGCTGCCCGCGCTGTCGAACTGGCGCCGTCGCCGGCAGGACGCGTCCACGGTGGACTCGTGGCGCTACAAGCCGGTGTGGAAGCCGCTGACCGGGCTGCCCAGCGGCATCCTGTCCGGCACCTGGCTGCTCGTGACGACCGAGGACCACGCCGGCACCGAGCTCGCCCGCGGCCTGCACGCGGCCGGAGCCGAGGTGCGTGCGCTCGTGCTCGACGATTCCTGCACCGACCGCGCCGTGCTGGCCGGGCGACTGCCCGCGGAGGAGATCGCGGGGGTGGTGTCGCTGCTCGCGCTCGCCGAACACCCCCACGGCGAGTTCCCGGAGCTGCCGGCCGGCCTGGCTCTCACGGTCGCGCTCCTGCAGGCCCTCGGCGACGCCGGGGTCGAAGCTCCCCTGTGGACGGTCACCGCCGGTGCCGTGGCCACCAACCGCGCGGACACCGTGACGAACCCCGGCCAGACCCAGGTGCACGGGGTCGGCTGGACCGCCGCGCTCGAGCACCCCGAACGCTGGGGCGGAGTGGTGGACCTGCCGGCGCAGCCGGACGAACGCGCCGTCGCGCGCCTGGCCACCGTGCTCTCCGGCGCGACCGGTGAGGACCAGCTGGCTGTGCGGGCGTCGGGTGTGTTCGCCCGCCGCGTGGTCCGCGCACCGGCGGACCGCGAGCCGGGGCGGTCGTGGACGCCGGCGGGCACCACGCTCGTGACCGGCGCGACCGGCACGCTCGGCCCGCACCTGGCGCGCTGGCTCGCGCGGGAAGGCGCGCCGCACGTCGTGCTCACCAGCCGCCGCGGCCTCGACGCGCCGGGCGCCCGTGAGCTGGTGGCGGAGCTGGCCGAGCTCGGCACCGAGGCCGAGGTCGTCGCGTGCGACATCAGCGACCGCGGGCAGGTCGAGGCCATGCTCACCGAGCTGTGTGAAGCCGGTCGCGAGATCCGCAACGTGCTGCACACGGCCGCGTTCATCGGCCTGCAGACGCTGGCCGAAACCTCGATCGAGGCGTTCGCCGAAGTCATCCGCGCCAAGGTCGTGGGCGCGCAGCTGCTCGACGAGCTGCTGCCCGACGACCTCGACGCCTTCGTGCTCTACTCGTCCACCGCCGGCATGTGGGGCAGTGGCCAGCACGCCGCCTACGTGGCGGGCAACGCGTTCCTCGCCGCGCTCGCCGAGCACCGCCGCGCCCGCGGCCTCCGCGCCACCTCGGTGTCCTGGGGCATCTGGGCGGACGACCTGCAGCTCGGCCGGGTGGACCCGTCGCAGATCCGCGGCAGTGGGCTGGTGTTCATGGACCCGAAGCTCGCGCTCTCGGGCCTGCGCACCGCGCTCGACGGCGACGACACCGTGGTCGCCGTGGCCGATGTGGACTGGGACCGCTACCACGCGGTGTTCACCGCGGTCCGGCCGACGAACCTGTTCGCCGAGGTGCCCGAGGTCAAGCTGCTGCGGGCCGCCGAGCAGGAAACCGCCGGCACGGTCGCGGAAGGCGAGTTCGCCGCCGAGCTGCGGGCGCTGCCCCCGGTCGAGCAGGAAGACCGCTTGCTGGCACTGGTCCGCGCGGAGACGTCGGCCGTGCTCGGGCTGGCGGACCCGGCCGACCTGGCCGAGGACCGCGCCTTCCGCGACGTCGGCTTCGACTCGCTCACGGCCGTGGACCTGCGCAACCGCCTCGCGACGACCACCGGGCTCACACTGCCGACCACGATGGTGTTCGACTACCCGAACCCGCTGGCCCTGGTGGAGTTCCTGCGGACCGAGGTGGCCGGCGCCACCGTGGCGACGACCCGCGCGGTCGCGGCGATCGCGACCGACGAGCCGATCGCCATCATCGGCATGAGCTGCCGCTACCCGGGCGGGGTCGGCTCGCCGGAACAGCTGTGGGAGCTGGTTTCCCAGGGCCGCGACGTGATCTCCGGCTTCCCCGCCGACCGCGGCTGGGACGCCGAGGCGATCTTCGACCCCGATCCGGACGTCAACGGCAAGACTTACTCCACGCAGGGTGGTTTCCTGCACGACGTCGCCGACTTCGACGCGGGCTTCTTCGGCATCTCACCGCGCGAGGCACTTTCGATGGACCCGCAGCAGCGGCTGCTGCTGGAGACGGCGTGGGAGGCGTTCGAACGTGCCGGCCTCGATCCGGCGGCGCTGCGCGGCAGCCTCACCGGCACGTTCATCGGCGCCAGCTACCAGGACTACGGCGAGAGTGCCGCGGCCGGCGCGGAGAACTCCGAAGGGCACATGATCACCGGGGCGCTCTCCAGCGTGCTGTCCGGGCGCCTGTCGTACCTGTTCGGCCTGGAAGGCCCGGCGATCACGCTCGACACGGCCTGCTCGTCTTCGCTGGTGGCGCTCCACTTGGCGTGCCAGTCGCTGCGCGGCGGGGAAAGCTCGCTCGCGCTGGCCGGTGGCGTGTCGGTGATGTCGACGCCGAACGCGTTCATCGGCTTCAGCCGCCAGCGCGCGATGGCACCCGACGGCCGCTGCAAGGCCTACTCCGACGCGGCCGACGGCATGAGTCTCGCCGAGGGCATCGGGCTCGTGCTGGTGGAGCGCCTGTCCGACGCGCGGCGCAACGGGCACCCGGTGCTCGCGGTGATCCGCGGCTCGGCGATCAACCAGGACGGCGCGTCCAACGGCCTCACCGCGCCCAACGGGCCCGCGCAACAGCGCGTGATCCGTGCGGCGCTGGCGAACGCGGGCCTGGCGGCTGGTGAGGTCGACGCGGTCGAGGGTCACGGCACCGGCACCGCGCTCGGCGACCCGATCGAGGCGCAGGCCCTGCTCGCGACCTACGGCCAGGACCGCGACCGGCCGCTGCTGCTCGGCTCGATCAAGTCGAACATCGGGCACACGCAGATGGCCTCGGGCGTCGCGAGCGTGATCAAGGTCGTGAAGGCGATGGAGCACGGAGTGCTTCCGCCGACACTGCA
Source organism: Amycolatopsis rhabdoformis (assembly GCF_035918295.1). Classification (GTDB taxonomy): domain Bacteria; phylum Actinomycetota; class Actinomycetes; order Mycobacteriales; family Pseudonocardiaceae; genus Amycolatopsis; species Amycolatopsis rhabdoformis. The sequence continues at coordinate 2,682,144 of NZ_CP142149.1, forward strand.
CGCGGACGAGCCGTCGTCGCACGTGGACTGGGCGACGGGCGCGGTGCGGCTGCTGACCGAGACGACGCCGTGGCCGCAGGGCGCCGGCCCGCGCCGCGCCGGAGTGTCGTCCTTCGGGCTCAGCGGGACCAACGCACACACCGTGCTGGAGCAGGCGCCGGCGGTCGAGGTCACGGCCGAGGCGACGGCGGAGCAGGCCGTGCCGGTGGTCCTTTCCGGACGGTCGGAGGACGCCCTGCGGGCCCAGGCTTCGCGGCTGCTCGACCGGCTGGCGGACGGGCCCGAGGTGCGGCTCGCGGATGTCGCGTACTCGCTGGCCACCGCGCGCTCGGCGTTCGACCACCGCGCGGCGCTGGTCGCCGGTGACCGCGCCGAGCTGCTGGCCGGCCTCACGGCTGTGCGCGACGGTGCGCCGGCCGCCAACCTGGTGACCGGCCGCAGTGCCGGACGCGGGCGCACGGCGTTCCTGTTCACCGGCCAGGGCGCACAGCGGCTCGGCATGGGCCGCGAGCTCTACGAGCGGTTCCCGGTGTTCGCCGACGCCTTCGACGCCGTCTGCGCGTGTTTCGACGCGGAGCTGGACCGGCCGCTGCGCGACGTGGTCTGGGGCAGCGACGCCGAGCTGCTCGACCGCACCGGCTTCACCCAGCCCGCGTTGTTCGCCGTCGAGGTCGCGCTCTACCGCCTGACCGAATCCTGGGGCGTGCGCGCGGACTACCTCGCGGGCCACTCGATCGGCGAGCTGGCGGCGGCGCACGTCGCCGGGGTGCTGACGCTGGAGGACGCGGCCACGCTGGTCGCCGCGCGTGGCCGGCTCATGGACGCGCTGCCGGAAGGCGGCGCGATGGTCGCGCTGGAGGCGACCGAGGAAGAGGTCACGCCGCTGCTGTCCGACGGCGTGTCGCTGGCCGCCATCAACGGCCCTCGGTCGGTGGTCATCGCCGGCGAGGAGGCTGAAGCCGAGGCGATCGCGCAGCACTTCGTGGAGCTGGGCCGGAAGACGCGGCGGCTGCGCGTGAGCCACGCGTTCCACTCGCCGCGGATGGACGCGATGCTCGACGACTTCCGCCGTGTTGCCGAATCGGTGAGCTTCACGGCGCCGGTGATCCCGTTCGTCTCGAACGTGACCGGGCAGCTCGCGACCGAGGACCAGGTCTGTTCGGCGGACTACTGGGTGGACCACGTCCGCCACGCGGTGCGGTTCGCCGACGGGATTGCGTGGCTTGCGGACCACGGGGTCACCGCGTTCCTCGAGCTGGGTCCGGACGGTGTGCTGTCCGGCCTGGCGCAGGAGTCGCTGACCGACACCGCGTTGGTGCTTCCGGTGCTGCGGCGCGACCGGGACGAGGTCACGACCGCGCTCGGCGCGCTCGCCCGCCTGCACGTCCACGGCGTGGCCCTCGGCTGGGCCGGCGTGTTCGCCGCCACCGGTGCGCGCGTCGTGGACCTGCCCACCTACGCGTTCCAGCGCAAGCGTTACTGGCCGGAACCCGCGGCCCCGGCGTTCACGACCGCCGATCCCGCCGACGCCGACTTCTGGTCCGCCGTCGAGCAGCAGGACGTGCCGGCGCTGGCCGAGCAACTCGGCCTCGACGGCGAGACGCTGCGGCCGATGCTGCCCGCGCTTTCGGCCTGGCGCCGGCGGCGCACGGAGCGCGCCACCGTGGACGGCTGGCGTTACCGCGTGGACTGGAAGCCGTTCCGGCCCGCCGAGCGGCGGCTGTCGGGAACCTGGCTCGTTGTGGTCGCGCAGGAAAGCGACTGGACTCGGGCGGCGGTGGCCGCGCTGGGCACCGACACCGAGGTGGTCGCGAGGGCGAGCGAAATCGGCAACGGGGCGTATGCGGGCGTGCTTCTGCTCCCGGAGCGCGACGAGACCGGCGAAGGTCACACGCCGGCCGGAGTGCTCACGACGGCCGCCGTGGCGCAGGCGCTGGGTGCCGCCGGCATCGACGCTCCACTGTGGATTCTCACGTCCGGGGCGGTCTCGGTCGGCCGCGCCGACGGCGGCGTGCGGCCCGCCTCGGCCGCGGTCTGGGGCCTGGGCCGGGCTCTCGGCTTGGAACAGCCCGACCGCTGGGGCGGCCTGATCGACCTGCCCGCCGAGGTGGACTCGGCCGTCGCCGCACGGCTCGTCGCGTCGCTGGCCGGGGCCGGTGACGAGGACCAGCTCGCGGTGCGCGCGTCCGGGGTGTTCGTACGCCGGCTCGCACACAGCAGCGCCGATCCGAAAACGACGTTCACACCGACCGGCACCGTGCTCGTGACCGGTGGCACCGGCGGTCTGGGCCGACGCGTGGCCCGGCGCTTGGCCGCCGAAGGCGCCGAGCACCTGCTGCTCACCAGCCGCCGCGGCCCGGCCGCGCCGGGCGCCGACGACCTGACCGCGGAACTGGAGGCCCTCGGGGTCCGCGTGACGATCGCCGCGTGCGACGTCGCCGACCGGGCGGCCCTCGCAGCCCTGCTGGCCGACCACCCGGTCACCGCCGTGGTCCACACCGCCGGCGTCGTCGACGACGGGGTGCTCGACACCCTGACCCCCGAACGGTTCGACGCCGTGTTCGCCGCCAAGGCCACGGCCGTGCGGAACCTCCACGAGCTGGTCGGCGACGTCGACGCGTTCGTGCTGTTCTCCTCCGTCGCCGGCACGCTCGGCGCCGCGGGTCAGGGCAACTACGCCGCGGCCAACGCCTATCTCGACGCGTTCGCCGCCGAGCGCCGCGCCGCGGGCCGGCCGGCGACCTCGATCGCCTGGGGACCTTGGGCCGACGACGGGATGGCCGGCGACACCGAGATCGCGAACCGCGTGCGCCGCGGCGGCTTCGGCCTGCTCGACCCGGACGCGGCGATCACCGCGCTGTGGCACGCGGTCGAAGCGGGCGACACCGCTCTCGCCGTGCTCGACGTCGACTGGCCGCGCTTCGCCGCCGTCCGCCCCGACGTCGTGATCGCGGACCTGCCGGAGGTGCGTGCACTGGCTCGCTCCGCCGCGCAACCGCAGGACGAGGACACGCTGCGCCGCACGCTGGCCGGCCTGCCGGAACCCGAACGGGTGCGCGCGGTGCTCGACCTCGTGCTCGTGCGGGTCGCGGCGGTGCTCGGCCACGACGGCACCGGCCAGGTCGAAGCCGACCAGCCGTTCACGGACCTCGGCTTCGACTCATTGACCACGGTCGAGCTGCGCAACGCCCTCGCCGCGGCGACCGGCCTCACGCTCGCCTCGACGATCGTCTTCGACCACCCGAACCCGCGGGCGCTGGCCACGTTCCTGCTCGGCGAGCTGCTGGGCACGCTCGACACCGCGGTGCCGGCGGGTCCGGTCGCGCGCGCGGTCGACGACGACCCGATCGCCGTGGTCGGCATGGCCTGCCGGTACCCGGGTGGCATCCGATCACCCGAGGATCTGTGGCAGCTGCTGGTGGCAGGCCGCGACGCGGTGGCGCCGTTCCCGGTCGACCGCGGCTGGGACCTCGAAGCGCTGGCTTCAGGCGCGTCGGCCACGCTGCAAGGCGGCTTCCTGTCCGACGCCGCCGACTTCGACGCCGGCTTCTTCGGCATCTCGCCGCGCGAAGCGCTCGCGATGGACCCGCAGCAGCGGCTGCTCCTGGAAACCACGTGGGAGGCCCTGGAACACGCGGGCATCAACGCCGACACCTTGCGCGGCAGCGACACCGGCGTGTTCGTGGGCACCAACGGCCAGGACTACGTGCAGCTGCTGCAGCACGCGGCCGCCGACATCCAGGGCCACATCGCCACCGGCACCACGGCGAGCGTGCTCTCGGGCCGGCTGTCGTACACGCTCGGGCTGGAAGGCCCGGCCGTCACGGTCGACACGGCCTGCTCGTCTTCGCTGGTCGCCCTGCAGTGGGCGGCGCAGGCGCTGCGCAGCGGCACGTCGTCGCTCGCGCTCGCCGGTGGCGTGTCGGTGATGGCGAGCCCCGGTTCGTTCCTCGAGTTCAGCACACAGAACGGCCTCGCCGCCGACGGCCGGATCAAGGCGTTCTCCGAGGACGCCGACGGCACGGCCTGGGCCGAAGGCGTCGGTGTGCTGGTGCTCGAACGGCTTTCCGACGCGGTGCGCCACGGCCACGAGGTCTGGGGCGTGGTGCGCGGCGGCGCGGTGAACTCCGACGGCGCGTCCAACGGCCTCACCGCCCCCAACGGGCTCGCGCAGCAGCGCGTGATCCGCCAGGCGCTGGCCGACGCCGGACTGTCCACTCCGGACGTCGACGTCGTCGAGGCCCACGGCACCGGCACGAAACTCGGCGACCCGATCGAGGCCGGCGCGCTGCTGGCCACCTACGGCCGGGATCGCACCACACCGCTGCTGCTCGGCGCCGTGAAGTCGAACCTCGGCCACTCGCAGGCCGCGGCCGGGGTCGCCGGCGTGATCAAGGTGCTGCTCGCGATGCGCCACGGCGTGCTCCCGAAGACGCTGCACGCCGAGCGGCCGACGTCGCACGTCGACTGGAGCGGCGGCACGATCTCGCTGCTCGCCGACGTGACCGAGTGGCCGGAGACCGGCCGGCCGCGCCGGGCCGGCGTGTCGGCGTTCGGGGTGAGCGGCACCAATGCCCACGTGATCCTCGAGCAGGCGCCCGAACCGGCAGCGGCCGAACCCGCGGTCGTGGCGCCGGCGGCCGTGCCGTGGCTGGTGTCCGCGCGCACCGAGCAGGCGCTGGACGAGCAGGTGGCTCGCGTGACCGCGGCTGCCCCAGGGCTCTCGCCGGTGGACGTCGGCTACACGTTGGTGACCGGCCGGGCCGGGCTGCGCCACCGCGCCGTTTTGGTGTCAACTTCGGATGGTGTCGCGGAAGGCGGCCGGACGACGGCCGCCACGGGCCGGACGGCGATGCTGTTCTCCGGCCAGGGCGCCCAGCGGGCCGGGATGGGCCGTGAGCTCTACGCGCGGTTCCCGGTGTTCGCCGCGGCCTTCGACGACGTGCTCGCGCATTTCGACCGCGAGCTCGACGAGCCGTTGCGGGACGTGATCTTCGGCGATTCGGCGCTGCTCGACGACACGGCGTACACGCAGCCCGCGTTGTTCGCGATCGAGGTGGCGTTGTTCCGGCTCGTCGAGTCGCTCGGGGCGCGACCGGACTTCGTGGCCGGCCACTCGATCGGCGAGCTGGCCGCCGCGCACGTCGCCGGGGTGTTCTCGCTGGCGGACGCGTGCACGCTGGTTGCCGCGCGCGGCCGGTTGATGCAGGCCCTGCCGGCCGGCGGCGCGATGGTGTCGGTGGAGGCGACCGAAGACGAGGTCACGCCGCTGCTGTCCGGCGACGTGGCGATCGCCGCGGTGAACGGCCCGCGCGCCGTGGTGCTCTCGGGTGCCGAAGACGCGGTGCTCGCGGTCGTGGCCCACTTCGAGGACCGCAAGACCAAGCGGCTCAGCGTGAGCCACGCGTTCCACTCGCCGCTGATGGACCCGATGCTGGCCGAGTTCCGCGCGGTTGTGACCGGGTTGTCGTTGGCGGAGCCGGAGATCCCGGTGGTGTCGACCGTGACCGGCGAGGTCGCGGCGGCCGGGGAGCTCGGTTCGCCGGAGTACTGGGTGCGGCAGGTGCGCGAGGCGGTGCGGTTTGCCGACGGGGTCGCGACGCTGACCGGCCACGGTGTGACGACGTTCCTCGAACTCGGTCCCGACGGGGTGCTGACCGCCCTCGCCCAGAGCCTCGACGCCGGTGCGGAAGCCATTCCCGCGCTGCGCAAGGGCCGCGGCGAGGAAGCCACGTTCGCCGGAGCGCTCGGACGGCTGCACGGCCGCGGGGTGACCGTGGACTGGGAGGCGTGGTTCGCGGGCACCGGTGCGCGCCGGGTGGTGCTGCCGGCGTACGCGTTCCAGCGCGAGCGCTTCTGGCCGGAAGCCGACCCGCAGGTCACGGTGGATCCGGCGGACGCCGGGTTCTGGGCAGCGGTGGAGGACACGGATCTCACCACGTTGTCGGCGAGCCTCGATCTCGACGGCGACCAGCTCGCCGCCCTCGTGCCGGCCCTGGCGCGGTGGCGTCGCGGTCGCCACGACGAGGTGCGCGCGAAGCAGTGGAAGTACGACGTGGTGTGGCGCCCGATCACGCCCGACACCATGGCGGCGCAGCGCTGGCTGGTGCTCGCACCGGCCGAGCCGGACGAGGGCGTGGCCGCGATCCTGGCCGCGCTGGGTGACTCGGCCGTGGCCGCGCAGCTCGACGCCTTGCCCGAGGACCCGGACTTCACCGGCGTGCTGTCGCTACTGGACACCGCGCCGGCCGACCTGCTCGACCGCGTGGCCGCGCCGCTGTGGTGTGTCACGCGAGGCGCGGTGGCGGTCGGCGACGACCAGGATCTGGATCCGGCACAGGCCGCACGGTGGGGGCTCGGCCGCACGGCCGCGCTCGACGCGCCGCAACGCTGGGGCGGCCTCGTCGACCTGCCCGCCGACCTCGACGACCGCGCGCTGGCCCGGCTCGCCGCGGCCCTCGCGAGCGGCGAGGACCAGGTTGCGGTGCGGTCCGGTGGCGTATTCGCTCGGCGGATCGTCCGGGCCGCACCGGGGGAGCGGTGGACCCCGCGCGGGACCGTCCTCGTCACCGGCGGCACGACCGGCACCGGGCTCGCGGTGGCCGACTGGGCCGCCGCGCACGGCGCCGAGCGGCTGCTGCTCACGGCACCGTCGTCGGTGGACGCTCCCGAGCTGGCCGTCCCGGCCGAGGTCGTCACCGAGCTGTCGGCCGAACTGGTCGCCGACGTGACCGCTGTGGTCCACGCCGACGACGGCACCGGCCACGACGATCCCGTCGCCGCGGTGCTCGGCGGCGCCGAAACCCTCGACTCGCTGTTCGCCGACCGTGAGCTGGACGCTTTTGTCGCGTTCGGTTCCGTCGCCGCTGCTTGGGGAGCGGCCGGCCGGGCCGAGGAAGCCGCGCTCGGTGCACAGGTGGCCGCGATCGCCGAACGCCGCCGTCTGCGCGGCGGCGCCGGCCGTTCGATCGCCTGGGGCGCCTGGGCCGGCGGCGACGAAGCCCTCGCCGCGCACCTGCGGCTGTCGGGCCTGCCCGCCCTGCCCCCGGCGGCCGCGCTCACGGCGCTCGCGGCCCCGGCCGCGATCGTCGCGGACGTGGACTGGGCCAAGTTCGCCCCGGCGTTCACCCGCACTCGTGCGACGCGCCTGTTCGGTGAGGTGCCCGAGTTCACCGCGGCCACCGCGGAGAACGTGGGTGCCGGCCTCGCCACGACCTTGCGTGAGCTGCCCCGGGCCGACCGGATTCGTCGACTACTGGCTGTCGTGCGGGAGAAGGCCGCACTGGTCCTCGGCCACGCCAGTGCCGGTGCTGTCGCCGCCGACCTGCCGTTCAAGGACCTCGGCTTCGACTCGCTCACGGCCGTGGACCTGCGCAACCAGCTCGGCGACGCCACCGCGCTCACGCTCCCGGCCACGCTCGCGTTCGATCACCCGACACCACAGGTACTGGCGGCGTTCCTCGACGCCGAGCTGTTCGGCGCGGACGACCCCGAGCCGACCACCGTGACCACCGCGGCGGTCACCGACGACCCCATCGTGATCGTCGGTATGAGCTGCCGGTACCCCGGGGGCGTCCGGTCGCCGGAAGACCTGTGGCGGCTCGTGTCCGACGGCGTGGACGCGGTCGGCGACATGCCGGCCGACCGCGGCTGGCCGATGGCCGAGCTGTTCGCCGGCGGCCCGGAGACACCGGGCACGAGCGTGACGCGCCAGGGCGGTTTCCTCTACGACGTCGCGGACTTCGACCCCGGTTTCTTCGGCATCTCGCCGCGTGAGGCCGTGGTGATGGATCCGCAGCAGCGGCTGGTGCTCGAAGCCGCGTGGGAAGCGCTGGAACGCGCCGGCGTGGACCCGGCCGGGCTGCGCGGTACCGACGCCGGCGTGTTCGTCGGTGGCGGCAGCGGCGACTACCGGCCGGTGCTCGGCGAAGCGGGCGGGCACTGGCAGACGGCGCAGTCGTCGAGCCTGCTCTCCGGCCGGCTCGCCTACACCTTCGGCCTGCAGGGGCCGACCGTGTCGGTGGACACGGCGTGCTCGTCCTCGCTGGTGGCACTGCATCTGGCGTCTCAGGCCCTGCGCACCGGCGAGTGCTCGGTCGCGCTGGCCGGTGGCGTCACGGTGATGTCCACGCCGGTGAACTTCGTCGAGTTCAGCGACCTCGGCGCGCTGTCGCCGGACGGGCGCTGCAAGGCGTTCTCCGACGACGCCGACGGCACCGGCTGGGCCGAGGGGGTCGGCATGCTGGTGCTGGAACGCCAGTCCGACGCCGTGCGCAACGGGCACCGGATCCTCGCCGTGGTGCGTGGTTCGGCCATCAACTCCGACGGCGCGTCGAACGGCCTGACCGCGCCCAGTGGCCCCGCCCAGCAGAAGGTGATCCGCAAGGCGCTCGCCGGCGCCGGCCTGCGTCCGTCCGAAGTGGACGCGGTCGAGGCGCACGGCACCGGCACCAGGCTGGGTGACCCGATCGAAGCCCAGGCGCTGCTCGCGATCTACGGCGGCGAGCGGGAACACCCGCTGCTGCTGGGGTCGGTGAAGTCGAACCTCGGCCACACGCAGGCCGCTTCGGGCGTCGCCGGCGTGATCAAGATGGTGCTCGCGATGCAGCACGGGGTGCTGCCGCGGACGCTGCACGCCGACGCGCCGACGTCCCAGGTGGACTGGACGGCGGGCGCGATCGAGCTGGTCGGCGAGACGCGGGCGTGGCCGGAGGTGGGCCGGGTGCGGCGCGGCGCGGTGTCGTCGTTCGGCGCCAGCGGCACGAACTCCCACGTGATCCTGGAGCAGGCGCCCGACCACCCCGAGGAGCCGGCCGCCGCGACCGACGGTCCGGTGCTCGTGCCGGTTTCCGGTCGCACGCCGGCGGCGCTGAAGGCGCAGGCGCTGCGGCTGCGGGAGCGGCTGCTCGACGACCCCGCCTGGTCGCCGGCCGAGGTCGCCCACGCCCTGGCCACCACCCGGGCGACGTTCGAGCACCGCGCGACGGTGCTGGCCTCGGACGTCGACGAGCTGCTCGCCGGGCTCGCCGCGCTGGCCGACGGTGCGCCGTCGCCGGCGGTGAGCGAGGGCCGCGCGCGGGCGCTGGGCCGCACGGCGTTCCTGTTCACCGGCCAGGGCGCGCAGCGCGCCGGCATGGGCCACGAGCTCTACCACCGGTTCCCGGTGTTCGCCGAGGTATTCGACGAGGTCGTGGCCGCGCTCGACGAGCATCTCGAGCGGCCGCTGCGCGAGATCGTGTTCGCCGAACCGGGCACCGCCGAGGGCGAACTGCTCGACCGCACGGGTTACACGCAGCCGGCGTTGTTCGCGGTCGAGGTCGCGCTGGCGCGGCTGGTCACCTCGCTCGGCATCCGGCCCGACGTCGTCGCCGGGCACTCCATCGGCGAGCTGGCCGCCGCGCACGTGGCCGGCGTCTTCACCCTCGCCGACGCGGCCCGCCTGGTCGCGGCGCGAGCCACCCTGATGGACGCGCTTCCGGGCGGTGGAGCGATGGTGTCGATCGAGGCCAGTGAGGACGAGGTCACGCCGCTGCTCACGCCCGGGATCTCGGTGGCGGCGGTCAACGGCCCGGCCGCGGTGGTCGTGGCCGGTGCCGAAGCGGAGGCCGAAGGGCTTGCCGCGAAGTTCGCCGCGGACGGCCGGAAGACTAGGCGTTTGCGGGTCTCGCATGCGTTTCACTCACCTCATATGGACGCGATGCTGGATGACTACCGCCGGGTGGCCCGGAGCGTGGCTTACGCCGCTCCGGTGGTGCCGCTCGTCTCCACGGTCACCGGAGCGCCCGCCGGCGACGAGGTGCTCACGGCGGAGTACTGGGTGCGCCACGTCCGCGCCACGGTGCGGTTCGCCGACGGCGTCGGCGCGCTGGCCGAGGCCGGTGCCGACGTGTTCGTGGAGATCGGACCCGACGGGGTCCTCTCGGCGATGGCCGCCGGGACGCTCGACGAGAGCGCGACGGTCGTGCCGGTGCTGCGCAAGGACCGCGGTGAGCCGGGAGCACTGCTCGGGGCGCTGGCGCGGCTGCACGTGGCGGGCCTGAGCCCCGACTGGCGGGCGCTGCTCGGCCGGCACCGCGTGGTGGACCTGCCGACCTACGCCTTCCAGCACGAACGCTTCTGGCCCGAGACCCAGGCCCTCGGCACGACCCCGGCCGCCGGGTCCTCGTCCGACGACGCCTTCTGGTTGGCTGTGCGCGAGGCGGAGTTCGAGCACCTCGGCAGCACGCTCGACGTGGACGCCGGGGCGCTGGGCCAGGTCCTGCCGGCCCTGCTCGACTGGCGACGGACCGTCGCCGAGAAGTCCACTGTGGACTCGTGGCGGCACCGGGTCGGCTGGTCGCCGCTGAGCGCGACCGAGGGTACGCCGACGGGCCGGTGGCTCGTGGTCGTTCCCGAGTCGCACGACCATGACCCCTGGACGGACACCGCCGTGGCCGCGCTGGGCACCGACGTGGTGCGGCTCGTGGTCGCCGAGGCCGACCGGGCCGCGGTCGCCGAAGAGCTGCGGGCGGTGGGTGCGGTGAGCGGGATCGTGTCGCTGCTCGGCCTCGACGAGCGCACGACTTCCGGCGTGCCGCAGGGCCTCACCGCCACCACGACCTTGCTGCAGGCTCTCGGCGACGCCGGTGCCACCGCGCCGCTGTGGTCCGTGACGCGGGGCGCGGTGCCCGCGGGCGGCAGTGAAGTGAGCAGTCCGCTCCAGGCCGCGTTGTGGGGTCTCGGGCGCGTCGCCGCGCTGGAACACCCCGACCGCTGGGGTGGTCTCGTCGACCTGCCGCCGACGCTCGACGACCGGTCCGCGGCGCGCTTCGCCGGGATCCTCGCCGACCCGGCGGGGGAGGACCAGCTCGCCGTGCGGCCGGGTGCGGTGTTCGGCGCTCGGCTCATGCCGGCGCCGGCGGGTGCCGACGCGAACCTGTGGAACCCGACCGGCACGGTGCTCGTGACCGGTGGCACCGGTGGTCTCGGCGCGCTGGTCGCGCGGCGGCTCGCCGACGCCGGGGCCGAGCACCTGCTGCTGGCCAGCCGCCGTGGCGAAGCCGCGCCGGGTGCGGCCGAGCTGGCCGCCGATCTCGAACAACGCGGCGCCCGCGTGACGATCGCCGCCTGCGACGTCGCCGACCGGGCCGCGCTCACTCGGCTGCTCGACGGAATTCCGGCCGACGCGCCGCTCACCGCGGTGCTCCACACCGCCGGTGTGCTCGACGACGGTGTGCTCGACGGCCTCACGCCCGACCGGTTCGAAGCGGTGTTCCGGGCCAAGGCCGGCTCCGCGCTGCTGCTCGACGAGCTGACCCGTGACCGTGACCTCGAAGTGTTCGCGCTGTTCGCCTCGGCCTCGGCCGTGGTCGGCAATCCGGGGCAGGCCAACTACTCCGCGACCAACGCGGTGCTCGACGCCCTGGCCGAGCGCCGTCGCGCGGCGGGCCTCGCGGCCACGTCGATCGCGTGGGGCGCGTGGGGCGGCGCCGGCATGGCGACGGGCGCGGCGGCCGAGGAAGCCGCGCGCCGCAGCGGCATCGCCGCGATGGACCCGGACCTGGCCGTGCTCGCCCTGCGGCAGCTCGTGGCCGAGCCGCACCCGACCGCAGTGGTCGTGCAGGTCGACGCCGGCGGTTTCACCGGCGGCGCGGCCCGGCCGAACCCGCTGCTGCGCGAGATGCCCGGCTACGTCGAGGCGGTGGCGGCCGCGCCGGCCGAAGAGACGTCCGCGTTCCGCGAGCGCCTGGCCGGCCTGCCCGTCGACGAGCGGGACGAAGCCGTGCTGGACCTGGTACGGGTCCGGGCCGCGGAGGTGCTCGGTTACGCCGACCTCGATGTGGTCGGGCCGGACAAGCCGTTCCGCGACCTCGGGTTCGATTCGCTCGGCGTGGTGGAGCTGCGCAACCGGCTCACGGCGGCGACCGGGCTGACCTTGGCCTCGACGCTCGTGTTCGACCACCCGACACCCGAAGCTCTGGCCGCCTTCCTGCTGGAGCAGCTCGCTCCGGCGGAAGCCGACACCGACACCGACGAAGAGACCCGCGTGCGGGCGCTGCTTTCGGCGCTGCCGTTGGCGAAGCTGCGCGACAGCGGAGTGCTCGACACGCTGCTGCGTCTCGCCGAGGGCGGCGAAGCGGAGCCGGGTGCGGACATCGACGACATGGGCGTGGACGACCTGGTGCGGGCCGCGCTGACCGGGCAAGAGCCGACCGACTGACCAGCCGACGCAGGTGACCCAGCCGAGCGAGTGACGGAGCTGAAGAGATGACCACGCCCAGCGAAAAGGTTGTCGAGGCGCTGCGAGCCTCCGTGAAGGAGGCCGACCGCCTTCGCCGGCAGAACCGCGAGCTGCTGGCCGCGGCGGCCGAGCCGATCGCGATCGTGAGCATGAGCTGCCGGTTCCCCGGTGGCGTGCGCTCGCCGGAGGACCTGTGGCGGCTGGTGGCCGAGGGCCGCGACGCGGTCGGCGGCTTCCCGGCCGACCGCGGCTGGGACCTGCGCGCGCTGCACACGAGCGAGGTCGACGCGCGCGGCAAGGAAGTGAGCCAGCGTGGCGGGTTCCTCGACTGCGTCGCCGATTTCGACCCGGGCTTCTTCGGCATCTCGCCGCGCGAGGCGTTGTCGATGGACCCGCAGCAACGGCTGCTGCTGGAGACGTCGTGGGAGGCGATCGAGCGCGCCGGGATCGACCCGGTGTCGCTGCGTGGCAGCCGCACGGGTGTGTTCGTGGGGACCAACGGCCAGGACTACGCGTACCTGATGGTGCGCTCACTCGACGACGCCGATGGCAGCGTCGGCACCGGTATCGCCGCGAGCGCTACCTCGGGACGGATCTCCTACACGTTCGGGCTCGAAGGCCCGGCCGTGACGGTCGACACCGCGTGCTCGTCGTCGCTGGTGTCCCTGCACCTGGCCGCGCAGGCCCTGCGCTCGGGCGAGTGTTCGCTCGCGCTGGCGGGCGGGGTGAACGTGATGTCCACGCCGGGTTCCCTGCTGGAGTTCAGCCGGCAGGGCGGCCTGGCGCCCGACGGCCGCTGCAAGGCGTTCTCCGACGACGCCGACGGCACCGGCTGGGCCGAGGGTGTGGGCGTGCTGGTGCTGGAGAAACTGTCGGACGCGCAGCGCAACGGCCACCCCGTGCTGGCTCTCGTGCGGGGTTCGGCGGTGAACTCCGACGGCGCGTCGAACGGCTTCACCGCGCCCAACGGACGCTCGCAGCAGCGGGTGATCCGGCAGGCACTGGCGGCCGCGCGGCTGGAACCGTCCGAAGTGGACGTGGTCGAGGCGCACGGCACCGGGACGCCGCTGGGCGATCCGGTGGAGGCCGGCAGCCTGCTGGAGACGTACGGGCGGGAGCGCGCGCACCCGTTGCTGCTGGGTTCGGTGAAGTCGAACTTCGGGCACACGCAGGCGGCCGCGGGCGTGGCCGGGGTGATCAAGCTGGTCGAGGCGATGCGCCACGGTGTGGTGCCGCGGACGTTGCACGTGGGCACGCCGTCGTCGCACGTGGACTGGAGCTCGGGCGCGGTCGAGCTGGTGGCCGAGCAGGTGCCGTGGCCGGACACCGGCCGGCCGCGACGATCGGCGGTGTCGTCGTTCGGCGTGAGCGGCACCAACGCGCACACGATCCTGGAACAGGCGCCGGACGCCGAACCGTCCGAAGCAGAGCCGTCCGAGACAGCGCTGGTTGGGGGCGTGGTGCCGTGGGTGCTGTCGGCCAAGACGCCGGAAGCGTTGCGCGGGCAGGTGTCCGCGCTGCTCGGCACCGATCTCGGGGCCGCGGCCGACGTCGGGTTCTCGCTGGTCACGGGCCGGTCGGCGTTCGAGCACCGCCTCGCCGCGGTCGGCGCCGACACGGCGACGCTGCGGGACCGCGTGGCGGGCTGGCTGGCCGAGGGCTCCGCGCCCGGGGTCACGTCGGGAATCGCGGGCCGGCGGGTGAAGCTCGCGGTGCTGTTCTCCGGGCAGGGCTCGCAACGGCTGGGCCTGGGCCGTGAACTGTACGACCGGTTCCCGGTGTTCGCGGAGGCGTTCGACGCGGTCGCGGCCGCGCTCGACCCGAAGCTGGACCGGCCGCTGCGCGAGGTCGTGTGGGGGACCGACGTCGCGCTGCTCGACCGCACCGGCTGGACGCAGCCCGCGGTGTTCGCCGTCGAGGTCGCGCTGCTGCGGCTCGCCGAATCCTTCGGGGTGCGGCCCGATCTGCTCGGTGGGCATTCGGTGGGAGAGATCGCCGCCGCCCATGCGGCCGGCGTGTTCTCGCTGGCCGACGCCTGCACCCTCGTCGCGGCGCGCGCCCGGTTGATGGACGCGCTGCCGGCGGTTGGGGCGATGGTGTCGGTGCGCGCGACCGAGGCCGAGGTCGCGGCGGAACTCTCGGACGTGGTCTCGATCGCGGCCGTGAACGGACCCGATTCCGTGGTGCTCGCGGGGGCCGAGGCGGAGGTCACGCGGATCGCGGAGGTGTTCGCGGAGCGCGGTCGCCGGACGAAGCGGCTCACGGTGTCGCACGCCTTCCACTCGCCGCTGATGGACCCGATGCTGGCCGAGTTCCGAGCCACTCTGGCCGGGATTTCCTTCGCGGCACCGAAAATCCCTCTGGTGTCCGCCCTGACCGGTGCGCTCGCCGGCGAGGAACTGGGGACTGCCGACTATTGGGTGCGCCACGTGCGTGAACCGGTGCGATTCGCCGACGCGGTGGTGGCCGCGCGCGAAGCCGGCGCTGGAGCGTTCCTCGAACTCGGCCCCGACGCGGTGCTCACGGCGCTGGCGCGCGAGAGCGTGGGCGACTCGATTCCCGTTGTGCCCGCGTTGCGCCGCACGCTCGGTGAAGAAGAGGCGTTCGTGGCCGCGCTGGCCGCGTTGCACGTGTGCGGTGCTCGCGTGGACTTGAGCGGTGTGCTCGCCGGTGGCCGGCGGGTGGACCTGCCGACGTACGCCTTCCAGCACGAACGGTTCTGGCCCGAATCCGACGTCGACCGGTCCACGGTGGACTCCTGGCGGTTCCGCGAGGTCTGGCGGCCGGTCGCGCCGACGGGAGCTCCGCGGCGCTGGCTCGCCGTCGTGCCGTCGGACGCCGGCACCTGGGTGGACGAGGTGCTCGCCGCCGTGGACGACGTCGTCCGGGTCGAGCCGGACGCGCTCGACGCGGTGCCGGACCGCGACGCCATCTTGTCGTTCCTGCCCGACGTTCCCGCGACGGCCGCGCTGCTGCGCCGAGCTGAACTGCCGGTGTGGGTCGTCACGCACGGCGCGGTCGCCGCCGAGAACGACGCCGAGGTGACCGACCCGGCCGCGGCCGCGTTGTGGGGGCTCGGCCGGGTCGCCGCCCTCGAGTACCCGCGCGTCTGGGGCGGTCTCCTGGACGTGCCCGCCGGGTTCGACGAGCGGACGCGTGAGCTGCTCGCCACCGCGTTACGGCAGTCCGAAGAGGACGAACTCGCGGTGCGCGCGTCCGGGATCTTCGGGCGCCGGCTCGTGCCGGCTCCGGCCACGACCGCGCAGGAGTGGCAGCCGCACGGCACCGTGCTGATCACGGGCGGCACCGGCGCGCTGGGCGCGCACGTCGCGCGGTGGCTGGCGGCGCACGGCGCCGAGCACCTCGTGCTCGCCGGTCGCCGCGGCCCGGACGCGCCCGGTGCGACCGAGCTGGCCGCGGAGTTGGAGGCGTCCGGTGCTCGGGTGACGGTGGCCGCGTGCGACGTGACTGATCGCGCGGCGTTGGCCGCGCTGATCGAGCCGTTGCCGCTGACCGCGGTCGTGCACGCCGCGGGAGTTCTCGACGACGGTGTGCTGGAAACCCTGACGCCGGAGCGGTTCGAGACGGTGTTCCGGGCCAAGGCGACTTCAGCGCGGTACCTCGACGAGCTGACCCGCGACAAGGACCTCGAAGTCTTCGCGCTGTTCTCCTCGGTGGCCGGCACCCTCGGCAACCCCGGCCAAGGTGGCTACGCCGCCGCAAACGCCGTGGTCGACGCCCTCGCCCGGCAGCGCCGCGCCGCCGGCTTGCCCGGGACCGCCGTCGCCTGGGGCGCCTGGGCGGGAGCCGGGATGGCGAGCGAGGGGGTCGCCGCCGACCGGCACACGGACTCGGCCGCGCTCGACCCCGAGCCGGCCCTGTCCGCGCTCGCGCAGGCCGTCGTCGAACCCGAAGCCACCGTGGTGGTCGCCGACCTGCGCCGGCCCCGGTTGCTGTCCGCGTTGCTCGCCGTCCGCCCCGGCCCCCTGCTCGACGAGCTGCCCGGCGCCCGCGACCTGCGCCGCGACACGGTGCCCGAATCGGACTTCGGCCGCACCCTTCGCGCACTGTCCGAACCGGACCGACCGGCCGCGGTGCTGGACCTGGTGCGCACCCGCGCCGCCGCCGTGCTCGGCCACACCGGTTCCGGCGCGATCGGCGCCGACAAGGCCTTCCGCGACCTCGGGTTCGATTCGCTCACGGCCATCGAGATCAGCAACGCCCTCGGCGCCGCCACCGGGCTCGCGCTGCCCTCGACCCTCGTGTTCGACCACCCGACGCCGCAGGACCTCGCCGCGCACCTGCTCACCGAGCTGACCGGTGCCGGGGCCGATGACGAGGACCTGGTCGCGGCCACCGCGGCGAGCACCGAGCCGATCGCGATCGTCGGCATGGCCTGCCGCTTCCCGGGCGGTGTCCGGTCGCCGGAGGACCTCTGGCGCCTGCTGACCGCCGGCGAGCACGCCATCACCGACTTCCCCGACGACCGCGGCTGGGACCTCGCCGCACTGGCCGGCGGCGGGCGGGGCCGCAGCGCCACCGCGCGCGGCGGCTTCCTCGACGACGCCACGGAGTTCGACGCCGCCTTCTTCGGCATCTCCCCGCGGGAGGCCCTCGCGATGGACCCGCAGCAGCGGCAGCTGCTCGAAACGTCGTGGGAGACCTTCGAGAGCGCGGGCCTCGACCCGGCGGCCCTGCGTGGCAGCCGGACCGGTGTGTTCGTGGGCACCAACGGGCAGGACTACGCGAACCTCGTGACGATGGCCCGTGAGGACATGGAAGGCCACGCGAGCACCGGCCTGGCCGCGAGCGTGGTGTCGGGCCGCCTGTCGTACACGTTCGGCCTCGAAGGCCCGTCGCTCACGATCGACACGGCGTGCTCGTCTTCGCTGGTGGCGCTGCACTCGGCGGCGCAGGCCCTGCGGTCCGGCGAGTGCACGCTGGCGCTGGCCGGCGGAGTCACGGTGATGTCCACAGCCATCGGCTTCGCCGGCTTCACGCGCCAAGGCGGGCTCGCCGAGGACGGTCTCTGCAAGGCCTTCGCCGACGGCGCCGACGGCACGGGCTGGTCGGAGGGCGTGGGATTGCTGCTGGTCGAGAAGCTCTCGGACGCGAAGAAGAACGGTCACCCGATCCTCGCCGTGGTGCGCGGTTCGGCGGTGAACTCCGACGGCGCGTCCAACGGCCTGACCGCGCCGAACGGTCCCTCGCAGCAGCGGGTGATCCGCCAGGCGCTGGCCAACGCCGGACTGTCCGCTTCGGACGTCGACGCGGTCGAGGCCCACGGCACCGGCACGGTGCTCGGCGACCCGATCGAGGCCCAGGCCGTGCTCGCGACCTACGGCCAGGATCGCTCCACGCCGGTGTACCTCGGGGGCATCAAGTCGAACCTCGGCCACACGCAGGCCGCGGCCGGGGTCGCCGGGATCATCAAGATGGTGCTCGCGCTGCGCCACGGTGTGCTGCCGAAAACCCTGCACGTGGACACGCCGTCGTCGCACGTGGACTGGACGGCCGGCGCGGTGGAGCTGCTCACGCGGCAGCGACCGTGGCCCGAGGTGAGCCGCCCGCGCCGGGCCGGGGTCTCCTCGTTCGGGCTCAGCGGCACCAACGCGCACATCGTGCTGGAACAGGCCGAAGAAGCACCGGTCCACGAGCAGGGCACGCCGGCTGTGGCGCCGTGGCCGGTGTCGGCGAAGACGGCGGCCGCGCTCGACGAGCAGGTGAGCCGCCTGCGGGCGTTCACCGGCGAGGACGGAGCGCCGAGCGCCCTCGACCTCGGCGCCACCCTCGCGGCGCGCCCCGGGTTCCCGCACCGCGCGCTGCTGCTCGCCGGGCCGGACGGGATCACGGAAGCCGCGCGCGGGCTCGCCACCGAGCAGTCGACGGCCGTGCTGTTCTCGGGCCAGGGTTCGCAGCGCCCGGGCATGGGCCGCGACCTGCACGCCCGCTTCCCGGTGTTCGCCGCCGCGTTCGACGAGGTGGCGGCCGCGCTGGACGAACACCTCGACCGGCCGCTGCGCGAGATCGTGTTCGCCGAAGACGGCACTCCCGAGGCCGAGTTGCTGGCCACCACCGGGTACACGCAGCCGGCGTTGTTCGCTTTCGAGGTCGCGCTCTACCGACTGCTGGAGTCCTTCGGCCTGCGGGGCGCGCGGTTCGCCGGGCACTCGATCGGCGAGCTGACCGCCGCGCACCTCGCCGGGGTGCTGACCTTGACCGACGCCGCGACCCTCGTGGCCGCGCGCGCCGGGCTGATGCAGGCGCTGCCGGCCGGCGGCGCGATGGTCGCCCTCGAGGCGACGCCCGACGAAGTGGCCGCCGAGCTGACGGACGACGTCTCGATCGCCGCGGTGAACGCGCCTTCGTCGGTGGTGCTCGCCGGCGCCGAAGCGGCGGTGCTGCGGCTGGCCGACCGGTTCGCCGAACGCGGCCACCGCATCAACCGGCTCACGGTGTCGCACGCCTTCCACTCGCCACTGGTCGAGCCGATGCTCGACGGGTTCGCCGCGGTGGTGGCCGGACTTTCCTTCGCGGCGCCCGAAATCCCGATCGTCTCGACGCTCACCGGCGAGCTCGCGACCACCGAGCAGCTCACCGATCCGGCCTACTGGGTGCGCCACGTCCGCGAGGCCGTGCGCTTCGCCGACGCGGTACGTTCGCTGCGCGCGGCCGGCGCGACCGCGTTCGTCGAGGTCGGCCCCGGCAGCGTGCTCACCGCGCTGACCCAGCAGAACGTCGACACGACGGTGGTCGCGACCCAGCGCAAGGACCGCGACGAGCCCACGGCCCTGCTCACGGCGCTGGGCCGCCTGCACGTGGCCGGCGTGACCGTGGACTGGTCGCCGCTGCTGGCCGGCGGCCGGCACACCACGCTGCCCACCTACGCCTTCCAGCACCAGCGTTACTGGCCGACGCTCGCCCCGCTCGTCGCCGACGCCGCGGGCCTCGGGCTCACCGTCAGCACGCACCCGCTGCTGGCGGCCGAAGTGCCGCTGGCGGGTTCGGCTGACGCCGTGTTCAGCGGCGTGCTCTCGACGCGGACCGTGCCGTGGCTGGCGGAGCGGCTCGTGGACGGCGAGCCGGTGTTCCCCGAGTCCGGGTTCCTCGACCTGTTCGCCTGGGCCGGCGACCGCACCGCGTGCGACCGGGTCGATGAGCTCACCGTCGCCACGCCGCTCAACCTCGGCTCCGCGGTGGCGATCCAGGTCCGCGTGGGCGAACCGGCTTCCGGCCGCCGTCCGGTGACGCTCTACGGCCGCCCGGCCGACGATCCCGAAGCTGCCTGGACTGTGCACGCCCGCGGTTTCCTCGCCGCCGGCGCGGTGCCCGGCGGGGAGCTCGGCGAGTGGCCACCCGCCAACGCGTCGGCAGTGGACCTCACGGGCTTCCACGACGTGCACGACGGTGACCGCGTCGAACACGGCCCGGCGTTCCAGAGCATCACGGCCGTGTGGTGCCGCCGCGACGAGGTGTTCGCCGAGGTCACGCTGCCCGCCGACGTAAGCGACGCGGCCGAGTTCGGCCTGCACCCGGCACTCGCCGACGCGGTGTCGCGCCTCGCCGCGTTCGCCGGCCTCGACGTCGAACCGGACCCGGTGCCGCACGTCTGGCGCGGGTTCAGCCTGCACGCCTCCGGTGCGGCTTCGGTGCGAGTGCGGCTGGTCCGCACCGGACCGCAGTCGACCGCGCTCGCACTGTTCGACGAGGAAGGCCGGCTGGTCGCTTCCGTCGACGCCTGTGTGTACCGCGCGCTGCCCGAGGCCGAGCACCACCCGCACGACAGCCGGCACGACTCGCTGTTCCACTTGGCCTGGGCAGCGGTACGCGCCGAGCACACCGACGGCGGCGGCTGCAGCGTGCTCGGCGCCGACGGCCTGTGCCTCGCCGGGGTGCTCAGTGCCGGCTCGGTGACCACACTGTCCGAAGTGGACGAAGCGCCGGAGGTGCTGCTCGTGCCGATGGCGGGCGTCGGTCCGGATCCGGTCGTCGCGACCCGCGAGCTGGCCGCGCGAGCGTTGCCGCTGGTGCAGGAGCTGTCCACCGAGAAGTTCGCCGGTACCACGGTGGTGTTCGTGACCCGCAACGGTGTCGCCGCCCAGGACGGCGACCCGATCGAGGATCCGGCCGCGGCGGTGGTGTGGGGCCTCGTGCGCGCCGCGCAGCTGGAGAACCCGGGCCGATTTCTGCTCGTGGACGTGGACGCCGATCCCGCGTCGGTGGCCGAGGTCGCGAGCGCGCCGAAGCTGCTGGCCACGGGGGAGACGCAGCTGGTGATCCGCGGCGGCGAGGTGCTCGCGGGCCGGCTCGCGCGGCTCGGCGAGACCGAAACCTGGGGCCGGCCTTGGGATCCCGACGGCTCGGTGTTCGTGACCGGCGGCACGGGCGGTCTCGGCCGGGAGCTGGCGCGCCACCTCGTGCGGGACCGCGGGGTGCGGCACCTGGTGCTGGCGAGCCGCCGCGGCCTCGAAGCGCCCGGTGCGGCCGACCTCGAGGACGAGCTGACCGAACTCGGCGCCACCGTGCGGATCGTCGCCGCCGACGTCGCCGACCGCGCCGAAGCCGCCCGCGCCTTGGCGGAAGTGGACGGCACGCACCCGCTCACCGCGGTCGTGCACACGGCGGGCGTTCTCGACGACGGGGTGCTCGGATCCCTCACGCCCGAACGCGTTTCGGCCGTGCTCGCGCCGAAGTCCGACGCGGCCTGGCACCTGCACGAGCTCACCCGCGACGCGGACCTGGCGGCGTTCGTCGTGTACTCCTCGATCGCCGGCACGATGGGCAGCCCGGGCCAGGCCAACTACTGTGCCGCCAACGCCGCACTCGATTCGCTCGCCGCGCACCGCGTGGCCCACGGCCTGCCCGCGACCTCGCTCGCGTGGGGCCCGTGGACCGAGACCGGCGGCATGACCGGCACGCTCGGCGAGACCGACCGGCGCCGGCTGCGCGCCACCGGCCTGCCGCCGCTGGAAGTGGCCGAGGGGCTGGCGTTGTTCGACGCCGCCGTCGCTTCGGGCGCCGCGCGGATCGTGCCGCTCGCGGTGGGCCGCGGTGGATTCGCCGCCGTCGAAGGGGAAGTGCCGGCCGTGTTCCGCGGCCTGATCCGCGGCACGCGCCGGCGGGCCGCGGTGGCGCGCTCGGTGCCGCGCGAGTCGCCGGCCGAGCAGCTGGCCGGCCTGCGCGAGAGCGAGCAGACGCGGCTACTGGTGGACGTGGTGCGCACCGCCGCGGCGGCCGTGCTCGGGCACGACAGTGCCGAGGCGATCGAGCCCGGCCAGGAGTTCCGGGAGCTGGGCTTCGACTCGCTCACGGCGGTCGAGCTGCGCAACCGCCTCAGCGAGGTCGCCGGCACGCCGTTGCCCTCGACGCTCGTGTTCGACTACCCGACCCCCGCCGTGCTCGCCGAGCACCTGCGCGAGGAATTGACCGACGGTGCGGAGGGCGCGTCGGCGCTCGACGCCGAGCTGGACCGGCTCGAAGCGAGCCTGCGCGCGGCGGCGCCCGACGGCGTGACCCGTGGCGGGATCGCGGCTCGGCTGCGGCGGATGCTCGCCGCGCTCACGGAGACCGACGAGGCGGAAACCGGCGTCGCCGACCGGCTCAGCGACGCGAGCGCCGACGAGGTCCTCGACTTCATCGACCACGAACTGGGCCGGCTGACCGACCGCTGACCCGGGCGAACCGCACAGGAAGGTGCGCACCATGCCGGAGGACCGCAAGCTCGTCGACTACCTCAAGTGGGTCACCGCCGACCTGCACCGGACGCGCCGCCGGCTGGCCGACGCCGAGGCCGGGCGGGGCGAGCCGATCGCGATCGTCGGCATGGCCTGCCGGTTCCCCGGCGGCGTCCGGTCGCCGGAGGACCTGTGGCGCATGGTGGCCGACGGAGCCGACGGCATCGACCGGTTCCCGACCGACCGCGAGTGGAACCTCGCCGTGCTCGCCGGCGACGGCCGCGGCCACAGCGCCACCGACGTCGGCGGGTTCCTCTACGACGCGGCCGAGTTCGACGCGGGGTTCTTCGGCATCTCGCCCCGCGAGGCCACCGCGATGGACCCGCAGCAGCGGCTGCTGCTGGAGACCAGCTGGCAGGCGTTCGAACGCGCCGGCCTCGACCCGGAAACCCTGCGCGGCAGCCGGACCGGCGTGTTCGTGGGCACCAACGGGCAGGACTACGCCGAGCTCGCGCTGGGCGCGGCCGAGGACGTGGAAGGCCACGCGGGCACCGGCCTCGCCGCGAGTGTCGTGTCGGGCCGGATCTCCTACGTCTTCGGGCTCGAAGGCCCGGCGATGACGATCGACACGGCCTGCTCGTCGTCGCTCGTCGCGCTGCACCTGGCCGGCCAGGCGCTGCGCAGCGGCGAATGCACGCTCGCGCTGGCCGGCGGGGTCACCGTGATGTCCACGGCCATGGGGTTCGCCGGTTTCACGCGCCAGGGCGGGCTCGCCGAGGACGGCCGCTGCAAAGCCTTCTCCGACGACGCCGACGGCACCGGTTGGTCCGAAGGCGTGGGGATGCTGGTGGTCGAGAAGCTGTCGGACGCCCAGAAGAACGGTCACCCGATCCTCGCCGTGGTGCGCGGGTCGGCGGTGAACTCCGACGGCGCGTCCAACGGCCTGACCGCGCCGAACGGGCCTTCGCAGCGCCGCGTGATCCGCCAGGCGCTGGCCGCCGGTGGACTGTCCACTCAGGACGTCGACGCGGTGGAAGCGCACGGCACCGGCACAGTGCTCGGCGACCCGATCGAGGCGCAGGCCGTGCTCGCCACCTACGGGCAGGACCGCGAGACGCCGATTTACCTCGGGGCGGTGAAGTCGAACCTCGGCCACACGCAGGCGGCGGCCGGGGTCGCGGGGATCGTGAAGATGGTCATGGCGTTGAAGCACGCGACGCTGCCGAAGACGCTGAACGTGAGCACACCGTCGTCGCATGTGGACTGGTCGGCCGGCGCGGTCGAGCTGCTCACCGAGCAGCGGCCGTGGCCCGCGGTGGACCGGCCGCGCCGCGCGGGCGTGTCGTCGTTCGGCATCAGCGGCACCAACGCGCACGTGATCCTCGAACAGGCGCCGGACCCCGACCCGGTCGTGGCCACGCGGCCCGCACCGGCGGCGGTGCCGTGGGTGCTCTCGGGTCGCACGCCGGCCGCGCTCAAGGCCCAGGCCGAGCGGTTGCAGGGCGCCGCCGAGACCGCCGACCTGCTGGATCTGGCGCACTCGCTCGTTTCGACACGGTCCGCGTTCGCGCAGCGGGCGGTGATCCTCGGCGCGCAGCGAGCCGACTTGATCGGTGGCCTGGCCGCGATCGCCGAAGGCCGTCCGGCACCGGAGGTCGTGGCCGGGGTGGCCGACGTGTCCGGCAAAACCGTGTTCGTCTTTCCCGGCCAGGGTGTGCCGTGGGCGGGCATGGGTGGCCGGCTGCTCGACGAGAACCCGGCGTTCGCGGCGAAGATCGCCGAGTGCGCCGAAGCGTTGCGGCCGTACGTGGACTGGGATCTGGCCGAGGTGCTGCGCGGCGGGCCGGGCGCGCCTTCGCTCGAGCGCGTCGACGTGGTGCAGCCGGCGTCGTTCGCGCTCACTGTCGCGCTGGCCGCGCTCTGGCGTTCGGCCGGGATCGAGCCCGACGCGGTGGTCGGGCACTCGCAGGGTGAGGTCGCGGCCGCCGTCGTCGCCGGGGCGCTGAGCCTCGCCGAGGGTGCGCGTGTGGTGGCGCTGCGGGCGAAGGTGCTCACGCGCACGATCGCCGACCGCGGCGGCATGCTGGCGATTCCGTTGCCGTTGGCCGAGGTCGAGGACCTGCTGGCGGGTACGCCGATCGCGGTCGCCGCCGTGAACAGCCCCGAGTCGGTGTCCGTGTCCGGGGAGTCGGCGGCGCTCAGCCGGTTGTTCGACGACCTCACCGCGCGCGACGTGCGCGTGCGCCGGATCTCCATGGGCTACGCGTCGCACTCGTCCGAGGTTGAGGTGCTGCGCGACGAGCTGCTCGCCGAGCTGGGCGAGGTCACCAGCGCCACGCCCGAGATCCCGATCTACTCGACGCTCACCGGCGCGAAGCTCGCCGAGCCGATGACCGCGGACTACTGGTACCGCAACCTGCGCGGGGTCGTGAAGTTCGAGGACGCGGTGCGCGCGCTGCTCGCCGACGGCCACCGCGCCTTCCTCGAACCGAGCGGCCACCCGGTGCTCACCGGCAACGTCACCGGCATCCTCGAAGACACCGAAACCGCCCGCGCGCTCGTGACCGGCACCCTGCGCCGCGACGACGGCGGCCTCGCGCGCGCCCTCAAGTCGCTGGCCACGGCGTATACCCGCGGCTTGCGGGTGGACTGGCGGCCGCTGCTCGACGGCGCGCGCACCATCGAGCTGCCGACGTATGCGTTCCAGCGCGAGCGCTACTGGCCGCGCAAGGCCGCGTTCACCGGCGACGTGACCTCGGCCGGACTGTTCCCGGGGGCCCACCCGCTGCTGGGCGCGATGGTCGCGCTCGCCGGGTCCGACGGGGTGGTGTGCACCGGCCGGATCTCCGCGCGCACGCATCCGTGGCTCGCGGACCACACGCTGGGCGGCGTGATCCTGTTCCCCGGCACCGGGTTCCTCGAGCTGGCGGTGCGGGCCGGTGACCACGTCGGCGCCGGCCGCGTCGAAGACCTCACGCTGGCCGTGCCGCTGGTACTCGGCCCGGACGACGTCGTGACGATCCAGGTGCGCGTCGGTGCCGAGGACGAGGACGGCGGCCGCCCGGTCACCGTGCACTCGCGCCCGGCGGACGACCTCGACGCCGCCTGGACCGAGCACGCGAACGGCCTGCTCACCTCCGGCGAGACCCCGGCCGGGTTCGACGCCGCGGTGTGGCCGCCCGACGGCGCCGAGTCCGTGGACGTGGCCGACTTCTACGAGAATTCTTCTTACGGCCCGCTTTTCCGGGGTCTCAACGCGGTGTGGCGCCGCGGCGACGAGGTGTTCGCCGACGTGGAGCTGCCTGGCGGCGCCGGCGACGCGGACTCCTACGGGGTGCACCCGGCGCTGCTCGACTCGGCTTTGCACGCCGCGACGTTCGTAGGCTCGGGCGCCGCGCGCGGCCGGATCCCGTTCGCCTGGACCGGCGTGACGCTGCACGCGGGCGGCGCGTCCGCGCTCCGCGTGCACCTGACGGGGGACGACAGCGGCACGATCACCGTGGCCGCCGCCGACGTGACCGGCCGTCCGGTGCTCACGGTCGACGGCCTCGCCTTGCGCGCCGCTTCCACCGCGACGGCCGCGAAGCCGGACGCGGCCGCGGAATCGCTCTTCCGGCTCGACTGGGTCACGGCCGACGGACTGGCCACTGTGGACGGTCGCCGCTGGGCCGTGGTCGGCGCCGACCCGTTCGGTGTCGCCGACGAGGTGGCGGTGACCGGCGAGATCGTGTCCGGGTACGCCGAGACCCTGGCCGGCACGGCCGACGGGTCGACGGCACCGGACGTGTGCCTCGTGCCGATCACCGGCGAGGCCGGCCCGGCGGCCGCGCACGAGCTGACCGCGCACGCCCTCGCGGTGCTGCAGGACTGGGCCGCCGACGAGCGCTTTGCCGACACCCGGCTCGTGTTCGTGACCCGCGGCGCGATCGCGGCCGACGCCGGCGAGACCGTGCCGGACCCCGCAGCGGCGGCGGTGTGGGGATTGGTGCGCTCGGCGCAGGCGGAGAACCCCGGCCGTTTCCTGCTCGCCGACGTCGACCTCGCGGCGACCTCGCTGAGCGCGGTGGCCGGCGCCGTCGGGTTGCTCGACAGCGGCGAGACGCAGGTCGTGATCCGCGACGGCGCCGTGCGCGTCGGCCGGCTCGCGCGCCTTGCGAGCGGCGCGAGCCTCGCGCCGCCGACCGGTGGTGTCCCGTGGCGCCTCGCGACCACGGTGAAGGGCAGCCTCGACGGCCTGGTGCTGGAACCGCGGCCGGAGTTCCTCGACGAGCCCGTGGGCCGCGACGTGCGGGTGCGCGTGACCGCGGCTGGGATGAACTTCCGCGACGTGCTCAACGCGCTCGGCATGTACCCCGGGGAAGCGGGCGCGTTCGGCGCCGAGGCCGCCGGGGTCGTCGAGGCGATCGGCCCGGCCGTGACGGACCTCGAGGTCGGCGACCGCGTGTTCGGCATGCTCGGCGGCGGCTTCGGCACCCACGCCGTGGCCGACGAACGGTTCCTGGTCCGCACCCCCGACGCGTGGTCCGAAGTGGACGCCGCGTCGATCGCGCTGGTGTTCCTCACCGCGTACTACGCGCTGGTCGACCTCGCGGACCTGCGGCCGGGGGAGTCGATCCTCGTGCACGCCGGTGCCGGCGGCGTGGGCATGGCCGCGATCCAGCTGGCCCAGCACCTCGGCGCCGAGGTGTTCGCGACGGCGAGCGAGGCCAAACAGGACACCCTGCGCGAGCTCGGGATCGCCGAGGACCACCTCGCGTCCTCGCGCACCACGGACTTCGAGGAGAAGTTCGCGCGCGCCACCGGCGGCCGCGGGGTCGACGTGGTGCTCAACGCCCTGACCGGCGAGTTCCTCGACGCCTCGCTGCGCCTGCTCGCCGGCGGCGGCCGCTTCCTGGAGATGGGCAAGAAGGACCTGCGCGACCCCGCGGCGCTCGGCGATGTCGCCTACCACCCGTTCGACCTCGGCCAGGTCGACCCGCAGCGCGTGCAGGAGATGCTGCGAAGCCTGCTGACGCTCTTCGCCGACGATGCGTTGACGCCGCTGCCCGTGCGCACCTGGGACGTGCGCGACGCCCCGGAGGCGTTCCGGTTCATGAGCCAGGCCAAGCACATCGGCAAGCTCGTGCTCACCGCGCCGGCGGCGTGGCGGCCCGACGGGACCGTGCTCGTGACCGGCGGCACGGGTGTGCTCGGTGGCCACGTCGCCCGGCACCTGGTGCGCGAACGCGGTGTGCGGCACCTGCTGCTGGTCAGCCGCCGCGGCGCGGACGCGGACGGCGCGGCCGAGCTGCACCGGGAACTCACCGAGGCGGGGGCCGAGGTGCGGCTCGCCGCGTGCGACACCGCCGACCGCGCCGCGCTGGCCGAGCTGCTGGCGAGTGTCGCGGCCGACCACCCGCTCACCGCGGTGATCCACACCGCCGGGGTGCTCGACGACGGCGTGATCCCGTCGCTCACGCCCGAGCGGCTCAGCGCTGTGCTCCGACCGAAGGTCGACGCCGCGTGGCACTTGCACGAGCTCACCCGCGACCAGGACCTCGCCGCGTTCGTGCTGTTCTCGTCCTTCGCCGGCGTCAGCGGCGGGCCGGGCCAGGGCAACTACGCGGCGGCCAACGTGTTCCTCGACGCGCTCGCCCAGCACCGCGCGGGTCTCGGCCTGCCCGCGACCTCGCTCGCCTGGAGCCTGTGGGCCGAGTCGAGCGGCATCACCGGCAAGCTCTCGCGGGCGGACGTCGAGCGCATCGACGCCGCCGGGCTCCCGACCATCGCCACCGACCAGGGCCTCGCGATGCTCGACGCGGCACTTTCCGTGCGCGAGCCGCTGATCGCGGCCCTGCGCGTGGCCGGCGGCGGGAAGTCGCAGGGTGAGGTGCCGGCCTTGCTGCGTGGGCTGGTGAAAGCACCGCGGAAGGCCGCGGCCAAGGCTGCGACCTCGGCGGGTTCGGTGCGCGACCGCCTGGGCGGGCTCGACGCGGCGGCGCAGCGGCAGCTGCTGCAGGACGTGGTGTGCGATTTCGCCGCGGCCCTGCTCGGACACCGGGACGCGAGTTCCGTCGACCCGGAACGCGACTTCCTCGAGGCAGGCTTCGACTCGCTGATCGCGGTGGAGCTGCGCACGAAACTCGGTGAGGCCACGGGCCTGCGCCTGCCGTCCACGGCCGTGTTCGACAACAAGACCCCGGCCCGGCTGGCCGAGTGGCTGCGGGACGAGCTGGCCGGCTCGGTCGCCGCCGCCGCGCCCACACCCGGCACGGCCGCACCGGTGGCCGGCGACACGCTCGACCGGCTGTTCTTCCGCGCGGCCAACGGAGGAAAGCTCCCCGAGGCGCTCGGCATGCTCAAGGCCGTCGCGGCCATCCGCGACACGTTCGACACCCCGGCCGAGCTCGAGGACCTGCCCGAGGCCGTGACCCTGGCCGACGGACCGGCGGCACCGCGGCTGATCTGCATCAGCTCGCCGGTGGTCACCGGCGGGGTGCACCAGTACGCGCGGATCGCGGCGCACTTCCGCGGCAAGCGGCACGTGTCCGCGCTGCCGCTGATCGGGTTCGCGCTCGGTGAGCCGCTGCCGGCCTCGGCGACGGCGGCCGCGCGAGTGGTCGCGGAGAGCGTGCTGCACGCGAGCGACGGGGACCCGTTCATCCTGGTCGGGCACTCGTCGGCGGGTTCGCTGGCCTACGCGGCGGCCGGAGTGCTGGAGCAGACGTGGGGCGTGCGGCCGGACGGCGTCGCGCTGCTCGACACGCTCAGCATGCAGCACCGCGCGGGCGAGAACGTGGACTTCGTGGAGACCACCCGCTTCTACCTCGCGGAGATCGAGAACCCGACGGTGACGCTCAACAGCGCCCGGCTCTCGGCGATGGGGCACTGGTTCAGCAAGATGGCCGACCTCGAGACCCCGAAGACCACCGCGCCGACGCTGCTCGTGCAGTGCGCCGTGGACCTCTTCGGCGACGAGATCGAGCACGACCAGGACGACCTGCTGGCCCGCGTGCCGGCCGATGTGGTCACGACCGTGGCCGCCGATCACTTCTCGCTCGCCAAGGAGGACTCCGCCCTCACCGCGCGGGCGGTCGAGGAGTGGCTCGCCACCCTCTGAGCCGCTCCGCCCCAGCTCGGGCCTGGTCATCGTCGATTCGACCCCGGCGGTGACCAGGCCCGGCCCAGTTGCGGGGTTTTCCCGAGCCGGAGAACGGGTATCGAGCACACACACGCGAAAACGGGAGGCCTCATGACCAGTGCCGTGGCGGTGCTGCCCTCGTGGCTGCGAGCCCGGCCGGCCCAGGCTCCGGGCTGGGTGCGGGCACCGTGGCCGGCCGAGGACGACCGGTCGCTCACCCTCGCCTTCCGCGTCGCCCGCGGCGCGGGCCTCTCCCGGCGCGCTGCGGCCCGCCTGTGCCGTCGGCTGGTGCGCGAGGGACAGCTGGCCGCGGGCCGCGACCGGCTGCTGGCCGCCTTGTCCGCGACGCTGCGCCCGCGCGTGGCCGAAGATCGGCTGGCCAAGGCGACCGCCGACGCGTTGCTGCTCGACGCGTTCCAGACCCTGCCCCACGGCCGCCGCGGCCTGCTCTGGTCGGCCCTGCGCGAGCAGCGCAGCGCCGCCGAGCTCGCCGCCGAATCCGGTCTGCCCGCGCAGCGTGTGCACGAACAGCTGCGCGACGCCCTGCGTGAGCTCTCGGCGGGTCGGCCCGCCTGAACCCACGAACCGAACGCACGACAAAGCCGCCCTGGAAGTCACCAGGGCGGCTTTGTCGCGACCGGTCAGTCGTTGACCGACAATGCGCCGGAGGGACAGGTCTGCACCGCGTCGCGCACTTCGCTCTCCGATTCAGGCGGGGCGAGCACGGTGACGATCCCGTCGTCGTCCTGGTCGAACACCGCGGGCGCGCTCAGCACGCACTGACCCGCGCCGACACAGCGGTCGCGATCCACTTGCAGCTCCATCACGGTTTCCTTCCTCACCAGCGCACCGGCAGGCCGTGGAGGCCGAAGAGCACGCCGTCGTACTTGAACGGCAGGTCGGCCACCGCGGCGTCGAGAGCGAGGGTGGGAATGCGCTCGAACAGCGTCCGGTAGGCGATCTCCAGCTCGGCCCGCACGAGGTTCTGCCCGAGGCACTGGTGCACGCCGTAGCCGAACGCCACGTGGTGGCGCGCCGAACGGCCCGGGTCGAACTCCGCGGCGTTCGAGAACGGGCAGCCGTCGTGGTTGGCGGCGGCGATGAGCGGCACGATGCCCTCGCCGGCGCGGATCAGCTGCCCGCCGATCTCCACGTCTTCGGTGGCCACGCGCAGCGCGACCAGGTCGGCCACCGAGTGCAGCCGCAGCAGCTCTTCGACCACGCGGTCGTCGCCGACCCAGTCCGGGTTCAGCAGCAGCGTGACCACACCGAGCGCGATGTTGTTGGCGGTGGTCTCATGCCCGGCGATCAGCAGCAGCATCGACACGCCGGACATCTCGGCCGGGCTGATCGCCTCGCTCGCCAGCAGCTGCGTGATCAGGTCCTCGCCGGGACGCTTCTTCTTGATCGTGATGAGCCGGCCGAGGTAACGCAGGATCTCCTTGCCCGCCTTCTCCTTCTCCTCGTCGGTGGAGAAGAACGAGACCAGCGTGCGGGTCTTCGACTCGAAGAACTCGTGGTCGGCGTAGGGCACGCCGAGCAGCGCGGAAATCACCAGCGACGGCACCGGCAGCGCGAACTCCGCCACCAAGTCGGCGGAGTTCCCGGCGGCGAGCATCGCGTCGACGCGGCCGTCCACGATCTCCTGGATCGCCGGGCGCAGCTCGCGGATCTTGCGCACGGTGAACTCGGGGATCAGCGTCTTGCGGAACCGGCCGTGCTCGGGCGGGTCGAGCGCGACGAACCAGCCCGGCACGTCGGGCACCCCGCCCGTACGGCCGATGCGCGGGAAGCCGTCGTGGCCCGGGTTGGAGCTGATCCGCGGGTCGGTGAGCACGGCGCGCACCTCTTCGTGGCGCGTCACGAGCCACACGGTGTTGCCGCCCGGCAGCTGCGATCGCACCAGCCCGCGCTGTTCGCGCAGCCGCGCGTACTCCGGCGGCGGGAACGGCGCGCCCTCGCGGCGGGCGGGGAACTCGACGAGGGTCGTCTCCTCGGCGCTCGGCATGGCAGGTGTCTCCCTTCGCGCGCGGTCAGCGCGCCTGGTAGAACTCGCGGACCCGGCCGGTGATGTGGTCCTGGTCGGCCTCGGTGAGCCCGGTGTGCGTGGGCAGGTAGAAGCCGTCCTCGGCGAAGGTGTTCGCCTTCAGCCGCGGCCAGACCTGTTCGAGGTACATCGGCTGGCGGCTCATCGGCTTGAAGAACAGCCGCGTCTCGATCCCGTGGCCCGCCAGGTACTCGCGCAGCTCTTCGCGGCGGGTGGCGCGCAGGTCGTACATCCAGAGCACGTCGCGCGGCGGCATCAGGGTGACGCCGTCGATGCCCGCGAGGCCGGCGTCGTAGCGGGCCTCGATCTTCGCGCGCTCGGCGAGGATCTCGTCGAGGCGTTCGGTCTGCGCGAGCGCGACGGCGGCCTGCATGGCCGTCATGCGGAAGTTGTAGGCGAGCTTCTTGTGCAGGAAGCTGTGGTCGCTCGTGAAGGCCATCGCGCGCAGGTGCGCCATCTGGCCGGCCAGGTACGCGTCGTCGGTGAGGCAGATCCCGCCCTCGCCGGAGGTGATGATCTTGTTGGCGAACAAGGAGAAGCACGCGATGTCGGCCACCGGCTTCACGCCGTGGGCTTCGGCCGAGTCCTCCACCACGCGCAGGCCGTACTGGTGCGCGAGGTCCATGATCGGGGCCATGGCGCAGCTTCGGCCGTAGATGTGCACCGGCATGATCACCTTGGTGCGCGGGGTGATCTTCTCCTCGATGAGGTCCGCGTCGATGTTCAGGTCGTCGCCGCAGTCCACGAACACCGGCGTGGCACCGGTGTAGGTCACGGCCCACGCGCTGGCGATCATCGTGAACTCCGGCACGATCACCTCGTCGCCGGGGCCGACGCCCAGCGCCCGCAGCGCGAGCGTGAGCGCGGTGGTGCCGGACGAGCAGGCGACGCCGTGCGCGCTGCCGTTGTAGGCGGCGAACGCCTCCTCGAACCGGCCGACGAACGGGCCCTGGGAAGAGATCCAGCCGTCGCCGATGGTCTCGGTGACGTAGTCGAGCTCGTGGCCGCTCAGGTGCGGCCGGGACACCGGGTACTGGTACGCCATGGAGAGTCCTCGCTCGGTCGGAGTGGGCGGGGTGGGCTGTGTTGGTTCGGGTCAGCCGAGCAGCGCGAGCACGGCGTCGGCGGCGGCCTCGCGGCCTCCAGCGTCGCGTTGCGCCCGCGAGAAGTGCTCGGCCCGCGTGCGGTAGCGCGGCTGCTCCAGCACCCGGGTGAGCTTGTCGGTCACGTCGTCGGCGTCGAACGTGGCTGGCCGGTCCAGCGTGAGGCTCACGCCGGCGTCGGCGCCGCGGATCGCCTGGTCGTAGCAGTCGACCCAGAGCGGACGGATCACCAGCGGTTTGCCGAAGTAGATGCCCTCGTGGAAGCCGTTGCCGCCGCCGTGGTTGAAGAACACCTTCACGCTCGGGTGGGCGAGCACGTCGAACTGCGAGGGCACCCAGTCCTCGATCCGCAGCGTCTGCGGCAGCTCGGCGGGCAGGAAGTGCTGCTGCTCGCTCGGCAGCTTCCACAGCACCGAATGCCCGCGCGCGCCGAGCCGGCGCGCCACCTCGACGAGCGCGGCGACCTGCTCGCGGGTGAGCCGCGTGATCGTGCCGAATCCCATGTAGACGACCGAGCCCTGCGCGTCGAGCCAGGCCGGCAGCTCCACGGCGTCGGGCGCCTGGGGCAGCGGTGGCACGAGTGCGCCGACGAGCTTCAGGTGCTCGGGCACCGGGAACGGGTAGTCGAGGCCGGCCACGGAGTAGCACAGCACGAGCTCGGCGTGGTCGATGCGCGACATCACGCCGCTCGCTTCGGGCGCGATGCCCAGCTCGGCGCGGATCTCCTTGTCCCGGGCCAGCTGCTTGCCCAGCGCCGGCTTGAGGAACATCGCGAGCGTGCGCCACTTGAACAGCCGGTTCTCCCAGCGCTGGCGCGTGGTCATGCGGTAGGGCAGGCCGGAGTGCGGCACCGGGAAGTCGCGGCCGGTGTGGCTCTTCGCGAATGGCGTGTAGGCGGTGAGCATGGTGCTGGCCATGAACGGAACGCTGAGCACGTACGGGATCCCGCGGGTGATCGCCAGCTCGAACGCGAACTGCGACATGCTCTCGATGACCATCAGCGCCGGCTCGATCTTGTCCACGGCGGCCTCGAGCCGGCGGTACTTCTCCACCCGCAGCCCGGGGTCGAGCGTGTGCTCGATGACCGCGCGGTGGGCCTTGAACCGGGAGGGCTGCGTGACCGCGCGGTAGGTCTCGTCGTCCCAGGTCACCGCCGACATCTCGGGCACGACGTCGCCGAGGGAGGCGAACTCGACGATGCCTCCGGCACCGTCGCCGCCGAGGGCTTCGACCGCGCCGCGGCGGTTCTCGTCGGTGGCGAACCACAGGTCGGGCACGCCGCGGCGGGCGAGCTCGCCCGCCAGCGTGAGCACCGGGTTCAGCAGGCCCGCCTCGGGCGAGCTGACGAACAGGATCGGCCGCCGGGTGCCGGTGGCGCCTGCGTCGTTCATCGGGATCTCCTCGACTCGGTCCTGCCCACGTCCGGTCTCTGTGATCCCACGCGGGGGCCGGGAAAATCCCTAGAACCGGCGGCCGCGGCGTTGGTTTCTGGGGGTTTCCCGTGATCGCCGCGGTGAAACTGGGCTTCGGGTGGGGCCGTCCGGTGACGGCGCCGGGGGGAAGCAACCCATTCCACGCAGGGTCGAGGAAGAGGTTCACCGAACATGGCGATGATCTGCGGGACGGATTCCGTCCGCACACTGACCGACCTGGAACGCGACGCCGTGAAGATGGCCGAAGAGCTGGCGTCGCGCGGGATCGGCCGTTCGGATCGGGTGCTGCTGAAGGCGGACAACTCGGTGGGCTACCTGACCGCGCTGCTCGCCCTCATGCACGTGGGCGCGTCGGTCGCGCTCATCGACCACCAGGAGAAACCCGAGTCCACCGGCGAGCTGATGGACCGGGCCGGGGTGGTCCTGTGCGTGACCGACGAGAACGCGGAGCTGCCCGAGGACACCGACGTCAGCCGGATCACGATCTACGAGCTGGCGCTGGCCTCGGCCGGGCGCACCCCGAAGGCCACGCTGGACACCTCGGCGTGGTGCGAGCTGCCGGACGGTCTGCTGATGTGGTCGTCCGGCTCCACCGGCAACCCCAAGGCGATCGTGAAGTCCGGCGGCTCGTTCCTGGAGAACCTGCGCCGCAACATCGACGCGGTGGGGCACACCGAAAGCGACGTGCTGGCGCCGTTCCTGCCGTTCTCACACCAGTACGGGCTCTCGATGCTGCTCATCGCGTGGCTCACGCGCTGCTCGCTCGTGGTGGCGCCGTACCGGCGGCTCGACCACGCGCTGAAGATGGCCGACCTGTGCGGGGCCACGGTGTTCGACGCGACGCCGGCCACGTACCGCAGCATGCTCAACATCGCCCGCAAGCGCCCGGCCCTGCACGCCACCCTCGACCGCGCGCGGATGCTGTGCGTGGGCGCGGCGCCGCTGATTCCGGGCCTGGTCGACTCCTACGTCGGCGAGTTCGGCAAGCCGCTGCTCGACAGCTACGGCAGCACCGAACTCGGCAACGTCGCGTTCGCCACGACAGACAACCCGGTGGCCACCGGCCGCCCGGTGCGCGGCGTCGACGTGAAGATCGTGGACGACAACGGCGCCGAGGTGCCGGCGGGCGAGACCGGCGAGATCATGGTGCGCACGCCCGACGTGATGGCCGGCTACCTCGACGAGTACGGCCAGGTCGACCCGGTGCTCGGCGACTGGTTCGCCAGCGGCGACTTCGGCATCCTCGACCGCGGCGGCAGCCTGCACGTGCTCGGCCGCAAGCGCGCCGTGCACCGCGGCGGCTACACGCTCTACCCGGACATGATCGAGCGGCGCGTGGCGGAAACCGGCTGCCTGGCGAAGATCGTCGCGGTGCCGTGCGAGCGCTACGGCAGCCAGCTGATCGCGTTCGTGGAGGACGACACCGACCGCGACCCGGCCTTCTGGCGGGCGCGGATGGCCGAGGTGCTGCCCGCCTACGAGGTGCCGAGCCGGGTCGTGGTGATCGACGCGTTCCCGCTCAACCGCAACGGCAAGCCCGACAGCCGGCGGCTGCAGGAACTGGCGGTCACCGCATGACCTCGCCCGACGCGGCGCCGTCCCCGCTCCCCGGCGGGGGCGGCGCCGCCGCGGTGTTCCCGGGCATGGCCGCCGCGTCGTACGCCGAGCTCGGCCGGTTTCTGGTGCTCGACCGGTACGCGCGGCCGCGGGTGGCGGAGGCCGATGAGGCGCTCGGTGAGTCGCTGCTGACCGGGTACCGCGCGGAAGAGCTGACGTACGGGCCGTTTTCGCAGGTCGCGTTTCTCGTGGCATCCCTTGCCTGCGCGGACCGCGCGGTGGGGGACCTGGGCCTGCGCCCGGAGGTCTGCGCGGGCGCGAGCTTCGGCCACCGCCCCGCGGCAGTGCTCGCCGGCGCACTGTCCTTTGCGGACGCCGTGCGGCTCACGGCGGACCTGGCCCGCTGCGAGGTCGCGTATTTCGGGGAGCTGGGCGAAGAACTCGTGACGCAGTGCTTCGTCCGTGTGCCCGACGGCGTGGTCTCGGCGCTGCTGACCGACTTCGCGGAACGAGGGGAGTGGCTCGAGTTGTCGGTGGAGCTGGGCGACGGTTCGGTCATGCTGTCGCTGCCGGACCGCCTGCTGGACGAGGTGATCACCACGATGCGCGAAGCCGGCGCCTACGTGATGCAGACGATGCGGCCGGCCGTGCACGCCCGCCGCTTCACGCCGCTGCGCGAGCTGGCCACCCCGTTCGTCGACCGCTGCGCTCTGGTGGACCCGGTGCTGCCGCTCGTCGCCGACCAGGACGGCCGCGTGCTGCGCACGGCCGCCGAGGTCCGCACGATGCTGCTCGACACGTTCGACCACCCGGTGGACTGGCCGGCGCTCGTGACCTCACTGGCGGCCGGGGGAGCGGTCACCGCGTACGTGACCGGCCCGGACCAGCTGTTCCACAAACTGGCGGCTACGAAACGCGCGTTCGCGACGGTGGTGCCGGTGACCCCGAAAACCGCGAGCCGGCCAGTGGCTCAACCGGCCTGAACAAACCGAAGGCCCGCCCCGGATCTCCTCCCGGGGCGGGCCTTCTCTTATGTATAACGCCCTATACGGCACGCGATGGGCGCAGCACCTCAGCTTGGGAGCTCCACCGGGGCCAGCTCGGCAAAAACATCGCCAGGACCGGGATTGCTCGGAAACGTCGTGCCGCCCAGGTGGTCGAGGACGCCCCACACCGCGTTGAGGGCCGTGGTGACCGCGCCTTCGGCGAAGCCGGCCGTCCAGGAGATGTCGTCGCCGCAGAGGAAGAAGCCGCGGCGGTCGGGGGGCAGGTCGTGCTGGCGGAACTGGGTGAAGAGGCGGCGCTGGTAGCGGTATTGGCCGGGCAGGTTGGCGCGGAAGGCGCCCATGAAGTGCGGTTCGCGCTCCCAGCTGATGGTGACCGGGTCGCCGATCACGTGCGACGCGATGTCCACGCCGGGGTAGATGGATTCAAGGCGGCGCAGGAGCACGGTGAGGCGCTCGTGGTCGTCGAGGGTCGCGAACTTCGCCGAGTCGTCGTTCCACGTGTAGGACAGGCACATCACGCCGGGCCGGTCGGGGCCGTGGTCGAACAGGTACACGCCGCGCGGTGAGCGATCGGTCAGGGTCATGCCCATCACGTCGTGGCCGCCGACGGGGTCGGCGTCGAGCCAGAAGGGGCGGTCGGTGAGCACGAACAGCTTCGACGAGCTCATGTAGTGCGTGCGCTCGACCGCGATCCACTCGTCGGTGGTCAGCAGCGGTTCGGGGCAGTCGACGCGGCCCAGCAGCGTCCACACGTGCGGCGTGAACACCACCGCCGGGTACGCCTCGCTCCGGCCGGTCGCGTCGGTGACCACCAGGTCACGGCCGGCACGGCGGATCTTCGCGACGGACGGGCGCGGCCGGCCGCCGTGCAGCGCGGCGAGCGACGTGCCCTTCGGCCAGAACACCGTGTCCGGCGAGTGGGCCCACAGTCCGCGCGGCACCTGCTGCGCGCCACCGACGATGCTGACCTGGTCCACGTCGGCGTGGGTGTAGACCACGCGCAGGATCTCCAGGATCGAGTTGGGGAAGTCGGTGTCCCAGCCGCCGGTGCCGAAGCCGACCTGGCCGAACACCTCGCGGTGGCGGAACGAGTCGAACGCGCCCGAGCGCGCGAGGAAACCGTAGAACGACTCGTCGTCCAGCTCGGCCACCAGCCGGTTCCACACGGCCTTGATGAGCCCGACGTCGCGGCGCGCGATCGCGTTCTCCATGGTCGAGAGCTCGGCGCGGTCCTGCAGCGCCTTGTTCCACGCGTCGGCGACCTCCTGGTACACCGTGGGCAGATCGCGTGCGGTACGGGCGCGGTGCACGGTGCCGCCCAGCTCGATCACGGTGCTGGGCGTGGTGGGCGCGAGCGGGTTGGGGAACGGCCGGGTCGCGAGGCCGAGCGAGTCGATGTAGTGGAACAGCGTGGTCGCCGAAGGCGGGAACCGCATCGCGCCGAGGTCGGCGACCGCGTGCTCGTGCTCGCCGAAGGTCACCGATCGCATCCGGCCGCCGAGCTCACCGGCCTCGTACACCACGGGCCGCAGCCCGAGCCGCAGGAGCTCGTAGGCCGCGACCAGGCCGGAGACCCCGCCGCCGACCACGGCCACGGGGGTGCCGTGGCGGTGCGCCGGCAGCTCGCCGAGGCCGGCCGGGTGGGTCACCCAGCGGTCGTAGCCGAAGGGGAAGTCGGGCACGAGCATCGTCATCCGCTCGGTCGCGGCCAGCGTCATTTCGGCACCTCATTCTCCGGGTGGATCGTTCGCCATGGTGCGGGCGCCCGGGCCGGGAAAACCCGAGAGATCGGGGCAGGAAAGGGCCGTCGTCTAAGGGAAAGTACAGCGGGACCGTCCCTAACATCCGGGCACGATGGGTGTCCTCCTGCCTGCTTAGGGGTGGTTCTGCGTCATGACGAGCGAAGCCTTCGACGAGCGCGTCGACCGACTGGCGAGCATCGGCAGCGGAGCGCGTGAAGACGCGGTGCGCGTGCTGACGGGCCTGATCCGCGAGCACCTCGCCGCGGCGCTGGACGGTGACGGGTCCGGAGTGGACGATCCGGCTCGCGGGTTCGCGGAGCTGGGCGTGAGCTCGCTGGCGGCCGTCGAGCTGCACCGGCGGCTGGTGGCCGACACCGGTCTGCCGCTGCCGGTGTCGCTCGTCTACGACCACCCGACGCCGCGCGCGCTCGCCGAGTACCTCGCCGGCCTGCTGCGGGGCGACGACTCCGTGGAGGACACGGCGCCGATCGCCCGGCCGGCGGATCACGACGACCCGGTGGTGATCGTCGGCGCGGCCTGCCGGCTGCCCGGCGGCATCAGCTCACCGGCGCAGCTGTGGGACGCACTGCTCGCGGGCACCGACGCCATCGGCGAGTTCCCCGACGACCGCGGCTGGGACGTCGCCGCCGTCTACGACCCGGACCCCGACCGTCCGGGCCGCACCTACGCCCGTCGTGGCGGCTTCCTGGCCGACGCCGCCGAGTTCGACCCCGGCTTCTTCGGCATCTCGCCGCGTGAGGCCGCCGCCATGGATCCGCAGCAGCGGCTGCTGCTCGAGACGTCGTGGGAGGTGCTGGAGCGCGCGGGCATCGACCCGACGAGCCTCCACGGTAGCGCCACCGGTGTGTTCGTCGGCGCGGAGAACCACGAGTACGGCCCGGGCCTGCAGGACGCGCGCGACGGCGCCGAAGGCCACCTGATCACCGGCACGGCCGGCAGCGTGGTGTCCGGCCGGATCGCCTACCACCTCGGGCTGCAGGGCCCGGCGCTCACGATCGACACGGCGTGCTCGGCTTCGCTGGTCGCGCTGCACGTGGCCGCGCGGTCGCTGCGCCACGGCGAGTGCGAGCAGGCGCTGGTCGGTGGGGTGGCCGTGATGGCGACGCCGGGGTCGTTCCTCGCCTTCAGCCGGCAGCGCGGCCTCTCGGCCGACGGCCGGTGCAAGGCCTTCGGCGCCGACGCGGACGGCACGGGCTGGAGCGAGGGCGCCGCGATGGTGCTCGTCGAGCGCCTCTCGACCGCCCGGGCGCGCGGGCACCGCGTGCTCGCCGTGCTGCGTGGTTCGGCCGTGAACTCCGACGGCGCGAGCGCCGGGCTGACCGCGCCCAACGGCGTGGCCCAGCAACGCGTGATCCGCCAGGCGCTGGCCGACGCCGGCCTGCGTCCGTCCGAAGTGGACGCCGTCGAAGCACACGGCACCGGCACCCGGCTCGGCGACCCGATCGAGGCCGCGGCACTGCAGGCGACCTATGGCCGCGACCGTGAACGGCCGCTGTTGCTGGGCTCGGTGAAGTCGAACCTCGGGCACACGCAGGCCGCGGCCGGGGTCGTCGGGGTGATCAAGCTGGTGGAGGCGCTGCGCCACGGCGTGCTGCCGCGCACGCTGCACGCCGACGAGCCGACGCCGCACGTCGACTGGACCGGCGGTGGGCTGGCGCTGCTGACCGACCGCACCGACTGGCCGGACACCGGCCGGCCACGCCGGGCGGCGGTGTCGTCGTTCGGCTTCAGCGGCACCAACGCCCACGTGGTGCTGGAGCAGGCGCCGGCCGAGGAACCCGTCGACGCGCCGGCGCCGAGCGAGTCGCAGGTGCCGCTGGTCCTTTCCGCGCGCTCGCCGGAAGCGTTGCAGGCGCAGGCGGCGCGGCTACAGGACGTTGCGGCCTCGGCGCTCGACGTCGCCTACAGTGCCGCGACCGAGCGGGCCGCGCTGGAGCACCGGGCCGTGGTCCTCGGCGACCCGGCCGAAGGGCTGGCCGCGCTCGCGGCCGGCACCTCGCACCCGGGCGTGCTGACCGGTGCCGCGAGCCACGGCCGGCTCGCGTTCGTCTTCCCGGGCCAGGGTGCCCAACGCGCGGGCATGGGCCGCGATCTGTACGGGCGCTTCCCGGTGTTCGCGGCGGCGTTCGACGCCGCGTGCGCCGAGCTCGACCTGCACCTCGACGTGCCGCTGCGTTCGATCGTCTTCGCCGAGCCGGGTACGCCCGAGGCGGCGCTGCTCGACCTGACCGGCTACACGCAGCCGGCGTTGTTCGCCTACCAGGTGGCCGCGTTCCGGCTGGTGGAGTCATGGGGGCTGCGGCCCGACGTCGTCACCGGGCACTCGATCGGCGAGGTGGCCGCCGCGCACGTCGCGGGCGTCTGGTCGCTCGCGGACGCGAGTGCGTTCGCCGCGCACCGCGGCCGGTTGATGCAGCAGCTGCCCGCCGGCGGGGCGATGCTCGCGGTCGGGGCGGACGAGGCCGATCTCGCGGACCTGCTGGCCGAGCACGACGAGGTGTGCATCGGCGCGGTCAACGCGCCCGGCTCCGTGGTGCTTTCGGGCGCCGGCGAGGCGATCGACGCGATCGAAGCCGTGGTGCGCGAACGTGGCCTGCGCGCCAAGCGCCTCACGGTGAGCCACGCGTTCCACTCGGCGCTGATGGAGCCCGCGCTCGACGAGCTGAGCTGGGTCGCCGACGTGCTCACCTACCGCAGGCCGGAAATCCCGATCGTCTCCACGCTCACCGGCACGCGCGCCGACCTGGGCACGCCGGAGTACTGGGTGCGCCAGGCCCGCGAGGCGGTCCGCTTCGCTGACGCCGTGGTGACGTTGCGCGACGAAGGCGTGACGGCGGCACTCGAACTGGGTGCGGACGCGGTGCTGGCCGGTCCGCTGGCGCAGGGCTTGGCGGGCGAAGCCGTCGCCGTGCCGCTGCAGCGTGAGGGCCACGACGCCTACGCAGCGCTCGCCGCGTTGTACGTGCACGGCAACGGTCCGAAGTGGACCAAATTCTTCGCCGGCCGCGGCGCCCGGCACACCGACCTGCCGACGTATCCGTTCCAGCGCGGCCACTTCTGGCTCGCCGCCGGGTCTCGCCGCGGTGGTTCGCTCGACCACCCGGTGCTCGAGTCGGTGCTGGACCTCGCCGGTGCGGCCGGGCTGGTGGTCACCGGCTCGCTCTCGCGCACCACCCACGCGTGGCTGGCCGACCACGAGATCGGCGGCACGGCGATCGTGCCCGGTACCGGTCTGCTGGAGCTGGCGATCCGCGCCGCCGACGAGGCCGGCTGCGACCGCGTGGCGGAGCTGGTGCTCGAAGCGCCGCTGCTCGTGCCGGCCGACGGTCGCCTCGAACTGCAGCTGGCCCTCGGCGAAGCCGACGACCGCGGCGCGCGCACGCTGACCGTCCACTCGCGAACCGACGGCGGCTGGACGCGCCACGCCACCGGACTCGTCGACAGCCCGGTCGACAGCAGCTTGGTCGACAACGACCCCGCGGAGTTCGACTTCCCCGCCGAATGGCCGCCGGCGGGCGCCGAGCCGGTGGACGTCACCGATGCCTACGACCGCCTCGCCACCGCGGGCTACGGCTACGGTCCGGCGTTCCAGGGCCTCACCGCCGCGTGGCGCCGCGGCGCCGACGTGTTCGCCGAGGTCACGCTGCCGGATATGGCCGAAGGCGAGACCACGTTCGCCGTGCACCCGGCCCTGCTCGACGCCGCGTTGCACGCCACCGCGCTCACCTCGGGCGAGTCGCGCGCGACCCTGCCCTTCTCGTGGACCGACGTGACGCTGCACGCGAACGGCGCCACCGCGCTGCGCGTGCGCCTCACGCCGGCCGGTCCGGACACGACGATCCTGCACGCCACCGACCCCGAAGGTGCGCCGGTGTTCTCGGCCGGTTCGCTGGTCGTGCGCCCGGCGCCGGACCAGTTGGCGGTCGAGTCCACTGCGGACGAACTGCCACTGTGGCAGCTCGACTGGGTTCCGGCGCGCCCGGCCACGGCGTTCGCGGGCTCGATCGCCGTGCTGGGATCGGATCCGTTCGGCCTCACCCTGCCCGGCAGCCACACCGCGCCCACCTTGGCTGAGCTCGGGTCCGCCGAGGTGGTCGTGTACCCGATCGCCGACGTCGCCCCGGCGCAGGTGCTGGGGGTGCTGCAGAGCTGGCTGGCCGACGAGCGTTTCGCCGACGCGCGCCTGGTCGTGGTCACGCGCGGTGCGGTGGCCGTGGACGACACGGAGGAGATCACCGACCTCACCACCGCGCCGGTGTGGGGGCTGGTGCGCTCGGCCGCCCTGGAGAACCCGGGCCGGTTCGCGTTGATCGACACCGACTCGCCCGAGATCACCGCGGCGTTGGCCGTCGGCGAGGCGCAGGTCGTCGTGCGCGCCGGCGAGGCCCGGGTGGCCCGCCTGGCGAAGTTTTCGGCTTCGCTCGTGCCGCCGACGGACACGCCGTGGCGGCTGGACAGCCGGCGCAAGGGCAGCCTCGACGCGCTGGCGCTGCTGCCGTTCGAAGCGGCCGCGGCGGCGCTGGGCGAGCACGACGTGCGCGTGGCCGTCCGGGCCGCCGGCCTCAACTTCCGCGACGTGCTCAACGCGCTCGGCATGTACCCCGGCGAGGCCGGTCCGCTCGGCGCCGAACTCGCCGGCGTGGTCACCGAGGTCGGTTCGGCCGTGCGGGACCTCGCCGTGGGCGACCGCGTGTTCGGCATGCTCGACGGCGGCTTCGGCCCCCTGGCCGTGGTCGACGAGCACTACCTCGCCCGCGTCCCCGAAGCCTGGAGTGACGCCGAGGCGGCCGGCGTGCCGCTGGTGTTCCTCACGGCTTACTACGCGCTGGTGGATCTCGCCGCGGCTCAGCCCGGCGAAGCGATCCTGATCCACGCCGGCGCCGGCGGCGTCGGCATGGCCGCGATCCAGCTGGCGCACCACCTCGGCCTCGAGGTCTACGCGACGGCGAGCGAAAGCAAGCAGCCCGTGCTGCGGGAGCTGGGAGTCGCCGAAGACCACCTCGCGTCTTCACGCACGCTGGACTTCGCCGAGCAGTTCGGGCCGGTCGACATCGTGCTCAACGCGCTCACGGGTGAGTTCGTCGACGCGTCCCTCGGCCTGCTGCGTGCCGGCGGCCGTTTCCTGGAGATGGGCAAGACCGACCTGCGCGAGGGAGTGCCCGGCTACCGGGCGTTCGACCTCGTCGAAGCCGGCCCGGACCGCACGCGGGACCTGCTCGCCGCCCTGCTGGACCTGTTCGCGGCCGGCGCCTTGACGCCGTTGCCCACCAAGACCTGGGACGTGCGCCGCGCGCCCGAGGCGTTCCGCTTCATGGGCCAGGCCCAGCACGTCGGCAAGCTCGTGCTCACGATGCCGCGCGCCTGGGACCCGGACGGCACCGTGCTGGTCACCGGCGGCACCGCCGGGCTCGGCCGTGAGCTCGCGAAGCACCTCGTGAGCCACCACGGGGTGCGGCACCTGCTGCTGGCGAGCCGCCGCGGCCCGGCCGCGCCCGGCGTCGACGAGCTGGTGGCGGAGCTGTCCGAAGTGGACGTGACCGTGGTCGCCTGCGACACGGCCGACCCCGCCGCGGTCCACGCGCTCGTCGCGAACGTCGATCCCGC
The DNA here is from genome assembly GCF_035918295.1 of Amycolatopsis rhabdoformis. Taxonomy (GTDB): domain Bacteria; phylum Actinomycetota; class Actinomycetes; order Mycobacteriales; family Pseudonocardiaceae; genus Amycolatopsis; species Amycolatopsis rhabdoformis. The sequence goes on from NZ_CP142149.1 coordinate 2,725,672, forward strand.
GCACCCGCTCACCGCCGTGGTCCACGCGGCCGGGGTGCTCGACGACGGTGTGGTCGCCTCGCTCGACGCCGAGCGGCTGGCGAAGGTCACCGGCCCGAAGCTCGCCGGCGCGTGGGCACTGCACGAGGCGACGCGTGAGCTGGACCTCGCGGCCTTCGTGCTGTTCTCCTCGATCACCGGGGTCCTCGGCGGCCCCGGCCAGGCCAACTACGCCGCCGCCAACACCGGCCTCGACGCGTTGGCCCGCCACCGTCGCGCCCTCGGCCTGCCGGCGACCGCGCTCGCGTGGGGCGCTTGGTCACCCGAAGCCGGCATGACCGCCGCACTGTCCGAAGCGGACCTCAACCGCCTGGCCCGCGACGGTCAGCCGCCGATGCCGCTCGCCGAAGGCCTCGCCCTGTTCGACGCCGCGATCACCGCCGACAGCCCGGTGCTGGTCCCGGCCCTGGTCGACACCACGGCGTTGCGCGCGTTGCCGGCCGTGCCCGAGGTGTTCCGCGGCCTCGTGCGCGCGCCCCGCCGCGCGGCCGCCGCCGGGTCCGACCCGCGGCTCACCGGACTGTCCACTGCGGACCGGGAAGCGGCCCTGCTCGACAGCGTTCGCGCGGAGATCGCCGCCGTGCTCGGTCACGCCTCGGCCGACGGCGTCGAGGTCTCCCGGCCGTTCCGCGACCTGGGTTTCGACTCGCTCACCTCGGTGGAGCTGCGCAACCGCCTCGCCGCGGCGACCGGTCTGCGCCTGGCCCCGACGCTCGTGTTCGACTACCCGACCCCGCTCGCGCTCGCCGCGTTCCTCGCCGGGGAACTGGGCGGCAGCGCGCCCGCGGCCACCACCCGGACCACCCGTGTGACCGGCGACGACCCGCTCGCCGTCGTGGGCCTGAGCTGCCGCTTCCCGGGCGGCGCCGACACTCCCGAGCAGCTGTGGCAGCTGCTCACCACCGGCGGCGACGCGATCGGGCCGGTGCCCGCCGACCGCGGCTGGTCCGGCCTCGGCGGCCTGCACGGCGGCTTCCTCGCCGGCGCCGCCGACTTCGACGCCGAGTTCTTCCGCATGAGCCCGCGTGAGGCGCTCGCCGCCGACCCCCAACAGCGCCTGTTGCTGGAAGCCGCTTGGGAGACGTTCGAGCGCGCCGGCATCCGGCCCGAGTCCGTGGCCGGTTCCGAGACCGGCGTGTTCATCGGCGCCTCGAGCGCGGACTACGCGCAACTGCTCACCGGCGCCGCGCGCGCCGAAGGGTTCGTGCTCACCGGCAACACCGGCAGCGTGATGTCCGGCCGGCTGTCTTACACGTTCGGGCTCGAAGGCCCTTCGGTCACCGTGGACACGGCGTGCTCGTCGTCGCTCGTCGCGCTGCACCTGGCCGCGCAGTCGCTGCGCACCGGGGAAAGCTCGCTGGCGCTGGTCGGCGGGGTCACGGTGCTGGCCGACCCGTCGATCTTCGCCGAGTTCGGCAAGCAGGGCGGCCTGGCGGCCGATGGCCGCTGCAAGGCGTTCGCCGAGGGCGCCGATGGCACCGGCTGGTCGGAAGGCGTGGGCATGCTGCTCGTCGAGCGGCTGTCCGACGCGCGCCGCAACGGCCACGAGGTCCTCGCTCTGGTCCGCGGCACGGCAGTGAACCAGGACGGCGCGTCCAACGGGCTCACCGCCCCCAACGGTCCGGCGCAGCAGCGCGTGATCCGTTCCGCGTTGGCCAGTGCCAGTCTGTCCACTTCGGACGTCGACGCCGTCGAGGCGCACGGCACCGGCACCGCCCTCGGTGACCCGATCGAGGCCCAGGCCCTGCTCGCCACCTACGGCCAGGACCGCGACCGGCCGCTGCTGCTCGGCTCGGTGAAGTCGAACCTCGGGCACACGCAGGCGGCCGCCGGGGTGGCGGGCGTGATCAAGATGATTCTCGCGCTGCGCCACGGAGTGCTGCCGCGCACGCTGCACGCGGGGGAGCGGTCCACGCGCATCGATTGGGCGGCCGGCGACATCGAGCTGCTCACCGAGGACACGCCGTGGCCCGAAGCCGGTCGCGCGCGTCGGGCCGGTGTGTCGTCGTTCGGCATCAGCGGCACCAACGCGCACGTGATCCTCGAACAGGCGCCGCCGGTCACTGCGCCGGTGATGGTGGCACCGCGGGCGGGCCTGGTCCCGTGGCCGTTGTCAGCGCGGACGACCGAAGCGCTGCAGGCACAATCGGCTCGGCTCGCCGCCTTCGTGGACGAGCACGACACCGATCCGCTCGACGTCGGTCACACGCTGGCCGCGCGCACGGTGTTCGACCACCGCGCGGTCCTCGTCGACGGCGTCGAACTCGCGCGCGGTGAAGCGGCCGACCGCACGGCCGCGGCGCTGTTCGCCGGTCAGGGTGCGCAGCGGCTCGGGATGGGCCGTGAGCTGCACGACCGGTTCCCGGTGTTCGCCGCGGCCTTCGACGAAGCCCTCGCGGTGCTTCCGGACGGCCTGCGCGAAGTCGTGTGGGGCGCTGACGAGGCGGCGCTGAACGACACCGGTTGGGCGCAGCCCGCGTTGTTCGCGCTCGAAGTCGCGTTGTTCCGGCTGGTCGAGGCGTGGGGGATCACGCCGCGGTTCGTGGCCGGTCACTCGATCGGCGAGATCGCGGCCGCGCACGTCTCGGGGGTGCTGTCGCTCGCCGACGCGGCGAAACTGGTCAGCGCCCGCGCGCGGCTGATGCAGGCGTTGCCGCGCGGCGGCGCGATGGTGGCGCTGGATGCGACCGAGGACGAGGTCACCCCGCTGCTGACCGAGGCCGTGTCGGTCGCGGCCGTCAACGGCCCGCGGTCCGTGGTGGTCGCCGGCGCCGAGGACGCCGTGGCCGCGGTCGCGCAGCAGTTCGCGGATCGCCGGACCAAGCGGCTGAGCGTGTCGCACGCGTTCCACTCGCCGTTGATGGAGCCGATGCTCGCCGAGTTCCGGGCCGAGGTCGAGCAGCTGTCGTTCGGTGAGCCGCTGATCCCGCTCGTGTCCACCTTGACCGGCGAGCTCGCGACGGCTGCCGAGCTGGCCGCGCCCGAGCACTGGGTGCGGCACGTGCGCGAAACCGTGCGCTTCGCCGACGGCGTGACCACGCTGGCCGCGCAGGGCGTGAACGCCTTCCTCGAGCTGGGCCCGGACGGCACCCTGTCCGCGCTGACCTCGGCGCTCGTGCCCGACGCCGTCGCCGTGCCCGCGCTGCGCCGCGAGCGTGCCGAAGAACTCTCCGCGCTCACCGCGCTGGCCGCACTGCACGTGGCGGGTGTCGACGTCGACTGGTCGTCGTTCCACGCCGGCGCGCGCCGGGCCGACCTGCCCACTTACGCGTTCCAGCACGAGCGCTACTGGCCCGAGCCGCCGGCGGGCAGCGATCCCGTGGCGCCGCTGCGCCACCGCGAAACCTGGGTCCGCGTCGCGGCCGGCCGGCGCGAGCCGGGCCGCTGGCTCGTGGTCGCCGGTGCCGACGCCGAGCTGACCGAGTTCGTCGCCGCGACGCTCGACGCCGCCGTGACGACCGTGGCCGAGCTGGCCGACCACGCCGCCGAGAACGTGGGCGTGGTGTCGCTGGCAGACACCGCCGGCACGGCCGAGGTCGTGCGGACGGTGGTCGAAGCCGGCGTGAGCACGCGGGTCTGGGCCGTGACACGGGAAGCCGTGCCGGCCGCCGAGACCGTGGTCGACCCGCGCGCAGCCGGGGTCTGGGGCCTCGGCCGGGTGGCCGCGTTGGAGCACCCGCAGCTGTGGGGCGGGCTGGTCGATCTGCCCGCCACCCTCGACGCGACGGTCGCCGACCGCCTCGCCGGGGTGCTGGGCGGCGCCGAAGACCAGGTCGCCGTGCGCGCGTCCGGCGTGTACGGCCGGCGGATCGTGCCGGTCGGCGCGGCCGCGGACGAGACGTGGGCGCCCTCGGGCACCGTGCTCGTGACCGGCGGCACGGGCGCGCTCGGCGCGCAGGTCGCCCGCCATCTCGCGGCGGCCGGTGCCGACCGGCTGGTGCTCGTGAGCCGCCGTGGCGCCGGCGCCCCGGGCGCGGCCGAGCTGCGCGCAGACCTCGAAGAAACGGGCGCCGAGGTCGTGATCGAGGCCAGCGACGTGGCCGATCGCGCCGTTGTCTCCGGCTTGTTCGCGCGCCACGCCATCACCGCCGTGGTGCACACGGCCGGCGTGCTCGACGACGGCGTGCTCACCGCGCTCACCCCCGAGCGGCTCGACGCCGTGCTGCGGCCCAAGGCCGAAGCCGCGCTGCTGCTCGACGAGCTGGCCGGCGACGTCGAGAAGTTCGTGCTGTTCTCCTCGGTCGCCGGCTCCCTCGGCAACCCCGGTCAGGCGAGCTACGCCGCGGCCAACGCGATGCTCGACGCCCTCGCCCAGCGCCGCCGGGCGCAGGGCCGGCCCGCGACGTCGATCGCCTGGGGCGCCTGGGCCGGCGACGGCATGGCCACCGGCCTGCGCACGGACCTCGCCCCGCCGACGGCGCTCGCCGCACTGCTCCAGGCCGCCGCCGAACCCGAGCCCACGCTCGTGGTCGCGGACCTGGCCGACCCCGAGGTGCTGGCGCCGCTGCTCACCTCGCGGCCCTCACCCACGCTTTCTGAACTACCGGCCGCCCGCGAGCTGCTCACGCCACGCGGCATCGACGACCTGCGGACTCGGCTGCTGCCGTTGTCCGAAGAGGACCGTGCGGCCACCACGCTGAACCTGGTCCGGGAGCACATCGCCGCGGTGCTCGGACTGTCCGGAACGTCGGGGATCGGCGCCGACCGCGCGTTCCGCGACCTGGGCTTCGACTCGCTCACGGCCGTCGAGCTGCGCAACCGCCTCGAGACCGCGACCGGCCTGGTGCTGAGCAGCACCGTGGTGTTCGACCATCCCAGCGCCGCCGCCCTGGCCACGCACCTGAGCACCTCCGCCCTCGGCGAAGCCGCCGCCCTGCGTCCCGCCGCCACCACGACCCGGATGACCGACGACCCGATCGTGATCGTCGGCCTCGCGTGCCGGTTCCCCGGCGGCGTCGCGACACCCGAGCAGTTCTGGGACCTCGTGTCCGGCGGCGAGCACGGCATCGCGGACTTCCCGGCCGACCGCGGCTGGGACCTCGGCCGGCTGGCCGGCGACGGCCGCGGCCACAGCGCCACGCAGCTCGGCGGCTTCCTCTACGACGCGGCCGACTTCGACGCCGGCTTCTTCGGCATCTCCCCGCGCGAGGCGCTCGCGATGGACCCGCAGCAGCGCCTGCTGCTGGAAACCTCGTGGGAGGCGCTGGAACAGGCCGGCATCGACCCGGCGACGCTGCGCGGATCGAGCACCGGCGTGTTCGTGGGCACCAACGGCCAGGACTACGGCGCGCTCGTGGCCACCGCGCGCGAAGACCTCGAAGGCCACTCGGGCACCGGCGTCGCCGCCAGCGTCGTGTCCGGGCGCATCTCCTACACCTTCGGCTTCGAAGGCCCGGCGCTCACCGTCGACACGGCGTGCTCGTCGTCGCTCGTCGCGATCCACCTGGCCGCGCAGTCGCTGCGGGGCGGCGAGAGCTCGCTCGCGCTCGTCGGCGGCGTCACGGTGATGTCGACGCCCGACGGCTTCAGCGAGTTCACCCGCCACGGCGGCCTCGCCTCCGACGGCCGCTGCAAGGCCTTCTCCGACGACGCCGACGGCACCGCCTGGGGCGAAGGTGTCGGCCTGGTCGTGCTCGAACGCCTTTCCGACGCGCAGCGCCACGGCCACCGCGTGCTCGCCACGGTGCGCGGGTCCGCGGTGAACCAGGACGGCGCGTCCAACGGCCTGACCGCGCCCAACGGTCCTTCGCAGCAGCGCGTGATCCGAGCGGCACTCGCGGACGCCGGACTGTCCACTTCGGACGTCGATGCGGTGGAAGCCCACGGCACCGGCACCGCGCTCGGCGACCCGATCGAGGCTCAGGCGTTGCTGGCGACCTACGGCCAGGACCGCGAAACCCCGTTGCTGCTGGGCTCGGTGAAGTCGAACCTCGGGCACACCCAGGCCGCCGCCGGTGCCGCCGGTGTGATCAAGATGGTGCTGGCGATGCAGCGCGGGACGCTGCCGCCGACGCTCAACGTCGGCACCCCGTCCACGCACGTCGACTGGGCCGCGGGCGCGGTCGAACTGCTCACCGACGCGACGGTGTGGCCGGAGACCGATCGGCCGCGGCGGGCAGGGGTGTCGTCGTTCGGCATCAGCGGCACCAACGCGCACGTGATCCTCGAAGCCGGGCCCGCCGCGGAGCCCCCACCGGCCGAGGACCGCGACCTCGTGCCGTGGGTCGTGTCCGCGCGCAGCCCCGAAGCGCTCGACGCGCAGGTCGCGCGGCTGGCCGAGCTCACCGGGGCGCACCGCCTCGACGTCGGCCACTCGCTGCTGGCCCGCACCGAGTTCGAGCACCGCGCCGTGGTGCTCGCCGACGAGCACACCGTGACCGAGGTCGCCCGCGGCACCGCCGCCGAACGCACCCTCGCCGTGCTGTTCGCCGGCCAGGGTTCACAGCGGCTCGGCATGGGCCGCGAGCTGCACGCGCGGTTCCCGGTGTTCGCGCAGGCGTTCGACGAGGTCGGGTCCGAAGTGGACCGGCACCTCGACGGCTCGCTGCGCGATGTCGTGTGGGGCGACGACGAAACCGCGTTAGACGCTACCGGCCACGCGCAGCCCGCGTTGTTCGCGATCGAGGTCGCGCTGTTCCGGCTCGCGCAGGCGTGGGGTATCCGCCCCGCGTTCGTCGCCGGGCACTCCATCGGTGAGATCGCCGCGGCCCACGTCGCCGGGGTGTTCAGCCTCGAAGACGCCGCGAAGCTCGTTGCCGCGCGGGGCCGCTTGATGCAGGCTCTGCCGGCCGGTGGGGTGATGCTGTCGCTGCGGGCGAGCGAAGCCGAGGTGACTCCGCACCTGACCGGCGACGTCACGATCGCCGCTGTCAACGGGCCCGCCTCCGTGGTGCTGGCCGGGACCGAAGCCGCCGTGACCGCCGTCGCCGAGCTGTTCGCCGACCGCAAGGGCAAGCGGCTGAGCGTGTCGCACGCGTTCCACTCGCCGCTGATGGACCCGATGCTGGAGGACTTCCGGGCCGTCGCGGAAACCCTGACCTACGCCGAACCTCGGCTCCCACTCGTGTCCACGCGCACCGGCGCGGCCGCGGGGCCCGGCGATTTCGTGACGCCCGAGTACTGGGTCGGGCACGTGCGCGACGCGGTCCGGTTCGCCGACGGTGTTCGCGCGCTCGAAGACCTCGGTGCCGACACGTTCCTGGAACTGGGGCCCGACGGGGTGCTGTCCGCGATGGCCCTGGGCTGCCTGACCGAGCACGCCGTGGTGGTGCCGTTCCTGCGCCGCGACCGGCCCGAGGACCGGTCGGCCCTCACGGCGCTCGGCGCGCTGCACGTGGCCGGAGTCCGCGTGGACTGGACTCCGCACACCGCGGGCGGCCGCCGCGTCGACCTGCCCACGTACGCCTTCCAGCGGGAACGCTTCTGGCCGAACCTCGCCGCCGCCGCGGGTGACGTGGCCGCCGCGGGACTGGTCGCGGCCGGGCACCCGCTGTTGGGCGCCGCGGTGCGGCTCGCGCACGGCGACGGCGCGCTCTTCACCAGCCGCCTCTCGATCGCGACCCACCCGTGGCTCGCCGACCACGCCGTCGGCGGCGACGTGCTCTTCCCCGGCACCGGCTTCCTGGAGCTGGCATTGCGCGCCGGCGACCAAGTGGGCTGCGACCGGGTGGAGGAGCTGACGCTCGCCGTTCCGCTCGTGCTCCCGCCGACCGGAGCGGTGGCCGTGCAGATCTGGGTCGGCGACGCCGACGCCGACGGCCGACGCGAGGTGACCGTGCACTCCAGCCCGGCCGGCGAGCCGGATCCCCTGTGGACACTGCACGCCTCGGGCACCTTGGTGAGTGGCGAGCACTCGGCGGAGTTCGCCGTGAGCGCCTGGCCGCCGGCCGGCGCCGAGCGCGTCGAGCTCGGCGAGTTCTACCCGGCCCTGGCCGCGGAGGGCTTCGGCTACGGCGAGGTGTTCCAGGGCCTGAAGTCCGTGTGGCAGCGTGGTGACGAGGCGTTCCTGGATCTCGCGCTGCCGGCCCGCGTGGACGACGCCGAGGATTTCGGCCTGCACCCGGCGCTGCTCGACGCTGCGCTGCACGCGATCTCGTTCGCGGGGCTGGACGCGGCCGGCAAGCGCGTGCTGCCGTTCTCCTGGACCGACGTGTCTCTCCACGCCACCGGTGCGTCCGCGCTGCGTGTGCGCCTGACGCGGACGGCGGCCGACGCGATCGCGCTCGCGGCGGTGGACGTCGAGGGCGCGCCGGTGCTGTCCGTCGGCACGCTCGTGATGCGCGAGGCGACGGCGGCGCGCGCGCCCGAGGCCGAGTCGCTCTACCGCGTGGGCTGGGTGCCCGAGCCGGAGCTTCCGGCCGGGGACGAGGACCTGCTCTGGGCCGTGCTCGGCGACGACTTCGCGATCCCGCTGCCCGCCGTGGTCGCAGAGCCGGCCGATGCCGGCGTGGTGGTGGTGCCGGTCACCGGCGGCGCCGACCTGCCGGGCGCGCTGCGTGAGGTGACCAGCCGCGTGCTCGGCATCGTGCAGGAACACCCGGGCACCCGCCTGGTGTTCGTCACGCGCGGCGCGGTGTCCACCGTGGACGGTGCCGACGTGACCGATCCCGCCGCCGCGGCGGTGTGGGGCCTGATCCGCGCGGCGCAGACGGAGAACCCCGACCAGTACGTGCTGGTCGACGTGGACGACGAGCCGGCTTCGCTCGCCTTGCTGCCCGGCATCGTCGAGACCGGCGAGCCGCAGGTCGTGGTGCGCGAAGGCATCGCGCACGTGGGCCGGCTGGCCAAACTCGTGGCGGGCCCGGCCCTGCTGCCGCCCGCCGGCGGCGTGCCGTGGCGGCTCGACAGCCGCGCCAAGGGCAGCCTCGACGACCTCGTGCTCGCCGCCGACCCGGAGCTTTCCGCGCCGCTGACCGGCCGCCAGGTGCGGATCCGCGTCGAAGCCGGCGGTATCAACTTCCGCGACGTGCTCAACGCGCTCGGCATGTACCCCGGCGAGGCCGGCCCGCTCGGCGCCGAAGCGACTGGCGTCGTCATCGAAACCGGTCCGGACGTGACGCACCTGGGCGTCGGCGACCGCGTGTTCGGCATGGTGCCCGACGGCTTCGGCTCCCTCGCCGTGGTCGACGAGCGCTATCAGACGAAGGTGCCCGAAGGCTGGTCGGCCGAGACCGCCGCGAGCGTGCCGCTGGTGTTCCTCACCGCGTACTACGCGCTGGTGGACCTGGCGGACCTACGGCCGGGGGAGTCGATCCTGGTCCACGCCGGCGCCGGCGGGGTCGGCATGGCCGCGATCCAGCTCGCGCACCACCTCGGCGCCGAGGTCTACGCCACGGCGAGCGAAGGCAAGCAGCACATCCTGCGGGAGCTCGGCGTGGCCGAGGACCACATTGCGTCCTCGCGCACGCTCGACTTCGAGGACCAGTTCCGTGCCGTCTCGGGCGGCCGCATCGACGTGGTGCTCAACGCGCTGGCCGGTGAGTTCGTCGACGCTTCCCTGCGCCTGCAAGGCGAAGGCGGGCGTTTCCTGGAGATGGGCAAGACCGACGTCCGCGAGGAAAGCCCGGGTTACCGTGCGTTCGACCTGTTCGACGCCGGTCCCGACCGGACCCGCGAACTGCTCGCGGCCCTCGCCGACCTGTTCGCCGAAGGCGCGCTCGAACCGCTGCCGGTGACCACGTGGGACGTGCGCCGGGCCCGCGACGCGTTCCGCTTCATGAGCATGGCCAAGCACGTCGGCAAGCTCGTGCTCACCGTGCCGCGGCCCTGGGACCCCGACGGCACGGTGCTCATCACCGGCGGTACCGGCGGGCTGGGCAGCGTGCTCGCGCGCCACCTGGTGACCGAACGCGGTGTGCGGCACCTCGTGCTCGCCAGCCGCCGCGGCCCGGCCGCCCCCGGCGCGGCCGAGCTGGTGGCCGAACTCAGGGGTGCCGACGTGGCAGTGGTCGCGTGCGACACCAGCGACGCCGACGCCGTGCAGGCGCTCGTCCGCGGCCTCGACCGGCCCCTCACCGCCGTGATCCACACCGCCGGTGTGCTCGACGACGGTGTGCTCGATTCGCTGACGCCCGAACGCTTCGAGCGGGTGCTGGCACCGAAGGCCGACGCCGCCTGGCACCTCCACGAGGCCACGCGCGACCACGACCTCGCCGCGTTCGTGCTGTTCTCCTCCGTCGCCGGGGCGATGGGCAGCCCGGGCCAGGCGAACTACGCCGCCGCCAACGTGGCCCTCGACGCGCTCGCCGCCCACCGGCGCGCGCACGGCCTGCCGGCGACCTCGTTCGCCTGGGGCCCGTGGGGCCGGGGCAGCGGCATGACCAGCGAGCTGACCGAAGCCGACCTCCAGCGGATGAGCGCGGCCGGCCTGCAGCCGATCGACGCCGAGCTCGGCATGCGGATGTTCGACGACGGCATCGCCTCGCTCGAACCGCAGATCGTCGCCGCGCGCCTGGACCCGCAGGGGGTGCGCCGCCAGCGGGAGATCCCGCCGCTGCTGCGCGGGCTCGTCACCGGCGCGCGCCGCAGCGCGGCCAAGGCCGGGTCCGGCACGGCGAAGACGCTGGTGCACCAGCTCGGCACGCTGCCGGAAGGCGAGCGCGGCCGGTTCGTGGCCGAGCTCGTGCGCGGCGAGGTGGCGGCCGTGCTCGGCCACCCGTCGGCCTCGACCATCGACCTGCGCAAGGAGTTCCGCGAGCAGGGCATCGACTCGCTCACCGCGGTCGAGCTGCGCAATCGGCTCATCGCGGCGACCGGCCTGCGTCTCACCTCGACGCTGGTGTTCGACTACCCGACACCGGGCGTGCTCGCCGAGTTCGTGCTCGGTGAGCTGCTCGGCGACGTCGCTTCCGAAGAGAACACCCGAACCGTCACGCCGGCCCGCACCGGCGAGGACCCGATCGTGATCGTCGGCATGGGCTGCCGCTACCCCGGCGGCGTGCGCTCGCCGGAAGACCTCTGGCGGCTCGTGGACACCGGCGGCGACGCGATCGGCGGCTTCCCGACCGACCGCAACTGGGACGTCGAGAAGCTGCTCGGCCTCAGCCAGACCCGCCACGGCGGTTTCCTCGAGGAAATGGCCGGGTTCGACGCCGCGTTCTTCGGGATCTCGCCCCGGGAAGCCCTGGCGATGGACCCGCAGCAGCGGCTCGTGCTCGAAACGTCGTGGGAGGCGCTGGAACGCGCCGGCATCGCGCCCGATTCCCTGCGCGGACAACGCGCGGGGGTGTTCGTCGGCGCGACCCACGGCGGCTACCAGGAAATGCTCGGCTCCGCCGCGGCGGAGCTGGCCGGGCACCTGCTGACCGGCAACACCTCCAGCGTGCTGTCCGGCCGCGTCGCCTACACCCTCGGTCTCGAAGGTCCGGCGGTCACCGTCGACACGGCGTGCTCGTCTTCACTGGTCGCGCTGCACCTGGCGGCGCGGGCGATCCGCTCCGGCGAGTGCACGATGGCGCTGGCCGGCGGCGTGACGGTGATGGCCGGCCCCGACGGCTTCAGCGAGTTCAGCAAGCAAGGCGGCCTCGCGCCGGACGGGCGCTGCAAGGCGTTCGCCGACGGCGCGGACGGCACGGGCTGGGGTGAAGGCGCCGGCATGGTCGTGCTCGAACGCCTGTCGGAGGCCCGCCGCCACGGCCACGAAGTCCTGGCCGTGCTGCGCGGTTCGGCGGTGAACCAGGACGGCGCGTCCAACGGCCTCACCGCACCGAACGGCCCTTCGCAGCAACGCGTGATCCGCGCGGCGCTCGCCGACGCCGGTCTGTCCACTTCGGACGTCGACGCGGTGGAGGCCCACGGCACCGGCACGCGCCTCGGCGACCCGATCGAGGCCCAGGCGCTGCAGGCCACCTACGGCCAGGACCGCGCCGAGCCGCTGTGGCTCGGGTCGATCAAGTCGAACATCGGCCACACGCAGTCGGCGGCCGGCGTCGCCGGCGTGATCAAGATGGTGCAGGCCCTGCGCGCCGGGGTGCTGCCGCGAACGCTGCACGTGGACGCGCCGTCGTCGCACGTGGACTGGACGGCCGGCGCCGTGACACTGCTGACCGACCGCCTCGACTGGCCGGACACCGGACGGCCGCGGCGGGCGGCGGTGTCGTCGTTCGGCATCAGCGGAACCAACGCGCACGCCGTGCTCGAAGCCGCGCCGGCCGCGAAGCCGGCGCCGGAGCGCGAGGAGACCACGAAGGTCGTGCCGTGGGTGCTCTCGGCGCGCGACGACGCGGCTCTCGCGGCGCAGGCCGTGAACCTGGCCACGCAGCTCGAAGAGCGGCCCGAGCACGCGGCGGATGTTGCGTACTCGCTGCTCGCCAGTCGTGCGGCGTTCGACCGGCGCGCGGTGTTCGTCGGCGACGACCCGGCTGACCTCGTTGCCGCGCTGCGCGGCGACGAGGCGAGCAGCGCCGTCGTACGCGGTGTCGCGGACGTGGACGGCAAGCGGGTGTTCGTGTTCCCGGGCCAGGGTTCGCAGTGGGCGGGCATGGGCGCTCGGCTACTCGAAGAGTCGCCGGTGTTCGCGGAGCGGTTGACCGAGTGTGCGGTGGCGTTGTCGTCCTTTGTGGACTGGTCGTTGTTGGATGTGGTGCGGCAGGTCGAGGGGGCGCCGACGCTCGATCGCGTTGATGTGGTGCAGCCGGCGTCGTGGGCGATGATGGTGTCGCTGGCTGCTCTGTGGCGGTCGCATGGTGTGGTGCCGGACGCGGTGGTCGGGCATTCGCAGGGTGAGATCGCTGCTGCGTGTGTGGCGGGTGCGTTGTCGTTGGAGGACGCGGCGCGGGTGGTGGCGTTGCGCAGCCAGGCGATCGCGCGGACGCTCGCGGGTCACGGCGGCATGATGTCCGTATCGCTGCCGGTCGACGACGTCGAGCCGCGCCTGCCGGACGGCGTCTCGATGGCGGCGGTCAACGGGCCGCGGTCCGTGGTGGTCGCCGGTGATCCGGCCGGCCTCGACGTGCTGTTCGAGCAGCTCGGCGCCGAAGGTGTGCGGGTGCGGAAGATCGCCGTGGACTACGCGTCGCACTCCGCGCACGTCGAGGCGATCGAGCACGAGCTGGCCGAGCTGCTCGCGCCGATCACGCCGCGCGCCGCCGAAATCCCGTTCTACTCGACCGCCGAGGGCACCTGGCTCGACACGACCACGATGGACGCCGGCTACTGGTACCGGAACCTGCGCGGCCGAGTCGGCTTCGAACCCGCGATCCGTGCGCTCGCCGAGCAGCACCGCGTGTTCGTCGAGATCAGCTCGCACCCGGTGCTGGTCATGGGCGTGCAGGAGACGCTCGAGGACGAGGCGACACCGATCGTCGTCACCGGCACGCTGCGGCGCGACCAGGACACGTTGGCGCGGTTCTTCACCTCGGCCGCCGAGCTCCATGTCCGGGGCATCGACGTGGACTGGGGCCTCGACGACGCCCGCCGCGTCCCTCTGCCCACCTACGCCTTCCAGCACACGCGTTTCTGGCCCGCGCCGTCGGTGACCGCCGGAGACGTGAGCGCGGCCGGCCTCACCTCGGCCGAGCACCCGCTGCTCGGCGCCGCGATGACGTTGGCCGAGGGCGACGACGTCGTGTTCACCGGCCGCGTTTCCCTCGCCACGCACCCGTGGCTGGCCGACCACGCCGTGGGCGGTGCGGTGTTCTTCCCCGGCACCGGATTCCTCGAACTCGCAGTCCGCGCCGGCGACCAGGCCGGCTGCGACCACGTCGAAGAGCTGACCATCGCCGCGCCGCTCGTGCTCGACCCGGCCCGTGCCGTGGTGCTGCAGGTCCGCGCGGGTGCACCCGACGACCACGGCCGCCGTGAGGTCGGCATCTACGCCCGCCCGGCCGACGACATCGAAGCGCCGTGGACCAAACACGCCGGTGGCTTCCTGACGACCGACGCGCGCAGCTCCGAGTTCACCACCGCCAAGTCCAACACCGCCGAGTTCGACACCTCCGCCTGGCCGCCCGCCGACGCCCAACCACTCGACCTCGACGGCTACTACGAACGCGCCGCGGCCGACGGCTTCGGCTACGGCCCGGCGTTCCAGGGCCTCACCGCCGCGTGGCAGCGCGGCGACGAGGTGTTCGCCGAGGTCACGCTCGCCGACCAGCCCGGCGGCCAGGACACCGCCGCCGCGTTCGGCCTGCACCCCGCACTGCTCGACGGCGCGCTGCACGCCATCAAGTTCGTGCCCGGTCCCGGTGGCGCGGGCAAGGCGCTGCTGCCGTTCACCTGGTCCGACGTGTCGCTGCACGCGGCCGGCGCGCAGACCCTGCGCGTCCGGCTCACCCCGACCGGCGCCGATTCCGTCGCCCTGGCCGCGGTCGACGTCGAAGGCGCCCCCGTGGTGTCCGTCGAGTCGCTGTTGTTGCGGGCCGCCGGTGCCGCGCCGAAGCCGAGCACGCACGAAGGCCTGTTCCGGTTGCAGTGGATCCCGGTCACGGCCGACGCGGCGTCCGGCACCTGCGTGGTGCTCGGCGACGAGCGCCTGGCCGCGCCGCTGCACGCGCTCACCGTCGGCTCGCTCGACGACCTCGACACCACGCCCGACGTGGTGCTCGCGCCGGTCCACGGCGGCGCCACCCCGGCCGCCGTTCACGAAGCCACCGCGACCGTGCTCGCGCTGCTGCAGCGCTGGCTCGCCGACGACCGCTTCACCGACACCCGGCTGGTCCTGGTCACGCGAGGCGCCGTGGCCGCCCACGACGGCGAGGACGTGCCCGACCTGGCCGGCGCGGCCATCTGCGGCTTCGTGCGCTCCGCCCAGTCCGAGAACCCCGGCCGCTTCACGCTGGTGGACCTCGATGAGACCGGCGCGGACGCACTGTCCACTGTGCTCGGTTCGGCCGAACCGCAGCTCGCGGTGCGCGCCGGCGAACTGCTCGCGGGCCGCCTCGCGCGGCTCGGCACCGGCTCCGCACTCGTGCCGCCCGCCGGCGACACGCCCTGGCGCCTCGACACCCGGCAGAAGGGCAGCCTCGACAACCTGTTCCTGACCCCGAACCCGGAGGTCCTGGCTCCGCTGGGCGAGCGTGAGGTGCGCGTGCGCCTTGCCGCGTCGGGCCTGAACTTCCGCGACGTGATCGACGCGCTCGGCATGAACCCCCGCAAGTCCGGCTTGCCCGGCCTCGAAGGCTCGGGAGTGGTCACCGACGTCGGTGCCGCCGTGACCGGGCTGCGGCCCGGGGACGCCGTGTTCGGGGTCCTCAACGGCGGTTTCGCCGACGTCACCGTGGCCGACGAGCGATACCTCGCCCGAGTACCGGACGGCTGGAGCGCGCAGGAAGCGGCCTCGGTCGCGCTCGTGTATCTCACCGCGTACTACGCGTTCGTCGACCTCGCCGACGTCCGGCGGGGCCAGTCGATCCTCATCCATGCCGGCGCCGGTGGCGTCGGGATGGCCGCGATCCAGCTCGCGCACCATTTCGGTCTCGAGGTCTACGCCACCGCCAGCGAAGGCAAGCAGCACCTGCTGCGGGAGCTCGGCGTGGCCGAGGACCACATCGCGTCGTCGCGCACGCTCGACTTCGAGGAGAAGTTCGGCCCGGTCGACGTGGTGCTCAACTCGCTGGCGCAGGAGTTCGTGGACGCGTCCGTGCGGCTGCTCACCGACGGCGGCCGGTTCCTCGAGATGGGCAAGACCGACATCCGCGAACCCGAGGACTTCCCGCGGATCCGCTACCGCGCCTTCGACCTCGTGGAGGCCGGCGCCGACCGCACGCAGGAGATGCTCGCCTCGCTGCTGGAGCTGTTCGGCGCCGGCGTGCTCAAGCCGCTGCCCGTGACCACCTGGGACATCCGCCGCGCCCGGGACGCGTTCCGCTTCATGAGCCAGGGCAAGCACACCGGCAAGATAGTGCTCACCCAGCCGAAGGCCTGGCGGCCCGAGGGCACGGTGCTCATCACCGGCGGCACCGGCGTGCTCGGGGCCGAGCTGGCGAAGCACCTGGTGACCGAGCGCGGGATGCGACACCTGCTGCTGGTCGGTCGCCGCGGCGCCGACGCCCCGGGTGCGATTGAGCTGCGGGAGACGCTGACCGGCCTCGGCGCCGAGGTCACGCTCGCCGCGTGCGACACCGCCGACCGCGCCGCCGTGGCCGAGCTGCTCGCGTCCGTGCCGGCCGAACACCCGCTGACCGCGGTCGTGCACACCGCCGGGGTGCTCGCCGACGGCACGGTGGAATCGCTGACCCCGGACCGGCTCGCGCAGGTGCTGCGGCCCAAGGTCGACGCCGCCTGGCACCTGCACGAGCTGACCCGCGACGCCGACCTCGCGGACTTCGTGCTGTTCTCCTCGGTCGCCGGCGTGACCGGCAGCCCGGGCCAGGGCAACTACGCCGCGGCCAACGGTTACCTCGACGCACTGGCCGCGCACCGGGCTGCCCAGGGACTTCCGGCGACGTCCGTCGCCTGGACGCTGTGGGCCCAGGCCAGCGGCATGACCGGCGAGCTGAGCGACACGGACGTCGCGCGCATGAGCGCCGCCGGGCTGCCGCCGATCGACACCGCGCACGGCCTGGCGCTCTTCGACGGCGCCGTGGCCACGGACGAGGCGCTGGTCGTCGCCGCGAAGCTCGACACGGCAGCACTGCGGCGCCAGGCTGAGGTGCCCGCGTTGCTGCGTGGTCTCGTGACCGGCGGCCGACGTACGGCGGCGAAGGCGTCCGCCAACGGAGCCGCCGGTTCACTCGGCCGGCGCGTGAGCGAGCTGCGGCCGGGAGAGCGGCTGAAGTTCCTGGCCGAGCTCGTGCGCACGGAAGCCGCGGCGGTGCTCGGCCACGCGTCCGGGCACGCGATCGACGTCCGGCGCGAGTTCCGGGAACAGGGTTTCGACTCGCTCACCGCGGTCGAACTGCGCAACCGCCTCACCGCCGCGACCGGGCTGCGCCTCCCGTCGACCCTCGTGTTCGACCACCCGACACCGGAGCGGCTGGCCGAGCTGCTGCTGACCGATCTGGTCGGTGACAGCGAAACCGGGCGGGAAGCCGGGCCGCAAGCCGTTGCGGCACCGGCGAAGGCGCTCGACGGCGACCCGATCGTGGTGGTCGGCATCGGCTGCCGCTACCCGGGCGGCGTGCGCTCGGCCGAGGACCTGTGGGCGCTGGTCGGCGCCGGTACCGACGCGATCACCGAGTTCCCGGTCGACCGCGGCTGGCGCATCCGCGACCTCTACGACCCGGACCCCGACCGCGAGGGCAAGACCTACGCCACGCACGGCGGCTTCATGGACCAGGCCACGGACTTCGACGCGGAGTTCTTCGGCATCTCGCCGCGCGAGGCCGTCGCGATGGACCCGCGGCAGCGGCTGCTGCTGGAGACGGCCTGGGAGACGTTCGAGCACGCCGGCATCGACCCGGCGACCCTGCGCCGCAGCCGCACCGGCACGTTCGTCGGCGCGAGCGCGGACGACTACAGCTCGGCCGCGTTCAAGGCCCCGGACGGCGCCGACGGGCACCGCGTGACCGGCGCCGACGCGAGCGTGTTGTCCGGCCGGATCTCGTATGTGTTCGGGCTGGAGGGCCCGGCGGTCACGATCGACACCGCCTGCTCGTCTTCGCTGGTCTCGATGCACCTGGCGTGCCAGTCGCTGCGCAGCGGTGAGAGCACGTTGGCGCTGGCCGGCGGCGTGCAGGTGGTAGCCACGCCGAGCACGTTCGTCGGCTTCAGCCGCCAGCGGATGATGGCGGCCGACGGGCGCGTGAAGGCGTTCGCCGAGGCCGCCGACGGCATGAGCATCGCCGAGGGCGTGGGGCTCGTGCTGCTGGAGCGGCTGTCCGACGCGAAGCGCAACGGCCACGACGTGCTCGCCGTGATCCGCGGCTCGGCCGTGAACCAGGACGGCGCGTCCAACGGCCTCTCGGCCCCGAACGGTCCTTCGCAGCAACGCGTGATCCGCGCCGCGCTGGCCGGTGCCGGACTGTCCACTCAGGACGTGGACGTGATGGAAGGCCACGGCACCGGCACCGCCCTCGGTGACCCGATCGAAGCGCAGGCGCTGCTCGCGACCTACGGGCAGGACCGGGAAACGCCGCTGCTGCTCGGCTCGGTGAAGTCCAACATCGGCCACAGCCTCGCCGCGGCCGGGGTGGCCGGCGTGATCAAGATGGTGATGGCCCTGCGGGCCGGCACGGTGCCGAAGACGCTGCACGTGGACACGCCGTCGTCGCAGGTGGACTGGACGGCGGGGGCGATCGAGCTGGCCACCGAGGCGAGGCCGTGGCCCGAGGTCGACCGGGTGCGCCGCGCGGCGGTGTCGTCGTTCGGCATCAGCGGCACCAACGCGCACCTGATCCTGGAGCAAGCCCCGATGGCGCCGGCGGCCAAGCCCGCGACCGTCGCACCGACGGTCGCACCGTGGGTCTTCTCCGCGAAGACGCCGGAAGCCCTCAACGCACAGATCTCCCAAGTGGACGGTGAGCCGCTCGGCGTCGGCCGAACGCTGGCCGGCCGCGGTGTGTTCGCGCACCGCTCCGTGCTTGCCCACGGTACGGAACTCGCCCGGGGCGAGGCCCGGGACCAGACCCTGGCGGTGTTGTTCGCGGGTCAGGGCGCGCAGCGGCTCGGGATGGGCCGCGATCTCCATGGTCGTTTCCCGGTGTTCGCGGAAGCCTTCGACGACGCGCTGGCCGTGCTGCCCGACGGCCTGCGTGAGGTCGTGTGGGGCCCGGACGCCGCCGAGCTCGACCACACCGGCTGGACGCAGCCCGCGCTGTTCGCGCTGGAAGTGGCGTTGTTCCGCCTGGTCGAGTCGCTCGGGGTGACGCCGGAGTTCGTGGCCGGCCACTCCATCGGCGAGATCGCCGCCGCGCACGTCGCCGGCGTGCTGTCGCTGGCCGACGCGGCGAAGCTGGTGACCGCTCGCGGACGGCTGATGCAGGCGTTGCCGCCCGGAGGTGTGATGCTCGCGCTGGAAGCCGCCGAGGACGAGGTGACGCCGCACCTGACCCCCGACGTCTCGATCGCCGCGATCAACGGCCCGGCCGCGTTGGTGCTGGCCGGCACCGTGGCAGCGGTCGACGCCGTGGCCGCGCACTTCGGCGACCGCAAGGCCAAGCGCCTGGCCGTGTCGCACGCGTTCCACTCGCCGTTGATGGAGCCGATGCTGGCCGAGTTCCGCACCGTCGCGGAAGCGCTCGACTACGCGGCGCCGTCGATCCCGATGGTGTCGACGGTGACCGGTGCGCTGGCCGAGCCCGAGTCGTGGGCGGAGTACTGGGTCGAGCACGTGCGCGCCACCGTGCGGTTCGCCGACGGCGTGCGGGCGCTCACCGAGCAGGGCGCGACCGCGTTCCTCGAGCTGGGCCCGGATGGCACCCTGTCCGCGCCGGCCCGTGCCGCCGGCGTCGAGGTCGTGGTTCCCCTGCTGCGCAAGGACCGGGACGAGGAGCAGGCGGCGGTCACCGCGCTGGCGGAGCTGTTCGTGGCCGGCGTCGACGTGCGCTGGACCGAGGTGTTCACCTGCACCGGCGCGGCGCGGGTGCAACTGCCGCCGTACGCCTTCCAGCGGGAACGCTTCTGGCCGGAGCGCGCCGACGACCCTGTGGTCGACGACGAGTTCTGGGCCGCGGTCGACCGCGGTGACCTCGCGACGCTCAGCGCCTGGCGCAACCGCGACCGCGCGGATTCCCTGCGCTTCCGCGAGTCCTGGGTGCCGGCGCCGATCACCGGCGGCCGTACCGGTACCTGGCTCGCCGTCGTCCATGAACCCGGGGAGTGGACCAACCGGATCGTGACGGGCCTCGGCCTGACGCCGGTCTCCCTCGCCGAGGTGGCCGCCGCCGAGGACGTGAGCGGCATCGTGTCGCTCCTGCCGTCGGCCGAGCAGACGGCCGAGCTGAGCCGTGCGGCGAGCGCGCCACTGTGGACGGTCACCCGCGAGCACGCCACCGATCCGGCCCAGGCCGCGGTCTGGGGCTTCGGCCGGGTCGCGGCGCTGGAACACCCGGCGCGGTGGCGCGGGCTCGTCGATCTCCCGGCGGAGCTCGACGACACCGTGCTCACCCACCTGGCCGCGGTGCTGAGCAACGCCGGCGACGAGGACGAACTCGCCATCCGCGACACCGGAATCCTGGCCCGGCGCCTCGAACCGGCCCCGCTGCCGGACGCGGGCGAGTGGACACCGGCCGGCACCGTGCTGGTCACGGGCACCGGCACCCTCGCCGACGAGGTCGCGAGCAGCCTGCTCGACTGGGGCGCCGACGACGTGCTGCGCGTCGGCGCGGAAGCGGCCGACCGCGCCGCGATGGCCGAAATGCTCACCGGCCGCGATATCACCGCCGTGGTCCACACCGCCGGCCTCGACGGTGCCGACCCGACCGAGACGGTCGACCCCGCGCTCGCGCTCGACGAACTGACCACGGACCTCGACGCGTTTGTCCTGTTCGCCTCGGCCTCCGGCTCCGTCGGCACGCCGGCCCACACCGCACGGGCAACGGCGGGCGCCACCCTCATCGCGCTCGCTGCCCGCCGTCGGGCGCAAGGCAAGCCCGCGACGGCGATCGGCTGGGGCTCGTGGGGCACCGAACCCGGTGCGCTCGACCCGCAGCTCGCGTTGGCGGAACTGCGCCGCCTGGTCGCGGGGGAGGAGACCACGACCGTGGTCGCCGACCTGCGCCACCGGCCGTTCCTCGAAGCGGTGCTGGGCCTGCGCCCGTCGCCGCTGCTGTCGGGGTTGTCGGAAGCCCGCGAGGTGCTGGCCGACCAGCGCGCGGCGGCCGCGTCGGCGGGCTCGGCGCTGAGCGACCGGTTGCGTGGCCTGCCCGAGCAGGAACGCCGGGCGGTGGTGCTGGATCTGGTGCGCCAGACCGTCGCCCGTGTGCTCGGCCACGCCGGTACCAAAACCATCGCGCCCGACCGGGCGTTCCGTGACCTCGGGTTCGACTCGCTGACCGCCGTCGAGCTGCCCACGCGGCTCAAGGCGGCGACCGGGCTCGTGCTGCCGGCCACGCTGGTCTACGACCACCCGACCGCGTCGGTGCTCACCGAGCACCTGCTCGGTGAGCTCCTCGGCGAACACCAGACCGTGCCCGCCGCGCGCGCCACCGTGGCCGACGACCAGGACCCGATCGTGATCGTCGGCATGAGCTGCCGCCTGCCCGGCGACGTGACCTCACCCGACGAGTTCTGGGACCTCGTGGCCGAGGGCCGCGACGGCATCACGCCGTTCCCGGCCGATCGCGGCTGGGACCTCGACCTGCTCGCCCACGGCGACCGCGACGGCCGCGGCCGCAGCGACGCCCTGCACGGCGGTTTCCTCCACGACCTCCCGCAGTTCGACGCCGAGTTCTTCGGCATCTCGCCGCGCGAAGCCCTGGCCATGGACCCGCAGCAGCGGCAGCTGCTCGAAACCACCTGGGAGGCGTTCGAACGCGCCGGCATCGACCCGGCTTCGGTGCGCGGCACCGACGCGGGCGTGTTCATCGGCACCAACGGCCAGGACTACGCCGACCTCGTGGCCCACGCCGCCGAGGACCTGGAAGGGCACGTGAGCACCGGGCTCGCCGCGAGTGTCGCGTCGGGCCGGCTGGCCTACACGTTCGGCTTCGAAGGGCCGGCGGTCACGGTCGACACGGCCTGCTCGTCTTCGCTGGTCGCCCTGCACTGGGCGAGCCAGTCGCTGCGCTCGGGCGAGTGCTCGCTCGCCGTGGTCGGCGGCGTCACGGTGATGACCACCGCCGACTCGTTCAGCGAGTTCACCCGCCAAGGCGGGCTCGCGCCCGACGGCCGGTGCAAGGCCTTCGCCGACGGCGCCGACGGCACCGGCTGGTCCGAAGGCGTCGCCGTGATCCTCGTCGAGCGCCTCTCCGACGCCCGCCGCCACGGCCACGAAGTGCTGGCGGTGGTCCGCGGCAGCGCAGTGAACCAGGACGGCGCGTCCAACGGCCTCACCGCCCCCAACGGGCCCTCGCAGCAGCGGGTGATCCGCCAGGCGCTGGCCAACGCCGGACTGTCCGCTTCGGACGTCGACGCGGTCGAGGCGCACGGCACCGGCACGGTGCTCGGCGACCCGATCGAGGCCCAGGGCCTGCTCGCGACCTACGGGCAGGACCGGGAAACGCCGCTGCTGCTGGGTTCGGTGAAGTCGAACATCGGTCACACCCAGGCCGCCGCCGGGGTCGCCGGCGTGATCAAGATGGTGCTCGCGCTGCACCACGACCTGCTGCCGAAGACGCTGCACCTCAGCGCGCCGTCGTCGCGCGTCGACTGGACCTCGGGCGCGATCGACCTGCTCACCGAGGCGCGGCCGTGGCCCGAGACCGGGCATCCGCGCCGGGCCGGGGTGTCGTCCTTCGGCGTGAGCGGCACCAACGCGCACGTGATCATCGAGCAGGCCCCGCCGGCGGAACCCGCCGCGGAACCGGCGGTGACGCCGGCGGTGCTCGCCTGGCCGGTGTCCGGCCGCGACGCCGAAGCGCTCGACGAACAGGTGACCCGGATGCGGGCCTTCGCCGCGGCACACCCGGACACCGCGGCCGTCGACGTCGCCCGGGCGCTGGCCGCCCGGCCACCGTTCGAGCACCGCGCGGTGCTGCTCGCCGACGCCGACGGGGTCACCGAAGCGGCTCGGGGCGAGAGTGACGAGCGGACGCTGGCCGTGCTGTTCGCCGGACAGGGCTCGCAGCGGCTCGGCATGGGCCGCGACCTGCACGCCCGGTTCCCGGTGTTCGCCGAAGCCTTCGACACCGTCGCGGCGCTGCTGGACGAGCGGCTGACCCGGCCGCTGCGCGAGGTCGTGTGGGGTGCTGACGCCGAGACCCTCGACCGCACGGAGTGGGCGCAGCCCGCGCTGTTCGCGATCGAGGTGGCGCTCTACCGGCTCGTGGAGTCGTTCGGTGTGCGGCCGGACCTGCTGGCCGGGCACTCGATCGGCGAGATCGCGGCGGCCCACGTCGCCGGGGTGCTCACGCTCGAGGACGCCTGCTCGCTCGTGACCGCCCGCGGCCGGCTCATGCAGGCCCTGCCCCCTGGCGGCGTGATGATCTCCGTGCAGGCGAGTGCGGACGAGGTAACCCCGCGCCTGCGCGACGGAGTTTCGGTCGCCGCGGTCAACGGCCCGGACGCGGTCGTGCTCGCCGGCCTCGACGCCGAAGTCACTGTGGTCGCGGCCGAGTTTTCCCGGCTGGGCCGAAAGACTAGGCGTTTGCCGGTCAGCCATGCGTTCCACTCAGTGCTGATGGAACCCGTGCTGGAGGAGTTCGCGCGAGTGGTGGAGACGCTGAGGCTCGCCGCGCCGCGGATCCCGATCGCCTCGACGGTGTCGGGGTCGATCGGGGACGCGGCCGAACGGATGGGCACACCCGGCTACTGGGTGCGCCACGTCCGCGAGACCGTGCGCTTCGCCGACGGCGTCGCGGCACTGGAAGCCGCCGGCGCCGACACCTTCCTGGAGCTCGGCCCCGACGGTGTCCTCACGGCCCTCGCGCTCGGCGCCGCCGACGGCGACGACGTGATCGCCACCCCGGCCCTGCGCAAGGACCGCGCCGAGGAACCGTCGCTGCTGGCCGCGCTGGCCCGCCTGCACACCGCGGGCGTGGACGTGGACTGGACCCGCGCCACCGAAGGCACCGGTGCCGCCCACGTCGACCTGCCCACCTATCCCTTCCGTCACCAGCGCTTCTGGCCCGAGCGGGCGGCGGCCACGGCCGCGCTCGGCTCGGCCGCCGCCGTGGACGCGGAGTTCTGGGCCGCCGTGGAACAGGAAGACCTCGCGACGCTGGCGGCCAGCCTGGAGCTGGACGGACCCGCCCTGTCCACTGTGGTGCCCGCCCTCTCCACCTGGCGCCGCCGCCGGCAGGCCCGTTCGGCCCTCGACGCGCACCGCTACCGCGAAACCTGGACTTCGGTCCGGCCGGCGGCGGCGAAGCCCGGCCCGCGCCTGGTCCTCGTGCCCACCGGAGCCGACGCCTGGACCACGGAGGTCGTGGCAGCGCTCGACGACGTGATCGTGGTCGAGATCGCGGACCCGAGCCGTGGCTGCCTGGCGGAGTCGCTGCGCGAGGCAGCGGAATCGCCCTACACCGCGGTGGTTTCGCTGCTGGCCACGGCCTTGCCGGGGCAGTCCGGCGCCGTCGACACCACCGCTGTGATCCAGGCTCTCGGCGACGCGCGGATCGCCGCCCCACTGTGGGTGCTCACGCGCGCCGCGGTCGCCGCGGCGGCCGGTGACCGCGTCGAAGATCCGTACCGCACCGGTGTTTGGGGTTTGGCGAGGGTCGCAGCCCTGGAGTATCCGCAACTGTGGGGCGGCGTCGTCGACCTGCCCGAGGACCTCGGCCCCGACGTGCTGCGCCGGATCGCCGACGTGGTCGGCACTTCCGGCGAGGACCAGCTCGCGGTGCGTCCGGCCGGCGTGCTCGCCCGGCGCCTGGCCCCGGCCCGCCCGGCCGAGGGCACGCCGTGGTCGCCGATCGGCACCGTGCTGGTCACTGGTGGCACCGGCGCGCTGGGTGCGCATGTCGCCCGGCGCCTGGCCGCCACCGGCGCCGAGCACCTGCTGCTGGTGAGCCGCCGCGGGCTCGACGCACCGGGCGCCATGGAGCTGCGCGACGAACTGACCGCCGGTGGCACCCGCGTGACCGTGACCGCGTGCGACGTCGCCGACCGGGCCGCCGTGGCGCGCCTGTTGGCCGGAATTCCGGAGGAGCACCCGCTCACCGGCATCGTGCACACCGCCGGTGTTCTCGACGACGGCGTGCTCGACAGCCTGACACCGGATCGTTTCGAGGCGGTGTACCGGGCCAAGGTGACGTCGGCCTTCGTGCTGGACGAGCTGACCCGCGACCTCGACCTGGCGGCGTTCGTGCTGTTCTCGTCGGTGTCCAGCGCGGTCGGCAACCTGGGTCAGGCCAACTACGCGGCGGCGAACGCCGTGCTCGACGGGCTGGCCGAACGCCGGCACGCGGCCGGGCTCGCGGCGACCTCGATCTCGTGGGGCGCCTGGGCCGGCGGCGGCATGGCCACCACGGCGGAACTCGACCGGATCGGCGCCGCGGCGCTGCCGCCCGAGCTGGCGCTCGACGCGCTCGCCCACGCGGTGACCGACGGCGCCCCCTCGCTCGTGGTGGCGGACCTGCAGCACCGCCCGTTCCTCACGGGCCTGCTGGAAGTCCGGCCGAACGCGGCGCTGGCCGACCTGCCCGCGGCGCGCGAAGTGCTCGCCGAGGTGGCCGCGGGCCGGCGAGCAGCCGAGACGGCCGCGTCGGGCCTGCGCGAGCGGCTCGCGACGCTGCCCGGTGCCGACCGGGCGGCCGCCGCGCTCGACGTGGTGCGCACCCAGGTCGCCGCGGTGCTCGGCCACGGTGACCGGAAGGCGGTCGCCGCCGGGAAACCGTTCCGGGACCTCGGCTTCGACTCGCTCACGGCGATCGAGGTCCGCAATCGCCTCGCCGCGGCGACCGGGCTGGGGCTCGCCGCGAGCCTCGTGTTCGACCACCCGACACCGAGGGTGCTGGCCGAGCACCTGGTGCGGCGGCTCGTGCCGGAAACCTCGGCGCCGGACGAAAACACGGAGATCACGCGCCTGTTGGCCGCGATCCCGCCGCACCGCCTGCGTGAGGCCGGCCTGCTCCGGCAGCTGCGCGAGCTGGCGGCGCAGCACCCGGAGGACTCCGCACCGGAGGCCTCGATCGACTCGATGGACGTGGACGACCTCGTGCAGGCGTTCCTCACCGATCCCGATCCGACCCGCGACTAGACGGAGCTGACAGCCATGACCACGCCCAGCGAAAAGGTCGTCGAAGCCCTGCGGACGGCGGCGAAAGAGGTCGAGCGCCTGCGCCGTGTGAACAAGCAGCTCGTGGACGCGGCGCACGAGCCGATCGCGATCGTGGGCGTGGGGTGCCGGTTCCCCGGCGGGGTGCGCTCGGCCGAGGACCTGTGGGCCGTGGCCGCCGAAGGCCGTGACGTGATCGGCGACCTGCCGGTAGATCGCGGGTGGCCCGCCGAGCTCGACGGCGGCGAGTTCCCCGTGGCCCGCCGCGGCGGTTTCCTCGACGGGATCGCCGACTTCGACGCGGACTTCTTCGGCATCGCGCCGCGCGAGGCACTCGCCATGGACCCGCAGCAGCGGCTGCTGCTCGAGACGTCGTGGGAGGCCCTGGAACGTGCCGGCCTCGATCCGGCGCGGCTGCGCGGTTCGCGGACCGGCGTGTTCGTGGGCACCAACGGCCAGGACTACGGCTCGGTGCTGGGCGACGCCCGCGAGGACCTGGAAGGGTACGTGAGCACCGGGGTCGCCGGCAGCGTGGCGTCCGGGCGGCTCGCTTACACGTTCGGCTTCGAGGGCCCGGCGGTCACCGTGGACACGGCGTGCTCGGCGTCGCTGGTCGCGCTGCACTGGGCCGCGAGGTCGCTGCGGTCGGGTGAGTGTTCGCTCGCGCTGGCCGGCGGCATGAGCGTGATCACCACGGCCGCGCCGCTGGTCGAGTTCAGCCGGATGCGGGCGCTCGCGCCGGACGGGCGCTGCAAGGCGTTCGCCGACGGCGCCGACGGGTTCGGCTGGGCCGAGGGCGCCGGGATGCTGGTGCTGGAAAGGCTTTCCGACGCCGAGCGCGCAGGCCACGAGGTGCTCGCGGTGCTGCGCGGCTCGGCCGTGAACCAGGACGGCGCGTCCAACGGGCTCACTGCACCCAACGGGCCCGCGCAGCAGCGCGTGATCCGCCAGGCACTGGAGAACGCCCGGCTGTCCACCGAGGACGTTGATGTGCTGGAGGCCCACGGCACCGGCACGGCCCTGGGGGACCCGATCGAGGCGGACGCGCTGCTCGCCACCTACGGGCAGGGCCGACCCGCCGACCGGCCGCTGCTGCTGGGTTCGATCAAGTCGAACCTCGGCCACACGCAGGCCGCGGCCGGTGTCGCGGGGGTGATCAAGATGGTGCTGGCGCTCAAGCACAACCTCGCCCCGAAGACGCTGCACGCCGAGACGCCGTCGCCGCACGTCGACTGGTCCTCCGGCGCGGTCTCACTGCTCACCGAAGCGACGGCGTTCCCCGAGACCGGCCGGCCGCGCCGGGCGGCCGTGTCGTCGTTCGGGATGAGCGGCACCAACGCGCACGTGATCCTCGAACAGGCGCCGGCCGTCGAGCCGGTGGAGCCGGGCGAGAGCCCCGCGGTGGTGCCGTGGCTGCTGGCGGCGCGGAGCAAGGCGGCGCTGCGTGGCCAGGCGCTGGCGTTGCTCGAGGTCGAGGGCAGTCCCGCCGACGTCGCGCACTCGCTCGCCACCGGCCGGACGCGGCACGAGCGCCGCGCCGTGGTGGTCGGCGGCACTCGCGACGAACTGCTGGCCGGCGTGCGGTCGCTGGCCGAGGGCACCCCCGGCCCCGGCGTGGTCGAATTCGACGGCCGGATCCCGGACGAACGCCGGATCGTGCTGGTGTTTCCGGGCCAAGGGTCGCAGTGGGCCGGCATGGGCGCCGAGCTGCTCGCGACGTCACCGGTGTTCGCGCAGCGGATCGACGAGTGTGAAGCCGCGCTGCGGCCGCTGGTGGACTGGTCGCTTCGCGAGGTCCTGACCGGCGCCGATGGGGCGCCGACGCTGGATCGCGTGGACGTGGCGCAGCCCGCGCTGTGGGCGATGATGGTCGCGCTCGCCGAGGTCTGGCGGGCAGCCGGGGTGGTGCCGGCCGCCGTCGTCGGGCACTCGCAGGGGGAGATCGCCGCCGCGTGTGTCTCGGGTGGACTGTCCCTTGAGGACGGTGCTCGCGTGGTCGCGTTGCGCAGCCAGGCCATCGCGCGCGAACTGTCCGGTCTCGGCGGGATGGCCTCGGTCACTGCCTCGCGCGACGTCGTGACGGCGCGGCTGGAAAACCACGACGGCGTGTCGATCGCCGCGGTCAACGGGCCCGGATCGGTGGTCGTGTCCGGTGACGCGGGCGCCCTCGACGAGTTCCTCGCGGCGTGCGAGGCCGACGGCGTGCGGGCCAAGAAGGTGCCGGTGGACTACGCCTCGCACTCGCACCACGTGGAGCGTATCCGCGACGAGCTGCTGCGTGAGCTGGCGCCGATCGCCCCGCGCAGCGCCGAGATCCCGTTCTGCTCGACCGTGACCGGCGCCTGGCACGACACCGCCGGGCTCGACGCGCGGTACTGGTACGACAACCTCCGCGGCGTCGTGCAGCTGGAGACCGCGTTGCGCGCACTGCTGGCCGAGGACCACGACGTGTTCGTGGAGGCCAGCGCGCACCCGGTGCTCGTGATGAGCGTGCAGGACACGGCCGAGAGTGCCGGCACCGACGTGGTCGCCGTCGGCTCGCTGCGTCGCCACGAAGGAGGACTGGCGCGGCTGTACACGTCGTTCGCCGAGGCCCACGTACGCGGTGTGGCGGTGGACTGGACCGACGCCACCCCCGGCCGCCGGGTGGATCTGCCGACGTACGCCTTCCAGCGCCGCCGGTTCTGGCCCGAGGTGCTGCCCTCGGCCGCCGACGCCACCGGTCTCGGCGTCGCCGCCGCGGACCACCCGCTGCTGGGAGCCGCCGTGGCGCTGGCCGACGACCGCGGGGTGGTGCTCACCGGCCGCGTGTCGCTCGCCGCCCAGCCCTGGCTGGCCGACCACGCGGTGGCGGGCACGGTGCTGGTGCCGGACACGGCGTTCGTCGAGTGGGCCGTGCGGGCCGGTGCGGAAGCCGGGCTGCCGGCGCTCGACCGGCTGACCGTGGACGAGCCGCTCACGCTGGCCGACGGTGCCGCGGCGCAGGTGCAGGTGATCGCCGAACCGGACGGCGGCACGGGCACGGTCGCCGTCTACGCGCGCTTCGACGACGGCCCGTGGATCCGCCACGCCATCGGCACCCTGCGGCCGGCCGCGCCGATCACCGCGTCGGTCGAGTGGCCGCCGCGCGACGCCGTGGCCGAGGACCTCGACGCGTTCGCCTCCCGCGCCGCCCGCCACGGTTTCGAAGCCGGCCCGCTGTTCACCTCGGTCACCGGCGTGTGGCTGGGGGAGACCGACGTGTTCGCCGAGGTCACGCTCGCGGCCGACCTGGAGCACGCCGCCGGGTCGTGCCTCCTGCATCCCGCGCTTCTGCAGACCTTGCTCACCTGCGTTTCCGAGGACACCTTCGCGCTGCCGTCCGCCTGGCACGGCGTGACCGTGGCGGCCACCGGCGCGACGACCCTGCGCGTGCACCTGCGCCGGACGGCCGACGGGGTCGCACTGAGCGCGGTCGACGGCGCCGGCGAACCGGTGGTGACGTGCGACCGCGTCGAACTGCGGCCGCTCGACCCGGCGAAGATCGCGGCGCCCGAGGCCGACCTGCGTTCGGCGCTCTTCCGGCTCGACTGGACGCCCGCGTCGACCGGCAACTCGGTGGAGTATGTGGCGGTCGGCACCGGCCCGCTGGCCGCGGCACTCGGCGCCACTGCGGCGACGCTGTCCGAAGTGGACGCTCGGCCGGTGGTCGTGCTGCCGCTGGTGTCCGAGCAGGACGACGTGACCGCCGCCGCGCACGAGACCACCGCCGCGGCCCTGGAAGCCGTGCGGGCCTGGCTCGCCGACGAACGGTTCGACGACAGCCGCCTGGTCCTGCTCACCCGCAACGCCGTGGCCGCGGGACCCGGCGACACCGTGGCCGGGCTCACCGGCGCCGGCGTGTGGGGTCTCGTGCGCTCGGCCCAGACCGAGCACCCGGGCCGGTTCGTGCTGGTGGACGTGGACGACGACGAAGCGTCCCTGATGGCTCTCGCACCGGCGCTCGGCAGCGGCGAGGCACAGCTCGCGATCCGCGGTGGTGCGGTGAGCGTGCCGCGCCTCGCCCGCGCCGAGCGCACCGCGGAACCGGCCGGCTGGGGCGCCGGTCCGGTGCTGCTGACCGGCGGCACCGGCGCGCTGGGCGCGCTCGTCGCCCGCCACCTCGTGGCCGAGCACGGCGTGACCGACCTGCTCCTCACCAGCCGCCGCGGTGTCGATGCGCCCGGTGCCCGGGAACTGGTGGCCGAGCTGGCCGATCTCGGTGCCACCGCGCGAGTCGAAGCCTGCGACGTCACCGACCGCACCGCGCTCGCGAACCTGCTGGCCGGCGAACCGCTCACGGCCGTGGTGCACCTCGCCGGCGTGCTCGACGACGGTGCGCTCGAAGCCCAGACCGCCGAGCGGCTGCACCCGGTGCTGCGGCCCAAGGTCGACGTCGCCGTGGCGCTCGACGAGCTCACCCGGGACAAGGACCTCAGCGCGTTCGTGCTGTTCTCCTCCGCGGCGGGCGTGTTCGGCAACGCCGGCCAGGCCAACTACGCCGCCGCCAACACCTTCCTCGACGCCCTCGCGGCTCGCCGTCGTGCGGCCGGACTGCCGGCCACGTCGCTGGCCTGGGGCTTCTGGGCCGAGCGCAGCACCATGACCGGCGGCGTCGAGGAGACCGATCTCGCGCGGTTCCGCCGCGGCGGTGTGCTGCCGCTCTCGGCCGAGCTCGGCCTGCGGCTGTTCGACGCTGCCGCGAAGGTTGACGCCGCGTTCGTCGTGCCGGTGCCGCTGCGCCTCGGCGGCACTTCCCACGACGACATCCCGCCCGTGCTGCGCGGGATGGTGCGTCCGCCGGCGCGGCGCGCGGTCGGTGCCGCCGCACCGGTCGAGACCGGCGGGCCGGCCTTGGCCGAGAAGCTCGCCGGCCGCAGCGCGCGCGAGCAGCACGCCCTCCTGCTGGAGCTGGTGTCCCGGCACGCGGCGACCGTGCTGGGCCACGGCGCGGCCGACTCGCTCGACGTCGAGCGCGGCTTCACCGACCTCGGCTTGACGTCGCTCACCGCGGTCGAGCTGCGCAACCGGCTCGCGGCCGAGACCGGCGTGAAACTGCCCGCCACCACCATTTTCGACCACCCGACCCCCGTCGCGCTGGCTCGCCGGCTCGGCGCCGACCTCGGCGCCGCGGCCGAGGACACCGGGGCGGGATCCGTGTTCGCGGACCTCGAGCGGCTGGAGGCGGCCCTGGCGGGGGCCGCGCTCGAACCAGCGGTGCGGACCCGGCTCGGCAAACGGCTTTCCGCACTGCACTGGAAGGTCGAGGACCGCGACCGCGGGCCGGCGGTCACCGCGCCGGCCGGCACCGCGCTCGCCGAATCGACCGACGACGAGATGTTCGCCCTGATCGACGAGGAACTGGGGCTCGGCTGAGTAACCCGGTAGGTCGAGCCGTCTTTCCCCTGGAACTCCGGGAGGTTTTCGCGCCATGACGAGCACCGAGGACAAGCTTCGGGAATACCTGAAGCGCGTCACCACCGATCTGCAGCAGACGCGCCAGCGCCTGCAGGCGGTCGAGGCGAAGGACACCGAGCCCATCGCCATCGTGAGCATGGCCTGCCGCTTCGGCGGCGGGGCCGACACGCCGGAGAAGCTGTGGCAGCTGCTCCTCGACGGCGGCGACGCGATGACCGGCTTCCCCCTCGACCGCGGCTGGGACGTCGACGGGCTGTACGACCCCGACCCCGACAAGCCCGGCAAGACCTACGTGCGCGAGGGCGGGTTCCTGACCGGCGCCGCCGAGTTCGACGCCGAGTTCTTCGGGATCTCGCCGCGCGAGGCGCAGGCGATGGACCCGCAGCAGCGGCTGCTGCTGGAATCGGCGTGGGAGGCGTTCGAACGCGCCGGCGTCGCGCCGAACTCGTTGCGCGGCAGCAGCACCGGCGTGTACGTGGGCGCGTTCAACACCAGTTACGCCTCCAGCATCAGCGGCGGCGAAGGCGGCGACGGGCACCTGCTCACCGGCAACGCGACCAGCGTCGTGTCCGGCCGCATCTCCTACCTGCTCGGCCTCGAAGGGCCGGCGGTCACGGTCGACACGGCGTGCTCGTCCTCGCTGGTCGCGCTGCACTGGGCCGCGCAGGCCCTGCGTGCGGGGGAGTGTTCGCTCGCGCTGGCCGGCGGCGTCACCGTGCTGCCGGTGCCGGACCTGTTCGTGGAATTCGCCCGCCAGCGCGGCCTCGCGCCCGACTCCCGCGTGAAGGCGTTCGCCGACGCGGCCGACGGCACGGCGTGGGGTGAGGGCGCCGGCATCCTGGTGCTGGAGCGGCTTTCCGACGCGCGGCGGCTGGGCCACCCGGTGCTCGCCGTGGTGCGCGGCAGCGCGATCAACCAGGACGGCGCGTCGAGCGGCCTGTCGGCGCCGAACGGCCCTTCGCAGCAGCGCGTGATCCAGGCCGCACTGGAGAACGCCCGACTGTCCACCGCGGACGTCGACGCCGTCGAAGCGCACGGCACCGGCACCGCGCTCGGCGACCCGATCGAGGCCCAGGCGCTGCTCGCCACCTACGGCCGCCGGCGCGAGCGGCCACTGCTGCTCGGCTCGGTCAAGTCGAACCTCGGGCACACCAACGCCGCGGCCGGGGTCGCCGGCGTGATCAAGGTCGTGCAGGCGATCCGCCACGGCCTGCTGCCCAAGACGCTGAACGTCGACGCGCCCTCGTCGCAGGTGGACTGGACGGCGGGCGACGTCGAGCTGGTCACCGACCACACGCCGTGGCCCGAGACCGGCCGCGCTCGGCGGGCCGGGGTCTCGGCGTTCGGGATCAGCGGCACCAACGCGCACGTGATCGTCGAGCAGGCCCCGGTCGCCGACGAGTCCGCGGAGAGCTACACCGGACCGGCCACGGTGCCGTGGGTCCTGTCCGGCCGCACGCCCGAAGCACTGCGGGCGCAGGCTGCGCGCCTGCGCGACGACCTGGCCGCCGAAGCGTCCCTCGCCGACGTCGGGCTCACGCTCGCGACCGCGCGGGCGCACCTGCCGCACCGCGCCGCCGTGCTCGCGACCGACCGCGAAGCGGCGCTGTCCGCCGTGGCCGCACTGGCCGACGGCGAGCCCGGCGCGGTCGAAGGGTCCGCGCTCGCGGGCCGGCTCGCGGTGCTGTTCACGGGACAGGGCGCGCAGCGGCTCGGCATGGGCCGGGAGCTGCACGCGAGCTTCCCGGTGTTCGCCGCCGCGTTCGACGAGGCGGTGTCCGCAGTGGACGCGCATCTCGGAGGCTCGCTGCGCGACGTGGTCTGGGGTTCCGCCGAAGCCACGCTCGACGAGACCGGCTGGGCGCAGCCCGCGCTGTTCGCGCTGGAGGTGGCGCTGTTCCGGCTCGCCGAGTCGTGGGGCATCGAACCCGACTTCGTGGCGGGCCACTCGATCGGCGAGATCGCCGCGGCCCACGTCGCCGGAGTCCTGTCGCTGGCCGACGCGGCCGCGCTGGTCGCGGCGCGCGGCCGGCTCATGCAGGCACTGCCCGCCGGCGGAGCGATGGTCTCGATCCAGGCGAGCGAGCACGAGGTGGCCCCGTACCTGACCGGTGAGCTCGCGCTCGCCGCGGTGAACGGCCCCGCGTCGGTGGTGGTGGCCGGCCCGGAGGCCGCCGCGCTCGCGCTGGCCGAACGCCTCAGTGCCGAGGGGCGCAAGACGAAACGCCTCGCCGTGTCGCACGCGTTCCACTCGCCGCTGATGGACCCGATGCTCGACGACTTCCGCGCGGCGATCGCGGGCCTGACCTTCCACGCGCCCGAGATCCCGTTCGTCTCGACCGTCACCGGCGCGCAGATCTCGGCCGACGAGCTGGCCACCCCCGAGTACTGGGTGCGGCACGTGCGCGGCACCGTCCGATTCGCCGACGCCGTGGCCGCGCTGAGCGCGCTCGGCGTCCGCAAGGTCCTCGAGGCCGGGCCCGACGGCGTGCTGTCCGCGCTCGCGCAGGAGTCCGTGCCCGCCGAGGCGGTGCTGGTTCCGTTGCTGCGCAAGGACCGCGCCGAGGAGACCACCGCGCTCACCGCGCTGGCCACCCTCCACACCCGTGGCGTGCCCGTGGACTGGGCCGCCGTGTTGCCCGGCGCCCGCCGCACCGACCTGCCGACGTACGCGTTCCAGCACGAACGCTTCTGGCTCACCTCGGGCACCGGCACCGGCGACGTGACCGCCGCCGGGCTGGAAGCGCCGGGCCACCCGCTGCTCGGCGCCGCGGTGGAGCTCGCCGGCGACGAAGGCCTGCTGTTCACCAGCCGCCTTTCCCTGCGGTCGCACCCGTGGCTCGCCGACCACGCGGTCGGTGGCCGCGCGATCTTCCCCGGCACCGCATTCGTTGAGCTGGCCGTGCGCGCCGGCGACGAGGTCGGCTGCGACCGCGTGGAGGAGCTGACGCTGGCCGCGCCGCTGGTCGTGCCCGCGGAAGGCGCGGTGCGGCTGCAGCTGCGCGTGGGGGTGCCGGACGAAACCGGCCGCCGTGCAATCAGCGTGCACAGCCGGACCGACGACGCTTGGACTCAGCACGCATCGGGGTTCCTGGCCGAGCGCGCCGGCGCGCCCGCCGCGTTCGACACCTCGGTGTGGCCGCCGGAAGGCGCGGAACCGGTCGATCTCGACGGCTGTTACGCCGCGTTCGCCGAAGGCGGCTTCGCCTATGGCCCCGTGTTCCAAGGTCTGCGCTCCGTGTGGCGGCTCGGGGAAGACGTGTACGCCGACGTCGCGCTGCCCGACGGTGTCGAGCCGGGCGAGTTCGGCCTGCACCCGGCGCTGCTCGACGCGGCCGCGCAGACCACGGCGTTCACCGGCGCGGTCGCGGGCATGCCGTTCTCCTGGGCCGACGTGACCTTGCACGCTTCGGGTGCCGCCGCACTGCGGGTGCGGTTGTCGCCTCGAGGCGAGAGCGTGGAGCTCGCCGTGGCCGACGGCACCGGTGCCCCGGTGGCCACCGTCTCGGCGCTCACGATGCGCCCGATCACGACCGAAGCCGTAACCGGGCCGAGCCTGCGCGACGCGCTGTTCCGCCTCGACTGGCTGCCGCTGCGCTCGACCCCGATGGCGCCTGAAGCGGTGACCGTCCTGGGCGACGGCACGCTGCTGCCCGAAGCCCCGGTGGCTGCCGGACTCGACGACCTGGCCGAAGTGCCGCCCGTGGTGGTGCTGCCGGTGGCGCCGTCGACCGGTGACGTGATCGCCGAAACGCACGAACGCACGAGCGAGGTCCTGGCGCTGCTGCAGCGGTGGCTCGACGACGAGCGGTTCGCCGAAGCGCGCCTGGTGGTCGTCACGCGCGGCGCGACGACCGGAGACGACCTGACTTCCGCTGCGGTGCACGGTCTGGTGCGTGTGGCCCAGTCGGAAAACCCCGGTCGCTTCGGCCTGATCGACTTGACCGACGGGACCACCGACGGTCTCCCGGCCGCCCTCGGCTCCGAAGAACCCCTGGTCGCGCTGCGCGACGGCATCGCGCTCGCGGGCCGCCTGGTCCGCGCCGAAGCCGGCGCCGGCACACCCGACTGGGACCCGGACGGCACGGTCCTGATCACCGGCGGCACCGGCGGGCTCGGCCGCCTGCTCGCGCGCCACCTCGTGACGCGGCACGATGTCCGGCACCTCACGCTCGTCAGCCGCCGCGGCCCCGCGGCCGAGGGCGCCGACGAACTCCGCGCCGAGCTCACCGCACTCGGTGCCGACGTGGTGATCGAAGCCGCCGACCTCACTTCCCGCGAGGCCACGGCGGACCTGCTGGCCGGGCTCGCGCGGCCCGTGAGCGCCGTGATCCACACCGCCGGCGTCCTCGACGACGGGGTGCTCGGCTCGCTCACCCCCGACCGCATGACCACCGTGCTGCGGCCCAAGGTCGACGCCGCCTGGCACCTGCACGAACTCGTCGGTGCCGAAGCGCCGCTCGTGCTGTTCTCGTCGGTGTCGGGCACGTTCGGCGGCCCCGGTCAGGGCAACTACGCCGCCGGCAATGCGTTCCTCGACGCCCTGGCCCAGCACCGGCGTGCCGTGGGACTCCCCGCCGTTTCGCTGGCCTGGGGACCGTGGGCGAGCACGGCGGGCATGACCGCCACGCTCTCGGAGACCGACCTGCGCCGCATCTCGAGCTCGGGCATCCCGGAACTCACCGCCGCCGAGGGCACGGCACTGTTCGACGCGGCCGTGACCGCGGACGGCCCTGTGCTGCACCCGATCCGCCTCGACCTGCCGGCCCTGCGCGCACAGGGCGAGCTGCCGCACCTGCTGCACGCGCTCGTGCGGCCTTCGTCCCGCCGCGCCGTGGCCACCTCGGCCGCGGCGGAAGGGCTCGCCGCGCGCCTGGCCGGACTGTCCACCGAGGACCGCCTGCGCGAGCTGGTCGACCTCGTGCGCACGCAGGTGGCGATCGTGCTGGGCCACGCCGGTTCGGCCGCGATCGACCCGGCCCGTGCTTTCTCCGATCTCGGTTTCGACTCGCTCACGGCGGTGGAACTGCGCAACCGCCTCGGCACCGCCACCGGCCTGCGCCTGCCCGCCACGGCGGTGTTCGACTACCCGACCCCGGCCGTGCTGGCCCGGTACCTGCACGACGAGCTGGCCGGGAGTGCCCCCGAGGTGACCCCGGCCGCGGTCACGCGCGCGGCGGTGGCCGACGACCCCGTGGTGATCGTCGGGATGAGCTGCCGCTACCCGGGTGGCGTGCGCTCGCCCGAGGACCTCTGGCGCCTGGTGGCCGAGGGCACGGACGCGATCACGACGTTCCCCGAGAACCGCGGCTGGGACCTCGACGCGCTCTACGACCCGGACCCCGACCACACCGGCACCTCCTACACCCGCTCCGGCGGCTTCCTGCACGATGCCGGCGAGTTCGACCCCGCGTTCTTCGGCATGAGCCCGCGCGAAGCACTCGCCACGGACTCGCAGCAGCGCCTGCTGCTGGAGGTGTCCTGGGAGGCGCTGGAGCGTTCGGGCATCGACCCGGCGGGCCTGCGCGGTTCGCCGACCGGCGTGTTCGCCGGCGTGATGTACAACGACTACGGCAGCCTGCTCGGCGGCCGCGAGTTCGAAGGCTTCCGCGGCAACGGCAGCTCGCCGAGCGTCGTGTCCGGCCGGGTGTCCTACACGTTCGGCTTCGAAGGTCCGGCGGTCACCGTCGACACGGCGTGCTCGTCTTCGCTGGTCGCGATGCACTGGGCCGCGCAGGCGCTGCGCAGCGGTGAGTGCTCGCTCGCGCTGGCCGGCGGGGTGACCGTGCTGTCCACTCCGGACCTGTTCGTCGAGTTCTCGCGCCAGCGCGGCATGGCGGCCGACGGCCGCTGCAAGTCGTTCGCCGACGGCGCGGACGGGGTCGGCTGGGCCGAGGGTGTCGGTGTGGTCGTGCTCGAACGGCAGTCGGACGCGGTCCGCAACGGGCACCGGATCCTCGCGGTGCTGCGCGGATCGGCGGTGAACCAGGACGGCGCGTCCAACGGCCTCACCGCACCCAACGGCCCCTCGCAGCAGCGCGTGATCCGCCAGGCGCTGGCGAGCGGGCGGCTGTCCACTCAGGACGTCGACGTCGTCGAGGCGCACGGCACCGGCACGACGCTCGGCGACCCGATCGAAGCCCAGGCCCTGCTGGCCACCTACGGCCAGGACCGCGAGCAGCCGTTGCTGCTCGGCTCGATCAAGTCCAACCTCGGGCACACGCAGGCCGCGGCCGGTGTCGCCGGGGTGATCAAGATGGTGCAGGCGATGCGGGCCGGGCTGGTGCCCTCGACTCTGCACGTCGACGGCACGTCGTCCCACGTGGACTGGACGGCCGGCGACGTCGAGCTGGTCGCGCGGGCGACCGCGTGGCCCGAAGCCGACCGGCCGCGCCGAGCCGGCGTGTCGTCGTTCGGCATCAGCGGCACCAACGCGCACCTGATCCTGGAGCAGGCCGGCCCGGTCGCCGAGCCCGAGCCGACGCCGGTCACCGGGCCGGTGCCGTGGGTGGTTTCTGGCCGCACGCCCGACGCGGTGCGCGCCCAGGCCGGCAAGCTGCTCGCCGCGGTGGAGGCCGAACCGGAGCGCTCGCTCGCCGACATCGGGTTCAGCCTCGCCACCACCCGCGCGGGCCTGGAGTACCGCGCCGCGGTGGTCGGCGAGACGCGCGACGAGCTGCTGGCCGCGCTCGGCGCGCTCGCGGCTGGCGAACCGCACGCCGACGCGGTGGCGGGCGTGGCGCGCACCGGCCGGCTCGCGATGCTGTTCACGGGTCAGGGCGCGCAGCGCCTCGGCATGGGCCGGGCGCTGTACGAGCGGTTCCCGGTGTTCGCGGCCGCCTTCGACGAAACCGTGGCCGCGCTCGACACGCACCTGGGCACGCCGCTGAAGTCCGTGATCTGGGGTGACGACGCGGCGGCCGTCGACGAGACCGGCTGGACCCAGCCGGGCCTGTTCGCGGTCGAGGTCGCCGGCTACCGGCTCGCGGAGTCGTGGGGCGTCCGGCCCGATTTCGTGGCGGGCCACTCGATCGGCGAGATCGCCGCGGCCCACGTGGCCGGTGTGTTCACCCTGGAAGACGCGGCCGCGCTGGTGTGCGCTCGCGGCCGGTTGATGCAGGCGCTGCCGCGCGGAGGCGCGATGGTGTCGATCCGCGCGAGCGAGGACGAGGTCACGCCGCTGCTGACCGAAGGCGTCTCGATCGCCGCCGTGAACGGGCCGGCGTCGATCGTGGTGTCCGGTGTCGAAGCCGAGGTCACCGCGGTGGCCGAACACTTCGCCGCTCAGGGCCGGCGCACGCGCGAGCTGCCGGTGAGCCACGCGTTCCACTCGCCGCTGATCCAGCCGATCCTGCGCGCCTTCCGCGGAATCGCCGAAGAACTCACCTACGCGGAGCCGAAGATCCCGGTCGTCTCCACACTGACCGGGGCCGCCGCCACCGCCGAAGAGCTGTGCTCGCCCGACTACTGGGTCCGGCACGTGCGCGAGGCCGTGCGCTTCGCCGACGGCATCCGTGCCCTGACCGGTCTCGGCGCCACCACGTTCTTCGAGATCGGCCCCGACGAGGTGCTCTCGGCCATGGCGCGCGAGTCACTCGACGACCTCGACGGCACCGACACAGTCACTGTTCCGTTGCTGCGCAAGGACCGCGACGAGGTGCGCACCGCCGTGACCGCGCTGGCGCGCCTGCACGTGGCCGGCACCCCGGTCGACTGGACCGCGCTGTTCCCCGGCGCGCACCCCGTCGACCTGCCCACCTACGCCTTCCAGCACCAGTGGTTCTGGCCGGCCGCCACGCCGGGGGTCGGCGACGCGGCCGCCGTGGGCCTGCGCCCGGCCGAGCACCCGCTGCTCAACGGCACGGTCGAGCTGGCCGAAAACGACGGTGTGCTCTTCACCGGACGCCTCTCGCTCGCTTCGCACCCGTGGCTCGCCGAGCACGCCGTGCAGGGCTCGGTGCTGCTGCCCGGCACCGCGTTCCTCGAGCTGGCCTTCCGTGCCGGCGACGAGGTCGGCTGCGACCAGGTGGAGGAGCTGACGCTCGCGGCGCCGCTCGTGCTGCCCGAGCGCGGCGCGGTGCAGCTGCAGGTCCACGTCGGCGCGCCCGGCGACGGCACCGGCCGCCCGCTGTCCGTCCACTCTCGAGCGGAAGGCGAGCTGGACGCCTGGACGCTGCACGCCACCGGCCTGCTCGGGTCCGCCCCCGCGGACAACAGCGGCCACCACACCGCCGAGTGGCCCCCGGCCGGCGCCGAGCCGATCGACCTCACCGGGTTCTACGAGCGGTACGCCGAAGCCGGCTTCGCTTACGGGGCTTCGTTCCAGGGACTGCATGCGGCCTGGCGCCGTGGCGACGACGTGTTCGCCGAGGTCACGCTGCCCGGCGCCGAAGGGCGCGCCGAGGAGACCGCGGCGGAGTTCGGGCTGCACCCCGCGGTGCTCGACGCCGTGCTGCACGCCGCCGGCCACCTCGGCCTCGGCGACGACACCGGCGCGCTGCCGTTCTCGTGGACCGGCGTGACCCTGCGCGCGTCCGGCGCCGCCACGGTGCGGGCGCGGCTGAGCCGCACCGGCGACGACTCGCTCACCCTCGACCTCACCGACCCGGCCGGCGCGCCCGTCGCTTCGGTCGGCGGCCTGGCGCTGCGCGCCGTCTCCGCCCTCGGCGTCACGCCGGCGGCCGGCTCGCGCGACCCGCTGTTCCGCCTGGTGTGGCCGCGGATCCCGGGTGAGCCCGCGGTGCCGGCCGACGTCGCCGTGGTCGGCCCGGACACGCTCGGGCTCGCGGCCGCGCTCGACCACACCACCTCGGTGACCACCGTCGGCTGTCTGTCCGCAGTCGACCCCCTGCCCGCGGTGGTCGTGATCCCGGTCGATCCCGCCGTAGCCACGGGCGCGGTGCCCGAAGCCGCGCACGCCGACTCGGCCGAGGTCCTCGCGCTGCTGCAGCAGTGGTTGGCCGACGAGCGGTTCGCCGCCTCGCGGCTGGTTTTCGTCACGCGCGGCGCCACCACCGGCGCCGACGTGGCCGCGGGCGCGGTGTGGGGCTTGGTGCGTGCGGCCGACGTCGAGCACCCGGGCCGCTTCGGCCTGGTCGATCTCGCCGACGCCGACGACACGACGCTGCTGGCCACCGCGCTCGGCACCACCGAACCGCAGGTGGCGATCCGCGACGGCGCGGTCACCGCCGCCCGCCTCGAACGCGCCGCTCCCGCCGACCCGGCCACCTGGGACCCCGACGGCACGGTGCTGATCACCGGCGGCACGGGCGGGCTCGGCCGGATCGTTGCCGAGCACCTCGTGACGCAGCACGGCGTGCGGAAGCTCCTGCTGCTCAGCCGTCGCGGCGGTGCGGCTGCCGGAGTGGTCGAGCTGGTCGCGGAACTGGCCACGCACGGCGCCGACGCGACCGTGGTCGCTTGCGACGCCGCCGACCGGGAAGCGCTCGCCGCGGTGCTCGCCGAGCACCCGGTGTCCGCCGTGGTCCACGCCGCCGGTGTGCTCGACGACGGTGTGCTCGACGCCCTCACGCCCGAGCGCATGGCGACCGTGCTGCGGCCCAAGGTCGACGCCGCGTGGAACCTCCACGAGCTCACGAGCGACCTCGACGCGTTCGTGCTCTTCTCCTCGCTGTCGGGCACTTTCGGCGGCGCCGGGCAGGGCAACTACGCGGCGGGCAACGCTTTCCTCGACGCGCTGGCCGAACACCGCCGCGCGGCCGGGCTGCCCGCCGTGTCCCTGGCCTGGGGCCCGT
The DNA here is from genome assembly GCF_035918295.1 of Amycolatopsis rhabdoformis. Taxonomy (GTDB): domain Bacteria; phylum Actinomycetota; class Actinomycetes; order Mycobacteriales; family Pseudonocardiaceae; genus Amycolatopsis; species Amycolatopsis rhabdoformis. The sequence goes on from NZ_CP142149.1 coordinate 2,766,595, forward strand.
GGGCGCAAGCCGCCGGCATGACCGGCGCGCTGACCGAGGCCGAAATGCATCGGATGGCTCACTCCGGCATGCCCGCGCTCACCCGTGAGCAGGGCCTGGCGCTCTTCGACGCCGGTGTCGCCGCCGCCGACGCGGCCGTGGTCACCGCGCGGCTGGACCTGGCCGCGCTGCGACAGGCGGGGGAGATCCCGCCCGTGCTGCGCGGACTCGTCCGAGCGCGCGCCCGCCGTGCCGCGGCCGGCGGTGCCGCGACCGCGGGGGCGCTGGCCCAGCGGCTCACCGGACTCGACACCGCGACGCGCCGGCGTGAGCTGGTGGACCTGGTCCGCGGCCAGGTCGCCGTGGTGCTCGCCCACGCCGACGCAAGCGCGGTCGAGGCGACGCGCGCGTTCTCCGAGCTCGGGTTCGACTCGCTCACCGCGGTGGAGCTGCGCAACCGCGTCTCCGCCGTGACCGGCCTGCGGCTGCCCGCGACGGCGGTCTTCGACCACCCGACGGTGGAGGCGCTCGCCGCCTTCGTGCTCGACGAGCTGTTCGGCACCGAAACCGAAGCGCCGGCCGTGGCCGGGCCCGTCGTGAGCGACGACCCGATCGTGATCGTCGGCATGAGCTGCCGCTATCCCGGTGGCGTGGCGTCACCGGAAGACTTGTGGCGCCTGGTGTCCGAAGGCGCCGACGCGATCACGGAGTTCCCGACCGACCGCGGCTGGGACGTCGACTCCCTCTACGACGCCGACCCCGACCGGACCGGCACCACGACCACCCGCTTCGGCGCGTTCCTGCACGACGCGCCCGCGTTCGACCCGGAGTTCTTCGGCCTGAGTCCCCGTGAGGCGCTCACCACGGACTCGCAGCAGCGCCTGCTGCTGGAAACCTCGTGGGAAGCCCTGGAGCGCGCCGGCATCGACCCGGCCGCGCTGCGTGGTTCACCGACCGGCGTGTTCGCCGGCGTGATGTACAGCGACTACTCGAGCCTGCTTTCCGACGCGGAGTACGAGGGCTACCAGGGCAGCGGCAGCGCCGGCAGCATCGCGTCGGGCCGCGTGTCCTACACGTTCGGCTTCGAAGGCCCGGCGATGACGATCGACACCGCGTGCTCGTCGTCGCTGGTCGGCCTGCACCTCGCGGCGCAGGCCCTGCGGGCGGGAGAGTGTTCGCTCGCGCTGGCCGGTGGTGTCACGGTGATGTCCACGCCGGGCACGTTCATCGAGTTCTCCCGCCAGCGCGGCCTCGCCGCCGACGGCCGCTGCAAGTCCTTCGCCGAGGGCGCCGACGGCACCGGCTGGGGTGAAGGCGTGGGCATGCTGGTGCTGGAGCGCCAGTCCGACGCGCTGCGCCACGGCCACCGCGTGCTCGCCGTGGTCCGCGGCTCCGCGATCAACTCCGACGGCGCGTCCAACGGCCTCACCGCGCCCAACGGCCCGGCGCAGCAGCGCGTGATCCGCCAGGCACTCGCGAGCGGCGGACTGTCCACTCAGGACGTCGACGCCGTGGAGGCGCACGGCACCGGCACCACGCTCGGCGACCCGATCGAAGCGCAGGCCCTGCTGGCCACCTACGGCCGCGACCGCGAAACGCCGCTGCTGCTCGGCTCGATCAAGTCGAACCTCGGCCATACGCAGGCGGCCGCGGGTGTCGCGGGCGTGATCAAGATGGTGCTGGCGATGAGCCACGGCGTGCTGCCGCGGACCCTGCACGTCGACGCGCCTTCGTCGCACGTGGACTGGTCCGAAGGCGCGGTGGAGCTGCTCACCGAGCAGCGCGCGTGGCCCGAGGCCGGGCGGCCGCGCCGGGCCGGGGTGTCGTCGTTCGGGATCAGCGGCACCAACGCGCACGTGATCCTGGAACAGCCGCCCGCCGTCGCCGCACCGAAGCCGGTGCCCGCGGCCGGGGTGGTGCCGTGGGTGCTGTCCGGGCGCACGCCGGAAGCGGTGCGGGCCCAGGCCGCGCGCCTGGCCGAGCGGCTCGACGGCACGGAGTCGGCGGCCGACATCGGCTGGTCGCTGTCCTCGACGCGGTCGGCGTTCGACCACCGCGCCGTGGTGCTCGCCGAGGACCCCGAGCAGGCCGTGGCCGCGCTCGAAGCGCTGGCCACCGGCGAGCCGGGCGCGGTCGAGGGCACGGTGCTCGGCGGGCGGACCGCCGCGCTGTTCACCGGCCAGGGCTCGCAACGGCTCGGCATGGGCCGTGAGCTCTACAACCGGTTCCCGGTGTTCGCGAAGGCGTTCGACGCCGCGATCACCGAGCTCGACCGGCAGCTGACGAGCCCGCTGAGCGCGGTCGTGTGGGGCGAGGACGCCGACCTGCTCGACCGCACCGGCTGGGCGCAGCCCGCGATCTTCGCGCTCGAAGTCGCGCTGTTCCGGCTCGTCGAGTCGTGGGGCGTGCGTCCCGACCTGGTGGCGGGCCACTCGATCGGCGAGATCGCGGCGGCCCACGTCGCCGGCGTGCTGTCGCTCGCCGACGCGGCGGTGCTCGTGGCCGCGCGCGGCCGGCTCATGCAAGGCCTCCCGCGCGGCGGCACGATGGTCTCGATCCAGGCCAGCGAGGACGAAGTCACGCCGCTGCTCACAGACAAGGTCTCGATCGCCGCGGTGAACGGCCCCAACGCCGTGGTCGTCGCCGGTGCCGAACGCGCCGTGCTGGCGCTCGCCGACGAGTTCGCCGCGCGCCGGCGCAAGACCCGCCGGCTGCGGGTGTCGCACGCGTTCCACTCGCCGTTGATGGACCCGATGCTCGACTACTTCCGCGCGGTGGTGGGCGAACTGGCCTTCCGTGCACCGGAGATCCCGTTCGTCTCCACGGTCACCGGCGAGCTCGTGGCCGCCGACGAGCTGACCGATCCCGAGTACTGGGTGCGCCACGTGCGCGAGACCGTGCGGTTCGCCGACGGCGTGCGCGCGCTGGCCGACCAGGGCGCTCGCGTGTTCCTCGAGCTCGGGCCGGACGGCACGCTCTCGGCGATGGCGGCCGACAGCGTGCCGGAAGGCGCCGTGCTCGTGCCGCTGCTGCGCAAGGACCGGCCCGAGGACGTCGCCGCGCTCACCGCGCTCGGCCGCCTGCACGTCGGGGGTGTGCCGGTGGACTTCGCCGCGCTGTTCCCCGGTGCCCAGGTGGTGGATCTGCCGACGTACGCGTTCCAGCACCAGCGGTTCTGGCCCGCGGCAGCTAGTGGCACTTCGGGCGATGTCAGGGCGGCGGGCCTCACGTCGGCCGGTCACCCGCTGCTCGGCGCCGCCGTGCAGCTCGCCGACGGCGAAGGCGCGCTCTTCACCAGCCGGCTTTCCGTGCGGTCGCACCCGTGGCTGGCCGAGCACGCCGTGCACGGTGTGGTGCTCGTGCCAGGTACGGCGCTGCTGGAGCTGGTCGTGCGCGCCGGCGACGAGGTCGGCTGCGCGCTGGTGGAAGAGCTCACGCTCGCCGCGCCGCTCGTGCTGCCGGCCGACGGAGCCGTGCAGGTCCAGCTGCGCACCGGCCCGGCCGACGACACCGGCCGGCGCACCGTGACCGTCCACTCGCGACCGGAAGGCCACGACGACTGGCGTCAGCACGCCACCGGCGTGCTCGCCGGAGGCCCGGTCGCCGCGTCGTCGTTCGACGCCACGCAGTGGCCGCCGGCCGGCGCCGAGGTCATCGGGCTGGCCGGGTTCTACGACGAGTTCCGCGAGGCCGGCTTCACCTACGGCCCGCTGTTCCAAGGGGTGCGTGCGGCCTGGCGGCTCGGTGAAGAGGTGTTCGCGGAGGTCGCGCTGCCTGAGGACACCGCCGATACGGCAGCGTCGTTCGGCCTGCATCCCGCGCTGCTCGACGCGTGCCTGCACCCGGCGGCGTTCGCCGGGCTCGACCACGGCGTGGTTCCGTTCTCCTGGCGTGACACCACGTTGCGCGCGGCCGGCGCCGGCGAAGTCCGCGTGCGGCTGAGCCGTGCGGCGGACGACGAGATCGCGCTCGAGCTGGCCGACGTGACCGGCGCGCCGGTGGCGTCCGTCGGCTCCCTCAAGCTGCGTGAGATCGGCACCGGGCTGAGCTCGGGGTCCGACGCGCTGTTCGAACCGGTCTGGGCGCCGCTCGGTGCGGAGAGCCCGTTGCCGGCCGCCGCCGTGGTCCTCGGCGACGATCCGCTGGGGCTGACCGAGGCGTTCGCCGCCGCGGGCGTGCCGACGGACGTGGTGGCCACCGCCGCCGGCCCGGTCGTCGCGTTGGTCGGACTGTCCACTCCGGACCTGCCGGTGCCCGCCGCGGTACGGGCGCTCACGGCCGACGTGCTGGCCCGCCTGCAGGGCTGGCTCGCCGAGGACCACGACGAGAGCGGCCGGCTCGTGTTCGTGACGAGCGGCGCCACGACCGGCGGCGACCCGGCCGCCGCGGCGGTGTGGGGCCTGGTGCGCTCGGCGCAGTCGGAGCACCCGGGCCGGTTCGCGCTCGTGGACCTCGCCACCGCGGCCGACAGCGCCGCGGTTCCCCAGGCCGTCGCTTCGGGCGAACCGCAGGTGGCCGTGCGCGACGGCGCGTTGTTCGCGCCGCGCCTGGCCCGCACCGGACCGGACGAGCCGGTGACCTGGAACCCGGACGGCACGGTCCTCGTGACCGGCGGCACCGGCGGGCTGGGCCGGATCTTCGCCGAGCACCTCGTGGCCGAACACGGCGTGCGCAACCTGCTGCTGCTGAGCCGAAGCGGGCCGGACGCGCCCGGCGTGGCCGAGTTGGTGGCCTCGCTCGCCGAGGCAGGCGCGGCCGCGCAGGTCGTGGCCTGCGACGTCGCCGATCGCGCCGCGCTGGCCGCGGTGCTCGCCGAGCACCCGGTGTCGGCTGTGGTCCACACCGCCGGTGTCCTCGACGACAGTGTGCTGGAATCCCTTACGCCGGAGCGGTTGGACGCCGTGTTGCGGCCGAAGGTCGACGCGGCCTGGAACCTGCACGAGCTCACCGGCGAGCTCGACGCGTTCGTGGTCTTCTCCTCGGTCGCCGGGCTCTTCGGCAGCGCCGGTCAAGGCAACTACGCGGCCGGCAACACCTTCCTCGACGCGCTGGCCGAGCACCGCCGCGCGGCGGGCCGACCGGCCGTGTCACTGGCCTGGGGTCCGTGGGCGCAGGACTCCGGCATGACCGGCGTGCTCACCAGCGCCGATTTGCGGCGAATGCAGGACTCGGGCTTGCCGCCGCTCGACCGGGCGCAGGGCGTCGCCATGTTCGACGAAGCTCTGGCCACCGGCCGGCCCGTGGTGGTGCCCGCGCGGCTCGACCTCGCGGCCTTCCGCGCGGTGCCGGAGATCCCGCCGCTGCTGCGGGGTTTGGTGCGCACACCCGTGCGCCGCGCCGCCGCGGGCGCCGCGGCCGGGGCGACGCTGGTGCAGAAGCTGCTCGGGCTGCCCGAAGCCGACCGGCGTGAAGCGGTGCTCGACCTCGTGCGCCGCGAAGTGGCGGGTGTGCTCGCCTACGCCGACGCGGGCGCGGTGGAGCCGGCCCGCGCGTTCCAGAGCCTCGGGTTCGACTCGCTCACCGCGGTCGAGCTGCGCAACCGGATCACGGCAGTGTCGGGGCTGCGGCTGCCGGCCACGCTGATCTTCGACTACCCGACGTCCTACGCCCTGGCCGAGCACCTGTGGACCGAGCTGTTCGGCGACCTCGCCGGTGCGGCCGGCGGGACCTCGGTGCCGGCGGCGGCGCTGCCGTCGCTGACCGACGACCCGATCGTGATCGTCGGCATGGCCTGCCGCTACCCGGGCGGGGTCTCCTCGCCCGAAGACCTGTGGCAGCTCGTGAGCGACGGCGCGGACGCGGTCACGGACTTCCCGGCCGACCGCGGCTGGGACGTCGAATCGCTCTACGACCCGGACCCCGACCACCTCGGCACGTCGTACACCCGCTCGGGCGGCTTCCTGCACGAAGCGGCGGAGTTCGACCCCGGTTTCTTCGGCATGAGCCCGCGCGAAGCGATGACCACGGACTCGCAGCAGCGCCTGTTGCTGGAAGTCTCGTGGGAGGCGCTGGAGCGCTCGGGCATCGACCCGGCCGGGCTGCGCGGCTCGCCGACGGGGGTGTTCGCCGGTGTGATGTACAACGACTACAGCTCGACGCTGTCCTCGTCGGAGTACGAGGGTTACCAGGGCCACGGCAGCGCGGGCAGCGTCGCCTCGGGCCGCGTCTCCTACACGTTCGGTTTCGAAGGGCCGGCGGTCACGGTCGACACGGCGTGTTCGTCTTCGCTGGTCGCGATGCACTGGGCGGCGCAAGCGTTGCGTGGCGGTGAGTGTTCGCTGGCGCTCGCGGGCGGTGTCGCGGTGATGTCCACGCCGGCGGCGTTCGTCGAGTTCTCGCGCCAGCGCGGGCTTTCGCCCGACGGTCGGTGCAAGGCGTTCAGCGAGTCGGCCGACGGCGTCGGCTGGGCCGAGGGCGTCGGGATGCTGGTGCTGGAGCGCCAGTCCGACGCGGTGCGCAACGGCCACCGCGTGCTCGCCGTGCTGCGCGGGTCGGCGATCAACCAGGACGGCGCGTCCAACGGCCTGACCGCGCCCAACGGGCCCGCGCAACAGCGGGTGATCCGCCAGGCGCTGGCCAGTGGCGGACTGTCCACCGCGGACGTCGACGTCGTCGAGGCGCACGGCACCGGCACGACGCTGGGCGACCCGATCGAGGCTCAGGCGCTGCTGGCGACCTACGGGCAGGAGCGGGAAACGCCGCTGCTGCTGGGTTCGGTGAAGTCGAACATCGGGCACACGCAGTCGGCCGCCGGCGTGGCGGGCGTGATCAAGATGGTGCTCGCCATGCGGGCCGGGCAGGTGCCGCACACGCTGCACGTGACCGAGCCGTCGTCGCACGTGGACTGGACGGCGGGCGCGGTGAGCCTGGTGACCGAGCCGACGGCGTGGCCGGAAGCCGACCGGCCGCGGCGCGCGGGCATCTCGTCGTTCGGGATCAGCGGTACCAACGCGCACTTGATCGTGGAGCTGCCGCACGAGGTCCGGGTGCTCGACGACGAGCCGGAACCGGCCGAGGACCGCGTGGCGCACGACGGCCTGGTGCCGTGGGTGCTGTCCGGGCGGACCCCGGCGGCGCTGCGGGCTCAGGCCGCGCGGCTGCACTCGGCGCTCGCCTCGCGGGACACGCTTTCGCCGGCCGATGTGGGCTGGACGCTGCTGGCCGGCCGGTCGCTGTTCGAGCACCGGGCCGTGGTGGCCGCCGGTGATCGCGCCGCGGCGCTGGCCGAGCTGGCCGCCCTCGCCGAGGGTGCGGGCACGGCCGTGACGGGTTCGGTGCTCTCGGGCAAGCTGGCCGTGCTCTTCCCGGGCCAGGGTTCCCAACGGCTCGGGATGGGGCGTGAGCTCTACGACCGGTTCGCGGTGTTCGCCGCCGCGTTCGACGAGGTGGTGTCCGAAGTGGACCGGCACCTCGACGGCACGCTGCGCGATGTGATCTGGGGTGCGGACGAGGCGGATCTCGCGCAGACCGGCTGGGCGCAGCCCGCGTTGTTCGCGTTGGAAGTGGCGTTGTTCCGGCTCGTCGAATCGTGGGGTGTCGCGCCGGATCTGGTGGCGGGCCACTCCATCGGTGAGATCGCGGCCGCGCACGTGGCCGGGGTGCTGTCGCTGGCAGACGCCGCGGCGTTGGTTGCGGCCCGTGGCCGGCTCATGCAGGCGCTGCCGTCCGGCGGCGTGATGGTGGCGGTACAGGCCGGGGAGAACGAGGTGACGCCGCTGCTGTCCGCCGGTGTCACGGTCGCGGCGATCAACGGACCGGACTCGGTGGTGCTGGCGGGTGCCGAGGACGCCGTGACGGAGGTGGCCGAGGTGCTCGCCGTCCGCGGTCGCCGCACCCGGCGCCTGTCCGTGTCGCACGCGTTCCACTCACCGCTGATGGACCCGATGCTCGACGAGTTCCGCGCGGTGGTGGAGACGCTGTCGTTCCGGCCGCCGAGGCTGGCGTTCGTGTCCACGCTCACCGGCGAGGTGGCGACCGCGGACGAGCTGTGTTCCGCGGACTACTGGGTGCGCCACGTGCGCTCGGCGGTGCGCTTCGCCGACGGCGTGCGCGCGCTGACCGACCAGGGGGCGCGGAAGTTCCTCGAGCTGGGGCCCGACGGCACGCTCACCGCGATGGCCGCGGCCACGCTGCCCGAGGACGCCGTGGCGGTGTCGGTCCTGCGCAAGGACCGACCGGAGGAAGAGGCCGCGGTGACGGCGCTGGGCGTGCTGCACGTCCACGGCACCGCCGTGGACTGGGCACCGCTGTTCCGCGGCGCGCACCAGGTGGATCTGCCGACGTATGCCTTCCAGCACCAGCGGTTCTGGCCGGCGCCGGTGGCCGGTTCGGGTGATGTGCGGGCGGCCGGGCTCGGGGCGCCGGACCACCCGCTGCTCGGCGCCGCGGTGGAGCTGGCCGGGGGCGACGAGCTGCTGTTCACGAGCCGCCTTTCGCTGCGGTCGCACCCGTGGCTGGGTGATCACACGTTCGGCGACGCGGTGCTGGTGCCGGGCACGGCGTTGCTCGAACTGGCCGTGCGGGCCGGCGCCGAGGTCGGGTGCGAGACGGTGGAGGAGCTCACGCTCGCGGCACCGCTGGTGCTGCCGGCCGACGGCGCGGTGCAGGTGCAGCTGCGAGTCAGCGCGCCGGACGCCGCCGGCAGCCGGCCGGTGACCGTCCACTCGCGACCCGAGGGCGAGAGTGAGTGGCTGCAGCATGCCGGTGGGCTGCTCGCGGTGGCTCCGTTGCCGGCCGCGGAGGTGGCGGAGAGCTGGCCACCGGCCGGGGCGTCGGCGATGGAGCTGGCCGGGTGTTACGAGGCCTTCGCGGACGCCGGGTTCGGGTATGGGCCCGTGTTCCAGGGGTTGCGGGCGGCTTGGCGGACCGAGTCGGAGATTTTCGCCGAGGTCGCGTTGCCGGACGGGGTCGACGGTCGCGGGTACGGCGTGCATCCGGCGTTGCTGGATGCGTCGCTGCACGCGTCGCTGCTGGCCGGGTCCGAAGAGGACGGTGGTCTGCCGTTCCTGTGGGAGGGCGTGACGGTGCATGCCGGCGGTGCGTCCTCGGTGCGGGTGCGGTTGACGCCGCGCGGTGCCGACGCGATGGCGGTGGCGGTGACGGACCCGACGGGGAATCCGGTGGTGTCGATCGCGAACCTGCGGACGCGGAAGGTGGCGCCGAGTGGGGTCGAGGACACGGCGTTGTTCCGGGTCGGGTGGGTGTCGGTGACGCCGGGAGAGTCGTTGCCTCCGTCGGTTTCGGTGTCGGATCCGGTGCTGGCGTCGTCGCTCGCGGAGTCCGGGGTCGAGGTGGCTGCCGAGGCGCCGCTCGAGCTGGTGGTGATGCCGGACGGGTCCGTGACCGACGTGACGAACGCGGTGCTGGAGCGGTTGCAGGCAGCGCTGGCCGGGGAGAACCGGGTGGTGTTCGTGAGCCGTGGTGCCGTTGACGGCGACAACCTTGCCGGTGCGGCTGCGCACGGGTTGGTGCGGTCGGCGATGACGGAGAACCCGGGTCGCTTCGGGCTGGTGGATCTCGACGAGGGGCCGGTTCCTTGGGCTGAGGTCCTCTCCGGCGCCGAACCGCAGGTGATCGTGCGGGACGGAGCTGTGCTGGCCGCGCGGTTGGAGAGGCAGCCGGCGGCTTCGGAGCGGGGTTCGTGGACCGGCCGGGTTCTGGTGACCGGGGGTACCGGCGGCCTGGGTGGTGCGGTGGCGCGGCACCTGGTGGTTTCCCACGGCGTGCGGTCGCTGCTGCTGGTGAGCCGACGGGGCGCCGCGGCTCCTGGTGCCGATGCGTTGGCCGAGGAGCTTCGCGGGCTCGGGGCGTCGGTGGTAGTGGAGGCCTGTGATCCTGCGGATGCTTCGGCGTTGGCTGGGTTGTTGTCGCGGTATCCGGTGGACGGCGTTGTTCATGCGGCGGGGGTTGTCGATGACGGGGTGATCGCGTCGTTGACGCCGGAGCGGATGGCGAAGGTGTTGCGGGCCAAGGTGGATGCGGCGTGGAATCTGCATTCGCTGGTCGGTGAGGTTTCGGCGTTCGTGCTGTTCTCGTCGGTGGCCGGGGTGTTCGGTGGGGCCGGGCAGGGGAACTACGCGGCGGGGAATGCGTATCTGGATGCGTTGGCGTCGCTGCGGCTCGCGGAGGGGAAGCCGGCCGTGTCGCTGGCTTGGGGGCCGTGGAGTGAAGTCGGGATGGTCGGTGCGTTGGGTGCCGATGAGGTTTCGCGCATGGATCGGTCGGGGTTCCCGTTGTTGACGCCGGGGGAGGGGCTGGCGTTGTTCGACGTGGCGCCGTCCGGGGCGGTTGTGGCGGCTCGTATCGAGTTCTCGGTGTTTCGGAGTGGTGGGGAGGTGCCGGCGTTGCTGCGGGGGTTGGTGCGGGTGCCGGTTCAGCGGGCTGCGTTCGCTGGGTCGGTGGCCTCGGCTGCGTCGGCCGGGGATGGGCTGGCGCAGCGGTTGGCGGGCCTTGGGGCGGAGGAGCAGGGGGAGCTGTTGCTCGAGGTGGTGTGTCGGCAGGCCGCGGAGGTGCTGGGGCATGCGGATGCGGGGGAGATCTCGGGGAAGAGTGAGTTCCAGGGGTTGGGATTTGATTCGTTGACCGCGGTTGAGTATCGGAATCGGCTGGGTGCGGTTGTCGGGGTGCGGTTGCCGGCGACGTTGATGTTCGATTATCCGACGCCGGGGGAGGTGGTGGGGTATTTGAAGGGGTTGTTGGTGCCGGAGGTGGGTTCTGGTGGCGGGATTTTGGAGGAGTTGGATCGGATTGCGGTGGTGATGGGGGAGATGGTGGTGGAGCCTGGGATGGTTGAGGAGGTTGCTGGGAGGATTGAGGTGTTGAGGAGTCGGTGGGGGAAGGTTGTTGCCGGGTCTGGTTCTGGGTCTGGTTCTGGTTCTGCGTCGTCGGAGTTTGATTTTGAGGGGGCTTCGGATGATGAGGTGTTTGAGATGTTGGATAATGAGTTGGGGTTGAGTTAAGGGTCTACTGAAGGGAGCACTTCCGTTTTTTGGGGGTGCTCCCTTTTTTTGTGTGGGTGTCGGCTCGGCGCGCCTGGGGCGCACCATTGCCGGGTGTCGGAGTGTGAGGTGGGAACCCCGATTTTTTAGTGTTGCGGCGGTAGGGATTGGTTTGTCAAGGCTGGAAAGATGCCTTGACAAACCAATCCCTACCGCGCTGTTTAAGGGATCGGGGGGCGGGCCGGGGGAAGGGTTGCGGGCTGGTTTGGGTGGGGGCTCGTTTGTGTTGCCGGGCGGCGGTTTTTGTGGTGGGCGGAGGGGTTTGGTGGTGTGTCGGGTTGTGTTGCCGGGTGGAGGGGTTTGCTCGCCCAGTGCCCAGTGCCCAGTGCCCAGTGCCCAGTGCCCAGTGCCCAGTGCCCAGTGCCCAGTGCCCAGTGCCCAGTGCCCAGTGCCCAGCGCCCGGGCGATGGCGCAAGCGGTTCAATTGTTGGCCTACGATGATCGGTTCGAGGCTGTCCGTCGCGTGGCTGGTTCGCCTGAAGCGCCAAGGCGCGTTCGTTCTCCGATGGCGAAGCGGGGTTGGAATGCCGGCGCGTTGCCCAGGTGAGGTACTTGGCTACCCCGACATTGGCGTGGGCTGACCGCGAGGAAACTCCTGGCGCCCCATGTTGATCGGCCAGCATCCGGGCGTTGGGGGCTATCGCCGAGCGCCGGCGCACAGGGCAACTCGTCCGTCGGTCTACCCTGGTCGGCCGCGGCTCGGCCGGAGTGGGCCAACCATGGGAACTCAGTCGATGCGCCAGCCGTGATGGCATGCGGCGGCGAGGCACTGTTCCACCCCTAACTCGCCAAGCGCGCCAGTGGGCTTGGTTCTCTCAAGTCCGGGCCGAGTGAGCTCGAGCTGTAGTCCGCAGGCGCTCGGTCCGTCGTCGTTCCGGCGGCCCCGGAGCGCTGTCGCACCACCTCGCGCGTGTGCCCAAACGTGGGCAGGAAAAGGCCCCGGCCCAGGTGAAGGGGGTTGTCACCTGGACCGGGGCCGGGAGCGCGCGGGCGAAGGAGCAGAAGGGGGTCCGCGCGCGGCCACGGGAGCGGCTGGGGAAGGGCGCGCGACCGTGGAGCTAGAAGGGGCGGCGGAAGAAGTGGGTGGCCGCCAGGGCGCCGAGGGCGGCGAGGGTGGCGCTGATGAGCAGGGTGGTCGCGGCGGCGGAGAAGCCGCCGCCGGGCATGCCGAGGGCGATGGAGCGGATGGTGTCGACGGCGTAGGTCAGGGGGTTGGCCTGGGCGACGGCGCGGAGCCAGTCGGGGAGGGCGGCGAGGGGGACGTAGGCGCTGGAGACGAACATGAGGGGGAAGACGGCGACGATGCTGATGTTCTGCATGGTCTGGGCGCGGCGGAGCCAGGCGCCGAGGGCGAGGAAGACCCAGCTGAGGCCGTAGCTCACGAGGAGCGCCAGGGCCACTGAGATCACGCCGCCGAGGAAGCCGCCGCCGGGGCGGTAGCCGAAGACGGCGACGGCGGCCAGGAGCAGGGCCACGAGTTGCAGGGCGCAGTAGGCGAGGTCGGCGAAGCTGCGGGCGACCAAGGGGGCCGAGCGGTGGATGGGCATGGAGCGCAGGCGCGCGAGGAACCCGTTCTTCAGGTCCTCGACGAGGCCGACGCCGGATTGCATGGCTTGCTGCACGGCGTTGTTGAGCAGGATGGCGGGCATCAGGTAGTCGATGTAGGTGATGCCGGGTGGGAAGCTCGAGGTGGTGGCCATGACGGCGAACACCTGCGTGAACATGAACAGCAGCACCGCGGGCTGCAGCAGGCTGAAGAGGATCATCTGCGGATCGCGCACGGACGTCATGAGGGAGCGGCTCGTGAGCACCGCGACCTGGGTGGCGAAGGAGCTGCCACGGGGGCGGGGCACGGCCGCGGTGGGTGCGCCGCGGGTGAGGGTCGACGTCATCGGATCTCCAGGAAGCTCAGGCGACGCGCGAAGCGTGCTGGTCGGCCAGGGTGAGGTAGACGTCGTCGAGGGTGGGTTCCGCGAGGGCGACGTCGTCGGCCTCGATGCCGGCGCCGTCGAGGGCGCGGAAGACCGTGGCGATCTCGCGGGACGACGCGATGGGCGACACCACCACCCCCGGCTCGGAAACGGCGGGGTGCAGGCCCGCACCGCGCAGGGCGGCGCAGGCGAGGTCCGTGCTGCGGCGCCAGTCGAGGCGCACGGTCACCGTGCGCTGCCCGACCTGGGCCTTCAGCTCGGCCGCGGTGCCGGACGCGACGACGGCGCCCGCGGCGAGCACCGTGATGGTGTCCGCGAGGCGGTCGGCTTCGTCGAGGTACTGGGTCGTGAGCAGCACCGTCGCGCCGTCGCCGACCAGGCCCTCCACGATCTGCCACAGGTTCAGCCGGCTCGTCGGGTCGAGACCCGTGGTGGGTTCGTCGAGGAAGATCACCTGCGGCCGGCCCACGAGGCTCGCGGCCAGATCGAGGCGCCGGCGCATGCCGCCGGAGTACGTGCGCGCCGAGCGGTCGGCGGCCTTGGTGAGGCTGAACGCCTCGAGCAGCTCATCGGCGCGGGCGCGGGCCTGGGCGCGCGACGAACCCAGCAACCGGGCCAGCAGCACCAGATTCGCGCGGCCCGTGAGCTCCTGGTCCACCGAGGCGAACTGCCCCGTGAGCCCGATCCGCGACCGCACCTCACCACCTTCACGGGCGACGTCGAACCCGGCGACCCGCGCGATGCCGGACGTGGCCGGCAACATCGTGGAGAGCACGTTGACCAAGGTCGTCTTGCCCGCGCCGTTGTGGCCCAGCAGGCCGAGCACGGTGCCGCGCTCGACGCTCAGGCTCACCGAGGACAGCGCGTCGACCGAGCCGAACGTCCTCGTGATGCCGGTCGCCTCGATCATCGGGTCGCCGGTGCTCATTCGTGCCCCCCGGGGCTCGCCTCGGGCCGGCAGCGAGGCGGGCTCCGCGGCCCACCGCCGCCGGCGGTGCTTCGACGAACCCGAGTCTCACTCGGCGACAACGGCGGGTCCACCACGCCGTACCAGCAAAAATCTCTGGGGACCGCTAGGAAAAGACTCCGATGAGACGACGGTTCTCCGCGCCTGGTGGACCGCTGCGACCGGGGTGTTCTGGCTGCGTGACCGTTCGTTGGCGGGTGGGAAGAACGGCAAGCCGCGACCTGGCCGGGCGCGGTGGTGGGTGCCGCTAGGTCAACCGGCGGTGTCCGGCGCTTGGTGCGAGGCCTCGGCAGCGTCGCGACTCCGGTGTTCAGAGCCACAGATCGGCTGTAGGTGGGTAGGTAGGACAAGCCGCGACTGGCCACCCAGAGGGGTGGCTGCCGCCGGATCCGGTGCCGGTTCCCGGCGCCTGGTGCAGTGCCCCCGACAGCGCCGCGACCCGGTTGTGTAGGCCGGCGTAGCCTTTCCTGGGTGGGCAGGGAAGGCTACGCGAGCCGCGACCTGGCCGGGCGCGGCGGTGGGTGCCGCTAGGTCTACCGGTGGTGTCCGGCGCTTGGTGCGAGGCCTCGGCAGCGTTGCGACCCCGGTGCTCAGCGTCGCAGTTCGCAAGCCGAGACCTCGCCGAGCGCAGGACGGCTGCCGCTGGATCAGGCGGCGGGTTCCGGCGCCTCGCGCAGTGCTGCCGATCGTGCTGTTCGGCCCTTCGCGGCCGTTCGTTGGTGGGGACAACGGCAAGCCGCGAGTTGGCCGTGCACGGCCCTGGCCGCCGCTAGGTCAACCGGCGTGTCAAGCGCTTGGTGCACCGCTCTGGTATGCCGCAGTCAGTCCGCGGTTGCGGAAGCAGGACAAGCCATGACCCGGCCAACCACACCGGTGCCTAACGCCGTGATCAGCCGGCGGCTCAGGCCGCCTCATGCAACGCCGCCAACAACACCGCAGCCCGCGTATCCACGTCCTCCGCCTGCAGTTCATTGGTGGTGAACGAAAACGACACCCCCCGCCCCGGCCACGCACCATGACGCCCGCCCCCAGCGCCGGAATGACCGAAAGCCCCCGGGTCGGCGCCGGTGGGCCCGTAGGTGCCGATCGGGTCGGCCAGTTCGAAGCCGAGGCCGAAGTGCAGAGGGCGGTCGTTGATCGCGTCGATGCCCTCCGACCACGTGCGGGTGGCCAGCGTCAGTACCGGAGAAGGCACGAGCGAGCCGGCCAGCAGCAGGTCGTAGAGCCGCGCCATGCTCGTGGCCGTGCCGACGCCGCTGCCGGCCGCGAGTTCGGCGCCGCGGTAGGCCGGGGAGTTCATGGTGTCGGTGGAGTCGAGCAGGCCGCGGTACATGCGTTCGACCACGCGGCGGCGGTCGTCGTCCTGCAGGAAGGTGCTGATGCGGTAGCCGGGTGCGCGCCGCAGGGTGGCGACGGGCACGGACGGCGGGGTGCCGAGGGTGAGGTCCAAGCCGTGCGGTGCGGCCAGCAGCTCGTGCAGCAGCGCGCCCACACCCTGGCCCGTGACGCGGCGGATCAGCTCGGTGACGAGGTAGCCGTACGTCAGGGCGTGGTACGCCACCCGTTTGCCCGGGGTCCACAAAGGATGTTGAGTGGCGAGCGCCAAGGCGCTGCCCGCGTTGTCGGTCAGCGCCACGTCGGCGTCCACGTACGGCAGGCCGACGGTGTGCGAGAGCACCTGGGCCACGGTGACGTCGGCCTTGCCCGCCGCGGCGAACTCCGGCCAGTAGCGCGCCACGCGTTCGCCCGGCCCGAGCTGGCCGCGCGCGGTGAGCATGGCGACCAGCGTGGCAACGATCCCTTTGGTACCGCTGAAGAGCACCACCCGCGTGTCCGGCGTCCACGCGACCCCGGCCGACGCGGACCCCGCGCACAGCGAGACGACCGGCTCACCCCGCCTGAACACGCTGAACCCGACCCCGCCCGACGTCTCCGCCGCGACCTGGCCGAACGCTTCGCGCACCGCTTCGAAGCCCGGCCGCACCTCGCCGCGGACGGTCATAACCGCGGTGTGGTGGCCAGGAGTTCGCCGGTGTAGGAGTGGGCGGGCGCGCTGAGCACGGACTCGACCGTACCCTCTTCCACGATCTCCCCGCCGCGCAGAACGGCGATCCGGTCGGCCACCTCGGGCGCGAGCGCGATGTTGTGCGTCACGAACAGCACCGCCATCCCGAGCTCGCGCCGCAGCTCACCGAGCAGCTCCACGATGGTCGCCTGCACCGACACGTCGAGCGCCGACGTGACCTCGTCGCACACCAGCACGTCGGGGGTCGTCACCAGCGCGCGGGCGATCGCCGCCCGCTGCCGTTCGCCGCCGCTGAGCTGGTCGGGCAGGCGGTCGGCGAGCGACCGGCCCAACCGCACGCGGTCGAGCACCTCCGCCACCCGCTCGCGCCGCTGCGGGCGCGAGAGCGACGTGAGGTGCACCAGCGGCACCTCGATCGACTGCGCGACCGTCCGGCGCGGGTTGAGCGAGGAGAACGGACTCTGGAACACGTACTGGATCCGCCGCCGCTCGTCGTTGCTGCGCTGGCGCGTGCCGGGCGCGAGCGGCGTGCCGTCGAGCGCGACGGTGCCGGTGAAACCGCGCGTGAGGCCCGCGACGCACTGCGACAACGTGGTCTTGCCCGACCCGCTTTCGCCCAGCAGCATCACGCATTCGCCGCGCGTCACCTCGAGATCCACGCCGCGCAGCACCTCCTGACGCCCGTACGCCAGGCGGATTCCTCGCGTGGCCAGCACCGCGTCCGACGGCGGCGGAGCGGCACCGGGCTCGGCCCCCAGATCGGGCACGGCCGCCAGCAGTTCGCGCGTGTACGCGTGCTCCGGCCGCTTGAGGACGTCCTCGGCCGGGCCGGTCTCGACCACCCGCCCCTGGTACATCACCGCCACGCGGTCGGCGAGCTGCGCCACCACGGCCAGGTCGTGGGTGATGTAGAGCGCCGCCACGCCGTGGCCGGCCGTGAGCCGCCGCACCGTTTCCAGCACGAGCGCCTGCGTCATCACGTCGAGCCCCGTCGTCGGCTCGTCGAGCACCACGACACTCGGCCGGCACGCGAACGCCATCGCGATCCCCACACGCTGCTGCTGCCCGCCCGAGAGCTCGTGCGGGTACCGCCGCCGATACGCCGGATCCGTGGGCAGGCCGACGTCGGTGAGCACCTCCGCCACCCGCTCCTCGACCGAACCGGCGTAACCGTGGGTCTCCAGCACCTCGGCGATCTGCACGCCGATCCGCAACGCCGGGTTCAGCGACAGCGCCGGGTCCTGCGGCACGTACGAAACCGTGGTGCCCCGCAGTTTCCGGCGGTCCGGCACGGGCAGCGAGAGCACGTCCACAGGCTCGCCGTCACGGGGGTGCAGCGTCACCGAACCGCCGGCTTCCACGAGCCCGCGGCGGAAGTGCCCGAGCGCGGCCAGCCCCGCCGTGGTCTTGCCCGAGCCGGACTCGCCCACGAGCGCGAGCACCTCACCCGGCGCGATGCGGTAGCCGACGTCGTGCAGCACCGTCCGGCCCGCGGTCGTCTTCACCCGCAGGCCGGACACTTGCAGCGCGAGCTGCGGATCTTCGACGGCCGTCACGAGTGGTCCTCCCGGGTGCGCCCGGCCGCGGCCGAGGCGAGCGAATCGGCCACGAGGTTCGTGCCGACGGCGAGCAGCGCGATCGCCACCACTGGGAGCAGCACGCCCCACGGCTGCACGACCAGCGCGATCCGGTTCTCGTTGATCATCAGGCCCCAGTCGGCCGTGGGCGGCTGGATGCCGAGGCCCAGGAACGACAGCGACGCGATGTAGCCGATGGAGTAGGTGAGCCGCAGGCCGAGCTCCACCATGAGCGGGCCGGTGATGTTCGGCAGGATCTCCCGCAGCAGGATCCGGCCGCGCGGTACCCCGTACATCTCCGCGGCCCGGATGTAGTCCTCGCCGCGCACCGCCACCGTCGCCTGCCGCGCGACGCGAGCCGTGCGGGGCGCGTGGGTGAGGCCGATCACCAGCACGAGCAGCCAGCCCTTCGGCCCGATCACCGCGATGGCCAGCAGCGCGATCACCAGCTGCGGAAACGACAGCAGCACGTCGTTGCCGCGCATCAGCAGGCTGTCGAGCCACCCGCCGCTGTAGCCGGCGACCAACCCGAGCAGCGCGCCGAGCACGATGCCCAGCACGGTGGCGAGCACCGCGTAGAGCAGCAGCGTGGTGCCGCCGGCGAGAAACCGCGTGAGCACGTCGCGGCCGAGGCCGTCGGTGCCGACCAAACCGTCGGGCTTGAACGGCTTGCCCGCGAAGTCCGTGGTGGTGTGGCCGGTGAGCACCGGCCCGAGCCACGGGCCGAGCAGGGCCACCAGCACCACGATCCCGGCCAGCGCCGTGCCGACCTTGGCCTGAGGGAAGGCCCACGCGGTACGCAGCAGGCCGCGGGCCCGCATCGGGGTTTCAGCGGCCGTGGTGGCCGGCGCCAGCTCGTCGTCGACGGCGGTCATCGGCTCGCCTCCGTGCGCAGCTTGGGGTTCGCGAGGATGCCGACCACGTCGGCGAGCAGGTTCACCACGATGTAGACCGCCGCGATGATCAGCGTCACGGCCTGCACCACGGCGACGTCGCGCTTGCTCACCGCGTCGATCAGCGACTGCCCGATGCCGGGGTAGCGGAAGAGGAACTCCACCACCACGACCCCGCCGGCCAGCCACGCGAGCTGCAGCGCCACGACCTGCGCGACGGGACCCACCGCGTGCGGCAGCGCGTGGCGCAGCAGCACGGTCCGCTCGCGCACGCCCTTGAGCCGCGCCATCTCCACGTACCCGGAGTCGAGGACCTCGTTCATGGTCGCCCGCATCATCCGGGTGATGTACGGCGTGACCACCAGCACGAGCGTCGCCACCGGCAGCACGAGCTGGCTCGGTTGCCGCCACACCGGTTCGCCCGGCGCGGCCAGCGTGACCGAGGGCAGGACCTTGAACACCGTGGTCGCGAACAGCACGATCAACGCCACGCCGATCACGAACTCCGGCAGCGCGGCGATCACCAGGCTGATGCCCGACACCGTCTGGTCCGCGGCGCGGCCGCGCCGCATCGCGCTCCACGTGCCCAGCGCCAGGCCCAGCGGCGTCGCGATCACCGCCGCGAGCACGAGCAGCACCAGCGACGCCACCACCCGATCGCCGAGCAGCGTGGTCACCGGGCCCTGCGTGGAGGTCGACGTGCCGAGGTCACCGGTGAACAGCCCGCCGAGCCAGCTGAGGTAGCGCTGCCAGACCGGCTCGTCGAGGTGCAGCTGGTGCTGCAGCACGGCGATCCGCTCCGGTGTCGCTTGCTGGCCGAGGATCGCGCGCGCCGGGTCACCCGGCAGCAGCAGCGTCGCGACGAACACGAGCAACGTGACCAGCCACAGCACCACGAGGCTCACGAGCAGCCGTTTCACGATCATGCGCGTCATCACGCACCTGCCTTTCCGGTGGCCGCCGGCGCCGTACCGAGCCAGGCCTCGCGGAACTGGTAGCCGGACAGCGAGATCCCCGTCCGGTCGGGCACGAGACCCGCGACGTAGACCTGGTGGGCGTCGACCTGGTCCACGAACCCCCACACGATGAGGCCGCCGCGCTCGTATTCGATCCGCTGCGCCTGCTTCAGCAACGCCGTGCGGGCGGCGGTGTCCACAGTGGCGCTCGCCCGGGTGACGAGGTCGCCGAACTGCGGGTCCTGCCAGTGGGTTTCGTTGTACGGCGATTTCGGCAGCGAGCCGCTGGCCACCTGCGGCAGGTAGTTGCGGGTGTACCAGAAGTCCTGCGCGAAGTCCCAGGACAGGTAGTTCTCGCCGTAGAACGTGGTGGTGTCCACCTTGCGGATGCGCACGGTCACGCCCGCCGCCTTGGCCTGCTGCTGGAACACCTGCGCCGCCTCCACCGCCCCGGCCTGGATGGGGGCGGTCACGAGCTCGATGTCGAGGTTCTCGTGCCCGGCCTCGGCCAGCAGCCGCTTGGCGGCCGGAATGTCCTGTCTGCGCTGGGGCAGCTGGGCGTCGTAGGCCGGGTCGAAGGGTGCGTAGAGGTCGTTGCCGGGCCGGCCCTGGCCCGAGAGCACCTGGTTGATCATCTGGTCGCGGTCCACGATCAGCCGCAGCGCCTGGCGCACCCGCACGTCGTCGAACGGCGGGCGGTCCACCCGCATCGTGAACGGCAGCCAGGTGCCCGTGGCCGAGCGCAGCACCCGCATGCGCGGGTCGCTGCGCAGCACGTCGATCAACGCCACCGGCACCTGGTCGATCGCGTCGACCTGCGACGAGAGCAGCGCGTTGATCCGCGCGTCGTCCTCGGCGAAGTTGATCAGCACCAGCTCGTCGAGGTAGGGCTCGCCGGGCCGCCAGTAGTGCTCGTTGCGCACGAACGTGCTCTGCAGCCCCGCGGTGAACTCCTGCAGCCGGAACGGCCCGGTGCCGATCGGCCGCTTCACGTCGAAGTCGGCCGGCACGATGCCGAGGTTGTACTGGCCGAGCAGGTCGTCGAACCCGGAGTTGGGCGCGGTGAGCCGGAACTCGACGGTGTGGTCGCCGGTCGGCACCACCTTGCCGAGCATGGTGAGCCCGGCCGCGCCGCTCTTCGGGTCCTTCGGGTCGGTGATCCGCTTGAACGTGGCCACGACGTCGGCCGGGGTCACCGGGCGGCCGTCGTGGAACCGCACGCCCTGGCGCAGCACCGCGGTCCAGGTCCGGGCGTCCGGCGACGACGTGAGCGATGCGGCCACCACCGGCTGCAGCTCGTAGTTGTGGTCGCGCAGCAGCAGTGGTTCGTAGAGGTTGATCACCCGCGCGATGTCGGGGTTGGTCGCGGGGATGTGCGGGTCGATCGTGTCGGACGCGCCGCCGCCGGTCACCCCGACGCGCAGGGTGCCGCCGCGCCGGGGTGGTCCGGTCGGCGCGGCGGCCGCGACGCCGGCACCCCCGCACGCGGCGAGCAGGGGAGCGGCGCCGAGCAACGCGGCGCCGCCGAGCGCGCCGGTGAGGAACCGGCGGCGGGAAAGGGAATTCGGCTCACATCGTTCTTCCATGGGTGTCTTCCGGTGGGAGGCGGGCCGGGTCGGGGTTCGGGAGAGTCAGGCGATGGCACGCCCCGCGTGGTCGGGGATCGGCGCGCGGTAGCCACCGAGCCGGTCGGCGACGGCTTCGGGGAACGGCGCCGCCCGGCCCCCGGCGACGTGCAGGCACATCAGTTCCTCCGTGGCCACGACCGCACCGCCGACGTGCAGCTCGTGCCAGAGGCGCACCTTCTTCGCGCCGACGGCCAGCACGGCCGTGGTCACGGTCAGCTCGGCCTCCGGCGCGACCTCCCGCAGGTACCGCACGTGCGCTTCCACGGTGTAGAGCGAAGCGCCGGTGGCCGCGCGGTAGGCGGCGTCGAGACCGACCGCGTCCATCAGCGCCGTGGTGGCGTCGCCGAACACCAGCACGTAATAGGGCTCGGAGAGGTGGCCGTTGTAGTCGATCCACTCGGGACGGACGCGGTCGTGGTGGATCAGCGGCTCACCCACGGCGGGCCTCGGCCACGGCCCGCTGGATCGCGATGATCGCGCGGTCCCGCTCGGCCACCAGGTCGGCGATCGTGCGCGGCGCGGCCTCGTCCTCGCAGCCGGCCACCACGGCGTCGCGCAGCTCGGGCGTGAGCTCGGGTGCCTCGAGCCGGGTCCACGGCGCCTTCAGCGACGGTCCGAAATGGTCCAACATGTGCGCCATGCCGCCTTCGCCGCCGGCGAGGTGGAAGGTGAGCATCGGTCCCTGCACGGGCCAGCGCAGGCCCGGCCCGGCGGTGATCGCGGTGTCGATCTGCTCCACCGTCGCCTCGCCGTGGGCCACCATGTGCAGAGCCTCGCGCCAGAGCGCCTCCTGCAGCCGGTTGGCGATGAAGCCCGGCACCTCCGCGTCCATGGTGATCACGGTCTTGCCGACGTGCCGGTAGAACTCGCTCGCCCACGCCACCACCCACGGCGCGGTGAGCTCGCCGCCGACCACCTCGACCAGGGGAATGAGGTAGGGCGGATTGAACGGGTGGCCGACCACGAGCCGCTCCGGCGTTTGCGCCGCCACCTGCATCTCGGTCATGCCGTAGCCCGAGGTCGACGACGCGACGACGACCCCGGCCGGCGTCACGGCGTCGATGTCGGCGAGCAGCTTCTGCTTCAGCGCCAGGTCTTCGGGAGCGCTTTCCTGCACGAACCCGGCGCCCTCGACCGCTTCGGCGAGCGTGCTCGTGACGGTGAGCGCTTCGCGGCTCGCGCCCTCGGCCAGGCCGAGTGAGGTGAGTGCGGGCCACGCGGCGTCCACGAGCCGGCCCAGCTTCGCGGCGGCGTCGGGCGCCGGGTCCCAAGCCCGGACGCGGTAGCCGCGGGCGAGGAAGTGCGCGACCCAGCCGCCGCCGATCACCCCGGCGCCGACGCACGCGACCGTGTCCACAGTGGAGACTTCCGGCAGTGCTCCGGACGGTGCCTCAGACAACAGCCCGCTCCTTCAAGCCGAGGATCTCGCGGGCCCGCGCGGGGCTCGCGATCGAGGCACCCAGGTCGCCGACGATCCGCACGGCCCGCTCCACCAGTTGCCCGTTGGTCGCCTTCACCCCGCGCGCGAGGTACAGGTTGTCTTCCAGACCCACCCGCACGTGGCCACCGAGCAGCACCGACTGCGCCACCCACGGCATCTGGTCGCGCCCGATCGCGAACGACGCCCACTGCGCGCCCGCGGGCAGCAGCCGCACCATCGCCTGCAGCAGACCGGGGTCCGCGGGCGCGCCGTACGGGATGCCCATGCACAGCTGGAACAGCGGCGGGGCGTCGATCAGCCCTTCCTCCACCATCTTCGAGGCGAACCACAGGTGCCCGGTGTCGAAGATCTCCAGCTCCGGCTTCACGCCGAGCTCCTGGATGCGCTTCGCGCCGATGCGCAGCATGTCCGGAGTGGACACGTACAGCTGGCTGCCCTCACCGAAGTTGAGCGAACCGCAGTCGAGCGTGCAGATGTCGGGCAGCAGCTCCTCGACGTGCGGGAGCCGGTCGAGCGCGCCGACCAGATCCGTCCCGTCGATCGGCTTGAGCGGGTCCTCCTCGTCGAGCACGAGGTCACCGCCCATCCCGGCGGTCAGGTTCACGACCACGTCCACTCCGGACTCGCGGATCAGCCGCACCGCTTCCCGGTACAGCGCCACGTCCCGCGACGGCGCCCCGGTTTCGGGCTCGCGCACGTGGATGTGGACGACGGCAGCGCCCGCGTTCGCGGCTTCGATCGCGCTCGCGGCGATCTGCGCCGGCGTGACCGGCACGTGGGGACTGCGGCCGACGGTGTCACCGGCGCCGGTGAGGGCGCAGGTGACGATGACCTCGTGGTTCATCAGGCTCCCTTGACGATCGACCTTTCGATGAAGTCGTGCAGGTGCTTGCGCATGGTGGCCACGGTGCTGCCCGGCTTGCGGGTGAGCACCTGGATGCCGAGTCCGTCGATCAGCGCGGTGAGCTGCTCGGTGGCGGCCTCGGGATCGGCCACTCGGAACACCTTCTGTTCCTGGCCGGTGCGGATGGTCATGAGGATCGTCCGGTGCCAGCGGTCGTAGGAATCGGTGTAGAGCGACCGCAGTTCCGGGAAGAGGGCGACCTCGTTCCACACCTGCAGCCAGACCGACCATTCGGCGCGCAGCAGGCCGTCGGCCGGCAGTTGCAGTTCGACCAGCTTGAGCAGCCGGTCGTGGGCGCCGTCGACGGCGTGCAGCTCGGCGACCTGGCGGTCGAACGCGAGCTTCACGTTGCGCCGCAACGCTTCATTGAGCACTTCGGTCTTGCTGGGGAAGTGGTAGTGGATGGTGGCCGTGCTGGTGCCACACGCCTTCGCGATGTCCGCGATGCGCACCCGGTGGTACCCGCGCTCGGCGATGAGCCGCCACGCCGTCTCGAGGATCCGTCGCCGCGGCTCGGATTGCGTGTGGTGCTCGGGATCGCTCTCGGGCCGCGCGGCGAGCGCGGGGACCGCCGTCACGGTCTTCGCGTCGTCACTGCCGTTGAGCAGCCAGTTGACCGTGACGCCGCAGTACTCGGCGACCCGGACGAGCTCGTGCGGCGAGAACCGGCGGGTGCCGGTGAGCGCCTTCGACAGCTTCGTCTCGTCGAGCCCGATGGCAGCGGCGAACTGCCGCTGGGCTCCCGGCATGGACCGGATGAGCTCCCGGACCCTGGTCCGCAGCTCCTCCGACTCGTCCATGCCGCAAGACCGTAACCCCGCGTTGCGATTATCGCAATACACGCGCCACCGGTGGCGTACCGTTTGCCGGGTTTCGTTGTCAGGGAACGGAAGTGTGATTAACCCCTGACTTCCGCGTCAGCCGGGTCCCCGGTTTGACCACCGGCGGCGCGGCGGCTAACGTCCGGAACGCCGGACCGAATCCTTCGCACCACCAGGAAAACCATGACCGCCGCACCACCGGGTGCCGTTCGCACCGAGGTCGTCGACGGCGTGCTCGTGGCGACGGTGGACCGTCCGGCCGGGAACGCCATCGACTCCCGCGTGAGTTTCGAGCTGTACACGGCGTGGGCCCGGCTGCGCGACGATCCGTCGGTGCGCGCCGGAGTCGTCACCGGTGCGGGACACGAGTACTTCTCCGCCGGCTGGGACGTCGCGCCGGGGATCGGCGGGCTGGCCGGGGTCGCGGACTTCTTCCGCGTCGGCAAGCCGATGATCGCCGCGGTGAACGGGGTCGCGCGCGGCGGCGGGTTCGAGCTGGCCCTGATGACGGATCTGATCGTGGCGGCCGAGCACGCCGAGTTCGTGATCCCCGGTGGGCTCGGCGGGCCAGGTGAGCTCGGTTCGGCGGTGCCGGCGCGACTGTCCGAAGAGGCCGTTCACGAGCTGCGCCGCACCGGCGGCACCCTCACCGCCGCAACGGCCGCGAAGTTCGGTGTGGCGCACCGGATCGTGCCGGCCGGCACGGAACTGGCCGTGGCGCTGGATCTCGCGCGGCTGCTCGCCAGCACGCCCGGCGCGGCCGCGGCGATCAAGGAGATCGGCCTCGGCGCGCACCGGGCGGACGGCGACTAGGTCAGCCGACGTTCTCCCGCGGCACCACCGTGAACCGCCGCAGTTCGAGCGCCGGGTTCGTGGTCCGGACCTGCGCCAGACGGTCGGCCGAGACCTCGGCGACCGCGACCCCAGGCGCTTCACCCAGCGAAGCGGTCACGACCCCCATCGGGTCCACGATCAGGCTCGACCCCGACCCCATCGGCGCGATCTGACCGGCCGCGGCGACGTACACGGTGTTCTCGATCGCGCGCGCCTTCACCAGCGTCGTCCAGTGGTACTCCTTGAGCGGCCCCGGCACCCACTCGGCCGGCAGCAGCACGACCTGGGCGCCGGCGTCGACGAGCCGGCGCGTGACCTCCGGGAACCGCAGGTCGTAACAGGTCTGCAGCCCGAAGGTGAGGCCCGCGGCCTTGAACGTGGCCGGTTCGGTGATCTCCCCGGCCCGGATCACGTCGGACTCGCGGAAGCCGAACGCGTCGTACAGGTGGAGCTTGCGGTACAGCGCGGAGAACTCGCCGTCCGGACCGGCCGCCACCAGCGTGTTCCAGATCCGGCCGCCCTCGGGCAGTGCCTCGTTCATCCCGGCCACCACGGTGATGCCGCGGTTCGCGGCGAGCTCGCGCAGCCCGGTGGCGAACGGGCCGTCGAGGTGCTCGGCCGAGGCCACGAACCGATCGTCCACCTTGGGCACGGTGAACATCGAGTACTCCGGCAGCACCACCACGTCGGCACCGCGGTCGGCGGCCTCGCCGGCGAGGCGCGTGACGTGCGCGAGGTTGGCCGGTTTGTCGTCGGTGGGCGCGAACTGCGCGACGGCGACGTGCACCATGGCGAGGGTCCTTTCACGAGTGACGGCGACCGTCACCAATATGTGTACTCCGTGTATACACGACGGATCAGGGCCCGGTCCAGGGGTGTAGGCTCGCCTGCGCGCCGACGCGGGTGCGCGACGAGGGGAGACGCAGTGACCACCACCGCACCGGGGCCGGTCCCGGTCGAGGGCGGCGGACCGGCTCGGGATCGGGTGTACGCCTGGCTGCGCGACGGGATCATCTCGGGCGAGCTGGAGGGCGGACGGTTCCTCGACGAGCTGTGGGTCTCCGGGGTGGTCGGGGTGTCGCGGACGCCGGTGCGCGAAGCGTTCCACCGGCTCGAAGCCGAGCGGTTCATCAGCCTGCTGCCGCGCAAGGGCGCGCAGGTCCGCACCGTGACCGCGCGTGAGCTCGAAGAGGTCTACCAGAGCCGCCGGCTCATCGAAGGCCACGCGATCAGCGAGGTCTGCGCCGCGGGCCGGGGCGCCCCGGCCGAGATGGCCGAACTGGCCGACGCGCTGGTGCGCGCGGGCGCCGAACGCGATTGGTTCGCTGTGTCCGGTTTCGACCGGCAGTTCCACCGCGCGATCGTGAACGCCGCCGGCAACACGGTGCTCACCGAGTTGTACGACACACTGCGCTCGCGCCAGCAACGCGTCGCCGTGCGCGCGCTGGAGGCGCGGCCCGAACGGCTCTCGATCATCGACGCTGAGCACCGGCAGCTGGTTGCCGCGCTCGACACCGGCGACGCGGAAACGGCGTTGCGGGTGCTGCATCAGCACTTGCGTCCCGTTTCCGAGGTGGTTTCGGCCCTCGACCGGACCTGAGCGGTGCGCGCCGACGGCCGCGCGAGCCGTCGAATGATAGGAAGGTCGAGTGACCGAACCGAACTCGATCGACGCCGCCGCTGACGAGGCCGTCACGCTCACCAGCGACCTCATTCGCATCGACACCACCAACACCGGAGATCCCGACACCCTGGTCGGCGAACGCGCCGCCGCCGAGTACGTGGCCGAACAGCTCACCGACGCCGGCTACGAGATCACCTACGTCGAGTCCGGCGGCGCGGACCGCCACAACGTGATCGTCCGGCTGCCCGGCGCCGATCCTTCGCGCGGGGCCCTGCTGATCCACGGCCACCTCGACGTGGTGCCCGCCGACCCGTCCGAGTGGTCGGTGCACCCGTTCTCCGGCGCCGTGCAGGACGGCTACGTGTGGGGCCGCGGCGCGGTCGACATGAAGGGCATGGTCGGCATGACCCTGGCGCTGGCGCGCCACTACAAGATCCACGGCATCGTGCCGCCGCGCGACATCGTGTTCGCCTTCCTGGCCGACGAAGAGGCCGGCGGCAAGTACGGCGCGCAGTGGCTCGTGGAGCACCGCCCCGAGCTGTTCGAAGGCGTGACCGAGGCGATCAGCGAGGTCGGCGGCTTCTCGATCACGCTCAAGGACGACGTGCGCGCGTACGTGATCGAGACGGCGGAAAAGGGCATCCGCTGGATGAAGCTGCGCGTGCGCGGCACGGCGGGCCACGGCTCGATGATCCACCGCGACAACGCGGTGACCAAGCTCGCCGAGGCCGTCGCGCGGCTCGGCAACCACCGCTTCCCGTTGGTGCTCACCGATTCCGTGCGCGAGTTCCTCGCCGGGGTCACCGAGATCACCGGCTGGGACTTCCCCGAGGACGACCTCGAGGGCTCGGTCGCCAAGCTCGGCAACATCTCCCGCATGATCGGCGCGACCCTGCGCGACACCGCGAACCCGACGATGCTCACCGCCGGCTACAAGTCGAACGTGATCCCGTCCTTCGCCGAGGCCGCGGTCGACTGCCGCATCCTGCCCGGGCGCATCGAGGCGTTCGACCGCGAGCTCGACGAGATCCTCGGCCCGGACATCGAGAAGGAGTGGATGGAGCTGCCGCCGGTGGAGACCACCTTCGACGGCGCGCTCGTCGACGCGATGACCGCCGCGGTGCTCGCCGAGGACCCGGGCGCGCGCACGCTGCCGTACATGCTCTCCGGTGGCACCGACGCGAAGTCGTTCCAGCAGCTCGGAATCCGCAACTTCGGCTTCGCCCCGCTGAAGCTGCCGGCCGACCTCGACTTCTCGGCGCTCTTCCACGGCGTGGACGAGCGGGTGCCGGTCGACGCGCTGAAGTTCGGCACGCGCGTGCTCGACCGCTTCGTGCGTTCGTCCTGATCGCCGGAATCCCGCCGACGTGCCCGCGTTCACCCTCGCCGACGGGACACCCCTGCACCTCGTGCGCTGGGGTGACCCGTCGGCCGGGGTGACCGTGGTGCTGCTGCACGGTTACGCGCTCGACCGGCGCAGCTGGAGCCGGATCGCCCCACTGCTGCCGGAAGCTCTCGACGAGCCGGTTTCGGTCGTCGGCTACGACCACCGAGGCCACGGCCGGTCCGGTCGGGCCGGGCGTGCCACCGCGACCATGGCGCAGCTCGGTGACGATCTCGCCGAGGTCCTCGACCGCGCGGTGCCGGAGGGCCGGGTCGTGCTCGTGGGCCACGACATGGGCGGGCTCGCGATCATGTCGCTCACGCAGCGCCATCCGGAGCTCTTCGCCGCGCGGGTGGCCGGGCTGGTGCTGCTCGCCACCTCGTCCGGGCGGCTCGCCACGGAGGCGTCGGCGGCGTGGCCGGGCGCTCTCGGGATGCTGGCCCAGGACCTGGAACACGTGCTGGGCGCGAAGCTGTTCGGCCTGGTGCGTGAGCACACGAGCCGGGCGGTGAGCGCGGGGCTGCGCTGGTGGCTCTTCGGTGACGACCCCGATCCGGAGCTGGTGGAGCTCACGGTGACGATGATCCGGCGCAACTGGCCGCACACCGTCGCGGTGTTCCGCCCGGCCCTCGACGCGTTCGCGCGGGACGCGGCGCTGGCCCGTGTGGGGTCCCTGCCGGTGACGGCGATCGTGGGGGAGCGGGACCGGATCGTGGCGGCCGCCGACGTCGAGCACCTCGTCGGCGGGCTCGACCACGGGACCGCCGTGGTGCTGCCGGGGGTCGGGCACGTCGTGCCGCTGGAGGCCGCGGCCCAGGTCCTGCCGCGGATCGTGGCGCAGGTGCGCGAGGCCTACCGACAACAAAGAGATTCTTGACAACTCAGTTTGTCGGTACGACGATGGGGACATGTTCCCCGTTGCGGTGATCGAAGACGCGGCCGCGGCCGAGGTGTCGCTGGACCCGGTCCGCGCCCGGCTCCTGGCCGAGCTGGCCGAACCGGCCTCGGCGACCATGCTCGCGGCCCGGGTGGACCTGCCCCGGCAGAAGGTCAACTACCACTTGCGCGCGCTGGAGAAGCACGGCCTCGTGGAGCTGGTGGAGGAGCGGCGCAAGGGCAACGTCACGGAGCGCATGATGCGCGCGACCGCGGCCTCCTACGTGATCTCCCCGACCGCGCTTTCGGCGGTGCAGCCGGATCCGGCGCAGTCGCCCGACCGGTTGTCCGCACGGTGGCTGCTGGCCGTGGCCGGCCGGCTGGTGCGCGACGTCGGGATCCTGATCACGGGTGCGGCCAAGGCGCGCAAACGCGTCGCGACGTTCGCGCTCGACGGCGAGGTGCGCTTCGCCTCGGCCGCGGACCGGGCCGCGTTCGCCGAAGAGCTCACCGCCGCCGTGACCACGCTGGTGGCCAAGTACCACGACGAGGGCGCCGAAAACGGGCGCGCGTTCCGCGTGGTCGTGGCCGTGCACCCGAGCATTCCCGCCGAAGCCGCCGAGCCGGCCGGCACCGACTGAGCAGGGGGACAGACCGATGGGCAAGGATTTCGAGCTGCACGACTCGGCTGAGGTGGCCGCCACGCCGGAGCAGATCTGGGCCGCGATCTCCACGGGCCCCGGCATCGACTCGTGGTACCTGGGCCGCAACGAGGTCGAGGGCGGCGCCGGCGGCGTGATCCGCGGCGCGTTCGCCGGCTACGAGCCCGAGCACGCCATCACCGCGTGGGACCCGCTCGAGCGGCTGGTGTTCGGCAGCGAGGAAGCCGACGGCCGCAAGATCGCGTACGAGTTCCTGATCGAAGGCCGCGAAGGCGGCAGCTCCGTGCTCCGGTGCGTCACGAGCGGCTTCCTGCCCGGCGACGACTGGGAGGAGGAGTTCGAGGCGATGACCGCCGGCGGCGCGCTGTTCTTCCGCACCCTCGTCGAGTACGTCACGTACTTCGCCGGTCGCACGGCCACGCCGATCACGGCGTTCGGCCCGCCGGTCGCCGACTGGGACCGGCTGTGGCGAGCCCTCGGCGCCGAGCTCGGGCTGCCGGGCCGGGCCGAGGAGGGCGACCGGGTGCGGGTCGAGCTCGGCGACCGGGCCGTCGAAGGAGTCGTCTACTCCGTGAGCGAGCAGGTCGTGGCCGTGCGCACGGCCGACGCGCTGTACTGCTTCCTGCAGGGCTTCCGCGGCCCGCTCGTCGCCTGCCACCACGTGTTCACGACCGAGGGCGGCGACGAGCGGAGCTGGCAGGAGTGGCTCGGGCGGGTCACCGGCTGAACCGGGACCGCGAGTGGGTCACGAGGTCCTCGGCTTGAGCGCCGAGGCGATCCTGGCTCGCTGCTCCAGCAGCACCGAGTAGGGCGGGCCGAGGGAATGTCCTCCGTCGACCTGGAGGCTGTGCCCGATCACGGAGCCGGATTCGTCGCTCGCCAGGTACACCGCCGCGGCGGCGACGTCGTCCGTGGTGCCCGCGCGCGGGGTCGGGCTGACCTCCTTCACCAGCGGCGTGATCTTTTCGCCCACCACGGCCAGCACCTCGGGCGTCTCGGCTTCCTCGTCGCCGTAGCCGGCGACCTTGGCGAAGATCCCGGTCGTGACCCCGCTGACGCTGACACGTTCACGTCGAACACCCGCCGGAAGCCGGCCGGCTCCACGTCGGTGACCGAGCTGATCGTGGCCGGGGTCCCGGCGTTGTTCACCAGCACGTCGAGGCCGCCGAACCGCTCCGCGGTGGTGTGGATCAGGTCCTCGACGTCGGTGTCCACCGACACGTCGGTGCGGTGGAACCGGGCCGCCTCGCCCAGCTGCCGCGCGATCGCGCGGCCGTTGTCCGCCCGGCGCCCGGCGAGCACCACCTGAGCCCCCTCGGCGACGAAGCGGCGGGCGATGGCGGCACCGATTCCGCTGGTGGCGCCGGTGACCACGGCGACCTTTCCGGCGAGCCTGTTCATGTTCACCCTCTCGGCACGGTTCAGCCGAACGGTCGTGCCGCCGGCTGAAAACCTGGTGGTACGCGAAGATCCACCGCGTACGTCAAGGGGCCGGATCAGGGTGAACAGGGCGCGCGGAACTTTGGTCTGGACTTATGGGAATTACGTCGCGAGCCCCGGCAGGCGGTCGGCCGCGGTGCGCTTGCGCCGCAGCCAGATCCGCCGGGTGCCGTCGGCGTAGAGCCGCACCGTGCGCAGCTCCCAGCCGGCGAACTCGGCGTGGATCGAGAGCTGGATCGCCGCCGCGCGCCGGGACACACCCGGGGGCAGGCGCAGGCGGCGGTACTCCCAATCGCCTTCGACCACCGCCTCGTCGACCGTTGTCATGGCTGGATCACCTGGGTCCCTTCTCCCGCGGCCGAGCCGACGAGCACGCGGCCGCTCCGGTCGTCGACGCTCACCGAGTTCGGCTGGCGCACGGTCGGGAATCGGTACTTCTCGGTGGGCTCGCCGCCACGGACGTCGAAGCCCACCACTTGGTTCTGCCCGGTCAAGGTGACCCAGGCCAGGTTGCGCCGGTGGTCGTAGGCGATGCCGTAGATCCCGCCCGGCACCGGGTAGCGCTGGCGCAGGATCAGCGGGCCGACGGAGAACGCGAGCAGCGCGCCCGCGCGGGCGTCGGTCACGAGCACCCGGCCGTAGGAGTCGCTGGTGGCGTTGGCGGCGCCGTCGCCGGCGCGCAGGCCCTCGCCCATCGTCCCGGCGTTCACGTCGACGCTGAACACGGCGGTGCGCAGACGGTCGAGCACGACCACCCCCTGCCCGGTGTTCACCACGTCGTCGGCGCTGTAGAGCTGGCCGGTGATCGTCTTGGTCACCGCACCGGCGGCCAGCACCTCCACGGCCTTGCGGTCACGTACGGCCACGAGCGTGTCCGGGCCGTCGGCCACGCCGGCGGCGGGCTGGCCGGCCACCGGCTGCGTGGTGAGCTTGCCGTCGGCCAGGGCGATCTTCGCGAGCTCACCCTTGCCCGGGATGCTCGCGATCGCCTGGCCGTCGGTGGTGGTCAGCGACTCGGCCGGCCCGGGCAGCTGCACGGTGGCGCGCGGGGTGGTCAGCGCGTCGAGGTCGTAGAGCAGCACCGACGGCGGCTGCGTGACCGCGACCGCCAGGGTGTGGGTCTTCTCGTCGGTCGCCATCGCCGACACCGCGGGGGTGGCGAGCACCTGACCGGCGGGCTTGACCGTGACGGCGGGGGAGGGCGCGGGCTTCGCGGCCACCGGGTTCGCCACCACCTGCAGCGAATCGGTGTTGTCCTGGCCCGACGACGAGCACGCCGACAGCGCGAGGGCACCGACCAGCGGGATCGCGATCCGCGACACGGCGGTGAGCCGACGCACCTTGAAGCCTCCAGCTGTCCCTCGGCGAGGTGTCCTCACCAGCATCCCCCACGATTCCCGTGCCGTCACGTGTGCGTCATCCAACAGACACCTGCGCCTCATTTCGGTCCGCGCTCCGGATAACCGACATCCACGCAGCTCACGTCGTCGAGAGCGCTGCGGATGGCGGGCGGGAGCGTGAGGTCTTCGGCGGCCAGCGAGCCGGTGAGCTGGCCGGTGTCGCGGGCGCCGACGACCGGCGCGACCACCCCCGGCCGGTCGCGGACCCAGGCCAGCGCGACGACGAGCGGCGAGGTGCCGAGCCCGTCGGCGGCCGTGGCCACGGCCTGCACGATCCGGGCCGCGCGGTCGGTGCGGTGGTGCTCCACGTAGCCGGCGAACTCGCTGGACGCGCCGCGCGAATCGGCGGGCGTGCCCGTGCGGTACTTGCCGGTGAGCACGCCGCGCCCGAGCGGCGCCCAGGGCAGCAGCCCGATGCCGTGGTGCAGGGCGGCGGGCACGGCCTCGCGGTCGGCTCCGCGTTCGAGCAGCGAGTACTCGTACTGGCAGGACACGATCGGGGCCACCGCGCTCGCGCGGGAGGCGGCCGTGGCGAGCTGCCAGCCCGCGTAGTTCGACACGCCGATGTAGCGGACCTTGCCGCTGGTCACCGCGTACTCCAGCGCCGAGAGAGTCTCCTCGATCGGCACCCCCGCGTCCCACGCGTGCAGCTGCCAGAGGTCGATGTGGTCGGTGGCGAGCCGGCGCAGCGAGCCGTCGAGCGCGCTCAGCAGCGCGCCCCGGGACGCGCCGCCGCCGAAGGGCCCGTCGGTGCGCCGGGCGACGGCCTTGGTGGCCAGCACCACGTCGTCGCGCGGCACCAGGTCGCCCAGCAGGCTGCCGAGCACCCGCTCGGCCTCGCCCTCGGCGTAGATGTCCGCGGTGTCCACCAGCGTGCCGCCGGCGTCGACGAACGCGACGAGCTGGCTCGCCGCCTCCTCGGCGTCGGTGTCGCCGCCCCACGTCATCGTGCCGAGCGCCAGGCGCGAGACCCGCAGTCCCGACCGGCCGAGCTGTCGCTTTTCCACGACCGCCGAGCCTAGCCGTCGGCCCGGCCCGTACTTGACCAAGGTGACGCCGTGTCGCGGCCGGTCATCCCGTCGGTGCACCCACGGCACGGCCCCCGGGGCGGGATCGGTACGTTTCCGGCCGTGCGAATGGGACTCAACCTCGGTTACTGGGGCACCGGGGACAACTCCGCGAACCTGGTGCTGGCTCGAAGAGCGGACGAACTCGGCTACGCCGTGGTGTGGGCAGCCGAGGCCTACGGCTCCGACGCCGTGACGATGCTCACCTGGATCGCGGCGCGCACCGAGCGCATCGACGTGGGCAGCGCCGTGCTGCAGATCCCGGCGCGGACGCCGGCGATGACGGGCATGACGGCCGCCACCCTCGACACGCTCTCGGGCGGCCGGTTCCGGCTCGGCCTGGGCGTGTCGGGTCCGCAGGTGTCGGAGGGCTGGCACGGCGTGCGGTTCGCCGACCCGGTGGGCCGCACCCGCGAGTACGTGGAGATCGTGCGGGCGGTGCAGTCGCGCCGGCGCGTGCGGTTCAGCGGTGAGCACTTCGAGCTGCCGCTGCCCGACGGACCGGGGCTGGCGCTGGGCCTGAGCTTCCGGCCCGAGCGCAAGCAGGTGCCGGTGTACCTCGCCGCGATCGGGCCGAAGAACCTCGAGCTCACCGGCGAGATCGCCGACGGCTGGCTGCCGGTGTTCTTCTCGCCCGAGCACGCCGGTGAGCAGCTCGCACACCTGCGCGCGGGCGCCGAAGCCGCCGGCCGGACGCTCGACGGGTTCGACGTCGCGCCGGCCGTGCCACTGGTGGTCGGGCCCGACTGGCGCGAGTGCGCGGACGCCGTGCGCGCTCACGCCGCCCTGTACCTGGGCGGCATGGGCAGCCGGAAGCAGAACTTCTACAACCACCTGGCCGGGCGGATGGGGTTCGAGGCCGAGGCGGCCGCGGTGCAGGAGCTCTACCTCGCCCGCGACTACGCGGGGGCTCAGGCGGCCGTGCCGCTGGAGTTCCTCGACGCGACGTCCCTGCTCGGCCCGCGGGAGCGGATCGCCGAGCGCATGGCGGCCTACGCCGAGGCGGGCGTGACGACGTTGTCCGTGACTCCGTACGGGGAGTCCGCGGGATTCGAGGCGGCCTTGCGGACCGCCGTGGAAGCGATCGAGCTGGCGGGAGTGGCCTGATGGGGTGGTTCGAAGCACTGGTGCTGGGGTTGGTGCAGGGGCTCACGGAGTTCCTGCCGATCTCCTCCAGCGCGCACCTGCGGATCGTGGCCGCGCTCGTCGGCTGGGACGACCCGGGCGCGGCGTTCACGGCCGTGACGCAGATCGGCACCGAGCTGGCGGTGATCCTGTACTTCGGCAAGAAGATCGGCCGGATCCTGCAGGCCTGGTTCTTCTCGCTCTACCGCCGCAGCTGGCGCCACGACCCGGACGCGCGGCTGGGCTGGCTGATCATCGTGGGCTCGATCCCGATCGTGGTGCTCGGCCTGCTGCTGCAGGACCAGATCGACGAGGCCTTCCGCGACCTGCGCATCACCGCGACGACGCTGATCGTGTTCGGCGTGATCCTGCTGATCGCCGACCGCGTCGGCAAGCAGCGGCGCACCCTCGACGACCTGAACGTGCCGCACGGCCTCGGCTTCGGGTTCGCGCAGGCCCTGGCGCTGATCCCGGGCGTCTCGCGCTCGGGCGGCACGACCAGCGCCGGCCTGTTCATGGGCTACACCCGCGCGGACGCCGCGGAGTACTCGTTCCTGCTGGCGCTGCCGGCGGTGTTCGGCTCGGGCCTCTACAAGCTCACCGACATCGGCGAAAACGGCGAGACCGCGCAGTGGGGCCCGACGATCCTGGCGACGCTGGTGGCCTTCGGCGTCGGGTACGTGGTGATCGCGTGGTTGATGGCGTACATCAAGCGGAAGAGCTTCGTGCCGTTCGTGATCTACCGCCTGGTGCTCGGGGTCTTGCTGTTCGTCCTGATCTTCACCGGCGTGCTCGACCCCAACGCCGGGCCCGTCGGGAGCTGAGTGGTCAGGCGGCCGCGGGGCGGTGGGAGGCGTCCAGCGGGGATCGTTCGCCCAGTACCTGCTGGTAGTGGTCGATCATGCGGTCGCCGGAGGCTTCCCAGGTGCAGTGGACCGCGGTGGCGCGGCCGGCCTTGCCGAAGGCGGCACGGTGTGCCGGTGAGGCCACGAGGCGGCACACGGCGTCCCGCAGCGCGGCCGGGTCGAGCGGCGGGACCAGGAAGCCGGTGTGGCCGTCGACGACGAGGTCGAGCGGGCCACCGGCGGCGGGCGCGACCACGGGAAGCCCGCTGGCCATGGCCTCCTGGATGGTGAGGCCGAAGGTCTCGAACGGCCCGGTGTGCACGAAGATGTCGAGCGACGCGTAGATGCGGGCCAGCTCGTCGCCGACGCGCAGGCCCAGGAACGTCGCGTCGGGCAGCGCGGCCCGCAGGCTGGGCGCGTTGGGGCCGTCGCCGACCACGACCACCCGCACGCCGGGCAGGCCGCAGACCTCGCGCAGCAGCTCCACGTGCTTGTCCGGCGCCAGGCGGCCGACGTAGCCCACGAGGAGCTCGCCGTTCGGGGCGAGCCGGCGGCGCAGGTCCGCGTCGCGGTGGCGAGGGTCGAACCGGGTCGAGTCGACGCCGTGGGGGAGCAGGTGCACCCGCGGGATGCCCTGGGCTTCGAGCGCTCGCCGCGACGCGCTGGACGACACGATCGTGCGGTCGGCCGGCCCGTGGATCCCGCGCAGCCGCCGCCACACGTACCGCGAACCGCCGGGCACGCGCGGCGCGTAGGAAGCGCAGTAGGCGGCCACGTCCGTCTCGTAGACCGCGACGATCGGCACCTGCCGCTTCAGCGCGGCCCGCACCGCGTGGGCGCCCAGCAGCAACGGGCTCGACAGGTGCACCACGTCCGGCCGGTGCGCCGCGATCGCGCGGGCCACCGCCCGTGTCGGCAGCGCCATGCGGACGTCGGGGTACCCCGGGAACGACAGCGCCGGCACCCGCACCACCGGCGACAGCCCGGCCTCCGCCGGCTGCTCCGCCCTCAGCCCGATCGGCGCCGTGGGCGCCACCACCAGCGGCGCGTGCCCCCGCCGGCTCAGGTGCTCGGCGACCCGGAACGCGGTGTGCGCGACCCCGTTGACCTGCGGCGGGTACGACTCGGTCACGACAAGGACCCGCAACGGGGACCCCGGGTGCTGCGTGGGCGTCATCCGGTGATCCAACTCGATGACACGCACGAAACATCCCCAGGAACACCACACGAACCAGGCATGCCCACCAGGCAACGCCCCGCCGCAACCACGGCGCGAGATCGCGCCGACTTCCCGATCGCGCGCGCTCGGCCCCCAGGCCAACCGTCCCCAGGAACACCCAGGAACCAGGCATGCCTTCCAGCAAAGCCCTCAACGTCACCACAGCGCGAGATCGCGCCGGCTTCCCCATCGCGGCGCGCTCGGCCCCATGCCGACCGTCCCCAGGAACACCCAGGAACCAGGCATGCTTCCAAGCAAGGCCCTGAACGTCACCACGGCGCGAGATCGCGCCGGCTTCCCGATTGTGCGGTTCGATCGGCCCCCGGCCGATCCGACCGCACAATCGGGAAGCCGGCTTCTAGGCGATCTCGCACGCCCCGGCGAAGCCGGGGCCGAAAACACAGCGATCCGTACGACCCGGCGAAGCCGGGGAAGATACGGTAGAGCCCGTGAGTACGGTCATTCTTCTGCGGCACGGGAAGTCCACCGCGAACGGGTCCGGCGTCCTGGCGGGGCGCACGCCGAAGGTCGGTCTCGACGACACCGGCCGCACGCAGGCCGAGAAGCTGGTGGAGCGGCTGGC
Organism: Amycolatopsis rhabdoformis; assembly: GCF_035918295.1. Taxonomy (GTDB): domain Bacteria; phylum Actinomycetota; class Actinomycetes; order Mycobacteriales; family Pseudonocardiaceae; genus Amycolatopsis; species Amycolatopsis rhabdoformis. The sequence continues at coordinate 2,803,774 of NZ_CP142149.1, forward strand.
GGGGGTGCCGATCGCCGAGCTGGTGGTTTCGCCGATGCTGCGGTGCAAGCAGACGGTGACGCCGTTGGCCTCCGCGCTGGGTCTGGACAAGACGGTGGAGCCGCGCCTGTCCGAAGTGGACTACGGCGAGTGGACCGGTCGTGAGCTGAAGACGCTGGTCAAGGAGCCGTTGTGGCGGGTGGTGCAGGCGCATCCGTCCGCGGCGGTGTTCCCGGGCGGGGAGGGTCTGGCGGCGATGCAGGCCCGCGCGGTGGCCGCGGTCCGCGCGCACGACGCCCGGATCGCCGCCGAGCACGGTGACCACGCCGTGTGGGTGGCGTGCAGCCACGGTGACGTGATCAAGGCGCTGCTGGCCGACGCGCTGGGCCAGCACCTCGACGCGTTCCAGCGGATCGTGGTGGACCCGGCGTCGGTGTCGGTGATCCGCTACACCGAGACGCGGCCGTTCGTGCTGCGCGTGAACGAGAACGGCGGCGACCTCAAGGGCATCGTGCCCCCGCCGCCGAAGAAGAAGACCTCGCGCGGCAAGAAGGCGAGTGACAGCGACGCGGTGGTCGGCGGCAGCACCGGGCACTGAGCCGCGCGGACGCGCGCGACGAAAGGCGCTCGACCAGGGCGGCGAAACCCGTAGGGTGGGCGGAATCAACGCGGGAAAAGCACGTGAAGAACCAGGAGCGCAACCCGATGATTTCGCCGGACAACCCGTTCGCCACCCCGAGTGAGCTGCCCTACGCCCTGCCGCCGTTCGACCGGATCGCGGTCGAGCACTACCGGCCCGCGTTCGAGGAGGGCCTGACCGCCCACGTCGCCGAGATCCGGGAGATCGCGGACAACCCGGCCGAGCCGACGTTCGAGAACACGATCGTGGCGCTCGAGCGGGCGGGGGAGCTGCTGGGGCGGGCCGGCGGCACGTTCTTCAACGTCTCCGGGTCGGACTCGACCGACGAGATCCAGGAGATCCAGGCCGAGCTGGCCCCGAAGCTGGCCGCGCACTCCGACGCGATTCACCTGGACCCGAAGCTGTTCGCGCGGATCAACGCGCTGTACGAGCGCCGCGAGAGCCTCGGTCTCGACCCCGAGTCGCTGCGGTTGCTGGAGCGCCGCCACACGGACTTCAGCCGCGCGGGCGCCGGGCTGCCCGACGCCGAGCAGGAGAAGCTGCGCAAGCTCAACGAGCAGCTCTCCACGTTGCAGACGAAGTTCCAGCAGAATCTGCTGCGCGACACCAACGAGCTCGCCGTGGTCCTCGACGACGCCGCCGACCTCGCGGGTCTCGACGAAGGCGCCATCGCGACCGCGGCCGAAGCGGCCACGGCCCGCGGCGAAGAGGGCAAGTACGTCCTGAACCTCACGCTGCCCACCGCGCAGGCGGCCCTGGAGTCGCTGGAGAACCGGGCGGTGCGCGAGCGCATCTTCACCGCGTCGGTCTCGCGCGGCAACCGCGGCAACGAGTACGACAACAACGCCGTGGTCGCCGAGATCGTGCGGCTGCGCGCCGAGCGCGCGGTGCTGCTGGGCTTCCCGGACCACGCGTCGTACGTGATCGCCGACGAGACGGCCAAGACCGCCGAAGCCGCCACCGGTCTGCTGGAGCGGCTGGCGCCGGTCGCCGTGGCCAACGCCCGCGAGGAAGCGGCCGAGCTGCAGCGCCACCTCGAAGCCGACGTTCCCGGGGCCACGCTGAAGCCGTGGGACTGGGCGTTCTACGCCGAGAAGGTGCGCCGCGAGCGCTACGAGGTGGACACCGCCGCGCTGCGCCCGTACTTCGAGCTCAACCGCGTGCTCACCGACGGTGTGTTCTTCGCCGCGAACCACCTCTACGGCCTCACCTTCACCGAGCGCGACGACCTCCCGAAGTACCACCCGGAGGTGCGGACCTTCGAGGTCTTCGACGCCGACGGCAGCGGCATGGGCCTGTTCCTCGTGGACTACTACACGCGCGACTCGAAGCGCGGTGGCGCGTGGATGAACGGGTTCGTGGAGCAGTCGGCCCTGCTGGGGCGCAAGTCCGTGGTGGTCAACGTGCTCAACGTCGCGAAGCCGCCGGCGGGGGAGCCGACCCTGCTCACGCTCGACGAGGTCACCACCGTGTTCCACGAGTTCGGCCACGCGCTGCACGGGCTGCTCTCGGGCGTCGAGTACCCCACGTTCTCCGGCCCGAGCGTGCCGCGGGACTTCGTGGAGTACCCGTCGCAGGTCAACGAGATGTGGATGCTGTGGCCCGAGGTGCTGGCGAACTACGCCAAGCACCACGTGACCGGCGAGCCGCTGCCCGCCGAGCAGGTCGCGAAGCTGGAAGCCGCGCAGCAGTACGGCGAGGGCTTCAAGACCACCGAGTACCTGGCCGCGTCACTGCTCGACCTCGCGTGGCACCGCCTGGGCGTGGACGACCGCGTGGAGGACGTGCAGCGCTTCGAGGCCGACGCGCTGGAGAAGGCCGGCGTGGCGCTGGAAAGCGTGCCGCCGCGCTACCGCACCACCTACTTCAACCACGTGTTCGGTGGCGGCTACAGCGCGGGCTACTACTCCTACATCTGGAGCGAGGTCCTCGACGCCGACACCGTGCAGTGGTTCCGTGAGAACGGCGGCCTCAAGCGCGAAAACGGCGACCACTTCCGCTCGACGCTCCTGGGCCGCGGCGGGAGCGTGGACCCGATGGCGGCGTTCGCGAACTTCCGCGGCCGCGAGCCGGAGATCCAGCCGCTGCTGGAGCGCCGGGGTCTCGCGGGAGCCTGATCGTCTTCTCGAGTGGGGCCGGCCGTTCTCGGTCGGCCCCACTTTTGTCTCTTGTGGACTGTATAACGACCTATACGATCGGGCGAGTGTCCGACCTTAGTCACTCCAGGGGGAACAAGATCGGGCTGAGGAGGTGCTGGCGCCGGCCGGGTGCCGGCTCGTTGCGCAGGCGGGGGAGCAGGACTTCGCGCAGGTCGGTGATCAGCTCGGCGAGCTCTTCGTGGCTGAGCCACACCGAGTGCTGGCGGTAGCCCACCAGGTCTTCGACCGGATTCGCGCCGGGCCGGCCCAGGTACGCGGTGAACTCGGCGATCAGCGTGGTCATCGCGGTCGCGAACACCTTGCGGTGGTCGTCGAGGGTCGCCGAGGCCGCCGCGTCGGCGTCGACCACCGCGCGGTCGCGCCGCAGCCGGTAGCTGCGCTCGACGGCACCCCGGACGCGTTGTTCCTCGGCCACCTCGAGGATCCCGGCCTCGGCGAGCAGGCCGACGTGGCGGTACAGGGTCGCCTTCGACACGTCGTGGATGCGTGCGGCCAGCTCGGTCGTGGTCAGCGGGCGTCCGCCGGACAGTGCGTGCACCACGCGCAGCCGCACCGGGTGCACCAGGAGTTCGAGATCGTCCACGCGGGTATGGTCGCACATCTGCTACCATTCTCAATATTGAGAACGGTAGCCTCTGGGGGCCCGGCGCGGGAGGTTCGGCATGAAGGTCGACGTGGCACCACTCGGCGAGCACTACGAAGTGGCCGGGAGCCGGCTGCTGCTGCACCGGTCGGGGGAGGGCGGCACGCCGGTGGTGTTCCTGCCCGGCGCGGGCCTGATGGCCTACGACTTCCTCAACGTCCACCAGCGGGTCGCGGAGTTCACTACCAGCGTGGTCTACGACCGCGCCGGCACGGGCTGGAGCGACGCTGTCGAGCTGCCGCGCACACCCGACGAGGTGACCGACGAGCTGCGAGCGCTACTGGCGGCCGCCGGCGTGCCCGGGCCGTACGTGCTGGCCGGACATTCGCTCGGCGCGCTCTACGCCCGCCGGTACGCGCAGCGGTTCCCCGCCGAGGTCGCCGGCCTGGTGTTCCTCGATCCGGGCCACGAGGACATCCTCGAGTTCCTCCCCAAGGAGGCGGCGGAGCTGAACGAGAGCCTCAAGCCCGACTCGGCCGCCCTGCCCGAGCCGACCTCCGCGCAATTGGAAGCCTCGCGCGACGCCTTGCTGGGGCTGTACGCGAACTGGCCCGACGGAGTGCGGGAAGCGTTGGTGGACAAGCACCTCACGGAGTGGCGGACGGCCGTGCTGGAGACGCGGAACTTCGAAACCGAGGTGTACGACCAGGTTCGCGCCGGGGGAGGGCTGCCCGACGTCCCGCTCGTGGTGCTGAGCGCGCTCGGTGCCAACCCGTACTGGGCGCAGTTCGCTTCGCCGGAGCTGATGGAACAGATGCTCGCGGGGATCAAGGCGCTGCACGAGGCGATCGCGGCTTCGGTGTCGAGGGGAGAGCACCGCGTCCTCGACGGTGCGGCACACCAGACGATGCACCTCGACCACGAGGACGCGGTGGTGGCGGCGATCCGCTCCGTCCTCTGAGGACGATCCACGCGCAGGCCGGCACTGATTGAAGTGTATAACGCCCTATACGTCGGGTCGTGAGGCGAAAAAACAGTCGGCGGCCTCAACCCCAAAACCCCGCAAGGACCAGCCACCGATTCCTTTCGGTGGGGCCGGAGGTCTTCTTCTTCGACGGTTCGGCAAGCCGAAGGAGAGCTGATCGCCGTGAGCATTCCCGCCACCATGCGCGCCCTGCAGCAGACGTCGTTCGCGGGGCCGCGAGACCTGCGGTTGATCACCGACGCGCCGGTCCCGGCTCCGGGCCGGGGTGAGGTGCTGATCAAGGTCCACGCCGCCGGGGTCAACTTCGCCGACCTCTCGCAGGCCCGCGGCGTGTTCCGGGGTGGCCCGCGGCCTCCGTACGTGGCGGGTTTCGAGGCCGCGGGCGAGGTCGTCGCGGCAGGTCCGGAGGCCACCGGCCCGGGGGTGCTGGTCATCGGCGTCGCGTCCGGCGCGTTCGCCGAGTACGCGGTGCTGCCCGCCGCCGCGGTGCTGCCGGTGCCGGCCGGCTGGACGGCCGAACAGGCGCTGGGCCTGGTCGTGAACCGGCCGGCCGCGCTCGCGGCGCTGCGGCCGCTAGGGCAGCTGGTCTCCGGCGAGACGGTGCTGATCCACGCCGCGGCGGGTGCCACCGGCCAGGCCGCGGTGAGGCTGGCCAAGCACTACGGCGCGAAGGTCATCGCGACCGCCTCTCCGGCCAAGCACGAGACGGTGCGCGCACTCGGCGCCGATCACGTCCTGGACTCCGCGGACCCGGATCTCACCACCGAAGTCCGGCGGCTGACCGGTGGCGCCGGTGTCGATCTGGTACTGGAGTCGGCCGGCGGTGCCGGCTTCGCGGCCGCCCTGGCTTCGGCGAAGCCGGTCACCGGCCGGGTGGTCGTGTACGGGTTGGCGGGCGGCGAAGCCGCGATCACCAACTGGGACCTGGTGTACCGCTACCAAGTCCACGTGGTCGGCCTCAACCTCGGGACGCTGAGCCAGTCGGCTCCCCGGATCTTCCGCGAGGTACTGGGTGAGCTGTCCGCTCTCGTCCACGACGGCGTCCTCCCACCCGAATGCCCGACCGTCTACGACCTGGCCGACGGTCCGAAAGCCCTCGCGGAGCTGGAGGCGAGAGCGACCGTCGGCAAGCTCGCGCTGCGGCCCTGACACCGCGTTGACCTGCGGTTCGATTCCTTCGGCCCGGTCGGCCGGTCTTACGAGGACAGGGTCCCGACCCACGGGATCGCCCCGGTAGAGGAGCGACGCATGGTCAGCCGGCGAGCCACGGTGCACCTCAGGCCACGACCTAGACTCTCCGCATGACGGCCCAGGTGCGGGAGCCGGCGGATCGGGACCGGTTCGCCGCCGAAACCGAGCCGTTCCGGCGGGAGCTGCTGGCCCACTGCTACCGCATGGTCGGCTCGGCGCACGACGCCGAGGACCTCGTGCAGGAAACCTACCTGCGCGCCTGGCGGTCCTACGCCGGGTTCGAGGGCCGGGCGTCGATCCGTTCGTGGCTCTACAAGATCGCCACCAACGTCTGCCTCACGGCGGTGCAGCCGCGAAAGATCCGGATGCTGCCCTCGGGTCTGGGCGGTCCGCAGGACGGAGCCGAACGCCCGGCCGCTCCCGGTGTGCCGAGCGAGGTCGTTTGGCTGGAACCGTGGCCGGACCGGTGGATCGCACCCGACGATCCCGCCACCTCGGCCGTCGCGCGCGAATCGTTGCGGCTGGCCCTGATCGCGAGCCTGCAGCACCTGCCCGCCCGCCAGCGCGCGATCCTCCTGCTGCGCGAGGTGCTCGCCTTCTCCGCCGCTGAAACCGCACAGCTGCTCGGAACCACCACGGCGGCGGTGAAGAGCGGACTGCAGCGCGCCCGGGCGCGGCTCAGCGAGCTGGAACCCCGCCCGGAGCAGCTGCTGGAACCGGCCGACCCGCGGGCTCGAGCGCTGCTCGACGGGTACATCACCGCCTTCGAACGCTCGGATGCCACGCTCCTGGAACAGGTGCTGCGCACGGACGCGACACTGGAGGCGACGCCGTTCCGCGAGTGGCAGGCCGGCCTGGTGAACTGCCTTCGCCTGCTCACCGCCGACGTGCTGGGCGCGCCGGGGGACTGGCGGATGCTCGCCACCATGGCCAACGGCCAGCCCGCCGCCGTCGAGTACCACCGGGACGAGGCCGGGGTGTACCGGGGGAGAGGCATCGTGGTGCTCGATCCGGCCGCCGACGGCGTCTTCCGGGTCGTGGCGTTCCACGACGAGGAGCTGGTGACCCTGTTCGGCTTTCCCGCCACGCTCGCGGACTGACCCCGAAGAGTCGGGTGTGGACAGTCATGTCAAAATGTATAACGCCCTATACCGCAGCCGGGTGGGCAAAAAATCGCCGCAGCCACTACACAAACATAACCAAAGAACGCTACGGAACGCCGAGGATCTCGAGCACGGCGGCGTAGGTCTGCTCCACGTCAAGGGTTTCCGTATCGACCACCGTGCACTTCGGACGCTGCCTGAGGTACGCCGCGAGGTGGTCGTGGACGCGGTCGATCAGCTCCAGTCCGCCGGCCCGGCCGATGATCTCGTCGATGTCACGGGCGGGACCGTCGCTGGAGCGCGACGAGTAGCGGTCGAACGCGTGGGGCTTCGCCGCGGTCAGCGCGATCTCGACGTACGGCACTCCTGCCGCACGCGCGGCCTCCTCGAAACCGGAAACTTCGTTGAGGTGCGTCGCCAGTTGCGGCATCACGACGGAAAAGCCGGACCGCAGATGGGTTTCCGTCATGGTGACGGCCAACCGGCGGGCCATCGGCAGGGTGCCGAAGAAGTCGGCGCGCCAGCCGCCGATCAGGGACACGATGCGGTCGGTGTCGAGGTCGAGCACGCCGGGGTGGCGGTCGGCGTAGAGGCGGGCGACGGTGGACTTCCCGATGCCGGACGGTCCGTTGAGGTGGATGAGGCGAGGGCCGCCCCGGACGGATCCGGAGCGGCCCTCGGGAGAACCGGTGCTCAACTCAGATGAGGCCGAGCTTCTGCACGGCGTCGCGCTCCTCGGCGAGCTCGCCGACGGTGGCGTCGATGCGGGTGCGGGAGAAGTCGTCGATCTCGAGGCCCTGGACGATCTCGTACTTGCCGTCCTTGGCGGTGACGGGGAAGGACGAGATGAGGCCCTCGGGGACGCCGTAGGAGCCGTCGGAGATCACGGCGGCGGAGGTCCAGTCGCCTTCGGCGGTGCCGTTGACCCAGGTGTAGACGTGGTCGATGGCGGCCGAGGCGGCGGAGGCGGCGGAGGACAGGCCGCGGGCCTCGATGATGGCGGCGCCGCGCTTGGCGACGGTGGGGATGAAGGTCTCTTCGACCCACTTCTGGTCGTTGACGGCCTCGGCGAGGTTCTTGCCGCCGACGGTGCCGTGGGTGATCATCGGGTACTGCGTGGCCGAGTGGTTGCCCCAGATGGCCAGGCGCTTGATCTCCGAGACCGGCACGTCGAGCTTCTTCGACAGCTGCGCGAGGGCGCGGTTGTGGTCGAGGCGGGTCATCGCGGTGAAGCGGTCGGCCGGCACGTCGGGGGCGTGCGACTTGGCGATGAGGGCGTTGGTGTTGGCCGGGTTGCCCACCACGAGGACGCGGATGTCGTCGGCCGCGCCGGCGTTGATGGCTTCGCCCTGGGGCTTGAAGATGCCGCCGTTGGCCTCGAGCAGGTCGCCGCGCTCCATGCCCTTGGTGCGGGGGCGGGCGCCGACGAGCAGGGCGATGTTGGTGCCGGAGAACGCCTGCTTGGGGTCGTCGAAGATGTCGATCCCGGCGAGCTGCGGGAAGGCGCCGTCGTCGAGCTCCATCGCGGTGCCCTCAGCCGCCTTGACCGCCTGCGGGATCTCGAGGAGCCGCAGCTTCACCGGGGTGTCCGGGCCGAGGAGCTGACCGGACGCGATGCGGAAGAGCAGCGCGTAGCCGATCTGGCCGGCCGCACCGGTGACGGTGACGTTGACAGGGGCTTGGGTCATAGCGGGTTCTCCAGCTTGAGACGACTTTGGCTAGTAAGGCGACTCTAGTACTCGCGCCCGCGTTCGTTCGGGTGCGTCCAGTCACTCTCCGGCGGGTGTCGTGACGTTGGCGGCGAGGCGGCCGAGCAGTGTGGCCAGTGTCGCGATTTCGTGGTCGGTGAGGCCGGTGCGCAGGCGGTTGTCGTGGGCGACGGCGGCTTCGGCGAGGCGGTGGAAGGTGGTTTCGCCGTGGTCGGTGAGGTCGACGTGGTGGACGCGGCGGTTTTCGGGGTCGCGGGTGCGGGTGAGGAGGCCGGCGGTTTCCATGCCGTTGAGGTGGTGGGTGAGGGTGGCGCCTTGGATGCCGACGGCGTCGGCGAGTTCGCGTTGGCTGGTGTGGTGGTGGGTTTTGAGGGCGATGAGGATCTGCCAGACGGGTTGGGAGCCGCCGACGGCGGCGAGGGCTTGGTCGAAGGCGTGGCCCGCGGTTTTGGCGGTGCGGGCGAGGACGACGCCGATGGGGGCGGTTGCTGGTCGGGGCACGGGGGAACTCTAGCGCAGATCGATCGATGACTAAGCGTTTGACATCTAACGATTAGAGTTCTAACGTTTGTCTCGTCAAGCTGCCCCACTGACCACGCATGACTGACCACGCACGACGAACCGCGGGAGGGATCATGGGCACCACCGAAGAGATCACCGACTTGGGCGACCGCTGGGTCGCGGCGGAGACGGCCGGGGACACCGAGACGCTGGCGGCGTTGGCGACCGACGACTTCGAGCTGGTCGGTCCGCTGGGGTTCGTGCTGGACCGCTCCCAGTGGCTGGACCGCTACCGCTCGGGCGGTCTGGTCACGCACGAGCTGGCCTGGCGGGACGTCGCGGTGCGCGAGCACGGCGATTCCGCGATCGCGGTCGGCGTGCACGACCAGAGGGCTTCGCACCGGGGCAATCCGGTGGACGGGCAGTTCCGCTCCACGCACGTGCTCGTGCGCCGCGATGGGCGGTGGCAGCTGGCGGGGATGCACCTGAGTCCGCTCGGTGCGCCGCCGGCGTTCGCGCGCGGGGGTGCGTGATGGTGGAGCTGAACCACACGATCGTCTGGGCGACGGATCGGGACGCGTCGGCCGGGTTCCTCGCGGGGATCCTGGGGTTGGCGGTGGGCGCGGAGACGGCGCCGTTCCTGCCGGTGGTGCTGGGCAACGGGGTCACGCTGGATTTCGCGCAGGCCGAGCGGGTGGCGGGGCAGCACTACGCGTTCCTGGTGAGCGACGCGGAGTTCGACGCCGCGCTGGCGCGGCTCACCGCTTCGGGGACGCCGGTGTATGCCGATCCGCTGCACCGCACGGCGGGGCTCAACACGATGTTCGGCGGGCGGGGTTGTTATTTCGCCGATCCGGACGGGCACAACCTGGAGCTGCTCACGAAGGCCGGTTAGCGCCGGCGGGGGCGGGCTGGGTCGCGTCGACGTTGAACACGCGGCCCAGCGCGATGATGCCTTCGTCGAGGTGGCTGAAGCTGGACACGACGGCGCGGGTTTCGGCGTCGTCGATGCGGTCGACCACGGGGGTGCCGTCGTCGCGGATCAGCTTGGTGGTGGGGGTGGTGTTGGGGTGGCGCACGGCGTCGCCGACGAGGTCGATGTTGGCGAGCACGCGGCCGGCGAAGAGGTCGAGGCGGTCGGCGACGGGTCCGTCGAGCAGGCCGGGCTGGGCGCGGGCGGCGACGTGGCGGGCGCGGAAGGCGATGGTTTCCAGGGTGGTGAGCACGTGCCAGCCGTAGTCGCGCCGGGCGCTGCGGAGGTTGATGGGGTGGGTGAGGGGTTCGATGGTCTTGCGGACCTGTTCGACGGCGCGGTCGAGGTCGCGCGACATCTCGATGATGTTCACGTTGTCGCGGCCGGCGAGCAGGGTTTCGGCCGATTCGACGAATTCGTGGAGTTCGTCGAGCACGGCGGCGATGTCGTCGAGCATCACCGAGCGGGTGCGCACGGGCAGGATCACCACGGCGGCGAGCAGGCCGGCGGCGGCGCCGACGGCGGTTTCGGCGACGCGGATCCAGAGGACTTCGATGCTGAAGGTGCCGAGCAGGCTGTAGAGCAGGCCGAGCATGCTGGTGACGAAGAAGGCCATGAGGAACTGCGAGACGCGGGACATGTAGACCATGCCGAAGACGCAGACCATGATCAGGGCGAGGATCGCGACGGTGTTGCCGCTCACGAGCAGGGCGAGGGCGACGCCGCCGACGATGCCGATGAGGGTGCCGCCGGTGCGACGGATGCCTTTCACGAAGCGGGCGCCGGCGCTGGAGGTGCCGACGAACACGACGAAGACGGTGAGCACGGCCCAGTACCAGCGTTGGTGGGAGATGAGCTGGCCGGCGAGCACGGCGAGCCCGCCGCCGATCACGGCCTGGATGGCGCTGCGGGTCTGGTTGTCGTAGGCGAACGCCTTGGTGGGTTCGGTTTCGGTGTCTTCGTCGTCGAGTGAGTAGTCGACGGTGTTCTCGGGCCGGGTGTCACGGGCGGCCACGCGCTGGGCGCGGTCGTCGGCCACGGCGAGTTCGGCGATGGCGCGGCGGACGCCGTCGCCGGGGTGGGCTTTTTCGTCGATGCGGCTGCCGGCCACGAGCATGCGGCTGTATTCGCCGGTTTCGCTGATGAGGGGCAGTTCGCGGGGGTCGCGTTCCATGAGGGAGCGGAACTTGGCGAGGCGGGCGACGAGGTCGTCGGCGACGCTTTCGGGGATGGGGTGGGCGAAGGTGCGCTGCACGGTGATGGTGAGCCACTGGACGGCGAGTTCGACTTCGATGGCGCGGCGGCGGAGCTGGTCGGCGTTGCGGGCGTCGACGACGTCGGGGGCGTTGTCTTCGATGAGCAGCACGGATTCGTGGAGGCGGGCGAGGGCGGTGCGGGTCTGGCGGTTGCTGCGGTCGCTGCCGGCGGAGGCGATGTAGGCCTCGGTGGCGCGCACGGCGGCGGCGACGCGGGCGCGGAAGGCGCGGCGGATGCGGATGAACTCGGATTCGGCGTTGCGGCGCAGGAGGACGAAGCGCACGAGGGCGTTGGCGGCGACGCCGGTGACCATGGCGATGAGCAGCTGCGGGGCTTGGGCGAGGTGGGCTTGGAGGAACATGGGGAAGAAGAACAGGAAGAAACTCATCGAGCCGAGTGCGGTGCCGCGGGGGCCGAAGCGCTGCACGTAGACGGCGACGAAGATCAGCAGCACGAAGATGATGCTGTCCAGCGGTGGGTAGGCGGCGCCGATGGTGGCCAGGGTGATGGAGCAGGCGCCGACGACGGCGGCGAGGCACAGGGTCACGGCTTGGCCGCCGCTGGTGGGGTCGTTCACGGTGAAGGCGCTCATCATGGCGGCGATCGCGGCCACGAGTGAGGTGGTGAGCGGGAAGTGCAGGGGCTGCAGGGCGAGGATCGCGAGGATGATGCCGAGCACGGCCGAGCCGGCGAGCCGCAGGCGGACGAGGCCGGGGTCGGCTGCCGCCAGCCGGTCGAGGGTGGCGTCGCGGAGGTCGGCGATCATCGGGCGAGCAGCTCCCATTGGGCGAGGGTGACGCGGCGGCGGGTGGCCGCGGTGACCCGCAAACGGTAGTGCGCGTAGGTCGCGGGGCGGTCGAGGACGAACGGACGGGTCTGGCGGCGCCAGCGGAACAGCTCGCCGGTGCGGCGGTCGAGTTCGGTCCAGCGGCGGCCGTCGGCCGAGCCTTCGAGGGTCCACGCGGTGGCGTCGCCGGTGCGGCTGCCGGAGGTGAGGGTGTACATCGTGACTTCGCGCGGGTGCCCGTGCACGGAGAACTCGATCGTCGGGGTGCGGGTGGTGAAGGTGGCTTCGGTGCGGCTGGTGTCGTCCACGAGCAGGTCGGCGGGACCGTCGGCGCTGTAGGCGGTGCCGGTGAGGTCGGTCAGGGGCGCGGGGTGGGCGGGCGTGACGGGTTCGGTGCCCCAGGTGCCGGGTTCGGCGCGGACGTCGAAGTCCAGTACGGCGCCGCGGGTGAGCACGGCGTGCGGGATGGTCGGCGAGTGGTGCGGGGTGCCGTCGATGGTGAGGCCGTGGACGTACGGCGTGTCCGGTGCGCCGGAGGCCAGGTCTTCGGCGGTGGCGGCGCCGGGTGCGCGGATCACGAGGTCGTGGCCGTTCTCCAGGTGCACGGTCGCCTGGCGGAACAGCGGCGCGCTCAGCACGTAGCGGGGGCTGCCGACGGTGAGCGGGTAGAGGCCGAGGGCGGCGAAGACGTACCACGCGGACATCTCGCCGTTGTCCTCGTCGCCGGGGTAGCCCTGGCCGAGCTCGCTGCCGAGGTAGAGGCGGCGCAGCACTTCGCGCACGGTGCGCTGCAGCTTCGCGGGCGCGCCGGCGAAGGCGTAGAGCCACGGGATGTGGTGCGAGGGCTGGTTGGAGTGGCCGTACTGGCCCATGCGGACGTCGCGGGCCTCGGTCATCTCGTGGATCAGGCCGCCGTAGGAGCCGGGTTTGCGGCCGGTCTCGGGGGTGGTGAAGAACGTGTCGAGCTTGGCTTCGAGGCCGGCGGTGCCGCCGTGCAGGGCGGCGAGGCCGGGGCCGTCGTGGGGTACGGAGAACGCGGTGTTCCACGCGTTGGTCTCCACGAAGTCGCCACCCCACGCGGCCGGGTCGTAGCCCTGCGCGGGGAAGTGGCGGCCGCCGTCGGGGGTGCGGCCCTGGAAGAACCCGATGCGCGGGTCGAAGTGGTGCACGTAGTGCTGGGCGCGCTGGCGCAGGTAGGCGGCGTTGTCGGCGCGACGGCGGGCGCGGGGGCCTTCGCTTTCGCGGGCGAGGGCGTCGGCGAGGTTGGCGAGGCCGAAGTCGTTGAGGCAGCCTTCGAGCGCCCACGAGAGGCCTTCGCGGGTCGCGGTGGAGGTGTAGCCGAGGAAGGGTGCGGTGTCGAGGCCTTTGCGGCCGACGCCGGCGCGCGGCGGGGCGACGGTGGCGTTCTTGAGAGCGGCGTCGTGGGCGGACTCGACGTCGAAGTTGCGGACGCCTTTGAGGTAGGCGTCCGCGAAGGCGACGTCGGAGCTCGTGCCGGTCATGAGGTCGGCGTAGCCGGGGGAGGACCAGCGCGCGATCCAGCCGCCTTCGCGGTACTGCTGCACAAAGCCGTCGATCATGCGGCCGCAGCGCTCGGGGGTGAGCAGCGCGTACGCGGGCCAGGTGGTGCGGTAGGTGTCCCAGAAGCCGTTGTTCACGTACAGCTCGCCGTCCACGACCTTCGCGCCGGTGCGCTTGCGGGTGCTGAAGGCGCGGCCGCGGGCGACGGGGCTGGCGTGGCGGATGCCGCCGGGGGTGTTCTCGTGCGCGCGGTTCGGGTACAGGTAGAGGCGGTAGAGGTTGGAGTAGAACGTGGTGAGCTCGTCCTCGCTCGCACCGTCCAGCTCCACGCGGCCGAGCACGTCCTGCCACCGCTCCCGGGCCCGGTCGCGGACCTCTTCGAAGGTGGTGCCGGCCGGGATCTCGAGCTCGAGGTTGCGCCGGGCCTGGGCGAGGCTGATCAGCGACGTCGCGATCCGCAGCGTCACCTCCGGTGCCGCGAACTCCAGGTGCCCGCGCACCCGGCGCCAGAGCGGCCCGCGGCCGCCACCGGTCGCGGGCACGTCGGCCTGGGCGTGGACGAACATGCGCCGCGCGCCGGTGGACAGGCGGCTGCGCACCCAGGTGTGGCCGGTGACGGTGCCGCTGGCCGGGTGCACGCGCAGCCCGCCGCGGTTGCGGGCGTTGTCGAACAGCACCCAGCCGCGGCCTTCGGGGAACGTGAACCGGAACATCGCGGCGTGGTCGGCCGGTGCGAGGTCGGCCGTGACGCCGTTGCCGAACCGCACGCCGTAGTGGTGGGGCAGGTCGGTCTCGTCGTGGTGGGAGAAGGTGAGCGCGCGGCGCCGGCGGTCGGTCTCGAGCGGGCCGGTGCCCGGCATGAGGTGGAAGGTGTGCCGGTCGCCCATCCACGGGCTCGGCTGGTGGCTCAGCGCGAACGCCTGCAGCGCCGGCTCGTTGGCCGCGGTGTTGTGCCGGTGGTAGGAGTAGAACCAGTCCAGCGCCCGCGCGTCGGTGACCGGGGTCCAGAAGTTGAACCCGTGGGGCACGGCGGTGGCCGGGAACGTGTTGCCGCGCGAGAAGTCGAACCCGGAGTGCGTGCCGCGCGTGGTGCGCACGAAGTCGACCGGGTCACCGGTGCGCGGCCGGTGCTCGCCGATCCGGACGTCGTCGAGCCAGCCGGTGATGTCCCGCCCGCCCGGCGCGTCGGTGACCAGCACGATCCGTCGCACCCGCCGTCCGGCGAACGCGCCGAGCGGCCGGCGCACGAGGTTCCACTGGTCCACCAGCAGCGTTTTGCCCCGCCCCTGCTCGGTGGCGGAGAACCCGGCGCTCCCGCCGTCGTCGAACTCGACGTCGAGCGCCACGAACGTGCTGCGGTACGAGGGAACCGGTGCGTCGGACGCCGGGAAGACCACGTAGGACAGTGCACTGTGGGCGGTGATCTCGACGTCGGTCTCGAACAGCACCGTGCGCGCCACCCCGCCGTACCGCAGCGCGCGCACGCCGGTGAATCCCACCCCCGGCTTCGCGGTGGGGGACCGGTCGGGCCCGCGATCGACCTTCACCCCCGCGGCGACCGGCTGCGGGTCACCCGCCTCGAACGATGAGAAGAACCCGGTGCTGGTCACGCGCACACGGTAGTCGGCCGCGCCACGTTCGGCCCGGCGTGGCCACGACCGGCCGGCGCACCGCTCACGCCGACCGCATTTGACATCAATAGGTTTTTGTGGCTGGTCGAATTGCCTGGGAAAGCCACGAATTGCCTTTCACGGCAACGGGATCGATGTCTCATCGGCAATTCCCCGAATTTCTCGGCGACCCCTGTTTTCGCGGCTAGGGTCGGATTCCATGGAATGGAGCTTTCACTCGGCCGAACAGCTCGCGACGGCGTTGCGGGCCGGCGAGGTGACCTCGGTGGACCTGACCGAAGACGCGATCTCCCGGATCGAGCGCGATGACCCGGAGATCAACGCGATCTGCGTGCCGGACTTCGACCGGGCCCGGGCTGCCGCGCGCCGGGCGGACGAAGCGCGCGCCCGAGGTGAAGACCGGCCGCTGCTGGGCATTCCGGTCACGGTCAAGGAGTCCTACGACATCGCCGGCCTGCCCACCACGTGGGGAATGCCGCCGCACCGCGACCACGTGCCGGCCGAGGACGCGGTGCAGGTGTCGCGGCTCAAGGCCGCCGGTGCGGTGGTCCTCGGCAAGACCAACGTGCCCCTGGGTCTGCAGGACCTGCAGAGCTTCAACCCGATCTACGGCACCACGAACAACCCGTGGGACCACGAGCGCACGCCGGGCGGCTCGTCCGGTGGCTCGGCGGCGGCCCTGGCGGCCGGGTTCGGCGCGCTGTCGATCGGCTCCGACATCGCCGGCTCCCTGCGCACCCCCGCGCACTTCTGCGGGGTCTACGCGCACAAGCCGACGCTCGGGCTCGCGGCCACGCGCGGCATGACCGCGCCACCCGGGCCGGCGTTGCCGGTCGAACCCGACCTCGCCGTCGTCGGCCCGATGGCCCGCACCGCCCGCGACCTCACGCTCCTGCTCGACGTGATGGCCGGACCCGATCCCCTCACCCTCGGGATCGCCCACACCGTCACGCTGCCACCCGCGCGCCACGAGCGGCTCGCCGACTTCCGCGTGCTGGTCCTCGACGAGCACCCGCTGATCCCGACCGGCGCCGCGGTGCGGGCCGGGGTGAAGCGGGTGACCGACGCGCTCCTCGCCGCCGGCGCCCGCGTCGAGCGGCAGAGTCCCCTGCTGCCCGACCTGACCGAAACCGCGGCGCTCTACGCCCAATTGCTGTTCTCCGGCTCCGCCGCACGCTTCCCGCTCACGCCCCGCGAACCGGATCCTGCCGAAACCGTCCTGGACGCAGCCCTGCGACGCGGCCCGAGCCTGAGCCACCACGAGTGGCTGGCGGCCAACCACCGGCGCGAACTCCACCGCCACCTCTGGCGGCGGTTCTTCGCCGAGTTCGACGCCCTGGTCTGCCCGATCACGCCGACCCCCGCGTTCCCGCACGACCACCTCCCCGACCCGGGCAAGCGGCGGCTCGAGATCGACGGCGAGCCGGTGCCGTACTGGAACCAGCTCGTGTGGGCCGGGCTCGCCACCATGCCCGGCCTGCCCGCCACCGCGATCCCGGCGGGCCGTTCCCCGGAAGGCCTGCCGGTGGGGGTGCAGCTCATCGGCCCGATGTTCGAAGACCGCACCCCACTGCGGCTGGCCGAACTGCTCGAACAGGAGATCGGCGGCTTCTCGGCTCCGCGGACCACCGCCGCACTCACGCAGGCCTGACCCACCGGACCCCGGACACAGGTGTGGCCCCGCGGAAACCCGCGGGGCCACACCGTCACCGGACGCCGGCTACAGCTTCGCGCACTGCCCCGCGGCGGGGCCGCGCACGGTGTTGGCGAGGTCGTGATCGGTCGGCACCGGTGTGTTGCCCGTGCAGGCCAGCGGCCCGCCCACGGTGCTGCCGGCCAGTACCGGCCCGTGGTTGCCGGTGAGCGTCGCCGGGCCGCCGACGTCGGTCAGCTCGATCGACACCACCCCGGTCGTGCCCGTGATCGCCACCGGACCCGACACCTTCGTGCGGTTCAGCACGACGAGCCCGGCGCCGGTCGCCGCGAGCGGACCCGAGATCGAGCCACCCCGCACCACCAGCGAAGCACCACCGGACACGGTCACCGGACCGGACACCGCCGCGTCGTCGAGGCACACCGTGCCGCTCGACACCGTCAGCGGGCCCTTCTGCGCGCCCGTCAGCGTCTTCGTGCACGACGCGTCCGGCCGGCCCAGCAGCTCGAACTCCGCCAGCGAAGGCTGACCGCCGGAGCTGTCGGTGACCGTGAGCCGGTAGTAGGCGTAGTGCGCCGGATTGGCCACCGCGAACGCCCGCGTCTGCTGCCGCCACGGGAACGTCTGGGAAGTCTGCTTGTCCGCGACCGCCCACGTCTTCCCGTCGTAGGACCCTTCCAGCTGCCAGCTCTTCGGGTCACCGGCACCCTTCGGTGAGGTCAGCGTGTAGTGCGTGACCGCCTCGTCCGTCGAGTTCAGCTGGTAGGTCACCGCACCGGTCACCTTCGCCTCGGTCCGCGACGAGTTGTCGAGCAGCGCCGTCGCGTTCGAGCCGTCCGAAGTGGACAGCGTGCCCTTGCCGGCGCCGGTCTCGTCGTGCAGCGGGGTCGGCACCGCGTCACCCGTGGTGATCGACTTCGGCGCGTCGTTCGCACCCGTGCCCCAGGCCGAGGGGTTCGGGCCCATGTCGAAGTCGAGCGTCGCCCCGTGGGAGAACACGTCCTGCGGCAGCGACGTCGACGTCCAGGCCTTGCCGTTCACCTTCAGACCCTGCACGTACACGTTCTTCGCCGAGTTCTTCGGCGCGTTGATCACCACGTCACCACCGGGCAGGTGCAGCGTCGCCTTGGTGAACAGCGGCGACCCGATCGCGTAGTTCGGGCTGCCCATCTGCAACGGGTAGAAACCCAGCGCGCCGAACACGTACCACGCGGACATCTCGCCGTTGTCCTCGTCGCCCGCGTAACCCTGGCCCAGCTCGGCACCCGAGTACAGCCGCGAGAGCGCCTCGCGCACCTTGGCCTGCGTCTTCGACGGCTGGCCCGCGTAGTCGTACATGTAGAGCAGGTGGTGCGAAGGCTGGTTGGACGCGCCGTATTGGCCCATCCGCACGTCCCGCGCCTCCCGCATCTCGTGGATCACGCCACCGTAGGACCCGGTGAACGTCGCGGTCTCCTGGTCGGCGAAGAACGCGTCCAGCTTCTGCGCCAGCTTGTCCTTGCCGCCGTAGAGGTTCGCCAGCCCCTGCCCGTCCTGCGGCACGGTGAACGCCATGTTCCAGCCGTCGGTCTCCGTGTAGTCCCCGCCCCACACCCGCGGGTCGTACTGGTCTGCGGTCTTCGTGAACTTGCCGTTCGCGTCCTTGCCCTGGAAGAACCCGACACTCGGGTCGAACAGGTTCACGTACTGCTGCGCGCGGCTGGTGAAGTACTGGTAGTTCTCCAGGTACTCCGACTTGCGCGGATCACTCGCCGGAGCCTCGTCGTAGAGCTTCTTCGACAGGTTCGCGATGCCGAAGTCGTTCACGTACCCCTCGATCGCCCACGAGAAGCCCTCACCCGTGGTGTTGGGCGTGTAGCCGAGGAAGATCGACTGGTCCAGGCCCTTGCGGCCCACCGCCGAGTTCGGCGGCGTCACCGTGGCGTTCTTCAGCGCCGCGTCGTAGGCCGACTTGACGTCGAAGTTCGTCACGCCCTTGAGGTAGGCATCGGCGAACGCGACGTCGGAGCTCGTGCCCGTCATCAGGTCTGCGTAACCGGGGGAGGACCAGCGCGCGATCCAGCCCGAGTCGCGGTACTGCTGCACGAACCCGTCGACCATCTTCCCGGCCATGTCCGGCGTGAGCAGCGAATACGCCGGCCAGGTGGTGCGGTAGGTGTCCCAGAAACCGTTGTTCACATAGACCTGGCCGTCGACGATCTTCGACCCGGTCTGCGTCGCGGTGTCCGCGCCCGCCTTCGCCGCCACGGGGGAGGCGTACTTGTACACCGGGGCCTGCGGCGTGCCGGTGTTCTCGAAGCCCTCGTTCGGGTACAGGAACAGCCGGTACAGGTTCGAGTACAGCGTCTCCAGCTGGTCCTTCGACGCGCCCTGCACCTCGATCACCCGCAGCTGCTTGTCCCACGCCTGCTGCGCGGCATCGCGCACGGAGTCGAACGTGGCGGCCGGCGCGATCTCCTGCTCCAGGTTCTTCTTCGCCTGCTCCACGCTGATCAGCGACGTCGCGATCCGCATCGTCACCGTCTTGTCCGCACCCGCGGCGAACCGCAGGTAGCCGGTCACGTTGTCGCGACCCTGCCCGGTCAGCTTCGCCCCGGCGGTCACCGGCTTGTCGAAGCTCGCGTACACGAACATCCGCCCCGCACCCGCCGACAGCCCGCTCTTCGCGTCCGAGTAGCCGGTCAACGTGCCCGTAGCCGGGTCGAGGGTGAGCCCGCCGGAGTTGTTCACATTGTCGAAGATCAGGCTCGAATCGGTGCCGGGGAAGGAGAAGCGCATCACGGCCGCGTGATCCGTCGGCGCGATCTCGGTCTTGATCCCGTTGTCGAACGTCACGCCGTAGTAGTGCGCCCGGGCGACCTCGTTGTCGTGCGAGAACGCCAGCGCCCGCGCGTCGCGGTTCGCGTCCGGCACCCCGGCCGCGGCCGACGGCATCACCTGGAAGCTCTGCCGATCACCCATCCACGGGCTCGGCTCGTGGCTCGCCGAGAACGCCTGCAGCTGCGGCCGGTTGTCCGCGTTGTTCTGCGTCGAGTAGTTGTAGAGCCAGCTGTCCGAACCCGCGTCCGTGACCGGCGTCCAGAAGTTGAACCCGTGCGGCACCGCGGTCGCCGGGAAGTTGTTGCCCCGGGAGAACGTGCCGTTGGCCAGCGTGCCGCGCGTGGTCAGCACGTTGTCACTCGGCCGCTCGCTCGCCGGCGGCGTCGGGGTCGCCGAGATCTTCACGTCGTCGAGCCAGCCCTGGAACGCACCCGGCCCGTTGGGGTTGTCGTAGCCCACGAGGATGCGGTCGATCGTCTTGCCCGCGGCGACCGTGCCGACGGCCGAACGCACCAGGTTCCACTGGTTCGCGTAGAGGATCTTGCTCGCGCCCTGGCCCTGCGGCGTGAGCGGGAACCCGTACTGGTCCGTCGCCCCCAGCCCCGAGAGATACGTGCCGTCGGTGAACGCCAGATCGATCGCCACGTTCGTGCTCGGGTACTTCAGGTCGTTGCCCGTGAGCTGCGGCTGCACCTTGTAGGACAGCTCGGTGGTCGGGACCACCGGCAGGTTCACGTCGAACACCTTGTTGTAGGAGTACCCGTGCCCGGCCGCGGTCTGCGTGCCGGCGTAGCGGAACGCCTTCTTCCCGGTGAAGCCCACCCGGTTCTTGTTCGTGTAGCCGCTCGTCGGCCCCGCGTCCACGAAGCTGCGCATGTTCGGCAACGGCGGCGGCGCGGGATCGTCGTTGGCCAGCAGCAGCTCCGACATCTGCAGGATGTCGTCACCGTGGTTGCGCGTCACGTCCAGCCGGTAGAACCTGTACGCCGCGCTCGGCGTCGCCAGCCGGTACTGGTGCTCCTGGAACCGCGCGTCGAACGACTGCCCCGACTGCTTGTCCAGATCCGTCCACTGCCGCGCGTCGTTGGACCCCTGAAGGGTCCAGTCCTGCGGATCCCGGCCGGCGAAGTCGTTGGCCGAGGAGATCGCGTAGTGCGTGATCGACACCGGCTCCGACAGGTTCACCTGCGCCCACGCCGTGGGGTCCCACGAAAGCCACTTCGTGTCCGTGGTGCCGTCGACCAGGTTCGCCGAGATCTCACCACCGTCGGTGTTCTCGCTGCTCGCGCTCGTCTCCGTGACCTTGCCCCGGATGTCACCCGGGATCGTGGCCCCGTTGGCGCCGTTGACCCCTTCGGTCCGCGGCTTGCCGGCGGCATCGGTGTCAACGGTGTCCTGCCACGTCGGCGCCGGATCGGACGGCTCGAACGAGGACGAGAAATCCGGCGGAAGTGCGTCCGCCGCGGCGGTCGAGGTCACCGGCGCGGCGACCAATCCGGCCGCCGCCACGACCGCGACCAGCGCGGCGCGGACGGGTCTGGCGCTTCGGGGCATCGTTGCTCCCAGCTTGTCGGGGCGGTTCGGGCGCGCCCGCGCAGGACTCCTCCCGGCGGCAGCGCTACGGAAGGGAAACCCGCGTGTGACATCGATGTCAAGATCTCCCGGCCAAACCTGACCGGAAACGGACAACGCCGGACGTACCCGCTCGCGCATCCGGTCGCCGGAAGCGGCGCGACGAGCACCTACGCCGACGCGAGAGCGACCCGGTCGGCCGGCGCCGCAGCGGCGCGATCACCTGGTCGGCCGGTCCATGGCGAGCAGCCGGTGGCACTGACCGGACCGCCGATCACGGCGTTCGCCACCGTGGGTGACCGCGACCGGGCGACGCATCCGGAAATCCCGCACACCGGATGGCCTCCGCCGGTATAAGGGAACCATGTCCGCAGATCCGCTCGACCCCGACGAAGACGCCCGCCGCCGCGCCGAGCCCGTGGTGGCCGCCGGCGACCCCACCGGGTGGTTCGAACCGCTCTACGCCGCCGCTGAAGCGGGGGAGGCGGTGGTGCCGTGGTTCCGCGGCGAGCCCAGCCCCGAACTCGCGGACTGGACCACGGCCAACCCCGGGGCCGGCCGCAGCGCGCTGGTCGTGGGCTGCGGAATGGGCGACGACGCGGAACTGCTCGCCGGCGCGGGCTACCGGACCTCGGCGTTCGACGTGTCACCGAGCGCGATCAAAGCCGTGCTGAGCCGCTTCCCCGAAACCCGCGTCTCCTACCGCACCGCCGACCTGCTCGAACCACCCGAAGAATGGCACCACGCCTTCGACGTCGTGGTCGAGATCCTCACCGTGCAGTCCATGCCGAAAACGGTCCGCGACCCGGCGATCGCCTCCGTGGCCGGCTTCCTGGCCCCCGGCGGCACCCTCCTGGTCGGCGCGTTCGCCGAGGAAAGCATCGACCTCACCACCTGGGCCGGCCCGCCGTGGCCGCTCAACCGCGCCGAACTCGACTCCTTCTCCCGCGACGGCGTGAAGGCCACCAACGTCGAACGCGTCCGCGACGGCGCCCGCTGGTGGGCGCAGTTCACCCGGGAGGCCTGATGAACCCGACCCTGGACCGGTGGTTCGCCGAGCAGGTCCCGGACCTTCCGCCGACCGAGGTGCTCACCGCGCTGCTCATGGCCTCCCAACTCGGCCACGAGGTTCCCGACGACGTGCTCGACGCCTGGGGCCGCGAAGTCGTCACCAGCCGCCGGATCGTGGACCAGTCCGAACCCGAGTTCATCACCCAGGCCCGCCGGCGCGGCTGGTCCTGGGCCCGCATCGCCGACCGCCTCGGCCTCCCGAGCGCCGAAGCCGCCGAACAGCGCCAGGCCGCGCTCGAAGCGGAACTCGACCGCACCCACCCGCAGAACCTGCCGGGCGCCTGGCGTGCCTAGCCCCCAGGACCTCCACCACGCCGCACGCCACTACCGGGACAACCGCGACAAGTTCCACCAGCACGTGCACGCCGAGACGCTCTTCATCACCGGCAGCGCGAAGCTGTTTCCGAGAGACCGCCGGGCGCGTGCTCGACATCGCCAGACACGGGCCGGCGTTCCTCGCGACCCCGAACCACCCGCACTACTGCACAGACCTGCACCTGGGCGACGGCATCCTGGCCCACGCTCGCGAACTCCACCTCGAGTACTGCGACCACTGGCCCGACTGATCACCCGACGCCGGGCCGCGACGGCCTGAACCCCGCGGGGCAAGGTCGCCTAGCAGGACTCCAGGAACCGCTTGAGCACCCGCGTCCCGAACCGCAACCCCTCCACCGGCACCCGTTCGTCCACCCCGTGCGCCATCGCGCGGTACGGGAAACCCTCAGGCAGAGACAGGGGAGCGAAGCCGTAACACGCCATGCCCAGCTTCGCGAACGCCTTCGCGTCCGTGCCACCGCCCAGGCAATACGGCACCACCACCGCGTCGGGATCTTCACCGTGCAACGCCTCGGCCATCGCGTCGAACCACGGCGAGTCCACCGGCGCCTGCACCGGCGGCTGGTGCGCCACGAACTCGCGCGTGACACCCGGGCCCAGCAGCGAGTCGAGCACCTCGAACAGCTCGTCCTCGGCACCGGGCAGCACCCGCACGTCGACCTGGGCCGTGGCCGTCGACGGGATCACGTTCACCTTGTACCCGGCCGAAAGCATCGTGGGCGTGGTGCTGTTGCGGACTGTCGGCACCACCAGCGAACCCGCCGGGCCCAGCCGCGCCACCGTGTCGTCCACGGCCTCGCTCGACGACAGATCCACCGGCACCCCGAGCGCCGCACCCGTGCGTTCGAGGAACGCCCGCACGGTCGGCGTCAGCCGCACCGGCCAACGGTGCGACGTGATCCGGTGCAGCGCGTCGGCGAGCATGGTCACGGCGTTCTCGTCGTTGGGCCGCGAACCGTGGCCCGCCCGGCCCCGCGCCGTGAGCTTGAGGTGCGCGGTGCCGCGCTCGGCCGTCCCGACCGGGTACAGCCGCACCATCCGCCCGTCGGCCGCAGGCACGTGATAGCTGTACGCACCCGATTCGCTGATCGCCGCGACACAACCCTCGAACAGCTCCGGGTGCCGCTCCACCAGCCAGTGGGCGCCGTAGTCGCCCTTGTCCTCCTCGTCGGCCACGAACGCCAGCACCAGCTCCCGGCGCGGGCGCAGCCCCGACGCGACGGCGGCCAGCACCATCGCGCAGAAGTCCTTCATGTCGGTGGCGCCCCGGCCCCACAGGAACCCGTCGCGCACCTCACCTGAAAACGGCGGTACGGACCAATCCGAAGCGTCCGCCGGCACCACGTCCAGGTGCCCCTGCACCAGCAGCGCCGGCAACGCCGGATCGGTACCCGGGATCCGCGCGATCACGTTCGCCCGCCGCGGCGCCGACTCCACGATCTTCGCGGCGACCCCGTGCCGCCCCAGGAATTCCGCGACGTACTCCGCGGCCTCGCGCTCGCCCTCGGAATCCCCGCCACCGCGGTTGGTCGTGTCGAATCGGATCAAGTCCGCGCACAGCTGGACCACATCGACGGAAGACCCAGCGTCGACGGAAGACCCGCCGCCGTCAGTCACGTCAGCCATAGATACCCTGCACCGCCCCCGCCGCGATGGCCGTGACCACCTTGAACGCCTTCATCGCCTCGGTCATGCTCGGCGCGTCGAACCCCACCCGGCGCGTGCCGATCTGCTCCACCGTCGGGATCACCGCCGTCGCCTGCGCCAGGTGGCTCGCGTCGAACTCCACCTCGATCCGGTGCCGCCCCGGCAACCGCTCCACCCGCCCGGCCCGCACCAGCGAATCCAGCGCCGCCGCACTCAGCAGCTCGGCAGTGCGCGCGGGCGGCAGGCAGATCGCCGCGTACCGGCTCACGCACTCCTTCACCGGCACCAGCTCCGCCTCCGGCGCGTAGTCACGGGCGTCTTCACACGCCTGGTCGTCACCGCTCACCAGCAGCACCGGCACGCCGTACTCCGCCGCCAGGCCCGCGTTGAGCCGGCCTTCGCTCGCGGGCACGTCGTCGAGCCACACGCCGGTGATCTGGTTCTCCAGGTAGGTGTGCGACAGCACCCCGTCGAACCCGGCACCCGCGTGGTAGCCGAGGAACACCACACCGTCCACACCGGAATCGATGCCCTGCATCATCGACAACGGCTTGTGCCGGCCGGTGAGCATCCGCGCCCGCGGATCCAGCTCCTCCAGCAGCAGGTTCCGCTGCGACGAATGTGCCTCGTTCACCAGCACATCGGTCGCGCCGCCCTCGAACAACCCGGCCAGCACCGCGTTCACGTCACCCGTGAACAGCCGCCGGAAGCGCTGCCACGGCTCGGTGCCGGGCACGACGTCGTCGGTCCACGTGACGCCCGTGGCGCCTTCCATGTCCGCCGAGACCATGATCCGCATGCGGGCACTCTAGTCATCCTACGTCCGGCCCGCGGCGGAACACCCGAGGTCACCCACCGTGACGCAGCTTCGTACATAACGATCGGACCCGCACCGTTGTCGGAACATGTTGCGCCCTTCCCTCGGTATGTGGTTACTTTTCGGCTCTGGGGCTAGACGATGGGGTGGTCTTCAAGTGCGGATCAAGCACGTTCGGCGCGGGGTGAACCGCGTCATCGCGGTTCTGGCCGCGGGAACCATGGCGATTCTGCCGCTGGCGGGCACCGCCGCGGCACAGCAGCCGGCGCAGCCGAAGGTGCTGCGGGTGGCGCTCACGACCGGGATCGACCACCTGAACCCGTTCACGGCGTCGCTCGCGGCGTCGACGCAGGTCGGCCGGTTCATCTACGAGTTCCTCACCATCCCGAGCGCGGACAAGGCCGAAGCCTCGCCCGCGCTCGCGGAATCGTGGACGACCTCGCCCGACAAGCTCACCTGGACGTTCAAGATCCGCCAGGGCGTGAAGTGGTCCGACGGGCAGCCGGTGACCGCGAAGGACGCGGCGTTCACGTTCAACCGCATGCTCACCGACGAGACCGCGCGCACCGCGAACGGCAACTACGTCGCCAACTTCGAGACCGTGTCCGCACCCGACGACACCACGCTCGTGATCAAGACCAAGGCCGTGCAGGCCACCATGGACCTGCTCGACGTGCCGATCGTGCCCGAGCACATCTGGTCCTCGATCAAGGACCTCAACGACCCCAAGACCGACGACCTGTCGGTGGTCGGCGTGAGCGACGGCCCGTACCAGCTCACCGAGTACAAGCAGAACGAGTACGTGAAGTTCAAGGCCAACAAGTCCTACTGGCGCGGCGCGCCCAAGGTCGACGAACTGCAGCTGCTGGTGTTCAAGGACGTCGAAGCCGCCGTGAACGCCCTCAAGCAGGGCGAGGTCGACGTGATCAACCGGCTCACCCCGACCCAGTTCGACGCGCTCAAGGGCCAGCCGAACATCGCCACCAACCAGGCACCGGGCCGCCGCTACAACGAGATCAACATCAACTTCGGCGTAGAGGACGTGAGCAACAAGCCCATCGGCAACGGCAACCCCGTGCTGAAGGACCTCAAGCTGCGCCAGGCGATCGCCGAGAGCATCGACACGAAGACCATCGTGGACAAGGTGATGGGCGGCTACGGCCAGCTCGGCGGCGGCGTCGTCCCGCCGATCTACTCCCTCTACCACTGGGACCCGCCCGCCGCTGAGGCCCGCAAGTTCGACCTCGCCGCCGCGAACAAGACCCTCGACGACGCCGGCTACACCAAGGGGGCCGACGGCGTCCGCGTCGCCCCCGGCGGCGCGCGCCTCGAGCTGCGCCTCACCGGCCACGCGAACCGCGCGTTCGACCAGCGCACCGCGCAGTACGTGACCGGCTGGCTGCAGCAGATCGGCATCTCGGTCAAGCAGGAGCTCGTGTCCGACGAAGAGCTCAACGACCGCACCACCGCCGGCAACTACGACCTCGTGATCTCCGGCTACGCCACCAACCCCGACCCGGACTACGCGCTCGCGCTGCACACCTGCGCCGCGCGGCCCAACGACCAGGGCAAGGGCGCCACCACCGACACGTTCTTCTGCGACCCGGCCTACGACGCGCTGTACCGCCAGCAGCTCACCGACACCGACCCGGCCACCCGCGCCGGCTTCGTGAAGCAGGCCCAGGCCCGCCTCTACAGCCAGGCCGTGAACGTGGTGCTCGACTACGACAACTCGCTCGAGGCCTACCGCTCCGACAAGTTCTCCGGCTTCCAGACCCAGCCGCAGCCCCAGGGTTCGATCCTGGAGCAGACCGGCTACTGGGGCGTCTACGGCGCCGTCCCCGCCGGCACGGAGAACACCGCCGCCGAGAGCGGCGGCTCCAACACGGTGCTGTGGATCGTGCTCGGCGTGGTCGTGGTCGTGGTGCTCGTCGGCGGCGGCATCGTGCTCGGCCGGCGCGGCAAAGCCGCGGACGACCGGGAGTAACCCCTCTTGACACAGGCACTTTCCCCCTCGGACCCGGCCTCGGTGCTCGTCGACCCCGACGAGTACCGAGGCGGGACCGGGACTCTCCGCTTCGTCCTGACCAAGGTCGCCGAAGCCATCGGCAGCATCCTGCTCGTGATCGTGCTGGGCTTCCTGCTGTTCCGGCTCCTGCCCGGCGACCCCGTGGCGTACATGGTCCGCGAACGGCCCACCGACCCCGCCCAGATCGCCGAGCTGCGCGAGCGCCTCGGCGTCGACAAGCCCGTGCTCACCCAGTTCTGGGACTACTTCACCGGCCTGTTCCGCGGCGACTTCGGCGAGTCCTACATCGAACGCCGGCCCGTCATCGACATGATCGGCGAACGCCTCTGGCCCACCGTGCTGCTCGTCGGCAGCGCCACCGTGCTCGCGGTCGCGATCGGCCTCTGGCTCGGCATCCGCGCCGCGTGGAAGCGCAACAGCTTCTTCGACCGCGCCCAGACCGGCATCGCGCTCACCCTCTGGTCGGTGCCGCAGTTCTGGCTCGGCCTGATCCTGCTCGTCGTGACCGGCGGCCTGTTCCCCAGCCGCGGCATGCACTCACCCGACGCCGCACCCGGCGTCCTCCCGCAGACGCTCGACGTGCTGCACCACCTGGTCCTGCCGTGTGTGACCCTGCTGGTGGTCTTCTACGCGCAGTACATGCTGGTGATGCGCTCGTCGCTGCTGGGGGAGATGGACGCCGACTACCTCACCACCGCCCGCGCCAAGGGCCTGCGCGACGACCTCGTGCGCCGCCGCCACGCCGTGCCCAACGCGCTGCTGCCCACCGTGACCCTGGTGTTCATGCAGTTCGGCATGGTCGTGTCCGGCGCCGTGACCGTCGAGGCCGTGTTCTCCTGGCCCGGCCTCGGCCAGCTCACCTACGACGCCATCCACGGCCCGGACCTGCCGGTGCTGCAAGGCGTGCTCGTGGTGCTGGCGAGCGCGGTCGTCCTGATGAACCTGTTCGCGGAACTGCTCTACCGCGTACTCGACCCGAGGGTGCGCACCGCATGACCACTTCCACGGAAACCCCGCGCGCAATCGCCTGGCGGCGTCGCCGCGCCGCGGTCGCCCGCACCTGGCGCGAGTTCGCCACCCAGAAGGGCGCGCTCACCGGCTTCTGCCTGCTCGCGCTCACCGTGGTGGTCGCGCTCCTGCTGCCGCTGATCAGCGACTCCGACGGCCTCGACGTCACCAAAGCCACCGGGCACCCGCTCAGCCCGCCCGACGGGCAGTTCTGGCTCGGCACCGACATCGACGGCCGCTCCGTGCTGCTCATGACGATCTGGGGCACCCGGCTCTCGCTGCTCGTCGGCTTCTCCGCCACCGTGCTCAGCGTGCTGATCGGCACGATCGTCGGCATCGCCGCCGCGCACTTCGGCGGCTGGATCTCGGCGATCCTGCTGCGGTTCACCGACTTCTTCCTGGTGCTGCCCTCACTGATCCTCGCGATCGCCCTCTCGGCCGTGCTGCCGCAGAGCACCCGCACGATCATCCTCGCCATCGGCCTCACCGCCTGGCCCAGCACCGCCCGCCTCGTGCGCGCCCAGACCCTCACCGTCGAAAGCCGCCCCTACATCGAACGCGCCCGCGCCCTCGGCGGCGGCCACCTGCACGTGATCGGCCGCCACGTGCTGCCCGGCGTGCTGCCGCTCGTGCTCGCCAACACCACCCTCGTGGTCGGCAACGCCGTGATCGCCGACGCGACCCTGGCGTTCCTCGGCGTCGGCGACCCCAACGCCATCTCCTGGGGCGCGATGCTCGAAACCGCCCTCAGCAGCGGCGCCGTGACGCGCGGCGCCTGGTGGAACCTGCTGCCACCGGGCATCGCGATCGTGCTCGTGGTGCTGTTCTTCACCCTCGTCGGGCGCGGGCTGGAAACGGTGCTCAACCCGAGGCTCAAAGGACAACGCTCGTGACCGCCCTGCTCGAACTGAAGAACCTCGGCGTCACCTACCGCACCGGTGGCCTCGACGTGCTCGCCGTCCGCGGCGTCGACCTGCGCCTCGAAGCCGGCGGCACTCTCGGCGTGGCGGGGGAGTCCGGGTCGGGCAAGTCCACCGTCGCCATGAGCGTGCTGCGCCTGCTGCCCCGCAGCGCCACCGTGACCGGCCAGATCCTGCTCGACGGCGAAGACGTCACGGACATGCGCTGGGGCCGGCTGCGCGCCGTGCGCTGGGCCGAGGCGTCGGTGGTGTTCCAGGGCGCCATGCACGCGCTCAACCCCGTGCGCCGCATCGGCGAACAGATCGCCGAACCTCTGCGCTTGCACCCGCCCGAGACCGGCGCGCTGAGCGAAACCCAGGTGCAGGCCCGCGTCGCCGAGCTGCTCGAGCAGGTCGACCTGCCGCGCTCACGCGCCGGCGCCTACCCCCACGAGCTCTCCGGTGGGCAGAAGCAACGCGTGATGATCGCGATGGCCCTGGCCTGCTCGCCGCGGCTCGTGATCGCCGACGAACCCACCACCGCCCTCGACGTGATCGTGCAGGCCCAGGTGCTGGCGCTGCTGTCGAAACTGGTCGCCGAGCAGGACATCGGCCTCGTGATGATCAGCCACGACCTCTCCGTGCTCGCCGCCACCTGCGAACGCATCGCCGTGATGTACGACGGCGAACTCGTGGAGGAACGGCCCAGCGCCGAGCTCATGACCGACCCGCACCACCCCCACAGCCGCGCCCTCGCCGCCGCGTTCCCCACCGTCGGCGACCCCGTGTCCCGCTTCGCACCCGCCACCAGCACCCCGCTGCCCCCGGAACCGGCCACGCGCGCTGTTTCGGCGTCGGCGCCCCTGCTGGAAGCCGCCGACCTGCACGTGAGCTTCCGCGACCGCACCGGCAAACGCATCCACGCCGTGAAGGGCGTCGACCTCGCCGTGCGCCGCGACGAGATCGTCGCCCTCGTCGGCCAATCCGGCTCCGGCAAAACCACCCTCGCACGCACCCTGCTCGGCCTCCAGAAAGCCGACTCCGGCGCCGTACGCCACGACGGCAGCCCGGTGCCCAGCGGCGGCGCCGCATTGCGCGCGTACCGGCGCAAGGTGCAGCTCGTGCTCCAAGACCCCACCAGCGCCCTCAACCCCGCCCACACCGTCTACGAGGCCGTCGCCGAAGGCCCGCGCATCCACGGCCTGCCCGCCGAACACGACACCGTGCTGCAGGCCCTGGAAGCCGCCGAACTGCGCCCGCCCGAGAAATTCCTCGACCGCCTGCCCCACGAACTCTCCGGCGGCCAACGCCAACGCGTCGTCATCGCCGGCGCCCTGGCGCTGTCCCCGGCGGTCCTCGTCGCCGACGAACCCGTGGCCTCCCTCGACGCCTCCGTCCGCGGCGAAATCCTCGCCCTCCTGCTGCGCCTGCGCCGCTCCCTGGGCCTCGCCGCCCTCGTGATCACCCACGACCTCGGCCTGGCCTGGAACATCGCCGACCGCGTCGCCGTGATGTACCGCGGCGAACTCGTGGAAACGGGAACGGTGGAACAGGTCCTGCTGGACCCGCAGCACGAGTACACCCGCTCGTTGCTGGCGGCGCTGCCAGGAGGCACGGCGCAGAGGGCGACCAGCGGAAGCTGAGATGACCCGAGCGGTGTCCTGGGAGGGCTTCTTCAACACCCGCGACCTCGGTGGCCTCCCGACCCGCGACGGGGGCACCACGCGCCGAGGAGCCTTCTACCGCGCGGCCGACCTGCGGTTCGTCACCGACACCGGCTGGGCCGAGGCCCGGGAAGCCGGCCTCCGGACCGTGCTCGACCTGCGCAACCCCGGCGAAATCCGACCCGGCACCGAGCGGGCGGCGAGTTCTCCCACGGTGATCGCCGACCCCGCCGGTGCCGTCACGCCGCCCGGCATCACCCGCCTCGAATTCCCGCTCGACGACGTCGCCGACACCGCGCTCTGGCGCCGGATCCACCAGGAAAAGCTCGACGGCAGCCCGCTCTACTACCCGCTCTTCCTCCGGCACAAAGCCGAACGCTGCGCCGCCCTCGTCGAGGCGATCGCCCGGACCGAACCCGGCGGCGTGCTCTTCCACTGCACGTCCGGCCGGGATCGCACCGGCCTCACGGCGCTCCTGCTGCTCTCCCTCGCCGACGTCGAACCCGCAGCCATCGCCGGCGACTACGACCTGTCCACCGAAGCCGTGCGGCCGCTGTACGCCGCACTCGGCGTCGAGGACCAAAGTCCGATGGTCAAAGCCATCCTCGCCGAGCACGGCACGACGACCACCGGCGCGCTGCTCGCCGTCCTCGAAGGCTTCGAAGCCCGGCACTACCTCCTCACCGCGGGCGCCGACATCAGCGCGCTCGACGAAATCCGCCACCGGCTGCTCACCCCCACCGCACAACCCAGCACGTGACCACCGACAGCACTCCCACCACGCTCACCCGAAAACCGGACGCCCGGCGACACAAGGCGGACGATTCACCCGGACCACACCGCGCACGTCCGAACACCTGCGCGAAACACCGTCCGTGCGGGAGCCCGTGCGGTGTGACGAAGATTCACCCGGTAATCTCCTGGATCGAAATGGCGACCACCACCGACTCCGCGCAGCCGTCCGCGACCAGCGCTCCGGACGCGCAGTTCCTCGCGCCCTCGCGGTTCCCGTACCGCACGATCGCGATGGGTACCATCGGGACCACGCTGCTCATGCTCGCCGCGCTCGGCGCGGGCGGCATTCTGATCCGCGACCCCGTCCTGGGCCACGGGCCGCTGTCCTGGATCCGCTACGGCCACGGCCGGGCGCTGGCCAACGCGCTGCTCTACCTCGGCTTCGCGCTCGTGGTGTGGGCGTGGGTGCGGCTGGGCCGCTACGTGCTCGCCGGGCGCATCGGCAGCAAGCCGATCCTCATCGCCGCGCTGTGCTGGATGGCGCCGCTGCTGGTGTCGCCGCCGCTGTTCACCCGGGACGTGTTCTCCTACCTCGGGCAGGGCGCGCAGCTGCTCTACGGGCTCGACCCGTACGCCAACGGCCCCGCCGAGCTCGACGTGCTGCCCAACGTGGTGCAGAACGTGCACCCCCTCTGGCAGACCACTCCCGCCCCGTACGGGCCGCTGTTCCTGCTGATCTCCAAGGGCATCGTGTCCCTGACGCAGGACAACATGATCGCCGGCGTGATCCTCACCCGCGCCGTGCTGCTCGTCGGTCTCGGCATGACGCTGTGGGCGCTGCCGCGGCTCGTGAAGCACCTCGGCGGCAAGCTGCCCGTGGCGCTGTGGCTCGCGGTCGCCAGCCCCATGATGGTGATCCACCTCTTCGGCGGCCCCCACAACGACCTGATGATGCTCGGCTTCCTCACCACCGGCGTCCTCGCCGCGCTCGAGCGCAAGTACGTCGTCGCCGTGGTGCTCGTGACCGTCGGCATGCTGATCAAACCGACCGCCGCCGTCGCGCTGCCCTTCATCGTGTGGATGTGGGCCGCGAACATGAGCGGCGAGTCGAAGGTGAAGAACTTCTTCAAGGCCGGCGCCGCGTCCGTCGGGCTCTTCCTGCCGGTGTTCGTCGCCGGCACGTGGGTGTCGCTGGGCTCGCTCAACCTCGGCTGGTGGTCGGGCCTCGCCGCGCCCCAGCTCATCGCCAACTGGCTCAACTTCCCGACCGGCATCGGCGAAGCCGTGTACAACCTCGTGCACCTCGTCGCCAACGTCCAGCCGTCGCCGTTCGTCACCGTCGCCCGCGCGATCGCCATGATCGGCCTCGTCGTGTTCGGCATCCGCCAGTGGTGGCTCGCCCGCGAAGGCGGCTCCAAAGCCGTCTACCGCGCCGCGATCACCCTGCTCGCCGTCGCGATCCTCATGCCGCCCACCCTGCCCTGGTACCTCACCTGGGGCTTCGTGCTCATCTCCGCGTTCCCCTGGGAACGGCGCAACCTCTCGGCCGTCGTGGCCGTGTCGGTCTTCGTCACGCTCGTCTACTACCCGACCGGCGAACAAGCCCTCTACGACTGGTGGTTCATCGCCATCGTCGTCCTGGTCAGCCTCTACGCGGCCGCGTCCCTGCTGCGCCCCGACCCCCTGGGCCTCATCTCGGCGTGGCGGCGACCGCGGAAAGACGAGTTCCTCTCCGAGGCGCCCGCCACCACCACCCAGGACTAAGGCCGGCCGAGCGCCTCGGCGAACACCGGCGCGACTTTCTTCAACACGGCCTGCTGAGCCCGGGCGTCCGACGAGTTCTGATTCGCCATCGTCAACGCCTCGGCCCGGTCACCGTTCGCCAGCAGCAGCACGCAGTGCACGAAACGCCCCGTGCCCTCCAGCGACAGGCAGAAGCCGTACTGGTCGTCGGCGACCTTCGGCACCGCGAACTCGCCGAGCACGGTGAACTGCAGATCGTCGTCGGGCACCGTCCCGCACGCCAGCGCCTTCTTCACCCCCTCGACCACCGCGGTGCCGGTGATGCCGTCGTACTGGGCCATCAGCTGCTCCAACTGGCCGGCCGAACCCTTCGCCGACGCGTGAGCGCCCTGCTTCACCTGCGCGTCCCACGGCTGCGCCACACCACAGGCGTTCACCAGCCGCAACGGAGTCGTGGCGCCGACCACGTACTCCACCGGCTCGGTGGACACGGTCAAGCCGAGCTTCTCCACCTCGTCCTCGGTCGGCAGCAACCGCTCCGGCAGCTTCGGCGGCGCCACCGACGGCGGCGCGCTGTTCGAGGTGGCCGCCGCCTTCGTCGGCGCGCTCACCGGCGGCTGAGCCGCCCCCGACGAACACCCCGCGAGCACCAAAGCGAGCCCGGACACCACCGCTGTTTTCACCGAAATCCGTCTGTGCACGCACCAAGATCGTCGATCACCGGACGATCGTTACCGGTCCTTGGTGAACGCCGCCGCGAACATCGGCAACGTGGTCAGCAAGCTCTTCTTCGCCCTGCCGGGCTCAAGACCGTCGTCGTTGGTCTCACTCGACTCGAGCGCCTCCGCCCGATCGCCGTGCGCGAGGAACACGAAGCACCTGCGCACATCAGACGCATCGGTGGCGACACCGCAGAACGCGTACTGCCCGTCGACCCCCGGCAGCGCGGGAGCGGTGAACTTTTCGTCCACCTTGAAGTCCTCGGCCGTTTCGGTGAACGTGCCGCACGCCATCGCGGCCTCGATCCGCTCCACCACCTGGGCACCGGTCAGCCCGTCGTAGCGGCCCATGCGTTCCTCGACAACCTCGGAAGTCAGCGCGGGGTTCGCGCCACCACCCAGCTTGAACCAGCCCGCCGAACTGCCCTCGACCACGGCCTCGTCCCACGGCTCCATCGCTTCCCGCCCGCAGGCGACGATGAGCTTCTTCGGGTACACCACGCTGATGGTCGACCGCGGTGTGTCGTCCAAGGCGAAGCCGGTCGGCGCCAAGACCTCATCTGTAGGCAGGAACTGGGAAAGGTCCGCGGGCCGGGGAAGGTGCGGGTTCCGGCTCGTGGTCGGAGACGACGGAGTCGGCGATCCCGATCCCGAAGCCGGCACCACGTCTCCCGAAGAACATCCCGCGACCACCAGCGCGAGACCCACCACCACCGCTGTTTTCCTGAGCACGCACCAAGATCGTCGATCACCGGACGATCGTTACGCAAACGCCCACCCGTGCCACGACGTCACGGAAGTGGACACCACGGCGTGCTCCGGCGGGTGTTCGGCGTACTGCGGGTACTTGGCCACCAGCCACCCCACCCGCTCGGCCCGCTCCGAGGCATCCACCACCCGCGCGACCCCGTCCGCCCGCGCCCACCACAGCTGCGTCCAGTCATCGGAGTACTCGTCCACCAGCCACGACACCGACGGGTTCTCCGCGATGTTCGCCAACCGCCGCAGCGACACCGTGGACTTCGGCTTGTGGTCCACCGCGAACACGATCTCCGCACCGGACACCGCGAACGTCACCGGCACCAGGTGCGGCACCCCCGCGGCCGACACCGTCGCCAGCCGCGCCACGCGGGCGGCGGCGAAGCGCGAGCGGGCCTCGGCGGCGGAGAGCTTCACGCCAGCGCGGGGGAGTCGAGGGTCAACGTCGCCAGGTCGGTGTCCAGCGAAGCCCGCGCGCCCAGCGGCAGGGTCGGTGCCGAAGCCACGTGGCCGAAGCCGAAGTCGCCCAGCACCGGCACGCCGAGCGGGGCCAGGCGGTCCAGCAGCAGCGCCCGGATCTCCGCCGGATCACCACACGCCGCCCACGAACCCAGCACCACGCCGTGCACCCCGGTGAACCAGCCCGAGCGCAGCAGCTGCGTGAGCATCCGGTCGATCCGGTACACGCTCTCGGTCACGTCCTCCAGCAGCACGATCCCGTCCGACGCCGAACCGGCCTCCGCCGTGCCCAGGCCGGCCGCCAGCAGCGACAGGTTCCCGCCCACCAGCACACCCGACGCCCGCCCCGGCACCAGCACGTCGGCCGAAGGCGCGTGCAGCACGCGTGTGCGCTCCGGGTCGAACAGCGTCCGCCGCAGGTGCTCGGCCGCGAACTCGTCGAACAGCACCGAGGCCGGCATCGGCGAGAACACCGTGTCCAGGCCCAGGTGCACGGCCACCGCGCGATGCAGCGCCGTCACGTCCGAAGACCCCGCCAAAACCTTCGGGCGCGCCGTGCGCAGCGCCGCCCAGTCGACCAAGTCCAGCATTCGCTGCGCGCCGTAGCCGCCGCGGGCCGCGAGCACGCACGACACCTCCGGGTCCAGCCACGCGGCCGTGAACTCGGCCGCGCGCACCTCGTCCGGCGCCGAGAGGTAACCCGAGGTCGAACCGGGCACCGCTTCGCCCACCCGCACTTTCACGCCCCAGCCGCGCAACACCGGCAGCGCCGCGTCGAGCAGGTCCGGCGCGACGGGACCCGAAGGCGCCACCAGCGCCACCGTGTCGCCGGCCACCAGCCGCGGCGGTCTCATCGCGAGAGCTCCAGCTTCGCCACGTCGGGCGTCGCGAACCCGAACACCTGACCGTAGAAGGACAATTCGGCCTCCAGCGCGGTCACGATCGTCTCCGCGCGCCGGAAACCGTGCTGCTCACCCGGGAACCGCAGATAGGCGTGCTCGACACCGCTGCCCGCCAGCCCCGCCACGAACCGGTCCGCCTGCTCCGGCGGGCAGATCTGGTCCTCCAGCCCCTGCAGGAACAGCACCGGACCCGCCAGCGAGCCCGCGTGCGTGATCGGCGAGCGCTCCCGGTACCGCTCGGCGGTCTCCGGGTACGGCCCCACCAGCCCGTCGAGGTACTGCGACTCGAAGTCGTGCGTCTCACCACCGGCACCGGTCCACGTGGCGAGGTCCAGGATCGGGAACTTCACCGTCGCCGCCGCGTAAGTGCGGGTCATCGTGATCGACGCGGCCGAGGTGAACCCGCCCGCGCTGCCGCCCCGGATGCCGAGCCGCGCGCCGTCGGCCGCGCCTTCGGCCACCAGCGCCTCGGCCACCGCCACGCAGTCGCCGACGTCCACCACACCCCACTGCTCCCGCAGCCGCTCGCGGAACACCCGGCCGTAGCCGGTCGAGCCGCCGTAGTTCACCGCCACCACGCCGATGCCGCGGCTGGTGAAATACGCGATCGTGAGATCCAGCGCCGCGTCGCTGCGCCCGGTCGGCCCGCCGTGCACGTGGACCAGGTACGGCGGCCGCTCGCCCTCAGGCGCGGTGAAGTCCGGGTTGCGCGGCGCGAACACGAACGCGGGAATCCGCGAACCGTCCGCCGCGGTGAACACGCGCTCCTGCGGCACCGGCAGGTACTCCGCCGCGGGCAGGTGCGCCGGCTGAGGCGTCAACGCGGTCCAGGTGCCCGTTTCGAGATCCACGCGCACCACAGCGCTCTCCAACGCCGCGCCGCCCGCGATCCCCGCGACCCCGCCCGGCACCGCGGCCAGCCCCGAAGCCGACCACACGCTCAGCTCGCCGGCCACCGGCGTCACGGAACCGTCGCGCTCGTCGAGCACCGCCAGCCCGCCCGACGCGAGCACCGCGTGCCGGCCACCACCGAGCGGCGCGAACCAGCTCGCACCGAGCTTCCACAGCGCGCCACCGATCTCCTGCTCCACCGGAGCCAGGTTCACCACGGACCCATCGAGGCCCACGCGGTGCAGGTTCCACCAGCCGTCCGGGTCGAGCAGCGCCAGCAGCCGGTCCGGCGTCTCCCACTCCAGCTGGCACACCGCCACGTCGGGACCACCGGCCAGCACACGAGCCGCACCGAACACACCGTCGGCGCCGACCGGCGCCACGAACAGCTGCGTGCCGTCCCACGGCATCGCCGGGTGGTCCCACGCGAGCCACGCCGCGTGCGCGCCATCGGGCGAGAGCTGTGGCGCGGTGAAAAACCGGTGGCCCTCCACCAGCACCCGCTCGGGCCTGCCGGCCAGCGGGATCGCCACGAGCTCGCGCGAGATGTCCGTGCGCCGCGGCCCGGTGCTGCGCTCGCGCACCGCCCACACCTCACCGGCCCGCCCCGGCCGCAGGTCGCCGTAGCGCACACCCTGCGGCGTCGCCGGCTCCGGCGTGAGCGGGCGCACCTCACCGGCCGCCGACGCGTACACCCGCTGATCGGCCCAATGGGTGAAAATCACGGTCCCGTCGACGACGACCCACGGCCGCCCGCCGTACTCGTGCACCCGGTTCCGCACGTTCCACGGAGCGGGCAGGACGTCCTCGACCGCTCCGCCGGGGAGGGCTCGCACCAGCGCGACGCGGCCGCCTTCGGCAGGTCGGGCCTCGGCCCACCACAGCTCGTCACCCACCGTGGCCAGCCACTGCGCACCACCCCCCGCCGACGCGACATCGGCCGCCGAAACGGGTGAGGTCCAGGTTCCACCTGCAGAGATCTGTGCCACCCGGAAAGCCTAACGGCGATCCGCTGCGTGTCCGCACCCGCACGCACCGCACCGAAATCCCGGTCAACCAGGGGCGGCGGATGCCGATCATGCGCCCGTGGCCTAGGGTCGAGGGTGCTATGTCTCGCGTAATCCACGTCTTCCGCAAGCCCGACCGGTTCGTCGCCGGAACGGTCGGCGAGCCCGGCGATCGCACGTTCTACCTCCAGGCGTCGGAAGATGTCCGGACGATCAGCGTGACGATCGAGAAACAGCAGGTCGTCGTTCTCGCCGAACGCCTCGGCTCCCTCCTCGAGGAGGTCGCCAGCCGCTTCGGCGCCGACGTACCCGCCGATGTGCCCGACGACCAGCTCGACGTCGCGCCCCTCACGGTCCCCGTGGAGGAGGAGTTCCGCGTCGGCACCATGGGCCTCGGCTGGGACGCCGACTCCAGCGCCGTCGTGATCGAGCTCCTCGCGATCACCGAGGGTGAGGTCGACGAGACGGTGGTGCTCGACGACACGGAAGAGGGCCCCGACGCCGTCCGGGTGTTCCTCACCCCGGTCGCCGCCCGCGCCTTCGCCGAACGCGCCGACCGCGTCGTGAACGCGGGCCGCAAGCCGTGCCCGCTGTGCGGCGAGCCCCTCGACGCGACCGGCCACATCTGCCCGCGGCAGAACGGCTACCGCCGTGACGTCGACGTGGCGGAGGACTGAGGGTGGCCAGTACCCCGCCGCAGCCGGCGGACCCGGGCGCGCGCGAGTTCGTGACCCACGGCCGCATCGACGTCGAAGGCCGGCTCGTCGACGCCTCCAACGTCACCTTGTTCTGCGCGATCGAGCTCGACGGTGTCACCGGCCGCGTGGTCTACAAGCCGGTGTCGGGGGAGCGGCCGCTGTGGGACTTCCCCGACGGCACCCTCGCCGGGCGTGAGGTCGCCACCGCGATGATCGCCGACGCGTCCGGTCTCGGCGCCATCCCGCCCACGGTCCTGCGCGACGGCCCGTTCGGGCCCGGCATGGTGCAGCTGTGGGTCGACACCGACGAGGAAGCCGACGTCGTCGAGGTCGTCGCCCCCGACGAGGTGCCCGAGGGCTGGCGCACGGTGTTGCACGCCCACGACCGCCTCGGTGACCCCGCCGTGCTCGTGCACGCCGACCACGCCGGCATGCGTGAGCTGGCCGTGCTCGACATCGTGGTGAACAACACCGACCGCAAGGGCGGGCACCTGCTCGCCGGCACCGACGGCCAGGTCTACGGCGTCGACCACGGCATCTGCCTGCACACCGACCCGAAGCTGCGCACCGTGCTGTGGGGCTGGATCGGCGAACGCCTCCCGGACGACGCCGTGGAGAAGCTGCGCAAACTGCGCTCCGACCTCGACGGCAAACTCGGTGCCGGCCTCGCCGAGCACCTCACCAAGTTCGAGGTCCGCGCCCTGTCGCAGCGCACCGACTTCCTCCTCGCCGAAGGCGTGTTCCCCGAACCCGGCGACGACTGGCGCGCCATCCCCTGGCCCCTGTTCTGACCCGGCCGCTCTGCCGACCTGGCCGCTCTGTTGACTGGCCCTTGTGCTGACCCGGCCGCTCTGCTGACCGGTCTTCGTGGTGACGCGCCTCCTGCGTTGACCGGGCTCCGTCTGCTTGGATGAGGCTCCTTCCGCCGGACCCGGAGGCGCCGTTCTGACCGAGCCCCTGGACCCCGCCGCCCGCGCGCGGCTCGTCGACCGGTTCGGCACGTCCGTCGAACCGTGGTGCGACGCGTTGCCCGGCCTCGTCGACCGGCTCGCGCCTCGCTGGAGCCTCACCGTCCGCGAAGCCCGGCCCGGCAACACCGGCCGCACCCTGCTCTGCGACAGCCCCGACGGGCCCCGGGTGCTGAAACTCTGCCCCGACCCGGCCATCGCCCGCGCCGAAGCCACCGCGCTGCAGGCCTGGGCCGGGCTGCCCCGCGTGGTCCAGCTGCTCGACACCGACCTCACCGAAGGCGCGATCCTGCTCGAAGGTCTCGTGCCCGGCACCACCCTCACCGAGTCGGACGTCCCGTGGGACCAGGTCCGCGACCTGCTCACCCAAATCCACTCCGTGCCCGCCGACGGCCCGTTCCCCACGCAGCTCGACCGCGTGCACACGATGTTCGACCTCGCCGAACGCCGCCTGCGTGGCAGCGGCGCCCTGCACCACCTGCCGCTCGACGTGCTGCGCACCGGCCGTACCCGCGCCGAAAGCCTCGCCACGACCGGTCCCGTCACCCTCGTGCACGGCGATCTGCACCCCGGCAACGTCCTCGACGCCGGCCCGGCCCGCGGCATCGTCGCCATCGACCCGCGCCCCTGCCTCGGCGACCCGGCCTTCGACGCCGTCGACTGGGCCTTCCTGCCGCTCGCCTCCGGCGGCACCTTCGGGGACGGCCTCGCGCAGCTGCCCGACCCGGCGCGCACCCGCGCGTGGTGTGTCGCGCTCGCACCGCTCGTCGCGATGGGGCCACTGCGCCGCACCGGTCGCACCCGCTTCACCGACGCGGTGCTCGCGCTCGCGCGATGACGGTGTGGCGCCGGTCACTGCGTTGAGCCGCGGCCGTGGCGGGCGCCGTGTCGCGGGCAGCCGGGCGGAACCGCGCCGGCTCCCGCTGCCGAAGGACTGACGATGACCACCACGAAGGCGCCCGGGGCGATGACCCGGGAAATGGACATGGTGCACACCGGCCTGCTGCGCGAATACCGCCTGATGCCCGCGACCATCGCCGGCGTCGCCGAAGGAGACCTCGACCGCGCCGCGCTCGTGGCCGGGCACATCGAGCTCGTCGCCACCGTGCTGCACCACCACCATCACAGCGAGGACCGGGCGATCTGGCCCCGCCTGCTCGAGCGCTGCCCCGACGTGATCGCGCCGCTGGTGAACCGCATGGAACGCCACCACGAACGCATCGCCTACCTCAGCGTGGACTTCACCGCCGCCGTCGCGACCTGGCGCGCCGAGCCGACCGTCGCGAACCGCGCCGCCGTGCTGACCGTGCTCGACCCGCTCGTGACCGTGCTGCGCGAGCACCTGCAGGCCGAGATCGCCGACGTGCTGCCGCTGATCGAACAGCACATCACCGCCGCCGAATGGGACGCGATGGTCGCCGAGGGCGCCGCCGACCTCCCGGTGGAGCAGATCCCGCTCATGTTCGGGATCCTGATGTACGAGGGCGACCCGGGCGCCATCGAGGACGCGCTCGCGAACTTGCCCGCCGAGGCCCGCGACATGATCTCCGAGCTCGCGCCGCGGCTCTACGCCGACCGCGCCGAAGCCCTCTACGGCACGCGCACCCCGCCGAAGGAGACCGCGGCCGCGCACTGAGCACCTCGGCAGTTCCGCACCCGGCGCAAGTCAGCAGCTCAACTCGTCGCGGCCCGCTTCACGGCCACAGCAACGGCACGGCTTTCTGCAGGGCCCAGCCGATGAGCACCAGCCACCCGGCGATCCACACGAACGCCGGCACGGAGGTGCTCTCGGCCAGGCCCGCCGCGTCGTCGGTGTGGTCGCGCAGGCCGTGGCGCACCCGGTTGGCCACGAGCACGGCCAGCCCGCCGATCTCGCTGGTGAGCAGCAGCCACGCCTCGCCGTACGCCGCCGCGTTCTGCAGCGACCCCGGCGCCACCCGCAGCGTGACGAACGCGGCGATGCCCAGCGCCGCCACCGCGACGAACGTGACCAGGTCCCGCGTGAGCACCAGCACCAGAGCCATCACCGCGACCGTGAGCGCGAGCACCGCCGGCGCGTAGCCGTGGCGCAGCAGCGCGGCGGCGCCGAGCCCGGCCAGCGGCGGCATCGCGTAGCCGGCCACGCTCACGAGAGCCCGCGAGAGCGGCGACGGTGCCCACGACCAGGTGGCCCCGCCGTCGGCACTCGTGATCGCGATCCGGCGCACCCCGCCGCCGGTCACGACACTGGCCAGCGCGTGGCCACCCTCGTGGAACACCGTGCCCAGCACGTTGGCCCGCACGATCAGCAGGCTCTTCTCACTCGACATGAACGCGAACGTGCCGATCGACACCGCGGCCGCGAACAGCCCTGTGACCAGCACCAACCACCGCCCGGGTGCCTCGACCGTGTCGGTCAGCACGCCCAGGACGCCCCCCTCCGCCATGCGCCCGCCCTCCTCCGGGTTCACCACGAACCCGAAGAATCGCACGTCGGTACGACATTTCCGGCCTTCTTTTCCGCTCGAAGCGCGTGAAGGATCGCGGCCCGCCCGGCGTGGCGGCACGACTGCACCGCGTCGGGAGCACTAGCGTGCTCCGCCGTGCGCTCACATTCGTACAACGACGACGTGCTGTCGGGTCCGCGCAAGCGGAAGATCCCCGAGATCCCGGCCGAGCCCGGGCTCGTGGTCGAAGACCCCGCCAGCGGCTACTGCGGCGCGGTCGTGAAGATCGAGTACGGCAACGTGGTGCTCGAAGACGCCAAGGGCCGCCACCGCGTGTTCCCGCTCGAACCCGCGGCCTTCCTGCTCGAAGGCAAACCCGTCACGCTCGTCCCGGTCCGCAAGGCCGCCGCGCCCGTGAAGCGGGTGTCGGCGTCCGGGTCGGTGAAGGTGCAGGGCCTGCAGGCCCGCGTCGCGCGCGACTCCCGCATCTGGGTCGAGGGCAAGCACGACGCCGAGCTGGTCGAACGCGTGTGGGGCCACGACCTGCGAGTGGAAGGTGTGGTCGTGGAACCGCTCGACGGCGTCGACGTGCTGTCCGACCGCATCGCCGAGTTCGGCACCGGACCCGGCCGCCGCCTCGGTGTGCTCGTCGACCACCTCGTGGCCGGCAGCAAGGAGTCGCGGCTGGTCGCGCAGGTCCGCGACGAGCAGGTGCTCGTGACGGGTCACCCGTACGTGGACATCTGGCAGGCCGTGAAACCCGCCGCGGTCGGCATCGAGGCGTGGCCGAAGATCCCGCGTGGTGTCGAGTGGAAGGTCGGCATCTGCGACGCGCTCGGCTGGGGCGAGACCTATGAAGGCTGGCAACGGGTCCTGGCCGCCGTGAGCAGTTTCCGCGACCTCGAGACGCCTCTGATCGGCGCCGTCGAACGGCTCATCGACTTCGTGACCGAGCCCCCGGAGTGAGCCCCGTTCACCCGGCTCCGGGCAAGGTCACGCGTGGGTCACGTCGAGTCACTTGCCCGGTGCGAACCGGCGCGATCTGAGAGCATGACCACATGGCAGTAGCGCTGATCTGGCTGATCATCGGCATCGTCCTGATGATCGCGGAAGTCATCTCCGGTGACTTCGTGTTGATCATGCTCGGCATCGCGGCGCTGCTCGGCGCCGGATCGGAAGCGATCACCGGCAACATCTTCATCGACGTCGCCGTGTTCGCCGTGAGCTCCGTCGCGTTGCTCGCCCTCGCCCGCCCCGCGCTCAAGCGCCGCTTCCTCGCCGGCTCCCACACGCCCACCGGCACCGACGCGCTCATCGGCGCGCGTGCCGTCGTGGTGTCCACAGTGGACTACGACGCCGGGCAGGTGAAGATCGGGGGAGAGGTCTGGTCGGCCCGGGCCGTGCACGAGTCGCACCCGCCGATCGCGCCGGGCACCAGCGTCACCGTGGTC
Organism: Amycolatopsis rhabdoformis; assembly: GCF_035918295.1. GTDB lineage: Bacteria > Actinomycetota > Actinomycetes > Mycobacteriales > Pseudonocardiaceae > Amycolatopsis > Amycolatopsis rhabdoformis. The sequence continues at coordinate 2,847,068 of NZ_CP142149.1, forward strand.
GAGATCTCCGGCGCCACCGCCGTGGTGGACGTCGTGTCCTGATCGTGAGAACTTCGAAAAACGGTACTAGGTAAGGGGAAACGCTCTTGTCGACTATTGCGATCGTCGTGGTCGCGCTACTCGTCCTGTTCGTCATCATCACGGTGGCCAAGGCGATCATGGTGGTGCCGCAGGCCCAGTCGGCGGTGATCGAGCGCCTCGGCCGGTTCCGCACCGTCGCCGCGCCCGGCCTCACGTTCCTGGTGCCGTTCCTGGACAAGGTCCGCGCCCGCATCGACCTGCGCGAGCAGGTCGTGTCGTTCCCGCCGCAGCCGGTGATCACCGAGGACAACCTCACGGTGAACATCGACACCGTCGTGTACTTCCAGGTCACCGACTCGCGCGCCGCGGTCTACGAGATCTCCAACTACATCATCGGTGTCGAGCAGCTCACCACCACCACCCTGCGCAACGTGGTCGGTGGCATGAGCCTCGAGCAGACGCTGACCTCGCGCGACGCGATCAACAGCCAGCTGCGCGGCGTGCTCGACGAGGCCACCGGCCGCTGGGGCATCCGCGTCGCCCGGGTCGAGCTCAAGGCGATCGACCCGCCGCCCTCCATCCAGGACTCGATGGAGAAGCAGATGCGCGCCGACCGTGAGAAGCGCGCGATGATCCTCACCGCGGAAGGCCAGCGGGAGTCCTCGATCAAGACCGCCGAAGGTCAGAAGCAGAGCCAGATCCTTTCGGCGGAAGGCCAGAAGCAGGCGGCGATCCTCGCGGCCGAGGCCGAGCGGCAGTCGCGCATCCTGCGCGCGCAGGGTGAACGAGCCGCCCGCTACCTGCAGGCCCAGGGCCAGGCGAAGGCGATCGAGAAGGTCTTCGCGGCCATCAAGGCCGGCCGCCCGACGCCCGAGGTGCTCGCCTACCAGTACCTGCAGACCCTGCCGCAGATGGCGCAGGGCGACGCGAACAAGGTCTGGATGATCCCGAGCGACTACGGCAAGGCCCTCGAAGGCTTCGCCCGCGCGCTCGGCGCCCCCGGCGACGACGGCGTGTTCCGCTACGAGCCGCCGAAGGACGACACCCCCGAACGCCCCGACCTCGACGACGACGAGGTCGCCGGCTGGTTCGACACCTCCACCGACCCGAAGGTCGCCGAGGCCGTCGCCGCCGCGGAAGCCGTGGCCCGCAAGGAGGTGCCGAGCCCGCTCGGCGCCGCGCCGCCGCGCCGCGCCCTCGGTGGCGGCACCCCGGCACCGCAGGCCGAGCCCGTCGTGGAGGAAGAACCGCCCGCGCCGCCGGCCCCGTCGGCGTCCGCCGCACCGCAGCAGCCGACCACGCCGGTCACCCCTCCGCAGCCGAGCACGCCGCCGCCGGGTGTCCAGCAGCAGGGCCCGTCGTCGCTGCCGCAGCCGCAGCCCCCGACCACCCCGCCGGGTGGCCCGTACCAGGGGCCACCGCAGCAGTTCGGCGGCCAGCAGGGTCCGGGCAGCGGGCCGTTCCCGCAGCAGGGCCCGTTCGGCGGACCCCAGGGCGGGCCTCCGCCGCAGCAGCGCCGCTGACGCACCGAACACGAAACGGGCGCTCACCCCGGAATTCCGGGATGAGCGCCCGTTTGTCGTTGTGGTGGTGCGGTTCAGCGAGCCGAGCGGAGGTAGACGCTCGCGTCGTCGATGTTCGCCTTCGACCGGTCCGGCAGTGCGATCACGCAGAGGATCGTGACCACGGCCGAGAGCACGATGTAGATCGACACCGAATACGGCGTACCCGTGAGATGCAGCAGCCACGTCGCCAGCAGCGGTGCCGGTCCGCCCGCGAACACCGACGCCAGCTGGTAGCCGAGGCCGGCGCCGCCGTAGCGCAGGTGCGTCGGGAAGCTCTCGCCGATGAGCGCGGCCTGCGGCCCGTACTGCATCGCGTGCGCGGCCAGCGACACGATCACGGCGATGAAGATCAGCGTGTGCCCACCGTGGCTGAGGATCGTGAAGTACGGGAACGCGATCACGGCCGTGAGCACCGAGCCGGTGAGGTACACGCGTTTTCGGCCGACGCGGTCCGACAGCTGCGAGAACAGCGGAATCAACGCCAGCTCGGCCACCGCGCCCACGAGCACCGCGTTGAGCACGAACGTCTTGCTGAACTCGGGACGCTCCACCACGTACACGAGCACGTAGCTGGTGAACAGGTAGAACGGCATCTGCTCGCTGAAGCGCAGGCCCGCCGAGAGCAGGATTTCCCGCCAGTGGTGGCGCACCGCGTCCTTCACCGGCGCCTTCGAGGTCTTCTTGTCCGCCACCACCTTCGCGAACATCGGGGTTTCGAGGATCCGCAGCCGGATCACCAGGCCGATGATCACGAGCACCAGGCTCAGCAGGAACGGGATCCGCCAGCCCCACGAGTCGAACTGCTCCGTGGTGAGCGTCGCCGAGAGCAGGGTCATGCCGCCGGTTCCGAGCACCAGCCCCACCGGCACCCCGACCTGCGCGAAGCTCGCGAGGAGCCCGCGTTTGCGCTGATCACCCCATTCCATCGCGAGCAGCACCGAGCCGCTCCACTCACCGCCGATCGCGATGCCCTGCACCAGCCGCAGCAGCACCAGGATCAACGGCGCGGCGAACCCGATCGAGTCCGTGCCCGGCAGCACGCCGACCACCGCCGAGGACAGGCCCATCAGCAGCAGGGTGACGATCAGCGTGGCCTTGCGGCCCAGCCGGTCGCCCCAGTGCCCGAAGATCGCCGCGCCGACCGGCCGGGCCGCGAACCCGACCGCGTAGGTGGCGAACGACTGCATCGCGCCGGCGTAACCGCTCGAGGCGGGGAAGAACAAGTGCGGGAAAACGAGTGCCGCGGCGGTGTTGTAGAGGAAGAAGTCGTACCACTCGATCGTCGTGCCGATCGATCCGGCGAGCGCGGCTCGCCGCACCTGGATCCGACGATGCAGCGAGGAGGCTTCGACTGACTGGCTGACTTCGTTGTCGCCTAAGACCATGAATGCACCTCTCGTGACGGCCGTCACCCGATAGTGTGATGGTTGGCCGACTGTTTGGCGATTCCTGACTGACAACTACGCAAGACTGTTTCGTTCTGTCACCCGGGGTGGTCGGAACCCGCCGAAAACCACGCTGGGCGACGGTTTCGGAAAAGTCCGGAAAACTCGGCCGGGGGATGTCGAGAACCGGGAAACGGCGGCGTCCCCGCGGCGAACACCGACCAGGACCGCCTCCAGGGAGAGCCGCCATGGACCAGCACAAGATCGCCGAGATCCTCGACCGTCCGCACAGCCGGCAGCTGCTGGCCCGCGACCTGACCCGCCTGGCCTACGTGGCCCAGGACGGCACGCCGCGCACCGTGCCGATGGGGTTCACCTGGAACGGCACACAGATTGTCATGTGCACCACCAAGAACGCCCCGAAGCTGCCGGCGCTGCGCGCCAACCCGATGGTGGCGCTCACGATCGACACCGAGGTGCACCCGCCCAAGATCCTGCTGCTGCGCGGCCGCGCGGAGCTCGACGTGGTGGACGGGATCCCCGAGGAGTACCTGCGGATCAACGGCTCCTACGAGATGACCGCCGAGCAGCGCGTGGAGTGGGAGGCCGAGGTGCGCTCCCTCTACGACGGCATGGTGCGCGTGGTCGTGACCCCGACGTGGGTGAAGCTCATCGACTTCGAGACGACCCTGCCCAGTGCCGTCGAAGAGCTGGTGCGGCGGCGCGCCGAGCGGCAGCGCGCGTAGAAAAAATTTCCGGCCGCGGGATGTCGAGAACCCGCGAGCCGCTGCGTCCCCGTCACGAATCCGGACAGAATGGGCCGGACCACTTCAAGGAGAACCACGATGGCCAAGTACCTGTTGCTCAAGCACTACCGCGGCGCACCGGCACCGGTGAACAACGTGCCGATGGACCAGTGGAAGCCCGAGGAGGTCACCGCGCACATCCAGTACATGCGCGACTTCGCGAAGAAGCTCGAAAGCACCGGCGAGTTCGTCGACGCCCAGGCGCTCTCGGAGGACGCCCTGTTCGTCCGCTACGACGGCGAAGGCCGCCCGCCGGTGACCGACGGACCGTTCGCCGAGACCAAGGACCTCATCGCGGGCTGGATGATCATCGACGTCGAGGGCCCCGAGCGGGCGATCGAGCTGGCCGGCGAGCTCTCGGCCGCGCCGGGCGCGGACGGCAAGCCGATCCACGAATGGCTCGAGGTGCGGCCCTTCTACGGCGAACCGCCCACGATCACCGAATGACCACTCCGGTGGACGAAACACTGCTGCGCACGCTCACGCCCAGCGTGATCGGGATCCTCGGCCGCCGCGGAGCGGACTTCGCGGCGGCCGAGGATGCCGTGCAGGAGGCGCTGGTCGAGGCCGTGCGGGTGTGGCCGGACGATCCGCCCCGCGACCCGAAGGGCTGGCTGGTCACGGTCGCGTGGCGGAAGTTCCTCTCCGCGGTCCGGGCCGACACGTCCCGCCGGAACCGGGAACTGCGCGCCGACGACGAACCGGAACCGGGCCCGGCCGAGCTCGCCGACGACACGCTGCACCTGTACTTCCTGTGCACGCACCCTTCGCTCACGCCGGCCTCGGCCGTCGCGCTCACGCTGCGCGCGGTCGGCGGCCTGACCACGCGCCAGATCGCGCAGGCCTACCTCGTGCCCGAAGCCACGATGGCGCAACGCATCAGCCGCGCGAAGAAGACCGTCTCGAGCGTGCGGCTCAACGCGCCCGGCGACGTCGCCACCGTGCTGCGCGTGCTGTACCTGGTGTTCAACGAGGGCTACTCCGGCGACGTCGACCTCGCCGCCGAAGCCATCCGGCTCACCCGCCAGCTCGCCGCCCGGATCGACCACGCGGAGGTCGCCGGCCTGCTCGCCCTCATGCTGCTGCACCACGCCCGCCGCGCCACCCGCGTCGACGGCAACGGCGAGCTGGTGCCACTGTCCGAACAGGACCGCAGCCGCTGGGACACCCGCCTGATCACCGAAGGCGTCGACCTCCTGCAAGCCGCCCTCGCCCGCGACCGCCTCGGCGAGTTCCAGGCCCAGGCCGCCATCGCCGCCCTGCACGCCGACGCCCCCACCGCCGACGAAACGGACTGGGTGCAGATCGTCGAGTGGTACGACGAACTCGTCCGCCTCACCGACAGCCCCGTGGCGCGCCTCAACCGCGCCGTCGCCCTCGGCGAAGCCGACGGCCCCCACGCCGGCCTCACCGCGCTGGCCACCCTCGACCCCACCCTGCCCCGCCACACCGCCGCGTCCGCCTACCTCCACGAACGCGCGGGCGAGCTGGCCACCGCGGCCCGCCTCTACGCCGAAGCCGCGCGCTCCGCCCCGAACCTTCCGGAACGCGACCACTTGACGCGACAGGCGGCGCGGCTGAACTCGCAACTGCGAGGCTGACGGGGGCCGGGTTGTCACGGAGATTTCCCTGAGCGTCCGCGTAGCCGGTTGGACGGTCAGATTCACAGCTGCACCTCTCGATCACCTCGACCGAACACCCGGTCCCAGCGGCCCCGAGCTTGACACGTAGGAATTCTCCTACCTATGGTTTCCGGCATGACCATCTCCCGCATCCAGTTCGTCACCGTGCCCGTGGCTGATCAGGCGAAGGCGCGTGAGTTCTACGTCGAGAAGCTCGGGTTCGAGGTGGTCGTCGATCGCGGCGGGCCGGGCGGGCGGTTCGTGATGGTGGCGCCGAAGGGGGCGCAGACCGGGTTGGTGTTGGTGGACTACGCCATTTCCGGGGTCACGCTCACCGGGCCGCTGCATTTCCAGCTCGACACCACCGATCTCGACGCCGACGTGGCCGCGTTGCGGGAGCACGGGGTGGAGGTGGCCGAGCCGCAGGTGATGCCGTGGGGGCGGGCGACGTCGTTCACCGATCTCGACGGCAACGGGGTCGGCCTGCTGGAGCCGTCGGCGTTCGGGAACCGGCCGGGCTGAGCGCGTGCCCGTCAACGACGACGTGTTCGCCGCGCTGGCCAATCCCGTGCGGCGCGAGGTGTTGCGGCTGCTGCTGGACGGGCCGATGGCCGCCGGTGATCTCGCCGGGCGGTTCGAGATGCGCCGGCCCAGTCTGTCGGAGCATCTGCGGGTGCTGAGGGAAGCGGGGCTGGTCACCGAGCAGCGGACCGGACGCAACCGCGTCTACTCGCTCGAAGCCGCGCCGCTGGAGGAAGTGACGACGTGGCTGAGCCCGTTCGAACAGTTCTGGCGCACCAAGCTCACCGCCCTGCGTGACCTGCTCGACGAGGAAGACCTGTGACCGAAGACCCGACCGCCGTAGACCCGACCGCAGTGCACGTCGACCAGTTCCTGCCGCACCCCGCCCGGAAGGTCTGGCGCGCGCTCACCGAACCCGAGCTGCTCGAACGCTGGCTCACCATGCCCAACGACATCAAACCCGTGGTGGGACACCGGTTCGAGCTGCTCGCCCAGCCGGTGCCCGCGGCCGGGTTCGCCGGCGGGCCGGTGCAGTGCGAGGTGCTCGTGGCCGATCCCGAGCGCGAGCTGAGCATCCGGTGGGGTCCGAAGTGGACGGTCACCTGGCGGCTCGTGCCGGAAGGCACCGGTACGCGGCTGTTCCTCACCCACGAAGGCTTCGACCCGCACGACGAGTTCGAGCAGGTGTCGCGCCGGATCATGGGTGGCGGATGGCGCTCGCACGTGCTGCGAGCGCTGGAACGCGTGCTCAGCGCGCTGCCCGGCTGAACCCGGCTACGATCAGGCCGTGACGGAGTCCAAACCGCTGCGCGCCGACGCCCGGCGCAACCGGGCGAAGGTGCTCGAGGCCGCCGAGACGGTGTTCGCGGCCCGGGGTACCGGCGCGCCGACCGAAGACGTCGCGCGTGAGGCGGGCGTGGGCGTCGGCACGGTGTTCCGGCACTTCCCCACGAAGGAAGCGCTGCTCGAAGCGGTGCTCTACGCGCGGCTGCACCGCTTCGTCGACGAAGCCGAAACCGTGGTCGCCCAGGACTCGCCCGACGCCGGCGCCGCGTTCTTCACGTTCCTGACCAGCTGGATCGAGATGTCCAGCGCCAAGAACGCCTACTTCGAAGCCCTCAGCGCCGCCGGCATCAACGTGCCGAAGGCCGGCTCGGTCGTCGCGACCCGCCTGATGGAGGCGCTCGGCGTGCTGCTGCGCCGCGCGCAGGACGCGGCCGCCGTGCGCGCCGACCTCACCGTGGCCGAGCTGATCCCGGTGATCATCGGCACCGCGAAGGCCGCCGAGCACATCGGCGCCGACTGCGGCCTGCGCGACCGCGTGGTCACGATCCTGTTCGACGGCCTGCGTCCGGTCACCTCAGCCGCGCACGCTCCGCGCGTCGGCATCTGACCCGGCACCGAACGGCGCCAGTTCCGGGCGTTTCGGGCTCAGCGTGTCGCCGGAGGACTCACCGCGCAGCCGGCGCTGCACCCACGGCCACGCGTGCTCGCGGCTCCAGCGCAGGTTCTGCTCCCGGCGTTCCCGCGCCGACAGCCGCGGCCGAGGGCCCAGCTCGGCCGAGGTGAGCTCGTGGGCGACCCCGAGCACGTCGAGCACCGCGATCGCGATCTCGAGGTGGCCGCGCGAGTTGAGGTGCAGCCGGTCCGGCGCCCACAGCCGCCGGTCGCGCAGCTGCCGCATCGACCACATGTCCACCAGCAGCGTGCCGTGGCGGGCGGCGATGCCGCGCACGTTCTCGTTGTAGATCGCCACGCGCCCGCGCATCTGGCGGAACAGCGCGTCCTCGACCCCGTCGACGCCGGTGAACAGCACCACCCGCGCGCCGCTGCCGCGCAACCGGGCGACGGCGAGCTCGTAGGAGTCGGTGAGGGCGTCGATGTCGACCTTGGGCCGCATCAGATCGTTGCCGCCCGCGTAGAGCGTGACCAGGTCCGGTTCCATCGCCAGCGCCGGCTCGATCTGCTCGGCGAGCACCTGGGGCAGCAGCTTTCCGCGGATGGCGAGGTTGGCGTAGCGGAAGTCGGGCTGCCGGGCGGCGAGCACCTCGGCGACGCGGTCGGCCCAGCCGCGCACGCCGTTCGGGGCGGCGGGATCGTCGTCGCCGACACCTTCGGTGAAGGAATCGCCCAGGGATACCAAGCGGTTGGTCATAACGGGAACCCTAGTGCAGCCCGAATCGTGCCTTGATCAGGTGCGGTGTCACAGAGTGACGAGATTCGCTGAGAATTTTCCCCGGATGGATGAACTTCTCAGCGTTGCCGACCGTTGTCGCCAGTGTGAAGTCACGATCCGGTCACCGCCGGTCCCGGCACGGCGCGTTGGCTCTGGCCATCGTCGCCGGCGCGGGCCTCGCGGGCGGCTACGTCACGGTCCAGAAGGGTGCGACAGCGTCCGCCGCCGCGGGGCACGCCGAAACGGCGGATGTCGCGCACACGCGCGCCGGCGCGGCCGGGCAAGGCGGGGCGAGCGCGTCCCCGTCCAGCGCGGCGGCGAGCAGCACGGCGCCCGCCCTTCCGGCCAGTGTGATGCCGTTCAACGCCAAGCTGACGTCGAAGGACATCCCCGTCGAGGGTGGTGGCGTGCGCGGTGGCGGCTGCAGCGGCTCGCTGATCGCGCCGGACTGGATCATCACGGCGGGGCACTGCTTCCACGACCTCGCCGGCACCCGCGTCGGCGGCAAGCCGCAGTACCACATGGCCGTGGCGGTGGGGAAGATCAACGACGACGATCCGCGCGGCCATGTGGTGCAGGCCGTGGACGTGCGCCAGTCGCCGGTGAACGACCTCGCGCTGGTGAAGCTCAGCGAGCCGATCACCGACATCACCCCGCTGACGCTGCCCACCGGGCCGCCGAAGGTCGGCGAGGACGTGGACTTCGTGGGCTGGGGCTCGCTCTCGGCCACGGTCGTCGCGCCGTCCGACCACATGAAACGCGGCCACTTCGAGGTGCGCGCGATCCGCCACACCGAGCTCGACATGGGTCCGCTGGAGGCGCGCACGGTCGAGAACAGCCCGTGCCACGACGACTCGGGCTCGCCGTTCTTCGTGCCGGACGGCGACCAGAAGGGCCGGCTCGTGGCCGTGGAGGACAACGGCCCCGACTGCCCTCAGCCCGGTCTCGAGACCACCGCTCGCGTGGACACGATCCTCGACTGGATCCACGCCCAGATGGACTGACGCTCGGACCGCCGCCGCTCAGGCGCTGAGCTGCCGCGCCCGGTGGTCGGCGACGTTCACCCGCGTGCCGCAGCGCGTGGAGCAGAAGCGGCGGCGGCCGTTGCGGGAAGTGTCCACGAACGCGATCCCGCAGCCTTCGCGCGCGCAGAGCCCGAAGCGGTCCGGGGCCTCGCACACGAGGTGGGCCAGGCCGCCGGCGGAAAACGCCTGCACGCGCTCGACGGTGCCGGCGTCCTCGCTCGCGTAGTGCAGGTGCGGCGGTTTGCCGTCGTGGCTGGAGATGTGCGGCCGGACCGCCGCGGTGAGCAGCAGCCGGTTGACCAGGTCCACGCGTTCGGCCGGGTCCGCGGCGAACACCGCCCGCAGCTGCCGGCCCCAGTCGGACACGCGGGCGCCTTCGTCGTCGGTGAACGCGGTCAGCGCCATGCCCTGGGCCCGGCAGGCCTCCGACAGCTCGGCCGCCGAGACGCTCTCCTGCCGGGCCAGGGTGGCCAGGGCCGCGGCGACCTGAGCGCCCGACCCGCCGTAAGGGTTGAAGTGCACTGACTCATTACAGCACGATCGGGGCATGGAAGAAAACCGTTGCCCCCGTTGTGGCTGGCCACTGGCCGAACTGCCCCCGTCCGCCGTCGTGCCCGCCTCGCGCGGCAGCCGCGCCGACTATGTCCGCTGCCTGTGCGGGAGCTGGGTCGCGCGGCTCGGTGGCGTGGTGGTCGGGTCGACGCGCCCGGTCACCAGTGAGCGGGCCGGCTGAGCCGGCCGGTGAGCCGGGTCGTGGAGTCGCCGCGGGCGGCGTTGACCTGCGACTGAGTGAGGAACAGGCTCGCGGTCAGGTCCGCGCCGCGCACGTCGGCGTCGCGCAGGTCGGCTCCGATCAGATCGGCTTGGCGCAGGTCGGCGCGGCGCAGGTCCGCGGCGATGAGGTAGGCCCCGCGCAGGTTCGCGCCCCGCAGATCGGCGCCGGCCAGCTTGGCACCCATGAGGTCCGCGCCCCGGCGATCCTTCTTCTTGCCCCGCACTTCCGCGCGCACGAGCTTGCTCGTGGCCTGAAGCAGCACGTCCACACGAGCGCGCTGCCCGGCGACGTCGAGCGCCAGCAGCGTGTCCGGGTCCGAAGTGGTCAGGCCCTCGACGTCGGCGAGGACGGTGTCGAGCTCGGCGTGCAGCTCACGGGTCACGTCGAGCGAGCGGGCCTCGGTGAGGTACCAGAGCAGCTCGTGCAGCTGCCGCATCACCGGCAGCGCGGCGAACATCTGCTTCGCGCCGGCCGGTTCGCTGCGCCAGTCTCGCCCGGCGAAGGTGAGCTGCGAGACCTTCTGTCCGGCGCCGAAGCAGTCGTACACCGTGCAGCCGGAGAACCCCTTGTCCCGCAGGCGGTCGTGGATGCCGCAGCCGAACGCCGGCTCGAGGTTCGGGCACGGGTCACCGGCCGCCTTGTCCATCGCGAAGTCCGCGGAACGCGTGAAGGTGAGCGCGACGCAGCAGAGCCCGAAGCAGCTGGCGCAGTCGGCGGTGAGCGAATCGTGGTGGGGCAACTGTTCTCCTGGCCGGCGGGGTGCTCACCAGCGTATCGGCGGTGCCGGGGGTGCTCGGTGCGCCGGTGGGCAAGATCGCGTCACGCGTCTTCGGGGAACCAGCTGCCGGCCACGAGGTCGACGGCGCTGCGTTCGGGCGCGCGGGCGGCGTGGTCGTAGGTCTGCTGGGTGGTGTCGATGCTGCTGTGGCCCACGTCGGCCTGGACGTGCACGAGCTGGGCGCCGGCTTCGACGGCGGTGGTCACGTAGAAGTGGCGCAGGGCGTGCGGGTGCATGGCGCCGGCGATGGGTTCGAGCTCGGCTCCGCCGGCGGCGGTGATGCGGCGCAGCAGCTGCCAGATGGCCTGGCGCTGGTACCGGTTGCCGGTACGGGTGAGCAGCAGCGGTGACGGCGGGGCGTGGCGGGGCTGCGTGCGGCGTTCGACCGTGGTTTCGCTCGACGCCGCGGCGGCGTCGCGGGCGGAGAGGTAGCTCATCAGCGCGTTCTCGGCCGGCACGCTGAGGTAGACCACCCGGGTCTTGCCGCCCTTGCCGAGCACTCGCAGCGCACGGCGGCCTCGGGTCACGTGCAGATCGCCGCGGTCCAGACCGCACAGCTCGCTCACGCGCAGCCCGAGCGTGAACAACGCGACCACGGCCACCGCCCGGGCCGTGTCCACCGGGCTCGCGCCGCGGCGCGTGGTGCCGGCGGTGGTGTAGAGCGCGCGGACCTGGCGCGTGGTGAGCGTGACGGTGCCCGAGGTGCTGCTCGCGGCCACGGCGAGGCCGAGCCGGCGTCGGTTGAGCGCGGCGGGGTTGCCGGTGACGATGCCCGTGTCGGCGAGATAGCCGTAGAGGGCTTTCACGGTGGCGAGCATCCGGTCGCGGGTGGCGGGGGCCGCGTCGGCGCCGGCGAGGGTGTCGAGCCAGCTCTTCACGTCGGTCGAGGTGGCGGCCGTCGGGTCGAGGCCGCGGGTCACGCACCAGCGGAACCAGTGGTGGGCCCGCAGCCGGCCGCGGGGTGCGGGTGGGGGAGCTGTGGCGGTGGTGGTGGTCGTGGGTTTCGGGGTGAGGTGCAGGGCGTCGGCGTAGTGCAGGACGGCGGTGCGCCAGCGGTCGGGGTTCGCCGCGTCTGTGGTGGTCGACTGCGTGGTGGTCGACTGCGTGGTGTTCGCGTCCGTGGTGATCGGGTGCAGTCCCGGTGTCGCCCACTCGGTGAGGTCGGCCGCGGTGACGGGCAGGCCGAGTCCTTCGGCGTAGGTGCGGCGGGTGGCTTGGTTGCCGTAGCCGGCGAGCCAGTCGGCGATCGCGTCGAGGAGCGCGGTGGGGTCTTCGACGCCGGGCCAGACGTCCGTGGCGCCGCGGTGGGGGTACCCAGTTTTCGAGGCCGGTTCGAGGCTCGCGATCTCACTCACAGCTGCTGGTTCCGTCACTCTCCGTCGATCAATCAAGTCGGGATTGAGCTTAGCAACAAAAGCTCTGTTCTGTAGCCAACCTGAGTTATCAGTTAACTAACCGCAACCCGAGTTATCGGTTACATATCCCATTGGATAGGCTTCCAGGGTGACTGAGGGAGCTGTGATCGAGGACCGGACCGTCGCGCTGTGTGGGTTCCGGCAGTGCCGGGCGCCGTTGCCGCCGCCGGGGCCGCGCGGGGGCCGGCCGTTCGAGTTCTGCCCGGACCGCCGCTGGCCCGGAGAGCGCACGTGCAAGCAGCTGGCCGCCGCGGACCAGGCCCTGCGAGAAGCGCTGGGCGACTCGGCCCCGCACGCCGGGCTCGCCGACGCGGCCACGGAGTTCGTCCGCGCCGCCACCGAGCTGGGCGGGCCGTTGCAGACGCTGCGCAACGCGCTCGACAGCGTCGCCGCCCGCGCTCAGGACGAGGTGACGGCGGCTCTCACCCGCGCCGAAACTGCCGAAGCCCGCGCGCTCGAAGCCGATGGCCTGCGCCAGGCCGCCGAAACCCGCGCGCAGGAAGCCGAAGCGGCCACCGCTGCCGCGCAGGCCCACGCCGGAGAGCAGGCGGCCCTCGCCGAGTCCGCCGAGCACACCGCCACCGCGGCGGTGAAGGCCCGCAAAACTGCCGAGCTCGACCAGGCCCGCGCCGAAGCCGCCGCCACCGCCGCCCTCACCCGCGCCGACCAAGCGGCTTCCGACACCCGCGCCGAACGCACCCGCGCGGACGCGCTGTCCGCGGAGCTGGCTCAACGCACCGAGCACCTCGCGGTGCGCACGACCGAACGCGACGCCGCCCTCGAATCCCTGGCCCAGGCGCACGCCCGCACCACCGAAACCCGCGACGCGCTCACCGCGGAACTCACCCGCGTCCGCGAGACGGCCGCCGCCGACCTCGCCCAAGTTCGCGACGCCGCCACCGCCGCGCACACCCGCGCCACCGACCTCGACGCCCGCCTGCAGTCCGCCCTGGCCGAGCACCACCGCGCCACGACCGCCGCGGCCGAAGCCCGAACCGAGCACCACCGGCAGACGGCGGACCTCACCGCTCGCCTCGAAGAGGCCACCTCCCGGCTCACCCGCGAAGCCGACGCGCACACGGCCGTGCGGGCCCGGCTGTCACGAGTCCACCGCCTGGCCCTCACCGACGGCACCGACCTGCGCCCCGCCCTGCTCGCCGAGCTCCTCGACGTCCCCGGTGGGCCCACACAAGCCTGAGGCTCGAAATTTTCACCCGGACCGCGCGGCGGTCACCGCGAGAAGCTCGCAGGTCAGGCGCGATTCGCGGGAGCGTTCGCCGGTCGGGTCCGGCGCCGCGGTGCGCACGGGCGCTTTGTCCGGTCCGCTCGCCCTTGCTTCCACTCCCGCGACAGCGGGACATTGACGCGAGGAAACCGGACACGGCAAGGAGAGCGCGATGACCGGACAAGCGGTGCAGGCGACCTCGGATCCGACCTTCTACCGCAGCCCCGCCGACGCGGTCGCGGCGCCGCCGGAGACGCTCGCGTACGTGGTGGCGTTCGACCGCGCGGGCCGGAAAGCGGACGCGCTGGTGACGGTCGACGTCGATCGCGGCTCGGCCAGCTACGGCCGGGTGGTCGGCTGGTCGGAGCTGCCGACGACCGGCGACGAGCTGCACCACTTCGGGTGGAACGCGTGCAGCAGCGCGATCGGGCACGCCGGGCACGGGGGTGACGCCGACGGCTTGCGACGCCGGTTCCTGCTGCTGCCGGGCCTGCGCTCGTCGAACGTGCACGTGTTCGACACCCAGGCCGACCCGCGCCAGCCCGTGCTGCACAAGACCGTGACCGCGGCGGAGCTGGCCGAGAAGGCCGGCTACTCGCGGCCGCACACCTCGCACTGCGGCCCGGACGGGGTGTACCTGTCGTGTCTGGGCGCCGGCGACGGCTCGGGTGGCCCGGGTGGCATCGCGCTGCTCGACCACGACACCTTCGACGTGATCCGCGCGTGGGAGACCGACCGGGGCCCGCAGTACCTGGCCTACGACGCGTGGTGGCACCTCGGCCGCAACACCCTGATCAGCAGCGAGTGGGGCACGCCCGACATGATCGAGGACGGGATCGACCCGGAGCTGCTGCTCGGCGGCAAGTACGGGCACTGCCTGCACTTCTGGGACCTGGCCGAGGGCCGCCACCAGCAGAGCATCGACCTCGGCGAGCAGTACCAGATGGTGCTGGAGCTGCGCCCGTCGCACGACCCGGAGGCGACGTGGGGGTTCGTCGGGGTGGTGGTGTCCACCGAGGACCTGTCGGCTTCGATCTGGCGCTGGCACCAGGAAGACGACGGCACCTGGGCGGTGGACAAGGTGATCACCGTGCCGGCCGAGCCCGCGGATGCGGCTGACCTGCCACCGGCGTTGCGGCCGTTCGGCGCGGTGCCTCCGCTGATCACCGACATCGGCCTGAGCGTGGACGACCGGTTCCTCTACGTGTCGTGCTTCGGCACCGGTGAGCTCAAGCAGTTCGACGTGAGCGATCCCGCCCATCCGAGGGAGACGGGTTCGGTGCGGCTCGGCGGGATCGTCGGGCGGGTGCCGCATCCGGCCGCGCCGTCGCTGCGGCTCTCCGGTGCCCCGCAGATGGTGGAGGTGAGCCGCGACGGCCGCCGGATCTACGTCACGAACTCGCTCTACGGCGCGTGGGACGACCAGTTCTACCCCGAGGGTGTCGGGGCGTGGCTGGCGAAGCTCGAGACCGATCCCGATTCCGGCGGGGGCCTGCGGGTCGACGGCAAGTGCTTCCTGCACGGTGACGACTTCCGGGGGCTGCGCCCGCACCAGATCCGGCTCGAGGGCGGCGACGCTTCGTCGGACTCGTACTGCTTCCGCTGAGGTGGCTCAGCCGGTTTCGGTGAACGGCTCGTGGCAAAGGCTGCAGGTGATGGGCCCCAGTTCGAGGATCGATTGGGCGGCGCGGATGCGGCGCGGTTTGTCGCAGCGGCAGATCGCGGCCACGTAGTTGGGGCCGCCGCGGTGGGCGCCGCGACCGTCGACCGGTGCGATGACGATCGGCGTCGGCGCGGGCTCGATCACGTCGGGTCGGTCCGGGTCTTCGGGCGGACGCGGCGCGGCCTGGGCGCGGACCGCGACTTCCTGTTCGGTGTGCCGCCAGACGGTGAGGGCGCGGTCGAGGAGGCGCAGCTCGGGCCCGTAGGCCTCGAGTGTCTCGGGCAGCGCGGTGGTGTCGGACCAGCCGATGCGGTCGGCCTGTTCGGCCCGGACGCCCAGCTCGTGGGCGAGGGCGGCGAAGCGTTTGTTGTGGTAGCGGCCGTCGCTCACGTCGACGATGTCGCGGGTGGCGGCGAGGCCGTGGGCGGCTTCGTGCAGGGTGGTGGCCAGGATTTCGGTGGCAGGGCGGCGCAGTCCTTCGGCGCCGAGGAAGAACTCGGCGCGCGGGTCGACACCGGGGCCGACGTGCCAGCGGGAGCGGGCGAAGTGGCCGTGGATCTCGGTGGTGGTGCCCATCGTGCCGGAGGCCAGCACGAGGATGGCGTCGGGCACGTCGGGGTGCCGGCGGCGGATTTCGGCCCAGAGTTGTTCCATCGCGTGCATGACGCGGGTCGTCGGGCCGAGCTCGGGGGTCACGAGGAGATCTTGCCGCTTAAGCGGTAACGGAGCCAACTCCGCCCCGGGTGCTGCCCGGGGAAGGGTAACCGGTGCGGGTCAGTCGAGGTGCTTGATGACTTCGGCGAACGCGGCCAGGTGCGGTTCGAGCACGCTGATGTAGGTGGTGCCGAACGTTTCGCGGTAGTGCTCGAGCCGTTCGGCGATCCGGCGCGGCGAGCCGACGAGGACACCGGGCAGTCGCAGGAGCTTCTTGTCCGACAGTCCGGTGGATTGCCGCAGCGCGCTGAGGTCGACCTCGTCGACGGTGTCGCCGACGGCCGCGACGAACAGGTTCAGCTCGATGTCGTCGAAGCGGTCGCCGGCGGCTTCGCGCAGCATCTGCACGCGGCGGGCGAAGGCGTGCTCGGGCGGGGTGCCGGGTTCGACGGTGGCTCTGACGGGGAAGCTGAAGATGTCGGCTTCGCGGCCGCCGAGGGCGATCATGCGGTCGTCGGCGCCGGACAGCATGATCGGCGGCACGGGCACGCCGGCTTCCGTGGCGAGGAGCTCGCGGGTGGTGGTGAGGGTTTTCTCCAGCTTGGTGAGGCGCTCGCCGTAGGAGTCCGGTCGCGGGGTGCCGGGTGCGGGCTCGACGGGCCGGTAGCCGGTGCCCAGGCCCAGTTCGAGCCGGCCGAAGGTGAGGCGCTGCAGGTCGGCCACGTCGCGGGCGAAGTGGGCGGGGCTGAGGGTGCCGGCGTCGAGGCCGTAGGTGCCCAGGCCGATGCTGGTCACGTCGGCTGCGGCGACCAGTGCCGGGAACGGCGCGGGCAGGTCGAGGTGGTCGGGGACCTGGAGCACCTCGTAGCCGCGGTCCTGCACCTCACGGGCGCGGGCGCGCCACTGTTCGCGCGTGCCGAGTTCGAGCAGGCAGACTCCGAAGCGGAACGGGCGCGGGGTCATACGCAGATCCTCCGGACGCGGACGGGCGACGAAGCCGGCACGGCCCGGCTCACACCTCGATCACGCTAGCGGGATCCGTCGGGCTGATCGAGATCGCGCGAATCCGCGGCCCTGACCGGCCGCGTGGATTCACGCAGGTGGTCCAGTACCCGCTGGAGCTGACGGGTGAACTGGTCACGTTCGGCTGCCGGCAGGCCCGCGGTGAGCTCGTGCTGCACCTCGTCGAGAACCTTCGTCATCGCGGCCAGGTGGGTGTGGCCGTCGGCGGTGAGGGTGACGATGTTGCGGCGCCGGTCGGCCGGGTCGGGGGCGCGCAGCACGAAGCCGGCGGTGGCGAGCTCGCCGACGGCCTCGACGACGTAGCTGCGGTCGATCCGGCAGCGGCGCGCGAGCGCGGCCTGGCTGGCGGGGCCGAACTCGTGGAGCGCGGCCAGCAGCGCGTAGTGGTAGCGGCGGTAGCCCGCGGCGTCGAACGCCTCGCCCACCAGCCGCGTGACCTGCGTGGCGAGCTGGGTGACGAGCCAGCTGGGCCGGCTGCGCAACAGGGTGGGGACCCGGTCGTCCCCGGTCTTCTGCATGGGCAGAGCGTAACCGCGGCCTCCGGCCGAACCTGAGCGGTGTCGCGACAGGAAGCGGCTGCTTCGCGCAGCTACCTCGCCGTGATCGCCGCGAGCGAACCCCGCACGCCGTGAGCGAACGAGCGCCCCACGAGCCCCTCGGCGCTCCTACGTTCGGAGCCGGACGAAAACCCGCACGATCAAGGAGGACACGATGACGTCGACCGCGGTTCCCGACCTGCACCTGGCGGGCCGGCAAGCCAACGAGTCGGTGTACGACCAGCTGCTGCGCGACCGGATCGTGTTCCTGGGCACCGAGGTGACCGACGAGGTCGCCAACCGGATCACCGCACAGCTGCTGCTGCTCGCCGCCGACGATTCCGAAAAGGACATCACCTTCTACCTCAACTCACCCGGCGGCTCGGTCACCGCGGGCATGGCGATCTACGACACCATGCAGCTGGTGAAACCCGACGTGGCCACGTGGGGGCTCGGGTTCGTGGCGTCGATGGGACAGTTCCTGCTCTCCTCGGGCACCCCGGGCAAACGGCACCTGCTGCCCAACACGCGGATCGTGATGCACCAGCCCTCGGCGGGGATCTCCGGCGCCGCGACCGACATCGCGATCCAGGCCGAGGTGTTCGGGAAGATGAAACGCCGCATCGCCGAGCTCACCGCGGCCCAGACTGGCCAGACCGTGGAACGCATCACCGCCGACGCCGACCGCGACCGCTGGTTCGACGCCGAAGAAGCACTGGCCTACGGCTTCGTGGATTGTGTTGTCGGCTCTGCTTTCGGCCCCGGCTCCGCCGGGGCGGGCGAGATCGCCTAGAGCCGAGCTCCCGGGTGGAGCGGTCGGATCGGCTGGCGCCGATTGAACCGCCCCACCCGGGAGCTCGGCGCGATCTCGCCGCTGTGGTCGGGGCGAATCGGCAGTATCCGGGGAAGTATCCGCTATTGTCCGGTTTTGGCGGGTGGGCGGGCGAGCGGGTGCGGCTGCGGCCGGGAGGGGCGTGGGTGGATGTCCACTGTGGCCGGAGTGGTGCTGGTGGTGGCGATCGTGGCGGCGGGGCTGATCGCGGGGCTGTTCTACTCGTACGCGGTGTCGGTGATGCCGGGGCTGGCGCGGGCCGATGACCAGACGTTCGTCACGGCCATGCGCGAGATCAACATCGCGATCGTGAACGGCTGGTTCCTGCTCACGTTCCTCGGCGCGCCCCTGCTGGCCGCGGCCGCGCTGGTGCTGGACCTGGTGGCGGGCGCGGGTGGGGCGCTGCCGTGGCTGATCGCCGGGTTCGTGTTGCTGCTGGCGATGATCCTGATCTCGGCGGCGAAGAACATCCCGATGAACAACGCGCTGGACCGCGGCACGGCGCCGGTCGCCGAGCTGCGGGCGCGGTTCGAGACGAGCTGGGTGCGGTGGAACCTGCTGCGCGCCGCGGTGTCGACGGCCGGGTTCGTGTGCCTGCTCGGCGGGTGGCTGGTTCGCGACGCCGGCTGAGGGGCGTTCTCGAAGCCAGTTCTCCGAGGCGCTTTCGAATCCGCTCTGGAAGGCGCTGCGCAAGCCGGTCTCGACCTCGGCCGGGGGTACGCGGCGGGCCGAGGTCAGTCCGCCGAGTACCGCCGGCCGAGGTTCAGTCGGCCACGCGGAAGTACAGGTCGGTCTCCCACTTCGTGGCGTCCGGCTGCACGCGGGGGTCGGTGCGGTAGACCTCCAGGCGGCCGGCCCAGTGCTCGCCGTCGACGGCCTCGGTGCGGTCCCAGTGCACGCCTTCGGCCTTGCCCCAAGCCAGGAGCTCGGCGGTCGCCGCGACGAGGCCGTCGGGGGCGCCGTGGTGGGTGGCTTTCGCGTACTTCCCACCTGGCACCACGGCGTTGAAGTACTCCTCGCCCAGGTCGACCGGTTCGGCGACGGGCACGCCGGCTTCCACCGTCAGGCTGGCCATGTCCGGGCCGATCACGAGGTAGCGGAAGAACGGCGCGTCGGCCGGGGCGATTCCGCGTTCGGCCAGGGCGCCGGCGAGCGCGGCGATGCGGTGGGCGACTTCGGGCAGGCCGGCGAAGCCGACGGTCGCGCGGTAGCCGACATAGGGCTGGTTTTCGCGGTCCACCAGGGACGGCATGGGGTTCTCCTCGGGAGGGTGCGGTCAGCCCAGCATGGGGCGGACTTCGATGGTGCCGTACGCGGCGGCCGGGTGGCGGGAGGCGATCTCGACGGCTTCGTCGAGATCGGCGCAGTCGATCATCACGAAGCCGCCGATCTGTTCCTTGGTCTCGGCGAACGGCCCGTCGGACAGCAGCACGTCGCCGCCGCGCACCCGCACGGTGGTGGCGGTGGCCGGCGGGTGCAGGCCTCCGCCGCCGACGAGCATGCCGCGGGCGAGTAGGTCGTCGGTCCACCCTCCGCAGCCGGCGATCTGCTGTTCTTCGGTGGGTTCTTCGCCGGCGATCATGAGCAGGTAGCGCATGCGGTGCCTCCTAGGCGTGGGTGAGGACTTCGGTCAGGCGGGCGGCGAACGGTCCGGGCTCGCCGGCGAACCCGCCGTGGTCGCCGGGGAACTCCACGGCGTCGCGGCCGAGCGCGCGGGCCAGTTCGAGCCCGGCGGTGTGGGCGGGGGTGCCGGCAGCGGCCTTGCCGACGGCGACGATCAGCTCGGTGTCGGTGGCGCGCAGAGCGTCGAGGTCGGGTTCCCAAGTGCCGATGGCGGCCATGAGGTGCCCGAAGAAGAAGCCGAAGTTGGCCTGCATCCGTTTGCCCTGCTCGATTTCCGCGGGCGTCGGCGCGGCGGGCGGGGGCGGCACGTCGAAGCCGGACGCGGCCATGAACGCGCCGAGCGCGGCTTCGACGCCGTGCTCGCGGTAGATCGCCGGGATGTCGGGGAAGTCGGCGAGCATCTCGCCGAGGTAGCGGCTCACGGGCGGTTCGTGGGCGACCAGCGTGGTGACCTCGCCGGGGTGGCGCCGGGTGTGCTCGAGCATCGTGATCGCGCCGCCGCTGTTGGCGAACACGTGCGCGGGCCCGCGCTCGAGCGCGATGAGCAGCCGGTGGACGTCGTCGGCGTGCTCACCGACCAGATCGGCGCCGGGTACGCCGGTGATCGGGCTGCGGGAGAGGCCGCGCGGGTCGAAGGTGACCACGGTGTAGCGGTCGGTCAGGTGCGGGCGCAGCCCGGTGAACGCCGTGGCGTCGGCGGGGCCGCCGGGCACGAGCAGCAGCACGGGGCCGCTGCCGTCGAGGTCGTAGGTCAGTTCGGCGCCGGGTACGCGCAGGGTCTGGGTGATCATCGCGGTCCTTCCGGTTCACGGGTGGGTTCGTCCAGCCGACGAACGGGCGGAGCCGGGACCGACACCTGCGTCGCGGGAATTTCGGCGAGTCTTCGCCGCAGGTAGCCGCGCTCGGAGTCGGTGCGGGCCAGTTCGAGCGCTTCGGTGTAGGCCGTGCGGGCTTCGCCGGCGCGGCCGAGGCGGCGCAGGAAGTCGGCTCGGGTGGCGGGCAGCAGGTGGTAGCCGGCGAGGGTGCCGCGGGCGGTGAGCTCGTCGGCGAGCGCGAGCCCGGTGCCGGGGCCGAACGCCATCCCGGCGGCCACGGCGTGGTTGAGCTCCACGACCGGGGTGGGCAGGTGCCGGCGCAGCTCGCGGTAGAGGCCGGTGATCTGGGCCCAGTCGGTGTCGGCGGCACGGGCGGCGGTGGCGTGACAGGCGGCGATCGCGGCCTGCACCTGGTACGGGCCGGGGCTGCGGCGGCGCAGCGCGGCTTCGAGCAGCGCCGTGCCTTCGGTGATCGCGGCGGTGTCCCAGCGGCTGCGGTCCTGTTCGTCGAGGGGCACCAGCTCGCCGTGGCCGTCGACGCGGGTGGCGCGGCGGGCGTGGTGCAGCAGCAGGAGCGCGAGCAGGCCGATGACCTCGGGTTCGTCGGGCATGAGGCTCGCCAGCACCCGCGCCAGCCGGATCGCCTCGGCCGCGAGGTCGGGCCGCTGCAGGTCGGGGCCGGCGCTGGCGGTGTAGCCCTCGTTGAACAGCAGGTACAGCACGCCGAGCACCGCCGCGGTGCGCTCGGGCAGCAGGTGCGCCGGCGGCACGCGGTAGGGGATGCCGGCGGTGCGGATCTTGCGTTTCACCCGCACGAGCCGCTGCGACATCGTGGCCTCGGGCACCAGGAACGCCCGGGCGATCTCGGCGGTGCTGAGCCCGGCGAGGGTGCGCAGTGCGAGCGCGACCTGCGCTTCCACCGCGAGCGCGGGGTGGCAGCAGGTGAAGATGAGGCGCAACCGGTCGTCGGTGACGGTGTCGTCAGGGAAAGCGTCGTCAGGGACCGCGCCGGCGGGTTCGTCGGGGACGATCATGCGCGCGACCTCCCGGAGCTTGCCCGCGCCCACGGCGTCGCGGCGGATCCGGTCGACGGCGCGGTTGCGGGCGGTGGTGGTGAGCCAGGCGCCGGGCCGCACGGGCACGCCGTCGCGTGGCCACGTGCGCACGGCGAGGGCGAAGGCGTCCTGCGCGCACTCCTCGGCGAGGTCCCAGTCGCCCGTGACCCGGATGAGGGTGGCCACCACGCGTGACCACTCGTCCCGGAACGCGTGCGCGACCGCGGCCTCGACCGCCCTGCCGTCGGCGGCGCTGTTGTCGACTGCGCCGCCGTTCGCAGCGCTGCCGTCAGCAGTGCCGTCACCCGCAGCACCGTCGTCCGCAGTGCCCTCGACCACCCTGGCTCCCTCCCGCGTATCGGCTCGCTCATATCCGCTCGACGAGCGGACCCCGGCGAAACCGACACCCAGGGCGAACCTAAACCGCGGGACCGACAGTCTCCAGCGGTTCAGCGGCGCTCGACGAGCAGCGTCACCCCGTCGAGGATGCGGGCGAGGCCGAAACGGAAGTGGTGCTCAGGGTTCGACGCGGCGCCGTGCGCCTGGCCGGCCGAGGTGCCGACGCGGCTGGCGCGCGGGAAGTTCACGGGGTCGGCCGCGGGGATCCCGGCGAGCACGGGCGCGCTGCGTTCCCACCACTCGACGTCGGTCAGCCCGCTGCGGCGCGCGAGCCGCGCGGCCTCGATCGAGCCGCGCGCGGTGCCTTCCACGAGCCCGATCACGAGGCCGACCACGGCGTCGAGTTCCAGGTCGTCGAGCGCGAGTCCATCGAGGGCGGTGAGTTCGCGTTCGTACTTGGCGAAGGTGTTCGGCCCGAGCGGCGGGCGGCCGGTGGTGATCTGAAGCAGCCAGGGGTGGCGGTGGTAGAGGCGCCACAGGTCCTCGGCCACGGCCGTGAGCGCGTCGCGCCAGCCGGTGTCGGGCAGCGGGGCGGTGAGCTCGCCGTGGGCGGCGTCGAGCATGAGGTCGAGCAGTTCGGCGTGGCCGGGCACGTAGGTGTAGAGCGACATCGGGGCGACGCCGAGCTCGTCGGCGACCCGGCGCATGGTCACGGCTTCGAGTCCGTCGGCGTCGGCGAGCCGGGTGGCGGTGGCCACGACGTCGGCCACGGTGAGCTTGGGTTTCGGCCCGCGCCGCGGGGGTCCTGGCACGCCCCACAGCAGCTCGATGGTGCGCCGCGGGTCGCCGCCGCCGGTGTGCTCCGTGCTCATCCGCGTCATTCTGCCCTGCATTTCGTCGTACGTCGTACAGAATTCTGGTAATGTCGGCGGACGGCGTACGAGACCGACGGGAAGGGGAGTCGTGGGGAGCGCACCGCCGAACACTTTGACGAGCGCTGTGGCGGTCGAGCCGGGGTGTGCCGTGTTCTGGCGCCCGGACGGCACGGACCCAGCCGGCCCCGGACAGCTCGGGTCGCTCGACGTGGTGCTGCCCGACGGTCCGCGCACGGTGCCCGCTCGGCGCGTCCCGATCGCGGACGCACTGGAGCTGCTGACGCACGGAACCGATGCCTCGGCCGCGTTCTGGTCGCTCGCCGTGCAGGCCGGCACGCGCCTGGCCGAGGCCGGGTGGACGGGACCGCTCGAGCCGGAAGAGGAGCAGTGGCTGCGCCGCCTCGCCGACGCGATGCCGCCCCACGCGCACGCCACCCCGCTCCCGGGTGACCCGGCGCGGCTGCCCGAGCCGTTCCCGTTGCTGCTGCGGTTCCTGCGTGACGTCGCCGGCCTGGCCGCGGCCACGCGCGTGTCGTTGCGCTTGGAACCCGACGATCTCGAAGACGGCCGCTTCCGGGCCGTGGTGCAGGTGCACGGTGACACGCTCGTGGACGCCGAGCAGCTCTGGCGTTCGGGCGCGGAGGCGACCCGCCACGAGGTTCTGCTCGTGCTGCGCCGGTGCGCGCAGGTTTGGCCACCGCTCGCGCCATTGCTGGCCGCGCCCGTACCCGCCGAGGTCGGCTTGCGCGACGACGACATCCGCGAACTGCTCGGCGACGCCGCGGCCCGGCTGGCCGAGCTGGGCGTGGCCGTGCACTGGCCCGCCGAGCTGGCCGGCCTCACCGCCCGCGCGGTCGTGCGGCCCGGCGCCGCACCCGACGACGTGGCGGGGTTCTTCGGCGGCGGCCGGTCCCTGGAGCTCGACTGGCAGCTCGCGCTCGGTGGTGCGCAGCTGTCGGGCGCCGAGCTGGACGTGCTCGCCGAAGCGCGCCGGCCCGTGGTGCGGCTGCGGGACCGGTGGGTGCTGCTGGATCCGGCGTCCGCGGCCCGCGCGCGGGAGCGGGCCCTGAAACCCCTCACGCCGGTCGACGCGCTGGCGGCCGTGCTCGCCGGAACGACCGAAGTGGACGGCGCCGAGGTCGAGATCGTCACCGACGGCTGGCTCGCCTCGCTGCGCACGCGCCTGGCCGAGCTGCCGGCCCCGGCGCCCCAGCCGGCCGGGCTCACCGCGACCCTGCGCGACTACCAGCTGCGCGGCCTGCACTGGCTCGACACCGTCACCTCGCTCGGCCTGGGCGGCTGCCTGGCCGACGACATGGGTCTGGGCAAGACGCTCACCCTCATCGCCCTGCACCTGCACCGCGGCGCCGGCCCGACGCTCGTGGTCTGCCCGGCGTCGCTGCTGGGTACGTGGGAGGCCGAGATCCGCCGGTTCGCTCCCGGTACCGCGGTGCGGCGCTTCCACGGCGGTGCCCGATCGCTCGATGATCTCGACGGGTTCGTGCTCACCACGTACGGCACGCTGCGCGCGGATCCGGCGCCGCTGGCCGCCGTGGCGTGGGACGTGGTGGTGGCCGACGAGGCGCAGCACGTGAAGAACCACCGCTCGGGCACAGCGAAGGCGTTGCGCACCCTGAAGGGGGCCGCGCGGGTGGCGCTCACGGGCACGCCGGTGGAGAACACGCTGTCCGAGCTGTGGGCGATCCTGGACTGGACCACCCCGGGCCTGCTCGGCACGCTCACCGAGTTCCGGGCCCGCTGGGCGAAACCCGTCGAGGCGGGCGATCCGGCGGCCGCCGAACGGCTCGCGCGCCTGCTGCGGCCGTTCCTGTTGCGGCGGCGCAAATCCGACCCGGGCATCGCGCCCGAGCTGCCCGCCAAGACCGAGACCGACCGGCCCGTGGCGCTGACCACCGAGCAGGCCGCGCTGTACGAGGCTGCGGTGCGGGAGCTGCTGGCCGAGGTCGAGGCGAGCGACGGGATGGCGCGCCGCGGCCGGATCGTGAAGCTGCTCACCGCGCTCAAGCAGATCTGCAACCACCCGGCCCACTACCTGGCCGAAGGCGACGACGCGGTGCTGGCCGGGCGGTCGGGCAAGCTCGACCTGCTCGACGAGCTGCTCGACACGATCCTCACCGAGGACGGCGCGGTGCTGGTGTTCACCCAGTACGTGGTGATGGCCCGGCTGCTGCAGCGGCACCTGGACAGCCGCGGCATCCCGAGCCAGTTCCTCCACGGCGGCACCCCGGTCGCGAAGCGCGAGGAGCTGGTGCGCCGGTTCCAGGACGGGGCCGTGCCCGTGTTCCTGCTGTCGCTCAAAGCCGCGGGCACCGGGCTCACGCTCACCCGCGCCGACCACGTCGTGCACTACGACCGGTGGTGGAACCCGGCCGTCGAGGACCAGGCGACCGACCGCGCGTACCGGATCGGGCAGACCCGGCCGGTGCAGGTGCACCGGCTCGTGGCCGAGGGCACGGTGGAGGACCGGATCGCCGCGCTGCTGCGGGAGAAACGCGCGCTCGCCGACGCCGTGTTGACCGGGGGAGAAGCGGCCTTGACCGAGCTGACGGACACCGAGCTCGCCGAGCTCGTGGCGCTGAGGAGGCATCCGTGACCGACCGGGTCCAGGGGTTCCCGGCGTTCCCCGCGCGCGAAGGCCGCGGCCCGTTCGCCCGCACGTGGTGGGGCCGGGCGTGGCTGCGCGCGATGGAGGACACCGCGCTCGACCTGCGGCAGCTGCGCCGCGGCCGCCGCTACGCCGTGGCGGGCCTGGTCGGGCCGATCAGTGTGAGCCCGGGCCGGATCGCTGCCACGGTGGACGATGTGGACGGCGGACCGTTCCGCACCAGCGTGCACTTGGCAGAACTGTCCACAGCGGACTGGGAGCGGCTGATCGGCCGCGCCGCCGACCGGGCCGGGAACCTCGCCGCGCTGCTCGACCGCCACCTGCCGCCCGAGCTGGCCGACGACGTGCCGCTGCTGCCGGGCATCGGCGATCTCGACCCGGAGTGCGAGTGCCCGGGGTTCGAGCTGCCGTGCCGGCACGCGGCCGCGCTGTCGTTCCAGGTGTCGTGGCTGCTCGACGCCGACCCCTTCGTGCTGCTGCTCGCCCGCGGCCGCACCGAACGCGAGATCCTCCACGAGCTGGGGGAGCGCACCGCCCGCCCGGTCGAAGGAATCCTCGCGGCCGACGCGTACGCGCGGGCGGTGCCGCCGCTGCCCGATCTCGCCGACTTCAGCCCGGTGCCGCGCTAGGCGTGCGTGCCGCCGTCGATGCGGATCTCGGTGCCGGTGATGAACTCGCCGTCGTCGGACGCCAGCATCGCCACCACACCCGCCACCGACTCCGGCCGCCCCACCGGGTTGCCGACCGGCGTCGCGAGCCCGGTCGGCAGGATCGGCAGCAGCTTCCCGAACAGCGCCCAGTCCACGTTCTCCGGCATCCACGTGCCCGCGTTGTCCGTGATACCGCTCTTCACACTGCCCGGCGCCACACTGACCGCACGCACACCCTGCTTGCTGTACTCCAGCGCCAGCGAGTGCGTGAACGCCTGGATCCCGCCCTTGCTCGCCGCGTACGCCGCCATGTAGGGGTGCGCGAACGCCGCCGACGTCGAGCTGAAGTTGATCACCACGCTCTTCCCGGCCTCGATCAGCGCCGGCAACGCCTCCCGCGTGACCAGGAACGTGCCGGTGAGGTTCACCGCGACGATCCGGTTCCAGAACTCCAGCGACGTCTCGTGCGTGTGCGAGGCCTGCAGGATCCCGGCCGCGTTCACCAGCACGTCGAGACCGCCGAGGTGCTCGACCGCCGCCTTCGTGCCCTTCACCACCGACTGCTCGTCGGCGACGTCCATCGCGAACGTCTCCAGCCTCGGGTCCTCGGCCAGCTCCGCGGTACCCGCGATGCCCTCGGCCGACACGTCCGTGGCAACGACGCGGGCGCCTTCTTCGAGCAGCCGCAGCGTCGTCGCGCGCCCGATCCCGGACCCGGCGCCCGTCACGAAAATCCGGCGATCCTTCAGGCGAGTCATGGTCCTCCGTAGGGTTGGCCCCAGTGCCGGCTCGAGCCGAGGGTGTGCCGCAATCGTGCCAGAGGTGACCCGGCGAAGCCGCTCGATCACCGAGGTCCGCACCAGGAGGGCAGAACAATGGCGTACGGGTTCATCGGAGCCGGGAGGATCACGAAGGCGATCGTCGAAGGGCTCGACGGCGGTGCGGAAGTGTTCCTGTCACCGCGCGGCCGGCAGGTGGGGCAGGAGCTGGCCGACCGGTTCCCGAACGTCACGGTCTGCCCGACCAATCAGGCCGTGGCCGACGCCGCCTCCGTGGTGGTGCTCGCCGTCGGGGCGTCGATCACGCGCGACGTCCTGGCGGACCTGCGATTCCGGCCGGACCACGTGGTCCTCTGCGCCGTGGCGGGCGTGTCCCTGACCAAGCTGCAGGACTGGACCGCACCGGCCGCACACGTGGTGCGGACCATCCCGATGCCGCAGGCCGCCCACCGGCAGAGCCGCACCGCCCTGTTCCCCGACCACGCCGCCGCCCGCGAGCTGTTCGAACCGCTCGGCGGGGTGATCGTGGCCGCCGACGAGCCGATGTTCGACGCCCTCACCACCGCGACGACCACCTTCGCCGCCCACCTCGACTACCTCACCACGATCACCGGCTGGCTCACCGCCCACGGCGTCGCACCCGACACCGCCGAAACCTACGTGCGGCACCTCTACGCGCAGGTCGGCCAGTCGCTGGCCACCGAGTCCCTGACCGACCTCGCCGGCGAACACACCACCCCGGGCGGGCTCAACGAACAACTGCTGACCGACCTGCGCCACCACGGCGTGCCCGACACCGTGCGCCGCGCCCTCGACGCGATACACGCCCGGCTCGGCGGCTGACTCAGCTTTCCTTGCGTGCCAGCAGACACGCCTGAGGAGTCTTCTCGAACCGCCCGTCCGGCGCACGGGTCAGCCGCGCCTCCACGGTGAGCCCCGCATCCGTCAGCAACCCGGCGATGTAGTCGGGGTCGAGGCGATACGCGTCGAGGGAGATGTCGTGGCCGTAGCCCTGGGTCAGGTGCCGGCGTTCCGCACCGACCTGGAACCCGGTCAGCAACCGCCCGCCCGGAACCAGCACGCGCGCCAGCTCCGCCACCAGCACCGGCAACCGCTCCGGCGGCGTGTGGATCAGCGAATACCACGCCAGCGCACCCGCCACCGCCGCCTCGCCCAGCGGCAACGCGGCCATCGACCCCACCTCGAACTCCAGCTCCGGATGCGCCGCCCGCGCGACCTCGACCATGCCGGGGGAGAGGTCGATCCCGAACGCGTCCAGTCCCCGCCCCGCCAGGTACGCCGTGACCCGGCCCGGACCACAGCCGAAGTCACCGACCCGCGCACCAGCGCCGACCAGCTCGGCGAACGTGTCCAGCATCGCCCGGTCCCACGGGCTCTCGGCCAGCGCGTCCTTCAGGATCTCGGCATAGGACCCGGCAACCGTGTCGTAGGCGGTGCGGGTGGCGGTCACGAAGTCGGATTCGGTCATGACCGCGGACGCTAGCGCCCCACCCCGACAAAAAACGCCGCTACACCCGAGCGCGCTCGATGATCGCCGCCGTGTCTGTGCCCGCCGGCAACGTGCCGTACGCGATGCCCCAGTCACCGGCGAACCGCGACGCGCAGAACGCGTCCGCCACCGCCTGATCACCGTGGCGCACCAGCAGCGAACCCTGCAGCACCAACGCCATCGACTCCACCACCCGACGCGCCCGGAACTCCAGATCCGCCGGATCCGACAGATCCTTCTTCACCCGGTCCACGGCGTCGTCCAGCCGCGCGTCCGCACCCGCGGCCAGCTCCACCTCACCGAAGAACGCCGCCATCGACTCCGGCTGCCGGCCCATCGCCCGCAACGCGTCCAGCGCCGCCACGTTGCCCGAACCCTCCCAAATGGACATCAACGGCGCCTCCCGGTACAGCCGAGGCATCCCCGAATCCTCCACGTACCCGTTGCCCCCGAAACACTCCAGCGCCTCCGCCGCGTGCGCCGGCGCCCGCTTGCACACCCAGTACTTCGTGACCGCCAGCCCCAGCCGCCGGAACGCCTGCTCCTGAGCGTCACCCGGCCGATCACCCGCCGCCGCCAGCCGCATCGCCACCGTCGCCGCCGCGTCGGACTCCACCACCAGATCCGCCAGCACGTTCGCCATCAACGGCTGATCCACCAGCGCCTTCCCGAACGCGTACCGGTGCGTCGCGTGGTGCACCGCCCGCACCGCACCCAGCCGCATCCCCGACGCACTGCCCAGCGCGCAGTCGAGCCGCGTGTTGTTCACCATCTCGATGATCGTGCGCACCCCGCGGCCCTCTTCACCGACGAGCCAGCCCACCGCGTCCTCGTACTCGATCTCCGACGACGCGTTCGACCGGTTGCCCAGCTTGTCCTTCAACCGCTGCAACCGGATCCCGTTCCGGCTCCCGTCCGGCAGCACACGGGGGAGCAGGAAACACGACAGCCCACCCGGCGCCTGCGCCAACGTGAGGAACAGATCCGACATCGGCGCCGACGTGAACCACTTGTGGCCCACCAACCGGTAGCTGCCATCCGCCACCGGCGTCGCCGTGGTCGTGTTGGCCCGCACGTCGGAGCCACCCTGCTTCTCCGTCATCGACATGCCCGCGATCAGCCCGCGCTTCGTGCTCGGCTCCCGCAACCCGAAGTCGTACTCCGTCGCCGCCAGCAACGGCTCATACCGCTGCGCCAGCTCCGCATTCGCCCGCAACGCCGGAACCGCCGCGTACGTCATCGAAATCGGGCACGTGTGCCCCGCCTCGACCTGCCCCCACACGTACATCTTCGCCGCCCGCGCGGCATGCGCCCCCACCCGCTCGTCCCGCCACGGCGCACCCTGCAACCCGTGCGACACCGCGACCTTCATCAGCTCGTGCCAGTACGGGTGGAAATCCACCTCGTCGATCCGGTGCCCGTACCGGTCGTGCGTGCGCAGCACCGGCTCGTTCTCGTTCACGATCCGGCCCCACTCCTGGGCCTGCTCACCACCGGCCAGCCGGCCCAGCTCGTGCACCTCCTCGGCCGCCCAGCCCGCGTCCGCGCGCTCCAGCGACTCCAGCAACGCCGGATCCCGCGCGACGTCGTAGACCAACGGCGGCACCTGGTTCGTGACCTCATGCGTGGCGGACATCGGAACCTCCCAAAGACCGGACGACGAACGTCCGCAACTCGACGACATCACTCACCGCACCGCCCCGAAGCGGCCCGATCAACACCTCGGCCGCGGCACCCACCAGCGCCGCCGCCGTCAACACCGCATCCTGAGCGGGCAACACACCCGACTTCACCCCGGCCGCAACGTGCTCGGCCACCACATCCCGGAACGCCCGCCGGAACTCCAGCCGCTCCGCGTCGATCAACGCGTCCACCGGCTCCGCCAGCAGCGCATACGCCAGCCGCGGCGCCTTCAACGCCCGCGCCGCGAACGTCTCGAACACCGCCGCCACCCGCTCCGCCGGCTCACCCGGACCCGCCGACGCCGCGCGCACCGCCTCGACCTCACGCGTCACCACCTGGCGGAACACCCGCACCACCAGCTCGGCCTTGGTGGGGAAGTGGCGGTACACCGTGCCCACCGCCACCCCGGCGCGCTCCGCGACCGCAGCCACCGAACACCCCGCATACCCGTGCTCGGCCAGCTGCTCGACGGCGGCCGCGACGATCGCGTCACGCAGCGCGTCGAGGCGCTCCTGCACCTTGGGGGTCCGACGGTAGGGCACGTCAAGAAGTGAACCACCGATTCATTACTTCGGTCAACCACCCCACCGCTCGCCACAAAAGACGTCGGCCGACGGCAGGGCCGGCGTGCTTGGCTGGGAATCCGGACGAAAGGACCACACCATGCTGCGTGGAATGGCCACCCTGAACTTCTCCGCCGACGACCTCTCCGCCGCCCAGGCCTGGTACACCACCGTGCTCGGCATCGAGCCGTACTTCGCCAGACCCGGCTACATCGAGTACCGCCTGGGCGACCACGAAGCCGAACTCGGCATCATCGACCGCCAGTACCTGCCGCCGGCACCCAACGGCCCGGCCGGCGCGATCCTGTACTGGCACGTCGACGACCTGCCCGCAGCGCTCGACCGCCTGATCACCCTGGGCGCCACCGAACACGACGGCCTGCGCGAACGCGGCCACGGCTTCGTCACCGCCTCGGTCGTCGACCCGTTCGGCAACGTCCTCGGCATCATGTCCAACCCGCACTACGTGGACATGCTCGCGAAGCAGTGAGGCCAGGGGAGTAGCACCCGAATCGGGACCGGTGGACCGGACCAGTTCGCCATGGGCTCAGGAGTCGCCGGAGCACAGCGGCCGGCGGATCTCTCGGCGTCCTCGCACGGTGAGTCACGCACGTGCGTGGCGCACGAACGTCGTCGATCGCTGCGAGCCCTGGATCCAGAGAGGGCGCTGCTTGCCGCGAAGAGCAGTTGGGGGAAGGTGCTGATTCGAGTTACTTAACATAATGTACATTATCGGCGTTTGGCTGACCTGCGGAAGGAAGCCTGGAGAGGGGCTTCAGGAGGCCGATTTGGGCGGTTGGCGCGCAGCAGAGACGAGCAGGCGCCCGAGGGGCTTCGGTCGAGTCCGTCGATCGCGGCGAGTGCCGGACCTCCGCGCGCCGAGTCCTGGGTACGTCAGCCGAGGGTCGCCCCGAGGGTGTCGACGGAAACCCTTGGAGATCCCCGAGTTCAGCGCTCGCGGCGTCCCGAAACCCTCGGTCAATTCGTCACCGTGACGAATTGAACCTGACTCCTGGGACATCGGAAACGAGTAACGAGAACGCGCATCAGAACACCCGAAGCCGATCAGCTCCCGGCCGGCGGTCCGGACGGTCACCGAGGAACCACTCGAACAGATGAACGATTCCCCGGCGGATCGCCACCAGCCGTCAGAACGCCGCCCAGTGAGCGATCTGACTCATAGGCGAGAGATCGAGAGAACCGTTGTCCCCCAAGGGGATTCAGCCCGTCCGCAGCCGTGTTTCATGCATAATCGCCATTATGCAGCATATCGGATAACCAACCACCCGGCAGAACTGTCGGTGCCGTGCGGTACAAGATCCGAATGCTGGTTTCCGAGGCACAGCAAGCGTTCTTCGCGGCACGGCGGCCGCGCAAGGACTCGCCGCACACCACCGCCGCCTACCGTCGTGACCTGGCCGGGATCACCACTCTCCTGCTCCAGGAGCTGGCGTGCGCGCCTGAGGAGTTCGACGTCGATCGGTTGACGGCGCCGGCGCTGCGGGCGGCGTTCGGGGTGTTCGCCGACGGGCACGCGAAGAGCTCGGTGCTGCGGGCGTGGTCGACGTGGAACCAGTTCCTCACGTTCTGCGTGTCCGACGGGCTGCTGGCCGGCAACCCGATGGGTGCGGTCGCGCGGCCGAAGACTCCCCCGCTCGTGCCGAAACCGTTGCGGGGTGAGGAAACGCCGGAGCGGCTGCTGGCCGCGGCGGCCGAGGGTGCGCGGCGCGCGCGGGATCCGTGGCCGGAGCGGGACGTGCTGGTGCTGGCGCTCGGGCTGGTGGCGGGGTTGCGGGCGGCGGAGATGCGGGCGCTCACCCCGCGTTCGGTGGTGGGGCGTGACGGTGAGCTGCGGTTGCACGTGTCGGGCAAGGGCAGCCGGGATCGGTCGATTCCGGTGCAGCAGGTGCTGGCGAAGCTGATCGAGGACTACGGGAAGTCGTGCCGGCGGCGGTTTCCGCAGCTGCGGTTCCCGGCGTCGGAGCCGTTGCTGCGGGATCGGGCGGGTGAGCCGATCGGGCGCGGGGCGCTGGAGTACCTGGTGAAGTCGTGTTATCGGTGGGCGGGGTTGCACGACCGGGTGCCGGCGGGGGCGAATCTGCACGCGTTGCGGCACACGTTCGCCACGCGGTTGGCCGAGGACGGGGCCACGGCGTCGGAGATCATGACGTTGCTGGGGCACGCGAGCCTGGCCACGAGTCAGAACTACATCGAGGCGACGGGGCGGGAGCAGCGGGCCGCGGCGGCGAGCAACCGGACGTACCGCGCGTTGGACGGGCTGGGTGCGGGTGAGTCAGGCCCAGGGTGAGTCGGGCTCAGCGTGAGTCAGGCCGACGGTGAGTGGTGGGCCAGGTAGTGCTCGCGCAGCACGTGCTTGCGGATCTTGCCGGAGCCGGTGAGCGGAAACTCGGTCACGAACTCCCAGACCTTCGGTGTCTTGTGGGGCGCGAGGTGCTCGCGGACGTGGGTGAAGAGCTCTTCCTCGCCGACGTCGGCGCCGGGGCGCAGGATCACGAACGCGCCGACTTGTTCGCCCCACTCGGGGTCGGGGATGCCGACCACGGCGACGTCGGCGACGGCCGGGTGGTCGAGCAGGACGTGTTCGATCTCGCGGGGGTAGATGTTCTCTCCCCCGCGGATGATCATCTCTTTCACGCGGCCTTCGATGGTGAGGTAGCCGCGGTCGTCCATGCGGGCGAGGTCGCCGGTGTGGAGCCAGCCTTCGGGGTCGATGGTCTCGGCGGTCTGCTCGGGCTGGGCGTGGTAGCCGGTCATCACGTGGTAGCCGCGGGTGCAGAGTTCGCCGGTTTCGCCGGTGGCGGCGGTTTCGCCGGTGAGGGGGTCGACGATCTTCACGGCGCAGGCGGGCAGGGCGCGGCCGAGGGTTTCGGCGCGGTCGTCGGCGGTGTCGGCGGGGGTGGTCATGGTGATGCCTGGTGAGGCTTCGGTCTGGGCGTAGATGATGGCCATGGGCACGCCGAGGGTGGCTTCGACGCGGCGGACGAGGGCGGGTGGCACGGTGGCGCCGCCGCTGAGGGCGTAGCGGACGCTGGAGAGGTCGGTTTTCGGGAAGTTCGGGTGGCCGAGCAGGGCGAGGAGCATGGTGGGGACGCCGCCGAAGACCACTCCCCTCTCCTGTTCGAGGAGGGCGAGCTGCAGGGCCGGGTCGAACCAGGGCATGAGGACCTGGGTGCCGAGGCTGGCGATCGGGGCGAGGGTGGCGAGCACGCAGCCGGCGGTGTGGAACAGGGGCATGGGGTTCACGAAGTTCTCGCCGGGTTGCATGCCGAGGGCTCGGACGTAGGAGAGCCGGGCGTTGTTGGTGATGCCGCGGTGGTGGAGCACGGCGCCTTTGGGGGTGCCGGTGGTGCCGGAGGTGTATTGGATCTGGGCCGGGTCGTCGGGGTGGACGGCGGGCAGGGCCTGGGTGGGTGAGCCGGAGCCGCTGAAGGCGGGCCAGTCTTCGAAGCGGATGGTCTGGCGCAGGTGGGGCAGGTCGGGGCGGACGTGGTCGAGGATGGCGGCCATGGGGGTGCCGCGGTATTCGCCGACGAGGAACACGCCGGCGGCTTCGGATTGGCCGAGGACGTGGCGGACTTCGTTTTCGCGCAGGGCCGGGTTCACGGTCACGAGGGTGAGGCCGGCGAGGGCGGCGGCGAGTTCGAGGATGACCCATTCGGGGATGTTGTTGGCCCAGGCGGCCACGCGTTCGCCGGGTTCGAAGCGGGCGAGCAGGGCGCGGGCGGCGGCTTCGGCTTCGGTGAGCAGTTCGGCGTAGGTCCAGCGGCGGCGGGCGCCGGGGTCGGGGACGCCTTCGACGAGGGCGGGCGCGTCGGGTGCCTGCGCGGCGGCTTGGCGCAGGAGGGCACCGACGGTGAGTTCGCGCACGGCGTCGAGTTCGGTGGCGGGTGTGAACGCGGCCTTGGGCACGGGCGTCTCCCTCGCTCGGCCGGCGGTCGAGGTTCGGCGGCCGGCTGGTCCCCCGGTGACCTTTCGGACTGTAGTCCGCCGGGGTGGTGGGCGAGGGTGGTCGAAATTTTCAGCGGAGCTGTTCGAGGTCCTTGGCGGCGTGCACGATTTCCTCGGCGAGGCGGCGCAGTTCGTCGGCGTCGGCGCCGTCCTGGGTGGCGGTGGCGATGTCCTCGGCGGCGCAGCGCAGCTGGAAGAGGCGGTCCTGCAGGGCGGCGATCTCGGTGTCGGAGAGCACCACGGCGTCTTCGGGCAGGCCGCTGCGTTGCAGGGCGGTGCGGCGTTCGTAGGCGCGCTGGCGGCAGGACTGTCCGCAGTAGCGGCGGCGGCGGCCGACGTTGCCGGCTTCGGGCAGGCGGCGACCGCACCAGCCGCAGTGCTTGGGCACGTTGCTGCGGCGCGGTACGACCAGTTCGTCGCCGGTCATCGGGTGCTCGGCCAGTTCCCTCACCCGGCAGACCCTAGCTGGCCATCGTGTTCTCATGCCGAGGCCATGCCGGTGAGCCACACTGTGGGGATGCGCCCACCGTTTCCGTACCTGGCCGATCCGCTCCCCCGTGCGTTCGCGCACCGCGGGTGGCACCTCGACGAGCTGGAGGGGATGGAGAACTCGCTGCCGGCGTTCAAGCGGGCGGTCGAGGAGGGCTACCGGTACGTGGAGACCGATGTGCACGCGACGTCGGATGGTGTGGTGGTGGTGCACCACGACGACACGTTGGATCGCACGACCGACGGTGGCGGGTCGATCTCCGCCCAGACGTGGGATCAGGTGAAGAACGTGAAGGTGGGCGGCCGCGCGGTGTTGTCGCGGCTGGAGGACGTGTTGGAGGAGCTGCCGTCGGCGCGGTTCAACGTGGACGTGAAGGCCGACAGCGGGGTGGAGCCGTTCCTGCGGGTGCTGGAGCGCACGGGCGCGTACGACCGGGTGGCGGCGGCGTCCTTTTCGGACTCGCGGCTGGCGCGGTTGCGGCGGCTGGCGGGTCCGCGGCTGTGCACGGCGATGGGGCCGCGGTCGGTGCTGATGGTGTGGCTGAACGGGTGGGTGCCGCCGTTGCCGTTGAGCCGGTTCGCGGGTGGGTACTTGGCGCAGGTGCCGGTGAAGCAGGGTCCGTTGACGGTGGTGGATCGCTCGTTCATCCGCGCGGCCGAGCGCGCGCATCTCGAGGTCCACACGTGGACGATCGACGATCCGGCGCAGATGCGGGAGCTGCTGGATCTGGGGGTGCACGGCATCGTGACGGATCGGCCGGACCTGCTGCGCGAGGTGCTCGTGGAGCGGGGTGTGTGGCAGCAGCAGGCCGGCTGAGCGCCGGTCAGCGGGGGCGTTTGCCCTGCCAGGCGGCTTTCCAGGTGAGCGGGCCGAGGCGGCCGGAGTCGTTGATGCCGTTGGCGCGCTGCAGGTCGAGCACGGCGGTCTTGGTCTTGTCGTAGTAGCAGCCGGTGCCGCTGAAGCCGTAGCCGAAGGCGTTCATGCGCAGCTGGAAGGTCTTGAGGGCGGGGGCGCAGTCGCCGTAGGCGTAGACGACGCCGGGCCACGCGGGCATGCCGCCGGTCGGGGCGGGGGGCGCGGGCGGGGGTTTCGGGGCCGGCGGGGCGGGCAGGCCGGTGCCGCCCATGTAGGCGGATTCGTCGTAGGAGGGCACGCGCTTGCTGCGGGCGTCGGCGTCGCCGACGAGCTTGAGCATGCCGCCGCACTGCCAGGGCTGCCAGCCGCGCATGCGGTAGAGGTAGAGCGCGCGGTAGTCCTGTTCGCGGGGGCTGGCCTGGTCGGGTCGGCCTTGGCCGCCGACGCTGCGCCAGGTGGGCAGGTCGAACTGGTAGGCGCCGTAGTAGCCGTTGCCGGTGTTGATCGTGTAGCGGCCGCTGGACTCGCACATGCGGAGCTTGGCCCAGGCGCTCGAGGCGGGGTCCGCGGACGCGGCGCCGGTCACGGCGAGCTGCAGCCCCAGGACGGCGACCGCGAGGAGCAGGATCCTCGCGGCACCGCGGTGAGCAGTGCGAACGCGGTTGGTCATGGGTGCACAGTAAGCACGTGACCCATTGACCACAAGAGTCACAACACGCGCACCAGTCTCACACGAAACGGTAAAGAATCACGGGAGCGACACGCTTGCCGCGCAATTTCGAGAGCGGTTCGGTGCCCCGCGGATGATCGGCGGGCGACGAACCGGACACGGTTTACCCGTTCGGCGGTGCCGCCGGCGGCCGTCCCAGTAGTCTGCCGCCTGACCTGGAGATTCGCGACCGCTGAGGAGCCGTGGATGACGCTGGCCGAGACCCGTGACAAGAAGCGGGAACGGTGGGGCTGGTACTTCTACGACTGGGCCAATTCGCCGTTCTATTCGTCGGTGATCACCGTGTTCGGAGCGCTCTACATGAGCACTGTCGCGGCGGCGGACGCGAAGCAGAACATCACCCTTAACGGGGACAGGGCGTGCCTCGACGCGTCCGGTGTGGACGACAAGCTCCACAACTGCGACGTGTCGTTGTTCGGGCTGCATTTCCCGGCCGGTTCGATGTGGGGTTACCTGCTGTCGGTGGCCACGGTGGTGCAGGTGGTGGTGCTGCCGATCGCGGGCGCGGTGGCCGACCGCAGCCGCAACAAGCGGCGGATCCTGGGCTGGTTCGCGTGGCTGGGCGCGGTGGCCTCGGCGCTGATGTTCTTCATGGCCGGCTCCGACTGGCAGCTGGGCGCGGCGCTGTTCATCGTGGCGAACATCGGATACGGCGGTTCGCTGGTCGTGTACTACTCGTTCCTGGTCGACATCGCCGAGCCGGACGAGCGCGACGACGTGTCGGCGAAGGGCTGGGCCTTCGGGTACCTGGGCGGCGGGCTGGCGCTCGGGTTGCAGCTGGCGTTCTACCTCAGCCGCGACGCGCTGGGCGTGGACACCGCCACGGCGGTGCGGATCTGCTTCCTCACCTCGGGCCTGTGGTGGGCGTTGTTCACCATCCCGGTGCTGCGGCGTCTCCCCCGCACCCACACGCCGGTGGCGCGCGAGGCCGGGGTGTCGGTGATGCGCGCCGGGTTCCGGGAGCTGGGGCGCACGATCAAGGAGGCGAAGGCGTTCCCGCTCACGTTGGCGTTCTTGGGCAGCTACCTGCTCTTCGCCGACGGGATCTCGACCGTGGTGTCGGTGTCGGCGCAGTACGGGAAGGACGAGCTGCGGTTCTCCGACGAGGTCCTGATCGTGACGGTGCTGGTGATCCAGTTCCTCGCCTACGTCGGCGGGGTCCTGCACGGGCTGGTCGCGCGCCGGCTCGGGGCGAAGCGCACGATCCTGGGCAGCCTGGTGCTGTGGGTCGTGGTGCTGGTGGCCGCGTACTTCATCCAGCCCGGCAAGCCGCTGCAGTTCTACGGGGTGGCGGTGGGCATCGGGCTGGTGCTGGGCGGCACGAACGCGCTGGCGCGGTCGCTGTTCAGCCAGATGATCCCGGCCGGGAAGGACGCGCAGTACTACTCGCTGTACGTGGTGGGTGAGAAGGGCACGTCGTGGCTCGGGCCGCTGGTGTTCGCCGGGGTCGGGCAGGCGACGGGGTCGTTCCGGCTGGCGATCGTGGCGCTGGTGATCTTCTTCGTGCTCGGCTTCGTGTTCGTGGCGCTGGTGCCGGTGCGCCGGGCGATCGTGGCCGCCGGGAACCGTCCGCCCGGCGTGCTGTGAGGTCCCGATAGGGTCGAGCGCCGTGACTGTCCTCGAAGACGCCGTGTCCGGCGATCCCACCGACGCGCTCTCCCCGGTTCCCGCCGCGGCGACGCGGGCCGGGCGGCTCAAGTTCTGCTACGGCCCGATGGACTGCGGGAAGTCGACGCTCGCGCTGCAGATCGACCACAACCACGCGCGCCAGGGCCGGCGCGGGCTGGTGCTCGTGCGCCACGACCGCTCGGGCGCGCCGCAGATCAGCAGCCGGATCGGGATCACGCGCCTGGCCACGGAGGTCGCGGCGGACACCGACGTGCGTGACCTGGTGCGGGCGCGCTGGGCCGACGGGCAGCACGTGGACTACATCATCGTGGACGAGGCGCAGTTCCTCTCCCCCGCTCAGGTCGACCAGCTGGCGGAGCTCGCCGACGAGGCCGGCATCGACGTCTACTGCTTCGGCATCGCCACCGATTTCCGCAGCCGGCTCTTCCCGGGCGCCGGCCGGCTGTTCGAACTGGCCGACGAGCTGCAGCCGGTGCAGGTGGAGGTCCTGTGCTGGTGCGGGCTGCCGGGGCGCTTCAACGCGCGGGTCCGCAACGACGAAATACTCCGTGAGGGTGACACCGTTGTAGTAGCAGATACCGAACAGTCCGTAGTTGAATCTTCAGCTTCGGCACGTTCTGATGCCGAACAAACTACGGTCCGTTATCAGGTATTGTGCCGCCGGCACTTCCGGTTGGGTGACTTGGGCTCCGCGACCGCCCACCACGGTCAGTTACGGTTGTCGTGAACGGAGCGTCAGTAGCCCAACTGGGGGATATCCGCACTTGGAAGGCGGTGTCTGCGTCACGCCAGGGCGCGAAACCTCTCCCAGTAGAGGAAGCTGATGCCGAAGGGTGACACAGCTCATCGTGAGCAACGACATGGTTACCGGGGAATCCCCCGGACGCCACGATCGTTGCATAGGGTGAGCAACACCCTGGCTCCACCCGGAGCTGACTGAAAGGACCCCATCATGGCCGACCGTGTTCTCCGTGGAAGCCGGCTGGGAGCGGTCAGCTACGAGACCGACCGCAATCACGACCTCGCCCCGCGCCGCACCGTGCGCTACGCGTGCCCCAAGAACCACGAGTTCGAGGTGCCGTTCTCCGACGACGCCGAGATCCCGACCGTCTGGGAATGCCGCCTGCACGGCAGCGAGAGTGAGATCGTCGACGGCGGGCAGCCCGAGCAGAAGAAGACCAAGCCCCCCAGGACCCACTGGGACATGCTTCTGGAGCGCCGCTCCATTCCCGAGCTCGAGGACCTGCTTAACGAACGTCTCGCCGAACTCAAGGGACGCCGGACCAGCCGGTCCGCGTGAGTCTCGGCCAGTAGCTGGCTCCCACCCAACCCCCGACCGAAAAGCCCCCGTGACCTCCCTCCACGGGGGCTTTTCGTATGCCCGGGGACCGTTACCGCGGGTTGCTGCCTCCGGGTGAGCCTCACCCGGGGTGTCAGGCGCGCTTCAGGTGCTCCCGGATCCGGTCGGCGACGAGGTCGGGACGCTCCTCGGGCAGGTGGTGCCCCGCGTTCTCGACGACCTCGACGCGCAGGTCCTCGGCGTGCGGGGTGGCGTCACCCAGCATCGCCGCCGGCGTGAACGGGTCGGCGGCGCCGGCGAGCAGGAGCGTCGGCGGCCGCAGCCGCCGGGTCTCCGGCCGCAGCAGCATCGGGATGAACTCCTTGTACGCGAACTGGTACATCTGCTGTTCGCCGGCGCGGGCGATCTCGGGCCGGCGGAGCACGTCCAGGTAGGCGGCGACGGCCTCGTCCGGCATCGACGCCCGGTCGGCGACCCCGAGGCGCAGCCAGGCCCGGGTGAAGGCCGGGACGTGCTTCAGGACGAAGCGGCCCAGCAGCGGCGTCTCGACGAACGGGGTCCACCCGTAGCGCCAGGCGTGGCGGACCATCCGCCCGAGGTTCGGGTACGGGTGGAGCTCGTTCAGCGCGACCACGTGGCTGACGCGGTCCGGGTCGGCCAGCGCGAGCTGCAACGCCAGGGCGGCACCGCGGTCGTGGCCGACGAGTGCGACCCGGTCGAGCCCCAGTGCGTCGAGCAAGGCGCGCAGGTCCTCGACGAGGTCGGCGGTGCGGTACCCCTTCTTCGGGGCGTCCGTCCAGCCGCAGCCGCGCAGGTCGGCGGCGATGAGCCGGTGCGAGTCGCCCAGCAGGGGCAGGACGTGGCGCCATGTGTACCAATGCTTCGCCCAGCCGTGCAGCAGCAGGACCGGGGATCCGGCACCCGTCTCGGCGACATGCGTGCGCAGCCGCCCCGTGTCGAGGAACCGGTGGCTCACGCCGGGGACCTGCAGCGATTCGGGAAGACCCCGCGCGTTGATCATGCTTTCGACTCTAAGAGCGAAGCCGCTCCGAGCTGGGGCCACTTGTGCTCACTGCCCGGGGACCACTTGCCAGGCAGTGAGCCGTGTCGTCCTGAACCCGGGACGCCACGACGAAATCCGCCGCCCCGGGTTCAGGACGGCGGATCGTCGATGGTTGGTGGGCTCTGCGTCAGTGCCGGCCGAGCAGGCGCTTGACCTGCTCCAGCCGCCGCTTCACGCCCCACTCGGCCACGCGGAAGAACGCCTCGCGCATGATGTCGCCGCTCATCTTCGACTGACCGATCTCACGGTCGGTGAAGGTGATGGGGACCTCGACGATGTCGAAGCCCGCGTCGGCGGTGCGGCGGGTGAGGTCGATCTGGAAGCAGTAGCCGTGCGAGGCGATCTCGTCGAGCTCGAGCTTCTCCAGCACCGGGCGCCGGTACGCGCGGAACCCGGCGGTCATGTCCGAGACCTTGAGGCCCAGCGCGATGCGCGAGTACAGGTTCGCGCCGCGCGAGAGCAGCTGCCGGCTCAGCGGCCAGTTGACCGTGCTGCCGCCCGGCACGTACCGCGAACCGATCGACAGGTCCGTGTCCGAGACCGCGTCGAGGATGCGGGGCAGGTCCTCGGGCGCGTGCGAGCCGTCGGCGTCCATCTCCACGAACGTGGCGTACCCCTGGGCCAGACCCCAGCGGAAGCCGGCGATGTAGGCCTTGCCCAGACCGGCCTTCTCCGTGCGGTGCAGCACGTGGACGCGGTCGTCGGCGGCGGCCCGCTCGTCGGCGAGCTCACCGGTGCCGTCCGGGCTGCCGTCGTCGACGACGAGCACGTGGACGTCCGGGAGTGCCTTGTGGAGCCGGTCCAGAACCGGGCCCAGGTTCTCCCGTTCGTTGTAGGTCGGGATCACCACCAGCACCGGCTCGATACCTTCGGCCCCCCGCGGCGCCTGCGCCATCCGTCTCCTCCGAATCCGGCGGTTCAGCCCGCCGCGTCCCCTGCTGTCGTGCCGGCGCTCGCGCGCCGGGTGCGAAAACGGAGTACGAACCCGCCGGCGACACCGGCGATCGCCAGTGCCAGCAGTCCGTACTCCGTCCACGCACCGAGTCGATCCGACAGCGTAGTCTGCGTCCGCAGCGGCACGCGGCCGACCAGGGCATCTGCCGTGAAAAGGCTGGTTGAGCTGGTGATCGTCCCGTCGGGGGCCACCAGGGCGCTCACGCCGGAGGTGGCGGAGACCACCACCGCGCGGCCGTGCTCGACCGCGCGCAGCCGCGACATCGCCAGCTGCTGGTAGCTCATCTCCCCCGGCCCGTACCACGCGTTGTTGGTCGGGACCACGAGCAGTTCGCCGCCCTGCTCGGTCGCTTCGCGCGCCGG
The DNA here is from genome assembly GCF_035918295.1 of Amycolatopsis rhabdoformis. Classification (GTDB taxonomy): domain Bacteria; phylum Actinomycetota; class Actinomycetes; order Mycobacteriales; family Pseudonocardiaceae; genus Amycolatopsis; species Amycolatopsis rhabdoformis. The sequence goes on from NZ_CP142149.1 coordinate 2,888,962, forward strand.
GTAGTCGAACGCGGTCTCGTAGCAGATGAACACGCCGACCTTGGTGCCCGCGACCGACAGGGCCGCGTTGCTGCCGTCGCCGGTGCGCATGTCGGCGGTGTCGTCCACGAACGGGGTGACCAGCCGCGCGACGTCGCGGGCGGGCACGTACTCGCCGAAGGGCACCAGCTGCTGCTTGGCGTAGCGCTGGCCCTGCCCGGTCTTCGGGTCCCACACGATCGCGGAGTTCTGGGCCGTGCCGTCGGGCAGCCGGTAGAGCGCGCCGATGATGGCGGGCACCCCGTAGGCGTTCACCATCTGGTCCACGCCGGGGTCGTCGCCGTCCACGGCGGTGGCGGTCTCGGGCCACACGAGCAGGTCGGGTTTGGCGACCTTGCCGGCCTGGATCTCGGCGAGCAGCTTGGCGCTCTCGGCCAGGTGGTTCCGGCGCAGCACGTCGCGCTGGCCTTCGAGCGCGATGCCGATGTCGGGCGCGTTGCCCTGCACGGCGGCGACGGTGAGCGACCCGTCCTGCGCGTCGGTGCCGATCGTGGGCCACACGGCGAGCCCGGCCACGAGCGGCAGGAGCGTGAGCACGAGCGGCACGATGAGCCGGCGGTCACGCAGCCGGCGCTCCTGCCACCACCGCGCGGCCAGCGCGGCCAGGCCGAACCCGGTCAGCACCACCGCGAGCCCCACGAGCGGCGCGCCGCCGATCGAGGCCAGTGACAGGTAGGCGCCTTCGGGCTGGCTGAACGCCACGCGGCCCCAGGGGAAGCCGCCGAGCGGGAACCACGCGCGGGGCGTCTCGAGCCCGATGAACACCAGCGCGCCCCACAGCGGCGCCAGGGGCAGCCGGGACACGATCCGGATCAGCACCCCGGCGAGTCCGAAGTAGAGCGACAGCGCGCACGACAGGCCCACCCACGGCCACGGCCCGAACTCGCGGCCCAGGAAGTCCTGAAGCCACACCAGAAGGGCGAGGAAGAACGCGAGGCCGTAGACGAACCCGTAGCCGAACGCGCCGCGCAGCGACCGTCCACGAAGGACGAGCGCGAACCCGGCGAACGCGATCGGCGCGAGCCACCACAGCGGTCTCGGCGCGAAGCTGAGGTAGTACAGGTAGCCGGTCGCGCCCGCGGCGACGAGCCGGATCAGCCACGCGCGGGAGAAGCGCGGGCGTTTCCGCCGCCGGGAGGTCGTTTCGTGCGGAGCGCCCGGTTCGGGGTCCGCGACAGTCACTGCCACACCCCGAACTCTAGGAGGCGGAGGTGAACTGGTCGTAGATGACCGTGCCGCCGCGCACCGTCCGCAGGCACTTCGGCAGCGCGACGCCCGGTTCGAGGCGCGGCAGCGGCGGCACCCCGGAGCGCGGATCGGTGGACCAGCGCTGCACGCGGCTGTCGGCCGTGGCGACCACGAGGTCGCTCGCGTCCCAGATCGCGTAGTGCGCGGGCGCGCCCGGCACGAGGGTGCCGGTGAGGCCGTCGTTCACGCCGGCGGCGCGGTGGCCGGCGCGCGTGTGGGCGGTGAACGCGGCGCGCGCGGAGAGCCGGGCGCCGGGCGTGTGGTGGTGCACGGCGGCGCGGACGGCGGCCCACGGGTCGAGGGCGGTCACCGGCGAGTCGGAGCCGAACGCGAGCACGACCCCTTCCGCGGCGAGGGTGGCGAACGGGTTGAGGCCCGCGGCGCGCTCGGCGCCGAGCCGCTCGGCGTACATGCCGGCCTCGCCGCCCCAGGCGTCGTCGAACAGCGGCTGCGCGGAGGCGACCACACCCCAGCCGGCGAGGTCGCGGGCCTGCTCGGCGGTGACCATCTCGAGGTGCTCGAGCCGGTGGTGGCGGGCGGCGAGCGCGCGGCGGCCCACTTCCTTCTCGGCCAGCCGGAAGCCTTCCACTACCTCCGCCACGGCCGCGTCGCCGATCACGTGGAACCCGGCCTGCAGCCCGGCCTCGGTGCAGGCGGCGAGGTGGTCGGCGATCCCGGCGGCGTCGGCGTAGAGGGCGCCGGACGTGCCGGGCTCGTCGGCGTACGGGCTGCTCAGCGCGGCGGTGCGGGAGCCGAGGGCGCCGTCGACGAACAGGTCGCCGGCCACGCCGTGGGCGCCGAGCGCGCGGGCGGTGGCGAGGCCGCGCAGCTCGCCCCAGTAGCCGACGACCTCGGGCCGGCCCGGTTCGGCGGCGAGCTCGAGCAGGTCCGCGAAGTCGTCGCGACCGGCGATGTCCGGGCCGCCGCATTCGTGCACGGAGGTGATCCCACGGGCGGCGGCCTCGGTGAGGAAGGCGCGCTGCGCGGCGGCGCGCTGGCCCGGGGAGATGGCGGCGCGCGCGGCGGCGCGGACCCGGTGGTGGGCGTCGCGGGTCAGCGGTCCGTCGGCGGACCAGCCTTCGCTTTCGCGCGCAGCCGGGGCGAAGTGCACGAGCTCGCTCGAGACCAGGGCGGAGTGCACGTCGACTCGGCTGAGGTAGACCGGCGTCGCGCCGACGGCTTCGTCGAGCTCGGCGCGGCTGGGCAGGCGCGGGTCGGTCCAGGTCGACTCGTCCCAGCCGTGGGCGAGCAGCACCTGGCCCGGGTCGGCGGCGACCGCGGCGCGCACGGCGGCCAGCAGCTCGCCGGCGCTGCGCACGCGTGTGAGGTCGAGGCCGGTCAGGTGCAGGCCGGTGGCGGTGGCGTGCACGTGGGCGTCGACGAACGAAGGGGCGACGAACGCGCCGTCGAGGTCGACCACCGTCGCGTCCGGATGCAGCGCGCGGGCCGGGGCGTCCTGGCCGACCCAGACCACGGTGCCGCCGGACACGGCCAGCGCCGTCGCGTCGGGGAAGAGGGGGTGTAGATCCTGCCACCGAGCAGGAGCGTGGTGCTGTCGTTCGTCACGGTGTCGAGTCTCCCCCGCGGTCTCCGTTCCTCCGGCTGGGGGCCGCCTTCTTCACTCTTCGTGATCATCTTGTGGAACGTGTGAGCCAGGTCACCTGAACGGGTTGGGCTGGTCGGCACGTGCTTGGTCCGTGAGGGGGCGGCGCCGCCGGGTGGCCGCCGAAGGGGACGCGCGGCACGGGCGACCGGCCGCGTGCGGAGACAGGGGACTTCGATGCACCAGATCGTCGCGAGCCCGGGCACCGGGCTCATCCAGGCCGAAGACGTCACCGACCTGGTCGCCGTGACCGAGGGCGCGGTGCTGCTGCCGGGTGCGCCCGGGTACGCCGCCGAGTGCGCCGCCTTCAACGTGAACAACCCGCTCGAACCCGCGCTCGTGGTCGCCGCGGCCTCGGCCGCCGACGTGCAGAACGCCGTCCGGTTCGCCCGGCGCCGATCACTGCCCGTAGCGATCAAGGCGACGGCTCACCAGGTCGTGGACCGGGCGCGGGAAGCGGTGCTGATCACCACGAACCGGATGGCGAGCGTGACCGTGGACCCCTGGCGCCGTACCGCGCGGGTCGAAGCCGGTGCCCGCTGGCAGCAGGTCGTGGACGAAGCCGCGAAGCACGGGCTCGCGCCGCTGGCCGGGTCCGCGCCCGGTGTCGGGGTGGTGGGCTACACCCTCGGCGGTGGCCTGAGCCCGGTGATCGGGCGTTCCCGCGGCTACGCGGCCGACCACGTGCGCCTCATCGAGGTGGTGACCGCCGACGGCACCCACCGCACCGTGACCGCCGAGTCCGAACGCGACCTGTTCTGGGCGCTGCGCGGCGGCAAGGGCAACTTCGGCGTGGTCACGGCGATGGAGTTCGACCTGTTCCCCGTCACCCGCTTCTACGGCGGCGGCCTCTACTACGCCGGCGAGGACCTGGCCGCGGTGCTGCACGCGTGGCGCCAGTGGGTGCCGCAGCTGCCCGAGGAGGCCACGACGTCGGTGATGGTGCAGCGGCTGCCGCCGGCGCCCGAGCTGCCCGAGGTGCTGCGCGGCGCCTTCGTGGTGCACCTGCGCTTCGCCCACCTCGGCTCCCCCGCCGACGCCGAGCGGCTGCTCGCCCCGCTGCGCGACATCGCGCCGGTGCTGCTGGACCTGGTGGAGGACAAGCCGTTCACCGCGATCGGCGAGATCCACCTCGACCCGGCCGACCCGTTGCCCTACTACGACCGCACCACCACCCTGCGCGAGGTCACGCCCGCGACGATCGACGCGCTCGTGGAGCTCACCGGGGCCGGCTCGGACTGCCCGCTGCTCGGCGTGGAGCTGCGCGCACTCGGCGGCGCGCTCGATCGCGAGCCCGCCACACCCAACGCGGTGCCGGTGCGCGGGGTGCCGTTCGTGGTGTTCGCGCTCGGCGTCGGCGGCCCTGAGCGGGCCGAGGAGCTCCGCGCGGCTCTCGACAACGTTGTCGGCGCGCTGGCGCCCTGGGCTTCCGAACGGCAGTCGCCGAACTTCCTCTCCGCCGACGAGGGTTCGTCGGCGGCCGCGGTGCGCGCGATCTACGGGCCGGAACGCTACGACCGGCTCGCCGCGGTGAAGCAGGTCTACGACCCCGGCAACCTGTTCCGGGTGAACCACAACATCCGGCCGGCCGCCTGAGCCCGGGGTGCTGCAGGGGCTTCGGTCGTTGCAGCACCCCCGTCGTTGTGCAAGAAGATTTACGCCGTGAGAGCGTTGTGGCAGGATATTTTGACGTAATCACGACGACTTGTCGCACGAATGACTGGAGTACAGATGACTGCGATCCAGGAACCTGTGCCGCCTGCCACCGCCCAGGACCAGCCGTATGAGTACGCCCGCACCGAGTTGGTGGAGCCGGACTGGCGCCGCTTCCCCGGATGGCACGACGTGACGGACGCCGAGTGGCGTGACGCGCAGTGGCAGCGGGTGCACTGCGTGCGGAACGTGAAGCAGCTGCGCGCGCTGATGGGCGACCTGCTGGAGGAGCGGTTCTACGAGGACCTGCTCGCCGACCAGCGCGAAATGGCCACGATGTCGATGCTGCTGCCACCGCAGATGCTCAACACCATGGCCGCCGACGCCGGCAGCGACCCGGTGAAGGTCACCGAGGCCTTCTACGCCGACCCGATCCGCCGCTACATGCTGCCCGTGCGCAGCGACCGTGACCTCGCGTGGCCCAGCCACCCGCACTCGGAACGCGACTCGCTGCACGAAGCGGAGATGTGGGTCGTCGAAGGCCTCACGCACCGGTATCCCACCAAGGTGCTGGCCGAGATGATCTCCACCTGCCCCCAGTACTGCGGGCACTGCACCCGCATGGACCTCGTCGGCAACTCGACCGAGCAGGTCGAGAAGCACAAGCTCACGCTCAAACCGGTCGACCGCCAGGACGCGATGATCGACTACCTCAAGCGCACCCCCGGCGTCCGCGACGTCGTGGTGTCCGGCGGCGACGTCGCCAACGTCCCCTGGCCGCAGCTCGAGTCCTTCCTCATGCGCCTCATGGACATCGAAACCGTCCGCGACGTGCGCCTCGCGACGAAGGCCCTCGCGGCTCTCCCGCAGCACTGGCTGCAGCCCAAGGTGGTCGAAGGCCTCGAACGCGTCGCCGTGACCGCCCAGCGGCGCGGGGTCAACCTCGCCATCCACACGCACGTGAACCACGCCCAGTCCGTGACCCCGCTCGTGGCCGAAGCCGCCCGTACCGCCCTCGAGGTGGGCGTTCGCGACGTGCGCAACCAGGGCGTGCTGATGCGCGGCGTCAACGCGACCCCCGCGGCGCTGCTGGACCTGTGCTTCGCCCTCCAGGGCGAAGCGAACATCCTGCCGTACTACTTCTACATGTGCGACATGATCCCCAACGCCGAACACTGGCGCGTGGCCGTGTGGGAAGCCCAGGAACTGCAGCACGCCATCATGGGCTACCTCCCGGGCTACGCCACGCCACGCATCGTGTGCGACGTGCCTTACGTCGGGAAGCGCTGGGTGCACCAGCTCGCGGACTACGACCGCGACCTGGGCATCTCGTACTGGACGAAGAACTACCGCACCGGCATCGAGCACTCCGACCCCGAAGCGCTGCAGCGGCGGTACCCGTACTACGACCCGATCTCGACGTTGCCGGAGAGCGGGCGGAAGTGGTGGACCGAGAAGAGGGACTGAGCTTTCCGTGTTGTCGGAAACCAGGCGAGCCCTGACCGCCTGAAATCAGGGCTCGCCTGGTTTCCCGGAATCCACCGCGAGAATCACACGTCTGCGCCCTTGCGTGTCATCGACGGCGACGAATGCCGGCCGGTGAATCAACACGTTGCCGTACAGACAGACTCTGGTACCGCCAATACGCTCCCCCACGCGGCACGTTCACGCTCGGGGAGGGCAACGACATGCTCGATGCCAAGCAGCACCAGGGCAAGTTCGGGGAGGACTACGTCCGGGTGCTCGCCTCCGCCGCCGGGCTGCTCGTACTCAAAGAAGATCTCGACGTCGACGGTATCGATCTCGGGTTCCGTGCCACCGGCCACTACGGAAGAGTGTTCTCTCCGACCATCGAGGCACAGATCAAGACGTGGTCGGTCCCCAGACAGTCGTCGGGGAACCTGATCTACCGCGGCCTCAGCGAATGGCAGTTCAACAAGCTCGCCGGACCCGATTTCTCGATTCCCCGGTTCCTCTTCGTGATCTGCGTTCCGCCCGACAGTGGCTCCTACGCCTCGTCCCTCACTGAGGGCGTGCTGTTGCGCCACCTCGGCTACTTCGTCTCCCTGCATGCCGAACAGCCGATCGCGAACCCCGACAAGAACAAGAAACGCCCGGTCAGGGTGCCGACCGCCAACGTGCTGACCGCCGCCACGCTGCGCCGGCTCACCGAGACCCGATCGGCCTGGTGAGGCAGAAGTGCCGATGCCGCTGAACGTCGCCGACATCATCAGCTACCTCGCCCAGACGGGCTGGGAAGAACAAGATCCGCATGACTTGCGGGGAACCAGCACCTGGCACCACCCCGACGACTTCGAGGTCTCGGTGCCGATCCGCGACGGTATGGGCGACGGCGAGCGCAGAGTCCGCGAGATCCTCAGGTGCCTGGCCGAAGTGGAAGACCGCCCGATCCCCGATCTCGCTCAGGAAATCTCGCGCCCGTACCTGGACAAGCAGCTCTTCCGCACCTTCCCCGTCGACCACGACTCTGGCTACACCTCGCTGGAATCCGGTTTTCAGGCGGTGAAGGGAGTGCGCGATCTTCTTGCGACGGCCGCTCGGACGGCACTTCAAGGACCGCACTTCGCGTTCGCCGGCCGTTCGCCCGCCGCGGTGGGCGATCTGGTGCGGGCGGCGGAACTCGGGCCCTCCCGAGCGGGCAGCTACGTCATCGAAATCCGGTTGTCGGCGAACGCGACGGCCAGGACCACATCGGACGAACAGCTCGACGGGCGAATGGTGCTTGTGCAGCTTCACGAAGCCGTCGCGGCGGCCCAGACCGCGGTGCTGACCGACCGGCCCGCCGCGTTCGACGACGCTGTCACCGCCGGCGTCTCAGCCGAACTGTGCACCGCGTTGAGCGGTCTGTCCGGTTCCGACGGGGAACCGTTCGAAGTCACGTTCCGGTGGGCTCGCGCGCGGCCGCACGACGCGCCGTCGTCGGCCCTGGCATTCCCGGCGCACGCGGAACCACTGCTGAAGGCGGCGGCAGCCCGGTTGCGTGGACTCAACGCATCGGGCCCGGCCTCGGTCACCGGGACCATCAGCTGGCTGCACGACGACGACGGCGGCGGGGACCGTTGGCGAATCAAGGTGGACGGCACCCTGCGCACCGAACACGACCGCCAGTCACCCCGGAAGTCGGTCTGGGTCCGCCTGCCTGACCAAATCACCTACGACCGGGCGATCGCCGCTCATCGCGAGCACCGCCAGGTCAGCGTGTCCGGCGAACTGTCCAGCACGACCGGCCGGGTGGAGCTGGTACCCGGCCGCGACCTCGAGATCTGACCCGATCCGAACCCGGAGGACGACCGTGGCAACCGAGATGACCGTGCGCGACCAGGTTTCCCTGTTCACGCTGATGATGGTGGCGCGGCCGGTGACGAACCGGGAGTTGCGTGACCTCGCCGGCCTCGAGATCACCGCCGCGGTTCGCGGAAGGGCCAATCAGGACATCGAACTCATCTCGACGACGAAGCGCGGAGCCGTCAACACCCATCGGCTCACGGCCGAGGGCCGCAGCTGGTGTGAGTCGGCACTCGCGGCCGGCCGCCCCGACGGCGCCAAGTTCCCCGCGGGCGCGCTCTACGCCGCGATGGAGACCGTCGGGCAGTTCCTCGCGCGATCGGACATCAAGTTCGGCGAGTTCTTCCGGCCCGATCTCGAAGGCTGGATCCGCGCGGTGTACGCCGAATTGACGGTGCGCCGACCGCCGGGGAGCTGGGTCAAGCTCTCGACAGTCCGGCCCTGGCTCGAAAACGTCCCCAGGGACGTCGTCGACGCCGAGCTGGATCGGATGATCGAGCAGCCCGATGTGCGGTTGATGGCCGAGCTGAACCGGAAGACGCTGACCGACGAGGAGCACGACGCGGCGGTCGACATCGGAGGCCAGGCGCGCCACCTGTTGAGGATCGGGGCGGAGTGAATCCGGCGCTCGAGGCGCTCAGCCGGCTGCATCTCGGCACAGTGCCCACACAGGACGAGGTTTGGAACTCGGTCTCGCCGTACCACGTCGAAAGCCTCCACCCTGATGTGTCACGGCGGCTCCTCGCGGCGATGAAGGAGGTCAGCGACGATCGGGCACCGTCCGCAGCTGTGATCCAGGGCGAAGCCGGGGCAGGCAAGACCCACCTCCTCAGCTGGACGCGGGAGGAGATCCAGAATCGGGGCGGGTTCTTCTTCTACATCAAGCTCGTGAACGGCCACGACTTCTGGCGCAGTGCCACAGGCAGCCTGGTGGACAGCCTCTACCGCAAAGACGAGGGAGGGCAGGAGCAGCTGCTGCACCTTCTGCGCGAGCTCTCGCGTGCGGCGGGACTCGACGACGCGACCTGTGCAGCCGTCACCGGTGAACGCGATGTGACCTCTGCCGACCTCGACACCTTCGTCGGCGGGATCCGCCGGCTGGATCGGCAGGTGGGCAACGAGGCTCGCGACACCGCTCGCGCACTGGTACTGGTCGCGGCAGCGCGCGACGACGCCGTGGCGGCCGGTACCTCCTACTTCGCACTCAACGACGATGAGCTGGGGCAGCGCGCCGTGTGGGGTTTGCCTTCCACCGCGACTCCCGCGCAGCGCGTGCTTCGTGATCTGACCCGCCTGTTCGCCCTCGTCGGCCCGCTGGTGTTCGCGTTCGACCAGCTCGACAACCTCGTGGCCGTGTCCGAGAGCTCGGCGCTCACCACGCCGTCGTCGGGCGAACGACGGGCCGCCAGGCGCCTGAGCGGGGACATCGCAGACGGGCTGATGGACCTCAGGGAAGAGACCCGACGCACGCTCATGGTCGTCGCCTGTCAGCCGGACACCTGGCACAAGATCTCCCAGGCGGCCATGGGCTCGGCACTGGACCGGTTCGACCTCCTGCCAGAACTCGGGGCTATCCCCGACGAAGCAACGGCCGCTGCCATCGTCGCGAGCCGTCTCCGCGCGACCTACGAGTCGACGGGCTTCAGCCCGCCGTACCCGACCTTCCCGATCACCGCCGCCGCACTCGCGCAAGCGCCGCGGCGCTATACCGTCCGCCGTCTCCTGCAGCGGATGGCCCAGCACGTCAAGGCGTGCCTCGACGCCGGACACGTGATCGAACTGACCACGCTGAGCGAAACGGAGACGGCAACCGCGACTGTCAGCAGCGCATCGGCCGTCGAGGACCGTGCCGAAGACGAAGCGCTCACCGAACGGTTCGAAGTACTGCGGAGTGAGGCGGACCCTGAGACGCCGCTCGACAAGGCAACCGAAGACCGGCTCATGCCCGGCCTGTTGGGCGCGGGACTCAAGTGCTTGATGATCGAATTCTCGGTGGACGATTCCCGGTTCGCGATCGAAGCCGGTTTCGGTCGCAGGGCGGCGCTTCACGCGCAGTTGCGCATGGTCCTCGACGAGGCGACCGAGAACGACGTCCGTTGGTCCTTTCGGGGCGTCGCCACCGGCAACGCCCTGTCCGCACAGTCACAGATGCGCAACGCGATGACCGAGGCCGGGCTCGAGGCCGGCGTGGTGAACCGACAGCTGTCGCTGCTGCGCAACACTCGCTATCCCTCAGGCCCCAAGACCGAGGAGATCAAGGCTGATTTCGAAACCCGCGGGGGTCGGTCGGTTCCGATCAGCGGTGCCGATCTGCGGACGATGGCGGCCTTGCGCCGGATGTTCGACGAGGACTTGCCAGGCATTCGCGGATGGCTCCGACGGACGCGGCCCGCGTCCCGGACCGAAGTGTTCTCATCACTCGTCACGCAACTGCGCCAGTACGTCGGCGATGCCTCCGGCACGACTACTCCGCCCGAGCCTCCCGAGCAGCGTGTTCCTCAGCAGGTCGCGGATTCCGCGTCGCCCATCACGTTCGGTACGAGCCGGCGAGGTGGCCGTCACTTCGCCGCTTCCTTGGACAAGCTCCGGATGCACACGGTGGTGATCGGCGCTGCCGGGTCGGGCAAGACCGTGCTCCTAAAACGGCTCGCCGAGCAATGCGCGCTTCGCGGTGTTTCGAGCATCGTCCTCGATCCGAACGACGATCTCGCCCGGCTCGGCGATCCCTGGCCCACGCCACCGCCGGAATGGCACGAAGGCCAAGCTGCCGAAGCGGAGCGGTACTTTTCCGGCACCGAAGTGGTCGTGTGGACACCGGGCCTGAACCGTGGCCGTCCTCTGTTCTTCAACCCCCTACCCGACTTCGGCCCGGTCCTCGACGACGAAGACGACCTCAGAGGGCTGCTCACCTCCACGGTCAACACCCTCGCGCCACACGTCGGCATCCACGGCGCCTCCGCCCGCGCCACCCAGCAGCGAGGCGTTCTGCGCCGTGCCCTCTCCCACTACGCCCGTGAGGGCGGACGAAGCCTGAGAGGGCTCGTGGACCTGCTCGCCGAACCGCCGAGCGACATGGTGAACGCGCGGACCCGCAAGCTGGCCGACAGCATGGCGGACACGCTCGAAGCCGCGCTCGACACCGACCCGCTGCTTGACGAATCGGGCCGATCCGTCGATCCGGGCGTCCTCCTGACTCCGTCGCCGGGCAAGCGGGCTCGGATCTCCGTGGTGAGCTTCGACGGGCTGTCAGGCGACGCCCCGGCGCAGTTCGTCACCCGCCTGCAGGCCGCTCTGTTCTCGTGGTTCAAGGCCCACCCCGCCGCGGACGGCACGCTGGGCGGCCTGCTGATTCTCGACGAGGCGCAGGACTTCGTGCCGTCCGGTGCTTCGAACCCCAGCACCGAGAGCACGGTGGACCTGATCCGCCAGGTCCGGAAGTACGGTCTGGGGATCGTGCTCGCGTCCCAAGCCCCGAAGGGAATCCACAACCAGGCTTTGGGCAACACGGCCAACCAGTTCATCGGCAGAGTCACGGCGGCCGTCCAGGTGGAGGCCGTCAAGGCGATGGCCACGGCGCGGAACTCCGCCATCGGCGAGCCCGGCTCCCTCAGCAGAGGAAGCTTCTACGCCGCAGGCGAGGGAACCCCTTACGTCCGGATCGACGTACCGCTCTGCCTCAGCCACCATGTGGGACCGCTGACCGAGGACGAGGTTGTCGAGCACGCCCGTCGCGCGTGAACACGAACTGGAAGCTCCGGTGAGACCCGGAAGAAGACCGGAGAGGAAAAAACACTCCCCCGCCACTATCAACGTATAACGCACCCAGGGACTTGTGGCAAGACCCCCTTCATGCCGCACAATCATCGCTCCGAAGCCGTCACCTGCGAAAACCCGGGTGCGGGGAAGAACGAAGGGGATCTGTGTCAGCTGAGGGGTACGAACAGGAATTGCGTTCCGAGCGCGCGTACGTCGCCGGGTTGTACGGGCGGCTGGATGCCGAGCGGGTGAGGGTGAAGGGCGAGTTCGAGGCGGCGCTGGGGGAAAACAGTGGGACGCCCATGGAGCGCGACGTGCGGGTGCGTGCGCTGGGGCGGGAGGTGAAGCGGCTGGACGTGGTGGACAACGGGCTGTGTTTCGGCCGGTTGGACATGCCGGCCGAGCGGAACACAGAACAGGCGGACGTCTCCTACATCGGGCGCATCGGGTTGTTCGACGAGGACGACGAGTACCTGCCGGTGCTGCTGGACTGGCGGGCGCCGGCGGCGCGGCCGTTCTACACCGCCACCGGGGCCAACCCCGAGGGCGTGCGCCGGCGGCGGCAGTTCCACACGCGGGGGCGCGCGGTCACCGAGTTCACCGACGAGGTGCTCGGCCGGCCGGCGGCGGGTGAGCACAGTGACGCCGACGCGGCGCTGCTGGCGGCGGTCAACGCGCCGCGCGGGGAGGGGATGCGCGACATCGTCGCGACGATCCAGGCGGAGCAGGACGAGATCATCCGGCTCGACCACCCCGGGGTGCTGGTGATCGAAGGCGGGCCGGGGACCGGGAAGACCGTGGTGGCGTTGCACCGCGTCGCCTACCTGCTCTATACGCAGCGTGAGCGGATGGAGCGTCACGGTGCTCTCGTGGTCGGGCCGAATCCGGCGTTCCTGAACCACATCGGGCGGGTGCTGCCGTCGCTGGGAGAGACCGACGTGGTGTTCACGACCACCGGCGGGTTCGTGCCCGGCCTGCACGTGACGGCCGAGGACGGACCCAAGGTGGCGCGGGTCAAGGGTGAGCTGAAGATCCTCGACGTGCTCGCGGCCGCGATCGCCGACCGGCAGCGCACGCCCGAGGAGCCTGTGCCGATCACGGTGGGTGACGTGAGCGTGCGGATCGACGCCGAGACCGCGCAGTGGGCGATCGAGGAGGCGCGCGCGAGCGGGCTGCCGCACAACGAGGCGCGCGCGGTGTTCACCGAGATCGTGACGTACGTGCTCACCGAGCGGGCCATCACGCGCATCGGGCGCGGCTGGCTGGGCCGCGACGACCGGGAGGAACGCGCCGACCTCAAGCGGACGCTGCTCAAGGACCTCGCCGGAAACCCGCGCTTCGCCGCGGCGGTCGACGAGCTGTGGCCGATCCTCACGCCGCGGGGACTGCTCGGGTCGCTGTACGAGTCGGCCGACCGGCTGCGCGCGGCCGGCGCGCCCGAAGCGCTGCTGCGGGAAGACGGCGAAGCGTGGACGGTGTCGGACGTGCCGCTGCTCGACGAGCTCGTGGACCTGCTCGGCCGCGACACCGCCGCCGAGGAGCGGGCCGAGCGCGCCGCCGAGCGGGAGAAGCAGGCGCAGGCCGCCTACGCGGCGAACGTGCTCGACACGCTCATCGCCCGCGAGGACCTCAACGACGACGTCGGCCTGCTCGCCAAGGACCTGCTCTACGGCGAGGACCTCGCCGATCGGTTCACCGAACGCGACACCCGCGACCTCGTGGAACGCGCCACCGCCGACCGCGACTGGACCTACCGGCACGTGGTCGTCGACGAGGCGCAGGAGCTGTCCGAAATGGACTGGCGGGTGCTGATGCGGCGGTGCCCGGGCCGCTCGTTCACCGTGGTCGGCGACCTCGCGCAACGCCGCTCGGCCGCCGGGGCGACGTCGTGGGACGCGGTGCTGCGCCCGTACGTGAGCGAGCGCTGGGTGTACCGCTCGCTCACCGTGAACTACCGCACGCCGGCGGAGATCATGAGCGTTGCAGCCGCGGTGCTGGCCGAGTTCGCGCCGGGCGTGCGGCCGCCGGAATCGGTGCGCGCCAACGGGGTGCAGCCCTGGTCGCGCCTCGTCACCGAGGAGGAACTGCCCGCCGCGGTGGAGCGGTTCGTGCGCGAGGAGGCCGGGCTGGCGGGCACCAGCGTCGTGATCGGGCCGGCGGACGTGCCCGGCGCGGTGCCGGCCGCGGAGACGAAAGGCCTGGAGTTCGACTCCGTACTGGTCGTCGACCCGGACCGGATCCTCGACGACGGTCCGCGCGGCGCCGCCGAGCTCTACGTGGCGCTCACCCGCGCGACGCAACGGCTCGGCGTGCTGCACCGCGGTCCGTTGCCCGCCGCGCTGGCCGGGCTCACCGAGGCGGCAGGGCGTTAGCCGGCCAGCAGCACCCCGACGGCCAGCTCGAAGATCTCCCGCAGCTGCCCGAACAGCGGCGGCCCGGTCGTCGGGGTGATCTGCGCCGTGATCGACACGGCCACGCCCGCGCGGCCGTCCGGGGTGGCCGCCGCGAACTGCGTGTACCCCGCGGTGTTGCCGGTGTGGCCGTAGACGCGGCCGTACCGGGTGTCGTAGCGGAACAGCGCCAGGCCCGCGGAGTTCACGCCCGGGCCTGGCGGTTCCGACCCGCCCGGCCGGAACCGGAACTGCGCTTCGCGGGTCCGGTGGTCGGTCACCGCGCCACGCACGTAGGCGCGGATGAACCGCACCAGGTCGCCCGGCGTGGACACCACACCGCCGGAGGCCCAGCTCCAGCCCGCCGCGATGAGGTTCGTGACGTCTTCGGGCACACCGGGGCCGAGGGTGTCGTACCCGTGCAGCACCGGTCCCGGCAGGTCGGCGCCACGCGGCAGGCTCGTCTCGCCCAGCCCCATCGGCTGCAGCACCCGCTGCCGCAGCACGTCCTCGTACCGGCGGCCGGTCGCCGATTCGCACATCAGGGCCACGAGGATGTTGTCCGAGTTGGAATACGCGTAGGCACTGCCGGGCCGGAACGCGAGCGCCGGATCGGTCGCGTACGACAGCAGTTTCCGGGGCGGCGGCGGATCCAGCAGGTGCGGCAGCAGCGCGTCGCGGAACGCGTCGGTTCCGCTGAAATCGGGGATTCCGCTCGTGTGGCCGAGCAGCTGCCGCAGCGTGACGGCCGACCATTCGCGCGGCATTCCCCGCACCGCGCGGCCCACCGTGGTGTCGAGCGAGAGCCGGCCGCTGCTCACCAGCGAGAGCGCCGTCGCGCCGCTGAACGCCTTGGCCACGCTCGCGACCCGCATGTGGTCCCCCGCGCGCGGCGCCCGGTGGGTACCGAGCTGCGAGACTCCGGCGGTGTAGAGCGAAGATCCCCCGCCCCGGCCGATCGCGACGACCACCGCGGGTGGCCCGTCGGGGCTCTGCTGCAGCCGCCGCATCGCCGCGCGCAGCGAATCCTCGAGCCGCGGGCGTCCGGTGGCCGCGGCGGGAGCGGCCGTCCACACCAGACCGCCGGCGGCGGCGAAGGTGGCCTGGGTGAGAATCGCGCGTCGGGACAGCACCATCGCCTCACGGTAATCGCGGGAAATGCGTGGTCCAAACGTTTCTTCGTCGCCCGGACAGCGCCGTACCGGGGAATTGCTGCCGAATTCCCCGGTACGGATCAGGCGTATTCACGGGCGAGCACGTGAATAACGGGCCGGGCCGGTGGGCTCTTCCCCGCGCACCGCCGGCCCGGGGTCTCACTCACGCCATCTCGGGCACGTTCAGGTGCGCGATGACGAGGTCGAACTCGCGGACGTCGAGCCGCTCGGCGCCCGCCTCCTTCAGCGTGGCCGCGCGCAGCGAGTTCGCCTGCTCCGACGTGCGCTCGAGCGCCGCGGCGCTGTCGTAGCCGATCGAGGCCACACACCGGCCGCTCTCGCGGTCGACCAGCAGGCTCGCGCTGCAGAACCCGGCGAACTCGGCGAGGCGCGGCAGCGTGGTCATCTTGAACACGTCGACCACCGCGTCCACGTGATCGGGGTCCACCTTCAGCCACGTGCCGCGCACCGCGGCACCCGCGCCGGCGTGGTGATCACGGTGCAACAGCGCGATCTCCCACTCCTCCACCTGCGGCGGTCCGCCGAACATCTCCGCGACCTGCCGGCCCAGCACGTCCATCGCCTGCGCACTCTCCTGCATGGCCTCGGCCGAGCGCCACGCCGTGGTCACGATCGTGCGGCTGTCCCCGCGACCCACCAGCATCGACAGCCCCACGTTGCCCTCGGTGCCCAGCGCCGCGGGCATCACGGTGTCACGCACGTGCGCGACCGCGTCGTCCAGCGACGCCGGCTTCAGCTGGATCGTCGTGCTGCGAGCGAACACGATCCACCTCCCGCCGGTCGTGGCGGCGCCCCGGTGACGCCACCGGTCCCCTCACCATCCCCCGGGCCGTGGCGCGTCACAACGCCCCGAATTTCACGGCGGACACGCGAATCGGCTCACCACCGGGCTCGTGCCGATTCGAGCCGGACGCAACGAGCAGGGTTCAGAACGCTCCGGTGCCGTTCGGCGTACCGAGCCCGGTCGGCCCGTCATACCCCGCACCCGCGGTGCAGAGGTAGCTGCCGCCACACTTCCCGTTGCTGCCCGAGGTCACGTCGAACAAGCTCGCCGGGTGCGCGTACGGCCCGGCGGCACCCGTCACGTGATTCCCGGCCAGCGCGTACACCGAAGCCACCACAGGCGAGGACAAGCTCGTGCCGCCGACCTGCACCCAGCCGTCGGCGCCCTGCGCGAGCCCGAGCGCCAGCAGTGCGTCGCAGAGCGCCCCGCCGCCGCAGCTGTTGTAGGTGTCGTATACCCCGAGCCCGGTCTTCGGGTCGGCCACCGCGGCCACGTCGGCCACGGTCCGCTTCGCGCACGCGGTGTCGTGCTGCCACTCGGGTTTCGGCTCGAGCGCGGAGCAGCCGCTGCCGCTGCCCGACCACGTCGTCTCCGCCCAGCCGCGGGTGGTGCCGGCGGATTTCTTGAGGGTCGTGCCGCCGACCGCGGTCACGTGCGGCGAGGAGGCGGGCCAGCTCACCCCGTACCCGGCGTCGCCCGAGGAGGCCGTGATGGCGATGCCCGGGTGGTCGAGGTGGATGTCGGCGGCGGTGATCGTCGGGTCCTCGGCGCCGCCGTAGCTGTTGGAGATCGCCACGACACCGGGGGTCGCCGCCGCCGTGTCGACCGCCGTCATCAGCGGGTCGGTGTCCGGGGAATCGGCCTCCACCAACAGGATGCGGCAGTCCGGGCAGGTGGCGGACACGGCGTCGAGGTCGAGGCTGATCTCCTCGGCCCAGCCGAAGTCCGGGGCCGGCAGCGGGCTCGCGTCACCGTGCTGGTTGACCTTGCGGAAGCAGCCGTCCTGCGACGTGCACGGCGAAAGGCCGCGCGCGGCCCGGTAGGTCGCGAGGTCGCTCTCGGCGGTCGGCGCGTCCATGGCGTCGACGATCGCCACGGTGCGGCCCTCGCCGTGGCGGCCCGCGAGCCCGTAGGCGGCCTGGATCTCCGCGGGCCCGTAGCCCACCGGCATCGACGCGAGCAGCGGCCCCGGGCCGTCGGGGGACTTGATCGCCTTGCCCAGGCAGTGCAGGCGCGCGTGCGCGCACCCGAAGTCCACGAATCCGCCGCCCAGCAGCGGGGCGGCGATCGCACCGGTGGTGGTGACGCCCAGGAGCGGAACGGCCAGCACCACCGCCACGAGCACCCGGGTCAAGGTCCTGAGTCGCGACACTGCGGCCTCCTTGCTCACGCTGAGACAGCGAATGGTCGCAGGTAACTCGTTCCGGGTCACCCGTCCGAATGAGGGAAATATTCACACCGGTTGCCGGCACCCCGGGTCACGGACCCACATTGGTCCAGACAACTGTTACCAAGGCGTGACGCCCGGTTCCCCTACCGGCGGCTACTTTGTTGTGAATCGCAACAAATACGTGTCTGTGAATCACCGACGGAGGTGTCACGGCGTGAACCGGACCATCGATCTCGGCGCCCGACGGCGCACAACCCTGCTGAGGACAAGCAGGACGACCCGGCTGGGCACCGCACTCGCCGCCGCCGCGCTGCTCGCGGGAGCCGGCCTCACCGTCGCTCCCCCGGCCTCGGCGGCCGCCGACTACACCCAGTCCGCCATCTCGGCCGGCACCACGCAGGTGCAGCTCGCGTTCACCCCGGCCACCCCCGCGCGCTACGTCGACGTGCACTACAGCGGCGTACCCGGGGTCGGGCAGCAGAACGTGCGCATGACCGAGGGCGGCGGCACCTGGCGCACCGGCGTCAGCGGGCTCGGCAGCGGCGCCACGCTCGACTACTGGTTCACCTACGAGAAGAACGGGCCGCAGTTCGACACCCCGCACTTCACCTTCACCCAGGGCGGCGGCACGCAGGCGGGCTGCCCGGCGCAGCCCGACGTGCCGGACTTCGGGCCGAACGTGCGGATCTTCGACCCGAGCATGCCCGCCGCGACGATCCAGGCGCAGCTCGACGCCGACTTCAACGCCCAGAAGGACACCCAGACCGCGCAGTTCGCCGACCGCCGCGTGGCGCACCTGTTCAAACCCGGCACCTACGGCGTGCACGACGACGTCGGCTTCTACACCTCCGTGGCCGGTCTCGGGCGCGACCCCGACGACGTGACGATCAACGGCGACATCACCGTGGACGCGTTCAACGCCTCCGACCAGGGCGTGGCGTTGCAGAACTTCTGGCGCTCGGCCGAGAACATGGCCGTGAACCCCTCGAGCGGCAACGACCGGTGGGCCGTGGCACAGGCCGCGCCGTTGCGGCGCATGGACATCCGCGGCGGCCTGCAGCTCTACCCGGCGAGCTTCGGCTTCGCCAGCGGCGGCTACGTGGCCGACACCCGTGTGTCCGGGCAGACCGCGTCGATCTCGCAACAGCAGTGGTACACCCGCGACTCGGCGTTCGGCAGCTGGGACGGCGGCGTGTGGAACATGGTCTTCTCCGGCACCACCGGCGCGCCCGCGAACACGTTCCCGAACCCGCCCGAGACGACGCTGGCCACCACGCCCGTGTCGCGCGACGTGCCCTACCTCTACCTCGACGGCGCCGATTACCGCGTGTTCCTGCCCTCGCTGCGCACCAACGCGTCGGGCCCGAGCTGGGCCGGCGGGTCGACGCCGGGCACGTCGCTGCCGATGAGCCAGTTCCGCGTGGTCAAGCCCGGCGACACCGCGGCCTCGATCAACGGCTCGCTGGCCGCCGGCTGCAACCTGTTCTTCACCCCCGGCGTGTACCACCTCGACCAGACGCTGAACGTCGCGCGCGCCGGCACCGTCGTGCTCGGCATCGGTTATCCGACGCTGGTGCCCGACAACGGGGTCGACGCGATGCACGTGGCCGACGTCGACGGCGTGCGGGTGAAGGGCCTGCTCTTCGACGCCGGCACGCGCACCTCGCAGGCGCTGCTCACCGTCGGCACGGCCGGGTCGCACGTGGACCACGCGGCGAACCCGACTTCGCTGCAGGACGTGTTCTTCCGCGTCGGCGGGGAGCTCGCGGGCAAGGCCACCACGAGCCTGGTGGTGAACAGCGACGACACGATCATCGACCACACCTGGGCCTGGCGCGCCGACCACGGCAACCCCGGCACCGTCGGCTGGACCACCAACACCGCCGACACCGGGGTGCTCGTGAACGGTGACGACGTGCTCGCCACCGGGCTGTTCGTGGAGCACTACCAGAAGTACCAGGTCGTGTGGAACGGCCAGCGCGGCCGCACGATCTTCTTCCAGAACGAGATGCCCTACGACGTGCCGGACCAGGCGTCGTGGAACGCGCCCTCCGGAGTTGCCGGGTACGCGGCCTACAAGGTCGGGGCGAACGTGACCTCGCACGAGGCGTGGGGCCTGGGCAGCTACTGCTTCTTCGACACGAACCCCGCGGTGTCGAGCTACCACGCGTTCGAGGTGCCGAACACCCCCGGAGTGCGGCTGCACAGCCTGCTCACGGTGTCGCTGAACACCCGCGGCAGCATCACCCACGTCGTGAACGACACCGGTGCCGCGACGCCGTCGGGCACGGTGCCGGTGAACGTGGTCAGCTACCCGTAGCGGCGCGGCGGGTACGAGGGCTCTTCGCCGGCGTCGCTCCGGCGGAGAGCCCTCTTTTCGTGGTTCGCTGTCGAAGCCGCGTCCGGTCGTTCGTGTAGTGGGTGACGAGAGGGAAGGACCGCACCATGAAGCAGTACCTGCTCAGCGTCTACCAACCCGACGGGCCCACCCCGCCCGCCGCGCAGCTCGACCGGATCGTGGCCGAGCTGGACGCGCTCAACACCGAACTGCGCGAAGCCGGTGCCTGGGTGTTCTCCGGCGGCCTGCACGCACCCGGCACCGCGACCGTCGTGCGCGCGAAGGACGGTGACGTGCTGATGACCGACGGCCCGTTCACCGAGGGCAAGGAACACCTCGGCGGCTTCACGATCGTGCGCGTGGCGGATCTCGACGCGGCGCTCGCGTGGGCCGGGCGGATCTCCGCGATCACCACGCTGCCGGTGGAGGTCCGGCCGTTCCAGGGCGAAGCCTGAGCGTGCCCACAGCGGACGATGCGGACGAGGTGGACGCAACAGTGGGCGCTGCCACCCTCGACCGTGTGTTCCGTGCCGAGTACGGGCGGGCCGTGGCGGTGCTGGTGAAGGTGTTCGGCGACGTCGACATCGCCGAGGAGGCCGTGCAGGAGGCGTTCGCCGCGGCGGCGAGCCGGTGGCCGGCCGACGGTCTGCCGCCGAGCCCGGCGGGCTGGCTCGTGACGACCGCGCGCAACAAGGCGATCGACCGGCTGCGCCGCGAGGCTTCGCGGGCCGACCGCCAAGCGCAGGCCGCGCTGCTGCACGCCGCGGCCGAGCCGATGGCGGGATCAGCCGCGGATTCCGTCGAGGAGGGCCCGGTGCGTGACGAACGGCTGCGCCTCGTGTTCACCTGCTGCCACCCGGCGCTCGCGCCGCCCGCCCGGGTCGCGCTCACCCTGCGGTTGCTCGGCGGGCTCACGACGGCCGAGATCGCCCACGCGTTCCTCGTGCCCGAGCCCACGATGGCCCAGCGGATCTCGCGCGCCAAAGCCAAGATCCGCGACGCCCGCATCCCCTACCGCGTGCCCGCCGACGCCGACCTGCCCGACCGGCTGAGTGCCGTGCTCGCGGTGGTGTACCTGATCTTCACCGAAGGCCACACCGCCACCACCGGGCCGGATCTGAGCCGCCCCGATCTGGCGGGCGAGGCCCTCCGACTGGGCCGCGTGCTGGCCGAGCTGATGCCCGACGAGCCCGAGGTGCTGGGGCTGCTCGCGCTGATGCTGCTCGTCCACTCGCGCCACCCGGCCCGCACCGGCCCCGACGGCTCGATCGTGCTGCTGCCCGACCAGGACCGCGCCCGCTGGGACGCCGCGCTCGTCACCGAGGGCCAGGACCTGGTGCGCCGCTGCCTGCGCCGCGACCGGCCCGGGCCCTACCAGCTGCAGGCCGCGATCAACGCCGTCCACAGCGACGCTCCCACCGCCGCGGACACCGACTGGGGACAGATCGTGCGGCTCTACGACCACTTGCTGCTGCTGGCACCGACTCCGGTGGTGGCCCTGCACCGGGCCGTGGCGGTCGCGGAGGTCTCGGGACCCGAGGCGGCGCTGGAGCTGGTCGCGGGTCTTGATCTCGAGGGTTACCACCTGCTGCACGCCGTGCGCGCCGATCTGCTGGCCCGCGCCGGCCGCCGCGACGAGGCGGTGGCCGCCTACGACCGGGCGGTGGCGCTCGCCGAGAACGCGGCCGAACGCGCGCTGCTGGACCGCAAACGGGCCGCGCTCACCGACGGCTAGGCCGGGGACGTGGCGCGCTCTTGCTGCCGGACGGTGTCGACGGCTCGCACGATCGTCGCGATCACCCGAGCCGGGGCCGTGACCAGTGGGGTGTGGTCGACCGGGTAGGAGACCACGGTCGCGGCCATCCGCTCGGCCAGGAAGCGCTGGGTCGCGATCGGGATCATCCGGTCGTCCTCGGCGATCAGGAACCAGCTCGGCACGTCCTTCCACAGTGGACGTCCGACCGGGACGGTGAGGCAGGCCGGCGAGATCGGCCGCTGCGCGGCGCGCAGCACGGCCAGCTCCTCCACCGAAGCGTGCTGCGCGAAGGCCGAAGCGAAGGCTTCGTCGGGCAGCCAGATCAGCCCGGCGGCGTCGGGCGTGAGTTCGGGCGCGGCGGGATGGGGCGGCGTCCGGGCCAGCACGTCGGCCACGGTCTCCCCCGAGTCCGGGGCGAGCGCGGTCACGTACACCAGCGCCTTCACGTTCGCCGCCCGCGCGGAGCCGACCACCGCCCCGGCGTAGGCGTGTGCCGCGAGCACCACGGGCCCGTCGATGCGGGCGAGGGTGTGCTCCAGCGCCGCCACGTCGTCGGCCAGGGTGGTCAGTGGCAGCGGCGCCGTGACCGACCGGATACCGGCGGCCCGCAGGCCGCCGATCACCTTGGACCAGCTGGAGCCGTCGGCCCAGGCCCCGTGGGCGAGCACGACAGTCACGTCCGAGGGCATGGGCGCTCCTTTCGCGGTCACGAGACGAGCGGTGGGGTTCCGGACGTCTGCCGGGCCGGCGCGACCTCGTCGAGGGACAGGTCGCGGTCGATGCCGTGCGGCACCACCGACTGCCCGGGCTCGAGGTGCAGCCGGACCCCGTCGAGCCGGACCTCGACCTTGTCGGCCTCGAAGGACATCAGGCCGCCCACCCGGCGCACCTCGGGCCACGGCTCCTCGTAGGTCCAGGCGGCCAGCCGCGCGTCGCCGATGTCGAAGTAGCCGCAGATTCCCTTGTACGGGCAGAAAGTCCGGTTCTCGACCGGAGTGAGCGCGGACTCGGTCACGTCTTCGCGCGGCACGTACCAGCGCGGCGCGAAACCCGACTCGTACAGGGCCAGCGGGCGGGTGGTGTCCGCGATGACCCGGCCGTCGTGGTGCACGGTGAGGTGGCGGCTGGTGTCGCGGATGTCGATGCGGTGGTACGGGTCGGCCGCGTGGCCGACGATGCGTTCGTCCTCCTCGTAGAACCCGTCGACCGCCCGCCAGGCGAACGCGATCCGCCCGTTGAGCACCGAGGCGTGCGCGGGCACCGCGATGTGCTCGTAGGCGGCGCGGTCCTTGGTGCTGCCGTTCGCCGTGATCGAGTACCAGGCCGTCTGCCCGAAGTCGCGGTGGCTCGTGGTGTGGGTGGCGAGGTCCAGCACGCCGTCGGTCACGTCGGTCACCGGGAAGTAGGCCACCGGGTAGCGGCCGGGTTCGTGCAGCAGCAGCACGTTCTCGCTGTCGGCGATCCACTCGCCGCCGAACCGCACGCGCATCCGGCGGCGCAGCGGTTCGGCGAACGGCATCCGTTCGGGCAGCGGTTCGGCGGTGAGGAACCGGCCGATCGCGCCGTGGGCGAGCGGACCCTGTTGCCAGGACAGACCCATGCTGGTGCTCCATTCGAAACGATCGGGCGAGCGGGTGCCCGGGGAGGTCGTGGACGCCGGTGGTGGCTCACCACGACGCCGTCCGAGTCGGTGATCCGAGTCGGTGATCCGAGTCTGGGGCCCGGGCTCACACGCCTGCATCCGCCGATGGCCAGCCACCGTGGCGGGAAAGGGCCGGCGATACTGTGGCGAAGTGCGGGTACCAGCGGGTTTTCCGAGGTGGCGGGGTGCCGTCGAACTCATCGGCCGCCGGGCCGAGTGCGCGGTGCTCGATCAGCTGATCGGGGCGGTTCGCTCCGGGGAGAGCCGGGCGCTGGTGGTGCACGGTGAGCCGGGCGTGGGCAAGACCGCGCTGGTGGACTACGCGGCCGGGCGGGCGACGGGGTTCCGGGTGGTGCGCGGCAGCGGCGTCCAGTCCGAAATGGAGCTGCCCTACGCCGGGCTGCAACAGCTGTGCGCGCCACTGCTCGACCGGCTCGACCTGCTGCCCGAACCGCAACGCGAGGCGCTGCGCACCGCGTTCGGCCTCAGCTCCGGCCCGGCGCCGGACCGGTTCCTGGTGGGGCTGGCCGGGTTGACCCTGCTGTCGGAAGCCGCGGCGCAGCAGCCCGTGCTGTGCCTGATCGACGACCACCAGTGGTACGACCGGGCCTCCGCGCAGGTCCTCACGTTCCTCGCCCGACGGCTGGGGGCGGAGTCGCTGGGCCTGATCGTGGCGACCCGGGTCGTCGGCGAAGACCTGGCGCGGTTGCCGGAGCTGGCCGTGGCCGGCCTGGCGCCGGCCGACGCGGGCGACCTGCTCGACACGGTGTTCACCGGACCCCTCGACGCCTCCGTGCGCGAGCAGATCATCGCCGAGACCCAGGGCAACCCGCTGGCTCTGCTGGAGCTGCCGCATGGCCTGAGCGCGACGCAGCTCGCCGGCGGGTTCGGGCTGCCCGGCGCGGTGGCGCTGTCCGGCAGCATCGAGGAGCGGTTCGGGCATCGGATCCGCGCGCTGCCCGACGCCACCCGCACGCTGCTGGTGATCGCCGCGAGCGACCCGTCGGGTGACTCGGCCCTGCTGTGGCGGGCCGCCGCGGTGCTCGGGATCGGGGTCGACGCCGCCGAGCCCGCGGCCGAGACCGGGCTGATCGAACTGGGCACCCGCGTCCGGTTCCGCCACCCGCTGGCCCGCTCGGCGGTGTACCGGGCGGTGTCGGAGCAGCACCGCCGCCAGGCCCACCGAGCGCTCGCGGAGGCCACCGACCCGCGGCTGGATCCCGACCGGCAGGCCTGGCACCGGGCGCAGGCCACGGTCGGTCCCGACGAGCAGGCCGCCGACGCGCTGGCCCGCTCGGCCGAACGAGCGCGGGCGCGGGGCGGGTTCGCGGCCGCGGCGGCGTTCCTGCTGCGCGCGGTCGCGCTCACCCTCGACCCGCCGACCCGCACCACGCGCGCGCTCGCCGCCGCCGAGCTGCACCTGCGGGCCGGCGCGTTCGGTCCCGTTCCCGAGCTGCTGGCCATCGCCGAAGCGGCGCCGCTCGACGAAACGCACCGGACGCGAGCCGACCTCATCGGGGCGCAGCTGGCGTTCGCCACGCGCCGCGGCAGCGACGGACCGCCGCTGCTGCTCAAGGCCGCGAACCGCCTCGAACACCTGGACGCCGACCGCTGCCGCGCGACCTACCTCGACGCGCTGGCCGCGGCCACCTTCGTCGGCCGGCTCGCCGTGGAGGCCGGTGACCTGCGGCAGATCGCGCTGGCCGCCGGGGCCGCCCCGCCACCCACGAAGGTCAGGTCCCTCGACCTCCTCCTCGACGGAACGGTCACGGCGCTCAACCACGGCTACGCGGCCGGGCTGCCGGCGCTGCGCACCGCGCTGGCCGGCTACGGCGCCGAGATGGCACCCGACGACGAGCTGCACTGGATGTGGTTCGCCGGCACCACCGCCATCCGCACGTGGGACGACCGGCACTGGGACACGCTGTCGGTCCGGCACGTGCGGCTGGCGCGTGAGCTCGGCGCGCTCAGCGAGCTCCCGCTGGCGCTGCACGTGCGCGCCTTGATCCTCCTGCACTTCGGCGAGCTCACCGAGGCCGCGCGGATGATCGACGAGGCCGAGGAGATCGCCACGGCGACCGGCACCGCGCTGGCGCCGTACGGCGCGCTGGGGCTGGCGGCGCTGCGCGGTGACCTGGTGGGCGGCGCGCAGCTCTACGAACAGGCCGTGCAGGAGGTCGCCCGCCGGGGTGAAGGCGCCGCGATCACGTTCGCCGAATGGGCCGGCGCCCTGCTGCACAACGGGCTCGGCCGCTACCGCGACGCGCTGGCCGCGGCGCAGCGCGCCACCCGGTTCGACGCCGGTGCGGTGGCGATGCTGTGGGCCTACGGCGAGCTGATCGAGGCGGCCGTGCGCACCGGCGACCCCGACACCGCGGTGCGCGGCTGTGCCCGGCTCGCCGAAGCGACGGGGGCCGCCGGCACAGATTGGGCACTGGGCCTGCAACGCCGGTGCCAGGCGCTGATCAGCGACGGCAGCCGGGCCGAGCAGCTCTACCGCGAGTCGATCGACCGGTTGGGCCGCACCCGGATGCGCGTGGACCTGGCCCGGGCTCACCTGCTCTACGGCGAGTGGCTCCGCCGCGAACGCCGGCACAACGACGCACGCGATCAGCTCCGCATCGCGCACACCGCGTTCGAGGATCTGGGCGCGGCCGGCTTCGCGGAACGCGCCGCTCGGGAGCTGCGCGTGGCCGGTGGCACGGTGCGCAAGCGGGTCGATGCGATCAAGCACGGTGAGCTCACCGCTCAGGAGGCGCAGATCGCCCGGATGGCGCGCGACGGTTTGTCGAATCCGGAGATCGCGGCGCGGCTGTTCCTGAGCGCGCGGACCGTGCAGTACCACCTGAAGAAGATCTTCACGAAGCTCGCGATCACCTCGCGCGGCCAGCTCGCGACCGTGCTGCCGGACACCGAGAGCGCCGGTTGACGGGTGCTCAGGCGTGGCGCACCGCGTGCAGGGCCGCGCGCCGCCACCGGGCCGCCGTCATCGGGGCCAGCAGCGGGCGCGCTCCGGGCACGGTCATCGGGTAGAGCTCCGCCGCGGCGACGGTGATGTCCCACGCCGGCAGCGGCAGGTGGTGGGCCCAGGTGGCCTCCACGATGGTGCGGATGGCCTCGTCGCCGCCGGTGCTCAAGGCGGGGCCGAGGGCGGCGCGGGCGGCCGGGGTGAGGGTCGGCCCGGCGAGGAGGCGTTCGGCTTCGCGGCGCAGGCGGGTCTTCGCGCCGGGCACCGAGAGGTCGTGGGCGGGGCTGTCGGCGTAGGCGGCGCGGGCGAGGTCACGCACGAGGGGCTCGCGGTCGGCGCCGGCGAGGACCTGGGTCACGAGTTCGGCGCGAGCTTCGGGGGTGCAGTAGATGCCGAGGTCGCGCACCACGTCGGCCGGGTCGCCGGAGGAGTGCACGAGGTTGAGCAGCGCGTAGCGGCCGAGTTCGGTGCGCAGCCGGCCCGGTTCGCGGACGGCGGGGTCGCTCGGGCCGACGAGCTCGGTGAGCCGCACCGGCACGGGCAGGTCGGCCAGTGGACCCTGGTCCCCGGCCGGGGCGAGGACCAGCAGCAGCGAGTCCGTGCAGCCGGCGCAGTGGTCGGCGATGCGCCGCAGCTGCGGGGTGGCGGTGTTCCACTGGAAGTACCAGAGGGCGCGCAGGGTGACCGGGGTGAGCCGCACGCGACGGGCCCCGACCACGCGGAACCCGTTCTCCGCCAGCCAGTCCATTGTGGACATGACGCGGCGGGCGGCGATCGCGTCGGGTTTGAGCAGCAGCAGGCCGTGGGCGCCCGCGAAGCGCGCGGCGTCGCCGGTGAGGGTGCGCAGGTGCTCGAGCGACTCCTGGAAGTAGGTGTCGGCCGTGTACCGGGTGTGTTTGTCCGCGTCGCGGGTCAGGGCCTCCGGCGGCCGCCGCCCGTCCTTCTCGTCCCCGTTCATGGCATCCGCTCCCTTCGCGGTGGTGACCAATGTCCCAGTGCGCGACCGGGGAAAACCCCAGAGCCGGATCCGCTCGCTAGACTCGGACGGCGATGCGACGATTCCGGTGGTGGTGGGGAGCCCTGGTCCTCGCCTGCGTGGCTGTGCTCGCGGGCTTCTTCGTGCTTTCCGGCCCCGGCCTCAAACCCGGGCAGCCGCTGCCCCGCAAAGGACCCCCCGGCACGGGCCCGCTCACCGTGGTGGCGATCGGCGACAGCACCGTGTCCGGCGAGGGCGCGGGCGACTACACCGCCGACACCGACGGCCGGGCCGGCGACTGGTGCCACCGCTCGGCCAACGCGTTCGTGCAGAAGGTCCGGATCCCCGGTGTCACGGCGCGGGTGAACCTGGCGTGTTCCGGTGCGCCGGCGGAGCAGGTGGCGCTGGGCGGGGTGAAGCAGTGGGGTGAGCAGTCGCAGGCGCAGCAGCTGGCTGCGGTGGTGAAGAACCACCGGGTGGCCGCCGTGGTGATCGCGATCGGCGCCAACGACGACCCGAAGTTCTCCACGCAGGTCACCGACTGCTTCAAGGCGTGGTTCAGCGTGGGCGCGCCTTCGTGCAACGTCGCGCTCCAGCGGACGTGGCAGTCCAAAGTGGACGCGATGGTGCCGAAGGTCGTGAACGCCGTGGGGGACGTGAAAAAGGTGCTGGCGCAAGCGGGGTACGTGCCCGCCGACTACCAGCTCGTGCTGCAGTCCTACGCGACTCCGGTCGCCCCGGACGTGCCGGCGGGGCTGCAGAACCTCAACGGCTGTCCGTTTCGCACCGACGACCTGCAGTGGATCTCCACCACCGGCATCTCCACGCTGTCGGCGGGGCTGAAGCAGGCCGCCGTGCAGTCCGGCGCGCGGTTCCTCGACCTGGCGCGCGCGGGCGAGCACCACGAGGCGTGCAGCGGCGGGGCGAACCCGGCTTCGGAGTGGTTCACGCGCCTGACGCTGCACCTGAGTGATCTGGGGCAGGTCGACCGCGCGCAGCACGCACTGCAGGAGTCGTTCCACCCCAACGCCGCGGGGCACGCCGCGATCGCCGACTGCCTCTCCGAGTTCCTCGCCGTGCGCGACGGCAACGCCGCCTGCCTCGCCGGGCCCGACGGCAAACTCCACGCCACACCCGAGGTCCCCGGCCGCTGAACCGCCACGTCACCCGGCACTAGAGGTCGAGCGCGGCCCGCAGGGCGACGTCGATGTGTTCCTGCACTTCCTGGTCGATCTCCGCGATCCGCTCGGCGAACCACGGCCGGTAGAGCCGCGTGAGGTTCAGGGTGGACACCCAGTACCGCGCGTCGACCGCGACGCCCAGGATGTCCTGCGGGTCCCGGTCGAGCAGTTCGGTGCCGAGCAGCCACGGCCGCTCGGATTCGTTCACCCCGTCCGACGACAGGAGCACCACGGTGCGTTCCCGGGCCGGTTCGGTCGGGGGGTGGTACGTCCAGACTTCACCCCTGCGCACGCATGTCCTTTTCCGCCGCGGTCCGCTCGACCTCGTCCGCTTCGGCCACGGGGGCGGCCGGTGCTGCTTGCGGGGTGTAACCGGTGCGCACCGCCTCCCTCCGGGCCGCCTTGGACAACCAGGACGAGACCGAGATTCCGTGCGCTTTCGCAGCTCGTTCGGCGAACTCGAGCGCACCACTGTCGAGAGAGAGGGTGACCTTACGCGTTGCCATACCTTTTATCGTACCAGTGCTCGGGTCGGTGGGCGGGTCACGCGATCGCGACCGCCTGGACGACCCGCAGCCGGCCGTCCGCGAGGGCCTGGGTGAGGTGGGCGCCCTTCGTCGCGAAGCCGGGCACGAAGACGTGCAGGCCGAGCGGGTTCGGCGGCTGGGCCTGCACGGCTTGCATGACCCCGGCCGCGGTCTCGGTGAGGTCGGCCCAGTGCGACACGGTGAAGCCGGCCGATTCCACCGCTTCGCGCAGCTCGCCGGGCGCGGCGAGGTGGCTGTGGGCGGGCTCGTCGGCCCAGGGCAGCGGATAGTCGAGGGCCTGGGCGGAGCCGGCGGTGACGTCCCACAGCGCCAGGCGCCCGCCCGGCGCGAGCACGCGGCGGGCTTCGCGGTAGAGCGCGTGCTTGTCGGCGACGTTCATCTGCACGTGCTGGCTGAACACCACGGTGAACGCGGCGTCGGGGAACGGCAGTTCGGTCACGTCGCCGTGGCGGACGTCGATCGCGGGCAGGCCGACGAGCCCGTTGAGCCACCGGGCCGTGTCGCAGTATTCGGCGGTGAGGTCGA
Organism: Amycolatopsis rhabdoformis; assembly: GCF_035918295.1. Taxonomy (GTDB): domain Bacteria; phylum Actinomycetota; class Actinomycetes; order Mycobacteriales; family Pseudonocardiaceae; genus Amycolatopsis; species Amycolatopsis rhabdoformis. The sequence continues at coordinate 2,918,240 of NZ_CP142149.1, forward strand.
CGGTGCTCACGCGGCAGCCGTGGCGGTCGGCGAGGAAGCGGGCCGTGCCGCCGATGCCGCTGCCCGCGTCGAGGACCGTGTCGCCCGGGGTCACGGCCGCGAGGTCGGCCAGCGCGCCCGTGGCGAGGCGGCCCATGGTGTGGAAGTCCTCGAGCGTGGCGAGGTCGGCGGGCACGAGGTGGTCGAGGTCCTTGCCGGCGGCCACCAGCGCTTGTTCTATGGCGGCTCGCGAGAGGCCGGTCGCGTAGTGGGTGTCGAGGTCGGTCATACGGGCTCCCCAGTGAAAGTATCTCGAAGATAGTATCTGTAAGATAGCTTATGTGGAGAACCGCACCCAGACCTACGGCCACTACTGCCTGCTGGCGCAGAGCCTGGACCGGCTCGGTGACCGGTGGACCCTGCTGATCGTGCGCGACCTGGTGCACGGGCCGCGCCGGTTCACCGATCTCGTGGCCGCGCTCGGCGGGATCACCCCCACCACCCTCACCCGGCGGCTGCGGGAGCTGGAGCGCGACGACCTCGTGACCGCCGACCGCGAACCTGGCCGGCGCGAGGTCCGCTACCGCCTGACGCCGGCCGGCCAGGACCTCGTGCCGACGCTGGAGCAGCTCGCGCTGTGGGGCCTGCGCCACTCCCTGCGCGCACCCGCCCCCGGCGAGCCGACGCACCCGGAGCACTTGCTGTGGGCGCTGCAGATCCTGCTCGACGACGTCGGCGCCGTGATCGAGCCGGCGCGCTGGCTGTTCCGCGGGGAGGAGGACTACGTGCTCGCGTTCGACGGCACGCGCTGGAGGTTGAGCCGCGGGGCGGAAGCGGAGCCGGACGTGACCGTGACGGCCGGCCGGGACGCGCTGGCGAAGTTCCTGACCAGCCCACCTGCGGCTCGCGAAGCCGAGACCGAGGGCGTTTCCCTGACCGGTGAGCCGCACGCCGTGCGCACGATGCTCGACACGATCGCGGTGTTCCCCTTCGGCAGGTGATGCCGCAGCCGTGGTGCTCCCCCGCCGAGGTGAGGGAGCACCACGCGCTACAACGTCGGTGATCGGCCTTCGAACGGCGTGGACAGCACCACCGTCGTGCGGGTCGAGACCTTGGCCGCTTCCCGGATGCGGCGCAGGAGGTCTTCCAGGCCGAGCGGGGAGGCGACGCGCACCAGCAGGATGTAGGACTCGTCGCCGGCGACCGAGTAGCAGGACTCGATCTCGGTGATGTGCTGGATGCGCTGGGGGTAGTCGTCGGGGGCGGCCGGGTCGTTCGGGGTGAGCGAGATCAGCGCGGTGAGCGGGAGGCCGATCTGCTCGCCGTCGAGGCGGGCGGTGTAGCCGAGGATCACCCCGCGTTGCTCGAGGCGCCGCACGCGCTGGTGCACCGCCGAAACCGAGAGCCCGACGCGTTCGGCGAGGTCGGTGAAGCTGCGCCGGCCGTCGGCGGCGAGCTCTTGCACGATCGACTGGTCGAGCGGCTCGAGGGGGCCGCTCATGCTTCGAGCACGACGAGGTCGTGCGGCCGCGTGTTCACGGCCTCGACGCCGGTCTCGGTGACCACGACGATGTCCTCGATGCGCGCGCCCCAGCGGCCCGGCTGGTAGATGCCCGGCTCGACACTGAACGCCATGCCCGCCTCGAGCGGCAGGGTGTTGCCCGCGATGATGTAGGGCTCCTCGTGCACGTCGAGGCCGATGCCGTGGCCGGTGCGGTGGATGAAGAACTCGCCGAAGCCGGCGGCGTCGATCACCTCGCGCGCGGCGGCGTCGATCGATTCGGCCGTGGCGCCCGGGCGCACGGCGTCGACCGCGGCCTGCTGGGCCTGCTGCAGCACCGCGTAGGTCGGGGCCACGTCCGCGTCGCGGGGTTCGCCGACGGCGTAGGTGCGGGTGGAGTCGGAGTTGTAGCCCTCGGGCAGCGGGCCGCCGATGTCGACCACGACCACGTCGCCGCGCTCGATCACGCGGTCGGAAACGTCGTGGTGGGGGCTGGCGCCGTTGGGGCCGGAGCCGACGATCACGAAGTCGGCGACCGTGTGGCCTTCCTCGACGATGGCGGCGGCGATGTCGGCGCCCACCTCGGCCTCGGTGCGCCCGGCGCGCAGCCATTCGCCCACGCGGGCGTGCACGCGGTCGATCGCGGCACCGGCGGCGCGCAGCGCGGCGATCTCGGCGGCGTCCTTGCGCATCCGCAGCTCGCGCACGACCGGACCGGCCAGCGTCTGCTCGGCGTCGCCGAGAGCGGATCGCAGGGCGAGCACGTGCAGGGCCGGGGTGAAGTCGCTGACGGCGACGCGGCGGGCCTTGCCGATGCGGTCGGCCACGAGGCGGTAGGCGTCGTCGCCGTCGACCCAGGTGAGGATGTCGATGCCGAGCTCGGCGGTGGGCACGTCGGCGTAGCCGGGGGCCTCCAGCTTGGGGACGACGAGCGCGGGCACGCCGTCGGCGGGCACCACGAGGGTGGTGAGGCGCTCGAACGAGCCGCCGGCCTGGCCGAGCAGGTAGCGCAGGTCGGAACCGGGGGCGATGAGCAGGGCGTCGGTGTCCGCGGCGGCGGCCGCCTTCGCTGCGCGGTCGAGGCGGGCGCGGAGCGCGGCGGCGTCCGGAGCGGGCGTGTGGAGGGATCGGCGCGACATGCGGCTGAGCCTAGTACCGGCCCGCGCGGGCGCCCGTCACCCGGGCGGGGCCGGAGTTTCGAACAGCGGCGGCAGGGCCGTGAGCATCAACGCGGACCAGACCACGTGGGTCAGCAGCGGCGCCTGGATGCCGCCCGTGGCGCGCCGCTGCAGCCCGAACAGGGTGCCCATCACGATCGACGCCAGCACGAGTGCCGGGTTGCGGGTGGCCACCGTGGACAGTGCGTAGACCGCCGTCGAGGTCGCCACCGGCGCGCGGGTCACGGAGCTCTGCAGGGCGCCGCGGAAGAAGACTTCCTCGGCGGCGCCGGTGATCAGCGTGGTCGCGTAGACGGCCGGTCCGGAGCCGCGGTCGGCGTAGGCGAGCACGCCCGCGATCGCCCGCGACAACGGCGGGATGCGGTGGGCGACGAGCGCGCAGCCGTAGAACACGCCGAACGCGCCGACGGCGAGCGCCACCGGTCCCGCGACGGGGTGGCGCGCGGTGCCCCGCGGTGGTGGTCCCGCCACCAGCCCGCCCGCGATCCAGGTGGCGGCGACGGCGGCCGTGCGTCCGTGGAAGCGGGGCGAGCCGGGAGGGGTGGACAGTGACCGGCCCAGCAGGGCGGTCCCGGCCGCGGTGACCGCGCCGAGCAGCAGCCTTCGCATCAGGCCGCTCGCGCGCGTTCGGCCAGGGCCGCGAGTGCCGCGGAGTCGAAGTCCATGGGCTCGAACGGTACGACGTCGCGGATCGAGGCGTCGCGCACCACCACCTCGTTGGCCATCGAGTCGATGAGGGTGCGGCCGGTGGCGACGTCGACGTCGGTCACGAGCGCGAGCCAGTACGACGAGAGCCGCGGTGAGAGCAGCGGCACCGGCACGATCACCGGGCTGCGGCCTTCGAGGCGGGCCAGCCGGCGGAGCATGTCGAGGTAGGCGAGCTTTTCGCTGCCGCCGATCTCGAACGTGCGCCCTTCGGCCCGGGGGCAGTCGAGCACGCCGACGAGGTAGCGCACCACGTCGGCGATCGCGATGGGCTGGGCGCGGGTGGCGGCCCAGCGCGGGGTGATCATGGCGGGCAGGTGTTCCACGAGCTGACGGGTGATCTCCCAGGAGATGCCGCCGTGGCCGATCACGATGCCGGCGCGCAGCACGGTCACGGGCACGCCGGTGCCGGCGAGCAGGAACTCGACCTGACGGCGGCTGCGCAGGTGGGCGGACAGCTCGTCGGAGTCTTCGCCGAGGCCGCCGAGGTACACGATGCGGCCGGTGCCGGCGTCGCGGGCGGCGACGGCGAACGCGCGGGCCGCGGCGGCGTCGCGGCGTTCGAAGTCGCGGTCGTCGAGGGAGTGCACGAGGTAGTAGGCGGCGTCGGTGCCGGCCAGGGCCTTTTCGAGGGACCGCGCGTCCTCGACGTCGCCGTGCACGGCGGTGCCCGCGCCTTCGTAGGCGGCCGGGTTGCGCGTCATCGCGAGCACGTCGTGGCCCGCTTCGGCCAGTGCCGCGGCGAGCCGGCTCCCCACGAACCCGGAAGCCCCGGTGACCAGTACCCGCACGCTCTCCCCTTCCGTCGGCTTCCGATCAGGAGTACCCGGCACACGGCGGGGGAAACCGGGCGGCGCGTCAGGCGGGGTGCCGTGGGGGCGGACGTGGCAGGCTGGGCCCGTGACCGGACCACTCGCCCTCCTCGATTCCGCGAGCCTGTACTTCCGCTCGTACTACGCGCTGCCCGATTCGATGACCGCGCCCGACGGGACGCCGGTCAACGCCGTGCGCGGGTTCACCGACACGTTGGCGCGCATCCTCACCGACCGGCGGCCCTCGCGGCTGGTGGCCTGCCTCGACGCGGATTGGCGGCCGAAGTTCCGCACCGATCTGCTGCCGAGCTACAAGGCGCACCGGGTCGCCGTGCCCGGGCACGGCGAGGGTGAGGCCGACGTGGAGGAGGTGCCGGACACGCTCACGCCGCAGGTGCCGGTGATCCTCGACGTGCTGGCCGCGTTCGGGTTCGCCACCGCGGAGGCCGCGGGGTACGAGGCCGACGACGTGATCGGCGCGCTCGCCACCCGCGAGCAGGACGCGCCGGTGGAGGTGATCACCGGCGACCGGGACCTGTTCCAGCTGGTGCGCGCGACGCCGACGCGCACGTCGGTGGTGTACGTGGGCAAGGGCTGGGCGAAGGCCGAGGTGCTGGGGCAGGCGGAGATCGCCGAGCGCTACGGCGTGCCGGTGGAGCACGCGGGCCCGGCCTACGTGGACATGTCCGCGCTGCGCGGCGACCCGTCCGACGGTCTGCCCGGCGTGGCGGGGATCGGTGAGAAGACGGCGGCGAAGCTGATCACGCAGTTCGGGTCGCTGGAGGAGCTGATCGCGGCGGCGAACTCGGGTGACTCGCGGCTGCCGCTGAAGATGCGGCTGCGCCTGAAGGACGCCGGCGACTACCTCGCCGTGGCGCCCACGGTGGTGCGGGTGGCCGTGGACGCGCCGGTGGAGCAGTCCGGTTCGGACGCCGTGCCGACGAGCCCCGCGGACCCGGACCGGGTCGCGGAGCTGGCCGAGCGGTGGAACCTGGGCCGGTCGGTGGAGCGGCTGCTGGCCGCGCTGCCGAAGGCGTGAGGGCGGCTCAGAAGTAGGTGCCGCACCACGGCCGTTCGGCGGTGGCGAACAAGGTGTCGGCGCGCTGCAGGGCTTCGGGAGTGGCCGCGGTGATCCGGCCGGCCTGGGCCAGCGTGGAGGCGCGCCACTCGCCGAGGTAGAGCATGGCGAGGGTGTCGGCGTCGAGGCGCAGGTCGGCTTCGGCGTCGGTGCGCTCGGCGCCGTCGGGGCCGACGCGGTAGCGGCCGCGGTTGGCCGGCAGCAGGCGATCGTCCACTTCGAACACCACGGGCGTGGCGTCGCCGTACGTGCGGGCAGCCAGCGCGCCGGCGACGTCGACCAGCCGCAGCCACAGGTCGTCCTCGACGTCGGTGGTGCGGACGCGGCGCGGGTCGGTGAGCAGCACGCCGAGGGGTTCGTCCACGGGGCGGAAGCGCGAGGTGACGGTGGCGACGAGGTCGATCGAGAACAGGAAGCGCCACAGCGCGGCGATCGCCTCGGGGCTCGCGCCGTGCAGGTCGCGGACTTCCAGCAGCGGGCCGTGTTCCGGCTCGGCGGCGGTGGCCTGGTCGACGCTCTTGAACATCGCGAACGCGTCGTCGCGGCCGTCGGGTCCGGTGTGGACGGCCACGCGGTAGCCGCCTTCGCGGCTCAGGCGGTAGCTCAGGGCCATGGGCCACCACGTTTCGGGGCGGGCGATCATGCCCGGCCGGTGCAGCCCGATCCGTTCGTACAGCGCCGGCAGCGCGGCGCGGGCCTCGTCGGTGTCGAGGAGGCGGACGGCGCCGCCGGCTTCCACCCCTTCGCGCAGCTGGACGGGCCGGTTCACCCGGACGGTGCGCCCGGAGGTGGCGATGCCGTAGCCGAAGCGGCCGTAGATCACGGCTTCGCTGGCGTGCAGGCACGCCAGGGTGGTGCCGCGGTCGGCGAGATCGGTGAGCTGAGCGGTCATCAGCGCGGTCACGACCCCGCGGCGGGTCCAGTCGGCGCGCACGCCGACGCCGTCCACGGCCTGGGCGGGCAGCACCGCGCCGCCCGGTACGGCGATCGAGGTCGCGAACCCGCTGGCGATCCCGACCGGACGGTTCTCGGCGAACGCGCCGAACTTGCCCGGCAATGCCCAGGCACCGTCGGCCTGCGCCCATCGCTCGTCGGAGGGCCGGCGGTCGTGCAGCGCCTCCACGAGCAGGTCGAAGGTGGGCCGGAGCTCGTCCTCGGTGATCGGGCGTACCACGAAGTCGGTCATGCCGCGATCCAACCAAGCCGGCCGTGCCGATGCCACGCGATTTTCGGGCGGGCGGCTACTTCGGTGGGTCGACGCGGTAGTCGCCGGAGGTGCCGGTGACGGTGATGAGCACGTGTTTCTGTTCGCCCGAGAGGTCGACCACGCACTGGAACGCGGAGCCGTCGGTCACGGCCTGGCGGTCGGGGCAGCTGACCTCGCCGACACCCTCGATCTTGTAGGTGTCGGCGAGGAGCTTGGCGACGGCGGCGTCCATGGCTTTCGCGTCGAACACGCGCGCCGGGCCGGTGCTCGAAGCCGAGCCGGACGCCGGGGTCGCGCCCGGGCTGCCGGACGACGGATCCGGCGCGGTCGTGGTGGGGGTGACCGTGACGGTGGTGACGGAGCCGGCCGGGTCGGCCTTGCTCGAACAGCCGGTGGTGATCAGCAGCCCGAGGCCGCACAGCCCCAGCACCGTGACGGCGCGCATGTCCCCGCTCCTGTCCCCCGATGCCCGTTACGGGCCCTTGGTCAAGGTCAGAAGAAAGTACCGCACCACGAGGATCGGCGCGTGCCGAACAGGGTGTCCACGTGAGACAGCGCGGTGTCGTCGAGGACTTCGAGGCGGCCGGTGTCGGCCAGGGCCGAGGCGGGCCACGCTCCGAAGTAGAGCATCGCGAGCGCGGAAACGTCGAGGCGCAGCGCGGGGGCGGTGTCGGTGCGTTCGGCGCCGTCGGGGCCGACGCGGTAGCGGCCGTCGTTGGCGGGCAGCAGCCGGTCGGTCACCTCGAGCACGACCGGCTCGGCCGGGCCGTAGGTGCGGGCGGCGAGCCCGGCGGGCACGTCGATCAAGCGCAGCCACGTCTCGTCCTCTACGCCGGTGATCTTGGCGGCGCGCGGATCGGTGAAGAGCAGTTCCACGGGTTCGTCGAGCGGGCGCGCGATCGCGACGATGTCGTCGACGAGGTCCACCGAGAGCAGGAACCGCCACAGGCCCGCGAACGCACCCGGGTCGGTGTAGTGGAACTCGAACACGGTGAGTTTCTGCCGGTCGCCCTCGCCGCGCTCGACGTGGTAGACGACGTAGCCGTCGACGCCGTCCGGGCCGCGGTGGACCGCGGTTTCGACGGGGCCGTCGAGGCGGCGGGCCTGGTTCTCGTTCATCGGCCAGTAGTGCGCGGGCCGGGTGATCATGCCGGGCCGGCGGGTGCCGGTGGCGCCGTAGAGGTCGGGCCAGTGCAGCAGGGCCTGCTCGAGGCCGAACACGCTCACCTCGCCGCCGGCCGGTGCTTCGGGGCGCAGCGTGGCTTGCCGGCGGTCGACCACGACCGTGCGGCTCAGGGTGGACACGCCGTAGCCGTAGCGGCCGTAGATTGCGCCCTCGGTGGCGTGCAGGGACGCGAGCACGGTGCCGCGTTCGGCGAAGTCCTGGAGCTGGGCCGTCTGCAGGGCGCTGAGCACACCGCGGCGGGTGCGGCCGGCGCGGACCCCGACGCCGGTCACGGCGGCGAGCGGCAGCCGCGCGCCGCCGGGGACCACGACCTCGTGGGCGGCGGAGCGGACGGTGCCGATCAGCTCGGGATCGAACGCGGCGAACACCCGTGACTCGGCCAGTGCTTCGCCGATCCGGTCCCATTCCTCGTCGCTGCCGGGCTTCACGTGCAGCGTGCCGCGGAAGAGGTTCCAGGACGTGCGGAGTTCGTCGGCCGCGGTCAGGAGCCGGACGGTGTGGTCGCTCATGCCCGCATCATCCGGTGGCCCGCGGGGTGCGGGCCACCGAATTACGCGGCTTCACCGATTCGTGACGTAGCGTCACCATTCGGGTCAGGGTCACTGCGCGGCGGGCGGGGAGACCTCGTAGTTGCCGTCGCTGCCCTTGACGGTGATCGGGACCTGCTGCGGCTTGCCGTTGATGGTGGCGGTGCAGTCGAACTTCGCCCCGTCCTGCACCTTCTGCTCGGCCGGGCAGGTGACGCCGCCGACGCCTTCGATCTTGTAGGTGTCGGTGAGCAGCTTCGCCACGTCGGTCTGCATCTGGGTGTTGTTGAAGACCTCGGTCTTGAAGAACCCGGGGGCCACGAACCCGAGGACCGCGACCACGGCGACCACGATCACGAGCGCACCGATGCCGATGAACAGGCCGCGCTTGGACTTCGGCGCCTCGCCGCCTTCGCCGACGGTCTGGCTGACCGCGGTGGCCTGGCCGTAGTCGTACGGGGCGCCAGGCTGGCCGTAGGGCTGCTGGGCCTGCGGGCCGGTCTGCGGCTGGCCGTACAGCGGCTGCTGCTGCGGGCCGCTCTGCGGGTAGCCGCCGCCGGGCTGCTGCCCGTATTGCTGCGGGGGCTGCTGCTGGCGATTGGGGTCATACGGCTGGCCGTACTGCTGCGGAGGCGGCTGCTGTCCCCATTGGGGCTGCTGGGGCGCCTGCGGCTGCTGTTGCTGAGAGTAACCGCCGGGCTGCTGGCCGTACTGCGGTTGCTGCTGCTGCGGCTGCACCCACTGGGTGGGCTGCGAGTCGTAGGGCTGCGGGGGCTGCTGGCCGTACTGCTGGGGGTTGTACGGCTGTTCCTGCGGCCCGCTCGGCGGGTAGGCGCCGCCCGGCTGTTGCCCGTATTGCGGCTGCTGCCCGTACTGGGGCTGCTGCTGCGGGTCGTTGCCGCCATACGGCGTGCTCATCGTTCGCCTCCGCCTTGTTCGCCTGTGGCCGCGGTCCCCACGGGAGGGACCGCTGCCCACGGTGTCGAGCGCGATCCAACCACAGGTCGGGGCCGAGCACACGCGTCCACGCACACCCTGTCCGAGCGGTGACCTCCGCGTGCCCGGGAACGCCCGGGCACCGGCGCGCGCTTCACGCCCGCCTCACCCGGCCCGCTCACGCGGCGCCGGCCGCCACGACGCCGCGGCGCAGGGCGCGCACGGCTTCGGCGGCGGCCGCGCCGACCGGGTCGGCCTTGCCGAGGACGTCGCGGATCTGGTCGAGCAGGTCGATCACCTGGCGTGACCATCGCACGAAGTCGCCGGCGGAGAGTTCCTGGCCGTTGGTCTCGGCGGCGGTGAGGACCTTTTCGAGTGATTCGCCGCGGGCCCACCGGTAGACCGGCCAGGCGAAGCCGGCGTCGGGTTCGCGGGTGCGGTCGAGGTGGTGGCGGCGTTCGTCCTCGGTGAGGTCGACCCACAGCTTGGTGGTCTCCTCCCAGGCCTTGGGCACGGCGCCGCCGGGCAGCCGCGGCTCCCCCGCCGTGTCGCGGCGGGCTTCGAACACGAGCGTGGACACCACGGCGGCGAGTTCGGCCGCGCCGAGGCCTTCCCACACGCCGTGGCGGATGCATTCGGCGGCGAGGAGGTCGGATTCGCTGTAGAGACGGGTGAGGCGGTGGCCGTGTTCGGTCACGCGGTCTTCGCCGGTGTCGGGGCCGGTGTCGGGGCCGGTGTCGGGGCTGAGGTAGCCGCGTTCGCCGAGCAGCGCGAGGATCCGGTCGAACGCGCGGGCCAGCGAGTGGGTGGTGGCGGCGACCTTGCGTTCGAGCTGGTCGGTTTCGGCCTGCAGGCGCTGGAAGCGCTCGACCCAGCGCAGGTTGGCCTCGCGTTCGGCCAGTCCGTGGCAGGGGTGGGCGCGCAGGGCCCGGCGCAGGGCGTTGAGCTCGGCGTCGTCGCCCTGGCTGGTGCGGCTGCGCTGGCGGCCGGGCAGGGAGATGCCGGAGTCGCGCAGGGCCGAGGCGATGTCGCGGCGGGTCTTGGGTGAGCGCAGCTCGATGTGCTTTTGCAGGCGGATGTGCCCGAGCACCTCGACCGGGGCGGGGAAGTCGGCGACCGACAGGGGCCCGGACCAGCGGTCTTCGGTGACGACCACCGGCCGCGGCTCGCGGATCGGGTCCAGGCCCGGGTCGACGACCACGGCGAGGCCGGCGCGGCGGCCGGCGGGCACGGCGATCACGTCGCCCTTGCGCAGCTTCTCCAGCGATTCGGCGGTGCCGGCGCGGCGGGTGGCGGTGTTCTGCCGCGAGAGGGTTCTCTCGCGGGCGGAGATCTTGGCTCGCAGTTCCACGTATTCGAGCATTTCGTCGAACTCGCCGGTGACCGCGTCGGCGTAGCCCTTGAGGGCTTCCTTGTTGCGGTCGATGCGCCGGGAGGTGCCGACCACCGAGCGGTCGGCCTGGAACTGCGCGAAGGACTGTTCGAGCAGTTCGCGGGCGGAGTCGGCGCCGACCTGGGCGACGAGGTTCACGGCCATGTTGTAGCCGGGCCGGAACGAGGAGCGCAGCGGGTAGGTGCGGGTGGAGGCGAGGCCGGCGACCTGCTTGGGGTCGATGCCGGGCTGCCAGGCGACCACGGCGTGGCCTTCGACGTCGATGCCGCGGCGCCCGGCGCGGCCGGTGAGCTGCGTGTATTCACCGGGCGTGAGGTCCACGTGGGCTTCGCCGTTGTACTTGACCAGGCGTTCGAGGACCACGGTGCGGGCGGGCATGTTGATGCCCAGCGCGAGGGTTTCGGTGGCGAACACGGCCTTGACCAGGCCGCGCAGGAACAGTTCCTCGACGGTTTCCTTGAACGCGGGCAGGAGGCCGGCGTGGTGGCCGGCGAAGCCGCGCTCGAGGGCTTCGCGCCACTCCCAGTAGCCGAGCACGTCGAGGTCGCCCTTGGGCAGGTCGGCGGTGCGCTCGGCGACGATGCGGCGGATCTCCTCCACCTGCTCGGGGCCGTTGAGCCGCAGCCCGGAGCGCACGCACTGCGCGACGGCGGCGTCGCAGCCGGCGCGGGAGAAGATGAACACGATCGCGGGCAGCAGCCCGGCCGCGTCGAGGCGTTCGACGACGTCGACGCGCGAGGGCGGGCGGAAACGCTGCGGGCGGGGCGCGCCGCGGCGGCCGCCCCGGTTGCCGCGCAGGCCGGCGGGGGCGAAGCGGCCGAGTTCTTCGGCGCGGCGCAGCAGGCCGGGGTTGATGCTGAGCTCGGCGCCGGGGTCGCTTTCGTCCTGGCCGGCGAAGAGGTCCATCAGGCGGTTGCCGATGAGCATGTGCTGCCACAGGGGCACGGGCCGGTGCTCGTCGACGACCACGGTGGTGTCGCCGCGGACCTCCACGAGCCATTCGCCGAACTCCTCGGCGTTGCTCACCGTCGCCGAGAGCCCGACCACGCGGACGTGTTCGGGCAGGTGGAGGATCACTTCCTCCCACACGGCGCCGCGGAAGCGGTCGGCGAGGTAGTGGACCTCGTCCATCACGACGTAGCCGAGTTCGGGGATGGCGGAGCTGCCGGCGTAGAGCATGTTGCGCAGGACCTCGGTGGTCATCACGACCACCTGGGCGTTGCCGTTGATCGAGGTGTCGCCGGTGAGCAGGCCGACCGCGTTGTTGCCGTAGCGGGCGACGAGGTCGGCGTACTTCTGGTTGGACAGCGCCTTGATGGGCGTGGTGTAGAAGCATTTGCGGCCCTCGGCGAGCGCGAGGTGCACGGCGAACTCGCCGACCACGGTCTTGCCGGCGCCGGTGGGCGCGCACACGAGCACGCCGTGGCCGTCTTCGAGGGCTTCGCATCCGCGGACCTGGAAGTCGTCGAACTCGAACGACACTTCGCCGGCGAAACGCGTCAGCTGGGGGTACTTGCCGCGGCGGCGCGAGGTCGCATAGGCCTCGGCCGGGGAAGGTGAAGGGCTACTGGCCACCTGTCCAGGGTTCCACACGGCACCGACAGTCCGCACGCGGCGTGCCGACCTGCGGGTGTCCGACTGGTTACGGGGCGACGACGGTGAGGGCGCGGGGCACGCAGGTGGCGATCACGGGGGTGTGGCCTTGGGTTTCGCCGTCGGCGTAGGCGGGCCAGGCGGGGTTCGCGTCGGCTTCGATGCGCAGGGTGCGGGTGCGCAGGGTCTGCACGGCGGGGTGGGCCAGGTGGGCGCCGGTGCGCAGGCCGGGTAGGAGGCGCAGCAGCTGAAGGCGGCCGGCGGCGCCGATCACGGTGACGTCGAAGAGGCCGTCGTCGGGGGTGGCGCCGGGGCAGATGGGCACGCCGCCGCCGTAGTAGGGGGTGTTGCCGACGGCGACGAGGGTGGCGTCGAGTTCGAGGACGCCGTCGTCGGTGTGGAGGGTGACCGGGCGCGGCCGGAAGGCGGCGAGCTCGGCGAGGATGGCGACGTCGTAGCGGCGGGGGCCCGAGGGCCAGCGCAGGGCGTTGGCGCGGGCGTTCACGGCGGCGTCGAAGCCGGAGCAGAGCACGGTGGCGAACCAGGCGCCCTGGCCGGCCGGGCCGGGGTCGAGGCGGCCGAGGTCGAGGACGCGGCGGGTGCCGGTGCGCAGGGCTTCGGCGAGTGTGTCGGCGGCCGCGAGGGCGTCGGCGGGGGTGCCGAGGGCGCGGGCGAAGTCGTTGCCGGTGCCCGAGGGCACGAGGCCGAGGGCGACGTCGTGGTCGGCGCAGAACTGCACGCCTTGGTGGGCGGCGCCGTCTCCGCCGAGGACGATGAGCACGTCGAGGCCTTCGGCGTGCGCCGAGCGCATCAGGGCGCGGGATTCCTCGACGCTGGTGGCGGTGAGCAGGTCGAGCCGGTCGACGGCGGGGCGCAGCCGCTCGGCCACCGCGTCGGCGATCCGGGCGGCGGCGCCGTGCCCGGAGGCCGGGTGGACGGCGAGCGCCGCGTTGAGCCCCATGCGGTTTCCCGCGGCTTACGTGATGTCGTCGGTGGAGTGGCTGCGCGGCGCGGTCGCGGGTTCGTCTTCGTCGGCGGTGCTCGGCGTGTAGTCGAACGGCGCGGCCTCGTCGTCGGCGAGTTTGTCCCAGCCCTCGTCCTGGCGGAGCTTGTCGCGCTTGCGGTCGTGGAAGCGCGTGATCTGGATGGCGATCTCGAACAGCACGGTGAGCGCGGCGGCGAGCCCGAGCATGGAGAACGGGTCGGAGCCGGGGGTGGCGAAGGCGGCGAACACGAACAGCGCGAACAGGATGCCGCGGCGCCAGCGCCGCAGCTGCTGGTACTTGACGACGCCGACGAGGTTGAGCATCACCACGATGAGCGGGAGCTCGAAGCTGACGCCGAAGATGACCAGCAGCGACAGGATGAACGAGATGTACTTGTCCGCTGTCAGGGCGGTCACGAACTGGTCCTGGCCGAAGCCGGCGAGCAGGGCCAGGGCGTGGGGCACGAGGAAGTAGGCGAGCACGGCGCCGGCGGCGAACAGGGCCGAGGCGAAGCTGACGAAGGTCAGCGCGTACTTGCGTTCCTTGGAGTACAGGCCCGGGGCGATGAACGCCCAGAACTGGTAGAGCCAGAACGGAGAGGTGACCACGGCACCCGCGGCGACACCGACCTTGAGGCGCACCATGAAGATCTCGAACGGCTGCGTCTGCAGGAGCCGGCAGCCGCCGAGGTCACCGCCGAAGCGCTGCGACGCCGGGATGGCGCAGTAGGGGCCGTTCATGATGTTGCCGAGCGACGGGACCGGGCCGAGGTGCTGCTCGAACCAGATCCAGCCGAAGATCCCGCCGATGACGATGAACAGCAGCGCGAAGCCGAGCCGGCGCCGGAACTCGTAGACGTGCTCGATGAGCGTCATCGTGCCGTCGGGGTTCTTGCGACGGCTGCGCCTCTTGCGCTTGTTCCCGATGCCGTTGCCGTTGGCGGCTTCCGCCACTGGTCGTTCCGTTCTCGTCGTAGCCCATCGGAGCGCGCTGGGTGTTCAGCGCGCTCCGTGGACCGGGGACCGGGTGGTGAAAAGCCTCAGCTGGCGTTCTTCTGCGGCTGCTCGGTCGCGGCCTGCTGCTTCTTCAGCTCGTCGAGCTGGCGCTGGAGGTCGGCGACCTGCGAGTCCTGGGCCGGGGCGGTGGCCTGCGGGAGCTGACGGGTCTCGGCCTCTTCGGCCTCGTCCTTCTGCTCGCCGGTGAGGTCCTTCGTCTCGGCCTTGAAGATCTTCATGGACTTGCCGATGGAGCGGGCGGCGTCGGGAAGCCTCTTGGCCCCGAACAGCAGAACCACGACGAGCACCAGGATGATGATGTGCCACGGCTGCAGCGCGTTCATGGCGGTGGCCTCCTTGTTTCTTTAGTCGTTGCCGATGTTACTGGTTTCCGGTGCGTCGCGGCGCTGCGCCACGGCCACGCGAAGTGCTGCGGATCGGGCGCGGAGGAGTCCGGTCCGGTCCTGGGTGTTCGTAGCCACCATGCTCATGGTGCGGCGGAACTGGCGCAAGACTCTGATCGTCCGTACTGCCAGGAGGATCAGGACGAGCAAGCCCGCCGCGAGCAGAACGTAAGTGGGCAGGTACGACACGTGGGTTACCTTAACGGCCGTAGGTTGACGGTAGGTGACGGGATCGGGCCACGGCGTCGGCCGCTCGCCGTCGAACCGCGTCAGCCAGTGTGACAGGGCTCTCCACCTGCGCGTCTCCGGCCAAACCGAGGACCAAACGGACCATCCAGGACTCGTCCGCATAGCGCATCCGGATCCGCAGGCGGCCACCGTCGAGCTCGGCCAGCTCTTCGCACGGGTAGTACTCCGCGACCCAGCGCGCGTCCGGGTCGAGCACCAATTCGGCCTCGCACTGGTCGGGGCGCGCGGAGAACACACCGTCGGACAGGTCGGTGGGCCGGGCGTGCGCCGGCGGCGCGGCGGGTTCGTCGAGCACGGTGAGCTCGTCGATGCGGTCGAGGCGGAACAGGCGCACGTCCTCGACGCGGCGGCACCAGGCTTCGAGGTAGCCGACGGCCTGCACGATGAGCAGCCGCATCGGGTCCACGGTGCGTTCGGTGATCTGGTCCTTCGACGCGGTGTAGTAGCGCATCCGCAGGGCGCGCCCGGCCTGCAGCGCGGCCGCGACGTCCTCCCGGGTCTTCGCGGCGCGTTTGCCCTCCCGCACGCCGCCGCCGACCACGACGCCGGCGGGCTGGGCCTGGCCCGCGGCGTCCTCGATCTTGGCGATCGAGCGGCGCACGGCGTCGCCGTCGACCACGCCGGGGGTGTCGGCCAGGGCCCGCAGTGCCACGAGCAGGGCGGTGGCCTCGCCGCCGGTGAGGCGCAGGGGGCGGCTCATCCCGGCGTCGTGGGTCACCACGATGGTGTCGCCTTCGAAGGACAGGTCGATGAGGTCGCCGGGGCCGTAGCCGGGCAGGCCGCACATCCACAGCAGTTCGAGGTCTTTGCGCAGCTGGCGCGGGGTCACGTCGAAGTCGTGGGCGGCCTCGTCGACGCGCACGCCGGGGCGGGCGAGCAGGTAGGGCACGAGCGCGAGCAGGCGGGGCATGCGCTCGGTGGAGCCGCTCATCGGGCACTCCCCTGCTCGGCGCGGGCGAGGACGGCTTCGAGGCGGTGCTGCACCGATTTGGCGAGCACGTCGGGTTCGAGCACGAGCACGTCGGGTCCTTGGGCGGCGATCCAGTCGGCGGCCGATTCGGGGAAGTACAGGCCGATTTCGATGAGGTCGCCTTCTTCGCCGTCGAGCGTGTCGCGCCCGACGATCTCGCCGCGACGCCGGACACCGGCGGCGCGGCCGTCGGCGACCCACAGGCGGGCGGTGGTCACGGGGCTCGGGTCTTCACCGCCACCGGTCACGGACACGAGCTGCAGCAGGTTCACCCCGTCCGGCCGGGTCACCGCGCCGGGCTCGCCGACGGGGGTGACCTTGCCGGTCACGCGCGAGAGCCGGAAGCAGCGGGTGGCGCCGCGGTCGCGGTCGTGGCCGACCACGTACCAGCGGGCGCGCCAGGACACGACGCCCCACGGTTCGAGGGTGCGCATGATCCGCTCGGGTGAGCCGCTGCGCCGGTATTCGAACCGCACGGCCTGGCCGTTCTGCACGGCGGCGAGCAGCGGCCCGAACGCCGGTTCGGCGCGCACGCGCGGCTCGATCACCGTCGGTGCCTGGTCGTCGACCTCGACGCCGGCGGCGCGCAGCTTCACGAGTGCGCCCTGGGCCTGGCCGGTGAGCTCGGGTGAGTCCCACAGGCGCACGGCAAGCCCGACGGCGGTCGCTTCGTCGGGCGCGAGGTCGATTTCGCCGAGCTCGTAGTCGCGGCGGGCGATGCGGTAGCCCTCCACCGGGTCGAAGGCGGAGTTGCGGCCGGTCTCGAGCGGGATGCCGAGCTCCCGCAGCTCGGTCTTGTCGCGTTCGAAGGTGCGGAAGAACGCCTCGTCGCTGGCCGCGTCGGCGTAGCCGGACACGATGCCGCGGATCCGCTCGGCGGTGAGGTACTGCCGGGTGGACAGGAGGGCGAGCACGAGGTTGACCAGCCGTTCGGCGCGTGCGGTGGACACCCGGACAAGCCTAGCTCGCCCGGTCCCGCTCGATCGTGAGGTTCCCCGAACGGGCCGTTCGCCCGGCCTGCGATCATGGCTGACCGTGTGCCGCCGGTGACCGGAGCGTCGCGAGGAATCGGGACCGCGACGGCTTCCGGGCGTGGTCGAGGCGGCATTGCCGCAGTTCGAGCGGGTCGGCGCGGCCTTCACGAACGCGGAGACCGGGTTGGGCGTGTCGTTCTTCGGTGGCCGCCGCGAACGGTCCGCTCGCGCCGCCCGGTTCCGGCGAGGGGCCAGGTCCGCTAGCGCTGCAGACGGGCGACGCGTCCGCCGGCGCCGCTCGCCCAGCACGCGCCGAGCGCGGTGCAGTCGACGGTGTCGAAACTGCCGGTGTCGAAGCTCGTCCAGTGGCGGCCGCCGTCGGGGCTGAGGTCGCTGCCGCCGGGGCCGACGGCGATCACGGAGCCGCCGAGCCAGGCCAGGCCGGAGCGGTAGCCGGCGGGGTACTGAGGCGGCGTGTGCCAGGTGCGGCCGCGGTCGCCGCTGAGCGCGACGGCCGGGCCGGGGGCGGTGGGGTTCGCGAAGTCGCCGCCGATGGCGACGCCCTGCCACGGGGTGCGGAACGCGACCGCGAACACGCCGGCCGACGCGCTGCTGGGCAGCGGGGTGTCGGTCACGGTCCAGTGGTGCCCGGCGTCGCCGGTGTGCAGCACGCGGGCGCGGGCGCCGCCGCCGAAGGCGAGCCACGCGTCGAACGGGCCGACGGTGGCCACGCACTGGCCGCTGGCGGCGAACCCGGCCTCGCCGGGCAGGGCGGGCGGGAACGCGGTGTCGGGGATCTGCCGCCAGGTTCGGCCGCCGTCGGCGGTGGTCTGCACGCGGAACTTCCCGTCGACCGGGTCGCTCATGACGAGGCCGCGCCAGGGGTCGAAGAAGGCGACGCAGTCGTAGAAGGCGTCCGGGTCGGTGTTGCGGAAGGTCTGGCGCCAGTGCCGGCCGGCGTCGTCGGTGCGGTACACGCGGGAGTCCTCGCCCGGGCCGATCGAGAGGACCACGGCGTGGTCGGCGTCGAAGGCCTGGATGTCGCGGAACTCCAGTGTTTCGGTTCCGGGCGGGCCGACGGGGGTCCAGGTGCGGCCGGCGTCGGTGGTGCGCAGCACCGTGCCCTGCGTACCGCTGACCCACGCCACGCGCGCGCTCACGGCCGAGAGACCGCGGAACTGCGCGGTGACCCCGGTAGGGCTCAGCTGCCACGACGGGAGCCGCTGAGCGGCCGTCGCGACGCCACCGGCGGCGAGGGGAAGGACGGCTCCGAGCAGGACCAGCAACGCACGCACGACACGCATGCCCGTGATCCAACCGCATCCGGGCAACGACTTTCGTCGGAAACGAGGAAGGGGGCCGTCCGCGCGGTGCGGACGGCCCCCTTCCCCGGTGCGTTGTGGCGCTACAGCGAGCTGATCAGGCGCTCCACGCGCTCGTCGACCGAGCGGAACGGGTCCTTGCACAGCACGGTGCGCTGGGCCTGGTCGTTGAGCTTGAGGTGGACCCAGTCGACGGTGAAGTCGCGTCCGGCGGCCTGGGCGGCGGCGATGAAGTCGCCGCGCAGCTTCGCGCGGGTGGTCTGGGGCGGGGTGTCCTTGGCGGCTTCGATCTCGCCGTCGTCGGTCACGCGCTTGACCAGGCCCTTGCGCTGCAGCAGGTCGAAGATGCCCCGGCCGCGGCGGATGTCGTGATAGGCCAGGTCGAGCTGCGCGATGCGGGGGCTGGACAGGTCCAGGTCGTGCTTCGCGCGGTAGCGCTCGACCAGGCGGTGCTTGATGGCCCAGTCGATCTCGGTGTCGATCTTCGCGAAGTCCTGCTGCTCGACCGCCTCCAGCGCGCGGCCCCACAGCTCGACCACGCGCTCGTTGGCCGGGGTCGAGCCGTTCTCCTTCAGGTGCTGCACCGCGCGGGCGTGGTACTCGCGCTGGATGTCGAGCGCCGAGGCCTCGCGCCCGCCGGCGAGGCGCACCTGGCGGCGGCCGGTGAGGTCGTGGCTGATCTCGCGGATCGCCCGGATCGGGTTGTCGAGGGTGAAGTCGCGGAACTGCACGCCGGCCTCGATCATCTCGAGGACCAGGTTCGCCGACCCGATCTTGAGCATCGTGGTGGGCTCGGCCATGTTCGAGTCGCCCACGATCACGTGCAGGCGCCGGTAGCGCTCGGCGTCGGCGTGGGGCTCGTCGCGGGTGTTGATGATCGGGCGCGAGCGGGTGGTGGCGCTGGAGACGCCTTCCCAGATGTGCTCGGCGCGCTGCGACAGGCAGTACACGGCGCCGCGCGGGGTCTGCAGGACCTTGCCCGCGCCGCAGATCAGCTGGCGCGTGACCAGGAACGGCAGCAGCACGTCCGCGATCCGGGAGAACTCGCCCGCGCGGGTCACGAGGTAGTTCTCGTGGCAGCCGTAGGAGTTGCCGGCGGAGTCGGTGTTGTTCTTGAACAGGAAGATGTCGCCGCCGATGCCCTCGTCGGCCAGCCGGCGCTCGGCGTCGACGAGCAGGTCCTCGAGGATCCGCTCACCGGCCTTGTCGTGGGTCACCAGCTGCGCGAGGTCGTCACACTCGGCCGTCGCGTACTCCGGGTGCGAGCCCACGTCGAGGTAGAGCCGGGAGCCGTTGGAGAGGAACACGTTCGACGAGCGTCCCCAAGACACGACCCGCCGGAACAGATACCGCGCGACCTCGTCGGGCGAGAGCCTGCGCTGACCGTGGAAGGTGCACGTGACCCCGTACTCGGTCTCGATGCCAAAGATCCGCCGCTGCATCCCACCAGAGTAGGCGCTGCACCCCCTTGAGCGGTGCGCCGTTCGGGCGGCGACACGCGGTCGGTACGTTGCGAATCTGCGGGACCACGCGTGGGGCGACGGGCGCCGGGCGCGGTCCGGCCCTTCCCGGGAAAGAGGTCAGCGACGGTGTTCGACCAGCTCAGGCGCCCCTTCCGCAAGGTGGGCCGTACCGACCGGGCCCTTATCCGACGCAGTGCGGCGCTGCCGCGGACCCGGGCCGACGACGTGCTGGGCTGGTTGTCGAAGTCCGCGAACAAATCCCGGCTCTGGTGGGCCGTGGCGGGTTTGCTGGCCGTGCGCAAGGGCGCCACACGCCGGGGCGCGCTGCGCGGGGTCGTGGCGATCGCCGGGGCGAGCGCGGTCGCGAACCTGATCGGCAAGCCGTTGTTCCCGCGCCGGCGGCCCGCCGAGGACGAGGTGCCGGAGCACCGGCGGCTGCGCAAGCGCCCGACCTCGTCGTCGTTCCCGTCCGGCCACTCGGCCTCGGCTGCCGCGTTCGCCACGGCGGTCGCGATGGAGTCCCCGCGCGCGGGGCTGGTCGTGGCGCCGCTGGCCGGTGCCGTGGCGTACTCGCGCGTGCACACCGGCGTGCACTGGCCCAGCGACGTCGGCACCGGCGTGGTGATCGGCGTCGGCGTCGCCGCGCTGACCCGGCACTGGTGGCCCTTGCACCCCGACACGCCCGCCCGCACCGCGCACACGGCCGAAGCGCCCGAGATGCGCGACGGCGAGGACATGCTGGCGCTGGTCAACCCGCACTCCGGCGTCGACGGCCGCGACCCGACCGAGGACGTGCGCCACGCCTGGCCGAAGGCGACCCTGCTCTACCCCGACCCGCACCAGGACCTGCGTGAACAGCTCGCGGCCGAGATCGACGCCCGCGGCGGCACCGTGCGGGCCCTCGGCGTGGCCGGGGGTGACGGCACGGTGGCCGCGGTCGCGTCC
Organism: Amycolatopsis rhabdoformis; assembly: GCF_035918295.1. Taxonomy (GTDB): domain Bacteria; phylum Actinomycetota; class Actinomycetes; order Mycobacteriales; family Pseudonocardiaceae; genus Amycolatopsis; species Amycolatopsis rhabdoformis. The sequence continues at coordinate 2,938,643 of NZ_CP142149.1, forward strand.
GTGGCGGCGGAGCGGGACCTTCCGCTCGCCCTCATCCCCGCCGGCACGCTCAACCACTTCGCCCGCGACGTCGGCGTGCGGTCGGTCGCCGACGCCGACGAGGCCACCGAAGACGGCAACGCCGTGGGCATCGACCTGGGCGAGGTCGAGGTGCACGGTGCCGGCGAGCCCGAGCACCGCTGGTTCGTGAACACCGCGAGCCTCGGCGGCTACCCCGAAATGGTGCGGCTGCGCGAGAAACTGCAGCAGAAACACCCCAAGTGGCCTTCGGCGGCGCTCGCCCTGGCCCGCGTGCTGCGCCGGGCGAAACCGCTGCCGATCGTGCTCAACGACGAACCCGTCGCGGTCTGGCTGATCTTCGTCGGCAACGGCACCTACTCCCCCAAGGGCTTCGCCCCGTCCCGGCGCCCCGCGCTCGACACCGGCCTGCTCGACGTGCGCTACCTGCGCGCCGACCTGCCCTACTCCCGCGCCCGGTTCCTGCTCGCGATGATCACCAACAGCCTCAACGCCAGCCACGTCTACCAGCAGCTCGACGTGCCCGAACTGCGGGTGAAGCTGCTCGGCGGCAACCGGCGCGTGGCCACCGACGGCGAGGTCGGGCCGCTCGGCAACGAGTTCACCTTCCGCGCCCGCCCCAGCGCGCTCACGATCTACCGCAACCCCGACGCCCGCCTGGACCGCCAAGCCTGACCCCGCTTGACCGGCCCTTTACCCGCTCTCAACGAATCCACAGCGCCTCGTCCCTAGCGTGATCATCACCAGGTGCGGGCCACCCTGCCCGCTTCCGTTCACGGCAGGGACTTTCGTTGCGTTCTTCTTCAGGCGGCGGTTCTTTCGGGTCCGCTGTTCCCGGGCCCGCTGTTTCCGGGCACGACCCCGCGCGCCCGGTGGTGCGCCCGTGATGCCGCAGGCCGCCGTCGACCCGGTGCTGCCGGCCGACATCACCGAGCAGGCCCGTGACCTCGGTCCGCTGGAGTCACCGGCGATCTGGCTGACCGCCGCGGGCGCGGCCGTGGTGGTGCTCGCCGTGACCATCGCCCTGCGGCACCGCCGGCGCGTGCGCCGCTGGGGTGTCTCCGGCACCGTCGTGCTGGTCCTGCTCGCGGCCGTGACCGCGGTGAACAGCTACGTCGGCTACGTCCGCACCTCCGACGACCTCGCGAGGCTCTTCGAACGCGGCTCCGGCGCGGCCGACGCCATCGGCCTGCTGCTCGACGACGGTGACGACCAACCCGACGCCGCGCCCGCTTCCGCCACCGCACCGCACCAGCCAGCCTCGAATCACCCGGGGCCGACGTCCGCGGGGCAACGCATCGACGTGCTCAGCCTCCCCGACCCCGCGCACGCCGTGCCTTCGGGCGACAACTACGTACTCCTGCCACCCGGCTACGCCGACCCCGCCAACACGAACCTGCGCTACCCCGTCGTGTACCTCATCCACGGCTACCCCTACGGCGGGCCCCGCGACTGGCTCACCTCCGGCGCCGCCCCCGACGCCCTGCGCAACCTCGAGGCCGACCACGTGATCGCCCCGATGATCGTGGTCAGCGTCGACCTCACCGCGGGTGTACCCAGCCGGGACTGGGAAGGCCTCGACGTGCCCGGCGGCCCCCAGCTCGAGACCTACCTCGCCCGCACCGTGGTCCCCGGCGTCGACCAGCACTACCGCACCCTCGCCGACCGCCGCCACCGCGCCCTCGGCGGCATGTCCGGCGGCGCGTTCGCCGCCCTCAACACCGGGCTGCACCACCTCGACGAGTTCGCCACCCTGCTGCTCGCGCTGCCCTACGACGACCTCAACGACTCCATCGGCGTCCTCGACGGCCACCCCGACGCCATCGCCGCGAACACCCCACGCCACTACCTGCCGACGATGCCGTTCACCGCGCCGATCTCCGTGCTGCTCACCGCCGGCACCGGTGCACCCACCGACGTGGCCACCGCCCACCGCATCGCCGACGCCCTGCGCCGGCGCGGTCAGGAAGCCGTGGTGCACACCGAACACGGCTTCAACCACACCTGGCACACCGCTCGCGCCACCCTGCCCTACCTGCTGGCCTTCGCCGACCAGAACTTCCGCAGCCCCGCACCCACCTCGTGAGCACCGACCCCGAAACGCCGGGTGGGCCGCCCGGAAACCCGGACGGCCCACCCGACACACGTCAGCCGAGCATTCCTCGGCCGGTCACTGCTCGATCGGTCACTCCTTGGCGGAATCGCCGTCCGCTTCGCCCTCGGCCGGCTTCTCGGCCTCGTCCTTGACCGGCGGCGCCGGCAGCAGCGCGTCCAGCGCCGCCCCCGTGAGCCGGCGGAACGCCCGCCGCGGCCGCGCCCGGTCCAGCACCGCGACCTCCAGCTTGATCTGATCCGGCTCGGTCGCCGGCGCACCGTTGCCGTTCGCCGACGCCGCGGTCGCCCGCAGACCCTCGATCGCCGTCGCCAGCGCCGTGGCCAGATCGTGCTCCGGGTCCACCGTGTCCTTCAGCTTCGTGCTGATCGGCTCGGTCGTGCCACCCATCACCACGAACGGCGACTCGTCGAAGATCGACCCGTCGTAGGTCAGCCGGTACAGCTGGTCCTCCGCCTGGCTCGCCCCGACCTCGGCCACACACACCTCGACCTCGAACGGCTTCAGCTGCTCGGTGAAGATGCTGCCCAGCGTCGCCGCGTACGCGTTCGCCAACGCCCGCGCACTCACGTCACGCCGGTCGTACTGATAACCCTTCAGGTCCGCGTGCCGGATCCCCGCCACCCGCAGGTTCTCGAACTCCGAATACCGGCCCACCGCGGCGAACCCGATCCGGTCGTAGATCTCCGACACCTTGTGCAACGTCGCCGACGGGTTCTCCGCCACGAACAGCACCCCACCGGAGTACTTCAGGACCACCACGCTCCGGCCCCGCGCAATACCCTTGCGCGCCAGCTCGGACCGCTCCCGCATCAACTGCTCGGGAGAGGCATACAACGGCATCGTCACGGTGTCGGCTCCACGTTCTCCGGTGTACCGGCGGTCGAAGGTTCAGCGTTCTCGAAAGTCACCGGCGATCAGCTCGGCCGGTGGTGGGTGCGCTCGGCCCGGCCGGCCACCACGGCCTCCGCCACGGCCGCCGTCTGCTCGGCCGGCAACTGCACCGCACCGTGCTCCGCGGTGATCGTGACGACACTCGGGAAGATCCGCCGCACCAGGTCCGGCCCACCACTCGCGGTGTCGTCGTCCGCCGCGTCGTACAACGCCTCCACAGCTGCCCGCACCGCGGCATCGGCATCCGCGTCGGGATCGAACAGCTTCTTCAGCGCCGACTTCGCGAACAGCGAACCCGAACCGACCCCCGCGTACCCGGCGTTCTCCTCGTACCGGCCACCGGCCGCGTCGTAGGAGATGATCCGCCCGGCGTGCTTCGCGTCCTCGGCCTCCAGGTCGTAACCCACGAACAGCGGCACCACCGCCAGGCCCGCCATCGCCATCTCCAGGTTGGCCTTCACCATCCCGGCCAGCTTGTTCGTCTTGCCGTCCAGCGACAGCGACACACCCTCGATCTTCTCGTAGTGCGCCAGCTCCACCGCGTACAACCGGACCATCTCCACCGCCAGACCCGCCGTACCCGCGATACCCACCGCCGAGTACTCGTCCGTGACGTGCACCTTCTCGATGTCCCGGCTCGCGATCAGGTTCCCCGACGTCGCCCGCCGATCACCCGCGATCAGCACACCCCCGGCGAACGTCAGCGCCACGATCGTGGTCCCGTGCGGCACCGCCAGCTCACCCGCCCCGGCCGGCACCCGCCGCGCCGGCAACAGCTCAGGCGCCTGCGCCCGCACGAAATCCGCGAACGACGACGAAGCCGGCGAGAAATACGAGGCAGGCAGGCCAGGTCCCGAAAAACCCGCCCGAGGGGAGGTGTTGTCCATACGTGCTCTTGGTTCCCATCTGTATCGGCTGAAGAAACAACGCTCTGAGCCACCCGCCGAGCCGCCCGCCGGACCACGCCGTCGAAACCGCGCCGCCCACCACCACGACCCCGGCCGCACTCACGAAAACCGTGCCACCGACGCTCCGGCGCGCAGTATGTCGCCCCGCACCGCCGAAATCACGCAGCGGCACGCCAACCGGCGGCCACCCCCGAAACCCGGGGACGGCCACCGGCCGCGAACGACTACTCGCCGCCCTTCTGCACGTAGGCGCGAACGAAGTCCTCGGCGTTCTCCTCCAGCACGTCGTCGATCTCGTCGAGGATCGTGTCGACGTCCTCGCCGAGCTTCTCGCGCCGCTCCTGGCCCGCCGCTCCGGTGGCCTCGAACTCCTCGTCGGAGTCTCCACCGCCGTGCTTCTCGATCTTCTCCTGCGCCATATCGCCTCCCGGTGTGGCCGATGATTCCTAGCCTACCCAGCAGCCCCGACATTCGGGGCAACGCCGCGATCCCGATCCGCCGCGAGCGAACGCCCCCGACTAGTCCGAACCGGTGATCGCCTCGACCAGCTCCTCGGCCGTCGCCGCCGCGTCCAACAGCTTCCCGACGTGCGCCTTCGTGCCCCGCAACGGCTCCAACGTCGGGATCCGCACCAGCGACTCCTTGCCCACGTCGAAGATCACCGAATCCCACGACGCGGCCGCGATCGACGTCGCGTACTTCTCCAGCGCCCGGCCCCGGAAATACGCCCGCGTGTCCGACGGCGGAGTCGTGATCGCCGCCTGCACCTCTTCCTCCGTGACCAGCCGCTTCATCGAACCCCGCGTGACCAGCCGGTTGTACAGGCCCTTCGCCAGCCGAACGTCCGAATACTGCAGATCCACCAGCCGCAACCGCGGCGCACCCCACGCCAGCTGATCCCGCTCCCGGTACCCCTCCAGCAACCGCAGCTTCGCCGGCCAGTCCAACCGGTCCGCACACTCCTGCGGATCCCGCGCCAACGCGTCCAGGACCTCGCCCCAGACCCGCAGCACCTCCTTCGACGCCTCGTCCGCACCCGTGCGCTCGAGGTTCGCCGACGCGATCTCGTGATACGCGAACTGCAGGTCCAGCCCCGTGAACTTCTTCCCGTTCGCCAGCTCGACCTTCGTCTTCAACGTCGGGTCGTGACTGATCTTGTGCACCGCCCGCACCGGCTCGTCCAGCTTGAGCTCGTCGAACCGGATCCCCGACTCGATCAGATCCAGGATCAGCGCCGTCGTACCCACCTTCAGGTACGTCGAATACTCCGACAGGTTCGCGTCACCCACGATCACGTGCAACCGCCGGTACTTGTCCGCGTCCGCGTGCGGCTCGTCGCGCGTGTTGATGATCCCGCGCTTCAACGTGGTCTCCAGGCCGACCTCGACCTCGATGTAGTCCGCACGCTGCGAAAGCTGGAACCCCGCCTCTTCGCTCTGCTGACCGATCCCGACCCGGCCCGAACCCGTCACCACCTGCCGCGACACGAAAAACGGCGTCAGCCCGGCGATGATCGCGGTGAACGGCGTCGACCGCGAACACAGGTAGTTCTCGTGCGTGCCGTAGCTCGCACCCTTGCCGTCCACGTTGTTCTTGTACAACTGCAACGGCGGCTGACCCGGCACCGACGCCGCCTTCAGCGCCGCCTCCTCCATCACCCGCTCACCGGCCTTGTCCCAGATCACCGCGTCCCGCGCGTTCGTGACCTCGGGCGCCGAATACTCCGGGTGCGCGTGGTCCACGTACAACCGCGCACCGTTGGTGAGGATGACGTTCGCCGCCCCCAGGTCCTCCACGTCCGGGTCGTGCCCCGGCCCGCCCGGACCCGTCAGGTCGAACCCCCGCGCGTCGCGCAACGGCGACTCCACCTCGTAGTCCCACCGGGCCCGGCGAGCCCGCGGAATGTCAGCAGCCGCCGCGTAGGCGAGCACGACCTGAGTCGAGGTGAGCACCGGGTTCGCCGTGGCGTCCCCGGGCACGGCGATGCCGTACTCGACTTCGGTTCCCATGATCCGACGCATGTGCACCACCCTACGGGGTACGGGCGTGCGACGATGCCCCCATGCCAGGCAGTGACGAACTCGTTGCCCTCTATGACCGGGCAGGACAGGTCACGGGGCAAGCACCCCGCTCCCGCGTCCGCGCCGAAGGACTCTGGCACGCCGCCGGCGTCGTGCTCGTCCGATCGGGCGACGGCCGATCCGTGTACGTGCACCTGCGCACCCCGGACAAAGACGTCTTCCCGTCCACCTGGGACTGCTGGGCCGGCGGCGTGGTCGCCGCCGGCGAAACCCCCGCCGAATGCGCCCGCCGCGAACTCGCCGAAGAACTCGGCGTCCACGGAGTGGAACCGCAACCCCTGTTCACCAAGATCTACGACCAGGGCACCGTCCACTGCCACAACTTCGCCTACGAAGTCCGCTGGGACGGCCCCATCCACCACCAGCCCGAAGAAATCGCCGAAGGCCACTGGATGCCGCTCGACGAACTCCGCACCTGGGTCTTCGACCCCACCAGCCCCTTCATCCCCGACGGCCGCGAAGGCGTACAGGAATGGTTCCGCCGCTACGGCTGAGCAACCAGCTTCGCCACGACCTTCGGCAGCAACCGCTTCGCCGCGTCCGCCGCCCGCGCGGGCGTGCTCGCCACCACGCTCAACGCCGACACCAGCTCACCCTTCGCCAGCAACACCGTGCACGTCGAACCCTCACACCACGCCCGCTGCGCCGAAACACCCGGCTGCGGCGCCACCGTGAGCACCTGACCCGCACAGTCCGCCGCGGACACCACGTCCGCACCCGACCCGCCCGCGTACGCAGTGACCTCGTGCGTGAGCCCCGAACCGCTCGGGTACACCCAGCTCGCCGACCGCCGCTCCCCCTGCGCCAACCCCGACAGGCACCCGGACGCCTTGCCCGGCCCCGGCGTCACGCCCTCCTCGGCAACGTCCTCATCGGACAGCAGCGCCGCCGAAGCCGCGGCAGCGGCCGAAATCCGGGGATCCGGCGCGGCCGAAGGGGACGAGGCAGGCGACACGGGCGGCGGCGGGGACAGCGGCGCGGCGGACGTCGAATCGTTCACCGGAGCCGGGTCGTCGTAGTAGGTCTCGAGGTTGTTCGGCCGATGGCCACAAGCCGTCGTGAGCCCCACCAGAGCGACCGCCGCCACCGCGAACACCTGCCGATGACGCACCTGCTGACCCTCCGCGAAATCCGCGGGCCACCTGCCGGACCCGCGCTGCAGCGAGGGTAGTGCAGCCGCTCAGTCCCACCCGAGGTGGGACCGGTGCCGCCAGTACTCCTCCGGCGCCTCCGCGAGCCCCGCCAGCTCGGCCACCTCGTCCGCGGTCAGCGAAACCCCCGCGGCAGCCAGGTTCGAGGCCAGCTGACCCGTGCTCGACGGCCCGACCAGCGCCGCCGAAACCCACTCGTTCGCCAGCACCGCGGCGACCGCGACGGCATCCGTACCCACGCCGTGCGCGGCCGCGATCCGCCTGAGCACCTCCGGCGCCTCCACCACCAACCGCCCGTTGGCCAGCGTCTCCTTCACCAGCACCCGCTTCCCCGCCGCCCGCGCCTCCGCGAGCGCCGCCCCCACCGACGGCTCCAGCACGTTCCAAGTGGACTGCACCGCTGCGAACACCGGCCGCCCCGCGGCTTCCAGCTCGAACGCCCGCCGCACCGCATCCGCCTGCGCCGGCCCCGACGTCGAAAACCCGACCTCCACGCCCTGGTCGGACAACGCCGCCAGCGCCTCGATCAGAGCCGCGTCGGAGAACAGCGGACTGTCCACAGTGAGCGAATGCACCTGGTACAGGTTCACCTGCTCACCGAGCAGCGCCCTCGTCTCCGCCCACTGCTCGGCGAACCGCGCGGCCGAATGCTCCTTGACCTCGTGCACCGGCGCGTCGAGCCGCCACTCGCCGACGTACCGGTAGCCCCACTTGCTCGACACCGTCACGTCGGTGTGCCCGGGCTCCGCCAGCCAGCTCGCGAGGAAGTCCTCGGCCAGTCCGTAGGACCGCGCGACATCGACCCAGCGCACGCCGGCCGCGTAGGCCGCGTCGAGCACCTCGTGGGTCGCGGCCCGCATCGCCGGCACGTCCCGCGTCCCCGGCAGCTCGCGGCCGAGGTTGATGTACGCGGGCCGGCCGAGAGCGGCGAGCCCGACCGCGATGCGCTCCATTCGGTCTCCCTGTCTGAGCGTGTTTTTTGGTCGATGCGGGGAATGCATAGCCGACGACGATTTTTCGACGTCGGCCCGCTGTATAGGTCGTTATACAGTTTGTTTGTGCCGGAGGATGGCGAGCCATTGTCCGGAGTTCTGGGCTTGCCGGTGGAGTTTTTCGAGGCGGGCGGCGGGGGCTCGGACGTAGCCCTTGCCGAAGACCGGCGCGATCTGGCGGAGGCTCGCGCCTTCTTCGCGGGCGGCGAGCAGGGCCCAGTCGGAGGCGTCGGCGCAGGCGGCGGAGGCGCGGCGCAGCTCACCCAGGATGCCGATGAGGTCGTCGGCACTGAGCTCCCCCGCCTGGACGGCGGCGGCGGTGGTTTCGAGCCAGGTCAGGACGTCGGCTTCGGTGATGGGTGCGCGCGGGCGCGGGGCGTCGTCGGTGCTCACAGCCCAGAAGTATAGGGCGTTATACACCAGAGACGAGTGAGATGGCCGAAAAGCGCTGGCCTCCCGGCGTGGCGAACCCGAAGACTGGCCTCGGGTGGCGGCGATCAGGAGGGTCATGGCCGGGCGGTTCGGCGTCGGTGCGCGGTTCGTCGCACTGGCGGTGGTGTGGGGCGCGAGTTTTCTCTTCATCAAGGTGGGCCTGGAAGGCCTCTCCCCCGCGCAGGTCGCGTTCGCGCGGGTCGGGTTCGGCGCGCTCGCCCTGGCAGTGGTCCTCGTGGTGCGGCGCCGGCCCCTCCCCCGCGACCGCGCGCTGTGGGGGCACCTCGCGGTGGTGTCGGTGCTGCTGTGCGTCGCGCCGTTCCTGCTGTTCTCGTGGGCCGAGCAGTACATCTCGTCCGGGCTGGCCAGCATCTTCAACGCCACCACGCCGTTGCTCACGATGCTCTTCGCCGCCGCGGCGCTGCCGGCCGAGCGCCTCACGACCGCGCGCGTCTCGGGGCTGCTGCTGGGGTTCGCGGGAGTACTGACGCTCGTCGGCGTCTGGCAGGGCGTGGACCTCTCGCACCAGCTCACGGCCCAGCTGGCCTGTCTGGGCGCCACGACCTGCTACGGCGCGGCTTTCGTGTACCTGCGCCGGTTCGTGTCACCTCGGGGCGCGGATCCGGTGGTGGTGGCGTTCGGCCAGGTCGGCTCGGCGACCGTGCTGCTGGCCCTGCTGTCCCCGCTCATCGCGGCGCAGCCGATGCACCTGAACGCCGCCGTGGTGCTCAGCATGCTCGCGCTCGGCGTGCTGGGCACCGGCATCGCCTACGTGTGGAACACCCGCGTGGTCGCCGCCTGGGGCGCCGCACACGCATCCTCCGTGACTTACCTCACACCGGTGGTGGGTGTCGTGCTCGGCGTCCTCGTGCTGCACGAACCCGTGCACTGGAACGAACCCGCCGGCGCCGTCCTGGTCGTGCTCGGAATCCTGGCCTCCCACGGCAAACTCACGCCCCGTCGCCGCGTAGTGGAGATGCCGGGCCCGAACGAAAACGTGGGGCCACCGGCGAACCGGTAGCCCCACGTCTCGAAACGACCTCTACAGATATTGGCCCGTGTTGGTCGCGGTGTCGATCGCCCGGCCGGAGTCCTGGTTCTTGCCGGTGACGAGCGTGCGGATGTAGACGATCCGCTCGCCCTTCTTGCCGGAGATCCTGGCCCAGTCGTCCGGGTTGGTGGTGTTCGGCAGGTCCTCGTTCTCCGCGAACTCGTCCACGATCGCGTCCAGCAGGTGCTGCACGCGCAAGCCGGGCTGCTGGGTCTCCAGCACCGACTTGATGGCCGACTTCTTCGCCCGGTCCACGATGTTCTGGATCATCGCGCCCGAGTTGAAGTCGCGGAAGTACAGGACTTCCTTGTCCCCGTTGGCGTAGGTCACCTCGAGGAACCGGTTTTCGTCGCTCTCCTCGTACATGCGCTCGACGGTGTGCTGGATCATCGCGTCGAACGTGGCCTTCTGGTCTCCACCGAACTCCGCCAGGTCGTCGGCGTGGATCGGCAGGCCTTCGGCCAGGTACTTGGAGAAGATGTCCTTCGCGCCTTCGGCGTCGGGACGCTCGATCTTGATCTTGACGTCGAGCCGGCCCGGCCGCAGGATCGCCGGGTCGATCATGTCCTCGCGGTTGGAGGCGCCGATGACGATGACGTTCTCCAGCCCTTCCACACCGTCGATCTCCGACAGCAGCTGAGGCACGATCGTGGTCTCCACATCGGAGGACACGCCCGAACCACGGGTGCGGAAGATGGAGTCCATCTCGTCGAAGAACACGATGACGGGAGTGCCCTCGGAGGCCTTTTCCCGCGCTCGCTGGAAGATCAGGCGGATGGACCGCTCGGTCTCACCGACGAACTTGTTGAGCAGCTCAGGGCCCTTGATGTTCAGGAAGTAGGACTTCCCGTCCGCCTTGTCGCCCCGCGCCAGCGCGACCTTCTTGGCCAGGGAGTTGGCCACCGCCTTCGCGATGAGCGTCTTCCCGCAGCCCGGAGGGCCGTAGAGCAGCACGCCCTTCGGCGGCCGCAGCTGGTACTCCTGGTAAAGATCGGCGTGCAGGAACGGCAGCTCCACCGCGTCGCGGATCTGCTCGATCTGCCTGCTCAGGCCACCGATGTCCTCGTAGCGGACGTCGGGCACCTCCTCCAGCACCAGGTCCTCGACCTCGGCCTTCGGCACGCGCTCGTACGCGTACCCGACCTTCGAGTCCACGAGCAGCGAATCGCCCGGCTTGAGCGGCTGCTCGGCCAGCGGTTCGGAGAGCAGCACGACCCGCTCTTCGTCCGCGTGCCCCACCACGAGGGCCCGGGGCACGCCGCCCTCGTCCTCGGGTGCGAGCACCTCACGCAGTGCGCACACCTCACCGGTGCGCTCAAAGTCGCCGCCTTCGACGACCGTGAGTGCCTCGTTGAGACGCAGCGCCTGACCACGGCGCAGCGACGAGATCTCCACGGCCGGCGACACCGAGACCCGCATCTTGCGGCCCGCGGTGAAGACGTCCACCGTGTTGTCCTCGTACGAGGTGACGAAGACCCCATAGCCGCTCGGCGGCTGGGCCAGCCTGTCGACCTCTTCGCGGAGGGCGAGCAGCTGACCACGCGCTTCGCGCAGGGTCTCGACCAGTTTCGTGTTGCGCTCGGTGAGCTGGCTCACCCGTTCGGACGCCTCGGCGAGGCGCTGTTCGAGAACTCGGTTCTGCCGCGGCGAATCGGTGAGTTTGCGACGCAACAGCGCCACTTCCTCCTCGAGAAAACGGATCTGCCGGGCTTGTTGTTCCGCCGTCTGCCCAGCTCCGCCTGTTTCTGAAGGGTCGGCCTCCTCGCGCCGACCTCCGGGAAGGTCATGATGCATCGGGCACCTCCTCGGAGTGCTTTTCATTCCACGGTACCGGCGATCACCGACAAGAAAAGGCCTTTCCGCATCACAAGATCGGCGCGTCGCGATTTCCTCACCCGCTCAGCACGGTCGTCACGGCAGCGCAAGCGGCCGATTCGGTGCCCGGGCACCGGAGGCCGTCACGCCGCGTTCCGCCAGGCGAAAGCGAGCATCGGCGTGGTACCCCGCGGGTGGCCGCGCCAACCCCCGGTTCCGTCCAGTTCCGGCCTGAGCGCACGGATCCCGGCCGCCCTGGCTAGCATCCCCGGGGTTCACCGCGCCCGGTGAGACGCGCAGAAACGCTAGGGGGCACCACACATGACCTACCCGCCGCAGCAGCCCGGAGGCTACGGAGGCGCCGGGGGTTACGGGCAGCAGCCGGATCCCTACGGACAGTCCCGGCCGGGCCCAGGTCAGCCCCCGTCCGGCCCGCAGCAGCAGCCCGGCTACCCCGGCGGGCAGCCGTTCGGCGGGCAGCAGCAACCGGGTACCTGGCCGCCGCAGGGCGGGTACCCGCAGTCGGGTCCACAGCAGCAGCCGGGCTACCCGGCGCAGCAGCCGCCGCCGTTCGGTCAGCCCGATCCTCGCCAGCAGGGCGCGCCGGGGCAATTCGGGCAGCAAGATCCCTACCGGCAGGGCGGCGGGACCCAGCAGTACCCGCAGCAAGATCCGTACCAGCAGGGCGGAACACAGCAATTCGGGCAGCCGGACGCCTTCCAGCAGGGCGGTTTCGGCGATCAGTACGGCCAACCGGGTGGATATCAGTCCTTCGGCGGCTACAACGAGCAGCCTCCGAAGAAAAAGAAGACGGGCCTGATCGTCGGGATCGCGATCGGAGCCGTGGTCGTGGTGGGTGGCGCGATCGGGCTCGTGATCGGGCTTTCGGGTGACGACAAGGGCAAAACGGACACCGCCGCTCCCCCGGCGCCCCCGGCCGCGAGCAGCCCGGGCGCCGGCGCGCCGCACACCAGCGCCCCGACCCGGCCCTCCACGAGCGGCTCGACCCCGTCGACGGGCGGCGCCGACTCGCCGGCGCCGGGCGGCACGCAGAGCGCGCAGGAGCTCTTCCAGGCCGCCGCGACCGACTTCACCAGCGGTGACGGCTCGGCGCTGGCCGGGTTGGCGTGCCGCAGCCTCTACAACGGTGGCGCCGTGGACATCCCGAAGACCACGATCGAGCTCACCGGCGCCGCACAGGAGACCGGCGACACTGCTTCCGTGCGGTACAAGGCCACGCAGGGCACGCGAACGGCGAACGGGACGATGACCTCGAAGCGCGAGGCCGGCGTCTGGTGCCTGGTCGACGCCCAGGCGGACAAGCAGTGAGACACCGGCGGTGAGTGGCAGACTCACCGCCGGGCTCGTGGTGCTCGGCGCGCTGGTGGCGGGCGTGGCGCTCGGACTGGTGCTGGTCGCCCCGGCCGGGCCGTCCGCGCCGGCACCCCCTCCTTCTTCTCCGGTACCGAGCATTCCCACGGTTTCCTCGTCCGCGAGCGACGCGGATTTGGCCGCCACGAGCGTGCTGGCCGACGCTCTCGTCGACGCCCTCCGCCGCGGTGACGCCACCGAGTTCGGCCGGCTCACTTGCCGGCCCCAGACCTCCCAGGCGTTGGCCGACCTGCAGGCCAAGTGGGACGCGGCCGGGCCGCTCACCGTGACGCTGGCCGCACCACCGGCTGTGGCCGGGGATTCGGCGGGCGTCACCGTGCACGTGGAAGGCGCGGGTGGGCGCAAGGACACGCCCTTCCCGATGCACCGGGAAAACGGCCGGTGGTGCGTGCCGGGCTAGCTCGCCCGGCACCTCGGCCTCGTTGGCTCTCTCAGCCCTTGCCCTTGGCGGGCCGGCGCGACACGCGCGGGGACACCGTGCCGTCGGCGAGCCGGCGGGCGGTGAGCAGGAACGCCGTGTGCGCCACCATCCGGTGGTCCGGCCGTACCGCGAGCCCGACGACGTGCCACGGGCGCATCAGCGTCTCCCACGACTCCGGCTCGGTCCAGCACTGCTGCTCCCGCAACGACTCCGTGACCCGGGAAAGTTGTGTGACGGTGGCCACATACACCGTGAGGACCCCGCCCGGCACGAGGTGCGCGGCGACGTTCGGCAGCTGGTCCCACGGCGCGAGCATGTCGAGCACCACCCGGTCGACCTCACCGGTGTGCGTGGCCAGGTCCGCGACGGTGAGCGTCCAGTTGTCCGGCTTCTCGCCGAAGAACTTCACGACGTTGCGCTCCGCGTGCTCCGCGTGGTCGTCGCGGATCTCGTACGAGGACACCTGGCCTTCGGAGCCGACGGCGCGCAGCAGCGAGCACGTGAGCGCGCCCGATCCGGCGCCGGCTTCGAGCACGCGCGCGCCCGGGAAGATGTCGCCCCACATCACGATCTGCGCGGCGTCCTTGGGGTAGATCACCTGGGCGCCGCGGGGCATCGAGAGCACGTAGTCGGGCAGCAGGGGCCGCAGCGCGAGGTAGTTGCTGCCGCCGGCCGAGGTCACCACGGACCCTTCGGGGAGCCCGATCAGCTCGTCGTGCGCGAGCGCGCCGCGGTGGGTGTGGTACTCGCCGCCCTCGGCGAGCGTGAGCGTGTAGTGGCGGCCCTTCGAGTCCGTCAACTGAACCCGGTCTCCTGCGCGAAACGGTCCGCTGACCGACAACTTCTTCCTCCACCTCACACGCGAAACGCTGGCGTCAGATCCTCGCAGGTCGCCCGCGCGGGTCGCCGGTCGGGTGCACTCTCAGTGAGCGTGGCGGCCGCGCACGAGCGCGGCGCGGAGGTCTTCGCGGCGCAGCACGCCCGCGGGGCGGCCTTCGTCGTCGACCACGAGGAACTGCCACGCGGGTGTTTCGCGCACCCGTTCGGCGATCTCCTCGCCCGGCTCCGAGGCCAGCAGCACCGTCTCCGCGCGGATCGGCTCGGCGGCGAGCTCCGCCGGCGCGTGCGGGTGCGTCCCCGCGAGCTGCTCGGCGGCTTGCTCGTCCAGCAAACCCGCCGCGACGCCGTCGGCCCGCACGAGCACCACTCCGCGCCCGGCCGAGGCCGCCAGCGCGTCGGACACCGGGCTTTCGGCGGGCAGCTGCAGCACGGGGCGGACCAGCTCGGTGAGCTCGAGGCCGTCGGGCCAGCTGCGCCGCGCCTCGGCCGCGAGCTCCGCGCGGGCGCCCAGGATCACGAACCACGCCGTGACCACGCACACGCCGAGCCGCAGCCAGCGGTCCTCGCTCTGCGTGGCCAGGCCGAACAGGGCCCACACGATCAGCCCGGTGGCGACCACGGCACCACCGGCCACCGCGGTCTTCGTGCCCTTGGCGCGCAGGCCCGTCACGGCCCAGACCCCGGCGCGCACGAGCCGTCCACCGTCGAGCGGCAGCCCCGGGAGCAGGTTGAACACGCCCACCGCCAGGTTCGCCACCGCGCACTCGGCCACGAGCAGCCACACCGCGCCGTCCGGCGGCACCGCGAGCATCAGCAACGCGCAGAACCCGCCCAGCAGCAACGAGACGATCGGCCCCGCCGCCGCGACCAGCCCCTCCTGCCCGGGCCGCCGCGGCGTCCGCGCGACCTCCGACAGCCCACCCAGCAGGAACAGCCGCAGCCGCCGGACGGGAATCCCCAACCGCAGCGCCACCAGACAGTGCCCGAGCTCGTGCGCGAGCACCGACAGCCCCAGCAGCACCGCGAACGCGGCCGCCAGCAACCACGACGTCAGCGTCGACACGTCCGGCAGCAACCGCCCCACCAGCGGCGCGTACAGCACCACGACCACCAGCGACCCGATCCACCACGACGGCGCCAGCAGCACCGGCACCCCGGCCACCCGGAACAGCAACAGCCCGCCGTCACCGGGCGAGACACGCCGGGACGGCCCGGCACCGTGCTGTCGGGTCGCGGCCATGCGCGCAAGAGTAAAGGCCCGCGTGTGGGACGGCAGTTACCCGGGCTTCCCGTGTCTTCTGCCCCGCCTTCGGCAGGGCGTGCGAGATCGCCTTCAAGCTGGCTTCCGGGATCGGGCGGTCGGGATCGGCCGGGGGCCGATCGCACCGCCCGATCCCGGAAGCCAGCGCGATCCCGCTGGTGGGTCGGCTCAACGGACCCGTTCGGGGGAAAGTGCGCGGCCGGATGTGGGGTCGGGCGTGTCGGCCGCTGTGTCTTTGGCCCCGGCTCCGCCGGGGCGTGCGAGATCGCCTTCAAGCCGGCTTCCGGATCGGGCGGTCGAGATCGGCCGGGGGCCGATCGCACCGCCCGATCCGGAAGCCGGCGCGATCTCGCGGTGGGGTCGGGTCGCGGCTCGCTCAGGCGGGGCGCCCAATCCTGTCGGTGGGTCCAGTTACGCTCAGGCCATGCCCGACACCGCTACGGTCACGACCCCACCGGGATCCGGTGACGCGCCCGTCCGCAGGCGGCCCGCGTTGTCGCCGTCTCGTGCCAGTGATTTCAAACAGTGTCCGCTCCTCTACCGATTCCGGGCCGTCGACCGGCTGCCCGAGGTGCCCACGAAGGCCCAGGTGCGCGGGACGCTCGTGCACGCCGTGCTGGAGCGGCTGTTCGGTCTGCCGGCGGGTGAGCGCGTGGCGCCGCGGGCGAAGGATCTGCTGGCGCCCACGTGGGCGGAGCTGTCGGCGGCGAGTCCGGAGTGGACCGAGCTGTTCGCGGAAGACGAGGCGGGCGAGGCCGACAAGTGGCTGGCGTCGGCGGAGAAGCTGCTGGACGCCTACTTCGAGCTGGAGGACCCGCGCCGGCTGGAGCCGGAAGCGTGTGAGCTGCACGTGGAGATCGAGCTGGGTTCGGGGGTGCTGCTGCGCGGGTACATCGACCGCGTGGACGTGGCGCCCACGGGCGAGATCCGCGTGGTGGACTACAAGACCGGGGCGGCGCCGCGTGAGATCGGCGAGGCCAAGGCGATGTTCCAGATGAAGTTCTACGCCGTGGTGCTCTGGCGGTTGCGCGGCGTGGTGCCGCGGCAGCTGAAGCTCATGTACCTGACCGACGGGCAGTCGCTCGCCTACACGCCCGACGAGGCGGAGCTGGTGCGGTTCGAGCGCACGCTCGAGGCGATCTGGCAGGCCATCCTGAAGGCCGGCAAGACCGGCGACTTCCGGGCCAACCCGGGCAAACTCTGCTCGTGGTGCGACCACCAGGCGCACTGCCCCGAGTTCGGCGGCACCCCGCCGGCCTACCCCGGCTGGCCGGAGCCCGACGCCGGCGAGGAGACCGCTTTGGACCGGGCCGACTGATGGCCGACGCGTTCTACGTTCCCCTCGGTGACGAGCGCTACGGCGCCACCGAGCACACCACAGGCCCGTGGGCACCCGGCGCGCAGCACTTCGGCCCGCCGTCGGCGTTGCTCGCACGCGGGCTGGAGCGGCTCGAAGCGCCGCACCCGTCGCTGATCGCGCGCGTGACGATCGAGATCCTCGGGCCCGCGCCGGTCGCGGAGCTCGACCAGCGGTCGTGGATCGAGCGGCCGGGCCGGTCGGTCGAGCTGCTGCAGTCGGAGCTCTCGGCGGGCGGCAAGCTGATCGCGCGGGCCAGCGCGTGGCGCATCGGCACCGTCGACACGGCGGACGTGGCGACCGACGCCGGTCCCCTGCTGCCCTCGGCCGACGCCGGGACCGAGACGAAGTTCCCCGAGGACTGGACCGGCGGGTACCTCGACGCCGTCGAGTGGCGCGCCGTGCGCGGCAGCATCACCACGCCCGGCCCGGCCGCGGTGTGGGGCCGGCAGCGGATCCCGCTCGTCGACGGCGAGGAACCGACCGGGCTGCAGCGGCTGTTCGCGGTCGCGGACTCGGCCAACGGCGTGTCGCACTTCCTGTCGGCGCGCGACTGGCTCTTCATCAACTCGGAGCTCACCGTTCACCTGCGCCGGGCGCCAGAGGGCGAGTGGATCGGCCTCGACGCCGTGACGCTGGTCGGGCCGCACGGCGTCGGCACGGCCGCGAGTACCCTGCACGACGGCTCCGGTCCGGTCGGCACCGGTGCGCAGGCTCTGCTCGTCCGACCGCGACAGGCCGGGGGCGGATAACCGCGCGCCCGCGCCCCGGATCCAATAACCTTCGCGGAACGACCGACAAGGGAGCGCTCCGGCATGCAGATCACCTCGGTGGTCAACCAGAAAGGCGGGGTCGGCAAGACCTCACTCAGCGTGGGCGCGGCGGCAGCGCTGGCCGAACGCGGCCGGCGCGTGCTGCTGATCGACCTCGACCCGCAAGGCCACGCCACCACGGAGATGCTCGGGCTCGACGAGGCCAGCGGCAACGCGCCCACCCTCGCGAAGGCACTCACGAAGCTGTGGAAGGGCCCGATCGAGGAGCTCGCGGTGCCGCACCCGCGCAGCAACCTTGGCCGCGGCGGTGCGTTCGACGTGATCCCGACGTCGCCGGGCATGTTCGACCTGATCCGCCGGCTCGACTCGTTCCGCGTGCCGGGTTGGCAGCTGGCCCGCGTGATCCAGTTCGCGAACTACGACCACGTGGTGATCGACTGCCCGCCGGCGCTCGACGTGCTCACCAACAACGCTCTCGCGGCGTCCCACGGGATCCTGGTGCCGGTGCAGCCGGACAAAACGAGCATCCGCGCCCTGCGCCTGCTCGCCGACCAGGTGCGCTACGTGGAACAGACCACCGGCCGCGCGCCGATCGCGTGGTACGGGATCGTGCCCGGCCTCTACCGCCGCCCCATCTCCCACTACGCGGCGGCCGCGTTGCAGGACATGTACAACTTCGGCGTGCCGATGCTCTCCCACGTGCCGCTCGGCGTGGTGATGAACGAGGCCGCGGCCAACGGCGTCCCGGTCACCACGTACGCGCCGGAAACCTTGCAGGCCCTGTCGTTCCGCGAGATCGCCGAGACCCTCGACGGCTACCTGGTCCAGAACCCCGGCCCCACCGAGGTCCCGGCCGACGACGAGTTCGTGTTCGAGGACTTCATCTCCGAAGTCGCGATGACCCGCAACGCCAACGACAACGGCGCCCGCAAGAAGCTCTACGACCTCATGCCGAAGCGACCGCAGCGCCCTCGGTGATGTTTCGGCTTCGCCACACATCACCGAGGGCGCTGCTGTGTTTTTGGCCCCGGCTTCGCCGGGGCGGGCGAGATCGCCTCAAGCCGGTGTCTCGAATGGACGGTCGGATCGGCCGGGGGCCGATCGCACCGTCCATTCGAGACACCGGCGCGATCTCGCGCCGTGGTTGGCCATAGGGCCGAGAGAAGCAGCCGGGACCGGCCGCCTGCGCTCGGCGCGAGGCCGGGCGCAGGCAACACTGTCACGTAGTTACAGCCGGCAGGAGCGGATGTCCGAGGCGAGGATCGCCTTCGCGCCGGCTTCGGCCAGTTCGTCCATGATGAGGTTGACTTCCTTGCGCGGCACCATCGCCCGCACGGCGACCCAGCCGTCGTCCGCCAGCGGGGCGACGGTGGGCGACTCCAGACCGGGCGTGATCGCGATGGCCTGCTCCAGCAGTTCACGCGGGCAGTCGTAGTCGAGCATCATGTACTGCTGCGCGAACACGACACCCCGCAGCCGGGCCGCGAGCTGCGACTTCGCCTTCGACGCCTCGCTGTCCGCGCGCTGCAGCAGCACCGCTTCGGACACGCAGATCGGGTCGCCGAAGGCCACCAGGTTGTGCTGGCGCAGCGAGCGGCCGGACTCGACCACGTCGGCGATCGCGTCGGCGACGCCGAGCTGGATCGAGATCTCGACGGCGCCGTCGAGGCGGATCACCTCGGCCTCGACGCCGTGGCGCGCCAGGTCCTCCCGCACGAGCCGCGGGTAGGACGTGGCGAGCCGCTTGCCCTGCAGGTCGGCCGGCTTCCAGTCCTGCCCCGCCGGGGCGGCGTAGCGGAACGTGGAGCCGCCGAAGCCGAGCGCGAGCATCTCGTCGACCGGCGCGCCCGAGTCGAGCGCGAGGTCGCGCCCGGTGATGCCGAGGTCGAGCTCGCCGGAGCCGACGTAGATCGCGATGTCCTTGGGGCGCAGGAAGAAGAACTCGACCTCGTTGACCGGGTCGAGCACGGTCAGGTCCTTGCCGTCATGTCGCTTGCGGTAGCCCGCCTCGGAAAGCATCTCCGCCGCCGACGCGGCGAGGGCTCCCTTGTTGGGCACGGCAACACGCAGCATTTCGTTCTCTCCTCTGTTCACCGGTGCGCGAACGCGTCACAGGTAGCGGTACACGTCCTCGGTCGAGATCCCCCGGCCGAGCATCAGCACCTGGACCCGGTACAGCAGTTGCGAGATCTCCTCGGCGAGGCGGTCGTCGGACTCGTGCTCGGCGGCGATCCACACCTCGCCGGCTTCCTCGAGCACCTTCTTGCCCTGGGCGTGCACCCCGTCGTCGAGGGCGACGACGGTGCCGGACCCGTCGGGACGGGTGCGGGCGCGCTCGGCAAGCTCCGCGAACAGCTCATCGAAGGTCTTCACGGTCTGCAGATACTTCCATCCCGCACGCCCGGGCGCCCCCTCGGGTGACCCCGATGCCGCCGGAGTCACACTCGCGGCAGCAGCGCGGCCAGCACGCCCACGTCGACGCCCGCGAGCGACTCGCGGAACACCCGCCCCGGGCCGTCGGGCACCTCGACGTCGTTGGGGACCACGAGCACCACGCAGCCGGCGCTTTCGGCCGAGGCCGCACCCGGCGGCGAGTCCTCCACGGCCACGCACCGCTCAGGGGCGACACCGAGCAGTTCGGCGGCCTTGAGGTAGGGCCGGGGGTGGGGCTTGTTGAGGCCGTCGACCTCGTCGCCGCACACCGTGACGTCGAAGAACTCGCGCCCGATCGTCTCCAGCGCCAGCTCGGTCAGCGCCCGCTCCGTGGACGTGACCAGCGCCGACGGGATCCCGGCCGCCTTCACCGCCGCCAGTGCCTCGCGTGCGCCCGGCCGCCACGGCAGCGCGTCGTCGAACAGCCTCGCCGTGCGGCGGCGGATCCACGCGCCGGTGTCGGCGACCGACTCCGGCGTGATCTCGCTGCCGGTGACCTCGAGCAGGTAGGTGGCGGTGGCGTCCATGTTGGACCCGACCAGCGTCATCCGCTGGGTCTCGGACAGCGTGCCGCCGAGCGCCTCGGCGCACTCGTACAGCGCCACGTCCCAGAGCTTCTCGGAATCGACGAGCGTGCCGTCCATGTCCCACAGGACGGCGCCCAGTCCGTCCGAAGAGGACGGTGCAGTCACGGTTTCTCCTTGTCGGTGCGTCGGGGTCGGGCCGGACGGGCCGCGCGGCACCGGGCGCGAAGCTTCCGCGGAGGAAGTGTCCCCAAAAGAGTGGGGTCGCGCCGCGCCGGAGCCGGCCCCGGGCCGTCCGCCGGGGGAACCGGGCACGACGGCGGGCCGGATCGTCCCCAGTATCCCATCGGCCGCCGCGGGCTCCGCACACCGTCCGCGAGCCTGTGAGCTGCGGTTCCCCGGCGGGTCCCGCACACCGGGACCCGCCGGCCGCGTGCGGGCGGCGGTGGTGACGGCACGCGGTCGGACATGCTGCACAGGTTACGGGCGAAGGGTCGTAGGCTGGTCAGGTGAGTGAGCCAGTCGACGAGACCCAGCGACCCGGTGACCCGGATCGCGCCCGAACGGAATCGAAGCGCCCCCTGATGGTCGTCGCTTTCGAGGGTTGGAACGATGCGGGCGACGCGGCCAGCCGCGCGATCGAGCATCTGCAGCTCAACTGGGACGCCACACCGCTGGCCGAGATCGAGCCGGACGACTATTACGACTTCCAGGTCAGCAGGCCGACCATCAACATGGTCGACGGGGTCACGCGGCAGGTGGACTGGCCGACCACGCGCCTGTCGATCTGCCGGCCCGAGGGCCTCGACCGCGACGTGGTGCTGGTGCAGGGCCCGGAGCCGAACATGCGCTGGCGCGCGTTCTGCGCGGAGCTGCTGGAGCACATCATGCAGCTCGACGTGGACACCGTCGTCGCGCTCGGTGCGCTGCTGGCCGACACCGCGCACACGCGGCCCGTGCCGGTCACCGGTACCGCCTACGACAAGGACACGGCCAGCCGTTTCCGCCTCGAGCTGAACAACTACCAGGGGCCGACCGGCATCGTCGGGGTGCTGCAGGACTACTGCGTGCAGGCCGGCATCCCCGCCGTGTCGATCTGGGCCGCCGTGCCGCACTACGTGTCGCACCCGCCGTCCCCGAAGGCCACGCTGGCGCTGCTGCACAAGCTCGAGGACGTGCTCGACGTCGAGATCCCGCTGGGCGCGCTGCCGGAGCAGTCCGAGGAGTGGCAGCGCACGGTGAGCGAGATGGCCGACGAGGACGAGGAGATCAGCGAGTACGTGCGCAGCCTCGAGGAGCGCGGCGACGCCGAAACCGACTTCACGATGGAGGAGGTGTCCGGCGACAAGATCGCGGCGGAGTTCGAGCGCTACCTGCGCCGGCGCCGTCCCGGTCAGGAAGGCGGCGGCTTCGGCCTCCGCTGACCACCGGCTTCGCCCACCGGCCCCTGTCGCACCTCGCGACGGGGGCCGGTTTCGTGGTCAGCGCCGCCAGCGGGTGGCGAACGCGCGGGCCGGGTTCGCGACCAGCATCGCCTCGACCACGTCCTCGCCGAGCGCCCGGGCCAGGCGCGGCCGCAGCGTGGTGAGCAGGTACGGGATGCCGGGGCCGCCGCCGGAGGACAGCCGGGCCGCGGCGGTGGTCGTGTCGCCGCCGAGCAGCAGCTGCGCGGTGTGTCCCGCCGTCGAGAGCTCCAGCAGCAGGTCGGCGAGCCGCCAGTCCGTGGCGTGGTTGGCGCGCGACGGGCCGTCGAAGCCGAGGAACACGCCGGTGCCGGCCACCTCGCGCAGCACGCGCGGGTCGGGGTTGCGGTTGAGGTGGCCGAGGATCACGCGGGCGGGCGGCACGGCCAGCTCACCGCACAGGAGGTCGGCGACCTCGCGCGCCGCCGTGCCCAGCTCGAGGTGCACGGCGATCGGCGCGCCGGTCTCGTGGTGGGCCTGGGCGGCGGCGACCATCGTCCAGCGGGCGTGCCGGTCGATCGTGTGGAACGCGCCGGCCACCTTGATCAGGCCGGCGCGCGGCCCGGTGCGGTCGGCGTCCGGGTCGTCACCGGCCGGGATCCCGTCGAGGAGGTCGGCCACGAAGAGCTCGGCCAGCCGGTCGGCGACGCGGTCGAGGACGTCCGTGCGATAGTGCTCGGCCCGGTGGAACCCGGTCGCAGCCACCAGCTGCACGCCGGTGGCCCGCGACAGCCCCACGAGGTCGGCCGCGCGCCGGTTCAGGCCGAACGGCGTCCACTGCACCACCGCGCGCCCGCCCGCGTTCGCGAAGGCGCGCAGCTCGGCCTCGGCCGCCGCCGCGTCGTCGAGCTCCTGGCCCGCGAGCAGCTGCGACGCGAAGAACAGGTGGTCGTGGGAGTCGCACACCTCGAGCGTTTCGGGCGCGACGTCACCGAGGACGGTGCGGACCCTGAATTCCCCGGTCACGACCGCAGCGTAGCCGGGTTCTCAGGCCGAGAGCAGCTTCCGCAGCGGCACCGCACCGCGGGCGCGGCGGCTCCACTCCCGCGGGTAACCGAGCGACACCTCTTCGAAGCGCACGCCGTCGGCCGCGGTCGTGCGCGGGATGTGCAGGTGGCCGTACACGGCGAGCTCGGCCCGGTAGCGCAGGTGCCAGTCTTCGGTCTCGGTGCTGCCGCACCACAGCGCGAAGTCCGGGTAGTGCAGCGGCGCCGTGGGGTGGCGGTGCAGCGGCCAGTGGGACACCAGGATCGTGCGCCGGTCGGCCGGGATGGCGTCGAGCCGGTCAGTGCTGATCTTCAGCCGCTCCGCGCACCAGGCCTGCCGGCTCGGGAACGGGTCGGGGTGCAGGAAGTACTCGTCGGTGCAGACCACCCCGTTCTCGCGCGAGATCGCGAGCGCCTGCTCGATCGTCTTGCCCTCCGCCGCGGGCGTGCGCCAGCTGTAGTCGTAGAGCACGAACAACGGCGCGATCGTGAGCGGCTCGGCGCCGTGCTCCCACACCGGGAACTCGTCTTCGGGCGTGAGCACGTCGATCTCGCGGCACTGCTCCACGAGGAACTCGTAGCGGGCTTGGCCACGCAGCTGCGACTCGTCCTTCGGCGTGGTCCACAGCTCGTGGTTGCCCGGCACCCACACGACCTTCGCGAACCGCCCGCGCAGGGTCTCGAGCGTGTCCCGGATGACGGCCGACCGCTCGGCCACGTCACCGACCACGAGCAGCCAGTCCTCCGGCGAATCCGGCACGACACGGTCGAGGATCGGCCCGTTGCCCTCGTGGGTCACGTGGAGGTCGCTGGTGGCGAAGAGAGACGGCACCCCTCCAACGTAGCGATTTCCGGCTGGGGAGATCGGTGGATCCACCCCCTGCGTTACCCCAGGTGGGTCGGTGCGGCCATCCCGGCCGTGATCACGTCACGATCAAGGAGAGTGGCGATCGTCCTGATCAGCTTCGATCACACTGCGCGTCGATCAGAGCGGAGAGCAGCCCACCGGCGAACCGGCCGCGGTGGTACCGGATTTCGACCACCTTCACCTGGGCATCGCCGACGACCCGTCCCCCGTGTTGAACGCACTGCGGGAAAGCTGCCCGGGAAGGACGGCGCCACGTTCAGCTCGAACGTATCCGGGCTCGGCGCCGCCGCTGTGGTCGCCGAGGTCGAAGGAGTCATCGCGCCGTTGTTCGAGACGGACGTGGAGCCGCACGTCGCGTGGCGGCGGCTGCTTCAGCCGTATTTCACCCCGGCGGCCGCGGCGCGGCACGAAGGGCACGTGCGCCGGCTGTGTCGCGAGACGATCGCCGGGTTCGTGGCCGACGGTCGAGCCGACCTGGTGACCGCGTACACGCAACGCGTCCCGCCGCTGCTCATCGGCGCGATGCTGGGTCTCTCGGACCAGGAGCAGGTCACGCTCGCCGAGCACGTGCGCGCGCTCACCGCCGCCGGTACGGCCGAGGCCGCCCGGCGCGCCGGCCGAACCTTCGCCGACCTCCTGGCCGGCCACGTCCGCGATCGAATGGACCACCCCCGCGAGGACATGCTTTCCGCCGTGGCCCACGCCCGCGTGGACGGGCAGGTGTCGACCGAGACGGAATTGCTGAAGTTCGCGATGGTGATGGTCGCGGCGGGGCATCTGACCGCGACGGACGCGTGCGCGACCATCCTGCTGCAGCTGCTGGGAGACCACGGCCTCCGGGACCGGTGCGCAGCCGATCCGGCGGTGCTTCCGGCCGTGATCGAAGAGTCCGTGCGACACGAGCCCGCGGTCGCCGCCACCGGGCGCGCCGTGATGGCGGAGACCGAACTGGCCGGCGTCGCCCTCTCGCCCGGTGATCGTCTGCTGCTGGTCTGGGGCAGTGCCAACCGTGACCCGGACCCCTTCCCCGACGGTGACTCCTTTCGCCTCGACCGTCCGCGTGGCGGTGCGCCGCACCTGGGCTGGGGTGCGGGCGCCCACCGGTGTCTCGGCCGGCACGCCGCCCGGATGGAGCTGCGGGTGATGGTGGAGGAACTGCTCACCGCGATCCCGGACCTCCGCCAGGCACCCGGTGCGGCTCCCGAGCGGACGTACGGGGTGATCCGCGGAGTCCGGACGTTGCGGGCGGAGTGGACGGCACCGTAGCCACCGCCGGTTCCGGAGAGCGCCGGAGCCACCCCAGCAGCACGAGTCCCGCCACCACGTAGACGCCGGCCTGCACGTCCAGCAGCACCGCCGGGCCGGTCGCGGCCACCAGTGCCCCGGCGAGCAGGGAGCCGGCGGCCTGCCCAGTGGCCAGCACGGCGAACACGGCGCTCAGCACGCGGCCCGCGCGTTCGGGGGCGGCGACGCTCTGCACGTGGGCCAGGAGGCCGGCGCCGGTGAGCACCGCGGGGCCGCCGGCCGCGGCGAAGAGGCCCACGTACACGCCGAGGGCCGTCGTGAGTGCGGCGGTGTTCCAGATCAGCGCGGACACCAGGCCGGTCGCGAATGAGCCCCACGCGAGCAGCGTGGCGCCGGACACGCGGCGGGCGAGGGTGGCCACGGCGAAGCCGGCCGCGAGGCCGCCGATCGCCTGCACCCCGCGCAGCAGCCCGGCGTCGGCTTCGCTGCCGTGGAGCACGTCGAGGACGAAGACCACGAACAGCACCAGGAACATTCCCTGCGCCACGGACACGAGAACCGCCGTGACGCCGGTGGCGCGCAGCCGCGGGTCTCGCGTGAGCTCCTGCAGACCGGCCCGCCAGGCCCCGGGTTCGCGGCGGGGCGCGCGTACCCGGGGTCTCGCGGACGCCGGGAACGGGCGCGCGAGCAGCAGCGCGGCGACCGCGAGCGCGCCGAGGTACCCGAGCACCACGCGGTCCAGGCCGCCCCAGCCGAGCAACGCGCCGCCGGCCCAGCCGCCCGCGAGCCGGGCGACGCTGCCGTTCACGCTCATCAGGCCGTTGGCCCCGGTCACCTCCTCGACACCGACCAGCTCCGGCACCAGCGCGTTGCGGGCCGGCTCGAACACCGACGCCAGCCCGGCCTGCGCGGCCATCACCACGTACACGAGCGCCACCGGGATCCCATCGCCGGCGAGCAGGGGCAGCGCCACCACCGCCTGGCCCACGCACACCACGGCGAGTACCACCCGCCGGTCGGCCCGGTCCGCGACGATGCCGGCGACCGGGCTCAGCAGCACCGCCGGCAGCAGCCCGAGCACCACGCTGAACGCCGTCGTCGCGGCCGAACCAGTGGTGGCGAAGAGGAACACCGGCAGCGCGACCTGCAGCATCCACTCGGCCGACTCGCCGAAGAACGCGGCCAGCCACAGCCGCACGAACGCCGGGACGCCCAGCAGCTGTCTCACGACACCGGCTCCCCGTCCGGCCCCAGCCGCGGGAACGCACGCAGCCCCACGTGCACCGGCACCGCGGCTTCCGGTGCGTCTTCGCGGATCGCGCCGACGTACGGGCGCAGCAGGGCGTCGACGGCGTCCACCAGCCGCTCCAGCTCCGCAGGGGTCACCTGCAGCGTGTACGTGCTGACGCCCGCCGCCGTGCGCCACGCCGGGTCGAGGGTGGTGAACGAGTCCAGGTAGCGGCGGGTCAGCTCCTGCTCTTCCGCGAGCTGCGTGCCCACCACGGCGAGCTGCGCCGGGTCGTCCCCCAGCTCCCCGAAATCGAGGCCCACCTGCAATGCCCGCCACGGCCGCTCGCGTCCGTCAGCGGCGTCGGTGCGTTCCACGAGCCCGTGCTGCGCGAGCCGGCGCAGGTGCCAGCTGCAGTTGGACGCGGTCGAGCCGACGGCCTCGGCGCACTCGCTCGCCGTGCGGGGCCCGACGGCCATCAGGTGGTGCAGCAGCGCCGAGCGCAAGGGGTGCGCGAGGGCGCGGAGCAACTCGGCGTCGTCCACGCGTTTGCGCGGCGGCAGCTCGGCCATCGGTCCTCCGGATACCTGAAAGGATTCTTTCGAAACCGTCCTTTCAGAGTTGCAGCCGCCTGCACCGCTGTCAATCGGCTTCGCTATCATCACGGACAGTTACTGCTCCGTGCAGTCATTGCGCCAGCCAGCCACGCCGAGGACGGTCTGCTTGCCCCACCAGCGAGAACTCGCCACCGCCGCCGCGCTCGCGCTCCCCCGGTTCGTGAGCGCCACGGTGCGTTTCCACACCGCGGTCGCTGAGCAGCTGGGGGTGACGCCCGCCGAGCTGCACTGCCTGCAGCTCGTGCACAGCGGCGCCACCGACTCCCCCACGGAGCTGGCGCGGCTGCTCGGGATGACCACCGGCGCGTTCACGCGGATGCTCGACCGGATGGAGCGCGCGCGGCTCGTGGAGCGCGCACCGGATCCCGCGGACCGCCGGCGGCTGCGCGTGCGGGCGCTGCCCGACCGGCTGGGCGAGCTCACCGACCTCTACGCGCCGCTCGCCCAGCGCTTCGGCGAGCGCCTCGCCACGTTCGACCGGCGTCAGCTCACCGCGCTCGTGGCGTTCCTGACCGACGGTGAAACCGCCGCCGACCAGGCCACCAGCCAGGTGGGCGAGGCCACGGGGCAGCCACCGGAGACTCCTCGCGAAATTCGGAGTTGACTAACCCTACTGGCGTTGCGTTAACCTCGTTCCATCATGGACAACTGAGCCAAGCCCTTTCCCGCACCGAGGCCGCTCCCGGTCGAGCACCGCTCCCGCGAGCCACGAGTCCCGTCGGGGAACCCGCTTTTCCTTCCCGGGCTGGTGATCCCTCATGTCTTTGTCCCTCAAGGCCACCGACGTCGTGTTCGGCTACGGAGCCCGGACCGTGCTCGACGGCGTGTCCCTCACCGCGTCGGCCGGGCGCCGGCTCGGACTGGTCGGCGAGAACGGCACCGGCAAATCCACGCTGCTGCGGCTGCTCGCGGGCCTCGAACAGCCGCGTTCGGGCGAGATCGTCCGCGGCGACGACCTCGGTTTCCTGCTGCAGGAGCTGCCATTTCCGATGTCAGCGACCTTCGGTGACGTGCTCGACCACGCGCTGGCCGACATCCGCGCGGCGGCGGCCCGGCTCGACACGCTCACCGCGGCGATGACCGACCGGCCCGACGACCCGACGGTGCTCGACGAGTACGGCCGGCTCCTGGAGTGGGCGCAGGTCCACGACCTCTGGGACGCCGACCGGCGCGCCGAGCTGGTGTGCGACGGGCTGGGCCTCGGCGGTCTGGGGCACGACCGGCGCCTCGGCGAGATGTCGGGCGGGCAGCGGTCCCGGCTCGGGCTGGCGGCGCTGCTGATCCGCCGCCCGGCCACGCTGTTGCTCGACGAGCCCACCAACCACCTCGACGACGCCGCCCTGGAGTTCCTCGAACGCCACCTGGCGGAGCTGTCGGGCATCGTTGTGCTGTCCTCGCACGACCGCGTGTTCCTCGACGCGGTGTGCACCGACATCGTCGACCTCGACCCGGCGCCGGCCGACCGGCTCGTGGGCGGAGCGACGCGCTACGGCGGCACCTACACCGACTACCTCGACCAGAAGCGCGCCGAACGCGCGCGCTGGGAACAGCGGTTCGCCGAGGAGCAGGACGAGCTGAAGGAGTTGCGGGAGTCGGTGGCGGTCACCGCGCGGCGCGTCGCGCACAACCGCGCGCAGTCCGACGGCGACAAGAACCTCTACAACTTCAAGGGAGGCCGCGTGCAGAAGCAGGTGTCCCGCCGCGTCCGCAACGCCCAGCTCCGCCTCGACGAACTCGAACACGGTCAGGTGCGCAAACCGCCTGCACCCCTGCGGTTCCGCGCCCGGCTCACGGCCGCCGCCACCGGCGAGGGCCCCGCGATCGCGGTCCGGGACCTCGCCGTACCGGGCCGGCTGCACCTCGACCGCCTCGACGTCGGCGCCACCACGCGCCTGCTCGTGACTGGCGGCAACGGCGCGGGCAAGTCCACTCTCCTGTCGGTACTGGCCCGACGGCTCGCGCCCACCACCGGGTCAGTCCACTTCGGACCCGGCGTCCGGGTGGGACTGCTGGAACAGGACGTGGTGTTCCCCGAACCGGCGAAGACGGCTCACGAGGTGTACCGCGCCGAGTTGGGCGACGACGCGCCTCCGTTGTCCCGCTTGGGTTTACTCTCGGCCCGCGACCTCGGCCGGCCCGTCGGCGAGCTGTCGGTGGGCCAACGCCGGCGCCTCGCGCTCGCGGTGCTCCTCGCGGACCCGCCGGACGTGCTCCTCCTCGACGAACCGACCAACCACATTTCCCTCACCCTGGCCGAGGAACTGTTCGCCGCCCTCGACGACGCCCCAGGTGCCGTCGTCATTGCTTCTCATGACCGGTGGCTGCGCCGCCGCTGGCAAGGTGAGCACCTCCACCTGGGCGCCGCCCAACCCGCCGCCGTATAGGTCGTTATACACAACACTCAGCGACGACCGGGGACGGAGTGGGCGACTCGCGGGACGCACCGTCCACTCCGCGGCGGTATAGGCCGTTATACAGACACCGCCAGTTCAGGAAGATCCTGGACCGGCGGTGTTCTCAGCAGCTGAACCTCAAATACTGATTCCCAGGAGAGCGTCGGCCGCGAGCCGGATCAGGCCTGGTGCCGTGGTGTCCGTGCCGTCGCGGCGCAACGCCGCGGTGGCCCACGCGTCGAGGGCCTCGATGGCCTTCGGCGTGTCCAGGTCGTCCGACAGGTGGTCGCGCAGGCGGGCGAGGGTCTCCGTGGCGTCGGGGCCGGCGGGCAGGGCCGCGGCTTCACGCCAGCGGGCGAGCCGGTCCTGGGCCTCGGCGAGCAGCGCGTCGGTCCACGGCCGGTCCTCGCGATAGTGGCCGGAGAACAGCGCGAGCCGGATGGCAGAGGGGTCCACGCCGTCGGCGCGCAGGCGCGAGACGAACACGAGGTTGCCCCGCGACTTCGACATCTTCTCGCCGTCGAGGCCGATCATGCCAGCGTGCACGTAGTGGCGCGCGAAGGGGTGCTCCCCCGCGACCGCCTCGGCGTGGGCGGCGCTGTACTCGTGGTGCGGGAACCGCAGATCCGAGCCGCCGCCCTGCAGGTCGAACCCGAAGCCCAGCCGGTTCACGGAGATCGCGCTGCACTCGATGTGCCAGCCCGGCCGTCCGGCGCCGAGCTCCGACTCCCACGACGGCTCGCCCTCACGCGCGACACGCCACAGCAGCGCGTCGAGCGGGTGACGCTTGCCCGCGCGGTCGGGATCGCCGCCGCGTTCGGCGAAGAACTTCCGCATCGTCGCCTCGTCGTAGCGCGACTCGTAGCCGAAGCGGCCGCTCGCGGTGTGATCGAAGTACACGTCCGGGTGCTCAGGGTCGTCCACCCGGTACGCGCTGCCGTTGGCCACCAGCTTCGCCACGACCTCCACGATCTCCGGGATCGCCTCCACCACACTCACGAACTGCCGCGGCGGCAGCACCCGCAGCGCCTCCATGTCCTCCCGGAACAGGGCCGTCTCGCGCATCGCGAGCACCACCCAGTCGTCGGAGTCACGCTCGGCCCGCTCCAACAGCGGATCGTCGATGTCGGTCACGTTCTGCACGTAGTGGACCTCGTGCCCGTTGTCCCGCCAGATGCGGTTGACCAGGTCGAACGCCAGGTAGGTCGCCGCGTGGCCGAGGTGCGTGGCGTCGTAGGGCGTGATGCCGCAGACGTACATCCGGGCGGTGGCACCGGGCGCCGTCGGGCGGATCTGCCCACTCGACGAGTCGTGGAGCCGAAGCGGGCGAGGCGTGCCCGGCAGGCGGGGCACGTCGACGGAAGACCAAGTCTGCATATCTGAACTGTATCTTTTGCTGTGTCTTTTGCCCCGCCTCCGGCGGGGCGGGCGAGATCGCCTAGAAGCCGGCGCCTCAGTGGGGCGGTCGGATCGGCCGGGGGCCGATCGCACCGCCCCACTGAGGCGCCGGCGCGATCTCGCCCCGTGGTCACCTTGGGGGCTGACCTGGAATGACGTGCTGGTGAGCTGTCCCGGGGAGAGGGTGTGGCTGCGGTGTGTCGCTGCCGGTTGCGCGCCTGTTTCGGTGGCGATCGGTGAGCCGGGTGCAGTGGCCAGGCTCACCACGCGGTCCACGGTGTGCACTCCCCTGCGAGCAGCATCCGCCAGCCAGCCGGGTCCCAGTCCTCGGGACGGTGCGGGCGGCCGTGGTCGCGGCGGAGGAGATCAGGCGCCCAGCTAGGTCAACCGTCGAAGGCACCAGAGGGGTTCGGCGTCGTCGCGGTGGCGGGGTGGTGGACAGCGGTGGCTACGCACGAGTAGGAACGGGGGCATGGCCGTCCCGACGCTCACGCGCACGTCCCCGCTGCCGCCCGGGCCGCGGTTGCCCGTGCTGGTCCAGACCGTGCTGTTCGGCGCCTTCCGCCACAAGTTCCTGCCCGCGCTGCAACGCCGGTACGGCGACGTGGTGCGGCTGCGGATCTACCCGAGGCGCCAGGTCGTGCTGGTCGGGGACGTGGAGCTGATTCGCGAGATCTTCGCCGGTCCCGTCGGGACGTTCCACGCCGGCGAGGGCAACGTGGTGCTCAAGCCGATCATGGGCGAACACTCCGTGCTGCTCACCGACGAGCAAGAGCACCTGCGCGCCCGGAAGCTGCTCATGCCGGCGTTCCACGGCGCCGCACTGCGCGGGTACCGGAACATGATCACCGAGCTCACCCGGGCCGAGCTGGACGGCTGGCAAGCCGACCGCCCGTTCCGGGCGCACGAACGCATGCAGGCGCTCACGCTGGAGATCATCCTGCGCGTGGTGTTCGGCGTGGGCGAAGGACCGCGGCTCGACGAGCTGCGCGGGCTGCTCGGCCACGTCGTCGACGTCGGCGCCCTGGACCTCTTCGGCTGGCACAGCCCGACGTTGCAGAAGATCGGGCCCTGGCGGCGCAACCGCGAGATCGCCGCGCGGGTCGACGCCCTGATCCACGCCGAGATCACCGACCGTCGTCAGGTGCCGGACCTGGCCGACCGCACCGACGTGCTGTCCCGGCTGCTCACCGTGCCGGGCGACGACCCGCTCACCGACGCGGAGCTGCGCGACCAGCTCGTGACGCTCCTGCTCGCCGGCCACGAGACCACCGCGACGGCCCTGGCCTGGGCATTGCACGAGCTGGCCCGCAATCCGGTCGTCGCCGCGGCCACCACGAAAGCCGCCGACGAAGGCGACGAGAAGTACCTCGAAGCCGTGGCCAAGGAAGCGATGCGGCTGCACCCGATCATCTCTGAGGTCGCGCGAAGGCTGACCCGCGACGTGGACCTCGGCGGCTACACCATCCCGGCCGGGCACACCGTGCTGCCGTCGATCTCGATGGTCCACGCCGACCCCGCGCACCACCCGTCCCCCGCCGTCTTCGACCCGACGCGATTTCTCGGGGCCGGTCCGGCGAGCGGCACGTGGTTCCCGTTCGGCGGTGGCGCCCGCCGCTGCCTCGGCGCCGGGTTCTCCTTGCTGGAAGCCACGATCGTGCTGGAAGAGCTGTTCCGCCGTTACCGCGTAACGCCCGCCAGGAAGAAGCCCGAGCCCACCAAAACCCGCCACATCACCCTCGTCCCCGGCGACGGGGCGAGAATCGTGGTCCACCGCAGAGTCGGCCTCGGCTCCGCCGAGGCGGGCGAGATCGCCTAGAAGCCGGTGTGCGGATCAAGCGGTCGGCTCGGCCGGGGGCCGATCGCACCGCTCGATCCGCACACCGGCGCGATCTCGCTCTGTGGTTCCCTCAGCGCTTCCGCGTGCGGAGGTAGTCGCCGACCACCGCGGCACCCAGCCCGTCGAGGTCAGGCGCCACGACCCGGCCGCCCGAGCGCCGGGCGATCGTGTCCACGAACGCCTCCAGCCGCGGGTCGTCCCCGAGGCGGAACACCGTGACCGACGCGCCCAGCTTGGCGATCCGGTCCACTTCGGACAGTGTCTTGTAGATCGTGCGCGGGTCCGGCGGGTAGTCGAACACGGCTTCACCGTCGGGTTCGAGGTGGGCCGTCGGCTCGCCGTCGGTGACCATGAGGACCACCGGCTGCGCGTCGGGGTGGCGACGCAGGTGGCGGCCGGCCAGCAGCAGCGCGTGGTGGGCGTTGGTGCCCTGCTCCCACGTGCCCTCCAGGCCCACCAGCTCCGGCAGGTCCACCGGCATGGCGTAGCGGCCGAAGGTGATCAGCTGCAGCGCGTCGTTGCGGAAGCGCGTGCTGATCAGCTGGTGCAGCGCGAGCGCCGTGCGCTTCATCGGCAGCCAGCGGTCCTCCTGCACCATCGACCACGACGTGTCCACCAGCAGCGCCACGGCCGCGCGCGAGCGGTGTTCGGTCTCGACGACCTCCACGTCCTCGACGTCGAGCGTGACCGCCCGCGAACCGAGCGACGTCGAGCGCAGCACCGCGTTGCGGACCGTGCGCGGCACGTCCCACGGCTGCATGTCCCCGAACCGCCACGGCCGGCTCGACCCGGTGGGCTCGCCCGCGGCGCCGGCCGACTCGGTCTCCCGGTCACCGCTCTTGCCGCGCAGCGCGTTGACCACTTCGGACAGCGCCGTCTCCCCCAGGCGCCGCAACGCCTTGGGCGACAGGCGAAGCGTGCCGTCGGCCGCGCGTTCGAACAGGCCCTGCCGGCGCAGCTCGCGCTCCAGTTCGGACAGCCGCCGCGCGTCGACGCCCGCGTCGGGGCCGAGCTGCCGCTGCAGCGCCTCGAGGTCGATGTCCTCCAGGCTCGCCCCGGGGTAGCTCTGGCCCAGCTGCTCGGCCAGCCCGTCGAGCTCGGCGAGGTCCTGCATCGCCTGCGCGCCCTCGCCCATGCCGAGCGGGTCCTGGCCGCGGAAGCGCTCCGAGCCCTGCCAGTCCTC
This sequence comes from Amycolatopsis rhabdoformis, assembly GCF_035918295.1. Lineage (GTDB taxonomy): Bacteria > Actinomycetota > Actinomycetes > Mycobacteriales > Pseudonocardiaceae > Amycolatopsis > Amycolatopsis rhabdoformis. The sequence goes on from NZ_CP142149.1 coordinate 2,972,320, forward strand.
GCCCGGCCGCAGCGCCTGCAGCTGAGCGTCCAAAGCGGACAGCTGCTGGGCGATCCGGGGATCGCCGAACGCCTGCTGCGAGAGCTCCATCAGCTCGGCGCGCTGCTCGGCCGACATCGAGTTCATCATCCGCTGCGCGGCCGCCGAGCGAGCGGCCAGCGCGTCGATGAGCTCCTCGACGGTGCGCGGGTTCTCCGGGAAGAACTCGCCGTGGCGGCGCATGAACTCGGCGAACCGCTCGTCGATGTCGTCGGCGCCCTGTGCGTGCGCCTGCAGCAGCGCGTTGAGGTCGGACAGCATCTGGTTGACCTGCTCGACGTCCTCGGGCCCGGCGTTCTGCAACGCCTGCTTCATGCCCTGGAACCGCGCGTCGAGCGCCTCACGGCCGAGCAGGTCGCGGATCTGCTCGTACTTCTCCCGCGCCTCGGACGAGCGCCAGTCGTACTCGCTCAGCTCGCGCACCGCCGCGGCCGTGCCGGGCGGCAGGGCGTCGAGCTGCGCTTCACGGAAGCGCGCCTCGTCGTCCGGGTCCGGGAACAGCTCGCGTCGCTCGGCGGTGAGCGCCTCGCTCAGCAGCTGCTGCACCTCCTGCAGCGTGCCGTCGAGCCGGTGGCGGCGCTGGATCTCCGACCGGCGCTGCCACAGCCGCCGGGTGAGCTCGTCGAGCCCCGCCGTGCGCTCGGTGCCGCGGCGCAGCAGCTCCTCCAGCGCCGAACGCGGTGAAGCTCCGCCCATCACGTCGCGCCCGATCTCGTCGAGCGCGTCGCGCAGGTCCGCCGGCGCCGCCAGCGGATCCGGCCCGTCGTGCCACGGGCCGTAGGAGTACCCCTCCGGAATGAGCGGCATTACTGGCCGTACACCGTGGTGTTCTCGTCGGAGTCCTTCGCCAGGCGCCTGGCGAGGAACAGCGACTCGAGCGCCAGCTCCACGGCGGCCGCGATCCGGCCGGCCGGTTCGTCGGAGGACACCCCGGCACGCTGGGCGACCTCGTGCAGCACCGGCAGCTCCGGCAGAGCCGCGAGCACGTCCTTGCCCGGCACGCGCTCGCCGGTGGCCACCAGGTGGCCGTCGGCCACGGCGTCGGCCAGCGGATGCAGGTCCAGCCCGGCGAAGCGGTCTCGCGCGGTCTCGGCCACGGCCCGGCGCATCAGGTGCACGAGGTGCTCGACCTCGCGGCCCTCCTCGCCCGGCTCGAACTCGATCTTGCCGCGCAGCACGGCGGGCACCGCGTCGAGGTCCACCGGCCGCGCGACGGCCGGCTCCTCGCCGGTGAGCGCCGAGCGGCGCAGCGCCGCGGCGGCCACGGTCTCGGCGGCGGCCACGGCGAAGCGCGCCGACACGCCCGAGCGCTGGTCGATCACCGGCGACTCGCGCAGGTTGCGCACGAACCTGGCCAGCACCTCCAGCAGCGGCTCGCCGACCTCGGCGACGAGGTGCGCCTCCTGCTTCACCACGGCGACTTCGGCCTCGACGTCGAGCGGGTAGTGCGTGCGGATCTCCGCGCCGAAGCGGTCCTTCAGCGGCGTGATGATGCGCCCGCGGTTGGTGTAGTCCTCGGGGTTCGCGGTGGCGACGAGCAGCACGTCGAGCGGAAGGCGCAGCGTGTAGCCGCGGACCTGGATGTCGCGCTCCTCCATCACGTTGAGCAGCGCGACCTGGATGCGCTCGGCGAGGTCGGGCAGCTCGTTGATCGCGACGATGCCGCGGTGGGCGCGCGGCACGAGGCCGAAGTGGATCGTCTCGGGGTCGCCGAGGCTGCGGCCCTCGGCCACCTTCACCGGGTCGACGTCGCCGATGAGGTCACCGACGGACGTGTCCGGCGTCGCGAGCTTCTCGGTGTAGCGCTCGCTGCGGTGGCGCCACGCCACCGGCAGGTCGTCGCCCAGCTCCGCCGCGCGGCGGATCGAGGCGGGGGTGATGGGGTCGAGGGGGTGCTCGCCGAGCTCGGAACCCTCGATCACGGGGGTCCATTCGTCGAGCAGGCCGGCCAGCGTGCGCAGGAGGCGGGTCTTGCCCTGGCCGCGTTCGCCGAGCAGGACGACGTCGTGGCCGGCGAGCAGCGCGCGCTCGAGCTGCGGCAGGACGGTACGGGAGAAGCCGACGATGCCGGGCCACGCGTCGCGGCCTTCGCGCAGGGCGGTCAGCAGGTTGTCGTGGATCTCCTGCGCGATGGGGCGCGGGGTGTACCCGGCGGCGCGGAGCTCGCCCGCGGTACGGGGAAGTGAGTCTGGGACAACGGTCACCGCATCGACGCTACTTACCGATCCGGCCTACGTCGACGTGGAGCGACTCCAGCGTGGGCGATCGTCCACGAAGTGTGGACTACCGGTAAAATAGGGCGTCGTGTGCCGTCCCAGTGCGACCCTCGCCGTCTGGTCCTCCGCGTGGCTCAACGGAGCCGCGGCTTCCGACGATGTGCTCGACGCCCTCGCTGCCTGGGGCGAAGCCCACGACGTCGTCGCGGCCGACGCCCCGGCAGCCGAGGCTTTCGAGCTCCCCCTGGCCTTCCACCGTGCCGCCACGCCGGTCCAGCTGCTCATGGCGCTGCGCGCGCAGAGCGCGAAAATGGCCCAGCTGGTGCTCCCCGTGCCCGGCGACGTCCGCGGTCTCGGCGGCGGCGGCCCGTTCGCCGAAGCGGCGCTGCGCTGCGGCGACGCGGTGGTGCTCACGGAGCTCGGCTTCGGCCTCGTGCCCGAGCCGATCGCCGAAGGCCTGATGCGCTGGACCGTCTATTCGCTCGCCACCCCGGTCCCCCTGGAGTACCAGCCCCTCCCCGACGCCGAACACGGCCTCACCGACGCCATCCGCGCCAGCGCGGGCGCTCTGCAGACCCTCGACGTGGCCAGCGATCGCCCCGGCGTGCGCGCCGAGCTCTCGGCACACCTGCGGTCGCGCCCGCAGGTCGAGTGGCCGGCCGGCACGCCCGCGCGGGCCCTGCGCGTGCTGCAGCGCGCGGAGGAGATCTCGGCGATCCTGGCGATCGCGGGCTCGGACGACCCGGGCGGCGCGCTGTCGGCCTCGGCGGCCAGCCGCCGGGCGGAAGCGTTGCGTCCGTTGTCGGATGCCGTGCGCACGGCGCGGACGGCGTCGGTCAACGAAGCGGTGCGCGTGTTCGCGGAGCAGGCGGACCGGCAGCCGTGAGCTGGTTCGCCGTCAGCTGACGGCGAACAGCACCGCGGGGTCATTTCGGGGCAACGGATCGGGCGGGCCACGCCGACCGGGGCAACGTTCGCGCACGACTGATCGCGAACCCCGCCGGTTTCTCCCGTACTGCCCGATTCTCCCGGACAGCACAGGTTCACGCCGCTACCGAAAACTCCGCTACTGACCCGGGCGCGCCGGTCACTTCGCCGGTTCACAACAGCCGGCGCGCCGTGCGCGTTCGACCGTGCAGCCGTGAGCGGGTTCGCCGTCAGCTGACGGCGAACCGCACCGCGGGGTCGTTTCGGGGCAACGGATCGGGCAGGGCACGCCGTCCGAGGGAACGTTCGCGCGCGACTGATCGCGAACCCCGCCGTTTCGCCCGTACTGCCCGATTCTCCCGGACAGCACGGGTTCCCACCGCTGCCGATTACGCCGCTACTGAGCCGGGCGGGCCGGTCGCTTCACCGGCTCACAACAGCCGACCGCGCACGGCGCCCCGTTGAGCGTGCAGCCGGCCGCCGGGAACGACGACAGTTTGCGGGCGGGGGCGTCGGCGACGTGTTCGCGGACCAGTTCCACCACGAGCTCGGCAAACCGCGGGTCCACGTCCGGCGTGGCGGCGCGGGCGAAAGCCATGCCGTGTTCGGCGGCGCGCTCCGCGGCTTCGTTGTCGAGGTCCCAGATCACCTCGAGATGATCGGACACGAAGCCGATCGGGCTCACCACCACGGACGTGACGCCGACCTCGTGCAGCGCGTCGAGGTGGTCGACGATGTCCGGCTCGAGCCACGGCACCTGCGGCGGGCCCGAGCGCGACTGCCACACCACGTCGTACTCCGCGATCCCCGCCTCGGCGGCCACGAGCCGGGCGGCTTCGGCGATCTGGCGGGAGTAGCGGTTGCCGCCTTCGGACGGCGGGCCGGAGGCGTTGTCGGCGCTCACCGGTACCGAGTGCGCGGTGAAGACCGTGCGCGTGTCCGGCCGGTCGCCCAGGCGGGCGTGGGCGGCGCGCACCGCGTCGGCGATCGCGGAGATGAAGAGCGGGTGGTCGAAGAACTGGCGCAGCTTCACGATTTCCGGCGCGCCCTCGCCCACCGCCGCGCGGGCGCGCTCGATGTCCTCGTCGTACTGGCGGCACGCGGAATAGCCGCCGTACGCGCTGGTGGGGAACGCGAGCACGCGCCGGGCGCCGTCGTTCTTCAGCTGCGCCACGGTGTCCTCGACCATCGGCTGCCAGTTGCGGTTGCCGAAGTACACCGGCAGGTCGAGCCCCTCGGCCGCCAGCTGCTTCTCGACGGCGGCGATGGCCGCGCGGTTGAGCCGGTTGATCGGCGACACCCCACCGAAGTGCTGGTAGTGCTCGGCGACCTCCAGCAGCCGCTCGCGCGGCACCCCCCGACCCCGCGTGACGTTCTCCAGGAACGGCATCACCTCGTCGGGCCCCTCCGGACCGCCGAACGAAAGCCATAACAACGCGTCGTAACCCACCGTCCCATCTTGCTCCTGTGGCGGCGCCCACGACGGAGCGACCCCGGCTGGTTATGTACTGATCTATCCAAAACCTGGTACGGTGTCGGCATGCCCAGGCCACGCGAGTTCGACGAGACCGAAGCCCTCGAAGGCGCCATGAACGCCTTCTGGGCGCGCGGCTACGAGGCGACCTCGACGCAGGACCTGTGCGCGGCGACCGGCCTCGGCCGCAGCAGCGTGTACAACACCTTCACCAGCAAGGAAATCCTGTTCCGCCGCGCGCTCGAGCACTACATCGAGCGCGGCGTGCGGGCCCGAGCGGCCACCCTGGCCGAGGCCGAGAACGGCCTCGACGGGTTCCGCCGGCTGCTCACCGCCGTGATCGACGACGAGCTCACCCACGGCCGCCGCGGCTGCCTGGTGGTGAACACCATCGCCGAGTTCGGCACGGCCGACGCGGAGATCTGCACGAGGATCAACGCCGACACCGAGGCCCACCTGGCCTCGCTCACCGACTGCGCCCGCCTCGGCCAGGCCGACGGCAGCGTCACCCGCGACCGGGACCCCGCCGACATCGCGGAGTTCGTGCACAGCACCGTGAGCGGGCTGCGCCTGATGTCCCGCCGCGGCGCGGCCGGCCCGGCCATGACGGCAGTGGCCGACATCGCCGTCGCCGCACTGGCCCGCCGCTGACCCCTGCTCTCCCCCACCACCAGCGACCCACCAGCAACCCCCGCGACCAACGACCCGTCATCAGCGTGGATGTGCCCCGGGCTCATTGTGTACCGATCTATCCAAAAGGAGTGGACGAACCGTGCCCCTGGCCGTTTTCGTGCTCGGACTCAGCATCTTCGCCCTCGGCACCTCGGAGTTCATGATCACCGGCCTGCTGCCCGGCATGGCCACCGATCTCGGCGTGAGCATCCCCGACGCCGGCCTGCTCATCTCGGCGTTCGCCGTCGGCATGGTCGTCGGCGCGCCGCTGCTGGCCGTCGGCACCCTGAAACTCCCCCGCCGCGCCACGCTGCTCGCCCTGCTCGTGGTGTTCGCGGGCTCGCACGTGGTCGGCGCACTCGCGCCCGGCTACGGCCTGCTCTTCGCCACCCGCGTGGTGAGCGCGCTCGCCTGCGCCGGGTTCTGGGCCGTCGCCGCGGCCACCACCGTGTCGCTCGTGCCCGCCGCGCGCCGCGGCCGCGCGTTGGCTGTGCTGGTCGGCGGTCTCACCGTGGCGAACATCGCCGGCGTCCCCGCCGGCACCTTCCTCGGCCAGCACGCGGGCTGGCGCACGGCGTTCTGGGCCGTGGCCGCGTTGACGGTGCTCGCCGTGGCCGGGGTGCTCGCGTTCGTGCCGCGCACGGTCGCCGACACTTCGACCCTGCGCGTGCGCACCGAGCTGCGGGTGTTCCGCAACGGCCGGTTCTGGCTGGCGCTCGGGGTGATCGCGCTGGCGCAGGCCATGGTGTTCGCCGCGTTCAGCTACCTCGCCCCGCTGCTGACCACGACCGACGGTGTCGGCTCGTCGTGGGTGCCGCTCGTGCTGGTGCTCTTCGGCGCGGGCGCGCTGATCGGCATCCTCGCCGGCGGCCGGCTCGCCGACGCCCACCCGTTCAGCACCCTCTACGGCAGCCTCGGCCTCGCCATCGCCGCGCTCGTGACGCTGGCGCTCACCTCCGACGCGACCGTCGCCGTGATCGCGGTGCTCGTGCTCGGCGCCGCCGCGTTCGGCGCCAACCCGGCGCTCAACGTCCGGGCCTACTCCGTCGCCGGCGGGTCCTCGCCGCTCGTCGGCGCCAGCACCACGTCGGGCTTCAACGTCGGCAACACGGCCGGGCCGTTCCTCGGCGGCGTCGCGATCAACGCGGGTCTCGGGTTCCCGAGCGTGGCCTGGGTCGGCGCGGTGCTCGGCGGGCTGGCACTGGTCGCCGTCACGGTCGCCTTGCGGCTGCAGCGATCCGACGACGCCCGCACCGAAGCGCGCGAACCGGCACTCGAACCCGCCACCGCGCGGTAACCACACCCCGGAGACAACGAACGGCTCCCGCGACAAAACGCGGGAGCCGTTCGCCGGAACAGACTCAGATGCCGAGCGCGTGCACGCCGCCGTCGACCATGATCATCGAGCCGGTGGTGGCGGGCAGCCAGTCGGACAGGGCCACGCAGACGGTCTTGGCCGTCGGGTCCGGGTCGGAGCTGTCCCAGCCCAGCGGGGCGCGGTCGTTCCAGCCGTCTTCGAGGTCGGTGAAGCCCGGGATCGACTTCGCGGCCATCGTCTTCATCGGACCGGCGCTGACCAGGTTCACGCGGATGCCACGCGGCCCGAGGTCGCGCGCCAGGTAGCGGTTCACCGACTCCAGGGCCGCCTTCGCGACCCCCATCCAGTTGTAGGCCGGCCACGCCACCCGCGCGTCGAAATCCATGCCGACGATCGACGAGCCACGCGAGAGCAGCGGCAGCGTCGCCACGGCCAGCGACTTGAACGAGAACGCCGAAACCTCCACGGCGACCTTCACGTCATCAGCCGGCGCGTCCAGGAACGGCGCGCCCAGGCAGGTCTGCGGCGCGAAGCCGATCGAGTGCAGCACACCGTCGAGGCCGTCGACGTGCTCGCGCACGCGGTCGGCCAGCGTGTCGAGGTGCTCCTGGTCGGTGACGTCGAGCTCGATCACGGGCGCGGGCTTCGGGAGCCGTTTCGCGATGGTCTTCACGAGCGACATCCGGCCGAAGCCGGTGAGCACGACCTCGGCGCCTTCCTGCTGCGCGATCTTGGCCGCGTGGAACGCGAGCGAGGCGTCGGTGATGATGCCGGTGATCAGCAGCCGCTTGCCTTCGAGCAGTCCGGGCAACGGGTTCTCCAGTCCAGTCGGTGGGAGTCGGGAAGGAACGTCAGTGGCCGAGGCCGAGGCCGCCGTCGACGGGCAGCACCGCGCCGTTCACGTAACCGGCTTCGTCGGAGGCGAGGTAGCGCACGGCGGCGGCGATCTCGGCCGGCTCGGCGTAGCGGCCGGTGGGCACGTTGGCGAGGATCTCCTTCTTGCGGTCCTCGCCGAGCGCGTCGGTCATGTCGGTGCGCACGAAGCCGGGCGCGATCACGTTGGAGGTGATGTTGCGCGAGCCGAGCTCCCGCGCGAGCGAGCGCGAAAAGCCGACGAGGCCGGCCTTCGACGCGGCGTAGTTCGCCTGGCCCGCGGAGCCCGAGAGGCCGACGACCGACGAGATGAAGATGAACCGGCCCCAGCGGGCGCGCAGCATGCCACGCGACGCGCGCTTGGCCACGCGGAACGCGCCGGTGAGGTTGGCGTTCACCACGCGCTCGAACTGCTCCTCGCTCATGCGCATCAGAAGCGTGTCGTCGGTGAGCCCGGCGTTGGACACGAGCACCTCGACCGGGCCGTGCTCCTCCTCGACGAGCTTGAACGCGGCGTCGATCTGCTCGGCGTCCGTGACGTCGGCCTCCACGCCGAAAAGCCCTTCGGGCGCGCCGGAGCCGCGGTGGGTGACCGCCACCCGGTGGCCCTGCTCGGCGAGGTCGCGGGCGATCGCCAGACCGATGCCGCGGTTGCCCCCGGTGACCAAGACCGACCGTCCCACTGCGCGTCTCCCTCTGCTCTGTGCCTGCTGTCTCGATGGCCGCGATGGCCCTGTCGCGTTCGTACCGGGACGAGGCTATCGGCCGCCTGACACGCCGCCGCACCCGCGTCCGGCCGGGCGCGTAGGTCCGAAGCGGAGGTTAGGGCTCGGCGCACCGGTCCGTTTGCGCAGACCAGAGGGTTCCTACAAACCGGGGGAAGGCCGGGCGTGCGATCCGCACAAAACGTGATCAGGATCGCCGGTCCACGGCCCCTTCGCGAGGCCGGAAAGTCACCTAAGGACAGGTAAGGAACGGCGCCGCGACCTTGCCGCGCGCGCATCGGGTGGTCACCGTGAGTCGCGACACAGGAGGTCAAGGATGACAACCCGGATCCCCACCCCGGCCACCCGCGAGGGCGAACGGCGGGTCGTCGGCAACGTGCTGCGCGGCTCCATCGGCAACCTCGTCGAGTGGTACGACTGGTACGCCTATTCGGCGTTCACGATCTACTTCGCGAAGGCGTTCTTCCCCGGCGGCGACGCGACGGCCCAATTCCTCAACACCGCGGCCGTGTTCGCCGTCGGGTTCCTGATGCGCCCGCTCGGCGGCTGGATGCTCGGCCGCTTCGCCGACCGCTTCGGGCGCCGCAGCGCGCTGGTGCTCTCGGTGTCGATGATGGCGTTCGGCTCGCTGCTCATCGCGGCGACGCCGAGCTACGCGGCCATCGGCGTCGCGGCCCCGATCCTGCTCGTGCTCGCGCGGCTGCTGCAAGGCCTGTCGGTGGGCGGCGAGTACTCGACGTCGGCGACCTATCTGTCCGAAGTGGCCACTCCCGGCAAACGCGGGTTCTACTCGAGCTTCCAGTACGTGACGCTCGTCGGCGGGCAGCTGCTCGCGCTCGGGCTGCAATTGATCCTGCAGAGCCTGCTCACCGAGGCGCAGATGGGCGACTGGGGCTGGCGCATCGCGTTCGTGGTCGGCGCGGTCGCGGCCGTGGTGGTGATGGCGTTGCGACGCAGCATGGACGAGTCGGCCAGCTTCGAGCGCGTGGCGGCCGAAGCCGGCACCGGCAAGCAGGCCGGCGAGCGCGGCACGCTGCGCACGCTCGTGAAGTACCCGCGGGAGATCGCGCTCGTCGTCGGCCTCACGCTCGGCGGCACGGTCGCCTTCTACACCTACGCGACCTACACGCAGAAGTTCCTCGAGAACTCCGCCGGCATCCCGCGCCGCACCGTCACGTGGATCCTCTTCATCGCGTTGCTGGTGTTCGCGCTCCTGCAGCCGGTGGCGGGGCGGCTGTCGGACCGGATCGGGCGGCGGAAGCTGCTGATGTTCTTCGGCATCGCGGGCACGGTGCTCACCGTGCCGATCATGACGACGATGGCGCACACGAAACAGCCGGTGCTGGCGTTCCTGCTGCTGCTCGGCGCACTGGTGATCGTCACGGGTTACACGTCGATCAACGCGATCGTGAAGGCCGAGCTGTTCCCGACCCGGATCCGGGCCCTCGGCGTCGGTCTGCCGTACGCGCTCACCGTGGCGATCTTCGGCGGCACGGCCGAGCTCATCGCCCAGGCGCTGAAGAAGGCGGGGCACGAATCGCTCTTCTTCTGGTACGTCGCGGGCTGCATTCTCGTCTCGCTCATCGTGTACGGGACAATGCGCGAAACGTCGCGTTCGTCCGCACTGGAGCGGGACGAGGACTGAGCAGGAGGACGGCCGTGCGCGTGCTGCTCGTGGAGGACGACCCCGGGGTCGCCGGTGCGCTCGCCGAGCCCCTGCACGCGCGCGGCCACGCCGTGACCAGCGTCGGCCGCGGCTCCGACGCGCTGCACAAGCACCGTGAAGCCGACCTGGTGCTGCTGGATCTCGGGCTGCCGGACCTCGACGGACTCGACGTGCTGCGCAAGATCCGCCAGGTCTCGCCGGTGCCGGTGATCGTGCTGACCGCGCGCGGCGACGAGCGCTCGGTGGTGCGCGGGCTGCGCCTCGGTGCCGACGACTACCTCACGAAACCCGTGCGGCTGGCCGAATTGCTCGCGCGGATGGACGCGGTGGTGCGCCGCGCGGGAGCTCGTGACGTGCCGGCCGAGAGCTCGGTGGTGGTGCTCGAGGACGTCGAGATCGACCTCGGCGCCCGCCGGGTTCTCGTGGCGGGCCACGACATCGGGCTCACGACCAAGGAGTTCGCCGTGCTGGCGGTGCTCGCCGCGCGGCCAGGCACGGCCGTGAGCCGCCAGCAGCTGATGGACGAGGTGTGGGGCGACGCGTACCTGGCGATCTCGCGCTCGCTCGACGTGCACCTGACGCAGCTGCGCGCCAAGCTCGACCGGCCCGGCCTGCTCACCACGATCCGCGGCTTCGGCTACCGGCTGGGCCGCGACTGATGCGCACCCGGCTGCTGGCGGTGCTCGTGGCACTGGCGCTGATCGTGGTGGCCGCGTTCGCCGTGCCGCTCCTGGCGAGCACGGCGGAACAGCGGACGCAGCAGCTGGTGATCTCGCGCAGCAGCGACGTCGACCGCTTCGGGGTGCTGGCCCAGCAGGCGGTGGACACCCACGACCCGGCGGCGCTCGAAGCGGAGGCCTCGCGGTACTCGTCGCTGTACGGCGAGGCCGTGGTGGTCGTCGACGCGCGACGCGAGCCGCTCGTGCAGACCGGTGGGCTCACGGCCGCGGCGCCGGAGGTGCGCGCGCTGGTGGAGGCGACCATGCGCAACGAGCCGGCGCCGCGCGTCGAGCAGCTGAGCCCGTGGTCGGCGGGGCCGGTGCTGTTCGCGCGGCCCGTGGGCTCGGGCACGCGGGTGGCCGGCGTGGTGGTGCTGCGGGCCTCGGTGGCCGCCGCGGCCGCCGACGTCGCCGCGCGCTGGAGTGCGATCGCGGCCGGGGCGCTGCTCGTGGCGGCGGTGTTCGTGCTGCTCGCGGTGCTGCTGGCGCGGTGGATGGTGCGTCCGCTCGTCGAGCTGGAGACGGGCGTGCTCGCCGTGGCCGGCGGGCATCGCGCGCAGGTGCCCGAGAGCTCCGGGCCGCGGGAGCTGCGGACGCTCGCCGCTTCGGTGAACCGGATGTCCGACGCCGTCGCCGAAGCCGCCGACCAGCAGCACCGGCTCGTCGCCGACACCTCCCACCAGCTGCGCAACCCGATGGCCGCGCTGCGCCTGCGCGTCGACTCGCTCTCAATCGACTCGCTCTCCGGCAACGAGGGCGACCGGCCGGCATACCGCGCGATCGTCGCCGAGGTCGAGCGCCTCGAACACATCCTCGACGGCCTGCTCGCCCTGGCCACGGCCGAAAGCACCGCCACCCGCATCGCCGCCGGCGCGGCCGATGAGCCCGCCGACCTCGCCGCCGTGATCGCCGAACGCGTGGACGCCTGGCGCCCCGCCGCCGACGACGCGGGCGCCACCCTGCTCCCCTGCCCCGGCCACGCCGAACCGGTGCTCGTCCACACGCCCGAGGGCGAGCTCGCGCAGATCCTCGACGTGCTCCTGGACAACGCCGTCCACCACGCCGGCCGCGGCGCCACCATCTCGGCCACCTGGGAAACCACCCCCGGTTCCGCCACGCTTGCGGTGACCGACGACGGCCCGGGCCTCCCACCCGCCGACCTCGCCCGCGCCACCGAGCGCTTTTGGCGCGCCGGCGGCGACGGTGCTCCCCGCGGCACCGGCCTCGGCCTCGCCATCGCGCGCGAACAGACCCGCGCCCGCGGCGGGACGCTGGAGCTGCGGGCCCCTTCGCCGCGGGGGTTGCAGGTGCGGGTGACTTTGCCGGCGGTGCCGTCGTGACCGTCACCCGCCGCACCGCCCTGCTCGGTGGCCTCGCCCTCGCGCTCGCCGGCTGCGGCCCCGCCTATCGCGGCCCCGAGCGTGACGTGACGATCGCGGCGGGCGAGGAAGGCGGGTTCTACCTGGCGTTCGCGGAGGTGCTCGCGGCCGAGGTGAGCCGGGCGGAGCCGCGGTTGCGGTGCCGGGCCGTGGCGACCGAGGCGAGTGTCGTGAACGTGGAGCGGGTGCGGGACGGCGGGGCGGACCTGGGGCTGGTGCTGGCCGACGTCGCGCAGTCGGCGCTGGCGGGCAGCGCGCCGTTTCCGGTGGCAGTGCCGTTGCTGGCGCTGGGTCGGGTGTACGAGAACTACCTGCAGCTCGTGGTGCGAGCCGGCGAGGACCTGGTGCAGCTCAAGGATCTCGGCGGCCGGGCGGTGTCCGTGGGGGCGGCCGGGTCGGGGGCGGCGCAGCTGGGCGAGCGGGTGTTCGTCGCGGCCGGGGTGCGCGTGGACGCCCGGCACCTGCCGCTCGCCGACGCCATCGCGGCGCTCGCGAGCCGGCGCATCGACGCGCTGCTGTGGTCGGGCGGCCTGCCCACGCCGGCGCTGGCCGAGCTCAACCGCACGACGCCGCTGGCGTTGCTGCCGCTCGCGTCGGTGATCCCGGCGCTGCGCGCGGCCCACGGGCCGGTGTACGAGCAGGTGCAGGTGCCGGCCGGGGCGTACCCCGGGGCCGGGGCGCCGGCGACCATCGGCGTAGCGAACCTGCTCGTGTGCGCGCCGCGGCTGCCCTCGGACATCGCCGCGGCGGTGGTGCGGGTGCTGGCCGGACGGGCGGCGGATCTGGTGCCGGCGCAGGCCGTGGGGACGCAGTTCCTCGACGTGCGCACGCTCATCGGCACCCAGCCCGTGCCGCTGCACCCCGGCGCCGCCGACACCTACCGGGCGCTCCACGGCTGATCGCGCTCGCTAGATTGGTCGGGTGACCCCACCGCGCCGCCCGCTCGTCGAGATGCCCTTGCGCGTGCGCTACCACGAGTGCGACGGCCAGGGGATCGTGTTCAACGCCCACTACCTCGCGTACGTGGACATGGCCTCGTTCGAGGTCGAGAAGGCGCTGTTCGGCTCGCACGAAGCGTTTCTGGCCACCGGGATCGACGTGGTGGTCGCCGAGTCGAACCTGCGCTACCGCGCGCCGTGCCGCTACGACGACGACCTCGTGGTGTCGGTCTTCCTCACCCACCTCGGCACCACGTCGATGGTCTACGAGTCGGAGATCCGCCGCGCCGGGCGCCTCACCACCGAGGCGAAGATCCGCTACGTGTTCATCGACCCCGTCACCCTGCGCAAGACCGCGCCGCCCGCCGCCGTGCGCGACGTGTACGCGGCCCACCTGCCCGCGCCCACCGCTTCCTGAGGTCCGCCCGTGTTCCGCGTGCTCTTCTACCAGCCCGAGATCCCGCCGAACACCGGCAACGCGATCCGCCTCGCCGCCAACACCGGCTGCGAGCTGCACCTCGTCGAGCCCCTGGGCTTCACACTCGAGGACAAACAGCTGCGCCGCGCGGGCCTCGACTATCACGACCTCGCGCGCGTGCACGTCCACGCCGACCTCGCCGCCGCGTGGCGCGCGCTGCTGCCGGCGAAGGTCTACGCGTTCAGCGCGAAAGCCACCCGCCTCTACACCGAGGTGGCCTACGAGCCCGGCGACGTGCTGATGTTCGGCCCCGAATCCGCCGGCCTGCCCGACCCCGTGCAGCAGGCTCCGGAGATCACCGACCGCGTGCGGTTGCCGATGCTGGCCACGAGCCGCTCGCTCAACCTGGCCAACACCGCCGCCATCACCGTGTACGAAGCCTGGCGGCAGAACGGTTTCGCGCTGCCGCCAGGCTGAGCCGGTTACGGGAGTCTCTGCCCGATCAGCAACGCGGCCGCCGCCCCGATCATCAGCACCAGCGTGCCGATCACGACCCACGGCTTGCTCGCGTCGGCGTTCTTGAGCTCGTACCCGATCTGCTCGCCGAGGTCGGCGTAGACCTTCTTCAGCTCGTCGGCGCTGGCCGCCTTGTAGAAGTCGCCGCCCGAGAGCCGCGCGATCTCCTTGAGCGAATCGTCGTCGACCCGCACGTCCTGCGGTTTGCCTTCGATGTCCACCGAGCCGTGCGTGGTGCCGAACGAAATCGACGAGATCGGCATCTGCGCCTGCTTCGCCGCCTGCGCCGCGGTGTACGCGCCGCGCGGGGCGTACAGGTCCTCCGGCACGGTCTGCTTTCCGTCACTCATCAGCACGATGCGCGCCGGCGGTGGCCCGTCGGCGCCGCCGACCACGGCCGAGAAGCTCTCGATCGACTGCATGGCCGCGAAAATGCCTTCGCCGGTGGCCGTGGACTGCGCGAGCTTCAGGTTGTCGATCGCCTTCACCACGCCGGCGCGGTCGGTGGTCGGGTTGACCAGCACGGTGGCGGTGCCCGCGAAGGAGATCAGGCCCAGGTTCACGCCCGGCGTCATGTTCTCGGCGAACTGCTTCGCCGCGTCCTGCGCCGCCTTCAGCCGGTTGGGCGCCACGTCGGTGGCCTCCATCGACAGCGACACGTCGATCACCAGCACCACCGTGGCGCGGTTGCGCGGCACCTTCTGCTCGGCCGTCGGCCCGGCCAGCGCCACCGTGAGCACCAGCAGCGACAGCACGATCAGCACCGCCGGCAGGTGCCGGATCCAGCCCTGCGTCTTCGGCGCGACCTTGTCCAGCAGCTCGAGGTTCGCGAACCGCATCACGCGCTTGCGCCGCGCCCGCTGGGCCAGCACGTAGGCGACGGCCACGGCCGCCACCAGGATCAGCAGCAGGAACCACCAGGGAGCGGTGAAACCCGTGAGGCTCATGCGACACCGCCCGACCAGCGGCGCTTGCGGGCGACGACGAACCGCACCATGTCGGCGATCCAGTCGGAGTCGGTGCGCAGCACCAGGTGCGCCGCGCCGGCCCGGCGCAGCCCGGCCGCGACCTCCTGCCGGTGGGCGTGCGCCGCGGCGCCGAACTCCTTGCGCAGCAAGGCGGAAGCGTGCACTTCGCGCTGTTTCCCTGTCTCCGGGTCGGCCAGCACGACGGTGCCCACGTCGGGCAGGTCCACATCGCGCGGGTCGAGGACTTCGATGGCGATGAGCTCGTGGTGCCCGCCGAGCGCGCGCAGCGGCCGCTGCCAGTCCAGCGGCCCCAGGAAGTCGGAGATCACCACGCCGAGGCCGCGCCGGCGCGGCGGCCGGCGAAGCTGCTCCAACGCGTCGGCCAGGTCACCGCGCACACCTTCGGGCGCACGCGGGGTCTCGGCCAGCCGCCGGATCAGGCCGCGGGCGTGGGCGAGCCCGCCGCGCGCGGGGATCCGGGTCACGCCCTGGCCGTTGGACACGAGCGCGCCGATGCGGTTGCCGCCCCCGCCGGTGAGGTGGGCGACAGCGGCCGTCGCGCACACCACCAGGTCGCGTTTCTCGCACAGCGCGGTGCCGAAGTCGAGGCTCGCGGACAGGTCCGCGACCACCCACGTCTCCAGCTCGCGGTCGGCCACCGTCTCGCGGATGTGCGGGGTGGTGGTGCGGGCCGTGACGGCCCAGTCCATCCGCCGCACGTCGTCACCCGGCTGGTACGGCCGGGCCTCACCCGGCTCGGAGCCGGGCCCCGGCACGAGGCCGAGGTGGTTGCCCTGCAGCAGGCCGTCGAGCCGGCGGCGGACGTCGAGCTCCAAGGTGCGCAGCCCCGCCTCCAGGCGGTCGCCGCGCAACACCGGGGGCGCCCACCCGGGACGCTCGTTCTTCTGCGCCTTCCCTGCCACGCCGCCTACCTGACGGGCGCGCCCGCCGGCACGGCTCCGGTCCCGCCCTGCGGCCGGGCCGAGACCTGCGGCAGCGGCACGGTCTGCAGCACGCGGGTGATGATGTGGTCCACGGGCACGCCGTCGGCCAGCGCGTCGTAGGACAGCACGAGCCGGTGGCGCAGCACGTCGGGCACCACGTCGACGACGTCCTGCGGCAGCACGTAGTCGCGGCCGCGCACCAGGGCGAGCGCGCGGGCGGCGGCGATGATGCCGAGGCTGGCACGCGGCGAAGCGCCGTAGGAGACCCAGCCCGCGACGTCGGCGAGGCCGTGGTCGTTGGGCGTGCGGGTGGTGAGCACCAGGCGCACCACGTAATCGACGAGCGCGTGGTGCACGAACACCTGCGACGCGACCCCCTGCAGGCGCACCAGCTCCCCGGGGCTGAGCACCTCGTGGGGCACCGGCGGCGTGACGCCCATCCGGTAGATGATCTCGCGCTCTTCCTCCGCGGTCGGGTACTCGACCACGATCTTGAACAGGAAGCGGTCGCGCTGCGCCTCGGGCAGCGGGTACACGCCCTCGTTCTCGATCGGGTTCTGCGTGGCGAGTACGAGGAACGGGTCGGGCATCGGGAAGGTCTGGCCGCCGATCGACACGTGCCGCTCGGCCATCACCTCGAGCATTGCCGACTGCACCTTGGCGGGCGCGCGGTTGATCTCGTCGGCGAGCACGAAGTTCGCGACCACCGGGCCGAGCTCCACGTCGAAGCGCTCGGCGCCCTGGCGGTAGATGCGCGTGCCGAGGATGTCGGCCGGCACGAGGTCGGGCGTGAACTGCACCCGCGAGAACGAGCCGCCGACCACCCGCGCGAAGGTCTCCACGGCCAGCGTCTTCGCGACGCCGGGCACGCCTTCCAGCAGCAGGTGCCCCTTCGCCAGCAGCCCGACGAGCATGCGCTCCACCAGCCGGTCCTGGCCGACGATGATGCGCTTGACCTCGAACACGGTGCGTTCCAGCAACTGGGCGTCCCGCGCCGGGGTGCCGGGCTGCTGCCCGTTGCCGCCCTCGGCGTAGCCGGGCTCGGTCACTCTGCCTCCTGTGGTTCTGCTTCCTCCGGGCTCGCCCGCGACCGTACTGCGTTCCGGTGGTCCGCGTCCGCGCGGCACGCTGGCCCGTGAGATTAGCCAAGCGCATCAGCGGTGTGACAGCTGTGAAGACGGTGTCAGCGGTGTCGCCGCAGGCCTTCGCGCCGGTCGAGGTCGCCTGTTTTGCCCGATTCGGCGGGCACGTTGCCGATCTTCGGCGTGCCACGGTGTCGTCGGCCGGCGCCGCGAGCAGGCGGTCCACAGTGGACTTCCGAACGCCGGACAGCTCCGCGGTCGGCAACCCCGGTCACGCTAACGTCCTCGCAATGGACGATCTCCTCGCCGCCTACGACACCGAGGTGCGCACGGCCGAACTCACGACCGCCGAGCCCGGCACGACCCTCCTGCGCGACGGACCGGTCGCGCGCATCGTCGGCGCTCGGCGCGGGCAGGTCGTGGGATTGCCGGACCTCGGCGTGACCGGGCCTGAGCTGGACGCGCTCATCGAGCGGCAGGTGCGGTTCTTCGCCGCGCGTGACGAGAAGTTCGAGTGGAAGACGCGGGCACACGACCGGCCGGCCTCGCTGCCGGATCGGCTGCTCGCGGCCGGCTTCTCGCCGGAGGAGACGGAGACGGTCCTGATCGCTCCGGTGTCCGCCATCGCGGCGTCCGCGCCGCCGTCGGACTCCGTGGTCGTGCGCGAAGCCACCGGTGAAGCCGACCTTCGCCGCATCGCCGCCCTCAGTGCGACGGTGTTCGGGAGCTCCGAAGCCGCGGTGGCGCGTGAACTGCTCGCCCGCGCGGCCGAGGACCAGGGCAGCACGGTCCACGTCATCACCGAGGCGGCCGGCCGGGTCGTTTCGGCGGCCCGGCTGGAACTCGTCGCGGGCACGTCGTTCGCCGGCCTCTGGGGCGGCGCGACCTTGCCGGAGTTCCGCGGCCGGGGTCTTTATCGCGCGCTGGTCGCGCACCGGGTCGGCGTCGCGCGCACCCGCGGCGTCCGCTACCTGCAGGTCGACGCCCTGCCGCCGAGCCGCCCGATCCTCGAACGGCTGGGCTTCACCGCGGTGACCACGACGACACCGTACGTGCGCGATCCCGAGTGACGGTCCTCCGCCCTACGCCCTGGCCTTCCGCCACCACAGCCCTCGCCTCGACCGCGCCTGGGCTCCCTCTACCTGGCGCTCCGCCGCGGTGAGCCACTCGAGGTACCAGCGATCGAACGTCACCCGGTCACCGTTGCCGACGAGCGCGACACCCCCGTCGGAAGCCGACGCGTCCGTTCACACGGCACCCCGGTCCGGACCGGTCACCACGAGCAGGTCGTAGCGACCGCACCCGGTGTGGCACAACGGCAAGGTGCCCCGAGTGGCGGCCTCGACCTCGGCGTCGCACCGAAGCTGCAGGCCGGCCCACTCCGCTCGCGGCACCTGGCTGAAGTCCGGTTCGAGCGTGAGCGGGAACGGGGTCCGGTGCGCGAACTCGACCCGCAGGTCCACCCGCTCCGCGCCGCGGTGCCGATCACCGGCGAACTCCCACTGCCCGTCGACCCGCCGGAACCCGAACAACCCGTACCCCGGCCCGGCTCCGAAGGCACCGACTTCGAGCACGAAGCTGCGGTAGGCCGGCGGCAAGCGCGCGCCGAACCGCTCCTCGATCGCCACCACGTCGTGCTCGGGCAGCACCGGTTCGAGTCGAAACCCGTGCCCCTGCGGGGGTGCGGCCCCGAACACCGCGGCCGTACCCCCGTGGCGCGCCAGGCGCTCGACCCGCGCCCGCACCCCGTCCCACGTCATCGGGTGAGTCCCAACCGACGGCCGGCCGAGCGGACCGCGCGCGACCCGCCGGGCGGCACCGCCGTCACCACGCCGACCCCGGGCGCCCGCCGGATCGGCGCGCGAGACCGACCCGCGCTTCGACCCCGTCGAGCCAGTCGAGGTACCAGCGGTCGAACTGCCGGCTCGCGCGGATCTCGTCGTACGGGCTCAGGGCTTGGTCGAGGGCGTGCGCGTCGCGCCAGACGGCGCCGCGGTCGGGGCCGGTGACCACGAGGAGGTCGCGGCAGCCGTTGTCGCCGGGGCTGAGCGGGAGCGTGCCGTGGGTCGCGGCGTGGTCGCGGTCTTCGAGCGAAGCAGCCAGCGCCGTCCGGTCCGTTCCGGGAACCGTCCTGAAATCCGGCCACTCCGCCAGGAGGAAGGCCTCGGTGTGCGCGAACTCGGGCCGCAGGTTCACCCGGTCACCGCCTCGCAGGTCACCCTCGCCGAACATCCAGCGGCGCCGGTGGCGCCGAAACCCGAGAAGCCCGTACCCCGGGCCCGCACCGCAGGCACCGACTTCGAGCAGGAAGCTGCGGTAGGCCGCCGGCAAGCGCGCACCGAACTGCTCCTCGATGGCGGTCACGTCACGTTCGCGCAGCGGACGGGCCAGCCGGAACCCGTGTTTGTCGGCGCCGAACACGAACTCCGCCCGCGGCGAGCGCGCCACCAGCTCCACCCGCGCCCGCACGCCGCCCCACGTCACAAGGACGAAGACTACAAACTCAGCCGATCAAGCGCGTCGCGTACGGCATGATCCCGCCGTAGCGCACCGGGGCGACCCGGACGTACGAGCCGGACTGCGGGGCTTCCACCATCTGCCCGCCCCCGAGGTACAGGGCGACGTGGTGGATGCCGGCGGAGCCGCCCCAGAAGAGCATGTCGCCGCGGCGCATCTGGGAGAGGGGGACGCGGCGGCCGGAGGTGTACTGGTAGCCGCTGTAGTGCGGCAGGGACCGGACCCCGGCGAAGGCGTAGATCATCAGGCCGGAGCAGTCGAAGCCGATCTTGCGGTAGTCGCCGTACATGTCGGCGACGCCGCCGTCGTGGATGCCGCGGGTGGGGCCGCTGCCGTTGCCGCCACCCCAGGCGTACGGGCGGCCCAGCTGCGACAGGGCGCGGGAGATCACGGCCTCGATCGACGAGCCCGCCGCCTGCGAAGGCCGGCCACCGCCACCCGACGACGGCGGACGGCCGCCACCCTTCGACGCGTTGAGCGCCGCCCGGCGAGCGCGTTCCTCGTCTTCACGCTGCTTCTGCGCCACCCAGTCCTGGTAGCGCTGGCGCTGGCCCTGCAGGCCGTTGACCTTCGACTGCGCCGCGTAGAGCTGCTGCTCGACCGAGGCCTTGCTCGCCTGCAGCTGCTGGTTCTGCGACGCCTGCGACTGCTGCGCCTGCACGGCGTCGGCCTGGGCGGCGTCGGCGCCGGTCTTCGCGCGCGTGGCCGCGTCCTGCTTCTCCTGCGCGACCTCGACGGCCTTGCGCGCCGCGGAGTCCTTGTTGGACTTCTCCGTCTGCGCCTGCTGGAGGCGATCGAGCGCGTTGAGCCGCGAGCCGCCGATGGAGTCGAGCATCGCGGCCCGAGCGAGCAGGTCCTTCGGGCTGTCGGCGGTGAGGTAGGCCGAGACCGAGCCGATCGTGCTGCCCTGCTCGAAGCTCGCCGCGGCGAAGGTCTTGAGGTCCTGGCGCGCCTTCTCGATCGCGCCCGCGGCGGCGTCGGCCTCGGCGCGCGCGGACTTCGCGGCCTCCTCGGCCTGACTCGCGGCGTCCTGCGCGGTCTGCAGGTCGACCAGGGCCTTCATGGCCTGCTCCTGCTTCAGCTCCACGTCGTCCTGCAGCGAGCTGAGCTTCTGCTCGGCCTGCGCGAGCTGGTTGGTGAGCTTGCCGACCTCGCCCGCCTTCTCGTTGGCGGCGGCCTTCGAGGAGTTGAGGTCGGAGTCACTCGGGTTGGGCGGGGGCGGCGGCACCGCCAGGCCCGTGCCGGTTGCTCCGAACAGGACCACGAGGGCGAAGGAACCGACGGTGAGACCACGCCGCAAGACCCGTCCACGCCGGACCACCACGACCAGCCACCTCCCGCTCACCAGCTCCAGCCAGCAGTGATCACACCGCGTGCCACTGCAGTCACACCACTATCACAAGCCTCAGGCGGAACTCACACACCGTAGACACCAATTCCCCTCATCGGGGGACCCCTGACGTTCGGCGTGTCCGAATGGCGCAGCTCACTCCGCGTGTCGTCTTGAAGTGAATACAGGACACGCGTACTGTTTGGCTCGACGGACGAGGTGTGCCATCCCGATTCCGGTCCTACGGTGGGGGTGCGCAAGACTCGGTCGCGGTCTTCCCGAGGACCGCGAAACACACACCGAACTGACCCGGGGCCCGCACCCGCGACGGCGCGAGTCCCCGCCACTGGAGTTAGACGTGACTGCACCTGCCAGCAAGGACAGCTTCGGCGCCAAAGACACGCTGAAGGTCGGAGACAACTCGTACGAGGTCTTCCGCCTGAACAAGGTCGAAGGCGCCGAGCGCCTGCCCTACAGCCTGAAGATCCTGCTCGAGAACCTGCTGCGCACCGAGGACGGCGCGAACATCACCGCCGACCACATCCGCGCGCTCGGCAGCTGGGACCCCAGCGCCGACCCGTCGATCGAGATCCAGTTCACGCCGGCGCGCGTGATCATGCAGGACTTCACCGGCGTTCCCTGCGTCGTGGACCTCGCCACCATGCGCGAGGCCGTCACCGACCTCGGTGGCGACCCCGACAAGGTGAACCCGCTGGCGCCGGCCGAGCTGGTCATCGACCACTCCGTGATCATCGACGTGTTCGGCCGCGCCGACGCCTTCGAGCGCAACGTCGAGATCGAGTACGAGCGCAACCGCGAGCGCTACCAGTTCCTGCGCTGGGGCCAGGGCGCCTTCGACGAGTTCAAGGTCGTGCCGCCGGGCACCGGCATCGTGCACCAGGTCAACATCGAGCACCTCGCGCGCACGGTCATGGCCCGGGGCGGGCAGGCCTACCCCGACTCCTGCGTCGGCACCGACTCGCACACCACCATGGTCAACGGCCTGGGCGTGCTGGGCTGGGGCGTCGGCGGCATCGAGGCCGAGGCCGCCATGCTGGGCCAGCCGGTGTCGATGCTCATCCCGCGTGTGGTCGGCTTCAAGCTCACCGGCGAGATCCCGACCGGCGTCACCGCCACCGACGTGGTGCTCACGATCACCGAGATGCTGCGCAAGCACGGCGTGGTCAGCAAGTTCGTCGAGTTCTACGGCGAAGGCGTGGCCTCGGTGCCGCTGGCCAACCGCGCCACCATCGGCAACATGAGCCCCGAGTTCGGCTCCACCGCGGCGATCTTCCCGATCGACGACGAGACCATGCGCTACCTCAAGCTCACCGGCCGCTCGGCCGAGCAGGTCGCGCTCGTCGAGGCCTACGCCAAGGAGCAGGGCCTCTGGCACGACGCGTCCCACGAGCCGGTGTACTCCGAGTACATCGAGCTGGACCTCTCCACCGTCGTGCCGTCGATCGCCGGCCCGAAGCGCCCGCAGGACCGCATCGAGCTGTCCGACGCCAAGAACTCCTTCCGCAAGTCGGTGCACGACTACGTGGAAGAGCAGTACCCGGCGCCGCACACCAAGGTCGACGAGACCATCGAGGAGACCTTCCCGGCGAGCGACCCGGCTTCGCTCTCGTTCGCCGACGAAGACGCCGTGCCGGTGCAGTCGGCCGCCAACGGTGCGTCGGGCCGTCCGACCAAGCCGGTCACGGTCAAGTCGGCCGAGCGCGGCGAGTTCGTGCTCGACCACGGCGCCGTGGTGATCGCCTCGATCACTTCGTGCACCAACACGTCGAACCCGTCGGTGATGCTGGGCGCGGCGCTGCTCGCCCGCAACGCGGTGGACAAGGGTCTCGCGGTGAAGCCGTGGGTCAAGACGTCGATGGCGCCGGGCTCGCAGGTCGTGACCGACTACTACAACAAGGCCGGCCTGTGGCCGTACCTGGAGAAGCTGGGCTACCACCTGGTCGGCTACGGCTGCACCACCTGCATCGGCAACTCCGGCCCGCTCTCGGACGAGATCTCGGCCGCGATCCAGGAGAACGACCTCACCGCCGTCTCCGTGCTCTCGGGCAACCGGAACTTCGAAGGCCGCATCAACCCCGACGTGAAGATGAACTACCTCGCGTCGCCGCCGCTGGTCATCGCCTACGCGCTGGCCGGCACGATGGACTTCGACTTCGAGCAGCAGCCCCTCGGTCAGGACACCGACGGCAACGACGTGTTCCTGAAGGACATCTGGCCGTCGCCGCAGGAGATCCAGGAGACGATCGACTCCTCGATCACGCAGGAGATGTTCTCCAAGGACTACGCCGACGTGTTCGACGGCGGCGAGCGCTGGAAGGCGCTGCCCACTCCCGAGGGCAAGACCTTCGAGTGGGACGGCGAGTCCACCTACGTGCGCAAGCCCCCGTACTTCGAGGGCATGCAGGCGGAGCCGGCGCCGGTCTCCGACATCTCCGGCGCGCGCGTGCTGGCGAAGCTGGGCGACTCGGTCACCACCGACCACATCTCCCCCGCCGGTGCGATCAAGGCCGACACCCCGGCCGGCCAGTACCTCACCGAGCACGGCATCGACCGCAAGGACTTCAACTCGTACGGCTCGCGCCGCGGCAACCACGAGGTGATGATCCGCGGCACCTTCGCGAACATCCGGCTGCGCAACCAGCTGCTGGACGACGTGCAGGGCGGCTACACCCGCGACTTCACCCAGGACGGCGCCCCGCAGGCCTTCATCTACGACGCCGCCCAGAACTACGCGGCGCAGGGCACCCCGCTGGTCGTGCTCGGCGGCAAGGAGTACGGCTCAGGCTCGTCGCGTGACTGGGCCGCCAAGGGCACCTCGCTGCTGGGCGTGCGCGCGGTGATCACCGAGTCGTTCGAGCGCATCCACCGCTCGAACCTCATCGGCATGGGCGTGATCCCGCTGCAGTTCCCGGCGGGCGAGTCGGCCGCGTCGCTGAAGCTCGACGGCACCGAGACGTTCGACATCGCGGGCATCACCAAGCTCAACGACGGTGAGACCCCGCGCACGGTGCACGTGACCGCCACCAAGGCCGACGGCACCAAGGTCGAGTTCGAAGCCGACGTGCGCATCGACACGCCGGGCGAGGCCGACTACTACCGCAACGGCGGCATCCTGCAGTACGTGCTGCGCAAGATGACCAACGCCTGATCCACCTGCACTACCTGTACAAAGCGAAGGCCGCTCCGGGATTTTCCGGGGCGGCCTTCGCCGTGTTCGAGTGCGGGTCAGCGGACCTCGGCGCCCGTCTTCGGGTCGAGCTTCAGCGGTTTCGCGGTCGGGTGCGAGAAGTCGAACATCCCGGTCAGGGGCGCGGCCACGGCGTCGAACGAGCCGTCGCCGATGCGGCCGAGGTGCCAGTTGTCCTCGATGAACCGCAGCACCGACGTCTGGTCGGTGAGGTTGTGGTCGACGTGGTTCACGCGGCTGTAGGGCGAGATCACCAGCAGCGGCAGGCGCGGGCCGTAACCACAGCGGTCGGCGTACCCGCCGAGGCGCACCGGGTGCGAGGTGCACACGCCCGAGTCCTGCGCCGCGTCGTGCGAGCCGTTCACGATCTTCGAGGGCACGTGGTCGTACCAGCCGTCGGAGTCGTCGTAGGCGAGCACGATCGCCGTGTCGCGCCAGTGCGGCGAGGCCTGGATGCGGTTGATCTCCGAGACCACGAACGCCTGCTCGTCGAGCGGGTCGGAGTAGCCGGCGTGACCGTCCTGGTAGGACGGTGCCTTCAGGAAGCTGACGGCGGGCATGGTGCCGGCGCCCAGCGCGTCGTCGAAGTCGCGCACGTCGTACTGGTGGTTGGCCTGATCGGTCTGGCCGACGGCGTGCCGCGCGCTCGGGGGCAGGTGCTTCGCGTTCGCCGTGGATTCGTAGTACTGGAACGGTTCGTGGTGCGGGCTGTAGTCCACCGCCGCCTGTCCCCCGACGTTCGCGTGCTGCGTGCCGCACACCGCGTAGCCGCCGGCGGCGCCGGTGGGCCTGAACCCGCCTTCGAACCAGCCCCACGTCACGTGCCGGGCGTTGAGCAGGTCACCGACGTTGCGGCCCTGGAAGGCGCCGAGGTTGTCGGTCGCGGTGTGGTTCTTGTCGGAGCAGTCGTCGAACGCCGGGTCGGGGTCGGTGATCATCGTGCCGACCCCGTGCTCGTCGGGCGAGGCCGCGGTGTTCGGGTCGACCTTCGGCTCGCCCGTGACCGAGTCCACCGGCTGCAGGCCGTGGGTCTGGCCGGAGATCAGGTTGATCGCGCCGGGGCTCGACGGGCCGAAGACGGCGTCGAAGGAGTTGTCGCCGAGCGCGTAGTGCTGGGCGTAGTTCCACATGGCGGTGACGGTGTTGCCGTCGAAGTAGTCCATCACCAGGCCGGGTTCGCCGAACAGCACGGGCTGGCCCGTGCACTTGTCCTTCTCGGTGTTCTCCACGAACTTGTCCATCTTCCCGCCGTTGAAGGCGGCCTGTTCCTTGTTGTAGTCGTGGGCCTGGTCGCAGGTCAGCGCCTGGTCCGGGCCGAGGCGTTTCGGGTTGTAGGCGTTGGGGTTGTCGGTGAGCAGCTGGTGGTCGAGCCCGTTGACCTTCGGTGTGCGGGGCGCGGCGTGGAACGGGGTGCCGTTCTCGTTGGTGGCGTGGGGATAGGTGCCGAAGTAGTGGTCGAACGAGATGTTCTCGCCGAAGATCACCACCACGTGCTTGATCGGGGTCGCGGTCGGGAAACCCGCCGCGTCCACGGCCTGGTCCGGCGCGGCCGGCGCCGCCGCGCTGCTCGCGCACGCCGCCAGCAGCACCGCGGCCGCGCCGAGCGCCCCGGCCGCGAGCGCGGCCCTCTTCCTGTTCCTGCCCACGACCGGCCCCTTCCCGCTCATCCCAGCAACGCCCGGCCGTAGTGGTCGGCCGGGTCCGTCACGCCGGGGAGCAGGTAGAAGTACCCGCCCCCGAACGGCGAGACGTAGTCCGTGAGCGGCTCGCCTTCGAGCCGCTTCTGCACCGCCTCGAACTGCCCCGCGAGGTCCCGCTGGTAGCAGGTGAACACGAGGCCCATGTCGAGGTTTCCGTTGGTGTCCACGCCGCGGTCGTAGTTCACCGCGCGCCGCAGGATCCGCTCGCCGTCGGTGCCCGGCGTGCGCGGGTTGGCGAGGCGCATGTGGCTGGTCAGCGGGATCACCGTGCCCACGGGGTCCTCGGCGTAGCGCGGCTCGTCCTGCTCGTCGGCGCCATCGAGCGGCGCACCGGTGTCGCGACGCCGGCCGATCATGTTCTCCTGCTCGGAGAGCGAAACGCGGTCCCAGAACTCCACGAGCATCCGGATCAGCCGCACGACCTGATAGCTGCCGCCGTCGTCCGTCCACACCAGACGGTCGAGCTCGGGCGGGCGCGGGTTCGCGGTGCCGTCCTTGAACCCCAGCAGGTTTCGCGGGGTGCCGGCCGGGCGCGGCGGGGACGTGAAGCCGTCGATCTTCCAGCGCACCTGCATCCCCCCGCGGGTGGCGCGAGTCAGATCCCGCAGCGCGTGCAGCACGGTGTCGGGCTCGGCCGCGCTGAGCACGAGGCTCAGGTCGCCGTGGCACCAGCCGGGCTCGAGCGCGTCGTCGGGGAACACCGGCATCGGTTTGAGCCCCGCGGGTTTGCGCCCGGCCAGGCCGTAACGGTCGTCGAACAGCGACGCACCCACTCCCACCAGCACCGCCAGCTCCCCCGCCGGCACCTCGGGCCCGAGCACCCCCGAATCGGACGGCGGCCCGCTGATGCCGAGCGCCGCCGGCGCACCGCCCGCGGTGAGGAACGCGGCGCGGTCGGTCAGCTCACGCAGCAGGCCGGTCAGCTCCTCGCGGTTCTGCGCCACCACGTCGAACGCCGCGACGATCGAGTGCCGCGCAGGCTCGGCGAGCACCGCGGCCTGCCGAGGGCCGTGGAACGGCACCGGCACCGGTCCGGGTCCGGCCGCCGCCCCGCTCGCGCTGAGGCCCACCAGGCCGGCTCCAGCGCCGGCGGCCGCGGCCCCGCGCAGGAACGCGCGCCGCCCGAGAGTCACGAGACCCTCCTCGGCTCGGCGAGCGCCGCGACCGAATCCCCATCCGGCCGCGAGCCAAAGAAGGACACCTGCGCCGATCCAGCCGACGCCTGCACAGGCAAGCCCACCGGGCCCACTCCGGGGTCGGCCGCCGCGGTCCCGCGCAGGAAGTAGCGCCGTCCCAGCGTCACGACACCCTCCTCGACTCCGCGATCGCCACGCCCGAATCCCAACCCGCCCGGGCGAGCAGCGCCGCCCGCCGCAGACCGTGGAACAGCAGCAGCCCGAGTCCGGCCGCGGCCCCACGCAGGAAAGCGCGCCGTCCCAGCGTCACGACACCCTCCTCGGCTCTGCGATCGCCGCGACCGGGGCGAGGCGTTCGGTGAGCTCGGCGACGTCGGCGTTGATCCGCTCTCGCTGGACGCGCGTCAGGTTGGCCAGCGCGGTGCCCCGCGCCGCGTACAAGTCGGCGTCCGTGCGGGCGAGCCAGGTGTCGAGGTCGCCGAGGCCCGGGAACCGGGTGGCGAGCAGTGGGCGCAGCACGTCGAGCACGGCGCGGGTGCCGGTGAGGTTGGCGGCGGCCGTGGCCAGCGTGCTGCCGCTGCCGTAGTCGGTGCGGCCGGTGAGCTCGAACTGGAGCGTGTTCTCCATGATCTCGTGGGCGCGCAGGCCGAGGTCGTTCTGGTCGATCTGCGCTTCGCCGAAGTCCGTGCGCAACTGGCGCACCCCGAGGTCCAGCCGCGTGGCCACGGGCCGCAGCTCGACCAGGCTTTCGTTGTGCCACAGGCCGTTCTCGAGGCGGTGGAAGCCGGTGAACCCCGGATCCGCCGCGCCGCCGGCGAGGCCCGCCGTGGTGCCGTTGAGTGCGGCGTCACTGTCGCCGAAAGCGTCGTAGGCCGCGCCGAGGCGTTCGTAGGTCAGGTGTGCGGTGAGCCAGGCCTGCCGGCTCGCCGCGCGGTCTCCACTGTGGACGGCGGTCGCGAGCGCGCCGGTCTGCCCGGCCAGCACGGTGAGCCCTTCGGCGACGTACGCGTGGTACTTCTTCAGCGGTGCCAGCAGGTCCGCGGCGGTCACCGGCACGACCGCGGGCCCGGGACGCACCGCGCCGCCCCGCACGTGGACCGCCGGGCCCACGAACGCGGTGCCGTCTTCGGGCACGCACCGCAGCGCGTACGCCCCGTCGGCCAGGGTCACCGGCAGGGCCCGGGTGGTGCCGGAGCCCACGCCCTCCAGCTCGCCGAACACGGTGCCGGTGGCGGGGTCGACGACCTCGACCTCCATGGTCACCGCGCCGGTGTTGCGCACCTGCAACGTCTGCGGACCCGGCGACGGCGCCACCCAGCCGGCACCGCACCCCGACCGCGACACGACGATCGGGCCCGCCTCGGCGTCGGATCCCTGCCGGCCGACAGTGACGACCACCACGCCGACGGCGACCACGACCAGGCCGACCACCGCCGCCCAGCGCCACCGCCGCACCGGCAACTCCCCTCAGGTGAACTTCTGGCGAACACTTTCACGTATTCGCACACACCTGACAAGAGCTCTGCCCCGTTATGCCCGATTTTCGGGCGTGCTTTGTCCGCCCGCGTCACCTACGGGACAACACGAACACCGGCAACGGCCGATCCGCCGCGACCCGTTCCATCTCGTAGCCCGGCCAGAACGCGAGCAGTTCCGACCACATGCGGTCGTACTCGGCGCCTTCCAGCTCCCGGGCCTTGACCTCGACGACCCGCGCGCGGATCCCGACCGTGGCCTTGGGATCCGCGCGCAGGTTGTAGGTCCAGGCCGGGTTGTTCGGCCGGCCCCAGTTCGAGCCCGTGAGCACGAAGTCGTCGCCGTGCGGGAAGTACAGCAGGTTCGTGCTGCGCGGCAGCCCGCTCTTGCGCCCGGTCGTGGTGAGCCGCAGCGACGGCAGGCCGGCGAGGCCGACCAGCGTCACCCGGCCGCCGAAAAAGCGGTGCAGCTTCTGGTCCGTCCAGATGATGCCGCGCGAGAGCGTCATCACGAACGGCCGGGTGCCGAGCTTGCGGGCGAAGGGCTCGAGGGGGTTACGCACGCACAGATCTTGCCAAACTCACCCCGAACCGCTCCTGGGAGTCCGTCCACCAGCGCTCGACGGCGAACCCGGCGGCCGCCAGCTCCGCTTCGACACCGGCCGGACGGAACTTCGCGGAGATCTCCGTGCGGATGTGCTCGCCGGCCGCGAAGTGCACCTGCAGCTCGGCACCCGGGATGGCGACCGTGACCTCGTGCCGGGCCCGCAGCCGCATCTCGATCCACTCGTGCTCGGCGTCCCAGTGGGACACGTGCTCGAAGGCGTCGAGGTCGAAGTTCGCGCCGAGCCGGGCGTTGATCACGCGCAGCACGTTGCGATTGAAGGCCGCGGTGACCCCGGCCGCGTCGTCGTAGGCGCGCTCGAGGGTTTCGCGGTCCTTCACCAGGTCGGTGCCCAGCAGCAGCCACTCGCCCTCGTCGAGCACCTCGCGCACGGACCGCAGGAACGTCGCGCGCTCCTCGGGCAGGAAGTTGCCGATCGTGCCGCCGAGGAACGCGACCACGCGCGGCGCGGTGCCCGGCAGCAGGTTCAGGTGCTGGGTGAAGTCGCCGACGACCCCGCGCACCTCCAGCTTCGGGTAGTCGGCCGTGATCGCCGCGGCGGCTTCGGCCAGCGCCGACTCCGAGACGTCCAGCGGTACGAACGATTCGAGCGTGCCGTGCTCGGTGAGCGCGTCGAGCAGCAGCCGGGTCTTCTCGCTCGACCCGGAACCCAGCTCCACGAGCGTGTGCGCGTCGGTGAGCCGCGCGATGTCCCCGGCCCGCGCGGCCAGCACCTCGCGTTCGCTGCGGGTCGGGTAGTACTCGGGCAGCTCGGTGATCTTCTCGAACAGCTCGCTGCCCTCGGCGTCGTAGAACCACTTGGGCGGCAGCCACTTCCGCTCCGCCGTGAGGCCAGCGCGCACGTCCGCGCGCAGCTCGCCCTCCACGTCGCGGCGATGGCTTTCGAGATCGACTTCGGTCATGAGCGGGTGCTCCGATCCACAGTCAGGGGAACAGTCAGGGGAACAAGGTCGACGACTCCGGTGTCCGTGACGCGCACGGCGTGGTGCTCGGGAACCGGGGTCCAGGCCGGGTCTGCGTCGCACGGCTCCGACGCCAGCACCACCCCGCCGGGCACGCTGCGCATCGAGAGCGCGTGCGTCCAGGTCGTGCCGATCAGCGTGGTGCCGTCGGTGAGCAGGAAGTTGAGCCGGGAACCCGGGGCCGCGGCCTCGACCTCGACGATGAGGTCGGTGACCGCGGCCAGCAGGTCGACGCCGGCCCGCAGCCGCGCGCGCAGCAGCGCCCACAGCAGGACCGAGTCGGTGGGGGCTTCCAGCGTGAGCAGTTCGGTCACGTCGAGGGCCTTCGCCAGCCCGGCCACGGAGGCGGGCCAGCCGCGGACCACGCCGTTGTGGCTGAACAGCCAGGGCCCGTCGGTGAACGGCGCCGCGGCCGCCTCGGTCACCGGCATGCCGGTGGTGCCGTTGCGCACCGCGGCGACGAACGCCGTGGTCCGCACCGAGGCGGCCAGCGCCGGCAGCGTCTGGTCCGTCCACAGGGGAGACTGGCGCCGGTAGCGCTGCGGCGCGCCGCCCGGCTCGGGGTACCAGCCGAGGCCGAAGCCGTCGGCGTTGACCGAACCACCGCCCCGCATGTCGAGCGGGGCGTAGGACTGCGTGAGCAGCGCGTGGGGCGCGTCGAACACGAGCTCGGCGGGGGAAACGGGCGCGCCGAGGTACGCGAGGTGCCGGCACATGCCGCTCAGCTCACCTCGCCGGGCCGGGGATCGCGGGCGCAGCGGAAGCCAGAGAAGATCTGCCGCCGGATCGGGTAGTCCCAGTTGCGGAACGTGCCGCGGATCGCCGCCGAGTCCGTGCCGAACGAGCCGCCGCGCAGCACCTTGTAGTCCGGGCCGAAGAACACCTCGGAGTACTCGCGGTACGGGAACGCTGCGAAGCCTGGGTAGCCGTAGAGGTCGGTGCTCGTCCACTCCCACACGTCACCGATGAGCTGGTGCACCCCCAGCGGCGACGCCCCCGCCGGGTACGCGCCGGCCTCGGCCGCGCGCAGGTGGCGCTGCCCGAGGTTGGCGTGCTCGGCCGTCGGTTCCTCGTCGCCCCAGGGGAAGCGGCGCGAACGGCCCGTGCCCGGGTCGTGGCGCGCGGCCTTCTCCCACTCGGCTTCGGTGGGCAGCCGCTTGCCGGCCCAGGCGGCGTACGCCTCCGCTTCGTAGTAGGACACGTGCACCACCGGCTCGTTCACCGGCACCGGCTCGTGGACGCCGAACCGCGTGCGCCACCAGCCGCTCGGCTCGCGGTGCCAGAAGCGCGGCGCCGTGATGTCGTGGTCCTGGCGGTAGGCCCAGCCGGGCTCGCTCCAGAACCGGCGCTCGTCGTAGCCGCCGGACTCGAGGAACTCCACGTAGGCGCCGCACGTGACCGCGCCGGTGTCGAGGAAGTACGCCGGCACATCGATCTCGTGCGCCGGACGCTCGTTGTCCAGCGCCCACGGCTCGGCCGTGGTGCCCATCGTGAACCGACCGGCCGGCACGAACACCTCGGCGGGCAACCGGCCCGGCGAACCGGGCGGTGGCTCCGGCGCGTGCAGCACCGGCTCGCCGCGGCGCAGCTGGTGCGTGGCCAGCATGGTCTCGTCGTGCTGCTGCTCGTGCTGGGTGATCATGCCGAACGCGAACGCGCTCTCGGTGAGCCGGCTGCCCTCCAGCGGCGCGGTTTCCAGCACGTCGAACGCCTTCTCGCGGACCTCGCGCACGTACGCGCGGGCCTCGGCCGGGCCGAGCAGCGGCAGGGCCGGCCGGTCGGCGCGCGCGTGCTGGAACGCGTCGTAGAGGTCGTCGATGTCCGGGCGCAGCGGCTCGCGGCCGCCGACGTCGCGGACCAGCCACAGCTCTTCCTGGCTGCCGATGTGCGCGAGGTCCCAGACCAGCGGCGACATCAGCTTAGAGTGCTGGCGGACCAGGTCCTCGTCGTCGACCGCGTCGGTGAGCACGACACTGCGCGCCCGCGCCCGCGTGAGGGCCTCGGCCGCGTGGGCCCGCAGGTTCTGCGGGCTCAGTTCCAGCAGCGGGTTGTGTTCCGGGGTAACGCTCATCGCTCCTGACTCCTCGATCCGTTCACGCGTGTGCGCACGCTCTCGGTGATCCCGGTGACGGTCGCGGCGGACAGGCCCGTGGCGGGCAGCTCGGCGATGCCGAGCTCCACGAGCTCGCGCGCGACGGCCGCGAGGTCGGCGTCGGCCAGACCCCGTGTCGCGGCGTCGACCCAGCGGTCCGCCACCGGCGCGCACAGCCGGCGCACCTCGTCCACTGTGGACTGACGGGCGAACAGCGCCGAGACGAGGGCCACCGGGGGCAGCCACTCGCCGGGCGGCTGGGCGTCGAGGTACCGGATCTCCAGGTACCCGTGGGGCCGCACCGGGGTGAACATCGTGGTGATGTGGTAGTCGAGGTCCTCCGCCGTCGGGCGGCGCAGCACCCCCGCCGCACCCCGGCCGTCGATCCAGTCGGCGAACGTGAGGCCGTCGGGCGCGTCCCACGGCCGTTCGCCGCGGGGCAGCACCATCAGCGGCGTGTCCATCATGCGCCGGCCCCAGTCGATCGCCGGGTCGGGACCCGGCACCGCCGAACGGGTGCGCACCGGTTCGGTCTCGAGCACCGCGAGCCAGCGCGCGGACTCGAGGCCGGTGTCGCGACCGGCGTGCACCCGGGAATTGGCGAACGCGGCGAGCAGCGGCGGCCCCATCACGTGGGCCGCCTCCCAGCGCGCCTCGACCTGGTCGGCTTCTCCCGTGTCCACGCAGATCTGCAGCCCGGCGGTGCTGCACATCATGGTGATCCCGCCCGTGCCGATGGGCTCGAACCGGCGCTCCATCGCGGCGTAGCGAGGAGTGCGCAGCGCGCGCCGCGGCGGGCGGTGGGCGTCGATGCCCGACTCGCCGAGCACGAGGCCGTGCCGGGCGAGCAACGTGACGAGATGGGAGAGGTCGGCCGAGACGACTGCGTGCAGATCGCGCAGCGAGGCCTGAGGAAGAGCGGAGATCTCCACCTGGCACCCGGGCTCGAGGCTCACGGGAGAGCCTGCCGGAAGCGGGGTGGCCGGACTGTCGGGGCGCAGCGTCCGCGGGGTGTGCGGGCCGAGCGCCGTGGCCAGGACATCTGAGTCGAGCGGGCGGGCCGGGTCCTCGGCGTGGTGCACCGTGAACTCGAGTTCCACGCCCAGCAGTCTCGGCGGGCCGTGCTTGAAGCACACCGAGGCGACGTACGCCTCCCCGGCCGCGCGGTCGGAAAGCACCCGCGCGGTGAGGTTCGACGCACTTCCGGACTTCTCCGGAAAATCGTGCACCGCAGTCATCGTTCGCCGTCCGAATCAAGGAGGTCCGCGGGGTGGGACCTCTCGCCTTCGGACGCTACACGGAGGGTCCGACAAAATCAGGTGCTCGCGAGCGCGCGCGAGATCGGCAAGATTCTCGTAAGGACTGCTGACCAGGGCTTTTGTCCTGAAGTTCCCGCGCGTTGCTCCGTCCGGCTGATCACGGCAGGGCAGGTTCGGTGCCCAATCCGAGCTCCGCCGCGGCGGACTGCACCGCCCCGATCACGAGGTGCAACGCCGGGCGCCGGATCTCCGTTCGGCGGTAGGCGATCGACACCGTGCGCAGCAGCGGCGTGGTCAGCGTGACCACGTCGATGCCCGGCGGCCGCAGCAGCCGCAGCCCGAGGTCCGACACCAGCGTGACCCCGAGGCCCGCGCCCACCATGGCCATGGCCGTGGACTGCTCCTCGACCTCGTGGTTGATCTTCGGCGCGAACCCGTGGCGGTGGCACGCCATCCGCATCGCCCGGCCGAAGTGCGACTTCGGGCTCGCGAGGATCCACGGGTGCTCGGCCAGCTCGTCGAGCGACACCGCACCCGCCGGGAACGCCCCGGCCGGCACGGCCGCGTGCAGCCGTTCGACGGCCACCGCCGCGCGCTCCAGCCCGTTGTCCCACTGCGTCGGCGCGTCCGAGTAGTCGATCACGAACGACAGGTCGAGCGCGCCGTCACGGACGGCCTCCGCGGTGTCCTCCGGGGCGAGCTCCCGGGTTTTCAACTGGATCCCGGGGTATTCGGCGGCCAGCGCGGTCAGCGCCGAAGGCAGCAGGCCGGACGCCACCGACGCCCACACGCCCGCGGTCAGCCGCGCCGACATCGTGCCCTGCGCTTCCTCCAGGGCCAGCGTCGCGCGCTCGACCGAGCCCAGGATCTCCTCGGCGTGCTCGGTCAGCAGCACACCCAGCTCGGTCAGCTGCACGCGCCGGCCCAGCCGTTCGAACAACTTCGCGCCCACGTCCCGTTCGAGCTGCGCCAGCTGCTGCGACACGGCCGAAGCCGTGTAGTGCAGCGACACCGCGGCAGCGGTGACCGTGCCTCGGCGCCGCAGCTCCCGGAGCATCCGCAGGCGGTGCAACGAAAGCTCCATATACGAACCCTAAACAACTTCGTGCAGGTTCGTTAACTGGACGCGAGGGCGGTGCCGACCGCACCCTCGAAAGCGACGGCCCGCCCGGGCCGCGTGGACTCCTGGAGGTGAGTGGCCCGATGCTCGCGCAGAACGCCGAACCGTTGATGAGGCTGACGTGGACCGACCCCGTCACCGGCGCGCACGGCTACCTGGTCGTGCACAGCCTGGTGTCCGGCGTGGCCACGGGCGGCACGCGGATGCGGGCGGGCTGCACCATGGGCGAGGTCGAGGACCTGGCCCGCGGCATGGCGAACAAGACGGCCACGTTCAACCTCCCCGTCGGCGGCGCCAAGGGCGGCCTCGACTTCGACCCGAAGGACCCGCGCGCCTTCGACGTGCTCACGCGGTTCTGCGAGTTCCTGCGCCCGTGGCTCGACGCGAGCTGGGTGACCGCCGAGGACCTCGGCGTGCCGCAGCACCTCATCGACGCCGTGTTCGAGAAGCTCGGGCTGGAGCAGTCGTACCACGCCGCGATCCGCCGTTCGGCCGATCCCGCGCGCACCCTCCGGCGGGTGCAGGCCGGGCTCAACGCGCCGGTGCCCGGCGGGCTGCTGCTCGGCGACGTGATCGGCGGCTACGGCGTGGCGCAGGCCTGCCTCGGCGCCGCGTCGGCGTGGGGCTGGGAGGCCGCCGAGACCACCGTGGCGATCCAGGGCATCGGCACCATGGGCGGCGGTGCCGCGTGGTACCTGCACGAAGCCGGCGTGAAGGTGGTCGCCGTGGCCGACGCCGCGGGCACGCTGTACGCCCCCGATGGTCTCGACGTGCCGGCGCTGCTCGACCTGCGCGACCGCTTCGGCGAGGTGGACCGCACGCGGCTGCCCGAAGGCGTGCGGACGTTGCCCCGCGAGGCGATCGTGGCCACTGACGCCGACATCTTCGTGCCGGCCGCGATCTCGTACGCGCTGCGCGTGGACAACGAGAACCTGGTGAAGGCCCAGGTCGTGGTGGAAGCGGCCAACGCCGCCACGACGCCCGAGGCCGAAGCGGCGCTGTCCGCCCGCGGCGTCGCGGTGATCCCGGACTTCGTCGCCAACGCCGGCGCCGCCGCGTGGGCGTGGTGGCTGCTGCTCGGCGAGGTGGGCGCCGACCCGGCCGACTCGTTCCTGCGGCTGCGCACCGAAATGCAGGCGAAGGTGGCCCTGCTGCTGACCGAGTGGCACCTCGACCGGGTGCCGCCGCGGGTGACCGGGCTGCGACTGGCCGAGACCACGCGCGCCGCGCGGGCGGCCGAGGCGCAGGCGAACGAGGGTGCGCCTGCCCTGCTGATCCCGTAACGCCACGGTTTGGGGGTCGCGCGGTGCCCCGGACCGTGGCGGGGCACCGCGTGGGCTTCCGGCGCTCAGCCGGCGAACCGGTCCAGCACCTCCACGAGCACGTCGCTCAGCGACCCGGTGGCCGTGGTGTGCCCGGAATCGCCCACGAGCAGCAGCTCCGAGCCCGGCAGCGCGCGTTCGAGCAGCCACGGCGTGCCGGTGAGGTTGCCGAGGTCGAGCGTGCCCTGCACCAGCACGGCCGGGATCCCGGCGAGCCGGTGCGCGTCGCGCAGGATCGCGCCGTCATCGCTGAAGCAGCCGTTGGCGAAGTAGTGCGTGACCAGTCGCGCGAACGCCAGCCGGTACGCCGGGTCCGCGAACGTCGGCGACGGCGACTCCTGCGACAGCATCGCGTCCTCCCACGCGCACCAGCGCACGGCGGCGGCCTGGTGGACTTCCGGGTCCGGGTCCATCAGCAGCCGGTGGTAGGCGCGGGCGAGGTCACCGTCGCGCTCGGCCGGCGGCACGCCGTCGCGGAACTTCGCGAACGCCGCCGGGAAAACCTTGCCGAGGCCGCGGGTGAGCAGGTCGAGCTCGGCCTGCCGGTCGGTGGCCAGGCTGAGGAGCACGAGTTCGCTCACGCGCTCGGGGTGGTGCTCCGCGTAGAGCAGCGAGAGCACGCAACCCCAGGACCCGCCGAACAGCAACCAGTCGTCGATGCCGAGCGTGGTGCGCAGGGCTTCCAGGTCCGCGATCAGGTGCGCGGTGGTGTTCGCGGACAGGTCCGCCACGGGCTCCCCCGCGTGCGGCGTGCTCCGGCCGCACCCCCGCTGGTCGAACAGCACCACGCGGTAACGGGCCGGGTCGAAGAACCGCCGGTGCGCCGGCCGGCAGCCGCTGCCGGGCCCGCCGTGCACGACCACCGCGGGTTTGCCGTCGGGGTTGCCGCACTCCTCCCAGTAGACGGCGTGCCCGTCGCCGACGTCGAGCATCCCGGTGCGGTACGGGGAGATCTCGGGGTGCAGTCCGGGCACGGCAGGTCCTTCCGGTCTGGGTGGTCTGGTCGGAACAGGTTCGCCCGAGTCACCGGCGGTGTCACGCCATTACGCCGAACGGTCCCGCCCGCTTTCCGGCATCTTCTTGCAGTACAAAGAGATCGCGAGGTGCGGTCCGTCCGGATTTCGCGATCTCCGCCGGGCGGTGGCCGCCTCAGAGCAGGTTCGCGGCCAGTTCGCGCAGCGTGTGGCACAGCGCCGCCGGGGTGGCGGGCGCCAGATGGATCACGGCGTCTTCGCCGGTGCCGGTGGTGTGGCTGAGGTAGCGGCCCCAGTCGGTGTCCGCGTAGTGCAGGGGCTCGTCGAGGCAGACGCGGCGGCCGACCTCGTCGCGGCGGGCGGTGTAGAGCTCGCCGCTGCCGTGGACCGGGCGCTGGACCAGGCTCACGACGTCGGCGAGGCCCGGTGGGAGCGGGTAGGCGTCCTCGCCGCGGCGGGCGGCGTCCGCGAGGGCGGACACCCGCACCGAGCGCGGCACACCACCGCCGGCGCCGACGGCCGGCAGCTGCTCCACCAAGGTCTCGACCAGGCGCTGCCGGTCGATCTCCTGCACGCCCACGTGGTCGCCGTCGGACACCGCCAGCACCGCCTGCAGCCCGCTCGCGGCCACCAGCACGCCGTAGGTGCGTCCGCCGGTGGCGACCCAGCCGTAGACCTCCTCGGCGGGCCGCGAGAGCAGCGGCAGCCAGTCGAGGAAGTCGACCGTCGCGCGGCCGCGGGGGTCGACGAGCCCGGCCTCGGCGAGGGCGTCGTCCACGCGTTTGGCCGCCTCTTCGCGTTCGAGGTCCGACAGCCACACCGGCTCGGGGCGCAGCGTCACGTGCAGCGAGCCGACCTGCTCGCGCTCGGCGAGCGCCGCGAGTGCCTCCAGCGGCACGTCGACCCGTCCGGCCACCGCGGTCACTCGCCGATGACCGGCGGGATCGTCCGCTGGTCGGTGCCGAAGAGGGCGTCGGGATCGGGTTCGACGAGGAAGTCGGGCCGTCGGTGCTCGGCGTCTTCCTCCTCCTCGCCGCGGCGGCCGGCGGCACCCGCCGGGCCCATCGCCGTGCCCCGGCTCGACGCGGCACCCCGAGCCGCGGCGGCTTCCTCCGCGGCCAAGGGGTTCAGGCCACCGGCCCCGGTCCGACCACCGGCTCCGGCACGCGAGCCCAGACCGCCGGCGCCACGACCCGCCGCACCGCCCTCACTGTCGACGCCGCCGAACCGGCCACCGGCCGCACCGCGGCCTGCAGTGCCCCCAGTGCCCACCGGGCTTCCGGGATCACCGCCGATGAGCCCGCCCGGCCCCGGCGTCGGGACCTGACCGGACAAGTTCGGGGCGAACGTCGAGCCGCCCCGGTTCGGCATCGGGTCGACCGGGGTGCGTGTGGTCGGCGGTGTGGCCGTACCGGTGCTGCTCTGCGTGGTCGTGTCCGTCGGGGTCGTGGTGCCGGTCGGGTGGTGCGGACCGCCCGGCCCGGCCGGGACATCGGGCCCGCCGGTGTGCCCCGTCCCTGTGTGCCCACCCGTGATCACCTGGTCACCGGTCTGGTGGAATCCCGCTGCCGGGGTGTGCGTGCCGGTCCCGCCGGTGGTCGACCCACCCGGCGTCGTCGTCCCCGCCGACCCCGGCACGGTCACGTGCCCCGGCGGCGACGGCGTGGTCAGCCGGATCGCCGCGCCGTCGGACTCGAGCGTGCCGTACTGCGTCGGCAGCACCGACTTCGTGCTGGTGGTGACGCCGTTGTACTGGTCCATCACCCGCACGTTGGTGTCGTTGGCGGCGTTGTACCGGTTCAGCTTGTCCTGGTAGGAGTTCTGGTCGTGCGCCGCCATGAAGGGCCCGGCGATCGGGATCGCGGCCTTGAGCCCCGTGGTCCACGGGCTCGGCTTGTCCGGCTTCGGCGGCACCTCCACCACGGCGTGGCTCGAATCCTCGAAGCTCGACGCCTGCGTCTCCACCGACGCGGTGGTCATGTCCAGCGGGTCGGCCGTGTCCGCGAACGCCTTCTCCAGCGGCCCCGCGCCCGCGTTCGCCGCGTCGGCGCCGTTGCCCGACCACGACTTCGCCATGCGGTCCTGCAGGTCCTTGATGCTCTGCGCCCGCTCCCAGTACGCCGACGACAGCTCCTGCACCTGCGTGGCAGCGGCGCGCAGCCCCGAGGTGCTGCCGCTTCTGAAGTTGTCGTAGATCTGCTTGCCGTCCACCTAAGCCCCCTTGAGTGTGCCGACGACGGCGCCCGCCACGGTTTCCGCGACCTGGCACGAATCCTGCTCGCCCTGATAACCCTGGGCCGCGCTCGCGAAGGCGAGGTCGTCGGAGAGCCCGACCCAGATCTCGCAGTCGCCGCGCGCCCGGCGGTCGCTCAGGTCGCTGAACACGGCGGGATGCCCCGCCACCGCCGGTGCGGGAACGACGAAACCCAGCTGACCGGCGTCCTTCGCGCGGTAGATCCCGGCGAGGCCGCCCATCCCCTGGTCGCGGTTGCCGGTGCCGAGGATGATCTGCACGCTCAGCCCTTCGGCGCCGATCTGCCAGCCGCAGCCGGGTCCGGCGGCGGCGAGCGGCCCGCTCACGGTGGCCTCGCCCTGCGCCGGGTACCGCAGCGGAGCCAGCACGCTCGCCGGCACCAGCGCGCACGGTCTGCCCAGGTACGCGGCCGGGTCGAGCGGATCGGTCACCTTCGGCGCGCGTGCATCGGCAGCGCTGCTCGACGCGGGGCCCGGCGCCGGCTGCGCGGTGCCCGCGGTCGGGGCCGAGCACCCGGCCGCCACCGCTGCGGCCACGACCACGAGCGCGGCGGCCACCCCGGCGCTCCTCGTCATCGCGCCTGACCGAGCTCGGCGTTCGCCTGGTCGGTCGCCACCGTCTTGTCCTTCGCCGCCTTCAGCTTCGTGAGGTAGCCCTGCACGTACTGGCGCATCGAGTCGTTCTGCTCCTGCAGCGCGCGCAGCGAATCGCTGCCGGTGCTCGCGTAGCCGCTGCTGGCCGAATCCTGGCCGGGGGGCTTGAGCGCCGCGATGATGTCCACGATCTTGCGCCCGTCGGCGGTGATCTTCGTGAGCTGGTCCTCCCACAGGCCGATCACGGCGTCGAGCTCGGCGGGCTCCATCTCGAAGGTGCCCCCGCCCGCGCCGGCACCGCCGTAGACCGGGCCCGGGACGTCGCCGAAGACGCTTTGGGCCGCACGGCCCGCTTCGCCGATGATCAAGGCGCGTTCCTCTCCCCAGTCTCACTCACCGTGATGGCGCACAGCGTAGTCACCGCCCACGTCCGTGTCAGCAGAACGCGGCCGAGGTGAGACGAAGAAAAAAGCGCGACGGTTCCGGCGACTCCACGTCACAGTACGTACGTACGGATTGCGAGGACCCCGTCCCAGATGCCAGGATCCCAGGATGCCACGGGTCAGCCAGGATCACCTCGACGCACGCCGGCGCCAGATCCTCGACGGTTCGCGCGTGTGCTTCGCCCGCTACGGGTACGAGGGTGCCACAGTCCGCCGTCTCGAGGAGGCCACCGGTCTGTCCCGGGGTGCCATCTTCCACCATTTCCGCGACAAGGAGTCCCTGTTCCTCGCCCTCGCGGAGGACGACGCCGTGCGGATGGCCGACGTCGTGGCCGAGCAGG
Organism: Amycolatopsis rhabdoformis; assembly: GCF_035918295.1. Classification (GTDB taxonomy): domain Bacteria; phylum Actinomycetota; class Actinomycetes; order Mycobacteriales; family Pseudonocardiaceae; genus Amycolatopsis; species Amycolatopsis rhabdoformis. Next base: position 3,012,545 of record NZ_CP142149.1, read on the forward strand.
GCCTCGTGCAGGTGATGCGCGAACTGCTCGCCGGCGACAGCGAGCACCCGGCCGACTGGCTCGGCACCCGCCTGGAGGTGTCGCGCCGGCTGCGCACCGACCCGGAGTTCCGCGGCCGCTGGGCCGAGCGTTCCGAGCAGCTGACCGTCGCGACGCGCGAACGGCTCATGCGCCAGCGCGAAGCAGGCAACCTGCGTGACGACGTGGACGTGGACGTGCTCACCGCGTTCCTCGAACTCGTGCTCGAAGGCCTTGTCTCGCACCTGGCGATGGGCCTGCCGGGCGACGACCTCGGTCCCGTGCTCGACCTGGTCGAGGAGACGGTGCGGCGCCACCGGCCCGGCACCACCCGATAGGTTCCCGCGCTGCGCGCCGGGCACTTTCGTGTTGAATGTGCCCGTGGTGAACATGCCGGTGGAATTCCTCGACGCCCACGGCCAGTCGCTGGCCCTGTTCGACTGGGCCGTGCACGAGACCGGGCCCGGCGACTGGGGTCGGGCGACGCCGTGTTCCGGCTGGTCCGTGCGCGATCTCGTGAACCACCTCGTCGCCGAGCAGCTGTGGGTGCCGCCGCTGCTGGAGGGCGCCACCCTCGACGACGTCGGCGACCGTTTCGAGGGCGACGTGCTCGGCGAAGATCCCGTGGCCGCCTGGGACACGTCCTCGTCGGCGGCCCGGGAAGCGTGGCTGGTGCCCGGTGTGGCGCAGCGCACGGTCCACGTGTCCTTCGGGCTGATCCCGGCCGAGGAGTACGGCTGGCAGATGGCGATCGACTTCGCCGTGCACGCCTGGGACCTCGCGACGGCCCTGGGGCAGCCGAACCCGATCCCGTCGGACCTGGCGGCCCGCCTGCTCGAAGTGGTGCGCCCGTGGGTCGACGACTGGCAGGGCCTCGGCCTGTTCGACCCGCCGGTGGCGGTGGGGCGCTCGGCGAGCGACGCGACGCGCCTCATCGCGCTCCTGGGGCGGCAGCCGCGCTGAGCCGCACGACACGCCGGTCGTCACCCGTCCGGCGTCCGGAACACGTTAAGATTGTCCGCATCGTCGCAGTACAGACCGATTCCCCTGCTAGGAGTGACTCCATTTGCGCGCCGCGCAATCGCCCGGTGACAGTACCGGGCCGGGCAGACGACCCGGCTTTTCCTTGACCGCCCTCTCTCCCTTCGCGGGAGGAGCGGCATGACCCACGTCCTGTTCTCCGTACTCGGCGTGCTGGTCTTCATCCTCCTCACGATCGGCACCGGCCTCGCCGTCGCCGCCGAGTTCTCGCTGACCGCGCTCGAGCGCAGCACCGTCGACGCCGACGTGCGCCAGACCGGCGACCGGCGCTCGCTCGCGGTGCAGAAGGCGCACCGCACGCTGAGCTTCCAGCTCTCGGGCGCCCAGGTCGCGATCACCCTCACCACGCTGATCACCGGTTACCTCGCCGAGCCGCTCATCGGGGAGCTCGTGCGCCCGATCTTCGACGCCGTCGGCCTGTCCGAGGCCGTGGCGGCGGGTGTGTCGATCGTGGTCGCGCTGGTGGTGGCCACGTTCCTGTCGATGATCCTCGGCGAGATGGTGCCGAAGAACATCGCGATCGCGCGTCCGCTTCGCACCGCCCGCGCCGTGACCGGCTACCACTCGCGCTTCTCCGCGCTGTTCCGCTGGCTGATCACGCTCATGAACAACAGCGCCAACTTCGTGGTGCGCAAGTTCGGCGTGGAGCCGCAGGAAGAGCTGCGGTCGGCGCGCTCGCCGCAGGAACTCGGCTCGATCGTGCGCTCCAGCGCCGAGAGCGGGAAGCTCGACACGTCCACGGCCGAGCTGCTGGACCGCTCGCTGCGCTTCGGCGAGCGCACGGCCGACGAGCTGATGACCCCGCGCGTGCAGGTCGAGTCGCTCACCGTGGAGGACACGATCCACGACCTCATCGAGATCTCGCGCCGCACCGGGTTCTCGCGGTTTCCCGTCCACCGCGAGGACCTCGACGACGTGCAGGGCGCCGTGCACGTGAAGCAGGCCTTCGCGGTGCAGGGCGACGAGCGCGCCACGGTGCGCATCGGCTCGGTCATGCGCCCGGTGCCGACCGTGCCGGAGTCACTGCCCGGCGACGACCTGCTCAACCGCCTGCGTGACTCCCGCTACCAGCTCGCCATCGTCGTCGACGAGTACGGCGGTATGGCCGGCCTGGTCACGCTGGAGGACGTGGTCGAGGAGATCATCGGCGACGTCCGCGACGAGCACGACGAGCGCGAAGCCCCGGCGTCGCAGCAGCTCGGCTCGGACAGCTGGCTCGTGTCGGGCCAGCTGCGGCCCGACGAGGTCAGCGAGGTCACCGGCTTCCGCATGCCCGACGGCGACTACGAGACCATCGCCGGCCTGATCCTCGAACGCCTCGGCCGCATCCCGGCCGAAGGCGACGCGGCGGTCGTCGACGGCTGGCAGCTCACCGTCACGAGCATGGATCGCCACCGCATCGCCGAGGTCGAGGTGCGCCCGGTCGAACCCGGCCCGGAGAAGCCACCCGGAACCGAGGGCCCGACCGCCGCGCCGCAGAAGAATTCCGCGCCGCGCCCGGTGACCGAACGCGAGGTGGTCGCGTGAGCGACTGGCTGAACATCGCCCTCGTCGTGGTGCTGCTGCTCGCCAACGCGTTTTTCGTCGGCGCCGAGTTCACCCTGATCTCCTCGCGGCGCGACCGCCTGGAAGCGTTGCTGGAACAGGGGAAGACCCGGGCGAAGATCGTGATCAACGCGAGCCGGCACGTGTCGAAGATGCTCGCGGGCGCGCAGCTGGGCATCACCATCTGTTCGCTGCTGCTCGGTCGCCTCGGCGAACCCGCCGTGGCGCACCGGCTGTCCGGGTTCTTCGACCTGTTCGGCCTGCCCGAGCAGCTGCTGCACCCGATCTCGTTCGCGATCGCGCTCGCGTTCATCACGATGCTCCACGTGCTGGTGGGCGAAATGGTGCCGAAGAACCTCGCCATCGCCGAGCCCGAGCGGCTCGCGCTGTGGCTGGTGCCGGCGCACGTGGCGTGGGTGAAACTCGCGAACCCGGTGATCTGGTTCCTCAACCTGGTGGCGAACTCGTTCCTGCGCCTGGTGAAGGTGGAGCCGAAGGACGAGCTGGAAACGGCCTACACGTCCGACGAGCTGGCCGAGCTGCTGAGTGAGTCACGTCGGGAGGGACTGCTCGAACAGTCGGAGCACCAACGGCTTTCGCAGACGCTGTCCTCGGTCGCGAAGACCGTGTCCGACGTGCTCGTGCCCACCGCGCAGCTCACCACCCTCCCTTGTGGACCGACGCTGGGCGACGTGGAACGCGCGGTGTCCTCGACCGGGTTCTCGCGGTTCCCGGTGTGCACCGACGACGGCACGCTCACCGGCTACATCCACGTGAAGGACGTGCTCGACCTCGTGGGGCAGAGCCCCGACACGAGCGTGCCGGACTCGAAGACCCGCCCGCTCACCGAACTGCGCGCCGACGCGCGGCTCGATGTGGCGCTTTCGGCCATGCGCAAGGAAGGCAGCCACCTCGCGCGGGCCCTCGACGCCGCCGGCCAGGCCGTGGGTGTCGTGGCGCTGGAGGATCTCGTGGAGGAGTACGTGGGCACCGTGCGCGACGGCACGCACGTCACGGCCTGACCGGGTTTCGTCCGGGCCGTCGCCCCCCATCCGAGCGACGCGTTCACGACTCCGGGGTCAGGACGACGCGGCCAGCAGCCGTTCGCACTCCTCGATCAGCCGCTGCCGCAGCGGCGCGCCTCGCTCGGCGAAGGCGCGCTGCGCGGCGGCGTACTCCTGTTTGCCCTGCGCCGTTTCGATCCGCACCGGCTCGTACCCGAGGCCGGTGAGGTCGTACGGGGACGCGCGCATGTCGAGCTCCCGGATGTCGCGGGCCAGCTCGAAGCAGTCGGCCACCAGCTCGGCGGGGATCAGGGGCGCCAGCCGGAACGCGTGCTTGTAGAGATCCATCCCGGCGTGGAGACAGCCCGGCTGTTCGAACGCGGGGCGGTCGTCCGCCGCCGGATTGAGGGAGTTGAGCGGGCGGGCCGCCGGGGTGAAGAAGCGGAACGCGTCGAAGTGCGAGCAGGTGACGCGATGCCCCTCCACCACCTCGTCGGTGCCGGCCGCGCCGAGGCGCAGCGGGTGGCTCGCGTGCCGCACCCGGTCCTCGGCGAGCCCGTAGACCATGGCCCACTCGTGCAGGCCGAAACAGCCGAAGTGGGCCGGCCGCCCGGCCGTGGCCACCAGCAGCGCGTGGACGCCCTCGATGCGGTCGCGGCGGGACACGACATCGGCCCGCGGAATCGGGTCGGGTCCCCCGGCCGGCGCCACGCCGTACCCCGGCGACCAGCGGCGCAGCTGGTTGGGGCGGAACGAGTAGTAGGTGAACAGAAAGTCGTGCACCGGATGCTTCACGCCGTCGCGGCGGCGGCGCAGGTGCCCGGCCAGCAGCTCGTCGACCCGCTCCTCGTGCGCCGCCGAGCGGGCGCGCCAGACGGGTTCGCCGAGCACGACGACCTCGTTCTGCGTCTCCGGAAGGGGCACGCGGCCAGGATACGACGGACCGCCGGCCTTCAAGCCCGAGGTGGTCACCGACCCGGCCGGTCACCAGCGCAGCTACCTGCCGGCGTGGGGCGGCCCGTACCCGGGCGTGACACTGTGCCACGACTGGACCACCGCCTCGGCGTGTGCCGGGCTGCCTGTACTCACCACCACGCTGGTCCTGAAGAGCTCGGCGGACTTCGCCGGGGGCAACCAGCCGCAGCTCGTCGTCGGCTTCACCGGTGACGCACCGCAGGTGTGTTTCCGCACGGCGATCTCCGCGGACCGCAGCGTGGCCGGCGTGACGAACACCGCGACCGGCACCGACCCGACGGGCACGTTCACCTCCAACACCGTGGCGCTGCCCGTCGCACCGGGCTCCTCCTGCACGCCGGTGGTCACGCAGGAGAGGGAGATCTGCACCTCGGCCGGTGCGGCCAAGTGCGGGCCGGGAGGTTCGGGACCGTGGGCGAAACAGGCGCCGGTCGGCCTGCTCGACGCCACCGCGTACTGGCGGATCACCGTGACGGACCAAGGCCCGGTCGGCATCAGCGGCACGCACGTGGTGGACAGCGTCGAGCCGTCGCGCCAGGCGGCGGCCGCGTTCTCGCTGCAACCGGACCAGACGAAGCAGGTGTACTGCTCGACCCACGCCCTGCTGAACCTGTTCCCGATCACCAACCAGGCCAAGGTGAGCGACACGCCGGCCAACGCCCCGGCCGGCACCCCGCCGTCGCACTCGGCGTGGTCTTCGGCCAAGGCCTGTTCCCTGTTGTGCATCCTCTGACGCTCGTTCGGTGAGCCGCTGATCAAGTCCGGCCCGCGACGGGGTATTTTCAACACCTCGCCGCGGGCCGGACCCGTACCCGCCGCGGGGTCGGCCGATTCACGCACCGCCGTCACCTGCTCGGCGGCACCCCGTGAATTGTGTACAGACCGTGCAACTCTCAGTCACAATATTCACCCAGGGTCGCTAACCTGTTAGAGTGATAACGGTTTGATTGCATAGCAGCGCGTGCGCGCACGTCTCGAAAGGACAACGATGGGGCGACACACACTGGCCGAAGAGCCGGTGCCGCACCCTCTCGATCCGCCGAAGCGCCAGCAAGGCCGCAGCGAGACGACGGGCTCACACCGGATCGTCGCCGCCAAGGCCCCGCGCCGCAGGATCGCCAAGTGGCCCATCGCCTGCGCGGGCCTCGTCGTGCTGGTCGCCCTCGGTGTGTTCGGCTGGAACTGGGCCGACAGCGTGCTCAACAACCGCGCCGAGGCCCAGGCCGCGAGCTGCGGCGGCAACCGCTCCACGCTCCGGCTCGTGGTGACCCCGCAGGTCGCCAAGCCCGTCGAGGCCGCCGCGAAGCGCTGGGACGCCGATCTGACCCCGGAGCACGGCGCCTGCTTCCAGGTCGACGTGACCACGAAGTCCTCCTCCGAGGTGCTCGACGCGCTCGTCGGCAAAACCGACCTCTCGACCATCGGCGGCCTGCCCGACGGCTGGATCCCCGAGTCGTCGTACTGGGTCACGCAGCTCACGAACGCGAAGCCCGAGCGCATCGGCTCGCCCGCGATGCCGATCGGCTCGGGCCCGCCCGCCGACTACCCGTTCGTGGGTCTCGCGGGCGCGAGCATCAGCGGCACCTCGACCGACGAAAACCAGCAGCGCGCCACCCAGAGCTTCCGCGCGTACCTCAAGGAACCCGCGCAGCTGGCCGACTTCGCGGCCGCCGGCATCCGGGCGTCCTGACCCACCGCTGAACGGCGAACGGCCGGTCCCGGGTTTTCCGGGGCCGGCCGTTTTCCGTGGTCGTGGTGCGCCGTTCACCCGAAGGTGTCAGGATCGGCACCGGTTCGGGTGCCGTTGTCGAGCTCGGCCAGCGCCACGAGGTCGTCGTCGGCGAGCTCGAAGTCGAACACCGCGAAGTTCTCGCGGATGCGCGCCGGGTTGGCCGATTTCGGGATGGCGATCGTGCCCATCTGCAGGTGCCAGCGCAGCACGAGTTGCGCCGGCGACTTGCCGTACTTGGCCGCGAGCGAGGTGATCACGCGGTCGCCGAGCAGCCGGCCGCGCGAGAGCGGGCTCCAGGCCTCGGTGGCGATGCCGTGCTCGGCGTGGAAGGTGCGCAGCGGCAGCTGTTGCAGCCACGGGTGCAGCTCGACCTGGTTCACCGCCGGCACCACGTCGGTCTCGTCCAGCAGCCGGCGCAGGTGCGGGATGCCGAAGTTCGACACGCCGATGGCCCGCACGCGACCGTCCTGGTACAGCTTCTCCAGCGCGCGCCAGGTCTCCACGAACCGGTCGCGCCGCGGCTGCGGCCAGTGGATGAGGAACAGGTCCACCTGCTCGAGCCCCAGCTCGGCCGCACTGCGGTCGAAGGCGCGCAGCGCGTTGTCGTAGCCGTGCTGGTCGTTCCAGAGCTTGGTGGTCACGAAGAACTGGTCGCGCGGGAGACCCGACGCGCGGATCGCGGCGCCGACCTCGGCCTCGTTGCCGTACATCGCCGCGGTGTCGATGCTGCGGTAACCGGCGTCGATCGCCTCGCCGATCACCTTCTCGGCCTGCGCGGAACGGACCTGGTACACACCGAAGCCGAGCTGCGGCACGGTGACCGAATTGTTCAGGGTGAGCAGGGGCGGGTTGGCCATGAAGGCGGATCCTCACTGCGTTGTCCTGGTGTTACCGCCCGATCCTTCCACTTCCGTGGCCCGGGGGCGCGCCACCCCGCCGCACGAACGGGTCAGGCGCTCGCGCGCAGGTACGCCGCCGTTTCCGGGTTCGCCGGGTAGAACGACTCGATCACGAGCTCGGCGACCGTGACGTCGAGCGGGGTGCCGAAGGTCGCGACCGTGCTGAAGAACGTGAGCTCGGTGTCGCGGTGGCGGTAGCGCAGCGGCACGAAGATGTCGCCCGGCCCGGGCACCTCGACCTCCGGCACCGGCTGGTCACACGGGTACGCTCGCAGCTCGGCCAGCAGCTCCGCGAGCGCCGGGTCGGCCGTCTGCTCGACCTGGCGGCGCAGGCGGCCGAGCAGGTGGGCCCGCCACTCCCCCAGGTTCACCACGCGCGGCGCCATGCCCTCCGGGTGCAGCGTCACGCGCAGCACGTTCACCGGCGCCGCCAGCAGGTCCGGCGCCACCCCTTCGGTGAGCAGGCCGAGGCTCGTGTTGGCGTCGACGAGGTTCCAGCCGCGGTCGACCACCGCCGCCGGGTACGGGTCGTGGCCGGTGAGCAGCTGGCGCACGGCTTCGCGCACGGCCGTGAGCTCGGGCGCGCCGAGCTCCGTCTCGCCGTACGCGGGCGCGTAGCCGGCGGCGAGCAGCAGCCGGTTGCGTTCGCGCAGCGGCACTTCGAGGTGCTCGCCGAGGCGCAGCACCATCTCGCGGCTCGGCTTCGAGCGGCCGGTCTCGACGAAGCTCAGGTGTCGCGTGGAGATTTCCGCCGCGATCGAGAGGTCGAGCTGGCTGATGCGCCGCCGGTCGCGCCACTCGCGCAGGAGCTCGCCGACCGCCCGGCGCGCCGGGGCCTTCACCGAAGTCGTCACGTGCTCGACGCTACGGGTCCGGGCGCGTCCCGGCCATTACCTCGCGGGTAATCGCCCGTGGCGGGTTCGCCCGGCGATCTCCCGCGGGGCCGTTACCTCCGGCGTAATCGACGAACGGCGCCGGGCGCAGCAGTGTTGGCCGCAGCAGGACGGCGAACCCGTTGTCCGCCAAGCAAAGGGAGCTCCACCATGTCCGACGTGACCGGCACCGTCGAGCAGTACCTCGCGATCTGGAACGAGACCGACGCCGAGCGCCGGCGCGCTCTCGTCGCCGACGTCTTCACCCCCGGCGCGACCATGACCGACCCGCTGGGCTCGGCGACCGGCCACGACGGCATCGATTCGTTCATCGCCGCCGCGCAAGCCCAGTTCGCCGGCCTCACCTTCACCCTCCCGGCGGCGCCGGACGCGCACCACGACCTGGCGCGGTTCCACTGGCACCTGTCCGCCCCGGGTGCCGAGGAACCGCTGGCCATCGGCTTCGACGTGGTCGAGCTGGAGGACGGGCGGATCGCCAAGGTGCACGGCTTCCTGGACAAGATCCCGGGCTGACCGGCGGGTTCCGGGGATCCGCGCGGTTCCACAGTGGACGGTGCAGACGTGTGGACCACCGGCGATCACGCGGCGCCGACGTGAACCCGTGGAGGTGCGGTGAAGGGCGCGTGGAGGGACGTGAATCCCTCACCGCGCCCTTCACCGCCCGAAACCGATCGGGAAACTGCGGCCATTCGGGTGAGGTCCGGACCACTTGCCGGACCCCGCGCACTCCGCACGCCGGCACCGATACCGGTGCCGGCCGGGGAAATCCGAAGACGGCGCGAGCACGTCAGCGCCGGGCACGAAGAGAAAATCAGAAGGTCTGAACCAGCCGCCCGGACCCGGTGTGCCCCGAGTCCGAGGTCCTCCCCACTCTGTCCGTACCCCCAAGGGGCGCCTGAGAGTTTCACCCGCGTGGATACCCGGGTTTGCACCGTCGGCGGAACCGGCTGGTGGTCTCCAGCGGGCCCACTTTCCAGAGGCGTCTCGTCCGCGCGGTCCAGGGTGCCTGAGAGGTTCCGGGGAGGACTTGCTCCTTCGGCGCCGAGCTCGTGGATGCCGGCTCGGTCTCTCCCGCGCGGGTTCGTCGACAACGTGATCAGTCTAGCGCGCCCGCGCGGGCGGTGATCACCCGGTGCGGCGGGAGTTGCGGCGCTGGGTGAGCTCGTCGGGCACGACCGACTCGACCACACCGCCGTCGGCGCGCTCGGCCGGGAACTCGTGGATCGTGCCGCTGATCTCCTGCATCGCGCCGCTCACGGCGATGCCGAACACGCCCTGGCCGCCCTGGAGCAGATCCACGATCTCTTCCGGCGAGGTGCACTCGTACACCGTGGTGCCGTCGGAGAAGAGCGTGACCTTCGCGAGGTCGCGGACGCCGCGCACGCGCAGGTGGTCCACCGCGACCCGGATGTTGTGCAGCGAGACCCCGGTGTCCAGGAGCCGCTTCACGACCTTCAGGACGAGGATGTCCTTGAACGAGTACAGCCGCTGGGAGCCCGAGCCGTGCGCCGTGCGGATGCTCGGTGCGACCAGCTTCGTGCGAGCCCAGTAATCGAGCTGCCGGTACGTGATCCCCGCGATCTGACACGCGGCGGGACCGCGGTAGCCCACGAGCTCGTCCGGAAGGGAGGCGTCGGGGAACAGCTCGCCCTGCTCGCCATCGGCGGCACGAACGGGCGGCCTCTCCGGACTACCAGCCTCGACCACGCAAGCCTCCCCTCGCCCGACCTGGCGGCCGGCGAAACGACACCGGTCGAACCCAGGAGCGGGGTCGGCCGGGGAGAACCGCCACGATCGTGCCCCGGTCGGAGAATCACATCGTGGCGATTTACCGCCTTCGACGGTAAGGCGCCCACGCGAGCCGGTCAACGCGACGCGCGGCGCACCTCAAGCTCGTCTTGAGCCTTTGGTCCGTTCGCCGTACGGTTTTGACACCTTTTACTCAGTCGAATAACTTATTACTCATGCGAGTAAATTTTGACACGCAAGCCGAGCTCGGGCTGAGCGTGACCGAGGCGACCACCCGCGCGCAGATCATCGGGGCGACCATCGCCACGATCGCCGACCACGGTTACGCGCGCACCACGTTCGCCAAGATCAAGGAGCGCGCGGGCCTGAGCAGCACCCGCATGATCTCCTACCACTTCACGAACAAGGCCGGGCTCATGCAGGCCGTGCTGAGCACGGTGTCCGAGACGAAGGCGATGTTCCTGCAGGAGCGCAGCAAGGACCTCGACCCCGGCGACCGGCCGGGCAACCTGCGGGCCCACATCGAGACCTCGGTGGCGTTCCTGCGCGACTACCCGGAATGCGTCCGCGTGCTCGCGGAGCTCTCGGCGAACGCCGACGACGCGGACGGCTGGGCCATGACCGCCGTGCTCGTGGGCCAGCTGCGGGTGGGAGCGGTGCAGCGCCAGCTCAAGCAGGGTCAGGACGAGGGGGTGTTCGGCGAGTTCGCGCCGGAGGTGATGGCGATGTCGATCGCGCAGGCCATCGACGGTGTCGCAGCGGCTTACGCGGCCGATCCGGCGACCGACCTCGACCGCTACGGGCGGGAGATCGCGGATCTCTTCGAACGCGCCACGGCTCCGGCACGCTGATGGTGGCGGTGGCGGTGCCCGAAAGGACCGGAATCACGGCGGGAACGGGGGTCTCGGATCCGCGTTCCCGCCGGCGGCTCAGGTGTCGGCGCCGCGGAAGTCTTCCGGGGACACGGAGTCGAGGAACTCGCGGAACTTCTCGACCTCGTCCTCCTGCTCGTCCGGGATGATCAGGCCCGCCTCTTCCAGCACCGCGTCGACGGCGTGGATGGGGACCCCGATCCGCAGCGCGAGAGCGACCGAGTCGCTGGGGCGCGCGGACACCCGGATGTCGCCGTCGAACACGAGCTCGGCGAAGAAGGTGCCTTCCTTCAGGTCGGTGATCACGACCTGTTCCAGCTCGCGGCCGAGCGCCCCGATGACCTCTTTGAGCAGGTCGTGGGTCAGGGGCCGGGCGGGACGTACTCCCTGCTGCTCCAACGCGATGGCGGTGGCTTCGACCGAGCCGATCCAGATCGGCAGGTAGCGCTCGCCCTCGGTTTCCCGCAGCAACAAGATCGGCTGATTGGCGGGCAGCTCCACCCGCACACCGACGACGCGCATCTCGCTCATCGGGTTTCGCCTCCCTCTCGTGCACACGGGCTGCAGCGCTCGACGTACTCGCGCCGTTGGGTTCGACGCTACCCGTCATCCGGGCGCTGTGCTCGCTAGTGGCGGACATTCTCGGTTCGCTGCACCGCAAACCGACTCTCACGGTACGGCATACGGACGCGAACATTCAGTCATTGACATGTGACGAACACCGGTGTTCGGCCCGTTACGTCCGGTTCAACCCCCGGTGACTCCCCGGATCCCCGCTTTCACGAGGAGCGTGTGGAGCGTGACGGACAGCGCGGCCAGCTCGCGGACCACTTCGTCGGCCCTCGCCTTGGCGTCCTCGTCACGATGCCGATACACCGGGGTCACGATCTGTTCCAGCAGGCCGACTTCGCGGTCCGCGGCGGCGCGGAAGGCACGCAGGTGTCTCGGCTCGATACCGAATTCGGTCATCGCCTTCACCGTGCGCGCGATCAGCACCGCGTCCGGCCCGAAGAACCCCGCCGCGCCGGGTCGCACGAGCCCGTACTGCTGCAGCTCGGTGAGCATCGCCGCGGTGATGCCGGCTTGCGCCAGCAGCTCTTCCTGCGTGAGCCGGATCTCGGGACCGGTCTCGAAGTCCTCGGCCTCGGGCAGACCGCCGGTGTCGGCCGGGTCGAGCGACACCAGCTTCCGCGGCAGCCGCGGCGTGGGCGCGGCGGGCTCCATTCCGGAGTCCGCCGCGTCCAGCTGTTCCTTGATGACCTTGAGCGGGAGGTAGTGATCCCGCTGCGCGGACAGCACGAAGCGAAGCCGCTCCACGTCCGCCGGGGCGAACTGCCGGTACCCCGACGGCGTGCGGCCCGGCCGGACCAGGCCTTCCGCCTCGAGGAACCGGATCTTGGAGATGGTGACATCGGGGAAGTCGCCGCGCAGCTGCGCCAGGACCGCCCCGATGCTCAACCCGTCGCGCCGGGCCTCCGAACGACCGGGCTGCCCGGCCGCCGTCACTGCGCCCCCTGGCCCCCGTGCCCCGGGCCCGTCAGGAAGACGAGGCGGAACTTCCCGATCTGCACCTCGTCGCCGCCGGCGAGCACGGCCTGGTCGACCGGCTCGCGGTTGACGTAGGTGCCGTTCAGGGAACCGACGTCGATGACGACGAACTCGCCGCCCTCACGCCGGAACTCGGCGTGCCGGCGGGAGACCGTGACGTCGTCGAGGAAGATGTCGCTGTCGGGGTGCCGGCCCGCGCTCGTGGTGTCGCGGTCCAGCAGGAAGCGCGAGCCCGCGTTGGGGCCCCGCTTCACGACCAGGAGGGCGGAACCCGGGGGCAGGGCGTCGACGCCCTGGACCGGTGCCTCGGCAGCCGGCGCTGACTCCTGGCCTTCGACATCGGCCAGGAAGTCGGCCCGGAAGACAGAGGTCCGCTCCGGAGACTGCTCCGGGGGAACGCCGGGCCCGTCGTTCGTGCTCACCTGAGCTCTCCTCTACACACAATGTTGCCTATGACCAAGAACGTGTAGCGCTCAACGTACCGTGCCTGATCGGTTCGGGACCCGTGGGCTCCCCCTTGGGCGGGCGGAACCCCCGGGCCAGGCCGAACCCGCCTCAGCCGGCGATGAGCGCCTGGTACGCCTCGGCTTCGAGCAGGGCTTCGAGCCCCGCGGGGTCGTCGAGGCGGATCTCGACGAGCCAGCCTTCGCCGTACGGGTCGGAGTTGATCAGCTCGGGCGATTCCGAGACCGCGGCGTTCACGGCGACGATCTCGCCGTCGACCGGCGCGAACAGCTCGGACACGCTCTTGGTGGACTCCACCTCGCCGAAGACGTCGCCCGCGTCGAGGTGCTTGCCGACCTCGGGCAGGTCCACGAACACCACGTCGCCGAGCTGGTCCTGCGCGTACTCCGTGATGCCCACGCGGACCAGCGCACCCTCGCGCGTGGCCACCCACTCGTGTTCCTCGGTGTATCGCAGCTCTTCCGGAGTGGTCAACGCCCCTCCCCTTCCTCGAACCGACTTCGTCGCGGGCAGTCTTCCATCACCGGCTACGAAGCGCGCGCACTGCCTGCACCACGTAGAGCGCTCCGGACCAGACGTAGAGCACCCCGCCCCAGACCATGAAGGCGTAGGCGATCGGCCGGGCCACCACGGCCACGGTCGAGCTTCCCTGCGTGAGCAGCAGGAACGGGAAGGCGTACATGAGCACGAAGGTCGCGCCCTTGCCGATGTAGGTCACCTCGGGCGGGGCGAACCCGCCGCGGCGCAGCACGAGCACGCAGACCGCCAGCACGGCCTCGCGCAGCACGAGCGGCACGACGACCCACCACGGGATGATGTCGCGGATCAGGAACGCGACCAGCGTCGCGAGGATGTAGAGCCGGTCGGCGGCGGGGTCGAGCAGCTGGCCCAGACGCGACATCTGGTCGAGCCAGCGGGCGAGCTTGCCGTCGAGCCAGTCGGTGAGCGCCGAGAAGACGAGCAGCGCGAGCGCCCAGCCGTCCTCCTTCGGGCCGAGCAGCAACCAGAGGAACACGGGCACGCCCGCGAGCCGCAGCAGGGACAGGAGGTTGGGGACGTTGAACGCCTGCCGCAGCAGGGAAGGCTCCGTCTTGGGCTCGGGGACCGTGGTCACGCGCTCAGCCTAGAGGGGACGACGGGCGCGGACACCGGTGGTCACGCGGTCGGGTCGCGGGTCCGTGGCACGCGACCCGACCGCGGGACTGGGGGGCGCCGGGCCGGTCGGCACGGCGGTGTCGCGACAGCACGGTCGACGCGGCGCAATCGGTCCCGCGCCGGCGGTACTGCAGCGGTGGTACTGAGCCGCTGGAACTGCGCCGGTGGACTGAGCCGTCGATACCGCGCCGTTGGTGCTGCCATCGGTACCGCGCGGTCGCCACCGTGCTGGTGGTCGCGCCGGTGGTCGCCGTCGGTCCTGTGCGGTCGCCGGAACAGGGCCGGTGGGATCCGGCCCGAAACGGTGTCGTGGAACAAGTCCTCGCGAACGGACCGGCGGAACCGGCCCGTTGCGCGGAGCGGACAGCGCGGATCCCCGCGAGGCCGGCCCGGTGCCGTGCACAGCACGATCCCGGCCAGGCCCGGTGAACGCGGGGCCCGCGAAGCAGAAGGGTGGTCGGACAGTGGCGCTCAGCGGGCGCGGCGGTGGCTCCAGCCGCGACGCTGCAACTCGGCATTGCTGAGGCGCTCGGGGCGGCCGCGGTCGTCGTTGCCGACCCAGCGGGCGCGGCCGGCTCGGCCTTCGAGGACGTACGGGCGGCCACAGCACCACACGACGCTGCAAGGCGCGGTGGGCGGCGTGGTGGGCCGCTCGGTCGGGTCGGTGAGGTCGGTCGCTGACGGGATGCCGGGCTCGGTGGCCGTTTCGGTGGTCATGCTGTGCGGTGCTCTTGTTCTCTCGGGGTCGGCGGGTGATCGGGGACAGGGACACGCAGAGGGCTCTCCGCGGGTGCTCCTGACATAAATCGGCGCGAAGGCGCGAGACGTTAACGACCGCCCCGCAGATTCGTCCGATCGATGAAGAAGCAGTTCCCGGTGTCTCACTGCGTGAACGCGATGTTAACCGTCCACAGTGGACCGATGTTCGCGGGATCCCGCGGAGGCGGACGCCCCGGTTCCGGTAACCTCCGCGCGCCGCACCGGGTGTCGGTGCGGGTCACAGCGCTGCCGACGGGCCAGAATGCCCGGGAGGACCCCTGGCGAAAGGACTCCGGTGCCCCCGTCGAAGCCCGCGTGGCGGCCGCTGCTCGCGGCCTGGCTCGTGTTGCCGGCGCTGGCCGCCTGTTCGGGCGAACCCGCGCCCCGGGCGGCGGTACCGCCGCCACCGTCCGCCACCACGGCGCCCGCGCCCACCTCGTCGACCCGGCCCGCGCCTCCCCCGCCGCCTGAGCCGACGCACACGACCTCGAGCAAGCCCGCCCGGCCCTCGACCACCCCGACCGCGGTTCCGGGCTCCTGCGGCACCGTGACGGCCGCGAGCGGCCTCACGCTGTACGTGTTCGACAGCCAGGCGGGCGGCGTGCCGTGCGCCGAGGCCATGCGGCTCGTGCGCGACTTCCACGCGCAGATCGCCGGCCGGCAGGGCTCGGGCTCCAACGACGCGGTGAACGACACCGTGTCAGGCTGGTTGTGCACGTCCGGACCGCCGGCGGCGCAGGGCGGCACGACCTGCAGCAAGGGCGAGCAGACGGTGTTCGCGGCCGTCGTCCCCTCGGAGTGACCGAGAGGACGACGGCGGCGCTCAGTACGCGAGAAGCACCCGGTCCCCGAGCAACGTTCAGGCTTTGAGGTCCGGGAAGTCGTCCTCGCGGTACTCGCCCTCGGGCCGGGTGTTCTCGTGCTCGCGCCCGCGCAGCTCGACGCGGCGGATCTTGCCGGAGATCGTCTTCGGCAGCTCGGCGAACTCCAGGCGCCGGATCCGCTTGTACGGCGCGAGGTGCTCGCGGGCGTAGGCCAGGATCGCGCGGGCGGTCCCGGCGGTGGGCTCGTGGCCCGCCGCGAGCACCACGTAGGCCTTCGGCACCGCGAGCCGGATCGGGTCCGGCGCGGGCACCACGGCGGCCTCGGCCACGGCTTCGTGCTCCAGCAGCACGCTTTCCAGCTCGAACGGCGAGATCCGGTAGTCCGACGCCTTGAACACGTCGTCGGTGCGCCCGACGTAGGTGATGTAGCCGCGCTCGTCGATCGAGCCGACGTCGCCGGTGTGGTAGTAGCCGTCGCGGAAGGCTTCCGCCGTGCGCTCGTCGTCGTCCGCGTAGCCCACCATCAGGCCCACGGGCCGGTGCGCGAGGTCGAGGCAGATCTCGCCCTCGCCGGCGCGCTCGCCGGTGACCGGGTCGACCAGCGCCACCACGAAGCCCGGCAGCGGCCGGCCCATCGAGCCCGGCACCACCGGCTGGCCCGGCGTGTTGGCGATCTGCACGCTGCTCTCGGTCTGCCCGAAGCCGTCGCGAATCGTGACGCCCCAGGCCTTTTCGACCTGCTCGATCACCTCGGGGTTGAGCGGCTCGCCCGCGCCGACCACCTTCTGGGGCGGGGTCTTCAGCGCCGTGAGGTCGGCCTGGATCAGCATCCGCCACACCGTCGGCGGGGCGCAGAAGCTCGTGACGCCGCAGCGGTCCATCTGCGCCATGAGCGCGGTGGCGTCGAAGCGCGTGTAGTTGTACAGGAACACCGTGGCCTCGGCGTTCCACGGCGCGAACACGTTGCTCCACGCGTGTTTCGCCCAGCCGGGCGAGGAGATGTTGAGGTGCACGTCGCCGGGCTCGAGGCCGATCCAGTACATTGTGGACAGATGCCCGACCGGGTAGGACACCTGCGTGTGCTGCACGAGCTTCGGCTGCGCCGTGGTGCCCGAGGTGAAGTACAGCAGCAGCGGGTCGGCCGCCGCGGTCACGCCTTCGGGGGTGAAGCCGGCGGGCTCGGCGTACGCGGTGGTGTAGGCGTGCCAGCCCTCCACCGGCTCGCCCACGGCGATGCGTGTGTAGTCGCCGGCCACGTCGGCGAACTTCGGCGCGTCGGCCGAGCGCACCACCACGTGCTTGGCCTTGCCGCGCTCCACGCGGTCGACGAGGTCGGCCGGCCCGAGCAGCGTCGAGGCCGGGATGATCACGGCGCCGAGCTTGATCGCGGCGAGGATCGTCTCCCACAGCTCACCCTGGTTGCCCAGCATGAGGATCAGCCGGTCGCCGCGCCCCACGCCGAGGCGGCGCAGCCAGGTCGCGACCTGGTCGGAGCGGGCCGCCATCTCGGGGTAGGTCCAGCGGTTCTCGGTGCCGTCCTCCTCCACGATCCACAGCGCGTACCGCTGCGCGTTGGCCGGATCGCGCGCGATCACGTCGAACCAGTCGAGCGCCCAGTTGAACTCCGCCGGCTGCGGCCAGGCGAAGTCCCGGACGGCCGTGTCGTAGTCCTCGCGGTGGGCCTGCAGGTAGTCCCGCGCCTCCCGGAAGACCCGGTAGGCCTCGTGGCTCTCCGAAGCGCCAGTGCTCACGTCGTAACTCCCTCGTGCGGTGTCTCTCGCGCCCTTGTTCTACTCGCCCTTGAAGTCGGGCGCGCGGCGCTCCATGAAGGCCTGGACGGCCTCGGCCAGGTCCTTGCTCGGGAGGAACGCGGAGTTCCAGGCCGCGACGTAGCGCAGGCCCTCGGCGACCTGGCGCTCGGTGTTCGCGGCCAGCACCTGCTTGGTGCCCTGCACGACCAGCGGCGGGTTCGCGGCGAGGTCGGCGGCGAGCTTGCGGGCCTCGGCCAGCAGCGTGTCCTGGTCGGCGTGGACGTCGTTGACCAGGCCGATCTTCTCGGCGCGCGCGGCGTCGATGTCCTTGCCGGTGAGGGCGAGCTCGCGCACGTGGCCCTCGCCGACGATCGTGGCGAGCCGCTGCAGGCTGCCGAGGTCGGCGACGATCGCGACCTTCACCTCGCGCACGCTGAACTTCGCGTCGGCGCTGGCCAGGCGCACGTCGGCGGCGCTGATCACGTCGACCCCGCCGCCGATGCACCAGCCGGACACGGCGGCGATCACGGGCTTGCGGCATTCGGCGATCGAGCTCACGGCCTCCTGCAGGCGGCGGACCTCGCGGTGGAACTCCGTGCGCGGGCCGGCCAGCGCGTCACCGGCGAGCAGCGGCGCCCAGCCGCCCATCATCGCGGGCAGGTCGAGGCCGTAGGAGAAGTGCGCGCCGCTGCCGGTGAGCACGATCGCGCGCACGCGCGGGTCGGCGTCCAACGCGCCGAAGACCAGCGGCAGCTCCCGCCAGAAGTCGGGGCCCATGGCGTTGCCCTTCGCCGGGCCGAGCAGGGTGACTTCGGCGACGTGGGCGTCGAGGTCGACCTTCAGCGAGACGAGGTCGGGCAGGGCGTCGGCAGGTGCGGTCATGTCCGTCATCTTGACTCATCCGGTTGACGCTGTGCCAATTCGGGCCCGGGATGCTTTGCTGGAGAGATCGAAGCGGCCCTCGACCACGAGAGGAAGGTGGCTCATGAGCCCGGCCTCCGCCCCCGCCGTCGACGACGTGACCCCGGAACCGGCGCCACCGCGCCGCACGCGCCCGATCGAGCTGTCCGGCTCGTTCACCTGTGACGGCCAGCGCCTGGCCTACACCGAGTACGGCTCCGGCGACCGCGTCGTGGTGCTGATGCACGGCATCATGTTCACCCGCCGCATGCACGCGCCGCTGGCCCGCCGGCTCGCGCGCTCGGGGTTCCGCGTGGTCACCCTCGACCTGCTGGGCCACGGCGAGTCCGACCGGCCCACCGAGTCGTGGCGCTACTCGATGCCGGCGTTCGGCGAGCAGGCCGTGGCCCTGCTCGACCACCTCGGCCTGCCGGACGCGGTGCTCGGCGGGACCTCGCTCGGCGCGAACGTGGCGCTCGAGGTGGCGGTGGCGCGGCCCTCGCGCGTGCGCGGCCTGGTGGTCGAGATGCCGGTGCTGGACAACGCGATCATCGCCGGGCTGCTCACCTTCGCCCCGCTGCTGTTCGCCGCGCGCTTCCTGCCGGTGACCGTGCGCGGCGTCGCGCTGGCCGCCAACCTGGTGCCCCACGGCAGCCAGTGGGTCGACGTCGTCACCGACACGCTCACCCAGCGGCCCGCGCCCATGGCCGCGCTGCTGCACGGCGTGCTGTTCGGCCGGATCGCACCGCCGAAGTCGGTGCGCCGCGCCATCACCACGCCCGCGCTGGTGATCGGGCACGAAGGCGACCCGATCCACCCCTTCGGCGACGCCGACACCCTCGCCGAGGACATGCCGCACGCGCAGTTCGTGCAGGCGCGCAGCCCGGTCGAGCTGCGGTCGGACCCGCAGCGGCTGACCTCGGCGATCAAGGACTTCGCCGAGCGCTGCTACGAAAGCTGACCGCTCACTTCGCCAGGCCGGCCACCGGGCCGAACACGATCACCGCCGGCGGCCGCACGCCCGCGGCCGCGGCTTCTTCGGCGACCTGGCCCAGCGTGGACCGCAGGGCGCGCTGCGTGCGCATGGTGCCGTCCTCGACGATCGCGACCGGCGTGTCGGCCGGACGACCGCCGTCGAGCAGCGCCGACGCGAACTGCGGCAGCCGTTCGACGCCCATCATCAGCACGATCGTGCCGCGCAGGCCGGCCAGCAGCGACCAGTCGACGAGCGAGCGCGGGTCGCCCGGAGCGACGTGGCCGGACACGACCACGACCTCATGGGCCACCCCGCGGTGGGTCACCGGCACGTCGGCGACGGCCGGCACCGCGAACGCGCTCGTGATGCCCGGGACCATGGTCACCGGCACCCCGGCCTCGGCGCAGGCCAGGACCTCTTCGAACCCGCGGCCGAACAGGTAGGGGTCACCGCCCTTGAGCCGGACGACGAACTTGCCCTCCTTGGCCTTCTCGATCAGCGTGCTGTTGATCACGTCCTGGCTCGCGGCGCGGCCGTACGGGATCTTCGCCGCGTCGACGACCTCGACCTCCGGCGCGAGCTCGTCGAGCAGCTCGCGCGGCGCGAGCCGGTCGACGACCACCACGTCGGCGCGGGAGAGCAGGCGGCGCCCGCGCACGGTGATCAGGTCCGGGTCACCCGGGCCGCCGCCGACCAGCGCGACACCCGGCAGATCCACGCTCGGCTGATCGCCGCGCGGGGCCACCCGGCCGTCGGCGACCGTGCCGGCGTGCAACGCGTCGAGGATGCTGTCGCGCACCGCGGCCGAGCGCAGCGGCTCCCCGCCGGACAACACGCCGAACAACAGCCCGCCGTGGCGGCCCGAGGCCGGCGTGACGGCACTGCCGGACTCCCCCTCGTCGGCGCGCACGCAGAACACCCGCGCGCGCTCGGCCTCGGCGCACACGGCGGCGTTGACCTCGGGGTCGTCGGTGCAGGCCAGCGCGTACCAGGCGTCGGTGAGATCGCCCTCGGCGTAGCGGCGCTCGTGCCACACGAGCTCGCCCGCGTCGGCCATCGCGCTCACCGAAGGCGTGGTGTGCGGCGACACCAGCTCCACCCGCGCGCCCGCGCGGATGAGCCGCGGGAGGCGGCGCTGGGCGACCGAGCCGCCGCCGACCATCACGACACGGCGGCCGGCGAGCTGGAGTCCGGAGAGGTAGTGCGGGTCGTCCATGCCGGAAAGTCTGCCTGCCCGGGTCGCCCGGCGCTGCGGCAGGGGCGCACCTCACACCACGGTGCTCAGGCGGGCCCGCGGTCGATCTTCCCGGTCGATCTTGTCCCGAACCTCGGCCCGATCTTCGCGACCACCGGTGGCCCGGGAGCGCTGCGGCGGGCGGCTCGCTCCCGGGTCACCGGGCGGTCAGCTCCGCGCGGCCGTGGGATAGGGCAGCAACGCCATCTCGCGGGCGTTCTTGATGGCCGAGGCCACCTGCTTCTGCTGCTTCGGTGTCAACCCGGTCACGCGGCGGGCGCGGATCTTGCCGCGGTCGGAGATGAAGATCCGCAGCAGGTCCACGTCCTTCCAGTCGACGACGGTGATTCCGCGGGTGTGCAACGGGTTGGCCCGCTTGCGGGGCACACGTTCGCCTTTCCGCACCGGCCTCACCAGCTCGACTTCGAGACGCCGGGCAGCTCGCCGTTGTGCGCCATCTGCCGCATGCGCACGCGGGACAGGCCGAACTTGCGCAGGTAGCCGCGCGGCCGGCCGTCGGCGGTGTCGCGGTTGCGGATGCGCGTGGCGCTCGCGTCGCGCGGCATGCGCTGCAGCGCCACGACGGCGTCGGCCTTCTCGCCCGACGACGAGCGCGGCGAGGCGATCACGGCCTTGAGCGCGCGGCGCTGTTCGACGTAGCGGGCGGCGATCACCTTCCGCTGCTCGTTCTTCGCGATCTTCGACTTCTTCGCCATCAGCGCTCTTCCTTGAACTCGACGTGCTTGCGCGCCACGGGGTCGTACTTGCGCAGGACCATCCGGTCCGGGTCGTTGCGGCGGTTCTTCTTGGTCACGTACGTGTAGCCGGTGCCCGCGGTGGACCGCAGCTTGATGATCGGCCGGATGTCGGTGCTCTTCGCCATCTAGAGCTTCACCCCCTTCGCGGCCAGTTCCGCGACGACCGCGTCGATCCCGCGCTTGTCGATCGTCTTCATGCCCTTCACGGACAGCTTGAGCCGCACGGTCCGGCCGAGGCTCGGCACGTAGTAGCGGCGGGTCTGCAGGTTCGGCTCCCAGCGCCTCGACGTGCGGCGGTGCGAGTGCGAGACCTGCTTGCCGTAGCCCGGCTTGTGGCCGGTGACCTGGCACACGGCTGACACGAACCCTCCCGAGTTGATAGTGACATTCGTTTTCAATTACGCTCTCACCGTACCCCGTCCCGTCGACTGGAGCTTCAGTGACCCCACACCCGCGTGTCCCGCTCGTGCTCGTCAGCGGCCTCGCCGCCGAAGGCAACGACGAGCTCGCCGAACTGCTGCGCCGCGCCGGCCCCGGCGTCGCCGTGGTCCACCACGACCTGCGCCAGATCGGCAGCGGCGTCGTCCGCCGGCGCATCCGCCTCGGCCCCCGCGACCAGCTCACCGCGCTGGAGCTCGCGCACGGCTGCGTGAACTGCACGCTGCGCGAAGACCTCCTGCCCCTGCTCCGCCGGCTCGCCCGGCGGCCGGAGGTGGACCGGATCGTGGTGCGCCTCGACGAGGCCATGGAGCCCGAACCGGTGAGCTGGGCGATCGCCAACGTGCTGGTCGGCGACCGGCCGGTGAGCGACGACGTCGAGCTCGAGGCCGTGTTCACCACCGTCGACCGCGCCACCTGGCTCGCCGACGCCTCCGGCGACGAACTGCTGCTGGAACGCGGCCTGCTCGGCAGCCCCGAGGACGAGCGCACCGTGGCCCAGGTCGCGCTCGCGCAGGTGGAGTTCGCCGACGTGCTCGTGCTCGCCGGCGACGTGCCCGACGCGTGGTGCGCCGCGAAGACCGCGGCCGCGCTCGACCGCGTCACGCCGTCGGTGCCGCGCGTCGTGCTCAAAGGCCTCGACGCCGGCCTGCTCTACGCCGCCATCCCCGCGGACGCGCGCCGCGGCGAGGTGATCGACTTGCACGGCGCGCTCCTGCGCGGCCAGCCGCCGCTGCACGCCGACTGCGGGATCGAGCTGCTCACCTTCACCGCGCAGCGCCCGTTCCACCCCGAACGGCTGCACGAGGCCATCGACTCACTGCTGGGCGGGGTGATCCGCACCCGCGGCCGCGCCTGGGTCGCGAGCCAGCCCGACATCGCGTTCTGGCTCGAGTCGGCGGGCGGCGGTCTCGCGATCGGGCACGCCGGGCCGTGGCTCGCCTCGCCCGACGGCCCGGACTGGGCCGAGGTCTCCCCCGAGCGCCGCACGCTCGCGTCGCTGCGCTGGCACCCCGAGCACGGCGACCGCGCGCAGGAGCTCGTGGTGGTCACGGACCTCGCGGACCCGGCCGACATCGACCGGGCCCTGCGCGACGCGCTGCTCACCGACGACGAGCTGGCCGAGGGAGAAGCTGCGTGGCGCAGCTACCCCGACCCGTTCGGCGAGTGGCACGAAGACCCGTGCGAAGTCACCGAAGACGAAGAAGACGACGAAGCAGAGCGGCACGTGAACGCCGCCAACCGGAAGGAAGAACAGCAGTGAAGCCCGGCATCCACCCCGACTACCACCCCGTGGTGTTCCGCGACTCGTCGACCGGCGACGCGTTCCTCACCCGCTCCACCGCCACGTCCGAGCGGACGATCGAGTGGAGCGACGGGAACACCTACCCGCTCGTGGTCGTGGACATCAGCTCGTGGTCGCACCCGTTCTGGACCGGCAATCAGCGGATCGTCGACTCCGCGGGCCAGGTCGAGAAGTTCCACCGCCGCTACGGCCGCCGCGAGAAGGGCGGTGCGCGCTGATGGCCGTGCCGAAGCGGAAGAAGTCCCGCAGCAACACCCGCGCGCGCCGGTCGCAGTGGAAGGCCGCCGTGCCCGACCTGGTGCCGATCACCGTGGACGGCGAGCGCAAGCTCGTGCCGCGCCGGCTGATCAAGCACTTCCAGCGGCTCGAGCGGTGAGCGTTCCCGTCACCGTGCTGTCCGGCTTCCTCGGCGCGGGCAAGACCACGCTGCTCAACCACATCCTCGCCAACCGCGAAGGCCTGCGGGTGGCGGTGATCGTGAACGACATGAGCGAGGTCAACATCGACGCCGCGCTCGTGCGCGACAGCGTGTCCCGCACCGAGGAACGCCTGGTCGAGATGACCAACGGCTGCATCTGCTGCACCCTGCGCGAGGACCTGCTCGACGAGATCGCGCGGCTGTGCTCGGAAGGCCGGTTCGACCACGTGCTCATCGAGTCGAGCGGGATCTCCGAGCCGATGCCGGTCGCGGCCACGTTCTCGTTCCCCGGCGACGACGGCGCGCCGGCGCTCGCCAACGCCCGGCTCGACACCATGGTGACCGTGGTCGACGCCGTGAACTTCGGCCGCGAGCTGGCGGGCGGCGACTCGCTGGCCGAGCGCCGGCTCGACCAGTACGAGGGCGACGAGCGCACCGTGAGCGACCTGCTCGTGGATCAGGTCGAGTTCGCGGACGTGCTGCTGCTGAACAAAACCGACCTCGTCTCCCCCGCCGAGCGCGACCGGCTGGTGGCGGCGCTGCGCCGGCTCAACCCGGCGGCCGACGTGCTCACCGGCGAGTTCGGCCGGGTGCCGCTCGCGCGGGTGTTCGGCACCGGCCGCCACGATCCGGAGCGGGCGCAGCAGGCGCCGGGCTGGGTCGCGGAGCTCAACGGCGACCACGTGCCGGAGACCGAGGAGTACGGCATCTCCAGCGTCGTGTTCCGCGCGGACCGCGCGTTCGACCCGGCGCCGCTGTGGGACTTCGTCACGACCCGGCTCGACTCCGGCGAGTTCGGCACCGTGCTGCGGTCCAAGGGGTTCTTCTCGCTCGCGTCACGGCCTGGCACGCTGGGGCTGTGGTCGCAGGCGGGCTCGGTGGCGCGCTTCGAACCGCAGGGCGTGGCCGGGCAACCGCGGCAGGAACTGGTGTTCATCGGGGTCGAGCTCGCGGGCGACCCGCTGCTGGCCGCGCTCGAGGCCTGCCTCACCGACGCGCCGGTGACCGCGGATCCCTTTCCCGAGTGGGAACCCGTGCACGTCCACTGAGGACACCGAAGACACTGACGGCACCGCGAACAGCCGCGTGATCCCGGCCACCGGGGTCACGCGGCTTTCGCGCGTCACGCGTCCGAACTGCGTATTTCCTTGTCCTTCGGGGTGTTTCGCGAAGGTTGATCAAGCCAGGTTTATCAGTCTAGGTTGACGAATGTGCCGGACCGGATCAGCAAGGATCTCGTGGAGGCCGCCGCCGACCTGAGGGTCGCGCTCGGGCGGCTGGTGCGGCGGATGCGCCAGGGGTACGTGGCCGGCGAGGCCACACTCTCGGAAAGCTCCGTGCTCTCCCGGCTCGACCGCGAAGGCCCCGCGACACCCGGCTGCCTGGCCGAGCTGGAACGGGTGAAGCCGCAGGCCATGGGCGCGACCCTGGCCGGGCTCGTCGAACGCGGGCTCGTGAGCCGCAGCCCCGACGCCGCCGACGGACGGCGCGTCCTCATGTCCGCGACCCCGGCCGGCCGCAAGCTCCTGACCGACCGGCGCTCCCTCAGCACCCAGCGCGTCGCCCAGGCCCTGGCCGACGGCTTCGACGCCGAGGAACGCCGCCGACTGCTCGAGGTGATCCCCCTGCTCGAACGCCTGGCCGACGAACTGTGACCACCACCGCCACCACCCGCGGCGACCGCTACAAGTGGGTCGCCCTCTCCAACACCACCCTCGGCGTGCTCATGTCGACCCTCGACGGGTCGATCGTGATCATCTCGCTGCCGGCGATCTTCCGCGGCATCGGCCTCGACCCGCTCGCGCCGGCCAACATCGGTTACCTGCTCTGGATGATCCTGGGCTACCTGCTGGTGTCGGCCGTGCTCGTGGTCACGCTCGGGCGCCTCGGCGACATGTTCGGCCGCGTGAAGATGTACAACGTCGGGTTCGTGATCTTCAGCGTCGCCTCGGTGGCGCTGTCGTTCGACCCGTTCCACGGCGGGCAAGGTGCGCTGTGGCTCATCGGCTGGCGCATCGTGCAAGCTGTCGGCGGGTCGATGCTCACCGCGAACTCGGCCGCGATCCTCACCGACGCGTTCCCGCGTGAGCAACGCGGCATGGCTCTGGGCATCAACCAGATCACCGCGCTGGCCGGGCAGTTCCTCGGCCTGGTCGCGGGCGGCCTGCTCGCCGAGATCGACTGGCGGGCGGTGTTCTGGGTGAGCGTGCCGTTCGGCATCCTCGGCACGGTGTGGTCGATCCGCAGCCTGCGCGAGATCGGCAAACCGCGCCGCGCCAACGTGGACTGGGGCGGCAACATCACCTTCGCGCTGGGCACCGGCGTGCTGCTCGCCGCGATCACCTACGGCATCCAGCCCTACGGCGGCGCGGCCACCGGCTGGGGCAACCCGTGGGTGCTCGGCGGCATCGGCGGCGGGATCCTGCTGCTCGCGCTGTTCGGCGTGATCGAGTCCCGGGTGAAGGACCCGATGTTCCAGCTCGCGCTGTTCCGGATCCGGGCGTTCTCCGCCGGCAACCTCGCGGCGCTGCTCACGGCGATCGCGCGCGGCGGGATGCAGTTCATGCTCATCATCTGGCTGCAGGGCATCTGGCTGCCCCTGCACGGCTACGAGTACGAGGAAACCCCGCTGTGGGCCGGGATCTACCTGCTGCCGCTCACCGTCGGGTTCCTCATCGCGGGCCCGCTGTCGGGGTACCTGTCCGACCGGTTCGGGGCGCGGCTGTTCTCCACCGGTGGGCTCGTCCTGGTGGCCGGGGCGTTCCTGGGCCTGCTGGCGCTGCCCGTGGACTTCTCCTACCCGGTGTTCGCGCTGCTGCTGGTGATCAGCGGCATCGGGCAGGGCATGTTCTCGGCGCCCAACACCTCGGCGATCATGAGCAGCGTGCCCGACCACCAGCGCGGCGTGGCGTCCGGCATGCGCTCGACGTTCCAGAACTCCGGCACGGCGCTGTCGATCGGCGTGTTCTTCTCCCTCATGATCGCGGGCCTGGCCGGCTCGCTCCCCACCACGCTCAGCGGCGGTCTGCAGGCCCACGGCGTGCCCGCGGCCGTGGCGGCGGGTGTCGCCCAGCTGCCGCCGGTGAGCACGCTGTTCGCCGCGTTCCTCGGCAGCAACCCGGTGGCGCACCTGCTCGGCCCGGGTGTCCTTTCCGGACTGAAGCCGGCCGACGCGTCGGCGCTGACCGGCAAGGACTTCTTCCCCCAGCTCATCTCCGGCCCGTTCCACCACGGGCTGGTCACCGTCTTCACGGCGGCCGCCGTGATGGCGCTCGTAGCCGCCCTCGCCTCGGTGTCGCGCGGCAAGCGCTACTTCCACCCCGACCAGCAACGCGGCACCTCGCCCGACAAGGAGAACCGATGAGCGACACGCTCACCGCCGGCACCGTCACGATCACCGGCCACGGCGGTGACGAGATCGAGGCGTACCTGGCCCGCCCGCTCGACGCCGCCCCGCGCGGCGGAGTCGTGGTGATCCACCACATGCCCGGCTACGACCTTTCCACCAAGGAAATGGTGCGCCGCTTCGCCGCCGAGGGGTTCGCGGCGCTGTGCCCGAACCTCTACTCGCGCGAGGCGCCGGGCGCGAGCCCGGACGACGCCGCCGCGACCGTGCGCGCCAACGGCGGCGTGCCCGACGAGCGCCTGGTCGGTGACGTCGAGGGCGCGGCCGCGTACCTCAACGCACTCGACGGCGCCAACGGCAAGATCGGCGTGATCGGCCACTGCTCGGGCGGGCGCCAGACCTTCCTCGTCGCCTGCTCGACGAAGGTCGACGCGGCCGTGGACTGCTACGGCGCGTTCGTGGTCAACGAGCCGCCGGCCGGCATGCCGTCGTCGATGAAACCGTTGCTGGGCCTCGCGCCGCAGCTCTCGGCTCCCCTGCTGGGCCTCTTCGGTGCGGACGACCAGTACCCCGGCCCCGAGGAGACCGCGAAGCTGGCGGCCGAGCTCGACCGCCTCGGCAAGGTGCACGAGTTCCACACCTACGAGGGCGCCGGCCACGCCTTCTTCGCCGTCGACCGCCCGAGCTACCGGCCCGAGGCCGCCGTGGACGGCTGGGCGAAGATCTTCGCCTTCTACGGCCGCCACCTCACCGCCTGACCCACTTCCGGAAGGACTTTTCCCATGTGCACCTACCTCACCGAGAAGTTCGCCGTGGAGGGCAGCGGCAAGAGCGCCACCGGGTGGCACAGCGTCAACGAGGCCACCGTGTACGTCGATCACCCGACGCACGCGCGCTTCGCCCACACGGTGAACATCGACTTCCGCAACCCGGCGATGGGCCCGGCCGCGCGGGTCGCGCTCGAACTCACCGAGGAGGACGCGCTCGCCCTCGCCGACGCGATCCACACCGCGCTGGCGTCCGCGCCCGCGGGCCTCGCCTCGCGCAACCAGTGAGCCGCACCGGCTGTCCCGGGTCGAGCACCGGGGCAGCCGGTCAGGGCGTGTAGAGCGCGCCCAGGAACTCCAGCAGCAGGCGCTCGCGCAGCGGTTCCGGCGCGGACGCCAGCAAGGCGTTGATCGGCGCCATGCGGTCGGGCAGACCGGCGTCGCCCACGAGGCCGGCGGCGGTGAGCAGGCCCGCGAACTGCTCGGCGGTCAGCGTGTCCGGGTCCAGCGCCGCCACGAACGCGGCCACGTCCGGGTCGACGACCACCGGGCCGGCTTCCCGCGCCGCGGCCACCGAAGCGGCCAGGTCGGCGAGGAACTCCGCTTCGCTGCCGTGGTTGGCGGCGGTGATCGTGAGGTGCAGGTTCAGCGGCGAGACGCCGTGGGCGAACTGCGGCTGCACGTACCAGCCGCGCACCTTCATCTCGTCGGCCAGGGTGAACAGGTCGAACCCGTCGTCGGCCGCGGTGAAGGCGAGCAGCGTCGAGTCCGGGTCGCCCAGAAGCCGCAGGCCCGGCGAGGTCTCGACGCCGGCGCGGATCCGGGTCACCGCTTCACGCGTCACCTCGGCCAAGCGCAGGTAACCGTCCTCGCCGAGGTGGTTGACCACGGCCCACGCGGCAGCGAGCGGGCCGCCGGAGCGCGTGCTCTGCAGCGTCGGGTTGAGCATCGTGTAGCCCGGCCAGGCTGCGCTGGCGAAGTAGTGCGTGCGGCGCAGCCCCGCGTTCGCGTGCAGCAGCACCGAAACGCCTTTCGCGCAGTACGCGTACTTGTGCAGGTCCACGGAAATGCTCGTGACCCCCGGCACGCCGAAGTCGAACGGCGGCACGTCCTGGCCCAGGCGAGCGAGGTACGGCAGCACCCAGCCGCCGATGCAGGCGTCCACGTGCATGCGCACACCGCGCGCGGCCGCGGCGGCGGCGATCTCCGGGATCGGGTCGACCACGCCGTGGGCATACGACGGCGCGCTCGCGACCACGAGCACGGTGGACTCGTCGATCGCCGCCGCCATCGCTTCGGGCACCGCCCGGAACGTCGCCGCGTCGACCGGCACCATGATCTTGCGCAGCCCGAACAGGTGCGCCGCCTTGTGGAACGCGGCGTGCGCGGTGTCGGGCAGCACGATGCTCGGCGCGGTCACCTCCGGCCGGGCGTCGCGCGCGGCCAGCACCGCGAGCAGGCACGACTCGGTGCCGCCGGAGGTCACCGTGCCGACGGTGTCGGCGGTACCGCTCAGCAGCCCCGCCGCGCGGCCGACGAGATCGTTCTCCAGACGCAGCAAGCTCGGGAACGCCGTGGGGTCGAGACCGTTGGCCGACGACGCGAGCGCGTGGGCGGCCGCCGCGATTTCGTCCACTTCGGACAGCCCGCTGTCGTAGACGTAGGCGAGCGTGTGGCCGCCGTGCGTCGGCAGGTCCCCCGCGCGCAGGGCCCGCAGCTCGGCCAGCACGTCGGTCACAGCTGCGGCTCCACCGGCCGCGGTTCGAGCACCTTGCGCCGCAGCAACGGGATCGCGAGCGCGATCAGCACGGCCGGCAGCACCGAGGAGCCCACGGTGATGGCCGTGATCGCCGACGACGGCTGGGCGGCCGTCGCGTCGGTGCTCGACACGTACCCGCCGAACTGCAGCACCAGACCGAACAGGCCGGGGCCGAGCGCCAGGCCGAGCGTCTCCGACGCCGTCCACACCCCGGCCGTGATGCCCGCGCGGGTCTCGCCGGTGCGCTCTTCCTCGGCGCTGATCAGGTCGGGCAGGATCGCCAGCGGGAACACCGAGATGCCCGCGTAGCCGATGCCCGCGAGCGCCACGAACACCATCGTGACCGCGAACGGGATGTCCTTCGCGAAGAAGATCCCGAGCAGGCCGACGGTGAACGCCACCGTCGCGATGCGGAAGCCCACCAGCTTGCCCCAGCGCTTGCCCAGCCGCGGCCACAGCGGCATCGTGATCAGCGCCGGGCCGACGAAACCGACGAACAGCACCGTGCGGTAGCTCGGGTCGCCCAGCACGTGCTCGGCGAAGTACGGGATCGCGGCCAGCACCGTGCCGATGCCGAGCGCCTGGATAAAGTACGAGCCCATGAGCCAGCAGAACGGGCGCCACTGCGCGATCGTGCGGATCAGCTGCTTGAAGCTCACGGCGTTGGGCCGCAGCGAGCCGACCGGCGCGCCCTTGAGACCGAAGTAGACACCCAGGGTGGCGAGCAGGATGATCACCGCCATCACGGCGCCCATCACCCGGTAGCCGGCCACGCCTTCGAGCACGTCGGTGATCGCCGGGGCCGCGCCACCGGACACCAGGATCGCCACGGCCAGCACGCCGATGCGCACACTGGTGAGTTTCGTGCGCTCGTCGGCCGAGTCCGTGAGCTCGGCCGGCAGCGCGTTGAACGGCACCTGGAAGAACGCGTACGCGGTGGCGCACAGGAAGAACACGATCACCACGTAGGTCGCGTCGATCGCCGGCTTGCCGAAGCCGGGGTGCGCGAACAACGCGAAGAACAGGATCGCGACCCCGATGCCGCCGCCGAGCAGGAACCGCCGGCGGCTGCCGGTGCGCACCAGGTCCGCGTCGGACAGCCGGCCCGCGACCGGGTTGAAGATCACGTCCCACGCCTTCGGCACGAACACGATCACGCCGGCCGCCGCGGCGGGCACCGCCATCGTGTCGGTGAGGTAGGGCAGCAGCAACAGACCCGGCACCGTGCCGAAGGATCCGGTGACGAAGGAGCCGAGCGAGTAACGGAAACGCGTCCGGCGGGGCAGCGGCGCCAAGGGTCCTCCTCGAGGGCGGTCCGACGAACGCAATGCCTAGTGGATCTTCGCCGTTCCCCGGTAGTGGTCGGGGGGAATCGTGCCACCGTCGTAATGCACCGCGCGTACCGGGCCGACCTCACCCCGTGGCCCGCTCACGACAGCACTTCCGCCACCTTCGCCAGCGATCCGGCGTCGCCGCGCAGCAGCAGCGTCGTGACCACTGTGTCCTCCCAGGCAGCGAGCTCTTCGCGGATCTTCGCGGCCGGGCCGACGAGCGAGGTGTCCTCCACGAGCGACGTCGGGATCGCGGCGATCGCCTCGTCCTTGCGCCCCTGGAGGTAGAGCTCCTGCACCTGGTCGGCCACCTCCTCGTAACCCAGGCGCGCGAACACGTCGTGGTGGAAGTTCACCGCCTTGGCGCCCATGCCGCCGATGTACAACGCGAGCGCCGGCTTGATCCAGCTCGCCGCCTCCTCCACGTCGTCGTGCACGATCACCGGCACCGAGGCGGGCACCTCGAAGTCCTCGGCCGTGCGCCGCGCGCCCGGGCGTGCGAACCCCTCGGCGAGCGCGGCCCGGTAGAAGGCGTCGGCCTTGGGCGAGAAGAACAACGGCAGCCAGCCGTCGCAGATCTCGGCCGACAGCGCCACGTTCTTGGGTCCCTCGGCCGCGAGGTAGATCGGCAGGTCCTTGCGCAACGGGTGCACGGTGGACTTGAGCGGCTTGCCGAGCCCGGCCCCGCCCCGCAGCGGCAACTGGTAGAACTGCCCGTCCAGCGTCACGGGGGCCTCACGGGCCAGCACCTGCCGGATGATCTCCACGTACTCGCGCGTGCGGGCCAGCGGCTTGGGGTACGGCTGGCCGTACCAGCCCTCCACCACCTGCGGACCCGACGCGCCGAGCCCGAGCACGAACCGGCCGCCGGAGAGGTGATCCATCGTCAGCGCCGACATCGCGGTGGCCGTGGGCGTGCGCGCGGACATCTGCACGATGTTGGTGCCGAGCTTCACGCGGCTGGTCGACGCGCCGGCCCAGGCGAGCGGGGTGAACGCGTCGGAGCCGTAGGCCTCGGCCGACCAGACCGAGTCGAACCCGAGGCGTTCGGCTTCGAGCACGGCCTCGAGCGCGCCCGGGATCGGGCCGCTCCCCCAGTACCCGAGGTGGAAACCCAGCTTCATGCGGCCCTCCGTGCTTCAGACGTTCGGCGAGTAGTGCTCGGGCTTGCCACGCTCGGCGAGCGGCGGCAGGTTCCTCCGTGGAGTCTCGACCACGGGGGCGTCCGCGGCCACCTCACCCCTCGCGCGGCGCCAGCCCGCGCGGGCGCGCGGGTGGTAGCGGCGGTCGTGCGGCACGAGGGAGAACACGGCGTTGATCGCGCGGCCGACGAACCGGTGCCGCCGCTCGTCGCGCGCGGACCAGGTGAAGCCGAGCAGGTCGCGGATCTCGGGGTCGTAGAGCCCCACGGTGAGCCACACGAACCGCTTCGCGACCACCGCGGAGATCGGCCGCCACACCGGATCCGGCAGCCAGGGCAGGAACGGCGGCTTCGCGATGCCGCGCAGTTCGAGCACGTCGCGCGTGGCCTTGTTGTCCTCGAGGACCTCGGCGCACATGTGTTTCCAGTACCGCCGGAAGTCCTCCCAGGACTCCGGGACCGGGCGCATCGTCATCGAGTACATGCGCCACCAGCGCACGTGCTCGTCGAACAGCCGGCGCTTCTCCTCTTCACCGATCCCGCCCATGAAGTGGTCGGCGATGAGCACGGTGCTGACGAAGAACGTCGAATGCGCCCAGTAGAACGTGTCCGGGTCGAGTGCGTGGTAGCGGCGGCCTCGCGCGTCCACGCCCTTGATGCGGTCGTGGTAACCCCGCACCTCGAGCGCGGTCCGGTGTGCACGCGGACCGTCGTAGACCACGCCGCCGATCGGGTAGAGCGAGCGGAAGAGCCGCTGCCAGCGTTCCTCGAAGAACCGCGAGTGCTGCTCGACGCCGGCGCCGAGACCGGGGTGCATGTTCTGCATCGACCCGGCCCACAGCGCGATCAGCAGCCCGCGCCAGTCGCCGAAGTAGCTCCACGTGAGCGAATCCGGTCCCAGCGGTTCAGGTTCCTCCCCGGTCATCGCGGCTCCTGCCCGTGCGTCGGCGAACTGACTACGACCGTTGTCAGGTTAGGATGTGACAACGGGCGTGGTCAACTACGCGTGATCGAGTTCGCCGCGCAGTCGAGTGTGGGAGTGGATATGCCGGGCCGCACCTGGGCGGGCACGACGCTGGACGATCGCAAGGCGGCGCGGCGCGATCAGCTGGTCGCCGCGGGCCTCGATCTGCTCGGCGCCGAGGGCTCCCCCGCCGTGAGCGTGCGCGCCGTGTGCCGCCACGCGCACCTCACCGAACGCTACTTCTACGAGAGCTTCGCCGACCGCGAAGAGCTCGTGGCCGCCGTCTACGAGCACGTCGGCGAACAGGCCCGGCAGGCGCTCGTCGACGCGGTCCGCGACTCGCCGGACCCGCGGCCGCGGGCCGAGCAGGCGGTGCGGGCGTTCGTGGAGCTGATCGTCGACGATCCGCGCCGGGGCCGGGTGCTGCTGCTCGCGCCGCTCACCGACCCCGCCCTCACCCGCCGCGGCCGCCACCTGCTGCCGGCGTTCGCCGCGCTCGTCGGCGAACAGCTCTCGCACGGCGACGAGACCGGCCGGCAGCTGGTGGCGATCGGGCTCGTCGGCGCGTTGAGCAACGTGTTCATCGCCTACCTCGACGGCACGCTGCGGGTGAGCCGCGAGCGGCTGGTGGCCCACTGCGTGCGCCTCGTGCTCGGCGCCGACGAGTTCGATCACTGAGCCAGTTTCTCCTTCTGCAGCCGCAACGCGATGTCGATGATCATGTCCTCCTGACCGCCGACGTAGCCCTCGGCGCCCACGCGGTAGAGGATCTCGTGCGCCGGCACGTCGTAGCGCTGCGCCGCGCGCTCGGCGTGCAGCAGGAAACTCGAGTACACGCCGGCGAAGCCCTGCACGATCGACGACCGGTCCATCACCGGCAGCCGGGTCAGGTACTTCTTCACCACGTTCTCGGCGGCGGCCATCAGCACGTCCTTGTCCACGCCGGTCGGCACGCCGAGGCGCTCGAACGTGGCCGCGAGCACCTCGGTCGGCGAGTTCCCGGCGCCCGCGCCGAGGGCGGCGAGCGAACCGTCGATCTGGCGCGCGCCCGCGCGGTACGCGAGCACCGAGTTGGCCACGCCGAAGCTCAGGTTCTGGTGGCCGTGGTAGCCGACCTGGGCATCGTCGCCCAGCTCCGCCACCAGCGCGGCGACGCGGTCGGCGGCTTCGTCGAGGATCAACGCTCCCGCGGAGTCCACCACGTACACGCACTGGCAACCGGCGTCGGCCATGATCCGGGCCTGCTTCGCGAGGTCGTCGGGCGCCGACATGTGCGCCAGCATCAGGAAGCCCACCGTTTCCAGCCCCAGGTCGCGGGCCGCGCCGAAGTGCTGGATCGAGACGTCGGCTTCGGTGCAGTGCGTCGCGATGCGGGCCGCGCCGGCGCCGAGGTCGGCCGCGGCGCGCAGGTCCGTCACGGTGCCGAGGCCCGGCAGCAGGAGCACGGCGATCTTCGCGTGCTTCGCCTCGTCCACGGCGGCGGCGATCAGCTCGCGTTCGTCGGTGCCGGAGAAACCGTAGGTGAAGGTCGAGCCACCGAGCCCGTCGCCGTGGGTCACCTCGATCAGGGAGACGCCGGCGTCGTCCAGCGCGCGCACGGTGTCGCGCACCTGGCGCTCGGTGAAGCGGTGGGCCATGGCATGGCTACCGTCGCGCAAGGTGGTGTCGACCAGCCGGACGGGCGCGCTCATGCCGTCACCAGCGTTTCCGCGACCAGGTCGCCGACCCGGGCCGCCGCGGCGGTCATGATGTCGAGGTTGCCCGCGTAGGTCGGCAGGTAGTCGCCGTTGCCCGCGACCTCGAGGAACACCCCGACCCGCGCGACGCCGTTCCACTCCGGGCGGGGTGGGTCGAACTGCGGATCGGCCTTGAGCGTGTAGCCGGGCACGTAGCGGCGGACTTCGGCGACCATGCGGTGGATCGACTCGGTGATCGCCGCGAAGTCCGCGTCGGGGTCGACCGCGCAGAACACCGTGTCCCGCATGATCATCGGCGGGTCCATCGGGTTGATGATGATGATCGCCTTGCCCTTCGCCGCGCCGCCGACCTCTTCGAGGGCGCGCGCGGTGGTCTCGGTGAACTCGTCGATGTTCGCGCGGGTGCCGGGGCCGGCCGAGCGCGACGACACGGACGCGACGATCTCCGCGTACGGCACCGGCGTCACCCGCGACACGGCGTGCACGATCGGGATCGTCGCCTGGCCGCCGCAGGTGATGAGGTTGAGGTCGGGCACGTCGAGCCGTTGCGGCGGGGTCACCGCGGGGCACGTGAACGGCCCGACGGCGGCGGGGGTCAGGTCGATCGAGCGAATGCCCGCCTCGGCGTAGCGCGGCGCGTTCGCGAGGTGCGCTTTCGCCGACGTCGCCTCGAACACGAGCTGCGGTGGCTCGGCGCGGGCCAGCAGCCAGTCGACGCCTTCGGCCGACGTCTCGAGCCCGAGCTTCGCCGCGCGGGCCAGGCCGTCGGACGCCGGATCGACGCCGACCATGTAGCGCACGTCGATCTTGTCGCTGCGCCGCAGCTTCGCGAGCAAATCCGTGCCGATGTTGCCCGGGCCGACGATCGCGGCCGTCACCTTGCCTTCGGTACCTTCTGCCATGGTGCCCGACGGTCCTCGCCGCGAGGGTGCACACTCAACCTGTGCGTACCACTGGCCGGAACGGCGGCGAAGGCCTCGTCGCCTCGCGCATCGCCGCGATCCTCGGTGCGTTCCGCCCGGGTGACGACACCGTCGGCGTGTCGGAGCTCGCGCGGCGGACCGGACTGGCGAAGACGACCGTGCACCGCCTGACCCGCCACCTGTGCGACACCGGCCTGCTCGAAGCCGACGGCACCGCGCTGCGGCTCGGGCTGCGGCTGTTCGAGATCGGGCAGCTCGCGATCCGCCGCCGCGGCCTGGTCGAGGCCGCGCGCCCGTCGCTGGCGGACCTGCGCGAGGCCACGCGCAACACCGTGCACCTCGCCGTGCTGGAGGGCACCGAGGTCGTGTACCTCGACGTGCTGCGCGGCCCCGACGCGCCCGACGTGCCCTCGCGCACCGGCGGGCGCTTCCCGGCCCACGCGACCGGGGTCGGCAAGGCCATCCTCGCGTTCTCGCCGGAACCCGTGGTGGTGCGCGTGATCGAGGCCGGTCTCCCCCGCATCAGCACCCGCACCATCACCGCGCCGGGCCTGCTGCGCCGCCAGCTCGCCCGGATCCGGGACGAGGGCGTCGCGTTCGAACGCGAGGAGTCCGGCGTGGGCGTGGTCTGTGCCGCGAGTCCCCTGCTCGACGCCACCGGCACGGCGGTCGCGTCGATCTCCATCACCGGCTGGGCCACGCGGATGCGCACGGAGCGTGTCGCCCCGGCGGTGCGCACGGTCGCGCTCGCGTTGTCGCGCTCGTTGGTCCAGACCTGAGTGGTCGGAAAAATACTTGCTGCACAAGGGGTTTCGCGTGGGTTAGGCCGTTCGGATGACGTCGGGGCACAACGCTGGTCTCGTGATTCTCCGTAACTACCATCGGCCCGATGGCCCAGCAGAGCTGGGGGATCACGTTCCCGGGCCGGTCCCCCGCCACCGTCGCGGGCCGCCGCGTTCCCGCCGCGGCGGCCGGATCCCGGCTGCTGTCGCTCGACCTCGTGCTCGGCCTGGTCGCGCTCGCCGGCGGACTGCGTGTGGTCTCCCTCGCGGTCACGACGCCGGTCCTGCCCGGCGAAGCCACCACCGTCGCCCGCGTCTACGCGCTCGGCCACCTCACGCCGTTCAGTGGCTCGACCACCGCCGGAGCCGGCCCGTTCGCGCGGCTGCAGCTCGCCGGCTACACCGCGCTGACCGGGGCGTTCGACCGCGTCGCCACTCCGGCCGGCGCGGTGCGGGAGGCCCTGGTGGTGACCGCAGTGGTGACCACGGTCCTGGTGTGGCTGCTCGCCCGCCGGCTCGGCCTTCCACGTGGGGCGGCCACGGCGGCGGCGGTGCTGCTCGCCGTGTCGCCGCTGGCGATCGGGCTGCAGCACGCGGTTCTCGGCGAACAGCTCGCGGTGATGTGGGCGCTCGCCGGGCTGTGCCTCGTCGCCACGCCGGCGAAGGCCGCCACCGAGGAGGTCCACAGTGGACGCCACCGGCTCGGCCAGGACCTGCTCGGCGCGGCCTGTCTGCTGGCCGCGGTGCTCACCTCGCCGCTCACGGTGCTGGTCCTGCCCGCCGCCGGCTGGCTGCTGCTGCGCCGGTCACCGGCCCGGGCCGGGCTCGTCGGCGTGGTCGTGAGCCTCGGCGCCGGCCTCGCGTTCGGCCCGTTCGCGGCGTGGCTGCGGCCCCCGTTCGGCGGCGCCGGCCGGGCGGACCTCCCGGCGTGGCTGGTGTTCGATCCGGCGCTGACGACCTTGTCCGTGCTCGCCCTGGTCGCCGGGCTGTTCGCCACCGCGGTGCGCCCCCTCGCCGTGACGGGCCTCCTGATCACCGGCCTGCTCGCCGTGCCCGAGGTGCCCGCCGTCGCGGTGGCCGCGCTGCTCCTGCCCCTCACCCCGGTGATCGCGGCCGGCGTCGCCCACGCTGTGCTGACCGGGCACCACGAAGCCGAACACCGGCGGGCCCCGGGCCGGCACGGGGCCGCCGTGGCCGTGGGCGCCGTGGTGGTCACCGCCGCGTTCGGGCTGAGCTGGACGCAGGGGTTCGGCGCGCTGCGTCCCGGGCCGGCGCGGCCCGACCCGGCGGTCGAGGCCCGGACCTGGTTGGTGTCCAACGCGGCGGGCTCGCGCGTGCTCGTGGACGACGCCACCTGGACCACGCTGGCCGCCGGCGGCTGGCCGACCGGGCTGCTGGTCACCGCGACCACCGCCGACCCGGCGCGGCCACCCGACTGGGCCGCGCTCACCCCGGTGTCGTCCACAGTGGACTACCCCGACGCCGCCGCGGTGTTCGGCAGCGGTGCGGGGCAGGTGACCGTCGCCCGGCTCGGCCCTCCGGTGCTCGAGCCCGACGAGGACGCCGAGCAGACGGCGCGGGCCCACGCGGGCGCCGCGCTCACCCGGTCCGGCCGCGTGAGCTGCGCGCCGGACGCCCGCGCCGCGCTCGTCCGGGGCGACACCGATCCCCGGCTGATCGCGACGCTGGCCGCGTTCGCGTCCCGGCAACCGGTGCGGGTGGCCGCGTTCCCGTCCGTGCCCGGCGAGGACGCGGCGGGCCGGCCCCGTCGCCAGGTGCTCGTGAGCGGCGCCGACGACGAGGCGACCCGCTTCTACG
Organism: Amycolatopsis rhabdoformis; assembly: GCF_035918295.1. Taxonomy (GTDB): domain Bacteria; phylum Actinomycetota; class Actinomycetes; order Mycobacteriales; family Pseudonocardiaceae; genus Amycolatopsis; species Amycolatopsis rhabdoformis. The sequence continues at coordinate 3,050,333 of NZ_CP142149.1, forward strand.
CCGGGCAACGCGCGCAGTTCCGGCCGGAATCGGTCCGGCGGACGGCCGACGGGGTGCTGGTCACCTACCCGCCGTTCGCCCCGCCCGGCCTGCTCACCTCCTTCACCGCACCCTGATCCGGGAAAGGACTCCTGCGATGCGCCTTCGAACCCTGCTGAGACCCACCGGTCTCGTCGCCGCCGGTCTGGTCCTGTTCGCCGCCGCTCCCGCCGTCGCCTCGGCGGCCACCGGCCCCGGTCCCGGTGTCGGCTGGATCCGCGTGGGGCACCTGTCGCCGGGGGTGCCGCCGGTCGACATCTACTTCGCGCCGTTCGGGCAGCCCGAGAAGGTGGTGATCCGCAAGGCGGGCTACGGCGCTGTCACGCCGTACTCGTCGCTGGACCCGGGTCAGTACACGCTCTCGATGCGGCCCGCCGACGCCGCGGCGTCGACCCCGCCCGCGCTCTCCGCCACGATCTCCGTGGAGGCGCAGAACGCCTACTCGCTGCTGGTCTTCGAGAACGGTCCCGACCAGACGCTGAAGGGCACGCTGGTGACCGACGACCTCACCGCGCCGAGCGCGGGCAACGGCCGCGTGCGCGTGGTCGAAGGCTCGGCCACGCCCGCGCCGGTGAGCGTCGACGGCCCGGCCGGGCTGTCGCTCGCCGCCAACGCGGCCTACGGCGACACCACGCCGTACGCCGAAGTGCCGCAAGGCTCCGTGCCGCTGCAGCTGACCAGCGGCAGCGTGAAGGCGAGTGCCGACGTCGCCGTGGCGCCCGGCTCGTCGACCACCGTGCTCGTGACGCAGGACAACGGCACGCTGAAGGCGACCCCGATCTCCGACGGTGCCGACCTGCCGAACCCGCCGAAGCTCGGCGTCGAGACCGGAGGCGGCGGCACCGCGCTCAACGCGATCCGCTCCGAGCCGTGGTTCGCCGGCGGGGTCGGCGTGTTCCTGCTCGCGCTGGTGCTCGTGCCGCTGGTGCGGCGGATTCGGGAAGGCCGTGCGCGCTGAGCTGACGCGGGTGTGCTGCGCCCTCGCGCTCGTCTGCGCCGCGTGCGCACCCGCACCGTCCACAGTGGTCCCGTCGCCGGCCGCCGCACCGACGACCGCGGCGCCGACGAACGCACCACCGGGCACGGTCGGCCCCCTGCCGGCCACTTCGGCGGTGAGCCCGGTCGGGCTCTCGATCCCGGCGATCGGCGTCGCCGTGCGCGGGCTGGTGCCGCTCGCACTCGGCCCGGCCCACGAGTTGCAGGCGCCCGCGCGCTTCGCCGACGTCGGCTGGTACGCCGCCGGCCCGGCCCCGGGTGATCCCGGGCCGGCGGTGATCGCCGCCCACGTGGACTCCCGGTCCGGCCCGGCGCCGTTCTTCCGCCTGCGCGAGCTGCGGCCCGGCGACGAGATCCAGGTCGAGCGGTCCGACGGCGCGGCCGCGCGGTTCGTGGTCGACGCCGTGCAGCGCTACCCGAAAAACGCGTTCCCGACCGAAGCCGTCTACGGACCCGCCCCGGGGGCCGCGCTGCGCCTGATCACCTGCGGCGGCGCGTTCGACGCCGCCGCCCGCTCCTACCGGGACAACGTGGTGGTCTACGCCTCCACCCGCTGGACCTGAGCCACCGGATCCGACCTACTGGGCCGCGACGCTGCGGTCCGCGAGCTGCTCCCGGAACTCCACCACCGAGTCGTCCGCCAGCAGGCCGCGGCGGGCGAGCGCCGGGCGCACGCCCTCGCCGAACCAGTAGGCCTCCTCCAGATGCGGGTACCCCGACAGGACGAACTCCGAGACCCCGGCCGCGTGGTACTCCTCGATCAGATCGGCGATCTCCTCATGGCTGCCGACGAGCGCGGTGCCCGCGCCGCCGCGGACGAGCCCGATGCCGGCCCACAAGTGCGGGTGGATCTCCAGCCCGCGCGCGCCGGCGTCGAGGCGGCCACCGTGCAGGGCCACCATGCGGCGCTGACCTTCCGACTCGCTGGCGGCGAGCTGCGCCTGGGCCTGCGCGACCTGCACCGGATCGAGCGCGTCGAGCAGGCGCTGCGCTTCGGCCCAGGCCTCGGCGGAAGTGTCGCGCGCGATGGTGTGCAGGCGCACGCCGAACCGCACGGTCCGGCCTTCGGCCTCGGCGAGCGCGCGCACCTTGCCGATCTTCTCCGCGACCTGCGCGGGTGGTTCACCCCAGGTCAGGTACACGTCGGCGTGGCGCGCGGCCACTGGCAGCGCCGCGGGTGACGAGCCGCCGAAGTACAGCGGTGGCACCGGATCCGGCACGGCGAGGGTGGTCGCGCCGGCGACTTCCAGGTGCTCACCGGAGAAGTCGAACGGCCGGCCCGACCACACGCCGCGCACGATCGTGAGGAACTCGTCGGTGCGCGCGTAACGGGCGTCGTGGTCGTGCCAGTCACCGAAGCGGCGCTGCTCCACGGCGTCGCCGCCGGTCACGATGTTGAGCAGCACGCGGCCCGCCGACAGCCGCTGGAACGTGCCGGCCATCTGCGCGGCCAGCGTCGGCGAGATCACGCCGGGCCGGAACGCCACGAGGAACTTGAGCCGGCGCGTCTCGCGGATCAGCGCGGCCGTGGTGAGCCACGCGTCCTCGCACCACGTGCCGGTGGGCGTGAGCACACCCTCGAACCCGAGCTGCTCGGCCGCACGCGCGACCTGCGCGAGGTAGTCGAGATCGGCCGGGCGCTGCGCCGCGCGCCCCAGGGATTTGTTGGCGTGGAAGCGTTCCACGATCGTCCGGCCGTCTCCCGTGGTCGGCAGGAACCAGTGCAGTTTTACGCTCATCGGGTGCTCCTCGCGGCTTCGATGTCGGGCCCGTAGCGACGGTCGGTGAACGCCGCGAAGTCGACCTTCCCGGGCAGGGTTCCGTCGGCGGTGAAGGCGTCGGCCAGCTGCTGCTCCGAAGCGACCACCGAGTCGTCGAGCGGAATCGGCACGTCGCGTCCGGCGGCCACGGCCTTCTCGGCGACCGCGGGTTCCAGGCCGGTTTCCGCGGCCCACGCCTTCGCCCACTCGTCGTGGTGCGTGTTGGCCCACAGCTGCGCCTTCACCACGCGCTGCACGAAATCGCGGATCGCCGAGTTGCGGCCCGGATCCGCCAGTGCGGCGGTGCTCGCCGTCTCGAAAGCGAGGCCGTTGGAGCTGCCGGTGCCGTCCGAGAGCACGCGGGCGTGCGCGTCGAGCTGCGCCTGAGCCGTGTAGGGATCCCAGATCGCCCAGGCGTCCACCTGGTGCTGGGTGAAGGCCGCGTACGCCTCCGAGGGCTGCAGGAACGACAGCTTCACGTCCTTCGTGGACATTCCGGCGCGCTTGAGCGTGTTGAGCACCTGCCCGTGGGCCGAGCTGCCCTTCGACACCGCGATCGTCTTGCCGCGCAAGGACGCGACGTCGCGCAGCGGTGAATCCGGCGGCACCAGGATCGCCTCGCGCTGCACGTTGCTCTTGGCGACGCTGACCACGGAGATCTTGGCTTTCGAGGCCGCGGCGAAGATCGGCGGCGTGTTGCCGACCCGGCCGAGGTCGATCGCGTCGGCCGAGGCCGCCTCCAGCAGCGGCGGGCCGGAGGTGAACGTGGACCAGTCGATGCGGTAGGGCACGTCGGACAGCAGGTTCGCGGCCGTGAGCAGGGACTTCACGCCGCCCTTCTGATCACCGACGCGCAGCGTGACCTGGGCCAGGTCGGCCGCCGGGACGGCCGCGGGCACCGGCGCCGGGCCGGTCGCCGCGCCGGACGGCGAGCACGCGGTGAGCCCGCCGAGCAGCAGGGCCGCGGCGAGCGCGAGGGTCGTGTTACGCAGGGGCACCTTCGGTCACTCCCAGGTCGGCCAGCACGCGCGAGCGCACGTCGGCGTGGTCGGTGGCGGTCCGCGGCCGGGGGTGGCCGAGGACGTGTTCGGAGACGATGCGGCCCTCGTCGAGGACCAGCACCCGGTCGGCGAGCAGCAGGGCCTCGTCGACGTCGTGGGTCACCAGCAGCACCGCGGGTTCGTGCGTGCGCCACAGGCGTTCCACGAGCCGGTGCATCGCGAGGCGGGTGAGGGCGTCGAGCGCGCCGAACGGTTCGTCGAGCAGCAGCAGATCCGGTTCGCGCACCAGCGCGCGGGCCAGCGAAACCCGTTGTGCCTCACCGCCGGACAGCGTGAGCGGCCAGTCGTCCTCGTGCTCGGACAGGCGCACCTCGGCCAGCGCCTGCTCGGCCACGCGGCGGTCGCGCGAGCGGTTCTCGCCGTCGCGGCGCAGGCCGAGCACCACGTTGCGCCAGACCTTGCGCCACGGCAGCAGGCGCGGCTGCTGGAACGCGACCGACACCGTGCCCTCCACGCGCGCGGTGCCCTCCACGTCCGGGTCGAGCCCGGCGAGCACGCGCAGCAGCGTCGACTTGCCCGAGCCGCTGCGCCCGAGCAGCGCCACGAACTCGCCGCGGCCGATCTCGAGCTCGAGTCCGTCGAGGACGGTGCGCTCGCCGAAGCGTTTCGTGAGGTCGCGCACCGCGACCACCGGCGTCACCGGGCCAGCCATCGCAGAGCCCTCCGTTCCAGGACCCGCACCAGCGCGTCGGTGGCGAGGCCGAGGATCGCGTACACGATCAGGCCGACCACCACCACATCGGTGCGCAGGAACTCGCGGGCGTTGTTGATGAGGTAACCCAGACCGGCGTCGGCGTTCACGGTCTCGCCGACGATCAGCGCCAGCCACGCCAGGCCGAGCGATTGCCGCAACCCCACCAGCGCCTGCGGCAGCGCGCCGGGCAGCACCACGTGCCACAGCCGTTCGCCGCGCGTGAAGCCCAGTGCCCGCGCGGCTTCGACCAGGCGCGCGTCGGCGGTGCGGATTCCCGAGTGGACGTTGAGGTAGAGCGGGAACGCGACCCCGAGGGCCACGAGCACGATCTTCGTCTCCTCGCCGATCCCGAACCACAGGATGAACAACGGGATCAGCCCCAGGAACGGCAACGTCCGCAGCATCTGCACCGGCGGGTCGACCAGCGCCTCGCCCCAGCGCGAGAGCCCGGCGACGATTCCGAGCAGCACGCCCACGACCGCGCCGATCGCGAAGCCGGCACCGACCCGGCCGAGCGACACCACGAAGGCGGTGCCGAGCTCACCGGTGCGCACGAGCTCGACCGCGCTCGTCACCACCGTCCACGGCGCGCTGAGTTTCTCGGGTGGCAGCACGCCGGTGGAGCTCGCGAGCTGCCAGACGGCGACGAGCACGAGTGGGCTGATCCAGCGGCGCAGTGATGATCGGCGCAGGGAGATCGTGCTTACGCCGGACCGTTTTCGCCGGGCGGGCGGACCGTCGGCTTCGGTGTTTCGGGCGCGCGTCAGCACACCCGTGGTGGAAATCGACACGGATTTCTCCCGGGTACGGGTTTTTGCTACGGGGAAAGGGGAACCGCTCAGCGCGAACGGCAGATCGCGCTCGCCTGCTGCCGGAGATCGACGTGCAGGCGGCTCACGAGCAGCGCGCCGAGGTTCATGCCCCGAGCTTCACCCGGCCGGGAGACCGCGTCAACAACCGCCCGGTCCGCTCCCAGCTCGTGGTACCGCGGACCGGCTTGTGCCACCGGTGCCCGCCTTCACCGGCGCGGGACGACCGAGGAGTGGGACGGCTCAGGCGCCGAACATCCGGTGCCACTCGTCGAGCGAGCGCGGCCGGAACACGAAGTTGGTGTCCTTCACGTGCGACAGCGCGGCCGACGGCTCGGCCGAGTACTGGTGCCCCGGGTACACCACGGGGTCACCGGGCAGCGTCGCGAGCCACTGCAGGCTGCGGTAGATCGCGTCGGCGTCGCCGCCGGGGAAGTCGGTGCGGCCGCAGCCTTCGAGGAACAGCGTGTCCCCCGACACGAGCCGGTCGCCCACGAGGAAACACTGGCTGCCCGGCGTGTGGCCGGGCGTGTGCAGCAGCCGGATGTCGATCGCGCCGACGCTGAGCACGTCGTCGTGGTCGTGGGCGCGCAGGTCGGTGCCGGACACGCCGGTGACGCGGCGGACCCACTCGGTCTCTTCGGTGTTCACGTGGATCGGCACCTGCTCGATCGCGAGCAGCTCGGCGATGCCGGGCAGCGAGAAGCCCATCATCTCGCCGCCGACGTGGTCCGGGTGGTGGTGCGTGGCGAGCACGCCGGTCAAGCGCATGCCGTCCTCGTGCAGCACCTGCACGAGATCACCCACCGCGTAGGCCGGATCGACGATCACCGCCGCACCCGACTCGCGGTCCCCGATCAGGTAGGCGAAGTTGACCATCTGCGTCGCGACCGGGTCGCCGACCGCGAAATCCCGGCCGGCGAGCAGTTGGCGGAAGTACAGCTGGTCTGCCATGCGGGGCAGCCTACGGGCCCCTCCCCGGCCCTCGGCCGCCGACTTCCCGAACCGGATGCGCGGGCTACGCTGAATCCTTGAGCTTCGAGTACGTCCCCTTCCGCCGAATCCGGAGGCGCCGGTGAAGCTGTTGCTCACCTCGGGCGGCGTCACGAACCCGAGCATCCGTTCGGCGCTCGTGCGGCTGCTCGGCAAGCCGATCTCCGAGTGCCACGCCCTCTGCGTGCCCACGGCACAGTGGGGTCATCCGAGGTGTGGTCCGACGACGGTGCGCGGATTCGTCGCCGCCGAGCCCACGTGGCAGCACTTCTCGGGTCTGGGCTGGGCCTCGCTCGGGGTCCTCGAACTCACCGCGCTGCCTACCGTCGGAGAACAGCGGTGGGTTCCCTGGGTCCGCGAGGCGGACGTGCTCCTGGTCGAAGGCGGCGACGCGACGTACCTGTGCCACTGGATGCGGGAGTCCGGGCTGGCCGATCTGCTGCCTTCGCTGCCCGACACGGTCTGGGTGGGGGTGAGTGCCGGCAGCATGGTGCTGACGCCCCGGATCGGGTCGTACTTCGTCGAGTGGCCGTCGGCGCCGGACGATCGCACGCTCGGTGTCGTCGAGTTCTCGATCTTCCCGCACCTGGACGCGTTTCCCACGAACACCCTGGCCGACGCCCAGCGGTGGTCGGCCGACGTCGGCGTCCCGGCCTACGCCATCGACGAACAGACCGCCATCGCGGTCGTCGATGGCTCCGTCGAGGTGATCTCCGAAGGGCACTGGACGAAGTTCGGCGCCTAGCCACCCGGCCACCGTGAGGGCGCCGAGGTTTGCACGGCCTCCGGGCATCCGGACTGGCGGCTCACTCCCCCACTTCGCCGTCGGCGAGCTCCCGCAGCGCGTCGAGGTGCCCCACGTGCCGCGCGGTTTCCTGCACGACGTGGGCCAGCACCCACCGCACGGTGAAGTCGCCGCTGCGCCGTGTGCGGTTCTCCGGCGTGAGCCCGGCCAGCGCGGCCGCCGACCGTGGCCACTCCGCGCGGTAGGCCTCGACCACGGACGCCGGGTCGTCGGCCGTGGTCAGGTCCCAGCTCGGGTCGGGCGAGCCCGGCCACAGCGACGGCGCGTCGGAACCGCCCGCTTCGATCGAGAGCCACCAGCGTTCGACGGCCGTGAGGTGCTTCACCACGCCCAGCGCGCTCATCCGGGGCGAGCTCGGCAACGGCGTCGCCGCGGCCTGGGCGCGGGTGAGGCCGGCGAGCTTGTTCACGGCCGTGGCGCGCAGGAAGTCGAGGAACCGCGTCTGCACGGTCAGCTCGTCGCCGGCCAGCGGATCGGGCCAGGCGCGCTCAACTTTCGAACTCGTGTTCGACATGGCGAGCAGCGTACCGTGCCATGCTGGGGCCATGATCAGCGCCGACCTCCCCGTGCTCGTCGTCGACGGCTCGCGCTTCACCGACTTCGCCGGCTTCGCCCGCGAGTTCTCGAAGCTGCTCGACGACTACGAGTGGCGCGGCAACCTCGACGCGTTCAACGACCTCCTCCGCGGCGGGTTCGGCACGCCGGACGGCGACTGGATCCTGCGCTGGCGCCACTCCGACCTGTCGCGGCGCGCGCTCGGGCACGAGGCCACCGTCCTGCGGCTGACCGGCCTGCTGCGCACCTGCCACCCGACGAACCGCGCTGCCTTCTCCGCCCGGATCGAAGCGGCGGAGCGCGGCGAAGGCCCGACGTTGTTCGACGAGATCGTCGACGTCATCCGGAGCCACGGCCCGGGCGGGCGCGAGGCCGAGGACGGCGTGCACCTCGAGCTGGCCTGACCCCCGCCGAGTGAACGACCTGAACCCCGTCCCCGCGCGCGGAATAGGCTGACGGACATGGTGTGGGGACTCCTCTGTGCGCTGCTGTCGGCCGTGGCGTATGGCATCGCTTCGGTGATGCAGGCGGTGGCGGCCAAGGCGACGCCCGACGCGGGCGCGGGAGTCGACCCGCGGCTGCTGCTGCGGGTGCTGCGGCAGTGGAAGTACGTGGCGGGCCTGGGTCTCGACGTGCTCGGGTTCGTCGCGCAGATCGCCGCGCTGCACGTGCTGCCGTTGTTCGTCGTGCAGGCCACGCAGGCGGCGAGCCTCGCGGTCACGGCCGTGGCCGCGCGGGTGTTCGGCGTGCGGCTGGGCGCGCGCGAGTGGGCGGCCGTGGTCGTGGTGTGCGCGGGGCTGGGGTTGCTCGGGTCGTCGGCGGAGAGCGAGGGTTCGGACCAGGTCGGGCTGGGTTTCCGGCTCGCGCTCGCGGGCGTCGTGGTGGTGCTCGGCATCGCGGGGATCGTGGCGGGCAAGGCGAGCCGCCGCGTGCGCACGCCCGCGCTCGGCCTGATCGCGGGGCTCAGCTTCGGGATGGTCGCCGTGGCGGGCCGGATCATCCCGAGCCTCGCGCCGCTCGACCTGCTCACCGATCCGGCGCTCTACGTCGTCGCCGTGTCCGGTGGCATGGCGATGCTGTTCTACGCCACGGCCCTGCAGCGCGGCAGCGTGACCACGTCCACCGCGATGATGGTGCTCGGCGAGACCGTGCTGCCCTCGCTCATCGGCATCGTGCTGCTCGGCGACCGCACCCGCCCCGGCTTCGTGGCGGTGGCCCTGGCCGGGTTCGTGCTCGCGGTCACCGCGGCGCTCGCGCTGGCCCGCTTCGGCGAGCCGGCGCCGATCGAGCAGCCGGCCTGACGCTCAGCCGCGGTTGCGCCGCCACTGGCTGGAAAGAAGCCACATCAGGTAGAGCCCGCCGATGGCCCCGGTCGCGATGCCGACCGGCAGCCCTTCCTCGCCGAACACCAGCCGGGTCACCAGATCGCTGGCCACGAGCAGCAGCGCGCCCATGAGCGCCGAGGACACCAGCGCCGGTTTCGCCGAGCGCGCCAGCCGTTTCGCCAGCTGCGGCGCGGCGAGCGCGACGAACGCGATCGGTCCCGTCGCCGCGGTGGCGACCGCGCACAGCGTCACCGCCACCGCGAGCAGCAACGCGCGGCTGCGTTCCACCGGCACGCCGAGCCCCTTGGCCGAGTCGTCGCCCATCTCCAGCAGCGCGAGCCGCCGGCCGTAGCCGAACGCCAGCGGCAGCAGCACGGCCACGGCGATGGCGACCGGCCAGATCTCGTCCCAGCCCCGCCCATTGAGGCCACCGACCAGCCAGGCCTGGGCCGCGTACGCGTCCTGCAGCGACGCCCGCGTGATCAGGTACGAGTTCGCCGCGGTGAGCATGGCGGCCACGCCGATGCCGACCAGGATCATCCGGAAGCCCTGCAGCCCGCGCCGATACGCGAGCAGCCCGACCGCCAGCGCCGTGAGCATCCCGCCGGCCAGCGCTCCGAGCGCCACCTCGCCGGACCCGCCGTGGGCCAGCACGATCACCAGCAGCGCGCCGGTGGCCGAACCCTCGGTGAAGCCGATCACGTCCGGGCTGCCCAGCGGGTTGCCCGACAGGCTCTGCAGCACCCCGCCGCTCACCGCGAGCGCCGCGCCGACCAGGACCGCGAGCAGCAGCCGCGGCAGGCGCAGCGTGGTCACGATGAAGTCGGTGCCCGCGTCGCCGAAGCCGAAGAGCGTCTTCACGACGTCGAGCACGGAAAGCGGGTAGTCGCCGGTGGTCATGCTCACCGCGCTCAGCACGAAGAGCAGCACGGCGAGCACGAGGCCCACCACGAGCGCGCGCGGCTTCACCTGGACCGAGACCCGCCCGGCGGGCCTTTCCTTGAGCGTGGTCACAGGCGCGCCAGCTTCCGGCGCCGGCACAGCGCGATGAACACGGGCGCCCCGAGGAACGCCGTGACGATGCCCACCTGCAGTTCCTCCGGCGGGTTGAGGATGCGGCCGATCACGTCGGAGCCGATCAGCAGCACCGGGGACAGGATCATGGAGTACGGCAGCACCCACCGCTGGTCGGGCCCGACCAGGATCCGCACGGCCTGCGGCACGGCGAGCCCGATGAACGCGATCGGCCCGATGGCCGCCGTCGAGGCGCCGCACAGCAGCGTGACCGCGATCGCGCCCAGCACCCGCGTGCGGCCGATGTGGGCGCCGAGCGCCTTGCCGGTCTGCTCGCCGAGCGCCAGCACGTTGAGCGGCCGCGCGAGCAGCAGCGCCAGCACGATGCCGATCGCGACGAACGGCGACACCTGCACCAGCACGTCGGCGCGCCGGCCGCTGAGCGAGCCGACGTTCCAGAACCGGAACTGGTTGAACGTGTCCGGGTCGATGAGCAGCACCGCGCCGATGTAGGCCTGCAGCACGGCGGTGAGCGCCGCCCCCGACATCACGAGCCGGTCGGGGGTCGCGCCCCCGCGGCCCGCGGTGCCGAGCAGGTACACCACCACCGACGCGATCGCGGCGCCGAGGAAGGCGAACCACACGTAGCCGAGCACTGTGGTGACCCCGGCGAACGCGATGGCCGAGACCACCGCGGCGGCCGCGCCGTTGTTCACGCCGAGCAGGCCGGGGTCGGCCAGCGGGTTGCGCGTGAGGGCCTGCATCACCGCGCCGGCCAGGCCGAGCGCGGCGCCCACGAGCGCGCCGAGCAGCGTCCGCGGCAGGCGCTGGTCGTGGATGATGACCGCGTCGGCGCTGCCGTCGTTGTGCCAGAGCACCGACCAGGTCGAGCCGAACGGGATGCTCTTCGAGCCGACCCAGAGGCTCACCAGCATGATCAGCACGAGCAGCGCGACGGCACACACGAGGCCGCCGCCGCGCAGAGTCCGGGTCCGGCCGCGGTGCGCGGGTGGCCCCGCCGCCACGGGTGGGCTGACGCTGACGACCACCGACACCTCCTGGGGACCGGGCACTCCTTCGCGGGCGGTTCTTAGACTAGCCTTACCTATCCAAGCGCGGTCAATGCGGGACGCGGTGCAGGTGGAGCGAACGGGAGGGCGCCGGTGACAACGGCTGCAGCGACCACCGGACGGGGCGTGCTGCGGCGCGCGATCGCCGGACAGCGGGGGGCCGTGACGCTCGCGTCGGTCCTCGCCGCCGCGCACCAGGGCGGCGAGGCCCTGGTGCCCGTGGTGATCGGTGTGGTCATCGACCGCGCCGTGGCCGACAGCTCCGTGCTCACGCTGCTCGCCTGGCTGGGCGTGCTGGCGGTGGTGTTCCTGGTGCTGTCCTACAGCTACCGCTTCGGCGCCCGGGCGGCGGAGCGCGCGGCCGAGTACGCGGCGCACGACATCCGGCTCTCGCTCTCGCGGCGCGTGCTGCATTCGCGTGGTGGCACCGAAACCGGCGCGCTGGCCGGCGAGCTGGCCAGCATCGGCACGTCGGACGCGCGCCGGGTCGGGATGATCAACGCGACCCTGCCGTTCGGCGTCTCCGCGCTCGCCGGGCTCGTGGTCAGCGCGGTGGCACTGCTGCGGATGTCCGTGCCGCTCGGCCTGCTCGTGCTGCTCGGCACTCCCCCGCTGCTGTTCCTCGCGCACCTGATCGGCAAGCCGCTGGAGAAGCGCAGCGAGGTGGAGCAGGAACGGGCGGCCCACGCGTCGGGCGTCGCGGCCGACCTCGTGGCGGGGCTACGGGTGCTCAAGGGCATCGGTGCCGAACCCGCCGCCGTCGACCGCTACCGGCGCACCAGCCGCGATTCGCTCGCCGCCACCGTGCGCGCCGCTCGCGCGCAGGCCTGGCACAACGGCGCGCTGCTCGCGTTGACCGGCATCTTCATCGCGCTGGTGGCGCTGGTCGGCGGGAACCTCGCGGCGGACGGCGACATCAGCGTCGGCGACCTCGTCGCGGCGGTGGGGCTCGCGCAGTTCCTGCAGACGCCGTTCTCGATCTTCGCCTGGGTCAACGGTCAGTTCGCGCAGGCCCGCGCCTCGGCCGGCCGGGTCGCGACGGTGCTCGACGCACCGCTCGCCGTGCCCGAGGGCAGTGCCGCGCTACCGGAGCGGACCCCGGGCGGGATCGAGCTTTCCGGGGTGACACACGGAAAGCTGCGGGAGCTCGACCTGGCCGTGCCCGCCGGGCAGCTGCTCGGGGTGGTCACCGCCGACCCGGCCACCGCGACCGACCTGCTCGACTGCCTGGGCCGCTTCACCGACCCCGGCGCCGGCACCGTGCGGGTCGACGCGATCGACTTGTCCACTGTGGACCCCGATCGCGTGCGCGAAGTAGTCCTCGTGGCCGCCCACGACGCCGATCTGTTCGAAGGAACCCTGGAGGAGAACGTGCGAGCGAGCCGGCCCGCGGTACCCGACGGTGTGCTGGCGGCCGCGGCCGCCGACGAGGTGGCGAGCACGCTGCCGGCCGGCACGGCCACCACCGTGACCGAACGCGGACGGTCGCTGTCGGGCGGGCAGCGGCAACGGGTCGCGCTGGCCCGGGCGTTGGCGGCCGACACCGCGGTGCTCGTGCTGCACGACCCGACCACGGCCGTCGACACGGTCACCGAAGCCCGCATCGCCGAAGGCGTCGCGCGGGCCCGCCGCGGCCGCACCACGATCGTGGTCACGACCAGCCCGGCCCTGCTCGCGGCCACCGATCGCGTGGTGCTGCTCGACGGCGGCCGCGTGGTCGCCGAGGGCGAGCACGCCGGCCTCGTGCGCGACCGCGCCGACTACCGCGCGGCGGTGCTGTCATGAGCGAGTCCGTCTTGGGCGGTGCCGTCCTGAGCGAGCGCGAACTGCTCCCCACCGCGGACGGGCCCCGGATCCGCGCCGTGCTCGGTGATCTCCTGCGCCGCTCCAAGGCGCGCGCCATCGGATCGCTCGCGTTCGTGGTCGCCGCCACGGCCGTCGGCCTGCTCACGGCGCCGTTGCTGGGCCGGGTTGTCGACATCGTCGCGCAGCACCGGCCGGCCACGGAGATCGTGACGCCGGTGGTCGAACTCGTGCTGGTGGCCGTCGTCTCGGCGATCGCCACGGCCATCGGCACCTCGATGCTCGCGCGGCTCGGCGAGTCGATGCTGGCCGACCTGCGCGAGCGCTTCGTCGACCGCGCACTGGGCCTGCCGCTGGAACAGGTGGAGAAGGCCGGCTCGGGTGACCTCACCACGCGCGTGACCAACGACGTGTCCGTGGTCGCCGAAGCGGTGCGCGAGGCGCTGCCGGAACTGGGCCGCTCGGTGCTCACGATCGTGCTGACGCTGGTGGCCATGGCCGTGCTCGACTGGCGGTTCCTCATCGCGGCCCTGCTCGCCGTGCCGATCCAGCTGCACACCGTGCGCTGGTACGTGCGCCAGGCCAAGCCGCTCTACGCGGCGCAGCGGGCCGCGGTCGGCGCACAGCAACAGCAGCTGCTCGACACGATCGGCGGCGCGAAGACCGTGCGCGCGTTCCGGCTGGCCGACGAGCACGTGGAACGCGTGCGGCAGCGGTCGGACGGCGCCGTCGCGCTGGCGCTGCGCGGAATCCGGCTCGTCACCCGGTTCTTCGGGCGGCTGAACCTCGCGGAGTTCGTGGGGCTCTCGGCCGTGCTGGCGGCCGGCTACCTGCTCGTGGGCGCGAATCTGGCGACGGTCGGGGTCGCCACCGCGGCGGCGCTCTACTTCCACAGCCTGTTCGGCCCGATCAACACCGCGCTCGCCCTCGTGGACGACGCGCAGGCGGCCGCGGCGAGCCTCGCGCGGCTGATCGGGGTGGCCGACCTGCCGGCGCCGGTAGAGCCGCAGCGGCCCGCGCGGCCGGTCGACTCGTCGGTGAAGGCCGGCGCCCTGCATCACTCCTATGTGGACGGTCATCCGGTGCTGCGGGAGGTAGATCTCGACCTCGCGCCCGGTGAACGTGTGGCGCTGGTCGGTGCGAGCGGCGCCGGGAAGACCACGCTGGCCAAGCTCATCGCGGGCATCCACCGGCCGGGTTCGGGTTCGGTGTCGCTCGGCGGGGTACCACTGGACGAGCTGGGCCCGGCCCAGACGCGCCGCACCGTCGCGCTGATCAGCCAGGAGGTGCACGTGTTCAGCGGCACCCTGGCCGACGATCTGCGCCTGGCCCGGCCCGAAGCGTCCGAAGAGGACCTCCGCGCGGCGCTCACCACCGTGGGCGCGCTGGAGTGGGCCGAAGCGCTGCCCGAGGGGCTGGACACCGTGGTCGGCGACGGCGGCCACCAGCTCACCGTCACGCAGGCGCAGCAGCTCGCGCTGGTGCGGCTCGTGCTGGCCGACCCGCCGGTCGCGATCCTCGACGAGGCCACGGCCGAAGCGGGCAGCGCCGGTGCGAAGACCTTGGAAGCGGCGGCGGCGGCCGCGCTCGCCGGGCGGACCGGGCTCGTGGTGGCGCACCGCCTCACACAGGCGGCGGCGTCGGACCGGATCGTGGTGCTCGACGCGGGTGCGGTCGTCGAGACGGGTACGCACGACGAACTGGTCGCCGCCGGCGGCCGATACGCGACGTTGTGGGCGGCCTGGTCAGGGACCCGCACCGTGCCGGAGTGAGCCTCGCCGCAGGTTTGGAGGTTGCCTCGACCAGGTGTCGCACCTTAGGTTAGGCAAACCTGATTTAACTCGAGAGCGACCGCAAAGGACCGACGATGGCCCGCTTCTCCCTCCTGTCCGCCGCGCGCGGGCGCGCCCGGACCGCCGGGGCGCTCGCCGCGGCCCTCGTGCTCGCCGGCGCGCTCACGGCGTGCGGCTCCGACACGTCCGCCGCGCCCGGCGCGCCCGCCGCCTCGGGTGCCACGGATCCCGGCGCGTTTCCCGTGACGATCGACCACAAGTACGGCTCGACCACGATCGAGAAGGCGCCCCAGCGGGTCGTCACCGTCGGCCTCACCGAGCAGGACTCGCTGCTCGCGCTCGGCGTCGTGCCCGTGGGCACCACCGACTGGCTCGGCAACTTCCCCGGCGCCATCGCGCCGTGGGCCAAGGCGAAGCTCGGCAACGCGCCGCTGCCGACCGTGCTGAAGGACGCCGACGGGCCGCAGTTCGAGAAGATCGCCGCGCTGAAGCCGGATCTCATCATCGGCCTGTACTCCGCGCTCACGCAGGAGCAGTACACCACGTTGTCGAAGATCGCCCCGACGATCGCGCAGCCCAAGCAGTACAACGACTACGGCATCCCGTGGCAGGAGACGACCAAGACCGTCGGCAAGGCCGTGGGCAAGGCCAAGGAGGCCGACGCGCTCGTGGCCGGCGTCGAGGAACAGTTCGCCAAGGCCAAGGCCGCGCACCCCGAGTTCGCCGGCAAGAGCGCCCTCATGGCGACCCAGTACGACGGCTACTTCGTCTACGGCAGTGAAGACCCGCGTTCCCGCATCCTGACCTCGCTCGGCTTCAAGCTGCCCCCGAACCTCGACCAGCTCATCGGCGACAAGTTCGGCGCGAACATCAGCGCCGAGCGCACCGACCTGCTCAACGTCGACGCGCTGGTCTGGATCGTCGACTCCGTGCAGGGCGGCCAGGACACCCTCGCCAAGGACAAGCTGTACTCGGGATTGAACGTCGCGAAGCAGAAGCGTGAGGTCTTCATCGAAGACCCGAGCACCTACGGCAGCGCCACGTCGTTCGTCAGCGTGCTCAGCCTGCCCTACACCCTCGAGCGGATCGTCCCGCAGCTCACCGCGGCCGTGGACGGCAACCCGGCCACCGAGGTGAAGCCGGCGGCTTGATCTTTCGACAGGCGGCCACAAAACTGCCCGGCCGGAGAACTCCGGCCGGGCAGTTTTGTGTTGTGTGCAGGGACTTCCTGACACGCACCGGCCCGACCGACCCCCTGCTTCGGCCGGGCAGGTGCGTCGGGGCGTCAGGACTCCATGGCCTCGATGAGCGACTTCGGCCGCAGGTCCGTCCAGTTCTCTTCGACGTGGTCGAGGCACGCCTGGCGGGCGGCCGGACCGAAGGCGGTGCTCCAGCCGGCCGGCACGGCGACGAAGTCGGGCCACAGGCTGTGCTGGCCTTCCTCGTTGGTGAGGACGAGGTAGGTGCCGTCGGGGTTTTCGAAGGGGTTCGTCACGGTGGTGTCCTTTCTGAAACGGGGTCAGGTCTTTCTCAGTGCGAAGCGTCGGTGGCGTGGCGCACGAGTGCGCCGAGCGCCTGGAACCAGGTTTCGGCCAGGTCGCGCACCCGGTCGGCCGGGGCGAGGGCCTCGGGCCACGACCAGTGGGCGGCCAGGGCGGGACCGTCGGGCCGGTCTTCGGTGAGGGCGTTGACGGTGAGCGCGTGGGAGACGCGCTTGCCCGGGTCGGCGCCGAGGTCGGCGGCGTCGCCTTCCGGGGCGTATTCCCAGTCGCGCTCGTCGGCGTGGCCGAAGCGGCCCATGTAGTTGAACTCGATCTCCGGGCTGGGCAGCGCGGCCAGCTCGGGCCCGGTCGCCGGGTTGAGGTGACGCAGCAGCCCGAAGCCCGTGCCCGCCACCGGCGCGGCGTCCAGCTCGGCCCGCACACGCTCCAGCGCCACCCGCGCCGCCGGGCCGCCCGCGAGCGCGTCGGCGAGGTCGAGCTCACCGAGGTCGAGGCAGACCGGCACGACGCTGGTGAACCATCCGACCGTGCGCGACAGGTCGCCGCCGCCCGCGAGCTCGTCCTCCCGGCCGTGGCCTTCGAGGTCGACGAGCGTCGCCGTGCCCTGACCCGCACCGTGGCGGCGGCGCCAGTCGGCCACCGCGAGCGCGAGGCCGGTGAGCAGCACGTCGTTCACCGTCGCCCGCAGCGCCGCCGGAACGCGGCCCAGCAACGGTTCCGTCACCTCGGCCGGCAACGTCAGCGACAGGCTCGCCAGGCCGGAGTCGACGTCCCGCTCAGGGTCACGCGGGCGCAGCAGCGGCAACGGATCCCCGCCGCCGAGCACCGACCGCCACCGCTCGAGTTCTGCCTCGCGCACCGGTTCGACGGCCCGCGCGGCCAGCTCGGCCGACCACCGGCGGAACGACACGTCCACCGGCGCCAGGTCCGGCTTCCGCCCCGCGGCCACGGCCTCCCACGCCGCCGCGAAGTCCGGCAGCAGCACCCGCCACGACACGCCGTCGATCACCAGGTGGTGCACCATCACCAGCAACCGGCCCCGCTCCGGGCCGGCGTCGAACCACGTCGCCCGCAGCAGCGCGCCGGCGTCGGGGTCCAGCCGCGCCCGCGTGGCCAGGGCTTCCGCCGCGACCACCCGCTCGAGGTCCGCGCCGGCGAGCCCGCGAACGTCCACTCGCGACACCCAGCCCCGCACGTCCACGGGCTCGGGCACCCGCAACGCCCACCGCGGCGGCTCCCGGTCGAGGCGCGCCCGCAGCATCGGGTGCCGGTCGACGACGGCCCGCAGCACCGCCGTGAGGCTGTCCTCCGTCAGCTCCGCCGGCGTGATCAGCAGCGCCGCCTGGTGGTAGCCGGCGATCGGGCCGCCCAGCTCGCGCAGAGCGTGCATGATCGGCGTGAGCCCGACGGTTCCGGTGCCGTCGTCCGCGGCCGCCGGCGCGACCACCTCCACCGGCACCGCGACCGACGCCAGCCCGGCCACCGTCCGGTGCCGGAAGATGTCCCGCGGCGAGATCCGCAACCCGGCCGCGCGCACCCGCGCCACCAGCTGCATCGCGACGATGCTGTCGCCACCCAGGGCGAAGAAGTCGTCGTCGGCGCCGAGGCCCGGCACGCCGAGCACCTCACCGACCAGAGCGCACAGCTCACGTTCGAGCTCCGTCGCCGGCGCGCGGCCGCCGACCTGGGCCGAGAAGTCCGGCGCGGGCAGCGCGGCCCGGTCGAGCTTCCCGTTGGCCAGCACCGGAAGCCGCTCCAGCACCACGAACGCGGCCGGCACCAGGTGGTCCGGCAAGGTGGCCACGGCGTGGCGGCGCAGCTCGGCCGCGTCCGCCGGCGACGCCGGCACCACGTACGCCACCAGCTGCTTCACCCGCGCCTCGCGCACCACGACCACCGACTGCGCCACGGCCGGATGCCGATCCAGCGCCGCCTCGACCTCCGCGGGCTCCACGCGGAAGCCGCGGATCTTCACCTGGTCGTCGGCGCGGCCGCCGAAGTCGAGCCGGCCGTCGGGCGTCCACCGCGCGAGGTCACCCGTGCGGTACATCCGCGTGCCAGGTTCGCCGTACGGGTCGGCCACGAATCGCTCCGCCGTCAATGCGAAGCGACCCAGGTACCCGCGCGCCAGCCCGGCCCCGGCGAGGTACAGCTCGCCGGTCACGCCCGGCGGCACGGGCCGCAGCGAGCCGTCGAGCACGTACGCGCGGGTGTTCGCCACCGGCCGGCCCACGAGGGGACGGTCGCTGTCCGCGATCCGCGCGACCAGGGCGTCCACAGTGGACTCCGTCGGCCCGTAGAGGTTCACGGCCTCGGTCCCGCCCAGCTCGGCGAGCCGGCGCCACAACGCGTCCGGTACCGCCTCGCCGCCGACACCGACCAGGGCCAGCGGGCACTGGTCACCGTCGACGAGCCCGGCGTCGGCCAGCTGCGTGAACAGCGACGGCGTCACCTCGATGAAGTCGAGGCCCTCGGCGCGGATCAGCCCCGCGAGCTGCTCCGGGTCGCGGCGCACCTCGTCGGGCACCACGTGCACGGCGTGCCCGTCGAGCAGCCACAGCTGCGGCTGCCACGAAGCGTCGAACGAGAACGACCAAGCGTGGCCCACCCGTAGGTGCTCGCGCCCGGTCCGCGCCACGGCCGGGCGGTGCAGCGCCGCCCGGTGGCTGTGGAACAGGTTCACCAGCCCCGCGTGCGGCACCACCACGCCCTTCGGCGTTCCCGTCGACCCGGACGTGTAGATCACGTACGCCGGGTTCTCCGGCCGCACCGGTCGCAGTCGATCTGCGTCCGTCAAGTCTTCTTCGGACGCCTCTTCCGCCAGAAGATCCGGCAGCAGCACGGTGGCCCCGAACTCCGGCAGGGTCTCCCGGACT
This sequence comes from Amycolatopsis rhabdoformis, assembly GCF_035918295.1. Taxonomy (GTDB): domain Bacteria; phylum Actinomycetota; class Actinomycetes; order Mycobacteriales; family Pseudonocardiaceae; genus Amycolatopsis; species Amycolatopsis rhabdoformis. The sequence continues at coordinate 3,069,428 of NZ_CP142149.1, forward strand.
TCGGCGGTGCTGACCAGCAGCCCCGGCCGCGCGTCGGCCAGCATCGCCGCCAGCCGTTCGGCCGGGTAGTCGGGGTCCAGCGGCAGATAAGCCGCCCCTGCCTTGTGCACCGCCAGGATCGCGAGCAGCACGTCCGCGGACCTCGGCAACGCCAGCGCCACGAGCGTCTCCGGTCCGGCGCCCCGTGACACCAGTGCCCGCGCCAGCCGGTTGGCCCGCGCGTTCAGCTCCGCATACGTCCAGGTCGCGCCACCGACCACGGCGACCGCGTCCGGCGACCGGCGCACCTGCGCTTCGAACAGCCCCGCCACCGTGTCCGGCGAAACGGCCAGCGCGGTGTCGGTCCACTCGTGCAGGATCCGCCACGACAGCTCGGCCGGCAGCACGACGACCGTCCCCGCCGGACGGTCCACTTCGGACACCATCGCGCCCAGCAGCAGCTCCATGCCGGTGAGCAGACGCTGCGCGTCCTCGTCGGTGAACAGGTCCGCGCGGTACTCGGCGGTGAGCCGCAGCCGCTCGGCCGGTTCGACGGCCCAGGTGAGCGGGTAGTGCGTGGAGTCGCGGTGGTCCACGATCGTCGCGCGCAGCCCGTCCGCGGGCCCGTCCTCGGCGCCGGGGTAACTCTCGAACACCACGAGCGTGTCGAACAGCTCTCCCAGCCCGGCCTCGCGCTGGATGTCGGCCAGGCCCACGTGCTGGTGCGGCAGCAGCGCCGACTGCTCGTCCTGCACCCGCGCCAGCAGCGCCGACAGCGGTTCGGCCGGGTCGTGGCGCACCCGCACGGGCACGGTGTTGATGAACAGGCCCAGCATCCGCTCGACGCCGGGCAGCTCCGGCGGACGGCCGGCGACCGTCGCGCCGAACACCACGTCGGTGCGCCCGGTCAGCGACGCGAGCAGCAGCCCCCACGCCGTCTGCACCAGCGTGTTCACCGTGAGCCCGCGCTCGCGCGCCACCTCCGTCAGCTCGGCCGTGGCCTCCCGGGTCAGCTCGAGCGTGCGCTGCCGCGGCAACGCTGGCGCCCGGTCCGGGTCGGCGGGTGCGAGCCGGGTCGGCTCGCCCAGCCCCGCGAGCGCGTCGCGCCACGCGGATTTGGCGGTCACCTCGTCCTGGTCCCGCAACCAGCCGAGGTACCCGCGGTACGGCAGCGCCGGCGGCAGCTCGCGGCCGGCGTAGAGCGCGGTCAGCTCGGCCAGCAGCTGCGGCACCGACCATCCGTCGAGCAGCAGGTGCTGGTGCGACACCACGAGCCGGTGGTGATCGTCGGCGAACCGCACGAGCAGGAACCGCAGCAGCGGCCCCTCGGCCACGGCGAACCGGCGGCGCTCGTGCGCGAGCTCGGCGTCGAGCGCGGCACCGGTGACTTCCCGCCATTCGGGCTCGGCCGAGCGGGCGACGAGCGCGACGGGCCGGCCGGACGCCAGGTACCGGTAGCTCGTGCGCAGGTTCGGGTGCCGCTGCATCAGCGTGCGGACGACCTCGCGCAGCCGCGCCGGGTCGAGCGGCCCGTCGAGGTCGAAGCCGAACTGCACCGTGTACACGTCCGGGCCGTCGGTGTCCGCCGTCGCCAGGAACAGCAAGCCCGACTGCAGGGGCGTGAGCGGCCAGACCTCGGCCGCGTCAGGCGCGGTGGCCTGCAGCTCCGCGCGTTCCGCCTCGGTGAGATCCAGCAGCGGACGCCCGTCGTCGGACGTCGGCGCCGCCAGTACCTCGCCGGCGACGTCCGCGAGACCGCGCACGCTGCGGTGGCGGAACACGTCCCGCGCGCCCAGCAGCAGGCCGGCCGCCCGGGCCCGGGCCACGAGCTGCATCGCGACGATGCTGTCCCCGCCCAGGCGGAAGAAGTCGTCGCGCACACCGACCCGCGGCAGCCCCAGCACGCCGGCCACCAGCTCCGCGAGCACCTCTTCGCGGGGCGTCGCCGGGGCGTCGTCGCCGGCCTCGAACTCCGGTGCGGGCAGCGCCCGGCGGTCGAGCTTGCCGCTCGGCGTGAGCGGCAACGCGGCCAGCGTCACCACGGCGGCCGGCACCATGTGCTCCGGCAGCGTCTTCCCGACGTGCTCCAGCAGGTCGCCGGGTTCACCCCGCAGCACGACATACGCGACGAGCTGCCGTCCTTCGTGGACGATCACCCGCGCCTGCGCCACGGCCTGATGGGTGACCAGCGCCGCCTCGATCTCGCCCAGCTCGACCCGGAAACCGCGGATCTTCACCTGGTCGTCGGCGCGGCCGAGGAACTCCAGCTCGCCCTCGCGCGTCCACCGCGCGAGGTCCCCGGTGCGGTACATCCGCGCGCCCGGCGCACCGAACGGGTTCGCCACGAACCGTTCCGCCGTGAGCCCCGGGCGCGCGTGGTAGCCGCGCGCCAGCTGATCCCCGGCCAGGTACAGCTCCCCCGCCACCCCCGGCGGCACCGGCCGCAGCCGTGCGTCGAGCACGTGCGTTCGCGTGTTCCACACCGGCCGCCCGATCGGCACCCGGCCGGACGGCGCCACCCGCGCGGCCGCCGCGGTCACGTCGACCGACGCCTCCGTGGGCCCGTACAGGTTGTGCAGTTCCGCGTCGAGGTCGAACCTCGTGACGAGGTCGGCCGGCAACGCCTCACCACTGCACAGCACGCGCCGCAGGCTTGGGCACGTGCGCGCGCCCGGTTCGCCGAGGAACACCTCGAGCATCGACGGGACGAAGTGGACGGTCGTCACCCGCTCGTCGCGGATCAGCCGCGCCAGGTACGCCGGATCCTGGTGTCCTTCCGGCTTCGCCACCACCAGCGTCGCACCGGTGATCAGCGGCCAGAAGAACTCCCACACCGACACGTCGAAGCTCGACGGCGTCTTCTGCAGCACCCGGTCCTCGGCCGTGAGCCCGTACTCGGCCTGCATCCACCGGAGCCGGTTCACGATGCCGGCGTGTGGCACCACCACACCCTTCGGCCGGCCGGTCGAACCCGACGTGTAGATCACGTACGCGGGCATTTCCGGCGCCACCTCGACGCCGAGGTCCGCCGCGTCGTAGCCGCGCACGTCGACCGGCCCGTCGAGCACTACGGCCGGCGAGGCGTCGGCCAGCATGAACTCACGGCGGTCCGCCGGGTAGGCGGGATCCAGCGGCAGGTACGCGGCGCCGGCCTTGTGGATCGCGTACAGCGCCACCACGAGATCGACCGAGCGCGGCAACGACACCGCGACCACCGACTCCGGCCCGGCCCCCTGCGCACGCAGCCACCGCGCCAGCCGATTGGCCCGCGCGTTCAGCTCCGCGTAGGACAGCGACTCGCCGTCGAACACCAGCGCCGGCGCGTCCGGCGTCCGCGCCACCTGGGCCTCGAACAGCTCCGGCAACGACGTCGCCGGCACCGCGTGCTCCGTGGCGTTCCACGACTCCAGCAGCGCCGGCTCCCTGTCCGCCAGCACGTCGAGCGAGCCGACCGGCACCGCCGGATCGGCCGCCACCTGCTCCAGGACCCGCACCAGCCGGGTCGCGATCGACTCCGCGGTCGCCCGGTCGAACAGGTCCGCGCTGTACTCGACCGCACCGGCGATCCCGCCACCCGGCTGTTCGAGGAAGCCGAACTCCAGATCGAACTTCGCGACGTCCTGCGTCACGTCCTCGCGCACCACGGCCAGGCCCGGCAGCCGCGGGGTGTCCGCGCCCTCGGGCAGGTACACGACCATGGTCTGGAACAGCGGGTGCCGCGCCAGCGACCGGTCCGGATCCGCGGCCTCGACCACGCGGTCGAAGGGCAGGTCCTGGTGCGAGAACGCCGCCAGGTCCGCCTGCCGCACGCGGCCGAGCAGCTCGCCGAACGCCGGGTCGCCGGTCAGGTCCGTGCGCAGCACCAGCGAGTTCACGAAAAAGCCGACCAGGTCCGCGAGCCGCTCGTCCGCGCGACCGGACACCGGCGCGCCGAGCGGGATGTCCACGCCCGCGCCGAGCCGGTGCAGCAGCGTCGCCACCGCGGCCTGCGTGAGCATGAACATGCTGGTGTCGTGCGCGAGCGCCAGCTCGCGCAGCCGGGTCGTGAGCTCGGCCGGCACCGTGAACTCCACGGTGCCGCCGCGGTGGCTCGCCTCCGCCGGCCGCGGCCGGTCGACCGGCAGGTCGAGCTCTTCCGGCAGTCCCGCCAGCGCTTCGCGCCAGAAGGCCGTCTGACGTTCCTGCTCGCCGCCGAGCACGGCCTCGTGCCACAGCGTGTAGTCCGCGTACTGCACCGGCAGCGGAGTCCACTCGGGACGGTCGCCGGCGAGCCGAGCCGCGTACGCCGTGGCGAGGTCGGTGAGCAGCGGGCCTTCGGACCACTCGTCGGTGACCACGTGGTGCAGCAGCGCGAGCAGTACGTGCTCGTCCTCGGCCACGGTGAACAGCCGTACCCGCACCGGCGGCGCCTCGTCGAGCCGGAACGGCACGTCCACTTCGGACTTGATCCTCGCGGCCACGTCGGTGCCCGTGTCGAGTACCTCGACCGCGAAGTCGAGCGGCGCGTCGGCGAGCACGCGCTGGGCGGCCACGCCGTCGTGCTCCTCGAACACCGTCCGCAGCACCTCGTGGCGCCCCACGACGTCCTCGAACGCCGCCCGCAGCGCCTCGATCTCCAGCCGGCCCCGCAACCGCCAGGCGGCGGGCAGCGAGTAGGTGGAGGTCGGGCCTTCGAGCCGGTAGAGGAACCACAACCGTTGCTGCGCCGCGGAAAGCGGCAGCACCGCGGGCCGGTCACCGGCCACCAGCTCGGGCCGCGAGGACACGTGGCCGTCGAGGTGTTCGGCGAGCTGCGCCACCGTCGGCGCGTCGAACACCGTGCGCAGCGGCACGTCGACCCCGAAGACGCTGCGGATGCGACCGGCCAGCCGCATCACGAGCAGCGAATGGCCGCCGAGCGCGAAGAAGTCGTCGTCGACACCCAGCTCCGCAACGCCGAGCACCTCGGCGAAGAGCGCGCACAGCTCGGCCTCGCGCGCCGTGCGCGGCGCGCGGCCCGAGCCGGCCGAGAACTCCGGTGCCGGCAGGGCCCGGCGGTCGAGCTTGCCGCTCGGCAGCAGCGGCAGCTCGGCCAGCTCCACCACCGCCGACGGCACCAGGTGCGCCGGCAGCGTCTCCGCCGCCCGGGCCCGCAGCGCGGCCGCGTCCAGCGGTCCCGCCGCCGGAACGACGTAGGCCACGAGCAAACCGTCGCGCGCCCGCACGCGGACCTGCGCGACCGACGGGTCGGCGGCCAGCGCGACCTCGACCTCACCGGGCTCGATCCGCACACCGCGCACCTTCACCTGGTCGTCGGCGCGACCCGAGTACTCCAGCTCGCCGTCCGCACGGTGGCGGGCCAGGTCACCGGTCCGGTACAGCCGCGAACCCGGCGGGCCGAACGGGTCGGCCACGAAGCGTTCCGCGGTGAGCCCGGGCCGGCCGAGGTACCCGCGGGCCAGCTGGTCGCCGCCGAGGTAGAGCTCGCCGACGACCCCCGGCGCGACCGGCCGCAGCCACGCGTCGAGCACGTAGGCGCGCACGTTCCAGCCCGGCCGCCCGATCGCGATCGGACCGCCGTCGTCGGTCCAGCCGAGCACGTCGATCGACGTCTCGGTCGGCCCGTACAGGTTGTGCAGCGGAATGCCCAGCACGCCCCGGAACCGGGCCGCGAGGTCGGCACCGAGCGCCTCGCCGCCGACGACGATCCGGGTGAGGCTCGTGCACGCGGCCGCGGCCGGCTCCTCCAGGAACAGCTGCAGCATCGCCGGCACGAAGTCCGCGGCCGTCACGCGCTCGGCCTGGATCAGCTCGGCCAGGTACCGCGGGTCGCGGTGCCCGTCGGGCCGCGCGACGACCACGGTCGCGCCGACGGTGAGCGGCCAGAAGATCTCGCTGACCGACACGTCGAAGGTGATCGGTGTCTTGTGCAGCATGCGGTGCGTGTCGTCGAGCGGGTAGCTGTGCTGCAGCCAGCGCAGCCGGTTCACCACCCCCTGCTGCGGCACGACCACGGCCTTGGGCCGGCCGGTCGAGCCGGACGTGTAGAGCACGAACGCCGGGTTCGCCGGCCGCGACCCGCGCTCCGGTGCGGTGGCGGGGTATCCCGCCAACCCCGCCAGCTGAGCGGGATCGTCGAGGACGCACACCGGCGCCGCGTCGGCGAGCAGGTACTCCACGCGGTCGGCCGGCTGGCCCGGGTCGAGCGGCAGGTAGGCGGCGCCCGCCTTGTGCACGGCGGACAACGCCACGATCAGCTCGACCGAGCGCGGCAGCGCGACCGCGACCACCGACTCGGGCCCGGCGCCCTGCTCACGCAGCCGGTGCGCGAACCGGTTGGCCCACGCGTCCAGCTCGGCATAGGTCAGCTGGGTGCCTTCGAAGACCACCGCCACGGCGTCGGGCGTCGCCGCCACCTGGGCTTCCACCAGCTCCGGCAGCGTCGCCGGCTCCAGCGCGTGCGCGGTGTCGTTCCACTGCCGCAGCACCAGATCACGCTCGTGCTCGTCGAGCAGCTCGTACTCGCCGATCGGCCGCGCCGGCGCGGCCACGACCTGGCCGAACAACGACACCAGCCGGGCCAGCAGGCGCTCGGCGGTGCCCGCGTCGAACAGCTCGGTCGCGTACTCCAGCTGCAGGGCGACCTCGTCCGCGCCGTCGACCATCGTGAAGCTCAGGTCGAACATCGCGGTCTCGCCGGGCACGTCGACCCATTCGGTCGGCAGGCCGAGTACCTCCGGGTCACCGTCGGGCCGGTAGTGGTAGCCCATCATGACCTGGAACAGCGGGTTGCGCCCGGACACGCGCTCCGGGTTCAGCGCCTCGACCAGCCGGTCGAACGGCAGATCCTGGTGCGAGAACGCCGACAGATCCGCTTCGCGCAGCCGCGCGAGCAGCTCGGCGAAGGTGGGCTCGCCGGTCAGGTCCGCGCGCAGCACGAGCGTGTTCACGAAGAACCCGACCAGCTCGTCGAGCGCGGCGTCGGTGCGGCCGGCGATCGGCGCGCCCAGCGGGATGTCGTCGCCGGCGCCGAGCCGGTGCAGCAGCGTCGCGACGGTCGCGTGCAGCACCATGAACATGCTCGCGCCCGCCTCGGCCGCCAGGCCGGGCAGCGCTCGGGCGACCTCGGAGGGCAGCACCGCGCGCACGGTCCGGCCGGCCCCGGTGGGTCGCGCCGGTCGCGGCCGGTCCGTGGGCAGTGCCAGCTCGTCCGGCAGGCCCCGCAGCGTCTTTGTCCAGAACTCCAGCTGCGCGGAGCCGAGCCGATCGAGCAGGTTTTCCTGCCACAGCGCGTAATCCGCGTACTGCACCGGCAACGGGGGCAGCCGCGGGTCGCGCCCGGCCACGCGCGCCTCGTACGCGGTCGTCAGGTCCGTGAGGAACGGCCGGTCGGACCACTCGTCGGTGGCGACGTGGTGCAGCACGAGCGCCACCACGTGATCGCGCTCGCCGAGCCGCAGCACCTCGGCCCGCAGCGGCGGTTCCCGGCGCAGGTCGAAGCGGTGCCGCGCCAGCTCGCGCACCCGCGTGGGCAGGTCCGCCTCGGCGCAGTCGGTGACCACCAGCCGCGGCTCCGAGTCAGTCAGCACCTGTTGGTACGGCGTGCCTTCGTGGTCCGGGAACACGGTCCGCAGGGACTCGTGCCGGGCCACGACATCGCCGAGCGCGGCGCGCAGCGCGGCCACGTCGAGGTCACCGCGCACGCGGAACACCAGCGGGAAGTCGTAGGCCTCGCCGACCTCACCCAGCTCTTCGAGCAGCAGCAACCGCCGTTGCGCCGCCGACAGCGGGATGCGCTCCGGCCGGTCCGCGCGCACGACCGCCGGCCGCGCGGGCTCGCCGCTTCCGGCGCGTTCGGCCAGCTCCGCCACCGTGGGTGCCTCGAACAGGTCCTTGATCGCCAGCTCGGCACCCAGCTCCGTGCGAGCGCGGCTGATCAGGCGCGTGGCCAGCAGCGAATGCCCGCCGAGGTCGAAGAACGAGTCCGCGACGCCGACGCGGTCGAGGCCGAGGACCTCGGCGAACAGCGCGCAGAGCACCTCTTCCGCACGCGTCTCCGCGGGCCGGCTTTCCGTGAGCGTCACGGAGGGTTCGGCGTCGGGCAGGGCGCGCACGTTGAGCTTGCCGTTGTCGGTCAACGGCAGCACGGCGAGCGTCACGAACGCGGCCGGCACCATGTAGTCCGGCAGCTGCCGCTTGAGCTCGTCGCGCAGCGTCTGCACCAGCTCGGCGCTGCCGCGCGCGGCCGTCGGACGGTTGGCGAACCGGGCGAGGTTCGTGCCGGTCGACGCCGGCACGTGGAGGCCCTCGGGCGGTGCTTCCGAGCGGACGAACACCGCGTCGAACACTCCGTCGACGCCGGTCGACCAGGTGGTGTGCACGGCGTAACCCAGCCGTTCACCGAAGCGGTGCACGTCCTCGGGTTCGACGCCGTCGCCGCTGCGGTGGAAGCGATCGAGCACGTCGAGCAGCGGCACCCCCGCGTCCAGCGCCCGCATGGCCGCGAACTCCGCGGCGAGCCGCGCGTCCGGGATCCGGCTCACGCGCAACGGGTCACCGGTGAGGAGGTCCTCCAGACCGGCCAGGGAACCGACCTCGTCCCAGAGCACCCGCGGCGCCTGCGCCACCGGCACTTCTCCCGTGGTGTCCTTGGTGAGCACCACGTCGTAGCGGTAGCGGCTCAGCTCGTTGTGCAGTTCCGCGCGCTTCACGCGGACGCGCGCGCCGACGCCGGGCAGCGTGTGCGCGAGCGCGGTGAAGTAGTCCGGGTCGAGCAGGAGCTCCTTCTCCAGCGCCGCCCCGCGTTCGATCGCGCGGCGCAGCTGGGCGACGTCGGAGGTGGCGTCGGCGCGCGTGAGCTGGATGGCGGTGTGGAACGAGCGCGCGAGCCGCAGGTTGCGCACGTCACCCACGAACAGCGAACCACCCGGCGCCAGGAGATCGAGCGCCGTGGTGAGCACCTGCGTGAGGTAGTCGACGCTCGGGAAGTACTGGATGACCGAGTTGATCACGATGGTGTCGAAATGCCCGCGCGGCAGATCGCCGAGCTCGTGCGCCGGCTGCGCGCGCAAGGTGATCTTCGCGGCCAGCGCCGGATCCTGCTCCAGCTCTCGCGTGAGCTTGCCGATCACCGGCGCGGCGAGGTCCGTGCCCCAGTACTCCTCGGCCAGAGGCGCGAGCTGCCCCATCAGCAGGCCGGTGCCCACGCCGATCTCCAGGATCCGCCGCGGCGCCAGCTCTCCGATGCGAGCAACGGTGGCCGCGCGCCATTCCCGCATGTGTGCCAACGGAATCGGCGTGCCGTCGTAGCTCGAGTCCCAGCCGGCGAAGTCCTCCGTGAACAGCGCGGTCGGGATCTCCGTGTACTCGTCGGAGTAGATCTGCCGCCACTCGCCGACCTGGTCGGCTTCGGCCGCGTCCCGCTCGTCGCCGCTCAGCTCGGCCGGCACCACGTAGCCCACGAGCCGCTGCAGTCCCGGTGCCGACGGGTCCGGCCGCGCGATCACGGCCGCCTGCGCCACCTGGGGGTGCCGGGCCAGCGCCGTCTCGATCTCGCCGAGCTCCACGCGGTAGCCGCGGATCTTCACCTGGTCGTCGGTGCGGCCCAGGAAGTCGAGGTTCCCGTCGGGCCGCCGGCGCACGAGGTCGCCGGTGCGGTACATCCGCGCGCCGGGCTCGCCGAAGGGATCGGCCACGAACCGTTCAGCCGTGAGGGCCGGCCGCCCGAGGTAACCGCGGGCCAGGCCGGCGCCGGCGATGTAGAGCTCACCGGGCACACCGTCGGGCACCGGCCGCAGCCAAGCGTCCACGATGTACGCCCGCGTGTTGTGGATCGGCTTGCCGACGGTCGGGGTGGCGCTGTCGGTGGTGCCGCCGCCGAGGGTGTTGATCGTGTATTCGGTCGGGCCGTAGAGGTTGTAGCCGTACACGCCTTCGGTGTCGCGCAGGCGGTTCCACACCGATTCCGACACCGCTTCGCCGCCGAGCAGCACCAGCGCGGGCCGGTGGCTTTCCGGGCCGGCTTCGAGCAGTCCTTCTTCGATGAGCAGGTGCGCGTACGTCGGCGTCACGTTCACCACGTCCACGCGATGGCGATCGCAGTACGCCACCAGCGCGCCGGCGTCGCGGCGCAGCTCTTCGTCGCACACGTGCACTTCGTGGCCCTCTACGAGCCACAGCAGTTCTTCCCACGACATGTCGAAGGCGAACGACACGGTGTGCGCGATCCGCAGGCGTCGCCCGCCGGCCGACGCGATGGCCGGGCCGAAGATCGCCTCCTGGTGGTTGAGCTGCATGTTCGTGAGGCCGCGGTAGGGCGTCACGACACCCTTGGGTTTGCCGGTGGAGCCGGACGTGTAGATCACGTACGCCGGGTGCTCCATGCGGTCGGCGCGGTCGCGGCCGAACCGCGGCCGCTCGGCGTCGGCGAGTTCGCCGCCGGACCGTGCCGCCAGCTCCGCCTTCGTCTCGTCGGTGTCCAGCAGCACCCGCGGCAGGTCGTTCGGCAGGCCGTTCGCGACGGCCCTGGTCGTGACCAGGCACAGCGGGCCGGCGTCGGCGAGCATCAGCGCGAGGCGGTCGGCCGGGTAGTCGAGTTCGAGCGGCAGGTACGCGGCCCCGGTGCGCAGCACGGCGAACAGGGCCACGACCATGTCGATCGAACGCGGCAAGCCGAGCGCGATCACGCGTTCCGGCTCGGCGCCGCGAGCCAGCAGCAGCCGGGCCACGCGGTTCACGGCTTCGTCGAGCTGCGCGTAGGTCAGCGTCTGCTCGCCGAACACGAGCGCGGTGGCGTCGGGCGTGCGCGCGGTCTGAGTGGCCAGCAGGTCCGCGATCGTGTCGGGCACCATCGGGTGTTCGGAGGCCGACCAGATCTCGGTCAGCTCACGCCGGCGTGCGGCCGACACCGTCTCCAGCGCCCCCACGGGTGCGGTGAAGTCGCTGACCAGCTGCTCGACGAGGGAGGTGAACCGGCCCAGCAGCACCGCGGCCTCGTCGGCGGCGATCACGTCGTCGCGATAGGACAGTGTCACGCGCATCGCCTCGCCCGGGGTGACCACGAGCGTGAGCGGGTAGTGCGTGGCGTCGACGTTCACGAGGTTCGTCACGCCGTGCCGGTGGCGGAGGCCGGCGTAGCGCTCGTCGCCGTCGGCGCCGCGCAGCACGAAGAGCGTGTCGAACAGCACGCGATGGCCGGCTTCGCGCTGCAGCACACCGAGGCTCATGAACTCGTACGGTGTGAGGTCCAGCCGCTCGGACTGGATGCGGCGCAGCAGGTCGAGCACCGGCTCGTCCGGCACGAGCCGCACCCGCGTGGGCACGGTGTTGAGGAACAGGCCGATGGTCGTCTCGATGTCGGGCACCGCGGCCGGGCGCCCAGCGACGGCGGCGCCGAACACCACGTCCTGGCGGCCGACCATCGTGGACAGCACCAGCGCCCACGCGGCATTGAGCACGGAGTTCACGGTGAGGCCATGACGCCGGGCCTCGTCGCGCAGCCGGTCGGTGAGCTCGGGTGAGAGGTGCGCGTCGAGGTTGACCGGCGTCGCGGGTTCGAGGCCCTGCGTGTCCGGGCCGATCAGCGTGGGCTCACTCAGGCCCGCCAACGCGCTTCGCCACGCTGCGCCGGCTTCGTCGACGTCCTGGCGCGAAAGCCACTCCAGGTAGTCCACATAGGACCCACCGGCGGCCGGTTCACCGCCGTCGTAGTGCGCGAAGAGCTGCTCGATGACCAGCCACGCGGACCAGCCGTCCCACAGCAGCAGGTGCCGGTTGAGCACCACGCGGTCACGGTTCTCGCCGAGGCGCACCAGCGTGATGCGGAACAGCGGCGGCGCGCCGAGGTCGAAGCGGGTCGTGCGGTCGCGTTCCATCAGCTCGGCCAGCCGCTGCTCGCGGTCCGCTTCGGACAGTGCGCGCAGGTCCACTTCGGTCACCGGCGGCGGGAAACCCGCGGTGACGAACTGCACCGGCCCGCGCAGGCCCTCGCTGGTGAAACCCGCGCGCAGGCTCGGGGTGCGGTCCAGCAGCGCCGAGCAGGCCGCGCGCAGCCGGTCGACGTCGAGGTGCCGGTCGAGGTCGATGGCTTCCTGGATGGTGTAGATGTCCACCCGCGACTGGTCGTAGCCGGAGTGGAAGAACAGGCCTTCCTGCAACGGCGAGAGCGGCCAGAGGTCCGACAGCGGCAGCGGGCTGAGCCGCTCGACGTGCTCGATCTCGTCCTGGGTCAGCTCGATCAGCGCGAGGTCCGACGGGGTCAGCCCGGCCGTGGCGACGTCCGTCGCGGCGAGGTCGGCCAGCGCGGCCACCACGGCGTCGGCGAACTCCGGTGCGCCACCGGCGAAGGTGAGCGCCAGCACCGGGCCGTCGGGGGTCTCTTCGCAGACCGCGCCGAGGCGCAGCGCGTGCGCTCCGACGGGCGCGGCCGGGTCCGCGGTGAAGTTCCACTCCCCCGCCCCGAACGGCACCCGGCCGGCGTAGCGCAGCAGCACGTCGGCCCGCGCGAGCTGCGCGAACAGCGGCGCGGCCTGCGGGTTGAGGTACCGCAGCAGGCCGTGGCCCACCGCGTCGGGCGCGGCGCGGACGAGGTCCTTGACCTGCTTGAGGTCGGTGGCGCTCAGCCGCACCGGGCGCGCGGTGTGCAGCGCGCCGACTGCCGCCGGTGTCCCTTCGGGACGGTCGAGCACGTCGACGATCAGCTCACCACCGGCCCGGGCCAGCGCCGTGAGCAGCACGTCGGTCACCTCGCCGCGCACCGACGCCGGCAGCTGCTCCACGAGAACGCGGCTCTGCTCGACCGTGAAGCGCACAGTGCGTTCGGTTTGGACGCCGGACACGGGAACCGTGGCGGCGCCGGGCGCGAGGATCGCGGCCCAGCGTTCCAGATCGGCCAGCAGTTCCGGCGCCTGCGCGCGTTCGGTGACCGCGCGGGCGTGGGTGCGCAGCGCCGTTTCCACCGCCGCGAACACCGGCGGGCGCCCGGCGAGCACCGCGGCCCACGCGGTGGCGAGGTCGGCGGCGACGGTCGGCCACGACGGCGCGTCGACCAGCAGCGGATGCGCGGTGAGCAGCAGCTCGTCGCCTTCCTGGACCGCGTGCAGCAGGATTCCGGCGTCCGGGTCGAACGTCGCCGGCTCGCCGAGCAGCACCTCGGTGGCGTCGAGCGCACCGGCCGGGCGCGTTTCCAGCGACCACAGCACGGAGGCGACGCGGCTGCGCTTGAGCCGCAGGCCGTCGTGGTGGTCGAGCACGGCCTGCAGCGCGGTCGCGAGGCTTTCGGGGTCCGCGTCGGCCGGCAGGCGCAGCCGCACCGACTCGGCTCCGATGTCGCCGAGTTCCCGCAGCCGGTGGACCTCGGGCAGCAGCGGCACGTCACCGACGCCGTCCGGATCGGCCACCGGCCCCGTCACGACGGGCTCGCCGCCGAGCGTGGCCAGCGCGGCCGGCGTGCGGTGGGTGAACACGTCCTTCGGGCTCAGGTCGAACCCGGCGCGGCGGGCGCGGCTCGACACGCTGATCGAGGTGATGCTGTCGCCACCGAGCAGGAAGAAGTCACCGTCGGCACCGACCTCGGCGAGCCCGAGCACGTCGGCGAAGATCGCCGCGAGCGCGGACTCGCGGTCGCCGCCCGGGCGCACCGCCGCCGGCACGGGAACGGCGGGCGCGGGCAGGGCGCGGGTGTCGAGCTTGCCGCTCGGCGTCAGCGGGAACTCGGCTAGCACCACCAGCGCGTTCGGCACCATCGTCGCCGGCAGCGCGGCCGTCAACGCGGCCCGAAGCTCGTCGGCGCTCGCCGTCCCGGCCGCGTATCCGGCCAAGGCGCCGTCGCGGACCACGACCGCGGCCGCGCGGACCCCCGGCTGCGCCGCGAGCACCGCCTCGATCTCCCCGAGCTCGATGCGGTTGCCGCGGATCTTCACCTGCCGGTCGGTGCGGCCCAGGTACGCGAGCTCACCGTCGGCGCGGCGCGTCACGAGGTCGCCGGTGCGGTACATCCGCGCCCCCGGCTCGCCGAACGGGTCGGCCACGAACCGTTCCGCGGTCAACGCGGGCCGGCCGTGGTAGCCCCGTGCGAGCTGCACGCCCGCGAGGTACAGCTCACCCGGCACGCCGTCGGGCACCGGCCGCAGGCAGGTGTCGAGCACGAGCAGGCGCGTGTTCCACACCGGCCGCCCCAGCGGCACGGTCGCTTCCGGACCGCCGCGGAACGGGAAGTACGACACGTCCACGGCCGCCTCGGTCGGGCCGTAGAGGTTGTGCAGCGCCACGCCCGTGAGCCGTCGCCAGCGCGCGGCGGCTTCACCCGGCAACGCCTCGCCGCTGGTGAACACGCGGCGCAGCGACGCGGCCCAGCGCGGGTCGTCGGTGACCTCGTCGACCGAGAGGAACGCGGCGAGCATCGACGGCACGAAGTGCAGCGTCGTCACGGCGTGGGTGCGGATCACTTCGGCGAGGTAGGCGGGGTCGCGGTGGCCGTCGGGCCGCGCGAACACCACTGCCGCGCCTTCGCGCAGGGCCCAGAAGAACTCCCACACGGACACGTCGAAGCTCGACGGCGTCTTCTGCAACACGCGGTCCTCAGCCGTGAGCCGGTACTCGTGCTGCATCCACGCGAGCCGGTTCACGATCGCGCGGTGCGACACCACCACGCCCTTGGGCCGCCCGGTCGAGCCGGACGTGTAGATCAGGTAGGCGGCGTCGTCCGGGCGCGGTGCGACGAGGTCGGCGATTTCGTCCGGGCCGTCGACGGGCACCTGCTGCGGGCCCGCCGGAACCTGGGCGGCGGTGCCGGATTCGGTGACCACGAGCGTGGCACCGGACGAGGTGAGCATGTACTCCAGCCGGTCGGCCGGGTAGTCGAGGTCGAGCGGCAGGTAGGCCGCACCGGACTTCAGCACGCCCAGCAACGCCACCATCAGCTCGGCCGAACGCGGCACGGCCACGGCGACCACCGAGCCGGGCCCGGCACCGCGGGCCCGCAGCCGCCGCGCCAGCCCAGCCGCCCGCTCGGCCAGGTCCGCATAGGACAGTCGCTCGTCTTCGAACAGCACGGCGGGCGCGCCCGGCGTTTCGGCCACCCGCAGGTCGAACGCCGTGAGCAGGGTCTGCTCCGGCACCGGCACGGCGGTGGCGTTCAGCTCGTCGAGCCGTGTCAGCTCCGCACGCGAGACGAGGTCCACGCGGGCCACCGGCTCGTCCGGAGCGGCGGCGAACGCTTCGAGCACGCGCACGAACCGTTCCGCGAGTTGCTCGGCTTCGCGCGAGTCGAGGCGCGCCGCGTCGAACTTGAGGCCGAACTCCAGCGTCTCGCCGGGGGTCGCGATCAGCGCGACCGGATAGTGCACCGCGTCCACGACCTCGACGCCGGTCACCCGCAGTGCGCCCGCGTTGTCGTTCTCCCGCGGGTAGTTCTCGACCACCACCAGCGTGTCGAACAGCTCTTCCTGGCCCACGCCCGCGAGGCGTTGCAGCTCGGCGAGCCCGAGGTGCTGGTGGTCCAGCAGCGCGGCCTGCTCGTCCTGCAGCCGCCGCAGGAACGCGCCCACGGTGTCACCGCCGGTCCAGCGGACTCGCACGGGCAGCGTGTTGATGTAGAGCCCCACCGCGTCTTCGATCCCGGCCACGCCGGGGTCGCGACCCGACACGGTGCTGCCGAACACCAGGTCACCGCGTCCGGTCAGGCGGCCGAGCAGCAGGCCCCACGCGCCGTGCAGCACGGTGCCGAGCGTGAGCCCGCGCTCGCGCGCGAACGCCGACACCCGCGCGGTCGTCGCCACGTCCACGGCGAAGTGCACCCGCGACGGACGCCGCGGGGCGGCACCGGCCGGGGTGACGACCAGGCGGGTCGGTTCTTCGATGCCGGCCAGGGCCGCGGTCCAGGTCCGCCGGGCCGCCTCGTGGTCGCGCGCGGCGAGCCGGCGCAGGTGCGCGGTGCGCGACGCGGGCTCGGGCTCGAGCGCTTCAGTGGCGCCGTAGCGGGCGAGGAGCTCGCGCACCAGCACCGCGACCGACCAGCCGTCGGCCACGATGTGGTGGAAGGTCAGCGCGAGCCGCTCGCGCCCGACGAGCGTCGCGCGCAGCAGCGGCGGCCGGTCGAGGGCGAAGCGCCGCTCGCGGTCGGTAGCCAGCTCGTCGGCGGCGGCCTCGGGCGAGACCTCGCGCCACGGCAGCTCGGCGTGCGCCGCCACGACCTGCACCACGCGGCCGTCGTCGAGCTGCCGGAACCCCGACCGCAGCGAGGAGAACCGGTCGAGCAGCTGCTGCACGGCGCGCCGCAGCGTCGGCGGGTCGACCGGGCCGGCGAGGTCGAAGATCTCCTGCACGGTGTACACGTCGTCGTCTTCGAACGCGGCGTGGAAGAAGAAGCCCTGCTGCAACGGCGTCACCGGCAGCACCTCGGCGTGCGGGCCGAGCGCGGCGGCGTCCTTTTCGGACAGGACGAGCAGCGGCTCGGCCGAGTCCTCCACCGTCGTGACCTCACCGGCACAAGCGGCGAGGGCTTCCGCGGTGCGGTGCTGGAACACCTGCCGCGGCGTGATCGCGAGACCGTGGCGCGCGGCGCCCAGCACGAGCCGGATCGAGGAGATGCTGTCGCCGCCGAGGGCGAAGAAGTCGTCGTCCGCGCCCGCCGAGGGCACGCCGAGCACCTCGGCCAGCACCGCGCACAACGCGGCCTCGCGCGGCGTCCGCGGCGCCCGGCCCTGGGCCAGCGCACCGAAGTCGGGCAGGGGCAGCGCGGCGCGGTCGAGCTTGCCGTTGGTCATGATCGGCAGCCGGTCGAGCGGCACGAACGCCGAGGGCACCAGGTAGTGCGGCAGCGTCTCCTCGACGTGGGCGCGCAGGTCCTTCATCAGCGACGCCGGGTCGCGGTAGACCACCGGCACGTTGGCCAGCGGGCCGTCGGTCGCGCCGACGTAGGTGGCCACCGGCTCGTCCTGGGACAGCACGAGGTCGAACGCGGTCGCCGCCTCACCCGACCACGTCGCCACCGCGCGGTACCCCGCCGCGCCGGCCAGCTCCACCAGCACGTCCGGGTCCATCGCCGCACCGGCCGCGGGCGTGGGCTCGCCGCCCAGCGCGGCCAGGGCCGTGAGGTCCGGGATGAGGCGTTCGTTCGGGATGCCGGTCACGCGCAGTGCGTCGGGAGCGCTGCGGGCGAGGTGTGCCGAGAACGCGCCGGACGAGCCCAGGCCCGCCCACGGCACCACCGGGACTTCCCGCGGAGCGGCGTTTTGCGTGCGCAGCACGACGTCGTAGCGGTACCGGCTCAGCTCGTTCTCGTAGGTCGCGCGCTTGAGCCGGACGTCGGCCTCGGTGAAGGCTTCGAGCCGGCCCGGCAGCGCCGCGAAGAAGCCGGGGTCGAGCACGAGTTCGTCTTCACGCGCGACGGCCGAATCGACCGCCGCCAGTGTCGCGTCGCCCCGGGTGGCCGCGATGCCTGCCCGCAGCACGCGCTGCAGGCTCAGGTTCCGCACGTCGCCCACGAACACCGACCCACCGGGCGCGAGCAGGCCCGTGACCTGCCGCAACACGTCCACGAGGTACTCGGCGCTCGGGAAGTACTGCACCACCGAGTTGATCACCACGGTGTCGAAGTGCCCCCGCGGCAGGTCCCCCAGCTCGTGCGCTGGCCGCGCCCGCAGGTGCACCTTGCCGGCCAGCTCGGGCCGTTCGGCGACCCGGGTTTCCAGCAGCCGCACCACTTCTTCGGACAGATCCAGCGCCCAGTACTCGTCGGTGCCCGGCGCGAGCTTCGACAGCAGCAGCCCGCTGCCCACGCCCAGCTCCAGCACGCGCCGCGGCCGCAGCGCCGTGATCGAGTCCACGGTGGACGAACGCCACGCGCGCATGTCGGCCAGCGGCAGCGGTTCGCCGTCGTAGCTGGAGTTCCAGCCGGTGAAGCCCTCGTCGAACGGATCGCGGTCGGCCACCGAGTACAGCAGTTCGTGCACGTCCTTCCAACGCCCGACCTGCGCGGCCTCGCGCGCCGCGTCGCGGTCGGCGCCGGGCGCCTGCTCCGGCACCACGTACGCGACCAGCCGCCGGTCACCCGGCTTCACTTCACGCGGCACCACCGCCACGCGCGCGACGCCGTCGTGGGCGGCGATCACCGACTCGATCTCGCCCGGCTCCACGCGGAACCCGCGGATCTTCACCTGGTGGTCGGCGCGGCCGAGGAAGTCGAGGTTGCCGTCGGCGCGCCAGCGCACGCGGTCACCCGTGCGGTACATCCGCTCGCCCGGCCCGGCGAACGGATCGGCCACGAACCGCTCGGCGGTGAGCCCGGCGCGGCCGACGTAACCGCGCGCGAGGCCGCGCCCGCCCACGTAAAGCTCGCCTTCCACGCCCGGCGGCACCGGGTTCAGCGCGGTGTCGAGCACGTAGCAGCGGGTGTTCGGGTCGGGGCGGCCGATCGGGATCGGCCCGGTCCAGTCCGCTTCCGCGGCCCACAGCGTCGAGTTCACCGACGCCTCGGTGAGCCCATACGCGGCCACCACCCGGAGGTCCTTGGCCCAGCGCGCGATCAGCTCGGGCGGCACGGTTTCCGTGCCGACGATCAGCACCGCGCCCTTCGGCAGCTCGCAGTCGGCCGGCAGCGCGGCCACCAGCGAGGGCGGCAGGATCATGTGCGTCGCGGCGTTTTCCGCGATGTAGCCGGTGAGCTCGACGCCGGCGACGCGGCGGTGCGAGGGCACCACGATCACGCGCCCACCCACGCACAGGGACATCACGAGGTCCCACACCGTCACGTCGAACCCGGCCGACGCGAACTGCACGACCCGGCTGTCGGGCGTGATCCCGATGCGGTCGGTGGCCGTGGTGATCAGGCTGCCGATGCCGTCGTGCGACACGACAACACCCTTGGGCTTGCCGGTGGAGCCGGAGGTGTAGATGACGTAGGCGGCGCGGTCGAGCCGCAGCCCGCCGAGGTCCACGAGCCCGCCGTCCAGCGTGGCCAGTTCGGCGTACACGGCCGGGTCGTCGAGCAGCACGTGCCCGACCCCGTCGACATGCGGGAGCTGGTCGGCGGGTTCGGCGACCGACAGCACGGTGCGGGCGCCGGAGTCGGTGAGCAGGTACGCGAGGCGCTCCTCGGGCAGGTCGAGGTCCAGCGGCAGGTAGGCGGCACCGGCCTTGAGCACGCCGAGCAGGCCCACGACGAGGTCGAGCGAGCGCGGCAGCGCCACCGCGACCACGTCCTCGGCCGCCACCCCGCGCGCGGCGAGCAGCCGCGCCAGGCGGTTGGCGGCGGCGTCCAGCTCCGCATACGTGAGCTGCGCATCCTCGCAGACCACGGCGACGGCGTCCGGCTGGCGCTCGACGACCCGGGCGAACGCCGCGGGCCAGGTCAGCTCGGGCGACGCGGCCGGCGACGTGGCGAACGCGGTGAGCACGAGCTGCCGTTCGCGCACGGTCAGCAGGTCGATCGCCGCGATCGGGCGGTCGGCGTGCGTGGCCATCGCGTCGAGCACCGCGAGGAACCGGCGCTCGTGCTCGGCCAGCGCCACCGCGGTCACGGCGGCCGCGAACTCGAGGCGCAGACCCCGGCCGGCGCCGGCGTCGTGGGCGGTCACGGCCAGATCGGTCACCGGGCCGAGCGCGACGCTGTGCACCGTGGCCGTGGCCGTGGCCTCGCCGAACGCGACCGAGACCTCCGGCAGGAAGTTGAGGCTCAGTCCCGTGAGCTCCAGCGGACCGCCGGTCAGGTCGAGATCGCGCGCGAGGTCTTCGCCGCGGTACCGGCCGTGGTCGAGCAGGTCCGCGACCTCGCGGGACACCTGCGCGACCAGCTCGGCCGGCGTGGTCGCGGGCCGGGCGGAAACCCGCAGCGGCAGCAGGTTCGACAGCATCCCGGGCCGCTCGCGCAGCACGGCGTCGGACCGGGCCGCCACGGGCAGGCCGAGCACGAGGTCCTCGGCGCCGGTCATCCGGTGGGCGTAGGCGGCCAGCGCCGCGAGGGCCACGCGCGAAAGGCGGGTGCCGTGGTTGCCGGCGAACTTGCGCAGCGCGTCGGCGCGGGCGGCCGGCAGCGTGACCGAGCGCCGGAGCACCTCGCCGCTACCCCCGGCCAACCGAACCGGGTCGGGCCGGTCGGCGAGCTTTTCCCGCCAGTACGCGCGGTCTGCTTCCTGCGTGGCCGACCGGCGGTACTCGTCGTCGGCCGCGAGCAGCGGGGCGACCGCCCAGTCCACAGTGGACTCGGCGCCACGGTACAGCTCGGCGGCCCGGCGGGTCAGGAGAGCCTGGCCGTGCGCGTCGATCACCAGGTGGTGGAACGTCTGCGCCCACCACACCCGGTCCGGTCCCAGCACCAGCAGCGCGTGCGCGGTCAACGGTCCCCGCGCGAGGTCGGCCGGTTCCGCCACTGCGGCCCGCACCCAGGCGTGCGCCGCGGCTTCCGCGTCCGGCTCGCCGGCCAGGTCGACCACGGGCACGTCGGCGGTCCACGGCGCCGGGTACTGCCGCGGCACCCCGGACTCGTCGGCCGCGGCCGTCACGTGCAGCCCCTCGGCCTCACCGACCGCGCGGCGCACCGCGTCGGCGAGCCGGGTCAGGTCGACGCGGCCGCGCACCTCGGCGTACCAGCCGAGGCGGTACGCCGGGTCCGCCGGCGCGAGCGACTGCGCGAAGAAGACCCCGGCCTGTGCCGCGGTCAAAGGGGAACCGGGCACGACGCCGGTCATCTGGGATCCTCCACCGTTTGGACGGGAGCTGGTGACTGAAGCTGGACGGGGCCCGCGCCGTCAGCGCGTGCCGCTCACCGCGTACTCGGGCAGGTGCGCCACGGCCGCCCGGCGATCCACAATGGACCGCAGGATCTCGCCGACGCGCACCGCGGTGTTCGACAGCAGCGAAGACGTGATGCCGTGGGTGTGCTCGGTACCGCCCTGCAGGTACAGCCCGCCGCGCACGGTGGCGTCGGTGGTGATGCGGTAGTCGCGCTCCACCCGCAGCCGGCCTTCGTCGTCACGCCGGCAGCCCGCGGCCAGCGCGCCCAGCAGCGGCGTCGGGTCCGCGGGCAGGTAGCCGGTGGCGTAGACGACCGCGTCGGCGTCGAGCACCGAACGTTCTCCGGTGGTCAGTGATTCGACGGTGGCGCTCACGTGGGTGCCGTGGTCGGTCACCTCCACCGGCCGCGACACGTTGAGCAGCCGCAACCGTTCCACGCCGAGCACCTTCTCCTGGTACACGCGGCGGTAGAGCTCGTCGATCAGGTCGAGGTCGACCGCGGAGTAGTTGGTGGCGCCGTGGTAGCGCATCAGGCGGGCCTTCACCGGCTCGCTCGCGCCGTAGAAGTGGTCGACCGCTTCGGGGTCGAAGATCCGGTTGGCGAACGAGCTGTCGTCGGCCGGGCTGTAGCCGTAGCGCGCGAACACGGCGCACACCTCGGCGCGCGGGAACTCGTCGTGCAGCAGCGCCGCGACCTCGGCCGCGCTCTGGCCCGCGCCGACCACCACGAAGCGGCGGGGTTCGGTGCCGCGCAACCGTTCGACGCGCGGCAGCAGCTGGCTGTTGTGCCAGATCCGGTCACCGCCGGTCACGCCTTCGGGCAGGTTCGGCCGCAATCCGGTGCCCAGCACCAGGTTGCGCGCCCGCAGTTCCACGATCTCGCCGCCGGACTTCGCGCGGACGTCGAAGAAGACCACTTCGTCGCCTTCGCAGACCGGATTGACCGACAGCACCTCGGTGCCGTAGGACACGAGGTCGTCGACCTTCTCCGCCGCCCACTCGAAGTAGTCGTGGAACTCGATCCGCAGCGGGAAGAGGTTCTTGTGGTTGATGAAGTCGATCAGCCGGTCCTTGGCGTGCAGGTAGTTCAGGAAGCTGAACTCGCTGGTCGGGTTGCGCATCGTCGCGAGGTCCTTGAGGAACGAGACCTGCATCGTGGCGGTGTCGATCAACATCCCGCGGTGCCAGCCGAAGCGCGGCTGGCGCTCGAGGAAGTGCGCGGTGACCGTGTCACCGGCTCCGGGCGCGGCGTTGTGCTCGGTCAGCGCGATCGCGAGCGCGAGGTTCGAAGGTCCGAACCCCACCCCGACCACGTCGTACACCGGCACCTGGCCACCGACCACTGCTCGTGACATGAAAGTCCCCTAGCGCGGCACTGCCGCATCTCGGCTCTCGGCTCGCTCACCCGACGGAAAATGCTCAGGAAACCCTAACCTAACTTAGGAGAGGCTCAGCTAGTACCTTGTGGGTGATGTTCGTCCCCCGGACCGCGAAAGGGATTCGCCGATGCGCGTGGCCATGTTCGGCTACCAGACCTGGGGGCACCGCACACTGCGGGCCCTCATCGACGCTGGTCACGAGGTCGTCCTCGTGGTCACGCACCCCAAGAGCGACCACGCCTACGAGAAGATCTGGGACGATTCGGTGGCCGAGCTGGCCGAGGCGAACGGGATCCGCGCGCTGCTGCGCAACCGGCCCGATGACCCGGAGCTGCTGGCCGAGCTGAAGGCCGCGGAGCCCGATCTGATCGTCGCGAACAACTGGCGGACCTGGCTGCCGCCCGAGATCTTCGACCTGCCGCCCCACGGCACGCTGAACGTCCACGACTCGCTGCTGCCCGCCTACGCCGGCTTCTCGCCGCTGATCTGGGCGCTGATCAACGGCGAACCCGAGGTCGGCGTGACCGCGCACCTGATGAACGCCGAGCTCGACGCCGGCGACATCGTGGTGCAGCGCGCGGTGGCCGTGGGTCCGAAGGACACAACCACGGACCTGTTCCACCGCACCGTGGACCTGATCGAGCCGATCGTCGCGGAGGCGCTCGCGCTCATCGAGGCGGGCGCGGTGGTGCCGATCGCGCAGGACCGGGCGAAGGCGAGCTTCTTCCACAAACGCGCACCGCGCGACAGTCTCATCGACTGGACGTGGCCGGCCGCGGACCTCGAACGGCTCGTGCGCGCGCAGTCGGATCCCTACCCCAACGCTTTCGCCTACCACCGCGGGAAGCCGCTGCGGATCGTGCGTGCCTCGGTGTCGGCCGGGCACTACGGCGGCACGCCGGGGCGGATCTTCATCAAGGAGGGCGACGGGGTGGTGATCGTCGCCGGGACCGAAGCACGGCGCGGCCACTCCCCCGGGCTGCTGGTGGAGCGCGTGCGCACGGAGGACGGCACGGAGCTCGCGGCGGCCGAGTACTTCACGACGATGGGCGGGTACCTGACCGATCGGCCGTGAGGCTCGGTGGGTTTCTCCGGTGCGCCGGAATCGTCGGTGGGCCGGGATTGTCAGTGGGCCGGGTTACGGTGATCGCCACCGTGACCCGGCGTGAGCGCGCCGGGCCCGACCACTGGAGGAACCCGAATGGCCACGCCGATGTCCGCCGAACGCGCCCGCGCCTTCCTCACCGAAGGCAGCCGCAGCGCCATCTTCGTCACCGTCCGTGCCGACGGCCGCCCGCACGCCGTGCCGGTCTGGTACGCCACCGACGGCGAAGACGTGCTGGTGAACATCACCCAGGACAGCGTCAAGGGCCGCGCGATCGCGTCGTCGGCCGAAGTGGCCGTGACCGTGCACGACGACGCACCGCCCTACAGCTTCGTCTCGGTCAACGGCACGGCCGAGATCGTGACCGACCCGAACCGCGTGCGCGCCGGCTCGGAACTCATCGCGCGCCGCTACCTACCGGCCGAGGGCGTCGAGCAGTTCGTCGGCTACGCCACCTCACCGGGCAAGGTCCTGGTCGTGGTCCACCCGACGCACACCACCGGCGTCGACGCCGTGGCCGGCTGAGGTGCGCCGGTGGCTCGGAACCCGTCAGGCCTCGGTGACTTTCCCGTCCACCACTTCGAACCGGCGTGTGACCGACACGGCATCGAGCATGCGCCGGGGCGAACCGCACCAGCGACCGCAAACCGACCAGCCCTCCGAGCCTTCCCCGCTCGGCCACCTCGAACCGCGCCTCGACGCCATGGCCGGGCAAGGCGCGCCGGTGACTGGGAACCGGTCTGTCCTCCGCGACTCCCCCATCCACCGCCTCGAACCAGCACGCCACCGACACGGCCTCAACAACATGCCGGGGCGAACCGCACCAGCCACCGCAAACCGACCAGGCCTCCTCGACCTTCCTCTTAGCCACCTCGAATCGCGCGCCGACGCCCGTGGCCGGGCGAGCTGCGCCGGTGACTGGGAACCGGTCAGGCCTCCGCGAGTCCCGCACCCACCACCTCGAACCAGCACGCGACCGACACCGCGCCGCCACCATGGCCAGGCGAACTTCACCAGCGATCGCACGCCGACCAGCCCTCCGCGACTTCCCCTCGGCCACCTCGAACCGCGCGCCAACACCGTGGCCGGGCGAGCTGCGCCAGTGACCGGGATCCGGTCAGGCTTCGGCGACTTCCCCATCCATCACCTCGAACCAGCGCGCGATCGACACGGCGTCGACACCGCGCCGGGGCGAACCGCACCAGCGATCGCACACCGATCAGGCGTCGGCGGCTTCCCCTGGGCCACCTCGAACCGCACGCCAACCCCGTGGCCGGGCGGTCTGCGCCGGTGGCCGGGACCCGTCAGGCCGCGGCAACTTCCCCGTCCACCACTTCAAACCAGCACGCGACCGACCCCGCATCGACGCCGCGCCTAGCCGAACTGCACCAGCCACCGAAAACCCGTCAGGCTTCGGTGACCTTCCCGTCCACCACTTCAAACCGCCGCGTCACCGACACCGCGTCCAGCATCCGCCGGTCGTGGGTCACGAGCAGCAGCGTGCCCGGGTAACGGTCCAAAGCGGACTCGAGCTGCTCGATCGCGGGCAGGTCGAGGTGGTTGGTGGGCTCGTCGAGCACCAGCAGGTTCACACCGCGCGCCTGCAGCAGGGCCAGGGCCGCGCGGGTGCGTTCGCCGGGCGAGAGTGTGGCGGCGGACCGCAGCACGTGTGCCGCTTTGAGGCCGAACTTCGCCAGCAGGGTGCGGACCTCGGCGTCGGGCAGCTCCGGCACCTCGCGGGCGAACGCTTCGGCCAGTGGCACGTCGTCGAGGAACAGGTGCCGGGCCTGGTCGACCTCGCCCACGACCACGCCGGAGCCGAGCGCGGCGTTGCCCTCGTCGAGCGGCAAGCGGCCGAGCAGGGCCGCCAGCAGCGTGGACTTGCCCGCGCCGTTGGCGCCGGTGATGGCCACCTTGTCCGCCCAGTCCACCTGGAGGTCCACCGGACCGAGGGTGAACGGACCGCGGCGCACGACCGCGCCGCGCAGCGTCGCCACGACCGCGCCGGCCCGGGGCGCCGCCGCGATCTCCATCCGCAGCTCCCACTCCTTGCGGGGCTCCTCCACCACGTCGAGCCGCTCGATCATGCGCTCGGTCTGGCGAGCCTTCGACGCCTGCTTCTCCGTGGCCTCGCTGCGGAACTTGCGGCCGACCTTGTCGTTGTCGGTCTGCTTGCGCCGGGCGTTCTTCACGCCCTTTTCCATCCACGAGCGCTGCATCTGCCCGCGGGCCTCGAGCGCCTGCTTGGTGTTGGCGTACTCCTCGTAGTCCTCGCGCGCGTGGCGACGCGCCACGGCCCGTTCCTCCAAATAGGACTCGTAGCCGCCGCCGTAGGTGTTCACCTGCTGCTGCGCCAGGTCCAGCTCCACCACGCGGTCCACCGTGCGCGCGAGGAACTCGCGGTCGTGGCTCACGAGCACCGTGCCCGCGCGCAGGCCGGTCACGAAGCGCTCGAGGCGGGTGAGGCCGTCGAGGTCGAGGTCGTTGGTGGGCTCGTCGAGCAGGAAGATGTCGTAGCGGCTCAGCAGCAGCGAAGCGAGCCCGGCGCGCGCGGCCTGGCCACCCGAGAGCGACGTCATCGGCTGGTCGAGGTCCACGGCGAGCCCCAGCTCGGCCGCCACCTCGCCCGCGCGGTCGTCGAGGTCGGCGCCGCCGAGGGCGAGCCAGCGGTCGAGCGCCGTGCCGTAGCTGTCGTCGGCGCCCGCGGCGCCCTCGGTGAGCGCCTCGGTGGCCACGTCGAGCTCGCGCTGGGCGTCGGCGACCCCGGTGCGGCGCGCGAGGAACTGCCGCACGGACTCCCCCGGCCGGCGTTCGGGCTCCTGGGGGAGGTGCCCCACGGTGGCGGTCGGCGGGTTCAGCCGGACCTCACCCGATTCGGGCCGTTGCAGACCCGCGAGGGTGCGCAGCAGCGTGGACTTGCCGGCGCCGTTCACGCCGACGAGGCCGACGACGTCGCCGGGAGCCACGACCAGGTCGAGGCCGGAGAACAGGATGCGGTCGCCGTGGCCGGAGGCCAGGCCCTTCGCGACGAGTGTTGCGCTCATTTCGCCGCCGATTCTACGGGTGCCACCTGGCGGGACCCCGCGCGCGCCCCGTGTGTCGAGTGTCGTCGTGGTCACGCATCGTGGGTAGCCTGGGCAGGTTCTCAACCACGAAGCAGTGAGGTCGGTGAAAGCGATGGCGGAACCCGCCACGTCGGTCACGCTCGGCCCGAGGGCGAAGCCGCGGGAACCCCGCTCGGCCACGCCGCGGCCGACGGTCAGCAGGCGCCGCGAGGTCAGCCACGCGAGTGCCCGTTCCCTGTTGATGACCGTGCTGGGCGAGTACGTGCTGCCCCGCGACCGTCCCGTGTGGACGTCCATGCTCGTCGAAGCGCTGGGGATGCTCGACATCGAGGAGAAGTCGGCGCGCCAGGCGCTCGCGCGCTCGGCCGCCGAGGGCTGGCTGGTGTCCGAGCGCGTCGGGCGGCGGGTGCGCTGGTCGCTCACCGCACCGGGCCGTCGGCTGCTCACCGAGGGCGCCGACCGGATCTACGCGTTCGGCCGCGAGGCCGTGGCGTGGGAGGGCCGCTGGCTGATGCTGATCGTGTCGGTGCCCGAGGCCAAGCGCGACCTGCGCCACCGGCTGCGCACCCGCCTCACGTGGGCCGGCTTCGGTTCGCCGGTGGCGGGCGTGTGGGTGAGCCCCGACCCGAGCCGGCAGCACGAGGCCCAGCAGATCGTGGCGGAGCTGCAGCTCGACGCCCAGGCGATGTCGTTCACCGCCGAGTACGGCGAGGTCGGCGAGCAGGAGAGCATGGTCGAGCGCTCGTGGGACCTCTCGGAGCTCACCGACCGCTACGAGGACTTCATCGACCGCTTCACCGGCCTGCGCCCGACCGGCGACCCGGCCGTTCTGCGCGCGCAGACGGAACTCGTACACGAGTGGCGCCGCTTCCCGTTCCTCGACCCGCGGCTGCCGGCCGAGCTGCTGCCCGCGGAGTGGAGCGGGCGCAAGGCGAGCGAGCTGTTCCACCGCAAGCACGTGGAGTGGCGCCCGGCCGCGCAGGCGTACTGGGACAAGCTGCTGGACAACGAGGAGAAGGCGTGACCAGGCTCGACCGCTCCGACGGCCTCGCGGTGCTCACGATCGACGCACCGCCGCTCAACCTCTACACCGCCGAGCTGCAAGCGGACCTGCTCCGGCTCATCGCTTCGCTGGAGGCCGAGCCGGCGCGGGCGCTGCTGATCCGCGCCGAGGGCCGCGTGGTCAGCGGCGGCGTCGACGTCGCCCTGTTCGACGCGCAGGGCTCGCCGGCCGAGGCGAAGGTGTTCTTCGACGAGCTGCTCACGGTGCCCGACCGCATCGCCGCGCTGCCGTTCCCCACCGTGTTCGCCGCCCACGGCCTGTGCCTCACCTGGGCGTTCGAGGTGGCCGTGGCGTGCGACCTGCTGCTGGCCGCTTCGCGCGCGAAGTTCGGGCTGGTGGAGAAGGTGGTGGGGCTGACGCCGACCATGGGCGGCACCCAGCGGCTCGCCGCGCGCGCCGGCGTCGCGCGGGCCAAGGAGTTCGTGTTCACCGGCGACACCTACTCCGCCGAGACGCTCGAACGCTGGAACGTGGTGAACCGCGTGCTGCCCGACGAGGGCTTCGACGCCGCGGCGCGCGCTTTCGCGGCCGGGCTCGCGGCCGGCCCGACGCGGGCCCACGCCGCCACGAAACGCGTGCTGGCACACTTCGAACACGGCGGCGTCCCCGAAGCCAACGCCCACGTGACCACGATCGCCGCCGAGCTGTTCGACACCGAAGACCTGCGCGGCGCGGTGAAGTCGTTCCTCACCGAAGGGCCCGGCAAGGCGAGCTTCACCGGCCGCTGAGGCCTCAGCGGGGCAGCTGCCCCGGGCGGTCGACGATCCCGTAACCGACCACGGCGCCCTGGGTGGTGCCGAGGTAGGTGAACGTCTTGGCGTCGAACACCAGCGTCACGCCGTGCCCGGGCCAGGTGATGCCGACCCCCGGGCGGCCCGCCGCGTCGGTCACGTGGTCCACGGCCTGCAGCCCGGGCACCTTGGCGGCGGCGTCGAACAGGGCCGCCTTCGTGCGCGGCGACAGGTAGGTCTCGCCGACGAGCATCTGCACGTCCTTGCCCATCGCGTTCACATCGCCGGCTTCGCCGCTGTGGTGCTTGTCGAGGTACTGGAACATCGCGTCGGCGGTGGTCGGCAGGTCGGCGCGGTAGGCCGGCGTCACCACACACGGCTCTTCGGTGCCGTTCGCCGCCGGGTTGTTGGCACCCTGCACGCGGTACTTGCCGTCGACGCAGGCCTGCAGGGTGAGCGTCTGGCCGTCCTGGCGGACGTAGCCGTCGTGCTTGCCGTCGGCCGAGATCCAGGCTTCGCGGTCGCTGTCGGCGTACTGCGTCTTCACGTACACGAACTGGTCGGGCCGCGGCGGGGTGCTCGGCAGCTTCAGGGCTTCGGCCGCGGCGTCGTGCAGCACGCGCACGGGGTCGGCCGCGGCCCGGGGCGGCGCGAGCGGACCGTCACCGTTGGGGGCGAACGAGACGACGGCGGTGATGGCCGCCGCGATCCCGACGGTCGCGGTGCCGGCCAGCCAGAGGCGTTTCCGGCTGCGGGGCTCCTTCGCCGTGACCGCGACCAGCCGGGCCCGGGCGGCCTGGAGCTCGGCGAGGTCGGGCAGCGGGACGTCGGCCGTGCGTTCGCGGACCAGCTGCAGCTCATCCATGGGACGGAACCTCCTTCACGTCGGGGTGTTCAGCGGCGCCGAGCGCGGCGCGCAACTGGCGGCGGGCGCGGTTGAGCCGCGACCGGACGGTGCCGACCGGGATGCCCAGCGCCTGCGCCACCTCCTCGTAGGCGAGCTGTTCGGCCGCGACGAGCAGCACCACGTCCCGGTCACCGGCCGACAGCGCCGCGAGCGCCGCCCCCAGCTCGGGCCCGCGCGCCTGGGCGCTCACCTGGGCCGCCACGCGGTCGGCGTGCCCGTCCACCGCGTCCTGCGGCCCGACGGCGCGCAGCAGGCGGTACTGGCGCACCTCGTCGCGGCGGTGGCGGCTCACGATGTTGGTCGCGATGCCGTAGAGCCACGGCCGCGCGTCCGGCCGGTCGCGGTCGTACCGGTCGCGTTTGCCGAACGCGACCAGGAACGTGTCAGCCAACGCGTCGTCCGCCACGTCCCGACCCAGGCGCCGCGCGAGGTACCGGTGGATGTGCGGCGCGTGCCGGTCGAAGATGGCGGCGAACAGGTCGGGTTCGGCCACGGACCGGCCGATCACCCCGGCGTCGTCCATCGATCACCCCTTCTCGGATGCAGTGTCACCGGTTATCCGCAGGAGCGGCGAATCGAGTTCATTCAGCGGGCTGAACGGTCATTCCGAATGCGAATGATGTCCGGATTCGCGCTTGACGTTCCATGGTCTGGACCACACACTGATCACAGCGCTCACCGGTGACAGATCCGCCTCCCGTCCCCCCACCGAGGAGAGCCATGTCCGCTCGCAGACTCCTGTCGTTCGCCGCCCTGATCCCGATCAGCCTCGGCCTCCTGACGGCCCCGGCCCAGGCCGCGCCCGCCACCTTCACCCATCCGGGCGTCCTCGTGAGCCGCCCGCAGCTGGATTTCGTGCGGGACAAGGTTTCCGCCGGCGCACAGCCGTGGAAGAGCGCGTACGACCAGATGATGGGCAGCAAGTACGCCTCACTGTCCCGCACGGCGAAACCCCGCGCCGTCGTGGAGTGCGGCTCGTACTCCAACCCGAACCTCGGCTGCACCGACGAGCGCGAGGACGCCATCGCGGCCTACACCGACGCCCTGGCCTGGTACCTCACGCAGGACGCGCGCTACGCCCAGAAGGCCATCGCCCTCATGGACGCCTGGTCCGCCACGATCACCAGCCACACCAACAGCAACGCCCCCTTGCAGACCGGCTGGGCCGGCGCCTCGTGGTCACGCGCCGCCGAACTGATCAAGTCCACCTACACGAGCTGGCCCAACGCCGGCCGCTTCGCGACCATGCTGCGCACCGTCTACCTGCCGAAGCTCCTGGCCGGCAGCAACAGCAACGGCAACTGGGAACTCGTGATGACCGAGGCCGCCGTCGGCATCTCCGTCTTCCTCGACGACAAAACCAGCTACGACTCCGCCATGACCCGCTACCGCAACCGCGTGGCGGCCTACGTCTACCTCCCCACGGACGGCACCCTCCCCAAAACCGTCCCCGGCAGCGGCCTCACCACCCGCGACCAGATCGTGAACTACTGGCAGAAACAGTCCACCTTCACCACCGGCCTCACCCAGGAAACCTGCCGCGACTTCGTCCACACGGGCTACGGCATCGCCTCCATCGCCGACGTCGCCGAAACCTCCCGCATCCAAGGCCAGGACTTGTACGGCACCGACATCGGCGAACGCCTCCGCCAGGCCCTCGGCTTCCAGTCCAAGTACGAACTCGGCACCCCCGCCCCGTCTTCCCTGTGCGGCGGCACCCTCCACCTCGGCCTGGGCCCCGTGACCGAGGTCGGCTACAACGCCCTCCACACCCGCCTCGGCATCGCCATGACCAACACCCAAACCCTCACCACCCGCCAACGCCCCGCCGGCACCAACAACCTCTTCGTCGCCTGGCAAACCCTCACCCACGCGGAGAACCCCGCCTGAGGCTCGTGTGACTGCTGAGGTTGTCGTGCTGCCCTTGTTTCCGCAGGTCAGCAGGTAAGTGGTGCCCCCTTGCAACCCCCTCCACGCGACCCGCTAAAGTACTCACATCGCGCTTCACGGATCACCTCCGCGGAGCACGGGTCCGGGCTGTGGCGCAGTTTGGTAGCGCACTTGACTGGGGGTCAAGGGGTCGCAGGTTCAAATCCTGTCAGCCCGACCGGACGAGAAAGCCGCTTGGCTTGGGTGAAAGCCCAGGTCAAGCGGCTCTTTGCATTGCAAGTTTCCGATCTTGGACCGAAGCCGCCTAGAGCGCCTTGGGGACCACTTGGGGACCATCTGTACCCCGTCTGAGCACGTTCAGGAGTGTTCAAGGTTCTGCCGTTGCTCGAAGCCATCGCTCGTCCGAGTCAGTACACCCATCGCCCGGCGCCAGACGACCTGCCAGCGGCGCCACCGAGGCAAGAGCGCATACAGAAGGCAGTGCCCTCGCGGCGCAGGAGCGTCGCCGACTAAGCCGGGCGCTAGGGTCACGCTCGCGCGGCCAAACGGTATCTTGCCAACCCCTGCAGGCCCACCAGCCCGTATTCGGACTGGCCGGGGCAAGGCGCAAGTCGACGAAACAACCCGTTAACGCAAGACTCCACCACGGCCTCAGTTATCAACTAACTAGCTGAAAAACTTTGGAGGTTCTCCCGTCTTCAAATACTGTGCGAATATATCTTCGTCAAGATCTTCAACCCAGTGCGGTGGGATGTCCTGCACCAGTAAGTCAGCAGGGTAGCCAGGAGCCCTTCTCAGATCATGCAAAATCTGCGGCGTCGCTAGTTCAACCGGCAAGACGCTCGGGTTTCGGTTCGCATACGCTCGCATATTTGCCCCATCACTGAACCCTGAGGATGAATAGATAACGCCACGATCTGCGCCAATATCCAGAAGTTTCCCAATGAACGCATCAATAATCTGCACGTCTGCCGGACGCCGACGCAGTTTGCACTCAACTGCAACAGAAATTCGCTGTCCGATTACAGTCCCTTCGGCCCAGACGTCAATCTGGCGCGCGACTTGACTAAGACGACCCTGCACGTGCGCGTTATGACGAACGGTAGCATCTGGATCCAAGGCTGACAGTAACTCTCGAACAGATACCTCATACCGTTGCCAGAGAGGGTCAGAGTCCGACGAATCAGGAACTTTACCATTACTCATTCCGTCAATATTTCCAGATTTATAGTCCAATGTCCAGGGCGCCGCGACGCTCGATCAATCTGGACCGAAATTTCTCTTGTGTGCACAGCGTTCCAGGAATCGAGGATGCCGCGTAGCTCACAGGTTCGCAAAATCCGGAATTTCCCAACTCTTTCCGCTATGAATTTCTGATTCACGGTCAGCGAATTTCGTGCCCGAATGTTCGGCTAGACGGCATGCAGGTGCGAACGCCGCGGCGATCTCAGGTGTTTCGTGAGCAGCTCACCAGCATCCACTACTGACTGGCGACCCGGATGCAAATAGCGCTGTGTTGTGGTCAGCGACCCGTGCCCGGCGATCTTTCGCAGGTGATGCACGGGGACGCCAGCGTCTGCCATCCATGTCAGGCCCGTGTGGCGCAGGTCGTGGCGTCGAAGGTGCTCGTAGCCGAGCTTTGAAACCACCTCATCCCACGAAGTTGCGTCGCGGAGGACGGCTGTCGTGATGCGGCCGCCGCGAGGACCCGTGAACAGCCGGCCGTCCGGGTCGCGGTCGGCCAGGGCGATACGGCGCTCGACGAGCTCCCGAATGTCCTCGATCAAAGGCACGGTCCGCGCCCGCTTGCCCTTGGTGCCCTTGTCCACGAGCCCACCAGGTGACGGAGTGGTCTGGCGTCGGACCGTCCACGTCCATTCGGTCGTGTCGATGTCCCGCACACGGCAGCCCGAGACTTCCCCGATCCGGGCGGCCGTCGACGCCGCGAACAACACGACCTCACCCCAACCGCGATACTCACCCGACGAGCGTTCGACCAGCGCATCGGCCAAGGTTGTCAGCGCGAACCAGTCCGGGAGCGCCAGCGACCGCGGATCGTCCAACTCGTCCTCAGCACGCTTGTACTCCTGCTGCCACCCCGTCACCCGCGCCGGGTTTCGGTCGATCAGCTCGTCACGAACCGCCTGCTCCATGACCCGCACGAGCACGGCGATGCTGTTCTTCACCGTCGACCGGCTGCACTCATCGGCGATCCACGCGTGAACCGCGCGGTCGACCGCCCCGTTCGTGATCATGCTGACCGGCAAGTGCCCCAACGAGGGAACGACGCGCTTGCGCCAGCCGGCCATGTACGGGTCAGTCGTCTTCGCTTCCAGACCACGCAAGGCAAGTGGCATATTGGCGTCGCCGTACTCCGACAGCGACATGGTGGCCGTCAACGGGTCGACACCCTGCGCCGCTGCACGCTCGATTCGCTGGACCCAACCCCGAGCGTCGTCTTCCTCGGCGAACGACTCCGACTTGCTCGGCCGCTTCTTCGTCACCGGGTCGATCCACCGCACCCGGGCCTTGTAGGGCTTGGCCCGCCCCGCCCGATACTCGATATCCGATGAGAGCGAGACTCCAATCGGAAGAGCCACCTCACCCGCCATTACGCAGCCACCGCCCCAGGATCGACCCGCCTACTCCGAAGCCAGGCCTCCACGTCAGCAGCGCTGTAGACCGTCACGCGCTCCGATAGCTGCACAAACGGCGGACCCTGCGGCGGCCGAGACGTACGCCAGCGCCTCACGGTCGACGGGTCTACACCCAACAGCTCGCCCAGTTCCTCGGTGG
Organism: Amycolatopsis rhabdoformis; assembly: GCF_035918295.1. Classification (GTDB taxonomy): domain Bacteria; phylum Actinomycetota; class Actinomycetes; order Mycobacteriales; family Pseudonocardiaceae; genus Amycolatopsis; species Amycolatopsis rhabdoformis. The sequence continues at coordinate 3,103,052 of NZ_CP142149.1, forward strand.
TGAACCAAGGCCCGTCCACGAGTCGCAGTTCCATCTGGTCCTCCTCAGTCACGCTGCCGTCCGAGTTGCCGAAGTTTCCGGCGGTGAAGCGGCGAGTAGTGCTCGGTCGTACTCGGCCTTCCAGGCGATGCGTTCGGCGATCGCGTGCATAACGAGATGCGGGCGGGGTGGCACCTGTGGGTCGCCGGCATCGACTTTCCGCCAGACCAGCCGCGATGGATCCGGTTGTGGCTTCTCGATGCCGACGGCCGCCAGCGCATCCAGGACGAAGCCGCGCCGGTCGGCCTTGTGGTCCACGAGCGTCTTGCCCGACCACTTCCGCGACACCAGCACCCGACGCCCCGGAAGCCCGAGCGTGGTCCGCCGGTGGGCCCGTCCCTTGCAGTGGCCTGGAGTGGTCTTCCCGTTGGCGCCCCTGGGCTGGATCCCGTAGAGCAGCCAGACCGCACAGCTCCACCCGCACCTCGTCCCACGACGGACCCGAGCGGACCTTGAGCACCTTCGGCAGATCAACCCCGGTTCGGGTAGACGTCGAACGAGACAGCGAACGCCGCCGCCCGACGAGGTTGACATTGACAACCACCGGCATCGCCTCGTCCCGGATGGACAGTCCGCAGGCGTGCAGCCAACCCGGGAGCTTGCGGCCGTAGACCGCCCAGCGTGCCCACCAGGAGCGCAGGAAACGCCAGCACAGTTGGTCGAACGACACCACGTCGATGAGACGCCACACAGTGAGCACGGCGGCGATTGCAGCGAGCGTTGCGGCAAGCGACACCCACCCGAGCACCTGGACCCACACAAAAGCGGCAACGACCGTGAGACTGGTGCGCCACCGCCTGAACACCTGCGCTACGAGCCAGAAAATGCCCTTGCACAGCCACCACAGAGCCACGAACACGATCGCGGCCGCCGCCAATGCCTCAGCAACCGAGGCCAGCGCGCGGCCGATCTTGTGCAGCACCCAGACCCCGAGCCCGAGGCCTGCGGTCAACATCACCAAGAAGCCTGCCGACATCACCGGTCACCTCGCCGCACGGTGAGGTCCAGCGGCAGCGCGCCCAAGCAGTGAGCACACTTCGTCTCGCCAGGCAGGAGCTTCGCGAATCGTCTGCAGGAGGTACACCGCGTTTGGGTGACCCCGTCTAGCGGACGGTTCTTGCCATCGTTTAGCGTTGTCATTGTTCACTTCCGCTGGTTGTGGACAAGCGCAGGAGCGGCAAGGTTGGTAGCCAGGTTCCGCTTCTGCGCCTTACGGGTCACGAACACCGAATGAGGCCGTGCTTCATCGCCGCACGTCCTCACGCGCGTTTTTCGTTATTCCTCTTGACTTCTCGGTCGTCTACATGCGACTAGTTGTTGTGCGACTTCTCCGCCTGGATACGTGCCGACACCTCACCAGCCTTCCGTTCCTCGTAGCCGACCCAGTACATGGCTTCGTGGTGATGCCACCGATCGATGTCCGCGACGATGCGATACATCCGGGCGTTGCCCTGGTGAAAAGCCACCCACGCGGTGAGGTCCGCATTGGACGGCGGACGTCGCTCGGACGCCGCAGTGTGCGCAGCCTGGAGAGTCGTGGGCTCAGTCGTCGTCGCCATCACGCGCCAGTCCCGCCCGCGCCTCGACCACTGCCGCCAGTTGCTCCGCCCCATCGCGGAGCTGGCGAAGGAACTCCGCGAACCTCGGCCACAGCGCCGGATCGGCCGGCGGGGTGATCGCCAGGCTGTCCGGATCGAGGTACACCACCAAACCCGGAGGTATCGCCGAACCACTCTGGTGCACCCCCGCGACCGCCTCTGGTCCGGGCGTCCACGTCGCGCTGAACGTCAACGCCGCTTCCTTCCTGCTGCTGCCAGTGCCGCGCCTGGTCCTCGAACGCCTCCGCCGCGGATTCCACCGCCGCCAACATCCACCAGGGCAGCTCGTCCTTGTTCTCCGCGATGGCCCGCCAGGCCGAGGCGACCTCTGCCGAGGCGTGCGCCATGACCGACGCTGTCCCGTTGCCGCCCCGACTCGCGCGGGCTGCGACCTCCGACGCCGCCCCGTACTTGCGGTACGCGTCCTCCCACGCGCGAACCGACTTTCGCGTCACCATCGGGCCGTCACGCCGCCTTGGCCGTCTGCTCCTGCTGCGACGACCGCGCCGGCTTGGACGCGGCAGCCTTGAACCCCGTCGCGCAGAAGGCGTACGACTGGTACTTGAACTCGCCCTGCCCGGCCACGCGCGGTTCTGCGGTGAGCCCCTCCAGTTCGACCGGGCGCATCCCCGGCAGCACCTCACTCGTCGTCGGCACCGGCTGCACGTCCGCGAGGAACGTGATTTCGAACGAGGCGCGCTTCGCCTTCGTCTCGGCCGGGTCGGTGACCCTGACCTTCCACTGCCGCTTGCCCGTCACCTCGTCGATGCGCTGACGCGTCGGCCGACCGGCGGAGCGGTCTTCACGCGACTGGTACTCGTTGTCCGGCGACACCTCGCCCACCATCACCAAGCCCTGCGGAAACGCGTCGTCGAAGTCGATGCCGAACCGGTGTCCCTTGTCGATAGTCATGCTGAATCCCTTTGCTGCTCTGTGTTTTGGGTAGCGCTCAGTCGCGCTCTTCGGCCCACTGGTCGCCGAGAGGAGAGGAGTACGTGCGGGTACGGTTCTGCGACTCGCACCACTCGCCGAACTCGTTCGCGGCCACGGCGAGGCTCCGCGCGAACCGCGCGGTGTCCATCAGGCCGCCGATCCGAGCCGGTACCTGGATCATGATCGCGGTTTCATCGCCCCCGGCCACCAGCTGGCGGACTCCCGGGGAAGGCGACACGACGGCGGCGCCGTATCCGACGAGGGGCTGAATCACTACGTGAATGCCCATGTGCTCTCCCGATATCTCGGTTTCTGCGCGCCCGGTTTGGCGCGCTGAGATCAGGAGACACCCGGGCGGGGAAGATCACCCGGACAAGCTGTCCGGGTCGGTTCGATCAAGGGGTAGCGGCCGGCCCAATGCAGGTCCGGCGGTGCGCTGGCCTCGCCATGGGGGCCGAACTCGCGCGCGAAGACGATGGCCGGATCGATCCGAAGGACCAGACGTCGCCCAGCGAGCGGCGTGTCTTCCTCGTTCACGGCGTAGGTAAGCAACACTGGCCCCGACCTGGGCGGCTGATCGCTCGCGGCGCCGCCACCGACGACCCGTCGAGCCGACCAGGTTAACTCGACCTGGCCCGGGGTGATCGTGCGCCACGTGAAGTCCGACGTGTCGCTGTAATTGGGACGACTGAACTGAAACCGACCCAAGCCGTCGGCACTGATCACGAGGGACTCGTCCTCAAAGGTGCTGTGGTAGAGCCCAGCTGACTCCGACGACCAAGTGCCGATCAGCGCTTCCAGGCGCTCACCTTTGTCCACGCAGCCACCTTTGCACGCTCCCGGCTCGCGGCGGACGTCATGATTTGGCGGACGCCAGTTATGACGAGGCAGGCGCAGCCTTTTCGATCGCGTCGAGCATCGCCGCCCAGGGGAGTTCCCTGCCGGGAGCGCTGCGCGGCTCATGAAACGGCCAGACGTCGTCGCCGTAGAGCAGATGCACGCCGACGCGGCGGAGGCTCTCGATGTGCATATCCCAGAACGGCTGACGGGCGTGCGCCGCGTTCACGCGCGGGAAGACCACGACGGGCAGGTTGAGGGTCCCGATCGCTTCGTTGACCTGCGTCAACGCCTGATTGTCGGCGATGCCGAGGGAGAGCTTCGCGACTGTATTGGCCGAGGCTGGCGTCACCAGGTAGCAGTCCGGCGCCGGGTGCGGGCTGGTCTGCGACGGAGACCGGGCATCGACCCGCACCGGGTAGCCGGTGGCTTCTTCGATCTCGGCCAGCGCGCCTGACTCGGCCAGCCATTGGCCGGCTGTTGGCGTCAAGGTGACCGCTACCGTCCAACCGGCGGCTTGGGCGGGACGGATCAGCTTCGACAGGAGATCTTCCGCCCCACCAGCACCCGAGCCAACGAGCCCGAGAACGCGCGACGTCGTGCGCCTACCTCACCGCGCCGCAGCGCTCAGCCAGCGCCAGCAGCGCCGAGGACTTCTTACCCGCCGAGGCCGGGGCACGGCGGTACATGGACCGTACGACCTCCCGGACCATCGTGTTGTGGTGGACGATCGTCGGGGCTTTGGTCTCGGCGTCGAGCAGCACTTGAAGTGCGTCGTCATCCTTCGCAAGCAAGCTCAGCGCCCGCGCGAAGTCGATCAGGTGCGTGACCTGCCGCTCGACCGGCAAGTGATCGACGTTCACCCGGGGCGCGCTCTCGATCACCTGACTTACGTCGCCCAGGTCGAGAGCGGCAGAAAGCCTGTGGAGCTCGACGTTGGCCGGCCCGAATCCGGTCTGCCAGTGGTTCGCGTCCACTCCGAGCTGCTCCGCAGCCCGGCCGGCGTTCGCGAGCAGGTCATTCGCGGTCGACCGGTCCTGGTGCCGAGCAGCGGCGACGGCCGTGCGGAGGTAAAGCATCCCGTAGAGGCTCAGCGCGGCTGGATCACCGGCGGCCATCCGAGGGACGAGCCACTTCGCGGCGACGTCGCCGAGTTCGAGTGCGTCATCGAACCGACCCACGGCCAGGAGCGCATGTGTGCCCGAACGGGCGACCGAGGCCAGGACCAGTGGGTCATCGGCGTCGTCCGCAGCTTGCATCGCCCGTTCGGCGGCAATCCAGGAGAGGTCGGCCTCGCCGATCTTGCTGAGCGTGGTCGCTGCCAGATGGTGGACCCGTGCCGATACGGCCGCGCACGCACGCTTGTAAGCCGCGTCATCGACCGACGCGGCTTACAAGGCCTGGCTCGTCTTGATCAAGCCTGGCAGCGCCGCGACGACCCGACCGAGCTGACCGTTTTGGTAGCTCGACCAGGCACCTTCCACCAGCTGAGCGACCGGCGCCGAGTCTATGTACTCGGGCGACATCGCAGAGGAGAACAGCGTCCGGGACAACCGGCGGGGTGCCATGAGGGCGTCGCGGATGGCCGGGACGTCGTCGTTCTTCTCCTGGTCCTCCATAAGGACCGGTTCGCCGACTAGATCACCTAGCGTCACTCTGAGGGCCCGGGCAAGGTCAGCGAGGACATCCAACCTGCGGATGTCCCGCTCACCTCGCTCGATCTTGCTCAGCCAGTCCTCAGTGCGGCCCACCAGGTCAGCAAGCACTGCCTGCGGCAGCCCACGCCGCCGCCGGTAGAAGGCGATCCGCTCGCCGATGCTGAGCTGATCCCCCGCACCACGCATACCACCAGATTAACAGCGCTTAACAACCGACGCTGGGACGGAGGAAGTTCAAAGCCTAGGGGTGTCCGCTAGGTCGCGCCGGGAGGCTGGGGCTGTGAACAACTTTCGGCGTCGATGATGGCGGCGAGGGCAACGTTGCCGTCACCTGTGGGCCCGTCTTCTGATTGACACTCGGCGTCAGAGCAAACTTGTGACCAGTTAGGAAGTATATGGATCCGATTGCGAAAATGGACGCAAACGCGACGGAGAGGCTAGTTACAATTCGTTTCGAGTTAACAATTCTATTCTTCGCTTGCTTAATAGTTTGCAGGTTACGAATTGCTTCAATATCGTCTTCAGACAGACTGTCACGGTATTCTTGCAAATCTGTGGACGTAGATTCGATTGCGTCATTTGCCGACACAAGCTCTAGGCGATAGGAAATAAGCCACGAAAGAACTATTAGCAAAGTAAGGGCAGCCAGAAGGAATCCTGACACCGTCGATCCAAACAAATCCTTCGCATTGGCGATTACAATGCCAACTGCGGCGCCGAGCTGAATAACAGTACGCTCGAGTGCCTTCGTCACGATCTCCCTGCACAGCTTAGCCGCATCGAGGGCGACGTTTATTGCCGATCCGCGCGCAGTGCGCCTGTTGGCTAGCGCTTCGGCAACAGCTCCGCGCTGAGATAGATCGTGAACTGATCTTGCCGTCCTGTAGATCGGGCTTGCTCCACCCTGAAATCCGGATCCATCGGCAAGAGTAAGCGACGCCGCCTGTTGAACAGCTTCACGTTTGCCGGAATCATATCCGGGGAAAGCCCAATCGAGTAGCGCAAGCTCGCCTGTGACATCCGACGCAGGCGCAATAGCGATATTCGGAATATTTACGACCCGGACGCCAGAGAAAACCACACCTAATGCGGTCGGTGACGAATCAACCCGGTCGGCCAACGCCGCAAACGTCAAGCAGCTGCAGCAACCGCGAAATAGGTCTGCAAGCCCTTCAATTCCTTTCGCGCTTGAGCTTTCGTCGGTTGTGATTAATAGAGGAGCCAGCCACTGCGGTGACGGTAACGACACATCACCGTCCCTGCCGACTGAAATCTCAGTCAAGATCCGCTGATTGCCTCTACCTCCCGCCTTGCCATGTATCTTGAGTTCAGGGAGGGCGATCGTGGAATCTTCGAGATCTCCCACTATCAACGTATCAACATGCTCGAACAGCCTGCCGATAAACTTGTGCCAACCTGGACTGGTCAGCCTGCTATGTAGATAGTCAACGCTATCTACATAATGAAACCTAGACTTCTGCGGGTCATTCACAAGCTCGACCGAAAGATGCGCACTCATGTCAATGCATTCTTCAACGATTTCGACGGCGTCTTCTTGTTCTATCGCTGCGGATATAGCGCCGAGGCGGTCGGCATCCGCAGAATCTCGAAGATCACCATCCTCGTACACGGTGACCGTGCTGCCAGTGAAAACAATGCGAACTGACCAGCTTTCCTGCATGATCGTCAGGATCGTTTGGTTTGCCCCTTGGCCAAGCGCATCGAGGTCGTCAACATTCACGTGTGCAGCGTCGATGTCAAAGTTGATCTTATAGGAATTCAGCTCGCATGCCGAGGAGATATTTTTTCCCGTTCGCGCGAGTTCTTGCGCGGCCGCTATGAGGTCAATAAAACCGCGCCTACTTTCGGATCCGCCGCCGCCATCCCTCACTTGAAGTAATTCCGAACCGGTTCACTGAGGGACGTAACACTAACGGTCCAACCCTCCTGCGGGTTGGCTTCGATGGTTGCAGTGCTGTCCAGGATCGTCGCAGGACCTGTGATAGTCACAGAACCAACCGTAATCTTCTGCTTGAACCCCGCAGTCGTGTCCACGCGGCGAATCGGTCTTTGTTGCTCACGTAATAGTTCTTCGATGACCTGCCGTTTTGGCTCCAGTTCCGGCACCTGCTGCACCAGTGCTTCAATTGTTTCATCTAGAGGGCCACTTCCAATTAGTGGCAAAGTTGCAACGACTTTGTTTGTGGCCTCTGGAATTTCTTTGGATACCACCTGGATAACAGACAATGCAGCTTCGGCCGGGCGGGCATCGACGGTTAGACCAAATGCGCGAACAAAATAGTCTGCGGCATGCGCTTTATTCAATCGGTCGCCGACGATCACGTCGCTATCATCTCGTCGATCTGGCGTGATGACTCCTTTTTGTATGTTTCCTGGGGAATCCAATACGTCACGCACGGTTTCAAGACTTTGCGATCCGTCGGCTATTTGGCGAAGTACTCCGGTAAACTTGCTGACAACTTCAAGCTTCAGTATTGCCGTCGAAGTGCCCTCGCCTTCGCTAAAGCGCGCAAAGACCAACAAGCCTGGAGCAGTCCTTCCATCCATTGTCCCGACAAGCCTGCGCATTAACTGAGTGGCTCCGTCGAGAAATTCTTCCTCATCACCCTTTTCAATATTCCGAAATAGCGCACGCGCTTCGTCATCGTGGAATGTTGCGCACGGCGTGTCACCTTTTTCAACACGCTTAACTAATTGTTTGAAATGATTATAAAGAAACTCTTCAATACTTTCGTCGTGATCACGCAATGAAGCACGGCCGACTTCGGCGGACGCGTCGACGAAATCATACGTAAGCATCTCGATTGCCATGGTTCCAGCTTTCTAACAGGTTCCCGCCGAAGCTTGCGTGAACCATAAGGATCGATGATTGTACCTAACTGAATATGATCTTGGTAACAGGCACGCGGATGTTCGGACCACTGCCGAACTTGGCTCTATGGGATCAAGGCGCCGCCTGGGGCGGCGCGCAGGTCACCGGGCGTGCGGCGGACCCGCCCCTGGGCGGCACGGACGGCCTGCCGCTCCGCTTCGGCCTCCGGCCGCGGGGCGGGCCGCCGGAGGTGCGGCGGGGCGGGCGCGCCGCCCCAGGCGGACACGGGACGCAGAGATCCACATGAGGCGTAGAACGCTCGAAGCGACGCCAGCGTTACTGCCGGCCGTCAGGGGTTGCGAGGCCGCTCCCTCGTCGGGGATCGTCTAACGGCGGATCGACGCCATCAAGGGCGCCTGCGGCGTCGCTGACGCGATGAGCTGCGCTCACCCTTGACAGCGCCAATCCGACGCTAGGGCGGCTGGGACGAGGAAGAAGGGCCAGGCTGCCTCCGCGCGTCGGCCCCCGTTCGGAGGCAAGATGGCAACCGGGCACACCCATCACCAGGCTCGACACTGGGGACCACGTGGGGACCACACGTCATGCACGCCGATGAACGACCAGGCGTTTCAGGAACGCCAGTTGATCACAAGCACGCTCTCTGAGCTGCGAAAACAGCTTCTCTACAGTCCGGGGGGTCAAGGGGTCGCAGGTTCAAATCCTGTCAGCCCGACCGATCGGCCACGTTCACGCAAGTGGACGTGGCTTTTTTCATTCCCGAGCTACTGCGGAAACGATGGAAGCCCCGGAGCATGCCACATTCGTGTCACCTGCCCGGGACCTCCGGTCAGGTCGCCAGCGCCGACGCCGGGTACGCCATCGAGCAAGGCATGCCGGCCGAGGTCACCGTCGCGTACGAGCGACTGGTCAACGCCGGGTATACCGCCCGACTCATCGAGACGTCCTAAGCCCGGCGGCTGCGGCCGGGCCCGAGGACCAAGCAGAAAGAACATGTCCACGCCGGACGGGCAGGTCTCCGAGATGGCGCGCGCAAGTCACGTCCGTGAGTGACCTGTCGCTATCTCATTTGAAGGTGGTCCTTGAAGGATCAACGAAGGCGTCAACGCGACACGAAACGGTAAGTAAGGTCCTTCAGGAAGGCAGATTGAGTTGACCGCTACGAACGTAATTCGGCTTGACCAGCTGGCAGCGGCAGCCGAGAGACTCTTCGAGCACATCACGGAGGTCCATGGGGATACAGTGGAGGTAGACGCTGACTACTTCTGGTCCATCCCGCCCGATGCACTCTATAACGTCTACGAGAAGCCCAAAGAGCTCACAATTGGCCAGTTGTCGGAGTCCGACCAGCACATCCGACAGCTCCTGGAGGGCCAGCGACCTCCTCTTGCCTACCACCTGGTTTGGCTCAGCGACCTGCTGCGCGCCGTGGGGTACACGGTGGCTGGGTGAATCCCAGTGACCGCTCAAGCTCCCTTTTCCGTGTGCAGCGGTCGTCACGGTCATGATCCCTTCCGGGGACAAGTTGGGGACATGCCTGACCGTGGTTGCCGGGCCCTTCGGCCCACGATGCCGTCCATCTCCGTAGCGGCCTCGACGATCACCTGTGGAATCTGGTGCCGGTAGATCCGTTCGGTGATCGCGGTCCCGCTGTGGCCGCACACGACCGCGCAGCGTCCTCAGTGGACACCTTCGCGTCGGAGAGCAGCGATACGAGGCTGTGCTGCATCGCCCGAGGCGTCCGCTCCCCCGGCGGCAACCTTGACCACCTTCCGGAACATCCGCCGAACGTGGTGCGAGACCAACTCGGTGCATCCCCATGCGGCCCCAAATCGCACTCCCCACGCGGGACGCTGTGGCCTCGTGCGGTGCGAATCCGGCGACCCACAGCTGGTCCGCGGTGCAGCTACAGTGCAGGCATGGATCGGGATTCGGTGATCGATCGTTGGCTGCGTTCCAGCGAGATGGGTGATCGGGGCGTGCACATGACGTCCGATCAACTGGCCGGCGTCACGATGGTCGCCGAGGCGAGCGTCGAGGTGCCGGAGTGTCCGGACGAGGTGTTGCAGGCGTGGTACATGGCGATCACCTGCCAGCGTCGGATTGTCGATCAGGCGGAGGCCGCCTTCATTCCGATGGCGAGGCGCAACGGCTGGTCGTGGGAACGGATCGCCGCGGTGCTGGGCTTGCCCGACGCCGACGCGGCCCGGCAACGCGGTGAGGTCTTGGTCGAGCAACTGCGCCGGACGCATCCGTCCACTAACCCTCAGCCCTGGAAATCTCTCCGCGACCTGTGATCTGACCAGGCGGGCGTGGAGCCTCGGTGAGGCCCCGACGTCGGCAATTCGAGCCAAGGTCGATGAGAATGCCGGGTAATACTGATTTGATGCGGTTGACGACTCGACGTCGCCGCCGCACTAGGTGAAAGGTCCGACTGCGTTGGAGCACGTCATCGTGGAGGCGACGAAGACCGGCAACCACCTCGACCCCACGGCGTATCTCAACCTCTTACCCACGCTCGCCGATGCGCTGCCACCCGGTGCGCGCGCCTTCGCCACCGACCCCGATCACTACGACTTCTACAGCACGCGGTGCGTCAAGGACCTCACCCTCGACACCCTGCAGCACGGAGACACCGACGGTGAAGGGTGGCTTCGGCTGGGCTTCCGGCACAACTGCTGGAAGCACGAGGAGGACCTGTCCCTCCGATACACCGGAGTTCGCGGACTCGATCTAGGGGACTTCGGTCCGTCGCGTTGGTCCGGCATCGGCGCTCTCACGTTGGACGAGATCCTGCCCCACGAGCATGGGTTCAGCCACCAGATCGACTTCCGCGCGGGATCCCTCACGGTGGTGAGCCGCGACCTGGCCGCCAAGTGGACCCCAGCCGACGACTGCCGGACCTGCGAACGCGGGAGCTGACGCGGGCACTCCGTATCCGGAGAACCGGTAACAACGGAATCAAGATGGGCCCATCGTTGTGCACCGGACATTGGCCAGGGGTGGACCACGCAAGTCGAGAAGTCTCGCCTGACCGCCTGGGCCGCTGTTTTCGCAGCTCGCGCACGTCGCGAAATCCTGGAGTCCGCTTTCAGCGTGTCCAGCGGTGATTTTCGTTGTTCATCATCGCCGGAAATCCTTACGCGCGTTTCGCAGAACCGCACGGCGTCCCGTCAGGCCGCCGATCCGAGCCGGTACCTGGAGCGTAGGAGGCGCGGCGCTACGGCCGCATGTTCTCGCAGCCGAGCGCGTCAATCACCGCGGGTGTTCCGGACTGTGTCGAAATAGGCCGCTTTGGCGTTTGTCGCCTTTTCCTGGCGAGAGCCACGGAATCGCGCGGGCCTGATCGGCGCCCCCAGCGACCGGATTCGTAGCTGAGTCCCATCGTGGAGGTTGCGCACGTGTGCTCCCGCAGGCAGAGCGCTGGAAGCCACGCCACCCAGCCCGATGACGAGCGAGCCTGCCCCCATCAGAGCGGTCACTGTTCGTGCCGCGCCCCCTGGCCGCAGCCGTCTCGCCGCCACGGGATGCTCGCCCACTACCGCCTCCCACCGTCCGTGCACGTCAACCAGCAGACACTACCCAGCGCCCTCCCAGGAAAAAGGTTGCAGGTTCGAATGCAGCGAGCCGGTCAGGTCCACTGATCCTGGGCCGTGGCCCGACGGTGATCGCGCTCGGCGAGGTTCTTCCAGTTCAGCAACTGCCGTCGAGCCATGATCAGATCGCCGATCGACAGTGCGAAAGCCGCCCCGTGGCAGGATTGCATGACGGCCTTGAGCAGCAGGCGCGTGGTGTCATGATCCTGCGGAACGAGGACGTACGACATGAACGCGCCCATGATGGTGCCCGTCAGCTGGGTCCCCGGGGCGACCGAGACGATCCGCCCCAGTTCTCGCCCGCGGACTGCCGTGAAGCGGTCGCCGACTCGAGGCTCGGGAAGGGTTACCAATTCACGAGGTGAGTGGCGGCCGAGGTTGTCGATCCAGTCGTACGAATAGGGCGCGAGCCTCACTTGCGCGACCCACGGCCACACCGCGTCGGCAGGCGCCGCGACGTGCACGCCCCGCCAAGCCTGCAGCGCGGGCGAGGTGACGAAGTCGTCGCACGGATAGGAACGCGCGATCTCGCCGGCAGTCACACCCCACCGGTCGCCGATCATGTGTCCCCCTCCACGAAAGCCGGCGGTGCGCGCAGGACGGACAAGAGAACCGCGCGCCCTACGACTCCATACTCACACAAGGTATCCCCGGCACGGCCGCACAACTCGCCACCGACCGGCTGCCGGCGTAGAACAGGCGCGATCGGGATTGCGGACGAGCAGGCGAGGTCACTCCCCTCTGCGCACGGAGTCGCCACCTCTGACCGCGAGTGTCGGCCCCCGGGGTCCGTACAAGACAGCTACCTACGGAACCGCCCTCGTGTACGGACCGCCGAGAGGCACTTGAGTCGCGTAATCGAGCAACGAGAAAAGCACCACAAACCAGAACCACATTCACATTCCCCCCAGGACTCGATATCGCGCCCCAACAGGTGTAGGCAGAAGTCGCGGTGGGGCGTGGAGGTGGCGGATGGACGCGGGTGGGCTGCCGGGGCGGGGGTCGTCCGCCCGGGTGGTCGTGCTGGCCGAGAGCGGGCGCACGCGGGTGTGCCGGGTGGTTCTCGGGAAGCGGACTGTGGTGTGCAAGCAGCCGCTGGGGCCGGACGCACCCGAGAGGTTGCGGCACGAGCGCGCGATGCTGGAGCGGCTGCGTGGGGTTCCGAATGTCGCGCAGCTGCTGGACGCGCCGCGGTACACCGGCTCGATCGTGCTGGCGGATGCCGGCGGACGGAGCCTGGCCGGGCGGGGGCCGTTGGCCGTGGAGGTGCTGGTCGAGGTCGGGCTGGGGGTGGCGCGGGCCGTGGCGGGGATGCATCGGCGCGGGGTGCTGCACCGCGACATCACGCCCGCGAACATCGTGCTCTCGGGTGACAGCACTCCGTGCCTGGTCGATTTCGCGCTGGCCACGTCGTTCCCCGATTCTGCGGGTCGCCGGGAGATCGTCGGGACCCTGGCCTACCTGGCGCCCGAACAAACCGGGCGGACCGGCCGCGCGGTGGATCAGCGCAGCGACCTCTACGCGCTGGGGGCCACGCTCTACGAGCTGGCGACCGGCGCGCCGCCGTTCGGCTCCGGCGACCCGCTGCGCCTGGTCCACGACCACCTGGCCCGGGTCCCGACGCCCCCGGTCGAGGTGAACCCGGACCTGCCGGCCCCCTTGTCCGAGATCATCCTGCACCTGCTGGACAAGGAACCCGACAACCGCTACCAGACCGCCGAGGGTGTCGTCCACGACCTGGAACGGGTGCGCGACGCCCTGGCCGGGCGCACCACGGAACCGATCCCGATCGGCTATCACGACTTCCCGAGCCGGCCCGTCGCCCCCACCCGGCTGGTCGGCCGCGAGGCCGAGCTGGCCGAGCTGCAGGCGGCGTTCGAGGACGCGCTGGTGGGCCGCTGCCCAGGCGTGCTGATCAGTGGCGCGGCCGGCGTCGGCAAGACCGCCCTGGTGCACGAGCTGCGTCCGGCGGTGACGAGCCGGGGCGCCTGGTTCGTCGCCGGCAAGTTCGACCAGTACCGGCGCGACCTGGAGTTCGACGGGGTGTTCCAGGCGTTCCGCGCGCTGGGCCGGCTGCTGCTGGCCCAGCCGGAGAGCGAGCTCGTCCAGCTCCGACACGGGATCACCGCCCTGGTCGGACCGAACGCGGGCCTGCTCACCGCCGTCGTGCCGGAGTTCGCCGCCCTCCTCGCCGTGCCCCCTGACCCGGGCGACCCGCTCACCGCGCAGGTGCGCGCGCAACACATCGGCGCCCAGCTCATCCGCGCGATCGCCTCCCCCCGCCGGCCGCTGCTGCTGTTCCTCGACGACCTGCAATGGGCCGGCCCCGGCCCGCTCGGCTTCGTCGATCTCCTGCTCGACACCGACCCGATCCCAGGCCTGCTGCTGGTCGGCGTGCACCGGGACAGCGACGGCGAACCGGCACCGGTGCTGTCGCGGTCTCGTGACCGACCCGGCGTGCGCTACCTGCGGCTGCCGAACCTGCCCACCCCGAGCCTGATCACCCTGGTCGCCGACATGCTGCACGCCGACGCGGCCGCGGCGGCAGACCTGGTCGACGTGATCGCGCCCCGCACGTCCGGCAATCCGTACGAGACCGTGCAGCTGCTCACCGCGCTGGCTCGCCACGGCGTCCTCAACGCGACCTCGGCGGGCTGGCAGTGGGCGCCCGCGGCGGTGCGCGCGCACCTGGGTCCGGCGGAGGACTGCGACTTCCTGGCGTCGCAGATCCAGGCCCTCCCTCCGCGGTCGCGGCAGTTGGTGGAGGCGATGGCCTGCCTGGGTGGGCAGGTCGAGCAAGAGGTGCTGCGAACCGCCACCGGCGAGCCGGGCAACGCGGTGGCCCAGGGCCTGGCCCCGCCCGCCGACGAGGGTCTGCTCGTGCTGGACCGCGGCGCCGTGCGGTTCCGCCACGACCGCATCCGCGAAGCCGTGCTTCGCGGGCTCAGTCCTCAGCGGCGCAGCGCTCTGCAGCTGGCCATGGCACGACGGCTGGCCAGGGCGCCCGACCTGTTCGTGGTCGCCGCCGAGCAGTACTTGCCGGTGCTCGACGCGGTCGCGGCCGACCTCGACGAACGGCGAACGGTGACCGAGCTGTTGCGGAGGGCCGCCGGCCAGGCCGCGCTGGTCGGCGATCACGCGCTGGTGAACACGCTCCTGGTGGCCGCGTTGCGGGTCGTGGACCCCGCGGAGACCGCCGTGGCGCTCGAATTGCGCACAGCCCGGCAGGCGGCGCTGTTCAGCCTGGGCCGTCTGGTGGAGGCCGACGAGGAGTACCGGGACATCGAGCGGCTCTGCCCGAGAGCCCCGGACCGCGCGGACGCGACCGCGATCCACGTGCGGAGCCTCAGCTACCAGGGCCGGTTCGGGGAGGCGGTCAGTCTGAGCCTGCAGTCGCTGCGCGAATGCGGGCTCGACGTCCCCTCGGCGGAGCACCTCCCCGCCGCGGTCGACCGGGGGTTCGACCTCCTGCACCACTGGCTGGAGCACAGCGACCCGGCCGACGACGTGGCCCGGCCGGACCTCACCGACCCGGTGCTCCTGGCCGCGATCCACGTGCTCGACGCGGCGTTCCTGGCGGCCTACTTCGCCGCCGATTTCGACTCGGTCGCGTGGATCGGGCTGGAAGGCTTGCGGATCTGGATCGAACACGGGCCTGGCCCCACCTTGCTGGGGCCCGCCGGCGCCGCCGCCTACTGCGCCGTGGCGCAGCGCGGCGACTACGTCGGCGGGTGCCGGGCCGCGCGGCGGCTCGTGGCGTGGGCCGTGGCGCGCGGCGCCGAGCCCGGCACGTCGCGGGCGCGCCACCGGTCCGCCCTCTTCAGTTGCTGGCTGGAGCCGATCGAGAACGGAGTGCACGAGGCGCAGCAGGCCCGAGAAGGTCTGATCGCCGCGGGCGACCTGACCAATGCCGGTTACACCTACCTTCTGACCGTGCGGTCGCTCGCGGACTGCGCGCCCTCGCTGGAAAGCCTCCTCACCGAGGTCGACAGTGGACTGAACTTCGTGCACCGGACCGGCAACGAGCAGACCGGGCAGGTCCTCGAGACCTATCGGTGGCTGGCCGACGTGCTGCGTCGCGACAGCCCTCCCGGCCCGATCACGCTCGACCGGTTCACCGACAACCCGCTGGCACTTCTCCACGCGCATCTCGCCCGCGCGATCGCCGCCGCCGTCTCCGGGGATCTGGCCGGCCTGATCCGCGAGAGCGCGGAGGGAATGCGGCTGCTCCCGGTCGCCGCCGGGTTCTACCCGACCGCCGTGATCCGCTCGCTGCACGGACTGGCGCTGGCCGAGCGGGCCCGCGCGGCCGGCGGCGAAGAACGCGCCGCACTGCTGTCCGAATTGGACGAGACCACGGGCTGGCTGGCCGCCCGCGCCGCGGACGCCCCCGACAACTTCCTGCACCTGCTGCGGTGGGTGGAGGCCGAGCGCGCCTGGGCGGCGGGCGAGGTGCAGGCCGCCGAGCTGGCGTTCGACGCGGCCCGCAGCGAGGTCTCCCGCCGCGCCCGGCCCTGGCACCGCGCGTTGATCACCGAGCGCGCCGCGCGCTTCCACCTGGCTCGTGGTCTGGACCATGCCGGCCGGGAACTGCTCGCCCAGGCCCGTCGCGCCTACGCCGCCTGGGGCGCGAGCGCCAAGGTCACCCGGCTCGACGGGGCCTACCCCACCCTGCGGCGGCACTTCGAGGCGAACCTCGGGCCGGCCGTGGAACGGCACGGCGAGCCGGCTCGACCCGGCGCCGTCACCACCGGCACCCTGGACCTGCTCGGCATTCTCTCCGCGTCGCAGGCACTGAGTTCCGAGACCAGCATCGAGCGCTTGCACACGCGCGTCGTCGAGGTGCTCAGCACGATGACCGGGGCCACCGACGTCCGCCTGCTGCTGTGGAGCGACGACCAGCAGAACTGGCTGCTGCCCGAACCCGCGGGCACCCCCGGCCACGACCGCGCGCTGCCGATGTCGGTGCTGCGCTACCTCCGCCGCACCGAGACACCGCTGGTGATCGACGACGTCGTCCACGACGAACGGTTCGCCCACGACGCGTGCTTCGCCGACCTCCCCGGCTGCTCGCTGCTCGCCGTCCCCATCCTCAGCCGCGGCGCCTTCCGAGCCGCGCTGCTGCTGGAAAACCGCCTGATCCGCGGCGCGTTCACCACCGACCGGCTCGACGCCGTGAAGCTGATCGCCGGCCAGCTCGCCGTCTCCCTCGACAACGCCCAGCTCTACACCCAGCTCACCGCGTCGCGAGCCCGCATCGTGACCGCTGCCGACCAAGCACGCCAACGCATCGAACGCGACCTGCACGACGGTGCCCAGCAACGCCTGGTCACCCTCACCCTGCGCCTGCGCGCGATCCAAGCCGAACTGCCACCGAGCGCCGGCCACCTCACCACCGAGCTCGACAACCTCGCCGCCGAAACCACCGCCGTGCTCGACGAACTCCGCGAAATCGCCCACGGCCTCCACCCCGGTATCCGGGCCACCGGCGGACTCGCGCCGGCCGTGCGCGCCCTCGCCCGCCGCTCACCGATCCCGGTCGAGCTCGACCTGCGCCCGCTGCCACCCCTGCCCGAACCCATCGAGGTCAGCGCCTACTTCATCCTCGCCGAAGCACTGACCAACGCGGCCAAACACGCCCGCGCTTCCGCGGTCACCGTCACCCTCGATCCCGACCCCCCGACCGGCGCCCTGCGCATCACGGTCCGCGACGACGGCGTCGGTGGCGCCGACCTCACCCAAGGCACCGGGCTGCTCGGCCTCAAAGACCGCGCCGAAGCCATCGGCGGCCGGCTCCACTTCACCAGCCCACCCGGCGCGGGCACCACTCTGCGCGTGACCCTTCCGCTCGCGGGACCGGATCAGCGATCACCCCGATCAACCAGGGCGGACCGCACGTGAGTCAGCGACCTCAGCTGTCGGGATGCCGGGTCGCTGGTGCGGTGCCGGTGACCGTCGGCTTCACCGGTGTTGCCCGCAGACGCCGGACCTCGGCGGCCAGGCGAAGGACATCTGCGCGGGCTTGGGCGATGAAGTCGAGGTCGGTGTCGGTTCGCTGGGCCCGGTCTTCGATCTGGTCGACTTGACCATCGCTGAGGAAGTCCTCGTCGTCGTCATCGCCGGGGATGAGCTGGCACGCCGAGACGATGTCCTGGGAGCGGACGAGTTCTTCGATGGCGGCGGTCATCGCGGGAATGCCCGGTCGCGCAACGATGACCAGGTCGCTGGTCCAGAAGTAGCTGCCGTTGCCGGCTTCGCCGCTGAGCTTCCACCGGGCGAGGACGCGCCCGATCGCCTCGAGGGTGAAGAAGGTGAGGTAGCGACGGGTGCCGTTGGCGAGGAGGACGTGGACGTCGGCGTCCTCGGTGGTGTGGGGGTCATCGCGGCCGATGAGGAACCGCGCGACGAAGTCTTGGTGCTCGACGACGTGGTAGGGACCGTCGGTGTCGATCTTGATCATGGTTCCTCGTCGGGGTGGGGGCGACGTCGACGGAGAGTGTGGCTTTGCCTGCGCCGGTCTCACCGGCACTGCGAGCGCACGGTCTCCTCGAAGTTCGGGAACTCCGCGCGGGCCGCGGTGATCACCTCGGACGCGGGCTGTCTCGCGGAAGGCGCCCAGCGCTCGGCGATCTCCGTCAGGCGGGCGTCGACGCGCGGCTCGTGCTCGTGCTGCGGGTACGAGATTGCTTCCAGCGGGCCGAAGCCGTCCGCGAGCAACCACAGATACCCGTCCGCAGCACCGGCGACGACGCCGACCTCCCCCTCGGACCCGAGGAACACCACCGGCTGCTCCCCGAGCAACCCGCCCTCGCGCACGAGCCAGAACGCGGCCAAGCCCCCGGTGCCGTCCTGGCCGAACACCCGGAACTCGGCGCCGTGGACGGCCGGGTTGCCCGTCCACGAGTGCCACCAGTCGGCGGTCTCGGCTTCGCTCAGGAATTCCTGGTACGGCTCGAAGTCCACGCCTGAGCCGTCCCGGTGGTCGAAGGGCTCCCGATGGGCTTCCACCAGCGACGCGGGCATCACACGGTCGGATTCGGCCACGCCCTCAGCCTAGTGGGCGCTGGGGAGAACCTGCGCCGGGTTCAGTCGGCGCGGGGGTTGCGGCCGGCGTCGAGGTAGGACGCGATGGTGTCGGTGGCCTGTTCCTGGGGCGAGCCGGCGATGTCCGCCGGGTCGAGGGGTGCGCCCAGGGACTTGATGAGGAGACGGGTTCCGTCGTGGAGTTTGAGGATCGGCCCGTAGTGCGGGCGGCCGTCGGGGGCCTTGCCGACCACGCCGAGCTTCACGGATTTGACCTGGTCCCAGCGAATGCGCTTGCGACGAAACAGTCCCTGTTCCGTCAGGCCCGTCTCGTCGAGGTCGACGCCGACCAGGACTGCCAGCGCCAGGAACCACGTTCCGAGAACGAGCCAGACACCACCCCACAGGTCCTCGCCGGCCACCTTCACGAGGCCCAGCCCGACGGCGAGTGAGATGGCACCGAACAGGACCAGACCCACTCGCGCAGTTGTTGATTGCCGCAGCCGTTTCGGTCCGACCGGCCGTTCGTTCACCGCTGCCTCCGAGTGCCCGCGCGCGTCGACCGGCGAATGCTAGCGACTCCGACGCTCGGTGGGTCAGCCGTCGGTCGCGTTGTACTCGACTGCCGAGGGCTCGGATCAACCACGATGCCGTGAACCCAGAGCGGGAACCGAAGGCGATCACCGTTACCCTGGCGGCATGAGCGAGGAGATGAAGCTCGCGGAGGCGCTGGCGCTGCGTGCGGACGCGACGAAGCGGATCGAGCAGCTGCGCGCGCGGATCGTCGCGAGCGCCCGCTACCAGGAAGGCGAGCCGCCGGCCGAGGACGCGGCCGAGCTGCTCACCGAGGTCGGAAACGTCCTCACCGAACTGGAGACGTTGATCCGGCGCATCAACCGGACCAACGCCCAGACCCCACTCGGCGACGGCACGGTCACCGACGCCCTCGCCCGTCGCGACGTGCTGCGCGTGCGCCACTCCGTGCTCACCGCGTCGGCCGATGCCGCGGCCGGGCGCGGGCAAGGGTTCGGGCGCCAGCTGCGGTCCGAGCTGAGGCAGCTGGCCGCCCTCCCGGTGGCCGAGCTGCGCGAGCAGGCCGACCGCGTCGCCGTCGAGCTGCGCCACCTCGACACCGACATCCAGCGCACCAACTGGGAGGCCGACCTCCTCCACTGATCGGCGGCACGGAAGCAGGTAGCCGCCCGGGGAAAGCGAGCACAAGCCGAGGCCGGCGGCCAATCCGGCTCGCGGCGCGTGGCGGGCAACGCAGGGGTTCAATTCCCCATTCGCACAGTGCAGCCCAGCACCGCGCACAGGTGACCGCGCACGCGGCACACCGCACCACCACGTGCTGGTTCCCCGGGAAGGTGAGGGCGGGTAAGGGGTTTTCCGTGCCACGGCGGTGATTCCTGGGGCGGCCGGCGTCCACCCGACCTGTGGCGGAGCGGCCCGAACAACCTGAGTCGAGCCGCTCCGATTCCCCCTTGTCACGCTGGACTGGCGGCTCTCCTACTGCGAGCGCAACACCCGGATGTCGCTGTCGTTCACCGCGACGAGGTCGGTGTCGCCGTCACCGTCCA
Source organism: Amycolatopsis rhabdoformis (assembly GCF_035918295.1). GTDB lineage: Bacteria > Actinomycetota > Actinomycetes > Mycobacteriales > Pseudonocardiaceae > Amycolatopsis > Amycolatopsis rhabdoformis. The sequence goes on from NZ_CP142149.1 coordinate 3,123,167, forward strand.
CATCGGACGTGACAGTGTCCTTCGTGCCGGAAAACGAGCCCGCGTACCACACTTCGGGCGCGGCATAACCCGCGCCGGTGGAGCGCATGACCTGCACGTCGGTGTCGTTGACGGCGATGAGGTCCGCCTTGCCGTCGGCGTCGACGTCCCCGGTGAAGGTTTTCTCCGTGCCGTAGAACGGCGTCGTCGACCACTGCTGCGGCGGGGTCACGTGCCATCGGGTGTCCACGGTGGCGGGCACCACCCGCGTACCGTCCGCGTCGACGAGGATGAAATCGGCCAGGCCGTCACCGGTCGCGTCCGCCGCCAGCGTGGCCTTCTCACCGCGGAGGTTGTCCGGGCCCCACGCGGTCAGCGGCAGGTACGACGGGTGGCTCGCTCTGGCCGCGAGAGCCGGCACCCCGGTGAACAAGCCGATCACGTCCGTGTCCCCGTCGCCCTCCAGGTCGACCGCCAGGTTCCCCTGGTCGCCGAAGATGGTGTTGTCCAACCACTGCCTGGACGGCGCGAACCGATCCCGGAGCTGGCGCGCGTCGAAGTATGACGTCGCCACCCAAACGCCACTGCGGTGCGTATTCCCCACCACGTCCTTGTCGACGAGGATGAGGTCCGCACGGCCGTCGTTGTTCGCGTCGCCGACGAAGCTCGCGTCGCCGGCGGGAACGCTGGACCAATACGGATCGCACCACAGCTGCATCGGCTGGAATCCCGAACCGGTCGACAGCGACACCCAGCACTCGCCGTTGTCGTAGGTCACGACGTCGCCCTTGCCGTCACCGTTGACGTCCCCCGCGCCCATCACCGTCAACCCCGGCGCGAACGGTTGTCCGGTCGCCCACAGCTCCGGCACACCGGACGCCTCCGCCGGCGTGGCGACGGTCAAGGACAGCAGACCGGCAACCCCGGCCAGTACCAGTGCTCTAGCTCGCATCACGTCCCCTTCGTGTCGGCTTTGCCGTATTCATGTCGCGCGAGCAGCCGGGAAACGTTACTGCGGCACGCCATTTGCCGGGACGGGACTCGGGCGCCGGAGGAAGACGGCTGGGCGAACGGCCTAGTCGGGCCGGCTAACGGAGTCGGCGGGCGCGTTGCCGGAAGGCGGCGGGATCGGCGTCGTAGTCGTGGCACAGGGCGAGCCAGTGGTCGAACCGAGCCGTCACCTCGGCGGCCGACAGGAGGTAGGCGTCGCGGCCGAAGTGGCTGATCAGGTGCGGAGAATCGGGTGCCGCTTTCATGGTCAGACCGTGCAGGTAGCCAAGGCCGGTGGCGATCATGGTGTCGGTCGGAGGGTTCACGCCCGCTGAGCCCTCGACCCACGGCGCCGCCCAGGTGTGGGCACTCTCGCGGGTGCGCTCGCGCGCGATCACTTGCCGCCACGTGGATTCGACGGCGGAGCGCAGCGGCCAGCCGTCGTTGCCGATCATCACGGGTCGATTCTTCCCTACGGTCGGCCTTGCGTCGTCCCGAATTCGGCGACGGGCGGCTCGCCGGAGTTCAGGGGCCGACCACCCGCATCGACCGCGGGTCAGGCCACTGCGCGGGTCGTTGGTCGAAGGCCACGTACTCCAGACAGCTCAACCGTCCGTCCTCTACGAAGAGCATCACTTGGTCCGGGGGCTCGCCGCCGGTGGGCAGGGTTTCGAGTTCGGACGGGGCGAGCCGCCAAGGCACGCGGGCGGGCGGGGCCGCGGCGTCGACCTGAAAGTCGATCGTGGGGCAGCCGCAGTCACAACGGCCCACGACCACAGCCGACGAGACCTGTGACCGCAACTCCTCCGCGCCGGGGAAGTCGGGCGACAGCAGGAGATCCAGCGTTGCTCGTTCGCGCGTGGTGAGCGGCCGGGGTGGATCGACGTTCACACAGCCGAGTTTGCCCCACCGCGTGGTGTCGTCCTGCAGCCGATCGAGAGATGACACCGCGAAGGACAACACTCCGGTCCCGCGGTGCGTGATCGTTTCACCGCTCGAAGCGGGGACAAAACGAGGCCCGGGCTGATCGTCGCCGAGGCCGACCAGGCGGCCGGCCACGTCGACACCGCCACCTTGCCGGCGTTGGCGGAGATCGCCGTTTACCTGCCCGTCAAGTGCCGACTCACTGCTCCCCCACCGGGATCCGTTCCCCACCTTGGACCAACGTCAGCGGACCGTCGAACGTCGACGCCGCCGCCCCGCGCAGGTCGGACAGCCAGGACGGCTCCACCGAAGCGAAGTGCGTCAAGGCCAGCGCCCGGGCCCCCGCCCGGGTGGCGATCTCCCCCGCGTCCGAAGCGCTCAAGTGGCCGTGTGACGTCACGTCCGGGGCGCTCAGCGTCGCCTCCGCCAGCAGCAGATCGGCGTCGGCCGCGAGCTTCACGGCGGAGTCCGTCATGCCGGTGTCCCCGGTGTACGCCAGGACCGAGCCGCCGGACTCCACGCGGATGCCGCAGTTGGGCAGGACGTGGCGGAGTTCGTGGAGGCCGATCGTGGTGTCCCCGACGTCGAAGCGGTCGCCCGGTTGGTATTCGCGGACGTCGAAGGCGCGTTCGAAGGCCTTGTCCAGCAAGGGCATGGTGGTGACGGGGAAGAGGGCGGCCCAGCGGGTGAACACGTCGGTGGCGCCGGCGGGGACGAAGAGCGGGACGCGGCGCAGGGAAGAACAGCGGGCGGTGGGGCCGCCCGGGAATTCCAGGGTGGCGGACAGCAGGGACTTGCCGATGGGGAGCAGGTCGTAGCAGTGGTCGGCGTGCAGGTGGCTGATCACGACGCCGTCCAGGGCGGTGGGGTCGCAGGTCGCCGAGAGGGCGGTGGCGACGCCGGGGCCGCAGTCCAGGAGCAGGCGCGTCGAGGGGGTCTCGACGAGGTAGCCCGAGCTGGCCTGGCCGTCGGCCGGCATTCCGGAGCGGCAACCGAGGACGGTGAGGTGCATGTTCGCGATCCGATCTGTCGAAGGGCTTCCGGGCAGCATGACCGGTCCGGACCACCGGGGAGGCCGCGCGCGGGAAAGACCTACCGCACGATTGGCACTGCCTATCGCGCTCACACGTCGAGCACGAGCCGTGCCGAGCGGGCACGCGAGACGCAGATCATCATGGACTTGCCGGCCGCGCGTTCTTCCGCTGTGAGCACCGAATCGCGGTGGTCGACCTCGCCGTCGAGCACCGGTGTTTCGCAGGTGCCGCACGTCCCTTCGCGACACGACGACGGCACGCCGACGCCGGCGAGGTCCAGAGCGTCCAGAATCGACTCCGTCGCGGAGACCTCCACGGTCTGGCCCGACAGAGACGCGAGCACCTCGAACGACCCCGACGCGGCCGCAGAGACGACCCGCGGGTGGAAGCGCTCCACGCGCAGCCGGTCCGGCGGGCACACCGACTCGACCGCCGCGAGCAACGGTTCGGGGCCGCAGCAGTACACGAGCCGGCCCTCGGCCACGATGTCGGCCAGCGGCAGGAGGCCGTGCGTGTCCTCCGGCAGCACCCGGACGCGGTCGCCGTACCCGGCGAGCTCGGCCAGGAACGCCATGCGCGAACGCCGCCGGCCGCCGTAGTACAGGGTCCAATCGGTACCGGCCGCGCGCAGCATCGGCAGCAGGGGCGTGATGCCGATACCACCGGCCACAAAGGAATAGCCCGCGGCCGGGACGAGGGAGAAGTTGTTGCGCGGATCGCTCACGCGCACCTCGTCGCCCACCGACAACGACTCGTGCAGGTGGCGCGAACAGCCGCGGCCCGGGTCCTCGCGCAGCACCGCGATGCGCCACTCGGGCGAAGCCGGGTCGCCGCACAGGGAGTATTGCCGCAGCACCCCCGGCCGCACCTCGACGTCGATGTGCGCGCCCGGCGTCCACGCCGGCAGCGCGTCGCCGCTGAGCGTGAACGACACCACGTCCTCGGCCTCCGTGGTCCTGGCCGTCACCCGTACCTGCCGCACGTGTCCTCCTCCGCTTCGTGACGCCGTCCAGAGTGGGCACCCCGCGCGGGCGGGAGGGCAGCGTTCGCGGATTTCCACTCGCCCGATCGGAAAATGCAATAGACTCGCCTCATCACGAGCCGGGGTCCCGATCCAGTTTCGTTATGGCGCGATAAAAATCCCCGATAAGCCCCTCTCGAAAACCGCTCCGCCACGCCCGAAATACCGGCATAACCCCAGGTCAGCGCCACCAAAATCGCCGAACTGACAGGTCCCGCCGTTCATCTCCGAGACAGTGCGCCATGGTGGAATTCGCGCGCATCAGCGAGGAGAAGGGAAATTCGGTGGGCCACATCCGGATTCGAGGAGCGACCAAGCGTTTCGGCGCCGTGACGGCGGTCGACGGGGTGACGCTGGACATCGCCGACGGCGAGTTCCTCGTGCTGCTCGGCCCGAGCGGGTGCGGCAAGTCCACGCTGCTGCGCGCGATCGCGGGCCTGGCGCCGCTCACGGCGGGGCAGCTCGAGCTCGACGGGCGCGACATCACCCACACCCCGCCGCGCGACCGCGACCTGGCGATGGTGTTCCAGAGCTACGCGCTCTACCCGCACCTGTCCGTCGAACGCAACATCGGCTTCCCGCTGCGGGCCCGGCGCGAGTCCCGCAAGGACGTTCAGCGCAAGGTCGGTGAGGTCGCCGCCACGCTGGAGCTGTCCGAGCTGCTGCACCGCCGGCCGCGTGAACTCTCCGGCGGGCAGCGCCAGCGGGTCGCGCTCGGGCGGGCGCTCGTGCGCGACCCCGGCGCGTTCCTGCTCGACGAGCCACTGTCCAACCTGGACGCCAAGCTGCGGGCCTCCACCCGCTACGAGCTGGTGGAGCTGCACCGCCGCCTCGGCACCACCTTTGTCTACGTCACCCACGACCAGGTGGAGGCGATGACGATGGCGACCCGCATCGCGATCCTCAACGCCGGCCGCCTCGAACAGGTCGGCACGCCGGCCGAGGTCTACGACGAGCCGGCCTCGGAGTTCGTCGCCGGGTTCCTCGGTTCGCCGCCCATGAACCTCTTCCCCGCCACCGTGGTCACGCGCGGCGGCGAGCTCGTCGCGGTCGCCCCCGGCCTCGACGTGCCCCTCGGCCGCCGGGGCGACCTCCCCGACACCGAGGTCGTGCTCGGCATCCGGCCCGAGCACCTGCGCCCCCACGGCGCCACGCCCGCCCTCACCGGAACCGTCGAGCTGCTGGAGAACCTGGGCGGCGAGGAGATCGCCCACTGCACCGTCGGGTCCGCGCGCCTGTGCGTGCGCGGCCCGCGCCCGCTCGGCCTCGAGCCCGGCGACGTGGTCGGGCTCGCCACCGAGCCCGAGCACGTCCACGTGTTCCACCCGACCACCGGCCGCCGCCTGCGCTGGCAGGACGGCGCCGCCGACGCGCCCCTCCCCTCCGAAGAAACCGAACAAGGAGTCCCCGCATGAGAATCGCCCGCCCCCTGATCGCGCTCGCCGCGCTGCTGGGCGTGTCCGCCTGCGGCGTCGGCACGCCGACCACCGCCTCGCCACCGTCCACAGTGGCCCAGGCCCCGCAGCTCGCCGCCGGCCAGCAGGTGTCGATCGTGTTCGAGAGCTACAACTTCGGCCTCGCCGGCGTGTGGACCGACACGTTCAACGAGCTCATCGGCCAGTTCGAGAAGAAGTTCCCGAACATCAAGGTCACGCCGCAGAAGCCCAACGGCAGCGACCCCAACCCGGCTCACAACTCCACCTCCAGCGTGCAGACCGAGATCGCCGCCGGCAACCCGCCCGACGTGGCGCAGCTCGGCTTCGACACCCTCGCCTTCGCCGCCGGTCAGCTCGGCGCGAAGCCGCTCGACGACCTGTACGGCAAGACCGAGGTCGACAACGAGTTCGGCGGCCAGTTCCCCTACGCCTCGGCCATCCGCACGATCGGCAACGTCGACGGCAAGACCTACGGCGTGCCGTTCGTGCTGTCCACGCCGGTGCTCTACTACAACGCGACGCTGTTCAAGCAGGCCGGCCTCAACCCGGACAACCCGCCGAAGACGTGGGCCGAGGTGCAGCAGGACGGCACGAAGATCAAGCAGGCCACCGGCAAGGACGGCGCCTACGCCGACTGCCTCGTGCGTTCGGCCAGCGACTGGTGCTTCCAGAGCCTGGTGCGCTCGGCCGGTGGCCGCGTGCTGTCGCAGGACCGCAAGCAGCTGACCTACGACCAGGCCCCGACCGTGCAGGCCGTGAAGCAGATGCAGGACATGGTTACCGCCGGTGCCATGCCGAAGCTGAGCCAGGTGCAGGCCACCGCGGCGTTCCCGCGCGGCGACCTCGGCATGATGCTGGAGAGCAGCGCCGCGCAGGGCGGCTACCTCAAGGGTGCGCAGGGCGCGGGCTGGGAGCTGCGCGCGGCGCCGATGCCGAGCTTCGGGGACAAGCCGACGGTGCCCACCAACTCCGGTGCCGCCCTCTACGTGTTCTCCAAGGACCCGGCCAAGCAGCGCGCCGCGTGGGAGCTCATCAAGTTCCTCACCAGCCCGCAGGCCTACGACACGATCACCAGCAAGATCGGGTATCTGCCGCTGCGCCTGGGCCTGCTCGACGACCCGGCCCACCTCAAGCCGTGGGCGGACAAGAACCCGATGATCAAGCCGAACGTGGCGCAGCTGCAGCACGTGGAGCCGTGGGTCGCCTTCCCCGGCACCAACTTCCAGCAGATCCGCGACACGATGATGGACGCCGTGGAGAAGTCGGTGTTCCAGGGCGCCGACCCGCAGGCGTCGCTCACCGCCGCGGAGAAGCAGACCAGCTCGCTGCTGCCCGGCGGCGGCAAGTGAGGCTCACGCCTCCCGAGCTGACCCTGATCCAGCTGAGCGACACCCATCTCTGCGCCGAGGGTGAGCTGCTGCACGGCTCGGTCGACACGTTCGCCACGCTGGAGACCGCGCTCGGGACGATCACCTCGTCCCGGGCGCGGGTCCACGGTCTGCTGCTCACCGGCGACCTGGCCAACGAGGGCAAGCCCGAGGCGTATCGGCGGCTCGCCTCGGCGCTGGCCCCGGCGGCGGCCGAGCTCCGCGCGGAAGTCGTGTACGCCATGGGCAACCACGACGAGCGCGCCGCGTTCCGCCGGGAGCTGCGGCCGGATTCGCCCGGCGACGGACCGGTGGATTCCGTGCGCTGGATCGAGGGCGTGCGGGTCGTGGTCCTGGACAGCAGCACACCGGCCCGGCCCGACGGACGGCTCGAGCCCGCCCAGCTGGAGTGGCTGCGCGACGAGCTGGCGAGCCCGGCCCCGCGCGGCTCGCTCCTGGCGGTGCACCACCCGCCGCTGCCTTCGCCCGTGCCGTCGGCGCACCTGCTGCGGCTGCAGAACGCCGACGACCTGGCCACCGCGCTCACCGGCACCGACGTGCGGCTGATCGTGACCGGCCACGCTCACCACACCGGCTGCGGCTCGCTGGCCGGTATTCCCGTGTGGGTGGGACCGGCGCTGGCCTACCGCTCGGATCCGCTCCCGCCGCCGGGCCGGCTGCGGGGCCGGGTGGGCGCGGGCATCAGCCGCATCGACCTGATCGACGGCGCGTTCGTGGCCACAGCGGTCGAGATCGGGGCCGCGCCGGTGGTGTACGACGACGACAAGGAGGAACGCGTGCGCTACGCCCTGGACAAGTTCTTCAAGGACGGGTGAGCGATGTTCGTGGAAATCCCGGCGCCGGTCGTCGTCACCCCGCTGCGGGTGGCCCGGCCGGCGCTCGCGCGGCGGCTCCTGCGCGGCTTGCCGCCGTACCTCTACCTCCTGCCCGCGCTGGCGTTGCTGGTGATCTGGACCTACCGGCCGCTCGTGCAGACGGCGCAGCTGTCGTTCTACTCGTGGAACCTGCTGCCCACCCAGCCCGCGATCCCGGTGGGCCTGGAGAACTACGTGCGGCTGTTCCAGCTGCCGGCCGTGGGCCAGGCGGTGCTGCGCACGCTGGAGGTGATCGGCGGCCTGATCCCGTTCACGCTGCTGGTTCCCGTGCTCGTCGGCCTGCTCGGCCAGCGCGTGCGGGGCCGGGCACGCGCGGTGTACCAGGCGCTGGTGTTCGCGCCGCTGCTGGTCGCACCCGTCGCGAGCGCGACGGTGTGGGAGTGGCTGCTCGAGCCGTCGGGCGGCGCGGTGAACCGAGTGCTGGGCACGAACGTGAACTGGCTGCACGACACCACGTGGGCGCAGCCGGCGATCATCCTGATCACCGGCTGGCACCTCATCGGGTTCGCCGTGCTGGTGGTGTCGGCGGGCCTGTCCAACATCAACAGCGAGTACACCGAGGCGGCCATGATCGACGGCGCCTCCCGCGGCCAGATCACCCGCTGGATCACGCTGCCGCTGCTGTCGCCGACGCTGGTGTTCCTGGCGCTGATGACGGTGCTGCTCTCGGCCCAGTGGACGTTCCCCCTGATCGACACGATCACCCAGGGCGGCCCGTCGGGCGCCACCACGAACGTCTACTACCTGTTGTGGGACTACAGCTTCCACAGCTTCGACGCCGGGCTCGGCACGGCCGCCGGGATGCTGCTGTTCGTGGTGTTCGGCATCATCGCCGCGGGCCTGGTGCTGCTCAGCGAGAAACTGTCCGTGCACGACGACTGAGGAGGCGTCCGTGGTGGACTCCGTGACCCTCGCCCCGGGGCAGGGCCCGCGCTGGCGGGCCCTGCCCGGGCATCTGGCACTCGGCGCGCTCGGCGTGCTGTGCGTCTTCCCGATCTACTGGCTCTACGCCACTTCACTGCGCCGGCCCGACCAGGTGCTGTCGCTCTCCCCCATCCCGTGGCCGCTCTCGCTCGGCAACTACGCCGAGGCGATCCAGCTGGTCGACATCCCGCAGCTGCTGATCAACACCACGCTCGTCGCGCTGCTCACCGCGCTGGGCCAGCTGCTCACGGGGCTGCTGGCGGCGTACGCGTTCGCCGCCTGGAGCTTTCCCTTGAAGCGGCTGTGTTACCTGCTGTTCGTGGGTACCTGGCTCGTGCCGTTCCAGGTGACGATGCTGCCCAACTACGTGCTGCTGCTGCAGCTGGGCCTGCTCAACACCCTCGGCGGCGTGGTGGTGCCGAACCTCTGCTCGGCGCTCGGCGTGATCCTGCTGCGCCAGCACCTCGACGGCTTCCCCAAGGAACTGCTGGAAGCGGCCAAGATGGACGGCCGCTCCTCCTGGCGTACCTTGTGGACGGTCGTGGTGCCGAACCTGCGGGCACCGCTGGCCGCGCTGGCGATCCTGCTGTTCGTCACGGCCTGGAACGAGTACTTCTGGCCCGCGATGGTGCTGCAGCGCAGCAACGACGTGCTGCAGCTCGGGCTTCGCAGCTTCATGATCAGCGAGGGCGGCCAGGGCACGTACTGGGGGCCGCTGATGGCGGTGGCCGGGCTGGCCTGCCTGCCGATCTTCGCGCTGTACCTGGTGTTGCGCCGGCACATCGTGAGCGCGTTCGTGCGGTCGGGCCTGAAGTAACCCGAACACGACAATGGCCCGCCGTCGGCGTTGACGGCGGGCCGTTGTCGTACGAGCGGACAAGCTCACTCGGGATGGGGCCCCCGAGCGTGCCGCACGAAGGAGAGCGCCAGCGCGACCGCCGCGAACGCGGTGGCGAAGATCCAGATACGGCCCGCGCCCAGGCCGGAGAGCACGGCACCGCCGAGCGCCGAGCCCAGCGCGATGCCCAGGTACATCGCCGAACCGTTGAGGGACAACAGCATCGGTGAGAGCTCCGGCGGCGCGTCGGCGATCATACTGTGCTGCTGGGCCGGCAGGAACGCCCAGCCGACGATGCCCCACACGAACACGTACGCGAACGCCGAGACCAGCGTCTGCGAGGCGAGCGGGAACAGCGCCATGTCCACGGTGAACACGGCCAGCGTGCCCAGCAGCACCGGCCGCGAGCCGAAGCGGTCGACCAGCGTGCTGCCGAACCCGAGCCCGACGAGCGCGCCCAGGCCGTGGGTCATGATGAGCGCGCCGACCAGGCCGCCGCCGACGGCGGGGATGGCGGCGAAGATCGGCTGCACGTAGGTGTAGATCATCAGCCCCGCGCACATGCCCGCGATCGTCACGACCAGCGCGAGCAGCACCGCCGGGCGGCGCAGCGGTGCCACGCGCTGCCGGAACGGCACCGACGGCGCCGCCCCGCCCGTGGTGACGTTGAGCGCGATGCCCACCGTGGCCAGCACCGCCAGCGCGGCGACGAAAACGAAGGCCGAGCGCCACGTCCACAGGTGCGCGAGCCAGATCCCGATCGGCACGCCCGCGAGCGTGGCGATGGAGATCCCGCCCATCACGAGGGCCAGCGCGCGGCCGCGGCGTTCGCGCGGCACCATTCCGGCGGCGGCCGCCGCGGCGAGCGGGCTATAGAGCCCGGCGAGGCAGCCCGCCGTGACCCGCGCGACCGCCATCACCCACGGCTCCCACGCGACGGCCGCGAGCAGGTTCACCACCACGAACGCCGCGATCGACACCAGCAGCAGCCGCCGCGGCGAACGCACCCGCACCAGCGTCATCACCACCGGCGAACCGAGCGCGTACGCCAGCGAATAGGCCGTGACGAACAGGCCGCCGCCGGCCACCGACAGGTGCAGGTCGGCGGAGAGGTCCGGCAGGATGCCCGCGATCAGGTAGTTGTCGGTTCCGGCGCAGAACGCACCGAGCGCCAGCATCACGACGGGCAGCCAGCGCGTGGTGGACCTCGTGGCCGCGACGGCCGCTTCGGAGGTCATCGGGGTCCTTTCGGGTCGGCGGTCACCAGGTGACCGGCAGGGAGTCCAGGCCGTAGAAGTTGGTGTTGGGACGCCACGCGATGTCCTCGAACGGCACGGCCAGACGCAGGTCCGGGAAGCGGCGGAACAGCGCGGGCAGCGCCATCCGCAACTCGAGCCGGGCCAGCGGCGCGCCGATGCAGTGGTGGATGCCGTGGCCGAACGCGAGGTGCGGGCCGGACTTGCGCGTGGGGTCGAAGCGGTCCATGTCCTCGCCGAGGCGCTCGTCGCGGTTGGCGATGGGCGGCGAGCACATGAGCAGCTCACCGGCTTTCACGAGCAGGCCGGAGATCGTCACGTCCTCCTGCGCCACGCGCGGGAACAGGTTGTGCGTGATCGACAGGTAGCGCAGCAGCTCCTCCACCACCTGGTCGAGCTCCTGCTCGCCGGCGAACAGCAGCGGGATGTGCTCGGGGTGGCGCAGCAGCACGAGCGTGCCGAGCGAGAGCATCGACATCGTGGTCTCGTACCCGGCCTGCACCATCAGGTCGGCGACGCCGGCCAGCTCGCGGTCGGTCAGGTCCTCGCCGTGCTCGCGGATCAGCATGCCGAGCATGCCCTCGCCCGGGTTCGCACGCTGGTCCTTCACGAACTCGACCATGATCGCGCCGGCACGCTCGGACGCTTCGCGGCGTTCCTCGACCGAGAGCGAGAAGTCGGTGAACTTCGAGCTGAGCGGCAGCAGCTCGGTGCGGCTCTCGACGGACACGCCGAACAGCTCGCAGATCACCAGCATCGGCAGCCGCAGCGCGAACTGGCTCACCAGCTCGGCGCCCGGGCCGCCGGCCGCCATCTCGTCGAGGTGCTCGGCCACGGTGGCCTCGATCCGCGGTTCGAGGCGCGCCAGCCGCCGCTTGGTGAACTCGGCGGCCAGCATGCGCCGCAGCCGCGTGTGGGCCGGCGGGTTGTAGACGATGAACCAGCCGGTGCCTTCCACGCCGTCGGTGCCGTCTTCGCCTTGCGTGCTGGCGAAGTACGGCGGCGGCGCGCTGGTGAACCGCTTGTGGTCGCCGAGGATCATCCGGACGTCGTCGTAGCGCGTGACGAGCCAGGTCTGCACACCCCAGTGGTGCTCCACGCGGGTCACCGGACGTTCCGCGCGCAGGAGTTCGAGCTCGGGCAGGGGGTCGAACCCGTCGCGCCGCGCGAACAGCGGCGGCAGCGGGGTTTCCACGTCGGTCATCTCGAAGCCTCTCTCGTCACCAGGGACGGGCGCCGGCGCCGCGCAGCTCCACGGCGACACCCGTCAGTTCGTAGATCCGCAGCCCGGGCTTCCACACGCTCGCCTCGCCGATCACGCGGACGCGCCCGGGGCGGCGCTGCACGTCCTCGATGTGCACTTCCAAGGTCAGCTCGCGGTCGTCGGCGAGGATCTGCCCGCGGTAACGCCACGCCAGCGCCACGCCGGTGGGCAGCACGAACTCGGGCTCGGTCAGGCCCTCGGCCAGCCCGGCGTCGAGCGCCCACTCCTGCAGGGCCTGCAGCACGGCCTCGACGCCGAGCGAGCCGGGCATCACCGGGTCGAGGTGGAAGTGGTAGGCGAAGAACCAGTCGTCCGCCGCCACCGGGCGCGTGGCGCGCAGGTAGCCGCGGCCGAACTTCCCGCCGCCGTCGACGACCTCGACGGTGTCGAGCAGCGCCAGGTGCCCGCTCGTGCTGCGGACGCCCGTGTCCTGCGTGCGACGGGCCGCGACGTCGATCACACGCGGGGCGGTGCTCGGCTGCCACGGCGGCACGTACGCGCCGTTGTCGAGACCGTTCTGGTTGGCCAGCGCGGTTTCGTTGAAGAAGCCGAACAGGGATTCGCCGGTGTAGAACGGTTCCCCGTCCACGGAGAGCTCGTAGGAGAAGCTCTGCAGGACCGCACCGACCATCACGGTGGTGGTGAGCAGGCGGGTCGTCTGGCGGATCGTCTTGTCCCGCAGGTCGACCTCGCGCAGCACGGTGGCCGTGCCGTCGAGGTTGCGCAGGCTGTAGTCCTCCTCGGGCGCGGTGAGCGTGGCGCCGAGGTAGTAGCCGAGCAACAGCGCCGACTGCAGCGAGGTCTCCATGTACACGACGTTGGGCATCGACGCGTTCGCGGTTTCGGCGTAGTACCAGGAATCCGCGGGCGAGTCGGTCTCGGTGCGGCTGCTCGCGGTGGTGAGGTCGCCGCGCACGCCCTCCACGGCCATGACCCGATCGCAGAGCTGCAAGCCGTGGTTGGGCATGCGGGTCGCGCGGCGGCCGGCGTAGGCGGTGAACTCCGGGCCGAGCGCGATGCCGAGGTCGCCGCGAGCGCTGTGGGACAGGTGGAACTCGCCGAGGAGCGCGCGTTCGCCTTCGGCGTTGTAGCGGCCGAACGACGTGGTGATCACTCCGCCGGCCGCCGGGCCGACCGGCGTGCCGGGGGCTTCGCGGAGTTCGAGGACGAGGCCGCGGACGCTCGCGAGGTGCTCGTCGCCGCGGTGGAACTCCGCGTTGACCTGCAGCCAGGGGCGCGGGAGCAGGTCGATGCGCACGACGTCGAGGACGAGTTCGCCCGTGGTGGCGTCCGTGGCGGAGAGGTCCACTTCGGACGGTTCGCCGCCGGCATGGAACCGGGCGCCCGCCAGACAGAGGTGCAACCCGACTTGCAGGGCGAACACCTGCGCGGCCTGCCAGGCCGTCTCGACGAGGGCTTCGGCGTCGGTGGGGCCGGTGTATTCGGCGCGCAGCCGGCCGCGGTGCCAGGGGCCGCCGTGGCGGGTGATCTCGAGGACCCGGGTCAGGCGAGTGCGGGTCGACGGGGTGAGGCGGAGGTCGGGGTTGTCGCCGCGTTGGTCGTACGCCGGGCCGAAAACGGCGGGGAGGTCGCCGCGGTTCAGCGCGGTGAGGGCGGGTTCGTCGAGGGTGGTGACCGGGGTGAGGGCGAGGGCTTTGAAGGCGCTCATCGTGGTCGCGGGCGGGACTTCGGGGGTGGCCGTGGCGTGACCCGGGCGGGCGGTGACGGTGAGGCCGGATTCCGGCGAGTAGCCGACGGTGACCTGGTAGGTCTGGCCGCTCGACGGCAGGGCCGAGACCGGGTCGCCGGCGAGTGGCCTGGCCTGAAGGTGGTGGCCGGGCGCCGAAGGTGAGGTCGGGTGGCCGACCGGCGACGGCCCGGTGGGGTGACCGAGAGCGGCGAGGGCGCGGCGTTGCCAGGCGGCCTGGACGTCCATGGCGGACAGGTGCGCCGCGACCAGTTCGGCGCGGACGTCGCCGAGCAGGTCGGCGACCGGGTCGTCGCCGGCCGGATGCGCGGCCCGCGCGGGGTTCGGTGCGGCGTCGGCCGACCGGAGCCCCGCGGCCGCCACCGCGTGGTGGCCGAAACCCCCGGCCGCCTGCCCCGGCACGGCGGAGTCGGCGACCACCACCGCGGCCGAGCGGGGCTGAACCGCGGAGCCGTCACCGGCCACGGCGGGCGCCGGATTGTGCGGCCGAAGCTCCTGCGAGGTCGGAGCCGCGTCGGCCGGCGCTGCCGGACCTGGGTCAGCCGGCGCCGGCCGGGTCGCTTCGAGGTCGGCCGGGGTCGGGTGGATCGGGTCGGGGTCGACCGGGGTCGACCAGAGGAGGGCGTCGAAGGGTTCGCCGTCGAAGGAGAGGGCGTCGAGCTGGGCTGTCATCGAGGGTCCGTTCCCGGGTCGGGGGCGTCAGCGGTTCTCGTCGCGCCGGCGGACGGCTTCGGCGAACTTCGCGGTCATCTCGGGGGTCGCGATGACCGAAAGATCGGTGTAGCGCTGCAGGACCCGGCCGTCGGGAGCGCAGGCGGTGGCGGTCACGGTGACCTGCGTGCCCGTGCGCTGCGGGCGCAGGTCGTCGACCACGACCACGAAGGGGCAATCGCCCGGCAGCGGCGCGAAGTACTCGACGCGGCCGATCGCCAGCGGCAGGCAGCCGGAGTCGAGGAACCACACGCCGAGCAGCGCGCCGGCCTGCAGCACGACGTCGGCGAGCGCCGGGCTGTGCAGGGCGCCCGCGAAGTTGCCCTGTCCGAGCGGGGTGTCGGCGAGGCGGCACTCCACCACCAGCCGCCGCTCTTCGCGGGTGAGGATCCGGCGGACGCCCTGCAGCAGCGGACCGTGGAACAGGTGCGCGGCCGCGTAGACCTCGAGTCCGTCCTCCGGACCGGAACCGAGGGCCACGGCGGGGTTGAGCGGCGCGGCGGGGATTTCGGCGGCGAGCACGAAGGTGCCGGTGAAGTGCGACGGCGGCAGTGCCTTGCCGGGCTCGGTGCTGCGGATCGCGGCGCCGACCGTGAGCCGGGCGCCGGTCCATTCGCCGGCGGTGACGTCGAGGCGGTATTCGCGTTCGTGGCCGCCGTCGTAGACGATGCCCTTGAGCACCTCGAACCCGGTGCACTCCACGACCCGCAGGCCGGGGTTGGCGCGTTCGAGCGCGTTGATCGCCCAGCCGAGCCCGGCCGCCGCCGGGAAGACCGGGAACTCGCCGACGCGGTGGTCGCGCAGCACGGCGTCGGAGGCGAGCGCCGCGAGGTCGCGGTGCGCGGAGAACGCGGCGGTGGCCGCCGTGCGCGCCGACGGGGCGAGCGGCACGGCGGGCCCGATCAGCATCGAGACGTCGTCCGCGCGCTCGGGCGTGAACTGGTCCGCGAACATCCGCGCCCCGGCGGCCATCCCGAGCAGCGGCACCCCGCGTGAGCGGAACACCTCACGCAGCTGCGGCGTGACCATGCCGCCGTCCCAGGCACCCCAGTTCACGGCCGTGACCTGGCTCGCCGGGCGTTCCCGCTTCCAGCTCACGGCCACGCGGTTGAGGGCTTCGTTGGCGCTCGCGTAGTCCGCCTGGCCGGGGTTTCCGAGCACCCCGGCGACCGAGCCGAACAGGACCACGTGCTTCAGGTCGGCGCCGTCCAGCGCGGTGAGAACGTGGTGCAGACCGTCCACTTTGGTCGCGAGCACCGTCCGGATGTCGGCGGCGGTCTTGGCCGGAAGCAGCGCGTCGGCGAGCGCGCCGGCACCGTGGACGAGGCCGGTCGCCCGGTCGCGGACCGGCGCCAGCGCCTGCCGCGTCGCCTCGGCGTCGGTGATGTCGACGGCGACGTACTGCGCGCTTGTGCCGAGGGCCGCGAGGGTTTCGCGGATCTCCCGCTGCGCGCGGATTTCGCGGGTCAGACTGTCGATCTGCTGTGGGGTCGGCTTCTCCCCCGCCTCGCGCACCGCTTCGATCGCGGCGGGCTTCAGCGCGTCGTCCGCGACGCCCACCGCCCACGCCGGCTCATCGGTGAGCTCGGTGCGGCCGAGCAACACGAACTCGCACGCCCGCCGCGTGGCCAGCTCGCGCACGCACCGCGCGGTCACGCCGCGCGCGCCACCGGTGACCACGAGCACGTCCTGGTCGGTGAGCGTGACTTCGGTGCCGTCCCCACGTTCCGCCGGCCGCGGCCGGACGGTCCAGCGGCTGCGATCGGCGTCGACCGCGACCTCGGGGGTGTCCAGGGCGGCGTCGGCGAGTTCGGCCACCAGCGTCTCGGCCAGCACGTCGTCGCCCAGCTCCGGCGCCAGGTCCAGCGCCCGGCAGAACAGCTCCGGCGACTCCAGCGCGAACGTCTTCACCAACCCGCCGACCCCGCCGACGAGCGCCGCCGCGGCCGGCCGGTCGCCCCGGTGGCCGAGCGCGCCGTCGAGCCGCGTGACGGTGACGAACGCCGCGCGCGTGCCGGCTTCCGCCGTGCGGGCGAGGCTTTCGCGCACCAGCTTGGCGGTGAGGATGGTGTCCGCCAGCTGCCGCGTGCTCTCCCCCCACTGCGCATCCGGGGGCAACACGGTGAGGCACAGGTCGAGACGGGCACCGTCGAGAGCGAGGGCCCGCTCGATGGCCTGGCCGTCCCAAGTGGACATCCCGCCGCCGGCACCGGCCGGGACGCGCACGGTCCGGACGGTCCAGCCGTGCAGCTCCAGCCCGGCGGCCAGCACCTGCGCAGTGGCGGCGCCGTGGTCGACGACCAGCGCCGCCTTGCCATCGGCGTACGGCTGCTCGATCCGGTCGACGTCGGGCAGGCGCACCTGCTCGATGCGCAGGAGCACGGGCTCGGCTTCATCGAGCACCTCGGACGCCGGTGCTGCGACTGCGGTCTCGGCAAGCGCGGTCTCGACGGGCGCGGTCTCGACGAGCGCGGTGCTTCCGGCGATGAAGGCGACGATGTCCTTCAACGTCCGCAGCTCGGCCACCTGCTCCGGCCCTACCGGCGGTACGCCATCCACGCGCTCGCCCAGCACACCGAGGATCTGCACCCGCTTGATGGAATCCACGCCGAGATCGGCCTCGAGGTCCATCGACACGTCGAGCATCTCGACCGGATAACCGGTCTTCTCCGCAACGACCTCGACCAACGCAGCCTCGACAGAGGAAGCGTTGAGCCCGGCCGGCGTCGCGGCCGCAGACGCGGCGTTCCCCGCGATGAAGGCGACGATGTCCTTCAACGTCCGCAACTCGGCCACCTGCTCCGGCCCCACCGGCGGCACGCCATCCACCCGCTCACCCAGCGCGCCCAGGATCTGCACCCGCTTGATCGAGTCCACCCCGAGATCGGCCTCCAGATCCATCGCCACATCCAGCATCTCGACCGGATAGCCCGTCTTCTCCGCAACGACCTCGACCAACGCCGCCTCAACAGAGGACGCGTCGACGCCGGCCGGGGTGGCCGGAGCCGGGGTCGCACCGGCGATGAAGGCGACGATGTCCTTCAACGTCCGCAACTCCGCCACCTGCTCCGGCCCTACCACCGGGACGCCGTCCACTCGCTCACCCAGCGCACCCAGGATCTGCACCCGCTTGATGGAATCCACGCCGAGATCGGCCTCCAGATCCATCGCCACATCCAGCATCTCGACCGGATAACCGGTCTTCTCCGCGACGACGGCGACCAGCGCGGACTCGACCGAAGCGGCGTCCAGGCCGCTCGGTGCGGCGGGCTCGATCGGTACGGCCGCGGGGAGTTCGGCGGGCGGCGCGAACGCGGGCAAGGCGCGGGGTTCGGGGATTTCCGGAGCAGCCGGAGTGAACTCGACCGGAGCGAGGTCAGCCGGTTCCTCCACGGTGGACAGCGGACCCGCAGCACCGTGTTCGAGGTCGGTCAGCGACGCGAGGATCTCGTTGACCCGCGTGTGCGAGCGGCCGATCGCCAGACTCTGGTCCTTGATGGCCGACACGGTCGCGCGGAGGTGATCGTCGACGGCGCCGGTGCGCTGGGCCTCGCGCAGCACCGACACGAGGTCGCCGGTGACCGAGAGCTGGGTCTCGGTGTAGCGCTCGTGCAGGGCGAGGTGCTGCTGGGCCACCGCGTCCAAGCCGGGGCCGGGCGCGACTTCGGCGACCGGCGAATCCGCTCGAGCGACGGCGACAGCGGGAACGACAGGAACAACCGGGGCGGCGGGCGCGGCCACCGGCACCGCGGCAGCCACCCGCTTCGCCGCCTCGGCGGCTTCCGCCACGGCTTCCAGCATCGTCGGCTCGCCGATCAGGCCGGCG
Organism: Amycolatopsis rhabdoformis; assembly: GCF_035918295.1. Classification (GTDB taxonomy): domain Bacteria; phylum Actinomycetota; class Actinomycetes; order Mycobacteriales; family Pseudonocardiaceae; genus Amycolatopsis; species Amycolatopsis rhabdoformis. The sequence goes on from NZ_CP142149.1 coordinate 3,141,341, forward strand.
TACAGCTCGCGCCGCGAGTCCGGCACGTAGTCGCGGCCTGTGAGGGGCACGACCATGCCCGTGGCCTCGGCCTCGGTGAACGGGCCGGCGTCGGCGCGGTGGACGTCGGCGATCGGGGCGCCCAGCACCGCCAGGCGCAGCGCGGCCTTCTTCAGGGCCACGTCACCGTCGCCGGTCGGGCCCTGGTCGGTCGGGATGGCGAGCACACCGTCGCCGAGGGTGCGCTGCACGAGCTGCGTCAGCACGCCCTTCGGGCCGAACTCCACGAACACCGTGCACCCGTCGGCGCGCATGGCCTCCAAGCCGCGCACGAACTCGACGGTCCGCAGCAGCTGCCCGGTGAGCAGCTCGCGGTTGGACTCCACCGAAGCGCCGTACGAGCCGCCCGCGGAATTCGCGTACACCGGCAACCGCGGCTCACCCACGAAGGTCTCGGCCACGGCCGCGCGGAACGGTTCCACCGCGTGCGCCACGTAGCGCGTGTGGAACGCGCCCGCCACCGGCAGCTCGCGCACCGTGAGCCCCCGCGTGCGGCACGCGGCCACGAATTCGCCGACCGCCGCCGTGCCACCGCCCACCACGACCTGGTCGGGGGCGTTGTGGTTGCAGACGCTCACGTCCGGGTGCCCGGCCAGCAGCTGCGTCACGTCCTCGCGCGAGGCCTGCACCGCCGCCATCGTGCCGGGGTCGCTCTCGCCGGCGGCCACCGCCATCGCGTCGCCGCGGGCCTTCGCGAGGGTGAAGAAGTCCTCGTCCGCCAGGGAACCCGCGGCCCACAGCGCGGTCAGCTCACCGAAGCTGTGGCCCAGGAACCCCGCGCACTCGAGTCCGCGCTCGGCCAGGAACCGGTACTGCCCGGCCGAAAGCGCGGCGATCGCCGGCTGCGCGTAGTCGGTGCGCCGCAGCGTCGCCTCCTGGTCGGTGCGCACCTGCGGGTCGAACACCGGCGGCGGGAACACCACGCTCGCCAGCGGCCGCGGGGAACCGGCGAAGACGCCGTTGGCCTCGTCGAACGCCGTGGCCACGACCGGGTTGTTCAGCACCGCAGTGAGGCCCATGTCCACGTACTGGCTGCCCTGGCCGGCGAACAGCGCGCCGATCTTCAGGTCCGCCAGCGCCCGGCGGCGGAAGAACACCCCCTTCGGGTGCGCGAACTCCTCACCCGCGTCCGCGAGCTCGGCCACCGCCACCGAGCGCAGCGTCTCGAACTCCTGCTCACCCCGCGAAACGAACCCGACGCGGGCGTGGTCCTCCGGAATCCCGGCGTCGCCGTTCGGCGCGGCGCCCGAGCGCAGCAGCTCGGCCAGCGCCGCCGTGTCTGGCGCATGCCACAGGTGCACCCGAGCGGTGCGGTGCAGCGTCCGCAGCCCTTCGCGGCCGGACGACGCCTCCTCCAGCACGGCGTGGAAGTTCGTGCCGCCGAAGCCCATCGCCGAAGCCGCGGCGCGCCGCTTCGGGCGCTGCGGGTCGCGGATCCACGGCCGGGTCTTCGTGTTGACGTAGAACGGCGAAGCTGCCAACGCCCGGTTCGGCTGCGTCACGTTGATCGTCGGCGGCAGCACCTTGTGGTGCAGCGCGAGCGCAAGCTTCATCAGGCTCGCCGCGCCCGCCGCGCCCTTCGTGTGGCCGATCTGCGACTTCACGCTGCCGATGGCCGCGTAGCCGACCTCGTCGGTCTCCGCGCGCAGCACCGAACCCAGTGCCGTGAGCTCCGTCTGGTCGCCGACCCGCGTCCCGGTCGCGTGCGCCTCGAACAGGCCGATCGACGCGGGTGAGCAGTCCGCGTCCTCGTACGCCCGGCGCAGCGCGGCTTCCTGGCCTTCGGCGCGCGGCGCGTAGATGCTCTTGAAGCGGCCGTCGCTCGACGAGCCGATGCCGCGGATCACCGCGTACACCCGATCGCCGTCGCGCTCGGCGTCGGCGAGGCGCTTGAGCGCCAGCATGCCGATGCCCTCGCCCACGAGCGTGCCGTCGGCCGTGTCGTCGAGCGGCTTGATCTGCCCGGACTTCGACAGCGCGCCGACCTTGCTGAAGCAGAGGTAACCGAAGATCGAGTTCTCCGTGTCGCACCCGCCGGTGATCATCAGGTCGGACCGGCCGGACACGAGCTCGTTGATGGCCATGTGCACCGCGGAGAGCGAGCTGGCGCACGCGGCGTCGACCGTGCAGTTCATGCCGCCCAGGTCGAGCCGGTTGGCCACGCGGCCGGCGATCACGTTGCCGAGCAGGCCGGGGAACGAGTTCTCCTCCCACGGCGCGAACGCCGCCGCGTACTTCTCGGCGATCAGCTCGGCGTCGGCCTGCGTGAGCCCGCAGCTGCGCACGACCTCCTTCAGCACCGGCGTCGACAAGCGCGCGGCCAGCGGGTGCGACAGCGTCGTGGGCCCGGCCACGCCCAGCACCACGCCGGTGCGGTCGGGCCGGTACCAGTCCGCCCCGACCGCTCCGGCGTCCGCGAGCACGTCGCGCGCGACGAGCAGGCTCAGCAGCTGGACGACCGTGGTCACTTCGAGCTGGTTCGGCGGCAGCCCGAACTCGGTGGTGCTGAAGGGCACCTCGGGCACGAACCCGCCGCGGCGGCAGTAGGTCTTGTCCGGCGCGGCGGGGTCCGGGTCGTAGTAGTCGTCGAGGTTCCAGCGCGAGGCCGGCACCTCGGAGGTGCAGTCGGCGGCGTCGACCACGTTCTGCCAGAAGTCGCGGAAGTTGCGGGCCATCGGGAACAACCCGGAAAGGCCGACGATGGCGATCGGGTTGTCCGCGAGCTGCCGCGCGACAGCGAATCCGTCGGGCCGGTGTTCGTCGTTCACGTGCTACCCCTGTCTCAGGCTGCGTCCAGTCGGGAAAAACGGGTCTGATCGCCGTTGACCAGCACGGGTGACGGTTCAGATGAGCGCGCTGCGCGCCTCGTCGACGAGGTCGGCCAGCGCGGTGCCGATGACCTGGTGCCCGGCCGCGCTCGGGTGCATGCCGTCGGGGCACCACATCACCGGGTCGGCGGTGACCGGCGCGTTCGCCAGGTCGAGGCACACGAGGCCGAGGTCGAGCACGAGCCCGTCGAGGAACTCGTTGGCCTCGGCGAACCGCTCGCGCAGCGTGCTCCGGACCGCGTCGGGCAGGCCCGGCAGGCGGTCCGGGATCCGCGGCCAGTTGGTGGTGAACACCAGCCGGCCGGGCCGCGCGAGGCTCGAGAAGATGTAGGTGAGGTTGCGCCGGAACCGGGCGCGGTCGTAGTCGGTCACGAGGTCGTTGCCGCCCACGATCACGCCGGTGAGCGCCGCGGGGCGCGCCAGCGCGGTGGCCAGCTGATGGTCGACCACGTCCTGGGTGGTCGCGCCGTACGAGCCGAGGTTCAGCACCTCGCCGGACACGCCCAGGCACTGCGCCAGGTGCGTGGTGAAGCCGGCGAACGAGCCGTCGGGCCGCACAAGTCCGCCGCGACCCTCGGCGAAGCTGTCGCCGATCACGCTGAGTTCCAAGTCGGGCACCAGGGTTCCTTCCCGGTCAAGCCGGGGCGCCGAGGAGCTTCGCCATGCGCTCGGGCGCGAAGAACTCCTCCCCGGTCAGGCCGCCGCCGATCATCGCGAAGAAGTCCTTGGCGTACTCGGGATTGCCGCCCAGCGCGCGGAACACCGCGTGCAGCTGCGGCGTGAGCTCCAGCGTCGAGATCGCGCAGGTGAATTCGAAGCTCGAGTGGGACTTCTCGTCGCGCTCGCGCTGGTAGGCGGCCAGCGCTTCGTCCATCGGCGTGGTGCCGGCGAGGCCGTCGTGCACGCGGTCGGCCAGCAGTTGCGCGTACTCGAAGGCGTCGGAGATGCCCAGGCCCGTGAGCGGGTCCTTGTGGTAGCCGGCGTCGCCGACCAGTGCCCAGCCGGGGCCGTGGGACTCGCGGTAGTAGTTGTCCGGGTAGCGCATCGGGTAGAAGCGCTCCTCGCGCTTGCCGTGCGTGGCGAGCTCTTCGGCGAACTCGGGCACGATGGCCTTCGCGATCGCGTGGAAGTGGGTCTCCGGGTCGGCGCGGAACTCCGGCAGGGCCTCGGTCTTGCGCATCACGGCCACCAGCGTGCGGTCGTCGTGCGTGGGCCAGATGCCCACCTGCTCGCGCTCGCCGATGCGGCTGTGGAAATCGGTGCGCACACCGCTGAAGTAGCTGTAGTAGATGAAGCACTCGGCCGGCACTTCACGGTATCGCTGCGCGGAAACGGCATCGGCGACGAAGGAATTGCGCCCGTCGGCCCCGATCACGATCGGCGCGCGTTCCTCCTGCAGTTCTCCGCCGGCCACGGAGCCGCGAATTCCGGCGACCCGACCGTCTTCGAAGATCAATTCGCGAACCGAGAATCCCTCGCGCACCTCCGCGCCCGCCGCCCGCGCGCCGTTCACGAGAATGGTGTCGAGCACCGTGCGCCGCGGCGCGTACGTCGCGTCGATGCCGTTGATGGAGTCGGCGAAGCCCGCGATCACGATGTCGCGGTAGGACACCGTCATGTGCTTGATCGCCGGCACCCCGGTGGCCACCAGCTCGTCGAGCAGGCCCCACGCGGCGAGCCGCGCCAGGCCGCGCTGCTGCAGGTAGTGGGTGGAAACCGTGTCGCTCGGGAACGTCGCGCGGTCCACCACCAGCACGCGGTGCCCGCGCCTCGCCAGCAGCATGCCGACCGGCGAACCGGCGCACCGCGCGCCTACCACGATCGCGTCATACATCAGGGCCCTCCCGGGAGAATCGCTCGGATCTCAGGTGGATGTGCACCATCCGGATGCGGTCACCGGCGACCACGCGGCCCAGTCAACCCCCGAACCACCCCTTTTCCAGATCAAGATCTCCGCTTCCGATCGCCCTATTCACCGAGCCGATCACCGGCGAATCCTTCCTGTTCCCGCCAGCCACCCGAGGTGGCTGATTCAGTTCTCGTTCATCCCTCGGCAGCCCGGCCGTGCCGTAATTCAGCGCATGGTTGCCGAAAACGGTGCCGCCCGCGGAATCGCCGCGGCACAGGCACAACTCGTGAAGCTGGCCGGTTCGGGAACACCCGATTACGAACAGATCCGCCGCACCGTGGACACGATCGTGCCGTTCGTGAACCTGGCGGGCGTGCGGATCACGGAGCTCGCCGCCGGCACGGCCGTGGCCGAGGTGCCCGCGTCGGGCGACATGCTCAACCACCTCGGGACCGTGCACGCCGGAGTGCAGTTCCTGGCCGCGGAAGTGGCCTGCGCCGGGGCGTTCTCGGGCGCGATCGCGCCCCGGATCCTGCACGTGCGCACCTTCGTGCTGCGCGACACCCGCGCGAGCTTCCTGCGCGCCGCGCACGGCCGGATCCGGGCCCACGGCACGATATCCGGCCCGAAACTCGCCGACGCGGTACGGGGCAAGGGCGAAGCGCAGCTCGACCTCAGCGGAAAGGCTCTGCTGAAGGACGACAACGGCGCACTGGTGGCGAAACTGGACTTCGACTACTTCTGCCTGCTGTCCGCCGGTTGAGACACCAACGACGCGGTGCCCCGGGAAGGGCACCGCGTCGCGTGGTCGAGGCCGACCGGGTCAGCCGCTGTACATCAGCGAAATCTCGTCCTGGAACTGCTCTTCGATCACGTGGCGACGCAGCCGCAGCGACGCCGTCAACTGTCCCTTCGCGACGGAGAAGTCCTCCGGCAGCACGGTGAACCGGCGGATCGACTCCGCGCGCGACACCAGCTCGTTGGCCGAGTCCACCGCCGTGGCGATCTCCCGCAGCAGGCGGGGATCGGCCGTGGGCTCGCCCTCGGACGAGTCGTGCGTCTCGCGCCAGCCCGCCAGCGCGGGCGGGTCGAGCGTGATCAGCGCGGTGACGAAGGGGCGAGCCTCCCCCACCAGCAGGCAGTTGCTCACCAGCGGATGCAGGCGCACGCGGCCCTCGAGCGGCGCGGGCACCACGTTCTTGCCCCCGCTCGTCACGATGAGCTCCTTGCGCCGGCCGGTGAGGTGCAGGTATCCGTCGTCGTCGAGCAGGCCCACGTCACCCGACGCGAGCCACGGCGCGGGCGCCCCCGCCCGGTCCGGCCAGTACCCGGGGAACACCTGGTCACCGCGCACGAGGATCTCACCGTCGTCGGAGATCGCGACCGTGGTGCCCGGCACCGGCCGCCCCACGGCGTGCGGCCGGTTCGCGCCCGGCGCGCTCATGCTGACCGTGGACGACGCCTCGGTGAGCCCGTACGCGCCGAGCACCTCCACGCCGAGGCCGGCGAAGAAGTCCGCGGTGGACGGTTCCAACGAAGCCCCGCCGGCGATCACGTACTCCAGCCGGCCACCGAGCAGCCCGCGCAGCTTCTCGCGCGCCGCGGCGAACTCCGGCGGCGTGTCATGGTCGGACCCACCCCCGTGCCGCCGCGCGTGCCCGAGCGCCACCGCGGCCGCGTCCACCGCCGCGAACCCGTCCTCGCCGACCACCGTGCGCGCCACCTTCCGGATCTTCTCCAGCAGGTAGGGCACGCCCACCAGAAAGCTCGGCCGGAACGACGGCAGCGCGCCCAGCAGCTCGGCCGGCGTGGCGACCAGGCCGGTGCGCACCCCGCCCCACACACAGCCGAACTGCGTCACGCGGCCGTAGACGTGCGCCAGCGGCAGGAACAACACCGTCGACGCCGGCTCGCCGGTGGTGGGACGGAAGACCTCGTGCAGCAGCTCGACGACGTTGGCCGCGGCCGCCAGCACGTTGCGGTGGGTCAGCAGACAGCCCTTCGGCAGTCCGGTGGTGCCGCTCGTGTAGACGATGGTCGCGAGGTCGTCGGCGCGCACGGCCGCGCGGCGGGCCTCGGCGTCCTCGTCGGTGATCGCGAGTCCGCTCCGCGCGAGCTCCTCGAGCGATCCGAGCAGCCAGCACCGCGCATGCACGTCGCCGGCGACCTCCGCGATCAGCGCCGCCTGCTCCGCCGTCTCCGCGAAACACGCGCTGGGCCGCGAATCGGCCACGAGGTGGCGGATCTGCTCGGCCGACGACGTCGGGTACACCGGCACCGTCACGGCCCCGACGCTCAGCACAGCGAAGTCGGCGACCGACCACTCGTAGCTGGTCCGGCCGAGCACCAGCACCCGGTCGCCGGGCCGGATTCCCGCCGCCAGCAAGCCCTTCGCGGCTGCACGCACTGCCGCGGCGAACTCCGCATACGTGATGTCCTGCCACGCGCCCGCGAACTGGCGGCCGAACACGACGTCGTCGGGGACCCGCGCCGCCTTCTCGAAGACCACGTCGGCGAGGCCTTCGTCGTCGGCCGGCTTCACCAACGGCGGGACGGTGTACTCGCGCACGGTTTCCTCCCGGGTCACAGTGATTCCACGAACGTGGTGTCGTGCTCGGCCGCCCGGAACCGCGGGTGGTCGAGCACGTCGCGCAGAAAGGGAGCCGTGGTGGCCACGCCGGCGCCGCGCACGTCGACCTCGCCCAGCGCGCGCCGCATCCGCGCGATCGCCGCGTCGCGGTCCGGCGCCCACACGATCACCTTGGCCAGCAGCGAGTCGTACACCGCGGGCACGCGATAACCCGGGAACGCGTGCGTGTCCACGCGGGTGAACGGGCCCGCCGGCAGCCGGCACTCGTCGAGCACCCCGGGCGCCGGCGCGAAATCCCGGTCCGGGTCCTCGGCGTTCACGCGGCATTCCAGCGCCACGCCAGTCGTGCGGACGTCGGCCTGGGTGTAGCCGAGCGGCTCACCGGAGGCGATCCGCAGCTGCTCACGCACCAGATCGAGCCCGGTCACCGCCTCCGTGACGGGGTGCTCGACCTGCAGCCGGCAGTTCACCTCCATGAAGGAAAACCGCTGCTCGGCGTCGACCAGGAACTCGAAGGTCCCCGCCCCGACGTAACCCGACGCTTCCGCACCGCGCACCGCGGCCGCACCCATTTCCTCGAGCAGCGCGGCCGGCAGCAGCGGCGCCGGCGACTCCTCCACGAGCTTCTGGTGCCGGCGCTGCAGCGAACAGTCGCGCGCACCGAGGTGCACGACGTTGCCGTGCTGGTCGGCCAGCACCTGGATCTCCACGTGCCGCGCCGAAGGCAGGTACCGCTCGACGTAGAGCCGCCCGTCACCGAACACCGCCTGTGCCGTGGCCCGCGTGCGGGCCCAGGCGCGAGTGAACTCGGCCGCCCACCACACCACCGCCATCCCGCGTCCGCCGCCACCGGCCACGGCCTTCACGATCACCGGGAACCCGATCTCGTTCGCCAGCGCCGCGGCTTCGGCCGGTTCGAGCGGGTCACGGCTGCCCGGCAGCAACGGCAGCCCGACGCCCGCCATCAACGACCGCGCGCTGGACTTGTCCCCCAGCCGCGCCATCACCTTGGCCGGCGGGCCGACGAAGATGAGGCCGTCCGCCTCGCACACCTCGGCGAAGTCCGCGTTCTCCGACAGGAACCCGTAACCGGGGTGGATCGCCTCGACGCCCCGCGTGCGGGCGGCCTCGATCACCGCCGGGATGTTCAGGTAGCTGTCCTTGGCCGCGGGCGGGCCGATCTGCACCGCCTCGTCAGCCAGCCGCACCGCGGCCGAGTCGCGGTCGGCGCTCGAGTGCACCACGACCGAGCGGATCCCGAGCTCGGTACACGTCCGGATCACCCGCACCGCGATCTCGCCGCGGTTGGCGATCAGCAGCGACCGGATCACGACGCCGGGTCCAGCACCAGCAACGGCTGCCCGTGCTCGACCGCCGTGCCGTCCTCGACCACGAACTCGGCGATCCGGCCCGCGCGGTCGGCCTCGACCGGGATCATCAGCTTCATCGCCTCGATGATCCCGATCTGCGTACCGACGGCGATCGGGTCGCCCACGCTCACGAACGGCTTCGCCCCGGGCTCCGGCGCCCGGTAGAACGTGCCGACGGTCGCCGCGCACACGGTCGGCCCGGTGGCCGGCACTTCGACAGCCGTCGCTTCCGCGGCAGGTACCGCGGCGGGCACCAGGGCCGGCTCCGGCACCACCGGCGGACGAGCCTCGCCCGGCACCACCGCCGTGATCGACGGCCACTCCACCTCCACGGCCACGCCGTGCGCGCTCAGCCGCACCGCACCGGGGTGGCGCGCCGACTCGGCGCACAGCACCAGCACCTGCTCGCGCAGCGCCGTCACCACCTGGTCCACCTCGTGAGGCGCGGGGGGATTCGTGTTCACGGTCGTCATCGCGCCTTCTCCGAGTTGTCGGTACGTGGTTCGCCGGCGAGGTCGTCGAGCAGCACCGCGCCTTCGGCGCCGAAAGCCCGGAACCGCGCCCGGCGGCGGGTCACGAGGTTCATCTGGTCCAGGGGCACGAGTTTCGCCAGCGTCTCGGCCAGCGCCGCGCGCATCGCGGCCGCCACCTGCACGTGGTCGGCCCCGGCGCCGCCTTCGGGCTCCGGGATCACCCCGTCGACCACGCCCTGGCTCAGCAGCGAGCGCGCGTCCACGCGCAGCGACTCGGCCGCCCGCGGCGCCGCCGCCGGGTCTTTCCAGAGGATCGCGGCGCACCCTTCGGCGCTGATCACGGAGTACACGGCGTTCTCGCACATCAGCACCTGGTCGGCGAACGCGAGCGCGAGCGCCCCGCCGCTGCCGCCCTCGCCGGTCACCACGGCGATCACCGGCACCGGCAGGCCGGCCATCAGCTTCAGGTTCTCCGAGATCGCCACCGACTGACCGCGCTGCTCGGCTTCGACGCCGGGGTAGGCGCCGGCCGTGTCGATCAGGGTCACCACGGGCAGGCCGAGCTTCGCGGCCAGCCGCATCACGCGCGCGGCTTTGCGGTACCCGGCCGGGCTCGGCATGCCGTAGTTTCGCCGGGCCAGCTCGTCGCCGGTGTGGCCCTTCTGGGTGCCGATCAGCGCGATCGGCCGGCCCTCGAATCGGCCGAGACCGGCGACCAGCGCCGGGCAGTCCTCCGACATCCGATCGCCGTGCAGCTCGTGGAAGTCTTCGAGCAGCAGGGCCGCGTAGTCCAGCGTGGTCGGCCGGTCGAGCTTGCGGGCGGCGCGCACGCACTCCCACGCCGAACGCTCCGGCAGCAGCTCGGGATCCGTGATCAGAGCGTCGGCGCTGCTCTCGCGCCGGGCGGACACCGGGTCCGGCCGGCGCGTGGCGATGGCCAGCACCCGGCCCAGCGCGGCCCGCAGCGCGGCACGCGGACGGATCATGTCGACGATCCCGTGCTCCAGCAGGAACTCGGCGGTCTGGAAGCCGTCGGGCAGGGTCTGCTTGATCGTCTGCTCGATCACCCGCGGCCCGGCGAACCCGAGCCGCGCGCCGGGTTCGGCGATGATCAGGTCGGTGGAGGTGGCGAACGACGCGGCGACCCCGCCGAAGGTCGGGTCGGTGATCAGCGAGACGGTGAGGATTCCGGCCTCGTCGAGCTGGCCCAGCGCCTGGCTGGTCTTCGCCATCTGCATCAGCGACAGCACGCCTTCCTGCATGCGCGCCCCGCCCGAAGCGGTGATCAGCAGCAGCGGCGTGCGCTCGGCGAGCGCGATCTCGCCGGCGCCGGTGATCGCTTCACCGACGGCCGAACCGAGGCTGCCGCCGAGGAAGCGGAAGTCCATCGCCGCCACGACCACCGGGTTGCCGTCGATCTTCCCGCGAGCGCAGAGCACCGCTTCGGTGAGCCCGGTGCGGGTGCGCGCGTCCACGAGCCGCTCGGCGTACGGGCGGGTGTCGGCGAAGTCCAGCGGATCGCTGCCCGACACCACCAGCTCCAGCGGCCGCGACGAGCCCGCGTCGAGCAGGGCCTCGAGGCGTTCGGCCGCCGTGAGCGGGGCGTGGTGGCCGCATTCCGGACACACGCGCCCGGCACGGGCGAACCTCTTGCCGTACACCATTTTCCCGCAACCTCCGCACACGAGCCACGACGGCGCGTCGTTCTCCCGGGTCACCGTCATCGCGATTCCTCCCCCAGCGGCACCGGGACATAGGTCGTGCACCCGGCCGGCAGGCGGACACCAGTGGCGCGCAGCTGGCTCACGCGGGCCGCGAACGCGGCGCCGCGCATGAGGTGGACGGCGAGCTCGGCGACGTGACGGTGGCCCGGCGCGGCGAGGTAGGTCCCGCCCACCCACTCGTTGAACGCGCCCATCGCCGGCCCGCACCAGATCTGGTAGTCGGCGGCGCGCTCGGGCGTCGCCGCCATGCTCCAGCCCGAGGACCGGCCGAGGTACCAGCGGAAGACCAGCGCCATCCGCCGTTTCGGGTTGCCCTCGGCCCGCGCGATCTGCTCCGGGTCGCGCGCGCTGAAATAGCGCACGCAGTCGTGCCACACCTCGTCGAACGAACGCTGGAACACCCGCTGCTCCAGCTCCGCGCGCTCGGCCGCCGGGATCGCGTCGAGGCCGGAGCACGAGCGGTAGGTGTCGTACAGCCGCTTCGCGCGGCCCGGGAACATGGTGCCGCGCTTGAGCACCTGCACGTCGACCCCGAGCTCGAACATGTCCGACGACGGCGCCATCTCCGTGTCGGCCACCCCGGCCGAGCAGAGCAGGCGCTTCACCGCGTCGGACTGGTCGGCCTCGAGCGAGGCCTGGTTGATCGAGCCGGTGACCACGTACGAGGCGCCCATCGCGAACGCCGCCGACGCCGCGGCCGGTGTGCCGATGCCCCCCGCCGCGCCGATGCGGACCGGCGTCGCGAAGCCGTGCTCGCGCTGCGTGCGGTCGCGCAGGGCGACCAGCGCGGGCAGGAGCACGACCAGCGGCCGGCGGTCGGTGTGGCCACCGGAGTCGGCCTCGGCGGTGATGTCGTCGGCCATCGGGACCGACGCCGCCGACTCGGCCTGCTCCGCCGTGATGTCCCCCGCCGTGCGCAGGGCGCGCAGGATTTCTCCGGGCGCGGGGCGCAGGAACTTCTCGGCGACCTCGGCGCGTGAGACCTTCGCGATCACGCGGTTGCGGGCCACGATCGTGCCGCCGGCGTCGCGCTCGAGCCCGGCGGCCCGGTAGCGCACCACCTGCGGGGTCAGGTCCAGGAACGCCGACGCTTCGACACACCGGACCTCGTGGCGCAGGCACGCGTCCACGATCGCCCGCTCCAGCGCGGCTTCACTCGGGCTGTGGATGAGGTTGCAGGCGAACGGGCGGCCCGGCGCCTGCGCCCGGATCGTGCTCAGCGCTTCGTCGAGCTTCGCCGGCAGCACGCCGGCGGCGCCGAACGAGGCCAGGAACCCGGCCCGGGCCAGCGCGGCGACCAACCGGGCCGACGCGATGCCGTTGGCCATCGCCCCGGCGTGGTAGGCGTGGCGCACGCCGTGCGCCTTGCGGAATTCGGGGTCCCCCAGGGATTCCGGCCGCACGGCGGGAGCGGCGGCGAGCACCGTCGCGCGCCGGGCGGCGCCGGGGTCCGCGGTGAGGGCGACGCCATCGGCGTCACGGACCACGAACACCGGAGAATCCACTGTGGACAACAGTCGGTAGATCGATTCTTCGTCCCTGGCCGAGTCCGGCAAGGCAGCTATGCTCACACGGCGATTCTTCGGTCACCACCGCATCCGGTCAACGCGGTGGGGCCGGTTGTCATGACCTGATTGACTTGCGTAATGGCGGGCTGGAAAACGGGCCGACGGCGTCGAGGCATTCGAGAAACGAATTCCGCAGCCGGCCGTCTTCGTCGTCGCGCCAAGCCACGTAAAGGTCCACAGTGGGCACGGGATCGTAGAGCGGAACCGCGACGGTGCGCGCGCCACCCGCGACGGCGCCGGCCAGCATCGCGCGCGAAATGGACGCGAAACCCACGAGCGATTTCGCCGTCACGAGAATTTCCGTGGTGGCCGGGTGGTCGATTTCGTGCACCACGTCGAGCCCGATGCCGGCCTCGTCGGCCGCGCGCACGATGGCGTCGTACATCGCCGGGCACAGGTCGCGTTCGAACAGCACACACGGCTGGCCGGCCAGCTCCGCGAACGGCACGCCGGGGCGCCCGGCCCACTTGTGCTTGTGCCGCACCACGGCCACGAGCGACTGGCGCATCAGGCGCCGGTAGCGGAACTTCGCCGTGGCCGGGCGGCCGTAGACCAGCGCCACGTCGAGTGCGCCGCTCTCCAGGGCCCGCAGCTGCGGCCCGGTGCGCTTCTCCTCCAGCACCACGGCCACCTCGGGGAAGTCGGCCTGCATCTTCTCCATCACCGACGGCAGCACGTGCTGGGCCGCCGGGAAGTTGTAGCCGACGCGGATCGTGCCGGAGCGCCCGGCGGCCGCCTCGCGGGCGGACCGCCGAGCGTGCTCGACCTGGCGCACGAGCTCGCGCGCCTCGACCTCGAACGCCTGCCCGGCGCGGGTCAGGTGCACCTCGTGGGTCGTGCGCGCGACCAGCTCCACGCCGAGGGTGCGCTCGAGCCGTTGCAACTGCTGGCTCAGTGAGGGCTGGGTGAGGTGCAGTTTCTGGGCGGCGCGGCCGAAGTGCAGCTCGTCCGCGATCGCCAGGAACGCCAGCACGTGCCGGTACTCCATCACCACCTCCGCACCCGAGGTGATTCATCTTCGCCCGCCAACACGAACGCGCCGTGAACGGACTTCGAACCCGGTGGCGGCGTGGCGCACCTCACCGAACCGCGGTTCACCCGGCCCGGGTCAGGCGGGCGCTTTGCCGGCGGTGATCCAGGCCGCCACCGCGGGGCCGACGAGGTCGCTGTCCTTGATCCACGACGCGTGCCCGAGGTGCTTCAGTCCCGAGGAAGAGTCGAGGTGCCAGCGAGTGAGGTCCGCCGACGGCAGGCACCGGCACAGGAACCGCACGGTGGTCTCCGGGCCCAGCGGGTCGTTGTCGAGCGAGATCACCAGCAGCGGCAGGGAAAGCTCGCCCAGCAACCGGTCGTAGTCGCGGGAGCTGCCGCGCGGCCGGTACCGGCTCGTGCGCGCGTGCCGCACCCAGTCGGCCATCACACCGCCGGTCATCGGCCCGATCCCGCCGCCGCCGGGCCAGTTGCCGCGCAGCCGGCACACGAGCCCGACCCACTGCGTCGTGGCGAGGATCGACAGGCGTCGCGCCGCGGGGAACGAGCGCCAGTACACCGAGCCGGTGCCGATGGTCGTCACGCTCGCCACGCGGTCCGGCTCGGCCGCGGCGTAGAGCAGGGCCAGCTGCCCGCCGACGCTGTGGCCGAACAAGTGCAGTGGCGCCGCGGGAAACCGGGTCCGCACGGCCGAGACCACGGCCGGCAGGTCGGTCTCGATCAGCTCGCGGTACCCGAAGCCGGGACCCGCGCCGAGCGCCGGAGTGCTCGCGCCCTGCGCGCGCAGGTCCGCGACCACCGCGGAAAGACCCGCGGCGTGCAGTGCCTTCACCAGCGGCAGGTAGAACTTCGCCTTGATCGCCATCGCGGGCAGGATCAGCGCCACCGGCGCGGCCGCGTCCGGGTGCGCGAGCACCCGCAGCGCGAGGCTCGCGCCGTCCGGCGTGGCGACGGTGATCTCCTCGAGCCCGGCGGGAGCCTCGGCGGGCATCACGCCTCCTGCACGAGCGTCACGACGTAGTCGAGCTGGACCTTGCCGACCAGCACACCGGCCTCGTCGAACAGCAGCGCGCGGCCGTCGACGTCCAGGCGCTGCTCACCGACCGACGACAGCACCGTGGCGACGTCGTCGCGGTCGATGGTGCCGATGGCGCGCAGGCGGCCCACCGCCGGCTTGCGGAACGCCACGCGCGAGTCGCGCAGCACGAACGAACCGATGGCCGACAGACGCGTGGCCATGGCACCGACGAACGCGCACGCACCGGCGACGTCGGCCGCGAGGAACTGCGCGCCCGCGTGCACGGTGCCGAGGTGGTTGCCCAGGTGCGGCTCGGCGGGGATCTCCACGACGGCGCGGTTCGGGCCGAGTTCGGCGACCACGACACCTGCGTGCGTGCCGAACGGGATGAGACGGGAGACGATGCGCTGCAGGAGGGCGTAGTCGGGGTTGTCCGGATCGATCGAGGCGAACACGGCTCCGAAGCCCATGGGGGCCTTCAGCTCGGTTGTCATGGCCCCCAGTCCCCCACGGCCCGCGCCGATTCCGGGGCGCCATAACCAAAACCAATCGGCCGAATGCGGACCCGTCTCACCGCGATCAAGGCCCGCGGCGCGTGATTACCTCGGCTCGTGTCCGCAGAAGAACTCACTCCCGCGACGGAGTTCACCGAGTCCGGCGGCGGCGCCCGACCCCGCCGGAAAGTGCTGAGCAGCCCGTACCTGCACCGGCTCCAGCGCCGCCACTTTCTGCTCTTCGACATCCTCCCGATCGTCGGCACCGCGGGGGCGATCGCGTTTCTCGCGGTCCACGCGATCCGGCTCAGCGATCTGATCCTGCTGTTCGTCTTCTGGTTGCTCACCGGTCTCGCGATCACGGTCGGCTACCACCGGCTGTTCACGCACCGCACGTTCAAGGCCACGCGGTCGGTGACCGTGGTGCTCGCCGTGCTCGGTTCGATGGCCGGGCAGGGTTCGGTGATCTCGTGGGTGGCGCTGCACCGGCGCCACCACGAGTGCAGCGACCGCGAAGGCGACCCGCACTCCCCCAATCTCTCCGGCTCCGGGTTCGCGGGCCGGCTCAAGGGCCTCGCGCACTCGCACTTCCTGTGGATGCGCCGCCACGAGTACCCGAACATCGTCCACTACGCGCCCGATCTGCTGAAGAACCAGCCGCTGGTCCGCGTCGCGCGCCTGTACTACTACTGGGTCGTGCTCGGGCTGCTGCTCCCCGGGATCATCGGCGGTCTCGTGACCATGAGCTGGACCGGCGCCGTGAGCGGCCTGCTCTGGGGCGGGCTCGTGCGGATCTTCCTGCTGGAGCACATCGTCTGGGCGATCAACTCCTTCCTGCACATGTTCGGCACCCGCCCGTACGACTCGCGCGAGAACAGCCGCAACGGCGCGGTCTTCGCCCTGATCACCCTCGGCGAGGCCTGGCACAACAACCACCACGCGTTCCCGGACTCCCCGTCGTTCGGCCTCGAGTGGTACCGGCTCGACCCCGGCTTCTGGCTGATCCGGCTGCTCGCCGCGGGCGGCCTGGCCTCCGAGGTCGACGTGCCCTCTTCCGAGCGGCGCGCCGCCAAGCGCCTGCCCGCCACCACCGCCACCACCGCCACCCGAGCGTGAGGAAGACCGAAGTGGACACCAGCGAGGAAGCGATCGTGCGGTTCTGCCGCCGCTACGTGGCCGACCTGCTCGAGATCGAGGTCGACGCCGTGGACCCCGAAGCGGACTTCGACCACCTCGGCATCGACTCCGCGATCGCCGTGGCGCTGCTGACGGAGGTCGAGGAGCACTACGACGTGGACGTGGCGCCCGAGACGCTGTTCGACAACCCGACCCTGCGCGCGGTCGCGGTGTACCTGCGTGAGCAGCTGGCCCGGCGCGTGGCGCCATGACGACCACGGTCCCCACGGCGAGTGCGGCCGCCGGCGCGATCCGGCACCACTACGACGTGGGCGACGAGTTCTTCCGCCTGTGGCTCGACAGTTCGCTCACCTACTCGTGCGCGCTGCGCGAATCCGCCGAGGACTCGCTCGAAGCCGCCCAGGAACACAAGCTCGAGTACCACCTGGACGCGATCGACGCGACGGACGCGGAGACCGTGCTCGACATCGGCTGCGGCTGGGGTTCGCTGCTGCGGCGGCTCACCGGGACCACGCATCGCGTGCGCCGCGCGGTCGGGCTGACGCTGAGCGAACGCCAGGCCGCGTTCGTCGCCGCCCGCGGCTACCCCGGCGTCGAGGTGGTGCTGGAAAGCTGGACCGACTACGAGCCCGACACCCGGTTCGACGGCATCGTCTCGATCGGCGCGTTCGAGCACTTCGCGCGGCCCGGCACCACCGCGGCCCAGAAGATCGCCGTCTACCGCGAGTTCTTCACCCGCTGCCGCGGCTGGCTCACGCCCGCCGGCACGCTGTCGCTGCAGACCATCGCCTACGCCAACATGTCCGCGGCCGACGCCAGCCACTTCATGCAGCAGGAGATCTTCCCCGACGCGGACCTGCCCACGCTCACGGAGATCACCGCCGCGGCCGAGGGCCTGTTCGAGATCCGCTCGATGCACAACGCGCGGCTCGACTACGCGTGGACGTGCGAGCAGTGGGCCCGGCGGCTGCGCGCCCGGCGGGCGGAAGCCGTGGAGCTGGTCGGCGCCGAGGTCGTCGCCCGCTACGAGCGCTACCTCAAGCTGTCGGCACTCGGGTTCCGCATGGGCAAGATCGGCCTGCTGCGGCTCGTGCTCGTCCCCTACCCGACCGGGCACTTCACGCGATGAGCGCGCCGGCCCGGTTCAACCCGCTCGGCGCGGCGTTCCGCGCCGATCCGTACCCGCAGTACCGGCAGCTGCGCGAAACCCGGCCGGTGCACAAGACGCTCGGCATGTGGGTGCTCACCCGCCACGAGGACGTGCAACGCGTGCTGCGCGACCGCTCGTTCAGCGCGGGCCTGATCCCCCGGCTCGTGACGAAACAGGCCGAACGGACGCCGGGGATCGACGTGACCCGGATCGAGCAGCTCGGCCGGAAGTCGCTGGTGTTCACCGACAATCCCGACCACGCCAGGCTGCGCGGCCTGGTGAACCGGGTGTTCACCGCGCCGGCGGTGGCGACGCTGCGCCCGCTCGTGGAGAAGGTGGCCGGCGAGCTGCTGGACCGCACCGCGACCGCCGACGGCTTCGACGCGATCGACGACTTCGCGGCACCGCTGCCCGTGGCCGTGCTCTCGCAGTGGCTCGCGCTGCCCGACGACCTGCGCGCCCAGGTTGGCCGGTGGACCCACGACATCCGGTTCCTGCTCGAACCCGGCCTGATGCGCGGCGACGACTTCACCCACGTGTGCGCGGTCGTCGAGCAGTTCGTGGCAGCGCTGGAAGAAGTGCTGCGCGAACGGCGCGCGCACCCCGGCGACGACCTCGTGAGCCGGCTGCTGGCCACCGAGACCGGCGGCGGCGACCGCCTGGCCGACGAGGAGCTGATCTTCGTCTGCGTGATGTGTTTCGTCGCCGGCAACGAGACCACGAAGTCGTTGATCGGCAACGGACTGGTCGCCCTGGCCCGCCACCCCGAGCAGGCCGCGCTGCTGCGTCGCCGCCCCGAGCTGGTGCGCGCCGCCGTGCAGGAGATGCTGCGCTACGACTGCCCGCTGCAGCTCACCAAACGCCTGGCGACCCGGGACGTCGAGATCGGCGGCGCCACCGTGCGCGAAGGCGATCAGGTGCTGCTGTGCCTGGGCGCGGCCAACCGCGATCCGGAGGTCTTCGCGCGGCCCGAGGAGTTCGACGTGACCCGCGACGCGAAGGGGCACCTCGCGTTCGGGCACGGCATGCACGGCTGTCTCGGCGGCCTGTTGGCCGAGCTGCAGGCCGAGGTCGCCTTCGAGCAGCTCCTGCGCCGGGCCGGGCACTTCACCCCGGACGTCGACGAGATCGAGTACCAGGATCACAGTTTCATCGTCCGCGGTCCCCGGCACCTGCCCTTGTCGCTCGGCGGCGCCCGGTGACCGGCGTCGCGAGCCTGCCGTGGCTGCGGTGGACCGGCACGCCGGCCGACACCCGCTTGATCTGCCTGCCGCACGCCGGGGCCGGCGCCGCGTCGTTCGCGCGCTGGCCCGAGCTGTTCCCGCCGGGCATCGCGCCGGTGCGGGTGCAGCTGCCCGGCCGGGAGGACGCGGCCGGGCGGCCCCCGCTGCGCCGCCTGGCCGACGCCGTGGCCGGGCTGCTGCCGCAGGTGCTGGCACTGGGCGAAGGCCCGCTGGCGTTGTACGGGCACAGCATGGGCGCGCTGCTCGCGTTCGAGCTCGCCCGCGCGCTCGACGACGTCGGCCACCCGCCCGCGCACCTGTTCGTGTCCGGCCGCCGCGCGCCGCACCTGCCCGCGCGCAAGGCGCCGATCCACCGCCTGCCCGACGACGAGTTCGCCGTCGCCCTCACCGACCTCGGCATGGCGACCGCGACGCAGGCCGGCCCGGCGTTCCGGCGCTACGCGTTCCCGCTGATCAAGGCCGACCTCGCGCTGTCGGAGGAGTACGACCACGTGACGCATCCGCGGCTGCGCTGCCCGATCACGGTGTTCGCCGGAACCGAGGACCCGATCGTCGACGCCGATCAGGTCACCGCGTGGCGCGCGATGACCGTCGGCCCGTTCGCCACCCACGCGTTCGGCGGCGGGCACTTCTTCCACCAGCAGCACCGGGCCGCCATCGCGGCGCGGATCACCGAGGCCCTGGAGCGAGCGTGACGCTGCCCGAAATCCTCACCCACCGCGCGGCGACGCAGCCGGACCGGCGGGCCTACGTGTTCGTGAACGAGGACGGCGAGGAAACCGCCGAGCTGACCTACGCCGCGCTGCACCGGCGGGCGCTCGCGGTCGCCGCCGAGCTGTCCCGGCACTGCGCGCCGGGCGACCGCGCCCTGCTGCTGTTCCCGCAATGCCTTGACTTCATCGTGGCGTACTTCGGCTGTCTCTACGCCGGCGTCGTCGCCGTGCCGGTGAACCCGCCGCGGCGCGGGCGCGTGCAGGAAGCCACGGTGAGCATCGTGCGCGACTGCGAGCCGGCGGCCGCGCTCACGCTGTCGAGCCTCGCCGCACTCAAGTCCACTGTGGACGAGCTGTGCGGCGCGCCGGCCTGGATCGCGGTGGACGCGGTGCCGGCCGCGGACTTCACGCCCGTCGAGGTCGGCACCGACACCCTGGCGTTCCTCCAGTACACATCGGGCTCGACGTCGAAGCCCAAGGGCGTGCTGGTGTCGCACGGCAACCTCCTGGCCAACCAGGCGATGATCCGCCACGGCTTCGGCCACGACGCGGACTCGACCGTGGTCGGCTGGGCGCCGTTCTTCCACGACCAGGGCCTGATCGGCAACGTGCTGCAGCCGCTGTACGTCGGCGCCACCGCGATCCTCATGTCTCCCGGCGCGTTCATCCGCCGTCCGGCGCTGTGGCTCGCCACGATCTCCCGCTACCGCGCCCACACCAGCGGCGGCCCGAACTTCGCCTACGACGCGTGTGTCGCCCAGGCGGCGCGCACCGGCGTGCCCGAGGGGCTCGACCTCTCGTCGTGGCAGGTCGCCTTCAACGGTGCCGAGCCGATCCGCCCGCAGACCCTGTGCCGGTTCTCGGAAACGTTCGCACCCGCCGGCTTCCGCGAGTCGGCGTTCCACCCGTGTTACGGCCTGGCCGAAGCCACGCTGATCGTCACCGGCAGCCGCAAGGGCGCGGGCCGGCGCACGCTGTTCGCCGACGTCGACGAGCTGGCCCACGGCCGGCTCACGCCGAGGACCGACGGCCGCGAACTGGCCGGCTCCGGCACGGCGCTGCCGGGCGGCACCGTGCGGATCGTCGATCCGGACACACTCGAACCACGCGCGACCGGCGAGGTCGGCGAGATCTGGGTGGCCGGCGACCACGTGACCCAGGGCTACTGGAAACGGCCCGAGGCCACGGCCGAGACCTTCCCCGAGACGTTCCCGGGGGCCCGGTTCCTGCGCACCGGCGACCTCGGCGTGCTGGCCGGCGACGAGCTGTACGTGGTGGGCCGGCGCAAGGACCTGATCATCATCCGCGGCCGCAACCACTACCCGCACGACCTGGAACACACCACCGAAGCCGCGCACCCCTCGGTGCGGCCCGGCTCGGTCGCCGCGTTCACGGTGCCGGGCGCCGAGCAGGAGAAGCTCGTGGTGGTCGCCGAAATCAAGCGCGACGACCGCCACGACGCCGATCCGGCCGAGGTCGCCGGCGCCATCCGGGCCGCCGTGACCCGCGAGCACGACGTGGCCCTCGGCGCGCTGCTGCTGGTGCGCCAGGGCGAGCTGCCGAAGACCAGCAGCGGCAAGATGATGCGGGCCGCGGCCCGCGACCGTTACCTCACCGAGGGTTTCACCCGGTGGCCGCAGGAGACCGAGAGGACAGCACCCTGATGACCGAACCGAACCCCGACTTCGCGCAGGCCGTACGGGCCGTGGTGCTGAGCATGCCCGCCGCGAAGCACCTGGGCTTCACCTTCGGCCGGATCGAGCGCGGTGAGGTCGAGATCGTGCAGCCGTTCCGCGAGGAGCTCTCGCAGCACAACGGGTTCTTCCAGGGCGGGGTGCTCGGCTCGCTCGCCGACTTCGCCGCCGGCTCGGCCGCGGGCACGCTGCTGCCGGCCGGCTGGGTCAACATGACCGTGGACTACACGGTGAAGCTCGTGGCCCCGGCGCAGGGCGAGAAGGTGCTCGCGCGCGGCCGGGTCGTGAAGGCGGGCCGCACGACCACCGTCGCGGCGGCCGACCTGTTCGCCTGCACCGGCGAGCAGGAGACGCTCTGCGCCACGGCCCTGGTGTCCATGCGCAACATCCCGCTCCCGCAGGGCTGAGCCGTGACCGGCAGCGCGTACGTCTTCGACCTGTTCGCCGACGGGTTCGCCGAGGACCCCTACCCGCACTACGCCGAGCTGCGCGAAGTCGCGCCCGCCCACGAGCACCCGCTCGGGTTCTGGCTGCTTTCCCGCTACGACGACGTGGCCCGCGTGCAGCGCGGCCACTCCGTGGACGAGCAGAACCTCACCGTGCTGCCGGCGTGGAAACGCGATTCGGACAAGCTCGGCAAGGCCAACCGGATGATGGGCGGCCTGTCGCTGCTCGACCGCGACCCGCCGGACCACACGCGGCTGCGCCGGCTCGTCACGAGCGTGTTCACCCGCCGGGCCGTGGAGGCGCTCGAACCGCGGATCACGGAGCTGGTGGACACCGCGCTCGACCGGATGGCCGCGGCGGGACAGGCCGACGTGGTGGCGGAGTTCGCGTTCCCGCTGCCGTTCACGGTGATCTCCGAGCTGCTGGGCATCCCGGCTGTGGAGCACGAGCGGCTGCGGGAGCTCACCGGCACCCTCGCGCTGGGCCTCGAACCGCTGCCGAGCCCCGACCTGCAGGCCCGCACGCGCGAGGCGAGCGCCGAGCTCACCGCGATGATCGCCGACCTCGTCGGCTGGAAGCGGGCCCACGGCGAGGACGACCTGTTCACCGCGCTGCTCGCCGCCGAGGACCACGGCGACGTGCTCAGCGAGGACGAACTGGTCGCGCAGGTCGCGTTCCTCTACGTGGCGGGCCACGAGACCACGGTGAACCTCATCGCCGGCGGGATTCTCGCGCTGCTGCGCCACCCCGAGCAATACGCGCTGCTGCGGCGGAACCCGGAGCTGGCGGGCAACGCCGTCGAAGAGCTGCTGCGCTACGACACGCCGGTGCACCTCATGCGGCGCGTCACCACGGAACCGGTGGCCGTGCGCGGGTCCGTGATCCCGGCCGGCAGCTGGGTCGTCGCGTGCCTGGCCGCGGCCAACCGCGACCCGGAGTTCTGGGGCGCCGACGCCGACGAGCTGCGCCTGGACCGCGAGGGCGCGCACCAGAACGTGTCCTTCGGCGCGGGCGTGCACCACTGCCTCGGCGCGGCGCTGGCGCGGCTCGAAGCCCGCGTCGCCTTCACCCGGTTCGCGCAGCGGTTCGCCGGGCCCCGGCTCGACGGCGTGACCTGGAACGGCCGGATCAACGTCCGCGGCCCGGCCACGCTGCCGGTGACCGCGCGCTAGGAGAGCGAGCGATGCCCACCTTCGAGCGCGACGGCGCCACGATCGCCTACACCGACACCGGTGCGCCCGACCGGCCCGAGGCGCCGGTGCTCGTGTTCGGCCACGGCCTGCTGTTCAGCGGCTGGATGTTCCACCCGCAGATCGCGGCGCTGCGGGCGCGCTACCGGTGCGTGACCCTCGACTGGCGGGGTCAGGGCGCGAGCCCGCCCGCGCCCGGCGGCTACGACCTGGACTCGCTGACCGCCGACGCCGTGGCCCTCATCCGGCAGCTCGGCGTGGGGCCCGTGCACTGGGTCGGGCTGTCGATGGGCGGGTTCGTGGGGCTGCGCCTGGCCGCGCGCCACCCTGAGCTCGTGCGCTCCCTGGTGCTGCTGGACACCAGCGCCGCGGGTGAGGAGCCGGAGAAGACGCGCCGCAACAACCTGCTCGCCCGTGTGCAGCAGCTGGTCGGGATCAAGGCCGTGCTGGGCCGGGTGAAGCCGCTGCTGTTCGGCCCGGCGTTCCTCGCCGACCCGGCCGCGCGGGCCACGCTCGCCGAGTGGACCGCCCAGCTCACCCGGGTGGGGCGCGGCGGCCTGCGCCAGGCCGTGCTCGGCGTGAGCCGCCGCGCGCCGGTGATCGCCGAGCTCGCGGCGATCACCGCGCCGACGCTCGTGGTGGTCGGAGCCGACGACGTCGCGACGCCTCCGGCCGAGTCCGAGTACCTCGCCGCGCACATCACCGGCGCCGAGCTGCACGTGGTGCCCGAGTGCGGCCACACCAGCAGCCTGGAGCAGCCCGCCGTGATCACCGCTCTGCTGGAGAAGTTCCTCGGCTGAGGGCCGCGGGCCGGCTCAGGCGATCCTGGCCTCCCGCGCCGGCGCGTGGAACGGCCCGGCCGCCTCGAGGCAGTCGAGGAACGCCGTGCGTGGTGCGTGGGGTCCGTCGCCCTCGCGCCACACGGCGTAGAGGTCGATCATCGGCACCGGGTCGTAGAGCTGCACCCAGGTCGGGCGCACGCCGCCGGCCGTGCCGATGCCGAAGATGCCGCGCGACACGGACGCGAACCCGACGAGCGGCTTCACCGACACCAGGATGCCCGTGGCCACCGGGTCGTCGACCACGTGGGCCACGCTGAGCCGCACACTCGCGCGCTCGGCCGCCGTCATGATCGCGTCGTACATCGCCGGGCACTTCTCGCGGGAGAACAGGATGCAGGCCTGCCGGGCCAGCTCCGCGAACGGCACCCCCGGCCGCCCGGCCCACCGGTGCCCCTGGCCCACGATGGCGATCATCGGCAGGCTCAGCAGGCGCCGGTGGCGGAAATCGCTGGTGACCGGGTGGCCGTACACGAGGGCGACGTCGAGCTCGCCCTCGGCCAGCGCGGCCAGCTGCGAGCCGGTGCGCCGCTCTTCGAGCCGGACGGAGAGCTGGGGGTGCTGCGTGTGCATCATCGCCATCGTCGCCGGCAGGATGTGCTGGCCGGCCGGGAAGTTGTACCCCACGCGGACGGTGCCGGTGCGCCCCGCGGCGGCCTCGCGCGCCGTATCGGCCGCCTTCTGGGCCTGCGCGATGATCGCGCGGGCGTCCACCTCGAACGCCCGGCCGGCCGAGGTGAGCCGCACCTCGTGCGACGTCCGGTCCACCAGCTGCACGTCGAGCGTCCGCTCGAGGCGCTGCAGCTGCTGGCTCAACGACGGTTGCGTCCGGTGCAACCGCGCCGCCGCCCGCCCGAAATGCAGCTCTTCGGCGACGGCGAGAAAGCCCTCCAGATGTCTGAACTCCATTTCCAGCCTCCGCACGGTTGTGGACGCCAGCGTCGTCCACCCGTGAGAACGGGCGGTGAACCTTCGTTGCAGGCCGCAAGACAGCCCGATTAGATGCTGGTGCCAGAGCCCGACCGGCACTGGGCTCAGCGGGTGAATTCTCCCCGGCGTGCGGAATCGTCACCAAAACATGGAATTTCTTCGCACTCGGCGTCGACGGTCCCGCGGAGTCCACTGTGGAACGACCGGGTGACGGTCTTGACGGAACGGTATTTGACTTCATGCCAACACGTGTGCCGCCGTCCGGCCACAATGGACGGTTCAGAGGTTCTCGGTGAAGAACCGGGCCAGCTTCTCCAGCGCCGGGCCCACGTACTGCTCCTTGTCGTACAGGTCGACGTGGCCGGCGCCCTCGACCCGGTACAGCTCCTTGGGGCCGGTCGCCCTCTGGAACGCCTCCACGCTCATCCACGCGGTGTCCGCGCGGGTGCCGGTGATCATGAGCAGCGGTCGCGAGCCGAGCAGCGGCACGGCGGCGAAGGCGTCGAACGAGGCGAACCTGTCGATGCTCGTCCAGTCGAAGAACTCGGCCGAGCGGGGGTGGAAGCCGCGGTCGGTGCGGTAGTACTCGAAGCCCTCCACACCGTGTTCCCGGCCGAGGGCGCGCGCCTGTTCGGCGGTGTCGGGGAAAAGCGTGAGCGGCGCGGGCTTCTCGCCGGCGGCCGCAGCGGTGCGGGCCTGCGCGGCGGCCTCCAGCATGCCCTCGAACACGGCGGGGTCCTGCGAGCCGTCGGCGCCGAGGCGGAACTGGCGTGAGATGTCGGCGGCGCTCACCGTGGCGACGGCCTTCACGCGCCGGTCGGCCGGTGCCGCGGAGAGCACGTAACCGCCGGAGGCGCAGATGCCCAGCTCGCCGATGCGGCCGGCGTCCACTTCGGACCGGGTGGTGAGGAACGACACCGCCGCCTTGAAGTCCTCCACGCGCTGGGCCGGGTCCTCCAGGCCGCGCGGCTCGCCGGCGCTCTCGCCCTGGTAGGCGGCGTCGAACGCGAGCGTCACGAAGCCGAGCTCGGCCAGGCGCGCGGCGTAGAGGCCCGCGGCCTGTTCTTTCACGCCGCTGCCGGGGTGGCCGACGATCACGGCGGGGAGCGGTCCGTCGGCCGCCGGCACGTGGAGATGGCCGGCGAGGCGGAGGCCGGCGCTGTCGAAGGTGACGTCGATCTTGGTCACGGGAAGTTCCCTTCTTCGCCCGGCGCGGTGCCGGGCCTGACTCCACGATCGGGCCGCCGCGCCCACGCCACCAGAGACAGGTTTCAGGGTGGTCAGGATCCTGGCCCTCTTGCGCGCGGCCGGGCGGGCGCATGATGGACGCATGACCACTCCGTCCGGCTCCGCGCGGCTCGGCGACTTCCTCAAGGCGCGCCGCGCCCAGCTGACCCCCCGCGAGGTCGGGCTGCCCGAAGGCGGCACGCGGCGCAAGGTCGCCGGGCTGCGCCGCACCGAGGTCGCGCAGCTGGCGGCCATCAGCGTCGAGTACTACACGCGGCTCGAGCAGGGCCGGGTGCAGGCGTCGGCGACGGTGCTGGCCACGCTCGCCACGGCCCTGCGCCTGGACGAAGACCAGCAGAGCTACCTCTACGACCTGGCCGGCAAGGCCGACGCCCGCCCGCGGCGGCGCCGCACCGCGCAGCACGCGCGGCCCGCGATCCACCGGCTGCTCGACCGGCTCACCGACACCCCGGCGCTCGTCCTCGGCAAACGCCTCGACGTCCTGGCGTGGAACACCGCGGCCACCGCGCTGTACGTGGACTTCGCCCGGCTCCCACCGGCGCGGCGCAACTACGTGCACCTCATGTTCACCGAGCCCGCGTTCCGGACCCTGCACCCGCACTGGCACCAGGACGCGCGGGTGGCCGTGTCGGCCCTGCGCAGGGAAGCCGCCGCCGATCCCGACGACCCCGACCTGGCCCGCCTGGTCGGCGAACTCTCGGTGCGGGACAGCGACTTCCGCACCTGGTGGGCCGAGCACCGCGTGACCAGCGCGGGTTTCGGCACCAAGACCTACCGCCACCCGCTCGTCGGCGACCTCACGCTCGACTGCGACACCTGGCTCAGCCCCGACGGCTCCGGCCAGCGCCTGATGGTCCTCACTGCCGACCCCGGCACGCCCTCGCGCGACGCCCTGGACATCCTGTTGTCCTGGCAGGCCGACCCCTCGGCGGTGCAGCGGTGACGGCCTGGTCGGCCGAGGACTTGGCGGTGCTCACGGCGGAAGCCGCGCTGAGCCTCACGGCCGGGACCGAAGGTTCCGCGTGGGTGGAGGTGGGCTTCGTGGTCGTCGACGACCTGGTGTTCGTGCGCGCCTTCCGGGGCCCGGGCTCGCGGTGGTTCCAAGCCGCGCACGCCTCGCGACGTGGTCGCATCCGGGTGGGTTCGCTCGACCGAGCCGTCGCGTTTGCGCCCGACACCGAGCACTCGGCGTCGGTCGATGGGGCGTACCAGGCCCGGTACAGCGCCGCGTCCCTCGTGACGAACGCGCAGGCCCACGCGGCGACGTTGCGGATCACGCCGCTGTGACCCCCTTCGAACACACGCTTTCGAGCGTGCTCGAAAAGGTTGTCCGGCGTCCTCCCGCGGCCCGACGATGATCGGCGATCTTGCCCCGCGACGCGCCGGAGGAAGCCACCATGCTGAAGAACACCGCCACCACGCTCACGATCGCCGGCCTGCTCACCGTGGCCGCCGCCGGAGTGGCGACCGCGCAGCCGCTGAGCGGGCGCGGCCCGTGCGGCGGCACCACGTGCGTGAGCACGGCCGGCGCCGCCCACGCGGGTACCCTCTACCTCGACTACGACCTGCAGGGCGGCGGGTACGCCCAGGAGCTGAAGCTCATCGCGAACAACGTCGACCTGAGCGGGTGCTCGTTCTCGAACGTGGTGCACGCGCCGGCCACCGGCACGATGACCTGCCACCTGGGCTCCAGCGCGCAGGTCGTCGCGTACGCGCGGATGCAGAACACCGCGAGCGGCGCGGTCGGCTGGCACCAGTGAGCCCGGTCAGTCCACTGTGGATCGCCGCGTGAGGTCGCGCGCCAGCACGTCCTTGCGGATCTTGCCCATCGCGTTGCGCGGCAGCTGATCGACGAGCTCCAGGCGGGTCGGCCAGTACCACTCCGTCATGCCGAGGGCGGCGAGGTGCTCGCGCAGGTCGGCGAGCGTGGGTGGGCTCCCGGCGGCCACGACCACGGCCGCGGGGAGCTCGCCGCCGGCCGGGTCGGGGTAGCCGACGAGCGCGACGTCGCGGACGGCCGGGTGGGCGAGCAGCGCGGACTCGACGTCGGAGGCCGGGATCATGAGCACGCCGCCGATGCGGTCGGCGTCGCGGCCCATCAGGCGGATGCCGCCGCGGCCGTCGGGAATCGCGAGGTCGCCGGTGTCGTACCAGCCGTGATCGTGGTCGGCCGGCACCACGAGCTCGCCGGTGTCGCGCCCGACCGTGGCCAGGCACACGGTGGCGCCGCGGATGTAGAGCCGGCCGGGGCGTTCGGCGGTGATTTCGCCCAGGTCGGAGCGCAAGTCGAGTTCGCTGCCCCGGGAGACGCGCCCGGCGCTGTGCAGAGCCCAGTCCGGCGGGTCGTCGGCGCGCATCAGGGTGCCGCCGGACTCGGTCATGCCCCAGCACGTGCGCAGCGGCAGGCCCAGATCGCGGGCGACGGCTTCCACCAGCGGCGCCGGCGTCGCCGTGCCGAGCGTGGTCACGAGCCGCAGGCTGCCGGGACGCGCGAACGGCATCAGCTCGGCCAGGAACACCGGCGCGATCAGCACCTGGGTCACGGCCGTCGCTTCGAGGAACGGGCCGATCGCCTCGGGCACCCAGCGGTCCGCGACCACACCGCTGCCGCCGGTGAGCAGCGGGCGCATGAGGCACAGGAAGATGCCGCCGGTGTGGGTGAGCGAGTGCGGGGTGAAGAAGCGTTCGGCCGGCCCGCGGTCGTCGGGCGTCACGTGCGCGGCGGCGGTGGCGTACTCGGTGTTGAACGTGTGCAGCGCGGCTTTCGGCCGGCCTGAGGTGCCGGACGTGAAGAGCACCACGCACACCTGGTCCGGGTCCGGCCAGGCGTCGTCGAGGGGCCGGGTTTCGCGTGGCTGCTCGAAATGCCGGGTGAAGTCCACTTCGCCGGCCCCGATCCGCGAGCCCAGCACGACGCGGTGGCGCAGCTTCGGCAGCCGCGGCGCCATCTCCGCGAGGGCGCCGGCGTGGTCGTAGCCGTCCCAGACGTCGGCCGTCACGCACACCGTCGCACCGACCCGATGCAGCACGCGTTCCAGCTCGCGCGACCGGATCGTCGGCATCACGGGCGCCACCACCGCGCCGAGCCGGAAACAAGCCAGCAGCAACGGCGGCACCTGCCACACGTTGGGCAGCTGCAGCGCCACCACCTGCCCAGGCCCCACCCCGAGCTCGGCCAGCGCACCGGCGTACCGCTCGACGCACCGCGCGTAGTCCCGGTAGGTCAAGCTGGTCGTCTCGCCGGTTTCCGTCTGCAGCGCGATGAGCGCGACGGCATCCGGCGTCTCGTCGCGCCAGCGCACTAGGTCCTGCACCGGGTTCCCGTCCCGCCACACGCCTTCCTCGCGGAAGCGGTCCACATCGGACTTCGGGGGCCGCAGGCTGAAAACGGTGCGTCCCGGGCCGGGGGTGAACACGTCGTCGGTGATGACCGGGCCCTTCTCGCGGTGGATGACCAGCAGGACCACGCTACGACCGCGGCCGGGCCGCACCGAGGCCCGGCCGGGCAGAGTTCCCCGGCCGACCGGGCAACCCGGGTCAAGCCCGCGTGGGCACCGTCTCCGAGCGGAAGCTGTGCCCGAGCTGCGCGCCGAGGCCGAAGTAGTGGCGGAAGTTGTAGATCAGGGGGCTCCACTTCGCCGGATCCACGTGCTGCGTCCCGGGCACGACGAGGTCCGGCGCGCAGTGCACCCGCAGCACGTCGGCCTCGATGACCAGGAACCCGGCCCGCTCACGGATCTCCGCCGCTCGCGCCTCCAGCTGCAACGGGCACTCCCCGATCCGCGGCGGCCGCACCACCTCCGCCGGCACCCCTGTCCATCCCGCGGCGGCGAACTTGTCCGGTTCGTACCGGAAGCGCCCGCGTTTGTGCTCCGGCACGGGATTCGCGCCCGTCAGCGGCGCGAGCCGCTCCACCGCCGCCCACTGGTCCGGGCCCGGCAGGTTGATCACCAGGTCCGGCCGCTCGGTGAGATTGCGCGCGCCGTGGCCGGTGCGAGCGAGCCCGAGCACCACCACCTCTCCCAGCGCCCACGCCGACGACATCGGCGTGATGTTCGGGGTGCCGTCGGCGTTCTCGGTGGTCAGCAACACCACGGGCGTGCCGAAGTACAGGATGCTGGGCGTTATCGCGACATGATCGTCCACGGGTGGCCACGCTAGGGGCGACACGGTTCGGCGCCGGCCGAACGATCGGGTCGCCCGTCCGTTTTGATCCTCCCGCACCGGGTAAGCCGCGAAGGAACGCCACCGGACGAAAGGAGTTCTCGCCCATGAGCACCATCACCGAGTTCGTCGACGTGCAGGCGCCGGTTTCCGCGGCGTACAACCAGTGGACGCAGTTCGAGTCGTTCCCGCGGTTCATGGACGGCGTCGAGGAGGTGCGGCAGGTCGACGCCACGCACACGCACTGGAAGGTCGCGCTGGGTGGCATCACGCGGGAGTTCGACGCGACGATCACCGAGCAGCACCCGGACGAGCGCGTCGCGTGGGCCTCGGACTCCGGGCCGACGCACGCGGGCGTGATCACGTTCCACCGGCTCGACGACAAGACCACGCGGGTCACCGCGCAGATGGACCTGGATCCCGACGGCTTCGCCGAGAAGACGGCCGACAAGCTCGGCCTCCTCGACCGGCGCGTGAAGGGTGACATGCAGCGCTTCAAGACCTTCATCGAAAACCGCGACGGGCACGAGACCGGCACGTGGCGCGGGGACGTCGCCCCGCCGCCGCAGCAGCACTGACCGCGGTTTCGCCGCGCGGGCCCGGTGGTATCCGAAGGCCGGAAGGGAGCCACCGATGACTGCCGACGAGAAGCAGCTGGACGAGCAGCTCGACGAAGTCCGCCACGCGATCAGCGAAGCCAAGGACGCCGCCCAGGAGGCCCGC
This sequence comes from Amycolatopsis rhabdoformis, assembly GCF_035918295.1. GTDB lineage: Bacteria > Actinomycetota > Actinomycetes > Mycobacteriales > Pseudonocardiaceae > Amycolatopsis > Amycolatopsis rhabdoformis. Next base: position 3,171,763 of record NZ_CP142149.1, read on the forward strand.
GACTCCCGGCCCGACCTGATGGACACCGGGTCCGAGCCGCCCGAAGCCGAGCAGCAGGAGGATTCACCGTGACCGACCCCGACAAGCGCGAAAACCGCGACGCCTACGGCGACTCGGCCGAGGAGGAGAAAGAAACCATCCGCGGCGAGCAGGGCACCTCCCGCAACCCGCACGACGACACCGACCCGCAGTCGGGCTCCTGACCCCGTTTGATCGCGGGTGCACCGGGTAACCGCAGGTCACGAGCGAAGGAGGAGCCGTGCCACAGGAGACCTGGAGCGCCAAGCGCGAACGCCAGTACGAGCACATCAAGTCCGAGCAGAAGCACCGCGGCGCCGGCACGGCCCGCGCGAAGGAAATCGCGGCCCGCACGGTGAACAAGAACCGTGCGCGCTCGGGCGAGTCGCGCACCGCCAGCAAAACCTCGGTGCGCGACAAGAGCCCCCAGCAACGCGGCGGCGAACGCAGCGGCCGCGGCCTCGGCCCGGCCGGGCCCACGAAGGACCAGCTCTACAACGAAGCCAAGCAGCGCAACATCAAGGGGCGGTCGAGTATGAGCAAGAAGGAGCTGGAGAAGGCGCTGGGGCGCTGACCTGCTTTGATTCCGCCGACCGCTGTCTACCCGGTCGGCGGGATCGGTGTGTCCGCTGTGGACTCACCCGCCGAGCACCCGAGGAGCCGCCTTGTGAGCAGCAGGTTGATCGCCGTCGCCGTCGATTGCCACCACGCCGAGGCCCTGGCCGCGTTCTGGCGCGAAGCCCTCGGCTACCCGGCTACTGAGCACTGGACCGACGGCCACGGCCTCACTTACGTCGAGCTGAAGGGCCCCGACCGGCCGTCACTGCTGTTCCAACCCGTGCCCGAGGGCAAGACCACGAAGAACCGCCTGCACCTCGACCTCGCCCCGGACACGATCGAGCAGCGCGACGAGGTGGAGCGCCTGGTGACGCTCGGCGCGAAGGTGCTGGCCGATCCGGAGGACGAGCATTGGGTCGTGCTCGCCGATCCGGAGGGGAACGAGTTCTGCGTCCTGCCGAGGCGATGAACCCCGGCCGGTTTCCGTGAGCGATCACCGGGTAGCCGAAAGGATCGCACCCGAGCACGAGGAAGGTCGTCATGCAGTCGGCTCCGGTTCAGAGCGCAGAGTTCACGACAACCGTGGTCCACCACCGGATGTGCGCGCGGTTCGAGTTGCCCGCGTGGCTGCGCCGCCTGCGCGGTGATCGCGACGGTCTCTCGCTCGACGCCGACGGTCTGCGCGTGCGGCTGGGCCCCTTCGTCGTCTCGACGCCGCTCGGCAATCTCGCCGGTGCGGAGGTTTCCGGACCGTACCGCGCCTTCCGGGTCTTCGGCGCGCGGTTGTCCCTGGCCGATCGCGGCCTGACGCTGGGGACGAGCACCCGGCGCGGTGTCTGCATCCGCTTCCACGAGCCGGTGCCGGGGATCGAGCCGTTCGGGCTCGTGCGCCACCCGGGGCTCACGGTGACCGTGGCCGAACCCGAGCTCGTGGCCGAGACGATCAACGCCGTGGCGGCGCCGTCGAGTGGCCGGCCGTGAGCGGCAGGGTCGACGCGGTGCTCGCCGAGTACGGCACCACCCACGCCGAGCAGGCCGGGATCAAGCTCGCCGACAAGCCGAAACCGCTCTACCAGCTGCTGGTGCTCGTCACGCTGATGTCGGCGCCCATCGGCACGAGCGTCGCCGTGGCGGCGGCGCGGGAGCTCTGGCGGACTGGCTGGCGCACTCCTCAGGCGATGCGCGATTCGGAGTGGCTCGATCGCGTGCACGCGCTGGGCCGCGGAGGCTACGCCCGCTACGACGAGAGCACCGCGCGATACCTGCTCTCCGGCGCCGAATTCCTGCACGACACGTACCACGACGACCTGCGCGAGCTCGCGAAAGCCGCCGACGGTGAGATCGATCGTCTGGAGAAGCTCCTCACCGGCTTCCCGCGCATCGGCCCCACGGGTGCGCGGATCTTCTGCCAGGAAGTGCAGGCGGTGTGGCCATGGGTTCGCCCCTACTTCGACGAGCGGGCCCTCGCGGGCGCGGAGAAGGCCGGCCTGCCGACCGATCCCGCGAAACTCGCCGCGCTCGTGTCCGATGCGGACGTCGCGCGGCTCGCCGCCGCGTTGGTACAGGTGAGCGCCCGCAAGGGCTGAGCGCCCACGGAGAGCAAACCCGCGACGAGGCTGCGGATCAGGGAAACGCTCTTCATTGGGCGACGGGCCGGCTCGTCGAGCACGGGGAGGGATCGCCCCGGACCGGGCGCACCCCACCGCAAGCCACGGGTGGGGCGCGCCGGCGACCCGGGTTCAGCCGCCGGTCCACCCGCCCTCGCGTCGGCTCTCCGCCACGTCCGAGTCGGCGACCGCGGTGTGGGCCAGCGCCGCCACGGTTTCTTCGAGGCCGCGCTGGATCTCGTCGGCCGAGCCTTCCCGGACGCTGCGCAGCGTCACCTTCACCTCGCTCGCGGCGGGGCCGGCGTCGTCGATGCTCAGTTCGCCCTCGTACTCGTGCGGGCCCCGCGCGCCCCACGAAAGGGTGCGGTTGTCCTCGTCGACCTTCAGCCAGGCCTCACCTTCCACGTGCTCGCCGTGGATTTCCGCCTCGACGTGCACGGCGTCGCCGCCTTCGGGCTCGGCCGCCTGCATCTGCGTGAAGTAGTGCGGCAGGTTCCGCGGCTCCCGCAGGTAGGCGAACAGCTCGTCCGCCGGCAGGTCGACCGTGGCGCTGTGGTGGTAGTCGGCCATGGGATCACCTCCTGGCCGCCGGGTACCCGAGCCGCGCGCGGCCAACCACCGGCAGCCGCGAACCGGCCGGTTGAGGCGGCGCGCCAGCGGGAACCCGGTGATCACCCGGCTGCGGGTGCCGGGACCGACGCGACGATGGAGGTGCGTGGTGACCGAAGAGGTGCAACCGATTCCGGCGAAGGAACGATCGTTCGGCGAGCTCGTCTCCGACCTCACCGAGCAGGTGAAACGGCTGGTGCACGACGAGGTGCGGCTCGCGGTGCTGGAGCTGAAGGAGAAGCGCACGCGGTTCGGGATGGGGGCCGGGTTGTTCGGCGCCGCCGGGTTGATCGCGCTCTACGGCGCCGCCGCCGTGATCGCCGCCGCGATCATGGCGCTCGCGCTCGTGCTGCCCGGGTGGGCGGCGGCGCTGGTCGTGGCGGGTGTGTTGTTCCTGATCGCCGCGATCGCCGCGACGGTCGGGCGCAGCCAGCTCAAGCGCGCGACGCCACCGGTGCCGGAGGAAGCCATCGAGGGCGTGCGCAAGGACGTCGAGGTCGTGCGGCAGGAGGTGCACTCGTGAACCGCGAAACCCCGGAAGAGGTCCGCGTCGACCGCGATGCCACGCGGGCCGAGCTCGCGCAGACGCTCGACGACCTCGAGCAGAAGCTCGACGTGCGGCCGAAAATCAAGCAGGGCCTGGACAACCGGCTCGACCAGGCCGAGGAGAAGGTGGGCTCGGTCGTCGGCAAACCCACCGCGGCGAAGGTCCGCCAGGGCGCCGACACGGTTCGCGCCAATCCCGTGCCGGTTTTCGCGAGCCTGCTCGGATTGCTCATCGTGCTGCGGATCATCCTGCGCCGGCGCTCCCACGACGACGGATGATGTTTGCCCGCCGCGAGCGGGCGGTACCCGGGCGGCATGACCACAACCGTTGCGGACCACGTGGTGCAGAGGCTGCGCGAATGGGACGTCGAGCAGGTGTTCGGGTATCCCGGTGACGGGATCAACGGCCTCGTGGCCGCGTTCGGCGCGGCCGGTGACGAGCCGAGATTCGTGCAGGCGCGCCACGAGGAGATGGCGGCGTTCGAGGCCGTCGGCTACGCCAAGTTCAGCGGCCGTGTCGGCGTCTGCGCGGCGACGTCGGGGCCCGGCGCGATCCACCTGCTCAACGGGCTCTACGACGCCAAGCTCGATCACGTGCCGGTGGTGGCGATCGTCGGCCAGACCGCGCGCAGCGCGATGGGCGGCAGCTACCAGCAGGAAGTGGATCTGCAGGCGCTGTTCAAGGACGTCGCCAGCGAGTACCTGGTCGAGGTGAACGTGCCCGAGCAACTGCCGAACGCGCTCGACCGCGCGATCCGCACCGCGCTCGCACAGCGCGCGCCCACCGCGGTGATCATCCCCGCCGACGTGCAGGAACTGCCGTACTCGCCACCCGAGCACGAGTTCAAGCACGTGCCCTCGAGCCCGCCGAGCCATCCGCGGGCGAAAGTCGTGCCGCCCGACGAAGAGCTCACGCGAGCGGCCGACGTGCTCAACGCCGGCGAGAAGGTGGCGATCCTGATCGGGCAGGGCGCGCGCAACGCCGTAACCGAGGTGCGCGAGGTCGCCGAGCTGACCGGCGCCGGGGTGGCGAAGGCGTTGCTGGGCAAGGACGTGCTGCCCGACGACCTGCCGTACGTGACCGGGGCGATCGGCCTGCTCGGCACCCGCCCCAGCTACGAGCTGATGCGCGACTGCGACACGCTGCTGATCGTCGGCTCGGCGTTCCCGTACAGCCAGTTCCTGCCGCCGTTCGGGCAGGCCCGCGCGGTGCAGATCGACCTCGACGCACGGTTCCTGGGCCTGCGCTACCCCACCGAGGTGCCGCTGCTCGGCGACGCGAAGTCCACGTTGGCGCGGCTGATCCCGTTGCTGGAGAGGAAAACCGAGCGCGGCTGGCGGCAGCGGGTGGAGAAGAACGTGACCGAGTGGGCCGACACCGTGACCCGCCAGGCGATGCTCGAGGCCGACCCGATCAACCCGATGCGCATCGTCCACGAGCTGTCCGAGCGCCTGCCCGACGACGCCATCGTGACGGCCGACGCGGGCTCGACCGCCAACTGGTACGCGCGCAACCTGCGCATCCGCGGCCAGGTGCGGGGCTCGCTCTCGGGCACGCTCGCCACGATGGGCCCGGGCGTGCCGTACGCGATCGGCGCCAAGTTCGCCTTTCCCGACCGGCCCGTGATCGCGCTCGTCGGCGACGGCGCCATGCAGATGAACGGCCTCGCCGAGCTGCTCACCCTCGCCCGCTACCGCGAGCTGTGGAGCGACCAGCGGTGCGTGATCTGCGTGTTCCACAACGGCGACCTCAACCAGGTCACCTGGGAGCTGCGGGCGATGGGCGGCGCGCCGAAGTTCGAGCCGTCGCAGTCGCTGCCGGAAGTGTCCTACGCGGACTTCGCGCGCGGCATCGGGCTGGGCGGCATCGCGGTCGACGACCCCGCACGCCTCGGCGACGCCTGGACCACCGCGCTCAACGCCGACGTGCCGACCGTGCTCGACGTGCGCTGCGACCCCGAGGTGCCGCCGATCCCGCCACACGCGACGTTCGAGCAGCTCAAATCCATGACCGAAGCGGTCCTCAAGGGTGATCCCCACGCGTGGCACCTGGTCACCCAGGGCCTGAAGACGAAGATGCAGGAACTCCTGCCCACGCGCACCTGATCCGCGTTACCGAAAGGAGTCGCTTGTGGACACCAGCGACCTGCGCCCCCTCACGACCGCCACCGGACCGTTCGCCTCGGTCCACCTCGACGAGTCCCACGACACCGAAGACGCCGCGAAGCAGCTTCGCCTGCGGTTGAAAGAAATCTGCGCGGCACTGTCCGAACAGGACGCCGATCCGGCCACGGTCGAGGCGATCGTGGCCGCGATCGAGGACACTCCCCCGCCCGTCGGTGCGGCGGGCCGGAGCATCGTCGCCGCGCACGGCGAGGTCGTGGCCGACCGGCGCCTCTCCGCGCCGCCCGGCGAGCAGGAGGCGCGCTACTCCGACCTGCCGTACTTCCTGCCGGTGGTGCTGCACGCCGGGGACGCGCCCGAGCACCTGGTGGTGCTCGTGGACCGGCACGGCGCCGACGTCGAGGTGCACCACCCCGACGGCACCGTCCACACCGAAACCGCGCAGGGCAGCGAGGACGACGTGCACAAGGTGCGTGGCGGCGGCCCCGAACACCGGAGCCTGCGCAGCCGCGCCGAGGAAGCCGTGCGGCACAACCTCGAGGAGGTCGCCGCGCACGTCGCGAAAACGGTGCAGCACACCGGCGCCGGCCTCGTGGTGCTGGCGGGTGAGGTGCAGGCGCGCGCCGAGCTGCTGAACCTGCTGCCCGAACCGGTCCGCGCGATCACCGAGCAGTCCGACTCCGGCGGCCGTGCGGCCGGGGCCGACCGCACGGAGCTCGACGAGTACGTGCGCGAACTGCTGATCGGCCGCCGCCTCGGCGAGCTCGACGACCTCGCCGAACGCTTCCACGCCGAGACCGGCCGCGGCTCGGGCCTGGCCGTGAGCGGCCTCGAAGCCGTGACGGCGGCCCTGTCCGAGGCCAACGTCGCCACGCTGCTCGTCGGCGACCCCGGCGACGCCCACGTGCTCACCGGTCCCGAACCGACCCAGGTCGGCGTGGCCAAGCCCCGCCTGGCCGCCCTCGGCGCCGGCGACCCGTCCGCGCACCGCGCCGACGAAGCCCTGCCCTTCGCCGCCGTGGCCGTCGGCGCCGACGTGGTGGTGATGGACGAGCGCCTCGATCTGCAAGACGGGTTCGCCGCGCTGCTGCGCCACGCGTGACCCGCTGGACTCCTTGATCCCCTGACCCGGGCGGCGCGGACAGGCGGCGGGGTGTGCCCGCGCCGCCCGGCGAACGCGGGGAACGAGACGGGCGGCTCGTTCCCCGCGTTCGGTGTGCCGCCACCCGTTCCTCCCGCCCAAGACCCTCGCCCAGTCAGTCCTGCTCAGCCGCACCGGCCACCGCACCCGCGACGGCCTCCACCACGCCCTCGTCGAACACCGTCGGCACGATGCGCTGCGGGGTGAGGTCGTCGGCGACGACGTCGGCCAGGGCGTGGGCCGCGGCGAGCAGCATGCGGGTCGTGACGCGGGGCGCGCCGGAGTCGAGGAGGCCGCGGAACATACCGGGGAAGACGAGGACGTTGTTGATCTGGTTCGGGTGGTCGCTGCGGCCGGTGGCGACGATCTCCGCGTGTTTGCCGGCGAGGTCCGGGTCCACCTCGGGGTCGGGGTTGGCCAGGGCGAACACGATCGCGCGGTCAGCCATCGCGGCCACGTCTTCTTCGCGCAGGAGGCCGCCGGCGCTTACGCCGATGAACACGTCGGCGTCGGACAATGCCTCGCGCAGACTGCCTTCGACCGCGCCGTCGGGGTTGGTGTTCTCCGCGAGCCAGCGCTTCTCCCCCACGAGGTCGCGGCCCGGGTGCAGCACGCCTTCGCGGTCGCAGACGGTGATCTGCCGGTAGCCGGCCTCGCGCAGCAGCCGGGCGGTGGCGCTGCCCGCCGCGCCCGCGCCGGAGATCACCACGGACGTGCCGGCGGGTTCGCGGTCGGTGAGTTTCAGGGCGTTGTGCAGCGCGGCGAGCACCACGACCGCGGTGCCGTGCTGGTCGTCGTGGAAGACCGGGATGTCGAGCTCGTCGCGCAGGCGGCGTTCGACCGTGAAGCACCTCGGCGCGGCGATGTCCTCGAGATTGATCGCGCCGAACGACGTCGCGAGATCCTTTACCGTGCGCACCAGGTCGTCGGGTTCGCGGCTGACCGGGCAGATCGGCCAGGCGTCGACGTCGGCGAACCGTTTCAGCAGCGCCGCCTTGCCCTCCATCACGGGCAGCGCGGCGGCCGGACCGCGGTCGCCGAGCCCGAGCAGCGCCGACCCGTCGGACACGATCGCGACCGAGTTGGCCTTCACCGTCTCGCGCCCCAGGGCCGAGGGATCGTCGGCCACCCGCTCGGCGACCTCCGCGACGCCCGGCGTGTACTCCCTGGCGAGGTCCTCGGGGCCTTCGAGGCGGACCCGGGCCACGACCTCCACTTTTCCTCGGCTTCGGCTCATGCCCGGCGGTTACCCCCGGGGAAGCCGCGGAAATCGGCCGGTTTTTCACCGTCCCCACCGGGTACCCGCCGGAACGGACGGAAAGGAGTTCCTCGCATGTCCGAAAACCCCGTGCCGGACCCGATCCGCGCGCAAGGCCCCGCCCTGGTGACCGCCGGCCCGCCCGGCGCCCGGCGGCTCATCGTGCTCGACCCGGCCGGAGAGGCCAAGCACGACGGCCTGCCACCCACCTGGCGGCCCCTCACCGAGGACCACCACGTCGTGTGGTGTCGGATGCCGGCCGAGGGCGCTCTGCGCGAGGCCACCGAGGCCGTGACGAACCGGGCCGAGCACCGCGTCGACCTCGTCGCGAGCGGTCCGTTCGCCGGCGAAGCCCTGCGGCTCGCGGCCGAGCGCCCCGACCACGTGCGTTCGGTCCTGCTCGTCGACCCGGCCGCGGAGGGTGTGCTGAGCCCCGGCGACGCCACCGAGGCCGACGAGACCTGGCTCGCGGAGCACGGCACCGTGGTCGCGCAGCTGCGTGACGCCGGCGTCGACGTCGACCTCCTCGCGCACACCACCGACGACGACCGCGTGCCGGCGCCGGTGCCGCTCGGCCACCCGCGAGTGGCGGAAGCCCTCTGCTCCGCGCTGGCGAACCTGCCGGCGCTGCACCGCCCGGCGCTCTGACCCGAGCGCGGGCAGCGCGCCGCCGCACTACTCACGCAACGCGGGCAACAGTTCCTTCTCCGCGAACGCCAGGAACTCGTCCTGCCGATCGCCGCCGATCTGGATCAGCGCGAGGTCGGTGAAACCCGAGTCGGCGAACTGCTGCACGGCGTCGCGGATCGGGCCGACGTCCGGGCCGCACGGGATGCCCGCGGCCACGTCGTCCTGGCGCACGAACCGGGTGGCGCCGGCGAAGCCCGCCGGGCCCGGCAGCTCCGAGTTCACCTTCCACCCGCCGCTGAACCACCGGAACTGGTCGTGCGCGCGACGGACGGCGGTGTCGCGATCCGGATCCCAGCTCACCGGCAGCTGCGCGATCTTGCGCGTCGGCGGTCCGAGCCGCGTCGCGTCCCACTCGCCGCACAGGGCGGGGTCGGGCTCCACCGCGATCATCGCGTCGCCCTGGGCCGCGAACCGGTGCACGGACTGCTTGCCCGACACCGCGATCCCGACCGGCACCCGCGTGGGCGAGAGGTCCCACAGCTTCGCCGAGTCCACCCGGAAGTGCTTGCCCTCGTAGCTGAACGAGCCGCCGTCGAAGAGGCCGCCGATGATCTGCACGGCCTCGGCGAGCATGTCGTGGCGCACGTTCACCGGCGGCCACCCCTGCCCGACCACGTGCTCGTTGAGGTTCTCCCCCGCGCCGAGGCCGAGGGTGAACCGGTCGTCGGACAGCAGCTGGATCGTCGCGGCCTTCTGCGCGACCACGGCGGGGTGGTACCGCATCGTCGGGCAGGTCACGAACGTCATCAGATCCACCCGTTCGGTGACCTGCGTGACCGCGCCGAGCACACTCCACGCGTAGGGCGCGTGGCCCTGCTCGGTGAGCCAGGGCGAGTAGTGGTCGCTGCAGACCTCGAAGTCGAACCCCGCCCGCTCGGCCGCGGCGGCGTGCGCGACCAGGTCCTTCGGCCCGGCCTGCTCGGTCATCAAGGTGTAGCCGATGCGCATGCGGTGTCCCCCGCTCGGTGGTGCCGTGGTGAACCTCCCCCCGGCTCACCCTTACCGGGCCGGGATATCCCGTGCGCGGACAGGCAAAACCCGGTCAGCGCACCAGGTCGAGCCAGGACCGGATCTCCCGGTTCACCTTCAGCGGCGCGTCCTGGTGCAGCCAGTGCCCCGCGCCCGGCACCGACACGAAGCGGTACGACTGCGCGAACCAGTCCCACGCCCATCTTGTAGTCGCTGAGCATCCGTGCATCGGCGACTCGGTCAGGTACGCCGCGATCCGCTCGCGCCAGAACGGATGCCGGACGGTGCGCACCACGTGGTCGATGTTCTTGTCGTCGCCCTCCGCGAACGCGAGTGCGGGCGAGGCGCTCGAACCCGGCGGGATCACGGGCGAGCGCGATCTGCACCGGTCCGACCTCGCCGCGGCCGAACCGGGCGGCGCCTGATCCCCCGGCCCGGCGCGCTCCGGGGGCGTTTCCCCGGCTGATCTGCGAAGCTGCGTTGCATGGCTTCCCGGACGAGTTCCCCCTGGTTGCGCTGGACGACGATCGCCCCGGCGGTCGCGGTGGTCACGCTGGTGGTCACGTGGGGGCGGGTGCTCGCGACGGTGCCGGTGATCCTTGTCGCCGTGGTCTTGGCGGCCGCCGTGCTCGCGGCGGTGCACCACGCGGAGGTGGTGGCCCACCGGGTCGGCGAGCCGTTCGGGTCGCTCGTGCTGGCGGTGGCCGTGACGGTGATCGAGGTGGCGCTCATCGTCACGCTGATGGTGTCCGGTGGCGAGAAAACGGCCTCACTGGCGCGCGACACCGTGTTCGCCGCCGTGATGATCACCTGCAACGGCATCCTCGGCCTGTCGCTGCTCGTGGGCGCGTGGCGCCGCAAGACCGCGGCGTTCAACGCCGAGGGCACGGGTTCGGCGCTGGCGACCGTCGCGACGCTCGCCACCCTCAGCCTCGTGCTGCCCACGTTCACCACTTCCCGCCGCGGGCCCGAGTTCTCGCCCGCGCAGCTGGCGTTCGCGGCGCTGGCGTCGCTGGTTCTCTACGGGCTTTTCGTGGTGACCCAGACCGTGCGCCACCGCGATTTCTTCCTGCCGGTGGGCGACGACGGCGCCGTGGTCGAGGAAGACGACCACGCGAAGCCGACGACCACGCGCACCGCGCTGTTCAGCCTGGGCCTGCTGCTGGTCGCGCTCGTGGCCGTGGTCGGGCTGGCGAAGGTGGAGTCGCCCGCGATCGAGGCGGGGGTGGCGGCGCTGGGGTTCCCGCAGTCGTTCGTCGGTGTGGTGATCGCGCTGCTCGTGCTGCTGCCCGAGACGCTGGCCGCCACCAACGCCGCGCGGCGCGGCCGCGTGCAGGTGAGCCTGAACCTGGCGCTCGGGTCGGCGATGGCCAGCATCGGCCTCACGATCCCGGCGATCGCGCTCGCGTCGATCTGGCTCACCGGGCCGCTGCTGCTGGGGCTGGACGCGACCCAGATCGTGCTGCTCGTGATCACCGTGGTGGTCGGCGGCCTCACCGTGGTGCCGGGCCGCGCGACCCGGCTGCAGGGCGGCGTCCACCTGGTGCTGCTGGCGGCTTTCGTGTTCCTCGCCGCCAGTCCGTGAGCGGGTGTCGAGCCGGGCCGGTGCCGTTCGTCCTCGGGTGGAAAAGGACCCGTGAAAGGACGAACGATGGACAACTTGGCGTTGCTGGGGAAAGCGCAGGACGGCTTCGGGACGGTGCTCGCCGCGGTGCCGGCCGAGCGCTGGGCCGACCGGTCGACCTGCCCCGAATGGACGGTGCGCGACCTCGCGGGCCACGCGATCTGGGGCCAGCGCCAGCTGCGGGCCTGGGCCACCGGCGAGGACTACGCCGACCGCTCGGGCGCCCCGGGCTCTCCGCACCCGGCCCCGATCGCGGGCACCGACCCGCTCACCACGTGGCGCGTGGCCAGCGCCGCCTGTCACGCCGCCCTGACCCCGGAAGCACTGGCCCGGACCACCTCGATCCCGGGCCTCGGCGAGGTCCCCGTCGCCGCCGTGGTGAGCCTGCTGACCACGGATCTGGTGGCCCACACCTGGGACATCGCGCACACGCTGGGCGCCGACGTGCGCCTCGACCCCGGCACGGTCGAGGCCGCGTTCGCCTGGGCCCACGACCACGCCGTGCGCGCCCCGGGCTTCTTCGGACCGGAACTCACGCCCCCGCCCGCTTCGGACGATCAGACGCGCCTGCTGGCCTTCCTGGGCCGAGTGGCGTGGGAGCCGGTCACGGTGTGAGCCGCACCGGTGGGGGTGTCCGAACCGGACTCCCCCACCGGTCCCCGGTTCACTGCCCTACGGCCTTGTTGCCCGGCTCGCCCTACTGCTCTACTGCCCTACTGCCTTCCGGCCCCGGTCGTACGCGTGCAGCGCGGCACCGGCCGCCGCCGCGAGGGTGACCTCGAAGATCTCGTCCTCCGAGTGTCCGGCGGCGCGCAGTGCGGCGAAGTCGGCATCGGTGAGGCGGTAGGAGGCCGTGCGGACGGTGTCGGCGTACGTCGACCACGGTTCGGGGACCGGGGTGCCTTCCATCAGGGCTGCGCGCAAGGCGGGATCGGTGACCCCGCGCGCGTCCGTGACCGCGTGGCGGAGGTTCTCCACGACGTCACCGTGGTCGGTTTTCGGGCCGCCGGAGAGCAGGAAGCCCGGGAAGCGGTAGCCGAAGCGGTGCAGGGAGCGAGTGCCGCTCTCGAGCTGACCGTCGCGCAGTTCGAAACCGAACGCGTTGGCCAGGCGGTTCACCACGTCCCACACCAGGTTCACGCGCAGCGCGTCGAGCACGGCCGCCGCGGGTACGTCGGCGATCAGCGCCGCATCGGGCTCGCTGCCCGGGCGCGAGACGGTGTCGAGGAAGGCCCGCACGGCCCGCAGTTCCGGGCGGGCGGCCGCCGGTTCATCGGGGTCGACCTCGCCCGTGCCGGCGATGCGGGTGAGCTCGGCGTGGGTGACGATGCAGAACGGGCACTCGTGCAGCTTCGCCGTGCCCATCGCCAGGTACTCGCGCTCGCCGGCGGTCCAGTACGACGGTCCCCGCATGGCCGGCGCCGTGAGGTCCAGCAGCGCGCGGGTCAGGTACTCGGGCCGGTACAGCAGGGTCAGCACGATGTCGGGACTGTCCACTCGGGACATCTTCGCGGTGGCCGACAGGAACAGCTTCGCCCGGCGGCGGTGGCCGTGTTCCAGAATGGACAGTCTCACGGTGTCTCCCCAGCGTCGGCGTCGGTATCAGGGCAGTCGGAATCAGGGCAATCGAGGTCGAGCAGGCGGCGGGCGAGGAACCGCCGGTCCGCCGGTGTGTGGGCCAGTTCGTGGGCGCGCCGGTACGCGGTGGCCGCTTCGGCGCGCCGGTCGAGCCGGCGCAGCAAGTCGGCGCGCGCGGCGTGCATCAGGTGGTACTGGTCGAGCCCCTCGATGCGCTCGATCAGCGTCAGCCCTTCGGCGGGACCACGCGCCATCGCCACCGCCACCGCGTGGTTCAGCGCCACCACCGGCGAAGGCGTGAGCTCCAGCAGCCGCGCGTAGAGCCCGGCGATGGCGGCCCAGTCGGTCAGCTCCGCCGACGCGGCCTGCGCGTGGACCGCAGCGATCGCGGCCTGGACCTGGTACGGCCCGGGCTCGCCGTGGCGCAGCGCGCGGTCGAGCAGCCCGAGGGCCTCCGCGATCTCGGTGTGGTCCCACCGCGTGCGGTCCTGGTCCTCCAGCAGCACCACGTCGCCCTCGGTGTCGTACCGCGCGGCCGCGCGCGAATCGTGCAGCAGCAGCACGGCGACGAGACCGAGGGCCTCCGGTTCGTCCGGCATGAGCGTGGCCACGAGCTTGCCGAGCCGGATCGCCTCCTGGCGCAGGGCCGCGTGCTCGGGTGAGCCGGCCGCGGCGGTGTAGCCCTGGGTGAAGATCAGGTACACCACCGCGAGCACGCCGGCCAGCCGCTCGGGCAGCAGGTGGTCCGGCGGTACTTCCAGCGTGATCCCGGCGTCGCGGATCTTGCGCTTGGCGCGCACGAGCCGTTGCGCGAGCGTGGCCTCGCCGATCAGGAACGTCCGCGCGATCTGTCCCGCGGTGAGCCCGACCACGGCCTGCAGGGTCAGCGCCACCCGCGCCGGCTCGGCGAGCGCGGGGTGGCAACAGGTGAAGATCAGGCTCAGCCGTTCGTCGCCCACTTCCAGCAGGCGCCGGTCGGCGAAGTCCGGCATCGCCACCACCTCCGGCTCGGCCCCCACCGCCGCCAGCTTCTCCCGGCCCACGCGGGCGCGGCGCAGCCGGTCGAACGCGCTGTTGCGGGCCGCGGTGAGCAGCCACGCCATCGGGTCGTCGGGCACCGCGGCCCACTTGCGCAGCGCCAGCGCGCAGGCCTCCTGCAACGCGTCCTCCGCGAGCTCGAAATCGCCGAGCACGCGGATCAGCGCGGCCAGCATCCGCGCGCGGTCCTCGCGGTAGACCCGCTCGACCACCGCGGCGGCCGCCGGTTCACTCAGCGGAGGCCGCCGCGTCGACCGGCGCGTGGCCCACCCCCGGGATCCCGACGACCGGGCGGACCTCGATCGACCCCTCGGCCGCCATCGGGCACAGCGCGGCGAGCTCCAGGGCCTCGTCGAGGTTGCGGCAGTCGAACAGGTAGAACCCGCCGAGGTGCTCGTGGGTCTCGGCGAACGGGCCGTCGGTGATCAGCGTGCGCCCGTCGCGCACGCTCACCGTGGTCGCCGCGGCCTCCGACTGCAGCGGCCGGCCCTCCAGCCACACGCCCCGGCGGCGGCACTCGTCGGCGAACGCGTTGACCCGCGCCACCGCCTCCTCGAACCCGGGGTCACCCGGTTCGGGGCGTACGCAGTTGTAGATGAGCAGCATGTACTGCACGTGTCCTCCAGTCACCTGGTCCAGGTCGTCCGAAGAGGATGACGAACAGCCCGACCGTAACTCGACACGGCGCGGTGAGCGTCCCGAAAAATTCTCCGGCTAGGTGTAGTGCCCTGGGAGGTTGTTGATGCGGGTGATGGGTGGTTGGCCGCTGAGGGCGGTGTGGGTGCGGGGGTGGTTGTAGTGGTGGAGGAATGCGGGTAGTGCTTCGGCTCGGTGGTGTGAGCTGGTGAAGGGTTGGGCGTAGGCCCATTCTTCGGTGAGGGTGCGGTTGAAGCGTTCGGCTTTGCCGTTGGTTTGGGGTCGGTAGCGGCGGGTGAAGCGGGCTTGGGCGCCGATGTCGGTGAGGGCGTCACGCCAGGCGTGGGAGCGGCGACGCGGGCGGCGTTGCGGGTGGCGCGGTGGATGTCGCTGTCGCGTCCGTGGGCGCGCCAGCCGCCGCCTTCGCGCAGCCGGCCGAGTTTCTTGACGTCGACGTGGACGAGTTCGCCGGGCCGGTCGCGTTCGTAGCGGCGGATCGGCTGGCCGGTGGGGCGGTCCAGCCAGGCCAGTTTCGGCTGGTGGTGGCGGGTCAGGACTCGGTGCACGGTCGAGGCGCGCAGGTCGAGGATGCCGGCGATGCGGGCCGGGCCCAGTCGTCGGTCGTGGCGTAGCTGAAGGATCTGCTGCTCGGTCTGGGCATGGGTTCACCGGGGTGAGTGGTGCGGCCGGCTGGAACGGTCGGCCAGGCCGAGGTCACCGTCGCGGGCGTAACGGCGGACCCACTTGTAGCCGGTCGCGCGGGAAACGCCGAGTTCGGCCACGACGTGCGCGACCGGGCGGCCAGCCCGGACCCGGTCGATGAGCAACCGACGCCCATGCAGGGTCAGGCGAGCATTACGGTGGGACATGAAGACCTCCGTTGTGATCGGTGATGGCGTCAGACACCAGCACCACACACGGAGGTCTTCGTCGTGATCAACCCGACGCGCCGCTCAACCGTCATAAACGTCCATGGTCACTCAAGCTAGGCGCGGTGCAGCGCATCGAGCCGGGCGAGCTGGTCGGTCGTGAGGCGCAGCGCCGCGGCGGCGACGTTGTCCTCGAGGTGCGCCGGCGTGCCGGTGCCCGGGATCACCAGCACGTGCGGACCCCGGTGCAGCGCCCAGGCCAGCCGGACCTGCACGGGCGTGGCCTCGTGCTCCCGCGCCACAGCGAGTACCTCGTCGTGGTCGGGCCCGCCGGTGCCCGCTTCCCGGCCGGCGCCGGCGATCGCGAAGAAGGGCACGAACGCGACGCCGGCCGCCCCGCATTCGGCGACGAACTCGTCCTGGCCGGGCCGGTAGCCCAGGCCGTAGGCGTTCTGCACGCACACCACGGGTGCCACCGCCCGGGCCTGCGCGAGGTGTTCGGGCCGCGCGTTGGAGATGCCGAGGTGGCGGATCAGCCCGGCCGTGCGCAGTTCGGCCAGCACCCCGAAGTGCGCGGTCACCGACTCGATCCCGGACGTGCGCAGGTTCACCAGGTCGAGGTGGTCACGGCCCAGCTCGCGCAGGTTCTGCTCCACCTGGCCGCGCAGCTGCGCCGGTGTCGCCATCGGCAGCCACTGCCCGCCGGCATCGCGCGCCGGCCCGACCTTGGTCGCGATCACCAGGTCGTCGGGATACGGGGCCAGTGCCCGGTTGATCAGCTCGTTGGCCGAGCGCAGCCGCGAGAAGTAGAACGCGGCCGTGTCCACGTGGTTCACCCCGAGCTCCACGGCCCGGTGCAGCACGGCGATCGCCTCGTCCCGATCGCGCGGCACGGCGTCGGCGGCGAACGCCTCGCCGCGCTGGGGCAGCCGCATCGTGCCGAAGCCGAGCCGGGCGACCGGCAGATCACCGAGGGTCCACAGGCCCGCCGCGCGAGCGTCGATCTTCACCGGCCGAGTCTGCCAGTTTCCGTTCGGTCAGCCCAGCAGCGAAGGGTGCGGCTCCGGTGGCGCCCCGAGCTCGTCGCGACGGCTCAGCGGAGCGGTGCCGTCCAGGTCGGTCACGCCGAGGCGCGCGCCGAGCTCCGCGCCGATCAGCGTGCGGCCCGAGTGGGCCATCAGGTCGGGCGAGGCGTAGAGCGCGGCGATCACGCGGCCGGTGAACTGCGGCGTCTCGCGCGCCGCGGTGCCCCGGGCCGCGGCCGGGAGCGTGGCGAGGTAGGCCTCGGCGCGTTCGGTGCGCAGGCCACCCATCCAGAGCGACACCGCGGCCACGTGGTGCGGCCGCAGGTCTTTCGCGAAGTCCGCCGCCATCTTGTCCGCACCCGCCTTCTGCGCGCCGTAGGCGGGGCCCTGGTGATACGACACGGCGCCGTAGTGTCCGGTGTGGACGATCAGGCCGCGGCCGTTGGCGATGAGCAGCGGGGCGGCGTGGTAGGCGGCGACGTAGTGCGAACGCAGGCCCACCGTGATCAGGTCCGCCGCGTCGAGCGGGTGGGTCCAGAACCCGCCCGGCTTCCCCGGTTCGCCGACTTTCGCCGCGTTGTTCACCAGCACGTCGAGGCGCCCGTGGTCGGCGGCGACGCGCTCGAACAGCGCGGCCACGGCCCGGTCGTCGGCGTGGTCCACGGCCACCGGCACCCCGGTGCCGCCGGCCTCGTCGATCAACGCCGCGGTCTCCGCGACGGTGCCGCCGTGGGGCGAGTCGCCGGGCCGCACGCTGCGGCCGGTCACGTACACCGTCGCGCCGGTCGCGCCCAGCGCCAGGGCGATGCCCTTGCCGGCACCGCGGCTCGCGCCGGTGACCACGGCGATCACGGGAGCCATTGGATCTCCTCTCCATCCGGACGTCGCGTCCGTTTCCTGGCGCCGACGTTACGGACATCGTGTCCGGTTGTCATCGTGAGAGCGGACACCGCGTCCGGATAGCTAGACTCGGACCGTGACCAGTCCCGCGAAACGGCAGCGCGCCGACGCGCGCCGCAACTACGACGTGCTCCTGGAAGCCGCGAAGGATGTCTTCGCGCGCCTGGGCACCGACGCGCCGCTGGAGATCGTGGCGCAGGAAGCGGGCGTCGGCCGCGGCACGCTGTACCGGCACTTCCCCTCGCGTGAGCACGTGTTCGCCGCGATCATGCACGACAGCGCCGACCTGCTCGACGTGCGCGCACGCGAGCTGCTCGACGCGCCCGACGGCGCCGGCGGGCTGGCCGGCTGGCTGCGCCTCTACGACCGCGCCGCCACTGAATACCCCGGCCTGAGCGGGCACGTCGGCGACGGGCTGGCCGACGACGGGTCGCCGGTCGCCGCCACGTGCGCGCCGATGAAGGCGAGCTTCGCCGCGCTGCTCGAGCGCGCCCGCGCCGAGGGCCACGTGCGACCCGACGTCACGGCCGCGCAGGTGCTCGCCCTCATCGGCGCATTGCCGAAGGACCCGGCCACGGGCCGCACCGCCGAGCCCTACCTCGACGTGGTGCTGGCGGGGCTGCGCATCACCACGTGACGGGCAGCTCGTACACGCCGTACACGGAACCGTTGTGCTTGAACGAAAGCTCGTCGAACCCGGCCGCGAGGGCGAGCGTCGGCACGCGGCGGTAGAGCGTGCTGTACACGACCTGCAGCTCCACCCGCGCGAGCGGCTGGCCGAGGCACTGGTGCACCCCGAAGCCGAACGCCACGTGCCGGCGCGAGTCCGGCCGGCGCACGTCGAGGCCGTCGGGATCGCCAAACACGCTCTCGTCGCGGTTGGCGATGTCGTTGGCCATGATCAGGCCCTCACCCGCGCGGATCGTCTGGCCCGCCACCTCGATGTCCTCGATCGCCACGCGCCGGCGGCCGTTGTGCGTGATCGTGAGGTAGCGCAGCAGCTCCTCGACCGCGCCGGCGATCACGGCCGGGTCGTCGGTCTCCCGGATCAGCGCGAGCTGCTCGGGGTGCCGCAGCAGCGTGAGCGTGCCGAGCGCGATCATGTTGGCTGTGGTCTCGTGGCCGGCAATCAGCAGCAGCACGCCCATCTGCGCCGCCTCGAGCCGCGTGAGCTCCCCCGCCTCGACGCGGTCGGCGAGCCCGGACAGCAGATCGTCCTGCCGGTGCGCGAGCTTCTCCCCCATCAGCCGGTCGAGGTAGTCCACGAGCGCCCGGTGCCCGGCGGTGCGCACGGCCGGGTCGACGTCGCGCTGCACGATGACCTTGCTGTTGGCCTGGAAGAAATCGTGGTCGCGGTAGGGCACGCCGAGCAGCTCGCAGATCACGAGCGAAGGCACCGGCAGGGCGAACGCCTCCACGAGGTCCACCGGGTTCGGCCCGGCGAGCATCGCGTCGAGGGAGTCGTCCACGATCCGCTGCACGGCCGGGCGCAGCGCTTCGATGCGCCGAACCGTGAACGGCGCCGTGACCATCCGCCGCAACCGCGAGTGCTCCGGGTTGTCCATCAGGATGAAGCTGATCGCCGACCCGCCCGGCGGCAGCGGCGCGGGGCTCGGATAACCCGGCCGCGTGATGTCGGCGCTCACCCGCGAGTCCGCGAGCAGGGCGCGCTGGTCGGCGTAGCGGGTGACCAGCCACGGCGTGCTGCCGTCCCACAGCTTCACCCGCGCCAGCGGCCCGGCCTCCTGCAGCTCCCGCGCCCGCGGCGGCGGGTCGAACGGGCACCCGGCCGCGCGCGCCATCGGGAACTCGGGGATCTCGGGGACCGTGCTCGTCATGCGTTCCTCCGCGGCAGGTGGGGACTTCGCCGGTCTGCGGTGCGCAGGCCGACCTCGGCGGTGTCTGAAGTGGACAGTCGGCGGCTCAACCCGCGGTCGTCGGTGCGAGCCAGAGGGCCACGATGGCGTCGACGAGCCCGGTTCCAGCCGTCGACCAGTCGGCCCGGGGTGTCGGGGTGGCTTCGGCCAGCGCCCGTTCGCGCTCGGCGCAGGTGTGGACCATGAGGATGCGGGCCATGGCGTCGCGTTCGGCCCGGGTGTCGGCCGGCAGGTGCGGCAGGCAGGCGTCGAGGCCGCGCAGGATCCGGTGCAGCGCCGGGGCGCTCAGCGCCTCCTCTTCGACGATTCCACGCAGCGCCGGGTCGGTGGTCACCTGTGCGGCGAAGCGCGCGTACCACGTCGGGGCGCGCAAGGCGGCCAGGTGCTCGGTCACCGGCCGCACCAGGCATTCCACCCAGGCCCGCACGTCGGCGCCTGCCGGCACCTCGGCGACCAGGCGCGTGCGCGTGACCTCGATGTCCTCGGCGTGCTTGCGAGCGATCGCGCGGACGAGGTCGGCCTTCGTGCCGAAGTGGTAGCCGACCGCGGCGTTGTTGCCCTGCCCCGCGGCTTCGCTGATCTGCCGGTTGGACACCGCGTACACGCCGTGCTCGGCGAACAGGCGCTCGGCCGTCGCGAGGATCCGCTCACGCGTCGGCTCCGCACGCACTGCCTTCCCGGTCACTCCGGCCACGGTTGCTCCTCCCCGCGTCGCGTCTGCGGTTCGTGATCAGTCAACCGGATCTTCGGAAGTTAAGTCAAGTGCTTGAATTACGAAGCCCGCGAGTAGCGTGGCGGTGAGCAGGACCGGCTTGACGAGAGGACCCCGGCGTGACGCCGATCGACGCCACCTTCAGCCTCGTCGACCACCACGGCGCGGCCGTGACCGAGCAGAGCTACCGGGGCCGCTGGGTCACGGTGTTCTTCGGTTTCACCCACTGCCGCATGGTCTGCCCGCGCGCGCTCGGCCGCCTGTCGGCCACGCTGGCGGACCTGGGCCCGCTAGCGGACGAGATCCAGCCGCTCTACATCACCGTGGACCCGGAGCGCGACAGCCCCGAGGTCATGCGCGCCTTCCTCGAACACGATCACCCGCGCTTCACGGGCCTCACCGGCACGTCCGAGCAGATCGAGCGGGCCAAGCGGGCGTTCCGCGTGTTCGCGCGGCGCAAGGACGATCCGGAGGACCCGGACGGCTACGCGGTGCCGCACACCGCGATCACCTACGTGCTCGACCCCGACGGCGCCTACGCCACGCACCTCACCGACGGGCTCGACGACCCGACGTTCACCGCACGGCTGCGCGAAGCCATTTCCTGAGCTGCGCGGCCTGAACTGCGCGGTCCGAGGCACGCGGTTTCAGCCGCTGTTCCCGGTCGTGGTGGGGGCCGGTTGCCGGAGCCGCCGCGAGGCAGGCCCCGGCAACCGGGAGTCAGGCGATCAGCTCAGCTTCGCCGGCACGTTGTACGCCTCCACCGACAGCCGCGGCGACTTCACCGACTTGCGCGGCGCCACCGTGACCGTGCGCGACTCCCCCGGCAGCAGCCAGAAGTAGTTGTCGCCGTAGATCGTCGGCAGCACGCGGTCCTTGCCGTTGCTCTCCCGCAGCGAAAGCCGCACCATCGCGGCCACGGTCTTGCCGGTGTTGCGGATCGTCGCGGTGTACCCGTCCTTGCCGGCCGACTTGAGGCTGGTGGACAGCTGCGTGCGCCCGAGCTGGTTGAGCGCGCGCATCGCCGTGTCGGTCTGATAGCGCCAGTAGGTGTTCTCCGAGACGACCGTGCCGTGCGAGTCGGTGAGCGTGAGCCGCAGCAGGTGCAGCGCCGGCAAGTCCGCGCCGAACGGCACCGTGAACGCGGCCGCCCCCGAAAGCGCGGCCACGTCGAGCTTCTGCGTCTGCGCCGCACCCAGCGCCTTGCCGTCGAGGCCGTACAGCCGAGCCGACACCGTCGCGGCGCTCATCGCCGTCGAGGTGTGGTTGATCGCCCGCACCTGCCACGTCGTGAGGTCCGCCTGCACGTGGCGGGTCTCGCAGCCCTTGCGCGAACCGTAGTAGCTGCCGTTCACGTCGAGGTCGTAGTCGTAGGTCTGCCACACCGTGCTGTGCCACGCCGGGTGCGACATCCAGAGCAGCACGCCGGTGGCGTCGTTCCACAGCTTCGCGTTCCACGCCTCGAAGATCGCGCGCATGCTCTCGAAGTTCACGAACTGCGCCTTGCGGCAGAACTCCTCGAGGCTCGACGACGGCGAGAGCCGCGCATCGATCGCCGCCAGGTAGGTCTGCGGCGACTGGTTGCCCTGCGTGGACCAGTCGTGCAGGAACCACGGCGCGCCGATCGGCCACCCGGCCTCGCCGTCGCCGACGAGGTTGCGCATGCTCTCCACCACGGACACGGTCGGGATGCCGATCTCGCTCCAGAACCCGGCCTTGCCACCGGTGGCCTCACCCGTGAAGTACTGCTTCGGGTCGAGCCAGCGGTACGGGCCGTCGCCGGTGATCGCGCCGCCCGCGGAGTTGCTCTGGTACAGCAGGTCGGTGTTGTCCGTGACGATCGCGCGCAGCGCCTGGTCGACCACCGCCGGCGGCGAGCCTTCGTTGCAGCCGAACCACACCGTGGCGCACGCGTGGTGGCGGTAGCGCAGCACGGTGTCCTTCGCCTGGGCGAGGAACACGTCGTGGTTGGTCGGGTCGTAGGACCAGCCGAGCCAGAACTCGTTCCACAGCAGGATGCCGAACTTGTCGCAGGCGTCGAACAGCTCCTCGCGGTAGGAGGAGCCGACCCAGTTGCGGATCAGCGTGAAGTTCATGTCGCGGTGCATCGCCACCACGTTGTCGGTGCGCTCGGCCGGCATCCGGCGCAGCAGTTCGTCCCAGCCCCAGCTGCCGCCGCGGATGAAGATCTTCACGCCGTTGACGAAGATGGTCAGCGGCTTCGGCGTGTTGTCCACGGCCAGCGCGTCGGTCCAGGTCTGCCCGTCCTGCGACACCTGCACGCGGTAGGTCATCGCGTACGAGTACTCCCAGTGCAGCGCCACCCGGTCGAAGGTGACGGGGCTGCCGAAGTCGACCTGCAGGTACTGGTTGTCGCTCCACGCCGAGGCCCAGCGCGTGGTGCGGTTGCCGTCCACGGCGTGGTCCGGGGTCAGGTCCGGGTTGTCCGTGGTCGTGTCGCCGATCGGCTCGGTGCTCGACGCGGTGGCCGGCTTGCCGAGGGCGAGGTTCGTGTCCGGGTTCGCGCTGTTCAGCACCGACATCTCGTACACGGAGAAACCCCAGCCGGCGGAGCGCTTGTCGCACTGCAGCCGCAGGTACCGGGCCGTCTGTGCCGGGAAG
Source organism: Amycolatopsis rhabdoformis (assembly GCF_035918295.1). GTDB lineage: Bacteria > Actinomycetota > Actinomycetes > Mycobacteriales > Pseudonocardiaceae > Amycolatopsis > Amycolatopsis rhabdoformis. Next base: position 3,194,164 of record NZ_CP142149.1, read on the forward strand.
TCCACGGTCTGGTCCGCGGCGCCGTCGACCGGGGTCACCGGGATCTCGTAGTGGTAGTCGATCTTGCGGATGCCGAACTTCACCGACCGGTGGTCGCTCACGGCCGCGCCGATCGCGGCGGTGAGGGTGAGGTCGTGCAGGGTCGGGTCGCCGTATCCGTTGGGCCACCACAGCTTCGGGTTCTTCAGGCGCAGCTGCGGGAAGTCCGCGGGCTTGAACACCGCGGTGCCCTCGGCTCCCGCGGCCACGGTGACGGTGGTCGAGACGCTGATGCCGTCGAACGCCGCGGTCACCTTCGCCCGCTGCGTGACCGCGCTCGCGTTGCGCACCGGCACCGAGATGGTGAGCTCGGCCGTGCTCGTGTCGGGCAGGTTCGGCAGCACGGTGTCCACGCGGGCGTCGCCGAGCACGACCGCGCCGGTCGAGCGCAGGCGCACGTGGTCCCAGATGCCCGAGGCGCGGTCGCGCACGGCCGGCATCCAGTCCCAGCCGGACACCGCGAGGTAGGTCGGCGAGTTGGTGAACATGGTGGCGTCCGCGTCCACGAACGACTGGCCGGCCGGCCCCTTGTCGCCGGGGCTGCCGGGGAACGGCATCGGCGCGATCTTCACCGCCACCGCCTGGTCGCCGGTGCGGCGCAGCGCGGCGGTGATGTCGAGCGCGGCGCGGCCGAACGGGTGCGACAGCGAGCCGACGTGCGTGCCGTTGAGCCAGATGTCGGCTTCGTGGTTCACGCCGTCGAACTCGAGCCACACGTGCCGGCCCGCCGACGTGTCGAGACCGCGTGGCAGCGCGAACGTGCGGCGGTACCACCAGTCGTGGCGCGAGAGCGCTTCCGGGATGTGCATGTTGTTCATGCCCTTGACCGGGTCGGGCAGCTGCCCCTGCTCCACGAGCGAGCCGAGCACGGTGCCGGGCACCGACGCCGGCAGCCAGCCGCGCGTGTCGACCGTGCCGCCCGACAGCACGGCGCCGTCGGTGCTCGGCGCCCAGTCCTGCATGGTGAGGACCCAGCCGGACTCGAGCGGCACCGAACCGTCGGCGGCCACCGCCAGGGCCGGCGGGTTGTCGTGCGCGCGCATCGGGAACGAGGTCCAGCCGCGCACGGCCGGCCGGTTGTCGCGAGTGCTGCCGAACACCTGGAAACCGTTGAGCCCCAACGGGTTCGTGGTCGACTCGGCGGAGCTGGTGAGCCGCACCCAGCGAGCGGTCACGGCCGGCTTCAGCGGGATGGTCACCACCCCGCCGGTGCCCTGCGCCGTGGTGTACACGGTGCGCCAGGACTTGCCGTCCTGGGAGATGTCGAGATCGAACACGGTGGCGTAGCTCGACTGCACCTCCGTGCCCTTGGTGTTGCTGCGCGAGCCGGCGGCGTCGAACGCGGGGTCACCCGGGCGGGCCTCGAACGTGAGCACCACGGAGTCGACCTGGCAGCGGCCCTGCAGGTCGACGATGATCCACTGCGAGTCGCCCTTGGCCGCGCGCCAGCCGGAGCCCTGCACGCCGACCTGCGCGAGGCCGTCCACCGCGAACTCGGCCGGCGTGGCCGCGTAGTCGGTGGAGGACACCTGCACCGGGCGGAACAGCGCCAGGTCGGTGGAGCTGTGCCCGTCGGTCACGGCCGGGGACGCGGGGGCCGCCGAGGCCACGCCGGGCAGCACCGCGGTGAGGCCGAACCCGGCCAGCAACCCGCTTCCGGCGGTCAGCACGTGCCGTCTCGACAGGGCCGACTCCGCGCCCGGCGCACCACTCTGGTCCAACGTCATGGGATCTCCCGGTCTCGAGACAGATCCGTCGAGGTGACGCGGGGACCGCAGGCGTCGACGTCGACGGGTGACAACGTTGCCAGGAAGCTTCCCGGCCGTGCACCCGCTCGTCAAGACGACAAGTGAGACAAGAATCGGCCACGATGACATCGATGTCGGCTGTCGCCGGGACACCGGTCGTCAAGGGCCGGATGGACCCGGAATCGTGGCTGCGCGGTCCGGCGAGGCGCGTCCGGTCGGCCCGGACGCGCCTCGCCGGACAGGGTCAGCGCACCAGTACGGCGTCGCCGATCGGGCGTTCGCCGGTGGCGTCCGACGGGTGGTTCACCAGCTGACCGGCCACGGCGATGGCGGTGGAGCCGCCGCCGTCGAGGTTGAGCGCGTCGACCGCGCCGAGGCTGCGCATCAGCTGCGCGCCCTCCTCGATCGTCACGCCTTCGCTCACGCCGGGCTGGCGGCCGTCGACCGTCACGAGCAGCAGGCGGCCCTGTGCGTCGAGGCCGGCCATCGTGCGCGGCTGGCGCTGCTCGGCCCACGCGTAGCCGAACGAGAGGTCCTTCGGGTCGAGCACGCCTTCGGTGGCGGCGTCGATGGCCTCGCGGCCGTGGCGCAGCAACACCGGCGCCGCGCTCACGATGCCGTCCCCGGCCCGCAGGTCGACCGGGCGACCCGACGCGGTGCGCACGCGCTCGTCGACGTCCAGCTTGCGCCCGGCCACGGCGTGGGCCGCGAGCCAGTCGGCGGCCGGGCCGATGCCCTGCACGGCCGAGCCGCCGGCGGGCACCGCGCCGCCGCGCGCACCGACGGTGAGCACACGACCGGCGTGGTCGAGCGTGACCTGCGTGCCCGCTCCGGCCGGCAGAGCCGCACCGAACTCGGCGGTGAAGAGCACGAGGTCGTCGGTGGCGGTGCAGGTGAAGTCCTGCCGGGGCCGCGTGGTCGGGGTGAGGCCGGGGCGTCCGCAGTCGCGCACGACACCGGGTTTGCGGTTCACGCCTTCCACCGCGTGGGACGCCGAGCCGGCCCGCACGGTGACCGTGGACGTGAGGTTCTCGATCGACACATCGCCGCGGCGGCCGAGCACGAGCGCCGCGCGGGCGCCGGACGACTGCGACTCGAGCTTGCCGTCGTAGGCGGCGAGCCCGGCCGGCACTCCCTGGAACCCGTCGGCGTCGGCGGTCACGAAGAACCCGCCGTTCACCGCGACGAGGGCACCGGTCTTCGCGGCGATCGACGACGTGGTCTCCCGCTGCGCGACCGCGCCGTCGTGCGTCGCTTCGATGCTGCCGTGGAACCGGTCGCGGTCGATGACCGCGACGTGCACGCGTTCGGCGTCGGGCGCCTGGTCGGCGTCGTAGCCGGTCCATTCGGCCACGGCGCTGAACCCGGCCGCCTTGAGCGCCGTCGCGGCCGCGGTCGCCGCCGCTTGCGTGGCGTACGAACCGGTGCGCACGCGCACTCCTTCGACACCCCGTGGAGTGTCGGAGAATCCGGGCCAGCGCACGGTGTCCTGGCGCGCCGGGTAGCCGGCCGCCGCGAGCCGGGCGGCGGTGTCGCGCGCCCACGCGGCGGTGCCCAGCTCCGCCGTGGTGGCGGCGCCGGTGAGGATGTTCTTGGCGGGCGCGGTGATCGTGACCGTCCAGATCGGAGGGTGGGCCGGGCGGCTCAGCACCCCGGTGCGCACGGTGACGCCCGGCGCGACCGAGTCGGTGGTCCAGGTGTAGCCGGCGGGACCGGGCACCGACGCGTCGGCGGCGGGCGTGAGCACCGCCGCCGAACCGGCGACGACAACCGCGGCCGCGAGCACGCGCCGGGCGCGTGACGAGGTGAACACTGTGGGTTTCTCCCTTGCCTCAAGCGGATCCGGGTGAGTCCACCCGTCGCCGGGGTCCCGGACCTGTCCGGCGGCTGGAGTGCCGGTGAACCTCTGCGGAACCGGCTGCGTACGTACTTTCTCCGTAGGACTTCCGATGTGCCGCGGGTGCTCGCGAGCGAGTCTGGAAGAGCAAGAAACCGGGATAGCGGTTCACTCCCCCACGCCGAGCGGCCGGGTCTCCCGAATCGGATCCGGTGGCCTGCCCCAGGAATCGCCGTTCCCGCCGAAAGGAGGTGCTCACTCTCCCCCCGATGGAGTGAGCCGACCCGCCGAACCCCGTACCGCGGCGCACACACGCGGCACGGGGTTCGGTGCTGCCCCGATAAAACCGGACAACCTGACATCTGCCACCCCGCGACGTAGGCTCACACCGACGCGTGGAGGTGGGCTCGATGGGGACGCTGCCCGCGGAGCTGACCAGTTTCGTCGGCCGGCAACGGGAGCTGGCCGAGATCCGCCGGCTGCTCGCCGCGGGGCGGCTCGTCACGCTCATCGGAGCCGGCGGCGTCGGCAAGACCCGGCTCGCGGCCCGGGTCGCCGGCGAGGTGGCGCACACGTTTCCCGACGACGTCTGGCTGATCGAGCTGGGTGACCTCCACGATCCCGCGCTGCTCGGGCAGGCGGTCGGCACCGCGCTCGGCATCCGGGACATCGGTGAGGAGTCCCGCGGCCGGCTCGTGGAGCACCTGCGCGACAAGAGCTTGCTGCTCGTGCTCGACAACTGCGAGCACCTCGCCGAAGCGTGCGCGCGGCTCGCGACCGAACTTCTCGCCGCCGCACCGGATCTGCGGATCCTCGCCACCAGCAGGCACGTGCTGAACGTGAAGGGCGAACGCGTGTACCCGGTGGCGCCCCTCGCGGTGCCGGCGGTGCACGACCTCGCCGACGCCGTCGGGCTCGACGCGGTGACGCTGTTCACCGAGCGCGCCGCCGCCGTCGCGACCGGGTTCTCGCTCGACCGCGACACCTGGTCGACGGTGGTAGAGGTGTGCCGCCGGCTCGACGGGCTGCCGCTGGCCATCGAGCTGGCCGCGGTGTGGCTGCGCACGCTGGCCATCGACGAGCTGCTCGACCGGCTCGACGACACCTTCCAGTTGCTGACGCCCAATCCCGTGGTGCCCGCGCGCCAGAAGTCGCTGACCGGCACGATCGACTGGAGTTACCTGCTGTGCACGCCGCGTCAGCGGCTGCTGTGGACGCGGCTTTCCGTGTTCGCCGGCGGCTTCGACCTGCGCGCGGCCGAGGAGGTGTGCTCCGACGGCGACATCGAAGCCGACGACGTGCTCGCGCTGGTGGCGGCTCTCGTGGACAAGTCCATCGTGATCACCGACGCCGGCAGGGCGCCGACGCGGTTCCGGCTGCTGCAGACGATCCGCGAGTACGGTCGGCAGAAACTCCTCGACGCGGATGCCGAGACCGCGCTGGCCCACCGGCACAGCGCGTACTTCCACCGCCTCGCCGAGCGCGCGCGGCACGATTGGGACACCGGCAACGACCAGGTCGAGGTCTACGCGACCGTGCTGCGCGACCACGCGAACCTGCGCACCGCCCTCGACCACGACCTGGGTGATCCCGCCCGGCACGCCGCCGGCCTCGATCTCGTGGTGACCCTGCACTTCTTCTGGCTGCACTGCGGGCACCTCACCGAGGGCCGGCTGTGGCTGACCCGGGCGCTGGCCGCGAACCCGAACCCGAGCCGCGATCGCGCCCGCGCGTTGTGGATCAGCGGCTACGCCGCCTGCCTGATGGGCGATCCCGCCGCCGCGCGGCCGCTCATCCGCCAGGCCGCGGAGTGGGGCCGGCGCGAGGGCGACCCGATCGTGCTCGGCTACACGCAGATGCTCACCGCAGCGTGCCACTTCCTCGAAGGCGACTTCGGCACGGCAACCGCGTTGTTCCGCGCCGCGAACGATCGGTTCGACGAGATTCCTGGCCACATCAGCATCAAGGTGCTCAGCCTCGGCACCGTGTCGCAGTCCGAGGCGTGGGGCGGCGATCCGGCCACCGCCGTGTCGCTCGCCGAGGAAGGCCTGGCCGCGAGCGACGCGAACGGGGAGATGCGCGCCCGCACCCACCTGCTGTACTCGCGCTCCCTCGCGCAGTGGCTGCTCGGCGAGTACGACGCCGCGGAGGAAGGACTCGTGCGCGGGCTGCGCACGGCCCGGCAGTTCAACGACGTCCTCGGGGCCGCCGAGACGATCGAGCTGCTGGCGTGGACCGCCGCGGCCACCGGCCGGACCGAGTTGGCTGCCGAACGCCTCGGTGTGGCCCACCGCGCGTGGCCGCTGGTCGGCGGCAAGCCGATGCTGGGCCTGCGCCGCATGCTCGACGAACACACGACCTGCGAGCGCACCGTCCGCGAAACCCTCGGCGACGCCCGCTACCGCACGGCCTTCAAACGCGGGGCCGAAGCGGCGACCGGCTTCGAAGCCGCCATCGCCCACCTGCTCGGCGAGACGGTCGCGGCCGCCGCACCAGTGCCGGCCCCGCGCGAAACCTCCGAGCCGGAGCTCACGAGCCGTGAGGTCGAGGTCGCCGAACTCGTGGCCGAGGGGCTCACGAACAAGGAGATCGCGCAGCGCCTGGTGATCAGCCGCCGGACGGTGGAGTCCCATGTGGACCACATCCTGGGGAAGCTGGGGTTCAGTTCGCGCAGCCGGATCCCGCCGTGGCTGGCCCGGCGCCGCGGCCGCTGAGCTCGCTTCCCGGCGCTGTCCTCGCGTAAGTGCCGCGTGTGGACACCGGGGCGTGGACCGCTCGTCACCGGACCGGCTGCGCGGCCCCCGTGGTGAACCGGGCCGACGCGGCGCGCAACGCGTCCAGCGCCGCCTGGATGCCGGCGTGTTCCTCCTCCCCCACCCGGCACACCGCGACGATCGTGCGCGACAACGCGGGGCGGGTGGTCAGGATGCGTACGCCGGCCGGCGGGGTGCCGCGAGCGAGCCGCGGGACCAGTGCCGCGCCCGCGTTGCCGGCCACCAGGGCCAGCTGCGTCGGATAACCGCCGACCGTGCAGCTGATGCGGGGTTCCACCTGTTGCGCGCGCAGGACGTGGAGGAGCCATTCGTGACAGCCGGAGCCGGCCGTCCAGGCGATCCACGGCACGTCGTCGACCTCGGCGAGGTCGACCGCCCGACGGTGGGCCAGCCGGTGCGTGCTCGGCAACGCCAGGTCGGCGACGTCGGAGAACAGGGCCGTGGCGGTGACCGTCGGCGGGAGGACGGTGGGGCGGTCGGCCCAGATCTCGACCACGGCGACGTCGAGGTCACCCGCCACGACCTGCGGCACGGTCTGCTCGGCCTCGCCTTCGCGCAGGGTCACCTCCAGGCGCGGGTGCTGCGCGGCGAGCGTGGCGAGGGTGGGCGGCAGGAGCGCGTGGACGGTCGTCGGGATGGCACCGAGGCGCAGCGGGCCGAGCACCTCCTCGTTGAGCAGCTCCAGATCCGAGCGCGCCTGGGCCACCTGGGCCAGGATGCGCCCGGCGTGGCCGGCCAGCACGCGGCCTGCGCGCGTGAGGCGTACCCCTCGGCCGCGGGGCTCCAGCAGCGCCTGGCCGGCTTCGCGTTCGAGCTTCGCGAGCTGCTGCGACACCCCGGACGGCGTCACGTGCAGCGACGCGGCCGCCGCGGCCACCGAGCCGTGCTGGGCGACCGCGTGCAGGGCGCGCATCCGATCGAAGCTGAACACGGTAGTGATGCTACCGAATTCCGCTCAGGAACATTCGCTTGTCCTTGACAGTTGCGCACCGCAGGCTTGAGGGGTGACCACGACCGAGCTCCCCCTGCGGCCGGGCCGCTCACCGTTCTCACCGAACGGATCGACCCGCGCCTGCTCGCCGCGGCCGGCAGCCTGTGCATCGCGTTGTCCTCGGTGTTCATCAAGGTGTCGGGCGCGAGCGGGTCGACGAGCTCGTTCTGGCGCTGCCTGTTCTCGATCCCCGTGCTCGCCGTGCTGGCCCACTGGGAGTGGCGGCGCACGCGCGTGCGGCCGAAAATTCTGTTCCCGCTGCTCGGCGGCCTGGGTCTCGGCCTCGACTTCGTGTTGTGGGGCGAGTCGATCCCCCGCGTCGGCGCCGGGATCGCGACGGTGCTGCTCGGCGTGCAGGTGGTGATCGTGCCGCTGCTGGCGCTGCTGTTCCTCGCCGAACGCCCCGGCCGCCGGTTCCTGCTCACGGCCCCCGCGCTGCTCGTGGGCATCGTGCTCAGCGGCGGGTTCCTCGGCAAGAGCGCCGTGGGCAGCGATCCGCTCAGCGGCGCCTTGTTCGCGCTGGCGGCCGGCGCCGGATATTCGTGCTACCTGCTGTTCATCCGGCTCAGCAGCGGCCCCGCCACGCAGATCCGCTCGCTGCTGCTGGCCACGCTCTCGGCCGGGGCCGTCGCCGTGGTGCTCGGCGTGCCGACGCACCGGCTCGACTTCACGCCGGGGTGGCCCGCGTTCGGCTGGCTCGTGGCGCTCGCGCTCGTGGGCCAGGTCGTCGGCTGGCTGCTCATCGCCGCCGGGCTGCCGCGCATGTCGTCGGCCACCGGGTCGGTGCTGATGCTGCTGCAGCCGATCGGCGCGGTGGTGTACGGCATCGTGCTGCTCGGCGAGGAGCCGACCGCGCTGCAGCTGGCCGGCTGTGCGGTCGTGGTGGCCGCGGTGTGCTTCGCCGGCCGCGCGCCGCGGGTCAGCTCTCCGGGAACGCCAGCCCGGCCGACGCCAGGATCGCCCCCACCAGTCCCCGTGCCTCGTCGCGACGGAACTCGATGACGTCCGGCGTGCCGAGCAGCTCCTCCTCCAGCTGCTCCAGCGGCCACGCCACCACGGTGCCGTGGCGCGCGAGCAGCAACCCGACCTCGCGGATCCGGTAGAGGTCGCCGACGTCGAGCCACGCGTAGAGCAGCAGCTGCCAGAGCCAACGGCCCACGCGGTCCGGATCGCGCACGCCGACCACGGTCTTCACGTCGAGCAGCGTCGCGGTGCCGGAGCCGATCCCGCCCGCCGGGTCGATCGCGCCCAGCAGCACGTCGCCGTCGGCCCAGCCGGGCACGATCGTCGGCCCCGCGAGGCCGAGCTGCTCGCCGTCGGGCGGGTTGCCGGCCCGGCGCCGCAGCTCCCACAGCGCGCCGCGATCGTGCAGCCGCTTCGCGATCTCGGCCAGCTCCGAGACCTGGCCGTCGGTCGCCAGCCCGCGCAGCGCCGCGGCGCTCACCGCACCGCCGTCGACGATCCGCGCCAGCCGCGGGTCGATCCCGCCCGAGCGGTACACGTCCTCGCACGCCGACACCACCCAGTTCGTGCGCGCCAGCCCGGCCTCGACGCCCGGCGGCCCGAGCGTGCCCGCCGGCGCGTGCCGGCCCTGGTACGCGCGGGCCCGGTCGAAGAACTCCGTGAACGCCTCGGCGACCCACGGCGGCGGCTCGGCCACCGCACCGCCGAGCTGGTCGCCGAGATCCAGCCACGTCGTCGCGGCGGGCCGCACGCCGAGCGCGCGGGCCCGGAAAGCGTCGGGCAGGCCCAGGTGGGTCGGGTACGCGGCAGCCTGCCCGTGCGCCCACGTGCCGGTGGCCCACTGGGCCGCGACGAGCCCCAGCAACGCGTAGTACGGCGGCGCCGGCTGCACGAGATCCGCCACGCGCTGGCCGAACGCGCCACCGATCTCGGCCCAGTGCCGGCGCGGCACGTCGCGCGCGGCCGGGCGGACCGGGCGCACGTCCTGCACGGCCGCCTCCACCTGGGCCGCCACCGCGGCGGTGCCGGTGAACACCCGGGCGCACCACGACGTGAGCACACTCGCCGGGTCGGCCAGCTCCGAAGTCAGCGACACGGGTTCACCGCGCGAGCGCCCGGCCTTCGCGGAAGAACGCCAGCAGGTCGTCGAGCTCCCGCACCGGCCGCGCGGCCCCGAAGGGCGCGTTGAAGAACTCGCCGTGACGCGGCTCGTGCGGGCCGACGTAGGCGTAGGGCTCGGGCAGGAAGCCGTCACCCGGTGAGACCCCGTAGTTCACCGCGTCGAGCGTGATCGCGACGTCGAAGTGCTCCGGCCACAGCACCGGCGTCTCGTCCGGAGCCAGCGCCCGCAGCGCCCGGTCGCCGGCCACGAACGCCGAGAGCAGGGTGGCCACCGCGTCGGCGTCGAGCTCGATGGTCTCGTCGGCGCGCACCGCCGGGCCGTCGGTGTAGACGTCGGCGAGGTCGCGCGGCTCGACCCCGATCTCGGCCGCCACCTCGCGGTAAGTGCGGCCGGGCAGGTCGGCTGCCCCCGAAGACGTGATCAGCCGGGTCCCCTCCACCGCCAGCGCGGGTGCGGCGATGGTCGCGAAGCCCGCACCCGCCACGCGCAGCTCGATCCGCTCGGAGGTGGTGAACTGCGGGCCGGCCAGCAACAACTCGGCCACACCGTGCAGGGAACGCCTGGTCGTCGTCAACGCCGTCATGCCCCGATCCTGCCCTTCGCCGGCCCGGCGGGCGAACCGGACACCCAGTACAGTCGCCGCGTGATCAAGAAGGCGCTCTCCGCTGCGGTCGCCACGGCCGCACTGCTCGGTCTCGTCGCGTGCTCCAACCCCACCGGGAAGTCGTGGGCCATCAGCTACGAGGTCACCGGCGAAGGCACCACGACCGGCATCACCTACTCCGAGTCGGTGGACCGCTACCAGGACGACTCGTCGCAGCACCAGCTCACCGGCCCGCTCGGGCTGCCGTGGAAGCAGGACGTGATCCTCAGCGCGGGCCGCGACGCCACCGTCACCGCCACGCCGACCGGCACCGCCACGCTCACCTGCCGGATCCTGCTGGACAAGCAGCGCGAGCTCGCGAAGGCGACCTCGCCGGCGCCCGGCAAACCGGTGACGTGCAGCAAGACCACCGACAAGTGAGCCGCCGCGCCCGGTGAACCGCCGTTCTTGACCGATGCCCGATCGGCGGCGCCGGGACCGGTCCCGCCCGGATGTGGTGCGGTGGGCCGGTTCCTGCCACCGGCCCCGCTCATCCCCTCGTCCCGGGGATCGGTGGCCGTCCGTCGAAAAGGTGGTGCCCGGCCATGTCCGTCCCGAGTCCCTTCCCCGAGCCGATCGACCAGAACCCGTACGACGAGGCAGAAGTACGCCGCGCGATCACCTCGGCGCGGTGGGCCATGGGCGCGCAGGCGATTCTTTACTTCGCGCTGTCGGTGTTCGTCTGGGTGCTGGTGAGCAGCCTGTCCGAGGCCGACGCCGAGGGCCTCGGCGGAGTGCTCGCGCTGGCCGCGCTCGACGCCGCGCTGGCCGTGACGATCGCGGTCTGCGCGGTGCTGCTCGGCCGCCGCGAGCCGGCGGTGTGGTGGACGACGTTCTGCGTCGAACTCGGGTTCGGCGCGATCCTGCTCATCGGCGGTCTCGTCACCCTCATCGCGAGCGACGCGGGCGGGTCCGGGGCGCCGGTCGGCATCTTCCTGTGGCTGCTGCTGGCCCAGGCGGTGCTGCGGCCGTTGCAACGGCCCGAGGTGAAGGCGGCGTTCGGGCTGCGGGTGAGCGACAAGGAGTGGCAGCGGGCGGCCGCGCGGCGGCGGCGCTGACGGGGCTCCCGTCAGGTCAGGAACTTCGCGACGGTCTCGGTGAACGCGGCCGGGTCGTCCACCCACGGGTAGTGGCTCGCGCCGGCCTGGATCACGGTGTGCGCGGCCGGGAACAGGTCCGCCATCGCGGTGGCGACGTCGGGCGGGGTGATCCAGTCGTGCTCACCCGCGAGCACGAGCACCGGCGCCGTGACCGCGGCGAGCGCGGTGCGCGTGCGCGGCGGGTCGAAGGCGCCCGCGGCGTTGTAACCACGGGCGGCGCGGGCGTGCCGCTGGGCCGATTCCGTGGCGTGGTGGGCTTTCGCGGTGTCGTCCCAGCGGCCGTAGTACAGCGGCGCGAGCGCGGCCCAGTCGGCGCTCGTCGCCCGGCCCGCGGCGACGGCATCGTAGGCGGTGGCGACCGCCGCGTACCAGGGCTGCCCGGCGCGGCGGGCGATCGCCTGCCGGCGGCCGTCCGAGGTGAGCTGCAGGCCCACGGACTGGGCGCTCGGGGTCACGAGCGCGAGGCGGCCGAGCCGCTCGGGCCGCGCGGCGGCGTAGAGCAACGCCAGGCTGCCACCCGCGGAATGGCCGAGCAGGTCGAACCGGTCGAGGCCGAGGTGCTCGCGCAGGGCCTCGACGTCGCCGACCTGCCGGTCGCACCGGTAGGTGTCCGGGTCGGTGGGTTCGGCGGAGCCGCCGGTACCGCGCAGGTCGAGCACGAGCAGCCTGCGGTGCGCGGCCAGCTCCCCGAGCTCGCCGAGGTAGGCCGCGTCGCGCATCGGACCGCCGGGCAGGCAGACCAGCGGCTCGCCCGACCCGAGCTCGCGGTAGGCGAGGGTGGTCCCGTCCGGTGCGGTGAAGGTCGGCATGCGCGGATCTTGGCACCGCCGGGTGAGCGCGGGCAAATTCGGTGGCCGGGCCCGTGTCCGCCGCCGTAGCGTGCGCGGCGGCATCGAGCACGAGGGAGCACGGACGTGACCTACCACGGAGACGCCGACGACGGGTTCGGCGCGGTCGCCGACGCGTTCGCGAGGAACTTCGCCGAGTTCCCCGAACTGGGCGCGGCGGTGACGGTGTTCGCCGGCGGCCGCAAGGTCGTGGAGCTGTGGGGTGGAGTCGCCGACGAAAGCACCGGCCGGACGTGGGAATCCGACACGGCGGTACCGGTTTTCTCCTGCGCCAAGGCGATCGTGAGCCTCTGCGTGCACCTGCTCGCGCAGGAAGGCCGGCTGGATCTCGACGCGCCGGTGGCGAAGTACTGGCCCGAGTTCGCGGCCGAGGGCAAGGCCGACATCACGCCGCGCCAGGTGCTCGGGCACCGGGCCGGCCTGCCGGTGCTCGACCGGACCGTGTCGTTCGAGGAGATCGCGCGGTGGACGCCGGTGATCGAGGCGATCGAAGAGCAGAAACCGTTGTGGGAGCCGGACTCCACGTACGCCTACCACGGTCACGTGTTCGGGTTCCTGCTCGGCGAGCTCGTGCGGCGCGTCACCGGACTGACGCCGGGCGCGTACTTTCGCGAGACCGTCGGCGAGCCGCTCGGGCTGCGCGCGTGGCTCGGGCTGCCGGAAGCCGAGCTGGCTTCGCGCGCTTGGCTGTCCGAAGCCGAGGGCCGGCCGCCGATGCCCCCGCCGGAGCACCTCCTGACCCGCATCGTGACGATGAACGGCGCGCTCGTGTTCCCCGGCCTCACCGAGCCGCACGGCTGGAACGACCCGGCGCTGCTGACCATGGAGCTGCCGGGGGCGGGCGCCACCGCGTCGGCGACCGGGCTCGCCGGCCTCTACGCCGCTGCCGTCACCGGCCTCGACGGCGGCCCGCGCCTGCTGTCGCCCGCCACCGTGACCGACGCGGTACGCGAGGTGTCGGCGGGTCAGGACTGGTTCGGTTTCGACGCCGGCGCCCGTTGGGGCTCGGGTTTCCTGCTCGACTCGCCGTTCCGCCCGATGCTCGGCGCCCGCAGCTTCGGCAACGACGGCGCCGGCGGCCAGTTCTCCTTCGGCGACGACGAGCACTCGATCGCCTTCGCCTACGTGGCCAACCGCATGATCGGCCACGGCGACGCGCGGGCCACGAACCTCGTCAACGCGGTGCGCGCCAGTCTCGGCTGAGATTCTCGGTTCCACCCGAGCCGGTATCCACTGTGGACGGAACCGCGGCCCCGGTCCCTCGTGGTGTCACCGGGAACCCGGCAACGCCCCCGTCGCGGCGAACTCCAGGCGCTTCGCGACCGAAACGGTCTGGTCGGCGAAGCGTTCGTAGAAGCGCGTGAGCAGCGTGGCCGCCACGGCCGGGCGCTGGCCGTGGGCCCAGTTCGCCGACGTGATGGTGGCGAGCACCTTGGCGTGCAGCGCGTCGACCGTCTCGTCGGAACGGCTCAGCTCCGCGTAACCACCCTCGACGCCACCGCCGCGGATGAACTGGGTGAGGCGGTCGGCCATGGCGGCGGTGACGTCGCCGAGTTCACTGAACACGGGTTCCAGCTCGGCGGGCACGGTGCGCGCCGGGTGGCTGCGCCGGACGGTGCCGGCGATGTGCGCGGCCAGGTCGCCCATGCGCTCGATCTTCTCGGCGCAGTACACGACCGCGAGCACGCCCCGCAGGTCGCCGGCGACCGGGGCCTGGAGCGCGAGCAGCGAATACGCCTCTTCCTCGCACTCGGCGCGCTGGTCGTCGAGCGCGGAGTCGCCGCCGATGACCTGCTCGGCGATCGCGAGGTCCGCGGTGAGCAGCGCCCGGGTCGCGAGCCGCATCGCCTCGGCGGCGGCCTCGGTCATCCCGGCGAGCCGTTCGTCGAGCCGGTCGAGGTCGTCCCTGAAGCCTTCGCGCATGAAGCGCGACTCTACCGAGGTCCGGCCGAGTGCGCTGGGTCGGCCAGCCCTTGCTCGGCCAGCTCGGCCTCGAGCCGGTCGGCCGGGTGGCCGCCTTCGTGACCTCCGGGCACGCGGCACACGGCGCCCTCGCCGTCCGGCGCGCCGCACTCGGCGCGGGCTTCCAGCACGCGCCGACCCGGCCACCACCGCAACCACCACCGGGGGCCGCCCGCACCCTCGCCGGTGTCACCGCGGACACCCGCGACGTGCTCCTGGCCGTGTCCCGCCTCGAGCTCGCAGTACAACGACGACCTCGCCCCGCGGACCGCGACGCTCCGCAAGACCGACCGTTCCCGCCCGGACAGCTCCAGTGGCTCCAGGCACAGCGCACGTTCCGCCATGGCCGAAGAGCGTAGGCGCATCCGCGCCGGACTTTTTCGCGACCCTGGTCCACCGGCGCGTCGCACCTGGTCATCGGGCCTGTGCGGCCGCCGGGCGCGCACCGGCGAAACCGTTGCGCTGAACCGGATCTCCCCGGCGTCCGTGCTGGGCGGTAGCCGGGCGGAGAAGCCCGGCCTTTCGAGAAAGGGTTCGTGCCCCATGCGCGTCACCACCGTGGCCACCGTCGTCTCCTTCGCCGCGCTCGCCGTGTCCCTCACCGCGTGCAGCGGCTCGACGGGCGGCGCGGCCTCGCCCGACCCGCTCGTCGCCCGCAACGCCACCGCCACCGCCACCGCGCCGGCCACGGCGAGCGGCACGCCCACCACCCTGGCCACCGCCGCGGCTCCCCCGACGTCCGCGAAAGCCCCGGCGGCCGCCTCGTTCCACGCCGAGCTGACCCTGCAGCCCGATCAGAACGTCGCCCTGCTCACGCTCGAGAACCGCGGCAAGACCACGATCACGCTCAACGGCTCGCCGAAGCTGCGGTTCCTCGGCGCCGACGGCTCGCCTCTCACCTTCCCGATCCGCAACGTGGACATCCCCGGGCCCGCCACGAGCGTCACGCTCAAGCCCGGCACCACGGCGTTCGCCGGCGTGAAGTGGACGCTCGGCGACAAGGCCGACTCCGACGCGTTCGTGGCGAGCAGCTTCGAGGTCACCCCGCCCGGCACCACCGGCACGGCGAACATCGACCTCATCGGCCTGGACGGGCACACCGTTCAGGTGCCCGAGTTCCCGATCAAGTCCGTGGAGGTCGGCACCCTGCAACCCGCCGCCCAGGGCGTGCTCGTCTTCTGAGCCGGCCGCGAGTCCACGGAGGACACTGGCTCAGCCGGGGACGGCGACCAGCAGCTCCAGCGCCGTGCACACCGACGCGAGCGAAGTGTCCTCATGCGACGCCAGCGCCACGACGAAAGCGCCTTGCAGCAAGGCGAGCACGGCATCGGCCAGCAGCTCGGCCGGCTGGTCGGCGCGCACGTCACCGCGGCGCTGCCCCTGTCGCAGCAGCTCGGCGATCCGTCCTTTCCAGACCCCCAGGTCCTCGGCCAGCTGTGCGCGGAACGCCGCGTGTTCCGCGCACAGCTCCGTGGCGAGCTTGCCCGCGAGGCAGGCGTCCCGGTGCCCGGACGCGATGAACCGGTCGGCCATCGCGCGGAAGTAGCCGGACAGCACGGCCGGGGTGGGCAGGTCGGCGCGGCCGCTCCACTCGCCGAGCTGGTCGAGCTGGAACTGCGCGTAGCGCGCGAGCACCTGCTTCGCGAACGCTTCTTTCGAGCCGAAGTGGTGGTAGAACGAGCCTTTCGGCACGCCGGCGCCTTCGAGGATCGCGTCGATCGTGGTGCCGTGGAAGCCGTGGACGTAGAGCCGGCGCATGCCTTCGCGCAGCAGCTTTTCCCGGTGCGGGATCGTCGTCGACGCAGTCATCTGCACCTTTCCGCAGCGGCCGGAGCGGGCCGCGCGGAGTGTAACGCCGCTCGCGGGGCCGGTCCAGGCGGCGCGGCTCACCGCGGCCGGCGCAGCCCCGTGATCAGCAACGACACCAGCCGGCGCGCGTCGTAGTGCTCGTCGTGCTCCGCGCCGATGCACAGGTTCCCCACGCCGCGCATCAGCTCGTAGGCCGCCACGTCGGCGCGGATCTCCCCGGCCTCGGCCGCGGCCGAGAGCAGCTGCGCACACACCGGCAGGAGCCGCTCCAGGAACAGCGAGTGCAGCGCCTCGAACCCGGCCTCGTCCGACCGCATCGCGGCCGCGAGCCCGTGTTTGGTCACGAGGAAGTCCACGAACAGCTCGATCCACCGCCCGAGCGCCGCGTGCGGCGTCGGCCCTTCGGCCAGCAGCACCGGCCCGGCCTCGGCGCACGCGTCGATCTGGTGCCGGTACACCGCCACGATCAGGTCCGCCCGCGTCGGGAAGTGCCGGTAGATCGTGCCCATCCCCACGCCGGCCTTCGCCGCGATGTCCCGCACCGGCGCGTCGACCCCGGCCGCCACGAACACCGCGGCCGCCGCGCCGAGCAACGACTCCTCGTTGCGCCGCGCGTCCGCCCGCTTCGTGCGCACGGCGGGCTCCTCGTCCACCACAGCTCTCCCTCGCCCGCCGAACGACCACAGCCGGAACACGGTTCCGTCTCGCCATGATGCCACGCCCTCAGCCGGCGACCGAGCCGCGTTCGCACCGGGTCCCGTACTCGACGGCGGTTACCTGGCTCAGTGAGCCGACGGCTCCGCCTGCAGGCTCTCCGGCGACAGGCGGTCGGCGCCCCAGCTGCGTTCGAGGTAGCCCACGATCCGGGTGACGTCCTCGGCCGGCACCTTCTCCGGCTCGCCGTGTTCGAGCGGGTCGATGTGGAAGAGGTAGAGGCGGGAGGCGAACTGGTCGAACGGCAGCGAGGCCTCGCCGAAGCGTTCGCCGTTGCCCGCGGTGGACACGACCACGCCGTCGCCCCAGTCCTGGCCGCTGTCGTTGTTGGGGTTGAAGAAGTACACGCGCATCACGTCCTGCGGGTCGGCGGCGACCCGCAGGATGGTGATCGCGTGCCAGCCCACGTAGCGGGCCGCGCTGTCGGTCACGGCGACGCCGGCCGGCTGCGGGTGGATCAGCGGCTGGTCGCCGTTGAACGCCGGGTGGTAGCTCGCGTGGAACTGGCGCAGGAAGTCATCGAGGTCGATCAGCTTGCCGGTGGCGACGTCGACGTTGATGCGGAACCCGCGAAACGCCCACCAGCCGTGGAACTCCGGGTTGACCCAGCGGTGCGGGTCGCCGGGCCGGTCGACGCAGCGGCGGCCCATCTCGGCGTAGATCCGGTCGAGGTGGGGCACCACGAGCAGCGACACCGGGTCGAGGTCCACCGGCAGCTTGCGCGCGACGCCGCCCTCGCTGTCGCGCGAGGAGATCGGCTGGCCCTCGAAGTGCATGGTGATCTCGTCGTCGCGCGCGGCCCACACCACCATCTGCAGCAGGTAGTCGGGGTCGTTGGCGGCCCACATCGACAGCGCGCGGGCCGACTGGCAGGTCGGGTTGTCCCCCTGCCCCACGCCCAGCGGCAGGCCCAGCATCGACAGCACGCCGGCGGTGAGCCGCGCCTTCACGTCCGGCTCGGCACCGAACACGGCGGTGAGGCGTTCGCGCGCCGCGGGACCGAGGCTCAGGCCCAGCTGCCGCCACAGCGCCGGCACCACCGGCGGTTCGTGCAGGATGCCGCGGTCGAGCATCAGCGCGAGCCCGTACACGGACTGCGCGGTCTCCGGGCGCACCGCCTCCTCGATCAGCGCGTGCACCAGGTCGCGGTAGCGCAGCAGGCAGTTGCGCCCGGTGTCGGACAGCCCGAGCGCCTCGGCCACGAGGTAGTCGCCTTCGTGGCGCACGAACCGCAGGAGCGCGGCGTGGTACGGGGAGACCAGGCCGGTGTCGTGCATCGCGCGCGCGAACCCGGTCGCCTCGTACTGCAGCGCGCCGGCGTCCATCGCCTCGAGCCGGGACAGGAACACCTCGATGCCCGGGTCCTCCCGGCACGCCTCGGTGGTGCCGAACAGGCTCGTGATGAGCCGGTCGAGCCCCTGCCCCGAGTTCGGGCCGAGATCCACGTCGGGGTCGCCGCGGTACACGGCGATCCGGGTGATCAGAGACTGCACCTGCTCGACCTGGATCGGGCGCTGGCGCAGGATCCGCCAGATCTCCTCCACCAGCTTGTCGAGCACGGTGGCGTAGCCGATCCCGTCGGCGACGTGGCGGAACAGCGCGCGGATGAGCTGCGCCGTGCGGCCCTCGTGCGCACGTTCGGCCTCGGTCGGCGGCGTGAACAGCAGTTCCAGGTTCATCGCGAGCACCTGCGACAGGAAGCCCCGCGCGTCCTCGGCGGACAGCGTCGGGTGCACGTACTCGCCGAGCGCGACCGCGAGCATGCGCAGCTCGCTGGTGGCCTCGATCACGACCGTGTCCGCTTCGCCGCTGTGCAACCCGGGCCCGACCAGGGCCGGCAGCAGGATCTCCGGGGTGGCCCAGTCGGTGCCCAGGAACACCCCGGCTTCCTCGATCACCTGCGCGCGGGCCTGCACCGCGGCGGCACCGCCGGGCTGCGCGAGCACGCGCCGCAGCGCTTCGAGAACCCGGCGCAGCTTCGTGTGCTTGCCGAACTCGCGCGTCCCGGCCATGGCCTGGACGGCGTCGTCGAGCGAAGCGACTCGCTTGGCGAGCGTGGTGCCGCCCGTGGCGTCGTTCGGTTTCACTGGGTACCCCGGTCGGCTCTCCCGTCTGGTCCTCAGACGTAGAAGTCGAGCTCTTCCTGTTTTTTCAGCAGATCGCGCATCCGGTAGGCGTCGTCACCGAAGAAGTAGAGCAGTCCCCAGTGCGTGCCGAACGCGGTGCGCTTGGTCACCGTCTCCTCCTGCGGCGCGGTGAGGTCGTGCGACTCGTAGTAGTCGTCGTCCTCGGTCTCCTCCGGGATCCTCAGCTCGCTCACGACCCGCCGCCGAGGGTAGACCCCGAAGCAGCCGGCCACCCCGGACGCGTCCACGACCTCCTTCGGGAAGAACGCGTCGATCTCCTCCTCGGTGGTCTTCGGGTCGAACGCGAGCGCCAGCGCCTGGTAGGCGTTGAAGCCGTAGGCGCGTTCGAGCAGCTCGAACACCTTGAAGCCCGGCGGGCGGTAGGCGACCTCGCCGAAGTACATCTCGCCGTCACTGGTCACGAAGTACTCGGGGTGCACGAACCCGAACTCGATGTCGAAGGTCTTCACGAGCTTCTCGATCTGCGCGGTGATCTGCGGCCGGTAGCGCTCCAGCTCCGGCGTGGCGGGCACGAAGACCGAGTACCCGAGCGTGACGTACTCGGAGATGTTGAGGAACTTGATCTTCCCGTTGTGGATCCACGCCTCGACGGCGAACTCCCAGCCGTCGAGGTGCGATTCCATCAGCACCGGGAACTCCTCGTCCGGGATCATGTCGATCTCGTCGGGCGTGCGGATCACGCGGTGGCCGAGGCAGCCGGCCTTGTCGAACGCCTTGAGGTGGATCGGGTCGTTGGGGTCGCCGTCGAGCTTGAGCAGCGTCTGGTTCACGCGCTTGAGGAACCGCACCACGTCGTCGCGCGCGTGGGCCTCCTCGAAGATGCCGACGCGGATGCCGCCCAGCTGCGCCCGCCGCTTCATCAACGCCTTGTCCCGCAACAACATCGCCTGACCGAACAGGCGCGGGTTGTCCATCAGCACGGAGTTGATCGCACCGGCCCACTCCACCGTCTCCTCGAACAGCGGGATGGCGACGTCGACCCCTTCCTGCTGCAGGGTCTCGGCGATCTCCATGGACCGGTCGTTGAGTCTCTCGAAGTTCCAGGGCACATAAGGGATCTCGTGTTCGGCGCAGTACTCTTCGGCCCAGTCGGGCGCCACCACTACGTAGCGGCGGTCGAAGCGGTCGAGTGCTTCGATCGCGTTGAGACTCCAGCCGAGCACGGCCAGATATCCTTTGTCGGGATTCTTGGTGACCGGTGCGGGCTGTGCCATGAACCGCTCCTCTTTTCGGCGCGTGGGTGGGGGTCGAAGGTCGGTGTCGTCCCTCCACGGTCCCAGACGAGTGGGGGTCGCGCCGATCGAGCGGGCCGGGTGTCCGTTGTGGACGGTGCTCGCGCGGCTCCGGATTGAGATCCAGGTCACGTCCGGCGTGCTCGCCGCGCCACCCGTTCGGGTGCCTGCCATCCTGTTCGCTCAAGAACGCGCGGTCAGCGCCGGAACAGACGCCGCACCGCGGCCGGGAGGAACGAAATGGGAATCATCAGCTGGATCGTGCTGGGCCTGATCGCGGGGCTGATCGCGAAGGCGCTCATGCCGGGCAAGGACCCCGGCGGCTGCATCATCACGATCCTGCTCGGCATCGGCGGCGCCTTCGTGGGCGGCTGGGTCGGCAAGACGCTGTTCCACGTGCAATTGGGCACGTTCTTCGATCTGCGCACGTGGGGCCTGGCCGTCCTCGGCGCGATCATCATCCTCATCGCCTACCGGCTGATCTTCCACCGCAGCCGGGACTGACCGGTGGCGGGGCGGCCCGTTTTGACGAGTTCTTGTCGCGAGCCGCCCCGCCGAGGGGTCACTTCACGCGCTCCAGCAGCGCGAACAGGTTCTCCCAGTGACGCTTCTCGCCGGCCTCGTCGTAGGCCGCCGTGTCGGTCATGGTGTAGCCGTGGGTCGCGCCCTCGTAGACCTCCGAGCGGTACGTGACGCCGGCGGCGTCGAGCGCGGCCTCCAGCGTCTTGATCTGCTCGGGCGACATCGAGTGGTCCTGGTCGGCGTGCCCGAAGTACACCTCGCCGGTGATCGAGCCGACACCCAGGTGCGCGCTGTCGGGCCCGTCGGTGACCACCCCGCCGGCGTGGAACGCCGCGATCGCCTTCACCCGCTCCGGGAACGCCTCGATCACGCGCAGCGCGTTGGTGCCGCCCATGCAGTAGCCGGTGATCACGACCGGCCCCTGCGCGACGCCTTCCTGCGCGGCGAAGAAGTCGAGGTACTTCTCGGCGTCGCGCTGGATCGCGCGGTCCGTGCCCAGCGCCTGGATCTGCGGCATGATCTTGCCGAAGATCTCGCCCCGCTTCTCCGGATCCGCCAGCTCCGCCACGTCGATCTGCGGCGCGCGGCCGCCGCGGTAGAGCAGGTTCGGCACGAGCACGGCGTACCCGGCCTCCGCGATCCGCTCCGCCATCTCCTCGATCCGCGGCCGCAGCCCGAACGCGTCGATGAACAGCAGCACCCCGGGGTGCGGTCCGCCGTCCGGAACGACCAGGTACGAGTCGGCGACCCCGTCGGCCGCCGGGACGTCCACCTTCTCCTTGCGCATGTCACTCCTGTCGATCAAGCTTGCTGGCTCTCGATCTCAACCTAGTACCCCGGTGAGGGCCGCCGTCAGGACGGCGTCGGCGTAGGCGTGGTCGAGCGGACGCCGGCCGGTGAGCAACCGGTAGTGCAGGGGCGCGAAAACGAGGTCCAGCAGCAGATCGACGTCGGCGTCATCACGCACGAGCTCGCGCGCCGCCGCGCGGACGGGCGCGCGGCGGGGCTCGAACCAGTGCTCGTCGAGGCGGGCCGCGAGGTCGGGATCCTGTTGTGCGGCACCGAACAAGCCGGTGAACACGCGGCCGAGTTCGGTGTTCACGTAGAGGTCCACGAAGTGGCGGGCGTGCGCGCGCAGCAGGCCTTCGACGGTGGTGGCGCGCGTGGTCACCGGCGTGGCGCGGGCGTGGTCGAGGAACGCTTCGAGCACCACGGCCGCCTTGCCGGGCCACCAGCGGTACACGGTGCGTTTGCCCACACCGGCGCGCGCGGCGATCGCGTCCACGCTGACCGCGGTCCAGCCGCCCGCGGTGGTGAGCGCCCAGGCGGCGTCGAGGATCGCGCGGTGCGCCTCGGGGTCGCGGCGGCCGGCGTCAGGCACGATCGGCCGCCCAGTTCGCGGCGATCCGCCGGTTTGTCGCGGTGATCGGCCGGACGAGGTCTTCGTACGGTTCGTCCCACGGGTCCTTCAGGCCCCAGCCGCGCTGCGGGTTCTCGACGTAGGCACACCAGTGCCAGCCGAGGCACCAGTCGAGCGCCGCGAACGCCTCGGCGGCCTCGACGTACCCCGCCGCCCGGTCGGCCTGATCGCGCCGGCTGCCGGTGCGGTGCGGGCTGAGCCGGGTCGGGCACCAGTTGCCGGTGTCGGCGACGAGCACCGGCAGGCCGGTCCGCTCGTGCCAGCGCTGAAGCGTCGCCAGCGCCGAGTCGAGCGTGCCCGGTGCGGGGAACGTCTGCACCGAGAGCACGTCGACGTGTCTCGCGGCCGCGTCGAGAACTTCCTCCGGAGCGCCGGCTTTCGTCCCGTACCGGTCGCCGAGGATCAGGTGGTGCGGGTCGTGGCGGCGGATCGCCGCGGTCACGGTGGCGTAGTAGGCCTCGGCCGTCTCCGCGAGGGGCCCGGGCCAGCTCGCGCCGGTCGGGTGGCCGGCCCAGGCCGGGCCGTCGACGAGGAAGTAGCCCAGCAGCAACGGATCCTCCGGCCGGCACAGCGTCCGCGCGAGGTGGTCGCAGTACTCGGCGAACGCCGGCGAGCGCGGATCCCGGTAGGCCGGGAACCCGTTCCACGCCTCGATCTCCGCCACGCGCAGCGCCACCGTGTACGGCAGCCCGGCTTCCGCCACTTCCTCGCCCGGCAGGTCCTCGGCGTGCCCGAGGTCCACCGCGGTGCCCGTGACACCGAGCCCGCTGCCGCTCACGTACTCCGCGGTGGAGCCGACCGTGGTGAAGCCCCAGGCCCGCAGATCCGCGCCCAGGCCGTCGCGCAGCCACTTCGCCCGTGAGCCGCCGTAGCGCGACCGCCAGAGGTCCTGGTTGTGCGGATAGCGCAGGTTCGTGTCGTGCGCGTGGGCGACGCCGATCGAGGGGAACGGTGCGCCGTCCGGTCCGCGCAACGTCCAGCGCCGTTGCCGGGCCACCGTGAAGAACGCCATGCGGTGAGGATACGAACCGGTTCGTCTCTCCCGCGGTCCGGGTCACCCGCCTGCGTGAGACCAGGAGCGATCCGGCGCCGCCGGTGCCACCATTTCCCGAATGAAGTGGAAGGGCGCGGCCTGGACCGCGGCGATCCTGGTCGGCATCGGGCTGGCGGCGGGGGCCGGGCTGTGGGTGCACTCGGCCGAGCGGACGGCCGGCGACACGTGGCACTCCGTCGGCGTGGAGGTGCCCGACCGGATCGACGTGTACGCGACCGTGCAGAAGGTCGACGCGGTCGCGCGGGAGGTCACGTTGCGGGTGCTGGTGGAGCCGCGCGGGCGGCTCGGGGAGGACAACGGGGTCGCGCCCGCCGCGGATCTCACGTTGTTGAACTCCTCGAGCCTGCGGGGTGACCAGACGTTCCCCGCCCACGAGCGCATCGCGAGTTCCGACCTGCCGATCGCGCTCACCGTCGGCGCGGTGACCGACTACCCGTTCGACGGGTACGACAGCCACATCCAGTTCGCCGCCGTGCAGGACGGCAAGCCGGTGCCGGTGCTGCTCACACTGGACAAGGTCGACAGCCTCTTCAGCGTCGCGGTGACCGGGACCGACGACGACGGCGGCCTGCAGGTCCGCTTCACCCGCGCGACGAGTGTGCTGGTCTTCGCGCTGTTCATGATGTTCGCGATGTGGGCGATCGCCGTGGCGGTGGCCCTCGGTGCGCGCCACCTCATCGCGCAGCGGCGGGGCCTGGTGTGGCCGGCGTTCGGGTTCATGGCCGCGTCGCTGTTCGCGCTGGCCTCCTTCCGCAACGCCGCGCCCGGCTCGCCGCCGATCGGCTCGCTGCTCGACTACACGGCCTTCCTGTGGGCCGAGCTGATCGTGGCGCTGAGCGTGTTCGCGTCCGTGGTCGCCGGCGCGGTGGTGGAACGGAAAAACCACAAAAGCTGAAAGCTCTGTCTGTTTCGGCCTCGCCGGATGGTCGTCCCTGCGACAACCGGACGACGAAGGAGCCCACCGTGATCACCTCGAACCTGGCCTGGCAGCTCGACCACCAGATGCACCGCGACCGTCGCGACGCCGACGAACGCCTGGGCCGACTGGCGGCATTGGTCACTCGGCGGCGCCGGTCGCGGCGTGGCCGTGCGACGATCCGGGGCGAGCACTGACCCCAGGGAGCGCACATGGCCCGGCACCACCTCGACCCCGCCGCCGAGACGACGATCGACGTCTTCAACCGGGACACCGCCCCCGTGCTGACGGTCGACGACGGCGACACGGTCGTGGTCGGCTCGCTGGACTGCCACGGGTTCCTCGAGCGCCAGCGCACGCCGGGCGAACAGCGGCCGCGGATGATCGACCCGAGCCGCGGCCACTGCCTCACCGGCCCGATCGCCGTGCGCGGCGCGGAACCCGGCACCGTGCTCGCCGTGCACCTCGACGACCTGCGGCCCGGCGACTGGGGCTGGACCGTGTCGGCGTCGAAGGACAACTGGCTCGCGCGCAAGCTCGGCGTCGCCGAAGGGCCGCGCGGGCAGCTGTTGTGGGAGCTCGACGGGACCACCGGCAAGAACCAGCTCGGCCATTCGGTCGCGCTGGCACCGTTCCTCGGCGTGATCGGCCTGCCGCCGGCCGAGCCCGGTGACCACTCCACCGTGCCGCCGCGCCCCGAAGGCGGCGGCAACATCGACTGCCGCGAGCTCGTGGCGGGCTCCACGCTGTACCTGCCGGTGACGGTGCCCGGTGCGAACCTGCTCGTCGGAGACGGGCACGCGGCCCAGGGCGACGGCGAGGTCGGCGGCACGGCGATCGAATGCCCGATGACCACCGAGCTCACCGTCTCGGTGACCACCGGCCGGCCCGTACCCGGCATCCACGCCGACACCCCGGCCGGGCGCGTCACGTTCGGTTTCCACCCCGACCTCAACGAGGCCACCGCCGAGGCGCTCGGCGCCATGCTCACCTGGCTGCAGACCCTCTACGACCTCGACCGCCCGACCGCGCTGGCGCTGGCCAGCCCGGTGGTCGACCTGCGCGTGACCCAGGTCGCGAACCAGACCTGGGGCGTGCACGCGCTACTCCCCGAGGGCGCGATCCGCTGACCTGGCCCGCAAGTCTGCCTTCGCGGCCACGAGGGTCTGCCCCGGGCCGCACTGGTCTGGTCCATCCGTGACCCTCGTGCGATCAGACCTTAATTCGAGTCGAAAACAAACAGACTTCCGTAGGGTCCGGAACCCTTGACGCCATCCTCTTTGTCCGGTCAGGATCGCGAGGGCCCGCCTTGGGCCCCGTCCCCGCCGCCCTCCGCAGAACGGACTGTCGATGGCCAGAAGATCCCCCGGGTGGTCCCGGGCCCGAAGGACCACGTTCGCCGCGCTCGCGAGCCTCACCCTGCTGGGCGGTGTCGCGAACGCCGCGCCCGCCCCCGCCGCGCCGGCCGTGCCCGCCAAGCCGGCCGCGGCCCAGCCCGAGATCGGGCAGCCCGCGCTCGACAAGGACGGCTGCGCGCGCATCGAAAACACCCTGCCGACGCTTTCGGACTGGCCGAAGGTCGACAGCAAAATGCAGAAGAACCCGCAAGACGAGGCGCGCATCGCGAAGATCCTCTCCGGCATGACGCTGGAGGAGAAGGTCGGGCAGATGACGCAGCCCGAGATCAACGCGATCACCCCCGCCGAGGTGCAGCAGTACGCCATCGGCTCGGTGCTCAACGGCGGCGGCTCGTGGCCCGGCGGCAACAAGCACGCCACGCAGCAGGACTGGCTGAACCTGGCCGACGCGTACTGGACCGCGTCGAAGACCAGCCGCACGAAGATCCCCGTGATCTGGGGCATCGACGCCGTGCACGGCAACAACAACGTCTACGGCGCCACCGTGTTCCCGCAGAACATCGCGCTCGGCGCCGCCCACGACTCCTGCCTGGTGCGCGACGTCGAGAACGCCACCGCGCGCCAGATCCGCGCCACCGGCCAGGACTGGGCCTTCGCGCCCACGCTCGCCGTGGTGCAGGACGACCGCTGGGGCCGCACGTACGAGGGCTTCTCCGAAGACCCGCGCATCACCCGCGCCTACGGCTACGAGGCCATCAACGGCCTGCAGGACGGCGCCACCAAGCGCATCACCTACAACGGCGTGATCGCCACCGCCAAGCACTACATCGGCGACGGCGGCACGATCAAGGGTCAGGACCAGGGCGTGAACCCCTCGTCCGAGGCCGACATGATCAACATCCACGGCCAGGGCTACTACGGCGCGCTCGCCGCCGGCACCCAGACCGTGATGGTGTCGTTCAACAGCTGGACCAACGCCGATCTCGGCATCAACGAGGGCAAGCTGACCGGCAGCGACAAGGCGCTGAACCAGATCCTCAAGGGCAAGATGGGCTTCGACGGCCTGGTCGTGTCCGACTGGAACGGCATCGGCCAGGTCCCCGGCTGCACCAACGCGAGCTGCCCGCAGGCGATCAACGCCGGCGTCGACCTCGTGATGGTGCCCGCCGACTGGAAGGCCTTCATCACCAACACGATCGCGCAGGTCAACGACGGGCAGATCCCGATGGCCCGCATCGACGACGCCGTGACCCGCATCCTGCGCGTGAAGCTGCGCGCCGGGATCCTCGACGAGCAGAAGCCCTCGGACCGCTCGTACGCGAACTCCGACGAGGCGCTCACGGACAAGTGGCTCGCGCGCGACGCCGTGCGCGAATCGCAGACGCTGCTGAAGAACAACGGCAACGTGCTGCCGCTCAAGCCGAAGTCGAAGGTGCTGGTGGTCGGCAAGAGCGCCGACAGCATCCAGAACCAGACCGGCGGCTGGACCCTGTCGTGGCAGGGCACCGGCAACACCAACGCCGACTTCCCCAACGCCACCTCGATCCTGGGCGGGCTCAAGGAAGACCTCGGCGAAGCCAACGTGACCTACGACCCGACCGGCACCGTCGACCCGGCCGGTTACGACGCCGTGATCGCCGTGATCGGCGAGACGCCCTACGCCGAGGGTGTCGGCGACCTGCAGCGCAAGTCGCTGGAAGCCGCGAAGCTCTACCCCGAGGACCTCGCCGTGCTCGACAAGGTGAGCGGCAAGGGTGTCCCGGTCGTGACCGCCTACGTCGGCGGCCGGCCGCTCTACCTCAACAAGGAGATCAACCGCTCCGACGCGTTCGTGGCGGCCTGGCTGCCCGGCACCGAGGGCGGCGGCGTCGCGGACATGATGGTGAAGGGCAAGGACGGCACCGGCTACTCCGGCAAGCTTTCCTACTCCTGGCCCAAGAGCGCGTGCCAGACGCCGCTCAACCCGTGGAGCCCCGGCTACGACCCGCTGTTCGCCCTGGGCTACGGCCTCAAGACCGGCCAGCGCGCCACCGTGGCCAAGCTCGACGAGACCGAGGGCCCGACCACCTGCGGCTCCACCCCCGGCGGCGGGGGCACCGCGACCGACGACCTGTCGATCTTCGACCGCACGGACATCGCGCCGTACAAGAGCTACATCGGCTCCGCCTCCAACTGGGGCGGCACCGAGATCGGCCCCGACGCCACGGCGGAGCACCCGGAGATCACGGTCAGCCCGGCCGACGTCAACGTGCAGGCCGACGGCCTCAAGACCACGTGGACCGGCACCGGCGCGGCGCAACTGTACCTGCAGAGCCCGCAGACCAGCGACCTGCGCGGGTACCCCAACGCCGACGGGGCGCTCGAGTTCGACGTGATCGTGAACTCGGCGCCGGTGAACCGCACCGTGGTGAGCATGCACTGCATGTACCCGTGCTTCTCGGAGGTCAACGCCACCAAGCTGTTCACTGACCTGCCGACGGGCCAGAAGGCGACGGTGAAGATCCCGCTGTCGTGCTTCGCCAACGGGCTCGACTTCGAGAACGTGAACACGCCGTTCCTGGTCTACACCGACGGACCGTTCTCGGCGTCGTTCGCGAACGTCCGGTGGTCGCCGGGCGGTGCGAAAGATCCGGACGCGCGGAAGTGTTCGGATCTGACTTGACGCACTGGGCTGTCCGAAACACTGGGCTGTCTGAACACTGAGTCGACCGAAACACCGAGCCACCGGCGGGGCGCTCGCGGGATTTTCCCGCGGGCGCCCCGTTTTCACGCCGCGGTCAGCTCGAGAATCCGCTCGCGCGCCCGCGTGAGGGACTTCTCGGCGAGGTCTTCCAGCCCGGCCAGCGCGGGCAGGTCGCCGACTCGGGTCAGCTCCGCGTGCACGAACGCGAGGTTCTCCGGGCGCACGCCCAGGTTCGTGAGGTAGGTGCGCAAGTACGGCTCCTGGAAGTCGAAGCCCTCGCGCGGAGTGCCGGGTCCGTACGCGCCGCCGCGCGCGGTCACGACCACGAACCTGGTGTCCGGCAAGGCGTTCGCGAACACCCCGGGGAACGTCACGCGGTCGATCCACGCCTTCAGCGCGGCCGGCACGGAGAAGTTGTACATCGGCACGCCCAGCAGCACCGTCCGGGCTTCCCGCAGTTCGGTGATCAGCGGCAAGGTCCGGTCCCATTCGCGGCGTTCGTCGTCGTCGGCGACGAGGGCCGCGATGTCGTGCAGCGGCACGATCCCCCGGCGTTCGACGCGCCGGCCGAGCCGCGCGTAGGGCTCGCGGATCGGCGGCACGGGGTCGGCGGCCAGGTCGCGGTGGCGCACCTCGCCCCGCCACCGCTCGACGAACAACGAGGTCAGCCGCCGCGTCACGGACTCCGCGCCGTCGGCGCTCGAGTCCACGCGCAGCAAGGGCGCTAGCATGTCGGTCATCCGGTTCCTCTCTTCCGGTCGGGCCCGCTCACCCACCCGACGCACCACGAAGGGGAAAGGTGACCGATGACGCTGGCGCACCGGTTCGAAGCGGAACGGCCCCGCCTGCGCGCGCTCGCGCGGCGGATGCTCGGCTCGGCGGCGGAAGCCGAGGACGCCGTGCAGGAGTCCTGGCTGCGGCTGGTCGCGGCCCCGGACTCCGCGGCCGGGATCGGCAATCTGGCCGCGTGGCTGACCACCGTCGTCTCGCGGATCTGCCTCGACGCGTTGCGCGCGCGACGAGAAACTCCGGTGGAGCAGGTGCCCGACCACGGTGTCCCCGGCCCGGAAGACGACGTCGCGCTCGCCGACGAGGTGGGCCGGGCCCTGCTCGTGGTGCTGGCGACGCTCGCACCCGCCGAGCGCGTGGCGTTCGTGCTGCACGACCTGTTCTCGGTGCCGTTCGACGCCGTCGGCCCGATCCTGGACCGCACGCCGGCGACCGCGAAGAAGCTCGCCAGCCGCGCGCGGCTGCGGGTGCGGGGTACCGCGGTCGTGGACGCCGAGTTCGCCGAGCACCGCGCCGTCGTCGCGGCGTTCCTGGCCGCGGCCCGCGGCGGTGATCTCGCCGCGCTGCTGGAAGTGCTCGCGCCCGACGTCGTCCGCCACGCCGACGCGGCCGCCTTGCCGCCGGGCGCCGCTGCCGTGCTCCGCGGCGCCGACGCCGTCGCGCGCGGCACCACCGCCTTCGCCGACCGGGCGCGGCGGGCGGAGCCGGCACTGATCGACGGCGCGGTGGGACTGGTGCTGGCGCCCGACGGCCGGCTGACCGGCGTTCTCAAGGTCACGGTGGCCGCCGGGCGCGTCGCCGCGTACGAGGTCATCGCCGATCCGGAGCGCCTGGCGAAGGTCGTGGTCGCCGTTCTCCCGGCGTAGCTCGATGGTGTGACACTTCGAGTCAAAGTGCAACATTGGCCGGAGTGATCATTTACGTTTCCTCCGCAAGGTCCGCTTCGCGAGCGAAGCGGACCACGACACCTGGAGGGAACCCATGAACACCACCCGGAGGATCGCCGTCGTCGGCGCGCTGTCCGCGCTGGCGGCGACGCTGTTCACCGGCACTGCCTCGGCGAAGCTGGAGAAGGTCTGCACCGCGGCCTTCTGCAACAGCACCGACGGCAGCAAGCTGTACGTGAACCAGGTCATCGCCCTGCGCCAGGACCCGATCAAGACGAAGTACGGCTACTTCCAGGTCTTCGGCCGCGGCTGGAACCGTCCGCCGACGGCCTCGGGCACCACCGCCGCGGAGGTGATCCACGTCGGGCAGCAGGTGGTGAAGGGCGAGCTCGTGTGCCTGAGCTTCTTCGCGTTCGAAAGCGGAAAGTGGAAGCAGGTCGGTCCGCCGGCCTGCACCACGGCGCCGTACTGACCCGCCGTATAGGTCGTTATACGACTACGTCGCCCGGCTCGGTGGTCGCCCGGCTCGGTGGTCGCCCGGCTCGGTGGTCGCCCGGCTCGGTGGTCGCCCGGCTCGGTGGTCGTCGAGCTCAGTGGCCGTCGGGGAAGGGCCAGGAGTTCGTGACGCACACCCGGTGGTCGGCCGGGACCGCGCCCTGGTCACCGCCCGGCACGTTGTTGAGCCGGGCGACGTAGTCGTCGGCCACGCCGAAGGTCTGCTGCATCATCACCGGCGCCGGCTGACCGGTGCCCCCGCAGCCGACGTGGGAGTGGCCGAGGGCGTGGCCGACCTCGTGGTTGATCGCGTATTCGCGGTAGGCCGTGGTGTTCGCGCCGTAGGCTTTCGCGCCGCGGACCCAGCGCGAGAGGTTGATGAGCACGCGGTGCATGCTGCGGCGGAAGCAGGAGGCCTCGTAGGTGATGGAAAAGCCGCACGCGTCGGCACGGTGCGTGGTGTCGGGCGTGGACAGGCTCACGCGGAAGTCCGGGTGCGGTTCGGAGGAATCCACGCGCTGCAGGGCGACCTGTCCGTTCGCGGTCCAGCTCTTCGCGTCGGAGAGGATGCCCTGCACGGCGGCGGCGAAGCTGTCGTCACCGGCGTAGCTCGCCGCGTCGATGCCGTCCTCGACCTCCACGGTGTAGCGGTACAGGCGGCCGGTGCCGATCTTCGGGCCGGAGCCCGGGATCACGTGCCACGTGCCGCGGCCGGTCTGCGTGTACGGGCCGCCGGCGGGCAGTTCTGCGGTGGGCACGGTGACGTCGGCCGGTTTCGCCGGGTTCTCCGAGACGCCCGGCTCGGCGGCGATCCAGGGTGAGTCGACCGGGACGCCGCGGGTCTGCACCGGCCGGTCCGGCTGCTGTGCCGCGGTGGACGGGACCGAGGTGGTGGCGGTGTTCACCAGCACCAGCACGGTGAGCACCACCATGATCGGCAGCGCGTAGACGCGCCAGCCGTAGATGCGCAGGAACCCCTTCTTCTTCCGCGCGGATCCGCGCTCCGGCAACGGCTTCCACGAGGCGCTCAGCGGCTGCCCACTGCGCGGGTCGTCCTGCGGCACGCACTTCCCCAGCTCTCCGGTGATGTTTCCGGGTGCTTCGACGAGCGGGACCGCGGAAAGGTTGAGACCAAGCGGCACCGGTCACGCGTCCGACTTTCGTCGGTTCCGCACGACGGACCTGTTGATCATGCTGTTCGCGTGTCTGCGCAGCACCCGGGTTCGTTCGCGGTCACGCTGGACGCCGCGATCGAAGACTCCGGGCTCTCCCTCGACCGGGTCCGCCACCACCTCGCCGCGCGGGGCGTGACGCTCTCGCGCTCCGCCCTGTCCTATTGGCGCCGCGGCCGCTCCCGGCCCGAGCGCGAGACGTCGCTGAACGCCGTGACGCAGCTCGAAGCCGTACTGGAGCTCTCCCCCGGCTCGCTCACCTCGCTGCTCGGCCCGCGCGCGCCGCGCGGACGCTGGCTGGGCCACCCGCCCGACCGCGTCGAGCGCCGCCGGTTGTGGCCGGACCTGCGCCCGCTCGCGGCCGACCTCAAGCCGCCGCCCGACGGGCAGCTGTCGTTCTGGTCGGTGCACGACCGCGTGGCGATCGACGACAACGGCTGCGAGCGCGCGCTGCACGTGTGGCTCGTGGCCGAGGCCACGATGGACGGCGTCGACCGCATGATGACCTACCACCAGGCCGACGGCCCGCTCACCGCCGAACCGCGGTACCAGGGCGTGCGGTTCGCACGCGTCGGACGGGTGCGGGTGGACCGCGAGACCGGCATGACGGCCGGCGAGCTGGTGCTCGACCGCGTGCTCGCGGCCGGCGAGGTCACGGCCGTCGAGTACGAGATCGTGCTCCCGCCAGGTACGCCGACCCGCGAGTACGGGCGGCGCTTCACCCGGCCGGTGCGCGAATACGTGTGCCAGGTGCAGTTCGGCCTGCGCCTGCCCCGACAGGTGCGCTCGTTCGACCGCCGCGGCCCCGACGGCCCCCGCCACACCGGCGACCCCCTGCGCGTCGGCACCACCCACGCGGTCACCTTCGCCACCCGCGACGTGCGCCCGGGCATCTGCGGCGCGTGCTGGACGTGGTGAGGCCAATTCTGTGAACACGGCTCGCCGACCTGGGGATCCACCACGTCGGACACGGGCTGTCCACTTCGGTCTGGAACACGCGGTCCGCGGCTGGTTACCGTCCGCCACGTCCCGCTTCACCCTCTGCTCCCCCGCACCGCTTCTACCCACCCCGCTCCTCTTCCGCCCACCCCTTCTCCTCCCCTCCCCCCGCGCTTGCTCCGGAAAGGCACCGCCATGCGCCGTCTCACCCGGTCCCTGACCACCCTCGCCGCCGCGGCCGCGCTCACGGCCACCGGCACTGCGGCCGCCGTGCCCGCCTCGGCCGGGCCCTCGACTCCGGCTTCGGCGGCTCCGGCTTCGGTGGCTTCCACCGCCACCGCGACCGCCGCGGCCCGCCCGCTGTCCATGGCCGCGACCCTCGGCACCCTCGCGCCGTCGGCCCAGGTCAACCTCATCGGCGACAACTACCCCGCGAAGTGGCGCAACATCCCGCAGGACTCCGTGGTCGACGACTGGAACATGTACAACCGCGAGTGCGTCTCCTGGGCCGCCTTCACCATCGACCGCCACGGCGAAAGCGCCTCGAACTACGGCGACGCCAAGTACTGGGACGACAACGCCCGCAAACACGGCTACCGCGTGGACAACACGCCCACCCCGGGCTCCATCGCCCAGACCGACGCGGGTCGCTACGGCCACGTCGCGATCGTCGACAGCGTCCACGGCTCCACCGTCACGGTCGAGGACTACAACTGGAACGGCGACGGCCACTACCTCGTCCACGACCTCACCAAGAGCGACTTCCGCTACCTCCACTTCTACAACTGAGCCACCCCGCGAACCTCGGCCGGACGGCGCCTTCCCGCCGTCCGGCCGAGTCCATCCTGGAATCCACCCCGCACTGAAATCCGCACCGGCGCTTTCCCGCACCCCGCGGCGCATCATGAAGCCATGACCGAGCGCGACGAGTTCCTGGGGTGGGTCGAGACCACGCTGCACGACGCGGAAGTCGCCCTGCACGAAGGGGATCCCGGGCCGCGGCTGGCGATCTGGTCGCGGGCCGAGCCGGTGAGCGTGCTGGGGGCCTGGCGCAACGCGCGCGGCCGGCGGGAGGTCGAGGACCTGTTCGCCGCCCTGGGCAAGACGTTCTCCGGCTGCCCGGCCTACCGGTTCGAACTGCTCACCTGCGACGTGGTCGGCGATCTGGCCTACACCACCGGGTTCGAGCACACCACCGCTGTCGTGGACGGTGAGACGCGCACGTACACGCTGCGGGCGACGCAGGTGTACCGCCGCGAAGACGGCGAATGGCGCGTGGCCCACCGTCACGGGGACACGGTCACCGCGTGAGGCCGAGCCGGTGCCGGGCGAACTCCGGCCGGACACCGGGCCGAAAGCCGGCGTGACGCCGAGAAGCCTTGACGGCGGAAGGGCGCGGCCGGCCGGTGGTGTGGTCGCCGACCGCGCCCGGCGATCACACCTGCGGCCGGTGACCCCGCTCCTGGTGCGGCACTTCCTGCCCACTGGCCGGCGCGGCCGGCTTCGGCAGCTGCGCCACTTCGTACTGCGCCAGGTTGTACTGCCCCTGCGTGTCGGGGAGCACCGGTGCGTGCTTGCTGGCGTCGTGGAAGCGGAACACCGAGGTGAGGTCACCGACGGTGCGGCGGCGCCAGTCGGTGATGTTCGGCTCGGCGACGCCGGTCACCTTCTCCAGCAGGCGCAGCTGCGACGTGTGGTCGAACGTCTCGGAGCTCACCCAGCCGCCGGCCGTCCACGGCGACACGACGATGCACGGCACGCGGTAGCCGAGGCCGGTGGGCAGGCCCGCGCCCTTGACGCCGCTGGGCGAGGTGCCGGTCACGAACTCGCCGGGGGTGCCCGGGCGCGGGGTGGGCGGCACGACGTGGTCGAACAGGCCGTCGTTCTCGTCGTAGGACAGGATGAACACCGTCTTGGCCCAGACCTCCGGGTTGGCGGCGATCGCGTCGATCTTGCCGGCGACGAAGGTGGCGCCCGCGGCCGGCAGGTTGGCCGGGTGCTCGTCGAAGGCGCTCGGCGGCAGCAGCCAGCTCACGGTGGGCAGCTGGTCGTGCAGCGCGTCGTACTCGAACTGGCCCAGCGGCGACGGCGCGATCGCCTGGTCGTAGAGCGGGTCACCCGGCTTGGCGTCGGCGTAGGCCTTGATCGCGTTGAACGGCGGGAGGCCGGTGGCCCCGCCCGGCGAGTGATAGACCTTCCAGCTCACCCCGGCTTCGGTGAGCCGCTCGGGGTAGGTCTTGAAGCTGAAGTGACCGTTGGGCACGTTGCCGGTCTCCAGCGACGGGCCGCCGAACTGGCCGTCGGCGTCGATGGTGCCCGAGAGCCACATGAAACGGTTGGGCCAGGTCGGGCCGAGGACCGAGCAGTGGTAGGCGTCGCAGATGGTGAAGGCGTCGGCCAGCGCGTACTGGAACGGGATGTCCTCGCGCGTGAAGTAGCCCATCGTGTAAGGACCCTTGGTGGCGCCGTCGGCCGCGAGGTGCGCCGGCAGCCAGTTGTCCATCTTCCCGTTGTTCCACGCCGAGTGCTGCACGCTCCAGGCGTGGCTCGTGGACGGGATCGCCTGCGCCGCGGTGATCTTCGTGTTCAGCCGGTACGGCAGCAGGTAGCCGTCCGGGTGCGACGGGTCGGGCTGGTGGAACACCGAACCCCCGCCCGGCAGCCGCGCCGCGTGCGGGTCGTCGAAGCCGCGCACCCCCGACAGCGTGCCGAAGTAGTGGTCGAAGCTGCGGTTCTCCTGCATGAGCATCACGACGTGCTTGATGTCGCGCAGGTGCCCGCCGGACGGCGGCGGCGAGGCCAGCGCACTGCGGACGTTCGGCGGCAGCACGGCCGCGGCGGCGGCGAGCCCGCCGGCGGCAGCGGCACCGAACAGCCTGCGGCCGGTGAGACCGGTTCTGTCGTTCTCCGGGGCTTCGGTCATCGGAAATCCTTCCGGCTTCGGACGCGGTGGGGAGCTCCGCCAGGCTTTCGGCCGCGGTTGAGCCCCGGGTGATCCGGCCGGTGGCCACCGGTTGAACTTCCGCTGAACGCCTGCGCGGGCGGGCGATTCCTCCC
Source organism: Amycolatopsis rhabdoformis (assembly GCF_035918295.1). Taxonomy (GTDB): domain Bacteria; phylum Actinomycetota; class Actinomycetes; order Mycobacteriales; family Pseudonocardiaceae; genus Amycolatopsis; species Amycolatopsis rhabdoformis. Next base: position 3,229,386 of record NZ_CP142149.1, read on the forward strand.
GGTTCGTCCGCCCGCGCCCGACTGTCCACAAAGGATCCGGTCAGTACCCCGCCGCCCGCTTGAGGTACTCGATCGGCGCCGCGTGCGCCGAGGTCTTGCCGTCGCTGCCGCGGTGGCCTCCGACGACCGTGGTCACGTCGAGGCCCAGTGCCTGGATCGCGTCGTAGAGCTGCGTCGCGAGCCGGCCCCGCTGGTCGCCGGATTCCGGCAGACCCGGCGTGGGGTTCCAGAGGTCGGAGTTGAACACGAGCCCGCCCGAGGACACGTGCACGATCATCATGTCGTCGGCGTGGTCGCTCACGATCCGGTACGCCGTGACGGTGCCGCCGCCGGCCGTCTCGAAGCTCAGGCTTTCGGCGACACCCCGCACGCTCGTGCGCACCGGTCCGGACGCGAGCCGGTCCGGGTCCACGTGGTGCGGCGCGGACAGAGCCCGCTCGAAGAACTCCACCGCCGGTGTTCCCACGTGGACGGTGAGGTCACCGTCGGCCGCGAACTCGCGCACGCCGCCGACGTGGTCGTAGTGGAAATGCGTGCACACCAGCTCCCGCAGCGGCTTGCCCGGGAACGCGCGCTTCACCTGGGCCAGCGCCGCGCGGCTGTAGTCGTCGTAGAGCGGCGATTCCACCGCGAGCAGCCGATCCGGCAGCTCCACGACCATCGTGTTGTGGCTCGGCCCGATCACCAGCTTCACGCCCGGCGCGAGATCCACGGGCTCGGGGGTCACCGGCGCGGTCTGCAGGTCGAAGTAGAACCGCACGCCCGAATAGACGTAGTTCATGACCCACTCGGTGGAGTTCAGCGCGTAGGCCGCCTGCTCCAGCGTCGGCTCCACGATCTCGCCCGACACCGCGAAGAGCTCTTCGGAGGCGGACGCGGAGATCGACGCCTCCGTGCGGGTCTCGCTGTGCACGTGCTGACCGTCCACGGTGATGTCCACCTGGAACGGCACCCGCACGCCCGACACGTCGTGGAAGTCGTCGAACGTGATCCGCACCGCGGCGTCGCCCAGCGGCGAGTGCTCCTCGGTCAGGTCGGCGTGCCGCGGCAGCCCGGTCGCGGCGTCGAGCGTGACCCGGACCGGCGGCCGGCCGAACTCGCGCAGTGTCAGCACGTCGCCCGGACCGGCGGTCACGTCGGCGCCGGGCGCGAGCATCCGGCGCACCAGCCGCAGCGGCGAGGTCAGGTCGAAGTGGCGCAGCCGCGCGGCGACGCGCCACGACGGGATGTCCAGGTCCACCGGCCGCGGGTCGAACATGAAGTCCACTCCGGACACGTGCCCGCGCCCGCCGGCGCCGACCTCCACGTAGTCCAGGTCCGTGGGCACCAGGTACGTCTTCGCGCGGTGGGCCCAGCGGTAGCGCGGTCCGACGACGTCGAGGTCGAGCGTCGCCGAGAACTCGGCCACCAGCTCGGGCTTCGCGGGGTCGGTCCCCCACCCCGGGTGGCGCCGCCAGCCGGTGGCGATCGTGCGCTCCACGGCGGCGCCTTCGAGCGCGGCGCGCCCGCCGAGAGCGTCGGTGAGCTTGCCGAGCAGAGACTGCAGTGCGGTGTCGGTCATCGTCTCGTCCTTCTCGGGAACCGGATGAGACCAGCTTCGTCCCGTGTCGATCACGCGTCCAATGCATGTCGCTCACGCCTAATATGCACGGCATGCAACTCGAGAACGCGGACCTGAACCTGCTGAAGGCGCTCGAGGTCCTGCTGGAGGAGCGCCACCTCACGCGGGCCGCCGCGCGGATCCACCTCAGCCAGTCGGCGATGAGCCGCACGCTCACCCGTCTGCGCACCACGTTCGGCGACGAGCTGCTGGTGCGCACGGCCCGCGGCTTCGAACTCACGCCGCGGGCGCGCACGATCCAGCGCGACCTCGCGCTGGTGATGCCGCGGCTGCGCTCCCTGGTGCGCGGCACCGACTTCGCGCCCGAGTCGGCCACCGACACGGTCCGCCTGCACCTCACCGACTACGCGGCCGTAGTCGTGGGCCACCGCGTGTTCCGGCGGGTCTTCCGACAGGCGCCGGACATCTCGGTGCACGCCGGCTGGCTCACGCCGACCTCGTTCGACGACCTCGAACACGGCCGCGCCGACCTGGTGCTGGCACCGGTGCGCCCGCCGGCCCCGTTGCGCTGGCAGCCATTGTTCGAAGAGCGGTTCGTGTGCGTGCTGTCCCGCGACCACCCCATCACGGCCGAGCGGCTCACGATGGCCGACCTCGCCCGGTACCCCCACGCCAGTGTCGTGGTGCTCGGTGCCGACCGCATGCTCGTGGAATCCCGTCTGGCCGCGCTCGGCGTCACCGCCCGGCCGGGCCTGCGCGTGCCGTTCTTCACCGGTGCGATCGCGGCCCTGCCCGGCACGCCGCTCATCGCCGTGCTGCCGAGCCGGCTGGTGGCCGAGGTGCCCGAACTCGACGTGCGGATCGCCGCCGCGCCCGAGGAGCTCGAACCCTTCACCTACGGCATGACCTGGCACCCGCGGCTCGACGCCGACCCCCTGCACGAGTGGCTGCGCTCGCTCGTGCAGGAGGCCGCGCTCGAACTCGACCTGATCGACGACCCCGACGACCCGTCCGGCTCCGATAACCCCGCCGGCCCCGGCCGCTCCGGCGGCTCCGGCGGCTCCGGCGGCTCCGGCGACGAGCGCTGACCGTCACTCGGCCCGCGCGGCGGGGGTCTCCTTCGCCACCACCTCGAGCGGCGCGTCCGGCGCCGGATCGCGGTTCACCACCGCGATGGCCACCGCGCCGATCGCCGCCACCACGGCGAACAGGTAGAAGCCCCACGGATACGCGATCCCGGCCGTGAGCAGGAAGCCGGTGACGAGCGGCCCGGAGATCGCGCCGAACCGGCCGATGCCGCTGGCCGCACCGAGCGCCGTGCCGCGGGCGGATGCCGGGTACACGCGGGCGACGTACACGTATACGAGCACTTGCGCGCTGAACGTGAAGATCCCCGCCAGCAGCACGCCGACGTACACGCTGAAGCCGGGCAGCTTGATGCTCAGCAGTGCCAGGAACACCGCCGCCGCGGTGAACCAGACGATCGTGGACCGGCGGTAGCCCAGGCGGTCGGCGACCCGGCCGCCGATCAACAGGCCGATCACGGCGCCCACGTTGAGCACCAGCAGCAGCGCGAGCGCCGCGCCGAGCTCGTAACCGGCCTCGCGCATGATCTGCGGCAGCCAGGTGTTGAGGCCGTACACGAGCAGCAGCCCCATGAACGAGGTGACCCAGAACGCGATGGTCGCGCGCCCGTAGCCGCGGCGGAACAGGATGGCGATCGGGTTGCGCTCACGCGGTTCCTGCGCGGCCTTGGCCTTGCGTGCCGCCGGCGTGCCGCGCACCTTGAGGAACTCGGCCGACTCCGGCAGGAACTTCACCATCAGCGGCACGAGGATCACCGCCGGCGCCGCGCCGATCACGAACATCCACTGCCAGCCGTAGCGCTCCACCACGAGGATGCCGAGCAACGCCGTGAGCACCGCGCCCACGTGGTAGCCGGTCATCAGCACCGTGGTGGAACTGCCGCCGCGCCCGACCCGGGCGTATTCGGTGATCAGCGCGAGCGCCGTCGGCAGCACCCCGCCGAGGCCGAGCCCGGCGAGGAACCGCAGCAGCCCGAACCACCACGGGTCGTCGACCACCGCGCACAGCAACGTGAACACCGAGAAGCTCGTGACCGTGAGCAGCATCGTGCCGCGCCGGCCGAACAGGTCGCTCACCGGTCCGATGGCGAGCGCGCCCGCGGCCACGCCGAGCAGGCCCACCACGGAGATCAGCGAGGCCGAGTTGGGGTCGAGGCCCCAGCTCGGCACCTTCAGCAGCGCGGGCAGGACCACACCCAGCACCACGAGGTCGAACCCTTCCAGCGCCACGGCCGTCCAGCAGAGAGGGGCGACCCAGCGCGCGTAGCGGGCGCGCGGGTCGATCGGGGAGGAGACCGTCAATGTCATCACCTGCGTCGTCGGAGGGGATTGGGGAAACCGGGCCGTCAGAAGGGATATCGCGGCAGCTCACCGCGCACGGTGACCCACTGCGTCTCGGTGAACGCGTCGAGGTTGGCCTGCGCGCCGCCGTGGCGCGAGCCCGTGCCCGACTCGCCGACACCGCCGAAGGGCGCGAGCGCCTCGTCGTTCACCGTCTGGTCGTTCACGTGCACGAGCCCCGACGGGATCCGTTCGGCGAGCGCGAGCCCGTGGGCGACGTCCCGGGTCAGGATGCCCAGTGACAGGCCGTATCCGGTACCGCCGGCCAGGCGGACTGCTTCGTCCACAGTGGAGAACGGCACCACGGGCGCCACCGGGCCGAAGATCTCCTGCGCGTAGGCCGGCGCGGTGAGCGGGACATCCGTGAGCACGGTCGGGCTGTAGAAGAGACCTTCGTAGGTACCGCCGGTGGCGAGTTTCGCTCCCGCGTCGACGCTGCTCGTCACGATCTCGTGGATGTGGTCGCGCTGGCCGGCGTCGATGATCGGGCCGACGGCGGCGTCGGTCCGCGCCGGGTCGCCCACCGGCAGGCGTGCGGCGTGCTCGGCGAGCGCGGCCGCGTAGTCGCCGGCGATCCGCGCGGCCACGAGGTGGCGGCTGGTGGCCATGCAGATCTGCCCGGAGTGGTTGAACGACCCGAACGCACCGACCGACACGGCCTGCTCCACGTCGACGTCGTCGAGCACCACCAGCGCGGAATTGCCGCCGAGTTCCAGGTGCACGCGCTTGAGCCGCTCCCCCGCCGCCGCGGCGACCTTGCGCCCCGCGCGCGTCGAGCCGGTGAACGCGATCACGCGCACGAGCGGGTCCTCCACGAGCGCCGCGCCGACATCGGCCCCACCCGGCAGCAGGTGGAACAGACCATCCGGCAGGCCCGCTTCCTCGAAGACCCGCGCGAGCGCGACGCCGCCGCACACGGCCGTGCGCGGATCGGGCTTCACGAGCACCGCGTTGCCCAGCGCGAGCGCGGGCGCGATCGCGCGGATCGAGAGGATCACCGGCGCGTTGAACGGCGCGATCACCCCGACGATCCCGGCCGGCACGCGGCGCGCCATCGACAGCCGCGGCTGGTTCGACCGCAGCAGCTCGCCGTACGGGTGCGCGGCGAGCGCCGCGGCTTCGTGGCATTCCTCGGCGGCGACCGCGCCCGTCTGGAATCGCGCGAACGGCCGTGTGGCCCCGGATTCGCGCACGAGCCATTCGTCGAGCTCGTCTCCGTGGTCCTCGAACAGCCGCGCCGCCTTTCGCAGCACGCGGGCGCGCTGGTCGTAAGGCAGCGCGGCCCAGTCCTGCTGCGCGCGCCGGGCTTTCTCGGCGGCCGGGTGGACGTCGGCCGCCGAGGCCGCGCCGACCCGCGCGAGGACGTGGCCCGTGGCCGGTTCCACCGAGTCGTACTCGCCGCCGCTGCCGCGCACCCAGCCGCCGGAGAAAATCCTTCCCTGCCAACGGACCGCGTCGAGCAGCGGGCCGCTCGGGGCGCTCACCGGGCCACCGCCACGTCGAGCACGAGCGGTCGATCGGCCTGGGCCAGCCCAGGCATGGTTTCGTCCAAAACAGACTCCAGTTCCTCGGGGGTCTCCACGCGCCGGGCCGGACACCCGAGCGAGCGGGCGAGACCGCTCACGCTGACCTCGTCGAACGCGGGCCACGGCGCGGCGCCGCGGCCGGCCGACCGTTCGCCGTGGCGGGCGGCCAGCTCGTCCATGATCGCGTAGCGACCGTTGGCGAGCACGATCACGAGCACGCCGACGCCGTAGTGGGCCGCGCTCCACAACGCCTGGATCGCGTACAGCGAAGAGCCGTCGCCGACCACTGCGACGACCGGGCGGTCCGGGCGGGCCATCCGCACGCCGACGGCCGCGGGCACCGCGAAGCCGAGCCCGCCCATGGCGGCGCTGAGGAAACCGAGCGGTGCGCGGGCCGGCACGAGCGCGTGCAGCAGGGGCCGGCTCGACGGCGTCTCCTCGACCAGCACCGCGTCCCGCGGCAGGCGGCGGGCGAGCGCGGCGAACACGTGGTCCGGTGCCAGGCGCGTGCCCGGAGCAGGTGGCGCGGGCAGGTCGATCGTGCGGCCCACCGGTCCCCCCGGCGCGGGCCGCTCGGGCAGCCGCTCGGCGAGCGGACCGCACACGGCGGCGGGCCGCGCGAGTACGGCGAGGTCGGCCGGGCTGCGGTGGGCCTCGTCGGGATCGTCAGTGACCACGGCGACGCGGGTGCCCGGGCCGATCAGCCGGCCGGGTTCGCGCGGGTACTGGCGGAACACCGGCGCGCCCACCGCGAGCACGGCGTCGTGGCCGGCGAGCACCTTGCGCAGCTCGGCGCGGCCCGCCGGCAGGTGCCCGGCGAACTGCGGGTGGTCCTGCGGGAACCCGGCGCGGGCGCCGAACGCCTCCTGCCACACCGGGCACCGCAGCCGCTGGGCGAGCGCTTCCAGCGCGTGCCAGGACTCGGCGTCGTCGGCGCCCGCGCCGACCACGAGCACCGGTTTTTCCGCGCCGGACAGGAACTTCTCGAGCTCGGCGACGACCTCCGGCTCCGCGGCCGTGGTCCGGACCAGCCGCGCCGGCGCGGGCAGCGGCTCGTCGTCGGCCGCCGGGGCGAGCCAGTCGTCCATCGGCACGATCACCAGCGCCGGGCCGCGGTGGTCGCGCGCCTCGTGCCACGCGCGGGCCAGCGCACCCGGCACGTCCTGCGGCCGCGGCGGTTCGCCGACCCACACGGGCGCGGGCGCGGCGACGTCGTCGAGCCGGTGGCCCGCGAGGAACGGTTCGAGCGCGAGGTGCCGGCGGTCCTGCTGCCCGACGAGCACGACGAGCGGCGCGCGGTTCACGCGTGCGGTGGCCAGCGCGCCCACTGCGTTGCCGAGGCCCGCGGTGGTGTGCAGGATCGCGACCGCCGGCCGGTCGGCCGCGAGCGCCCAGCCCGTGGCCATGCCGACCACCGAGCCCTCGTGCAGCGCGAGCACGAACTCGAAGTCGTCCGGCAGGTCGGTGAGCAGCGTGATCTCGGTCGAGCCGGGGTTGGCGAACAGCGTGGTGGCGCCGAACCGGCGCAGCACGGCGAACGCGGCGTCTCGGACAGTGGCGGGCAACGTACCTCCCTGACGGCTGGTGGCTCAGGAGTGTCCGATACGTCCCGCGCAGGGCCTACCCCGGCTCTCACTGGACGGAAAACTTCAGCCCGTCTGGATCGCGCGCGACACCCCGAGCGCCGCCATCCGCACCACCGGGATCAGCGGCGAGAGGTTCGGCACGCTGCTCGGCACCACCACGGAAATCGCGGCGATGACCTCGTCGGCGAGCCCCCGCACCGGCGCGGCCACCGAAGACGCGCCCTCGGTCATCTCGTCGCGGGAGATGCTGAAGCCGGAGCGGCGGATCTCCGCGAGCACCCCGCGCAACCGCGCCGGATCGGTGATGGTGCCACTCGCCCGGCGGTCGAGCCCCGCCGACACCACCTCGTCCAGGCACTCGGCCGGCGCGTGCGCGAGCAGCACCTTGCCCGGCCCGGTCGCGTGCAACGGCAAGCGCTTCCCGACCCGCGAGGTCACCACCACGTCCGGGTGCGCCTCGAGTTTTTCCAGGTAGAGCGCGCGGCCCTCGTCGAGCACCACGAGGTGCACGACCTCGTGGGTGACCTGCAGCAGGTCCTGCAGGAACGGCAGCGCGACATCGCGCAGCTCCCGTCCGCTCGGCGCCTGCGAACCGAGCTGCCACAACCGCAGGCCGATGCGGTAGCGACCGCGGCCGGTGCGTTCGAGCGCACCCCAGCCGACCAGCTCCGCGAGCAGCCGGTACACCGTGGCGGGCGCGAAGCCGGTGGCCCGCGTGATCTCGCCGTGGGTCTGCTCGGAGCGGCCGTCGAGGAACGAATCCAGGATCGCGAACGCACGGCTGAGCACCGTGCGCCCGGGTTCGGCAGCGTTGCCGGCGATCGCGCGCCTCCCTGACCTCGGGGATACCGAACCGCCCATTTTCCGCCGGTGCCGCGGCGGTGGCAAGCCGAGCGGTCCGGTTCCCTCGTCAGGAGGCCAGGTTCCACGCCTTCCCGACCTGCGCCGCCGCGCACACGCCCACGGAGAGCAGGTACGCGCCCGCGTGTCCGCATTGGTCGGGACCGGTGCCGGGCGCGAGTGGCCGGCACCGGTCGCCCAGGTCTCGACCGCGGCGCGGCCCGAGCCGTCGCGGTACACCGCGTGCGGGAACCCGCCGACGGTGTCCGTTGTGGACGGTGTGGCGGCCACGCCCGCGACGTTCGTCCACTGGTCGGTGAGCTCACGCAGGTTCGCCGGCGCGACGGTGAAGTCGGCCGTGCCCTGCCACCGGATCACGGTGGGCCGTACGCCGGAAAACGGCGCTGCCGCAAGGACTTTCGCGCCCCACTGCGCGGCGTGAGGTCCTTGTCGGGGTACCTGCACGAGAACGCGTCGAGCGTCGAGGAAGCGCAGCCGTACGGCAACCCGGCCACCACCGCACCGGTGAGCATCGTCACGCTCAGCGTAGGAACGGAAACTCCGCGTGCCCACGGTGGCGGCCACCACATCCCGCGCCCGGTTTGTGTGGGCTCGCCGGATACCGCCGAGCGTGGTCCAGTCCTACGGTCTCGGCATGCGTACGCGGCGGCTCCCCCTCGTCCTCGCCGGTCTGCTCGCCGGCACCCTCCTCACGGCTCCGGCCACCGCCGCGCCGCGGTGCGCACCGGTTCCGGTTCCCGGTGCGGCACACCAGGAACAGGCCTGTCTCGCCGATCTCACCACCACCGGCACGCTCGCGACCGGGCACACCGTCCAGGCCGACTGGGCGGGCCTGACCTCGGCCGGGCTGCCCGCGCCGAGCGGCGTCCCCGGTGTGCAGGTCGACGGGTACTTCCCCGACTCCTCGACCACGAACACCAACCACGGCTGGAACCACGACGCGCAGTTCGTGGTGCGGCTGCCGGACCGCTGGAACGGCGGCCTGGTGGTCTCGGGCTCCCCCGGCACGCGCCGCCAGTATGCCAACGACCGCGCGATCGCCGACCAGGTGCTCGCGGCCGGCTACGCGTTCGCCGCCACCGACAAGGGCAACACCGGCGCGGACTTCTACGCCGACGGCCGCGCGCCCGGCGACGCACTCGCCGAGTGGAACGACCGCGTCACCCAGCTCACGATCGCCGCGAAGCTCGCCGCGGCCCGCCACTACGGCCATTCGCCGGCGCGGACCATCGCGGCGGGGCTCTCCAACGGCGGGTACCTCGTGCGCTGGCAGCTGGAGAACCGGCCGTGGCTCTACGACGGTGGAGTCGATTGGGAAGGCACGCTGTGGACGGCCGGCGGGCCGAACCCGCTGACCTTCCTGCCGCCGGCCCTGAGGAACTACCCGGCATACGCGGCCGGGAATCCCCAGGCACACCAAGCCATTCTCGACGCGGGCTTCGCGCCGGGCTCGGAGTTCCTCTGGCCCTACCACGACCAGGTCTACTGGGACCTCACGCAACGCACCTACCGCGCCGAGGTCGACCCCGGTTTCGACGGCGATCTGGCCGCCGGAATTCCCTTCTGCGGCAGCGGAACACCGGCGTGCGACGCGGACTACGACTACGCAACCCGGCCCGCCGCCGTGCACCGGGCGGTCGCGAAGGTCGCGCTGACCGGGCGCATCGGCCGGCCGTTGATCACCCTGCACGGCACGCTCGACACTCTGCTGCCGATCAGCCGCGACTCCGATGTCTACGCGGCCATGGTCGAGCACGCCGGGCGCGGCGCGCTGCACCGCTACTACCGCATCGAGGACGGCAACCACGTCGACGGTCTGGTCGACACCTTCCCCGACCGGCTGCGGCCGCTCGCCCCGTGTTTCCGCACGGCGTTCACCGCGCTCGAGGGCTGGCTGCGCGGCGGGCAGCCGCCGAGGTCGGAGACGGTGGCGCGCCCCGCGGGTGCGACTCCCGCGGGGCTCGCCACCGCCTGCTCACTGTGACCGGGTCCCAGGACCTTCAGGCGGCCTTGCGGCGCAGCCCGTAGCCGGCCTTCATCAGGAGCAGCAGCACGGTGCCGAGGATGAGGGGCTGCTGCAGGATCAGCTGCACCACCTGCGGCAGCACCTTCATCGTGGCGGGCGGCACGAACAGGCCGCCGATCGCGGTGATGAACGGGAAGCCCGCGAGCATCAGGTTGTCGCGGGACCAGTGCACGCCGCCGAGGGTGTCGATGGCGCTCGCGAACAGCACGCCGAACAGCACGGTGCCGGCGGCGGCGAGCACCGGCAGCGGCACGGCCTGCAGCAGGTGGTCGAACGGGCCGAGCCCGCCGAGCACCAGCAGGATGATCCCGGTCGCCAACGTGACGTAGCGCGAACCGACCTTGGTCACGCGCAGCAGGCCGATGTTGTCCGGGTAGGCCAGCGTGGACATGCCGCCGAACACGGCGCCGACGGTGCTGCCCAGTACTTCGCCGAACACACCCTGCGAGACGCGGTAGCCCGAGAGCTCCTGGCGGCCCCAGCCGGCCACGATGTCGTAGGTCGCGATGCTCTCCGCGATCGCCGGGAACAGCGTGATGAAGAAGATCAGCACGAGGCTGCCGTCGACCGAGAAGCCGAACGGGAAGATCCGCGGCACGGTGAAGCCCACGTTGTGCACCACGCCCGCGAAGTGCGTCGGCTCGAAGATCGCGTACACGACCGTGCCGACGACCACCGCCACCAGCACGGCACCGCGGCGCAGGATGGTTCCCTTGGGCAGCAACGTGAGCAGGATGACGACCAGCGCCGTGACCGCGCCGGACACCAGGTTCATGCCCGGGAAGCCGGGGCTGGCGGGCGTGCCCAGCACGTTGGGCAACGCGGTGCTGGTGAGCTGGGTCGCGAGGATCAGCACGAGCACGCCGCAGATGATCGGATCGCGCACGAACTTCGACAGGTAGGTGACCAGGCCGTACTTCTTGATCGGGACGGCGAGCACGCACCAGATCAGTCCCGCCACGACCATCGAGCCGAACGCCGCGCCCAGGCCGCCCTTCCCGTGCCCCACGGCGAGCAGCGCGGCGAGCGAACCGGCGTACGGGCCCTGCACGATCGGCAGCCGCAGCAGGAACACCGACTGCAGGATCACCACGAGGCCGGACGTCATGAACGTGACGCCGTAGAGGTAGGCGGTGTCGGTGGGCGAGAGCTTGAACGCGGTGCCGATCAGCGCGGGGAAGATCAGCAGCCCGGCCATGCCGAGGATGTTCTGGACCCCGAGCCCGATCGAGCTCGAGACCTTGACTTTGTCGTCGATCCCGACGTCGAAGATCGGGACCGCTTCGGATTCCGGGGTGGCAGGAGCCGTGGCGGCGGCGGTGACGGCCATGGGGGAAAGCTCCAAGCGATGACGGACGGCTGTGGCGGCCATCGAGCGGGGGAAGGGGAGGAGAGGCGCGAAACGGTGTGGTGCCGGACGGTGCGGTGCGGTGGTGGGATCGGCCGGATCGTTCTGGGAAGGGCCCGTTGAGGCATCAAAGTCCCTCAACGGGCCCTTCGCGGAACCAGAGCAGGGTCAGGCTTCGGTGGATTTGCGCAGCCGCGCGGCCCACCGTTCGAGATAGCCGGCCAGCACGATGCGGATCAGCACCGACGCCTTCATCGGCGGTGCTTCTTCGAACTGCGGAGCGGGACGAGGCGCCGTGGTGGTCGCGGCGGCCGCAGCCGGCGCGGCCGCACCGTTCACCGCCGGCGAGGCAGCCGCAGAAGGGGTGGCGCCCGACGCCGCACCGACCGGAGCAGCAGAAGCAACCGGAGCAGCAAGAACTTCCCCACCGTTCTCGATCCGCTGCCGCACCCGCGAAGCCAGCTCGCCGACCATCCGTCCGGACACGTCGGCCATGATCCCGCGGCCGAACTGCGCGAGCTTGCCGGAGATGGTCAGGTCGGTTTCGAGGGCCACGTGCGCGCCCTCGCCGGCCGGGGTCACGCGCATGGTCGCCTTGGCTTTCGCGGTGCCGGCGCCGCGGGTGTCCTTGCCGTCGGCCACGAGCACGGCCACGCGGGCCACGCCGTCCTTCTCCACGATCTTCGCGACCCCCTGGTAGGCCGCGGTGACCGGGCCGACCTTGATCTTCACCTTGCCGCGGTAGGAGTCGTCGCCGAGGTCCTCCACGAGCTCCGCACCCGGGAAGCAGGCGGCGACGTTGTGCGCGTCCTGCAGGAAGGTGAAGACCTCATCCGGGTCGGCGGCGACGTCGAAGGAGTTTTCGATGAGCATCCGGTGCCTCTCAGTCCTGGTCCGCGGCGGACGAGCCGGCGAGCTCCGCGGCCGCGATGGCGTCGACGATGCGCGCCGGCGTCACCGGGGCGCGGGTGATGCGCGCCTTCAGCGGCCGCAGCGCGTCCTCCACGGCGTTGGCGATCGTGGCCGGCGCCGGGATCGTGCCGCCCTCCCCCGCGCCCTTCACCCCGAGCGGGTTGAGCGGGCTGGGGGTCTGGATGTGGAACAGCTCGACCGGCGGCACCTCGGTGGCCGACACGAGCGCGTAGTCGAGGTAGCTCGTGGCCTGCGGCTGCCCTTCGACGTCGTACACCGGCTCCTCGTACATCGCGTTGCCGATGCCGTGCGCGAAACCGCCGAGCACCTGGCCGTCGACGAGCAGCGGGTTGATCACGTTGCCGCAGTCGTGGCCGATCACGTAGTTGAGGATCTCGATCTCGCCGGTCTCCGGGTCCACCTCCACCAGCGCGGCGTGCGCGCCGCTGGCGTACGCGGCCCGCTCCGGCGAGAAGTAGCTCGACGTCTCCAGGCCGGCCTTGATGCCGCGCGGCAGCGTGATGCCGTGCTTGCCGATGTTCGAGGTCTGCGCGAGCTGTTGCAGCGAAACGGATTTCTCCAGGTCCCCGCCCAGGCACGCCTTGTCGCCGACGAAGTCCACTTCGGCCGGGTCGCAGCCCAGCAGCACGGCGGCGTTGTCCAGCAGCCGCTCGCGCATCTGCTTCGCCGCGTCCATCACGGCCGGCCCGCAGGTGGCCGTGATGCGCGAGGCGAATGTGCCCTGCCCGAACGGGATCCGGCTCGTGTCGCCGGTCTTGACCTCGATGAAGTCCATGTCGAGGCCGATCCCGTCGGCGGCGATCTGCGCGTACACGGTCTCATACCCCTGGCCCTGCCCGGCCGCGGCGAGCGTGACGAGGATCTTGCCCTTGTTGGTGAGCCGGATCTTCGCGCCCTCGTACGGACCGAGGCCACAGCCCTCCACGTACACCGAGATCCCGATGCCGACGTAGCGGCCTTCCTCGCGCAGCTCCGCCTGGCGCGCGCGGGCCTCGGTGTAGCCGATGCGTTCGAGCGTGCCTTCCAGCAGGGTCGGGAAGTCGCCGCTGTCGTAGGTGAGCGGGCTGCCGTCGCGGAACATGATGCCGACCTTGTACGGGAACTCGTCGGCCTGGATGAGGTTGCGGCGCCGCACGTCGGCCGGGTCGAGGCCGAGGTGCTCGGCGATCCGGTCGATCATCCGCTCCATCACGAACACCGCCTGCGGCCGGCCCGCGCCGCGCACCGACGAGGTCGGGACCATGTTGGTGTAGCAGGCTTTCAGCTCGATCGCGATGTTCGGCACGTGGTAGGGACCGGGCACCGTGGAGGTGGTGATCGACGGCACCTGCAGGCCCGCGCAGTACGCGCCCTGGTCGTGCTCGATCGAGTCGCGGACCGCGAGCAGCATGCCCTCGTCGTCGAAGCCGACCTCCACGCGGTGGGTCTGCGAGCGCTCCATCATCGCGGTGACGAAGTTCTCCTGCCGGTCCTCGATCCACTTCACGGCGCGGCCCAGCTTCATCGCGACCCACGGGATCACGACCTCTTCGCCGTAGAACTGCGCCTTCGGCCCGAAGCCGCCGCCGACGTCCTTCGGCGCGATCACGCGGATGTCGTCCTCGGCCATGTCGTAGATCACCGAGAGCTGCTGGCGCGCGTAGTGCGGTGCCTGCGTGCCGTCCCACACGGTGACCTGGCCGGTCGCCGACTCGAAGCGCGCCGCGACCGCGCGCGGCTCCATCGAGTGCCCGCCGCCGCGCATCACGAAGAACTCGTCGGAGAGCACGTTGGGCGCCTCGGCCAGTGCCTTGGCCGCGTCGCCCGCGCTCTGGCTGAGCACCACGGCGACGTTGGTCTCGTCGCCGGAGTGGGCCTTCGGGCCGTTCTCCTGCACCGCGACCGCGGTCGACGCGACGGCCGGCAGCACCTCGTAGTCGACCTCGATCAGCTCCAGCGCGTCCTCGGCGAGGTAGCGCGATTCGGCGATGACCACGGCCAGCGGCTCGCCGACGTAGTGCAGTTCGGCCGGCGGCATCGGCAGGCGCGGGTAGTCGCGCAGCTGCGGGTGCTGGACCTTCGCCGCCAGGGGCTTCTGGATCTCCATCAGGTCGGCGCCGGAGAACACGGCGACCACCCCGGGCAGCGCGAGCGCCTCGGTGGCGTCGAAGGAAAGGATCTTCGCGTGGGCGTGCGGCGAGCGCAGGAACGCGGCCGCGAGCGCGTCGGGCAGGTCGAGGTCGTCGAGGTAGCCGCCGTGGCCGGTCAGCAGGCGCTCGTCCTCGCGGCGCTCGAGGCGCCGCCCGATCATCGCGGCCTCGGGGACCAGGGTGTCGGTCATGCGTTCGCGTCCTTTCCGGCCGAGGCTTCCAGCACGGACTTCACGAGGCCGGTGTAGCCGGTGCAGCGGCAGATGTTGCCGGACAGCACCTCGCGGGCCTGCTCCTCGTCGGCCACGCTCTGCTCGCGCAGGGCCGCCGTCACGCTCATCAGGAAGCCGGGGGTGCAGAAGCCGCACTGCAGCGCGTGGTTGCGCTTGAACGCCTGCTGCAGCGGAGCCAGTTCGCCGTCTTCGGCCAGGCCCTCCACGGTCTCCACCTCGGCGCCGTCGGCCTGCACCGCGAGCATGAGGCACGAGCGCGTGGCCGAGCCGTCGACGATCACCGTGCAGGCGCCGCACACGCCGTGCTCGCAGCCCAGGTGCGTGCCGGTGAGGCGCAGCTTCTCGCGGAGGAAGTCGGCGAGCGTCATGCGCGGGTCCACGGCGGCCTCGTACTCGCGGCCGTTGACCGTGCAGCCCACGGTGTGGGTCTCGTCCTGCGTGCGGACGGGGAACTCGGTCGCGTTGTCACGCACGGCCGGCCACCTGCTTTCCTCGGATGTCGGCGAGCGCGCGCTTCACCAGCACGCCGGTGAGCCGGCTGCGGTACTCGGCGCTCGCGTGGATGTCACCGGTCGGGTCGACCTGCGCCCGGGCGGCGGCCTCGGCTTCGGGCCAGAGGTCTTCGCCGAGCCGCGCGCCGGTGACCAGCGCTTCGACGTCGGTGAGACGGTGCGGCGTGGGCGCGACCCCGGCGGCGGCGATCCGGCACGTGGTGACCACGCCGGCGTCGTCGACCTCGCACACCGCGGCCACGCCGGCGAGCGCGAAGTCACCGCGGCGCGTGGCGAACTCGCGGAACGCCGAGAACTGGTTCGCCGGCGGGCGCGGCACGCTCACCTGCAGCAGCAGTTCGTCGGGCTCGAGCGAGGTGGTGAGGTGGAAGAGGAAGAACTCCTCCGCCGACACCTCCCGCACGCCCCGCGCGGACGCGATGGTGAACGTGGCGTCGAGGACCGAGAGCACGCTGGGCAGCTCGGCCGCGGGGTCGGCGTGCGCGAGGCTGCCGCAGACGGTGCCGCGGTTGCGGATCTGCGGGTGCGCCACCTGCGCGAGCGCCTCGGTGAGCACCGGCAGCAGCGCGGCGGCCTCGGCCGAGCGCTCGACGGTGCGCTGGCGCACCAGCAGCGGGATCGTCACACGGTCGGCGCCGAACACCGGCTGCGCGTACTCGGCGCCGAGGCGGTTCACGTCCACCAGGTGCTCGAAGCGGGCCAGGCGGAAGTTGAGCATCGGCATCAGGCTCTGGCCGCCGGCCAGCACCTTCGCGTCGTCGCCGTACACCTGCAGCGTGGCGAGCGCCTCCTCGAGGGCCCGCGGGGCGTGGTAGGTGAACTTGCCGGGTTTCATGCGGTCTCCGTGCCGGTCGAGCCGGTCTTCAGGTGCGCCCGCACGCGCTCGGCGAGCGCGGGCCGTTCGATCAGGGACATGTGCCGCAGGCCGGTCTGGACCTCCAGCGCCGCGCCGGGGATGCCGTCGGCCAGCGCGGCCGCCATCTCCGGCGGCGTGGCGTAGTCGTGCTCGCCGACCAGCACCAGCGTGCCGGCCGTGACGGCAGGCAGCAGGGCGCGCGAGTCCATCTCCCCCATCGCGATCGACGCCGCGGCGTGCGCCTCGCTGTTGGTGCGCAGGAAGATCTTCACGATCCGGTCGGCCTCGGTCGCGTGGGTCTCGCGGAACTCCGGGGAGAACCAGCGGTCCAGCTGGAAGGCGACCTGCTTCGAGCGCGGCACGGACACGGCCTTCTCCGCGCGCTCGGCCCACACCTGCGGTGCGTCGTCGCCGTAGTAGGCCGTGGTGTCGGCGAGCACGAGCGAGCGCACGCGGCCCGGGAAGCGGCCGGCGAAGTTCACGCCGACGCTGCCGCCCATCGACAGGCCCAGCAGCGACACCGTCTCCAGGCCGAGGTCGTCGAGCGCGGCACCGAGGTCGTCGGCCAGGTCGGCGATCGAGAACGGCTTGCCGTCCCAGGCCGACTCGCCGTGGCCGCGCAGGTCGAACGCGAACACCTGGAACTCGTCGGCGAGCGCTTCGGCCAGCGGCGTCCACAGCTCACCCGAGGTGGCGAGCGGGTGCAGCAGCACCACGGGCTCGCCCGCGCCCCAGCGGCGCACGGCCAGCGGGCCGGCGCCGGCTGTGGACGGGGTCGAGGTGGACGGGGTCATTCGGGCCTCCGGAAGATCTTCTCGGCGTTGGCGCGCAGGATCGCCTCGGTGTCGCTTTCGGACAGTCCGGCCGCCAGCACGGTGTGCACCGGGCGCGGGTCGCCCAGCGCGAACGGGTAATCGCTGCCCAGCACCACGTGGTCGGCGCCGACCAGGTCGGTGAGGAAGCGGATCGCGGGCGCCGACAGCGCGACGGTGTCGTACACGAAGTCGCCCAGGTAGTCCGAGGGCTTCTCCCGGTCCAGCTCGCCGGCGAACGCCTCCTTGGTGCGGTAGCCGCCGTCGAGCCGGCTCGCCTGGTACGGCAGGAAACCGCCGCCGTGCACCAGGATCACCTTGAGGCCGGGGTGGCGGTCGAGCAGGCCGTGGAGGATCAGCTCGGTCACGGCCACGGTGTTGTCGATCAGCCGGCCGTGCACGTTGCCCATGGTGCCCAGCGTGGCGAGCTCACCGGAGGGCCCGTAGGTGGGCGGGTGCAGCACCACCGGGATGCCCTCGCGCGCGGCGACCGTCCACAGTGGCTCGAAGTTCTCCTCGTGCGGTGCCGAACCCGTGAGCGGGTCGGTGCTCAGCATCACGCCGGTGAACTCCGGGCGCTTCCACACCTCCAGCAGGTCGGCCGCGGCCTGGTCGCCGTCGTCGGTGGCCACGGTCGCCAGCGCCGTCGTGGCCCCGCCGAGCTCGGTCACGGACTCGGCCATCGCGTCGTTCACGCGGCGGGCCCAGTCGCGCGCGGCCGGCGGCTCGAGGAACGCCGACTGGATGTCCATCCACGGCGACACGACCTGCGTGGCCACGCCGGTCTGCGCGCGCCAGCCGGCGCGGGGGCCGGTCTCGTTCATGCGCGCGCCGATCGGGCGGGTCTCGCCCATGCCGGGCACGTCGACGACCCAGCCCTTCTCCGTGCGCCGGGCGCTGAACCCGCACGCCGGCGCCTGCTCCAGCGCCGCCAGCAGGGACGGCGGCACGATGTGGGCATGCGTGTCGAGAACCGGGTAGGGGACGATCTCGTCGGTGTCCGTCCGACTCACCTCACTGTGCTGTTGAATGAGTGGCTGTTGGCTGAGTGGCTGATGGCTGAGCGCCGGTGCGGCTGTCCGGATTCGCGGCCGTCCGGCGGTCTGACGGCCGGCGGTATGGCTGAACTCACGTGGGCGGAAATCTCGCTGGTCCCCGACGCTAGGTGGCAGGCGGGCAGGCAACCAGCACGCTTTGCTGTCGGCCCCGGTTAGCAGTTCTTACAGCGGCCCCCTCGCGCGAGCGGGGCCCGGCGTGATGCGATGACCGAAGCCCGGACACGATCGGGTGAGAACGAAAGGCGGGTACCCGTTGACCGACTCAGCGGCCACGGACACAGGACTGCCGCGGCGCAACGTCGTCGTGGCCATCACCGGGGCGAGCGGTGCGTGTTACGGCGTGCGCGTTCTGCAACTCCTGCGTGAGCGCCCGGACTTCTCGACGCACCTCATCCTGTCGAAGGCCGGGATCCTGACGCTGCGCCACGAGTGCGACCTGAGCGCCGAGGACGTGCGCGAGCTGGCCGACGTGACCTACCGGCCCGGCGAGATCGGCGCGACCATCGCCTCGGGCTCGTTCCCCGTGGAGGCCATGCTCGTGGCCCCGTGCTCGATCAAGACGCTCTCCGCGATCGCCACGGGCTACACCGACGACCTGGTCGCCCGCGCCGCCGACGTGTGCCTCAAGGAGGGCCGGCCGCTGCTGCTCATGGTGCGCGAGACGCCGCTGCACCTGGGGCACCTGCGCTCGATGACCGCCGCGGCCGAAGCGGGCGCCATCATCGCGCCCCCGGTGCCGGCCTTCTATTCTCGACCCGGGACGATCGACGAGATGGTGGACTTCACCGCCCGCCGCGCGCTGTCCCGGGTGGGGCTGTGGGAGCTCGCCCCCACGCCGTGGGACGGTGACGTGTCCGGGCGGAGAGACGCTCTCACCCACGGTGGCTGACGGCGGGACCGCGCGAGCGGTCGGGAAAGGACTCGGGTGCTCGAAGCGCGGCGGCTGCAGATCTTCTCGGCGGTGGCCGAACGCGGCTCCTTCACCGCGGCCGCCGAAGCCCTGTTCATGACCCATTCCGCCGTGTCGCAGCAGATGGCGCTGCTGGAACGGCAGCTGGGCGTGACGCTGATGATCCGCGGCCCGCGGGGCATCGAGCTCACCGACTCCGGGCGCATCCTCGCCGAACGCAGCACGGGCCTGCTGGGCACGATCGCGAACATCGAGCAGGAGATGGCCGACCTCAAGGCGCAGCAGTCCTTCGTGCGGCTCGGCGCGTTCCCCACCGCCGGCGCGGACCTGATCCCGCGAGTGGTGCGGACCTACCAGGAGCGCTACCCGGACACGAAGATCGTGCTGCGCTCGGCCCACGCGTCGGACATGCCGGCGAACCTGCGCGACGGCTCGATCCACCTGGGTCTGGCCTGGGACTACGACTTCGACCCGCGCTCGGTGCCCGCCGACATCGAGTGGATCCACCTCGCCGACGACCCGCTGTGCGTGCTCGTGCCGGTGGACCACCCCGTGGCCGGCGAGTCCGAAGTGGAGCTGCGCGAGCTGGCGGGCGAGAGCTGGGTGGTGCGCAGCCACCGCCCGCCGTACGACGAGGCGTTCACGACGCTGTGCCGGCTGGCCGGGTTCGAGGCCGACATCGGCTTCGCCACGGAGGACTACCTGTCGGCCCAGGGCCTGGTGGCGGCGGGTGTCGGCATCAGCGCCGCGCCGCGGCTCGCGCTGGTGGCGCTGCGGCCCGACGTGGTCGCGGTGAACATCGCCGGCCCCGCGCCGCGGCGGCGCATCGCGGCCGTCCGGCTCCTCAACGCGAGCCATCCGCCCGCCGCGCAGCAGATGCTCGACGTGCTGCGCGCGGCCACGACCCCCGAGGAGACCCCGTGACCGTGCCGGACGAAACCGGCGACCGGCCCGGCACCGACGTCCTGCGCCGCATCCTGCGCGACGGGCGCACCGACATCTCGCTCGTGGACCGCATCGTCGAGGACCTCGCCGTGCAGATCATCGACGGCCGCCTGCCGCCGGGCGCCGACGTGAACTCCGTGGAGCTCGCGCGCCGCTACACCAGCAGCCGCACGCCGGTGCGCGAAGCGCTGCTCACGCTGCAGCGCGAGGGCCTCGTGGACATCCCCGCTCGCCGCCGCCCGCGCGTGGCCCCGGTGACGCTGAGCCAGGCGCGCGAGATGTACGAGATCCGCGCGAGCCTCCACGGCCTGGTCAGCGAGCTGATCGTGCGCAGCGCCCCCGACGAGGCCCTCGACGTGCTCGACAAGTGGCAGGCCCACCTGCGCCAGGACGCCGAACGCGGCGACGTGGACGCCTACTTCTGGCACAACGTGACCTTCCGCCAGGCCGAGGCCGAGGTCGCGGGCAACCACCAGCTCACCCGCCTGCTCGGCTCGCTGGGCCTGCGCACGCTTCAGCTGCGCCACGTGAGCCTCTCCCTGCCCGGCCGCCTCACCCGCTCCGTGGACGACCACGAACGCCTCCTGGAGGCCTACCGCGACCGCGACGCGCCCCTGGCCGTGGCCCTCACGAAGTCGATCATCTCCGCCGGCCTGCAGGCCATAGAGGAATCCGGCTGGTCGGGCCTGTCCGTCGAACGCTCCCCCGGGCCGTTGCCCGACCCCGAACCGCACCCCGCCCCGCACTCGGGCCCGCACTCCGGCCCGATCCCGGGCGGCGAGTAGCGCCGGTCAGGCCGCGGCGCGTTCCCCGGCCGGACGGCGGCGCAGCGCCGGGGTCAGCAGGGCCGGCGGGTGGTAGGCCTGGTCGAGCACACCGACGTCGGTGCCCGGCGGCACGATCTCGTCGATGCGGTCCAGGACCTCGTCGGTGAGGCTCACGTCGAGGCCCGCGAGCAGGTCGTCCAGGTGCGCCATCGTGCGGGCGCCGAGCAGGGCGCCGGTGACACCCGGGTGCGAGATCGCGAACGCCATCGCGAGGTGCGTCATCGGCAGGCCCGCCTCCGCGGCGAGCGGGATCAGCTTCGCGGCGGCGTCGATCCGGCGCTGGTCGGACAGGTGCCGGACCACGCCGGCGCGGCGCAGCCCGGCCGGGTCACGGCCGGTGAGCAGGCCCTGGCCGAGCGGACCCCACACCACCACACCGAGGCCGAACCGCTGTGCGGTGGGCAGGATCTCGCGCTCGATGCCGCGGTTGAGCATCGAGTAGACGGGCTGCTCGGTGTGGAAGCGCACCAGGCCGCGCCGCTCGGCGAGCCACTGGGCTTCGACGAGGTCGGCCGCCGGGGTCTGCGACCCGCCGATCGCGCGGACCTTGCCGCTGTGGACGAGGTCCGACAGCGCGGAGAGGGTCTCCTCGAGGTCGGTGTCCGGATCGGCGCGGTGCACCTGGTAGAGGTCGAGGTGGTCGGTCCGCAGCCGGCGCAGCGAGTTCTCCACGGCGGTCACGATCCAGCGCCGGCTGGTGCCCTGGTGGTTGGGGTCCTGGTCGAGCGGGCGGCCGAACTTGGTGGCCAGCACGACGTCGTCGCGGCGACCCTGCAGAGCTTTGCCGACGACCTCCTCCGAGTCCTGGTAGGCGTCGGCGGTGTCGACGAAGTTGAGGCCGGCGTCGAGCGCCTTGTGCAGGATCCGCGCCGACTCCTCGGGCGCGTTGCCCATGGAGGTGGCGAACATCAGGGTGCCGATGGCGTACGGACTGACCTTGATGCCGGTCCGGCCGAGCGAGCGGTACAACACGGGTTTCCTCCCGGGTGCACGGCCGGCGCGCGGCGATGCCGTACGCTGACCTAAGCGGAAAGCTTTTCCGGAACTATACGGAAAGACTTTCCGGTTAGGCAACCGGAAGGGACCGGAGTGACCGAGAACGGGAAACCGCGCCGGCAGCGCGCCGACGCCCAGCGCAACGTCGAAGCGCTGCTGGAGGCCGCCCGGGAGGTCTTCGACAGCTCCGGCGTCGACGCGCCGGCCAAGGAGATCACCGACCGCGCCGGAGTCGGCGTCGGCACGCTCTACCGGCACTTCCCGCAGCGCGCGGACCTGGTGAAAGCCGTGGTGGAGAGCGGGATCGACGCGGTTGCCGACGCGGGTCCGCGGCTGGCCGCCGCCCATGGACCCGACGAAGCCCTCTCCCACTGGGTCGACCGGTTCACCGAGCTGCTCGGGACCAAACGCGGTCTCGCCTCCGCGCTGCACTCGGGTGATCCGGCGTTCGCGGGCCTGCCCGCCTACTTCCGCCGGCGCCTCGGCCCCACCCTCACCGCACTGCTCGACGCAGCGGCCGCCGCCGGTGCGATCCGCGGCGACGTCCCCGCCGACGACCTCCTCTCCGCGATCGCGCAGCTCTGCCAGCCCGTGCCCGGCCGCGACCTCGAGCACGGGCGGCGCATGGCCGCGCTCCTGATCGACGGCCTGCGCCGCGGCCGCGAAGCCTCAGACCTGGCCGGAGCGTTCGATCGCCCGCAGACCGCGCAGCACGAGTGAGCGGCTCACCGCCGAGGCCAGCGGTGCGTCGCGATCGGCGTAGGCGTTCACGAGGCGCTCGTGGTCGGCGACCGAGTGCAGCAGCCGGCCCGGCAGCGACAGGCTGAGGTGGCGGAAGCGGTGCATCTGCAGGCCCAGCGACGACAGCCGCCGCTGCAGCTCGCCGTTCTGCGAGAGGCTCGCCTCGGCGTTGCGGAAGCCGACGTTGTGCCAGAAGTAGGCGTGCACGTCGCCGCGTTCGGCGTCGTCGGCCAACACCTTCTGCCACGTGCGCAGGCCGGCGATCTCCTCGTCCGTCGCGCGGGCGACCACGAGCTCGCTGACGAGCCCGTAGAGGCTGCCGCGGATCTCGTAGATCTCCCGGACCTGGCGCATGTCCACCGGCGACACGTACGGCCGCCGCCGCGGCGGCACGATCACCAGCGACTCGCGTTCCAGCAGGAGCAGCGCCTCCCGCACCGGGGTGCGGGAGGTGCTGAACCGCCGGGCGAGCTCGGCCGAGTTCACCTCGTGGCCCGGCCGAAGCCGGCCCTCGACGATGCTGATGGCGAGCTCGCGGAAGATCGCGACCGCGAGCGACGAGTCGCCGTCGGACCCGCGCAGTGCGCTGAACAACAGCTCTTTCCGCAGGTCCTCGACGCCCGCCTCGGTCACTAGCCGAGCACCTCGGGCCAGCGCCGGGTCACCGACGCCACCAGCTCCTCGGTCGACTCGGCCACCGCCGGGAAGTCCTTGAGCCGTTCGAACGGCCGGCACGCGTCGATCACCGCGCGGCTGTTGAACGGGATCTCGCCCGGCAGCGTGAGCGGGTCGACCCGGCTGCCCCACGTGCGCTTCATGACCTCGATGTCGAGCTCCGGGTTGGTGCGCCCGCACATCGCCCACACGACCTCGCCGAGGTCACGCGGGTTCACGTCGTGGTCCACCACCACCGTGAAGCGGTTCATGTACGCGGCGTTCGGCAGCTGCGCCGTGAGGTACGCGGCCTGGCGCGCGTGCCCCGGGTACTTCTGCTCGATCGCCACGATCAGCAGCGACCGCCCGCCGCCGGCCTCGTGCGCCCACACGGAGCGCACGCCGGGCAGCCCGGTCTTGCGCAGCGAGTCGGTGATGATCGCGGACTTCATCACCGTGCGCATGTAGGAGTAGTCGTGCGGCGGCTTTCCCGGAGGCGCCCCGAGCAGGATCGGGTCGTCGCGGTAGTAGACCTTCTCGATGTCGATCGCGAGGATCGGGTCCTGCGAACCGGAGTAGTACCCGGTCCACTCGCCGAACGGCCCCTCCGGGCGCGTGTCGGCCGGGCGCACCCAGCCCTCGATCGCGATCTCCGCGTCGTGCGGCAGCGGCAGACCCGTGGCCAGGCCCGCGATCGTGCGCACCGGCGACCCGGTCATCGCGCCCACGTAGTCGTACTCCGACACGTCGCCGGGCACCTCGACGCCCGCCGCCACCAGGTAGGCCGGGTGGTGCCCGAGCGTCGCGGCGATGGGCGCGCGGCCCTCGGCCTCGAACCAGCGGCGCAGGTGCTGAGCGCCGTGCTTGCCGGCCTCGATGTTCACCGTCGCCGAGCGGCCGTCGTCCTGCACCTGCATGCGGTACGCGCCGAGGTTGATCCGCCCGGTGTCGTAGTCGCGCGTGACCACGGCGCAGCCGGTGCCGATGTAGCGCCCGCCGTCGCCCTCGTGCCAGCGCGGCACGGGGAACTTCAGCAGGTCGATCTCGTCGTCCACATGGGACAGCAGCGGGCCGTCGGTCACCGTGACCGCGCGGAACTTCGCGGCGTCGGCCGCCCACTGGCCGGGCTTCACCGCGAGGATCTCCATGAGGTCCTCGTCGGTGTTGTCCCAGCCGAGGCCCAGCACGGAGCCGAGCAGACGCGGGTTGCTCACCGAACCGGACAGCACCCGCGAGCCCGCGGAGTAGTCCTTGATCGAATCGAACAGCATCGCCTTCGGGTGGGCGCGCCGGTAGTTGACCTGTGAGAGCGCGCCGATCTCCAGCTCCCAGTGGGCACCTTCGATCGGCTGGACCTCGCCTTCGCGCTCGGCTTCGGCGAGCCAGCGCCGCAGGTCGGGACCGGTGTCGTTCATGCCACTCCTCGTCGCGTCTCGGCCTGGAAGTACTCGACGGCCGCCTCGGCCGTGAGCACGTCCGCGTACTTCTGGTTGAGGTCGAACAGGCTCAGCCAGTGCGACGACTCGAAGCGGTCGAAGCACAGGTCGCCGACCACTCCCACGCGGTAGCCGCGGCTGCACGCGTCGACCACGGTCGAGCGCACACAGCCGCTGGTCGCCTCACCGACCACGAGCAGCGTGTCGTGGCCCCCCGCCCGGAGGATGGTGTCGAGCGGGGTCTCGAAAAAGCAGCTCGGGCCGATCTTCTCCAGCACCAGGTCACCGGCGGCCGGGGCCACCTCGGCCACGATGTCGTTGCCGTTCACCGCCCGTGCCTTCGGCTGCAACGCCGGCGCCGGCTTGCGGTTCCACCGGCCGTAGTCCGGGGGTGTGGCGTGGAAGTACGCCACCCGCACGCCGGCGTCGCGCGCCGCCTGCAGGAACGGTGCCGTGCGGTCCACGACCTCCCAGCCGGCGGCACCACACGAACTGGGCCAGTCGGCCACCGACTCGAGGATGTCGGCGCGGGGCAGGCCGAGCGCCGTGTAGTAGAGGTCGACGGCGACCACGAACGGTCGCGAGCCGAGGCCGAACGGCACCTGCTTGGCCCACGACGTGGCCGCGAGCACGGCCCGGTCGCGTTCGGTCAGGTAGGGCGCCCAGCCGTCCTCGAACACGGCGTCGGCGGTGATCGGCACGGTCACGCCGCCGCCAGCGTGCTGTCGATGTACTGCGTGACGTCGGCCGGCGGGCTCTTCTTGGCGTTGTGCGCGGCCTCGTCGAACGCCTGCTTGATCACCTTGGGCTCCACCTCCGGGGTCTGCGACCACACGGTGAGGAAGAAGTCGTACGCGTACTGGGCGAGCTCGTCGCTCTGCACGCCGCTGTACTTCTTGATCGCCTTCACCGTCTCGGGCTTGTGCGAGCGCAAGTACTGCAGCGACTCGGCTTCGGCGGCGTAGAACCGCTTCACCGCTTCGCGGTTGTTCTGCAGGAACTTGTTCTGCACGGTGTACGCGCCGAGCGGGAACTGCAGATCGGCCAGCGAAGCCAGGCGGTGCGCGCCCTTCTCGCGGCTCTGCGTGCCGTTGGGCGGCTGGGTCAGCAGCGCGGACACCGCACCGCTGCCGAGCGCCGCGACCTCGGCGGGCACGCTCTTCACGAACACCGCCTGCACGTCTTCGCGCTTCATGCCGTTGGCCTCGAGCAGGTCGGTGAGGCCGAAGTCGCTCTGCGAGCCCGGCGAGGAGATCGCGACCTTCTTGCCCTTGAGGTCCTTGATCGTCTTGATGTCGGGGCTGGCCCACATCTCGAGGTTGTAGTGCGGCTCGGACATCGCGACGTACTTGAGGTCGGAGCCCTTCATGATCGCCGCGGCGGTGTCGGCAGCGACGCCGACGCCGATGTTCACGCTGTTGCTCGACAGCGCGGCCACGAGCTGCGAGCTGTCGTTGAGCCGGCTGAGCGTGACCTTGAGGCCGTGCTTGGCGAAGATGCCTTCGTCCTGCGCCACGTAGAGGTCGGAGTAGCCCGCGCCGAGCGCGGTGTAGCCGATGGTGATCGGCAGCGCGCCGCTGGCGTCGGCCTTGACCGGGTCGGTGCCCCCGCCTTTGCCGGCGCAGCCGGTGAGGACGAGCGCCAGCGCCGCGGCGGCCGAGACCACCGAGATGATCTTCTTGGTCATTGTGAACCTGCCCAGTGGGTGAAGCGGCGTTCGATCATCCGCACGGCGCCGTTGAGCAGCAGCGCGACGACGGCGAGGATGACGATGCCGGCCATGGCGTTGTCCATGTTGAAGTTCGAGGTCTGGGTCTGGACGAAGTACCCGAGGCCCTGGCTCGCGAGGAAGAGCTCCGCGACGATCGCACCGACCAGCGCGCGGCCGACGGCGAGGCGCACACCCGCGAGGATGTACGGCAGCGTCGCGGGCAGGGCGATGGCGTAGAAGAACTTCAGCCGCGGCGTGCAGAACACCGTGGCCACGCGGGTGTAGTCGCTGTCGAGGTTCCGCACACCCGCGGTGATGTTGATGATGAGCGGCAGGATCGCGGCCCAGATGATCACCAGGATGCGCGAGACGTCGCCGATGCCGAACCAGAAGATGATGATCGGCAGGAACATCACGTAGGGCACCGAGTAGAGGATGTTGACCATCGGCTCGGTCATGTCGTGCAGGACCTTGCTGCGGCCCAGCACGAGGCCCACCGGGATGCCGACCACGAACGTGATCAGCAGGCCCCACAACAGTTCCAGGCCGGTCGCGCCGAGCGCGGGCCAGATGTCGCCCGAGCCGAACAGGTCGATCTCGGAGGACACGATGCGCGTCGGGCTGCTGGAGAAGGAGACGTCGACGACACCGGTGGCGCTGCAGACCTGCCACAGCACCAGGACGATCGCGATCCCGGCGGCGCCGAGCAGGCCGCTACGCCTGCGCTGAACCCAGGCGGACAGTCCCCTGGACTCCATCGCCGCGGGCGGCGCGGGCGGGTTCGGCGGCCTGGTCAGTGTTGACGCCGTGGTCATGGTTCCTCGCTGAGTCTTCCGAAGCTGCGGATTCCGGGGTGGGGGCTGGGTTCGCGCTCTCGTCGGCCGGTTTGTGGTGCAGCGCCTCGAGAATCCGGTCGCCGTAGGCGAGGAACTCGGAGCTGCGCCGCCAGGCCGCGTCCCGCGGGCGGGGCGCGTCGATCTTCACCTCGATGGCGACGTGGGCCGGGGACTGGGAGAACACGATCACGCGGTCGGCGAGCAGCACGGCCTCGTTCACGTCGTGGGTCACGAACATGGCCGTCTTCTTCGCGCTCACGGTGTCGGCCTGCCAGATGCGCAGGAGCTCGTCCTGCAGGTTCTCGCGGGTCTGCGCGTCGAGCGCGCCGAACGGCTCGTCGAGCAGCAGCAGGGTCGGGTCGGTGGCCAGGGCCCGCGCGAGGTTCACGCGCTGCTTCATGCCGCCCGAGAGCTCGTGCGGGTACTTGCCGGTCACGTGCGAAAGACCCACGATCTCCAGCAGTTCCTGGGCCCGCTCCCGCACCTGCGCCGTGAGCCGGCCCTGCACCTGCGGTCCGAAAAGGACGTTGTCCAGCACCGTGCGCCACGGGTAGAGCGAGGCGTGCTGGAAAACCAGGGATCGTTCGGGGCCGGGCCCCTTCACGGCCTTGCCGCCGACCTCGAGCGCACCGCCGGCGACCGGGACCAGCCCGGCGACGGCTTCGAGGAACGTGGTCTTGCCGCACCCGCTGGGTCCGACGATGACCACGAACTCCTCGTCCATGATCTGGAGGTTGAGGTCGAGGACCGCCGTGGAGAACGCGTTGCCGCGCCTGGCCTTGTGGCCGAGCAGCAGATCACGCGCGTCCAGACATACATTCGACGACGTCATCGGCCGACCGCCACCCCAACCGGCCGGACTTCCGGGTAACTCACTACTACTCCTCCTTGCTGCTGGGCTGCACTGCACTTTCGCAAGGTGTCGACACTTCGGGAGAGTCTCTGCCCCGGCCCAGGATGTGTCAAGGGTCGCAGTGAGACAGTCGCCATGATCGATGCGGGAAAAGATCTTTCCCGACAAGGGAAATCACTGGTCAAGCGGGTGCGGGCGCGCGCCGATTCCTTCCGGTACGCATCGGTCCGTTATCGAGGCGTCACCGGCTTCGCGCCGCGAACTGTCGACACTAGCCACTTCACGGCGGCGTCGAGGGCTGCGTTCAGGGAGACGGTACCGGGCCTGCGCCACCGGTCGGCGGCGAGGAGGAGAGCCTCGTCAGCAGGCCTTGCGCAGCAGCGCGGCGCCGGTGGCGAACGCGCCGTCGAGGTCGTGGGCGAAGCCGTCGAGCACGTCGTCGAGCCCGCGCAGCCCGGCCCGCTCGACCAGGGTCTTCTCGTTGGTCACCCACTCGCCGCGGGCCGCGAGCACGGCGTGCGCGGTCTGCAGCGCCGCGACGCCGAGTGAGGCCGCCGCCTCGGTGGCGTTCCCGCGCGCGACGTGCGCGGTCTTCGCGTAGGTGAGCGTCTGCTCGGCCGCGGCGTGCCAGAACTTCGGCGCGCTCGCCTGCAGGGCCGGCGGGTAGTCCGGCCGGGGCAGGCTGCCGCGCAGCACCTCGTTGATCGCCAGCTCCGCCACCACGAGGTAGCTCGGGATGCCGGCGAGGTGGAACGCGAGCGGTTCCCAGTGGAACCGTCCCGCGCGGGCCTCGGCCAGCTCGTGCTCGACCGTAGCGAGGTCGCGGTAGTGCACGTCGACTCGGCGGCCCTCGATCGTGAGCCACGCGCCGCCGTTGAACACACCGCCGCCCCACTCGCCGAGCTCGGACACCTCGCCGGGGTGACCGAGCGCGCGCAGATCACCGGGGTCGAACGCGCCCCGGTAGTACAGGCCCAGGTCCCAGTCTCGGACCGGGCCGGCGGCACCCGAATCAGCACTTCCCGAATCAGCACCGCCTGAATCAGCACTGCCCGAGTCAGCGCGGTGCTCATCGGCGCGGTCGCGGGCCCGTGAGCCGCCCAGCGCGACCGCCTCGACCCCGGGCAGCGCGGCCAGCTCGTCGGCCACCTGGTCGGCAAAGATTTTCCCGCTGTTGTCCGGCATCGTCCGAACATGCCATGAATCGGGCGGATGATCGCTACGATTTCGCCACTTTCCGTCTTCGACCTGGGGGTCATCCACCATGCACCGCTTCCGCGCGCCCGTGGCGCTCGCCGCGGCCGCCACCGCGTTCGCGCTGCTCAGCGCACCCGCGACCGCGGCGGCCACGCCGTTCACCTCGACGATCTTCAAGGCCACCCACAACAGCTACTCGGGCGGCGTCGACGGTGCGAAGGGCTCGATCACCTACCAGCTCGACCACGGTGTGCGCTTCGTCGAGTTCGACATCCACGACAACGGCTACGCCACCACCCACGACTACGGCGTCGGCCACAGCAGCCCGGGCGACCTCGTGGACCACACCGGCAACCCCGCGTCGAACAACCTGCGCGACTGGCTCGCGGTGGTGAACGCCTGGTCCTCCCGGCACCCCACCGCCGCGCCGATCGTGGTGATGCTGGACCTCAAGGACGACCTCACCGACAACACGTCGTTCGCCGCCGGCAACCTGGCCGCGGTGAACCAGGAGCTGCAGAGCGCCTTCGGCCCGCGGCTGTTGCTCGCGAAGGACTATTCGGCCGGTGCCACCACGGACTCGTTGCGCGGCAAGGTGCTCCCGCTGCTCTCGGGCGACAGCGGCACGCGCGCCGAGTACCGCCGCGACGTCGGGTACCACCCGGCGGTGGCGATCAACGGCCACGGCCAGGTCGTGGAGGTGCACGACTCCGGGGCCGGCGCGCTCTGGTACTGGACCGGGACCTACGGCGCCGACGGCCGCGTGACCTGGAACCGCCACGGCCGCTACGACAGCGGCCAGACCCCGGCGGTCGCGCTCGACGACTCGGGCCGGCTCGTGGAGGTGCACCAGTCGCAGACCGCCACCACGCTCTGGTCGCACACCGCGCAGCTCGGCGCCGACGGCGAGCTGACCTGGTCGGCGAGCCGGCAGTACGACAACGGCGTGTCCCCCACCGTCGCGTTTACCGGCAGCAGTGTGCGTGAGATCCACCGCAGCCAGTCCTCGAGCCAGAACTGGCAGTGGCAGGGCACGCTCGACGCCGCCGGCAGCACCGTGACCTGGACCGGCAACGCGAAGACTTCCGACGCGCTGTACCCCAAGGCCACCGGCACGTCCGGCACGCGCCGCGTGACCGTGTCGACCGGCGCCGACGGCCCCACGCCGGCCCAGACGCTGCGCTACGCCACCGACCGCGTGTCCGGTGAGCGCGTGCGCTACCCGCAGATCGCGTTCGACGAGTACCAGAAGGGCGATCCGGCCGAGTTGCAACAGGACGCGTTGTTCTACGGCGCGCCCGCCACGGAGTCGGCGTTCATCACCGCCGCGCGCCAGAGCGGGCACCTCGTGCGCGGCTGGGACTTCGACTCCGCGGGCCTGGCCACGAACCCGCCCGCGAACTACGCGGCGACCAACCACCCGTGGGACGCCTGGTACCAGACCCTCACCGCGGGCGCCGCGCAGTAAGCGACCCGGCCGGCTGTCCGGCGGGGTCGCTCACCGCGCGGCAGGCCGGGCTCCCTCACCCCGACGAGGGGAGCCCGGCCCTGTCCCCGCAGGTGCCCACGCCGGTCACCGTCCCTGGCCGCCGCCCGCGGCCGTGACCGGCGCCGCACCACGTTCCGTGGTCCGCACTGAAGCGAGGCACCGACTTCTCCGGATCCCTTCGTCAAGCCCCGATCACCGAGACCCGGCCAGCAAAACCCGGCCGGTCCGGACTCAGTGCGGCACCGCGACCGGTCGGACCGCCACCGGACGCGGAACCTGGCGCTCCGCAACCCGTTCCGGTGTCGCGCGCCCGGCCGATCTCACCGGGGCCCGCGTGCAGTGCTGCTCGAACCGTTCCATCAACACGGCGCCGACCATCAGGACCACGGGTGTTCCCAGTGCGAACCACATGCAGTTTGTGGTACCCAGCACCATCGCGGTCGAATCGGCTCTGCCCCGTCTGGGGGATTTCCGTTGCGGCGCCCGACAACTGCGCGAATCACCAGGAGTTCGCCGCTCACGCTGCCGATCTTCGCCGGGCGGGCGACGATCTGATCATGAGCGGGCGGCGGGCAGCGAACTTCGGCATCTGGTTCTTCGGCGCACTGGGCGGGATCCTCTGGGGCTACGACACCGGCGTGATCTCCGGTGCGCTGCTCTACATCGGCCGCGACATCCCGTTGAGCCCCATCGTGCAGGGTCTGGTCGTGTCCGGGTTGCTGGCCGGTTCGATGGCCGGCGCGGGCCTCGCGGGCCGGCTCGCGGATTCGCTCGGCCGGCGCCGGATGATCCTCGGCTCCGGGCTGGTGTTCGTGGTCGGCACGATCGGCGCCGCCCTCTCCGGTGCGGCGCCGATGCTGGTGGCGTTCCGGTTCGTGATGGGCATCGGGGTGGGGATCGCGTCGGTCGTGGTGCCGATGTACCTCTCGGAGCTGGCACCGAAGGAGGTGCGCGGCAAACTCACCTCGCTGATGCAGCTGCTGGTCACCGTGGGCATCCTGGTCGCCTACCTCGCCGACTACGCGCTGTCGGGCACGGGCGCGTGGCGGTGGATGATCGGGCTCGGGGTGGTGCCGGCGGTGCTGCTGGTGGCCGGGATCTACACGCAGCCGGAAAGCCCGCGCTGGCTCGCGGTCAACAAGCACGACGAACGCACGGCCCGCACGGTGCTGACCCGCCTGCGCGGCAGCGAGCAGGCGGCCGACGCCGAGCTGGCCGACATCCGGGCCGGCGCTCGCGACGAGGCCGAGCACGCGGAACCGTTGCGGCTGCGGATGCTCGCGGGCGGCCGGCTGCGCAAGGTGTTCACGGTCGGCATGCTGCTGGTGTTCTTCCAGAACTTCGTGGGCATCAACACGATCATCTACTACGCGCCCACGCTGCTCACGAACGTCGGGTTCGGCTCCTCCGGCGCGATCCTCGCCAACGTGGGCATCGGCGCGGTGAACATGCTGATGACGCTGCCCGCGATGCGGCTGATCGACCGGGCGGGCCGGCGACCGCTGCTGCTGATCGGCGCGCTCGGCATGTGCGCGGCGATGGTGCTGCTGGCCGTGGTCAACCTCGGCGGGCTCACGAAGGGCCCGCTGCTGCTCGGCCTCACGCTGGCCGGGATCGCGGTGTACGTCGGGTCGTTCTCGGTGTCGTGGGGGCCGGTGCAGTGGGTGGCGCTGCCGGAGCTGTTCCCGCTGCGGATCCGCGCGGCGGCGGTGAGCGTGTGCGTGGTGTTCAACTGGCTGTTCAACCTCGCGGTGGCGCTGGTGTTCCCGCCGCTGCTCGACGCGTTCGGGGCCGGTCTCAACTTCCTGTTCTTCGCCGTGATGACGGCGCTGGCGTACGTGTTCGTGTGGCGGCTGATGCCGGAGACGAAGGGCCGCAGCCTCGAAGACCTCGAACGCGACCTCGTGGGTGCGTAAGCTGATCCGGTGCGGACACGACCGACCCTGACCTGGACCGGCTCGGGTGAACCGCTCCCGCGCACCTCGAGCGTGGCCGAAGTGGCGGAGGTCGTCGCCCGCGGCCGCGTGGTGGCACTGAGCGGAGCGGGGATCTCGACCGAGTCCGGCATTCCCGACTACCGCGGCGAGTCCGGCAGCCTGCGCCGGCACACCCCGATGACCTACGACGAGTTCACGAGCAGCGCCGAGGGCCGCCGCCGGTACTGGGCGCGCAGCCACCTCGGCTGGCGCACCATCGCGCGCGCCGCGCCCAACTCCGGGCACCGCGCGGTGGCGACGCTGCGTGATTCCGGACTGCTCTCCGGGGTGATCACGCAGAACGTCGACGGCCTGCACCGCGCGGCCGGCACGCCCGGAGTGGTGGAGCTGCACGGCAACCTCGACCGCGTGATCTGCCTCGGTTGCCGCCGCACCACCCCGCGGGAGGAGCTCGACGACCGCCTGCGCGCGGCCAACCCGGACTTCGGCGGCACCGCCACCCGCATCAACCCCGACGGCGACGTCGACCTCGCCGAGGAAGCCGTGCGCACCTTCAGGCTCGTCGACTGCACCGCGTGCGCCGGTGTGCTGAAGCCCGATGTGGTGTTCTTCGGCGAAAACGTGCCGCGGCCGCGGGTCGAGCGCTGTTACCGCCTGGTCGACGACGCGGCGGCGGTGCTGGTCCTCGGCTCCTCGCTCACGGTCATGTCCGGCCTGCGGTTCGTGCGCCACGCGGCGAAAACCGGCAAACCGGTGCTCATCGTCAACCGCGGCGAGACCCGCGGCGACACCCACGCGCAGGTGCGCGTGGACCTGCCGCTGGGCGAGGCGCTGACCGACCTGGTCGACCTGCTCGGCGACCACCTCGGCGAGCCCGCCCGGCCCGCCTGACCCGTCTGACCTGTTCCGTCAACGGAAGGCGGGCAGGAAGTCCGCCAGCCACTCGGCATACGACCGCGCCGGGCGCCCGAGTACCCGGTGCACGTCCGCGCTCACGCGGCGTTCGGCCGGCAGCGGCGACCCGAGCACGCCGAGCGTCGCGTCGGCGATCGGCGGCGGCATCACCGCCACCAGCTGCGCCCGGGCCTGCGCCGGGGTCTGCTCCACGAACCGCACCGGCTCGCCGAGCGCGGCCCCGATCGCGGCCGCGCGGTCGCGCGGGGTCAGGGCTTCCGGACCCGTCACCTCGTAGTCGACGCCGTCGTGGGCACTTGGTCGGGCGTTCGTGCGTGCGCTGTCGAGCAGGATCGCGGCGGCCATCGCCGCGATGTCCGCCGGATCGACGAACGGCAGGGCCACGTCACCGAACGGCGCTTCGACCTGCCGCGAAGCCCGCACCGAAGGCGCCCACGCCAGCGTGTTCGTGGTGAACCCGCTCGGTCGCAGGACCGTCGCCGCCGGAACCGCCGCGCGCACAGCCTGTTCGTACGCCGCGAAAAACGCGTAGTCGCCGGGCCGCGTAGCCGCGCCCTGCGACGAGAGCAGCACGACCCGCCGCACTCCCCCGGCCTTCACCACGTCGGCCAGCTCGGCCGGCGCCGGGCCGCCCGGGAACAGGAACAGCGCTTCGGCACCGGCCACCACCTCGCGCAGGGATTCCGGCGCCGCGAGGTCCGCGACCCGGTGCCGCACCCCGCCGGGCAGTTCGGCCGGCGGTGTCCGGGAAACCGCCGTCACCTCGGCCCCCGCCGCCGCGAGCGCCGCCACCAGTGGGCGACCGACGTTGCCGGTCGCACCCGTCACCACGATCATCTTCGCTCCTCGGTTTTCGTGTTCCACAGTGGTCACGAAGGTGCCCTGCGCGTCCCCCGGCCGGAAGGACGCACCTTTAAGTAAGCTCACGACATGGAGGAATGGACGCAGTTCGCGGGCTCGGAGACCCGCGACGGGTATGAGGTGTTTCACACCGACTGCCCGGCGCGCACGGTGCTCGACCACGTGACCAGCCGCTGGGGCGTGTGGGTGCTGATCGCCTTGCGGCAGCGGGAACTGCGGTTCTTCGAACTGCGCCTGAGCATCGAAGGGATCAGCGAGAAGATGCTGGCGCAGACCCTGCGCACCCTCGTCCGCGACGGCCTGGTGTGGCGCCAGGTCGAGCCCACCACCCCACCGCAGGTCACCTACGGCCTCACGCCGCTCGGCCGCGGCACCGGCGATCAGCTCTCGACGCTGTTCACCTGGCTGCGCGACCACGCCGTCGACATCCTCGCCACGCAGGCGGGGTACGACGAGTCCGGCGGCCGGCAGAGCGCGTAGGCATGGCGGCGGAAGAACCCGGAAGCCCTGCGGCTCCGAAGACCGGTCACGCGCGGCGCACGTTCCTGTTCGGCGCGGGCGCGGTCATCGCCGCGTCCGGCGCGATCTCGGCCGCGCTGACGCATCCCGCGCCGGTCGAGGCGACGGGCGGATTCGGCGCCGACTGGCAGTTCGGCCCGTTCGTGCCGGGCTGCACCGACGTCGACTTCGACGACCGCGCGATGCCGCTCGTGTCGGTGCCCCACTGCGTCACGCCGCTTTCGTGGCAGGGCTGGCACCCCGACGACTGGCAGCACCTCTGGGTGTACCGCCAGCACTTCCTGGTGCCGCCGCAGCTGCGCAAGAACCGCGCGTTCCTGCGGTTCGACGGGGTGCTCAGCGCCACCACGGTGTTCCTCAACGGCCGCCGGGTCGCGTCGCAGAGCGGCGGGTACCTGCCGCTCACGTGCGAGGTCACCGGGATGCTCACCGACAAGGACAACGTGCTGGCCGTGGCGGTCGACGGCCGGTGGCAGCAGGACACTCCGCCGGACCTGCCGGAGTACCCGAACCCCACGGCCATCGACTTCTACCAGCCCGCCGGCATCTACCGCGCGGTGAACCTCTACGGCACCCCGCAGGCCTACCTGTCCGATGTGTACGCCCAGCAGATCGCCGTGCTCACACCCAGCCGGGCCGTGGTGGTGCACTGCACCGTCGACGCGGCGAAAGCGGTGAAGGGCCCGGTGCGGCTCACGGCGACGCTGAGCCAGGCCGGCACCGAGATCGCCTCCGCCGTCACCGACATCACCGGGCTGCGCAAGGGCGAGACGAACACCACCGTCACGCTCGAGGGCCTCGAAGCGGTGAAGCTGTGGGACGTCGACGATCCGGCGATGTGCGACGTCGTGGTCACGCTCTCGGTGGGCGGGCGCAAGGTCCACACCTACCCGGTGCGCACCGGCCTGCGCGACGCGCAGTTCACTGTGGACGGTTTCCGGCTCAACGGCCGGCCCCTCAAGCTCTTCGGGCTCAACCGCCACCAGTGGTACCCGTTCGTGGGCGGCGCGATGCCCGAGCGGGTGCAGCGGCGCGACGCCGAGATCCTCAAGAACGAGCTCAACGTCAACATGGTGCGCTGCTCGCACTACCCGCAGTCGCCCGCGTTCCTCGACGCGTGCGACGAGCTCGGCATCCTCGTGTGGGAGGAGCTGCCGGGCTGGGACCACGTGGGCGACACCGCGTGGCAGGAGCTCGCGGTGCGCGACGTGCACGACATGATCGTGCGCGATCGCAACCACCCGTCGATCATCGTGTGGGGCACCCGCGTGAACGAGACGCTGGGCCAGTACACGCTCTACGGCAAGACCGACCAGCTGGCCGCGGAGCTGGACCCGATGCGGCCGTGCACCGGCGCGGTCGCCGGGCAGAAGGGCTACGTCCAGCCGCTGTACCCGGTGAAGGAGAACGGCGGGGTGTTCTCCTTCAACGACTACAGCCGGCCGCCTTCGCGCAACGCGCCGCCGCCGCTGCGCCCGCCGCGCCACGGCGTGCCCTACCTGGTGAGCGAAGCCGTGGGCACACTGGTGGGCGCGCCGTACTTCCGCCGCACCGACTCGGCCGACGTGCAGCGCGAGCAGAGCATGCTGCACGCCTGGGTGCACGAACACGCGGCGGCCGACCCGCGCTACTGCGGCCTGATCGCGTGGTGCGGCTTCGACTACCCGTCGGGCTGGTACCACTCGCTGCGCGGGGTGAAGTACCCCGGTGTCGTCGACTTCTTCCGGATTCCCAAGCTGGGCGCGGGTTTCTACCGCGCTCAACGGTCGCCTTCGCGCGGCGCGGTGATCGAGCCCGCGTTCTACTGGGACTTCGGGCCCGGCTCACCCCGCGGCGGGCCCGGGCGCAACGCGCTGATCTGGTCCAACTGCGACCAGCTCGTGGTCACCGTGGCGGGCCGGCGGCCGGTCACGGTGCTGCCCGACCACGCGCGGTTCGGGCACTTGAAACACCCGCCGTTCCTGGTGAACCTCACGGTCACCGGCCAGGCCCGCCCCGATCTCACGATCGAGGGCCGCGTGAAGGGGCAGACGGTGCTGCGCCGCCGGTTCAGCGCCGATCCGACGTTCGACACGCTCGCCGTGGCCGCCGACGACGGCGCCATCACCGCCGACGGCCAGGACACCACGCGCGTCACGCTCCGCTCGGTCGACCGCTACGGCGCCCCGCGCCCGCACGCCCACGGCGTGCTCAGCGTCGCGGTCGACGGCCCGGGAATCCTGATCGGCGACCCGTTCCTGGACTTCGGCGCGCTCGGCGGCGCGGCGGCGGTGTGGATCCGCTCGATGCGCGACACGCCCGGCACGATCACCGTGACCGCGTCGCATCCGTTCCTGGACACGGGAACGGCCACGATCTCGGCGGTCTGAGCCGGGTACCATCGGCCACGTCACGAGAAACGCCGGGAGGCCGCATGGCGCGGACGCTGACCCACACCGATCCGGCCGAGGTCACATTGCAGCAGGCGCTCGACGCGCTCACCGATCCGGTGCGCCGCACCATCCTGCGCGAGCTGTCGGTGGAGCCGGACTTCTCGCGCGCGTGCGGCGCCTTCGACCTGCCGGTGTCCAAGGCGACGGCGAGCCACCACTTCGCGGTGCTGCGGTCCACGGGCCTGCTGGAACAGCTCGACCGCGGCCCGCGCCGCTACAACCGCTTGCGCCGCACGGAGTTCGACGCGCGGTTCCCCGGGTTGCTGGACCTGGTGCTCACGGAGCCGTGACCTGCTCGACCGTCCGGTTCGGACGGTTCAGCGGGTTCGGTCGGCTCAGCGCGTTCGGTCGGTTCGAACGCTTCAGTCGCGGGCCAGTCCGTCGAGCCACTTGAGCAGCAGCTGCGTCTCCTCGGTGCCCAGGGTCGTGTTCTCGGTGCGCAGCAGCGCCGCGAGCTGCAGTGCCGCGGTCGGGACCGGCGCCGCCGCCGGCTCGGTGTCGCCGCTGCCGTTCTCCGGCGTGAGCAGGCTGTCGTGCACCGCGTCGCGCACCCGGGCGGACAGCTCGGGATCGGTGTAGATGCCCGGCTGCGTGACCATGTTCAGCGCCACCCCGATGTTCGCCGACATCACCCGCTGCGCGGCCGCGTCCGGGTCCACCCGCAGGCGGCCGAGCGCGGCACAGCGCACGAGCACCTCGCGCAGCAGCCGCAACGCCTCCTGCGCCGCGCTCGGCACCTCGCTGAACGCCGGCGAGTACATCAGCCGGTACACGGCCGGGTGCTCCTGCGCGAACGCGATGTGCGTGTCCCACCCGTTCTTCAGATCGGCGATCGGATCGGCCGACGGCTCGGCGGCCCGCTTCGTGGCCAGGTACCGGTCGAACCCGTGGTCGACGACGGCCGAGAGCAGCCCGTTCTTGTCCCCGAACAGGCGGTACAGCATCGGCGCGCCGACCCCCACGGCCTCGCAGACCGCGCGCGTGGAGATGTCCCGATCGGGCGAGGCGTCGAGCAGCTTCTCGGCGGCCTCCAGCATTTGGGTGCGGATGTCCATGCCTCGAGTGTAGCCCAGATATCACGCTCACGTAGCATTGTTACGTACGTCATAGCGCCGTTACGCGATTCGTCTACCGATGATAGCCCGGCACCCGCGCGGGAACCGAGCGAGGCGAGAACGGCGGAGGAGTCCCCGTCAGGCCCGCAGCACGGCGGCGCCGGTGAACCGGCCCGCGGCGAGGTCGGCCAGGGCCCGGTCGGCGTGGGCGAGCGCGTACGGCCGAGTCGTCACCTCGAGGTGGTGGCGGCCGGCGAACGCCAGGAACGCCCGGGCGTCGGCGCGCGTGTTGGCCGTGACGCTGCGGACCTGGCGTTCCTGGAACAGATGCCGCTGGTAGTCCAGCACGGGCACGTCGGACAGGTGGATGCCGGCGATCGCGAGGGTGCCGCCGCGGTCGAGCGCGCCCAGCGCGACCGGCACCAGGCCGCCGGCGGGCGCGAACAGGATCGCGGAGTCGAGCGGTTCGGGCGGCGGTCCGTCCCCTGCCGAGGCGGCGCCGAGATCGAGCGCGAGCCGCTGCGCCGCGCGGCTGCGCGTGATCACGTGGACGGTGGCGCCCTGCGCGAGCGCCACCTGGGTGGCGAGGTGCGCGCTGCCGCCGAAGCCGTATACCCCCAGGCGCCCGCCTTCGGGTAGTTCCGCCCGCAGCAGCGCGCGGTAGCCGATCAGCCCGGCGCAGAGCAGCGGCGCGAGCTCGTCGTCGCCGTAGCCGGCGGGGAGGGCGAGGGCGTAGTCAGCGGGGACCACGGCGTACTCGGCGTACCCACCGTCGGCGTCCCAGCCCGTGTACCGCGACTGCGGGCAGAGGTTTTCCGTGCCCCGCAAGCAGAACTTGCACCGGCCGCAGGTGTGGCGCAGCCAGGCGATCCCGACCCGGTCGCCCACGGCGAACGCCTCGTCCGCCGCGGCACCGAGCGCCACAACCTCGCCGACCACCTCGTGCCCCGGGGTCACGGCCGCCCGGTGCACCGGCAGATCCCCTTCCGCGACGTGCAGGTCCGTGCGGCACACGCCGCACACGAGCACCCGCACGAGCAGCTCGCCGGGCGCCGGTTCGGGAACCGGTCCGGACGAGCGCGCCAGCGGCCCGGTGCCGATCGGCCCGGGCGCCGTGACGCGCCACGACCACATCGTGTCCGGCAGTCCCGTCATCGCCGCTCCTTCGTCCGGGAACCCGAACGTACCGCGCGCGGTGCGGCGCGGCGGGTGGTCCGCCGCCCCGCACCACCCGGTCGGTCAGCGGCCGCTCCACTGGAACGTGACCGTGGCACCCGCGCCCACGGTCGCGTCGAACGAGCGCTCACCCGAAACGACGGTGAACTTCTGTTCCGTCTTCGCGTTGTTCAGCGCCACCACGGTCGTCGAGTGGTCGGGGTTCGTGAACGCCACCGCCTCGATCGGCGTGCTGCTGCCGCTGGTGTAGACCACCGACGAGGCGATCCGCACCGCGCCCGGCGGCACGAACTTCGAGAAGTGCTCGATGTCGCGGTACTGGTCGTTGTAGGTCACGGCCTTGGTCTGCGAGTTCACGGTGATGGTGCCGTTGCAGGTACCGCAGCCGCCCAGGTGCGGGCCGTGGTTCTCGTCGAGCGCGATGTTCCAGTCGATCGAGCTCCGACCCCAGTTGCGCATCACACCGAGGATGGTGGACGAGTCGCCGCCCTCGCACTCGGTCATGAAGATGTCCTTGCCGGGGAAGGAGGCCTTCAGCGGCGTCTGCGCGTCGGACGAGCCGTAGTAGCAGTGGTACGCGGTGCCGGCCAGCCACTTCGCGGCCGGGGTCGAGAGCAGGTCGTACGGGTACTCCGGCTGCGGGTCCTCCCCCGCCCGCTGGTGCGAGGCGATGTCACCGGGGTGCTCGCTCCAGTTGTGGTCGAAGCCGAGGATCTTGGTGTCCAGGTGCGCGGCGCGCAGGGCGGGGCCGAGGGCCTCGATCACCTTGGCCTCCTGCTGCCACGGCAGGTCGGTGCCCGGGTAGTTCTTGCGCTCCAGCGCCTGCGGCTCGTTCTGCACGGTCAGGTAGTCCACGTGCACCCCGGCGCGCTGGTAGGCCTGCACGAACTTCGTGAGGTAGAGCGCGTAGGCGCGGTAGATCTTCGGCGAGTCGATGAGCTTGCCGTCGATCATCGAGCCGGAGGTCTTCATCCAGCCCGGCATGCTCCACGGGCTCGCCACGATCTGCAGCTTCGGGTTCAGTTTCTTCGCCTGGCGCACCAGCGGCAGGATCTGCGCTTCGTCGTGGGCGATCGAGAAGTGCTTCTGGTCGTAGTCGGTCTGCCCGGCCGGCAGGTCGTCGTAGCTGTAGTCCTGGCCGACGGCGAAGTCCGACGCGCCGATCGGCTGGCGCAGGAAGCTGATGCCCGCGCCGGCGTGCGGGTCGAAGAGGTTCTTCATCACTTCGTCGCGGTCGGCCGGGGTGAGGCCGTAGAGCACCTGCGCCGAAGAGTCGGTGATCGCCGCGCCGAACCCGGACACGGTCTGGAACTTCACGTTCGGGTCGAGGCGCACGGTCGTGGGCGCCGCGGCGGCCGGGCTCTGCCAGCTCAGCTGCGTGTCCACGGGGGTGGCGTCACCGGGGTTGGTGAGCCATTCGTGCACGGTCCGCGACCCGGCGGCCGGGGCCTGCGCGGCAGGCACGACCGGCGCGGCCGGCGTGATCAGCGGCCCGGAGGCGGCGGTCGCCGACCCGGCCGCCACGGTCACGGCGGCCGCCGCGGCCGTCACCGAACACAGCACTCTTCGCAAGCGCGGCATGCAGATTCCTTCGTTTCACGGGGAAAACCCAGCGGACCCGGCGCCGGAGCGGCGCCGCGGGAAACCCGTGCCCGCGTTGGCGGCCGCGACCGGGGTTCGCCCCGACACAACCAAAACGCGGGCTCGGTGACAAGATCCCCGTCCCGGTTTGGCTTCGTTGGGGCGGATTGTCCACACGTCCGGCCACTTCCCGTGCCACTCACCGGCAACCCGAGCCACGAACAGCCGTTCCCGTTGCCCGGCAAGCGATTCAGCCCGCTGAACGCCGGCGCGCCGGGACTCTTCGGCGCGGGGAAGGGTTTTCCCGGCGACGGACCGCCGATCCCGTTGCTCGGCAAGGCAATTCAGCCCCCTGAACACGCTCTCGTTAAGGTGGCTCGTCCTCCCCCGCGACCCCGAGGAGCCCCCGGTGCGCCACGGCCTCTACCTCCCGCCGTTCGGCCCGTTCGGCGATCCGGCGGTGCTCGTCGACCTGGCGGTGCGCGCCGAGGCCGCCGGCTGGGACGGGGTGTTCCTGTGGGACCACGTCGTGCCCGGCGCGCCGCCGATCGCGGACCCGTGGACCACGCTCGGCGCGATCGCGTCGGCCACCAGCACGCTGCGGCTGGGCCCGATGGTCACTCCCCCGGCGCGCCGCCGTCCGTGGGTGCTCGCCCGGCAGGCCTCGACCGTGAGCCGGCTCTCGCACGGCCGGCTGATCCTCGGCACCGGCCTCGGTTCCGACGAGACCGGCGACTTCAGCCGCTTCGGCGAACCCCTGCCGGCGCGTTCGGCGAAGTTCGACGAAGCGCTCACGGTCCTGCGCGCGATCTGGGCCGGCGACGAGGTGCGCCACCGCGGCGAGCACTTCGCCGTGGACCTCGACGCGAGCCAGCCCGAACCCCACCCGATCCCGGTCTGGACCGCGCTGTCGGCCGAACACCCGCGGGTGCTCGCCCGCGCGGCCGCCGGTGACGGCGTCTTCCCGCTCGCCGGCCCCCACCCGCCGGCGCCGGAAACGCTCGCCCGGCTGGTCTCCGCGGTGCGCCCGGAAGGACGCCCCTTCGACGTCGCCGTGGCGGGCAACGCCAGCCCCGCGTGGGACGAGCCGTCGGCCGTCGACCTCGGCGCCCTCGCCGAAGCCGGGATGACGTGGTGGCTCGAATCGCTGATCCACTTCGACCCGCTCGAGCTTTCGCTCACGGTGGTCGACGCGGGCCCGCCACGCCGGTGACCGCCGGACCGGCCGGGCCGGTCGCGGACTGTTAAGTTCGGATGAACCACGGTTGAGCACCCAGCCGTCACCAGACCGTGCCCGGCCACCCGCCGGGCACCAGGGCCTGCTGCCGGTGGTGACCTGGCGGGCCCGTGATCCCGGAGGTATCGCGTCGTGACCGACGACCTCAGAGCGCCCGGCGCGCGCCGGCTGCCCGCGCTGGACATCACCACGGCCACCGGTTCCGGCGCCACCGTGGTCACCGCGGCCGGGGAGATCGACACCGCGGTGTCGGACTCGCTGCGCGACGCGCTGGCCGCGGCGCTGGAAGCCCGCCCCGAGGTGCTCGTGGCCGACCTGTCCGAGGTGCCCTTCTGCGACTCCAGCGGGCTCTCCGCGCTGATCGACATCCGCGGCCGTGCGATCGAGGCCGGCACCGCGTTCCGCATCGTCACGCGCCAGCGCGGCCTGCTGCGCCCGATCAGCCTGCTGCACCTCGACACCGTGCTCGAGATCCACCCCACCCTGGACAGCGCCACGGGGACCGCCGCTCCGTCGTGATGCGAGGCCGTCGGAGCAGGCCTAATGTCCCTCCATGAGCGATATGCCGCGATTCCCTGAGGAGCCCACCCCGCCACCCCACCGTGAACCCCCGCGTCCGGCCGTGCCGACCACCATCCAGGTCGCGTTCTGGGCCTTCATCGCCTCGGCCGCGATCGGCATCGTCGGCGGGTTGCTGAAACTCGGCCGACGGGACGAGTTCATCGACACCGTCCGAACCTCGAACAGCAACCTGAGCCAAGACCAGCTGAACCTGGCCGCCAACATCGCGATCGGCGTGGCCGTGGTCATCGCCGTCGTGATCGCGCTCCTGTACCTGCTGTTCGTCTTCAAGCTGCGGGCCGGGCGCAACTGGGCGCGGATCGTGCTGACCGTGCTCACGGCCCTGCAGGTCATCTCCCTGGTTTCCGGCAACAACGGCAGCGACTGGGTCAACTACGTCTCGGCGGTGGCCGCCGTGATCGGCGTGGTGTTCTCGTTCGTGGGCGATTCCAACGCCTACATCGCGGCCGGCCGACAGGTCAGGCGGTAACCACTCGCGCGGTGGCTGGCGGGCCTAGTGCACTTGCACTATCCTGGGGTGCGGTTGAGCCACCAGCCGCCGTGTTTTCCTTCGCTCCGGGAGCGTCGGCGCGCCGATCGGCTGGATGAGCGAGTTCCGGCCGGATCGGCCGTCGCCCGGTGCGACCTATGAGAGGCGGGCCGCCATGAGCGCCCTACGCCGCACGAAAGCATCTGTCCGCTCGACCGGCCGAATCGACCCCCGGGGTCTGCTCCAGCTGCACGTCCACCGCCCCGTCCCGGGTGCGTCCGTGGTGGAGGTGGTCGGTGAGGTGGACCTCTGCACCGCCCCCCACCTCGAAGAAGTCGTCGAAGCCCGCATCCGCAGCGCGGTCGGCGTGGTGATCGTCGACCTCGGCCGCACCACGTTCCTCGCCGTCGCCGGCCTGAAGGTGCTGCGCCGCCTGCAGTTGCTGGCCGAACTCTTCGACACCGACTTCTACGTGGATCCCGGCGACTCGCACCCGGCGGGCCGCCTGTTGCGGCTCATGCCGCTGGGCTGCGAACGCCCCGGCGCGGCCGCCGGCCTGTCGCCCGTCGACGTGCCCGACCAGCGGCGCCTCACGACCTGAGGGGCGAGCCGGGCGCGTTCACCCTCCGTTGGTTGTCCCCCGGGCCCGGTGCTGCCGAAGATGTCGGGATGATCGAGCGCCACCACCACCATCGGCACGAGTCCGACGACGACCGCGGGCTCGCCGAAGCCGCCGAGCACGCCGGCTTCGACCTCGGCACCGACCTGGCCCAGCCGGTGCGGGGACACGAGCACAACGCGTTCGACGCGGAGGTCGACCTGGGCGTGGACGGCGAGCCGCCGGAGCTGCGCGGCTGATCCCCGAGCACGAGCATCCCCGGCGCGCGAGCTGCGCGAACACGACCTGCCCGGGCACGAGGATGGCCCGCGACCGGAGCCAGGTCGCGGGCCATCGTCTCGGGGTCGACGCGCGCTGTCCGCCGCTCGGCGGTCACGCGGCGCACGTTCGTGCGGGCGGCGGAACCGCGCGAGTGCGAAGGGGCCGCGAAGCGCCTCGACCATCCCGTTCA
This sequence comes from Amycolatopsis rhabdoformis, assembly GCF_035918295.1. Lineage (GTDB taxonomy): Bacteria > Actinomycetota > Actinomycetes > Mycobacteriales > Pseudonocardiaceae > Amycolatopsis > Amycolatopsis rhabdoformis. Next base: position 3,273,682 of record NZ_CP142149.1, read on the forward strand.
ACATCAACGGCGATGATCGCTATTCCCGGTCGGCCGGACCCGCTGTGCCGGGGTCGCGGAAGTCGTCGGGGCTGACTTCGTCGAGCAGGTCGCGAAACTGGCGGATCTCGTCCTCGGCCCCTTCGGCCGGGTCGCCGCCGAGTGCCTCGGCCGGGTCTTCGCCACCGGCCACCGTCACGTCCACCGCGGCCTCGGCGAGCACCTCCTCGGCGACCTCGATCGGCGCGTGGGCCCGCAGCCCGACCGCGATGGCGTCGCTCGGGCGCGCCGACACGCGCACGCCGTCGGACAGCACGAGGTCGGCGTGGAAGATGCTGTCGCGCAGCTCCGTGACCTCGACGCCCGTCACCTGCCGGCCGAACGCCGTCACCACCTCGAGAATGAGCTCGACCGTGCCCGGCCGCGTCGAGGTCACCTGCTCCTGCGCCGCGGCGAGCTCCTGCGCCTCCGGCGCGCCGATGGTGATGGCCAGCCAGCGGCGCTGCCCCGTTTCCTCACGCAGCAGCACCACCGGCGCCACCTCCTGCGCCACGACGGCCAGGCCCTGGACCCGCACTTGCACCATGTGGTTCACCCGCTTCCGGACAGAGGTCCCTCCGAAGGGACATACCCAGTGTCGCGCGCGGGCACGCGTACCCGCGCGAGGCGGGGTCAGGTAAAACTGGACACGGCGGCCACGAACTCGGCCGCCACGTCGTAGAGCTTGCGGTTTCCGTCCTGCGAACGCTTCACCAGCCGCTGGAACGCCTCTTCGGCCGTGATGCGGTGGGCGGCCATCAGGATGCCCTTGGCCTGGTCGATCACGGCGCGGGTGCCCAGCGCCCGGTTGAGCTGGGCCACCAGCTCCTGCGCGTCGAAGTAGCGCCGCGCGCTGCGCAGCCCGAAGACCACGGTCGCGGTGTAGAGCTCGAGGATTTTCACTTCGAGGTCGCTGAAGCCGTGCTCGCCGAACCCGAACAGGTTCATCGCGCCGGTCATGTCGCCGTCGACCGTGAGCGGCGCGGCGAGGAAGCTCGCCACGCCGAGCTCTTCGGCGGCCGACGCGAACTGCGGCCACTGGTCGGCCACCGCACCGACCCCGACGCGCACGGGCGAGCCCGTCTCGGCCGCGCGCAGGCACGGCCCGTCGCCGATGCGGTACTGCTCGCGGTCGAAGTTCACCGCGCGCTGGTCGGTGCTCGCCACGGTCTCCCCGACCCCGTCGCGCACCAGCGTGATACTGGCCATGTCAGCTCCGGCCACCACCTGGACCACGTGCTCGCAGACCGCCTGCAGCATCTGGCCGAGATCGAGTTCCTGGTGGTCGAGCATCGCGGTCAGCGACTCCATCGCCACGGTGACTTCGTCAAGCCGCGCGGATAGCCGTTCCTGGCCGCCGGTCATGTTTTGCGGGCCCCTTCTCTTGGGTACTTGAAGGGCGCTGCAGACCAGGCGAGACCCGGGCGCGCGCCACCACTGGCCGCTAGCGCTTTAACGGGTCCTCGCGCGACATTACTGCATCCGATCACCTGTCCGACAAGCGGTGCCGCTCCCCCGATCCGGGCGCCGCAAGCGACAAAACCGACGTGTCGAAGCCGCACCGAGTGGGTATGCGGGGGGCATGGAGAACGAAGCAGCCGGCAGCTCGCCGAGCCACGGGATGCCGGCGGTCGACGACCTGCTCGCCGAGGTGGTGGAGCTGCGCCTGCCCGCCGAGACCGGGCAGATCCCGCTGGTGCGCATGCTGGCGCAGGCGGTGGTCGCGCGCGCCGACTACGGGCTCGACGCGATCGCCGACGCGAAGATGGCCGTGGACGAGGCGTGCGCGCAGCTCGTGGAGCTCGCGGACTTCGGCGAGACGATGACCTGCCGCTTCCGCGTGGCTCCCGAGGGCGTCGCGATCACCGTCGAGACCACCGCCGGACACGCCCGGCTGCCGAGCGACCACAGCTTCGGCTGGCACGTGCTCACCACCCTGGCCGCCGCCGTGTCGGCCACCAGCACCCCGGCCCCCGGTTCGGCCGGCAACACGCTGTCGATCCACCTCGAACTGGGCCCGGGGACGGCCCGGTGAGCCAGCAGCCGACCACCCGGCGCCGGGACGAATACGCCCACACGGCGCCGCTGTTCGAGGAGTTCGCGGCGCTGCCCGCCGACGATCCGCGCCGCCCGCGCCTGCGCGAACAGCTCGTGACCGAGTTCCTCCCGGTCGCCGAGCACATCGCCACCCGCTTCACCGGCCGCGGCGAGCCGCGCGAAGACCTCGTGCAGGTGGCCCGCATCGGGCTGATCAACGCGATCGACCGGTTCACCCCCGATCGCGGCCCGGACTTCCTGTCCTTCGCCGTGCCCACCGTGATGGGCGAGATCCGCCGTCACTTCCGCGACACGGGCTGGTCCGTGCGAGTGCCGCGCCGGCTCAAGGAACTGCACCTGGCGCTGAGCCACGGCTCGAGCACGCTGTCGCAGACCCTGGGCCGCGCGCCGACGCCGACCGAGCTCGCCGAGCACCTCGGCCTCGGGGTGGACGAAGTCCACGAAGGCCTGATCGCCGGCAACGCCTACCAGACCCTGTCGGTCGACAAGCCCGTGCACGACGACGCGGAACCCCTCTCGCTCGCCGACACCCTCGGCGAGGAGGACTCTGCACTCGAGCACATCGAGAACCACGAAGCCCTCGAACCGCTTCTGCGGGAACTGCCCCAGCGGGAACGCTCGATCCTCGTGATGCGCTTCTTCGGCGGCCTCACGCAAACGCAGATCGCCGACCGCGTGGGCATTTCCCAGATGCACGTTTCGCGCCTGCTGTCACAGACTCTGGAGCAACTCCGCGGAAAACTCACCACCGACCCGTGAGCGGAGCACAAACCGAAATCTTTTCACCGAGCACCCCGGAAATCGCTTCGCACCAACGGGAATCCGCGCACCGCCACCGGCCGTCGCTGTTACGGAAATCCGGCTTCTTCACCCGCAGGAGCGACCCCGTTGTCCGGCCCTTCGTCTTCTGCGAGGATTCATTCCCGTCAACGACGAAGGAGTGTCCGGTGTCTTCGACCCTCAACCCGTACATCAGCTTCCGCGACGACGCCCGGCAGGCGATGGAATTCTACCGGGACGTGTTCGGCGGGACGCTCAGTGTGATGACTTTCGGTGAATCCGGCATGCCGGATTCACCCGCGGCGAACAACATCATGCACGCGCAACTCGAAACCGACAAAGGGTTCACGCTCATGGCGGCCGACACGCCGCCGGGCATGGACCACAACCCGGGCAGCAACATCTCCGTGAGCCTCAGCGGCGACGAAGGCGACCTGCTGCGCGGGTACTGGGCCAAGCTTTCCGACGGCGGCAACGTCGCGGTACCGCTCGAGAAGCAGATGTGGGGCGACGAGTTCGGCATGTGCGTGGACAAGTTCGGCATCGGCTGGATGGTCAACATCTCGCAGCCGCAGGGCTGAGCGACGCCGGCGAGGCGGCGCGCGGACGACCGCGCGCCGCCTCGCCGCACGCTGTTCGGTCACATGCTGTTCGGTCGCAGGGTCATGGCAGGTCCGTCGTGGCAGGTCCGAGGAGCCGCAGGGAAGGGAGACGCGATGCGGGTCGTGATCGTGGGAGGCGGGTTCGCCGGCTACCACGCGGCCAGGAAGCTGCTCAAGATCGCCGGCGACGACGTGGAAGTGGTGGTGGTCAACCCCACCGACTACTTCCTCTACCTGCCGCTGTTGCCGGAGGTCGCGGCGGGGCTGCTCGACCCGCGCTCGATCACCGTCTCGATCCCGGACACCCTGCGCGGCGTGCGGCTCGTGCTCGGCACGGTGACCACTGTGGACTTCGCCGCGCACACCGTGACCTACACGAACCCCGAAGACCGCGTCCGCGAGCTGTCCTACGACCGGCTCGTGCTCGCGGCCGGCAGCGTGAACAAGCTGCTGCCGATCCCCGGCGTCTCCGAGAACGCCCACGGGTTCCGCGGCGTGCCCGAGGCGCTGTACCTGCGCGACCACATCACGCGCCAGATCGAACTCGCCGCCGCGTGCGACGATCCGGCCGAACGCACCGCGCGCTGCACCTTCGTGGTCGTGGGCGCGGGGTACACCGGCACGGAGGTCGCGGCCCAGGGCCCGGCGTTCACCGCCGCCCTCGCCGCGCGCCACCCCGAGCTCGCCGGACAGCCCGTGCGGTGGCTGCTGCTCGACATCGCCGACCGCGTGCTGCCCGAGCTCTCGCCGCGACTGGGCCGGACCGCCGACGCGGTGCTGCGCGAGCGTGGCGTCGAGGTGCTCATGAAGACGTCGGTGAAGGACGCGACCGCCGGCGACGTCACGCTCACCACCGGCGAACGCCTGCCCACGCGCACGCTCGTGTGGTGCGTCGGGGTGCGGCCCGACCCTCTCGTGGCCGATGTCGGCCTGCCCACGGCGAAGGACCGCGTGGTGGTGACCGCGCAGCTCGGCGTGCCGGACCAGCCGGACGTGTTCGCGTGCGGCGACGCCGCCGCCGTGCCCGATCTGACGCGGCCCGGCGAGTACACGGCGATGACCGCGCAGCACGCCGAACGCCAGGGCCGGCTCGCCGGGCAGAACGTGGCCGCGTCGCTCGGCTACGGCCGGCCCGGCACCTACCGCCACCACGACCTCGGCTTCGTGGTGGACCTCGGCGCGGGGCGCGCCGCCGCCAACCCGCTACACCTGCCGTTGTCCGGCTGGCCCGCGAAGATCGTGACCCGCGCGTACCACTTGCTGGCGATGCCGGGCAACCGCCTGCGCACCGCCACCGGCTGGGCCCTGGCCACGGTGAGCAAGCGCCCGACCGTCCAGCTGGGACTGGTCCGGGGCTCGTCCGTGCCGCTCGACACCGACTCGCCGGAGCTGCCCTACCGCCGCCCGTGAGTCCACTGTGGATCCCTGGTGGTCCACAGTGGATTTCTCAGGCCGTCACCTCGACCGAGGCCCCCACCGGCAGCCCGGCGAAGAACACCTCCGAGTCGGCGTCGGTGAGGTGGATGCAGCCGTGGGAAGGCTTGTCCAACGGTCCGGCGTGGAACGCGATGCCGCCGGCCGCGAAGAACACCGAGTTGGGCATCGAATCGCCGTACTCGCTGCTGGTGTGCACCTTGTCCTTCCACGCGACCTTGAAGCTGCCCACGGGGGTCGGCATGCTCGGGTCGCCCGGTTCCATCGCCACCGGGCCGTGCACGACCACCCCGTCCTTGAGCAGCCACGCGAGCCGCAGCGAAAGGCTCGCGCACGCCCCGGTCGTGACCGCGCACGGCGGCGGCGGGGGTGGCGGCGGGGTCGTCGAGGTCGGCGTGGTCACGGTGGTGGCCGGCGCGAGACTCGACGTCTCGGCCAACGCGGTCGGCGTGGTCGCCGCCTGCGGCGCGGCACACGCCGTCATCGCGGCCGCCGCGGCCACCAGCAACCCCGCCGCGCGGATCTTCGCCTGCATCGACAACTCCCGTCCTCCGGTCCACCGTGCTCAACGGGCAGGCCGTCCGGAAGGTTGAGTCCGTGACCGCGGACACTACCGACCCGAAATGTTGACGCGTCATCGAATCTCGGTACGCTCGGGTCAGGACCTCGCGAGGAAGTGGACATGGAACTCGGTATCTACAGCTTCGGCGACCGCACGCCCGACCCGATCACCGGCGAGCAGGTGTCGGTGGCGCAGCGGCTCGCCGAGACGCTCGAGCGCATCAAGCTCGCCGACGAGCTCGGCCTCGGGTTCTACGGCCTGGGCGAGCACCACCTCGAGCACTACGCGATCTCGAACCCGGCCACCGTGCTGGCCGCGGCCGCGAGCGTGACCGAGCACATCACGCTCGCGAGCGCCGTCACCGTGCTCTCCACCGAGGACCCGGTGCGCGTGTACCAGCAGTTCACCACGCTGGACCAGCTCAGCCGGGGCCGCGCGGAGCTGCTCGCCGGGCGCGGCTCGTTCACCGAGTCGTTCCCGCTCTTCGGCGCCGACCTCGGCGACTACGACGAGCTGTTCGAAGAGAAGCTCGCCCTCTTGCTGCGCATCGACCGCGAAGACCCGATCACCTGGTCGGGCAAGTTCCGTGCACCGCTGACCGACGCGCACATCTACCCGCGGCCCTACGGCCGGCGCCTGCGCATCTCCGTGGGCACCGGCGGCAACCCGGAGTCCTCGATCCGCGCGGGCCTGCTCGGCCTGCCCGTGGTCTACGCCGTGATCGGCGGCGAGCCCGAGCGCTTCGCCCCGCTCGTCGACCTCTACCGCCGCGCCGCCGCGGCCGGCGACCACGCCGAGGACGAGCACGACGTGACCATGGGCGCCATCGGCTTCCTCGCCGAAAACTCCCAGGACGCCAAGGAAACCTTCTACCCGTACTGGCTCGAGACCATGAAGTGGGGCGCCCGCTCGCGCGGCTGGGCCGTGCCGACGCGCCGCGAGTACGACCAGTACGCCGAAGGCGCCCGCGCCCTGTTCGTCGGCAGCCCGAACGAAGTCGCCGAACGCCTCATCACCGTCGGCAAACTCACCGGCGCCGACCGCTACGCGATGCAGATGGACTGGTCCGGCGTGCCCCACGCGAAGGTGATGAAGGCGATCGAACTGCTCGGCACCGAGGTGCTGCCGCAGGTCCGCAAGGAATTCGGCTGAGCGGTCCTGGGCAGCAAACCTGAGCCACGGCTCGGCAAGGGTCCGAAGTCTCGGTCGCAGCGCGACGACGCCGGACAGCAGCGGCCGGTCGCGACCCGTCGAGACCGAGAACCGGCCGGGCGGCCGCAGCGCGACGAAAAATCGGCGAAACCGAGCGCTCCACCGCGGCCCGGCTCAGCAGAACTGCTTCGCGCCGCCCGCCAGGCGCGCCGCGCGGGCCACCGCCACCGTGAGCAGATCCGCCGGCGCGCAGCAGGTCTCCACCAGCCCGGCGACCAACGCCGCCTCGGGGGTGAACGTGCGCTCGCCCGAGCGCACCGTGCGCCACACCGGCCCCGCGTGGCGCTGCAGCACCGCCTCGACCGCGGGCGCCACCTGCGCGCCCGCGCCGAGACCGAGCCGGCCGGCCGACATCACGCGCAGGTCGGCGGCCGCGGCCAGGGCGTAGCCGGCGCCCAGGGCGTCGCCGCCGAGCGCGGCGACCACCGGGCTCGGGTGGTGCGCGATGGCCAGCACCGCGCGTTCGAGCCGGTCGGCCGCGCCGCCGCCCGCGAAGCCGCGGGCGAACACGTCGTCACCGCCGGTGAGGACGACCGCGTGGGAGCCGCCGATGTAGGCCAGCGCCGCGGTGATGCGGTCGAGCGTCTCGGGAACCATGGTCCCGCAGTGCATCTCGAAGTCGGGGTTCTCGTGGATCCGCACCACGGCCACGCCGTGGTCGTGTTCCAGGTCGATCATGTGCCGTCCTCCCAGCACCCGATCACGACGCCCCCGGCGAGGGCGCCGCTCACGACGGGATGTCGATGCCGTAGTCCCGGATCTTGCGGTAGATGGTGGCCCGCGACATGCCGAGGGAACCGGCCGCGCGGGACTTGTTGCCGTCGGCGTCCAGCAGGCTGCGCACGATGGCGTCGCGCTCCAGCGACTCCAGCGGGTTGAGCACGCGCTTGACGACGGTGCGGCACTCCGGCGGCAGGTCCTCCGGCTCGATCACGCCGGCGCGGCGCGTGTGCACGACCTTGCGCAGCACCTGCCGCAGCTGGGCGACGTTGCCCGGCCATTCATTGCGCAGCAGCAACTGCAGCGCGGCCGGCGAGCAGTGCAGCAGCGGGCCCTTGCCGAGCTGCGCGAGCAGGAACGGCACGAGCACGCGCACGTCCTCGATGTGGTGACGCAGCGGCGGCACGGTGACCGACGTCGGGAAGTGGCGCATCAGGTCGGTGTCGAGGCCGTCCTGCTCGCCCTCCGTCACGGTCGCGACGCCCCACACGCTCGCGTCGAGGCGCGCCTCGTCGAGCACCGCGGCCAGTGCGCGCTGCTCGGCCTGCGAAAGCTTGTCCAGGTGGCGGAACACCACCGTGCCCGGGCCCTTGCGCAGCGCCCGCCGCACCGGCGTCTCCCACTCCCCCGGCCCGAGTCCGTCGAGCTCCACGACCTCGCACGGCGCGCCGGCCGTGGAGCCCGAGTGCGCGGCGCGGGCCACGGCGAGCTTGCCGCTGCCGGGTTCACCCTCGACCACGGTCCACTTGCGGTCCCGCGCGAAGCGGCCGACCGAGAGACACGCCCGCGCCCACAGCGCCCCGGTGCCGACGATGCCGGGCAGCACGGGCTGGCGCGAGTCGGTGCGGGCGGACACCACCTCGGGTTCCTGCAGCAACCGGGCCCGCACCACGCCACCGGCCGGGCCGACGTCGCTCGAGACCGGGGTGTACGACAGCCGCGCGCGGGCCCCGCTGGGCAGGTCCATCGACAGCGAGCGGTCCGACTGCGAGCTCAGCGCCTCCACGGCCCTGGCCAGCAGCGCGGCCTGGTCCTCGGGCACGAGCAGCTGGCGGGCGTGGTCGTTGAGCATCACCAGGTCGTTGTTGACCGCGAGCACGATGCCCTGGCCGCGCCGGCAGGCCCGCAGGTAGGCCGAGAACAGGCTCAGCTCGCGCAGGCCGACCTGGTTGGTCAGCTCGGTCTCGATGTCGTGGGCGGTCGCCTTGGCCAGGGCCAGCAGCAGCGGGCCGGCGTCCTTCTTCCAGCAGGTGAGGTCGAGCAGCCCGAGGACCTGGCCCGAGATCGGGTGGCGGATGGGCACGCCGGCGCACGCGAGCGTGTCGAGGTTCTCCGCGTAGTGCTCGTGGCCGAACACCGCGGTCGGCTGCCGCCCTTCCAGGGCCGTGCCGATCCCGTTCGTGCCCACGAACTCCTCGGCGTAGCTGAACCCGCGGGCCAGCTGCACACCGTCGAGGTAGCGCTCGAGCGCACGGTCCTCCGTGCGGCGGTCGAGCACCAGGGCCTGGTCGTCGGTCAGCACCACGCTCACGGCGAGGTCGCTGAGCTTGTCCTCCAGCGCGTCGAGCACCGCGCCGGCGCTCTGCAGCAGCGGCGTCTCGAGGTCGGGATCGGCCACGTAGGGGGTTTTCACGTGATCGGCGGCGACCCGGTGCGTCCGGGATCGCCACCACGAAGCGAGGATCGTCTTGCGGACGCTTTCCGCGTCGACCTGCTCCGTGGACAGGAACTGCTCCCTGGCGTTCGCCAGCCGGTCCGGCGACGAAATGGAGGCGCCTGCGTCGGTCAAAGCCTCACCTCCCGGCAGTAGGGCGTCGTGCGCCCCGGCCAGGCACACGACGTCGTGTGCCAGTCACCATAACGGCAGCCCTGACCACTGCCTGTCTCATATTGAGACCACCATCACAGGGTACTCACGGTGTCATCTCCTCATCCGGACGGCGACGTGCGAGCTGCATCCGGTGCCCGGCGGGCCAAGTGGCCGGGGACCGGATCAAAACCCGCGAGCGGCGCGAACCAAGCCGAGCCAGGAACTGCCGACGACCGATCAGGTGGAGGTACACGGCGTGAGTCGACAAAGTCTGAGCAAGGCCCACAAGAAGATCACGGAACTGTCGTGGGAACCGACCTTCGCGACCCCCGCGAAGCGCTTCGGGACCGACTACAAGTTCGACAAGGCTCCGAAGAAGGACCCGCTCAAGCAGATCCTTCGGTCCTACTTCCCGATGGAGGAGGAAAAGGACAACCGCGTGTTCGGCGCCATGGACGGCGCCATCCGCGGCAACATGTTCCGCCAGGTCCAGGAACGCTGGATGGAGTGGCAGAAGCTGTTCCTGTCCATCATCCCGTTCCCGGAGATCTCCGCGGCCCGCGCGATGCCGATGGCCATCGACGCGGTGCCGAACCCCGAGGTGCACAACGGCCTCGCGGTGCAGATGATCGACGAGGTTCGCCACTCGACGATCCAGATGAACCTCAAGCGCCTCTACATGAACCACTACATCGACCCCGCCGGGTTCGACATCACGGAGAAGGCGTTCTCGAACAACTACGCCGGCACCATCGGGCGTCAGTTCGGCGAGGGCTTCATCACCGGTGACGCGATCACCGCGGCCAACATCTACCTCACGGTGGTGGCCGAGACCGCGTTCACGAACACCCTGTTCGTCGCCATGCCCTCGGAGGCGGCGGCCAACGGCGACTACCTGCTGCCCACGGTGTTCCACTCCGTGCAGTCCGACGAGTCCCGCCACATCAGCAACGGCTACTCCATCCTGCTGATGGCGCTGGCGGACGAGGACAACCGGACGCTGCTCGAGCGCGACCTGCGCTACGCGTGGTGGAACAACCACTGCGTGGTCGACGCGGCCATCGGCACCTTCATCGAGTACGGCACGAAGGACCGCCGCAAGGACCGTGACAGCTACGCGGAGATGTGGCGTCGCTGGATCTACGACGACTACTACCGCAGCTACCTCATCCCGCTCGAGAAGTACGGCTTGAAGATCCCCCACGACCTCGTGGAAGAGGCGTGGAACCGGATCATCAACAAGCACTACGTGCACCGCGTGGCGCAGTTCTTCGCCACCGGGTGGCCGGTGAACTACTGGCGCATCGACCCGATGACCGACACCGACTTCGAGTGGTTCGAGTCGAAGTACCCGGGCTGGTACAACCAGTTCGGCAAGTGGTGGGAGGCGTACAACCGCCTGCGCTACCCGGGCAAGAACAAGCCGATCGCGTTCGAGAACGTGGGCTACGAGTACCCGCACCGCTGCTGGACCTGCATGGTCCCCGCCCTCATCCGTGAGGACATGGTGACCGAGAAGGTCGACGGCCAGTGGCGCACCTACTGCTCGGAGACCTGCGCCTGGACCGACACCACGGCGTTCCGCGGCGAGTACGAGGGCCGCGAAACCCCGAACATGGGCCGGCTCACGGGCAAGCGCGAGTGGGAGACGCTCTACGACGGCATGGACCTCGCCGACATCATCTCCGATCTCGGCTACGTCCGCGACGACGGGAAGACCCTGATCCCGCAGCCGCACCTCGACCTCGACGACCCGAAGAAGCTGTGGACGCTCAACGACGTCCGCGGGATCACCTTCGGCAGCCCGAACATCGCTCTCAACAAGATGTCGGACGCCGAGCGCGAGGCGCACCTCGCCGCGTACAAGGCGAACCCGAACGTCACGGTGGCCTGAGGCCGCACCCCCGAAACGGCAACCCGCCGGGGTTCCGAGGGTTCTGACCCCGGGACCCCGGTGGGTGCCCCCATCCCCAGGAGCGGTGTCCATGGGCGACAAGCACAAGATCCGGTTCGAACCGGTCGGCATCGACATCGAAGCCGACGAGGACGAGACCATCCTCGACGCGGCCTTCCGGCAGGGCGTGATGCTCATGCACGGCTGCAAGGAGGGGCAGTGCTCGGCGTGCAAGTCCTTCTTGCTCGAGGGCGACCTGCAGATGGACCGGTACTCCACGTTCGCGTTGGCCGACTACGAAAGCGAAGAAGGGTTCGTGCTGCTCTGCCGAGGGCACGCGTACTCCGACGTCGAGATCGAGCTGACCAACTACGACGAGGACATGATCCGGTCCGGCCTGCCGGTCGTCACGGCGGGGACCACGGTGGACTCGATCACCGAATTGACCCACGACATCTCGCTCGTCCGCCTCAAGGTGGACGAGGACGCGGGCATCCGGTTCCACCCGGGGCAGTACGTGGACATCAAGATCCCGGGCACGGACGAGCACCGTTCGTTCTCCATGGCCAACGTCACGGTGGCCGACGGGATCCTCGAGTTCATCATCAAGCGCTACCCCGGTGGCAAGTTCTCGGCACTGCTCGAAGGATCCCTGTCCGCCGGCGACCCGCTGGAGGTGACCGGGCCGTACGGCACGTTCACGCTGCGGGTCAGTTCCGACCGGCGGCTGGTGTTCGTCGGCGGCGGGGCCGGGATGTCCCCCATCCTGGCGCTGCTGCGGCAGATGGCGGAAAGCGGCAACGAGCGGGAGGTCGTGTACTACTACGGCGCCCGCACCGAGCGGGACCTCTTCCACCTCGACGAGATGGCGGAGCTCGCCCGGCAGCTGCCGAAGTTCCGGTTCGTGCCGTGCCTTTCCGACACCGCTCCCGAAGGTTGGCCGGGTGACGGCGAAGGCGAAACCGGGCTCGTGACGCAGGTGCTCGAACGGCGGGAGGACGACATCGCCGAATGCGACGTGTACCTGTGCGGCCCGCCGCCGATGATCGACGCGGCCCTGCCCCTGCTGGAAAGCCTGGGTGTGCCGTCCGATCAGGTCTTCTACGACAAGTTCACGATCACGGCCGCGGCGGAGGACTGACCCCGCAGGCCGATCCCACCCGAAGCGGACCACCACACACAGAGAGGTGTGCTCATGGTCAGTACGGAAAAGCCCCAGCAGAGCTTCCCGAAGCCCGAGTTCACGGGCGCCGAAGCCGGGTTGCTGGACTTCCCGAGCTCGAAGAGCCGCAGCTACAACTACTTCAAGCCGCGCAAGATGCGCGCGACGATGTACGAGGACGTGACCTTCGACGTCCAGCCCGACCCCGACCGGCACCTCTCGCAGGGCTGGATCTACGGCTTCGCGGACGGCCCCGGCGGCTACCCGAAGGAGTGGACGGAGCTCAAGTCCGGCAACTGGCACCAGTTCCTCGACCCCAACGAGGAGTGGGAACAGACGATCTTCCGGAACAACTCCAACGTCGTCCGGCAGATCCAGCTCAACCTCGCGAACGCCAAGAAGGCCGGCGCCTACCAGAACTGGGCGCCGAGCTGGGCCAAGTTCGTGGAGCGCCACCTCGGTGCGTGGATGCACGCCGAGCACGGTCTCGGCATGCACGTGTTCTGCTCGGAGCAGCGTTCGGCCCCGACGAACATGATCAACAACGCGATCGCCGTGAACACCGCGCACAAGCTGCGCTTCGCCCAGGACCTCGCGCTGTACAACCTGGACGTGACCGACTCGGGCATCGACTTCGACGGCTCGGTGCACCGTTCGGTGTGGCACGAGGACCCGGTGTGGCAGGGCGTGCGCGAGAACGTGGAGCGCCTGACCGCGATCGGCGACTGGGCCGAGTCGCTCTTCGCGGCCAACGTGGTGTTCGAGTCGCTCGTGGGTGTGCTGTTCCGCAGCCACCTGGTGATGCAGGTGGCCGCCCGCAACGGCGACTACGTGACCCCGACCGTGGTCGGGGCCGGCGAGCACGACTACGAGCGGGACCGCTCCTACACGCGGGCCCTGTTCGCCATGCTCACCAGCGACGCCGAGCACTCCGCGCACAACAAGCAGGTGCTCACCGGGTGGCTCGAGAAGTGGGTGCCGGTGTCGGTGGCCGCCGCCCGCGCGCTGCAGCCGATCTGGTCGCAGCCGCAGGAGAAGGTCGTTTCCTTCGCCGAGTCGTGGGACGCGTCGGTCACCGGCCTGCGCACCCTCCTGTCCGAACTCTCGCTCGACGAACCGAAGGGGCTGCTCTGATGACCGCCAGTAGGCAGTTCACCGTCGACCGCACCGCGTCCAACATGTGCGGCGTCACCCTGATGAACAACCAGAACGGCTACGTCGTCGCCGACATCATGCGCGGCAAGGCCGGTGTCACGGTGGCGGAGTACCCGTCCATGATCCGCGTGGACGGCACGAACAAGATCATCTTCAACTGGGACGAGATCTCAGAGGCGATCGGGTTCGACTTCGGGCAGCCGGACTTCGAGGAGATCATGTCGACCCACTACGGGCGCATGGTCCACCTCGACGACGAGACGGTGCTGTTCGCCAACCCCGAGGACGCGGCCGAGTACATCGACTTCGACCTCGAACCGGTCGAGTAGCCCGCGCACACCGGTTCGCCCCGAGGGGGGCCGGGGCCGGGACGGTGCTCGCCGTCCCGGCCCCGGCCCCGGGGCCCTTCCCGCGAAAGGACTCCCCATGTACCGCAAGGACGGCGAGAGCTACTTCATCGTCGACAGCCACGTGCACTTCTGGGACGGCTCGCCGGCCAACCAGGCCAACCGGTACGGCAAGGGCTTCATCGAGTGCTTCTACGACCACCACCGCTCGCTGAGCCCTTCGGAGTGGCTGTGGTCGCTGGAGAAGTTCGGCAAGTACTCCGAGGAGACGATGGTCGACGACCTGTTCACCGCGGGACACGTGGACAAGGCGATCTTCCAGCCGACCTACCTCACCGACTTCTACGTGAACGGCTTCAGCACCACCGAACAGGACGGGGCGGTCGCGGAGAACCACCCCGGCAAGTTCATCGTCAACGGCGCCTTCGACCCTCGCGACGGCGAGGCCGGGCTGGAGAAGCTCGAGGCGCTGGCGGCGAGGTGGGACCTCAAGGGCGTGACGTTGTACACGGCCGAGTGGAAGGGCGAGTCGAAGGGCTGGCAGCTCTCGGATCCGTGGTGCTACCGCTATCTGGAGAAGTGTGAGCAGCTCGGGATCCGCAACGTGCACGTCCACAAAGGACCGGCGATCGACGCGCTGGTGCGCGACGACTTCGACGTGGCCGACGTGGACGAGGCGGCGAACGCGTTCCCGAACCTGAACTTCGTGGTGGAGCACGTGGGCCTGCCGCGACTGGAGGACTTCTGCTGGATCGCCACGCAGGAGCCGAACGTGTACGGCGGACTGGCCGTGGCGATGCCGTTCATCCACGCGCGGCCGCGCTACTTCGCACAGATCGTGGGCGAGCTGCTCTACTGGCTCGGCGAGAACCGCATCACCTTCGCCAGCGACTACGCGATCTGGCAGCCGAAGTGGCTCGTCGAATCGTTCGTGGACTTCCAGTTCCCCGAGGACATGCAGGGTGACTACGGCACGCTGAGCACCGACGCGAAGAAGAAGATCCTCGGGCTCAACGCCGCGGGGCTCTACGACCTCGAGGTGCCCGCGGAGGTGACCGCCGGCATGGCGGGGACCCGCGCGGCCGTGGGTGCCGGTTCGGGAGCGGGCGCGTGACCGCGGCGACGGCGGAGACGCTCACCGCGCGGGTGTGGCGCGCGCTGGCCACCGTGGTGGATCCCGAGTTCCACGAGCCGATCACCAACCTCGGGTTCGTGGCCGGGGTCGAGGTGCGCCTGCGCGAGGACCGCGGTCACGCGGTTTCCGTGCGGCTGCGCCTGCCGACCTGTTTCTGCGCACCGAATTCGGCGTACGAGACCGTGGCCGACGCGCACGACGCGGTGTTCGCGCTGCCGTGTGTGGACACGGTCGACATCGTACTGGAGGACCACCCCGTGGCCGGTTTCGAGAGCGAGACCGGCGAGGTGGGGGTGTCGCCGGTCGCGGCGCGGGGGAAGTTCCCGCGCACGGCCCACCTGGGCTGTCTCGAACGGGCCGTGCGCCGGCTGGTGGACGAGGGCTGGCAGGTCGACGCGCCGCCCGCGGGCCGGCTCGGGGTCCTGCCGAGGACCCCGGACCACGAGAGCCTGCTGCGGTTCGCGCGGGTGGATATCGACCACAAAGGACGGTCGCGGCGGACGCGGCCCGGCGACGAGGTGCGGGAGGAGGTGCCGTCGTGAAAGCGGTGCAGCTGCGCGGTTACGACCGCACCCCCGAGCTCGTCGACGTGCCCGACGCCCGGGTGGAAGGCCCGCTCGACGTGGTGGTGCGGATCGGCGGCGCCGGGGTGTGCCGCACGGATCTGCACATCATCGACGGGCAGTGGGCCGAGAAGTCCGGCGTGACGCTGCCCTACACGCTCGGCCACGAGAACGCGGGCTGGGTGGCCGAGGTCGGCGAGGGCGTGACGTCGGTGTCCGTGGGCGACCCGGTGATCCTGCACCCGCTCGCCACGTGCGGGCTGTGCCGGGCGTGCCGCGCGGGCGACGACGTCCACTGTGTACAGTCGGCGTTCCCGGGCATCGACCGTGACGGTGGTTACGCGGAATACTTGCGCACCAACGCCCGTGCTGTGGTTAAGTTGGACCCGGCGCTGGAACCGGCGGCCGTGGCGGCACTCGCCGACGCGGGGCTCACCGCCTACCACGCGGCCCGCAAGGCGGCGGCGCACCTGCGCCCGGGTGACCGCGTGGTGTCGATCGGCGCGGGCGGCCTGGGCCACATCGGCGTGCAGGTGCTCAAGGCGATCAGCGCCGCGGAGCTGATCGTGGTCGACCGGTCGCCGGAAGCGCTGAAGCTCGCGGGCGAGCTCGGCGCCGACCACCTCGTGGTGGCCGACGGCACGGAAGCCCAAGCGGTGCTGGACCTCACGAACGGCGAAGGCGCGGAAGCCGTCGTCGACTTCGTGGGCGAAGGCGGCGCGATCGAAGCCGGCGTGAAGATGCTGCGGCGCGCCGGGAACTACTACGTGGTCGGCTACGGCGGGACGCTGGCGGTGCCGACCATCGACATCATCTCCACCGAAATCAACTTCGTCGGCAACCTCGTCGGGTCCTACGCGGATCTCGCCGAGCTCATGGTGCTTGCCGCGCAAGGAAAAGTCGCGCTGCACACCAGCACGTACGCCCTGACGGACTTCGAGAAGGCGCTCGACGACCTGGACCGCGGCCTCGTCCGCGGCCGGGCGATCCTCGTGCCCTGACCGCCGGCAGGTTCAGCCGCGACCACGACCTCCGTACGGAAAGGTAAGACATGGCCAAGGACTTGCGGTTCAACGTCGAAGCACGCCAGCTGCTGGAGTCGGGCGTGAACGCGCTCGCCGACGCGGTGAAGGTGACGCTCGGCCCCAAGGGACGCAACGCCGTGATCGAGAAGCTCACCGGAGCGCCCACGATCACGAACGACGGCGTGACCATCGCCAAGGAGATCCAGCTGCGCAACCCGTTCGCCAACATGGGCGCGCAGCTGGTGAAGGAGGTGGCGATGAAGACCAACGGCGTGGCCGGTGACGGCACGACGACCGCCACCGTGCTGGCGCAGGCGATCGTGCGGGAAGGCCTGCGCGCGGTCGACGAGGGCGCCAACCCGCAGCTGCTGAAGAACGGCATCCAGAAGGCCGTGCAGCGTGTGGTCGAGGTGCTGCAGGCTTCGGCGCGCGAGGTCACGGAGTCGGCCGACCTCGCCCACGTCGCCACGCTCTCGGCCAACAACGACCCGGAGATCGGAGACATCATCGCCGAGGCGATGGGCCGCGTCGGGCTCGGCGGGGTGGTCACGGTGGAGGAGTCGCCGGCGTTCGGGCTGCAAGTGAACTTCGTGGACGGCGTGGAGTTCGACAACGGCTACATCTCGCCGTACATGGCCACCGACAAGGACCGCATGGAGACGGTGTTCGAGGACCCGTACATCCTGCTCACCAACGAGAAGATCTCGAAGGTGCAGACGCTGATGCCGGTCCTGGAGCAGGTGACCCGCACGCAGAAGCCGCTGGTGATCATCTCGGAGAACGTGGACGGGCCCGCGCTGGGCATGCTCGTGGCGAACAACGTGCACAACACGTTCCGCTCGGTCGTGGTGCGGGCGCCGGGCTTCGGGCACCGGCGGATCGCGGAGCTCTCGGACCTCGGCGTGTTCACCGGCGGCGAGGTGATCACCGGCGACGCGGGGCAGAGCATCGACGCGGTGCGCCTGGAGCAGCTGGGCCGCTGCCGGCGCATCACCATCACCGAGAACAGCACCACGCTGGTGGGCGGCGCGGGCAACGACACCGCCGTGTCGGCGCGGATCGAGCAGATCAAGCGCGAGCTGGAGCGGGCCGAGAACGAGCACGACCAGGACAGCCTGCAGGCGCGGATCGCACGGCTCTCCGGCAGTGTCGCGGTGATCCACGTCGGCGCGGCCACCGAGGTCGAGCTGCGGGAGAAGCAGCACCGCGTGGAGGACTCGCTGTCCGCGACGCGCGCCGCGATCGAGGAGGGCATCGTCGCGGGCGGCGGCACGGCGCTGGTGCAGGCCCGCGTCGAGCTCGACGGCCTGGAGCTGACCGGCGACGCCGCCGTGGGCCGCGACATCGTGCGCCGCGCCCTGGCCGAGCCGCTGCGCTGGATCGCCATCAACGCCGGCTACGACGGCGACGAGGTGCTCGGCGAGGTCGGCTCCGCGCCGCTCGGGGTCGGCTTCAACGCCATGACCGGCGAGTACGGCGACCTGTTCCAGGCCGGCGTGATCGACCCGCTCAAGGTGACCCGCTCGGCCCTGCAGAGCGCGGCCTCGATCGCGGCCCTGCTGCTGACCACGGAAACGCTCGTGGTCGAGGAGATCGTGCAGAACCCGGGCGCCATCATCGCCCCCGGCTTCGGCGACCTCGCCGAGGGCATGGTCCGGCCCTCGAACATCTACTGAGCTCCGCGCCGGCGGGTGGCACCCCCACCCGCCGGCCGGCTCGCGGATCAACGCCGGGCAGTGGCGCCCGGCGTTCCCGATCCCGGTTCCCGGCACGGGACGCCCGCCGGGAGCCGCGGCCGGTCGTGGGCACGGGTGGTCGCGGCACCCGGCTCACGCCCGGTAATCCGGCGTCGAGCGGAGGACAGCATGATCTTCATCGTCGTGAAGTTCACGGTGCGCCCCGAGCGCGCCGAACACTGGCTCGGCCTGGTCGACGAGTTCACCCTCGCCACCCGGCGCGAACCCGGGACTCTCTTCTCCGAATGGTCCCGCAGCGTCGACCTGCCCCACCAGTTCGTGCTGGTCGAAGCCTTCGCCGACCCCGACGCCGGCCGCGCGCACGTGTCGTCGGCCCACTTCGCGCGCGCCATGGCCTGGATGCCCGACGTCCTCGCCCGCACCCCCGAGATCATCAGCCTCGACGCCCCGGGCGCCGGCTGGAGCCCCATGGCGGAGCTCCGCATCGACTGACCGCTCCCACCACCCCGGCCGGGGCCGGACCTCCGAGACAGGTCCGGTTCCGGCCGGGTTTTTGTGTGGGTTGCGGTGGTCTTCTGGCGGTTTTGTGGCGGTTTTGTGGCGGTTTTGTGGCGCTGTTCTGGCGCCTGTCCAGTGCCCTTCTAGTGCCGTCTCCCCCGCTTCCGCCTCGCCGCGCGGCTCAGGATCCACGCCAGCGAGATCACCACCACGCCGGCCGTGATGCCCCACGCCGTGAGGTCGACGGCGGGGACCCAGCTGACCGTGCCGCCGCGGATCACGAAGGCGCCGGTGGGGCGCGCGAACAGCCCGAAGCCGAGGCCTTCCTTGTCCGGGCCCTCCTGGCCGCCGCCCCCGCCGCCGGTGATCATGGCGGCCGGGATGACAACGATGCCATCCTTGTCGACCGGTGGGCCGAAGACGCGGGATGCGGTGTAGAGCTCGGTGGTCGAGGCGGTGATGTCCTTGAGTCCCATGTGGTCGCTCCTGTCGCCGAAGGGTCTGGTCCGATGATGCCCGCCGATTACAACGTCCGGGTGAAGTCGCCGGCCACGGCGGCTCACGTTGTTAGCGTGGACGCCGCTGACTCGACGGACGGTGGGGACATGACAGCATCCGCGCAGGAGCGGACCAGTACACCACGAAGAACACCGGAGGGGGTGAAACCGTTATCCCGCAAGGAAGAGCCCGGTCTCGTGCTGAGCATCGCGCTCACCACCGCCCTCGGCTTCGCCTGGGCGGCCGAGGTGGGAGTCGGCGTGGGGGTGAGCCTCGGGCACCTCGTCACGGGGAATACGGGAAAGCCGCTGCCGCGGTGAAAAATCCGCCGCAATTCGCGTCTTGACAACTGCGTTGCCGAGCAAAATCGTCGGTGAAAAATCCGCTGGAAATGGTCGGAAAATGCCCCCGAGCACCGGCACGCCGAAACGCCATTGCGCCGAATCGCGCCGCCACGCGGAAATCACCCGGCCAGGCCGAAGCTGCGCACAGACTGGAAAGGCCACCGATGATCATCGTCGCCGGGTATCTCGTCGTCGAGCCCGGGCGGAGGGACGCGTACCTCGCGGGCTGCGTCGACGTGGTCGAGCAGGCGCGCGCCGCGCCGGGTTGTCTCGGGTTCGCCCTGACCGCCGACCTGCTGGACCCCGGCCGCATCGTCGTGTTCGAGCGGTGGGAGTCGCGGGAGGCTGTGGAAGCGTTCCGGGGCAGCGGGCCGAGTGACGAGCAGAACGCCGATCTCCTCGGCGCCGAGGTGGCCGAGTACGACGTGACCGGCGAGCGCTCCCTGACCTGACGAACGGGCTCACGACCAGATCGTGACGTACACCGGCGGTCTGAACCGCGAAGGCGGCACGCCGCTGCCCGGGGCGCGCATCACGTGCATCGCCGCCGGGGTGGCGAGGAAGTGGCGCAGGGAGTTGGCGGCGCCGGTGCGGCGGTCGGTGGGCAGGGTGGTCACGTACCAGCACGTGGACATCGGCGTGTGGCGTGTGGGCACCACGGTGAGCTCGTGCCGGCGCAGTTGTGGCGCCACGAGGTGCTCCAGCGCCACCGAGACGCCGCCGCCGCTGGCCGCGGCCGACCAGGCGGCGGTCTGGTTGGGGAAGACCTGGATCGCGTCGTCGGGCACGCCGAGGCGGGCGAGCAGCCGGCCGGTGTCGCTGCCCGGGTCGGCGCCCGCGGGGTCGAGCAGCCACGGCCAGTGCGCCGGGCTGCCCTGGTGGCGGCAGTGCGGCGAGCCGACCACCACGAGCGACGCGCGGAAGATCGGTGTGCAGTCGAGGTCGCCGGTCACCTCGGGGCCCAGGGCCACGTCGGCGAGCCGGTTGGTGACCAGCACGGGCAGCTCGGCCGTGCGCGCGACCCCGGAGGACGCGTCGATCGCGTTGCCGGATCTTCGCGTGAAGGCCTCCAGCAGCGGGTTGGCCACGAACTCCGCGATCTCGCTCGTCACGGCCAGCTGCAGGCGCGCGGCGACGCCGTTGGCCTGCCGCACGGCGGCGTCGGCCTCCGCGCCGAGCGCCACCATCTGCGAGGCGATCGGCAGCAGGCGGCTGCCGCCCGCGGTGAGGGTCATGCCGCCGGAGCGCTTGATGAGCAGCTTGTCGCCGTGGTGCTGGCGCAGCGCGGCCAGCGCCTGGGACACCGCCGGCTCGCTCACGCCGAGCGCCTTCGCGGCATCGGTGACCGACCCCAGTCTCGCCACCAGGACGAACGCGTTGAGCTGGCCCAGTGTCATGGTCAAATACTCTCGGTAACCCCGGATCCCGGACGATACTCCTTAAGCAAAGGGTTAATCCAGCCCGGCGAAACCCCCGCCGCGGTGTTCACTCGCCCCATGGACGACGAAGCGCTGCAAGTCCTGCGTGAGGTCTGGCGCGCCCCGGGCCAGGACGCCGACGAGGTGGTGGAGGCCTGCGGGCCCCAGCGCGCGTGCAAGAACATGTCGGCCGTCGGGTTCGGCGGGCTCGCGGAGAACGGCGATCTGCACGCCGCGTGGCACGACCAGCTCGCGCGCGAAGGGAAACTCACGCCCGGCACGACCACGGTGCGTGACCTCGTGCTCGGCCCGGACGACCAGCCCGACCCACCGCCAGACCACCACGGGCAGCACTGACGCCGATGGCCGAGCCGGACACCGTCGCGGGCCTCACCGCCGCCCTGCACGACGGCGGGTACCTCGCCGACCGCGGCCTCGCCACCGCGCTGCTCGTGGGGCTGCGGCTGCACCGGCCCGTGCTGCTGGAGGGCGAGGTCGGCGTCGGCAAGACGGAAGTCGCGAAAACGCTGGCCACCGTGCTCGGCCGCCGCCTCATCCGGCTCCAGTGCTACGAGGGCATCGACACGGCGCAGGCCCTCTACGAGTGGGACTACGCCCGCCAACTGCTGCGCATCCGCGCGCTGCAGGACCACCAGGCCGGGTCCGCCGAGGTCACCGAGGAGCTGTTCGGGCCCGAGTTCCTCGTCGAACGGCCGCTACTGGCCGCCGTGCGCGCCGGCGCCGGGGCGGTGCTGCTCGTGGACGAGATCGACCGCGCCGACGACGAGTTCGAGGCCTTCCTGCTCGAGCTGCTGTCGGATTTCCAGGTGACCGTGCCCGAGATCGGCACCATCGTGGCGCCCAGCCCGCCGCTGGTCGTGCTCACGTCCAACCGCACCCGCGAGCTGCACGACGCGCTCAAGCGCCGCTGCCTCTACCACTGGCTCGACTACCCGGGCGCCGACCGCGAGGCCGAGATCGTGCGGGTGCGCGAGCCCGGCGTCGAGCCGGCCCTGGTGCGCCAGGTCGTGGCCGCGGTGCGGCGGCTGCGGGAGCTCGACCTGGCGAAGCCGCCCGGCGTCGCCGAGACGATCGACTGGGCGCGCATGCTGCGGTTCCTCGGCGACGACACGCTCGACGAACGCGCCGTCGCCGACACCCTCGGCGCCGTGGTGAAGGACCGAGACGACCTCGACGTGGTGCGCGCGCACCTCGCGGAGCTCACCTCCGGTGGCTGAGCTCACCCGCGTGCTCACGGGTTTCGCGCGGGCCCTGCGCGAAGCCGGCCTGCCGGTGGGCTCGGGCGACGCGCTCACCCACTGCCGCGCGATGACGGTGCTCGACACCACCGACCTCGCCGACGTCTACTGGGGCGGGCGCACCACGTTGCTCAAGCGCCACGAGGATCTCCCCCGCTACGACGAGACGTTCCGCCGCTACTTCCTCGGCACCGACGACCCGCCGCCCGGCCTGCTCACGATCCTCGCCGAGCAGGCCGCCGACGCGGCGCCGGCGCTGCCCGGACCCGAGGGCACGGCCGACGAGCGCGAGACCGACGCGCCGCTCGGGCTCAGCGCGTCCGATGTGGACAGTCTCAAGCGCAAGGCGTTCAGCGCCTGCACCCCGGAGGAGCTGGCGGCGATCCGCCGCGCCGTGGCCCGGCTGCGGCTCACCCCGCCGAGCCGCCGCACGCGCCGCACCCGGCCCGCCCGCAAGGGCGGCGAACCGGATCTGCGCCGCACGATCCGCGCCGGCCTGCGGACGTTCGGGGAACCCCGCGCGCTGCTCTGGCGCGAACGCCGGGTGCGGCTGCGGCCGCTGATCCTCCTGCTCGACGTGTCCGGGTCGATGGCCGCCCATTCGCGCACGCTGCTGCAGTTCGCCTACTCCGCGCACCGGGCCGCCGCGAAGGTCGAGGTGTTCTGCTTCGGCACCCGGCTCACCCGCATCACCGCGCAGCTGGGCACGCGCGACGCCGACGAAGCCCTGGCGCGCGCGGCCGAGGCCGTGGTCGACTGGGAGGGCGGCACCCGGATCGGTGCCGCGCTCGACGAGTTCGTGCGCACCCACGGCCGGCGCGGCCGGTGCCGCGGCGGCGTGGTCGTGATCTGTTCCGACGGCTTCGACCGCGGTGACCCCGACGTGCTGGCCCGGGCGGTGCGGCGGCTTTCGCGGCTGTGCCACCGGTTGGTGTGGGCCAACCCGCACGGCGCCACGGGCTCGCTGGGGATGAGGATCGCCGCGCCGTGCGTGGACCTGCTGGTGACCGGCCACGACCTGCGCAGCCTGGAGGAGCTCGCGGCGGCGCTGCCGCGAGTCCGGTGAGGAGCGACCGGCGATGCGGTGGAGCGTGGGACTCGAGGCGGACGGCGAACGCGTGTTCACCCGCGAGGAGATCGTGAACCTGGCCGACGCGGTGGCCGCTTCGGGCGGCATCGCCAGCGGCATCGGCACCACCAGCTACGGCGCCCGCCTGCTCGTGGAGGCCCCCGACCGCGAGAAGGCGATCGCCCTGGCCACCGCGGAGTTCCGGCGCGCCGCCCGGATCGCCGGCCTGCCGACGCTGCCGATCGGCCGCGTCGAAGCGCTCGGCGAGCACGAGTGATCCGCCTCGGCCCGGCCTCGGGTTACCCCTTCGCCGGCCCGCGCCTGCTCGGCGGCTGGACCCCGCCCGCACTCGCCGCGGTGTACGCCGTGCTCTACCTGCCCGACCCCGACGCCCGGCCCACGCGCTACGCCGTGCTCTACACCGGCCACGCCGACGACCTCTCCCAGGCGGGCCTGCCCTTCCGCCACCCGCGCGCCCCGTGCTGGACCACCCGCGCCGGCTCGCGGTGGAAGCTGCACATCGCCACCTACGA
This sequence comes from Amycolatopsis rhabdoformis, assembly GCF_035918295.1. Lineage (GTDB taxonomy): Bacteria > Actinomycetota > Actinomycetes > Mycobacteriales > Pseudonocardiaceae > Amycolatopsis > Amycolatopsis rhabdoformis. The sequence goes on from NZ_CP142149.1 coordinate 3,297,475, forward strand.
GGTCCCGGGTGGCCTGCGCGCCCACCGTGAGCAGATCGTGCGCGAACTGGTGGCCGTGTACCACCCGCGCTGCAACGAAGCCCAGTTCGACCACACGTGGCGGCAGGAGTGGATCGGCCACGAACGCTGAGCGCCCCTCTCATCCTCCACGGATGAGGCCCGGCCCCGCCGTCGGCGGTGACGATGCTCGCGGACCCGACCGGACCCGACCGGACCCGCTTGGACCCGCTTGGACCGACCGGACCCGACCGCGACCCGCGATCCGTCGTCACGGAGCTGGAGGCAGGGATGACAGCGACAGCCGGCGAGCCGCCGCGGGCGGACGTCCTCGTGGTCTTCGGGATCACCGGCGACCTGGCGAAGGTGATGACCTTCCGGTCGCTCTACCGGCTCGAGGCGCGCGGCCTGCTCACCTGCCCCGTCGTCGGGGTGGCCGCCGACGACTGGACGCAGGAGCGGCTCGTCGCCCGCGCCCGGTCGTCGATCGAAGCGACCGGCGACCTCGACGAGACGGTGTTCGACCGGTTCGCGGCCAAGCTGTCCTACGTCAGTGGCGACTTCGGCGACCCGGCGACCTACGACCGCGTGCGCGCCGTCGTGAAAGGCGCCACGACACCGGTGTTCTACCTGGAGATCCCGCCGTTCCTGTTCGCCCGGGTGGTGGAGGGCCTGTCCGAAGCCGGGCTCACCACCGGCGCCCGGATCGTGATCGAGAAGCCGTTCGGCCACGACCAGCGCTCCGCGCGGGCGCTCGCCGACGAGCTGCACCAGTACGTCGACGAGGCGCAGCTGTTCCGGGTCGACCACTACCTGGGGAAGATGGGGCTGCAGGAGATCCTCCACCTGCGCTTCGCCAACGCCATCCTCGAGCCGCTGTGGAGCCGCAACTACCTCGAGTGCGTGGAGATCACGATGGCGGAGAGCTTCGGCGTCGAGGACCGCGGGCACTTCTACGACCCGGTCGGCGCGTTGCGCGACGTCGTGGTCAACCACCTCATGCAGGTGGTCGCGGCCGCCGCGATGGAGCCGCCGTCGCGCGGCGATCCGGTGACGCTGAAGGAATCGCAGGTCGGTCTCTTCCGGGCGGTGGTGGAGGCCAACCCGGCCCACTACGTGCGCGGGCAGTACCGCGGCTACCGCGACATCGACGGCGTCGCGCGGGACTCGGCCACCGAGACGTTCGCAGCGCTGCGGCTCGACATCGAGAACTGGCGCTGGGCCGGCGTGCCGTTCTTCATCCGCACCGGCAAGCGGCTGCCGGTGACGCAGACGGAGCTGCGGCTGGTGTTCAAACGCCCGCCCAAGCTGGGGTTCGGGCTGGTCGGGCCGCGGGCGGAACCGAACCAGCTCGTGCTGCGGCTCGACCCGTCGACCGGCGTCCGGATCCAGGTCGACGCGTTCCGCGCCGACGTCGCCCGGATCGCGCCCATCGAGCTCGACATGGAGTTCGCGCAGGAGGGCGGCGAGGGGCCGACCCCGTACGAGGTCCTGCTGCACGCGGCGATGATCGGCAACAGCACCCGCTTCTCGCGCCAGGACGGCGTCGAGGAGACCTGGCGGGTCATGCAGCCGCTGCTCGACGCCCCGTCGCCGGTGCGCAGCTACGAGCCCGGCACCTGGGGGCCGGTCGAGGCGCGTGAGATCGCGGCCGGGTTCGGCGGCTGGCGCACGCCGTGGACGGCGGGCTGATCAGCTCCGGCCGAGCGAGATGTGCGGGTGGTCCGCGTCGTCGTCGCTCCAGACGATGCGGTGGGGTCGCGCGGACCACTCGACCGTGGCGGCGTGGTCGCGCTCGAAGTAGTCCCACGCCCACGAAAGGAACGCGTCGACCTTGCTGTGCACCCCGCTCAGCAGCATGGCGTGGACCCCGAGCCAGGCGGCGAACGCGAGCGGGCCGTCGATCTGGTGGCGGTGCTTGCCGACCTCGGCGACGGCGGCGTTGCGGCCGATCATCGCCATGATGCCCTTGTCCTTGTAGTGGAACGGTTTCGCCGGCTGCCCGGCGCGCCGGCGCAGGATGTTGGCGGCGGCCCACTCGCCGGACTGCTGGGCCACGGAACCCAGCTGCGGCAGCGTTTTGCCGTGCCGGACCGGGATGTTCGCGGCGTCGCCGATCGCGTACACGTCGGGGTGGCCCTTCACCGTCAAGTCGGGCAGCACGTCGACCCGCCCTCCCCGGCCCGGCTCCAGCCCGGGGGCGGCCTGCACCACGGGTGCCGCCGATTCGCCGCCGCCCCAGATCACGGTGCGGGTCGGGATAGCGGTGCCGTCGTCGAGCTCCACCCGGTCGGCGTGCACCGCCGCCACGCCCGTGTCGAGCCGCGGCTCGGCGCCGTGGTCGGTGAGCCGCTTGTGCGCGTATTCGTGCGACCGGTGGGAGAAGGCGCCGAGCAGGGCGCTGCCGCGGTCGATCAGGAAGATCCGCCCGGCGTGGGGGATGTGGTCCGTGGAGGCGAGGGCGGCCATCAGCTCGGTGAGCGCGCCGGTGATCTCGACCCCGGTCGGCCCGCCGCCGACCACCACGATGTCGAGGGCGTCCTGGCCGAGCTCCTTGTCCGCGACCGCCCGCACCAGGTCCTGCACGTGGCGGCGCAATCGCACGGCGTCGGCCACCGAGTACAGCGGGAACGCGTGCTCGGCGGCGCCCGGCACCCCGAAGAACTCGGGCTGCGCGCCGGCCGCGATCACCAGGTGCGATCCGCTGAGCTTCGCGCCGTCGGCCAGGGTCAGGCCGAGGCCCGCGACGTCGAGCTCGGTGACGCGCGCGGTGCGGACCTCCACCGTCGGGTGGTCGCGGAAGATCACCCGGTGCGGGCGCGCGATGTCCTCGGCGGGCAGCTGCGCGGTGGCGACCTGGTAGAGCAGCGGCTGGAACTGGTGGTAGTCGTTGCGGTCGACGAGCGTCACGCCGATGCCCTCGTCCCCGAGCCGACGGGCACACGCGACGCCGGCCAGGCCGCCGCCGAGCACCACGACGTCGCGCTGCCCGGTCACAACGACAGCTCCCCCATGAAGTCGGACAGGATGATCCGGCTCGCCGCCTGGATGAGCGCGAGGTGGGAGAACGCCTGTGGGAAGTTGCCGAGGTGCCGGGCCCGGTCGACCTCGAACTCCTCCGCGTACAGCCCCAGCGGCGAAGCGATCCGCAGCAGCCGCTCCAGCAGGCCGCTGGCCCGGTCCATCTCACCGACCATGGCGAGCGCGGAGACCAGCCAGAACGAGCAGATCAGGAACGTGCCTTCCTTGCCGGACAACCCGTCGTCGGTCTCGTCGACCTTGTAGCGCAGCACATAGCCGTTCTCGGTGAGCTCGTCGGCGATCGCGTTCACCGTCTTGCGCATGCGTTCGTCGGACCCCGGCAGGAACCCGAACAGCGCCGCGAGCAGGGTCGAGGCGTCCAGCGCGTCGGTGTCGTAGTGCTGCCGGAACACTCCGCGCTCGCTCACGCCGTTTTCGAGGATGTCCGCACGGATCTCGTCCGCCGTCGTGCGCCACTGGCTCGCCAGCTTGTCGTCGTCGCGGATGGTCGCCAGCTTGGCGGCCCGGTCGAGCGCCACCCAGCCCATCAGCTTCGAGGACACGTAGTGCTGCGGTTTGCCGCGCGCCTCCCAGATGCCCTGGTCCGGATCCCGCCACGCGGCGGTCGCGGCCGTCGCCTGCGACTGGACGAGCGGCCACAACCGCCGGGGCAGGTGCTTGCTGCGGGCGGTGTGCAGCAGCAGCGAGTCGAGCACCGCGCCGTAGACGTCGTTCTGGCGCTGGTCGAAGGCGCCGTTGCCGACGCGTACCGGCCGCGCGCCCTCGTAGCCGCCGAGGTCGTCGCGAGTGGACTCGGTCAGGTCGCGGCGGCCGTCGATGCCGTACATGATCTGCAGGCCGCCGTCGGAGTTCGGTTCGAGGTCGCCCACGAACTGCATGAAGTCGCCGGCCTCCCAGTCCAGGTTCAGGTAGTGCAGCGCCTGGAGCGTGAACGTGGTGTCGCGGATCCACGTGTAACGGTAGTCCCAGTTGCGCTCCCCGCCCGGCGCTTCGGGCAGCGACGTGGTCAGTGCGGCGACGGTCGCGCCGGTCGGCATGTAGGTGAGACCTTTGATGGTGAGGGCGGAGCGCTCCAGCGGCGGGCGCAGCGGGTGGTCCGGGATGCGGGCGCGGGAGAGCCAGCTGCGCCAGAACTGCACCGTCGCGTCGATCCGCGCCTGCGCGTCCTCCACGTCGGCCGGCGTCGCCAGGCCCTCGGCCCACGACAGCGCGCAGAACGCCTTGTCCCCCTTGGCGAGCACGTGCCGGGCCCGCGCGGTGCCGCCCTCGATGCCGATGAGCATGTCGGTGGCGAGCCGGAAGGTCTGGCCGGCCCCGCACGCGTCGGCGCGGTGGTCGTCGCCGACGATGGTCCACTCGGCCGGCTCGCGTCCGTAGTCGAACGCCGGCTCGCACACCAGCTCCACCTCCAGCTCGCCTTCGAGGCACTCGACGGTGCGCACGAGCAGGTGGTCCGCGTCGAAGTCGGCCGGTGGCCGCGTGTGGGGCGTGATCGTGTCGGGGCCGCGGCGCTTGCCCATCGTCAGGGCGTCGTGCACCAGCAGCCAGCCGCGCGGCGTGTGCCAGGCGGTGGTCATCACGTTCGTGCCTGGCACGTAGGCGCGCTCGGTCGGCACGTTGATCCCGTAGGGACCGAACCGGAACGAGCCGGCCCCGCGGTCGAGCAGGTTGCCGAAGCTGCTCGGCGCGTCGAACGCGGGCAGGCACAGCCAGTCGACGGACCCGTCCGGCGCCACCAGGGCCCCGGTGTGGCAGTCGGACAGGAACGCGTAGTCGGCGATCCGCGGGAAGGGCGAGGTCGTGGCGTTCACGGGAGGCTCCTTCGCATTCGGCGCACGCGAAGTCGCGGGCCTGCTTCGACGATCGGTGGACCGGGCGGCGCGGCAATCACCTTTCGCAGGTGATTGCGGTCGGCTCAGCCGCCCGCGCGATCCGCGGCGTCCGCGACGCCCTCCTCGGGCAGCAGCCGGCGCTGGTCGAGCACGTACAGCAGCACGAACCCGGGCAGGACGAGCAGCGCCGCCAGTCCCCCGGCGATCAGCAACGTGACCAGCGTGCCGGTCGGCGCGGCCGCGGCGGCGACGGTGAGGCTCTCCGGCAGGAGGTAGGGCCACTGCGCGACGCCCCAGCCGAAGATGACGCAGGCCACCGCGACCACGGCGAGCACGCGCGCGCCGCGGGCCACGCCGCGCACCAGCAGCAGCAAAGCGCCAAAGCCGCCCAGGACGCTGAGCACGACCGCAGGCAGCGCCCACGTGAACAACCGGTCGAACACGTGCGGAGCCGAGGAGCTCAGCACTGCGAACCCGATCACGGCGACCACGGCCGCGACCAAAGCGCCGGCCACGGCGCGGCGGCGGAAATAACCCGCCAGCCCGGCGTCGCCGGTCCGCCGCGCCTCCCGCACGAGGAACACCGCCGCCAGGTACGCGGCCGCCACCACCGCGAACCCACCCGTCACGAGCGAAGTCGGGTTCAGCCAGCTGCCCACCGGGTCGCCGGCCACTCCCCCGGCCGGCACCCGGCCGGACACGATGCCACCCGCGACCGCGCCGAAGCAGAACGGCACCAGTACCGACGAAAGGGCGAACAGGCCGCCGAAAGCCCGCCGGACGCGCACGGTGACCATCGTCTTGCGGAAGGCGAAACTCGCGCCGCGCAACACGATCCCGAACGCCGCGAGGGCCAGCGGGACGAACATGGTGAGGGTGATCGACTGGAACGCCTCCGGGAAAGCCGACCAGGTGACGACGAAGATGAAGATGAGCCACACGTGGTTGGCCTCCCAGACCGGGCCGATCGACCGCTGCACCAGGTCGCGGGCCGCGGCTCCCCGCTCGGGCCCGCCGGCGGTCAGGTCCCAGAAACCGGCGCCGAAGTCGGCTCCGCCGAACACCGCGTACGTCGCGATGGCGACCAGCAGCACGGCCGCGACCGCCGTGCTCACGGCTCGGGCTCCCCGGTCTTCGCGGTCTTCGCCGGCGCGCGTTCCTCCGCCGGCCCGTAGGGCGTGTCGAGGTCGACGAACCCGCCCGCCCGGCGGAAGCGCCTGCTCATCGAGCGCAGCACCACGATGGTGGTCACGCCGAGGGCGGCGTACAGCACGGCCACGGCGATGAAGGTGATCCAGACGCCGGTGTTGCCGGTCGCCGCGCTCTCGACCTTCATGAGGTTGTAGACGATCCACGGCTGGCGGCCGACCTCGGTGACCACCCAACCGGCCTCCATCGTCACGACCGCGAGCACTCCCGAGCACGCCGCCGCGCGCAGGAACCACTTGCCCGCCGGCAGGTGCCGCCGGAACAGCCACACCGCGCCGTACCAGAGCGACAGCAGGAGCAGTGCCGTCCCGAGGCCGACCATCACGTCCCAGGACAAGTGGACGATGTTGGCTTCGAGCACCGTCGGCCGCGCGTCGACCGGCACGGTGTCGAGCCCCTGCACCACGGTCGAACGCCCGGTGCCCGGGTTCGACAGCCACGACGCCAGCCCCGGGATCGGGATGCCGCCGGTGACCGTGCCGTCGGCGTTGAGGTGGCCGAGCAGCGTCTCGGGGACGTCGGAGGACGTCGTGGGCACGAGTTCGATCGCGGCGAATTTCACCGGCTGGTTCCCGTAGACCCAGCGCGCCAGGCTGTCGCCCACGCCGATCTGGATCGGCGTGGCCACCGCGGCGACGGTGAACGCGATGGTGAACCCGAGCTTGTGGTAGCGGTCGGTCCGGCCGCGCAGCATCCCGGCCGCGTACACCGAGGCGACCAGGAACCCGCCGACCAGGTAGGCCGCGACGACCATGTGCGCGGCCTGCAGCGGCATCGCGTCGTTGAAGATCACCTTGACCGGGTCGACGTCGATGATCTCGCCGCGCGCGTTCGCGGTGAACCCGGACGGCGCGTTCATCCAGGCGTTCGCGGCCACCACGGAGACCGAGCCGAACACCCCGGCGAGGACGATCGGCACCCCGGTCCAGAAGTGCGTCCACGGTTTCAGCCGGCGCCAGCCGAAGATGTAGATGGCCACGAAGATCGCCTCGGTGAAGAAGAAGACCCCTTCGAACGCGAACGGGATGCCGAAGGCCTCACCCCAGGTCCCCATGAACCGCGGCCAGAGCAGGCCGAACTCGAAGCTCAGCACGGTCCCGGTCACGGCGCCCACCGCGAAGGTCACGGCCATGTACTTCGACCAGCGCTGCGCGAGCACCAGCGCGGCCCGGTCGTGGTGGCGCACCGCGCGGTAGTTCGCGATCAGGGTCATGAACGCCCAGGACACCCCGAGCGGCACCAGGATGATGTGGAAGCCCAGCGTGAACGCCATCTGCGAACGCGCCCAGGGCACGGGGTTCACGGCGGCCGCACTCGCCAGAACGGTCAGCGTCTCGCCCACGGTCACCCCTGCCCGCTCGCCCGTGCACCGGCCCGTCGGCGGGTTCGCCGTTCGCGGCGCTGCCCCGACCCTGGCGGGCTCCGCGCCCGGCGGGCATCACCCCGCGCGGATGACGTCGGCCACGGTGAACCGCCGGTGTGGACGGTCAGTACGGACTGTCGCTGTGCGCTGTCGGTCTGGACCGTCAGTAAGGACTGTCGACTCGGACCGTCGGCGCAGACCGTCGAGGTGGACCGTCAGTACGGCGCGAACCCCACCGCGTCGTGCAGGCGCGAGCGCCGCGTCCCCGAAGCCGGACGTGCGGCGGGGCGGGCCTCGGTCGGCGGGGTGAACGTCGCGCCGGTCACGATGTCCTCCGCCATGCCGTAGAGCAGGGGCAGGGCACCGGCCACGACGGCGCCCGTGCGGTTGATGTGGGAGACGCCCGGCACGATCGCCTCGGCGTGGGTGTTGATGCGGCGCACGGTTTCGGCGCAGTCCTCGAGGTTCGTCGCGATGCGGGCCAGCAGAGTGCCCACCCAGAACAGGTACACCGCGAGGCCCGCCACGAGCAGGGCGATGTCCACGACGGTCAGCACGATCAGCGTGGTGGTCACGATTTCACCTTTCCGAGCACCCGGCCGAGGAACAGGTGGTGCTGCAGGCCTTCGGCGAGCACGGCGTCGACGCGGGTGGCGGTGAGCGGGATCAGCGCGGTGTCGCGGGTGTTGGTCTCGGCGCCGTGCAGGGTGTCGCGGACGTCGGCCACGCGGTGGTCGATCTCCTTGACGTAGCGGATGAGCAGGCTCAGCAACGCCACCACCACGAGGATCACCACGAACCCCGCGGCGATGGCGATCCACCAGAGCGCGTCGTTCGACATCGGTCAGCCTCCCAACCGGGCGCGACCGCGCCGGAGGCCGGCGGTGATGACCTCGGCGTGGTCGATGGTGGTGCGCAGTTCGCTCAACGCGGCGGTGTGGCGTTCGGCCGCCACCAGCTCGCCGTTGATCAGCGGGGCGGCGCGGCCGATGGAGCGCGCGAGCACCAGGATCGGCAGCACGAGCAGCACCACGACCACGACGATCGCGCCGCCGACGGAAAATCCGATGATCCAGCCCGTGGTCACGACCAGTCCCCCTTCACACCGACTCGCAGAAGTCGCGCACCGGCTTGAGGTGGGCGTTGACCGAACCCAGTGCGCCGGGTACGGGGGCGGTTTCGTCCGCGATCACGCGCACGCCGCCCAGCACGCTGCCGAGGGTCCGGCGGACGTGGCGCAGGTGCAGGATCACGCGGAGCAGGCCGACGGCGGCGAAGAGGATGATCAGCGCGCTGATGGCCAAGGTGGCCCAGGCGGCGGCAGGCATGGCGGAACTCCTTTCAGCCCAGCAGCTTCGCGACGCTGCCCGCGTAGCGGGTCGCGCCGACGGCCACTTCGTCGATGGTGCGGTCGGTGCGGGCGAGCGCCGCCGGCACGGGTTCGAGCTGCCCGGCCAGGCGCACGCCGCCCACGAGGACGTCGTCGGCCGCGGCGCGGATCCGTTCCAGCGCGGCCAGCACGCGGTTGAGCAGGGCGATCACCACGGGCAGCACCACGAACAGCAGCAGAGCGTTGCCGATCCACCACAGGACCACGGTTGCCTCCTCAGGCCGGAGTGCTCGGATAGGGCAGGAAGAACCGGCGGAACACGCGTGTGAGGGCCATCAGCGTCGCGCGAAGGCCGAGGGTGAACCCGCGGGCCGGGGCCGCCGCGTGGCGCGCCGCCGTGGTGTCGCCGCGCTCGGCGCGCGCGATGGCGTCCTGCAGGTTCGTGGCGAACTCTCGCATCAGCACCGCGGAGACGTCGGCGATCATGCCGCGCCCGTACTGCGCGGCGGCGCCGGAGACCTGCAGGTCCTGGTCCACGTCGACCCGGGTGCCGGTGGCGGCGCGGGCCAGCGTGGCCGTGACGATCATCGCGGCCTGGCCGCGCCCGCGTTCGTCGGCGCCGCTCGCGTCGACCACGATGCGCCGTGCGTCCTCATCGCGTTCGGTGATCGCCGCGAGGCCGTCGAACCGCAGGGACACCGGGCCCATGCGGATGCCCACCAGGCCGCGGTAGCGCTCGTCACCGAGGTCCTCGGTCAGCTCCGCGCCGGGCAGGCACGCGGCCACCGCCGGCACGTCGTCGAAGAACCGCCAGACCTTGTCCACGGGCTGGGCGACCTCGAACCGGTTGCGGATCAGCATCGGCTCTCCTTTTTCGCGTACGCACGGGGATCACGCAGGAACGCGGCCCGGCAGCCGGCGCAGCAGAAGCTGTAGTCCCGGCCCTCGAACGGCACGGGATCGTCGACCTCCACGGTCATCCCGCACACCGGGTCCACGACCTCGGCCGGCAGCTCAGGCAGGGCCGCCGCGGGCGGCACCCCGCGGGCCGCGCGGATCCGCACGAGCTCGGCCAGGATCGCCACCGCGATCTCGCGATGCGCGACGCTGCCGAGGTCCAGTCCGGCCGGCACCTGCACGCGCGCCAGCGCGTCGGCCGCCACGCCCCGCTCGGCGAGGTAGCCGAGCACGCCCGCCCCGCGGCGGCGCGAGCCGACCAGCCCCACGTACGCCGGCCGCGCGGCCAGCGCCCGCTCCACCGCCTCCTCGTCGTGGTGGCCCTGCGTCGCCACGACCACGAACGACCGCTCCGTCACCGTGTCCAGCGCCGTGTCCGTTCCGGGATGCTCCACGAGCCCGGTGCGCCAGCCGAGCGCGTCGGCCAGCGCCACCAGCGTGTGCGCCATCGGCGAGCGCCCCACCACGACCAGGTGTGGCACGGGTGCCACCGGTTCGAGGTAGACCTCCAGCGCGCCCTCGCTCTGGCACGAGATCGGCACCACGGTCATCCCCTCGGGCACGCCTCCGCCGAACTGCTCGGGCGAACCGAGCAGCAGCAGCCGCGGGGTGCCTTCGACGAGCGCCTGCCGGGCCTCGCGGATCACGGCCGGCTCGGCACACGCGCCCCCGATCCACCCGCGCAGCTGTCCCTCGGCCGTGATGATCGCGCGGCAGCCCTGCTTGCCCGACGACGGGCCCTGGCGCCACACCACCGTCGCGAGCGCGAACGCCTCGCCGCGGCGGGCCAGCTCACCGGCCTGCTCGAGGATCTCCCACCCGTCGGGTGAGTCCACTGAGGACATCCGGGGAACCTCGGCCACCGCGCTCACCCCTGCTCGTCCGTGCGCACCGGCGGCGCGCCCGACACGTCGTGGCGCCGGGTGAGGGCTTCCCACACGCGATCGGGCAGCAACGGCATGTCGATGTTGCGCACGCCGGTGTCGTCGAGCGCGTCCAGCACCGCGTTCACGAAGGCCGCCGGGCCGCCGACCGCGGCGCACTCGCCCACGCCCTTGGCGCCGATCGGGTGGTGCGGCGAGGGCGTGACGACCTCGCTGTGCAGCTCGAACCCCGGTGTCTCCCACGCGGTGGGCAGCAGGTAGTCCATGTAGTTCGACCCGACGCAGTTGCCCTCGGCGTCGAAGGTGATGAACTGCATGTTCGCCATCGCGTACGCCTCGGTGAGCCCGCCCATGATCTGGCCCTCCACGATCATGGGGTTGATGCGCACGCCGCAGTCGTCCACGGCCACCGTGTTCAGCACATCCCACACGCCCGTCTCGGGATCGACCTCCACCGTCACGATGTAGACCGCGAACGGCCAGGTCAGGTTGGGCGGGTCGTAGTAGGCGTGGTTCTCCAGCCCGGGCTCCATGCCGTCGGGCATGTTGCCGTACGCGGCCATCGCGCACTCCTGGATCGTCACGCCGTGCTCGGGCACCCCGCGCACGGAGAAGCGGCCGAGTTCCCATTCGAGGTCCTCTTCGGACACTTCGAGCAGGTGCGCCGCGAGCTTGCGCGCCTTCGCCCGGATCTTGCGCGACACCAGGGAGATCGCCGCGCCCGCGACCGGCGTGCTGCGGGAGGCGTAGGTGCCCATGCCGAACGGCGCGGTGTCGGTGTCGCCCTCTTCCACCGTCACGTCGTCCGCCGGGATCCCCAGCTCGTGGCTCACGATCTGGGCCCACGTGGTCTCGTGGCCCTGCCCCTGGCTCTTGGCCCCGACCCGCAGGATCGCCTTGCCGGTCATGTGCACGCGCAGCTCGGCCGAGTCGAACATCTTGATGCCGAGGATGTCGTACTCGCGGCTGTTGCCGGCGCCGAGCGGCTCGGTCATCGTGGAGATGCCGATGCCCAGGCGTCGACCGCGCTTGCGCGCTTCTTCCTTCTGCCGCAAGAAATCCTCGTACCCGACGGCGCGCAGGCCCACGTCGAGGCACGCCTGCGGCTGGCCGGAGTCCACGAGGAACCCGAACGGCGTGCGGTGCGGGAAGTCCTCGGCCCGCACGAAGTTGCGCCGCCGGAACTCCGCCGGGTCGAGCCCGAGGTCCTTCGCGGCCTGGTGCACCATGCGTTCCTGGAAGAACATCGCCTCGGTCACGCGGAACGAGCAGCGGTAGGCGACGCCGCCGGGCGCCTTGTTGGTGTAGGTGCCGCGCGCGGTGAGGTGCGCGGCCGGCACGTCGTAGCAGGCGAACGTGGAGTGCAGCAACCCGATCTTGAACTTGCTGGGCTGCGCGTCGGCGAAGAACGCGCCGTGGTCGGCCTCGGCGTGCATGCGGACGCCGAGGATCTTGCCGTCGGCCCGCAGGGCCAGCTCGCCGTCGAGGTACATGTCGCGCGCGAAGCCGGTGGAGATCAGGTTGCCGGTCTTGTCCTCGATCCACTTCACGGGCCGTTCCAGCAGGATCGAGCACAGGATCGAGCAGACGTAACCGGGGTACACCGGCACCTTGTTGCCGAACCCGCCGCCGATGTCCGGCGAGATGATCCGGATCAGGTGCTCGGGCAGCTCCGCCACCATCGCCACGGCGGCGCGGATGATGTGCGGCGCCTGCGTGGTCATGTACACGGTGAGCTTGTTCGTCGCGCGGTCGAAGTCCGCGACCGACCCGCAGCACTCGATCGGCGACGGGTGCGAGCGCGGGTAGTGCAGGCGCAGCTTCGAGACCACGTCGGCCTTCTCGAACGCCGCGTCGGTGCCGGCGGGGTCGCCGACCTCCCAGCGGTACACCACGTTGTCGGTCTGGCCCGCCTTGTCGTCGCGGATCAGCGGCGCGTCCTCGGCCACGGCCTGCTCGGGGTTCACGACTACCGGCAGCGGCTCGTACTCCACGTCGATGGCCTCGCACGCGTCCTTGGCGATGTACGGGTCGTCGGCGACCACGCACGCCACTTCCTGGCCCTGGAAGCGCACCTTGTCGGTGGCGAGCACGGCCTGGGTGTCGTAGGAGAGCGTGGGCATCCACGCGAGGTTGCGGGTGGCGGCCATCTCGCCGGTGAGCACGAGCCGCACGCCCGGGATCTCCCACGCGCGGCTGGTGTCGATCGACTTGATCCGCGCGTGCGCCAGCGGGCTGCGCAGGATCTCCAGGTGCAGCATGCCGGGCAGCACGATGTCGTCGGTGTAGTTGCCGCGCCCGCGGATGAACCGGTTGTCCTCCACGCGCTTGCGGCTCACGCCGAGCCCGCCGATCTTGCTCTCGTCCACCGTTTGCGACACGTCGAGCCTCCTATTCGGACCGCAGCTTCGCGGCGGCCCACAGCACCGACTTCACGATGTTCTGGTACCCCGTGCACCGGCACAGGTTTCCCGACAGCGCCCAGCGGACGTCCTCTTCGGACGGATCCGGGTTCTCGTCGAGCAGCGCCTTGGCCGAGAGCATCATCCCCGGCGTGCAGAACCCGCACTGCAGGCCGTGTTCCTCGCGGAAGCCCTCCTGCAGCGGGTGCAGCTCGCTCGCCGTGGCCAGCCCCTCGACGGTGGTGACCTCGTGCCCGTCGGCCTGCACCGCGAGCATCGTGCACGACTTCACCGCGCGTCCGTCGACGAGCACGGTGCACGCGCCGCAGTTGGTGGTGTCGCAGCCCAGGTGCGTGCCCGTGAGACGCAGTCCCTGGCGCAGCAAGTGCGCGAGCAGCAGCCGCGGTTCGCACTCGACCACGCGGCGCTCGCCGTTGACCGTGACCGTGATCCGGCGGATCGGGACGTCGCCGGTGGTCTCCTCGTGGATCTCGTGGACGGTCGTCATGCCGCTTCCTCCCCGGTTTCGCGCAGCGCGCGCACCACGAACGTGCGCACCAGGTGCCGCTTGAACTCCGCCGTGCCGCGGTGGTCGGTCTTCGGGCGCGCCGCCGCGGCCGCCAGCTCGGCCGCCTCCGCCACGCGCTCGGGCGTGAGCGCGCCACCCACGAGCGCCTGCTCGGCGTCGGCCGCTTCGATCGTCGAGCCGCCCACGCCGGTGAGCGCGATGCCGGCGCGCGTGACGGTGCCGGCCTGGGTCTCCACCGCCACGGCGACGCCCACCGTGGCGAAGTCGCCGACCCGGCGTTCGAGCTTCAGGTAGCCGCCCGCCGGCGTGCCGCGCGGTGCGGGAATCACGGCCTCCACGGCGATCTCGTCCGGCGCCAGCGCGTTCTGGAACGGGCCGAGCACGAAGTCGCGCGCCGCGATGCTGCGCCGCCCGGCCGGGCCCTCGGCCACGATCCGGCCGTCGAGCGCGAGGACCACCGAGGCCCAGTCGCCCTGCGGATCGGCGTGGCACAGCGAACCCACCAGCGTGCCGCGGTTGCGCACGATGGGGTCGGCGATAAGCGGCGCGGCCGCGGCCATGGTCGGCTGCGTGGCCTTGAGCAGCTGCGAGCGTTCGAGGTCGGCGTGGCGGCACAGGGCACCGACGTGGAGGTTGCCCTCGGCGTCGAGCTCGTGGTGGGCGAGGCCGGGCACGGTGTTGAGGTCGACGACGAGCGCCGGCGCGGCGAAGCGCAGCTTCATCAGCGGCACCAGGCTCTGGCCGCCGGCCAGCACCTTGGCCTCGTCGCCGTCGCCGCGCAGCAGTTCGAGCGCCTCGGCCAGGGAGCGGGGCGCTTCGTAGCGGAACCGGGACGGGTACACGCGGGCCTCCTCAGCCGTTCTCGGGAGGTTCGGCCACGGCCGTGGGCAGCGTGTCCTCGTCGGGCTCGGGCCGCGGCCGCTGGTGCGGCGGCCACGGCCCGGCGACCGGCCGGCCCGCGACCTTGAGGAAGTCCACGAGCTCCGGCCACGCCCACACGGTCGGCCCGGGCCCTTCTTTCGGTGCGTCCTCCACGAGCTCGAACAGCCGGGGGTTGCCGCGGCTGTGCCCGTCGGATTCGATCCGCATCACGCGCACCTGCTTCCGCCGTCGGTCAGCTGCGGGAAATGCTGCCCCCGGCCCGGCAACGCGACAATCCGCGATTAACCCTTTGCTTAACCCCGCGCCGACCTGGCGCGGAACGGGCGCCGCCGGAGCGGGCGCGCGGATTAGGCCATCGGTTAATCCGCGGTTGCCCCGCGCCCGCGCGCCGAGGACCATCGAGCGTCATGCAGGTGCCGGCGCAGTTCGAGTACGAGCGGGCCACGAGCGTCGAGCACGCGCTGGCGCTGCTGGCCCGCTACGGCCCGGAAAGCCGCGTGATCGCGGGCGGGCACAGCCTGATCCCGATGATGAAGCTCCGCCTGGCCCGGCCCGAAGCGCTGATCGACGTCAACGAGCTCACCGAGCTGTCCGGCATCGAGGTCGACGGCGGCGAGTTGCGCGTGGGCGCGCTCGTGCGGCACGCGGAGCTGCTCGCCTCCGCCGAGGCCGGCGCGCTGTTCCCGATCCTGGCCGACGCCGAGCGCGTGATCGCCGACCCGATCGTGCGCAATCGCGGCACCATCGGCGGGTCGCTGTGCCAGGCCGATCCGTCCGAGGACCTCTCCGCCGCGTTCTCGGCCGTGCACGCCAACGCCGTGATCCGCGGTGAAGACAGCACGCGCACCGTGCCCGTGCGCGAGTTTTTCACCGGCCCGTACAGCACGGTCGTGGGTCCCGCCGAGCTGCTGGTGGAGCTGCGGCTGCCGATCCTGGCAGGCGGCGGGAGCGCGTACGCGAAGGTCGGCCGGCGGGCGGGTGACTGGGCGGTGGCGGCCGCCGGGGCGGCGCTGGTGCTCGACGGTGCCGCCGTGGCCGAGGCCGGCATCGGGCTCACCGCGGTCGGCGCGGCGCGGTTCGTGGCGGAGGAGGCCGAGGACTTCCTGCGGGGCGGGGCCGCGTCGGCGGAACGCTTCGAGAAGGCGGGTGTCATCGCGGCCGAGCACTGCCGGCCCACCGCCGATCAGCGCGGGCCGGTGGACTACAAACGCCACCTCGTGGCCACGCTCACCACCCGGGCGTTGCACCGGGCGGCGGAAAGGACCCGGGCGTGGACATCACGGTGACGGTGAACGGCGAACCCCACCGCCGCACGATCGAGCCGCGCCTGCTGCTCGTGCACCTGCTGCGCGACGACCTCGGGCTCACCGGCACGCACTGGGGCTGCGACACGTCCAATTGCGGCACCTGTGTGGTGTGGCTCGACGACGTGCCGGTCAAGTCGTGCACCGTGCTGGCCGCGATGGCCGACGGCAAGCGCGTGCGCACCGTCGAGGACCTCGGCCACGGCGGCGCGCTCGACCCCGTGCAGCAGGGATTCGTGGCGTGCCATGGGATCCAGTGCGGGTTCTGCACGCCGGGCATGCTGATGACCGCGCGCTGGCTGCTCAACCACGACCCCGACCCGAGCGAAGCCGTGATCCGCGAGGCGATCTCCGGGCAGCTGTGCCGCTGCACCGGCTACGAGAACATCGTCCGCTCCGTCCGCTGGGCGGCCGAGCACCCGGACGGAGCACCGGCATGACCTATGGCTCGTTGCCGCGCAAGGAAGACGCGCGGTTCGTGCGCGGGGCCGCCACGTTCGTCGACGACCTGGTGCTGCCCGGCATGCTGCACGCGGCGATCCTGCGCAGCCCGCACGCCCACGCGCGCCTGGTGTCCGTGGACACGAGCGCGGCGCAGGCGCACCCGAAGGTGCGCGCGGTGCTCACCGGGGCGGATCTCGCCGAGCGCGGGATGGCGTGGATGCCGACGCTCTCGCACGACGTGCAGGCCGTGCTGGCCACCGACAAGGTGCGGTTCCAGGGCCAGGAGGTCGCGTTCGTCATCGCCGAAAACCGTTATGCGGCAAGGGACGCGCTGGAGCTGATCGACGTCGAGTACGAGCCGCTCCCGGTGGTCGTCGACGCGCGGGCCGCGCTCGCGCCCGGCGCCGAGGTGATCCGCGACGACCTCGGCAAGGCCGACAACCACGTGTTCGACTGGTGCTCCGGCGACGAAGCCGCGACCGAGGCCGCGTTCGCGAAGGCGGACGTGGTGGCGCGGCAGGACATGCTCTACCCGCGCGTGCACCCGGCGCCGCTGGAGACGTGCGGCGCGGTGGCCGACGTCGACGCGATCACCGGCAAGCTCACGGTGTGGGCCACCGCGCAGGCGCCGCACGCGCACCGGATCCTGTACTCGCGGATCACCGGCCTGCCGGAGCACCGGATCCGCATCATCGCGCCCGACATCGGCGGCGGGTTCGGCAACAAGGTCGGGATGTACCCCGGATACCTGTGCGCCGTGGTGGGCTCCATGGTCACCGGCCGGCCGGTGAAGTGGACCGAGGACCGCTCCGAAAACCTGATGAGCACGTCGTTCGCCCGCGATTACCACATGAGCGGCGAGATCGCGGCGACGCGCGAAGGCAAGCTGCTGGGGCTGCGCGTGCGGGTGCTCGCCGATCACGGCGCGTTCAACGGCACCGCGCAGCCCGCGAAGTTCCCGGCCGGGTTCTTCCACGTGTTCACCGGCTCCTACGACCTGCCGGCCGCGTTCTGCGCGGTCACCGGCGTGTACACGAACAAGGCGCCGGGCGGGGTCGCGTACGCGTGCTCGTTCCGGATCACCGAGGCCGTGTACGTGGTCGAGCGGATGATGGACGTGCTCGCGCGCGAGCTGGGGCTGGATCCGGCGCAGCTGCGGATGCGCAACCTGCTGCGGCCCGAGCAGTTCCCCTACACGTGCGCCACCGGGTGGCAGTACGACTCGGGTGACTACCCGCGGGCGCTGACCCTGCTGAAGGAGCTCGCGGGCTACGACGAGCTGCGGCGAGAACAGGCCGAGAAGCGCGCCCGCGGCGAGCTCATGGGCCTCGGGCTGAGCTTCTTCACCGAGGCCGTGGGCGCCGGCCCGCGCGAGCACATGGACATCCTCGGCTTCGGCATGGCCGACGGCGCCGAGCTGCGCGTGCACCCCACCGGCTCGGCCGTGCTGCGCCTCTCGTGCATGTCGCAGGGCCAGGGCCACGAGACCACGTTCGCGCAGCTCGTGTCGGCCGAGCTGGGCATCCCGCCCGACGAGGTCGAGGTCGTGCAGGGCGACACCGACCACACTCCGTTCGGCCTGGGCACCTACGGGTCGCGCTCCACGCCGGTGTCCGGCGCGGCCGCGGTCACCGTGGCCCGGAAGGTGCGCGAACGTGCGCGGCAGGTCGCCTCCGCGATGCTCGAGGTGAGCCCGGACGACCTCGAGTGGGAGCGCGGGCGCTGGTTCGTGCGCGGCGTGCCCGGCCGCGGTCACACGATCCGCGAGATCGCCCTGGCCGCCCACTCCGACCTGGCCCTGCCCGACGGTGTCGAGGGCCGGCTCGACGCCAGCACCGTGTACAGCCCGCCGAACCTCACGTATCCCTTCGGCGCGTACCTCTGCGTGGTCGACGTCGACGCCGACACCGGCCAGGTGCGTGTGCGCCGCTTCGTCGCCGTGGACGACTGCGGCGTGCGGATCAACCCGATGATCGTCGCGGGCCAGGTGCACCGCGGCCTCGCCGACGGCATCGGCATGGCGCTGATGGAACTCATGGCCTTCGACACCGACGGCAACCACCTCGGCGGCTCGTTCATGGACTACCTCCTGCCCACGGCGCTGGAGTGCCCGTCCTGGGAGCTCGGCGAGACCGTGACGCCCTCTCCGCACCACCCGATCGGCGCGAAGGGCATCGGCGAATCCGCCACCGTCGGCTCGCCCGCCGCCGTGGTCAACGCCGTGGTCGACGCCCTGGCGCCCTTCGGTGTCGTCCACGCCGACATGCCCTTGACGCCGGCCGCAGTCTGGCGCGCGATGCGGGGCACGCCCCTGCGCGCCGACCTGGCGATTTCCTGACCCGTTGAACCGCACCGCCCGCCAATCCGTGTCCCGGGTGAGGGAACGCGGAAAGGACCGCCATGACCACGACCCCGCCCAACGGCCGGGCGCTCGCCCTGCTGCGCGCCATCGCGGCCGGCCGGGCCGAACTCGGCGCCGGCAGCGAACCCGACCTGCGCGTGGACGGGCTGCTCTGTTCGGACCAGGCCACCGCGCACGGCCTCACGCATGCGGGCCTGGTCCGGCCGGCGCGGCCGGTCGGGCCGGGCGAGTGGGTGCCGGCGGAGCTGACCCCGGCGGGGGCTCAGGCGCTGGGCCTGGACTCCGCGGCTTGAGTCCTCAGTCCTCGGTGACTGTGGTGGTCTTCGGGAACGCGAGCACCGCGCCCAGACTGATCAACGCCACCGCCACCATGTACAGCGACACCGACAACGACGTCCCCGTGGACGTCTGCAGCGCCGTCGCGATCAGGGGTGCGAAGCCGCCGCCCAGCACCGCGCCCACGGCGTACGCGAAAGACGCGCCGCTGTAGCGATACCGGGGCTCGAACAGCTCCGCGAACAACGCCGACTGCGGCCCGTACGTCGCGCCGAGGCCGAGGTTCAGCACGACCACCGCGAGGCCCAGCAGCCACGGCTGACGCGTGTCCACGAGCAGGAAGAACGGGATCGACCACACGACCAGCAGCACCGAACCCACGAGGTACACCCGTTTTCGCCCGACGCGGTCGGACCAGATCGCGCCCGCGATGATGCTCACGAGCCACACCACGCTGCCGACGATGATCTCCACGAGCATCGTGGTGCTGCTCAGCTTGAGCACGGAAGTGCCGTACGACAGCAGGTAGGCGAAGAACACGTAGCCCAGCGCCGTGTTGGCGATGAAGCTCAGCGCCGCCACCAGGACCGCGCGCGGGCGGCGCCGCAGCACGTCGGCGATCGGCAGGCGGCTGCGTTCACCGGACGCGCGCAGCCGGGCGAACACCGGGCTCTCCTCCACGCGCAGCCGGATCACCAGCCCGACGACCACGAGCACGAGGCTGACCAGGAACGGCACCCGCCAGCCCCACGACCGGAAGTCCTCCGAGGACAGCGAGTTGGTGACCGTGAAGAACACCAGCTGCGCGATGATCAGCCCGGCCGGCACGCCGATCTGCGAGAACGAGCCGTAGCGTCCGCGCCGCCCGGGCGGGGCGTGTTCGACGGCCATCAGCGCCGCCCCGCCCCACTCGCCGCCGGCCGAGATGCCCTGCAGCACGCGCAGCACCACCAGCAGCACCGGTGCGGCGACCCCGGCCGTCGCGAATGTCGGCAGCACGCCGACCGCCGCGGTCGCGAGGCCCATCAGGACCAGCGACGCGACGAGCATCGCCTTGCGCCCCACCCGGTCGCCGAAGTGGCCCCACACGATCCCGCCGAGCGGCCGCGCGACGAACCCGACCCCGAGCGTCGCGAAGGCCGCCAGCGTGCCGGCGGCCGGGGACAGCGACGGGAAGAAGAGTCTGTTGAACACCAGCGCGGTCGCCGTGCTGTAGATGAAGTAGTCGTACCACTCGATCGTCGTGCCGATCGCGCTCGCCACCGCGACTCGGCGCACGTGCTCGCCGCGCACCAGGACCTGCTCGGCCATGCCGTCCTCTCCCCTGTTGATCATCGACCGGCGAGCATAGTGCGCGCAGGTCGGAGGGGGAACGGTCAGAAGTCGCCGGAATGTCCGTAGGTCTCGTCAGGTCTTCCCGATCTTGACCAACGAGCCCAGCGAAGCGTCCGGCAGATACGCCCGAGCCAGCGCGACGCCGATCCGCGGCAGGTCGGCTTCCTCGCGGTAGGCGAGGTACATCGGCACGTAGCGCGGCTTGAACTTCGTCTTGAACGCGTGCAGCGAGCGGAACCCGTAATACGGCTCCATCGCCCCGCCGAACGAGTCGAGCAGCCGTTCGAGCGGCGCGGCGGGCGGTGCTTCCGGCGCGCGGGCCAGCGGCGCGCCCGAGAGCGACACGAACCGCGCGCCCTCCGCGCGGAACGCCTGGCAGCTCGAGGCGATGAGGAACTCGACCACGGGCCGGAACCCGTCGCCGCGGCGGCGCATCACGTCGAGCGTCCAGCCCTCGACCTCGCCGTCGCCGCGGTACACCGGCAGCCACGACGTGACGCCCTGCACCACGCCGCCGGCGTCGACGGCCAGGCCGACCCGGCAGCGCGGGTCGAGGGCCTCGTCCACGCCGCCGAGCGTGAAGCCCATCTCGGGCATTCCCTTGTCCCCCACCCACTCCTCGGAGATCGCCCGCACCTGCGCCACGAGCGACCACGGCTCGTCGGCGAGCGTGACCAGGCGGAAGGTCACGTTCTCCTTCACCGCGCGGTTGAGCGCCGAGCGCACGTTCTGCCAGGACTTACCGCGGAACTCCAGGTCTTCGAGGTCCACCAGCGTGTCCTCGGCGACCTGCACGCGCGCCCAGCCGAGCGAGCCCGTGACGTCGGTGGTGGTGTCGGTGACCGAGAACAGGCACGGCACCAGGCCCGAGTTGTCGCACAGCTCGGCGAACGCGGTGATCGTGGCCGCGCGCCCGGACTCGGGGCCGATCGGGTCGCCGAGCGCGATGGCCACGCCGGCGTGGCGGCGGTAGGCGAGGTAGGACTCGCCGTCGGGACCGAAGAAGTGGAAGTTCTCCGGCCACACGGTCATCCACGAGAGCGTGCCGCCGCCGTGGCGTTGCAGCAGTTCGGTGGCGCCGTCGACGTCACGCGAGCCCAGCGCGCGCCGCCGCTTGCGCCTCGACGGCACGCGGAACGCACCGCGGGCCGCGATGAGCAGCGTGAGCATGGCTCCCCAGAGCACGGCGTCGGCGACGAGGAACGACGCGTTTTCGATCGTGTAGGCCAGCCCGAAGACCTCGGCGACGAGCACGACCACCGCGATCACCACGCCGAGCGCCACGATCAGCG
Organism: Amycolatopsis rhabdoformis; assembly: GCF_035918295.1. Classification (GTDB taxonomy): domain Bacteria; phylum Actinomycetota; class Actinomycetes; order Mycobacteriales; family Pseudonocardiaceae; genus Amycolatopsis; species Amycolatopsis rhabdoformis. The sequence continues at coordinate 3,318,915 of NZ_CP142149.1, forward strand.
AGGCGAGCCCCACGGCCCACCGCCAGGCCGCGCGTTTGCCGCGCCGCAGGCCGTTGATCATCAGCGCGATCACCACGAGCACGATGGCCAGCTCCGGCACGGAATCGGCCTGGCCCGCCGTGGAGCCGAGCGGGCTCGTGCCGGGCGCGATCCGCACCACGATCTGCACGGCTCCGGCCACGACCAGGCCGGTCACGGCGAGCAGCCGCCACTCCCGCCGGGTCGGGCGGCCGGTGGAGCGGATTCGTTTCGGCCCGGCCAGGCGGCGGGCCAGCGGCAGCGTGAGGCCCACGGCGAGCAGGTGTTCCAGGTCGGCGAGCGTGCCGATGTAGAGGATCGACACGCCGACGTACACGCACAGCAGCGCCCGCAACCGCAGGCGCCACGGCGAACGGATGGTCGCGCTCACCACCGCGACCACGGCCAGCGCGCCCGCGGAGAACCCCACGTCGGTGCGCTGGCCGAGCTGCACCGCCCACTCCCAGCCGGTGCCGCGCAGCGCCAGCAGGATCAGCGCCGCGCCGAGCGTGGCGACCAGCTGCGCGCCGACGGCGATCGCGGCCGTGCGGCGCGTGCCCAGCCGCGCCTCGGCCGGGCCCACGAGCAGCGCGAAACCGCCGGCCACCGGCACGTAGAAGAGCGGGTTGAGCGCGAAGAACGGCCCGGTGAGGAACGTCCACCAACGGCCGGCCGTGAGCGAGGGCATGCCGTAGGACACCTGCGGGAACCAATCGCGTGATTCCACGGCGCTCCACAGCGTGCCGGTCGCGATGCCCAGCACCACCATCGCCACCACCACGACCGTGGTGAACGGCGCGCGCCGCCACGCCACCAGCGCCATCGAGCGCGTGCGGCCGAGGAGTTCGGCGGTTCTCGGGTGTTCGAGGGAAGCGGTCTGCTTCACGCTGTGCTCGGCCATCGTCGCCGCCCCGGCCGCGTCAGTACCGCGGCGGGGCGGGCGCGGGCGACATCGGTGCCCGGTTCCGCGGCCGGCCGAGCGCGAGCGCGACGATGGCCGCCGCCATCAGCACCAGGCCCGCGATGAAGAACCACAGTGCGTAGCCGAACAGCCCCGGCAGGTTCAGGTCCACGGCCAGGCGCGAGTCCACGCCGGGCGTGCCGTCGGCGTTCATCACCACCGCGCGGTAGTCACCGTCGGTGATCGGCCAGGTCACGTCCGTCGCCCCGGAAGCGACCCAGAACGGCTGCGTCGCCGGCGGGCTGGCCAGCGCCGTGCCGTCCCGCCGCACCGCGTCCAGCGCGAACGGGTCCAGGTTGAAGTCGCGCGCCTGCTCGATCGCCACGCCGGTCAGGTACCGGTCGACGTCCGCCGCGGGCCCGATCCCGATGAACAGCCCGGACCCGTTCCCGCCGGACGCGTGCACACTCACCGACGGATCCCCCAACGCCCGCGTGAGCCGGCTCGTGTCGGTGATCTGCGCGGTGTCGGTGACCACGGCGGCGGTCGGCGTGCTGACCGCGTGCGTCCCCGACTTCAGCGACCCACCCGACCCGAACACCAGCAGCAACACCCCGCCCCCCACGGCCAGGCACACCCCGATCACCAGCACGACCACCGAGATCACGATCACGGCGATCCGCGCCGGACTGCGCCGCTGCGGCTGGATGGTGGTCATCGGCGCCTCCCCGGCTCGAAGACAGATCCCGCCCGCGTTCCTGGGTGCTCCGGCGAGACGAGCGTGAACCGGATGGTAACCCCGTTATCGGGCAGCACCGACGGCTTCGCGCCCCCTCGGCGGACGACCCGGCCGCCCCGCGCAGACGTCCGGAGCACGGCCCGCGCCGCGGTCCGGACCGCGGCGGCGGGTCACCGGTGCGCCCGGCGGCCCGGTTCGTCCGCGACCACTTTCGGTGCGGCGGAGCCGAAGGATTCCGTGCTGTTCCACCGCTTTACCTCAGATAGTCCACATCGGACTCAGCAGCGCAAGCCGGCCTCGCCGAGCCCACCGGCGACACCCGGCGTCCCACCGCCGGGCCCGAACACCAGCGCCGAGGGGCAGCCGCCACACGCCGCGGCGGTGAAAAACCCGATCGCCGACGGGACCCTGGTGGAGGGCGGCTCGCTGAGTGTGGGCACCTACCAGGACGCGTGACCCGACCTGGCGGTGGTCGAGGATTTGCGAGCGGGCCAGAGGCGGGGTGCCAGGATTCCACGCACCGTCCGCGCAGCGCGGCGAACTCTCGCGCTCGCGCGGAAACCCACTCGCCCTGGGGACACGCCCGCAGTGTGGCCCGGGCCGGTCGCAGCCGGCCAACCCGTTGTCACTCCGCGGGAACCTTCACCTCACCCGGTTTCCGATCCGGCCTCAACCCCCGCCAAGCCGTATGCCGCAACCGCCCGTCACCCGGAGTCAGGCGGCGATAAACCACCTCACCCACCAACGACGGCGCCAGCCAGTGCGCCCCCCGCGCCCGATCCCTCGGCACCTCGTTCGCGAACGGGTTCACCGACCGCTCCAACGGCGCCAGCGTCGAACGCAGATCGATGAGCATCTGCTCCGTGAACCCCGTCCCCACATCTCCCAGATACAGCAGGTCACCCGAAACCGGGTCATGGGCACCGAGCAGCAACGCACCCAGGGTGCCCGCGCGGCGGCCCTGGCCGGGGCGCCAGCCGCCGAGGATGACTTCCGTGGTGCGGATCAGGGGGTGTTTCAGCCAGTCCGGGCTGCGGCGGCCGGGGTGGTACTTCGAGGCGCGCGCCTTCACCACCACGCCTTCGAGCATCATCTTCCGCGCGACGTCCAGCAGGTCCTGCGGGCTCATCCCCTGCGCCGAGAGGTCGGTGTGGCTGTAGGAGGGCGTGATGGCCACCGTGCGGCGGTCGGGGGGCTCGATCGACTCCAGCACGGCGCGGCGTTCGTCGTAGGTGGCGTCCAGCAGCCGGTCGGAGCCGAGTTGCAGGATGTCGAACGCGAAGTACGCCACGGCGGCGTCGTGGTTCTGCAGCAGGCCGAAGTCCGGGTGGCCCTGCTCGTCGAGGGCCACGATCTCGCCGTCGAGCACGACGGGGCGGCCGCCGAGCGCGTTGCCGAGCACGTCGGTGAGCTCGGGGAAGCGGGCGGTGAAGTCGTTGTTGTTGCGGCTGGTCAACACGGTCGTGCCGTCGGCGGCCACGCGCATGATCGAGCGGTAGCCGTCCCACTTGAACTCGTACGCGTAGTCCGGGCCGTCGCGCAGCACGCCGCCGTCGGGGGTCGCGAGCATCGGGTCGATCGCGGCCGGCACCCGCGACCGATCGGCACCACCGGCCATGCGCGCCTCCCACCTCGACGGTCCCCCGCGCTCCACCGTAGGTCCAACCCGGCGATCGCGCTCAGGACGTCCACAAAGGAGTCACCCGCCGTGCGTGCTGCCGCTCTGGTAGTCGGTGTAGGTGTAGGGGTTGTCGAGCACCTTCGCCTCGGGCACGTCCGGGTTCATCCCCTGCGCCCACGCCTCCTCGCCGAGCTGCGCGCGCAGGTGGTCCACCGTCTGCTCCACCGTGCGCCGCACCGCCGCCAGGTCCACGTCCACCAGCCGGCCGTCGCGCTTCACCACGCGGCCGTCGACCAGCACGGTGTGCACGTCGCCGCGCTGGGCCTGGAACGCGATGTGCCCGTGGGGGTTGAGCAGCGGGAACGACACGGGCGAGTGGTCATTCTTCACCAGCACCAGGTCGGCCTTCTTGCCCACCTCCACGCTGCCGAGCTCGTCGGCCCGCCCGAGCGCCCGCGCGCCGCCGAGCGTGGCCCACTCCACCACCTGGTCGGCGCGCAGCGCGGCGTGCGTCACGGTGTCGCCCTTCGCGTGCGCCTCGAAGTGCTCGCGCGAGCGGTCGGCGCCGAGTGTGGTGCGCATCGCCGAGAACAGGTCGCCGCTCCACCACACCGACGTGTCCATCGACAGCGACACCGGGATGCCGTGCGAGCGCAGCGCCCAGGTGGGCGGGTAACCCTGGCCCGCGCTCTGCTCGCTCTCCGTGGACACCGACACCGAACCGCCCGTCGCGGCGATCCGGTGGTAGGAGTCGGCCGAGAGCGAAGCGCCGTGCACGTAGATCGTCTCGGGGGTCATGAACCCGTGGTCGTGCATCAGCCGGATGCCGTCGTCGCCGGTCGCGCCCCACACGCCGGCGTGGGTGGTCACCGGCACACCGAGCTCCCGCGCCACCTCGAACGCGGGCTTCTCCGGGAACGCCGGGTCGCCCGTCACGTCGAAGGCGAGCTGGAAGCCCAGCATCGGGTCGCCGGTCATGCGGCGCGCCACGAAGTCGCGGAACTCCGGCGTGGCGGTCCAGTTCGCCGGCGAATCCTGGATGTTGCCGTACGCCAGCACGAAGCGGCCCGGCACGGCCTGCAGCGCGTCGACGGCCGCGTCTGCGTGCTCGGTGGTCTGCAGCCCGTGCGACCAGTCCACTGTGGTCGTCACGCCCGCGTCGAGCGCTTCCACGGCGGACAGCAGGTTGCCGGCGTACACGTCGGCCGGGCGGAACGTGCGGCCGTGGTCGAGGTAGTACCACACGAAGTACTGCGTGAGCGTCCAGTCGGCGCCGTAGCCGCGCATCGCCGTCTGCCACATGTGCCGGTGCGTGTCGATCATCCCGGGCATCACGATGCCGTCGGTCGCGTCGATCTCCTCGGTGCCCTCGGGCACGGCGAGTTCCGGGCCGACGGCGGCGATGGTGTCGCCGACCACCAGCACGTCGTGCCCCGGCAGCACGCGACGGGTGGCGTCGACGGTCAGCACGGTGCCGCCGCGCAGGACGACCGGCCGGCCGGTGGGCTCGCTCATGGCTGCCTCTCTTCCACGCCCGGGCCACCCCGACCCCGGCGCGTACACTCGTCCGCTTGACGGACAACCAGTGGGGTGCAGCCACCCTTACGCACCCCGCGGGCCCTGTCAATGCCCGGTCGACGCCCACCGCCGCCCGAGGCCGGTCGTTGCTGTCCGGCTCGCGGACACGAAGCGGATACGCTGCGCAGGACGCCGTGCCCGCCAGGCCCCGAGGAGGACGTGCCATGCCACGCGAGGGAACCGGTCCGGACTTCATCGAGGCGCTCGCCCGGGGGCTCGAAGTGATCGCCGCGTACCGGCCGAACCAGCCGGTGATGACCCTCGCCGAGGTCGCGACCGCCACCAACCTGGCCCGCCCCACCGCTCGGCGGATCCTGCTCACGCTCGAAGAACTCGGCTACGTGCGCACCGCCGAGCGCGGCTACGCCCTCACCCCCCGAGTCCTCGAACTCGGTGTCGCCTACGTCCGGTCGATGGGCCTGTGGGACATCGCGCGCCCGCACCTGGAGAAGCTCGTGGCGCAGACGAACGAGTCCTGCTCGATCGCCCAGCTCGACGGCTCCGACATCGTCTACGTGGCCCGGGTTTCCGTGCCGAAGATCGTGTCGCTGGCCGTGCAGATCGGCACGCGCTTCCCGGCCTTGCCGACGTCGCTCGGGAAAGTCCTGCTCGCCGCGCTGCCGCCGGACGAGCTCGAGACCACGCTCGCGCAGCCGACCCGGTCCGGTCTCGTGCCGCGCTGGCAGCCCGACCACGCCGAGCGCGACGCCGAGCTGCGCGAGGTCCGCGCCCGCGGCTGGGCGCTCACCGACGAGCAGCTCACCCTCGGCATCCGCTCCGTCGCCGCCCCGCTGCGCGACGGTGCCGGCCGCGTGATCGCGAGCGTGAACGTGAACTGCCACGCCGCCGAGACCCCCGTCGACCGCCTGGTGGGCCACCACCTGCCGCTGCTGCTGCAGGCCGCGGGCGACATCAGCGCGGACTTCGCGCGCCTGCAGGACGTGCCGCACGTCGCGGCGGCGGCGATTCCCTCGGTCTCCTGAACCCCGCCGGTCCTCAACCCGGTGTCCTGAACCCGCGTCCCGACCCCGCCTTGACCGGCGTGCCGGGTCAAGCGCAGACTCACGGGTGCGGACACTGGTCCGACTGACGGACACCTTCACGGAAGCACGGAGAGACCCGACATGGACGACTCCCCCGCGGGAGCGGGCCCCGGCCCGCTGTCGGGGCTGCTGGTGGCGGACTTCTCGCGGGTGCTGGCCGGCCCGTACGCCACGATGCTGCTCGCCGACCTCGGCGCCGAGGTCGTGAAGGTCGAGGGCCCGCAGGGCGACGAGACCCGCACCTGGATGCCGCCGGTCCGCGGCGAGACGTCCACCTACTACCTCGGCGTGAACCGCGGCAAGCGCTCGATCGCCCTCGACCTGCGCGACGAGGCCGACGCCGCGCTCGGCCGCGAACTCGCCGCCCGCGCCGACGTGCTCATCGAGAACTTCAAACCCGGCGGCCTCGCCAAGTACGGCCTCGACTACGCCACCGTCCACGCCCTCAACCCCGGCCTGGTCTACGCCTCGATCACCGGCTTCGGCTCGGGCGCCGGCAGTCATGTGCCCGGCTACGACCTCATGGTGCAGGCCATCTCCGGCCTCATGAGCCTCACCGGCGATCCCGACGGCCCGCCGTACCGCGCCGGCATCTCCGTGTTCGACGTGATGGCCGGCAACCACGCCGTGATCGGCATCCTCGCCGCGCTGCGCCACCGCGACGCCACCGGCGCGGGCCAGCTCGTGGAGGTCAACCTGCTGTCCTCGGCGCTCACCGGGCTGGTCAACCACAGCTCCGCCTACGCGGCCGGCGGCGTGGTGCCGTACCGGATGGGCAACGCACACCCCAGTGTCTTTCCGTACGAGCCTCTGCCGACCGCCGACGACGACCTCATCGTCGCCGCCGCCAACGACGGCCAGTTCCGCAAACTCTGCGACGTCCTCGGCATCCCCGACGTCGCCGTCGACCCTCGCTTCGCCCACAACGCCGACCGCACGAAGAACCGCGAAGAGCTGCGCCCGCTGCTCACCGAACGCCTCGCGACCCGCGGCGCCGTGGACTGGTTCGAAGCGCTCACGGCGGAAGGCGTGCCGTGCGGTCCCATCCAGACGATCGACGGCGGCTTCGCGATGGCCGAACGCTTCGGCCTCGACCCCGTGGTCGAAGTCGGCGAAGGCGACCGCGCGGTGCCCACCACCCGGCACCCGCTGCGGCTCTCGGCCACACCCGCGGCGTACCGGCTGCCGCCGCCCGAGCTCGACGAGCACGGCGAAGAACTGCGCGCCTGGCTGACCGGGCCCCGGGACACCGGGCCCGACACCCGGCCGGACAGCCGGCCGGGTGTCGGGTCGGACAGCCGCCGGGGCAGCCGGTGACACCGCCGGCCGGCGCGCGCGAAGCCCCGCCGGGCTCACGGTCCGACACCCAGCCCGACGCCCTGGCCGACCACCCATCCGACACACCGCCGGGCACAGCGCCAAGTACAGCGCGAGAGGACACCGAGTGAGCGAGCCGCCGGTCTACGAAACGGCGCTCGGCGCGTCGTCCCTCGACAAGATCACCCTGCTGGGCCAGGACTTGGCCCAGGACGTGATGGGCAAGGTCGGCTTCGGCGAGCTGGCGTTCTGGCTCGCGACGCAGCGCCGGCCGACACCGGGCGAGACCCGCGTGTTCGAGGCCGTGCTCGCCGCACTGGCCGACCACGGCTTCACCCCGACCGCCATCGTCACCCGGCTCACCTACCTCAGCGCGCCGGATTCGATCCAGGGCGCGCTCGCCGCCGGCCTGCTCGGCGGCGGCTCGCGGTTCCTCGGCGTGACCGAGGACTGCGGCCGCTTCCTGCACGGCGTGCTCACCTCCGCTGCGGCATCGGCTACCGACGTGCCCACCGAAACCCAGCCCACCGAAGCCCAGCCCGCGGCTCACCCCGCTGGTACGTCTGCCGGTCCGTCCACTCGTCCGGGCACTGGTCAATCGGGTGGTCTGCCGGCCGGTCTGCCGACCGACGACGCCGGCTGGGACGCCCTCGCCCTCGAAACCGTGCGCGCCCGCCGCGCGGCCGGCGAATTCATCCCCGGCCTCGGCCACCACGTGCACAAGCAAGGCGACCCGCGCACCCCGCGGCTGCTGGAGATCGCCGCCGAAGAGGGTCTCGTCGGGCCGCACCTCGAGCTGTTCACCGCGATCGGCCGCGTGCACCCGCAGGTGCTCGGCAAAACCCTGCCGCTCAACGGCGCCGGCGTCTGCGGCGCCGCGCTCGCGGATCTGGGGCTGCCGCTGGAGCTGCTGCGCGGGTTTGCCCTGCTGGCCCGCACGGCCGGACTCATCGGGCAGCTCGCCGAGGAACTGCGCCACCCCGTGGGCAACGACATCTTCCTCGCGGTAGACCTGAACAACCGGCCCGTCGCGCCGGACCCGTACACCCCGGATCACTGATCACTGATTGCTGATTGCCATTCCCGCGCCCCGAACCGCGGACCCGGCCGAGAAGAAGGACGCTCATGGAGCTCGTCACCGAGGACAACATCACCGAGCTGGCCGAGCAGCGGTGGGCCACCGCGCACGACCCGCGCACGCAGGAGCTGATGACCGCGCTCGTCCGGCACCTGCACGCCTTCGCGCGCGAAGTGCGCCTCACCGAGCCCGAGTGGATGGCCGCGATCCGCTGGCTCACCGCGACCGGCCAGATCAGCGACGAGAAGCGCGAGGAATTCATCCTCGCCTCCGACGTGCTCGGCCTGAGCATGCTCGTGGTCCAGATGAACCACGCCTTCGCCCCCGAGGCGACGCCCGCCACCGTGCTCGGCCCGTTCCACATCGACGGCTCCCCCGAGCTCGGCTACGGCGGCGACATGTCCGACGGCGTCACCGGCACCCCGCTCTACGTCACCGGCACCGTCCGCTCCCTCGACGGCACCCCGCTCCCCGGCGCCGTCCTCGACGTCTGGCAGGCCGACGCCGACGGCGCCTACGAATCCCAGCTCGCCGAAGTCGAGGAAGCCCGCCTGCGCGCGAAATACACGACCCGCGCCGACGGCACCTACTGCGTGCGCACGATCGCCCCGAAGGGCTACTCCATCCCCATGGACGGCCCCGTCGGCGAGCTCATCTCCCGCACCGACATCAGCCACTTCCGGCCCGCCCACGTGCACTTCCTCGTGAACGCCGCCGGCCACGAACCCCTCATCACCCACCTCTTCCAGGAAGGCGCCGAGTACCTCGACAGCGACGTCGTGTTCGGCACCAAACAGGAACTCGTGGTCACCTTCCAAGCGCACGACCCCGGCCCCACCCCCGACGGCACCCCGTCGGCCGTCCCCTGGGTCGAAGCCCGCTACGACTTCATCCTGCAACCCGCCGACTGACCCGAGCACCACAGCTACGGCGGCAGTACGAAAAGCAGTCAAGCAGCAGAAAGCCCCCAGCTCTCACGAATCGCTGGGGACTTTCTGTTCGTGCTACTCGGCAATCGCCTCGGTGAAGGCGACCCACGCGGCGGGCGTGACAGTCAGGTGACCGGTCTCCCGCGCCTTCGTGTCACGGATACCCACCGCCGCGGCGACAGCCACCTCAACGCAGTTGGCTTCACCGCCCGATGAGTAACTGCTCTTACGCCATGGGGCGCACTCCGGGTCAAATCCCACTGTCACCTACCTACTTCAGCTGTGCTCGTGCTTCCTGAGCGGTTCGCCGGGACTTCCCGGCGGGCGCTACTTGGCGACCGCCTCGGTGAAGGCGACCCACGCGGCGGGCGTGACAGTCAGGTGACCGGTCTCCCGCGCCTTCGTGTCACGGACGCCCACAGCCATCGACAGGACAGCTGCTTCAACGCACTGACCTCCACTGCTCGAGTAGCTGGCTTTGATCCACTGACCAGCGAATTCATCACTCACGGTGCACTCCCGTTCGTAGTCCCCAGCTCGCGCGACAAGGTCAATGCTCACGTCGAATATGCCAGGATTTCCGAATCCAGGCAGCAGAAAGCCCCCAGCGCTCACGAATCGCTGGGGGCTTTCCTGCGCGTGCTACTTGCCGATCGCCTCGGTGAAGGCGACCCACGCGGCGGGCGTGACAGTCAGGTGACCGGTCTCCCGGGCCTTCGTGTCACGGATGCCCACCGCCGTCGGCAGGACAGCTGCTTCGACACAGTTGCCCGAGCCGTTCGAGTAGCTGGTCTTGATCCACTGACCAGCGAACTTCTCGTTCATGGTGTGCTCCGGTGGTTGTCCCTTGCTCGCTTGACCAGGGTATCGCTGCCATCGAAGTCCGCCGCTGCCGCCTGCAAGCCCAACCGGGCCTTGCGATAGATCTCCACCTGCGCGGAGTCTTCGATCAGCAGGCCGCCGGTCAACGTGTCGATGTGCGCGAACGTCGCGCCGTCGGTCAGCTCGAACAGGGTGAACGAAGTACCGATGGCCGCGTGTCCCCGCGAGCGCTTCGGCAAGACTTGCACCTGAATCCCCGGCCGCTTCGCCACCTCCGAGAGATGATCGAGCTGCTCGCACATCACCTCCGGCCCACCGACCGGCATTTCCAAGGCGGCCTCGAAGACCACTGTCCACAGTGGCGCCGAACTGCGGCTTTGCCGGTCGAGGCGCAGCTTCACCCGCCGGTCGACCTCGTCATCGGTCGCGTTCGGCAAGTCAGCGCGAATCACCGCTGCCGCATACCCCGCGGTCTGCAGCCGCCCCGGTATCAGGGTCTCCTGGAACTCGAAGATCTCGCGGGCCTCGCTCTCCAGTTCCAGGAAGTCGGCGAAGGTCCCCAGACCGCTGCCCTCGCTCGCGGCATCGTGCCACCACCCGCGCTGCTTGGCCGAGCGCGCGAGCTTCACCAAGGCATTTGCGGTCTCCTCGCTCGCGCCGAGTGCCTTGGCCAGCGAATAGGTGTCGTCGCCGCTGACCTGGAATCGGAACGTCTCGATGCGAGAGACCTTGGCCTCGCTGAACCCGGCCGCTTCGCCGGCTTCGGCGAGGGTCATTCCGGCATCGAGCCGCAGCCGCTTCAGCGCACCCACCAACCGACGCCGACGAAGAGACGGTGCGCTCGCCATGGCCTACTCCTATCGCATGAACTGAAGCGTCAGCATGAATGCAAGACTTGCACTCTTACCGAGTTGTACACCAGTGTAGCGATCAGCACAGGGGCGCGAGGGAAGGGGCTGGCCATGGAAACAAGGATCATCAGCGAAGCAGGCGAGGCCCTGTTCGCCGTGCATTTTTGGGCGGGGGACACCCGCAACCACCGGTATGCGAGGGCTCAGCTGGAAGACAGCCGGCGCGACACCTTCTTGCCCGACTGCACGCCGGACGGGTTCGTGATTCCGGCGCGGTGGGCGTTCCGGTCGGAGCTGTCGCAGGAGCTCGGCGCGGACCGGGACCGTTCGCGCGACTGCCGTACCTGTTTCCGGCGGGCGCGATGACCGCGCTGGTGCACCGGCCGGCGATCGAGCAGCTGGACGCCGTCGCGGGGAGGCTCGACGAGGTCCGCGTGGCCGAGGGGTTGAGCCTGCGCGACGCGGGGCGCATCTTCGGCGTGGGTGCCGGGAACATCCTCGGGTTCCGGGTGCGGGCGCGGACGAGCACGTCGTTGCCGTTGCTCGAAACTTACGCCGCGCTACTGGGTTACCGCCTGCACGTGGTGCTCGTGGAGGACGACCCGGGGCAGCGGCGTCCGCCGTGGCGGGACCGGATGCCCCACGGCGAGAACCCCGGCGACGGGCCCGCGATGTCCGAGCTGTGGGACCTGCAACGGCGCCTGCAGGCCCTGCGCGAAGAGGCCGGTCTGACCCGCGGTGAGGTCGCCGACGTGCTGGGCATCCACGTGCTCGCCCTGTGGCGCCTGGAAAACAGCCCGGGAGCGATCGATGCGGCGGTGACCAACGTGCTCGTCTACGCGCGGTTCTTCGGGTACACGGTGCGGTTGCGGCTCGTCGAGCCAATGGGCTGACGCGCCGTGGGCAGGTGGATGTGCGACGACGGATCCGTGGTCTACGACGGCAACCCCGAAACCGGCGACGACGAAGACCACCTGCCCGACGAATGACCCGGCCGCATGACCCCTGCCGCGTGACCATGCCGCATAGCCCAGGCGCATGACCCCGAGGAATGACCCCGGCGAATGAAGCAGCCGAACGACCCCCGACGCGTGACCCGGCCGAATGACGGGCGAACAGTGAGCTCCCGCCTCGGGCGGGTGAGCCGAAGCCCCCGGGACTCACGAACCTGGGGGCTTCGCGCTGGACCCGCCACCCACCTCGCCCTCGCACACCTCGCCATCGCGCACCCTGCCACCGCCCGGCCTGCCCTCGCGCACCCTGCCACCGCCCGGCCTGCCGCCGGTTTGTCTGCCGCCCGCTCCGGGAAGACCTAGGCTGCACCACAGGAACACGGGAGCGAGCAGGAGAAGGGACGGCTGCGCCCATGGCGATCGCCACGATCAACCCCGCGACCGGCGACACGGTCAAGACGTTCACGGAACTGACCGAATCCGAGGTCCGGGACCGGATCGGGATCGCGCACGAGCGGTGGCGCTCCTACCGGCGCACGCCGTTCGCCGAGCGGGCCGCGCTGCTGCACGCCACCGCCGACCTCCTGGAGAAGGAGGCCGACGACGTCGCCCGCATGATGACGACCGAAATGGGCAAAACGCTCGCCTCGGCCCGCGCCGAAGCGCTGAAGTGCGCGAAGGGCATGCGGTACTACGCCGAGCACGCCGAAGAGTTCCTCGCCGACGAGCCGCTGCCGGACCCGTCGGTGGTGGGCGCGTCTCGGGCGCTCGGCCGCTACCAGCCGCTGGGGGTGGTGCTGGCCGTGATGCCGTGGAACTTCCCGCTGTGGCAGGTGATGCGGTTCGCCGCGCCCGCGCTGATGGCCGGCAACGTGGGGCTGCTCAAGCACGCGTCCAACGTGCCGCAGTGCGCGCTGTACCTGGAAGACGTGTTCCGCCGCGGCGGATTCCCCGAAGGCTGTTTCCAGACGCTGCTGGTGTCGTCGAAGCAGGTCGAGCCGATCCTGCGCGACCCGCGCGTGACCGCGGCGACGCTCACCGGCAGCGAGCCCGCCGGCCGCTCGGTCGCCGCGATCTGCGGTGACGAGGTGAAGCACACCGTGCTCGAGCTGGGCGGCAGTGATCCGTACGTGGTGATGCCGTCGGCGGACGTCGACAGTGCGGTGAAAACGGCCGTGACGGCCCGCGTGCAGAACAACGGCCAGTCGTGCATCGCGGCGAAGCGGTTCATCGTGCACACGGACGTGTACGACGAGTTCGCCGGGAAGTTCGTCGAGGCGATGCGCGCGCTCACGGTCGGCGACCCGACCGACGACGCCACGGACGTGGGACCGCTGGCCACGGAACAGGGCCGCACCGACGTGGAAGAACTGGTGGCCGACGCCGTGTCGGGCGGTGCGAAGGTGCTCTGCGGCGGCGAGCGGCCCGACCGCGCGGGCTGGTTCTACCCGCCGACCGTGATCAGCGAGATCACCCGGGACATGCGGATGTACACCGAGGAGGTGTTCGGGCCGGTCGCGTCGCTCTTCCGGGTGGCGGATCTGGAAGAGGCGCTGGAGGTCGCCAACGCGACGTCGTTCGGCCTCGGCTCCAACGCCTGGTCGCAGGATCCCGACGAAATCGAACGGTTCATCAGCGACCTCGAAGCCGGGCAGGTGTTCATCAACGGCATGACCGTGTCGTACCCGGAGCTGCCGTTCGGTGGTGTGAAGCGCTCCGGTTACGGGCGTGAGCTGTCCTCGCACGGCATCCGCGAGTTCTGCAACCTCAAGACCGTCTGGGTCGGCTGAGCGAACGGATGCGAACGGGGTTTTCCCGGGCGTCAGAGCACGCCCGGGAAGGCCCCACCGTCGATGAGCAGGCTCTGGCCGGTGACGAACCCGGCCTGCGCCGAGCACAGGTAGGCACACGCCGCGCCGAACTCCGCGGGCTCGCCGAAGCGGCCCGCGGGAATGCCGGCGCGCTGGCGGTCCGCGATGTCCTCGGGTGCCGCGCCCGTCTTCGCGGCGAGCGCGGCCTGGCCCGACCGCAGGCGGTTCGTGGCGAACGAGCCGGGCAGCAGGAAGTTGATCGTCACGTTGGCGTGGGCCACCGACCGGGCCACGCCGGCGAGGAACCCGGTGAGGCCGGCCCGCGCGCCGCTGGAGAGGTCGAGCCCGGCCAGCGGCATCTTCACCGAGCCGGACGTGATGTTCACGATCCGGCCGAACCGGCGCTCCACCATGCCGTCCACCACCAGCTGAACCAGCCGCACCGGCGTGGCCATGTTGGCGCGCACGCCGGCGAGCAAGGCGTCTTCGTCGACCTCGCGGAAATCGCGCAGGGGCGGGCCGCCGTTGTTGTTCACCAGGATGTCGACCGGTCCCGCCGCGGTGAGCAGGGCGTCCTGCACGGCGTGGTCGCCGACGTCACCGGCCACCGGCACCACCTTCGCGCCGGTCTCCGCCGCGATCTCCTCGGCGGCAGTGCGCGTCGACTCGACCGAGCGGCCGTTGATCACCACGGTGCAGCCGGCGCGGGCGAGCTCGGTCGCGCAGGCCCGCCCGAGCCCCTGGGTCGACGCGCACACCACGGCCGTGCGGCCGGCGATTCCGAGATCCACGAACCCGTTCTCCTGTCCCACGCGAAGCTGTCCGGCCCGAAGCTGTCCGCCCCGAGCCGTCCCTCCGAGGTGGACCCTATCCGGCTACGGCTCGCGGATCTCGCACAGCACCTCACCCTGCGCCCGGCTGTCGCCGACCGCCACCGCGAGCCCGGTCACCACGCCGGCCTTGTGCGCCTTCACCGGGTTTTCCATCTTCATCGCCTCGACCACGGCGATGAGATCACCGATCTCCACGGAGTCGCCTTCGGCCACCGCGAGCTTCACGACCGTGCCCTGCATCGGCGTGGTCACCGCGTCACCCGACACCGCGCTCGCGCGCGGCCCGAGCGCCACGGCCGCCGAAGCCGCGCGGATCTCCTCGGCCCGGCTGCCCACTTCGGACAGTCCGGGCAGGGCCACGCGCAGGGCGCGGCCGCCGACGGAGATCGTCACCTTGCCGTCGTCGGCGGGTTCGGCCGAGTACTCCGGCAGGTCGTTCACGAAGTCTTCTTCGATCCAGCGCGTGTGCACACCGAACCCGGTCTCGGCGGTGAACGCCGGATCCCGCACCACGGCCCGGTGGAACGGCACCACGGTCGCGAGGCCCTCCACCGTGAGCTCGGCCAGCGCGCGGCGGCTGCGGGCCAGCGCCGTGGCGCGGTCGGGCCCGGACACGATCAGCTTCGCCAGCATGGAGTCGAACTGTCCACCCACGACCGTGCCGGCCTCGACGCCGGAGTCGAGGCGGATGCCCGGCCCTTCCGGCACGTCGAAGCGGCGCACGGTGCCCGGCATCGGCAGGAAGCCGCGGCCCGGGTCCTCACCGTTGACGCGGAACTCGAACGCGTGCCCGCGGGGCTCGGGGTCCGCCGGGTCGAGCCGTTCGCCGCGCGCGATGCGGAACTGCTCCAGCACCAGGTCGAGGCCGGTCGTCTCCTCGGTCACCGGGTGCTCCACCTGCAGGCGGGTGTTGACCTCGAGGAAGGAGATCGTGCCGTCGGTGCCCACGAGGTACTCCACCGTGCCCGCGCCGAGGTAGCCGGCCGCCGCGCAGATCCGTTTGGCCGACGAGCGGATCAGCTCGTGCTGCTCGTCGGTGAGGAACGGCGCCGGAGCCTCCTCCACGAGCTTCTGGTGGCGCCGCTGCAGCGAACAGTCGCGCGTGCCGGCCAGCACGACCGTGCCGTGCGCGTCGGCGAGCACCTGCGCCTCGACGTGGCGCGGCCGGTCGAGGTAGCGCTCCACGAAACACTCGCCGCGGCCGAACGCCGCCACCGCTTCGCGCGTGGCCGAGTCGAACAGCTCGGGGATCTCCTCGCGCGTGCGGGCCACCTTCAGGCCGCGGCCGCCGCCGCCGAACGCGGCCTTGATCGCCACCGGCAGGCCGTGCTCGTCGGCGAACGCCACGACCTCGTCGGCCGAGGCCACCGGCTCCTCGGTGCCCGGCACCAGCGGCGCGCCCACGGACCGGGCGATCTTGCGGGCCGTGACCTTGTCACCCAGGTCGCGGATCGCCTGCGGGCCGGGGCCGATCCACACCAGGCCGGCGTCGAGCACGGCCTGGGCGAAGGCGGCGTTCTCCGAGAGGAACCCGTAGCCGGGGTGCACGGCGTCGGCGCCGCTCACCTTGGCGACGTCGAGGATCTTGTCGATGTCCAAATAGGACTCGGCGGCGGTGGTGCCGTGCAGCGCGTACGCCTCGTCGGCCAGGCGCGTGTGCGGCGCGTGGGCATCCGGGTCGGCGTACACGGCGACCGACGCCAGCCCGGCGTCACGCGCGGCGCGGATCACGCGCACGGCGATCTCGCCGCGGTTGGCCACCAGCACCTTGGTGAACACCTTGGCCGGCACCGTAACCTCAGGCGCTGTCGACCCCTCGATCCCGGTGGACCCCTCGGAAAACTCAGACACGGGACACTCCCCTCGCCCGGATCCCGGGCAGTACCTCGGTGGCGAACAGGTCGATCGCGCGGTCGTGGTCGGCGCACGCGGGGGCGAAGATCACGCTCTCGGCCCCGGCCTCGGCGTACTCCGCCAGCCGCTCCCCCACGCGGGCCGGCGTGCCGTGCAGCAGGTAGCGGTCGGCGTAGCTTTCGAAGTCCTGCTGGTAGATCCCGCTCACGGCCGACACCACCTCCCGCCGCGCCCGGTCGCCGTCGGTGTCCACGCCGGACCACAGGTACACGCCACCCCGGATGTCCTCGGGCTGCCGGCCGTACCCGACGGCGAGCTCACGCACCTGCGCCAGGCTGCCGGCCAGCCGCTCGGGCGCGACCAGGTAGGGCAGCCAGCCGTCGGCGTGGCGCGCGGCCCGGCGCATCGCCGCGCCCTTGCGCCCGCCGACCCACACCGGCGGCCGTTTCTGCGGCACCGGCTGCAGCTCCTGGCCTTCGATCGTGGTGAACTCGCCGCGGAAGGTCACTTTGCCGCCGGCGAGCAGCCGGTGCAGTACTTCGAGCGCCTCGTCCGTGCGGCGGCCGCGTTCGGCCAGCGGCACGCCGACGGCTTCGAACTCCGGCGGGTGCTCACCGCCCACGCCGACGCCGAGTTCGAAGCGGCCGCGCGACACCGTGGCGAGCGTGGCCACGAGCTTGGCCGCCAGCGCCGCCGGGTACACCGGCAGGATGGTGAGCGCGCTCATCAGCCCGATCCGCTCGGTCGCGCCGGCCGCCGCGGCGAGCCCCACGAACGCGTTGGTCATCGGGCCGTGGAAGAACACGTGCTCACCACAGCAGAAGAAGTCGAACCCGGCCTGCTCCGCCCGGCGCGCGACCGCCGGCAGCTCACCGGGGTCCGTCCCGGGCGGGAACATCAATCCGACGCGCATCAGCTCTCCTCCGGCACACGGGCGAGCACCGTGCGCGCCATGCGGACGTGGACGTCGTCCACCATCTCGCCGTCGACCACCGCGACACCGGAATCGGCCGCGGCCAGCACCGCGCGGGCGTGCGCGACCTCCGCCGGCGCCGGCGTGAACACCTCGTGGGCCAGCTCGACCTGGTGCGGGTGCACGCAGATCTTGCCGGTGTAGCCGATCGCGCGGCCGGCTTCGGCGTCCACGCGGAAGCGGTCGTCGTCGCGGATCGCGACCACGGCCTGGTCCACAGTGGACACGCCACCGAGGTGCGCGGCGAGCCGCACCTCGCTGCGGGCGAAGAGCACTTCGTCGCCGCGCGTGGTGCGCACGCCGCCGATGTCGGCGATGTAGTCCTCGGCGCCGAAGTACACGGATTCGAGCGCGGCGCCCAGGAGCTCCCGGCAATCCGCGACCCCGCGCACGGTCTCCAGCCCGACCACGATCGGCACCTCCGCGCCGACCCGGGCGCGGATCAGGTCGATCTCTTCCCGCCGCTCGTACTTGGGCAGGACCACGCCGACGCCGGGCAGCGACGCGACGGCCGCGAGGTCGTCGGCGAACCACGGTGAGGTGCTCGGGTTGACCCGCACCAGCACCGTGGTGCGCGGGCCGGCCTCGAACCCGGCCAGCGCGGCCACGGCCGTCTCGCGGGCTTCGGCCTTCTGGCCCGCGGGCACGGCGTCTTCGAGGTCGACCACGGCCGCGTCGGGGGCGATCGCGGGGATCTTCGCGATCATCGACGCCTTCGAGCCCGGCATGAACAGCAGGCTGCGGGGAACCAGTCCGGTCGTCATCGTCACACCGGGCTGATCAGGTGGTGGCGGCGGTGGCCCGAGCGTTCCCAGCTGCCGGCGGCCCGCAGCCGGCCCAGCAGCTCGGCCCGCAGCGCCTGCGGCTGCACCACGGTGTCCACGTGCAGCTCGCCGGCCAGGCGCAGCAGCGTGAAGTCCGCGGCCTGCTCGGCCACGCGCGCAGCCACGAACGCCTCGCGCTCGGCCGGGTCCTCGATCGCCGCGATCTTGTTGGCGTACACGGCGTTCGCCGAGGCCTCGGGCGACATGGTGCCGATCGTCGCGGTCGGCAGCGCGATCGTGGCGCGCGGTTCGAAGCCCGGCGCGCACATCGCGTAGAAGCCGGCCGCGTACGCCTTGCGCAGCACCACGCTGAACTTCGGCACCTCGGCACTCGCCATCGCCGCCACCATCTTGGCGCCGTGGCGGATGATTCCCTGCCGCTCCACCGCGACCCCGACCATGAAGCCGGGCACGTCCTGGAGGAACACCAGCGGCACGTTGAACGCGTCGCACATCGAGATGAACCGCGCCGCCTTGTCGGCCGAGTCCACGAAAATCGCGCCGCTGCGCACCGAGGGCTGGTTGGCGACGAGCCCCACCGTCTGCCCGCCGAGGCGCGCGAACCCGGTCACCATCTCTTCGGCCCACGCCGACTTGATCTCGAAGAAACTGCCCGCGTCCACGAACCGCAGGATCACGTCGCGCACGTCGTAGGCGGTGTTCGGGTCCTCGGGGATCAGGCCCTCGGGCCAGTCCGCGATCTCCGGCGCCACGGCCTCGGCGCGCGCGGGCGCCGAGCGCCAGTCGTCGGGCAGGTAGGACAGCAGCAGCCGGGCCGCCGCGATCACCTGCCAGTCTTCGTCGAACACCTCGTCGCCGCAGCCGGACACGGTGGCGTGCATGGTCGCGCCGCCCATCTCCTCCAGCGTGGTGCGCTCGCCGGTCACCTTCTCCGCGACGCGCGGCGAGGCCAGGTACATCGACGCGTTGCCCGCGACCATGCCTACCCAGTCGGTGAACGCCGGCATGTACGCCCCGCCCGCGGCCGAAGGTCCGTGCAGGCAGCAGATCTGCGGCACCCGCCCGGAAAGCTTCACCTGCAGCTGGAAGATCCGCGACGCCCCGCGCCGCCCGGAGAAGAAGCCGAGCTGGTCGGTGAGGCGCCCGCCGGCCGAGTCGACGAGGTAGAACACCGGCAGCAGATCGCGGTCGGCGCGCTCCAGGATGCGCACCTGCTTCTCACACGTGAGCTCGCCCCACGACCCGGCCTTCACCGAGAAGTCGTGGGCGATCACGGCCACCGGCCGGCCCTCGACCGTGCCGACGCCGGTGAGCACGCCGTCGGCCGGGAGCCCGTCGCCCGAGGCGTCGGCGAGCAGGCCGTCCTCCACCCAGCTGCCCGGGTCGAGCAGCAGCGCGATCCGTTCGCGCACCGGCAGCTTGTTCGGCCAGCGGCTCGCGTCGCCACCCGCCAGCGCGATCTCTTCGGCCTTCTCCAGCTCGGCCGTGACCTCGCTCATCGGCCCGCCTCCTCGGTGACCACCAGTGTCTTGAGCGAAGCCGCGAGCACGGTTTCGCCGCGCTGGTTGAGGATCCGGAACGCCGAGGTGACCACACCCTTTCCGTCGCCGCGCGGGGTCAGCTCGGTGACCTCGGTCTCGACGTGGATCGTGTCGCCCACACGCACCGGTGTGATGAACCGCAGCTTGTCGATGCCGTAGAAGGCCTTCATCGCCTCGGGCCAGAACGTGACCAGGCCCAGCGCGACCGAGAGCGACAGCGCGCCGTGGGCCACCCGGCCGCCGAACACCGGGTCGGCGTCGAAGTAGCGGGCGTCGGTGTGGGCCGGATGCCAGTCGCCGGTGAACATGGCGAACTGCACGATGTCGGTCTCGGTGATCGTGCGGCCCCGGCTCACGTGCCGGTCGCCGAGCTTGATCCGGTCGAAGTACTCGGTGATCACGCGGCGTCCCCTTCCGGGCGGCGGTGCATCAGGCCCGTGCGCTTGGCGCGGCACACCAGCTCGCCGCGCTGGTTGTAGGCGCGGTGCTCGAACACCACGATCCCGGCGCGCGGGCGCGACTTCGACGCGCGCGCCTCCACGACCTCGCTCTCCACGCGGATCGTGTCGCCGGCGAACACCGGCTTCGGGAACTCGACGTCGGACATCCCGAGCTGTGCCACGATCGTGCCGAGCGTGAGCTCGTACACCGAGAGCCCGACCACCAGCGCGATCGTGAACATGCTGTTGACCAGCGGCTTGCCGAACTCGCTGCGCGAGGCGTAGTCGGCGTCGAGGTGCATCGGCGCCGGGTTCATCGTCATGGTGGTGAACAGGACGTTGTCGGTCTCGGTGACCGTGCGCCGCGTCGCGTGCTGCACGACCGTGCCGACTTCCAGCTGTTCGAACCACCGGCCCGAGACCGGGCGATCGGTGTCTGTGCTCATCGTTTGCCTTTCCGTGCCGGGCCACCTCGCGGTGGCTCCGGGTGGTGCGAATCAGAGCCTGTCGAACCGCGGCGTTCTCCGCTCGGCGAACGCGGCCAGCCCCTCCCGCGCGGTCGGGCCGGCCAGGTGCGCGAGCAACGTCTCGCGCTCCGCGGTGATCGCGGCGGCGGGTTCCTCGGCGAGCGCCTTCCGGTGCAGGCGTTTCATGCCGCGCAACGCATCGGGCGCGTGGCGGGCCAGGCGCGCCACGAGCGCGTCGACCGCGTCGTCCAGCTCGGCTGCCGGCACGGCGCTGCTCACGAGTCCGAAGCGCGCGGCGGTGGCGCCGTCGACGATTTCGCCGGTGTAGAGCAGCCGGCGCGCCAGCGCCGGGGCCACCGCGTGGCTCAGGCGCACCGAGCCACCGGCGCCGGGCAGCAGCCCGTATTCGAGGTGCCGGTCGCCGATCTGCGCGGTTTCGCTCACCACGGCCAGGTCACAGGCCAGCATGATCTCGCAGCCGCCCGCCACCGCGTACCCGTCGATCACGCACACGGACACGAACGGCGCGGCCTCCAGCCGGTCGAGCACGACCCCGATCGAGGTGATGTACTCGCGCACCGCCGCCGGGTCGTCGAGCACCGAGCGCAGGAACTTCAGCTCCGCGCCGGCCGAGAGCGTGCCGCCCTTGCCGCGCACCACGACCACCGAACAGTCCCGCGCGGCCGTGATCGCCTCGTCCAGCCCGGCGAGCACCTCGGGGCTCAGCGCGTTGCGGGTCGCTTCGCGGTCGATCGTGATCCGGCCGACCCGGCCGTCCACCGTGCACAAGACCGCTGCTTCACTTCCTGATGACGGTTCACTTCCGAATGACAATGCCCGCCGCCTCCCGGTCCCACAGCTCGCCGACGCGGTCCGCGGCGGCGGTCTTCAGCTTGTACTTCTCGATTTTCTCGCTCGGGGTCTTCGGCAGCCGCTCGATGAACTCGAGGTAGCGCGGCACCATGAAGTAGGGCATGTGCTCGTCGCAGAAGGCGATGATCTCCTCGTAGGTGGCGCTCGCGCCCTCTTCGAGCACGACGTACACCATCAGGTCGTCCTCGCCGAGCTCCGAGGCCACCGGCACCGCGGCGGCCTCCAGGATCGCCGGGTGCTTGCACACGATCGTCTCCACCTCGTAGGCGGAGATGTTCTCGCCGCGGCGGCGGATCGCTTCCTTCTTGCGGTCGGAGAAGAACAAGTACCCGTCCTCGTCGAGCCAGCCGCGGTCGCCGGTGTGGAACCACAGGTCGCGGGTGGCGCCGACGGTGGCTTCGGGCATCTTGTAGTACTCGAGCATCGTCATGCCGGGTTCGTTGGGGCGCAGGCGGATCTCGCCGACCTCGCCCTGCCCCACGGGACGGCCGTCCTCGTCCACGATCTGCACACTCATGTCGGGTCGCACCCGGCCCGCCGACGGCACCTTCTCCAGCGGGTCGTCGGGGCCGAACACGGTGACCGCGCAGTTTTCGGTCATCGCGTACACCGAGGTGACCTTCGCGCCGTAGCGGTCGAGGAACCCCTCGGCCAGCTCGCGGGAGTTGGGCACCATCATGCAGATCCGCACCGAGTGGTCGCGGTCGCGCTCCGAGGGCGGCTGCTGCCAGATGATGTTCGCCATCGCGCCGAGCGCGTTGAACACCGTGGCCTTCGACTCGCGGATCTGCGACCAGAACCGGCTGGCCGAGAAGTGCGGGTAGAGCGCCACCGAAGCTTCGGCCCACAGCGCGGCGTACACCGTGTACCAGATGGCGTTGCCGTGGAACACCGGCAGGCACGTGTAGAGCACGTCGTCCTGGCGGTATTCGTTGAGCGAGGCCATCTGGTGGCCCACGGCGTGGCCCTGCGCCTGCGGGCAGATCGCGCCCTTCGACGGACCGGTGGTGCCCGAGGTGTAGAGGATCAGGTGCGGGTCGTTCCAGCGCACCGGCTCCGCGAGCTGCGGCGGCTCTGGCGAGGCCCGTTCGAGGTCGGCCAGCTCGTGGGTGGTGACGCCCTCGAGCGCGGCCAGCTGCGCCGGGTCGCAGCCGAGGCCCAGCACCGTGCGCACGGCCGGCAGCTCGGGCAGCACGGCGCGCACGCGCGCGAGCAGGTCGCCCGCCACGCACACGGCCGTGGAGTCGGACTGGTCGAGGAAGTACCGCAGCAGTTCGCCCTTGGCCGCGGTGTTGAGCGGCACCGCCACGGCGCCGAGCTTGCCCAGGCCCCAGAGCGTCCAGAGGAACTCGGGGCCGTTGGGCATCATCATGGCGACGTGGTCGCCGCGCGAAACGCCGAGGGCGGCGAACCCGTTGGCGTAGCGGTTGGTCATCTCGTCGAGGTCGCGATAGGTGTACGTGCGCCCCGCCCAGTGCAGGAACGGCCGGTCGCCCACGCGAGCGGCCTTGTCGGCGAGGATGTGCGCGGTGGTCCTCTGGTCGATCTCGTAGTAGCGCATCGGCGGGCTGCCTCCCAAGTCTTCCCTCCCGGACGCTAACGGCACGGGCACGATCGGTCAACAAACAGTTGTTGCACGCCCTCCGCCCATCGACTCGTCACTCGCCGTAGTGTCTAATGGGCGGGTGTCCGAACGAGTCACCGACTACGTCACGCCGATCGTGGAGATCGCCGCGAGCCTGTTCGCCCGCAAGGGTTACCACGGCACGTCGATGCGGGACATCGGCCGCGAGGTCGGTGTGCACGCCGGCAGCCTCTACGTGCACATCCAGAGCAAAGAGGACCTGCTGGAAGCGATCGTGCACAGCATCATGGAGCGCTCGGAGCGCGACATGGAGGAGATCCTCGCCGCCGGTGGCACCGCCACCGAGCAGCTGCGCCAGGTCGCCGCGCGCGACCTCAAGCTCATCGGCGAGAACAAGGAGTTCGCCACCGTCTTCTTCCACGAGTGGCGTCAGCTCAGCGAACCGCGCCAGCAGGCCGTGATCGCCAGCCGCGACCGCTGGGAAACCGGCCTGCGCAGCATCATCACCCAGGGCATCGAGGCCGGCGAATTCCGCGAAGCCGACCCGCGCATCGCGGGCATCGCGCTCACGAGCATCCTGAATTGGGCGTATGTCTGGTATTCGCCCGACGGGTCGCTCACCACCGACGAGCTGGCCGACCGGTTCGCCGAGCTGCTGATCGAAGGCCTGCGCGCGCACTGAATCCCGGCTGTGGCCACGGTCTCGCACCGGGGACGCGCCGCGGATTTATGATCGCGGCATGCTCGAACTTTCCCCGGATCAGCTGCTGTCCACCACCCGCGCGGTGCGCAAGCGCCTCGACTTCACCCGCGACGTCCCCGACGACCTCATCCGCGAATGCGTGGCCCTCGCCCTGCAGGCCCCGGCCGGCTCCAACGTGGTCACGGCCCGCTTCGTGATCGTGCGCGACGAGGGCAAGCGCCGCGCCATCGGCGAGATCTACGGCTCGATCTTCGCGCAGTACAAGGCCTCCCCCGGCTACCCGGGCAAGAACGACGGCGCGACCGAGCGCGACCGCACCCAGTCGCGCGTGGCCAGCTCGGCCGATTACCTCGGCGACCACATGGGTGAAGCGCCCGTGCTGGTGCTGGCCTGCAACGAAGGCACCGACCGCGCCTCGGCCACGGCCGGCATGTCCAACGTCCTGCCGGCGACGTGGAGCTTCATGCTCGCCGCCCGCGCCCGCGGCCTGGGCACGGCGTGGACCTCGATGCACACGGTCCGCGAGCGGGAGGTCGCGGACCTCCTCGGGATCCCCTACGAGACCGTCGCGCAGGCCGTGCTGACGCCGCTGGCGTTCACGAAGGGCACGGACTTCAAGTCGGCTTCGCGGCCGGCCCCGGACGAGGTCACCCACTGGGACAAGTGGTGACCACCGGCCGGTTCACCGGCTGACCGTCCACACCGGACACCGGCCGTCCCGGGCAGCGCGATCTGCGCTACCCGGGGCGGTTCGGCGCTACTGCTGGGTCAGCTTGGGATTGTTCTTCGCGATGTTCTTGCCGTGGACCTTCCACCAGGTTTCGTCCGGCGGGTTACCGTGGTAGGTCGAGGTCCACTTGCCCTTGACGGGGTCGTAGGTGGTCGCGATGTCGTAGATGATCCCGTCGTCCTGCGGGACCTTCTTGTAGTCGTTGATCACCGTGTTGTTGCGGGCGTCGACCGCCTCCTGGTACTCCTTTTCGAGGTCCTCGTTCGCCTTGCGGATCTTCTCGTCCCGCTCCGCCGCCAGAGCCTCGTTCTTCGCCTTGACCTGCTGGACGTCGACGTCCTTGCCAGCCTTCTTGTCGGCCTGGACCTGCGCCTTGAGCTTGTCGCGCTCCTCGATGGCGTGAGCCTTGGCGTCGTGCTCGGCCTGCGCCTTCCGCTCGTCGATATCGGCGCGCTTGTCCTCGAGCCGCTGATCGATCGGGTCGGTCTTCTCCTTGGTCATGTCCGAGACCTTGGGCGCCATGTGGTTCTGGTGCCACGACTCGTCCACGTTGCTCGGGAACTTGGTCCCCGACCCGCCCTTGTACGGGTTCATGCCCAGGAAGCTGTTGCCGCCCTGCTGGTGCTTGGCCTGGTGGGAGTCGACGTTCACGTCGACCCCGTTGTGGTCGCCGAGGTTGTACGATTCCTTGTCGGCGCTCAGCTTGCCGTTGCCGCTCTTGCCACCGCTCGAGCTCGCCGACGTGCCGGTGTCCTTGCCCTTGCCCTTGTTGCCCTTCTTGTCCGGGACGTTGCTCGCGTCGTTGCTCGCGCCCGGCCGGTCCGAAGCGCCACCGCCTCCGCCGCCGCAGGCGCCCTTCTTGCCCTTCGTCGGCGCGAGGCCCAGCGGGTCGCAGTCCGCGAACGGGTTGGGGACGTACGCGACCGGGTTCTCGGCGGGCCCGAGCCCGAGCGGGTCCTGGCTGAGGTACCGGCCGGTGGCCGGGTCGTAGTAGCGGTAGACATTGTAGTGCAGGCCCGACTCGCTGTCCGCGTACTGGCCGGGGAAGCGCAGCGGGGTGAGCGTCGCGCTTCCGGCACGATCCCAGAGCCCGCCGCTGTCGCGCCACACCGTGGCTCCGTCGGCGTCGAGCAGTTCGGTCGGGGTGCCGAGCAGGTCGGTGACGATGGAGAAGAACTGCTCGTCCACAGTGGACGGCTGACCGACCTGCAGGATCGGGCGGTCGTCCTCGGGGTGGTACTCCCACGTGGTGACGGTCCGCGTGCCCGACTCGCCGACGTGGCACTGCTCCACGAGCTGCGCCCCGCTCCACGAGAACTCGAAGGTCTCGGCCACCCGCCACGAACCCGCCGCGGGCACCAGCCGCTGCTTGCCGATGCGGCGGCCCACCGGGTCGTAGCGGTAGGTCCACCGGTCGCCTTCGGGGGTGAGAAGCCCGATCAGCCGATCGTGCGCGTCCCAGGTGTAGCGCCACGCCCGATCGCCCTCGCGCCGCAGGACCACGCGCCCCTGCAGGTCGTGTTCGTACGCCGTGGCGCCCGCCCCCACCAGGGTGTTCCTGGCGTAGCGGTGGGCACCCGTGGCCGCTCCGGCCACCGGCTCGCCGGACTCGACGACGTTGCCCAGACCGTCGTAGCGGTACTGCCGGCTACCCTGCGGCGTTCGCAACTCCACGACCCGTCCGACGGCGTCGAGGACCAGGTGCGTCGGGCCGGCCACCTCGTCGTCGATGCCGGTGAGGAAGCCGTCGCGCCGGTAGCTGAACCGGCGGCTGCGCTCGGTTTCTCCGGTCCGCACCGACTGTGCGACGAGGTTCTCGTCGTTGTCGAAGGCGTGTGAGACGACCACCCGGCCGTCGATCGTCCGCACGACCTCCCGGCCGGTTTCGTCGTGGCGGAAGCGCACGGAGTGGCCGCCGACCGTCACCGCGTCGGGGTTGCCCGCGGCGTCGAAGCTCCACACGCTCTCCGCCCCGGACGGCGTGCGCCGCACGGTCGTGCCGTTCTCGTCGCGAGTGGTGGTCACGGTGCGGCCGTCGACGGTCTCGCTGAGCAGAGTGCCGTCGGGCGCGTACTCGACCTGCAGCTCGACGTCGCCGATCGCGGCGTGGACCATCCGCCCGACCGGGTCGTACGCGTAGCGGGTCGTCCCGGTCGGAGTCCGCCGTTCGAGGACGTTGCCGAGCCGGTCGTAGACGTACTCGGTCACCTCGCCCGCTCCGTTGACCGACCGGACCAGCTGCCCGGCGCGGTCGTAGTCGAAGCGCAGCACGCGCCCGTCGAAGTCGACCTCTTCCACCAGCCGGCCCGCCGCGTCGTGGCGGTAGCTCCACTGCAACCCCAACGGGTTGGTCACCGTGGTGAGCCGCAGCTCGGTGTCGTGGACGTAGGTCGTCCTCGCGCCGGAGGCGTCGACCGACGCCGTCCGCAGCCCGAACGGCCCGTACTCGGTCCGGCTCGTGAACCCGGCGCCGTTGACGTGCTCGACCTCGTTGCCCTCCGCGTCGTACCGCCGGGCCTCCCGGATCCCGGACGGGTGGACCCGCAGGTTCTCCTCGCCCTCGACCGTCCAGCCGAGGCGCACCTGCCGCCGCGACCGGTTGAGCACGGTCGTCGCGCGACCGAACACGTCGCGCGTGTCCGCCGCCGCGGTGGCCCCGGTGCTCGTCGTCGCGACCGCCGGGCGCGCGTTCTGGCGGTCGATCACCTCGGTGTAGCTCAGCGCGGTCGACACCCCGAGCGGGTCGGCCAGCGGATCGGGCACGTTGTCGCCGCTGTACGCGCGGCTCCAGTAGCGGTTCTCGTCCCGCACCGTGATCGTCAGCTCGGTGTCGTCGCCGACGACCTCGACGACGGAACCGTCGGGACGGGTCACCGACATCAGTTCACCGTCGGCGTCGTAGGAGTACGCCGTCGTGCGGCCGAGCGGATCGACGCGCTCGAGCAGCCGGTCGTAGCGATCCCAGACGTAGCCCGTCACGTTCCCCAGCGGGTCGATGCGACGCAGCATCTGGTTCGCCGCGTTGAGGTGGTACTCCGTGACGTTGCCCAGGGAGTCGGAGTAGCGCGTGATCAGCCGCTCGCGATCGTAGGCGAAGGCGCCGCTGAAATAACCCTGCGGGCCCACGGTGCGCACGCAGCGACCGTCGGCGTCGTAGACGTAGCGGTACCAGGTACCGGTGCGGTCCTGCCAGCCGACCATGCGGCCGTGCACGTCGTAGTCGTAGCCCGCCGCGAGGCCGGACGAGTTCGAGGCGTTCGTCAGCTGGCCCAGCCTGTTGTAGCCGAACCTGGCGACGGTCACCGACGTGTCTCCGGCCGCGTCGACGACGTCGAGCCCGGTGATCCGGCCCTGCTCGCTGAGCAACCGGACCGCACGACCGTCGGATCGGGTGAGCCCGGCCGGCACGCCGGACGGACCGTACTCGAAGTCGATCCGGTCACCGCCGGTGTGCTCGATCGCGACGAGGGGGAACACCCCGGGACGCGACCCCTCGACCGCGGCGAACTCCAGGTCCACCTGTCCCGCCGGGTCGGCCAGCCGGTATCCCGTCTCGGTGGCGACCAGCGGCAGCCGCGGGCCCTCGACCGGGAGCACGGCCTCGTTCGCGCCCGGCAGCGGGTACACGAGGATCATGCCGTCGGCCGAGAAGTAGCAGGCGTTCTCGTCGTCCAGCTCCAGCCGCTGGTCCAAAGTGGACGCCCACGTCGCGCCGAACAACCGGCCGGCGCGGTAGGACGAGATGTGCGTGCGTTCCAGTGAAAGTTCCGGCACGCCGGGCATCACCAGGTCGAGCACCGTCATCACCATGTCGCCGGTCGCGATGTCGACCGGGTCGGATTCGCACACGCGGTCGTCGCTGCCCACCGCGCGATCGCGCGGAGGCTCCGGCTTGTCGGGCAGGCCCCGTGAGTTCCCGGCACCGGACGTCTTGGTGCCCGACCCGGTGTCGGGCGTTTTGGTCGGGGGCAGGTCGCCGCCGCCGGCGCCGCCGCCCTCGCCCGAGGTGCTGTCGCCGGATTTGGGCGGGGGCGCGCCCCCCTCGGTCTTGCCGCCGCCTCCGGCACCCGACGCGTGGGTCGCGTCGTCGCCCGACTTCGAGGCGGGCGGGGGCGAGTAGTCCTTGCCGCCGCCGCCTTCGAAGCCGGCGGCGTGGGTGCCGTCGTCGGCGCCCGACTTGCCGGGCGGTGGTGTGTAGTCCTTCCCGCCGCCGCCCTCGTAACCCGAGGCATGCGTGCCGTCGTCGGCACCCGACTTGCCCGGCGGAGGCGTGTAGTCCTTCGGCGCGCCCTCGTAGCCCGAAGCCTTCGTCCCGCCGCCGGAAGCTCCGCCCGACTTGGCCGGCGGCGCGTCCGGGGCGCCGCTCAAGCCCTTCGAGTTCGGCGGCGTCTCGACCTTCCCGCCCTTGAGCCCCTTGAAGCCCTTGCCGACGTCTTCGAAGAGCTGCCCGGTCTTCTTCAGCATCGGGGCCAGCGCCTTGAGCGCCTTCACCACCGAAGTGACCAGCTTGGTGATCTGGGTCGCGGTCTTCGCCACGGCCTCGACGACCTGCGGTACCACCCAGCTCAACCCGATGCCGAGGGTGAGGACCACCTGCAGCGCCCAGCTGATCATGTGCCCGATGAGCTGGGCGATGATGTCGCGCACCAGCGTGCGCACCGCGGCGACGATCTCGCCGCCCTTCTGCACGCCGGAAGCCGCGCCGTCGCAGCCCCTGGCCGCCGCCTGCAGCGAGGTGCTGAGGTCCTGCGCGCGCTGACGGTAGGCATCCGACGCGGATCCCGTCCACGACTGCAGATCGGAGTTCACCGCGTCGGTGTAGTCCGAGGCGATCGCGGTCAGTTCTTTCGAGACGTTCCCCAGCGTCTCCGACTGCGCCTTGATCTCGTCCGCGTTGCCGGTCAGCCCGTTGAGCGCCTCCTTCAACGGGCCCACGTGCTCAAGCAGCCAGCCGACCCCGGCCGCCAGCGCCGCGCCGAACGGGTCCATCGCGACCGACAGCGCGTCGAGCGCGGTCCCCACGACCCCCATCGCCGTCGACGCCCAGTCGCCCGACTCGATCCCCTTGGCTAGGCTGTCGGCGTCTTCGAACAGCGAAATGCCCGAATACGCCTTGGTCGAATCCTGTGTCTGCGCGATCAGTGGATTGCTCACGGCGACACCACTCCTCCCCCGGCGAATGGACAGACTCCAGCCGGAAACCTGTTTTCCTGAAATGATTTCCGGCGCGAAACCAGCCGGGAATCGCCATTAATGGAAATGGCGAGATCTTCGAAGAAATACCCGGCAGCGAGGCCACCGGAATGCGGATCCCGATCGGCGTCCACTTCGGACAGAGCCCTCAGTGGATGGTCCTCAGTGGACGCCGAGCCGGGAGATCACCAGGGGTTGTTGTCCTGCTCGTCCGGGTCGACGCCGCCCGGCCGGCGGGGCGGCTGCGGTGCGGGCGGAGCGGACGGCGGCGGCGGGGTCGCCGGGCCACCGGCCGGCGGAGCAGGCCGGGCGGGAGGAGGCGGCGGCGTCGCCGGCGGTTCGGGCTCGCCCGGCTCGTCGGCGCTGTCCTCGGGGGCGTCGAGGTCCGGGAACCGGCTGCTGAGGTTGCCGAGCAGCAGGCCGCGGGTCTCCTGGTCCTCCTCGCCGAGGTTCTCGGTCATGACCTCGGCCACGCGCTGGGTGATGCCCGACTGCGCGCGCCGCATGGTGTCCAGCACCATGCGGGCCAGCTCCTCGGGCGGCATGGTGCGGGTCTTGGACCCGAACACCAGGTCCGACACCACGCCGTCGGCACCCACGGTCACGCGGACGGTGCCGTCGGGGCTCGCCGCCGTGAGGCGCAGCCGTTCGGTCTCCTGCTGGGCCGCCGCGTAGCGCTCGGCCTTGCGGGCGAAGCCCGCCGCCCACTCGTCCATCCGCCGGATCGCCTCGTCGGGGTCCCTGATCAGGTCACCCAACCCTCCCGCACTGGTCATGGTTGTCCGTACTCCTCGATCTGCCTGCTGCTGAACTGTTCGGTGGCGCCGGGCACTCACGCGCCCGGCGCTCCGGGCCGGGACTCCCCGGCTACTCGGTGACCGTGCCGATGCGGAACGACGACGGGTTCACCACGGGCTCGTCGGGCACCGTGGTGCCGACGCGGTACGCCGGGCGCTCGGGCTCCAGCGGCTCGCTCGGAACCGTGGTGCCGATGCGCGGCGAGAACGTCGGCTGCGAAGGCGCGTCCGGGATCGTGGTGCCGATCCGCGGCTGCAGCGGCTCCAACGGCTCCCCCGGCTCGCTCGGCATCGTCGTGCCGTAGCGGGGCGACAGCGGGGTGCTGCCGGACGGGTAGTCCGAGCTCCCGCCGCCGGTGAGCCCGGCCGCGTCGTCACTGCCGGCCAGCTGCTTGAGGAACGGCTGCGCTTCCGCCTCGTCGCCGTCCACATAGGCCTGCGCCGTGGTGCGGACGTTGTCCGCCGTGGTCTGCATGCCCTCGGCCGCGGCGCTCACCGCGTCCTTGGCCTGCTCCCCCGTCGGGTTCACGATCGGCGGCAGGAACGCGCAGAGCAGACCGTAGGCGTCGTCGCTCAACGCGTAGTCCGCCGCCTGCACGGCGTTGTTCAGCCGGTCGACGAGCCCGTCGAGGTGGCTGGCGTGCGCCGTCAGCTCGTCGGGTTCGACGTCGAAGCCTCCGCTGGTCATCCCCGCCTCACTTCCAGTCCTTGTTCTTCCAGTCGCCGATCACCGGCGGTGCGACGATCTCGTCCGGCGCGAAGAAGCTCGGGTCGTCCGACTCCACGTAGTCGGCGATCTTGTGCTCCTTGTCCTCCGGGCCCTTGCCGCCCTTGCCGGCGGCACCCATGCCGCCCATGCCGGGCTGGCCGGCCGCGCCCTTGGCACCCGCCGCGGCCCCGGCACCGCCGCGCGCCGCGAGCTCTTCCTCGGTCAGCGCGGCGCCCGAAGACGCACCCGCGCCCGCCGCGCCGCCCGCGCCACCGAGGCCGGCACCCTTGATCCCGGCGCCACCACCGATGCCGCCGATCCCGCCGCCGGCACCACCACCGCCGCCGAGGCGGCTGCTGATGCTCTCGCCGTTGATGCCGCCGCCGCGCCCGATCGTCGGGATCTTGCCCGATCCCCCGCCGATGCCGCCGGAACCGCCGAGCGAGCCGCCGCCGACACCCGTACCCGGGTTGAAGGGCGGCGGGGTGAAGCCCGTACCCGAACCCGTACCGCCGCCGAGGCCACCGCCGCCGACGCCGCTGCCGGGGTTGAACGGGGGCGGGTTGAAGCCCGCGCCGCCGCCGAGGCCGCCGCCACCGGGGCCGTCGGGGATGTTCAGCGGAGGCGGGGTGAAGCTCGAGGACTTCGTGGTGTCGTCTCCCGACAGGCCACCGCCACCGAGACCGCCGCCGCCCAGGCCACCGCCGCCGAGGCCGCCGCCACCCGTGCTGTCGGGGATGTTCAGCGGAGGCGGGTTGAAGCCGCCGCCACCGCCCGCGCCACCGGATCCGGAGCCGCTGCCGCCGCCGAGGCCACCGCCACCGAGGCCGCCGCCGCCCGCGCTGTCGGGCACGTTGAGCGGAGGCGGGTTGAACCCGCCCGCGCCGCCACCCGCGCCGCCACCGGCCGCACCGCCACCGGCACCACCGCCCGCGGCGCCACCGCCCGCGCCGCCGAGGGGCAGGCCGTCGGGACCGACGGGCTTGCCGTCCGGGCCGAGCGGAAGTCCGTTCGGGCCCAGTCCTCCGCCGGCACCACCGGCGCCACCACCGCCGGCACCGCCCGCGCCGCCGCCGTTCGCGCCGGCGGAACCCGGCAGCTTCGGCGGCGCGGCGAACGCCGGGGTGACCACGGCCGCGCCGATCGTGCGGTCGTACTGGGTCATGAGCTGCGCCGCCTGCTGGCGCGCGGCCTGCTGCTCGGTGAAGGTCGCCATGGCCTTGGACGCCTGCGCGGCGTACTCGGTCGGGTCCTTGATCTGCTGCAGCTGCGCGTTGGCCTGCTGCACGTCGAACTGCACCGGCGGGTTGGCACCCATCGCGATCTGCGTCTCGTTGAGCGCCTGCGAGTGGATCTCCTGCTGCCGCCCGGCCAGGGTCGCGCCCTGCGCCGTGGTGCCGAGCCACTTGCCGACGTTGGCGAGGTGCTCACGCGCGGCGTCGCCGCCCGCGCCCTGCCAGTTGCTCGTGCTCGCGGTGATCGCCTGGGCGAGGTTCTGCTGGTGCGTGGCCAGGTCGTTGCCGACGCTGACCCATTCCTCCGACGACTCGGCCACGGTGGCCGGGTTCGCCTGCTCGGTGATCGCCTGCTGCATCTGCTCGTGCGTGGCCTGCGACCAGTCGGTGTAGGGCGCGCTGTCGGGCTGGCGGAGCTGGAGGCCGTCGTTCAGCCCGGACTTCGCCTCCACGAGCTTCTGCTCGTAGAGCTCCTGGATCTTGTCGTTGCGCGTCTTCGGGTCGACGGTCGGGCCGAGCCAGCCGTTGGCGATCTCGTCGTCGATCTCCTTCGTGGCGTCGGCGCGGATCTGGTCGCCCGAGGCGACGTCGTCCGGCTTGACGGGGCCCACGAAGTACTTCGACGACGAGTCGGCCGTGACGTCGTAGTAGGGGCTGTGCGGGTTGTAGTCCGGTGACGACGGGTCGGAAACCGCCGAGGTGGACTGGTCGGTTGTCGTGGACACGAGATCCTCCTCAGGTCAGTTCGTCGACGGGAAGCCGGTTGATGGTGTCCCGCGTGCCGGCTTCGGTGTCGCGGTAGTTCTGCTGCGCCAGCTTGATCGCCTCGACGTACGTCGGGAACTCGTCGCGCGCCACCTGCAGCTGCGTGAGCAGGCCCTGCCCGTCACTGGCCGTGTTGAGCATGTGGGTCGACACCCAGCGACCGGTGGAGGTCGAGGACATGGCCGGGGCGGTGCCCAGCTTCTGCAAAGCGTCCCACCGGGCCTGAAGGGTGTCGATCACACCTTCGAGCGCTTCGATCATCTGGTTGCCGGTGGTGTCGTCCACCGCGAAACTGCCGGTCTGCGCCAATCGCTTCAGCTCGGTCCCCGACAACTGCGGCGCCATGTCACGCGCAGTCATCTTCACCGGGGTCGCGTCGTCGGCCACCGGGTCTCCCTCCTCTTGGTGCGCGCTCGTCAGTAGACGGCGGCGATGGCGTTCTGCACTGCGCGGGCCACCTCGGACCGCCCTGCGGGGACGTACTTCGCGCTCAGGTCACCGGCGTCGCCGGTGGTGGTGTGGACCAGGTACCGGCCGTCCTGGGTGTCGAGCCAGCTCAGCGGATCGGCCGCGCGCAGCTCACCGTGCCGGCCCCAGCCGGTGACGGTGATGTGCCCGCCGCCCAGGCGTGGCGCGGCCATGACGCGCTCGAGCACCTCGGTGCCGCCGGGCGTCGGCGTCACGCGGGGGTCGGTACGGCTGGGCCGCACCGTGCCGCGGACCTCGATCATCCCGAACGCGTCGGTCTCCTCCTCGTCCTCGGCCGCCTCGGCGATGCGCCGCGCGGTCATCGCGGACACGGCGCGCGTCGCCTGCTTGCTGACCGTGTGCGCGCCGGTCGTCGCGGCGCGCGCCGGCGGCAGCACCCCGGTGACGATGTCGACGAGGTCCTCGTCGGCGAAGAGGGAGAACAACAGTTCGTCGGTGCGCGGGTTCTGCGTGATCCCCAGCGCCTGGCGCCCGTCGCTGAGCGCGAGCACCGCGATGTCGGCCCCGACGCCGTCGACCCCCGCCACCGCCACGGAGACGCGCGGCTGGGACAACAGCCCGAACGCCGTCTGCACACGCGGGCTGAGTTCACCGTGCGTGGACAACCGCCGGTCCTCCATCGCGCGGTACACCTGCGTGGCGACGCGGACGAACCGGATGGGATCCGAAGGCACCGTGCCGATTCGCAACGGGTACTGGCGGATGTCACCGCCGGTCGCCTGGCTGACCACAAGAGCTTCGAAGACGTCGAGAACGAACTCGAACCTGTCCGCCATACCCGAGAGCTTCCTTCCCCACGGCGGGTCGTGCACGGCCTGAGCCGCGGTCCGGACACCTGCGCCGAAAGAGGCGCAGATGTCACTGTTCGGAGCGTAGCAGCCCTGGTGTGGCGGCAAATCACCACTCGAACCGGTGCCCGAAAGACCATCCGTCCGTGTCAACCCGGGCACGGCCTTCGTGCCCCTTCGCACCCATCACGGACGCCGTGGCCGATCCGGTTCACCGGCGGCCGGAAAAAGTTTTCGAGCTTCTTCCGCGAGCTGTCGCCGACGCTGCTCCGGCCCGGTCTCCGGCGCTGCCCCGCACTGTTCGGAGCCGTTCCCGCGACGTGCTCCCGGCCACGCAGCGTGGCCGGGAGCACGTCGTCGGGGCGGTGCTCAGCCGAGCCGCGCCTGGTACACGCGCAGGTTCAGCCGCACCAGTTCCAGCAGCGGCACGGACACCCCGAGCGCGTGCGCGCGGTCGACCAGGTCACCGAAGATCTGTTCGCCCTCCACCGGCAGTCCCGCGGTGAGATCGCGGTAGAGCGAAGGGGCGCGCGGCGAACCGACCTGGGTCACGGACGCGCGCGCGTTCTCCAGCGCGGTGGCCTCCACCGGGTACCCGGCCGCGGCGGCGACGGCCGCGCACTCGGCGACCACGGCCTCGGCGAACGCGATCCCGCCGGGCCGGCCCGCGACGTCGCCGACGGTGCCGCGCATCAGCGAGGTCACCGCGCCGATCGAGGCGATGAACACCCACTTCGCCCACATCGCGGCTGTGATGTCCGGGGACAGGACCGTGTCGAAGCCCACGCCCGACAGCACCTCGGCCAGCTCCCCCAGCTCGGCCGGCGCCGGCTCGGCCCGGGCGCCGTAGGTGATCGACTGGAGGTCGAAGAGCCGGCGGATGTCGCCCACACCGTCCACAGTGGTCATCACGATCGCGACCCCGCCGAGCACCCGCTGCTCGCCGAAGCGCCCCACCAGCGCGTCGATGTGCCGCATCCCGTTGAGCACCGGCAGCACGAGCGTGCGCGGCCCGACGGCGGGCGCCACGTCCTCGATCGCCTGCTCGAGCCCGGCGGCCTTCACCGTGAACAGCACGAGGTCGTACGGCGCGGTGATCTCGCCTGCGCGGACCAGCTTCGGCGTGAGCACCGTCTCCTCGCCGAGCCCGGTGATCCGCAGGCCGCGTTCCGCCAGCACCGCCGCGCGGCCGGGGCGCACCAGGAAGGTCACGTCTCGGCCGGCCTGGACCAGCCGCCCGCCGAACAACCCGCCGGTCGCGCCGGCACCCACCACCAGAATCCGCTTCGCGCTCGTCATCCCGCTGACGCTAGGCGTCTGACTTGGCTCGGACAAGTCAGGAGTCGGCGCTCTCACACCGCGGCTCCCGGGCTCACACGCCGACGACGCCGTCCACGCCTTCGCGCAGGAAGTCGGCGTGGCCGTTGTGCCGGGCGTACTCGTGGATCAGGTGCAGCATCACCATCCGCAACGACACGTCTTCTTCCCAGCGCGCGCTGTAGCCCACAACGTCGAGCGACTCGGCCGCCGCCTCGATGCGGCGGGAGTGCTCGACCTCGGCCTGCCACGCGGTGAACGCCTCGGCCCGCGTGCTCTCGGTCGCGTCGTAGGCAACCTGGAAATCACCTTCGGGCGACCACACGAGCGGCACGTCCTGGCCGTCGAGCACCCGGCGGAACCAGGCGCGCTCGACCTCGGCCAGGTGCCGCACGAGCCCGAGCAGCGACAGCGTGGACGGCGGCATCGACTGCCGGCGCAACTGCTCGTCGGTGAGTCCGTCGCACTTCATCGCCAGCGTCGCGCGGTGGAAGTCGAGGAAGGCGCGCAGCATCTCCCGCTCCCCCGCGATCGCCGGCGGCCCGATCCGTTCCGTCTCCACAGCTCCCCCGTCACCCGCTGATTCCCGTGGGCTCAGATTAGCGGCGCGCCCAGGTGGGCCAGCAGGGCCGCGAGCTTCTCGTCGAGCTCACGGCCGACCGCGGCCACGGCCGGGTCGCCGAAGCCGGCGAAGCGGGTGCTCGGCTGGTCCACGGTGAACCAGGTCTCGCCGGCCGCGTCCTCGTAGATCGAGGTGCGCAGGGGTGCGTAGAGCATCACGCCCGGCCGGTGCACGAACATCCGCTGGGCGATGGTGTGGTTGCCCATCAGGTACTCGACGCACGGGCGGGCGGGCGCCGCGAGGCTCATCAGCGGGCCGACGTCGGTACCCCAGTAGCGCAGGAAGCCGTGCGGCGCGGTCGCCTCCGCCGACGCCCGGACCTCGTCCCAGCTCGCGCCCGCCGTCACGAGGCGAGCGAGCTCCTCACCGGCCAGCTCCGGCACGGCCCGCTCGTAGCGGGCGCGGAACTCGGCCCACGGTGCCGCCACGGGCACCTCGAGCCGCACGACCTCGTGGGCTACCCGGCGGACGGACATGTGATCTCCTTCGCTGCACGGCACCGCCGCACTGTCTACTGTGGATCGTCCGCGGACGCCGCGCCGCGGCGGCGGATCTCCAGGAACACGAGCGGGGCCAGCACGAGGCAGCACCCGCCGACCACCGCGGCCACCAGCACCGTGGCCGCGGACAGGCCCCGCGCGAGCGAGAGCAGGCCGACGCCGATCACCGGGCCGCCGAGGCCGAGGTAGCTCACCACGTAGTAGCTGCCGATCACGGCGCCGCGCTCGGCCGGCGGTGTCACGGTGGTGAGCTCGTGCAGCGCGCCGGTGAACACGAGCCCGTGGCCGGTTCCGGTGCCGAGCATCGCCGGCACCACGAGCCAGGCGAGGCCGGCCTCGTCCGCCACCACGAGCAGCGCCAGCCCCGCGGCGAGCACGAGCAGCCCGCTCGCCTGCGCGGCCGTCGGCGCGAGCCGGCCCGCCCCGAACTGGACCACGCCCGACGTGGCGATCATGAGCGTGAGCGCCCCGGCCGCCACCGCGAGGTTCGCCGTGCCCAGCAGCCCCGACACCAGCGAGGGCACCACGGCGGAGAACATGCCGAGCACCGCCCACGCCAGGAACGAGGAAGCGCCGGCGATCACGAACGTCCGCCGCACCACCGGCGGCACGCCGAGCCGCGGCCGGCGCCGGCGGGCACCGGCCGGGCGCGCCGGGCGCGAAGTCCGCAGCACGAGCAGCGCCACCACGGCGACGGCGACCGCGTGGACCACGAAGGACAGCTGCCGCGGCAAGGGCCCGTACTGCGCGAGCAGGCCGGCGGCCAGCGGGCCGAGCGCGAGCCCGAACGTGACGCACGCCGTGGCGGTGCGCGAAGCGCGGCGCTGGCCGAGCGCGTCCTGACCGGCGCTGTCGTTGAGCATCGCCTGCGCCGCCGCGGCTCCCGCGCCCATGCCGAGGCCCTGCAGCACACGCGCGGCAAACAGCCAGCCGGTGCCGGTGGCGAGCGCGAACACCACGTCACCGAGAAGGAAGGCGCCGAGCCCGAAGAGCATCAGCGGCCGGCGCCCCACGGTGTCGGACAGCGGCCCGGCCACGAGCAACGCCGGCACGATCACCGCCACGGCCACCGCGTAGAGCAGGGTCTGGACCAGCGCGGAGAACCCGAAGGTGGTGCGCAGCAAGGCATACAGCGCGCTCGGCACGTTGTTGCCCACGTACAGGGCGGCGAGGGTGGCCGCGCCTGCCAAGAAGGCCCCGCGCGCCGCGGCCGCGGGAGCCTCCGTCAGACCCGGCGACGCCATGCCCGCACGGTAGAACCTTGCCTTGCTCCGCGCAAGTCAGCCCCGCCTCCGCGCGGGATGCCGACCGGCGGTCAGCTCACCGGTTCGGCCAGCTCCACGGGCTCGGCCGAGCGCCACGGCCGGTACCAGCGCATGTCCTCGCGCCGCATCGGCTCGCCGCACCCGTCGCACAGCGTGCCCGGCCGGGTGCGCGCCCCGCAGGCTTCGTGGACGATCAGCATGCGTTCGGCGGGCGGGTCGGGCACCGTGTGCTCGTCGCCCCACTCGGCCAGCGTCAGCAGCACGGGCAGCGCGTCGGCGCCCGCCTTCGTGAGCCGGTACTCGTGGCGCGTGCGGCCACCGTCGCGGTAGGGCACGCGCGTGAGCAGGCCGGCCTCGGTCAGCTTGGCCAGGCGGGTGGTGAGCACGTTGTCGGCGATGCCGAGCTCGTCGCGGAACTCGTCGAAGCGCGTGGTGCCGGTGGTCGCGTTGCGCAGGATCAGCAGCGTCCACGGTTCGCCGAGCACGTCGACCGCCCGCGCGATCGGGCACGCGTGTCCGGACCACTGGATGCGTCGGGCCATGACCGCTCCTTTCCCCGCACACCACCGGGGTTGCTGCCTTGCGGGGTGCAAGCCGTCACCGACCGTAGCACGCGGCGGCACCACGCTGGGCCGTTCGGCCGAACACAGGGCTTTCACAGCGATGCACAGGAAACAGACAGGCGAAAACTGCTGCAACACGGGGGTTCCGAGGCGTTACCCCGATATGGCAAGACGGCTGAGATGGACACTCGCCGCCGCGGGGCTCACCGCGACGGTCCTCACGACGGCGGTGGTGATCACGGCGAGTACGCGGCACGTGACCACGATGGCCGCGGCACAACCACTGCCGCCACCGTCGTCGTCGGCCGCCGAGCCGCCGACCTCGGCGACGCCGACGCCCACCCCGACGACGCCGACCACTCCGGCGACCCCGCTGCCCGACCCCGCGGCCGTGGCCGACGACGTGGCCGACGCGGTGGACGCCGCGTCGAAAGGCACGAAGGTGGGGCTCGAGGTCTACGACACGAAGACCGGCAAGACCCTCGCGCTCACCGACGCCGAGACGCCGTTCTACACGGCTTCGGTGGTGAAGCTGCTGATTGCGCTCGACTCGCTCTACGACGACGGCACCTGGCAGGTGCCCGAGGGCAGCACTGCCGACGACCTCACCGACATGATCGCCGGCAGTGACGACGCCATCGCCTCGAAGCTGTGGGAAGCCGACGGCGGCACCGCGATCGTCGGGCGGATGGCCGACCTCATCGGCCTTTCGCACACCATCGAGCCGACGGACCCCGGCGAGTGGGGCATGACCAAGATGAGCCCCTCCGACGTGGTCACCACCTACCGCTACCTCACCGACACCGTGCCCGACGCCACGGCACAGCCCCTGCTCACCGCGATGGCCGACGCGCGCCAGCCGGCCGACGACGGGTACCCCCAGTACTTCGGCATCCCCGACGGCCTGCCCGGCGCGACCTGGGAGATCAAACAGGGCTGGATGATCCTGCGCTCGGCGCTCGTGCTCAACACCACCGGCCTCGTGGACTCCCGCTACGTCGTGGTGCTGATGACCCAGCAGCCGGCCGCGACGTCGTCGGCGAAGGGGCGCGCCGCCGTCACGGCCGGGGTGAAGGCGTTGGCGCCGGCGCTCGCGGCGTGGACCGCGGACTGACCTGCACCCTCTGTCCTCTTTGGACGAATTCGTCCACAGAGGACCTGTGAGTCCGGAAGCTACCCGGTGGTCCGGACCGCCGCCCGCCGCGCGCGCTCGATGTCCGGGCCGCGGTAGAGGTGCTCGGGAATCGAGGCCAGCGTCGATTCGCGGACCTGCGGGCCCAGGCCGTAGAGCTTCTGGAAGCTCATGATCAGCGGCCGCCACGCGTCGGGGTCCACGTGGTCGTCGGTCCCCGGCAGGCGGATGTCGTCGTGCACGAACACGCGCTGCACGCGCACTTCGAAGCCGAGCACGCTGCCGTTCTGCGTCTCGTCGTCGGCGGCGAAGGGGTGGGTGGCCTCGAGCACGGCTTCCATGGCCACCGGACATTCGGCGACGCGAGGCGGCGCGACGGTGTCGGACGCGACCGGGGTGAGGCCCGCGCGGCCGAACTTGTCGGCGACGTGGAAGTAGCCGCGCTTGAGCTTGCCCGGCGGCACGGGGTCCGAGCCGGTGGTGAGCGCGAGGCGGTCCACGGCCGCGGCGAGCGCGGCCGAGGGCAGGTTCAGCACGCATTCACGCGTGCGCAGCAGGTTCGCGGCCGTCTTCGAGCGCGAACCGAGGCCCAGCATGGCGCGCCAGCCGAGCCAGAAGGCCGACGACATCGGCGCGAGGTTCGGCGAGCCGTCCTCGTGGGTCGTGGAGATCAGCACCACCGGGGTGCCGAAGTAGAGGATTCCGGGCTCGATGGCCGTGTGCAAGGGAAACGTCGTGTTCACGTTCCCCAGTCTGCGCACGCCGGCGGCGCTCGGCTGGCGGGAAACGGACGTGGCGATCACGTCCGCCCGTCCTCGATGTGGCGTCGGTTGCGCTCACCGCACCCGATGTGGCGTTCGGTGCGGTGCGCGCACCGAAGCCACATCGGGGCGCTGCGGAACGCCGGGTCGGCTAGGTGAGGCCCGCCGACAGCAGCGCCCGCCGCGTGAGCACGCGGGCGAGGTGGCGGCGGTACTCCGCCGACGCGTGCGGTTCGTCCGGCGGCGAGGTGTCCTCCGCGGCGAGTGCCGCGGCCTCGTCGGCCGACGCGCCGTCCGCGAGCGCCTTCTCCGTGGCCGCCGCCCGCAGCGGCGTGCCGCCGAGGTTGATCAGCCCCACGGACTTGCCGACCACCGCCACCCCCACGATCGCCCAGTCGATGGCGCGGCGGGTGAACTTCTCGAAGCCCCAGCCCAGACCGGCCTGGCTGGGCAGCCGGATCTCGGTCAGCAGCTCGTCCGGTTCGAGCGGGGTGGTGAACGGGCCCAGGAAGAACTCCGACGCCGGGATGCGCCGCTCCCCCGCCGGGCCGCGCGCCACGAGCACGCCGTCGGACGCGAGGATCACCGCGGGCAGGTCGGCGGCCGAGTCGGCGTGCACGAGCGAACCGCCGAGCGTGCCGCGGTGGCGCACCTGCGGGTCGCCGACGGCGCCGGACGCGTGCGCCACCAGCGGCGAGTGCTCGGCCAGCACCGGGTCGCCGTGCAGGTCGTGGTAGCGCGACAGCGCGCCGATCACGACCTCGTCGCCCTCGAGGCGCACGAACTTCAGCTCGTCGAGCGGCGCGATGTCCACCACGACCTCGGGCGCCGCGAACCGCAGTTTCATCAGCGGCAGCAGCGAATGCCCGCCGGCGAGCAGCTTCGCGTCCTCACCGTGCTCGGCCAGCAACGCCAGCGCCTCGTCCACAGTGGACGCCCGGCGGTAGGAGAACTCGGCGGGGATCACCGGTCCACCTCCTGCCCGGAAGCCTCGACCACGGCGCTCACGATGTTGTGGTAGCCCGTGCAGCGGCACAGGTTCCCTTCGAGCGCCTCGCGCACCTCGCGCCGCGACGGCTTCGGGTTCTCCTTGAGCAGCGAGACCGACGCCATCATCATCCCGGGCGTGCAGAAGCCGCACTGCAGGCCGTGCTGCTCGCGGAACGCGCGCTGCACCGGGTGCAGCTCGCCGCTTTCGCCGGCCAGACCCTCCACTGTGGTCACTTCGTGCCCGTCGGCCTGCGCGGCCAGCACGGTGCACGACTTCACCGACTCGCCGTCGAGCAGCACCGTGCAGGCGCCGCAGGAGGTGGTGTCGCACCCGATGTTGGTGCCGGTGAGCCCCACGGTGTCGCGCAGGTAGTGCACGAGCAGCGTCCGGTCCGGCACCTCCCCGGCCGTGGTCCGGCCGTTCACCTCGATGGAGACCCGCACGTCAGTCCGCCTTCCTCACGTCGTTCAGGGCCGCCCAGACCCGCATCGGGGTGGTCGGCATGTCGAGGTGCCGCACGCCGAGGTGGGCCAGCGCGTCGACCACCGCGTTGTGCACCGCCGGGGTCGAGCCGATCGTCGCGGCCTCGCCGATCCCCTTCACACCCAGCAGGTTGCGGGTGGTCGGCGTCGCCATGTCCACCAGCTCGAAGTCGGGCAGCTCGGTCGCGGTCACGAACGAGTAGTCCGCGAGCGTGGCCGTGGTCGGGTTGCCGTCCTCGTCGTAGCTCACGACCTCGAGCAGCGCCTGCGCGATGCCCTGGCCGAGCCCGCCGTGGCGCTGGCCGCGGAAGGTCAGCGGGTTCACCACCGGCCCGGCGTCGTCCACCGCGACCAGCCGGCGCACCTCGACCTTGCCGGTCTCCGTGTCGACCTCGACCACGGCGAGGTGCGCGCCGAACGGGAACGTCGGCTTGCCGTCGCCGAACCACACGTCGGCCGAGAGCATGTCCTCGCCGGCCGCGGACACGACCCGCGCCCAGTCGAGCGTGGTGCTCGACGGCGCGCCGCGCACCTGCCAGACCCCGCGTTCGGTGTCGAGCTCGAGGTCCTCGGGTGCCGCTTCGAGCAGGTCGGCGGCCAGCTCCCGGGCGTGCGCGATCACCTCGTCGGCCGCCTGCCGGATCGCCGAGCCGCCCAGCTGCAGCGACCGCGAGCCGAACGTGCCGACGGCGCGCGGCACCTCGTCGGTGTCGCCGTGCTTCACGGTGATCTTCTCCAGCGGCACGCCGAGCTGGTCGGACAGCAGCATCGCCAGCGAAGTCGCCAGCCCCTGCCCGTGCGGCGAGCTGCCGGTGTAGGCGGTCACGGAACCGTCGGCGTGCACCACGACGCGGCCGCTCTCGCCGCTGGCGTCGCCGCCGGTGATCTCCACGTAGGCCGCGACGCCGAGCCCCAGCGCCACCGGGTCGCCCGCGGCCCGGCGCAGCTCCTGCTCCGCGCGCAGCTCGGCGTACCCCGCGGCGTCGAGCACCTTGTCCAGCGCCGCCGCGTACTCGCCCGTGTCGT
Organism: Amycolatopsis rhabdoformis; assembly: GCF_035918295.1. Lineage (GTDB taxonomy): Bacteria > Actinomycetota > Actinomycetes > Mycobacteriales > Pseudonocardiaceae > Amycolatopsis > Amycolatopsis rhabdoformis. Next base: position 3,361,995 of record NZ_CP142149.1, read on the forward strand.
AGTCGCCACCACTCGGCGTGGTGTACGGGAACTCTTCGGGACGGATGAAGTTGACCCGCCGCACCTCGGCCGGGTCGAGCCCGATCTCGGCGGCGAACAGGTCCATCGCGCGTTCGACCGCGGCCGTCGCCTCGGGCCGGCCCGCGCCGCGGTAGGCGGCGATCGGCGTGGTGTTCGTGACCACGCAGCGGCTGCGCGTCTGCACCACCGGGAACCGGTACACCCCGGGCGCCATCATCTCGGTGAGCGTGGGCAGGAACATCGCGCGCGGGTAGGCACCGCAGTCCTGCACCACGTCGATCCGGTAAGCGAGCACGGTGCCGTCGCGCTTGCCACCGATGGTCACCGTGTTCTGTTGCGCGCGGCCGTGGGTCATCGAAGTGAGGTTCTCGCTGCGCGACTCGACCCAGCGCACCGGCCGCCCGACGGCGCGCGCGGCCCAGCCGAGCAGGCTCGCCTCGGGATCGGCGCCGATCTTCGCGCCGAAGCCACCGCCGACGTCCGGCGCGATCACGCGCACCCGCTCCTCGCCGAGCTCCAGCGCGGCCGCCACGGTGGTGCGGGCGATCTGGGCGTTCTGCGTGGACAGCCACAGCGTGAGCCGGCCGTCCTCGCCCCACGCCGCGGAGCCGCCGCGCACCTCGAGCGAGGCCGGGGCCACGCGCGGGTTGAGGATCGTCTGCGTCACCACGGCGTCGCAGTCCGCGAACACGGCGTCGTCGAACTCCTCGGCGCCGTTCACCTGCATCACGTTGCGGGCGAGGCCGGCACCGGGGAACAGCTCGGTGTCCCCGGCCAGCGCGGCGTCGACGCTCGCCACCGCGTCGAGCGGGTCGTAGTCCACGTCCACGAGCTCGGCCGCGTCGGCCAGCTGGTAGCGCTCTTCGGTGAGCACCAGCGCGACGGGCTCGCCGACGTAACGCACGACATCGGTGGCGAGGAACGGTTCGGTGACAGGTCCGACCTGCCGGGGCGCGAGGTCGAGATCCGCGGCCGTGAACACGCCGACGACTCCCGGTGCCTGCTTCGCCTCTTCGGTGTCGATGCCGGAAATGCGCGCGTGGGCGATCGGGCTGCGCACGAAGACCGCGTGGACCGCGCCGGTGAGCGCTGCCTCCCGCAGGTCGTCGACGTACGTTCCGCCCGAGGTGATCAGCTTCTCGTCCTCGACGCGCACCACACGGGTGCCGACAATGCTCATCTGGCCTCCTGCTCGGGATACCCGCCCGATCATGCCCCCTGCCGCACCCGCGCGTCATCCGGGCAGGGCAACGGTTGCGCGGCGATCAGCCCGCGAAGGCCTCCCGGGCAAGCACCACCGCGAGCACGAGCCCGCCGATGGCGATCGCGATCCGCAGCGGGGTCGCGGGCAGGTACCGCACGATCACCGAACCGAGCCAGGAACCCGCCACCGAGCCGACGCACACGGCCAGCGCCGCAGGCCACAGCACCCGGCCGGTGAAGGCGAACACCGCCGCGGCGATCAGGTTCGCCGTGCCCGTGGCGATGTTCTTCGCCGCGTTCGTGCGGGCCAGCGGCTGCGTCCACACGGTGGTGAGCAGCGCGAGCATCAAAACCCCCGCGGCGGCCCCGAAATAGCCGCCGTACACGCCCACGAGGAACGCGGCCGCGCCGGCGGCCGGCCCGATTCCTTCGGGCGCGGCGGTTTCCGGGTTTTTCGACCGTTCCGCCATCCGGCGCAATCGCGGACCCGCCAACAGCACCACCGACGCGCCGCCGATCAGCCACGGGACCACGACCGTGAACGCGCCGGGCGGGGTCAGCAGCAGCACGAGCCCGCCGCAGCCGCCGCCCGCCGTGGTGATGAGGCACAGCGGCAGCAGGCGCCGCCACTGCCCCGACAGCTCGGGCCGGGCGCCGGCGGCCGCACCGGCGGTCGTGCCGAGCATGGCGACGGTGTTGGTCATGTTCGCGACCACCGGCGGCATCCCGGCGGCGAGCAACGCCGGGTACGACACGAGCGAGGCCAGTCCCGCGGTGGCGCCGACGAGGCCGGCCCCGACGCCGGCGAGCAGCAGGAGGGCGAGCTCGCCCGCGTCGATGATCACGCCGTCATGAGAACACGGACCCCCGCCGTGTCCTGAGGCGGGCCGTATAGGTTGTTATACATGTCACTTCCGGCGGAACGGACACCGCCGAACGGACGCCCGGCGACGGGCGGACAGGCGAGTACTTTGGGGGAAAGAGGCAGCCAGCCCGGTGCTCGGATTCCCGTGGAGGACCGATGCGCGTCACGATCGCCGAGGTCGCCCGCCGCGCGCGGGTGAGCAAAACGACCGTGTCCCGGGTCCTCAACAACAAGTCCGACGTGGACGCCGCCACCGCCGTGCGCGTTCGCGAGGTCATCGCGGCCACGGGGTACATCCCGAGCGCCGGCGCCGTCAGCCTGGCGAAGGGCCGGACGCGGCTGGTCGGGGTGCTCGTGCCCGCGCTTTCGCCGCCGGGGATCGGCGAGGTGCTGCAGGGCGTGGCCGACGTCGTGGAGGCGAGCGACCACAGCCTGCTGCTGAGCACCACGAACCGCGGCGCGGACTCGCTCGAGCGTTTCACGCGCCAGGTGCGCGCGCACGCGTTCGACGGGTTGTTGCTGCTCGACCCGCCCGCGGCCGTCACCGACAACAGCGCCCTGCGCGACTCCGACCTGCCGGTGGTGGTGATCGACGGTGCCCGCGCGCCCTTCCCGTCCGTGGCGGGCGACGACGCCGCCGGAGCCGCCGCCGTGGCCCGGCACTTCCTCTCGCGCAACCGGCGCCGCGTCGCCGTGGTGACCGGTCCGGGTGATCGGGCCACCGCCCGGCTGGCCGGATTCCGGTCCGTGCTCGGCGAAGCCGGGGTCCCGTTCGCCGACGACCGGGTGGCCGAAGCGGCGTTCACGGCCGGCAGCGGTCGTTCGGCCGTGCGCCGGCTCGTCGCGTCCGGTCTCGTGTTCGACGCCGTGTTCGCCTGCGACGACGTGGTGGCCGCCGGCGTCCTCATCGGACTTCGCGAAGCCGGCCGTGCGGTGCCCGACGACGTCGCCGTGGCGGGGTTCGGCGATCTGCCGCTCTCCGCCTTCACGCAGCCGCCGCTCACGACCGTGCGCCGGCCGCTGCGTGCGCTCGGGGAGGCGGCCGCGCGCCGGCTGTTGGGCAAGCTCCTCGGTGACGCCGGCGAGACCCCGCTCACGGGCCCGACCGTGCTGCCGACCGACTTGGTGGTGCGCGCGTCGGCGCCCTGACCGCGATGCGCTCAGGACTGTTCAGAGCTCAGTCCGTTCAGCACAGTCCGATCCGGACTCCGGTGCGCGATTGACGAACACCGCACTCACTCCGTCCAGGATGGACGGTTCAGCCGGCGATTCCCGCGTTCAGCTGGCGATGCCGGCGTGGCCGAACCCGGCGGGCAGCACGAGGCTGTGTCCGGTGTGCTCGACCTTGGCCCGCAGGTACCGCACGTTCGTCTCCGTGGCGAACACCCCGGTGCGCACGCGCTCGCGCACTTCGAGGCCGTGGGCGGTCAGCTGCGCGGCCTTGTCCGGGTTGTTCGAGAGCAGGTCGAGCCGCTGCACGCCGAGCGCGGTGAGCATCTGCGCGGCGGCGGTGTAGTCGCGGGCGTCCTCGGGCAGGCCGAGCGCGGCGTTGGCCTCGTAGGTGTCGAGGCCGCCGTCCTGCAGCGCGTAGGCGTCGAGTTTGTTGTACAGGCCGATGCCGCGGCCTTCCTGGCGCAGGTAGAGCAGGTAGCCGCCGGCCTCGGAGATGCGGGCGATCGACTCGCGCAGCTGGGGGCCGCAGTCGCAGCGGGCCGAGCCGAAGACGTCGCCGGTCAGGCACTCGGAGTGCATCCGCACGAGCGGCACGGGGCCGGGCTCGCCGAGCACGAACGCGAGGTGCTCCAGGCCGTCTTCGAGCCCGTGGAAGGTCACGGCTTCCGAGTCGACGGTGAGGTCGTCGCCCAGCCGCAGCGGGATCCGCACCCGCGTACGCACCTGCGCCACCTTCGCCATCGGCTGCTCCGTTCTCCCAGGTGGTTCAAATTCGAACCACGACACTTGATCGACCCTACAACAACGTTCAAATTCGAACAACCTGCGTTACCATGGGTGCATGGCCGACCCCCGATGGCTCACGGATCGCCAGCTGAAGACCTGGCAGGCCTTCCTGGCGGTGAGCTCTCAGCTCAACCGCCGCGTCGAACAGCAGCTGCGTGACGACGCGGGGCTTTCACACCCACAGTACGAAGTTCTGGCGCGCCTCGCCGCCGCCGGCGGGGCGCTGCGGATGACCGAGCTGGCCGGCGCCGCGCTCACGTCCAAGAGCGGACTGAGCTACCAGGTCGGCCAGCTGGAGAAGACCGGACTGGTCGGCCGCCGCTCGTGCGAGTCCGACGACCGCGGCGTGACCGCGTTCCTCACCGATCTGGGCTGGTCACAGCTTCGCGAAGCCGCCGCGGGACACGCCGCGGTGGTGTGCGAGCTGCTCGTGGACGCGCTCACGCCCGAGCAGTTCGGCGCGCTCGGCAACGCCCTCGACACCCTGGAATCGCGGCTGCGCGGCGCCGACCGGCCGCAGCGGACCGCCGTGTGACGCTGGGCACGGTGGTCCCGCCCACCGGGCTCCCCCGCGCCGCACCCGCCCACGCTGTGCCTTCGGGCCCGGTGCCCGAGCGGTGGGTCCTCCGAGCCGGGCCCTACGAACCGACTGTCCTCTGTGTCCAGTCGGGCACGGTCGGTCGCGCTTCCGGCCCGCCGGTGAGCAACGCGAGGTCCGGTGGCACGAGCACGGCGGCCGCGAGCAGGCCGGCGAGCAGCGGCTCGTCGCCGGCGGCGGGGTCGAGCCGGGCCCGCACCGCGTCGAGCGCGGCCCGCACGCCGAGCGGGGTCCAGTCGCCGGCCGGGTCGACCACGGCCAGCTGAGCCGCCGCGCGTTCGGCCGGCACCGCCCGCGGCAGCGCCTCCCAGCGCAGGAAACTCTGGCCGACCACGGTGAGCGCCAAGCGTTCCCGCGCGTCCAGCACCGCGTCGGGCGCGGGGGCGACGCGGGCCGGCCGTCGGCCACGCGCACCTCGAGCACGTGCTCGCGCCCGCGTGAGCCGTGCACGAACAGCGGCAGGTACCCCACCGGCAGCGGCAGCGGCGCGGCGCCGGTGAACAGGAGCCGGGATTCGGGCAGCCGCAACGGGACCTTGCCCGTCGCCCGCACCCACCAGCGGTCGAGGTGGTGCTCCAGCACGCCGTGGCGGCGGCTCACGCGCCGGTCGTCCTCCCCGACCGGCACGGAGACCTCCGCGGTGTTGCGCCCGAACGTGACCGGGCCCGGCTCCGTCGGCGGCACGAGCACTCCCCCGGCGAGCCCGAGCACGACCAGCGTGCCGGGTGGTGACCCGAAGCCCCGCGCCAGGCTCGGATGCCCGGCGGGCAGTGCCCGCATCCCCTCACCCGTCACGACTTCCCCCGCCCGTTCCCGGCGCGGGGCCTGCCCCACCGCGCGCCGGGAGGCTAACCGGGCGGCGCCGGGACCCCTCCCGGAGCGGTTTCGTCGGGCGGGTCGAGCAGCGCGAGGTCCGGCGGCACCAGCGAAGTGGACAGCAGGAGCTCTTTCACGAGGTTGTCGTTGAGCGAGTTGCCCACCGGCTCGCCGACCTCTTCCCGCGTGAGGCCCGCGACGCCGGCCCGGGCGAGCCGCGTGCGCACGGCGACCACGAGGTGCTCCACGCGCTTGGGCGTCCAGCGGCCGTCCGGCGCGAGCTCGGCGAGCTGCTCGGCGACCTGCCGCCACGCCATCGGCTGCGGATAGGGCTGCTGCAACAGGTACCGCTGGGCCAGCGACACGAGCACGAGCCGTTCCTCGGGGCTCAGCCGCCACATCCGCGGGGGCTCGGTCACGTCCTGCGGCCGCGACTCCGGCCGCCGGCCGTCCGCACCCGACACGTAGAGCTCCAGCAGGTGCTCCCGTTCGGCCGAGCCGCGCACGAACACCGCCGTGTAGCCCTCGGCGAGCGGCACGGGCTCCTCTTCCGGGAACAGCAGCCGCGAGCCGGGCAGCCGGATCGGCAGCCGTCCGGTGTTGTGCATCCACCACGCGTCGCGCCGCCGCACGAGAAAACCCTGCCGGCGGCTCACTTTCCGGTCGTCCTCGCCCACGCACACGTGCACGTCGTCGCGGTTGCGTCCGAAAAGGACTTCCCGGCCGTCGCGCGGAGGCATGCGCACGCCGCCGGTCACGGCGAGCGCGAAGATCGTGCCCGGCGCCGCGGGCGGCACCCCGTAGGCGAGGCTGCCGTGGTCGGCGCCGAGCGGCTCGGCCTGCCCGCCGGATCGCATCGCGGTCATGCCTGCGGCAGCTTCGAGATGACGGCGCCGGCCAGCGACGTGGCCGGGGCGCACAGGCCCTGCGACGGCGGGTCGCCGTGGACCACGACCTTGATCTGCTCCACGGCGGCCTCCCCCTGTGCGTCGGTGTAGCGGCGGTACACGAGCAGAGCCTGGCACGTGTTGTCGGCGAAGTCGTCGGTGGCGAGATAAGCGTCATGGCCCGACACCTGCACGAGCTGGCCCGAGTCGCCGTCGGGCGGCTGGTCGCGGTCGAAGATCACGGTCACCGCGCGGTCGGAGGCCGAGCTGTCCCAGTCGCAGGTCCAGTTGCCGTAGCCCCGCTCGACCTGCACCGGCGCGGCGACGCCGGCGGCGCTGCCGAGCGTGGCCGGGTCGAGCAGCGAGCACGCGTCGACCCGGGCCAGCGAGCCGGCCGGCAGTGGTGCGGACCGCGCCGGCACCCCGGCCACGGCGAGCACCTTCGTGGCCGAGGCGACCGCGAGGTCGGCGACGTGGCACACGTCGAGATTGTCGCCTTCGTCGTCGCTCGCGGTCACGCGCACGAGGTACTGGTCCTGCAGCCGGATCAGGCGCACGCAGTCGCCGTCCTGCGCGGGATCACCGAACACGTCGAACGGGCCGGACCGCGAGCGCTGCCCCTCCGGCGCGGCACCGTCGGCCGGCGGGTCCTGCAGTTCCACCTTCACGTCGGCCTGCAGGTCGCCGGTGCGGTGCAGGATCACGTCGCAGCGGTCGAAGTTGCCGTAGTCGGGGTCGACCTCCGCGTCGCCGAAGGGCTTCAGCGGCGCCGCGTCGACGAGCCGGCACGGGTCGGCCGAGTGCGGGTCCTTCCCGACGCCGAGCTTCGCGGGCACTGCGGGCGCTTTCGCGGCCGCGGCCGGGGTCACCGCCCGGTCGCGGTGCGGCAGCACGACCAGGACCACGCCGGCGAGCACCACCACGGCGGCGACGGCCACCCCCGCGACCACGAGCCGCCGGCGGCGCCGCAGGGGGCGGCCGCGCAGCGCGGGCGCGGCCGGCAGACCGTCGACGCTTCCCGCGAGCAGGTCGTGCGCCGCGCCCGCCGAAGGCCGTTCTTCCGGAGCGGGCCGCATCAGCGCGGTGAGCACCGGCGTGAGTTCGCCGGCCTGGCGCGGCTGCGGGACCGCGCCCTCGGCCGCGCGCCGGATGGTGGCGTACTCGTTGCCGCCGGCGAACGGCGGCGCGCCCTCGACCGCGGCGAACAGCGTGGCACCCAAGGAAAAGATGTCGGCCGCGGCGGTCGGCGCGTGGCCCTGCGCGACCTCGGGCGCGAGGTATCCGGGGGTGCCGCCGATGTGCGGCGAGTCGGTCACCGTCTCGTCGGTGCGCACCGAGCGCGAGATGCCGAAGTCGGTGAGTTTGGCGCGCCCGTCTTCGGTGATCAGGACGTTTCCGGGCTTCACGTCGCGGTGCACCACGCCGCCCGCGTGCACCGCCGCGAGCGCGGCCGCGACCTGCGCGCCGATCTCGGCGACCGTACGCACCGGCAGGCTGCCCTCGGCCGCGAGGATCTCGGCGAGGCTGCGCGAAGGCACGTACTCCATCACGAGCCACAGCTCGTCGCCGTGGGCGACGACGTCGAAGAAGGTCACCACGTTCGGGTGCTGCACGCCGGCGGCGAGCCGGGCTTCGCGCCGGAGCGTGCGGCCGCTGACCGAGTCGGAGAGCCGGGCCTGTTTCACCGCCACCTCGCGGTCGAGGTGCTCGTCGTGCGCGCGCCAGACCACACCCATGCCCCCGGTGCCGATCCGCTCGAGCAGTCGATAGCGCCCCGCGATCAGCTGGTCACCCTGCACCGACGCTCCCCTCGGCGTGGTCCGACCTCTGTGAGGTAACTCGCAGTAACGATACTGCATCACGTCCGGTGGCAGGAAGCGGCCCGGATCGGGATCGCTCCCCCGAAACACCTTCGCCGCCGGGCCGGACCACCCGATCGGGTCGACCGGCGCGCCTCCGGAGGACAGCCACGTCGACCCGTGGATCCGCCGCGCAAGCGGAGTCGACAAATCGTCGCGCGGGCTGCGTCGGCCCGGCGCGAGCCCGCGCCGTGACAGAGGTTCGCGCGCGGCCACCGGTTCCCGTTGCGCGCCAACGGGAACCGACACTCGAGCACGCTCCGCTGCGTGAGCGCCGGGATCACCCGTCCGGCCGATCAAGGGTCCACAATGGACGCGTGAACCGGCGCGGCGATCCCGGATTCGACGTATAGACCGTTATACGCAGGAGTGCGGCCGGGTGAATCCGCCGGAGAGCGGTTCGCCGAGTGCCGCCAGGGGTATCAGGCGGACGTGACGGCAGGCGCGCCGCCGAAGGAGACCTTCATGCTCAGTCACCACGAACGCAGTGAGCTGGACAAGATCGAGCGCTGGTTCGAGTTCAGCGATCCGGAGCTGGCGGCGGCGCTCTCGCGGGGCAAGCCGGCGCCGAGCCGCCGCCTCCTCACCGTGCTCGCGGTGCTCTTCGACGTCGCGGCCGTCGGGTTCCTCGTGGCCGGCGTGGTGACCACGAGCCCCGCCCTCACGCTGTGCGCGCTGCTGTCGGCCGGCGGCGGGGTCGCACTGCACATCGTCCGAGGGCACGGCCACTCCTGACCCGCCACCGTTCGCGGCGCTGACGTGCGCGGACCGGGGTCCGCGCCGCACACTGGTGCGGTGTCCGCCTGGGTCCTGCACGTCGATCTCGACCAGTTCATCGCCGCGGTCGAGATCGCGCGCCACCCCGAGCTGCGCGGCCGGCCGGTGGTCGTGGGCGGCAACGGCGACCCCACGGAGCGCGCGGTGGTGGCCACCGCGTCGTACGAGGCCCGCGAGTTCGGCGTGCAGTCCGGCCTGCCGCTGCGCCTGGCCGCCAAGCGCTGCCCCGACGCGGTGTTCCTGCCCACCGACGCGCCCGCGTACCAGGAGGTGTCCGACCGGATCATGGCCCGGCTGCGCGAGCTGCCGGTGGTGGTGGAGGTGCTCGGCTGGGACGAGGCGTTCCTCGGCCTGGACACCGACGACCCCGAGGCGTTCGCCGCCGAGGTCCGCCGGGCGGTCGCCGACGATACCGGGCTTTCGTGCTCCGTCGGCATCGGCGACAACAAGCTGCGCGCCAAGCTCGCCACCGGTTTCGCGAAACCCGCCGGGATCTTCCGGCTCACGAAGGAGAACTGGTGGGCCGTGATGGCCGAGCGGCCCACCGACGCGCTGTGGGGCATCGGGCGCAAGACCGCCAAGAAGCTCGCCGAGGCCGGGTTCACCACCGTGCTGCAGCTCGCCGGCGCCGACGCCGACGACCTCGCCGCCCGCTTCGGACCGCGGCTGGGCCCGTGGTACCGGCTGCTGGCCGGCGGCATCGCCGACGCCGAAGTCACCGCCACGCCGTACGTCGCACGTTCGCGCAGCCGCGAGACGACCTATCAGCAGGACCTCACCGACCCCGCGCGGATCGAGGAGGAGATCGACGTGCTCGCCGAGCGGGTGGTGCGCGACGTCGTGGCGGAGGGCCGCCCGGCCGCGCGCGTCGCGGTGAAGGTGCGCTTCGCGCCGTTCCACACGCACACGCACAGCGTCACACTGCCGGAGCCGACCTCGGACGCCGCGGCGATCGGCCGCGCCGCGCGCGAAGTGCTGGGGATGTTCACGCTGGGGCAGCCCGTGCGGTTGCTCGGGGTGCGCGCGGAGTTCCCGCCCCCGCCGTCGTGACCGCCGCCTCGTGGCGCGACTCGTTTGACGCGGCCGCCGGCGAGGTAATCGACAGTCTCGGACCCGAGGATCGAGGTACGCGAAATGTCCGACATCGGCACCACCGTGACCGGCGACCGGTTCGCCGGGCTCGGTGACGAGTTCGCCGAGCTCACGCGCTCGCTGCTGGCCGCCACGACCATAGGTGGCGTGCTGCAGCACCTGGTCACGGCCGCGGTCCGGGTGATCCCCGCCGCGAGCCTGGTCAGCATCACGCTGCGCGGGCCCGACGGGCTGTTCTACACCCCCGTGGAGACCGATCCGGTCGCCGCCGAGCTCGACCAGGTGCAGTACCGCACCGGCCAGGGCCCGTGCCTCGACGCGGCCCGCCCCGACGGGCCCGCCCACGCGGAGAGCCAGGACCTCGCCCACGAACCCGCCTGGCCGCGGTTCGGGCCGGCCGCGGCCGAGCGCGGCATGGGCTCGATGCTCGCCATCGCCTTGCTGCCCGACGTGCGTGAGCCGCGGATGTCCGGCGCCCTCAACGTGTACGCGCGCGAAGCCGGCGCGCTCACCGCCGCCGACCGCGACCTCGCTCTGCTGCTGGCGACGCACGGCTCACTGGCGCTCGCGAACACCAGCGCCGTCACGGCCACCGAGCTGGAGAAGGCGCACCTGCGCAAGGCCATCGACTCGCGCGACGTGATCGGCCAGGCGAAGGGCATCCTGATGCAGCGGCGCGGCATCACGGCCGACGAGGCGTTCGACCTCCTGCGCCGCACGTCACAGGACCTCAACGTGAAGCTCGCCGTGCTGGCCGAGACGCTGACCAGCCGGCACACCGAGCTCGACCTGCCGGGGCCGTCGGCTTGACAGGTTCCGGCCCTGCTTGCCAAGGTGGGAACCGGAAGAACGAACCGTGCGCCGCACCAGGCGCACTCCGGGCCGAGAGGCGCTGCGACGGAAACCCCGGTTTCCGCCACGCTCGGCCCGCGAGTTCCGGACAAGGGCGCCTCCTGCGAAGGAGGTGCCTTTTCTTGTCTTCAACGCTGTTCTCTTCGACCTCAACGCCGTTGTCCTCACACTGGTCGTGGTCAAGGCAATCGTTGCCGGACAACGACAATCGCGTAGCGGACCGCGTCCGCACCTCCTGACTTCCCGGGCCGTCCGGTAGCGCCGCGTGCGGTGCTACCGCGATTTCGCCTGCCCGAAAACAGCACTGACCGCATTTCCGGACTGCCCGGAAATCCAGCCGAAGGGGAACCGAATTCCATGAGCCCGAAATTGCAGACCATCGCCGGCGTCGAGTTCGCCGTGGCCGATCTGGCCCTCGCCGAAGCCGGGCGGACGCAGCTGCGCCTGGCCGAGCACGAGATGCCGGGCCTGATGTCCATCCGGCGCGAGTTCGCCGAGGCGCAGCCGCTGAAGGGCGCCCGGATCGCCGGCTCGCTGCACATGACCGTGCAGACCGCCGTGCTGATCGAGACCCTCGTGGCGCTCGGCGCCGACGTGCGCTGGGTGTCGTGCAACATCTTCTCGACCCAGGACGAGGCCGCGGCCGCCGTGGTCGTCGGTCCGAACGGGACTCCCGAGCGGCCCGAGGGCACGCCGGTGTTCGCGTGGAAGGGCGAGACGCTCGACGAGTACTGGTGGTGCACCGACCTGCTCTTCCGTTTCGCCGACGGGCAGGGTCCGAACATGATCCTCGACGACGGCGGTGACGCCACGCTGCTCGTCCACAAGGGAGTCGAGTTCGAAGCCGCCGGCGCCGTGCCGGCCGCCGGTGAAGCCGACCCCGAGGAGTACGCGATCATCCTGCGCACCCTCGCCGAAAGCCTCGCCGCCGACCCGAAGCGCTTCACGCGCATCGCCGGGGAGGTCCGCGGCGTGACCGAGGAGACGACCAACGGCGTGAAGCGGCTCTACAAGCTCGCGACCGAAGGCACGCTGCTGTTCCCCGCGATGAACGTGAACGACTCGGTGACGAAGTCCAAGTTCGACAACAAGTACGGCATCCGCCACTCGATGGTCGACGGCCTCAACCGCGCCACCGACGTGATGATCGGCGGCAAGCTCGCCGTGGTGTGCGGCTACGGCGACGTCGGCAAGGGCGCCGTGGAGGCGCTGCGCGGCCAGGGCGCGCGCGTGGTGGTCACGGAGATCGACCCGATCTGCGCGCTGCAGGCGGCCATGGAGGGCCTCGACGTGGTCGAGCTCGACGACGTGGTGGAGCGCGCCGACATCTTCCTCACCACCACCGGCAACTTCGGCATCGTCTCCGCCGCGCAGATGGCGCGGATGAAGCACAACGCGATCGTGGCCAACGTCGGCCACTTCGACAACGAGATCGACATGGCCGGGCTCGCCAAGGTGCCCGGCATCCGCAAGCTGGAGATCAAGCCGCAGGTGCACGAGTGGGCCTTCCCGGCGGCCGACGGGCGCGCGGCGCACTCGATCATCGTGCTGTCCGAGGGCCGGCTCATGAACCTCGGCAACGCGACCGGCCACCCGTCGTTCGTGATGTCGAACTCGTTCGCGAACCAGGCGATCGCGCAGATCGAGCTGTTCACCAAGCCCGGCGACTACCCGGTGGGCGTGCACCGCCTCCCGAAGCTGCTCGACGAGAAGGTGGCGCGGCTGCACCTCGACGCGCTCGGCGTGCGCCTCACGAAGCTGACCAAGGAGCAGGCCGAGTACATCGGCGTGGACGCGGCCGGGCCGTTCAAGCTCGAGCACTACCGCTACTGAGGTCCGGGCACCGGTGATCTTCCGGCCCGGGAAGTAAGGGGTCCTCCGGCTCCGAGGGGGAGGGAGAGCCGAAGGACCCCGTTAGTGTTAGCACATCGCCAAGCCGGTGTACACAGCTGCATACACGATCGGGTAAGGATGAGGGGCGGACGGGAAACCTTCGCCGCAAAACCGTGAAGGCCTCGTTCCCCGGATTGCCGGGGAACGAGGCCTTCACGGTCACTGGGCCGCGGGAGGGCTCAGGAAGCCTGGCGGAGCTCCGCCTCCACCTCGACGGCCAGCGTGCAGGTGCAGGCGGCGTCGAGCGTGTGGCAGTCGATGATCAGGGCGTGGCGCACGCGGTCGAGGTTCGTGCAGCTCTCGCCCGTGCACTCGGCGAACCCGCCGTCCGGGTGAACCACCAGGGTGCCGTGACAGTGGTCGATCCCGCTGGTGCAGAACGCGCACTCCATGCTCAGGCCGCCTTCCGCGCTCGTGTTCGAAGCTCGTGGTACCGAGTCCGTGCGGCTCATAGCAGAGCCGTCCTCATCTTGGTACCACCGATGAGCGCCAGAGTCTGGCATACGGGCGGCGTGTCGCCGCACCCGGTCCGGTGATCCCGGCCGGGCTCCGGTTTCCCGCGTCGCCGCAGGGAAAACGCGCTCAGGCGCTCTTCGGGCGACGCGCGCGCGGAGCGGCCTTCTTGGCCGGCTTCTCCTCGTCGGACGCCGCCTTGCGCGAGCGCCCCGAGGTGGTCTTGGCAGGCGCGGCCGAACGCGACTTGCGGGCCTCGGACACGCTCGCCTCGAGCGCCGCCATGAGGTCCACCACGTCGGCCTTCGCCCCGACCGCACCCGGTTTCGCCGTCTCGTTGCCCGAGATCTTGGCCTCGATCACCGATTCGAGCGCCTCGCGGTAGCCGTCACTGTACTTTTCGGACTCGAACACCGGCTCCGACAGCGAATCGATCAGCGAGCCGGCCATGGTCACCTCCTGCGGGCGCACCTGGGGCGGATCCTCGCGCAGGAACGGGAAATCGGGGGTGCGCACCTCGTCGGGCCACAGCATGGTGGTCATCACGAGCACGTCGGACACCACGCGCAGCAGCGCCAGGCTCTCGCGCTGGCGCACCGCGACCTTGGCGATGGCCACGTGGCCGGCCTTGTTCAGCGCGTCGCGCAGCACCACGTAGGGCTTCACGGCGTTCTTCTGCGGCTCGAGGTAGTAGGTCTTGTCGAACTGGATCGGGTCGATCGACTCGAGCGGCACGAACTCCAGCACGTCGATCGTGCGCTGCGTGGCCAGCGGCAGGTCGGCGAGGTCGGCGTCGGTGATCACCACCATCTCGCCGTCGGGCAGCTCGTAGCCCTTCGCGATCTCGGCGTAGGGCACCTCCTGCCCGTCGACCGAGCAGAAGCGCTTGTACTGGATGCGGCCGCCGTCGGACTCGTGCACCTGGCGCAGCGACACGTTCTTGTTCTCCGTGGCCGCGTACAGCTGGATCGGGATGCTGACCAGCCCGAACGAGACCGAGCCCTTCCACATCGCCCGCATGCGCGCTCCTCCGCCGTCCGCCGGGTGCTCCACCTCACGCTCGGTAACTACCGTAGCCCGGATCATCCGATCCCGACAGTCCCGCCGGTCGGCGCGGGTCCCGACCGGCCCATCCTGACCTGCGACGACCCGGCGGCGCCGGTCACCCGGGGTAGCCGCCGACCCGCGTTCGCCGCGCGCGTAAAAGTGCGGGGCACGCAGATTATTGCGCGCCCCGCACTTTTGCTACGCTGGTGCGCATGTCCCCCGAATCCGCGGCACCCGAGCTCGGGCTGCGCGAACGCAAGAAGCAGGCGGCCCGGCAGGCACTGGGCACCGCGGCGCTGCGCCTCGCGCTCGAACGCGGGCTCGACCAGGTGCGGGTCGAGGACATCGCGAACGAGGTCGGCGTCTCGCCGCGCACGTTCAACAACTACTTCTCCAGCAAGGAGGAGGCCGTCTGCTCGTTCATCGTCGCGCAGCAGGAGCGGATCCGGGAGGCGCTGCGGGCCCGCCCGGCGAGCGAGCCGCTGTGGGACGCCGTGATCAACGCCGCGGTGATCCAGGCTTCGCGCGACGGCGCGCCGAAGCGCGAGGACGTGCGCCGCATGCGCGACATGCTGCGCAACGCCGGGCTCTTCGCGGAAATGCTGCGCGCCCACGCCACCGTGGAGCGCGTGCTGGCCGAAGCCGTGGCCGAGCGGGCGGGCAGCGAAGCAAATCCGTTGCACGCGAGGATGCTGGCGGGGATCGTACAGAGCGCTTTCCGCATCTCGTTCCACACGTGGCTGTCGTCGGGGTCCGACGCGAACTTCCTGCCCACGTTCGTGAACCTGCTGCGGGAGGCGGCCGCGGGCATGCCCGCCCTCACCGCGGCCGCCGCCGGCACCACGGCGCAACGCCCCGCAGCGTCGTGAACCGCCCGAACCACCGCACCACGCCAGAACTGAACCGGCTGAACCGTCCGAACCGGACACACCACCACAGAACACCACCCTGGGGGAGAACCGACCCGTGCTGATCCGCCTGTTGCGCAGTCATCTGCGCCCCTACCGCGCCACCATCTGGCTGGTGATCGTGCTGCAACTGGTGCAGACGATCGCCGCGCTGTACCTGCCCACGCTCAACGCCGACATCGTCGACAACGGGCTGGTGAAGGGCGACACCGGGTACATCATGCGGGTCGGCGGCATGATGCTGCTGATCACGCTGGTGCAGATCGCCGGTTCGGTCGGCGCCGTCTACTTCGGTGCGCGCACCGCCATGTCGCTGGGCCGCGACGTGCGCGCCTCGGTGTTCCACCGGGTGCAGGACTTCTCGGCCCGCGAGGTCGGCCAGTTCGGCACGCCCTCGCTCATCACCCGCACCACCAACGACGTGCAGCAGATCCAGATGCTGGTGCTGATGACGCTCACGCTCATGGTGTCGGCGCCGATCATGTGCGTCGGCGGCATCGTGCTGGCGCTGAACCAGGACGTGCCGCTCTCGTCGCTGCTGCTGGTGATCGTGCCCGTGCTGGCCATCGCCGTCGGCATCATCATCGCGCGCATGCGCCCGGCGTTCCGGCTCATGCAGGTGCGCATCGACAAGATCAACCAGGTGATGCGCGAGCAGATCATGGGCATCCGCGTGATCCGCGCCTTCGTGCGCGACAAGCGCGAGCGCGAGCGGTTCGGCCAGGCCAACGACGAGCTGCTCGCGGTGTCGCTGAAGGTCGGCCGCCTGATGGCGCTGATGTTCCCCACGGTGATGCTGGTGGTCAACGTCTCGAGCGTCGCCGTGCTGTGGTTCGGCGGGCACCGCATCGAGAGCGGCGACATGATGATCGGGGCGCTCACCGCGTTCCTGGCCTACCTGCTGCAGATCCTGATGTCGGTCATGATGGCCACGTTCATGTTCATGATGGTGCCGCGCGCCGAGGTGAGCGCCGAGCGCATCTCCGAGGTGCTGGACACCGAGTCGAGCGTGCGCCCGCCGCTGAAGCCGGTCTCCCCCGGCCGCGTGCACGGCACGCTGGAGCTGACCGGCGTCGAGTTCTGCTACCCCGGCGCGGAGAAGGCGGTGCTGCGCGACATCTCGCTGATCGCGCGGCCCGGTGAGACCACCGCGGTGATCGGCAGCACCGGCAGCGGCAAGACCACGCTGCTGAACCTCGTGCCGCGGCTGATGGACGCCACCGCCGGCACCGTGCGAGTGGACGGCATCGACGTGCGGGAGCTGGACCCGGTCCTGCTGGCCAAGGCCGTGGGGATGGTGCCGCAGAAGCCGTACCTGTTCGCCGGCACCGTGGCCAGCAACCTGCGCTACGGCAACCCGGACGCCACCGACGAGGACCTCTGGCACGCGCTGGAAGTGGCGCAGGGCAAGGACTTCGTGGAGCGCATGCCCGAAGGGCTCGCCGCACCGATCGCCCAGGGCGGCACCAACGTGTCGGGCGGCCAGCGCCAGCGGCTCGCGATCGCGCGGATGCTGGTGCACAAACCGGAGATCTACCTGTTCGACGACTCGTTCAGCGCCTTGGACTACGCGACCGACGCGGCCCTGCGCCGCGCGCTGACCGACGAAACCCGCGACGCGACGGTGGTCATCGTCGCGCAGCGCGTGAGCACCATCCGCGGCGCCGACCGGATCGTCGTGCTCGACGACGGCCAGGTCGTGGGCAGCGGAACCCACCACGAACTGATGGACGGCAACGAAACGTATCGCGAGATCGTGCTTTCGCAGCTGACCGAGCAGGAGGCAGCGTGAGCGAGGAAACGCCCGCCAGCAGCAACGTCGCGACGGAGGTCGGCGAGAGGCCGACGACCGCGCGCAACAAGAACGTCGCGCCGGCCGCCGGGCCGGGGCGGTTCATGGCCGGCGGCATGCCGCCGGAGAAGGCGATGGACTTCAAGGGGTCGCTGGGCCGGCTCCTGCGCCTGCTGCGACCGCAACAGGCGCAGCTGATCGGCGTGCTGGTGCTCGGCACGCTGAGCGTGGCGCTCACCGTGATCGGGCCGAAGATCCTCGCGCGCGCCACCGACCTGATCTTCGCGGGCGTGATCGGCAAGAACCTGCCGGCCGGCGCCACGAAGGAAGCGGTGGTCGCCGGCCTGCGGGCGCAGGGCAACACCACGCTCGCGGACATCTTCCAGCGCGCGGACATCGTGCCGGGCCAGGGCATCGACTTCACGGCCGTGGGCCAGGTACTCCTGCTCGTGCTGGCGCTGTACGTGGTCGCGTCGTTCTTCGGCCTGATCCAAGCCCGACTCACGACGAGCCTCGTGCAGAGCGCGGTCTACTCGCTGCGCCGCGAGGTCGAGGAGAAGCTCGCGCGGCTGCCGCTGCGCTACTTCGACCGCCAGCCGCGCGGTGAGGTGCTCAGCCGCGTCACCAACGACATCGACAACCTCGCGCAGTCGCTGCAGCAGACGCTGGCGCAGATCGTGACCTCGGTGCTCACGGTGATCGGCGTGCTGGTGATGATGTTCCTCATCTCACCGCTGCTCGCGATCATCGCGCTGCTCACCGTGCCCGCGTCGGTGTTCATCGCGGCGAAGATCGGCAAGCGCGCGCAACCGCAGTTCATCAAGCAGTGGGCCACCACCGGCAAGCTCAACGCGCACATCGAGGAGATGTACACCGGCCACTCGCTGGTGAAGGTCTTCGGCCGGCGCGAAGAGGCCGAGGCGATGTTCCGCGAGCAGAACGACACGCTGTACAACGCGAGCTTCCGGGCGCAGTTCATCTCCGGCACGATCCAGCCGGCGATGATGTTCATCGGCAACCTGAACTACGTGCTGGTCGCCGTGATCGGCGCGCTGCGGGTGGCGTCGGGCAGCCTGACGCTGGGCGACGTGCAGGCGTTCATCCAGTACTCGCGCCAGTTCAGCCAGCCGGTGACGCAGATCGCGAGCATGGCGAACCTGCTGCAGTCGGGTGTCGCGTCGGCCGAGCGCGTGTTCGCGCTGCTCGACGCGAAGGAGCAGGAACCCGAGCCGGAGCGCCCCGAGCGCCCGGCCGTGGTCCACGGCAAGGTCGAGTTCCACGACGTGTCCTTCCGCTACCTCGAGGACACGCCGCTGATCGAGGACCTCTCGCTCACGGTGGAGCCGGGCCAGACGGTCGCGATCGTCGGGCCCACCGGCGCCGGCAAGACCACGCTGGTCAACCTCCTGATGCGGTTCTACGAGATCGACAACGGGCGCATCACGCTCGACGGCGTGGACATCGCCAAGATGGACCGCGAGGACCTGCGCGACAAGACCGGCATGGTCCTGCAGGACGCGTGGCTCTTCGGCGGCACCATCGAGGAGAACATCGCCTACGGCGCCGACGACGTGACCCACGACGAAGTAGTGGAGGCCGCCACGGCGACCTACGTCGACCGGTTCGTGCGCACGCTGCCCGACGGCTACGACACGGTGATCGACGACGAGGGCGGCACGGTCAGCGCCGGGGAGAAGCAGCTGATCACGGTGGCGCGGGCGTTCCTCGCGAAGCCGGCCATCCTCATCCTCGACGAGGCGACCAGCTCCGTGGACACCCGCACCGAGGTGCTGATCCAGCGCGCGATGAACTCGCTGCGCCAGGGCCGCACGAGCTTCGTGATCGCGCACCGCCTGTCCACGATCCGCGACGCCGACGTGATCCTCGTGATGGAGTCGGGCCGCATCGTGGAGCAGGGCGACCACGAGACCCTGCTGCACGCGGGCGGCGCGTACTCCCGCCTGTACGCGGCGCAGTTCGCCGAGGCGATGGCCGAGACGGACTGACCCACCCGGGTCCTCGACCGGGGCGGTGCCGCAGGTGTTCCTGTGGCACCGCCCCGCTCGCGTTCGAGGACCGGGTGTTCGAGGGCCGGGCGTTCGTGGGCCGAGGGCCAGGATTTTGCTTTCTGGGCGGGTTTTTCAGCGCCCGTGTTTCAGAGCTCCTGGTCCGGTGCCGTGGTTCAGGGGCGGGGCACGTTGCGCAGGTTGGACTTCGCCAGCTGCAGCATCTTGCCGACGCCACCGCCGAGCACGGTGCGGCTCGCGGCGAGCGCGAAGCCGCGCACCTGGGCCGCGGTGATGTTCGGCGGGATCGACAGCGCGTTGGGGTCGGTCACCACGTCGAGCACCGCGGGGCCGTCGTGGTCGAGGATCTCGCGGATGCCCTCGCGCACGTCGGCCGGCTTCTCCACGCGGCGCGAGTGCAGGCCGGCCGCACGCGCGATGGCGGCGAAGTCGACCGAGTCGTGGTCGGTGCCGAACTCCGGCAGACCGTCCACGAGCATCTCGAGCTTCACCATGCCGAGCGAGGAGTTGTTGAACACCACGGCTTTCACCGGCAGCGCGTGGGTCTTCAGCGTGAGCAGCTCCCCCATCAGCATCGCCAGGCCGCCGTCGCCGCACATCGCCACGACCTGCCGGCCCGGTGCGGCCGACTGCACGCCGATCGCGTGGGGCAGCGCGTTGGCCATGCTGCCGTGCACGAACGAGCCGATGATCCGGCGCCGGCCGTTGGGCGTGACGTAGCGGGCCGCCCACACGTTGCCCATGCCGGTGTCCACGGTGAACACCGCGTCGTCGGCCGCCTCCTCGTCGAGGATGTCGGCCACGTACTCGGGGTGCAGCGGCACGCGCTGGGCCACGTCGCTGGTGTAGGCGTCGACCACCCGCTGCAGGCCGCGTTCGTGCTTGTGCAGCATGGCGTGCAGGAACGAGCGGTCCTCCTTGCGGCGCAACCGTGGCAGGGCGGAGCGGATCGTGGCGCCGACGTCGCCCAGCACCCCGAATTCGAGCACCGAGCGGCGCCCGATCCGGGCCGGGTCGATGTCCACCTGCACGGTGTTGCGCTGCGGCAGGAACGTGTCGTACGGGAAGTCGGTGCCGAGCAGCAGCACGAGGTCGGCCTCGTGCATCGCGTCGTAGCAGGCGCCGTAGCCGAGCAGGCCGCTCATGCCGACGTCGAACGGGTTGTCGTACTGCACGAACTCCTTGCCCCGCAAGGAATGTCCCACGGGCGCGCCAATCGTGTCGGCCAGGGCGAGCAGGTCTTCGTGGGCGTCGCGGCAGCCCGCGCCGGCCATGATCATCACCTTTTCGGCGCTGTTGATCCGTTCCACGAGCCGGTCGACGTCGGCCGCGGCGGGCACGATCGCCGGCGGGGTGCCCAGCGGCGCGGACACGCCGGTCGGGTTCACGGCGGACTCGTGCGAGACGTCGCCGGGCAGCACCAGCACGGCCGCACCGCGGCGACCCACGGCGTTCTGCACGGCGATCCGCGCGAGGCGCGGCATCTGCTCGGGGCTGCTCACCAGCTCGCAGTAGTGCGAGCACTCCGCGAACAGCTGCTGCGGGTGCGTCTCCTGGAAGAAGCCGGTGCCGATCTGCGTCGACGGGATGTGCGAGGCGATCGCGAGCACCGGCGCGCCCGAGCGGTGCGCGTCGTAAACGCCTTGCAGCAGGTGCAGGTTGCCGGGGCCGCAGCTGCCCGCGCACACGGCGAGCTCCCCGGTGAGCTGGGCCTCGGCGGCCGCGGCGAACGCGCCGGCCTCCTCGTTGCGCACGTGCACCCAGTCGATCCCGCCGCGCGCCGAGCCGCCGGTGCGGCGCACGGCGTCGACCACGGGGTTGAGGCTGTCGCCCACCACCCCGTAGATGCGGCGCACACCGGACTGCACGAGAACGTCGATCAACTGGTCGGCCACGGTCGCCATGAGCGGTCCTTTCCCTCGGTCCCCCGCAGTCTGGCACCTCCCCGGAGCCGTCGCCGCACCCTTGACAACTATTCTTGTCAATGACACGGTGGGTTTTCCGTCAGGTGAGGAGGAACCGGTCATGACCCACGAGTTCGAGGTCGCCAAGCAGGTCGAGCTGCCCGCGTCACCGGAGGCGGTGTGGGACGCCGTGGCCACCGGACCGGGCATCGACTCGTGGTTCATGGGCAAGCACGAGGTCGACGCGCCGGCCCGGCGCGTCCGCTTCACCATGGGCGAGTTCACCAGCGAAGCCGAGATCACCACCTGGGAGCCGCCGCGCCGCTTCGCCTACCGCGGCGAAGCGGCCCCCGACGGCAGCTTCGACGCGTTCGAGTTCCTCGTGGAGGCGGCCGCCGGCGGCACGTCGGTGCTGCGGTTCGTCCACCACAGCTTCACCGCGCAGGACTGGGGCGAGGAGTACCACGAGGGCTTCGGCCGCGGCTGGGACATGTACCTGCACACGCTCGGCCAGCTGCTGGAGTTCTTCCCCGGCCGGCGCGCGCGGTTCGTGCTCGCCGGCGGCCCGGAGTCGTCGGCTTCGCCCGACGCGTGGTCGAAGCTGATCAGCGCGCTGGGGCTGCCCGCGAAGCCCGAGATCGGGCAGCCGGTGCGGTTCACGGTCGACGGCGTCGGTGCGATCGACGGGATCCTCGACTACACGACCCCGCACTACGCGGGCATCCGCACGGCCGACGCGCTCTACCGCTTCCACGAGCGCTCGGCGATGGGGATGCCGATCGCCGTCGGGCACCACCTGTTCGCCGCCGACGCGGAGGTCGACCAGGAGAACAAGGCCTGGCAGGCGTGGCTGGAGAGCGTGCTCGCCTGAGCGGGCGCTAAAGTGGGCGCGCCCGAAGGGACGGGGGTGCCACGCCTGCGATGGCGGACGAACTCGCCGAACGCCGGCGCCGACGCGCGCTCGGCCAGGCCACCGAACCGGCCCTCGCTCCTCCCCCGGCTGTCCCGGCCGGTGGGGTGTTCGTGGTCCAGGAACGCCGGGCGAGCCAGGTGCACTGGGACTTCCGGCTGGAGCGCCACGGGGTCCTCAGGTCGTGGACCGTTCCGCGTGGCCTGCCCCGCTTGCCCGGCCGCGCCCGGCTCGCCATCCCGATCGACGACCAGCCGGTGGACTACGCCGACTTCGCCGGTGAGATCCCGGCCGGCGAGTACGGCGCGGGCACAGTCGCCATCTGGGACCGCGGCCGCTACGAGCCGGTGCACTGGCACGAGCACCGCATCGAGTTCGTGCTGCACGGCGAGCGCCTGCGGGGCCGCTACGAACTGGGCCGCGACAGCGGTGACGCCGACACTTGGCGCCTGCGCCGCCTCGACCCCGCCGAGCCCGGCCACGAGGACACGCCGCGGTTCCTCGCGCCGATGCCCGTGCGGCCCGGCCGCATGCCCTCCACCGCCGAGGACGACGAGTGGGCCTACGAGTTCGCCTGGCCCGGCCGCCGCGCCCTGGTGCGGGTGAGCGGCGCGCGGGCCACCGTCCTCGACGAGACCGGCGCCGACGTGACCGCCGGCTACCCCGAGCTGCGCGGTCTGGGCGCGCAGCTCGGCTCCACGGAAGCGTTGCTGGACGGGCAGATCGTGGTGTTCGCCGACGGCAGGCCGGACCCGATCGGGCTGCGCCGCCGCACCGACGCCGACGCGGACGGCGCCCGGCGGCTCGTGCACCGGCACCCGGCGTTCTTCTTCGTCTCCGACGTGCTGCACCTCGACTGCCGCTCGCGCCTGGACCGGCCCTACGTCGAGCGCCGCGCACTGCTCGACGACCTCGGCCTCACCGGCGACCACTGGCAGGTCCCCGCCGCACACTTCGGCGACGGCGGCGCGGTCGCCCGAGCCGCCCGCGACCACGGACTGCCCGGCCTGCTCGCGAAACGCCGCACCAGCCCCTACCGCCCGGGCCGCGCGAACACGGACTGGCTCTTCGTCGCCGCCCCCGACGTACGCCGCGTCCTCATCGCCGGCTGGCGCCCCGGCGGCGGCCGCCGCGCCGGCACCTTCGGCTCCCTGCTGCTGGCCGTCCCGGACGGCGCGGGCCTGCGCTACGCGGGCAGCGTGGGCGTCGGCTTCACCGAGCACGACCTCGGCGCCCTGACCGGCCTCCTCGCCCAGCTCGCGCAGCCCCAGCCACCCTTCCCCGACGCCCCGGCCCACCCGGACGCGCGGTGGGTGCGCCCGGTGCTCGCCGCGGAGGTCGTGCACGGGCCCAACTCCGCACCTCGCTGGCGCGGCCTGCTCAGCGAGCCCGGATAGCGGGGCGGCGCGGGCACGCAGATGCGCGGGAGCGTGCGGTCCAGGTCCGCACCACACCGACGCGGCCGGCCCACCGAGCCCGGTGGGCCGGTCGGCGCAACCACAACGCCGAGCCCGCCGACAACACCTCACCGGCGACGAGGGTGCGAATCAGCGCGCCCGACGCGCGCTCGGTGCAGCCCGTGCCGGCCGCGGAGGTCGCGCAGACGGAACACCGCGCCGCGCCGGCTCAGCTGCTCAGCAAGCACCGCTGGCGGGCGGGCGCCGCGCAACACCGGCCACCAGCACCAACGCACGGACATCGGCCTTGCCGGTCACCGCGTCCGACGCGCGCTCAGTGCGACTCGCTCGCCGCAGAGGACGCGGCGCGGACCGAAATCCGCGCAAGCTGCTGCTGCTCAGCGTGCCCCAGCGGCGGGACGGCGCAGGCACAGCGCGACACCGGCCAGCAGCACCACGACGCCGGCGATGATGTTGCCGGCCAGCGCTCCCGTGGAGGGGGCCGTTTCGTCGCCGTAGCGCAGGACCAGCGGGGACACCGCGGCCCAGACACCGAGCACCGGCAGCACCCACGTGAGGGCCTGCGGGCGGGTCGTGCGCGCCCGGACGGCGGCGAGGACGATGATGGCCAGGCCCGCCACCGTGTTGCTGATCGCGAGCTCGGCCGCGCCGCCGAAGCGGGCCAGCCACGGGCCGATGATCAAGTACAGGCCGGCCAGCACCGCCAGTCCCGCGGCACCGCCGACGAGGGCGCCGACGGCGCCGTTCGCGCCGGTGCGTTCGGTCGTGGTGGACATCCCGGATCACCTTTTCCTGGTCGAGGAAACCTGGTCGGGTTCACGGGTGGAGTACCCAAGATCGGGTCGGCTCGCACGGGTGCGGGTGATCTCCACCCGATCGGCGGCCCGTCAGGCGCGAGCGGCCACGCAAGCATCCACGGAGTCGGCGGCCCGTCAGGCGTGACCGGCCACGCAAGCATCCACGGAGTCGGCGGCCCGTCAGGCGCGAGCGGCCACGCAAGCATCCACGGAGTCGGCGGCCGGCCAGGCGCGCGCGGCCGCACAGGCGTCCACGAGGCGCGGCCGGTCAGGCGTGGGCGGGCCACGAGTCGTCGGCCGGCCAGGCGCAGGCGACCACGAGGCGGCGGAACGTCAAGCGCGGGCATCCACGAGCCGGCCGGAGGTCAGGCGCGAGCGGCGGGCGCAGCCATCCACGAGGCGGCGGAAGGTCAGGCGCGCGCGGCCGCGCAGGCGTCCACGAGGCGCGGCCGCACGTCGAGGGCCTGGGTGGTGCCGGTGACGTCGAAGACGCGCAGCACCAGCCGGCCGGTCGCGACCACGGACAAGCCGGGGCGCGTGCGGCTCGTTTCCTCCAGCACGCGCAGGCCGGCGCAGCTGAGGAAGCCGACGCGCGAGAGGTCGACCACGAGCCGGTCGCCGACCACGCAGGCTTCGGCCAGCACCGTCCGGAAGTCGCCGACCGAGGCGGCGTCGATCTCGCCCGCGGCGGTGACGAGCACGAGGTCGTCGTCGCGGACGGTGGTCAGGAGGGTGAGACCGGAATCCCCTCTGCGCTGGGGCATTGGGCTGACGGTACGCGCTCCCCCAGCACGGTCAACCCCCGCGCGACGCGCAGGTGGGCGACCTCACCCGTCACCCTCGGTGACAATCAGGCCACGAACCGGTGATCGGTGCTGCTGGGCCGGGCCGGGGACTGCCCATCGCCCTCAGTGGTGGGCAGTCCCCGGCCGGCCGCGGAAAGTGGGCCTCAGCCGCCGCTCGTGTAGTAGGTGATGTCCCAGTGGTTGCCCTCGTCGCAGTAGAGGTTGCTCGAGGGCGCCTGCCACTGCGGGTAGCCGTCGCCGCGCAGGCCGATGTAGGAGAAGTTGTTCTTGACGTAGGCGTCGACGCAGCTGTTGTGCGAGATGTCGACCTTGTAGCCGTTGTAGTGGCTGTAGGTGCCCGAGGCGTGGCCCACCTCGGTGCCCCCGGTGATGTTGATGGCGCACCCGCTGGCGCGCTTCAGCGTGATCACGCCGCTCACCGTGGTCTGGTTGATCTGCTCGAACGACGTGCAGGTGGAGTTGGACCGGGTGGTGCACCCGCCGCTGGACGAGTGCGTGACACCCGCCGCCGACAGCTGCGACGCGGCCGCGGACTGCGACAGCTTCGTCACGCCGGGCGCGGCCGACGCCGCTGCCGTGCCGAGCACCGTCATGGCCGCCGTGGCGACCAGTCCGACCGCTGCCCGGGGCAGCATCGGAGGAACACGCATGACTTGCCTCCTCGTGGGGACTGTGGTGGTCGGACCGGCTGCCGGAGGGGCGACCTCCCGGCTTGGCCGGTGCGACTGCGGGAGCCTCGGACGCGGGTCCATAACTTCGCCAAACGCGCCCCCCGCCGGCGCCGCGGGAAGCGGGGTCAGAACCTGATCTTCGCCAAGACTTCACGAGCCCTGGCTCCGGCGGGTGAATCACTCGAAGCCGCGTTGAGCTCGCGCAGCGCCCGCAGCTCCCACAGCGGGAAACCGAGGTCGCAGAACACCTCG
Organism: Amycolatopsis rhabdoformis; assembly: GCF_035918295.1. Taxonomy (GTDB): domain Bacteria; phylum Actinomycetota; class Actinomycetes; order Mycobacteriales; family Pseudonocardiaceae; genus Amycolatopsis; species Amycolatopsis rhabdoformis. Next base: position 3,387,802 of record NZ_CP142149.1, read on the forward strand.
GCCGCGCCGCCGAGCGCCCGGCGGGCGCCGCTGCCGGAACCGGTTCCGGCGTGTGTCTTGCCCAGGCTGAGCAGCGCGTAGCCCGTGCCGCGGCGATCCCGCAGATCCTGGAACACGGTCATCGCGCTGCGCAGGTGCCGCCGCGCCCCGGCCGGGTCGGCGGCGCGCAAGCGGGCTTCGGCGAGGCTGCGGTGGGTGTAGGCGGCCGCGTGCCGGTGGCCGATCTGCTCGAACAGGTCCAGCGACCGGGTCAGGCAGCGCTCGCCCTCGGCCACCTCGCCGGCGTCGGTGTGCAGGTCGCCGAGGCTGCGCAGCACGTGGGCCTCCCAGTGCCGTTCGCGGGTGCGCACCGCGCCGCCGAGCGCGCCGGTGAGCAGGTCGGCCGCGCGGTCGGTGCGGCCGTGGCGGCGCAGCACGTCGGCGTACCGCTTGGCGACCTGGTCGTGCCAGCGGCCCGCGCAGCCACCGGCCAGCAGCAGCGCGGCTTCGAAGCTCTCCACGGCTCGCCGCACGTCGCCGAGGTCCTCGGAAAGCCCGCCGAACTGCGCGGCCGCGATCGCCTGGCCGCGGACGTCCCCGCACTCGCGCAGCAGCGCCAGCGCTTCGCGCAGCTCGGTCACGGCGAGCTCGGCCAGGCCGGCGTCGGCGTCGAGGTCGGCCAGCGCGACCAGCGCCGCGCCGCGGCCGCGCGGGTCGCCGAGCGCCTCGAACCGGTTGCCGGCCAAGGAGAAGTACGTGCGGGCCTGCCGCGAGCGCCCCGCCTGCCAGTGCACGGACGCGAGGGTGAACAGCTTGCCCGCCTCGCCCGGACGGTCGCCGAGCCGGCGGGCCGCGGCGAGCCCGACGATCGAGACCGCCCGAGCGGAGCGGCCGAGCCACGGCGTACCCGCCAGCGCGGCGCACGCGTCGGAAAGCCGGGCCGCGAGGGCGTGCCAGTGGTGCCGACCGGCCAGCCGCGCCGCCGTGGCCACCAGCTCCGTTTCTCGGCGCCGCCAGCCTTCGGGGTCGGCGGTCGCGGCGCGCACCACGCTCACCTCCGGCGCGGTAACCGGTGGTCCGGCCGGCGTGAAACCGTGGTCCAGCAAGGAAAGTACGCGTTCGGACAGGGCGAGCACGGATTCGAGAGCGCGGCGCAGGGCGGCCCGGTCGGGCCCGGGCAGCGGCCCGAGACCGAGGCGCACGAAGCGGGGCACGGCGTGGCGGCCGTGCTCGTCGGCCGTCAGCACGTGGGTGTCGGCCAGTGCGTCGAGCCGGTCGCGGGCCTCGGCCGCTCGCACACCGAGCAGCGCGGCCGCACACCAGTCCGGCACGGGCCGCCGGAACAATCCCAGCAGCCGCAGCAGATCCCGGTCTTCGGCGGTGCACTCGCGCAACGCCGGCAGTACCGCGGCGCGCACGCTCAGGTCGCCGGCGGTCAGCTCCTCGAGCGCGCGGCGGTCGTCACCGAGGCGCGTGGCGAGGTCGGCGACCCGCAGGTGCGCCCGCGCGGCCAGGCGCAGACCGGCGATCCGCACGGCCAGCGCGAGCCCGGCACAGCGCGCCACCACCGCGTCGGCCGCCTCGGGCTCGGCCGCGATCCGGGGTTCCCCGGCCACCGCGGTGAGCAGCGCTCGCGCGTCCACAGTGGACAGCTCGCCGACGGGAACCGGCCGCGCGGCGGCCAGGCCCGGCAGCGGCCGGCGCGCCGTCACGAGCACCCCGCAGCCGGCCCCGCTCGGCAGGAGCGGGCGGACGTGGGCTTCGGTGCGCGCGTTTTCCAGCAGCACCAGCAACCGCCGGTCCACGGTGTGGCTGCGCCAGGCCGCGACCAGCGCGGTGAGGTCGCCGGTGAGCTCGGCCGTGGCCGCGCCGAGCGCGCGCAGGAACGCGATGAGGACGTCACGCGGCTCGGCGGCCGCCAGGTCGGCCACGAGCTGGCCGTCGGGAAACCGGCGCCGCGTCCGCCACGCCGCCTGCACGGCGAGCGCGCTCTTGCCGGCCCCGGCCGCGCCGTGGGCCACGACCGGGGCGGGAGTGCGCAGGTGCCGGGTCACGGCGGCCAGTTCGGCGGCGCGGCCGGTGAAGTCGGGAACGGGCGCGGGCAGCTGCGCGGGCGGACCGCCGGCCGTCCACTCGGCACCGGCGACGCGGCGGTAGAGCGCGTCGAGCTCCGGCCCGGGCACCACGCCGGCCTCGGCCCAGAGCGCGCGGCGGGTGCGGCGCAGCACGTCGAGGGCGGCGTCGCGGCGGCCCAGGCCCGCGAGCGCGTCCGCGAGGCGGCCGGCGAGCCGCTCGTCGGCGGGCCGCGCGGCCACGACCGGCGCGAGCCGGTGCACCACGGCCTGCTCGTCGCCCTCGGCCAGCTGCAGCTCCACCAGCTGCAGCAGCACCGTCCGGCGGCGGTCGTCCAGCCACACCTCGTGCGCCTCGACGAGCGGGCCGGTCGCGACGTCGCAGAACGCCCCACCGCGCCAGCAGCCGAGCGCGCGGGTCAGCAGATCCCGCCGGGTCCGCGAGTCCTCGGCCGCCAGCCCGGCGGACGCGAGCGCGACGAACTCCTCCGCGTCCAGCTCGCCCTCGGCCACCGTCAGTTTGTAGCCGCGCGGCCCCGATTTCAGCCGCTGCGCGGGATCGTCCGCGGCCAGGCCGGGTGAGAGTGCCTTGCGCAGCTTCGAAACCGTGACCTGAACGATCGCCGCGGCGCTGGGCGGCGCGCCGTCGGGCCACAGCTCGTCGACGATCGTCGCGCGGCCCACCACCTCGTTGGGCCGCGCGAGCAGCAACGCGAGCAAGCGGCGCGGCTGGGCCGCCGACGGCAGCGCGACCGTGAGCGGGGCCGCCGCCAGCGGGCCGAGGACCTGGAACCGCACCGCAAGCTCCCCACGGCCGCACGTCACCTGATCGAGCGACCCGAAAGTACCTGCGCCACCCTCCGCGCCCGGCCCTTCCGGCCACCCTCACCCGGATGGCCCACCTCGTTGGAAGGGTGCCGGACACCGGGCCTAGGCGTACGCGAGCAGCTTCGCCTTCAGGTCCGGGCGATCGGTCAGCACGTCGCCCAGTGTGTACTCCAGCAGCGGCTTCAGCGCACCGTGCGGAGCCGCCTCCCAGTCGAGCGGGCCGAGCGGCGGCTCGGGGTCGTACTCGATGCCGAACTGCACGGTGCGCGCCACCTCGGGGCCGCCGAGTCGTTCCACGAGGTGCAGCGCCAGATCGATGCCCGCGGACACGCCCGCCGCGGTGATCACCGGGCCGGCGTCGACCCAGCGGCGGGCCACCGGCGTGGCGCCGAACGCGCGCAGCAGGTCGCGGAACATCCAGTGGGTGGTCGCCTCGCGGCCGTCGAGCAGGCCGGCCTCGCCGAGCAGCAGCGCGCCGGTGCAGACCGACGTCATCAGCTCGGCCGTGCGCGCGGTCGAGGCGACGTAGTCGATCAGCGGCCGGTTCGCGAGCGCGTCGAGGGTCGGCGCGCTGCCGCCCGGCACGAGCACGCCGTAGGGCTCGGGCACGTCGGCGAAGGTGTGGCTGGGGGTGACGCCCAGCGGCGTGTCGGTGCCGATCGGGTCGAGGGTCTCCCCCACGACCACCACGCGGAACTCCGGATCCGCCAGGGCGAACGCGCTCAGCACCTGGAGCGGGCCCACGAGGTCGAGCACCGTGAGGCCGGGATAGAGGACGAAGGCGAACGTCTTTTCCGTCATGCCCTCCACCGTGCCCCCGCGGACCGGGCACCGGCACCCCGATGTCCGTAATCCTGCGAACCATGTCGATCGGCCTGCTGACCTGCTAACGTTCGATCATGCCGGGGCCCGAACGGCAGGTCGTGATCGTCGCGTACGCCGACGCCGAGCTGCTCGACATCGCGTGCGTGTCCGACGCGCTCGACGCCGCCAACCGCCTCGGCGCCCGACCGCGCTACGACCTGCGACTGGCCACTGTGGACGGACACCCGTTCCGCTGCCAGTCGGGCATCGCGCTCACCCCGCACGTGCGGCTCGACCAGGTTTCGGGGCCCCTGCACACGATCGTCGTGTCCGGCGGCCTCGGCCACCGCGACGCGGCCGCCGACCAACGGTTGCTCGAACACGTGCGCCGGCTCTCCCGCACGAGCACGCGCACGGCGTCGGTGTGCACCGGCGCCACCGTGCTGGCCGCGGCCGGACTGCTCAGCGGCCGCCGCGCGACCACGCACTGGGCCTACGCGGCGCAGCTCGCCGCGAGGTACCCGGCGGTGACCGTGGACCCGGTGCCGCTGTTCATCCGCCACGGCGACATCTACACCGCCGCCGGCGTGACCAGCGGGCTCGACCTCGCGCTGGCGTTCGTCGAGGAGGACCACGGCCCCACGCTCGCCCGCGAGGCCGCCCGCGCCCTCGTGACCTACCTGCAGCGGCCCGGGAACCAGGCGCAGGTGAGCATGTTCCTGTCCGGTCCGCCGCCGGAGCACCGGCAGGTGCGCGACCTCACCGCGTTCGTCGCCGAACACCTGGGCGAGGACCTCGGCACGCCGGTGCTGGCGCGGCAGGCCGGCATCAGCACCCGGCAGCTGACCCGGCTGTTCGACGCGCACCTGGGCACCACCCCGGGCAAGTACGTGCGCACCGTCCGCGCCGAGCACGCCGCCCGCCTGCTCGCGGGCACCGACCTGCCGCTGGCCGCCATCGCGCGCCGCTGCGGCTTCGGGTCCACCGAGACGCTGCGCCAGGCCTTCCTCGACCACTTCGACACCCCGCCGAGCGCCTACCGCCGCGTGCACCTGCGCCAGGCGCTCGGCTGAGCGAAACGCCGGAATCGACCGGGTCGTCCCCACCCGGTACGGGTGACGGCCACGGCCGGAGTGCAGGATGTGCGCCGTGGCACCGCCCGATTACCCCTCCGACTCCGACGCACTGGACGCGGCCGACGCCGACACCGGCCCCATCCGCCGCGTCACCGGCGACTCCCCGGCACCCGCGGCCCGGCCCCGCGCGGGCGACGAGCTCGCCTGGCCCGCCGCCGACGAGCCGCCGCGGCGCGCCCGGCGCACCGCGGACAACCCCGCCGCACGCCGGACAGGCGAATCCGCCCAGCCACCACGCCGCGCCGGCGACGCACCGGCGGCCGGACGCCGGACCGGCGCCACGCCACGGTCAGAGGCAGCCTCTCCGACCGGTGCTTCTCCCACCGGCCGACGCCGAGGCGACACCCCGCCGCCGGCCTCGCGCCGGGCCGGGTCACCGCAGGCGAACCGCACCGGCGAAACCCCCGTGCCTTCCCGGCACACCGGCGAAACCCCGCTGCCCGCATCCCGCCGCACCGGCGAAACGCCACCCCCCACCCACCGCCGCGCGGGCGACGGGCCGGCTTCGCGCCGCACCGGCGAAACGCCGCCCCCCGCCGGACGCACCACGGGCGAAACCCCGCTGCCGCCACGCCGCCGTGGCGAAACACCCCCGCCGGCGAGCGGCACCGGCGAATCCGCGACCGTCCGGCGAGCCGACGGCCAGGGCCGCCGTACGGGCGAAACCCCGCTTCCCGGCTCCCGCCAGGCCCGGGCGCGCCGAACCGGCGAGGTCCTTTCGCCCGGCACCGCGGAAAACCCGGACGATCCCGCGAGCCACCCCGGCACGGCGGAGAACCCGACCGGCTCCCCCGAACCCGCGGCCCGCAAGGGCCTACGCGCCGCGCTCACCGCGCAGGCCCACGGACACGGCCACGGTCACGGGCACGGCCACGGGCCCGCCGCCCCCGCCTCCACGCGAGTGCGGAAACTGCTCACCTGGCTGCTGGTGCCGCTCGCGGTCGCGACGGTCGTCGGCATGATCGTGCTGTACCCGTGGGGCCAGGCGTCGCCGACGAGCGTGGTGCCGCAGGGGACGCCGGTGCAGGGGTCGATCACCGCGACCGCCACCGGCCCGTGCCTCGCCAACGGCCAGGTGCAGGTCGGCGCTCAGGCCGACCCCGACCAGAAACCGTGCCTCACCGTCAACCTGACCATGACCGACGGCCCGGCCATCGGAAAACCGCTGCAGCTCATCGTGCCGATCGAGCCGAGCACCCCGCGCTTTTCCACCGGCGACAAGGTGGTGCTCGCCTACAACGGCGGCAACGCCACCGATCCGGCGTCGTTCCAGCTCGTCGACTTCCAGCGCGGCACGCCGCTCGTGCTGCTGGCCGCGCTGTTCGCGGTGGCCGTGCTGGTGCTCGGGCGCTGGCAGGGGCTCGCGGCGCTCGTGGCGCTGGTGCTGAGCTTCGTGGTGATCGTGCTGTTCGTGCTGCCGTCGATCCTCTCGGGGGAAAACCCGTTGCTGGTCGCGATCGCGGGCGCCGGCGCGATCATGTTCGTGGCGCTGTACCTCACCCACGGGCTCTCGGCGAGAACGTCGGTCGCGGTGCTCGGCACGCTCGTGAGCCTGGCGCTGATCGGGGTGCTGTCGGCGATCTTCTCCGTCGGCGCGTCGCTGACCGGGCTCGACGACAGCACGTCGACGCTGATCGGTTCACTCGGCCACGGCATCGACGCGCGCGGCCTGCTGCTGGCCGGGGTGGTGATCGGTGCGCTCGGTGTGCTCGACGACGTGACGATCACCCAGACCAGCGCCGTGTGGGAGCTGCGGCGGGCCAACCCGGCGCTGGGCTGGCGCGAGCTGTACCGCTCGGGCCTGCGCATCGGGCGCGACCACGTGGGCTCGGCCGTGAACACCCTCGTGATGGCCTACGCCGGCGCGGCGCTGCCGGTGCTGCTGTATTCGTCGATCTCCGGCGTCGGGCTCGGCGCGCTGCTCGGCAGCGAGGACATCGCGTCGGAGATCATCCGCACGCTCGCCGGGTCCGTCGGCATCGTCGCGGCGGTGCCCGTGACCACGATCCTGGCCGCGCTGATCGCCGCGCGCGAGCCCGTCGACCACCTCGTGAGCACCACGAATCCCGTTCCGTCCCACCAGTAACGCGGGCGAACCCCGGCCTCACCACGGCGCCCCGGTTGCGGTACGAAGTCCGCGACCGAGGCGAGTACTCCCGTACCCGAGGAGGGGTCGTGTTCTCAGCCGTACTGGCGGGACCGCGGATCACCGTGCACCTGGTCCGGCGGTTGTTCGCCGCGCTGCTGGAAGCGGCCGAAGCCGTGCCGCGCATCGCGACCGCGCTCGACGAGGTGCGCGCGACCCTGCGCCACCTCGAACGGCTGCTCGCCTACGTGGCCGAGGAGCTGCCGGAGCTGGTCGATCAGGTCGAGCAGATCCGTGCGCGGGTCGACGGTCTCGACGACCGGCGCGAGCGCGGCGGAGCCGGGCCGAATCCGGCCGAGTCCGTCAGTCCAGCGTCGCGACGAAGCGGCTGACAGCTTCCATCGGGAAGCGCTGGATGTAGCGGCCCGCCGGGGCGGCCGAGGCGAGGCGGTACAGCGGCCGCTCGGCCACGGCGTCGCCGCGGGCTTCGGACTTCAGTTCGGCGATGAGCAGCTCGGAGAACACGAGGCCGTTGGCTTCGGTGTTGTTCAGCAGCGCGTCGGCCACCCGGCGCAGTTGCAGCGCCCCCAGCTCGCGCCCGCCGGTGCCGGCGAACACGGCGAGGTCGACCTTCACCGTCTTGCGCCGCTTGCCCGCGTTCACCAGCAGGCTCACCGTGCGGGTGCCGCGCACGTCGCCGATCACGATGTCGAGCCGCTCGGCCTCCACGAGCCCGATGCGCCGGATCCCCCACGTGCGCACGATCAGCGTGGTGCCTTCGAGCCAGATCCGGCGGCGCAGCGTGTAGAGCACGATGTAGAGCAGTGGCAGCGCCACCACGACCGCGACGATGAGCCCCACCAGCTGTCCGCCGATCAGGCCCGCGATGCCACCGAACGCCGCGGCCACGATCACGGCGCCGATCAGCCCGGACCAGGCGCGCCGGCGCGTGAGTTTCGTGTCCTCCGCGAACAGCGGCAGCCGCTCCGGCTCGCCGCTCATGCGCGCACCAGCGCCGGGTTCGTGGCGCGCTCGCGGCCGATGGTCGTGGCGGGCCCGTGGCCCGGCAGCACGACGGTGTCGTCGGGCAGGGTCAACAGCTTCGTGCGCAACGATTTCTCCAGTTCGGCGCCGGGGCCGTCGGTGCGTCCGATCGACCCGGCGAACAGCGTGTCCCCGGTGAGCACCAGCCTGCCACCCTCGCTCGCGCGCAGGCCGAAGGCCACCGACCCCGGCGTGTGGCCGGGCAGCGGCACCACGTCGAGGTCGAGGCCGGCCACGGCGAGCCGGCCCTCGGCGAGCGGTTCGGCCCGGCCGGTGAACCAGTCGTGGTCGGCCGGGTGCAGGTGCAGCGGCAGGTCGTGGCCGAGGGCGCCGGCGACGTGGTCGGGGTGACCGTGGGTGGCGAGCAGCACGACCGGCGTCAGACCGTGCTCGGCGAGCGCGGCCGCGAGCGGTTCCGCCGAGTCCTGGCCCGGGTCCACCACCACGCACTCGCCGCCGGCGGCCGGGGCCAGCAGATAGCAGTTCGCGCGCAGCGGCCCCGCGGCGAACCCGACGACGAGCACCAAACCCCTCCAGTCACTGCGGCGCCGATCACGATCGGATCGAGACTAGCGGCCCCTGTACAGAGTCCTCACAGGCTGTGCCCATACACTGCCGCTACCTCAGACGTGTGACACCGAGCGGGAACTGGAGGGCGGGTGGCGACCAACCAGCAGCGCCGTGAAGCCGCGAAGCGGAAACTCGAGCGGCAGATCGAGCGACGGGCGGACCGGGCCAAGAAACGCAAGATCGTGGGCCTGGGCGTGGCCGGCGGCGTCGTCCTCATCATCGTCGGCGGCGTGGTGTGGTTGGTGAACGGCACGGGCGGCAGCGACGACACCAACGCGGCCGCGGCGCCGCCGAGCTCGTCGCCTTCGGCGCCCCCGGCACCGAAGGTCGGCACCATCCCGACGCAGCGCACGGCCCTGCCGACGCGCCCGAAGGCCCTGCCGAACCCGACCACGTGCTCCTACCCGGCCGACACGCAGAGCGCGCCGCCGCCGAAGAAGACCGACGCGCCGGACGGCAAGAACGTTTCTTCGCAGGGCACGGTCGACATCACGATGAAGTCCACCGCGGGCGACATCCCGATCACCCTCGACCGCGCGCTCGCGCCGTGCACCGTGCAGGCCTTCGTGAGCCTGGCGAAGCAGGGCTTTTTCACGGACACCATCTGCCACCGCCTCGGCGTGACCCAGCTGCAGATGCTGCAGTGCGGTGACCCGAACGCCAAGGGCGACGTGAACACCGACGGCACCGGCGGCCCGGGCTTCACCATCCCGGACGAGTTCATCGACACGGCCAAGTACGGCCGCGGCATCCTCGCGATGGCCAACACGGGCCAGCCGAACTCCGGTGGCAGCCAGTTCTTCATGGTCTACGGCACCGCCGAGCTGCCCCCGAACTACACCGTCTTCGGCAGCATCTCCGACGCCGGCCTGAAGGTCCTCGACCAGATCGCCAAGACCGGCATCGGCACCGTCGGCCAGGACGGCGACACCGGCGAGCCCAAGAACCCGGTGAAGTTCACCGCGGTCACGGTCGCGGCCTGATTTCTCCGCACGCATTCGAGCTGAACGGCGCTGAACCCAGCGCCGTTCAGCTCGCTGCGGTTCTGGGCGGGTACGGGCATTTCACGGCCATGCAGGTCCGCGCGGGCCGCGTGCGCGGCCTCGATCTACACCTCACCCGGCTCGCCACGAACACTCGCGTGATGTTCGGCAGCGAGCTCGACGTCGAGCGGGTCCGCGGGTACCTCCGCCGGCTGGTCGCGGGGCGTGCGTCACTGTCGGCGCGCGTCCTCGTGCTCTCCCGCTCCAGCGGGGACGAACCCGTGATGGTGCCCGAAATCCTGGTGCGCACCGGTCCCCCGCACGAGCACATCGCCGACCCGATCCGCCTGCGGTCCACGCGCTACGAGCGCGAGCTGCCCGAGGTGAAGCACACCGGCACGTTCGGGCTGATCCACCATTCGCGCCAGGCCGTGCTCGCGGGCTACGACGACGCGCTGTTCCTCGACCACATTGTGGACACGTCAGCGAAGCCGCCATCTGGAACGTCGGCTTCCTCGAAGGCGACACCGTGGTGTGGCCCGAAGCCGCCGTCCTGCCCGGCATCACGTACCTGCTGCTGAAGCAACAGCTGGCCGCCGCCGGGATCGCGCAGGTGACCCGCCGGGTCCACCCGCGCGAACTGCCCGGTTTCGACGCCGTGTTCCTCACCAACTCCGAAACCGTCGGCCGCCCCGTCGCGTCGGTCGACGGGGTCGCGCTGCGCAACAACCCCGCGGCGGCCCGGTTGCTCACCGAGGCGTACGAGAGCGTGCGGTGGGACGAGATCTGAGCCGTCGGTGCCGGCTCAGCGGTAGGTGAACTTCGGTGCCCGCCGGTTCAGGAACGCGTCCACGCCCTCGGCGTAGTCCTCGCCGTGCAGGGCGGCCAGGCGCAGGGCGTCCACTTCGTCGTCCGGGTGCTGCTGGCCGCCGACGATCTTTTCGATGATGCGGTTCATGCCGCGGATCGAGGCCTGCGAGCGGGAGCACAGGGTGGCCACGAAGGCGGCGGTGGCGGCGGTCAGGCCTTCGGCCGCGTGCAGTTCGTTGACCAGGCCCATTTCGCGGGCGCGCACGGCGTCGACGAGTTCGCCCGAGAGCAGGAAGTACCGGGCGTGCGCGGGGCCGACCAGGGACACGAGCAGGCGGGTCGAATCGAAGTGGAAGACGATGCCGAGCTTGGCCGGGGTGATGCCGAAGCGGGCGTCTTCGGCGGCGAAGCGGAAGTCGCAGGCCACGGAGAGCTGGCAGCCGCCGCCGATGCAGTTGCCCTGGATCATCGCGACGGAGGGCTTGCGCATCGAGGCCAGCGCCGCGACCGCGCCGTCCACGGCCTTGTCGTAGGTGGCGGCGCCGTCGGCGGTCGAGCGCAGTTCGCGGAACTCGCTGATGTCCGCGCCGGCCGAGAAGTGCTTGCCCGCGCCCGTGAGCACGAGGACCTTGAGCGCCGGGTCGGCCTCGACCTCGGCCACGACGTCCGGGATCGCCGACCACATGCCGTAGGTGATGGCGTTCATCTTCTCCGGCCGGGAGAACGTCAGGCGCGCGACCTCACCGTCGCGCGTGAACTCGAATCCGTCGGTCATGCCCCGACCCTAGTGGGATCGCCCTGGGCGAAACCGCCGTCTGTGACCAGGTCCGCGCGCTAGCGTGGCGGGCATGGGGATGATCGAGGCCGCCGGCGCGCGGTTCGGCTACGACGAGGCCGGCAACGGCCCGGCGGTGGTGCTCCTGCACGCCGGGATCGCCGACCGGCGCATGTGGGACCGCCAGTTCGCCGCCCTCGCGCGCCACCACCGCGTGATCCGCTACGACCGCCGCGGCCACGGCGAATCGGTGCCCGTCGAAGGCACCGTGTCCCATCACCACGACCTGCTCGCGGTGATGTCCGCGCTCGGCGTCGACCGCGCGGCGCTCGTGGGCTCTTCGATGGGCGGCGCCTACGCCCTCGACGCCGCTCTCGCCGCACCCGATCGCGTCGAGAGCCTGGCGCTGATCGGTTCCGGCCTGTCCGGCCACGAGTGGCCCGAACCGATGGCCTCGGACAGCCGCGAAGCCATGCTCGCCGCCGTGCCGGTGGAAGACCTCAAGCGCTACCTCGACCACACCGCCGACCACGTCGACGAAGCGCACGTGCGAGCCGTCGCCGAGGCCAACGTGCGCTACCTCGTCGTCGGTCCACATCGGACACCGGATGCCGTGGACCCGCGCTTCTACGTCCAGGCCCTCGAAATGTGCGCGGACGTGTACCGGCGCGAGTGGACCGAGCCGAAGTGGACGGAGGACGTGCCCGACACCCGCCACCGCCTCGGGGAGATCACCGCGCCCACGCTCGTGCTGATCGGCCTCGAAGACGGCTCGGGCCTGCTCGAGCTGGCCGACCGCTTCACCACCGAGATCCCCGGCGCGCGCCGGCTGGACCTGCCCGACACCGGGCACCTGCCCCCGCTGGAGCGCCCCGCCGAAGTGACCGAAGCGCTCCAGGATTGGCTCAGGAAGCCGACGTGACCCGGTAGACGTCGTACACGCCCTCGACCCCGCGCACCACCTTCAGCACGTGGCCGAGGTGCTTCGGGTCGCCCATCTCGAACGAGAACCGGCTCACCGCCACGCGGTCGCGCGAGGTCGTGACCGACGCCGACAGGATGTTCACCTTCTCGTCGGCCAGCACCTTCGTCACGTCCGAGAGCAGCCGGTGCCGGTCGAGCGCCTCGACCTGGATGGCCACGAGGAACACCGACGACGACGAAGGCGCCCACTCCACCTCGACCAGCCGCTCGGGCTGCGTGCGCAGGTCTTCGGCGTTCGTGCAGTCCGTGCGGTGCACGCTCACGCCGCCGCCGCGCGTCACGAACCCGAGGATCTCGTCGCCCGGCACCGGGGTGCAGCAGCGGGCCAGCTTGGCCCACACGTCGCTGGCGCCCTTCACGATCACACCGACGTCGTTCGACCCACGCCGGCGTGTGACGGTGGACGGTGTGGCCCGCTCGGCGAGCTCCTCCTCCGCCTCGTCGACCCCGCCGATGAGCGCCACCAGCCGCTGCACCACGTGCTTCGCGCTGGTGTGGCCCTCCCCCACGGCCGCGTACAGCGACGAGATGTCGCCGTGGCGCAGCTCCTTGGCGACCGAGCCCATGGATTCCGCCGACACGAGCCGCTGGATCGGCAGCCCGACCTTGCGGATCTCCTTGGTGATCGCTTCCTTGCCCGCGTCGATCGCCTCGTCGCGGCGCTCCTTCGCGAACCACTGGCGGATCTTCGCGCGGGCCTTCGGCGAACCGGCGAACTGCAGCCAGTCGCGGCTCGGGCCGGCGTTCTCCGCCTTCGACGTGAAGATCTCGACGTTCTCGCCGTTCTCGAGCTTGCGCTCCAGCGCCACGAGCCGGCCGTTCACCCGCGCGCCGATGCAGCGGTGGCCCACCTCCGTGTGCACGGCGTAGGCGAAGTCGACCGGTGTCGAGTCCGCCGGCAGCGTGATCACGTCGCCCTTCGGCGTGAACACGAAGATCTCGCGCGCGGCCAGCTCGTACCGCAGCGATTCGAGGAAGTCACCCGGGTCGGCGGCCTCGCGCTGCCAGTCGAGCAGCTGGCGCATCCACGCGATCTCGTCCACGTCCATCGCGTTACCACTGTGCGTGCCCTTGGTTTCCTTGTAGCGCCAGTGCGCCGCGATGCCGTACTCGGCGGTGCGGTGCATCTCGTAGGTGCGGATCTGCACCTCGAGCGGCTTGCCGTCCGGACCGATCACGGTGGTGTGCAGCGACTGGTACACGCCGAACCGCGGCTGCGCGATGTAGTCCTTGAAGCGGCCGGGCACCGGCTGCCACAGCGCGTGCACCACACCCATGGCGGCGTAGCAGTCGCGCACGTCCTCCACGAGGATCCGCACGCCGACAAGGTCGTGGATGTCGTCGAGATCGCGCCCGCGCACGATCATCTTCTGGTGGATCGAGTAGTAGTGCTTCGGCCGGCCCTCCACCTTCGCGGTGATCCGCGACGACACGAGGTTGCTCGTGAGGTCGGCGATCACCTTGCGCAGGTAGGTGTCGCGCGAAGGCGCGCGGTCGGCGACCAGGCGCACGATCTCGTCGTACTTCTTCGGCTGCAGGATCGCGAACGCGAGGTCTTCGAGCTCCCACTTCACCGTCGCCATGCCCAGGCGATGGGCCAGCGGAGCGAGCACCTCGAGCGTTTCGCGGGCCTTGCGGGCCTGCTTCTCCGGCGGCAGGAACCGCATGGTGCGCATGTTGTGCAGCCGGTCGGCCAGCTTGATCACGAGCACCCGCGGGTCCTTCGCCATGGCGATGACCATCTTGCGGATCGTCTCGGCCTCGGCCGAGGTGCCCAGCTTGACCTTGTCCAGCTTCGTGACGCCGTCGACGAGCTCGCCGACCTTGTCGCCGAAGTCGGCCTTCAGCGACTCCAGGGAGAAGCCGGTGTCCTCCACAGTGTCGTGCAGCAGCGCCGCGACGAGCGTGGTGGTGTCCATGCCGAGCTCGGCCAGGATCGTGGCCACGGCGAGGGGGTGCGTGATGTACGGGTCGCCGGACTTGCGCCGCTGCTCGCGGTGCAGCTCCTCGGCCACGTCGTAGGCGCGCTGGAGCAGCGCGAGGTCCGCGTTGGGGTGCAGCTCGCGGTGGATCACGGCGAGCGGCTCGAGCACCTGCTTCACGGGTGCGGCCCGCTGGGCCGTGATCCGGCGGGCGAGGCGGGCTCGCACGCGGCGGGTCGCCGACGGGTTGGGCGCGGCTCCGTTCGCCTTCGGCGGCGGTACCGCCGACGCGCCTTTCGCCCCGCCGTCCTTCGCGGGCGCCGTCTTCGCGGGCACCGCGGCGTCGAGCTCTTGGCTCACCCGCACCTCCTGCTGCTCGTGCGGCCTTCGAACCCTCAGGGTAGCCGTTCGACCGCGTGGCCACTCCGCCCACGTCCGATCGGCGTCCGGCGCGCCGCCCGACCTCGGCGGAGCCACACCACCTTCAACGCAGCGGGAACGGCCGGGCTTCCCGGCCGTTCCCGCTGGTGAAGAAGGGTCAGACGACCTGCAGGGCCGACACCTGGCGGCCCGCGAGCACCGCTCGGCCGCCGAGTGCCCCGAGCTCGAGCACCACCGACACGCCGCCGACGTCCGCACCGGCGTCTTCGAGCAATTTCACCGTGGCGGCGACCGTGCCGCCGGTGGCGAGCACGTCGTCGATCACGGCGACACGCGCACCCGGGTGCACCACACCGGCCGGCAGCTCGACGCTCGCCGTGCCGTATTCGAGCGCGTAGTCGACCCGGCCCGCCACCGAAGGCAGCTTGCCGGGCTTGCGCACGAGCACCACGCCGAGGCCGCGGGCGTACCCGACGGCCGCGGCGAGGAGGAACCCGCGGGCCTCGACGCCGGCCAGCAGCTCGGCCTCGGGGCCGATCGTGGCGGCCAGTGCGTCGACGACCGCGGCGAACCCGGGCCCGTCCGCGAAGAGCGGGCTCAGGTCGCGGAACAGCACGCCGGGCTCGGGAAAGTCCGGCACCTCGGCGATCAGGCCGAGGGCCTTGTCCAGGTCCACGGGCTCAGCGCTTCCGCTTCGCCGACGACACCCCGCCGCCGGTGCGGCGCGGCTTGCTCTGCGGGCGCGACTTCGGCGTGCGGGCCGGCACTCCGGCGGCCGCCGCCATCGCCTTCTCCTTGCGGAGCTCGGCGGCCAGCGCGTCGTCGTCCGTCGTGTCGAAGTCCTCGCCCTCGGCGTCACGCGCGGCGGCCTTGGCCCGGCGCGCCGCGACCCGCTGGGCCTGCTGCTGGTACTTCGGCTCCCGCATCTTGAAGTCGACCAGCAGCGGCGTGGCCAGCGCGACCGACGACAGCACGCCGACCAGGGTGCCGGTGAGCTGCACCAGCGCCAGGTCCTGCAGCGTGCCCGAGCCGAGCAGGATGTACCCGACGATCAGCAGGCCGAGAATCGGCAGCAGGGCGATGAACGCCGTGTTGAACGACCGCATCAACGTCTGGTTCAGCGCCAGGTTGGCCGCCTCGGGGTACGTGCGGCGGGTGAGGCCGAGCAGCCCGCGCGTGTTCTCGCGGACCTTGTCGAAGACCACCACCGTGTCGTAGAGCGAGAACCCGAGGATGGTCAGCAGGCCGATCACCGTCGCCGGCGTGACCTCGAAGCCGACGAGCGAGTAGACGCCCGCCGTGACCACGATGTCGTGGATCAGCGAGATCAGCGCGGCCGCGGCCATCCGGGTGTCGAAGTAGATCGCCAGGAAGATCACCACGGCCACGAGGAAGACCGCGAGCGCGATCAGCGCCTGCCGCGAGATCTCCCCGCCCCAGGACGCGCTCACGGCGCTGTCGCTGATGGCCTGCACGCTCGGCTGGTTGTTCGAGCCGATCGGCGCCCAGTCGGTGAACAGCTGCTGCTTCACCTTCGCGACCTGGTCGGCCGGCAGCGCCTCCGAGCGGATCTGGATGGTCGCCGCGTTGCCGGTGCCCACGCGCTGGGTCTCCGACGGCTGCTCGCCGAGCGCCTTGGTGAACGACTCGGCCGCCTGCGACGTGGTGATGTCACCGCGCGCGCCGTGGGCGGGCAGCTGGATCTGCGTGCCGCCCTCGAACTCGATGCCGATGTTGAAGCCGCGGATGAACATCGAGAGGATGCAGACGAGCACCAGCGCCGCGAAGAAGATGTACCAGCGCTTGCGCTTGCCGACGATGTCGAACGCGCCCGTGCCGACGTAGAGCCGGTGGAAGACGCTTTCCTTCTTGCCGGACGGGGTGGCCTTGCGGGCGCCCGACTCGGCGTCCGTGCCCAGGTCTTCGACGCCCACGTCAGGCCTCCTTCACGTTCGTGCGGCCGACGGCGGTGCGGTTGGCCCGGCGTTCCGAGGCCAGCTGCTGCACGGCACCGAGGCCGAGGTTCCGGGGGTTGGACAGGAACGCGGACTTCGACGTGGACACCATCGCCACCAGCGGGTGGGTGACCATGTAGACGACCACGAGGTCCAGCACCGTCGACATGCCGAGGGTGAACGCGAAGCCCTGCACGTCGCCGACCGCGATCACGTACAGGATCGCCGCGGCCAGGAAGCTCACGCCGTCGGACGCCAGGATCGTGCGCCGGGCGCGAGCCCAGCCGCGCGGCACCGCCGAGCGGAACGTGCGCCCTTCCCGGATCTCGTCCTTGAGCCGTTCGAAGTAGATGACGAACGAGTCCGCCGTGATGCCGATGGCGATGATCAGGCCCGCGATGCCGGCGAGGTCGAGCGTGTACCCGATCCACCGGCCGAGCAGCACCAGCGTCGCGTAGACCAGCAGGCCCGACAGGGCCAGCGACAGGATCGTGAGGATGCCGAGCAGGCGGTAGTAGATCAGGCAGTAGATGAAGACCACGATCAGGCCGATCGCGCCGGCGAGCAGGCCCGCCTGCAGCGAGGCCGAGCCGAGCGTCGCCGACACCGTGGTGGCGTCGGACGAGTCGAACGACAGCGGCAGCGAGCCGTACTTCAGCACGTTCGCGAGGTCTTTCGCGTCGCTCTGCGTGAACTGGCCGGTGATCTGCGTGTTGCCGCCGAGGATGGCGCCCTGGATGGTCGGCGCCGACACGACGTTGGTGTCGAGCACGAACGCGGCCTGGGTGCCGACGTTGGCCGAGGTGAAGTCACCCCAGGTCTTGCTGCCCGCGGCCTTGAACGTGAGGTCGACGGTCCACTGGCCGCGCTGCTGGTCGTAGTTCGCGGCGGCCGTGGAGATCTCGGTGCCGGGCAGGAACTCCGGGCCCAGCACGTACTTCGTGGCGTCCTTGTCGCCGCACGCGACCAGCGGCTTGCTCGAGATGTCGTTGCCCTCGAGCGGGTCGGCCACGTTCGGCGCGCAGGTGAGCGAAGCGAGCGCGGCCTGCTGCGCGGCCTGCGCCTTCGCCTGGTCGGTGGAGGCCAGGTCCGGGTTCTGCCGGATGTCCTGCGCCTGCTGGATCGGCGTCTTGGCCTGGTCGCCGGTCGGGGCGCCCGAGGCGGGAGCCGACGGCGTGGTGCTCGGCGGCTGCTGGGCCGGGGCGCCGGCCGCACCGCCACCGCCGTTGGGGGTGCTCGAGGGAGCGCCCGTGGCGGACGGCGGGGCCGAGGGGGCGCCGGAGGACGGCGGCGCGGACGGGCTGCCCGAAGCCGGCGGGGTCGCGGGGGTGCCCGGAGCGGGCGGCGCGACCGGCGCGTTCGGCTGCGAGGTGATCACCTTGCGGAAGCCGAGCTTCGCGGTCTGTCCGAGGGACTTCGCCTGGTCGCCCTGCGCGCCCGGGACCGTGATCACGACGTTGTTGCCGTCGAGCACGACCTCGGTGCCGGCGACACCGATGCCGTTGACCCGGGTCTCGATGATCTGGCGCGCCTGGTTCAGCGAGTCGCGCGTGGGCTGGCCGCCGTCGGGCGTGCGCGCGGTGAGCGTGACCCGGGTGCCGCCCTGCAGGTCGATGCCGAGCTTCGGCGTGGGCTTGCCGCTGCCGGTGAAGAACACCAGGGCGTACAACGCGACCACGATCAGGGCGAAGAAGGCGAGATAGCGTCCCGGGCGGAGATGCCCGGCCGATGGTGCCACGGTGCTTCGGTCTCCTCGGACTGGGTGGACCCCAACTGGTTCGGTGAGCGTGCCGGGACGGTGCTCCCGACGCGCTGCTGGGCATGACTATGGCGGCGGACACGCACGCAGCACCGAGACAGTACTCGGTGCTGCGTGAGCCCTGCGTTCGCCCGTACCGACTTTCGTCGGCTACGCGCGTGTCACTGCCCGGGGAAGAAGCAGGTCACTTCTTCCCGTGCTCCAGCGGGGGCGCGATCTGCGCACCGGACTTCTCGCCGTCGTCCGCGATGGACTCCTGGGCGGGTGCCTCGGTGGTGGTGGAAGCGACGCCACCGGTCGTCTCCTCGACCTCGGCCGAGTCGACGTCGTCGTCGGTCTCGTCGGTCTCGACGACCGGGTTGACCTTCTCGCGGACCGCGATGCGCAGCCACGTGGTAACGACACCCGGCGCGATCTCGATGTCGATCGTGTCGTCGCCGGAAGCGTCGGCGACGGTGCCGTAGAGGCCCGAGGTGGTCATCACGCGGTCACCGGGAGCGATGCTCTTCTGCAGGTCCTGCTGGGCTGCCTGCTGCTTCTTCTGCTTGCGGGTACCGAGGACGAGCGGCACGGCCACCACGACCAGCAGCAGCAACGGCAGCAGTAAGTTGTTCATGACTCTCCATTCGACGGACGTCGCGTCGTCGGTGCTTACGTCCGGTTTTGACGGATGTGCTGTCTTCGAGTGTGCCAGGTGCTCGCGAAATCGCCAGCACCCACCATCGGTAACGCGCCCGCCGGCCGGTGCCCGACGTCCCCCGTCAGCCCTGGTTCAGCCCTGGTCGAACAACGAGGGACCGCCCTGGTCCGACCGCCCCGCCTCGGGCGGCGGCACCAGGCCGAGGTGCTCCCACGCGGCCGCGGTCGCGACCCGGCCCCGCGGAGTCCGGGCGAGCATACCCGCGCGGACCAGGTAGGGCTCGCACACCTCTTCCACCGTGGTCGCCTCTTCACCGACGGCGACCGCGAGCGTCGAGATGCCCACCGGTCCCCCGCCGAACGAGCGGGTCAGCGCGCCGAGCACGGCCCGGTCGAGGCGGTCGAGGCCCAGTTCGTCGACGTCGTAGACCTTCAGCGCCGCGCGGGCGACGTCGCGGGTCACGTTGCCGTCTCCGCGCACCTCCGCGTAGTCGCGCACGCGGCGCAGCAGGCGGTTGGCGATGCGGGGCGTGCCTCGCGACCGGCGGGCGATCTCCGCGCAGCCGTCGCGGTCGATGGGGATGTCGAGGATCGTCGCGGCGCGGCGCACGACCAGCTCCAGCTCGGCGTCGGAGTAGAACTCCATCTGGCCGGTGAAGCCGAAGCGGTCGCGCAGCGGCCCGGTGAGCGAACCGGAGCGCGTGGTGGCCCCGACCAGCGTGAACGGCGCGATCTCCAGCGGGATGCTGGTGGCGCCGGGACCCTTGCCGACCACCACGTCGACGCGGAAGTCCTCCATCGCGAGGTACAGCATCTCCTCGGCGGGCCGGGCGATGCGGTGGATCTCGTCGATGAACAGCACGTCGCCCGGCGACAGGTTCGAGAGCATCGCGGCCAGGTCACCCGCGCGTTCGAGCGCCGGGCCGGACGTGATGCGGATGGCCGCGCCGAGCTCGGCGGCCACGATCATCGCCATGCTCGTCTTGCCCAGGCCCGGCGGGCCGGACAGCAGCACGTGGTCCGGCGGCACGCCGCGGCGCCGCGCGCTCTCCAGCACCAGCTCCAGCTGCTCGCGCACGCGCGGCTGGCCCACGAACTCGTCGAGCTTGCGCGGGCGCAGGGTCGTCTCGACCTCGCGCTCGCCGTTCTGCGACAACGCCGAGAGCGTGTCGTCGGTGTCGTCGCCGGTGTCGAACTCGGTCACCTCGTGGTCCATCCGCTACCGCTTGCGCCCGAGAGCGGCCAGCGCCGAGCGCAGGACCGACGCGGTGGTGTGCCCGTCGCCTTCGGCCAGCACGCGGTCCACGGCCAGCTCGGCCTGCTTGGCCGGGAAACCCAGGCCCGCCAACGCTTCCACGACCTCGGCGCGCAGCGCGCCAGGCGCGGACACAGCCGGCACCTCACCGGTGG
Source organism: Amycolatopsis rhabdoformis (assembly GCF_035918295.1). Lineage (GTDB taxonomy): Bacteria > Actinomycetota > Actinomycetes > Mycobacteriales > Pseudonocardiaceae > Amycolatopsis > Amycolatopsis rhabdoformis. The sequence goes on from NZ_CP142149.1 coordinate 3,407,939, forward strand.
AGCCGAGCGCGGTGACCTTGTCGCGCAGTTCGAGACTGAGCCGTTCGGCGCCCTTGCGGCCGATGCCGGGCACCTGCGTGAGCACGGTGATGTTGCCTTCCACGAGCGCGGCGCGCAGCTTGTCGGGCTCGAGCACCGCGAGCGTGGCCAGCGCGAGGCGCGGCCCGATGCCGGACACGGTCTGCAGCAGGCCGAACAGCTCGCGCGCGTCTTCGTCGGCGAACCCGAACAGCGTGAGCGAATCCTCGCGCACGACCAGCGCGGTGTGCAGCCGCACCTGCTCGCCGCGGCGCAGCGTGGCCAGCGTGGCCGGGGTGGCCTGCACGGCGTAGCCCATGCCGCCGACCTCGACCACCACGTGGTCCAGGCCGACGGACAGCACTTCACCGCGTACGGAGGAGATCATCGTGGTGCTCCTGTGTCGTCCAGCTTGGTCGGGGTCCGCAGCGGCGCGCGGCGCGCCGGGGTGCGGGTGGCGGCGCCGGCCTGCTTCGCGGCGGCCGCCAGCTTGGCCTTGTGCGCGCGGGCCAGCTCGGCCGCGCGGGCCTCGGCCTCGGCGAGCCGGACCCGCATCGGCTCGCGCCAGAGGTGGCAGATGGCCAGCGCCAGCGCGTCGGCCGCGTCGGCGGGGTGCGGCTTCACCTCGAGGTTGAGCAGGCGCATCACCATACCGGTGACCTGCGCCTTGTCCGCGCGGCCCGACCCGGTGACCGCGGCCTTGACCTCGCTCGGGGTGTGGAACACGACCGGCAGCCCCCGCCGGGCCGCGGCCAGCGCGACGACGCCGCCCGCCTGCGCGGTGCCCATGGCCGTGCGCACGTTGTGCTGCGCGAACACGCGCTCGACGGCGATCGCCTCGGGCCGATACTTGTCCAGCCAGACCTCGACCTCGTCGGCGATGCCGAGCAGCCGGAGCGCGAGGTCGGCGTCGGGCGGGGTGCGGACCACACCGACGGCCACCGCGCGCACGGTCCGGCCCTTGCCGCCGTCGACCACACCGAGACCGCACCTGGTCAGACCGGGGTCCACCCCGAGCACCCGCACACCTTCTCCTTCACCCGCACGAACATCCGTTCGAGATGCAGGCTACTGGGCGGGGCTCCGGCAGGATGGTCGCCATGCCGCAGCCGCCGGAATTCATCCACCACCTGGGTCTTTCACCGCTGCCGGTGGAAGGCGGCCTCTTCGCGCAGAGCTGGCGTTCGGCCGAGGGGTCGGCGATCTACTACCTGCTGGTGGCGCCGCAGTTCTCGGCGCCGCACCGGTTGGACCGCACCGAGGTGTTCGTGCACCACGCCGGTTCGGCCGCGCGGATGCTGCTCCTGCACCCCGAAGGATCTTCCGAAGGCTCTTCCTCCGGCACCGTGACCCGGCCGGTGCTGGGTCCCGACGTCGCCGCGGGCGAGCGGCCGCAGGTAGTGGTGCCGGCCGGGACCTGGCAGGCGACCGTGCCGCTGGGCGAATGGTGCCTGCTCGGCACGGTGGTGGTGCCGCCCTACACCGACGACTGCGTGGAGTTCGCCGACGTCGAGACGCTCGCCGCGCGGTTCCCGGCCGCGGCGGCGGACCTCAGGGCGCTGCCGCGGTGACCGGGCCCCGGCTTTCGGTTCGAGGCCCGTCGGCTCAGGGGCCGTCGACGCCGGGGGTCCAGCTTTCCGGCGCGCCGCTCTCGGTGAGCACCGGCTGCCAGTCGGCGAAGCCCTCGGGAGCGGTGTCGTGCCAGGGGAACTGGCCCTCGGCCGTGGAGACGACCAGCTGCAGCGCCGGGAAGTCGCCGTCGGGGTAGACGAGGAACGCCGAGCCGAAGTACTCGGGGTAGTGCCCCTTGGCCACGCGTTCGAACACGATGGCGCCGCCCTGGAAGAAGTCGTCGTAGCGCTTGCCGACCTCGAAGATCTCGCCGTTGGCCGCGCGGTCGACGTACGCGTCGAGCAGGATCGGGCCCATGTCGCCGGGCAGGCCGACGACCACGGCCTCCGGCACGTTGTGCAGCGCCCACGCGCAGGCGGTGAAGCAGAAGTTGGCGCCCTGGTCGTCCTGCGGGACCGCGATGACCGCGTTGCCCCGTTCCTTCGCCTGGGACTCGATCCAGTCGATCAGGCGCTGTTCTTCGGAGGTGAGGGCTGAGGTCGTCACGGCGGCCATTGTGCCGGAAGCGCGTGGCTGAGCCCAGTACCGGCGCGGGGCAATTTTCCGGAGTACCGCGCTTTTCCGCGGCACAGCAAGGAATCCGACTACGCTCCGCTCACCGGTACGGAAACGGCCCCGGCCGGACGCGGGATTCCTCCGCACCCGACCGGGGCCGTTCGCCGGCCCGCTCTACTCTGCGTGGACCGCCGAAATTCCTTGCTGCGGCGGGAAACCCGCCGGTGTATCGAGGTCAGTCGACCAGAGCCATGACCTCGTCCGACACATCGAAGTTCGCATAGACGTTCTGCACGTCGTCGCAGTCTTCGAGCGCGTCGATCAGCTTGAAGACCTTCTTCGCGCCGTCCACGTCGAGCGGCACCGAGACGGTGGGCAGGAACGTGAGCTCCGCCGACTCGTACTCGAACCCGGCTTCCTGCAGCGCCTTGCGCACCGGCACCAGGTCGCCGCCCTCGGACACGATCTCGTAGCTCTCGTCGAGGTCGTTGACCTCTTCGGCGCCCGCGTCGAGCACGGCCATGAGCACGTCGTCCTCGGTCGCGTCGGCCTTCGGCATGATCACGACGCCCTTGCGGTTGAACATGTAGGCGACGGAACCCGGGTCGGCCAGGGAGCCGTTGTTGCGCGTGAGCGCGGTGCGGACCTCCATCGCGGCACGGTTCTTGTTGTCCGTGAGGCACTCGATGAGCACCGCGACGCCGTTGGGCCCGTAGCCCTCGTACGTGATGTTCTGCCAGTCGGCACCGCCGGCCTCTTCACCGCCGCCGCGCTTGCGCGCGCGCTCGATGTTGTCCTGCGGGACCGAGTTCTTCTTCGCCTTCTGGATGGCGTCGTAGAGCGTGGGGTTGCCGTCGGGGTCCCCACCACCGGTGCCGGTCCGGGCGGCCACCTCGATGTTCTTGATCAGCCGGGCGAAGAGCTTGCCACGCTTCGCGTCGAGGTTGGCCTTCTTGTGCTTCGTCGTGGCCCACTTGGAGTGGCCGCTCATCTTTCCTCCATTTGTTCCGCGTGCCCCCGACTCGCGTCGCGCGCACGCCGCAATCCCTGCTCAGGCTTCTCGCACGAGCTCGACGAACAACCGGTGCACGCGCTCGTCCCCCGTGATCTCGGGGTGGAACGCCGTGGCCAGCACCGACCCCTGCCGGACGGCGACGATCCTAGCGTCGGCCGCGCCGTCGGCCGGGTCGTGCGGCACCAGCCCGGCCGGAACGGTGGCCAGCACCTCGACCCCGTCCCCCGCTTTCTCGACCCAGGGGGCCCGGATGAAGACCGCGTGCACGGGCCCGTCACCGACCCCGGCGAAGTCGAGGTCCACTTCGAACGAGTCCACCTGCCGGCCGAACGCGTTGCGCCGCACGACCACGTCGAGGCCACCGAGCTGCTGCTGGTCCGGGCGCCCGTCGAGCACCTGGCGGGCGAGCAGGATCATCCCCGCGCACGAGCCGAACGCCGGCAGGCCGCCGGCGATCCGCTCGCGCACCGGTTCGAGCAGCTCGAAGCTCTCCAGCAGCCGCGACATGGTGGTGGACTCGCCGCCGGGCAGCACCAGGCCGTCCACTTCGGACAGCTCCGCCTCACGCCGCACGGGCACCGCGTGGGCACCCGCGCGCTCCAGCATCGCGACGTGCTCGCGCACGGCGCCCTGCAGGGCGAGCACGCCGACCGTCGGCCGTGCTCCCGAAGCTGTCGCCAACCCGACCTCCCGAAAGACGTTCCGTTCAGCTTAGGGGGCCCCGCCGCGAGCCTTCCGGCCAGGTCAGCGGGCGCTCGCCCGGCTGTCACCCACCCGAGCGACGAGCTCGGCCACCGGACACCGGGACCGGGAAGTGGCCTTCCCGAAACGCCATCGAGTGGCCACCCCGGGAGGGATCTTGCCGACGGACGTGACACCCGCGAGCACCCGCGCACCGGACAGCACCGCAGCGGCCCCCACCTGTCCGTCCAGGATACCCCGCCGGCACCGGTGCAGGTCAGCGCTCTTCCACCCGGACGTGAGCGGGACGACACCACGCCTGGCGCCGCGGATGCCCAGGTCGTGGCCACGGCGAAAGTGGACTCCCGAGATACCCGGCCACTGGCCTGGTTCACCGGTCCACCGCGCCCCTACGCTCGAAGACGCAGGAGTTCGTCCCCGAGAAAGGCCCCCGAGGTGTCCGAGCAGCAGTCCACTCCCGAAACCCAGTCCGTCACCGGCACCGCCAAGGTCAAGCGCGGCATGGCGGAGATGCTCAAGGGCGGGGTGATCATGGACGTGGTCACCGCCGAGCAGGCGAAGATCGCCGAGGACGCCGGCGCGGTCGCGGTGATGGCGCTCGAGCGCGTGCCCGCCGACATCCGCGCGCAGGGCGGCGTGGCCCGCATGAGCGACCCGGACCTGATCGACGGCATCATCGAGGCCGTCTCGATCCCGGTCATGGCGAAGGCCCGCATCGGCCACTTCGTCGAGGCGCAGGTGCTGCAGTCGCTCGGCGTCGACTACATCGACGAGTCCGAGGTCCTCACCCCGGCCGACTACGCCAACCACATCGACAAGTGGGCCTTCACCGTCCCCTTCGTCTGCGGCGCGACCAACCTCGGCGAGGCCCTGCGCCGCATCACCGAGGGCGCGGCCATGATCCGCTCCAAGGGCGAGGCCGGCACCGGCGACGTCTCCAACGCCACCACCCACATGCGCCAGATCCGCGCCGAGATCCGCAAGCTGACCTCGCTGCCCGAGGACGAGCTGTTTGTGGCGGCCAAGGAGCTGCAGGCGCCGTACGAGCTGGTCAAGGAGGTCGCGGCCAACGGCAAGCTGCCGGTGGTCCTCTTCACCGCCGGCGGCATCGCCACCCCGGCCGACGCGGCCATGATGATGCAACTCGGCGCCGAAGGCGTGTTCGTGGGCTCGGGCATCTTCAAGTCCGGCAACCCCGCCCAGCGCGCCCAGGCCATCGTCAAGGCCACCACCTTCTACGACGACCCCGACATGGTCGCCAAGTTCTCGCGCGGTCTTGGTGAGGCCATGGTGGGCATCAACGTCGAAGAGCTGCCGGAACCGCACCGCCTCGCCGAGCGCGGCTGGTGAGTCCCGGCTGATTTCAGTCAGTGGTTCGAGAGGCCCCGCGGACTTCGGTGCACGGGGCCTCTGCCGTGTTCGGGTTCGACGCCAGCGGCACGCCATCGGTCGGCAAAGCCCGGCGACTCCTCAGGAGTACTCCGAGATCTCCACCCCGAACGTGCCCGGTTCCAATGCCTCGAACAGGTGCGGCACGTCCCCGGGGTAGGAGATGTAGTCGCCGGGGAGGAGTTCGACCGGGTCGTCCGTCACGCCGACGCGGGCGCGTCCGGCGCAGATCACGATGTGTTCGACCACGCCGTTCATGTGCGGGTCCGAGCGGCGCGGGGTGCCCGGCTCCGCGCGGATCACGTACAGGTCCCGGCGGGCCGAGGGCGGGCACGCGGACAGCAGCGTGCACGCGTAGTCGGCGTGCTCGGCGAACACCGTCGGACCCTTGCCCGCGCGGATCACGCGGACCTGGGGCCGCTCGGGTTCCACGAGCCGGGAGAACGGCACGTCGAGGGCCACACCGAGGGCCCACAGCGTCTCGACGCTCGGGTTGCCCGCGCCCGACTCCAGCTGTGACAACGTGGATTTCGCCAGGCCCGCGCGGCGGGCGAGGTCGGTGAGCGAGAGGCCCGCGCGGGTGCGCTCGCGGCGCAGCGACGCGGCGATGATCTCCAGCGGTGCGCCGGCGGTCTCCTGCGACATGCGTGTTCGCTCCATCAGTCTTCTCGTTCGCCTTGACGAACGGCCGGTCCTGTGTTCAGCATAGGACACTATGCGTTCGATTTGGCGAACACTCGACCGGGACCTGACCCGGGACATCGCGCTCGTCTGCCTGGCCGACGGGCTCGTGGGCGTGTCGTACGGCGCCATCGCGGTGAGCTCGGGCTTTCCGCTGTGGGCCCCGATGCTGCTGTCGCTGGTGGTCTTCGCCGGCGCGTCGCAGTTCATGCTGGTGGGCATCATCGCCGGCGGCGGCAACCCGTTCGCCGCCGTGGTCGCGGGACTGCTGGTGAACACGCGGCACCTGCCGTTCGGCTTCGCGATCGGCGACGTCTTCGGCTCGAAGTGGGCCGCCCGGATCGCGGGCAGCCACCTGATGATCGACGAGTCGGTGGCCTTCGCCCTGGCCCAGCGCGATCCCGGGCGCCGCCGCGCCGCCTACTGGGCGTGCGGTGCCGGCCTGTTCGTGTGCTGGAACGCCGGCGTGGTGCTCGGCGCCTTCGCCGGCAACGCGATCAGCGACACCGCCGTGTTCGGCCTCGACGCCGCGTTCCCGGCCGTGCTGCTGGCCCTCGTGCTGCCGGCGCTGCGCGATCGGGCCACGCGGCTGCCCGTGGCGGTCGGCGTGGTGGTCGCCCTCGTGGCCACCCCGTTCCTGCCCGCGGGCCTGCCGGTGCTGCTCGCGCTGGCCGGCGTGCTCGTCGGAGTGGCGGCGAAGGAACCGAAGACGAAGAAAACGCCGGAAGGAGCCCACTGATGGACGGCGGGGAACTGCTGATCGCCACCTTCGTGCTCGCGGCGGGCACGTTCGCCTTCCGCTTCGCCGGCCCGGTGCTGCGCACGCGCGTGCACCTCTCCCCGCGCGCCCAGCGGCTGATGGCGCTCGCGGCCGTGGTGCTGCTGGCCGCGCTGGTGGCCACGAGCGCGCTCACGGAAGGCCACGCATTCGCCGGCTTCGCTCGCCCGGCCGGGGTGCTGGTCGGCGGCGTGCTGGCCTGGCGCAAGGCCCCGTTCGTGGCCGTGGTGGTGGCCGCCGCGGCCACGGCGGCGCTGCTGCGGCTGGCCGGCGTGCCCTGAGGCTCAGTCCTCGGCCGCGGTCACCAGCGCGTCGGCGGCGAGCGTGCGCGAATGAACGCCGTCGGGGGCCGTGGCCACCAGGCCGGCGGTGCGCAGGAGCTGCAGGTGCTTAGCGATCACGCCCTGCTTCAGCCCCGTGCGGCGCGCCAGCTCGACGACGTCCGCGGGGGTGGTCAGTGCCGTGACGAGCGTGCTGCGGCTGCGCCCGAGCACCCCGCGCAGCGCGCCCGACGACGAGGTGCCGCCGGTTTCCCACAGGCCCGCGATGCCGCGCGCCGGGTATCGCAGCACGGGCTGGCGCCCCGCGTGGGTCCGGGAGATCACCCGGGGCCAGACGAACACCGAAGGCGCCAGCACGAGCCCGTGGCTGTGCGGCGCACCGAGGGCGGGCACGTGCCGCTGGGCCACGATCAGCGAGCCGTCGGTCCAGTGGACGGCCGGCGCGAGATCGCGGAACAGGTCCTCCGTGGCCCCGGCGGCGAGCAGCCGCGAGCGGTGCAGCACGTCGCCTTCCAGCAGCGCCCGCATCCGCGGCCACGCGGGGGCCAGCGCCACCGCCCAGTACCTCTCCATCAGCGCGGCGAGCCGGTCGAGCCCCGCTTCCGGGTCGCGGTGCAGGCGGCTCACCGCGGCCGACCGCGGCGGGTCCATCGCCTCGAGCTCGCGGCGCACCGCGCGCGGCGCCACGTCCCGCAGGTCGGCGAGCTCGTCGACCAGCTGCGGGACCGGCGAGGCCGGCGCCGGGGTGAGGAACCGCGGCACCGACCTCCCGGCCACGAGATCGGCGAGCGGCGTGACGTCGACCCCCGCGTCGGCCAGCGCGCCCGACGCCTTGCGCACCCACGGCAGGTGCAGGGCGTGCTCCCCCGGCCGCGCGAGAACCCGGACGCTCGCCACGATTTCCCACAACGGAGAAAACGCGAGCCTCGTTCGCGCGAGTTCGTCGGCCGACCACGCCAGCTCCAGCACGTTCCTCCTCCTCGGGAAAACGGGAATCGGAAAAGTGTAGAACAATCCGTTGTGGACAGTCAGGCCGGGGTTACCCCTTGGGGGAACGCGAACACGCGGTCCGGGTCGTACCGGCGGGCCACCGCGCGCAGCCCCGGCAGGCTCGATCCGTAATAGGCACGACCCCAGTCGGGCATTTCCGGATCGAGGTAGTTGACGTAACCCGTAGTGCCGAATTCGGGCCCGAGCCCGTCGCGCATTCGCCCGATCGCGCGGCGAGCCGCGGTCTCCGGGGCGTGGTCGAGCCCGTAGATGAACTGGAAGCTCGCGAGCGCCCGCCGGTGCGGGAAGGCGGAGTCACCGCGCGCGATCGCGCCACCGCCACCGTCCACGATCGTGTAAGAAACCGGGTCCTCGCTCAGCAGCTCGAGCACCGCGGCCGGATCCTTCGCCGGGCGCAGCTGCATCCGCGAAGTCGCGACGTAAGCGGCGGTGCCGATCGACCCCGTGCCGCCGCCCCAGCCCGGGCCGCACGCCGAACCTCCGAGGTCCGCGCAGCCGGCGAAGTACCGCATCGCGCCGAGGAAGTCGGTCTCCGGTTCCTCCCGCATCGTCGGCGCGGCCCCCACCCGTCGGACGAACGCGTCGAGAATCGGTTTCAGCCGGCCGCGCGGGCCGGCGAAGCAGCCGCCGAAGTTGGCCGCCGTGGCACCGAGCCCGAGGTCGGACCAGAGCTCGTCGGGCTGGCGCGGCTGCCAGTCCTGCCACTCGGCGAACAGCGCCGCGGCCGCCGCCGGCGGGAACTGCAGGCTGAACGAGGTGAGGTCCGGTGCCGGCGCCGTGCGGAAGGTGAACGACGTGACGATGCCGAAGTTGCCGCCCCCGCCGCCGCGCAACGCCCAGAACAGGTCGGCGTGCTCGTGCGCCGACACCGTGCGCGCCACGCCGTCGGCCGTCACGACCCGGGCCGATTCGAGCTGGTCGCAGGTGAGCCCCAGCAGCCGGCCGAGCACACCGACGCCCCCGCCCAGCGTGAGCCCGGCGATGCCGACGGTCGGGCACGTGCCCGCACCCAGCGCCCGCCCCGCCGACCCAAGCGCCTGGTACACCGGGCCCAGCCGCGCGCCGGCGCCCACCACCGCGTGACCGTGGCCCAGCACGCGGATCCGGTCGAGCCGTCCGACGTCGACGACGAGGCCGCCGTCCACAGTGGAGTACCCGACGTAGCTGTGCCCGCCCGAGCGCGCGGCCACCGGAACACCGTGGTGCGCGGCGAAGTCCACACAGGCCTGCACGTCGGCTTCGCTCACGCAGCCGGCGATCGCCGCCGGGTGGTGGTCGTACATCGTGAAATAGCCGTGCCGCGCGGCCTCGTACCCCGCGTCGCCCGGCACCAGCAGCGGACCCGAAAGCCGCCGCCGCAGCTCGGCCCACCGATCCGGCCCCACGGCGGCACCGAGGCTCGCCGCCACCGGTACCGCCGCCCCCGAAAGCCGCAGGAAAGTGCGCCTGGTGATCGTCATCCCGCTCCCCCTCACCCGGCCGAGGCCGGTTCCCGCCAGGGAGCAAACGCGTGGTCCCCCCGGCCCTGCCTTGCCCTGCCCAGGGTAGCGGGTGTGTGATCGAGGACACATCGCGTACACCAGCCGTTCGCCGAGGAGTCGCCATGGCCGACAAACAGAGCAGGAGTACCGACACCGGGGCCGCCGTCGCTGTGGCCGACCCCGCCAAGGTGCGCAACGTCGTGCTGGTGGGGCCCTCGGGATCCGGGAAGACCACCCTCACCGAGGCGCTGCTCGCGGCCTCGGGCACGGTGCCGCGCGCCGGGTCGGTGGTCGAGGGCACCACGGTGTGCGACCACGATCCGGCCGCCGTGCGCCAGCAGCGGTCCGTGGGGCTCTCGGTGGCGCCGGTGCTGCACCAGGGCCACAAGATCAACCTCATCGACACCCCGGGTTACGCCGATTTCGTGGGTGAGCTGCGCGCGGGCCTGCGCGCGGCCGACGCCGCGCTGTTCGTGGTCTGCGCGGCCGAGGGCGTCGACGCCGCCACTGTGGCCGTGTGGGAGGAGTGCGCCTCGGTCGGGATGCCCCGCGCCGTGGTCGTCTCGCGCCTCGACCACCACCGGGCCGACGCGCTCGCCGAGATCGCCGCCTGCCAGGCCGCGTTCGGCGCCGGCGTGCTGCCGCTGTACCTGCCCGCTCGCGACGGACTGGTCGGCCTCATCACCCAGCGCTACTTCGACTACTCGGCCGGCTACCCGCCCCGGGTCGGCGAACCCGAGCCGGCCGACCTCGCCGGGCTGGCCGAGGCCCGCAACGAGCTGATCGAGGGCATCATCGCCGAAAGCGAGGACGAGACCCTGATGGAGCGCTACCTCGGCGGCGAGGAGATCGCCGAGGACTCGCTCATCGCCGATCTCGAGACCGCCGTCGCGCGCGGGTCGTTCCACCCCGTGATCCCCGTGTGCGCCACCAGCGGCATCGGGCTCGCGGAGGTGCTCGACGGCATCGTCCGCGCGTTCCCGTCGCCACTCGAGCACACCCCGCCCGGCGTCACGACGCCCGAAGGCGGCCCGCACAGCGCCCTCACGGCCGATCCGAACGGACCGCTGGCCGCCGAGGTCGTGCGCACGGCCGTCGACTCCTACGTCGGCCGGGTGTCGCTGGTCCGGGTGTTCTCCGGGACGCTGCGGCCGGAGAACGCGGTGCACGTGTCCGGCCACGGCCTGGCCGAGCGCGGGCACTCCGACCACGACGCCGACGAACGCGTGGCGCACCTGTACTCACCGCTCGGCTCGGCGCTGCGGGAAGTGCCGTACTGCGTGGCGGGCGACCTGTGCGCGCTGACCAAGGTCGGCTCGGCCGAGACGGGTGACACCGTCTCCTCACCGGAGGACCCGCTGGTGATGAAACCGTGGCGGATGCCCGAACCGCTGCTGCCGGTCGCGATCATCGCGAAGACCCGCAGCGACGAGGACACGCTGTCGCGCAACCTGTCCCGGCTCGTGGCCGGCGACCCGACGCTGCGGCTGGACCGCAACGCCGAGACCGGCCAGCTCGTGCTCTGGTGCATGGGCGAGGCGCACGCCGACGTGGTCCTCTCGCGGCTGCGCGCCGGCGGCGCCGACGTGGACACCGAACCCGTGCGCATCAGCCTGCGCGCCACGTTCGGCAAACCCGCGCGCGGGCACGGCCGCCACGTGAAGCAGTCCGGCGGCCACGGCCAGTTCGCCGTGTGCGACATCGAGGTCGAGCCGCTGCCGCGCGGCGGCGGGTTCGAGTTCGTGGACAAGGTCGTCGGCGGCTCGGTGCCGCACCAGTTCATCCCGAGCGTGGAGAAGGGTGTGCGGGCGCAGCTGCAGCGCGGGCTCATGGACGGGCACCCCGTCGTGGACGTGCGGGTGACGCTGGTGGACGGCAAGGCCCACAGCGTGGACTCGTCCGACGCCGCGTTCCAGACCGCCGGCGCGCTCGCGCTGCGGGAAGCCGCGGCGGCCAGCCGGATCACGCTGCTGGAGCCGCTGGACTCGGTGGACGTGACGCTGCCCGACGAGCACCTCGGCACGGTGCTGGGCGACCTGTCGTCACGCCGCGGACGGGTGCTCGGCACCGAGTCCGGCGAGGGCGGCCGCACGGTCATCCACGCGGAGGTGCCGGCGGCCGAGCTGCTGCGCTACGCCGTGGACCTGCGGTCGCTGACCTCGGGCACGGCGACCTTCACCCGCGGCCACGCGCGGTTCGAACCCCTGCCGGAAGGAGCGACGACGCGGGCCTGAGCCGGGCACGGCCCGGGGTCCGGGTCAGGCCGATCGCGGCGCGGGCACCCGGGTTCAGGCGAACTCGAAGCCGCCGGGTTTCCCGTTGCGATCGGCCAGGAGCCCCGCCAGCACCGCGATGGCGATCTCCGCCGGCCGGCGCGAGCCGATGTTCAGCCCCACCGGCCGGTGCACCCGCGCGATCTCGTTCGACGGCAGGCCGAGCGCGGTCAGCGCGGACACGTGCGGGCCCTCGTGGCGCGGGTTGCCGAGCACGCCGACCCACCGCGCGTCGCCGGCGGTGAGGGCGTCCTTGAGCACGGGGCCGAGCTCGGTCCGGTGGTGGTCGGTCACCACCACGTCGGCCGTGTGGTCCAGCGGCGGGATCGTGGTGCGGATGTCGCACGCGGTCCGTACGTCGGTGGCGCGCGCGGCGTCCGGTTCGTACAGCACGGTGTGGTAGCCCAGGTCGGCCGCGTAGCTGAGCAAGTAGCTCGCCACGGGTGACGCGAACACCGCCACCAGGGTCTTCTCGTCGGCTCCCACGTCCGCGGCGCCGTGGGCGACGGCGCAGGCATCCGGTTCCACGGTCATGTGCTCAGTGTGCCACCGATTACACGTCCGGTTCGGCGAACTCGAAGTACTCCGGCAGCGGTGCCGTGCCGGCGAGCTTGAAGTACCGCACCTTTCGGCGCCGCCGCAGCGCGAGGGTGTCGCGCACGGCGTCGTTGTGCACGCGCCGCGCGATGACCACGCGGTGCTCGGCGTCGGTGAGCTCTTCGGCCAGCGCGGCCGGCAGCGCGGTGCGGTCGATGCGGCCGAGCAACAGCGTCAGCTCGTTCTCGTCGGCCTCGCGTTCCCCGCGCACCGCGCGTTCGGCGCGTTCGGCCACGGCGTGCAGGCCGGGGCCGGTGCCGTCGAGCAGCGCGGCCACGGCCCGGGCCACCACCGCGCGCCGCGCCAGCGCCGCGTCGAGCGCGGCCCAGCCGGCGTCCATGCGCACGTGGAGGCGGTCGAGGCGGTTGGCGGTGGCGACGAGGAACAGCCCGCCCAGCACCACGATCGCGGCCAGCACGGGAATCAGCCAGGCGAGCCAGCTCACCGGGCGAGCTCCCGCTCCCCCGCGACGACCAGCCGCGGGTCGGCGGCGATCGCCGTCTCGTACACGCGCAGCACCTGGGTGACCACGACCGACCAGTCGTAGGCCGTGACGCGCTCCCCCGCCGCCGCGGCCAGCGAAGCGCGCCGCGCCGGGTCGCCGAGCAGCTCGCGCAGGCCGTCGGCGAGCGCGCCGGGATCGCCGGTGGCGGCGAGCCGGCCGGCCCGGCCGTCGTCGAGCACGCGGCGGAACGAGTCGAGGTCGCTGGCCAGCACCGGCGTGCCCGCGGCCATGGCCTCGGTGAGGATCATGCCGAAGCTCTCGCCGCCGGTGTTCGGCGCGCAGTACACGTCGACGCTGCGCAGCGCGCGGGCCTTCGTGGCGTCGTCGACCTGGCCGAGCAGCTCCACGTGCGGCCACAGGTCCGGCCCGGCCATGCGCCGCAACTGCTCCGGGTCACCGCGGCCCACCACGAGCAGCCGCAGATCCTCGAACTCCGGCAGCAGCCGCCGCGCCGCCTCGAGCAGCACGTCCATGCCCTTGCGCGGTTCGGTGAACCGGCCGACGAAGCCGATCGTGCCGCCCGCGCGTGGATACCCGTCGAGCGGCGTGGCGCGGGCGAAGAACTCGGCGTCGACGCCGTTGGGGATCTCGACCGCGTCGCCGCCGGCGTGCTCCACCTGCACCCGGCGGGCCAGCGCCGACACGGCGATGCGCGCGGTGATCTTCTCCAGCAGCGGCCGCAGCACCGGCTGGAACGCCGCCAGCGTGCGGGAGCGCGTGGTGGCGGTGTGGAAGGTGGCCACGATCGGGCCGTCGGCCACCTTCAGCGCGAGCAGCGAAAGGCTCGGCGCGGCCGGTTCGTGCAGGTGCAGCACGTCGAAGCCGTTGTCCCGGATCCAGCGCCGCACGCGGGCGTAGGAGACCGGGCCGAACTGCAGCCGCGCCACCGAACCGTTGTAGGGGATGCCGAGCGCCTTGCCCGCCGGGTGCACGAACTCCGGCAGCGCGGCGTCCTCGTCGGCCGGCGCCAGCACGGACACGTGGTGTCCGCGCTCGATGAGTGCCCGCGCGAGGTCGATCACGTGCCCCTGCACCCCGCCCGGCACGTCGAACGAGTAAGGGCACACGATCCCGATCTTCAGCCCGCCCGCCACCGCGTCAGCCCACTTCTTCGAGGCTGGCGCGTTCGCCGGCCTCGAGGTCGGCGAGCCAGATCTTCTGCAGCATGTGCCAGTCGGCCGGGTGGGCCGCGATGTCACCGGCGAACGCGTCGGCCAGCGCCTGCGTGGCCGCGGGCACCTCGGCGCGCGCGGTGACGCGGATGCGCGGGTGCACCCGCACCTGCCAGCCGTCCTCGCTGAACCACGAGCCGACCGGCAGCAGCGCGGCGCCGGTGGTGGCCGCGAGCCGCGCCGGGCCCGCGGGCATCCGCGTGCGCTCGCCGAAGAACCGAACCGGGACCCCGCTCGTGGTCAGGTCGCGGTCGCCGACGAGGCACACCACCTTGTTCTCTCGCAGGCGTTTCAGCAGCACGCGCATCGCGGCGCTGTCGCCGGTGAGCGGCACGATCTCGAACCCGAGCGACTCGCGGAACTCCACGAACCGGCGGAACAGCGACTCGGGCTTCAGGCGTTCGACGACCGTGGTGAAGCCGCCGAGCCGGTCGGCCAGCCACACGCCGATCGCGTCCCAGTTGCCGCTGTGCGGCAGGGAGATCACCGCGCCGTTGCCCTCGGCCAACGCCGCGTCGATGTTCTCGACGCCGGTGATCGAGGCGTCGACCTTGGCGATCACCTCGGCGCGGTCCATCGACGGCAGCCGGAAGGACTCGTACCAGTAGCGCGCGTAGGAGCGCATGGCCCGGCGCACCAGCTCGTCGAGCTCGGTCTCGTCGGCCTGCGGCACCACCCGCGCGAGGTTCGCGCGCAGCTGCCGCACGCCGTCGCCGCCGCGGCGGGTCGCCACGTCGGCACCCAGGGTGAACACCGCCGTCCCCATCGGCTCGGGCATCCGGCGGGCGAGCTGCCAGCCCGCCGCGTAGCCGAACTCGCCGAGCCGCTGGGACAGCGCGCTCACGGCTGCGTCCCGCCCGCCTGCACGTCGCCGGTCGCGGCCTGCTCGGCCGGTGCCGTCACGGGCTGCTCGCTGTGGGTCTGCTCGTTCTGGGTCTGCTCGCTCAAGGCCTGCTCGCTCTGGGCCGGCTCTGCCGCGACGCGGGCGGCGGCGGCCTTCTCGGCCACGGCCCGCGCGGCCTTCGCCACGGCGGCGCCGCGCTGCAGCAGCGTGATCACCGACAGCACGGCGAGCAGCCAGAGGGTGATCTCCACGGTGTAGGGCACCCCGAGGCCGTGCAGGCCGGTACCCACGAGCGCGATGATCAGCCGCTCGGCGCGCTCCACGAGCCCGCCGTCGGCTTCGAGGCCCGACGCGTCGGCGCGGGCCTTCACGTAGGAGATGACCTGGGCCAGCACCAGGCAGATCAGGGCGGCCGCGGCCGCGCGGTTGTTGTGGTCCACCACGAAGCACCACCAGGCGATCGCGGCGAACAGCGCGCCGTCGACCAGCCGGTCGCACGTCGCGTCGAGGACGGCCCCGAAGGGCGTGCCGTAACCGCGGGCTCTGGCCATGGCACCGTCGAGCAGGTCCAGCATGGCGAACCCCCACACGGTGAAGGTTCCCCACAGCAGGAGGCCCTGCGGGAAGAAGACCAGCGCGCACGCCACGGCACCCGCGGTGCCGATCACGGTCATCGCGTTGGGGGTCAGTCCTGCGCGGACCAGCGTCCGGCCGATGGGATCGGTGACGCGGGAGACTGAGGCACGGGCGAAAATGTTGAGCATCTCGTCGTCTGGTGCACCTGGCTCGGGGGCGGGTGGGCCCCGAAAGCCTATCGAGGTGTCCCCGAGGGGCCGACGTCCCGCCCCGCGACCCGCCGGGCGAACAGCGGCGATTTCGGCAGTTCGACGACCGGCGCCACGAATTCGCGGGCTTCTTCGGCGGCCAGCGCGGCCGCGCACTGCGGCCGCAGGCCGCCGAGGATCGCCGAGCTGATCTCGCCCAGCTGCGCCACCTGAGCGGGCGTGAGCCGGTCGAACAGGCTCTCCCGGACGGTCTCGACGTGGCCCGGAGCGGCCTCCTCCAGCGCCGCGTAACCCGCGTCGGTGAGCACCGCCCACGCACCGCGCTTGTCGGTGGGGCACGACTCGCGCCGCACCCAGCCCTTGCCCTCCAGCCGCGCGACGGCGTGCGACAGCCGGCTGCGCGAAGATCCGCGCGCCTCGGCGAGCTCGCTCATCCGCAGCCGGCGGCCCTCGGCCTCCGACAGCGACACCAGCACCTCGTAGTAGGTGTGCGGCATGCCCGAGTCGTGTTGCAGCTGGCCTTCGAGGCGCGCTTGCAGCAGCGCCGCGGCCTGGGAGAAGTCACGCCAGACGAGCTGTTCGTCTTCGGAAAGCCAGCGAGGTTCGGACATTCCTCCATGCTACCCCTGATTGAGGGCTCAATTACCGCGTCGGTACACTCCCGCGTTCCGTGGGCTTCACCACGCGTCCGCCAGGAGTTTCCTCGTCTCGCCGAGCAGCTGCGGCAGCACCTTCGTGTGGCCGATCACCGGCATGAAGTTGGCGTCGCCGCCCCAGCGCGGCACGAGGTGCTGGTGCAGGTGCGCCGCGATGCCCGCGCCGGCGATCACGCCCTGGTTCAGGCCGATGTTGAAGCCGTGCGCGGCCGACACCCGCCGCACCACGCGCATGGCGTGCTGCGTGAACTCGGCCAGCTCGCGCGTCTCGTCCACCGTGAGGTCGGTGTAGTCGGCGACGTGGCGGTAGGGCACCACCATGAGATGACCGGGGTTGTACGGGTACAGGTTCAGCACCGCGTACACCGTCTCGCCGCGCGCCAGGATCAGCGCCGTCTCGTCGTCGAGCTTCGGCAGCCGGTCGAAGGGGCAGCCGTCGGCCTCGTCGCCGTCGGGCTTGTCCTGCCCCTTGATGTAGGCCATCCGGTGCGGGGTCCACAGACGCTGCAACGCGTCCGGGACCCCCACCCCGTGCTGCTCGACGATCTCGGGACCGTCCGGAGCGCTCACCGCAGGATCTTCTCCACGGCCTCCGCGCTCGGCGAGGCGTTCTCGCGGCCGGCCACCCACTCGGCGATGGCCTCGACGGCGGTGTCCACGGACACGCCGTTGATCTGGCCGCCGTCGCGGAAGCGGAACGACACCGCGCCGGCTTCGGCGTCCTTCGCACCCGCGAGGAGCAGGAACGGCACCTTCTGCGTGGTGTGCGTGCGGATCTTCTTCTGCATGCGGTCGTCGCTCGCGTCGACCTCGGCCCGGATCCCCTTGGCGCGCAACGCCTTCTCGACACCGTGCAGGAACTCGACCTGGTCGGCGGTGATCGGGATGCCCACGACCTGCACCGGCGAGAGCCACGCCGGGAACGCGCCCGCGTAGTGCTCGGTCAGCACGCCGAAGAACCGCTCGATCGAGCCGAACAGCGCGCGGTGGATCATCACCGGGCGCTGGCGCGAGCCGTCGGAGGCGGTGTACTCGAGGTTGAAGCGCTTGTTCTGGTTGAAGTCCAGCTGGATCGTGGACATCTGCCAGGTGCGGCCGATGGCGTCCTTGGCCTGCACGGAGATCTTCGGGCCGTAGAACGCGGCGCCTCCCGGGTCGGGCACGAGCTCGAGGCCGGAGTCGATCGCGGCCTGCCGCAGCGTCTCGGTGGCCTCTTCCCACTCCCAGTCCTCGCCGATGAACTTCTCGGAGTCACCGCGGGTGGAGAGCTCGAGGTAGAAGTCGGACAGGCCGTAGTCGGCCAGCAGGTCGAGCACGAACTTCAGCAGCGACCGGAGCTCGCCCGGCATCTGCTCCTTGGTGCAGTAGATGTGCGAGTCGTCCATCGTGAGGCCGCGCACGCGGGTGAGGCCGTGGACCACACCGGACTTCTCGTAGCGGTACACGGTGCCGAACTCGAACAGCCGCAGCGGCAGCTCCCGGTAGGACCGGCCGCGCGAGCGGTAGATCAGGTTGTGCATCGGGCAGTTCATGGCCTTGAGGTAGTAGTCCTCGTCCTCGAACTTGACCGGCGGGAACATCGTGTCGGCGTAGTAGGGCAGGTGGCCCGAGGTGTGGAACAGCTCGCCCTTGGAGATGTGCGGCGAGTTCACGAACTCGTAGCCGGCCTCCTCGTGGCGGTGGCGCGAGTAGTTCTCCATCTCGCGGCGGATGATGCCGCCCTTGGGGTGGAACACCGGCAGCCCGGAGCCGATCTCCTCGGGGAAGGAGAACAGGTCGAGCTCGGCGCCGAGGCGGCGGTGGTCGCGGCGCTCGGCCTCGGCGATGCGCTCGAGGTAGGCGTCCTGTGCCTCGCCCGACTCCCACGCCGTGCCGTAGATCCGCTGAAGCTGCGGGTTCTTCTCGCTGCCGCGCCAGTAGGCGGCGGCCACGCGGGTGAGCTTGAACGCGGGGATGAACTTGGTGGTGGGCACGTGCGGGCCGCGGCAGAGGTCGCTCCACACGCGTTCCTTGGTGCGCGGGTCGAGGTTGTCGTAGATCGTCAGCTCGCCGCCGCCGACCTCCATGACCTCGGAGGTGTCCACTTCGGACTTGAGGTCGACCAGCTCGAGCTTGAACGGCTCGTTCGCCAGCTCCTTCTTCGCCTCGTCCACGGAGTCGAACACGCGGCGGGAGAACTGCTGGGCGCCCTTCACGATCTGCTTCATGCGCTTCTCCAGCGCCTGCAGGTCTTCGGGCGTGAAGGGCTTGTCCACGGCGAAGTCGTAGTAGAAGCCGTCCTTGACCGGCGGCCCGATACCGAGCTTCGCGTCGGGGAACTCCTGCTGCACGGCCTGCGCCAGCACGTGGGCGGCCGAGTGGCGGATCACGCTGCGGCCGTCCTCGGTGTTCGCCGCCACGGGCTCCACCTCGGCGTCGGCCTCCGGCGCCCACGCGAGGTCGCGCAGCTTGCCCTCGGCGTCGCGCACGACCACGATCGTGTCCGGGCCCTTGGTGGGCAGCCCGGCCTCACGGACCGCGGCTCCCGCCGTAGTGCCCGCCGGTACCACCACGCGCTCGGCGGGGACGGCGGCGGCTGACGGCGGATGCGACACGATCGGCTCCTTCTGGGGCAAGTGACGAGAATGACTGCGGTCGATGCTAGTCGTCGGCCCGCGCACACCTCACGCGTGGCGGCGCTAACGGCCGCGCTCGGCGGGCCCGGCGGTGCCGCACGCGCGAAGCGGCCGCCGACCGGGTGGTCGGCGGCCGCTTCGACAGCGTGCTCGTGGCTCAGTACGCGCCGTCGCCGCCCACGACCGCGCGGAAGGTCTTCCACAGGATCACCAGGTCGAGGGCGAGCGACCAGTCCTCGACATAACGCAGGTCGAGCCGGATGCTGTCGGCCCACGAGAGGTCGCTGCGGCCGCTGACCTGCCACAGGCCGGTGAGGCCCGGCTTCACGAGCAGCCGGCGGCGGGCGTCGGGGGCGTACTGGCGCGTCTCCTCGGGCAGCGGCGGCCGCGGGCCGACGAGCGACATGCGGCCCGAGAGCACGTTGAACAGCTGGGGCAGCTCGTCGAGCGAGTAGCGGCGCAGCAGGCCGCCGACCCGGGTCACGCGCGGGTCGCGCTTCATCTTGAACAGCGGCCCGGCGCCTTCGTTGGCGCCTTCGAGGTTCTGGCGGATCTTGTCGGCGTTCGGCACCATCGTACGGAACTTGATCATGGTGAAGTTCTCGCCGTCCTTGCCGACGCGGCGCTGCCGGTAGAACACCGCACCGCGGTCACCCAGCTTCACGGCCAGCGCGATCGTGAGCAGCAGCGGCGAGAACACCGTGAGCAGCAGCGCGGCGCCGCAGCGGTCCACGACCTCCTTCACGAGCCGCCGGCCGCCGGTGAACCGCGGCGCCGTGACCCGCAGCAGCGGCATGCCGAGCACGCCCGACACGTTGAGCCGCGGTCCGGCGACCTCCATCAGCACCGGCGCCACGACCAGTTCCGCGGCGGTGCCTTCGAGGTCCCACGCGAGGCGCTGCAGGCGCTTCGGCGTCCAGTACTGGTCCGCGGTGATCGCGACGACGCGGTACCCGCCGCGGCGCACGTGCCGGGAGAGCTCTTCGAGCCGGCCGACCACGGGCACGCCGTCGATCTCGCCGCTGCCGGAGTCGGTGCCGCCGTCGACCGTGCACACCGCTTCCACGCGCCAGCCGACGTGCGCCTCGGTCTTCGTGCGGGCGATGAGGTCGGCCACCGTGGCGGGGCTGCCGGCCGCCATCACCGGCAGCAGGCACAGGCCGCGGCGGCGCTGGCGGTGCAGCACCTGGCGCAGCAGATACCGCTGGGGGAAGGCGAAGAGCGCGATCACGGGCACCACGATGAACACCCACGGCTGCACGTCGAGCGCGCGGAAGAGCAGGCCGCCCAGCGCCACGAGCACGGCGGCGGTGATCAGGCCGCGCCCGAGCGTCCGGTACTCCTCGGGGCCTTCGCCGAGCACGCGCGGGCTCCAGGCGCGGCTCACCGGCAGCGCGCACAGCACTGCCAGCGCGGTGCCGAACGCGTGCATGTCCTGCGGGGCCACGCGGTCGATCACGAACGCGCTCACGCCGATCACCACGAACGCGGCGACGATGTCGCTCGCGATCACCCAGGTGCGGTAGCGCTTTTCCCACGAAGCGGGATGCGACTTGGCCGTGGTCGATTCGACGGGGGCCGGCTTCGTCGCCACCGGCGCGGGTGTCGGAGCGGGGATGCGCGGGAGCTCGGGAATCGCGGCAAGCTCGGGGATGTCCGGGATCTCCGTGATGTCGGAGGTCCCGGCCATCGCCTGGAGGTCGATGCGCGGCGGCGGTTCACTGACCGTGGACGTGGGCCGCACCGACTCTTCCATCAGACCTCCCGGATCACGGTTCGAAGGTCTCCGCCGGCACGCTGTGTGAACGAGCTTGATCTCGGAGAGTGATCATGACTCGCACCCGATTCAGCCACCAAAGGAGCGACACACGCCAAGGTATCGGCGGCTATCCGGGACTCGTTACAAGGATTTCCAGCCACATCCTGCGGCTCTTTCACGCAAATGAATGGCTTGATGATAACGGGATGATGACGATGAGTGATCTGAGGCAACCCACCGATAACTACGGAATGTAGTCAATATTCCACCACTCTCCCACGGTGTCGCGCGGGCGTCCCACGGACCGGGATGATCCACTGTGGACACTCCGGTCCGGACTCGTCCACAGTGGATTTGCCCCGGTGCCCGCCGGATCGGGCCGTGCGGAAGGTGACATTCCGCTTCTGGGTGTCACGGCGTCGAGTTTTCGTCACATCAGCGAGCCCGCTCCCGGCCCGGATCGGCGGCATACTCCCCCGGGGTGCGCGCCCCGCCGCGACGATCACACCCCGCTCCCACCGGGAGATCGGTCCGTTCACCCGTCTTGCCGAATCCGGGCGGCCGGCCCGCTTGATCTTCGCGTCGACCCGAAACCGGCTCGGATTCACCGGAACGGCGGCGTCTCGGCGGAAATCCTTCGCACGTCGACCCGGCGGCTCTCGCGCCCCGCTCGTCCGGCCTCGGCGAAGTGCGTGCGGCCGTTCGGGTGGTCCCGGCGCCGACGGGATCGAGAAAGTGTCGCGGATCACATTCCTGTCGCTGCGACTCAGTCACGTGCCACACAACCGCCACTGCGCGTACGAGATCTGTCGACCATCAGGCTGCGACCTGCAAATTGCAGGTGAGACGCCTGTGTCCGGACTGTTGCGCGCCCGTGATCGACCTCGCGAGCCGGACCTCGCGGCCGTCGTGGCGCGGTCCAGCGGCCGCGCGGTGCTGACCTGCGAAGATTCTTGCGCGGAAAACACTCGAGGCCCCGGACGGGATGTCCGGGGCCTCGAAGGCGGTGGGCGATACTGGGATCGAACCAGTGACCTCTTCGGTGTGAACGAAGCGCTCTCCCCCTGAGCTAATCGCCCGCTCGTGGAGTGAGGACAACTCTACAACACGACTTTCGAGGGCCTGCAAACGGGTGGTTGGCGGCGAACACCCTGCGTCTACCAGCGAATACGGAGCGAACAACCCCGAGCTAGCCGGGGTTGTGCCGCAGTGGGGCCGCTCGCGGCGCGGTTCGACATCCGTGCGACGGTGCTATCGCGCGGCGGTCGAACCGCGCAGTATGTACGTGTGGCTGCCCAGCGGGCGCCCGCGGAAGGCTGCGCGGCGCGGGCGACGAAGGACGGAACGGCAGTGTCGACCACCAACGGGTGATCTCCGGAGAACCCGCGACGGAATCGGCTCTCCGGAGCGTCTCATCGTCGTCCTCGGTCGTCCGGGCCGGGAAGGGAGACGAAGGGTAGGACGATGCGCAACGATCACGTGACGCTCCGCTCGACGGCGGTCTTCGACCTGCTGGCGCCGCGGACCCCGGCGGTTCCGGTCAAGGTTGAACTGCGCTACGACACTCGCGACCCCTACGCGGTCGTCGCCGCCTTCCGCACCGGCCGCGCGGGCTGGGTCGAGTGGGTCTACGCCCGCGACCTCCTCGCCGACGGCCTCCTCGCCGACGCCGGCGACGGCGACGTGCGGATCCGCCCCTCCGTCGAAGACCCCGAATCCGTGCTCATCGAGCTCAACTCCCCCTCCGGGCACGCCATGTTCGAAGCCTCGGCCCAAGAGCTCGCCGACTTCCTCGACCGCACCTACGACGTGGTCCTCCCCGGCAACGAACACCTCTGGGTCGACGTCGACGACGCCCTCACGCACCTCATCCCCAACGATCTCGCCTGATCACCGCCCCGCAACCGGGAGATGACCCCCCGGTGACGGGGCGGTTTTCGGGGTCCGATATGGTTCTCCCACACCACGGCGACGGGGTGCCGGCCCACCAGCCGGTGCATCGGAACCGCGGAGAGTGCGGACGTAGCGCAGCTGGTAGCGCATCACCTTGCCAAGGTGAGGGTCGCGGGTTCGAATCCCGTCGTCCGCTCGAAAGGCTCTCGTGGCCTTGCACGGTGGAGTGGCCGAGAGGCGAGGCAACGGCCTGCAAAGCCGTGTACACGGGTTCGAATCCCGTCTCCACCTCGCGCGATTAGCTCAGCGGGAGAGCGCTTCCCTGACACGGAAGAGGTCACTGGTTCAATCCCAGTATCGCGCACCAGCTGAATCGCAGACCGGAAGCCCTGTCCCTCTTCGGAGGGGTGGGGCTTCAGTCGTTTTCGGACGGGGCCCGCAGTGACGTTCGGCGAGGATCCGGGCTCGAGCCTTCGCCGGGACCGCGGATGGGGGAACCAGGACACCGGCGTCGCTCGGTACGCCGAAGCCGGCGACCTCTCGCAATGCCCTCATCTGCTGCCCAGCCGGGCGCGCCGTGCCACCCCGGGAATACCGTGCGCGGTCAGCCAGGTGACGTGCGTATGCCGGCCCTCGTGGAAGGTGAACGTCGGCAGACTCGGTGGCCGCCGATCCCCTGCTCCGGACGCGTAGAACCCCACGCCGGACACCAGTACCGGATCCGGAAGTTCGAACGCCGCCACGGAGGCCTCTCCCATGTGGACAACACGGCCGGATCACGATGGCGGTCCCTCAGCTCTTCGCAGAGCACAGCGATCCCGGGCGGCAGCCACGAAGCGAGTGCCCGCAGGAGTCTTCGTCCGCCCCTTCTTCGGGCGGGCATTCGCCCTCCGGGCCGAAGGCCGCCGGCGTCCCCCGGAACGAGCCTTTCGCTTGTCCCGCCTCCTTTGTAGACCTGTCAGCCGATCACCTCCAACGGCGAGCGGATCTCGGCACTCCGCCGGTCGGAGTCGTCCTCAGGCCGCTGCTGCCCGACAAGTTCACGCCATCGGGCGCCGGTGTAGAACCCCATCAGACAGAGGACAACGCCCGACATCCCCAAGCGGCAAGACGGATCCTCGTGGTCTCCGCAATGGCCATCGCGGCCGTGACCGGTTCCGTCCTCGGCATCTGGCATTCAGATGCTGATGTGCTGTCGGCACCAAGTGGCTCGACACACCGCCTTCATCGGTAGCCACCACGACAGACAGTCCCTGTTCCTCAGGGTCGTGTAGAGCCGGCGCGTTCGACCGTCGCGCTTCGGCACCGTCGAGTGGTCATCCTGGTGGTATCGCGGCGATTCCCGTTTCTTCGGTGCGGTCGATCGTGTCCTTCGGACCGCGCCACCACCGCAGTCGTCCCCAGCCGAAGACGGTCATCAGGATCGCCCCGACGACCACGTAGAGGCTGAGCACGATGAGCTGCTGGGTGATCGCGTTCCCGTGGAAGTACAGGGTGTTGCGGATCAGGGTGACGCCGTTCCACGGCGGCAGGATCGGGCCGATGAACTGCCAGAACGCCGGCAGGTAGGCGGTTCCGTTCACCCCGCCGGTGGAGGGGTTGCCCAGGAACACGACCAGGATCACCGTCACCAGGGTGCCCAGCGGCCCGATCAGGCTCTGCACTGTCCCGGTGAGCATGGCCACGGCGAGCAGGACGAGAGCGAACTCGCCCCACAACGGCCAGAAGTTGTGTCCCACGTTCGGATAAGCGCGCAACCCCGGGCCGACGATCAGGTTGAACACCAGGCTCGCGACGACGGCGTAACCGGCGAGGATCGCGACCCGGCGGTGCGCGGCGGCGTGGCCGGTGCGTTGCATCGCCATCGTGGACCCGAGGTAGCCGGCGACCAACAGCGTGAACACCACCAGCCCGGGGACCACACCCTCGGGATCCTCCTTCGGCAACGTGTTGATCACGCTGAAGTGGACCTGCTGTCCGAGCGCCTGGCCGGCCTTGAGGTACTCGGCGGGCATGACTCCCGGCGCCCACAGGCTCGCCGCCTCCGAGATCACGACCGTGTTCGTCTGGGCGTTGAAACCGCCGTAGACGGTCGTCTGGCCGGCGGCGTTCTCCAGGTCGGCTTGGTCGGCGTAGGTGTGGATGTCCATGCTGACGTTCTGCTGCACCGCGCTCGTCAGCGGCGAGGACCCGGTCACGCCCCAGGGCAGGTTGCGCGCGACGACACCGTGGTTGGCCCAGACGTAGGTGGTCACCATGATCGTGCCCATCACCAGCGCGATCAGCAGGCCGACGAGCACCTTCCGCACCTGCGGCGCCCTTGCCTCGGCATCCGCCCCGGCCCCGTCCGGCCGGGGCGCCCCCGCTTGCTCTCGCGCGTGTGCGGGTGAAGCGGCCGCCGGGTCGCCCGAGGACGCCCGCGCCGCCGCCGCGTCGGCTGTGCGCCGGACCGGCTCCTGAGCGTCTCCCGATGTGCTCATGGCAACCCTCCCTGGGGAGAACGGCGATGCGACCGCACCCTCACAGGACCCGGCGGACCCGTGCATCACCTCATCCAGGTGAGGCTGCTCGACGTTCGCGGGGAACCCGAGATCGATGCCGTACGCGCTGCGCCGTCCAGTGCTCGTGCGACTCGGCGGGCGGCCGGGGGAAGTTCGAGGAAGGTCGTGCCCGCGGTCCTCCGGGATTGCGGGCACGTTCCGTGAGGGGAACCCCGAAAAACTGCGCCGCTCCACCCCAAAGGGTGAGGATTGTTCCGTTGTGAGGCGGTGTGCCTGTTTCTATAGTGGATCGAGGCGCGCCTCTCGAATACGGCTCAGATCACATGGGGCCCGGATCGAATACGGCTCAGGAGGGTTCAGTCGCGTGAACAAATATTTGGTGTTCCTCGCTTCGGTGAGCATGCTGGTTATTCCCCACGTCGGTTCCGGGGTCGCCTCCGCGGCTGATTCCGGAAAGGGCGCGCGGTTCCCGGCGGAGTGGAAGAAACTGCCGGCACTGGACCCCGATTACGAGGTGGTTCAGCTCACCACCGACGATGCGCTCGACAACAAGATGTACCTCGACGTGGACCCTTATGTCCCTTCGCTCGATTCCGTGGTCTTCATGTCGGAGCGGGACAAGGGGCACGAGAACCTCTATCTCATGTCCCTCGACAACGGCAAGTTCGTGCAGCTCACGGATTCCGACCACATCGACGGTGACCACGCCAATGTCTCGCCCGAGACAGAACAGGCGTTCTTCGTCGACGATCACACCTTCACCAGCGTCAGCCTGCAGGCCCCGTACCGGGAGAAGCAGATCTATACCGTGCCGGACAAGTACGACGTCAAGGGGATCGTCGCTCTGAGTGCCGACGGCAAGACGATCGCGTCGTCCCTGTACGACGAGGATGAGGACCGCTCCTCGCTCGTCCTGATCGACGTGAAGACGGGTGAGCTCACCACCGTTAAGAAGCTGGACGGCGAAGTCGACCACGTGGTGATCAACCCGGTAAACGGGGACACGCTGCTGTATCACATGCCCGACGTGGAGCAGATCGGCCTCGTCGACATCGAGTCGGGGAAGAACACGATGCTGACCGGCCCGGAGGACCACGGTGTGCACCCGTTCTGGGAATCGAACGGACGGGACGCCGCTTTCGCGCAGCGGAAAACGGACGACACGCCGGAGCAGGTGGTCACCTACAACATTCGCAAAAAAGAGTTCCTCAGTTACGATATCCTGGACTACAGCAACCACTTCGCCATGAACGATTCGCGGACGATCATCGAAGGCGACGGGCAGAAGGATGATGCGCCCTACATCTACTATTACTACATCAAGCCGAACAAGAACAAAGTCGACGCCGTGAAGATGTTCAAGCACAACAGCACCTCCAAGACGGAATCGGTGCACCCGCACGCGGCGTTCATCAACGACACGGACGTGATCTTCAACAGCGACGCGGGCCACGAGGGCAAGGGCGACGTCTACCTGCTGAGGGAGAAATAAGCGACCTGGCCTCATTCTCTGCGGCGGCGCTGCCTTCCCTCCGTGGAGGCAGCGCCGTCGCGGGGTCAGGGTTCGCGAACCGGGAGGACTCCGGCCTTGGTGCGGCGGACCGGTGGTGCGGGTCGGGCAGTTGCCCTGCGAAGGGCTGGTGGACAACCGCCGGCTCCGCTGCCGACCGGTCCGCGACGTCCTGGTCCGCTACCTCGACGAACGCCGAACCGCGCTGGCTTACAGCTCGCTGACCAGCCTGGCCGACGTGCTGGCCAGGCTCCTCTGCTACCGATGCCCCGCTCCGGCACTCGTCCTGGAATCCGGCTGTCACTGTGTCCGAAGCCGCCCCACGGCCAAGCCAGGACGCGGTGTCGGTCCGCTCGCTACCCTTCGCCTCAGCGTCATTGCGCCCGCAGTGTTTGCCCAGCAGCAGTCAAGGACGATCCATGGACTTCACCGATCCCGCCGACGTGGTGCCCGCCTGGATGTCGGCTGCGGCGTTCTTACAACGCAACGCGCCGCGTGCCTGGGCGGCGGAGATGGTGGACGACCGCGGTATCCCCTATCGGCATCCGCCTTTTTACGTGCCGGACTCCGCGTACCACCTGCCTGTCCACGCCAAGGCCGAGTACTTGGCCGCTGCGGAATACCGGCGGCTGGCCGCGGCCGAGCTGTATCACCTCGACGCCGAGGCGACGGCCACCGCACTGGCCACCCCGGTGACGTCATCCCCTGACATCACCACTTTGCCCCCGGCACCGAGCGGACTGCTGACGTGGGCCACGCCGGTGACCACCGACCGGGGCGCACCCCTCGTCGCATTGAGCTGGGGGCCGGAGGAGGACGGCGGGCTCATGATGGTGTGGTGGTCCGACAGCGAAGCAGTGGCTCATCGCAGTGGCGAGGACCTCGATGCCGTGATCAACAGCAATGGCTCCCTCACGTACGACCGCTGGGCCAGGTACGTCCCGGGCTCGCGACCTGATCACGCGGACCTTCGCAGGGAACCGTATGAGCTCGACTCGCATGTCATCCCGGCTGCGATGGCGACGTGGACGGCGATGCGGGCCGGTCGGTTGCGCGCGGTGGAGACCTTGGCACCCAGCTCGGGCGATCGTGAGCAGGCCGGCCGGATGGGCCTGAACGCGCGTCCAGTGCGCTGCTACCGACCATGACGGAGGTTGTCGTCCGGTAAACCGCCGGTCGAGTCCCACTCCCGACCACCACCACCTGAACTCGGCGCGACCTGCGGTGCTGCGAATTTCCGCTGGTCGAACCGTCGTCCCCAGTCGCCTGACCACCGTGGGCCGTACGCCGGCATCAGTCGCGGGCGGACTCGAGGAGCTTTTCGGCCAGGCCGCGCGGGTTGGTGAAGAGGACCTCGTGGCTGCCGGGCATCTGCACGAGCCGGTGGAGGCCGAGCCGGCCGGACATCCGCGGGTGCCAGCCCCACTCCCCCGGCGGCAGGGCGGTGTCCTCGGTGCCGTTGAGGTATGACCTGGGGATCTCGAGCGCGGCGAAGCGGGACAGTTCGAGTTCGTCCGTCAACGGCCGCAGCGGTTCCGAGGACAGGGTTGCGTACGTGCGTCGCGCGAGGTCGAGGTCGGCGTCCTGGATGAAGGCGTCCCGCCAGATCGGGAAGGGCAGCATCACGGTGCCGTCAGCCGACTCCGCCGCGAGGGTGGAGAACATTTCGCGGTAGTGCGGAGGCAGGTCTTCGTACTGGCTCTTGCCCGGCCGCGGGACGAACGCGTTCCAGAAGACCAGCCGGCGAAGCCGATCGGGAATCTCCTCGGCGACGCGGGCCACCACGGTCCCGCCGAAACTGTGCCCCACCAGGACCACCTCGGTCAGGTCGTGCTGTACGACGTAGTCCACAATGGAGGACACGCAGTCGTCGTGACTGACGTCCTTGGGTACGTCCTTGCCGTGGCCCGCGACCGTGGGGGCGTGCGCGGTGTGCCCGAGCTCCTCGAGGCGTCGGACGACGGAACCCCAGTGGCCGCCGTCGTGCCAGGAGCCGTGGACGAGAACGAAGACTGACATGGTGCCTGCTTTCCTTGATGGTGCGGCAAAGCTAGGCCCGTGCGCAGAGCTGGTCTACCCGGCTGACGCGGCCACCGGCCGGAAAACGCGGTGGCGTCAGCGAGCCGCGCGCAGCACCTCACTCGGGGACCGCCCGAACTCGCGTCGGTATTCGGCCGAGAACCGGCCGAGATTGCCGAAGCCCCAGCGATACGCCACGGACGCGACAGTGACGCCTTCCTCAGCCACCCGCAGCTCGGCGTGCGCCCTGGCGAGCCGGACGGACTTCAGGTACCTCATCGGGGTGGTGCCCACGTGTTTGCGGAAAGCTTCCTGGAGGGCGCGGGGGCTCAAGCGCGCGGCAGCCGCGATATCGGTGATCCGGATGTCTTCGGCCGCCGCACCTTCGAGGTACGCGATGGCCCGCCGGACGGCGGCCGGGCTGACCGCTCCACCGGAACCCGGTTCGTCCGTCCGCGCCACGACGTCGTAGGCCTCGAGGAGGCCCGCCACCACCAGCCGGAGCACCTGCCCGCGGATCAGCGGCGCGGACGTGAGGAGCCCGCTGGGCACCGCGTCGCGCACGAGGAACCGGGTCACCTGGTCGACGGCCGTGAGCCCCGTCGGCGAGGGGCGCCGGCCCAACGGGAAGCGAAGCCGGGCCGGCGCGGGCCTGCCACTGATCTCCGCCGCGGCGGTCTCGAACTCCTTGCGCGCCAACCGCAAGGTGAGCAGGGTGCAGTCGTCCTGCCAGCGCAGGTGGTACGCGGTGTGCGAGTCCAGCGCGACCGGCTCTCCGGGCGACAGCAGCCGTTCCGCGCCTTCGGCCCGGACCGTGAACCGCCCGCGAACCGGGCGGGAAACGAGGACGAAGTCCTCGAACGGCACCGCGTCCAACAAGGTCGTGCCGGTTCCGTAGGACAGGTAGTGGACACCGAGCTCGGCGGTGCCGCCCGTGCCGTGCCGCGCGCGGAACCCCGACCGATCGTCGACGGTGAGAATGTGCGGGCTGTAGGTATCGGCAAGGCGAAATCGCGCCTCGTCCGGATCGCGGGTGTCAATCCGGATTCCGACCCCGGTGGACATCTCCATCCCCGGTCAGAATCCCGCGAAGAATTTCAGAAGAGCTCCCCGGACGTCGGCACCATTCATTCTTGACCACACCTCTGATCCGCCGCCGAGCACAGTTCCCGACCGACCGAGAACGCAGCGCGGCGACACCACTGTATTGACAGATGACGGCATCGAACAAGTCCCCCACCCGACCGTCGGTGGGCACCGCGGGGCGGGTGCTTCAGCGCGCCGGTTGATGACGCACCTCACAAACTCACCCTCGCGCTGGACCACACAGGCCGTCACATCCCGGGTGGCCTGTCCGGTCTTCGTTGACGACGGCGCTACACCGAGCGCCCGGAGCGGGAAGACGGGACGATGACCCACACTGCGAGCATCGCGAACCACGACGAGGACTACCGGCGCATCGGCATCGGCCGGGAGGAGATCGCCCGGTGGGAAGACGGTGCGCGCACCGACGGTCGTCGCGGGACCTACGAGTGGTGGTACTTCGACGCCCACCTCGACAACGGCGCCAAGCTCGTGGTGATCTTCATGAGCAAAGACCTCGCCACGCCCCAGCGGCCGCTCAGCCCCGTGATCCGCCTGAACCTCGAGTTGCCCGACGGCCGGAGCCACGACTTCATCCGCGACTACCCCGCCGACTCCTACTCGGCCGCCACGGACCACGCCGATGTGCGGATCTCGGGCAACCGCTTCACCGGAGATCTGTCGCACTACGAGATCGACGCGGAGATCGACGACGTCAAGGTCCACGTGACCCTCGACGCCCAGATCCGACCCTGGCGCCCGAACACCGGCTACCTCGTCTTCGGTGAGAAGCGCGAGCTCGAGCTCGCCTGGCTGCCCGCGGTCCCGCAGGGCACCGTGAAGGGCTCGTACGAGGTCGCCGGCGCGCGGACCGAGGTGACCGGCGTGGGCTACCACGACCACAACTGGGGCAACGTCGGCATGATGTCGATCGTCAACGACTGGTACTGGGCGCGCGGCCAGGCCGGCCCGTACTCGGTGATCGCCTGCTACGTCACCGCGCACAAGAAGTACGGATTCGAGCCCGTCCCGATTTTCATGCTCGCCAAGGACGGCGAGATCATCGCCGACGACGCCTCGTCCGTCCGATTCAGCGCCACGGACGTATACCTCGACCCGACAACGGGAAAGCCGGTCGCGAACGTCACCCAGTACGACTTCGAAAATGGCGATGAACGCTACGTCGTGAGGTTCACGCGGAATCGGGATCTGGCGGCGAACACCTTTGTCGAGCAGATGAAACCGGGCGTGCGCAAGCTGGCCGCGCGCCTGATCCATTTCGACGGGGCCTACCTGCGGTTCGTCGGCGAGCTCACCATCGAGCGGTGGTCGGGGACCACGCTCGTCGAGTCCTTCACCGACGAGGCGATCTGGGAACTCATGTACTTCGGACACGCCCGCACCACCGTCGACTCAGCCGCGGTCCACCCGGCGTCCCGGTGACGCGAGGTCCTCACTCGGTGGTGTGCTGAGAGCGGCCGTCGAGACTCGCGAGGAGGATCAACGGGACAGAAACGCGCGGGCCGCATCGGCGGCGTCGGCGAGGGTCGCCCGGGCCTTGATCAGCCGGCGGATCCGCAGGAAGACTCTCGGCGAGTTGACCGACAGAACCCCGGTGAGCGTGCCGCCGTCTCCGGTGAGGACGAGGAACGCGGGTTTCGGGCCGTCGACCTCGACGAGCGGCACGCGCTGCGCACCCGGTCGGCCGGCGAACTGGATCGACGTGTCGTACTGGTTGGACCAGAAGTACGGGACGGAGGCGAACGGCACCCGCTCGGCCGGCGCCGCGAGCAGGTTCCGGGCCGCGGCCGCGCCCTGCTCGGCCGCGTTGGACCAGTGCTCGACGCGCATGCGTGCGCCGAACAGCGGGTTGTGCCAGCACGCCAGGTCGCCCGCGGCGTAGATGCCGGGTGGTCCGGCGGCGAGGTGGGCGTCGCAGACGACGCCGTTGCTCGTGTCGAGGGGGCTGCCGGCGAGCCAGCCCGTGGCGGGGACGGCACCGATCCCGACGAGGACCGCGTCCGCGTCGAGCACGGTTCCGTCGTCCAGCTCGACGCCTTCGACGCGGTGCGCGCCCAGAACGCGGCTGATGCCCCGGCCCAGCGCGAACTTGACCCCGTGGGCGCGGTGAAGATCGGCGAGCGCGCCGCCGATCCGCTGGCCGAGGGCGGCCTGCATCGGTGCCGGCGCCGGCTCGACGACGGTGACGTGCGCGCCCAGGGTGCGGGCGGCCGCGGCCACCTCCAGGCCGATGAATCCCGCGCCCACCACCACGAGGTGGCCGCCGGCGAGCAGGGTCCGGCGCAGCGCGAGGCTGTCTTCGGCCGTCCGCAACGTGTGCAGTCCCTCGCGCGCCGCTTCACCGCGCAGCGCTCGCGGCGTGCACCCGGTCGCGAGGACCAGTCCGTCGTAGGGCACCTGGAGCCCCTCGTCGGTCGTCACGATCCGGCGCGTGACGTCGAGACCGCTGGCGTGCACCCCGAGCAGCACGTCGGCGCGCAGGGCCGCCAGCTCCTCGGCGCCGCGCAACGCGGATCGGTCCGGCGCCCACTCACCGGTGAGGATCTGCTTGGACAGGGGCGGGCGGTCGTACGGTGCTCGCCGCTCGGCGCTCACGAGCGTCAACGTGCCGTCGTAGCCGGCGGTGCGCAGTTCCTCGGCGGCGTGCAGGCCGGCCAGCGACCCGCCCACGATGACCACGTCGCGCAGCGGCGGAGGGCGGTGGGTCATGGTCTCTCCGGTCTTCGACGGGACACCGGCGGCGACGGGCGCCCGCGAAGGACGCGCGCCGCCGCCGGCGGGTGCGGGTCAGGACTGCAGGTGCTCGACACCGATCGGGCGCACCGCGGCTGCGATCGATTCACGCACCGCGCGGCGGGTTTCGACCGCGTCGAGCGCACTGACCGAAGTGGACAGTGGCGCCGAGGCGTCGACGACCGCGTCGACCACCGCCGCGGTCGCGTCGTTCACCCAGCCGGCGATGAGCCCCGAGTTGTCCGGCACGGCCTCGATCGCGGTCCGGGCGAGTGCGACGGACCACCGCGCGCTGCGCTCCGAGTCCAGCTGGAGGTGGCGGTGCATCATGGCCGTGAGCCCGTCGCCGTGTGCTTCGGCCGCTTCGGCGAGCCGGACGTTGAACACGGCGTCGATCGCGGGCTTCACGACGAAGTTCAGCGACACGAACGCCTTGCCCCAGTCCCGTTCCACCAGCAGCAGCTCGAGAACCTTGCGCAACGGTTGCCACGACGGGTCCCGCTCCCAGACGGCCCGGTCATCGCCGAAGCCGAACTCGGGGTGGTGCACCTGCAGCTGCCGCGTCTGGTAAGCGACCCGCTGGATGCGGCGCAGTTCGTCCCCGCCCTGGAACGCGACGGCGTTGCTGATGTAGCTCGACGGCGCCATCGACATCACGTAGGTGGCCGCCATGAGCAACGCGTGACCGGCGTAGCGGAACGGGGTGTAGCCCGACCGCAGGGCGCCCAGCCACTCCCCCGGCAGTGCCGCGTAGGCGCCGCGGCCCTCGTGGTCGTCGATCAGGCCGTCGACGTAGCTCTCCGCCTCGTCCTGCATCCGGACGTAGGTGCGGTAGACGAGCATGTCCGGATCGCGGAAACGGTTCCAGTCCGGGCAGGTGAACGGCGATTCGTTGCGGTTCTCGATGTACCACCGGTTCCACACGTGGTCCGGCGCCATCTCCCACGGCGGCTGGCCCGGCTTGTAGTGCCAGTGCAAGTCGTGCGAGACGAACTCGTACTCGGTCGGCACCTTGCGGTCGGTGTAGCGGCTCCACGTCCGGCGGCGCCGGGTTCCCGGCGTCACGTCACTCGTCATCGCGCGTCTTCTCCTTCGACCGGCGTGGGGCGCGCGGCGGACTGCCCGCTGCGCCAGATCATCTCGTCGGTGGTCGTGGTGATGTGGCCGGCGAAAAACGCCATGTGCGGCTCGATGTCGCCGATCCGCAGCGGCCGTCCCGCGAGCTCGCTCAGCGTCTTCCGGGTCAGCCGGCACACGCCGGGTGTGTGGATGCGGATGAACGATCCCTGGTCGCGGATCAGGACGTCGGCTCCCGGGTTGTCCTCGGCGATGGCGTCGGCGACCAGGTCCGCCATCTCACCGGCCTGCATGAGCGGCCCCACCAGCGCCGCGCCCTCGGGAGGCGCGGCTTCGTGGGTCGGGTCGAGCTGGGTCATCGGTGACACACCTTTCCTGCGTCGCCGGCCGGCACCCCGACGAAGATCGAGCCGTCGCGGATCACCACCGGGTACTCCTTGAGTCTCGTGTTCGCGGGGTTGATGCCCGAGCCGTCGGTGGCGTCGAACTCCCACAGGTGGGCGGGACACGTGATCACCCCGCCGTCGAAATCGGCGTCTTCGAGGGTGTTCTCCTGGTGCGGGCACATTCCTTGGTACGCACGAACGCGTCCGTCCACATTGACCAGGAGCACGGGTGTGCCCTCGGGCAGGCGCCGGTAGGACATCTCGCCTTCCCAGAGGTCCTCTTCGGCGCACAGTGAATGCCAGCTCTCGTCCGGCGTCTCGTGGTCGGTCATCGGATCACGAGTCGGCGTAGGAGACGAGAACCTCGTCCATCGGCTGCACGCCTTCCTCGGCGGCGGACCTGGTGGGATCCAGGAACCGGCCGTCGTGCTCGACGCGCAGGGCACGGTCGAGCTCCGGCACGCGCCGGCCGACCGAGTGGGCGGCGCACGCGAGCGCCACCTGCTCGATGGTGTCGGTGTCCTCGATCAGGACCAGGTTGTACAGGAAGTCGCCACGAAAGTGCGCGACCACCGGCATGGGTGAACCCATGGGGATCTCCTCCTCGGTCAGGCCGTGCGGGCCCAGGCGTAGTCCAGCGCGTCCTTGCCGGCCACGCCGGGGGTGATGCCCATGTAGGCGAGCGCTCCTTCGAGGTTGGGCGGCTGGATGTGCCCGGCCACGAAGCGGTCGATCAGCGAAAGGTGACCGTGGTACTTCTCCGGTTCCTGGTCGAAGATCCACTGGCACGGCTCGGAGCAGAAGCGGTACCGGCGCCCACCCCGCTGCGTGGTCCGGACCGGGGCGGCGTGCGCGCTCCACACGGTGATCGGGAGGTGGCACATGTTGCAGGTGACCGGCAGGGTCGACGGCAGGGTCAGGTCTTCGCGGCCCGCCCTCGCGTTCTCGGTGATCACGTCCCACTTCGGGCCCCAGGTCTGCTCCCACTTGGGGTACTTCACCGCGAGCCACTCGCGTTCCTCGGGAGACACCCCGGCCGCCGGGTCCCACCACAGCGTGGGCCGGTAGGTCCACGAGCCCAGGTGCATCGAGTGGTGGAAGTTGTCGACCTCGTCGAGCAGCTGGTCCCAGTACCAGGGCAGCTTGAGCCCGGAGTCCAGCATGTACTTGCTGAACTGGTCGAGCACCATTTCCTCCATGAACTCCTTGAAGGAGTGCACGCGGTGCTCCAGCGGCATGTAGTAGTCCATGGGCATCCCGGTCAGCAGCGTGAAGACCTTCCAGGTCCGCCACACCGATTTGTCCACTACGTACTGGGCGTGGTCGGGATCGTGCTTGCGCAGGACTTCGATCACCGCCGCGCCCTGCTGCGAGTGCCGTGCCTCGTCGGTCTGGATCGACTGCAGCAGCGAGGAGAACTCGATGTCGCCCGCTTTGAGCGCGTCCGAGGCCATGCCCAGGAACTGGAGGTTGGTGAACGCGGTCTCGAACACGAACGTCTCCGCGATCGCCGCGTCGACCGCGCTGCCGGCCAGGAACAGGTCGCTGAACATCGAGCGCGCGGCGATCGTGCCCCACTCGTTGGTGTGGTACATCTTCTGCGCCCAGTCGAACTGCTCGTCCAGCTTCACGTAGGAGTGCGGGAAGAACAACTGGAGCTGGCCGTGGCGGATCTCGTCGAGCATGCCGATCGTGGCCACCGAGCGCCACGAGGCCGACGGCGCGAAGCGCGCGAGCTTGGCCTCCGAGAGCCCCGCGAAGTACTCCGCGACTGAGGCGACGCCGTAGTGCTCCTTGATGATCGCGCGCCAGCGAGGGTCGGCGCCCTCGACGTAACGAGCGCGCCCCACCGCGGTCTTGACCCCGTAGAGCCCTTCGTCCTTCTGGCGCTGGATGTCGACGTACTCCCGGAAGGAGACCTTGTACGGCTCGTCCCACTCCTCCCAGGCCTCGCTCGGCAGCGCGGACGCGTCGGTGGCGAACTCGGGGAACAGCTCGTCCCGCGACACGTACCCGGGCGTCCAGTCGAGCCGGCGACCGAGATCGAACCAGTCCTCGCGCTTGAGGTGTGGCATGCGTTCTCCTTTGAATCGCTCGTGGTGCCGTGATCCAGGATGTGCCCGGCGGATCGCGCGACCAAGGCCGAACTCAGTCGCAATGCGTCGAAATCGGTCGCAATGAAGCCGCTGACCCGCGACCACGCGTATCATCGGCCGCTCTGTCCTTTGAGGACTTCCCTACTGCGCTCCGCTCAGCGGCGCGAGCTCACAGCCCTCGTTCCGGACGGACTGCCGGTCGGGCCGCCGGATCGCGGCCACGAGCCGGAGCACGTCGGAGCGCCGTTCGTCTTCGCGCCACACCATGCCGATCTCGATGCCGACCTCGGGGACCACCGGACGGTGCACCAGCCCGGGACCGAGCAGGTCGACGGGCACGGGCAGCAGGCTGATCCCGAGCCCCGCGGCGACGAGGTTGAGGATCGCCGCCGTCTCGCTCGCTTCGTACGCGAACCGGGGCCGGAACCCGGCCCGGGCACACGCTTTCTCAGTGGCCTCGCGGACGACCGAGCGCGTCGGTGCCGGGAACGAGATGAGGTCG
Organism: Amycolatopsis rhabdoformis; assembly: GCF_035918295.1. Classification (GTDB taxonomy): domain Bacteria; phylum Actinomycetota; class Actinomycetes; order Mycobacteriales; family Pseudonocardiaceae; genus Amycolatopsis; species Amycolatopsis rhabdoformis. The sequence continues at coordinate 3,444,449 of NZ_CP142149.1, forward strand.
TGGCGCGCCAGTTCGGCGAGTTCGATCTCGGCTCGGTCGGCGAGGGGATGACCGGCCGGCACCACGGCCCGCAGCGCACCGGCGGCCAGGGAGTGCGACCGGAGTCCGGCGGGAACCGGCTCGCCCGCGCGCACGAGGAACCCGATGTCGACGGTCCCGCTCGCGATCGCGTCCAGCTGCGCCGGCGTGAGGAGGTCCGTGTGCAGGTCCACGTCAGGATTCCCGACGCGGCGAGCGGTCAGCATGATCCGGGCGAGCAGGGTCTGGGCGGCGCTGCGGGTGAAGGCGACCGTGACGCGGGCCGGAGCCGGTGTGGCCACCTCGGTGACGGTGCGGGTGACCACGTCGACCTCCCGCAGGATCGCGCGGCCCCGGTCGAGCAGAACCCGCCCCGCGGGGGTCAGTTCGACGTGGCGGGTCGTGCGGCGGAAGAGCACCGCTTTCAACTCCCGTTCGAGACTGCGGATCTGCCGGCTCAACGGCGAAGCCGCCATGTGCAACCGGTCCGCGGCGCGGCCGAAGTGCAGCTCCTCGGCCACGACCACGAACGCCTTCAGCTGTCGCAACTCCACGCCGGCCGCCTCCTCCGCGCCTTGCCCGGTGATTCCCGGCGAGCTACCATCCGACCATGTGCGCCAGTGACCGCGGGGCGGATGGCGGCACGTCCGGCACGCCGAAGGCGTTCCACACCAACGATCTGATGTTCGCGCGCGAAGAGCTGAGCCGCGTCTACTACCCGCTCCGGCTCGATCGCACGCACCGGTCCCGCGACTTCGAGTTCACGATGCGCACGTTGACCGTCGGCCCGCTCACGATCGGGCGAATGTCCTACGGCGCCGAGATCGTGAAGGACTGCGGCGACCTGCAGAGCGCCTACCACGTGAACGTCCCGCTGACCGGCGCCGTGGCATCGACGTGCGGCGACCAGCGGGTGGTGGCCACGCCGCGCACGGCCGCCGTGTTCAACCCCGTCGGCCACACCGTGCTCGACCGGTGGGAGGCCGGCAGCGAGCAGCTGTGCCTCAAGATCGACCGGACGTTCCTCGAGGACGAGGTCGTCCGCCGGGTCGAGCGCCCGCTGCGCGCACCGGTCCGGTTCCGGATGGCGATGGACCTCACGCAGCCGTCCACCCGGGCGTGGCTGCACGCGGTCGAAGTCCTGGCCACCGAGCTGGACGCGCCCGGCGCCTTCACGAGCGACGGGCTGCTCGCCGCGGAGCTGCGCCGGCTCATCGTGGGCGGGCTGCTCTGGGGACAGCCGCACAGCTACCAAGACGCGCTGTCCGAGCTGGGTGCCAGCCCGCAGCCGCGCACCGTCAAGCGGGCGGTCGACCTCATGCACGCCAGCCCCGAGGTGCCGTGGACGGTCGCCGAGCTCGCCGAACTGGTGGGCATCAGCGTCCGCTCGCTCGAGGAGGGGTTCCGGCGCCACGTCGGCATGCCGCCCATGACGTACCTGCGAGACTGCCGCCTCGAACAGGTCCGCGCGGACCTGCGGGCCGGATCGCGCCCGGCCGTCTCCGTCACCGAGGTCGCCTTCCGCTGGGGGTTCGGCCACCTCGGCCGCTTCGCCCAGGCGTACCGCGCCAAGTTCGGGGAGAACCCCTCGGACACGCTCCGGTTCGAGGAACTCTAGTTCCGCCGGCATTCCAGACCTCCCGTCAAGCGCCGTTGCTGACGTTCGACGGGGAAGTTAGCGGTCTGCGGCCGACCGGGCGATCCACTCCTCGCGGTGTTCATCCGGAAATCGCGGACGATGGTGGACTAGCGCTCCACGACGGCGGGCCGGGCGGCGGCAAGCTGGGTGGCGGCGAGCTGGGTGGCGACGAGCTGGGTGGCGGCGTCCCAGCCGTCCGGCCGGCGGTCACGGTCGTGCCACGGGTGCCCCCGGGCCGCCCACGCCAGGAACCACGCCTCGAAGGTGACCGGCTCCGAGCCCTCGCGCGGGACGTCGTCGAGCCCGAAACCGTAGGCGCAGCAGGGGCAGCGGGTCCGGGACGGGTCACCGAAGTGGACGGAGTAGGGCGGTGTGAACACCGGCTGTTCGGTGTCGCGGGCAAGTCCTTCGAACGCGAGGTAGGGCGGGGCGTCAAGGTCGTCGAAGGCGCACACCGGGCAGGTCCGAGCCGACTTCTCCGCGCGCCGCAACTCCCGCAGCCGGGACGCGGCCGGGCCCAAGCGGCGCAGGACCGTCGGCGCGTCCGAAGGGTGGGCCTCCCACACGTCGGCGAGCAGATCGAGCTCGTCCGCGGACAGCGCGTGGACGGCCGCGAGAGGCGGAAGTGACGCCGGGGGCTCGGTGACGGCCAGGGAGGGGAGGGTGCTTCGAGAGGTGGGCATGAGCCCATCATCGGCGTGTCCTGGCCGCACCGGCAACAGTCACCGGGACGTGGTCATGACCGGATCGGTCCGGATCCCGTTCGGGGGAACAAATCCTGCCCACGCGGGTCCCCGGTCCCCCATGACTCCGCAGTGTCCACAGTGGCTGCAGTGGCTGCTTGACGCATCCGTCTGATGTGGACAGTGCACTCACCCGCCGGCACGCTCGACACGGCCCTGAGCCTCCACGCCCTGTAGACCGGCGCCGACCGGTCACGGACTGTCGACGCGGGTCATGATGATCGCGTAGCGGCATTCGGTGTCGCCGGTGTTCGCGAAGACGTGCGGGACGGGTTCGACGAGTTCGATCGAGTCGCCCGGGCCGAGGTCGTGCACCGCGTCGCCTTCGTGGAAGGTGAGGCGGCCGTCGAGGACCCAGATGACCTCCCGCATGTAGGCGAGGTACGCGGCCGGGTACGGCACGCGAGCACCCGGGGGCAGGCGGATCTCGGCGATGTCCGCGGGGAAGCGCGGCCCGGTGATCTGGCGCCGGCGGTAGCCGGTGGCGGGATCACGCCATTCCGTGGCATCGGCCCTGCGGCGCACCCCCGTGACCTGCTCCCCGCTTTTCGGTGCAGCATCGGCGGAGTCTTCGGCGGGGGTCAGCAGGTCGGAGATCCTGACCTGGAAGGCCACGGCCAGCTTGCTGAGCACGATCGCGGTGGGGCAGCTCTCGGCCCGCTCGATCCGGTTGATCATCGCGCGGGACACCCCGGAGGCGTCCGCGACCTGCGCCAGGGTCCACCGCCGCTGCTCCCGCTCGGCGCGGACGCGAGTTGCGATCTGCGCCACCAACGGATCTACTATGTTGGACACGTCTTCTAATATACAAGAAGTACTGGATTCACGCGCTGGAGGACCCATGGAACTCGGTCTCGCACTGCCCGTCGCCGGGCCGCAGACCTCGCCGGAGACGATCGTGAAGGTCGCCCGGGAAGCCGAACGGCTCGGTTACGCCGCACTGTGGTCGTTCGAGCGCCTGCTTCGCCCGCTCGAAAAGGTCGAGCTGTACGGGTCGCAGGAAATCGGCCTGGTGCCGGAGTTCTACCGCTCGACGTACGAGCCGCTGGAGACCCTGAGCTACGTCGCCGCCGCGACCGAGCGGATCAAGCTGGGCACCGCGGTGGTGGTGGCGCCGATGCACGTACCCGTGGTGCTCGCGCGCCGGTTCGCGACGCTGGACCAGTTCAGCGGCGGGCGCGCGATCGCCGGCCTGGGCCAGGGCTGGCAGCAGCACGAGTTCGACACGGCGAACGTGCCGAGCAGCCGCAAGGGCGCCCGCACGGAGGAGTTCATCACGGCGATGCGCGCGGCGTGGGGCCCGGACCCGGTCGGCCACGACGGCGAGTTCTACCGGATCGCGCCGTCGGAGGTGAACCCCAAGCCGGTCCAGGCCCACCTGCCGGTGCTGATGGCCGCGTTCGCGCCGGCCGCGGTCAAGCGCGCCGGCCGGATCGCGGACGGCTTGATCCCGGTCGCCTCCTCGGCCCAGGACCTGCGCGACACCGTGTCCGCGTTCCACAAAGCCGCCCTCGAGGCCGGCCGTGACCCCCAGGACCTCGCGGTGGTCAACCAGGTGCCCTGGCCGGTCCCGATCACCCGGGAGCCGATCGGCGAAGGCCGGCCGTTCCTCGGCGGATCGCCCCGCCAGATCGCCGAAGACCTCGTAGCCGCCCGCGAAAGCGGTGCGACGCAGGTGTACTTCTGCACCGCCCAGGGCCTCGGGCTGGACGAAGGACTCGGGGCTGCCGAGGTGGACCGGTGGCTCGAGTCGCTCGGTGAGGTCATCGAGGCGGCCGACCGGCTCGGCGTCCTCGCGCCGTGAGGATCGGCGCCGCTGCTGTGGCCGGGTGATGACGACGTTCGAGCGGCGTCCGTCGTATCCGGCCCGGCTGCGGTATTCCTCGGCCGCAGCCAAGGAGATCGTCCTGGGACAACGGATCGCCGTGCCGCATCGCGTTCACCCTGCTCGGTCATCGGCACGGGCGGCCCGTGCAACTGCAGCGGATCGTCGCCGGGGGTGCCTACGCACCTAGTTCGTGAGGCGCGCCTTGAGCTCGGTCAGGAAGTTCTTGTCGTGGTTGCTCAGGTGGTCCAGGTCGATCTCTTCCGGCATCTCGTCCCCCGCTTCGCGTTCGAGCAGGTACTTGACCGTCTCCCTCGCCACCCGGTGCGTGTCGAGGTCGGGGATCAGCAGGTCGTCGAGCACCGCGTGCGACATGGTGACCCGGTGCTGGGTGGTGTCCAGCCCGTCCTGCACGACCGCCCGGTACTCCATCGGGCCCGTGCGGGTGACCTCGACGCGTTCGCTCATCGGGCGAGTTTAACGCCGAGTAGAGCGGGAAACGGCGGCGTTGAAATGCTTCCGGGAGCCCTCGATCGCCTGGGGCGCGGCAGTCACGATCCGGCGGCGAAGACCTGCCGAGCCCAGGCGCCGAAGGAAGTCCACGCGATCTCCGGATGCGCGGCGTGCAGCGCGGGGATGTCCACCTGGTAACCCGGCCCGTTGAGGAACTCCCACATCGCGTGCATGTCCGGGTTGCCGATGGACTCGACGGGATACCGGGTGTGGCGCACCTCGAGGCCGACGGCGTCGCTCAGTGAGCGTGACATCTCCGCCGGGGTCGGGGCGTCGCCGGCGAGCTCGATCCGGCGGCCCGCGTACTTCCCGGCGTGCAGCAGCACCTCGGCGGCGAACGCGCCGTGGTCGGCGCGCGCGAGCTGCTGCAGCGGCCGGTCGCTCGGCAGCGGGAGGTCGAGTGATCCCGCGAGGATCCGGTCCTGACCGCCGAGGGCGTTGTCGAAGAAGTACGTGGGCCCCAGGATCGTGTACGGGACCCCGCTCGCGCGGACCTCGGACTCCACGATCGCCTTGCTGTCGAAGTGCGGAACGCCGGTCGGCCGAGCGGCACCGGCGACCGAGCTGAACACGAGGTGCGGCACGTCCGCCGCGCGCACGGCCGCGAGAATCGCCCGCCCCTGGGCCACCTCGGCGTCGGTCCCCGACTCGAACGGCGTGGTCAACGCGAACACACCGGCCACACCGCGCATGGCACGGGTGAGGGAATCGGCGTCGTCCAGGAAGCCGGGAACCACATTGACTCCGCGCCGGCTCAGGGCCTGCGCACCCGCGCCGGCCGGATCACGCACCAGCGCGCGCACCTCGGCACCGCGGTCCAGGAGCGCCGCGGTGACGGCGCGCCCCTGACCGCCGGTCGCGGCCAGCACCAGAACCGGACGCTCAGCCATCGCACACCCCTGTGTCAGTCGCCGAACAGCTCACGGCCGCGGCGCTCGCTTTCGGGCTGCCTGCCCGGGCAACACCTTACCGTCGGCGACCGCGGGGGTACGGCGGCTCGCGGTGAGCCGGCCCGGCGCGCCGCCGACGTCGGTCACCGCAGCCGGCGGCTACGGATCTCGTCGAACCCGCGCCCCGCCGACTCCGCGATCGCGTCCGCGGTCAGCCACGCCAGTCGTCCTCAGTGGACGGTGGCGGCAGAATCGCCGCGGCACTCCCCCGCCCCGGATCCGCAGAGCTCGTCCCCTTCAGCGTGCGCTCGGCTTGTCGGCGCAGCCATACCAGCTCAGCCTTCCCTAGTTCACGCACGACCCGCCATCGGCCGGCGGAGCACCGCTGCCCGTGAACTCGCGGACGAACGACCGCACCTGCTGGGGATCCACCTGGATCGCCGCGCCCTCCGGGCCCTGGAGGTCGGTGTTCCGCACCGGAACCGTCGCGAGCCGGACATTGTGGACCGCGCCGAGCCGGCTGGCGAGGTCGAGCAGGTTCCAGCCGGGGTCGACGCGCACGGCGTCGCGCACGGTGGTGAGGAACTCGTGGTCGGCGAGCTTCCCGGAGGTGATCACCTTGGTCGCGAGCGAGCGCAGGAATGCCTGGAGGCGGGTGATGCGGTCGAGGTCGCCGTGGGGCAGTCCGTGGCGTTGCCGCAGGAAGGCCAGCGCCGAGGGGCCCGAAAGGGTCTGCTCGCCGGCGCCGAAGGACGCCCCGGAGATCGGATCGTGGGTCGCCGCGCGCAGGCATACGGGGACGCCGCCGACGGCGGCGCTCAGCCGGTCGAACCCGGCCATGTCGACGAGGACGTAGTGGTCGACCTTCGTGCCGGTCAGCTCCTGCACCGCTCCGACCAGCGCCGTGGCGCCGCCGCGACTGTAAGCCGAGTTGAGCTTGTGCATGCCGAGGCCCGGCACGTCCACCCAGGAATCGCGCGGCAGCGAGACCGCCGACGCCGAGCCGCCGGACCCCAGGTGTCCCAGCACGAGCGAGTCGGTGGTGCCGTTGTCGTCCAGGCCGGCCACCAGGATGTTCTGCGTCGTCGCGCCGGGCGACGCGACCGGTGGCGGTGCGGCGCGGTCCAGCGCCCTCGGCACCACCACGGCGACGGCCGCGGCGATCACCACGGCGGCCGCGGTGAGCACGACCAGGCCGCGCCGCCGGGGACGGGCGCGCCGCCGTTCGAGCTCGGCCAGCACGTGCCGCGGGTCCACGGCGAGGTCGGCTTCGGCCTCGAAGGCCTCGCGGATGAGACGCTCGGTGGAGCTCACGACAGGGCCTCCTTGAAGGTCGCGTTCGGTTCGGTGGCGCGCAACGTGCCGAGCGCGCGGGAGATGTGGCTGCGGACCGTGCCGGCCGAACAGCCGAGCACCTCGGCGATCTCGGCGTCCGTGCAGTCCGCGTAGTACCGCAGCAGGATCGCGGCCCGCTGCTTGCGGGGCAGGGTCGCGATGCGGACCCGCATCGCGTCCCGTTCGGCGAACGCGTCGGCGTGGTCCCCCGTCGGCGGGCCGATCGCGTCCAGCTTGCTGTGGGTCGCGGCGATGGTGCGGGCCGCGCGGCGCCGGCGCCACGAGAGGTACTCGTTGGTCACCATCCGCCGCAGGTAGCTCTCCGGCGCGTGCATCGCCGCGATCCGCGCCCACCGCCCCTGCGCCCGCACCAGTACCTCCTGCACGATGTCCTGCGCGAGGTACGGATCGCAGGTCAGCGCCGTGGCATAACGAAGCAACCGGTCCAGCCGATCGGCGACGAACTGCTCAAAGCGGTCGGGCACGCCGGCCCCTCTCTCCTCGGGTGGCCCTTGCTGACCGGACAACGCACCGGGACGGCCGGATTGTTGAGTCGATTCTCGAGATCATCAGTTTCATCCACGGCGGGGCCTCGTCGACAGCCGCCCGGATCCGGCGGTGAGTGTGTTCTGTATTCACTTGCCGGGGGAGCTTCGAGGGCCGGGGTGATCCACGGACTGCTGGTCCAGCGGGTCGCGGCCGGGAGGAACAGTCCGGTTTCGCCCGCGCGGCAGCGTGGTAGTGCACACTGAATTCAGTAGACTGCCCATCGTCAACTACGATGAGTAGCGAGGCATCCCCGTTCAGTGTGAACGCCGCCCACCCGATGGCCCGACCGGAGAGATGACGATGAAGGAACTCGACCTTCCCGACGTGCCGCAGCTGGGGCATCGCCGCACCACCTCCGACGACATCGCCGACGCCCTGCGCGACTCGATCCTGCAGGGGCGGTTCGAGGACGGCCAGGAGCTGAACCAGGTCGCCATCGCCCGCCACTACGGCATTTCCCGAGTTCCGCTGCGGGAAGCGCTGCGCCAGCTCCAGGCCGAAGGCCTCGTGAGCGCGCGGGCGCACCAGCGGACGGTCGTCGTCGGCCTCACGCCCGAGCGGGTGCTGGAGGTGATCGACATCCGGATCATGCTCGAGAGCTACCTCCTCGAACGCGCGCTGCCGCACGTCACGCCCGAGCTGATCGCCGAGTTGCAGACGATCTGCGACGAGATGGACCACATCACCGACCACGCCGAATGGCTGCGGCGCAACCGGGAGTTCCACGAGAAGCTGTACGCGCCGTCCAACGCGTCCTTCACCCTGGAGATGTCCGGCCAGCTGTCCAGCCGCATCGAGCGGTACCTCTACATGTGGAGCGACCACGGCGTGCAGCGCTCCGCCGAGGCCGGCGCCGAACACCGCCGCATCCTCGAAGCAGTGGCCCGCCGCGACGCACGACGCGCGAAGCTCGAGCTGGAAGTCCACCTCATGCACACGCGCGAGAACATCATCAAGCTGTTCGAAGCTTCACGCACCGACGGCTCCGCCACCGCCTGACGAACGCCGGCGCCACACAGGCACCGGCACCGGCAGTCAGCCACACCGCAGTCATCTGCGCCGTCGTCACCTGCGCTGCTGCCACCTGCACCACCACCGCCGTCACCCGCGCTGCCGTCACCCGCGCCGGTGCCGCAGTGACCCACGCCGCCGTGACCCGCTCTGCCGCCACGTCGCCTGCGCTGCCGGCCCGCCAAAAAGTCGCGCGACCACGCCGAGCCGGCCGCCTGACCACGAGCACGCCGAGCGCAACAAGCTGAACTCGGTCCTCCCCCGAACTCGCAGCACCAGTGCGCAAACCCCGTGACCACCCCGGAAACCCCGGCACGCCCGCGACACCCTTCCCCGAACAGCCCACCGAACCGCGCACCGGCTCATTCCCACGAGCTACCCGCCTCAGCGGTGAAGATCCGGCCAACACCGAGCTGTGACGTACCGGCACTACCGTCCGCCACCTCCGTCTCGTAATGTATTCATTTAAGCGGGACGACCGTCACGGTTGACGTGACCACCAGATCACCACGGCCGTCTTCCTGCGAAAACCTCGGACGTCGACTCGACAACACTTGACCGTCCACCCAAAGTGGCTACAGTATTCACGTCCTAGTGACGGCTGGTCCCCGCAGCCCCAAGGAGGGCACATGGCAACGAAGCCCACGTCTCCACCGATCGCGCCGACGGCAGCCCGCAAGCTCAACGGGAACGTCGCGGTCGGCGTCCTGTCCTATCTGGGCTTCACCGTCCTGCTGCTCCAGGTCGGTATCGTTCCGCAGCTGCCCGCCATCGGCCGGCAGCTGCATCTCTCCCCCGGCGACGTGTCCTGGATCCTGACCGCCGAGCTGCTGGCCGGCGCGGTCGCGCTGGCCGTGTTCAGCCGGCTCGCCGATCTGTACGGCAAACGCCGGATCATGGCCGTGTGCCTCGGATTGGCGCTCGTCGGGGCATTGCTCGGCGCGCTCACGAAGGATGTGGCGCTGCTGTTCGTCGCGCGGGCGCTCATGGGCGCCCAGGCCCCGATGCTGGCTCTGCCGGAGGCCCTCGCGAGCGACACGATGGACCCCGCGAAGGCCCGCACGACCATCACGACCATCCACGCCGGCAACAGCGTCGGGGTCGCCGGCGGCCTGCTGCTGGGCGCCCTCGTCGGCGCCGAAGGCCGCGACTACCACCTCTACCTGTGGGTGGCGGTGGTGACGCTCGGCCTGGGCCTGCTCGCCCTGCTCCTTCTGGTCAGGGAGTCCCCGCACCGCGCCACCGGCCGGATCGACGTGACGGGCGCGTTGCTGCTCGCGGCCGGGCTGGTCGGCGTCCTCCTCGGCACGAGCAAAGGCCCGACCTGGGGCTGGGGTTCCCCGCAGGTCCTCGTGCTGATCGTCGGCGGCCTGGTGTTGCTGGCGCTGTGGGTGCAGGTCCAGCGTCGGGTCGCCCACCCGCTCGTCGACCTGAACCTGGTGCGGAACACCGCGACGCGGACCCCGGTGATCGTCGTGTTCCTCATCGCGTTCGGCATCTACGGCGCGATCTCGGCGGTGGCCCGGTTCTCGCAGACCAACCCGACGGCCGCCGGTTACGGCTTCGGGTACACGCCCGTCGACGGCTGGCTGTTCTCGATTCCCGTGGCCATCGGCGGCTTGGCCGCGGCGGCGCTGCTCCAGCCGCTGGGCAAACGCATCGGATTCGCCGGGGCCGCGGCCGTCAGCGTCGCGTGCTGCACCGTGGCCTATTTCGTCCTGGCCCTCGCGCACAGCTCCTTCTCCCCGATGATGGTGAGCCTCGGGGTGTACGCGCTCGGCAACACGATGGGGCTCGCGGCGTCGCAGGTCATCGTCGCCAGGTCCGTTCCGCCGTCGCAGTCCGGCGTCGCACTCGGGCTCACGGCCATCGTCTACGCCGTCGGGAACTCGCTCGGCACCACCATGGTCGGCGTGTTCTTCTCGGCGAACACCCTGCCCGGCGGCTCGATTCCGGCACCGAGCGCCTACACCCTGTCCTTTGTGGTGTGTGGCGTCTGCACGCTCGTCGCCGCGGTGTTCGCCTGGCGCGCGCACCGGCTGCGGATCGGGTCGGCCGACCTGCCCGCCTGACCCTCGGCGAAAGTTCCTGCCCCCGGTGGTCGTCACCCCACGTCGGCAAGCGTGCGGTGACGACCACCACCCTGATATCCAAATGTCTGATATTTGGATTATCGTCGAGGCGTGAACGAGTTGAAGGCACCGCGTCGTCAGGCCAGCCTGGCCGCGCAGCTGGTCGCCATGCTGAAAGACCACATCGCTTCCGGCGGCTGGGCCGTCGGCACCCGCATTCCGTCGGAGCACGAGCTGCTCGACCAGTTCGGCGTCGGACGCTCGACCTTGCGCGAGGCGCTCGGCGCCCTCGTCCACCTCGGCCTGCTCGAAGCGCGGGTCGGCGACGGCACCTACGTGCGCGCGACGAGCGAGCTCGGCGCGGTCCTCGAGCGTCGCGCGGCGGCCGCTCGCCGGAGTGAGGTCCTCGGCCTGCGCGCCGTCCTCGAAAAGCACGCCTCGTCGCTGGCCGCGGTGAACCGCTCCGACGACGACCTGGCCCGGTTGCACGAGCTCCTGCACCAAGCCGACGACGCGTATGCCTCACGCAGCATGGAGCTCGTCGCCGAGACCGACCGGCAGTTCCACCACGCGATCGTGAAAGCCAGTGGCAGCGAACTGCTCACCGAGGTCTACGACTACCTCGGCAACGCGCTGAAAGCGGCGTTGGGCGGGCTCCCCTGGGACGACGACATCGCCGACGGGCACGCCGCGTTGCACCGGGAGCTGCTTGCCTCGCTCGAAGCGAAGGACGAAGCCGGTGCGGCGCGCGCGGCGGCCGACATCGTGCGGCTGACCCGTGAATCCGATCAGGACGAGCTGCCCGGCTTCCCGATCGCCACGGACGGTGCCCGGTGACCGACGACCCCGCCGGCACCCGGCAAGCGACTCCCGAGCGACCGAGTACCCCCACCCCGGCGGTCTCCGTCGCGCTCGTCGTCGCCATCGTGCTCGTCGCCACGAACCTGCGAGCGACGCTCACCGGCGTCGGCCCGCTGCTGCCGCAGATCGAACACGACACCGGCCTGTCCCCGACCTGGGGTGGCCTGCTGACCACACTGCCCCTGCTCACCTTCGCCCTGACGTCACCACTGGTCGGCCGGGTGTCGCACCGCATCGGCACCGCCCGGCTCGTCGTTTTCGCACTCCTGCTGCTCGTCGCGGGCACCGTGATTCGTTCGCTGCCCGGATCAGGCTTCCTCTTCGTGGGCACCGTCGCGCTGTCGGCGGCGATCGCGTGCGGGAACGTGCTGCTGCCGTCGGTCATCCGCAGAACCGTTCCCGCGAACCGGATCGGCGCCATCAGCGGCCTGTACGTCGCGGTGATGGGCGTCGTCGCCGCCGTCTCGTCCGGCGTCTCCGTGCCGCTGGCGAACACGCTCCCGGGCAGTTGGCACACCGCGTTGGCGTGGGGCCTGGTGTTCGCGGTCGTCGCCCTCGCCGTGTGGATTCCGCGCATCCGGCACGACCAGCCGGCCCCGGCGGGATCCACGCACGCCCGGATTCCGTGGCGGTCGGGATTGGCGTGGCAGGTGAGCGTGTTCATGGGCCTGCAGTCACTCGGTTTCTACACCGTGCTGGCCTGGCTGCCCAGCATCCTCGCCCGCCAGGGCACCACGGCCGAAGCGGCCGGCTGGATCCTCTTCTACTACCAGGTGATCGCGTTGATCGCCTCGAGCGCGGCACCCCTGCTGACGCGAGGGAGGAGCGACCAGCGCTGGGTCGCGGTGTCGGCGGCGTTGCTCGTGGTGGCCGGATTCGGCGTGCTGCTGGCCGCTCCCTCGCTCGCCCTGCTGTCGGTCACCTTGCTCGGCCTCGGCGGCGGGACCTGTCTCGTCCTCGCGCTCGGCTTCCAGAGCCAGCGCGCGGCCGACCACACCCAGGCGGCCGCGCTGGCCGGCATGGCCCAGTCGATCGGCTACCTGATCGCCGCGGTCGGCCCGCTGGCACTGGGCGCCATCCACGACGCGACCGGCGAGTGGACATTGCCGTTGGTGGTACTGGGCTCACTCAGCCTGCTCCTGGCGATCATGGGATACGGCGCCGGCCGTGACCGGTTCCTGCCCACTGCCGGAGCCCACCCCAAGTCGTGAGCCGTGAACCCCGCGCGGAAGTCCTGCTCGGCGCGAGCAGGACTTCCGCGGCCCTCAGCCGAGGCCCCACAGCTTCCGGAAACCGGCCTGGTAGGCGATGCCGTACAACGCTTCGCCCGACGTTCCGGCCTTCTTCACGGTTTCCCCGGTGAGGTAGCGAGTGGGCACGGTCGGGTTCCCCGGCGCGAGCTCGAGCATGCCGCGCATCGCCTGGTTGATCGCCAGCCAGCCGACGTAGTCGTCGCTCATCCCGGCGAGGCCGCCGAGCGAGGCGTTGGCGGCCAGCAGCGCGGCCCCGTCCGGGGGCGCGGAGGTCGAGAAGAAGGTGACCTTGCCGGCCTTCCCCGCCTGCTGTGCCGCCGGGACCATGAACATCGCCATGGTGACGTAGATCGGCAGGACGATGTTCGCGTCCTTGTTCGTGCTCAGCGCCGAGGTCGTGAGGGAAGCCAGGTTGCCGTTGAACCAGTCCTGCAGCTGCACGTGCCGGCGATCGAGCACCTCGCACGTCGAGCACGCCGCGAGGCCGTCCTCGAATCCCTGCGACACCGCGGGTGCGGGGTCGATCCCGTCGGTGGTCACGAGGATCGCCTTGGCCGCTCCCCCGCTCCGGACGATCGCCGCGTCGGCGGCGAGCCGGCCCTGCAGGCGGTAGTCCGGCGCCGAGTTCGCGAACAAGGCCGCGCCCGCGCCCTGCCCGGGAGCCTTCGCGTCGGGCTGGCTGTTGTTCGCCATCACCACGGGAATTCCGGCACTGCGCGCCGACGCGAGCTGTGCGGAGACGAGAGCCGCGGAGACACCCACGAGCACGATCGCGTCGACGTGCGCCGCCACGGCCTGGGCGACACCCGCCGTCATCTCGCTCGGGGTGTCCTTGGCGTCGTAGACCGTGGTCTCGAGGCCGGCGACCTTCGCCGCGGCCTGGGCACCCTTGATCGTGCTCAGCAGCGACGGAGTGGTCTGGTCCACGGCGACGATCGCGACGCGCTTGCCGCGCAGCCCGGCCACCGCGAACGGATCGTTCGGTGCCACGAAGGGCGGCTCGGCCGTGTACTTGGCGAGCTCGGCCTGGGCGGTTCGGACCACTGACTCCGCGCCCGTGACCGGCGCGGCGCTCGCACTTCCCTGCTCGGACGTCGCCGCCACTTGCGACGCGCTGCAGGCGGTGAGACTCAGGGCGCCGACCGCGATCAGCGCCGACAAGGTGTGGGTGGGTTTCACGGGATTCCTCCGCTGGGGTCGGGTACGACACGCCGAACGGCGAGCCGGCCGGGGATCAGTACAGGAGCTGGTGGAGCGCGTCTTTCGACGCCGTCGCCGTGGCGACATCGGCGACCTTCGTGCCCCGCCGGACGGCCACGACCCGGTGCACGTTGTCCCACGTCTCGGTCAGGTCGCCGCACACGTAGACCACCGCGAGCGCCCGTTCGGCGGCCGCGAAGTGGAGGTGGCGCAACAACTCGGCCCGCGCCTTGATGTCGACGCCCTGCGTGGCCTCGTGAACGACCAGCACTCGGGGCGCGGCCTGCAGGCACCGCGCCAGGATGAGCTTCTGCTGGTTCCCGCCGCTCAGCGAGGTGATTCCGGCGTCGGGCCCTTCGCACTTCACGCCGAACGCGGCCAGTGCCCGGTCCACCAGGGTTCGCTCCCGGTCCGGACGGATCGCCCACCGGCCGGGTCCGCCCCGGTGCCCGAGCATGAAGTTCTCCAGGACCGAGCCGGACCCGACCAGGGCGGTCCGGTTCCGGTCGGCGGGGATCATCCGGCCGCCGGCCTCGGCGAAGCCGCTGGGCGAGGTCACCGGTCGCCCGGCCAGCACCACCCGCCCGCTGCGGTGCCCACCCGTCGCGCCGGCGATCAAGGCCGGGAGGTCGGCGTACCCGGATCCCGGCACCCCGACGATTCCGACGATCTCCCCGGCGTGCACGTCGAGGTCGAAGCCGTGCACGAAGTCGCCCCCGAGCCCGGCGATCCGCAGCACCGGCTCACCGGCACGGCGCTCCGGGACGGCGGCGCGGACCGTCGGCTGCGCGACCTCGGACCCGGTCATCGTCTCGATGAGCGCCCGTCGATCGAGATCGCGCGCGGCCCGCACCGTGCGAACCGCGCCGTCGACGATCACCGTGACCCGGTCCGCGAGCTCGAGCACCTCGTCGATGTCGTGGGACACCAGCAGAATCCCGATTCCGCGCGAGCGCAGCCGCACCAGCACGTCGGCGAACCGCCGCGCGGCCGTCCCCCGCAGCACACTCGTCACCTCGTCGACCACCAGCACCGCCGCCGGTGCGTCGCCCATCCGGGCCAGCGCTCGCGCGACCGCGACGAACGCCTGCTGGTCGATCGGGAGCGCACCCACCGGGGTGTCGGGCGCGATGCTCACCCCGAGCCGATCCAGGATCGCGGTGACCACAGCGTTTTCGCGCGCGGTCGACAGCACGCGGTGCTCGAGCACGCCGCACACGTTTTCGCGCACCGTGGCCTCGTCGAACAAACCGAGGTTCTGGTGCACCGCGCCCAGCGCGGCCACGCCGGGCCGGGTGATCGATCCCTCGTCCGGCGTGATCGCGCCGCACAAGGCTTTGACCAACGTGGACTTCCCCGAACCGTTCGCCCCGACCAGCGCGTGGATCTCGCCGGCCCGGACCTCGGTACTGACCGCGCGCAGTGCGTGCGTGGCGCCGAACCACTTCGACACGTTCTCGGCGCGCAGAAGGACCTCCGGCTCAGTCATCGGCGTTCCCGGCGGTGGTCACCACGGCCCGCGCGGACGCGCGTTTCGCTGCCCGGTCCCGGCGCGCGGTGATGATCGCGAACGCGCCGAGCGACACGATGAGCAGGCCGCCGTTGAACAGGTAGCTGCTCCACTGGGGAACGCCCGCCATGTTGAGGCCGACCGTCGCTTCCCCGAGCACGTAGGTCGCGATGAACGTGCCGCCGGCGTTGAACCGCCCCGGCACGATCGCGGAGGTGCCGAGGAACGCCGCGGCGAACGCGGGCAGGAGGTAACCGCCGGTCTGCGTGACACTCGCGCCGCCGTTCTGCCCGGCGAGCATCACGCCCGCGAACCCGGCGAGCACGGCCGCCGCGATCATGCTGCCGATGGTCAGCCGCCGGACCTTGATCCCGAGCAGGGCCGCGGCCGCCTCGTTCTGCCCGCGGAAGAACAACCGCCGGCCCAGCAACGTTCGCTGCAGCACCACCATCGCGACCACGGTGAGCACGAGGAACAAGAAGAAAGCGGTCTGCACACCCGCGACGCTGCTGGAGAACAGGTTCAGGAACGCCGGGGACGTCGCGGTGATGGTGTTCGGCCCGACGATCGCCAAGCCGGCGCCCGTCGCGAGCGTCCCGGTGGCCAGCGTCGCGATGATCGAACTCAGCCTGGCGTAAGTGACCAGGACCCCGTTGATCACGCCGAACACCAGTGAAAAACCGAGTGCGCACGCAATCGCGGTGAGCGCGCCCGCGCCGCCGGACACCAGCAGCGCCGCGATCCCCGCCGCACCCCCCATCACGCCGGCGACCGAGAGGTCGATCTGCCCGACCACCGACGCGAGGGTGACCGCCAGCGCGATCACGCCGACCGCGGCCTGCGAGCTGAGCACGAGCAGCAGCGTGTCGGCCGAGAAGAAGCCGCTGCCGTTCACGGCGGTGAACACCGCAGTCAACACGATCAGCACGAGCACCAGAGAAGCGCGGGCCGCGACCGCGGCGAGGGCGGGCCGGCGGCGGGTTTTCAGCGGTTCCTGGGGAGGCGCAACCGCGGGATTCAAGTCAGTAGTCACTGCGTGACACTCCTCACTCGGAAGTAAGTGGAAACTGTATTCAGTCTTCACTCGCAAAACAAGGTCTCGAAGTCACGCGCGCGTAAACCTTCGCCGGCGAGTCCCATTCCGCCGCGCACACCTTCGCGGGCGGCAGCCCCGGTGGAGAAATCACCGGTCCCGATCGGCCACGGTCCATCCGGGACCGGACTCGCGCAGAAGAGAAACCCGGTCCAGCGACGCAGATCCTGGCGCGCCAGGGCCGCGCACGACCGGGCGAGCGTCCGTCCACTGTCTACAGAACGGCGCTCGCCATATACTGTGAGGGCACCGCCACGACCAGCGGAAACAGGAGTTCCTGGTTATGCCACGCGATCCGGCTGTCACCACCACGGAGCTGCGACGGTTCGTCGTTCTGGCCCACGAGCTGAACTTCACCCGGGCCGCGCGGCGGCTGCACATCACCCAGCAGGTGCTCAGCTCGCAGATCAAGCACCTGGAACAGGAGATCGGCGCCGCGCTGTTCACCCGCTCCACCCACCGCGTGGAGCTCACCCCGTCCGGCGCGGAGTTCCTCAGCGCCACCACGGCGGCGCTCGAATCGCTCGATCGCGGTATCAGCCTGGCGCGCAGGAAGGCGGCCTCCGGGCAGCACGTACTCCGGATCGGCTTCCTCGCCCACGCGAACGACCTGCAGATGCCGGCCCTGCGGGTCTTCGAGACCCGGCATCCCGAGATCACCGTGGCGATCAAGAGCCACCGGTTCGACGACCCCTCCAACGGTTTGCTCGCCGGCGAGACCGACGTCGCCCTGTTGGCGTACCCGCCGGTGCACCCGCAGATCGTGTTCGTCCCGCTGGTCGACGAGCCACGGATCTGCCTGGTTCCCGCCGACCATCCCCTGGCGCAGCAGCGGGAACTGCGACCCGAGGATCTCGCCGACCTGCCGGCCATCGTCATCGAGGGGCACGACCACGATCCCCTGGTCAAAGCCTGGACCGACACCCACACCCTCGCCGATCTGCTGGGCGAACGGCCGGTCGGAGCCGTGGTCTCCACGGCGCAGGAATGGCTCCTCGCGGCCGCCAACGGCCGCGGTTTCACCACGGCTCCGGCTTCGGTACTGCGCTTCAGCCCGTATCCGGGCCTCGTCGCGGTGCCCGTCACCGGGACCTCGCCGCTCACCCTGGGCGTCGGCTGGATCCGCGCGCGCAAGGACGTGCTGATCGACGAGTTCGTGCAGCTCGTGCAGGAGCTCGCCGACGGAACGACGCCCGCGGACGTGAGCCCGGCGTGACCCTCGCGGCCGGAATCTCCGTGCCCCACACCGATTCGGCCGAGTTCGCGCTGCCGAAACGCTTGCCAGACCTGTAGTGTCTACAGTAGCCACTTTGCCCAACCGAAGTGGCGATTCCGGCCCCAGCGACCAGAGCTCTGCTCCGGCACGGCCGCGTCCGAACGGCCGGACCACCCTCGGACAGTCCAGGAGGAAAACATGACCGCATCGACCGCGAGCAGCCCGTGGTGGGCGGAGTTCTTCGAGTCCCACGACGGAGCCGGCTACAGCCGCAAGCACTGGTCGGTCCAGAACCGCCTGGGTGCGCGGCCGGCCCTGCTCGTGGTCGACGTGGTCCGGTCGTTCACCGGCCGGCCCGGGCAGTCGCTCGAAGAAGCGACCGCCGAGTACCCGACCGCGTGCGGTCCGACGGCGTGGACTTCCCTGCCCCACCTCAAAAAAGTCATCGACTTCGCCGAGGCGAACGACTGGCCGATCGTGTACACCACGGCCATCGTCGGCGGCGCGTCGCTCTTCGGCGGCACGATCAAGTCGGAGCTCGCGGGCATGGGGTCACCGATGGATCTGCCCGGTGCCCAGGAAATTCCCGACGAGATCAAACCCCCGGCCGGTGCGGCGGTGATCGCCAAGCCCAAGGCGAGCGCGTTCTTCGACACCGCACTGCTCTCCTACCTCATCCGCCGCAACGTGGATTCGGTCGTGGTGACCGGAACGACGACCTCGGGCTGCGTGCGGGCCACGGTGATCGACGCCCACTCCCACGGCTATCCGACGTTCGTGGTCGAGGAGGCCGTTTTCGACCGTTCGCGCCTGAGCCACGGCGTCAACCTCTTCGAGATGAACGCCAAGTACGCCGACGTCGTCACGGTCGAGCAGCTCGAAACCCTGGCCACCCAAGGAAACTGACGGACGCGTGACGGGGTGCCGGAGCCGCTCGGTGAAGCGGCCCCGGCACCCCGGTGTCCAAGACGTCGCGCGGGAACTCAGGGCGTGAGGTAGCCGCCCCGGTCGCGCCAGCCGAACTTCGGCTGCCACCCCAGGACTTCCCGCGCCGCCGCACAGTCGACAAGCGCAGAACGGCCGTCGCGCCCGGGAGCCCCGGTCCGCCACGCCACCGCAGGAAGATGCGCGCGGGCCACCTCGACGACCGGCCGGTCCGACGCGACCTCGTCCGCGCACAACAACAAGCGGGCGTGCCCGGGATCCGCGCACCCGACCGCCGCGGCGAACGCCGCCGCGACGTCCCGCACGTCGACGACCGCGCCGAGGTGCCACGAGGTGCCGCGCGCGGGCGGGAGCTCCTCGGCCTCGACGAGCGAGCGCCAAGCCGGCTCGTCCGCGACGAAAACCGGCCGCAGGCACAGGGTGGCGATGCCGGTCTCGTGGGTGAACGCTTCGCACATCTCCTCGGCGAGCCACTTCGACAGCGCGTACGGCCTCGACGGCCTGCCGGGATGCGAGTCGTCGACGGGCAGGTACTCCGGATCCCGTTCGAGCATCCCGAGCGCCTTGCCCGACGAGCAGTACACGACTCGGCCGACGCCGGCGCGCCTCGCCGCGAGCAGCACGTTCCAGGTCCCGAGCAGGTTCACCGCCATGACCTGGTCCGGCCGCTCCTCACGGTCTCCGGGCAGCCCGGCCAGGTGCACGATCACCTCGTGCCCCTGCGCGGCGTCGGCGACCGCCTCGGCGTCCCGCACGTCCTGTCCGGCAGCCAGATCGAACCCGCGCACGTCGTGCCCCGACGCCTCCAGCTCGGCGCGCACGGCCTGCCCGAGCAGACCCTGGTCGCCGGTCAGCAGAACCCGCATCCTCAGCCCTCGTCCCCGAAGAAGCGGCGGTGGAGGTCGTCACCGCCCCGCACGCGGCGCAGACCCCGCACGCCGAGCCCGCCGTCGCTCTCGATCACCGTCCCCGTCATCGCCTTGCCCTGGGTCCGGGACGCGACCAGCACGAAGGCCGCGGCGTGGTCTTCCGGATCGGAATGCGTCCGCAGCGGTGTCACGCGCTCGACTTCCGAGTCCGCATTGGACGGATGCGAGTGCGCGCGAATGGGCTTGCCGTTCTCGTCCAGCCCGAACGCTTCGGGGATCCGGATGTTGGTCTTGGTCCCGCCCGGGGCCACCGCGTTGACCCGGACCCACGGCGCCCATTCGTGACCGAGCTGGCGGACGATGCCCAGAGCGGCGTGCTTGCTGGAGATGTACATGACACCACCGCCGTCGGGGTAGAACGACGAGTTGGACAGCGTCACGATGAACGCACCGCTGCTGCGCACCAGCTCCTTCACCGCCGCCTTCGCCCCGAGGATCACCCCTTTCACGTTCACGTCGAACACCTGTTGGTACGCATCGGCGACCTTGTCGTCGGGGATGTCCACGATCTCGGTGAACCGGTCGCCCATCCCGGCGTTGGCGACGAAGATGTCCAGCTTGCCGAACACCTCCACCGCGTGCCGGACGACGCGCTGGTTGTCTTCGATCAGGCGCGCGTCCGCGACCAGGCCGGTCACCGCTTCGCCGTGCTCGGCCTCGAGTTCCTTGAGCAGCGTCTCGTCGAGGTCGGTCACGACGACCTTCGCGCCTTCCGCGACGTAGCGGTTCACCACCGCGCGGCCGATGCCCGAGCCACCACCGGTGACGATCGCGACTTCTCCGTCCAACCAGCCCATCGGCCGGCCCTCCTCTTCCTGTTGCGCTGTTGCCTGTTGCCGTGTTTCCTGAGCTCCGGTGCTCACCAGTCGACGAGGACCTCCACCACGCCGTCGACCACGCGGGATTCCAAGACCCACAGCGGTTCTTTCGCCGGCCCCTTGGTCACTTCACCGGTCTCGTCCGCGGTGAACCTCGCGCCGTGCATCTGGCACTCGATCTCGCAGCCCCGGCGCAATCGGGCGGCACCGAACTGGAAGTCCGCGTGCGGACAGGTGCCGTCGTACACGTGGATGCCGGCGGCCGTGGTGGCCACGACAACCGCACGCCCTTCGATTTCGTGCGTGGAAAGGAATCCTTCCCGCAGCGCGGTGACTTCGGCGATCGGAACGAAAGTCCCCGTGTGTTGCACCAGCACCACTCCTAGAAAAAGATGCTCAGGTTCGTCCCGGTGATCACCGTCTGGTCGACCAGGACGGTCCTGCGCCGGATCTTGAACGTGTCGCCGTGCGCGACGAGCTCGTCGTGCCGCGAACCGGTGAACGTCTGGTAGTCGAGGTCCTGCCGGGTCCGGGTGATCAGGAAGTTGCTCCGTGCGAAGAGAACCCCGGCTCCGGGATCCCGGGTCAGCCGCAGGTTGGTGAGGAAGTGCCGGGTCCTCGACGGCGGTGTCTCGGCCCACGCGAACTCCGTCTCGAGCCGTTTCACCCGCGTGTAGAGGGTCTGCCAGTCGTCGACGATGAAGTCGAAGTCGTGGAAGCCCTCTCCGTCGACCAGGAACTGGGTGGTGCGCACCGGCATCCGGTACGCGACGTCCTCGGTGAACAGCTCGATCCAGTCGAGGTAGGCGTAGGTGTCGAGGATCTCGGCCTCGGCGTTCTGGAATTCGGCGACCCGGCCGTAGAGCTCGGTGTTCGGCAGCACGACGGGCAGCTTCTTCGCCGCCGCCAAGGTTTCCCGGAGGGTCATCGTCCGTCCTCCTGGGACTTGCGGCCGGCCCGGCCTTCGGTCATGAACCGCAGCCACGCGGCGTACCAGCTGCGCTGGGTGTGCTCGCCGTAAGATCCCCGGTACGCCTTCCCCGGCCCGGGCCAGGTCTCGTCGACCGGGGTACCGAGCCCCATGCGGTGGTGCAGTGTGTGCCGGCGCGCGGCCGGGCCCAGCGAGGTGCGGGTGCAGTCCTCCCAGTTCTCCATGTCGTCCTGGTCGTAGATCCCCGCGGGCCCGAAGGTCCGGACGTAGGTCTCGTACGACGCCTTGGTGAACTCGGCGTCCGCGGCCTCGTCGATGAGCAACCACGACCACATGCGGGTGCGCGTCGGACTCACCGGCACCTCCAACCGCAGGTTCAGGAACGGCACGTCCGGCTGGCCGAGGGTGCCGCTGCTCATCAGCTGCAGCCAGTGGAAGTTGGGCCACACCGTGCCCGCGCTGTAGGCGGTGTTCTTCGCCATCTCGACCTGGTCGGCGTCGAGGAACTCGGGGAACTTCGCGCGCAGTTCGTCGGGCAGACCCAGCGATTCGAACGCGTGGGTGGGCGCACCCGCGGTCAGGTGCAGGATGTGTCCTTCCTCCGCGACCACCAGCGTGCCGTGGCCCGCGAAGTCCGGGTCGTTGGGCAACATGCCGAGCTCGACCAGGCTGTGGTGGGCGAAGTAGACGTGGAAGTTGTCGGTGAAGTTGTCCGTGGCGAACTTCCAGCCGGTCTCGGCCTCCCACACCTGGGGTGTGCCGACGACCCGCATGCCACCCGTCCGGTTCATGATGATGTCCAGGTAGTACTTCATGTCGCCGAGGTACTCGTCGAGCGAGGGCGCCTGCTCGTCCCACGTGGCGAACACCAGGCCGTGGTGGATCCCGAGGCGGGCCACCGGAATCAGGCCGAAGTCCGCCTTCCGGAGCTCGTCCGGCCCGTAGAAGTCCTCGGCCTGCACGGAAACGAGCTCGCCGGTGTTCTTGTAGGCCCAGCCGTGGTACGGGCAGCGCAGGAACGAGGTGTTCGCGCGGTCGGTGCGGCACACGCGCATGCCGCGGTGGCGGCACGAGTTGAGGAAGACCCGGATCACGCCGTCGTCGTCGCGGACGAACAGCGCGGGATCGGTTCCGACCATCCGCGTGAGCACGTCACCCGGCTCGGGTACCTCGGACTCGTGGCCGACGAAGAACCAGCCCTTGGCGAAGATCCGCTTCTGCTCCAGCTCGTAGATCTCGGCGTCGGTGAAGATGCGCCGCGACACCAGTCCGTCGCCGGGCTTGACGAGGTCCTCCAGGCATTCGCCGTCGGAAAGCATCGTGCGCGTGCCGGGATCGGCACGTTCGGAGATCGAGGTCATGGCCGCCGCCTCTGTCGTCGGGGGAACGCGCGGTTTCGAAAACTCGCGGTGAAGGTGTATACATTCTGCGAGTTGAAGTCGGCTTGAACGCAAGAGCCGCGAGCCCGATCGAGCAGAGGCGATGACGATGTCCCTCGAACCGACCACCCCCGACGGGGAAACCGACGGGCTGCTGCCGATTCACGTGGTGTGCCGGCAGTTCGGGATCAAAGCGTCGACGCTGCGCTACTACGAGCAGCGCGGCCTGCTGGCGCCGCGATCGCGGCGGGGCGGCCGGCGCTGGTACGGCCCGCAGGAGGTGCGCCGGCTGGCGATCATCCTGTTCTGGCAGCGGAGCGGGCTGATGAGCCTCGACGTGATCGAGGAGATCCTGGAGCGCTCGACTCCCGGTGGCCAGTGGCGCGACACCGTCGCACACCACGTCCACGACCTTCACGAGCGGATCGAACGGATGCGGCGCGTCGAAGCCTTCGTGACCCAGTCGCTGGAGTGCGCGCACCACGAATGCCTCGACGAGTGCCCGGACTACGAAGAGCTCGTGTGGGACGCGCTGGAGCTGGTGCCGCCCGGCGAAGGGGCCGACATCGCGGCGATCAGGCAGGTGGGCTCGCCGAAGTAGGCACAGCCGTGAAGCCGCGGCCGGCCCCTCGTCCGGCCGCGGCGGTCAGCGGGCGGTCAGCGGGCGGTCACCGATCGGTACCGAGCACCCGCCGGGCAAGGTCCTCGCCACCCCGCACGCGGCGCAGCCCGCGGACGCCGAGCCCGCCGTCGGACTCGATCACGGTGCCGGTCATCATCGGCGCCTGCGTGCGAGACGCGACCAACACGTAGGCGGCCGCGTGCGCGTCGGCCTCGGGGAAGGTCTTCAGCGGCATCGTCTCCGCGATGGCCGCGGCCCGCGCGGCCGCGTCGCCACCGACCTGGGGCCCCGCGGTGGCCTCGCCGAAGGCGGCCGGGCTGGTGATGTTCGTCCGCGTGGCTCCGGGGGCGACGGCGTTCACGCGCACCAGCGGCGCGAACTCGTGCGCGAGCTGGCGGACCACGCCCAGCGCGGCGTGTTTGCTCGCGATGTACATGACCCCGCCCCCATCAGGGTAGAACGAGGAGTTCGACAGCGTCACCACGATCGCGCCGCGGGTCTTGAGCAGTTCGGGCAGCGCCGCCTTCGCGCCGTGGATGATGCCTTTCACGTTCACCTCGAAGATCTGCGCGAAAGCCGCGTCGACCTGGTCCGCCGGAAGATCCGCGAGCTCGGTGAACTTGTCCCCCATTCCGGCGTTCGCGACGAAGATGTCGAGTTTTCCGAAGGTCTCGACGGCTTTGCGGACCACGGCGGCGTTCTGGCGGTGGTCGCGCACGTCGCAGACGATCGTCGCGACCCGGTCGCCGAGTTCGGCCTGCACCTGCGCCAGGCGATCCGCGCTGACGTCCGCCACGACCACGCGGCACCCTTCCTCGACGTAGCGGCGGGCCACCGCGCGGCCGATGCCGGAGCCTCCGCCGGTGACGATCGCGACGTCGCCGTCAAGCCAACCCATGCACTTCCCCGTCCTCTTCGACTTCCGGCGCTCGCACGCGCTCAGCTTCGCGCCGGCTGGAGCGCGACACCGGCCTTGGCCAGCTTCACCTTGATCATGACCAACGGTCTCGGCATCCCGTAGGCGACACCGCCGACCAGCGTTTCACCCGCGTACGCCGCCGCACAGAAGACACCCTCGTCAGGGTCTCCGGCCACGACCTCGAACCGCGTGGCCAGCCTGGGCAGCCCGACGCTCTGCAGGCGGATGCCGAAGTGGTCCGACCAGAAGCTGGGCACCGACCCGAACGGCGTCGCGCCGGCACCGGCCAGCAGCGTCTTGGCCGCGGCGACGCCCTGCTCGACCGCGTTGCTCCAGTGCTCGACCCGCATCACCAGGCCACCGAACGCGGGATTCGGCCACCGCACGATGTCGCCGGCGGCGACCACGTCGGCGACCCCGGCCACCCGGAGGGTCTCGTCGCACTCGACACCGTCGCCGAGTTCGAGCCCGGCTCCGGCGAGCCAGCCGACGTTCGGCGTCGAACCGACCGCGACGACAACCTGGTCCGCCTCGACGACCGCGCCACCGGACAGCGTGACCCGGTACCCCGATCCGGCCGCCTCGACCTCGGCCACCGTCTCGCCGACGTGCAGGCGCACTCCCGCTTCGGTGAGCAAGCGGACGGCCGCCGCGCTGGCGAGCGGACCGGCCGGCGCGACCGGCGGGTCGAGGCCGACCACCGTGACCTGCGCCCCGCGGGACCGCGCCGAGGACGCCACCTCGATGCCGACGAACCCGCACCCGACGATCAGCAGCTTCGTCTCGGCGGACAGCGTCGCGCTGAGCCGGAGCGCGTCGTCGAGCTTGCGCACGGAATGCACGTTCTGCGCCGCCGGGTCGAACGACGGGAGCGAACGAGTGCCGCTTCCGGTGGCCAGCACCGCACCGTCGTACGGGGTCTCGACGCCGTCGGCCGTGACCACGACCTTGCCGACCGGGTCGAGGGTCACCGCCGGGGAGCCGAGCCGCCACACCGCGCCGTGCTCGTCCGCGCCGGCCAGCCGCACCTCGGCGGGGCCGTGCTCACCGCGCATGACCTCTTTGGACAGCGGCGGCCGGTCGTAGGGCATCTCCGGTTCGTCGCCGATCACGGTGATCGATCCGGAGAACCCCTCGGCTCGCAGCGTCGCGACGGACCGGAGACCGGCCAGCGACGCACCGACGACCACGATCCTGTCCAGCTCGCCCATCACGCACCATCCCGGTACCACGTCGCGATCTCGTCGGCGGTGGCGAACCACACGCCCTCGTGTTTGGCCATGTGCTGCAACGCTTCCACCAGGTAACGGAGGCGGTAGGGCTGTCCCGACAGGAACGGGTGCACGCCGAACCCCAGTACGCGCGGGCGGCTCGCGCCTTCGGCGTACAGCTGGTCGAACTGGTCGATCAGCGCCTGCCCGAACGCGGCCGCCGGCTGCCCCTGCAGCACGGAGAACGGGATGTCGTTGAGTTCGGTGCTGTAGGGCACCGAGATCAGCGAGCCCGCCGAAACGGTGAGCGGGAACGGTTCGTCGTCCACACCCCAGTCGAGGTTGTAGAGGTAGCCGTGCTCGGCCAGCAGGTCGTTCGTCGCCGCGGACGCGGTCAGCGCCGGCCCCAGCCAGCCCTTCGGGCGCTTGCCCGTGGCGAACTCGATCGAGTCCGTGACCGCGCCGATGTAGGCCTTCTCCTCGGCCGGGGCCATCCCCGTCTGCCACGTGGAGTTGTTCTTCCCGTGCGCGACCCAGTCCCAGCCCCGCTCGATGCCCGCCCGCACGATCGCCGGGTACTGCTCGACCACGTCGCTGTTGACGATCGCCGTCGGCTGGATGTCGAGGTGGTCGAACATGTCCACGAGACGCCAGATCCCCACCCGCGGGCCGTAGTCGCGCCAGCCGTGGTTGAGCGGGTCGGGGGTCAGCCCCGCGGTGAACTGCGCCAGGCTCAACGCCGGTTTGCCGTACTCGTAGTGCTCGATGTTCAGCCCGGCCCAGACCGCGATCCGTTCCCCCCGGGGCATCCGCAGGGGTGGCCGGTCGGTGATCGCCGAGTAAGCGTAGAAGGGGTTGCTCACAGTCGTCTCCTGTGGTCAGTGGTGCCGCGCGGTCGCCCGTCGGCTCAGGACAGCAGCCGCGCGAGCGCGGTGTGGGGATCGCCCAGCCGGGTGTGCACGACCTTCTGCTCCAGGAAGGTCAGGAGCTCGTCCTTCGACTCCTCCCGGCCGAGCGCGCTGTTCTTGACGCCGCCGAAAGGCGTGCCGAAGTAGTGCCGCGTGGAGTCGTTGATCCACACGTAGCCCGCCTCGACGGCGTCGGCCGTCTTGTGCGCGATCGCCAGGTCGTTGGTCCACACGCTCGCGGTCAGCCCGAGGTCGAGCGCGTTGGCCTCGGCGAGCATCGTGTCGTAGTCGTCCCAGCGGAACACCGACATCACCGGCCCGAAGATCTCCTCCGTCCCGATGCGCATGTCGAGGGTGACGTCCGCGAACAGCGCCGGGTCGATGAAGTTCCCGCCCTCGGGCAGCCCGGCCGGCCGGCCGCCGCCGCGCACGAGGGTGGCGCCCTGCTCCACACCGGACTCGATGTAGCCGTTGACGCGGTTCCAGTGCGCCTTACCGGCCACCGGGCCCACGTCGGTCGACTCGTCGTAGGCGACGCCGACGCGGTAGTCGCCGAGCTTCGCCGCCACCCGGTTCACGAACTCGTCGTAGATCTTGGCGTGCACGAGGATCCGCGAGTTCGAGCCGCACGACTGGCCCTGGCACACGTCGAGGTTCATGCCCTGGATCGCGCCCTCGGCGGCGAGGTCGAGGTCGACGTCCGGGAAGACGATCATCGCGTTCTTGCCACCCAGCTCCAGCGACACGTGTTTGACCTGGCCGGATTCCGCGGCGCGACGTTGGATGATCAGACCGGTCGGCACCGAGCCGGTGAAGGCCAGGCGTTTGATCTTCGGGTGGGTCACGATGGCGTCCCCGGTGCCGGCGTCGCCCGTGACGATGTTGACGACACCGGGCGGGAACGCCTCGTTGAACAACTCCGCGAGCGCGAGCGTGGACAGCGACGTCTCGTCGGAGGGCTTCATCACGAGCGTGTTGCCGGTGATCAGCGACGGCAGCGGCCGGGTGATCGCGAACATCACGGGGTGGTTGAAGGCGGTGATCCGCCCGACCACGCCGTACGGCCGGTGCGCGGTGTAGTGCAGATTCCCAGGGCTGGCGGGAATCACGTCGCCGGTGAGCGACCTCGCGAACGCGGGCCAGCCGTCGAGGTAGGCCTTGCAGATGTCGATGTCGGTGCGCATCGCCTTCACGGGGTTTCCGCAGTCGATCGCGTCGAGCATCGCCAGGCGCTCGCGGTTCTCCGCGACGAGCTCACCGAACCGCGCGAAGCACGCGGCGCGGCCGTCGACGCCGAGCGCCTCCCACGCGGGCTGCGCCTGCTGGGCCGCGGCGGTCGCGCGATCCACATCGTCGGCGGTCGACAACGGGATCTGCGTGAGCTCCTGGCCGGTGGACGGGTCGAGCACGGCCCGGACGCCGCCCTCGGCGCTGCCGACGAACTTGCCGTCGATGAGCATCTTGAACTCGTGCGGGCGCACGTAGCGGGAGATCGGATCGGAGAGCGGGGTGTCCATCGTTGACTGCTCCTTCGTGTTTGCCGAAACCACGCTGTCTTCAGAAACCACGCGTCTTCAGAAACCGGGCGTCAGGACGTCGAGCAGGGCCGGCTTCCCGGAGCTGACGACCTTGACCGCTTCCGCGAGCCGTTCCTGCAGCGTCTCCGGATCCGCGATCGGTCCCGACGACCACACGCCGTACGAACGGGCGAGCCCGGAGAAGTCGACCGCGGGGTCGGTGAGGCCGGCGCCGACATACCGCGAGGCGGGATCGTGGCCGCGCCGGGCACCGATCTTGGCCGCGTGCTCGACCGTGTTCCCGTACTGGCGGTTGTTGTTCACCAGGATCAGCACCGGCAGCGACTGGTGCGCCGCGGTCCAGAGCGCCGAGGGCAAGAAGAGGAGGTCGCCGTCGGCCTGCACATCTACAGTGATCGTCCCCGGCTCCTGCGCGAGCGCGGTGCCCAGCGCTCCGCCCAGGCCGTAGCCGAGTCCCCCGCCCGCGGCCCAGCCGGTGTACTGCCGCGGCCGGTCTAGAGAGAGGAACTTGTGCTCGTGCCGGCCGTTCGTGGCGCCGCCCAGCACGAAGTCGACGCCGCTGAGGGAACTCCCGAGTTCGGCGAGCATCCGCTCGAGCGGAACGGCACCGTCCGCGGTGGACGACCGGGCGTGGGCCTGCCACGTCGCCCGCGCGGCCGCTGTGGTCGCCGCGGTGCGGGCGACGCGCTCGGCCACCACCTCGGCGGGCAGCGGGGTGTGGCGGAGCCGGTCGAGCACCGCCGAGACGACGGCGTCGGCGCCGGCCGTGATGAAGCGCTGCGCGGGCACCATCGCCTGGTAGTCGTGGGCCCACGCGCGCAGCTTGAGGTTGGCCGTGGACACGTTGAGGATCGTCAGCCCGGCATCGGCGTATCGGGTGCGCAGGTGCGAGTGGATGTCCTCGACGTCGAGCGCGAGCACGACGTCGGCCGCGGCGAGGATCTCCGGAACGTGCGTCGCCGCGAGCGGGTGCGTCGTGGGGAACGCGTGCCGCACACCGGTGTCGACCACCGCCGCGCCGAGCGCCTCGGCGAGCTCGACCAGCGCGGCGAAGGCGTCATCACGTTCCCCGACATAACCGGCCAGGAGCACCGGCCGTTCGGCACCCCGAAGCTTGTCCACCAGCCAGGCGACGTCCGCTGTGGACGGTGCGGGCGCGGTCGGGATCGCGTACCGGCCGATGCCGGCGCGCTCGAACCCGTCGGGCACCGGGTTCTCCTGCAGGTCGACGTCGTAGCAGAGGTAGACCGGGCCTTCCGGCACGCTGGTGGTCGCCGCCAGCGCCCGGGCGAACGACTCTTCGACGCTGCCGAGGTCGTGCGGCTCGTCGTCCCACTTCACGAAGTCGCGCACGATGCCGGCCTGGACCGACGCCGTGTGGATCCAGTCGATCCACGGCCGGCGGTTCGGGGTGGCCTTCGGGCCGGTTCCGCCGAGCAGCAGCATCGGCACGCGGTCGCACCACGCGTTGTAGATCGACATGCTCGCGTTCTGCAGTCCGACCACGTTGTGCAGGAGCGCCGCCATCGGCTTGCCCGAAGCCTTGGCGTACCCCTGCGCCATCGAGACGGCGATCGACTCGTGCAGGCAGAGCGAGATCGCGGGGGCGTCCGGCCGGTGCACGAGCGAGTCGTGGATGCCGCGGAAGCTCGCACCGGGGTTGAACGCCACGTGCTCGATCCCGGCGTCGACGAGCAGATCGACGATCAGGTCCGAGCCGAACCGGCCTCCGTAGGGTTCCGACAACGGAGCCTCTCCTCACTGCACAGGGCGATTTCACGGGAACTTGGGGCATTCGCAGGAACTTCGGGCTTCACCGGCCGACCGCGCTCGCGGCGGTGGCCGTCAGGTGTTTCCTTTTCCCAGCAGCTTTCCGGCCGCGATCACCGCTTCGCACGTGTGCATCACGTGCGCTTCGGACGCGGTCTTCGCGCCGGCGGCGTCACCCGCCTCGACCAGCCGGAGGATGTCGTCGTGCTCGGCGCACGTCTCCTCCGGCCGGTGCATGCCGTTGCCTTGCGACCACAGCCGCGTGTAGCGCTCCGAACGCTGCCGCAACGGCTCCAGCAGCTCGAAACCCGTGACGGCGTCGGACGGCTGGAACAACAGCCGGTGGAACTCCGTGTTCAGCTCCAGCCACGCGGGATGGTCCGCCTCGCCGCGCAGCCGCTCGTTGATCTCCCGCGCCGCCGCGAGCGTGGCCTGGCCGATGCGCGGCACCGCGCGCTCGACCAGCCAGCCCTCGAGCAGAGCGCGCAGGGTGAACACCTCCACGAGCCGATCCGGCCCGATTCCGCGCACCTGCGACAGCCGATGAGCCTCGGACTCGACCAGACCCTCGGCTTTCAGCTGCCGCAAGGCCTCGCGGACCGGAACCCGCGACACCCCGAACCGCGCGGCGAGCTCCACCTGGTTCAGCTCGGCGCCGTCCGGGATCCGGCCGGCGTTGATCGCGTTGCGCAGCGCGTCGGCGATGTAGTCGGCCGTGATCCGGCGCCCCAGCTGGGCCGCCGCCACGTCGAGCTCCGACAGATCCAGCTCTGCGGTCATCGTGGCCACACCACCTTTCCGACGCGCTGCGTCCGGTGTACTGCGCAGCGCGATTCCGGCGAACTAGGCGAGGAAGGACTCCGGAGGCAGCGGGCCCCAGGTGTTGAGCGTCTTGGTCATGCGGTCGCCGGGCTCCCACCCCAGCGGCGGCGCCGACGGATCGGGAAGGTGCACCATGTCCGCGAACAGCTCGATCCGCAGCCCGGACGACGGATCGCAGACGTAGGTGAACAGGCTCCGGCCCGGACGGTGCCGGCCCGGCCCGTACTCGGCCTTGAACCCCCGGTGGTCCAGGTGGTCGAGAATCGGCTCGTACGCGTGCCACCCGCCGATCTCGAGGCCGATGTGGTGCACCGTGCCGTGCGCGCCGGGCCGCAGCGCGACGTTGTGGTGCTCGGTGTCCGTGCGCATCCAGAAGAGGTCTTCGCCGATGTACTCCGACAGCTTGAGCCCGAGCACCTCGGTGAAGAACGACGCGGTCGCGGCCGGCTTCGGCGACTTGAGGTTCACGTGCCCCATCCGCCGCGGCCGCAGGACCGAGGGATCCGGCGCGTCCACGCGCAGGGCCGAAGTCAGCTCGAGGCGGACGGTCAGGTCACCCGCCGGATCGGTCACGTCCACCGCGGTGTCGGAGACCCGCGTGCCGGCCAGCAGTGACCGCAGCTCTTCGAGGTCGGTGTCTTCGGGCAGCGCGAACACGATCCGGTCGACGGCGAGCTCACCTCCGGCGGAGAGTTCGATCGCGCCCTGGCCGCGCCCGTTCCGGTACTCGCCGTCGCACACCGCGAGCAGCCGGCCGTCCTTCTCCAGCACCTGCATTTCGAGGCCACTGCGCAGGAACTCCGCGGTGGCCGCGGGATCCGGCACGGTGAGCACCATCCGCTCGAACGTGCCCGGTGCCCTACGCGTCGAGGGCGACGTACTGGAGATCGAGGTAGTCATTGATTCCTTCCCTTCCGCCTTCGCGCCCGAGGCCCGACTGCTTGATGCCGCCGAACGGAGCCGCGGCGTTGGAGACCAGGGCCCGGTTGATCCCGACCATCCCGAAGTCCAGCTGCTCGGCGGTGCGCAGCGCACGCTCGACGTTGCCGGAGTAGAGGTAGGCGACCAGCCCGTATTCCGTCGCGTTGGCCACCCGCACCGCTTCGTCGAGATCGTCGAACGGCGTGATTCCCGCGACCGGACCGAAGATCTCCTCGGAGAACATGCGCGCGCCGGCCACCACACCGGTGAGGACCGTCGGCTCGAAGAACGTGCCCGGACCGCTGATCGGCTTGCCACCGGTGCGGATCTGCGCGCCCTGGGCGACCGCGTCGTCGACGAGCCCGGTCAGCTTCTCCCGGGCGGCTTCGTCGATGACCGGACCGACCTGCGACGCGGACTCCAGGCCCGGGCCCACGGCCAGTGCCGCCATGCGCTGCGCGAGGAGCGTGGAGAACTCCTCGGCCACGGACCGGTGCACCAGGAACCGGTTCGCCGCCGTACACGCCTCGCCCATGTTGCGCATCTTCGCGACCATCGCGCCGTCGACCGCGCGCTCGAGGTCGGCGTCGGCGTCCACGATGAACGGGGCGTTGCCGCCGAGCTCCATCGACGGCCGGACCACGTGCCGGCCGCACTGCGCGATCAGCAATCGGCCGACCGCGGTGGAGCCGGTGAACGAGAGCTTGCGGATGCGCCCGTCGGCCAGCAGCGCGCCGCAGACGCCGGCCGCGTCGAGCGTTGTCACCACGTTCAGCACGCCGGCCGGCACGCCCGCTTCGAGCAGGAGCTCGGCGAACTTGATCGTGGTCAACGGAGTCTGGGGCGCCGGCTTCACGATCGCCGTGCAACCGGCGGCCAGCGCGGCGGCGATCTTGCGGGTCGCCATCGCGAGCGGGAAGTTCCACGGCGTGATGAGCAGGCAGGGCCCGATCGGGCGGCGCGAGACGAGCAGCCGCGAACCGCCGTCGGGCGAGCGCCGGTACTCCCCCGCCGGGCGCGCGGCCTCCTCCGAATACCAGCGCAGGAACTCCGCGCCGTAGTCCACCTCTGCCCGCGCCTCGGCCAGCGGTTTGCCCATCTCCGCCGAGATCAGCCGGGCGAACTCCTCACGCCGGCCGAGCACCGCGTCGAAGGCGCGCCGCAGGATCTCGGCCCGCTCGCGCGAGGGCACCGCCGCCCAGGCCGGCGCGGCCGCGCTGACCGAGTCCAGCGCGGCGAGCCCCTGGGCCACCGTGGCGTCGGCGACCTGGGCGATCGGTTCGCCCGTGGCCGGGTCGAGCACTTCGAACACGTCCTCGGTCGTGATCCGTTCGCCGCCGATCAGCAGGCCGCTCCGGATCCCCGCTGCCGCGGTCACCGCGTCTGTCGCAACTGTCACTTCGACTCCATCACTTGCCGCGCACCGCGCGCTTGAGTTCGGTGATCTCACCGAGGTCCCGGCCGAGCCCGCGCTCGGCCGCGCTCTTCATCAGCACCGCCGCCAGCGCCAGGTCCTGCAGCGCGGTGCCGACCGACTTGAACACCAGCAGGTCCCGCTCGCCTTCGGCCGGCGCCCGGTCGTCGGACCAGCCGGCCATCGAGACGAGGGACTCCGGCGTGATCGCGCCGCTCGCCACCGCGGACTTCACGTCGCCCGATTCGGCCAGCACCGAAGCGGGGTCGTCGACCAGGACGGCCCGCGCCCGCGCGAACACCGCGTCGTCGAGCTCCCGGAGATCGGGCCGCGTGGACCCGATCGACAGCACGACCGCGCCCGGCGCGAACGACCGCCCGTCGACCACGGGCTCGGTCGCCTTGGTGCACAGCACCGTCACCGCGGCACCCCCGGCCACCTCCGCGACGTCCGCCGCCGGCTCGATGTCGAGCCCCAGCGCCGTCCCGAGCCGCTCGGCGAACTCCTGCCGCTTGTCCTGCGAGCGGCTGTAGACGCGGACCTTCTCCAGCGGCCACATCCGGGCGAAGGCCCGCAGATGTCCCTCCGCCTCGAAACCGGTGCCGATCAGCCCGAGGACGGTGGTGCCCTCCGGCCGCAGCAGGCGGCCGGCCAGCGCGGTGGTGGCCGCCGTGCGCAGCCGCGTGACCTCCGCGGCGTCGAGGGTCGCCAGCAGCTCCCCGCTCTTCTGCGAATACACCAGCAGCAGGTAGCGGTTGCCGACGCCTTTGGCGAGCGTCATGAGCTTCACGCCCATGTACTCGCCCAGCGCCGCCGGCATGGCCCGGAAGAACCCGGTCGCCACGTTGACGTCGATCCGCTGGGGCAGCGCGAAGCTTCCCTCCCGCTGTCCCTCGAGAGCCAGCCGGGCGGCGTCGAACGCGATGTCCTCGTCGCAGAGCCGGGTGATCACACCACTGTCGAGGTGGATCGTCATCGAACCCGGCCCGCGAAGAACTCGGCGTCGTCGCCCGGGAGGTCGAAGCCGGCCGCGGCGAGGCCCCCGCGCAGTGCCTTCATCTGGCCGGGAGCGAGCCGCATCTGCGGCATGCGCAGCTGGCCGCCGTTGAACCCGTTGAGCCAGCCGAGGTACTTCCAGCCCTGCCGGTGGATGAGGTTCGCGCCCGCGAACGTCGCGTGGAACGCGCCCTTGGCCTCCCGCGCGGCGTTGTAGCTCCAGAAGATCTCCATGGCCTCGTCGTACTTGCCCTCGTTGAGCAAGGCCATCACCTTCGGCACGCGGTCACCGAAGGATTCGTACGCGCTCGTGCCCCACCAGCGCGTGCCGAACAACCGCGCCTGCGCCGGCGCCTGCTGCTCCATCGGGTTCTCGACGATCACCTGGTCACCGCACTTGTCGACGACCTCGGTGAGCGACGAGAAGAGCGCGGACCCGCCGCCCTCGTACTTGAGGGCGGCCGCCGTCTCGAGCTTGCTCATCTCCTCGAGCGCCTCCAGCGGGAACCCGGTCGGCGACAGGGTCTTGAACCCCCACGACGACGAGGCGAACAAGATCATCGCCAGGTCGGTGCCGTCGGTGACGTAGCGGGTGTGCTCCACGATCTCGGCGGCGCTCTTCGGCCGGAACGACTGCGGGTAGGACAGCAGGCCGGCTTCCGCGCCGAGGTTCTCCGAGAGCTTGGCCACCTCCAGCGACTGGTCCACGGTGTCGAAGCTGAGGTGCGCCACGAGCTTGAACCCCTCGGGCGCGGCCTCGGCGGCGACCTCCAGGAACCGCTTGTACTCCTCGAACGTGGTTCCGCTCTCGGCCGCGACCAGGGTGCCCCAGAACCCGAGCTCCGCGGCGTGGGCGATGTCGTGGCGGATCCCGGCTTCGTTCAGCCCGGAGAAGTCCTCGGTGAAGGAAGGCAGGGTCACGTTGCACCCGCCGGCCCATTCGGTCTTCGCACGTTCCTTGATGTCGCCGCGGGTGTAGGGAAGTCCCATGAGTCCAATGCCTTTCGAGTTCGAACGCGCGATGGGGGGGGGCGGAGCCACAGCCTTGGCCCGGCGTCGCGCCGGGACGGCGAAACCGGCCGGAAGCGGGCAGGCCCGCCTGAATTCCGGGGCTGCCGGCTCGCTCGGCGCGCCGGCGGCCGGTGGAGTGGCTCCGCACCCGCCGGACCGGAAGTCCGGGAGCCTTACTGCGTACTGTTAACTGTATACACTAGTGCCGTAGCGAGGTAAAGATCCCCGCGCCGTCGTCGATCTCTCACTCGCCGAGCCGGATCGCGCTCATCGGGCACACCGGGATCGCGTCCCGCACGGCCGCCTGCTCGGCTTCGGTCTTCGCGGTGCCCTTCAGCAGGAGCACCTGCCCCGAATCGTCCAGGTCGAAGAAGTCCGGCGCGGCCGCGACGCAGTTCCCGTATCCCTGGCACATCCCCAGGTCCACCACGACGTCCATCAGAGAAACACTCCCAGGTTCTTCGTGCTCATCGACGACTGGTCGATGATGATGCGGCGCTTGGCGATGAGCCAAGCCTGGCCCTCGCGGCGGAGCACGTCTTGCCGCTCCCCCACGATCAGGTCGAACGCGCCGAGGTCGCCACGGCTGCGGTACAGCAGGAAATTGGTGCGCACCACCAGGTTCGTGTCGGTCTCGCCCGCGCGTACCCGGATGTTGGTGATCAGCCGCCGCGTGTGCGAAGGCGGGTCCTCGGCCCACGCGACGTCGGTGCGCAGGCGCTTCGCCCGCAGCGTCAGCGAGCTCTTCGTGTCGTCGAAATGGCCGAGCTCGTCGATGATGTCCGGTGCGGGCGACTTGCGGTGCACCCGGATCGGCGCCGTGTACTCGACTTCCGGGGCGAAGAGATCGACCCAGTCCTCCCAGCGGCGGTCGTCGAGCAGTTCCGCTTCGTACGCGTAGAAATCGTGGATCTCGATCCGGGTGGCCAGGTCCACGCCGGTGCCCGCCGTGCTGCTCATCGGGTGCCCTCCAGGAGGCGATCGCGCCACACCCGGTAGTACGTGCGGGCCGCCGATTCGCTGAACTTGCCGTCGTACACGTCACCCGGGCCGGGGAACTCGTCCTTGCCCAGCGTCGGCATGGTCATCCCCATGCCGTAGTGGAGATCGAGTTCCTCGTCGCGGTAGAGCGCCGCGTCCGACACCCGGGTCTGCATCTCCCAGTTCTCGGTGTCGTCCTGGTCGAACATGCCCGACGAGCTGAACGTCTGCGTGTACATGCGTTTGCCGAGCTTCTTCCACCACTCGGGCGCGTTCTTCTCGACGAAGTGCCACGACCACACCTGGGTTCGGTTCGGACCGGCCGGCTGCCAGACGCGCAGCATCGCGCCGGAGACCAGCTTTCCTTCGACCTCGATGAAGTTCGGGATCAAGAAGGTGAAGTTGGGGAACACGTTGCCGTGGAGGTTCTTCAGCCGCGAGAGCGTGTGCAGCTGCCCGGCGTCGAGGTTCCGCGCGTACTCCTCGGCCAGCTCGGTCGGGAAGTAGCTCTGCTCGTCGCTGTGCACGCCGACGCCGAGCCCGTGACCACCGCCGACGTCGACGTGGTAGCCGCTGCGTCCGAAGTCGGCGCCCTTGACCATCTGCAGCCGCTGGAGGAACGAATGGGCCGTCGCGGTGTGGTAGGCGTCCGAGGCGAAGTTCTCCGCCGGGAGCCGCCAGCCGGTGGGCACCATCCAGCGCTCCGGGTGGCCGACGACCTCCATCTCCGCGCGCCCCACGATCAGGTCCAGGTACCACTTCGCGGCACCGAGGAACTCGTCGAGCGACGGTCCCCGTTTCGCCCAGGTGGCGAAGATCAGCCCCTGGTAGACCTCGCACCGTGCCTCCACGAGGTGGAGCGCTCCGCGGTCCAGCCCTTCAGGGTAGGCGACCTTCTCGAAGGGCGCGCCCATGAAGGTCCCCAGGAAGTCGCCCTTCGAACCGTAGGTGAAGCCGTGGTAGGGGCAGCGCCAGTTGTTGACCTCACCGAAGTCCTCGCAGGCCAGGCGCATTCCGCGGTGCCGGCACGCGTTGAGGAACACCCGCACCACGGAGTCGTCGCCCCGTCCGACGATCACCGACTCCTCCCCCATCGTGCGAGTCACGAACGAGCCGGCCCGGGGAACCTCGGAGACGTGACCGACGAACAGCCAGCTCCGCCCGAAGATCCGCTCGATCTCGAGCTCGTACACCCCGGGATCCGTGTAGGTGAACATCGGAATCCGACCCTGCTCGGGGAGCACCGCCTTGCGGATGCGGTCCTCGAGCGCCAGTCGGCCTTGACTGTCGTAACGGCTCATGTCTACAGAATACATTTGACACCTTGAGGGCGACAGAGCCGCGACAGCGGGCAGAACCGGGTCGCCGAGCACCGACCGCGCCGGTTCGAAGCTCGCTTCGGCCGAACGCGCGGCAGACCCGGACCCTTTCACCGGACCGTCGGGTGCGCAAGCTCCGTCGAGGCCCTGACCGCCGCGCCGCGAGCGCACTACCTGCGGAAAGACGACGGATCCGCGAGCCGGCCACGGCGGGAGACACCGCGCCGGAGTGGCTCCGGGAAGGGTCGAAGACCGTGTTTCCCACGGCTTTTCGCGCGCCCCGCCGAAGCCCCGCGACGGTCGTGACGACCCAGTAGGCGCCGGGCGAAGCAGCGGTGGTGACAGCGCAGAGGCTGTGACACCACCAGAAAGACGTGTCTCCGGGTCCTATGTGCCAGATCACAACGTTTCCGCAGGCAGACGCCTCGCCGCAGCCGAGCCGAGGCCGTCGCCCGCTTTCCTTGCGGGCCACCGAGGGCGCCGGCTGGATCACCGGGCGAGCGCCGCCCGGTGCCACGTCGCTGACGCGGCGAACTCAGCCCCCGGAGGCTCAATGTGTATTCAGTTTACAGAAAAACCCTGGTTCTCGACCTCACCAGGAGACGTTCAGGACCGCCGTCAGCTACCTCTGCCCGCGAACTCCCTGCGCCCGATCAAGCGCGTTTCGAAGGCCGCGACCTCGGCCCGCCGCGGTGCCACGCCTCGGCGGCGACCACAGTCCTTTCCGTCGATCTCCGAAGCCACCCGGACCGCACGCACGCTCGGGTCAGGTGCCCACGGAAGCCGCCGAGATCGATTTTCCGTTGCGGCACAGGATGTTCCGGACGCACGAAGATCGGCTACGCGCGGTGCTCCGGCCGAGAGACGTGCGCGGCCCGCCAACCGTACCTACAGTGGGCGGTATCGGTCGGTGACACAACCTGGAACGAGCGACACGGCAAGCCAGGGCTGGTCCGGGCGAGCGGGAACCGGGGCGGACCGTGCGCTTGCCGTCGAGCGTCGGGGATGGACCAAAGGCGGTTCCCCAGCATGAAGGATGCACATCGGTTCGAGGCAGCGGCGGCGGGCCCCGGTGGCGGCGCCGTGTTCGCGGCGTGGGAACGGTTCGTGCGGGGCGAGGACCAAGTCCCCGGCGTCCGGCCCCTGGTGGCGATCTCCTGGCACCGCTGCCGGGAGCAGTACCGAGTGGATCCGCACCTGAGTGCGGCGCCGGTCGCTGCCGTCGAGCGCCGCCACACGCCCGAGCACGACGTGGTCTTCGCCGAGCTCGGTTTTCGCGCCGCCGCGGTGGCACAGGAAATGGCCTGCCTGCCCGGAATCGTCACCGTGACCGACGCCGGCGGCCGGGTGCTGGCCGAGTGGGGCGACCCGGCCACCCTCGCCCGGGCCACCGAGCTCAACCTGGCGCCCTGGTTCTGCTGGTCCGAATGCGCGGTGGGCACGAACGGCATCGGCACCGCGCTCGACGCGCACGGCCCGGTGCTGATCAGCGGTGCCGAGCACTGGTGCCGGGCGTTCCACGACTGGGTCGGCGCGGGCATCGCGGTGCGGGACGTGGTGACCGGGGAGCCGATCGGGAGCCTGAACCTCTCGTGCTGGCGCGGCCGTCTTCCGCCGTCCGCGGGCGGGTGGCTGGCGAACGCGGTCGCCATCGCCCAGCGCGCGCTGAAGAGGCGTGCGCGGGACTCCGGCGCCGAGCTGGTGGCGGCCTACACGCAGGCCGGCGCCCACTCCAGCGCGCCGCTCGCCGCCGTGGACACCGCGGGCAAGGCGGTGATCGCGGACGACACCGCGAGCGTCCTCATGGGCGTGCCGGCCTCCACGCCGGCGGTCGACGCCACGCTGCGGTGGAACCCCGGGCTGCCGGAACTGATCGGTGCGGCCCGGCAGGCCAGCAAGCAGGCGGCCCACAACCCGGACTGGGTCGGCTCGACGCAGATCTTCACCCACCTCGCCGACGAGCCGACCGCGATCAGCATCCGGCCCGTCTTCTCGTTCTCGCACCTGATCGGACACCTGGTTTCGTTCGGCGTCTCCGACGGTGCCCAGTTGCCCCAGGCGGAGGCGCCCGCGCGCCCGCGTGTGCCGCCCCGCCGCGTGATCGGCATGCGCGACAACCGGATGGTGCTGCTGGGGCTGCCGGAAGTCTCCTTCGCGGAATCAGAAGGCAACGACGTGTGGCTGTCCACCGAGCAGGGACGCTTGCGGGCCGCTTCGCCGAGCCTGGACAAGCTCGACACCGAGCTGGCGGAGGCCGGCTTCCTGCGGGTGCACCGCCGGTACGTGGTGAACCTCAGCCGCATCCGGGAGATCGAGCGAGGGCACAAGGGCGAGCTGCGGCTCGTGATGGACGACGGGGCGAACGCGATGGTGCCGGTCTCCCGCCGCAACGCGCCGGCCGTGCGCCGCGCGCTGAGCATCTGAGTTCCCAGGAAGGATTTCGCGTGTCCGACAGGCCCGACGCCGTGGCCGGCGAGACGAGCGACCGGAGCGCGGGTGGCCTCGGCCTCCCCCGCTCGGCCGACCGCGTCCGTCGCCCGGCCGCGGCCGCGGACAACCGCGACTGGTGGCCGAACCGGCTCGACCTGCGGATCCTCCGGAAGAACCCGGTCGCGGCCAACCCGCTGGGGCCGGACTTCGACTACGCGGCACAGTTCCGGACCCTGGACCTCGACGCCCTGGCGAGGGACGTCGACGAGGTGCTCACGACCTCGCAGGAGTGGTGGCCGGCCGACTTCGGCCACTACGGGCCGCTCGTGCTCAGGATGGTCTGGCACTGCGCCGGCACGTACCGCGTCGAGGACGGCCGAGGCGGCGCGGCCACAGGCATGCAGCGCTTCGCCCCGCAGAACAGCTGGCCGGACAACCGCAACCTGGACAAGGCGCGCCGGCTGCTCTGGCCGGTGAAGAAGAAGTACGGCCGCAAGATCTCCTGGGCCGACCTCATGGTCTTCGCCGGCAATCGCGCGCTGGAGACGATGGGCTTCACCACCTTCGGCTTCGCCGGCGGCCGCGAAGACGTCTGGGAATCCGACGACGACGTGTACTGGGGTCCCGAGCACGTCTGGCTCGGCGACGAGCGCCACGGTGGCGTCCGCGAGCTGGAGAAGCCGCTCGCGGCCGTGCAGATGGGCCTCATCTACGTGAACCCGGAGGGGCCGCACACTGTCCCGGACCCGGTGACCGCCGCGCGCGACATCCGCGAGACGTTCCGCCGCATGGCGATGAACGACGAGGAGACCGTCGCGCTGATCGCGGGCGGGCACACGTTCGGCAAGACCCACGGTGCCGCCGAACCGGAAGCGTTCCTCGGCCCCGAGCCCGAGGCCGCGCCCCTCGAAGAGCAGGGGCTCGGCTGGCGCGGCGGCCACGGCACCGGCAAGGGCGCCGACACCATCTCCAGCGGGCTCGAAGGCACGTGGACGCCCACCCCGACGAGGTGGGACAACAGCTTCTTCGAGACCCTGTTCGGCTACGAGTGGGACCTGGAGCTCAGTCCCGCCGGGTTGTGGCAGTGGATCCCGCGGGACGGCGGCGGCGCCGGCACCGTGCCCGACGCCCACGACCCGGCGAAAACGCACGCACCGACGATCCTGACGACGGATCTCGCGCTGCGCGTGGATCCCGGCTACGAACCGATCGCCCGCCGGTTCCTGGCGGACCCGAGCCGGCTGGCCGACGCGTTCGCCCGGGCCTGGTTCAAGCTGACGCACCTCGACCTGGGGCCGAGACGGCGCTACCTCGGACCGCTGGTCCCGGCGGAACCGCTGCTGTGGCAGGACCCGATCCCCGCCGTGGACCACGAACTCGTCTCGGCGGCGGACACCGCCGCGCTCAAGAGCGAGATCCTCGCCTCCGGGCTCACGGTCTCACAGCTCGTGTCCACCGCGTGGGCCTCGGCCTCGACCTTCCGCGTCAGCGACGGGCGCGGCGGCGCGAACGGGGCGCGCATCCGCCTCGACCCGCAGCGGAGCTGGGCGGTCAACGAGCCCGACCGGCTCGCGCGGGTGCTGCGGACCCTGGAGGGGATCCAGGAGTCCTTCACGACCGCCCACGCCGGCGGCAAGCGGATCTCGCTCGCCGATCTCATCGTGCTCGGCGGGGCCGCCGCCGTCGAACGGGCCGCGCGGGCCGCGGGCCACCCCGTCGAGGTCCCGTTCGTCCCGGGCCGCACGGACGCGACGCAGGAGTGGACCGACCCGGAGTCGTTCGCCGCGCTCGAACCGGTCGCGGACGGGTTCCGCAACCACCAGGCCGAGGGCGACCGGCGGACACCGGAGCGGCTGCTGGTCGACCGGGCGAACCTGCTGAGCCTGAGCGCACCCGAGATGACCGTGCTCGTGGGCGGCCTGCGCGTGCTGGGGGCGAACCACCGGCAGTCGCCGCTGGGCGTGTTCACCTCGCGGCCCGGTTTCTTGACCAACGACTTCTTCGTGAACCTCCTCGACCCGGGCGTGGAGTGGCGACGGCGCCCGGAGACCGGTTCGACCGCGGCGGTCTTCGAGGGCCACGATCGGGCCTCTGGCGATCTCAAGTGGACCGGCAGCCGGGTCGACCTGGTCTTCGGGTCGGACTCCGAGCTGCGGGCGCTCTCGGAGGTCTACGCGAGCGAGGACGCGGAAGATCGGTTCGTGCGCGACTTCGTGGCCGCGTGGGACAAGGTCATGAACCTCGATCGCGCCTGATCTTTTGTTTCGCGACGCCGGCGGATTTCGGCCGGCCGAATTTTTCACCGGCTTCCGCACGCCTCCTCGAGGCGGGTTTTCGCGCGGTCCCGTTCCCCGCGCAGCGGTGGCGAATCGGGTGTGAACGGTGGCCGAAGGCGCGTGAACGGCAAAAGCCGCTCCGCCCGTCGCGCGCGGTTGTCGACCTGTTTTTCCCGGCGTAGCGTGCGCATTGACCACCGATTTTCAGTCGGGCGTCGGATGTGGCGGGAAATAAGATCGAATTTCGCAGGACTCTTCCTTTCGAAATGCGTATCGCCACGACAGAGCACCTTCGATGCGACCGATGCAAAGTCGGTACGAAGATCGGGATGAGGAAGGTGAAAGCCGATGACGACCGCGCCGGAGCGGACCGACTTGCTCAAAGAGCTCGGGTTGGACGTGCAGAACCACGCGACACTGGGCCGGGTGCTGGGCACCGGGAAGATCGGGCGGGCCAGCGAAGGATCCGATGGCCGCATGCAGGCCACCATTCGCATCAACGAGGACGAGCTGATGTGGGATCCCTCCATTCTGGTCATGCCCCACGGAGGCGATATCGATCTCGAGCTCGTGAACGACGACAAGAACACCCACTGCGCGCTCCTGCCGAGCAATGGCGACCGGAAGTTCATCTGGCTGGTCAACCATTCGAAGGGCCGGGCGACGCTCAACCTCGACGGACCGGGCTACTACTGGTTCAGCTCACCCACCGGCAACGACGAGGGCCGCGGGCTGACCGGGGCCATCGTCGTCCTGGGCGACGCGCCACCGGAAGCTCGACTCGACCGACCCGAGCAGCCGCAGCCGTAGGGAGGACGAAGAGATGACGACCTCGGAAGACTACGTCGACGCCGGCGAGGCCATCGACCAAGGAAACCTGAGCTTCAAGATCCCGGGCGGGGACGTCGCGGCGCCGGTGACCGCCGGCGTGAACTACGAGCGCATCCTCAACGCCCGCGAAGAACCGCAGAACTGGCTCACCTACTACGGCGCATACAACGGCCAGCGCTACAGCCCGCTGGACCAGATCACCACGGAGAACGTGAAGCGGATGGTCCCCGCCTGGGTGTTCCAGGCCGGGACGACGGGCCTGATCGCGGGCGCGTCGACCTACTCCTTCGAAGCCGCCCCGATCGTGGTCGACGGGATCATGTTCGTGACCGGCTGGGACGGCTGGATCTGGGCCCTGGACGCGAAGACCGGGGTGGAGATCTGGCGCTACAAGCACGCCGTGCCGTTCGACGTGTCCCTGTGCTGCGGGAACGTGAACCGCGGGTGCGCCGTGGCCCAGGGCAAGGTCTTCCTGGTCACGGCCAACGCTCGGCTGCTGGCGCTCGACGCGACCACCGGGAAGATGGTGTGGGTCAAGACCTTCGGCGACGTCCGGGCCGGCGAGAGCGCCACCGTCGCCCCGCTGATCGTGAAGAACATGGTCATCGTGGGCAGTTCCGGCGGCGAGTTCGGCGTGCGCGGGCACCTGGACGCGTTCGACCTCGAGACCGGGGAGCACCAGTGGCGCTGCTACATGGTGCCGAAGCCCGGCGAACCCGGTTCGGAGACCTGGCCCGCCGACGGCGAGGCCTGGGCGCGGGGCGGCGCGAACTGCTGGGTCACCGGCACGTTCGACGCGGAGACCAACCTGCTCTACGTGGGTACCGGCAACCCGGCACCCGATTTCGACGGCGAGGTCCGGGAAGGCGACAACCTCTACACCGACAGCATCGTGGCCGTCGACGCGGACAGCGGCCAGATCCGCTGGCACTACCAGTGCACGCCCCACGACCTGTGGGACTACGACAGCATCGCCGAGTGCATCCTGTTCGAAATGGACGGCCGCAAGCTGCTCGCGCACTTCGACAAGAACGGCTACATGTACGTCCTCGACCGCACGGACGGCACGCTGATCCAGGCCACTCCCTTCGTGGACCGCATCACGTGGGGCGCGGTCACGCGCGACGGGCGCGTCACGCCCAAGCTGTACCCGGAGAAGGAGGGCGAACCGGTCCACTTCTACCCGGGTCCGGCCGGTGCCAAGGAATGGACGCACGCGTCCTACAGCCCGAAGACCGGGCTCTTCTACGTCCCGGTCCAGGACACCGGCGCCACGGCCACCCGCCGCCGCCGGGAATTCAAGGAAAGCATCCCCTATTGGGGCGCCGGGGTTCAGGTGGACGCGGACGACATGACCGGCTCGGTCAGCGCGTTCGACGGCACCGGCGAGGAGAAGTGGCGCTGGCGCAACGAACTCCCGATGTG
Source organism: Amycolatopsis rhabdoformis (assembly GCF_035918295.1). Lineage (GTDB taxonomy): Bacteria > Actinomycetota > Actinomycetes > Mycobacteriales > Pseudonocardiaceae > Amycolatopsis > Amycolatopsis rhabdoformis. Next base: position 3,488,573 of record NZ_CP142149.1, read on the forward strand.
CGCGTCGACGCTGGCCACCGGCGGAGACCTGGTGTTCGCGGGCGAGGCGACGGGCGAGTTCAACGCACTCGACGCGCGCACCGGGGAGCTGCTCTGGCAGTTCCAGTGCGGAAGCGGCCACCACAGCAGCCCGACCACCTACACGGTCGAGGGCCGGCAGTACATCGCCGTGCCGGTCGGCTGGGGCGGCTGGGCCGAGGGGTTCCTCCCCGGGATGCTGGGTGCGGGGCACGGAAGCGCCCTGTTCGTGTTCGCCCTCCCGGAATCGGCCTGACACTCCCGGACAACCCCCGCCGAACGGGGCAGAGGAGGTGAATCGATGGAGTCTCGACTCGATGTGTGGGAGACGCCCGAGTTCGACGAGATCGCAGTTGCGCCCGAGGTGACCATGTACATCGCTCAGCTGGACGACTAGAGGTCGTGGGGCGGCGCCGGATCCGGGTCCGGCGCCGCCGCCGCACCGGACGACCACGGACGACGACCAGGGACGATGACCAGGGGACGGAGTGCCGGGATGTGGCTGCGGGTACTGGGTTCGGCCGCGGGAGGCGGCTCTCCGCAGTGGAACTGCGGCTGCGAGGTCTGCACCGCCGTGCGCGCGGGGGCGGCACCCGTGCGGACCGAGTCCTCGGTCGCGGTGAGCGCCGATCACCGCCGGTGGTTCCTCCTCAACGCCTCCCCCGACGTCCGCACCCAGATCGAGGCGTTGCGCGGGCCGCGGCCGAACGGCGGCGACCGGACCTCGCCGGTGGAGGCGGTGCTGCTCACCGACGCCGAACTCGACCACACCCTGGGCCTGCTCCTGCTGCGCGAGGCCGCCGATCTTCGGCTGTACGCCACGCCGGCGGTGCACAAGACGTTGTGCGACGGCTCGGGGCTGCTGCGCACGCTCGAACGCTACTGCCCCGTGGAGTGGCGAGCGGTGATCCCCGGCGCCGACGTGTCCCTGACCGCCGGGCTTTCCTTCCGCGCGTTCGACGTGCCCACCACCAAACGCGCGCGGTTCGGTCCCGGGGCGGAGCACGGGCGGGTGGTGGGCTACCGGCTCACCGACGAGCGCAGCGGAGGACGGCTGGTCTACCTGCCGGGCATGCAGGCGCTGACGCCGCGGCTGTGCGCGGAGATCATGGGCTGCGAATGCCTGCTGATCGACGGGACCTGCTGGCGTGACGACGAACTGGTCCGGCTCGGCCTGGCCGGCAAGACGGCGCACGAGATGGGCCACCTGCCGGTCGACGGCCCGGACGGCACTCTGGCCCGGCTCCCGTCGCTCGACATCGGGCGGGTGATCTTCGTGCACCTGAACAACACCAACCCCCTCCTGTTGGAGGACACGGCCGAGCGGCACCTCGTGGAGGCCGCGGGCCTGGAGGTGGCCGTGGACGGACTCGAGGTCGAGGTGTAAGGCATGACAACGACAATGAGGACCACCGCCGCGACGACCGACGAGTTCGTGGCGATGTTGCGGGCCCACTCGCGCCGCTACCACGACCAGCACCCGTTCCACGTCCGGATGAACGCGGGCCGGCTGAGCCGCGAGCAGGTGCGGGGCTGGATCGCCAACCGCTTCTACTACCAGGAGAACATCCCCCGCAAGGACGCGGCGATCCTCTCCCGCTGTCCCGACCTCGAGGTCCGCCGTCGGTGGATCCGCCGGATCGTCGACCACGACGGCCGCCACGCCGGGGAGGGCGGCATCGAGGCGTGGCTGCGCCTCGGCGAGGCCGCCGGGCTCACCCGCGAGGAGGTGCAGGACCACCGGCACCTGGTGCCGGGAGTGCGGTTCGCCGTCGACGCGTACGTGCACTTCACCATGACCCGCCCGTGGGTCGAGGCGATCGCTTCGTCGCTCACCGAGCTGTTCGCCCCCGACCTGATGGCGGAGCGGCTGGCCGCGTTCGAGCGGTGGTACCCGTGGATCGCTCCCGAGGGCCTCGCCTACTTCCGCGCCCGGCTCGAGCAGGCTCCGCGCGACTGCGAGCACGCCCTCGAGGTGGTCACCGCGCACTGCCGGTCCGCCGAGTCCCAGGCGCGCGCCGTGGAGGCGCTTTCGTTCAAGTGCGACGTCCTGTGGAGCCTGATGGACGCGATCGACCGAACCTACCCGGAGTGATCACCATGGACGCCACGGACTCCCCGACCCGCCCCGCTGTGTCCACATCGGACCGACCGCGGCTGGCGCGCCACGTGCGGCTCACCTTCGACGCGTCCCGCGGGCGCCACGTCCTGCTGCATCCCGAGACGGTGGTGGTGCTGAACCGCAGCGGTGCGGCCATCCTCGAGCTGTGCGACGGGCGGCGCACCGTGGCCGAGGTCGAGGCCGAGCTCGGCACGCGGTACGAGCACGTGCCCGACGACGAGGTGTGCCGGTTCCTGACCCGGCTCGTCGCCCGGCGCTGCGTGGAGCTCACCGATGGATAGCCCCTTCGGACTGCTCACCGAACTCACCTACCGGTGTCCCCTGGCCTGCGCGTACTGCTCGAACCCGCTGAACCTGGGCGACTACTCCGACGAGCTGACCACCGACGAGTGGCGGCGCGTGCTGGCCGAGGCCCGCGACCTCGGGATCCTGCAGTGCCACCTGTCCGGCGGGGAACCGCTGCTGCGGCGCGACCTGGTCGAGCTCGTGGCCGAGGCCCACGGGCTCGGCCTCTACACCAACCTCGTGACCAGCGCCTTCGGGCTCTCGCGGCCGAGGGCGGAGCAGCTGCGCGCCGCCGGTCTCGACCACGTGCAGGTGAGCATCCAGGCCGACGAAGCCGACGCGTCCGACCGGATCGCGGGGACCCCGTCGTTCCGGCGCAAGATCACGGCGATGGGCGTGGTCAAGGACCTGGGCTGGCCGCTCACCGTGAACGTGGTGCTGCACCGGCGCAACATCGACCGGGTCGCCGAGCTGCTCGAGCTGGCCGAGGAGGCCGGTGCCGATCGCGTGGAGCTGGCCAACACCCAGTACTACGGCTGGGCCTGGCGAAACCGCGACGCGCTGCTGCCCAGCCGGGCCCAGCTCGACGCGGCCGAGGTCGTGGTCCGGGCCGCCCGCGAACGCCTGCGGGACCGGATGGACGTGCTCTACGTCCTGCCCGATTACTACAGCCGCTACCCGAAGCCGTGCATGGGCGGCTGGGCTTCCCGGCAGCTGACCGTGACGCCGAACGGCGACGTCCTGCCCTGCCCGGCCGCCCAGTCCCTGCCGTTGCCGCGAGCCAACGTGCGGGAGGCGACGCTGGCGCGGATCTGGGCCGAGGCGCCGGTGATGACCGCGTTCCGGGGCACGGACTGGATGCCGCAGCCCTGCCGCGGCTGCGACCGGCGGGAGCTCGACTTCGGGGGCTGCCGCTGCCAGGCGTTCCAGCTCACGGGCGACGCCGCCCGCACCGACCCGGTGTGCCACCTCTCCCCCGACCACCACCTCGTGGCCCGGGCGGTCGAGGCCGCGAACGCCGGATCGCCGGCCCGCGATCTTCCCCTGATCCCCCGCCCGCACCGGGGTTCTCCGACCGGGGTCCCCGGCGCCGCGGGTTAGCCCGCTGCTCAATCCGTTTCGATCGGTGCTCCCCCGAAGAAGGCGAAGCTGAAGGCCCAGTACGCGAGGTAGAGCCCGAGCAACACGAACCCGTGCCAGCGCTTGAGCCGGCGGGTGAAGAGGAAGTACGCCGCGAGGGCCGTCATCCCGACGAGGAACGGGAGGTGCCAGGAGAGCACGTCCCGGTCGACGACGATGCTGCCGCCGGCGAGCAGGATGATGCCGAGCTTCGCGGTCACCCCGAAGACCACACTGCCGATCACGTTCCCGACACCGAGCTCGGGCGCCCCCTTGCGGGTGGGTTCGACGGTGAGGAAGAGGTCTTCGAGGGTGAGCACGAGCGTGGCGATGGTGGCGCCGAAGAGGGCGCCTTGGATGTGGAAGTCCTCGAGGATGCCCTTCGTGCCGTAGCTGGTCACGGCGGCGCCGGCGACGAGACCGACCAGCGCGACGAGGGCGAAGGCGATCGCGGCCGAGCCGGGGATCGGGCGGTTCTTGTCGAACGGCATCGTGACGACGAACGGCGGCTTGTCCGTGGGCACATCGGCCGGGCGCGGGTCGGCGGCCTCGCCGGCTCCGGCGGAGCTTCGGCCGACCTCCAGCTTCTCGAGGATCTCCGCGTTGCGGAAGACCGGCGTGCTGCGCTTGAGCTCCCGCTTGGCCACATACCCGATGAAGAGCACGAACAGCAGCACGAGCACCACACCGTAGGCGGGAGTGAGCGGCCCGAAGACGATGAAGGGGATCAGCAGCAGCGGTGCCGCGACGAACAGCGCCAGGTACGGGCGCGGGATGTCCACCTTGGTCGGCGAAACGATCGCCGCGAGGGCGAGCACTATTCCGATCATCGAAATCGCCGTTCCGAAGACCGTCCCCAACGCGACTTCACTGAGATCTTCGACGTTCAGCGCGACGCCGAGGGCGACGTCGTCGAATTCGATCCCGGTGAAGATGATCGCGAGCAGGAATACGGAGATGCGCAGGCCGGCCGCCGCACCGACGAGATAACCGATCAATTTTTCAGCGCTGTAGATCAACAGCGCCGCTCCGAGTGCGAAGATCAGGATCGACATGGATCCGGCGCTCCTTTCCGAGAAGGACGAAAAGGTCAGTGCTCGGGTCGACCGGAAACCGGTCGCGGTGCCCGTTGTCCGATCGTCGCAGGTCGATGTCGATTCGGCCATGCTCGTTCACCCACGTGAAATCGTGGCGAACAAACACCTCGTTCAGGGGTGGAATTCGACGATTTCCGCGGTGGTCGGCCGGGCCTGGCTCCTTCTTGTGGCGCCGCGGCGCGGCCCGGAACCACCTCGAGCCGGCGGGCGGCGAGTCGAGTTCCGCGCGGGTGCGGGCGGGCGGCAAGCAGACCCGGCACCGCACCGTCAGGGTTCAGACCATCGGGATTCGGACTGACGGCCGGAAGCTCGACCGGTGCGAAGTTCGACCGGCCCGCCTCGCGGCGACGGCCCCGCAGGCGTGGCGGTCACCTGCGACCAGGCTCCCCGGCCCGCTCGCCGACAAACACCTTCGCCGGCCGATGCCGCCGCGGCGGTCCCGGTGGTGGGCGCGACCCCCAAAACGACGCGCCCGCCACCGGGTCTCACCCGGCGTTCCCCTCGTTCGCCGTGGTCCCAGGGTCCCCGAAGCCGTCCTCGTTTCGTCCTCGCGTCGACCTCCGCGGCCCGCGACCTGCGCGTTTCGGACGAGGTGCCGGGCGCTAGCCTTGAGGCCGAGGGGGGATGTGCATGAGGTTCCGGATTCTCGGGACGCTGGAAGTGCGGGCGTACGGGGACCGGGTCGTCCTGGCGAGTCCGCGTCAGCAGCGGGCGCTCGCCGTCCTTCTGCTCAGTCCCAACTCGGTCGTGCCCGTGGAGCGCATGATCGACGCGCTGTGGGAGGACGAGCCGCCGACCACGGCGGTGAAGCAGGTGCGCAACTCGGTGTCCGCGCTGCGCGGCCGGCTCGGGGACACCGGCGCGCTGATCGTCACCGACGGGCCCGGGTACCGCCTGCAGATCGACGCCGACGACCTCGACTCGCTCCGGTTCCGCCGCCACGTCGCCGCGGCGCGAGCGCTCGCCGGGCAGGTGAAGCTCGTCGACGCCGTCGAGGAGATCCGCGGCGCGCTCGCCCTCTGGCGTGGCCCGGCGCTCGACGGGCTGCGCACGACCACGCTGGCCGGCCGGGCCGCGCTGCTCGACGAACAGCGCGCCGACGCGGTCGAGCTCTGCGCGCAGTGGCAGCTGCGGCTCGGCGAAACGGACGAGGTGGTGCGTGAGCTCACCGCGTTCTGCGGAGAGCACCCGGTGCGCGAACCGTCCCACCTGCTCCTGATGCGCGCGCTCGCGGAGGAAGGCCGCTACGCCGAAGCCTCGACGCTGTTCCACGGCCTGCGCCGGCGGCTTGCCGACGAGCTCGGCGTGGACCCGAACCTCGACCTGCGCCGGCTCCACGAGCAGATCCTGGCCGACGCCACGCCCGCCGCCGCCCCCGTCGACAGCACGCCTGCCAACGCCGCGGTCGCCACCACCCCCGACCCCGAACCCGACCGGGAATCCCCGCCTGATCACCACTTCGGCCGCGCGGTGGCGGAGCTGGCCGAAGCCGTCACGTGGCAGTGGCGGGCCGAAGCCGAGCTGCGGTCCCTGCACCGGCCGCAGCCGATCGCCCTGCGGTGGTCGGCCCTCGCGCGGCCGGGAGAGCCCGCGCTGCGGGGTGACCTCGACGATATCGCGGAGACGTACGCGGAGCTGCCCTCACGGCAGCTGGTCGTGCTCGGCGATCCCGGCTCCGGGAAGTCGGTGCTCGCCCTGGTGCTGACGCTGGAGCTGCTGCGCAGCCGGGCCCCGGGCGCGCCGGTTCCGGTCCTGCTGTCGCTGGCCTCGTGGGACCCGGGGCGCGAACACCTCGACCGGTGGCTGGCGCGGCGGCTCGCCGACAACCACCCGGCCCTGCTCAACGCCCGCGAGTACGGGCCCGACGCGCCCACCCGGCTCGTCCTCGGCGGCCACGTGGTCCCCGTCCTCGACGGGCTCGACGAGATGCCCGCCGATTTGCGCGTCGCGGCGCTCGACGCACTGGACCAGACCATGGCCGTGGGCCGCTCGCTGGTCCTGACCTGCCGCTCCGCCGAGTACGAGCAGGTGACGCGCGAATCCGGCACGGTGCTGGGCTCGGCCACGGTGGTGCGGCTCGAACCCGTGAGCCGCCAGGAGGCGATCACCTACCTGTCCGCCCGGGACAGCGCCGGCTCCGACCGCTGGCACCCGGTGGCCGAGCGGCTGCGCCGGGACCCCGACGGGCCGCTGGGGCGCGTGTTGCGCACACCGTTGATGGTCGACCTCGCGCGGATCGGCTACGGCCGTCCCGGCGAGGATCCCGGGGAGCTACTCGCCGCGGACGACGCGGCGGCGCTGGAAGCGCAGCTGCTCGACTCGTTCCTCCCCCACGCCTACGCGCAGGTGCCGCAGCCGCCGGGCCGGAACCCGAAGACCAGCCCGTCCGGGCGGTACACGGCGGACCAGGCCAACCGCTGGCTGGGTTTCCTGGCCCGGCACCTCGAACGGGCCCGCAGCCGCGACCTGGCCTGGTGGCAGCTGCACCGGGCCGTGCCCGCCGGGACCCGGGCCGCGCTGGTCGGGGTGCTGATCGCGCTGTTGTTCCTCGCGACGGGCCGGTTGTCCGACGGGCCGGAGCTGGCCGCGATCTACGCCCTGTCGTTCGGCGGCGCCGGTTACCTGACCCACCGCTTCGGACGCCCGCCCGAGCCCCTGCGCACCGAACTGCGCTTCGTCGGCGCCGCGGGCAAGTTCGCCGGCCGGTTCGCGGTCGGTGCCGTGGTGGGCGTCGCGCTCGGGCTGGGCTGGTCGCTGGCCCCCGGGCTGGTCGTCTTGCTGGCGCTCGTGTTCGGCGTGGTGTTCGGGGTGCACGTGTGGCTCGCGAAACCGGTCGACGCCAGCCGCGTGTCGAGTCCGGCGACGATCCTGCGCAACGAACGCACCGGGGCGATCGCGCTGTCGGTCTCCTTCCTGGTGTCCGCGGGGCTGTTCGACGGGATCGCGTTCGCGTTCACCGCGCAGACGCGGTTCCTGCCCGTGCTGGGCGGCCGGTTCGACCTGGCGCTCGCGGTCGCGGGCGGCCTGGCGGGAGCGTTGTTCGGGTTCTTCATGGCCCGTGGCGTCGGCGCGCTGTGCTACGGCGTCGCGGGCGCGATCGCCGGTGGTCAGGTGTTCCCGCCGGCGACGGATCCGGTGCTGCCGTTCGTGGTCGGCCTGTGCTTCGGTGGCGGCATCGGCCTGGCGGTGCTGGTCACGCGCGCCTGGGGCAACTACTTCGTGCACCACCTCTGGCTCGCCGCGACCGGCCGGCTTCCCTGGCGGCTCATGCACTTCCTCGACGACGCCCACCGCCGCGGTGTCCTGCGCCAGGCCGGTGGTGTCTACCAATTCCGTCACGCCCGCGTGCAGGAGCGGCTGGCGCAGGCCTCGCCCGACCGGTAGGTCCCTCCGGCGGCTGTACATCGGCACGGGGGTGGCGCAGAGTGCGTAGCTGACGGACCAGCGGCCAGGAGGTGCCATGACCGGCGAGGAAATCGTGCTCGGTCCCCTTCCGAAGGGGATCACGCTCGCGCAGGAGGGGATGCGCAACAAGGTGTGGAACGTGCTCGGGCACACCTACTCCATGAAGGCGGCCAGCGAATCGAGCTTCGCGTTCGAGACCCTGGACCCGCCGGGAACCGGCGTCCCGCCGCACGTGCACCCGACGCAGGACGAGCACATCTACATCCTGGAAGGCGTGTTCACCCTCTACCTCGACGGCGCGTGGGAGACCGCGGGCCCCGGCGACACGGTCCGGATGCCCAAGGGCCTGCCCCACGCCTACTACAACCGCAGCGAGGGCATCACCCGCGGACTGTTCTGGGTGAGCCCGGCGGGCCGGCTCGCGGAACTGTTCGACAAGCTGCACAACCTCACGGACCCGGCCGAGGTCGTGCGGGTCTCGGCGCTGCACGACGTCGACTTCCTGCCGCCGGGTTCGGTGGAGGGCGCCTGAACCGTCACTTGTTCACCTGCTGCTGCGAGCCCCCGGAGGCCTGCGCGTAGCCGGTGACGATCGCCTCCAGCGTCGCCGCGTCGATCACGTCTTCGAGGCGGGAAAACCCGTCCGGTGCCCGACGCTCGACCTCGTCGATCACGTTCTCCGGCCCGCCCTGGCGGTTGCGGAGCACGATCTCGCCGGTGGCCGCGAGGCGATCTGCCTGGTACGCCGCGAGCGCCTCGACGGGATCGGCGTGGCGCGCCAGGTGGTGGCCGAGACTGGTGGCGTCGAGGATCGCCTGGCCGGCGCCGTTGGAGCCCATCGGGTACATCGGGTGCGCGGCGTCGCCGAGCAGCGTCACGCGGCCGTGCGACCACGCGGGCAGCGGGTCGCGGTCGCACATCGGGAACTCGAAGATCTCCTCGGTGGCCTCGACCAGTGCGACGTGGTCGACCACGGGCGAGGAGAACCGCCCGAGGTGGCGGGCGAGCTCGGCCCGGTCGCCGGGTTTGGCCCAGTCCTGCCGCTCCGGCGGGGCCGCGCCGGGCTGCCCGGTCCGGATGCAGACGGCCCAGTTGGTGAGCCGGGTGCCGGCGCTGCGGCCCGCGCCGATCGGGTAGATCACCAGCTTCGCCGCGGTGCCGCCGGCGACGATCATCGACCGTCCGCCGTCGAACTCCGGCCAGTCGGTGGCGCCGCGCCACATCAGGACGCCGTTCCACCGCGGCGGGCCCTCGGCGGGGAACAGCAGCGACCGCGCGGCCGAGTGGATTCCGTCGGCCGCCACCAGGACGTCACCGGGAACCGTGACCTCCGTGCCGCTTCGCCGGTCGGCGAACCGCGCGCGCACGCCGTGGGCGTCCTGGTCGAACCCGGTGAGCCGGTGCCCGGTCCGCACCGCGTCGGGGCCGAGCCGGTCCCGCACCGCGCGCAGCAACATGCCCTGCAGCCGGCCGCGGTGCAGGCAGAACTGCGGAAGCGTGAAGCCCGCGTCGAGCCCGCACGGCCGGCGCAGGATCACCTGCCCGAGCCGGTGGGTGTAGAACAGCTCGCGGGTGCGGATCCCGACTTCGTCGAGCGCGTCGAGCAGCCCCAGCGCCGCGAGCTCCTTCACCGCGTGGGGCAAGGCGTTGATCCCCACTCCCAGCTCGCTGACCCGCTCGCTCTGCTCGTGGACGACGCACTCGATGCCCTCGTGGTGCAGCCGCAACGCCGCGGTCAGCCCCCCGATCCCCGCTCCGACGATCACGACCTTCACGGTCACCTCCCCTGGTCCGGCTTCGAGGCCAGCATCGCGGAGACGGGAGAAACGCACCACCCCCGAGCGGCGGTGGTGGGTTCTCGCCGACGCCGATCACCGCGGCAAAGGGAAGACGGTGTTTCGAATATACTTTCGAAAAGAACGGCGAAGAGGAATTCGCCGAGTCCGCCACTCCGGTGACATCCCGCCCATTCGCCGCAGAACACCCGAGCGGAGGAACGACCGCGGGTCGGAAGCGCGAGTACGCTGTTCACTTCCGCCCCGGACCCCGGCGACAGGTGAATGGAACCCGTTATGAGATCGGGGCGATGAGTCGTGGCGGTGGACGACGGTCCGCACGATCAGCCGGTGCACGAACCTGCTCGCCGGCACCTGAACGGCCTCACCACGAAGGCCGAATGGCCCACCCGCGACGCGGGCGGTTATCCGCCGGGGTGGCAGGTGCGCTATCTCTGCCGGGTTCGCGGTCCGGCCGGGCGGCGGCGGGCCGGAGCGGGATCCGAATGGCAGGAGCGCAGCGGCACGATCGCGGGCCGCAGCCTTCGCGACGAACACACCAGCACCACCTGGGTGCCCGTGCGGCAACGTGACACAGCGCCGGACGCGCCCGTGAACCTGGTCCGCGCCACCGACATCCTCCACGCGGAGCCACCCGGCGACTGAGGCCGGCGGCCGCGAAGAGGTGCTCCGGACGGCGTAGCGGATTCGCCGGGTGCGGCGGAGCGACGTTCGACAATCCACCGACGGACCGGCGGCCGGCTGGGGATTCCGGTGTCGCGCGCCTCCACTTCGGACGGTGACCAGTCCTCCGTTCGGGCTATTTGGGCGCTTTCGTCAGGTTTCCCGGTAGAGTCCTCTGCCGAGTCTTGTGCCGCCCCGGACCCGGCGGTCGTTCTGCCGGAGTGCATCAGGAGGGGGCGGCGATGGCCGACGACGGCAAAAAGCAGGCTGCGGCCGAAGCGAGAGCGGTGGACTACGCGGTGGGAAGACATCTGGCCTACCTCGAACGGGAGGCGGACGGCGAAGGAGTGGCGATCCGCACCGGCGTGGTCGTGGCGTCCTGCGTGGACTCCGCCGAACCGGGCAACGCGTGGGTTCCGCTCGCGGACGCCGAGTCTCCGGCGAACGCCCCGACCCGGCTGGTGGCGGTCGCGGATCTCATCGGCGAGCTGACCGATCCGGGCGTGCCGCGGCATCTGGCCGAGGGCCGGCCCGTCCGTCCACCGCAACTGTTCCGCACCGGACGGCACCGGCGCGACTGAAATCCGGGGCGAGCGTTGAGGAAGTAGCGCTCGCTCTCGATCACGCAGTGCCTGTCGGCCGAAAATCCGCACCCCGTGGGCATTTCCGAGGACGGCCGAACGTGGCACCGCATTCACCATCGCGCGGGACTACCCGTTGTCGGTGAGGAATTCGGTGGGGGTGCAGTCGGTGAGACCGCGGAAATCGCGGTTGAGGTGGGATTGGTCCGCATAACCGCAGCGAAGGGCGAGGTCGGCCCAGGATCGCGCCGAGGGGAGCAGGGACACGGCGCGGTGCAGGCGGGCGATCCGGCCGACCGTCTTGGGCGAGAGGCCGATGTCCTCGCGGAACCGGGCCGTGAGGTGCTGGCGCGTCCAGCCGAGCTCCGATGCCACCGCGTCGACCCGGACCGGGCCGGACGTCAGCCGCTGCCACGCCGCCTGCACCGGCGCGGCCAAGGCCGGGCCGGCCAGCACCCGGGGCCGGAGGAAGTCGTCGAGCAGGGTGAACCGCGCGGACCAGCCGGAGGCGGCCACGAGCCGTTCGGTCAACAGGCCCACCTCGCGCCCGAGGAGGTCGCTCGCGCCGACGCTCGTATTGGCCAGCAAGCGCAGCGGTATCCCGAACAACGCGTGCGCGGCGGCCGGTGCCAGCGCGACCGTGATTCCTCGCGCGGGTCCGCCTTGCGACACGAGCAGAGGGCGGTCACGCAGCCCGAGAACCGGCGACGACGGCAGCGTCCGCACCGGCGCCTCGAGGTCGAGCACCAGGGTGATCGCGCCCAGCGGCGTGACCCGCCACGCCATCGCGTCCGCGGCGGGGAAGTCGTGAGCCGCGTACGTGAGAACTCCCGGGACGCGCGAAGCCCCGAAGACGTGCCTCCCCTGTGCTCTCGTGACCTCCCCGCGGGGCACGACGAGCGACCACTCCGTCATGCCGCCATCTTACGTTCGTCCAAGACCGCCGGGGCCTCGCGAACTAGCGTCGCCGGCATGAAAGGCATCGGCAGGTTCAAGAATCCCGAAGCACAGCAGCGGTACTTCGACCTCTACGAGCGCGCGATGCGGGAAAGTCCGCCGCCGGACGAGGTGTACGACGTCCCGGGCCGCCACGGCACCACCCGCGTCTACCGCTTCGGCGCCGGCGCGCACCCGGTCGTGCTCCTGCCCGGCCTCAGGGGCACCTCCGCCTCCTACGCGGCGCTGATTCCCGGACTCGCGCGCCACGGCCCGGTCTACGCCGTGGATTCGCTCGGCGAAGCCGGGCGCAGTGTGCAGACCGCGCCGTTCACGGGCGTCGGCGATCGGGCTCGGGGTCTCGACGACGTCCTGGCGGCGCTCGGACTGCGCGGGGTCCACCTCGTCGGAGGTTCGACCGGTGGCTGGCACGCGGTCAACCAAGCCATCCACGCCCCCGACCGGCTCGCCTCGATCGCCCTGCTCGACCCCACCACCGTCAGTGCCGGGTTCAGCGCGGCGGTCCAGTGGCGCGGTGCCGCCGCGGCGGTGCTGAACCGCGACAGCTCCTGGCGGCGCTTTCTGGCCTGGTCGGCGGGAGAGGACATCTTCGACCAGCCCGCCGCCCAAGTCATCGTGGCGGGGATCCGCGCCTACCGCGCCCGGGTCCCGGTCCAGACCTGTCCGCGGGAGGACGACCTGCGAGCGATCCGGGTGCCGGTGGTGGCACTGTTCGGCGGCCGCAGTGTCGTCCACGATCCGGCCGCCGCCGCGGCGAACCTCCGGGCCCTCCTCGCCCACGCCGAGGTCCACGTCCTGCCCGACGCCGGGCACTACCTCTACCTCCGACCCGAGGATCGGCAGCGGGTCCTCGACGTGATCACCACCACCCGTCTCCGGTGACGCGGTGCTCAGAACCCGTGCTGTGGCCCCTATTCCGCGTGCTCGACGGTCACGCCGGCGAGGTGTCGCCCAGGGATCCGCGCCCACGCGGCGGCGAGCTCCGGCAGCCACAGCACGGCGCGTTCCGCCGCCATCTCCTCGGCGATTCGCTTCGCGAGGGTGTCGACGTCCACCTCGTCCTCGGTGGCCAGGCCGTGGGCGGTGATCAGCGGCAGCATGCTGCGGGTGAGCTCCGCGAGGTAGCGCGGCGTCAGTGAATCCGCGGAACCGGCCGGGGTGGCCGACGCCGCGCCCACGACCGACAGGCCGGCATCGCTCAGGATCGCCGCGAGGCGCTCGCCCACGTTCACGTCCAGGGCGACCGCTTCGGCCGCCGCGGCCACCAAACCGATGATCCCGGTCGTGATCGGGCCCGCCGGCACGGTTCGAGTTCGGGCACTGACGAGGTCCTGGAAGGTCACGATCCCTCCGGGCCGCACCCGTTCGGCGAGCGCACGCACGGTCGCCGCCGGTTCCTCGAGATGGATGAGGATCAGCCGCCCCACCACCGCGTCCACCGGTTCGTCGAGCGGCACGTCCGGCAGCCGCGCCTCGACGAACGACACGTGGGCCAGCCCGGCGTCCGCCGCTCGGGCCCGGGCCACCCCGAGCACGGCCGGGTCGGCGTCGACCCCGATCACCTCGCCACCCGGTCCGACCAGCCGGGCCAGCTGCAGCGTCACGTCGCCCGCGCCGCAGCCGACATCCAGCACCCGCGTGCCCGGCGCGATCCCGGCCCGGGTCAGCAGGAACGCGGTGTGCGGCCCGTAGATCTCGGCCTGCAGGCGCAGCCGATCGGTCTCCGCCGCGGACCGGCCCAGCGCGTAACCGTCCGATTCGGACGCGATCACCGAGTGGTCCGGACGGGCAAGCTCTCCAGGCCGTGCATCAGCGTGCTGTCCCGCCACCGGAGTGCGTCCGGGGCGACGGCGAGGCGCAGGTGCGGAAACCGCGTGACCAAAGCGGTCACGGCGAGCCGTCCCTCCAGCCGGGCCAGCGGCGCGCCCGGGCAGTAGTAGATGCCGTGCCCGAACGACAGGTGGCCCGCACCCGAGCGCGTGATGTCGAACCGGTCCGGGTCCGGGAACACCGACGCGTCCCGGTTGGCCGAGAGCACCGACAGCAACACCGTCTCCCCCTCGGGAATGGTGCCTTCGGCCAGCTCGATCGCCGAACCGGCGAACCGCGCCGGCAGGATGTTCACCGGCGACTCGTACCGCAGCACCTCTTCGACCACGTTGTCCACCAACGAAAGATCCGCCCGCAACGCGGCGAGCTGATCCGGTGCGCCCATCAGGCACAGCACGGCGTTGGCGATCAAGTGCACGGACGTGTCGTGCCCGGCGATCAACAGCAGCAGCGACGTGGCGACCAGCTCGTCCGGGCTCAGCCGATCACCGTCCTCATCGGACACCGCGATCAGCTCGGACAGCAGATCCGCCCCCGGGTCCGCCCGTTTCCCTTCGATCAACGCGCTCAGGTACTCGACCGCTTCGGCCAGCGCCTCGTAATACCCGTCACCGGCGTCCGCGTCATTGATCGCCTGCGCCCAGCCCCAGAACACGGCGCGGTCGCCCTGCGGGATGCCGAGCAGCTCGCAGATCGCGAACGTGGTCAGCGGCACCGCGAACTCGGCCACCAGATCCACGGGCCGATCCGGCGCGAACGCATCGAGCAATTCGTCGGCAACCGCCGACAACCGCGGCCGGAGCCGTTCGACCGCGCGCGGGGTGAAGGCCCGGTTCACCAGCCCGCGCAAGCGCGTGTGATCGGGCGGGTCGCGGTACAGCATGCTGATGCCGATCGCCCGGTACATCAGCTCCTCGCGCGGCGTGAGCGCACGGTGCTCCGCCGCGGCCTCCCGCTCGGCCTTCGACCGCACATCGTGGCGGACGCGCCCGTCACCCACCAGGGCGCGCACGTCCCCGTACCCCGTGACCAGGACCGCCGCCGCCTGGCGAGCCGTCGAAGCCGGGCACACCGGCGCCGACTCGCGCAGCTTCGCCAGGAAACCGTGCGCGTCCTGCGCCGCCGCACCATCCACCACTACCCGCATGCGTCCCACCGTAAATCCGCGCACCGCATGATCAACTACCGCCGAGGAGCCGTGGCCCGATAAGCCAGCAGCGGAAGGTGAGATCGGGCAGCACGAATTTGGGGACCCGGCGCGAAACGCCAGGCCCCACCACCGAGTTGCGCAGACGGGAACCAGCGGCGGCCCGCCAGCACCCGGCCGCACCTTCAGAACCCTTCTGCACAACCGAAACTCGCCGGGTCCGGCCCGGTCAACCGGCGGAGTCGCGATCCAGCTCCTCCGCCTTCTCCTCGACCGCGACCGCGTCGTGGAAGCTGCGCAGCTCCGCCTCGTAGAGGTCCCGCTCGGGCACGTCGTCACCGACCGGATCGGCGCTGCGGGCCACCTCGGACAGTTCGAGATCCACCACTTGGTGGAGTTCGTGAATAGTGGGCTTCTCGTTCATCGTTGCTCCTGGGCGTCGTGGACGGGTCTGGCGGACCGGCGGTGGTCGCGACCGGTCAGCCGGCCTCGACCGGCTCCAGCACGAACACCGGGATCTCCCGGTCGGTCCTGCCCTGGTACTCCGCGTACGACGGGTACACGGCGACCGCGCGGGCCCACCACTCGGCCTTCTCCGCTCCGGTGACCTCCCGCGCCCGCATGTCCCGCCGGACCGGGCCGTCCTGCAGTTCGACGCGCGGGTCGCCCTTCACGTTGAAGTACCACACCGGGTGCTTCGGCGCGCCGCCTTGCGAGGCGACCACCACGTACGTCCCCTCGTGCGCCACCCGCATCAGCGGCGTCTTGCGGATCTTCCCGCTCTTCGCACCCCGCGTCGTCAGGATGATCACGGGCAACCCGACGTCGGGCGAGATCGTGCCCTCCGTCCCGCCCGAGCTCTCGTACAGCTCCACCTGATCACGCACGTACCGCACCGGACTCGGCTCGTACTCGCCCTCGAGAGGCACCGGTCCATCCCTTCGTCGTCGCCACACATCTTCGGACCCTGGACAACAGCGGCAGCGGATCGCCCCGTCCTTACCGGGCGCTGCCGCCCGGCGCGAAAAGTGGCCAAAGTGCGACCTGTCGTATTTAGGTCACCGCGAAGATCGTGACGCCGCGCCCGGGCTGCCCCAGGCTGTCCGGATGCACGCAAGACCCTGGAAGCTGGCCGCGCTCACCGCCGGCTTGTCCCTCGCCCTGGCCGTCCCCGCCGCGGCCGAGCCCGCCCACGCCTCGCCGTGGCAGCTCGTCGGCCCGAACAGCGCCGGCGGCCACCTCGCGTTCACACCCGACGCCCCGGCGCGGCTGTACGTGCTGCCCGACAGCGGACGCGCCGTGTACCGCACCGACGACCACGGCGCCACCTGGACCACGCCGGGCCCGTGGGGTGTCACCGGCACCGCCATCGCGGCCGACCCGCGCGACGGCTCCGTCGTCTACGTCGCCGCCGACGACCCGGCCACCGGGACCGGCGAGGTGCTGCGCAGCGACGACGCGGCGCGCACGTTCCGCGTCGTCGCCACGAGCCCGGGACTGCTCTCGTCCGTGGTGGTCTCGGCTTCGGGCGAGGACGTGTTCGCCGCGGGCGACGACGGCGTGCTCACCAGCACCGACCACGGCCGCCACTGGGCGAAGCTGCCGGGCTCACCCGCGGGGGTCACCGACCTCGCCCTCGACGGCGACCACCTCTTCCTCAGCGCCGGTACCGAAATCCACGTCGTCGACAGCGCGCTGAGCCACCCGCGGGCGGCGCGCAAGCTTCCGGTGCCCGCCACGTCGTACCTGGCGAGCCTGAGCGCGGGCGACGGCATCGTCATCGGTTCCGGGGTGCTCGGCCGCGGCGTGCTCTCCACCGACGGCGGGCGGACCTTCCGCGCGCTGACCGGGCCGTGGGGCGCCGACGACGCGACGGCGTTCACCGGGCTGACCTCCGCCGGCGAGATCGAGGTCCAGTCCATCGCCTCGCCGCAGCCGGACGGCGCGGCGGGCGCGCGTGACGTCTGGGTCAGCCGCGACCGCGGCCGCACGTGGATCGACCACCCGGCCGCGACCGGCAAGATCGACCTCTACTCCGAGGTCGGCGCGTTCCCCGACCGCCCGCACGAGCAGGTCGTGGCCGCCGCGGCGGGGATCTTCACCACGCGCGACTCGGCGACGTTCCGGCGCATCGGCGTGCCCGACACCGAGGTCAACGCCCTCACCACCGTCGGCCCGGCGCTCCTCGCGGCCACGCGCAGCGGCACCTACCGCTCCACCGCGCCGCTCGCGACGCACCTCGCCGACGGCTACCAGGACTGGGGCTGGACCGGCCAGGCCCCGCACACGTTGGGCAACTCCGTCGGCGCGCTCGCGGCCGTCTCCGCGAAGGCCGTGCTGCGCGTGCGTCAGGGCTACTGCGAGGTCGACTGCTTCACCGTCGAGCGCTCCGGCGACGGCGGCACCACCTGGCAGCAGCTCGCCACCGTGCCGGGCAACTCCCGCGCGCTCGTCGTCGACCCGCACGACCCGGACACGGTCTACGCGGCCAGCTACCTCACACCCGCCGTCTACACGAGCCACGACGGCGGCCGCACCCTGACCCAGCACGCGCTCGCCGGCCTCGACGGCGTGCAGTCCATCGCGGTCGACCCGCGCGCCCGCGGCGCGGTGTGGATCGGCGACGTCACCGGCCTCTACCGCAGCACCGACGGCGGAGCCACCGCGCGGAAGGTCTTCGACGGCGAGGTCGCCCACGTGACCGTGGACCCGCGCGACGCCCGCCACGTCGTGGTCGCCGGCGCCGGCTTCGTGAAGGTCAGCACCGACGGCGGAGCCACCTTCCGCGCCGCGGCCGGCGTCGGCTCCGCCGGCTACTCCGACGCGGCCTTCACCCGCGACGGCACGCTGTACGTCTCCTCCGCCGACAAGTACGAACCCGGCGCCGGCGTGCTCGTCAGCCGCGACGGCGGTCGCCGCTTCACCGCGCTGCCCACCCAGCCGGCCGACCGCGACGTCCGCGCCCTGCTCGCCTCCGACGACGGCCGCTGGCTCCTCGCCGGCACGGGCGCGGGCGTCTACCGCCTGCCCCTGCGGTGACCCGCGGGCCGGGTGTCCGCAGTGGACACCCGGCCCGCGGTCCGAAATGGACAGACCCTCAGCTGTCGAGCCACCCGAGCTTCGCGACCTGCCACGCCAGCTGCATCCGGCTCTGCGCGTCCGCCCGCTGCATGAGGTCCTGCAGCCGCCGCTGAACCGTGCGGTGGCTCACGCCGAGGTGCTTCGCTATCGACTTGTCGCTCACGCCGCCGACGAGCAGCGACAGCAGCCGGCGCTCGTCCGGAGACAGCGGGGCGTCGCCGGGCACGCCGTCGATCCGCACCGGAGAGGCGCGTTCCCAGTAGCTCTCGAACAGCGCCACCAGCGCGGTCACCAGGCTGCTGCCCAGCACCAGCGCGGCCGTCGGTTCACCCGTGGCCTCGTCGTCGGCCAGCGGGCACAGCGCCAGCGCCCGGTCGGCCACGGCGAGGCGCACCGGCAGCTTCGCGATCGTCCGGGCACGCTCCCCCAGCCGGATCCCCTCGGCGAGGCCCGCCATCGCACCCGGCTCCTCGAGCAGCGCGGTCTCGTAGAGCACCCGGAACCGCACCCCGCGGGCCAGTGCGCTGAACTCCTCGTCGTTCTCCGCCGCCGCCATCGCGATCGGCGCCTCGCGGCAGAACCACAGCACCTCCTCGCGCGCGTCGCGCTGCAGGCTCAGCGCTTGCTGCCGGATCGCCTCCGCCCCGGTGACGACCTCGACCAGCCTCGACGAATCCCGGCGCCGCGCGCTGTCGCGGTACTGCTCGGCCAGCTCCGTCACCGCCACGCGGGCGACTTCGAGCTCCGCCTGGCCGTGGCGCAGCAGCGGCCCGAGCGAAACGTCGGGCGGCGCCGGCACGTAGTGCTCCCCGGTGCGGCTCACCAGCCGCTTCGCCACGAGCCCGACGAGCAGCCCTTCGGCCTCGGCCACGGCCAGCCCCAGCCGCGCGGCCACCTCACCCGGGGCGGCACGGTAGCCGCCCACGAGCACGCGGAACACCCGCTCCTCGTCGGCGGTCAGGCCGAGCGCTTCGAGCACCGCACCTCCTCGTGCGTCAGCGAATTGCCTCCGGTATCCAACCGGGCCGAGGTGTCGAAACGATCACGGGCCGGTCTCACCGAGCGAGGTCCGGCCGGCCCCCCGCCGCGCGGGCCGGCACCTTCGTCCGGCGAAGGCGAAAAACACGGCCTCGTCGCCGAGCCGACGTCGCTGACCAGCCACAACGCGTCTCCACCGGCGCCAGGTCGCCGCCGCGCCTGTGACATAGTCGGGGTCGGCGCCGCCCGCCGCCGGCCCGGAGAAGGGAAGCCCGGAATGCAGATCCAGATCAGCACCGACCGAAACCTGCACAGCGACGAAGACCTGATCCGGTACCTCGAGTCCGAGGTCGAAACGAAGCTGGCGCGCTTCGCCGACCGCCTCACGCGGATCGACGTCCACCTGAGCGACGAAATGGGCGGCGGCACCGACGGGGAAGACCTGCGGTGCGTGATCGAAGCGTTTCCCGCCGGCCGCGAGCCGGTCGTCGTCACGAACCGCGCGGGCTCGGTGAACGACGCGTTCACCGGCGCGCTGACCCGGATCGAACACACCCTCGCGACCCTGTTCGACCGCACCGGCCACCACAAGGGCGGCGAGTCCATCCGGCACCTGCCGGAGGACAACCAGCGCTGAGCCCTCTCCGCCGCCGTCACCAACGGCGAGGAGGTGGTGACCACCCCTCACGGGTGATCACCACCTCCTCGCCGGCCGGCCCGTCCCGGTGTCCCGGGAGCCGGGCTCACATGTTCTTCGAACCCTCCACAATGGCCTCGCGGATGCGGGCGTACGTGCCGCAGCGGCAGATGTTGCGGATTTCGTCGAGGTCGGCGTCGGTGAGGTCGCGGCCGGAGGCGCGGGCCTGGCGGACCTTGGCCACCGCGGCCATGATCTGGCCGGGCTGGCAGTAGCCGCACTGGGCGACGTCCTGCTCCAGCCACGCTTCCTGCATCGGGTGCAGGTCCTTGCCCACGGTGGCGGGCAGGCCTTCGATCGTGGTGACCTCGTCGGTGGGCGCGATCTTCGAGACCGGCACCGAGCAGGGGTTGAAGGCCTTGCCGTTGATGTGGCTCGTGCAGGCCTTGCAGACGTCGAGCCCGCAGCCGTACTTCGGGCCTTTCACGCCGAGGCGGTCGCGCAGCACCCACAGGAGCCGTTCGGTGTCTTCGGCTTCGACCGTGACCTGCTCACCGTTGAGCTTGAAGGTGTGTTGTGGCACGGAGAACTCCTAGTAGGCGTAGTCGAGGCCGTCGACGGGGGAAGGCGGGGTGGAGGGGTCCAGCGGCAGCGGCTCGAACGAGAGCGTGCCGTGGTTGATCGGGAACGTGGTCGGCATCTTCCCGACGGCCCGGGCGTAGGCGCACGCGACGGCGGCGAACGACGGCGCGACCGCGAGCTCACCGGCACCGCTCGGGGTGTCCGAGGTGTTCGGCATGATCACCACCCGCGTCTCGACGGGGGTGTTCCACTCGCGGGTGTAGAAGTAGTTGTCCCAGCTGCCTTCCAGCGGAATGCCGTCCTTGATGTGGAGGCTGGAGGTGAGGCACATCGCGATGCCGTCGTTGAGGCCGCCGATCATCTGCGCCTCCAGACCGCGCGGGTTGATCGCGAACCCGGGATCGACCACCACGAGCGCCTTGGTCACCCGCGGGCCGGTCACCGCCTCGCTGACCTTGCGGTTCACCGTCTCCGGGCGGCAGTCGATCTCCACCAGCACCGCCACCGCGCCCCGGTACTCCGAGTGCAACGCGATGCCCTGTGCGGTGCCCGCCGGCATCGACCGGCCCCACTCGCCGACCTGCACGGCCTTGTCGAGCACCGCGCGCAGCCGGGCGTCCTTGAGGAAGTCGCGCCGGAACTGCACCGGGTCCTTGCCCATCTTCTTCGCCAGCTGGTCGACCACGAGCTCTTCGGCCGTGACCACGTTGGGCGAGTAGATGTTGCGCATGCTGCCGGTGTTGAACTTGAGCGGGATCTCGTTGAGCAGCTGCGTGGTCACGCCGAAGTTGTAGGGCGAGGACTGCGTGAGCTCGAAGATCGACTCCGCGAAGCTCAGGTTGCCCGCGATGGGCAGCTTCGCCGTGGTGGAGGTGAGCATCTCGCCGAGGCCGTGGCTGAACTCCGTCTGCACGCTGGTGTGCCGCTGTTCGAAGCTCACCACGTTGCCGAGCGCGTAGGTGGCGCGCACCCGCGAAACGCACATCGGGTGCACGCGGCCTTGCCGGAAGTCGTCGGTGCGCGACCACATGAGCTTGACCGCTTTGCCCATCTTCTTCGACGCCTCGGCGGCTTCGAGCGCCGCGTCGTGGAACAGGTGCCGGCCGAACGAACCGCCACCCTGGGTCACGTGCACGGTGACGGCGCTCTGCGGCAGCCCCACCAACTGCGCGATCTGCTCCTGCGCGACGATCGGCACCTTCAGGCACGACCAGATCTCGGCGCGGTCCGCCCGGACGTCGGCGATCGCCGAACCGGTCTCGAGCGGGCTGTTGCTGGCGAAGGCGAAGGTGAACTCCGCGTCGAGCGACTGCGTGAGCACTCCGGGCACGACCAGCGGCAGCTGCGCGGCCTTGAGCTTCTTCAGCACGGTCGCGTCGGATTCGCCGTCGACGGTGCCGGGACCCCAGGTCACCTTCAGCGCGCGGATGGCGTCGATGCACTGCCCGAACGTCTCGGCCCGCACGGCCACGCCGTGGGCGATCGTCGCGATGTCGGTGACACCCGGCATCGCCTTGACGTCGGCCTCGTTCTGGATCGAGCGCACCGTGCCGTTGATCGTGGGCGGCCGCGCGACCATCGTCGGCAGCGCGCCGGGCACGTCGTGGTCGAGGGTGTACTGCTTGCGCCCGGTCACGGCCTCGAGGGCGTCGATGCGGTTCTGCGCGGTGCCGAGCACCTTGAAGTCCGCGCGCGACTTGAGCTGAGCCGTGGCGGTGGTGGTCTTCGCCGCCGCGGCGGCCTTCGCGAGCGAGCCGTACGACGCCCGTTTGCCGCTGGTGTGGTGCACCATCCCGTCGGCGGTGCTCACCTGCGACTCGGGCACGCCCCACTGGGCGGCGGCCGCCGAGACCAGCCGGGCCCGCGCGATCGCCGAGACGGTGCGGACCGGGGTGAAGATGCTCCGCATCGAGTTGGAGCCGCCCGTGAGCTGGTTCATCAGTAGCTCCGGGCGCGCGTCGGCGAGCGTGACGTCGATCTTCGACAGCGGGATGTCCAGCTCTTCGGCGACCATCATCGCCACCGCGGTGGTCATGCCCTGGCCCACCTCGGCGCGCGGGACCGCGAACGACGCGCGCCCGTCCGTCCCGATCTGCACGCTGATCAGGCCGGACGTGGGGGCGGCGGCGAGGTTCTGCAGGTCGCCGAGGTCGAAGAGGTCCGCGGGCTGCGGAAGGGAGGGAAGCGCGGCATCGGCTTCCTGCGGCGCCAGGCCGGTCTGGGCGATCTGCGCGGCGACGGCGAGCGTCGGCGCCGCCAGCACGAAGCCGAGGAAACGGCGCCGGTCGAAGTGCCGCGGCGCATCCGGTGCGGGCCGGGCGTCGTGGTCCTGCTGTGCCATGGGTGGCGGGTTCCTCTCGAACGACAGTGTCAGAGAAGTGATCGGAGAATGCGGGGAGTGTTCGGATTGGGCCGCAGTGTGACACACCTTCACGCGCCGCAACCATGACCTGCGTGCCTACGTTTGCCGTAGTGTCATTGGGCGCCGTGCACAACGGCGCCGGCGGTCACGACCGCCGGCGCGGCGGCAGGAACGGCAGGGCGCGCACCACCAGGGCCAGCTCGATCGGGATCTCGCCGCCGGGCAGCGAACGCCCGGTCAGCGTTTCGATCCGGCGCACGCGGTTGAGCACCGTGTTGCGGTGGCAGTGCAGCTCCTGCGCCGCCCGCGTGGCCGAGCCGCCGGTCTCCACCCAGGAGGCGAGCGTCTGCAGGAGGATCTGGCGCTCGTCGCCGGGCAGGTCCAGCAGTCCGCGCAGCCACTGCTGCATCAGGGAACCGGTCAGTTCGGGCGAACTGAGCAGCAGCGCTTCCGGCAGCCGGTCGGCGAGGCACACGGCGGTCGGCTCCCCGTGCGGCACGGTCCGCAACGCGAGCACCGCCTGCCGGTACGCGGTGTGCACTTCGGCCAGTCCGTCGACCACCAGCGACACCCCCACCGCCCCGCCGACGGCGGCCAGCGCCGCCATCAGCGCCGCGGTGTCGCTCCCGGCCAGGGACACCAACCCCACGAGCGCGTCCGCGCGACCCTGCCACGCCGACCGGAGGCCCGATTCGTCGAGTTTGCGCCCGAGCGTCTCGGTGAGGTCGCTAGTGGCGAACCGCCCCTCGGTCGCAACCGCCGCGTACGGCCCCTCCACCGGCAGCCGGATGATCCGGCTCGCCTCGTAGGCGAACGCCGCGTCCGACGCCCGCCCCTGCAGCAAGCCCTCCCACAAAGCCGCGCGGCGCTGCTCATCGGCGCGGACCAGCGCCCGCTCAGCCGCGTGGTACGCCGCCGCGACCTGTGAGGAGAGCGCATCCACCAGCTCCCAGACGCGCGTGGCGAGGTCGAGCAGATCGTCGGCGTCCATCTCGTGCTCGGCCCGCGCCTGCGCGATCAGCGCCTGCCACACCAACCGCCCGCCAATCCGGAACGACCGCAACAAATCATCCAGCGGCAACCGCTGCCGCGCCCGCCGCTGCCCCGTGGCACGCGCGGCGTCGTAGAACTGCGCCACGCGCTCGACGTTGTCCCCGTCCTGGCCGAGCAGCTGCAGCACCCGCTCGAGGTTGTCGTGGCACGAGCGCCACAGATCGGGCTCGGGCACGACGTTGAGCTGCTGGTAACCCGGATTCTGCTCGTTGATGACGCGGACGAGCTCATCGGTCAGGTCGTCGACCCTGCCCAGCACACCGCTGGCCAGCACGTGCGCCGCCGCAGGCATGTCCGGCCGCCTCTCCATCCCCGCTGCTTCCGTTCTCCACCCGCCGGCCGGACCCGGACCTGCGCCCGCAATCGGGCGTCCGGGGTGCGGAGTCCCGCCGAGTGGTTCCCAGCGAGTATCGGTCAGCGGTTCGAGGGGTGCAGATCCGGTATGCGGTCAGGACTCGGCTGCCGCCGGCTCGCTCGGTCAGGTTGGGTGGCGAAACAATTCAGGCCGCCTTTCCGGATCCTTCGGTGGTTTACTCGTACCCGGTTCGGCAAGGGGGCGGACAACCGGATGAGCAACCCGATATCGGACAAAGCGGAGACTACGGAAGCCCGCGTCGATCAATTGGTCGCGCGAGCCAAGCAGAAGGCGGCGCGCTGTCGCGCGATGCAGCAGGCTGTCGAGCAGGTCTCGGTGTCGGCAGCCCCCAAGGAAGCCGAATACCGCCACAGCCGCGGCACCGGCATCCGCGGTCAAGGCCGCGCCGTACGGGCCGAACGTCGAGTACGCGGACTCCCCCGGGTGACGTGGGTCGACCTTCAGTGATGGGCCAACCCAGGAGACCTCGGCACACCACGACCCATGACTGGGCCAGCCAGGTCGACGTCGAGCACCTCGAGCACATCCGCGAAGCCGCGGCGCGGTTCGCCCCGGGCGGGGCGGGACATCTGATCCTCGAGGTCTTCGCGTACGCCGAGGAAGAGGCCAAAGCCAACGGCGGCGGACGGTGTTCGATCACGCTGCACGCCGACGGGTCGACAACGGTCTCGGACGACGGGCGAGGGACCGAAACCGTGGGCGATCAGCGGGGACAGATCGTCAAAAAGCCCGTCATGGTGTCGAGGGACCTCCGATACTTCGACGCGCCCGCCCCGCCTTGCCTGCCGGACGGCCACCCGCGCAGAGGCATCTCGGTGGTGGCTGCGCTGAGCGAGTGGCTGGTGCACACCAACAGGCGCGACAACGGTTCCTGGACCCAGCGCTATGAGCACGCATTTCCGGTGACCGCCCTCGTCCCGTTGGCCGCGGACGGATCTACGGGAACGGCTGTCCGGTTCCGTCCGATCGCGGCCGTTCGCGTGCTGGGCGCCGTGAACTTCGACGAGTTGCGGCGCTGGACGGGGTCGTGTCCACAGTTGTCCGTCGAGCTCACCGACCTCCGCTGAGGCCGGCCGCGGCGGGCTTCAGCAGCCGCGTTGTGGCCGTGATCGGAACGCACCGACCAGCCGCCGGCGGCGTGTTCTCGCGGCCCTCCGCCGCGGCCGATCTCGATTGAGCGCTCGCGACGGCACCCCCAGGTGTCGAAGCCCAACACTGATCGATCAGGTGACGATGGAAGGCCAGTCCAGCACGATCGGCCCGGGCCATTGCTCCCGCCGCCGCGTGGTTTTGGCCTCGTAAGTCGACCGGGGAGCGAGCGTCGGGTTCGGGCGGACGACCTCACGGGCCCTCGACACTCCCCCGCGACTCCGACCCCAGACATCGGCGCCGGACTCCCACATGGACACTGCAATCCTGTCACCGACCCCCACAACCGGACCACCGATCCGAAGCTCAAGTGGACTACATCCCCCACACACCACCACACTAGCCTCGACCGAGTGCGCCCCTCCTCCGGAACCAGGACAGCCTGGGTCCCGTTTCCCCGCGACGAGTTCGACGACCTGCCGGCCGAGCTGGACTACGTGACGTGGGACGGGGGCGCCGAGTTTCCCGCCGATCCGGCGCCGGCCGTGTTCTACGCGCATCCGCTCGTGCAGGATCCCGCGGTGATCGCGCGGCCGCTGGTGGAGATGAAGCGGCTCAGTGCGGTGCAGGCGCTCAGCGCGGGTGTCGATCACCTGCTGCCCTTGCTGCAACGCCTCCCCGGCCGGGTCACCCTGTGTACCGCGGGCGACCTGCACAGCGCGAGCACCGCGGAGCTGGCGCTGGCGCTGGTTCTGGCTTCACTACGCGGCATTCCCGATTACACCAGGGCCCAGGACGCCGGGAGGTGGCACCAGCGGACCAGTCCGTCCTTGACCGGGGCGGACGTGCTGATCGTGGGCTACGGCGCGGTCGGTGCGGCCCTCGAGGAGTTGCTCGTCCCCTTCGGGTGCGTGGTCACCCGGGTGGCTCGCACCGGGCGGCTGTCGCGTCGTGGCGCGGTCCACGCCGTGGCGCGGCTGCCCGAGCTCGTGCCGCAGGCGGACGTGATCGTGCTCGCGACGACCGCGACGCAGGACACCCGCCACCTCGTGGACGCCGGCGTTCTCGCCCGCATGAAAACCGGCGCTCTCCTCGTGAACGTGGCCCGGGGGTCCGTCGTGGACACACCGGCGCTGACCGCGGCGCTCGCCGACGGCCGGATCCGGGCCGCGCTCGACGTCACCGAGCCCGAGCCCCTGCCGCCGGGTCACCCGCTGTGGTCGGCGCCGGGGGTGGTGATCACGCCGCACGTCGGCGCGTTCACCGCCGCGCTGCGGTCGCGGGTGAAGAGCCTGGTCCAGAGCCAGCTCTGGCGCTTCGCGCGAAACGAACCGTTGCGCTACGCCGTGCCCTACCCGAGCGCGTGACCGAAGGCGGAGAAAGGACTTCTGCCATGCAGCAAGCTGTGATCGACGCGGCGCGGGCGTTGGTACCGGTGCTCGCCGCCGAGGCGGGCAACGTCGACCGAGCCCGCCGGATCACGGAGCCGAGTGAAGCAGCGCTCCGCGGCACGGGCCTGTTCCGGCTCGGGACACCGGCCCGGTTCGGTGGCATGGCGGCCGACGTCCGGACCGCGGTGGAAGTGTGCGTCGAACTCGCGCGGGGGTGTGCCGCGAGTTCCTGGATCGTGGGTATCGCGTACGGCGGGAACCTCTTCGCCGGGCAGCTCGGTGACGCCGTCCGGGAAGAACTGTGGGGAGACCGCCCGGACGCCTTCGTCTGCGGTACCGCGAACCCCTCCGGAACGGTGAGCCGCACCCCGGCCGGGTTCGTCCTGGACGGCAGCTGGCCGTGGATCTCCGGGATCCACCACGCACCGTGGACCTTGCTCGGCATCGCCTGGGGTGAAGGAGAACGGGGCCTCGCGCTGGTGCCGACCGCGAAACTCGACACGATCGACGTGTGGCACGTCGCGGGGATGCGCGGAACGGGGAGCAACACGGCCGTGGCCACGGAGCTGGCCGTCGACCATGACTGGGTCGTCTACCTCACCGCGATGGCGGAGGGCCGCTACCGCGACGAGCACCCGGACGAACCGCGGGTGACCTTCCACCTGTCCATCAACCTGCCGCTGGTCGGAACCTGCGTCGGCATCGCGGCGGCCGCCTTGGAGAGCGTGACCGGGGCCGTGGCCCGGGGCAAACGCCTCACTTCACCCCTGTACGCGACGGTCGCCGAATCGCCGGCGCACCAGGTGAACGTCGCCGAGGCGGCGATCCTGATCGACACCGCCCGGCTGCACCTGGCCCACGCGGCGGACGAGGTGGACGGCCACGCGCGGGCCGGGCGCCGACCGGACGCGGCCGCTCGCGCGCGGCTGAGGATGAGCGCGAGCCACGCCGTGCGGTGCGCTCGCGAAGCCGTGAGCGCTCTGCTCGACACCGCGGGCGCCGGCAGCTTCGCCGACAGCTCGGTGCTGCAACGGACGTGGCGCGACCTCGAGACCGCGTCCCGCCACGCCGCGTTCAGCACCCAGACGAGCAGCGAGTTCTACGGCCGGGTGCTGCTGGGCGTCGGCCTGCCCGCCGGCCCGGTGCTGTGAGGTGAGCGTGGAACAGCGCGTGGCCCTGGTCACCGGAGCGGGGCAAGGGATCGGTGCCGCCATCGCGACCCACTTGCACCGGTCCGGCTCGCTGGTGGCGTTGCTCGACCGCGACGAGGAATCCGTGCGCGCGGTGGCCACCGGACTGAACCCCGACGGCACGACGGCGCTGGCGGTGCGCGCGGACGTCGACCGGATCACGGAGCTCGAGAGCGCGGTCGAGCTCGTCGGTTCGCGGTGGCACGCGCCGGATGTGCTGGTCAACAACGCCGCCCGGACGGTGGCCGGTTCCGTGTGGGACATCGCCCTCGACGAGTGGGACGGCGTCCTCGCGACGAACCTGCGCAGCGTGTTCGCGTTGACGCGGCTCTGCGCCGCCCCGATGCGCGAACGCGGGTGGGGACGCATCGTGAACGTCGCCTCACTGGCCGGCCAGCAGGGCGGAACCGTGGCCGGCGCCCACTATTCGGCGGCCAAGGCCGGTGTCCTGGTGCTCACGAAGGTGTTCGCCCGGGAGCTCGCGGCCTTCGGCGTGACAGTGAACGCGGTCGCCCCGGCTTCGGTGCGGACGCCGGCGATGGACGCGCTCCCGGCCGGACGGGCGGACGAGCTCGCGGACGCGATCCCCGTCGGCCGGCTCGGCGAACCCCACGAGGTGGCTTCGCTCGTCGGTTATCTGGTGAGCGACTCCGCCGGGTACCTCACCGGGGCCACCGTGGACATCAACGGCGGATCGCTCATGCGCTGAGCACGGCGCGATGAACGAGCCGACCGTACAGCAGCACCACACCATTGTGGACGATGGATTTCCCGACTACGCGGAAGAGGAACCGATGGCAGTCTCCGGAGTACTGGGCGGGCTCGAGCGCCACCGAGTGGCGATCCTCGTGCTGCCGGGTACCGTCGGCGTCGATCTGGCCATCCCGCTGCAGATCTTCGGTCCGTGGCCGGCCTACGTCGCCGCGGAAGCGCCGGGACTGCGCAACCCGTACTCGGTCACGCTCACCGGGCCCGAGCGGGAACCGCCGATCGGGGCCGGGCTGGTGGCGACGCGAGTCGAGCCGCTGTCCGATTTGGACCGAGCGCACACGATCATCGTTCCGGGACGGCAGCCGGTGACCGGATCGCTGCCACCGGAAGTCCGGGCCGCGCTGCGGAACGCGGCCGATCGGGGCGCCCGGATCGTGTCCCTCTGCATCGGCGCGTTCGTGCTGGCCGCGGCCGGGCTGCTCGACGGACGACCCGCCACCACCCACTGGCAGTGCGCCGAAGAGCTGCGCCGCCGGTACCCCTTTGTCGACGTGCGGGAAGACCGGCTGTACGTCGACGACGGGCAGATCCTCACCTCGGCCGGCTTGCTCGCGGGCGTCGACCTGTGCCTCCACGTGCTGCGCACCGACCTGGGCTCCGCCGCGGCCGACACGATCGCCCGCTTCCTGGTCAGCGCCCCGCACCGCGAAAGCAAGCAGCCGCAAGTGCTCCGGCGGCCGGTGGGGCTCGCCGACCGGTCGCTCGAGTGCACCCGCCAGTGGGTGCGGGAGAACCTGACCGACGCGCACACCCTGACCACGATCGCGGCACACGCCGGCGTGAGCGTGCGAACGCTCACCCGCCGCTTCCAGGCCGAGACCGGGATGACGGTGATGGGCTGGCTGACCGGCCAGCGCGTGGCCGAGGCCCGGCGGCTGCTGGAGACCACGGACCGCCCGATCGGGTTCATCGGCCGGGAAGTCGGCTTCGGCTCGGACGAGATGTTCCGCACCCACTTCACCGGCGCGACCGGGACCACGCCGGCGCGCTACCGGCGCGCGCACCGTCCCCTGACCGCGGTGCCGGCCTGACCCGCACCACCCCGTTCACAGTGCGTGCAGCAGGAGCCTGGCCGCACCCGTCACCGGATCGTCGACGAGCGAACCGCCGACGCCGAACACCTCGCCGAGCAGGCGCGGTTCGAAGACATCGCGCGGCGGACCCGAGCGACGGACCCGTCCTTCGGCCAGCACCAGCACCGTGTCCGCGTACTGGGCGGCCAGGTCCAGGGAGTGCAGGGCCGCGAGCACGGTGACCCCGGCCGCGGCGGCCAGCTCCAGCACGGCGATCTGGTGACGCGGGTCCAGGTGGTTCGTCGGTTCGTCCAGCACCAGCAGGCGGGGCCGTTGCGCCAGCGCGCGGGCGAACAGGACGCGCTGCCGCTCACCGCCGGACAACGTGGCCAACGACCGGTCCGCCAGCGGTCCGCACCCACACCGCTCGAGCGCCTCCGCCACGATCGCGGCGTCCGCCGGCCCGAGCCGGGCGAAGGGGCCGTGGTGCGGATAGCGGCCGAGCGTGACGGCTTCCCGCACCGAGAAGTCGAACCCGCCCGCCTGGTCCTGTCCCAGCACACCGACCGCCCGGGCGACGTCGCGCCGCGGCGCCCGCCACAGGTCGTCGTCACCGAGCCAGACCGCGCCCGCCGAGGGTTTCAGCGCTCGGTACACCGTCTTGAGGAGCGTCGACTTTCCGCTGCCGTTGGGCCCGACGAGGGCGACGAACTCGCCTTCCGCGATGGTCACCTCGACCTCGCTCACGGCGGGGACGTCCGTGTAGCCGGCTGCAACGCCGGCGAATCGGAGCTTCACGTGAGCCCCGCCGTTCCGGTCGCGCTGCGGCGCAGCACCAGCAGGAAAACGGGAACGCCGAACACCGCCGTCAGGATCCCGATCGGCGTCTCGGTGGGCGCCAGCACCACGCGCGCGGCCGTGTCCGCCCAGACCAGGATCAGCGCGCCGAGCAGCGCCCCGACCGGCACGGCGCGGCGGTGGTCGGCTCCTACGAGCAGCCGGGTCAGGTTGGGCACGACCAGGCCGAGGAAGCCGATGCTGCCCGCGACCGCCACGGCTGTGCCGGTCAGCAGCGTCACCAGCACCAGCAGCACGAGCCGCAGACGCGAGGAGTTCAGGCCGAGGGCGGCCGCGCCGTCGTCTCCGAGGACCAGGAGATTCAGCCGGCTCGACCCGGCCGCCGCCGCCACGATCAGGAGCCCGATCGCGACCGCGCCGACCGAGGCGAGCGGCCACTGAGTGCCGGCCAGGCTGCCCAGCAGCCAGAACAGGACCTGCTGCTGGGCGTTGGAGTTCTGCGTCGTGAGCAGCAGGAATGAGACCACGCCGGACAACAGCTGGGCCAGCGCGATCCCGGTCATCACCAACCGGGCCGGCGGCGTGCGGGAACCGTTGCGCGCCAACGCGAACACGAGCGTGGCAGCGGCCAGCGCCCCGAGGAACGCCGCCACCGGAACGGTCAGGACGCCGAGCACCGCCGACCCGGCGGTCGTGAGGACGAGCACGGCGCCCACCGCCGCGCCGGACGACAAGCCCAGCACGTACGGATCACCGAGCGGGTTGCCGGTCATCGCCTGCGTGAGCAACCCGGCCACGGCGAGTCCCGCGCCGACCGCCGCGCCCTGCAGCACGCGGGGCACGCGCAGCTCCCACACGATGAAGTCGTACCGCCCGGCCGGTCCGGCGCCGCCGAGGTGGCGCGTCACCGCGTCGACCACGTCACCGACCGGCACGGCGACCGGGCCGATGCCGATCGCGATGACCATCGACGTCAGGAGCACCACGATCAGCACCACCGCCAGCGCCCACAACGGCGCCCGGCGCAGCACCGGAACCCGCTCGCGCGCGGAGGCCCGCACCGTCATGCGGCAGGCCGCTTCAGCAGCTCCGCCACCGCGTGGACCGCTTGCCCGGTCAGCACACTCGGGGTGAGCGCGGTGCTCTGCGGGATCACGGCGATGCGGTTCTCGCGGACCGCCGTCGTCCCGGCCAGCAGCGGACTGGCGCGGACGCCCGCGAGCAAGTCCGCGTCCGAGGATTGCGCGAAGCCGGACAGCACGACGATCGCTCGGGGATCGCGCACGGCGATCTCCTCCGCGCTCAGCCCGGCGAACGCGGCCGGGACGTCCTCGGCGAGGTTGCGGCCACCCGCGGCCGCGACGACCCCGTTCACCAGGGTTCCGCCGCCGCGCGTGGACACCGGGGTGCCCGGAGCCGGCACCCCGGTCAGAACCAGGACCGGCGCCGGCTCATCTTCGCGAGCCGGGGCGCCGGCGTCGGCGCGGATCCGCCGGACCAACCTCTCGCCGGCCTCCGGCACGCCGAGCGCGGCGGCCACCTCGGTGACGAACTTCGTCGTCTGGTCGATGCCCCGGACGGGTGCGGGCTGCGTCTGGCAGGCCGCGAGGGCTTTCACCCCGGCTTTCTCGAGCACTTCTGCCGACGGGGTGCCGTCGAATCCGCCGAAGCTGAGGTTGGAGGTGCCGACCGCGAGGTCGGGATGTGCGTCAAGCACCTTCTCCGTACTCGCGCGGCGCGGATCGAGCACCGGGATGCGGTCGAGCTTCGCGCGTTCTGGCGGGCCGAACGGCACGAAGTAGTCGGTGGCGGAGGTCCCCACGATGCGGTCACCGAGCCCCAGCTCGACGACGATCGCGGCCGCACCGCCGTCCATCGTCACGATCCGGTTCGGCGGCGCGGTCAACACCGGCGGAGCCGGGCAGGCCGGCGCCGGGCGTCCGCCGGCGACCGCGCTCGAAGGGGGCGTCGGCAGATCGGCCGCCGCGCCGGCGCCGCACGAGGCGGCGAAGAAGCACCCGGCCAAGGCGGCCACGGCGAGGGAGTGCCGACGATCAGGCACGAGGCTTCCCCTCGCCGGCAGGAACCGCGGCGGGCCGGAACCGCTCGTACTCCAGGACCTTCGCCGCCCGATCCGCCGCGGCGCGCCCCGCGATCCGCTCCACCAGCCACAACCCCAGGTCGATGCCACTGGTGATACCACCGGCGCTGATCACGTCACCGGCGTCGACCACGCGCTCGGTGACCACCGTCGCGCCCATCCCCCGCAGCCGCTCCAGCGACGCGTGGTGCGTGGTGACCGCACGACCGCCGAGCACCCCGGCCCCCGCCAGCAGCAACGCCCCGGTGCACACCGAAACGAGCGTGGTGCCCGACGCCATCGCCTCGGCGAGCGGGCCGTACCAGGCACCGCTGGCCAGCTGGGCACCCACGCCCGAGGTCCCCCCGGCCCCACCGCCGGGCACCACGAGGTAGTCGGCCCCCGGCCGGTACACACCGGCCGGCACGATCCGCACGCCGTGGTTGGTCACCACGGACTCCTGCGCGGCGAGCGTCACGGTGGCGACCTCGAGCGCGGCCCCACCCTTGCGCGCGATGCCGAGCGCTTCCAGCGGGCCGAACACGTCGAGGTCGTCGCAGCCATCGAAGAGGACGAGATCCACCCGGACCGGGCGGTGGGATGCGGTCATGCCCCCGATCCTCACGCGCCCGGTTCGAAACGGACACCGTCGGCGCGGTCGAGTTTCCCCGGGATCGGGCCAACTCCGGCCCAGGGCTTACGTTCGAGAAGTCGGCGCGGGTCAACCCAATCTTTCGTGCCCTTGACCACGGATGAGGTTCACCCGGACATCAGACATCCAGGATTCGTCCACAGAGGTCACCCGCGGCGGCACCGGACACGGCGAGAGCCGCCGCCACCCGTACCGCGACGGCGGACGCCGCGACGTCGTGGACGCGCACCGCGAAGGCGCCGCGGGCCGCAGCCAGGGTGGAGATCGCGGTGGTCGCGTGTTCGCGGCCCGGGCCGCCGCTGGGGCCGAAGGCGGCGAGGAAGGACTTGCGCGACGCGCCCACGAGCACCGGCTGACCCAGCTCGTGCAGGGCGTCGAGGTGGCGCAGGATCTGCCAGCTCTGCTCCGCGGTCTTCGCGAAGCCGAGGCCGGGATCGAGCACGATGCGCTCGGGCCGCACGCCGGCGGCCGTGAGGGCGGCCAGGCGGTCGCGCAGTTCGGCGACGACCTCGGTCACCACGTCGCCGTAGTGGGAGTGGGCGGCCATGTCGGCGCTGGGAGCCCGCCAGTGCGTGGCGACGTAGGGCGTGCCGAGCTCGGCCACGCACCGGGCCATCGCCGGATCGGCTCGGCCGCCGCTGACGTCGTTGACCAGGACCGCGCCGGCGTCGACGGCCGCGGCGGCCACGGCCGAGCGCATGGTGTCGATGCTCACGCGCACCCCCGCGCCGGCGAGTTCGCGCACCACCGGCAGGACCCGCGCGAGCTCTTCGGCGAGCGGGATCCGGGCGGCGCCCGGCCGCGTGGACTCGCCCCCGACGTCGACGAGGTCGGCCCCGGTGGCGGCCAGCTCGAGTCCGTGGTGGACGGCCGCGGCCACGCTGCGGTGCCGGCCGCCGTCGGAGAACGAGTCGGGGGTGACGTTGAGGACGCCCAGCACCAGGCAGCGCGAACCGGCGGCCGGGCCGAACGCACTGTCCGGCGCCGCGAGTCCACAGTGGCCGATCATCGGCATCGCCCGTCCTTCGGTCTACTCGCCGGCGATCCGGCGCTGCCAGTCGACCGTGACGTCGACCTGGTTGAAGGTGAACACGTGCAGGCCCTCGATGCCGAGCTCCGGCGACGTCAGCCGCTCGCCCAGCTCGTGCAGGAGGTTCTCGGGCGCGTACGACCGCCCGAGCAGCAGCCCGCCGACCATGCCGTGCTGCTTGGTCAGGTACCGCAGCGACTGGCCCACGCCGATCTTCAGCGACAGCTCCACCAGCCGCGCCGTGCGGATCGGGGCCGCGAGCCCGATCCGCAACGGCAGCCCGACACCTCGGGCCCGCACGTCTTCGAGCCACCGCAGCAGCGCGACGCCGTCGAAGCACAGCTGGCTCACCAGGTAGTCGGCGTGCACCTGCTTCGCCAGCAGCGCCTCCGTGAGCCGCGCCGCCGCGATCTTCGGGTGCCCCTCGGGGTAGCCGCCGACGCCGATGCGCCGCACACCGTGGTCGAAGTCCTGCAACGCGTGCAGCACCTCGACCGCGCTGGAGAACCGGCCGACCGGTTCGTCGCCGTCGCCGCCGATCACGAACAGCTCGTCCACGCCGAGGTCCACGACCCGCGCCACGAAGCGGCGCAGCGCGCGCTCGTCCTCCACCATCCGCGCGGCCAGGTGCGGCACGACCCGGTAGCCGTTCGCGACGGCCGAGGCCGTGTGCGCCACGGTGCGGTCGAGGCCGAACTTCGGGGAGCAGGTGATCGTCACGGTGGTGCCGCGCGGCACGGCGGATACCTTCGCTTCCGCGCCACGCAAGGGAATCACCTCGAGCGAAGCCGCGCCGATCAGCCGCGCGACCCGGTCGCGGGCCGCGGCGGTTCTGTCCTCATCGGAAATGCTGGTCATCACACCTCACCGGAAGTGGTCGCGAGCAGGGCAGCACAAAACAAGGCAGCACAAAGCAAGCAGTGCCGGGCAGGACGGAGCGAGGGGCGCGCGGGCAAAGGTCGGGGTCGCGCACCCCTCGCGGCTCAGAGGTGACTCCGGACGGGAGCCGCCCGTCAGGACGAGACGGCGGCCTCGGAACGCCAGCCGTGGCGGTAGGTCTCGCGCGCCATGGCGGTGTAGGGCGCCGGGCTCACGATCGCGCGGACGGTGATCTGCTCGTGCGGCTCCACGGTCACCTTCCGGGTGCCGCCGCCGGGTTCGCCCCAGACCACGCGCACCTCCGCGCCGAACGGCACGTCGGGATCGACCGTGGCCAGCGAGATCGCCTCCCGGCCGAACGGGCTGTAACCGGTGTAGAGCGACAGGCCCACGGTCCGGCCGTCGGCGTCGTGCACGGTGTCGAACGTGGCCGACCCGTAGGTGGTCAGCGGCAGCTCGAACAGCTGGTACGCCGGGCCGTCGCGGTCCACCGGCGACGCGAGGATCTTGGCGACGTCCTCGGCGTGCCACGCCAGCGTGACCTTGCGCCGCTGGGTGGCGGGGTCGATCGCGCGCAGGGCGTCGCGGCCCACGAAGTCGTGGTCGAACTTCACGTGGCCGCCGTACCCGAGGTCCCAGGGCGTGAGGTAGTAGTCCTCGATGTCGTCGGAGACGAAGCTGCCGGCGAGCGCGTTCATCGCCTCGTACCCGGTGGCGGGCAGCCATTCGCGGTAGGCGCGCAGCTCGTCGCCGGTGTAGATCGCCGGCAGCGAGGAAGGGATCCACCCCGACTCCAGCGCGCTCACGCCGTAGGCGCGGGCGCCCACTGGCTCGAGGCCGAACTCGCGGCCCGCCTCGAGGATGGTCTCGCGGATCCGGTCGTAGCTCTCGTACGGTCCCCACAGCTCGAGCCCCGGCGCACCGGCCATGCCGTGGCGCAGGGTGCGCACCCGCTCCCCCGCCACCGTCAGGTGGCTCAGCCGGAAGAACTTCAGTTGTTCGACCGGTCCGCCGTTGAGCTTCTCGATCACGTCCCACGCGCGCGGCCCCTGGATCTGGAACCGCCACACGTCCCGCTTCACGGCCTTGCCGAACGTGCGCGGCGAAGACCGTTCGTCGCGGCGCACCTCGACGTCGTAACCCTGGCCCGCCCGGAACGTGAGCCAGTTGCACACCGGCGCCCGGCCGACGAACACGAACTCCGCCTCGCCGAGCCGGAACAGGATGCCGTCGCCGATCACGCCGCCGCTCGGGCCGACCGGCACGAACTGCTTGGCCGAGTCGACGGGGAAGTTCGCGAAGCTGTTCACGCCGGTGTCGGCGAGCAGGCTCAGCGCGCCCGGCCCGGACAGCCACAGGTTCACCATGTGGTGGGTCTGGTCGTACATCACCGCGGTGGTGTGCCAGGCCTTCGCCTCGCGGCGGAAGTTGGTGAACTCCGCGGGCACCACCGGAAAGCCGTAGGCCGGCAGCTGCGAATTGCGCAGCAGCTCGACGGTGTTGCCCGCCGCGTCCAGCACGTCCTGCAGGCTCTTGTTCGTGTTCATGCTTCCCTTTCGTCCGTGGTTCGCGCGATCCGGTGGCGGGCCTGGCGGGTGAAGCGGTTCGGCTCCGGCGTCAGCACCCGCACGCGACGTCCAGTTCGTTCTCCCGCCCGGCCAGCCCTTCGCCTTCGGCCATGTGCTTGCGCACGCGGGCGCGGTGGACCTCCTGGCCCTCGGCCTCGTAGAGCTTGCGCACGTCGTCCTCCCACGAGCGGTCGACCGACCATTGCTGCGGCAGGTCCGTGATGTGCCACGGCCGCACGGGTTTCGCGGCGACCTCGAGGGTCGTCTGCAGCACCGAGCGCTGCATCTCCGGGTGGTTCGGCCGGCCGACGGTGGCCCCGAGCGGGAAGTCGGCGAACACCGGCCGCGCGGGCTTGAACGCCTCGGCCATCTCCCGCAGCGCCGTCATCGTCACGCACGGAATGCCCTTGGCCTCCAGCGCCCGCGAGATCAGGTGCGTCGCGCGGTGGCAGGCCGGGCAGAACGGCACCATGAGCATCAGGTCCACCCCCTGCTCCGCCACGACTTCGGCGATCGCGGGCGCGGTCTGCTCGGCCAGGCCGCGGTACTTCGTGATCGAGCCGAGCATCGAGACCGCCGCCGGCGCGAGCTCGCCGAACACGCCCCGCGCCTGCAGCTCCACGAGCCGGTCGCGGGGGAAGACGACGTTGAGGTCCTCCAGCGCGAAGCTGCGGATGGGCGAGGGGTGGTCGAACTCGAGTTCGGCCACGGGCACGTCCAGCGGGACCATCCGGAAGGTCAGGTCGTTGACCGGCTGGAACTTCCGCTGCGTCGGCAGGTGCGCGCCGACCGTGGCGAAGAGCCCCAGTCGCGCCTGCGACAGCGGGATGTCGAACGGCGCCGGTTCGACCGGCGTGAAGTCGGGCAGCTCGGCGAACTCCGAGAAACCGAAGCCGCTCATCATTTCCACGTAGCTGAAGGGCATTTGCTCACTCTCCGGGTTCCGAAACGGCAGTGGCGCACCGACGGGGATCGACCGTAAGCCGTCCCGATTTGACGCACACAAGTCCTGTTTTCCGGGACGGACTCAGCGTGCGTCCCGCTCTGTCGCCTGTCAAGACACCGCCCACCAGCCTCGGCACACTCGGCTGGGGCCACCGGAAAGCGACTGTGCCAGCGCGAATTCGCGAGACGGGACAAGGCGTGTCGACGTGCGGTAGGGTGTCCCGCATGTCAGGACAGAATTCCGTGAAAGTGCGCCGTGAACGCAACAGCACGGCCGATCGGGCCCTCGACATCCTGGCGATGTTCAGCGACGAGCAGCCGGTGGTGAGCGGGGCGCTGGTGGCCGACCGGCTCGGTGTCGGGCGCTCCACCGGCTATCGGTACCTGCAGTCGCTCGTCTCCGCGCGGTTCCTCGAAGACGCGCCCGGCGGCGGGTTCCGCCTGGGGCTGCGCATCCTCGAGCTGGCGCGCCTCGCCCGCAAGACCTACGGCCTGTCCGAGGTCGCGGCCCCCGTCCTCGACGAGCTCGCGCAGGACACGGGCGAGACCGTGATCCTCACCCGGCGCAACGGCGACCTCGTGGTGTGCGTCGACCGCGCCGAGTCCTCGCGCCAGCGCGTGCGCATCTCCTACGACCGCGGCACCGTGCTGCCGGTGAACGCCGGGGCGTCCGCGACGGTCCTGTTCGCCTGGACCGAACCCGAGCAGGTGCGGGAACTGCTCGCGCACACCGAGCTCGAAAAGTTCACCGACCGCACCGTCACCGACGTCGACAAGCTCGTCGAACGCCTGGCCCAGATCCGTTCCGACGGCTACGCGGTCGCCCGCGCGGAGGTGGACCCCGACATCGTCGGCATCGCCGCGCCGATCTGGGGCACCCGCAAGGGCGAGGTCGTGGCCGCGCTCAGCGTGGTCGGGCTCGGTTCGCGCATGCCGGCCAAGACCGAGCGGGCGCTGATCGCCAAGGTACGCC
Source organism: Amycolatopsis rhabdoformis (assembly GCF_035918295.1). GTDB lineage: Bacteria > Actinomycetota > Actinomycetes > Mycobacteriales > Pseudonocardiaceae > Amycolatopsis > Amycolatopsis rhabdoformis. Next base: position 3,527,041 of record NZ_CP142149.1, read on the forward strand.
TGGCCGCGGCCCGGATCAGCGAGCAGCTCACCGTCGTCGAGGACTGACGGACCGGCGGGCCGGGTGCTCACGACCCGGCCTTGAGGTGCGTGGCGAGGAACTTCGCGACGCGTTCGGTCACGAGTTCGGGTTTCTCCAGGTTCGTGTAGTGCCCGGCGCCCTCCACCCACTGCAGTTCGGCGTCGGGGAAGCACGCCGTGGCCGGCAGCTCCGGGTGGTCGAAGTAGTAGGTGGGCTGGCCGTCGTCGCGGTCGCCCTGCAGCAGCAGCACGGGGAAGCGCATGTTCGGGAAGAGCCGGATGCGGTCGAGCCGCTCCTTTTCGAACGTCGAGGCCTGGTAGTACCGCACCACGGCGTCGGCGATGCCCGGGTAGCTCATTTCGCGCGCCAGGATTTCGAGCTTCTCCTCCGGCACGTCGTTCTTCAGCATCGCCTTGAGGCGGAAGCGGAAGTAGAGGTCCGGGTCGCCGAACAGGTAGGGCCCGAAGAGCGGATCGGCGAAGTAGCCGGCCTGCCAGGAGTACTCGGCGCGCCACACGTGGCAGACCTGCTGCAGGCGGACGTAGCAGCGCACGCGGTCGGGGTGGTTGCCGCCCAGGTAGTCGGCGAGCACGGTGCCGCGGTCGTGCGACACGATCGCGAAGCGGTCCAAGCCGATCTGGTCGAGCAGCGCGAGCAGTTCCTCGGCGGTGTTCTCCCAGCGCCAGTCGCCGGGGCTCTTGTCACTCTGGCCGTATCCCTTCAGGTCCACGGCCACGAGGTGGTAGGTATCGGCGAGGGCCTCGATCTGCGGCTCCCACGAGCGCCAACTCTCGGGATTGCCGTGCAGCAGCACCACGGTGTCCGCGCTCGGGTCGCCCGCCGTGACGTAGTGCCAGCGGATCGGCGCCACCGCGCCGGGCGCCTCCTCGAAGTGGTGGGTGACCTCGACCGCGCCAAGGGTCTCCCGCTGGCCGTCCTCGTTGGGGACCGTCGTACGCCGGGGCATGCTGTTCTCCTTCGAACCCGATGTTCTTGCGTTCAGGCATTCGTGTCTTCGACGGCCGGAGCGGCCGGGTTTTTCGAATCGGCTTCGGCCCGGCGGCGCGACGCCGAGCCCAGCGGTGCGACGGCGATCGCGGCCAGCACCATGGGCACCGCGGCGGCGGCGATGATGCTGGTGGAGGCGAGCCCGGCGGCGAGCAGCGAACCGCCGAGCGTCGGGCCGATGATGGAGCCGACGCGGCCCGCGCCGCTGGCCCAGCCGACGCCCGTGCCGCGCGCCGCGGTGGGGTACATCGCCGCCGCGGCCGCGTTCACGCCGCCCTGGCAGCCGATGATCCCGAAGCCCGCGAGGAAGATCGCGCCGAACAGCACCGGCGGCTGATGCGTGCTCACCGCCGCGACGACCGCGAACACCGCGGATCCGAGGTACCCGAGGGCGAGCAGCCGGTTGGCCCGGCCCCGGCGGTCGATCAGCAGGCCGAGCACGATCGCGCCGACGAACCCGCCGAGGGTGAACGTCGCGGTCGCCGCGACCGCGGTGCGCGAGGACAGGCCGGCCTGTTCGAACAGCGCCGGGAGCCAGCTGAGCAACAGGTACACCGCGAGGAAGTTCATGAACCCGGCGATCCACACGAGCGTGGTCCCGAACGCGCGGCCGTCGGTGAACAACGTCGCCACCGGCGAGCGCCGGATCGTTTCTTCCGGCAGCACAAGGGAAACGCGCTCGTCCACGACCGCGTCCGGCGCGACGCGCGCCAGCAGCTTGCGCGCCTCGGCGACCCGTCCGCTCGTGAGGAGGAACCGGAGCGAGTCGGGCAGGCCGACGGCCATCACCACGAACAGCACCAGCGGCAGGATCCCGCCGACCGCGAAGATCGAGCGCCAGCCGTAGGCCGGGATCAGCGCCGCGGCCACGACCCCGCCGAGGAACGACCCCAGGCCCAGCGACCCGACGAGGATCATGATCACCGTGGAGCGGATCCGCGCCGGCGAGTACTCGGCGGCGAGCGCCAGCTGCGTCGCGATGGTGCCGCCCATGCCGATGCCGGCCAGGAACCGCAGTGCCGCCAGGCTTCCGGCCGACGTGCCGGCCACCACGATCAGCACGGTCCCGACGCCGAACACGAGCGTGCCGACGAGCAGCACCCGCCGCCGCCCGAACCGATCGGCGGCGAGCCCGAAGGCCCCGCTGCCGAGGAACATCCCGACGAGCGCACTGGAGAACACCAGCGCCAACGCGCCGGGCCCCAACCCGAACTCCTTCGCGACGCCCGGCGCCGCGTACCCCATCGCCTGTGAGTCGAACCCTTCGAGCAACGCCAGGCAGAAGCAGATCGCGAGCACCCGCTTCTGCACGCCCGACCACCGCGGGCGATCGAGCACCGCCGCGACGTCGACAACCGGTGAACTGGCCATGATCCGCTCCTCCGTTGGGTGATCACGGGACGCCGACGCCGTGCCGGCCCGGCCTCGGCGGGCGGCTGCGGAACCCTCGGCTGTTCGCAGAGCAGAATCTGGATTCTGCTGAGCAACAAGGTTGCACGGGTGGGGGGCCTTGTCAACGAACTCGCGACCCGGTCTTACCGGCGGATTTCCCCTGGGCGGACACGGATCACGGCGCGACCTGCACAGTCTTGTCCCGAAATGCGGTATGGGGTTCCCGAATTTCACGTCAGTGGGGGCAGGGGGAGATGATCTTTCGTGAAGCGTCCGGAGGTGCGCGGCGGGTGTGGTGCGGTGGGTTTTGCGCTCGCTGTCGGGCCTGAGGGGCGCGGCATTCGCCGAGGTCACCGCCGGCGAATTCGCGCGGCCCCGTAGCGTCCAGTGCCACACATGGCCTAGTTCACGGCTCAGCCAATCGGGTGCACGCCGTCGGGCCCGAAGGACACGGCGTTCGCTGTGGTCATCGGCCGTCGATTCGCGCGGCCTTCGGACATCAGAAGCAGCAGGCGCCCGGATTGCGGCTCAATCGATCGCCGCGCGCTCGCCAGCAGACCTGATGGACGCGGCGTTCGCCGAGGTCACCAGCCCCCGATTCGCGCGGCAGCGTGCCGCCGAAAGCAGCAGGCACCCCAGAAAAGTGCAGCTACGGCTCGCGGTTCGGCCGGCGGCGTCAGCTCTCCGCGGAACTCTCGTCGATCACCGACCGCAGCAGTGTGCCGACGCGGGTGATCGCGGCTTCGTCCGCGCGGACGCTCGGCATCGCGACGGACAGGGCCAGGTTCATGGCGCTCGTGCGGCCCGGGAGGACCGCCGAGATGGCCACCAGGCCGGGCTCGCTCTCCTGCTCGCTCGCGGAGAAGCCGCGTTCGCGCACCGTCGCGAGCTGGGCGCGCAGGGCGGTGAGGGTTGCGACCGTGTGGGGGGTGACCGGAGTGAGGTCGGGGTCGGGGAACAGATCCGCGACCTGGGCGTCGGGCAGGGCGGCGAGCAGGGCCTTGCCGCTGGCGGTGGCGTGGGCGGGGAGACGATTGCCCACCCGCAGGCCGGCCCGCAGGGCGCGCGTGCTTTCGATGCCGTCGATGAAGGTCACCTGGCGGCGGTTGAGCATGACCAGGTGGATGGTCTCGTCGATGGTCGCCGACACCCGCTGCATGAGGCCCTGCGCGCGGTCGGTGATGCGCAGCCGCCGGGCCACGCCGATGCTGAGCTCCAGCAACGCCGGGCCGGCCACGTACTCCTTGGACTGGGGCGCCTGGTCGGCGTAGCCGTACCAGGCGAACATCGCCATCAGGCGGTGGGCGGTGGACCGCGTCACCTCGAGTTCGGCGGCCACGTCCGAAAGGGACAGCGACTCGGTGTCCTTGAACATCGCCAGCAGGCGCAGCGCCCGGTCCACGGACTCGATGGGGTACTTGGGGACTTCGGACACCGGCCAGACCCGCCCGTCGATCGAGGTGGGACACGACGCCCGGAAACCGCGATTTTGGCGCTCGAGCCCCCAGAACTGCGTTTGTGTGCTGCCCGACGCTACACCGAGCCGGATCGGTGTCAACCGTTGACGGGTCGCGACACGGCATCGTACTGTCCCGATTAACAGCATCACTGTCCCGACTTTCGGGACTCGACGGAAGAACCCGAGTCTCCGCCCGCGGCCTCGGCCGGTCCGTCCACTCCGGACTCGGCCACCTCACCCACGACCACGAAGGAACCCGCTGACACCATGGCCTACGCCACCTACGAACTCCACGGGCAGCGCCGCGTCGGCCGGGTCGACGGCGATCGCCTGATCCCGCTCGCCGGCGTCGAGGAGCTCGGCCTGCACACCGACGTCGGGACCCTCGCGCACGCCCATGAGCTGCCGGGCGAAAGCGTGGCGGTCGACGACGTGTACCTGTGCCCGGTGGTGCCGGCGCCGGACAAGATCGTCTGTGTGGGCCTCAACTACCTCACCCACGTCGGCGAGACCGGCCGAGACCTGCCGACCTACCCGGTGTTCTTCACGAAGTTCGCGTCCAGCCTCCTCGGCCCGCGCGACGACCTCGTGCTGCCGCCCGAATCGTCGCAAGTGGACTACGAGGCCGAGCTCGCCGTGGTCATCGGCCGCCCCGGCCGCCGGATCCCGCGCGAGCGCGCGCTCGACCACGTGCTGGGCTACACCGTCGCCAACGACGTGACGATGCGCGACTACCAGTACAAAACCCACCAATGGCTGCAGGGCAAGGCCTGGGACCACTCCACTCCCCTGGGCCCGTACCTGGTCACGCCCGGCGAGGCCGACCTGTCGGCCGCCGGGATCCGCACGGTGGTGTCCGGCGAGAAGCTGCAGGAATCGGACCTCTCGAAGCTGATCTTCGACATCCCGGCGCTGATCTCGACCGTCTCGGAGTTCACCACGCTGCTGCCCGGCGACGTCCTCCTCACCGGCACGCCCGGCGGGGTCGGCTACCGCCGCGAGCCGCAGCGGCTGCTCGCCGACGGCGACGTGGTCACCGTGGAGGTCGACGGCGTCGGCTCGCTGACCACCCGCGTCCGGCGGGAACCCTGACACCCCGGGAGAAAGGACGGCCGCCGTGCGCGCCACCACCGCGTGGGGCCGGTTCGACGACCTGCGGGCCGGCGTCGCGAGCCGGTTCACCGATCTCGCCGCGGAACTCGTCGCGATGACGCCGCAGGAGGTCCCGCAACTGCTGGCGGAAGTCGATTCCGCGACACGCGCAGGCTGGTGGGCCTTCGGCTTCGTCTCCTACGAAGCGGCGGCCGGGCTCGATCCGGCGCTCGCCGTGCACGAGCCGGTGGCCGGCCTGCCGGCGGCGTGGTTCGGGCTCGTCGCGCGACCGGAACGGGTGCCGGTGATCCGGCCGAGCGGGCGGCAGGGCTGCTTCGTCGGCGACTGGGAGTACGCGTGGAGCGAGCGAGAGCACCGCGAAGCCGTGGAGGCCGTGCGCGCGCACATCGCCGCCGGCGAGGCCTACCAATGCAACCTGACCACGCGGATGACCGCGCCGGTGAGGGGTTTCCTGCCCGGCCTGTACGCGGATCTCGCCCACGCGCAGGCCGGCGCGCACAACGCCTACCTCGACCTCGGCCGCTTCACCGTGGTGAGCGCCAGCCCCGAGCTGTTCTTCGAGCGCAGGGGCGAGCGGCTGGTGATGCGGCCCATGAAGGGCACAGCGCCACGCGGACGTTCGGTGGCCGAGGACCGAGACCTCGTGGCCCGGCTGCGGGCCAGCGCCAAGGAGCGGGCCGAGAACGTGATGATCGTCGACCTGGTCCGCAACGACCTCGCGCGGCTGGCGGTCACCGGCAGCGTGGCGGTGACGCGGTTGTGCCGCGCCGAGCGGTACCCGACGGTGCACCAGCTGACTTCCGAGGTCACCGCCCGGGTGCGGCCGGACGTCGACCTCACCGCCCTGTTCCGCGCGCTGTTCCCGTGCGGCTCGGTCACCGGCGCGCCGAAGCACCGCGCCATGGAGATCCTCCGTGCGCTCGAGCCCGAGCCCCGCGGTGTCTACTGTGGAGCGATCGGCGTCGTGGGTCCCGAGGGTGCCCGGTTCGGCGTCGCGATCCGCACGGCGCTCGTCGACCGCGACACGGGCACGGCCCGCTACGGCACCGGCGGCGGGATCACCTGGGGCTCCACCCCGCGCGCCGAATACGCCGAGCTGCAAGCGAAAGCCGCCGTCCTCACCGCCCTGCCCACCACCGGCGCCGACCGTCGGCCGGTGCCCACCAAGGAGGCTCGCCCGTGACCGGATCGATCATCGCCGAGGACTACGGACGGCTCATCGTGCAGGGAGCCGACCGGCCCGGCATCGTCTCGCGCGTGTCGACCGTGCTCGCCCACCACGGCGCCAACGTGGTCGCGCTCGACCAGTCGACCAGCGACCCGTCCGGCGGCCGGTTCTTCCAGCGCACCGTGTTCCACCTGCCCGGCCTCGGCGCGAAGCTCGCCGAGCTGGACCAGGCGCTGGAGGACGAGCTGTCGGGCGAGCTGGGGCTGACCTTCCGGCTCGTGGAGGCCCGGCGCCGCAAGCGCGTGGCGATCCTGGTCTCGCGCGCCGACCACTGCCTGCTCGACCTGCTGTGGCGCCGGCGGCGCGACGAGCTGCACCTCACCGTGCCGATGGTCATCTCCAACCACCCCGACCTCGGCGACGACGTACGCGGGTTCGGCATCCCGTTCTTCCACGTGCCGGTGGAGAAAAACGACAAGGCCGCCGCCGAGAAGGAACACCTGAACCTGCTCAAGGGCAACGTCGACCTGGTCGTGCTCGCCCGCTACATGCAGATCGTGTCCGGCGACTTCCTGGCCGAGGTCGGCGTGCCGGTGATCAACATCCACCACTCGTTCCTGCCGGCGTTCGTGGGCGCCGGGCCCTACCAGCGGGCGAAGGACCGCGGCGTGAAACTCGTGGGAGCGACGGCGCACTACGTGACCGAGGACCTCGACGAGGGACCGATCATCGAGCAGGACGTGATCCGCGTGTCCCACCACGAATCCGCCCAAGACCTGCAACGCAAGGGCGCCGACGTCGAGCGGCTCGTGCTCTCCCGCGCCGTCGCGTGGCACTGCGACGACCGCGTGATCCGCGACGGCAACTCCACCATCGTCTTCTAGGAGCCCGGACATGACCGCGAAGATCCTCGACGGCCGGGCCACCGCGGCCGCGATCCTCGACCGTGTCCGGGAAGACGTCACGGCGTTCGCCGCCGCGCACGGCCGGGTGCCAGTGCTCGCGACGGTGCTGGTCGGCGACGATCCCGCTTCGCACACGTACGTGCGCATGAAGGCCGCCCGGTGTGCTGCGGCCGGGATGCGCTCTCGGCGCCTGGAACTCGACGCGAGCCTGTCCACCACCGAGCTCGTGGCCCGCATCCGCGAGCTCTCCGCCGACCCGGCCGTGGACGGGATTCTGCTGCAGCACCCCGTGCCCGCGCACCTCGACGAGCGCGCGGCTTTCGAGGCGATCGACCCGGCCAAGGACGTCGACGGCGTCACCCGGACCTCCTTCGCGCGCACAGCGTTCGGCGAAGGCGGCTTCACCTCGGCCACGCCCGGCGGGATCCTCGCGCTGCTGGACGCCTACGACCTGTCCGTGGCGGGCAAACACGCCGTGGTGGTGGGGCGCAGTCCGATCCTCGGCCGGCCCGTCGGCATGCTGCTGCTCGCCCGCGACGCCACGGTCACCACCTGCCACTCCCGCACCGAAGACCTCGACGCGCACGTCGCCCGCGCCGACGTCGTGATCGCCGCCGCCGGCCGCCCCGCCCTGATCCGCGGCGCGTGGATCAAACCCGGCGCGATCGTCGTCGACGCCGGCTACGCGGGCAACACCGGCGACGTCGAGCACCCCGCCGCGGCCGACCGCGCGGCCTACCTCACCCCCGTGCCCGGCGGCGTCGGCCCGATGACGATCGCGACCCTGCTCAGGCAAACGGTCGAGGCCGCCATCCGCCACGAATCCACCCGGTGACCTCCCATCCGAAAGGACATCCGATGCAGAAGATCGACACCGCCGGCTTCGACACGGCGATCTCCGCCACGCCCCGCACCTTGGTGCTCTTCACCGCCCCGTGGTGCACCGTGTGCCGCAACCTCGAACCCGACGCCCGCCAGTTCGCCGAAGACAACGCCTGGAACGTCACGGTCCACCGCGTCGTGATCGACGACGACCCCGGCCTGGCCACCCGCTTCGGCGTCCAGTCGGTGCCGTCCGCGCTCCTGTTCGTGGACGGGGAGCCGGGTGCGCTCATCCAGCCGCGGCGGGCCGGTGATCTGGCCGAAGCGGTGGCAAAGGCGTTGAGCTGAAGGGAGCCCTTCAGCGAGTCGACGCCAGCAGCTCCGCCGCCGCAGCCGCGGCCTGCTTCGTCGCGGTGCGCACGTCCAGGGTGCGGTGCTGCCGCGACATCATCTCCACGCCCCACGGCCCGGTGAACCCGAGGCGGCGCAGGCACTTCACGAACGACGCGACGTCGAAGTCGCCCTCGCCGCAGTAGAGGCGGTTGTCGAAGGTGTCCTCGAAGAGGGTTCCGGTCACGGTCTCGTGGCCGTCGTCGAGCTCGACGGCGAAGACGTGATCCGGCGGCAGGAGGCGTTCGAGGTCCGCGTACGGCGTCGCGCTGCGGTGGATGTGCCAGATGTCGACGAGGAGGCCGCCGGCGGGGTGCGCGAGGTCGCGCACGAGGTCCGCGGCGGGCGCGATCGTGGGCATCATCGAGAAGGCCGCGGGTTCCAGGGCGATGCGGGTGCCCGCCGCTGAGGCGGCGTCCGCCAGCGCGGCGAACTCCGCGCGGAGGCGGTCGGGCTCGCAGGTGTCGCCGGCCTGTCCCGCGCCGGCCTTGAGGTGGGAGGCGCCGAGCACCCCGGCGGCGTGCAGGAGGTCCGCCCGCACCGCGTCCGACCGCTCGCGCCGCGCGCCTGAGCACCACCAGTCATCGAGGTACTCCAGCTCGACGGTGGTGATGCCGTGCCGCTCGAATTCCCGGGCCAGTGCGGGGAACCCGAGGCCGTCGCGAACGGCGACGAGGTCGGTGTGGGTGATGCCGAACCCGGTGAACCCGGCTTCGGCGGCGGCCGCCACGCGGTCGCGGACGTCGAACGGGCTCCGGTCCCCGTTGCGCTGCGGCATCACGTCGCCCGCCGAGGTCCAGCAGGTGCTCAGCAGGGCGTCGGTGTGCGGCATGGCGTCCCCTCAGTCGATGGACACTTCTTTCCGAGCCGGATCCAGCTTGTCGACCAAGCGGTCCATCACGTTGCGGATGTGGGTGTCCACGGCCTCGCCCGTGGCGTGCGGGTCGCCGGCCTCCATCGCCTCGAGGATCGCCAGGTGCTCCTTGTAGGCCAGTTCGGTGTGCTCGTGGAACTGCCCGGCCCAGTTGATCGTGCGCTGGATGTGCCCGCGAAGCCGGTGGATGTGGTTGACCAGCAACGGGTTGCCGCAGTTGAGCACGAACAGGTCGTGGAACTCGAAGTCGGCGACGTTGAACGGGGCGAGGTCGCCCTTCCCGATCGCCTCCCCGATCCGGTCCATGCGCACGTGCATGGCGGCGAGGTCTTCCGGCGGGATCCCGGTCGCCGTCTGCGCCGCGGCCACCTCGAGGGCCCGGCGCACCGTGTAGACCTGCCGCACGAACTCCACCGACAGCGCCGGCACCGTGAACCCGCGCGGCCCGGAGATGTCCAGCAGGCCCTCGTCCTGCAGGCGGCGGATCGCCTCGCGCAGCGGAGAGCGGCTGATCGAAAAGCGGCGGGCGAGATCATTTTCACTGAGCACCGCACCGGGTTCGAGCTCACCCGACACGACCCAGCCCTTCAACGTGGCGTACGCCTGGTCCGCCAGCGAAGGCGCCCGTTTCGGCGCGTTCTCGTCGATCCGCATCGAGTCCCACCGCACAGTCGGCTCGCTCACGTGCACCCTCCCGTTCCACCCCAGGTCTCGCCCCGGCGTCTCGATGCTCTTCAGGCGACGCCGGCCGCTCCCGGCGGGTGTATTGACACCCTCTGAGCACGACTCTAGCGTAATCGGTCGACAGGCGACAGGCGCCCGTCGTCATGGTCCCCCCAAGGCGGCGCCCCACCGTCGGTCGACAGCCGACCAGGAGACGCGAAGTCCTGATCACTCTCGGCAAAGGAGCCCGGATGAGAAACCTTCGTTCGCTGGTGACGACCGTGGTGAGCGCGCTGGCCGTGTCGGCGGGACTGGTTGCCTGTGGTGAATCGTCCGGCGGCGCGTCGGGGGTCACCATCGGTTACTCGACCTACACGCTGTCGAACCCGTTCTTCGCCGGCATGCAGAAGGGCCTGCAAACCGGCACCCGGAAACACGGTTACAAGCTGGTCACCACCAACTCGAACGGCGACGCCGCGCAGCAGGTCACCGACATCCAGAACATGATCAGCCGCGGCGTGAACTACGTCCTCCTGTCGCCGGCCGACGGCAAGGCGATCACGCCCGCCGTGGCCGCGGCCGACTCGGCGAAGGTGCCGGTCATCTCCATCGCCGACAGCGTCGTCCCGCCGATCACCGCCACGATCACGATCGACGACGTCAAGGCCGGCAGCGACGCGGTCGACCGGATCGCCGCGGACCTGACGGCCCGCAAGGGTTCGGCGACCGGCACGATCGTCGACATCCAGGGCATCCTGGGCACGCCGTCGGCGGCCCGGCGCGAACTGGGGTTCCGGCAGCAGCTGGCCCACTACCCTGGCCTGCGGGTGGCCGCGGCCCAGGACGGCGGTTACGACACCGCGAAGTCCAACTCGCTCATGGTCGACATCCTCCAGGCGAACCCCCAGATCGACGCGGTGTTCGCGGCCAACGACGCCGAGGCCGTCGGCGTGTCGGCGGCGATCAAGGCCCAGGGCCGCTTCAAGCCGGTGGGCGACCCCGGCCACATCATCGTGATCGGCGTCGACGGGTCCAAGCCCGCCATCGCCGACGTGCGCGCCGGCGTGCAGGACGCCAGCATCAGCCAGAACCCCATCAAGATGATGGAAAAAGCGGTGGACACCGTCGCCGACCTCGAGGCGCACAAGTCCGTGCAGAAGCAGATCGACTGGCCCTCGGCGATCATCACCCTGGACAGCATCGACTCGCCCGAGGTGAAGAACTACGGGATCTGGTCCGATGAAGTCTGAGGCCGCCGCGCCGGTGGTGGAGTTCCGGGGGGTCTCGAAGACCTACCCCGGGATCCGCGCCCTGCACGACGTGTCCCTCACGCTCACGCCGGGCACCGTCACCGCCCTCGCCGGGGAGAACGGGGCCGGCAAGTCGACCTTCATCAAGCTCCTCTCCGGCGCGGAAAAAGCCGACTCCGGCCGGATCCTGCTGCGCGGCCACGACGTGCCCGGCACCCCCGGCGCGGTGATCGACGCCGGGGTGAGCGTGATCTACCAGGAGCTCACCGACGTGCCGGACATGAGCCTGCTCGACAACCTCGTGCTCGGGCGTCAGCCGGCGCGCCTCGGCGTGGTGCGGCGAGGCGCGGCCAAACGGGCCGCGCGGGCCGCGCTCGAGCGGGTGGGCCTGGCCGGCCTGCCGCTGGACCGCCCCGTGCGCCGGCTTTCGCTGGCCCAGCGGCAGCTCACCGAGATCGCCCGCTGCCTCGCCCGGGACGCGAGCGTGCTGGTGTTCGACGAACCGACCTCGGCACTGTCCGAAAAGGACACCCGGGTGCTGCTCGAAACGATCAAGTCCCTGCGCGCCCAGGGCATGGCGATCCTGTACGTGAGCCACCACCTCGACGAGCTGTTCGAGATCGCCGACGAGATCGCGGTGCTGCGCGACGGCGAGCTCGTCGGGGCCGGCCCGGTCGGCGAGTGGGACGAGCCGCGCCTCGTGCGCACGATGCTCGCCAAGGACATGGCGCACGCCTACCCGTGGCACGATCGGCCCGTGGGCGAAGACCGCCTCCGGGTGCGCGAGCTCGACGCGCCCGGCGTGAAGCAGGCGACGCTGCAGGTGAAGCGCGGCGAGATCGTCGGCCTGGTGGGCCTCGCCGGCGCCGGGCGCACCGAACTGCTGAAGGCCGTGGCGGGCCTGTCCCGCCGCTCGGGCGGGAAGGTCGAGGTGGACGGCCGTCCCCTTCCCACGCGAGCGCACCAGGTGGTGCGCCGCGGCGTGATCTACGCCCCGGAAGACCGCAAGGCCGAAGGCCTGGTGCTCGACGCGTCCGTGAGGGACAACCTGTCCTACGGCGTGTACCGCTCGTTCGCCCACGCCGGCTGGGTGCGCCGCGGCCAGCAGGACCGCCTGGCCCGGGAGGCGATCGCCGGGTTCCGTGTGAAGGCCCGCGACCCGAGTCAGCCGGCGGGCAAGCTCTCCGGCGGCAACCAGCAGAAGATCGTCCTCGCGCGAGCCGCCGCCCACACGCCCAAGGTGCTGCTGCTCGACGACCCCACCCGCGGCGTCGACGTGGGAGCGAAGCCCGGCATCCACGAACACGTGCTCGCCCTGGCCGAGTACGGCGCCGCGGTCCTGATGACCAGCTCCGACACCGACGAGGTGCTCGCGATGGCGGACCGGGTCTACGTGCTGCGCACCGGGCGGGTCGTCGGCGAACTGCGCCGCGCCGAGTTCGACCGGGAACGCGTGCTCCGGCTGGCCGCCGCCGGCTGACCCCTGACTCACCTGTGAAAAACACGGAAGGCCACCATGGTGATCACGAGCTCCACGGAAAAGCCGGGAAAGACCCGCCGGCCCGAGCCACCCCCGTCGAGCGTGCTCCGCAGAATGGCCGGGAACTCCCGGACCCCGATCATCATCGCGCTGGTGCTGGCGTGCGTCGCGATGACCCTGCTGTCCGACAACTTCCTCTCCAGCCGCAACCTCACGAACATCCTCACCCAGTCCACTGTGGTCGGCATCGCCGCCGTCGGCGCGACCCTGGTGATCATCACCGGCGGCATCGACCTCTCGGTCGGCTCGAACGTCGCGCTGTCGGGCATGATCGCCTCGCAGCTCGTGAACGGCGGGACGGCCGGCTTCCTCGGTGTCGTGGTCTGCCTGGTGGTGGCCGCCGGGATCGGCGCGTTCAACGGGTTTTCGGTGGCCTGGCTGCGCTTGGCCCCATTCATCGTGACCCTCGCCGTGCTCGGGATGGCGAGAGGCCTCACGTTGCAGCTGAGTCAGGGGCAAAGCGTGTACGGGCTGCCGAGCGGGCTCACCTGGCTCGGCGGCGGCACAGTCGGCGCGGTCCCGGTGCCCGTGTTCCTGTTCGCCGCGATGTTCCTGGTCGGGCACCTGGTCCTCTCCCGCACCACGCTCGGGCACCAGATCTACGCGGTCGGCGGCAACCGGCAGGCCGCGCGACTGAGCGGGATCCCCGACAAACGCGTGCTCTTCTACGCCTACCTGATCGGCGGCGCGTGCGCGGGGCTCGCCGCGCTGGTGCTGGTGGGCCGGCTCGGCGCCGCCATCCCGACCGCCGGCAACGGCCTGGAACTGCAGGTGATCGCCGCGGTCGTGATCGGCGGCACCAGCCTGTTCGGTGGCAAGGGCACCATGGTCGGCACGCTCATCGGAGTCCTCCTGATCGGCGTCATCAACAACGGGCTGACGCTGCTCAACGTGAGCCCGTTCTGGGTCCAGTTCATCCAGGGCGCGCTGATCCTCGCGGCCGTGCTGCTCGACGCCTTCAACCAACGCCGGCTCTCGGTCGCCGACGCCTGAGCCCTGGTCCACCGACGGCAGGAGGAACACGTGAACCCCCCTTTTGACCACCGGCACCTCGACGAGCTCATGGCGGGCGCCGGACTCGACGCGCTGCTGGTCACTTCGAAGCACAACGTCCAGTACCTGTTGGGCGGGCACCGGTTCTTCTTCTTCGACTACATGGACGCCATCGGCGTGAGCCGCTACCTGCCCGTGCTGGTGTACGTGCGCGGCGACCTCGACGCGACCCGCTACGTCGGCAACGCGATGGAGTCGTGGCAGCTGGACAACGACCCGGTGTGGGTGTCGGACCTCGACACGAGCACCTGGCGCGCCCAGGACGCCATCGGGGTCGGCCTCGCGCACCTGCGCCGGGTGCTGCCCGGACAGGCCGTGGTCGGCATCGAAGGATCGTTCCTGCCGGTCGAGGCGTACCAGCGGCTCGCGGTCGAGCCGTCGGTGACGCTGCGGGACGGCCAGTTCGTGCTGGAACGGTTGCGTGCGGTCAAAAGGCTGGACGAGCTGAAGCTGCTCGAGGAAGCGTCCGAGGCCATCGTGGCGTCGATGCGGGCGGCGTTCGGCACGCACGGCGCGGGTTCCACGAAGCGCGAGATCGTGCAGACCCTGCGCCAGGAGCAGACCCGGCTCGGCATGACGTTCGAGTACTGCCTGGTGAGCATGGGCGCGAGCCACAACCGCGCGCCGTCGGAAGCGAGCTGGGCACCCGGTGAGGTGCTGTGCCTGGACTCGGGCGGCAACCTCGGCGGGTACATCGGCGACCTCGCGCGCATGGCCGTGCTCGGCGAGCCCGACGCCGAGCTCGAGGACCTGCTGGCCGAGGTCGACGCGATCCAGCGGGCCGCGCGCGGGCCCATCGCGGACGGCGTGGTGGGCCAGGCGATCTTCGACCGCGCGACCGCGGTGCTGGCCGCGAGCCCCCACCGCGAGGTGATCACCTTCGTCGCCCACGGCATGGGCCTGATCAGCCACGAGGCGCCCCGGCTCACCTCGACCGGGCCGGTGCCCTACCCCAACTACGACGGTCCCCGCGCGCTGGCGGCCGGCATGGTGCTCTCGGTCGAGACGACGATGCTGCATCCCCGGCGCGGGTTCATCAAGCTCGAGGACACCGTGATCGTGACCCCCGACGGCCACCGCGCGTTCGGCGACCACCTCCGCGGCTGGAACGTCGTGGACCTCTCCCCCACCCCGGTCTGAAGGGCGCGACCGCGCGATCCTCCGCCGAGCCCCACCGGCACCGGCGTCCCGACCCGACCAACGCCACGGAGCAACCGATGACCAACGCCCAGCCCGGCGCCACCCTCGCCGCCACCGCCCTGCCGACCACGATGCCCGCGGTGATCTTCCGAGGCGAAGGCGTGCTGTCGCTGGAAGAACGTCCGGTGCCCGCGATCACCGCGCCCGACGACATCGTGATCAAGGTCGGCGCCGTGGGGATCTGCGGCTCGGACCTGCACGCGCTGCACACACCCCCGACCCACCCGGGCCTGCCGGGCGTGATCTTCGGGCACGAGTTCTGCGGCGAGATCGTCGCCACCGGCCCCGAGGCGCGCGGGCTGGCAGTGGGCGACCGGGTGGCCGTGGACCAGAACCCGCCGTGCGGCCGGTGCGGCCCGTGCCGCGACGGGAACGGCAACTTCTGCGAGCCGTTGTTCGACAACCCGCACCTCGACATCCCGTGGCCGAACACCCCCGGGTTCTTCTGGGACGGCGGGATGGCCGAGTACGTGAAGGTGCCTTCGTACTTCGCCTACCGCGTGGGCGCCGACGTGCCGTGGGAGCACCTCGTGCTCGCCGAACCGCTCGGCTGCGTCCTGAACGGCATCGGCAAGGCCGGGGTGGCGGTCGGCGACCGCGCGGTCGTGCTCGGCGGCGGCCCGATGGGCCTGCTCACCGTGATCGCGCTCAAGCACTTCGGCGTGGAGCAGGTGATCCTCGTCGAGCCGGCGGTGAAGCGCGCCGAAGTCGCGAGGCAGGCCGGTGCGGACCTGGTGATCAACCCGGCCGCCGCCGGCGTGCGGGAGGAAGTGCTGGCCGCCACCGGCGGCCGGGGCGCGACGGTGGTCGTCGAAGCCGTCGGCAACCAGCTGGACACCGCCGTGGGCGTGGCGGCCGACCGGGCGCGCATCGTGGTGCTCGGCATCAACAACAGTTACCGCGCGAACCTGTCGGCCATGACGGTGACGATCAAGGAGCTGCGGATCCTCGGCTCGTTCCTGATGCGCTACACCATGCGCGAGTCGCTCGACCTCATCCAGAGCGGCGAGCTCCCGCTCGAGCGCGTGGTGAGCCACGTGCTCCCGCTTTCCGAAGTCCACCACGGGATTTCACTGGCACGGGCCGGTGAGGGACTCAAGATCGTGTTCAAGCCATGACGGCGAAGGACGAGCCGGACCCGGCCCGCGACGGAACCGTGATCGTCACCGCCGCGGCTTCGGACATCGGCGCCGGCATCGCCCGCTGGGTGCGCGAAGCCGGCTACCACGTCGTACTGCTCGACCTCGACTCAGCCGGGCCGGCGCCGGCCCTGGCGGAGCCGGCCGACCCCACCGCCCTGGCGCCCGAGCTGAGCGCACCGGACTCCGCCGCGCGGCTCACCGAGGCCGCCCGCACGTCACGCGGCAAGTGGGACTGGTGAACGGCGCGGGAATCTCGCTGGTCAGGCACTTGCCGCACACCGGCGAACGGGAGGGGACGCGGATCCTCCGGGTGAACCGGGAGGCGGCCGGGCGGGCCGGCCGGGCGGTCGGCGAGGTGCCGACCGGGAACGGCGGCCGTGCCGTGGTGAACATCGCCTCCATCCCCGGCGTTGTTCCGGCCGCCCGCCCGGCGGCGTACGCGGCGGCCGAAGCCGGGCCGATCGGGTTCGGCGC
This sequence comes from Amycolatopsis rhabdoformis, assembly GCF_035918295.1. Lineage (GTDB taxonomy): Bacteria > Actinomycetota > Actinomycetes > Mycobacteriales > Pseudonocardiaceae > Amycolatopsis > Amycolatopsis rhabdoformis. Next base: position 3,543,515 of record NZ_CP142149.1, read on the forward strand.
CGGACCCGATCAGCTCACCGTGAACACGCTCGCAACGGGCATCGTGCGGACCCCGATCCTGTCCGAAGACGCCAGTCGCATCGGCGTGCCGGCGGAGGAGATCTTCGCCGGGCAGGTGCGGCCCGTCGCTGTCGGCCGGCCGCCGACCGCCGCCGGGATCGGTGCGCTCACCGGGTTTCTGCCAGGCCCCGGAGCGCGCGGCTTCTCCGGCGAGACCGCGAAGGTGACCGGCGGCCGGACCACCGCGCCCTCCGACTTCTCCGCGGCTTCGGCGGCCGCGGTCCGGGCGGGGGCGGCGCGATGACCACCGAACTCGCCCTGCGGCTCAAGGAGAAGCTCGCCGGCGACGGTCCGCTGCTGGGTACCTTCGCGGGCCTCGGCAGCCCCGTCGCCGTGGAGATCGCCGCCGCGGCGGGCGCCGACTGGGTGCTGCTGGACCTCGAGCACGGCGGAGGGTCCGAAGAGCTGGTCGGTCCCGCCGTGACCGCGGCGGCGGCCTACGGCGTCCCGCTGCTCGTCCGGACCGAAAGCGGCGACCGGCCGCGCGCGGGCCGCGCTCTGGACGGCGGCGCGAGCGGCATCATGATCCCCCGGATCGCCGACCTCGCCGACGCGCGGGCCGCGGTGCGGATCCTCCGGTACCCGCCGGACGGCGACCGCGGCGTCGCGACCTACAACCGCCAGGCCCGGTTCGGGCTGCGGCCCAGCGTCCTCACCACCCGCAACGACGAGGTCGTCGGCGTCGTCCAGATCGAGACCCTCGGCGCGGTGCGGGACATCGACGCGATCGCCGCCACCGAAGGGGTCGACGTGCTGTTCGTCGGCCCGGTGGACCTCTCCTACGCGCTCGGCGTGCCGTTGGCGTTCGACTCGCCGGAGTTCGGGCAAGCCCTGAGCACCGTGGCCGACGCGGCGAAGCGGCACGGGAAGACCGCGGGGATCATGGCGTCCTCGGCCGCCGTGGCCGCCCGCCACCTCGCGCGCGGGTTCCGCTTCGTCTCGGTCGCGTCCGACGCGTCCTTGCTCGCCAGGACCCTGTATGACGCGTTCGCGTCGATCAGGGACGACCTCGCGTGATCTCGGGCGGAAGCCTGACCTGAAACCTTTCAAACCGGCGACCTAACCAGGATTCACCGGGAATGTCAAACTCGACCGATTGCCCAGCGCCGGATCCGGCGGTCACCCGACGGCGAATCCCCTGTTTCCGCGTGAAGTGCTGAACCGATTCCGCCGCCCGAAGGCGATCCCTGGCGCTTGACAGCGGCCGCGCAAAAGCTGGAAACTGGATCGGCTCGATTTGAAACGTTTAAATTCACTCCCGGATTCACCGAGTCCCCCACCGAGCCGAGCCCTTAACGGAGCCGAGCCCTCAACGGAGAGGCCACCGATGGAAGACAGCAAGTCCGCCTTCGACCGGAGAGATTTCTTCAAGATCAGCGGCGGTGTCGGCGCGACGCTGGCGCTCTCAGGCCTGATCGGGGCCGCCTCCGCCGAGGCTTCGTCGCCGAGTGCCGCCGACAAGTTCATCAAGGCGCAGCACGCGTTCCTGGACAACCCGGAGGGCAAGTACCGGCCGGGTACGCGGTGGTGGCTGGCCGAGGGCCTGCACACCGACGCGACCATCAAGGGCGACATGAAGATGCTGCACGACATGGGCATCGGCTCGGTGGAGATCGTCTGCATGCCCGAGCCCAATGTGGACAGTGACCTCAGTGACACAGTCTTCGTCAGCAACACCACCGGCAAGACCCCGCAGCAGATCTACAGCTGGGGTTCGGACGAGTGGAAGAACGACACGAAGCTGATCATCCAGGAAGCCAACAAGTACGGCATGGGCTTCTCCATGACCAGCGGCACGCACTGGGCCAACGCGAACCTGCCCATCGAGAACCTGAAGTTCGACGACGACGGCGCCGGCAAGGCCCTGGGCTACGCCATCCAGACCACCACCGGCGCGGCCGCGTTCACCGGCACCCTGAAGCGCTCGGTGATGACGGTGGCCGGAACCGTGCGGCAGGACCTCATCTCCGTGGTCGCGATCCGGCGCGCGGCCGGCAACACGGGCTCGGTCACCGCCGACGGCAGCATTTCCGGCACGATGAGCTACACCGACGAATCGGTGGTGCTCACGGGAAAGGTCACCCTCAACGGTGCGCCGGTCACGCCGGCCACGATGAAAGACCCCACCGGCAAGGCGAATTTCACGCTGAGCTGGACTCCTCCCGACAGCGGCGCGTGGGACATCTACGCGTTCTGGATGCAGGCCACGGGCCAGGCGCCGACCCCGTCGTCCACCACGAACGTGACCATCAACTACATCGACCCCGCCGGCATGCAGACCTTCATCGACTACTACAAGAACCACATCTTCAGCGACCGTGAGCTGAAGAACGCCATCATCGCCAACGGCCGCGGCGAGATGTACATGGACTCGCTGGAAATCGACACCACGAACTCCAACGGCGGCGAATTCTGGGGCACTACGCTGCTGAGCGAGTTCCGCAAGCGGCGCGGCTACAGCCTCGAGCCGTACCTGCCCTTCGTCCTGAGGAAGGACGGCCGGGCGGGCTTGACGTCGTTCCTGACCGGCGGGGCCGATCAGGTGAAGGTGACCAAGGTCCGCAACGACTTCTTCGAGACCATCACCGACATGTACAGCGACAACGTCCTCAAGCCGTTGCGCTCCTACCTCAACGACGACATGAACATGAAGCTGCGGGCCGAGATCTCCTACAACGTGGGTTACGAGATCACCACGCCGGCCAAAGCCGTGGACTACGTCGAAACCGAAAACCTCGATTTCGGCAACCAGCTCGATTCGCAGCGGACGTTGTCGGGCGCGGCGCACACGCACGGGCTGCGGTACTCCAGCGAAACCGGCGCGATCAGCGGCGAGAACTACACCTGGGGCCAGGACCGGTTCATGCAGATCATGAACACCCAGTTCGCCTCCGGCGTCAGCCACACCGTGCTCCACGGCTACGCCAGCATTTCCGGAGCCGACGCCCACGATCCGTCGAACAAGTGGGACGGCACCTACTGGCCGGGCCACGAAGGCATGTACGCCCGGTACTCCGAACGGTGGGGCCCGCGTCAGCCGGAGTCCACGCAGTACACCGACTACCTGCCGATGATCGCCCGCACCCAGGCCGTGTTGCAGCAGGGCAAGCCGCAACTGGACCTGGCGATTCTGCGCACCGACTACGCCTTCAACAGCGACCACCCCCACCCCGACTTCATGCGGCACCGGCGAGCCAACTACTTCAAGGACCTGGAGCTGCAGGACAACGGCTACACCTACGAGTACTTCGCGCCGGAGATCCTGGAAGGCCGCAGCGTCCGCTACAGCAAGACCGAGGGCCTGATCCCGGAACACGTGGGCTACCAAGCGGTTGTCCTCTACCAGGACTCCCTCCGGCTCGAGAGCGCCCAGGCGATCTACGAGCTCGCCCGCCACGGCCTGCCCGTGGTCGTGGTCAACGGGTTGGTCGAGACGCTCAGCGCGACGACGAACCACCTGAACGCGAAGGCCGCCCTGCACGTCCTCGGCAACGAAGGCACCGACGCCGACCTGGCGAAGGTGCTGGCACGCCTGAAGAAGCTGCCGAACGTGAAGGAGGTCAACGCGAACGTTCCGCAGAGCGCGACCAGCCCCGATCCGGCAGCCGAGGACTACGAGCAGAAGTACTACTACGGCAAAACCGGCGTCCACGGCGCCCTGCGGAAGCTCGGCGTACGGCCCCGCGCGGAATACGCCAAGCCGAACACCAGCATCCTCACGGCGATGCGCAGGACCGACGACACCGTGTACCTGTGGGCGTACAACTTCATGGAAAAGCGCGGCGACTACTTCAACAACCCGATCGACGCCGCCACCGCCACTGCCACCGTGAGCGTCGACGCGGTCGGCAAGCCCTACCGCCTCAACACCTGGTCCGGCCGCGTCGAGGCACTCGCCCTCTACACCACCTCCGGCGGCCGGACCTCGTTCGAGGTGACGCTCGCCCCCGGCGAGACCACGGTGATCGCGATCGACCTCAAGACCCAGGCCGCCGCACCCCTGCGCAGCACCACCGCGCCCCAGGGCGTGGTGACCGCCGACGGTGTGGCGCTACTCGCCACCGAGTCGGGCCGCTACACCGCGCGGCTGGCCGACGGCTCGACCGTGACGCGGCAGATCTCCGTACCCGCCAACGTCACCCTGACCGACGCGCCGTGGGACCTCGTGCTCACCAGCTGGACCCCCGGGGAGAAGAAGACCCTCACCGAGGCGCGGGCCGGCTACACCACCAAGGAGGTGTACTTCACCACCGACAAGACCGCCATCGCCGTCGGCAAGACCCCGCTCGTCCCGTGGAAGGACATGACGTTCACGGCGCAGGACCCGGCGACGGTGTCGGGCGTCGGCAGCTACAGCACCACGTTCCGCCTCCCCGGCTCCTGGAACGCGTCGAACGGCGCCTACCTGAACATCGGCTCCACCGGCGGCGCCCTGGCCCAGGTGTGGGTCAACGGCCACAAGATCCCGGGTTACGACTTCATCGCCGGCCGGATCGACGTGAGCTCCGCGTTGAAGGCGGGCACCAACACGGTCCGCATCGAGGTGGCGAGCTCGCTGCGCAACCAGATGCGGGCGTTGGGCTACCCCAACCTGCCGGCCGCCACCACCGCCGCGGGCGCGGTGGCGTCGTACGGCTTGCAGGGTGACGTGGTGCTGGAGACGTTCACCGTCGAGGTGGTCGACCACGCGGGCGGGAAGTGATCGCTGCGGGCTGATCGTCGGAAGTGCGGGGGTGGTCTCGCCGTGGGTGAACGGCAAGACCATCCCTTTGCTCGTGACGCCAGGCAAGAGAACCGCGCGACCTCGAGCACGAGGCTCCCTCCCGCCGGTACCGTCGACTCCCATGGACACGGAATTCGTGATCGACGCGCTGGTGGCCGCCGGCGTCGCGCGGTACGCGATCGACCGCCCGGACAGCACCAGCCCCGCGGTATGGGTCACGACGATCGACGGCGGCCGTGTCTGGCTGGGGCAGCCCGCCGTGGACGAGTACGGCAACCTCCAACGCCGGGCCAGCTGGTTCTGGGTCCGCTACGACGGCCGAACCGTGATCCGCCGGGAGGAGGCCTGGGATTTCCACTCGGCGGTGGCCGAGGTGGCCCGGCAGGCCGGGATCCAGGGCTCGATCGCGGCGGACGAGTGAGCTCGCTCTTCGTCGGCGGCCACCGCCAGCACGCGCAGCGTGGCGCGCCTGGTGATCAAAGCGATGGCGAGCGGACATCGGCTCCCCGGCGTTCTCCCCGCTGCGGGCCCGCCTGCTCCGGAATGCTTCGCTGACGGCACTGTTCCCAGGTGTCGTCACCAGATCCACATCTTCCGGGTATCGGTCCGGTCGTGCTCGTCCACGCCGATGAGGTGGGCGGCTTCGGGGCCCGGGCGTGAGGCGTCGTCCAGGGGGATGGCGAAGCGGTGCTCGCCGGAGTCGACGGCGAGGAAGCGGTCGGGGATCAGTTCGCAGGAATCGATCAAAGTGCCGAGGTAGAAGCGCATCAGGGTCGGCGACTGCCCCTCCGGAAAGCGCCAGCTCCGGCAGCCGTACAGCCCGAACGGATCGGCCAAGGCCCGCAGAACGGGCCCGTCGAAGTGAAGTTCGACGTAGTCCCGCACGGAGCACACGGCGCTGACCCGGCGCCCGACGAGCAGGCGAAGCGGGGCGGCGGGGTCGTCGGTGGTGGCCATGGCCCGATCCTGTCAGAAGCGGGCTCGCCGCTCCTCGGATTTTCCGGGGAGTGCACACCTCCGTCCTCAGTGGACTCTCGGGCCGCCCCCCGAGCACCGGCGTCCGTCAATCCCGGGAGAGCCGGGCGGCGAGGGCGTCGAGCGCCAGGTCGACGGTGAACGCGTACTCCGCGGCGGCGTCGAAGCGCGCGAGGTGCGGGGCGGCGCGGGCCACGGCGGGCAGGGTGCTGCCTTCGAGAACGGCTTGGCGGCGCGCGATGCCCGGGTGGTCGGTGGTGCCGTAGGCGGGGCCGGCGTTGACTTCGCGAAGCAGGGTGCCGATGAGGGTGGCGAGCAGTGCTCGGAGGAGGTGCACGGACTCGGCGGCGGGGCAGCCGGCGGCGTGCAGGGCGGTGAGGACCGCGTCGACCGGGGCGAGGCCGTCGAGCGAGTCGAGTTGCCGGGTGAGGACGAGGGCGGCGGCTTCGGGGTGGGCGAGGGCGCGGTCGCGGAAGGCGTCGGCGATCCCGCGCAGGTAGGTGCGCAGGTCGCCGGTGGGTGGAGGCAGCGTGATGCCGCCCAGGAGGTTTTCGGCGACCGCGTCGAGGAGGCCGTCCTTGCCGTCGACGTGGTGGTAGAGGCTCTTGGCGTCGACGCCGAGGACCCGCCCGACCGCGCGCATGCTCACCGCGCCGATCCCGTCGGCGTCGATCACCTGCAGGGTCGCGTGCACGATCGCCTCGCGGGAGAGCCGGCTTTCACCCTTCGGGGGGCGGCCGCGGCGGGCGGGGCTGGTGGTCATGGGGTTCATCGTGCCGGAGATCCTTGTCGAAATCCACACCGTGGGTATAGCGTGCCGACCATAAACCCACGATGTGGATAAAAGGAGCCTGGATGTCCCGCTTCACCCTGCCGCCCGAAGACGTGCTGCGCGCCCGGGAGAAGGTGGTGCTGGACCACATGCGCGACGAGGTCGTGCACGACTGGGACGCCACCCTCTCGACGTTCCCGCACCCCCACTACGAGCTCATCGCCCCGATGACCGTGCACGACGGCGACGGCCCGGTCCGCGAGTACTACCACGACACCCGCGTGGCCTTCCCCGACCAGGACCACGAGCTCATCGCGCTGCGCCACGCCCACGACGCCGTGCTCGTCGAGTTCTGGCTCACCGGCACCCACCGCGGCCCGCTGGGCAAGATCCCGCCGACCGGCTCCACGCACCGCACCCGGATGACCGCGTACTTCCTCTTCGACGCCGACGAGAACCTGGTCGTCGAGCGCATCTACTTCGACCAGCTCACGATCCTCAAGCAGCTCCTCGCCGGCCTGGACAAGAAGAACCCCGCCGACCTGCTCACGCTCGGGCGCGCCGTCGCCGGCGCGTTCGCCGCGGCCGGCGGCGAACCGGACCCGCGCCTCACCCGCACCACCGCGCCCGCTCTCGACGACTGATGAAGATCCACCACCTCAACTGTGGAACCCTGCGCCCGTGGGCCACCCCCGGCGGCCTGGTCTGCCGCGTCCTCCTCGTCGAGACGCCCGCCGGCCTGGTCCTCGTCGACGCCGACCACACCGGCGGACTCGCCGACTTCCCCTTTGCGCGCGTGCACCTCACCACGCCGAGAAGCGCGCCGCCCTCCACCCGCGCGGTGCCGTCGAACGCGGACGCTACCTCGCGTCCCAGCGAGACCACGGCACGGTCCTGATCGAGCACTCCCCCGCCGAAACCGAAGCCTGGCACGGCTTTCCGGGCGCCCAGGAACTCACCGGCATCGCCCCGGGCATCGTGCTCATCCCGCTGCCCGGACACACCCGGGCCACGGCCGCCCCCGACCTCCTCCTGGTCAACGCCCACGACCCCGTGTCGCTCAGCCAGGCCCGGAAATCGGCGGACCTCCGTCCCGGCCGGCCGCCCCGGCCGCCCCGGCTCCGTGCCGCTTCGGGCGACGAGCCGAACTCCGCACCCGCCGAGTGAACCGTTCCTCGCCTCCACACCGGGACGGCACCACCGGGGTAAGATCTCTCCGCGCGATTCGGCGTCGCGCAGGTGCACGACGACGATGACGACGGTGCGGAGAACTGGGGGAACGTCATGTCCGCCGCCGAGGTCCACGATCGCGAGGGCGCGCCCGCGCCACGCCGCGCTCCTGGCGGCGGCACCGAGAGGCACGTCGGCGAGCTTCTCGTGGAGATCGAGCAGCTGCGCACCGCCCTGCACCACCGCGGCGTGATCGAGCGGGCCAAGGGTGTGCTGATGGGTCAGCGCGGGTGCGGACCCGACGAAGCGTTCGCCTTGCTCACAAAGGTCTCGCAGGAGACCAACACCAAACTCCGCGACGTCGCCGCCGAACTGCTCGACGCCTTCACCGCCGGCCTGCCCGGCAACGCGAGCACATCGTCCGGCAGCCGGCCGGTTCCCCGGAAGTCGCGCCAAGAGTCGCGATGAGACGCACCAAGGTCCGGGCCTTGGTGGCGCACACCGAGGCGGGGAACGCCGTTGCGGGACAACGTTTCCCGACAGACAAGCCCAACCGACGCCACGGACCCGCAGTCAACTTCGGGTCGCGGACAGCACCTCGTTGAACGCTTCCGTCGACGACGGGTGCGTGTAGATCCCGTCGCGCAGGTCGGTGGCGGTGATGCCGTGGCGCATGGCGAGGGTGACCAGGTTGATGAGTTCCTGGGCGTCGACGCTGAGGAGGGCCGCGCCGAGGATCCGGTCGGTCTTCGCGTCGATCACGAACTTCATCAGGCCACGGGTTTCGCCGAGGATCTTGGCTTTCGGCATCGCCACGATGTCCGCGACCGCCTTCTCCGCCACCTTCACCGCGAAGCCTTGTTCGCGCGCTTCCCGTTCGATGAGGCCGACGCGGGCCAGCGGCGGCGTGAGGAACAGCGCGTACGGGATGTGCTCGCGGTCGGCGGTGGATCGGGTGCCGGAGCCGGTGAGCTGGTCGGCGACGATCCGGCTGTCGTCGAGGGAGACGTAGGTGAACTGCGGGCCGCCCTTGACGTCGCCGACCGCGAAGATGTGGGGCTGGCTGGTGCGCAGGCGATCGTCCACCTCGACCGCGCCGCCGGCGGTGGTCGCCACGTCCGCGAGGTCCAGGCGGAGGCCGTCCGTGGCGGGCTTGCGCCCGGCCGCGACCAGCACCGCGTCCACCACCACCGAGGCGTCCTCGCCGCCCTGCCGGTAGGCGAGTTCCGCGCCATCGGCCACTTCGGACAGTCCGGTGACCTCGGCGCCGAGGACGAACCGCACGCCGGTGTCGGCCAGCACCTGTTCCGCGGCCGCCGCGACGGAGTCGTCCTCGCGGCCCAGGATGCGCGGCGCCCGGTCGAGCACCGTGACCTCGCTGCCGAACTGGGCGAACATCGAGGCGAACTCGATGCCCACGTGGCCACCGCCGAGCACGGCGAGCCGGCGCGGGAGGTTGTCGCGTCCGATGAGGTCGGTGCTCGTGTGGACCCGCGTGCTGCCGGCAAACCCGGGGATGGCGGGCACGACGGGCTCGGCGCCGGTGTTGATGATGATCGTGTCCCCGGTCACCGTCAGGCGTTCGTCGCCCGCGCTCACCTCCACCGTCTTGGGGTCGACGAACGCGGCCTGTCCGGTGAGGACGGTGACCGAGTCGATCGAGTCGAGGGTGGAGAAGTTGATGCCCCGCAGCTTCGTGGTCAGGGCCCGCGTCTTTCCGACCGCTTCACCGTGACCGGCACCGGTTTCGGCTTGGTGGATCAGCGATTTGGTGGGCACGCACCCGACGTTGGGGCAGGTGCCGCCGTACATCTGCGCCGACCGCTCGATCACGGCGACGCGCCGGCCGCGCCGTCCCATCGCGGCGGCCACGGTCTTGCCCCCTCGGCCGAATCCGATCACGACGAGATCGAAGTGCGTGGAGTCCACGGTGGACATGACTCTCCTCCTGGCTGCGCTGTGCGTGCGGGTCCCGACCGGGACCGACTCAAATGTACGTACATTTAAATATAGGACGACGCACGCGCAGTGGGGTCGAGTGTGGTGGGCGCGACAGGCCCGGACGACGTGACCGTCACCTCAAGGGGCACTTGACCTTTCGCCCGCCGCGGAGCACCGGTCAGCCCGCCGGTGCCACGTTGTGGTTGACCCGGAACATGTTCCCCGGGTCGTAAGCCTGCTTCGCGGCCGCGAGGCGCCGGTAGCGCTCCGGCCCGTAGATCGCGGCGGCGTCGAGGGCCTCTTCCGGCGCCAGGTTGTTCACCAGCCGCCGGTCGCCCTGCCACGGCCGCATGCCGTCGAGCAGTGCGGCGACCGACTTCTTGAGCCGCGTTTCCTGTGCCAGCGGCCCGACTTCGACACCCAGCAGGCTGTAGGGCAGTCCCCGCGTCGCCACGGCGTTGGGCACCGCCGGTTCGCGATCCCACGCCCCGCCCAGTGCCCGCACCTCCGCGATCCACATGGTCGTGTCCGACTCCGGGCCGACGAGCTCGATCAGCTTTTCCTGTGCCTGCTCGGGAAGCTCCCGCAGCATCACGCCGCGTTCGTAGTAGGGCAACGGCTCGGTCGGCTCGTTGTGGATCGACGCGACCTCGCTGTAGGGCATGTCCCGCACGGTGTCGAGGATCGCCGGCGCCACCGTCCGCAAAGGAGCGACCAGGCGCTCGCCGTCCTCGGCCGGACCGGTGTAGGCGAACCGCAAGGACACCGAAAACGCGCCGCGCAGCGGTTCCGGGAGCTCGGGCAGCGAGGGCAGCCGCAGCACGGCGAACGACGAGGTCATGGTCTCCGGGATCCGCGGGAGCCAGGCGGTCCAGGCGCGCAGCACGTCGGCCATCCGCTCGCCGGGGAAGTAGAGGCCGCCGCCGTAGAGGCGGGGCACCGGGAACAGGTCGAACTCCAGCGCGGTCACCACCGCGAAGTTGCCTTTTCCGCCGCGCAGCGCCCAGAACAGCTCGGGTTCGGTGTCGGCGTCGACCCGCAACAGTTCTCCGTCCGCGGTCACCGCGTCGAGGGAGAGCACGTGGTCCGCCGCGTAGCCGTGGGAGCGGCCGAGGGTCGGGCTGAGGCCGCCGCCCAGGGTGTACCCGGAGACGCCCACCGTGGGGTTCGAGCCGTTGAGCGGGGCGAGACCGGCTTTCGCCGCCTCCGCCACGACCTCCGCCCACAGCGCCCCCGCGCCGACCCGGGCGGTGCGGCGGACCTCGTCGATCACCACGTCGGCCATCCGGTGCGTCGCGATCACGACGGCGCCGCGCGCCGTGCCCACCATCTGGTGGCCGGTGGTCTTCACCAGGACCGGCCGCTGCCCGCGCACCGCGAACGCGATCGCCGCCTGGACATCGGTCGCGTTCTCCACCACCACGATCACCGCGGGCGTCAGTTCGTGGTTCAGGTTGAACACGGCGCGTTCTTCGTCGTAGCCGGCGTCACCGGGCAGCAGAACCGAACCCGTCACCACGGCGGCCAGCGCCGCGGCCTCGTCGGGCCGCACCGCGGGCAGGGACGAATCGTCGAAAGTCATGGTCTTTCTCCTGGTGAACTGGGGGAATGCCGCTCAGGAAGCGTCCTGGACAACGCCGTGGCCGGCCGCGTAGCGCACGTGCGGCAGGTCGTCGTCGAGCCAGTACGCGGTGTCCTCGGTGACCACGAGAACCTCGCCCCACTTCGCGCCCACGGCGCCGTGGCCGAGGTGCGGCTCGAACGCCCACAGCCCCGGCTCACACGGCCGAGCCGAGCCCGGCTGCCAGAACGGCGCCGAGCGAACGTCCCCGCGAAGGGCCGAGCCGACGACGGCACCGCCCAGGTAGCCGAGCGTCTGCGGGCTGAACCCCTTGACGTTGAACGTCGGCCACCGCAGGCCCGGCACCCGGCCGACGCGGTGCGCGATCGCGGATCCCGGGTACTTCGAGTGGATGCTCACGTAGCCGTGGTCCCGGGTGTACTCGTCCACCGCGGTGTCGATCGCGGCCTGGGTCTCGCCGGCGCGCACCAGCGCCAGGATCATCGGCCGGAGCGCGGCGAGCGCCAGGCGGGTTTCGTGCAGCTCCTCCGTCGGCTCGCCGAGCGAGCAGGAGTACCCGATGTCGGCGGCGCCACCGCCGTGGATGGGTCCGATGTCGAGGATCACCGCGTCGCCCTGCTTCAGCCGCCGCCCGCTCGGGCGAAAATGTCCAGTGGCCCGGGCCCTTCTGACGTCGAGCAGGTCGCGGGCCCGGCGCGGAAGCGGCGGGAAGTCCAGGAATCCGGTGCGGTCGCCGAACCACACGAAGCCGTAGTGGAAGAAGTGCGAAACGCCCCGCGCGCGCAGCCACTGTTCGAGTTTTCCGGCCGCCTGCTGCTCGGTGATCCCTTCGCGCAGTTCGGCTTCGACGGCGAGGGTCGCGTCGAAGGCGAGGCGTTGCGCCGCCTTGAACGCTGCGAGTTCTTCGTCGGTAAACAGTTCGCGGGTCAAGGTCCGGTGCCTCCGCTGATGGCGTCGAGGATGATCGACACCAGCGTCTGCGAGCTCCGGGCGGCGCCGAAACAGCGGATCCCGACGAAAATCCCTCGGATCCGGACGTGCGCGATGCGCGTCGCCGGACCGGCGCGGTCGCGTCCGGATCTGTGGGCCGCCGGTCGCGCACCGCCTGGTCGGCACGGGGCCGAGCGCACAGGGTGGAGGCAGGTTACCCCCGTCTCACTGGAGCCCTCGTGTGCGCAAGCGGCGACGCAGCAAGCGGATCGACCCAGGCCCCCTCGTCGTCGAGGTTGGCCGGTTACGGCTGGGTGTGCGAAACGAACGGCGTGCTGACCCGCGCCGAGCGCTCGGCCGTGCGCGCCGGCCTGCGAAGGTTCGCGCTGCAGACGGCCGGCGGTTTCCTCACGTCGCCGAGGAACCGACCCCGTGAGCAAGCACCTTTCCCGGAGTTTCCCGACACCGCGGTGGCGAGCACCGCCGTGGAGTTCGCCAGGAAGCAAGGCACCACCCTGCTCTTCCACGGCTACCGGACCTGGTTCCTCGGCACCGCGTTGGCCCGGGCCGACCGGATCGAAGTCGACGCCGAACTCCTCTTCGTGACGTCCCTGCTGCACGACTCGGGAATGCTCACCAGCGTGCCCGGGGAGGATTTCACCCGGCGTTCGGCGGACACGGTGCTGGAGGTGTTCGACCGCGCCGGCGCGCCCCGCCGCAGGGCCCTCGAAGCGGCGGACGCCGTGGTCGCGCACGCGACACCCGGCCTGGACCGCACCGCGGACCCGGTCGGCTACTACGTCCAAAGCGGTGCCATGGCCGACCTCGCCGGCCTCCGCCGGTGGCACCTGCCGCCCGGCACGCTGGGGCAGGCCTACGCCCAGTACCCGTCGCACGACCTCCGCCGCACGCTTTCCGCGCTGGCTCGCCGCAACGCCGAAGAAGTACCGGGCGGCCGGATGGCCCTTTACGTTCCGAAACCGCTGGGCAAGGCCCTTCGCTGGGCGCTGAACTTCTCGGCCGGATGAGGCGGGCGACGCTACGGCCGGCCCGTGCTCTTGAACCGGTCGCGGTACTGGCTCGGCGAAAGCCCCAACCGGGCCACGAAGGTGCGCCGCATCGTCTCCGGGCTGCCGAACCCCGCACCCGCCGCCGCCTCTTCGACGTTGTGCCCCGAGTCCAGCAACGACTTCGCGTGATCCAGCCGGACCGTCTCGACGTAGCGCGCCGGCGTCAGGTCGAACTCCGCCTGGAAGAGCCGGATGAGGTGCCGGGTGCTCACCCCGACGCGGTCGGCGAGCCGGGTGGCGCTGTGGTCCAGACCGGGGTCGGCGGAAATGAGGTCGACGACGTCGCGCAGCGTCGGCGTTCGGGCGGGCTTGATGTCCAGCGGGGCGGAGAACTGCGACTGCCCGCCCGGCCGTTGCATGAAGACGACCAGGTTTCGCGCCACGGCCCGCGCGAGGTCGGGACCGTGGTCGGCCTCCACCAGCGCCAGCGCGAGGTCGATCCCGGCGGACACCCCCGCCGAGGTGAACACCCCGCGGTCCTCGACGAAGAGCGCGTCGGGCAGCACGTCGACGTCGGGGAACGCGCGAGCCAACAGTTGCGCGTGGCGCCAATGGGTGGTTGCTCGGTGCCCGGACAACGCGCCCGCCGTGGCCAGCGCGAAGGAACCCGTGCAAATGGAGACGAGCCGGCGCGTGCGCTCGCGAAGCAGCCGGATGGCGGCCACGAGTGCGGGATCGATCGGCGCGCCGACCAGGATGTCGCCGCCGCAGACCACCACCGTGTCGGCGCACGCCACGCTCTCGGCCGGCCCGTCGACCGGCATGGTCGACCCGGTCGAGGTGGCCACGGCCGCGCCCGTGGGGGACACATAGGACAGCGAGTAGTCCGCGCCGAAGAGGTTCGCCTCGGCGAAGACCTCGGCCGGCCCGGCCACGTCCAGGCTCTTCACCCCGTCGAAGACGACGAACACCACGGTCCTCGAGCTGGGCACGGTCCTGACCTCGCAATCGTCGGACCCCGCGCGCGGTGGCCGAGGCGCCGGGGTTTCCTGAAGCCTGGCATCCGCGGCACCCGACGCCGAACCGATGTCCGGATCTGTGGGAACCCGGTCGGTTTTCGCTCTGCACCACGGTTGTGCGCTCGCGCCACACTGACGGAGCCCATCGGGAAGTCGTGGCAGCACAACGCTTCCCGCCTCACCGTAGCCAGCGTGAAGCAACGACAGACCGGGTCGGTGAGGAAAGCGGTGGCACCGTGCGCGGCCGTTCGCCGATCACCGACGACATGACGATGCCTCCCCTCGCGCCGCCAGTCCCGCGCGCGCTGGGCCGCTGGCTCGCCGGTGGTGCGCTCGTGGCCGGGACCGCCGCTCTCGCCTACCTGCTCGCTGCGGCCCGCGGCTCGCTGCTGCACCTGCTGCCCGGCTACGACGAATGGCAGCAACAGGCGTACGCCCGGCTCCCCCAGTTCCTGCGCTGGTGCCTCGGCGACACCACCGAGGCGCAGTCGTTCAAAGCCGATCTCGGCGGGCTCGGCCTGCTCGCCGGCGGCTGGGTCGCCCACGTCGCCGCGGCCCGGCGCCGTCGCTCGGGGTTCCCGATCGCCGCCGGCACCGGGTTGTGGCCGTGGCTCACCGGAGCCGCGCTGCTGGGGCTGCTGCTGTCGAACCTGGCCTGGGGCTGGACGATCCCCGCCACGGGCGCGTGGCAGCCGACGTTCGTCGCGTTCGTGTCGATCCCGCCCGCGGTCGTGCTGACCTACGGGCCGGGCTGGCGCGTGGCCCTCACCGGCGCGGTCCTGGGCGCCGTGCTCACCACGCCGATCGCGATCGCGCTGGTGCAGTTCGCGTGTTATCCGCTGGGGCTGCCCACCTCGATCGCCACCGCCGGCAGCATGTGGCTCAGCGCGCTGCTCGTGTTCCCCCTGTGCCGGGTCCTGCCGTGGTTCCCCCGCCGGCCGGCGCCCCCGCCCTCCCCGGTCGAGCCACCGCGCCAAGGACCGGCTTGGGTCCTGCGCCGCGTATTGGCCGACTTCACCGAAGCACCCTTTCACGGCAACGAACTCAGCTCGGCCGGGCTGCTGGCCGGCACGCTGCTCACGTACCTGCTCAACCCGCTGACCCCGGTGCACGGCAGTGGCCTGCTCCCGGCGCTGCTCACCACGCAGGTGCTGACCGCCACGCTCGGCGTGCTGCTCTACCGGCGCCAGTGGGCCCGCCACGGCTGGTACCCGACCTTCGTCCCCCTGGTCTCCGTCGCACCCGCCGCGGTGGTCACCTACGGCCCCACGATCCCGGCCATCGTGAGCGGCGCGGTCCTGGGCGCGGTCTTCGGTCCGCCGCTGGCCGCGTACATCTCCCGTCGGCTCCCGGATTTCTTCCACCCCTTCGTGGGCAACGTCGTGTCGATGACGGTGTGCACGGCCCTGGTGGTGCCCGTGCTGGGGTTGTTTCCGGGCTTCGGCCGCTGATCTCCCTGATGTTCGGCGCTGGTCTTTGGCGCGGGTGCGGTCAGCTCGGCCGGCTGCCGCCGGGAAGCCGCCACGTCATGGCGACGGTGGTGCCTCCGGGCGCCGGCGTGACCTCGGCGTGGTCGCTGAGCAGGTGGATCAACGGCAGGCCGCGGCCGCGGCGCGGATCGGGCGCCGGCCGCGGACGCCAGCGGCCGTGGTCGGTCACGGTGACGTGCACGGCGCCGGCGTCGCAGTGCGCGCGCAGGTCGAGGGTCCCGGTGGTGCCGGCCGCGTAGGCGTGTTCGGAGGCGTTGATCAGCGCTTCGTACGCGGCCAGCTCGAGATCGGCGATCAGGTCCGGCGGCAGGTCGCAGTTGCGAGCCCACCCGACGAGCGCGAACCGCAGCGTGGAGGCGTCCCGGACACGCGCCGCCTGGTGCAGGTGCAGCGCAGGCGGAGGCTCGTCGTCCGGGCCGGTCACCGAGCGCATCACACCGCCGCCCCTCGTCCGCCGCCGATCGGCGGCCCGTTCAGGTCCCGGTTGAGTGGTACCCGCCGACGGGGCGATTACACGTGGTTTGCGGGGTTCGCTCACGTTGTGCGCGAACGCGACCCACGGGCCGCGTCGATCTCACGGCTCCTCTCAGCTGCGTTGGGAGCGGGAGAAGAACGACACGGGATCGTTCGACGCGATCATCGCCGACGACATCGTCTCCGGCCCCAGTCGCATCACCCTGAAAAAGGGCGAGTACTTCAAGGCCCACGGCGGCTGCACCTGGACCAAGAGCTGACCCGGCGACGCAGCCGAGGGCTCCATCTCGTGGCCCTGCTTGCCGGCCCGCGGCTCGGCGATGGATTTCCGAGGTAGGTCGCGCCGGTGGTGCGCTGATCGTCCGCCGTGGTGTCAGGAGCTCACCGCCCGAACCCCTCGGCCGCGTCAGTCGTGGCCGAAGGGGTGGTGGTGGAGGCCGTCGGTGGCGACGCCGTGGACCGCGAGCAGCAGGGTGAGGACCAGGACGAAGACGGCCGCGACGAGGAGGAAGGCGCGGCGGCGGGCCAGCGCCGCGGTGCCGGTCCGGCCGGTGAGCAGGCCGAGGTCCGTGGCGAACTGGCGGCCGGCCAGGGTCAGCACGGGGCGCCAGCCGGTGGTGGGGGCGGCCGGGGCGGGGAGGTCGGCGAGCAGCGCGGCGAGTTCGTGGCGGTAGCGGGCTTCGTAGACCGCCGTGGTTCGCTCTTCGACCTCGGTCAGCGACAGCCGACCCTCGCCGGCGGCTTTCTGCAGGGCGGCGACCGCCGTCTCGCGTTCGGCGTCGGAGCACCGGATGTTCGCGCGAGCTGCGGCTTTTCCGGCTTCGTCGGCGGTCATCGGTGCCTCCTCGCCAAGAGAAACTACTCTCATGTCGAAATTCTACATGAGAGTAGTAGTCAGCTTCAATCGTCGAGCGGGAGCAGGAGCGTGAAGACGGCGGGATGGGGCTTGGTGAGGCGGAGCCGGCCGCCTTCGGCCTCGGCGAGGCGGCGGGCCAGGGCGAGGCCGATACCGGTGCCGCGGGCGCCGGGCGAGCGGCGGTCGAAGACGTCGGTGCCGGTCACGGTGCCTTCGTCGGCGACGTCGACGGCGAGCACTTCGCCGGCGTCGCGCGCGGTGATCGACACCGTGCCGGCGCCGTGGCGCAGGGCGTTGTCGAGCAGGACGGTCATGATCTGGCGCAGCACCGGGCCCGACAGGCGAGCCCCGGCGACGACCGGTTCCACGGTGAGCACCAGCTCGCGACCGTGGCCGGCGAGCGCCGGGTGCCATTCGTGGGCGATGGCGGTGAGCTCGTCGGCAACGGCGGTGGCGTCACGCAGGGGCGGGGTGTCGCGGGCCAGCGCCAGCAGATCGGTCACGGTGCGGTCGAGCCGGCCGGTCGTGGCGACGCCCGATTCCACGACCTGACGCAGGTCGGCGCTCGGGTTTTCCAGCGCGGCCTCCAGTTGCAGGCGCAGCCCGGCGAGCGGGGTGCGCAGCTGGTGGGACGCGTCGGCGGAGAAGGCGCGCTCGCGGGCGAGCAGGTCGTCGAGGCGCACGGCCGTGGAGTCGAGGGATTCGCCGACGGAATCGATCTCCGGGATCCCGGCGCGGCTCGCGCGGATGCTGAAGTCGCCGTCGCCGAGGTCGCGCGCGGTGGCGGACAGCTGCTCGAGCGGACGCGCCAGCCGCCGGGCCTGGCGGCGCGCCACCAGGTAGGCCGACAACAGCGCGACCACGGCCAGCCCGGCCATCCCGAGCCAGGTGAGGCCGGTGTGCCTGTAGACCTCCGTGCGCGGGGTCGCGGCGCGCACGAGCGCGACGACCGTGCCGTCGTCGTCGATCGGGATGATCACCACGAGGTCGTCGTCGGTGTCCGCGGACACCACGCCGTCGCCGTGCGCCGCTTCGCCGGCCGCCGCGAGCGTGGCCGGGCCGGTGCCCGCGAGCAACGCCCCCGCGGGGCTGTAGACCGCCACCGAGGTGGGGTCCTCGGTCGTGGGCGTGCGGTCGGGGGTGCGGTGGCGCAGGATGTCGCCGGACACGTCGAGGGCGTAGGAGTCGGCGGCGCGTTCGAGCTCGGCTCGTTCGGAGGTCACGAAGTATCGCGCGACCGCCACGGCCAGCGGCGTGCCGAACAGGCCGATCGCGACCAACGCGGTGAGCAGCGTCGTCAGGACGATCCGGCGGCGCACCCGCTCACCCCTCCACGTCCTCGAGCCGGTAGCCGTGCCCGCGCAGGGTGGCGATCTCGGGCATCGGACCGGCACCACCCGCCTCGGCGAGCTTGCGCCGCAGCGTGGCGATGTGGACGTCGAGCGTTTTGGTGGAGCCGAACCAGTGCGCGTCCCACACGTCGGCCATCAGCGTCTCGCGGCTCACGGCCTTGCCCGGGTCCTGGGCGAGCCGCAGCAGCAGCTCGAACTCCTTGGCGCGCAACGGGAACTCGGCACCGTCCACCGTGACGCGGCGCGCCGCGGGGTCGATCCGCAGCCGGCCCAGGGTGATCTCGGCCAGGGAACGATCCGTGGAGTGGCGGCGCAGGTGAGCCCGCAGGCGCGCGTGCAGCTCGCCGAGCGGCACCGGCTTCACGAGGTAGTCGTCCGCACCCGCCTCCAGCCCCACCACCACGTCCATCTCGTCCGCCCGCGCGGTGAGGACCACGATCACGCACGCGGGCAGCGTGGTGCGCAGTTCGCGGCACACCTCGGTGCCGTCGAGGTCGGGTAGCCCCAGGTCGAGCAGCACGAGATCACTCGGCTGGTCCGCGACGGCCCGCAGCGCCGTGCGCCCGCAGGTGTGCCACGCGACGTCGTGCCCGTGCTGGGTCAGGCTCGTGCGCAGAACCTCACCGATGGTGCGGTCGTCTTCGACGAGAAGTACTCGGGCCATGCCCCGAGAATATCCGCTGATCCGGGCGCCGGTGCCGACGGCGATCATTTTGCCTGCCGCTAACCTGCCCGAGCGGCTCCGTTACCCGTGATCGCCGCCAAATCCGGTTCCCGTCCGGTCGGAATGCATTTTTCCTTGTTCCTAACCTTCGGCTTTCCGGGCGTGCACAGGGCCCGGAATAGCTTGCGGACATGACCACCGATCAGCTGCGCCCGCACCCGATCTCGCCCCACCCCGCACCGCGGCGACCGGCCCCGGCCAAGCCGAAAAACCGCCGGCGCCACTGGATCGTTCTCTTCGCGGTGGCGGCGCTGCTCGGTTATCCCGTCGGCACCTACACCTACGCGCTCACCTACCCCGGTGACGCGAGCCTGTCCGTCCGCACGGTGGACTGGTTGCGGGAGATCGGTTTCGGCGGGGTCGTGAACGCCGTGGAGAACTGGTGGTTCACCCGCCACCCGCCCTCGAGCGCACAGCCCGGCGCCGCGGATCTGCCCTCGCTCGACGGGCTCGGCACCGGATCCGCCGGGCCTCGGCCGCAGAACCTGGCCGTGGGGCCGACCGCGGCGAGCGGCGCGGGCGAATGGGTTCCCGGTGCGCGCAGCGGCGGCCGAATCGCCGAATACACCACCTTCGTGCAGCCCGATCCGGCCCACGCGAGCGTGGTCGCCGGGGTCGCGTGGCTGAACCAGTCACTGGTGCGCACACAATTGTTCTCCGGCACGAAAGACCCCGGCGGTCCCGGCCCCGCCGCCATTCCCGCCGAACTGCGCGGCAGCCTCGTCGCCGCGTTCAACTCCGGGTGGAAACTGAAAGACTGCGACGGCGGTTATTACCTCGACGGCCAAACGGTCGCACCGCTGCACAACGGCATGGCCTCGGTCGTGATCGACGACACCGGCCGCGTTTCGGTCGCCCAATGGGGTCGCGACGCCACGATGAACCCGCACGTGGCCGCCGTGCGGCAGAACCTCGACCTGGTCGTGGACCACGGCGCGCCCGTGCGCGGCCTCGACCTCAACCCGGCCGGTCACTGGGGCAGCGCGTCGAACCAGTTCCAGTACACCTGGCGCTCGGGCCTCGGCACCGACCGCGCCGGCAACCTGATCTACGTCGGCGGCACCGGGCTCACCCTGCACACGCTCGCCGCCGCCATGACCCAGGCCGGCATCCAGCAGGGGATGGAGCTCGACATCCACTCCCCCATGGTCACCTTCAACTCCTTCCGCCCCGACCTGCCCACCACCGCGCCGACCAAGCTGCTGCCCGCCATGCCGGGCAACCTCACCCGCTATCTCACCGCCGACCAGCGCGATTTCTTCGCCACGTCGCTGCGCGTCCCACCCACGACCACGCCGTGAGCTACGACAGCAGTGTAGATTGAAGCGATGCGCAAAGGACCGGGTGAGCTCGAAGCCGAGGTGCTGGCCGTGCTGCTCCGGCGCGGCCAGGCGTCCGCGACGCAGGTGCGCGAGTCGCTCGGCGACACCTCGCTCGCCTACACCACGGTGGTCACGATCCTCTCGCGGCTGTTCGACAAAGGCGTGCTCACCAGGGAAAAGCAGGGCCGGATGTTCGCCTACAGCCCGGTCGACGACGCTCCCGGGCTCGCCGCGCGCCGCATGAGCGCGGTCCTCGACAGCGAGCACAACCGCAAGAGCGTGCTGGCGAAGTTCGTCTCCACGCTCTCACCGGCCGACGAACACGCACTGCTGCAGTTGCTGCAGCAGGAGCGCGGAAGCAGGTGACCGTGTACCCCGGTTTGCTCGCTCCCCTCATTCTGCCGCTGCTCTCGTGGCCGGTCGCCCGCTGGCTCGCGCCGCGGATGTCGCCACCGGCGGCGACGCTGCTGCTGACCTTCCTGGCGCTGGTCTTCGCCGCCGGCAGCACCGCCGCGCTCACCCTCGGCGCGGCAGCCGGGCTGTCCGAGGTCCCGCTGGTCGCCGATCTCGGCGACTTCTCCGCCTCGGCCCTCAGTTCCACCGCCACCGTGCCCGCCGCGATCTCGATCACCTGCGGGGTCTTGCTGCCGGCCGCCGTGGTCTCGGCGACCGCGGCGGTCCGGGACCAGTGGCGCTGGTACCGGCGCGTGCACCGCGAACTCGACGAGCACTCCCCCGCCGACGGCGTGGTGATCCTGCCGGGCACCGAACCGGTCGCGTTCGCCATCGCCGGCCGCGGCGGCCGCATCGCGGTGTCCAGGGGGATGCTCGCGGCGCTCGACGGCTCCGAGCGGGCCGCCCTCCTGCTGCACGAGCGAGCCCACCTGCGGCTGCGGCACGCGAGCTACGCCGCGGCGGGTGTTCTCGCGGCGGCGGTGAATCCCCTCGTCCGCCCGCTCGTGACCACGGCCCGGTTCACGATGGAACGCTGGGCCGACGAAACCGCGGCGTCGGGAGTGGGCGACCGGCGGGTGGTCGCGACGGCGGTGGCCAAGGCCGCGCTGGCCGGCCACCAGAGCTCGTACGCGCTCGCGGCCGCGGGCGGCCCGGTTCCCCAGCGGGTGCGCGCGTTGCTGGACTCGTCACCGTCCGGTTCGGACTCCCGCCGGCGCGGTCTGCTGACCGCGGTCGCGGTGGCCGTCGTGCTCGGCGGCTGCGGCTGGTCGGCCGGCGCCGGCGCGCAGGCGGTGCTGTCGCTGCACGCCGACATCGAAGCCGCCCGGCCGGCGTCGTGCGCGCTCGAGCCCGTGGTCCCGCAGCGGCCCCACGGTCAGGCCCTGCTCACGACAGCGCGCGAGGATCACCGGGAGTGCGCCGAGCGTTGACCGCCACGCCCCGAGCGTGCCGGCGACGTCGGAGTCGTGCAGCAGGATCGTGCCACCCGGTCGCAGTCCCTTGTGGACTGTCGCGGCGACCGATTCCGGGGTGGCGCGGCGCGTCCAGTCGAAGCCCCACGTCGTCCACAGCACCGGACGCAGGCCCAGCCGGTGCGCGGCGAGCAGCGACCCGGTCGAGAACACGCCGTAGGGCGCGCGCAGCCACGTCGGCCGGGCGCCGGTCACGGACGTGATCAGGTCGGCGGTGCGGGCCAGCTCGTCGTGCAGCGCGGCTGGGGAGCGGCGCAGGAAACAGCGGTGGTCCCAGCCGTGCACGGCGAGCTCGTGTCCCGCCGCCACGATCTCGCGGCCGAGCTCCGGTGCGCGGGCGAGCTCGCGGCCGAGCACGAAAAACGTGGCGCGGGTCCGGCTCTTCTCCAGCAGGGACAGGAAAAACGGCGTCGACCGCGGATGCGGGCCGTCGTCGAACGTGAGCGCCACGTGGCCCGGGTCGCCGATGCCGGCCAGGGCGGGGGCGACCAGCCGGCGCACGGGCGGGACGAACAGCGCGGCCGGCACGGCGTGCGCCCCGACCGCGGCGAGTGCGGCGGCCCGGATCACCCCGCGACCTCGATGCGCGGCACCGGCACCGGCTCGGGCACCAACTCGGGCACCGGCTCGGGCACCGACTCCCGGTGCAGCGCCGTGCGCACGGCACCGGCGAGCGCTTCGGGCGAGCGCACCCACGGCACCGTGCCGGCGCGGTCGAGCACCGCGGAGTTGACCCGGCCGTGGCCGGGCAGGCAGCGATAGGTGAGCACCGGCAGGCCGGTGGCGAGCGCCTCGGAGGTCGTGAGCCCGCCGGCGTTCTGCACCACCAGGTCGCACGCCCGCATGAGGTCCGCCATCGTGTCCACCCACCCGAACACGTGCCGCACCCCCGCCTCGGCCAGCCGGTCGCGCAGCGCGTCGTTGCGGCCGCAGACCACCACCGGCTCGGCCACGCCGTCGGCGCGCAGGTCGGCCACCGTCCGCTCGACCTCGCCGACTCCCCACGAGCCGGACACGACCAGCGCCAGCGCGCGGTCGGCGGGCAGCCCGTACGCCAGGCGCAGCCGGGCCCGCTCGGCCCCGCCGGCCACCGGCCGGAAGTCGGGAGCGACCAGCGGCGGCCACACCTCGGTGCGCACCGCGCCCAGAGCCCGGGCCTGCTCGGCCGCGATCTCGTTGGGCGCCACCGTGAGGTCCGCCCACGGGCTCACGCACAGGCGGTGCACCGAGGGATCGGTCAGGTAGGACACCAGCGGCTGACTCATCCGCCCCTGCGCCTTGAGCCGTCCGGCCGCGAGCGTGGCCAGCGGATAGGTCGACACGACCAGGTCCGTCCCGTCGATCGCCCTCGCCAGGTTCGCCGCGGCGAGCCCGGCGACACCCCGGGCGACCGCGGCCGGCGACGGCGAGCCGAGGGCGCCCAGCAGCCAGTCCCAACTGCCGGGGGCGACCTGCAGCTGCCGGTGGTAGGCACTGCAGAGCAGCCGGCCGAGCCGCACGGGCAGCAGGTCGAGGAAGTCCACGATCTCGGTACCGGAGCCTCGCTTTCCCCAGTACCGGGCCAGTTCCTTCGCCGCGCCGTCGTGGCCCGCCCCGATCCGGGCGGACACGATCACCACTCGCTCCATGCACTCGCCTTCCAAAATTTCTACACGTTCGTAGTAAATCTACACGATCGTAGATCGACGCGTCGCGGGGGCGGGAAACCGGCCGGGAATCGCCGCGGAAAGCGGGTACACCGTACAGCCGCGAAGGTTAGCCAGGGGTTTATCGCAGGCAATTTCCTCGCAAGGCGAAAACCGGCAAAACAAGCAATAAGAACACCGGAAGAACAATCGCTCCGAGTGTTCACCCCGGATCGATGGCTGCGAGAATTTCCTTATGACGACAGCGAAGTTGGCCGAATCGGGCCACCGCGGCGCCGCCAAAGTCCCGGAGATCACCGTGGTGTTCTGGGTGATCAAAGTGCTGACGACGGGCGTCGGCGAAACCACGAGCGACTTTCTCGCGCACACCATTGATCCGGTGATCGCCGCCGGCCTGGCGGCGGTGGCATTGGCCGGTTCCCTCGTGGTGCAGTTGCGGGCCCGCGCGTACTCACCGGTGCGGTACTGGGTCACCGTGCTGCTGGTGAGCGTGTTCGGCACGATGGCCGCCGACGTCGCCCACGTGGCGCTCGGCGTGCCCTACGCGGTGTCGACGGCCGTCTTCGCCCTCGCCCTCGCCGCGGTTTTCCTGATGTGGCACCGGCTCGAGGGAACCTTGTCCATTCACGACATCCGGACTCCGCGCCGCGAGGTGTTCTACTGGCTCACCGTGGGGGTGACCTTCGCCCTCGGTACCGCGGCCGGCGACCTGACCGCGACGACGCTGGGGCTCGGGTACCTCGGCTCGGGTGTCGTGTTCGCGGTCGTGATCGCCGTTCCGCCGCTCGCGTGGCGGTTCGCGCGGCTCGACGCGGTGGCCGCGTTCTGGGCGGCCTACGTGCTCACCCGGCCGCTGGGCGCGTCGTTCGCCGACTGGCTCGGCGTGGGTCCCGAGCGGGGCGGGCTGGGGCTGGGGACGGGTCCCGTCAGCCTGGCCCTTCTGCTGGTGATCGCGGTGCTGGTCGGGTGCCTGGCCGCGGTGCGCGAGAAGGCCCGGTGACGCCGTGCGCATCGCGTTCGTGACCGAGACGTGGCTGCCCTCCACCGACGGGATCGTGACCCGCCTCCTCGCCACGGTGAGCGAGCTGCGCGAGCGGGGCCACGACGTGCTCGTGATCGCGCCCGCCGACGGCCCGGCCGAGTTTCCCGGCCCCGCGGTCGAGACCGTGCCCACGGTCGGCGCGAAGTTCCTCTACGGCGGCAAGCGCTGGGGCCTGCCCCTGCCCCGCGTCGCCCGGTTCCTGCGCGCGTTCGAGCCCGACGTGGTGCACCTCGTGAACCCGGCGTTCCTCGGCGTCGCCGGGCTGATCGCCGCGCACCGGCAGGGCCGCCCGGTCGTGGCGTCCTACCACACCGACATCGCCCGCTACGCCCGCCACTACCGGCTCGGCGGCGCCGTCCCTCTCATTTGGACGGTCCTGCGCTCGCTGCACCGCCGCGCGGAGCTCAACCTCGCCACCTCCGACGCGGCCATCACCGAACTCACCGCCCACGGCATCCCCGGCGTGCGCCTGTGGCCGCGCGGCGTCGACCTCGTCCGGTTCCGCCCCGCTCCCGCCCGCCGCACCACCGGCCGCCCGATCGCGCTCTACGTCGGCCGCCTCGCCGCCGAAAAAGGCCTGCACCGCCTGGCCTCCCTCGCCGAACCGGCCGGCGGCTTCCGCCTCGTGCTCGCCGGCACCGGCCCCGCCCGGGCCCACCTCGAACGCACACTCCCACCCGACACCGTGTTCACCGGCCTGCTCCACGGCGAAGACCTCGCCGAGGCCTACCGCGCCGCCGACCTGTTCGTGTTCCCCTCCACCACCGACACGCTCGGCCTCGTGCTGCTGGAAGCACTCGCCAGCGGACTGCCCGTGCTCGCCGCCGAAAGCCCCGCGGCCCGCAGCACGCTCGCCGGCACCACCGCCGCCCGCTTCTTCCCGGTCGACGAGCCGGTGGACCTGCCGGCGTGCGCCCGCGCGCTCCTCGCCGGCGACCACCGCGCCGAAGCCCGGCGCCACGCCGCCCAGTCCGGCTGGGACACCGCCACCGATGGACTGCTGGACCTGTACGCCGAGACGCTGGCGAGTCAGCGCAGCAAGCCGCTGCCGTACCAGTCGTCCCCGGTGCGCACGCCGGGCAAGGTGAAGTAGTAGCCGCCGGCGTCAGGATGTGCCGGCTGGGACCGCGGCCGCCGGATCCGGATGGGCCTATGCGCGACCGTTGACGGCTATGCCGTGGCGCTCGCGGTCCGCAATGTCCCTTCGGCGAGCACGTGTCCGGCCTTCACCGCACTGCCGAGGTGGGGAGCGTCGAACCAGTCCGGCCCGAGGTCGTCCCAGGCGAAGATTTCCCCGGCGATCCGCAGTGCCCTTGCGTCGTCGGCGTGCAGCAGCGCTTCCGCGAGGCGCAGGTACTCCCCGGGTTGCCGTCCGGCGTGGTCGGCCGCCATCGTCGCCACGTCCTCGACGATTCTTCGGCCCTGGCTCGGGTAGAGCGCGGCCAGGCAAGCGAGCACGTACCGGATCGCTTCCGGCTCGGCGGTCCACCGGGCCAGAAGCGCGGGCAGTTGCTCGCCGACGGCGAGGTGCACCTCCGTGGTCCAGGGTGCGGCCCCGGGAGCCCGGCCTCGCGCCGCGGCACGGTCGGCGTCACCGAGCAGGCTGACGGGGCGGCAGTCGGCGGCGATGACCAGCCACAGACAGAGGTCGAGCCGTCGCTGCGCGGGCAGTCCGCCGGTGGTGAGCAACCGGCCGACGAAGGGCAGTGCCGGGGCGGTCGCGGAGTAGCAGGTTCCTTGGTGGAGCAGATTGTCGCCGAAGAGCTCGTCGAGGACGGCGTCCCACCCGTCGTCGTTCTGCGCGAGCGCCCGGATCAGCTGGGGGGTGTCCCCAGCCGGACCGTGGGCGTGCCCGAGCCGGGACCACTCGATCTCGTCCAGCCCGGACAGGTCGACGGGCGCGTCGACCTCGGCCGCGCTGTCCGGCGTCAACGCCAGGGCACCCGGCGGTGGGGCGGGCATGATGCGGACGACCGGAACCGGTGGACGCGCACCCGGATTGGTACGCACAACCGGTGCTTCGCTGAGTTGCGTGAACATGCCCGGTTCACCACGGCCACCGCCGTAGGGGTAGCCGCCGTGAGCTCGAGCCATCACCGTGGCGGCCTTGCCGACCGCGTCGATGGTGCGATGCCCCTCGTCGTCGGCCGGGTACGGTCCTTCGTCCAGCGCACTGACCAGCCAGCCCTCGGGCGGTCCCGGGCGCGCGACCACCCGCGCGAAACCGTAGGCGGCCAAGGCTTCGGCCAACGCCTCGGCGCTCGCCCGGTCGGCGACCGCGTAGTCGTGCGTGCCCGCCATTGCCGACCACCCGGTCATGTCCGCTCCCCGCTTTCGCTTGTGTACGGGGGAAAGACTGCCACGCCAGGTTCAGGACGTCGCCGCCACCGCCCTGGTCGGAGCCGGGAAACCGCCCACCGCCTGTTCATACGCATGAGCCACCCGCAGCACCGTGGCGTCGTCGAAGCGTTTGCCGATGAGCATCATGCCGGTGGGCAGGCCGTTGACGAGGGCGGCCGGGACGCTGCAGGCCGGGTGGCCGGTCACGTCGAAGGGGGCGGTGTTGCCGATCATCGACAGGGCCGTGTCGAGGTAGTCGGCGAGGGACACGTCGGGCGGGGGCAGCTCGCGGGCGGTGTAGGGCAGGGTCGGCATCACGAGGACGTCGTGGTCGGCCAGGGCGGTGTCGTAGGCGGCGCGCAGTTCGAAGGAGAGGTTGCGGGCCATGGCGTAGTACTTGCCGCCGCCGAGTTCGTAGGTGTGGCGGCCCGAGAGGCCGACGAGCTGGACCGTTTTGGAGAGCTCGCGGCCGCGCGCGACGCGGCCCTGGAAGTAGTGCGCGACCAGCTCCGGGTCGTACTGGCCCCAGGTGCCCATGCCGTACCCGTTGCCGTCGAGCATCTGGTACGCGGCGCCTTCGGTCGCGATCACGTTCCACACCGCCATGGCGTCGAGGTGCCACGGGATGGAGACCTCGTCGGCGCTCAGCCCGGCCGAGCGCAGCACCTCCACCGCTTCGCGGACCGAATCGTCGACGCCGGCCTCCGACACGGGCGTGCCGAAGCCTTCGCGCACCACGCCGACGCGCAGGCCGGACGCGCTCTCGCCCAGGGCGGCCACGTAGTCGACCGGGTCGAGCGCCGTGGGCTGGCGGGAGTCGTATCCGTCCGCACCGGCCAGCACGCTCAGCATCAACGCGGCGTCGGCCACCGTGCGGGTCATCGGGCCGAGGTGGTCGATCGTCTGCTCGATCGGGAACGCGCCGGTGTAGGGCACCAGCCCGTACGTCGGCTTGTGCCCCACGACCCCGGTGAACGACGCCGGGATCCGCACCGAGCCGCCCTGGTCCCCGCCGACCGCCAGGTCGACGTCGCCGTTGGCCACCAGCGCGGCGCTGCCGCTCGAGGAGCCGCCGGCGTTGCGGGCGAGGTCCCACGGGTTGCGCACCGGCCCCGGCCACGACGTGAAGCTGCCCCCGGAGAAACACAGGTCTTCGCACGTCGACTTGCCGGTGATGGTGGCGCCCGCGGCGAGCAGCCGGCGCACGACCGTGGCGTCGCGCCTCGGCACGAAGCCGTCCATCGACGCCGACCCGTTGACCATGGGCACGCCGGCCACGGCGATGTTGTCCTTCACCACGACCGTCTTGCCCGCCAGCGGGCCCTCGGCCGTCTCGCTGATCGTGGTCCGCACCGACCAGGCGTTGAGCGGGTTGTCGGCCGGCAGTGAGGACTCCCGCACCGGCGGCTCGGGCGCGGACCGGCGGTAGAGCCGCTCGACCTCCTCCGACGCCGCCAGTGTCCCCTCGACCGCGGGGACGAACTCCCCGATCTCGGCCGGGGTCAGGTCGAAGCCGTAGTGCCGGGACAGCGCCGCGAGCCTTGCCGCATCGGGCACAGGAATAGCCATGACCGCTCCCTCGAGGTCGGCGATGCGGTCGAACCTAGGGAGAATTTGGCGGCACGTCAACGCACGAGCCGAGGCCTACAGCGCGTCGGACCCGCGTTCGCCGGTACGCACGCGCACGACGGTCTCCACCGGCGTGACCCAGATCTTGCCGTCGCCGATCTTGCCGGTGTGGGCGGTCTCGCACACGGTGCGCAGCACGGTCTCGACCTGCTCGTCGTCGAGGAGGATCTCGAGGCGGAGCTTGGTGATGAAGTCGATCGCGTACTCGGCGCCGCGGTAGATCTCGGTGTGGCCCTTCTGGCGGCCGTACCCGCGGACCTCGGTGACCGTCATCCCCGCGATGCCCAGCTCCTGCAGTGCCACCCGGACGTCGTCCATCACGAACGGTTTGACGACGGCGGTCAACAGCTTCATCGAGTCTCCTCGCGCGCGGGCCGGTGGTGGTCGCCGGCAGTCACGCCGGCCCGGCGTCCGGATTGGACTGCCAGCTCGTACGCGCCTTCCGCGTGCTCAGCCTCGTCGACACCGTCGATCTCGGCCTCGCGATCGAGCCGGAATCCCATGAACTTGTGCATGATCCAGCCGATCAGGAAGGTCACGACCAGCGAGTAGCCTAGTACCGCGAAGGTTCCGGCGGCCTGGCGCCACAGCTGGCCGAACCCGCCGCCGTAGAAGAGGCCGTTC
Source organism: Amycolatopsis rhabdoformis (assembly GCF_035918295.1). GTDB lineage: Bacteria > Actinomycetota > Actinomycetes > Mycobacteriales > Pseudonocardiaceae > Amycolatopsis > Amycolatopsis rhabdoformis. The sequence goes on from NZ_CP142149.1 coordinate 3,572,623, forward strand.
ACCCCCTGCGGATCCACGCCCACGGTCGCGAACAACCCGATCAGCAGCGTCCCGATCAGGCCGCCGATGCCGTGCACCGCCACCACGTCGAGCGAGTCGTCGAACCCGAACCGGTACTTCAGGCCCACCGCGAACGAGCACACCACGCCCGCGACCAGGCCGATCGCGATCGCGCCGAGCGGTTCGACGTAGGCGCACCCGGGCGTGATCCCCACCAGCCCGGCCACCGCGCCGGACGCCGCGCCGAGCGTGGTCGGTTTGCCGTCGCGGAACTGCTCCACGAGCAGCCACCCCAGCACCGCGACCGCCCCGGCGACGGTGGTGTTCAGGAACGAGGTGGCGGCCAGGTTCTTCGCCGCCAGCGCGGAGCCGGCGTTGAACCCGAACCAGCCGAACCACAACAGCCCGGCGCCGAACATCACGAACGGCAGGTTGTGCGGCCGCACGATCTGCCGCGGCCAGCCGTGCCGGCGCCCGAGCACCACCGCCAGCGCCAGCGCGGCGGCCCCGGAGTTCACCTCCACGACGGTGCCGCCCGCGAAGTCCAGCAGGTGCAGCTTGCTCGCGATCCAGCCGTCGGGCGCGAAGACCCAGTGCGCCACCGGCAGGTACACCAGCGTGACCCACACGACGGAGAACACCGTCCAGGTCCAGAACCGCGCCCGCTCGGCGATCGCGCCGGCCAGCAGCGCCACCGTGATCACCGCGAACATCATCTGGAACGCGACGAACGCATACAGCGGCACCTGGTTGCCCGCCGGCCCCACGGTCTGCTGCGCGACCCCGCGCAGCCCGGCCAGCCGCAGATCACCCAGCAGCCCACCGAACCAGTCCGCACCGAACGCGAGGGAGTACCCGTACACCACCCACACGAGGCCGACGGTCGCGAGGCAGATGAACGTCATCGCCATCACGTTCAGCACGCTGCGGGCCCGCACCATGCCGCCGTAGAACAGCGCGAGGCCCGGCGTCATCAGCATCACCAGTGCCGCGCTGACGAGCAACCACGCCGTGCTTCCCGTATCCACCACGCCCGGTTTCTCCTCGTGTCGCCGACCTGCGGCAGGAAATTAACCGGGTGGTGTTACCGCCGTGTTTCCGTGGTGAGTCCGCTGTTCACTCGGAATGGGGCAAAACGGGCTAATCGGAGGTATGGCATCGGTGATCCGGTGTGGACCGTCCGAAAAGGACACTTCGATGGCCGGTCACCGGCCCTTGCCCGGTGCAGTGCACCTTCGGGCTTCCCCACGCGTTGTCGGCGCGCCTTCGTGTCGAGCACCGTGAGCCGGCTGATCCCGGTGATCTCGACGTCGAGGTGCTGGGGCCGGTCGGCGAGCGTCGCGTCCGCACCGGCGATCTCCGCGCCGTCGGATCGCACGCCGCAGTGGCCGCGAATGCCGTTCGGATAGGCCGCGGTGCCGATGGTGATCGACGAGACCGGCGAATGGCCGCGCGAGCACAGTCGGGAAGTTCCGCGCGAACGCGACGAACCACCGCGGCGCCCCGGGTTCCGCTGACGGCGCGGACGAATGCCCGGCGGAACGCCGCCGGTGGTGGTTACGCTGTGGCCGGCGGCCCAGCCTGCGGACGGGAATCCGGCACCCCCGCGTAGTCGGGCAGCTCGACGCCGTTGAGGGCGCGGTTGATCAGGTCCGCGAACCACTCGCTCGCGTAGTCCACGGCCGGTTCGGCGTCCGGCGCGGCGTCGCGGCTGTTGGCGTGCAGGCGGCCGATCTCCTGGTTGGCCTCGACGAACGACCGCATCCGCTCCTCGTACGCGGCGAAGCCGGCCTCCGGGTCCCACCCGGCGGCAGCCAGCTCGCCCGCGAGGAGGTAGGCGCCGACGAGGGCCAGGCCGGTGCCCTGCCCGGACAACGGCGACGAGCTGAACGCCGCGTCGCCGAGGAGGGCGACGCGGCCGGTGGACCAGCGGTCCATCACGACCTGCGCGACCTGGTCGAGGTAGAAGTCGGGGGCGTCGTCCAGGTGGGCGAGGATGCGCGGCGTCCACCAGCCCAGGCCGGCCATGCGCTCGCGCAGCAGGCGTTTCTGCGCCTTGATGTCGCGGTAGTCGACGTCGAAGTCGGGCGCGGAGAAGGAGAGCATGGCCATCGCGACGGAGGCGTCGCGCAGGGGCCGCAGGCCGGCGGAGCGCCCGGACTCCTGGTGGTCGATCAGCCACCGCTCCAGCCCGAACTCGTTGGGCACGGTGTAGAACGCCAGCACCTGCCCGAGGTGGCGCACGAACCGCTCGCGCGGCCCGAACACCATCGACCGCAACGCCGAGTGCAGCCCGTCCGCCCCGATCACCAGGTCGAACCGCCGCCGCCCACCGCTCGCGAAGGTCACGTCGACCCCGTCCGCGTCCTGGGCGAGCTCGGCGATCCGGTCGCCGAACACGTACTCGACCTCGTCGCGGGTGTCGTCGTACAGCACCTGCGACAGGTCCCCGCGCAGGATCTCGATCTCGGAGATGTAGCCGTCGCCGCCGTCGTCCTCCGCACTGAAGGTCTCGAGCACGGTGCCGTCCGCGTCCACCGTGTACGCGCCGGCGGTCTCGGTACGGGCCGCGCGCACGGCCGCGTCCAGCCCCATCCGCCGGATCACCTCTTTGGTCACGCCGCGCGCGTCCACCGCCTGCCCACCGGGGCGCAGGCCGGACGCCCGCTCGACCACGGTCACCTCGGCCCCGCGCCGCCGCAGCCAATGGGCCAGCGCAGGCCCCGCGATGCTCGCTCCGGCCACCAACACCTTGGTACCGCTCACTGCCGCCCCCAGCTCACCCGGTCCGAAATGGTGTCCGGATCGTACAGTGGTGAGCGGCTTGGAGAGCGCAAGTCGTGGTGGCCGGTTCGCCGGAGACTGCCGATCGTGCGCCGCGGCCACGCGACGGACGATCACTCCTTCGCTACTGCTGATACGGACCCTGCGGTTGCTGGTATCCCGGTGGCGGAGGCTGCTGAAACCCTTGCGGCGGTGGGAATTCCTGCTGCTGGAACCCGGGCTGATGCGGGAAACCTTGCTGCATTCCCGGCTGCTGCTGAAAGTTCTGCCCAGCAGGGAACCCCTGCGGCGCGAACGCCGACTGCTCGCCCGGCCCCACCGGGGCCACACCCGCGCCGGATCCCCTGTTCGCCCGGCGGCGGATCGCGACGACCAGGCGCCACCCGCACGCACCGGCGATGGCGGTGCCGATGCCGAAGGTCACCCAGCGGCCGCCGCCTTCGAAGGTTTTGGCGTCGGCGACGGATTCCTGGAGTTTTTCTTCGTAGGTCTCGGTCGCCGTGAGGCCGTACTGGGTCCGCTCGCAGGTGTCGCCCGGTTTCATGTGCTCGCTGCCGCACAGGACCGTGCCGCTCGCGCTGCCGGAGCCGAACAGGCCGAGCGCCATCAGCGCGAGCCCGAACAGCGCGCCGATGGACCACCACACCACGCTTTTCATCGCTTCCCCCCTCGGGACCAAAACGGATACCGGGGGATATCAGACCACAAAACGTACTGTGACGGGTGTGCTTTCGATGTAACAACCGAAAGAGTGAACCCGAACCCGCACAAGGGCAGCTCAGCCGCGGACCTCGCCGTTGACCAGCGGCGCGAGGACGGCGGCGTAATCGGCGTCCTCGGGTTCAGTGTCGACGTGGGCGTCCTCCGGGTACACCGCCGGGCACCGGACCCGCCCGTCGACCACGACGGACGTCACCCGCCGACCGGTGCGGACCTCGTAGACGTCGACCGGGAACCGGCCCTGGTCGATCGAGGCGGGCGTCGCGTCACCGTAGAAGCAGCTCAGCTGCGGCCCGGGCCGCCGAGGATCGACGGGGCGCCGGCAGCCCACGAGCTGAACGCTGCCCGCCGAGGACGAGCCGGCGCTCGTGTAGTCCGGGAAATCGGGCCGGTTGGGCGCGAAGACCACGATCGGGTGCGGCGCGGGGCCGGTGTAGGCGTCGACCCTGGAGTAGCTCTGCTCCCCGGTTCCCGGCTCGCACAGGGTCCGCAGGCTCGCCACGTCGGCCGGAACGCCGGCCGCGTAAGGCCGCACCACTGCCAGCCACACGACCACCACCACGACGACCAGCCCGAGCAGCACCCACCGTCGCCGCTTCTTGAACCCGCCCCACCGCTTCGCCCGGCCACCGGCTTCCACGCGAACGTCCCTTCCTCGCCGCGGTTTTACCAGAGGGGACGACGGCGACGCCGACTCGGAAAGCGCGTCCCCGGAACCGCGACGACAACCGATCAGCCGTCCCGCGGAGTCGTTCAGTCCTTCTCGCGCGAAGCCTGCACGCGGGCGATCCGCTGCGAAGTCCGGCGCAGGTGCTTGGCCATGATGTCGCGCGCCTTCTCGGCGTCCCGCGCGGCGATGGCCTCCACGATCTCGCGGTGTTCGTTCACACCCCGGTGGCCCATCAGTGGCGCGGCGACCTGGGCCTCGCGCAGTGACATCAGCAGCGGGCCGTGGAAGGAGTGCACCAGCATCTCGATGGCGGCGTTGTGCGCGCACTTCGCGACGCGGATGTGGAACGCCGCCGACATCTCCATGCTGTACTCGCCGCGTTTGAGCGCGGCCTGGTGCTCGGCCGTGAGCTCGCGCAACTCGGCGAGGTCCTCGTCGGTGGCCCGGTCGATCACCAGGTCGACGATGCCGAGCTCCACCACCTGGCGGGCCTCGATGACCTCCGGGCCCGTCATCGGCGAGAGGTTCACCAGGTCGGCCAGGTTCGCGCCGAGCGTGGTCGACGAGGGTGTGGTGACGAACGCGCCGCCGCGTGCGCCGACCTTGATGGCGACCAGGCCGGCCGCCTCCAGCACGCGCAGGGCCTCGCGCACGGTGACCCGGCTGACGCCCATCTGCTCGCACAGGTTGCGCTCGCTCGGCAGCCGGTCGCCGGGGCGCAGTTTGTCGGCGCGGATGAGGGAGCGGATCTGCTCGACGATGACCTCCGACATCCGGTTGGAGGACACCACGTCGAACAGTCCGGCGTCCGCCCGCGGAGCGGCCGCGGACCCACCCGACCCTGTTGCTGCCATGCGCCGATTCTCTCACAGCCGCGCGAAAACCTCGTCGCCGAAGCGCCCGAAGCGCCCGGCCGGAGGGTTGACCCGCAGCTGGCGGGCGCCTTATGGTCGTAACGTTGTTCGGACTAACCAATAGACCAGCGCTGGCAAACCAGGCACAGTGCGAACCGACCAGGAGGCACCGTGAGGGAGTCCGTCGCGCTCGCCTGCCGGGTGCTCGCCGCCACCGGCCTCGTCGAGCACGTGCTGGGCCACATCAGCGTGCGCACCTCGCCGGACGAGCTGCTGGTGCGCTGCCGCGGCCCGCGCGAATCCGGCCTGCGCTACACCACGGCCGAGGACATCCGGCCGGTGCCGCTGCACGGCCGCCCCGACGCCGGCGAGTGGAGCGTGCCCAACGAGCTGCCGATCCACACCGAGGTGCTCCGCCGCCACCCCGACGTGACGGCCGTGGTCCACGCGCACCCGCCCGCGGTGGTCACGATGTCGCTGGCCGGGCTGCCGTGGCTGCCGCTCTTCGGCGCCTACGACATCCCGGCCGCGCGGCTCGCCGCCGACGGCATCCCCGTGTGGCCGCGCTCGGTGCTGGTGAACGACCACGACCTCGCGGGCCGGATGGCCGACGCGCTCGGCGAGCGGCCGGTGCTCGTCCTCAGTGGACACGGGCTGGTCAGCGTCGCCGGCGGTGACCCCGAGACGGCGGTGGCGCAGGCCGTGTTGCAGGCCATGGCCGTCGACTCGCTCGCGCGCCACACCCTCGCCCTCGTCCAGGCCGGCGGCAAGCCGGTGGCGATCCCCGACGAGGACCTCGCGCTCCTGCCCGACCTGGGCGGGGCGTTCACCGTCGCGACCATGTGGCGCCACGTGGTGCGGCGCACCGAAAACCCCTGAAGTCCCCTCGAGTACGACAAGGAGAGCAGCAGTGCGCGACGAGTACCAGAAGGGTGTCCTGGCCAGCGAGAAGAAGAACCTCGATTCCTCCGAGATCGCGGCCCGCGACGAGTTCAACCGCCAGCACCCGCCGAACAAGGGCCTGGTCGTGGAGGACGACCTGCGGAAGATGGAGCTGCCCGCCCGGCCGTGGCGCAACAACCGCGGCCACTACTTCGACCTCGCCGACTACGAGGTGCTGAGCGCCCACATCTCGGAGCTCAAGCCGGGCAACAACTCCGTGCGCCACCGCCACACCACCGAGGCCTACCTCTACGTGGTCAAGGGCCACGGCTTCTCCCTCATCAACTACGACGACGAGCCGATCGACGTCGTCGAGTGGCAGGAGGGCACGTTGTTCGCCCCGCCGCGGTGGGCGTGGCACCAGCACTTCAACCTCGACGGCAACGACACGGCCCGCTACCTGGCGATCCAGGACACGGGGCTGCTGCGCACCATGCGCCTGCACAACATCGAGCGCCACGGCGTGCAGCTCTCCCCCGAGGAGGGCAAGAAGATCCTCGACGCCGCCGCCGAGGCGGGCACCACCCACGGCGCGCGCAAGTAGCCGACCCGGCCGTGCTCCGGCGCTCGACGCGGGAGCACGGCCCCCGAACCCATCCCCCCGTGAGGAGCGCCCGTTGTCCGAATGGCTCGATCCGAACGTCGCCACGTCCTGGCTGGAACAAGACCAACTCGTCGGCTTCCTCGTGCTGCCCCGCCGCATCGCCGCCACGCTCGTGGCCGGCGACCGGCCGCGGACGAAGCTGGTGGCCGACATCGGCAGCGGCCCCGGTGACTTCCTCGAGGTCCTGCTCGACCTCTTCCCCTCCGCGCACGGCGTCTGGACCGACGTCTCGCCGGTGATGGCCGACGCCGCCAGGCAGCGGCTCGCGCGCTACGGCGACCGGGTGTCCTACCGGCTCACCGACATGACGGACCTCGCGAACCTGCCCGGCGACCTCGACGTGGTGATGACTTCACGGGCCAGCCACCACCTCGACCCCGCGCAGCTGGCGCGGTTCTACACCGAGGCGGCCGAGCACCTGGCACCCGGCGGCTGGCTGCTCAACCTCGACCACATCGGGCCGGACCCGGTGTGGGACAAGCGGCTGCGCGCGGTGCGCAAGCAGCTCATCCCGCCGTCGGACAAAGCCGGGGCGCACCAGCACAAGGACGCGCTGCCCTCGATCGCCGACCACCTCGAAGGGCTCGCGAAGGCCGGCTTCGGCGACGTCGAGATGCCCTGGCGCGGCCTCTACACCTGCCTGTTCGCGGCTCGTCATGACGGCTGAGGCACCCGGCCGGCTCGGCCGCGTCCGGGCCGCGCTCACCGGCCGGGAGTGGGCTTCGCTCGCCGGCATGGCCACCGTGATCCTGCTGCTCAACGTCGTCGGCTGGGGTGTGCTCGTGTTCGCGGTGGCCCCGGCCCACCACGCGCTGGCCGGCGGCGGCTTCTTCGGCGTCGGGCTCGGCGTCACGGCGTTCACGCTCGGGCTGCGCCACGCGTTCGACGCCGACCACATCGCCGCCGTGGACAACACCACCCGCAAGCTGATGGCCGACGGCGGCCGCCCCCTGTCGGTCGGGTTCTGGTTCTCCCTCGGGCACTCGACCGTCGTGTTCGGACTGTGCCTGCTGCTCTCGCTGGGCGTGCGCGCGCTCGCCGGCTCGGTCACGAACGACGCGTCGGGGCTGCACCGGATCACCGGGCTGATCGGCACGTCGGTGTCCGGGGTGTTCCTCTACCTCATCGGCATCGTGAACCTGGTGGTGCTCTTCGGGATCCTGAAGGTGTTCCGCGAGATGCGCCACGGCCGCTTCAGCGAGGCCGAACTCGAGGAGCACCTGGCGAAGCGCGGGATCCTCAACCGGCTGCTCTCGGGCGTGACGAAGGCCGTGCGCAAGCCGTGGCACATCTACCCGGTCGGCGTCCTCTTCGGACTCGGGTTCGACACCGCCACCGAGGTGGGCCTGCTGGTGCTCGCCGCGGGCGCGGCCACTTTCGCCCTGCCCTGGTACGCGATCCTCGTGCTGCCGGTGCTCTTCGCGGCGGGGATGACGTTGTTCGACACCGCCGACGGCTGCTTCATGAACTTCGCCTACGGGTGGGCGTTCGCGAAGCCGGTGCGCAAGGTGTTCTACAACCTCACGGTGACCGCGCTGTCGGTGGCCGTCGCGCTCGTGATCGGCACCATCGAGCTGCTGTCGATCCTCACCGAGCGGCTCGGGATCACCTCGGGCCCGCTCGCCGCGATCGCCGACGTCGACCTGAACAACGTCGGTTTCGCGATCGTGGGGCTGTTCGTGGCCACTTGGCTCGTCGCCGTGCTGGTGTGGCGGGTGGGGCGGATCGAGGAGAAGTGGACCGCCCACCTCTCCCCCGACCCCGACCGTTAGGCGCCTTCGCCGCGCAACAGCTCGGCCACGCCCGCGACGGTGATGCCCTCCATCACCTCGCGGGCCAGCCGCGCCACCGGCAGGTCGTGGTCCACTTCGCCGGCCATCCGGAACGCGTTGGCCAGATCCTTGCGATACCAGGTGAAGTGCATCAGCTCGAGCTCGGCGAGGGTGTTGCTCGCGGCCGGCCCGTCGAGCAGCGCCGGGCGCAGCTTCGCCGGTTCGACCCCGAGGCGGCGGCCGAACCGCAGCGCCTCCACGACCGCGGTCACCTGGCCCCAGTGGCACAGGTTGTTCACGGTCTTGCCGATCTGCCCGGCGCCGAGCGGGCCGAGGTGGTGCACCGCCTTGGTCCACGGCGCCAGCGCCGGGCGCACCCGGTCGAGCACGGCTTCGTCCCCGCCGACGAGCAGCGCGATCCGGCCGTTCACCGCGCCGCGGATGCCGCCGGTCAGCGCCGCGTCGAGCACGGCCACGCCGACCTTCTCCGCCTCGACGGCGACCCGGTGACAGGTCTCGGGCGTGACCGAGCTGCAGATCAGCAGCACGGACCCGCGCTCGGCCGCGGTGAGCACCGCGGCCGACACCTCGAGCACGTCGTCATCCGCCGGCACGATCACCAGCACCACGTCGCACGCGCCGAGCTCCGCCGCGGACGCGGCCGCCCGCGCTCCCGCTTCGACGTGTTCGTCCACTGTGGAGCGGTTCCGGTCGAACACCACCGTGTCCAGCCCGGCGCCCACGAGGTGGCGGGCGATCGGCCCGCCCATCGCGCCCAGCCCGGCCACTCCCACGCTCGAGGTTCCGTCGTTCGACATCAGCACGTTCCTTTCCTTCGGCACCAGGGGGAAACCGCGAAGGGGCCCGCCTCGCGGGAGAACACGAGACAGGCCCCTTCGGTCGGGCGGACGGTCAGACGGACGTGGCGGCTTCGGCCAGCTCGCCGGCGGCGTACTCCGGCGCGTTCTCGAAGTAGTGCACCTTGTCGTAACCGAGGTGCTTGAACATGCGGTTCTGCGCGGACAGCATCCGCAGCGGGGTGCCGTCGGCGGCGAAGTGCACGGCGATCGTGTTCTGCGGGACGTAGAGCGTGTCGCCCTTCTTGATCTCGTGCCGGGTCGGCGTCTTCGCCACGCGAGCGTAGTACTTCTCCGCGATCTCCTCCTGCACTTCCCAGTGCAGCGAATAGCCTTCGCCGTCGAGCACGTAGAGGATCTCGTCGGCCATCTTCCAGTGCTTGCCCGACCGGCTGCCGGCCGGGATCTCGAGCTCGAACACGTCGACGGAGAACTGGCGCAGGTCCGTCCGGTCGGGACTGTTGAGCACGCGCACCCGGCCCATCGGCGTGGTTTCCCACACCGTGTCCTCCTGGCGCACCACCTTCTTGCGCTCCAGCACGCCGTCGGTCCAGATCCGCGACCAGTCCTCGCGCTCGCCGAACTCCTCCGGCCGCTCGATCGGCCCGCCGCGGCCCTGCTGCAGCAGGCCCAGGAACATCCACGTGCACTTGGCCTTCATCACCAGCGCGACGGCCTTCTCGTCGTACGGGTTGTAGTGCCGGTGCACCGAGTCGGTGTGCACGAAGACCAGCTCGCCGGCCTTCCAGTCGTAGCGCTGGTCGTCGTGGATCTCGTAGCCGGCGCCTTCGAGGATGTAGAACGACGCCTCGTTCTGGTGCCCGTGCCCGCGGTTGGAGCTGTGCGGCGGCAGCTCGACGAAGTGCACCTGCAGCGTCTGGGTCAGGAAGTCCTCGTCCCCCGGCCCGACCCGCCACCACGTGCGGGACTTCTCCGAGTCGCCGGAGTGCCCGACCTTCGCGTCGTCGACCACCACCGAGTCGTCGCGCACCCGCTCGGCGGCCAGCTGGGCCTGTCGGAACTGACCGAGCCCGTAGGTCTCAGAAGTCAAGCCACGTACGAACACGCGTCCCTTCTTGCCCATGCGTTCCTCGCTTTCCCGCGCCTTGGCGCTTTTTCGACGGAGGCAGAAGATGTTCCGCCCGGACGCGTCGTCCGGGTACGCTCCGAAGTATAGGCCTAACTGTCCTACCAATCCAGAGACGCAGGCCCGGGAGGCTTCGTTGAGCGACATCCACCTCAGCATCGCGACCACCGACTACGACCACTTCCGCGATTTCCGCACCGGAGCCGTGCGCGCGCAAGGCATCGACCACACCTGGTCGACGCTGAGCCACCACGAGATCTTCGCGCGGTTCACCGCGAACCGGGAGTGGGACGTGGCCGAGCTGTCCTTCGCCAAGTTCAGCACCCAGATCACGCGCGACGAACCGGACATCGTGGGGCTGCCGGTGGTCTGCTCGCGCCTGTTCCGGTTCGGCTCCTTCTATGTGAACCGAAACAGCGGCATCCGCACCGTCGAAGACCTGCGCGGCAAAAAGGTCGGCTCACCCGAGTGGGCCCACTCCGCGGCGGTGTACATGCGCGGCTGGCTGCACAACGACATGGGCGTGAAACTCGACGAGATCGAGTGGTACCAGGCCGGCGCGAACGCCCCGGGCCGCGTCGAGAAGGTCGAGCTGACCCTGCCCGAGGGCGTGCGGCTCACCCGCGTGCCCGACCGGTCGCTGTCGGACCTGCTCGCCGCGGGCGACCTCGACTGCGCGATCATCGCGCGGCCGCCGACGTGCTTCCTCGAAGGACACCCCGACGTCGTGCGCCTGTTTCCCGATTACCGGGACCGCGAACAGGACTACTTCCGCGACACCGGCATCTGGCCGATCATGCACCTGATCGCGATGCGCCGGCGGATCCTCGACGAGCACCCGTGGGTGGCGCGCAACCTCTACAACGCGTTCCTGGAGTCGAAACAGCGCAGCGTCGAACGGCTCCTCGATCCCGCCGTCTCGCGCTACCCGCTGCCCTGGCTCCCCACCTACGGCCGGGAAATGCGCGAGCTCTTCGGCGGCGACCCGTTCCCGTTCGGCATCGAACCCAACCGCGCGACCTGGGAACAGCTGCTCACCTATGCCGCCCAGCAAGGCATCGCGCACCGGCTCGCCACGCCCGACGAGATCTTCCCGGCCGGGATCATGACCGAGGTGGTGGTGTGACAAGCGGCGTGCAAACGTCCGCGGCCGGCATCGCCTGAATCCGCCATTCGGCCCTGGGCTTTTCGCCGGGCCCGGGCAGAATGGCTGCTTCTCCGAACCCAGGGACGAGCCCCGACGGCCTCCGCCGCGCCGGGGCCGTCCCTGCGTGCGTTCACCGTCCGAAGTGGATCCGCCGGCCCAGGATTCCGATCGGTAACAGCATCGGTTTGCACGGTTGACAAATGGTCATACCATAGGGCCATACTCTTCGCACCGAACGGCCCGCCGCCTCGGCAGCGAGCTCCTCGGCACCCGAAGCCCTGCGACAGTTCCGCACTCACATCGAGGTGAGCCCGCCTTGTTCCCGCCGGCGGATCCCTCACCGAAGGGAACCGCAATGCACAAGAGGCGAAGCACCCGGCGAACCGTCTCGGCCGTCCTCGCGAGCGGCCTGGCGCTGACGATGGCCGCCGCGTGCGGTCCCGGCGCCACCGACTCCTCCGGCGCGGCCCAGGCGACCGCCGACAAACGCGACACCCAGCAGCTCGCCGTGGAGGCGGCGAAGGAAGGCCAGGTGGTCTGGTACACCACGTTCGCCGACACCGACGTCGCGCCGATCATCGCGTCGTTCAACAAGGCGTACCCGAAGATCAAGGTCAACGCGCTGCGCCTGAGCGCCGACAAGATCCCGCCCCGCGTGATCACCGAGCAGCGCGGCGGCAAGTACAACGCCGACGTGGTCTCGGGCGACTCCCCGCAGATCGCCCAGCTCCTGCAGGCCGGCGCGCTGCAGCCCTACCACCCGGTCGACGCCGCGCCGCTGCCCGCCGGGCTCACCCTGCCCGACGGCTACCAGGGCGTGGTCTACGCCGTGACCACCGTGCTGTCCTGGAACCCCCAGGTGCTCAAGCAGAAGAACCTGACCGCGCCGACGTCGTGGGAAGACCTCACGAAACCCCAGTGGCGCGGGCAGTTCTCGATCGACCCCGGTGCGGTCAACTGGTACGACAGCCTGATCACCGCGATGGGCCACGACAAGGCCCTCGCGCTGCTGAAGGGGCTCGGCGACAACGCGCCGGTGTTCGTGGAGAGCCACACCCAGGCGCTCACGAACGTGCAAGCCGGCGAACCGCTCGCCGCCGCGACCGCGTACGGCTACAAGGCGTCCAGCCTCAAGGAGAAGACGCCGAACACGCTCGACTACGTGAACGGCACGCCGCTGCCGGCGTCGCTGAACCTCATCGACGTGGTGAAGAACTCGCCGCACCCCAACGCCGCCCGCCTCTTCGACGACTGGATGGTTTCGAAGGCCGGACAGCAGGAGATCGCGGACGTCACCAACCACACGTCGGTGCGCCCGGACGTGACCAACGACCCGAACGTGTGGGACGAGAAGAAGTGGCCGGCCGCCTGGGGCCACCCGAACCTCTCGCAGACGGACTACAACAACTACCTCTCGGAAATGAAGTCGGCACTCAAAGCACCGTGACTCCCGAAGCACCGTGACTCCCGACTGCCGTGGCGGACGCCCCCGGCGAAAGGACCGACGATGACCCTGCTGGACACCCGACCCGGCGACCCGGCACCCACCGAACCCGGCCGGGCCGCGGAGGAGACCCCTCGCCGCCGGTCCTGGCGGTCCCTGCTTCAGCCGCGTTACCTCACGCTCGCCGTCGCGGCGATCGCGGTGGCCTACCTCGCGCTGGTGCCGGTCGGCACCATGATCTACGCGAGCCTGCAGACCTCGTTCCTCGGCACCGGCGCTTCGGTGTGGACACTCCACAACTACGTGGCCACGTTCACCTCCGACGGCTTCGGCACCCTGGTGCTGAACTCGTTCCTCTACGCCGGGCTCACCGCGATCGTGTGCACCGTGATCGGGTTCGGACTGGCGTGGCTGGTGAGCCGTACCAACACGCCGTGCAAGATGTTCGCGCAGCTGGCGGCACTCGTGCCGCTGATCGTGCCGGGCATCCTCAACACGGTGGCGTGGGCGCTGCTGCTCTCGCCCGAACGCGGGCCGCTCAACGGGGTCCTGCGCTCGCTCGGGCTGCCGATCTTCAACATCTTCTCGATCCCGGGCATGGTGTTCGTGCAGTCCATCCACGTCGCGCCCGTCGCGTTCCTCATGGGCACGGCGGCGTTCAGCTCGATGGACTCGTCGCTGGAGGAGGCGTCACTCGCGTCCGGCGCCTCCCCCGTGCGCACCTTCCGGGTCATCACGCTGCGGATGGTCCGGCCGGCGATCCTGTCGGCCGCGCTGCTGATGTTCATCCAGACGATCTCGACGTTCGAGGTGCCGCAGCTGATCGGCGTGCCGGGCCACACCTACGTGTTCGTGAGCCGGATCTACAGTGCGCTGCAGGCGTTCCCGGCCGACTACGGCACGGTCGGCGTGATCGGCGTGTTCGTGCTGGTGATCGCCTCGATCGGGCTGGTCCTTTCGCAACGGCTGAGCCGGCGCTCGGCGACGCAGACCATCACCGGCAAGGGGTTCCGTTCGACCGTGCAGGACCTCGGCCGGTGGAAGTGGGCCGGGCTCGCGGTGTTCATCCTGTTCTTCGTCGTCGCGGTGGTCCTGCCGCTGGCCATGCTGATCTGGTCGTCGCTGCTGCCCGGCTACGAGCCGCCTTCACTGAAAGCCTTGGGAGACCTGGGCTTCGGCAACTACGCCCAGATCTTCCGCCAGCCCGCGCTCATCGAATCGGTGCGCAACAGCGTGATCACCGCGGTGAGCTCGGCCGTGATCGTGACCGCGCTCAGTGCCGTGGTCGCCTACGTGACGGTGAAGACGAAGGTGATCGGGCGCGGGCTGCTCGACGGGCTCGCCACCGTGCCGATCGCCGTGCCCAGCATCGTGATGGGGGTCGGCATCCTCTACTGGTACCTCGCCGCACCGCTGCCGGTGCACCTCTACGGCACGCTGATCATCCTCATCGTCGCGTTCGTGACGATCAGCCTGCCGTACGCCATGCGCTACCTCGTGCCCGGCATGGCGCAGATCAAGGACGAACTGGAAGAAGCGGCGACCGCGAGCGGCGCGTCGTGGAACCAGACGTTCCGGCGGGTGTTCATCCCGCTGCTCATGCCCTCGCTGCTGGCCGCGTTCCTCTACACGATGATCGTCGCGTTCCGCGAGATCTCCGCGGCGATCTTCCTGTACTCCTCCGGGTCGGAGGTCGTGTCCGTGAGCATCTACGACCTCTATTCCAACGGCTCGTACCCGGTGGTCGCCGCGCTCGGCGTGGTGATGGTGCTGTTCCTGACGATCCTCGTCGCCGGTGTCCGCCTGCTCGGGCGCCGCTTCGGGATCCAGGGCGCGAATCAGAGCTGAGCCGACCCGACAACCGAACCCCGCAGGAGAGCAGGAACCGAAGATGATCAGGCTGACCGGACTGACGAAACGATTCCCGGGCCGGACCGTGGTGGCCAACGCGGTCGACGGGATCGACCTGGAGATCGCCGAGGGCAAGCTGGTGACCCTGCTGGGTCCCAGCGGCTGCGGCAAGACCACCACGCTGCGCCTCATCGCCGGGCTGGAACGCGCCGACGCCGGCGCGATCGAGCTCGACGGCAAGATCGTGTCGGACCCGCGCAACGGCGTGTTCGCCGGCGCGCACCGCCGGCCGATCGGCATCGTGTTCCAGTCGTACGCGATCTGGCCGCACATGTCGGTGGTGCAGAACGTGATGTTCCCGTTGCGGGTCAACAAACCGCGGTTCCGGCCCGCGGCGGCGCGCACGAAAGCGCTGGCGGCGCTCGACCTCGTGGGCCTGGCCGATCTGGCCGAGCGCCCGGCCCCGGCGTTGTCCGGGGGCCAGCAGCAGCGGGTCGCGCTGGCCCGCGCCCTGGTGCGGGAGCCGAAGGTGCTGCTGCTCGACGAACCGCTGAGCAACCTCGACGCCGGTCTGCGCGACCGGATGCGTGACGAGATCCGCGCGGTGCAGCAGCGGCTCGGCATCACCACGGTGTTCGTCACGCACGACCAGGACGAGGCGCTGGCCGTGTCCGACGACGTGGTGGTGATGAACAGCGGCTCGATCGTGGAACGCGGGCGCCCGCAGGAGATCTACGCGCGGCCGCAGCAGGAGTTCACCGCGCGGTTCCTCGGGGTGTCCAACACGCTCACCGGTGTGGTGACCGAGGTGCTCGACACCGGCGTGTGCGTGCAGGTCGGGCCCGGCCGCCTGATCTGCAGCGCCAACGCCGAGCTGAGCGCGGGTGACACCGTCAGCGTGTTCATGCGGCCCGAGAGCTTCGGGTTCTCCCGCAAGCAGCACGACGCCGAGGCGTGGAAGGGCACCGTGGAGTTCAGCATCTACCACGGCGACTGCTGGGACTACTACGTGCGGCTCGGCGACGACGTGGTGAAGGTCCGCGTCTACAAGGAGAAGGTCGGCCTCGCCCACGGCGATCCGATCTTCCTGCAGCCCGAGCCCGAGGACGCGATCGTCCTGCCCGCGCACTGACCCGAGAGGCCGCCGATGACCGCCCCGTACCCCCTGTCCGACGACGCCCCCGGCGTGCCCGCTCCCCTGCCCGGGTTCGACTACCCGGCGCCGCGGTTCCCGCGCTACCTCCTCCAGGAGCGCACCGACGACCTCGAGGAGCTGATGCCGATCGCGCGGGCGCACGTGCGGCGCCGCTACGGCCGCTCGGCGCTCGGCGACGTCCGGCCCGGCGACGAGCTGCTGATCGTGACGTTCCCGCACCAGCACGAGCCGGTGTTCGAGGCGATCCGCCAGGCGCTGCTGGAGATCGGCGTCGAACGCGTGGACCGGATCGACGTGACCGACCTCGGCATGGAGGTGAAGGAGTACAGCGCGGCCGAGGGGTGGCGCGAGATCACCGACCGGCTGCCGCCGATGATCGAGGAGGGCATCGAGTTCAACGTCGCCGCCGCGGCGCTGAAGCGCTACCTCGACGACCGGCCCGGCTACACCGGCGTGTACGCGGGCGAAGCCGGGCGCTCGCACTGGAAACGCGCCGCCGGCAAGCGGATCCGCAACAACTGGGTGTACTCGACCTACGAGGACTTCATCTCGCGGGCCAACGGGATCCCGGACGAGATCTGGCGGACCGTGGACCTCATGGTGGTCGACGCGTTCCGCGACGCCGCCGAGGTGCGCATCACGAGTCCGGAAGGGACGGACCTCGGCTGGCAGGTGAGCGAGCAGCAGGCGGAGCTGTGGCCCAAGGGCGCCTACATCTCCGGCCACATCCTCGGCTCGACGATCCAGGGCATCCGGTTCGGCCACCCGGCGGAGACCTTCCTGCGCGAGGCGAAAACCCTGATGCCCACGCTCAACGGCGTGGTCGGCGGCACGAGCAACCACACCGGCTACTTCCCGCACGCGTCGGTGACCATCGAGTCCGGGATGATCACGAAGATCGAGGGCGGCGGCCGCTACGGCGAGCTGTGGCGCGAAGTCGTGGAACGCTACCGCGACACGCACTACCCCGGCTTCCCGTACCCGGGCTGGGCCTACTTCAACGACGCGTCGATCGGCACCAACCCCAAGAGCTACCGGCAGATCGAGACCCTGTGGAAGTACAACGACTCCTGGACGAACCTGCCCGAACGCGCGCAGGCCGGCGTGATTCACTTCGGCTTCGGCGCCGAGCACTGGGACCAGACCTTCCTCTCCTACGCCAAGGAGAACAAGCTGCCGACGATGCATTTCCCCCACGTGCACAACCTCTTCGCCACCTACGAGATCCGGCGGCGCAGCACGGGTGAGTGGGTGAAGATCATCGACAAGGGCCGCATCACCGCGCTCGACTCCGAACGCGTGGTGCGCCTGGCCGGCAGCCTCGGCGGCACGCACCACCTGGAGTACGACTGGATCCCCGCGGTGCCGGGCATCAACTACCCCGGCGACTACCACCGCGACTACGCACCCGATCCGGTGTCGTGGATCCGCCGCGAGCAGACCGGGGAGTTCGCCCGGTGACCGCGCCCTTCTACCTGCCGGCCGGCGACGAGGTCGACCTCTTCCGCGCGGCCTACGACCAGCGCATCCCGGTGCTCCTCAAAGGACCCACCGGCTGCGGCAAGACCCGGTTCGTCGAGTACATGGCCTGGGAGATCGCGAAGCAGCGCACCGGGCCGCCACCCGACGAACCCCTCGTCACGATCACCTGCCACGACGACCTCACCGCCGCCGACCTCGTGGGGCGCCACCTGCTCTCGGCCGAGGGCACGACGTGGCTCGACGGGCCGCTGACCCGGGCCGCGCGCACCGGCGCCCTCTGCTACCTCGACGAGGTGGTGGAGGCCCGCAAGGACACCACCGTGGTGCTGCACTCCCTGACCGACCACCGGCGGACGCTGCCGCTGGAACGGCTGGGCACCACCGTGGTGGCGCACCCGGACTTCCTGCTGTTGGTGTCGTACAACCCCGGGTACCAGGCCACGAGCAAGGACCTCAAACCGAGCACCCGCCAGCGGTTCCTGGCGATCGAGTTCGGCTACCCGGACGCCGACCTCGAGGCCGAGATTGTCGCGCACGAGGCCGGCGTGCCCGCAGACGTGGCCGAGTCGCTGGCCGCGCTCGGGGCCCGGATCCGCAACCTCGACGCGGCCGACCTGGTCGAGGGCCCGAGCACCCGGCTGCTGGTGCACGCGGGCGCGCTGATCGGCCGGGGCGTGGCGCCGCGGCGCGCGTGCGATCTCGCGCTCGTGCTGGCCACCAGCGACGACCGGGACGTGCAGGACGCCGTCCGGCAGGTGACCCACGCCGTGTTCGCCGCATGACGGCGGCGCTGGCGCAGCTCACCGGCTCGCTCTCGCTGTACTACCGCGCGTTGTGCGGGCGGGCGTGCGAGCTGGTGCCCTACGAAGACGACGCCGAGACGCGCCAGCGGCCCGACACGGCGACCACCGTGCGGCTGCCGTCCCACGTCCATTCAGGACGGTCGTGGTACCAGGTGGCGGTGACGCACCGGGCGCTGCACCACGAGCTCGGCACGTTCGGGCTCGACCTCGCGCGGCCGGAGCCGTTCTTCCGGCGGCTGCGCCCGGCGGACCTGCGGGGCGGGCTCGATCGCTTCGCGGGCCTGTTCGGCCGCACGGCGCTCGCGGTCGAGGTGTTCACCGTCCTCGAAGACCTGCGCGTGGACACCGCGGCCCTGCGACTGTTCCCCGGGCTGGCGCCGGACTACGAGCGGGTGCGAGCCGGCGAGCTGGCCACGAGGCCGGACCTCGCCGCGCTGCCGGCCCGCTCGGCGGCGGCCGAGGCGCTGGTGCGGCTGAGTCTCGGCGCCGCGTCGATCCGGCTGCCGCGCTCGGTGCACCCGGCGGTGGCGCGGATGGCCGCGGTGGCGCGCGTGCTGGCTGATCCGCGGTCCACAGTGGAATCGACGGCCGAGGCGACCCTCCGGTGTTACGGGGTGCTGGCGGGGCTGCCGAACCTCGTGCCGGCCGACGGCCCGGACGAGGAGCTGGTGTTCGGCGAGCTGGTGTTCGGCAAGTACGTGTTCGGCAAGTACGTGGTGGCCGACGACTTCACGCTGCCGGGGCCCGAGTTCCGGCTCGAAGGCGACGAGGTGTTCGACGTCCGGTTCGCGCCCGTGCGCTACCGGGACGTGCCGGGGCCGCGCTACCTCGGCCAGCAGGCCTCCGGCATGCCGCTCACCGAGGCGATCCTGCGGATGACCGCCGAGGAGACCGCGGAAACCACGGCGGCAGACGAGTTCACCGAACTTTCGCTGGCGGCCGAGAGCGGACAGGTCGACGTGACCACGGTGCAGCGGCCGCCCGAGCCGCTGCCCCACGACCACGGGCCCGACCTCGAGGACCACCACCACGCGGAAACCGGTCCGGTGCACGCACACGGCCGCCACGAGTTCACCTACCCGGAGTGGGACCACCGCGCCGGCCGGTACCTCCCCGACTGGTGCCTCGTGCGCGAGAAGCGGCCGCGGTCGGGCCGCAGCGGCAGCGGCCACCGCGCCGCGGTGGAGCGCGACCACGCACTGCTGCCGGCGCTCACCGCGCAGCTGGAACGGATGGCTCCGCTCGGCCGCCGCCGGCGCACGCGCCTGCGCCACGGCGACGACCTCGACCTCGACGCCTGCGTCGAAGCCATGACCGACCTGCGCGCCGGCCGCACGCCGGGCGAGGCCGTGTACAGCGCGCTGGAGCCGGTGGCCCGCGAGGTGGCCGTCGCGTTCGCGCTGGACCTGAGCTCGTCGACCGCCGAACGCCTGCCCGAGGGTGGTTTCCCCGGGGTGCGCCGGATCCTGGACCTGGAACGGGACTCGGTCGCGCTGCTGCTCGAAGCGGTGGAGCGCGTCGGCGACAGCTACGGGATCTACGGCTTCTCCGGCACCGGCCGCGAGAACGTGGTGGTGTCGGTGGTGAAGGCCCTCGACGAACCGCGCACCCCGGCGACCCCGCGCCGGCTCGACGGGCTCGTGCCGCAGCACACCACCCGCATGGGCCCGGCCATCCGCCACCTCACGCGCCGGCTCGCCGCCCACGACGCCCCGACGAAGCTGCTCGTGCTGCTCTCCGACGGCCGCCCCTTCGACCTCGACTACGGGCAGCAGTACGGCGAAGACGCCGTGCTGGACTACGCGCTCGCCGACACCACGCGCGCCCTCGCCGAAGCCCGGCGGGCCGGGGTGCGGCCGTACCTGATCACCGTCGACCCGGCAGGCGGCGACTACCTGCGCACGATGTGCGACCCGGACGAGTACCACGTGATCACCGAACCGCGGGACCTGCCGGCCGCCCTCGCCCGGCTGTACGTCACCGCGCGCGGCCGGCCGAGGTCAGGACAGCCAAGGTGAGTTCTCCCGAATGCAGACCGACCGGGCTCAGTGCGGACGGGATAGGTCGCCGGGCTTGAAACCCTCCACTGTGGTGTTGACGAGCCCGTCGAACTGCTCCTTGTCCTCCGCCGGGTAGACCCAGCGCAGCGCGGCCATCGACGCGGAGCCGGTGAACCCGCGCTCATAGAAGATCTTGCCGTCGGACTGGAAACCCGACAGGGAGTACCGGTCGCCTTCGTCCTTCCGGTACGTCACGCGGCCGCCGTCCGCTTCCACCGCGGCGGCCGCGGCGGCCAGGGTCTGGGCCGCGGACTGGCTCGAGTTGGCGCCCCACACGGTCAGCGTCGAGTTCGTGTCGGGGTTGCTGAACGTCGCGCCGTCGCCATTCGGCGGGGAGTACGGGGCCGGCACGAAGCTCTCGGAGATCAGCGCCGTGAAGCCGAAGCGGGGGTTCGTGTAAGTGGGGCCGTTCGGGGTCTGTTCGATCGAGGGCGCCGAAGCGCTCGACGGCGGCGCGGAAGCCGAGGTCGGAGCCGCCGACGCCGACGCCGACGAAGCGGCCCCGGGCTTGCCGACCATGGTCAGGAGCTTCGGCGTGAGGAGGTCACCGACTTCGCCGTAGGGCACGGTCACGGTCTCCTGCCCGTCCGCGGTGGTGGCACCCAGCTCGTACCAGAGCAGCTCGAACTGCAGACCGGTCTCGGTGAACCCGAAGCTCGCCGCCGGCACGTGGTCGCCGCCGTCGACGCTGTCCGCGGCGTCGAGGTCGGTCTTGCGCCCGTCTCCGTCGACCGAGACCACGGTGCGGAACCCGGACTGCGTGTGCGGTTCGAGGCGCTGCGTCAGGGTGGCCATGCCGGCCGCCGTGAGCACCTCGGGCCGGAACACGTCCTTCGGGCCGAGTGCCTGCCCGGTGCCGAGGTCGACGTTCACCATCTCGGGGAACCGCCACGTGGGGTGCGACAGCACGTCGGAGTCGAGATCGTGCTGGTAGCGCACGGAAAGCAGGCTCGGCGTCCGCAGCAGGATCTGGGCCTTCGTGTGCGCCGCGGCCGTGTCGCCGCGTTCCTGGAACATGTCGCGGTAGGAGGTCACGCCGTCGCGGATCGCCTTCAGCCGCTTGTCGACCGGGGCGCGCAACGCCGCGTTGATCCGCTGCCGCACCGCCGGATCGGCGCCGCCGGACACCTGCGGGAACTGGAGGTCGTAGCTGACCGGCAGGGCCTGGTCGCGCCCGGTCTCGGTCTGCATCGCGACGGTGAGCGCCGCCGCCTGCGGGGGCGGGTCGTCGTGGTTGCCGAACACCGCCACTCCCCCGGCGACGAGTGCGCCGACGATCAGGACCGCGGCGGCGATCTTGCCGGCGATCACGGCGGTCGCCCCGGCGCCCGTGGCCGGCACTCCGCCCCCGACCCCGCCGCCGACTCCCGCAGCCACGGCGCCCGCGCCGACCGGGGCGGCCGCCGTGCCGGCGCCGGCCAGCAACGCCAGCGGCGTGAGGGCGGTGAGCGCGGCGGCGGAGGTGGCGAGCCGCTTCCAGCCGCGCTTCTCCCAGTTCTTCCCGTAGGCCTTGCGGGCCGTGGTCTCCAGCTCCGTCACGAACGCGTGCGCCGTGGCCGGCCGCCACGCCGGGTCCTTGGCCATGCCGCGTGTGATCAGGGCCCGCAGCCCCTCGGGCACGGCGTCGAGCGGCACCGGCGCCGCCTGGTGCAGCGCGCGCATCCCCTCGGTCGTGTCCGCCCGGAACGGCGGCTGCCCGGTCACGCACTGGTAGAACACGCAGGTCGCGGCGTACACGTCGGTGGCGGGCATCCCGGGCTGCCCGGACCACTGCTCCGGCGCCATGTACGACGGCGAGCCGGCGGTCAGGCCGTTGTGGCCGTCCAAAGTGGCCAGTCCGAAGTCGACGAGCTTCGACTCGCCCTGCCCGGACACCAGCACGTTGCCCGGTTTGTAGTCGCGGTGCACCACCCCGGCCGCGTGCGCGTCGGCGAGGCCGAGCAGGGAACCCTTCAGCACGGCCAGGGCCGACTCGGGCGCGAGCACGTTCTCCGCCGCCAGCAGCGCGCGCAGCGACACGCCGGGCACGGCCTCCATGACCAGCGCGGCGCCGTCCGGCGTCTCCACGAAGTCGAAGAGCCGGACCACGTGCGGGCTGCGGACACCCGCCAGCAGCCACGCCTCGCGCCGGAACCCGTCGGCGATCCGCGCGTCGGCGAGGTACTCCGCCCGCAGGTACTTGATCGCCACCATCTGTCCGGATTCCTCGTGCTTGGCCAGCACGACGCGGCCGAAGCCACCGATGCCGAGCACGTCCACCTCGGTGAACCCGGGAATGCTCCAGGTGTCGTTCATCCCCGCCCGTTTCCCGTCACGCCGTGTCCCCCGCCTCCGCGAATCGCGGAGGACATCAGACCACGGCGAGCGGGTCCGCACTACCGGAATGTGGCATTTCGTGCGAAGTCGTCACACTCGCGGGGCACGGCGGTTCACGGCTGCGTGGCCTCCTGGGCCTTCGCCCCGGCGTAGGCGCGCACCGGGTTGGTCCGGCCGAAGTGCCCGATCGCGAAGGCCACGGTGGCGAGCCCGCCGACCATCAGCGCCAGCGCGGGCCCGGCCGCCGCCGCGGCCGCACCGATCACGGTGTCGCCCAGCGCGGGGCCGCCGCGCGAGGCCATCTGGTAGATCGCGGAAACGCGCCCCCGCAACGAATCCGGGGTCTCGAGCTGCACCGCGGCCTGCCGGATCGTGGTGGCCATCGCGTCGAACGCGCCGAGCAGCAGGCACGCGAACAGCGCGAGCAGCAGATCACCGGCCCAGGCGAGCAGCACGGCACTCAGGCCGTACGCGATCGTCGAGGCCAGCAGGACCTTGCCGAGCCGCTTGCTGCGGGCCACCACCCGGAACACCGTGTACGTCGCGACCAGCGCTCCCGCGGATGGTGCTGACGAGAGCAGGCCGTAGGCCGTGGCCCCCAGGTGCAGCCGGTCGATCGCCAGCGTCGGCAGCAGCACCCGGTACGCCGCGAACACCGTCGCCACCAGGTCGAGCAGCACCATCTGCCACACGATCCGCCGGCCCAGCACGAACCGGACGCCCTCCACGAACTGCTCCCGCAGGGTGATGTGGTCACCCGACCCCGGCAGGTGCGGGATCCGCAGCAGCGCCAGGGTCACCATCAGCACGAGGTAGGTCACCGCGTCGACGGCGTACATCAGGCCCGGCCCGCTCACCGCGATGAGCACGCCCGACAGCGCGGGGCCGAGCAGCACGGCCAGCTCGCGCGATGGGTTGAGCAGCGCGAACGCCTGCGGCAGCTGCGCGCGCGGAACCAGCGCCGGGATCAGCGCCTGCCGGGCGGGCTGGTCGAAGGTGGCCGCCGCCGTGGTGAGCACGACCGAGCCGACCACCTGCACCACGTCGGCGTGGCCGGCGAAGCTCGTCGCCGCGAGCGCGACGGCCACGACCAGGGCCACCGCCTGCGACCACTGCAGCAGCCGGCGCCGGTCGACCCGGTCGGCGTAAACGCCCGCGAGCGGGCTGAGCACCACCAGCGCCACGACCTGCGCGGCGCCCACCAGCCCGGTCTGCGCCACCGAACCGGAGAGTTCGTAGACCTGGTAGAGGTTGGCGGCGATCGTGCCGCGGCTGCCGATCTGGGACAGCACGACGCCGCCCCAGTAGAAGTCGAAATCGCGGTTGCGCAGGACCTCGGCGACCTTCATCGGACGCCACCGCGGCGGTCACGATCGAAGCCGGGCCGGACGGACGGGACCGCTTCGGGCAAGCCTGCCTCCTGGGAACACGACCCGGAACCGGGACTCCCGGCGGCGGGTCGGACGGACGGTCCCGCCATGGTGCCTGATGGTCTGACCAAAAGTCCATACTTGCCCGAGCCACCCCGGAGGGCCACAATGCCGAAGGTACAATGGTCCTGCCAATCAGGAGGCTCGGTGTCGACGAAGACGACGACGAAAACAAGCCACTACCACCAGCAGAAGGCCCGGCGGGCGAAGTTCCTCGAAGACTGGCGCGCGAACCACCGCACGATCATCCGCAGCGAAGACGTGCAGCTCGCGGAAACCGCGCGGGGCATGCGCACCGGCGTGTACATGGGCGAGGACGGCGACAACCCCACCCGCTCGATCGACGCGCTCGTGCACGAGGTGGACCAGGGGAAGGTCACCACGATCCACCGGCACTCCTGGGACGTGATGGTGTTCGGCGTCGGCGGCGAAGGCTGGCTGGAGATCGACGGCCAGCGGGTGCGGCTCGCCCCCGGCGATTCGGCCCACCTCCCGGCGTGGGCCTGGCACCGCTCGGGCAACGACACCTCGGCGACCTTCCGCTACCTCACCTTCTCCAGCGAGCCGATGCTCGCCACCATGGGCATGTCGATCCTCGACGACCGCGGCCACGAGCCGGTGGAGAACCTCCCGGGCCGGCCCGAGTTCAGCGCCCCCGACGCGGCGGGAGACGACGCGTACGCGCGCCGCCTGCGCCGCCTCGGCAACGAGCAGCAGAAGCGCCGCAGCGGCCGGCTGCACACGGACTGGGACGAGCTCGAAATGCTCAACACCCCCCGCGGCACGCGCACGACGTTCCTGCTCGACCGCGCGATCGGGTACCAGGCGTCCGGCATCACCATGGCGATGTTCGAGATCGGCCAGGGCCGGCAGCAGTCGATGCACCGCCACGCCGGCGAGGCGTGGCTCTATGTGGTGGAAGGCGCAGGCCACTCCTACCTCGGCACCGAGCCCGAGGGCGGCGAGAACCACCCGTGGAAGAAGGGCGACCTGATCGTGGTCGACCACTTCCTGTGGCACCAGCACTTCAACGACTCGAAGGAGAACACCGCGCGGGTCGTGCGCATCCACATGTTCGACAGCCTGCTCGAGACGATGCGCGCGCTGATGGACCCGCGGGTGCTCTTCGAAGAGCCGCCGGACCACATCCGCGACGCGCAGGCCGGCGACGTCAACACGGTCGTGTGGCCCGAACTCGACCGGCCGACGTGGCCGTGAGCGAACGGACGCTCCCACCCGGCGTCATCGGCCTGCACGCGCTGCCCTCGGACCACCACGACGGCCCGTGGGACTCGATGATCGTGCCGCCGGGCACCAAGGAACGGCTGCTCGGCGCCGCGCTGCTCGTGCTGCGTCAGGGCCGGCGGCTGACCGGGCTCTCCGGCGCGCCGCACGGCCTGATCATGCTGGCGGGCCCGCCCGGCACAGGGAAAACGACGCTGGCGCAAGGGCTCGCGCAGGCCGCCGCGCTGAAGGTGGCCGAACGCGGGGCCACCACGCTGGTGGAGGTCGACCCGCACGCGTTCCCCAGCGACATGCTCGGGGAGAGCCAGCGGGCCGTGTCGAAGCTGTTCCTCGACACGCTGCCGGAACTGGCCGCGCGGCGGCCGCACACCGTGGTGCTGATCGACGAGGTGGAAGCGCTCGCCGTGCGCCGCAGCTCCGCGTCGTTCGAGACGAACCCGGTCGACGTCCACCGCGCGACCGACGCCGTGCTGTCCGGTCTCGACCAGCTGCGGGCCCGCTGCCCGAACCTGGTGCTGGTGGCCACGACCAACTTCGTCGACGCGGTCGACGAGGCCGTGCTGTCGCGGGCCGACCTGGTCATGAGCACGACGCTGCCCGGCGACGAGGTGATCGAGCAGATCGTGGCGTCCTCGCTCGCCGAGCTGGCCGGGCAGTGGCCCGCGCTCGGGCCGCTCGCCGGCGACGCCGATCTGCGCGCGGAGCTGGCCAAGGGGTTGCGCGGCCTCGACGGGCGGCGGGTGCGCAAGACGATCCTCGCGGCGCTCACGCTGCGCACCGAGGTCGCCCTCGACCCGAACCTGCTCACGGCCGAAGACCTGCGCCGCGCCACGCAGCCCGAAGACTGACCACAGAGGACAGAACCGAGCGGTGCCGGGTCGGAAACCGACCCGGCACCGCTCGTTTTCCCCGGCTGTCTACTTGCCGCCGAACGCCTTGTCCACGAAGGACGAGTCGATGAGCGAGGCCAGATCCACCTTGTCCACACCGTTCACCGAGCCCTCCAGCGACTCCTGGGACGACTTGAGCTGGTCGACCGTCGCCAGCGGCGGATCGGTGAGCACCTCGCCCGCGTAGTACTTCCACGTCGCGTCGAGCGCGCGCTGGTCGGTCACCCCGAGGTGGGCGCCCAGGATCTTCGTCGAGTAGGCCTCGTCGGACCGCTCGCGGTCGAAGCCCTTCTTCAGACCGGCCATGAACTTGCCGACCACGTCCGGGTGGTCCTTGAGGTACTCCGAGGTGCTGGAGATGCCCACGTTGATGTTGGGGATCTTCTCCTTCGCCATGTCGATCACCATGTGCAGCCCGGCGTCCTCGAACTTCAGGCTGGCCGGCGGGTGCGTGGCCGAGGCGTCGATGGTCTTGGCCAGCAGCGCGTTGTTCACGTTCGTGACCGAGCCCAGCGGGACCAGGTTCACGTCGGTGGGGCTGATGCCCAGTTTCTTCAGCGCCTGCAGCGTGCCGATGTACTGCGAACCGCTCTTCGTGGTGTAGCCGATCTTCTTGCCCCGCAACTGCTGGGCGGTCGCCACGTTCGCGTAGATCTGATACGGCAGCACGGGAGTGAGCGCGGCCAGCACCTTCACGTCGCCGCCCGCCGCGGTGCCGGCCACGATCTGCGACCCGCCCATCGAGGCGAGCTGCGTCTGGCCGGAGATGAGCGCCGGGTAGCCCTGGTTGCTGTCGAGCTTGATGAGCTTGACGTCGAGGCCCTGCTCCTTGAAGTAGCCGGCCTCCGAAGCGATCCACAGCGGCAGCTCGTCGGCCACCTCTTCGCTGTAGCTGACCGTGATGGCACCGTCGGCGCCGGCGTCCGAGGAACCGCCGCACGCGGTGAGGGCCGACCCGGCGAGCACCGTGACGAGGGCGACGCCGAGGGCACCAGACTTGAACTTCATTGTTCTGTCCTTTGGGAATGGTGGTGGGGACGGGAAGCGCAGTCAGTCGTTGCTCAGGCGCCAGGCCGCGTAGTGCTTCTCCACCCGGCGCAGCAGCGCCGTGAGAATCACCCCGGCCACGGCGAAGATGACCAGGCCGGCGAAGACCGTGGCCGTCTGGAACTGTTGCCCCGCGGTGTTCATCGTCATGCCGACCCCGTGCTGCGCACCGCTGAGCTCGGCCACGAAAACACCGATCAGCGCCTGGCCCACCGCGAGCCGCATCCCGCTGGCGATGAACGGGACGGTGCCCGGCAGGGCCACGGTGCGGAACAGCTGGAGGTCACTCGCCCCGAAACACCGGGCCACGCGGACCGTGCCCTGTTCGAGCGACTGCACGCCCTGCGCGGTGTTGATGAGCACCGGGAACAGGGCCATCAGGAACACGATCGCGATCTTCGAGGAGCTGCCGATGCCGAGCCAGATGATCAGCAGCGGCGTGAGCGCGATGCGCGGGGTGGCGTAGAGGAAGTTCACGAAGGGGTTGAGCGCCCACGCGATCCGTTTGTACCAGCCGATCAGCAGCCCCACGGGCAGGCCGATCACCACCGCCAGCGCGAGGCCGGCCAGCAGTTCCTGGGCACTGGTCCACAGGTCGATCCAGAGCTGTCCACCTTGGACCATCGCGCCGAACGCGTCGATCACGTCGACCGGACCGGGCAGGATCAGCTGGGGCTGCAGCCGCAGCAGCGCGACGACCTCCCACGCGATCAGCACCACGGCGACGGCGCCGATGCCCCACAGGCGCTGCTCGCTCAGCCACGACGGCAGCCGGCGGTTGTCGGCGCGGCGGGCGCGCGGCTTCGGTCGGGCGGGCCGCGACTCGACCGGCGAGGCCGGCTTGTGCGAAGAGGTCACGCTCATCGGGCTCCCTCCGCGCCGGCGCCGGCCTTCGCGCCGTAGAGCACGTCGGCGATCTCGTCGCGCAGCTGCGCGAACTCCGGCGTCCGGCGGATCTCGTGCGAGCGCGGGCGGGCCCACGGCACCGTGATCTCCTTGACGATGCGGCCGGGCCGCGGGCTGAACACGCACACCCGGTCGGCGAGGAACGCCGCTTCGGTGATGTCGTGGGTCACGAAGAGCGCCGTGACGTCGCGCGCGGCGCAGACCCTGAGCAGCTCGACCTGCAGCACCTCGCGCGTCTGCGCGTCGATGGCGGCGAACGGTTCGTCGAGCAGCAGGATCTCCGGCTCCACCGCGAGAGCGCGGGCGAGGTTGACCCTGGCCTGCATGCCACCGGAGAGCTGCGCCGGGTACTGCTGCCCGGCTCCGGCCAGGCCGACCAGCTCCAGCAGCTCGTCGGCGCGCTCCTTGGCCGCCTGTTTCTTGACCTTCTTCCCGAGCTCGAGGCCGTAGCTCACGTTGGCCTGCACGGTCCGCCACGGCAGCAGGTTGGCGTGCTGGAACACCATCGCCCGGTCGGGCCCGGGGCCCGGGATCGGCCGCCCGTCGAGCTCCAGCGCGCCTTCGGCGAGCTCGACGAACCCGGCGACCGCGTTGAGCAGGGTGGTCTTGCCGCAGCCGGACGGCCCCACGAGGCAGACGAAATCGCCGCGCTCCAAGGTCAGGTCACACTGTTCGACGGCCGTCGTCACCTCTTTCGACCCAGGCTTGGCGTACTCGATCGCGACACCCCGGGCCTCGAGGTGTGCGACTCCGCCCGTGGCTCCCACATCGATGTGCGCAGCATCACGGCCTGCCGTGGTGGACAGTGCCGGCTTCTCTCGGCTCAGCATGGGTGGGAGCGTAGGACTAATTGTCAGTCCAAAGCAATGGTCCAGTGGGGTTTTCTGGCCGGGTCGTGACCCGCCGACACGCGGCGTCGAGCCCTGACCAGGCCTGGTGCGGTAAGGTCAGACCATTGACTGTTAAGCTACGGTGCATTTCCGGCATCGACGAAAACTAGGTGGGCACATGGCTGCAACAGGGCGCGGCGCAAAGGACGACCTCTTCAGCCGTGTGAGCACGTCTCGGGTCTCCCAGGTCATCGTGGACCAGATCAAGGTCCTGATCCGCGAAGGCGCCCTCGCCCCGGGCGACCGGCTGCCGAGCGAGCGCGACCTCTGCCAGCGCTTCGGCGTGAGCCGGGTGACCGTGCGCGAGGCCCTTCGCGTGCTGGAGGCCACCGGGCTCGTGACCATCCGGGTCGGCGCCCACGGCGGCGCCTTCCTCACCGCGCCGAGCACGGACCGCGTCGGCGAAGGACTGGCCGATCTCCTCTCGATGTCCGTGCTCACCGCCGGCGAGGTCACCGAGGCGCGCAAGATCGTCGAGATCGGCGCCCTGCCCCTGATCGTCGAGCGGGCGACCGACGAGGACATCGACGCGCTGTTCACGCTCGTCGAAGAGGGCCAGACCGCCGTGGACGACGGCGAGTACACAGTGGACATCTCCGCGCGGTTCCACATCCGGCTCGCCGAGTGCGCCCACAACAGCGCGCTGACGATGCTGATCCAGAGCTTCCACGGACCGCTGCTGATGTCGCTGCGCGAGGCCCGGGAGCAGGCCCCGATCATGGGCAAGCGCGGTGTCGGCGAACACCGGGAGCTCGCCGAGGCGATCCGCGCCCGCGATCTCGCCGCCGCCCAGCGCGTGATGAGCGAGCACATCGCCCGGACCGCGCAGCGCGTGTCGCACGAAGCCGAGTAACAGCCGGAAAAACCTCGCACCACCGTGCGAAAGCACCTCTCGCACCGAACGCCGTCTTCCGCTAAGGTCTAATGGTCTAGCCAACGGAGGAGCCATGGCGGTGGAGGGAAGCGGCACCCTGGTGGTGGGTGCGAGCCAAGCGGGTGTGGAGCTGGCCGCCGCGCTGCGCAAGCTGGGCGAGCCAGGGCCGATCACGGTCGTCGGCGGGGAAACCCGGCTTCCGTACCAGCGGCCGCCGCTGTCCAAGGCGTTCCTCAAGGGCGAGCTGCCCGAGGAACGGCTCGCGCTGCGCGGCGCGGACTTCTACGCGGCGCAACGGATCGAGCTCGTGCGCGGCGAGTGGATCGAGGGCATCACCCTCACCGATGCCGAGCGCGGCAGCGGCTTCGCCGTGACCAGGTCCGGCCGCACGCTGGTGTTCGACCGGCTCGCCCTCACCACCGGCGGCACCCCCCGCCGCCTCCGGATCCCGGGCGCCGAGCTCGCCGGCGTGCACTACCTGCGTGATGTCGATGACGCCGTGAGGTTGCGCCACGACCTCGCCGCGGCGCGCGACGTCGTGGTCGTCGGCGGGGGTTTCGTGGGGCTGGAGGCCGCCGCGGCCGCCACCGCCGCCGGCAAGAACGTGACCGTGGTCGAGGCGGCCGACCGGCTGCTCGCCCGCGCCGTCGCGCCCCGGATGTCGGCCTTCTACCTCGCCGCGCACCAGCGGCGCGGCACCGAGGTCGAGCTGTCCACCGGGGTCACGGAGCTCCTGGGCCGCGACCGGGTGACCGGCGTCGGCCTCGCCGACGGGCGCACCCTGCCCGCGGACGTGGTGGTGGTCGGGGTCGGCCTGGTCCCGCACACCGAACTGGCGGAACGGCTCGGCCTCGCGTGTGCCGGCGGGATCGTGGTCGACGAGGCCGCGCGCACGAGCGTGGCCCGGGTGGTGGCCGCCGGCGACTGCACGGTCGTGGCGCACCCCGACCACGGCGCGCTGCGGCTGGAGTCCGTGCCGAACGCCATCGCCCAGGCGAAAACGGCGGCCGCCAGCCTGCTCGACCTGCCCGCCCCGGCCACCGGGATCCCGTGGTTCTGGTCCGACCAGGCCGATCTGAAGCTCCAGATCGCCGGGATCAGCAGCGGCTACGACGAAACGGTGCTGCGCGGCGATCCCGGCACCGAACGGTTCTCGCTCTTCTACTACCGCGGCGGGCGCCTCATCGCGATCGACGCCGTGAACTCGCCCCGCGACTACATGGCCGTGCGCAAGCTCCTCGAGGCCGGCCGCACCGTGGCGCCGCACCTCGCTGCCGATCCCGAAGTGGCGTTGAAGGAACTCCTGCGCGCGGCCTGAGCACACCGCGTTCGCCGGCCGGCCCCCTCGGCCGGCCGGCGAACGCGGACCACGCCTTCGTCAGATGACGAAGGACTCCGTGGACTCGGGCGCGAACAGTTCGTCGGCGGTGCGCAGGCGCGACGAGAGCCCCTGTTCGTGGTGGTAGCGCAGGAACACGTCCAGCACGTGCCGGTTGGCGGCCAGCCCGTAGGACCAGTAGTCGGCGCCGAGCAGTCCGCGCGCGTCCTCCAGGTGCTGGTTGGCCCACGGTTCCATGAACCGAAGCGCCGACGCGTCGTAGATCCGGGCGTACGCCTCGTTCTTGGCCGCGGTGAGCGCCTTCGTGAGCGACTGGGCGACCCACGGGTGGCGCTCGTAGACCTCCCGGCGCAGCACCACCACGTGCATGATCGGGAAGATCCCGGTGGCCGCGTAGTACTCCTTCTCGGCCGCCACGGTGTCGGGGAACAGCCGGGCGACCCGGCCGTCCCCGGCCACGAACGAACTCGGGATCCGCGGGCTCTGCAGCGCGTCGATCTCGCCGGTGGCGAGCAGCTCCGAGAGCGTGCGACCGTCCGGAACGGACCGGATGTCGAAGCCGGTGGAGACCGCGCCCTTCTCGATCCGGCCGGGCGTTTCCTGGCCACCGGTGAAGTACGCGACCGAATCGAGCGGCACGTCGTGGTGGTCGGCCAGGATGCCGCGGATCCACACGCCGGCGGTGAGCTGGAACTCGGGCGTGCCGATGCGTTTGCCGCGGAGGTCGGCCGGCTTCTCGATGCCGGCGGCGGTGTTGAGGAAAACGCCGCCGTGGCGGAACATCCGCGAGGTGAACACCGGCAGCGCGACGAACGGCGCCGGGTCGCGGTCGAGGGAGGCGACGTAGGTCGAGAGCGACATCTCCGACGCGTCGAACTCGCCGTGGCGCAGCATGCGGAAGAACGTCTCCTCGACCGGGAGCCGCAGGTAGGTCACGTCGAGGCCGTCGGGGCGGATCGAGCCGTCCTCGACGGCGCGGGTGCGGTCGTAGTCACCGCACGCGAAGGTGATCGGGAGCCGGCTCATCGAGCCACCTTTCCGGCGGCGGGCCGCCCATCGGACACGGCAGGGGAACCGGCGGTGAGCCGCCGGTCGAGGCGCGGGTAGACCCGCCGGGCGTTGCCTTCGAAGATCGCCGCCCGGTCCCTGGCGGTGAGGCCGGCGCGCTCGACGTAGCGTTTCGTGTCGTCCCAGGCGATGCCGGTCTCCGGGTCCTCGCCGCGGACCGCGCCGAGCATCTCGGACGCGAAGAGCAGGTTGCGCGCGGGCACCACGCCGAGCAGGAGGTCGATGCCGGGCTGGTGGTACACGCAGGTGTCGAAGAAGACGTTCGCCAGCAACTGCGCCGGGTCCGGCCAGCCGTTGCGCATCGCCAGGCCGCGGTAGCGCCCCCAGTGGTACGGCACCGCTCCCCCGCCGTGCGGGATCACGAAGCGCAGGCCGGGGAACCGGTCGAAGAGCTTCGACTGCAGCAGCTGCATGAACACGCTGGTGTCGGCGTTGAGGTAGTGCGCGCCGAGGGTGTGGAAGTTCGGGTTGCACGCCGAGGACACGTGCACCATGGCCGGCACGTCGAGCTCGGTGAGGACCTCGTAGAGCGGGAACCACGACTCGTCGGTCAGCGGCCTGCCCGCCCACGTGCCGGACGGGTCGGGGCTGAGGTTCACGCCCACGAAACCGAGCTCTTCCACGGTGCGGCGCAGCTCGGCCACCACGCCGGGGAGATTGCCCTCGGGGGTCTGCGGGAGCTGCGCGACCGGGGCGAAGTGCTCGGGGTACAGCTCGCCGAGGCGGTGGACGAGGTCGTTGGACGCGCGGGCCCACGCGTTCGCCACGGCGGGGTCTTCGACGTGGTGCTCCATGCCGGAAGCCTTGGGCGAGAACAACATCAGGTCACCACCGCGGTCGCGCAGCACCCGCAGCTGGTTGTCCTCCACGCTTTCGCGCAGCTCGTCGTCCGACACCGGCTCGAGCACCGCGGGTTCACCGTCGAGCTGCGCTGCCCGAAAGCGGCTCAGCGCCGCCGGCGCCGTGGTGTAGTGCCCGTGGCTGTCGATGATCACCGGTCGCGCACCTCCTTGAGGTACTCGTCGTGGTCCAGGTAGCGCAGGCCTTTGCGGGCCAGGCGCTCGCGCATCGAGTTCACGTCGAGGCCCAGCTCACCTTCGGCGTAGCGGGCCCGCAATCGCGCTTCCTTCTCCTCACGCGCGGCCGAAGCCGCGAGGATCTCGCCGGCCTCGGTGCGCCGCACCACGACCACTCCGTCGTCGTCGGCGACGATCACGTCTCCCGCTTCCACGAGCTGCCCACCGCAGACCACGGAAGTGTTGACCGAGCCCAGAGTCTCCTTCACCGTGCCCTCCGCCGACACGGCCCGGGACCACACGGGGAACGGCATCGCGCGCAGCTCGGCGATGTCGCGGCAGCCGGCGTCGATGACCAGGCCGCGGACCCCGCGCGCCTTGAGCGAGGTGGCCAGCAGCTCGCCGAAGTACCCGGCGTCCGAGGGCGACGTCGGCGCGACGACCAGCACGTCACCGGGCCGGCACTGCTCCACGGCCACGTGGATCATCCAGTTGTCGCACGGCGCGACGCTCACGGTCACGGCCGTGCCCGAGATGTGCGAGCCCGGGAAGATCGGGTTCAGCGCGGCGGCCAGCAGCCCGCGGCGGCCCTGGGCTTCGTGGATGGTGGCGACGCCGAACCGGCCGAGGCCGTCGCGGACCTCCTCGGCCGGGCGCGGCGGGTTCGTGACCACGATTCCGCTCATCGGACGACCGCCCCGCCGGCCTGGCCGATCATCGAGGGCATCAGCGAAATGTGGATCGCGTCCTCGTCGGTCTCCCCGGCGAGCACGCGGATGGCGTGGTCGACCTGGTCGATGCCGTAGCGGTGCGTCGCCAGCTTCTCCAGCGGGAAGCGGCCCGACGCGAGCTGCTCGACGGCGAGCTCGCAGGCCCGGAACGAGTGCCCGCGCGCGGACTTGATCGTGATGGCCTTCTCGGTGATCTTCTTGACCGGGAAATCCGGGAACGCGGCCAGCTCGCCCTGGATCAGCAGCGTCCCTTCGCGGCGCTTGAGCACGTCGACCCCGAGCAGCACCGGCGCGGTGCCGGCCCGCGACGTGCAGTCGAGGACGATGTCGACGCCACGGCCCCCGGTGAGGTCCATGATCTTCTCGCGCGGGTCTTCGGTGAGCACGTCGACGACCTCGTCGGCACCGAGCTCCTTGGCCAGCTCGAAGCGGGCCTTGTCGCGGGTCGTGCCGGACACCACGATCTTCGACGCCCCGGCCGTCTTGGCGGCGACCAGCTGCGCGAGGCCCTGCTGGCCCGGCCCCTGGATCAGCACGGTGTCGGCGTACCCGACGCCGGCGGTGAGCAGTGCCCACTCGATGCCGTTGGAGAGCGGCATGACCATCCCGGCGAGCTCCGGGCTGATCGTGTCGGGGATCTTGTGGAGCACGGAGTTCCACGGCAGGTACATGCACTCGCTGAAGCCGCCCCAGAGCGTGCCGGGGTTTTCCGCCGAGGTGTAGCCGAAGCGGCGGCCGTCGGGGTTGGTCCGCCAGTCCGTGGCCTCGCAGTGCCGGTACTCGCCGAGGCGGCACCATTCGCAGTTGAAGCAGCCGACGTAGTGCTCGACGAACACCCGGTCGCCTTCTTCGAGCCCGTGGCGCTGCCGGAACCGCGCGCCCGCCTGCGTGATCACGCCGACGTTCTCGTGCCCCATGATCACCCGCCCCTGGATCACGGCGGGCGGGTTGGCGTACATCTTCACATCCGTGCCGCAGATCCCCGCGACCTCGACCTGCAGCAGGGCCGAGTCGTCGTCGATCGACGGCAGCGCGAACTCCTGCATCTGCGTCGTTCCCGGGGCGACCCGTACCGCCGCTCGCACAGTCTGGACCATCGAAGCTCCCTCGCTTGCCGCCTGGCTCGTTGGCAGAATGGACAGCCCAATATACCATCGCGAGTACTTCCCGAAGACGAGGCGAGGACCGAATGGCCGATCACCTGCTCACCGTGACCCGGACCCAGGGCGACAACCGCGCGCTGAAGGAAGGCGAGGTCATCCCCGCCGGTTTTCCGTTGGCCTTCAAGGAAGTGCCGGTGCTCGTGGACGGGTTCCGGCGGATGGTCCGGGAGCTCGCCTACGACGTCTGCGAGATGGCGCTGACCACCTACCTCACCGCGCGCGAGCA
Organism: Amycolatopsis rhabdoformis; assembly: GCF_035918295.1. Taxonomy (GTDB): domain Bacteria; phylum Actinomycetota; class Actinomycetes; order Mycobacteriales; family Pseudonocardiaceae; genus Amycolatopsis; species Amycolatopsis rhabdoformis. The sequence continues at coordinate 3,607,997 of NZ_CP142149.1, forward strand.
CGGCGTGCGGTTCACCGCGCTGCCGGTTTTCCTGGTGCGCGGGTTCCACCACGGCGCGATCCTCGTGCGGAAGGGCTCGGGGATCACCGAACCCGGTGACCTCGCGGGCACACGCGTCGGCGTGAACCGCGGCTACACGGTCACCACCGGCGTGTGGGCGCGCGCGATCCTGGCGCTGGAGCACGGGCTCGACCTCGACTCGGTCACGTGGGTCCTCAGCGGTGACGAGCACGTGGAGTCCTACCGGCCGCCGCGCAACGTCGTGCCGGCCGAGCCCGGGAAGGACCTCGTGGAGCTGCTGCTGGCCGGCGAACTCGACGCCGTCGTGAACGTGAAGACCGACTCGCCGGACGTCGTCCCCCTGCTCGCCGAACCGGTCGAAGCGGGGTTCACCGCGCTGCGCGAGCGCGGCCTCTACCCGATCAACCACCTCGTGGTGGTGAAGGACGAGGTCCTCGACGCGCACCCTGGGGCCGCGAAGGCGCTGTTCGACGCGTTCGCCGAGGCCAAACGGCGCTACGTCGAGCAGCTGCGGGCCGGGGTCGTCGAGACGGCCGACGACCGGATGTACAGCCGGGTGCTGGCCGAGACCGGCGGTGCCGACCCGCTCCCCTACGGCATCGAACCCAACCGGGCCGTGCTGGAGCTGCTGGCCGACCAGGCGCTGGCACAACACATCCTCACGAAACCCGTGGCCGTGGAAGCACTCTTCGCGCCCGCGACCCGGGACCTGGTGGGCTGAGCGATGCGCATCGCGATCGCCGCCGACCACAACGGCGTGCGGCTCAAGGCCCGGCTCACCGCGTGGCTCACCGCGCACGGGCACGAGGTGACCGACCGCGGCTCGCACAGCGAGACCGAGATCGTCGACTACCCCCCGCTGTGCGCCGACGTGAGCCGGCGGGTCGGCGACGGCCGCGCCGACGCCGGGATCATCGTCGGCGGCAGCGGGCAGGGTGAAGTGATCGCCTGCAACAAGATCCGCGGAGTCCGTGCGGGGCTCGGGCACACCTCGTTCATGGTGGAGATCTCGCGGGGCAACAACGACGCCAACGTGCTCGTGCTGGGCACGAAGGTGATCACGGACGACGAAGCGGAACGGCTGCTCGCACTGTGGCTGGCGACGCCGTTCAAGGGCGGGGTCCACGCGCGGCGCGTGGACCAGATCACCGCGCTGGAAGCCTGACCTCCGGCCGGAGCGGCGCGGCCGTCGCGATCTCGACGGCGCTCGCTTCGGCCAGGTCCAGGCCGCTCACGTGGGCCAGCAGCATGCGCAGCGAGTTGCCGTGGGCGACCACGAGCACGGACCGGCCCGATTCCAGCAACGGCAGCAGCCCTTCGTGCCAGTACGGGCGCAGCCGCTCGTACACCGTCGCCAGGCTCTCGCCGCCGGGCGGCAGGCCGTGCGGCGTCCGCCGCCAGCGCGCCACCGCTTCGGGGCCGAATCGCACCCGCGCGTCGGCCCGCCGAAGTCCTTGCAGCACACCGTAGTGGCGCTCGACGAGGGCGCTTCGGTGCGTCACCGCGACGTCCGGCGCGAGCAGGTCGCGCACGAGCACGGCCGTGTCCGCCGCGCGAACCAGCGGCGAGGTGTGCACCACGGCCGGGCGCCAGCCGGCGAGCGTGGCCGCGGCGGCGCGGGCCTCCCGGATCCCCGCCGGCGTGAGCGGGACGTCACGCTGTCCGGCGAAGACATCACCGGCGTTGGCTGTGCTTTCCCCGTGGCGCAGCAGGACCAGCGAGGTCACCGGTCGCGCTCGCGCAGGAACTCGAGAACCCGCGCGGGCGCCGTGGCCGCGGTCTGCTCGGCGACCGGCACGTCCCAGTATTCGTGCACCGGCAGGCATTCCTGGAGGTATCGGGCAGCCGACGGGGCGTGGGAAGCATCCTGCCCCGGCACGATCAACGCCGGGACGTCGCAGCTCATCAGCTCTTCGGGCTCCACGCCCGGCACGGTATCGCGGTCGAACAGGCCCCGCACAGAGCCGGTCACGAGCAGGTCGTAGCGCGCCGGGTCGAGCGCGGCGTACGCCTTCGCGAAGGCCTCGTCGGTGCGCAGCGGCGCGGCCCACGGCCCCACCCGCGGGTCGGCGCTGAAACCGGCGGTCGTCGACTGAGCCAGGTCGACGACCGCCGGCAGCCCGTGCTCGGCCACGTAGGCCAGGTGCCGGACGAACCGGCGGTGCTGCGCCATCCGGTAGCGGGGGCCGCCGGCCGGGGAGAACAGGACCGTGCTCCGGACCCGATCCGGTGCCGCGACGGCCAGCGCCGCCGCCGTGGAGCAGCCGACGCAGCCGCCCATCGTGTGGGCCGCGTCGATCCCGAGGTGGTCGAGCAGCGCGAGTGCCTGGCGCGCGTAGGCCGGCCAGGCCAGGCGCTCGACGCGCCCGCCCGACTGCCCCGACTCCCGCCGGTCGAACACCACGCAGGTGTACTCGCCCGCGAACGCGTCGACGAAACCGAGGTCGCGGTAGCGCCCGAAGCTCGTCCAATTGTCCAGGCTGGAGTCGAAGCCGCCCGGGCTGAACATCAGCAGCGGCGGGCCTTCGCCGACGGTGCGGTAACGCGTGGCGATTCCGTCCAGCACGGCCACGGGCATGCGGATTGCTCCTCGGTTCGGGGCCGCTGGGTTCGGCCCGCTCAGTTCTGGGGCGCTCGGTCCTGGACCGCTCCGGCCGGGGGCACTTTGATCCCGCCGCGGATCTGCCGGCCGCCGCGGATGTCCGCGGCGCACTCGGTCAGGGCGTCGAAGGCGATCCGGGCGACGTTCGCATACGTATCGACCTCCCGGTCGACGTGGGCGGCGTTGTAGCCGATCGCCGCCGTGCCCAGCCGGATCCGCCCGTCGAGCCACGGCCCGCCGCCGAAGCCGCCGAGCACGGGGATCGCCACCGCGTCGACCACCGCCGGCCCGACGACCGGACCGGAGTTGGTGAAGTTGAGCGCGACCGCGCCGGCCGACTCGAGCCGCTTCGCCTCGGCGACCAGCTCGCCGAGCATCTCGTCGGGCACCTGCGCGGCGCTGGCGGCGGAGTACTCGATCCCGTACTTCAGCGCGGTCTGCGGCGTGATCCCGAACTGCGCGAACACCGGGATGCCCGCCCGGGTCACCGCTTCCACGGCCTCCGGGAAATCCGCGGCGCCGTCGAGCTTCACCAGGTCGACGCCGGCCTCCTTCACCAGCCGGATCGCCGCGTCGACCGCGCTGGCCGCACCCTGCTGCAACGGGCCGAACGGAAAGTCGCAGCTGAGCAGCGCGCGCTGAACGCCGCGCCGCACGGCTTTCGCGACCACGAGCACCTCGTCGAAGGTGATCTCCAACGGGTGCGGCTGCCCCCACAGGTTGACGCCGACCGTGTCGCCGACCGACACGATGTCCACGCCGACCCGGTCGGCGATGCGGGCCAGCTGGTAGTCCCAGGCGACGATACACACGCTCTTCTCGCCGCGCGCCTTCATCGCCTGCAGCGCCGGGATGGTGACCTTGGTTTCGGTGCTCCGGCTCATGCGCGCGTCGCCCTCAGCAGTTCGAGCAGATCGTCTTCCTCGGCCGGCACCAGCAGGATCCGCGCGTGGGGGCGCAGCGAGAACAGCGCCTCGTTCGCGATCCGGTCCGGGGTCACGACCAGGCCCGCGGTCATGATGCCGCGCACCGTGCACGCGGCGCCGATGGTGGCGGCCGCCTCCGCGTTCTCGCCGGTGGTCGACACGAGCACGACGGTGTTGCTGTCGCGCAGCTCGTCGGTGAGCGCCACCGAATCGCCGGCCATGGTCACGAGCTCGTGGCCGGACCCGGAAACCGAGTAGAAGCGCGCCTGCGCCCACTGCTCGGCCGAGGCGAGCCGGACGATGCGCTCGGCCTCGGCGTCGAGCGCCACCACCCGCGTGTTGCGGGCGGCGGCCAAGGGGTAGTCGATCCGGAACGCGGTTTCCTCGGCGGTCGCCGCCCGGGCACAGCTGCTGGCCAAACCTCGTTGCGCCACGTCGTTTCCCGCCGTCTCAGACCGTCGTCTGCCGGACGCCCGGCTTGGCGACCATCGCCTCGCCGATCCCGTCCACAAAGGACTGGTCGGCGGGCAGCACGATCGCGACCGAGCGCACCTTCTGGTCCTGGGGCCGGTTGCCCATCGGCTCGGCACCCTCGTCGGCCAGCGCCAGCGCGGCCTTGCGCAGCTTCTGACGGGCCTTGATGATGCCCGCGTCGGTGGCCACGAGACGTTCCTTGGTCCGGTCGACGATCGGGCCCATCGACTCCTGCAGCGACGAGTCCTGCAGCGCGATGCCCTTGATGCCGGAGTAGGTCTCGCCGCGCCGCTGCGCGTCGCGATCCATGAGGTAGTCGTTGTCCTTGTTCGCGAGCGGCCGGTAGTTCTCGTCGTTCGCGCTGTGCACGCCCAGGCCCGCGCGCATCGCGGAGACCTCGTCGCTCTCGAGCTGGCGGGTCGGGTGGTAGTCGAAGCTCCAGGCCCAGCAGTTCTCGTCGTCGATCGGCACCCAGAAGTGCCCGTGGAGCGGGTGGTCCGCGCGCGGCGGCACCATGGTGAAGTTCGGCAGTACCCACGGCGTCACACGCCAGTAGTAGTGCCCCTCCTCGGCGCTGCGGCGCGCCCCGATGAGCAGGCCGCCCTCGTAGTCGACGACCTCGAAGAACGGCTTCAGGTCGGCGCGGTTGTAGGCGTTGCCCTTCGAACCCTTGAACAGCGGGTCGCTGTCGAGGCTGCCCGAGTGCAGGAAGGTCACGTGGCTGGAGTCGATGCCGCCCTCCAGCGCCTGAAGCCAGTTGCACTCCTGGTAGCGCTTCGAGGTGAACGCCTGACCGTCGGGCACCGTCACGAACTCCCACTCCGGGAGCGGCGGCTGCGTCTCGGGATCGCCGAAGTAGGCCCACAGCACGTCGCCGCGCTTGATCATCGGGTAGGACTTGAGCTTCACGTTGGCGCAGAAGTTGCTGGTCTCGGGCTCGCTGGGGACCTCGATGGCCTGACCGGTGTAGTCGTACTTCCAGCCGTGGTACGGGCAGCGCAGCCCGCCCTGCTCGTTACGCCCGAACCACAGCGACACTCCGCGGTGGGCGCAGAACTCGTCCATCAGGCCGTAGCGGCCTTCGGAGTCACGGAAGGCGATCAGGCGCTCGGAAAGGATCTTCACGCGCACGGGCGGGCAATCGTCGGCGGGCAGCTCTTCGGCCAGGAGCACAGGCTGCCAGAAGCGCCGGAAAAGGCTGCCCATCTTGGTGCCCGGCCCGGTCTGCGTCAGCAGTTCGTTGATCTCTGTTCGGAGCACGCTGAAGTCCTTTCACACCGGCGATCACGAAGACGCTATAGGAATGAATATCAGACCATTGAACCACCGGCAATGGCCAGTTGCCCGCCCCGAGGTCACACGACCTGTTCGCCGGGAACGTCGACCACCAGCCCGTCGAGCTCCGCCGTCACCTCGATCTGGCACGAGAGACGGCTGCCGGCCCGCCGGTCGCCCACCGCGAGGTCGAGCAGGTCGTCCTCCATCTCGCCGAGTTCGCCGAGCTGATCGCGGTACTCCTCGCGGACCCAGACGTGGCAGGTGCCGCACGAAAGGCAGCCGCCGCACTCGCCGATGATCCCCGGCACGCCCGCGCGCACGGCCGCGCTCATCACGCTCTCCCCCACGGAGGCGTCGACGGCCCGCTCCCCGCCGGCGTCGTCGACGTACACGACCTTCGGCATCGCCCACTCCTCCGCACTGGCTCAAGCCCACTGACTAATGGACTTACCAATATACCGGTTCGGAGGGTGGGCGCAACACGCCGATGGCGTCATTCCGCGGGCGTTTGCTCCCTCTCGGCCGGAGCGGCCTGGATCGCCTGGTGCCGCGGGGACCGCCGCGTGAGCCGGATGAAGGGAACCACCAGAACCCCTGCTCCCGCGAGCAGGAACGTGGTCACGGACAGGATCCCGGAGACGGACACGTGCAGGGACAGCAGCAGGCCGACGAGACCGGGCCCCGCGATCGACCCGACCCGCCCGAGCGCGGCGGACCAGGCGACGCCCGCCGTGTGGCAGTTTTCGGGGTAGGTCAGCACGGCGATCGCCGACTGGCCCTTGGTCGCCGCCCCGGTGCCGATCCCGATGAGGACCGAGAGCACGAGCGCACCCGAGAACGAAGGTGAGGTACTGGCGAAGACACCGAGGCACACGACGCCGAGTCCACAGAGGATCGCGATCACCCGCGGGATTCCCCACCGCGCGGTCACGATGACCAGAAGGACACCCGCGACGAGCGCCCCGAAGCTGAAGGCCGCCGTGCCGAACGAGACCTGACCGGCTCGATAGCCGGCCTGCACCAGCAAAGTCGGCAGCCACGACTGGATGATGTAGCCGCACCCGAGGGCCAGGAACGAAAATCCCCACAGCAGCGCCGTGCGGCCGGCGAGGCCGCGGGACAGCAGGCTGCGCACGCCGGAGTAGTCGCGAACCGGTTGCGCGGCTTCGGTTTCGGCCGACGCGGCCGGGGCTTGAGCCTGAGAGACCTGGGCTTCGGGGCGCACGAGCTTCCACCACAGCAGCACGGCCAGGCCCATCGACAGCACACCGGGCAACCAGAACACGCTCTGCCAGCCCAGGTGCGCGATCATCGCGCCGCCGACCAGTCCGCTCACGGTGCCGCCGGCGGAGATGCCGAGGGTCACGCCGATCGCCGCACTGCCGCGGCGCAGCACCGGGACGCAGGTCGCACCGAGCGAGACGGCGGCCGGCAGGACCGCGCCGAGCCCGACACCGGTCACGAACCGGATGACCGTCAGCACCGCCACACTGCCGGCCAGGGCCGTGGTGAGCACCGAGACCGAGAAGAAGGCGACCGCCGACCAGACCACGGCCCGCCGGCCCCACCTCGCGGTCAGCTTGCTGCAGACCAGATAACCGACCACCACGCCGACGTTCGTCGCCACGAGCGCGGGGGTGAACTCGGCGGGCGTGCGCCCCCACTCCCGCCCGAGCACCGGAACGACGAAGCTGAACGCGGCGGTGTCGAACCCGTCGGTCAAGATCGCGAGGAACAGCAGGACAAGGGACGACCACCGCACTGCGAACGCGGTTTCCGGGCCGGTTTCCGCAAGGTTTTCGGCGCTGCTCATAGCACCTCCAGGAATGGTTTCGCACGGGCCGAACGAGGGCGCGGGGAGAAGCGCGACCGGGTGATTCCGGATCACCGAGGGGAGAAAACCGAAGATCGACCCGGGGCTCTGCCGCCACCGGCACCGCGGCATGGTGCGCAGACATTAACACCGGTACCCACCCGCAACAAGCAGTTTCGTCGCCCGGTCCGCTTTTTTTCGACGGTCGTCAAGGAGGCGCAACAACTTCCCGTGACCTCTTGCTACCGGGCTTACGGCGCGGCTACCATCCCGAATCACGGCACGGTTGAACCACATCACGACACGAGTGATCAGAATTGTACCGCATCGTGGTACAGCGGCCATCAGGAGGCAACGATGCTCGGTCCGGCCGAGCCCCTTGGGCTCCCCCGCTGCCGGCCCCATCAGCGGCCCCATCAGTGCTCCGGCCGTCCTCGGTCGGCGCTATTTCCGTTCTCCGTGCGGCGCATTCGGAAAAGGGGGTAGATCAGTGAGCGAAGTCCAATCGGTACAACGCACCTTCGTCATTCTCGAACGACTGGCGGAACACGGTCCCAGCGGAATCCAGCAATTGGCGCGGGATTGCGGGCTGCCACCCGCCACGGTCCAGCGGTTGACGCGCGCGTTGGTCACGGCGGGACTCGTCGAACAGGACTCGGATCGCACTTACCGCGTGACCTGGCAGCTGTTCCGGTGGGCGCAGGCGCCGCTGGCCCGGCTCGGCTTGCGCGAGCTCGCCAAACCGTTCATGCAGGAGCTCGCCGCCGAGGTGGAGGAGACGATCGTGCTCGGCGTGCGCGACGGCGACGCCGTGTTGCACGTGGAGTGGATCCCGGCGCGCCACCTCGTGCAGCCGCGGGTGCGGATCGGTGAACGCGTGCCGCTGGGCGAGTCTTCCCTCGGCCGCTGTCTGCTCGCGTGGCCGGACGATCCCGGCGCCGAACCACCCCCGGAGCTGCACCGTCCACTCGCGACGGTGCGCGAACTGGGCTACGCGCTCGTCGAGGACACGACGGCGGGCATCCGGACCCTCGCCGTGCCGATCCGGCGCGGCGAGGTGTCGGTGGCCGCGGCCATCGGCGTCGGCGGCCCGATGAACCGCTTCTCGGCCGAGCGGGCCGCGTCCGCGGTCCCCTCGCTCCTCGCGGTCGGGCGCGCCGTGAGCGCCCACTTCGGCGCGGAACCCGCGTACGGACGAACTCGACTGGACGGAGCCGGCTGACGATGACGACCGACCACCACACCCTGTCCGACCAAAAGCTGTCCGACCACAAGCTGTCCGACCACAAGCTGTCCGACCAGACTCAGTCCGATCATGGCGGTGACGACGCGACCCTGCGCTTCCGTTCCGTGCTGCGCACCTTCGCCAGCGGCGTCGCGGTCGTGACGATCGCCGACCGCACCGGCGTGCACGGGATGACCGCCTCGTCGTTCTCCTCGGTCTCCCTCGCCCCGCCCTTGTGCTCGGTCAGCGTGAACAAGCTGTCCCTGCTGCACGAGCGGCCCAGCCGCATGCACACACTGCTCAGCGACACCGGCGACCGCTTCGGCATCAGCATCCTCGCCGAAGGGCAGAGCGCGGTCGCCGACTTCTACGCCCGCCGCCCGTGGGCGAGCTCGGCCGAGATCGAGATGACCTGGTCCGACGGCTGCCCGCTCGTCGCGGGCGCGCTCGCCTGGTTCGTGTGCCGCAAGTGGGCCGAGTACGACGGCGGCGACCACAGCATCTTCGTCGGCCACACCCTCGACTCGGGCACGGCCGCCGAACCCGGCCTCACCCCGCTGATCCACCACGGCTCGCGCTACCACCAGCTCGGCGGGCCCCTCGCGCACACCGACGGCCCCGAAGGAGACGCTCGCCGATGAAGTACGTGCTCGCGCCCGCGGACATCACCTGGAAGACCTTCGAAAGCCCCACCTCGCCCGGGATCGGCTTCGGCTTCACCCCGAGCGTGATCGGCTCCGATTACACCGATGGGTTCAGCGCCCAGCTCGGCCGGATCGGCCCGGGCGGGCGGTCCAAGCCGCACGTCGACCACTACAACCACGCCTTCTACTTCATCTCCGGCCAGGGCGAGGTCACCATCGGCAAACGCACGTGGCCGCTCGAACCCGGCACCGTCGTGAAGATCCCCACGGGCCTGACCCACGGCTTCACCAACACCGGCGACGACGACCTCACCTTTTTCGTGGTCTACGACCCGCCCTATGTCGCGGGCGGCCCCTTCGAGGAGGAGGCATGACCGCCCGCGCCGGCGAGGACCTCGAGCTCGACCTGGTCGTCGCGCACCGGCGGACGGTCGCCCAGGGCGTGGTCGAGCTGCGCCTGCGGGACGCCCGCGGCGAGCCGCTTCCGCGCTGGTCGCCCGGTGCGCACGTCGACCTGCACCTCGGCGACGGCAGCCGGCGGCAGTACTCGCTCTGCGGAGACCCGCGTGAGCGCGGCACCTGGCGGATCGCCGTGCTGCGGGAGGACGGCGGCCGCGGCGGATCCCGGTGGGTGCACGAGCACCTGGCCGCCGGCGCCCGGCTGCGAGCCGTCGGCCCGCGCAACCGGTTCGTGTTCGAACCCGCCGAGGAGTACCTGTTCGTCGGCGGCGGCATCGGCATCACCCCGCTGCTGCCGATGATCGACGCGGCGCACCGCGAGCAGGCCCGGTGGCAGCTGGTCTACGGCGGCCGCAGCCGGGCGACCATGGCGTTCGCCGGCGAGCTCGCCGACCGCTACGGCGACCGCGTGCGGCTCGTGCCGGAGGACGAGCTCGGCCGGCTCGACGTCACCTCCGTGCTGCCCGAGCCGGACGAACGCACGCTCGTGTACTGCTGCGGCCCGGCCGGTCTGCTCACCGCCCTCACCGACCACGGCCGCACCCGCGGCTGGGACGGCGCCGACCTCCGGGTCGAACGCTTCACCGCGGCGGCCGCTTCCGGGCCCGATCGCGCGTTCGTCGTCGAGCTCGCCCGCTCCGGCCGCCGGATCACCGTGGGCGCAGGGGAATCCGTGCTCGCGGCGATCCGGCGGGCCGGAGTGGAGGTGGCGTCCTCGTGCGAGCAAGGCACCTGCGGCACCTGCACGACGCGGGTCCGCACCGGATCGGTCGAGCACCGCGACACCGTGCTCGACGAGCAGGAGCGCGCGACCTCGATGACGTTGTGCGTGTCCAGGGCCGCCGAGGGCGCGCTGGTCCTCGATCTCTAGCCCGGGTCCTGCGCCGAAGCGACCAACCCGTTCCCCCGGACTCCGCACCGCGGCTGCGGCCGACGACGACTGTCCACGTGCGGTCCACCGCGCGTCTCCCTTCGGACCGCCGCGGCTTGGTACTTCTTTTCCGGCCGGTGGTCGTCCCGGCCGGAAAGGAACGAACGATGCGGGTCCTCCGTCAGGGCTCACTGGTCAAGGCCGCCGCGGCGCTCGCCCTCGTGTTCGGCGTGGCCGGGTTCAGCGCCGGCCCGGCGCAAGCGAGCCCGCAGAGCGCACAAAGCGGCAGCGGCACCATCTCCGACCCGTGGGTGCCCACCCGCGCGGCCCACATCACCTGCCAGACCGCCACCCTGTTCGGCAACTACACGCCGGGCCAGGGCCACGCGGACCCGATCGACACCTTGGTGCAGGGCAACTACATCGGGGTCCGCTACATCACCGCCGACCACTACTCCGCCGACGTCTTCTGGCACGGCAAGAGCAAGTGGGGCTTCCTCCTGCGCAGCTGCTTCAGCCTCGACTGACCCCTCCACCCGCCGCACCAGCTTCCCCACTCCACCGGCGAAAGCAGGAACCCCCGTGACCTTCCCCCGTCCCACCCGCGCCCTCACGGCCGTCGCCCTCACCGCGGCCGCCGTGGTCGGCCTCGCCCCCGCCGCCTCGGCCGGCACGGTGTACGAGATCTGCGCCACCGACCTCTACGTCCGCACCCAACCCGCCGGCGTCATCATCGGCACCCTCTACCGCGGCGACCACTTCGAGCTCTCCCGCTACTCCCCCAGCGGCGCCTGGGCCGAGGGCTACGCGATGGGCCACGTCAACCAGCGCGGCTGGGTCCAGGCCGGCTGGTTCTGCTGAACCCCGCGGTCCGCGTGATCACCGTGCCACCACGGCGGTGATCACGCGGGCCGGGCACCAGCCGACCGGTCGTACACTGGTGACCATGGGCAGGACGAGTGACGCCAAGGAGCGGATCCTCGCGGCCGCCCACGAGCTCGTCGAGGTGCGGGGGTACTCCGCGCTCGGCGTGGCCGAGATCTGCAAGGCGGCGGGGGTGCCGAAGGGCAGCTTCTACTACTTCTTCGAGTCCAAGGAAGCGCTCGCGCTCGCCGTGATCGCCGAGGAGTGGGCCGGGCAGCGGAAGGGGTGGGCCGAGGCGCTGGAGGGGCCCGGGGCGCCGTTGGCGAAGCTGCGCAAGCTGTTCGAGGGCACGGCAGCGGCGCAGCGGCAGAGCCAGGCCACGTGCGGCACGGTGTCGGGCTGTCTGTTCGGCAACCTGAGCCTCGAGCTGAGCAACCGGACCGAGCCGATCCGCCTGGCGTTGCAGGAGGTTTTCGCGACGCAGGCGCGGATGGTGCAGGCCGTGGTCGAGGACGCGGTGGCGCGCGGCGACGCGCTCGTGGCCGACCCGGCCGAGGCCGCGCGGGCGGTGGTCGCCCAGTTGGAGGGGCAGGTGCTGCTCGCGAAGCTCTACAACGACACCAGCCACCTCGACGCGATGTGGACGAACTGCCTGGCGCTGGTCGGCGCCGGCGTCGCCGAGGCCGCGGCCGCGATGCCCGACTGACGAGAGTGGACTGTCCTCATCGGACAGTCCGGCACAGCGAACAGCGCGGCCGGAACCCGGATCTCCCGGTTCCGGCCGCGCTTTTTGCCCGCGGGCCTAGTGGTTCTCTTCGATGCGCGACACGTGGTAGTGGCTGATCAGCCAGCGGCCGGTGTCCTGCCGACGCAGGATCAGCGTGAGGTGGAACCGCAGCACGACCCCGTCGGGGCGGGTGAACACGGGGTCGACGTAGGCGGAGAGGACGCCGTCGGCCAGGGGGCGCAGTTCGCGGATCGCGTAGCGGACGGTCAGCCCCACGGGCTGGCCCGCGTAGTAGTCCGCCACGCCCTGGCGGCCGAGCGAGTAGCCGGGGTGCGCGCCCTGGAAGAGCGCGTCTTCGGTGAAGAAGGCCGCGACGTCGGCGGGGCGGTGGTCGTCGATGCCGCGCTGCCAGCCGTCGAGGACCGTGGTGACGGTCTCGGTGAAGTCCATGTCCGTGCTCCCTTCGAGGGGCGGGACCGCGAGCGCGGCCCCGCCCGGTGCCGCGAAGACCTCAGTGCCCCGCGCTCTGACCACCGTTGACGTTCAGGATCTCGCCCGTGACGAACGGCGCGTTCTCCAGGTACAGCACGCCGTCGACGATGTCGCTGACCTCGCCCATGCGGTTCACCGGGTGCAGCCCGGCGCGCTCGGCGTAGGTCTCCGGCGGGTTGAGCGCGGTCTTGTGGATGCCCGGCGCCACGGCGTTCACGCGGATGCCGCGCGAGGCGTACTCCACGGCCAGCGACTTGGTCACCGCCTGCAGACCGCCCTTGGTCAGCATCGCGACCGACGCCGGCACCGCCGAAACGGGGTGGTCCACGAAACTGGTGGTGATCTGCACGACGTGCCCGCCGCCCTGGGCCAGCATGTGCGGCACCGCGAGGTGCGTGAGGTGGAACCAGCCCGCGAGGTTCACCGACACCAGGCGTTCGAAGTCGGCGAAGGTGAAGTCGGTGAACGGCTTCGCGTCGAACAGGCCCGCGTTGTTGATCAGCGTGTCGACGCGGCCGAACCGCTCGATCGCGGTGTCGATCACACGCTGCGCGGTCGCCGGGTCGGTGAGGTCGCCCGCCACGTTGACCAGGTCGGCGTCACCGGATTCGGCCGGCACCGACCGGGCCGTGGCGACCACGGTCCACCCCAGCTTCCGGTACCCCTCCACGATCCCCGCGCCGAGACCCTGCGAAGCCCCGGTGACCACAGCCACTTTCCGTCCAGTGCTCATCTGCTCATCCTCAGAAATAGTAGACCGGTTGTCTATCTCCGGTCTACTCACGGCCGGGCACCGGTGCCAGGAGGCCCGGCGTCGCACGTGCGAGGGGGAACCTCCTACCGCACTGGAGCGTGCGGATCGCCGGACGGCAGCCAGTCGGAAGCGGCGAACACCGGCAGGTCGAGGCCGGCGGTCAACGCGTCGACCACGGCGTGGACCGAAGCCCTGGTCTCGTCGCGGCGGGTCACCAGCGACCAGGTCCACACGGGAGCCGGGTCGACGATCGGCCGGCGCACCAGGTCCGAGGGCAGCGCGGCCGTCTGGCCCTTCGGCGAATTGACCACGGGCCGGTCCAGCCGGCGGACGTGCTCGAAGAACGCCGGGCCGGTGATGCCGTTGTCGTCCGTTCGCACCACAGACGCACCCGTCGCGCGGGCGAACTGGCCGGCGAACAGGTTCCACGACGACCAGCTCACCGTGTCGGAGTCCACCAGCACCGCGGTGTCCTTCGCCGCCACCGGCGCGGTGTCCGGACCGGTGGCCACGGCGTACAGCTCGTCGGCACCCGCCAGGCGCGCGACCAGGTCCTGCTCGGCGAGGTCCGGCGTCTGCACCCAGCACACGGCCACGTCGATGCTGCCGTCGGCGACCCGGCCCGCCTGCGCGTGCGAGGGCAGCACCCACGGGTCGACCTCCACGCGCGCGACGCCGGCGGTCCGCTCGGCCACCGCGGCCGGCAGCCAGTTCACGTACCCGAGCCGCACGACCTCGGTGCTGGTGAGGCCGGCCGCCTGCCCGCGCAGGTCGTCGGCGGCGCGCAGGACCGCCCGTGCTCCCGGCAGCAGCGTCTCGCCGGCCGTGGTGAGCGCGACCGAGCGCCGGTCGCGGTCGAACAACCGCACGCCGAGGTCGCGCTCGAGCGCCTTGATCTGCTGCGACAGCGACGGCCCGGCGATGTGCAGCCGCTCGGCGGCCCGGCCGAAGTTCATCTCCTCGGCGACGAACACGAAGTACCGCAGCTGGCGAAGTTCCACCAGCGCATCGTAGATCGGCCGCCGTCCGGGCCGGCGGCGGCGACACCGCCGGGGAGCGCCCGTGAGCGCTTCCCGGCGGACCGGTCAGCCGCCGAGCACGCGCCGGACCAGGTCGGCCTGCTCCTTCTGGTGCCGGTGGTGCGACCCCGTGGCCGGCGAAGCCGAAGCGGGGCGCGACACCACCGTGAGCCGCCGGCCGGCGGGCGGTTCGAGCTCGCCGCGCAGGTACGACCACGCGCCCTGGTTCTTCGGTTCCTCTTGCGCCCACACGAAATCGGCGTTCGGATAGGTCGCCAGCACCGTCGTCAGCTCCTCCTGGGGCAGCGGGTGGAACTGCTCGAGCCGCACCAGCGCGACGTCGGTCCGCCCCGACTTCTCCAGCTGCGCCAGCAGGTCGTAGTAGAGCTTGCCGGCGACCAGCACCACCCGGCTCACCCGCTCACGGTCCAGCGGCCGGTGCTCGTCGAGCACCGGGGCGAACGTGCCGTCGGTGAAGTCGGCCACCGAACTGGTGGCGGCCTTCAGCCGCAGCATGCTCTTCGGCGTGAACACCACCAGCGGCCGGCGCCGCGGCTCGAACGCCTGGCGCCGCAGCAGGTGGAAGTACGACGCCGGGGTCGAGGGCTGCGCGACGATCAGGTTGTCCTCGGCGCACAGCTGCAGGAACCGCTCGATCCGCGCCGACGAGTGGTCCGGGCCGCGGCCCTCGTACCCGTGCGGCAGCAGGAGCGCGAGCGAGGCCGACTGGCCCCACTTCTGCTCGGCCGAGCTGATGAACTCGTCCACGATCACCTGCGCGCCGTTCACGAAGTCGCCGAACTGGGCTTCCCACAGCACCAGTGCCTCCGGCCGCTCCACGGAGTAGCCGTATTCGAAGCCCAGCGCCGCGTATTCGCTCAGCAGCGAGTCGTAGACCTCGAACGAGGCCTGGCCGTCTTCCAGGTGCGCCAGCGGCGTCCACTCCCGGCCGGTGCGCTGGTCGTGCAGAACCGCGTGGCGCTGCACGAAAGTGCCGCGCCGGCTGTCCTGGCCGGCGAGCCGCACCGGCACGCCGTCCACCACCAGCGAACCGAACGCCAGCAGCTCCGCGAACGCCCAGTCGATGCCGCCCTGCCCGGCCATTTCCGCCCGCTTCGCGAGCAGCGGCGCGAGCTTGGGGTGCACCGTGAACCCGGCGGGCACGTCGCCGAACGCGGTGCCGACCTTCTTCAGCACGACGTCCGACGTCGCCGTCGGCCGAGCCGCCCGGGCCGGCTCGCCGCGGCGTCCACCCGCGAACGTACCGGCTCCGCCTGAAGCACCGGTTTCCTTGAACGAGCGCTCCAGCGTGTGCTGGAAGTCGCGGTGCGCCTGCTCGTACTCCTCGGCCGTGATGTCGCCGCGCCCGACCAGGGCTTCGGTGTAGAGCTCGCGCACGGAAGGCTTGGTCCCGATCAGCGCGTACATCTGCGGCTGCGTCATCGACGGGTCGTCGGCCTCGTTGTGCCCGCGGCGGCGGTAGCAGATCAGGTCGATCACCACGTCGCGGCCGAACTCCTGCCGGTAGGCGAACGCGAGCTGCCCGGCCCGCACCACGGCCTCGGGGTCGTCGCCGTTCACGTGCAGGATCGGGGCCTGGATCGTCTTCGCGACGTCCGTGGAGTACACCGAGGTGCGGCCGTCCTGCGGCGCGGTGGTGAACCCGACCTGGTTGTTGATGTTGATGCGGATCGTGCCGCCGACGCGGTAACCACGCAGCTGCGACATCTGCATCGTCTCGCCCACCACGCCCTCGCCCGCGAGCGCGGCGTCGCCGTGGACGATGATCGGCAACGTCGAGAACCGCCCGTCGCCGGCCCGGTCCTGCCGCGCGCGGGCCACGCCGAGCAGCACGCCGTCGACCGCGTCGAGGTGCGACGGGTTGGCCGCGAGGTACACCGGCAGCTCCGACCCGTGCGGGCCGGCGAACACGCCTTCGGTGCCCAGGTGGTACTTCACGTCGCCGGACCCGTCGGAGGTCTCCTCGTCGCGGGTGTCCTCGAACTCGTCGAAGATCTGGCGGTAGGTCTTGCCGGCGATGTTGGCCAGCACGTTGAGCCGGCCGCGGTGCGCCATGGCGATCGTCGCGCCCGCCAGGCCCTCTTCCGCCGCGCGGCTCAGGATCGCGTCGAGCAGCGCGATCGCGGACTCGCCGCCTTCGAGGCTGAACCGGGTCTGCCCCACGTACTTCGTCTGCAGGAAGGTCTCGAACGCCTCGGCCTCGGTGAGTTTGCCCAGCACCCGCGTCTGCTCGGTGTGGGTCGGCTTCACGTACGGCCGCTCCACCCGTTCCTGGAACCAGCGGCGCTGCGCCGGGTCCTGCAGGTGTGTGTATTCGATGCCGGTGGTGCGGCAGTAGGCGTCGCGCAGCACGCCGAGGATGTCACGCAGCGGCATCCTCCGACGCTCGCCGCCGAGGTCGCCGGTCACGAACTCGCGGTCGAGGTCCCACAACGTGAGCCCGTGGCCCGCCAACTCGAGGTCGGGGTGCGAGCGCTGCCGGTAGCCCAGCGGGTCGGTGTCGGCCATCAGGTGACCACGCTCGCGGAACGCGGTCACGAGCTCGTGCACACGGGTCTCTTTGCTCGGTGCGAGCCCTTCGGCCACGCTCACGTCCGCGGCCCAGCGGATGGGCTCGT
This sequence comes from Amycolatopsis rhabdoformis, assembly GCF_035918295.1. GTDB lineage: Bacteria > Actinomycetota > Actinomycetes > Mycobacteriales > Pseudonocardiaceae > Amycolatopsis > Amycolatopsis rhabdoformis. Next base: position 3,624,805 of record NZ_CP142149.1, read on the forward strand.
ACGGGATCCGCAGCGCCGTGAAGATGTCCTCGTAGAAGCCGTGTTCACCCAGCAGCAGGCCGTGGACCAGGCGGAGGAACTCGCCGCTGCCCGCGCCCTGGATCACGCGATGGTCGTAGGTGCTCGTGAGCGTCATCGTCTTGCCGACGCCGTTTTCCGCCAGCCACGCGTCGCTCGCGCCCTGGAACGCCGCCGGGTACTCGAGCGCGCCCGCGCCGATGATGCTCCCCTGCCCGCGGGTGAGGCGCGGAACGGAGTGCTCGGTGCCGATGCCGCCGGGGTTGGTCAACGTCATCGTGGCGCCGGCGAAGTCGGTGACCGTGAGCGCGTTGGAGCGCGCGCGGGACACGAGGTCCTCGTAGCGCGCGAGGAACTCGCCGAAGGTGAGGGTGTCGGCGTCCTTGATCACCGGCACCAGCAGCGCGCGCTGCCTGTCGGGGCGGGGCAGGTCGATCGCGATCCCCAGGCCCAGGTGCGCCGGCGCGACGGTGACCGGTTTCCCGTCCACCACGTCGTAGTGCACGTTCTGGCTCGGGAACTGCTTCACGGCCTGGACGAGTGCCCAGCCGAGCAGGTGGGTGTAGCTGACCTTGCCGCCGCGGGTGCGGCGCAGGTGGTTGTTGATCACGATCCGGTTGTCGGCCATGAGTTTCGCGGGCACGCTGCGGACACTGGTCGCCGTGGGCACCGCCAGGCTCGCGTCCATGGTGGACGCCAGCGTTTTCGCGGGGCCGCGGAGAACGGTCACGGTGTCCTCGGGCGGCGGCTGTTGCTCGGGCCGCGGCATTGGCTGTTGCTGTTGCTGCGGCTTCGGGTTCAGCGGCTGGGCCTGCTGGACCGGTTGTGTCTGCTGGACTTGCTGGACCGGCTGGGCTTGTGGAACCGGTTGTGTCGGCTGAGCCGACGGCGCTTGCTGGGCCTGCGGGCGAGCCACTGTCTGCGGCCGCGGCGAGCTCACCGGGGCGCTCGCGGGCTTCGGCGCGGGCGGGGCGCCGGTCGCGCCGGGACGGTAGTTCTCGAACACCGGCCACCAGGCGCGGTCCACGGAATCGCGGTCCCGCACGTACCGCTCGTAGAGCTCCTCGACCATCCATTCGTTGGCCCCGAAGGCCGCCGGTGCTTCCGCGTCGATGTCTGTTCCAGCCATCTCGACTCGCCTGATCCCGTCTGCTCGCCACCTGAGAACGACCGTTCTCACTGCTCGACCCGAGTCTACGCTTCACGCACCGCGCTTGCGTCGAGCCCCTACTCCGGCGTGGCCGCGCCGGCGGTGGATCAGTTGTCCGGCAACCGATCGACCACGTGCACGACGGTCGGCACCTTGTACGGCGCGAGGTGTTGCCGCAGCCAGTCCCGCAAGGTCGAACCCAGTGAATGATCCGAGGTGACCACGAACGCCACCACGGTCTCGCCCCACCGCGGATCGGCCACGCCGACGACCCGTGCGGCCGACACCGCCGGGTGCGCGAGAACGGCCGTTTCCACTTCATCCGGGTAGACGTGGAACGACCCGGTGTTGATCATGCCGTCGAGCCGCCCGGTCAGCCTCAGGTAACCCTCGCCGGTGAGCACGGCGGTGTCGCCGAGCCCGCACCAGCCGTCGCGATCGGCGAACTCCGCCGACACCATCGCGCTGCGCGTGAGCACCTCGCCGTCACGCTGTCCGGCCTCGGGGCGGCCGACGGTCAGCTCGATCGCGTCGACCGGTCGCCCGCACGTGCCCGCCACCTGCTCGTCGCCGGCCAGCAGCCGCCGGTGGTCGCCGGCCGTGAGGACGGTGAGCGGCCAGCCGGCCTCGTAGCGGCCGTAGAGCTGGCAGAGCGTGTCGCCGACCAGGGGCTGCCAGCGCGCGAGCTCCGCCGCCGGCACCGGGGCGCCGCCGTAGAGCACCCGCCGCAGCGAACCGAGCCGGTGGCCGCCGTCGGGGCCCAGCGCGTCGGCCACCCGGGTGAGCATTCCGGGCACCGCGAAGAGCGTGGTCACGCGGTGGCGCTCCACGGCCTCGATCATCGCCTCGGCGCGGAACCGCGGCAGGAGCACCTGCGGCAGGCCCAGGTGCAGGAACGGGAAGCTGCCGACCATGCCGGTGGCGTGCATCAGCTGCACCACGGTGAGGTAGCAGTCGTCGCCGGTGGGTGCCGGGCCGTAGTGGCCGTGGCGGTACAGGCCGAGGTTGACGTCGATGATCGCGCGCCAGTTGGCGTAGCTCGTGGGGATGCCGAAGAGCTCGCCGCCGCGGACCGCGCGCGGGTACACGACCAGCGGGTGTCCGGGGTGGACGGTGACCCGGCCCTGCCACCGCGAGCCGGCGGCCGGCGAGGCGTCGTGGTGCACGAGAGTCGCCGGCCCCAGCTCGGTTTTCACCCAGCCGTCCGTGTCGTCGGGCACGTCGTCGTGGTGGCCGTCGGTCAGCACCGCGTCGGCGCGGCCGGCCTCGAAGATCGACCGGGCCTCGGCCACGGCTGCCGAGGGCTCCACCGGCAGCCGGGTCGCGCCGATGAGCTCGGTCGCGATGAACGCCTCGAGCGCGGCCGCGCTGTTGCGGAAACACACACCGATCGTCGCGTGCTCGAGGCCGCGGTCCACGAGCCGGCCCGCGAGGTACTGGGCCCGGTTCAGCAGGTCCGCACCCGTGCGCGCCACCTCGCCGTCGGCGCTGCGGGCCAGTACGGTGTCCCCGGCACGCGTGAGCGCGGCGCGGATCTCGCGACCGGCTTCGAGGTCCGCCCCGGTTCCGGTCATGCTGTGTCCCCGCTTCCGGGCTCCGACTGAGCTTCGCCGACTGAGAACGGTCATTCTCACGGTCGGTGCTAGTGTAAGGAGCACCGCGGTGGCCGTCAACGTCCGCCGAGCGCCCCTGTCCCCCGCCGAGAACCGCCGAGCCGAGGTACCGTGACCAGCGTCGACGAAGTCCACGACCCCGTCCGTGAGCACCTGCTCGACGCCGCCGAGCAGGTGTTCTACTCGCGCGGGGTCCAGGCCGTGGGCATGGACCGGCTGCGCACGGCCGCGAACCTGCCGCTGCGCCGGATCTACCAGCTGTTCCCGAGCAAGGACGACCTCGTGGTCGCGTTCCTGCGGCGCCGCCACGACCGCATGATGGCGAGCATCGCCGAGTTCACCGACAAGGCCGAAGACGGCGCCGCCCGCGTGTCCGCGATTTTCACCTGGCTGCACAAGTGGTTCTGCGAACCGGATTTCCGCGGCTGCCCGTGGATGAACGTGTTCGGCGAGCTCGGGGCCACCAACCCGGCCGTGGCCGCCGAGGTGCACCACCACCAACGCGAGTTCCGCAAGCTGCTCTCCGGCATCGTCGTGGCCGCCGGCTACTCACGCGAAACCGGCAACGTCGTACACCTGCTGGCCGAAGGCGCGGTGTCGACCGCCGCCGTCCAGCGCACCGCCACCCCGGCCACCGAGGCGCGGCGCGCGTCCGAGGTCCTCATCGCGGCCGAGGAGCCAGCCAAACCACGGCGGCGGTCCACCCGCGCCGCATCCTGACGCTCGCCGCGCCGGACTCGTCCACAGTGGACTTGGCCACGACACGGCCGGCCCGGCGCGTCACTCCGCCGCTGACCTCGGCGGCGGCTCGGCCGCCACGAGAGCCGCGGGAATCTTTTCCCACGCCCACTTCGTGATCCGCCCGGCGATCCCGTCGGCCGTGAGCCCCACCCGGTCGCGCAGGTCCGCGATCGAGCCGTGCCCACGTTCGCCGTGCAGCGCACCGGCCACCGAGGCGCGGCGCGCCGCCGAGATCCTCATCGCGGCCGAGGAACCGGTCAAACCACGGCGGCGGTCCACCCGCACCGCTTCCTGACGCGCGCCGGATCCGTTCCCAGTGGACTTGGCCACGACACGACCGGCCCGACGCGTCACTCCGCCGGCGACCTCGGCGGCGGCTCGGCCGCCGCGAGAGCCGCGGGAATCGTTTCCCACGCCCACTTCGTGATCCGCCCGGCGATCCCGTCGGCCGTGAGACCCACCCACTCCCGCAGGTCCGCGATCGAGCCGTGCTCCAGGAACTCGTCCGGCACGCCGAGCTCGCGCAGCGGAGTGTCCACCCCGGCCTCGTGCAACCGGTGCCCGATCCGGGCGCCGACGCCCCCGGCGACCACCCCGTCCTCCACGGTGACCACGAGCGCCGCGCCGCGCGCCAGGTCCACGAGGCCCTCGGGCAACGGCTTCACCCACCGCGGATCCACCACGCGGACGGTGAGCCCCACGGCCGCGAGGTCGGCCGCGGCCGCCACCACGTCCACGCCGGTGTGCCCGATCGCGATCACCAGCACCTCGACGTCGCCTTCGCCGGTTTCGGACAGCACGTCGACGCCGCCGGCACTGCGCAGCGCCGGCACGCTCTCGACGAGCGGCGACTTGGGGAACCGGACCACACTCGGCCCGCCCTGGTGGTCGACCGCGGTGCGCAAGGCGGCCCGCAACGTCGCCTCGTCGCGCGGCGCGGCCTGCACCAGCCCGGGCACCATGCCCAGCAGCGCGTAGTCCCACACGCCGTGGTGCGAGGGGCCGTCGGCGCCGGTGATGCCCGCGCGGTCGAGCACGAGCGTCACCGGGAGGCGGTGCAGGGCCACGTCGAACAGCAGCTGGTCGAACGCCCGGTTGAGGAAGGTCGCGTACAGCGCCACCACGGGGTGCGCACCCGTGGCCGCGAGCCCGGCCGCGGAGGTCACGGCGTGCTGCTCGGCGATGCCGACGTCGAAGAAGCGCTCGGGAAACGCCCGGGCGAACTTCCCGAGCCCGGTCGGCTCCCGCATGGCCGCGGTGATCGCGACGAGATCGTCGCGCTCGGCGCCGAGCGCGGCCAGCTCCTCGGAGAACACCGAGGTCCACGACCGGCCCTTCTTCGGCCGGGCCCGCCCGGTCACCGGATCGAACGCGCCGGGCGCGTGCATCTGCTCGACCTCGTCGGTCTCCGCCGGTGCGTAGCCGTTTCCCTTGCGAGTGACCACGTGCACGAGTACCGGCTCGCCGAAGTCCTTCGCGAGCTTCAGCGCCTTCTCCAGCGCCACGAGGTCGTGGCCGTCGACCGGGCCGGTGTACTTCAGGCCCAGGTCCTCGAACATGCCCTGGGGCGCGAGGACATCCTTCACCCCGCGCTTGAGGCCGTGCAGCGCTTCGTACACCGGCGCGCCGACCACCGGCGTGCGGCCGAGCGTGTCCTTCACCCCGTGCAGCACGCGTTCGTAGCCCGGGCGCAGCCGCAGCTCGGCGAGCCGCGCTGCCAGCGCACCGGCCGTGGGCGAGTACGAGCGGCCGTTGTCGTTGACCACGATGACCACCGGGCGCTTCGCGGCGGCGATGTTGTTCAGCGCCTCCCACGTCATGCCCCCGGTGAGCGCGCCGTCGCCGACCACCGCGACCACACACCGGGGCTCACCGCGCAGCGCCAGGCCCTTCGCCATGCCGTCCGCGTGGGACAACGCCGCCGACGCGTGGGAGCTCTCGATCCAGTCGTGGCTGCTTTCCGCGCGGCTCGGGTAACCCGAAAGGCCTTTTGTCTGCCGCAGCCCGTCGAACTCCGCGGCGCGGCCGGTGAGGATCTTGTGCACGTAGGCCTGGTGTCCCACGTCGAACAGGATCGGCTCGTCCGGCGAGTCGAACACGAGGTGCAGCGCGAGGGTGAGCTCCACAACGCCCAGGTTCGGGCCGAGGTGCCCGCCGGTCGCCGACACCGACCGCACGAGGAACTCCCGGATCTCACCGCACAACGCCACCCGGTCCGGGCCGCTCAGGCGCCGGACGTCCCGCGGACCACGGAGGCCTTCGAGCAGAGAACCCATGCGCTGATCACGTCGCTTTCTTCGCCGGGGCAAGCAGATGGCCCGTTCCGGCGAAGCCTACAACATCATGAGAATGGTCGTTCTCAGGTAGCGTCCTTCAGCCGGCGACCGTCAGCCCGTGCATCGCGGTGGACAGCAGGCGGTCCACGAGGTCCGACGTGCCACCGGGTTGCTGCGCGGCCCAGGCCAGCCCGAGCGCCAGGGCGATCACCTCGTACACCGTGACGTCGGAGCGCACGCGGCCGGTGTTCTGCGCCCGCACCAGCAGTTCGCCGGCGGACGCGCGCATCGCCGCACACGACTCGTGCAGCGCGGAACCCTCGTCGGCCAGCGCCGCCATGATCGATTCCGGCAGCCCCGTGTAGGTGCGCGCGCCGGTCGTCATCTCGGCCAGCCAGGCCGACAACGCTTCGTGCGGCGCCAGGTCCGGAGCCGCCAGCAGGCTCGCCGCGCGAGCGCGCAGGTGCTGGAAGTTGCTGTCGAGCAACGCTTCCAACAACGCGTCGCGAGTCGGGAAGTGCCGGTACAGCGTGCCGATCCCCACCCCGGCGCGGCGGGCCACCTCGCGCAACGACGCTTCGGTGCCCTGTTCGGCGAACGCCTCGCGCGCCGCGGCCAGGAGCAGGTCCCGGTTCCGCCGTGCGTCGGCCTGAGTGGGCTTGGTCACCGAATCCCTCCGAGGTTGCCGCGGCGGAGCACTGCTCCGTAGCATTCACGGTGCACCGGAGCGGTGCTCCGGTAAGCCCGACTATACCCGCGGAGCGAACGATGTCCTCAACCGAACCGGTGATCGCCGTCGTGGGCGCGACCGGGCAGCAGGGCGGCGCCACCGCGGCCGCCCTGTTCGCCCGGGGGTGGCGCGTGCGGGCCGTGGTCCGCGATCCCCGCGGTGCCGCGGCCCGGCAGCTGGCCCGCTCCGGCGCCGCTCTCGTGACCGCCGATCTGGACCACCGCGCCAGTCTGGAGACGGCCTTCCGCGGCGCGCACGGCGTGTTCAGCGTGCAGCCCGCCCTCATCCCGCCGGACTTCGCACCGAACGAACTGCAGCGCGGCATCACCGTCGCCGACGCCGCGCAGGCCGTGGGCGTGCGGCACCTGGTGTATTCCTCGGTGGCGTCCCGCGGTGCCACCGAAACCGGCCCGGACGTGCCCCACTGGACCCTCAAACGCGAGATCGAGCAGCACCTGCGGGCGATCGGGATACCGACGACCGTGCTGCGGCCGGTGATGTTCATGGAAAACCACGCCGACCCGACGTACGGCGTCCACGGCGAGCACTCGCTGCTCCGGGCCCTGCCCGCCGACCGACGGATCCAGCTCGTGGCCGCCGAGGACATCGGCGTGTTCGCGGCGCTCGCCTTCGCCGAGCCGGACCAGTACGTCGGCCAGGCCGTCGAACTGGCCGGCGACGAGCTGACCCCGGGCCGGATCGCCGCCGCGATCACGCGTGCCTCCGGCCGGGACCTCACCTCACTCGGCGGATCCGCCGAGCCGGCGGACGACGCTGCGCTGCCGCGTTACCAAGGCTGGCACGCCGATCCGCGCGAGCTGCGGCGCCGCCACCCCGGCCTGCTCGACTTCGACGCGTGGCTGACCCGGCGCGGAAAAGCCTTGCTCGACAAGCACTTCAGCGACCACGAACGCCGCTGAGCACCGCACCGAAAGGAAGGACACCCCGTGCGAGCACTCATCCTCACTGCCCCCGGCACCCCGGAGGTCGTGGACCTGCCCGATCCGCACGCCGGCCCCGGACAGCTCCGCATCAAGATCGCCGGCGCGGGGATCAACCCCGCCGACCTGCACATCCTCGACGGCGGCCAGACCGGCCTGGGCCTCGGGCTGGACATCGCGGGTGTCGTCGACGAGGTCGGCCCCGGTGTGCACGGGTTCGCCCCGGGCGCGCGCGTCGCCGCCTTCCAGTTCCCGCACGCCTCGCACATGACGGCCGGCGCCGCCGCCGAGTACGTGGTCGTGCCGGCCGACGCCGCGGCCGTGGTGCCCGACGGCGTCACGCTCGTGGACGCCGCCACCGTGCCGACCAACGCGCTCACCGCCGTGCAGCTGCTCGGCCCGCTCGGCCCCGGCGCCGGCCGGCGGCTGCTGGTCACCGGCGCGGCCGGCGCGGTCGGTGGTTACGGGGTGGCGCTCGCCGCCCACGCCGGCTGGGCCGTGACCGGGCTGGCACGCGCCACCGACCGGGAGTTCCTGACCCGCGCCGGCGCGGACCGCGGGATCACGGAGCTCGCCGAGGCGTCCGAAGTGGACGCCGTGTTCGACACGGCGCTGTTCAACGGAGCCGCGCTCGCACCGCTGCGGGACAACGGCTGGTACGTCGGGATCTTCCCGGGCCAGGAGCCGCCGGCCGAACGCGGCATCACCGTGACCGTCGGCGTGGTCCGCGCGGACGGAGCGGCGCTGGCGGAGCTGCTGGACCTCACGGCCCGCGGTGTGCTCGAAGCACGCACCGCCGGCACCGTCGGGCTCGACGAAGCGGACTCGGCGTACGCGAAACTGCGCGCCGGCGGCTCCCGCGGCCGCTGGGTGATCACGCCGTAGCCGGCGGACGGGGTGACCGGCGGCGCCGCTACCCGGCGCCGCCGGCGGCGACCGCCGCCCGCACCGATTCCGCGAAATCGTCATACGCCGCCACGATGTCCTCCAGGTCGAGCTCCTGGGGAAGATCCTCCACGTCCTGGCGGGCCAGCAGGTACGCCATGATCGCCTGGACCAGACGCGGCTCCTCGAGCTCACCGAGCCGCAGGTCGGACAGCGTGCCCGCCTCGGACCTCAGGCGGATCAACACCTCGTCCTCACCGTTCGGGACACTGACCAGGTAATCGTGTTCGGAGACCCATTCGACCTGCACCTGCTGCGTCGCCACTGTCCCGGACTCCGTTCCCGCCGACGTATGAGAACGGTCGTTCTCACCGCGCCAGTCTAGAAAACCGGGCCTCGGCGAGTCAACGCGACGGGCCGGGCCCGCGAGCGGCGCGGGTCACAGCGGTGGTGCCCGGAAGCCGCCGAGCTCGGCTTCGAGCAGCTCGGCCACGTGGATCGGCGTGCGGTCTTCGAACGCGGGGCCGAGCAGCTGCACCCCCGTCGGCAGCCCGTCTTCGGTGAGCCCGACCGGCGCGATGGTCGCCGGCAGGCCGGGCATCGACGCGATCCCGGCCCACACGAGCTGGCCGGGGTAGGCGTGGTCGACCCCGTCGACCGAGATCCGGCGGCCCCACTGCGGTTCGCTGTGGTCGTGCGGGAACGCCGGCGTGGGCATCGGCGGGCACACCACCACGTCGAACTCCTCGAACAGCCGGCGCCACGCCTGGCGGTGGCGTTGGCGGACCGCGTCGACCGCGATCCAGTCGCGGTGGCTGATCGCCGTGCCCCGCAGGTGTTCCGCGGCCAGGCTGTGATCATCGGGCGCCAGGTCCGCGGCCCGCTCGCGCAGCTGCTCGTACACCGGCGCGGGATGGCTCGCGCCGACCACCGAGTCGAAGAGCAGCACGAACGTGCGCGCCGCCTCGACCGGATCGGGCAGCAGCGGGCTCTCGAACGCCACGCTCGCCCCGGCGCGCGTGAACGCTTCGGTCACGCGCCGGATCCCGGCGCGGACGCCGGCCGAGGTCGGGATCAGCGGGTGGTCTTCGAGCACGAGCACGCGGTGGTCCGAGAGCTCGGCGTGCCGCGCCGGCGGCAGCCGCACCGACGTGACGCCTCCCGAAGCCACCGGATCGGGCGGCAGCAGCAGGTCGAGCACCAGCGCGAGATCACTCGCCGTGCGGGCCATCGGGCCGATCACCGTGAGGTCCTTTTCGGACGGCAGCGGCGGGTTCGGCGGAGCCGTGTGCCCGCGCGAAGGCAGCAGCCCCTGCGAAGGCTTGTGGGCGTAGACACCGGTGAAGTGCGCGGGCGCGCGCAGCGAACCGGCGATGTCCGACCCGATCGAGAGCGCACCGAAGCCGGCGGCGAGCGCGGCCGCCGACCCGCCGGAAGACCCGCCCGGCGTGCGGGTGACGTCCCAGGGGTTGTTGGTGGTGCCGTAGATCGCGTTGTAGGTCTGCAGGTCGCCCAGCCCCAGCGGCACGTTCGTCTTGCCGAGCACGATCGCGCCGGCCGCCTTCAACCGCGCGACCGGCAGCGCGTCCTCGTCGGCCACGAAGTCCTTGAACGGCGGGATCCCCCACGTGGTCGGCAGGCCCGCGACGTTGAACGATTCCTTCACCGTGATCGGGATCCCGAGCAACGGCCGGTCCTCGCCCCGCGCGAGCGCCGCGTCGGCTTCCCGCGCCGCCGCTCGCGCCCGGTCGAAGTCCGGCGCGCACACCGCGTTGAGCTCGGGGTCGTACTTCTCGATCCGCGCGATCGCCGATTCCGTGAGCTCGGCCGCGCTCACCCGGCCTTCGCGCAGCGCCGCCGAAAGTTCCCCCACGGTCGCGTAGGCCCAGTCCGCCTGCATCGGTGTTCCCCTTCCCGAATCCCCACGGTGCTCTCCACCGGACTGTACGGGTCTGACTTCCAAGATTGCAAGTCAGAGGGCGGGCGTCAGCTCACGTGGACGTTCGTGGTGTTGAAACGCTCCCGGTACGCGGCCGGCGTCACGCCGAACTCGCGGCTGAACGCGCGCCGCAGCGACTCCGGGGAACCGAATCCGGCGTGGCGGGCGATGGTCGAGATGGGTTCGTCACACACTTCGAGCCGTGACTTCGCGGCCTCGATCCTGACCTGTTCGACGTAGCGCGCCGGCGTGAGGTCCAGCTCCTCGCGGAACAGCCGGTTGAGGTGGCGCACGCTCACGCCCGCGCTGCGCGCCATGGAGGTGAGCGAGTGCGGCGCCGCCGGGTTCTCCACCACGGTGTCGAGGATCCGGCGCAGGCTCTCGTGCCGCGCGTGCGTGCTCTGGGCGCGCACGCTGAACTGCGACTGCCCGCCCGGCCGCTGCATGAACACGACCATGTCCTTGGCCGTGCTCCGCGCCACCTCGGCGCCGAAGTGGTCCTCCACCAGCGCCAGCGTGAGGTCGATGCCGGCACTCACCCCCGCCGAGGTGACCACGTCACCGTCGCGCACGAACAGCGCGTCGGCGTCGACGGTCACGCGCGGGAACAGCTCGGCCAATTCGGTGGTGAACCGCCAGTGCGTGGTGGCCCGCCGGCCGTCGAGCAGACCGGCGGCGCCGAGCAGGAACGCGCCGGCGCAGATCGACGCGACGCAGGCGGATCGCGCGGAAAGCTCCCGCACCGCACCGATCAGCGCCCGGTCGTGGATCACCCGGGGCCAGTTGGGTCCGCCGGGCACGATCAGCACGTCGTGGTCACGCTTGAGTCCACCGCCGAGGTCGGCGACCGCGCAGTCGGCCACCAGGCCGGCGCCGGTGGCGGTGACCACGGGCGCGCCGTCGGGCGAAACGATCGTGACGTCGTAGCGGGCCCCGAAGTCGTTGGCGGTGGCGAGCGTCTCCAGTGGACCGGTGAGGTCCAGCAGGCGGGCCCCGTCGTAGGCCAGCGCCACGACCCGGCGCCGGCCGCGCGCACTCGTCGTCGGACTCACCCGGCACCTCCGTTCGCCGTCCCGGCAGGTGTTTCACCGGGACGCGGCGATGCTAACCCTAGTCAGTTTGGCAGAACAACTTACCCACCGGAACGGGGTACGGTGACACCATGACCAAACCGCAGCCGCGCGCGTGCCCGATCGCGGGAACCCTGGAAACGGTGGGCGACCGGTGGTCCCTGCTCGCGCTGCGCGAGCTGTTCATGGGCGTGCACCGATTCGAGGGCATCGTCGCGAACACCGGGGTCGCGCGCGACGTGATGACCCGGCGGCTGCGGAAGCTGGAGGAAGCCGGGCTTCTCGTGCGCCACCGGTACAGCGAACGGCCGCCGCGCTTCGAGTACCACCTGACCCGCGCCGGGCACGACCTCGAACCGGTGCTGGTCACGCTGCGGGACTGGGGTTCGCGGCACCTGCCGGACCCGCCCGAGACCCCGCTGATCGTGCACAGCTGCGGCACGCCGGTGGCCCCGAGCGTGCTGTGCCCGGAGTGCGGCGAACCGTTGATGGGGCAGCTCACGGTCCACCACGACCGGGCGGGCTGACCGTCCACTTCGGCCGGTCGGCCCGCCCTTACCCGATGGCTCAGTGGTTGCGAGCCGCCGAGCGCGCGGACGGCAGGCCGAAGGCGGCGACGAGGGCGGCGACCGCCATCAGCCCGGCGGTCACGGCGAAGCTGAGCGAGTAGCCCGCCGCGGCCGCGTGCAGGCTCTCCGTGCCGGCGTCGGTGAGCGCTCGGGTCCGCGCGTCGCCGATCGCGACCAGCGTGGCCAGGCCCAGGGCCAAGCCGATCTGCTGCGCGGTGTTGTTGATGCCGCTGGCGAGGCCCGCGTCGGCACCGGTGGCGCCGTCGACGCTGGCGATCATCCCCGAGATCACGGTGAACCCGGCGCCCAGCGCGAAGAGCAGCACGCCGATGAACACGTCCCGCACGTACGAGCCGCCCACGTGGACGTCGGCGAACAGCACGAACGCCGCGGTGAGCAGCAGTGAACCGAGCACCATCACGGCGCGCTGGCCGATGCGCGGGATGAGCCGCGCGGTGAGCCAGCCGGTGAGCATGAACAGCGGGCCGATCGGCAGGAACGACAGGCCGGCGTAGAGCGCGTTGAGGTGCACGACCTGTTGCAGGTACAGGGCCAGCGTGAAGAACAGCACCGCCAGGGCCGCGCTGAACGCCAGGAGCACGAAGTTGCCGACCGCGCGGCGGCGCGAGCGCAGGAAACCCAGCGGCACCAGGGGGTTGGCGGCCTTGCGCTGCCACCAGAAGAACGCGGCCAGCAGCACCACACCCGCCGCGAGCGTGCCCACCACGAGCGGCGAACCCCACGACTGCTCGGACGAGGCCAGCAACCCGTACACGAGCAGCGTCAGCCCGAGGGTCACGAGCACGGCGCCCGCGATGTCGAGCCGGCCGGTGCGCGGGCCGCGGCTCTCCGGGACGAGGCGAGGCGCGAACGCCAGCGCGAGGGCCGCGATCGGCAGGTTGATGAAAAACACCCAGCGCCAGGACAAATACGTCACGAGCACCCCGCCGAGCACCGCGCCCAGCATGGCACCGAGGCCGCGCAGCACGCCCCACGTGGAGAGCGCGCGGGCACGCTCGCCGGGCTCGGTGAACAGCACGGTGACCAGCGACAGCGCGGCCGGCGCCACCAGCGCGCCGCCGACGCCCTGCAGGACCCGGCTCAGGATCAGCAGGGCCGGCGTGCCCGCCACACCCCCGATCGCGGACGCGACCGCGAACAACGCGAGACCGATCACGAACACGCGCCGGCGGCCGATGCCGTCCGCGATCCGCCCGCCCAGCAACAACAATCCGCCGAACGGCAGCGTGTAGCCGTTGACCACCCACGAAAGGCCGACATGGGTGAACGGGAGGTCCTGCTGGATCGGGGCGAGGGCGACGTTGACGACCGTGGCGTCGAGCAGCAACATCAGCTGGGCCACGGCGAGCACGATCAGACCCCACCATCGCCGCCGGTCTGCCGCGGCAGCCGACGCTGTGGGGGACAACGCTGAGGACATGAAGAAACTCCCGAGTCGGATGGATCCGAGCCGGCGAGAACCGCCGGCCACCGGATGCAACGACGGCGGGTGGCCCTTCGATCGTCCACAATGTGCCGTGCAGCAAGCAGTTCTGGCCATCACGGCCGGAGTTGTCCTACCGCGCTCAGCCGCACAGGCCGGTCCTCGGGCTGCTCTTCGGGCCGACTCTCGACCTAGTGCTCAGCCGAGCCCTCGGGCTGATCCGCCCAGTCGCCGTTCGCCGTGATCACCAGGTCGTCCAGGTCCACGACCTTGCCCGACGGCGTCGACGCGGTGATCGTGACCGGCTCGCCCGTGACCCGGTCCGACAGGCGGAACGGCCCGTCGTCGGGCTGCAGGTGCGTGTTGCCCCACTGCATCAGGCCGAACACCACCGGCAGCAGGTCGCGGCCGCGGTCGGTGAGGTGGTACTCGAACCGCGTGCGCACGCCCGGCTCGCGGTAGGGCTCCTTCACGAGCACGCCGAGCTCGGTGAGCAGCTTGAGCCGCGCGGCCACGATCGCGTCGGTGCTGTGGGTGCGGCGCACGAAGTCGTCGAAGCGGGTCGTGCCGTAGAGGGCTTCCCGCAGCACCAGCATCGTCGAGCGCGTGCCGACGACGTCGATCGCCCGCGCGACGGAGCAGTTTTCGTTTTCCAGCCGCCAAGCTCCGCGATCGGCGAGCGGGCCCTCGAACGTGACCGCCACCTTGCCTCCTGATCTCACTCCCTCTGACTACCATCGTACATAGCCAACCTGACTACCATCTATAGTAGCCAGTAAAGTTCCGTTCAGGTCAGAAGGAGAACGCCCGATCATGACCCTCGTCAAAGCGGCAGCGGTGCAGATCAGCCCGGTCCTCTACAGCCGGGAAGGCACCGTGGACAAGGTCGTCCGCAAGATCCTCGAGCTCGGGGCCAAGGGCGTGCAGTTCGCCACCTTCCCCGAGACGGTGATCCCGTACTACCCGTACTTCTCGTTCGTGCTGCCGGCGTACCGGCTGGGTGCCGAGCACAAGCGGCTGCTGGAGCAGTCGGTGACCGTGCCCTCGGCCGCGACCGACGCCATCGGCGAGGCGTGCCGCCAGGCCGGCGTGGTCGTGTCGATCGGCGTGAACGAGCGCGACGGCGGCACCATCTACAACGCGCAGCTGCTGTTCGACGCCGACGGAACCCTGATCCAGCACCGCCGCAAGATCTCGCCGACCTACCACGAGAAGGTGATCTGGGGCCAGGGCGACGGATCCGGCCTGCGTGCCGTGGACAGCGCGGTCGGCCGAGTCGGGCAGCTCGCCTGCTGGGAGCACTACAACCCGCTCGCCCGCTACGCTCTCATCGCCGACGGCGAGCAGATCCACTCCGCGATGTACCCGGGTTCCTTCTCCGGTGACCTGTTCGCGCAGCAGATGGAGGTGAGCATCCGCCAGCACGCCCTCGAATCCGCGTGCTTCGTCGTGAACGCCACGGCTTGGCTCGACGCCGACCAGCAGGCCCGCATCATGGCCGACACCGGTTGCCCGATCGGCCCGATCTCCAGCGGCTGCTTCACCGCGATCGTCTCGCCGTCGGGCGAGCTGCTCGGCGAGCCGCTGCGCGAGGGCGAAGGCGAAGTGATCGCCGACCTCGACTTCGACCTGATCGACAAGCGCAAGCTGCAGATGGACCTGCGCGGCCACTACGCGCGCCCCGAGCTCCTCAGCCTCACCGTCGACCGCCGCCCCGCGCAGCACGTCCGCGACCGCGACGTGCTCACCGCCGCGGTCGCCGAACCCGCCGACGCCTGACCACCCGGCCGGCCACCCCCGCTCGAACCCGACTCCCGAGGAGGACACCGAATGCCGTTCTACCAGTTCACCGTGCCGGCCGGCGGCGCGACGCTCGCGCACAAGGCCGAAGTCGCCACGGCGGTCACCCGCGTGCACAGCGAAGTCACCGGCGCACCCGCCGCCTACGTGCACTGCTCCTTCGTGGAAGTGGCGCCCGGCAGCATCTTCGTGGCGGGCCGGCCCGTGGAGGCGGCGCGCCTGGTCGGCCTCATCCGCGACGGCCGCTCCCCCGCGGTCCGGGCACGCCTGATCCACGGCATCGCCGACGCGTGGTGCGCGATCACCGGTGACACCAAGGAAAGCGTGGCGATCTTCCTCCAGGAGATCCCCGGCGCGAACGTCCTCGAAGACGGCGTGATCCTGCCCGAAACCGCCGACGAACCGGGCGCGATCCGCTAGCGGTCGCGGCGGGTGACCGCGCGGTTAGCCCGAATAGCCGCGGCTTCAGGCCTTACGAAAGCCCGTCGGCGCGGCCATCATGGGAGCCGGCCGGGACCCGGACCGCCGGGCCCGGCCCGCTCCGAGGGGGACGAGGGCATGGCCACCTGGTGGATCGACTACAGCGCCAAGAAGCTGTCCGCCGCCAAGATCACGAGCACTCCCGTCGGGCCGGCCGGGGAGCGGCCCACCGGGGTCATCCGCTACCTCGACGCCCCGGACCGGCTCGGCACCAAGCACACCGATCCGACCGAGTACCGCGACCTGCGCGCCGCCGGTCTCGGCATCGCGATGTACTTCGAGGTCGGGAAGAACGACCCGATGGGCGGGTTCGCACGCGGCCAGGAGTACGGCCGACGCGCGCTCGCCGGCGCGAACCTCCTCGGCTTCCCCGGCATCGTCTTCTTCTGCGCGGACCGCTGGTTCGACCAGCCGGACTTCCCGCTCGTCACCCCCGCCCTGTGGCGGTCGTACCTCGACGGCGCGGTCAGCGTGCTCGGCCGGGGCCGGGTCGGCGCGTACGGGTTCGCCGACGCCATCGACGCCGCCGTGGGCCACGTGGACTGCTTCGTGCAATGCGGCCGCAAGTCCGACGTCCGCGACTTCGTGCACGGCTGGCAGGACAACACCGTGCAGCCGCGGGTCGACGGCATCGCCACCGACCGCGTGCTGATCCGGCACCCGATCCCGTTCACCCCCGCACCGTCCGGCTTCCAGCACGACGAGGAGTGGCACATGCACCTGGCGTCCGGAGACAACCGCAGCCTGTCGTTCGACATCCCGGCCGGCGCCGGCCAGATCCGGGTCAACTGCCCGATCGACTTCCTGGTGGTGCACGGCATCTGGCAGGCCGGCGAAGGCCTGCCCGCGGGGAACAACTTCGACTACAAGTGGAGCTACGAGGAGGATTTCCGCGTCGATCGGCTGCGCCCGTGGAAGATCAAGGTGGCGGCCGGGGCGACGCAGGGGTCGATCATCTATTCGTACTCCCCCGGTCACCCGGAGCGAACGGCGTCGCTCTCCTTCCGCTGAGCCGCTCGCCTCACCCGGTCCGGGCGAGGCGAGCCGGTGGTCGCCGCCGTGACGATGGTGGCCGACGACCGCCGGCGCGCGGACGAGGAGGCGACATGACCGACCAGACGAGCGGGCACCGGGTACGGCGGGCCGGCGCGGTGATCGGGGCGCTGCTCGGCGCGCTCGCGGTCACGGTCGCGTGCTCGAACGACCAAAGTGGACAGCCGCCCGCCTCGTCCGCGGTGTCGGCACCGGCTTCACCCGCGCCGACGACGAGCCGGTCGGCGACCGAGTGCTCCGCCGTGACCACGGCCGCGCAGAACCTGGCCACGAAAACGGCTGCCCTCGTGACCGGGCAGGCGAGCCGCGACGAGGTGACCACCGCGGCCCGGGACCTGCGCTCCGCGCTCGACGCCGCCCGGGACACGCTCGGGCCCCAGGCACGCTCCGACCTCGACGCCGCCGGCACGGCGCTGCAGCAGCTGCAGGACGTGCTCACGACCCAGCCGCTCGACGTCACCGCGCTGCGCGCCGCCGCGACCCAGGTGGCCACCTCCATCGGCGCCGTCGTGTCCGTGTGCGGAGGCACGAGCACGCCGAGCAGCACGCCGAGCGGCGCGACCACCACCTAGGCGTATTGGGCCAGGACGTCGGTAGCGGGAAGCACGGGGTTGGCGTGGGGAGAGCCACTGGTCGAGGTGTGGCTTGTCCAGGACCCACGCCAACCGCAAGATCGGCTGCGACTACGTCCATTCCCCGGTCGATGACCCCTCCCGGCCGGCCTACTCCGAGACCACCCGGACGAGAAAGGCCCGACCTGCGCTGCTTTCCTCGCCCGAGCGATCGCCTCCTTCGCCGGCCACGGCATCACCCGGGTCGAACGGCTGATGACCGACCACGCTCGGGCCCATCGCTGCTCGCTGCGCGAGGTCCGCGCCGAGCACGGCATTCGGCCGAAGTTCATCAAGCCCCACTGCCCCTCGCAGAACGGCAAAGCCGAACATCTCAACCGCACCCTGCAAACCAAGTGCGCCTACCGCCAGACCTTCGCCGGCAACACCCAACGCCGCCACAACGCACTCGGCGACCACCCACCCACCACTCGACTGCCACCAACCCCATGGCCAAATACAGCTAGGCGCCCTCGGCCGGCAGCCGCACGAGAAGGCAAGCGCCCGTCGCCGAGTCCGCCACCACCAGCGAACCGCCGTGGCGGCGGGCGATCTCGCGCGCCAGCGTGAGTCCCAGGCCCGAGCCGCCGGCGTCGCGCGTGCGCGCGTCGTCCAGCCGCGCGAAGCGGTCGAAGACGCGTTCCCGCTCGGCCGGGGGAATTCCGGGACCGTCGTCGAGCACCTCCAGGACCACGGTGCCGGCGTGGTGGCCCACGGTCACCGTGACGGCGGAGCTCGCGTGGCGCACCGCGTTGTCGAGCAGGTTGCGCAGCAGGCGTTCCAGTTGCACGGGTTCGCCGAGCACCACCGCCGGTCCGTCCACAAAGGAGCGCACCGCCGGCTTGCCGGAGCCGGCCGACCGTTCGGCGACCTGTTCGCGCACCACGTCGGCGAGGTCGACCGGGACGCGCGCGACCCCGCCGGGATCGACGGCGAGCTGCAGCAGGTCGGCAGTGATGCGGTGCAGGCGGCCGACGTCGAGCAGCGAGCGTTCGGCGACGGCGGGCCAGTCGGCGCGCTCGGGGTGCGCGAGGGCGACTTCCAGGCCGGTGCGCAGGTTGGCGAGCGGGCTGCGCAGTTCGTGGCTCGCGTCGGCGACGAACCGTTCCTGCTGCTCGTGGGTGTGCTGCAGGCGGTCGAGCGTGGCGTTCGTCGTGTTCGCGAGGCGCGCGATCTCGTCGCGTGAGCGCGGCACGGGCACGCGGCGGCCGAGCTGGCTGGCGCTCACCTCGGCGAGCTCACGGCGGATCGCCTCCACCGGCCGCAGCGCCCGGCCCGCGGCGAGCCACGCGACCAGTGCGGTGAGCAGCACGGCCACCGGCACGAACACCGCCAGCGTCTCGTCGAACAGCTTCAGCGTGTTGAGCGTGTCCCACGGCAGCACGAACAGGTACACCGTCAACCGGTAGTGCGCGCCCGAGGTCGAGGGCGCCAGCCCTTCGGCCACAGTGGACCCGGTGCGCCCGGTCGGCTCGACGAGGGCCGCCGGCACGTTGTCGACGACGGTGCCCACCACGGTGTAGGTGCGGTACTCCCGCCACTGCGGGTGCGTGCCCGGGTGCAGGGCCTCGGTCGTCGTGGTCGTCCAGCCGTCCGGCGCACCGACCGGGGCCGGCGGCAGCGGCCGCCACGCCGGATCCAGCCGGGACAGCTGGGTGCTGTGCACGACCGCGCGGCCGTCGTCGGCGACCACCTCGAACTGCGCGTCACCGCTGAGCACCGCCGAGTCGAGCGCGCCGAGGCGGTAGGCGTCGGCGACCCGGTCGAGCTGCGCCCGCGTGGACCGCACAGCGTCACGCGAAAGCTGCACGGACACGAACTCCCGGATCCCCCACCACCCCAGCGCGAACACGGCCACGCTGAGCAGCACCGCCGCGAGCGCCGTGCTGCGCCGCGCGGACTCGGGCCACCACCGGCTCATCCGAGCCCGCCCGCGCCGGTTCCGTCGGCCACGAGCCGGTAGCCCACACCACGCACGGTGGCGATCGTGCGCCGGCCGAACGGCGTGTCCAGCTTGCGCCGCAACGCGCTCACGTAGACCTCGACGATGTTCGGATCACCCTCGTAGGCGACGTCCCACACCTGGCCGAGGATCTCGTGTTTGGCCACCACGTGCCCGTCGTGGCGCAGCAGGCATTCGAGCACGGCGAACTCCTTCGTGGTCAGCGCCACCGGGGTGCCGCCCCGCCGGCACGTGCGGTTCGCCGGGTCGAGCACCAGGTCGCCGAACGTGAGCGTCGCCGCCGCCCCCGCGCGGCCGCGCCGCACGAGCGCGCGCAGCCGGGCCGTGAGCACCACGTAGGAGAACGGTTTGCGCAGGAAGTCGTCGGCGCCGGTGTCGAGGGCCTCGGCCTCGTCGTACTCGCCGTTCTTGGCCGTGAGCATGAGGATCGGCGTGGTCACGCCCCGCTCGCGCAGCGCGGCGCAGACCCGGTAGCCGTTGAGTTTCGGCAGCATGATGTCCAGCACGATCACCTGGTACGGGTGCAGCTGCCCCCACTCCAGCCCGGTTTCGCCATCGTGGGCCAGGTCCACGGCGTACCCGTCGGCCTCGAGCCCCCACCTCAGCGTCTCGGCCAGCCGCTTCTCGTCTTCGACCACCAGCACCCTCATGAACCCGATCTTCCCAGACGCCCGCGCGCGTTCCTGAAGCGTTCTTCAGGGTTCTTCAGCCTCGCTTCAGCGCGGCCCGGCCAAGGTCGTCCGCAGGCGCCGGACACGGCGCCCCGAGGTTCGGGAGAGAGAGCGGATGCGGCCAGACACAGGCGGATCGAACACGGCGGACTCGCGCACCGTCGAATTGAGCACGGCGGGAGTGAACGCACCGGAAACCAGCACAATGGACAGTGCCGTCGCCGCGGGGGTGCGGCAGGTGGTGAAGGTCCACGGTCGCGGCGACACCGCCGTGCGCGCGCTGGACCACGTGTCCCTCGACTTCCCGGCCCGGCGGTTCACCTCCGTGCTCGGCCCGTCGGGCTCGGGCAAGTCCACGCTCCTGCACTGCCTCGCCGGACTGGACACGGTGGACTCCGGCAGCGTGCGGATCGGCCGGAGCGAGCTCACCGGCCTCTCCGACGCGGCGCTCACGCGGCTGCGGCGCGACCACGTGGGGTTCGTGTTCCAGTCGTTCAACCTGCTGCCGACGATGACCGCCGAGGACAACATCCTGCTCGGCCTGCGGCTCGCCGGCCGCAAGCCCGATCCGGCGTGGCTGCGGGTGGTGGTCGACGCGCTGGGTCTGCGCCAGCGCCTGCGCCACCACCCCGGTGAGCTTTCCGGCGGCCAGCAGCAGCGGGTGGCCTGCGCGCGAGCGCTGGTCGGCCGGCCGCAGGTGGTGTTCGCCGACGAGCCCACAGGCAACCTCGACTCGCGCTCCGGCGCCGAGGTGCTCGGCTTCCTGCGCGCGTCGGTGCGCGAACTCGGCCAGACCGTGGTGATGGTGACGCACGATCCCGTGGCCGCCTCCTACACCGACCACGGTGTGCTGCTGGCCGACGGTCGCGTCGCCGCGCACGTGCCCCGCCCGACGGCCGACTCCGTGCTGGCCGCGCTCACCGGTCTGGGGGCGTGATGCTGCGCTTCGTCGCCGCGGGGGTCCGGGCCCGGCCCCTGCGCCTGCTGCTCTCGGCCGTCGCGATCGCCCTCGGCGTGGCGTTCGTGTCCGGTTCGCTGATCCTCGCCGGTGCCGTCGGCGCCGGCCTGCGCGACGCCGTGGCGGTCGACCTGCGCGGGGTCGACGCCGTGGTCAGCCAGACCCACAGCGGCCCCGGCCTCGACGACGCCGCGCTCGCGAAGATCCGCAAGGTGCCCGGGGTCGCCGCGGCCGAGGGCCGGGTCACGGTGAGCGCCCCCTTCCGGGATCCGTCGGGCCACGCCACCGACGCCGCGGCCGGCGCGCTGCCCGCCGACGGCGCGCTGCGGCCGTTCGACCTGGCCGACGGCCGGTTCCCGCAGGCGGCCGGTGAGCTCGCGATGGCGCGGACCACCGCCGAGGGCTTCGCGCTCGGCGACCGCGTGACGCTGTTCGACCAGCAGGGCAAGGAGCACGCGTACACGCTCGTCGGCACGTTCAGCCGGCCCACCGACGCCGGGATCGGCGCCGAGGACCTGGTGCTGACCCCGGAGGGGCTGCGGCAGATCTCGCCGAGCCCGGAGTACGACGGGATCGTGGTGCGGGCGGCGCAGGGGGTCGCCCCGCCACGGCTCGTCGACGACCTCGACCGGGCGGTGGGCGGCCGTGGCATTTCCGTGGTCACCGGCGACCGCGCCGCCGCCGAGCTGCTGAGCACGACCGCGCCCGACTCGGCGGAGCTCACGAAGTTCTTCACCGCGTTCGCCGTGCTGGCGATGATCGTGGCCGCGATGGTGATCGCCAACGCGTTCACGATCCTGGTCGCGCAGCGGGGCCACGAGCTTGCGCTGCTCAGGTGTGTGGGCGCCGGCAAGCGGCAGGTGTTCGGCGCGGTGCTGGCGGAGGCGGCCGCCGTCGGCGTGATCGCTTCGGTCGTGGGCCTGTTCGGCGGCCTCGGGGTGGCCGCCGCGCTGCAGGCGATCACGAGCGCCCCGGGAACGCCGGTGTACGTGCCGTTCACGGCCCGGACCGCGGTGCTCTCCCTGGCCGTCGGCGTGCTGGTGACCGTGCTGGCCGCGGTGCCGCCGGCGCGAGCCGCGACACGGGTGGCGCCGGTGGCGGCGCTGCGGAAACCGGCCGAGGGACGCCAGGCCCGCGCGGGCCGGCCCCGCATGATCGTCGCCGCGGTGCTGCTCGTGGCCGGGATCGGCGCGTCGATCGGGGCGCTCAACGCCGGCACCGAGGACGGCGCGGTGCTCGCCGTCGGCGCGATGGTCGCGGTGCTCGGCGCCCTGCTCGCGCTCGGGCCGCTGCTGGCCGGACCCGTGGTGCGGCTGCTCGGCACGCTCACCGCGCCGGTGCTCGGTGAGCCGGCGAAGCTCGCGGCGCTCAACGCCGACCGCAACCCGCGCCGCACGGCCGCGACCGCCGCCGCGCTCACCATCGGGCTGGCCGTGGTCGCACTCGTGACCACGGTGACCGCGGGCGTCGAAGCCGGCCAGGGCCAAGCGGTGCGTGAGCAGCTGCGGGCCGAGTTCACCGTGACGTCGGTGGTCGGCGGGCAGGGCCTGCCCGCGACCCTGCCGGCCACGCTCGCGAAGGTGCCCGGGGTCGCGGCCACCGCGCCGGTCACCGAATTCAGCGGGGACCTCGGCCCGCTCGGCGCCTACGGCATGACCGCCGTGCGCGGCGACGCGCTCGGCACCCTGCTGCGACCGGTGGTCCTGTCCGGTGCGCTCGACCGGCTCGGCCCCGGCGAGCTCGCGGTGAACCGGCAGCTCTCCGAGGAGACCGGGCTCACGACGGGCGCCACCGTGCGCAGCAAAACCGGTGCGACGCTGCGGGTCGTGGCCGTGTACGACAGCGTCGACGCACCGGGTGCCGACCTCGGCCTCGCGCTCGTCGACCTGGGTGAGCTGCCGAAGATCGCGCTGGCGGACAGCGAACACGACGGCAGCGTGCTGGTGAAACTCGCCGACGGGGCGGACGCCGGCCAGACCGAGGCTGCCCTCGACCGGGCGCTCGCGCCGACTCCGCTGGCGAAGCTCACCACGATCACGGGGCTGGAAGACCAACTGTCGGCACCCCTGCGCGGCACTCTCGACCTGCTGTGGGCGCTGACCGCGCTCGCCGTGCTGATCGCGTTCGCCGGAATCGCCAACACGCTGTCGCTCTCGGTCGTCGAACGCACGCGGGAATCGGCGCTGCTGCGAGCGCTCGGCCTCACCCGGGGCGGCCTGCGGGCCGCACTGGCGGCCGAGTCCGTGTTCGTCGCCGTGTTCGGCGCCGCGTGTGGGCTGCTGCTCGGCGTCGCCTCGGCGTGGCTGATCACGAAGGTGGCGTCGACGGAAGCCGAGCCCGTGCTGTTCACGCTGCCCTGGGTCCGGCTGGCCGTGCTGCCGCTCGCCGCCGTGATCGCCGCCCCGATCGCCGCGGCGCTGCCGGCCCGGCGCGCGGCCCGGGGCTCGCTCACCGCGGCGATGGCCGAGCAGTGAGCACCTTGTCCACTGAGGACGCCCGTTCGTACTCCCCGATCGTGGCCGATCGGGAAGCCGGCCCGGTGAAAAACCACCGGCGTGGCGGATTGCCCTTGTCCGGCAAGCGAATCCCGCCGGCAGACCCGCTGTTCAGCCCCGGGGACACCGCAAGTTCACCGGTCGCGGGACTGCCGCGGGAGCACCGCGCGGGACTACGGTTCTCCTCGGCAGCACCGGTGTCCGCACCTCGTCGTCGGCACACCGGACGCGGCACACCGGAACCGGCACCGCCGCGAGAACCCGCGGCACCGCGGTTTCCTCCCGTTTCGCCACGAAAGGACAGCTCATGCCCCAGTTGACCGTCGGTGAAGAGAACGGCGCACCCGTCGAACTCCACTACGAGGACCGCGGCACCGGCCGCCCGGTCGTGCTGATCCACGGGTGGCCGCTCTCGAGCCGGTCGTGGGAGGCGCAGGTGCCGGCGCTGGTCGAGGACGGCTACCGCGTGATCACCTACGACCGCCGCGGCTTCGGGCAGTCGTCGCAGCCGTGGGAGGGCTACGACTACGACACCTTCGCCGACGACCTCGACAAGCTGCTCGCCGCGCTCGACCTCACCGACGTCACGCTCGTCGGCTTCTCGATGGGCGGCGGCGAGGTCGCGCGCTACGTCGGCCGCTACGGCACCAGCCGGGTCGCGAAGGCCGTGTTCGCCGCGGCCGTGCCGCCGTACCTGTACAAGGACGACGCCCACCCGGACGGCGCCTTCGACCAGGGGGTGCTCACCTCGTTCCACGACGGCATCCGCGCCGACCGCCCCGCGTTCGTGGAAGGGTTCGTCACGAACTTCTTCTCCGTGAAGGGCCGCACCGACCTGGTGAGCCCGTCGGTGCACGCCTACAACACGGCGATCGCGGCGTTCGCCTCGCCGAAGGGCACGCTGGACTGCACCACGGCGTTCACCAAGACCGACTTCCGCGAGGACCTCAAGGCGTTCACCATCCCGACGCTGGTCATCCACGGCGACTCCGACGCGATCGTGCCGTTCGAGGCGAGCGGCAAGCGGACCGCCGAGGCGATCCCGGACAGCCGGCTCGTGCTCGTGGAAGACGCGCCGCACGGCCTCAACGTGACCCACGCGGCCACGTTCAACGCCGAGCTGCTCACGTTCCTGCGCGAGTGACGTCGCGCGCCGGTGTGGTGCGCACGCCACCACACCGGCGCCCGGTCACGCGACCGGAAAACCCGCTTCGGCCAGCAACTCGGCCGACAGCGCCCACAGCCGCAGCGCCTTCGCCGGGTCGAGCGCGTAGTCCGCTACCCCGCGCCGCACGCCCTCGGTGTACGGACCGGCCTCCTGGCTGTCCTCGAAGTACTTCCCGGTCACCCCTTCGACCAGCGGTGACGCGGCGAGCAGCACCGAGGTCGCCGCGCCCTGCGGGATGTCCTTCACC
This sequence comes from Amycolatopsis rhabdoformis, assembly GCF_035918295.1. GTDB lineage: Bacteria > Actinomycetota > Actinomycetes > Mycobacteriales > Pseudonocardiaceae > Amycolatopsis > Amycolatopsis rhabdoformis. The sequence continues at coordinate 3,649,627 of NZ_CP142149.1, forward strand.
GACACGCCGGTCGCGCCCGACGGGTCGAACGCCGACGGCGGGTTCGCCAGGTGCCGGCTGAGGTTCGTCGACCAGATGCGGCCCGGGTTGAGCGCGTTCACCGCGATCCCGTCGCCCGCCCAGCGCCGTGCGGCTTCCACGGCGAAGAGCACGTTGGCCGTCTTCGACTGGCTGTAGGCCACCCACGGGTCGTACGGCGTGTGGCCGAAGGACACGTCGTCGAAGAGCACCTCGCCGTTCACGTGCCCGACCGAGCTCACCACGACCACCCGCGCGCCTCCCGCCGCGGCGAGCGCGTCGTGCAGGCCGGTCGCGAGCTGGAAGTGGCCGAGGTGATTGGTGGCGAACTGCAGCTCCCAGCCCCGAGCCGTACGCCGCTCGGGGGTCGCCATCACGCCGGCGTTGGCCACGAGGATGTGCAGCGGCCCCTGCCAGGCCGCGGTGAACGCGGCGACCGAGGCCGGGTCGGCCAGGTCGAGCGCGGCCACGTGAACGGCCCGGTTGCCGGTGCTCGCCACGATCTCCGCCGCCGCCCGCTCCCCGGCCGCCGGGTCGCGTACGGCCAGGGTCACCTCCGCGCCCGCGGCCGCCAGCGCCCGGGCCGTCTCCTCGCCGATGCCCGACGCGGCCCCGGTCACGACCGCGCGCCGGCCGGTCAGGTCGACCCCGGCCACGACCTCGGCCGCCGTCGACGTCGCGCCGAAGGGGGTGGTCACTCGCTGCGTCATGGTGCTGTCCTCTCGTCAGTCGGCTACGCTCATATGTGGAGCCGCATCCACTTACTATAAGCGGATGCGGGTCCACTTAATTGCCGGAAGTGACGCGGCGAACAGGAGTTTCGTGACGAACACCGGACGGTCGCTGCGGGCCGACGCGCGGGAGAACCAGGACCGCATCCTCGAGGCCGCGGCGCGCGCGTTTTCCCGCGACGGCGCGGACACCTCGCTCAAGGCCATCGCGAAGGAGGCCGGCGTCGGCATCGCCACGCTGTACCGGCGGTTCCCGGCCCGGGAAGACCTCGTGGAGGCGACCTACCGCAGCGAGACCGAGCGCCTCGCCGCGTCCGCCGCGGACCTGCTCGCCGAGCTGGCACCCGAGGCGGCGCTGCGCGCGTGGATGGACCGGTTCGTGGACTACATGCTCACCAAGAACGGCATGGCCGAAGCGCTGCCCGGCATCCTCGCCGCGCGCGAAGGGCTGCGCGCACACAGCCGCGACCTGCTGCGCGCGGCGATCGATCGCATGCTGACCGCCGCGGCCGAGGCCGGCGCGCTGCGCGCCGACGTGCCGGCCGACGACGTGATGATGGCGATCGGCGGCGTCACGCTCATCGCGGGCCACGAGGATCAGCGCGAACTGGCGGCGCGACTGCTGGACCTCGTCGTGGCCGGCCTGCGCGCCGGCTGAGCATCAGCCGGCCTTCACGGCCACCAGCTCGGCCGAGCGGTCCCACAGCCGGCGCGCGAGATCGTCGTCCTCGGCCTGCGGGTTCACCCGACGCGCGGGCTTGCCGCGTTCGTAGTAGACCCCGGATTCCCACGCCACACCCGGTTCCGTGGTCGCCAGCCGGACCAGGTCGCGCGCGCCCTTTTCGGGGCTCACCAGCGCCAGGCGGCCGAGCGGGTTCGTGTAGACCAGCCGGAAGAAGCTGGAGCTGTCGGCCGCGAAGGCGGTGGCGACGGCGCCGGGGTGGAACGCGGCGGCCGACAGGCCCTGGCCGTGGTAGCGGCGGTGCAGCTCGCGGGTGAACAGGATGTTCTCGAGCTTCGCGGTGCCGTAAGCCTTGTGCGGGGTGAAGGCCGCGTCGTGGTCGAGGTCGTCGAGGCGCAGGTCGCCGAAGAGGCGGGCGCCGGAACTGGAGGTCTGGATCACCGCGGCGCGCGAAGCGAGCAGCTTGTCCATCAGCAGCGTGGTGAGCAGGAACGGCGCCAGGTGGTTCACCTGCAGGGTCTTCTCGAAGCCGTCCACGGTTTTCGCGCGGTCGCCGAAGATGCCGCCGGCGTTGTTGGCGAGCACGTCGATCCGCGGGTAGGCCGCGTCGAGCGCGGCGGCGAGGTCGCGGACCTCGGCGAAGCTCGCGAAGTCGGCGACCTGGTGGTCGGCTCCGAGCTCCTTCGCGACGGCCGCGGTCTTCGCGGGCGAGCGCCCGACCACCACGACCCGGTGGCCGTCGGCGTGCAGACGGCGGGCCGCGGCCGCCCCGATGCCGTCACTGGCACCGGTGATCACGATCGTCTTCGGTTCGGACATGACGCTCCTCGTTGCGTGGGCCACCTGATCGGCACTGTACGCCAAACTTGGCACTCAGTGCCAACTCCGCCGTTGGCTGCTAAAGTGGCGCCGGTGACCGACCACCGCCCCGGCCTGCGCGAACGGACCCGCCGGGCCGTGCGGCAGGACATCACCGAGGCCGCGCAGCGGCTGTTCGTCGAGCACGGCTACGAGCAGACCACGATGGACGACGTCGCCGAGGCCGCGGGCCTGTCCCGGCGCAGCCTGTTCCGCTACTTCCCCACCAAGGAAGACCTGATCGTCGGCAAGTTCGAACTTCTCGCCGAGACGATGGTCGAACTGCTGCGCGAACGCCCGCTCGCCGAACCGGCCTGGACCTCGCTGCGCCGGATCTTCGACCTGCTGGTGCCCTACGTCGACGCGCCCGGCAAGCACGAGGTCGCCGAACCCATGCAGCGCATCGTCTTCTCGACACCCGCGCTGCTCGCGAGCTACCTCGAAAAGCTGCACCGTATGGCGGCGGGAGTCGAGACCGTGTTGCGCGAACGCGCCGAAACCCGCGGCGCCCCTTACGAACCCGGTGACCCGGCGCCGCCCGCGATCGCCGGCGCGGCGTTCTCCTGCCTGCTGGCCGCGCAGCACGCGTGGCTGGCGGGCGGGGCCGGCGAAGACGGTGCGACGTTCGCCGGATGTCTCGACCGCGCGATGGCCGCCCTCGCGCCCGCCGGGACCGCTTGATCCGTACCGGTTTCCCGCACGTCGGCGCGGATTTTCCGGGCCACGGCAGCGGTGTGCGCCCTGTCCGGTGCTGAAATCGTTGCCGGGGAAGGTGTGTCCGGCTCCCGCTTTCCGGCGTGGCGAGCGCGTAAAGTGCGAAGAGCCGCCCGTGCCCCCGGTGGCGAGCCAGCGGAGTGAGGGGCCGCCTGTGTATTCCGTCGATCTGACCGGCATCGCCGAACCGCACCTGAGCACCGTCGCCGCCATCGTGGGCTACGTGCACCAGGGCCGGTTCACCGAGGCCGAGGCACAGCGCATGATCGACCGCGTCCGGGTGGGCCCGGGCGCGGAGCGTCCACAGGGGACGGTCGAGCCCACCACGCCGGAACAGTCGATGCGCGAACAGTCGGCGCAGCAGCAGGCTGCACGGGAACATTCTCGGGAATGGTCTGCGGGGGACCAGTCCACCATGCCGGAGGTGCCCACCGTGCGGGAACCCGATCCCGCACGCCGGAGACGGCTTGGACAGCAGCCGACGCCGTGACCGCTTACCGGCCGGCGGTCGCGATCAGGAAGCGGTAGCCGCCTTCGCGGTCCTCGCGGACGTCGAGCACGTTCTCCGTGAGCCCCTCCCTGGCCTCGCGCGAGAGGAACAGCTGCGTGTCGTCGCAGACGACCACGTCGTCGCCCGCGCCGGGGCAGGGCGCCGCCTCGACCTCGACCGCCGCGCCGGCGCAGGGTTCGCCGTCGAACCGCAGGCGGAACCCGCCGCGGCGGCCGACGTGGTGGGCCTCGGTGAGCCGGTCGATCGCCGCGCTCGCCGATCGGGTCATGGTCAGCATGTGGTCCCGCCTCTCGTTGCCTTGTCGCCCGGTCCGCTCAGGACCGGGTCCTGCGGTCCAGCTCCAGCGTCCACTCCTCGTGCCAGCGCTTGAGCCGCCGGCGGTCGAGCACGAAGGCGAGCGCCGCGTAGAGCAGGCTGAGCACCGCGCAGAACCCCGCCCACGCCCCGAATCCCGACATCGCTCCCTCGACCGGAGCCGTGCGCGCGTCGAGCGGCGGCGGCACCGGGTTGCCGGCGCGATCGAGCCACACCTCCACCGGGTCGCCGGCCTTGCTCAGCGGTTCGGCGTCGACCTGCGCGACGCGGAACCCGCCGCCGGGCAGCCGCCACCGGGCGTCGCGCGGCTCCGGCCCGCCGGGCACGCCGTCCGGACCGACGGCCCGCTGCGGCGGCCCGTCGACGAGCAGCGTCGCCTCCACGCGGTGCCGGCTCGCCGCTTCCTCGGCGGCCTGCTTCCCGCGCTGCGCCGCGATGTCCGAGCCGAACACGCCGGCGACCGGCACCGCCAGCAGCGCCAGCACCAGGAACACGGCCACCACCACCGCCTGCACCCGGTCCGACGGCCGGACCACCACACCACCCCGGGGAACCAGGGCGTGCCCCATCCGGGCGAACCAGTCGGCCGAGCGGTTCACGGTGCTCGCCCGCCTTCACCGGCCGGCCGGTGCGCCGCCGCGGCACGGGCCGCGAGCCAGACGCAGGTGACCCCGCCGACGAGGAACACGACCCCGACCACGATCAGCAGCACCGACAGCCAGCCGATCGCCGGCACGGTCGCGGCGGCTTCGGCGTCCACGGCGACGCCGCGCGAGCCGTCGGAGTTCATCACCACCACGGTCCAGTCACCGTCGCGCACCGGCCACGCCACCGACTGCGTGCCCGGGCCCGACGCCTGGTCGGTCCAGATCCCCGCCTGCTGCGGCAGCGTGGCGAGCGCGCCGCCCGGGTTGTCCACCCCGGCCGCGCGGCGGTCGCCGAAATCGGTCACGGTCGTGTGCTCGACGCCGGCGAGGTAGCGCGCCGCGCTCGCGGCCGGCGCGATGCCGACGAACACGGCCTGCGCGGGATCGACCGCCGTCGCGCGGATCCGCGTGTCGCCCACGATCGCCGCGAGGTCCGGGCCACCGGTGCCCAGGCCGTGCAGCTGCACGGGGTCGCTGGCGAGCGCGTACCCGGAGGTGGTGAACGGGGCCGAGCCGGAGAAGAAGCCGTCGGCGTCTCGCTGGGTCCGGTCGGCCCACATCAGCGCGCCGCCGCCGGAGATCAGCCCGGTCGAGATCAGCACGAGCACCGCGCCGCACACCGCCGCCGCGATCCGGCCCCCGGACCAGCCCGACGGCGACGGGTCCGGCGGCGGGGCGACCAGCGGTGCGGTGGCCGGCTCGGTGCCGGGTTCCGTCGTCGATGTCGTCGTCGATGACGGTGTCGATGTCGCCTGCGGCCGCGGTTGCGTCCACGGCCCGGGCTCCGGTGCCGGCCCACTCGGTTCGCTGCCGCCCAGGTCGAGCCGGAACGGCGGGTACCGGTCGGTCAGCAGCGACACGTACGCGGCCACCCGCAGCACCCAGCGGTCGAGACCGAGCACGAAGTCGAACAGCGGGCGCGGGTACTTTCCGGTGAACAGCAGCACGATCGCGGCGATCAGCACCAGGATCCCGATGAGACCGCCGGCGGCCCAGGTGAAGTCGAAGCGGCTCGAGCGCGTGAACAGCCACGTGCCGCCGCCGACGAACAGCCCCACGATGATGAGCTGCGGCAGGGCCAGCAGCCACCACTTCACGAGCACGAGCCCGCGGGAGAGCCGCGGTGGGTAGTCCACCTGCAACCGCGCCGGGTACTCGGGCACGTCGCCGAAGGTGAAGGGCGGGTACCGATCCGTGCCGAGCGCGGCGTAGGAGTAGTACTGCACCCGGAAACTCCACCGCAGCACACCCACGGTGAACTCGAACAGCGAACGCGGGTAGCGGCCGGTCACGAGGATCGCGAAGAACGCCGCGATCCCCACGAACGGATAGGCGAACCACAACACCGCCAGGATGAGGTGGTGCGGCAGGGCCAGCAGCCACTTCACCAGCCACAACCAGCGCGACAACGGCTCGTCCAGCCGAGCCTCGACGCGGACCGGGTAACTCGGGTTCACGGTCGCACCTCCTTCACCTCGGCCACGCTCGAGGCCATGCCTGCCGGCGGTCCTCAATGGACCGTCGGGAGTCGCCGGGCGCCCGGGTCGGCTCGCCGCGCACGGGCACCGTCCACACGAGACGGGTGCCACCGGCTCGTGGGCACTCCACGCGGAAACTGCCGCCGGATTCCGCGGCCCGTTCCTCGAGGTTCCGCAGGCCGCTGCGGGCCACGCCCGGCGGCAGGCCCACGCCGGTGTCGGTCACCTCGACGACCAGGGCCTCGCCGAAGGTCACGGTGACCGCGAGCTCGGTGGCCCGGGAATGGCGCAGCACGTTGCTCACGGCTTCGCGGACCACGGCTTCGGCGTGCTCGGCGAGGACCGGTGGCACGCGGTCGAGCGGGCCGGACATCCGCACGCTGGTGCGGATCGCCGAATCGCCCGTGGTGTCGGTGATCGCGTGCTGCAGGCTCGCGCGCAGACCGCGGCCGCGCCCCGGCGCCGTGTGCAGCTCGAAGATCGCGCTGCGGATCTCCTCGATCACCTCTTGCAGCTGGTCGACGTGCCGCCCGAGCCGCGCGGCGACGGCCGGGGTGCCGGCGTGGCGCAGCGTGTCGCGCATCTGCAGGCCGACCGCGAACAGCCGCTGCACCACGTGGTCGTGCAGGTCGCGCGCGATCCGGTCGCGGTCCACCACCACGTCGAGCTCGCGGCGCGCCGCCTGGTTCTCGGCGTCGCGCAGCGCGAGCGAAGCCTGGTCGGCGAACGCGGACACGATCTGCAGCTCCTGCTCGGCGAAGCGCGCGGCGCCGGGCGCGCGCACGGCCAGCAGGACCCCGGCCGTCGACTCGCCGCTTCGCAGCAGCACCACGAGCGCGGGCCCGAGGTCCACGCGCGGGCCGTCGGCCAGATCGACCGCGAGGCCGGACACGCTGCGCGGCACGTGGTCGCGCAGCACCGCGCCCGAGGTCGATCCGGCGACCGGGATGCGGCGACCGGTGAGCGCGTCGGCGTCGGGGCCTTCGCAGACGGTGACCACGAGCGAGCCGGCCGTGTCGGGCACGGCGATCACCGCGTCGACGGCACCGGTGAGGCCGGCCGCGCGGCTCGCGACGAGCCGCAGCACCTCACTGATCTCGGTGCCGCCGAGCAGTGCGGCGGAGATCTCCCCGGTGGCTTCGAGCCAGCGCTGCCGGCTGCGGCTCTCCTCGTACAGGCGGGCGTTGTCCACGGCGATGCCGGCCGCGGCGGCGAGCGCGGCGAGGGCTTGTTCGTCGGCCTCGGTGAACCCGCCGCCGCTGCGCTTGCCGGTGAGGTAGAGGCGCCCGAGCAGCGTGCCGCGGGCCCGCAGCGCGACGGCCAGCGACGAGCGGCCGGCTGTGCTCGCGTGGTCGAGGTGGTCGAGCTCCGTCACGACGAAGCCGGTCGTGGTCCCGTCGGCGTCGAGCAGTGCGAGCGCGCCGTACCGCGCGTCGACGAGGTCGGCCGCGGTCGCGACGACGCGGCGCAGCGTGCCGTCGAGCTCCAGGCCCGCCGACAGTCCGAGCACGGCCGTGAGCAGCGCGTCCAGCCGGTCGCGGGGCCCGGCCGGAAGTGTCGCGGATTCCCGGTCGACGTCCGGCATCCCGTCACTGTGGCACACGGATCCGGGCCCGGGGTCACCCGTGAACGGCGACCTTGGACCCGCCGGGCGGGACGTTCGGCACTAGGCCGCGCCCCGCCCGCGGGCGCAACGTGGGACTCGGGGCACGGAGGTGAGCCATGAGGCCCGGAGTCCTGCCCGTCGGACGGTTGAGCGCACGCCAGGTCCGGTCGGTGCTCCTCACCGCGACGACCCCGCCACCCCTGCACGACGCCAGGCCGTGGCGGTTCCGCTGCACGCCGTCCTCGATCGAGCTGTACGCGGGCCCGTGCGCGGGCACGCGGCGCGCGCAGCTCCTCGACTGCGGCGCGGCGCTGCTCAACCTCCGGCTCGCGGTGAAGGCCCAGGGCTGCCACCCCGATGTGCGGCTGCTGCCCGCGCCCGGGCGCCCCGATCTGCTGGCGGTGGTGCGCCCGCGCGGGCTCGAGCCGGTGACCCCGATCGACCGGCGGCTGGTCGAGGCCATCCGCCTGCGCCGCGGCAACCACGGTCCGTTCACCGCGGCCCTGGTGCCCACCGCGGTGCAACGCGAACTGCGCAAGGCCGCCGAGCTCGAACGCGCGTGGCTCGCCACCGTCGGCGACCCACAGCTGCCGCGCCTGTGCGAAATCATGTTCGGCGCCGAGGCCGCGCCCGCGTTCGACCCCCTGCCCGAACGGCTGCTGGTCGCCGTCGGTTCCCTGCACGACACTCCCCTGGCCCACCTGCAGGCCGGCCAGGCCGTGCAACGCGTGCTGCTCACCGCGGCCGTCGCCGGGCTGTCGGCCGCGCACTGGTCCGACACCCTCACGCCCCCGCGCCGTCGCGCCCTGCGCCGGCTCCTGGGCGGGGGCATCTGGCCCCACGTGCTGCTGCGCCTCGGCCACGGCGCCCCGTTGCCGCTGCGGTCGCACGCGGAGCTCGACGACGTGGTGACCAGTGAAGAACGACCGTTCTCACACGGCTGGCCGTGATCACCCGCCGGCGCGGCGCTCCTCGTCGTGCAGCGCCGTGACGAGCACCGCCGCCTGCGTGCGGCGTTCCATGCCGAGCTTCGCGAGCAGCCGGGAAACGTAGTTCTTCACCGTTTTCTCCGCGAGGAACATGCGCTCGGCGATCTGGCGGTTGGTGAGCCCTTCGCCGATGAGGTCCAGCAGCACGCGTTCCTGCTCGGTGAGCGTGGCCAGCGGGCCGGGCCCGCGGGTGCTTTCGCGCAGCTTCGTCATCAGTGCGGCGACCGCGCGTTCGTCGAGCAGGCTGTGGCCCGCCGCCACGCGCCGCACGGCGTCGACGAGCTGAAGTCCTTTGATGTCCTTGATGACGTACCCGTCGGCGCCGGCGAGCACCGCGTCGACCATCGAGCGCTCGTCGGTGAACGACGTGAGCATCAGGCAGCGCAGGCCGGGCAACGAAGCCCGTAGGTCGCGGCAGAGCCGCACGCCGTCGCCGTCGGGGAGGCGGACGTCGAGCACCGCCACATCCGGGCGCACGGCGGGAATCCGGGCCAGGGCCTCGGCGACCGAGGCGGCCTGGCCCGCCACCGTGAGGTCTTCCTCGTCCTCCACCAGCTCGGCCACCCCGCGGCGCACCAGCTCGTGGTCGTCGACCAGGAACACCGAAATGACCCGCGGTCCGTCCACGAACGCGACATTACGCCCCGCCCGGCCGGTTAGACTCCGGTCAGAAGTGGACCCCAGCCCCCGGCCACCCCAGGAGGTGCGGGGATGTCGGTGGAGGACGAGCCGAAGACGGACCGGCCGCGAACGCCGTCGCGGCCCGCGGTTTCGCGCGTGCGCACGCTGCTGAGCGCGGGGCTCGTGACCGTCGAGGTTTCCGGCCCGCTCACGGCGGCGGGCGACGCGGTGCTCACCGAACAGCTCGCCGCGGCGCTGGCCCTGCGAGCCGCCGCCGTGGTGGTGGACCTGACCGCGTGCACCGCGCTCGGTCCGGGCACCGCGGCCGCGCTCGCCGGTGACCGATTCCGCGTGCGCGCCGGAAACCCCGATGTGACAACCGCTCTCGCCCAGGCCGGTGTCGCCTGTGAAGCCCCCGACGACTCCACGGAAACACCGGCGCGAGGTCCGGCGATCGTCATCCGGTCCGGCGCGGCACGCTGAACCCGTTCAGGCGCGCCGATGCCGCCCGACGTGAAAAACCCGCCACGGCAGGGAACGCGGCCGTTTTCCGGCCGAATGCCGGTGGCGGCCCGGCCCCGTCTCGACCACGTCCGTGACCGCGACGAGCCGGCTCGACCCGGGTTCCGGGGTCTCGGTGTCCGCCGCCGACGCGGTGTCCACCATCACCACTGTCTCCTCATCCGCCTCGGCGCCCACGTTCGACGCGGTGCTCACCTTCGACGCAGTGGTCACGTTCGACGCGGTTTCCACCTCTGCCGCGGTGTCCACATCAGACACCCTGTCCAGACTCGATGCCGCGTTTTCCTCCGCCACCGCCGCACCGTCGGCGCGCTCCTGCGCGACCACTCCGGTGCGGATCGTGACCTGATCGGGCCCGTCTTCGTCGCGGGCGAGGTACGCGAGGCGCCGCCCCGCGGCGAACCCCGTCGTTTCCGTCTCGAGTCCGTTCGTCATGCGCCTCCACCCTTCGCCGGCCTCCGGACCGCATTGCCACTGCTCCACCGGGTCCGGGGCGGGTTCCAGCCTCAATTCGCAATGTACCTCATGTTTTCCGTTTTCCCCGTGGTTCACCCGAACAGTCGCACCGTCCTCAGTGGATCTTCGAAATCACGGGTCCCGGCGGCGCGCGTTCGGTGCGGTCCGCGCGAACGAATCGACTCGATGCCTGCGAGACGGCGAGATCCACAGTGGACCGAACCAGGGTGGGAACGGTGCCGAGAGCCGGTTTCCCGCCGTCGGTCGCGGCGGGGTGGCCACTTTCCGCGATATGCTGGGTGATCCCCGCCGGCTGCGAGAGCGGAGGAACCGATGCACCACAGCCATCCTGGGCAGGCGGGCGTGAACCGCCCGACCGTGCCCACCGTCGACGCCCTGCACACCCAGGCCCTGCCGCCCGAACAGCGCCGCCACGTGGTGCGGCTGGTCGCCTCGGTGGCCGAAGACGTGGAGGACTGCGCACTGCTGCTCGCCGTGCTCGGCCTCGACGCGGCCGACGGGCTCACCGACGACCGCCGCTGAAGGCCGCCTCAGACTCGCGTTTCCAGGGCCAGCAGCGCCCGCTTCGCGTCCTCGCCGCCGCGGTAGTGACCGGAGCTGCCGTCCGCGCGCACCACGCGGTGGCACGGCACCACCAGCGGCACCGGGTTGCGCGCGCAGGCCGTGCCGACCGCGCGCACGGCCCGGGGACTGCCGGCCGCGGCCGCGACCTCGGAGTAGCTGCGCGTGCCGCCGTACGGGATCTCGCCCAGGTGGCGCAGCACTTCCCGGCGGAAGCCGTGCGCCAGCCGCAGGTCCACGGCGACGTCGAACGTGTGGCGCCGGCCGGTGAAGTACTCGTCGAGCTCGCGGGCCGCCGGGTCGAGCCGGGCGGGCGCGGCGAGCACGCGCGGGCTGATGTCCGCGGCCAGCTCGGCCAGCACCGCGTCGTGGTCCTCCAGCGAGAACGCGACCCGCACGAGCCCGGCGCCGGTCGCGGCCAGCAGCAGGGGGCCCAGCGGCGAGTCGATCGTGCGGTAGCCGACGTCGAGCAGGCCTTCGCGCTCGGCCGCGGCCACGAGCCGGGCCCGCAGACGCGCCTGCGCCGCTTCGTCGGCCACCGGCAACGCGGCGAACAGATCGCTGGTCATGGCGCTGCTCCTTCCAGCTCGCCCCGCCGCGAAGCCGCGCGCAGGGCCTTCACCCCGTCGGCGGCGGCCCGGCGGGCGGCGGCCGCGGTGCCCCCGGTGACGGCCGCGACCTCTTCGTACGGAAACCCACCGAGGTAGTGGTAGGCGACGGCCGCGCGCTGCTTGTCCGGCAACGCGGCGAGCGCGTCCCACAGGTCGCCGTGCCAGTCGTCCGGCCGCCCGGTGCGGCTGGGCTCCTCGGGCGGGTGGGCCACCGGCACGGCGTGCCGCGCACGGGCGCGGGTCACGTCCACGGCCTTGCGGTGGGCGATCGTGACCAGCCACGCCGCCACGTTCGCGTCGGCCGGCAGGTCGGGGTAGGCCCTGAGCGCGGCGAGGAACGTCCGGACCACGCGTCCTCGGCGTCGTGCGGGCCCACGACGGCGCGGCAGACCCGCAGGACCATGGCCCCGTGGTCCGCCACGACCTCGTCGAACGGGCGCGGGCTCAGAACAGCCTGCCGTCGTCCTCGGCGGGTGGTTCCTCCAGGCTCAGCAGGAACCGCTTGCGGTCCACGCCACCCGCGTACCCGGTGAGCCCGCCGCTCGCGCCGACCACGCGGTGGCACGGCACGACGATGCTGATCGGGTTCCAGCCGTTCGCGTTGCCCACGGCCTGCGCGGCACCCGGATCACCCAGCTCGGCGGCGAGCTCGCCGTACGTGCGCTTCTCGCCGTACGGGATCTTCGTGAGCAGGTCCCACACCTTGCGCTCGAAGCCGGAGCCGCGGGGCGCCAGCTCGAGGTCGAACTCCCGCCGCTCGCCCGCGAAGTACTCCCCCAGCTGCCGGATCGCTTCGGTGAACCCCTCGTCCGAGCGAGGCCCCAGCCCCGCCAGGCGCGGTTCGCGCTTGTGGCCCTCGAAGTAGAGCCCCACGAGCGCCGTGCCGTCGGCGACCAGCGTGAGGTCGCCGACCGGCGACGCGGTGATCGTGTGCCGAACGCCCATGTCCCCTGTTCCCTTCTCGTCGTCTCTCACCCGGTAGACGCGCGGGCGCACCGAAACGTGAGAGCCGACTTCCCCGATCGCGCCACGATAGCCGGGTGAACCGCTAACGTCGGGCGCCAAGTGCCCGGGAGGACCACGTGGACGGAAACCTGCTATCGGCGAACCGGCTCGCCGCGGCTCTGCGGGCCGGCGAGGTCTCGGCCGTCGAGCTGGCCGAGTCGGCGATCGCGCGCATCGGGAAGTACGACGGCGCCGTGAACGCGATCTGCGTGCCCGACTTCGACCGCGCGCTCGACGCCGCTCGCGAAGCCGACGCCGCGCGCGCCCGCGGCGAGGACGGCCCGCTGCTCGGCGTGCCGATCACCGTGAAGGAGTCGTACAACGTGGCCGGCCTGGCGACCACGTGGGGCATGCCACCGTTCGCGGGGTTCGTCCCGAGCCAAGACGCGCTGCCGGTCGCCCGGCTCAAAGACGCCGGGGCGGTGCTGCTCGGCAAGACCAACGTGCCGCTCGCGCTCGGCGACCTGCAGTCCTACAACGACCTCTACGGCACCACCGCCAACCCGTGGGATCTCGGCCGCACGCCCGGTGGGTCGTCCGGGGGTTCGGCGGCCGCGCTCGCGGCCGGCTTCGGCGCGCTGTCGCTCGGTTCGGACATCGGCGGCTCGCTGCGCACCCCGGCGCACTTCTGCGGGGTCTACGCGCACAAGCCATCGCTGGGCCTGCTGCCGTCGCGGGGCCACACGCCGCCGCCCGCACCGGCGCTGCCGACCGACATCGACCTGGCCGTGATCGGCCCGATGGCGCGCAGCGCCGCCGACCTGGGGGTGCTGCTCGACCTGCTGGCCGAGCCCGATCCGCTCACGCTCGGCGTCGCCTACGACCTGCGCCTGCCGCCGGCCCGCCACGACCGGCCGGCCGACTTCCGCGTGCTCGTGCTCGACGAGCACCCGGACATCCCCACCTCGGCGGGCGTGCGCGCCGGGATCGGCCGCGTGGCCGAGGTGCTCACCGCCGCCGGCGCCCGCGTGGACCGCGGCAGCGCGCTCGTGCCCGACCTCGCCGAGTCCGCGCGCCTCTACCTGCGGCTGCTGTTCGCCGTGTTCGGCACGACCTTCCCGGCCGAGCTGTACGACCGGTTCGGCGAGCTGCTCGCGGACCTGGCACCCGGCGACGACAGCCTGGCCGCCGCCCGCGTGCGCGGCACCCGGCTGACTCACCGCGACTGGTTCGCGGCCGACCAGGTCCGCGAACGCCACCGCCACGCCTGGCGCGCGGTGTTCGCCGAGTACGACGTGGTGGTCTGCCCGCCCTCGCCGACCCCCGCGTTCCCCCACGACCAGTCGCCGCACCAGGACCGGCGGCGCCTGCTGGTCGACGGCGTCGAGCACCCCTACGGCGACCAGATCGTGTGGGCCGGCGTGGCCACGCTGCCCGGGCTGCCGGTCACGATCGTGCCGACCGGCCTCGACGACTCGGGACCGCACCGCACCGGCCTGCCGGTCGGGGCCCAGCTCATCGGGCCGATGTTCGAGGACCGCACGCCCCTGCGCCTGGCCGAGCTGCTGGAACCCGAGCTCGGCGGCTTCGTCGCACCCGACCTGGAGCGGACGGCCGGCACCGCCTAACCCGGCGGCGCCATCGATTCGAACTCGAGCGCGCCCAGCAACGCCAGGCGCGCGGCCGACTCGGTGCCCGGTCGCGCCGTGCAGACGACGATCCGCAGGTCACCGTGGCGGGTCACCAGCACGTCGCGGTCGAGGTCGAGCCGGCCCACGTCGGGGTGCACCACGGTGAGGCACGCCGGCTGCCGGCACAGGCCGTCGGCACCCGGGGTGTCCCACCGGCTGCGGAACCCGTCGCTCATCGAACCCATCCGGTCGACGAGCGCGGCCAGCTCCGGGTCACTCGGGTACCGCGAGTACGCGAGCCGCAGGTCGGCGACCAGCGAGGCCTCGTAGTCGTCGCGCTCCTCCGCGGTGAGCACCGTGCGGCTCGGGCTGCCGGTGAAGTGGCGCCACACGGCGTTGCGCTCGTCGTCGCGGGCCGCGGGCTCGCCGAGCAGCGCGACCCACGGCCGGTTCCACGCGATGAGCGTCCACATCGCGTCGTGCACGGCGATCGGGTGGTCGTCGAGGCGTTCGAGGAGCCGGCGGGTGCTTTCGGGCACCAGCCGGCCCACGCGGCCGCCGCCCAGCTCGTGGCCGGCCAGCCGGAAGAGCCGCTCCTGCTCGGCGTCGGACAGATGCAGCGCCCTCGCGAGCGCCACGCACACCTGCACCGGAGGCGCCGACGCGCGGCCCTGCTCCAGCCGCACCACGTGGTCGACCGCGAGCCCGGCCAGCACGGCCAGCTCCTCGCGCCGCAGGCCACGGGCTCGTCGCGGCCCGTGCACCGGCAGGCCGGCCCGGCCGGGTACCAGCCGTTCCCGCCAGCCCCGCAGCGTCGACGCCAGCTCGTCCGGGCCAGTCACACCGTCCATCCTCGCAAAATTCGGCCGGTGAGCCTACCGCCGCTTTTCGCAAGCCCGAAAGCGCGTTCGGCTCCGGGCGGGTCCGCCACCCGCCCGGAACCACCTGGCCCACGGGGCATTCCGTACGCCAGGACGCGCTCGGCGGACCGGGGTCAGTGGCGCAGACCGGCCTGCTTCAGCAGCGGCATCACGTTGTCGCCGAAGTACTTCAGCTCCTCGTTGTAGTCGATGAGGCCGAAGATCATGCCTTCCATGCCGGCCTCGTTGAGGGCGCCGAGCTCCTCGGTCACCTGCTCCGGCGTTCCCACGATCGGGTAGCCGCCCCAGCCGGCGATGAAGCGCTCCTGCATCTCCTTCACCGCGTGGTCGAACGACTGGCTCGCGCCCGACCCGGCGATCTTGATGACGTTGCCCGCGGCACCCCAGTCGCCCTCGTCGACGACCTGCTGGAAGGCGCGCTTGGCCTCTTCCTCGGTGTCGCGGCACACGACCAGGCCGTACGTCATCACCTTGATGTCGCGCTGGTAGTCGTCGCGGGCCTTGGCCTTGACCTTCGCGGTGTAGGCCTTGATGTTCTCGAGCGTGTCGAGCGAGGCGAAGTTGATGTCCACGTTGCGGGCGGAAAACTCGATGCCCGCCGGCGAGTTGCCCGCGTTGAGCAGCGCCGGGCGCGGGGCCTGGTGCGGCTTGGGGTAGGCCTCCACGTCGTTGCCCTGGAAGTACTTCGAGGCGACGTCGAACGAACCTTCCTCGGTCCACAGCCGGATGGCGTAGTCGATCCACTCCTGGCCGAAGGCGTAGCGCTCGTCGTGCTGGCGCTGCTCGCCGCCGAACATCTCCATCTCCGGCGGCACCCAGCCCATCACCAGGTTGAGCGCGAAGCGTCCGCCCGAGATGTGGTCGATCGTGGTGGCGGCCTTGGCCGCGACGATCGGGTGCACGGTCGGCAGGTGCGAGGTCGACGCGATGGCGATCCGCTCGGTCGCCTCGGCCAGGCCGGCGGCCCAGGCGTAGGTCTCGAAGCAGTTGCCGTTGAAGTTGGTCGAGCCGCCGAAGCCCTTCCAGCGCGCCACCGGCACGAGCACGTCGAAGCCGAGGGTGTCGGCGCGCTGCGCGATCTCGCGGGTGTGCTCCCAAGTGATCTTGTACGTGCTCGGGGCGTGGCTCATGATCAGCCCGTAGGAGCAGTTGGTGCCGAACAGGCCGAGCTTCATCTTCTGGTCGCCGAACAGCGGGTTCGTCTCGGCCCGGTCCACCAGCGGCCGGGTCTCCTCGGCCGGGCGCGGGTCGGTGGGGGCGAGGCCGAGGCGTTCGTTGGCGGTCATCGTCATGGGTGTCTCCTTCGCGGAATGGGGGTCGCTCAGCCGAGCTGGAAGGGGTCGCGGGTGCCGCCGGTGAGCTCGACGAACACGGACTTGTTCTCCGTGTACTCGTTGATCGCGTCGACGCCGTTCTCGCGGCCGATGCCGGAGGCGCCGTAGCCGCCGAAGGGCATGTTGGGCGCGATCACGCGGTAGGCGTTGATCCACACGGTGCCCGCGCGCAGCTTCGCGGCCACGCGGTGGGCGCGGTGCACATCCTTCGTCCACACGGCGCCGGCCAGGCCGTAGGGCGTGTCGTTGGCGAGCTTGAGGGCCTCGTCCTCGTCGTGGAACGGGTAGACGGCCAGCACCGGGCCGAACACCTCCTCGCGCACGATGGTGTTCTCCGCCGTCACGCCGGTGACCACGGTCGGCTTCACGAACAGGCCGCCGCGCGCCGCGTCGGGCTCGCCGCCACAGGCGAACGTGGCGCCCTCGGCGGCCGCGCCCTGCAGGTAGCCGAGCACCTTCTCGTACTGCGGCCGGTTGGCGACCGGGCCCATCTCGGTGGCGGCGTCGGTCGGGTCGCCGAGCTTGATGGCGTTGGCCCGGGCCACGACCTTCTCCACCAGCGCGTCGTGCACGTCGGCGTGCACGATCAGGCGCGAGCCGGCCATGCAGGTCTGGCCGGTGGCGGCGAACACGCCCGCGACCAGGCCGTTGGCAGCGGCGTCGAGGTCGGCGTCGGCGAACACGACCTGCGGCGACTTCCCGCCCAGCTCCAGCGTCACGCGGTTGAAGTTCGCCACGGCGGCCTGCGCCACCTTGGCACCGGTGGCCGACGAGCCGGTGAACGCGACCTTGTCGATGCCCGGGTGCTTGGCCAGCGCCTCGCCGGTGGCACGGTCCCAGCCGGTGACGACGTTGAGCACGCCGGCGGGCAGCCCGGCCTCGTGCAGCACCTCGGCGAACGCGACGGTGGAGGCGGGCGCGTGCTCCGACGGCTTGACCACCATCGTGCAGCCGGCGGCCAGCGCGGGCGCGAGCTTGAACGTGAGCAGCAGCAGCGGCGAGTTCCACGGCGTGATGGCGCCGACCACGCCGACCGGTTCGCGCCGGGTGTAACCGAAGTAGTTCGGGTTGACCGGCGGCACCGTGCGGCCCTCGATCTTGTCGGCCAGGCCGGAGAAGTAGTAGTACCACTGCGGCAGGGCCTTGAGCTGCCCGAGCATCTCGCGCAGCAGCTTGCCGGAGTCGTTCACCTCGAGGCGGGCGAGGCGCTCGGCGTTGGCCGCGATCGCGTCGCCGCAGCGGCGGATGATCGCGGCCCGCTCGAAGCCGGTCATCGCGCCCCATTCGCCTTCGAACGCGGCGCGGGCCGACGCGACGGCTTCGTCCACGTCTTCGGGCCCGCCGTCCGCGAGCCGGGCCCACGGCTTGCCCGCGTACGGGTTCTGCGATTCGAACGTGCGGCCCGAGCGGGCGGCCACGGACTTGCCGTGGATGAAGAGCTTGAGGTCCTCGAGCGGCGGCGCTGAGGTGGTCGTCATCGACCTCTCCTTCGGTACGGGGGGCGGGCGCCTGGCGATGCCGGGAAACGCTAGGGATCGGGCGCCGCCCGCCGATATCCCCGGACGGCAGCACCTGAGCCGCTCAGCGCGAGCGCGCCCGAGACGAGAAGCACACCTGCGCGGGCAGCACTGCACTGTGCGGATAGCGCCACGCGCTCGTGGGCTAGTAAGGGCTCGTCCGGCGACCTAGGGTCGAGCTGCGTGGAGCACCCGCCCCGGCGGCGGCGCTCCCCCGGACTCGACGACACGAGGAGGTGTCGGATGGTCGCCCGTTCCGAGAACGGCGAAGACGGCGGCGGCGCGGACATCGCGCCGCTGTCCCGCTACCGGGTGCTGGGCACTCGGTCGCTGGAAGAGGCCCGCGACGCGGTGACCAGGGTTTATCTGGACCACGACCTGACGGTGCCCGGCAACGAGCTCGACATGACGCTCAACTCCACGACCGACCGCGTGTTCACGATCGGTTACCTCAGCTACCGGTCGTGCGCGAAGCTCGTGATGCCGCCGACCGAGGACTGCTACCACGTGAACCTCACGGTGCGCGGGCGCACGGACGCCGACCGCACCGACGGCGGCCGCGCCACCACCCGGGCGCGGGCGGCCGGCGTGGTGCTGCTGCCCGACCAGGAGAACACCGTGCGCTGGTCGCCCGAGGCGGAGCAGCTCATCCTCAAGATCGGGCGGCGCACGCTGGAGAACCACCTCGGCGAGCACCTCAACCGGCCGATCGACGAGGTGCTGGATTTCGACTTCGGCATCGACTTCACCACGCCCGCCGGCAGCACGCTGCTCTCGTCCGTGGAGTTCCTCGCCCGCGAGCTCGACCGTCCCGGCGGTCTCGCGGACATGCCGATCGCGCGCGAGCAGCTCGAAGCGTTCGTGATGACGCAGGTGCTGCACGCGGGCCGCCACCAGTTCACCGACGACCTCACCGCGCCCGACGATCCGGTGCGCCAGAGCCGGCTCGGCCCGGTGATCGAGTACATGGAGGCCCACGCCGACGAGCCGCTCACCCCGCAGGAGCTGGCGAAGGTCGGCTGCATGAGCGTGCGCACATTGCACGCCACGTTCCAGCAGGTGCTCGGCGAATCGCCGATGAACCACCTGCGCCGCATCCGGCTCGACCACGTGCGGGCCGAGCTGCTGCGGTGCGACCCCGGGCTCACCCGGGTCACCGACATCGCGCTGCGCTGGGGGTTCTTCCACCAGAGCCGGTTCGCGCAGCAGTACCGGGAGCGCTTCGGCGAGCTGCCGCGCGAGACGCTGCGGGCGATGTCGGCCTGAGCCGGGGTCGGGCGGCCGGGGCTGTCGGTCCCGCTACCGGTCCGGCTGCTGGTTCCGCGACCGGTCCGGCTGCCGGTTCCGCTACTGGTCCCGGTCACGCCCGGTGATGCCGTAGGCGCCGCGGTGGAACAGCAGCGGCGTGCGGGAGGCATCCGCGCCCAGCGCGCGGACCCGCGCGGCGACGATCGTGTGGTCGCCGCCGGCGTACTCGTGTTCCAGCGTGCAGTCGATCCACGCGGACACACCGTCGAGCACCGGCGCGCCGGACGGGGCCGGCCGCCACTGCACCCCGGCGTACTTGTCGGTGCCGGACCGGGCGAACGCGGTGCTCAGCTCCGCGTGGTCCTCGGCGAGCACGTTCACGCAGAACAGGCCGGCGGCGCGGATCTTCGGCCAGCTCGTGGACGAGCGGGCCGGCGCGAACGACACCAGCGGCGGGTCGAGCGAGAGCGAACTGAACGACTGGCAGGTGAAGCCCGCCGGCCCGTCCGGTGTCAGCGCCGTGACGACCACGACGCCGGAGGCGAAGTGCCCGAGGACCTCGCGCATGTGCGTGGGCTCGACCTGCGGCAGCTCGGTGGGAGTCCGGTTGTCCATGCGCCGCAACGCTAAACGCGCCGGCGGTCCGGCACCATCCGCCGACCGCGGGGGAATAGCCGCGGCGCGCGGTGCACGGGACGGATAGTGCGCCGCCCCGATCGGATAGCTCGCCGCGCGCCCGCGTTCCTACGGTGTGCGTCGTGTCCACCACCCCTGCCAACCCCGCTGCCACGGCCGGCGCGCTCGCCGGCGTCCGCGTGCTCGAGCTCGGCACGCTCATCGCCGGGCCGTTCTGCGGCCGGCTGCTCGCCGACCACGGCGCCGACGTGATCAAGCTCGAAGCCCCCGACCGGCCCGACCCGCTGCGGGTGTGGGGCCAGGCCGAGCTCGACGGGCACCACTTCTTCTGGACCGTGCACGCCCGCAACAAGCGCTGCGTCACGCTCGACCTGCGCCGCCCCGAGGGCCGGGAGCTGTTCCTGCGTCTGGCCGACACCGTCGACGTGGTGGTGGAGAGCTTCCGCCCCGGCACGCTCGAACGCTGGGGCCTCGGCTACGACGTGCTCGCCGGACGCAACCCCGGGCTGATCCTCGCCCGGGTCTCGGGCTACGGCCAGACCGGCCCGCACGCCGAGCGGCCTGGGTACGCGTCGGTGGCCGAGGCCGTGGGCGGAATGCGTTACCTCAACGGCTTTCCCGGTGGCCCGCCGCCGCGCGCGGCCCTGTCGCTCGGCGACTCGCTCGGCGGGATGTTCGCCGCCCACGGGGTGCTCGCGGCCCTGCACGCGCGCGGGAGCACCGGGCGCGGGCAGGTCGTGGACGTCGCGCTGGCCGAGGCGTGCCTCGCGATGCTCGAGTCGGTGATCCCGGACTACGACGCCACCGGGCTGGTGCGGGAGCCTTCGGGCACGCGGCTCGACGGCCTCGCGCCGTCGAACCTCTACCGCTGCGCCGACGACCGCTGGATCGTGATCGCCGCCAACCAGGACACCGTGTTCGCGCGGCTGTGCACGGCGATGGGCCGCGAGGACCTCACCACCGACGCGCGCTTCGCGACCCACGTGGCCCGCGGGCGCAACCAGGACCAGATCGACGCGCTGGTCGGCGAATGGGCCGCGCGCCACGACTCGGCCACGCTCACCGCGGTGCTCGAAGCCGCCGGTGTGGTCGTCGGGCCGGTCGCGACGGTCGCCGACGTGGTCGAGAACCCGCAGTTCCGCGCGCGGGACATGCTGCTGCCGCACTTCGACGAAGGGCTCGGCAAGGAGGTGCTCGGGCCCGGTGTGATGCCGGTGCTCAGCGGCACGCCGGGTGCGGTGCGCTGGGCCGGGCCCGCGCGTCCGGGCGAGCACAACACGGAGGTCTACACCGGACTGCTCGGCCTCACCGGCGCCGAGCTGGCCGCGCTCACCGAAGCCGGCATCGTCTGAAAGGCCGTCAATGTCCACTGTAGACATCCGGGAAGTCGGGCTGCGCGACGGGTTGCAGCTCGAAGCACCGATCTCCCTGGAAGAAAAGCTGGCGATCCTCGACGCCGCGGTCGCCACCGGGGTGCGGCGCGTGGAGGTGACGTCCTTCGTCTCCCCCACCGCCGTGCCCGCGCTCGCCGACGCCGAGCAGCTCGTGGCCGAGCTCGGCCGGTGGCCCGAGCCGGCGTTCTCGGCGCTGGTGGCCGGGCGCGGCGGCGCGCGCCGGGCGGTGGCGGCGGGGATGGCCGATCTGGAGTACGTGATCTCCGCGTCCGACGGACACAGCCTCGCCAACGCGCGCCGGACCACCGACGAGGCCGTGGCCGCCGTGCCCGACATCGCGCGGCTCGCGCACGACGCGGGCGGGCGGCTCGAAGCGATCCTCGCCGTGGCGTGGGACTGTCCCTTCGACGGACCCACCGCGGTGAGCCGCACCGTCGACCTCGCCCGGCGGGCGGTCGATCTCGGCGCCGACGAGCTGTGTTTCGGCGACACCATCGGCACGACCGTGCCGGGCCGGGTCACCGAGCTGCTGGGCCGGGTGCGTGAGGCTTGCCCGGACGTGGAGCTCGGCGTGCACTTCCACAACACGCGCGGCGCCGGGCTCGCGTGTGTGCTCGCCGCGCTGCAGGCCGGCGTCACGAAGATCGACGCGTCGGCCGGCGGGCTCGGCGGCTGCCCGTTCGCGCCCGGCGCGAGCGGGAACATCGCCACCGAGGAGGTGGTGTACCTGCTCGAAGAGTCCGGTGTGGACACCGGCGTCGACCTCGGCAAGGTGCTCGAAGCCGCGGCCGTGGTGGAACGCGCGGTGGGCCACGCGCTGCCGAGCAACCTCTATCGCGCGGGCGGGCCGAACCGGCCCCGCGGGCGCGGCTGACCGATACGCACAACGGCCATTGCACTGCGGGTTGCGGCTATCCCGGCCGCCGCGGTCCTCGTAGCCTCACGCCACGCCCACCGACCTCTCAGGAGCCGACGATGACCCAGCTCTCCACCCCGGCCGGCCTGCCCTCGACGCTCGCGGTGCAGCGAGCGGTCGCGGCGCTCGCGGCGGGCCGGATGATCGTGGTCACGGACGCGGCCGACCGGGAGGACGAGGGTGATCTCGTGCTGCCCGCGGCCACGGCCGACGCCGCGCAGCTCGCGTTCGTGGTGCGCCACACCACCGGCATCGTGTGCGCACCGATGACCGCGGAGCGCGCCGACGCGCTGCGCCTGCCGCCGATGGTCGAGGACAACACCGACGCGCACGGCACCGCGTTCACGGTCACGGTGGACCACGTCGGCAGCGGCACCGGCGTGTCGGCGGCGGATCGGGCGAAAACGCTGCGCGCGCTCGCGGCGCCGGACACCCCGCCCGGTGAGCTGCGCCGGCCGGGGCACGTGTTTCCGTTGCGCGCCAGGGAAGGCGGGGTGCTGGTGCGGGCCGGGCACACCGAGGCGGCCGTGGACCTGCTGCGCCTGGCCGGACAGGAGCCGGTGGGCGTGATCGGCGAGATCGTGGCGCCCGACGGCTCGATGTGCCGCGGCGAGCGGCTGGCGCGGTTCGCCGCCGAGCACGACCTGCCGGTGCTCGCGATCGCCGACCTGGTGCGCTACCGGCGGGCCACCGAACGGCTCGTGGAGCACGTCGCCACCTCTGCCATGCCGACGGTGTTCGGCGACTTCCGCGCCGTGGCCTACCGCTCCACCACCGATGGCACCGAGCACCTCGCCCTCGTGCACGGCGACGCGGCCGCCGCGAGCCGCGGCCCGCGTGGCGCCCTGGTGCGGGTGCACAGCGAATGCCTCACCGGGGACATCATCGGCTCGCTGCGGTGCGACTGCGGTGCACAGCTCGAACAGGCCCTGCGCGCGATCGCCGCCGAAGGCGCGGGCGCCGTGGTGTACCTGCGTGGCCACGAGGGCCGCGGCATCGGGCTGGCGCACAAGATCCGGGCGTACGCGCTGCAGGAAACCGGCCTCGACACCGTGGACGCGAACACCGCGCAGGGGCTGCCGGTGGACTCGCGGTCCTACGGTGTCGGCGCGCAGATCCTCGCCGACCTCGGCATCACGCGCCTGCGGCTGATCACCAACAACCCGGCGAAATACGGCGGTCTCGACGGCTACGGCCTCGAGATCGTGGACCGCGTGGCCCTGCCCGCCGCCGCGACCGCGCACAACC
Source organism: Amycolatopsis rhabdoformis (assembly GCF_035918295.1). GTDB lineage: Bacteria > Actinomycetota > Actinomycetes > Mycobacteriales > Pseudonocardiaceae > Amycolatopsis > Amycolatopsis rhabdoformis. The sequence goes on from NZ_CP142149.1 coordinate 3,672,718, forward strand.
TGCGATACCTGCGCACGAAGCAGCAGCGGCTCGGTCACGCGCTGGACGTGGACGCCGGCTGAGCCGTTACCGAACCAGTACGCGCCGCGCACCGCCCGCGCACACCGGCCCGACACGCTCGGTCCCGACGAAGATCGGCGACGGGAAGGCGGACAGGGTGTTCAAGAGTGCGGCCGTGGTGCTGGCGGTGTCGGCGGTGCCGTTCACGACGGCGGTGGTGTCGCCGCCGGCGCAGGGTTTGCAGTGGCAGCAGTGCGCGAAGATCGCCGAGGGCTGGACCGGTGGCGCCACGAGCGAGTGCACGACCGTGCGGGTCCCGCTCGACTACGACCACCCCGAAGGCCGGCAGCTCACGCTCGCCCTCAGCCGCGTCCGCGCGAGCGACCCGGTGCACCGCCGGGGCGTGGTGCTGGTGAACCCCGGCGGGCCGGGCGAGCAGGGCACGACCTTCCCCGACGACCTCGCCGGCTCCGAGCTGGCCGCCGCCGCGCGCACCCACGACCTGATCGGGTTCGACATCCGCGGCACGGACTACAGCGACAAGATCCTGTGCCCGGAGCTGGATCCGGTGAACGTGCCCCGGCCGCCGGCCGGCGATTCGGCCGAGCAACGGTTCAAGGCCCAGGCCACGACCGTGGCCGACCGGCTGCGGACCTGTGCCACGAAGGATCCCGAGCTGGCCCGGTCGATGACCACGGCGAACATCGCGCGTGACCTGGACACGATCCGCCGGGCGCTCGGCGAGGAGAAGATCTCGTACTTCGGCAACTCCTGGGGCACGGCGCTCGGCGCGACCTACCGCGGCCTGTTCGACACGCACGTGGACCGGATGCTGCTCGACTCCGAGCTGGCGCCGGGGCAGGCGGTCGCGCACGCGGACGACCAGACCGCCGCGTCGGAGGCCCACTTCGACGACTTCACGCGCTGGCTCGCCGAGCGGGACGCGACCTTCGGGTTCGGCGGCACCGCCGCGACCGTGTCGCGGAACCTGCTCGCGTTGCGCGGCCGGCTGGCGGACCAGCCGCTGGACGGGGACCGGGACGACCAGTGGGCCAACGCGCGGTTCCTCGCCCCGATGGCCGACTGGGTCACGGCCGCCGACGCGCTCGTCGCGGCCCGCGACGGCAAACCGGCGACCACCACTGCGGCCGCTTCACCGGCCGAGCCGGTCGGCAACGGGTTCGACGTCGGGTACCGCGACGGGGAGATCGGCTTCGTCCTGGCCGCCGTGAACTGCAACGACGCCGCCGGCGCCCGCGACATCGACCAGGCCTGGGCGCACGGGCTCGAACTCACCGCCCGCTACCCCGTGGCCGGCTACCAACCGGGCGGCGACGCGCGGTGCGCCGGCTGGCCGTTCACGGCTCGGCCCACCCAGCCGGTGCGCGGTCGGTCCCCGCTGCAGCTGGTGGGCCACGCGTTCGAGACCAACACGCCGTTCCCGTGGGCTCGGGAGATGCAGGCGAAGATCGGCGGCTCGCTGCTGACCGTGGAGGACGACGTGCACTCGTCGTTCGTGCGGATCCCGTGCGGAGCACAGGGCTCGCGGTTCCTCGAAACCGGTGCCACGTCGAACGGTACCTGCGCCGGATAGTCCTTTGTGGACTCCCGTGGGTACCCACGACGTGGAGTGGCAGCACCCCCGGCGGACTTCGATCATGGTCACCGGGGGTTCCACCACGACCACGAGGAGTTGCATGAAGATCGGCATCGGTCTGCCCAGCCAGGTGCGGGACGTCGACGCGACGGTGATCCCGGCTTGGGCGGCGAAGGCGGAGGAAGCGGGGTTCTCGTCGCTCGGGACGGTCGGGCGCATCGCCTACCCGGCGCTGCTCGACACCGTCGCGCTGGCCGCGGCCGCGGGCGCCACGCGCACGATCGGGCTGCTCAGCACGGTGATGCTGGCCCCGGTGTGGCCGGCGACGCTGCTGGCCAAGGAACTCGCCGGCATCCAGGCCGTGTCCGGTGGCCGGCTCACATTCGGCGTCGGCGTGGGCGGCCGGCCCGACGACTTCGTGGTCGAGGGCACCAGCACAAAGGGCCTCGGCAAGCGCATGGATGCCGCCCTGGACGCCTACCGCGACCTGTGGTCGGGCAAACCCGTCGGCGGCGGCGACAACGCCGGCGTGCCCGGCGGTTCCGTCGACGTGCCGATGCTGTTCGGCGGCTTCGCACCCGCCGCGCTGCGCCGCATGGCCCGCTTCGGCGAGGGCTACATCGCGGGCGCCCTGCCGGCGCCCCAGGTGGTGCCCGTGTTCGACGCCGCCCGCGAAGCCTGGCGCACCGAAGGCCGCGACGGCGAGCCCCGCCTGGTCGCCATCGCCTACTTCGCCCTCGGCGACCCCGACCGCGGCCGCGCCAACGCCCACCACTACTACTCCGTCGCCGGCCCCGACTTCGCCAACCTGGTGTCCTCCGGCGTCAACACCACCGCCGACGCCCTCCGCACCACGGTCGCCGCCTTCACCGACATCGGCGCCGACGAACTCGTCTTCCACCCGACCACCGACGACCTCACCGACGTCACCCGCCTGGCCGACCTCGTCCTCTGACCCGCGCCCCGGGCCCGGCGCGACCGAGGGGCGCGCCGGGCCCGCGGACGGCAGTTTCGACTACGCGGCTGGGTGCCTCGAAGGACTTCGCGGCACCCAGCCGGTCGGTCGGGTAGCGCCCGCCGATCGAGCAGCCAGTCTTGCCGCCGTTCGCGGCTCGCGTCCGGCCGCTGGATGGTGGCGCGGTGTCGCGGTGAGCCGGCCTGCGTTGGTATGACCGGGAAACCTCTGACCTATCCCGCGACGACTACTCGGCACCCAGCCCGGTCAGCACCGCCCGCACATCCGGCCGCCGCCCGGTGCCGAGGCGGGTGACCGCGTACACCTTGCGCGACACCGGGTTCACCAGGGGGTGCAGGCTCACCGGTGCGTGCGACTCGGGCAGTGCCATCCGCGGGATCAAGGCCACTCCCGCGCCGGCCGCGACCAACGCGGTGAGCACGGCGAAGTCGGTGGCCTCGGCGACCACGTCGGGGACGAAGCCGGCCGCGCCGCAGGCGCGCTGGATCATCTCGTGGCACGAGTACTCCTTGGACGGCACCAGCCACGGCACCGTCGAGAAGCGCGCGAGGCGGACCTTCTGCCCGTCGGCCAGGTTGCGGGCGGCTGCGAGGGCGGGTGGGAGCGCGAGCAGCACCGGGTCGTCGGCCAGGGTGTGTTCTTCGCAGCGTGCCGGGGTTTCGCGGGGCAGCAGGTTGTAGCTGTGCACCACGGCGACATCGGCCTCCTGGTGCACGAGCGTGGCGATCGCCGACTCGGGTTCCTGTTCCACCAGGCGCAGCGAGACGCCCGGCAACGCGGTCCACAGTGGAGCGACGAGAGTCCTTGCCGCAGAGGGGAACGCGACCACCCGCACGGTGCCCACGCCGTCGGATCGCGCGGCGGCCAGTGCGGACTCGGCGGCGGCGAGGTCGCTGAGGATCACGTCGGCGTGGGAGACCAGCAGTTCGCCGGCGGCGGTGAACGCGAGGGTGCGGCCGCGGCGTTCGAGCAGGGGCGTGCCGGCCTCGCGTTCGAGGGCCGCGAGCTGCTGGGACACGGCCGGGCCGGTGAGGTTGAGCGCCTCGGCCGTGGCGGCGATGGTGCCGTGGTGCGCGAGCTCGTGGAGCAGCCGGAGGCGGCGGACTTCCAACATAAGCGGAACTTCCCGATCTCGAAGCAAAGACTAACTGGATCTACCGCATCCTACCGCCCACACTGGGCCCGTGAGCACCTCGAAACCCGCCCTGGCCATCGGCGGCACCGTCGTCCTGTGGGCCTCGGCCTTCCCCGCGATCCGCGTGGGCCTCGACGGCTACGGTCCGCTCGGGCTGTCGCTGGCGAGACTCGTGGTGGCGTCGGTCGCGCTGGCCGTCGCGGCGCCGTTCCTGGGCGTGCGGCGGCCGCGGCGCAAGGACCTGCCACTGATCGCGGCGTGCGGCTTCACCGGCATGGCGGCCTACCAGGTGCTGCTGAACTGGGGCGAAGTACACGTGCCCGCCGGCACCGCGAGCCTGCTGGTGGCCACCGCGCCGGTGTTCAGCGCCGTGCTCGCGGCGGCCTTCCTCGGCGAACGCCTCGGCGCGCGCGGTCTGCTCGGCAGCGCCGTCGCGCTCGGCGGCTCGGCCCTCATCGCGCTGTCGGGCGGCGACGTGCAGTACTCCACCGCCGCGTGGGTCGTCCTCGCCGCCGCGCTCGTGCAGGGCGCGTACCACTTCTGCAGCAAACCGTTGCTGCGCCGCTACTCCGGCCTCGAAGTCGCCTGCTACGCCATGTGGACCGGCACGCTGTTCTCCCTGCCGCTGGCCCCCGCGGCCTGGCACGGCCTCGAAACCGCGCCCGCCTCGGCGCACGCGGCCGTGCTGTACCTGGGTTTGCTGCCCTCCGCGCTGGGTTTCGTCCTGTGGGGCTACGGAGTCGCCCGCAACACGGTGACCACCGCGACGTCCGCGCTCTACCTCGTGCCCGTGGTCGCGCTGGCCGTCGCCTACCTGTGGCTGCGTGAAATCCCGACCGCCACCGAACTCGCCGGCGGTGCGATCGCGGTGGGCGGCGTCGTCCTGATCACCGCGCGCCGCAAGGCCCGCGTGCGCGAGCCGATCGGCTGACGTCAGTGGTCCGGCCCGCCGCGGCCCCGGCCGCGGCCGCCGTCACGGTCACCGCCGTGGTCGTCACCCGGTTCGGAACCGGCCGTCTCCGGGCGGGAAGTGTCCGGGTGAGACGGCTCCGCGTGCGACGGCTCCGTCGTGACCGCGGTGACGAGCGGCGGCGGCGGAATCCACAGCGGCGCCGGCGCGTCGGCCGTGCTCCCCGGATCCACCAGCGACCACACCGCCGTGCCACCCCACACGATCCCCGCCGCCGCGCCGGCCGCCAGCACGGCGCCCGCCACGGCCCCGAGAACCTGCCGGCCCCGCCGCGGCGCGCGAGGACCGGAATCGGCGCGCGTCTCGAACACCACCGGCCGGGAATCGGTCACGGACCCATCGTCTCCGGGGCGGGTACCGGGCGCCATTGTCCGGAGGTCCTAGTACCGGTCCGCGTGCCGCTGCGCCCACAGCGCGGCCTGCGTCCGGTCGGTCACACCGAGGCGCTGGTAGACGTTGGTCAGGTGCGCCTTCACCGTCCGCTCGGTGATGCCGAGGCGCCGCGCGATGGACTTGTTCGCCAGCCCGTCGCCGACCATCCGCAGTACCTCGCGCTCGCGGTCGGTGAGCTTCGCCGCAGGCTGCGCGGCCCGCCGGTCGCTCAGCAGCACCCGCGCCGCCTTCGGGTCCAGCGGCGAGCCGCCCGCCACGATCTCGCGGATGCCGGCGAGGATCACCTCCGGCTCGCTGTGCTTGAGCAGGTAGCCCTCGGCGCCGGCGCGCAGCGCGTCGAGGATGCGGGCCTGGTCGGAGAACGACGTGAGCACCAGTACGTGGGTGGCGGGGTTCGCCTCGACGATCCGCGCGGTGGCCGCGATCCCGTCGGTCCCCGGCATCGACAGGTCCATCAGCACCACGTCCGGCCCCAGCTCCGCCGCCAGTGCCACGGCTTCGGCCCCGTCGCCCGCGGCGCCGACGAGCTCCAGGTCGGCGGCGGTGCTCAGCAGCTGCGTGAGCCCGGTCCGCACGATGGCGTGGTCGTCGGCGATCAGCACCCGGATCATGAAACCGGCACCTCGGCCTCCACTCGCGTGCCCCGGCCGGGCGCGGCGCGCACCGACAGCCCGCCGCCGGCCTCGGCCAGCAGGTCGCCGACGGCCCGCAACCCGAAGTGCCCGTCGCGCGCCTGCTCGGTGAGCCGGTCGCCGTCGAAGCCACGGCCGTCGTCGTCGATCACCAGGATGGCCGAGGAGTCCGCCCGTGTCACGCGCACCAGCACCGCGCGCGCCGAGCTGTGGGTGACCACGTTGCGCAGCACCTCCTGCGCGGTGCGGAAGAGCAGCGCCGACGCGGCCGGCGGCAGACCGTCGGCGTCGTCCGCGTCGAGGTCCACCGCCACGCCGGTGCGTTCGAGGCCGCCGGCCAGCTCGGCCAGTGCCGGGCCCAGGCCCTCCTCGGCGAGATTGGGCGGGTAGATGTCCACGAGCAGCGAGCGCAGCGCGCCCACGCTGGTGCGCAGCCGGCCCGCCGCGTCGGCGATCACCGCGGCCCGCTCGGTTTCGTCCGGCGTGCCGAGGCGCGCCGCGTCCAGGCTGAACGTGAGGCCCGAGAGGTCCTGCACGATGCCGTCGTGCAGGTCGCGTGCGATGCGGCGGCGTTCGGCGTCGGACGCGTCCACGGCGTGCTGCAGCAGCCGTTCCCGCTCGCGCTGCTGGCGGCGCACGCGCCGCGCCAGCGACCACGCGAACGGCACCTGCACGACCTCGAGCACCACCAGCGCCCCCAGCGACGGCGGCGCGAACCGCGCCCACGCGGCCTGCCCGGCCTGCGTCACGGCGTCGTAGCGGTAGTAGGCCTCCAGCAGCAGCGGACGCCCGTCGGCGGCCCGGATGCCCACGTAGACCTCCAGCAGCTTCCCGAACGACGTCTCCAGCCGGTTCTCCGGCCGCGTCAGGTCGCTGACCTCGGACACGCTTCCCTGCACGCGCAGCGCCTCCGCCTCCTGCGCGCTGAGCGGGTAGCGCTCGCCGATGAGCGCCGAGGCGTCGGAGTACACGATCGTGCCGTCGGGCGCCCACACCTTCACGCGCACCAGCGAGCCCTGCAGCACGTAGCGCCGGATCGCCGTGTCGAACGCCGTGAGCGCCGCCGGGTCGCGGTCGACCACGGCCGCGTCGAGCCGCGGCTCGACCACCCCGCGGGCCGTGAAGGACGTGGTCTGCACGGCCGACTGGGTGGCCTGCGCCGTGCCCGCTTCCCGCGCGAGGTACGCGATGAGCCCGGCCAGCGCCGCGAGCACCACCACGCCGGCGATCGTGAACCGGGCCAGCAGCCCGGCCGTGGACGGGCTCCGCACTGGGGACATGCGCGTACGGTAGCCGCCCGCGAGGCCGGTCCGGACCTGTCTCACCGGGCTAGGACCCCGCCCCGGCAGGGCCCCGCGAAGGGGTCCTCGATCGGTGCACTCCGATGGTTACGCTGCGTGAGATTTCCGCGGATCCGGTCGGCGTAGCCGGAGGTAGGCCGTTTTGTGGCCCAGTCGTTGCTCCGCCCGAAGCGCTCCAGAGCGGCGTTCGCCGGGGCGCGCGGAGGCGATCACCGCAGCGTAGCGGCCGGATGTGGGCGGTGTGCCCCGGTTTCGGCCTGGTCGGACACGTCTCTAAATGAGACTCCCGCCTTCCTGAGACGAGCGTATACCGAGCGATGTGCCACCGCGACGACCAGGCACACGACCAGGCACATTCCGGATGCCCGACCAGGGAGCCCGCTCATGACCACCCTCGATGCCAGTGCCGAAAGTGTCCCCCGAGTACCTGCCCAGCACACTGCGGAAGCGGCGCCCGAAGCGCCCCCGGCCGCCGACCCGATGATGGTCGGTCTGCCCAGTTTCATCGTCGGATCCGTGGCCCTGGGGCTGGTCCTCATCGGCTACGTCCCCGCGACCGCCGTCGGCGCGTCACTCGCCGTCATCATCGCCGCGACCGGACTCGGCCTGCTCATCGCAGCGGTCTGGGCCGCCGCGGTGGGCCAGAGCGCGGTGGCGGGGGTGTTCGCCATCTTCTCCGGGTTCTGGCTGAGTTACGCGCTGCTCGTCCTCGGCCTCACCCACAACTGGTTCGGGATCGACGCGGCGGCCGCCGTCGACACCCAGGCGTTGTTCCTGATCTCCTGGCTCGTCATCGTCGGCATGCTGACGTTGTCGACCCTGCGCCTGCCGGTGGCCTACACGCTGCTGTTCGCCCTGATCGAGGTCGCGCTGGTGTTCGTGCTGATCGGCACGCTCAACGGCTCGGCCGGCATCCTCCAGGTCGGCGGGTACATCGTGCTCGTGTTCGCCGCCGTCGGCGTGTACCTGTTCTTCAACTCGGCCTCGACGGCCACCGGCGGGGGCGCGCTCCCGCTCGGTCCGCCGCTGATGCACTGAGCGAAGAGCGTCACCTCGGTGCCCCGGAGTCCGCGACTCCGGGGCACGGGCGCGCACCGGGCGTGCGACGATCGCGGCTCAAGCCGCGACAGGAGGACCATGCCCGACGGATTCCCCGACATCCCCACCACCACGCTCGCCGACCTGCTCACCCGCGACCAGGTCATGGACCTCGGTGTGCGCCCCCTGTGGGGCCCGGTGCCGCAGGTCTCCGGCCCGGCCTACACCGTGCGGTGCCCGGCGGGCGACAACCTGATGCTGCACGCGGCCATCCACCGCGCCCCGGCCGGCTCGATCGTCGTGGTTGAGTCCGGTGACCTGGACTACGCGCTGGCGGGCGGCAACGTCTGCGCCGTGGCGCAGCGCAACGGGATCGCCGCGTTCGTGCTCGACGGCGTGATCCGCGACCTGGCCGAGGTGCGCGAGCTGCGCTTCCCGGTGTTCGCGCGCGGCCTGATCCCGATCCCCGGCACCAAGGCGGCCGCGGCGCCGCTGGGCGAGCCCGTGCGCTGCGGCGGCGTCACCGTGCACGCCGGCGACATCGTGACCGCCGACGAAGAGGGGGTGGTCGTCACTCCCGCCGCCGACGCGGAACGAGTCCTGGTCGAGGCACGGGAGCGGCTGGCCAAGGAAGCGGCGCAGACGCTGGACGAGTGGGACGCCGACCACGCGGCGAAGATCGACCGGATCCTGAAAGCGCAGGGCTTCGAGGGCTGAGCGGCCGCGCCGCGACCGTCCACACGGGACGGCCGCGGCGCGGTTCGCGCTCTCGCGCGGGACTTCAGGCGACTACGGGTAGGACTTCAGCATCGCCAGCCCGGTCACCGCGTCCGACGGGCCGCCGGTGTCGTTGACCACGTGGGCGATCGTGCCCTGCCCGCCGCCGAGGGAGAACGTGATCATGGCGTGGAACTTCACCCCCGGCCGCCGGGGCGCGGCGATCGCGCGGTCGGACACGATCGTGCGGTCCTCCGCGAAGATGCAGTAGCTGCCCAGGCCCCACGCTTCGTGCGTGCGCACGTGGTCGGCCACGGCGTAGGCCGGGAAGCCGCGGTGGGCGCCGTCCGTCCACGCCGCCTGGTCCGGCGGGTCGTACGGCATCTCGTTCTGGAAGAAGTAGGTGCGCCCACCCTCGCCGTTCCACTGCACCTGGGCCTTCTGGTGGTGCTCCACGAACAGGCCGTAGGCGATCACGCCCGAGCCGTTCACCTCCAGGCCCACGTCGGAGGTGTTGGCGTCCCAGCCGACGCCCTTGCCGTGGTCGGCCCGCCACAGCCACATGTTGTCGATCAGCACGTCGTCGCTGTTCACGACCACGCAGCGCTTCGCCTTGCCCACGCCCGCGCCGCCGACGCGCACGAACACGTCGTGCATCGAGCTCGGGTTGTGCGCGTGGCCGCGGCGCGCGCCGTCGGGCCCGAAGCGGATCAGCGGGTCGGAGGCGACCGGCCCGGCGTCCACGAGCAGGCCGGCCACGCGCACCCCGTCGACGTCCGCGACGTCGAGCGCGGTCACGCCGTTGTCCGGGATCAGCGTGGCGTAGCCGAGGCCGAGGACCACGGTGTTCGCTCGGGTGACCTTCAACGGCTGGTCGACGTGGTAGATGCCGGGCGTGAGCAGCAGGTGCTTGCCCTGGGCCAGCGCGGCGTTGAGGTCGGCGGCCGACTCCTCCGGCTTGGCGAGGTGGAACGCCTCGATCGGCAGCGACGTGCCTTCGGGCTTGCGGGCCTCCCAGCTCGTGGCGTCGGCGTTCGTGCGCACGGCCGGCACGAACACCTGCCACGCCCCGGCGCCGTCCACGTACAGGAACGGCTTCTCGCAGATCACCGGCGCGCGGTCGATCGAGGTGTAGGGCGGGTTCGGGAACGAGGTCGCGGGCGCACCCGGTGAGCCGACGAACACGAAGTTCCAGTTCGAGCCCACCCACGAGCCGACCACCGAGTTGCGCGTGAGCCACTGCTGCTGGGTGCCGGAATTGATCTGGCCGGTGAGCTGGCAGTCGGCGATGAACCCGCCGCTGGAGTAACCGCCGTCGGACAGCTTCAGGTCGCCGAGCAGGTAGATGCGGCGGTAGAAGGTGGCCTGCGAGACGGCCCAGGTGTCCACGCCGCTCTTGGGCACGGCGTTGAGGTTCTCGGCGCCGCGCCAGAAGTTCACGAGCGTGCCGTTGCCGTGCGCGTCGCCTTCCACGCCGAGCGAGCCGGTGATGCTGGCTCCGCTGGGCTGCAGGCCGAGACCGGCGACCTGCGTGTAGTAGCCGAGCTTCACGTCCACGGAGTAGCCGCCGGGCTTGAACAGCAGCGCGTAGCGGCCGGTGCCGAACTGGCTGCCGCGCTGCTGGGCGTAGATCGCGTCGAGCGTGGCCTGGATGTTGGCCGTGCCCGTAGCGGAATCGAAGACGTGGACGTTGGGGCCGAAATCGGGCTCGCCCGCGGCGTGCGCGGCCGGCGGCGGGGCCTGCATTGTCTTCGCCGACCGGGTCTTCGCCGGCGGGGTTTGCGGAGCCTTCGCCGGTGCGGCCTCGGCGGGTGCCGCGAGGGCGAGCCCGGACGTCGCCGCGAGGGCGGCGCCGGAGCCCAGCGCCAGGAAACTTCTTCTCGCGAGGGTCTGGTCGGGGTTTTCGGGCTGTGGGGACAACAGGGAGACCGTCCTTTCGACACGACACGACACGTGGCGGCGTGTGCGGGCCGAGGAATCCGTGCGGCACCGACATTTCCGAGCCGGGCTCACCGGTGTCAAGGCGGCGCCGGTGACCGGGACAGCCGAAAGTCCTGAACGCCCCGGCCGAGGTGTTTCCAGGCAAAGGCGACAGGGCGCGGAACCGGCTAGGGTCGAGGGCGGGGACCGCGACGACAGGAGTGCCACATGACCACGAATCAGCCCGACGGCCAGGAACCGCTGGACGCCGAGATCGTCGAGAGCCCGGCCACGCCGGCCGCCCCGGGGTTCCCGGGTGGCGCGGACCTGCCCGAGCCCGACTACAGCGAGGGCGGCGTGCCGTCGTTCGACTTCGTCCGCGACCGCATCGAGAACCGCTACAACACCTCGGTGGGCGCGCAGGAGCTCGCCGGCATCGGCGGTCCGGAGACGGTGGAGTCGCTCGACAAGAAGATCGCCGACCGCGACAAGGCCGCCAAGGACAAGCTCGCCGAGATCCGGCGGTCGATGGGCAAGCAGTAGCGTCCTTTGTGGAGGGTCAGCCGAGGAGACCGAGCACGGCGTCGGCCGCCGCGGCCGCGCCGCCCGCGGCCGTGATCTCCTTGGCCAGCCACGCCAGCCGGTCGCGCACCGCCGGATCGCCGGCCACGCGCAGCACCGTGCCGCGCACGAGCTCCGGGGTGAGGGCTTCGGAGTCGAGCACCTCGCCGAGGCCCAGCTCCCGCACCCGGCGGGCGTTGAGCGCCTGTTCGGGCACCTGCGGCAGCGTCACCAGCGGCACCTCCAGCGCCAGCGCCTCCATGATCGAGTTCATGCCGGCGTGGGACACGAACGCGGTGGCGTGGCGCAGCACGCCGAGCTGGGGCACCGACGCGAAGGCCTCCACGTTCGACGGCAGCTCGCCCAGCAGCGCCGGGTCCGTGCGCCCGATCGACATCACCACGTGCCACTCCGTGCCGGCGAACGCCGCCGCGCATGCCCGGAACACGTCGGGCCGGTCGGTGAACGCCGTGCCGAGCGACACCAGCAGCACCGGCCGGTCGCCGGACGGCGGCTCCCAGTCCCCCGCGCCCACGGTCGGGCCCACGAACCGGTAGGTCTCGTCGAAGGTCTCCGTGGCGAGCTGGAACGCGGGCGGCACGAACACCACCGTCAACGGCACCGGCGGCGCCGCCATCGGCACCAGCGGCTGCGCGAAGCCCTGGTCCGCCGAGAACTCGTGCAGGCGCGTCGCGTACCGCACCAGCGCCTCGTTGTCCGGCCGGAAGTCGGGCGGCAGCAGCTCGGCCAGCGGCAGGTGCTCGTTCACGGCCATGCTCGCGATCAGCGCCACCGCCGGCACGCCGAGCCGCTGCGCCACCGCCGCCGCCACGGGAGCGACGGTCGCGTCGAAGCACACCAGCTCCGCGCCGGCGGCCCGCTCGACCAGTTCGTCGAGCCGCGGCGCCGCGGTCGCCAGCAACCCGTCCAGCAGCTCCACGAAGCTGGTGGTGCTGAACGTCTCGCGCGAGAGCGCCGTCGGGTCCAGCGTCCACGGCAGCACCACGGCCTCGGCCCCGGCGTCCTCGATGGCCCCGGCGTGGGCCGGTCCGCACGCGAACGTCACCCGGTGGCCCCGCCGCACCAGCTCGCGCACGAGCGGCAACACCGGATTCACGTGCCCCGCCGCCGGTGCCGCGACGAAGAACAGGTGCTTGCCCACGGTCGTTTCCCCCCAGTAGTGCCTTCAGCGGTGCATTCCAGCCCAGTGGCGACGTCCGCCACGGCCTTCTCGCCGGGTGACGCGGCCGTGCGGTCCCGGAATCCGGTGCCGGCCGACCGCCCACGATCACCGTAGCCACGCGCGGGCCCCCTCCGCCGCCGCGCTTCCCGATCGGCCACCGCGGACCTCCCGGATCGACACTTCCGCCCCGCCGATCCACCCGTCGACCACGGTCGCCGCCGGTCGCGGAGCCGGGCGAAAACCACTACCACCCCCTGGCCCCGGGCATGCTTTGATCAACGCCATGCCTGCTTCCGTGCGCATCCCCGGCCTGGTCCTCACCGAGCACGAGTTCACCGTCCCGCTCGACCACGGCAATCCCGACGGTGAGCAGCTCACCGTGTTCGCCCGCGAGGTCACCGAGCCCGGGGGCGGGACGGGGCTGCCGTACCTGGTGTTCCTGCAGGGCGGGCCCGGCCAGGAGGCGCCGCGGCCGATGGGGGCCACGGGCTGGCTCGGGCGCGCGGTGCGGGACTACCGCGTGCTCCTGCTCGATCAGCGCGGCACCGGCAACTCCACGCCCGTCGGCACCTTGGCGGGGCGGACGCCGGCCGACCAGGCCGAGTACCTGTCCCACTTCCGGGCCGACTCGATCGTGCGCGACGCGGAGCTGATCCGGCAGCGCCTCGGCGTGGACCGGTGGAGCCTGCTGGGCCAGTCGTTCGGCGGGTTCACCGCGCTCGCCTACCTCTCGACGGCTCCCGAAGGCCTGCTCGAGGTGTTCTTCACCGGCGGCCTGCCGCCGATCGGGCGGCACCCCGACGAGGTGTACGAGGCCACGTACCGCACGGTGCTGGAACGCAACCGCCGCTACTACCGGCGGTACCCCGAAGACCGCGACCGCGTGCGCAAGCTCCACGACCGGCTCGAGGCCGGCGAGCTCACGCTGCCCGGCGGCACGCCGATCACGTCCCGGCTGTTCCGTCAGCTCGGCAGCGCCCTCGGCATGAGCGACGGCGCCGAGAACCTGCACTACCTGCTCGAGCGCGACCCGGAATCGCCGGCGTTCCGACACGACGTGGCCACGATGCTGCCGTTCTCCGCGCGCAACCCGCTCTACGTGGTGATCCACGAGGCCTCCTACGCCGACGGCCGGGCCACGCGCTGGTCGGCCCAGCGCACCCGCCCGGCCGAGTTCGACGACGACCCCACGCTCTTCACCGGCGAGCACGTGTTCCCCTGGATGTTCACCGACCTGCCCGGCCTCGCGCCGCTGGGCGAGGCGGCCGAACTGCTGGCCGAGCGCGAGTGGCCGCGCCTCTACGACGCCGAGGTGCTGAGCCGCTGCGAGGTGCCGTGCGCCGCCGCGATCTACGCCGAGGACGCGTACGTGGACCTCCGCTTCTCCGAGGAGACCGCCGCGCTGATCCCGACGATGCGCCCGTGGGTCACCAACGAGTACGAGCACAACGGCCTGCGCGCGGCCGGCGACCACGTGCTCGGCCGCCTGATCGACCTCACGCGCGGCCGGGCCTGAAGATCGAAAAGAAGTGCCGGTTTTCCGCGGGGAATGGTGGGCGTGTTACGGTGGGTTTTGTTATCACGCCCGACACCTTCGTTATCAGGTCGTTTCCTCTCGCGGCGGTCGGGCCGTTTCATCGGCCGGGAAAGCGCCTTCGTTACGGAATTCGAGCGTGGTTTTCACCACCCTCGAATCATTTCCCTCCCACGCTTTTCTGCGGCAGAATCCCGCCATTGCCCAACGTCGGGCACTGTCGCAGCAGGGAGTCGCCGTGAAGAAACCGCTGGGCCGTCTCGCAGGTGCCGTGCTCGCCGGCGCCGCCCTCACGCTCGCTTCCGCGCCGGCCGCCTTCGCGCAGGACGACCCGACGGCGGGCGCGGACACCACGGTCACCACGGAAAGCTCCGAGACGACCGACGCGACGGCACCGGCCACTTCGGACTCCAGCACGGCCGGGGCGCCGACCTCCGACACCGCGACCGCCCCGACTTCCGAGGCACCGACGTCCGACTCCCCGTCCTCCGACTCCCCGTTCTCCGACTCACCGTCGAGCACGGCCGGCATCGAGACGCCCGGGCAGACCGAGGTGCAGACCACTGAGGGCCGCCGCGCGCCGGCCGCCGCGCAGCCCCGGATCGCCGCCGACGGGCAGGACGGGGACCAGGCCGACGACACGACTTCCAGCACCGCGCCCGCCGACCCGTACACCGACAACGCCGGCCACGGGTTCGTCGGCCTCGGCGGCGAAGGCGTGCTGGTCATCGCGTGCGCCGCGGGCGCGCCCGGCAACGTCGCCACCGTCGGCCTCACCGTGACCGCCGGTCCGGACCAGGACGGCGCCGACGGCCGCTACTGGAACTACGACGTGCGCGTGACCGACCCCGCCACCGCTCCGACCGCGCCGTTCAGCTGGACCTGCGACGGCGTGCCCGGCCAGGGCGACGTCACCTTCGAGCAGGAGACTCCGCCCACTTCGGACACGCCGACCACCGGCGAAACCCCGACCAGCAGCGAAACCCCGAGCGGCACGAGCAGCAGCGCGGCGCCGATCACCACCTCGTCCGGCGCCACCGCCACCTCGACCTCGACGGCCGGTGCCGCGGTCACCCGGCCGACGGTCCAGGTCCGCTACGCGCCCCAGGGCGGCGTCGAAACCGGCTTCGGCGGCACCGCGCGGTTCTGGTCCTGACGCCGATGAAACTCACCGAAACCGCGAAAGCCGCGGCCGGCACCGCGACCGCGCTGGCTCTCGTGCTGGCGCTCACCGGGTGCGGTTCCTCCGGCACGCCGGCGCCCGCCGCCGCGGCCAAACCCGTGCCGTCGAGCGTGCCGGTCACGAAACCGTTCAAGGGCCTGCGGCCCACCGCCGTGACCATCCCGAAGATCGGCGCGCACTCGAGCCTGGTGTCGGTGGCGGTGAACCTGCAGGGCCAGATCTCCGTGCCTTCGGTGAAAACGCCGATGCAGGCCGCGTGGTACCGCCTGTCCCCCGTGCCCGGCGAGGTCGGGCCGGCGGTGGTCCTCGGGCACGTGGACGGCGACAAGAAGCCCGGCATCTTCTACCACCTCAAGGACCTCGCGCCCGGCGACGAGGTGGACATCGACCGCAGCGACGGCAAGAAGCTGAAGTTCACCGTCGACCACGTCACGCAGGTCCCGAAGGACCAGTTCCCGCAGGACGCGGTCTACGGCAACAGCAGCAAACCCGAACTGCGGCTGATCACGTGCGGCGGCGTGTTCGACCACGCCGAGCACAGCTACGAGGACAACATCGTCGTGTACGCCAATCTCGCCTCGTAACCCTCGACCGCGGCGCTCACCCCGCGAGCGAGTGCACCACGGCGTACCCGAGCGCCGCCGCGCCCACCCCCGCGGCCACACTCACCACCACGTTGGCGATCGCCGTGCGGTAGGCGCGGCGTTCGAGCAGCCGCACGGTCTCGTAGCCGAACGTGCTGTAGGTGGTGAGCGCGCCGCAGAACCCGGTGCCCACCAGGATCGACACCGTGCCGGGCAACGCGGACCCGGCGCCGGCCAGCGAGCCGAGCACCAGCGAGCCGACCAGGTTGACCGTGAACGTGCCCCACGGGAAGCCGGCGTGGTGGCGAGCCTGCACGAACCGGTCGGTCACGTACCGCAGGGGCGCCCCGACCACGGCACCGGCGAAAACCAGCAGCACCGTCACGGCTCGACCGTCCTTTCCGGACGGACGAACGCCCGTCGCGCGAGCCACATCCCCGCCGCCACCGCGAGCAGCGCCGCCACCAGCGTGCCCGCGAGGTAGCCGAACGCGAGGCCGGCCGAGCCTGGGGCCAGCAGCCCGCGGATCTCGACCACGTAGGTGGAGAACGTGGTGAACCCACCGAGGATGCCGACCCCGAGGAACGGCCGCACCAGCCGGTGCGCGGTCCACACCTCGGTGACCGCGACCATCAGCACGCCGATGAGGAAGCAGCCGGAGACGTTGATCAGGAACGTCGCGAGCGGGAAGTGCCCGGGCTGGGTCGGGAGCAGTTCGGCGAGGCCGTAGCGCGCCAGCGCGCCGATCCCGCCGCCGAGCGCGATCACGCCGAGCACCGGAGCGTTTTCGTGGGCCGCCGTGCGCCGCCACGGCGGCACCCGGCGTGAAGATCTCGGGATCGGCGATTCCGACGCGTCGGGTTCAGGCGCCGCGGACGGGGATCCTGGGTGGTGGGACGCGGCTGCTTTGGGTCCCCGGGGTGGGGGTGCCGAGGGCTTGGGTGCACGGGGTCCGAACACAGGGTCTCCTACTCCACGCGGGCACAGCCGCTCGGTGAATACAGCGGTGCCCTCGGTTCGAGTAGGGACTGTTGGCAGCGAGTGCTGCGGTTGCCCGGACGACCCGGAGCGGCGAGCCCCACCGCCGCGCAGCGGAGTCTACCGGATCAGGTCGCCGGGGGTGCGCAGGGCGGTCAGCGCGGGCGCGAACATCGTGGCCTTGATGGCGCCGAGCGTGCCCCGGTCCTTGCCCGCCAGCGCCGCGACGACCTCGGTCGCCGTGCTCACCAGCATGGCCTCGTCGGCCGTCACGTCGACCAGGCCCAGGTCCCGGGCCTGCGGGCCGCCGAAGCGGCGGCCGGTGGTCATCGACGCGACCGCCGCGGCCGGGGTGAGCTTGGCCTGGATGAGCGCGGCCATGCCCGGCGTGAACGGGATGTTGATGTCGGCCTCGGGGAAGCAGAAGAACCCGCGGTCGGTGCGCATCACGCGGAAGTCGTGGGCCATCGCGAGCATCGCGCCGGCGCCGAACGCGTGCCCGTTGACCGCGGCGACGGTGGGCACCGGCAGCGCGAGCACGCGGGCGAGCAGTTCGTGCACGGCGGTCACGTACTTGCCGGCCTCGTCGCCGTGGGCGGTGAGCCACTCGAGGTCCAGGCCGTTGGAGTAGAACTTGCCGCCGCCGGTGGTCACGAGCGCGGCGGGCGCCTCGCCGGCGGTGACGGTGTCGAGGTGGGTGTTCACCTCGTCGAGCCACGCGGGTGAGAACCGGTTCTCGTCGGCGCCGAAGTCCAGGACGGACACGGCTTCGTGCTGGGTCAGTGCGGGCATCGCGGTGGTCCTTTTCAGCCGGTTGCTGCGGTACGGGAGGAACGTCGTTTCGGTGGCGGCAGGGCGAGCACCGCGCGCACGGCGGCGGCGAGCCGGCGGCGGCTGTCCTCGCCGACCCGGCCTTCGGCCAGCTCGCGGCGGTAGAGTGCCGTCGGCAGGTCCACCACGCAGGCGGTGATCACCTCGACGGCCGCGCCGTCGCCGCGCTGCCACAGCTCACGGGCGAGGCGGACCAGCAGGCGCACCAGGCGTTTGTCCAGCGTGTGCAGCGCCTCCACGACGTCTTCGGGCAGCTGCGGGCCGAGCACGCGGTCGGGTGACACGGTGACCATCAGGCGCGCGGCGTCCGGGCGCAGCCGCGCCACGACGGCCGCCGTGTCGGCCGCGGCGACCACGGCCGCGACCGGGCCGGCCTCGGCGAGCGCTTCGTCGACGAGGCTCTCCTGCACATCGATGTAGTGGGTCGCGGCCCGCAGCCACACCCGCCCGACGAGCGCCGGCAACGAGGCGAAACCGTGGTAGATGGCGCTGTTCGGCACGCCGGCGGCGAGCGCGAGCCCGCGCGCGGTGACCTCTTCCGGGCCGCGCTCGGCCACGAGCCGCTCGGCGACGTCGAGCAGCCGTTCGGGGTCGTGGATCCGCGGCCTGGGCACGAACCCGAGAGTAAAGGAACACGCGCTCCACAACAATGGTGTTGTGGAGCACACGTTCCCCATCGCCTACTCCGCGACGTACAGGCAGTCGTGCCCGTCGCGGGCGGGCGCGTCGGGGTCGTCGAGCCACTGCCCGCCCGTCGCGAGGTAGCGGAAGCGCAGCTTCGCACCGGGCCGCACCTCCACGGCGGCCGAGCGCGTGCCGTTGGACCGCTTGCGCAGCTCGTGCCGGCCGGGCTGCCAGTCGTTGAAGTCGCCGACCACGCTGACGGGCCCCGGCGGGCAGTCGAGCGGCAGGACGAACGTCACCTTCCGCACCCCGCGGTCACCTCGGCTGGTCTTGATCACACGCGTTCCCTTTCCCTTTTCGACCGGTTCGCCGGAAAGGCTTCCACGCTCCTTCGTGCGCACGCGTGAGAACCGCTTGCCCGTCCGGGTGATGTCAGGGCGTGCGGCCGCGGACCTCTTTCACCGTCTTGTGCGGGAAGCGACGCTCCACATGCGACTTCGCGGCCGAACCCGGGGTCACGTAGATCGTCTCCTCCTTGTCCTGCAACGGCCGCAGCACCGTTTGCAGGAACTCGCGCCGGTCGTCGAGGTAGGGCCCGAGCACGTCCTCGCCGGCCGGGCACACGGCCATGCAGTACGCGGCTTTGTAGTTGGCCTTGAAGGAAAGGCTCTGCCACATGGACGCGTTCTCGGAATCCGTCACGCGCGAGCGGAACTCCGCGCCGTCGGCGCTGTCGGCCACGGTCTCGACCCAGTCGGTGAACCCGCCCATGAACTCGCGGTAGTTGTGGGTGGAGCAGGCGGCCCAGTCGAACTCGCCGGTCTTCGCGATCGCGCCCACCGGGCACGCGGCCACGCACAGCTTGCACTCCACACAAGGGTTGTAGTCCAGCGGTTCACCGTAGTCCGTCACCTCGGCGTCGACGAGCAGCGTGGCCAGCAGCACGAAGTTGCCGAACTTCGGGTGGATCACGTTGCGGTGCAAGCCCATCACGCCGAGCCCGGCCGCGACCGCCACGGTCTTGTGCGCCAGCACCCAGATCCGGCCGGGGAAGCGGTCCATCTCCATCGGGAAGGTCGCCGACGGGTTGAGCGCGCGGTGACCGGCGTCCTGCAGCGCGCGGGTGATCGTGCGCGCGGCCTCGTTGATGATCTCGCCGCTGCGGTGGAACTCCTGGTTCGCCACGCTGCGAGCGGGCGTGCGCACGTTGTCGCGATTCATCCGCACGACCAGCGACACGAGGCTGCGCGTGCCGGGCAGGGCCGCCAGCGCGTGCGGCCGCTCCCCCGCCAGGTCGGGGTGCTCCAGCGACACGGCCGCGACGTCGTCGACCCCCGCGGCCAGCGCCACCTCCCGCAGCCACGCCGCGTCGATCGGCCCGGGCCGCGGCCGCTCGCCCCGCGCCAGCACGGCCCGCACCGACGGGTGATCGGCGAGTTTGCGCGGTAGCTCAGTCACGGCAAGTCCTCCGTCGGTAGGAATTTCCAACCAACAGTGCCACGTGCTGAGTCTGATAACAAGACCTACTCGGCACCCGAAAGCGGGGGACGTGGCGCACCCCGTCCCCCGCTTGTCGGGCTGGGGTCAGCCGGTGACCGAGATGTCGTCGAGCTGCTCGGCGGCCGGGCGCACCGGGTAGAGATCACCGCCCGGCGGCGCCGGGATGTGCGGCAGGGCCGCGCGGGCCTGGGCGTCCCCCGCGTCGGCGGCGGCGTGAACACTGTCGAGCGCCGCGTACGGCAGGAAGTTCAGGTCCGGCAGCGGCCACTGCGCCGCGCCACCCGTCGCCGCGGGCAGCAGGTGGTCCACGGCTTTGAACAGGCTGCCGCCCTGCGGCGTGTGGTAAGCCCACAGGTCCACGCCGACGTGGCGGCCGATCTGCGCGAGCCGGGTCAGCGCCACGAGGTTGAACGTGTGGTAGTGGAAGCTGCGGGTACGCGTGGATTCCTCGGGCTGACTGCCGTCGGCCGCGATCTGGTGGTCGAGGCGGGCCTCGGCGCCGGTCACGATCTGCTTCGTGAGCGTCTTGTCGCCGGTGTAGAGCGCGATGCCGGCGGTGAGCATGTCGAAGAACGAGCCGTGGTTGTTGGTCGCCGCGGCCTCGTCCTGGCCGTTCTTGCTGGTGCGCAACCAGGTCAGGAAGTCGCCCGACCAGCCGCGCATACCCTGGGCGTCGGACTTCGACCAGCCGGGCGCGCCGGCGTCGAGGATGCGCGCGGAATCGAGCACCTGGGTGAAGGTGTAGGCGAACTCGATGATGCCGATCCCGCGGCCGTCGTTCTTGCACGGGATGCCCTGCGCGAAGTTCAGGTTCGGGTTCATCTTCGTGGCCGCGTCGAGGAACCACGTGCGCAGGTCCAGCGCCGCGCGCTGCGCGTACTCGGGCTTGCGCGTGTAGAACCAGGCGAGCGAGAGCTGGTAGATCGAGCTGAACGCGGTGAGCCGCTCGGCCTTGTCGGGCACCGCCGTGGTTTCGGGGTTGAGCACGCCGTCGCGCTGCACGTACGGGCAGCCCTGCGGGTTGTCCGCCGTCGCGGGCTGACTCGGCCACCAGTACGGCGCGAGGCTCAGGTAGTCGTGCTTGTCGCCGCTCGGCGGCACGCGGTCCTTGTCCACGACCGTCCACGGCCCCTTGGCCAGCGCCGCGTCGGCCTGCTCGAGCAGGTCGCCGAGCGAGGTGCGCAGGGTTCTGTCGCCGAGCAGCAGCCCGACGCGGTTCTTCGTGAGGCGCGAGCCGTCGAGCACCACCGTGTCGGGCCGGCACGCGATCGAGACCACGGGCAGCTCGCACACCGACTTCGGCGGCTGCTGCGGCGCGGCGCCGGCCGCACCGGCGGAGGTGGCGAGCAGGCCGGTGACCGTGGCGAGGACGAGGGAGATCCGGCCCAGCCGGAACCGGGACCGTGAAGGAGGCAGCACCGCAACTCCTGTTCAAGTATCTGAATAACTGGCAGATATGTGAACTCAACGTAGGCAGGGGAACGGTTCGGGCCCAGTCGGCAGCCCTGCCGGGCGTGACGAAACGGCAGGTGAAAGACCGACAATCGGCCGTATCGGGCGTTACGGCTTCCGGCTAACGTGCCGACCATGCCGACCGACGCACGCTGCCTCATCTGCGGCGCCGCCGTGCCGGCCACAGGCACCCAGGGCGGTCGGCGCGCCCGCTTCTGCTCCGGCGCCTGCCGGCAGCGCGCCTACCGGCGCCGGGTGCGAGCCCGCCGTCCTGGCGCGGGTTGTGTCGGCCGGGCCGCCGAGCTGGCGACGCTGCGGCGGCTGCTCACCCGGCACCGCCTCGTGACGATCACGGGCCCGGGCGGCATCGGCAAGACCCGGCTCGCGGCCGAGCTCACGAGCGCGATCTTCGTCGACCTGTCCACTGTGGACCCCCTACCGCCCGATCCCGGTGACCTGCTCGTGCTGGACAGCTGCGACCTGCGCCCCGACGCGGCCACGCTCATCACACGGTTGCTTCGCGACCACCCGGGCCTGCGGATCGTGGCCACCGGCCGCGCGGCACTCGGTCTCGACGGCGAGCAGCTGCTGCCCTTGCGCGGCCTGTCCCCCGCCGACGCGGCCCGGCTGCTCATCGGCGAGCTCCACCTGCTCGACCCGGGTTTCGCCGTGACCGCGGCCGACCTCACCGAGCTCTGCCGGCTCCTCGAAGGCGTGCCCGCCGCGCTGGTGCTGGCGGCGCCGCGCGTGCGGTTGCTCGGCCCGGCCGGTGCGCGCCACGGCCTCACCACGGCGCTCGACCTCGCGCCGGGCAAGCGGTCGGTGCGCGCCGACCTCGAACGCGACCACGGGCGGCTCGACGAAGCCGAACACGAAGCCTGGCAGCGACTTTCCGTGCTGCCCGGCCCGTTCGACGCCGAGCTCGCGGCCGCGCTCGGAGCCGGGCCCGACGTGCTGGCCCGGCTGGTGGCGGCGTCGCTGCTGGTGCCCGAGCCGGCGGCCGACGGCACGACCGGCCTGCGGCTGTGGGCGTCCGCCCGCGCGTTCGGCCGCGAGCGGCTCGACGCGGCCGGCGGCACCGAGGCCGCGTTCGACCTGCTGGCCGGCTACCTCGTGGCTCAGGTCGAACCCCACCTCGCGGAGTTCCTGCTGCCCGACGAGCTGTGCCGGCGGCTCGTCGCGCGAGCCGAGCCGGTGCTCGCCACGATCGACCGGCTCACCGCCCGCGGCGACGCCCGCCTGGCCGTGGCGGCCTGCGGGCTCGCGCGGTCGTGGCTGGCGCTGGGCCGCAACGTCGCCGAGAGCGAGCAGCTGCTGCGCGCCGCGCTGCCGCACGTCGAAGACCGGCCGGACCTCACCGCCTCGCTGCTCGCCGCGCTGTGCAAGGCGGCGCACCGCACCGGCCGGTACGCCGAACAACTCCGGCTGGGCGAGCGCGCGCTGGAACTGGAGTCCTCTCTGGACCGGCCGGCCCGCGTCGCCTCGATCCTGGACCTGCTCGCCGCCGGCCTGCGCGCGTCGGGCCGGGACCGGGAGGCCGGCGAGCACTACCGCCGGGCCCTCACGATCGCGCGAGACCTCGCCGACCCGGCCGTGCTCTCCTTGCTGCTCAACGATCTCGCGTGGGCCGCGTTGGAAAGAGGTGATCTGGTCGCGGCCGGCGAGGTGCTCGCCGAAGGCCTGCCGCTGGCCCGCGCGCACGCGACCCCCGGCCGGCTGGCGAGCGTGCTGCACACCGCCGGCGCGCTCGCCCTCGCCGCCGGGGACCACCCGACGGCCGAGGCCCGGTTCGTGGAGGCACTGCTCGTGACCAATCCGACGGACGGGCTGAAGGTGCCGTACTTCGCCGAAGGGGTCGCGATCGTGCTGACCGCCCGTGGTGACCACGAACGCGCGCTCGGGCTCTTCGCCTGCGCGGAGTCCGGGCGTCGCGGCCTGGGTGCCGTGGCCGAACCCGCGTGGCGCCGGCGTGTCCAGGCCGCGATCACCACGGCCACCACCGCGCTGGATCCCCGCCGGGCCCACGCCGCCGCCCGGGCGGGTGCGCGGGTGTCACCGGCAGCCGCCGTCGCGTACGCGCTCGACGCGAGTGAACACTTCGCCGCCACCGGTCAGGGCCGTCTGACCCCGCAGGAACACACGGTGGCGGCGCTCGTGACCGACGGGCTCACCAACCAGCAGATCGCCCGCCGCCTCGGCATCGCCCCGCGCACGGTCGCCACGCACCTCGAACGCATCCGCGCGAAGCTCGGCGTGCGCCCGCGCTCCGCGCTGGCCGCGTGGTTCACCCGCACCACCGCCGACAGCTGAACCGCTCAGGCGAACAGCCCGCGCCGCACCGGGTTGCGCAGGGTGCCGACCGAGTCGATCGAGATGGTGACCTCGTCGCCGGCTTCGAGCGTGACGTCCGGACCCGGCACGGCGGACGTGCCGGTGGCCAGCACGACCCCGCGTGGGTAGAAGTCGGCGCGGTAGAGCGCGGCCACGAGATCGGGCAGCTTGCGGTGCAGCCGCGCGGTGGTGGTCTCGCCGGACCACAACGGCGCGCCCGCGCGGTCGATGCGCACGGTGATGGCGAGGGTGTACGGGTCCGCGACCGCGTCGGCCAGCACGATCTCCGGGCCGGCCGCGCACGAGCCGCGGTAGCTCTTGGCCTGCGGCAGGTAAAGCGGGTTCTCGCCCTCGATGCTGCGGGAGCTCACGTCGTTCACCACCGTGTAGCCCACGATCTCGCCCGCCGCGTTCGCCACCACGGCCAGCTCCGGTTCCGGCACGTCCCAGGTCGAGTCCGCGCGCACGCCGATCGCCTCGCCGGGCCCGCGCACCCGGCGGCCGACCGTCTTGAAGAACAGCTCGGGCCGCTCGGCCTCGTACACGCGCGCGTAGACGTCCGCGTCGCCGCTCTCCTCCATCCGCGCGGCGCGCGACACCTCGTACGTCACGCCGGCCGCCCACACCTCGGTGTCGTCGTCCACCGGCGCGAGCGGGGCGCCGGGCACCGCGGACGAGCGAGGCACCGCGGCCGCGCGCGCCGCCAGCTCGTCGGCCGGCAGCGCCAGCAGGGAACCGAGCGTGGTGCCCTCGGGCAGCAGACCCGTGCCCGCGGCGTCACGCACGCACCAGCCCGCGGCCGTCTTGACCAGGGAAGTCATCCGGAGCCCTTCAGTGCGAGTCGCGCGGCACGCCGGGGCCGCGGGAGCCGTGCAGGAAGTCGAAGTCGGCGCCCTGGTGGGCCTGGGTCACGTGGTGCGTGTAGAGCCACGTGTAGCCGCTCACGTACGGCGATTCCGGTGGCTCCCACTGGGCGCGCCGGGCAGCCAGCTCCTCGTCGGACACGTGCAGCGTGAGGGAGCGCGCGGGTGTGTCGAGCGTGATCCGGTCGCCGGTGCGCACGAGCGCGAGCGGCCCGCCGGCGGCCGACTCCGGGCTCACGTGCAGCACGACCGTGCCGTAGCCGGTGCCCGACATCCGGCCGTCGCAGATGCGCACGAGGTCGGTCACGCCCTCCTTGAGCAGCTTCGTCGGCAGCGGCACGTTGGCCACCTCCGGCATGCCCGGGTAGCCCTTCGGGCCGGCGCCGCGGATCACCAGCACGGTGTCCGGCGTGACCTCGAGGTCCGGGTCGTCGGCCACGTGGTGGTAGTCCTCGGCCGTGTCGAACACCAGCGCGGGCCCGGTGTGCGTGAGCAGCTCCGGCGACGCGGCCGACTGCTTGATCACCGCGCCCTCGGGCGCGAGGTTGCCGGTGAGCACCGCCGTGCCGGATCCCTTCGTCTGGAACGGTTCGGTGACCGCGGTGATCACCTCGTCGTTCCAGCACTCGGCGTCGGAAGTGTTGTCCACCAACGACTTCCCGGTCACGGTCAAGGTGTCCGGCCGCAGCAGCCCCGCTTCGGCCAAGCGCCGCACGACCACCGGCAGGCCGCCGGCGTAGCAGAAGTCCTCCATCAGGAACTTGCCCGAGGGCATGAGGTTCACCAGCGTCGGCACGTCGCGGCCCAGCGCGTCGAAGTCGGCCATCTCCAGCGGCACCCCGACCCGGCCGGCCAGCGCTAGCAGGTGGATGATCGCGTTGGTGGAGCCGCCGATGGCCGCGTTCACGCGGATCGCGTTCTCGAACGCCTCGCGCGTGAGGATCGCCGAGGGCCGCAACTCCTCTTCCACCATCGCCACGATCCGCTGCCCCGCCGTCTGCGCCGTCTCGAACCGCCGCGCGTCCACGGCCGGCCACGTGGCCGATCCGGGTAGCTGCATGCCGAGCGCCTCGGCCAGGCAGGCCATGGTGGACGCCGTGCCCATCGTCATGCAGTGGCCGTTGGAGCGCGCCATGCAGCCTTCGGCGAAGAAGCACTCCTCCTGGCTCATCCGCCCGGCCTTGAGCTCCTCCTCGAACTTCCACACGTGCGTGCCGGAACCCACGTCCTCGCCGCGGAACTTGCCGTTGAGCATCGGGCCGCCGGTCACCATCACCGCGGGCAGGTCCACGCTCGCCGCGCCCATGAGCATCGCCGGCGTGGTCTTGTCGCAGCCCGACAGCAGCACCACCCCGTCGAGCGGGTTGGCGCGGATGAGCTCCTCGACCTCCATCGCCATCAGGTTGCGGTAGAGCATGGCCGTGGGCCGCATCAGCGTCTCGCCGGTGGCCATCGTCGGGAACGCCAAGGGGAACCCGCCGGCCTGCCACACCCCGCGCTTCACCGCCTCGGCCACGCGGGTGAGGTGCACGTTGCACGGCGCGAGCTCCGACGCGCTGGTCGCGATGCCGATCACCGGCCGGCCGTCGAACACGTCCGGGCCGAACCCCTGCGACCGCATCCACGACCGGTGGATCATCCCGGCCCGGCCCGACGCGCCGAACCACGCCGCGCTGCGTCGTTCTCCAGCGTGCCGTTCTCCAGCGGGTCGATCTCCAGCGGGTCGTTCTCCAGCCTGCTCACCCACGCGAACCTCCTGCCGCCGACGGTGCCTGCCCCCTCACTCCACCGCAGACCACCGGGCGGGGCAAGTGATCAGCCCTTGACCGACCCGGTCAGCCCACCCACGATCCGCCGTTGTGCCACCACGAAGAACCCGAGCGCCGGCACCATCGACAGCGCCGTGAACGCCAGCACCTTCGCCGTGTCCTGCGAGTACTGCGACTGGAACGTCGCCACGCCCAGCGGCAGCGTGAAGTGCGCGCTGTCGTTGAACACCAGCAGCGGGAGCAGGTAGGCGTTCCAGCTCGTGACGAACGCCAGCACCGAAACCGTGGTGAGCGCGGGCGCCGAGAGCGGCAGCATGATCCGCCAGAAGAACCCGAGCCGGCTCGCGCCGTCGAGCACCGCGGCGTCTTCGAGCTCGCCGGGCACCGCGTGCATGAACGGGCGCAGGATCACGATCGTCACCGGCAGCGAGAACGCCGCCTCCGGGATCGCCACGCCCAGCGGGTTCTCCAGCAGCCCGAGCTGGCGCAACCACAGGTACAGCGGCAGCGTGGCCACGCCGAGCGGGAAAAGCAGGCCGAGCGTGAACAGGACATACACGGCTTCGCGGCCCTTGAAGGCGTAGCGCGACAAAGCGAACGCCGCCATCGAACCGAGGCTCACGGCCAGCGCGGTCGCGATCACCGCGATGAGCGCGCTGTTCCCGAGGAACCGCCAGAAGTCCGGTGAGGTGACCACGCTGCGGTAGTTGTCCCACACCCACGGGCCCGGCAGGCCCGCCGGATCGGTGTTGAGCTGCCCGTTGGTGCGGAACCCGCCGAGCACCACGAACAGCAGCGGCACCACCGTGACCACCACGACGACGACCGCGGCCGCGTACCCCGCGACCAGGCCCCAGCGCCGGCCCGCCACGTCAGCTCACCGCCCGGGTCAGGGCGCCCGCGGTGTCACGGCGCAGCGCGAACCGCTGGTAGACCAGGGCGAACACGAAGCAGATCGCGAACAGCACCACCGCGACCGCGCTGCCGAAGCCGAACTCGTAGCGCTTGAAGCCGTGGTCCACGAGGTAGGTGGCCATCGTGGTCGACGCGTTGGCCGGCCCGCCGAGGGTCATGATCCACACGAGGTCGAACAGCTGCAGTGAACCGATGACACTGAGGAACACCCAGATCCGGATCGTCGGGCCGAGCAGCGGCAGCACCACGTGCCTGGTGGTCTGCCACGCGGTGGCGCCATCGAGCGAGGCGGCTTCCCGCAGCTCCGGCGGCACGCCCTGCAGGCCCGCGAGGAGCAGGATGATGCCGAACCCGAGGTACTTCCACGTCATGACCACGAACAGCGTGTAGAGCACGAGAGCCGGGTCCGCGAGCCACTGGTGCACGAGCCCGCCCAGGCCCACCCCGCGCAGAAGCTCGTCCACAAAACCGTTGGGCTGCAGCATGAGCAGCCAGATCACGGCGGTGATCGCCTCCGACAGCACGTACGGCGCGAACACCACCATCCGCAGCACCGTGCGGCCCTTGAGCTTGCGGTCGAGCAGCAGCGCGAGGCCGATACTCAGGGGCAGCTGGACCACGATCGAGAGCACGGCGATGACCACGTTGTGCCAGATCGCCCCGCGGAACACCGCGCCGCCGAACGCGTCGGCGTAGTTCTGGAGCCCCACGAAGTCCGTGAGCGGACCGAACCCGTTCCACGAGTAGAAGCTGTAGTACAGCGCGATGCCGATGGGCACGAGCACGAACCCGGCGAACAGCACCAGCGCGGGGCCGAGCAGCAGCGCCAGCTCGAGCCGGGTGCGGCCCCGGCGCCGCACGGGGCGCCGGGGTGCACTGTGGACGGTCCTGGGGACCGCCCGGGCCGGGGCGGGAGCCGCCATCACTTGTTCCCGGTGGCGGCCTGGTTCACGGCCTGCACCACCGCTTCCGGGTTGCCCTGCCCCGCGAACAGGTTCGCGACGGCGTCGTTGAGCGCCTGCCCGACGGCGGTCGGGAACGCGCGGTCGAAGTACATCTGCACGTACGACGCCTTGCGGGCCTGCTCGGCCACGGCCTTGAGCGACTCGTCCTTCAGCGACGCCACCGCGGCGGCGTTCACCGGCAGGCCCGAGCCGGCCTCGGCGATCTTCTGCTGCACGGGCGTGCTCGTGAGGTACTGCAGGAAACCGGCGCACGCGGCGGCCGCGCGTGTGGTGCACGAGAAGCCGTCACCGCCCCCGAGCAGCACCGCGGGGTCGCCCGCACCGCCGGGCACCGACGGGAACGGGAACCAGCCGAGCTTGCTGTCGAGCTGCTTGTCGTCGGTGAGCGCGGACATCGTGCTCGGGTCCCAGTCACCCTGCAGTTCCATCGCGGCCTTGCCGTTGGCGACGAGACCGGCCGAGCTGCCCGCGCCCTGCTGCGCCGGCGTGCCGTTGAACCCGGTCTGGAACGGCTGTGTCGCGAGGAAACCCTGCAGGTCCTGACCGGCCTTGACCCAGCACGGGTTCTGCAGCTTCACGGCCGTGATCTCGTCCTTGAGCACCTGAGTGGAGCACTCGCGCACGGCGAAGTAGTCGTAGTAGAACGCGTCGGGCCAGCGGTCCTTGCCGCCGAGGGCGATGGGCGCGATGCCCGCGGCCTTCAGCTTGCCGACGGCGGTGGAGAAGTCCGCCATGGTCGTCGGCGGCGCGGCGATCCCGGCCTGGGCGAAGAGGTCCTTGCGGTACCAGAACCCGACGATGTGCTGCACGTACGGCACGCCGTACTGCTTCCCGCCGACCTGCCAGCCCTGTGCCGTGGAGCCGACCCCGGCGATCCAGTTCTGCACCGACGACGTCAGGTCGGCCACGCGGCCGGACTCGACCTGCGAGGCCTCGTCGCCGCCACCCCACTGCTGGTAGAGGTCCGGCGGAGTGCTCGACTGCAGCGCCAGCGGCACCTTCGTCGGGAACTCCTCGTTCTGGATCGGCTGCACCGTGAAGGACACGTCGGGGTGCGCCTTGTGGTAGTCGTCGGCGACCTGCTGCCACAGCGACCGCACGGGTTCCGCGGTGCCGTTGTGCCACCAGGTCAGCGTGACCGGTCCCGACGCGGCGGCCGGTTGCTCGTCGCCACCTCCCCCGCACGCGGAGAGCACGAGCGCGGCTGCCGCGACGAGCGCGGCGAGGGGGAATCTCCGGCTGGGACGCATGACGGATCCACTCCTGACGACTTCGGCCGAGTTGGACGGGGCGTGACGGCGCCCGGGATGGCGAAGAGTCTGCGCGTCCGAAATTCCCGTGTCAATCGTTGTCGATAACGTTTTACATCGCTAGTCTGGGCCGGTGCAGCCCCGTTCCCGTGTCACGATCCGTGACGTCGCCGCCCAAGCCGGAGTGTCGGTCGCGACCGTCTCGAAGGTGATCAACCAGCGCTACGGCGTCGCCGCCGACACGTTCGCGCGCGTCCGTGCCGTGATCGACGAGCTGGGGTACGAGGCGAGCCTCGTGGCGCAGAGCCTGCGCAACCACAAGACCAACGTGATCGGCATCCTCGTGGCCGACCTCGAGCCGTTCAGCACCGAGCTGCTCAAGGGCGCGGCGGACGCGATCCGCGGCACCGGGTTCGAGCTCGTCGTGTACTCGGCCGGCGGGCGCACCGGTGATCCGCAGGGCTGGGAGCGCCGGTACCTGTCGCGCCTGAGCGGCACGCTCGTCGACGGCGCGGTGCTCGTGACCCCCGCGGCCGAACTCGAAGGCCTGCCCGGAACTCCGGTGGTGGCGGTGGATCCGCACACCGGCCGCTCGCCACTGCCGGCGATCGTCTCCGACAACCTGCGCGGCGCGCAGCTGGCGACCGAGCACCTGCTCGCGCTGGGGCACCGGCGGATCGCGCTGCTCGCGGGCCGGCCGGATCTGCAGTCGGCGCAACTGCGGGAGACCGGCTACCGGCGGGCGCTCGCCACGGCCGGCGTCGAGGTGGACGAAACCCTGGTCGTGGCCGGTGACTACGACGGCGAGCTGGCGGGCGCCTCGGCGCGGGAACTGCTGGCGCGCCCGGACCGGCCGACGGCCGTGTTCGCCGCCAACGACACCTCCGCCCTCGCGACCCTGGACGCGGCCGCGGCGCTGGGCCTGCGGGTGCCCGACGACGTGTCGGTGGTCGGTTTCGACAACATCCCCGAATCGGCCCTGTGCACTCCCCCGCTCACCACGGTGGAGCAGCCCATCCGCGAAATGGGCCACCGCGCCATCACCGTCCTCATCGGACTCATCAACGGCGGAACCGAGGAGCGTGCACCCGTGGTGCTGGACACGAAACTGGTGGTGCGCTCGTCGAGCGCGCCGCCGCGGACCGACTCGTGACCACCGGAGCCGACCGGCCCGCCGAGGCCGCGAGCGAACCTTGGCGCGACCCGCGGCTGCCGGTCGCCGAGCGGGTGGACGACCTCGTGGCCCGGCTGTCCGCGCGGGAGAAAGTGGCGCAGCTGTCGGGAATCTGGGTCGGCATGGACTCCGGCGGCGAGGTGGCGCCGCACCAGCACGACTTCGCGCAGGACCCGCCGGACTGGGAAGCGCTCGTGCCGCACGGTGTCGGTCAGCTGACCCGCGCGTTCGGCACCCGGCCGGTCGACCCGGAGATCGGCGCGCGAGGGCTCGCACGGACCCAGGAGGAGATCGTGGCCCGCGGGCGCTTCGGCATCCCCGCGATGGTGCACGAGGAGTGCCTCACGGGCCTCGCGGCGTGGCAGGCCACGGTGTACCCGGCGCCACTGTGCTGGGGCGCGAGTTTCGACCCGGAGCTGGTGCGGCGCATGGCTTTCCGCATCGGGAAGACGATGCGTGCGCTCGGCGTGCACCAGGGGCTGGCGCCGGTACTCGACGTGGCGCGGGACCTGCGCTGGGGCCGGGTCGAGGAGACCATCGGCGAGGACCCGTACCTCGTGGGCACGATCGGCGCGGCCTACGTGGCCGGGCTCGAGTCGGCCGGGATCGTCGCCACGCTCAAGCACTTCGCGGGCTACTCGGCGTCGAAGGCCGGCCGCAACCTCGCACCGGTCTCGATCGGGCCGCGCGAGTTCGCCGACGTGCTGCTGCCGCCGTTCGAGCACGCCCTGCGCGCCGGAGCGCGCTCGGTGATGAACGCCTACACCGACCTCGACGGAGTGCCCGCCGCGGCCGACCCGGAACTGCTCACCACGCTGCTGCGCGACCGCTACGGCTTCACCGGCACCGTCGTGGCCGACTACTTCTCCGTGGCGTTCCTGCACACCCTGCACCACGTCGCCACCGGACCGCAGGAGGCCGCGCGGCTGGCGCTGGCCGCGGGCATCGACGTCGAAC
The DNA here is from genome assembly GCF_035918295.1 of Amycolatopsis rhabdoformis. GTDB lineage: Bacteria > Actinomycetota > Actinomycetes > Mycobacteriales > Pseudonocardiaceae > Amycolatopsis > Amycolatopsis rhabdoformis. Next base: position 3,704,051 of record NZ_CP142149.1, read on the forward strand.
TGCCCACAGTGGACTGTTACGGCGGGCCGCTCGTGGCCGCGCTGGCGGACGGCAGCGTCGACGAGTCCCTGGTGGACCGCGCCCTGCACCGCGTGCTCACGCAGAAGGTGGAGCTGGGCCTGCTGGACCCGGACTGGTCACCACACCCGGCCGTGACGGCGCTGGACGACGAGGAGTCGCGGGCGCTCGCCCGGGAGCTCGCCGAGCGGTCGGTGGTGCTGCTGTCGAACACCGGAGCGTTGCCGCTGCGTTCCGGTGTTCGGCTCGCGGTCGTGGGTCCGCGCGCGGACGAGCCGGGCGCGATGCTCGGCTGCTACTCGTTCCCGATGCACGTCGGCGTGCACCATCCCGACGTGCCGTTCGGCCTCGACGTCCCGACGGTCGCCGAGGCGCTGCGGGAGTCGTTCGACCTCACCTTCGCGCAGGGCTGCGGCGTCACCGACGGTTCGGACGAGGACCTCGCCGCGGCCGTAGAGGCGGCCGCGGCGGCGGACGTCTGCGTCGCCGTGCTCGGGGACCGCGCGGGTCTGTTCGGCGGCGGCACGTCCGGCGAAGGCTGTGACGCGGCGGACCTGCGGCTGCCCGGCCGGCAGGAGGAACTGCTCGAAGCGGTGCTCGCCACGGGCACGCCCGTGGTGCTGGTGCTGCTGTCGGGCCGGCCCTACGAGCTGTCGCGCCAGGTCGATCGCCTGGCGGCCGTGGTGTGCGGGTTCTACCCGGGCGAAGAGGGCGCGGCGGCGCTCGCCGGGGTGCTCACGGGCGCGGTCGAGCCTTCGGGCCGGCTGCCGGTGAGCTTCCCGGCCGCCGGGGCGACCCAGCCGTCGACCTACCTCGCCGCGGCCCTGGCCGCGCGCAGCGACGTGAGCTCGATCGACCCGACGCCGGTGTTCCCGTTCGGCCACGGCCTCGCCTACCACCCGGCCACCTGGGTTTCGGTCACCGGCCCGGCCGCGTGGCCGGCCGACGGCTCGTGCCGGGTGAGCGTGACGCTGCACAATCCGCACGACACGGAGATCTCGGAAGTCGTGCAGGTCTACCTCCACGACCCCGTGGCCGAGGTCGCGCGTCCGCTGCGGCAGCTGATCGCCGCGCCGCGGGTGGCGCTCCCGCCCGGGGCGACGCGCGTGGTGCAGCTGGATCTCCACGCGGATCTCACGTCGTACACCGGCCGGGCCCGCGACCGGATCGTCGACACCGGGCCGGTGGAGCTGCACGTGGGCCCGTCGAGCGCCGTCGCGCACACCGTGCTGGCGGTGTCGATCACGGGTTCGCGCCGCCTCGTGGGCTTCGAGCGGGTGCTCCAGCCGCTGGTCACGGTGGTGCCGGGCTGACCACTCGCTGATAACTCGCTGAGAACTCCGGCAAACGGGACACTCCGCGGGCACTCCCGGCGTTGAGCCAGGTGAACGACCCACCTTGAGGAGTGTGTGATGAGCCTGATCGGAACGCTGGTCGGGTACCTGCTGACCCTGTTCATCCTGGTCCTGATCGCCCGCATGATCCTGGACTGGACGCGGATGGCGACCAGCGGGCCGCCCTGGCTGGGCAAGGCGCGCTACTACAGCCACCGCGCGACCGAACCCGTGATCGCGCCCGTGCGCCGCGTGCTGCGGCCCGTGCGGGCCGGCGGACTGTCGATCGACCTCGCCTTCACGGTGGTGTTCTTCGCCGCCGTGATCGTGCGCTCGATCGCGTTCGCTCTGTGACGGCTGTCCCGAATCCGGCCGGTTTCCCGCTTCCTGGTACGGCTACCGGTTCAACCCGGCCGTGGGTGATAGTCGGCGGCGTGACCCCCGTGCTGCCCTTCGCCCCGCGGACCGCGCCGCCGAAACTCGCGCTCGCCGTGCCGGCCGGCCCGCCTCCCCCGGCGGGCTGGCCGGTGGTCGTGTTCGTGCGCGGCGGCGCGCCCGCGCACGCGGCGATGGGCCGGTACCTCGCCGAACGCCTGCCCGCCGAAGGGTTCGCCGTCGCCGAGGTCCACTTCGGACCCGCCGGGCTACCCGACGTGACGGCCGCCGTGCAGTGGCTGCGGGCGCACCGCACCACGCCGGCGCTCGACCCCGACCGGTTCGCCGCGTGGGGCCACGCCGAGGGCGGGCACCTGGCGGTGCTGCTCGCCGTCAGCGGCGGCGTGCAGGCGGTGGTGGCGTGGAGCGCGCCGTCGGACTTCAGCCGGCTGCCGCCGAACACACCGTTCGACACCGCGGCCACGAGCCCGCTCACCCGGGTGACCGCCGACGCCGCACCGCTGCTCGCGGTGCACGGCACCGCCGACGACGTGGTGCCCATCGCGCAGAGCGAGACCCTCGTGTCCACCTACTGGCAGATGGGTGCCGACGCCGAGTTCCGGTGGCTCGACGACGTCGGCCACGCCTACGGCCTCCGCACACGCGAAGCCATGACCACCACGGGGCTCGACTTCCTGCGCAGACAGCTCGGTGCCCCGGGCGCGAACACCCGGGGCACCGGAAACCCTCGTGGCGAGGAGAACTGAGAGCTAGCTGTGGTGTCCAGGGAGGTTGGTTAGTCGGGTGATGGGTGGCTTGCCGCTGGTTGAGCTGTGGGGTCGGTGGTGATTGTAGAAGTGCAGCCAGGTTGGTAACGCGGCCCGCCGCGCGGTTTCTGACGGGTAGAAGCGGGCGTATGCCCACTCATCGGCCAGGGTGCGGTGGAAGCGTTCGATCTTCCCGTTGGTCGGTGGCCGGTAGGGCCGGGGTCCGTTTCGGGATGACGCCCAGCTCGGTGCAGGTGTCGCGCCAGGCGTGCGAGCGATAGGCCGAGCCATTGTCGGACAGGACCCGTTCGACGGTGACGCCGCGCTCGGCGAACCAGGCCACTGCCCGGCGGAGGACGTCGACGGCGGTGGCGGCGGTTTCGTCGGTGTGGATTTCGGCGTAGGCGACGCGGGAGTGGTCGTCGATGACGGTGTGCAGCATGGCGGTGCCGGTTCGGGGCTTGCGGTCCGCGCCGCGGGGCAGGCCCGGGGTAGCTCGTTTGTTGATCTCGCCTTGCTGCCGGCCGACGTAGCGGTGTCCGCCGCCGTCGGGGATGTTGCCGAACTTGGTGACATCGACGTGGATCAGAGAGCCGGGGTGATCGTGTTCGTAGCGGCGCAGCGGTTCGCCGGTGATCCGGTCGATCCGGGACAAGCGGTTGATCCGGCAGCGCACCAGTACCGCATGCACGGTGGAGGCGGGCAGGCCGACCCGGCCGCCGATCTGGACCGGACCCAGCCGCTTGCGCCACCGCAGCCGCACTACTGCCCGCACCAGGTGCTCGGGGACGCGGGCTGGGCTGTGATGCGGGCGTGAGCTGCGATCAGTCATCCCGGCTGCGCCTTCGGCGCGGTAGCGGCGAGCCCATTTCGTGGCAGTCTTGGGCGCGACCATGAACATCTTCGCTGCCGCGGTGGCAGTCCAGCCATGTTCCACGATCAGGCGAGCGAGTCGTAGCCGGGTGCGTGGGGTCAGGGTGGCGTTAGGGTGGGACACGAAGGCCTCCAGTGGGTGAAGCGGTTCCTCGACAGCTCCACTTCACAACCGGAGGCCTTCACCTGTCAGTACGACAGGCCGCCACCAGTCACCTCAACCCAAGACAACGTCCCTGAACATCACAGCTAGAGCTGCACACCCCGCGACAGCGCACCGTCGGCGACCAGGTTGGTGCCGGTGATGAACGACGCGAGCGGGCTGGCCAGCATGGTCACCGCGTAGGCGATCTCCTCCGGTGTGCCCATGCGGCCCATCGGGTTGAGGCCCAGGGCGGTGGAGAACAGGTCGGGGTTGCCGCTCTCCGTGCTGTGCCAGATGCCGCCCTCGAAGTAGGTGTTGCCGGGCGACACCGTGTTGGCGCGGATGCCCTTCGGGGCCAGCTGCAGGGCCAGGCCCTGGATGTAGTGCACGACCGCGGCCTTCATCGTGCCGTACGCCGGCGCGGCGAAGTCGATTTCGCGGCCCGAGACGCTCGAGATCGCGATGATCGAGGCGGCCTCGCTGCGTTCCAGGTGCGGCATCGCGGTCTCGGCCACCCGCACGGTGTGCATGAGGTCGACCTCGAAGCTCGAGCGCCAGTTCTCCTCGGTCGGGCCGATCGAGAGCGCGCTGACGTTCGCCACCACGATGTCCAGGCCGCCCAGCTCGGTCGCGGCGCGCTCGACCCACGCGGTGAGCGCGGCGGCGTCGGCGACGTCCACCGCTTCGCCCGACACCGTCGCCCCGCCGTCGCGGAACTCCTTCTCCGTGGCGCGCACCTCGGACTCGGTGCGTGCGCAGAACGCCACCGACGTGCCCTCGGCCGCGAGCGACGCGACCACGGCGCGCCCGATTCCCTTGGTACCGCCGGTCACCAGGGCTTTACGCCCGGCCAGCCGCAGATCCATGCGTTTTCCTCCTAGAGCTTCGCGGCCTGCTCGCGCAGGTACCGGTGCATTCCGCCGTAGGCCTCGCCCGTGGGCAGCAGACGCTTGGCGATCTTGGTGACGGCGCTGTAGTTCGCGTCGACGACGTTGGCCAGCGGAGCCTGGCTGATCTGCGTGAGCAGCTGGTAGGCGTCGAGCGGGTCGAGGCCGTAGAGCTCGCCGAGCCAGCCGATCATGCCGTGCTGGCTCGAGCGCCACGCGTCCTCCAGCGGCCGCGACGACGCGACCACCACGTAGTTCTCGTCCTGCTCGATCCGCGGCCACACCGGCGCGCCGCCCTTGATCAGCTCGACGATCAGCGTCACGTTCATGGCGCCTTCCACGGCCGTGCCGCAGGCCTCGCCCTCACCCTGGCGGTAGTGCCCGTCGCCGACCGAGAACAGCGCGCCCGGCACGTTCACGCCCAGGTAGCAGGTGGCGCCCGCCTTCATCTCCGGCGTGTCCATGTTGCCGCCGAACATGTCCGGCACCAGAGAGGTGCGGACCTCACGCCCGCCCGGCGCGACCCCGACCGTGCCGAGCATCGGCTCCACCGGCAGGTCCACCCGGAAGTCGCCGCGCAGCGCCTCGAACACCACGACCTGCTTCTCGCGGTCGAGCTGGTAGATCCAGGTCAGCTCCGGCAGCGGCTCGTGCAGCATCGCCGTGCGGTCGGTGGCGGTGAGGCCGCCGAAGAACGGGATGGTCGCCGACGCGGCCCAGTCGCGCGCCGGTTCCAGGTCCACGAAGTGCAGCGCGAGCGTGTCACCCGGTTCCGCCCCGTCCACAAAGAACGGACCCGTCTGCGGGTTCACCTCCCGCATGTCGAGCTTCTCGCTCGGCTTGTCCGACGCGCTCTGGAGCCGGCCGCTGAACGCGTCCTCGGTCCAAAGTTTCAACACCGTTCCGGGCTTCACCGTCCGGATCGGCGCGACCCCGCCGAAGGTCCACGCGTACTGCTCACGCTCGGGGGTGAACTCGACGATCTCCAACGCCTGCTCCTCATGCCGAAGGTCCGCACGACCGGCCCCCCGCCGCGGTCGATCTTGCCGACCCTCGCGGCCGCAGGCAAGTCAGCGCGCCGGACACGCCGACGCGGTTAGCATGGAGTGCCTGACGTGACGGGGAAACCCCGCGCCGCGCCACCTGTTCACCGGCGAACGAGGAAAGGCGGCCAGAAACTCATGGCAGGCAACAAAGCGGTCACCTACGTGGGTCCGGGCAAGGTCGAGGTCGACACGATCGAGTACCCCGGCTTCGTGCTGAAGGACGGACCGGGCGTGAACCCGGCCAACGTGGGTCGCGAGACCTCCCACGGCGTGATCCTGAAGAACGTCGCGACCAACATCTGCGGCTCCGACCAGCACATGGTCCGCGGCCGCACCACCGCACCGCAGGGACTGGTGCTGGGCCACGAGATCACCGGCGAGGTGATCGAGACCGGCCGTGATGTCGAGTTCATCAAGGTGGGCGACCTGGTTTCGGTGCCCTTCAACATCGCGTGCGGGCGCTGCCGCAACTGCAAGGAAGGCAAGACCGGCATCTGCCTCAACGTGAACCCGGACCGGCCGGGTTCGGCCTACGGCTACGTCGACATGGGCGGCTGGGTCGGCGGCCAGGCCGAATACGTGATGGTGCCCTACGCCGACTGGAACCTGTTGAAATTCCCGGACCGGGACCAGGCGATGGAGAAGATCCTCGACCTCACGATGCTCTCGGACATCTTCCCGACCGGCTTCCACGGGTGCGTGACCGCGGGGGTCACGGTGGGTTCCACGGTGTACGTGGCGGGCGCGGGCCCGGTGGGGCTGGCCGCGGCCGCGTCGGCGCAGCTGCTCGGAGCCGCGGCGGTGATCGTGGGCGACCTGAACGCCGAACGGCTGGCGCAGGCCCGCAGCTTCGGCTGCGAGACCGTCGACGTGTCGAAGGGCGACCCGAAGGACCAGATCGCGGAGATCCTCGGCGAGCCGGAAGTGGACTGCGGGGTCGACGCCGTCGGCTTCGAGGCCCGCGGGCACGGGCGCGAATCGGCGACCGAGCACCCGGCGACGGTGCTGAACTCGCTGATGGACCTCACCCGCGCGGGCGGCGCGCTCGGCATTCCCGGCCTGTACGTGACCGGTGACCCGGGCGCCGGCGACGAGGCGGCGCGCCACGGCTCGCTGTCGATCCGCATCGGCCTCGGCTGGGCGAAGTCGCACGCGTTCACCACCGGCCAGTGCCCGGTGATGAAGTACCACCGGCGGCTGATGATGGCGATCCTGCACGACCGCGTGCAGATCGCGAAAGCCGTGAACGCGACACCGATCGCGCTCACCGAGGCGCCGCGCGGCTACCACGAGTTCGACCAGGGCGCGGCGCGCAAGTACGTGCTGGACCCGCACGGTCTGCTCAACTGAGTCCCGGGCCGGTGGGGTGGCGCGCGCCGCTCCACCGGCTCAGGTCAGACGGTGGCGAGACCTTCGACGCCGGCCTCTTCCGGAACGGTCGGTTCCGCGGCCCCGCTGTAGAGGGCGATCTTCATCCGGATGTGCTCCTGGTGCCCGCGCAACCGGGCCAGCTGCTCGGCCACGCGCTTCTCGTGCTCCTGCAGCACCGCGAGCCGGTCGGCCTGGGTGTGGTCGCCCGCGCGCAGCAACTCCACGTAACGCAGCATCTCGGCGATCGGCATGTGCGTGTCGCGCAGGCACCGCAGCAGGTGCAGGAACCGCAGGTCGTCCTCGGTGAAGCGGCGGCGCCCGCCCGCGGTGCGGTGCACGTCGCGCAACAGGCCGACGCGTTCGTAGTAACGGAGGGTGTCGACGCTGAACCCGGTGCGGGCGGTCACTTCGGCGGGTGAGTAGGAATCCACGGGTCCAGCGTCGCACCTGGAGCGCGCTCCAGGTCAAGCACCGGGTCCGGCCGGGTCGGGGCGCCGGGGTGCGCTCAGGCGTCACCCCCGAGCCGGTCCACTGTGGACGCCGGACCGAACTCGGTTTCGAAGCGGGCCAGCAGGTCGGCGAGCAGAGCGTTGAGGGCGGTCAACCGCTCGGCGTCGAGGGCGGTGGCGAAGAGGCCGTGTTCGTCGTCGGTGCGCTGTTTCGTGGCGGCGGCCCAGCGCGCGCGACCCTTGCGAGTGAGTCGCACGGGCCGGCTGCGCCCGTCGGCGGCGGCGACGCGTTCGACCAGGCCGGCACGGGCCAGCCGGTCGATGCGCACGCTCACGGTGCCCGACGTCACGCCCAGCAGATCACCGAGCTCCTTGGGCGTGAGCACGGGCGGCTCACCGGAGCGGTGCAGCGCCGACAGGGCCTGCCAGTCTCCGGGCGTGAGGTCGTGGGCGGCCGCCGCGCGCCCCAGCACCAGCTCGAACTGCCGCGACAGCCGCCCGATCCGCTGCCGCGCGGCCTCGACGTCGGCGTCGACACCGGGCGGCATCACGCGCAACCACGCCGCGAGGCCCGCGCCGACCGAGTCTTCGTTCACTACGCCCCTGTTCCCTTGAGTCTCAAGGTAGTTTAGTTTGAGACTCAAGATACCGCGAACCGAGGAGAGAAGACATGACCCGGGTCTGGTTCATCACCGGCACGAGCGCCGGTTTCGGGCGCGTGCTCGCCGAGGCCGTGCTCGCGCGGGGCGAGCGCGTGGTGGCCACCGCGCGGGACGTCGAGGCGGTGAAAGACCTCGCCGACCGCGCCCTCGTCACCCGGCTCGACGTGACCGACCCCGCCTCGATCCGCTCGGCCGTGGCGGCGGCGATCGCCGAGTACGGGCAGATCGACGTGCTCGTGAACAACGCGGGCCACGGGCTCATCGGCGCGCTCGAGGAACTCACCGACGAGCAGACCCGCGCGGTGATGGAGACCAACGTGTTCGGCGTGCTCGCCGTGACCCGCGCCGTGCTCCCGCACCTGCGCGCGCGGCGCAGTGGGCACATCGTGCAGCTCTCGTCGGTGGGCGGCGTCGTCGGCAACCCGGGACACGCGATCTACGCGACGTCGAAGTTCGCGCTGGAAGGGATGTCCGAAGCCCTCGCCGGCGAGGTCGGGCCGCTGGGGATCCGGGTGAGCATCGTCGAGCCGGGCCCGTTCCGCACCGAGTTCGCCGGCCGCTCGATGACCTTCGCCGCCCCGATCCCCGACTACGACCCCACCCCGGCCGGCCGGCTGCGCCACCAGTTCTCCGCTCAGGACGGCCGGCAGCCCAACGACCCGGCCCGCGCGGCCGCCGCCATCCTCACCCTCGTGGACACTCCGGACGCCCCGCTGCGGCTGCCCTTGGGACCCGAAGCGGTGACGCGCATCCGGGCCAAGCTGGAGCAGCAGCTCGCGGATCTGGCGGCGTGGGAGGCCGTTTCGCTGGATACGCGGTATCCGGACGCTGATTAGTCCACTGTGGAGGGTGGCGCGGTCCGGCCCGGCATGGTGCTGGCTACTGCGCCGCCGACAGACCGCCGTCGATCGTCACGATCGTGCCACTGATGTAGGCCGCGCGGCCGGAGGCCAGGAACGTCACCAGGTCCGCGACCTCCTCCGGCTCGGCGACGCGGCCCGACGGCAGCGCGGCGAAGCTCGCGGCGACGTCGGGGTTGGCCGCGCGCATCGTGGTGATGCGGTCGGTGGCGACCGGGCCCGGGTTGACGCCGACCACGCGCACGCCGGAGCGTGGGCCTTCGGCGCCCAGCGCCCGGGTGAAGGCCATCAGGGCGGCGTTGCCGGCGCCGCCCGCGATGTACTCGGGCTTCGGGCGTTCGCCGCCGGCGCCGATCACGTTCACGATCACGCCGTGGCCCTGGGTGCGCAGGCGGGCGTAGACGTGGCGGGTGAGGTCGACGTAGCCGAAGACCTTGAGGTCCCAGGCGTGGCGCCAGCGGTCGGCGCCGACCTGGTCGAGGGTGCCGCTGGGGATGTCGCCGGCGTTGTTCACGAGGATGTCGGCGTCGGCCGTGGCGGCGGCGAGGCGTTCGAGAGCGGCGGTTTCCCGCAGGTCCACGGCGTGTGTGGTCACCTCGACCCCGTGGCTCTCGCGCAGCTTCACGGCCAGGGCCTCGAGCGCGTCACCGCTGCGGGCCGCCAGGTGCAGGTGCGTGCCCTCCGCGGCCAGCGCCTCGGCCACGGCCGCGCCGATGCCTTTCGACGCGCCGGTCACCAGGGCGCGCCGTCCGCGCAGCTTCAGGTCCATCGGGGTTCCTCACGATCTTCGGCGGTGGTGCCCAGTCTGCCGAAGATCGCCGGTGCCCGGCCATGTCGCGTCGGTCTCAGGGCAGGGTGTCGAGGAACGGCGCGTGCGCGTTCTGGAAGGCCCAGCCGGAGAAGTGGTCCCAGTTGATCGACCAGGTCATGAGCCCGCGCAGGCCGGGTTGCGGGCCGCCGCGCAGGGTGTAGCCGCCGCAGCCCGTGCCCTTCGTGAGGCAGGTCAGGGCGGTCTGAACGTCGGCGGGCGAGGTGTAGCCGTTGCCCGCGCTTCCGGTGGCGGGCACGCCGACCGCGATCTGGTCGTCGCGCAGGCCGGGGAAGAACGTGCCGCCGGCCACGGTGAAGCCGGCCTTGAGCATGTCGGTCATCGCGATGTGGAAGTCGGCGCCGCCCATGGTGTGGTACTGGTTGTCCAGCCCCATGACCGGGCCGGAGTTGTAGTCCTGTACGTGCAGCACCGTGAGCGAGTCGCGCAGCGCGTCGATCACCGGCAGGTACGCGCCGGTGCGCGGGTCGGCCGTGGTGGACTTGCCGCCGTAGAACTGGTAGCCGACCTGTACGAAGAACGTCTCGGGCGCCATCGTGAGCACGAAACCGCTGCCGTAGCGGGCTTTCAGCGTCTTCAGCGCGGAGATCAGGTTGACCACGACCGGCGTGGTGGGGTTGCGGAAGTCGGCGTCGCCGGGGTTCAGCGAGAGCGAGTGGCCTTCGAAGTCGACGTCGAGCCCGTCGAGGCCATACTTGTCGATGATCGCCGAGACGGAGCTCACGAACGCGTCGCGTGCGGCCGTGGTGGTGAGCTGCACCTGGCCCTTCTCGCCGCCGATCGAGATGAGCACCTTCTTGCCCTGCGCCTGCTTCGCGCGGATCGCGGCGATGAAGTCGGCGTCGCTCTCCACGCCGGCGCACTCCGTGGCGGGACAGCGGTTGAAGCGGATGTCCCCGGACGTCGGGGTGGTCGGCTCGCCGAACGCGAGGTCGATGATGTCCCACGCGGCGGGCACGTCGGCCATGCGGACGTAGCCGGAGCCGTTGGCGAAGCTGGCGTGCAGGTAGCCGATGAGCGAGTGCTTCGGCAGGCCGACGTTCGTGCAGCCACCGGTGCTGCCCGACACCGTGGCGCTGCGCGGTGACTCCCCCGCGGTGTTGTACGCGGTGACGGTGTAGCTGTGCGAGGTGCACGGCGAGAGCCCGGTGAGCGTCGCCGAGGTGCCGGTGACGGTGGTGCGCAGCGCAGTGCCCTCGTACACGCGATAGCCGGTGACGGTGCCGGCCGGCGCCGTCCAGGCGAAGCCGAGCGAGGTGCTGGTGACCGCGCCGAGCTTCGGCGCGCCCGGGGCAGCCGGCGCACCGGGCGTCCCGCCGCCGGGCCCGTCGAGGCTCACGTCGTCGGCGTAGTAGGTGCCGCCGCCGTACCAGCCGTGCAGGTAGAGCTGCGCGGACGTCTGGCTCGCGCCCGTGGTGAACGACAACGCCAGCCGCGTGTAGTCACCCGCTCCCGTCCAGGTGGACGGCCCTCCGGTCACCCCCAGGTACACCGGATTGCCCCGCACCCACGCCTCCACGGCGTACGTCGTGCTCGGCCGCACCGCCACCGTCTGGCTGCACTGGCCCGTGTCCGACGCCGACGCCGTGACCGCCAGCGCCCCGCCGCCCCCGTGCACCGGAGACGCCACGGTCGTCGCTCCGGCCGTGCACTCCCACCCCGCCGTCGACCCGCTGTCGAAGCCCGGGTTGGCCAGCAGGTTCGCCGCGCCCGCACTCCCGGGCGCCACCGCCGGCCCGGCCAGGGCCACCACGAAGGCGGCCAGGAACACGGACAGTCGGGAACGCCTCATCGCGCACCTCCGGCTTCGGCGGGGAGACGCTTATTGTCTGGACCAATGTGTGAAATGTCCAGACCACTCGCCGAACGCCACCCGGACGCCGGGGCTTCCTCTCCTGGCCGGGGGCTAGGTAGAGTTCATGCATGGCCGGTCCGCGGATGACCCTCCCGACCCAGCTGGTGCTGCACGCGCTGCTGCGGGAGCCCACCCGGGAGCTCTACGGACTCGAGATCTGCGCCGCCGCGGGACTGCGCAGCGGCACGATCCACCCGATCCTCGCGCGGCTCGAGAAGGCCGGCTGGCTGCGGTCGCGCTGGGAGGAAACGGACCCCTCGGCTGCCGGCCGCCCGCGCCGGCGCTATTACCGCCTCGACCCGCAAGGCCTCGCCGCGGCCCGCGAAGCGTTGCACCGCGCGGAAACCTCGGCGGGCGCACTGGCGCGGCTGCGCCCGGGCCTCTCGGGAGACGCCCGGTGACCGCACGCGCGTGGCTGCGCCCGGGCCCCTCGGGAAACACCCCGCGACCACACTCGCGCGGCTGCGCCCCGGCCTCCCGGGAAACACCCCGTGACCACACTCGCGCGGCTGTGCCCCGGACTCTCGGGAGACTCCCGATGACCACACTCGCGCGGCAGCGCCCGGGCCCCTCGGGAAACACCCCGCGACCGCACTCGCGCGGCTGCGCCCCGGCCTCCCGGGAGACACCCCGTGACCACACTCGCGCGGCAGCGCCCGGGCCCCTCGGGAAACACCCCGCGACCACACTGGCGCGCTTGCGCCCCGACCCCTCGGGAGACTCCCGATGACCACACTCGCGCGGCAGCACCCGCGCCCCTTGGGAGACGCCCCGTGACCACACTCGTGCGGCAGCGCCCCGGCCTCCCAGGAAAGGCCCGATGACCGCCCCGCTCGACCTGTTGCTCGGCCTGGACCGCCTGCTCGGCCGAACCCACGACGACGTCGCCGCGAACCTGTTGCCCCACTTCAGCAGTTCCCGCCGGATGGTCGACCGCCCGCTGGCCTCGGCCCGGCTGCGCGACCTGTGCCGCGACCTCGAGGTGCTCGCCGATCTCGCGAGTCCCGCCGACCTCGGGCCGATGCTCGGCAACGCCCAGGCCTACGCGTGGCGCTCGCTGGCCCTGGTGGCCGAGGGCACCGACCGCGCCGACCACGACCTCGCCCGCCGCTGCGTGACCGAACTGGTCGACCAGCTCGACGCCGCACGCGCCGATGTCTTCGGCGTGCTCACCGACCACGGGTTCGGCACGCGCCGCCCGCGCTGGTCCGGCTGGGCCGGCCCGGGCACCACGCGCACGCAGGTGATCGCCTTCTCGCGGATCACGGCCACCTGCGCCGCGGCGCTGTTGCCGGCCGGCAGCAGAGCCGAGTACGCCGAGCTGTTCCTCTCGGAGCTGCACGACCTCGCCGCGGCACGCAGCGGCCGCTGGGCTCAGGTGCGCTACGCGTGCCGGGTGCTGCTGCGCGCGCCGCGGCTGCGCCGCGCGTTGGGCTGAGCCCCCGGCGGGTCGGCGGTGACTCCGGTGACCGGGCCAAATAGGCTGACCCGAGTCCTGAGATCCACGAACGGAGAGTGCCGGCCGATGTCCGACAGCTACACCGCCGCGATCGTCCACTCGCCCGAGGCCGGCGTGCGGCTGCGCCCCGACGCCACCGACCTGCCCGGCGACGCCAACGACGTCAACCTCCTCGGCATGGCCATCGCGCTGGCCCTCGGCCGCGCGGGCTACGAACACCACGCCGAAGCCCGCGACCCCCAGCTGCAAACCCTCGACGCCCTCATCGCCGGCGACACCGTCATGCCCTGGCGCCGCCCCGACGACAGCACCGACGAGCAGCACCTCACCTGCACCCGCGCGGCGACCGGCGCTTGGCGTTGCGAGGTCACGTCGGCCTGACGGTCGAGTTGTTTTCCCGGGCCCGCCGCTCGGGCCGCAAGCGGGTTTGACACGCTGCGGCACCGGGCCGGGCCGAGACATAGTCGGGCTGGCCCGCACCCCCCGAGCCTCGGCACGGCCACTTGAACCACACACCGACGGCCGCGCGGCGGGTCCGGGCCAGACCGAGACACGGTCAGGCCGCGCCCGTACTCACGAAGCCCCAGCCCGGCGGCCCGGACCGCACGCCGACCCGCCACACGGCGACACACCGGGTCGGACCGCAGTCAGATTTGTCCCACACTCACCGAGCCTCGGGCGGGCAGCTCGAGCCGCACGCCGACCCACCGCACGGCAACGCCAGGTCGGACCGCAGTCAGGTTTGTCCCGCACTCACCGAGCCCCCACCCGACAGCTTGAACCGCAAGCCGACCCACCACACAGCGGCACCGGGTCGGACCGCGGTCAGGTTTGTCCCGCACTCATCGAGCCCCTGCCGGGCAGCTCGAGCCGCACGCCGATCTGTCACACAGCAACACCGGGCCGGGCCGCGGCCCGGCTGCGCGGGTACCCACCGATCCCCAGCCCGGCGGCCCGGAACCGCAAGCCGACCCGCCACACGGCGGCCCCAGGCCGGACCTCAGTCGGCTCCGGCCGCCCGCACCGAGCCTCTATCCGACAGCTTGAACCGCAAGCCGACCCGCCACACAGCGGCGCCGGGTCGGACGGCGGTCGGGTTTGTCCCGCACTCACCGAGCTCCTGCCCGACAGCTTGAGCCGCACGCCGATCTGGCATGCAGCACCACCGGGCCGGGCCGCGGCCCGGTGGTACCTACCGAGCCCCAGCCCGGCGGCCCGAACCACAAGCCGACCCGCCACACGGCGGCCCCAGGCCGGACCGCAGTCGGCTCCGGCCGCGCGCGCCGGGTCTCGGTGAGCGCGGAGCCGGCACCGGCTACGCGACCCGACTTGGCCCCGGAGCTGCCAGCCGGCGCGAGCCCAGCGCAACCGGTCCGGGTGCCGATGGCAAGCCGGCCGGAGCCGAAATCAGCGAACCCGGCGCGGCACATAGCCAAGGCTGACCCGAGCCCTGGCGCCACCAGGCCGGAACGGCACGAAGGCCGGAGCCCGTAGCCGGCAACCCTGGCCCACGCGAGCCGACACCCGCCCGCGAACCCGGCGTGACAGCTCGAACCGCGAGCCGACCGCGAATTCAGGCACCGCCGAGCCAAGCCGAAATGGCAAGCCGGCCCGCGGACCAGCAGCCCACCGGCCGCCGTACTCAGCGAGCCAGTCGCAGCCACCAGGCCCCCGCGCCACCGGACCACCGCGCCACCAGGCCACCAGGCCACCAGGCCACCAGGCCACCAGGCCACCAGGCCACCAGGCCACCAGGCCAAAGCGAATCGCAAGCCAGGCTCAGCCGAAACCCCCTCCCGAAAAACTCAGCGCGGCACCGCCGAGCGAGCCGGCACCGCCCGCGCGGACCCGGCACTACCCCCGATCCCAAGCCAGACGCAACCCCGGAGCCACCCAGCCCGACCCCGGACCCACCCAACCCGGCACCCGCAACCGGCCCCACCAAGAGGTGCGAACGGGCGCCCTTACTGCCCCCACCGGCGGCGAACCCTGTCCCCAGTGGTCTGGACCTGTTAGCGTCCGGCGGTCTTCTTCCCCCGTCGAAGGGAAACGATCGTGCTGAGACGTCTGGTCACGGCCGGGGCCGGGGTGGCCCTGGTGGTCGCCTCGCTGGCGGCGCCGGCGACGGCCACCGCCGAAAACACCGCAGTACAGGGACAAGCACAACACCAGCCCGACCACAAGGTCATGGCCTACTTCGCCGACTGGGACGTGTACGCCCGCAACTACCACGTGAAGGACATCGAGACCTCCGGGTCCGCGGCGAAGCTCACGCACATCAACTACGCGTTCGGCACCGTCTCGGCGGGGCAGTGCGCGTTCGCCGACGAGTGGGCCGACGCGGACCAGCCGTACGACGCCGCGGCGAGCGTGAGCGGGCAGGCGGACAGCGCGGAGCCCGGCGCGTTGCACGGCAGCTTCAACCAGCTCCTGCAGCTGAAGAAGCTGCACCCGAACCTGAAGATCCTGTGGTCCTTCGGCGGCTGGACGCTCTCCCCCGGCTTCACCGAGGCGGCGAAGGACCCGGTGAAGTTCGCGGACTCCTGCTACGCCCTCGTGAACGACCCGCGCTGGGCCGGGCTCTTCGACGGCATCGACATCGACTGGGAGTACCCCAACGCCTGCGGCATCGCCTGCGACGCGAGCGGCGAGGACGCCTTCACGAACGTCGTCAAGGCCCTGCGCGCGAAGTTCGGGCGCCAGTTGGTGACCGCGGCGATCACGGCGGACGGCACGCCCGGCGGCAAGATCGACGCCACCGACTACGCGGGCGCGAGCCGCTACGTCGACTGGTACAACGTGATGACCTACGACTACTTCGTCGCCGGCGGCAGCCCCACCGGGCCGACCGCGCCGCATTCGCCGCTGCGCTCGTACTACGGCATCCCCACCGCCGGGTTCTACGCCGACGCCGCTGTCCAGAAGCTGCGCCGTGACGGCGTGCCCTCGGCGAAGTTGTTGCTGGGCCTCGGGTTCTACGGCCGCGGCTGGGACGGCGTCACGCAGAAGCAGCCCGGCGGAACCGCGACCGGCCCGGTCAAGGGCACGACCACCGGCGAAGACGGCGTGGAGGACTACAAAGTCCTCAAAACGACCTGCCCCTCCAACGGCCTGATCGCCGGCACCGCGTACGCGAAGTGCGGCTCGCAGTGGTGGAGCTACGACACGCCCGCCACGGCGTCGGCCAAGGCCGGTTACGCGAAGTCGCAGGGGCTCGGCGGCGTGTTCGCCTGGGAGCTCTCCGGCGACACGACCGGCGCCGAGCTGCTCACCGCCATCGCACGCTGACCGTCACCGGGGCCCGGGCCGAACCCCGGGCCCCGGTGAAAACCTCATCGTTGTCCGAATCATTCCGTTCTGCGAATACTGGGTGATGGCCGCAGCGTCACCCGCAGACCCGCCGGAGGACCCGGCGGAAGTCCTGGCCGCGCGCGTGTTCGACGCCGCCGTCGCGACCGCCGACGTGATCGCCATCGCGCTCGGCGACCGCCTCGGCTACTACCGCTGCCTCGCCGGCGGCGGCCGCACGCCGGGTGAGCTCGCCGCCGCGACCGCCACCGACGAGCGGTGCGCGCGCGAATGGCTCGAACAGCAAGCGGTGTCAGGGTTTCTGGTCACCACCGACACCGTCGCAGGCACCGACACCGACGCGGACACCGAACGCCGCTACCGCTTCGCCCCCGGCGCCGAGACCGTGCTCGCCGACCAGGACGCGCTCGCCTACCTGAGCCCGCTCGCGCGTCAGCTCGTGAGCGCCGCCGGCCACGTGCCCGACGTCGCCGAGGCCTTCCGCACCGGTCACGGCTTCCCGTGGGCCGGCTACGGCGCCGACATGCGCGAATCGCAGGCCGCCCTGAACCGGCCCGCGTTCCTGCACCTGCTGGCGCCGCAGTGGCTGCCCGCGATGCCCGACGTGCTCGCCCGCCTCGCCGGCGGCCCCTCCCGCGTCGCCGACATCGGCTGTGGCGGGGGCTGGGCCGCGATCGCGCTGGCCCGCGCGTTCCCGCAGACGCGCGTCGACGCGTACGACCTCGACCAAGCGTCGGTGGAGCTCGCCCGGCGCAACGTGGCCGAAGCCGGCCTCGCCGACCGGATCACGGTGCACCGCAAGGACATCGGCACGGTCACGGCCGGCCCGTACGACCTCGTGATGGCCTTCGAGTGCCTGCACGACCTGCCCTACCCCGTACGCGCGCTCGCGGCGATGCGCGGGCTCGGCGGCCCGGTGCTCGTGGCCGACATGAAGGTGGCCGACGAGTTCACCGCGCCCGGCGACGCCGTCGAACGGCTGATGTACGGCTTCAGCGTGGCGGTCTGCCTGCCCGACAGCATGAGCAGCACGGGCTCGGCCGCCACCGGCACGGCGATCCGGCGCTCGACCGTCGAGGCGTACGCGCGCGAAGCGGGCTTCGCGCGCGTCGAGACCCTGCCGATCGACCACGACATGTGGCGCTTCTACCGGCTCGGCTGACTCACTGGATGCGCCGCTCCACGCCGGCCCAGGCCTTCTCGCGCAGCACGTACTTCTGGATCTTGCCGGTCGAGGTCTTCGGCAGGTCGCCGAACGTCACGCTCTTCGGTGCCTTGAACCGTGCCAGCCGCTCACGCACGAACTCCACGATCTCCGGCTCCGTCGCGGTTTCCCCGTCGCGCAGGGTCACGTACGCGGCGGGCACCTCGCCCCAGCGCTCGTCCGGCACGGCGACCACGGCCACCTCCAGCACGGCCGGGTGCTCGGCGATCGCCTGCTCCACCTCCACGGACGCGATGTTCTCGCCGCCGGAGATGATCACGTCCTTGCTGCGGTCGCGCAGCTCCACGTACCCGTCGGGGTGCACCACGCCGAGGTCGCCGGTGCGGAACCAGCCGTCGGGCACGGCGGCGCGCGTGGCTTCGGGGTCGTCGAGGTAGCCGAGCATGACGTTGTTGCCGCGCAAGGCGATCTGGCCCACGGTGGCGCCGTCGGCGGGCACGTCGGTGCCGTCGTCGGCGATCACGCGGGCGGTGCAGGAGATCATGTTGCCCACGCCCTGGCGGGCCTTGAGGCGCGCCTGCTCCTGCTCGTCGAGCGCGTTCCACTCGGGACGCCAGTCGCAGATCATGGCCGGGCCGTAGGTTTCGGTGAGGCCGTAGAGGTGGGTCACGTCGAAGCCGAGCTCGCTCATGCGCCGCAGGATCGCGGGCGACGGCGGCGCCCCACCGGTCGCGACCCGCACCGTGGTCTCGACCGGCGCGGCTTCCGGTGCGTAGGCGAGCATCGAGAGCACGGTCGGCGCACCGTTGAGGTGGGTCACGCCCTGCTCGCGGATCAGCTGCCACACCCGCGCGGGCTCGACCTTCGGCAGGCACACGTGCGTGGCCGCGGCCGCCGTGACGGCCCAGGGGAAGCACCAGCCGTTGCAGTGGAACATCGGCAGCGTCCACAGGTGCACGGCCGAGGGCGACAGGCCCGTGTGCCCGACCATCGCGAGCGCCTGCAGGTACGCGCCGCGGTGGCTGTACAGCACACCTTTCGGCCGGCCGGTGGTGCCGGAGGTGTAGTTGATGGACAGCACCGAACGCTCGTCCTCGGGCGTGATGCGGGTCGGCTCGGCCTCGGCGAGCAGCCGCTCGTACTCCTCCCCCGCCCGGATCCGCCGCGGCGGGTTGCCGGGCAGCAGCGCGATCGCGTCCTCGACCAGCTCGTCGAACACCGGATCGTGGACCAGCACTGATGCCCGCGAGTGCTCGAGGATGTAGGCCACCTCGCGCGCCGCGAGCCGCGTGTTCACCGCGACGAGCGGCACGCCCGCCCACGGCACCCCGAAGTTCGCCTCGAGCAGCACGTGGGTGTTGGGCGCCAGCACGGCCACCGGCCGGCCGCCCGCCAGCGGCGCGAGCACCCCGGCCAACCTCCGGCAGCGCTCGTGCAGCTCCGCATAGGTCCACCGCTGCTCACCATCGACCACGGCGACCCGCTCCCCGTGCGCCGCCGCGGCGCGGTCCAGGTAGGCGGTGGGGGTGAGCGGCTCGTACGACAGGCTGCTGTTGGAGTCCACAGAATCCTCTCCCGACTTCGGCGACGGTGCCGGGGAGAGAATAAGGCCGGGCACCAGGCCCACGACGGGGAATGTGAGCCAGCAGTACTTGCCGCGGGTCTCTTGTTCGCACAGCGCCCGGCGGACGGCGTGCCCGTCCACTCGAGGACAGACCGGACGCCACCGAACTCGACCCCGCGTTCACGGTTCGACGTGAAGACGTCGGTGATCTCGGCGATCACCTCAGCACCAACGGGATACCTGTGGCTCACCGCCCGCGACTCCGGCTCACTTCCGCAGAAGTCGGCGGTGTCCGACCGGAATGCTTCGTCGAGTGGCCGCAGGCGAACCTGGTGGTGGCGGTGCTGCACCACCTCGAACTCGGTGACAGCGCCGACGTCCGGCCACTGGCCGACGGATCGGGGCAGGTGAACTGCGTCCAGAATCCATTTGGCGGCCGTGTACTATCTTCCTAGTACATTGAGACACCGTGGTGGAGGTTGCCTGTGTTCGCGTTCCGCATGATCGACCGGTCAGGAGTGCCGGCCTATCTGCAACTGGTCGATCAGGTGCGCCGAGGCCTGCTGCTGGGCCACCTCCAGGAGGGTGACCAGCTGCCGACGGTGCGCGCGGTCGCATCGGAGCTGGTGATCAACCCGAACACCGTCGCCAAGGCCTACCGCGAGCTGGAACACGCGGGGCTGGCCGCGGCGCGGGCGGGGCAGGGCACGTTCGTGACCGGCAGCATCGAGCAGGTGCCGGCCGCGACCTACGCCCGGCTGTCCGGCAGGCTGCGGCAGTGGCTGGCCGACGCGCGGGGAGCGGGTCTGGCTCCCGAGCAGGTGCGCGCGATGGTCGAGGCGGTCATGGACGACGAGCAGCACCGGGAGACGGCATGAGCTCCGATGTCGCCGTCCGGATCGATCGTGTGGGCAAACGCTACGGCCGGCACTGGGCGCTGCGCGACTGCACGTTGTCCCTGCCCGCGGGCCGGGTCATCGCCCTCGTCGGCGCCAACGGTGCCGGGAAGACGACCCTCCTGCACCTGGCCATCGGCTTGGTGCCGCCTACCGAGGGCACCGTCTCCCTGTTGGACAAGCCCCTGCGGCCGGGCCGTCCGCAGACCTTGTCCCAGGTCGGGTTCGTCGCCCAGGACCACCCCCTCTACCGAGGGTTCACCGTCGCCGAAATGCTGCGGTACGGCCGCAAGACGAACGCCCGCTTCGACCAGGCGGGCGCCGAGCGCCGGCTGCTCGACCTCGGCATCCCGCTCAAACACAAGACCGGTCGCCTCTCCGGGGGCCAGCAGGCCCAGGTCGCCCTCACCCTCGCGCTGGCCAAGCAGCCCCGTCTGCTCGTGCTGGACGAACCCGTCGCCAGCCTCGACCCGCTGGCCCGCCGCGAGTTCATGAAGACCCTCATCGCCGCGGTGGCCGACACCGACGTCACCGTGGTGCTCTCCTCCCACGTGGTCACCGAACTCGAACGGGTCTGCGACCACCTGGTCCTGCTGCGCGACGGGCAAGTACGGCTCGTCGGCGACATCGACGACCTGCTCGCCGGGCACCGCGTCCTGTCCGGTCCCCGCGTCGACGATGCCGCCTTCGACGGCCTGGTCGCCGCCACGCACGGCGACCGCAACAGCCATCTCCTGGTGCGCCAGCCGGCCACCGCGCCCACCCACCCCCGGTGGGAAGCGCACCCCGCGAACCTGGAAGAACTCGTCCTCGCCTACCTCGAAGGGCAGGACTGAGCCATGATCTGGGTAACCTGGCGCCAGCACCGCGCCGTCCTGCTGACGAGCGCCTTCCTTCTGGCCGCCGTCGCCGTCCCCACCTTCATCAGCGGCTTCGCCATGCACGAGGAGTATCGCGCCGACGGCATCGCCGCCTGTGTCACCGATCCCGGCACCCGCGCGGGATGCGCGCAGCTGGTCGAGCAGTTCGCCGCCCGGTACAGCGAGTGGGGCAACCGGATGGTGTGGGTGACCGTCCTGCCCGCCCTCGTCGGCGTCTTCGTCGGCGCGCCCCTCCTGGCCAGGGAGTTCGAGAACGGCACGTGGCGGTTCGCCTTCACCCAGGGCGTCTCCCGCACCCGATGGCTGCTCACCCAGCTGACTGTGGTCGGCGCCGCGTCGGCCGTCCTGGCGCTGGCCTGCTCTCTTCTGTTCTCCTGGTGGCGTCAGCCTCTGGACACGCTGGGCAGCCGGATGCGGACCGCGGCGTTCACCGTCTCGCCGGCCCTGGTGGCGCTGACGCTGTTCGCCCTGGCCCTCGGCGTGTTCGCCGGAGTCCTCCTGCGGCGGACCGTGATCGCGATGGGCCTCACGCTCGCCGCCTACTTCCTCGTCCACCTCCCCCTGGAGGAGACGGTCCGGCCCAGCTACCTGAGCCCCCTGGTCCGCACGGACGCCCCCCACGCGCAGACGGCGTCCGACGCGCTTCCCCCGACGGACTGGATCGTGGACGAAGGTCTGATCACCAGCGCCGGCCACCGGCTCTCGGACGGTGAGAAGCGGGACATCCTCAAGCAGGTCTACGACGGCGACACGGTCCGAGAGGGCGGCGCCGCTCTCGAACGCTACCTGGCCGACCACGGCCTGCGGCACTACACCGAATACCAGCCCGCAGACCGCTACCCGGCCATGCTGATCATCGACATCGCCCTCTACCTCGGGCTGGCCATCGCACTCTTCGCCGCGGCTGCCCACTTGGTGCGGCGTCGGGCTTCGCAGCCTGCGGCGTAGTTCGCTGTGTCGGCAGCCCTGGCGCCACACCACCCGAGAAAGCCGGCAGGACCCCACGAAGGACCGCCCGAAACAGCAGGCCCCGGCCGGCGGTCAACGCCGGGCCGGGGCCCTCGCCGAGCTCGGGCGCTCAGCCGACCGGGCCGTTGGCCGGGGTGACCGAGATGTCGTGCTGCTGGCCGGACTGGTCGACGACCGTGACGGTGAGCTTGTCGCCCGGGTGGTGGGTGTCCATGAGGGTGGTGAGGGCGGTCGCGGAGTCGACGGCCTTGCCGTCGACGGCGGTGATGACGTCGCCGCCCGTGAGGCCGGCTGTGGCGGCCGGGCCGCCGGCCACGACGTCCTGGATGAGGGCGCCGGAGGTGGGGCCGCCGGAGGACTGGCCCGGTTGGCCGAGGCCGCCCTGGGACTGGCCCTGGCCGACGCCGCCCTGACCTTGACCGACGCCGCCCTGGCCGACGCCGCCCTGGCCGTTCTGCGACTGCTGGCCCGCGTCGCTCACCGAAACGCCCAGGAAGGCACTCTGTCCGATGTGGACGGAGTCGGAGGCCTTGCCGCCGATGATCTGGTGGGCGAGGTCGATCGCCTGGTTGATCGGGACCGCGAAGCCCTGGTGGCCGCTCGAGCCGCCCTGCTGGCCGGAGCCGGAACCGTCGCCGAGACCGCCCTGGCCCTGACCCTGGCCCAGACCGCCGTCACCCTGACCGAGGCCGCCGAGACCACCCCGACCCTGCCCGAAGCCGCCCTGTCCCTGACCGAACCCGCCTTGCCCCTGACCGAAACCGCCCTGCCCCTGGCCGCCGTTGAACTGGAAGCCCTGCGACGCCGCCGTGTCGACGCCGATGACCTGGCCGTTGGCGTTCACCAGCGGCCCGCCGGAGTCGCCGGACTGGATGTCGGCGTCGACCTGGATGAGGCCGGTGAGTTGTTCGGACGAGCTGGCGGATTCGTCGGACGCGGTGATCGACTGGTTCAGCGCCGTGACCTTGCCCGCGGCCACGGCGGGGGTGCCGCCGGCGCCGCCCGCGTTGCCGATGCCGACCACGGCGTCGCCGACCGCGACGGCGGAGGAGTTGCCGAGCGTGGCGGTCTTGAGGCCCGAGGCGCCGTTGAGCTTGATCACCGCGATGTCGTGGCTGCGGTCGTAGCCGAGCACGGACGCGGTGTAGGTCTTGCCGTCGCCGATGTCGGTGACCTTGATGCTGGTGGCGCCCTCGACGACGTGGTTGTTCGTGAGGATCTCGCCGTCGGAGGTGAGCACGATGCCGGTGCCCGCCGCGGCCGCGCTCTGGTAGCCGAGTTCGGTGTTCACGTCCACCAGGCCCGGGTCGACCTTGGTCGCGATGCCGTTGGGGTCGATCGACGTGCTCGAGGTGCCGCCCGGAGGCGCCACGGACCCGAAGTTCTGGTTGCCGGCCGAATCCGAGCCGGGCGTCCACACGAAGTGCCCGATGCCGAGGCCGAGGATCACCGAAAGCCCGATGGCGCCGACGGCGATCGCCGCGCTGCGCACCGGACGCGGCGGACGGTGGTACGGCGTCTGCGGGAACTGCTGCGTGCCCGGCTGCGGCGCCCACGCGCCCTGCGGTGCCCAGCCCTGGCCGTAGCCGTAGGGACCGTAGTGACCGTGCTGCCCGGCGGCGGCCGGAAAACCGTGCTGCGCCGAAGGATCCGCCGCGCCCGGGTGCCCGTACTGGCCCGCCGAACCTGCAGAGCCCACGGAGCCCGCGGAACCCATGGGACCCGCCGCACCCGGCACCCCGGCCTGATCCCCACCCGGTACCTCGCCACCCGGTACCTCGCCACCCGGCTGCCCGTACTGCCCGTACGCACCCGGCCGGCTCTGGTCACCCTGCTGGTTCCCGTACGGCCAACCGCCGGCCTGCCCGCCGGTCGACCCCGGCTCCTGTTCGCTCATGTCCCGCTCCAGCCTCGTCCCGCTCGTGGCGTACCGCCTCGACCAGGACACACCCCGTACCTGAGATTTTCCTTGCCGGGCTCCGTGCGCAACCTGTGGAGTTCTCCCCGCGGATCGGGCAATTGCGGCCGCGCCACCCCAAACCGGACGCCCCTGGTGGCGGCGAGCGGCGATGGTTACCGTCGGGGCATGGGTGAGTTGATCGAGGACGAGGCACAGCGCGCCGCGCGGTTGCTGGACGCGCAGGCCAAGGCCGTCGAGCTCTTCGACGAGGTGCAGCGGCGCGGGCTGCTCGCGCCGGGCGTGCGCGAGACCGAGGCGAGCGACGCCGTGCGGGATCTCGCGGGCGAGTTGTTCGGCGTGGAGCGCTACTGGCACAAGCGGATCGTGCGCGCGGGCGAGAACACGCTGCGCCCCTACCGCGAGAACCCACCCGACCGCGTGCTCGCCGGGGACGACATCGTGTTCGCCGACTTCGGCCCCATCTTCGAGGAGTTCGAGGCCGATTTCGGGCGGACGTTCGTGCTCGGCGACGACCCCGTGAAGCTGCGCCTGCGCGACAGCCTGCCGGTGGTGTGGCACGCCGGGCGCGAGTACTTCGAGGCGAATCCGGACGTGACCGGCGCGCAGCTGTACGAGCACGTCACCCGGCTCGCCGCCGAGGCCGGCTGGGAGTTCGGCGGCGAGCACGCCGGGCACCTCGTGGGCCAGTTCCCGCACGAGACCGTCGACGGCGAACGCATCGAGTCCTACATCGCCCCGGGCAGCGACAAGCCGATGCGCCGGCCGGACCGCAAGGGGCAGACGTCGCACTGGATCCTCGAGGTGCACCTCGTCGACCGCGAACGGCGGATCGGGGGCTTCTTCGAGGAACTGCTCGACCTCGGCCACGAGCGGTCCGCCGGCGCGACGGACTAGCTGACCTACACCGTGGCGGGCTTGGCCGCCAGGAAGGAGAGCTTGCCGAGCTTCGGCTGCAGGACCGTGTCCACACTCCACACGGATCCGGCGGCCGCGTAGTACAGGCCGAGCGAGGCGAAGATGTAGCCCACCGACGGGCCGAGGTCCGTCATGCCCGGCGACGTCCACGGCAGGTGGAACCCTTCGGCCGCCGACCAGATGCCGAACGAGAACACCGCACTCCCGATGAACACCAGGTTCGAGAACGCGCCGAAGATCAGCCCGAGCGCGATCAACGTCTCGATCACCGCGGTGCCCACGGCGAACGCCGCCGGGCTCCAGCCCGCGACGGTGTGCCACAGCTCGAGCCACTGGTGCACCACGGGCGTGGTGATCTTGTCGGCCTTGCCCAGCTCCTTGCCGAGCGTCTGGCCGTGCACGAAGCCGGGCAGCCACTTGAACGTGGCGTCGATCGCCCACACCACGCCGAACACGATCCGCGCGACGGCCGCGGCGTGCAGGCGCCGGAAGGTGGGGGACACGGAACCCGCGACAGGCGCGGCTTGGGTGACAGGGGTACTCACGGCGATGGTCCTTTCCGGACTCAAGGGGTCTGCCCAGCAGGTCAGGCACGGTGAGCTTAGGCAAACCTAAGCAGATGTCGAGAGTGGTGTTCGTCTCGCTCCGCGCGGTGAACCCGAGGAGATGTGTCGCCGTGTGTCGGGGATTTTTCGGGCAAAACGGGTACTTTCGGCACCGCTTCGGCCAGGGGCCGGGTGCCTCACCCACCACTCGTGAATACCACCGAAGTCGATCACTTGCCGCAGTCGAGCCGAAATGACGCCTTTTCGCATTTCGGGGTTTATCCGGCCCTTCGGATGTTTTGCGCAGCATCGGTATTCGCGCGCGAGCCGGTGAACCCGAACCGTGACCGAATCCGAGTAACCGTCGGCTCACCACGGCGATATGCGGGTGAACCGAGGAAATCCAGGGAGATTTGCATGCGCAGAACCACTGTCGTCGTCGCCACGGGCGCCGCGCTCACCCTCGTGCTGACGGGCTGTGGCGCCAAGGGCCAGAACGGGGCATCGTCGACTTCCGGCGACAAACCGGAATTGGGTCTCGCCGCACCATTCCAGAATGCACTGGAACTGTCGGCCGCTTCGAAGCAAAGCGCGCAGAAGTCGAAAACGGCGAAAGTCTCGATGACGGCCCAAGCGGCCGGCCAGACGATCACGGCCCACGGCGACTACCTGTTCCAGCCGGGGAACGTCGAGCTTTCGCTCATCGAGACCGTCCAGGGCCAGCAGGCCGAGGTGCGGATCGTCGACCAGACCTTGTACGTCAAGATGCCGCCGGCCGAGGCGAGTCAACTGGGCGCCGACAAGCCGTGGTTCAAGATCACGCCCGGTGCGAACGACCCGCTCTCGCAGGCATTGTCGGGCAGCGTGGGTTCGGCCTCCCAGTCGAGCGACCCGACCGCGCTGCTCGACCGGGTCGCCCAAGCCGGCCGGATCGTGAGCTCCGACCAGACCACCCTCGACGGCGAGCAGGTGAACCACTACCAGGTCGAGCTCGATCTCGACAAGGTCCTGGACAAGCTCACGGCCTTCCTGCCGGCCGCGACCAAAGCCACGCTCGAGCAGCAGGTGAAGGGCAAGCACATCACGCTGCCGGCCGAGATCTGGGTGGACAAGAACCAGCTCCCGCGCCAGATCACGATGGACGAGAGCCCGCTGACGCAGGCCGAGGGCAAGGGCGCCACCGGCCTGGGCAAGACCACGCTCGACTACACCGATTGGGGCGCCCCCGTCACCATCACCGCGCCGCCGGCCGACCAGATCGGGGACCTGAGCCAGATCGTGAAGAAGCTGGGCGGCTGATCACGTCGCTCGACCGGGCACCTCGACCACCGTCGGGGCGCCCGGCACTCACGGCCGGTCCTCGCCGGCCGGCCCGGTTTCGCCGGATGACGAAGGAGCACAGTGGATACCAGACCTCCGGTGCCGGAGCCGAAGCTCGGCCCGTATCCGTTGACCGAGGAGGGGGTCGCGGCGTTGCTGGGCCGGTACGCGTTCCACGACTCCGTCGTCCGCCGCATCGTCCTGGATCAGGAGTGGGGCCCGGGAGGTTCCCGGGTCGCGCGGCTCGTGATCGACGCCAGGGTTCTGATCGAGGGTGCCCGCTGGGAAGATCTCCCGTGGGAACCCGTGTGCCTGGACCTGCTCGACGTGCGCCGGTTCCGCATCGACGAGAACATCGAGGGATCGTGGGTGATCTTCGATCCCCCGCAGTTCACCCGCTTCGACGGCCTGCTGCAGGTCGACTGGGGCGCCGAACGCTTCGGGAGCCTGCACCCGGAGAACGCCGAGGACGTCTTCGACGGCTCGGCCCTGGTCTTCGCAGCCTCCGGTGGTACGTGGAGCGCCCTGCATCCCTGGGATCAGTAGGCCCTGGGCCGACGGCGGGCAGTCAGGACGCGGCCACCTCACCCGGCATCGTCCCGTCCACATCGGTGAACCCGTAGTACCGAGCCAGATCCGTCGTCGGTTGCACGCTGCCCGAGCGGGTCAGCACCGCCGGGTCCGCGGCGAGGGCCACGACACCCCGGCCCACGAAGCGCGGGGACTCCGCCGCCGCGAGGTCGAACTCGCCGGCACCCGGGATGTCGAGCACGGTGCGGCCGCCGGGCAAAGCCCGGCCGGCCAGCGCGAGCAGCTCCGTGCGCACCAGCCCCGGCCACAGGGAGACCACGGCGACGCCCCGGTCGCGCAGTTCGAGGGCCATGTCGGCGGTCATCTTGTCGACCGCGGCCTTGCCGACGCCGTACACGGTGTTCTGCTGGTACGCCGCCGCGCCCGAGGAGGAGATGTTCGCGATCAGGCCGCCGCCCGCGGCGAAGAGCAGGGGCGCGGCGAACACGCTCGCCACGTAGTGCGAGCGGGCGCCGATGCCGAGCACTTCGTCCCAGGCCGCCACCGGCAGCTCCCAGAACGGCCGGTTCAGCCAGGCCGCCAGGTCGGGCGCGGAGAAGACGTTGTTCACCAGCACGTCGAGCCGGCCGGCTTCCTCGGCGACGCGCCGGAACACCGCCTCGACCTGGCTGTCGTCGTGGTGGTCGCAGCGCACCGCGATGCCGGTGCCGCCGAGGGCCGTCACCTCCGCGGCGGTCGCGGCGAGTGTGCCGGGCAGCGCGCCTGCCACCACGCTGCGGCCGGTCACGTACACGGTCGCCCCCGCGGCGCCCAGCTCGAGTGCGATTCCCTTGCCCACGCCCCGGGTCGCCCCGGTGACGACGGCGGTCTTGCCCGCCAACGGTCGGTCCATGCAGTCGATCTTGCCCCGACCCGGCCGCCGAAGGCGAACAACCTGGCGGGACCGGTCCACACCGGACCGATCCCGCCAGGCGCACCACTCAGTACTTGAACTGCTGCAGCTGCCTCCCGTCGTAGGACGGCACCCAGCCCGTGCGCGTGGCGGGGTCGAGCTGCACCGAGCGTTCGGTGAGCGAGTTGTACTCGCCGCCGAACGGGCTCGACACGAAGTTCAGCCCCGACACCACCGACACCTGCTTGCCGGTCGCGAGATCGATCACGGCGAGCTGGCTCGTCGCGTTGTTGTCGGTGATCACGCCGCCGACCTTGCCGAACTGCGAGATCACCGGCGGCGTGCGGAACGCGACCAGCCCGAGGTGGTGCACGCCGTCCACGGCCAGGAACGCCGCCTGCTGCTGGCGCACCGTGAACGAGTCACCCGCGGTCAGCGTGGCGCCGTCGACCGAGCCGAGCGAGGTGGTGCCGACGATGTTGAGGCTCACCGAGCGGTACACGAGCTGGTACAGCTTGTTCGCCCCGTCGTCGTACGCCATCGCGCTCGCGCACACACTGCCCGCGCCCGACAGCCGGGCTTCGCCCGAGTCGAGGTCCACCGCCGCCATCGACGCCGCTCCCCCGCCGAAGCAGATCGGCCCGCCGCCGGTGCGCGCGAGGTAGACCAGCCCGGTGGCCTGGTCGAGCTCGATCATCTTGAACGCGCCCGCCACCGCACCCGGCGGGTCCGCGAGCAGCGGAGTGCCGAGCGCACCGTCGGCCACCGTCAGCGGCAGCACGAAATCGGTGTTGTCCACCGTCCGCTTGGCCAGGATCGCCGCGCGGTGCCGGGTCGTGTCCACGCGCCCGCCCTGCACCGAGTAGCCCTCGGCGGTCACCGAAGCCACCTGCTGCCCGGACGAGGTGTCGTACGTTTCCAGCGTCCACCCGGCGTTGGTGAAGTGCAGCAGCACCAGCCGGTGGGCCGTCGCGTCCGCACCGAGCACCTGGTAGCCGCCGTCGCCGGACGCATCAGAGGTGAAGACCCGGCCGTACGTGCCCTTCACCGCGTCGTACGCCTGCACCGACTCGCCGCCGCCCGGCTCGCGCAGCGCGACGAAGGACAGGCCCTGGGCCGCCGCGGCGAAGCTCGTCACCACGGTGTCGCCGGGCGTGTAGCCGTCGTCGAGCGCGAGGAACGACGTCGGCGAAGCCTGGCCGAGCACCTTGCCGTGCTTGTCCGTGGCGAACACGCGCACGTCGTAGCCGACCGAACCACCGAGGCCGAGCTTCACCGCGTCGAGCTTCGCGACCCCGTTGCGCGCCGGAAGCTGCTGGTACGCCACGGATCCCGCACTCGGGCCGCCGGCGTCCCGCCGGTCGCCGTTGGCGTTGGTCACGGTGTTGAACGAGTTGTACAACGTCGGTGCCGGCGCCGAAACCTCCACCGCCGCACCGGCCGCACCCGGCACGCCGCGCACGTCGTAGCCGAGCGAGAACGCCGGCGCCGCCCGCGTGATCTCCAGGAAGTGGCCCGAAGACGCGCCCGCCGTGAGGGTCGGCGCGTCCGGTCGCTGCGCCGCACCGCCGACACGGATCGCGGTGAACTCGCCATACGTCGGATCACCCGCGGTACCGGTCACCGACCGCTGCACGATCCCGACGCCGTAGATCCCGGCACCACCGGCGAACGCACTGGCCGGCACGACCACGTCACCGGAGGTCGCGGTGACCGGCGCGACGAAGCCCGTGCCGAACAGCGGTGCGCTGACCGGGTTCCAGTGCCCCAGCGTGGACACGACCACCTGCGGGTTCGACAGGTTCCGCACGCCGGTGAGGTCGTAGTGCACCCGCACGTCCTTGCCCACGGCCACCGTCGCCGGCGCCACCGGGGCGAGGGCCTCGGCGTAGGTGCCGTCGGTGGGCCCGAAGGTGAGCGTCTGCGGAGCCGACGCGACCACGCGGTGGCCCGAGCGGACCTCGAAGGTCACGGGCACCGAGCGGTCCACAGTGGACATCACCGGAAGTCCCGCTGCCGCCAGGATCTCCTTCGGGCTCAGCCGCACGGCGGGCACGGCCGAGGCGAACTCGTGGCCGTGGATCTTCAGCACGTAGGTCGCGCCGTCCGGCGCGCCCACCACGTCGGCGCCGACGGTGACCGGGCCCACGAGCCCCTCCCCCGTGCCGCCGGTGTCGAGGTCGATCCGGCCGCCGTCGGCGTTCTCGGTGAAGGAACCGCCGAGCCCGCCCACGGTCACGCGGTGCGCCACCGACACGCCGGCGATCGCGGGGTCGATCCGGCCCCGGCGGCCACCGAGCACCGACTGCACGGCCGCGGCCACGTCGATCTGCGGGCCGACCGTCACGGGCCGGTCCATCTGCGGCGGCGACGCCACCGGCCGCGCCGTGTGCTGGAGCACCGACCGGACGTCGGCCGGGCTCAGTGAGCGGCCGGCGAGCTTCCCGGCCTGCAGCACCACCGCCGCGGCGGCCGCGGTCATGGGCGCGGACGCCGACGTGCCGCCGTTGAGCACCGGGGTCACGTCCTGCGCGGCACCGCGTTGGGTGTGCTCCATGACCAGGATGCCGTCGCTGGGCGCGGAAACGTCCACGCGGCTGCCGAAGCCCGAGGAGAACGCGCCGCCGCCGTCGGTGCGGGTGGTGGCGAAGGTCGGGTTGTGCGCGGCCGCACCGCCGGCCGGCTGAGGCACGGCAAGGGTGTCGTCGAGCGTGGTGCCGCCGACGGCGATCGCACCGCTGTCGAGGACCTTCGTCGGCGTGGTGGAGAACTGGTCGTCCGCGATGTCCGTGGTGGCGCGGGCGTCCTTCGTGACGTCGGTGGGCGTGCTGCCACCGTCCGGGCCGACTGCGGCGGGGGTGTAGAGGCGCGTGCCGTCGTTCGAAGAGATGGTGACCACGATGTGGTACTGGTTCACGATCGTGCTGATCACGGCCTGCGCCACCGGGTCGTCTTCGAGGTAGCGGCCCGGGAAGCCCGCGCTGTCGGTGCCGACGCCGAGGCTCGCGGTGATCACGTCCGGGCGCGGCGTCTGGCGCGCGGCGGCCAGCAGCGCCACGGAGATCTGGTCGAGCGTCGGGTCCTGCGGCACCACGAGCCGGTACTGCGCGCCGGGCGCGATCCCGAGCAGGTCGGTGAACCCGTCGCCCTGGGCGCCGGCGCGTTGCGCGTTGTGCGGCAGCGGCGCCATCACGCCGAAGTCGAGCAGCACCTCGCCGAGCGCGGGGTCCTCGCCTTCGGCGGAGCCGAGCGGGTCGAGCCGGCCCGAGGAATCGGAGGTGTAGGTGGGGATCAGCGGCATCGACGGCAGGTCGAGGTAGCGCTGCCCGCCCTGCACCACGGTGGTCGGGCCGTAGTTGCTCACGTAGGTGTCACCCGCGTCGGCCATGCCCTGGTCGGTCAGGTCGCCGATCGACACGTTGGTGATGATCTCGCCGCTGCCCGGCAGATGCCCCGACTTCGTGCCCAGCAGGCTGTACGCGGCGAGCGCGTTGGTGCCACCGGCGTTGAGGTAGCTCTGGGCCGAGGACGTCACGCCGTAGTTGGTGGGCAGGCCGGCCGGCGGTTTCTGGTGCGCCTGCGGCAGTTTCGCCGCCTTCACCGCGGGCTGCGGCACCGGCACGGGGCCGGTGGACATCGCCGAGACGCGGCGGTTGGGCTGCGCGCTCGCCACCCCCGGTGTGGCGGCGAGCTTCGCGGCCGCGGCGTCGGTGTGCCGGCTGTCGGCCAGGTGCACGAGCACGGTCTTGGCGAGCGCGGGCACGTCGGTGGCGGCGGGGAACACCGGCTCCACGGAGGTCGCGCCGACGGCGGCGAGCGCCGCGTTCACGCCGGTGTCCGAGGTCTTGGCCGCGCGGCGGCCGGCCGCGAGCGGGGTGCCGGTGACCGCGGTCGAGCCGGCGAGTTGCACGAGCAGGTCGCCCGACGAGGCGGGCGCGGTGCTCTGGGTGAACGCGGCGCGCACGGCGTCGTCGGTCGCCGCGAGGCTGCCGAGCGCGGAGGTGCCCTGCGGCAAGGCGAGCACGGTCTTGGCGACGGTCTTGCCGTGGGCGTCGGTGCGGGTCGCGGCGCCGTCGGGGTCGACGGTGATCCCGCCGCCGTCGGGCATCGCGACGTGTCTGGACGGGGGTGGTTGATCGGGCTGCGCCGCGGCGGTGGCCGGGGCGACGGCGAGACCGGTGAAGGTCGCCGCGGCGGTGACCGCGGTCAGGACACGGCGAAACGGGATCGTTCGGGCGCGGGGCACCTGGCTCCCTTTCGGGTCGGGGGGACGGGGAGGGCACCGGGGTGGAGGACCACCGGGGTCGGCGAGTGGGGAGGCACCGGCGTTCACGGGCGGGAGAGCACCGAGTGGTCGGCCAGTGATCGGATCAATTTCCCAGTCACGCGCCCGGTGGCGCAAGATAGCCACCGTGACCAATAGTCGCCAGGTGGCGGGTTCCCGCCAGCAGTCGCGAGACCTCGACGCCCTCGGCATCCCGCCCGCCGACGCCAGCGTGTACACGGCACTGCTCGGCCACCCACGCACGCGGGCCGTGGACCTGGCGGAACAATGCGGACTTTCCGCCCAGCAGGCGACGCGGGCGCTCTCGCGGCTCACCGCGAGCGGCATGGCGAGCCGGGTGCCGGGCCGCCCCGCGCGCTACCTCGCCGCGGCGCCCGACATCGCACTGGGTGCGCTCGCGGCCGAACGCGCGGCCGAGCTGCGCAGCGCCCGCGCGATGATCGAGGACCTCATGGAGGTGCACCGCGAAGCGAGCCGGTTCACCCACCCGGCCGAGCTCGTCGAGGTCGTCACCGGCGCGGAGAACCTCGACGCCCGCGTGCGGCGACTGCAGGACGAGGCCCGCACCCAGATCCGCGGGTTCGACCGGCCGCCCTACGTCAGCGTGCCCGGCGAGAACCTCGACCTGGAACGGCAGCGGCTCAGGGCCGGCGTCGTCTTCCGCGTGATCTACGACCGCGAGGCGATCGCCTACCCCGGCCGGCTGCAGAACGACATCCTCCTGAGCGGCACCCACGGCGAACGCTCGCGCGTCCGGCCGCAGCTGCCGATCAAGATGGTGATGGCCGACGAGGAGGTCGCGGTGATCCCGATCAGCTCGTCACCGCACGTCGTCGACGCGGCGTACATCATCCACGCCTCGGCCCTGCTCGACGCGCTCGTCACGCTGTTCGAAGCGGAGTGGGACCGCGCCGTCCCCATCACCGAAGCCCTCACCGACCCGGCGCCCGAGCGCGATCCCGAGACGACCACGCTGCTCACTTTGCTCGCGGCCGGCCAGACCGATGCCGGCATCGGCCGCGCGCTCGGCTGGAGCCCCCGCACGACCCAGCGCCGCGTGCAACGGCTGATGACCGAGCTCAACGCCACGACCCGGTTCCAGGCCGGCATGAACGCGAAGGACCGCGGCTGGCTGTAGGACCACTGCGGAAGGTCCACTGTCGACAAGTCCACTGTGGATGCCGAGCACCGGGATCCCGGGAGCACCGTGGGTTCCGGGAGCACAGCGGGTTCCGAGAGCACAGTGGGTTCCGGAGCTTCGCCCGGCTCGCCGCAAGCTGAGCCGGGCGAAGCCGCGGAGATCCGCGCCCGTGCGATCTCCGCCCGCCGCCGCGGCCCGAATTTCGCGGAGGCGTCCGGTGGTCAGGAAACCGTGCCGGCGAGCAAGAGTCCGGAATGGACGATCAGCTCACGTGCACGTAGTCGACCACGAGCTGCTGCGGGAACTGCGTTCCGCCGTCCGGGTCACCGGGCCAGTCGCCGCCCACGGCGAGGTTCAGGATGAGGAAGAAGGGGTGGTCGTAGACCCACTTGTTGCCGCCCAGGTCGGCCGGGGTGCGGGTCTCGTAGGCGTTGCCGTCGACGGACCACACGATCTTGTTCGTGGACCAGTCCACCGCGTAGGTGTGGAAGCCGTCGGAGAAGTTCGGGCCGTTGTAGGCGGCGCCGATGCCGTTGGCGCCCGAGTAGCCCGGGCCGTGGATCGTGCCGTGGACCGTGTTCGGCTCCTTGCCGATGTTCTCCATCACGTCGATCTCGCCGTCGGCAGGCCAGTTGCCGCCGCCCAGCATCCAGAACGCGGGCCACATGCCCTGGCCGCGCGGGAGCTTCATGCGGACCTCGACGTGGCCCGAGCCGGTGGAGAACTTGCCGGAGGTGTTGAGCCGCGCCGAGGTGTACTGGCAGGGGCCGTACCAGCAGTTGTTGCCGGAGCTTTCCTTCTTCGCCGTGATCACCAGGTGTCCCTGGCCGTCGAGCGCCGCGTTGGCCGCGCCCGAGGTGTACCACTCGCGTTCGTGGTTGTTCACGTTGTCGCCGGTCTCGTAGTTCCACTTCGAGCCGTCGGCCGGGCTGCCCGCGGGCCCGTCGAAGTCGTCGGTGAACGCGGCCGCGGGGCTCGCGGGTGCCGCGTTGCCGGCCGGCGCGGCCGCGAGCCCCGCCGCCATCGCCAATGCCGCCGGGATCGCCAGCAGCCGCCATCGGGCAGACGTCTTCAGAGACTTCATCGTCTTCATCCCTCGTCACTCGAGGGGCGGCCTGGCGGCGCCACCCCGGGTTTGTTGTGGATCACAACAAAGCTAACCCGGAGCAGCGCTCACCGACAAGAGTCAACGTGAGGAATTTTCCGACAACGTCACTGTACGGTGGAGGTGGCCTCCTCGAGCAACCACAGGACACCGTTCGGCGGCAGCTGCAGCACGGCCGACGCCGGCTGGCCGTGCCACGGTGACGCGACCGCTTCCACCGCACCGAGGTTGCCGACACCCGACCCGCCGTAGGCCTCGGCGTCGGTGTTCAGCAGCTCGGTCCAGCGCCCGGCCGCGGGCAGGCCCACGCGGTAGTCGTGGTGCGGCACGCCCGCGAAGTTCGCGACGCACGCCAGGCGCGAGCCGTCGGAGCCGATGCGCAGGAAGCTCAGCACGTTGCCGGCCGAGTCGTTGGCGTCGATCCACTGGAAGCCTTCCGGGCGCACGTCGCCGCTGAACAGCGCGCCGGTGGACCGGTAGATCGTGTTCAGCCGCCGCAGCAGGTCCTGCACCCCGCGGTGCAGCGGTGCGTCGAGCAGGTGCCAGTCGAGCGAGCGCGACTCCGACCACTCCCGCGGCTGCCCGAACTCACCGCCCATGAACAGCAGCTGCTTGCCCGGGTGCGCCCACATGAAGGCCAGCAGCGAGCGCAGGCCCGCCGCCTTGTTCCAGTCGTCACCCGGCATCCGCTCCCACAGGGATCCCTTGCCGTGCACCACTTCGTCGTGCGAGAGCGGCAGCACAAAGTTCTCGCTCCACGCGTACACGAGCGAGAACGTCATCTCGTTGTGGTGGTACGCGCGGTGGATCGGCTCGTGGCCGAGGTAGCGCAGCGTGTCGTGCATCCAGCCCATGTTCCACTTGAAGCCGAACCCGAGCCCGCCCAAGTGGGTCGGCCGCGTGACACCCGGCCACGCCGTGGACTCCTCGGCCACCATCACCACACCGGGGTGGCGGCGGTACACGGTCGCGTTGAGCTCCTGCAGGAACCGCACGGCGTCGAGGTTTTCGCGGCCGCCGTACTCGTTGGGCAGCCACTCGCCGTCCTTGCGCGAGTAGTCGAGGTAGAGCATCGACGCGACGGCGTCCACGCGCAGGCCGTCGAGGTGGAACTCCTCGAGCCAGTAGAGCGCGTTGGCCACCAGGAAGTTGCGCACCTCGTTGCGGCCGAAGTTGAACACGAGCGTGCCCCAGTCGGGCTGCTCGCCGCGGCGCGGGTCCTCGTGTTCGTAGAGCGGGCTGCCGTCGAAGCGCGCGAGCGCCCAGATGTCACGCGGGAAGTGCGCGGGCACCCAGTCCACCAGCACGCCGATCCCCCGCTGGTGCAGGTGGTCCACGAGGTAGCGGAAGTCGTCGGGCGAGCCGAAGCGCGAGGTCGGCGCGTAGTACGACGTGACCTGGTAGCCCCACGAACCGCCGAACGGGTGCTCGGCCACCGGCAGGAACTCCACGTGGGTGAAGCCGGTGTCGGTCACGTAGTCGGCGAGCTGGTCGGCCATCTCGCGGTAGTCCAGGCCGGGCCGCCAAGAACCGAGGTGCACTTCGTACACGCTCATCGGCGCGTCGGCCCAGTTCGTGGCCTCGCGCCGGGCGACCCACTCGTCGTCGGTCCAGGTGTAGGCCGACTTCGTGACCTTCGACGCGGTGGCCGGCGGCACCTCGGTGGCGAACGCCATCGGGTCGGCCTTCTCGTGCCAGTGCCCGTCGGCGCCGAGAATCCGGAACTTGTAGCAGGTGCCCACCGGCACGTCCGGCACGAACAGCTCCCACACGCCCGAGGAGCCGAGCGAGCGCATCGCGTGCCCGCGGCCCTCCCAGCCGTTGAAGTCGCCGATCACCCGCACGCCGCGCGCGGTCGGCGCCCACACGGCGAACGAGACGCCCCCGACCGTCCCGTGTGGAGTGTCGTAGGAGCGCACGTGAGCGCCGAGCACGTCCCAGAGCCGTTCGTGCCGGCCCTCGCCGATGAGGTGCAGGTCGAGCTCGCCGACGGTGGGCAGCCAGCGGTACGGGTCGTCGGTCACCACGGTGTGCCCGTCGTAGCCGATCTCCAGCCGGTAGTCGCCGGGGTGCTCGGGCAGCGGCGCCGCGAACAACGCGTCGGCCACGCGCTCCAGCGGGAACCGGCGGTCCCCCGCCAGCACCGACACGGCCTTCGCCCCGGGCACCAGCGCCCGCGCCACGACCCGGCCGGGGCTCGTCGCACCGGCCCCCACCGTGCCCTGCGCGTGGACGCCGAGCACCGAGTGCGGGTCGTGGTGCGAGCCGGCCAGCAGCCGGTCGATGTCCTGCGGGGACGGAGCCGCTTCGGGTAGATCCCGAGGAGCCGCGTTCACGTCTTCACTCACCTCCGTGGGCGATGCGGGCGATCGCCGCCATGGGCACGGCCAGCCAGTCGGGCCGGTTCGCGTGCTCGTAGGCGACTTCGTACACCGCTTTGTCGAGTTCGAACGCACGAAGCAGCTCTCCGTGCTCACGCGGGTCGCC
Source organism: Amycolatopsis rhabdoformis (assembly GCF_035918295.1). GTDB lineage: Bacteria > Actinomycetota > Actinomycetes > Mycobacteriales > Pseudonocardiaceae > Amycolatopsis > Amycolatopsis rhabdoformis. Next base: position 3,740,907 of record NZ_CP142149.1, read on the forward strand.
GATCCGGCCGGCGGCCGCGGCGTATCCGTCGCAGAAAGCAGTGCGGTTGCGGCGCGCCCACTCGAGCGCGCGTTCGGTGGTGGCCGGGTCCTCCGGCTGGCCCACGAGCAGCTGCCGGGCCGCGTAGTCGAATGAGCGCAGCATGCCCGCGACGTCCCGCAGTGGCGAGCGCAGTGCGTGCCGCTCTTCCAGCGGCGCGGCCGGCTCACCCTCGAAGTCGAGCAGCAGCCAGCCGCCGACGGTGCGCAGCACCTGGCCCAGGTGCAGGTCACCGTGGATGTACTGCATCGAGATCCCCGGCCGCCCCGGCGGCAGGTCGCGCAACGCGTCGAACACCTTGTGCAGCGCGGGTGCGTGCTCGGCCAGCTGCGGCACCTCGGCCGCGATCCGGTCGAGGCGCTCGCTCATGCCCGCCACCGTGCGGTCGAGCTCGGTCTCGTCCACCGGGTGCGCGCCCAGCGCCGCCGCGAGGTCGGTGTGCACGTGCGCCACGGCCGCGCCGAGGCGTTCGGCCTCCCCCGCGAAGTCACCGCCGACCTCGTCGGCGTGCAGCTCGGGTTCGGCCAGCAGGTCGCGCACGCTGGTGGTGGCCATCGCCCAGCCGTCGACGGCGTCGGGCAGGAACACCTGCAGCATCCCGATCGTCGCCGGCTGCCCGGCCAGCTCACCGGTGATCGACCCGACGACCTCGGCGATGTGCTCGCAGCCCGCCGCCTGCAGCGCGCGGTGCAGCAGCAGGTCCTTGTTCGTGCCGGGGCTGAGCTTGCGGAACAGCTTGAGGATGTACTGCCCGCCGTACACGAGCGAGGTGTTGCTCTGCTCGGACGTGATGGGCCGCGCGCGCAGCCCGCCGGTGAGCCGCGCGCCGGCCTCGTGCTCGAACACCAGCGGGCCGACGCGGTCGCCGGCCACGATGTGGTCGAGCAGCACCGCGGTCAGGTCCGCGTCGCCGGTGGCCTCGTAGAAGTTGAGGCCGCCGTCGGCGCCGAGCCAGGCCGAGGACGCGATCTCCGGCGGGTGCGAGCGGCGCCCCACCAGCAACTGGTAGGGCTCGGTCCGGTCGCCCTGCACCACCTCGACGACCACGTGCAGCAGCTGCGGGTCGCCCTCGACCAGCTCCGTGGCCGCGAGCGCGCGGACGGCCGTGATCGGCCGGTCCTTGCCCGCGAACCACCGCTGCGCCGGAAGCCAGCACGGCAGCTCGGCGACGAGCTGCTCGACCAGGTCCGCGTGGTCGGTCAAGGCACTCACCTCATTTCGCCTTCGGCTTCCCGCTCGAGGAGCTGGAACCAGTAGAACCCGTGACCGGGCAGCGTGAGCAGGTACGGCAGTTCACCGACCTCCGGGAAACGCACCCCGCCGGTGAGCTCCACCGGCACGGAACCGCGGTGGCCGGACAGGTCGAGCTCCACCGGCTGCGGGAACCGCGACAGGTTGTTCACGCACAGCACCACGTCCATGCACCCGTCGGGCCGGCGCCACTGGCGCTTGTACGCCAGCACACTCGGGTTCGACCCGCCGAGGTCCACGAAGTCGCCCTCGGCGAACGCGTGGTGCTGCTTGCGCACCTCGATCATCCGCCGCGTCCAGTTGAGCAGCGACGACGCGTTGTTCGACTGGGCCTCGACGTTGAGCGCCTCGTAGCCGTAGACCGGGTCCATGATCACGGGCAGGTAGATGCGGCCCGGGTCGCACGAGGAGAAGCCGGCGTTGCGGTCCGGCGTCCACTGCATGGGTGTGCGGACCGCGTCGCGGTCGCCGAGCCAGATGTTGTCTCCCATGCCGATCTCGTCACCGTAGTACAGAACGGGCGAGCCCGGCAGCGAAAGGAGCATCGCCGTGAACAGCTCCTGCTGGTTGCGGTCGTTGTCCAGCAGCGGCGCCAGGCGCCGGCGGATGCCGATGTTGGCCTTCATCCGCGGGTCTTTGGCGTACTCGGAGTACATGTAGTCGCGCTCTTCGTCCGTGACCATCTCGAGCGTGAGCTCGTCGTGGTTGCGCAGGAAGATGCCCCACTGCGTGCCGCTCGGGATCTGCGGGGTCTGCAGCAGGATCTCCGAGATCGGGAACCGCGATTCGCGCCGCACCGCCATGAAGATGCGCGGCATCAGCGGGAAGTGGAACGCCATGTGGCACTCGTCGCCGCCGACGTCCGGGTCGCCGAAGTACTCGACCACGTCCGAGGGCCACTGGTTCGCCTCGGCCAGCAGGATGCGGCCGGGGAACTCGTCGTCGACGACCTTGCGGCAGCGCTTGAGGAACTCGTGCGTGCGCGGCAGGTTCTCGCAGTTGGTGCCCTCCTGCTCGAACAGGTACGGCACGGCGTCGAGCCGGAACCCGTCGATGCCGAGGTCGAGCCAGAACCGCAGCACGTCGATCATCGCTTCCTGCACGGCCGGGTTCTCGTAGTTGAGATCCGGCTGGTGGCTGAAGAAGCGGTGCCAGTAGAACTGGCCGCGCACCGGGTCGTAGGTCCAGTTCGACGTCTCGGTGTCCACGAAGATGATGCGCGCGTCGGCGTAGCGCGAGTCGTCCTCGCTCCACACGTAGTAGTCGCCGTACGGGCCGTCGGGGTCCGAGCGCGACTGCTGGAACCACGGGTGCGCGTCGGAGGTGTGGTTGAGCACCAGGTCGGTGACCACGCGGATGCCGCGCTTGTGCGCCTCGCCGAGCAGGTACACGAAGTCCTCGACGGTGCCGAACTCCGGCAGCACCGAGCGGAAGTCGCTGATGTCGTAACCGCCGTCGCGCAACGGCGACGCGTAGAACGGCGGCAGCCACAGGCAGTCGACGCCGAGCCACTCGAGGTAGTCGAGCCGGCTGGCGAGGCCGCGCAGGTCGCCGGTGCCGTCACCGTTCGAGTCGGTGAAGGCGCGCACCAGCACCTCGTAGAACACGGCGCCCTTGAACCAGTGCGGATCACGCGGTGCCTCTTCGGCGTGCGCGAACTCGTTCGCCTGGGGTTCCACGAGCAGGCCCTCGGCGGTCATCGCCTCGCCCGTGTGCGGTACGCCGTCCAGGCCCAGAGCTGCGTCGGGCCGGCTCTCGTCGTCCATCAAACTCCACCTCGTCCCGCGTTCGGCGGTACGTTCGATCGTCCCTGCCGCGTGCCGTGCGTGCAGGGTGGCTGGAAAAATTCGGTTCGAAGCCCGGTTATCCCGCGAGCCGGCGGCGGACCGCGACCACGTGCGCGACCGCACGCCACGGTTCGAGCCGGACGAAGTTGGCCTGGCCCCAGTCCCAGGTCTCCCCGGTGACCTCGTCGTGCGCGATGAGCCGCTCGTGCCAGTCGAAGCCGAGCGACTCGAGGTCGAGCCACAGGGTGCCTTCCTGGGCACCGTGCGGGTCGAGGTTCACCACGGTGAGCACGGTGTCGCCGGTCGCCGGGTCCTGTTTGGAGTAGGCGAGCAGCGCGCCGTTGTCGACGTGGTGGAACCGCAGGGTCCGCATGCCCTGCAACGCCGGGTGGGTCTTGCGGATCGTGTTGAGCTTCGTGAGCCACGGTTCCAGCGAGCGGCCCTCCGCCAGCGCCCGCTCGAAGTCGCGCGGCCGCAATTGGTACTTCTCCGAGTCGAGGTACTCCTCGCTGCCGGCACGCACCGGCTGGTGTTCGAACAGCTCGAACCCGGAGTAGACACCCCACGTCGGCGACAGCGTGGCGGCCAGCGCCGCCCGCAGCGCGAACACGCCCGGGCCGCCGTGCTGCAGCGACTCGTGCAGGATGTCCGGCGTGTTCACGAACAGGTTGGGCCGGCCCTCGTTCCAGTGCTCGACCAGGTCGGTGCCGAACTCGGTCAGCTCCTCCTTGGTCGTGCGCCAGGTGAAGTAGGTGTAGCTCTGGGTGAAGCCGAGCTTCGCCAGGCCCCACAGCCGCGCCGGGCGCGTGAACGCCTCGGCCAGGAACAGCACGTCCGGGTGGGCGTCCTTCACCGACTGGATGAGCCACGCCCAGAAGTCCGGTGGCTTGGTGTGCGGGTTGTCGACCCGGAAGATGCGCACCCCGTGCGACGCCCAGTGCAGCACGACGCGGAGCACCTCGTCGTAGATGCCGCGCGGGTCGTTGTCGAAGTTGATCGGGTAGATGTCCTGGTACTTCTTCGGCGGGTTCTCGGCGTAGGCGATCGTGCCGTCGGGCCGCGTGGTGAAGAACTCCGGGTACTTGAGCACCCACGGGTGGTCGGGCGCGGCCTGCAGCGCGAGGTCGAGCGCCACCTCCATGCCCAGCTCCCCCGCCCGCGCCACGAACGCGTCGAAGTCCTCGAGCGTGCCGAGCTCCGGGTGGATCGCGTCGTGGCCGCCCTCGTCGGCGCCGATCGCCCACGGCGAGCCGACGTCGTCGGGGGTGGCGACGAGAGTGTTGTTGGGGCCCTTGCGGTTCACTCGCCCGATCGGGTGGATCGGCGGCAGGTAGACCACGTCGAAGCCCATGGTCGCCACCCGATCGAGTGACTGGGTGGCGGTGGCGAACGTGCCGTGCACCGCGTTGCCGTGCTCGTCGACGCCGCCGGTGGACCGCGGGAAGAACTCGTACCAGGAACCGAACGCGGCGCGCTTGCGGTCCACCCACAGCTTGAGCGGCTTGCCCTTGGTGATCAGTTCCCGCACGGGGAACTCGTGCATGAGCCGGCGGATCTCGGGCGAGAGCGCGGCGCCCACGCGCTCGGCGAGATCGCGGTCGACGGCGCGCAGATCCGCGGCCGCGCCCGCGAGCAGCGCCCGTTCGGCGCGGCGCTCGGGACGGCGGGACACGCGCTCGAGCAGGCGCGCGCCGTTCTCGAGGTCGTTGTCGAGGTCCTCGGGTCCTTGCCCCGCCGCGATCTTGACCTCCACGGCGTGTTCCCACGTGGCCCACGGGTCGCTCCACGCGTCGACGCGGTAGGTCCAGAGGCCCTCGGTGTCGGGCACGATCACGGCGGCGAAGAGATCCAATCCCTTGCCGTGCTCGGCCATCCGCGTCTGCCGCGACACGCGGTCGCCCGGACCGCGCCACGCGACGGTGGCCGACACTGCGTCGTGGCCCTCGCGCCACACCGTGGCGGACACCGGAAAGTGTTCTCCCACAACGGCTTTGGCCGGATACCGACCACAGCTGACGGTGGGCTTGACGTCGTCGATACCGAGCCGGCCGGTCATGGCAACGCCCCTCTTTGTACAGACTTTGGCTGTGCTGATTCCCCTGCGAACGCGAGCACGGTCAGTGTGCCTGATTCCCTCAAAGCCCTTGACAGCGGGGCCTTTTACCGTTGTACCCGCCACCCGGTCGGGCGAAACGGTCCGGCCGGACGGAGTTTCCGCCCGCTCCCACACGTTCGGCGCGGCCGCAACTCGAACGGCGGAACAATCACCCGAGCCTGGTTTCGGCAGGATGTCCGTAACACAGAAGTCGAATAGTGTTCACGAAGGCGCGCGCGAGTCGACGGCCGGCCGGGAAGTCGCGTCGCCCGACTGTCCACAGTGGGCGCTGACCGGGCTCGGCGCCGGCGCGACGGGCCCCGCGCACGACCGCGCCGCCGGCTCCCAGGGAACCGGCGGCGCGGGTGGTACGGACTTTTCGGGTGCCGGGCTAGCCGACGCGGGCCGGGAGCGCGGCGAGGATGTCCTGCACGCGTTCCTTGGCGTCGCCGAAGAGCATCTGGCTGTTGTCGCGGAAGAAGAGCGGGTTCTGCACCCCCGCGTAGCCCGGGGCCATCGACCGCTTGAACACCACGACGTTGCCGGCTTCCCACACCCGCAGCACCGGCATGCCGGCGATCGGGCTGCCCGGGTCCTCGGCGGCCGAGGGGTTCACCGTGTCGTTGGCGCCGATCACGAGCACGACGTCGGTGTCGGCGAGGTCGTCGTTGATCTCGTCCATCTCCAGCACGATGTCGTAGGGCACCTTCGCCTCGGCCAGCAGCACGTTCATGTGCCCGGGCAGCCGCCCGGCCACCGGGTGCACGCCGAAGCGCACGTTCACGCCCTGCTCGCGCAACCGCCGCGTCAGCTCGGCCACCGGGGCCTGGGCCTGCGCCACCGCCATGCCGTAGCCCGGCGTGATGACCACCGAGCTCGCGCCCGAGAGCAGGTCGGCCACCCCGGCGGCGTCGATCTCGCGGTGCTCGCCGGTGACCTCCGCCGCGCCGCTCGTGGCCGGCGCGCCGAACCCGCCCGCGATCACCGAGATGAACGAGCGGTTCATCGCCTTGCACATCACGTAGGACAGGTAGGCACCGGACGAGCCGACGAGCGCGCCGGTGATGATCAGCAAGTCGTTGCCCAGCAAGAAGCCCGACGCCGCCGCGGCCCAGCCCGAGTACGAGTTGAGCATCGACACGACCACCGGCATGTCGCCGCCGCCGATGGAGGCGACCAGGTGCAGGCCCAGCAGCAGCGCCAGCACCGTGACCACGACCAGCAACCAGGTGGCCGGGCTGAGCACGAAGAACACCGTGAGCACCGCGAACGCGACGAGCGCGCCGAGGTTGAGCACGTTCTTGCCGGGCAGCTGCAACGGCGCCGACGGGATCCGCGCCGAGAGCTTCAGGTACGCCACGATCGAGCCGGTGAAGGTCACCGCGCCGATGAAGACGCCGATCACGACCTCGGCGTGGTGGATGCCCAGCAGCGAGCCCACCAGTTCCGTCTGGCCGCTGTCGCCCTCGACCTCGAGGAACCCGTTCCAGCCCACCAGCACCGCGGCGAGGCCGACGAAGCTGTGCATCAGGGCGATCAGCTCGGGCATGCCGGTCATCTCGACCACCCGCGCCCGCCACACGCCGATCGCGGCGCCGATCACGAGCGCCACCAGCAGCAGCGTGATGCCCAGCCCGCTCGCGAGGCCGAGCACCGTGGCCCCGGTCGCGATCAGCGCGATCGCCATGCCGGCGATGCCGAACCAGACGCCGCGGCGCGACGTCTCGTGCTTGGCCAGCCCCGCGAGGCTGGCCACGAACAGCAGCGCGGCGATCAGGTACGCCGCGGTCTTCCAGGTCTCTGCGTGCACGGGGTCAGCTCCTCGAGAACATCGACAGCATCCGGCGCGTGACCAGGAAGCCACCGACGATGTTGATCGAGGCCAGCAGCACGGCGGCCGCGGCCAGGACGGTGGTGGCGATCCCGCCGCCGGCGATCTGCAGGATCGCGCCGACGACGATGATCCCGGAGATCGCGTTGGTCACCGACATGAGCGGCGTGTGCAGCGCGTGGTGCACGTTGCCGATCACGTAGAACCCGATCACGATCGCGAGCACGAACACCGTGAGGTGCCCGGCCAGCTCCGGCGGCGCGAACGCCGACGCCAGGAACAGCAGCACCGCGCCGACCACCGCGACGACCGCGCGGGCCCACGGCGACTTGGCCTGCTCCGGCTTGGCCGGCTGAGCGGCCGGTGCGGGCGCGGGCGGCGGTGCGGCACTCACGGACACCTTCGGCGGCGGCCACAGCACCTCGCCGTCGCGGACCACGGTGAGCCCGCGCTGCACCACGTCCTCGAAGTCCAGCGTGAGCCGGCCGTCCTTCTCCGGCGTGAGCAGCTTCAGCAGGTTCACCACGTTGGTGCCGTACAGCTGCGAAGCCTGCGCGGGCAGCCGGCCCGGCAGGTCGGTGTAGCCGATGATCGTGACGCCGTTGGCGGTGGTCACGACCTCACCGGCGACCGTGCCGGCCACGTTGCCGCCCTGCGCGGCGGCCATGTCCACCACCACGCTGCCGGGCTTCATCAACGCCACCTGCTCGGCCGTGAGCAGCTTCGGCGCCGGCCGGCCCGGGATGAGCGCGGTGGTGATGACGATGTCCACGTCGGCGGCCTGCTCGGAGTAGATCTCCGCGGCGCGCCGGTCGTAGGCCTCCGACGTCGCTTTCGCGTACCCGTCGGTACTGGCCTCCTGCTCGACCTCGACCGCGAGGTACTCACCGCCCAGCGAGCGCACCTGGTCGGCCACCTCCGGGCGCGGGTCGGTCGCGCGCACCACGGCGCCCAGGCTGTTGGCGGCCGCGATGGCCGCCAGCCCGGCCACCCCGGCGCCGGCGACCAGCACCTTCGCCGGCGGCACCTTGCCCGCCGCCGTGACCTGGCCGGTGAAGAACCGGCCGAACACGTGCGCGGCCTCGATCACGGCCCGGTAGCCGGCGATGTTCGCCATCGAGCTGAGCACGTCGAGCGACTGGGCCCGCGAGATCCGCGGCACCGCGTCCATCGCCAGCGCCGTGACGCCGCGCTCGGCCAGCGCGGCCAGCCGCTCCGGTTCCAGCGCGGGCGCCAGCATCGACACCAGCGTGGTGCCGGGTCGCAGTCTCTCGATCTCGTCCGGGCCCGGCGCGTTGATCGTCACGACCACGTCCGCGTCCCACACCGGATCGGCCGTGACCTCGGCGCCCGCGGACAGGTAGGCCTCGTCGTCGAACCCGGATCGCGCCCCGGCCCCGGACTCCACCCGCACGGTGTAACCCAGGCCCACGGCCTTGCGCACGGTGTCCGGCGTCAGCGCGACGCGTGTCTCGGTCTTCGTCGACTCCGCGACCAAGCCGATTCGCAAACCGGGCTCGGACGGTGTGCCGTCGTCGCTCATGCAGTTCTCCTCGGGGATGTCCACGCTGGATTTCAACATCCAACAAACCGGATGACGAGCAGGATTCCGGTGTTCCGTGGTGAGGGTGGTCTCTTGACCGATTTCTGCGAAACCTCTGGATCGATCCACCGCGGGACACGCCGGCCCCCGCGCTAGAGGGGCTGGGGACCCGCCACGAAGTCCCGCGGCGCCCGCAGCAGCTGCAGCGAGCGAGCGGCCACGACGATGCGTGACTTCGGGTCCAGCACGCCCACGTAGGCGGGGCTGCCGTCGGCCGTGCCGGTGTCGAGCGTCGGTTTGTAGGTGGCGCCGTACTCGGGCCCGGGCAGCACCACCTCGGTGTCGTCCTCACCGGCGTGCAGGATCAGCAGCCACGAGTGGTCGGTCACGAGCTCGCCCTCGCGGTTGCGGGCCTGGGAGTTGGAGCCGTCGATCCACATGCACAGCGTGCGGCGGCTCTCGTCGAACCAGTCGATCTCGTCGAACTCCTCGCCGTCGGGCCGGAACCACACCAGGTCGGGTTTGCCGGTGGGCGTGGTGCGGCCCTCGAAGAACTCCGGCTGGCGCAGCGCCGGGCTGCTCGCGCGGATCCGCACCACCCGCCGCGCGAAGGCGAGCATCGGCTCCGAGGCCGCCGACGGCGTCCAGTCGATCCAGGAGGTCTCGTCGTCGAGGCAGTAGGCGTTGTTGTTGCCGCCCTGGGTCCGCCACATCTCGTCACCCGCGACGAACATCGGCGTGCCGGTGGACAGCAGCAGGGTGGCGAAGAGGTTGCGCGCCTGCCGGGTGCGCAGCGCGACGATCGACTGGTCGTCGGTCTCGCCTTCGGCGCCGTGGTTCCACGAGCGGTTGTCGTTGGTGCCGTCGCGGTTTTCTTCGCCGTTGCCCTCGTTGTGCTTTTCGTTGTAGGACACCAGATCCCGCAAGGTGAAACCGTCGTGGGCGGTCACGAAGTTGATCGACTGCCACGGCCGGCGCAGGTTGTGATCGTAGAGGTCCGACGAGCCCGAGAGGCGGAACGCGAGGTCGCGCACGCCGGTGACGCCGCGCCAGAAGTCGCGCAGCGTGTCGCGGTAGCGCCCGTTCCACTCGGCCCACTGCGCGCCGAAGTCGCCCACGCGGTAGCCCTCCCCCGTCGCGTCCCACGGCTCGGCGATGAGCTTGCACCGCGAGAGCACCGGGTCGGTGGTGATGGCCGTGAGCATGGTCGAGTCGCGGTCGAACATGCCGCCGCGCGGGCGGCCCAGCGTGCTCGCGAGGTCGAAGCGGAAGCCGTCGACGCCGAGTTCCTGCGTCCAGTACCGCAGGGAATCGGTGACCAGGCGGACCACGGTCGGCGAACCCGCGTCGAGGGTGTTGCCGCAGCCGGTGATGTCGGCCATCTGCCCGCGTTTGGTGTGCAGGTAGTACGCCGGCGCGTCGAGCCCGCGCAGGAACAGCGTGGGCCCGTCGGGACCGCCCTCGCAGGTGTGGTTGAACACGACGTCGACGATCACCTCGATGTTGGCCGCGTGCAGCGCCGCCACCATCGTGCGGAACTCCTCGACCTCACGGCCGGGCTCGCTCGCGTAGCCCGGGTGCGGCGCGAAGTAGCCCAGCGGCGAGTAACCCCAGTAGTTGTGCCGGCCCGCCTTCACGAGCGAGGGCTCGTCGGCGAACGCGTGCACCGGCAGCAGTTCCACTGTGGTCACGCCCAGGCGCGTGAGGTGCTCGATCGCCACCGGGTGCGCCAGGCCGAGGTACGTGCCCCGCAGCGCCTCCGGGATGAACGGGTGCAGCTCGGTGAAGCCCTTCACGTGCAGCTCGTAGATCACCGACTCCTCGAACGGCACCTCGGGCTTCACGCCCGTGTCCGGCCCGCCCGGCGAGGTGACCACCGAGAGCGGCACGCTGCCGAGGGAGTCCACAGTGGACGCCGGGCCGCGGTCCGGGTCGCCCACGAACCCCTGCGCGGCGCCGAGGTCGGTCAGCCGGCCGCTGATCCGGTGCGCGTACGGGTCCACGAGCAGCTTCGCCGGGTTGCAGCGCAGCCCTCGCCCGGGGTCGTACGGGCCGTGGACGCGGTAGCCGTAGCGCTGGCCGGGCGTGACTCCGGGGACGAGCCCGTGCCACACGCCGAAGGTCCGCTCGGTGAGCTCGATCCGGCGCTCGGTGCCGTCGTCACCGAGGAGGCAGACCTCCACGGCGTCGGCCACCGCCGAGGTGACGGCGAACCGCACCCCTCCGGCTTCCGGGTGAGCGCCGAGCGGAAAGGGGCGGCCGGCCAGGACCTGGGTGTCGGAAGCGGGTCGTGTTGCCATGGGGGGATCCTCCCAGGCCGACGCGTCCCGCGGGTCCGGCTACCTGGCTGAACTTTCTCGCGAAAGACGCGGATTTTGCCTGGTCGGCGCCGTCACGAGGTGACGACCAGCACGAACGACGAGGGCGGCAGCCGCACGGATCCGCCGTGAGGTTCACCGGCATGGTCGAACTCGGGCGTGTCCCAGGAGGCCAGGACCTCCCCCGGCGTCCCGCCCAGTGGGACGGTGGCCGGTGTTTCGCCGAAGTTGCACGCGAGCCGCAGCGCGCCGCGGTGCAGCACCAGCCACGAATCGTCGGGCGCCGCGCGCACCTCGAAGCCGGCGAGGTCCGGGTCGGCGAGCTCCGGCCGTTCGCGGCGCAGCCGGATCAGCGTGCGGTAGGTCCGCAGCATCGCCTGGTGCGCCGGCTGCTCCGGCTCGGTCCAGTCGAGCCGCGAGCGCACGACGGTCGCCGGGTCCATCGGGTCCGGCACGTCGGCCTCACCCCAGCCGTGGCGGCCGAACTCGCGCCGCCGGCCCGTGCGCACGGCTTCGGCCAGCTCCGGGTCCGGGAAGGACGCGAAGAACTGCCACGGCGTGCTCGCCGCCCATTCCTCGCCCATGAACACCATCGGCGTGTACGGCGAGCAGAACACCACCGCGGCCGCCGCCGCGATCTTCCCGGGAGCCACGGTGGCCGAGAGCCGGTCGCCGGTGGCGCGGTTGCCGATCTGGTCGTGGTTCTGCAGGTACGCGAGGAACCGGTGGCCCGGCACCTTGCGCGTGTCCACCGGGCGGCCGTGGGTGCGTTCGCGGAACGAGGACCACGTGCCGGCGTGGAAGAACACCTCGCGCAGCGTCTTCGCGAGCGCGCCGGGCGCGGCGAAATCGGCGTAGTAGCCGCTGGTCTCGCCGGTGAGGCGCACGTGCAGCGTGTGGTGCAGGTCGTCGGACCACTGCGCGTGCACGCCGTAGCCGCCGCCGTCGCGCGTGGTGACCAGGCGCGGGTCGTTCTGGTCCGACTCGGCGATGAGCGTGAGCGGGCGGCGCACGGCCGCGGACAGCTCGCCGACCTCGGTGGCCAGCTCCTCCAGCAGGTGCGTGGCACGCTTGTCCACCAGCGCGTGCACGGCGTCGAGCCGCAGCGCGTCCACGTGGAAGTCGCGCAGCCAGCCGAGCGCGTTGTCGAGCACGTAGCGGCGCACCTCGTCGGAACCGGGTCCGTCGAGGTTGAGGCCGGCGCCCCAGTCGGTGTGGCCGGCGAAGTACGGGCCGAACCGGTCGAGGTAGGCACCCGAGGGGCCGAGGTGGTTGTAGACCACGTCGAGCACCACCGCGAGACCGCGCGCGTGGCAGGCGTCCACGAAGCGCTTGAGCCCGTCGGGCCCGCCGTAGGGTTCGTGCACCGCGCCCCACAGCACGCCGTCGTAACCCCAGCCGGCCGTGCCGTCGAAGGAGTTCACCGGCAGCAGCTCGACGTGGGTGATGCCGAGGTCCACCAGGTGGCCGAGCCGCTCGATCGCCGAGTCGAACGTGCCGCCCTCGGTGAAGGTGCCCAGGTGCAGCTCGTAGACGACGCCACCGGGCAGCTGACGGCCCGTCCACGCGCGGTCGGTCCAGTCGAACGCCGCGTGGTCATAGACCCGCGAGGCCGCGTGCACACCGTCCGGCTGGCGCAGCGAACGAGGGTCCGGCAGCGGCTTGTCGTCGTCGCCGAGCAGGAACGCGTAGTCGGTGCCGGTCACGTCGGCCCGCCACCAGCCGCCGTCCGTCGCCGTCATCTCGTGGTCAGTGCCGTCGACACGCACCCGCACGCGGTCCGCGGCGGGCGCCCACACGGTGAACATTCAGGAATCCCCTCGCACCAGCAGAGCCACCGGGTAGCGGTCGAACAACGCGGCGGCCGCCGGCGCGTCGCCGAGCGCACGCCCGGTGAGCACGTCGGTCCAGACGCCGTCGGTGAGCGGCAGCACGGTGTCGCGCCAGCCGCCGGCCTTCTCCAGCCCGACCGGCAGCCGCGTCACGGCCACCGCCAGGTTCTCCCCGCGCTGGAACGCGAGCAGGTGCTCGGCGGCCGCGCCCTCGGCCTTCAGCGGGCGATACCCGGCGAACAGCTCCGGACGTTCGCGGCGCAGCGTCAGCGCGCGGTGCACGACCAGCAGCTTGGCCGCGCCGGTCTCGTCGACCGCGGGCTGCTCGCCGGCCAGCACGCGGTCGAGGATCGCGCGGCGCGCGGCGTAGTCGACCTCGCGCCGGTTGTCCGGGTCCACGAGCGAGAAGTCCCACAGCTCGGTGCCCTGGTACACGTCGGGCACCCCCGGCCCGGCGAGCTGCACGAGCTTCTGGCCCAGCGAGTTCACCCAGCCCGCGGTGCGCAACCGGCCCACGAACTCCTCGACCTCGGCCACCAGCCCGGCGTCGGCGAGCACCCGCTCGGGCCACTCGGCGACGGCGCGCTCGAACGCCTCGTCGTGGTCGGTCCAGGTGGTGCGGAGCTTCGACTCCTTGGCCGCCTTGTCGAGGTAGTCGCGCAGCCGCTCGGGCGCGATCGGCCACGCGCCCACGAGCGTCTGCCAGGCCAGCAGGTTCAGCGCCGGCTCGTCGATGCCGCACCGCTCGGTCCAGCGGCGCACGGCGTCGGCGAACTCGTCGGCCAGCTCAGCCAGCGCGACCTGCCGGGCGCGGGTGTCCTCGGAGCGTTTGGTGTCGTGGGTGGTCAGCGTGGTCATGCTCGCCGGGCGGCCGGCGGCGCGGTCCGCCGCCAGCCGGTGGAAGTCCTCGGTGGAAAGGCCGAAGCGCGCGGGGTCGCCGCCGACCTCGTTGAGCGCGGCGAAGCGCGTGAAGCGGTAGAAGGTGGTGTCCTCGGTGCCCTTGGCCACGACCATGCCGGACGTCTGCTGGATGCGCGTGGCCAGCTCGCCCTGCGGCTCGGCGCGGACCTGCGTGTCCAGGGCGTCGAATGCGGTGCCGAGGTCGGGACGGCGCGACCGCGCGCGCTCGACCGCCCGCGTCCACTCGGCGGCGCCCTCCGGCAGGTACGAGCGGTAGACACCGAACGCGATCATCACCTCGGCCACGGCGGCGCGCGCGGCTTCGGCGTCGGTGCCCGTTGCAGTGCCCGGTTCAGTGCCGGTCTCAAGGCCCTCGACCAGCGCCGCGATGCGATGCACCTCGGCCACCAGGATGCGGTCGGTCACCAGCCGGCGGGCTTCCTCTTCCACGGCGGCGTAGTCGGTGCGCACGCCCAATTCGTCGGCGAGCCGCGTGAAAACCGGTTCCGCGGCCGGGTCCACGAACACGCCGGTGATCTCGTTGAGCGCGTCGTAGCCGGTGGTGCCCTCGACCGGCCAGCTCTGCGGCAGCGCCTCACCGGGGTGCAGGATCTTCTCCACGACCAGCCACGCGTCGGGGGCGCCCGCGCGCAGCCGGCGGAAGTAGCCGCCGGGGTCGGCCAGGCCGTCCGGGTGGTCCACGCGCAGGCCGGCGACGTCCCCGTCGGACACCCAGCGCAGCACCTCGCCGTGGGTCTCGGCGAACACCTCGGGCTTCTCCACCATCACGGCCGCGAGGTTCGTGATGTCGAAGAACCGCCGGTAGTTCAGCTCCGCGTTGCCGCGGCGCCAGCCCACGAGCTCGTAGTTCTGCCGCGCGTGCACTTCCTGCGGCGTGCCCTCGCCGGTGCCGGGCGCGATCGGGAAGCGGTGGTCGTAGTACACGAGCTCGGCGTCGTCACCCGAGCCCTCGACCTTCAGCTCGGCCGCCGCCGCGTCCTCGCCGAGGACCGGCAGCAGCACCTTGCCGCGGCTCCAGTCGATGTCGAAGAACCCCGCGTGCTCGGCCGCCTGCCCGTGGCGCAGCACGTCCCACCACCAGCGGTCGAGCTTCGGGATCTCCACGGACATGTGGTTCGGCACGATGTCGACCACCAGCGTGAGCCCGGCGGACTTCAGCCGCGCCGACAACACCTTGCGGGCCTGCTCACCGCCCAGCTCCGGCCGTGCGCGGGTCGGGTCCACCACGTCGTAGCCGTGGGTGGACCCGGTGGTCGCGTCGAGCACCGGCGACGTGTACAGCGCGCCGACGCCGAGCGCGCGCAGGTAGTCGACGATCGCGGCGGCGTCGGTGAAGGTGAACTCCGGGCGCAGCTGCACCCGGTAGGTCGAGGACGGCGCGCTCACTCCTGCTCCTCCCGGCCCGTGCGCTGCAGCACCACGAGCGACCGCGCGGCGAGCGTGTGCTTGCCCCCGCCCGGCACCGGTTCCACGTCGGACTTGCCGACCTGGCCGGTGGCCGTGTCCACGACGACCGTCCACTCGGTGCCGTAGCCGTTGGCGGGCAAGGTCATCGCGATGTCCTCGTAGTGCGCGTTGAACGCGAGCAGGAACGACTCGTCGACCACCGCCATGCCGCGCGGGTCGAGGTCGGAGATGCCCTCGCCGTTGAGGAAGATCACCACGGACTTGCCGAAGCCGTCCTCCCAGTTCTCCTCGGTCATCTCCTCGCCGGCCGGCGTGAACCAGGCGATGTCGCCGAGCTCCTCGCCCTTGCGCACCGGCTTGCCCTGGAAGAACCGGCGGCGCCGGAACACCGGGTGCGCCTTGCGGAACGCGGTGAGCGCGGCGGTGAACTCGACGAGGTCGGCGTTCTCCTTCGCCAGCGCCCAGTCCATCCAGGACAGTTCGGAGTCCTGGCAGTAGGCGTTGTTGTTGCCCTGCTGGGTGCGGCCCAGCTCGTCGCCGTGCAGCAGCATCGGCACACCCTGCGACAGCAGCACGCTGGCCAGCAGGTTGCGGCGCTGGCGGGCGCGCAGGGCGAGGACCTCCTCGTCGTCGGTCGGGCCCTCCACGCCGCAGTTCCACGAGCGGTTGTCGTCGGCCCCGTCGCGGTTGTCCTCGCCGTTGGCTTCGTTGTGCTTCTCGTTGTAGGACACCAGGTCCTCGAGCGTGAAGCCGTCGTGGGCCGTGACGAAGTTGATCGACGCGAACGGCCGGCGGCCGTCGTCCTGGTAGAGGTCCGAGGAACCCGTGATGCGGGAGGCGAACTCCCCCAGCGTCGACGGTTCACCGCGCCAGAAATCGCGCACGGTGTCGCGGTACTGCCCGTTCCACTCCGTCCACAGTGGAGGGAAGTTGCCGACCTGGTAGCCACCGGGGCCGACGTCCCACGGCTCGGCGATGAGCTTGACCTGGCTCACGATCGGGTCCTGCTGCACGAGTTCGAAGAACGTGGACAGGCGGTCGACGTCGTAGAACTCGCGCGCGAGCGCCGAGGCGAGGTCGAAGCGGAAGCCGTCCACGTGCATCTCGGTGACCCAGTAGCGCAACGAGTCCATGATCAGCTGCAACGTGTGCGGGTTGCGGACGTTGAGCGAGTTCCCGGTGCCCGTGTAGTCCATGTAGTACTGCGGGTCGTCCTCGACCAGCCGGTAGTAGGCCTCGTTGTCGATGCCGCGCATCGACAGCGTCGGACCGAGGTGGTTGCCCTCGGCGGTGTGGTTGTAGACGACGTCGAGGATCACCTCGATGTTGGCCTCGTGCAGGGCGCGCACCATGCCCTTGAACTCCTGCACCTGCCCGCCCTGGCCCGGCATCGCCGCGTAGCCGTCGTGCGGGGCGAAGAAGCCGATCGTGTTGTAGCCCCAGTAGTTGCGCAGGCCCTTCTCGTCGAGGCCGTGGTCGGTCACGAACTGGTGCACCGGCATCAGTTCGACCGCCGTGACCCCGAGCTTCTTCAGGTGCTCGATCACGGCCGGGTGCGCAAGCCCGGCGTAGGTGCCGCGCAGGCGGTCGGGCACGAAGGGGTGCGTCATCGTCATGCCGCGCACGTGGGCCTCGTAGATCACGGTCTCGTGGTACGGCGTGCGCGGCGCGCGGTCGTTGGCCCAGTCGAAGAACGGGCTCACCACCAGCGAGTACGGCACGTGCCCGGCCGAGTCCTGGTCGTTGCGCTCCTCGGGCTGGTCGAACTGGTACCCGAACAGCGCCTCCGACCAGTCGACGCCCCGCGAAAGCGCCTTGGCGTACGGGTCGATCAGGACCTTGTTCGGGTTGCAGCGCAGGCCGCGCTCCGGGTCGTACGGGCCGTGCACGCGGAAGCCGTAACGCTGGCCGGGGCCGACGCCGAGCAGGTAGCCGTGGTGGACGAACCCGTCGACCTCCTCCAGCCGCGACCGGGTTTCCGTGCCGTCCTCTTCGAACAGGCACAGCTCCACGTAGTCGGCGACTTCGGAGAACAGTGCGAAGTTCGTGCCCACTCCGTCGTAGGTGGCGCCGAGCGGGTAGGGCCTTCCGGGCCAGGGACGCACGGGACTCTCCTTGGGGGACATCGGTTTGTCGGGTTGCTCGGGGAACGCTGCTCGGGGAACTCTGCTCGGGAGCGGTTGCTCGGGGAACACTGACTTACCCGCGCGGGCGGGTCTCGAACCACGAAGGCCGGACGCGGTTACGGGAGCGGGCGGGCGGCCTTGAGCGGGGCGACCGCCGCACGCACCCGGGCGTCGGCGAAGAACCCGTCGACGCTGACGGGGAGCGGGATCCGCCAGTTAGGGTACTGGTCGACCGTTCCCGGCAGGTTGGGCTGGCGCCGTTCGCCGACCACGTCGGCCGGTGAGGTGAGCACGAGGCGTGACGCCGCCGAGGCCAGCAGCGTGTGCAGGGCCACCACCGGGTCGTCGGCGGGGATGCCTTCGCGCGCAACGAGGTCGAGCAGCGCGGTGCGTTCGGCCGCCGCTTCGGTGTACTCCTGCTCCACGGGCCGGTCGAGCAGGCCCAATTCGGCCCGCACGCGCACGTGCTCGGCTTCGAGCCAGCCGGACACGGTGGGCAGGTCGTGGGTCGAGATGCTCGCCATCGCGTGCGGGTCCCAGTCGGCGGGCCGCACGAACGGTTTGCCCGGTGCGTCCCAGTCGCGCTGGAACCACAGCACGGCGGAGCTGAGCACGCCGCGTTCGTGCATGGTCTCGGTCACGGTCTCCTCGACCGTGCCGAGGTCTTCGCCGACCACCACGGCGCCGGCGCGCTGGGCTTCCAGCGCGAGCACGCCGAGCATCGCCTCGGCGTCGTAGTGCACGTAGGTGCCGCGATTCGCGGGCTCGCCCGGCGGGATCCACCACAGGCGCCACAGCCCGGCGATGTGGTCCACGCGGATGCCGTCGGCGTGCTGCAGCACCCCGCGCACGACGTCGCGGAACGGCGCGTAGCCGGCTTCGGCGAGGCGGTCGGGCCGCCACGGCGGGAGGTTCCAGTCCTGGCCCTGCTGGTTGAACGCGTCGGGCGGCGCGCCCACCCGCACGCGGGCCGCGAACACGTCGCGCAGCGCCCAGGTGTCGGCGCCGCCGGGGTGCACGCCCACGGGCAGGTCGTGCACGACCCCCACGGTCATGCCGGCCTCGCGCGCGGCGAGGCGGACCTCGTCGAGCTGCTCGTGGCACAACTGCTGCAGCCAGCCGTGGAACTCGACGCGGTCGGCCAGCTCTTCGCGCGCCGCGGCCACCTCGGTGCCGGAAGGGTCGCGCAACGCCTCGGGCCACTCGCGCCAGTCGGCGCCGTGCACCTCGGCCAGCGCGCCGAACGTCGCGAAGTCACGCAAGTCGCCGTGGAGCTCGACGGGCCGCGGGTGGTGCGGGCGCAGCAGTTCGAGCGCGGTGCGCTTGGCGTCCCACACGGCGTCGTAGTCGATCAGGTCCGGAACCGCGTCCGGCGCCAGCGCCAGCACCTTCGCCCGCGTCGGCTCGTCGGCCCGCGCGAACGCCTCGGTGTCGGTCACCCGCAGGTACACCGGGTTCGCGAACCGGCGGCTCGACGGCGAGTACGGCGAGCGCTCCACCGGGTGCGCCGGCGCGAACGCCTGCACCGGGTTGACCAGCAGCACCCCGGCGCCCAGCTCGGCGGCCGAGCGCGTGGCCGTGGTGCGCAGGTCGCCGAAGTCGCCCATCCCCCACGAGCCGGCCGAGTGCAGGGCGTAGAGCTGCAGCATCCAGCCCCACGCCGCGGGCACCTCGGGCAGCTTCGCCGGCACCACGGCCAGCGGCACCCGGCGCTCGCCGTCGACCACGTGGTGCCAGCCCAGCGGCAGGTCGGCCGGCAGCGTGGTGCCGACCTCGCGGACGGTGCCGTCCTCCAGCTCGACGGTCACCTCCCGGCCCAGCTCACGCGGCTCGCCGGCGCGGACGATCAGCGTGGGCGGCAGGTCGGTCGAGGCCCGCACGGCGCGGACCCGGTCGAGGGCCTCGCGGATCGCGTCCTCGGTCGTGGCGTCGACCTCGAACTGCGCGAGGACGGCGACCACCACGTCGGCCTCGACCTGCACCTCGACGCGGTCGGAGTTCTCGTAGTGGGTCGCCACGCCGTAGGCGGCGGCCAGCTCGGCCAGCTCGGGCGAAACGTCGGGGCTCGGTGATCCGGAGGCGGTCGGGCTCTGCACCGGCCCAGTCTTGCGGCCCACGCCGAGAGGCGCCAATCGCCTCGCCGGGCGGCACCCGAATGCCGGATGCGTACAGCGGTGACCGGCCAGTCGGGGGGCGTGCCGGCCGGTCACCGCCACACCCACCGAGAGGCGATCCGGTGAACAGCATGACGGCCGGCGGCGCACTTCACCTGTTCGAGTGATATTCCGCCCGCTCAGCGTGCGAGCGAACCCGGGTACAGGTAGTGGGCCGGCGGAATCACCGAGCTGTGCGTCCACGCCGTGAAGAAGCCCGACAGGTCCTGGCCGGCCTCGGCGGACGCGAAGCGCTCGAAGTCGGGCCACGACGCGTTGCCGTCGCGGTGCGCGGCGATCCAGTGCTTGAGCACGCCGAAGAACTCGTCGTCGCCCATCGTGCGGCGCAGGGCGTGGAGCAGGAGCGAACCCCGGTCGTAGAGGGCGAAGTCGAGCGGCCGGTCCTTGCCCGGGTCGTGGATCGGCACCTGCCAGTAGGCCGCGTCGCCGGCGTTCTGCTCCACGATGGCGCGGTAGCTCGCATCGAGGTCGGCCCCGTTCTCGATCTCGTCCCACAGCCCGGTGTACTGCGCGAAGCACTCGGCGAGGCAGCCGTCCCGCCAGTCCGAAAAGGACACCGCGTCGCCGAACCACTGGTGGGCCAGCTCGTGCACGGGGTTGGTGAACCGTTCCGGCAACACGCCGTCGGGGCAGATCGGCCGGTCCCGCGGCTCGAACCCGCCCGGGGAGAAGTAGCCCGGTGTGCCGGCACGCGCGGAAGGACTGCCCACGCCGCAACGGTTTCGCGACCGTGATCACGAGTCCGTGCCCGTCGGTTCGCGTGACGGACGCCGGGACGGACCGGTCAGGAACTTGTCAGCGTCCGATGAGCGTTCCGCGCCCGACTTTCGCCGCCAGCCGGCCCAGCCACGCCACGACCTCGGCCGGCTCGCGGTCCGGGAGGCCGAAGATCACCTCGGTCACCCCGGCGTCGGCCAGGCGCGCGAGGCCGGCCGGATCGGGTCGCGGGCCGAGCGCCGCCACCTCGGGCTCGCCGGCCCGCCCCTCGGCGCGCCAGATCTGCCGCAGCAGCCCCACGTTCTCCTCGATGTCCACTTCGGACGGTGTGGTGAGCCAGCCGTCGGCCGAGCGCGCGATCCAGCGGAACGTGCGTTCGGTGCCGGCCGCGCCCACGAGCACCGGAACGCGCTCCTGCACGGGTTTCGGCCACGCCCAGCTCGGGCCGAACGCCACGTGCTCACCCGCAAAGCTCGCCACCTCGTCGGTCCACAACACACGCATCGCCTCGAGGTACTCGCGCAACACGGTGCGGCGCAGGCGGCCCGGCACCCCGTGGTCGGCCAGCTCGTCGGTGTTCCACCCGAACCCGACCCCGAGCGTCACTCTCCCACCGGAGAGGTGGTCGAGCGTCGCGACGGCCTTCGCGAGGGTGATCGGGTCGCTTTCCACCGGCAGCGCCACCGCGGTGGCCAGGCGGATGCGCGTGGTGACCGAGGCCGCCGTGGCGAGGGAGACCCACGGGTCGAGCGTGCGCAGGTAGCGGTCGTCGGGCAGGCTCGCGTCTCCGGTCCGCGGGTGCGCGGCCGTGCGCTTGACCGGGATGTGCGTGTGCTCGGGAACGTAGAAGGTGTCGAACCCGGCCGCTTCGGCCGCCCGCGCCGCCTCCGCGGGGGTGATCCCGCGGTCGCTCGTGAAGAGCACGATGCCGTATCTCACGACTCCGACGGTATTAGAACGTGTTTCAGTTTGCAACGAAATCCGCCTGGCCGCCGGAAGTGTTCTAGAGTGAGTGCGTGGCCTCCGGTCACACCGCACCCCACCACCGGCCCGGTTTGGCGATTATTCCTGGAAAAACGGCGCTTGACGTGGGGTAGGCCGGGGTACTCAACTGGTAGGGCGATCACCCCGGCCCGATCCGTCCTGAGGAGGGGGTCATGCTTCCCCATCGTGACCGCAGCGCGCTGCGGAAGATCGAAGAAGAGCTGGCCGCGAGCGACCCGGACTTCGTCGCGGCCCTGAGCGGCGGCGCACCGCCCGTGCGCTCGCGTGCGTGGCTCACCACGCTGATCCTCGCCGACGTCACCGTGGTGCTGATGATCGTGGTCGGGCTGCTGGCCGGCAGCACCGGCATGTTCCTGTGGGGCCTCGTCACGGTCCCGGTGTTCGTCTGGATCCACCGGACGATCCTGATGCGCAAACGCGAGCGCACCGGAGACGACGCGGCCGCGTAAGGCCTTCGCGCAGCACGGGTTCAGAGCATCGCGGTGATGTTCGGCCGCACCCCGAGCAAGGCCTTGCCGTAGATCTCGTAGTTCACCGCGGGCTGTGCCATCGCGTGGGTCAGGGCGAAGTTCGCGTCGCGCCAGATGCGCTGCAACGGATGCGTGTCGGCGAACCCGCCCGTGCCGTGCGCGGCCACGAGGATCCCGATCGCGTCGACCACGCTCTGCACCGCCAGCCCGACATCGCCGTGCACCCGCGCCCGCGCCCGGTCGGACATCGGATCACCACTCGCGACCGCCGTGTCGACGTCGTCCGCGGCGCGCGCGGTGTGCAGGTGCCCGGTGTCGATTTTCAACGCCGCTTCGGCGAACCGCAGCTGGAACACCGCCGAATCGGCCTGGCGCGCGTAGCCGGTTCCGGTCACCCCTTTGCGCGTCGCGGCCTCGCCCACGAGCCGCAGCGCGGCCCGGCCGAGGCCGAGCTGCGGCGCCGCGAGCACCACGGTGAGGTACGGCGCGAAAACAGGAACACGTTGCAGAACTTCAGCGGTCCGGACGATCCGGTGGTCGGGCACGACCAAGCCGTCCGCCACCACGGTGTCACTGCCCGTGCCCCGCATGCCCGCGACCGCCCACGTCCGCTCCACGGCGTAGTCACTCTCCGGAACCAGGGCCATCGCGGGCTCGCCGGCGGCGCCGACGGGGATCCCGAGCAGCGCCCAGCCCGCGTGCGCGATCCCCGACGCGTAGGGCCAGCGCCCGCCCACGCGGTAGCCGCCGGGCACCCGTTCGGCCTCGGCCGTCGGCGCGAGCGCGCCCGCGATCTTCGCGTGCGGATCCGCCCCGAACACCTCCTCCTGCGCCCGCGGCGGAAAAAGGCCCACCACCCACGCGCACGCGTTCACGAGCGTGAGCACCCACGAGGTCGCGCCGTCGGCCGCGCCGACCTCGGCGCCGACGTCCACCAGCGTCCGCAGGGTCGTTTCGTGGCCGCCGAACCGCCGCGGCGTGCCGAGGCGGAAGAGGCCGGCGTCGTCGAGCGCGCGCACGGCCTTGTCCGTGAGACGCCGGTCGGCTTCGCCTCGCGCGGCCTCGGCGGTGAGCAGCGGCCGCAGCTCGCGGCCCCGCGCGACAAGATCGTTCACGCCTCCAGTGTGCCCGCGCGGCTCACTTCCCGGCCACGGCTCGCTCCAGCAGCGGCGTGATCCGGTAGGGCACCATCTCGCGCATCACGAGCGCGTTGTGCGTGCGCTCCACGCCCGGGATCTCGAGCATCTGCCCGGCGATGCGGTAGAGGTCGTCGGCCTCGCGTGCCACCACGTGCACCAGCAGGTCGGACTGTCCGGTGAGGCCGCGCACCTGCAGCACCTCCGGCACCGCGGCCAGCGCGCGGCCGACCTCGTCGAGCAGCCGCTGCGTGACCTGCACGGTCACGAACGCCGTGAGCGGGTAGCCCAGCGCCGCCGGGTCGATGCGGTGCTCGACCGAGCGCAGCGACTCGCCCTGTTCCAGCCGCGCGAGGCGGCTCTGCACGGTGTTGCGCGAGAGCCCGAGCTCGTCGGCCAGCGCCACGGCCGTGGCGCGCGGGTTGCGGTTGAGCGCGAGCAGGATGCGGGCGTCGGTCCCGTCGAGCCGCTGGCCACTGGGCATGGTGCGCAGTCCTCTCGGCGCCCGAGGCGCGATTCTGGGCGTTCTGCTCACTGAACAGACCATCGGTTGTGCAGCATACCCAGCTCTGTTGGACTGGAGACCGCGTTACGCCCAAGAAGATCGCAGAGAGGTCGTTGTCGTCGTGAGCAGCCCCGCCGCCGAGCGCACCCCGCAAACCACCGCGGACACGGAAGTCCTGCGCGAGGTGCAGGACCGCGTGCTCTGGCTTTCGACCGCGATCATCGACCACGCCAACCGCGTGCGGCCCAACCCGACCGGCCTGAAGGTGGGCGGCCACCAGGCGTCGAGCGCGTCGATGGTCTCGATCATGACCGCGCTGTGGTTCGCGCGGCTGCGCGCCGAAGACCGCGTGTCCGTGAAGCCGCACGCCTCCCCCGTGCTGCACGCGATCAACTACCTGCTCGACGGCCTCGACGAGAAGTACCTCACGTCGCTGCGCGAGTTCGGCGGCCTGCAGAGCTACCCGTCGCGCTCGAAGGACCCCGACCAGGTCGACTACTCCACCGGTTCGGTCGGCATCGGCGCCACCGCGCCGATCTGGGGCGCGCTGGCGCGCCGCTACGTCGAGTCGACCACCGGCGGCGCGGGCACCGGCCGCCAGTACTCGCTCGTGGGCGACGCGGAGCTCGACGAGGGTGCGGTCTGGGAGTCCATTCTCGACCCGAACGTGCAAGAGCTCGGCGAGGTCGTGTGGATCGTCGACCTCAACCGCCAGTCGCTCGACCGCGTGGTGCCCAACATCGGCGCCACGCGCCTGCAGGGCATGTTCGACGCGGCGGGCTGGCAGGTCCTCACCGTGAAGTACGGCCGCCTGCTGCAGGAGCTCTTCGAACGCCCCGGCGGCGACGCCCTGCGCCGGCGTATCGACGACATGCCCAACCCCGAGTACCAGCGGCTGCTGCGCTGCACCCCGGCTCAGCTGCGCGAGCGGCTCGCCTCGCCCGAGCTGGCGCCGCTGCTGGACACGCTCGACGACACCACGCTGCACGCGGCCATCCGCAACCTCGGCGGCCACGACCTGCCCGCGCTGCTCGACTCGTTCGACGCCATCGACGACCGCCGGCCCACGGTGATCTTCGCCTACACCGTGAAGGGCTTCGGTCTCGCGAGCGAAGGCCACCCGCAGAACCACTCGTCGCTGCTCACGGCCGAGCAGCTCGGGCAGCTGGCCGAGCGCGTCGGCACCTCGCTCGACCACCCGTGGGGCAAGTTCGCCGAGGGCTCGGCCGCGGCCCGGCTGTGCGCCGAGACGGCCACCCGCCTGCGCCGCGAACCCGTTGTTGCGCACGAGGTTCCGGCCATTCCCACCGATATCGGCCGCACGCCTTCGGGCCGCACCACCACGCAGGCGGCGCTCGGCCGTGCGCTGCTCGACCTCACGCGCGAAGCGCCCGAAGCCGCGAAGCTGGTCGTGACGCTGTGCCCCGACGTGTCGTCGAGCACCAACCTCGGCGGCTGGGTCAACAAGGTCGGCGTGTGGTCACCGCAGGAGCGCGTGGACTGGTTCGCCGACGACCCCGAGACGATCCTGCACTGGCGCGAGCGGCCCACCGGCCAGCACCTGGAGCTGGGCATCGCCGAGGTGAACCTGGTGAGCGCGCTGGGCGAGCTGGGCACCACGTGGTCGCGCTGGGGCCGGCCGCTGCTGCCGATCGGCGTGCTCTACGACCCCTTCGTGGAGCGCGCGCTCGAACCGTGGTCCTTCGGCATCTACGGCGGCGGGCAGTCGATCCTCGTCGGCACGCCGTCCGGCGTCACGCTGGCGCCGGAAGGCGGCGCGCACCAGTCGGTGACCACGCCGTCGGTGGGGCTCGAGCAACCGGGCTGCATCACGTACGAGCCGGCGTTCGCGATCGACGTCGAGTGGACGCTGCTCGCGTCGCTCTCGCGGCTCGGCCGGCCCGACGGCACCTCGGCGTACCTGCGCCTCTCGACGCGGCCCGTGGAGCAGAACCTCGCCGCGGTGCCCGCCGACCCGGCCGCG
Organism: Amycolatopsis rhabdoformis; assembly: GCF_035918295.1. Taxonomy (GTDB): domain Bacteria; phylum Actinomycetota; class Actinomycetes; order Mycobacteriales; family Pseudonocardiaceae; genus Amycolatopsis; species Amycolatopsis rhabdoformis. Next base: position 3,766,048 of record NZ_CP142149.1, read on the forward strand.
CGCGAACGCCGGCGCCGCCAGGTCGTGGCCGGCGCCTACCCGATCCGCACGGCCGCGGTCGCGCGCCCGGACGTGACGATCGTGGCGATGGGCGCGATGGTCACCGAGGCGCTGGACGCCGCCGACCGGCTCGACGCGCTGGGCAAGCACGCCGACGTGGTGTGCGTGACGAGCGCGGGCCTGCTCTTCCGCGCGCTGCAGGCGCGCTCGGGCCAGGACACCGCCGACACGTGGGTGCTCGACTCCGCGCTGCCGGCCGAACGCTCGGCGCCGATGGTGACCGTGCTCGACGGCCACCCGCACACGCTCGCCTTCCTGGCCGGCGTGCACCGGGTGCGGGCCGCGCACCTCGGGGTGACGCGGTTCGGGCAGTCCGGTGACCTGGAGAGCGTGTACCGCCACCACGGCATCGACACCGACAGCATCATCCGCGCGGCGCTCGACGTCGCGGACTGAGCCGAACCCGCGGCGGCCCTCCCCGGACCGCCGCGGGCTCGCTCCGCCTCAGACCTCGGCCGCGATCCGGATCACCGAGCGGGCGCCCTGGCCCGCGCGCATGCGGTCGAACGCCTCGGGCACCTCCTCGAGCGAAATCCGGTGCGTCACCAGGCTTTCCAGGTTCAGCTCACCGGAGCGCACCTCCTCGGCGAGCACCGGGATGTCGCGGTCCGGGTCGGAAGCGCCGTAGACGGTGCTGGTGAGCGTGCGCGCGAAGTGGAAGATCTCCAACGGGTTGAAAACCACTTCCTGGTCGCGCCGCCCGACGCCGACCACCGTGCAGTGCCCACCGCGGCGTACCGAACTCCACGCCGTGCGGATCGTGGCGGCCGCGCCCACACACTCGAAGGCGTGGTCGGCGCCGCGGCCCTCGGTGAGACCCCGCACCTGCTTCGCGAGCTTTTCCTCGCTCAGCAGGAAATGCGTGGCGCCGGCGGCGCGCGCCAGCTCCTCCTTCTCCGGCGACACGTCCACGGCGATGATCGGCGACGCCCCCGCGAGCTTCGCGCCGAGCACCGCGCACAACCCGATGCCGCCGAGCCCGATCACGAGCACCGATTGTCCACTTCGGACCTTCGCGGTGTTGCGCACCGCGCCGACCCCGGTGAGCACCGCGCAGCCCATGAGCGCCGCCAGGTCGAGCGGCACGCCGTCGGGCAGCGGCACCACGGATTTGCCGGGCAGCACCGTTTCCTCGGCGAAGCCGCCGACGCCGAGCACGACGTTGAGCGCCTCGCCGTCCACCTCGCCGCGCGGCAAGGTGGTGATGCCTTCGATCGTGGAGCACAGCCACGGCTCGCCGGCCTGGCAGAACCAGCACTCGCGGCAGGCGGCGGCCCAGTTGAGCACCACCCGGTCGCCGGGCTTCACGTGCGTGACCTCGGCACCGGCCTCGGCGACGATTCCGGACGCTTCGTGCCCGGGCACGAAGGGGTACTGCGGTTTCAGCGTGCCGTCGACCATCGAAAGGTCGGAGTGGCAGACGCCGGCTGCGGCGATCCGCACCCGCACGTCGCCCGGCCCGACCGGCGGCAGCACGATGTCGCGGACCTCGGGCACGGCGCCCGGTTCGCGCACGACCACGGCTTTGACCACGGTGTCTTCTCCTCTGTCGTGCTGGAGTTCTCGGCTTCTCGGTTTCTTGGCTGCCCGGCTCAGAGCTGGATGGACTTGATCTCGGTGAACTCGTCGAGCGCGGGCCGGCCCATTTCACGCCCGACACCCGAGGCCTTGTAGCCACCGAAGGGTGCGAGCGGGTTGTAGGCGCCGCCGTTCACGTCGATCTGGCCGGTGCGCACGCGGCGCGCGAACGCCAGCGCGCGGTCCTGGTCGCCCGACCACACCGCGCCGTGCAGGCCGTACTTCGAGTTGTTGGCGATGCGCAGCGCGTCTTCCTCGTCGTCGAACGGGATGATCGACAGCACGGGGCCGAAGATCTCCTCCTGCGCGATCGTCGAGTCCGGATCCACGTCCGCGAACACGGTGGGCCGCACGAAGTAGCCGGTGTCGAGCCCCTCGGGAGCTTCGGCGCCGCCGGTGACCAGCGTCGCGCCTTCGGCCACGCCCTTGGTGATGAACTCGCGCACGCGTTCGCGCTGCGCGGCCGACACCAGCGGGCCGAGCTTCGTCTTCGCGTCCAGCGGGTCGCCCGCGGTGAAGCCTTCGGCGAACTTCTTCGCCAGCGCCGCGGCTTCTTCGTGCTTCTCGCGCGGCACGAGCATGCGCGTCCACGCGGTGCACGTCTGGCCGGCGTTGAGGAAAGCGTTGGAGACGCCCACCTTCACGGCCGTGGCGAGGTCGGCGTCGTCGAGGATCACGTTGGCGGACTTGCCGCCCAGCTCCAGCGTCACGCGCTTCACGGTGCGCGCGGCGACCTCGGCCACGCGCGTGCCGGCGCGCACGGACCCGGTGAACGACACGACGTCGACCTCCGGGTGCGTCGCCAGCGCCTCGCCGACGACCGGGCCGAACCCGGTGACCAGGTTGACCACACCGGCCGGGAAACCGGCTTCGTGGATCGCGTCGAACAGCTGGTAGGCGCTCAGCGGCGCGACCTCGCTGGGCTTCACGACCACGGTGCAGCCGGCGGCCAGCGCGGGCGCGACCTTGGCGGTGATCTGGTGCAGCGGGTAGTTCCACGGCGTGATGGCCGCGACGACCCCCGCCGCCTCGCGCACGATCAGCGAATTGCCGACCTTCTCCTCCGGCGCGTCCTCACCGAGCAGGTCTACATAGGTCTGCACGTCCGTCTGCGGCAGCGCGGCCTGGATGCGCGTCGCGATGCGCAGCGGGGTGCCGACGTCGCGGGCGATCGTCTCGCCGATCTCCTCGGCGCGCTTGGCCAGCCCCTCCTGCAGCTTGCGCAGCAGCTCCTGGCGCTCCGCCCGCGTGGTGGCCGACCACGCCGGGAAGGCCTCGCGCGCCGCGCGGACCGCGCGGTCGACGTCTTCGGCCGAGCCCTCCGGAATCCGCGCTTGCACCTGTTCGGTGGCCGGGTTCTCCACTTCGATCGTGGCGGTACCGGCCGCCGCGACCCACTCGCCACCGATGTACAGCACGTTGCGCTCTTGCACCGAGTCTCCTTCGACCGGGAACCGCCGTCGAGCGGATTCTATAGAAAACTGTCCCGCTCTGCCCAGTGCGTGCTGGGTCACTTCCGGGCGTTGCGGACGCCGAGGAGCGGCGCGGGCTCACGGCCGGTCGTCACTCCGCCGCGAGCACACCCTGCGCCGCGAGGAAATCCACGAGCAGCTCGCCGGCGAGGTGGATGTGCGCGCTCATCGTGGCGCGCGCGGCCGCACTGGCGCCCGCGGTCAGGGCGGCGAGGATCGGTTCGTGGCCGTCGCGCGCGGCCAGCGGCCAGCCGGGGATGTCGGCGTAGGCGGTGAAGGGCACGTACCGCAGGGTCAGCGACAGCATCCACGTGAGTTTCGGTGCCGCGGCGGCGTGGTTCACGCGGCGGTGCAGCTCGAAGTCGGCGCGTTCGGTGGTGTCGAGGTCGCCGGCGGCGACGGCGCGTTCGAGCTCGTCCTGCAGCGCGGCCAGGCCGGTGAGGTCCGCGGCGGTGAGCCGGCCGGCCGCGCGGGCGGCGAGCTCGCCCGAGAGGTAGGCCTGGGTGTCGTAGAGGTCGGTCACGTCCTGGCGCGTCACCGGCACCACGCTGAACCCGCGGCCGGGCCGGAAGTCCACCATGCCCTCGCCGGTGAGCGACATCAGCGCCTCGCGCACCGGGGTCGCGCTCACGCCCAGCTGATCGGCGAGGTGCTCGGTGCGCAGGCGTTCGCCACCGCGCACGGCACCGCTCATGATCAGGTCGCGGACCTGCTTCGCCACCCGCGGGCTCAGCCGCTCCCCCGGCTGCCGCGTCTGTCCGGCTTCTGCCACGAAACGACCACCCTGCGGGGCTCCGGCGACAATTCCCGTCATCGTAGCGCCGCACGATCCGCCGTGCGGCACTACCGCGCGGGCGCCACCCGGCCTAGCGTTTCGCCGCATGGAAACCCTCGACGCCGGCGGGCAGCGGATCGCCTACCGCACCAGCTCCGGCTCCGGCCCGGCCGTGGTGTTCGTGCACGGCAACTCCTCGTCTTCGGCCGCGTGGGCGCGGGTGCTCGACAGTCCGTTCGGCCGCCGGTTCCGCATCCTCGCCCTCGACCTGCCGGGCCACGGCTCGTCGGCGCCGGCGGCGTCGCCGGAGGTCTACTCGATCCCCGGCTACGCCCGCGTGGTCGCGGATTTCGCCGAAGCGGCGGACGCGGGCGACGCGGTACTCGTCGGCTGGAGCCTCGGCGGGCACATCGCCCTGTCGGCCTCGACCCGGCTGCCGGGCGTGCGCGGGATCGTGGTGCACGGCACGCCACCGGTCGCGTCGGCGGCCGACCTCGCCACGGCGTTCCTGCCGAACCCGGCCGTGGCCACGGGGTTCACCGGCCCGGTGTCCCGCGAGGACGCCGTGGCCTACGCCCGCGCGCAGCTCGCCCCCGGCTCACCGCTGCCCGTCGACGAAGCCGTGGCCCACATCCTCGCCACCGACCCCGAAGCGCGCGCCGCGCTCGGCCGCAGCCTGCAGTCCACCGCCAACGCCGACGAACGCTCGATCGTCGCCGGTTCCCGCGTGCCCGTCGCGATCCTGCACGGCGCCGAGGAAACAGCTGGTGAACCTGGAGTACCTGCGCACCGTCACCTCGCCCCGGCTGTGGCGCGGCGAAGTCGTCGTCCTGCCCGGCGCGGGCCACACGCCGCAGGACGAGACCCCGTCCGCGTACACGGCCGTGCTGACGGACTTCCTCGACGATCTTGCGTGACCTGGGTCACTCACAGAACCTGCTCCGGAGGCGTCGGCGTCTTGCTCCGTGAGTCCCACGCCCTCGTGGGGCCGTTCGGCGGGTGTCCTCAGTGGACACCCGAGGAGGGAGAAGCACTGTGGGGAGCAGGAAAACGCTACTGGTGGCGGCCGGCGCATTCGCGGCCGCGGCGACGGTCGGCGTCACCACCGCCTCGGCCACCGGCGAGCAACCACCGGAGGGTGCCCGCGCGACCGTGCACGTGAGCCCCAACCCGGCCACCGCGCGCGGCCAGCAGATCTCGATCACCGGCGACTGCGGCGGCGGCACCGGCCTGAAGACCGTCCTCGGCGGCCTGCCGGACCACCCGGCCCTGGTCGACATCCACATCCTCGACCCCGACCCGGCCCACTACCGCGCCACGGCCCGCGTGTCCGACCAGATCGGCTCCGGCGTCGGGCCCGTGCTGGTCGACTGCGGCGGCGAGGCCGGCGTGACGCTGCTGGTGACGCGCTTCTGAGGTCGCCCGGGGGATCCCGTTCCGGTGGGATCCCCCGGACGTCCGCACCGGTCCGGTGTTTGCGGTCCTGTGTTTGCGGTCCCACGCTCACCGGTCCGGAGATTCCGGTTCCCACTCCGCCACTCGCGGACTGCCGTCGCTCGGGCGCAATGCACCTTCGGTCCGCCACTGTGAGGTTCCTGTGCATCCGGGCGCCGAGCGTGCTTTACGCGCCGGGGCGTGGTGACCTGGACCGGTGGTGATCAACGTTTCCCGAACGGCGCTGGCGGTGTCGGCGGCCGTGGTGCTCGTCCTGACCGGCGGCGCGGCCTCGGTCGCGGACTCCGAGGGCGTGCTCGGCAGCGATTCCGTGGCGAGCGCCGCCGTGGTGCCGAACGCTTCACCCTCCGCGGACACGGCTTCCGGCGCGGCTTCGAGCAAGGCTCCGGGCGTAGCGACAGCCCCAGGTTCGGGCGCGGCCGCAGGCAGTAGGCCCGCTGCTGGTTCGGGCGCCGCCCCAGGTAGTGGGCCGGCTGTGGGTTCGGGCGCAGCCGCAGGTGCTGGGCCGGCTTCCGGCGCGGCTGCGAGCACCGCCTCCCCGGCCATCGGCGCCCTGTTCTCCGGCGGTCACCACTTCTGCTCGGCCAGCGTCGTCCACAGCCCGGCCGGCGATCTCGTCCTCACCGCCGCCCACTGTCTCGGCGGCGGCACCTCCGGCCTCACCTTCGAACCCGGCTACCACGACGGCATCGCGCCCTTCGGCTCCTGGACCGTGACCTCCGCGGCCGTCCCCCCGGGCTGGACCGCCGACGCCGACCAGGACCTCGACTTCGCCTTCCTCACCGTGACCCGGCCCGGCACCGCCGCCTCACTGGAAAGCCTCACCGGCGCCAACCAGCTCGGCCTCGACCGCGGCTTCACGAACGTCGTCACCATGACCGGCTACCCGGACACCACCGACGCCCCGGTGGTCTGCACCGGCACCACCACCCGGTCCGACACCTACCAGCAGCGCCTCGCCTGCCCCGGCTTCCCCGACGGCACCAGCGGCGGCCCCTGGCTCACCACCCCCGACCCCACCACCGGCCTCGGCACCGTCGTCGGCGTGATCGGCGGCTACGAACAAGGCGGCGACACCCCGGACGTCTCCTACAGCGCCTACTTCGACGACGACATCCGGCAGCTCTACGACTCGGTCACCGGCTGAGCGCGAGCAAGGACCAGCGCCTTCGAGAGTCCTCAGTGGACACTCAAGAGCTCGACGGCACCGCCGTCACCTGGTGCAGCGTCAAATTCTGCCCCACCGACGCATCCGCCGTCCACGCTCCCGATTCCGCCGTCCACGCCTGCCCCGCGAAGGTCACGCGGTCCACGCCCACCGTGGCGGCCCGGGCGACCAGCCAGGTGCTGATGGCCCAGCCCTGCGCGGCCGGGTGGGCGCCGCTGAGGCGGGCGGTGCCGAGTTCGGCGGTGGCGGTGGCGACGAGGTTCGAGCGGGCCGGGCCGACGGTGATGTTGCGGCAGGTCAGGGCGGCGGGCAGCTGGCCGGTCAGGGCGTTCGCCGCGGCGCGGGCCACGGGTTCCCACTGGGCATACGCGTCAGGGGCGCCGGAGCGTTGCACGGCTTGCGCGGCTTCGGTGATCGGCAGGGATTCCCAGCCGGGCAGTTTCGCGAGCTTCTCGTAGAAGGCCGTGGCGGCGTACACGGGGTCCTGCAGCTGCGCGGGCGTGCCCCAGCCCTGGCTCGGGCGTTGCTGGAACAGGCCGACGGAGTCGCGGTCACCGCCGCTGAGGTTGCGCAGCTTGGATTCCTGCAGCGCCGTGGCCAACGCGACCGTGACAGCGTGCGGCGGCAGCCCTTCCTTCGACGCGACGGCGGCGATGGTGGCCGCGTTGCTCATCTGGTCGGGCTGCAGCGTGTACTGCGTGGCCTCGTCCTGGCCGGCCGTCTTCGGTGTGACGACCGTGCAGCCGGGTGTCGCGACGTCGCTGCCGCGCGAAACCACGATCACCACGACGACCACGGCCACCAGGACCACGACCACCGCGGCGATCGCCGCCTTGACCCCGCACCCGCGCAACCCGTCCTCCCCCACCCTCACCGAACCCGTTCGGACAATTCTGCCCGGACGAGGCGTAGGGCCCGCGTGTGGGTGAAGGAGGACAGGCCGGGATCAGGAACCCAGGAAGATCGGGTTGGACATCGCGACCATCGCGTTCGGCGTGGTGGTGTTCGGGCCGCCCGACGAACGCCGCACCTCCACGCGCACCCACCGGCTGTAGCGCGGGTAGGTGGTCCACGTCACGGTGGCCTCGCCCCCGGCCGGCACGGTCTCGACGTGCTCCGGGCCGAGCTGGTCGAGGAACGTCACGGTGGTGCCCGGCGCCCCGGTCACCGTCGCGCTCACCGTGACCGGCGTGCCGGTGCCGGCGGCGAGCCGTCCGCCGATGCCCGCGCTGCGCCCGCCGCCGGTCACGCCGAACTCCAGGTTCACGTCCTTCGACTCGGCCAGCCACGACCGGCCAGCCTTCAGGCCGGCCAGCAGGTCGGCGCGCCGCAGGCTGTCGGCCTGCACCACGGTGTGCGGCAGCGCCACGACCTGGTCGGGGTTGTGCGCGTCGGAGTCGCCGATCGCCGGGATGAAGCGGCCGCCGCGCAGGAGGCCGTCCCAGTGCGTGACGCTGGCTTCGTCGTCGGCCGTCCACGGGCCGTTCCACACCTCGACGAGGTCGGCGATCTCGTAGGCGAACTCGTACGTGCAGCCGAAGCAGTTCGCGAACGGGTGGGCCGCGGTGACGAGGCCGCCGGCGCGGTGCACCTGGTCGGTGAAGTGCCGGAAGTCCGAGGCGTCGGACGCGCGGTAGCGCCAGTCGATCCACGTGCCGGCGGGCAGGCCGATCGCGGGCCAGTGGCCCGAGCGCGTGGTCACCTCTTCGCCGTTGAGGATCAGCAGGTCGTCGGTGGCGTAGTCGCCCCAGACGAGCTGCGAGCTCTTGGTGTTGTGGTCGGTGGACACGATGAAGTCGAGCCCGGCCGCGCGCGCGTCGGCCACGAGCTGCTCCGGCGTGCGCCTGCCGTCGGAGTGCACGGTGTGCAGGTGGCAGTCGCCGCGGTACCACGACTTGCCGCGCTGGCGGGCCGGCGCGGTCTCCGGCGCCGGGTTCGGCTTGAACGGCTTGGCGTCCGGACCGAAGGTGAGCGTGATGTCCACGCGGTAGTTCAGCCCCTGCGGCGCGACCGTGTACGGGCCGAGGATCACGTGCCAGCGGCCCTGCTTGATCGGGCCGGCGACGTACCCGGGCGTGGCTTCCGACGCGCTGATCGAGAAGCGGTCGCGGAACCCGCCGGACCAGCCGCGGAACCCGCGGCTGTTGCCGAGATCGTGGCCCTCGGGGCCGAACATGCCGATGTCACAGGCGTTTCCGCGCACGCCGGCGGGCACGGCCGGGCGGTCGTAGGAGTAGACCACGTCGATCTGCTTGACCCCGCGGGGCACGTCGACGGGCAGGTAGTACCAGTCCGGCACGTCGGGCTTGAACGTGCCCGTGACGGTCTTGGTCTGCTGCGTGGTGCCGGGCGCCGGAGCGGCGAACGCGACGCCGGGCAGCATGCCCATCGCCGCCCCCGCCGCCACGACACCGCTCACGCGCAACAGGTTACGCCGGCTGAGATCCCCAGTGGACATGCGTTCCTCCGCATAGGTCGAAGACGGCCCGACGCTAGGCGAGGGCGATCACCGTCATCAACGACGCGCGGGTGAACACTCGGCGACCCCGGCCCCGGCTGGGCTATTCGCCGGAGCCGGCCGGGAAAACCCGCTCCAGCCAGGAGATCCACGCCACATCGGTGTCGCCGGCACTCCCGTCGAACACGTGCGCCGCGACCGCGACCGGCCAGCCCCACGCGTCGCGGCCGTACACGCGGTAGAGCGCGCCGGCCGTGCGGATGCCGAGGAAGCGGTCCGTGCGGTAGTCCACCACGCCGTCGATCGGCACCGGCCCGGCGGCCACGACCCGGTCGCCGACCGCCGCGTCGCCCACGCCGAGCGCGTCGCACACCACCGCGAACCCGCCTTCGGCCGAGGAAGCCGGCGCGCCGGCCGACACGTACCGGGCGTCGCGGCCCGCGAAGTGGCGCACGTACTCGGTGAGCGAGTGGTAGTAGAACTTCGTGTGGTGCAGGCAGGAATCGAGCTGCACGTCGTGGTCCGCGCCGAGCACGGAACGGTGCCGGTAGCGCAGCAGCGTGCCGGGGCCGCGCGGCTCGAGGTCGTAGTCGAGCTGGTTGAACCACCCGTCGGACTGCTCGGCCCGGGTCACGAACCGCCGCGCCGGGTCCCACTCCACGACAGTGCCGCCGCCCGGCGTCAGCCCCCGCTCGGCCCCGCCGGCGCGCGGCTCGTACGCGATCTCCCAGAGCCAGCCGCCGGTGCGCGCCGTGAACGCGTCCCACACCTGCTCCGGCGTCCCCGCCAGCACGCCTTCCCAGCGGACGTCGATCTCCGTGCCCATGTCGTCTCCCTCGTTCGGCCGGGACGCGCGGTGCGTCCTCACCGACGCGTCGGACGGCCTCGCCGCGCTTCGACAAATCGCGCGCGAAGTTCCCCGGGCGGTTTGTCCCTTTCACCAATCACCGCGCGACGGCTAGCGTGGGCGGCGTGCGACTCGGCGTGAACATCCCCAACTTCGGCCCGGGCACCGACCCGGGGGTGCTGCGCGCGTGGGCGCAGACCTGCGAAGGACTCGGCTACGACCTGCTCATGGTGTCCGACCACGTCGCGATCACGCCGGACGTCGCGGCGCAGTACCCGGCGCCGTTCTACGAACCGTTCACCACGCTGGCGTGGCTCGCGGGCGCGACCACGAAGGCACGGCTCGGCACGACCGTGCTGATCCTTCCCTACCGGCACCCGCTGCTCACCGCGCGGATGGCGGCGAACGTCGCCGACCTCAGCGGCGGCCGGTTCGTGCTGGGCGTGGGCGTCGGCTGGGCGCGGGAGGAGTTCGCGGCGCTCGGCGTGCCGTTCGAGCGCCGCGGCGCGCTGACCGACGAGTACCTGGCGACGATCCGCGAGGCGTGGGCCGACGAGGGCGACTACCGCGCGGGCCGGCTGCCGGTGTGGATCGGCGGTGGCAGCGACGCGGCCCTGCGCCGTGCGGTGCGCTTCGGCGACGCGTGGCACCCGCTGCGGTTCCGGCTGCCGTGGTTACGCGAAATGGTCGGCCGGCTCCGCGACTTCGCCGAAGCCGCGGGCAAGCCGATGCCGGCCCTGGCGCCGAGGATCATCCTGGAGCTCACCGACGAACCAGTCGGCGAACCGGCCGGCGAGCGGTACGCGGGCGTGGGCACGCTGGAGCAGATCGTGGGCGATCTGGAAGACCTTCGCAGTCTCGGCGCCGACCACGTGGTGCTCGACCCGTTCTCCGGCGATCCTGAGCAGACCCGGCGGCCCTCGGCGGCCTGGCGGGCGCTCGCGGCCGTCGCCGACGCCTGGAACCGGAAGTGAACCACCGCAACCGACCGTCCCGTGAAAGGGGATCACGATGACCGAGGCCCTGCTCCGCCGCGCGATCGAGCTCGCCGCCACCGCGCGGGCCAGCGGAAACCCGCCGTTCGGCTCCCTGCTCGCCTCGGCCGAGGGGCACGTGCTCGTGGAGGAGTGGAACACGTCGGTCACCGACGGGGACATCACCGCGCACCCCGAGCTGAAGCTCGCGCGCTGGGCAGGGCGCGAGCTCGCCCCCGAGACGGCCGCGCTCACCACGATGTACACGAGCTGCCAGCCGTGCGGGATGTGCACGGGCGCGATCGAGCGATCAGGGCTCGGCCGGGTGGTCTTCGCGCTGTCGACCGAGCAGCTGGCCACGCTCAAACCGAACCCGACCGGGACGAGTTTCGAACTGCAGGGGCCCGCGTTGTTCGACGAAGCCAGGTTGCCCGTCGAAGGCTATTACCACTGAATTGTTATTGCGCGGCAATCCGGCGAAGATCAGCCGCGAGTGGTGATCAATTCTCTTTCTTCGGCTCCCCGGCCGACTTCCCGACGCACGGGAACGCAGGCCAGGAGCAGGGAAACCGCCACGACGCCCAGGAGCACGTGGCCGGCGAGGGCACACAATCCGCACAATGCGGTCCATAGGACGATCTTCATTCACCGAGTGTAGGACCGTGCCCACAATGCGGCGGAAAACTTGGGGAAGACTTAGGGTTCCCATTCGGGGAACCGAGGTGAGCCTCAATTCACCGATACGGCGCCGGTGCGGGAAGATCTTCTCGTGCCCGCTCCCGGAACCAGTGCCCTCGTCGTCGAGCTCCCCGCCGCCGCCGGGCTGCTCGACGCCGCCGCCGCGATCGACCCCGCGCTCGTGCGGGCCGGCCTGCCGCCGCACGTCACGGCGCTCTACCCGTTCCTGCCCGCCGCCGAGCTCACCGACGAGGTCGACGCCGCCGTGACCGCGCTGGCCGCCGCCCACGAGGTGGTGGACGTGCCGCTGGCCGACCTGGTGGTCGCGCCCGGGTTCGTGGCCGCGGCGGCCCCGGCGCTGCAGGCCCTCGCCGACGCCGCGGGCGACCGCTGGCCCGGCGTGCAGCCGTACGGCGGGCGCTTCGGCCCGCACCCGCCGGCCCACCTCACGATCGCGATGGGCGGCACCGACGAGCAGAACACCGAGGTGGCCCGGCGCGTCGAGGGCCTGCTGCCGCTCACGGCGCGCGCCGAGGCGCTGCACCTGGTCGTGCTCACCGAACGGGGCTGGCAGCTCCGCCTGACCGCTGCGCTCGCAACGCCCGCGCGATAGCCCGCAGCCGCGCGACGTCGGCGGCGAAGGCGGTGCCGCCTTCGCCGGCGCCCGCGCCGGAACCCGCCGAGCCGCCTTCATCCAGGAGCGCGGCCGCCGCCGCGGGATCGGCGTCGGGCGGGATCCCGGCCAGCAGCAGCCCGTCGTTGATCTCGCTCAGCACCGTGAGCAGCCGCTCGCGCCCGGTCGTGCCCGCGCGACCGAGCCGCACGATGTCGGGGAACCGCTGGGTGAGGTGCTCCCGCAACGGCCGCAGCTCGGCCCGCGCCCGCGCGTCGCGCACCGCGCGCCCGGCCGCCGGCAGCGCGGGCACGGTCAGGCCCACCACGATCAGCAGCACCGAGATCGCCGGGAAACCGACGGCCAGCGCGCAGTCGACCGTGGCGAACGCGCCGCGGCACACCACCGCGACGGGGTGCTCGGCCGTCACGTCGGCGACCAGGTCCACGATCTTGCCCGCCAGGTAGGCCAGCGCGAAGGCGCACGCCACCAGCATCAGCGCGAGGCCGATCCGCAGCGCTCCGGCGCCCGCGCGCACCGCACCCGCCGACACGATCGCGATGTCGACCACCGCGAAGCCCAGGTAGAGCGTGTACACCACGATGTAGGCGACCAGCGTCGGGTTCGTGCGGTACAGCTCGTCGAACAGCCCGATGCCCACCGGCAGGCCGCGCGTGGCGAAGAACGACACCACGAGCACGACCAGCGCGACCGCCAGCGCCGTGAGCCGGGTGCGCCGCCGCCGGTGCGCCACGCCGCCGATCTCGGCCACCGTCACCTCGATGCCGTACGCGGCCACCATCGTCGCGAGGTTCGACAGCAGGCGGCCGAGGCTCGGGTAGATCCGGCTCTCGATGGCCTGCGCACTGTCGGCCAGCAGCACCAGCGCCAGGCCGAGCGCGATCAGGCTCGTGGCCAGCCCGGCACCGGCGCCGGTGCGCCGGGCCCGCACGGCCCGCCAGATCCCCACGGCGACGGCGAAGAGCCCGACCCCGAAGAAGAGCGCGTCGATCATCCGGCCGCTACCCGAGCAGCGACGCGAGCCGCCGCGCGCGATCGGCCGAACGCCCGGACGCGCCCGGCCGCACCGGGTCGGCCTCCGCCGTCGCCGCGCTCATCAGCAGCACGGCGATGAGCTCGGCCTCGTACTCGTCGACATCGGTCGTCACGCGCGTGAGCAGGTGCGACAGCATGTGGGCACTGAGGTCGGGCGCGAGCGCCGCGGCCTCGGCGTCGGACATCACGCACGCCCCGCGGTGCTCGCACAGCAGGTGCGCGAGCTCGTGGGCGATGATGTGGTCCTGGTGCAGCGGCGAAGTGCCCGCGACGTAGGCGATGAGGTCGTAGTCCGCGCGCCGCTGCCAGGCGCCCGACGGCCGGCCCGGTTCGTAGGCCACGGCCACCAGGTCGATGTCGCGGCCGCGCCGGCGCTCGAGCCGGTCGACCCACGCGTTCATCGACCACGGACGCGGCGGCGGGACGTCGCTCAGCAGGTCGCGCACACGGAGGTGGGCGCGCGCTCGCAGGCTCGGGTCGATGACCTCTCCCGGTGCGCTCGGCGGCTGGACCAGCCGGGTGCACCGCGGCGCCCCGGCGGTGATCAGCATAGCTATTCGGGTTTGCGCCCGCGGCGGGAGCGTTCGCGCCCGGCGTCGTAGCTGTTCAGCTGGTCGACCAGGGCGGACACGGTGTCGCGGTCGCGTTCCGAGAGCCGCATCGCGCGCTGCGCGAGGTCGCGGGCGCCGGTGTCGCGCCAGGCCACGACGTCGGCGATCTGGCCGTCGACGCGCTCGGCCACGTCGTCGTCGAAGAAGTAGGTCACGGGCACGCCGAAGAAGCGCGCCAGGGCCTGGATGTGGGAGCGCTTCGGGTCGCGCCGGGCACCGACGGCGAGCTGCTGCACGTGGGTGGCCGACATGCTCACGCCGGTGAGGTCGGCGACCCCCTGCGCGATCTCGCGGTAGGAGTACGGCTTGCGGTCCGGCGGGTGCACCGTGGCGATCAGGTGCGCCAGCCGTTCGGCGAAGCTCGTCTCCGCGTCCGCCCCCGGCTCCGGCCCGTCCACCGTGTCCCCGCCCACCGCGTCCCCGTTGTCCGGCGTCCCGGTCATCAGTCCCCCAACCGTCCTCCGCTCGTGACGACGAGAAGCATAGCCGTCACGAAAACTTGACACCACCCGTCCCGTCAACGCTACACTCCGACGCAAGGGGTGTCGCGAAAACGAGACGGGCGCCCGCGTGTGCTCACTGGGGGTGGGCACACGCGGGCGCCGGGCGGCAATGGTCCGGGCCTTGTCCCGCCGGCGGACGTCGTCGCGGATCCCCCGCGGATCCCACGGCCGGATCTACCGGACATCCGGGACCGATCACCCGGCCCGCGCCGCCGCGGCCCTCGTCCGCTGTCCTGGCTCACAGGTCACGGAGGTAGGTTGTGCGCCATGGTGCTGGAGAACGGTCCTGAAAGGACACCCGTCGTCGTCACCGGTGGCAGCGGCTTCATCGGCCGCGCGGCCGTCCGCGAGCTGCGCGAGCGCGGCTACCCCGTCACCGTCGTGGACCGGGTCCCGTACGTGACCGAAGACGAAGGCGTGCGGGTGGTCACCGGCGATCTGCGCGACGCCGAAACCCGCGAGGCCGCCGTGGCCGAGGGCACGGGCGCGATCGTGCACCTCGCGGCGCTCACCTCCGTGCTGAAGTCGGTGGAGCTGCCCGACGACACCTACCACGAGAACGTGGCCGTGACCCACGGCCTGCTCGAGCTCGCCCGGCAGCGCGGCGTGCGGAACTTCGTGCTGGCCTCGACCAACGCGGTGATCGGCGACGTCGGCACGTCGACCATCACCGTGGACCTGCCCACGCGGCCGCTCACGCCCTACGGCGCCACGAAAGCCGCGTGCGAGATGCTGCTGTCCGGGTACTCCGGCGCCTTCGGCATGACCACGTGCGCCTTGCGGTTCACCAACGTCTACGGCCCCGGCATGTCGCACAAGGACAGCTTCGTGCCGCGCATGATGCGCGCCGCGATGTCCGGCGAGGGCGTGCGCGTGTACGGCACCGGCGAGCAGCGCCGCGACCTCGTGCACGTGGACGACGTCGTGCGCGCCATCGCGCTCGCGCTCGAAAGCGGTTACAGCGGTCGGGCGATCGTCGGCGCGGGCCACTCGGTGTCGGTGCTGGAGATGGTGCAGACCGTGCGCGACGTGACGGGTGCGGAGCTGCCCGTGGAACACGTGGCCGCGCCGAAGGGCGAGATGCCCGCCGTCGTGGTCGACGTGTCGGGCAGCGCCGAGACGATCGGCTTCACCCCGGCGATCTCGCTCGCCGACGGCCTCGCCACCGCCTGGAAGTACTTCTCGGAACTGGACCTGAAAGCGACCCCGTGAGCCTGTTCCTCCGCCGCCACGCCTTCCTGCTCCTCCTGCTCGTCGCGGGCACCGTCCTGCGCGTGCTCACCTGGGTGGCCTACCGGCCGGCGCTGCTGTACATCGACTCGTACCGGTACCTGGACAACCTGCACGCACTGCGCGCCGACCAGCTCAACCCCATCGGCTACGACCTGGTCCTGCGGCCGCTGCTCGCCGTCGGCGGGCTGTCGTGGGTCGCGGCGGTGCAGCACGTGGGCGGGCTGGCGATCGCGGTGGGGATCTACGCGCTGGCCCGCCGGCTCGGCGCGCGCCGCTGGGTCTCGGCGCTGGCGACGGCGCCGCTGCTGCTCGACGCCTACCAGCTGCAGATCGAGCAGAACATCATGTCCGAGGTGCTGTTCGAGGCGTTGCTGCTGGGGCTGTTGTGGCTCCTGCTGGCGAAAGGCGCGCCGAACTGGCGGCGGATCGCGCTCGCGGGACTCGTGGTCGGCTTCGCCGTGCTGGTGCGGCTGATCGGGGTCGCGCTCGCGGTGCCGTTCCTGCTGTACGTGCTCAGCGCGGGCAGCGCGTGGCGGACCTGGCGCGGCTGGCGCAACGCCGGCATCGGCGTGCTCGCGATGCTCGTGGTGATCGTGCCCTACGCGGCGGAAGTCAAGGCGCAGACCGGGAAATGGGGCCTGACCGGACCTTCGGGCAGCATGCTCTACGGGCGCACCGCGGCGGTCGCCGACTGCGCGAACCTGCACCTGGCCCCCGAGGTGCAGGTGTTCTGCCCCACCGAGGACGTGGCCACGCGCCTGGTGGACAACTACACCCACGCCGACCTCGACCCGGCTTGGCCGGGCCCGCTGCCGCCGGGCGCCGACCGCACCGTGCTGGCGCACCAGTTCGCGGTCGACGTGCTCAAGGCGCAGTGGTGGGACGTCACGAAGGCGATCCTGAGCGACTTCTCCAAGAGCTTCCGGTTCACCCGCGCCACCGCGATCAACGACGTGCCGATCGACCGCTGGCAGTTCCAGCAGACGTACCCGGAGTGGAACGAACCACCCGACATCGCGATGATCACGCAGCAGTACGACGGCGAGAACCCGAGCGTGAACGAGCCGATCGCCACGTTCCTGCGCGACTACCAGCTCAACGGCGGGTTCGTGCCCGGTGCGGTGCTGGGGTTCTTCGCGCTGCTGGGCCTGCTCACCTTGCTGCGCCGCAAGAAACCGCGGGACCTGGCGCGCAGCGGCGCGCTCCTCGCCGCCGGTTCGGGACTGTTCCTGCTGTTCGCCTCCGCGGTGTTCGAGTTCTCCTGGCGCTACCAGCTGCCGGCGCTCGTGCTGCTCCCGGTCGCGGGCGCGCTGGGCTTCACCACGCTCACGGCCGCGAGCCGGCGCCGCCTCGCCGCGTACCCGGACGCCGTGGACGTGGGCGCGGTCGAGGACTTCGACGACCGGCACCCGGGCGCGAAGCTCTCGGAGCTCACCGTGGTGATCGCGGCATATAACGAGGCCGGCGGAATCGGCCAGGTGCTCGAGAAGATGCCGGACGAATGCCTCGGCCTTCCGGTGGACGTGCTCGTGGTCGTCGACGGCGGCAGCGACAACACCGCCGCGATCGCCGAGGAGCACGGCGCCTACGTGTGCGTCGCGCCCACTAACCGGGGCCAGGGCGCGGCTTTGCGCCTCGGTTACCACCTCGCGGCCGAACGCGGCGCGCGCTACGTGGTGACCACCGACGGCGACGGCCAGTACGACAACAGCGAAATGGCCGAACTGGTCGCACCGCTGCTCGACGACACCGCCGACTTCGTCACGGGCTCGCGGCGGCTGGGCCACGAAGAGGCCGACAGCCGCATGCGCTGGCTCGGCGTGCGCGTGTTCGCGTGGCTGGCTTCGGTGCTCACGTGGCGCAAGATCACGGACACGTCGTTCGGATTCCGGTCCATGCGGGCGGAACTCGCCTGCGCGGTCCCGCTCAACGAGCCGCAGTACCAGTCTTCGGAACTGCTGCTGGGAGTCACCGCGCGCGGCGCCCGGGTGCTCGAGCGGCCGATGAGCATGCGGCTACGCAAGGCCGGCAAGAGCAAGAAGGGCGGCAGCGTCGTGTACGGCGCGAACTACGCGCGGGTCATGACGGGGACGTGGTGGCGGGGGTACGTGCTGCGCCGCGGGCGAACACGAAGCGATCGAGCATCGTGAACTTCACCACGAAGACCAGAGCGTAACTGAGCACGTACGCACCGTCGATGAAAACGACCCACCACACGTGCGGCAGGTTCAGCGGCGCGAGCAGGTGGCCGGTGAGCGTGGTGAGCCCCACGGAGGCGAGCCCGCCGAGCGAGATGACGACGACGTAGGGCAGCAGCTCGCGCCCGACCTCCGGGCGGCCGCGCCGGCCCCAGACCCAGCGGCGGGTGAGGAAGAAGTTCAGCACTGCCCCCGCGGCGAACGCGAACGCGCTGGCCAGCCACGGAGCACCGCCGAGCGCGAGCACCGAGAGCAACGCCGCCTGGCTGAGCAAGGTCGCGGCCACGGAACTGGTGGCCGCGCGGAAGAACCTGCCGAGGAGGCGACGCCGGGGCCGGGGTGAGTCCTCCGTTGTGCGAGGCTCCACCGGGTTGGTTACCGTCGTCATGTCCCCCAGTCTCCCCTCGGGCCGATCGGCGTGCCGTCCGGCCCCCCGACGCACAGTAGATTCACAGCTGGCTGCCAGGTGATCATCAGCACCCGGTCGATAGGTTCGGACGTGTTCAAGGCGTCATGTACAAAGAGGAATCAGCGTGCTTGTCGCGTAAACGATACGGAAAGGCTCTTCAATGCGAGTGCTGGTTCTCGGCGGAGACGGCTATCTTGGCTGGCCCACGGCTTTGCACTTGTCGGACAAAGGTCACGAAGTGGCCGTTCTGGACAACTACGCCCGCCGCAAGTACGACGTGGAACTCGAAGCCGAGAGTCTCGTCCCCATCGAAGACCTGCCCACGCGCATCGCGGCGTGGGAAGAGGTGTCGGGCAAGAAGATCGCCCTGTTCGAAGGCGACCTGTGCGACGCCGAATTCACCTATTCGGCCGTGCGCGACTTCGCTCCGGATTCGATCGTCCACTTCGCCGAGCAGCGGTCCGCGCCGTACTCGATGATCGACCGCGACCACGCTGTCTACACGCAGCAGAACAACGTCGTCGGCAACCTGAACCTGCTCTACGCGATCGCCGAGATCAACCCGGACATCCACCTGGTGAAGCTCGGCACGATGGGCGAGTACGGCACCCCCAACATCGACATCGAAGAGGGCTGGCTCGAGGTCGAGCACAACGGTCGCAAGGACCGCATGCTCTACCCGAAGAAGCCGGGCTCCTTCTACCACCTCTCGAAGGTGCACGACTCGCACAACATCGAGTTCGCCTGCCGCATCTGGGACCTGCGCGCCACGGACCTCAACCAGGGTGTGGTGTACGGCCAGCAGACCGCGCAGACCGCGCTCGACCCCCGCCTGGCCACCCGGTTCGACTACGACGCCGTGTTCGGCACCGTGCTCAACCGCTTCGTGATCCAGGCCGTGCTGGGCCAGCCGCTCACGGTGTACGGCAAGGGCGGCCAGACCCGCGGCCTGATCGACGTGCGCGACACGGTGGAGTGCATCCGCCTCGCGGTGGAGAACCCGGCCGACCGCGGCGAGTTCCGCGTGTTCAACCAGATGACCGAGAGCTACTCGGTGGCGCAGATCGCCGAGATCGTGGCGAACTGCTTCCCCGGCCCGGTGCAGATCGAGAACCTCGACAACCCGCGCGTCGAGCAGCCGGAGCACTACTACAACGTGATCCACACGGGGCTGGTGGAGCTCGGCCTGCAGCCGCACCTGCTGTCGGACACGCTGATCGAGTCGATGTTCGACATCGTCGGCGCGAACAAGCACCGTGTGAACGACGACCGCATGCGCCCGACCGTGCGCTGGCGGGGCGCGATCAAGTCCTGACCTCTTTTTCAGGCTGGAACGCCGGACCGCCCACGGGCGCGGTCCGGCGTTTTTCGTGCGCCCGGGCAGCTGCGGCGAAACTGTCGGTGGCGGATGAGATGCTTCTCCGGTCAGCCCCTCACGGGGTCGGAAACAGGGAGCGGCAAGGGAAACGTGGCCGAAGAGGCAGCAGTGCGCTGGAGTGCCGAGCAGGTCGCCGGGCTCGCGCCGGACCCGGCGTCGGCCAAGGCCGGGCGCGGTCTCGCGGCGCCGGCCAAGTGGTCGGGCACCGGCGCTTCGGCGCGGGCGGTGTGGGGTTCGTGCCAGGGCAGCGGTGCGAAGCCGTACCGCACGGTGGTCGAGCTGGCCGGGCCCGCGTTCCGGTGCACGTGCCCGTCGCGGAAGTTCCCGTGCAAACACGCGCTGGGGTTGTTGCTGCTGTGGTCGGTGGAGCAGGTGCCGGCGGCCGAGGAAGCGCCGGACGTGGTGGCGTGGCTCGCCGAGCGCACGGCGCGGGCAGCTCGGGCGCCGCGGGAACCGGATGCGCCGAAGGACCTGGAAGCCGCGGCGAAGCGCGCGCAGGAGCGGCTGGCGCGGGTCACCGCGGGCGCGGCCGAGCTGCGCGGCTGGCTCACCGACCGCGTCGGTGGCGGCCTCGCGGGTTTCGAGCGGGGTGGCGCGGAAGAACTGCGGTCCGTCGCCGCGCGGATGATCGACGCGCAGGCCCCGGGTCTCGCGGGCGGCCTGCGCCGCGCGGCCGGGTTCGTCGGACGCGGGCGCGACTGGCCCGGTGAGCTGCTGGCCGAGCTGTCGCTGCTGTACGTACTGGCCGGCGCGGCGCTGCGGCTCGACGAGCTGCCGGCCGCGCTCGCCGAGACCGTGCGCACCCGGCTGGGGTTCTCGTCGGGTTCCGCGCAGGTGCTGGAGTCGGGCGAACGCGTCGCCGACCAGTGGCTCGTGACCGGCGCGGTCGACGACGAGCAGGACAACCTCCGCACCCGCCGCACCTGGTTGCGCGGCCGGCATTCGGGGCGCGTGGCGCTGGTGCTTTCGTTCGCCCCACCCGGGCGGCCGCTGGACAACTCCCTGCCGCCGGGCTACGTCGTTCCCGGCGAACTCGCCTTCCACCCCGGCGCCCTGCCGTTGCGCGCCCTGGTCGCCGACCGCACCGAGGCCGTGCCCACCCCCGTGCCCCGCGGCGACACCGTCGCGACCGCCCTGGCGGCCCACGCGGCCGCGCTCGCCACCGACCCGTGGCTCGACCGCTGGCCGGTGCTCCTGTCGGACCTCACGCCCGCCCGGCACCCGGGCGGCTGGGCACTGTCCGATGTAGACGGTTCCGCTTTGCCACTGCTGCCGTCGGTGGACCCGTGGCCACTGCTCGCCGTCGCGGCGGAATACCCGGTGACGCTGGCGGCCGAGCTCACGCCGGCGGGGTTGCGGCCGTTGACGTGCTGGCACCAGAACGGTGTGGTGCGGCTGTGAAGCTTGGTGATCTTGTCTGTCTTGTGGAGGCTCGAGAAGCGTTGGTGCGACAAGGAAACCATCTCGTGCCGCGGTGGCACGAGATCCTGCGGGCAGTGCCGGCGGTGCGGCCGAGCGCGCGCTGCGGTGCGATCTCTGTGCCCGCGAACGGCACGCTGGGGACGATGCGCCCGCGCCGACCGGGTTGGCAGGTGGCCACGAACACGCGGCCGGTCAACGGCTCTTTCCCTGACCCGATCAGTGGCCCGGTCACAGCGAGCACGGCGCCGGAGACCATGCCTGGCCCCGCGCTCGGCACGGCCCCGGCTAGGCCGACCACGCCGGCCGGCGGGCGCTCGACGGAGAACGAGACCGACCGCACTGGCCCGCACCACAGCGGCCCGCACTCGACTGCCCCACAGAACCGGACCGCAGCGGCACCCGCGCAGTCGCGGCCGGGCTCTCGCCCCGCCCGGTCGTGGGCATGCCAGCTCCCGGCGGAGCTGGCCGGCGGTCTGCCGACGGCAAGCCGGACCCACCGCACCGGCGCGCACCCGACCGCAGCGCAAAACCGGATCACAGCAGCGCACGGGCACTCGCGGCCAGGCGCTGGCTCCGGCCAGACGTGGACGCCCCCGCCCCGGGCGGGGACAACCGGCGGCCTGCCCTCGGAGAACGAGACCGACCGCACTGGCCCGCGCTATCCCGGAGTGCAGTATCCAGGCGCGCGCGTGACCGCGCTGCGGAACCGGACCACCACGGCACCCGAGCCCCCGCAACCAGGCTCTCCCTCCGGCCGGCCGGACACGACCAAGCGCCGGGCGGAGGTGGCCGCCCGATGAAGGCGTGGGAAGACCTGGTCGGCACGGCGCTGCTCGGCACGCGGCGGCGGCAGCCGGACGTGGCGGGGCTGCCTGACGAGGTGCGTGAGGTCGTCGGCAAGGCCGAGGGGACGCGGACCGAGGACCAGGCCGACGCGGTGCTCGCCACGGCGGCGCTGCTCACCAACTACCGCCGCGCGGGGCGGGTGCCGCTCGCGGGCGCGCGCCGGGAGGAGCCGGCGCGGGCGGACGGGCGGGCGTTCGTGTCGCCGTCGGCGCGGGAGCGGCTGGCGAGGCTGGTGCACGCCAACCGGCCCGAGCTGCTGGAGGAGTGGTTGCGGACGGCGGCCGAGCGGGGGGTGCGGGTGGGGCCGGAGCTGGTGCCGGCGTTGGCGGATGCGGCGCGGGCGCGGGTGTCGTTGCGGGCGCCGCTGGCGGAGGTGGCGGGGCCGGTCGGGGCGTGGCTGGGTGAGCGCAACACCGAGTGGGCGTTCCTGGTCGCCGAGGTCGAGGACGACGGTGACGACGCGTGGCAGTTCGGCACGCCCGCGCGGCGCCAGGCGTGGTTCGAACGAGCGTTGACCCAGGACCCGGTGGCGGCGCGCGCGGCGCTCACGGCCACCTGGCGCACCGAGCCGGCCGACCTGCGCGCGGCGTTTCTCGGGATGCTGGGCCGGCACCTCGGGCCCGAGGACGAGCCGTTCCTCGACGCGGCGCTGGCCGACCGGGCCGCGGCGGTGCGCGACACCGCCGTGCGGCTGCTCGGCAGGCTGCCCGACACCGGCCTCGGCAAGCGCATGGCGGCGCGGCTGCAGGAGTGCGTCGCGGTGCGCAGCCGGTCGTTGCGGGCCGACGTCCTGCAGGTCACGTTGCCCGGACCGGACGAGTCGCTGGTGCGCGACGGCGTGCGCGTGCCGCACGGCCCCGGGCAGGACACCGCGCGGCTGCGCGCGATCATCGCCGCCACTCCCCTGGCGTTCTGGGCGGAGTTCGGCTCGCCGGGCGACCTCGTGGGCATGCTCGTGGAGGGCTGCCCGCTCGCGGTCGTGCGGGAGAGCTGGGCCACGGCGGCGATCCGGCAGCGCAACGAGGCGTGGGCGCAGGCGCTCGTCGAAGCCGAACCCGGTGGCCGGGCCACGGCGGCGCTCGTCGGGGTGCTGGCGCCGGAGAAGCAGGCCGCCACCGTCGCGAAGCTGGCGCGCGGCCTGAAGGTCGAGGCGCTCACGCGGCTGATCCTCGATCTGCCGCAGCCGTGGCCCGAAGAGCTGGGCCGCGTGCTGCTCGACTGGGTGGCCGCGCAGGAGGACCACCGGCTGGTGGCCCACGCCGCCGCGCTCATCGCCAAGGCCGTGCCGCCCGGCTGCCTGCGCCACCGCCTGTCCGTGATCCCCCAGCCCGGCGAAGCCGCTCCATGGCGGCGCGCCGTGGCCGAAACCCTGACTTTCCGCCGCGAAATGCACGAGGAGCTCTCATGACGTCCGCAGTCCTCCGGCCCCACGCCGAGCAGGAGTACGCCGGTGAACTGGCCGCGCTGGCCGCGTCCGACGACCGCGCGAAGCCGCCGTCCTGGCTGCTCTCGCCGTGGGCCGTGGTCACCTACCTGCTCGGCGGCACCTTGCCCGACGGCACCGTGATCAGCCCCAAGTACGTCGGCCCGCGCCGGCTGATCGAGGTCGCCGTGGCCACGCTCGCCACCGACCGCGCGCTGCTGCTGCTCGGGGTGCCGGGCACGGCGAAGACGTGGGTGTCCGAGCACCTCGCCGCGGCCATCAGCGGCGACTCGACGCTGCTCGTGCAGGGCACCGCCGGCACCGCCGAAGAGCAGATCCGCTACGGCTGGAACTACGCGCGGCTCATCGCCGAGGGCCCGAGCGAGCAGGCGCTCGTGGAAAGCCCGATCCTGCGCGCGATGCGCGACGGCAAGGTCGCGCGGCTCGAAGAGCTCACCCGCATCCCCGCCGACGTGCAGGACTCGCTGATCACCGTGCTGTCCGAGAAGACCCTGCCGGTGCCCGAGCTCGGCACGGAGGTGCAGGCGCGCCCCGGCTTCACGCTCGTGGCCACGGCGAACAACCGCGACAAGGGCGTGAACGAGCTCTCCAGCGCGTTGCGCCGCCGGTTCAACACCGTGGTGCTGCCGCTGCCGGACACGGCCGACGCGGAGGTGGAGATCGTGAGCCGCCGGGTGGCGCAGCTCGGCGCCTCGCTCGCGTTGCCGGCCGAAGCCGCGGAGCTCACCGAGATCCGCCGCGTGGTCACGGTGTTCCGCGAGCTGCGGGCCGGGCGCACGGAAGACGGGCGCACGGCGGTGAAAACCCCGTCGGGCACGCTGTCGACGGCCGAGGCGATCAGTGTGCTCACCGGCGGCCTCGCGCTCGCCGCGCACTTCGGCGACGGCGTGCTGCGCGCGCAGGACGTGGCCGCCGGCATCCACGGCGCCGTGGTGAAGGACCCGGTCGCCGACCGCGCGATCTGGATCGAGTACCTCGAGACCGTGGTGCGTGAACGCGACGGCTGGGCCGACTTCTACCGCGCGGGGCAGGAGATCAGCGGATGACCACCCACCTGCTCGGGATCCGGCACCACGGCCCGGGCTCGGCGCGGGCGGTGGCCGCGCGGCTCGCCGAGCTCGAGCCCGACGTGGTGCTCATCGAAGGTCCGCCCGAGGCCGACCGGCTGGTGGACCTGGCGGCCGACGAGGACATGCGCCCGCCGGTGGCGCTGCTCGCGTACGCGGCCGAAGACGTGTCGCGCGCGGCGTTCTGGCCGTTCGCGGTGTTCAGCCCCGAGTGGCAGGCGCTGCGTTACGCGGCGGAAGCCGGGGTGCCGGCGCGGTTCTGCGACCTGCCGGCCGCGCACCAGTTCGCGCTCGACGACGACCGCGTGCCGCGGGCCGATCCGCTCGCCGAGCTGGCGGCCGCGGGCGGTTACGACGACCCCGAGCGCTGGTGGGACGACGTGGTGGAGTCGCGGCGCGGCGGGGAGTCGCCGTTCGAGGTGATCGCCGAGGCGATGACCGCGCTGCGCGAGGACGAACGCCCGGACGACCCGCACGAGCAGCGTCGCGAGGCGTACATGCGAAGCGTGCTTCGCAAGACACGCAAGGAAGGGTTCGAGCGGATCGCCGTGGTGTGCGGGGCGTGGCACGTGCCGGCGCTGGCCGATCCGCTGCCGCCGGCGAGCCGCGACCAGACTGTCCTCAAAGGACTGCCGAAGCGCAAGGTCGTGTGCACCTGGGTACCGTGGACCCACGGCCGGCTCGCGTCGGCGAGCGGCTACGGCGCCGGGGTGCGCTCGCCCGGCTGGTACCACCACCTGTTCACCACGGCCGACGACGTGACCGCGCGCTGGCTCACCGCCGTCGCCGGCGTGCTGCGCGAGGAGGACCTGCCGGTCTCGACCGCGCACGTGATCGAGGCGGTACGGCTGGCCGACACGCTCGCCGCGCTGCGGGGTCGCTCCTCGGCCGGGCTCGCCGAGGTCGACGCCGCCACGCGCTCGGTGATGTGCGGGGGCGACGACGTGCAGGCCGACCTCGTCACGCGCAAGCTCGTGATCGGCGAACGCCTCGGCGAGGTCCCGGAATCCGTGCCGCAGGCGCCTCTGGCGGCCGACCTCGTCGCCACCGCGCGCCGCCTGCGGCTCAAGCGCGAGCCGACCGCGCGGGAGCTCGACCTCGACCTGCGCACCCCCGGCGGGCTCGAGCGGTCCCGGCTGCTGCACCGGCTGCGCCTGCTCGACATCCCTTGGGGCGCCCCGGAAATCTCGGCGACGCGCAGCAAGGGCACGTTCCGCGAAACGTGGACGCTGTGCTGGGAACCGGGATTCGAGGTCGACCTCGTGGCGGCCGCCGTGCACGGCACCACCGTGGCCTCGGCGGCGGCCTCGCGCGTGCGCGAGACTATGGCCGGCAAGCCGCCGCTCGCCGACATCACCGCGGCTGTGGAGGGCTGCCTGCTCAGCGGCCTCGGCGACGCGCTGCCCGAGGTGCTCACCGCCCTCGACGCCCGCGCGGCGGCCGACACCGACGTCGCCGACCTCATGACCTCGCTGCCGCCGCTGGCCCGCTCCACCCGCTACGGCGACGTGCGCGGCACCGACACCGCGCAGCTGCGGGAGGTCGCCGACCGCCTCCTCACCCGCGTGTGCGCGGGCCTGCCACCGGCCGTGCACGGCATCGACGACGACGCGGCGAAGAAGTTCTGCGACCTGGTCGACAACGTCCACGAGGCCACCACCCTCCTCGGCGACGCCCCCCGCGACCGCTGGCTCACTGCCCTGCGCAAACTCGCCGGCCGCGACGCCCTGCCGCCCCTGCTGGCCGGCCGCCTCGTCCGCCTGCTCCACGACGCCGACCTGTTCGACAGCACCGAAGTCGAACTGCGCCTGGGCCGCGCCCTCACGCCGGGCATCGCCCCGGCCGCCGGCGCGGCCTACGTCGAAGGCTTCCTCGCCGGCGGCGCCCTCCTGCTGGTCCACGACGAACGCCTGCTGCTCATCGTCGACCGCTGGCTCGCCACCATCCCGGCCGACCTGTTCACCGAGGTGCTCCCCTTGCTGCGCCGCACCTTCGGCGCCTTCGCCTCCCCCGAGAAACGCGCCATCGGCGAACGCGCCGCCACCCTCGCCGGCGCCACCCCCACTCCGACCGGCCCCGCGGCCGACCTCGACGAGCTCCGCGCCCGCACCGCCCTGCCCGTTCTCGCCACCCTCCTCGGAGCGGCCTCATGACCCCCGACCAGCCCCGTTCCGAAAGCGACCGGGAAAACCCCGACCGCCTCCGCCGCTGGCGGCTGGTGCTCGGCGGGGCCGAAGACGGCACCGGACGTTCGCTCTCGCAGGAGGACGCGGGCATCGACGCCGTGCTCGCGGCGCTCTACGACCGCACCGACGAGTCCGGCAGCCGGGCCGGGGACCGGCGCGGGGCGAACCTCGGCTCGTCGGCGCCGCGGGTGGCGCGGTGGCTGGGCGACATCCGGCGGTACTTCCCGGGGTCGGTCGTGCAGGTCATGCAGCGCGACGCCGTCGACCGCCTCGGGCTCACGCGCATGTTGATGGAACCGGAGCTGCTCAGCGCGGTCGAGCCGGACGTGCACCTGGTCGGCACGCTGCTGTCGCTCAACAGCGTGCTGCCCGAGGAGACGAAGGAGACCGCGCGCTCGGTCGTGCGAACCGTGGTGAGCGAGCTGGAAGCGCGGCTGGCCGAGCCCACGCGCGCGGCGGTTCGCGGAGCGCTCGACCGCGCGGCGCGCACGCAGCGCCCGCGCGCGGCGGACATCGACTGGGCGCGCACGGTGCGCACCAACCTCAAGCACTACTCCCCCGAGCTGAACACGATCGTGCCCGAGCGGCTGGTCGGGTTCGGGCGCCGCCAGCACAGCGTGCAGCGCGAGGTGATCCTGGCCGTGGACCAGTCCGGGTCGATGGCCGAGTCGGTGGTCTACTCCGGGCTGTTCGGCGCGGTGCTCGCGTCGATGCGGGCGCTGAGCACGAAGTTCGTCGCGTTCGACACGGCGGTGGTCGACCTCTCCGAGCACCTCGACGACCCGGTGGAGCTGCTCTTCGGCACCCAGCTCGGCGGCGGCACCGACATCAACCGTGCGCTCACCTACTGCCAGAGCCTCGTCGAACGCCCTGAGCAGACTCTGCTGGTGCTGATCAGCGACCTCTACGAAGGCGGGGTGCGCGAGGAGCTGCTGCGCCGCGTCGGCGAACTGGTCGGTGCCGGCGTGCAGGTGGTGACGCTGCTCGCCCTCTCCGACTCCGGCGCGCCGTTCTACGACCACGAAAACGCCGCCGCGCTGGCCGAGCTCGGTGTGCCGGCCTTCGCGTGCACGCCCGACCTCTTCCCGGAACTCATGGCCGCCGCGCTGCGCCGCGAGGACCTCGGCCGCTGGGCGAGCGCCGCCACGGCGAGCCGGGATTAAACCGACCGGTCACGTGGTTACAGAAGATGTATCGAGACTTCGGAGAGAGGACGGGTAGCCATGAAGGTTCGCGCGTCGGTCAGGTCGCTGGCTCGCCAGCAGGGGGCCCAGGTCATCCGCAGGCACGGCAAGGTCCTCGTGATCAACCGTGACAACCCGCGGAACAAGGCTCGCCAGGGCTGAGCCCGCCAAACCGGAAGGCGCCGTCCACCGCACAGGTGGGTGGCGCCTTTTTGTACGCCCACCTCATGGGCCCGAAATAGGCCACAACGCGCCCGGAACACTCAGGCCGGCACCGGAATCCGCTCGTTCGCCCGCACGAACGCCATCACCCCGTCCTCGAGCCGGTTGAACCGCATGTCCGCGAGGTCCAGCAGGTAGTTCTGGCGCATCACCCACGGCCGCCGGTCGCCTTGTTTCGGCAACGTCGCCGTGGCGCGCTTGATGTAGCCGGACATCAGGTCGACCACCGGACGCAAGCCGGTGGTCGGAGCCCGGCCCGGGTCGGGGGTGCAGGCCACGTAGCCGTGCCGGTCCAGGTGCGCCAGCAGGCGGCAGACGTAGCGCGACGCGAGGTCGGCGCGCAGGGTCCACGAGTTGTTGGTGTAGCCCACGCACCAGGCCAGGTTCGGGATGCCGCCGAACATCATGCCCTTGTACACGAGCTGCTCCCCCGGGTTGATCACCCGGCCGTCGACCGTGAGCGAGATCTGCCCGAACGCGACCATGCGCAGGCCGGTGGCCGTGACGATCACGTCGGCCGGCAGCTCGCGGCCCGACTCGAGCCGGATGCCGTCGGGCGTGAAGCTCGCGATGCGGTCGGTCACCACATCGGCCTTGCCGCTGCGCAGCGCCCGGAACAGGTCGGCGTCGGGGACCAGGCACAGGCGCTGGTCCCACGGGTTGTAGTCCGGCACGAAATGCGGGTCGACCGGGATCGACGCCGGCAGCTGCTTCGCCACGCCCTCGCGCAGCACCGCGGCGGCCCGCTCGGGCAGGCGGCGCATGAGCTGGAAGAACAGCGTGCCCATCACCACGTTCTTGCCGCGCACCAGCCGGTGCGCCAGGTGCTCCGGCAGCACCGCCCGCAGGCGGTCGGCCAGCGCGTCGGCACCCGGGCGGGCGACGACGTAGCTCGGCGAGCGCTGCAGCATCGTCACCGACGCGGCGTCGGGCGCCATGGCCGGCACCAGCGTGACAGCGGTGGCGCCGCTGCCGATCACCACCACGTTCTTGCCCGCGTAGTCGAGCGAAGCCGGCCAGTGCTGCGGGTGCACGATCGTGCCGGCGAAGTCCTCGCGGCCCGGGAAGTCGACGACGTGGCCGCTCTCGTAGTTGTAGTACCCGCTGCACAGGTACAGGAACGAGCAGGTGAACGTGACCACCTCCCCCTCGAACGAGGCCTCCACCGTCCAGCGCGCATCCGTCGAAGACCACGAAGCCGACACCACCCGGTGCCCGAAGCGGATGTGGCGCTCGATGTCGAAGACTTCGGCCGTCGAGCGGATGTAGTCGAGGATCGAGGACCCGTCGGCGATCGCCTTCGGGTCCTTCCACGGCCGGAACGGATAGCCGAGCGTGAACATGTCCGAGTCCGACCGCACGCCCGGGTAGCGGAAGAGGTCCCAGGTACCGCCGATCGTGTCGCGCGCCTCCAGGACCGCGAACGTCTTGCCGGGCGTCAGCTGCCGGAGCCGGCACGCCGCCCCGATCCCGGACAACCCCGCACCCACCACGAGAACGTCGACGTGCGTGGCGATCGTGATCACTCTCCCCGGCTCGACCGTGTGCCCGTGATCGTACCGTCGGAATGCCGGCACGCCGAGTCGCGGAAGTGGGGCCCTGCCAGGCCGGGCGGGGACACCGGCCCGGCAGGGAAAACGAGGGTCAGCGCGGCAGCTTGATCACCTGCGTCGCGCCGAAGGTGCCCTTCAGCGGCACCTCCACGGTCTGGCGCCGCACCGTCACCCGCACGCTGTCCTGCAGCTGAGTGGGATCCGAGACCGCGAGCTGCCAGCCCGAGCCGCTGCGTCCCAGAGCCACGGAAGCCGGACCTGAGACAGTCACCTCATCTACAGTATCCGCCCTGTAGAAGTTTGCGAGGAGTGTGTTGTCCCACAGCCGAATCGCCTGAACGGCGGCTGTGTTCGCCCGCACGCGCCACGC
The DNA here is from genome assembly GCF_035918295.1 of Amycolatopsis rhabdoformis. Classification (GTDB taxonomy): domain Bacteria; phylum Actinomycetota; class Actinomycetes; order Mycobacteriales; family Pseudonocardiaceae; genus Amycolatopsis; species Amycolatopsis rhabdoformis. The sequence continues at coordinate 3,795,808 of NZ_CP142149.1, forward strand.
GAGCACCGAAGCCACCGTGCTCACCACCGAGGCCGCGGGCAGCACCGCGTATGCGTACTTCGCGTCCGCCGGCTTCACTCCGTGCTCGATCACCAGCTTCTGGTAACGCCGCGTGTACGGATCGGTGGTGCCCTTGGTGTTCGCGCCCGTGTCGATGTCGCGCCACGCGCCCGTGCGGTCTTCGCGCAGCGCGGTCACCTCGGCTTTGTCCAGCAGCACGTAGCCGGCGACGTTGTCGAGGTGCAGCCAGTGCGGGTTGCGCAGCGCCGTCGCGCGGCCTGGAGCCGACGCCACGAGCCGCGCGTCGGCCAGCAGCGTGCCGCGGCCGTTCTCGCCCAGGTTGCGGTTCTCGATCGTGGTCCGCACCTGCTGCCCCGACGTGTCGGTGATGCCCGCGCCGAGGCAGACGACGCCGGCCGGGGTGAAGAACCACGACTTCTTCGCGGTCAGCGTGCCGTCGAGCGACACGAAGTCCATCGCGTACGCGCCGTGGCGCGCGTCCCAGCGCACGCCGCCGACGTGGGCCTTCGTCGACATCGGCGTGGACTGCAGCGCCCCGGTCGGTCCGGTTTTCGTGGTGGCGCCCGGCAGCAGCAGCGGGTCGACGGTCGGCCAGTACGCGTCGGAGTAGTGGCCCTTGGCGTTCGGCAGGAACAGGTACAGCACACCGTCGCCGACGTACCAGCCGTGCTGGTTCATGCCGTTGATCGACTCGTAGCGCGAGATCCGCGTGGACCCCACGGCGAGCGAGCTCGACCAGCCCTCGGTCACGTGCAGCATCCGGTCCTGCTGGCCGAAGACCCGGTGCGTGGCCGTGACCGGCGTGGGCCGCACGTGGGTCGCGAGCATGTCCTGCGCGAACTCGATGCCCGGCGTCGCCACGAGGTCCGGACCGGGCGCGAACCGTTCGGGGTCGGGGATCTGCAGGAACGGCGCGTAGGTGCCTTCGGAGATCCACTTCGCCGCCAGACCCGACAGCTCGGTCTTGGCCGCGCCGGTGGCGGCGCGGGCCAGCACGAGCGTGGCGACGGTGAGCTGGTGGCCGATGTCGTGGCCGGTCTCGCCCTGGCGCGAGAGCATCCGCCCGCGCACCGGCTCCATCAGCGCGCCCGCGTACACGAACGGCGCGAACGTGTCGGGCACGAGTGCGTAGATCTTCTGCTTGAGGTCCTCGGGCAGCGCGTACTCGGTGCCCTCGGTCACGTGGATCGCCCCCGACAGCGCGGTCAGCAGCACGATGCCGTAGTGCCCGGGGTACGGGATGGTTTCGTGCTGGATGAACGAGCCGTCCACGTGGAAGCCGTCGCTGCCGGCCTTGTCCAGCTTGGCCACCAGGCTCGCGGCGCCGCCGCCGGCGACGTCGGTGAGCGCGTCGATGCCGGTCCTGATCCACGCCGTGTCCCCGATGAGCGCGCCGGAGACGATGGAGATCAGGGCCTTGTCGGCGCGGTTGGCGCCGGTCTCGACGGTGCTCGGGCTGTTGGCCCGCAGGTTCGGGTTGCCCACGAAGCGCTTGATCGGGCTCACGTAGCGCGCGAGCTCTTCGGGCGTCAGCTCGTCGGCAACCGTGACGAGCGTGTGCAGCACGTAGTACGGCACGCCGATTTCGTAGGTGTACCAGTTGCCGATCTCGCCGACCTCCGCGTTGTACTGGCTGGCGTAGATCAGCTCGAGCGCCTTCTTGACGCGGTCGAGCACCTGCGGGTCACCGGAGAGCGTGCCGCCCGGCGTGCCCCAGTCCACGGCGATGGCCCGCAGCCGCGCGTACATCGACGTGGTGTAGTCGCTCCCCGGCCCCAGCGGCAGGTCGGTCCACAGTGGACCGCCGGTCACGGTCATCGTGTCGTTGTACGCCTTCGCGACGCGGCCGAGGTTCTTCAGCGCGGCCGTGCGCTCGGGCGAAGGCCGGTTGATCCCGGTCTGCAGCTCGCGGTAGCCCGCCACGATCGCCTTCAACGGGTCGGCCGCGGCGGCTCCGGCGGCTCCGGTGTCCACAGTGGACGCCGAACCCGCCGCGAAGGCCGGGTGCGCGGCGGCGGTCAGGGCCACCGAGGCGGCCGCGACGGCGCCGCCACGCAGGGCAGTTCTCCGGTTTACGGGCATGACAAACCCTCCCAGGATCAAGACGTCCTTGGCTTGCGGGATTTTCGGGGACCTATCAAGGGGAATTCAGTTGTGGGGAATCAAAGAGAGAAAAGCTCAGCGAGCTCCGTCCGTGCGCCGCGGCAGCTGCCACGGGTTGTCCTCCTGCAGCGGCTCGGGCAGCAGCGCGTCGGGGAAGCCCTGCCACGCCACCGGGCGCAGGAATCGCTCGATGGCCGCCGTGCCGACGGAAGTCGTGGTCGGGGCGGTGGTGGCCGGGTACGGGCCGCCGTGCTGCTGCGCCCAGCTCACCGTGACACCGGTGGGCCAGTCGTTCCACAGCAGCCGCCCGGCGAGGCGGGTCAGCGAAGGCAGCAGCGGGCGCACGTAGTCGGCTTCGTCGTCCTCACCCTGCACGGTCGCGGTGAGACCCGGCTCGAGCGTGTCCAGCACGCTCACCAGCTCGTCGGCGTCGCTGTAGGTGACGATGAGCGACGCGGGGCCGAAGTGCTCCTCACGCACCGCCTCACCACCGGCCAGGAACTCCTTGGCCGTGGTGGAGAGCAGGCTCGGGCTGAACGACTCGCCCTGGTGCGTGCCGTCGACCACGGTGGTCACGCCGGGCGCCTGGCGCAGCTCGGAGAGCTTGTGCGCGAAACCCTGCGCGATGCGCTCGTTGAGCATCGGCTGCTTCGCGACCCCGGTGACCGCCTCGGTCAGCACCCGGTCGAGCCCGTGGCCCTCGGGCAGGAACAGCAGGCCCGGCTTCGTGCAGAACTGGCCGGCCCCGAGGCTGAACGACCCGGCGTACGCCTTCGCCACGGCCTCGCCGCGCCGCGCGACCGCGCCCGGCGTGACGACCACCGGGTTCACGCTGCCGAGCTCGCCGTAGAACGGGATCGGCGTCGGCCGCGACACGGCGATGTCGAACAGCGCGCGCCCGCCGGGCACCGAGCCCGTGAACGACGCGGCCTGCACGCGCGGGTCCTTGAGCGCGGTCACGCCCTGCTCGAACCCGTGGATCACCGCGAACGCCCCGGCCGGCGCCCCCGCGGCGGCCAGCGCGGCCACCACGATCTCGCCGGTGCGGGTGGAGAGCTCCTCGTGGCCCGGGTGCGCCTTGAGGATCACCGGGCAGCCCGCGGCCAGCGCGGAGGCGGTGTCGCCGCCCGCGACGCTGAACGCGAACGGGAAGTTGCTGGCCGCGAAGACCAGCGTCGGGCCGATCGGCACGAGCACGCGGCGGATGTCGGGGCGCGGGCCCATCGGCCACTCGGCGTCGGCGTGGTCCACGGTCGCGCCGAGGAACGCGCCGTCGCGCAGGACCTGGCCGAACAGGCGCAGCTGGAACGTGGTGCGGGCGAGTTCGCCCTTCAGCCGCGGCGCGGCCGGCAGGTGGGTCTCGGTGTGGGCGAGGGCGACGAGCTCCTCGGCTTCGGCGTCGAGCGCGTCGGCGGCGGCTTCCAGCCAGCCGGCGCGCTCGGCCGGCGTGCTCGCCGCGAACGGGCGGGCGGCCGCGGCCGCGGCGGCGAGGGTGCGCTCGAGCTCCGGTGCGGAGGTTTCTCGGCTCATGGTGGGACGTGTCTCCTCGGGTGGATCGGGTTCAGGGCCGGCGGGTCCGGGCCTCACGGCACGGCGTGCGCCGCCGCCGTGGCGGCGTGCAGGTCCGGCCACCGGCCGGGGCCCGCCAAACCCAGATGGTAGAGGTGCAGCTCGGCGGCTCCGGCCTTGCCGAGCAAGGTCACATACGCCTCGATGTCGGCCACGGCGCTGGCGGCGACGGCGGTGATGTAGCTGCCCACCGCCACGTCTTCGGGCAGCGCCTCGCGGGCCGCGGCCACGGCGTCGACGCTGCCCTGGCCCGGAGCCCAGTTCTGCAGCACGACCACGGCGGCGTCATCGGCCGCGGTGGGCGTGAGGCCCGGCAGCGCACCGGTGACCCACGGGTCCAGCGCGCCGTGCAGCACGATCCGCGTGCCCGGTGCCAGCTCGGCGAGCACCGCGGCGCGCAACGCGTCGGTCGCGCGCTGCCGTCCGGTGAGCACCGCGTCCTTGAGCGCGGCCGGCAGCCGGTCCTCGGTCATGGTGAGGTCGCCCGTCTCCAGCAGACGGCGGACCTCGGTGCGCAGCGTCTCGCGCACCTCGGCCGGGTCGAGGCCGGGCCAACCCTCCGCGCACGCGTCGCAGCAGCAGATCGACAGCAGCCGCGCGACCGCCGGGGCCCACACGCCGTCGGTCTTCTCGTGCTGGTGCTGGTGCACCGCGCCGAGCGGACCGCAGGCCTCGAGGAGCACCGACGAGAGCTCCAGCCCCGCGACGGCCTCGGCGGTCAGCGTCGCCGCGTACTCGCGCACGGCGGGCTGGGCCGGGCACAGTGCCCAGGGGTAGGACTCGCCGAAGCAGTTGTGCACGGTGTACTGCGGGAACTCCGTACCCAGCTGGGAGTTGTGCGTGAGCACGACCCAGGCGGCGGCGGGAATCCCGGCCGCGTTGAGCAGGCGCACGGCGTCGCCGCCGCTGTCGGGCCGCGCGACCCAGTCCGGCGTGGCGGGCCGCAGTTCGCGGCCCTGCCAGGCTTCCTCGCGCACGGGCCGGTAGCTCGCCGCGGTGCGCGCGATCACCGAGGTGCGCTCGGCCAGGTGCGGGGTGGCGGCGCGCGTGCTGTGGTAGGTCAGCGCCACCGCGACCTCGTCCACGCCGAGGTCCCGCACGCGGCCGACGAACCCGGGATCGCCGAGGACGTCCCAGGAATAGGCGTATCCGGTCACCTTCACGGCGTCACCACCGGGCCGTGTTGGGGGTGAAGTCCGGTACGTAGTGGCGCATGTAGGTCACGTCGTCCCGTTTCGTCAGTCCACATCGGACATAGTCCTCGTGGGCGTGGGCGAGGGCGTCCTGGTCGAGCTCGATGCCCAGCCCCGGCTTGTCCGGCACCGCGACGGCGCCGTCGACGAAGTCCAGCGCGCCGGGCACGATCACGTCCGCGGTCTTCCACGGCCAGTGCGTGTCGCACGCGTAGGTGAGGTGCGGTGTCGCGGCGGCGACGTGCACCATCGCGGCGAGCGAGATGCCGAGGTGGCTGTTGGAGTGCATCGACAGACCGACCCCGAAGCTCTCGCACAGCACCGAAAGCGCCTGCGTGTCGCGCATGCCACCCCAGAAGTGGTGGTCCGACAACAGAACCCCGATCGCGCGGGCACGGAACGCCGGCTCGATGTCGCCGAAGTTGACCACACACATGTTGGTGGCCAACGGCATCGACGCCTCCGCCGCCACCTTCGCCATGCCGTCGATCCCCGGCGTCGGATCCTCCAGGTACTCGAGGATCCCGTCCAGCTCGCCGGCGACGCGGATGCTCGTGTCGACCGTCCACGCGGCGTTCGGGTCGATCCGCAACGGGTGCCCGGGAAACGCCTTGGCCAGCGCGCGGATCCCCTCGATCTCCTCGTCGGGCTCGAACACGCCGCCCTTGAGCTTGATCGAGCGGAAGCCGTGCTCGTCGATCATCCGCTTCGCCGCGCCGACCAGTGCGTCGGGCGTCACGACCTCGCCCCAGCTGTCCTCTTCGGCCCCGACGTGGGCGCCGTACTTGTAGAACAGGTACGCCGAGAAGTCCACGGCGTCGCGGGCCTTGCCGCCCAGCAGGTCGACCACCGGACGATTCAGGCAGTGCCCCTGCGCGTCGAGGCACGCCACCTCGAACAGCGAGTACACCGACGCGATCGTCTTGCGGATGGAGAAGCCGCCGATCAGGCCGTGCTCGTCGGTCAGCACCGTGCCGGCCAGCACCCGCGTGACGATGCGCTTGAGCCCCGGCAGGTCGAACACGTCGTGCCCGGCCAGCTCCGGCACGACCTTGCGCACCTCGCCCAGGAACGCCGCGTCGCCGTAGGACTCGCCCAGGCCGACCACACGGTCCTCGCAGACGACCTGAACCACGCTGCGCAGCGCGAACGGCTCGTGCACCCCCATCACGTTCAGCAGCGGCGGGTCCGCGAACGCGACCGGGGTCAGCACCACGTCCCGGATCTTCACGAGCGCGCCTCGATCCCCTTCAGCACCTCGAACCCGCGCTCGACGATGCCGCCGAGCCGGTCGATCTGCGCCGCCGTGGGCTCGATCAACGGGGGGCGCACAGTGCCGACCTTGTCGCCGCGCAGGCGTGCGGCGGCCTTCACCAACGACACGGCGAAGCCCGGCGTCTCGTCGCGCAGCGCCACCAGCGGCAGGTAGAACCCGGCCAGCAGCGTGTCCATCACTTCGGTGTCGCCCTCGGCGAGCGCCCGGTGGAAGCGGTGCGCGATCTCCGGCGCGAAGCAGTGCACGGCCGAGGAATACCGCGCGACGCCGATCGCCGCGTACGCCTTGGCCGACATCTCGGCGGTCGGCAACCCGTTGAAGAACAGGAAATCCGCGGACCGCTGCGTGCCGAGCGACCGGATCGTGGTGACGATGCGCGTCATCGTCTCGACGTCGCCGTAGCCGTCCTTGAGCCCGACCACCGACGGGATGTCGAGCAGCTGCGCGGCCGATCCGGCCGTGAACACCCCGGTGCCGCGGTGGTACACGATCACCGGCACCGACGTGTCGTCCACGGCGAAGCGCACGAAGTCGACCAGGCCCGGCTGCGGGCCCGTGACCAGGTAGGGCGGCAGCAGCAGCACGCCGTCGGCGCCGCCGGCCTGTGCCGCGGCGATGCCCGCGCGCGCGGCGGCCGCGCCGCCCCCGGCCCCGATCCACACCGGCACGCGCCCGGCCACGACCTCCCGCGCCCGCGCCAGCAGCGCCGCGACCTCGTCGGGCGAGAGCGAGGAGAACTCGCCCGTGCCGCACGCGACGAACAACGCCCCCGCGCCGGCGGCCACGTGGCTTTCCACGTTCTCCGCGAAGCCGTCGAGGTTCACCTCGAGGTCCTCGGTGAACGGCGTCAGCGGGAACGCCAGCAGGCCGTCCAGCTCGATCTTGGGCTGTCCCATCAGTTTCTGCTCTTTCCGTCCTCGTCGGGGCGTCCGGGTGGCGTGCCCGGTCACGGGTTCGACGATCCCACCGGCGGGGAATCGACGCTGCCTCGGCCGTTCACACCAGCCCGGTGTTCACATTCTTGAATGGAGTCTGTTATGCTGACAATGTTCATCCATAAGAATGCTGTTCGGGACGCTAATATGGCCGGAGTCACAAGTCAACGGCCCGGTTGGAGGACGCAGATGGCGCAGAAGCCGGCCACCGCGGAGCGAGTCACCACGCCCGGCGCGGAGAGCGCGGGCGTGAAGTCCGCGCGGCGCGCCATCGACCTCATCGAGACCTTCGCGGCCAACGATGTGTGGCTCTCGCTGTCGGACCTCCACGCGCGCACCGGTTTCCCGCGCTCCAGCCTCCACGGCCTGCTGCGCACGCTGCTCGAAGCCGGCTGGCTCGAGGCCGACGCCAACACGGCGCGCTACCGCCTCGGCGTGCGCGCGCTGATCTGCGGCACCGCCTACCTCGACCGCGACGCGATCGTGCCGTTCGCCACCGAGGCGCTCGAACGCATCCGCGAGAAGACCGGGTTCACCGCGCACTTCGCGCGCCGCAACGGCACCGAGGTCGTGTACCTGGAGACCCGCGAGTCGCAGCACTCGACGCACCTCGTCTCGCGCGTCGGCCGCACGCTGCCCACCCACGCCACGGCGCTGGGCAAGGCGCTGCTCGCCGAGCTGACGCACGACGAGATCGAGGACCTGATGCCGGCGAAGCTGCCGCCGCTCACCCCGCACACCATCACCTCGCGCGAGGAGCTGCTCGCCGACCTCGCCCGCACGCGCGAAGTCGGTTACGCCTCCGAGATCGAGGAAGGCACGCTCGGCGTCCGCTGCGTCGCCGCCGTGATCCCCTACCGCATCCCCGGCACCGACGCGATGAGCTGCTCGATGCCGGTCGACCAGGTGACCGACGCCGACGTGCAGCGCGTCGGCGAGCTCCTGGCCGAGACGACCGCCGAGCTCGGGCAGCAGCTGCGCCGCGCCGGCATCCGCTGACCGCCGCCACTTCCCCGTTTCGTTGTTTCGAGAGGAACCCCATGGCAGACCAGCGCGTGCTGATCACCGGATCGGCAGGCATCGTCGGCACCCTCATGCGCTCGCGGCTGCGCAAGCCCGGCCGCGTGCTGCGGCTGCTCGACCTGGCCGAGCAGGCCCCCGCCGAGGCGGACGAGGCCGTCGAGATCGTGACCGGCTCGGTCACCGACCGCGAGGCGATGGTGGCGGCCTGCACCGGTGCCGACGCCCTGATCCACCTCGGCGGCCACAGCCGCGAGAACACGTGGGAAGCCACGCTCGACGTGAACATCAACGGCACCCACACGGTGCTCGACGCGGCCCGCGAAGCCGGCGTCAAGCGGGTGATCCTGGCTTCGAGCAACCACGCCGTGGGGTTCCGCCGCAACGCCGACGCCGGTGAAGCCGGCCTGCCCGCGGACTCGAGCCCGCGCCCGGACACCTACTACGGCGTGAGCAAGGCGGCCATCGAGTCGCTCGGCAGCCTGTACGCGTCGCGGTTCGACCTGGACGTGATCGTGATCCGCATCGGCTCGTGCTTCGAGACGCCGCTGCCGCTGGGCCCGCGGGGGCTCACCACGTGGCTCTCCCCCGACGACGGCGCGCGCCTGTTCGAGGCCTGCCTCAGCGCGCCCTCCCCCGGCTACCGGCTGGTGTGGGGCGTCTCGGACAACACCCGGCGCGTGTACTCGCTCGCCGAGGCCGAGGCGCTGGGGTACAAGTCCCTCGACAACGCCGAGGTATACGCCGAGCAGCTCGCCGGCAAGCCCGCGCCCACCGGGGCGGCCGCGGAGTTCGTGGGCGGGCCGTTCTGCACGGCGCCGCTCGGGCAGTTCAACCCGCTGTGAACCACCGGCCCTGAACCACCTGCGCTGAACCCCGGGTACTGACGACCGGCACCGAGATCCCGGCGCTGAGTCACCGAGCACACCTGGTTGCCCGTGGAGGCCCGCCGACCTGCCCGGCGGGCCTTCACGGGCGCCGGCGGCCGGGCCCGCACGCCTACACTCGTGGTGTTCCCGACGGCGTGGCGAGGAGGATCCGGGTGGGTGAGCTGTCGACCGCCGACACCAACGGCATCCTCGCGCTGCCCTGGATCCGGCCCGAACGCACGAGCGCGGGCCTCGGCTGGGAGCAGATCTACCTGTCGAAGCAGCACGAACGGCCCCACCGCGGCCTGTTCGCCGCCGCGCCGACCCACCAGCTCATCCTGCACCTCGCCGGGCCCGTCACGGTCCGCCGCGGGCTCGGCGCCGCCCAGCAGAGCCGGCGCGTGCCGGCCGGCGGCCTGTTCCTGCAGCCCTCGCACGCGGACCTGTCCGTGGAGCTGGGCGGCGAGCTCGACACGCTGCACGTCTACGTCGCCGATTCCGCCGTGCAGGAGGCCTCGGGCGGCGACGCGCCGATCCGGCTCGCGGAAGAGCTCGGCACCGTCGACCCGCTGCTCGAACAGCTGCTGCTCTCGCTCGACGGCGTCGTGCGCGACTGGGAGCCGAGCGCCCGCACCTACGCCGACCAGCTGTGCGCCCTGGTGGCCACGCACCTCGCCCGCCGCCACCGCGCCGGGCGCGACACCGTGGGTCCGGCCCCGGCGCCCGCCGCGCTGTCCGACCGGCAGTTCGAGCAGGTGCGCGAGCTGATGACCGAGCGGCTCGCCGAGCCGCTGGGGCTGCCCGACCTCGCGGCCGTCACGGGCCTGAGCGTGAGCCGGTTCGCCCGCCGCTTCAAGGCCCGCACCGGCCTGCCGCCGCACCGCTACCTGCTGAAACTGCGCGTGGAGCAGGCCGGGCTGCTGCTGCGCACCTCCAGCGACCCGATCGCCGACATCGCGGCGACCTGCGGGTTCTCCCACCAGGAGCACCTCACCCGCGTGCTGCGCACCCAGCTCGGCACCACCCCGGCCGTGCTGCGCCGGGAGGGCTGAACGCTCCGCATCCCCACCGCGGCCGGCGGCGCGCGCGTTTCGTGCTGCCGACGCGACCGGTTCGTGCAGGAATCCCCCCGGCGTCATCCGGATACTCGAGACACCCGCGTGGAAGGACCAACGATGTTCAGCTACACCGCCAACCCGGCCCGGGTCGTCTTCGGCAGCGGCACCCTCGCCTCGCTGCCCGACGAGGTGCGCCGGCTCGGCGCCACCCGCGTGCTGCTGCTCGGGAGCCCGCCGCTGGCCGGGCCCGTGGACCGCGTCGCCGACGCGCTCGGCCCGCTGCTCGCCGCCCGGTTCGACGACGCCACCATGCACACGCCCGTGGACGTGACCGAGCGCGCGCTCAAGGTCGTGACCGAGAACGACGTCGACTGCGTCCTCGCCATCGGCGGCGGCTCGACGACCGGGCTCGCGAAGGCGCTCGCGCTGCGCACGGACGTGCCGCAGATCATCGTGCCGACCACCTACGCGGGGTCGGAGATGACGCCGGTCCTCGGCGAGACCGCCGACGGGCGCAAGGTCACGCAGACCTCGCCGAAGGTGCTGCCCGAGGTCGTCGTGTACGACGTGGACCTCACCCTGAAGCTGCCGGTGCAGGTGTCGCTCACGAGCGGGATCAACGCGATGGCCCACGCCGTCGAGGCGCTCTACTCGCCGGACGCCAACCCGATCGTGGACCAGTTCGCGCTCGAGTCGATCCGGCTGCTCGCCGCCGCGCTGCCGCGCATCGCCGCCGACCCGTCCGACGCGGACGCCCGCGCCCAGGCCCTGCGCGCCGCGTGGCTCGCCGGCACCTGCCTCGGCTCGGTCGGCATGGCGCTGCACCACAAGCTCTGCCACACCCTCGGCGGCAGCTTCGACCTGCCGCACTCCGAAACGCACACCGTGGTGCTGCCGTACGCGATGGCGTACAACACCTCCGGCGCGCCCGAGGCCATGCGCCGCATCGCCGAAGCGCTCGGCGCGCCGGACGCCGCCACCGGCGTGTACGACCTCATCGCGAGCCTGCCGGTGCCGCACTCGCTGGGCGAGCTCGGGTTCACCGAGGACGACATCGCGAAGGCCGCCGAGATCGCCACGGCCAAGCCGTACCCCAACCCGCGCGAGGTCACCCGCGAGGGGATCGAGGGGCTGCTGCGCCAGGCCTGGGCCGGCACGCGCCCCGCGGCGGCCGAGGGGACGAAGCCCGACCTGCGCAGCCTCACCGCCGAGGTCGTGGACAGCTTCGCGACCGCCACCGACTCGCGGCTGCGCGAGCTCCTCCAGGACCTGGTCCGCACGCTGCACGCCTACGTGGTGCGCACCGACCTCACCCAGCAGGAGTGGGAGTACGCGATCGAATTCCTCACGCGCACGGGGCACATCACCGACGACAAGCGCCAGGAGTTCATCCTGCTCTCCGACACCCTCGGCGTGTCCAGTGTGGTCGACGTGCTCACCAACTCGCGGACGCCCGACACCACGCCGTCAGCTGTGCTCGGCCCGTTCTACGTGGAGGGCCCGCCGGAGACCGAGCAGGGTGCCGACCTCGCCGCGGGTCTGCCCGGAACTCCACTGTGGACGGACGTGCGCGTCACCGAGCCCGACGGCACCCCGGTGGCCGACGCCGTGGTGGACGTCTGGCAGGCCAACGAGGACGGGTTCTACGACGTGCAGCTGCCGGACCTCGAGGGCCCGGTGCTGCGCGCCCGCTTCCGCACCGACGCCGAAGGCCGGCTGCGGTACTGGTCGATCGTGCCCTCGGCCTACCCGATCCCGGCCGACGGCCCGGTCGGGCAGATGCTCGGCTCGGTCGGGCGCCACCCGTACCGCGCACCCCACGTGCACTTCATGATCGCCAAGCCCGGTTACCGGACCCTGGTGACGCAGCTGTTCGTCAACGGCGGCGACTACCTCGACTCCGACACCGTGTTCGGCGTCAAGGACGGCCTGATCGTCGACTTCGCCGAGCAGTCCGGCACCGCGCCCGACGGCCGCGAGCCCGCCCAGTGGCGCCGGCTCGACTTCACCTTCCACATCTCCCCCGCTCCCGCTCACTGACGAGGACTCCCACCATGACAGAGTTCGACACCGACGTGATCGTGGTCGGCAGCGGACCGGCCGGCGGCTCGGCCGCGCTGGCGCTGGCGACCTACGGCGTGCGCACGGTTCTGGCCACCAAGTACGGCTGGACGGCCAACACACCGCGGGCCCACATCACCAACCAGCGCGGCATGGAGGTCCTGCGTGACCTCGGCGTCGAGGACCAGGCGCTGGCGCAGGGCACCCCGCCGGAGCTGATGGGCGACACCGTTCTGTGCACCTCGCTGGCGGGCAGCGAGATCGGCCGCATCACCAGCTGGGGCACCGGGGAGCGCTCGGCGGCCGAGTACGGCGCGGCGAGCCCGTGCCACATGATCGACCTGCCGCAGACCTACCTCGAACCGATCCTGGTCTCCAACGCGGCCCAGCGCGGCGCGAAGCTGCGGCTGGACACCGAGTTCCTCGACTACACCCAGGACGCCGACGGCGTCACCGCGCGGTTCCTCGACCGCGTGCGCGGCGACGAGTTCACGCTGCGGGCGCGGTACCTCGTCGGTGCCGACGGCGCGCGCAGCCGCGTCGCGGAGCAGGCCGGGCTGCCGATCGCGGGTGAGACGGGCAAAGCGGGCTCGATGAACATCACGTTCAAGGCCGACCTCGCGCAGTACGTCGCCCACCGGCCGAGCGTCCTGTACTGGGTGATGCGCCCGGGCGCGCACCTGGGCGGGATCGGCATGGGCCTGGTGCGCATGGTGCGGCCGTGGAACGAGTGGCTGCTCGTGTGGGGCTACGACATCGCCGGTGAAGCGCCGGAGGTCGACGTCGACGAGGCCACGCGGATCGTGCGTGACCTGATCGGTGATCCCGAGCTCGACGTCGAGATCACCTCGACGTCACTGTGGACGGTCAACCACTCGTATGCCACGCAGTACTCCAGCGGTCGCGTGTTCTGCGCCGGCGACGCCGTGCACCGGCACCCGCCGTCCAACGGGCTGGGGTCGAACACGTCGGTGCAGGACTCGTTCAACCTGGCGTGGAAGCTCGCGATGGTCGTGCGCGGGGAAGCCGGTGAGGGACTGCTGGAGACGTACTCGGCCGAGCGCGCGCCCGTGGGCAAGCAGATCGTGGACCGGGCGAACCTCTCGCGCGACCAGTTCGGCCCGATCTTCGAAGCGCTCGGCATCTCGGGCGGCACCGACTCCGACGGCATCGCGGCCGGCCTGGCCGCCTGCGAAGCCGCCACGCCGGACGGTGCGCGCCGCCGCCGGCAGCTGGAGAAGGCGATCGAGCTGAAGAACTACGAGTTCAACGCCCACGGTGTCGAACTCGACCAGCGGTACGCCTCGACCGCCGTACTCGCCGACAGCGCGGCGCCGGCCGCCGACGGGCGCGACCCGGAGCTCTTCCACCACGCGACGACCGCGCCGGGCGCGAAGATCCCCCACGTGTGGCTCGTCGGCGCCCACGGCCGCCGGGAGTCCACTTTGGACCTGGTGGGCCACGGCAAGTTCACCGTGGTCACCGGGCTCTCCGGCGCCGCGTGGCAGGGGGCGGCGGAAAAGGCGTCCGCCGAGCTCGGCCTGGACCTGCGCGTGCTGACCGTCGGCGCCGACGACGCCCGCGACTCCTACGGCGACTGGACCCGCGCGAGCGAGATCGACGAGGCCGGTGCCCTGCTGGTCCGCCCGGACGGCTACATCGCCTGGCGGCACCCGACCGGCGCCGCGGAACCGGAAGCGACGACGGTGCTGCTGGCCGCGTTGAAGTCGGTGCTGTCCCGCGCCTGAGCTCGATGCGCACACTCCGCCCGTGGGGTCACTTCGGTGGCTCCGCGGGCGGACTGCGTTGTCGGGCTTCGGTTACAGGCCTTCGAGATCCACGGCTTCGCGCGCGAGGCTGAACCCGTCGGGCGGCACACCCTTCGGGAGCGTGAGCCACGTACCGCGCGCGTGCGGCCGACGAGCGGCGTCCCGGCCGAGCAGCAAGGCGACGTAACAGCCGTAGTCGATGGCGAAGCCGTCGTAGAGCGTGCCGGGCCGGTTCGGGTCGGCGAGCCCGCGGCGCAGCACGTGCAGCAGGCGCGCGTCGTAGAGGTCGGCGATCACGGCGTGGCGCGGGCCCGGCGACCGGTCGAGCAGGAAGGTGCGCGAGCGGCGGCGGCCGACGACCTCGTCGACCAGCAGGCGCAGCAACGTCGTGGCCGCTTCGTCGGCGCTGATCGCGCTGTGTTTGTCGCGCAGGTACCAGTCGCGGGCGGCGAGGCGCACCTCGCGCAGGCCGATGGGCTGGTCGTGCGCGTGCTGGGCCGCGAGCGCCGCGATGTTGATCGCGTCGCGCGGCACACCTTCCGCGGCGCGCACGAGCTCGCTGAAAGCCGTGCCACGAAAGGTTTCCGCCACGAACGCCTCGGCGTCGGCCGGCGGCGCCGGCAGCGTGGTGACCAACCGGACGGCGGCGTGGTTGTGGAACAGCTGCCCGAAGAACTCGAGCGCACGGGCGCGGCCGTCGTCGAGGATCATGATGTCGTCGAGGCTCACCGCCGACGCCGCGTCGGCACCGACCTCGATGCCGAGGTGGTCGCCGTCGGCGAGCCGTTCCCGAAACCGGGAGCGCCGTTCGATGGCCGCGATCTTCACCGTGACCCCGGCGGTCGGCAGGAACGTGCGGCGCAGCAAATCGGCCAGCAACGGCTGCAGCTGCAACGGAAGCGCGCTCCACTCGTCGAGCAGCAGCCACAACCGCCGGCCCGCCAGCGCCCGCACCACCGCCCTCAGCGCGCGCCCGAGCGGGCCGAACACCACGTGGTGACGCTCGGTGCCGGTGCGGCGCAGCCGGCTCTCGCCACCGGCGGACCGCTTGTGCCCCAGCGAAATCCGGGCCGCGGGCGCCAGACCGAGCTCGACCCCGAGCGCGGCCTCTTCGGCCACGCTCGCCCGGGTCTCGCGCTCGACCTCGCCCACCACCTCGACCGCGGTGCCCGCCTCGGCCAGCGCGTCGAGCGCCGGCAGCACCGCACCCGGATCGCCCAGCTCCCGCTCGACGACCGCGGCCAGCAATGCCTCGTGCACCGCCTCGATGGTGTCCACGAGCAGCTGCGTGCCGCGCACGGCCGCCTCCGTTTTGCCGTCCTCGTACAACCCGCCGGCGCTGCCGAGGGTGCGCAGGTCCACGTAGACGGCCACGTCGCCGGTGCGGTCCACGAGGTCGCTCAGGTAGAGCAGCGCGTGGGTCTTGCCGGCGCCGCGGCGGCCGTAGAGCACCTGGTGGTCGGCCGAGTGCAGCATCGCCGAAAACGACCCGGCCGCCACGAACGTCCGCGTGAGCGTGGCCCGGTCCGACGACTCCGCCCGGCGCGGAATGCCCAGGAGCGCTTCGTTCAGGTGCCGTTGCCGCCGCACGGAAGCCATCGGGAGAGCCTGCCGTCCCGCCCGGCGGGACCACAGCCGCCGTCCGCGTGACGGCCGGGGTGACGTCCCGCGCCTGGCATGCTCAGCCCGGGATCAACAGCGCGGGAAACTCAGCCCTGCGCCGTCACCGCCGTGAAGGTGACCGGGATCCGCGGCTTTCCCGTGCCGTCGCCGTAGGTGCCGGCCGCGGTGGTGTCGATGCCACCGCGGGCGACCTTGTCGAGCACGGTGAGGCCGCCGTCCGAGATGGTGCCGAACACCGTGTAGGTGGGCGGGATCGGGGTGTCGCCGAACATCAGGAAGAACTGGCTGCCGCCGGACGTGGGCTGGCCCGTGTTGGCCAGCGCGACCAGGCCGCGGCCGTAGGTCAGCTCCGGGAAGAACTCGTCGGGCACGGTGAATCCCGGCCCGCCCGTGCCGTCGCCGGCCGGGTCGCCGCACTGCAGCATCTGCAGATCGGTCGTGCCGAGGCGGTGGCAGCTGGTGCCGGTGTAGAAGCCTTCCTTGGCCAGCGTGAGGAAACTCGCCACGGTGCACGGCGCGAGCGCGCGGTCGAGCGTGAGCCCGATATCGCCGGCCGTGGTCGCGAGGTTCACGGCGACCGTGCCGCTCGCGGGTTCCGGACCGTCGGCGGGCGGCGTCGCGGGCTTGGCCGCAGGCCCGTTCGGGTCGGCCGGGTAGCTGCAGCTCGACGGGTCCGCCAGCGGCTGGCTGCGGTGCGGCTCCGGCGTGCGCGCGGACGGGATCGAGGCAGGCGGCCCGTTTCCGGCCGACGGCACCGAGCCGTCCGACGGAACCGAGCTGTCCGAGGACGGCGCCGCCGCGGCCGCGCCCGGCACGACGTGCCCCACGCCCGCCACCGCGCGCGTGGGCCGGAGGAACCCCGGGGCGACGAACGCGGTCACCCCGAACACCACCACGACCACCGCCACGGCGCCGAACACCACCCAGGCACCGGTACCACTGCCACTCCGTCGCGGCGGACCGGGCTGCTGCGGCCACGTCATGGACGCCCCCTTCGTCAGGCGGTCATTCTGCCCGCTGCGGCCCGCGAAAGCACCGGATCACAGCGGCGGCAGCGCGGGTGTTTCGAGCCATGTGGTGAAGAACGTCCGCAATGACCGGCCCGCGTAGACCTCGGCGGACTCGACGAACTCCGCCGTGCTCACCGTGGCGTGGCGGTGCTCGGCGGCCCAGGCCTTCACGAGCGCGAAGAACGCCGGGTCGCCGATCTCGCCGCGCAGCGCGTGCAACGTGAGCGCGCCGCGTTTGTACACGCGCTCGTCGAACATCCGGACCACGCCCGGATCGCTGATGCGCAGGTCGGCCGGCTTGGTCTTCAGGCGCGCGTGCCACATCCGCGCCAGCGAGTCCGTGGTCGGGCCGCCGGACTCCTCCGACCACAGCCACTCGGCGTAGGTCGCGAAGCCCTCGTTGAGCCAGATGTGGCGCCAGTCGGCCACGGTGAGGCTGTTGCCGAACCACTGGTGTGCGAGCTCGTGCACGACCAGGCGCTCGTGGGTGCGGCGGCCGTCCACGTGGTTCGCGCCGAAGATCGACATCCCCTGCGCCTCGATCGGGTCGTCCAGGTCGTCGTCGGCCACCACGACCACGTACTCGCCGAACGGGTACGGCCCGAACAGCCGCTGCAGCACGTCCATCATCCGGCCCTGCCGGCCGAAGTCGCGCGCGAACGGCTTGCGCAGCCGCGGCGGCACCGCGGCCCGCTGCGGCACGGTCGCCACCACGGACTCGACGCTGCTGCCGCGCCCGAAGCCGAGCCGCAGCCGGAACGAGCGGGCCTCGGGGTGCGAGAACCAGCCCGCGCCGGGCCCGGCCACGAGCTCCACGTCGTCGTAGCGCCCGACCTGCACGCTCATCAGGTAGGTCGCCGTGGGCTCCGGCCGCTCGAACACCCAGGTGGCGGTGCTCGCCGCCTGCGTGCGCGACACGAGGTTCCCGGTCACCGCCACCAGGTAGGTCGACCCCGTGGTCACCGTGACGCGGTAGCTCGCCTTGTCGGCGGGGTGGTCGTTGCACGGGAACCACGACGGCGCGCCGATCGGCTGGCTCGCCACGAGCGCGCCGTCGGTGAGCTCGTCCCAGCCGATGTCGCCCCAGCGGCTCGGCACCGGCCGCGGGTTGCCGACGTAGCGCACCTCCACGCGGAACTCGGTGCCCTCCGGCATCGAGCGAACCGGTTTCACCTGCAGCTTCAGCCCGCGCCGCAGGAACTTCGCCGGCCGGCCGTCCACGAGCACCCGCGAGATGCGGAACTCGCCGAGGTCGAGCGTGAGCCGCGACAGCGCCTGCGTGGCCACGCAGGTGAGCACCGCCGTGCCGCTGAGCCGGTTGGGCCCCACGCGGTAGTCGAGATCCAGGTCGTAGTGGCGGACGCGGTAGCCGCCGTTGCCGTGACCGGGGAGGTACGAATCTGCCGAGGTTTCGGCGCCGGGAGCCGGCGCGGCAGCCTTCGAGGTCACCCGAGCAGAACCCCGCTTTCCATGAGGTGGTCGTCTTCCAGCAGGATCGCGCGGATCTTGGCGGGCCGCAACGGTCGCGGGCTCACCGACGCCAGGTCGAGATCGGGTTGCCGAGCCAGCGCGTGTCCGCCGGCACCGCGTCGCCGCGCGTGACGAGCGAACCCGGGCCCACGGTGGTGCGCGCGCCGATGCTCGCGCCCGGCAGCACGATGCCGTGCGGGCCGAGCGTGGCACCCTCGTCGAGCTCCACCCGCGACATGCTCATGATCCGGTCGTGGAACAGGTGTGTCTGCACCACGCAGCCGCGGTTGATGGTCGCGCCGTCGCCGAGGCGGACGAGGTCCGATTCCGGCAGCCAGTACGTCTCCAGCCACACGCCGCGCCCGATCTTCACGCCCATGGTGCGCAGCCAGGCGGTGAGCAGCGGCGTGCCGCCGACCGAACCGATCAGCCACGGCACGGCGAGCGTCTCCACGAAGGTGTCGGCCAGCTCGTTGCGCCACACGAAGGAGCTCCACAACGGGTGCTCGATCGCGCGGAACTTCCCGACCAGCAGCCACTTCATCATGGTGGCGGTGAGCGCGGCCACGATCCCGGCGGCCAGCAGCACCGGCCCGGCCAGCAGTGCGGCGATGCCGAAGCCGTAGAGCGACGCGATCGCCAGCAGGGCGA
Source organism: Amycolatopsis rhabdoformis (assembly GCF_035918295.1). Classification (GTDB taxonomy): domain Bacteria; phylum Actinomycetota; class Actinomycetes; order Mycobacteriales; family Pseudonocardiaceae; genus Amycolatopsis; species Amycolatopsis rhabdoformis. Next base: position 3,814,436 of record NZ_CP142149.1, read on the forward strand.
ACGCGACGCCCACGCTCAACGCGACCCCGCACATCACCGGCACGATCCGCAGCACCTCCACGAACGCGCGCGCGGCCTTGAGGTGCAGCGCCGGGGTGTAGGTGCGGCTCGTGTCGGCGTCACCGACCGCGCGGCGCACCGGCAGCGGCGGCATACCGAGGTAGGACGAGCCCTTCTTCGCCTTCAGCGGCGTCGAGGACAGCACGCCCACCAGGCCGCGCTTCGGCACGGAACGGCCCGGCGCGGTCATCCCCGAGTTGCCGAGGAACGCCTGCTTGCCGATGCGTGCCGGTGCGACGTGCAGCCAGCCGTGGCCGAGCTCGTAGGTCGCGACCATGGTGTCGTCGGCGAGGAACGCGCCGCTGTCGACCTGGGTCATCTTCGGCAGCGCGAGCACGGTCGACGCCTCGACGTTGCGGCCCACCTTCGCGCCGAGCAGCCGCAGCCACACGGGCGTGAACAGGCTGGCGTACAAGGGGAACAGGCCTTCGCGGGCCATGCCCATGAGGCGCTCGGTGGCCCACACCTGCCACGCGACGCGACCGTGGACCGGGTGGTAGCCCTCGACCATGCCGACGCCGAGCGCGCGCACCCCGGCCAGCACCAGCAGCGCGTAGGTGAGGAAGTAGGCGAGGGTGGCGAGCGGCGCGAAGATCAGGGCCTGCGTGAGAGCGGCCGGCAGCGTCGGCGCGCCCCAGATCGCGGAGCCGAGCACGGCCACGCCCGGCAGGGCCGCGATGCCCGGCAGGAACCCGAGCACGAGCGAGGTGATGCCGTACACGGTCGCCCAGAAGCGCGACCGCGGCGGGCGGCTGCCCGGCCACTTCAGCGCGTCTTTGGCGTTGCCCGAGCGCACCGCGGGCGAGCCCGCCCAGCGCTGCCCGGCCGGCACGGCACCGCGCACGGTGGAACCGGCGGCGATCTCCGCGCCCTTGCCGATGCGCGCGCCCGGGAACAGCGTGCTGCGCGAACCGATGCGCGCCTCGGCGCCGACGCGGATCTTGCCGATGTGCACGAGGTCGCCGTCGACCCAGTGGCCCGTGAGGTCCACCTCGGGCTCCACGGCGGCACCGCGGCCCAGCTTCAGGAAGCCGGTGACCGGCGGCGGCGAGTGCAGGTCCACGTCCTTGGCCACGCGGGCGCCGAGCGCCTTCGCGTAGGTCGTCATCCACGAAGCACCCGCGACGCTGTCGGCGCCGCTGAACTCCGCGAGCTTCTCGGCCGTCCACAGCCGCAGGTGCACGCTGCCACCGCGCGGGTAGCTGCCCGGGCGCACGCCCGAGAGCAGCACACGGGCACCGCCGGCGGCGATCGCGATGCGCCCGGCCGGGCTGAACAGCACCAGCCACGCGAGCACGAGCCACGCCCAGTTCAGCGTGGGCGCCCAGGAAACCCCGAGCAGCGACAGCAGGTTCGAGGCCACCGCGGCCAGCGTGGCCCAGCGCAGGCCGACCAGGCCCATGAGCGGCAGCATCAGCACGGTCTGGATCACGCCCGCGCGTCGCGGCGTCGGCGCGATCTCGCGGCGTTCGGTCTCCTGGCCGCTGAGCTTGTCGAGCATCGCGGCCAGCGACCCGAGCTTCGGGTGCTGGTAGATGTCGTTCACCGACACCTCGGGGTGGCGGGTGCGGATGCGCGCGATGAGCTGCGCGGCCGTGAGGCTGCCACCGCCGTGGGTGAAGAAGTCGGCCTTCGGCTCCGTCACGGACACACCGAGGATCTCGGCCCAGCCTTCGGCCAGCCACGCCTCGGTGGCGGACAGACCCGACCCGCCGGCGTCCACAGTGGACAGCGGCCACGGCAGCGCGGCGCGGTCGACCTTGCCGGAGGTGCGCGTGGGCAGGTCGTCGATCACCGCGAGCAGCGGCACCAGCGCGGCCGGAAGCTGCTCGCGCAGCCGGGTCGCGGCGTCATCGGCGTCGAAGGTCGCGCCGGCACTCGGCACGACGTAGCCCACGAGGACCTGGTTGCCCGCCTTGGTGCGGCGGACCGCGGCGGCCGCGCCCTGCACGCCGGGCAGCGACTGCAGCGCGGCGTCGACCTCGCCCAGCTCGATGCGGCGGCCGCCGAGCTTCACCTGCTCGTCGAGGCGGCCGAGGAACAGCAGCCCCTCGTGCTCGGCGCGCACCATGTCGCCACTGCGGTAGGCGCGCTGCCAGCCCAGTGAGGGCAGCGGCGCGAACTTCTGCGCGTCCTTCTCCGCGTCGAGGTAGCGCGCGAGACCGACGCCGCCGATCACGAGCTCACCGGTCTCGCCCATGGCGACCGGGTCACCGGCCTCGTTGACCACGGCGAGCTGCCAGCCCGCGAGCGGCAGGCCGATGCGCACCGGGCCTTCGCCGGTCATCTGCGCGGCGCACGCCACCACGGTGGCCTCGGTGGGGCCGTAGGTGTTCCAGACCTCGCGGCCTTCCACGGCCACGCGCTCGGCCAGCTCCGGAGGGCACGCTTCGCCGCCGAAGATGAGCAGGCGCACGTCTTCGAGCGCATCGGCGGGCCAGAGCGCGGCCAGCGTCGGCACGGTGGAGACGACGGTGATCTGCTGCGCGATCAGCCACGGGCCGAGGTCGACGCCGGTGCGGACCAGCGCGCGCGGCGCGGGCACCAGGCAGGCGCCGTGGCGCCACGCGAGCCACATCTCCTCGCACGAGGCGTCGAACGCCACGCTCAGGCCCGCGAGCACGCGGTCGCCGGGGCCGATCGGCTCCTCGGTGAGGAACAGCTGCGCCTCGGCGTCCACGAAGGCCGCGGCGGAGGCGTGGGTCACGGCGACGCCCTTGGGCTTCCCGGTGGACCCGGAGGTGAAGATGATCCACGCGTCGTCGGCCGGGGCCGGCCGGCCCTCGCGGCCGCCGGGAGTGCCCGCGACGGTGATGGTGCCGTCGGTCACGACCGCGGCGACGCCGGCCTCGCCGAACACCAGCTCGGCGCGCTCCTCGGGGTCGTCCGCGTCGACCGGCACGTAGGCGGCGCCGACGGACAGGGTGGCGAGGATGGCGACGTAGAGCTCGGCCGTGCCGGAAGAGACCCGGATGCCGACGCGGTCGCCGAGGCCGACCCCGTGGCCGCGCAGGCGGCGGGCGTAGGTCTCGATCTCCTCGAGCAGCCGGCGGTAGGTCAAGGTGGTGGTGCCGTCGTCGATCGCGGCGGCGTTGGGGTGGCGCTCGGCCGTGTCGGTGAGGATCTGCAGCAGCGTGCGCTCGCTGGCGCCGAGACCGGACCAGAACAGGGCGCGGTCGGCCACCGGGGCGGCGGACGGCGCGTGGGTGACCTCGGCCACGCAGGCCAGCGCGGCGGCCGGGTCGTCGACGACGGTCGGCTCGGCGACGGCGGGAACCGTGGCCGGGATCTGGAGAGCGACGTCGGTGGTGGGGGCGTGGTCGGCGGTGAGGGTCACCGGGCCACCCCGTTACCCCGCGTGATCGCGGGTTTCAGAAAAAGGACGTGCGGGGTCGTACTGTGCGGGCGCAAGCCCATCACTCACCTTTCGCGAGCGTCATTCGGGCTGGCTCTCCGAATGAGGCGCCCGGTGCAGCCGTCCACGATACGCCAAGGTGAACGTCAGATAGCGCAAGGGTCACAGCCGAGTGTCGGACGTCACCGGCACCCCGAATCCGTTGTGGGTACCAAAACGCGCCGGGGAAGACTTCTCCCCCGGCGCGTCGGACCGGTGTTCGCCGAGCTCAGCGGGTCTTCGCGGCCTTGCCGCCGACCTTGGGTTTCGCCTTCTTCTCGCGCACGCGCACGTTCACCCGGACGGGGCTGCCTTCGAAGCCGAAGCGTTCACGGAACTTGCGTTCGATGAACCGACGGTAACCGGCTTCGAGGAACCCGGTCGTGAAAAGCACGAGCGTCGGCGGGCGGATGCCGGCCTGTGTCGCGAAGAGCACCTTGGGCTGCTTGCCGCTGCGCACCGGCGGCGGCGTGGCCGCGATGAGGTCCGAGAGCCACCCGTTGAGCTGGCCGGTGGGCACGCGCTGGTCCCACGACTTCAGGGCCGTGCGCAGCGCCGGCGCGAGCTTGCGCACCGAACGGCCGGTGAGCGCCGAGATGTTCACCTTCTCCGCCCACGGCACGCGCACCAGGCCGCGGTCGAGCTCGCGCACCATCGCGTGGCGGCGGTCCTCGTCCACGAGGTCCCACTTGTTGAAGGCGAGCACGAGCGAGCGGCCCGCCTCGACCACCATGGTGAGCACCCGCAGGTCCTGTTCGGACAGCGGCTCCGCGGCGTCGAGCATCACGATCGCGACCTCGGCCGCGTCGATCGCGGTCTTGGTGCGCAGCGAGGCGTAGTACTCGGCGCCGTTGGCCGAGTTCACGCGCTTGCGCAGACCTGCGGTGTCCACGAACCGCCAGGTGTCGCCGTCGAGCTCCACCAGCGAGTCGACCGGGTCCACGGTGGTGCCCGCGACCGAGTCGACCACCGAGCGCTCCTCGCCCGAGAGCTTGTTGAGCAGGCTCGACTTGCCCACGTTGGGCTTGCCGACCAGCGCCACGCGCCGCGGGCCCGCGCTCACGGAGCCGAGCTCGCGCGGCGCGGTGGGCAGGGCCGCGATGATCGCGTCGAGCAGGTCGCCCGAGCTGCGGCCGTGCAGCGCGCTGACGGGGTGCGGCTCGCCGAGGCCCAGGCGCCACAGCGACGCGGTGTCGGCCAGCAGCCGGTCGTCGTCCACCTTGTTCGCGGCCAGCAGCACCGGCTTCTTCGAGCGCCGCAGCACGCGGGCCACGGCCTCTTCGGTGGTCGTGGCGCCCACGGTCGCGTCGAGCACGAGCAGCACGGCGTCGGCCGTCTGCATCGCGATCTCCGCCTGCGCGGCCACGGAGGCCTGCAGGCCGGTCGCGTCGGGCTCCCAGCCGCCGGTGTCGACGAGCGTGAAGCGCCGGCCGCCCCAGTAGGCGTCGTAGGCCACGCGGTCGCGCGTGACACCCGGCACGTCCTGCACCACGGCCTCGCGGCGGCCGAGGATGCGGTTGACCAGCGTGGACTTGCCCACGTTGGGCCGGCCGACCACGGCCAGCACCGGCTGCGCGAGGTTCGCCTGCTCGGCGGCCCCCTCGGCCTCGATCTGCGCGTCGAGCGCGGCGAACTCGCTCTCGTCGGACCAGGTGCCGTCGATCTCGCCGGCACCTTCGAACTCCGCCGACACACTCTCTCCCGCGGAGGCGGACTCAAACCCTGTCATTGCTTCCCACTTCACCTACGGCGAGCCGATTCGGTTCTCGGCCCGCCAATCGTCCAAAGTCTTCACGAGCTCCGCGAGCCGCAGCCGCAGCTCTTCGGTGCCCTCTTCCAGGCCGGTCCGGCCCGGGCCCACCTTCGGCGTGAACGGCTCGCCGGTGAGGATGTCCACCCGCGGCCGCCAGCGCCGTTTCCCGTTCGCGGGCTTCAACGTGCCCCGCGTGGCCACCGGCAGCACGGTCGCCCCGGAGGCGCGCACCAGCCAGGCCGCGCCCTTCTCGGCCGCACCGACGTCACCCGCGCCCCGCGTGCCTTCGGGGAACACGCCGACGACCCCACCGGCCTTCAGCACACCCACGGCCGACATCAGCGGCGCCCGGTCGATCTCGCCCCGCTTCACCGGGATCTGGCCGATCGCCCGCAGGAACCGCCCGGCGGCGCCCTTGAACATCTCGGCCTTGACGAGGAACGCGGAACGCCGCGGCAGCATTCCGAAGATCAGCTGCGGCTCGATCATGGAGCTGTGGTTGGCGATGACCACGACCGGGCCGGTCTCGGGCATCCGGTCGCGCCCGTGCACGCGGATCCGGAAGGCCAGCCGCAGATGGTACCGGCCGAACACGCGCCCGGCGTCGTGCAGGAGGCCGTTCGCACCCTCGGGGAGAGCGCCACCGGTCATGCGCGCGCCTCGGCCTCGGCTCCGGCCGGGCAGTCGTCGAGCAGGCCGCGACGGCAGGCGAGCTCGGCCAGCGCGACGATCACCTGGTCGATGGACAGCTCGGAGGTGTCGACCGGCACGGCGTCCTCGGCCGCGCGCAGCGGCGACGCCGTGCGCGTGGAGTCGAGCCGGTCCCGGCGTTCGACGGACTCGCGGGCCGCCGCCACGCTCGTCTCGCGACCGGCGGCGCTGTCCTGGCCGCTGCGGCGCGCTGCGCGGACGTCGGCCGAGGCGGTGAGGTAGACCTTGAGCGGCGACTCGGGCGCCACGACCGTGCCGATGTCGCGGCCCTCCACGACGATGCCCCCGGTGGCGGCGAGCACGTCGGCGATGATCCGGCGCTGGCGCGCCACGAGCAGCTCACGCACCTGCGGCACCGCGGACACGGCCGACACCGCCTGGGTGACCTCGGGCCCGCGGATGTCGGCGGCCACGTCCTCTTCGCCGAGGCGCACCTCGGGCCGCTCGGGGCTGGTGCCGATGCTGAAGTGCACGTCGTGGGCGAGGTGGCCGACGGCGTCGGTGTCGGCCGGATCGGTGCCCGCGCGCAGCACGGCCAGCGTCACCAGCCGGTACATCGCGCCGGTGTCGAGGTAGCCCGCGCCCAGCCGGTCGGCGAGCTTGCGCGCGACCGTGGTCTTGCCGGTTCCCGACGGGCCGTCCAGCGCGACCACACCACGTAGGGCTCCCGTCACCGAAACTCTCCTCGCGTTCGTCGTGCTCTGCGTGATCGGCGTTCATTCTGCCCGTCGTCCGTCACGGCCGGTGAGGCGGCTCTGGTGGGCCGCGGCCGCCGAAGCGCGCGACGAGCGCCGCCGGCTGGTGGTCCCGGTGGCCGGGTTTGCATCCCAGCGTCGCTAGACAATCTAGTGCCGCTAGACTAGCGTCGTCATTGTTCCTAGCAATGCTAGATTTCTGGAGGACCCCATGATCGTCACCGCCTACGTCATCGCCGGCCTCGTCGCCGTCGGCATCATCTACGTCGGGCTGAGCTACCTGCTGGCGCCCGAGAAGACCGCCGCCGGTTTCGGTCTCGCCACGATCCCCACCGGCACCACGGCGTTCTTCCAGATCAAGGGCGTGCGGGACATCGGCACCGGGCTGGTGGCGGGCGTGGCGATGCTGGCGGGCCCGCACGTACTCGGCTGGATCCTGCTCGCCGAGGCCTTCATCCCGCTCGGCGACATGCTGATCATCCTGCGGCACCAGGGAAACCGCGTGATCGCGTTCAGCGTGCACGGCGCCACAGCGGCCGTGATGATCGTCGCGACGCTCCTGCTCGAGCTCGCGTGAGCCTCGCGAAACGGACAATGGGTTACCGTGGCGGGTGTGAACGTCGAAGTGACTCCCCTACCCGGAATCGGTGTCCGCAAGGACTTCGCCACGCGTGCGGGCCGCCGCATCGGCGTCGTGACGCAGCGGGACGGCAAGATCGAGCTCATCGTCTCGAAGGCCGACGACGTAGACGCCTGCCTCGCCTCGCTGCCCCTCACCGCGGACGAAGCGGGCGCGCTCGCGAACCTGCTCGGCGCGCCGCAGCTCGTTGCGCAGCTCACGGAAGAACACCGCGAGCTGCCGGGCATCCACACCCGGCAGCTGCCGATCACCGAGGACGGTCCCTTCGACGGCCGCACCCTCGGCGACACGGCGATGCGCACCCGCACCAGCGTGTCGGTGGTCGCGGTGGCGCGGGCGGGCCAGGTGCACCCCTCGCCCACGCCCGACTTCACGCTCACCGCGGGCGACCTGCTCGTCGCGGTCGGCACGTCCGAAGGTCTGGACGCCGCCGCCAAGATCCTCAAGCAAGGCTGATGGACCACACCGCGCTGTCCCTGATCGAACTCGGCGGGGTCTTCTTCGTCCTGGGCGTGCTGGGCCGCCTCGCCGGGCGGATCGGCCTCTCCCCCATCCCGCTCTACCTGCTCGGCGGCCTGTGCTTCGGCTCGGGCGGCTTGATCCCGCTGGCCGACATCGGCGACTTCACGCACCTCGCCAGCGAAATCGGCGTCGTCCTGCTGCTCCTGCTGCTGGGACTCGAGTACTCGGCGGCCGAGCTGTTCACCGGCCTGCGCCGCTCGTGGACGGCCGGCCTGCTCGACATCGTGGCCAACGCGCTGCCCGGCGCGGCCGTCGCACTGCTGCTGGGCTGGGGCCCGATCGGCGCGATCGTGATGGCGGGCGTCACCTACATCTCGTCGTCCGGCATCGTCGCGAAGGTGCTCGGCGACCTCGGCCGCCTCGGCAACCGCGAGACCCCCGTGGTCCTGTCCATCCTCGTGTTCGAGGACCTGGTGATGGCCCTGTACCTGCCCATCCTCACCGCGATCCTGGGCGGCGTGAGCTTCCTCGGCGGCCTCGAGGCCGTGGGCATCTCGCTGATGGTGATCACCGTGGTGCTGGTGATCGCGCTGAAGTTCGGCCGCTACGTCTCCGCGCTCGTGGACAGCGAAGACCGCGAAGTGTTCCTGCTCAAGATCCTCGGCGCCGCACTGCTCGTGGCCGGCCTGGCGTCCGCGATGCAGGTCTCGGCCGCCGTGGGCGCGTTCCTGCTCGGCATCGCCGTCTCCGGCTCCACCGCCCACAACGCGACCCGCCTGCTCGAACCCCTGCGCGATCTCTTCGCGGCGGTGTTCTTCGTGGTCTTCGGCCTCAACACCGACCCGGCGTCGATCCCGCCGGTGCTCGGCTGGGCGGTGGTCCTGGCCGTGGTCACCACGCTCACCAAGGTCGGCACCGGCTGGTGGGCCGCCCGCCGCCAGCACATCGGCAAGCTGGGCCGCGCCCGCGCCGGCGCCGCCCTCGTGGCCCGCGGCGAGTTCTCCATCGTGATCGCCGGCCTCGCCGTCACGGCCGGCGCGGTCGACGGCGAACTCGCCGCCCTGGCCACGGCGTACGTGCTGCTGATGGCCGTGCTCGGCCCCACGGCCGCGCGGATCGTGGAGCCGGTGGCGAAGGCGTTGCAGCGGAAACCCCGGACCCAGCACAGCGAAGCACCCGCGTGAGCCGCGCTCAGCACCGAGGATGCCTCACGGCTTCTGTGTCATCCGCAGGCTCTCGGTCAGCGGGTGCAGGGACTCGGCGCGGGGCAGTGCGTAGATCTCTTCCCTGACCCGCTCGGCCCCGGCGGCACCGTAGACGCGGCTCAGCAGACTCGTTGCCTTGGCCAGCCGCTCCTCATCGGTCACCGGGACTTCGGGCGTACCACGCGGATGGATGACCGTGCGGGAGACGACCCGGCCGTCGCCGAGTTCGACGCGCACTGTGCCGGCCCGACCGGTGGGCTTGTGCACGTCGAGTTCGGGGTCGTGCGAGACGCTGATCCGGTCCATCAGTGGCCGGAGGGTGGCGAGGTCCAGCAGACCTTCGTCGTCGAGCGCGCCGAACCGGATGGCCGCGGCCACCGTGGCCCGAGCGCTGAACCGGGCGTCCAGGTCGTTCTTCGGCTCGGCGCAGTCGATCGCCATGCCGTCGTCGAAGATCCGCACGTCGACCCGGCGTACGTCGTCCTCGCCGAAGCGCTCCTCCGCCAGCAGGGCGGCCACCGCGTCGTTCACACCGTGCAGGTGCGCACACGAGGGGTGGAGCTTGAAGTAGCCGTTCACGATCTCGTAGCTCGCCCAGGTCCCGTCCGCGACACCGTCGAGCATCGCCTCGGCGTGGAAGTCCTCGGCCAGGAACGGCCCGTAGAACGAGCTCAAGGCACCGGGCCGCGCCGTGAGACCGGCCGCGGCTGCGCGGGCCACGTTGAGCGCTGTCGTGCAGGCCGTCGCGGGGTAGAGATGGTGGAGCGTGGCGCCCGACGTGGTGGTCCAGCGGTCGAAGTGGAGACCGAGCGAGGCGGCGCCGTCGATGCCGGCCGCGACCGCTCGCTCGTCGGCCCCGCTCACCAGCGAGGTCGCCGCTCCGGCGGCGCCGACGGTCACCCAGTTGCCGATGTCGTGGAGGTGCCCGGGCACGCCCCCGATGCCGAGCCCGATGCGAGCCGCCAGCTCGTAACCCCCGACGAACGCGTTGAGGAACTCCCGCGCTCCCACCTGTCGTTCCTCACCGAGGCCCAGCAGGACGGCGGCGACCTGGATGGCGGGGTGCCCCTTCATCCTCGAGTAGCCGTCCTGCCGCTGCAGCACCGAAATCGTGGCACCGTTCAGCAGCACGGCGTCCTGGACGCCGGCGCCACGGCTCTCCCCGAACACGGTGCTCGGTCCCGCGGCCGGCGCGACGGAGCCGCGCAGCGCCCGCATGTCCGGATGGGCGGAGCCGGCGGCCATGACGGCGACCGAGTCGAGCAGGAGGTCGAGCGCACTGACCTGCGCGGCCGCCGGAACGGTGTCCCACGTCGTGGTGGCCACCGCCCGAGCCAGCTGTCCGACGACGTCCGCAGACGCCTCGGTCGGCGCGCCAAACGTCGAACTGTCACTCACCATCGGAGTCCGTCCCTTCTGTCGGCCGGAGCAGGCGGGCGAGGCCGCCGAGGTCCGGGTGGGCCGGGAGCGCACCCAGCCACTCTCGCAACGGGTGCACGAGTTCGGCCGACCTGCCGTGGGTCACCAGCTGGTCGAACTTCGCGTCGAGGACCGCCGCCGGATAGGGGTTGTCGAAGCCGCCCGGGGCGCGATCCTCCACTTCGGACAGTGCTCGCCCGTCGGTGGTGAGCACTTCCACGCGCGCGGTGCGGACGGCCGGTTGCACCCGGGTGTAGTCCGGGTCCTCGACGACGCGGATCCGCGAGGCCAGGGCGCGAACCTCGTCATCGGCCACGACGTCTCCCCGGTAGGCCTCCAGCCCGTTGTGGCCGAGCACCGCCTGTACGGCCACGTTGTAGGGAATGGAGTGCTTGCCGGCGAACCCGTTCGCCGGGGCCGTCTCGTCGAGGCGCGTCGCGGGGGCGTAAGTGAAAACGGTGACCTGCTCGATGTCGGCGCTCGTCACGCCGGTGCGGGCCACGAGCTTGCCCATGGCCTCGATGGGCGCGTGGTTCCAGCGGCTGCAGGCGTGCAGCTTGAAGTAGTTCTCCAGGATCAGCCACCGCTGTCCGAGACCGTCGCCGAGCACGGAGGGCTCGAAGTGCTCGCCGAGCACCTGGCCGTAGACGGTTTCCAAGGCCTGCGTCTCACCGGTGACGCCGCCGCGGGCGGCGTGCGCGCCCAGCACACCCGCGGCCGACGACACGCCGGTCAGCAGATTGCGCACGGTGGCTCCCATGTTGGCCGCCCGCTGCGTCGAAGCGGGGGTCATCGCCACCGCCACGCGAACGGCCTCGATGATCTCGGCGACGGAGAACCCCCGCAGCCGGGCGACGCCGGCGGCGGCTCCCACGACCATGGCGGTGCCGAAGGGGTGGACCGGGGCTCGGAGCGTCAGCGCGAGCCCGGCCCGCGCAGCCGTCTCGTAGGCGGCCACGAAGGCCACCAGGAACTCCCGGCCGCTGCTGCCCAGCTCCTCGGCGGTGGCGAGGACCGCGGGCAGCACATGCGCCGAGGGGTGGTTCGTCGCCCACTGGTTGCCTTCGTCGAGCTCGTAGGTGACGAACGCCTGGCCGTTGAGCAGCGCGGCCGCATAGGACGTCGTGCCCTCCCCGGTCGCCAGCACCGTCGCGGCGCCACGGCCTCCGATGGCCAGTGCCGCCTGCGCCGCACCGGCCACCTCTTTCTCGGCGCCGGCGCCGAGGCCTGCCGCGACGGTGTCCGAGACGATGCGGACGGCCTGCACGACGACTTCCTCCGGGAGGTCCTCGTAGCGGAGCCCGCCGACCCACTCGGCCGCTGCATCCAGTGTCATCGCAACATCTCCTTCGGTCGATCGGAAACGGCCGGGACGGATCAGAGCCGGTGGGCGATCGCGTCGGCGAGGGCCTGCAGGCTCCTGCCGTCCGGGAGCAGGTCCGCGGTCGTCAGGGCCTGCACCACCGGGTCGAGCACGTCGCCGGGAAGGAACGGCCCGACGTTGCCGCGGAACTTCGCCACGATCTCGTCGACGGAGAGCGGATCGCTCGGGTTGCCCCGCGCGTTGCGCACCTGCGCGGTCCCCGAAGAGTCCGCGGTGACGACGGTGACCCGCGCCGGCCGCTCGGCCGGGAGCGCGCCGGTGTACTCCGCCACCTCGACCAGCCGGACCTTGGCGGCCAGGTCCACGACGTCGGGCCGCTCGAACTGCCCGGGCAGGAAGCCGCCGGCGTCCAGGTGCCCGTCGACGACGACGGACGCCGCGCAGCGCGGCACCGAAAACCGTGCGTGCAGGTCGGACTCGCTGCCGAGGCTGTCGAGTGAGGCGGCGAAGGCGAACGTCTCGATCACGATTTCGGTGATGGAGGCCGGCTTCGGCGAGCCGGCGCGCACGAGTGCCTCCCGCAGCGCGTCCAGTGCCGGGTGGACCCAGCGGGCGCAGGCGTAGGGCTTGAGATAGCTGTCCACGACCCGCCAGCGGTGGCCGAGCCCGCCGCCGATCTCCTCGGCATCCGCGTCGGTGGTGACCACGCCCCCGTAGAGCGTGGCGAGCAGCCCCGGGTCGGCCTCGTGGCCGGCGGCGGCCAGCCGGGCGGCGAGCGCGCCGTAGTAGGAGCCGAGCCCGGTCCAGACGTTGCGCACCGTGCCGCCCTGCATCGGCACGGCCAGCGTGGCGGCCAGCGGCAGTGAGCCGGCCAGCTCGATGGCCCGGGCGGTGGTGGGCGCGTCGGCGCCGGTCAGCGCCGACGCCGCGACCGCGGCCCCGATGGGGCCGTGGATACCGTGCGGGTGCAGACCGGGGCGCAGGGAAGTGCCGACGCCGAAGCGCAGCCCCACCTCGCAGCCCAGCACGAACGCGCGGACGGCGGCTGCGTCGTCCACGTCGTCCACACCCTGGCTGCTCAGTGCGTGCAGCAACGCCGGCAGCACGTGGGGTGCCGGGTGTGCGGTCGGTACCGGCGGGATGCGGCCGCCGGCCGGGTGGAACGACCCACCCGAGTCGGCGTCGAGCCAGGTGGCCGCCGCGCCGAGCGTCGTCAGCCGCCCGAACGGGGCGGACTCGTCGGCGGCTTCGGCGCCGAGCAGGGCACCGAGACCGTGCACGGCCGGGTAACGCAGTCCGCCGAGCAGGGCGCCCAGCGAGTCCAGCAGCAACAGCCGGCCGAAATCCCAGATCTGCGCGGGAATCGCTGCCGCGGGCGTCGAGGCGAACTCGCCGAGCGCCTCGACATCCAGGTCCAAGGTCTTCATCCTCGCTCCTTCTTGCTCGGGTTGCTCGCGGTCGGTCCGCGGTGCCGGTACGAGGCCCACCGGCGCACGTCAGCTCGCCGGCTGGGCCGTCGCCAGCCCGGCCCGCAGCGCGCCGGCCGTCTGCGCCAGCCGGCGCTCGACGCCCGCGGTGGCACCGGCGATGACGACCCCCTCGATGCCCAGGGTGGCGAGGGGCCGCAGCCGGGCGGCGAGGGCCGCGGGGGCGCCGGTCAGCACGAATCGGTCGCGGATCAGCGAGTCGATCTCCGGGTCGGCGTCGCGGGCGCCCGCGGACTCCGAGGTGCCGTGGCGGCGGTAGTCGTGGGCCGAGGCCACCGCGGTGACCCGGGCGACGAGCTCCGGCGAGATGCCGTACCAGTCGGGCGACTTGGTGATCCGTGCGGCGCACGAGCCCAGGATCGGGGCCGCGGCCGCTGCCGCTTCGTCGTCGGTGTCGGTCACCACCGCGCGCAGGAACAGCCAGCAGTGGACGTCGGGGCGCCCGGACCGCGCGATGCCGACGGCGCGTTCGATCACGGCGGGCTCGACGCCCACGTCGAGCAGCACCCCACCGAGCGTCGCGCTGGTCTGCTCGATGGTCCGGGGGCCGGACGCGGCGCCGAGCACCGGCCCGAACCCGCCGGGCAGCTGGGCCGACAGCTCGTCGAGCCGAGCGCGAAGCCGCTCCAGCAGGACGCGATAGGAAGCGAGCGACGGGATCGGGAGCCCCTCGTTGCGCAGCGAGCTCTCGCCCCGTGCGACCGCCAGCAACGTCCGGCCGGGGTGCTGGCCCGCAAGCGTCGCGAGGGCTTGGGCGACGACGCTCGGATGGTGCAGCCCGAGCCCCATCACGCACGGCCCGGACAACGCGGCCGTGGTGCGGGTCAGCACCTGCCCGGCCGCCAGGAACGGGTCCGGGAACATCCGTGGGCTGTCCGCGAACCCGACCCCGTCGACGCCGTCGCCCAACGCGGTTCTCGCCGCGGCGAGATGGTCGAGCACGCCGCGCGGCCGGGCGAGGTTCAGCAGGAGCCTCGGCTCTGCGCCGCTCACCGGATCGACTCCAGCAGGTCCGCGACCGTGCCGGTGGCACCGGCTGCCGGTACCGCGTGACCGGCCGCCACCGACAACGTGTACGCGACGCTGCCCGACATCGGCGTGGCCACCTCGACGGGGAGGGTGGCGGCGAGCCAGCCCGAAGCCGCACCGTGCCCGGCCCACAGAGGTGAGGAAGCACGCCGCTGCGGGCCCGGCGTGAGCACGGTGAGACTGGCCGCCAGGTCCAGAATCCGCTCCAGCCCCTCGCCCTCCGCGGGTCCGGCGAACGCCGCGGCCGTCGCGGCGCCGAGCGTCGCGAGGGTCGGCAAGGCGGCCGCCGGAGAGTCGTCGGTCAGGAGACCCTCGGCGAGGCTGCGCACGCAGCTGCCGGCGGCGACCGCGCGCGCGACGCGGTCGAGGCCGGCCGAGGCCGCGTCCGCGGCCGCGAGGGCGGCCAGCAGCGGAGCCCAGTCGAGGTCGGGGCGCGCACCGTCGAGCCGGGCTCCGTTCCACAGCAAGGCCGGATAGGTGGGCGCGACGAGGCCGGTGCCGAGCAGCGGGAAGCCGCCGGCCGTCGCGATCTCCTCGGCCCAGGACGCCAGTACCCCGTCAGGTGCTCCGGCGGAGAGCGTGCGCAGCTCGCCGACCGCGATCGGCGCCGCGGCCTCCAGCGCGTAGACCGCATGCGCGGCCCGCGCGAGCTCGGCGGTGAGCCCTGGCGCCGGCGGGGTGAGGATGCCCGCCTGGGTCACGACCGGTTCCTGTCCACGGTGACGCTGTCGGTGATGAGGTAGAACCGGAAGTCCGTCCGACCGCCCGGTCCCCGCTCGGCGGGCAGCGGGTTGTCCGCGAACCAGTCGCGGTAAGCCTGATACGCCGCCTCGTCCGCGAAGTGCATCTCCGCGATCCGGTAGAACATCATGCTCGGCGGAACCTCGGCGGTCCCTCCCGACGCCGTGGTCACCGGACGAAGCACCTTGTTGAACACGATCCGGTCGAGGTTCGGGTTGGCGAGCAGGTCGGGTGCGTGCACGTCGAAAAGCCAGCGCTCGTACTCCTGCTCGCTCACGCCCTCGACGATGTCGTACCCCAGGATCGCCTTGATCACGTGTCTGTCCTCCGTGGTGTGATGGTCCAGCTGAACGCCTGCGCGCCCGTCCCGAAGCCCTCGAGCCGGACCCGGCGTGGTTCGATCCGCACTCCGGCGAAGTTGGCGTCGAGGTCGGCGCGGTCCCGCAACGGCGCCTTCGTGTGGCCCGCGGCCCGCAGCCGCGTCGTGTGCCGGTCGTAGACCTCCCAGGTGGCCTTCGCGTCCAGCGGCCGCGCGACGCCGCGGACGAAGACCACCCGCGGGATCGTCAGGCCGAGGTCGAAGGTCCACGGCGAGTCGTTGACCGAGTCGTCGGCCGGCGTGCCACCCCAGATCGCCAGCACCCGGTCGTCGTGGCGGAGCTGCTCGACCCTGCGGTGGGTCCGGCGCTGCACCAGTTCGACGGCCCAGTCGTCGGTCGGGAACGCGCTGGTGGTCCGTCCGACCAGGGCGCCGCCCGCGCCGAGGGTGACCAGCTGGGCGAAGCCGGCCTCCTGCCGCACGAAGTCCAGCGCCCGGGACCGGGCGGCCGCCTCGTCGGTCATGCCGTGGTGTCCGAGCCCGCGGCGCGGTGTTCCGCCGCCACGGCTGTGGCGGCGAGGTAGGCCAGTCCGAAGGCGGGCAGGAGGCCGTTACCGGCCAGGTAGCCCGAGGCGCCGTGCCCCGAAATCCCGGCGGCCGCCCCACCTGAGGCGTAGAGGCCGGGAATGGGCCGGTCGTCGCCGTCGACGACCCGCGCCGACCCGTCCACGACCAGGCCGCCCTGGGTGTGGAAGAGAGCCGGCACCACCTTCACCGCGGCGTACGGCGGCTCGAGCGGTGCCTCGTAGTCGCGGCCGAACCGGTCGGGGATCTCGCCTCGCGCCGCCCGCGCGGACTCGTCGAGCTCGGCGGTGAGGGCCTCTTCGGGCAGGCCCGTCGCGACGGCGAGCGCCCGCGCGTCGTCGGCCCACACTTCGGCGCCGGACTCGACGGTCTGCCGGAAGTCCGTGAACGGCATGCACAGTTCGTGCACCCGGCGGTCGAACACGACCCAGCCGGTCGCTTCCGGCCGGGCCGCCAGGGAGGGGCCGAATTCGGAGTAGCCGGTGGTCTCCTTGGCGAAGCGGCGGCCCGTGGTGTCCAGCATGACGGCGCCGTGCATGATCGTGGCCCAGCCCAGCAGCGTCGAGGACTTCGCCGCCAGCGCTCCGTGGCCCTGATAGGCGTCCAGGAACGCGGTCGCGGCGCCCAGCCGGGAGCCGATCCGGAGCGCATCGCCGCGCGACGTTTCGCTGCCGTGGTAGGTGGCCGTGGCGATCTCCGGCATGTGCTCGGCGACCAGCTCGGGATCGGCACCGTAACCGTTGGTGGCGAGCAGGACGGCCGGGGTCTCGATGCGCTCGGAGTCGGCGTTCGGGTCGGTGACCACGACCGCGGCGACCCGGCCCTCGGCGTCCAGCTCGACCTCGGTGAGCCGGGCCGGCACCAGGAAATCGATCCGCGAGTGGGCCCGCGCCTGCCGGGCCAGGTGGTCGATGAGCACGCTGCCGTGCCGCTCGGGGATGGTGTGGCAGCGGTCCACGGAATGCCCCGGGTAGTGCATGTCGGTCATCAGCGAGATCTCGAGGCCGGCCTCGTCGGCCAGCCACTCGACCAGCTCGCCGCTGACGGCGGCCAGCGCCCGGGCGAGCCGCTGGTCGCCGCTGCCCTTGGTCTTGCGGTCGACGTCGCCGGCGAACACCTCGACCGAGTCCTCGATCCCCTGCTCCCGCTGCCAGCGGCTGTTCACGCCCGGCACCATCGCCGTGCACATCGCCGTGTTGTTGCCACGGAGGAAGTGCTCGCTCGCCTCGACCACGAGGACGTCGAGGCCGAGCTGGGCGGCGCGCAGGGCGGCGATGAGCCCACCGCCGGCGCCCGCGACGACGAGGTCGGGTCCCTGTGCGCTCATCGGCCCGCTCCCGCCGCGACCAGTTCGAGGGCGCGCAGCACGGGGTCGAACACCGGCACCGCCGAGGGGTGCTCGGGATCGACGTCGACGGCGGAGCAGCCGTTGAGCAGCGTGCGGGCCCCCTTCGCGGCCAGCACCTCGGCCGCCTCGTCGAGGCGCTGCTGCCACCCCGGCCCGTCACTGATCGAGTCGAAGGGCAGGTCGAGGATCTCGATCTGCCCGAGCCACCGCTCCCAGCCGTACGCGGCCGCGACCCGGCGCATCTCGGCGGCGATGGCCTCGTTGCGGACCACCGCGCCCATCGGCGCCGCGAGCGCGGCCGCGAGGGCCAGGTTGAGCTTGAGGATGCCGACCACCGGACGGTCGGTCTCCTCTTGCAGCCGGGCGACCGCGGGGTCGAGCACGCAGTCGGCCATCAGCACGTCGTACCCCGCGGGGGCGGCGGCGAGGGCCCGGTGGACGTAGTCGTCCGAACGGGCGATGTCCTCGGCGTTGTCGAGCTGCTCGGGCGCACCGTGGGCCAGATCGTGCAGTTCGACGGTCACGCCGGCCGGGCTGATGGCGTCGTAACGTTGTTGTCGCCGGGCCAGTTCCTCGACGCCGACGTGCAGGGGTGTGGTCGCGAAGATCCGCATGGGTGGTGGCTCCTCCTCGAGGACGGGCGGGGTGCGGCAGGTGAGGATCAGACAGTGGCGAGCACGCGCAGGACGTCTCGCACGCCCCTCGCCTCGGGCAGTGCGGCGGCGCAGTCGACCGCTCGCTGCAGCGCCGCCTCATCGCCCAGCAGGTCACGCAGCAGTACGAGAGTCCGCTCGTGGTCGAAGGGCTCGTGGGCGGCGTCGCCGACCGGGTTGGCGACCTCGTGCCGCAGGACCCGGCCGTCGGTCAGCGTCAGCTCGACGGCGGCGCCGCGGGCGTCGGGCAGGCGGGCGTCGAACTCGGTGCCCGAGACGACCTCGACCCGCTCGGCCAGTGCGGCGAAGCGGTCCTCCCGCGAGTGGTCGAAGCCGTCGGGAGCGACGCGGCCATCGAGCAGCGCGGTCGTCACCACGTAGGGAATCGAGAACATGGCGGCCAGCCGGTTGCTCCATCGGGTGCGGCCGAGCGCCGCCGCCATCGAGTACGTCGTGACCCGCACCCGGGTGATGTCGCTGTCGGCGAGCCCGTCCTGGCGCAGTTGTTCTCGCAACGCGAGGGTGGCATCCGCGCTGGGGTGGGTGAAGGCGCACGAGGCGTGCCGTTTGAAGTAGCCGAGCGCGATGTCCCAGCGCAGGCCGAGCTGCTCGACCAGGGCGACCGGGTCGAACGTGCCGAGCAACCCGCCCAGGCTGTGGGCGGCGATGCCGGTGGCGTGCGCGATCCCGGCCTTGGCCAGTCGCGCGGCGGCGAGCCCGGCCACGTTGCTGGCGCCCATCCACTCGTTGCGCACCGCGTTGCCGTCGAGTGCCGCGGAAAAGGGCCCGGCGATCGGCATGCCGCTCGCGGTGTCGACGGCGGCGGCGATCCCCGCGGCGTCGAGACCGAGCAGCTTGGCGCAGCCCGCGGCCGCGCCGGTGACGCCCCAGTTGCCGTGCGGGTGCAGACCCGGCGCGCCGCGGCTGGCGCGGCCGTACCGCGCGGCGACCTCGTAGGCGACGAGCAGGGCCGTCGCGGTGGCCGGACCGTCCGTGTCGAGCGCGCAGGCGAGGGCCAGGACCGCCGGGAAGCCGTGCGCGGCGGGGTGGCCGGCCGCGAACTTGTTGCCCTCGTCCATCTCCAGGCTCACCAGCGCCGTGGCGTTGAGCCAGGCCGCGGCCTCGACCGTGGTCTCGACCCCGGTCCCGAAGACCGGTACCGGTCCGGGTGAGGGCGCCCACGCGTCCACGAGCGCGGCGCGCTCGGGAAGCCGAGCACCCAGGACCGTGACTCCGAAGGTGTCGAGCAGGACCAGACGCAGCCGCTCTCGCACGTTCTCGGGTACGGCGTCCCACCTCAGCGCGCCGGCCCAGCCGGCGAGCCGGCCGAGGGCCTCGAGTGCCGCCTGCTGATCCGGGTCGAGCCCGACTTCGTTCGCTTGATCCGTACCGGGATCAACGGTAACCGTCTTGCCCACCTTCTCCGTCGTTTCGTTCACAGGCCGAGGTAGGCCTTCTTGACCCGCTCGTCGCCGGCCAGCTCCTTGCCCGGGCCTTCGAGCGCGATGGTGCCGCTCTCGAGCACATAGGCCCGGTCGGAGATCGAGAGCGCCTGAGCGGCGTTCTGCTCGATCAGGAGAACCGAGACACCCGTGTCGCGGATAGCCGCGACGGCCTTCAGCACGTCCCAGGTCAGCTTCGGCGAGAGGCCGGTCGACGGTTCGTCGAGCATCAGCAGCCGCGGCTTCGCCATGAGGGCCCGGCCGATGGCGAGCATCTGCTGCTGGCCGCCGCTCATGCTCTGGGCCGCCTGCTTGCGGCGCTCGGCCAGGATCGGGAACAGCTCGAAGATCCGCTCCAGCTCCTGCGTCATGCGCACGCCGCGGCGCGTCCACGCGCCCAGGACGAGGTTCTCCTCGACTGTCATGGGGCCGAAGAGGTCGCGATCCTCGGACACCTGCACGATCCCGCGCCGCACGATCTGGTGCGGCCGCAGCCCGGTCAGCGGCTCGCCTTCGTAGGTGACCGCACCGGAGAGCGCACTGATCAGTCCGCTGATCACGCGGAGCGTGGTGGTCTTGCCGGCACCGTTGGCGCCGACGACGGAGACCAGTTCCCCCGGCCTGACCCGCAGGCTCATGTCGTGGAGGATCTGCAGCTTGCCGTAGCCGGCAGCGATGTTGTCGAGCTCAAGCACCGGGCAGCTCCTGTCCGAGGTAGGCCTCCACGACCGTCGGGTCCGCGACCACTTCCGCGGGCTCGCCGGAGGCGATCACCCGCCCGCGGTCGAAGACGACGACGGAGTCGGAGAGCTGCATGACGGCCTGCATGATGTGCTCGACGAACACGAGCGTCAGGCCCTCCGACTCACGCAGGTGGGCGAGCAGTTCGACGACGGGCGCCCGTTCGGCGGGCACGAGGCCGGCCAGGACCTCGTCGAGCAGCAGCAGCCGCGGACGGGTGGCGAGCACCCGGGCCAGCTCGAGCCGCTTCAGCGCGGCTGTGTGCAGCGAGTCGGACACCATGTCCGCCCAGGCCGCCATGCCGGTCGCTTCGATGACGTCGTGCGCGTGGTGATGGGCGCCGCGGTGATTGCCGCCCCGCGACAGTGCTGCCGCGACGACGTTCTCCCGGACCGTCATGGAGCCGAACGGACGCATCAGCTGGAACGTTCGCGCCATGCCGAGCCGCGAGATCCGGTGCGGCGACATCCCGCTGACGTCCTTGCCGAAGAGCTTCACATGGCCGGTGTCCGGCCGCAGTGCGCCGGCGATGACGTTGAAGAACGTCGTCTTGCCCGCGCCGTTCGGCCCGATGATGCCGACGATCGAACCTTCGGCGACGTCGATCTCGACCTCGCTGAGTGCCTGGACGCCACGGAAGGACTTGCTCACGTCGCGTACTTCGAGAGCGGTGCTCATCGACGCTTCCACCAATCGCGGATCGATCCGACGATGCCTTTGGGCAGGACGAGGGCGATCACGATCAGCAGGATCGAGTAGAGCACCACGTCCAGTCCGCCCCGGCCCGAGAGGAATTCCAGGAAAGCGGGCGGGTCGCGCAGCCAGCCGGCCGTCAGGTCCGAGAGCGGGCCGAGGATCAGCGCGCCGACGAGCGGGCCCCACAGGGTGGCGACGCCGCCGATGACCGCCGGGGCGATGGCCTGGACCGACTGGGCCTGGCCGAACGCGATGTCGGGATCGACGAACATGAAGTACTGCGCGTAGAACATGCCGGCGACGGACGTGATCGCCGCGGAGAGCGCCATCGTCGTCAGCTTGACCCGCATCACGTTGACGCCCAGCGCGTCGGCCGCGTCCTCGTTGTCGCGCACGGCGACCGTGTGGATGCCGGTGCGCGACCGAAGGTAGAACATCGTGATCAGCAGGCAGATCACGACCAGCGCGAGGCCGATGTAGTAGTACTGCGGCGCGTTGGCGGCGAACTGCAGCATCGACCACGAGTTGTCGGGCAGCAGCGGGACGTGGAACCCGGTGGTGCCGTTGACCCAGCTGGTGTTGGTCGCGAGCAACCGCAGCATCTCGGCGAAGGCGAACGTGGCGAGCGCGAAGTAGGCACTGCGCAGCTTGTAGCGGAAGGCGAGGTAACCGATGCAGATGGCCACGAGCGCCGCCAGCATCGCTCCGACGACCAGCGAGATCCACGGCGAGAGGCCGAAGTGCTCCAGGAGGTAGACGTCGGTGTACGCGCCGATGCCGAAGAACGCCGCGTGCCCGAAGCTGAACATGCCACCGTAGCCGCTCATCAGGTTCCAGCCGATCGCCATGATCGCGAAGATCAGCACCCGGACCGCGATGGTCTGGCTCGACTCGGGCAGGAGTGCGGGAGCGAAGGCGGCCAGGACGGTGATGACGACCAGGATGATCAGGGACCGCTGGATCGACTGGCGGCGGTTCCGGACCGCCGCTGATCCCGGTCGCGTCTCGGTGGTGATGGTCATGATGACGCGGCTCCGAAGATGCCCTGCGGACGGATCAGCAGGATGAGCAGGAACAGGATGAACACGCCCAGCAGGGGGCTCTGACCGGCGATCGCGACACCGCCCAGCTGCTCGACGAGGCCGACGATCAGACCGCTGATGACGGCGCCCATCACGTTGCCCAGCCCGCCCATCACGACGACGACGAAGGCGAGGATGTTGAACTGGTCGCCGGCGGTCGGGGTGATCGTGGTGAACGGCGCGATGAGCATGCCGGCCGCTCCGGCGCAGGCGGTGCCCAGGCCGAAGGTGACCGCGTAGACCAGCCGCACGTCGATGCCGACCAGCCCCGCCCCCTGCCGGCTGGCCGCGACGGCACGGATCGCCCGGCCGAACGAGGTGCGCTCCAGCAGCAGGAAGACCAGCACGGCCAGGACCAGGGCGCCGCCGAGGGCGATGACCCGGGACAGGTTGGCGACGGCGCCGAACACGTGCACGCCGGGGTCGCTCTTCAGGTTCGCCGACAGCGGGTCGCCGCCGAAGACCAGCAGGAGGACATTGCTGATCAGCAGCGACAGGCCGAGGGTGATCAGCAGCTGGCGCTCGAGCGTGCCGCCCATCGTGCGGTTGAGGAGCAGGAGCTGGATCAGCACGCCGAGCACGAAGAGCCCGAGGATCGCGACCGGGAGGGCGATGTAGGGGTTCAGCCCGGCCTGGTGCGCCACCTCGTAAGTGATGTACAGACCGACGGCGAGGAAGGCGCCGTGCGCGAAGTTGACGATGTCGAGCACGCCGAAGACGAGGGTGAGGCCCATCGCGAGCAGGCTGTAGACACCGCCGGAAATGATGCCGGTGAGCAGCGCCTGGCCGGTGATGCCCATGCTGCCCGAGCGCAGCAGCGCGGCGATGAAGAGAACGACCAGCAACGCGCCCGTCACGATCAGCGGCGTCGAATGGCGCAGGCCCAGCCGAGACGTGGCGCGGCTACCGCCCCGGAGGGCGGTCCCGTCCTTCGACGGGACCACCTCTCCGGTCTTCGTCGGGCCGGTCACTGGCCCGGGTTCGCGGGGTAGACGGGGCTCTTGACCGCAGCGGACTGCGGGTAGACCACGACCGGAGCACCGTTCTGGACCTGGGTCAGCACGGGCAGCGAGGTGGAGTTCTCGCCCTTGTCACTGAACTTGATCGGGCCGTCGGAGAGCGTCAGCGGCGTCAGGTTGGTCTGCGCGATGGCGTCGCGAACCTTCGACGCGTCGGTCGAGCCGGCCTTCTCGAGCGCTGCCGCGATGACCCGAACCGAGTCGTAGGCCAGAGCCGCGCCGGTGCGCGCCTCGTCTTTGTAGGTCGTCTTGTACAGGGCGCTGAACGCCTTGGCGTCGGCACTCTTGTCGTCGAAGTGGTAGTTCACGTCGAAGTAGCCCTGGGAAGCCGAACCGGCGTCCGTCGGGAACTGCGGCTGGTCGAACGCACCGTCGGCCGCGCCGACCACGGCATCGAGGGCCGGCTTGACCGTCTGGATCGCCTTCGCGGCGAGGACGCCGTCGCGGTAGTAGCCCGAGACGACGAGGACGTTCGCGCCGCTCGCCTTGACCTGGGCGATCTGGGTGGTCAGATCCGAGACGCTGGCCGCGTCGTAGGTGATCTCCGGACCCATCTGGAGGCCGCTCTTCTGGGCCTCGGCCTTGAACGCCTGGTAGACCCCGGTGCCGAACGCCGTGGCCTCGTGCAGGTAGGCGACCTTGGTGACCGGGCGGTTCGCCGCCGCGGCGATGGCCTTGACGTACTGGGCCGCAGTCGTGCCGAACCGCGAGTTCTGCGGCTGCATGCGGAACGAGTACTTGTAGCCGTGCGAGAGGATCGCGTCGTCGCCCGAGACGTCCATGACGAAGGGGACCTTGTTGCGCTCGGCGACGGCGGCGACATTGGCGCTCACGGCGCTCTGGTAGGTGCCGACCAGGGCGACGACGCCGTCACCGACGAGCCGCTGGGCCTCGCTCTGGCCGGTGTCCGGCGTGCCCTTGGTGTCGCCCCCGTCCAGCTCGAGCTTGGCGCCACCGAGCGCTTTGATGCCGCCGGCGTCGTTGATGGCCTTGATGCCGAGCTTCACGCCGTTCTCGAGCTGGGTTCCGTCGCCCGCGTTGGCACCCGAGAGGGGGTGCAGGGTGCCGATCTTGATGACCTTGTCATTCCCGCTCGAGCCGCCGCTGCCGCCGCCCGCACAGCCGGCGAGGAGGACGGCCCCGAAGCCGACCGCGGCGACCAGCTTCACGAAGGATCTTGTACGCATCCTGAGGGCTCCTGATCTTGATGAAGAGTTCCGCTGTGATCGTTCCGCTAATCGGAACGCCCCGATCGAGTTCCGCTGACTGTGGCATGTGGTCGTACTCACGTCAAGTGGAACATTGATGATTGAGGTCACGCGCACTTCGCGACCGCAGAGCCGGACTCCGGGCAGAGCGCAGGTTTCGCCTGGGCATTGACTCCCACCGGGACGGCAGCCAGACTTGTTCCGTCTACAGAAACGCAGTTGTTACAGTGGCTTCCGGCGGTGGCAGCCGGCCGCGCGCGTCCCGTGCGCGGCGCCCGCCCCGCACCTGTGCCCCGGCTATCGAGGAGATCCCCGTGGAAAGCGCGTCACCGCCCGTGCCGAAAGCCGGCGCCGGCCTCGCCGCGCGCCTGGGCACCTTCGCGGCAAGTATCCGCGAGCCCGCGGCCCCGGACGCGGTGCGGCACCGGGTACGGGCGCTCGTCGCCGACGTGGTGGCCACGGCGGCCGCCGGTCTGACCCGGCCCGACATCGCGGTTCTCCAGGCCACCTACGCGATCGGTGCCGGCCCCAGCAGCGTGCTGGGCCGGCGGACGGGTTTCCCGCCGGCCCAGGCGGCATTCCTCAACGCGATGCCGGTCGCGCGCGAGCAGCTCCAGGACGGGCACCGGCGCGCTCGCGGCCATCCGGCGTCCCACGTGGTGCCGGCCGTTCTCGCCGCCGCCGAGGCCTGCGGCGCCGATGGCCCGGCGACGCTGTCGGCCGTGCTGGCCGGCTACGAGACGGGCGTGCGGATCGGCCTCGCGATGGGCGGGACCCCGGCCGGGGTCCACGACATCGGGACCTGGGCGACGCTCGGGGCCGCGGCCGGCGTTGCCCACGTGCTCAGCGGTGGCGACGCGGAGACCATCGCCGCGGCCATCGACTCGTGTGCCGCGCTGACCACGGTGCCCGACGCGGCGGGGGTCTTCGACGGCTGGACCAGCCAGAACCTCTACCTCGCCTGTGCGGCACAGACCGCGGTCATCCACGGCCAGGCGGCCGCGGCGGGCCTCCGGGCGCAGCCGGGAACACTGGAACGCCACTTCGCCCGCTGGGTCGCGGCCGACCAGGGCGGATTCTCCGAGCGGCTGAGCGCACTGGTCGCCGCCGACGACTGGACCATCACCCAGGGGTACCTCAAGCGCCACCCCACCTGCGCCCTGCTGCACGGTGTCAACGACGCCGTCGAGGACCTCGCGACCCGTCCTTACCGGCCCGAAGAGATCGCCGCGGTCACGGTCCGCACCTACGCCGCGGCGGCCGCGTTCGACGACGTGCTGCCCCGCAGTGAGATGGCCGCCCGGTTCAGCATCCCGTGGAGTGTGGCCGCCGGTCTGGTCCTGGGCACACTGCGGACCCACGCGTTCGAGTCCGGCACCCTCCGTGGCACCGCGGTGCGGGATCTGGCGGCTCGGGTGCGGGTGGAGCACGACCCGAGCCTCGACGCCGGGTATCCGGCGGGGCGCCCGGCCACGGTCACCGTGCGGTTCACCGACGGCACCCAGCTCACCGCGTCACGCGACGGCGCCCCCCGCGGTGACGGGCCTGACGCGGTCGACGACCCGGTGGTCGGCCGAAAGGCCGCGACCCTGCTGACCGACGCCGTCGGTGAGAGCGGGGCGCGGGCCGTGCTCGCGGCCGTGGCCTCGCTCGGCCAGGACGGCCCGATCCCGTTCGGCCTCGTGCTGCGCACGCTCGACGTACGACGGCCGTCGTGAAAATCGGCCCCGGCCGCACCGGCCGGCCCCCGGGCCCCTCGGGTATCGCGCCGGGGGCGCGATCCGCGGATCCGACGGGCGAACGTGATCCGCGCCGACCTTGCCTCGTTTCGTGAGGCCGAACTTGTCCGGAAGAAAAGGGGATCCTGTGGTTCGCGAACGGACGGTCGAGACTCCGGGAGGGACCGAGGCCGCGGACCGGGTCGCCGACGTCCTCCTCCTCTTCGCGCGGTCCGACAGTCCGCTCGGGGTCTCCCAGATCGCCCGTGACCTGTCGTTGAGCAAGGCCGTCGTCCACCGGATCCTGCAGTCCCTGGTTTCCCGCTCACTGGCGAAGGTGGTGCCCGGTGGGTCGTCCTATGTGCTCGGACCGGCGGCGCTGGGTCTCTCGGCGCGGGCGTGGAGCCAGATCGACGTGCGCAGCATCGCCTCGCCGATCCTTCGTCGGCTGCGCGACACCACCCGGGAGACCACGACCCTGTCGGTGCTCGTCGGCAACGAGCGGATCTACCTCGACCAGTTCGAATCTCCCGAGGAGGTGAAGATGGTCATCGAGATCGGGCCTCGGTACCCCCTGCACTCCGGTGCTTCGAGTCGCGCGATCCTCGCCTTCCTCTCGCTCTCCCTCATCGACGAGGCGGTCCGGCAGCTGCGCGCGCGGCGCGCCGGTCTGGACGAAGACGGCTACCGCGACGGCCTGGACCGGGTGCGCGAGCAGGGATATGCCACGTCCATCAACGAGCGCAACACCGGCGCCGCCTCCATCGCCGCACCGTTCTTCGACTCGGCCGGCAACGTGATGGGCTCCATCAGCTCCTCCGGTCCGGCCTTCCGCTACGCGATCGAGGACCACGAGGAGCACGCGGCGCTCGTGGTCGAGGCGTCGCACGCCATCACCCAGCGTCTGCGCGGCTGACCCAGCCCCCGACCCGACAGCCCCGCAGGAGACACCGTGCTGCCCCGCTCGTTCCTCTACGTTCCCGCCTCACGCCCGGCGCTGTTCGCCAAGGCCTCGGCCGGGGCGGCCGACGCCGTCATCCTCGACCTCGAGGATGCGGTGCCAGTCGCCGAGAAGAGCGCGGCCCGGGGCGCGGTCGCCGCCTGGCTGGGCCGGGACCGCCGGGCGCCCGCAGCCGAGGCCGGCGCCCAGACCTGGGTCCGGGTCGACGCGGATCGGCTCGCCGATGATCTCGAAGCCGTCGTCCGTCCCGGCCTCGACGGCATCGTGCTGGCCAAGTGCTCCCCCAGGTCCCTGAGCGAGCTCGCCGCGCGGCTCGACGGAGCCGAAGCTGAGCAGGACCTGCCCCCGGTGCCCGTCGTCGGGCTGGTCGAGGACGCGGCTTCGGTGCTCGCCCTCGGCGAGCTCGCCGCCCATCCCCGCCTCACGACACTCGGCCTGGGCGAGGTGGACCTGCTCGCCGCCCTCCGGATCGCCCGCACCACCGCGACCGCCGACGCGATCACCCAGCTCAGACTCCAGGTCGTGCTCCACTGCGCCGCCGCGGGCCTCGCCGCGCCGGTCGCGCCCACGTCGGTCGACTTCCGCGACCTCGACGCCTTCCGGCGAACGACCCGGGAGCTGGCCGACCTCGGCTTCCGCTCACGAACCGCCATCCATCCCGCCCAGGTCCCCGTGATCCACGAGGTGCTGGCCCCCACCGCCGAGGCGGTGGCCGCGGCGCGGGACGTCCTCGATCGGTTCTCCGCGGCCCAGGGCGGAGTGACGCTGGATGCCGCGGGACGGTTGATCGACGCGGCCGTGATCAGATCGGCCCGGGAGACGCTCGCCCGCCGTAGGAATGACTGAAGGGACCGGCCGGCGCCTCACGGCGCCGGCCGGTCCCGTTGTGAGATCTCGGAAATCGGTGTGTCAGGCGAGACCCGAGCGCTTCACGAACCGGCCCGTCGGGGTGCCGACGATCTTCTCCGCACGCAAGACCTCGGTGCCGCGGACCCAGGTGTCGGTCACCTTGGCCGTCAGCCCGAAGCCCTCGAACGGGGTGTACTCCTGCGTGGAGAGCGAGTCCTGCGCGTGCACGGTGTAGTCGACCGTGTCGTCGAGCAGGCAGAAGTCGGCGTCGTACCCGACGACGAGATCACCCTTGCCACGCAGCCCGAACCGCTCGGCCGGGCTCTTGGCGACGAGTTCGGCGATGCGCGGGTAGGACAGACCGCGCTTGCGGCCTTCACTGACCATGCCCGCCAGCAGGTACTCGGTGCCGCCGAAGCCGGATTTGGCCACGAAAACGTCCTCGCGCGGCTCGCCGAACTTGGTCTCGTCGCGGCAGCACGCGTGATCCGAGGTGACCCACGAGAAGTGGCCGGCCAGGAGGTGTTCCCACAGCGACTCGACGTCTTCGCGGGAGCGAAGCGGCGGGTTGACCTTGCCGCCGAGGTTGGCGGTCGTGAAGTCGGCGAGCAGGTGGCCGACCGTCACCTCGCGGCGGAAGTCGATGTGCGGGAACGTCTCCTGCATCATCATGGCGGCCTCGATCGCCTTGCGCGAGGTCAGGTGCAGCAGGTTGATCTTGGGCAGCTCGGTCTCGTGGGCCAGGTAGGAAGCGATGGTGATCGCCAGGCCCTCCGAGTGCGGCGGCCGCGAAGCGCTGTACGCCTCGAGGCCGGTCAGCTTGCCCTCCTGCTCGACCAGCTTGGTGTAGGCCCGCATGATCTCCGCCGTCTCGCAGTGCAGCGACAGCGAGATGTTCTCGCGGTCGGCAGCGAACCGGGGGTCGCGACGCGCCTTCTCGATGCCCCGCATCACGAACTCGAAGTGGGCCAGGTCGTAGGACTCGTCCTCGGGGATCATGAGGAACGAGCTCTGGTCGCTCGAGCGGCCGTGCAGGCCGTGACTGCCGTAGAACATGAAGATCTTGAACGAGGGCACCCCGAACTCCCCGATCAGGTCGGGGATCTCGTCGATGTGCTCCTTGAGGATCGGCGCCACGTGGAACGCGTAGTCGATGAAGGAGCGGCCCTCGGCCGCTGCCAGCACGTCGGGGAACACCTCGCGGTACGGCCCGGTCCGGTTCATGTAGTAGGCACCGGTGCGGATGTAGGTGATGCCGGTCGTGACACCGCCCTGCGCCGACGCCTGGCTCTCCGAGCTGGTGTCCTCGCCGAGTTCGTTGTAGATGCCCCAGTGCTGGTGGACGTCCACCACACCGGGGAAGAGGTGCTTGCCGGCGGCGTCGACCGTCTCGGCCGCGCGCTCGGAGTCGATGCTCGGCTCGAAGGCGGCGAACTTGCCGTCCTTGACGGCGACGTCGAGGCGCTCGGGGGCATCGCTCGCGGGGCGCACCACCTGGGCGTTACGGATCACCAAGTCGAATTCAGCCATTTTCCCTCAATCCTTCGGTTGTTCGTCCTACGTGCGAGCGGGGTCGTCGACCTTCGTCAGGGAAGCGAGCAGCCCCATGAGGTCGGTGCAGTCCTCGAGCGTGCGGCAGGCCGCCGCGAGTTCGTCCGCCCGATCGGGAGGCAGCACCCGCCGGGCGTTGTCGTGGAACTTGGCGGCCAGCTCTTCGAACGAGAGCGGTCGCTGCGGGCCACCGCGGGTCGTGAGCACCTCGGCCACCACCTCGCGGCCGTCCTCGAGCCGCGCCGTGAGCACCGCGGGGAACTGGTGCGGGAAGATCTCCGTGCACCGCTCGTCGGCCGTCACGTCCACCTTCGCCATCAACGCTCTTCGCTCGGGGTCCTGCGCGAGTTCGTCGGTGTAGTCGTCGAGCCCGGCACCGAGGCCGGAGCCGCCCAGCAGGCCGAGCACGACCGCGTAGGGACCGCTGAACTGGGCCATGTAGCCGGTCTGCGGCGTCCGCTTCACCTCGATCGGCTCCCCCACCGTGCGCAGGTTCTGCGCCGGAACGCCGAGCTGGAGCGAGACGATGTCCTCGACCCGTACGCCGTCCGCGCGCAGCTGCGCGGCGGCGTCGACGGCCGCGTGCGTGAAATGGTTCGCCGGGTAGGGCTTGAAGAAGATGCCCGGGACCGACCACTCGGTCCCCAGCCCGTCGACGATGGCCGCCGGGTCGAAGATGCCGTGCAACCAGGCCTGGAAGAAGCCGAACCGGCCCTCGAGCACCGTGGGCGGACCGGTCAGGCCGAGCTTGACCAGCTCCGCCGCGGAGACCGCCGCGTGCGCCGCCCACCCGCAGTGGATCCGCTTGACGGTGCCGCCGGTGCGGTTGGCCTCGATGATGCCCGAGGCCAGCGAGGCCGTGACGCCGAGCGCGTCGACGACGGCTTGCTCATCGCCACCGGCGAGCAGCGTCGCCGCGACCGAGGCCCCCATCGCGCCGCAGATCGACGTGGCGTGCTGGCCGTGCTCGAAGAAGACGGAGTTGTTGCTCGCCTGGTCGTAACCGGCCATGCCGAGCCGGACGCAGATCTCGATCCCGATCGCGACGGCCCGGATGAGCTCACGACCGTCCGCGCCGGCGCGCTCGGCGGCGGCCAGTGCTGCGGGGACGACCGAGGCGCTCGGATGAAGGACCGACGGCAGATGGGTGTCGTCGTAGTCGAGGGAGTGCGCGAGGACCCCGTTGACAAAGGCGGCCATGTTGGCGGGCAGCCGGCCGGGCACACCCACGGCCGAGGCGGCGCCCGTGCCGCCCTGGCTGCCGGCCCACTCCCGCGCGGAGCGGCTGGTTTCGAGCGTGCTGGCGGCGGCGGCGATGCCGAGGATGTCGAGCACCCGCATCTTCACGCTCTCCACGACCTCGGCCGGGAGGTCGTCGTAGGATGTGCCGGCCGCGAAGGCGCCGAGCTGCTGGGCCAGGGTCTGCTCGCTCACGCGGTACGCACCGCCAGCGGGCGCACCGGCGAGCCGGTCGCGCCGTAGATGTTGAGCGGCACCAGCACGAGCGTGAACTCCGCCCACCCGCGGCCGGCCAGCTCCTCGAGGTCGAGCGCCTCGATGAGGTAGATCCCGCTCTCGACGAGCAGGACGCGGTGTGCCGGCAGCAGCGCGTGACCGCCGCCGGGGGCGAGCCGTTCGAACGCGATGGTGTCGGCGCCGGCGGCGTGGATGCGCCGCTCGGCGAGCCACTGAGCGCCGGCCTCGCCGACCCCCGGGACCCCGGACGGCCCGCCCACGTAGGCGCCGCCCTCGGCGAACTTCGTGCCCCAGCCGCTGCGGATGACCACCACGTCGCCCTCACCGACGCCGCCGTCCGCGTTCTTGGCGGCCGCTTCCAGGTCGCCGACGGTGATCTCGTAGCCGCCGTCGAGGCAGTCGACTCCGTGCAGTCCCGCGATGTCGAGGAGCACACCCCGGCGGATCATCGGCGCGATGGAGTGAACGCCGAGCGCGTCGTACTTGCCACCGACCCCGGCCTGCATCGCGTCGATGCCGCCGAACATGAGCCCGTCGTGCGAGACGTGCGCCAGCGCGTCGATGTGCGTGCCCACGTGGCAGCCCATCGTGATCATGTCATTGGCGGCGCTGCCCCCGTCGGCACGCGTCATGTCGCCGTGGCGGCGCGGCAGGGTGTGCCAGAACTGGGGGTGGTTCGGGGACTGGGGCATGCCGACCCGCAGCTGTCGTCCCAGGTCGACCACGTCCAGCCCGCCCTGAACCGCGCTGAGCAATGCATCGGTCATCGGATGATCCCACTCTCCTTGAGCTCGGCGATCCGGCCGGCCTCGAGGCCGGCCTCGGTCAAGACTTCATCGGTGTCCTCGCCCAGCCCGCGGCCGGTGAACCTGATCGCCCCCGGCGAAGCGCTCATCCGCCACATCACGTTGTGCTGCAGCAGCGGCCCGAAGTCGGCGTCGTCGACCTCCAGCAGCATCTGCGTCTCCCGCACGTGGGGATCCTCGACCAGGTCGCGGGCGTCGTAGACGGCGGCGATGGCGGCACCGGCTTCGGTGAAGGCGTTGATGACCTCGTCGCGGCTGCGCTGCGCGATCCAGCTGCCGACGTAGTCGTCAAGCAGGTCGACGTGCGCCGCCCGGCCGCCGCCGGTGGCGAACCACGGTTCGCTGATCACCTCGGGATGGCCGACCAGCTCCAGCACCCGTTCGGCGATCCGCTGGGCGCTGGTGGAAACGGCCACCCACCCGCCGTCGGAGGTCCGGTAGGTGTTGCGCGGCGCGTTGTTGGTCGACCGGTTGCCATGGCGCTGCTCGACCTCGCCGAGCTGCTGGTAGATCGTCGGACCGGGCCCGACGGCCGCCATGATCGGCTCGAGCAGGCTCATGTCGACGACCTGTCCCTCGCCGGTCCGGTCGCGGTGGCGCAGCGCCATCATCACGGCCGACGAAGCGGCGATCCCGCAGATGCTGTCGGCCAGGCCGAAGGCCGGCAAAGTCGGCGGGCCGTCGGGCTGCCCGGTCAGCGAAGCGAAGCCGCTCATGGCTTCGACGAGCGTGCCGAAGCCCGCCCGGCCGGCGTAGGGACCGGTCTGGCCGAAGCCGGTGAGCCGCACGAGCACCAGCCCGGGGTTCTCGGCGAACAGCGCGTCGGGGCCGATGCCCCACCGCTCGAGGGTCCCCGGACGGAAGTTCTCGACGACGACGTCCGCCGTCTTCGCCAGAGCACGGAACACCTCGCCGCCGCGCTCGTCCTTGAGGTCGAGGGCGACGGTCCGCTTGTTGCGGCTGATCTCCTTCCACCACAGCGGGACGCCGTTCTTGCTCCGGCCGTGGCCGCGCATGTTGTCGCCGTTGCGCGGGTGCTCGATCTTGATCACGTCGGCACCGAAGTCACCGAGGATCTGACAGCAGAACGGGCCCGCCAGGATCGTGGACACGTCGAGCACGCGTAGTCCGTCGAGAGCTGCCGCTGAAGCCACTCGAACCTCGTTCCGTCAGAAGAAACACTCCGTCTGGCGACGACTGTAGCCGGAACGGGCGTCCACCTGAAGAGGTCGAGTCGAATCTGCGGACATTGAGGCTATCCCCACATGCAAGCCCGACCTGACCGCTGCGAACACCCACGGTCGGATCAACGACCACCCTGTCGATCACGTTCCGCTTGCCGGAACGCAGTAAGCGAGTACCCGGCGCCGGTAGGTGATCGAGCGGCGGTCCACCACTTGCGCGGCCGGCGACCGGGAGGTGCGGCGGCCAGACGGCGGCGGCCTCGTACGGCCGGCGCGCCACGGAGCCGTAAGGGTCCGGCGATGTGGCGGTGTCCGGCGGTGTCCGGTGGGAAGGAGAAGGACGGCCGCGCCGGGGCCTCGGCGATCCGGTGTCCCCACGGGACGAAATCGTCGGCGCGGCCTTGTCTCACAACGGGATCATGGCTCCCGGCAGAGCTGCTGACGGGGCGATCGCAGCTCGACACCGGGCCTCGCGCGAGTCGCAGCGAGGCCGGCTACGTGATCGGGCTCGAGCGTCTGGTCGCCGGCGACGGCCGGCGACGCGCGAAACGATCGGAAGGTGTGCCGCACCCGCGGGACGGGCCGGGCTCGGGAAGTCACCCTTCCCCGTCCGGGGCTCGAGTGCCGCGGCGGGTGCGGGGACGGGCAGCTCCTGAACGAAGCCCGCTGAAGCCCGCGGCCGAGCCGAGGCGTGACCTCGCCCGTGCCGACCTCGGTTCAGCCCGCCGTGGGGCCACGGCGATCCACCGATGCGGCCGGTCGCCGCACCTTCGACCCGACCGGCTCGACGCCGCCGGCGAACCCGGGGCGTCGATCAGGTCGTCTGGGTGGAAAGCCGGTGTTTACAGCTCGACGTTGCGGTAGAGCGACCCGACCTCACCGCGGTTGAGGCGGCGGATGGTGCCCGGGCGCTGGGCGCCCAGCTGCACGTCGCCGACCGCGGTGCGCACGAGCTTGCGCACGGGGTGGCCGGTCGAGGCCATCAGGCGGCGCACGATGTGCTTCTTGCCCTCGTGGATCACGAGCTCGATCATGCTGCGGCCCGAGTGCATGTCCTTCACGCGGAACTGGTCGACCTTCACGATGCCGTCGGGCAGCTCCCAGCCGGCCCGCAGCTCCTTGCCCAGCCCGCGCGGCACGAGACCCTCGACCTCGGCGAAGTAGGTCTTGAGCACGTTGTACGACGGGTGCATCAGCCGGTGGCCGAGGTCGCCGTCGTTGGTGAGCAGCAGCAGGCCCTCGGTGTTCTCGTCGAGCCGGCCCACGTGGACCACGCCGGGCGTCTCCTCCCAGCGGCCGCGCAGGTAGTCGCCGACGCACGGGCGACCGCGGTCGTCCGACATGGTCGAGTGCACGCCCTTGGGCTTGTTGAAGGCGAGGTACACGAGGTCGTCGCGCAGGTTCACGCGCGTGCCGTCGACGTGGATCACGGCTTCGACCGGGTCGACGCGGCGGCCCAGCTCGGTCACGATCTGGCCGTCGACCTCCACCCGGCCCTCCACGATCAGGTCCTCGGCGGCGCGCCGCGAGGCGATGCCGGCCTGCGAAAGGACCTTCTGCAGCCGGACGCCGTCGGGGTGCTGGTCAGATGTCATCGATGGTGTCCACTTCGGGTAGCAGCGGAGCGATCGGGGGCAGGTCGTTCAGCGACGACAGCCCCAGTCGCTCCAGGAACAGCTCGGTCGTCACGTACAGCGTGCCCGTCGTCTCCGGGTCGGTGCCCATCTCTTCGATGAGACCGCGGGCCAGCAGGGTGCGGATCACGCCGTCGACGTTGACCCCGCGCACCGCGGCGACCCTGGCCCTGGTCACCGGCTGCCGGTACGCGATCACGGCGAGGCTCTCCAGCGCGGCCCGGGTCAGCTTCGACCGCTGGCCGTCGAGCAGGAGCTTCTCCACGAACGGGGCGTACGTGTCCCTAGTGTAGAACCGCCACCCCTCGCCGACGCGCCGCAGGTCGATCCCGCTGGCCCGCTCGGTGAGCCGCTGCGCCATCGTGCGCAGCGCGACGGTGACCCGCGCCACCGGTTGGTCCACCGTGCCGGCGAGGGTTTCCTCGTTCGCCGGCGAGTCGATCACGAGCAGCAGTGCCTCGAGCGCGGCCTCGAGCGCCTCGTCCGACGTCACGTCGGGCAGATCGTTGAGCGGCTCGACGCCTTCCTCGGGTTCCGGCTCCCCGCCACCGGCTTCGGCCGGCTCACCCTCGACGGGCTCGGACGCGTTCGCTTCGGCTTCGTGGTCTTCCTGTGCCGTGGGTTCCGGAGTCTCAGGCGTCTCGGCTTCGAGCTCGCCGACGACCGGTTCGTCCTGCGGCTCGCCTTCCGCGGCCGCGAGTTCGCCGTCCTCCGGCTCGTCCTCGGCAGCCGAATCATGCGCTGCTTCAGCAGGTTCCTCGACGGCGGCCGGCTCGTCCCGCGCACCATCCGCATCGGCCACGTCGGCCGGCTCCTCGGCGGTCACGTCGTCGGGCGCCTCGGGCACCGGCACGTTGACCTCGCGGTCGAGGTCGATCGCCTCCACGCCGGATCCCGGTGCGGGCGTGGCGTGGTCGTCTTCGGTGCTCACCCGTACTCCTCTTCGTCGGCCGCAGCGCGGTCGTGGGCCGCGGCGGCCGAGGCCTCCGCGATGCTGCCGCCGGTCCAGCGGACGTGGAGCTCGGCCAGTGCCTCGAGCTGCTCGAACTGCACCGTCGACTCGCGGTACAGCTCCAGCAGCGCGAGGAACCGCGCGACGATCTCCACGGTGTGCTCGCAGTCGTCCACGAGCTCCTTGAAGGTGGCCTGCCCCGCCTCCGCGAGCTTCACCCGCAGCAGCGCCGCGTGCTCGCGCACGGACACCCGGCCCATGTGCAGGTGGGCCAGCGACACCGTCGGCGGCGGCTTCGGCTTGAACACCGAGACGGCGATCTCCGCGAACTTGTCCGGGGTCACGCCGAGCATCACCTCGGGCAGCAGCCCGACGAAGCGTTCCTCGAGCGCCACCGAGCGCGGGTAGCGGCGCAGCGCGCTCTGTTCCAGCTCGCCGAACAGCGCCGCCACCTGCTTGTACGCGCGGTACTGCAGCACGCGCGCGAAGAGCAGGTCGCGGGCCTCCAGCAGCGCCAGGTCGTCCTCGTTCTCGACCTCGGCCGAGGGCAGCAGCCGCGCGGCCTTGAGGTCGAGCAGGGTCGCGGCGATCACCAGGAACTCCGTGGTCTCGTCGAGGTTCCAGTCGGACCCGAGCGCCCGCGTGTAGGCGATGAAGTCGTCGGTGACCGTGTGGAGTGCGACCTCGGTGACGTCGAGCTGGTGCTGCGAGATCAGCTGCAGCAACAGGTCGAACGGTCCCTCGAAGTTCTTCAGGCGCACCTTGAACTTCGAGGTGCTCAGCTCTTCGGCGTAGCCCTCGGGAATCGTCCCGCCGTGCACCGTCTCGTGCTGGATCACCGTCTCATGCTGGATCACCGTCTCGTGCTGGATCGGTGCCTCGGGGTCCTCGACCGGAGGTTCCGGTGCCGCGGTGTCCGGCTCCGGCTGCTCGGCCGATGCCGGTTCATCCATCAGCCCTCGGTTTCGCCTTCTTCTTCCCTCGCCCGCAATCGACGCACCAGCACCGACTCGTCGCCGTGCTGGTCGAAGTCGGCGATGAGCACGGCCACGGCCTCGCGCACCAGGCGGCCGCGGTCGACCACGAGGTCGTGCTTGGCCCGCAGGTTGAGTCGAGTCTGCTCCATCGCGAGCAGTTCGTCGCCCGACACGTACACGGTGATCTTCGCGTCGTGCTTCGTGCGGCCGGAGCCGCTCGACGCCGGAGCGCGCCCGAGCTGGCCGGTGTCCGGCGAGCTCTTCTTCGGCAGCGGCTCGGACGGTGCGGGTGCCGCCGGACGATCGAGGGCCGGGCTGGCAGGGCTGGAGGTGAGGCGGAAGAGTTCCGACGCTCCGGGCAGGGAAGCGCGCCTGCTCACCGAGCGATCACCTCGCGGGCCAGCGCGCGATAAGCTGCCGCGCCGGCGGATTTGGGAGCCCAGGTCGTGATCGGCTCACCCGCGACCGTCGTCTCGGGGAACCGCACGGTGCGGTTGATCACCGTGTCGAACACGGTGTCGCCGAATGCCTCCACCACGCGAGCCATGACCTCCTTCGAGTGCAGGGTTCTCGGGTCGTACATCGTGGCGAGAATCCCCGTGATGTCCAGTTTGGGGTTGAGGCGTTCCTGCACCTTCTCGATCGTGTCGATCAGGAGCGCGACTCCTCGCAGACTGAAGAACTCGCACTCCAAGGGGATGATCACACCGTCCGCGGCGGTCAATGCGTTCACCGTCAACAGGCCGAGCGAGGGCTGGCAGTCGACAAGAACATAGTCGTAGTCGTTCATGACCGGACGCAGGACCCGTAACAACGTGTGTTCGCGCCCTACCTCTGCGACGAGCTGGACCTCCGCCGCGGACAGGTCGATGTTGCTCGGCAGCAGGTCAACGCCGTCGACGCGGGTTTTGCGGAGCACGTCCTCGATGTTGACCGAGCGCTCCATGATGACGTTGTAGACCGTCTGGTCCAGTTCGTGCGGCTGGATGCCGAGACCCACCGAGAGGGCACCTTGGGGGTCGAAGTCCACGAGCAGCACGCGGCGCCCGCACTCGGCGAGCGCCGCACCCAGGTTGATGGTCGACGTGGTCTTGCCGACGCCGCCCTTCTGGTTGCACATCGCGAGCACCTTGGCCGGGCCGTGGTGGTCGAGCGGCTGCGGCTCGGGGATCTCGCGCAGCGGCCGGCCGGTGGGGCCGATGCCGCTCTCCTCGCGCTCCTTGGCGCGCGCCCGAGCTCTCTCGGCGCGGCTCAGGCGCGGGCCTTCGCCCGGCTCGTCGCCGTCGTGGTTCGCGGGGGTGGCGATCCGCGCCTGGGAGAGGCTCGCCGCGGCCGACCCGGCGGACGCGGCCGGGCGCTCCGGCTGGTTCGGTGTCGACATGGCGGGAAAGCTCCTTGTTTCGGCGGTCCCCGGCAGCCTATGCGGGGATCCGGAGCCCCGGCAAAGCGCCGCGCCGCGCCGCGGCCGCGAAGTCACCACTGGTGGCTGATGCCCTGCGCGGCCGCTCAGCCCAGTGCGCGGGGGTGCGCGGTGGCATAGACCTCGCGCAGCGTGTTGACCGTGACGAGGGTGTAGACCTGTGTGGTCGTGACCGACGCGTGGCCCAGCAGCTCCTGCACCACGCGCACGTCGGCGCCGCCTTCGAGCAGGTGCGTGGCGAACGAGTGGCGCAGGGTGTGCGGCGAGACGTCGGCGGTGATGCCCGCGCGTTCGGCCGTGTCCTTGAGGACCTGCCACGCGCTCTGCCGCGAGAGCCGGCTGCCGCGGGCGTTGAGGAACATCGCCGAGGTGCCGCGGCCGTGGGCCGCGAGCACCGGCCGCGCGCGCACGAGGTAGGCGTGCAGCGCCTCGACGGCGGGCCGGCCGATCGGCACCAGCCGCTGCTTGCCGCCCTTGCCGTCGAGCAGCACGGTGCGGTCGTTGTCGTCGACGTCGTCCACGTCGAGGCCCACCGCCTCGGAGATGCGGGCGCCGGTGGAGTAGAGCAGTTCGAGCAGCGCCCGGTCGCGCAGCGCGCGCTCGCCTTCGGACGGCGGGGTCTCGAGCAGCTTGAGGACGTCGGTCACCGGCAGCGCCTTGGGCAACCGCTTGGCCGGGGCGGGCGGGCGGACCTCGCGCGCCGGGTCGTGGTCGGTGATGCCGTCGGCGTGGGCGAACTTGTGCAGCCCGCGCACGGCGACCAGCGCCCGCGCGGCCGACGAGGCCGCCAGCGGCTGGTGCTCTTCGTCGCCTTCGCGCAGGGCCGCGCCGAACGAGGTGACGTGCGCCGACGTCACGTCGGGGAACCGCGCGACGTCCGCGGCGGCGAGGTGCGCGGCGTACCGGCGCAGGTCACGGGCGTAGCTGTCGAGCGTGTTGCGGGCGGTGCCGCGCTCGACCACGAGGTGGTCCAGGTACGTGGCGATCACGTCGCCCACCGAATTCCCGGTGGTCCTGCCCGTGCCCGTCACGGGGTCACACTCTAGGCCGCCCAGGCGACCTGGGCGGTGCTACGCCACGCGTGTCTTACGGGGCCACCGGCGCCGGTCGAAGGCGGCCGTGGGACGGCGATTTCGCGCGGGAACGGCGTCCCGGACGCTGCTGACCCTTGCCATCCCACGGATAACCATTATATTCATTACCCTCCGGATCGACACCGCCCGGCCGCGAAACCGACCGGGTCAGACCTCGAGGGAGGCAGAACCGAAGATGGCGGAGATCATCGCGGCCGTCGCGGCCAGCCACGCCCCCGGCCTGACCGGCTGGTTCTCGAAGGCCACCGAGGAGGACCAGCGCACCGTCCGGCAGGCCTACGGCGAGATCCGCGAAACGCTCGCCGCGGCGCGGGCCGATGTCGTTCTGGTCATCGGCAACGACCACGTCGCGAACGCGCGGCTGAACGACTACCCGGACTTCACGTTCGGGCTGG
This sequence comes from Amycolatopsis rhabdoformis, assembly GCF_035918295.1. GTDB lineage: Bacteria > Actinomycetota > Actinomycetes > Mycobacteriales > Pseudonocardiaceae > Amycolatopsis > Amycolatopsis rhabdoformis. Next base: position 3,853,466 of record NZ_CP142149.1, read on the forward strand.
CCGAACGCCACCGCGGACCGGACGAGTGGTTCAAGCCGTGGCTGCGGGTGCCCGACTACGACCTGCCCGGCGCCCCGGAGATCGCGACCCGGCTGCTCGACGCACTGGCCCCGAAGGGACAGCGCCTGCGGGGCGCCACCGACAACCTGCGGTTCGACGACAACCTGTCCGTGCCGGCCACCCTCACCGGATTGGCCGACCTGGACCTGGCCGTGATCCCGATCCTGCAGAACTGCACCGTCCCCCCGGTCCCCGACCAGGACGCCTGCTACGGGTTCGGGCAGGCCCTCGGCACGGCGATCCGCGAGGAGCTGCCGGCCGGGCTCCGGGTGGCGTTGCTGGGTTCGGGCGGGCTCAGCCACGAGCCGGGCGGCCCGCGATACCTGGAGATCGACGAGAAGTTCGACCGCTGGTGGCTGGATCTGCTCGTGGAAGGCGATCACGAGCGGGTGCTGGCCGAGGCGACGTTCGAGCGCATGGAACAGGCCGGGTCCGGCGGCACGTCCGAGCTGTTGAGCTGGCTCGTCGTGATGGGCGCGATCGGGCCGCGACCCTGCGAGTCCCTGGGCTACGTGGCTTTCGACCAATGGCGGTGCGGCGTGGGGGCGGTCCGCTGGGACCTCGCCCCGGCCGCGACGGGAAGGGTGTGAGCGCGATGCCGCTGGAGAGCTTCGATCCGCTGCTGCGGGCCAACGACTTCGTCCAGGACCTCAAGTGGGACCCCGCCCTGCGCGATCGCTTCGCCGCGGACGAGGACGCCGTGCTGGCCGGCTACGACCTGACCGACGCGGAACGCACGGCGATCCGGGCCCGCGACTTCCGGGCCCTGCACGACCTGGGGCTGCACCCGTACCTGCTGTCGCAGCTGGCGCGCCTCGTGTTCGGCACCGGCGAGAACGCGGGCTCGTCGGCCCCGGCCACGGCGCTGCTGCGATCGCTGCTCGGCGACGACTACGACCGGTACCTGGGCTCCCGTGGCTGACCCGCTGCGGCCGCGGCCGGTGGTCGACGTGCACGCGCACGCCTTGCCGATGCCGCTGCTGCGCGGTCTGGCCGAGCGGGGCCTGGCCGATCTGTCCGGTGTGGACAGTGGCTGGGTCTCGCTCGACCCCCGCGTGTGCGGGCTCGCCGACGGAGCGCGGATTCCCTTGCCGACGCAGCAGTACGACCTCGCGGCCCGGCTGGCCGACCTGGACTCGAGCGGGGTCACGCACCAGGTGGTGTCGGCACCGCCGTTCGTGTTCGCCTCCGAGAGCCGCGACGATCTCCTCACCGCCGACGTGGTCGCCCGGTCCAACGACGCGCTCGCCGAGTTCGTGGGCGCCTCCGGGGGCCGGCTGAGCGGGCTGGGCACTGTCCCGGTCGGCCTGCCCGGCGCGGGCGACGAGCTGGCCCGCTGCCTCGACGAGCTGGGCCTGCGCGGGGTCACGATCGGCACCTTCGGCGGCGGCCGCGAGCTGGACGACCCGGTCAACGAGCCACTGTGGACGGAGCTGGCCCGGCGCGGGACGTTCGTGCTCCTGCACCCGAGCACGGTGTCGGCGGCGCAGCGGCTGGCCTCCTACCACCTCGTGCAGCTGCTGGGTTATCCCGCGGAGACCGCGCTGGCGACGGCGCGCCTCGTCCTGGGCGGCGTGCTGGACCGCCACGAGTTGGTGCTGTGCCTGGCCCACGGCGGCGGCTGCCTGCCGGGAGTGGGCCCGCGGCTGGACCTCGGCTGGCACCGCAAGGACGTCACCCGCGTGTCGGCCGCTCCGCCGAGCCGCTACCTGCGCCGCCTGTACTACGACACCGCCGTGTTCGACCCGGTCCTGCTGCGCCGGCTCGTCGACGACATGGGGGCCGACCGCGTGCTGCTGGGCACCGACACGCCGTTCGACCTGGCCGACCGCGACCCGCTCACGACCGTGACCGGGATCGGGCTGGACCCGGCGGACACCGCGGCGGTGCTCGGCGGGAACGCCGTGCGGCTGCTCGGGCTGGTGCCCGCGACGACGGAAGGAGAGCCCCGGTGAGCGAGACGGCGGTCGTGGTGATCGACGTGCAGAACGACTACTGCCATCCCGACGGCGTGTTCGCCCGCGCCGGGCTGCGGGTCACCGATCTCGACGTGCTGGTCGAGCGGATCAACGCGCTGGTCGCGGCCGCGCGGGCCGGCGGGCACCCGGTCGTCTGGGTGCGGATGGAGTGGGACGACGACACCCAGGTCGGCCTGCTGGCCGACCGCAGCCCGTTCCTGGCCGCCGAAGGGCTGCGCACCGGCACGTGGGGCGCGGCCCCGGTCGACGAGCTCGACCGCCGGCCCGAGGACGTCGAGGTGCGCAAACGCCGGTTCAGCGGCTTCCACCGGACCCGCCTCGACCACGTGCTGGCCGAACTCGACGTCGGCACGATCGTGGTCGCCGGGGTGCGGACCGACTTCTGCGTGGAGTCGACGGTGCGCGACGCGTTCTTCCGCGACCTGCGGGTGGTCGTCGCCGAGGACGCGGTCGCCGGGTACGTCGAGGACCTGCACCGGCACAGCCTGCGGCTGATGGGCACGGTCTTCGCCGAGGTGCGCCCGGTCGAGGAGGTGGCCCGCACCTTGTCCCCCGTGCCGGCCGGCTAGCGCCACCCCGGCCGGACACCCCAGCCCCGCACCCCTGCCCTGCACCCGAGCCGCACACCCGGCCGGATCCCGCACCGACGTCCGCGTCCGGTGCCGCCGGACCCTGCCCGAAATCCTTCTACCGGAGAGGAACAGCGAGTGGAGACCTTCGATATCGGCGTCGTCGGCGGGGGCGTGATGGGCTTGTCGGTCCTGCGCGAGGCCGTCGCGGCCGGGCGCAGCGCCGTGTTGTTCGAGCGCGGCCACGTCGGCCACCCGCTCGGGTCCAGCCACGGTCCGGCCCGGGCCTTCGCCACCCCGCACCTGATGCCCGAGCTGGTCGAGCCCGCCGGCCGGGCGGGGGCGATCTGGCGTGAGCTGGCCGAGCACGACCCCGAGCTGTACTGGGCGCAGGGCGCGATGCTGCGCACCGCCCGGCCCGCGCCGGTCGCCGACGCGCTCGCCGCGGCCGGCCTCGACCACGAGGTCCTGGAACCGGCGGCGGTCGAACGGACCTGGCCCGGGCTGACCCTGGGCGCGGGCGCGCCCGTCGTTTACACGCCCGACGGCGGCACGCTTCGTGCCGATCGCGTGCTCGCGTTGCTGCGCAAGCTTTCCGAAGCCGGCGGTGGCGTCGTGCGGGAGGGCGTGGCGGTGCACGCGCTGGCCGAGGACGGCGACTCGGTGGTGCTGGAGACGGCGCTCGGTCCGGTCCGGGTGGGGCACGCCGTGGTCGCCGCCGCGAGCTGGACGCCGGAACTGGTGGCGCCGTGGGGCCTGCGGGTGGCCGCCAGGGCGACCCGGCAGACCGTGGTCTACGTGCACGACCCCGGCGCCCGGACGCTGCCCGCGCTGTTCGAGGAGGGCGACCCGTCGAAGTACTGGGTGAGCAGCGCCGACACCACGGTGCGGCTGGGCATGGACGACGCCCGCGCCCCGGAGCCCGTGCTCGGTGCCTGGGGCGAGCCCGATCCGGTCACGGTCGAGACGCTGATGGCCCACGTGCGGGCCCGGCTGCCCCAGGCGTCGGCCGCTCCGATCGCGCTGGACACCTGCCTGTTCACGCACACCGGCGGGCAGTTCGTGATCGAGCGCTCGGGCCCGGTCACCGCGGCCGTCGCGTGCGAGGGCCGCGGGTTCAAGTTCGCGCCGCTGTTCGCCCGGGACATCGTCGCGAGCGCCGTGCGGGTGCCGTCATGACCGTGGAGACGCTCGCGCCGGGCGTGCACGCGATCGACGCCCCGTTCGAAGACGTGCCGCTGCAGATCTACGTCATCGAAGGCGAGCGGCTCACCGTCATCGACCCAGGCGTCCCGCAGACGGCGGAAGGGCCGCTGGCACAGGGGCTGGCCGAGCTGGGACACCGGCCGGCCGACGTCGACCTGGTGGTGAACACCCACGGCCACCACGACCACCGGGGCGGCAACGGTGTGGTCGCCGCGCACAACCCCGGTGTCGTGATCGCCGCGCACCCGGCCGACGCCACCTGGATTTCCTCCACCGAGCAGTACCTCGCCGAGGAGTACCTGCGGTTCCGGCCGGCGTGGGAGCCGCCGACCGCCGCGCTCGACCGGATCCGCCTGCTGTGCGGCGCCGACCTGCCGGTGACGCTGGAGCTCAGCCACGGCGACGAACTTGACCTCGGCGACGGGCACGTGCTGTCGGTCGAGCACATCCCGGGGCACACCGACGGCTCCATCGCGTTGCTGCACCGCGCCGCGAAGGTGCTCTTCACCGGCGACGCCGTGCAGGCCCGGGGCACGCCGCTGCAGTGCCGCGCCGACTTCTTCCCCCACTACCGCCACGTCGCGGAGTACCGGCGATCGCTGGACTTCTTCGCCGGCTGCGGCGCCGAGATCGTGGGGACCGCGCACACCGGCGTATGCGCGGCCCACCGCGCGGCCCAGCTGATCGCGGAGTCACGCCGGTTCGCCGACGAGTACACCGCCGTGTTCACCGCGGCTTTCGCCGAGGCCGGCAGCGCGACCTTGGCCGACCTGGCCCGAGCGACCCGGGACCACTACCCCCGCTACGACGACGGCATCCCGCTGTTCAACACGATCAGCGGATACCTCGCGGAACTCTGCGCGGCCGGGGTCGCGCGCCACGATCCGCCCGACCGGTTCGTCTGGCTCGGGTGACCCACCGCGGATCCGTCCGCGGCCTTCCGAAAATCCTGCCAAAGATCCTGACAACGCCGTCAAGGAGATCCACATGACCGACTACATCCTCGTCCACGGCGCCTGGTGCACCGGCCGGGTCTGGGACACCGTCGCGGCCGGGCTGACCGACCTCGGCCACACCGTGCACGTCGTGGAGCAGCTGCCGAGCACCGGCGGCGCGGGAGCCGGGTTGGCCGAGGACGTCGAGCACGTCCGGCAAGCCCTCAGAGCCCGGCCCGGAGCGGTCCTCGTCGCGCACTCCTACGCCGGGATCGTGGCCGCGGAGCTGGCCGACGAACCGGACCTCGCGCACACCGTGCACCTGGCCTCGTTCTGGCCGCGGCCCGGGCAGGCACTGGTCGACCTGCGCGCCGAATGGGACGACCCGTGGCTGGACGACGGCGGCGACGGCACTCTCGTCGTCACCGACCGGGTCGACCATGCCCACAGCATGCTCGCCGCCGACCTGTCCGACGAGGACTACGCGGTCTTCCACGCCACGCTGCGGCCGCAGTCGCTCGCCAGCGTCGTGACCCCCGCGTCGGCGCCGAAGCGCACCCATCCGGCCACCTACGTCCGCTGCCTGCGCGACCAGGCGGTGCCGACCGTCGACCAGGTGAAGATGGGCGCCGGTGCCGATCACACGGTGACCCTCGACGCCTCGCACATGGTGATGCTCAGCCGGCCCAGGGAGTTGGTGGCCGTGCTGGCCAAGGTCGGCGAGAACGCGAAACAGCCGGCGTGATCCGGTAGCCCCGGGACGGTGGCCCGTCTGTGCCCTGCCGTTGCGTGGCAGGGCACAGACGGGGCTCAGCCTTCGGCTCGGCGCCGGGCGAAGCGGGTCGGCCGGTCCGGCCACTCCGCGTCGGCCGGGCGCGCCCGCGCCGCACCGGTGACCACCGCGTGGGCGGCGAGCACCCCGGACACGGTCGCGCCGTTCACCAGCTCACCCGAGAGCGCCATCGCGACGGCGTCGGCGAGTGGGAACTTCTTCACCACGAGGTCGGCTTCCTCCTCGCCGAGCACCTCGCGGTCCACATCGGACAGACCGCGCGCGAGGAACACGCGCACCACCTCGTCGGTGAACCCGGGCGAGGCGGCCACGTCCACGAGCGTCGACCAGTCCTCGGCCGCGAGCCCGACCTCTTCCACGAGCTCGCGCTTCGCCGCGTCCACCGGGTTCTCCCCCGGCTTGTCGATCAGGCCCGCCGGCAGCTCCCACAGCCGGTGCCCGAGCGGGTGCCGGTACTGGTGGACCATGGTCACGGCGTCCTCGGCGTCGAGCGTGAGGATCGCGACGGCACCGAGGTGCTCCACGACCTCGCGCTTCGCGGTGCCGCCACCGGGCATCACCACGTCGTCGATCCGCAGGCCGACCACACGTCCCACGTGGACGACCCGGCTGTCCGCGACGGTGAACTCGTGCTTGCCGGGCTCGGTCACCGGGCCGCCACGGGCGCCTCGGCGAGCTCCACCGGCAGCCGCTCGGCGACCTTGCGGTCCACCACGGCCTTCACGAACGCGCTGAACAGCGGGTGCGGCCGGGTCGGGCGGCTCTTGAGCTCCGGGTGCGCCTGCGTGCCGACGAAGAACGGGTGCACATCGGCCGGCAGCTCCACGAACTCGACCAGGCGGTCGTCGGGCGAGGTGCCCGAGAACACGAGGCCGGCGTCGGAGAGCTGCTTGCGGTAGGTGTTGTTCACCTCGTAGCGGTGGCGGTGGCGCTCGGACACCTCGGTGGTGCCGTACGCCTTCGCGACCTGCGAGCCCGCCTTGAGCTTCGCCGGGTACGCGCCGAGCCGCATCGTGCCGCCCATGTCGCGCTCGCCGGCCACGACGTCGCGCTGGTCGGCCATCGTCGAGATCACCGCGTGCGTGGTGTTCTCGTCGAACTCCGCGGAGTTCGCGTCCTGGATGCCCGCCAGGTGCCGCGCGCCCTCGATGACCATGCACTGCAGGCCCAGGCACAGGCCCAGCAGCGGCACGCCGCGCGTGCGGGCGTACTCGATCGCCCCGACCTTGCCCTCGATGCCGCGGATGCCGAACCCGCCCGGGATCAGCACACCGTCCACATCGGACAGCACCGAGGCGGCGCCCGACGCGGTCTGCGCGTCGTCCGAGGCGACCCACACGATCTCGACCTTGGCGCGGTGGGCGAACCCGCCCGCGCGCAGGGCCTCGGTCACCGACAGGTACGCATCGGGCAGGTCGATGTACTTGCCCACCACGGCGATCCGCACCGTCTCACTCGGGTTGTGCACCCGGTTGAGCAGATCGCCCCACACCGTCCAGTCCACGTCCCGGAACGGCAGGCCCAGGCGGCGCACCACGTAGGCGTCGAGCGCCTCGCCGTGCAGCACCTTGGGGATGTCGTAGATCGAGCGCGCGTCCGGGCAGGCGATGACCGCCTCGGAGTCGACGTCGCACATCAGGCCGATCTTGCGCTTGAGGTCCTCGGGAATCTCCCGGTCGGCCCGGCAGACCAGCGCGTCGGGCTGGATGCCGATGTTGCGCAGCGCCGCCACCGAGTGCTGGGTCGGCTTGGTCTTGAGCTCGCCCGACGGGGCGAGGTAGGGCACGAGCGACACGTGCAGGAAGAAGCAGTGATCCCGTCCGACGTCGTGGCGCACCTGGCGGCACGCCTCGAGGAACGGCAGCGACTCGATGTCGCCGACCGTGCCGCCGACCTCGGTGATGACCACGTCCGGGGTGTTCCCGTGCTCGTCCGGACCGGCCGCGGCGGTGATGCGCGACTTGATCTCGTCCGTGATGTGCGGGATGACCTGCACCGTGTCGCCGAGGTACTCGCCGCGGCGCTCCTTGGCGATCACCTCGGAGTAGACCTGGCCGGTCGTGACGTTGGCCTTGCCGTCGAGGTCCCGGTCGAGGAACCGCTCGTAGTGCCCGATGTCGAGGTCCGTCTCCGCACCGTCGTCGGTGACGAACACCTCACCGTGCTGGAACGGGTTCATCGTCCCGGGGTCGACGTTGAGATACGGGTCGAGCTTCTGCATCGTGACGCGAAGCCCGCGTGCGGTAAGGAGCTGGCCGAGGCTCGAGGCCGTCAATCCCTTACCCAGAGAGGAGGCGACGCCTCCGGTGACAAAGACAAACTTGGTAGCCCGCGACTGATGTCCCACGGGCCGCCAGCATATCGCACGTTCGCCGATCCGCTCGCTCACGCCCGCTCCCGGCGCGGCGGGGACGACACGAGGGGTGACTCCGGGCACCACGCTAGGCTGCCGACCGTGACGGATGCGCACGAAAACCACTGGGCCGCGCCGGTCGCCGCGGCGGCACTCGACGCGCGGGTGCGCGTGCCGGGTTCGAAGTCGATCACGAACCGGGCCTACGTACTGGCCGCGCTCGCGGGCGCGCCCACGCGGGTGCGGGTGCCGCTCGACTCGCGCGACACGCGGCTGATGCTCGGCGCGCTGGCCGTGCTGGGCGCCCGGTCGGAGGAGACGGCCGACGGCTTCCTCGTGTACCCGCTCGGCACCACCGGCAGCCACGGCGAGCCGGTCGGGATCACGCTCGGCAACGCCGGCACCGTCGCCCGCTTCACCCCGGCGCTGGCCGCCCTCGGCGACGCCCCCGTGCTCTTCGACGGCGACGAGGCCATCCGCCGCCGTCCGATCGGCCCGCTGCTGGCCGCGCTGCGCCGCCTCGGCGTGCGCATCGACGATGACGGCCGCGGCGCCCCGCCCTTCACCGTCCACGGCGACGGCGGCGTGCGCGGTGGCGCGGTGGACCTCGACTCGTCGGCGTCGAGCCAGTTCCTCTCCGCCCTGCTGCTGGCCGGGCCCGCCTTCGACCGCGGCGTGACCGTGCGCCTGGTCGGCGACGCCCCGCCGAGCGAGCCGCACATCGCGATGACGCTCGACATGCTGCACCGCTTCGGCGCCACCGTGGAGCGTGAGGGCGCGGAGTTCCACGTCGCCCCGGCGAAGCTGTCGTGCCCCGAGTACCTCGTCGAGCCGGACCTCTCCACGGCCGCGCCGTTCGTGGCCGCCGCCGTGGCCGCCGGCGGAACCGTGCGCGTCGAGGGCTGGCCGGCCACCACGACCCAGCCCGGCGACTGGCTGCGCAGCTTCCTGCCCGCGCTCGGCGCGTCGGTCCGCCTCGACGACGGCGGCCTCGCCGTCACCGGCGGCTCCCGCATCCCGGGCGTCGAACTCGACCTGCACGAGGTCGGCGAGCTGACCCCGGTGGTCGCCGCGCTCCTGTGCTTCGCCGACGGCCCCTCGGTGATCAGTGGCGTCGCCCACCTGCGCGGCCACGAGACCGACCGGATCACCGCCCTGGCCACGGAACTGTCCGCCCTGGGCGCCGACGTCTCCGAAACGGACGACGGCCTGCGCATCACCCCGGCCCCCCTGCACGGCGGCGTCTTCCACACCTACGACGACCACCGCCTGGTCATGGCCGCGGCCGTCCTGGGCCTGCGCGTGCCCGGCGTGTACGTCGAGAACGCCGCCACGGTGGGGAAAACGTTCCCGGCGTTCACCGAGACCTGGACCGCGATGGTGGATTCAAGCCACCAGGCGTAGCTGTATCTTTGGCCCCGCTGTGTCGTTGGCCCCGCCTTCGGCAGGGCGTGCGAGATCGCCCCAAGCCGGCTTCCGGATCGGGCGGTCGAGATCGGCCGGGGGCCGATCGGACCGCCCGATCCGGAAGCCGGCGCGATCTCGCTCCGGGGTTGCGATCTGGGCCGCGGGTTGCCGATTGCGGGCGTGGCCGGGGGTGGCGGGCTAGGGCAGCAGGCGTAGCACTTCGCCGGTGATTACGTCCGGTTCGGTGAAGGGCACCAGGTGGCCCGACCGCGGCGCGATGACGTGGCGGCCGCGGGGAAGCGAGGCGGCGTGGGCCGCGTTGGCGGCGGCGCGCATCGAGGCGGTCATGCCGTCGCCGGGGCGGCCGCCGGAGATCACGGTGACCGGGACGTCGCCGAGGGCCGGCGGGGTGGTGCGCCAGGTGGCGAGCTCGTCGAGAAAGGTGCGGGCCTGTTCAGCCTGGGTGCGCAGCACGCCGGGCGTGAAGGCCTCGCGCAGCAGGTCCGCGCGCACGTCGGCGGGCACGGCGCGCAGCATCGGGCGGTAGAGCAGCTTGAGCAGGCCGGTCGCGGCGAGCGGGCGCATCGCGCGCAGGTAGCCGCGTTCGAGCCGGCGGAACACGGGTGAGAACAGCAGGTCCGCGGCCTCATCGGTCGGGTCGACGAGAACCAGGCCCGTCACCGACGGCGATGCCGGCAAGTCGCCGCGTGACTCGCAACCCACCTGCGAGATCGCGTCGGCGGAGCCGGGGCCCAAGACACAGCGCGCCGCGGCGAGGCGCGCGATGGGGCCACCCGCGCTGTGGCCCACGACCACCGCGGGCCCGACCGATCGAAGGACGTCGACGAGGTCGTCGGCCATGCGGTCGAGCGTGCGCCCGGCCGGATCGGGGTCGCTGCGGCCCAGCCCGGCGCGGTCGTAGACCACGGCCCGAGCCACCGCAGCCACTCGCGGCTGCACCAGCGCCCACGACGACCGGGTCGCACCGGCGCCGGCCTCGAAGACCACCGTCGGCGCATCGGCAGAGGGGCCCTCCAAAACCATCGTGTTCAGCCGCCGGCCGTCGCGGGTTCGGATCTCCCCAGGTTCGCCCTGCGTGTGCATCAACCGCCCCCCCAGAAGTTAGGGCGACCTTACCTGAACCAGATCAGCCAAAAAGGGCTTCCAGCGTCACCCGGCGATTCACCCGCACGTGATCGGCAGCGAACGCCTTCGCTCGCGCCGCGTCACCCGAAGCGATGGCCGCAACGAGGCCGTGGTGTTCCTCGTGCAGGTCGGACCAGTGCTCGTTCTGGCTGGTCAGCCAGCGCAAGCGGCCTTCGAGCGGTTCGATGAGCGTGGTGAGCAGGCCGTTGCCCGCGATCGCCACGATCTCGTCGTGGAACCGGCTGTTGAGCACGGCCGTGCGCGCGGCGTCCCCTCGGGCGGCGGCGCGGGCGGCGTCGGCCAGCAGCCGTTCGAGGCGGCGCAGCTCGGGTTTGCCCGCGCGCGAGGCCGCGAGCCCGGCGGCCAGGCTCTCCAGTGCCTCGCGGACGTCGAACAGTTCCTCCACGTCCACGCGCGAGAGCGTGCGCACCACGACCCGGCGCGGCGACTCCACGACCACGAACCCCTCGGCTTCGAGGCTGCGGATCGCCTCGCGCACCGGCACCCGCGACACCCCGAGCCCCTCGGCGAGCTCCCGCTCCACGAGCCGGTCGCCCGGCTTGAGGAGCCCGGACAGGATCCGTTCGCGCAGCTCCTCGCGCACGCGCTGCCGCGTCGCCGCGAGGGGCTGCCGGTCATCCGTGGTGGTCACGCCCCGGAGTTTATCCGCCGAGGGTTGACCGCGACGGACTTCGCCGTCATATTTGGGATACCAATTTTTGGGATACCAAAACGCCCGGCACGTAGACCGGAGGGCCCCATGGCAGCAGCGCCGCTGACCGGAAACCGGCAGGAAACCAGCACGCCTACCGACCCCAGCCTGTGGAACGAGGATCTCGCGCCGGCGAAGGACCGGCGCTGGAAGGTGTACGACATCTTCGCCCTGTGGATGTCCGACGTGCACAACCTCGGCAACTACACCTTCGCCGCCGGGCTGTTCGTGCTCGGTCTCTCGGCGTGGCAGGTGTTCACGGCCCTGCTGTTCGGCTTCGTGATCATCTACGTGGGCATGAACCTGATGGGCCGCATCGGCCAGCGCACCGGGGTGCCGTTCCCGGTCGTCGCGCGGATCAGCTTCGGCACGTTCGGCGCCAACCTGCCCGCGCTGATCCGCGCGGTCATCGCGATCTTCTGGTACGGCATCCAGACCTACCTCGCGAGCGTCGCGGTCACGCTGCTGGTGCTCACCATCGCGCCGGGGCTGAAACCGTTGACCGAACACGGTTTCCTCGGCCTGCACGCACTGGGCTGGATCTGCTTCGTGGCGCTGTGGGCCGCGCAGGGGCTCGTGCTCACGCGCGGCATGGAGGCCGTGCGGAAGTTCCAGGACTGGTGCGGCCCGCTGATCTGGGTGGTGATGATCGCGCTCGCCGTGTGGATCCTCGCGGCCGGGCACTGGCAGATCTCGCTCACCAGCAGCCCGGTGCGACTGTCCACAGGGGAACAGGTGCGGCAGTGGTTCGGCGCCGCGGGCCTGATCCTGTCCACCTACGGCACGCTCATGCTCAACTTCTGCGACTTCTCCCGCTTCGCCCCGGACCAGAAAACGGTGCGGCGCGGCAACTTCTGGGGCCTGCCGATCAACTCCACGGCGTTCGCGCTGCTGTCGGTGGTCGTGACCGCGGGCAGCCTGCAGGTGTTCGGCGAGGCGATCACCGACCCGGCCGAGCTGCTGGCCCGCGTGCACAACACGCCGGTGCTGGTGATCGGCGCGCTCACGTTCGCCATCGCCACCATGGGTGTGAACATCGTGGCCAACTTCGTCTCCCCCGCCTACGACCTCGCGAACATCTGGCCGAAACGGATCAGCTTCACCGTCGGCGGCGTGATCAGCGCCGTGGCCGCGCTGTGCGTGCTGCCGTGGAAGCTCTACTCCTCCCCCGTGGTCGTGAACTACTTCCTCGGCGGGCTCGGCGCGTTCCTCGGGCCGTTGTTCGGGATCATGATCGTGGACTACTACCTCATCCGCCGCCGCGAAGTCGACGTCGCGAAGCTGTTCACCAAAGACAGCCCGTACCACTACCGGCACGGGGTGAACCCGCGCGCGCTCGCCACGTTCCTGCCCACCGCCGCGCTGTCGGCCGTGGTTGCGCTCGTGCCGTTCTTCGCCCCCGCCGCGCCGTACTCGTGGTTCCTCGGCACCGCGACGTCCGGGCTGCTGTACTTCGCCGTGATGCGCTCGAAGCGGGCCGCGTGATGCGCATCCTCGTGACCAACTGCAACACCACCGAGGCGATGACGAAGGAGATCGAAGCCGGGGCGCGCGCCGCCGCGAGCCCCGGCACGGAGATCCTCGCGCGCACGCCGGCGTGGGGTCCCGAGTCGGCGGAGGGCTGGCTCGACAGCTTCCTCTCGGCGGCCGCGGTGCTGGATCTGTTGCGCCGCACGGAAGAACCCTTCGACGCGGTGGTGCTGGCAGGCTTCGGCGAGCACGGCCGGGAAGGCGCGCGGGAGCTGCTCGACGTGCCGGTGGTGGACATCACCGAGGCGGCCGCGCACCTCGCGAGCCTGCTGGGCCGCCGCTACGGCGTGGTGACCACCCTGGACCGCACGTGCGGGCTCATCGAAGACAGCCTGCGCACCGCGGGCCTCGCCGACCACTGCGTGGCCGTGGTCGGCACCGGGCTGGGGGTGCTGGAGCTGCGCGACGAGGGCCGCACCGAAGCGGCCATGCTCACCGCGGCCCGGCGCGTGCGCGACGCGGGCGCGGAGGTTCTCGTGCTCGGCTGCGCCGGCATGACGGGTCTCGACCGGCGGCTCTCGGCCGCACTCGGCGTGCCGGTGGTCGACGGCGTCGCCGCGGCCGTGCGGCTCGCCGAGTCCCTGGTGGCGCTGGGACTCACGACGAGCCGCGCGGGTTCGTACGCGACCCCGCTGCCCAAGCGGCGGCGGTGGCAGCCACCCGGGTGAGCTGCGGCCGGCCGGTGAGCGCGCGGCTCCACGGCAGCCGCCGCAGCACCTCCACGAACACGAGCGTGAGCGCCACCGTGGCCGGGTACACGACCACGGTCGTCCACGGCGCCCCGGCCCCGTCGCCCACGTACGCGATCAGCGGACCCAGCAGCGCCAACGCGAGCGGGTGCGTGAGGAAGATCGCGAACGACCGGTCCACCGCCCACGACACCACCCGCCCGCCGGGCCGGCCCGCGTCGGCCCAGCGCGTGCCGGCGAGGAACAGCCCGGCGATGGCCGCCACGCACCACGGCACGAGGTAGGGCCGGAACGCGTCGCTCGCCAGCTCGGGCCACAGTCCGTTGTGGACACTCACGAAGTACCCCGTCTCGGCCACCGCCAGCGAACCCACCAGCCCGGCGACCACCACCCACCGGTGCCGCCGCACGAACGCCTGCACGGCCGCGAAGTGCACGGCCGCGACCGCGCCGAGCACCGAGTAGAACTGGTACGGCAGCAGCGTGGTGAAGAACCGGCTCACGGTCGAGTACTCCACGCCCTCGGGCGGGTAGCTCAGGAACCACGTGACCGCGATCTGCACCGCGCCGGAGACCGCGAGCACGAGCCACGGCCGGCGCTCGATCGTGCGCACCAGCTTCATCAGCAGCGGGAACAGCAGGTACACCTGCAGCGTCACGAGCAGGAAGTACAGGTGGTACCACGCGGTGCCGTCGGCGATCTCGATCACCAGCGCCCGCAGGGCCGCGGCGACCGAGCCGACCGCTTGCTCCGCCGTAGCCAGCGAATAGCCCCAGTACAGCAGCGACCACACCACGTACGGCACCGCGACCCACGGCACGCGGCGCCGCCAGAACGCCACCGGCCGCGGCGGGCGCGAGCGGGCGGAGAACACGAGCACGAACGTCGTCAGCGCGAAGAACGCCTCACGCGTGAAGTGCAGCGGCGCCTCGATCGCGTCGGACACCACGTCCTGCGGGAACGTCGTGGCCCCCAGCACGTGCAGGAAGATCACCAGGGCGAAGGTCAGCACCCGGTAGAGGTCGAGCTGGTGCAGGTGGGCCGGTCGCGCGGGGGCCGGCACGGGGGCGAGTTCGGTCGTGGTCATCGGGCGGCCGGACCCGCGGGTGCGAAGTGGATCATGGCACCACATTTGCCGCACTGCCTGTGAAGCAGCCATGAAGCGGCTGAGAACCCGCTTTACCGCTGGAAAACGGGCGTAGTGAACATCACGGTGGTCCAGCCCGTGGGAGCGGGGCGGGCCTTCGGCGGTACAAGGCGCGCGTCAGAGTGCCGTCCAGGGCCTCAGTTTCTCGGGGTTGCGGACCACCCAGATGTGCTTGATCCGCCCGCCGGCCACATCGAACGCGTACACCGTCTCGACCACGCCGGCGCGCTGCGCCACCAGCCCGGGCTGGCCGTTGACCGTGCGCTCGATCAGCGCGACGCTGCCGAGCGCCCGCCGGGCGAGCTCGATCCAGGCGCGGGCGATCTGTTCGCCGCCCTCGATCGGGTCGAGGAACGTGAGGGCGCGCCCGCCGCCGTCCGCGATCGCCGTGGCGTCGGGGTCGAGCAGGCCGATCAGCGCGGTGATGTCCTGCGTTTCCCACGCCCGCTTGAAGTCCCGCACGACCCCGGCTCGCGCCGACGCCGGGCTCGCCGGAGCGTGCGCGTCCCGGATCCGCCGGCGGGCCGAGGTCGCGAGCTGCCGGCACGCGGCCGGGCTGCGGCCGACGATGTCGGCGACTTCCGGGAACGAGTAGCGGAACACGTCGTGCAGGATGAACGCCACGCGCTCGGCCGGCGTCATCGCCTCGAGCACCACGAGGAACGCCATGCCCACCGACTCGTCCAGCGTCACGCGGTCGGCCGGGTCCGCCTGCTCGCCGGGCAGCGGCTCGGGGATCCACTCCCCCACATACGTCTCGCGCCGGACCCGCGCCGAGCCCAGCAGGTTGAGGCAGATGCGGCTCGCGACCGTGGTCAGCCACGCACCGGGCGACTCCACGGCCTCCTGCTGCGGCCGCGACAGCGCGTACCAGCGGGCGTAGGTCTCCTGCACGGCGTCCTCGGCCTCGGCCAGCGAGCCGAGCAGGCGGTAGGCGAGGTTGATCAGGTGCCGGCGCTCGCTCATGATCGCGCTCAGGCCCGGCTCGGGGTCGGATGGGGTGGTCATCGCGCCGGCGGCTCCCTCGGTCTCGGCTGTCCTCAGTAGTACGACAAAACAGCGCCGCGAAGTGTGAGCGCCTCACACTTCGGGGGTGTGAGTTGTCGGAGATCCGAGACTGGCCACCACGATCGGGAGACACCTCATGACCGCGCCGACCTTCACCGCCCCCGCTTCCGAGCAGACCCTGCACCGCACCGCCACCGCGCTCACCGCCCGCGGGTTCGCCGCCGAGATCCTCGACGACGTCGCCGCGGCCCGCACTCGCGTCACCGCCCTGATCCCGGAGGGCGCCAGCGTGTTCACCGCGGCGAGCGAGACGCTGCGCCTGTCCGGACTCGACGACGACCTCAACACCGGCGGGCGGTACGAGGCGATCCGGCCGCGCACCCTCGCGATGGATCGCGTCACCGACGCCGACGACATCCGGCGCCTGCGCGCGAGCCCGGACTTCGTCATCGGCAGCGTCCACGCGGTCACCGAGACCGGCTCGCTCGTGATCGCCTCCGGCAGCGGCAGCCAGCTGCCTGCCTCCGCCGGCGGCGCCGCCCACGCGATCTGGGTCGTCGGCGCGCAGAAGATCGTGCCGGATCTCGACGCCGCCCTGCGCCGCGTCGAGGACCACTGTCTCCCCTTGGAGAGCGAACGCGCCCTCGCGGCCTACGGCTGGCCCAGCGCGGTCAACCGGCTGCTGGTCCTCAACGCGGAACCGTTCCCCGGTCGCGCCACCGTGCTGCTGCTGCGCGAAGCGATCGGCTTCTGACGCGCGTCTGCCGGATTGACACCGCCTCGCACGGCCCAGCAGAATTCCCGGCGCCACGACCGCACCGCCGCCCGGTCGCCGTGGGGATCCTTGGCGTCCCCGGGAAAACGAAGGGCGAAACAGTGCGAAGGCAGTTACCGGTCCGGCCCAAAGCAGGCCGATTCCCCTGGCGGCACTTAACCGTCGCCACGAAGCCATTCAGCCGTGCCTGTGGTCGGATCGGTGACAATCGGCACAGACGCGTGCTCGGTGCGACCGTGCTCACGGCGGTGCTGGCGGTGGTCCCGCTCAGCGGCACGGCCACCGCCGCACCGGCGCCGCACACCGTGGTCACCGACGGCAAGAAGCTCGCGCAGGTCCGCACGGCGCTGACCCACGGGCACGCCACCGCGGCCGAGCGGGCCGCGCTGAAAAACGTGCTGGGCAAGGCCGACGAAGCGCTCACCGCCGGCCCGTGGTCGGTGCTCGACAAGCCCACCACGCCGCCGAGCGGCGACAAACACGACTACCAGAGCCAGGCGCCCTACCAGTGGGCCAGCCAGCCGAAGACGCCCGACAACCCGCAGGGCTGCCCGTACGTGAACCGCGACGGCCAGCGCAACCCCGAGGCCGACGCGATCACCGACCACACCTACCGCATGGTGGCGTGGGACGCGATCTACTACCTGTCCACCGCGTGGTACTACACCGGCGACACGAAGTACGCGAAGCGCGCCGAGCTCGACATCCGCACCTGGTTCCTCGACCCGGCCACGCGGATGAACCCGAACATGACCTACTCGCAGATCGTGCCGTGCAAGAACACGATCAGCGGCACGGGGATCATCGACTCCACTCAGTCGTTCACCCAGGTGCTCGACGCGTTCGCGCTGCTCGACTCCGGCGCGCCCGGCTGGACCGGGGCCGACCGCTCCGGGATCCGCGGCTGGCTCGGGCAGTACCTCACCTGGATGCAGACCAGCCCGCAAGCGAAGCTCGAACTCGCCGCGACCAACAACCACGGCACGTTCCTCGACCTGCAGAACGCCGCCACCGCCGCCTACCTCGGCAAAACGGCCGAGGCGCGCAAGATCGTGACCGACGCCCTGCAGAAGCGCTTCCCGGTGCAGTTCGACGCGGACGGCAACCAGCCGCTCGAGCTCACGCGCACGATCTCGTGGCACTACGTGAACTTCAACCTCACCGCGTGGGGCCGGATGGCGGAGGCCGGGCACAACCTCGGGGTGGACGTGTGGGGCTATCGAGCGCCGAGCGGCGTGACGCTGCGCAAGGTCGTCGACCGGCTCATCCCGGCGGCGCTGCACGGTGTGCCGTCCTGGCCGTACCCGCAGATCGCCCCGCTGGACCAGTCGATCGCCGCGGACATCTTCCACGCGGCCGCCGAGGAAGCCCACGACACCGACGCCGCGAAGGCACTCAAGCAGATGCCGCTGCCGGCCGGCGGCGACACCTGGTCGGTGCGCCTCACCTGCTTCCCGCTCGACCCGCCGCTGAAGTGACGGCCGACCTTCGGGGGGCTTTTCCGGACAAATCACCCGATATCGCCAGTGGTCCGAAATTGGTCTAGTCCAAAGTATTGACTCTCCCTGTGCACTGGTTCACATTCAGGAACGGGCCGGTACCGCTCAGGTTGTGATCCACACGTCGCGTCGGTCCTCCGCGCTCCCCCGGGCGCGGAGGACCGTTCGCCTGCGCGAGGGAGAACCCATGCAGCACAAGGTATCCAGAAGAGCCGCGTGGCTCTCGGCCGCCGCGGCGGCCGTGGTCGTCGGCGGGCTCACCACGCTGGCCGGCCCACCCGCGCAAGGCGCGGCCGTGGCCCCGGCCGCGAGCACGCAAGCCGCCTCCTCGGGCGGCCTGCGCGTGGCCTACTACGACCAGTGGAGCATCTACCAGAACGCCTACTACCCCAAGAACGTCGACGCTCTCGCGGGCAACCTCGACTACCTGATCTACGACTTCGAGAACATCGACCCGACGAACCTCACCTGTTTCGAGGCCACCAAGGCGAGCGACCCCGACCCCGCGGGCGAGAACAACCCCAACGCGGGCGACGGAGCGGGCGACGCCTTCGCCGACTACCAGAAGTCCTTCGGCTCCGACCTCAGCGTCGACGGCACGGCCGACGCGTTCGGCATGCCGATCGTCGGCAACTTCCACCAGCTGCAGGAACTCAAGGCGCGCCACCCCAACCTGAAGGTGGTGCTCTCGCTCGGCGGCTGGACGTACTCGAAGTACTTCTCCGACGCGGCGGCCACCGACGCGTCACGCAAGAAGCTCGTGAGCTCGTGCATCGACATGTTCATCAAGGGAAACCTGCCCTCGCAGGGCGGGTACGGCGGCCCCGGCACCGCGGCCGGGATCTTCGACGGCTTCGACATCGACTGGGAGTACCCCGGGTCCACCACCGGCCACCTCGGCAACCACGTGAGCGCCAACGACACGGCGAACTTCACCGCACTGCTCAAGGAGTTCCGCACGGAGCTCGACGCACTGGGCGGCAAGCACTACTCGCTCTCGGCCGCCCTGCCGGGCGGGCAGGACAAGATCGCGAAGCTGCAGACCGACAAAATCGGCCAGTACATGGACTTCGCCGACGCGATGACCTACGACATGCACGGCGCGTGGGACGCGACCGGGCCCACCAACTTCCAGGACCCGCTCTACGGTTCGCCGAACGACCCGTCGGGCACGATCCCGCCGGGCACCGAGAAGTACACCACGGACTCGGTGATCAAGGCGTACACGCAGGGCTCGTCCGCCTACGGCATTCCCGGCGGCTTCCCGGCGAACAAGCTCACGCTCGGCATCCCGTTCTACTACCGCGGCTGGACGGGCGTACCCGCCGGTTCGAACCACGGGCTCTACCAGTCGGCGAGCGGGCCCTCGGCCGGAAAGACCTTGAGCGGCAACGTTCCCGGCATCGCGATGTACAAGGAACTGAGCGGCGTCGTCGACAACCCGGCGGACACCTTCTACGACCCGACCACGCAGTCGGCGTGGTTCTACGACGGCACGAACTTCTACGGCGGCTCGTCGGCGCAGTCGATCAAGGCCCGCACCGACTACATCCACTGCAACAACCTGGCCGGCGCGATGATGTTCTCGCTCTACGACCTCGACCCGAACGCGACGCTCTTCCACGACGTCGTCAACGGCCTGGCCGGCTCCACCGCCGGCTGCGGCACCACACCGCCGACCACCCCCACGACGCCGACCACGCCGACGACTCCCACCACACCCACGACCCCGACGTCACCGTCCACCACCCCGACCACCCCGGGCGGCGGCTCGTGCTCGGCGACGGCGTGGAACGCGACCCAGGCGTACACGGGCGGCGCGGTGGTGTCGTACAACGGGCACCAGTGGACGGCCAAGTGGTGGACGCAGGGCGACACCCCGGGCGGCAGCCAGAACGTGTGGACCGACAACGGAGTCTGCTCGCAAGGGGGCACGACCACTCCGCCGGTGGGCTCGTGCCCGGCCGCGTGGAACGCCACGCAGGCCTACAGCGGTGGCGCGACCGTGTCCTACTCCGGGCACAAGTGGACCGCGAAGTGGTGGACGCAGGGCGACACCCCCGGCGGCAGCCAGAACGTGTGGGCTGACAACGGCACCTGCTGAACGCGAACCGGCGGCGGCCGGGAATCTCTCACCCTCCAAGAGATTCCGGGCCGCCGTCGGCGTGCGGGGTGATCAGTTCCCGGCGGAGGACCCCACGCCCGGCGCGGGCGCCTGGGCGTTGCCGCCGATGCCGTAGCGGCCGGAGCCGCCGTCGAGCTGCTCGCGCAAGGCCAGCAGCGTCGCCACGCGGCCGGCGGCGGAGTCGACGTTGTCCACAGTGGACAGGATCGAAGTGGCGGAGGTGTCGGCGCGCACCACGCCGATCGGGCCGGAGCCGTCGGCCGAACCCGGGTCGCCGGCCAGCACCGTGCCCGCGCCGGAGCGGTCGAGCTGCGTCGCGAACCGCGCGATCGTGGCCGCCCGGTCGCCCGCGCCGTCGCCGGTCTGCTGTGCACCGGTGAGCACGATCGCCAGCTGCGCCGGCTGCACGCCCTGGCTCGGCTTCACGAACCCGCCGTCGGTGAGGCCGCCGAGCGCCGCGGCCAGCTCGTCGCCCGTGGCCTGCGGCTTCGCCGTGGTCTTGTCGAGCAGCAGCACCGAACCGAGCAGCGCGCCGGCGAGCGTGCCGGAGTCACCCGCGGTCGGGAACTGCGAACCGGCCGGCTGCAGGCGCGTGACCACGTCGCGCAGCTGGTCGGCCTTCTCCGGATCGGTGAACGCGTCGGTCAGCTGCAGCTCGCCGGTCACCGAGGCGCCGGACTGCTGCACGAGCTGCTTGAGCGCGTCGCGGTCGGCGGGCCGGGCGTCCTCGGTGGTCACCAGCACCACCGTGCGCTTGTCGAGCGAACCGGCCACGACCTTCGGGCCCATCGAGCCCGCGAACGCGTCGGCGTCGGCCAGGCGAGCGTTGAGCGCGTTGCGCTGCGCCTCGAGGTCCGACACCTGCGTGCCGAGGTCCTTCTTCTGGTCCGACAGCCCTGACAGGAGCGAACCGTTGAGCGCGGTGGAGCCCAGGACCACGCCGACGGCCAGCGCGAGGAAACACGCGGTGATGGAAACGATGTGGTACCGCAGGGAAATCACGTGAAGAGCCCCTTCACCCAGGTCGTGAACGTGGTCCAGGTGTGCTGGATCCAGTCCAGGTAGACGGAGCCGACGTCGGAGACCAGCAGCGCGGCGACCACCACGACGACGGCGGCGAGGACGAGCAGCGCGACGGCGCCCAGGGACACCCGGCTGCGGTGCAGCGTCGCGACGGCCTTGCCGTCGACCAGTTTCGTGCCCAGCTTGAGCCGGGTGAGGAACGTCGACGGGTTCGAGCCGGACCGGCCGTGGTCGAGGAACTCCCGCAGCGTGGCCTGGAACCCGACGGTGACGACCAGGCTCGCGCCGTGGGCGTCGGCCAGCAGCAGCGCGAGGTCCTCGGAGTTGCCCGACGCGGGGAACGTGACCGCGCCGATGCCCAGGTCCTGGATGCGCTCGACGCCGGCGGCGTGGCCGTCGGGCTGCGCGGGCACCACGACCTCGGCTCCGCTGCGCAGCGTCGCGGTGCCGATGCCGGTCGGGTCTCCCACGATCACGTCGGGCGTGTGGCCCTGCGCGCGCAGCGTGTCGGCTCCCGCGTCGACGCCGACAAGCACCGGCCGGTGCTCCCCGATGTACTTCTTGAGCTTCTTGAGGTCCTCGGCGTGACCGTTGCCGCCGGCGACCACCAGCACGTGGCGGTCGCGCATCGGCAGCCGCAGCTCGGGCACGCCGACCCCGTCGAGGATCAGCGTGCGCTCGCGGCGGAGGAACTCGATGGTGTTGGCCGAGAACGCCTCCAGCTGCGTCGACATCCCGGCCTTGGCCTCGATCATCTGGTCGGCGACACTCTCGGGGGTCTGCTCGTCGCCCGAGGCGATCTGCCGTTCCCCGATGAAGACGCCGCCTTCGTGCACGCGCAGCTTGGTGCCGTCCTTGACCGTGCGCAGCAACTCGCCCCCGACCGAGTCGATGAGCGGGATGCCGGCGGCCAGCAGGATCTCCGGGCCCAGGTTCGGGAACCGGCCGGAGATCGACGGCGACGCGTTCACCACGGCGGCGACCTCGGCCTCCACCAGGGCGTCGGCCGTCGCGCGGTCGAGATCGAGCTGGTCGAGCACGGCCACATCGCCGGCGCTCACGCGGCGCAGCAGCTCCCGCGTACGGCGGTCGACCCGCGCGACGCCGGTGATGCCGGGGAGGGCTTCGTGGTTTCGCGCGAGCAGACCGGTGAGCTTCATGTGGCTGATGGTGACAAATTTGTGGGTGGGACGAGCGCCGACGCGCCGAAGGGAGCGTGACTCATTGTGGTGAGCCGTGTCGCCGAGAGCGCCCGTTCAGGGTTGGATGGTGGGTTCCGCCGCGGCGAACGGGAGGTTCAGCCAAGGACTCGCAGGATCTTGAAGCAGCAGGTGATGGACTCGCAAGGCCGAGGTGTACTCCTCGCCGAACCCCTCCTCGTCCAGGGCGAGGACGCGGCCCATCACGTAGCTCGCCGACAGCTCGGCCCATGACTGGTGGTAGCGACGCGCCGCGGAACCGGCCTCCAGCACCATCAGTTCGGCCGTGAGCGGGTCGCAGTGGCCCACCGCCAGACCCCAGCGGGCCATCGCGACCGCGCGGGCGACGTCCCAGCCGATGGTGGTGCCGACAATCCCCGAGGGCGGCAGCAAGCCGTCCGCGCGGAAGCGCTGTTCGTAGCGCACCACGCGGCGCAGCACGTCGATGAGCGCGGGCGCCTGGTCCTGCGCGCCGTTGTCCGCGCACCAGCGCACCACGAGCTCGGCCCACGACCACGGGTCGAGGCCGGCGCCGTGGCGGGCGCGCAGCACGAGCACGAGATTGCCCGGCGTGAGCGTGTAGTCCGGGCCGATGAGATCGCCCGCCGCCGCGCGCCAGCCGGCCGCGTCGGACACGCCCCACCAGTCGCGCAGGCCGCGGACCTCGGCGACGTAGTCGTGGTAGCGCGCGTCGAGCACGTTCCACGGCTCCGCGGTGAGCACGGCCTGGTGCGCGCCGCAGGCCAGCGCGTGGGCCAGCGGGCCGTCGAAGTGCCCGTAGCGCGCGGTGTTGAGCCGCTCGACCTGCTGCTCCACGGCGGTGACGCGGTGCGGGTTCGCGGCGAGCCACGGCACCGCGGCCGAGCCGGGCACCTGCCACTCGCCGAGCGTGCCGGGGTTGAACACCACCTGCTCGTCGGCGCCGACCCCGTGCAGCGCCCAGTCGAGGTCGCCGCTGAGGAACACCACGCCGGCACCGGGATCGGGCAGCGCGCCGCGCGTGAACAGGCGCAGCGAACGCTCACCGCAGCACGCTTTGGCCGAGGACCAGCCACGGTCGGCCGCGAGCTTCTCCGCGTCCTCCCGGAGCATCGGCACGAACAGCTCTTCACCACCGAGGAGGCCGAGGAACCGGTCGAGATCACCGTCGCGCCGCGCGCGGGCGAGCTCCGCCTCGACATCGGCCACGGCGGCCCAGATCATGGACAGCGCTCAGCCCTTCTTGGCGCGCTTGCGCTTGGGCTCGGCGGCCGCCTTGTCCTTCTCCGCCACCGCGAGCAGCTCCTCGGCGTGGGCGCGGCCGGTCTCGGTGCCGTCCATGCCGGCGAGCATGCGCGCCAGCTCCTTCACGCGGTCCGGCTGCTTCAGCAGCTTCACCCCGCTTCGCGTGACGCCGCCGCTCGTGCCCTTGTCCACCACGAGGTGCTGGTCGGCGAACGCCGCGACCTGCGGGAGGTGGGTCACCACCAGCACCTGGTGCGTGCGGGCGAGCCGCGAGAGCCGGCGGCCGATCTCCACCGCGGCGCGGCCGCCGACGCCGGCGTCGACCTCGTCGAACACCAGCGTCTGCACGGTGTCGGCGTGGGCGAGCACGACCTCGATCGCCAGCATCACGCGCGAGAGCTCACCGCCGGAGGCCGCCTTGTGCACCGGCAGCGGCGGCGCGCCGTTGTGCGCGCGCAGCAGCAGCTCGACCTCGTCGATGCCGTCGGCGCCGGCGTGGACCGCGTGGCCGTCGATCGCCAGCGCCTGGCGGTCGCCGTGCTCGGCGGGCCGCTGCTCCACGGTGATCTCCAGCTCGGCCTGGCCCATCGCGAGGCCGGAGAGCTCCTTGGTGATCGCCGACGCCAGCTCGGCCGCCGCCTTGCCACGCGCCGCCGACACGGCCGTGGCGTGGTTTCCCAGCGACACGGCGAGCTCGTCGCGCCGGCGCGCCAGCTCGGCGAGCGCCTCTTCCGAGGTGTCCATGGACTCGAGCCGGCGGCGGGCGTCGTCGGCCCAGACCAGCACGCCGTCGACGTCGGCCGCGTACTTGCGCGTGAGCCGCTTGAGGTCGGCCTGGCGCGCGAGCGCCTGCTCGAGCAGCGCCGGGTCGGCGTCGAGGTTCTCGACGTAGCCGCCCAGCTCGGCGCCGACGTCGGTGAGCAGCATCGACGCTTCTTCCAGACGCGGCACGAGGTCGCGCAGCGCGGCGTCCTCGGCCGAGGTCAGGCGGCGCAGCGCCTCGCCGACCAGGCCGAGCGCACCGGGCACCTCGACGTCGCCGTCGGGCGAGCCCGACACCGCGCCGTGCGCCTCGGTCGCCGAAGCGCGCAGCTCGTCGACGGCCATGAGCCGCTTGATCTGTTCGGTGAGCTCCACGTCCTCACCCGGCTGGGGCGCGACGCCGTCGATCTCGGTGAGGCCGTGTTTGAGCAGGTCGGCCTGCTGCGCCATCTCCCGGGACCGGGTGGAGCGCTCGGTGAGCTCGGTGATCACCGCGAGCCACTCCTCGCGCACCTCGCGGTAGGCGGTGAGCGGCTCGCCTACGTCGGAGCCCGCGAACCGGTCGATCACCGCGCGCTGCTCGCTCGGGCGCAGCAGCCGCAGCTGGTCGTTCTGGCCGTGCACGGCGATCACCTGCTCGGACAGGTCCGCCAGCACGCCGACCGGCACGGACCGGCCGCCCAGGTGGGCTCTCGACCGCCCGTCGACGGCCACCGTGCGCAGCGCGATCACGCTGCCGTCCTCGTCGATGTCCGCGCCCGCGTCGGTGACGATGCGGCTCGCGGCGTCGGCCTTGTCGAGGGTGAAACGTCCCTCCACGAAGGCCTTGAGCATTCCGTTCCGGACCTTGGACGCCTCGGCCCGCCCACCGGAGAGCAGGTGCAGCCCGGTCACGACCATGGTTTTCCCGGCGCCCGTCTCACCGGTCACGACGGTGAAACCCGGGTGCAGTTCCAGCAGGGCGTCCTCGATGACTCCGAGGCCCTGGATGCGCATCTCGGCCAGCACGACGCCTACGGTAGCCGCCCCCACCGACCGTCCGTGCGCTCGACCGGTGCTAACTGTCCTTTTCGCTGGTCGAACGCTTGTGCGAACGCACCGCGCCCGGGCGTGTCGCGGGTCACCCCGCGCCCCCGCACCAGGTCAGACGGACCGGCCGCCGGTCCGCCGCTCGCGCCAGCTGCGCACCGGCAGGCCGAACTTGTGCACCAGCCGATCGGTGAACACGCCTTCCCACAGCCGCACGAGCCGCACCGGCCGGCGGCCGCAGACCACCCGCACGAGCGAGCCGGGCGGCATGTCGAAGCTGCGCATCCCGTCGCAGGTCAGGACCGCGCTCGGGCCGGACGGGTCGATGCCGACCGTGATCACCGAATCGGGTGACACGACCAGCGGCCGGGCGAAGAGCGCGTGGGCGTTGCTCGGCACCACGAGCAGCGCCTCGACGTCGGGCCACATGATCGGGCCGCCGGCGGAGAACGCGTACGCGGTGGAGCCGGTCGGCGTCGCGCACAGCACGCCGTCGCAGCCGAAGGAGGACACCGGGCGGCCGTCGACCTCGATCAGCGCGTCGAGCACGCGCTCGCGCGAGAACTTCTCCACGCTGGCCTCGTTGAGCGCCCAGGTGCGGTACAGCTCGACGCCGCCGTGGGTCACGGTGACGTCGATCGTCATGCGTTCCTCGACCTGGTACTCGCGGTCGACCACGCGCTGCACGGCGTCGGCGAGCGCGTCGGAATCGGCTTCGGCCAGGAACCCGACACGGCCGAGGTTGACCCCGAGCACCGGCACGCCCGCGGGCCGCGCGAGCTCGGCCGCGCGCAGCAGCGTGCCGTCGCCGCCGAGCACGAACACGAGCTCGGCCCCGCGCGCCGGATCGTCCTGCGGCGCCACGACCGTGCACGGCATGTCCATGCAGCCGTCGGGATCGATGAGCTGGCGCACCTCTTCGTCGGTCACGCGCAGCCGGATGCCGGCCTTGGTGAACCGAGCGGACACCTCGCGTGCGGCCTCCCGCGTGTGGTCCCGGTCCGGGTGCGCCACGAGAAGCACTTCACGTTCGCTGGTCACTGGGGTCCTTCCTGGACGGCGGTTCGCACGAGCCGCTCGACACCGTCCACAGTGCCATCGCCGGTGGCGGCTCCGCCCGCGTCCTGACGCTGAATCTCCTGGCGCCGCAACCAGACGAAGTACTCGACGTTGCCCGAAGGACCCGGCAACGGGCTGGCGACGACCCCGCGCAGCGCGAGGCCGAGCTTCGCCGCTTCGCCGATCACCCCGAGCACGGACTGCACGCGCAGCTCGGGATCGCGCACCACGCCGCCGCTGCCGAGGCGGTCCTTGCCGACCTCGAACTGCGGCTTGACCATGGGCACGAGATCGGCGCCTTCGCGCGCGCACTCCGCGAGCGCGGGCAGCACGAGCTTGAGCGAGATGAACGAGAGATCGCCCACCACGAGGTCGACCTGGCCGCCGAGCTGCTCGGGCGTCAGGTTGCGCACGTTGGTGCGGTCGAGCACGACCACGCGCTCGTCGGTGCGCAGCCGCCAGTCGAGCAGGCCGCGGCCCACGTCGGCGGCGATCACGGTGGCGGCCCCGCAGCGCAGCAGCACGTCGGTGAACCCGCCGGTGGAAGCGCCGGCGTCGAGGCAGCGACGGCCCTCGACCGTGAGCCCGTCGGGACCGAACTTGTCGAGGGCGCCCAGCAGTTTGTGCGCGCCGCGCGAGGCCCAGCCGGGATCGTCCTCGTCCTTCACCACGATCGGCGCGTCGGTCTCGACACCGGTGGCGGGTTTGGTCGCGACCATGCCGCGCACGGTGACCTTGCCGCCGGTGATGAGGGCCGAGGCCTGGTCCCGGGAGCGGGCGAGGCCGCGGCGAACCAGCTCCGCGTCGAGGCGGGCCCGTTTGGGCACGCCGGTCAGACCCGGTCGATGCTGGACAGGGCCACGGTGAGCTCGGTGTGCACGGCCTCGAACCGGTCGACGTGCTCGGCGAGCGGCACCGAGTTCAGGTCGTCGAGGCCCGCCACGGCGTCCTCGATCCCCGCGCGGGGATCGGTCTGCTGCGGGCCGGGTCCGGGAACCGGCGGAGGGCCCGGGACGGGCCGCGGGACGTTCGGGTACACGAGCTCAAACTACCAGTCAGGCCAGGCTCAGCCCGGTCAGCGCCGCCTCGGCCGCGTCACCTTCGGCGCGGACCTCGGTCACGCCGCTGCCCCACGCCGCGTGGCACAGCGCGCGGAGCAGGTCGAGGGCGTCACCGCTGCCGCGGACGGTCAGCACGTCGCCCGTGGTGATCTCCCAGCCGGGCCGCGGCCCGATCTTGAGGTCGTCGGCGGGCAACGTGAGCGCGGTGAGGTCGGCGGCCAGGTGCGTCGGCCGCTCGGCCGGCACCGCGGTGAGCAGGCCGGCGGGCGTCGCGACGCCCGTGAGCACCGCGAGCACGTCCATGCCCGCGGCGACCGCGCCGGCGATGTCGGTGTCGAGCCGGTCGCCGACCACCAGCGGCCGGCTCGAGCCGGCCGAGCGCGCGGCCGTCTCGAACAGCAGCGGCTGCGGTTTGCCCGCCACGACCGGTTCGCTTTCGGTGGCCGTGCGCAGCGCCGCGACCATCGACCCGTTGCCGGGCAGCAGGCCGCGTTCGCTGGGCAGCGTGGTGTCGACGTTGCAGGCGACCCACAGCGCCCCCGCGCGGATGGCCAGCGCCGCCTCGGCGAGGTCGGGCCACGCCGTTTCCGGCGAGTGCCCCTGCACCACGGCCGCGACGTCGTCGTCGGCCTTGCGCACGGTCGTGAGCCCGGCCGCCTCGACCTCGGCCGCCAGCGAGTCCGTGCCCACGACCACGACCCGCGCCCCGGCGGGCAGGCGCTCGCCGAGCAGCGCGGCGGCCGCCTGGGCGCTGGTGTGCACCTCGTCGACCACCGCGTCGAGACCCAGCTCCACGAGGTGGGTCACGACGTCGGCCGGGGCCTTCGACGCGTTGTTCGTCACGAACCGGACGGCCGTGCCGTACGCGCGCACGGCCCCGACTGCTTCCGGTGCGCCCTCGATCACCTGGGCGCCGTGGTACACGGTGCCGTCGAGGTCGAACAGCACCGCGTCGTAACCCGCGTGGAGCGCGTCACTCATTCGAGAGCTCCGCGGCCCGCTCGGCGGCGTCGGTCTCGTCCTCGCGGTCGGCTTCGGCCGCGTTGAGGAACCAGCGCACGGCTTCGTCCTTGCGGTCGGCGGCCACGAGGTTGTCGGCGTAGGCGTAGAACAGGCGCGCGCTCCACGGGTCCCGCTTGCTCGGCACCAGATCCGGCCCCTGCAGCGACACCACCGACGCGTCCACCTGGCCGAGGTCCCGCCGCGCACCGGCCGTGACGATCGCCAGCTCGACCTGCGTCGCCTTCGAGAGCTTCGCGGTGTCGGTCTCCTTCGCGAGGTCCAGCGCCCGCTCCGGCCGGCCCAGGGCCCGCTCGGAGTCGGCGATGATCGCGATGTGCTCGTCGCTGCGGGTCATGCGCCGCACGGCCCGCAGCTCCGACAGGGCTTCCTGCCAGTTGCCGGCGTGGTAGGCCGCGAGCCCGAGCGCCTCACGCACGATCGGCACACGCGACGCCTTCAGCTTCGCGTACTTCGCGTGCTCCAGCGCCGCCTCCGGGTCGACGTCGATCAACCCGCCCGCGGCGACCAGGTGCTTCCCGACGGTCTCGGCCAGCCCCTTCGGCAACGTCCGCAGCTCACGGCGCACCTCGTCGTCGAGGTCGGAGAACTCGATGCCCTCCGGCAGCTCCGGCGCTTCCAGCAGCTCGCGCGCCAGGGCCGCGTCGTCCAGCGCCTCCGCGCCGGCACGGGTGCCGCGCAGGGGCCGGTCGTCCCGGCGGGGCCGCGAGTCACGGCCGCCGCGGTCGTCCCGACGCGGGCGGTCGTCGCGGCCGCTTCGATCGCCACGCTCACTGCGGTCGTCACGGCGGGGCCGGTCGTCGCGCCGGCCGTCTCGACTGTCCCGGCTGTCACGGCCGTTGTCGCGGCTGTCGCGGTCACGCACGGGCCGCTCGCCACGCTCGGCCGTGTTCTCGCGGTCGGCAGCGTCGGCGCGGCTGTCGTTGCCCGTGCCTTCGTCGCCATCACGGTCGGCCGGTGCGCTCTGAGCGCCGGCGTTCTCGCTATCGCCGCGGTCATCTGCGCTGTCGTCGCGAGCGGACCGCTCGCTGGTGTCGCTGCGGTCATCGCCGGCCGGGCCGTCGCCGCGGCCGCCCTCGGTGCCACGCCCCGCGTCGCCGTCCTCGGCAGCGGGCCGCTCGGCGCGGACGGCGCTCGCCGCGTTGTCGTCACTGACGCCGGCGGCGCTGTCTTCCGTGCGCTCGACGCGCGCCGCGGAGCCGCTGTTCTGCTCACGGTCCGAGTCGGTGTCCGAGTCGCCGTCCGCCGACGCGTTCGACCGCTCGCCACGGGCGCTGTCGGCGACCGGACGGAAGTCTTCGCCGTCGGCGGTGTCGGCGGCTACGAAACCGTCGTCGGTGATGTCGAAGTCACCGGAGTCCTCGAAGGCGGCGCCGCGAGTTTCGGTGCCACGGCTTTCGCTGCGGTCGAAGTCGCGCCGGCCCCGGGAGTCGCCCGAGTCACGACGGTCGCGGAAACCACCGCGATTGTCGTCCCGGTTGAACGAACCACGAGAGCCACCGGAGCCGCCAGAGCCACTGTCGCGGCGGTCGAAACCGCCCGAGCCGCCCCGGTCGTCACGGCGGTCGCCGCGGTACCCACCGCGGTCGTCCTTGCGGTACCCGCCGCCGGAACCGCGGTCGTCACGCGAGCCACCACCGCGGGTGCCCCGGTCGTCCCGGTCCTTCTGGAACCCGCCCGGACGCCGGTCGTCCCGGAACCCACCGGTACGCGGACCACGGTCGTCGCGGTCGCCCCGGTAGCCGCCGGAGGAACCCGAGCCACTGCCGCGGTTGTCCCGGTAGCCACCCGACGTACCCGAGCCACTGCCGCGGTTGTCCCGGTCACCTCGGTAGCCACCGGAAGTACCCGCGCCACCGCCACGGTTGTCCCGATCACCGCGGTAGCCACCGCGGTCGTCACGGTCGTTGCGGTACCCGCCCGAGCTCGAGCCGCCCGAGTTGCCGCCGCGGTAGCCGCCCGAACCCGAGCTGCTGCCACCCCGGTAACCACCGGAACCACCGCGGTCGTCACGCGATCCACCGGAGCTGCCGCCGCGGTACCCACCGCTGCTGCTGCCACCGCGGAACCCGCCCGAACCACCACTGCCGGAGCCCCCACTGCGGAATCCGGAGCCACCTCGGTCGTCGCGCGAGCCGCCGGTGCTGCCGCCGCGGTAACCACCCGAGCTGCCGCCCCGGTCGTCCCGCGAGCCACTGCCACCGCGGTAGCCGCCCGAGCCGGAACCGCCCGCACTGCCACCCCGGTAGCCGCCCGAACCCGAGCTGCTGCCACCCCGGTAACCACCGGAACCACCGCGGTCGTCACGCGAACCACCCGAGGTGCCGCGGTAGCCGCTGCCGCCCCGGTCGTCGCGGTCCTTGCGGAAACCACCGGAACCGCGGTCGTCGCGGTCATTGCGGAACCCGCCGCCACGATTGTCGCGGTCACCCGAATCGCGCTGCGGACGGAAGCCGCCCGAGCGGTTGTCGTCACGGAAACCACCGCGCGAGCCGCCGCCGGAGCCACGCGAATCGCGGAATCCACCGCCGGAGCGGTTGTCGTCACGGAAGCCGCCGCCGGAGCCGCTCGAGCCGCGGTCCTCCCAACGACGCCCGGAGGCCGATTTGCCCTGCGGCCGGCCCGAACGGTTCTCGTAACCGCCGCGCGAGCCGCGGTCGTCGGAGCCGCCTCGGTTCCCGGCGAAGCCGCCGCTGCGCTGGTCGCGGCCACCGTCGCCGCCGGAAGGCCGGCCCTGGTAGCCGCCGCCGCGCGCACCGTGGTCATCACGCCGGGGGCGTCCCTGGTAGCCGCCGTCGCGGCCGCCGCGGTCCTGCCGCGCGCCACGCCGGTCTCCCCGGGGCGCGTCCGACCGGTTGCCGCGGGAGCCCTGGTCGCGGCGAGCCGACCGGCCGGACCCATCATCCTCTGAGTCACGTCGACCGAACTCGGACACCTGGCCTCCTGCCATAGAAAAATCTTGTGTTATCACGGGCCACCCGCTAGAGGGGCCGACTGACCATCCTACGGGGCCGTTCGGAGCACCCCGCGCGCGCCTGGCGCTCCGTCACGGGCACCGCACAGCACGCCAACATAGAGGTAGGCCCCGGGAGAACTCGGAAGTTCTCAACCGGGGCCTACATTCTACATTTAGTTCGGCGGCGTCCTACTCTCCCACAACCCTTCGGTTGCAGTACCATCGGCGCTACCAGGCTTAGCTTCCGGGTTCGGAATGGGACCGGGCGTTTCCCTGGCGCTATAACCACCGAAACACTACGAAACAACACACACCGCGTGACCTGCTTCTGTCACCGGTGTGGTGTTTCAGAACCGTAGAGTGGATGCGTAACATCTTTGTAGGCAAGTCCTCGGCCTATTAGTACCAGTCAACTCAACAACACATTACTGTGCTTCCATTTCTGGCCTATCAACCCAATCGTCTATTGGGGGCCTTAACCCACATGGGGTGGGATACCTCATCTTGGAACAGGCTTCCCGCTTAGATGCCTTCAGCGGTTATCCCTTCCGAACGTGGCCAACCAGCCATGCCCCTGGCGGGACAACTGGCACACCAGAGGTTCGTCCGTCCCGGTCCTCTCGTACTAGGGACAGCCTTCCTCAAGTATCCTACGCGCGCGGCGGATAGGGACCGAACTGTCTCACGACGTTCTAAACCCAGCTCGCGTGCCGCTTTAATGGGCGAACAGCCCAACCCTTGGGACCTACTCCGGCCCCAGGATGCGACGAGCCGACATCGAGGTGCCAAACCATGCCGTCGATATGGACTCTTGGGCAAGATCAGCCTGTTATCCCCGGGGTACCTTTTATCCGTTGAGCGACACCCCTTCCACCAGGTGGTGCCGGATCACTAGTCCCGACTTTCGTCCCTGCTCGACATGTCTGTCTCACAGTCAAGCTCCCTTGTGCACTTGCACTCAACACCTGATTGCCAACCAGGCTGAGGGAACCTTTGGGCGCCTCCGTTACTCTTTAGGAGGCAACCGCCCCAGTTAAACTACCCATCAGGCACTGTCCCTGAACCAGATCATGGCCCGAGGTTCAGATTCCCAATTCGACCAGAGTGGTATTTCAACAATGACTCCACGATAACTAGCGTCACCGCTTCACAGTCTCCCACCTATCCTACACAAGCCGAACCGAAAACCAATACCAAACTATAGTAAAGGTCCCGGGGTCTTTCCGTCCTGCCGCGCGTAACGAGCATCTTTACTCGTAGTGCAATTTCGCCGGGCCTGTGGTTGAGACAGCCGGAAAGTCGTTACGCCATTCGTGCAGGTCGGAACTTACCCGACAAGGAATTTCGCTACCTTAGGATGGTTATAGTTACCACCGCCGTTTACTGGCGCTTAAATTCTCAGCTTCACCCCCGAAGGGATTAACCGGTCCTCTTAACGTTCCAGCACCGGGCAGGCGTCAGTCCATATACATCGTCTTGCGACTTCGCATGGACCTGTGTTTTTAGTAAACAGTCGCTTTCCGCTGGTCTCTGCGGCCACCCACCCCTAGCCAGTAAATGGCTTCAAGGTGTTTGGCCCCCCTTCTCCCGAAGTTACGGGGGCATTTTGCCGAGTTCCTTAACCACAGTTCACCCGATCGCCTTGGTATTCTCTACCTGACCACCTGTGTTGGTTTGGGGTACGGGCCGTGCATGCACTCACTAGAGGCTTTTCTCGGCAGCATAGGATCACCCTCTTCGCCTCAAACGGCTACGCATCACGTCTCAGCCTATTGCCATGCGGATTTGCCTACATGACGGCCTACACGCTTACACCAGGACAACCATCGCCTGGCGGAGCTACCTTCCTGCGTCACCCCATCGCTTGACTACTACAGAATCAGATCCCACGCTCCACACACACCATTCACCCGAAGGCTTCAAGCATGGCTTTGGGTGGTTAGTATCAACTGCCTCATCATGGGCGCACATGCTCGGGTACGGGAATATCAACCCGTTGTCCATCGACTACGCCTGTCGGCCTCGCCTTAGGTCCCGACTTACCCTGGGCGGATTAGCCTGGCCCAGGAACCCTTGGTCATCCGGCGGCAGAGTTTCTCACTCTGCATTCGCTACTCATGCCTGCATTCTCACTCCCACACCCTCCACGACTCGCTTACGCGGCCGCTTCACCGGGCGCAGGACGCTCCCCTACCCATCACAACGATCGTTAGACCTAATGTTGCAATGACACAGCTTCGGCGGTGTGCTTAAGCCCCGCTACATTGTCGGCGCAGGACCACTTGACCAGTGAGCTATTACGCACTCTTTCAAGGGTGGCTGCTTCTAAGCCAACCTCCTGGTTGTCTGGGCAATCCCACATCCTTTCCCACTGAGCACACACTTAGGGGCCTTAGCTGGTGTTCTGGGCTGTTTCCCTCTCGACGACGAAGCTTATCCCCCGCCGTCTCACTGCCACGCTCTCACACTACGGTATTCGGAGTTTGGTTGATTTCGGTAACCCGGTAAGGCCCCTAGACCATCCAGTAGCTCTACCCCCGCAGTGAAACACGTGACGCTGCACCTAAATGCATTTCGGGGAGAACCAGCTATCACGGAGTTTGATTGGCCTTTCACCCCTACCCACAGCTCATCCCCTCAGTTTTCAACCTAAGTGGGTTCGGGCCTCCACGACGTCTTACCGTCGCTTCACCCTGGCCATGGGTAGATCACTCCGCTTCGGGTCTAGACCACGCGACTCAATCGCCCTATTCAGACTCGCTTTCGCTACGGCTACCCCACACGGGTTAACCTCGCCACGCAGCACTAACTCGCAGGCTCATTCTTCAAAAGGCACGCCATCACCCATAGGCTCTGACGGCTTGTAGGCACACGGTTTCAGGTACTCTTTCACTCCCCTCCCGGGGTACTTTTCATCTTTCCCTCACGGTACTCGTCCGCTATCGGTCTTCAGGAAGTATTTAGGCTTACCGGGTGGTCCCGGCAGATTCACAGCAAATTCCACGAGCTCGCTGCTACTCGGGAACACCACCAAGGTCTATGAAACTGGTTTTCGCGTACGGGACTCTCACCCACTCCGGTCGCCCATCCCAAGGCGTTCCACTAACCAGCACATCAACCCGGAAGAGTGTCAGCCCTTCCAAGGCGGGTCCCACAACACCACACGTACAACGCCTGACAGCTTGACATACGCAAGGTTTAGCCTCTTCCGCTTTCGCTCGCCACTACTCACGGAATCACTTTTGTTTTCTCTTCCTACGGGTACTGAGATGTTTCACTTCCCCGCGTTCCCTCCACACGCCCTATATATTCAGGCGCGGGTAACACCACATCACTGGTGCTGGGTTTCCCCATTCGGAAATCCTCGGATCACAGCTCGGTTGACAGCTCCCCGAGGCTTATCGCAGCCTCCTACGTCCTTCATCGGCTCCTGAAGCCAAGACATCCACCATGTGCCCTTAACAACTTGACCACAAAGATGCTCGCATCCACTCTACAGTTCTCAAACACCACACCAGAAACAAACCACGTTCCGGGGCAAGCGCCCCAAGGCGTGTTGCCTCAGGACCCAACAGTGTGCCTCGCGAACAATCACTTCCCCAGGCGCCGGCCCTCCGTTCCACGACCGCAAGCGATCAGTACTAGAAGAGGTTTTGCCAACCAGAAGTGACCATAACCAGTAGTTCCACAATTCCTTGAGCAACCGGAACAAGCACACATTCGGCACTTGAGTTCCAGCCACCCCACCAGGTTAGTCCGGGTATCCCGGCCCAGTGGATGTGTTGTGCTCCTTAGAAAGGAGGTGATCCAGCCGCACCTTCCGGTACGGCTACCTTGTTACGACTTCGTCCCAATCGCCAGTCCCACCTTCGACCACTCCCTCCCTTACGGGTTGGGCCATGGGCTTCGGGTGTTACCGACTTTCATGACGTGACGGGCGGTGTGTACAAGGCCCGGGAACGTATTCACCGCAGCGTTGCTGATCTGCGATTACTAGCGACTCCGACTTCACGCAGTCGAGTTGCAGACTGCGATCCGAACTGAGACCGGCTTTAAGGGATTCGCTCCACCTCGCGGTATCGCAGCCCTCTGTACCAGCCATTGTAGCATGTGTGAAGCCCTGGACATAAGGGGCATGATGACTTGACGTCATCCCCACCTTCCTCCGAGTTGACCCCGGCAGTCTCCCACGAGTCCCCGCCATAACGCGCTGGCAACGTAGGATAAGGGTTGCGCTCGTTGCGGGACTTAACCCAACATCTCACGACACGAGCTGACGACAGCCATGCACCACCTGTACACCAACCACAAGGGAAGCCCCATCTCTGGGGATGTCTGGCGCATGTCAAGCCCAGGTAAGGTTCTTCGCGTTGCATCGAATTAATCCACATGCTCCGCCGCTTGTGCGGGCCCCCGTCAATTCCTTTGAGTTTTAGCCTTGCGGCCGTACTCCCCAGGCGGGGCGCTTAATGCGTTAGCTACGGCACGGACAACGTGGATGTCGCCCACACCTAGCGCCCAACGTTTACAGCGTGGACTACCAGGGTATCTAATCCTGTTCGCTCCCCACGCTTTCGCTCCTCAGCGTCAGTATCGGCCCAGAGACCCGCCTTCGCCACCGGTGTTCCTCCTGATATCTGCGCATTTCACCGCTACACCAGGAATTCCAGTCTCCCCTACCGAACTCAAGTCTGCCCGTATCGACCGCACGCTCCACGTTAAGCGTGGAGATTTCACGGCCGACGCGACAAACCGCCTACGAGCTCTTTACGCCCAATAATTCCGGACAACGCTCGCACCCTACGTATTACCGCGGCTGCTGGCACGTAGTTAGCCGGTGCTTCTTATCCAGGTACCGTCACTTGCGCTTCGTCCCTGGCGAAAGAGGTTTACAACCCGAAGGCCGTCATCCCTCACGCGGCGTCGCTGCATCAGGCTTGCGCCCATTGTGCAATATTCCCCACTGCTGCCTCCCGTAGGAGTCTGGGCCGTGTCTCAGTCCCAGTGTGGCCGGTCACCCTCTCAGGCCGGCTACCCGTCGTCGCCTTGGTAGGCCATCACCCCACCAACAAGCTGATAGGCCGCGGGTTCATCCTGCACCGCCAGAACTTTCAACCCCCTCAGATGCCTGAGGAAGTGATATCCGGTATTAGACCCCGTTTCCAAGGCTTATCCCAGAGTGCAGGGCAGATTACCCACGTGTTACTCACCCGTTCGCCACTCATCCACACCCGAAAGTGTTTCAGCGTTCGACTTGCATGTGTTAAGCACGCCGCCAGCGTTCGTCCTGAGCCAGGATCAAACTCTCCAACAATGAACAGTTTGATCGAGACTATTCTCAATCATATTCTCAAAGGAACCTCATACGAGGTTACATATAAGCTCTACTGGCTTAGTTCACTAGCACACTGTTGAGTTCTCAAGCAACACACCACGATCAAACCCGAACCCCGCAGGGCCAGCCTCAACCGAAGCAGTCATTCCTAGCAGTTTTGGTTGGGCCACCCACTCAATCGCCTGAGGCGAGAGCTTGGTTCGTGTCCCGGTCGGCCACCCGGTTTCCCTGGCGACCTGGAGAACTTTACATGGCCCGAAACGGCCCGAAACAGGGGGGTACCTTAACCGCGTTCCCGCAGGTCAGGGCCCTGTTTCGGGCCGTCGGCCGCGATCAGCCGCCGAGGCTGACGCCGGCGATGTTCCGCTTGCCCTTCCGGACCACGAGCCAGCGCCCGTGGAGGGCGTCGGAAGCGGCCGGCTTCCACTCCTCGTCGGCGATCTTCACGTTGTTCACGTACGCCCCGCCTTCCTTCACGGTGCGGCGCGCGGCGCCCTTGCTGTCCACCAGTCCCCCGGCGAGCAGCAGGTCGACGATCGTCGCGTCGTCGGCGACCTTGCCGGTCGGGACCTCGGCCATCGCCGCGTCGAGCGTCTTGGCGTCGAGCTCACCCAGCTCACCGCGCCCGAACAACGCCTGGCTGGCCGCGATGACCTGCGCCGTCTGGTCCTCACCGTGCACGAGGTCGGTGAACTCCTGCGCGAGCCGCTTCTGCGCCGCACGCAGGTGGGGCCGCTGCTCGGTGTCCTCGGCCAGCGCGTCGATCTCCTCCCGGGTGAGGAAGGTGAACATGCGCAGGTAGCGCATCACGTCGGCGTCGCCCACGTTCACGAAGTACTGGTACCAGGCGTACGGCGAGGTCATCTCCGGGTCGAGCCACAGGTTGCCGCCGCCGGTGGACTTGCCGAACTTGCGGCCCTCGGCGTCGGTGACCAGCGGCGCGGTCAGCGCGTGGGCGCTGCCGCTCTCGACGCGGCGGATCAGGTCGACCCCGCCCACGAGGTTGCCCCACTGGTCGGAGCCGCCGACCTGCAGCGTGCAGCCGTACTGCCGGAAGAGCTGCAGGTAGTCCTGCGACTGCAGCAGCAGGTAGCTGAACTCGGTGTAGGACATGCCGTCGGACTCGAGCCGGCGCTTCACCGTCTCGCGGTTGAGCATCACGTTCACCGAGAAGTGCTTGCCCACGTCGCGCAGGAACTCCAGCACGTTCTGCTGGCCGGTCCAGTTGAGGTTGTTCTCGACCACCGCGCCCGTCGGCGAGTCGTCGAACTCGACGAACCGCTCCAGCTGCCCGCGGATGCGCCCGGCCCACTCGGCGACCACGTCGAGGGTGTTGAGCGTGCGCTCACCGGTGTCGCGCGGGTCGCCGATCATGCCCGTCGCGCCGCCGGCCAGCACGATCGGCCGGTGCCCGGCGCGCTGGAAGCGCTTGAGCATGAGCAGGGGCACGAGGTTGCCGGCGTGCAGGCTGGGCGCGGTCGGGTCGAAACCGCAATAGAGGGTGAGGGGTCCCTGGTCGAGGTCTCGCCGCAGTGCGTCGATGTCGGTGGACTGCGCGATCAGGCCGCGCCAGGACAGCTCGTCAAGGATGTGCTCACTCACACCTGTAGATCCTCCCGCACCAGGTCAAGCGACTAACCCGCGGGGCGTACCTGCCGCCGTTTGCCCCCGCGCCGGTAGGCCGACACGGCGGGCGATCCGTCGACCCAGAACCGCCACGGCGTGTCGATCCCGGTCGCGACGCCCACGCGCGGGCCGCTGCGGATCTGCTCGGGCGCCACACGTTCTCCGACGCGCAGCCGCACCGGCGACGAAGGGTCGGTGAGGTCCACGCCGTTCTGCGTCAGGTCGACGCGCAGCACGGACGTGAGGATCGCGGGGCCCTTGGCGATCTCGCCGTCGCCGCGGGCGTGGGGCCGCCGCTTGCGCACGAGGTCGGCGCCTCGCACCACTTCGCCGGCGCGCAGGAGCACGCCCCCGGGTTCGTCCTCCGCACCGCTGATCACGTTGGCGCAGAAGTGCATGCCGTAGACGAAGTACACGTAGAGGTAGCCCGCCGGGCCCCACATCAGGGCGTTGCGCGGGGTCTTGCCGCGGTAGCTGTGCGAGGCCGGGTCGTCGAACCCGCGGTAGGCCTCGACCTCCACGAGCCGCACGGCGACCGTGCCGTCGGGCGCGTCGGCCTCGAGGACCGCGCCGAGCAGCAGGTGCCCCAGGTCGACCGGGTCCCGTGCCAGTTCCTCGCGCCGGAACAACCGGTCCACTCGTGCTCCCCTCGTCCGCTTCAGCCTATCCGCCGGCCGCTGAGTACCCGAGTGCCTGGTTCGGCCGGGAAGCGCGCTCCCCGGCCGAACCGGTCGGCTACTTCAGCCACTGCCGGACGGTCGCGACCCGGTCCACGAGTCGTTCGAGCTGCTCGGCGACGCGCTCGGGCGCGGTACCGCCGCGGGAGTTGCGCGAACGCACCGAACCCTCGACGGTGAGCACCTCGCGCACGGCCGGCGTGAGCGCCGGGTTGATGGCCCGGAACTCCTCGTCGGTCAGCTCGTCGAGCCCGACGCCGCGGCCCTCGGCCACGCGCACGCTCTCCCCCGCCGCCTCGTGGGCCACGCGGAACGGCACGCCCTGGCGCACCAGCCACTCCGCGATGTCCGTGGCGAGCGTGAAGCCGGCCGGCGCCAGCTCGGCGAGCCGGTCGGTGTGGAAGGTCAGCGTGGCGAGCATGCCCGCGATCGCCGGGAACAGGAGTTCCAGCTGCTCGACCGAGTCGAACACCGGTTCCTTGTCCTCCTGCAGGTCGCGGTTGTACGCGAGCGGCTGCGCCTTGAGCGTCGCCAGCAGGCCGGTGAGGTTGCCGATGAGCCGGCCCGCCTTGCCGCGCGTGAGCTCGGCGACGTCCGGGTTCTTCTTCTGCGGCATGATCGAGCTGCCGGTGGCCCACGCGTCGTCGAGGGTCACGTAGCCGAACTCGGCGGTGTTCCAGATGACCACCTCTTCGGCGATGCGCGAGAGGTTCACCGAGAGCATCGCGACGGCGAAGGCGAACTCCGCCACGAAGTCGCGCGAAGCGGTGCCGTCGATCGAGTTCTCCACGCTCGTGTCGAAACCCAGCTCCGTGGCCACGGCCTCGGGGTCGAGTCCGAGCGACGAACCGGCCAGCGCGCCCGAGCCGTACGGCGATTCGGCGGTGCGGGCGTCCCAGTCGCGCAGGCGGGAGACGTCGCGCAGCAGCGCCTGGCCGTGGGCCAGCAGGTGGTGGGCCAGCAGCACCGGCTGCGCGTGCTGGAGGTGGGTGCGGCCGGGCAGGATCGTGTCGGGGTGGCGCTGCGCCTGCGACACGATTGCGTCGACCACGTCGAGGGTGCCCGCGACGACGCGGCGCGCGGCGTCGCGCAGCCACATGCGGAACAGCGTGGCCACCTGGTCGTTGCGCGAGCGGCCCGCCCGCAGCTTGCCGCCCAGGTCGGTGCCCGCGCGCTCCAGCAGGCCGCGCTCCAGCGCGGTGTGCACGTCCTCGTCGGCCACCGTCGGGGTGAACGCGCCGGACGCGACGTCCTGCGCGAGCACGTCGAGGGCTTCGAGCATGCCGGCCAGCTCGGCGTCGGTGAGCAGGCCCGCCTTCCGCAGCACGCGGGCGTGGGCCCGCGAGCCGGCGATGTCGTAGGGCGCCAGGCGCCAGTCGAAGTGGGTGGAGGCGCTCAGCGCCGCCATCGCCTCGGCCGGTCCGCTGGCGAACCGGCCGCCCCACAGGGCCACCGGCTGGTCTTTCGCGCTCACGTGCTGCCTTTCTGCCTCGGGCTTCTCACGAAGCCCGGTGGGTCGGGTGGTCCGGGTGCTCCTGCCCGGTCAGGGGACGGTACCGCCGTCCGACGGGACGAAGGTGCCGCCCGCGGGCGAAGGGCTCTTCGCCACGGCGCCCGGTGACCACGACGGCTCCGCCGTGGAAGACCAGCCGCACGTCACCGCACACGTGTTCCTGCGTCTGCCGCACGAACGCGTCGAGCGGCTCGCGCAGCGGCGAGGACCACAGCCCGTCGTGCACGAGCTCGGTCCAGCGCCGGTCGACCGAGTGCTTGAACCAGGTGAGATCCCGGTCCAGGGTCAGGTTTTCCAGCTCCTGGTGCGCGGTGATCAGCACCGCCGCGCCGGGGGCCTCGTAGATCTCCCGGCCGCGGGTGCCAGCCGCCAGGTCGAACCGGCCGACGCCGTGGGCGCCGGCGCGATGCCCGAGCCGCACCACGGCCTCGGCCACGCTCACCGTCTCGCCGTCGACGGCCACCGGCACCCCGCGGTCGAACGTGAGCACGGCTTCGTCG
Source organism: Amycolatopsis rhabdoformis (assembly GCF_035918295.1). GTDB lineage: Bacteria > Actinomycetota > Actinomycetes > Mycobacteriales > Pseudonocardiaceae > Amycolatopsis > Amycolatopsis rhabdoformis. The sequence continues at coordinate 3,894,383 of NZ_CP142149.1, forward strand.
GGCGCGTCGATGTTGGCCGCGGCGTGCTCGGTGTAGGCGAACACGTCGCCGGGGGCCTGCCACGGATCGGCCTCGGTCGCCGCGGTCGCGCGGCCCCAGAGCGTGCGCTCGGAGGACAGCGGCCCAGGCTCCTCCGACCAGACGACGTCGGCGGCGCGCGCCCGCGCGATCGCGGTCACGTGCTTCTCGATCAGCGGCCGCGCGAGCGAACCGACGAGCGGGTAGCGGCCGTGGAGCACCGCGTTGGCCTGCAAGGCGGGCAGGCAGTACTCGTCCGCGAACTCGGCGCGCGCGTCGACCACGAGGGCGTCGGCCGCCCCGGCCGCGAGGGCCCGCTCGCGCAGCGCGGCGAAGTCGACGTCGCCCGCACCGAGGTCGACCGACACCGTGATCACCTCGGGCCGCCCCGCGAGCCGGAGCGGCCCGCCCGCGTAGGCGAGCACGGTGGTCACAGCTCCTCGCCCTCGGCCGAGCGCCGGGCGAGCGCGGTGAAGCGTTCCGCGAGATCGCGGCCGCTCAACGGTTCCCGGGCGATCACCGCGACCGTGTCGTCGCCCGCGATGGAGCCGACGACCTCCTCGAGCGCCGCGCGGTCGATGGCGCTCGCGAGGAACTGCGCCGCCCCGGGCGGGGTGCGCAGCACGGTGAGGTTGCCCGACGCGTCGGCCGACACGAGCAGTTCCGCCAGCAGCCGGGACAACCGCGACGTACCACCCTGCACCCCGCGGACCGGGCTGCCGTCCTCGGGGATCACGTACACCGGCGCCCCCGAGTCGGCGCCGCGCAGCTTCACGGCGCCGAGCTCGTCGAGGTCGCGCGACAACGTCGCCTGCGTGACCTCGATGCCCTCGGCCGCGAGCAGCTTGGCGAGCTCGGTCTGGCTGCGGATGGCCATCGTGGACACCAGCTCCGTGATGCGAGCCTGGCGCCCGACCCGGCTGCCGGTCATCGTCCGCTCTGCTCGAACAACCAGACGAGGAGGGCCTTCTGCGCGTGCAGGCGGTTCTCGGCCTCGTCCCACACCGCGCTGGCGGGGCCGTCGAGCACCTCGTCGGTGATCTCCCAACCGCGGTGCGCGGGAAGGCAGTGCAGCACGATGGCCTCGTCGGCCGCGCGCTTGAGCAGCCCGGCGTTCACCTGCAGCGCGCGGAACGGACCGACGCGGTCGAGGCCGTCGTTCTCCTGGCCCATCGACGTCCACGTGTCGGTGACCAGCACGTCGGCACCCGCCACCGCGTCGTGCGGGTCGGTGAACACCGCCGCGCTGCCGCCGGTCTCGGTGCCGCGCAGCTTCGCGTCGAGCATCACCTGCTGGTCGGGCTGGAAGCCCTCCGGCGACACGACCCGCACGTGCATGCCCGCGGTGACGCCGCCGAGCAGCAGCGAGTGGGCCATGTTGTTCGCGCCGTCGCCGAGGTACACGAGCGTGAGCCCGGCGAGCTTGCCCTTGCGCTCGCGGATGGTCATGAGGTCGGTGAGGACCTGGCACGGGTGGAACTCGTCGGTGAGCGCGTTGACGATCGGGATCGACGCGACCGAGGCCATCGAGTCGATGCGCTTCTGCGCGAAGGTGCGCCACACGATTCCGTCGACGTAGCGCGACAGGACACGCGAGGTGTCCTCGATGGTCTCCTCCCGGCCCAGCTGCATCGATCGGCCGTCGACGATCACCGGGTGCCCGCCGAGCTGGCTGATGCCGACCTCGAACGAGAACCGCGTACGGGTGGAGTTCTTCTCGAAGATCGCCGTGACCGTCTTGCCGGCCAGGGACTTGTTGCCGAGCGGGTCGGCCTTGAGCGCGTCGGCGAGGTCGAGGAGCGTGGCCTGCTCGGCGGGGCTGACGTCGTCGTCGCGGAGGAAGTGGCGAGGCATCAGTTCGGGTCCTTCGTGGTGGTGGAGTCGAGGGCGGCCGGGAGGGCGGCGAGGAAACCGTGGGCCTGCTCGGCGTCGAGCACGAGCGGCGGAGCGAGCCGCACGGTGTCGGGCGCGACGGGGTTCACGAGGTACCCGGCGTCCTGCGCGGCCTTGGCGACCGCGGCGGACACCGGCTCGCGCAGGGTGATGCCGAGCAGCAGGCCCGCGCCGCGCACGCCGGACACGAGCGGGTGCCCGATCGCCTCCACGCCGGCGGCGATGTCCTTGCCCAGCGCCGAAACGTGGTCGAGCAGGTTGTCGCGCGCGATGGTGCGCAACACCGCCAGGCCGGCCGCGCAGCACACCGGGTTGCCGCCGAAGGTGGTGCCGTGCTGCCCCGGCTTGAGCAGCTCGGCCGCCGCGCCGATGCCGATCACGGCGCCCAGCGGCAGGCCGCCGCCGAGGCCCTTCGCGAGCGTGATCACGTCCGGGACGATGCCCGTCTGCTGGAAGGCGAACCAGGTACCGAGGCGGCCGATGCCGGTCTGCACCTCGTCGAGCACGAGCAGGGTGCCGGTGGCCTTGGTGATCTCGCGCGCGGCCTGCAGGTAGCCGTCGGGCGCCGGGATCACGCCGGCCTCGCCGAGCACGGGCTCGAGGAACACGGCGGCCGTCTCGGTGTCGACGACGGCGCGCAGGGCTTCGACGTCCCCGTACGGCACGTGGGTGACACCCGGGACCAGCGGCGCGAACGGTTCGCGCTTGCCCGGCTGCCCGGTGAGCGACAGCGACCCCATCGTGCGGCCGTGGAACGCGCCCTCCGCCGCGACGACCTTGCTGCGGCCGGTGAGCCGGCTGATCTTCAGCGCGGCCTCGTTGGCCTCGGCGCCGGAGTTCGCGAACAGGACCTTGGCCTGGCCGGTGAGGCCGGCGACGTCGAGCAGCGCCTCCGCGAGCTCGATCGCGACCGGGTTCGCGTACAGGTTCGAGGTGTGGCCCAGCGTCGCGATCTGCTCGGACACGGCGCGCACCACCTCGGGGTGGGCGTGGCCGAGCGCGTTCACGGCGATGCCGCCGACGAGGTCCACGTACTCGGTGCCGTCGGCGTCCCACACCTTCGCGCCCTCGCCGCGGACCAGCGTGAGCCCGGGGGTGCCGTAGTTGTCCATCAGGGCCGACTGCCAGTGCTGCCGGCCCGCCTCGTTCGAGGTGGGGGTGGTCACGGGAGCTCCGTTCCGGGGATTTCGGGGTTCTCTGGGGTGGGTGCGGGCTCGGGGAAGACCATCGTGCCGATGCCGCGGGAGGTGAAGACCTCCAGCAGCACCGAGTGCGCGAGGCGGCCGTCGATCACGTGGGCGCGGCTCACGCCGCCGCGGACCGCGCGCACGCAGGCCTCCATCTTCGGGATCATGCCGCTGGCCAGCTCGGGCAGCATCTTCTCCAGGCGGTCGACCTGGATGCGGTCGATCAGCGACGAGCGGTCGGGCCAGTTGGCGTAGAGGCCCTCGACGTCGGTGAGCACCACGAGTTTTTCCGCGCCCAGCGCCGCCGCCAGCGCGCCCGCGGCGGTGTCGGCGTTCACGTTGTGCACCACGCCGTCGACGTCGGGCGCGACCGTGGACACCACGGGGATGCGGCCGGCGTTCACGATGTCGAGCACCGCGTCGGGGTTCACCGCGGCGACCTCGCCGACGAGCCCGATGTCGACCTGCTCACCGTCCACAGTGGCCTGTTTGCGCTCGGCGGTGAACAGCCGCGCGTCCTCGCCGGAGATGCCGACGGCGTAGGGGCCGTGGGCGTTGATGAGGCCCACCAGCTCGCGGCTGACCTGCCCGACCAGCACCATGCGGACGATGTCCATCGTCTCGGGGGTGGTCACGCGCAGGCCGCCCTTGAACTCGCCCTCCACCCCGAGGCGGGTGAGCATCGCGGTGATCTGCGGTCCCCCGCCGTGCACCACCACGGGGCGCAGGCCGGCCAGGCGCAGGAACACCATGTCCTGCGCGAACGCCGCCTTGAGGGTGTCGTCGATCATCGCGTTGCCGCCGTACTTCACCACCACGGTGGCGCCGTGGAAGCGCTGCAGCCACGGCAGCGCCTCGATGAGCACTCCGGCCTTCTCGGCCGCCGTCTCGAGCCTCTCGTCCGCGGAAATCAGGTCCTCCGTGCCGGTCATGAGGAGTAGGCGCTGTTCTCTTCGACGTAGCCGTGGGAGAGGTCGGTGGTGTAGATGGTGGCCTCGGAGCCGCCGACGCCGAGGTCGACGAGGACCTCGACGGCGCGGCCCGACAGGTCGGCCGCCGAGCGGTCCGCCGCCGTGGTGCCGGCCGCGAACAGCGTGACGCCGTTGATGGTGATCGACACCGTCTCCGGGTCGATGCGCGCCGGCGCGCGGCCGAGCGCCATCGCGATGCGCCCCCAGTTGGGGTCGGACCCGAACAGCGCCGTCTTCACGAGGTTGTCCTCGGCGATCGTGCGGGCGACCACCACGGCGTCCTCTTCCGAAGCGGCACCGCGCACCGTCACGTCGACGTCCTTGGTCGCGCCTTCGGAGTCGGCGCGCAGCTGCAGCACGAGGTCGTGGGCCACGGCGGTGAGCAGCTCGGTGAGCTCGGCCTCCGTCGGCTCGACCCCGCTCGCTCCGGACGCGAGCACCAGCACCGTGTCGTTGGTGCTCGTGCCGCCGTCGACGTCGAGCCGGTCGTAGGTCACGCGGGTGGCGGCGCGCAGCGCGCGGTCGAGCACTTCCTTGTCCGCCACGGCATCCGTGGTGAGGACCGACAGCATCGTGGCGAGGTTCGGCGCGAGCATGCCGGCGCCCTTGGCGAACCCGCCGACGCTCCAGCCCTGGTCGTCCTTCGCAAACGCTTGCTTCGGCTTGGTGTCGGTGGTCATCACGCCGGCGGCGGCGTTGAGGCTCGCCTCGGGGCTCGCGTCGAGCGCCTTCGCGGCACTGTCCACACCGGACAGCACGGCCGCCATCGGGAGCCGCTCGCCGATGAGGCCGGTGGAGCACACGGCGACCTCGATCGCGCCGACGGCGAGGACCTCGGCGACCTTCTCCGCGGTGGCGTGCGTGTCCTGGAACCCGCCCGGGCCGGTCGCCGCGTTGGCGCCGCCGGAGTTGAGCACCACCGCCTTGAGCTTCTGCTGCTTCAGCACTTCCTGCGACCACAGCACCGGTGCGGCCTTGATCACGTTGCGCGTGAACACCCCCGCGGCGACGTCGAGCGGGCCGTCGTTCACCACCAGGGTGAGGTCGAGCGCCCCGGACGCCTTGATGCCGGCGGCGACGCCGGCGGCGCGGAAACCCTTCGGGCCGGTCACGGTCACGGTGCCACTCCCACGGTGGAAAGTCCGGTGGTCTCGGGGAATCCGAGCGCCAGGTTCATCGACTGCACGGCACCGCCCGCGGTGCCCTTGGTCAGGTTGTCGAGCGAGCAGATCACCACGAGCCGCCCCGCGTCCGCGTCCACGCCCACCTGCAGCTGGACGTTGTTCGACCCGAGCGTCGACGCCGTGGCGGGCCACAGACCCGCGGGCAGCAGCTGCACGAACGGCTCGGCGTCGTAGGCCTTCTCGTACACCTCGCGCACGGCGGTCTCGTCGACCTCGCCGATCAGCGGCGCACTCGCGGTGGTGAGGATGCCCCGCGGCATCGGCGCCAGCACCGGCGTGAACGACACCGTGACGGGCTTGCCCGCGACGCCCCCCAGGTTCTGCGCGAACTCCGGCGTGTGGCGGTGTTTGCCCCCCACGCCGTACGCGCTCGCGGACCCCATCACCTCGGACCCGAGCAGGTTCGTCTTGAGGCTCTTGCCCGCCCCGGACGTGCCCGTGACCGCCACCACCGTGACGTCCGGCTCGATCAGCCCCGCCGCCAGCGCCGGCGCGAGGGCCAGCGACCCACCGGTCGGGAAACACCCGGGCACCGCGATCCGCTTGGTGCCCACGAGCTTCTCGCGCGCGCCGGGAAGCTCGGGCAGGCCGTAGGGCCACTGCCCCGCGTGCTCGCCGCCGTACCACCGCTGCCAGTCCGCCTCGTCGGCCAGCCGGTGATCGGCCGCGAGGTCGACCACGAGCACGTCGGGCCCCAGCTGCTCCGCCACCTCGGCCGAATGCCCGTGCGGCAGCGCCAGAAACACGACGTCATGCCCGGCCAACGTCTCCGCCGACGTCTCCTCCAACACCCTCCCGGCCAACGGCGCGAGGTGCGGCTGGTGCACACCCAGCATCGTCCCCGCACTGCTGGCCGCCGTGAGCGCCCCGATCTCGACCTCCGGATGGGTCAGCAACAGGCGCAACAGCTCCCCACCCGCATACCCACTCGCGCCGGCCACCGCGATCTTCACCGTCATACGCATGATTATGCACGAGCATGCAAGCTCAAACAAACAGGATTCCGCTGGGCCGGGTGTGTTTCCGGCCATGCCGGGCTGGTGATCGGGTTCGCCGTCGGTGGTGGCCGGGTTGTTGTCGCAGCTCTCGGCTCTGCTGGGGATCGGGCGGCTCGCGGATCATCCGATCGGGTGGTCACTCCTCTCCGTTTGCGGACGCATCCAGGCTCCGCGAGGCGGCAGCCAGCACCTCCCCCGCACTGATCAGGTGGTCACTCCTCTCCGTCCGCGAACTCATCCAGGCTCCGCAGGGCGACAGCCAGCACCTCGCCCGCGCTGAGCCGCGGCCGTACCCCGCAGCCACGGGGGCACCGGCACCGCTGATCACTCGCCCTGCGCGCTGAAGCCTCCTCGGCTCGCGCTGCGGGCGCTGATGCCCAGGAGACGCCGAAGCGTCGCGGGGCCACGACCTCTGGCCGGCAGCTGCCGCCAACCAGCACGCCAAGGCACAGCCGATCGGTCGCCTCCCGAAGCCAACCGGCAGTCGCCCCCGTCAGCACGACCACCGCACGCCTGGTCAGTTTCCTTCCGCGTTGAACCCGCCTCGGCCCGCGCTGCATTCGGCTGATGTCCCCGCGATGGCCTCGCCGCGCCGAACCGCGGCGAGGGCATCGCCGAGGCCTCGCGGGCCGGCAACCCGTTCGGTCGGCTGCACCGCGGCCGGGATCGCCACGGCAAGTCGGGTCGCCCGCTGTTCGGCAGGCTCGTCGGTGCCACAGCGGGAAAGGCCGCGAGGCACGACCAACCAGCTTCTCCCCGGCAATCTCGGGCAGGCTCGCCGACTCGATCAGTGAAGCCCGGCCGTGCCATGCCGAGCAGCGATCCCGGCACCGCGACATCCCGGGCCGGCCGTGCCATGCCGAGCAGCGATCCCGGCACCGCGACGTCCCGGGCCGGCCGACCCAGCTCGCAGCACTCAGGACAACCGCACCGCTCGCGGATCAACCGATCGCCTGCCCCACCGCTCCACAGCCGGAGCCGTACCCGTGGCCGGAGCCGTGCCCGTGGCCCCGCAGCCCACGGGCACGGCAGAGGTCACTCCTCCCCCTCCCCGGACTCCCGCAGGCTCGGCGGCGCGGGCAGGTGCTGCCCCGGCCGTTCGGGGTCACACCCGACCCGCGGCAAGCGCGAGCGGATCCCACCCGCCGTGCGTTCGAAGCGGCGGGCCAGGTCGGCGACCGTGTCGCCCGCCAGCCAGGCGGACTCCAGTTCGGCGTCGAGGTCCGCGTTCCACGGTTTGCCTTGCTGGGCGGGGCGTTCGCCGGATCTTCGGCGTGGGCCGCCGGCGAAGGCGTGCAGGCTGCCGGCCAGGAGGTCGGCCACCGTGGGGACCGCGGTGGTGTCGAGGTCGAGCCGGCCGTGCACGACGGATTCGCCCTCGGGTCCTTCGCCGCCCACGGTGACCGTGACGCGGTTCTGCTCGGCCGTGTCGCCCGGGCGGGCGACGACGGCGATCTGGTACTGGATGTTTCCGACCCGGACCTCGGTCCGGTGCTCTTCGATGATCGTCATGCCGGGAAGGTAGCGCCCACCCCCGACAAAATCCGCTCACGGCCCGTGCGCGAACGGCTGCGCTCCGAAATTGTCGGACCCCCGCCGTACCGTCCCGGACAACCACGAAGAGCAACCGAGGAGCGACGGTGCGAAAGCACACCGAACACCATCACCACAGACGGCAGGTGCCCCGGCCTGGCGGACCGGACCGGGGCACCGGAGGAAAACGATCAGAAGCGCAGCAGCGAGCCCACCTGGGCCTGGGCTGGTGCGTCGCTCTTCTGTTGTGCGTCCGCGGCGGCCGGAACCGGCGGCGGCACCGGGTCGCACTGGGCGTCGGAGTGGTTGCCCGCCGTGCGTTTCGGCAGCGCGCCCGTCGCGAGGTAGTCGGCGACCTTGTCGTCCACGCAGGCGACGCCGGACAGCGAGCCGGCGTGGGTGGTGCCGCCCGGGGCGCTGATCAGGCTCGACTCCGGGAAGAGCTTCCGCACCGCGAGGCTGCCCGCGTACGGCGTCGCCGCGTCGAGCTCCTCGCTGATCAGCAGCACGCCGCCGACCTTGCTGCCGTCCACCGTCACGGGTTTGCCGGCCTTGGCGGGCCAGTTCACGCAGGGCGCGTTGAACCACGCGTTGCCCCAGGTTTCGAACGGCGCGCGGAAGTAGGTCGTCCAGTTGTCGAGGCGCCAGCGGTTCCACTTGGTCGGCCACTGCACGTCGGTGCACTGCACGGCGCTGTACACGGCGTACCCGTTGTCGTCACCGGGCGGGTTGGAGTTGTCGTAGAGGCTCTTGAGCGTCTGCCAGTCGCCGCGGTGCACCCAACCGTCGAAGGCCTTGGCCAGGTCCTCCCAGCCGAACACGTAGTAGCCGGCCTGCAGGAACACGTCGGTCCACTCGTCGCCGCCGATCACGCCGCCGGCGGCGGAGCGGTCGAGCTTCTTCTGCTGGTCGTACCAGAGCTTCTCCACGGCGGTCGCGGTCTTGCCGAGGTGGTAGACCGAGTCGTACTTCGCGAGCCAGCCGAAGTAGATCTTGATGTTCCGGTCGAACGCGACGTCCTGGTCGAGGTTGGCCTGGTACCAGACCTTGCGCGGGTCCACGTTGCCGTCGAGCACCATGCGCCGCACGTTCTTCGGGTACAGCGTGCTGTACACCTGCCCGAGGTAGGTGCCGTAGGAGAAGCCGTAGTAGTTGATCTGCTTCTCCCCCAGCGCCACGCGGAGGCTGTCCATGTCCTGCGCGACGTCGGTGGTCTTGATGTGGTCGAGGATGGCGCCGTTCTTGGCGCACGCCTTCGCGTAACCGCGCGTCTTCGCGAGCCAGGTGCGCTCGAGCTGCGGCGTGGTGGGCACGTACGGCGGCCGGTCGTAGGAGAAGTAGCCGCCGTCGCACGTCACGGTGGGCTTGCTGGAGCCGACGCCGCGTGGATCGAAGCCGATCCAGTCGTAGGCGCCGCCGGCGCCGTTCGGCACGTACTGGCCCAGTACCGAGAGCCCGAGCCCGGACCCGCCGGGGCCACCCGGGTTCACCAGCATCACGCCCTGGTACTGCGCGGCCTTGTGCTTGATCCGCGACACCGCGATCTGCACCTTGGTGCCGGCCGGCTTCGCGTAGTCCATCGGGACCACGAGGAACCCGCACTCGGCGCCGGCGTTGGTCAGGCTCGGGGTCTGGCACGCACCCCAGCTGATCGGCGGCGGGGTGTAGCCCGGCTTCGCCGCCCCCTGTGCCGCCGTGGCGGCCGGTGCGGCGGCCATCGTCCCGACCGCGACACCCGCGGCAGCCAGGACGGCAAGGATTTTCTTCACGATGGCCCTCTTCGTTCGCGGGTTACCCGAATTGGTCGAAACTACCGACAACCCGCCACAATCTCCTCGCACGACACGAGTTGCGCCAGCCGTCACCCGGCGGTGGCCGGCGCGGTGGAGGTGACCGCCAATGGGTGTGGACACGGCCTTGATCTCGGCTGTCCGAACAGGACTCGCCGAGCGGGCGGACGCGGCGAAAGCCGTTGGCATGCAGGCGTACATGAAGTCGGCGATGCCGTTTCGCGGCGTGGCCAAGCCCGAGCGGGCCGCCCTCATGAAGACGGTGCTGGCCGACCACGTTCTGCCCGATCGAGTGAGTTTTTCAACGACGGTGCTCACCTTGTGGCGCACCGCCGAATTCCGCGAGGAGCGTTACGCGGCGATCGACCTGACGGGCCACCGCGCCTACCGGCAGTGGCAGGACCCCGGGCTGCTGGACCTCTACGAGGAACTGATCGTGGGCGGTGCGTGGTGGGACTTCGTGGACGAGGTCGCGATCCGCCGCGTCGGGCCGATCCTGCGGGAGCACCGCGCCGAGGTCACCCCGGTCCTGCTGCGCTGGGCCACCGACCCGGACCGGTGGCGCCGCCGCACCGCGGTGATCAGCCAGGTGTCGGCCAAAACCGACGTCGACCACGTCCTGCTCACCGCGGCGATCGAAGCCAACGCGGCCGACCCGGACTTCTTCCTGAGGAAAGGCATCGGCTGGGCCCTGCGCGACCACGCGAAAACGGACGCCGCGTGGGTGCGCGCGTTCGTGCACGACCACCCCGACCTGTCACCACTGTCCACCCGGGAGGCCCTGAAGAACCTGACGTGACCGCGAACCGCACCCGGCGGAGAAAACGGCGATGGGCCGGAGACTCCGCGGTGAGGCGGTGTCTCCGGCCCACGGACCGAAGCCGATCAGGTGGTGCCGCGCAGGAGATCAGCGGCGCAGTTGATCAGGCGTACTGGTGATCAGGCGCGCAGCGTGGCTCCGAAGCGGTCGCCCGCCGCGGAGACCGCGGCGTCGCGGGCCTTGGTCGCCTCGTCGACGGTGAGGGTGCGGTCCGGGGCCCGGAAGCGGAGCTTGTAGGCCAGGGAACGCTTGCCGTCGCCGATCTGGGTGCCGGTGTAGACGTCGAAGAGGGTGATGTCTTCGAGGAGGTCGCCGGCGCTGGTGCGGAGCACCTCGGCGAGGTCCGCCGAGGGCACGTCGGCGCCGGCCACGAGGGCGACGTCGAGGAGCACCGGCGGGTAGGCCGAGACGCTGGGCGCCGGGCGGGAGTCCGGGAGCGGGATGGCGTCGAGGTCGAGCTCCATGGCGACGGTGCGCGGGGGCAGGCCCAGCGCCTCGACGACCTTGGGGTGCAGCTCGCCCGCGTGGCCCACCGGCCAGTCGCCCACGCGCAGCTGGGCGCAGCGGCCCGGGTGCCACGGCGGGAGGTCGGCCGACTGCACCGTGAGCTCCACGCCGGCGGCCTCGGCCACGAGGCGGGCGGCCTCCACTGCGTCGGCCCACGAAGCCGGCTCGCCCTTGCCCCACCAGCCGGCGCGGCGGCGCTGGCCGGTGAGCACCACGGCGACGTGCACCGGCTGGGCGGGCACGGCGGCCTCCAGCACGGCGAGCTCCTCGTCGCTCGGCCGGTGCTCGACGCCGAGGTCCGGCACCTTGAGCTGGTGCGGCTTCGGCAGCACGACCTGGCCGATGTGGAAGAGCGACACGTCCTTCATGCCGCGGGACACGTTGCGCTGCAAGGTGTCGAGCAGGCCGGGCAGGAGTGTGGTCGACATGCGGTCGTGGTCGGCCTCAAGCGGGTTGCGCACGCGCACGGTCCGGCGGCGCACGTCGTCCTCGGCCAGGCCGAGGTCGTCCCACACCGAGTCGCCGACGAACGGGAAGGGCAGCACCTCGACGTGGCCCGCCTCGGCCAGCGCGCGGGCGACGCCGCGGCGGCGCTTCTGCTCTTCGGTGAGCCCACGGCCCGCGGGCGCCGCCGGCAGGACCGACGGGATGCTCTCGTACCCCTCGAGCCGCAGCACCTCCTCGACGAGGTCGGCGGGCTGCACGAGGTCGGCGCGCCAGCTCGGCGGGGTCGCGGTGACCGACGAGATGCCCGCGTCGCTGGTGCTCACCTGGACCTTGCAGCCGATCTGCGTGAGCCGCCGCACGGTGACGCCGCGCTCGTAGCGCACGCCCGCCACCTGGTCGGGCAGGTTGATCGGCATGGTGACCGGCGCGAGCGGCGTGACGCCACCCTCGTCGGTGCGGCCCGGCTGGATCGCGCCCTCGCCGTACTGGCGCAGCAGGCGCGCGGCCAGCTCCACCGCGGCCGCGCACAGGCCCGGGTCGGTGTAGCGCTCGAAGCGCTTGGCCGCCTCGGAGAACAGCTTGTGCCGGCGCGCCGTGCGGCTGATCGACGCCGGGTTCCAGTGGGCCGCCTCGAGGAGCACGTCGGTGCTCTCCGGGGTGATCTCCGTGCTGGCGCCACCCATGGTGCCCGCGAGCGAGATCACGCCGGAGTCGTCGGCGATCACGATGTCGTCGGCGTCGAGGGTGCGCTCGACATCGTCCAAAGTGGTCAGCTTCTCCCCCGCGGACGCGCGCCGCACCACCAGGTCCCCCTGGATGGCGGTGGTCGCGAACGCGTGGAGCGGGTGACCGAGCTCGAGCATCACGTAGTTGGTGACGTCGACGGCCAGCGAGATCGAGCGGATGCCGGCCAGCATCAGCCGGCGGCGCATCCACCACGGCGACGGCGCGGTGGCGTCGAGGCCCTTCACACGGCGCAGCACGAAGCGCGGGCAGCCTTCGGGGTCCTCGACCCGCACCGGCCACGCGTCGCCCTCGGCCTCGGGGATGTCGATGTTCGCCGGGTCGCCGAAGGGCACGTCGAGCGCGTTGGACAGCTCGCGCGCGAGGCCGCGGATCGACAGCGCGTAGCCGCGGTCCGGGGTCGGCGTGACCTCGATGACGGTGTCGACGAGACCCAGCAGCGCGATCGCGTCGTCGCCCGGGCTCGCGGTGCCCGGCGGCAACACGAGGATGCCGCTGTGGTCCTCGCCCAGGCCGAGCTCCTTGGCGGAGCAGATCATGCCGTCGCTGACCTTGCCGTACGTCTTGCGCGCGGCGATCTCGAAATCACCCGGCAGCACGACACCCGGCAGCGCCACCACGACGAGGTCGCCCTCGGCGAAGTTGTTCGCGCCGCAGACGATGCCGCGGGTCTTGATGCCGTGGGGGCCCTCGTTCTCGATCGGGCCCTCGTCGTCGTCCTCGTCCTCGTCGTCTTCGGAGCCCGCGGTGTCCTCTTCGGACTCCGGCTCCTCGCCGACCTCGACGCGGCAGAAGCGCACCGGCTTCTTGAAGCCCGTGAGCTCCTCGATCTCGGCGACGCGCCCGACCACGAGCGGGCCGGTCACCGGTCCGAGCTCGCTCAGCTCGTCGACCTCGATCCCGATCCGCACGAAGGCGTCGGCCAGGTCCTGGGGCGTGACCTCGTCACCCACGTCGAGGTGCTCGGTCAGCCAGCTCACCGGGACTCGCACTACGCCTCCGTTCCGAAGGGAAGGGTGAACCGGACGTCGCCTTCGACCATGTCGCGCATGTCCGGGATGCCGTTGCGGAACTGCAGGGTCCGCTCGATGCCCATGCCGAACGCGAACCCGGAGTACACCTCGGGGTCGACGCCGCACGCGCGCAGCACGTTGGGGTTGACCATGCCGCAGCCGCCCCACTCGACCCAGCCGGGGCCGCCCTTCTTCTCCTCGAACCACACGTCCACCTCGGCGGACGGCTCGGTGAAGGGGAAGAAGTGCGGGCGCAGCCGCGTTTTCGAGCTCTCGCCGAACATCGCCCGCGCGAACGCGTCGAGCGTGCCCTTGAGGTGGGCCATGGTGATGCCCTTGTCCACGGCCAGGCCTTCGACCTGTGTGAACACCGGCGTGTGCGTGGAGTCGAGCTCGTCGGTGCGGTAGGTGCGGCCCGGGCACACGACGTACACCGGCAGGTCGCGGTGCAGGAGGCTCCGGGCCTGCACGGGCGAGGTGTGCGTGCGCAGCACCAGCCCGGAGTCCTCTTCGCCCACGTAGAACGTGTCCTGCAGCTGACGCGCGGGGTGGTCCTTGCCGAAGTTCAGCGCGTCGAAGTTGAACCACTCCGCCTCGAGCTCAGGGCCTTCGGCGACTTCGTAGCCCATCGCCACGAACGCGTCGGCCACGCGCTCGGACACGGTGCTGATCGGGTGCCGCGCACCCCGCGGGACCTGGTCCCACGGCAGCGTGACGTCGACGGCCTCTTCGCGCAGCACGTGCTCGTCCCGCTCCGCCTGCAACACCGCGCGGCGCTCGTCGAACGCGGCCTGCGTGGCCTGGCGGGCCTCGTTGACCCGCTTGCCGGCGTCGGCCTTCTCCTGCTTGGACAGCGCGCCGATCGCTCGGCGCGCCAGCAGCAGGGGCGCCTGGTCCCCGAGGTGCGCCGGCTTGACGGCGGCGAGCGCCTCCAGGTCGGTGGCACCCGCGAAGGCCTCTTCGGCCGCCTTGATCGCCGCGCGCAGGGTTTCCGGTGCGAGCACGTCGACCGGCTTGTCTGTGGCTCCGGACATGACTCCTCGGCGTCCACTGGGACGGGTTGAGCGGCAGCGCACGGGCAGGCAGCCGCACGTGCACATCGGGCAGCCCAGTCTAGGGGATCGGCCGTGGACCCCGGCCGCTCACCCTCCGCTTTCGCCGCGCCCGAGCCGGCGGCCAGGCCCTCAGGCCTGATCTTCCCACCGGGGCAGCCGCAGGCCGTGCAGGTTGCCGTAGGCGGCCCGCTCCGGCTGCTGCCAGCCGGCGCGCTGTTCGTCGGGGATCCGGTAGACCTGCACCGCCAGCGGACGGCACACGTCGATCGGGTCCTTCGCGTCCGGGCCCCAGAGCGGCACCGACAGGTCACCGCCGGGGCAGGTCGACAGCGCGCACAGGAGATCGAGCTCGGCGAAGAACTCGAAGAAGTCGCCCGCCTTCGCCGGGCACGCCTTCATGAAGTAGCGGTCCTCGTCGTTGAGCCCGGTGCACTGGAACACGTTGAGCACGTCGTGCACGTCGAATTCCGTGAGCCCGTAAGGGAGAACCGCGCGGGTGAGGTTCGAGTGGCAGTGGAAGTCGAAGTCCTCGCCGGTGAGCATGCGGTTCACGTACGGGTCGCAGCGCGTGCCGAGCAGGTCGTGCACGCGGCCGCCGTCCGCGTCGCTGCCGTAGTCCGCGAGGGTGTCGTTGGTGACCGTGAGCAACGGCCGCAGGAACGGCAGCGTGGACCAGATCCGGTCGAAGGTCGACACGTGCGCGGCCTGCAGCTGACGCGTGCGCGCGGCCCACATCCGCTCACGCGGGTCGTGGCGGTTCCACACGTTGAGGTCACCCACCTGCGGGCCCTCGGGCGTGCTGATGCGGCACACGTGCCCCGCGGGGACTTCCCAGGCCCGGCCCGAACGGATCGGGAGGGTGAACTCCTCGACCAGCTCGCGACCGTCGGTCTCGCTCGCGATGCGGCCGTAGAAGGCGCGATCGACACCGAGCGCGCCCCCTTCCGTCTGGTACGCGGCGGGGTAGCTGCCCATGGAAAACCTCGCAGTTCGGTGGTCGGGTGGGATTGAGAGGGTGGACCGGTCGGACGAAGAGTCAGGCCGGGTCCGGCACGGCCTGCAGCCGCAGCACCTCGATCACGGCGCGCTCGGCGTCGTCGAGGTAGCGGCGCAACGCGGCGGCGGCCGCGGCCCGGGAGCCGGCCGTGAGCAGGTCGCAGATCTCGCGGTCGCGCGGCACGAACGAGCGCTGGAAATCGGCCTCGTCCGCGATCGCCGCGAACGCGAGCCGCAGCTGCGCGAAGGTGGTGCGGAAGAGCGCGTCGAGGCGCGGGCTGCCGAGCGTGGCGACCAGGGCCTGGTGGAACCGCAGGCTCGCCGTGCCGACTTCGCGCCAGCTCCCGGCCACCGCGGCTTCTTCCGCCGCCGCGCACGCCTGCTCGAGCCCGGCCAGCGCGCGTTCGGTGGCCAGCGCGCTGTCGTCGATCGCCCGCAGCTCGACCGTGCGGCGCACGAGGTAGATGTCGCGCACCTCCTCGACGGTGATCATCTTGACCACCGCGCCCCGGTGCCGCTTCACCTCCACCAGCTCTTCGGTGGTCAGCAGCCGCACGGCTTCGCGCAGGGTGTTGCGCGAGACGCCGAGCTCCTCGGCCAGCGCCACCTCCCGCAACGGCGCCCCCGGCCGCAGCTCGCCCTCGACGATGCGCTCCCGCAACGTCTCGGCGACCCGCTCCGGCGCGGCGACGCCGGTGATCTCTGCTGCTGCGCTCTCCGTCACGGGATCGACCTTAGCCGGTTTTGTTCAACAGTCAACGAGGGTTGTTGAACAATGCGACGGTCGCGCTTTCAGAATTCAGGATAGGCGACCAAGTCACCCTGAAGGGTTGACGCAGTTGTTGAACAATCCTTACGGTGCTGCCCACTGCGACACGACACCCGGCACTCCCGACAGGAGAACCACCATGAGCAGTGCCCGAGGCAACGGCGCCGGCACCCCGACGGGGACCGGCGTGGGCCGGACGCTCGACGATCTCCCGCTCACCGCGTTCCACCGGCGGCTCACGGTGTACTCGGCCGGCGGCCCGTTCCTCGACGGGTTCGTGCTCGGCATCATCGGCGTCGCCCTCACGCAGCTGACCCCGCAGTGGCACCTGTCCGGTGCGTGGCAGGGCGTGCTGGGCGCGTCGGCGCTGATCGGCCTGTTCGCCGGCGGCCTGCTCGGCGGGTACGTGACCGACCGGGTCGGCCGGACCGTGATGTACACGCTCGACCTGCTGCTCGTCGCGATTTGTTCGGTGGCCCAGTTCTTCTCCACCGGCCCGGTGATGCTGCTGGCGCTGCGGTTCGTGCTCGGCATCGCGATCGGCGCCGACTACCCCATCGCCACGTCGCTGCTGGCCGAGTTCGCGCCGCGGCGCAAGCGTGGCAGCCTGCTCGGCTGGCTCACCGCGATGTGGGCGGCGGGCAACGCCGCCGCGTACCTGGTCGGCGAGGCACTCAAGCACCTGGGCCCGGACGCGTGGCGCTGGATGCTGCTGTCGCCCGCGGTGTTCGCGATCCTGCTCGTGGTGGCCCGCTGGGGCACGCCTGAATCACCGCGCTGGCTCGCCGCCCGCGGCCGCGTCGACGAGGCACGCGCGGCCCTTCACAAGGTGTTCGGCCCGGACGCCGAACTCGAGGCCCTGCCCGAGGAAACCGAACCCGCGCGGTTCCGCACCCTGGTCTCCGGTCCCTACCTGCGGCGCACGGTGTTCGTCGCGGTGTTCTGGACCTGCTCGATCCTGCCGATCTACGCCATCTACGCCTTCGGGCCCGCCCTGCTGGCCGCGCTCGGCCTCGACGGCCCGGGACTCGCCAACGTGGGCGAGGCGTCCATCGGCCTGCTGTTCCTCATCGGCTGCGTCGCCGCGACCCTCGTGGCCAACCGCTTCGGCCGGCGCACGCTGCTGATCG
The DNA here is from genome assembly GCF_035918295.1 of Amycolatopsis rhabdoformis. Taxonomy (GTDB): domain Bacteria; phylum Actinomycetota; class Actinomycetes; order Mycobacteriales; family Pseudonocardiaceae; genus Amycolatopsis; species Amycolatopsis rhabdoformis. Next base: position 3,911,438 of record NZ_CP142149.1, read on the forward strand.
GCCCGTTCGCGGTCGCCACGGTCGCGCTGTTCGCGCTCGGCTTCTTCCCGCACTCCGCGGTTCCCGTGGTGGCCACCCTGTTCGCCGTGTACGCGATCGCCATCGGCGGCCCCACGATCATGCAGTGGATCTACCCCAACGAGCTGTTCCCCACGGAGGTCCGCGCGACCGCGGTCGGCGTCGGTACGTCGGTGAGCCGCATCGGCGCCGCCGTCGGCACGTTCCTCACGCCGATCCTGCTCGCCTCGGCCGGCGTCGGCGTGACGATGCTCATCGCCGCGGCCGTGAGCACGGTCGGGGTGGTGGTGTCGGTGTTCCTGGCGCCGGAGACCCGGCACCAGAGCCTCGCCGAGGCGAGTGCCCGCTAGCGGGCGCGGTGCGCGGCCATCGCCGAGGTGTACACGCACACGGCGGCCGCGGTGGCGAGGTTGAGGCTTTCCGCCTTGCCGTACAAGGGAATGCGTACGGCTTCGTCCGCCGCGGACAGCACCGTCTCGGACAGGCCGTGGGCCTCGTTGCCGAAGATCCACGCGGTCGGCTCGTCGAACGTGACCTCGTCGAGGGAGAGCGACGCGTACCCGTGGGCGGCCAACGTCCGCAGGCCGGCTTCGCGCAGCGCGGAAAGCACGGCGGAAGTGTCACGCTCGCGAGCGAGCGGCACGTGGAAGGTGGACCCCGCGGCGGCGCGCACGCTCTTGCCGTTGTGGGGATCCACGGTGTCGCCCGCGAGGATCACCGCGTCGGCGCCCGCGGCGTCGGCCACGCGCATCACGGTGCCGGCGTTGCCGGGCTCCGCGACGTCCACGAGGACGACCACGAGGCGCGCGCCGGCCAGCACTGTCGCGAGTGGCCGGTCGACGAGCGCGCAGACGGCCACGATCCCCTGCGGTGTCACGGTTTCCGACAGGCCGTCGGCAGCGCGGTCGGTGATGAGCGAGACCGCGACACCGGAATCCGCGGCGGCCGAAACAAGCTTCGCGTGCGCCGCGGCCGCGCGTTCGGTGACGAACAGCTCGTACACGGTGCCGGAAGCCAGCGCGGCCTCGACGGCGTTGACGCCTTCGGCCAGGAACCGGCCGGTCTTGTCGCGTTCCGCGCGGCGCGTGAGCTTGCGCGCAGCAACGACCCGGGGGGTCCGTTCGGTGAACGGATCCGCCCCGGGTCGCGGGAAACTGCCGGTCAGGCCGACTTCGCTTCGCCGGTGTTCACGTTCGCCTTGGCGAGCTCGGCGAGCGCGGTGAAGGCGGCGGCGTCGTTGACGGCGAGATCCGCGAGGATCTTGCGGTCGACCTCGACACCGGCGACCTTCAGGCCCTGGATGAACCGGTTGTAGGTCACGCCGTTGGCACGAGCGGCCGCGTTGATGCGGGTGATCCACAGCTGGCGGAAGTCACCCTTGCGCGCACGGCGGTCGCGGTAGGCGTAGTTGAGCGAGTGAAGCGTCTGCTCCTTGGCCTTGCGGTACAGCCGCGAACGCTGGCCGCGGTAGCCGCTGGCCAGTTCGAGAGTTGCGCGACGCTTCTTCTGGGCGTTGACCGCCCGCTTGACGCGTGCCACTGGTCCATCCTGTCGGTTCGGGGGGCGAGGTGACCCCGGGGGTGAGTGGGAAAGTGTGCGAGGCTCAGATACCGAGCAGTCGCTTGACGCGACCGGCTTCGGTCTTCGCGAGCTCGGTGGTGCCCTCGAGGCGCCGCGTGAGGCGGTTGGACTTCTTCTCCATCAGGTGGCGGCGACCGGCCTTCTGGCGGCGCAGCTTGCCCGTGCCCGTGACGCGGATGCGCTTGGACGTACCGCTGTGCGTCTTCATCTTCGGCATGCTTGTTGTCCTCTTCCGTGCGGCGGCACACCGGAATTCCGGTGTGCCGCTGACTGTGCTGGGCGCTGAGGGAGGCGTCAGGCTTCGGGAACCGGTTCCGGTTCGGCCTTCACGACCTTCGGCTTCACGTTCTTGTGCGGGGCCAGCACCATGATCATGTTGCGACCGTCCTGCTTGGGCGACGATTCGACGAAGCCCAGCTCGGTCACGTCGTCGGCCAGCTTCTGCAGCAGCCGGAAACCGAGTTCCGGCCGGGACTGCTCGCGACCGCGGAACATGATCGTGACCTTGACCTTGTTGCCGGCCGCCAGGAACCGCGACACGTGACCCTTTTTGGTCTCGTAGTCGTGCTGGTCGATCTTCGGACGCAGCTTCTGTTCCTTGATGACGGTCAACTGCTGGTTGCGGCGGGACTCGCGGGCCTTCTGCGCGCTCTCGTACTTGAACTTGCCGAAGTCCATGAGCTTGCATACGGGCGGGCGGGCCTGAGGCGCGACCTCGACGAGGTCGAGATCGTTCTCCTGTGCCAGCCGCAGCGCATCTTCGATCCGGACGATGCCGACCTGCTCGCCGTTGGGTCCGACGAGCCGGACTTCCGGCACCCGGATACGTTCGTTGATGCGTGTCTCGGAGCTGATGGGGCCTCCTTGGTCCGAGTGACAATTCTCTTCTCGACCTGGTGCCCACATGAATCAGGCCCCGTCACCGGCTTCCTGCCGGTTCACGGGGCCCGCTCTGTCTCCGATCGCGCTCGACCACGAAGATCGAACGCTTCGCCTCAATGAGGGATGCACTGACATCCACCACTTCGGCGAGACCGGACCCGGACACCTGAGGCGGTGACGCGGGTGGGAGCGGGGCTCCACTTGCCGCCCCCGATTCCTCGGGGGCTGGTCGCTCGTGGAAGGGTACCAGACGTGTCAGAACAACCTTCGCAAGAGCCCCCCTATTCCCCGGACGTCCGCGACCTGGAGGACATCCCGAGCGTGGAGGTGATCAGCCGCGCGGCCGTGATGCTGATGTCGGCCGCCGCCGAACGGCTGGGCCTGGCCGACGCCGACCCGGACACCTCGCCCCACCGCGACCTCGACGAGGCCCGCCGGCTCATCACGGCGCTCGCCGGGCTCGTCACGTCGTCCGTAGAATACCTGGGCCTGCACGCCGGCCCGCTGCGCGACGGCCTGCAGTCGCTGCAGAAGGCGTTCCGCGAGGCCTCCGCCGTCCCCGACGCGCCGGGCCAGGGCCCGGGCGAGAAGTTCACCGGCCCGGTCTACTGAGCCCACGACCCGGCCCGACCCGGGAACCGCACCACCACGAGGCCCGTTCGCAATGTCGCGGACGGGCCTTCACCATTCCGTTCGCGGACATCCGCAGCCCCTTGACGCACCTGGTTGCCACCGCCCGATCCGACATCTAACATGTTAGATGTGAGTCCGCTTCCCAAGGTCACCCGGCCGCTGCTGCGCGACGAGGCCTACGACCGCATCCGCCAGGCCATCATCGACGGCAGCCTCGCGCCCGGCACCCCGCTGCGCGACGCCGACCTGGCCGACGAGCTCGGTCTCTCCCGCGCCCCCGTGCGCCAGGCGTTGCTGCGCCTGGCCGGCGACGGCCTCGTGGAGTCGAAACCACAGAGCTACACGCGGGTGGCGGCCATCGCCGGCGACGAGGTGCGCGACGCCGTGCAGCTGGTGCGCGCGCTGCACGAGTTCACGATCCGCCAGGCCCTCCCCCGCCTCGGCGCCCGGCAGATCGCCGAAATGCGCGCGGCCAACGAGAAGTTCGCCGCCGCGGTGGGCTCGGGCGACGTGGCCGCGGCGATCGCGGCCGACGACGAGCTCCACGACATCCCCGTGCGCGCGGGCGGCAACCGCGCCGTGGCCGCGACGCTCGACCGGTACACCCCGCTGCTGCGGCGGCTCGAATACGCGCGCTTCAGCTCACTGCCCGCGCACCGCTCGATCCGGCGGCACACCGAGCTCGTCGACGCGATCGAAGCCGGCGACGCCGTCACCGCCGCCGCGATCACCTCGACGATCTGGTCCGACCTCGAAGCCAGCCTCGACACCAGCCCGGAAACCACCGACCCGATGGAGACCCCGTGAGCCTCACCGACTTCCCGCGTTTCCCGCTGCTGATCGGCCCTTCGCCGATCCACCGCCTCGATCGCCTCACCGAGCACCTCGGCGGCGCGACCGTGTGGGCCAAGCGCGAAGACCTCAACTCGGGTCTCGCCTACGGCGGCAACAAGACCCGCAAGCTCGAGTACCTCGTGGCCGACGCGCTCGCCGAAGGCGCCGACACGCTCGTGTCCATCGGCGGTGTGCAGTCCAACCACACCCGCCAGGTCGCCGCGGCCGCGGCGCGCGCGGGCCTGAAAGCCGTGCTGGTGCAGGAAAGCTGGGTCGACTGGCACGATCCGCTGCACGACAAGGTCGGCAACATCCAGCTGTCGCGGATCCTCGGCGCCGACGTGCGGCTGGTGGACGCCGGGTTCGGCATCGGGTTCAAGGAGAGCTGGGAACGCGCGCTCGACGACGTGAAGTCCGCCGGCGGCCGGCCGTACGCGATCCCGGCCGGCGCGTCGGACCACCGGCTCGGCGGGCTCGGGTTCGCCGGCTGGATCGCCGAGCTCGAAGAGCAGGAACGCGCGCTCGGCGTCTTCTTCGACACCGTGATCGTCTGCTCGGTCACCGGCAGCACCCAGGCCGGGATGGTCGCGGGCGCGGCGCTCGGTCAGCGGCCCCGGCGGATCCTCGGCATCGACGCGTCGGCGAAACCGGCCGAGACCCGTGACCAGATCGCGCGCATCGCGAAGAACACGGCCGAGCTCATCGGCGCGCCGGCGATCGGCGAGGTGCTGCTCGACGAGCGCTACCACGCCGGCGTGTACGGCATCCCCGACGAGTCCACCCTGGACGCGATCCGGACCGCGGCCCGGCTGGAAGGCATGATCACCGACCCGGTCTACGAGGGCAAGTCCATGGCCGGCCTCATCGACCTGGTGCGCCGCGGCGAGATCGCGCCGGAGTCGAACGTGCTCTACGCGCACCTCGGCGGCCAGCCGGCGATCAACGCCTACACGAGTGTGCTGGGCTGAGCAGGTCGAGAGGAAACGCCTGGGCCCGCCGAGCGAGCGAGCCCAGGCGGGCAGTGTCCGTCAGGCAGCGTCAGTCGAGTACGCAGAGCACGTCGATCTCCACGAGGAGACCGGCGGGCAGGCCGACGTAGACCGTGGTGCGGGCCGAGTGCGGCCCCTCGCCGATCAGTTCGTTGTAGACCTCGTTGAACGGCGCGAAGTGGCTCGTGTCGGTGAGGTACACGCGCACCATCATCGCGTCGGCCCAGCTCGAACCGGCCTCGGTGAGCAGGGCCTCGAGGTTCTTGAACACCTGCCGCGTCTGCGTCGCGATGTCGTCGCCGACGATCGCGTTGGTCGCGGGGTCGAACGCGACCGTGCCCGCGACCTGCAGGATGTTGCCCTTGCGGACGGCCTGCGAGAACTTCGCCGGCGGCTTCGGCGCGTTCTGCGTGGTGATCGCCGTCTTGCCCATCAGATCCCCTTTCCGTTCCCCGTCCATCCACTGTGGACGGAAGCTTCCTCGGTGGCGGCCAGCAGCTCGGGCACGAGCGCGAGCAGGCCGGCGTAGTCCAGCAGCACCTTCGGCACCGACATCGACGCCGCGGCGAGCACCTCGCCGCCCGCGCCGCGCACCGGCGCCGCGATGCAGTGGATGAAGTCCTCGTGCTCGGCGTTGTCCACCGCGTACCCGCGCTCCGCGACGGCCGCCAGCTCGGTGAGGTAGGCCTCGGGCGAGGTGATCGTGTTCGGCGTGAGCACCAGGTAGTCCAGCGACGCCGCGATCTCTTCGCGCCGCGCCTGCGGCATCGCCGCCACGAGCACCTTCCCCACGGCCGTGCAGTGCAGCGGCGCGCGTTTGCCGATGCGCGAGTACATCCGCACGGAGTGATGGCCCTCGAACTTGTCGATGTACACGACCTCGCCGTCTTCGTAGGACGCGAGGTGCACGGTGTGACCGGTGCGCACGTTGAGCGCCGCGAGGGCATCGCGGGAGCTGCGGCGCACGTCGAGGTCTTCCAGCGCCTGGTTCGCGAGGTCGAACAGCGCGCTGCCGAGGCGGTAGTGGCGCGGCCCCTCGCGGCGCACGAAGTGGCGCGACTCGAGCGTGCGCAGGAGGCGCAGCACGGTCGTCTTGTGCACGCCGATCTCCTCGGCGAGCTCGTCGAGCGTCTTCGCGCCGCGGGCGAGCCCGGCCAGCACGGTCAGGGCCCGGTCGAGGCTCTGGCTCACCTCACCACCACTCCCTCTTCCGTCAGGCGGGCCGCGCCCCATTCGTCGGCGTCCGCGCGCAGCAGCGTATCCACCACTTCCGCCGAGAGCGGCACGCCGACGTCGTCGTGGGTCAGCAGCGTCGCCGCGGCCTGCAGGTGCCCGCGGCGCAGCCGGGTCGACGGGTCGGCGCCGCGCAGGGTGGCGGCGAGGAACCCGGCCGCGAACGCGTCGCCGGCACCGACCGGTTCGACCACGTCCACGCGCAGCGCGGGTTCGAACACCGGCGCAACCCCCCGTTCGACGAGGGTCGCGCCGCGTTCGCCGTGTTTCACCACCAGCGTGCGCGGCCCGGGCAGCAGCTCCCGCAGGCGCGCCGGATCGCCGGTGCCCCACACGCGTTCGGCCTCGTCGTCGCCGGTGAGCACGAGGTCGGCGAGCCCGGCCAGCTCCGCGAGCACCGCGAGGTCCTGCCCCAGCGCGGGCCGGTGGTTCACGTCGAACGACACGAGCCGGTCGCCGCGCGGCGCGGTCAGCAGCGCGCGCACGAGCTGCAGGCAGCTGTCCGAGAGCGCCGGCGTGATGCCGGACAGGTGCAGCACGCGCACGCCGTCGAGCTCGAGCCGGGACACGAGATCCGGACCGAGCGCGGAGGCGGCGGAACCGGTGCGGTAGTAACGCACCGGGCTCCCCTGCGCGCCGCTTTCCTTGACGTACAAGCCCGTCGGTCGCGCCGGATCGGTCTCGACGCCGCTCACGTCCACCCCGGCCGCGGCGATGTCGGCGACCAGCGCGCGGCCGAACGGGTCGTCGCCGACCGCGCTCACCCACGCACTCGGCACCCCGAGCGCGGGCAGGTGGCACGCGACGTTCGACTCGGCGCCGCCGAAGGTGCGCAGCCAGCTTCGCACCCGTTCGGGCGGGCCCGGTTCGGCCGGCACGAACAAGGCCATCGACTCGCCGATGCAGAGCACCTCGGGCGGGCTCGTCACTGACTTTCTCCCTGTTCCGTCATCCCGTTGACCTGTGGCGGACCGGATGCTACACCTATGTCGCGCATTCTGCGCAACGTCCGTTGCAACATACGCAATCATATTCGGTCCACGAGGTCTGAATCGATGAACAGCTCCGAGCACACCGCCCTGACCGCCGCCGTCCGCGCGGGCCGGGACGAGAAGATCGACTGGCGCTTCCGCTCGATCACGCCCGCTCTCGCCGGGCTCACCCTCGACGAAGCCGCGGCCCGGCGCGCGAACCTGTTCGCCGACGGCTTCTTCGGCCCGTTCGTGGTGCTCGACGCCGCGGCGGTGGAGCACAACCTCGCCACCATGGCCGCGTGGTGCGCCGCGCACGGCATCGCCCTCGCGCCGCACGGCAAGACCACGATGGCGCCCGAGCTGTTCGCGCGCCAGCTCGACCACGGCGCGTGGGGCGTGACCGCCGCCAACGCCGGGCACCTGCGGATCTACCGCGCGTTCGGCGTCTCGCGGATCCTGCTGGCCAACCAGCTCGTGGACCCGGCCGGCCTGCGCTGGCTCGCCGCCGAGCTGGCCGCGGACCCGGCGTTCGAGTTCGTGTGCTGGGCCGACTCCGTGCGGGGGGTCGAGCTGATGACCGAGGCGCTGGCCGGGTCGGCGCGGCCGGTCGACGTGCTGGTGGAGCTGGGCGGCGCCGGTGGCCGCACCGGCGTGCGCGACCCGGAGACCGCGCTGGCCGTGGCCGAAGCCATCGCGAAGAGCCCGGTGCTGCGGCTGCGCGGCACCGGTGGGTACGAAGGCGCGCTGTCGCACGACACCGACGACGCCGCGCTCGCCAAGATCAGTTCCTATGTGGACACCCTGCGCGACTCCGCGATCGCCTTCGCGGAGAAGGGTCTGCTCGCCGAGGGCCAGGTCTACGTGACTGCCGGCGGCAGCGCGTACTTCGACCGCGTGGCGCAAGAGCTCACGAAACCGTGGCCGGCCGGGATGGACGTGCTGCCGATCCTGCGCAGCGGCGCCTACGTGACGCACGACGACGGCTTCTACCGCGAGATCTCCCCGCTCGGCGTGCACCCGCGCCTGGCCGGCGTCGAGCAGTTCCACGCCGCGCTGCACGCGTGGGCGCAGGTCACCTCGAAGCCGACCGACGAGCTGGCGTTGCTCACCGCCGGCAAGCGCGACCTGCCCTACGACGAGGGCACGCCGGAACCGCAGCTGCTGCGCAAGAACGGTGTGGTGACCGAGCTGGCCGGCCACCGCGTGACCAAGCTCAACGACCAGCACGCCTTCCTCGCACTGCCGGCCGGCTCGCCGGTGGAGGTGGGCGACTGGGTGCGGCTCGGGCTTTCCCACCCGTGCACGACGTTCGACAAGTGGCCGCTGCTGCCGGTGGTGGACACCGACGGCGAGACGGTCGTCGACTTCGTGCGGACGTGGTTCTGATGGATCTGGTCATCCGCGGCGCCCAGGTCGCGGACGGCACCGGCGGCCCGATCACCCGTCACGACGTCGGGATCACCGGCGACCGCATCGCCGAGGTCGCCGAACCGGGCTCGCTCACCGGAAAGCGCGTTCTCGACGCCGATGGGCTCGTGCTCGCCCCCGGCTTAATCGACATGCACTCGCACTCCGACCTGCAGCTGCTCACCAAACCGGACCACCTCGCGAAGGTGTCGCAGGGCGTGACCACCGAGGTGCTCGGGCAGGACGGCCTCTCGTACGCGCCCGTGGACGACGCCGTGCTCGAAGCCCTGCGCCAGCAGCTCGCCGGCTGGAACGACGACCCGGTCGGCTTCGACTGGAACTGGCGCTCGGTCGGGGAGTACCTCGACCGGCTCGATCGCGGCATCGCCGTGAACGCCGCGTACCTCGTACCGCAGGGCACGGTCCGGATGCTCGCCGTCGGCTGGGAGAACCGGCCGGCGACCGAGGCCGAGCTGAACCGGATGAAGCAGCTCATCGCGACCGGGCTCGACGAAGGCGCCTTCGGTCTGTCCTCGGGGCTCACTTACACCCCGGGCATGTACGCGGACACGGCCGAGCTCGTGGAGCTGTGTCGCGTGGTCGGCGAGCGCGGCGGCTACTACAGCCCCCACCACCGCAGCTACGGCAAGGGCGCCCTGGAGGCGTTCGCCGAGATGGTGGACGTGTCGCGCCGCGCCGACTGCCCGCTGCACCTGGCGCACGCCACGATGAACTTCTCCGTGAACAAGGGCAAGGCCCCCGAACTGCTGAAGCTGCTCGACGACGCGCTCGACGCCGGCGGCGACATCACCCTCGACACCTACCCGTACCTGCCCGGCGCCACCTATCTTTCGGCGCTGCTGCCGAGCTGGGCCACCGAGGGCGGGCTCGACGCGACGCTCGCGCGACTGTCCGATGCGGACACTCGCGAGCGCATGCGCGTGGAGATCGAGGAGACCGGCTCCGACGGCGCCCACGGCGTGCCCATCGACTGGTCCGGCATCGAGATCAACGGCGTGCGCCGCCCGGAAAACGCCGCGCTGGTGGGCCACAGCGTCGCGGAATCCGCGCGCCGGCAAGGGAAAGCACCGGCCGAGCTGTACTTCGCGACGCTGCTCGACGAACGGCTCGGCACCTCGTGCCTCATGCACATCGGCCACGAGGAGAACGTGCAGGCCATCATGCGCCACCGCACGCACACCGGCGGGTCCGACGGGCTGCTCGTCGGCGACCGGCCGCACCCGCGGGCCTGGGGCACGTTCCCCCGCTACCTCGCCCGCTACGTCCGCGAACTGGGCGTGCTCGGGCTGGCCGACTGCGTCGCGCACCTCACCGGGCGCGCGGCGCGGCGGCTGCGGCTCGCCGACCGGGGCCTCGTGCGCCCCGGGTACGCGGCCGACCTGGTGTTGTTCGACCCCGCCACGGTCGCCGACACCGCCACGTTCGAAAACCCGAGGCAGCCCGCCGAGGGGATCTCCCACGTCTTCGTGAACGGCGTCGCCGCGATCGAGGACACCCACCCCACCGGCGCCCTCGCCGGCCATTCCCTTCGTCACCCCGGGAGGGGCCGATGATCCACTGGCTGCAGACCACGACCGGCGGTCTGCTCACGCTCGCGGCGATCTCGATCGCCGTGCTCCTCGTGCTCATCATCAAGGTCAAGCTCGAACCGTTCATCGCGCTGATCGTGGTGGGTGTGCTGACCGCGCTCGCCGCCGGGCTGCCGGTGGGCACCCTGGTCGGCACCGCACAGAAGACCTCGGACTCCTTGCTGGAAAAGGGCTTCGGCAGCATCCTCGGGCACATCACGGCGATCATCGGCCTCGGCACGCTGCTCGGGTCGATCCTCGAACGCTCCGGCGGCGCCCGCGTGCTCACCTCGGCGCTGCTGCGGGCGTTCGGCGAGAAACGCGCGCCGCTCGCGATGGGCCTGTCGGGCCTGATCTTCGGCATCCCGGTGTTCTTCGACATCGGCATCTTCGTGCTGGCGCCCCTGGTCTACGCCGCGGCCAAGCAGGGCGGCCGCTCGATCGTGCTCTACGCGATGCCGCTGCTGGCCGGTCTCTCGATCACCCACGCGTTCATCCCGCCGCACCCCGGGCCGGTCGCGGCCGCCGGGCTGCTGCACGTGGACCTCGGCTGGCTCATCCTGATGGGCGCGGTCTGCGGCATCCCGGCGTGGTTCGTCGGCGGCATCCTGTACTCGACCTGGATCGGCAAGCGCGTGAACGTCCCGCTCGCCGAGGAGTTCGCGAAGCTCGCCGGTGACGACGACGAGGAGGCGACCGATCCGCCGTCGCTCGGCCTGGTCAGCGGCATCATCGCGATCCCGCTCGTGCTGATCCTGGTGGGCACGTTCGGCAGTATCGTGCTGCCCAAGAACTCCGGGGCCGCCGGTGTCGCGGCCTTCCTCGGCACACCCGCCATCGCGCTCACGATCGCCACCCTGCTCGCGTCGTGGCTGCTGGGCCGCCGCCGCGGCATGACGGGCGCGGACCTCGCGCAGCTTTCGACCAACGCGCTGCGCCCGGTCGCGATGATCCTGCTGGTGGTGGGCGCGGGCTCGTTCTTCGGGGCGGTGCTCTCGGCGACCGGCATCGGCAAGGCCGTGGCGGGTTCGCTCGGCGACGCGGGCCTGCCGGTGATCTTCGCGGCGTACATCATCAGCTGCGGCATGCGCATCGCCCAGGGCTCCGCGACGGTCGCGATCGTGACCACCAGCGGCATCGTCGCGCCCACAGTGGTGGAGTTGCACTACTCGCAACCGCAATTGGCGCTGATCGTGATCGCGATCTCCGCGGGCTCGATCATCGCCTCCCACGTGAACGACGGCGGCTTCTGGATCGTGTCACGCTACTTCGGTCTTTCGGTGCCGCAGACACTGAAAACCTGGACCGCGCTCGAAACAGTCCTTTCCCTCAGCGGTTTCGCCGTGGCAGCATTGATCATGGCAGTGGTCTGAACCACCAGGACTGAGCACCGCCCGCTGCCGGCTCCACCTTCCGGTCCCCTCACCGTTGGGAGAAACCTCGATGGCTGGACTTTCCCGCCGCACGTTCCTCGGCGCCACCGGCGCCGCCGGACTCGGCACCGTGCTCGGCGCGCAGTTCGCGAGCGCCGCACCCCTGGGGTGCTCGCGAGCCGCCGGAACCACCGCGTACGTCGGCAGCTACACCAGCACTCCCCCGGCCGGGCACGGCCTCGACGTGGTGGGCCGCTCGGGCACCGCGCCGGCGCTCACCCCGGTGCGCACCGTGGCGGGCGTGCCCGACGCGTCCTGGTTCGACCGCAGCCGCGACGGGCGCACCCTGTACGTGACGAACGAAGGCGACCCGAACGGCGCGATCTCGGCGCTCGACGTGACCACGGCGGCGAGCCCGAAGCTGCTCAACTCCGTGTCGTCGAAGGGCAGCGCGCCCACGCACCTTTCGGTGCACAGCAGCCAGAAGTACGTGCTGGCGGCCAACTACGGCTCCGGCAGCGTGGTCGTGCTGCCGATCCTCGCGGGCGGCAAGCTCGGGCCGGCCACCGACGTGCAGCAGCACACCGGCGCCGAGCGCGACGCACACGCCCACCAGGTGGTGAACGACCCGACCGGCCAGTGGGTGCTGTCGGTGGACCTCGGCGCCGACTCGGTCTACGTGTACTCGCTCGACACCGGCCGCGGGAAACTCGCGCTGCACCAGCAGGTGACGCTGCCCTCGGGCGCGGGTCCGCGGCACCTGGTGTTCCACCCGAACGGCCGCTACGCCTACCTCGCGCAGGAGCTGCGGCCGGAGATCACCGTGCTGTCCTGGGACGCGGCCGCGGGCAAGCTCACGCCGCTGGCCGTGGTGCCCGCGGTGCCGCCCGGCAGCACCGGCGACCTGTTCCCCGGCGAGATCGCCGTGTCGCAGGACGCGAAGTTCGTGCACGCCACCGTGCGCGGCCCGAACACGATCGCCACGTTCTCGGTATCCGGTGGCGGGACGACGTTGAAACTCGTGTCCAGTGTGGACACCGGCGGCAACTGGCCGCGCCACCTCGCGCTCTCGCCCGACGAGCGGTGGTTCTACGTGGCCAACCAGCGCTCGGGCACCGTCACCTGGCTGCCGCGCGACCCGACCACGGGCCGCCCCGGCGTCGTCGCCGGCTCGCTCGCCGTGCCTTCGGTCAACTCCGTTTTCTTCGCCTGACCCGGCGTCGCTCGCGCGGCGGCGGACCGACCGGTCCGCCGTCCGTGGGCCCAACCCCTCTGGGAGCTCAACGATGAGAGTCCGTCGTACCTTCACCGCGATCAGCGTCTCCGCGGCGCTGGCCCTGCTGGCCGCCTGCGCCCCCACCCAGTCCGCCCCCGCCGCGGCCGGCGGAGACGACCAGACCGGCACGTTGCGGGTGTGGCTGTTCGACGAGGCCAGCCGCGCCCCCAAGGAAGCGGCGGTGAAGGAGGCCATCACCGAGTTCAAGGCCGCGCACGCCGGCGTGGACGTCGACGTGCAATGGGTGCCGGTCGAAGGCCGCGCCGACAAGTTCTCCGGCGCCTTCAACGACCCGTCGAACGCCCCGGACGTCGCCGAGTTCGGCAACACCGACGTCGCCAGCTACGCCCAGACCGGCGCGCTGAGCGATCTCTCCGGCGACATCTCGTCGTGGAGCGAGGGCAAGGACCTGCTGCCCACGGTGCTCGACACCGCGAAATCCGGCGGCAAGACCTACGGCCTGCCCTGGTACACCGGCATCCGCGCCCTCTACTACCGCACCGACGTGTTCACCGAGCTGGGCCTCGAGCCGCCGGCCACGCTGGCCGAGCTCACCGACGACGCGCGCAAGATCCACGCCGCGAAGCCCGACCTCTACGGCATCTCCACCGGCGGCAAGTACACCTACGCGCTCCTGCCGTTCGTGTGGGCCAACGGCGGTGACGTGGCCAAGTCCGACGGTGGCAAGTGGACGTCCACTGTGGAATCGGCGCCGGCGAAGGCCGGTATCACCGCGTATGCGAACCTGCTCAAGGACGACATCTGCCCGCCCGCCGCGTGCGCCAACCTCACCGGCACGCAGAGCGTGACGGCGTTCGCCGGCGGCAAGGCCGGCATGACCATCGGCGGTGACTTCAACCGCAAGGCGGTGGAGCAGGGCGCGGTGAAGGGCAAGTACGCCGTGGTCCCGCTGCCGGGCACCACCCCCGGCTCGGTCGCGCCCGCGTTCGCCGGCGGCAACCTGCTGGGTGTGTTCGGCGCGAGCAAGCGCCACGGCCTCGCCGTGCAGTTCGCGGAGCTGCTGGCGGGCGCGAAGTACCAGGAGAAGATGTACAACGCGATGGGCAACCTGCCGACGCTGCAGAGCGTGCAGAAGAAGCTCGCCGCGAGCGACCCCACGCTCAAGCCGTTCGTGGACACGCTCGCCGCCGGCACCAAGTTCGTGCCGAGCACGCCCGGCTGGTCGAAGATCGACAGCCAGAACGTGCTGCCGACCGCCGTGCAGCAGATCGCGACCGGCGGGAAGGACGTCGACGGCGCGCTCGCCGACGCGACGGCGGCGATGAACAAGAACTTCGGCTGATGGTCACGTCCCAGCTGCCCGTCGCCGTTCCTGCTCCGCCCGCGCCCCGTGCGCGCCGGCGGCGCCGGGACGGCCGGGCGGCGGTCCTCTACCTGCTGCCCGCGGGCGTGCTGCTCGCCGCCCTGCTGGTGTACCCGATCTACCAGCTGGTGCTGATCTCGTTCTACGACTACGGCCAGCCCCAGGCCGCGGGCGCGGCCCCGCTGGTGTTCCTCGGCCTCGACAACTACGCGACGCTGCTGCAGGACGTGCAGTTCTGGACGGTGCTCGCGAAGACCGTCGGGTTCGCGGCCGCCTGTGTGGTCGGCAGCCTCGTGGTCGGCACGGCGCTGGCCGTGCTGGCTTCGCGCGTGCGGGCGGTGCCGCGGACGCTGTTGTTCCTCGCCGCGCTCGGCGCGTGGTCGACCCCCGCGATCGCCGGCTCGTACGTGTGGCTGTTCCTGTTCGACACCGACTTCGGCCTGGTCAACGAGGTGCTCTCCGGCATCGGCTTCACGGGCATGGCGCACCACTCGTGGACGTTCGGCACCTTCGGCGCGTTCGGGCTCGTGGCCGCCGAGGTGATCTGGTGCTCGTTCCCGTTCGTGCTGGTCACGATGTACGCCGGGATCAAGGCGATCCCGGAAGAGGTGCTGGAGGCCGCGTCGCTCGACGGCGCGTCGATGTGGCGCAGCACGTGGGCGGTGGTGCTGCCGATGGTGCGGCCGCTGCTGATGATCGCCACGATCCAGTCGATCATCTGGGACTTCAAGGTGTTCACGCAGATCTACGTGATGACCAACGGCGGCGGCGTGGCCGGGCGCAACCTCGTGCTCAACGTCTACGCCTACCAGCAGGCCTTCGCCGGGCAGGAGTACGGCCTCGGCTCGGCGATCGGAGTCGTGATGACCCTGTTGCTCCTCTCGATCACCGGGCTCTACGTCCGGTCGCAGCGCAGGAGCACGGCATGGCTGTGATCACTGCGAAGCCCCGGGCCGCGACCACGCGCCGCGTGCGCCGGCCGGGCCGGCTCGTGGCCGAGATCGTGACCGTGGTGGTCGCGGGCATCGTCGCGTTCCCGCTGTACTGGATGGTGCTCTCGGCGTTCAAGCCGGCGGGCGAGATCCAGACGGCGAACCCGAAACCGTGGACGCTCGCGCCTTCGCTCGACAGCTTCCAGCGCGTGCTCACCGTGTCGGGCTTCGGCCGGTTCTTCGTGAACAGCCTGCTGGTGGCGCTCGCCGTAGTGGTGCTGTCACTGCTCCTGTCGTTCCTCTCGGCGGTGGCGCTGACCCGGTTCCGCTTCCGCGGCCGCACGGTGCTGCTGGTGATGATCCTGGTGGCGCAGATGGTGCCGGTGGAGGCGCTGACCATCCCGTTGTTCTTCCTGATGCGCCAGATCGGGGCGGTGGCACCGGCGTTCGGGTTGAACGAGCTGGGCTCGCTCGTGCTGGTGCACCTGGCGTTCAGCCTGCCGTTCGCGATCTGGATGCTGCGCGGCTTCGTCGCGGCCGTGCCGGTGGAGCTGGAGGAAGCGGCGAAACTCGACGGCGCCTCGCGGATGCGCTTCACGTGGCAGATCCTGTTCCCGCTCGTGGCGCCCGGGCTGGTGGCCGTGAGCGTGCTGGCGTTCATCCACGCGTGGAACGACTTCCTGTTCGCGAAGACGTTCATCATCTCCAAGACCGAGAACCAGACGCTGCCGCAGGCGATCCTGGTGTTCTTCAAGCCGGAGGACACCGACTGGGGCGCGGTGATGGCGTCGTCCACCCTCATGACCATCCCGGTGCTGGTGTTCTTCGTGCTGGTGCAACGCCGGCTCGTGGCCGGGATGTCCGGCGCGGTGAAAGGCTGATCATGCCCGGGTTCGACACCCTGCTCCCCCGTCCCGTGTCGGTGGCCGCTGCGCCGGGCGTGTGCCCGTGGCCGGCGCCGGTGACCGTGCTCCAGGCGCCGGAGCTGCCCGCCGAGGGGTACCGGCTGACGATCACGCCCGGTGGCGTGACGCTGGCGGTCGCCGACGCGGCGGGCGAGGTGTACGGCCGCGAGACGCTGCGCCAGCTCGCCGGGCCGGACGCCTTCCGCGCGGCCTCGATCCGCTCCGGGCTCACGCTGCCGTGCGGCGTGGTCGAGGACCACCCGCGGTTCGGCTGGCGCGGTTGCCTGTTCGACGTGGCCCGGCACTTCCGCACGAAGGCGGAGGTGCTGCGGTTCGTCGACCAACTGGCGGCGCACAAGCTCAACGTGCTCAACCTGCACCTCACCGACGACCAGGGCTGGCGCATCGAGGTACCCCGCTTCCCGCGGCTCACGTCCGTCGGCGGCTGGCGGCACTCGTCGATGGTCGGTCGCCACGACGGCCCCGGCCGCGACGGCCGGCCCCACGGCGGCTTCTACACCACCGACGACCTGCGCGAGATCGTCGCCTACGCGGCTTCGCGGGCCGTGACGGTGGTCCCCGAGATCGACGTGCCGGGCCACGCCCGCGCGGCGATCGCCGCCTACCCCGAACTCGGCCCGGACCCGACGGCCGAGTGGGAGGTGTGGACGTCGTGGGGCATCAGCACTTCACTGCTCGACCCGTCATCGTCCACTTTGGACTTCTTCCGCGCGGTGTTCGACCACGTGCTCGACGTCTTCCCGTCACCGGTGATCGGCCTGGGCGGCGACGAGGTGCCAGGCGCGACCGAGGCGCACGGGGGTTTCGTCCGGGAGTTGGCGGAGTACCTGGTGTCCCGGGGACGCCGGCCCCTGGGGTGGGACGAGGTGCTGGAGATCTCCGGGCTGCCGACCATGGTGGTCGGCGCCTGGCAGGCCGAGGAACGCGGGTCGCTGGCCGCTTCGCGGGGCCACGACGTGGTGCTGTGCCCGGAAGAGCGCCTGTACCTCGACCACCGCCAGTCCGACCACCCGGACGAACCCATCCCCGTCGGCTACCTGCACACGCTCGAGGACGTCTACACCTACGAGCCGGCCCTGGACAGCCCCCACCTGCTCGGCGTGCAGGCCCAGGTGTGGACCGAACACCTCGACACCGCCCGGCGCGTGGACTACGCGGCCTTCCCGCGGCTGAGCGCCTTCGCGGAGGTCGCGTGGTCTTCGGGGCCCCACGACTTCACCGAGTTCCTGCCCCGGCTGCGGGAGCACCACCTGCCGCGCCTGGACGCGTTGGGGGTGGAGTACCGGCCACTCGACGGGCCGCACCCGTGGCAGACCCGACCGGGCGTGCCGGGCCGTCCTCGCTGACTCAGCTCCGGTCCGGCCGCACCACGTGCGGTCCGGGTTTCCCGTCGGCGCCGCGCACGGGCCGGACCCCGGTGGCCCACCACCAGCCGAACGCGGTCACCACGGCGGCCAGGAACCCGCCGATGAGCAGCACCACCGCGGGCACCAGCAACGGCGTCGCCACCACCAGCACCACGCCGACGACCACGGTCAGCAGGGCGGCCGCGCACCCGAACGCCCACTGCCGTCGCGTCTGCAGGAACCGCTCGGCTGACGCGACGCGGAGTTCGACGTCGGCACTGCACCACTGGCACCGGGCGGCCGCCGAGGCATAGCCGGTTTCGGGCCGCGCGACCGTGAGCGGCGAGGTCCGGCGGTCGGCTCGTGATTCGGTGAGGTGGTGCAGGGTCAACCGGGGTCGCGGGTCGGCGGCCACCAGTCCTCCTCGTGCTCGGGAGCCGGGCTGTACAGGACGTTATACACCGGCCGCGTTCTTCAGCCGGTCGGCTCCGGCGTGGGCGCGGTCAGGTCGTAGACGGTAACGGGGATGCCGTGGTCGGTGAGCTCGTCGGTGATCAGCTGCTCGATGTCATCCCACCGGCCTCCGGCCAGGCCGGCGCCGAGGCGAGGCAGGTGAACGCTCGCCCCGAGGTCGGTGGCGCGCTCGGCCAGGCGTCCCAGGCAGGTGCGTACCGCGTCGTAGCGAATCGGTGGGCCTGTGCTGCGGCTGGTTCTGATGCCGTGCTGGCCGATGAGGTTGGCGACCCAGGTGTCGGGCAGGACCTGGACGAATTGTGCGGCGCCGAGGCCGAAGTCGTTGTGGGCCCGGTCGCGGTACCAGCGCCGGTAGGCCGCTTCGGGCTCCGGCCAGCGCCGCGAGATCGCCAGCACGAACCCCTTGCCCCAGCCGCCCCGGTCGTTGCAGAGGTGGGCGATGACCTGGGGGCCGTCGGCCGAGGGGCTCGTCGCGTCGCCGATCAGGTACCGGATCGCTGTCATGAGCCAGGAACCTAGCCCCGACCACCGACAGAATCGGGGCGTCAACGGCAGCGGCTACGCCGGCCCGTGCCGGTACCAGACCTCGGGTCGCCCCACCTGCCCGTACCGAGGTTCCCGCTGAGCCAGACCGTTGTCCGCCAAGTACTCCAGGTACCGACGAGCCGTCACGCGCGAAGCGCCGATCGCACTGGCCGCGCCGGCCGCCGAGAGGCCCGCGTCGGCGGCGGCGAGGGCGGCGGTGATGGCCTCGAGGGTCTCGGCGCTCATGCCCTTGGGCAGGGCGTGGTGCTCGGTGGTGCGCAGGGTCGCGAGCGCGCGGTCGATTTCGGCCTGGCCGGTGACCTCGCCCGACGCGTCGTGGAACTCGGCGTAGCGCTCGAGCTTTTCGCGCAGGGAAGCGAAAGTGAATGGTTTCAGCAGGTACTGCACCACGCCCACCGACACCGCGGCCTTCACGAGCGCGAGGTCGCGCGCCGAGGTCACCGCGATCACGTCGATGGGCAGGCCGGCGGCGCGCAGTGAGCGGCACACGGCCAGGCCGTGGGTGTCGGGCAGGTAGAAGTCGAGCAGGACGAGGTCGACGGGTTCGCGTTCGCAGAACCGCAGCGCGTCGCCGCCGGAGTGCACCACGCCGGCGACGGTGAAACCCGCGAGCCGCTCCACGTAGAGCCGGTGCGCCTCGGCGGCCACCGGCTCGTCTTCCACCACCAGCACGCGGATCACCGCAGCGCCTCCTGCCTCGGCAACCGGACCGTGAACACCGCGCCGGTGTCTCTTCCGACCTCCACCGCACCGCCGTAGCGCCGCACGGCCTGGGCCACCAGCGCGAGCCCCAGCCCGTGCCCCTCCGTCGCCTTGGTGGACCAGCCGCGGCGGAACATGTCCTCCACAGCTTCCTCCGGCACACCCGGGCCGTTGTCGGCGACCCGCAACAGCAGGCCCTCGTCGTCGGTCAGCGCCGTGACGACCACGCCGGGCCGCTCGCCGCCCCCGCGTGCGGCCGCGTCGATGCCGTTGTCCACGAGGTTGCCGAGGATCGTCACCAGGTCGCGCCCGGCGATGCCACCGCCGAGGTCCTCGATCACCGTGTCGGGGGTGATCGTGAAGTCGACGCCGCGTTCGCTGGCCTCGGCGGCCTTGCCGAGCAGCAGCGCCGCGAGCACCGGCTCGGACACCGCGCTCATCACGCGGTCGGTGAGCTCCTGGGCCAGCGCGAGCTCGGCGGTCGCGAACTCCACCGCGTCCTCCGGCCGGCCGAGCTCCACCAGGGAAACGACGGTGTGCAGCCGGTTCGCCGCCTCGTGCGCCTGCGACCGCAGCGCTTCCGAGAGGCTGCGCGCGGTCGTGAGCTCACCGGTGAGCGTCTGCAGTTCCGTGTGGTCGCGCAGGATCACCACCGTGCCCTGCGAGCGTCCGCCCGAGCGGACGGCGGTGGTCCCGACCACCAGCACCCGGGTGTCGGTGAGGTGCAGTTCCTCAGCGCGCGTCTCGGCGGACACGAACGCGGTCACCAGCTCCGGCGGCAACCCCAGCTCGGCCACGGGCCGCCCGACCGGGTCGCCGGTGAGGCCGAGCAGGGTGCGCGCGCCGTCGTTGCACAGGCCGACGCGCCCGTCGCGCCCGACCAGCAGCACGCCTTCACGCACCGAATGCAGCACAGCTTCGTGGTATTCGAACAGGTTGCTGAGCTCACCGGGCGCGATCCCGCGCGTCTGGCGCTTGAGCCGCGCGCTCACGAGCCAGCCGCCGCACGCCCCGACCAGCAGCACCGCCGCCGCGACGCCGGCGAGCGGCCACACGCGATCCCGCAGCTCGGCGGAGATCGCCGCGATCGTGATGCCCACCGCGACGAGCGCCACCACGCGGTGGTCCGCGCCGAACACCGGCACCACCGCCCGCACCGAAGGGCCGAGCGAACCGGTGTAGGTCTCGGTGACCACACCGCCGGTCTGCGCGGCGGCGATGTGGCCGAGGAAGGGCTGCCCGATCAACGCCGCGTTCGGGTGGGTGTACCGGATCCCCTGAGGCGTCATGATCGTGACGAAGTCGACGTCGGCGTCGGTCTGCACCCGCACCGCGTAGGGCTGCAGCACGGCCGTCGGGTCCGGTGTGGACAGCGCGTCGACCACGCTCGGCGAGTCGGCGATCGCGTGGGCGACCGCGAGCGACTGCTCACGCGCCCGGTCGGTGGTGGTGCGCCCGGCGTCGAGGTAGGCGATGGTGAGCCCGCCGGCCACGAGCACGAGCAGCACCGCGAGCTGCAGCACCAGGAGCTGGCGGGCGAGGCTCCAGCGGCTGGACCGGGTCCGGGTGGGGGCGGGCACGTGCACATACCAGCACACCGCGCCGCGGGGCAACACCCGGGTGGAGCAACGGCCCACCCGTACCACCGTCCGAACCGGACCGGACATCTCGTACGAACTCAATGAACACAACGGTGACGCTGCTCATATCCTCCCCGCATAGTGACCGGCGTTCCACCCATTCCCCGACTGGAGGCAACGGTGCCGACACCGACCCCCGAAGCGGCCGCGCCCAAGCGCGACCGAACGCGTTACCTCTACCTGGCCGTGATCGTCGCCGTGGTGCTCGGCGCCGCGGTGGGCTTGATCTGGCCTTCGGTCGGCAAACAGCTCGCCCCGCTGGGCACCGGGTTCGTGAACCTGATCAAGATGATGATCGCGCCGATCATCTTCTGCACCATCGTGCTGGGCATCGGCTCGGTCGCCAAGGCGGCGAAGGTCGGCAAGGTCGGCATCACCGCGCTGGTCTACTTCGTGGTGATGTCCACGTTCGCGCTCGCGATCGGCCTCATCGTCGGCAACATCCTGCACCCGGGCAGTGGTCTGCACCTCAACCCGGCCGACGTGACCAAGGTCCACGACCAGGCCAAGGGCGCCGAGGGCGGCGTCGACTTCGTGCTCGGGATCATCCCGACCTCCTTCGTCTCGGCCTTCACCGAGGGCCAGACCCTGCAGGCGCTGCTGATCGCGCTGCTCACCGGGTTCGCGCTGCAGAAGCTCGGCAAGCGCGGCGAGCCGATCCTGCGCGGCATCGAGCACGTGCAGCGGCTGGTGTTCCGCATCCTGTCGATGATCATGTGGGCGGCGCCCGTCGGCGCGTTCGGCGCGATCGCGGCGGTGGTCGGTGCCACCGGCTGGGGCGCGCTGCGCAGCCTGCTGGTGATCATGCTCGGCTTCTACGTCACCTGCCTGATCTTCGTCTTCGGCATCCTCGGCACGGTGCTCTGGCTGGGCGCCCGCGTCAACATCCTCCAGCTGCTGCGATACCTCGGTCGCGAGTTCCTGCTGATCCTGTCCACGTCGTCGTCGGAATCGGCGCTGCCGCGGCTGATCGCGAAGATGGAGCACCTCGGCGTGAGCAAGCCGGTGGTCGGCATCACGGTGCCCACGGGCTACTCGTTCAACCTCGACGGCACGGCGATCTACCTCACGATGGCGACGCTGTTCATCGCCACGGCGCAGGACCAGCCACTGGCGCTGGGCGAGCAGATCGGGTTGCTGCTGTTCATGATCCTCGCCTCGAAGGGCGCGGCGGGCGTGAGCGGCGCCGGCATCGCGACCCTGGCGAGCGGCCTGCAGTCGCACCGGCCGGAGCTGGTCGACGGCGTCGGGTTCATCCTCGGCATCGACCGGTTCATGTCGGAGGCCCGCGCGCTCACCAACTTCGCCGGCAACGCCGTGGCGACCGTCCTCATCGGATCGTGGATGAAGGAGTTCGACCGCGACAAGTCCCGCCAGGTCTTCGCGGGCACCGCGCCGTTCGACGAAGCCACTCTGCTCGACGAAGCCCCGGCCGCCGAACCGCCCACCGGGAAGGGCGAACCGGTCGGAGCGTCAGCGGGCAACTGAAGCCGTTCGCACCCCAGGGCTCCTTCCGGCCCACTCTCCCCCGCCGGGGTGCGAACACCCCCGTGTGCCGTGGTCGTGAGCGTCCCCCGTGCTCACGACCACGGCACACGCATGTCTGTTCAGGCGCAAAGGCTCACTGTGCGTCGTAGACCTCGCGCGCCACGGCGATCGCTTCGCGGTGGCGCTGCGCCCAGTCGACCAGACCCGACAACGTGCCGTAGAGCTCACGCGCCATCGGCGTCGCCTCGTACTCCACGCGCGGCGGCACGGTCGGGTAGACGGTGCGCTCCAGCAGCCCGTCGCGTTCGAGGTTGCGCAGGGTCAGCGTGAGCATCCGGCGGCTGATGCCCGCCACCGAGCGTTCCAGCTCCGTGAAGCGCACCGGCCCCTGCGAAGCCTCCAGCAGGATGCCGATCGCCCACTTGCCGCTGATCCGGTTGAGCACCTCGAGCAGCGTGCACGCCTCGAGTTTCTCCGGGTCGATCGCGCTGACCTGGTCGGTCACAGCGGTGTTCCCCTGGGACATGAAAGTGCCTCCTTCCGCGGTCTTCGATGGTCACACAGGATGGTCTCGGTAACAAGAGATGCCCCGGCAACGACCTGGGGATTCTCTTCGGTGATCGTTCTGGAGGGACCGAAATGCCCGAAGTCCGCCGTCGCGCCGTCGCCCTCGTGGTGCTGTGCGCGGCCTCGCTCATGGTGGTGCTCGACGGCAGCGTCGTCGCCGTGGCGCTGCCCTCGATCCAGGCCGAGCTGGGCTTCTCCCCCGCGGGGCTGGCCTGGGTCGTCAACGCCTACCTCGTCGCGTTCGGTGGCCTGCTCCTGCTGTCCGGCCGGCTCGGCGACCTGCTCGGCCGGCGGCGCGTGTTCCTCGCCGGGCTCGTGGTCTTCACCGCGTCCTCGCTGGTGGCCGGCCTCTCCACCGACGCGGCGGTGCTGGTCGCCGCGCGGTTCGTGCAGGGC
The DNA here is from genome assembly GCF_035918295.1 of Amycolatopsis rhabdoformis. Classification (GTDB taxonomy): domain Bacteria; phylum Actinomycetota; class Actinomycetes; order Mycobacteriales; family Pseudonocardiaceae; genus Amycolatopsis; species Amycolatopsis rhabdoformis. The sequence goes on from NZ_CP142149.1 coordinate 3,934,568, forward strand.
GTCGGCGGCGCGCTCGCGTCGGCGGTGGTGCTGGGCATGATCGTGACGATGTACCCCGAGCCGCGCGCCCAGGCCCGCGCGATCGGCGTCTTCAGCTTCACCCAGGCCTCGGGCGCGTCGATCGGGCTCATCGCGGGCGGCGCGCTCACGCAGGCGCTCGACTGGCACTGGACCTTCTACATCAACCTGCCGATCGGCGTCGCCGCGCTGGTGCTCGCGCCGCTCGTGGTCGACGCGGACCGCGGCCGGGGCCTGCGCACGGGAATCGACGCGCTGGGCGCGGTGCTCGTGACCGGCGGGGTGATGCTGCTCGTGTACGGGATCGTCGAGGCCGGCGCCGCGCTACCGGTGGCCGGCGCGGTGCTGCTGCTGGCCGCGTTCGTGGTGCGCCAGGCCCGCGCGCGCACGCCGTTGCTGCCGCTGCGGCTCTTCCGCGTCCGCGCGATCAGCGGGGCCAACGTGACGATGGTCCTCATGGTCGCCGGCATGATGGGCTTCCAGTTCGTGACGGCGCTGTACCTGCAGCAGGTGCTCGGGCTCGACGCGCTCACCACCGGGCTGGCGTTCCTGCCGGCGCCGGTCATGATCGCCGTGTTCTCACTCGGCCTCTCGGCGAAGCTCAGCGCCCGCTTCTCCCCCGGCGGTGTGCTCGTGGGCGGGCTGGTGGTGGTCGCGGTCGCGTTCGCGCTGCTGACCACCGTGCCCGCGGACGGCAGCTACTTCGTGCACGTGTTCCCGGCGCTGGTGCTCATGGGTTCCGGCGCGGGCGCGGCGATCCCGGCGGTGATGGGGCTGGCGATGTCCGGCACGGATCCCGCCGACGCCGGGGTGGCGTCCGGCCTGATCACCACCACGCAGCAGGTCGGCGCGGCGCTCGGCACCGCGGTGCTGGCCACCGCCGCGGCCGCGCGCACGGCGGGGCTGGTCGCCGAGGGCACGGCGGCTCGGGAGGCACTCGCTTCGGGTTACCGGCTCGCCTACGGGCTGAGCGCGGGCTTCGTGCTGCTCGCCGTGGTAGCGGCTTCGCTCATTCTGGTCCGCCGCTCGCGCACCACGACCGTCGCGAAGGAGCTGTGCACAGCCGGCCAGGGTCAGGGTCAGGGCCACGGTCCGGGCCAGGCTCAGGCCAGGTAGGTCACCAGGCCGCGGTGGCCCCGGCGCATCATCCACGCGTGGTTGGCGCGGAAGAACGGCCGGGCCACCGTGTCCAGCTTGCGCAGCAACGGTTTGCGGGCCCGCACCTGCTGCGTGATCTCCAGGCGCGTGCCGTCGCCGACGGGGTGCAGGGCGCCGGCGAGGAAGCCTTCCAGGTCGCCGCTCAGGCCCACGCGCACGTGGCCCGCGTCCGGGTCCTCCTCTTCCCGGTGCATGGCGATCACCAGGCGGTACGGCAACCGGGAGCGGCAGACGACCTCGGCGGTGTCGTCGTCGACGCGGCGGACCGAGCGCACGTCGGGCCACCATTGCGGGTACGCCTCGAGGTCCACGACGGCGTCGAAGACCCGGCGGGCCGGGGCGGCCGGGAGCCACCAGGTGCTGGCGAACCGGTACTCCGCGCCCGCCACGGTCTACACCTGGGCCGAGACCAGGTCCCGGCCGTCGAGGGTGACGATGCCGACCGACGCGACGTCCGCCGGCGCGACCAGCGCGGAGCCGTCGAGGCCGAAGCCCTGCGTGCTCCACTTCTCCGACACGACCCAGCTGCCGGCGTCCCACTTCGCACCGGACTTGTCCGTGACCACGAGCTTGCACTTCTCGCCCGCGGGGATGCCCTTCACGGCCACGTGCACCTTCACCCAGCCGGGCGCGGGGATCACCGACGCGGTCAGGCTCGCGCCTGTGGCCGCGTTGGTGGCGGCCACGTCGCGGGTACCGGCCACGGCGACCTGCTGGGCCGGCTCGGGAGCGGTCTGGCGGCCGATGAAAACCCCACCGCCGAGCGCCACCACGGCGACGACGGCCGCGGCCGTGAGCCACACGCCACGGCGCTGTCCGGTGCCACGGCTCGGCTCCGGGACCGGTTCGGCCTGCTCCTCCTCGGCGCGGATCCGGCGCAGCGTGCGCTGCAGCAGCAGATCACCGCCTTCGGGCGGGCCGTCGAGGAACGCCTCGGGCGGCACCTCGTCGAGCGCTTCGCGCAGGGCCCCGAAGTCCTTGAGCTCGAAACGGCATTGCGCGCAAGTGGCCAGGTGGCGTTCGAACTCGACCGCCTCGCCCGGGTCCAGCGCACCGAGGACGTAGGCGCCGAGCTGCGCGTGCTCCTGCTCGATCGCGCTCATCTCACTGCCTCCGTTCCGCTGCTCACCATCGCCACGCGCAGTGCGCGCAACGCGTAGTACGACCGGGATTTCACGGTGCCGGGCGCCACCCCCAGCAGTTCGGCCGCCTCCGCCACCGATCTCCCTCGATAGTAGATCTCCACCAGCACGTCGCGGTGCTCTTGCGACAACCCGCCGAGGGCGCCGAGCACCGTCATCGAGTCGACCACCCCCTGGGCGTGGTCGTGCTCCACCGGCGCCGCGAGCGTCTCGGGCCCCTCGGCCACCTCGGGCGGCCGCGAAGCCCGCGCCCGCGCGCGGTCCGTGACGAGGTTGCGCACCACGGTGAGCAGCCAGCCGCGCACGGACCCCTGGTGGTCGTCGCCCAGGTCGTCGGCGTGCTTCCACGCCCGCACGAGCGTTTCCTGCACCACGTCCTCGGCGGCCGTGCGGTCGCCCGTGAGCCTGGTCGCGTAAGCCAGCAGGCTCCGGCCGTGTTCCGCGTAGAGCTGCTCCACGAGCCGCTCGGCGGCGGCCCGTTTCGGCCGCCCGCGTCCGATCGCCACCCTCGACCTCCCGGTGTTCTGGGTAGGCGAGGACAGTACTGCACAACGCAGCACGAACGCCGGTCGCCGACGCGCGCCGAGCACCGCCGCCGTGTCCACCGGGAGATCACCTCCGATCGGGATCTTGACTGGCCGCCGAGTCCGTGGTGAGAGTCCCCGACACCCCTCACACGGATGCGGGCGCCAGGCGGTTCACCGCGAATTCGGAAACTTCGCCACAGGAGTTCGACGCCCGGTGGTGGCCGGATGGGTCTCCGCTGGGCGAGGGCCGCGTGATGGCCGTGGTGTGATCGGCCGGTCCCGGTGATCGGGACGTGGCTTGTCGATCTCCGGCGCCGGTTCCTAAGCTGGCGCGGCACCGCCGCCGCCTGGACGTTCCGGAGGCTTCGCCGTGCCTGTGAAAACCCGCTTCGCGCTCGCGGCGCTGGCCGTGCTGGCCGCCGCCGGCTGCTCGGCTTCCCCGGCCCCGGCCGCCGCCCCCGTTCAGCAGGCGCTCACGGCGACACTCACGACCCCCACGAACATCGATCTGCGCTGGCCCGCGGGCGATCTCACGGCGGCCGGGCACCTGCTCGAGTACGCGAACGCCGCCGACGGCCCGTGGACGGCGCTGCAGTACTTCCCCCGCGCCCAGACCACCTACCGGCACCCGGACCTGATCCCGGAGACCCCGTTCTTCTACCGCGTGCGCGACTTCTACGGCCCGGTGTCGGCCGTAGTGCGCTCAGGCGACGCGGCGCCATCTGCTTCCGCGGCACCGTCCGCTCCCCCGGCGGCGGCCGTGCCGGTGCGGACGCCCGGTGACGCCGCCGCTCCCGGCGCCGTGCGCGTCGTGGCCGCCGAGGACGCGTCCGTGCACTTCACCTGGGCCGACCGGTCGAGCGACGAAGCCGGGTTCCTCGTGGAGATCCGGAAGCCGGGTGCGGAGGACTTCGTGCCGGTCGAGATCACCGAGCCGGACACCACCACGTGCGCGTTGTCGCTGCTGCCCGACGAGGCGGGCTCGGCCTTCCGCGTGCGCGCGCTGTACTACGGCCCACTCTCTCCGGTGGTGACGCGCACCACCGGCAAGGACTGACCCCGCCGGTGCGGTGACCACGATCGGGCCACCGCACCGGAACCGGGATCAGGCCGGGTTGAGAACCTGCTTGAGGAACTCGCCGGTGTAGCTCTCCGGCACGGTCGTGAGGTGCTCGGGCGAGCCCTCCGCGACGACCATGCCGCCACCGGAACCACCTTCCGGGCCCATGTCGATGACCCAGTCGGAGGTCTTGATCACGTCGAGGTTGTGCTCGATCACGATCACCGTGTTGCCCTTGTCCACCAGCCCGTTGATCACGCCGATCAGCTTGCTGATGTCCTCGAAGTGCAGGCCGGTGGTGGGCTCGTCGAGGATGTACACCGTCTTGCCGGTGGAGCGCTTCTGCAGCTCGCTCGCCAGCTTCACGCGCTGCGCCTCACCACCCGACAGGGTCGGCGCGGGCTGGCCGAGCCGCACGTAACCGAGGCCGACGTCGACGAGGGTCTGCAGGTGCCGGTGGATCGCCTTGATCGGCTCGAAGAACTCGGCCGCCTCCTCGATCGGCATGTCCAGCACGTCGGACACCGTCTTGCCCTTGTAGTGCACCTCGAGCGTCTCGCGGTTGTAGCGGGCGCCCTTGCAGACCTCGCACGGCACGTAGACGTCGGGCAGGAAGTTCATCTCGATCTTGATCGTGCCGTCGCCGGCGCACGCCTCGCAGCGGCCGCCCTTGACGTTGAACGAGAACCGGCCCTGCTGGTAACCGCGCACCTTGGCCTCGGTGGTGGCCGCGAACAGCTTGCGCACGTGGTCCCACACGCCGGTGTAGGTGGCCGGGTTCGACCGCGGCGTGCGCCCGATCGGCGACTGGTCCACGCGCACCAGCTTGTCGACCGTGTTCAGCCCGTTGACCCGCGTGTGGCGGCCCGGCACCTGGCGCGCGCCGTTGAGCTTGTTGGCCAGCACCTGGGCGAGGATGTCGTTGACGAGCGTGGACTTGCCCGAGCCGGACACACCGGTGACCGACACGAGGCAGCCGAGCGGAAACGACACGTCGATGCCGCGCAGGTTGTGCTCGCGCGCGCCCACGACCGTGAGCTGGCGCTTCTTGTCGATCGGGCGCCGCAGCGCCGGCACCTCGATCGAGCGGCGGCCCGACAGGTAGGCGCCGGTGAGCGACTCCTTGCTCTTCAGCATCTTCTTGTACGGTCCACTGTGGACGATGTGCCCACCGTGCTCGCCCGCGCCCGGGCCGATGTCCACGACCCAGTCGCTCGCCCGGATCGTGTCCTCGTCGTGCTCCACCACGATCAGGGTGTTGCCGAGGTCGCGCAGGCGCGTGAGGGTTTCGATCAGGCGGTGGTTGTCGCGCTGGTGCAGGCCGATCGACGGCTCGTCGAGCACGTAGAGCACGCCCACCAGGCCCGAGCCGATCTGCGTGGCCAGCCGGATGCGCTGCGCCTCGCCGCCCGAGAGCGTGCCCGACGCACGGTCGAGCGAGAGGTAGGTGAGCCCGACGTCGAGCAGAAAGCGCAGGCGCGCCTGGATCTCCTTGAGCACCGCGCCCGCGATCATCGACTCGCGCTGCCCGAGCACCAGCTCGTCGAGGAACTTCGACGCCTCGTCGATCGAGAGGGCACAGACCTCGGCGATCGAGCGCTCACCCTGCGTGGCGTGCTCCAGCGTGACCGCGAGGATCTCCGGCTTGAGCCGCGTGCCCTGACAGGTGGGGCACGGCACTTCGCGCATGTAGCCCTCGTACCGCTCGCGCATGTACTCGGACTCGGTCTGCTCCTGGCGCCGCTCGAGGAACGGGATCACGCCCTCGAAGTTGGCGTAGTACGAGCGCTGCCGGCCGTAGCGGTTGCGGTAGCGCACGTGCACCTGCTCGTCGACGCCGTGGAGCACCGCCTTCTGCACCTTCGCCGGCAGCTGGCGCCACGGCGTGTCCATGCGGAAGCCGATGGCCTCCGACAGCGACTCGAGCAGCCGGATGAAGTAGTCGGCGCTCTGCCCGCCGGCCCACGGCGCGATGGCGCCCTCGCCCAGCGACAGCTCGTCGTCGGGCACCACCAGCTCCGGGTCGACCTCCTTGCGGATGCCGATGCCGGTGCAGACGGGGCACGCGCCGTAGGGCGAGTTGAACGAGAACGAGCGCGGCTCGAGGTCCTCGATCGCCAGCGGGTGACCGTTGGGGCACGCCAGGTTCTCGGAGAACCCGCGCACGCGGTTCGGGTCGTTTTCCGGCAGGTCGACGAACTCCAGCTCGACCAGCCCGTCGGCCAGCCGCAGCGCCGTCTCCACCGAGTCGGTGAGCCGCTGGCGCGAGCTTGTCTTCACGCTCAGGCGGTCGATGACCACGCCGATCTGGTGCTTTTCCTGCTTCTTCAGCTTCGGCGGGTCGGTGAGCGGGTGCACCTTCCCGTCGACGACCACACGCGCGTAACCCTGCTGCTGCAGGTTCTGGAACAGGTCGAGGTACTCGCCCTTGCGCCCGCGCACCACCGGCGCGAGCACCTGGAAGCGCGTGCCCTCGTCCATGTCGAGCACCTGGTCCACGATCTGCTGCGGGGTCTGCTTGCTGATCAGCTCACCGCACTTGGGGCAGTGCGCCTTGCCCGCGCGGGCGTAGAGCAGCCGCAGGTAGTCGTAGACCTCCGTGATCGTGCCCACGGTGGAGCGCGGGTTGCGCGAGGTGGACTTCTGGTCGATCGACACCGCGGGCGAGAGGCCCTCGATGAAGTCGACGTCGGGCTTGTCCATCTGCCCGAGGAACTGCCGCGCGTACGCCGAGAGCGACTCGACGTACCGGCGCTGCCCCTCGGCGAAAATGGTGTCGAAAGCGAGGCTCGACTTGCCCGACCCGGACAGTCCCGTGAACACGATCAGGCTGTCGCGGGGCAGATCGAGGTCGACACCGCGGAGGTTGTGCTCGCGGGCCCCGCGAACAACGAGGCGATCAGCCACGCCCACGTCCCTTCAATTCAACTCTTCGGCTCGGAGACCGGCCCGGAAAAGTGGTGCACGGGCGGCCGCGTCCATGCTAGGACGCACCACCGACAAAACCGGGGGCCGGCTCTTCGACCTGGGCTTTTGCGGGTTCCTGGGCGGGCTTGGCCGCCCGGCGGGCGGTCAGGCGCCGGTGCAGCGGCCGTTCCACCCACGCGGTGATCGCCCAGCCGGCCAGCACGGCGCCGGTCAGCACAGCGGGGAGCCGCAGCCAGCCGGGGACACCGATGTCCAGCAGGGCGCGCGCCAGGACGTAACCCAGTTCCTGGTGCACCAGGTAGAGACCATACGAGATCCCGGCGAGCCAGGTGAGTGCCGGGGCGACCCGCGCGAGACCGGGGAACCGCCAGTCGGGACCGCGTGCCGCGAGGCAGATCACCAGCAGCAGCACGGCGAAGCCGATCGTGGACGGCCAGCGCGCGGGGTCCTGGGCCATCGCCCGGTGGAACGGGAAGACGTGCAGGTCCTGTACCACGATACAGGCCGCGACGAGCAGCCCGAGCTGCCAGGACTTCACCCGGTTACGGCTCCACAGGAACAGCGCGATGCCCACCGCGAACAGGTGCGTGCGCTGCAGACCGAGCCCGAAGAACACGTTCACCACCTGGATCGGCGTGCGGCCCGGGTCGAAAACCACGAAGCGGATCACCGCGGGCGCGACCATCAACACCCACACGAGCCACATCATCACTCGATCGGTACGCCAGCGCCGCGGAAACAACCACGCGGCGGCGCAGAACGCGAACAGCTGCACCGGCAGCGTCCACCACGAACCGTCGAGGTAGTGGAACCCGTAGTAGTCCCACGCCTGGATCATCCCCAGGTTCGTCAGGAGGTCCTGCCACGTCGGGATGTACCAGGGGAACGGGTCCGCCGGCGCGCCCTGCGGCACGCCGAACAGGAACCCGGTCACACCCGGCGGCATCGGCAGCCCGCTGAAGCGCACGGCCGCGTACCGCGTGACGAGGTAGGTGACGACCACCGCGACGAGGTAGGCGGGCACGAGCCGCACGACGCGGCTCCACAGCCAGCGCCCGGTGTCGTGCTTGCGGACGCTCACGCACACGAAGTACGCGGAGATCACCATCAGCCCGGCGGCCCCGAACTGCGCGGGTACGCGGAACGGGTAGCCGGTGAGCTCGCCGTGCAGCAGCGCGCCCTGGTGGGTGACGTGGCCGAGGACTACCGAGGTGATGGCGATGACGCGGAGGAGATCCCAGCTGATTCGGCGGGGGGTTCGGGCGGTGTTGGCGGCGTCGGCGGTGTCGGCGCCCTGGGCGGGGTCGGTGGGGTTGGCGCACTGGGCAGCATCGGCGGCGTGCGCGGCGGCGGCGTGCGCGGCGGCGCCCTGCGCAGCGGCGGCACCCTGGGCGGCGTGGGTGATGTCGGCGGCGTGAGTGGCGCCGGTGGAGTCGGCGCACTGGGCAGCGTGGGCAAGGTGGGCGGCGTCGGCGGCATCGGCGCCCTGGGCAGCATCGGCGGCGTGCGCGGCGGCGGCGCACTGTGCGGCGTGGGTGGTGTCGGCGCCCTGGGCCGCGTCGACAGCGGCTCGGGCGGCATCGGCATCGGCATCGGCGCCCGGGGCGGAGTGGGTGGTGTCGGCGGCGTGGTGCGGTGTCGCGGTGTTCGGCACTGGTTCCCTGGGGTCGCCCGGCTGGTCGCGCCGAAGCCTACGTGTGCGGGTGGGCCGGAGGGCCTCCCCCGGCTACCGTGTGGACGTGAACATCGCCGACACCTACACCGGCCACGTCGACCCGGGCGGCGACGCCGCCCGCCGGACGCTCGACGCGCTGACCATCACCAAGCTCTCCGTGGGGCCGATGGACAACAACGCGTACCTGCTCGTCTGCCGCGCCGACAACGAGGCGCTGCTGATCGACGCCGCCAACGACCCCGAGCGCATCTCCGACCTCATCGGCCACGGCCCCGACCGGCCCGCGCTGCGCACCGTCGTGACCACCCACCAGCACCAGGACCACTGGCAGGCCCTGGGCGCCGTCGCGGGGGCCAACGGCTCGAACACCGCCGCCCACCCCCTGGACGCCGCCCCCCTCCCCGTGCCCCCCGACTTCCTGGTCGAACACGGCGACACGCTTCAGGTGGGCCGGGTCACCCTCGAGGTGATCCACCTGCGCGGCCACACCCCGGGCTCCATCGCCCTCCTCTACCGCGACCCGACCGGCCACGGCCACCTCTTCACGGGCGACTCGTTGTTCCCGGGCGGGATCGGGAAGACGGGCTCGCCGGAGGACTTCGCGTCACTCCTGGACGACGTCTCGGAGCGCATCTTCGACGCCCTACCGGACGACACCTGGTTCTATCCGGGGCACGGGGATGACTCGACGTTGGGGGCGGAGCGGCCGAAGCTGGCCGAGTGGCGTTCTCGCGGTTGGTGAGCTGAGCTTTTCGGGACGGGGTCGCCTGGCGGACAGGCGGCCCCGTTTTCGTTTCCGCGGAAGCGAACGCGGGCTCAACGACTGGGCCGCATCGGTCGTCCCGGAACGCCTGCGCGAGCATTGCGGCCAAACACTGATGGACACGCCGGCCAAAGGCAGCGACGCCGCGCACTTGACGACAACGAAGCCGGTTGAGCCGCTCGGCCTGACCGTCTACGTGGCCGGGCTCCCTGCTGTCTACGGTGGCGGCATGGCTGACCACCTGATCGTGATGACGACCACCCCGGACCGCGAGTCCGCGGACCGGATCGCCTCTTCCGCAGTGGCTCGGCGGCTCGCCGCCACGGCACAGGTGCGCGGTCCGGTCGCCTCGTACTTCTGGCATCTCGGCGAGGCCGGCCAGGGCGAGGAGTGGGTCGTGACGTTCAAGACGACGGGCGCACGCTACGACGACCTGGAGACGCACATCCGCGCCGAGCACCCGTGGGACAAGCCCGAGGTGACCGGCATCGAGCTGTCGCGCGGCTCCGCGGACTACCTCCGTTGGCTGGACACGGCGACCACGCCCGAGAACTGAGCGACGCGCAGACCTCGTCGAGCACCCGGGCGACTTCGGGAACGTCGGTGCCGATCGAGCTTGCGACACCGACGGACAGCTCGTGAGCCCGGCGCAGCGTGGCGGCAGCCTGCCCAACCCCTTGATCGCACAGCTTGATCGCGCAGCCTGAGCGCGTGCCGTCCGACGGTCCGGGCGTGCCGAGTGAGGCCCTGACCGTCGTAACGAACGGAGCAGCACAGGCGACTACGAACCACCTCGTGCCAAGGAGTATCCCATGATCAAGGGCGTCGTCCTCCTCGTCGCGGCGGCCGCAGCGGCCGTCGCCCTCACCGCTTGCTCCGGCCCCGACGTCCGCGGTCTCGATGCCGGTCGTCTGACTCCCGCGCCCACGTCGACACCGGGCTACACGCCGCAAGGGTCGTGCCCTCCGCTGCAGGCCGGACAGTCCTGCGTCAACGGGCAGCTGGCCGAGTCCAACCCGACCACCGCGGCTCCGCCGTCCTCACCCCCGGTCGAGACGAGCGAAGCTCCGCCGTCCACGCCCGAGGTCGAGTCCAGCCCGACCAGCGAGGCACCGCAGTACCCGCCCCAAGTCGAGGAGGCCCGCGAATCCGCGGAGTCGTATCTCGGCTACACGGCATTCTCGCGAAACGGCTTGATCGATCAGCTCTCCTCGAAGTACGGCGACAGCTACCCGAAGAACGTCGCCACACAAGCGGTCGACAGCCTGGACGTCGACTGGAACGCACAGGCCGCCCAGGCGGCGCAGTCGTACCTGGACTACACCTCTTTCTCGTGCACCGGTCTGATCAACCAGCTGGCCTCGAAGTACGGCTCACAATTCACGAGCGCCCAGGCCAAGTTCGGCGCGCACCAGACGAAGGCGTGCAAATAAGCTCCGACGGGTGAGCATCGCGGAACAAGCATCGCCCCGGTGACGCCGAGAATAACGCGGCGCGCGCCTGAGCGTGGCTGGATCACCGACGAGTGGCCCGACTCCGACTCGCATCGCCCGCACTGTTACCTGCTTACCGAACGCGGCCGGGAAGAACTCTCGGACGGGTAGCCGGCGCCTCCCTTCGAACCCGCCGGTGTCGAGTTTTCGCACCGGGCTGCTCGATTTCCAGATGGCGGTTTCGTTTCGAAAGAAAAACGCGCGGGCGCGGGTCGTAACAGGTGAAGAGGCAGGGGCGACTACCGGGCACACCACGTCGAGGGGTCCACCATGATGAAGCGCTTCACGCTTTTCGCCGTTGCCGCCGTCGCCACCATCGGGTTGGTGAGTGCCTGTGGTTCCGGTGGGAATTTCGGCGTTGCGGTGCAGCAGGCGGTGGAGTCCACGTCGGCGCCGGCGGTGCCGTCGTATGAGCCGCAGGGGTCGTGTCCGCAGTTGCAGACGGGGCAGTCCTGTGCGAACGGTCAACTGGTGGAGACGCCGCCGTCCACGACGCCGCCGCCCGCGATCGATCCGGCGAAGTTCACGATGGCGCTCAAGGTGATGAGCAAGCACTGCTTCGGTTCGGCGGGCTGCAATGTCGAGGTGATCCCCGACGACTCGCTCAAGTACAACGGTCCGGAAAGCGACCTGGACTATTACTCCGGCGGCTGCAGTCTCACGTATCAGATCCTCGGGGACGAATCCGGCGAGGTCGTGGAAACCGCGGAGTCTTCGGGGCCGGGCTCGTGGCAGGTGCATTCGACGATGCTGCAGACGACGTCGTCCAAGACGAAGATTTCGGCGAAGGTCACGGATATTCGCTGTAACGAGTGAGAGTTTCAGTTCAGGCCGGTTGCACGACGCTCGGGGCGGGGTACAGCGGCGTCCACGGGTGGGCGGACGCGGCGCCGCCCAGGGTGCGGGACCGGGGTAGCCACTGGGCGAGGATCAGGCTGGTGCGGTCGAAGGCCTTGGCGAGGTCGTCGGGCAGGAAGCGGCCCAGGGACGGGAGCAGTTCGAGGGCGCTGATCGAGCGGGCCGCGGTGTCGGCGGGGTCGGTGCCCGGCGTTTTCGCGCGGACGGTGACAAGGGCGGTCTGGTGCTGGTCCGGCTGGAACAGCAGCCAGGCGCTGGCAAGCCCGGCTGCTGCGGCGGCCTCTCGGATCCGTGGCCAGGCCCGGCGTAGCGCGGCTTCCGGGCCGCGGTAGGTCCAGCGCTCGAAGCGGTTGACGTGGTGGGTGGTGGCCAGCGGGGTGAAGTCGTGGGCGCCGAGGACGTGCCAGAGGTGGCGGACGACGCCGTGGAAGAACGGGCGGTCCCAGAACTTCACGCCGGGCTCGAATTCGAGTTCGTGGGTGGTGAAGTGGTCGTAGGCGAGCACGTTCGGCCACGTGTCGAAGAGGTAGCGGCCGCCGACCTGCGGGGCGGCGGTGGCGGGGTCGAACCGCAGTGGCAGGTACTTGTGGCGCATGCCGGGCCGGACGTCCATCGCGGGCCGGTCGGTCTCCACGAGGTCCACGATGCGCGCGGCCGGGAGGTCACGCGGCAGCGCGAAATCCGAGGTGAAGGCGGCTTCGGCCGCGATGGGTCCGGTCTCGTAACCGCGGATGTCCATCGATCCTCCTGGTCGGCGGGGTCTGAGCCGAACGTAGGAAGATCACGCGACCAAGGTCAACTTCTCCGGCCGACGCTGGTCGAACGGGTCGTCCCGGCGAGCTGATCAGCCCGCCTTCCTTCCCAACGCGGCGCTTCACAGCACGGCGATGTCGCTGATGAGCCAGTGGCCGCCGGTTTCGGTGGCGGTGAGGCGGACCTGCGCGCCGCCGCTGGAGGTGTCGGCGGTGCCGGCGCGGGAGGTCGTCTGGTCGGCGAACACGAGGACGTGCGCGGTGGCGCCGGTGATGTCCTTGATGCCGATGGTGCGCACGCGGCTGGTGAGCGTGAGCTGGTTCGGCACGGCCTGCTGCTGCACGGCCGACAGCAGCTGCCGGTACTGGGTCACGGCGTTGCCGGTGAGGTACTGGTTCGCCGCGCGCTCGGTTTTGGCCACGTCCCGGTAGTCCAGCGAGAAGACGGCCTCGAAGGCCGCGCTGAGCTGCCCGGTGAGCGCGGACGTGGCGGCGCTGTCGGAGAAGGCGGTGTTGGCGGCCGGGCCGGAGGTGGTGGACTGGTGGGCTTCGAAGGCGAACCAGCCGGCCGCCGCCAGGAGGACGACGGTGAGTGCGGCCAGGCCGATGGTGACCGGGTTGCGACGCAGCGAGGCCTTCTCCGGTGCCTCGGCGGCGGAGTCGGGATCATCAGCCCCGTCAACAAGCACGCCATCGGAATCGGCCTCGACCGCCGTGGCAGAGTCCGCGGCGGCAGACGAAGCTGCCGAGGCGGAGCGGGCCTTGAGGGAACCAGATTTGGCAGCGGTAGGCCCGGACTCGACAGCCGCACCGGCAGTCGCGTCGCCGGAACCCGCTGAGACCGCGGAAGCAGGGTCCGCAACGGAAAATGAACCCGCCGAGGCGGAGCCAGCCTTGGCGGCAGGGGGTCCGGCCTTTTCGGTGCCAGCAGGTGCGGGGCGGGAACCAACCGTCGAAGCTGAGTCGGCAACAGCAGACGAACCTGCCGAGGCGGAGCCGGCCTCAGCAGAGGCGGACCCGGATCCGGCAACCGCACCAGCAGCCGTGACCTCGGAACCAGCAGACAACCCGGAATCCCGATCAGCGCCGGAACCCTCCAGCCCAGAGGCGGCCTCAACCGAAGTCGCATCCCCAAGCGCATCCGCCAACCCGACCGAAGCGGCCGGCTCAGCGGCGGCCTGAGTGGAGCGCTGCTTCCCCGCCACAACGGCAGTGCGGCGCGGACGAGGTGACGGCGAGCGGTGCCGGGTAAGGGCCATGGCGAGGAATCCGTTCGGAGGAAGAGAGTTCAGAGGCTGACGGTGACCGGCTGCACGGCGGAGAGCTTCCAGCCGTCCGGAGTCCGCGTCACCGTGGCCTGGAAACGGTTGTGCTTCACCACCGCGGGGGTGGTGCCTTGGCGGGTGTTGACCTCGACGACCGCGACGAGCTGGGCGGTGTCCGGGGAGAGTTCCGACAGAGCGGCGTCCAGCACGCGGCCGGTCGTCACGCTCTTCGCGGTCTGCAAGGCGGTCACACCCTGGGCGTGGCCCGCGCGGATCTGGTCGAGCAGGGGGCCGGTGGTCACCGTTTCCCACTTGTGCAGGTCGGCGTCGGCTGTGGTGTAGGAAGCGGTGGTCAAGGTGGCGACCGCGGTTTCGCCCGCGGACTCGGCCGCCTCGCGGTCGGCGGCGATCGAGACCGGGGTGCTGTGGGTCGACGAGGCCCACCACCCGCCGGTGCCGGCCGCGGTCAAGGCGGCGAGCACCACGGCCGTCGCGGCCAGTCGTTTCGGGGTGAAACGCATGGGAGTCCTCATTTCGCACGAGACAAGCCGGGAGGGCCGGTCGAGGTCGTGGGACGGGGCGGCAGCGGAAGCCGAGGCCGGGCGCACGGGAATCGTCACTTCGCACCGGAAAGGCCGAGCAGGCCGGCCAACGAGGTGGGCCCGGTGAGAGCCGGAACGCCGAGCAGGCCTGGCAGAGGCGAAGCACCGGCAGCAAAAGCAGCAGAAGCGCCAGGCGCAGGCACCGCCAACGGCTTCCCCCGTACGGAGCGTTCTGCGCCCCCCGCACCGAACTCGCGCTGCCCGGCGGCAAAGCGCAGTACGCCGTGGTGTTCGCCGGCGCCTGGGCGACCTGATCGGCCGGCCGGCGGACGGTGTTCTCGTAGCCGCGCGTGCACACGTACGGGTCGAAGAAGTTGAGCACCAGGCCGAGGTGGGCGGTGCCGTCGCCGGGGACGACGGTGTTGGCGAGGGTCATGAGCTGGGGGTAGGACACGAGGATGTCCTCGATGCCGTCGCGGCGCGGGGCGAGCACGTCGGCCGTGGTGAGCAGGTTGGCGAGCAGCACGCTCAGCTGCGGGCCGGTCTCGGTGAGCACGGCGTCGATCTGCTGCGCGGCCTGCGGAGCGGCCGTGATGAGGTGGCGCAGGTCGCCGTCGGAGGACTTCAGCTGGGCCGCCAGCACGCGCAGGTTCGCGGAGAAGTCCTTGATCTGCGCGGATTGCGCGTTCTGTGTGTCCAGCACGACCCGCGCGCTCGACAGCAGCTGCCGGGTGGTGTCCACGTGGTCCAGGGCGGCCGCGGTGAACGTGTCCGTCGAGTCCAGCAGCTGCCGCAGATCGGGGGCGGCGGAGCCGGACAACGCGGTGTCCAGCTCGTCGACCACCGTGCGCAGCTGATCCGTCGGCACACTGCCGGCGAGGGCCTCGACGTGGTCGAGCAGCTGCTCGGTCGGCACCGGCGTCCGCGTGTCGCGCGCGGCGATCACCGAGCCGTCGCCCAGGAACGGGCCGGAACCGGTGCGTGGCACCAGGTCCACGTACTGCTCGCCCACGGCGGAGCGGTTGGCCACCGCCGCCTCCACGTCGGCCGGCACCGGTGGCGCGTCGCGGTCGAGCACGAGGTCGGCCTCCGTGCCGCCCTGCGCGCCGAGCCGCACGGCGCCGACCTTGCCCACGGTCACGCCGCGGTAGGTCACGTCGGCGTCGGGGTAGATGCCGCCGGAGTCGGTCAGTTCGAGGTGCACGGTGGCGCCGTGCGCGCCGAAGAAGCGGCCCAGCCCGGCGTAGCGCACGCCGACGTAGCCGACGGTCAGCACGGAAAGCACCACGAACGCGAGGATCTTCACCCGCGTGGCCCGCGTCAGCATCTACAGCCCTCCCAGGATCGCGCCGAGCACGCCGCCGAGACCCGGCGCGCCCGGCTGCTGCGGCGGCGTCGAGGGGCCCGCCGGAACGGCCGTGCCCGGCAACGGCAGCACCGGCGAGCCCGGCGGCAGCGAACCCAGCACCGAGACCGGCAGCCGCGGCGCGCCGAGGATGTTCGGCAGCACCGAGTCGAGGTCCAGGTCCACCTTGGCGGTGAAGTTGGTGTAGTCGCCGCGGATCGCGTCGAGCGACTTGGTGTTGAACGGGAACGTGAGCAGGTAGTCGAGGCTGCGCGGGATGTCCTGCCCGGTTTTCGTGAGCTGATCCAGCGTCGGCGCCAGCGCACGCAGGTCGGCGACGAGGTCGGCTTGACTGCGCTGCACGGTGTCCACCGTGACACCCGACAGCGAGGTGAGCGCCTGCAGCATCCCCACGAGCTGACCCCGCTCCTGCTCCAGCACCTGCAGCCCGGGGCCGAGGTCCGACAGCGCGCGACCGAGGTTGTCGCGCTGGCCCTTCAACGTCGTCGCCAGACGGTCGAGGCCGTCGAGCGCGCGCACGATCGTGCCGCGCTGGGCGTCCAATGCGGACACGAGGGAGTCCACACTGGACAGCAGGCCGCGCAGCTCGCCCTCGTTGCCCTTGAGCGCCTTGGTCAGCTCCTGGCTGATGGTGCGGATCTGCTCCACACCCCCGCCGTTGAGCAGCAGCGACAGCGCGCCGAGCACCTCCTCCACCTCGGGGTAGCGGTTGGTGCGGTCGGCCGTGATCACGGCGCCGTCGGCGAGCGCGCCGGCCGGTTTCCCGGTGGCCGGCGGGGAAAGCGCCACGTACTTCTCCCCCAGCAGGCTCGACTGCACCAGCTGCGCGTCGGCGTTGGCCGGCAGGTGCACGTCGCCGTTCACGGTGAGGCGCACCTGCACGGTCCAGCCGTCGTCGCCGAGGTCGACGGAGTCGACGCTGCCCACCGGCACGTCGTCCACCTTCAGCGCCGCGTGCGGCACGAGGTCGAGCACGTCGGGGAACTGCACGGTGACGTGGTACGGGTGGTCGCCGGCGTCGGCGCCGCCGGGCAACGGCGCGTCGTACAGGCCGGAGTAGTCGCCCGCGCCGCAGCCGGACACCAGCAGGCAGACCGAGCCCAGGGCCAGCACGCGCATCCGGTTCATCGGGTCCCTCCGGCGGTGACGAGCGGCAGCGGCAGGTTCCCGGTCTGCAGGCCGTTGAGCACCTGCGCGCCCGACGGCAGCGGTACCACCCCGTTGAGGATCGGCGCCAGCTGGTCACACGCGTCGGCGAGCGTGGCCGGGAGCTGCTTCGGGGTGCTCTGCCGCACGAGCCTGCACACGGTGACCAGCGGCGGTGAGGTCAGCTCGTTGATGTCGAGCCGCGCGTCGAGCGTGCCACTGGTCTCGTTGTAGGCGTTCACCAGGTTGTTCAACGCCAGCGGCGCCACGTCCAGGATCTCCGCGAGCGAGGCGCGCTGGTCCGAGAGCACCTGCGTCACGGCCGCCAGGTTGTCCACATTGGACTTGATCCCGGCGCGGTTGTCCTGGATGAACGCGCGCACCCGGTCGAGCGCTCCGCCCAGCGTGGACAACGCCGCCGCCAGCTGGTCCTTCTGCCCGGCCAGGAAGCGCGACGCGTCGGACAAGCGGCCGGTCAGCTCCCGGAACTGGCCGTCGCTGCGGGCCAGGGTGGTGGTGAACTTCTGCAGGTTGTCCACGGTGCTGAACAGGTCGCCGCTGTTGTCCGACAACGTTTTGCTCAGGCCGCTGAGGTCGTGCAGCGTCTGGTTGATCGTCTCGCCGGTGCCGTCGAGGTTCTTCGCGGCGGTGTCGAGCACGTCGGACAGCGCGCCGCCGGAGTTGGCGCCCTTCGGCCCGAGCGCGGTGCTCAGCTGGTCGAGGCTCTGGTACAGCTGGTCGATCTCGGCCGGGGTCACGGTGCGCTCGCGCGGGATCACCGCACCGTCGGCCAGCTGCGGACCGCCCAGGTACACGGGCGTGAGCTGCACGTACCGGTCGGCGACCAGGCTCGGCGCGACCACGACCGCGCGCGCCCCCGCGGGCACCTCGACGTCGCCGGACACCGAAAGCACCACCTGCACGTCCGCCGGCCGCGGCGTCACGCTCTCGACGCTGCCCACCTTCACCCCGAGCACGCGCACGTCGTTGCCCGGGTACACCCCGATGGCCCGCGCGAAGTAGGCGATGAACTGCCGCTCGCCCGAGCGCGACGAGAGCCACCACAGGCCGGTCGCGGCCACGAGCCCCAGCACGACGGCGACCACGGCGTAGCGGAAGGCGTGCCGCCGCACGGCACCGACGAAACCCATCAGTTCCCTCCCGGCACGCCGGAGTTGGTCCCGGCGGGCAGGCAGCCCTCCGGGTTCACGACGAGGAGATCGAGGTTCACGTTCGGCGGGACCACGCCGCACGCGTAGGTGTCGAACCAGCGGCCGTTGCCCAGGGTGTTGGTGAAGACCCGGTAGAACGGCGCGAGGTTGCGCAGTCCGGCCGCGAGGTTGTCCTGGTTGTTCTTGAGCAGCGTGGTCACCTGGTTCAGCTGCGTGAGCGCGGGCTTCAGCTGCGCCTCGTTGTCCTGCACCAGCCCGCTCACCTGCACGGCCAGCGCCTGCGCGCCCGAGAGCAGCGCGGCGATCGCCTGCTCGCGGGCCTGGATCTCGCTCAACAGCAGGTTGCCGTCGGACAGCAGCTTCTGGAACTGCTCGTCGCGATCGGCGAGGATGCCGCTCACCTCACGCGTGCTCGCCAGCAGCGCGGCGAGCTGCTGGTTGCGCGAGGACACCGTCTGCGACAGCGCGGAGAGCCCGCCCAGGGCTTCCTTCAGCGATTCCGGCGTGCCGCGAAAGGCGTCGGAGATCGTGGTGAAGCTCTGCGCCAGCTGCTGCGTGTCGATCTGCCCGACGGTGTCGGACAGGTGCTCGACGGCCGTGGTCACGTCGTAGGGCGACACCGTGCGCGAGCGCGGGATCACCACGTCGGGATCGAGCGGCGCCGTGCCCTCGGGGTCGAGCGCGAGGTACTTCTGGCCCAGCAGCGTCTTGATCTGGATCGACGCCGACGTCTGGTCACCCACCCACGCGTCCTTGGCCGTGAACGCGACGCGCACGTGGTCGTGCTCCAGCGAAACGTCCTTCACCGCACCGACCTTCACGCCGGCGATGCGCACCTCGTCACCGGAGGTCAGCCCGGCCGCCTCGGAGAACTCGGCAGCGTAGCGCGTGCCGTCGCCGATCACCGGCAGGTCCTCGTAGAAGTACGCGGCGAGGCTGCCGAGCAGGATCACGACCACTCCGACGATGCCGATCGGCACCGGGTGGCGTTCTTCGAAGGCCTTCACCGCGTGCACCTCTGCGGCTGCTGGGTCGTCGGCACCGGCAGCACGGGCACCTCCACGTCGAGCGAGCTGAGGCCGACCTGGCCGGTGACCTGGCAGGCGTAGAAGTTGAACCACGACCCGTAGGTCGCGGTCGGCGTGATCTTGGCGGCGTTCACCGGCAGCTGCTTCAGGAACTGCTGCACGAGGTCCTGCCCCTGGTTCAGGTTCGCCGCGAGTGAACCGAGACCGGCGATGTCCTGCTTCAACGGGTCGCGGCCCTGAGCCAGCAGCCCGGACACCGAGGTGCTCACGTCGGCGAGCGCGCTCACCGAGTCGCCGATCGGCTTGCGGTCGGCGGCCAGGCCGGACACCAGCTGCTGCACGGTCGTGACCAGCCCGGAGAGCTGGTCACCGTGGCTGGTGACCGTGTCGAGCACCGAGTTCAGGTTGTCGATCACGCGGCCGATCACCTCGTCCTTGCCGGCGATCGTGGTCGCGAGCGAAGCGGTGTGCTGCAGCAGCGAGGTGATGGTGCCGCCCTCGCCCTGCAGGACCTGGATCAGCTCGTAGGACAGGCTGTTCACGTCGTCGGGCGAGAGCGCCTGGAAGAGCGGCTTGAACCCGTTGAACAGAACGGTGAGGTTGAGCGCCGACGTGGTGTGCGCGAGCGGGATGGTCGCGTCGGCCGCCAGCGCCGGGCCGGGCGCGGCGGAATCGCGTTCGAGCGCGACGTAGCGCTGCCCCACCAGGTTGCGGTACTTGATCTCGGCACGCACGTCCACCGGCAGCTTGCGGCGACTGTCCACGGTGAACTCCACGAGCGCCAGCTTCCGCCCGGTGATCCCGATCTCGGACACCGAGCCCACGCGCACACCGTTGATCCGCACGTCGTCACCGGCGTTGAGCGCGGTCACGTCGGAGAACACCGCGCGGTAGGTGGCCTCGCTCGAGAAGGTGATGTTGCCGATCGTGAACGCCAGCAGCGCCGTGGCGAGCACGGTGACCGTGACGAACACGGCGATCTTGAGCAGCGTCGGCGTGAGGCTCCTCATCGGACGGTCACCTCCGTTCCCCGGTAGAGCGGGCCGACGAGCAGCGAGCTCCACGACGGCACGTCGGTCTGCGGCACGCCGAGCTGCGGCGCGAGCAGCGCGGACAGCAGCTGCTGCTCGGCACCCGAGTTGGCCAGCGAAGCGCCACCCCCGCCGACGGCCGCCGAACCGTCCTGGATCGGCCGGCCCTCGGGGTACTGCGGCGCCTTCTCCCCCGCCGGCACCGAGTAGCAGCGCGGCCCCCGGTGGTCGTCGTAGGCCGGCGTGTCCCGGCCCGGCACGTACTTGCCGCGGCTGTTGGCGATCTCGATCGTGAGGTGCAGCTTGTGGTCACCGGCCGCGCCGCCCCACACGTCGTCGAGCTTCGGGCCGAAGTCCGCCAGCTGCCGGGTCAGGCACGGGTACTCGGGGGCGTAGCGCTCCAGCAGGTCCAGCGTCGGACGCGAATCGCTCGTGACGCGGATCAGGTTGTCCTTGTTGGCGGCGAGGAAATCACGCAGGTCCAGCCCCGTGGTGGTGAGGTCGGAGAACAACGAGCGCAACGCGTCCTGCTGCTGCGCAATCGTTTTCGTCGTCGTCGTAAGGTCGCTCAACGCGTTCAGCAGGTCCGGCGCCGCCTGCTCGTAGGTGTCCGCGACACCGGGCAGGGCGGCGAGGTCGGCGGTGAGGTCCGGCACCGACGGGTTGATCTGCCGCACGTAGTCGCCGAGCCGCGACAACGTCTGCCCGAGCTGCTCGCCGCGGCCGTCGAGCGCGTCGGACACCGCGTTGAGCGTGGTCGAGAGCTTCTGCGGCTGCACGGCTTGCAGCACCGGCATCAGCTTGTCGAGGATCTGGTTGAGCTCGACGGCCTCGGCGCTGGTGTCCTGGTGGATCACCGCGCCTTCCGAAAGGCGCGCGCTCGCCGGGTGCGGCGGCTCGACGAGGTCCACGTAGCGCTCGCCGAAGAGCGTCTTCGGCAGCAGCCGCGCGGTCACGTCGGCCGGGATCAGCGTGGCCTGGTGCGGGTCGAGCGCCAGCGTGAGCGTGGTGCCGTCGCCGGCGGTGGTGATGTCGCGCACCTCCCCCACCAGGACGCCGCGCAGCTTCACGTCGGCGAGCCGGGTGAGCTGGTTGCCGATGTGTCCCGCGCGCAGCGTCACGGTGGTCACGGAGGTGAACACCTTGTCGTAGGCGGCGATCGTGAGGCCCAGGAAGGCGAGGATCGCGGCGAAGTAGGTGAGCCCCATCAGGCGGCGGGGCACGGCGGGCAGGCGCCCGCGTTCGGTGGTCATCCCGCGATCCGCACGGTCGTGGTGGTGCCCCAGATCGCCAGGCTGAGGAAGAAGTTCAGCACGACCACCGTCACGATCGCGCTGCGCACCGCCTTGCCCACGGCCACGCCCACTCCCGCGGGCCCGCCGTTGGCCGTGTACCCGTGGTAGCAGTGGATCAGGATGAGCACCACGGCGAACACGAGCACCTTGCCGAAGGACCACAGCACGTCGCCGGGTGGCAGGAACAGGTCGAAGTAATGGTCATAGGTACCGGCTGATTGTCCGTTGAGGACCACGGTGATCTCCCGCGAGGCGACGTACGAGCTCAGCAGGCCCAGCGCGTACAGCGGGATGATCGCCACGAACCCGGCGATCATCCGCGCGGTGACGAGGAACGGCAGGCTCGGGATGCCCATCACCTCGAGCGCGTCGATCTCCTCCGAGATCCGCATCGCGCCCAGCTGCGCGGTGAACCCGGACCCGACCGTGGCCGACAGCGCGATGCCCGCGACCAGCGGCGCGATCTCACGCGTGTTGAAGTACGCGGACACGAACCCGGTGAACGCGGCGGTGCCGATCTGGTTCAGGGCCGCGTAACCCTGCAGGCCGACGACGGTGCCGACGAACAGGCTCAGCGCCATCATCACGCCCACCGTGCCGCCGATCACTGCCAGCGCGCCGGTGCCGAAGCTGACCTCCGACAGCAGGCGCGTGATCTCGCGCGGATAGCGGCGCAGCGTGCGCGGTGTCCACAGCAGCGCCCGCAAGTAGAACCACAGCTCGTCGCCGTGCCGGTCGAGCGAGCGCACGGGAGCGCCGGCCAGGCCGAGGAAGTCTTCGCGCAACGCGCGCGTGGTGGTCGTCATCAGCTCCCCTTCGCGGGAACGACCTGCAGGTAGATCGTGGTGATCACGAAGTTGGCGAAGTACAGCAGCAGGAAGGTGATGACCACAGCCTGGTTCACCGCGTCGCCCACCCCCTTCGGCCCGCCCGAGGGGTGCAGCCCGCGGTAGCAGGCCACGATCCCGGCGGTGAACCCGAAGATGAACGCCTTGAGCTCGCTCACCCACAGGTCGGGCAGCTGGGCCAGCGCGTTGAAGCTCGCCAGGTACGCACCGGGCGTGCCGTCCTGGAGGAAGACGTTGAACACGTAACCGCCGGCCACGCCGACGATGCTCACGAGACCGTTGAGCAGCACCGCGACGCCGACCATGGCCAGCACGCGCGGCACCACCAGGCGCTGGATCGGCGAGACGCCGAGCACCTTCATCGCGTCGATCTCTTCGCGGATGGTGCGGGCGCCGAGGTCCGCGCAGACAGCGCTTCCTCCGGCACCGGCGATGATCAGCGCGGTCACGATCGGCGCGGCCTGCTGCACCGTGGCCAGCACGCCGGCCGCACCCGTGAACGACTGCGCGCCCAGCTGTTTCGTCAACGAACCGAGCTGCAACGCGATCACCGCGCCGAACGGGATGGCCACCAGCGCGCTCGGCAGGATCGACACACTGGCGATGAACCAGAACTGGCCGAGGAACTCGCGCGTCTGGAACGGCCGGCGCGGCACGAGCCGCAACACGTCGAGGCCGAGGGCGAACATCCGGCCGGTGTGGCCGAACGCGCGGGAACCCGGGAACGTCCAGATGGTGCTCACGAGACCTCCTCGACACGGTGCCGACCGTGATCAACGCGATCCGAGCCGGGCACACGGTCCACGCCGTACCGGCGACGTTCTTCCGGAGTCAGCGACGCGAGGATCCCGTCCTGCGCCGCCTCCGGCAGGGTCGGCAGGAGCCGCAGCACGCGGTCCTTGCGCCGGGCCTCCCCCGGGCGCGGCGGCAGGCCGGGCGCAGGCTGCATCTGCGGCGGAATGCCCACGACCTCCTCGACGCCACCGTCGTGGTGCCCGGCGGCGAACTTCGCGCGTTCGGCCGCCATGGTCGCCGAGTCCTTCTCCTCGCTCATCCCGATCGGCCCGTCCATCCGGCCGTTGAGGAACTGCCGCACCACCGGCTCTTCGCTGGTCAGCAGCACCTCGCGCGGGCCGAACAGCACGAGCTCGCGGCGGAAGAGCATGCCGAGGTTGTCGGGCACGGTCCTGGCGAGGTTGATGTTGTGCGTGACGATGAGGAACGTCGCGTCGCTCCGGGCGTTCACGTCGAGGAACAGCTGCGAGATGTAGCTCGTGCGCACCGGGTCGAGGCCCGAGTCGGGTTCGTCCACGAGCACGATCTGCGGGTCGAGCACGAGCGCGCGGGCCAGCCCGGCGCGTTTGCGCATGCCGCCGGAGATCTCGCCGGGCAGCTTGCGGTCGGCGCCCGCGAGACCCGTGAGCTCCAGCTTCTCGTGCACGATCCGCCGGATCTCGGTCTCAGACTTGCGCGTGTGCTCTCGCAGCGGGAACGCGATGTTGTCGAACAAGGTCATCGAGCCGAACAGCGCGCCGTCCTGGAACAGCACCCCGAACAGCTTGCGCACCTCGTACAGCCGGTGCTCCGAGCAGGTGACCACGTCGACCCCGTCGACCACGCACCGGCCGCGGTCGGGCTTGAGCAACCCGATCAGCGACTTGAGGAACACCGACTTGCCGGTTCCCGAAGGACCCAGCAGGACGGACACCTCACCCGGGGGCAGGGTGAGGGTCACGTCCCGCCAGATCGTCTGGCGCCCGAACGACTTCGTCAGGCCCTCGACGACGACTTCCGCACCCACCGTTGTGCTCGCCCTTCCCGGCTCAGCCGACGATCAGGTCCTCGCGCCCGTCGGCGCGCAGCTTTTCCACGTACACGGGGAAGAGCTTCTTCGACAGGGGCGCGAGCTTGATCAGCTTCGACACGGGACCGTCCACTTTGACCTTGCCGCGGGCCATGGCGAACGTGAGGTTCACCTTGCCCTGCCAGTAGCCGTTGGCGACCTCGCTGTCCATCGTCATGGTCGCGTCGGCCGGCGCGTCGAACGCGTCGCCGGTCACGCGGCGGTTCTGCGTGTCGATGAGCAGCGCGGACTCGGGGTTGGTACACACCATCTTCAGTACCAGTCCCGTGCCGGCGAGCTTGGCGGACAGGTCGGCGTCGGCGAACGCGGCTTCGAAGATGCCGCCGATGTAGTGGTAGATCTCTTCGGGCTTGCTGAACGCGGGCATGGCTGGTCTCCGGTCTGTTCGGGAGGTGTTCTCGGCAGGTCTTCAGAAGAAGCAGGGCATGGCGCGCACGGCGTGCACGAAGTTGCCGGCCAGGTAGTCGGGCTCGCCGGCGGTGATGGTCGGCAGCGTGCTCAGCAGTTCGCCGAACAGCGCGCGCAGCTGGGCCTTCGCGACCTGGTTGCCGAGACAGAAGTGCGCGCCCCCGCCGCCGAAGCTCACGTGCGGGTTGGGGCTGCGGCTCAGGTCGAAGCGGCCGGGCTGCTCGAACACGTCGGGATCGAAGTTGCCGGACGCGTAGAACATCACCACCTTCTCGCCGACACTGATCTGCTGCCCGCCGAGCTCGAAGTCGGCCACGGCCGTGCGGCGGAAGGTCATCACCGGCGAGGCCCAGCGCACGAACTCCTCGAGCGCGGTGCCGATGCGCCCGTCGAAGTCGGCCATCAGCCACTCGCGCTGCTCGGGGAAGTCGGTGAGCGCTTTCAGCGTGTGGCTCGTGGTCTGGCGGGTGGTGTCGTTGCCGGCCACCGAGAGCAGCACGAAAAACGCCGCGATCTCTTCGTCGGTGAGGCTTTCACCGTCCACTTCGGCCTGCACGAGGTTGCTCATCAGGTCCTCGGCCGGGTGCGCGCGGCGGTGCTCGGCCATCTCGAACGCCACGCCGTGCAGCGTCATCTGCGCTTCGAAGATCATGTCGATCGGGTCGCGGCCGGCGAGGTAGATCGGGTCGGCCCAGGACACCGACGCGTCGGCGGCGTGCGCCACGCTCTCCCGGTGCGACTCGGGGATGCCGACCATGTCCGAGAGCGTGCGGATCGGCAGCTGGCCCGAGCACTGCTTCACGAAGTCGGCGCCACTGCCCGCGTCGGCCAGCTCGCGCACGATGTCGCGCGCGTTGGCCTTGATCTGCTCTTCGATGCGCCGCACCTGCTTCGGCGTGAACGCGGCGCTCACGAGCTTGCGGATCTTCGTGTGCCGCGGCGCGTCCATCGCCAGGAACGACTGCGACGCCTCGAGCATCTCCTCGGGGATGTTCTCGAACATCACGCCCTGGCCCGACACGAACACGTCGCTGCGCCGGCTCACGTCCACGATGTCGGCGTGGCGGACCACGGCCCAGTACCCCGGGTCCTCGGGGTCCTCCATCAGCGCGTCCTCCACCGGCCGGTGCCAGGACACGGGCCGGTCGGCGCGCAGCGCGGCGAAACTGCGCTCGCGGTCGGCGGCGCGCGTCGCCCAGAAGGCGCGCGACGAGAGGTCGATCTCGTCGTACTCACGCTGCGGGGTCACGATGGCGGTCATGCGGAGATCTCCTGTCCCAGGTAGATGGACTTGAGCTGCTGGTAGGCGGCCAGCCCCTCGGGTCCGAGCTCGCGGCCGACGCCGCTGGCCTTCACGCCGCCGAACGGCGCGTTCACGTCGAGGTCGTAGAAGTTCACGCCGACGCTGCCGCTTTCCACGCGGCGCGCGACGTCGAGGCCCTTCTCCACGTCGGTGGTCCAGATGGTGCCGCCGAGTCCGTAGTCGGAGTCGTTGGCGAGCGCGACGGCTTCGTCCACGCCGTCGTACGGGATCACCGTGAGCACCGGGCCGAAGATCTCCTCCCGGGCGAGGCGGCTGCCGTTGTCGACGCCGCCGAACACGGTCGGCTGCACGTACCAGCCGCGGTCGCGGTCGGGACGCCCGCCGCCGGCCGCGAGCGTGGCGCCGGAGTCCTTGCCGAGCGCCACGTACTGCTCGACCTTCTGCCGCTGCCGGTCGCTCACGAGCGGGCCGAGGTGCGTGGCGGGGTCGAGCGGGTCGCCGATCGTGAGCGCCGACGCCAGCCCGGACACCGCGGCGAGCACCTCGTCGTGACGGGCCCGCGGCGCGAGGATCCGCGTGGACAGGTAACAGGTCTGGCCGGTGTTGAGCAGGCTGCTCGTGGCGAGGCCCTGCACGGTGGTGGCGAGGTCGGCGTCGTCGAGCACGATCGCGGCCGACTTTCCGCCCAGCTCCAGCGTGACCGGGCGCAGCAGACGCCCGCACACCTCGCCGATCTTGCGGCCCGCGGCCGTCGATCCGGTGAACGCGACCTTCTGCACGCCGGGGTGGGCCACGAGGTAGGCACCGAGGTCCGCGCCGCCGGTCACGACGTTGAGCACGCCGGCGGGCAGGCCCGCGCGCTCGGCCGTGGCGGCCAGTTCCAGCGCGTCCAGCGTGGTCTCGGGCGAGGGCTTGAGCACCACGGTGCAGCCGGCCGCCAGCGCGGGCGCGAGCTTGAACATGGTGAGCACCTGCGGGAAGTTCCACGGCACCACGATCGCGACCACGCCGACGGGTTCCTTGCGCACGACCGTGACGCCGCGGCCGTCGGGCCGGGTCCGGCGTTCCTCGGCCGGCTGCGCGCCCAGCATCGCGAAGTACTGCAGGATCCCGACCGGGCCGGCCCCCTCGGCGGCGGTGGCGATGCTGATCGGCATGCCGTTCTGGATCGTGGTGAGCGCGGCCCGCTCGCCCGCGTTCTTCTCCAGCTCCGCGGCGAACCCGAGCAGCAGCCCGGAGCGCTGCTCGGGGCTGAGCCCGGCCCACTCCGGCGCCCGCAGCGCGCGGCCCGCGGCGGCGACCGCGGCGTCCACTTCGGACTCCCCCGCCACCGGCACCGTGCCGATGCGTTCCTCGGTGTCGGGTGAGATCACGGCCAGCGTGGCGCCGCCGGCCGGGCGCACCCACGCGCCGTCGAGGTAGAGGGATTCGTGCTCGTGCATCAGCGCACTCCTTCGGACACGGGTTCCCGCCGCCGGGCGGCGAAGTCGAGCGCGCCGGACCAGTCGGTGCGGCGCGCGATGAGGGCGCGGAACTTCATGATCTCCCGCTGCTTGTTCACCGCGAGCACGCCGGTGAGGCGCTCGCCGGTGCGGTACAGCGCGACGAACCGGCCCTCGTCCGGGTCGCCGAGCACCACGCGGATCTCGTCGGCGTCGGGCACGCCGGCGAACTGGATGCGGGTGTCGTACCAGTCGGACCAGAAGTACGGCACGGTCTCGTACGGCTTGGCCGCGCCCGGCAGCGCCGCCGCCACGCCCGCCGCGGCCCCCTGCTCCGCGGCGCTGCTCCAGTGCTCGAGGCGCATGGACCGGCCGAACAGCGGGTTCTCCCACCGCGCGACGTCACCGGCGGCGTAGACCCCGGGCAGTCCGGTCGCCAGCGTCTCGTCGCACACCACGCCGTTGTCGAGGGTCACGCCGCTGCCCGCCAGCCAGTCCGTGGCCGGCACCGCACCCGCGCCGACCACGACCAGGTCGGCGTCGAGCAGCGTGCCGTCGGCCAGCCGCACGCGCTCGACGTGGCCGGTGCCTTCGACGCCGGTCACCCCGATCCCACAGCGCAAGTCGGTGCCGTGGGCGCGGTGCAGGTCCGAACACGGCTCGCCCATCGCCCCGATCGCGCGGGTCAACGGTGTCGGCGCGGCTTCGACCACGGTCACCGGCAGGCCGCGTTTGCGGGCCGCGGAAGCCACTTCCGAACCGATGAACCCGGCGCCGATCACCACCGTGCGAGCGCCCTCGTCGAGCGCGGTCCGCACGGCGAGCGCGTCTTCGAGGGTGCGCAACGTGTGCACGCCGGCGAGGTGGCTCGTGCCGGGCAGCGTGCGGGCGGTCGCGCCGGTGGCGATCACCAGGCCGTCGTAGGGGATCTCGCGGTCGCCGGCGTGCACCACGCGCCGGCCGGCGTCGAGGGCGTGCGCGCGGGTGCCGAGCACGAGCTCGACCCCGAGGTCCTCACGCAGCACGGTTTCCTCGCGGAACACCGGCGCGGCGACCGGGCCGTCGAGGAACGCCTTCGACAGCGGCGGCCGGTCATACGGCAGGTGTTCCTCGGCGCCGACCAGCGTGACGGATCCGGTGAACCCGGCCTTGCGCGCGCCCTCCACGGCGCGCAACCCGGCCAGGGACGCACCGACCACCACGAGCCGGGTCACGGCTGCAGCCTCAACGCCTCGGTCGGGCAGCCCGTCACGGCTCGCTCCACTTCGGACTCGAGGCCCTCGGGCACGGTCTCGGCCGACAGCACCAGGTCGCCGTTGTCGTCCACCTCGAACACCTCGGGCGCGAACGACTCGCAGATCCCCAGCCCGGTGCAGCGGGCCCGGTCCACCACGATCTTCACGTGCTCATCCCTTCCGCGCGGCGGGAACCAGGACGGGCTTCACGACCTCGCCCTTCAGGCTCGCCTGCTCGGCTTCGTTGATCTCTTCGAACGGGAACGTCTCCACGAGGCGGTCGAACGGGAAGCGCCCCTGGCGCCACAGTTCGATCAGCCGCGGGATCATCACCTGCGGCACGGCGTCGCCTTCGAGGATGCCCATCACGTTGCGGCCCACGGCCAGCGCCGTCGGGTCGATCACCAGGTCGCCCTGCTGCACCCCGACCAGCCCGCACGTGCCGGTGGGCCGCAGCACCGCGATCGCGGTGGTGATCACCGACGGCACGCCGGTGGTGTCCAGGGTGTACTGCGCGCCGCCGGTGGCCGCGAGCAGCTGCTCGACCAGGTCCGGTGCGCCGCCGTCGACGGTGTGCGTGGCACCGAGCTCCTTCGCCAGCTCGAGCCGGCGCGGGTTGAGGTCCACCGCGACGATCCGAGTGGCACCGGCGACGCGCGCGGCCATCACCGCGGACAGGCCCACGCCACCGGCGCCGAACACCACGATGCTCGTGCCGGGCCGCACGCCGAGCGCGGTGAACACTGAGGCCGCACCCGTCTGGATGCCGCAGCCCAGCGGGCCGAGCAGCTCCAGCGGCAGCTCCGGGTCGACCTTCACCGCGTTACGCGCGGCGACCACCGAGTGCGTGGCGAACGACGACTGCCCGAACCAGCGGGCGGCCACCGCCTCACCGGCGGCGTCGAGCACGGCCTGCTCGCCGTCCGGGTCGTGGCCGCTGAGGTTGCGCGGGAAGAAGGTCTCGCAGTACGACGGGTGCCCGGCCACGCAGTTGGCGCAGTGACCGCAGAAGTCGAACGACAGCACCACGTGGTCACCGGGCGCCAGGCTCGTCACGTCGGCACCGACGGCCTCCACGATCCCCGAACCCTCGTGGCCGGTGATGATCGGCGGCGCGGCCATGAAGCCGGGCGCGCGGGGCAACAGGTCCGTGTGGCACAGCCCGGCACCCGCGATGCGCACCAGCACCTGGTCCGCGCCCGGGGCGGGCAGTTCGACGTCCTCGATCAGGTACGGCCCGTCGGCGGCGCGCAGCACCGCGGCCTTGATCTGCATGGGTCAGCTCCTCGCTGGAGTCTCGGGTCCGGGGATGTCGGGGGTCGGTCAGCGGTTGAGCTCGCCCTTGACGAGCTTTCCGGTGGGAGTGCGGGGCAGCCGGTCCACGAACGTGAAGGCCCGCGGCACCTTGTAGTGCGCGATGCGCTCGCGCAGGTAGTCGCGCAGCTCGTCGCCGAGCCCGGCGCCGGCCTCGCCCGCGGGCTCCACGAACGCCTGCACGGCCTCGCCCATCTCCGGGTCGGGTACGCCGACCACGGCGACGTCGAGCACCTTCGGGTGCAGGGTCAGCGCGTTTTCGATCTCCTGCGGGTAGATGTTCACCCCGCCGGAGATGATCATGAACGCCTTGCGGTCGGTGAGGAACAGGTATCCGTCCTCGTCGACGTAGCCGATGTCCCCGGTCGTGGTCCACGTCGGGTGCGCGGGGTGCTGCGCGTCGGCGGTCTTGCCCGGGTCGTTGTGGTAGGCGAACGGCATCGCGTCGCGCTCGAAGTAGACCGTGCCGATGCTGCCGGTCGGCAGCTCCTGCCCGTCGTCGCCGCAGATGCGCAGCACGCCGACGCCGACGCGCCCGACCGAGCCCGGCTTCCGCAGCCACTGCTCGCTGTCGATGAAGGTGATCCCGCTGCCCTCGGTCGACGAGTAGTACTCGTGCAGGATCGGGCCCCACCAGTCGATCATCGCGTGCTTGACCTCGACCGGGCACGGCGCGGCCGCGTGCACGGCGACGCGCTGGCTCGACAGGTCGTACTTCGTGCGCGCTTCCTCGGGCAGCTTGAGCATGCGCACGAACATCGTCGGCACCCACTGGCTGTGTGTGACGCGGTGGCGCTCGATCGCGGAAAGCGCTTGCTCGGCGTCGAACTTCTCCATCAGCACCACCGTGCCGCCCAGCGCCTGCACCACACCGCCGAAACGCAGCGGCGCCGCGTGGTAGACCGGCGCGGGCGAGAGGTAGACCGTGTCGGGGCCGAACCCGTACAGGGGGCCGAACACCGCGGTGTAGACGTCGCCCGGCTCGTGGACCTGACGCTCGGGCAGCGGCGGCTTGATGCCCTTCGGCCGGCCGGTGGTGCCCGACGAGTAGAGCATGTCCATGCCGCGCGGCTGCTCCGGCAGCGGCTCGGCCGAAACGCTCGCCAGCGCGTCCTCATAGGACTCGTACCCGGGCACGTTTCCGCGGTACGCCAGGCGGATCCGCACGTCCGGCGTGTCGGCGACCACGGCTTCGGCCACGTCGGCGAGCCCGGCGGACACGATCAGCGCCTCGGCGCCGCAGTCGGCCACGATGTAGGCGACCTCGGCCGGCGAGAGGTGCCGGTTCACCGCCGTGATGTAGAGCCCGGACCGCAGCGCCGCCCAGTAGACCTCGAACACTTTCGGGTCATTTCCCGACAGCAGCGCGACGTGGTCACCGCGACGCAGGCCCGCGTCGTGCAGGTAGCGCGCCAGCCGGGTCGAGCGCTCCTCCAGCTGCCCGTACGTGAGCACCTCGCCGCCCGCCACGACGACGGCGGGCTTGTCGGGGAACTGCGCGGCGTGGACACCGGGGTACATGGACGCTCCTGCACGGGAACCGGACGGGAAGCCGACCGGAGCGCGGGGCGCCCGAAACCGGTCGGCGGTGACCTCGGGAGAGCTATCTAGCGTTCGTTAAGTTGAGCGTATGGCCCAGCTCACATGTTGTCAAGACAGTATGTCTAGATTCAGTGTCCAGTCAATTCGGGCCGCGAGCCGGTAGGGTGAAGGCGAGGACAAGGAGGCTGGATGCCGTCGGTGACCCGCAAGCCCCAGACCGCGCGGAAACAGCAGCGCCGGGAGTCGCTCGGCCACCAGCTGCTGGAGGCCACCGAGCGCCTCATGGGCGAGGGACTCACGTTCACCGAGCTGAGCGTCGACCGGCTCGCCTCGGAAGCCGGGGTCTCGCGCGCGACGTTCTACGTCTACTTCGAGGACAAGGGCCAGCTGCTGCGGCTGTTCGCGCAGCACGTGTTCGCCGACCTCACCGAAGCGGCGAAACGCTGGTGGGACAGCGCCGACGCGCGCGACCCCGAAGACCTGCGCGCCTCCCTCTCGGAGATCATCGTGCGCTACCGCCGCCACCGCTCGGTGCTCTATGCCGTGATCGAGATGGCGGCCTACGACTCCGAGGTCGACGAGCTCTACCGCGGCATCATGGACGGCCTGGTCGACGCCATCGCCGCCATCATCGAACGCGGCCAGGCCGACGGCACGATCTCGCCGATGCCGGTGCGCCAGACCGCTTCCGCGCTCACCTGGATGGTCGAACGCACCTGCCACCAGACACTGCGCTTCACCCCGGAGTCCGAGGACGGCGAGCTGGCCGACTCGATGACCGAGGTCGTCTGGCGCACGCTCTACCGCGAGGCCGCCCCGCGTCCGTGAGTCGCGTCAGCGCTTGCGCTTGACCGGTTTCGCGCCGACCGTGCGCAGCGTGAGGTCCACGTACCGCTCGGCGAGCTCTTCGGGCCGCAGCGGGCCGCCGGGCTGGTACCAGCGCGCGATCGACTGGCACATGCCCAGCACCGCCCGCACGGTCTCCTCCGGGTGGGCCGCGGTGAACACGCCCTCGCTCGCGCCGCGTTCGATGATCCCGGTCAGCACGGTCTCGATCTCCTTGCGCCGCGCGGCGTAGCGCTTGCGCGACTCGGGCGAGAGGTGCCGCAGCTCCAGGTCGAGCGCGGCCAGGCGCGTGCGGTGGGTCATGTGCAGCACCACGGCCTCGACCACGTTCACCAGCTGCTCACGCGGTGCGCCGGCGTCGGCCGCCGCGGCCTGCACCCGCCACACGGCCTCGCCGGTGCCCAGGTCGAGCAGCGCGGCGAAGGCGCCTTCCTTACTGTCGTGGTGGTAGTACAGCGAAGGTACGGTCTGCCCGACGCGGCGCACGATGTCGCGCACCGACGTGCCGTGGAAACCGTGTTCGTAGAACGCGTCGAGCGCGGCGGCGAGCAGCGGGGTCAGCTCCAGCTCGTCGTAGTGCCGCCAATCGGCCGCCGACTCGCCCGCCGATCCACCGCCTGTCGCCTCGATCGGGGCCGCGGCCGAGTCGGCCACCGCCGCCCGCGCTCGCACCATGTTCCACCCATCGATTCCGGAAGCTTGCCCGTGCGAGTCTAGGCTCAGCGCGGGGCCATGCGGATGGCGCCGTCGAGCCGGATGGTCTCGCCGTTGAGCATCGGGTTCTCCACGATGTGGCACGCGAGCGCCGCGTACTCCACGGGGTCGCCCAGCCGCGAAGGGTGCGGCACCTGGGCGCCGAGCGACTCGATCGCCTCGTCGGGCAGCGTGGCGAACAGCGGCGTGTGGAACAGGCCCGGCGCGATGGTCATCACGCGGATCTTCAGGCTCGCCAGGTCGCGCGCGATCGGCAGCGTCATGCCGACGATGCCGCCCTTCGACGCCGAGTACGCCGCCTGCCCGACCTGACCGTCGAACGCGGCCACGGACGCGGTGTTCACGATGACCCCGCGCTCCTCCCCCGTCGCCTCGACCTGCGCCATGCGCTCGGCGGCCAGCCGGATCACGTTGAACGTGCCGATCAGGTTCACCGACACCACCTTCGTGAACGCCTCCAGCGGGAAGGCGCCCTTCTTGCCCACGGTCTTCACCGCGTTGCCGATGCCCGCGCAGTTCACCACCACCCGCAGATCGCCGAGCGCCGCGGCCGTGTCGACGGCCGCCTGCACGTCGGCCTCGCTCGTCACGTCGGCCGCGGCGAACGCGCCGCCGAGCTCTTCGGCGATCGCGGCACCGTCCGAAGTGGGCAGATCGATCACGACCACCTTCGCGCCGCGCTTGTGCAGCTCCCGCGCGGTGGCGAGCCCCAGCCCCGAGGCCCCGCCGGTGACCAGCGCGACCGTGTTCGAGATGTCCATGGAAGTCCTCCCTCAGGCCAGCACGGCGGCCAGGCGGCCGCCGATGATCTCGTGTGCTTCGGCGACGATGCGGGACACGAGCTCCGCGACCGTCGGCACGTCGTGGACGAGCCCCTGCACCACGCCCGCGCTCCAGATGCCGAGGTCGACGTCGCCGGTCTCGTACACCTTGCGGCCGCGGGCGCCCGCGACCAGGTCGCGCACGTCGTCGAACGTACCGCCGCCGGCGAGGATGTCGACGACCTCGCGGCTCGTGGCGTTGGACGCCACCCGGGCGGTGTTGCGCAGGGACCGGAAGATCAGCTCGGTGTCGCGCTCGGTCGCCGCCACGAGCTGCTGCTTCACGTTGTCGTGCACCGGCGCCTCGACCGTGGCGAGGAACCGCGTGCCCATGTTGATGCCGTCGGCGCCGAGCGCGAGCGCGGCGACCAGCCCGCGGCCGTCGGCGAACCCGCCGGAGGCGACCATCGGGATGGTGATCTGCTCGGCGGCGGCCGGGATCAGCACCAGCCCCGGGATGTCGTCCTCGCCGGGGTGCCCGGCGCACTCGAAGCCGTCGATGGAAACCCCGTCCACGCCCAGCGCCTGCGCCTTCACCGCGTGGCGCACGCTGGTGCACTTGTGCAGCACCTTCACCCCGGCCGCGCGGAACGCGGGCAGGTGCTCGGCCGGGTTGAACCCGGCGGTCTCGACCACGGGCACCCCCGAGCCGGTGATCACGTCGCGGTATTCGGCGTAGGGCGGCGGGTTGATCGAGGGCAGGATCGTGAGGTTCACCCCGAAGGGTTTGTCCGTGAGCTCGCGGCAGCGCACGATCTCCTTCGCCAGGTCCTCCGGCGTCGGCTGCGTGAGCGCGGTGAGGAACCCGAGCGCGCCCGCGTTCGCGACCGCGGCGACGAGCTCCGCGCGGCCCACCCACTGCATGCCGCCTTGCACGATGGGGTGCGCCACCCCGAAAACCTCGCAGAAGCGCGTGCGCAGCATCCGGACTCCTTCGTTCGGCTCGACCCGCGGTGGGTGCGTCCGACCGTAACTTAGCGATCGTTAGATAAACAGTGACCCATCTCTCGTCCGCGAGCTTGACATCCGCGGGAGTGTTTAACGATCGTTAGATAACTTTCGCCGACGCAGGGGGCACCGTGTTGCGCCAGCTGTTCACCGCCGACCACGAGGCCTACCGCGAAGTGGTGCGGGAGTTCACCGCGCGCGAGGTCGTGCCGAACCTCGAGCGCTGGGACGCCGACCGGCTCATCGACCGCGACGTGTGGCGCGCCGCCGGCAAGCAGGGCGTGATCGGGCTGGCCGTGCCCGAGGAGTACGGCGGCGCCGGGCAGCCGGACTACCGCTACCGCGTGGTCGTGGCCGAAGAGCTCGCGCGCGTCGGCGCGGCTTCGCTGCACTCGAGTTTCGGGCTGCAGGACGACATCCTGATCCCGTACGTGCAGGATCTCGGCACCGACGAGCAGCGGCGGAAGTGGCTGCCGGGCCTGGCTTCGGGCGAGCTGATCGGCGCCATCGCGATGACCGAGCCCGGCGCGGGCAGCGACCTGCAGGGCGTGCGCACCACGGCCGTGCGCGACGGTGACGAATGGGTCCTGAATGGACAGAAGACGTTCATCACCAGTGGGGTGAACGCCGATTTCGTGGTCGTGGTGGCGCGCACCGACCCCGCCGCGGGCTCGCGCGGCTTCAGCCTGATCGTGGTCGAGACCGGCACCCCCGGGTTCACCCGCGGGCGCAAGCTCGACAAGGTCGGACTGCACGCGCAGGACACCGCCGAGCTGTTCTTCTCCGACGCGCGGGTGCCGGCCGCGAACCTGCTCGGCACCGAGGGCCGCGGCTTCGCGCACCTGATGGAACGGCTGCCGCGCGAGCGCCTCTCGATCGCCGTCGGCAGCCTCGCGAGCATCGACGCGGTGTTCGCCGCCACGCGCGAATACTGCTTCGCCCGCAAGGCGTTCGGCAAGGCGATCGGCGACTTCCAGAACACCCGGTTCGTGCTCGCCGAGATCGCCACCGAACGCGACGTGACCGCGGCCTACCTCGACGCGTGCGTGCACGGGCTCAACGCCGGCACGCTCACCGCGGTCGACGCCGCGAAGGCGAAGTGGTGGGCCAGCGAGCTGCAGAAACGCGTGATCGACCGCTGCGTGCAACTGCACGGCGGCTACGGCTACATGCTCGAGTACCCCGTGGCCCGGGCGTTCGTGGACTCGCGCATCCAGACGATCTACGGCGGCACGACCGAGATCATGAAGGAGATCATCGGCCGTGATCTCGCCGCCGGGAACTGACCACCTCTCACGAAAAGGCAGGCGACACATGGGTTTGCGCACGGCGAAGGAATACCGCGACGGGCTGCGCGACGGCCGCCGCGTGTTCTACCGCGGGCAGCGCGTGGACAGCGTCGGCGACCACCCGGAGCTCACGCTCGCGGTGGACCACTCCGCGCACTGCTTCGACATCGCGCAGTCGCATCCCGAGCTGGCGGTGGCCGACGGCTGTTCGGCGTTCTACCGCGTGCCGCGCTCGGCCGAGCAGCTTCGGGCGCGCGGCGAACTGATCGAGACGGTGTCGCGGCTGGGCGGCGGGATCATCGTGCTCAAGGAGGTGGGCAGCGACGCGATGTTCGCGCTGCTGCGCACGCTCGAAGGTGAAGAGCTGGAGCGCGCGAAGGCGTTCCATGAGCGCGTGTGCCGCGAAGACCTGGCGCTGGCCGTGGCGCAGACGGACGTGAAGGGCGACCGGTCGCTCGCGCCGCACCAGCAGGCGGACCCCGATCTGTACCTGCGGATCGTGGCCGAGGACGCCGACTCGATCACCGTGCGCGGCGCGAAGTGCCACACGTCGTACTCGGCCAACGCCGACGAGCTGATCGTGCTGCCGACGCGCGCGATGGGTCCTGAGGACGCGGACTACGCCGTGTCGTTCGCGATCCCGGTGGACACGCCGGGGCTGAACATCTACGTGTCGCCCTACCTCGCCGGGGAGCGCAACGAGTTCGAGTTCCCCTGTCGTCGAAGCACAAGATGCTCGAGAGCCTCACGGTGTTCGACGACGTGCGGGTGCCGAAGGAGCGCGTGTTCCTCAACCGGCGCCCGGAGCTGGCGGGACCGCTGGCCATCGCGTTCGTGGACTACCACCGGTTCACCGCGATCAACTACAAGCTGCCACTGCTCGATCTGCTGGTGGGTTCCGCGTCGCTGGTGGCGGAGTACAACGGCATCTCGCGAGCCGGGCACGTGAAGGACAAGATCACGCAGCTGATCGCGTATGCCGAGACCGTGCGCGGGCTCGCGGAGCTGGCCGCGCTGCGGTCGCGGCCCGGGCAGCACGGTATTCAGCAGCCCGACCCGGTGGCGGTGAACACGGCGAAGTACACCTTCGCGCACGGCTTCCACGACGCGGCGGCGAAGCTCATGGACCTCGCGGGCGGCCTGCTCGTGACCGGCCCCGGCGGCGAGGACTGGGCCAACCCGGAGATCCGTGCCGTGCTGGAGAAGTACTACGCCGCCGCGGTGCCGGCCGAGCCCCGGCTGCGGTTGCTGAACCTCATCGCCGACCTCACCGCGCGCGACTACGGTGGCTACCAAGCCGTGCTCGCCACGCACGCGGAAGGCTCGCTGGAGGCGGAGAAACTGCAGATCGCCCGTACCTACGACCCGACGCGCGCGAGGGCGTACGTCAGCCGGCACGCCGGACTTGCCTGAAAGGGGCCTTCATGACCGCGCCAGTGCGGATCGAGCAGGACGACGCCGTGGTGCGCGTCGTGTTCGACCGGCCGGACCAGCTCAACGCCCTGACCACCGCGATGCTGCTGCGCGCCGGTGACGCCGTGGAGAAGGCGGCGGCCGACCCGGCCGTGCGCGTGGTCGTGCTGACCGGCGCCGGGCGCGCCTTCTGCGCCGGCGCCGACCTCGCCGGCCACGACATCCAGGCCGACCCGGACACCGGCACGATCGACGCCGCCAACCGCCTCACCCGCCTGATGCGGGACATCCCGAAGCCGGTGCTGGCCGCGGTCAACGGCCCGGCCGTGGGCGTGGGCTGCTCCTTCGCGCTGGCCGCGGACCTGTGCGTGGCGCGCGAATCGGCGTACTTCCTGCTGGCGTTCGCGAACGTCGGCCTGATGCCCGACGGCGGCTCGACCGCCCTGGTGCCCGCCGCGATCGGCCGCGCGCGGGCCGCCCGCATGGCGATGCTGGCCGAACGCGTGCCGGCCCCGCAGGCCTTCGACTGGGGCCTGATCTCCCACGTCGTGCCCGACGCCGACTTCGACAGCGAGGTCGCCGCCGTGGTCACCCGGCTCGCCTCCGGCCCCACGGCTTCCTACGCGCAGACCAAGCGCGCGCTGGCTGTGTCTTCGCTCTCCCAGCTGGACGACGCGTTCGCCGCGGAGCGCGCGGGGCAGTCCTTCCTGTTCGGCACCAAGGACTTCGCGGAAGGCGTGGCCGCCTTCCGCGACAAACGCCGCCCCGCCTTCCGCGGCGAGTAAGCCCCTACTGCCGCTCGAAGGGCGTCTTCTCCCCCGCCTCCACGGCGAACGGCAACCGATTCCCTTCGGGCGGCAGCGGGCACGTCGCGAAATCCGTGAACGCGCAGGGCAGATTCCGCGCCCTCGTGAAGTCCACCGTGACGCGCCCGGTGTCGTCCGGCTTCCCCACGGCGAGCGACCGATTGGCGGCGTAGGTGGTGACGCCGCTGGTGGCGTCGGTGAAGAGGATCGTGAACCCGCCGTCGCGGCCGTTGAACGCGGTGAGGGTGTGTTCGGTGCCGTCGCGCGTGAACCGGACTGTGCCGGGCGCGGTGTAGACGTGGGACAGCCCCTCGACCACCGCCCCCACCGTGACCGGCCGCGGCTGGTCGAACGGCTCGAACCGCCCTTCGAGCACCCAGTTCTCCTGGGGCTCGTACGCCGGCACGCCCCGGAACGCCTTCAGCACGGGCGCCTCGGGATCGTGCACGCGAATCAGGTACCCCGTCCGCCGCGCGACCTCGATCTCGACGGCCCCCGCCGTGATCCGCGTGGTCGGGCCGCTGTTCACGAGCTCGATCCGCCGGGTCTCCGTGATCTTGGCGCCCTCGTACTCGAGGTCCCCACCGTCGGGATCCACGTAGGCGGCTTCGGCGTCCTGCCACCACTTCCCGGGCAGCCCGGGGTAGGCGCGCGGCTCGTCCTCCAGCCAGTCGAGGGAGACCAGCGCGAGCCAGCCGTAGGGATCGGCCAGCTCCTTCTCGCGGCCCGCCCGCCAGTCCTGCCAGGCCCGGGTGAAGTCCGCTGTGCTCGCCGTCATGGCTGCCCCTTCCGTCGGCTCGTGCTGGTGTCAACGCATCGGGGCGGGAGGTGTTCCGGGTCTCAAGATGCGGACAGGCCCGGGCACGTAACAGCATTCCGGCCACGTGCGACTTCCGGTGTCCGGCGAATCGCACTACCAACCCGCGCTCCTCGCTGCCGCGCGAGGCCGAGTCGCGGGCGATGACCTCGAGGAACACCTGCCCGTGACGGCGGTGCTCGTGCCCGAACCCGAGAACAAGTGGGATCGGCAGGCCGTGCGCGTTGACGTACTGGATTCCGGGCGGCCCCTGAAGGTCGGCTACCTGCCCCGCGACCTCGCCGCCGAGTACCAGCCGACGCTGCTCGCCGTCGGGCAGCAGGGCCTGGTGGGGACGTGTCCCGCGCGGATCGCGGGCGGTGGGGAGAAGTTCTACGGCATCTACCTCTACTTGGCGCGCCCACGGGCGTTGCGGGTCGCGCTCGGGATGGACGAGCCGTTCATCGCGCGGCGGGCCGGCGTCGAGGTGCTCCTGCGCAACGACTGGTCGTGCACGGTCACGCAGGAGCAGGCGCACCAAAACGTGCTGACCCGGTACGCGCCGGCGCGCGGTCAGGAGATCCGAGAGGTGGTCGCGTCACTCGGGTTCTGTCGGATCACGAGTGGGAAGTACCGCGGCGAGGAGGCACTGGAGGTCCGGCTCGGTGGGGAGCGCGTCGGCCAGGTGACGCGGGCGATGACCGAACGCTACGGCGACCAGGTCCACACCCTGATCGCGCAAGGCCTCACCGTCACCTGCGAAGCGTTCACCAAACGGACCGACAAAGGCATCGAGATCGAACTCCTCCTGCCACCCGGACGATGACAACCCAACCGCACATTTCGGGTCGGACACGACACCCCCTGTCGATCTCGCTGCCGGGCTACCATCCGCTCTCCGGGGAGGGGGCGCCATGGGGGAAGCCGCGACCGAGACCACCGACCGGCGGACGCCGTCGTTCGCCTGGGGTGGGGTGGGGATCGTCGTGCTGGTGCAGGCCGCCGTGTTGACGGTGTTGTCCGGCGGGTACGGGTTCCACCGCGACGAGTTCTACTTCCTGGCCGCCGGGAAGCGGCTGGCGTGGGGGTATGTGGATCAGCCGCCGTTGACGCCGGCGTTGGCGAGGGTGGCGGCGGGGCTGTTCGGGGAGACGCCGGCGGGGCTGCGGGTGGTCGCGACGCTCGCCGGGGTGGCCACGGTGGTCGTGCTGGCGCTGGTGGCGCGGGAGCTCGGGGGTGGGTACGCGGCGCAGGTCGTGACGGCCGTGGTCACGGCGTTGTCCGGGTACGTGCTCGTGGTGTCGCACATGCTGTCCACCACGACGATCGACATGCTCGTGTGGTCGGTGCTCGGGCTGCTCACGGTGAAGCTGCTCAAGTCGGGCGACGGCCGGTGGTGGCTGGCCATCGGGGCGGTGACGGGTGTGGGGCTGCTGAACAAGTGGCTGGTGCCGTTGCTGCTGGTCGCGCTCGCGGTCGCGGTGGGGATCACGGGGCCGCGAAAGGTCTTCCGGACGTGGTGGCTCGCGGCGGGCGCGGTGATCGCGCTCGCGGCCGTGGCGCCGGTGCTCGTGTGGGAGGCGGGCCACGGCTGGCCGATGCTCACGTTCGCCGGGGACATCAGCGGGGACGACGACAACCGGCTGATGTTCGTGCCGCTGCAGATCGCGTACCTGTCACCCGTGCTGGTGCCCGTGTGGATCGCCGGGGCGGTGCGGCTGTGGAAGACGCCGCGGCTGCGGGCGCTGGCGCTCGCCTACCCGATCCTGTGCGTGGTCCTGCTCGCGCTGGGCGGGAAGCCGTACTACTCGCTGCCGCTGCTCATGCTGCTCACGGCGGCCGGGGTGCAGCCGGCGCTGGAGTGGTTCGGGCGGCGCAAGGCGCGGCGGTGGTGGCTGGTCGCCGCGGCGGTGGGGGCCGTGGTGTCGCTGGCGATCGGGTTGCCGGTGGTGCCGACGCAGGCGCTGGGGCCGGTGCTGGCGTTGAACAAGGAGCAGGGCGAGCAGGTCGGCTGGCCGGGGTTCGTCACAACGGTCGCCGACGCGTGGCGGCAGGTCCCCGACCCGGCCACGGCGGTGATCTTCACCAGCAACTACGGCGAAGCGGGCGCACTCGAACACGCGGGCATCACGGCGTACTCGGCCCACCTCGCCTACGGCGACTGGGGTCCGCCGCCCGACCGCCTCGACGGCGCCGTGCTGCTGGTGGGCGAGTTCGACCGGCCGGCGCGCGCGTTCACCGGCTGCCGGCAGGTGGCCGTGCAGGACACCGGCATCGACAACGACGAGCAGGGCACCCCCGTCGCCCTGTGCACCGGGACCACGGCGGGGTGGTCGACGCTCTGGCGGAGCCTCCGTCACTTCTGATGCCGCGCTCGGTAGGGTCGCTGCGTGAGCGAAGAGGCCGTGGAGATCTACACCGACGGAGCGTGCAGCGGCAACCCCGGCCCGGGCGGCTGGGGCGCCTTCCTGCGCTACGGCCGCCACGAGCGCGAGCTCTACGGCGGCGAGGACACCGTGACCACCAACAACCGCATGGAGCTGATGGCGCCGATCCGCGCGCTGGAAAGCCTCACGCGGCCCTCGGTCGTGCGGATCTACACCGACAGCACGTACGTGCGCAACGGCGTGATGCAGTGGATGCCCCGCTGGAAGAAAAACGGCTGGCAGACCGCGGCGAAGCAGCCCGTGAAGAACGCCGACCTGTGGCAGCGCCTCGACACCGCCGGCGAACGCCACGAGGTCGAGTGGCTGTGGGTCAAGGGCCACGCCGGCCTGCCCGAAAACGAGCGCGCCGACCGGCTGGCCGTGAAGGGCGCGCAGGAGTCCGCCCAGGCCGGAGTGAAGCGTGCGCGCGGCTGAGCACTGCCCCTGCGGCCTGCCCCAGCCCTACGCCGCGTGTTGCGGCCGCTTCCACGACGGCCGCCAGACCGCGCCCACCGCGGAACTGCTCATGCGCTCGCGCTACAGCGCGTTCGCCGTCGCCGACGCGGACTACCTGCTCACCACCTGGCACCCCGACACCCGCCCGAAGCGCCTTCGCCTCGACGACCGCCAGCAGTGGACCGGCCTCGACATCCTCGGCAGCACCGGCGGCGGCCTGCTGCAGAACGAGGGCACCGTCGAGTTCCGCGCGCACTACCGCGCCGGCGGCCACGACGACACGCTGCACGAGAACAGCCGCTTCGTCCGCGAAGCCGGCCAGTGGTTCTACGTCGACGCACTCTGAGGCTCAGCGCGAATCTTCACCGCCGCTGCTGCCTGGGCCCGACGAACACCGCCTGACCACCGCGCTCGCCCGAAGGCCGGTCACGGATTCCGCCTCAACTCCGGGGCCTCACAACGCATCCCACAACCGCCGCTGCTCCCCGTCCGGATCCGACACCGTCTCGCTCACGTCGTCGAACAGCCGCGTGGTGCGCGCGAACGGTTCGTACATCCCCCAGCCCGGGTCGCCGTCGGAGATGAAGCGCACCCACGTGTCGAACATCTGCGTCGCCATGGCCTGCAATCGCGCCGGGGCGGGTTTGGCGAGGGCGAAGAGGAAGCGCCAGTTCTTGTTGCCGATGTCGTCGAACACGAACGGCAGGTCGAGACCGTGCACGGCGCCGAGACCCTTGCCGCGGGGCGCGATCCGCCAGTCCAGGCGGTACATCCACGCGGTGCCGCTCGCGGCGTGCTGCGATTCCGCCAGGCGGATCGCGGGCAGCCACCAGTCCCCCGCCGTGCGCACGCGGTTGCGCAACTGGTCCTCGGGCCAGCCGGGCAGCAGCTCGCGGTAGGCGGCGATGCCGGCGGTGATGGCCTGGTCGTCGAGCATCGTGGAGCCGGTGCCGAGCAGCTTCGCGCTGCCGGTCTGCAGCCAGGAGAACAGGTCCTGCTCGTCGGCCGTCGTGCCGATCAGCAGGCGGACGTGGCGGGCCGCGCCGTCGGCGACCGCGGCGCCGGGATACGCGGGCAGCAGGTCGCCGTCCACGATCACGCGGTAGGTCACCAGCTTGCCCGAAGCGGCCGCGACCCGTTGCTGCGCCGCGAGAATCCGCTCCACCGGCAGCGTGGCGAGCTCGGCCGGGGCCACGCCGAGATCGGCCAGCACCGCCGCCGCCACGGCCTCGCCCTCGGCCGGCGTGTGCACGACCGAGCCGACGCCGGTGCCGCTCTGCACGATCGCCTGGTGGAAGAGCCCGCGCGCCCGCGGCACGGCCAGGATCGTGCCGACCGTGCGCCCGCCGTTCGACTGCCCGGCCAGCGTGATCCGCTCCGGGTCGCCGCCGAACGCGGCCGCGTTGTCGCGCACCCACCCCAGCGCCAGCACCTGGTCGTGGAGCGAGAGATTGCCCTCGGAGACGCCGGGCAGCCGCAGCATGCCGAGCACCCCGAGGCGATAGCCGACGGTGACCACCACGACACCGCGGCGCGCGTACGCCGACGCGTCGAACTGGTGCGGCGAACCCATCACGCCGCCCCCGCCGTGGATCCACACCAGCACCGGGTGCGGCCCGGGCGAGGCCGGCGCGTACACGTTCACGTGGAGGCAGTCCTCCTCGCCGGTGAAGCCGCGCCCGGTCACCTCCGGCTGCGGGGCGCGCGAGGCGAACCGCGTCGCGTCGCGGACACCGGCCCACCTCGCGACCGGCCGCGGCGGCCGGAACCGCAGCTCGCCCACCGGCGGCTCGGCGTACGGCACGCCCAGGAACCGGCCCACTCCTTCGCGCACTTCGCCACGCACCGAACCGGCACGCGTGTCCACGATGTTTCTGAAATCGGCGTTCCCCGGATCGGCCACGAAGACCAGCTTAGTGATCGCCTGGACCTCGTTTCGTGTCCCGCGAGCACGCCCGCGCGGCTTCGGGTCATGATTACCCCGTGCACATCGCGGCGGAATTGGTGGCCCTGGTCGTGACGGTAATCGTCGTCACGGTCATCGCGCGACGGCTGGACTGGTCGGCACCCCTGTGCCTGGTGGCGGTCGGCGTCGCGGCGTCGTTCGTGCCCGCCATGCCCGATTTCCACCTCGACCCCGAGGTCGTGCTGATCGGGCTGCTGCCCCCGCTGCTGTACTCGGCGTCGATCCAGACGTCGCTGGTCGCGTTCAACAAGCTGCGCGGGCCGATCCTCACGCTGTCGATCGGCCTGGTCGTGTTCACCGCGTTCGGGGTCGGTGTGGTCGCCTGGGCCGTGGTGCCGGGCCTGCCACTGGCCGCGGGCATCGCGCTCGGCGCCGTGGTCGCTCCGCCCGACGCGGTGGCCGCGAGCGTGGTCGCGCGCCGGGTCGGGATGCCGCGCAAGCTCGTCCGGCTGCTCGAAGGCGAGAGCCTCTTCAACGACGCGGCCGCGCTGGTCACGCTGCGCACGGCGATCGCGGCCGTCGCCGGCTCGATCAGCCTGTGGCAGGTCGGCCTCGACTTCCTGCTCGCGGCGGTCGGCGGCGTGGTGGTGGGCCTGCTCATCGGCGTGATCGCGACGCAGCTGCGCAAGCGGCTGGAGGAGCCGGTCACGGACACGGCCATCTCGTTCGCGGTGCCGTTCGTCGCCTACCTGGTGGCCGAGGTCGCCCACGGCTCGGGCGTGCTGGCCGTGGTGGTGTGCGGCCTGATGCTGGGCCACGAATCGCCGCGCATCCTTTCGGGCTCCACGCGGCTGGCGTCGCGGCTCAACTGGCAGACGGTGCAGTTCCTGCTGGAGAACAT
Organism: Amycolatopsis rhabdoformis; assembly: GCF_035918295.1. Classification (GTDB taxonomy): domain Bacteria; phylum Actinomycetota; class Actinomycetes; order Mycobacteriales; family Pseudonocardiaceae; genus Amycolatopsis; species Amycolatopsis rhabdoformis. The sequence continues at coordinate 3,979,026 of NZ_CP142149.1, forward strand.
GGTCTTCCTGCTCATCGGCCTGCAGCTGCGCGGGATCCTCATCGACGTGTCCCAGACCGGCCTTTCGGTGTGGCTGCTGGTGGGGATCTGCGCCGCGGTGCTGGGCACGGTGATCCTCACGCGCGTGGCCTGGCTGGTCGGCATCGGCGTGTACAAGCGCATCACCGCACGGTTCACCACGAAGGCGAAGATCTGGCCGTGGCGCTACTCCACGGTGATCGCGTGGGCGGGTATGCGCGGCGTGGTCACGCTGGCCGCGGCGTTCGTGCTGCCGGCCGACACACCGCAGCGCGCCGTGCTGGTGCTGGCCGCGTTCGTGGTCGTGGCCGGCACGCTCGTGGTGCAGGGCATGACCCTGCCGCCGCTGATCCGGCGCCTGCGCCTGCCGCGCCCCGACCCGGCCGAGGACGCGCTGCAGGAAGCCGCCGTGGTCAACGACATGACCCGGGCCGCACTCGCGAAGCTCGACGAGATCACCACCCCGGACGACCCGCCGGAGATCCTCGAACGGCTGCGCGACCGGCTCACCTACCGCGCCAACTCGGCGTGGGAGCAGCTCGGCCGCCAGAGCGCACTGGCCGAGACCCCGAGTGACGCCTACCGGCGGCTGCGCCTGCAGCTGATGGAGGTGGACCGCGAGCAGTTCCTGCTGGCGCGCGACAACGGCACGGCCGACGACACCGTGCTGCGCCGAGTGCTGGCCCGGCTCGACATCGAGGAGTCGATGCTCGACCGCACCGAGGAAGCGGCGCTGGAGGTCGAGCGCGAGCTGAGCACGCCCGCGGTCACGGCGCGTTCGTGCAAGCACCTCGCGCACCCCTGGCGCGAGATCGAACCGAGCTCGCAGGACGTGTGCCTGGCCTGCATCGCCGAAGGCACCACGTGGGTGCACCTGCGCAAGTGCCTCAAGTGCGGCAACGTCGCCTGCTGCGATTCCTCCCCGCGCAAGCACGCGACGCTGCACTTCCACGACGAGCGCCACCCGGTGATGCGCAGCTTCGAACCGGGTGAGACGTGGCGTTGGTGTTTCGTCGACAAGCAGTTGGGCTGACGCCACCGGCGGGGTGCCCGGGGCCGCTAGGGTCGGGGCCATGAGCACGCCCGAGCAGGAAGTCGAATACCGCCAGCACCGGTTCACCCCACCGCCCGGGGCGACCGAGATCTTCCTGGTGCGCCACGGAGAATCCGCACCGGCGCGGATCAGCGCACCGTTCGACCTCGTCGACGGCCAGGCCGACCCCGACCTCGCGCCCGAAGGCCGCGACCACGCCCTGCGCGTGGGCGAACGGCTCGCGAACGAGCGCCTCGACGCGCTCTACGTGACCACACTGCGGCGCACGGTGCAGACCGCCGCGCCGCTCGCCGAGAAGCTCGGCCTCACCCCCGAGGTCGTGCCGGAACTGCGCGAAATCCACCTGGGTGACTGGGAAAACGGACTCTTCCGGCAGTACACCACCGAGGGCCACCCGATCGTCGACCGGCTCTGGGCCGAGCAGCGCTGGGAAGTGATCCCGGGCGCGGAGTCCGACGAGGCGTTCGGCACCCGCGTCCGCGACGCGCTCACCCGGATCGCCGCGGCGAACCCCGACCGCCGCGTCGCGGTGTTCACCCACGGCGGCGTGATCGGCGAGGTGCTCGCGCAGGCGAGCCGCGCGGTCGACCGCTTCGCGTTCCTGGGCGCCGACAACGGATCCATCTCCCACCTCGTGGTGCACGAGGACCGGTGGCTCGTGCGGCGGTTCAACGACACCGCTCACCTGGTGGCCCCGCTCGGCTGACGCGGCCACGTCCAGCTCCACCGGCGGCGTCCCGGTTCGTCGCGGCGGATGAATCCCGCCGCGACGAGCTGCACCGTCGTGAGCACGGCCACCGATTCGGCGGCCAGCAACCCGATCAGCACGAGGGCCTGGGCGATGCCGGCCTGGATCGGGCCCGCGCCGCCCAGCAGGAGCCCCACGTACGCGCCCGGCAACGTCACGAGGCCCACCGTGCGCGTCTGGTCGAGCGCCGGGATCAACGCCTGCCCGGCGCTCGGGCGGCAGATCTCCAGCGCCGCCAGGCGGGGCAGAAAACCCAGCGCCAGCGCGGCTTCGTACTCGCCGTGGCGCTGCGCCAGCTCGTCGAGCGCGCGCCGCGCCGCCTGCGAGGTGGCGGTCATCGTGCCGCCGATCACGATGCCGGCGATGGGCACGACGGTGATCGGCTTCGGCGGGACCACGCCCGAGGCCAGCACGAGGGCGAGCACGGGCGCGACACCGGAGCCCAGCGCCAGCGCGACCCACCCGACGCGGCGGGGCACCCCGATGCGCGAGGCCGACGTGAGCACGGCGATCGCGAACATCAGCAGCACGAACAGCCCGGTGAGCCAGCCGGACCGCAGGATCACCGTGATCACCACGGAGACGAGCGCGAGCTGGGCGACCGCGCGGACGGCGGCCAGCAGCACGGCGCGGCCTTGGCCGAGGCCGCCGAAGCGCATCACGCCGGCGCCCGCGAGCGTCAGCACCGCCAGCACGATCACCAGCGCGGGCCCGAACCCGATCACACCGTTCACGAGGGCGATCCTGCCCCAGTGACGGTCTCGGTGACGGTCTCGGTGGCGGTGCTTGCGGTCCGTTGCGTGAACGCGGGCCTACTCGGTCCGCGCGACGCTCACGCCGAGCAGCTCAGCTGCGCGCCCTCCCCGGACACGGACTTCTCGGCGACCACGGTGCCGTCCACGGTGATGCGACAGGTCAGCCCGCCCGGACCGGCGCTCTGCACGGCGAGGCTGGCGAACTCGGCCTCCCCCGCCGGCGCGGTGCGCTCGACGGTGGCCGACCACGGCGTGGTGACCTCGGCCTGCTGCTCGAGGCCGGCGCCGGCCGTGACGTAGGTGAGGTTGCGGGCGCCGCCGGTGCCGTCGAGGGAGTAGACGATGGTGCGGGTCACGTTCTGCACGGCCACGGGCTCGGCCTGCGCGACCTCCGTCGGGGACATCTGACCGGGTTCACCGGCCGTCGGCGCCGCCTTGGGCGTGACGTACGAGGCCACAGCGATCGCGACGGCGATCACGCCGACCACGACGACCACGCTGCCGAGCGGCTTGAGCCGGCCCGGACCACCCGCAGCCGGCGGCGATGCCGGAGGGGTCGCGGCAGGAACACTCATGGAGAGGTCTTCTCTCGTTCGAGCGCACTTCCAACGAGTACGATGCTTGCTTCTCGTCGGAACGTCACGCGGCGTTAGCCAACCGCGCAAAGTTGGTGAAACATCACCCTTTCGGGTGCCCCTGGTGCCGCTGGCCGGTGTGGTCACCACGGACGATGCCGATAACAGTGTCGTGATAACTGGTCACGCAGAGTCAGTCCGCGATCCCCTGGTCGGCCCGCATCCGCAGCACGCGTTGCCCGGTGTGCGGGCACGCAGCGGTGTCGGCGACGGCTGAATCCGGCCAGGCCACCTCGTCGCTCTCGGCCGCCGGCGCCGGCTCGCCCGGGTGTTCGGCGGGGTGACACGTCCTGCGCACGCGGCGGCCGTCGGCGAACCTTCGGCCACACCGACAGCGGCCTCCAGTGCACCCAGGCCGACGTGGCGGTCGGGGCCATGGGTCGCGTTCTGTCGTACCCGGAGGGGATGATCGGGGCGTGTACACGGAGTCGGTCGCGCCCGAGCCGGTGCGCGCCGTGGTCCGCTGCCTGTGGCAGTCGATCTCGACGGGCCCGAAGCGGATCGTGCCCGACGGCTGCGTCGACCTCGTCGCCGGCGACGGCGTGGTGTTCGTGGCGGGCCCGGACACCGCGGCCTGGTCGTCGCTCACCCCACCCGGCGTGGCCCTGCGCGGCCTGCGCTTCCACCCCGGCGCGGCGCCCGCTGTGCTCGGCGTGGCCGCCGACGAGCTCCGCGACCTGCGCCTGCCCCTGGCCGACCTGTGGGGTCACCGTGGCGCGCTCCTCACCGACGCCGTCCTCAGCGGCACCCGCACCCTCACCGACGTCGTGTCCACCGCCACCGCCGAAGCCCGCCCCGACGAGACCGTCGCCGAACTGCTCGACCACCTCCACACCGCCCCGGCCCGCGTCGGCACCCCACCCGCGGCCGTCAGCGAACGCCAGCTGCGCCGCCGGTTCACCGTCGCGGTCGGCTACGGACCCGCGACGTACCTGCGCGTGCTTCGGCTGCAGCGCGCCATCGCCCTCGCCCCGCGCGCACCCGGGCTGGCCACTCTCGCCGCGCGCGCCGGCTACGCCGACCAGGCCCACCTGTCGCGCGACTGCCGCGCCCTGACCGGCCTCACCGCGAGCACCTACTTCTCCTGAGCCGCCCGCTCCTGCTGCGCGGCGAGGAAATGCGCGATGTCCACCGTCGCGGGGTACAGGGCGCGGTACTGCGCGTGGAACTCGTCGTAGAGGTCCGCACGCGCGGGGTCGGGGTGCACGACGGTGGCGACGGGGTTCCACGTGTCGATGTCCGGCTCGAGCCCCACGGCGAACGCGGCGAGCAGCGCGTCGCCGAACGAGGCGCCGATCGTCTCCGTGGGCACGTGCTGCGAAGCGCGCGTCACGTCGCTCACGATCTGTGTCCACACGCGACCCTGGGTGCCACCGCCGACGGCGACGAGTCGGCGAGCCGAAGCGGGGCCCATGGCCGAGAGGTTGTGGCGCACGCCGTGGGCCGTGGCTTCCAGGGCGGCGCGGTAGAGGTCGGCCCGCGTGTGGGACAGCGTGAGGCCGGCGATCACGCCGCGGGCGGCCGGATCCGGCACCGGGGTCCGTTCGCCGGCGAAGTAGGGCAGCATCAGCAGCCCGCGGCTGCCGGCGGGCACCTCGCCCGCCTCGCGCACGAGGTCGGCGAACTCGCCGCCGACGAGGTCGCGCAGCCAGTCCGTGATGGCGCCGGACGTGGCCATGCCCGCGGCCAGCGAGTAGGTGCCCGGGAACGCGCCGCGTGTGGCCCACAGGCCCGGTACCGGGTGCGGCTCGGCGGCGGTCTGCACGAGGAACATCGTGGTGCCGTACATGAGCATCGTGTCGCCGGGTGCGCGCACGCCGGCGCTCGCGGCCTCGGCCCACGCGTCGACCGTGCCGCAGGTGACGGGCAGCCCGGCGGGCAGGCCGGTTTGCGCGGCCGCGGCGGCGGTGACCGTGCCGACGACCTCGGTCGGCCACGCCAGCCGCGGCAGCTCGACGCCCGGTGCGACCAGCCGGAACCAGTCCTCGGCCCAGGCGCCGGCGCGCAGGTCGTACATCGGGTCGCACTGGCTCGCCGAGTGGTGGTCGAGCACGTACTCGTCGGTCAGCCGCAGCACGAGGTACGAGCTCGCCATGAGGAACAGCTCGGCTCGCTCGGCCACCTCCGGCTCGTGCCGGAACAGCCAGCGCCACTTCGGCCCCACGGCCTGGCTCGACAGCGCGCTGCCGCTGCGCTCCACAATGGACTCCGCGCCCAGCGACGCGGTCAGCTCGGCGATCTCGTCGGCCGCGCGCGTGTCCACGCCGTAGAGGATCGCGGGGCGCAGGGGCCGGCCCGCCGCGTCGGCCGGCAGCAGCACCGGCCCGATGCCGCTCACGGCCAGCCCGGCGAGCGGGCGGTCGCCCGCCGCCTCTGTCAACGTCCGGGCCAGCGCGGTGAAGTCGGCCCACCACACCGTTTCGGCGTCGTGCTCGAACCAGCCGGGCCGCGGCCGGGAGGTGGTGTGCGGGCGCGCGGCGCGCGCCAGTATCGTGCCGTCGACATCGACCAGGACGCCTTTGGAACTGGCCGTGCCGATGTCGATGCCGAGCAGCAGGCCCGGATCCACCGTGCCTCCCCCGATGCGAACGGTAAACGATTACTCGGGACGCTATTCTTCGGGGGACGAGGGTGTCAAGCACGGCCGGAGGAGGTCACGGTGGCCACGATCAGCGACGTCGCCGCGCGCGCCGGCGTCTCCACCGCCACGGTGTCCCGGGCCCTCAACGGCAAGTCCACTGTGGACCCCGAGCTCGCCGCGCGGGTGGTCGCGGCCGCCGAGGAGCTGGGCTACCACCCCAACGGCCTGGCCCGGAACCTGCGCCGCCAGGAGACGGCCGTGCTGGCGCTGATCATCTCCGACGTCGAGAACCCGTTCTTCACGGCGATCGCGCGCGGGGTCGAGGACCTCGCGCAGGTGTCGGGCTACTCGGTGGTGCTGTGCAACTCCGACGAGAACGAGGACAAGGAACGCCGCTACATCGATGTGGCACTGCAGGAACGCGTCGCCGGCGTCGTACTCTCCCCCACCGGCCGCTCCACCAACGTCGACCGCCTGCGCCGCCAGGGCACGCCCGTGGTCGCCGTGGACCGGCCGCTCACCGGCGGCCCGGACGGTGACCAGGTCCTCGTGGACACCCGCCGCGCCGCCCTCGACGCCACCCGCCACCTCGTGGCTGGCGGCTACCGGCGCATCGGCTGCCTCAGCGGCCCCGCCGGCGTCCGCACGGCCGACGACCGCCTCGCCGGTTACCTCGACGCCGTCGGCGAGGAGAACGCCGTGTTCCGCCGCGCCGAATACCGCGCCGAGGGCGCCCGCGTGGCCGCGACCGAGCTGCTCGAGCTCCCCGACCCGCCCGACGCGCTGCTCGTCGCCAACAGCACGATGACCATCGGCGTGCTGGAAGCCCTCACGAGCCGCGGCCTGCGCCCGGGCCGCGACGTCGGCATCGTCTCCTTCGACGACGCCCCCTGGACCACGCTGATCGACCCGCCGCTCACGGTCGTGGCTCAGCCCGCCTACGAAGTCGGCCGCGTCGCCGCGCAGCTCCTGCTCGCCCGCATCACCGACGGCACCCGTCGCCCCACCACCACGACGCTGGAAGCCCGGCTGATCGAACGGCAGAGCTCGCGCCGCTGACGCGGTTCACCGCCAGTTCCGGAAATTCTCCGGCACGCGATTCCGCTCGTCTTGCGAATCAGCGCGAGAAACCCGGACGGACACCCGATCGACCCCGGAAAAACGACGTGCCTGGTGGGCCGGCCAGTACCGGTCCACCAGGCACGTCCCACCCCCTGTCCCCCCAGCACCGGTGACCCGAAGGCCGCCGGAGCCCGCAACAGCACGAGGCGGGAAATCGATTACCAATCGAACGTAAAGGCGCCGTCGCGGAGTGTCAAGGGCACGAAAGCCTGGACACCGCCACCACCCGCCGGGCAGACTGACCCGAAATCGCCTACGCCTCGTGTCGGTTTCTGTGCGGTGCGTGTCGATCTCTGGTGAATTCACCCACAGATCCGGTGATGAACCGCACGAACCCGCACACGCAGGCTAGTCTGGGCGCATGTCAGTCGCGCTGGAGAACGTGCTCGCCAAAGCGGGGCTCAAGGCCGACGCCACGGAGTTCCTCACGCTCGTGGAGGACGCGGCCCGCCGGCTGTCGCCACCGAACCCCGACCCGTCGCACTACTTCTCGCCCGACCAGCAGGCCGCGCTGGCCGACGTGGGGCTCGACCTCACGCCGCGGGGCGACGACGAGCCCGACTTCCGCGCGCGCACCGTGGCCGCCCACGCCGTGCTCGCCGATTCGGCGCTCACCGTCACCCAGGCCGCGAAGGCGCTGAAGATCGACGACAGCCGCATCCGCCACCGCCTCAAGGAAGGCCGGCTCACGGGCTGGAAGGACCAGGGCTGGCGGCTGCCGTCCTGGCAGTTCAACGGCTCCGGCGTGCTGCCCGGCCTCGAGGTGGTGCTGCGCGCGGCGCCGGCCGACCAGCCCGCGCTCGTGGTCGCTGCGTTCATGAACACCCCGCAGGACGACCTGGTGATCAGCGACCGCCCCGCCACGCCCCGGCAGTGGCTCCTCTCGGGTGGTGATCCCGAGCAGGTCGCGCGCCTCGTCGCCACGCTCGGCTCGCCGTTCTAGGCTGAGCCCGACGACCAAGATCACCGACACAGGACGGACGACCCCCGACGCATGGCCCGGCTCCCCCTGCCGCCCGCGCGATCCGTGCTGGTCAAGGAGCTGGACCGCGCCCACGACGTGGTGTCGATCCAGCCCGAGACCAGGCTGGTCCGCATCTTCACCGCGCACGGCAACCACCCGCAGCAGTGGAACTCGTTCCGCTACACCGGCCCGCTCCCCCACGGCCGCTTCGACCAGCAGCCGCCCGGCCGCGGCGGCCAGCCGGTGACCGACCAGGCCAACGGCGTGCTCTACTTCGGCCTCACCGTGCGCACGAGCGTGGCCGAGGTGTTCCAGACGAGCTCCACCGTCGACCGCAAGACCCGCGGGCCGCGGCTCGTGGTGGTGCGCCCGACACGTCCGCTGCGGCTGCTCGACCTCACCGGCCTGTGGCCCACGCGCGTGGGCGCGTCGCAGGAGATCTCCAGCGGGCCCAAGAAGATCACGCAGGCCTGGGCGCGCGCGATCCGCGTGGCGCTGCCCGACCTCGACGGCCTCTGGTACCGCTCGTCGATGGACTCCGGCGACCCGGCCGTGTGCCTGTGGGACCCGCCGGCGGGCACCGGGCTGCCGATCGCCCCGGATGTCCTGCTGCCGCTGGATCATCCGGGGCTCGACGTCCCGCTCGGGCGGGTCTGCGAAGAGCTGAACTACACGCTCCTCAACTGAGCTCCGCTCGTCACGCCAGGTGGCGCGACCACCACTCCAGCACCGCGTCGAACCGCTGCACGCGGTGGCGCGGCCGGCCCGAGCGCGAAAGCTCGTGGCCCTCGCCCGGGAACAGCAGGAACTCCGCGTCGGCACCCGCGCGCCGCAGCGCCACGAACATGCGCTGCGCCTGCTCCAGCGGGCAGCGCCAGTCCTGCTCGGAGTGCACCACCGCGAACGGGATGCGGATGTCGGCCGCGTAGGTCAGCGGGCTGCGGTCGCGCAGCACCTCGGGGTCGGTGCCGATGTAGTCGTCGACGAAGAAGTAGCCGATGTCGGAGCTGCCGACCATCGAGTCCCACGCGTTCACCGCGCGCTCGCTCCACGCCGCCTTGAACCGCTCCGGGTGGTGCGAGGCGACCCAGCTCGTCATGAACCCGCCGTAGGAACCGCCCATGATCCCGACGCGCGAGGAGTCGAGGTCGGGCCGTTCCAGCGCCTTGTCCAGCAGCGCGAGCACGTCGTCGACGTCGACCGTGCCGAAGCCGAAGGTGATCGCGCGCCCGTGGCTCTGCCCGTAGCCTGCCGAACCACGCGGGTTGCCGAGCACCACGGCGTAGCCGGCCGCCGCGTACACCTGGGCCTCGTCGAACACCGCCCAGTCCTGCTGCGCGAACGGCCCGCCGTGCACGACCCGCAGCACCGGGTGCGGGCCCTCGCCCTCGGGCACCACGAGCCAGCCGTGCACCGGGTAGCCGTCGGGCGAGGTCGTGGTGAGCTCCTCGACCGGCCGCAACCCCTTGTCCCGCAACGCCTTCGAGTAGTCGGTGAGCACACGCGGGCCGGCGGTGTCGAGCACGACCACGTCACCGGAGGTCTCCGGCGTCGCCACCACCGCGACGATCGTGTCGCCGTCGGCGGCGAAGCCGCGCACCACCACGTGGCCGTCGTGCAGCACGCGCAGGTCGTCGAGCACGGCACTGTCCGCCGTCGCCGGCACGGCGCGCAGCTCCACGGCGCCGCGGTTGCGCACCGCCACGAGCACCTCGCCGTTCACCGGCACGGCGGGACCGGAGCCGTTCTCGACGTCGACGGTCTCGATGTCGGTGAGGCGGCGCGCCTTCGCGGGCCCGCCGGTACCGATCGTCGCGGCGTACAGGCCGGTGTTGCAGGCCACGCGCTGACCGTCCTCGTAGGACTGGCCGTAGAAGAACAGGGTGCCGTCGGGCGCGAACACGGGCTGATCCGCGTAGCCGTGGCACGCCACGACCACCTCGGGCGCGCCGCCGCCGGCCGGGAACGCGACCAGGTCGCTGTAGTGGGTCTCCACCCGGTCGAAGTCCTGCGGCACGACCACGACCACGCGCTCACCGTCGGGTGTCCACGCGGGCTGGTCGACGTCGTAGTCGTTCGGCGAGATCGGCTCGAGCTCGGGCAACTGCTCGGCGTCGAGAGCGGCGACGGCATCGAGCACGAACAGGCGCTTCATGCGGTCGCGCAGGAAGCCGATGTCGTCGATGCGATAGTCGAAGCGCGTGATCCGGCGCGGCGCCTCCGCGGCCGGCTCGGGCTTGCGACCGTCCGCGTCCTCGGTGCCGTAGCGGCCGGCTTCGGACAGGCGCGCGGTGAACGCGAGGCGCCGCGAGTCCGGCGCCCACACCGGCCCGTCGGCGCCCAGGTGCAGTGAGGTGAGCCGCTTGGCCTCGCCGCCCGCGGCCGGCATCACGTGCACCTGCGGGCTGCCGTCGGCGCCTTCGCCGTCCCCGGCTCGCAGGAACGCGACCCAGCGCCCGTCGGGCGAGATCGCCGGGGCCGCGTCGTGCGGGCCCTGCGTCCAGGAGGTCTCCCCGCCCCCGAGCCCGACCCGGCGCAGCGCGCTGCGGTGGGCGTCGGACTCGAGGTCGGGGTGCTTGACCGCGGTCAGGAGCAGGTCACCCCGGAGTGCGGGGCGGCCGGGAACGACGAGGGCTTCGATATCGGCAGGTCGCATGCCGACGACCGTACCGGATCATTAGCAAAGCGAAAGACTTATTCGGCCGGGACGTGAGCCCGTTCGTCCTTTTTCGCCTTGGCCAGGCTCGCCACGGTGGTGACCGCCAGCACGACCACGATGACACCGAGGGAGACCCAGTTGTTGATGTCCAGCCAATCGGGTGCCACGTGGTACTCGTGCAGCGCGTGCACGAACAGCTTCGCGCCGATGAACGCGAGGATCACCGCGAGGCCGTAGGACAGGTACACCAGCTTCTCGACGAGCCCGCCGAGCAGGAAGTACAGCTGGCGCAAGCCCATCAGCGCGAACGCGTTGGCCGAGAAGACCAGGAAGGCCTCCTGGGTGATCCCGAAGATGGCCGGGATCGAGTCCACCGCGAACAGCAGGTCGGCCGAGCCGATGGCGACGATCACCACGAGCATCGGCGTGATCATCCGCTTGCCGTCGACCTTGACCGTGTACTTGTGGCCGTGGAAGTCGTCGGTGACCGGGAAGATCTTGCGCACGAACCGGGTCACGGCGTTCTCGTGGTACTCCTCTTCCTCGTCCTTCTTGCGCAGCATGCTGATCGCGGTCCAGATCAGCACCGCCCCGAAGAGGAAGAAGATCCACACGAACTGCGCGATCAGCGCGGCACCCACCGCGATGAAGACGCTTCGCATGGCCAGTGCGAGCAGGATGCCCACGAGCAGCACGCGGTGCTGGTGGATCGCCGGCACCTTGAACGACGCCATGATGATCATGAAGATGAACAGGTTGTCGACGCTCAGCGAGTACTCGGTGATGTACCCGGTGAAGAACTCGACGCCGGGATCGTGCCCGGCGAACACCCAGATGCCGATGCCGAACGCGACGGCGCAGGCGATGTAGAAGATCACCCAGCGCGCGGCCTCGGCCGGTTTGATCGCGTGGGGCTTGTGGTCGACGATCACGAGATCGAGGGCGATCAGGGCCAGCAGGCCACCGACCGTGGCGATCCACAACCACAAGGGAACGGTCATCACAGCACTTACCTCCGGATAGCGCGTAGCAGCAACTAACCGGAGGTCTCTTCCGCCGGTTCCTTTCACCCGGCCGGCGGTGCCGGGGCCCGCGTCACTGTGTATGACGAGGCGACCGTGCTGACGACACCGCCGCGAAGGAATACTCCCCTCACAGCGAGTCCAGTTTGCCGGTTACCGCGCGCGAACGCCAGCGGAGGTTGCCCGCGTCACCGAACCGGCGGTGTTACCTCCGTCACCGAGGTCGAAGATCACCCGAGCTCGGGTGAAAAAGATGTCTGATCCGTGTGAGCCCCGCGCGACGCTCTCAGGAAAGCTCCCATAACGTCAGCACGTGCCCCGAATCCCGTTGCCGCGCACGCGCGGTTCCCGGTTGACCGCGCTGGCCGCGGTCGTGGTGGTCGTCGCCGCCGTCGTGGCCGTCTGGACCACGAGCGGCTCGTCGGCCGCTCCGGTCCGGACCCAGGACGCCTTCCTCTCGATGCCGGCCGCGCCCGGCTCGGCGGAGCAGGTTCGCATCGACACCACCACCTACTACCCCGAGAAGACCCCCGCCCCCGCGGTGCTGCTGGCCCACGGCTTCGGCGGTGACAAGTCCAGCGTGGACCCGCAGGCCCGTGAGCTCGCCCAGCGCGGGTTCGTGGTGCTGACCTGGTCGGCGCGCGGCTTCGGCCGCAGCACCGGCAAGATCGGCCTCAACGACCCGGACGCCGAGGTCGCCGACGCGAGCCGGCTCATCGACCACCTGATCGCGGGCCACGACGTCGCCACGCGGGCCGGTGGTGCGCCGGAGATCGCCGTGACCGGCGCGTCGTACGGCGGGGCGCTGTCGCTGCTGCTCGCCGGCACCGACAAGCGCGTGGCCGCCGTCGCCCCGGTGATCACCTACAACGACCTGGCGCAGGGCCTGATCCCCAACGCCGGCGCGACCACCGCGCCTGCGGCGAAGACCCCGGCGGCGGGCCAGTTCGCGCCCGACGGCGTGTTCAAGAAGAGCTGGGCCGGCATCTTCTTCTCCTCCGGCTCGGGCGCGCCGTCCGCCGGTTCGTCCTCCTCGGCCGAGGCCCCGGAGCCGGGCCAGGAGACCGACGACAACGGCGGCTCGGTCGGCGGCACCGGCGGTGGCGGCACCGATCCGCAGGCCGCGCTCGCTCCGGCCGCGGCCGCGCAGCCCGGGCAGGCCCAGCCGCCGGCGGCCGATCCGTGCGGCCGCTTCACCGCCCAGGTCTGCCAGGCGTACACGGAGCTGGCGACCACCGGGCGGGTGAGCGCGCAGACCGTCGCGCTGCTGCACCGCGTGTCCCCCGCTTCGGTGACCGGCAAGATCACCGTGCCGACCCTGCTCGTGCAGGGTGAGAGCGACACGCTGTTCGGTCTGGACCAGTCCGACGCCACCGCGCGCCAGATCTCCGCGGCCGGCGGCGAGGTGCGCACGATCTGGTACACCGGCGGCCACGACGGCGGCGTCCCCGGACCGCAGCTGCGCGCCAAGATCGGCGACTTCCTGTGGTCGGCGCTGACCGGCGACGGCGACCCGGGCACCGGCTTCAGCTACGACGTGCAGGGCACGCTTCGGGCCAACGGCGCGCCGTCCGTGCGCACCGTCAGCACCGACGCGTACCCGGGGCTCACCGGCGCGGGCACCGAGCGCCGCCAGGTGGCGCTGACCGGGCCGCCGCAGCCGGCCGTGCGGCCCGCGGGCGCCAACCCCGCCGCCGTGAGCGGCATCCCCGGCCTCAACGGGCTGGCCGCCGGTTCGTCGCGGCTCGCGCCGCTGTTCAGCACCGATCCGCCGGGCCAGGCCGCGCAGTTCCGCACCGCGCCGTTCGACAGCCAGGTCCTGATCGCGGGCTCCAGCACCGTGCGGCTGCAGGTCGCGGCCGACCCGGCGCACCCGCTGCCCGACGCCGTGCTGTTCGCGAAGCTCTACGACGTGGGCACCGACGGCACGCGGGTGCTGCCGGCCAACGCGGTCGCGCCGTTCCGCGTGGCGGACCTGCCCGCGAACGGCACGCCGGTCGACGTCACGGTGACGCTGCCGGGCATCGTGCGCCCGATCGAGGCCGGGCACTCGCTGCGGCTCGTGGTCGGCACCACCGACCAGTCCTTCGCCACCCCGACCGCGCCGGGCGTGTTCCGCATCGGCCTGGCCGCGGGCGGCGCTTCGCTGGCCGTGCCGGTCGTGCCGGGCACCTCGGTGGGCACGCCGGCGCCGAAGGGCCAGCTGATCGGCATCGGCGTGACGCTCCTGGTCGGCATCCTCGCGCTGGTGTTCGCGGCGGTCCGCCGCCGGCGCGCGCACGACGTCGACCCGGACCTGGCCGACACGCCGCTGGTGATCAAGGGCCTGCGCAGGCAGTACGCGGGCGGGTTCGTGGCCGTGAAGGACCTGTCCTTCCGCGTGGAACCGGGCCAGGTGCTCGGCCTGCTCGGCCCCAACGGCGCGGGCAAGACCACGACCCTGCGCATGCTGATGGGCCTGATCACGCCGACCGCGGGCGAGATCCGCGTGTTCGGCCACAAGATCACCGCGGGCGCGCCCGTGCTCTCGCGCATCGGGTCCTTCGTGGAGGGTTCCGGGTTCCTGCCGCACCTGTCGGGCAAGGCGAACCTGGAGCTGTACTGGGCGGCCACCGGCCGGCCGGTGGAAAAGGCGCACTTCACCGAGGCGCTCGAGATCGCGGGCCTGGGCGACGCGGTGAACCGGCGCGTGAAGAACTACAGCCAGGGCATGCGCCAGCGCCTCGCGATCGCGCAGGCGATGCTCGGCCTGCCGGAGCTCATGGTGCTCGACGAACCCACCAACGGGCTCGACCCGCCCCAGATCCACCAGATGCGCGAGGTGCTGCAGCGCTACGCCGCCACCGGGCGCACGGTCGTGGTCTCGAGCCACCTGCTGGCCGAGGTCGAGCAGACCTGTTCGCACGTGGTCGTGATGCACCGCGGCACGCTCGTGGCCTCCGGTGAGGTCGGCGAGCTGGCGGCCGCGAGCGGCGAAGCGACGTTCCGCGTCGGCGACCCGGCGGCGGCCGCGGCGGCGCTCAAGGGCCTCGCCGGCGTGACCGACGTCGATGTGGAGGGCGACCTCGTGCACGCGAACCTCGACGGGCTCCCGCGCGCCGAGGCGGTGGCGGCACTCGTACGCGCGGGTGTCGCGGTGGAGCAGGCCGGGCCGCGGCGCCGGCTGGAAGACGCGTTCCTGCAGCTGGTCGGAGACAACTCATGAGTGACACCAACGGTTCCGGTGGGGTGCACACCGACCCCGCCGCCCTGCGGGAGCTGAGCGAGCTGGCCACCGCCGAGCAGGCGGAGGTCGGCCCGGACGGCGCCGTCGCCGGCTACCGCGCCGAGCGCACGCTGCGGCTCGGCGTGGAGCTCAAGCGGCAGTTCCGGCGCCGGCGCACGCAGCTCGTGCTCGGGTTCGTGGCGATCCTGCCGTTCATCCTGGTGATCGCGTTCGAGGTCGGGCAGTCGAACCCGAACCGCCGCTCGGGCGGGTTCGTGGACCTCGCCACGGCGAGCGCCCCGAACTTCGTGGTGCTCGCGCTGTTCGTGTCCGGCACGTTCCTGCTGCCGATGATCGTGGCGTTGTTCTTCGGCGACACGATCGCGAGCGAGTCGTCGTGGTCGAGCCTGAAGTACCTGCTGGCGATCCCCGTGCCGCGCCACCGGCTGCTGCGGCAGAAGGCGATCGTGTCGGGCCTGCTCTCGGCCGCGGCGCTGGTGCTGCTGCCGCTGGTGTCGCTGCTGGTGGGCGTGATCTGGTACGGCGCGGGCGACGCGATCAGCCCCACGGGCGACGCGGTGACCTTCGGCGACAGCATGATCGCGCTGCTGCTGTCCACTGTGTACATCGTGGTGCAGCTGGCGTGGGTGGCCGGGCTGGCGCTGCTGCTGAGCGTGTCGACCGAAGCGCCGCTCGGCGCGGTGGGCGGCACGGTGCTGGTGGCGATCCTGTCGCAGATCCTCGACCAGATCACCGCGCTCGAGGGGCTGCGCAACTACCTGCCCACGCACTACTCGTTCGCCTGGATCGACCTGATCTCCACCGACATCGACTGGTCGAACATGGCGAGCGGGGTGCTCTCGTCGCTCATCTACACCACGGTGTTCCTGCTGCTGGCCGGGCGCCGCTTCGCGACGAAGGACGTCACGAGCTGACCCGCGCGTCCGGCCGCCCCGCGCGGGCGGCCGGACGCCGGTAACGTCTGCGCCCGTGACCATCCACCTCGCAGTCGAAGACGACGTCGCCGTGCTCACGCTGGAGCACGGCCGCGGCAACACGCTCGACACCGCGCTGTGCCGCGAGCTCGTGCTCAAGCTCGAAGAGGCCGCCGACGTCGCGAAGGCCGCGGTGCTCACCGGTTCGGGCACCATGTTCTCGGCGGGGGTCGACCTGCTGAGCGTCGACGCCGGTGGCGCGGTGTACGTGTCCGAGTTCCTGCCCGCGCTGTCCGACGCGCTGCTGGCGGTGTTCGGCCACCCGCGCCCGCTCGTGGCCGCCGTGAACGGCCACGCGATCGCCGGCGGGATGGTGCTGGCCGCCGGGTGCGACCACCGCGTGGCCGCCGCCGGCACCGGGCGCATCGGGGTGACCGAACTGCTCGTGGGCGTGCCGTTCCCGCTCGCCGCGACCGAGATCCTGCGCTGCGCGTACGGCACGACCCCGCTGCCGGCGCTGATGTACAGCGGCGCCACGCTCACGATCGACGACGCGCACGCCCGCGGTCTGGTCGACGAGGTGGCGGCCCCCGAGGAGATGCTCGGGCGGGCCCGCGAGCTCGCCGGCCGTCTCGGCGAGCTGCCGGCCGACGCGTTCGCGCACACCAAGGCCCAGCTGCGCCAGCCCTACCACGAGCGGATCGCGGAGAACCGCGCCGCCGACGACGGGCACGTGGAGCGCATGTGGCGCGCGGAGCCGGCGCTGGCGGCCGTGAAGTCCTATGTGGACCGCGTGCTGAAGTCCTGAGACCCTACGGAAGTCGGCGCCCGACCGGATGGTGTGGCTTGCCGGGTGCGGGTGGTTCTGTGAGGATCCGGAAGTTGATCTCCGGGCCGTCGAGGGGAACCACGTGCGCAGGCTGCTCACCGTCTTGTCCACCGCCGTGCTGGCGGCCGTGGGGCTCACGCCCGTCGCGAGCGCGGCCGGCGCGGGTGCCGGAGCCGGTTCCGGTGATATCGCGGCCGCGCTGGCCACGGTCCCGGGCCTGACCGTGGTGAAGGAGGACCCGGCGCCGGCGGGGTACCGGTTCTTCGAGCTCACCTTCACGCAGCCGGCCGACCACCGCCGTCCCGACGGGCCGAAGTTCGAGCAGCGCTACACGTTGCTGCACCGCGATTTCGCCGCGCCGACGGTCGCGTTCACCAGCGGCTACAACGTGTCCTTGTCGCCCAACCGCTCGGAGCCGACGCGGATCGTGGACGGCAACCAGCTTTCGATGGAGTATCGCTACTTCACGCCTTCGCGGCCGCAGCCGGCGAACTGGTCGCGCGACCTCACGATCTGGCAGGCCGCGGCCGACGAGCACGACGCGGTGCAGGCGTTCAAGAAGATCTACCCGGGCAAGTGGCTCGCCACCGGCGGCAGCAAGGGCGGGATGACCGCCACGTACTTCCGCCGCTTCTTCCCCGACGACGTGAACGGCACGATCCCCTACGTCGCACCCAACGACGTGATCGACCCGATCGACAGCTACAACCGCTTCCTCGCCAACGTCGGCGACCCGGCGTGCCGCGCTTCGCTCAAGGCGCTGCAGCGCGACGCGTTGAAGCGCCGCGACGAGCTCGGCGCCCTGGCCGCGGCCGACGCGGCGCGCAAGGGCTACACGTTCACCACGGTGGGCTCGATCGACGAGTCGCTGGAGATCTCGGTGATCGACTCGTACTTCGCGTTCTGGCAGTACCAGCCCGCGTCGGCGTGCGCGTCGATCCCCGCGGCCGGTGCCCCGGCGGCCGAGGTGTGGGCGTGGTTCGAGCAGGTCGAGAGCCTGAACACGTATGCGGACCAGGAGCTCTCGCCGTACGTGGCGTACTACTACCAGGCCGCGGTGCAGCTCGGCTCGCCCGAGGCCTACGACAGCTACCTGCGCGACCTGCTGCGCTACCCCGGCACCGACGTGCCCTCGACCTTCGTGCCCGCTTCGGTGAAGCTGCCGCGCTTCGACTACTTCGCCATGCCCGACGTCGACTTCTGGGTCAAGACCCACGGCCGGCAGCTGCTCTTCGTCTACGGCTCGAACGACCCGTGGGGCGCCGAGCCGTTCACCCTCGGCTACGGCAGCAAGGACTCCTACCGCTACTTCGTCCAGGGCGGCAACCACGGATCCACGATCGCGCAGCTGCCCGCCGCGCAGGCCGCCGAGGCCACCGCCACGATCCGCCGCTGGGCCGGGCTGCCCGCCACCTCGGCCGGGGCGTCGGCGCGCTCGCTCACCTCGTCGGCCGCGCCCGCCGGCTTCCCGGGCTTCGACGCCAACGAGCTGCTCACCGACCGCCCGCGGCTCTAGCTTTCGGGCTGGGCTGGAGAATTCCGAGCTCGGCCGGAGAAATTCAGGGCTCGGCCAGGAGGTTCGCGCGCCCGCGTCAGGACGGCGCGGGCGCGTTCTCGTCCGGCTGCAACATGCCGAAGATGTTGCCCTCGGTGTCCTTGCAGTAGGCCAGCCACCCGACCCCGGGCACCGGCGACTTGGGAAGCGCCATCGTGCCGCCGGCCCGGATCGCATCGGACACCGAGACGTCGACGTCGGCCACGGAGATCGTGTT
The DNA here is from genome assembly GCF_035918295.1 of Amycolatopsis rhabdoformis. Taxonomy (GTDB): domain Bacteria; phylum Actinomycetota; class Actinomycetes; order Mycobacteriales; family Pseudonocardiaceae; genus Amycolatopsis; species Amycolatopsis rhabdoformis. Next base: position 3,997,325 of record NZ_CP142149.1, read on the forward strand.
CACGAACCCCGACACCGCCGCGTTCTCGGCCGGCGCCTCGCCACGCCGAGGCAACAGCCCACCGTCGATGCCGGGCCCGTCCCCGGTCGTGACCACCCAGTACGGCACGTCGCCCCACTGCTCGAACTTCCACCCGAACACCGCGGTGTAGAAGGCGATCGCCCGCTCGGGATCACCGGCATGAATCTCGAAATGCACAGGCCGCGACACAACCGCCTCCTCACACCGAGCGACAGAGAAGCCGAGCCTACGCCCGCCACCCGGCCCGCCCCACCGCTCGACGGCCAGCCGGCAGCAGCCTGCCGCCCTTCACCAACCATCCCGGCCCGGCCTCGGCCATCACCGCGTTCCAGCCCGACAACCGGCCGACAGCGACGATTCACCACCCACGGACACGCGCGGACAACCACTCCACCGACCGGCCCGGCCCACCGCTCGACCACCGCCCAGCGGGGGCCCAGCAGTCGCCCAGCACCGCTCGCCGACCGGCCCAGGGCACCACTCGACCGCCACGGGCAGCAGCCCGGCACCGCTCACCGACCGGCCCGGCGCACCACCTGACGGCGAGCCAGCGGCTTCCGGGCGCCCTTCACCGACCGCCGGGCATCACCTCATCGGTCGCCGCGGTCCGCACGACAGTCGTCCGGCATCGCGGATTCAGCGCGCGCGGATTGCCACGACACCCACCCCGCCCAACGGAGTGCGGCCCACCGGTCAACCGCCGGTCGGCCGGCCCGCCTCACTCCTCACCGACCGGCCCGGCGCACCACCTGACGGCGAGCCAGCGGCTTCCAGGCGCCCTTCACCGACCGGCCGGGCACCACCTCATCGGTCGCCGCGGTCCACCCGCCCGACAGTCATCCGGCATCGCGGATTCAGCGCGCGCGGATTGCCGCGACACCCAGCCCGCCCAACGGGTGCGGCCCACCGGTCAACCGCCGGTCGGCCGGGCCCGCCTCAACTCTCACAGGCCGGCCCGGCTTTTCCACCATTCCGGCCCGACCCCGCCGGCTCGGGAACCGGAGGCCGAATGACCTCAGCGAATGCCCGCCGCGTCCATCCCTCGCAGTTCCTTCTTCAGGTCCGACACCTCGTCGCGCAGCCGGGCCGCCAGCTCGAACTGCAGGTCGCGCGCGGCCTGCATCATCTGCTCGGTCATCTGCTGGATGAGGTCCGCCAGCTCGGCGCGGGGCATGCCCGACACGTCCTTGTCGACGAGCATGCCGGAGCTGCGCACGCGGTCGCCCTGCTCGGGCTTCTTGCCCCGCGAGGTGTTGCGGCCCGAGCCGCCGACGGCGACCGTCTGGTCGGAGTCGTCGGCTTCGCTGTAGACGCGGTCGAGGATGTCGGCGATCTTCTTCCGCAGCGGCTGCGGGTCGACGCCGCGTTCCTCGTTGTAGGCGACCTGCTTGGCGCGGCGGCGGTCGGTCTCGTCGATGGCGTGCTGCATCGAGTCGGTGATCTTGTCCGCGTACATGTGGACCTCGCCGGACACGTTGCGGGCCGCGCGGCCGATCGTCTGGATCAGCGAGGTGCCGCTGCGCAGGAAGCCTTCCTTGTCCGCGTCGAGGATCGCCACGAGCGACACCTCGGGCAGGTCGAGGCCCTCGCGCAGCAGGTTGATGCCGACCAGCACGTCGAAGTCGCCCGCGCGCAGCTGGCGCAGCAGCTCGACGCGGCGCAGCGTGTCGACCTCCGAGTGCAGGTAGCGCACGCGGATGCCGAGCTCGAGCAGGTAGTCGGTGAGGTCCTCGGACATCTTCTTGGTGAGCGTGGTGACCAGCACCCGCTCGTCCTTCTCGGCGCGCTCGCGGATCTCGTGCACCAGATCGTCGATCTGGCCCTCGGTGGGCTTCACGACCACCTTCGGGTCGACCAGGCCCGTCGGCCGGATGACCTGCTCCACGAACTCGCCGCCGGTCTGCCCCATCTCGAACGGCCCCGGAGTGGCCGAGAGGTACACCGTCTGCCCGATGCGGTCGGAGAACTCCTCCCACGTGAGCGGCCGGTTGTCGACCGCGCTCGGCAGGCGGAACCCGTAGTCGACCAGGTTGCGCTTGCGCGACATGTCGCCCTCGAACATGCCGCCGATCTGCGGCACGGTCTGGTGCGACTCGTCGATCACGAGCAGGAAGTCTTCGGGGAAGTAGTCGATCAGCGTGGCCGGCGCGGAGCCGGCCTCCCGACCGTCGATGTGGCGCGAGTAGTTCTCGATGCCGGAGCAGAACCCGACCTGGCGCATCATCTCGATGTCGTAGGCCGTGCGCATGCGCAGCCGCTGCGCTTCCAGCAGCTTGCCCTGCTTCTCCAGGTCGGCGAGGCGCTGCTCGAGCTCTTCCTCGATGCTCTTGATCGCCTTCTCCATGCGCTCCGGCCCCGCGACGTAGTGCGTGGCCGGGAAGATCCGCACCTCGTCGACCTCGCGCACGATGTCGCCGGTGAGCGGGTGCAGGTAGTACAGCTTCTCGATCTCGTCGCCGAAGAACTCGACGCGGATCGCCAGCTCCTCGTACGCCGGGATGATCTCCACCGTGTCGCCGCGCGCGCGGAACGTGCCGCGCGCGAACGCGATGTCGTTGCGCGTGTACTGCACATCGACCAGCGCGCGCAGGAAGACGTCGCGGTCGAGCCGCTCGCCGACCTTCAGCTTCGACGACCGGTCGAGGTAGGACTGCGGGGTGCCGAGGCCGTAGATGCAGGACACACTGGCCACCACGATCACGTCGCGACGCGAGAGCAGGTTCATCGTGGCCGAGTGGCGCAGCCGCTCGACGTCGTCGTTGATCGACGAGTCCTTCTCGATGTAGGTGTCCGTCTGCGCGATGTACGCCTCGGGCTGGTAGTAGTCGTAGTAGCTGACGAAGTACTCGACCGCGTTGTTCGGGAAGAGTTCCCGCAGCTCATTGGCCAGCTGCGCGGCCAGCGTCTTGTTCGGGGCCATGACCAGCGTGGGCCGCTGCACGCGCTCGATCAGCCACGCGGTGGTGGCCGACTTGCCGGTGCCCGTGGCGCCCAGCAGCACGACGTCCTTCTCGCCCGCCCTGACCCGGCGTTCGAGCTCGTCGATGGCCGCCGGCTGGTCGCCGGCGGGTGTGTACTCGCTGATCACTTCGAACCGGCCGCCGGAACGGGGTACGTCGGAAACGGGCCGGAAGTCGGACTGCGCGAGGACGGGGTGTTCGGTTGCGAAAGCCACGTCCACCAGAGTAGGCCGACCCCCCGACAGTTTTCAGCCGAGCGCCGACGTGACGTCGCTGACCTGCGCGGACCGACACCGAACAGCCCCGCCCGGACCCCCGCCGGAACGCGGTCAGCAGCCGTCGCAGCAGGCGCAGCACAGCACGGCCGGGTCGCAGTCGAAGTGGATCTGCCGCGCCTTCCCGCTCCACAGCCCGGGAACGGGTCACGGGAGCAGAACTGGCGGCTGCCGCACAGGTAGGTCGCGACCCGCAGCCCTCGAAGAACCGGCGCGGCCGCGGCGGCACCGCGAACCTCGGCTCCCAGCACCCACCGCGTTGGCCGTCGTACGGCTCGTCGCCACGCCGGCCCTTCTTCAGCGGCTTCGGCGAGGGCGGCGGCGGCCCCCACCCGGGCTGACCGCCCGGCCACCCACCGCCTTGCTGCGGCGGGATCCCGCGCGGCACCGGTCCCGGCCCGACCCACCCCGGCGGCGGCCTGCCGGTGCCCGAACGCCCGGGTCACAGCCTGGCGCAGCTCGTGCACCAACAGCGCGTGGACCAACGCCGGCTGCTCGAACGACGCCTCCCGCAGCGCGAGCTCGACCCCGAGCACCGCGTCCTCGGCGAGCCGCCGCGCCTCACCCAGCCCGGTACCCGTCACCGTGCGCGGGCCCGAGCCGCCGCCCGGCCTCCGGGCGAGGCGCGACTTCGCCCGCCCGGCCGGCACGGCCGTCCGCGCGAACGGCGCCCAGGCCTCCGCCAACTCGGCAACCAGTGGCGGCCGCCCCCACCCGGCCTGAGCGCCCGGCCACACATTTCCCCGACCCGACGGCACCGGTCCCGGCCCCACCCAAGCACCGGCCCGACCCACCCTGCGGTCAGCGCGCCGTACCGGGCCGCTCCTCAGCCGAGCGCACCGTGGCGCCGATCCGGACGTCCGGTGCCGAAGTGCCCAACCCGTGACCACCCCGGCAACCGGGTGGATTTCGCGGCCCCGGCCCCGGCGTTACCGCCCGGACCGCCCCGCGCCGGGCAGGATGGGCCGATGACCGACGTGCACCCGCCGAAACTGGAGAGCTTCGACCCGGCCGCCGGCGTCAACGTGGACCCCAAGGGCGTCGAACGGCAGGTGGAGGAGTTCCGGGTCGAGCCGTTCGGGCTCTACCTCGCCCGGCCCACCCCCGGGCGCGCGCAGTTCCGCTACCTCGAGTCGTGGCTGCTGCCGGACCTCGGCCTGCGCATCACCGACTTCTGGTTCAACCCGGGGCACGAACGCGACCAGGACTTCTACCTCGACGTGGTGCGCGTGCGCCGCGAGGGCACCCGCTGGTTCGCCACCGACCTCTACCTCGACCTCGTGCTCAAGGACAAGATCTCCGTGCAGGTGATCGACTCCGACGAGCTGCTCGCCGCCGTCACGGCCGGCCTGCTGCCCGCGGCCGACGGCGAGTACGCGCTGGAAACCGCCTACGCCACCGTGGAAGGCCTCGCCGCCCACGGCTACGACCTCGCCGCCTGGTTGTCCACAAAGGACATCACCGCGACCTGGCGCCGCCGCCCGTAGGCATCCACCGATCGGTGGATGCCGTCCGCTCGACGGTGGATGCCGGGTGTGGCCGTTCCGGCGATCCGCCGAACCCCCTGCTCACGAGACGCTTCTCCGCGACGGAGAAAGAGTCCAGAGGGGACGGCGGACATGCCGGTGATCGAGGTCCAGCACCTCCACAAGACCTACGGCGACAAGGTGGCGGTGGACGACGTGTCGTTCACCGTCGAACGGGGCGAGATCTTCGGAATCCTCGGCCCCAACGGAGCGGGCAAGACCACCACGGTCGAGTGCGTGGAAGGCCTGCGCACGGCCGACGGCGGCACCCTGTCGGTGCTCGGGCTCGACCCGCGCCACGACCGGCACGAGCTGCGCCAGCGCGTGGGCGTGCAACTGCAGGAGAGCCGGCTGCCCGACCGGCTGCGCGTGGGCGAGGCGCTCGAGCTGTACTCCTCGTTCTACCGCACGCCCGCCGACACCGGCCGGCTGCTCGACCTGCTCGGGCTCACGCACCAGCGCGACACCGCGTACAAGAAGCTCTCCGGCGGGCAGCAGCAACGCCTGTCGATCGCGCTCGCGCTCGTCGGCAGCCCCGAGATCGCGGTGCTCGACGAGCTCACCACGGGCCTCGACCCGCAGGCCCGGCGCGACACCTGGGACCTGGTCGAGGCGGTGCGCGACGAGGGCGTGACGGTCGTGCTCGTGACCCACTTCATGGAAGAGGCCGAGCGCCTCTGCGACCGGATCGCCGTGATCGACACCGGCCGCGTGGTCGCCATCGACACCCCCGCCGGGCTGGTGCGCCAGATCGGTGACGAGCAGCGCATCCGGTTCCGTCCATCGGCTCCGGTGGACCTCGCTCAGCTGCGGGCGCTGCCCGACGTGCTCGAGGTCGAGCGCCACGGCTCGCAGCTCGTGGTCACGGGGCGCGCCACCGCGCTGCAGACCGTGACGTCGTTCCTCGCCCGCAACCAGGTCCTCGCCGGTGACCTGCGCGTGGACCAGGCGAACCTCGACGACGCCTTCGTCGCGCTGACCGGCCGGAAACTGGACTGAGGGGACACGAGGAAAATGCTCACGAAGATGACCGCCGTCGAGGCGAAACTGTTCCTGCGCGACCCGGGGGCGCCCATCACCGTGGTCGGCATCCCGCTCGCACTGCTGCTGGTGTTCGGCCTGATGCCGGGTTCGAGCAAGCCCAGCGCCGAGTTCGGCGGCCACGCGCCGCTGCCGACGCTGATCGCGCCGATGGCCGTGGCGATCCTCATCGCCATGCTCGCGGTGATGATGTTCCCGGCCGCCGTGGCCACCTACCGCGAGAAGGGCGTGCTCAAACGCCTCTCGGCGAGCCCGGTGCCACCCGGGCGGCTGCTCACCGCGCAGCTGCTCGTGAACCTGGCCGCCGCCGCGATCGCGATCCTGCTCGTGCTGGGGGTGGGCAGGATCGCGCTCGGCATGGCATTGCCGGCGAACCTCGGCGGGTTCCTGCTGGTCATGGTGCTCGGCGCGCTGGCGCTGTTCTCGGTCGGGGCGCTGATCGCGGCGCTCGCACCGACCAACCGCGCGGCCAGCGGCATCGGCGCCGCGGCGTTCTTCCCGATGCTCGCGCTCGGCGGGGTCTGGGTGCCGAAGGAGCAGCTGCCGCCGGTGCTGCAGCACGTGGCCGACGTCCTGCCGCTCGGCGCGACCATCAACGGCCTGCGCGAGGCGGCCGCCGGCCACTCGCCCGAGCTGCTGCAGCTCGGTTCGCTCGTCGCCTTCGCCGTGGTCTGCTCGGCGATCGCGGCCCGCACCTTCCGGTGGGAGTGACCGTGGCCGTCACGACGGAGCTCGCCACCCGGCGCGTGGCCGCCCCGTTCGCCAGGGTGCCGGTGTTCGTGATCGCCGCCCTGCTCGGCGTGGCGCTGGTGCTCACCGCGAGCCGCTACGGCTACATGGGCGACGAGCTCTACTTCCTCGCCGCCGGCAAGCACCTCGCGTGGGGATATGTCGACCAGCCGCCGATGCTGCCCCTGCTGGCCCGGCTGATGGACTCGATCGCGCCGGGTTCGGTGTTCGTGCTGCGCATCCCCGCGATGCTGGCGATGCTCGCGGCGGTCGTGTTCGCCGCCCTGATCGCGCGGGAGTTCGGCGGCCGCGCGAAGGCCCAGGTCCTCACCGCGGCCACGTGCGCGGTGTCCACGCAGTTCATCGCCTCCGGCCACTACCTGGCCACGTCCACGCTCGACCCGTTCCTGTGGACCGTGGTGATCTGGCTGCTGGTCCACTGGGTCCGCGTCCGCGACGACAACCTGCTGATCTGGGCCGGGGTGGTCACGGCCGCGGCGCTGTACGTGAAGTTCCTGATCGGCGGCTTCTGGGCCGTGGCGCTCGTGGTGCTGCTGGTCTTCGGGCCGCGTGAGCTGCTGCGCCGGCCCAAGCTGTGGATCGGCGCGGCCATCGCGGTCGCCGCGCTGGTGCCGACGCTGGTCTGGCAGGCCACGCACGGCTGGCCGCAGCTGGGCATGGGCGAGGCGATCTCGGCCGAGGTGGACCAGACGTGGGGCGGGCGCCTGCTGTGGGTGCCCTCGGCGCTGCTGACCGCCGGGATGCCGATCGGCATCGCGCTGCTGTGTTACGGCCTGTGGCGGCTGTTCCGCTCGGAGGGGCTCGCGCCGTACCGCTTCCTGGCGTGGATCACCGTCGGCCTGTCGGTGGTGTTCCTGGTGGTGAACGGCCGCTCGTACTACATCGCCGGCATGTTCGCGCCGTGCTGGGCGGCGGCCGCCGTCGAGCTGGAGGCCGGCCGCGCTTCACGCTGGTGGCGCTGGATCGCGACCTGGCCGGTGTACCTCGTCGCGCTGGTGCTGGCCGTGCCGATCTCGCTGCCGGTGTGGCCGCAGGCGTTCCTCGCCGCGCACCCCGGGCTGCCGTCGCCGACGTTCGCGTTCGCCGAGATCGGCTGGCCGGAGGCCGCGCGGTCGGTCACGGACCGGTTCGAGAAGCTGCCCGACCCGGCCCACACGGCCGTGGTCGGCGAGTCCTACTGGTCGGCGAGCGCGCTCGAGGAGTACGGCCGACCACTGGGCCTGCCGGAGCCCGCGAGCCCGAACCGCGGCTACTCGACGCTGGTCATACCGCCGGATTCGGACACGAGCGTGCTCTGGGTCGGCGAGGACCCGGGGCCGTTGCGCGGGCACTTCGGGGATCTGCGCCAGGTCGGTGCGGTGGACACCGGCGCCGCTCTGCCGAGCGTCGCCGACGGCACGCCGCTGTGGCTCGGCACCGCCCGGCTGCAGCCGTGGCGGCAGATCTGGCCGCACCTGGTGAACACGCGCAGCTGACCGGGGGTGTGACCGGCGCCACACACCACGCGGTGGCGCCGGGCCCCGGCCCGTAGGGTGCCGCGCGACGGGCCGGAACAGCGGAGGAGGAGCACGATGGAAGCCGTGACCACGGCGGGCACGTCCACCAGACCTGTCACGGCCGTCGCCGGGTTCGCCCGGCGCCCGGTGCTGCTGCTCGCGGCCGGCACCGCGGCGGTCCTGCTGGCCACGGCCGGGCGCTACGGCTACTTCGGCGACGAGCTGTACTTCCTCGCCGCCGGCAAGCACCTGGCCTGGGGTTACGCCGACCAGCCGCCCGTGCTGCCGCTGCTGGCCCGGCTGATGGACACGATCGCGCCCGGCTCCCTCGTCGCGTTCCGGATCCCGGCGATCCTCGCCACGGCGGCCGGAGTCGTGGTCACCGCGCTGATCGCCCGGGAGCTCGGCGGTGACCGCAAGGCGCAGACGCGCGCGGCCGCCGCGTTCGCGATCTGCGGCCAGTTCGTGGGCGGCGGCCACTACCTCGCGACTTCGACCATCGACCCGCTGCTGTGGACCGTGGTGCTGTTCCTGCTCGTGCGCTGGCTGCGCACCCGCGACGACACCCTGCTGCTGTGGCTGGGCCTGGTCACCGCCGTGGCGCTCAACGTCAAGTTCCTCATCGGCGCGTTCTGGGCGATCAGTGCCGTGACGGCGCTCGTGTTCGGTCCGCGCGACCTGCTGGGCCGCCCGAAGCTGTGGGCCGGCGCCGGGATCGCGGCGCTCGCGTGCGTGCCGACGCTGGTGTGGCAGTCGCTCAACGGCTGGCCGCAGCTCGGCATGGGCGACGCCGTGTCCCGCGAGGTGACCGAAGCCGGCGGCCGCGGCGAGTTCCTGCCGGGCCTGCTCGCGGGCGCCGGAATCGCGATCGGGGCGCTCGGCGTCTGTTACGGCCTCGCCGTGCTGCTCGGCTCGCGAAGCCTGCGGCCGTACCGGTTCCTGGGCTGGACGACGCTCGGTGTGGTCGCGCTCTTCCTCGTGGCCAACGGCCGCTTCTACTACGCCGCCGGGATGTTCCCGATCCTGTGGGCCGCCGCGGCCGTGCACCTGGAGAACCGGCGGCCCGCGCTGTGGTGGCGGTGGGTGCCGACCTGGCCGGTGTTCGTGCTGTCCGCGCTCTACAGCCTCCCCTACGCGCTGCCGGTGTGGCCGGTGCAGTGGCTGGTCGAGCACCCCGACGCACCGCACCCCGCGTACGCCGTGGAGGAGTTCGGCTGGCCGGACCTGGCCACGTCCGTCGCGGACGTCTACCGGACGGTGCCGCCCGAGCAGCGCTCGCACACCGCGGTGGTCACGGCCGGTTACTGGGCCGCGGGCGCCGTCGACCGCTACGGCGCCGAGGCCGGGCTGCCGCCGGGGTACAGCGGCAGCCGCGGGTTCTGGTACTTCGGCCGCCCGGCCGACGACGTCGACACCGTGCTGTTCGTGGGCGCCGACCCGGCCAAGCTCGCCCCGCACTTCCGCTCGGCCCGCATCGCGGGCACGGTCGAAAACCACCTCGACGTGGTCAACGCGAGCGCGCGCCTGCCGATCTGGCTGCTGACCGGGCGCACCGAAAGCTGGCCGGAGATCTGGCCCGGGGTGAAGGATCTGAAGGCATGAAGGTCGACGAGGACCACGACGCGAAAATCGACTGGCGGGGCTCGCTGCTGGCGCCGTTGGCGAAGCGGGACGGGGACCCGGCGCCGCTGCGGTGGCACTTCTGGTTCACGCGCGCCGAGGCGACCGCGCCATTCGTGCTGCTGGCGATCCCGACCCTGCTGGCGGCCGCGCGCACCGACCAGACGACCGCCCACCGGCTCACCACGCTCGCGATCGCGGCCGGTGCTGCGGTGTGGCTGGTGCTCACGGTCGTGCTCCCGAGCGGCCGCGTGCGCGAGAACGCGGCGTTCGCCGCGCTGAGCTTCGCCGGCATGGTGGCCTTCGGTTCGGTGCTCGAAGCGCGCGAAACGTACTTCCTGATCTTCATGGTCCACGGGTTCTTCGCGGCCATGCGGATGCGTCCCGTGCCGGTGTCGCTGCTCGGGGTGGCCGTGACGTCGTTGCTCATCAACACCATGGCCAACGGCGGCCCGATCGTGGCGCTGACCACCGCGCCGGCGATCTGGTTGACGCTGGTGATCGTGCAGACCCTCGCGATCGGCGGCGGCGGCGCGGTGTTCGCCGCCGTCGGCCGGCAGAGCGCGGAACGCAAGCGCGCGCTCGACAAACTCGCCGCCGCCGAGGCCGAAAACCGCGGTCTGCAACGGCAATTGCTCACGCAGGCGCGGGAGGCCGGCGTGCTCGACGAGCGGCAGCGGCTGAGCCAGGAGATCCACGACACGCTCGCGCAGGGCTTCACCGGGATCATCACGCAGCTCGAAGCCGCCGCGCAGGCCCGGGAAAACCCGGCCGAGTGGCAGCGGCACCTCGACACGGCGACCGCGCTCGCGCGCGAGAACCTCACCGCCGCGCGGCGGTCCGTGCACGCGCTGCGGCCCGAGCCCCTGGAGTCGGCGACGCTGCCCGACGCGCTGGGCGAGGTGACCCGCCTGTGGAGCGAACGCACCTCCGTGCCGGCCGGATTCTCCGCCACGGGCACGGCCGAGGCGCTGCACCCGGAGATCGAGGCGACGCTGCTGCGGATCACGCAGGAAGCACTGTCCAATGTGGCCAAACACGCGCGGGCCGGCAGGGTGGGGCTCACGCTGTCGTACATGGGCGACGAGGTGACGCTCGACGTGGTCGACGACGGCGTGGGCTTCGACCCCGGAAATCCGCCGCCGAGCGAAGGCGGTTTCGGGCTGCCGGGCATGCTGAGCCGCGTGCAGCGGCTCGCGGGCACGCTGCACGTGGAGTCGGAACCCGGTGGCGGCACGGCGATCTCGGTGAACCTGCCCGCCGTCCCGGCTGCCACACTGGGCGGGCTGACCGGCGGTGCCGCGGGGATCGAGGGCACCGACCGGACCGGCACCGAGAACGAGGGGGCGTCCGCATGACCGTCACGCTGCTCATCACCGACGACCACCCGATCGTCCGCGACGGCCTGCGGGGCATCTTCACCGGCGACCACGGTTTCGAGGTGCTCGGCGAAGCGGCCAACGGCGCCGAAGCCGTGCAGCTCGCCGAGTCGCTGAAGCCCGACGTGATCCTGATGGACCTGCGGATGCCCGGCACCGACGGCGTCGCCGCCATCACCGAGCTCGCCCGCCTCGGCAACCCGGCGCGCGTGCTGGTGCTCACCACGTACGACACCGACTCCGACGTGCTGCCCGCCATCGAGGCCGGCGCCACGGGCTACCTGCTCAAGGACGCGCCGCGCGAGGAGCTGTTCCGCGCGGTGCGCGCCGCCGCGCGCGGCGAGGCCGTGCTCTCCCCCGCCGTCGCCAGCCGGCTGATGGGGCAGATGCGCGCGCCGGCGAAGGAACCGTTGTCGCAGCGAGAGATCGAAGTGCTCACGCTCGTCGCGCGCGGCTCCACGAACAAGGACGCGGCGAAGAAGCTCTTCATCAGCGAAGCGACGGTGAAGACGCACCTCATCCACGCGTACGCGAAGCTCGGGGTGAAAGACCGGGCCGCCGCGGTGGCCGTGGCGTTCGAGCGAGGTCTGCTCGGCTCCTGAAACCTGTGCGAAGCTGAGCGCATGTTCCCCGAGACACCCGCCGCGGCGGCCGCGCTGACCGTGGCCACGCGGTTCTGCTCGCCCGCGCTGCTCAACCACTCCGTGCGCGCCTACCTCTGGGGCGCGCACTACGCGGCGGCCCGCGGGATCGCCTTCGACGACGAGCTGTACTACGTGTCCGCGCTGCTGCACGACCTCGCGCTCACCACCGAGTTCGACAACCACCGGCTGCCGTTCGAGGACGCCGGCGGGCACCTCGCGTGGGTGTTCGCGGCGGCCGCGGGCTGGCCGGCCGAGCGCGCCGCGCACGTGGAGGAGATCATCGTGCTGCACATGCGCGACGACGTGTCCGCGGCCGCCGACCCCGAGTCGCACCTGCTGCAGGTCGCGACCAGCTGGGACGTGTCCGGCCGGCGCCCGGAGGAGTTCTCGCCCGAGGTGCGGGCCGAGGTCCTCGGCGCCTACCCGCGGCTCACCTTCGGCGCGGAGTTCCTGGCCTGCTTCGAAGACCAGGCCACGCGCAAGCCGGACAGCGCCGCCGGCCGGGCGGTGGCCGGCGGGATCGAGGGCCGGATCGCCGCGCACCCGCTCGGCTGATCACGGCCAGAGCACCGCCCCTCGCGCCGCGGCCCGCTCGGCGACCGCGGCCACGAACTCCTTGCCCGGCATCGGATCCAGCCGCCGCGCGTCCCGCAGCCGCGGCGCGACGAGGTCCGCTTCGGCCTCCCGCGCGCCGATCACCGCCTGGTACGGCACCAGCCGGTGGTCGCGGATCCGCGCGCCCAGGCTGCCGCGCTCCGCACCGGCCAGCTCCACGCGCAGCTCGGCGTCCTCGGCCAGCCGGACCAGCGCTTCCGCTTGCGGCAGCTCGGCTTCCGACACCGGCAGCACCACCAGCTGCACCGGCGCGAGCCACGGCGGCAACGCGCCACCGTGTTCTTCGAGCAGCTGCGCCATCGCCCGTTCGACGCTGCCGAGCAGGCTCCGGTGCACCATCGCCGGCCGGTGCACGGCGCCGTCGGGGCCGACGTACCCGAGGTCGAACCGCTCGGGCTGGTGGAAGTCGACCTGCACGGTCGACAGGCTCACCGAGCGCCCGGCGCTGTCGAGGACCTGGACGTCGATCTTCGGCCCGTAGAACGCCGCTTCGCCCGGCGCCACGTCGTAGTCGAACCCGTCGAGCGCCTCCACGAGCAGCGCCTGCGCGCGGGCCCAGTGCTCGGGTGAGCCGGCGTAGTCGCCGTCCCCGGCCAGGGACAACCGGTAGCGGGCGGGCCGCAGGCCGAGGTCGGCGTGCACGCGGCGGATCAGCTCCAGCGCCGCGCGGACCTCGGCCGCGACCTGGTCGAGCCGGCAGAACACGTGGGCGTCGTTGAGCTGGATCGCGCGCACCCGGCCGAGCCCGCCGAGCACCCCCGACAGCTCGGCCCGGTACATCCCGCCCAGCTCGGCGATCCGCAGCGGCAGCTCGCGGTAGCTGTGCCCGCGGGAGCGGTAGATCAGCGCGTGGTGCGGGCAGAGGCTGGGCCGCAGCACGTACTGCTCACCGCCGACGGCCAGGGGCGGGAACATGTCGTCGCGGTAGTGGGCCCAGTGGCCGGAGATCTCGTAGAGCTCCCGTTTGCCGAGCACCGGCGAGTACACGTGCCGGTAGCCCGCGCGCCGCTCGACGGCGCGCACGTACTGCTCCAGCTCGTGGCGCACGACGGCGCCGTCGGGCAGCAGGTACGGCAGACCGGCGCCCATCAGCGGGTCGCTGCCGAACAGGCCGAGCTCGCGGCCGATCCTGCGGTGGTCGGGCATGGGGTGCTCCTCACGGACGGGCCGGGGCGCACCACCGCCGGGACACGACAAAGCCCCGGGGTGGCCACCCCGGGGCTTCGAGTTCGCTCAGGTTTCAGCGCGCCGGGACGGTGTCCGGCGTCGTCGTGCTGAGTGAGCGGTTCATGCCGGCGACGCTAACAGCGCCGCCACCCGGACCGCATCCGGTTTTCCGGCCGCTCCTGCCTTCGGAAGGCCCGGCGGCGGAAGCACTGGTCGCGGAAGGCCCGGTCAGGGCTGCCAGGACGTCTGCGCGGCCCAGACTTCGGCCCGCCCGAACGCGTCGTTGACCCAGCCCTGCTTGGCGTCGGCGTAGTCGGCGACGGTGCCGTCGGCCGCGTGCTCGCGCGCCAGCTCTTCCTTCACGGCCGCGTACGCGTCGCGCTCGGCCGGGTTCGCGCGGAGCCAGTCGCGGAACAGCAGCGCGAGCCGCCACGCCGGCGTCTCGGGCGTGCGGACGTGCAGGTTCACCGGCCGCTTCGGGTCCGCGCCCACGTGCAGCCGCTTGGGCCACGGCGCCGCGGAACCGTCCTGCGGGTCGTCCCACCACTCGCCCTCCAGCGGCGGGAACCCGGCGTCGGCCAGCGGCCCGGCGAGCGCGTCGGCGTCCGCGAGGGTGGGGACGGTGAGCTGCAGGTCGAGCACGTCCTTGGCCGGCAGGCCGGGCACGGCGGTGGAACCGATATGGTCGGCGCGCAGAAGCCGCTCCCCCGCGACCAGCCGCAGCCGCGCGAGTCGGCGTTCGGCCTGCTGCGGCCAGGTTTCGTCGTACGGCGCGATCATCGGCGACATCGGCGGGCGCGGCTTGCGCAGGCGCAGGTTCGCCTCGAACGGCACGAGCCGGTCGGCCCACAGCGCGTCGACCTCGGCGAGCACGGCGTCCTGCGCACCGCCGTTGTCGAGCCACACGTCGGCGGCCGCGCGGCGCTGCTCGTCGGTGGCCTGCGCCCGGATCCGCGCCCGCGCGTCGGCCTCGGCCATGCCCCGCACGTCCACGAGCCGGCGCACCCGGACCTCCACGGGCGCGTCGACGATCACCACGAGGTGGTACGCCGCGGCCAGGTTGCCCTCCACGAGCAAGGGGATGTCGTGCACGATCACCGCGTCGTCGGCCGCCTCGGCCATCAGCTCGGCGGTGCGCTTGCCCACGAGCGGGTGCACGATCCCGTTGAGGCGCTTGCGGGACTCCTCGTCGGCGAACGCCTTCGCGGCCAGCGCCGGCCGGTCGAGCGACCCGTCGGCGGCGAGGATGTCTTCCCCGAACGCCTCGGCCAACGCCGCGAGCCCCGGGGTGCCGGGCTCCACGACCTCGCGCGCGATCCGGTCGGAGTCCACGAGCACGGCGCCGTGCTCCGCGAACCGGTTCGCCACCGTCGATTTCCCCGCGCCGATCCCACCCGTCAGGCCCACTCGCAGCATGGCCTCACCCTAGCCAGCCGCCGACGCCACTCGATCAGGGGACGTCAGAGGCCTGCACGTGCACTCGCACGGGTACACGCACACCCACAGGCGAAAATCAAGCACCTTGTCCGGATCCGATCGACTGATCCGAGTGACACGCCGGGCGGCTACCCGGATTTACCCGCGCGATTGCGTACCGTGCGCGGCGGAAGGGTCGCCCACACGGAGGAACGATGGCGGAAAAGCACGTCGGGAAGCACCGGCTCGGCACGCCGGGGCTGGTGCACTGCGTCGGTTACCGCCCGGTGGCGGACGCCCTCGCCGAATACCGGCGCACATGGCTGAGCGCCCTCCTCGTGCCCGCCCAGCACAGCTTCGCCGGCCTGCGCCGCCGCGCCCGCGCCGCGGCGCTGGAACGCGTGTGGGTGCCGGTGGTCTCGCCGTCCTGAGCGGCTCCCCGAAGTCCTAACCGGGCGCACCGGCCAGCGCCGGCGCGCTCGTGGTGCGGAACCGGGCGCGATAGGCACTCGGTGGCACGCCCAGCTCCCGCGTGAAGACGCGGCGCAGCGTCTCCGCCGAGCCGAACCCCGTGCGGCGCGCGACCACGTCGAGCGGATCGGTGCCGGTCTCCAGCAGCTGCTGCGCCGCCTCCAGGCGCGTGCTTTCCACGAACCGCGCGACCGACGTGCCCATCTGGTCGCGGAACAGCCGCGTGAGGTGCCGGACGCTCACCCCCGCGTCGTCGGCCAGCAGCGACAGGCTGTGGTCCGCCGACGGATCGGCGGTGATGCGGTCCATGATCCGGCGCAGCAGGTCGTTGCGCGCGGGCTGCGCGGCGAGGCGCACGCTGAACTGCGACTGCCCGCCGGGCCGCTGCAGGAACACGACCAGGTGCTTCGCGACCAGCCGCGCCGCCGCCGAGCCGAGGTCCTCCTCCACGAGCGCGAGCGACAGGTCGATGCCGGAGGTGACACCGGCCGAGGAGATCATCGGACCGTCGCGCACGAAGATCGCTTCGCAGTCCACCTCGACGCCCGGGTAGCGGCGCGCGAGCTGGTCGGCCAGCTCCCAGTGCGTGGCCGCGCGGCGGCCTTCCAGCAGACCGGCGGCCGCGAGCGTGAAGGCGCCCGCGCACACCGAAGCCGTGCGCCGCGCCTGCCGGGACAAGCGACGGACCTCGTCGAGCAAGTGCTCGTCGGACACGGTCGTCTGCCAGTTGGGGCTGCCCGGCACCACGAGCGTGCCGCCCGCGACGTTCACCTCCTCCAGCGCGACGTCGGCGCCCAGGCGCGTGCCGGTGGTGGTGCGCACGTCGGTGCCGCCCGGCGACGCCGTGAGCAGCTCGTAGTGCGCGCCGTGCTCGTTGGCCATCCCGAACACCTCGAGCGGCCCGGTCACGTCCAGGAGCCGCACCGAGTCGTACACGACCACGACGACCCGTTCGCTTCGCTCCATGGCCCGCACCCCGCTCCTTCAGACCAGCTTCGTCTGGACGTCGATCTCGTGCTCCAGTGTGCGGTGCACGGGGCACTTGTCCGCGATCTCCAGCAACCGCGCGCGCTGCTCGTCGTCGAGGTCGCCCTCGAGCTCGATCTCACGGCTGATGCGGCTCACCATGCCGACCTCGGTCTCGCAGCGCTCGCAGTCGCGCGCGTGGATGCGGTCGTGGCGCAGCCGGACACTCACGTTGGCGAGCGGGATGTTCTTGCGGTCGGCGTACATCCGCAGCGTGATCGCCGTGCAGGAACCCAGCGCACCGAGCAGCAGGTCGTACGGAGTGGGGCCGGTGCCGTCGCCGCCGACCGACTTCGGCTCGTCCACCACGAACTCGAACCCGCCCGCGGTCACGTGCTGGGTGAAGCGGCCTTCGCCGGCTTCACTGACCACCACGGTGCCCGGTTCCGACTCAGTCATCCGGTTTTCCTCCTGCTCGGGGTTGTCGGGAGTGCCGACGAGCCACTCCGCCGCCTCACCACGTCACTGCTTGAACCGTCACCGGTTCCAACGTCGCTTGTGGACGAAGTGGTGTCCGGCCGTGGCGAGGTCCACAGGACGAAGATCCCACAGATCCGGCCGCATGGCGAAGTTCCCAAGCGCGCTTGAATATCGTATCTTCGGCAGGCGAGACGCGGACCTGTCCTGCGCGGCAAGGGCGAAGGGGGTAACGGTCGTGGCCACCCGCCATCTGTCGACTCAGCCCGCCGACCACCACAACCGGGTCCGGTTCCTCGACGCCGCGCTCACCGTCCTCACCGACCGCGGCGTCGGCGGGCTCACCGTGCGCGGCGTGGCCGAGGCGGCCGGCGCGTCCACCATCACCGTCTACACGCGCTTCGGCGGCCGCACCGGTCTGCTCGACGCGTTGTACGAGCGCGCGTTCGACCTGCTGCGCGAAGACCTGCTGAACCTGCCGCCGGAAACCGATGACGGCGTGGCGGATCTGCTCGAGATCGCACTGGCCTACCGCCGGTTCGCGCTCGAGAGCCCGGCCCGCTACGCGATGATGTTCGAACGCTCGGTGCACGACTACGACCCGGACCCGGAGCTGCGCACGGCCGTGCTGCGCACGACGTTCGCGATGTTCGTGGGCAAGATCCGCCGCATCAGCGACCCCGGCACGGACTCGCGCGATTACGGCTATCTGCTGTGGACGGCGATGCACGGCCTCGTGAGCGTGGAGCTCACCATCCGTTCGCAGACGCCGCTGAGCGACTGGTTCATCGAGCCGACCGATGAGGCCAACGAGATCATGTACCGCACCGGCGTGCTGTCGATGATCACCGGGCTCGGCCTCCACAACTGACTCTCGCCCCCACCACGCCGAGTTTCGGGGTGGTGCCTTCTACTGCGCCCCAACTCCGGAGACACCAACAGCGCGGCCCCGGTCCGAATCGGACCGGGGCCGCGCTGTCAGAACTCAGTGGTGCTTGCCGTCAGGCGTGGGCTCAGCCCTGGCCGCCCGAGAGCTTCTCGCGCAGAGCCGCGAGCTGCTCGTCGCTGGCCAGCGTGCCACCGCTCTTGGCCTCGGCCGGAGCGGAGGTGTAGGTCTGGTCGCCACCGCTGCTGCTGCCACCCTCGATCCCGGTGGCGGCGTCGGCAGCCGCTTCGGCGTCGGCCTCGGCGGCCTTCTTGACCTGGGCCATGTGGGCCTCGTAGCGCGTGTGGGCCTCGGCGTACTGCCGCTCCCACTCTTCGCGCTGCTTGTCGAAGCCTTCCTGCCACTCCTGGGTGTCCGGGTCGAAGCCCTCGGGGTAGATGTAGTTGCCCTCGGGGTCGTACTCGGCGGCCATGCCGTACTGCGTCGGGTCGAACTCGGTGTCGGCCGTGACGCCCTCGTTGGCCTGCTTCAGCGACAGCGAGATGCGACGACGCTCGAGGTCGATGTCGATGACCTTGACCATGACGTCGCCGTTGACCTGCACGACCTGCTCCGGGATCTCCACGTGGCGCTCGGCCAGCTCGGAGATGTGCACCAGGCCCTCGATGCCCTCTTCGACGCGCACGAACGCACCGAACGGGACGAGCTTGGTGACCTTGCCCGGCACGATCTGACCGATCGCGTGGGTGCGGGCGAACTGACGCCACGGGTCTTCCTGGGTCGCCTTCAGCGACAGGGACACGCGCTCGCGGTCCATGTCGACGTCGAGGACCTCGACCGTGACCTCCTGGCCGACCTCGACGACCTCGGACGGGTGGTCGATGTGCTTCCAGGACAGCTCGGAGACGTGCACCAGGCCGTCGACGCCACCCAGGTCCACGAAGGCACCGAAGTTGACGATGGAGGACACGACGCCCTTGCGGACCTGGCCCTTGGCGAGGTTGTTGAGGAACTCGCTGCGGACCTCGGACTGCGTCTGCTCGAGGTAGGCGCGGCGGGACAGGACCACGTTGTTGCGGTTCTTGTCCAGCTCGATGATCTTCGCCTCGAGCTCGCGGCCGACGTACGGCTGCAAGTCGCGCACGCGGCGCATCTCGACCAGCGAGGCGGGAAGGAAGCCGCGGAGGCCGATGTCCAGGATGAGACCACCCTTGACGACCTCGATGACGGTGCCCTTGACGGGCTCGTCCTTCTCCTTGAGCTCCTCGATCGTGCCCCACGCGCGCTCGTACTGCGCACGCTTCTTGGACAGGATCAGGCGGCCTTCCTTGTCCTCCTTCTGGAGAACGAGAGCTTCGACCTCATCGCCGACGGAGACAACCTCAGCCGGGTCGACATCGTGCTTGATGGAAAGCTCGCGCGAGGGGATGACACCCTCGGTCTTGTAGCCGATGTCGAGCAGGACCTCGTCGCGGTCGACCTTGACGATCGTGCCTTCGACGATGTCGCCATCGTTGAAGTACTTGATGGTCTTGTCGATAGCCGCGAGGAAGTCTTCCTCCGACCCGATGTCGTTGATGGCGACCTGCGGGGCCCCGATGGGGGCGGTCGGGGCGGTGGCGGTGTCGGTGGTCATTAGGCGGGTTGCTCCGGTGGATGGAATCGTAGGGTGTCGGTCGGCAGCGCGTCGGGGCGTGGATACGGGACATGCGACGACCCCACGAGCAACGTCCACCAGTGAACGACCGCGGCATGACCCGCAAACGGTGCGCGGCCCCGGCAAGTAAAGACCCAGGCAGCGCGAACCCACTGCGCTGATACTCATCGTACGCGGGCCCCGGTGGGCCACACAATCAGGGTCCCCACAGCTCCCGGTACCCTTCCGGCAACGTTTCGGCCGGCGCCGCCATTCCCCGTTCCCCCTGGAAGGACCCCGCATGTCCGAGCACCCGGCGTCCTCGGCGGCGTCAGCGTCGCCGGCGTCCCCAGAGGCCCCGGTGCCCTGGCCGGCACCCGAGGCCGACCGCCACGCGCAGGCCGAGCAGCAGCTCGGCACGGCCGGCGTCGCCTACCGCACGGTGGGCGGCGACGAGGCGGCCGCCGCGAACCTCGCCTGGTGGGACGCCGACGCCGACGACTACCAGGCCACCCACGGCGAGTTCCTGGGCGACGCCGACTTCGTGTGGTGCCCCGAGGGCGTGCGCGAAGAGGACGTGCGCCTGCTCGGCGACGTGCGCGGCCGGCGCGTGCTCGAGGTCGGCTGCGGCCAGGCGGCGTGCTCGCGCTGGCTCACCGCCGCCGGCGCCCACGCGGTGGCGACCGACCTCTCCGGCGGGATGCTGCGCCACGCGCGCGAGGGCAACGAGCGCACCGGCGTCGCCGTGCCCCTGGTCCAGGCCAACGCCGAGCACCTGCCGTTCGCCCCGGGCAGCTTCGACGCCGCGTGCTCGGCGTTCGGCGCGCTGCCGTTCGTGCCCTCGCTCGCGACGGTGTTCGCGGAGGTGCACCGCGTGCTGCGCCCCGGCTCGCCGTGGGTGTTCTCGGTGACCCACCCGATGCGGTGGATCTTCCCGGACGACCCGGGTCCACTGGGGCTCACCGTCACGCAGCCGTACTTCGACCGCACGCCCTACGTCGAGGTCGACGACGACGGCGAGGCCACCTACGTGGAGTACCACCGCACCCTCGGCGACTACGTGCGCGCGCTCGCCGCCGGCGGGTTCACGCTCGAAGACCTGATCGAACCCGAGTGGCCCGAGGGGCACACGCGCACCTGGGGCCAGTGGAGCCCGTTGCGCGGCAAGCTCTTCCCGGGCACTGCCATCTTCCGCACCCACCGCTCCTGAGCGGCTACGCTGCGCTTTCGTGGCCACCACCGAACCCGCGACGCGGTTCACCGCGCTCGATCCGCTGCTGCCCGCACCGGCCGGAGCCGACGCCGCGGGCGAGCGCGTCGGCGCGGTCACGGCGGCGGGCCGGCGGGTGTCCGGGATCGTGCAGCGCCACCACCACGGCCCGGGCGACACTCCCCTGCTGTGGTCGGCCGCGCAGGTGTGGCAGCTCTTCCCCGACGCGGACACCGCGGGCACGGCCGGCTTCGACGCGCTGCTCGGCGAGCTGCGGTCGCTGGTGGACACCGAGTCCGCCGACGCCGATTCGGCGTGCGTGGTGAACTGGCCCAGCCGCGACGCCGAGGCGATCCGCGCGTTCCTCGACCACGGGCTGGCCCCGATGTCCGCGCTCGCCGTGCGCACGGACCCGCCGCCGGCCGTCCCGGAGCCGGCCGGCTCCGGGGGTGTCACCGTGCGCCTGGCCGAGCCGGCGGACTTCGACACCGTGCTCGCGCTGTGCGCGGCGACCTTCGACTACACCGGCCTGGTGGCCCACCGCCGGCGTGACCAGACCGCCGAGCTGCTCGCGCCCGCGCTGCGTCGCGCGCTCGACGAACCGGCCACCTGGCTCGCGGAGGCCGGCGGCGAGCCGCTGGCGCTCGCTCAGTGCGCCTGGGTGGATTCGACGCCCGGCTCCGAGGCGGCCGAGCTGCTGCCGACCGGGCTGTGGGCGTACGTGAACAACGTGGTGACCGCGCCCGGCCACCGCGGCGGCGGGATCGGGCGCGTGCTGATGGACCACGTGCACTGCGAGCTGCTGCGCCCGGGCACGGTGGGCGCGTACCTCTACTACAACCCGATGAACCCCCTCTCGTCCGTGTTCTGGCACCGGCAGGGCTATCGTCCACTGTGGACGTCCTGGGAAGCCCACCCGGCGAGCGCGCTGCGCTGACCTCGGGCTTCGAGCACCCCGGTGAGCGGGACACCGCCCACTCGGTCGTGTGACGTGCGACCACCCGCCTTGTCGTCCGTTGATCATGTGCGCTAGTTTTTGCACTGACCGGTCAGTTCAAAAAGTTGGAGTGTCCCCGTGCAGGTACGAGCCGACCGGGTGTCCCTGGAGGGCCCCCACGGCACACTGTTGCCACCCACCTCGCTGACCGTCGAGGACGGCTGCGTGACGCTGGTCCACGGCGAGCCCGGCGTCGGGATCACCGCGCTGGGTCTCGCGCTGGCCGGTCGCGTGAAGCCGACCACCGGCACGGTCACCGCCGACGTCGCCGGCCTGCTGCGCGACCTCGTGGCCGTGGTCGACGCCCCCGGCGTGAGCGAGCCCGACGAAGCGCTGCCCCTGCGGGTCGTCGCCGGCGAAGAGCTCGCCCTGGCGCACCGGCCGGCGGGCAAGGAGGACGTGGCGCGCTGGCTGGCCGACCACGACGCCGCCCCGTTCGCCGGCACGCGCTTCGAGAACCTCGAGCCCGCGCTGCGCACCCGGCTGCTGGCCGAGCTCGCCGCCGAGCGCACCGGTGTCCGCGTGCTCGTGCTCGACACCCCGGACCGGCACACCAGCCTCGTGGACACCTGGACCGCGGTCGCCGAGGAGCACGCGCGCCGCGGCCTCGCCGTCGCCGTGCTGACCGCGACGACCCCCGCGGTCGCGCTGCCGCATCCGCCGGCCCGCATCGGGTCGACCGAGCAGCCCGCCCCGGTGCGCCTGCTGGCCGTGAACGAAGCGCCCGAGGCACCCGAAGAGCCGGTCGCGCCCAAGCACCGCGCACCCGAACACCGCAACGCAGAACACACGAGCCTCGAACACACCACCGAAGAACCGAGCATTGAGCAGCCCCTCACGGAGCAGTTCAGCGCCGAAGGAGAGAAGGCATGACCACGCCCGACAAGCGGGCCGGTGGGCTCAACGCCTTCCGCATCGCGCTCAACGAACTGCGCCGGCTCTCCGCGGGCACGCTGCCGAAGCTGGCGATGGCGGCGCTCGTGTTGGTGCCGCTGCTCTACGCGTCCTTCTACCTCTACGCGAACTACGACCCGTACGGCCGCCTCGACAAGCTGCCCGCCG
The DNA here is from genome assembly GCF_035918295.1 of Amycolatopsis rhabdoformis. Taxonomy (GTDB): domain Bacteria; phylum Actinomycetota; class Actinomycetes; order Mycobacteriales; family Pseudonocardiaceae; genus Amycolatopsis; species Amycolatopsis rhabdoformis. The sequence goes on from NZ_CP142149.1 coordinate 4,019,940, forward strand.
CCGTGTTCACCAGCGACACCGGCGCGAAGGACTCGACCGGCGCCACGCGCAACGTCGGGCGCGAGGTGACCGACGAGCTCACGAAGTCCGGCACCTTCCAGTGGCACGAAGTGTCCGAAAAGGACGCCCGCGACGGCGTGCGAGACGACAAGTACTCGTTCGCCATCGGCATCCCGCGTGACTTCTCCACCGCGCTGCTCTCGTCGGGCAACTTCACCCCGCAGCAGGCGACGATCACGCTCACCACCAACGACGCCAACAACTACCTCGCCGGCACCATCGCGAAACAGGTGGCCGACCAGGTGCGCAAGACCATCGCCGAGAAGGTGGGCGGCGAGGCGGCCGACCGGTTCCTCGTGGGCTTCTCCACGATCTACGGCAAGATCTCCGACGCCGCCACCGGCGCGAAGCAGCTCGCCGACGGCGCCGCGCAGCTGCAGACCGGCCAGCACCAGCTCGCCGACGGAGCGAGCCAGCTTGCCACCGGCTCCGGCACGCTCGCCACTGGCCTGAACACGTTGAAGACGAGCACCGCGCAGCTGCCGAGCCAGACCCAGCAGCTCGCGACCGGCGCCGGCCAGGTCGCCGACGGCAACCAGCAGGTGGCCGACGCCGCCTCGCTCGCCGCGTCCGCGTCGGCCGACATCCAGGGCAAGCTCGACGGCTATCGCGCGCAGCTGAATACCGACCTGCACAACGCGGGTCTCTCCGACAGCCAGGTCACCGACATCCTGGCGCGGCTGGACCAGCTGCGCTCCCCCGTCGACCAGGCGAACACCAAGATCCAGTCGGCCAACGGCGACCTCGCCAAGCTGGCGAGCGGCGCCCGTCAGGTCTCCGACGGCGCGCACCAGCTGGCCGCGGCCACGCCTCAGCTCACGAGCGGCATCGCCCAGGCGTCCGACGGGGCGAACCAGCTGCGCGACGGCGCGGCGAAGCTCGACGACGGCGAGAAGACCGCCGTCACCGGCACCGACCAGCTCGCGAGCGGCGCGAACCAGCTGCGCGACGGGCTGTCCGCGGGGCTCTCGCAGATCCCGAACCCCGACGACCCGACCCGCACCGCCACGGCGAACACCATCGCCGACCCGGTCGCGATCACGCCGAACGACGTCGCGTCGGCCGGCACGTACGGCGCGGGCCTGGCCCCGTTCTTCATCTCGCTGGCGACGTGGATCGGCGCGTTCGTGCTGTTCCTGCTCATCCGGCCGCTGTCCACGCGGGCGCTCACCGCGGGGGCTTCGCCGCTGCGGGTGGCGCTCGGCGGCTGGCTGTCCTCGGCCGTGCTCGGCATCGCGCAGGTGATCGTGCTCTTCGCCGCGGTCACGTGGCTGGTCGGCATCCACATCGCGCATCCGTTGGGCGCCATCGGGTTCGCGATCCTGGTCTCGCTGGCGTTCACGTCGGTGGTCCACGCGCTCAACGCGTTCTTCGGCGCCGTCGGCAAGTTCCTCGGCCTGGTGCTGCTGGTGCTGCAGCTGGTGAGCGCGGGCGGCACGTTCCCGTGGCAGACGATCCCTGACGCGCTCTACCCGCTGCACGTGGTGCTGCCGATGGGGTACGCGATCGACGGCTTCCGGCACCTGCTCTACTCCGGCGCGTCGCTGCAGATCCTCGGCGACATCGGGGTGCTGCTGGCCTACCTCGTCGGCGGAATCGTGCTCTCGACCCTGGCGGCGCGCAAGCACCGCGTGTGGACGGTGTCCGCGCTCAAACCCGAGCTCAGCCTGTGAGGGAGACGACCAAGCGGAAGCTCTTCGAGGCGACCCTGCGGCTTTCGGCCAGCAGGGGCCTCGTGGGGCTGACGGTGGACGAGATCGCGACCGAGGCCGGCGTGGCCAAGGGCACGGTGTACTACAACTTCGGGTCGAAGGACGGGCTGGTCGACAGCCTGCTGCGGTTCGGCGTCGACCTGCTCGCCGGGCGCCTGCGCACGGCGGTGACGGACGACGAGCCGCTCGCGGTGATCGAAGCCCAGGTCGACACCACGTTGCAGTTCATCGCGGAGTACCCGGGGTTCTCGCAGATCGTGGTGAGCGAGCTGTGGCGCACGCCGGGCCAGTGGCACGACACGCTGGCGCTGCTGCGCGAGGAGATCATCTCGATCGTGAAGGGTCAGCTGCAACGGCTGGCCGCGGCGGGCCGGCTGCCCGACGGCGTCGCCATCGAGACCGCGGCGGCCGGCCTGTTCGGCACGATGCTGGTCGTCGCGCTCGACTGGCAGGTGTTCCAGCCCTCGCGCACGCGGGCCGACGTGCGGGATTCGGTGATGGTGCTGATCCGGGGCCTCGGCCGCGGCTGAGACCCCGGACGGGTGGTGCGCCGTTCGCGCGCCTCAGTTGCAGTTGGCGCAGCAGCCGCAGCCCTTGCCGGTGCACGCGGCGCAGCAGCCGTGGCGCATGACGAACTTGAAGAGCCGCTTGATCATCTCTCGGTCCTCCGCTATCTATCGACACCAACGCATGTCACGCTAAGTGAGGCGGCCGTGACGCGGGTACCGCTGTCCGGGCGGGTGACGCGGGTGAATCACCCCACGCAGTGGCCGCGGACTAGGCTTTCAGCCGTGAAACTCCACGTCGGCTGCGCGATGTGGACGCACGCGCCCTGGCAGGGCCGCCTGCTGCCCCACCCCCTCGCCCCGCGCGAACGCTTGCGTGCCTACGCCACCTGGTGCAACGCCGTCGAAGGCAACACGACCTTCTACGCCACGCCGTCGCGCGAGACCGTGGCGACCTGGGCCGAGCAGACTTCTCCCGATTTTCGCTTCGTGCTCAAGCTTCCGAAGCCCATCACGCACGAACGCGGCCTCGGCGACGTCGGCCCGCTGCTGAGCACGTTCCTCACCGCGATGGAACCGCTGCGCGAACGGGCCCACACCTTCTGGATCCAGCTGCCGCCGTCGTTCTCGCCGGCCGCCCTCGGCACTCTCGGCAGCTTCCTGCGCCGGTTGCCGCGCGAACACCGGTACGCCGTCGAGGTTCGCGACCGCACCTTCTTCGAGAACACCTCCGCCGCGCAGGCCCTCGAACGCGCCCTCGCCGGCATCGACGCCGAGTGGATCACCTTCGACACCACCGTGTTGTTCGCCCAGCGGCCCACGTCCGAGGCGGAATCCGAGGCGTGGCTGAAGAAACCCCGGATGCCGCGCCGCGTCCGCGCACTCACCGCCAACCCCGTGGTGCGCTACCTCGGCCGCGACGACCCGGAGCAGACCGCCGCCGGCTGGCGGCCCTGGGCCGACGCCGTGGTGCAGTGGCTGCGCGAAGGCCGCTCCCCCACGGTTTTCCTGCACACCCCGGACAACGCCGACGCCCTCCTGCTGGCCCGCCGCTTCCACGACGACGTGCGCGCCCGGGTCCCGGACCTCGAACCGCTCGCCGAGCCGATGCCGGTCGGCCCGCCCACGCTGTTCTGACCCGGCTCAGACCTCGCCGTCGCGTCGCCACTTGAGCTTGATCTCCAGCTGCCCCTCCACGCCGGTCTTCGCGATCACGGCACCGGCCTCCGCGCTGAGCTTCACGCCGAACTTGATCTCCACCTCGTCGGGGGCGCGCGTCATGTCGCGGAACTGGCCCAACGCCGCGGCGGCCGCGTCGCGAACGCTCGCCAGTGCCGTTTCGAACGACTCCCGCGCGTCGGCGAGCACGTCTTCGCGGCGGCCGACGCGCGCCGTGCCCGGAGCGGCCGGGCCGACCTCCACCACCACGTCGCCGCCGCCTTCCAGAGGAAACCTCGCCAGCTCGGTCATGCTCGCTCCTCACTGTCCACAAGGGACATCCAGCCAGTCGGCCACGGGGATTCCGCGCCGGGTGTCCTCGAGGCGCCCGAGCAGCACGTCGAGCTGCCCGGGGTCGTTCACGAACTCCAGCACGGCCCGGTAGAAGGCGCCGCTCATGGCCGCGGGCATGAGGTCGGAGGCGTCGAAACACACTTTCGGATCGACGGTGAGCATCCGCGCGACCTCCTGCTTCGTCGCGTCGCCGTAGGCCGTCAGCGGCACGTCGGCGCGGGCCGAGAACACGGTCGCGACGCCGTTGCGCACCCAGATCTCCTGGGCCTCGGGCGAGATGAGGAACTCCAGCAGCCGCCGCGCGCCGGCGGTGTCGTGGAACATGCCCGCGAGATCCGCCGACACCTCCGACACCCGGGGCCCCGGGAAGGGCAGCAAGTCGTAGTCGCGGCCCGCCACCTTGCCCAGCGCCGCGTATGTGCTCATCACGAACGAACCCTGGTGCTCCAGCAGGCAGCCGGGCGGGTCGGCGAACAGCGGGCGGCCCGCGTCGCCGAAATCGGTCAGCAGCGCCGACGACGGTCCGCCGGACACCCCTCCCGGGTGGACCACGAGCGTGCCCCAGTCGAGCCAGGCCTGGCGCACCTGCGGCGACGTCCAGGACAGCGTGCCGGCGGCCCAGCGGCGGTAGACCTCCGGGCCGGCCGAGTGCAGGAGGAGGTCCTCGATCCAGTCGGTGCCGGGCCAGCCCGACGTCGGCGGCGCGGCGAGCCCGAGGCACCACGGCGTGCCGCCGCTCGCGGTGACGGCGCGCGTGCGGTCGAGCAGCTGCTGCCACGTGGCGGGCAGCGCCCCGGGCAGGCGCGCAGGGCGGAACCAGATCGCGCTCTTGAGGTCGGCCTTCACCGCGACCGCGTACAGCGTGGCCTTGCCGGCGTGCTGCAGGCCCGACCAGGCCGCGGGATAGGACTTCCCGACCTCGTGCTCGAGGAAGTCCAGGCGCAACAGGCCGTGGTCGGCGTAGGCGGCCAGCGAGCCCGGGTTCGGCAGCATCGCGACATCGGGGGCAGTGCCGCGCTGCACGTCGGCGGCGAGCACCTGATCGAGCGCGCGGGTGCCCTGGTAGTCGACCCGGATGTGGGTGCGGTCGGTGAACACGGCCAGCACCTTGCGGAACGCGGTCTCTTCGGCGCCGGTCCACGACGCGAGCACGCTCACCGTGCCGGCGTCGGTGATCGCCGCGCACGAGGACGCGGTGCCGCACACCAGCACCGCCACCAGCACGAGCAGCTTCCTCCACAGTGGACTGGTCACGGCCGGTACCGGTATTCCTCGACCCGCCGCCGCAACCCGAGCACGGCGCCCGCCGCGGCCGCCACCACCGCGCCGGGCACCCACACCGGCAGGCCCCCGGAATCCGCGGCCGCGGCGGCGGCGGACGTGACCTCGCCGGTCGCCACCGCCAGGTCGTCGATGTCGGGAGCGGGCCCGCTGCGATCGGCCGCCTGCCGCACGCCGGCCTCGAAGGCGTCCACAGTGGACCCGCAGCCCGCGGACCCGCACGAGCCGCGCAACAGGTCGGCCAGCGCGTTCTGCCCCGAGGTGTCGGCCGCCTCGACCGCGCGGGCGCGCAGGCCGAGCAACGCGTCGACCCGGTCGCGCACGCCGCCGAGCTGCTGCGCGTGCGCGAACGCCAGGCACAGCCCGGTCACCGCGGCGGCGACGCCCAGCGTGGCGGCGAGCAGCCCCGGGTTCAGCCGGCGGCGGAACCGGCGCCGCAGCGACACTTGCGTGAGCACCAGCAGAGCCAGGAGCAACGTCGGTGGCAGCAGCCAGAGCGGGATCGTCCAGCCGCTCACGCCGTCGGCGGCGAGCAGGTCGTCGAGCGCGCGGCGCTGCTGGTCCTGCAGCTGCGCGAGCGAGGAGAGCACATTGCCCGGCGCGTGGAGCAGCCGTGAGGCGTACCAGAGGTCGGCGAGACCCACGCGGTCCGCGCCGGGCTGCCGGAAGTGCGCGTCGGCCTGGCCCATCGCCCCCGAGTACGCCGCCACGAGGCCCTCCACCACCTGCAACGTGCCGCCGCCCGCCGCGCCGGCCTGGTTGAACTCGGCCACGCGCGCGAGGCTCTGGCTCGCCGCGGCCATCTGGTTCTCGAACTCCTGGCCCGGCCCCGCGAGCTTCGCCTCCCCCGACGTGAAACTCATGACCGCCGCGGCGTCGGCCGACACCAGCGCGTCGCGGGCCGCGGCGACCTCGATGATCGCCTGCGTGGTGCGATCGCGGACCAGCGCGGCGGTGTCGAACACGGAGCCCACGGCCCACGCGGAGGTGACCAGCGTCAGGAGCGCGCAGCCGACCAACGCGAAGCTCAGCCGCGTGAGCGCGAGGCGCGTCGGCGGCCTCACGAGCCGGCCCCGTCGCCGATCGGGTGCCCGCACGCTTCGCAGAACCGTGCCCCCGGTAACGACATCGCTCCGCACTTCGCGCACTCCCGCGGCTCGCCCAGCGGCACCGCGACCACCGCGCCATCGACGTGAGTCACCCGTGACAGCAGCAGGTTGAGCAGCTGGCTGCGCGTCGCCTCGGGGCGGGGGCGCACCGATTCGGCGGCGGCGTCGACGATCACCACCACCCCACGCAGGCGCCGCAGCACGTCGTGGTCGCCGGTCTCGGTCGCGAGGCGAGCGACGCGGCCCCAGTAGCGCAGTGCCGTGGCGACGTCGCCGACGGCGTGGGCCTCGTCGGCGTCGGCGAGGAGGGTGCCGAGCTCGGTGCGGATCGTGGAGCGCAACAGCTTCGGGTGGACCAATGTCGGCGGGACGGGATCGTGGGTCCACCGGCCCAGCACCGGTTTCTGCGGACCGCCCTCGACTTCGACCCAGGCGAGCTGGCGCGGGCGGTCGAAGCTGGGCTCGAAGCCGTCGGCGAGGTCCACGGCCAGCTGGAACTCGCGCTTCTCCGCGGCGGCCCAGGAGCCGGTGGAGAGCACGACCTCGCGGTCGCCGTCGGGCACGCAGCGGCCGGTGAGGTCGTACTCGTTCGGGACCGTCTGCTTCACCCATCGCAGCGAGCTGTAGGCCATCGTGCCGATCCGCAGCCGCACGTCGGGAATCACCTTGGCCAGCGCGGCGCGGACGAGCGCGCGGAAGTCGTCGGCCAGGTCCTCGTCGCGGACCACCGAGTCGACGCCGCCGCGCAGCACGCGCACGATCTCCGTGAGCTCGGCGGGTTCCCAGCCGTCGCCGATCCCGCGGGCGTCTCCGGAGAAGCGGCCTTCGCACGTGTCGAGCACTCGCAGCAGCGCCTCGCGCGACTGCGACTGGTTGCGGCCGTCGGTCAGCAACAGCACGTGGTTCAGGCCGGCGGGCGCGGTGTCGAACAGGTCTCGCGCGCGGGCCAGCCAGGTGCCCATCGCCGTGCCGCCGCCCGCGGTGAGCCGCTCGACCGCCGCCGTGGCCTCACGTCGGGTGTCCGCCGACGCCACGGCCAGCCGCCGCTCCCGCGGGTACACGCCCTCGGCGTGGTCGGTGCCGCGCACCACGGCGAACCTCGTGCCGTCCGGCAGCACCGAGATCGCCGCGGCGGCGGCCTTGCGCGCGGCGGCGATCTTCGTCGGCGGGTGGCGCATCGAGCTGGAGCAGTCGATGAGCAGCACCTCCGCCGCGTCGGGCACGGCCGCCCCTTCGGTGCCGCGGGCCGTCACGGCCACGAGCGCTTGCACCTGCCGCACTTCCGCGCCGACAGCCCCGTTCTGGTACACCTCGACATCCACGTCCGCCCCCTCGATCGTCGTCAGAACCAGGTCATCGGCCGGATCCCGTTCGCCCGGTCGATCAACGCGCCGTGCTCGCCGGCCGAGGCGGCGTGGCGCGCGAGTCTCCGGTAGGACCCGGCGAGCAGCAGCCGCAGTCCGGGCTCGTCCGGCCGGTCGCCGAACACCGGTCCGGCGGGCAGCTCACGCCGGCCCGCGCCGAGGCACCGCAACGCCGTCTCGCGCAGTTCGGTCACGAGCCGGTCGGTGGTGTCCTCGTCGAGCTCCAGCGCCGCGAGCCGTTCGACGGCCTCGGCGAAGTCCTCGGCGCCGGGCAGCTCCCCGTTCGGCGGCAGCACACCCGCGAGCACGCGCACGCCGGCGATGCGCGCGGCTTCGTCGTGGCGCGAGTACTCCGGCACCTCGTGCAGCACTCCCGCGGCGGCGGACCGGTCGCCTCGCAGCAGGTGTCCGCGCGCCAGGCCGAACGCGGCGTCGACCTGCGCGTGGTCGCGCACCCAGAGCGCGTCGTGGTACTCGTGCGCTTCGTCGGGCCCGCCGATGTGCTCGGCGCACAGGCCGAGCGCGAGCTTCGGGGCCTCCTCGCCGGGGATGTCGCGGTGCACGCGCTCGAACCACGCGGCGGCGGCCACGACGTCGTCGTCCGCCAGCGCGACGAGCCCGTGGTGCCACGCGATCCGCCAATCGTGCTCGGCCCGCGCGCCCAGCAGCTTTTCGGCGGCCCGCACGTGATCGGCGGCCGCTCTCGTGTCCACTTCGGACAGCGCCAGCACGGCCCGGCACTGGTGCAGCTCCACCTCGACCGACGGCGTGGCGCGGGCCAGCTTCCGCAGCAAGCGCGCGGCGTCGGGCGCTCGCAGCGCACCCAGCAGCCCGGCTTCGGTGTCGTCCGGATCCTGCCGCGGCACGGGCAGGCCGCGCGCGATGTCGAGCGGCTCGGGCAGCGCCGCCGGCGACGCGGGCACCGCCCGCGTCCAGTGTTCGAGCGGCGGGGCGTGCCCGAGGCCGGCGTCGAGCAGCACGGATGCTTCGGCGAACAGCGTGGACGTGACCGGGTTCGGGGTGCGATCGCGCAGCGACCTCAGCTCGCCCAGCACTCCGTCGAGCTGCACCGCCATTTCCTGGGCCGTGGCGAAGCGGTGCTCGTGCGGCCCGGTCGCCCGGTCGAGCACGTGGGTCAGCGAGCGAACGCCGAACGCGAGCGCGCCGCCCGACGGCGCGTCACTCCCGTCGAACAGGTGGCGCAGCGTTTTGCCGACGGCGTAGAGGTCCGAGCGCACGGTGAGCCCGTGGGTGGCCTGCTCGACGTGGTCGATCCCGTACTCCGGGTTGAGGACCCTGGGGCTCGTGTGGTCGCCGACCTTGCGGATGGCCCCGAAGTCGATCAGCTTCACCCGCTCGCCGTGGATCACGTTCTGGGGGCTCACATCGCAGTAGAGCAATCCCTGCGAGTGCAGGTAGCCGAGCGCGGTCAGGATGGTGCGGCCGTAGGTCACCACGTGCTCGACCAGCAGCCGCTTCGCGGGGTCCCGCGAGTAACGCGCGTCGTCGATCACCTCGCGCAGCGTCCGGCCGTTCACGAACTCCATCACGATGTAGCGCACCTCGGGCCCGCCGTGGGGGTCCGGGTGCGTCACGACGTCGTGGATACGCACCACGTTCGGGTGATCCAGCGCGGTGAGGAACCGGCTCTCGGTGCGGGCGATCCGCGCCGCGGCCACGTCGCCGGTGTTGAGCACGCCCTTGAGCGCCACGTGGTGACCGAGCCGCGTGTCCGTGCCGAGGTAGACGAACCCCTGGCCACCCCGCGCGAGACAGCCGCGCACCCGGTAGCGGCGATCCACCAGATCACCGGGGAACAGCTTGGGCGAGAAGGAGAACGGCGTGCCGCAACTACCGCAGAACCCTTCCGTGCGCGCGGGCTGCCCGGCGACCGACCGGCCCACCGGCTTCCCGCATCCCGGCCGGCCACACCGGCGTTCGCCCTCGGCCACCCGCAACTCGGGCCGCACGCGCGCGTCGACGTCGGGCAGGTCGACGACCGGCAGCGGCGCGGACTCCGAGTCACCGTGGGCCGCGGCGAGCTGCTGGGTCACGGTGCCCTCGAACCGGCTCGGGCTGACGATCGTGTCGACGGTGTCCGCGGTAGCAGCTATGGCTGCTGTAGCCGATGTGTCCACTGTGGCCGATGCGTCGGCCGGGGCCCAGCCGCATTCGGTGCAGAACCCGGTGCGCCCGATCGTGCCGGGGCAGCCCTCGCGTGGGCAAGCGGTGCTCATCGCTCACCCCGAACCGCAGCGTCGAATCCCTCGACCGCCGGAGGCCGGCCGGGCTCGGTGCAGAGCCCCGTGCGCAAGACCGTGCCAAGGCAACTCTCACGCCGACTGGCAACGCTCATCCCTCACCTCGCACCGCGGCACCGAACTCCTCGACCGCCGCCGCGGCCGTGGCAAGGTCGCAGGGGCCTTCGTGCAGCTGGCGCCACGCTTTTTCGTACAGCGCGTCCAGCAGGGGGTTTTCGCCGTGGTGGGTCGTGCGCGCGCGGTCGCCGTAGCCGTCGAGGCGGAAGCGCAGCTCGGTGCGGCGGGCGAGCCGGGCGTCGAGCCGCTCGTTCGTCTGCTGGGCGGCGGCCAGGTACGCGGAGACGAGCCGGGCGATGCCGTCGAAGTGGCGTTCGGCCCAGGCGAGGTCGCGGGCGGTGACCGCCGACCGCAGCCGGTTCACCGCGGCCCGCGCGAGGTGGGCTCGCGCGGGGAACCGGGGCTCGCCGGCGAACCGCGGGGCCAGCTCGGCCACCTGCTCCTCGAGCGCGGCAAGGTCCGCTACCTGCTGCTGCAGCGTCGCGAGGCGGCTCGCGAGGCCGTCCGTCGCGCGCGAGCGCAGCACGCTCAGGCCCGGCGACGTCTCCCGCCGGAAGCCGAGGGCGAGGCGCACGCCCAGGCGTTCGGCGTGGTCGGCGAGCGGGCCGATGACCTCGTCGACGAGCCGGCCGGGTTCGGCCGCGTCGTCGATGGCCGTGACCACCACGGTGCGCCGCCCGGTGTCCGGGCTCTCTTCGAACCGCTCCGCGATGCGCCGGCGGATCTCCTCCACGCTCTTGCCCGCCGCGTCCACGGCGAGGTCGACACTGCCCGACGGCGGCACCGCCTCCTCCGGCACGCTGTCCCGCAGCGCACCCGCCGCCGCGGCCCGCTCGCGGTCGGCGAGCACCACCGCGAGCTCGAGCGCCGCGGCCCTCGCGGACCCGGCCTCGCCGGTCACGACCACCCACACGCCGGTGCCGTCCTTGGCCCGCAGCCACCCGGCGAACTCGCGCGCGAACGGCTCGTCATACGGCACGCTGCCCACGGAGACGCCGAGGCTCACGTCCACCGCGGGACTCCCCTGGCCCCACCGCCTGACGTACCCCAGCACCGTCTCCACGGGGATCATCCACGCGACGCGGTCACCCTCGGCCTCGAACCGGCTGACCACCATCCCGACCAAAAGGCCCGAATCCTCGGCGAGCACCGCGGTGCCCGAGAAGCCGTGGGTGATCGGCTGCGCCTCGTGGTCACGCGCGAGCTGCACCCACTCGCACCCCGGCCCGCCCTCCCCGACGATCCGGCCCTGCCACCACAGCCCCTCGTCCGACCCCGGCGGAAACCCGTACGCCCGCACCCGCATCCCGTCCACCAACGGCCTCCGGTGCAACGGCGCGGCCAACGCCCCCGGCTCCCGCTGCGCGAGCCGCAGCACGGCGATGTCGCCACGCTCGTCCCGCGCCGCCGGGAACCAGCACTCGGGCACGACCTTCGCCGAGATCGTCCGAGCCCCCGGCACCCCCACGAAATCCACCAGCACCTCGGCCCCGGCCCCACCCGCCTCCTCGACCACGTGGGCGCACGTGAGCACGTGATCCTCGTCGAGCACCGTGCCCGCCCCGTGAACGTGGCGGTCGCGGTCGCTCAGCCGTACCCGCCAACGCTTGCGCTCGGCCTGGTAACGCATCCGCGCGACCCTACGCCCGCACCCGCCCCGGCAGGGCGGTCTCGGCGAAAGAGGCCCACGCCGGAGCAGCGCGCTCACCCGTTCGGCGCCGTCCACAAGGCTTTCTGCCCGTGCGGTGGTCCGAACCTTCGTGGCGGTGGCGCGGTGGAAGGGATTTCGCGGACGCGGGATTCGGAGAAGGCGCTTTCGCACCCGTCGCGGGGACAGATATCGGCCAGGGCCCAGCGGTAATCTCTCTCGCCCGGCCGCACCGGTACGGATTCGCCCGCGGATCGTTCGCTGACTTTGGTCGCAGACCGCAGGGCGCACGCGGCGGGCCTTCGCCGGATGGCCAAAACGGTTTCAGCCAAGACCACCCCGACGGCGGCCAAGACCAGGCCGTCGGCGGTGAAAGCGGGAGCGGGCTCATGCGTTCGGTGGCGTCCGCTGGGTTTTCGGCGCCGCCGACGGAATCGGCCGGCCACGCACCTCGGCGACGGACCGGAGGTCCCGCGCGAGGTGTTCGGCGGCCGGCCCGAAGAATGCAGTGTCGAACTCGGTCGCGATCGCCGTGGCGGCAGCGGTGAGGTCCCGGCCGTCCGGCGTGAGCGCGACGCGCACGGCTCGGGCGTCGCGCTCATGCGCCGCCCGAGTGACGAGACCGCGGACTTCCAGCGCCCGCAACACTTTCGACGTCATCATCCGATCGGCACCCGCGTGCTCCGCCACCTCCTGCTGCGTCGCGGGCCCCGCGGTGCGCTCAAGCCGAGCCGCGGCGGACAGCAGCAGGAACTGCGTGGGCGTGAGACCGAGCGGCCGCAGCCGCACATCGAGGGCCGCACGCCAGGCCAGGGCCGCTTGATGCAACCAGAACCCGGCTGCGACGGGCATGGCGGGCTGCGCAGCGTCGGTCATGTCGGCAGGTGCCCCGCGGGCCTCGGCGACATCCGCTGCGCTCTCCGCAGCATCCCCTCGGCGGGCCGCGCCGGCATTCGCCGCGTTGTCCGGGCCGGCGTTCACTGGGCCAGCGCTGTCAGCGTCCGATCGGCCGGTTGGGCCGCCAACCGCACGCAGTCCCGCATCAGCACCCGTCACACCGGCCGCACCACGCCCATCCGCCCGTCCGGCCGCGCCCGCACTTGCCGTGCGGTCCGCGCCCGCAATCGCCAAGGCAGCGGCGCCGGCGTCCGCCGCACCGGCCGCGCTCGCATTCGCTGCGGTCGGCGCATCAGCCGCCGCGCGAGCGCTGGCGACACCATCCGCGCCGCGGCGAGAACCGGCAGCCACGCTGTTCTCCGGGCCGGCTTTCGCCGAGTGAGCGGTGTCAGTGTCCGCGCGACTGAACGCGACGGCAGCTGTCGTGCCGGTGTCCACTGAGTGAGCGGTGGCACGGGCAGCGATGCTGTCTGCAGCGTCAATTGAGGCAGCGGAGGGTGCAGCGCCAGAACCCTCGACAGCCGCAGCACTCACCAGAGCAGTGCCTCTTCCGCCATCCGGGTCACCACCCGCCTCAGCCGTAACCGAGCCGGCGCTGCCGTCCTGGTGGGTGGCATCGGAGATCTGATACATCATGTTCCCCCGTCCGTGTGCCGCGGCCACCCGAGGCGGTGGCCGCGGCTCACGGGGTCGTCAGCGGGCGCCCAGGGGGAGGTCGAAGCGGCCGAAGACCCAGGTGCCGGGGGCGTCGGCGTTGTCGCCGGCCCAGAATTCGTACCAGTGCTGGGAGAATTCGTCGGCGGTGAGGTAGCCGTCGCCGTTGAGGTCGAGGGCCGGGAAGACCGTGTCGGTGTCGGTGGCGGTGCCGTTCCAGGTCTCGATGAGGCGGCGGTACTCCTCGCGGGAGATGCGGCCGTCGCCGTTTTCGTCGATGGCCTCGAACATCGCGGACGCCGTGCCGGTCACCGCGTCGGGCATGCCGGCGAGCTGGTCGACCACGAGGAGGACCTCGTCGAGGCTCACCTTCTCGTCGCGGTCGATGTCGGACGCGGCGAGCAGCGTGGTCCACCAGCCCATCATGATCTCGCTCAGCCGCACCGCCTCGGGGGAGTCGGGAGCGAGGCCGCGGGCCTTCGTCCAACGGTCGGTGAGCGCCTGGAAGTCGGCTTCGGTGAGGAAGCCGTCGCCGTCGACGTCCATCGCCCCGAACACCGTGGTGATCTTGCTTCTCTGCAGTTCGCTCGCCATCGTTCGCCGTCCTTTCTCCGATCCCCCTTGGCCGGGGACCCCGTGGGCGAAGAACAGCGTTGTCGCGACTCAAGATCACTTGAACCGGCACAAGGGTGCTCCCCCGGCCCGACCCGGTGATTTCGTTAGTGACGCGAAGTAACCAAAACGGCGCCTTCCCCGAGGGAAAGGCGCCGTCGGCGTCCATTCGGCTTTCTAGTGGGCCGCTTCGTTCCACGAACGGCCGTAACCGACCGAGACCTCCAGCGGCACGGCGAGATCGTAGGCCGACCCCATGCCCTCGCGCACGAGCTTCTCCACCTCGGCGCGCTCGCCCTCGGCGACCTCCAGCACGAGCTCGTCGTGCACCTGCAGCAGCACCCGGCTGCGCAGCTTCGCCTCCACCAGCGCGCTGTGCACGTTGAGCATCGCGACCTTGATGATGTCGGCCGCGCTGCCCTGGATCGGCGCGTTGAGCGCCATGCGCTCGGCCATCTCGCGGCGCTGCCGGTTGTCGCTGGTGAGGTCGGGCAGGTAGCGGCGGCGGCCGAAGATCGTTTCGGTGTATCCGGTCTTCCCGGCCTCGCCGACCACGGACTGCAGGTAGTCGCGCACGCCGCCGAAGCGGTTGAAGTACGCCTCCATCTGCGACTTCGCGTCCTCGGTCGAGATACGCAGCTGCTGCGACAGCCCGTACGCCGACAACCCGTACGCCAGCCCGTAGGACATCGCCTTGACCCGGTAGCGCTGCTCCGCCGTGATCTCCTCCGCCGGCACCGAGAACGCGCGCGACGCGACGAACGTGTGCAGGTCCTCGCCGCTGTTGAAGGCCTCGATCAGGCCCTCGTCCTTCGACAGGTGCGCCATGATCCGCATCTCGATCTGGCTGTAGTCCGCGGTCATCAGCTCGACGTAGCCCTCGCCGACCACGAACGCGTCGCGGATGCGCCGGCCTTCTTCCGTGCGCACCGGGATGTTCTGCAGGTTCGGGTCCACCGACGACAGCCGCCCCGTGGCCGCGATGGTCTGCTGCAGCGTGGTGTGGATGCGCCCGTCGTCGGCCACCGCCTTGATCAGGCCCTCGACGGTCGTGCGCAGCCGCGTGGCGTCGCGGTGCTCCAGCATGTGCTGCAGGAACGGGTGCTCGGTCTTCTCGAACAGGCTCTGCAGCGCCTCGGCATCGGTGGTGTAGCCGGTCTTGGTGCGCTTGGTCTTCGGCATGCCGAGCTCTTCGAACAGCACGACCTGCAGCTGCTTCGGCGAGCCGAGGTTGATCTGCTTGCCGATGACCTTGTACGCCTCTTCCGCGGCCAGCGTGACGCGGCTGAGGTAGTGGGCCTCCAGCTCGGTGAGCTGCTCGACGTCCACGGCGATGCCCGCGGCCTCCAGCTCGGTGATCACCTCGAACAGCGGCAGCTCCAGCTCGGCCAGCAGCTTCGCGCCGCCGAGGTCTTCCAGCTCCTTGCCGAGCGCGCCGGCCAGCTCGAAGATCGCGCGGGCCTTCACCAGCTCGTCGGAGATCTCCTTCTGCTCGAGCCCCTCGGCGCCGCCGTCGAGCAGCGACAGCTGGCCGTCGCCCTCCGACGCCTCCGACCGCAGCTCGCGGTGCAGGTACCGCAGCGCCAGGTCGTCGAGCTCGAAGGTGCGCTGGCCCGGCCGCACGAGGTAGGCCGCGAGCGCGGTGTCGAGCACCAGGCCCGCCATCGTCCAGCCCCGCGCGCGCACCGCGTGCAGCGCCACCTTGAGGTCGTGGCCGATCTTGCGGATCTTCTCGTTTGCCAGCCACGCGGCCAGCGCGGTGTCGTCGGCCTCGTCCATCGCCGTGACGTCGACGTACGCGCCCTCGCCGTCGGCGCACGCGAACGCCAGCGCGCGCAGGTCGGAGCGGATCGACGTGCCCGTGGCGCGGAACGAGATCGCCACCGGCTCGCCTTCGCCGGTGTGCGCGGAGAGCCACGCGCCGAGCGCGCCGGGTGCCAGCGCCTCGCCCGAGACGTCGAAGCCCTCCTCGGCCTCCGGCTCGGCGCTGCTGAGTGTGGCGAAGAGCCGGTCGCGCAACACGCGGAACTCCAGCTCGTCGAACAGCCGGTGCACCGCGTCGCGGTCCCACGGCCGCAGCTCCAGCTGGTCGGGCACCAGGTCGAGCTGCACATCGCGCACCAGCTCGGTGAGCTGCCGGTTGAGCGTGACCGCCGTGAGGTTCTCGCGCAGCGCGTCGCCGACCTTGCCCTTCACCTCGTCGACCCGGTCGATCAGGTCGGCGAGCGTGCCGAACTGCCGGATCCACTTCGCCGCCGTCTTCTCCCCCACCCCGGGGATGCCCGGCAGGTTGTCCGACGGGTCGCCGCGCAGCGCCGCGAAATCGGGGTACTGGGTGGGCGTGAGGCCGTACTTCTCCTCCACGGCTTCCGGCGTGAACCGCACCAGGTCCGACACGCCGCGCTTCGGGTAGAGCACGGTCACGTGCTCGTTGACCAGCTGCAACGCGTCGCGGTCGCCGGTACAGATCAGCACGTCGAAGTTCTCGACGCCGGCCTGCGTGGTGAGCGTGGCGATGATGTCGTCGGCCTCGAAGTTCTCCTTGACCAGCGACGGGATGCCCAGCACCTCGAGCACCTCCTTGACCAGGTCGACCTGGCCCCGGAACTCGTCGGGCGTGGTGCTGCGGTTGGCCTTGTAGTCGGCGAACGTCTCCGACCGGAAGGTCTTGCGCGAGAGGTCGAACGCCACCGCGAGGTGCGTGGGCTCCTCGTCGCGCAGCAGGTTGATGAGCATCGAGGTGAACCCGAACACCGCGTTGGTGACCTGGCCGGTCTTCGTCTTGAAGTTCTCCGCGGGCAGCGCGAAGAAGGCGCGGTAGGCCATCGAATGACCGTCGACGAGCAGCAGTTTCGGCCGCTCGGCGGTGCTTTTCGGCCGCTTCGCAGTGGTGGTGGCGGCTGTGGCGTTCGCTACGGTTCGGTTCTCACTCGGGCTCACGAGAGCGAGTCTAAGGTGAGGGTCCGACACTCTTACGTGTCGCATAGGTTGAGGAGCAATGCGTGACCGAGCAGGCCGGCGACTTGGCGCTGGAATCCCGGGCGGGAATCGACCCCGCGGCCGCCGACCAGCAGCTGAACGACAAAATCGGGCTGAAAATCCTCGAGGCCACGCCCGAGCGCGTGGTCGGCACGATCCCCGTCGAGGGCAACCTCCAGCCCTACGGCCTCCTCCACGGCGGCGCCAACGCCACCGTCGCCGAGGCCCTCGGCTCGTACGTCGCCGCCCTCAACGCGGGCGCCGACCGCGCGGCGATGGGCCTCGAGCTGTCCTGCACGCACCACCGCGCGGTGCGCTCCGGCATCGTCACCGGCGTCGCCACCCCGCTGCACGTCGGCCGCGGCACGATCACGGCGGAAATCGTGCTCACCGACGACCAAGGCCGGCGCACGTGTACCGCGCGGCTCACGTGCGTGGTTCGAGATCGGCCTCCGGCCTAATTTCTCTCACGCTGTATTTTTTGCCTCGGCTTCGCCGAGGCGGGTGAGATCGCCTCAAGCCGGTTCCTTCCGTCCCGATTCCGCGCGGCCGGAGGCCGGGCGAAATCGGGACGGAAGAAACCGGCGCGATCTCACACCGGTGGCCGGCCTCAGAGCGGCCAGGTGGAGGCAGACCAGCCGGTCGGTGATCCGGTCCCTGCCCCGGAGTGGCCAGGTGGAACCAGAGCAGCCAGTCGGTGATCCGGTCCCTGCCCCGGAGTGGCCAGGTGGAACCAGAGCAGCCAGTCGCGGATCGGGTCCCGGCCCCGGAGTGGCCAGGTGGAACCAGAGCAGCCAGTCGGTGATCCGGTCCCTGCCCCGGAGTGGCCAGGTGGAACCAGAGCAGCCAGTCGCGGATCGGGTCCCGGCCGCAGGGCGGTCGGGTGGAAGCAGAGCAGCCAGTCGCGGATCGGGTCGGCCGCAGGGCGGTCGGGTGGGGAAGGGCGGCCGGCCGGGGGCCGGTGCGAGGTCAGAGGTGGCGGCCGAACCAATCGGTGAAGGCGGCGTCCACGAGGCGTGCGGCGGCGTTTTGCGGGGCGGGGTCGGTGCCGGGCTCGTCGGCGAGGGTGTGGGCCATGTCGGGGATGCCGACTAGCGCCGCGTGGGGGCCCAGGCCCGAGGCGAGGGCGGCGGAGGGGTCGCGGAAGGCGGCGTCGTCCTGGTCGCCGACGACGAGCAGCAGGGGCGCGGTGAGTTCGGCGGAGCGGGCGACGAAGTCGTAGTGCGCGGCGACCGCTCGCGAGCGGTCGGTCCAGGGGTAGGTGACGCCGTACAGGCGCTCGTTGCGGGCGACCACCGGAGCGAGCTGCACCACCGGGCTGACCACCGCGGCCGCGGCGATCTCGACGTCGCCGCGGGCCAGCACCTCGAGGGCGACCGCCGAGCCGGCCGAACCGCCGAACACCCCGACCGGACCGTCCACAAGCGACAGCCGAGCCCGCAGCCCGGCCACCGCGGCGGGAAACTCGGCGGCGGCCTGCTCGGTCACCGGTTCGTTCACGTTCAGCACCGCGTCTTCGCTCGCCAGCCGGAAGAACTCGTCGAACCCGCCCGCGGGCAGCCGGGCGCCGGTGAGCGGCAACCCGAAGTACACCCGCCACGCGGGCAGCCCGGTCATCGGCACGGCCGCCGCCATCGCGCGCTCGCTGCGCGGCGGCTCCATCAGGTGCCAGCCCACCACGAGCGCCGCGGGCGCGGCACCGTCCGCCGGCGGCAGCGCCACGAACGGCACCCCGGCCACTTCGCCTTCGACGACCTCCTGGCCCGCGATCCGCATCCCGTCCTCCTGACCTCGGCTTGCTCCGTAGGTCCAGTCAACCGCCCGGCGCCACCCGCGTACAGCGGAATTCGACGGCGCGAAAGAACCACCCGGGCTGAAATGAGAACCGGCCCTGCCCGCCGAAGCGCACAGAGCCGGTTCGCGAAGCCACCCGAGCGTCAGCCGACGCCGAGGTAGGCCTCCTTGATGCTGGTGTCCGCCAGCAGTTCCTTGCCGGTCCCGGACTTCGTGATCTGCCCGGTCTCCAGCACGTACGCGCGGTGCGCCCGCGAGAGCGCCTGCTGCGCGTTCTGCTCCACCAGGAGCACCGTGGTGCCCTGGCGGTTGATCTCCGTGATGATCCGGAAGATCTGCTGGATGAACTGCGGTGCGAGGCCCATCGACGGCTCGTCCAGCAGCAGCAGCCGCGGCTTCGCCATCAGGGCGCGCCCGATGGCGAGCATCTGCTGCTCGCCGCCGGACATCGTGCCGCCGACCTGGGTCTTGCGTTCCGCGAGCCGCGGGAACAGCTCGAAGACGCGGTCGAAGTCCGGCTGCAGGTTCTTCCGGTCCTTGCGCGCATACGCGCCCATGTCGAGGTTCTCGAGCACCGTCATGCCGGGGAAGATCCCCCGGCCCTCGGGCGACTGCGAGATCCCGCGGACCACCCGCAGGTCACCGCGCAACCGCGAGATGTCCTCGCCGTCGAAGCGGATCGTGCCGCCCGAGATCGGCCGGATGCCGGAGATCGCGCGCATGGTGGTGGACTTGCCCGCGCCGTTGGCGCCGATCAGCGTGACGATCTCGCCCTCGTCGACCGTGATGGACAGCCCCGACACGGCCTGGATCCGACCGTAGTGGACGGACACATCGGACAGCTCAAGCAACGTCATCGTCGGGCACCCCCAGGTAGGCGGCGATCACGGCCGGGTTCGCCCGGATCTCGGCGGGAACCCCTTCCGCGATCTTCTTGCCGAACTCCAGCACCACGATCCGGTCGGTCACGCCCATGACCAGCTTCATGTCGTGTTCGATCAGCAACACGGTGTACCCGTCGTCGCGGATCGTCCGGATCAGCCCCATGAGCTCTTCCTTCTCCGCCGGGTTGAACCCGGCGGCCGGCTCGTCGAGGCACAGCAGCTTCGGCTCGGTCGCGAGCGCCCGCGCGATCTCCAGGCGCCGCTGGTAACCGTAGGGCAGGTTCTTCGCGCGGTCGGCCGCCCGGTCGGCGATGCCGACGAACTCCAGCAGCGCCATGCCCTTCTCGATCGCCTGCTTCTCCTCGCGGTGGTGGCGAGGCGTGCGCAGCAGAGCGCCGACGAGGCTGGTCTTGTGGCGGGCGTCGGTGCCGACCACCACGTTCTCCAGCGCCGTCATCTCGGAGAAGAGCCGGATGTTCTGGAACGTGCGCGCGATGCCGAGCTGCGTGATGGCGTGGCGCGAAGCCTTGCCCAGCGGCTTGTCCTCCAGCAGCACCTGGCCCGAGCTGGGCCGGTAGACGCCGGTCATCGCGTTGAAGCACGTGGTCTTGCCCGCGCCGTTGGGCCCGATCAGGCCCAGGATCTCACCGCGGCGGATGTCGAAGGACACGCCGTCGAGCGCCACGAGACCGCCGAAGCGCACGGTGACGTCGTCGACCTTCAGCAGCGTCTGCCCCACCGCGACGTCGATCTCACGGTCCGGTGCGACGACCTCGGCGACCTCCGCCTCGTGCTCGGCGAGCTGCTCCGCGCTCATCTGGGCGACCTCCGCCACGAGGCCGCCTTCGGCCGGGACCTCGGGGCCCGAGCCGGTGCCAGGGGCGGTCATGCCTTCTCTCCCGGGGTCTCGGGGGCCAGTGAGCCGTCACTCGAGATCTGTTCACCACGGCCGAGCAGCCGCTGGTACGCCTGCCTGCCGTACGTGAGCAGCCGCTGCCGCGCACCGAGCAGGCCCTGCGGGCGAAAGATCATCAGGATGATCAGCGCCAGGCCGAAGATGAGGTACTTGTACTCGGCGATCGCCTGGAACCGCAGCGGGATGTACGCCACCACGATCGCACCCAGCAGCACACCGACCTTGTTGCCCGCGCCACCGAGGATCACCGCGGCGAGGAACAGCATCGACGTGACCACGTCGAACTTCTGGTTGTTCACGAAGCCGAGCTGGCCCGCGTACAACGCCCCGGACAGACCGCCCACCGCCGCACCGGACACGAACGCCCAGATCTTGAACTTGTACGTCGGCAGGCCCATGATCTCGGCCGCGTCCTCGTCATCCCGGATCGCGACCCAGGCCCGGCCGACCCGGCTGCGCTCCAGGTTCCCGACCAGGAACAACACGAGGATGATGAGCGTGACGCACAGCCAGTACCACGGCGTGCCGTCGGAGTTGTTGAACAGGGCGCCGCCGTCGGCGTTGGTGCCCGGTGGGTGCCCCACCGACTGGAACCCCCGGTTGCCGCGCAACGGGTCGACGTTGTCCGCCAGCAGGCGCACGATCTCGCCGAACCCGAGGGTGACGATCGCGAGGTAGTCCCCGCGTAGTCGGAGCGTGGGTGTCCCGAGGATCACGCCGAAGATCATCGTGACCACCATGGCGATCGGCAGCACGATGAGGAACGGCAGCTTGTGCAGCGACGAGTCGGGGCTCGTGAACAGCGCCATCACGTAGGCGCCGACCGCGAAGAAGCCGACGTAGCCGAGGTCCAGCAGGCCGGCCTGGCCGACCACGATGTTGAGCCCGATGGCGACCAGCGCGTAGCGGGACACCTCGAACATCGCGATCGGGAAGTCGTACCCCGGCTGCGTGCTGATGATCGGCGGGTTCAGGACCGGCAGCAGGTAGATCAGCGCCACCAGGGGCACCAGCACGAGCCACTGCTGCACCCGCGGCAGGTTGTTCCACCAGTCCGAGATCGGCCGCTTGCGCTTCGCCGGAACGGCAGCGGTAGGTGGTGTCGAAGTCACCGTCATACCCGTGCCTTTCCGAGCGATTCACCGAGGATGCCGGTCGGGCGGACCATCAGGATCAGCACGAGGAGCACGAACGACACGACGTCGCGCCACTCACCGCCGAACAGCGTCTGGCCGTAGTTCTCGGCGACCCCGAGCAGCAGGCCGCCGAGCAGCGCGCCGCGCAGGTTGCCGATACCGCCCAGCACCGCGGCGGTGAACGCCTTGATGCCGAGGATGAAGCCGCCCTGGTAGGAGGCGCCCTGCGGCACCTTCATCATGTAGAACAGGGCCGCCGCGCCCGCGAGCAGGCCACCGATGAGGAACGTGAGCGTGATGACGCGTTCCTTGTTCACGCCCATCAGCGTGGCGGTGTCCGGGTCCTGCGCCACGGCGCGGATGCCGCGGCCGAACTTGGTGCGGTTCACGAACATGTTGGCGGCGAGCATCAGCACCACCGACGCGATGATCGTGATGATCGTGACGTTGGTGACGTCGGCGCCGAAGATCTTGAACACCGGTTCGTTGCGCATCAGGCGGATGCCCTGCTCGGCGTTGCCGCCGCGCCAGATGAACAGGATCTGCTGCAGCACGAAGGAAGCGCCGATCGCGGTGATCAGGAAGACCAGCTTCGGCGCTCCGCGTTTCCTCAGTGGACGGTAGGCCACTCGTTCCAGCAGCACCGCCGTGCCACCGGAAACGGCCATCGCCGCGAGCAGGGCCAAGAGCAGGAACCCGATCAGCTCGAACACCGGCAGCTCAGGCGTGTCGCCGGGCCGGAAACCGAGACCGAAGAAGGTGAACCACACCGCGAAGGCGCCGTAGATGAACACCTCGGAGTGGGCGAAGTTGATGAGCTTCAGCACGCCGTAGACGAGGGTGTAGCCCAGCGCTACGAGCGCGTAGATGCTGCCGTACGCAAGACCGTCGATCGTGTTGGCCCAGAACTGGTCAACGAAGCCTTTCACGTCGAAGGTGATCCAGCTGTCGCCCTGTGCCAGGACGAGCGAGCTCAGGTCATGGGTCATCGACACACTAGTTCTCCATGTGGGTCCGGGGTGCGGGTCCGGCGGGATCGAGCCGCCGGACACGCACCCCGGTAACTGGAACGGAAGCCGGGACTACTTGATCTCGGTGTTGCGGACGATCTTCCCGTTCTCGACCTTGTAGGTCCACACGGTGGTCGACGAGAGCTCACCCTTGTCGTCCCACTTGAAGTGCTTCGTGAGGCCCTGACCGTCGTAGGTCTTCACGAAGTCGAGCAGCGCCGGGCGCGTGGTCTTGCCGGAGTCGATGCCCTTCAGCAGGATCGTCGCGAGGTCGTAGGCCTCGGGCGAGTAGGTGCCCGGGTCCTTGCCGGTCGCGGCCTTGTACGCGTCGGTGAACTTGGTGAACTGGTCCGCCGGCACACACGGGCAGGTGAAGTAGGCGTTCTTCGCGGCTTCGCCGGCGCCCTTCACGAACTCGTCGTCCTTCACGCCGTCCGGGCCCACGAACTTCGCGGTGACGCCGGCGTCGTTCAGCTGCTGCGCGAACGGAGCGGCTTCCTGGTAGTAGCCGGAGTAGAACACCGCGTCCGGAGCGGCGGCCTTGACCTTGTTGACCACGGCCGAGAAGTCGGTCTGCTTGGTCTTGACCTTGTCCTCGCACGCCAGCGCGCTGCCGAGACCCTGCTTGGTCGTCGCGGCGAGCCCCGTGCCGTACTCGGAGTCGTCCTCGATGACGCAGACCTTCTTGGCGCCGAGCTCACCGGTCATGAACTTCGCGGCGGCCGGGCCCTGGCTGTTGTCGTTGCCGAGGCCGCGGAAGAAGGTCTTCCAGCCGTTGGCGCTCAGACCCGGGGCCGTGGCCGACGGGGTCACGGTGACGAGGCCGGCGGTGTTGAAGATGTTGCCGACCGCCTTGGACTCACCCGAGAACGGGAGGCCCACCACGCCGATGATCGCCGGCGTGTTCACGATCTGGGTCACGATGCCGGGCGCCTTGTCGGGCGTGCCCTCGGTGTCGTACTGCTCCAGCTTGACCTGGCAGCCCGGGTTCGCCTTGTTGTGCTGGTCGACCGCCAGCTTGGCGCCGTTCAGGATGTTGACGCCGAGCGCCGCGTTCGCACCGTTGATCGTGCCCGCGTAAGCGATGGAGGTCGGCGAACACTGCGCCTTGCCGTCACCCGCGGGGTCGGCGGCGTCGGCCGCGGCCGAAGGAGCCGCCGCCTGGGGGGCGTTGCTGTCGGATCCACCGGATCCGCTGTCGGTCCGCGCCGCGCACGCGCTCAGGGAGATGGCCCCCGCAGCCGCCAGCACGAGAATCTTCGTGAGTCGTGCTCTCTGCACTCTTCCTCCAAATGCCAACCAACCGTTCGTAGCCGAACGGCTCGTCCCTGCGTGGGACCTGACTGGCCGCTGAAAGTAGCCGCCCCGTGAGGTGTTGCACAGAGTTACCCACCGTCTTGTATCCACATCGTGACGGTCGTCACCGGCAGTAATGGACGTTTTCCACCCGATTGTCGCAATATGACAACCGGGTGATGACAGTGAGTACGCAGATGCGCCTCATTCGGAGCACTTGACCAACGGCTCTGATGATGTTGGCAGTCTATGAACTCCACTGGGCTCGTGAAGGGGCACCGCGTCAAGATCGTTCACGAAGGTAGCAAACGTGCCCTGCTGACCCGAACGGAGCAACCGCAGAAAACGCCAAAACGGGCGCAACCCCCTGGTCACGCCCGTTTTTGCCACTCGTTGGAGTGAGACTCTCAGCCGATGCTCTCGACCACGGCCTCGGCCACCGCCTTCATCGTGGTGCGGCGGTCCATCGCGGTGCGCTGTATCCAGCGGAACGCGTCCGGCTCGGTGAGGCCCTGGCGGCTCATCAGCAGGCCCTTGGCGCGGTCGATGACCTTGCGGGTCTCGAGCCGGTCGGTGAGGCCCGCGACCTCGGCCTCGAGCGCCTGCAGCTCCGAAAAGCGGCTCACGGCCAGCTCGATCGCCGGCACGAGGTCACGCTTCGCGAACGGCTTGACGAGGTACGCCATCGTGCCGGCGTCACGCGCCCGCTCGACGAGGTCGCGCTGACTGAAGGCCGTGAGGATCACCACCGGCGCGATCCGGTCGCTGGTGATCTTGGCGGCGGCCTCGATGCCGTCGAGCTTGGGCATTTTCACGTCGAGGATGACGAGGTCGGGCTTGAGGTCGGTGGCCAGGTTGATGGCCTCCTCGCCGTCGCCGGCTTCGCCGACCACCTCGTACCCCTCTTCGCGCAACATCTCGACCAGATCGAGCCTGATGAGCGCCTCGTCTTCCGCGACGAGCACCCGACGCTGCGGCACGGTGGCGGCACCGCTGGCCTCGGTAGCCTGTTCGGTCACCGGGGTCCTCCTGAAGGCTCGGCGGGACGGTTGACTCGCGGTGACCCGCGAAATCCCAGCCTACCGGGAACGATCCAGTTCCCAAGATGGCGTTCACCACGAAGTGGCGCCCGCGACACCCCGCCCCGGTCCATCCCCGCCCAGGGAGATCGCGTAATGTTCACCCGGTTCCGCCCCTGTAGCCCAACTGGCAGAGGCAACGGATTCAAAACCCGTCCAGTGAGAGTTCGAATCTCTCCAGGGGCACGGACAAGAACTCCCCGAGCGGGCCCAGCCCTGGTGGCTGGGCCGCTCTTGGGAGTCCATCGGATCGTAAGTCCTTTCTGCTGTGCCCGCGATGGCTGTCGGCTGATCTGCGGGTCAGGTGATCGTCACGTGTCGCATGTGCGCCGCCGTCCTGGACCTGGATGTGCAACCGGACCATCTCGAAGAGTGTCCGAAGCAGACCGTCCGACGCGCGGGCCAGGTTGACCGCGGGGCACGGCAGGGCGTCCAGCAACGCCATCCCCTCGGCAGTCTGCCTCCGCGGTGGCGGTTGTGGGCGAAGTCCTTGGCGGTCGGCAGGTTCTTCGTCCGCGAGATCCCCGAGCGCTGGTCTTCGGTGGCGTCCCGGTACAGCCGGTGCCGTCGCCACGGCCGCCGAGCGCACCGCCCGCCGGGTCTCCGGATCACCTCGTGCCGTGGGGCGGACCAGAGCCGAGCGAGCTGGCCGGCAGGGCCGGGAGAGCGACCGACCGCCGTCGCGTGATCACTCGGGGACCTCGCGATCGAGATGCAGCGACCCAGGCTCCACGAGGAGACCGTGGACGACGTCCACGAGGTCGGAGCCCAGCAGTCCGTAGGATTGGTCGAAGCCGCCCCAGAACCTTCCGGTCTCGTCGATCACGAGGGTCATGTGTGAGTACTCGCCGACCGGGGTGACCGGCATGCCGATGGCCTGTGCATAAGCGGTGCACCACTCCGGATCCGCGCACCGCGCAGCCTTGTGTCCGTCAATCACCAGAGCGCGAGTCGCGTCTTGTGATCCGATGGTCAATCCGGAGTAGCCAGCCAAGAATCGCGGAACAAACCGCGTCACAGCGAAACCTGCCTCATCGAGCTCTCGGAGCTCAGCCGCAACGTCGACGTTCCGGTCCGGAGTCCACCCGGCCATCTGGATCAGGTCGTGAGAGTTCGTCACTGGCCCGGCACCGGTGTTGTGCAATTGCTGCACGGCGCGAAGTACTCGCCGGGGCCGGTGCGGACGGTGTGGATCACCACTCGGCCGAGGATAGCCAACGGCTCCGCAACGTACTTGTTTGTCTCGCGCAAGTATGTACATCCTGTGGGCATGGCGCACGAGGACCTCGAAGGCGTGGTCTGCCGGTGGCAGCAGGCATGACGCACGTGCTGATCGCCGGCGGGGGTGTCGGCGGGCTCTGCCTCGCCCAGGGCCTGCGCGAAACGGGCCTGCGGGCCACCGTCTTCGAGCGCGACCCCGGCGCCGGGACCCGCGGCCAGGGCTACCGCCTGCACATCGACGGCGACGGCGACGAGGCGTTGCGCAGGTGCCTGCCCGACGAGCTGTTCCGCCGTTACCGCGACACCTCGGCGGAGCCCGGCCGCGGCAAGATCACCACCGTCAAGTCCGACTTCACCGAGCTCGCCTCGTTCCCCGTGCCGGTCGCCGATCACACGGCGGTGGACCGCCTCCTGCTGCGAGAGATCTTGAGGTCCGGTGTGGACGTCCGATTCGGACGGACGGTGATCGACGCGAAGGATACCGGCGACGGAGTCGTCCTGCGTTTCGCCGACGGCAGCGAGGAACGCGGTGACGTGCTGGTCGGCGCCGAAGGCGTCGGTTCGGTGCTGCGCCCGATCGTCGCGCCGGACGCGGTGGTGGTCGACACGGGGATGCGCTGCGCCTACGGCCGCACGCCGTTGACCGCGCTGCCCGAGCTGGACGACCGGCTCTTCGACGGCTTCACCTCGGTGATCGGCCGACCCTCACTTTTCGGCAAGGGGGGTGCGCTCGCGTTGGCCGCCTTCCGGGCGCGCAGTCACGATCCGGGCCTGCCACCGGTCGCGGACTACCTGATGTGGGCGGTGATCGGCGCCGTGCCGGACATGAGCGATCCCCGCGCGCTGCACCGGTTCGCGACGAAGTTCGTCAAACGCTGGCACCCGGAATTCCGCCGGATCGTCGCGAACGCAGACGTGCCCGCCACCTTCGGCACACCCATCCGCACCTCCGGCCCGGTGCCGTCGTGGCCGACCGGGCGGATCACACTGCTGGGCGACGCCATCCACGTGATGCCACCCGCCGGCGGCGTCGGCGCCAACACCGCGCTGCGGGACGCCGCCCTGCTGAGCGATCTGCTGGGCAGCACCGATCCCCTCACGGCGTTCGCCGGCTACGAGGCCCGGATGCGCGAGTACGCCACCGAGGTCGTGCGCCAGAGCACCCAGCTGATGCGGGGGAACAACAAATGAGCTCAGCGACTCCTGGGCGCCGGCCGCCTCGCCACGATGGACAACGCGGTCGTGACGACCGTGGGGCGCCGCAAGCTCGACTCGTTCGACCCGCGGGTCGGCAAGCCGCTCGCGTTCGAATCCGGAAACCGTTCGCCGGCAAGGACGACCGCCTACGTGCACCCGTGAATACCTCGGCAGGTTCGGCGGCGTCCGCTCGGTGCTCGAGTGGACGGGCACCCCGCCCGTTGTCGGCGCCAATGCCCGCTTCGTGGCAGATCGCCTCCTCGATACCGGGGCCACGGTTGTGCGCCGGTGGGCAGCGGCCGGCGGACGAGGCAAGTGACCTCGCGTCACCGTGAGCAGTCGGTCGACGGCGCGGCGCGAGCGCCTCGCGGTAAGTTGCTGCCCATGAGCGAGCTCGACGACGACTTTGCGACGGTCATCGATCCGACGGTGCCGAGCACGGCCCGGGTCTACGACGCGGGTTTGGGCGGCAAGGACAACTACGAGGTCGACCGGGAAATGCTGCGCAAGGTGCAAGCAGTGGCACCCGAGGTGACCGAACTGGCCGTCGTGGCCCGGAGATTTCTGATTCGTGCCGTGCGGTTCCTGGCCCGCGACATGGGCATCGACCAGTTCCTCGACTGCGGTTCCGGGCTGCCCACGGCCGAGAACGTCCACGAGGTCGCCCAACGGTTCAACCCCGACGCGCACGTGGTCTACGTCGACAACGACCCGGTGGTGCTCGCGCACGGCCGGGCCCTGCTGTCGGACAACGAGAACACCCGCATCGTCCGCGGCGACATCTTCCGGCCCGCGACGCTGCTGGCCGATCCGACGGTGCGCCGCGAGCTCGACTGGAACAAACCCATCGCGCTGATCCACTCGATGAGCCTGCACTTCTGCGCCGACGACCCGGCCGCCGTGCTGCGCGAGTACCGCGACGCCCTGCCCTCGGGGTCGTTCCTGGTGTTCAGCCACGCCCTCGATCCCGAAGACGACGAGTACAGCGTGGTCGCCCGCAACATCGAGCGCGTGTACCAAGGCGCCTCCTCCGGACAGATCCACTTCCGCACCCGTGCCGAGATCGACTCCATGCTCGCCGGGTTCGAGCCGATCGAACCGGGCCTGGTGCAGCCGGCCGACTGGTGGCCCGAGGGCCCCCGCGTGCAACCGCTCAAACTCTCCGACCACTGCCTGCTCGCCGGCGTGGCCCGCAAGCCCTGACCGGGTCGCGTCCCTGCTGACCTGCGCTGTTCCCAGCATCGTCGCGCCATCCGGGTTTTGCTCGGCTCCAGTGCCACCGGGCGCACGGGCCCTGGGGACGGCGAGGCCCGGATGGCACGCGGTGCGGCGACAGACCGGCCGTGGCTGCCGGGCGCTCGAACGCGTGATCCGGGACCGGCGGCGTGGTGACGGTCGTCGTGAGCGACCGACGCCCACCCGGAGGGCACGTGTCAGTGGCTCCTGCCGGCCGGCTCACCGTGGAAGACAGAAGTTCAGCAGGCTTCCGACCTCGTCCCGGAGCAGATCCGGCAGCACCTCATCCTGCCGGTCCCCTCGGGCGATCCGGTCCGGATCGCGCACCTGCCACGCATAGCGGACAAGTCCCCCAAATAGTCACGCTCGGTGATCACGAGTGGATCTCCGACAGCGAGAATTCCGGGAACGTCCGGCAGGATTCCGGGCATGCGTTTGTCTCGAAGATTCATCGCCGTCGCCTTCGTGGCGGCGGCTGCCGCAGGATGCTCGAACAGTGGGAGCGCTGCCGTGGCGACGGCGCCGGCCTCCAGCAGCAGCCTGCCGACCACCACCGCCGCCACCAGCAGCGCGCCTCCCCCGGCGCCGTTCGTGCCGACGGTTTCTCCCGCAAACCTGAGCGCGGCCTGCCCACTCCTGGGCCCCGCGGAGCTCGCGAAGCTGTTCGACGACCCGGACGCCTACGCCAGCAGCGAACAGCCCCAGACACACCAAGACCAGTTCACCGCCTACAACTGCGACTACCACCTCGCCGATCCCCCCAACACCCACCTGGTGACCCTCTCGGTCGGCGGCGTCCCGTCGCAGCTCTCTCCCCAGAAGGCGCTGCAGCTGTTCAGCGAGTCCTGCGCGGATGACGTGCAGTCCCTCTACGCAGCCGCGATGTACTGCTACAGCACAGACGGCGGCACCCAGATCGTGGTCGCCAAGTCCAGCCACGGTGAGACCCGCCTCGCGACGCTCTCCCTGGTGAATCCCCCTGACGGCACCATGCGCGCCGAATACACCGCAATGATGAAAACCCTCGAAGGCCGCCTGTAACCCACGGCAGCGCCGCGACCCGGTTCACGACCGGCCGCGGCGCTGCGACGGATGTGCCCCGAAACCCAGAAACCCCGCGTCGTCCGCATGATCGCCGTCGTCCCCGGCCGTCTGGTCGCCGACACCTCCGCCACCGCCCGCGGTCAACGGCAACCGCGGTTCGAACACCTCGCCCTCGGCGAAGGAACATTCCTGGGCGGTCTCACGGGTCACCAGGACAGGATCTGACCTGG
This sequence comes from Amycolatopsis rhabdoformis, assembly GCF_035918295.1. Classification (GTDB taxonomy): domain Bacteria; phylum Actinomycetota; class Actinomycetes; order Mycobacteriales; family Pseudonocardiaceae; genus Amycolatopsis; species Amycolatopsis rhabdoformis. The sequence goes on from NZ_CP142149.1 coordinate 4,049,635, forward strand.
TCGCGCCCTACTGTGGCGAGCGGTCGGAGCAGGCCCACTGGCTGACGAGGAAAGAACAAATGGACGCGTCTCAGCAGAACAAGGCACTGGTGCTGGCCTTCTACAGCGATCTCTCGGCCGGAAACCTCCCAGGGGCGCTGGGTCGGCTGGACGAGAATCTGGAATATCGGATCGGGGGCCACCCCGCCGAGTTCCCGCTGGCGGGAGTGCACTCCAAGTCCGAACTGATCGACGTTCTCGGTGCGATCGGCGCGGCCGTCCCCGACGGTGTCCAGGTTGAGATCTTCAGTGCCATCGCCGAAGGAAGTCAGGTGGTGGTCGAGTTCATCGCCCGAGGGGTCTCCGCCACGGGTAAGACCTACGAGAACCGAGTGGCGTTCTCGTGCGAAGTTGCCGATGGGAAAATTCGGAAAGTGCGGGAGTATCTCGATACGCTCCATGCGAACACGGTGCTGATGGAGAAGTCGGCATAGTTCGGTGCGGTCGGCAAACCTGCCATGGTTTGCCCCAAGAACCGTCCGGGTCCTGGCATCGCGCTGATCTCATCGAACCGGGGTTGTGTGCCGACCGAGCCAAGAGTCCCGATTTCATGACAGCTCGCCCGCGGGGAGCGCCGCAAGCGCCTTTTCGATGGCGTCCACCACGTCAAGTGGGGTATGACTCAGCGGATCGCGCAGCGAACGCCCCGGTGTCCAGCGCGTGGTGCGCCGGAACGCGGCCGCTCGGTCGGGATCGATCGCGCTGATCGCTCCCAGGACGGCTCGGTAGGCCTCCCTGTCGTCGACGATGGTGGCCAGGTCGCTGTCGAGCCCGAGTTCGGCGCGGCTTCGGCGCGGGCGGGGGTGGCGCTCCGTCCAGGTGTAGCTGCCGCTGCCGACTTCGTGTTCCACGCCGGAGGGCAGCCGGACGCGGGCACGGGTGTTGGCGGGCACCTCGACGTCGAACCGCACCACCTCGCCGTCCCGGCGCCAGGCCGACGACGCGCGGCCGTAGGGCGTCTCGTGCCAGGCCGACGCGTCGTCCAGGAAGTCGAGCAGCGTCGGCGCGATGCGGATGCGCCGGTACCCGGGCTCCAGCGGCGCCAAGCCGGCGACCACGCGGTGCAGCCAGTCGGCAACGGCGCCGAGCGCGTAGTGGTTGAAGGACGTCATCTGACCGGGGTTGATCGAGCCGTCCTCCAGCATCGAGTCCCATCGCTCCCAGATGGTGGTGGCGCCCATCGTGACGGGGTAGAGCCAGGACGGGCTCTCCGTCTGGGCCAGCAGGCGCGCCGCGGTGTCCACGTGGCCGGTCGCGGTCAACGCGTCGCAGATGATCGGGGTGCCCACGAACCCGGTCGCGATGTGATAGCCGTACGCCCGCACGAGGTGACGCAGCCGCTCTCCCATCGCGGCTTTCCGTTCGCCCTCGACAAGACCGAACGCGATCGCGACGGCGTAGGCGGTCGGCGCGTCGGACATCATTCGTCCCGCCGCCGTGGTGTACGTGGCGCGGAACGCGTCGCCGATTCGCCCGGCCAGTTCTCGGTAGTGGCGTGCGTCTTCGGCATTTCCGCAGGCTTGAGCAGCCCGAGCGGTGAGATCCGCCGAGCGGAAGTAATAGGCCGTGGCAACCAGCCCGGGATCCGTCTTGGCCCGGCCCGGCTGGTCTGGTGGAGCGTCCGGGTCGAGCCAGTCCCCGAACTGGACACCGCTCTCCCACAACGGACTTCCTCCGGTGCGCGCGGTGATCGTGTCCACCCAGGACTTCATCGCGGCCAAGGAATCGCCCAGCGCGCCCTGGTCACCGAAACGTTCACCGAGGACGGCCGGCACCACGGTGACCGCGTCACCCCACGCCGCGACCGGCTCCAGCTGGCCCGGTACCTGGGGAATCACGGCGGGCACCACCATCGGGACCACGCCGCCGGCCGCCGTCTGTTCCAGGCGCACGTCCTCGAGCCACGACCGGAGAAACGCGTTGCAGTCGTAGAGGAACGACGCCGTCGGTGCGAACACCTGGATGTCGCCGGTCCAGCCGAGCCGCTCGTCGCGCTGGGGACAGTCGGTCGGGATCGACAGGAAGTTGCCGCGCATCCCCCACACCACGTTCTCGTGGAGCCGGTTCAGCAGGGCGTGTGAGGTCGAGAAGCCACCGGTGCGCGGCAGGTCCGTGTGGACGACCGCGGCCGAGATCGAGGCCGGCGAGAACTCGCCGGGCCAGTCGTGGATCTCGACGTAGCGGAACCCGTGGAAGGTCCACTTCGGCTCCCAGGTCTCCTCGCCGTCGCCGGCGAGCGTGTACCGGTCGGTGGCCGCGGCGTTGCGCAGCGGCCGGGTACCGAGCTCACCGCGTTCCAGCACTTCGGCGTGGCGCAGGGTGATCGTGTGCCCGCGCGGCCCGGACACCGTGATCCGGACCCAGCCGACGAGGTTCTGGCCGAAGTCCACCACGGTGGCACCGGACGGCGTGGTGATCACGTCCACCACCTCCCGGCGTTCGATCACGCGGACCGGTTGGCTCGTACGCGGTCGCGGCCGCACCGCCGGGACTTCGACCGGCACCACCGGGCTCCAGTCGCCGTCGGCCACCGTGGAGCTCGCCCAGCCGGGATCGAGAAGCCGGGCGTCGTACGTCTCGCCCTGGTAGATGCTCGCCGCGACCACGGGTCCGGGCGAGCACCGCCAGCTCTCGTCGGTGACCACCGTGGCGGTCGTGCCGTCCTCGTACTCGATCACCAGTTGCGCCGCGGCCGCCGGGCTGCCTTCGTAGAACCGCCGGGCCCGGTCACGGAAGCCGTACGCCTCGGTGTACCACCCGCCGGCCAGTTCGATCCCGAAGGTGTTCGTCCCGGACCGCAGGTGCGCGGTCACGTCGGTGACGTCGTACAGCAGCCGCCACTGGTAGCTCGTCCAGCCCGGCTTGAGCACCGCGTCGTCGACCGTGGCGCCGTTGAGGCGGACGTCGTAGGCACCGAACGCGGTGGCGTAGAGGAAAGCCCGCCGGACCAGGCCCCGCACCTCGAAGGCAGCGCGCAGCAGCTGCGGATCGTCCGAACCGGACCCGACGAACCGCGCGCCCCACTCCCCCGTACCGAGAAATCCCGCCGTGGCCTCGGTCGGCTCGCTCCACGGCGACACCACCCCGTCGGCTCCGCGCACCCGTACCCGAACCCGGACCGTTTCCCGGGGCCGCAAGGGCGCGAACGGCCACGCGACGAACACCGACTGGTCGCCGTCGATCGTCGCGGTCGTCCCAGCGGTGCCGACAGTGAGCTCGATCTCCGCACCCGCCTGCGTCCAGTCATCGGTACCGGCGACCGTCTTCCACGAGAGCCTCGGTGTCGCGGTCGCGACGAACGGCTCGGCGGACAGGCCGATGCGCGGAGCGTTGACCGTGACGGCACCCGTCATCAAAGAGCCTCCTTGGCGGCGAGGGAAGTGCTGGTGTGCAACGAAGACGTCGGCCGGCCCGAATCGCGGCGCAGGCGCCGGATGATGACCGTGCCGACGAGGCCCGACACGAGCGCGAACACGGCCAGCAGCAGATACAGGCCCGTGGGGCTCCACGCGATCAGCGCCGGGGTGACGAGCGCGAAGGCGGCGGCGATGAAGCGGGCGATGGCGATGGTGAAGCCCTGCACCGTCGCGCGCGCGTTGACCGGGAACGACTCCTGCGTCCAGATCTTGTAGAGCGCTTCCCCGACGAACGGGAACGCGAGGTTGTAGAGCACCAGCGCGACGATCATCGCGGGCAGGACCACGCCACCGGTCACCGCGATCAGCAGCTGGCAGAGGATGAAGACCACCACGCCCGCGGCGAAGAACCGGCTGCGCCACTTGGTGTCCGCGATGCGGGTGAACGCGATCGTGCCGACGAGCCCGATCAGCGTGGTGCCGAACGAAAGTCCGGTCGCGACGGTCTGGGTCGTGCCGCCGACGGTGACCAGGAAGTAGGTCTTGAACGAGCCGAAGGTGTTGGCCACCAGGGTGAAGAACAGGTAGAAGAGCGCGGTCAGCGTGATCAGCAGGAGCGAGTTCCGGTTGCGCAGCAGAGCCGAGATCGGCAGGGCTTTCGAGGGATCCACGTCGGCCGTGGTGTTGCGGGCTCGCGCCTCTTCCTCGAGGCGGCGGAACGGCGGGTAGAACGCGCGGAACACGAAGGTGGCCACCGCGAGCACGGCGAGGATGCCGAAGATCAGGCTGACGCCGGACACGCCCAGACCGGAAACCGCGAAGCCGAGCAGCGTCACGATGACCACGCCGATCGTCCACATCACGTGGGTGAAGGCGACGAGCCTGCCTTGCGTTCCCTCGGGTGCGCGCTCGGACAGCACCGCCAGCGAGGTCGGCAGGTCGGCGCCGGCGGCGATGCCCAGCACGATCACGCCGGTCACGAGCACCGGTGCGCTGGGAGCCAGCGCGACCGTGACCGCGGCCGCGGCGTAGAGCAGGATCGTCATCGAGAACATCCGGCCGCGGCCCAGCAGGTCCGCCAGGCGCCCGCCGGTCAGCGACCCGACCGCGATGAACAGCGTCAGCGCCGACCCGAGCACGCCGACCGTCCACACGTCGAGGTCGAACGCCTTCTTCCACAGCGCCAGGCCCAGCCCCACGGAGATGATCGCGCCGGAGTCCAGGAGCGACGCCATCCCCGCGGCGACGGCGAGCAGCCAGTGTCTGCGGTCGGGCCCGGCCGTCGTGGCGGCGGTGTTCTCGGCCATGAGGTCTCCTTCTTCGTCGAAGCAGCATGCCCGTTGGTAATACGTTTTACCTCAGTGGCGGGAGGCATCACACCACATGGCCTCCCCGTATCGTCAAGACCGCGCAGCGAGTAGTGGTAAAACGATTCAATAACACGGTGGCCGACACCGCTCCCGAACGCCGGTCACGGCCGGACGGTGGAAGCCCGCACGACCAGCTCGGGCGAGAACTCGATCTGCGGCCGGGGCAGCGCGATCTCGGCCGAGGTCATCGCGTCGAGCTCCGCGAAGAGCAGGTCCGCAACCGCGGTCCCCAGCTCCGCCTGCGGCGTGCGGACCGTGGTCAGCGGCACGATCGTGGACCGGGCGAACTCGATGTCGTCGTAGCCGACCACGGCCACGTCGGCCGGGACCCGGACCACGTCCGTCGCCACGAAAGCCTGCACGACCCCGATGGCCAGCAGGTCGTTGGCGCAGAACAACGCGTCCGGGCGTTCGGCCGCCGGACGCCGCACCAGCGCCTCCGCGCACGCGATCCCGGCTTCGACGGACCGCTCGCGCACCGGGATCACCTCGAACGTGACACCGGAGGCCGCGTGAACCGCCGACAGCGCGCCGTTGAGCCGGTCGGACACCTGCTTGAGCTCGAGCGAGGACGAGACGAACCCGATGCGCTTGCGCCCCTGCTCGATCAGGTGCGCCGCGGCCAGCCGGCCCCCGGCGACGTGGTCGATCGACACCGACGCCTGCTCCGGCGACTCGGCCCGGCGCGCGCTCAGCACGCTCGCGATGCCGAAGGACCGCATGCGGGCCAGCTCGGCCTCCACGTTGCCGACGGGCGCGATGATCACCCCGCTCACCTGTTGCTTGGCGAACAGCTGCAGGTAGCTGCGTTCACGCTGTTCAGATCCGGTGTCGTTGGCCATCAGCATGTACATGCCCTCAGCGGACACCCGCTGCTCGATCGCGGCGGCGATCTCCGGTGTGGTCGCACCGGCGAGCTCGAACGCGATGTACCCGATCACCGGGCTGACACCGGTACGCAAGGTTCGGGCGGCGTCGTTGGGCACGAAGCCGAGAGTGTCGACCGCCTGCCGAATCCGCTGCCGCGTGCCCTCCGAGAGCTTCCGCGGCCGGTGGAAGTAGTTCGACACCGAGGCCGGGGAAACCTTCGCCAGCTCCGCGACGTCGCGAATGGTGATCCTGTTCAGCCGACTGTTCCTCTCCCCGCCCGCGCGACCCTCGATCTCATGTTAGTGCAGGTGCGGGTGACGCCGGCTCGCCCGGCACCGCGGCGGCCGACCCGGGTGCGCGTCCGGATCCGGACAAATCCTTGCTCCACCTCCGGAGGGTCCTCAAGATTTCCTCTTGTCCGCCCCCTCGGGGCGAGGCGCGATCGCAGTGTCCCCACCGATCCCTCCACTCAACGGGGAGAAAGAGGCAGTCGAAGTGAAACGATTCACTCGTTCGAGAGCGTCGTCGCTTTGCCGATGGGCGGCCGTCGGAGTGCTCGCCGCCGTGACCCCGGCCCTCGTCACCACGCCTGGTCAGGCCTACGCGGCCGGTTCACCCGGAGCCGATGCCCCGAGTCTCGACACCTCCGCCTGGAAGTCGTACGTTCTCGGTCCCTCGACTCCCGACGTCGGCCCGGTCGGAGCCGAAGGCCGCGGTGACGTCGACCATCCGCAGTCCCTGCTGAAGGCGCACGGACCGGCGACGACGCTCACCACCAAGGTGGGCGGTGCGCCGGCGTCGATCCTGCTCGACTTCGGCCGCGAGGTCGGCGGGACGCCGTACCTCGACCTCACGAAGGTCACCGGCTCCCCCACCCTGACCCTGGTCACCTCCGAGGCGAAGCAGTACATCCGCACGCCCGCGGCGACGACGGTGTCCGCGGCGGCGGCCGGCGGAGCCGGCCAGGTCACCCTGGCCTCGGCGGCGAACCTCGAAGTCGGCAACACCATCACGTTCACCGCGACCGGTGGCAAGCCCGTCACCCGCACCATCACGGCCTTCGACAGCACGGCGCGGACCGTGACCGTCAAGCCCGCGCTGCCGGCAGAGGTCGCCGTGGGCACCGCCGTCTCGACATCGCCCGGTGCGCCGAGCTCGGACGAGTCGCGTGGCCTCGCCGGCGTCGGTGGTCCGGACACGTTCCAGCCGACCGGCGCGGGACGGCTCACGGGCGGGTTCCACGGCGGCTTCAGGTTCGCCCTGCTCACCGTCTCTTCTCCCGGCAGCGTCAGCCTTTCCTCGCTCGGGGTGAACTTCCAGGCGTTCCGCGCGACGCCCGCCGATTACCAGGGCTGGTTCCTCTCGAGCGACGATCAGCTGAACCGCATGTGGTACTCCGGCGCCTACACGTTGCAGATGAACATGAAGGCGCCCGGCCTCAACAGCCTGCCCGACGCCCGCATCTACGACGGTGCCAAGCGCGACCGCAGCGTGTGGACCGGTGACCTGCTCGTGCAGATCCCCACCCTGCTCACGAGTCTCGGCAACGCCGGGGCGCCGTACGTGAAGTCGTCGCTCGACACGCTGCTGGCCACTCAGCGCGCGGACGGGCGCGTTCCCCGGCTCACCGGACTTCTCGAAGCGCACCTCCCCCGCGGGTTCGCCCCTGTTCTACTCCAACAACTACTCCGGTTACGGGGCTCGCGCGTTCATCGACTACTACCGCTACACCGGGGACAGGGCCTACATCACCGCCGCGCTTCCCGCGCTGCGCAAGGAACTGGCGTACAACAACACGTTCCTCACGGCCGACAACCTCGTGGTCTCCAACGACCGCGACTACTGGCAGGCGAGCCAGACTGGCGAGGTCACCAAGTACAGCATCGACTACTACATCCTCCTCAAGGACATGGCGTGGCTCGAGCGCTCCGCCGGATCCACCGCCCTCGCGGACGCCGATGACGCGAAGGCGGACGCCATCAAGACCGCGGCCATGAGCAAGCTGTGGAACCCCGCTGTGGGCGCGTATGGCCAGAGCAGCAGCAAGCCCGATGTCCTCGTCGAAGACGCCAACGCGCTGGCGCTGCAGTACGGCTTCGTGCCCGCCGGCAAGGAAGCCGGTGTCCTCGCCGCCATGAAGACACTGTGGACTCCGTACGGCGCCATCATGGGCCCGGGCCTGCAGGACCCGACCGGGCACACCATCGAGCCCTTCGCCAACGGGATGGAGACGGCAGGCCGGTTCGCCAGTGGCGACACCGCCGGCGCGTTGGATCTCATGCGGCGCACCTGGGGACCGATGATCGACAAGAAGAACCCCTTGTACACCGGCGCGTTCTGGGAGTTCAAGAACAGCACCGGCGGCGTCAACCGCGCAACGGCCAGCCTCGCGCACGGGTGGGCGGCGTCTCCGTCCGTGCAGCTGACCGAACAGCTCCTCGGCGTCACCGCCGTGAGCGCCGGCTACCAGTCCTGGAGCATCGCTCCTCGCCCCGGCACCGTCCGCTGGGCGAGCGGCGCCGTGCCGACCGCCTACGGAACCATCAAGACCGAGTGGACTTCCGACCCGAAGTCCGGCCGGTTCACGCTCACCGCGCAGACCCCCGCGCACACCACCGGCACCATCACCGTGCCGGTCGGCCGCAACTCGGTGATCACCGTCAACGGCCACGCTGCGAAGGACTTCGACTCCCGGGCGAAGACGTCCGGCGGCTCCGTGGTCCTGGCCGTTCCTGGTGGCACGTACCAGATCACGGTGTCTCAGCGCTGATCAACCCTGTTCGATCCGGGCGGGCCGTTGTGGAGTGCGATCTCCGCAACGGCCCGCTCCACGCCGCAACCACCGCACCAATGGAGGTGTGAAGTGTTCGCAAAACCACCGAAGAGAACGTCGTCCTTGCTGACCGTCTGCGTGTCGGCCGTGACCGCTGCCGCGCTCGTGGCCCTCGCGCCCACCGGGACCGCCCAGTCGGACCAGCACGGTCCCGCACAGGTGGCCACTGAGCTCACGCGGGGAACCGACGGGCTGCAGCCACTGATGGGAGGACTCTCCCCCGCGCAGTTCGCTCACCCGGACACGCGGTTCAAGCCGGCGATGCGCTGGTGGTGGCAGAAGCCGCTGGACGACGCCGAGGCCCAGCGCGAGTTGCAGGTGATTGCCGACGCCGGGTTCGGCGAAGTCGAGATCGCGTTCTCCTCGGGCGCGTGGGCCACCGACGAGCAGCGCACGATCCTCGGCCACGTGCTGGACAAGGCCGCGCAGCTCGGCATCAAGGTGTCGATGACGATGGGTGCCGCTTGGCCGGTGCAGACGCCCAACACCGGGGTGGGCAGTGGGTTCGCCTCGCAGGAGCTGCAGTACGGGCGCGTTCACGTCGCCGGCGGCCAGAGTTACTCGGGGGCGGTGCCTCCCGCGATCGACGCCGCCCAGCAGACCCAGGCAGCGAAGCTGGTCGCGGTCACCGCGGCGCGCGTTGTGTCCGCCGGACCCGACGTGACGACACCCGGTCAGCCGCCGGCGAAGTCGACGGTACTGGATCCGCAGTCCTTGACCGACCTCACCGCTCAGGTGAAAAACGGCGCCCTCACGTGGAAAGCGCCCTCCGCCGGCGACTGGGAGCTGTTCGCGTTCTGGTCCCGTGAGAACAAGGGGAACTACACCAACCCCTTCGACGCCGACGCGTCCCGCAAGGCGACGCAGGACCTCGACCAGATCCAGATCGGCAAGGACAATGCGCCGAAGCTGAAGAAGGCCGGCGCGGACCTGTTCGAAGACTCGCTCGAGTTGCACGCGACCTCCGTCTTCTGGACTCCGAAGATGGAGAGCGAGTTCCGCGGCCGGCGCGGCTATGACATGACCAAGTACCTGCCGCTGATGTTCGTGCAGGGTGAGTCGGACTTTCCCGTACCGCCCAAGGAACCGACTCCGGACTTCTCGCTCACCGACGGCTCGGCGGGCAAGGTGCGCCACGACTACTACGAAACGCTCACCGACCTCTACATCGCCGACCACCTCGAGGTGTTCCAGGACTGGGCGAAGCAGTACGGCATGCAGTACAAGGCCCAGGCCGCGTACCTGCAGGATCTCGAACCGATCCGCAGCTTCCGCTCGCTGCAGAACTTCGGCGCGAGGTCGGAGACGGAGTCACTCGACGCCGGCGAGAACCTGCCGATCTCGCCCGACGACCCGGCCTGGCGCAATTCGCTCGCCTTCCAGCAGACGATCGCGTCCGGCGTGCACCAGGGCGGCGGTGACCTGCTGAGCGTGGAGCTCGGAGCGTTCTTCAAGCCCGCGTACAGCATGAACCTCGACGACTATCGCGACCTGATGGGCAAGGAGTGGGCGGCGGGGGTGTCGCAGCCGTTCATCCACGGCTTCGCCCTGCAGGCGCCCGACGCCGCGTGGCCCGGCACGACTCGCTTCAACGAAACGGTCACCGACAGCTGGAACGACAAGAACTTCCCGCAGTGGTCGAGCTGGTCGGCGTTGAACAGCTACTTCGCTCGCGGCACCAGCGTTCTCGAGACCGGCACCGCGAAGACCGACGTGGCGGTCTACAGCGACTCCTTCCTGTCGCCGCGCGGCCACCAGTCGCCGTTCGACGCCCAGCGGCTCGAAGAACAGGGCTACTCCGTCGAGTACCTTGACCCGCAGGGCCTGGCCCAGGACTCCCGCCCGGACCACGGTGAACTGTTCGGCGGGACCAGCGGCTACCGCGCGCTGGTGATCGACCAGCGCTCGATCACGCACGACGCCTCGGCCGCCGTGCTGCGCGCCGCGAAGGCCGGCGTTCGTGTCGTGTTCGTGGGCTCGCTCCCCGACCACGACACCACCTACGCCAGCGGCGCCAAGGGTGACGCGGAGGTCAAGAACAACGTGGCGGCGACGCTCCGGCTGCCGTCGGCGACGAAGGTGGCGAGCCAGAACGACGTCGCCGGCGCGCTGAAGCGGCTCAGCCTCATTCCGCGGGTAGCGTCGGGCGGCACCCAGATCCTCTCCCAGTGGCGTGAGGTCAAGGGTGGCGCGTACGTCTACCTCTACAACCCGTCCGATCACCCGGTCACCTTCACGCCGTCGTTCGGCGTCCAGGGTGTGCCGGCGCAGATGAACCTCTGGGACGGCGCGATCTCGCCGATCGCCCAGTACGCCACCGGCAGCGGACGCACCAGCGTTCCGGTGACCCTGCAAGGCGGTCAGGCCGAGGTCGTGGCGATCAACACGAACGCCAAACCGGCCGTCCACGTCACCGGCAGCCTGCCCGAGGGCGGGGCCTTCCTGGTGAGCAACGGAAAGATCGTGTTCCGGGCAACCGGCTCCGGTGGGCAGACGTTCCAGCTGTCCAACGGCCGCAAGACCGACGCCGACGCCGTGGTGCGCACGGACGACGACAAGCCGCTGCCCGGCATCCCGTCCAGCCGGCCCTCCACCATCGATCAGTGGAGTACCTGGGGGCTGAGCGTGAAGACGGTGACCCCGACGGGCGGCGCGACGGTGTCGATTCCCAGCGGGCTCGGTGATTCGCAGTTCCAGCAGTTCAAGCTCAAGGACTGGCGCGACATCACCCAGCTGAACGGCGAGTCCGGCGTCGGCACGTACAGCGCGAACACCACGCTGCCCGACGGCTGGCACGCCAACCCCGCCGAAGGCGTGCAGCTGAACCTCGGCCACGTCGACGGCACCGCCGACATCACGGTCAACGGTCAGCTCGTCGGCACGCAGATCACGGACGGCCGGCAGTGGGACATCACCCGCTGGCTCCACCCCGGCACGAACGCCGTGCAGATCATCGTGCACACGACGCTGCGCAACGCCGTGTCGAAGTACAACAAGAAGTCGACGGCCAGCCAGCCCTACGGGCTCCGCGGGCCGGTGACGCTCACGCCGTACCAGGACTACGTCGTCTACAACGGCAAGTAGGTCCGCAAACAGGAAGCGGCGCCGAGGAAATTCCTCGGCGCCGCTTCTTCGTCGGCCGGTGAGGTCAGGACAGCGTGAGGTGACCGCGGAGCGGGAGCTCCGCCGACGAAGTCCCCACGCCGACGGCGTAGCTACCCGGGATCACGGTCCATCCGGTGCTCGGGGTGAGCCAGACCGCGAGTTCGTCGCGCGGGACGTCGAGCGTCACCGTGGTGCTCTGGCCCGGTTTCAGCGTCACCTTGGCGAAGGCCTTGAGCTGCTGCGAGGGTTCCTGCGCCGCATCGGGTGCCGCGACGTAGAGCTGCACCACCTCCGAACCGCTCCGCCGACCGGTGTTGGTGACCGTCGCTTGGGCTCGGAGTCCGCCGCCGGTACGGGAGAGGCGCAGGCCGCCGAGGCGGAAGGTGGTGTACGACAGGCCGAAACCGAAGGGGAACAACGGTTTCTCACCACTGTGCTGATACCAGCGATATCCGACAGCCAGCCCTTCGTCGTAGTACACCTGCACGCCGTCGCCGGGGAACTCGACGCTGGTCTTGGCGGGACCCTGCTGGTCGGTCGCGGGGAACGTCTCGGGGAGGCGCCCACCCGGCTCCTCGTCACCGAACACCATGGCGGCCAGGGCGTGGCCCTGTTCCTGGCCGGCGTACCAGTTGGCGATGACCGCCTTGACGCTGCCCAGCCACGGCATCAGCACCGCACCGGAGGTGTTGAGCACGACCACCGTGTTCGGGTTGGCCTTCGCGACCGCGGCCACGAGTTCGTTCTGGTCGGCGGGCAGGGCGAGGGTCGAGCGGTCCATGCCTTCGCTGGTGAGGTCGGAGAGCACGATGACGGCGACGTCCGCCGCGCGCGCCGCGTCGGCCGCCGCCTGGTGGAGCTTGTCGTAGCCGGCCTGGGAGCCGAGCACCAGCGACGTGCGCGGTGCGCGCCCGCCCGCCGGCGCGGCCGACACGTAGGTGACCTCGATGGTGTGGTTGCCGGCGGTCAAGGTCACCAGGCCGTTCTGGACGGCCTCGCGGCCGGGCAGAGCGGTGACCACCTCCTTGCTGTCGATGCTCAGCGTCGTCACCCCGCCGACGCCGAGGCTGAAGCGGTAGCCGCCCGCTTCGGTCGCGGTGAAGGTGCCGGTGTACCGCGCGGACCAGCCGTCCGTCTGAGCCGCGACCGCCGCCGGCGTCGCGGTGACGTTCAGGGCGGCCACGGTCTCGGTCCCCAGTGCGTCGCCGGTCAGGTCGGTGGACGCGTAGTACGTGGCCGTCAGGCCGGAGCCGAAGGCCGCCGCGGGCACGACCGGCAGCGCGGCGATGCCGAGGGTGCCCTGCGCGTAGGTGACCGGGATGGCTCCGGCCCGCGCGCGGATCCCGGCCAACGGGGTCACGACCGTGCCGTTGGCGTTGACGCTGCCCGAGCCGCCGCCGTGGGTCTGGGCGCCGGCATCGGCTGCGTTGCCGATCACGGTAATGCTGCGAGGCCGTACCAGCGGCAGCACACCGTTGTTCTTCAGCAGCACGCTGCCCTCGACACCGATGCGCCGGGCCAGTGTGAGGTGCTCCGGCGTGGACACCACGGTGCCGACGACCGTGGCCGGGTCCGGCAACGGGTGGTCGAACAGCCCGACGCGGATCATCGCCGTGAGGACCTGGGTCACCATGGTGTCGAGCTCGGCCTCGCTGACGCTGCCGTTCTGCACGGCGGCCTTGAGCGCGTCGCCGAGGTAGGTGCCGCCGGGCATTTCGGTGTCCGAGCCGGCTTTGGCGGTCTGCAGTGTGCTGTGCGTGCCGCCCCAATCCGACATCACCATCCCGTCGAAACCCCACGCGTCGCGCAACGTGTCCTGCACGTTGACGCGGTTCTCGTGGGCCCAGGTGCCGTTGACCTTGTTGTAGGACGTCATGACGGCACCGACCTGGCCCTGCTGCACCGCGGCCCGGAACCCCGGGTAGTAGATCTCCTGCAGCGCGCGAGCGGAGACGACGACGTCGATCGAGTTCCGCAGGATCTCCTGGTTGTTGGCGGCGAAGTGCTTGACCGTGGAGATGACGTGGTTGGTCTGGATGCCCCGGATCGTCGCGGCCGCGAGCTGCCCGTTCAGGAACGGGTCTTCGGTGTAGGTCTCGAACGAGCGCCCCCAGTGCGGGAGGCGCAGGATGTTGATGCACGGCGCCAGCGCGACGTTGTGTCCCTTGGCCGCCTGCTCGGCGCCGTAAGCCTTCCCGTAGTCGGCCGCGGTGGCGGGATTCCAGGTGGCGGCCAGGGCTTTGGAGTCCGGCCACTGCGTGACGCCGGTGGACCCGTTGCCGACCCCACTGGGCCCGTCGGCCAGCCGCAAGGCCGGGATACCGAGCCGGTCGTTGGCAGGAATGTGCCCGGTGAAGCCCTTTGTGGCCGGAATGCCGTGGCAGTAGGCGATCTTCTCGTCGAGGGTCATCTTCGCCACGAGCTGCCGGGCCTTCTTCACCGCCGCCTGCGCCTGAGGTGACGCCGGCGGTGGCGCGGCGAGCGAGCCGGCCGGCGCCGTGGCCGCGGGATCGGCCGCCGCCAGGCCGGCGGGGGTCACCGCCACGACACCGGCGGCGGCGACCCCCGCTCCGGACCACTTCAACATCGAACGACGGGTGACGTCCATCGAATGTCTCCTTAGGGGTGGGGTTTCCAGGGAGAGCTGTGTCCGATGTGGCCGGTCGGCCACATCGGACACAACGATCAGTTCGCCGCGGTGAACGTGTACTGCCCGGCGCCGACGGTGTAGACGGCCTCGGCGACGCGGCGGGCCCCCGGTCCGGAGGCCTGGACGGTGCGGCCGGCGGCGGCCGGGACGTGCACGGTGGCGGTCGCGCCCGGCGGAACCGTCACCTGGAGCCGGAACCCGTGCGCGGAGTTCGTCCAGGCACTGCTGACCGTGCCGTACGGAGTCCGGTAGCTGCCCTCGGCGTGGGTCAGACCCCCGACGACCGCGGGCGCGATGGTGAGGTCGCGGTAGCCGACCGAACCGTCCGCTTGCTGGATGCCGGCGAGTCCGCGGACGAACCACGCGTCGACGGCGCCGAGGAAGTGGTGGTTCTGCGAGCCACTGCCGTCCAGGCTCTCCGACAACGTGGTGTGGCCGCTGGCGATCAGGTAGCCGTAGCCGGGCGAGCTCGGGTTGACGACCATGTCGTAGATGACGTCGTCGCGGTTGCCGGCCTCGAGTGCGCGGAAGAGCGGCGCGAGAGCGACCGAGCCGGTCGTGATGTGGTTGCCGGCCGTGCGCACCGACGCGACGAGGCGGTCGAGCACCGCGGCGCGGTCGGCCGGGGTGACCAACCCGGCGTCGAGGGCCATGGCGTTGGAGGCTTCGCTGTCGCTGCCGTAGTAGACGCCGGTCGCGTCGACGTGGCGGAAGCGCGTGGTGAACTCCGTGGCGAGCTGGGCGGCCAGAGCCGCGTACTTGGCGTGGTCGGCCGGCTTCCCGAGTACTTGGGCCACGTCGGCCATGTCGCTCGCCGCCGTGTAGTAACCGGAAAGGATCGCCAGCTGCATCGGCGTGGTGTTGTCCGTCGCGGACCAGTCGCCGAGGCCAGGGATATCGCCGTTGTTGGCGGACTTGTTCTTCGCTTCGTAGTCGAGCCAGGCCACCATGTTGTCGTAGAAGGACGCCATCGTCCGGGTATCGCCGTAGGTGAGGTAGAGCTGCCACGGGATCCGGATCACGGCACCACCCCAGTTGACCTCGTCGAGGAACTCGATGGTGCCCTGGGGCTTGGTCTGCGTGGTGGGCGCGACGCGGTGGAACTCCGGGGCGATGTTGGCGATCAAGCCCGGCGACACGTCACCCGGCCGGCGCTGCGCGGTGGCCATGTTGCGCACGAGCTGGGGTTCGTAGGCCGACATGTCGTAGTCGGTGAGCAGGGCGTCGAGGTTCTGCAGGTTGTCGCCGGTGTACGGGCCCTTCTCGCGGTCAGGACAGTCGGTCATGACCGACATCATGTTGCTCTGGATCGCCCGCTCGGTGATCGTGTGGATCTGGTTGAGCACATCGCTGGACGAGCTGAACTCGCTCGCGCTCGGGTTCGCCGCGTGGATCACGTCCACGGTCACGGTGTCCTGGGCAGGCGCCGTGCGCAGACCGCTCACCTGCAGGTAGCGGAAGCCGCTGTAGGTGAACTGCGGGTGCCACGTTTCCTTGCCGTGCCCGGAAAGCGTGTACCGGTAGGCGATCTGGCTACCGGGCTTCGCGCCGGTGCTGGCGATGTCCGGGGTGCCGTCGGCGGCCAGCTTCTCCGCCGGAATCATCGTCACGGTGTCGCCCGCGCGTCCCGAGAGCGAAACGCTGGGCCAGCCGGACCGGTTGGCTCCGAAGTCGAGGAGGTACGAGCCGTCGGCGAGCTCGCGGACGCTGGTCGGCCGCACCGTCTGCGCGACGGTGACCGGCGGGCGCGGGTTGGCGCGCAACGGCGTGGTGTCGCGCGGAGTCGTGGCCTGGGTGAGCGTGACCGGGCTCGCCTGCTGCCAGCCCGGGTTGGTCAGCGCGGCGGCCGAAGTCGGTGACTGGCTCGCTCGGCGGGCGTCGTACTCTTCGCCGCTCCACCACGAGGAGAAGGTGGTGGCGCCGAGCGCCGTCCGCCAGGACCCGTCACTGGAGACGATCTCGCGGTGCCCGTCCTGGTAGGTGATCTCGAGCTGGGCGATGATCTTGGGCTCGCCGTACACCGTGTACTGCTCGAGGGTGCCGCCGAAGAAGTACCGCCCGGGTGTCTTCACCCGCTGGTAGGTGCCACTGCCGGTCTCCATGCCGAGGGTGTTCGTGCCCGACCGCAGTGCGCGGGTGAGGTCGTAGGTCCGGTAGTCGACCTCGGCGGAGTAGGTGGTCTGGCCCGGTTCGAGCACGGCGTCGCCGACCGGACGGCCGTTGACAGTCGCGGCGTACATGCCGAGACCGGTCGTGTAGAGCCGGGCCTGCTTCACCGCACCGTGCACGGCGAACGCCTTGCCGAACACGGGCAGCGGAGTCTCCTTGCCGTCCGGCTGGGTGTAGTCGTACGACGGGTTTTCGATCCAGCGCGCCGACCAGTCGGAGGCGGACAGCAGCCCCATCTCCCAGCTCGCCGGATCGCTCCAGGGCGAGATGCGACCGGTGGTGTCCCAGGTGCGGACCTGCCAGCTCACGTGGTCACGGGAGTGCAGGGCCGGACCCGCGTAGGCCACGTTCGAGGTGCTCGAGGACCGGACCTTCCCGCTGTCCCACAGGTCGCGTTTGCCGTGCTGGGACGGTGTTTCGAGGGTCGCGCGGATCTCGTAGGCGCTCTGGCCGGTCGAGGTCTTGCCCGGAAGCCAGCTGAGCGACGGGTGGGTGGCGTCGATGCCGATCGGGGCGACGAGGTTCTCGGTCTCGAGCGAGGTCGGCTTCGCGGCGGCGCCGCCCGGTGCGGCGGCCGCCGCCGATCCGGACGCCGCCAGCAGCGCGGCGGTGAAGAGGGTGAGGACAGAACGCCATCGGTTCATCGATGGTCCTTTCGACCGGTCGGGGTGGAATGGGCCAGGTGGAATGGGCCAGGTGGAATGGGCCAGGCGGAGTGGGCCAGGTGGAATGGCTGAAGGGGAGTGGGCGAGGAGGTCGGCGGATCGCGGGGCTACGCACGGTCGACGATCCGGACCGGCCCGAGCAGTCCCGCCGGCTTGAGCTCGGTGCCGGCGGCGATGTTCTTGAGCGGTGGCTGCACGTACGCGACCTGAGCCGCACCGGGCTGCTGGTCACCGACCAGCCGGTTGAACCAGCTGTTGGTGACCTTGACCTGCACCGTGTTGCGGCCGGGCCGCAGGGCACCGGTGACGTCGAGCCGGTACGGGGCCCGCCAGACGATGCCGGCGTCCGTGCCGTTGACCGTGACCTGGGCGATGTCGTGCACCTCACCGAGGTCGAGGAGAACACGGCCGGCCGGCTTCGCCCAGTCCGCGGGCGCGTCGAAGGTCGTCGAGTAGGTGGCGGTGCCGGAGAAGTAGCGGATGCCCGGGTCGTTTTCCTCGGTGAGGGACCGGAGGAAGGCGAAGTTCGCCGTGGCGGGTGCGCCGCGACCGGCCTGGAAGTCGACCTTCCACGCACCGGCAACCGCGCCGACCTGCCGGTCGACGGGGACCGCGACGGTCTTCGAGCCGGCTTTGCCGTGCGAGACCACGACGAAGATCGAGTCGACGGGACCGAGGTCGACCGTGACCTGGGTACTGCCGCTGGTGGCGTCGAAGGTGATCGGGGCCGTCTGGCCGGACACCGGGTCCCAGGTTTCCACCGCGCTGCCCGCCGAACGCAGCGTCAGCGGAATCGTGGTGCGCACGTTGCGGCGGTTGACGACGAAGTAGATGTCCGCAGAGTCCGTGCGGCGGTGCGTGAGCCACAGAGGTTCGTTGGCGGTCAAGGGATCCATGGCATCGAGGCGGAAGGTCCAGTCGGGCGTGACCCCGAGCTCGGCGAGCGCCTCGGCCGCGGTCACGCCGCTGAAAACCCGGCCGGCGCCGACAACCCGGTCACGCTGCTCGCCGTCGCCCCACAGCCGCGTGGCCAGCTTCTGGAACTCCGCGTCGTCGTCGGCCAGGCTCGGTGACCCGAGCGGTTTCGGTCCGGCGATCGCCGCTCCGGCGTCCACGAACCCGGCGAGCTTGCGCAGCACCGCCAGCGTGACCCGCTGGGCATCGCCGCCGAGCTGGAGCAGCGCGTACGCCTGGCCGGAGCGGGTGACGATCCGGCCGTCGCGCACCGACATCTCGTTCAGGACGACCGTGCCGTTGACGAAGTCGTAGTCGTAGCCGATCGGCTGGTCAGCCTGCCGGAAGCTGCGGCCCCACACGCCGGTCGCCGGAGCTTCCTGTCCGTAGAAGTACGCGACGTCGGCGACGTGCGTACCTCGCGACAGCAGCCAGCTGCACCGCGACAGGTACGTCGTCCACGGCTTCGCCACCTCGGCCCAGGTCTCCAGGCGGGTGAAGAACGACCCGATGCCGTTCAGCGTCACGCCGGGGCCGCGGTCGAGCGGCTGGTGCACGGAGGTGTGGATCATGAACCGGGTGGCGCCCTGGGCGAGCATCTCGTCGGCCAGCGGCTTGAGATCCTTCGGGGTGAAGCCCTGTGGGGTGAAGGTGAACGCTTCGACCGCAGCGTGCGGCCGGCCGTAGATGTGCGCGACCGACGCGGCGCCACGGGTGTCGACCCGGTAGGTCTCGAACGACTGGTCCCCCGGCGCGAACGCCTCGCCCGACGCGCCCATCGGGAAGTCCGCGTACTGGCGCATCTCCAGGTCGTCGCCGAACCAGCCGCGCTTGTCCTCCTGCGCCTCGGCGTAGGTGCGCTGAAGACCGCGCTTGTGCGCTTCGGCCGGGATGACCTGGTAGTGGTTCTGGGCCAGCAGCTCGTTCAGCGTCCGCCGCCAGTCCCAGAGGAACTTGTCGGCATCGGCGGCGCTGTCGACCGGGACACCGGTGAGCACCGGCAGATGCGGGGCCGGGTCGTAGCCACGGCGCTCGCGGAACTCGTCGAGCAGCGATTCGGTCCAGTTCTGGTATCCCGCTTCGTAGCTGTCGTTGAGGAGGCCGGTCAGGCCGCGGCGGCCGAAGAGGTCCTTGCCGGCGGCGTCGGTGAGCATGTCGAGGTAGGTGTTGAGGTATCTGCGAACGCGTCCGGCGTCGAGCTTGTCGACCTCCAGGCCGGTGGCGGCGGTCGATGCCGGGCCGTTCTGGTGCCCGGTGAGGCTGTACCCGAGGCGGACGACGACCCACGTGCCGGACGGCGCGCGCCAGTTCAACGTCCCGTCCGGGGCCATCCGGCCGGTGAGGTCGACGACGTCGGACCGCCGCACCGCCGCCGCACCGCCCTGCGAAGGAGTGGCGGCGTGGTAGTAGTTCGCCGTCTGCCCGAACCCGGCCTTCACCTCGAACTCGTGCACGGTCGCGACCGTGCGCAGGATCAAGCTCGCCAGGGCGATCGGAGCCGACGACGGCGCGGCGGGGCTCTGGCCGAACACCACCTTGAAGTACTTCGCCGTGCTCTGCGGCACGAACAGCGTGCGCTGCACCCCGCCGTACACACCCTGCGCCAGGAGCGTCCACTGCCTGCCGTCGCGGCTGCTGTAGACCTGCGCCGAGGGGCCGTACTCGACGACGTCGTTCCATCCGCTGAACGCGGCACCGGCGGCGATCGTGATCCCGGTGACCGTGACCGGCCGCTGGTACTCGAAGCGCACCCAGCTTCCTGCGGAACCGGGAGCGGGCAGGTATTGGGCGTCCGCAACCGAAGCGTTCGACAACTTGGCAACGTCCAGCGCCACACCCTGGTCGCCGTTCGCCGTCGGGTTCGCCTTCGGGTCGGCTTGCAGGCCGCCGGCGAAGACCTTGGGTGCGAGCGCAGTTTGGCTCTGGGTTCCGTTCGGGACGCGGTAGGCGAACACCCGTGCGTCGCGGTAGAAGGCAGGCAACGGAGTGGGCGTGGACGAAGCGGCCGCCGCGTCCCCGAACTGACCCGCGACCGCGGGCGGTTGCGGCAGCTTCACCTGGCCCTGCCCGCCCGACACCCACGTCTCGGTCCACACGTACTTCTTCATCGCGTCTTCGGCCGCCACCCAGGGTCCGCCCGTCTCCGACCACCCCGGAGAACACGCGACGTCGGCTTCCAGGCCGAGCCGGTCGGCCTGCTGCATCGCGTACCGGAAAGCCGACTTCCAGCCGTCGGACATGTACGGCAACGGATTCGGCACGACCACGGGCACCCGGCCCGCGCCGTCGAAGTTCACCATCCCGCCGATCCCGGCGCGCTTGAACCACTCCAGGTCGGCCTTGATGCCCTCCTGGGTGATGTTCTGGTTCATCCAGTGCCACCACACCCGGGGCAGCACCTCCGCGGGCGGCGTTCTGAACCCGGACAGCACGTCCGAGCCGTCCAGGGCCGACGCGAGCCGGGGCAGGGCGAGGTGCGCCGGCACTGATCCACCTGCCTGGGCGGCGCTCAGGCCCGCCTCCACCTCCGGCTCACCGGCGGCCGCGGCCGCGGCGCCCGGCAGTGCGGCGGCGCCCGCCGCACCGAGCGCGACCACGGCCGCGCCGCGCAGGAACCCTCGCCTGTTCGTTGACATCAGTGTCCTCGTTTCGTCGAGCTGAAACGATTCATCCGAACCTAGACCCGCCTGAGCGCCGCCGACAATCCTGCGAAAGTTCCGAGTTTCGTTGGCACACCAGCAAAGACGTGTCGAGAACCGGGTGCTGGGCGCACGAAAACATCACCCTGCCGCCTGCCTGAGCAAAGCGGTATCAGGGTGTCGCGATGGCGCTGCCGCGCCCTACGAACCCGGCCGCGGCGCGGCGGACCGCACACGAGGTGACGCCGACCAGTCCCGGCAACCCGTGGGACGAGAAGGCGACCTGAGGCGGCCGGGTCTACGGGGCACAGCAGCTCCTGGAAGGCCGGCGGGGTACAGCCCGAGGTCTTGATGAATCGTTTTACCTCACGGGGACAGTACGAGGGTTTCCCTTGGCGGACAAGAGCTTGTCCGGATTCGGTCAGCCGCGGGCCGCCGACGATCAGACCAGGCCCCGCCGAGCCGCCCACACGACAGCCTGGATGGGAGTGGCGAAACCGAGGCGATCACAGATCGAGCGCATCCGCCGGCGAACCGTGCGATCGGACAGCTCCAGCCGGCGAGCGATGATGTCCAGCGGCAGCCCTTCGGCGAAGAGCGCAAGCAAATCGAGCTCCTCGCGCTCGAGCGTGGCGTTCACCGGCTCACCGCCCTCCGCCGCTGCGCAACGACAACGCGCGAGGTCCTCGACCGGCCGGGCCCGCCCACTGAGGCATCCCGCTCGACTCCCGGCGCACCATCGCGACCTCCGGATTGAAAGGTTTCACAATCCTGGCGAAGTGACGCTACTATGGGCCCGCGAGTCCCGTCAACGAGCGCCAAGATCACGCACGCAAGACAGTGCCGCCGTGGTTGAATTCATTTATTACGTTTCAATACAACGAGTCCAGAGCCACCAGCGGGCACTCCCGACGGCACTCTTCCGCACCGCCGGCCGGCGAAGAACGACCGGCGCTACCCGAGCCCTGACAAACCGCGGTCTTCGGCCAGCCGTCGCCTGGTCGAGTCCAGTGCGAAGGTGACGGCCCCGACGACCTCGGCGCGGGTCCCCAACGACGAGCGCAACAGTTGCAAGCCATCGGTGATCGCCGGCTGCGCGTACCGCCGCAGGCTCTCCCCGACGGCGTCGGCGAGCGTGTCCCCCGCCGCGCTGACCAGACCACCGAGCACCACCGCCCCCGGGTTGAGGCTCGCGCACAGATCCGCGATGGCCCGGCCGAGCGTCCGCCCGGCGTCGGAGACGATGCGGCACGCCAGTGGTTCTCCGTCGCGCACGAGTCGACCGACCCGCTCGAGCGTCAACGGTTCGCTGCGGGTCGGCTGCAGCAGCTCGATGATGCGCCGGCCCGAGGCGAGGGTGTCGAGGCAACCGCGGCTGCCGCACCAGCACAGGGGGCCGTCCTCGTCGACTAGCACGTGGCCGATCTCCCCCGCGATCCCCGCCGCGCCCTTGTAGAGCTTCCCGTTCAGGACGAGCCCGGCTCCGATGCCGCTGGACACCTTCACGTAGAGCACGTCGTCGATTCCGGCGGCGACGCCTTCCCACGCTTCCGCGAGCGCACCGAGGTTGGCATTGTTCTCCAGCCAGACCGGTATGCCGATCCGTTCCTCGAGTTCGGTCGCCGGCACCACGCCGGCCCAGTTGTTGAGCACTCGGCCGAGAGTGATGCTGCCGGTGGCGCGGTTGACCGGGGCCGGCAGCCCGACGACCACCTGCCGGACCACGCCCCGGTCGATCCCGGCCTCGTCGGCCAGCTCGGTGACGAGCTTCGCGGCCGCGGAAAGCGACTCGGCCGCGAAGTCGTCCACCTGCATGAGCACCTGTCGCTCGGCGAGGATCCGCCCGGACAGGTCGGCCAGGGCCGCGCGGATGTGCGTCCGCCCGAAGTCCACACCGACCACCGCGTCGGCCGTCCCGGGCAGCCGCAGCAGTCCGGGCGGCCGGCCGCTGTGCGACGCCCGGGCGTTCGGGTCCGGGAGGTCTTCGACCACGGAGCCCTCGGCGACGAGGTCGCTCACGACCGACCACACCGACGTCCGCGAACGCCCGGTGACCTCGCGCAACCGGGCCCGGCTCATCGGCCCGTAGCGGCTCAGCGCGAAGAGAACGTGGTCCCGTTGCGACGGGCTCGGTCCTGAGCCTGACGTCCGCGACGGTGCGTTGGTCACCTCTCCACCCCCACTGGCCTTCCCGATCTTCCAGGGTATCCGCGTGACGCCGACCTGATGCTCATCTGCCCGTCGTGGCGGCGGTCCGTCCGAACACGTCGTGTTCTCCCGCCCACTGCTCGAACCCTTCGAGGTTCTCCGCGGTGATGACCTGCGGCCGCAGCCGCCGCTGATTGTCCTCGAACCGCACCGGGTCGAAGCCCAACAGCGTGAGAGCGTCCGCGGTGCCCATACGAGCGGCCATCGCGATCGCGGCGGCAGCGTAATACCCGAAGTAGTACTCGCGGATCCAGATGCTCGCGAAGACGGTTCCGTTCCTGATCGCCGCCGCCGTCTCCGGCAGCATGTCGTTGCCGACGATCGCGACCTGCCCGGTGCGGCCCACCGCTTCGACGGCCGCCGCCTGGATGGCGGCGTGGTAGCCGTAGACCCCGTAGCACCCGGCGATGTCCGGGTGTTCGGCCAGCATCGTGCTCACGTTCGCGGCCGCGACGTCGAGGCGTTCGCCGTCGTCGTCACCGCCGACGACCTCGATGCCGGCTTCGGCCATCGCCTCCCGGAAACCGCGCAGCTTCCCCGCAGCCCCCGGAGCCTTGGCCGAACCGGTCTGCGCCAGCACGCGCGCACCGGCCGGCACCCGCTGGGCGAGCAAGCGACCGGCTTGCCGGCCCAGCTCCACCGGCGTCGGCATGCCGACGTACAGCGCGCGGCCGCTCGCGGGAGCGTCGAGGTCGAAGGTCACCACGGGCACGCAGCGGCCCGCCGCCTCGGCCACGACCTCGTCGAAAGCGGACTCGCGGGTCGCGACGAAAGCCAAGCCGTCCGCGCCGTCCACCAGGTGCCGCCGCATCGCCTGGACCTGGTCGTCGACCGACTCGTACTCGGGAGCCTCGAAGACCAGGTCGAGTCCCCAGCGTTCGGCCGCGTCGCGCCACCCGGCGTTGACCATGTCCCAGTAGGGTCCGCGGTTCTTCTCGATCACCGCGATCGTCAGCCTGCGGTCCCACGCGCCCGCGCCCTCACGCGTATTCATAGCGCACCGCGGTCGATTCCAGGTCCACGCCGAGCGCTGACTCCGAGCCGATCCCGAGACCCGGCAGGTCGCTCACGTTCGCCACACCGTCGACGATCGTCACCCCGCCCGAGGTCACGATGTCCTGTTCGAACAGGGTGTGGCACGCGACGCCCGTGTACAGCGGATTGCGCGACGCCACGGCGAGGTGGGCGACGGCGGTGTTGGCCACCTTCATCTCGTTGATCTCGTCCACGATGTAGTCGATGTTGTGCGCCTCGGCGACCCGGATCATCTGCTGGCACTTCTGGACGCCGCCGACGCGGCTGATCTTCAGGCTGACGATGTCGGCGGCTTCGCACTCGATGACGCGGTTGAGATCGGCCACGGTGCGGATGCCGTCGTCGGCCATCACCGGGAACCGCGTCGCGCGCCGGATCTTCGCCAACCCGCTGAAGTCGTTGGCGAGCACAGGTTGTTCGAGGATCACCTTCTGGTCCAGCCCGACCTCGCGCTCCAGGACCTCCGCGATGAGGAGCGCCTGGTTCACCGACCACGCCTGGTTCGCGTCCAGGCTCAGGGTCGCGCGGTCCCCGATCACCGGCAGGAGGGACCGGACGATGTCGAGGTCGTATCGGGTGTCGCCGCTCATCTTCTGCTTGAAGAACCGGTAGCCCTGCGCCATGAGGCGGCCCAGGTCGTCGGCGGTGTCCTCGTAGGTGGCCGGGGTGATGTGCGTGGGCACGCCGTCGTGCGTCCGGCCGCCGAGGAGCTGGTAGACGGGAATGCCGAGGATCTTGCCGGCCAGGTCGTGCAGCGCGATGTCGATGCCGGCCTTCGCCGCGACGTTGCCCGCCGGCGAGTAGCGGTCCATGATCGTGTCGGCCTTGGTCAGCTGCAAGGGATCGAGCCCGACCAAGCCGGCCTTCAGCAGGTCGATGCCGCCCAGCGTCGAGGGCGCGGTCTCGCCGTAGAGCCCCGGGCAGTGGGCGGCTTCGCCGATGCCGACGACGCCCTCGTCCGTGTGGACCTGCACGATGACGTTGACCTGGGTCTCGTCCTTGACGTAGTACCGCTTGTCCTTCATGTACTCGGGCCGGTAGTCGGCCCGGACGGCGGTGCCGGTGATGTCGGTGATCTTCACGTGGTCCTCCCTGGACTTGCTGCTGGAGTTCGCCGGGGTGCGGTCAGGTCGTCGCGCGGCGACGGGAAATCGAGTCCACGATCACCGCCGCGACGAGAACGGCGCCGATCACCATGTACTGGAGGTCGGACACCAGGTTGAGCAGGTACATGCCGTTGTAGATCGAGCCGATCACCAGCCAGCCGATGACCGCGGACCACGCGCTGCCCCGCCCGCCGAACAGGCTGGTGCCACCGATCACGGCCGCCGCGATCGAGTAGAGCAGCAGCGTGCTTCCGCCGAGGTCCTGCGACGCCGCTCCCACGTACGAAGCGGACAGCACGCCACCCGCCGCCGCCATGGCCCCCGAGATGGCGAAGACGGAGACGCGGATCCGGTCGACGTTGATGCCCGCGCGGCGCGCCGCTTCGGCGTTCCCGCCGACGGCTCGCACCCTTTGGCCGTACCGGGTCTGGGTGATCAGGACCCAGAAGAAGACGGCGAGCACCAGGAAGATGATCAGGGCCAGCGGAACACCGACCGCGCGGTTGAGCTCCCAGACCACGATGAACAGCGCGACGGCGAGACCGGCCACCTGAACCACCAACAGGCCCGGCGGCGGTGCGCCCACCCCGGAGCGCAGGTGCCTTCGCCGGCTGATGAGGCCCAGCACCAGGAAGCACGCCACGGCGACCGCGGCCAGCGCGTAGCCGGCCACCGGCGCGAGGCTGCGGCCCTCCAGCTGGGAGATCGTGCCGCCGAAGGGGAACAGGATCGTGCCGGTCTTGCCGAGGAACCGCAGCTGCAGCCCGAGAAACAGCAGCAGACCGCCGAGCGTCACGATGAACGACGGGACGTTGAGCCGGGTCCGGATGAACCCTTGAAGGGCTCCGAGCAGTCCCCCGGCCGCGACCGTCACCGCGATCCCCAGGAACGGATTCCAGCCGTTGTTCTGGACCAGGACGGCGAGGATGGCCGCGCCGAGCCCGCAGACCGAGCCGATCGAAAGGTCGACCTCGCCGATCAGCAGAACAATCACCACGCCCAGCGAAATCACGCCACCGTAGGAGATCTGGCGCGCGAGGTTGTGCACGTTGTCGTCGGAGAGGAACCGGTCGTTGACGAGCTGGAAGACGATCCAGATCAGCACGAGGCCGAGGTAGACCGACAGGCTTCCCACGTCGCCCTTGCGGATCCGCTTCAGCCGGGCGCGCACGAGTTCTCCCAGCGTGGGCGTGGGCGGGTCGAGCAGCGCCGGGTCCGAGGTGTGGGCGATCGCCTCGGCGCGCGGGAGTTCTTCGACTGTCCTTTCCGGACTCATGCGAGGTCACCTCCGGAGGTGAGGTCGTGCAGCTGCCGGCCGGTGCCGGTGCCCGCGGACGGGGTCAGGCCGGTGATCGCGGAGACCACCTGCTCGTGGGTGGCCTCCGCCGTGGAGAACTCCCCTGCGTTGCGGCCCAGCCGGAGCACGCAGATGCGGTCGGCGACGGCGAACACGTCGGCGAGGTTGTGGCTGATCACCACGACACCGAGGCCGCGCGCCTTCAACCGCCGAAGCAGCTGGAGCACCTGCGCGGTCTGCGCCACGCCGAGCGCGGCGGTCGGTTCGTCCAGCAGGACGACTTTCGGCTCGCCCAGGATCGCCCGCGCGATGGCGACGGCTTGGCGCTGCCCGCCCGAGAGATCCTCGACGCGGGCGAGCACGTCGGGGATCCGTGCGCCGAGGCCGGCGAGCAGGGCTCGGGTCTGCCTGGCCATGTCGAGCTTGTCGAGCAGGCGAGCGCTCCGGTACGGACCCACCATCAGCTGTTCGCGGCCGAGGAAGAGGTTGGCGACGACGTCGAGGTTGTCGCACAGGGCCAGATCCTGGTACACCGTCGCGATCCCGAGCTTGGCCGCGTCCTGCGGTGTCTCCACCGACACGGCCGCGCCTTCGAAGGTGATCCGCGCGGAGTCCGCGGGCGACACCCCGGCGATCGCTTTGATCAGGGTGCTCTTGCCGGCTCCGTTGTCGCCCACCAGCGCGACGATCTCCCCCGCGCGCGCCTCGAATGCGACGTCCTGCAGAGCCCGTACCGCACCGTAGGACTTCTCGACGTTGGTCAGGGAAAGCAGGATCTGGCCCGGTTCTTGTTCCGTTGTCACAGTGGTGTCCTTCACCCGGTGATGCCGGCCCGGGCACACGCGTCGGCCGCGCCGCCCCCGCACACCTCGGCCGCCGTCGCGAACCCGTCGGCGATGACCGTCGATTTGATCGTGTCGACCGTGACCGCGATCGGCGGCAGGAGCTGCGTCGGCACGTCGTCGCCGGTCACGTTCTTCACCATCGGTGCCGACGGCAGCGGCTTGCCGTGCGCGAGGAGGATGGCGATCTTCGCCGCGGCGTCGGTCTCGGCCTTCAGGTTCTTGTACGTGGTCATGTACTGGGTCCCCAGCACGATGCGCTGCAGACCCTCGTCGGTCGCGTCGAGACCGGTCACCGGCGGGATCGGTGAGATGCCGGCCTGCCGCATCGCCGTGATCGCCGCGCCGGCCAGCGTGTCGTTGGCCGCGTAGACACCGGCGATGTCGTGGGCCCCGACCTTCGCGATGGCCTGGGTCATCTCCGTGGTGGCGTTGGTCGGCGACCAGCCGTCGGTGTCGTACTCCGCGGCGATCTTGTAGCCGGACTTGTCGAAGACCTCGTGCGCGCCCTGTTTGAAGAACGCCCCCGTGGTGTCCGGCGCACCGTTGATCATCACGATGTTGCCGGAACTGTGCCCGGCCGCCTGCATCGCTTTGATCATGGCGTTCGCCTGAGTCTTGCCGACTTCCACGTTGTCGAACCCGGTGCGGTACGCGAGCGGCCCTCCGGCGGTGCGGTCGTAGGCGACGGTCGGCACGCCCTTCGCCTTCGCCTCCTGCACGATCGCCGCGGAACTGGTCACGTTGGCCGCGTCGAGCACGAGCACCTGCGCGCCCTGCGAGAGCGCGGACTCGGCTTGCTGCTGCTGTTTGTCCGCCGCGTTCGCGGCGTTGAAGTACAGCACCTTGCAGCTGGGATCCTGGGCCTTCACGGCATCGAGGAACAGCGGGTGGTCTTTCGCCTCGTAGCGCGGTGTCGTGTTCTCCGGCAACAAGAACGCGATCGTGCACCCACCCTCGCCCGACCGCGACGGCTGCACCTCGGCGGCACACGCCGACGCGCTCACCGCGACGGTCAACGCCATCAACACCGTGGACAAGCAGGCTCTCTTCATTGACAGCTCCTCTGGCTGGCGCATGCTCTGCTCCGGGGGGAACCGCGCGTCGATTCGTGCACGGCCCTGCTCGCCGGACAGTTTCATCAGCCGAGTCGAGTTCTGTCAACAGTTGAACTGTATTTGCGGTCGAAATCCAATTCTGGCGGCTTATTATGTTCAATAGTTATTGCGTTCGAACGTAATTGGACCGAGTCTCACCTGCTTGCTCAACGAGCTGTTTCGCCAGGCCCCGCCCATCGGCGCACGGTCGAGTCCACGAGGTCAGCTCGACTTTCGGAGCAGGGCGGTGCCCGAAATCCGCTCGGCCGTGAAGCGCAGCAGGTCGGCGTGCCGGGCGAGGACGACCGACGAGCGCGTGACGAGACCGAGTGCCGCGCGCACCACGCCGTCGGCGTCGGTCACCGGAACGGCGAGCGACGCGGCGCCGAGGATCAATTCCTCGTGTGCCGTTCCGAAGCCTGTTTCGCGGGCGGCGCGGACCGAGGCGGCGAGGCGGCCCGGCATCACGAGGGTGTGCGGGGTGTAGCGGCGCAAGCCTTGCTCGCCGAGTTCGGCGAGCAAGGCGGCCGGGCCGTGCGCCAGCAGGACCTTGCCCACCGCTGTCGCGTGCAGCGGCAGGCGTCCGCCGACCTCCGTGCGGGCGGCGACGGCGTGCAGACCGGCGAGGCGTTCGATCACGAGCGCGCTGTGGTGATCGAGCACGGCGAGCTGCACGGTGGCGTGCGTGGCTTCGTACAGTTTCTGCATCGGTCGCGACGCTCGCTCTCGCAGCGCCGCGCCGGGCGACGAGCGGGTGCTCAGCGCCCAGAGCCGCAGCCCGATGCGGTAGGTGCCGGCCGGGCCGCGTTCGACGCCGCCGCAGCGTTCGAGCGAGGCGAGGAGCCGGTGCGCCGTCGTCGGTGGCAGCCGCGAACGTTCGGTGATCTCCGCCAGCGTCAGCTCGGTGCCGTCGAACACGTCGAGCAGGGTGAACAGGCGGTCGATCGTCGAGCGCCCGGGTTCGCGCGCGTTCCCGCTCATCGGCGAGCTCCCGGGAATCGCACCGCGACGGTGGTTCTGGTGGTCACGCGTCCATCGTGTCCCGCTCACCGGGCATCCGGAAAATGCTTCTTGAGCTGACTTTCCATGCTCCACAGGCATAGGTCACACTCGGCCTTCGAGGGCCGCCACCGACCGGCCCGTGCTCAGGGGTTCAGACGGACGTCGCTGACGTCGAGGAGGATGGCGCAGAAGCTCTGATCGGCCACGCCGTCCTCATCGCGCAACAGCACGCGGCGTCGCGTCGGCACGATCAGGCCGCCGAAATCGTGGTGCTCGGTGGTGTAGTGGGCCACCAGCGGGTTCCCGTTGACGTCCGGGGAGTAGTCCATCCGGCGTTGCAGGCCGGTGTCGGCGTCGAAGTAGTAGGTCTGCACCCTGCTGTGGGTGCTGAGTCCGTCGGGAAAGGTCACCTCCAACCGTCGCCAGGTTTCGCCCACCTCCTGCCACGGCTCGAGTTCCCGGCTCGTGACCCCCGGAAGGGTGAACAAGTACGGCTCCAGCAGGTACATCCACGAGGCGTACGAAATGAAGTACCCGGTCTGCGTCGCGGTCCACGGGGTGTCGCTCGTGAAGCCCGCCATGCTGCGGCGCGGTGCGGACAGCTCGTCGCGGATTTCGCCGTTCCCGTCGGAGATCCGCACGCGGTCCTGTTCGGCGTCGAAGTCCACGACCTGGTTCTCGCCGAACGGTGCCAGCGAGATGCGCTGCCCGCGCAGGTCGGCGGTCACCGCCTCGACGCCCAGCCGATCCGGCTGCCCCTTGAACGGCCAGAACGCACCGTAAATGCGCACCGTCGCCGAAATGTTCGTGGCGGCCCGCCACCGGTCCAGACCGCCGTGCCGGTCGATGACGAAATCGATGAGGTCGTTCACCATATCCCTTTCTTCGAGCACGCCGCGAATCACGCGGCGAAACAGTCGGCGAAACAGTCGGCGCTGTCCTCAACGGACAGTCGAGCGCCTCACGCCACCCGCCCCAGAGGCGCGAAACCGGCGAGAACTTCCGCCGCGGTATCGAACGCGACGCTCGCCGCGTCCGCGCTGGGCATCGCGTCGAGGGCGTCGGAGAAGACCTCCACCGACACGGGCGCGGTCACCCCGTGGCCCCGCAGCGCGGCCAGCACCGCGGCGCTGTCACCCGCGCCGCGGCCCGGCAGGAGCCGGCGGTGACGGGCCTCGGCTCTGAGATCGGCCGACCCGACAGGTCCGACGTCGCTCAGCTGCACCGAGGTCACGGCCGCGGCCGGGACGGTGACCACCTCGGCCGCGGTGGCGCCCGAGCGGAACCAGTGCCACAGGTCGATGATCACCCCGCCGTTGGGGCGGGCGGCCGCGCCGACCACCTCCCACGCCTCGGCGAGTGTTCGCACGTGGCTGTAGGGGATGAATTCGAACCCCACGAGCAGGCCGTGCTCCGCTGCCCGGTCGCACAGCGCGCCGAACGGCTCGACCAGGTTCTCGGTGCGGTGGTCGAAGAACATCGGCACGTTCAGCTGACGACAACCGACGAGCTCCGCGAGCCGGAACAACGCGGTCTCCTCGGGTGCGGGCTCCGGCGCGGCCCAGTCCCATGTGTGTTCGAGTTCCAGCACCCGCATCCCGTGAGCGGCGAGCAGTTCCCGCAGAGCTCGATCGGGCAGGTCCTGGTCGCCGAGTCGCAGCCCGATCGCCGTGAATCCCGCGGTCGCGGCGGCCCGCACGCGCGTGGTGAGGTCCGCGTGGCGCAACGTGTTGGCGCTGCAGGCAAGATCGAGCTCACCCGCACTCATCGGGGGGTGCCGGATTCGGCGGAGCCGGTTCGGGTCGGTGTTCGGCATGGGTGGCCTTTCTCGGGTCGGCGTGGGATCAGTAGGTGGCCCGGCCGCCGGAGAGGTCGAAGACGAACCCGTTGGTGAACGTGCAGTCGGGCCCGACCACGAACGCCACCATCGCGGCGATCTCGTCCACGGTGAGGAACCGGCCCATCGGGATCTTCGCCCGACCGGCGGCGATGTGCTCCGGGGTCATCTCCCGGAACAGGTCGGTTTCGGTGATCACCGGCGCGATGCAGTTCACGAGCACGCCGGCGTCGGGCAGTTCCCGGGCCACGGACTTGGTGAAGCCGATGACCCCGGCCTTCGCCGCCGCGTAGGCGCTGATGCCCGCGGCGCCTTCCTTGCCCACGATCGACGAGACGTTGACGATGCGCCCGCGGCGCCGCTCCCGCATGCCCGGCAGGATCGTGCGCGTGCAGTGGAAAACGCCGGTCAAGTCGACGGCGAGAACCCGGTGCCACGCCTCGACCGGGTAGTCCTCGACCGGCGCGACCGGCCCGTTGATCCCCGCGTTGTTCACGAGGATGTCGA
Organism: Amycolatopsis rhabdoformis; assembly: GCF_035918295.1. Taxonomy (GTDB): domain Bacteria; phylum Actinomycetota; class Actinomycetes; order Mycobacteriales; family Pseudonocardiaceae; genus Amycolatopsis; species Amycolatopsis rhabdoformis. The sequence goes on from NZ_CP142149.1 coordinate 4,081,216, forward strand.
CGTCCCCGATCGCCTCGACGGTCGCCGCGTGGGCCGCGCGCACCGAGTCGAGGTCGGCGACGTCGACCTGGCACGAGTACCCCGGGGCGCCCTCGGTGTCGCGGTCCCACACCGCGACCGTGGCGCCGCGTTCGGTGAGCCGGCGCACGATCCCGAGCCCGATGCCCCGGGCACCACCGGTGACGACGGCCCTCTGACCGGCGAGTGTCTGTTCCATGACCTCTTCCTGGGGCGAGCGGACGATTTCCCTTACACCGTCGCCGTTCCCGGCCCCGGACGGAATGCCCGGGTTCCGCTCGGCGGAAGGCGGAGCTGCCCGTCACCCGGTCCGGGAGCGACACTGTGCCGAGCGGACGGCGTCCCCGCCCGCGGTTTCGCTGCGAAGACTGGGAGTGCCGATGCCCCGCGTGACGACCGGACCGGTCGAGCTGTTCTACACCGACCAGGGTGCCGGTGAGCCGGTGCTGCTGGTCCACGGTCTCGGCTGCGACTCGCACGACTGGCTCTTCCAGCACGACGCGTTCGCCGCGCGGCACCGCGTGATCGCGCCCGACCTGCGCGGCCACGGCCGGTCGTCGGCACCGGAGTCGGGCTACCGCCCGCAGGAGCTGGCCACCGACCTCGCGGGCCTGCTGGACACCCTCGGCACCGGGCCCGTGGTCGCCGTCGGCCACTCGCTCGGCGGCAACGTCGCCTCGGCGCTCGCCGTCAGCCGGCCCGACCTCGTCCGCGCGGTGGTGGCCGCCGATCCGGCGTACGGCACCGACGCGGCCACCGCGGCCGCACTCGCCGATCTTTCACGGCTGATGGGCACCTACCAGGGCAACGAGATCGCGGCCACCGCGTTCGCGGCGCTGGAACCGGACGCACCCGCCTCGCTGCGCAGCTGGCACTCGCGCCGGATCCTCGGCATGGAGCCGCAGGTCCTCGCGCAGGCGTTCCACCACATCTATTTCGGCGAAGGGCAGTTCGGCGTGCGGCCGGGCTCCGACGAGTTCCTCATCGCTCGCGCCTGCCCCGTGCTCGCGGTTCACCGCTCCCCCGAGCTGGCGGCCTGGGAGAGCACGCTGTGCGGGCATCCGGCCAGCCGCAGCGTCAGCTGGCCGGGTGCGGGGCACTGGCTGCACCAGGAGCGTCCCGAGGAGTTCACCACTCTCGTGCTGGACTGGATCGCGAAGCTGCCCGGCTGAGGTTCACCACTGGTCCCAGTGCACGAACCCGCGGTGATCGGCGCGCGGGCCGGGTTTGAAGGTCGTGCCGACCGTGTACGCGACCGGGGTCAACGCGGCCTGCACGACCGTGTCGAACGGGATGTCGAGCAGCTCGGCCATCTCGCGTTCGTAGGTCAAGTGCGCTGTGGTCCACGCCGTACCCAGCCCGCGCTCGCGGGCGGCGAGCATGAAGCTCCAGAACGCGGGCAGCACCGAGCCCCAGTTGCCGGCCTGGCCGCGGATCGAGTCGAGCGACGACCGGTCGTCCACGCGCAAGCACGGGATCAGCAACACCGGCACCTCGTGCAGGTGCCGGGCGAGGTGGTCGAGACTGTCGGCGATCCGGTGCCACTCCTGCGACGCGAAGCTCATCCGAGTCGGCAACGGCGCCGAAGAACCCGAGGAGTGCCCGGCCACCAGCCCGCGCCGCCAGAGGTCGGCCACGGCCGCCTTGCGGTCCGGCTCCTCGACGAACACGAAGTCCCACTGCTGCCGGTTGCGGCCCGTCGGCGCTTGCACGGCGACGCGGAGGCAATCCTCGATCACCTCCCGAGGCACGGGGCGCTCGAGGTCGAGGCGCTTGCGCACCGAGCGGGTCGTGGTGAGCACCTCGTCGGCGGACAGTCCGAGTGTGGTCGTCATGAATCTGCTCCCGTGGTCGTGGGGTCGCCGAGCCACTGCTCGACGTCGGCGGTGAACCGGTCCGGCTGCTCCTGGTGCAGCCAGTGGCCGGCGCCGGGGTAGGTCAGCACGCGGTCGGCCTCGCCGCGCGCGAACTCACGCCCCGCCGCGGCCCGGATCTCGTTGCGGTAGAAGGCAAGCAACGGCGCCCGGCGCCGCGCCAGGTACGCGTCGGTGTCCGGGCGGAAGTGGAACGAGCCGGCACCGAACGCGAACTCGTCGAACATCGCCCGTACCACCTCGGGCCGCGCGCGCCGGGCCGAGGCCAGGTGCAGCTCCGCCAACGCACGCGGGGTCGCGGGGTTGGCGTCGAACCGGCTGAAGTAGTCGAGCGCGATCCGGATCGGATCGGGCCCGGCGAGCTGCCGCGACACTTCCCGCAGCCGTTCGCCGTCCGCGAGCGCGAACCCGTAGGCGGGATCCACGGCCACCACGCCGCGCACGTGGTCCGGATGCGCGACGGCGAGCGCCGCCGCGACCTCGGCCCCGGCCGAGTGCCCGACGACGACCGCCGGCCCCGTGTCGAGGACGTCGAGGATCCCCGCGACGTCACGGGCCATCGCCGCCGGCGAGTAGCCGTCGGCGCTCGTGCTCGAGCGTCCGTTGCCCCGCAGGTCCACCGTCACCACGCGGTGCCGCGCGGTGAACCGGCCGGCCAGGTCGGTCCAGTCGGCCGAGTCGCACGCCCAGCCGTGCAGCAGCACGAGTGGCGGGCCGGGCCGGTCGCCGGCCGGCCAGTGGTCTTCGAAGAACAGCACCACGTCAGGTGTTTCCAGGTAGGCCATCCGCGGGCCCGTCAGGGCGCCGGGGCGAGCTGCGCGCCCCCGGCCACGTGGAGCACTTCGCCGGTGATGAACGCAGCCCGCGGCGAGGCGAGGAACGCGACCGCCTCCGCGACGTCGTCCTCGGTCGCCATCCTCGACAGCAGCGTCATGTTCCGGTGCTTCTCCAGGTGTGCGGCGAGCTCGTCGCCGCTGCGCCCGCCCGTGACGAACGGCGTCGCGACGGTGCTCGGCGCCACCGCGTTCACCGTCACCCCGAGCGGGCCCAGCTCCACGGCCAGCGCGCGCGTGAGACCGACCAGGCCGGCCTTGGACGAGACGTACGCGAGCGGGCCGCCACTGAGCCACGTGCGCGACGAGATGTTCACGACCTGCCCGCCGCCGCTCGCGCGCCACAGCGGCACCGCCGCCTGGCACAGCGACGCCGGACCCCACAGGTTGACGCCCAGCACCGACTGCCACTCGCTCTCGCCGAGCTCGCCGAACCTGCTTTTCTGGTTGAGCGCGGCGTTGTTCACGAGCTGGTCGAGCCGCCCGTAGGTCGCCCGCAGCCGGTCGACGAGCGCGTGGTTGCCCTCGTCGGACGCGACGTCCGCGGCCCAGCCGACGACCCGAGCGCCGGTCTCCGCGCCGATTTCGCCCGCCGTGGCCGCGGCGCGGTCGCCGTCGAGGTCGGCCAGCACCACCGTGGCGCCGTCACCGGCGAGGCGCCGGGCGATGGCGCTGCCGAGCGCCCCGGCTCCGCCGGTGACCAGCGCCACCCGATCGGGATTTCCTTGTCGCACAGACGTTCTCCTCTTCGTAGGATCGGAGGTCTTCAGCCGGACCGCCGGGCCGGCAGCGGCGATTCTTCGGAGGCGGCGAGGCGCTGCGAGACACCGTCGGCGGCGGACCTCAGCGCGGATTCGTAGCGGGCGAGGGCGATGTGGGAATGGGTGACGATGCCGAGCGCCGCTCGCACGGAGCCGGTCGCGTCGGTCACCGCGGTCGCGATCGAAGCCGCGCCCAGCGTCAGTTCTTCGTGCGCCGTCCCGAGGCCGGTTTCGCGCGTGGACCCGACGGACGCGGCGAGGCGGCCGGGCATCACCAGGGTGTAGGGGGTGTAGCGGCGCAGGCCCCGTTGGCCGAGTTCGGTCAGCAGCCGGGCGGGGCCGTGCGCGAGCAGGACCTTGCCGACCGCGGTGGCGTGCAACGGAAGCCGCCCGCCGACCTCACTGCTCGTCGGCACGGACCGGAGCCCGGCGAGCCGCTCCACGACGAGTGCGGTGTCGTCGTCGCGGACCACGAGCTGCACATTCGCGTGGGTGATCTCGTATAGGTCCTGCATCATCGGCAGCGCGAGCTCCCGCAACGACGCCGCGGCCGCCGACCGGGTGCTCAGCTCCCACAGCCGCAGACCGATCCGGTAGCTGCCCGAGGGCGTGCGCTCGACCCCGCCCCACGCCTCGAGCGCGCCGAGCATGCGGTGCGCGGTCGTGAGCGGGAGGCCCGCGAGCGCGGCGATCTCCGCGAGCGTCCGCTCACCGCCGTCGAACACGCCGAGCAGGGTGAACAGCCGGTCGATCGTCGACCGGCCCGGCTCCCGCGCGTTGCCGCTCACAACAGCGCTCCCTGCCGGCGAAGCTCGTCCTGCACCGCACCCACGGCGACCGGTCCACTTCGGACGGACAACGCGGCCGCGACGCCCGCGGCGTGGCCGGTGGCGAACGCCGTGCCCATGACCCGCACGGAGCCGTAGGCTCGCCCGTCGGAACTCACCAGCCGCCCGGCGGCCCACAGGTTCCCGAGCGATGCCGCGGTGAGGCTGCCGTAGGGGATGTCGTACCAGCTGTCGTCGCGGATCCCGCCGTAACTGACCACGCCCGGCACGGCGTGGTCCTCCATCGGCCAGCCGCCCCGGGCGATCACGTCCGGGCGGCGGCGGGCGTTCGTCACGTCGCCGGCGGTCACGGCGACGAGACCGGCCAGCCGACGCGTCTCCCGCACCCCGAGCTCGGGGCCGGTCGCCGCGAGGAAACTCGATTCCCAGCCGCGCATGCCGGTGCGCAACGCCTGGAAGTAGTGCATCGCGAGCCGTCGGCCTTCGATCTCGGCCGACGTCGACTCGGCCGCGTCCAGGACGTCGCGATGCTGGTCGGCGACCAGCACCATGATCTCGCGCGACACCGGCAGCCGCACCGTCACGCCGTGGTCGCGCGGCAGCTCGACGCCGGTCGCGCCGCGATAGCCCGCCACCGCCGAGGTCATGCCCGCTCGGCTGAGGTCGCCGTCCTCCCGGACGCCGCCGATCCGCATCACCAGCGTGCTGGCCTGCCGGTGGGCGGCCGGCACCACCGTCCGGGCCGCGCCCGCCGCGTCGAGGAGCACGCCGTCTCCACTGCCGTCGACGAACGCCTCGGCTTCGAGCCGCAAGGTGCCGCCGGGGTGGGCGACGTCGAGAGCCGTCACGCGTCCGTCCACAGTGGTCGCACCGAAGACCGTGGCGTGCAGGAGCGGGGTCACGCCGGAGTCGAGGACGAGCGAGTCGAACACGCGCTTGGTCGTTTCCAGGTCCAGCAGCACGACCTTGTTGCCCGACTCGGCGGAGGTGTGCGTGAGGTAGAGGTCGAGCTCGTCGAGCCGGTCGAGGAACCGCTGGCCCACCCCGGCGACGACCTGGGCGTGCGAGTGGTCGAAGAACCCGCAGTAGGTCAGCACCGAGCTGGCGACCGCCGCGCCGCCCAGGTAGCCGTGGCGCTCGACCAGGCCCACCCGCGCGCCGGCCTGCGCCGCGCCGACCGCCGCCGCGACACCCGCGGCCCCACCGCCGACCACCACGACGTCGAACTTCACCGGGGGCATCTGCTCGTCCGTACTCACTCCCCCATCGTGTCCGGTGACCGGTTATTCAGAAAGTGCTTACTGAGCTGCCTTTATATGCCCCGCGGGCATAGAATCGCGCGATGGTCGAACTCAGGCACCTCGAGTACTTCCGGACGGTCGCGGAGCTCGGGTCGATCGCGAAGGCCGCCACCGCGCTCCACCTGACCCAGCCGACGCTGAGCCGGCAGATCGCCCAGCTCGAACGCGCCCTCGGCCACCAGCTGTTCTCGCGCAGCGCGCGCGGCGCGGCGCTCACGCCGGCCGGTGAGGGGCTGCGCGCCCACGTCGGGACGATCTTCGTGCAGGTCGACCGGATCCCCGAGGTGCTCCAGGCGGCCGAGCGGGCGGAGCGGCTGGTGCGCCTCGGTATCCCGCCGGGCCTGCCGCACCGGTGGTTCGAGACGTTCCGCGCGGCCCTGGCCGAATCGGCGCCGGCGGTCAAGCTGTCCTTGCAGGAGGCGACGACCGAGGAACAGCGGCACCTGCTGCCGGCCGGGCTCGTCGACCTGGGCCTGATGCGCCTGGAGCCGCCCGAGCTGCACTCCGCGCTGGTGCTGCTGCAGCGGTTCGGCTGCGCGGTCCGCGACAGCTCACGGCTCGCCGAGCGGCGCACGGTCACCCTGCGGGATCTCGAAGGGCTGCGGGTGCTGGCCCACTCCGCTCAGGACAACCCCGGCGAGGAGGTCCGGCTCCGCGCCTCGGCGGAGGCCGAGAACGTCCACGTCACCTGGCTGTTCCGCCGGTTCTCCGAGCACAGCTCGCTCATCGCGGAGACCTCGGCGGCCGACGCGGTCCTGCTCGGGGAGACCTCGGCCCGCCGGCACTTCCCGACGTGGCGCTGGATCCCGCTCGACCCGTCCGACGAGGCCAACGCCCTCGTGCGCACGTGGGCCGTGTGGGCCGACGAGAACCGGCCGGGCGTGCGCGAATGCCTGGCCGCCATGGCGGTCGCCGCCGACGGGGCGGGCGAGTCCGCTTAGCCGAAGAACGCGAGCAGTTCGTCGGCCACCGTGTCCGGCCGCTCTTCCGGCACGTAGTGGCCGCTGCCGGCCACGGCCTTCCCCCGCACGTCGGTGGCGTAGCGCCGCCAGACGCCGACCACGTCCTTGGCACGCAGTCCGCCGTCGGCGCCCCAGAGCAGGAGCAGCGGCGGGGTCACGACGTGACCGGCGGCGTGGTCGGCTTCGTCCAGCTCGAGGTCGACACCGAAGCCGGCGCGGTAGTCCTCGAGCGAAGCGTGCAGGTGGCCCGGGTCCTGGAAGGCCTCGACGTACGCCGCGAAGGTCTCGTCGTCGATCGCGCCGGCCGCGCGGGGCCGCCGGAAGAAGAACCGCAGGTAGGGCTCCACGTTGCCCTCGAGCAACAGCTCCGGCAGATCCGGCTGGGAATGGAAGAACCAGTGCCACATCGCACTCGCCGACGTGCGGTCCACAGTGGACATCACCTCGCGCGTCGGCAGGATGTCCAGCAACGCGAGCCTGCGCACGTCGGCCGGGTGGTCCAGTGCCCAGCGGTGGGCCACGCGGGCGCCGCGGTCGTGGCCGGCCACCAGAGCCGACGGGTGTCCCAGGTGGACGATCAGCTGGTGCAGGTCCGCCGCCGTGGCGCGCTTGCTGTAGCCGGTGCTCGCGAGGCCGGAACCGCCGTAGCCGCGCAGGTCCGGGGCGACGACGGTGTAGCGCTCGGCGAGCGCGGGCATCACGTGCCGCCAGCAGAGGGCGGTCTGCGGCCACCCGTGCAGTAGCACGACCAGCTCGGGGCCCTCGCCCAGCGTCCGGTAGCACAGCCGGACCTCGTCCAGGTCCGCGTAGGAGATTTCGGCCATCGCACTTTCCGTCGGTCGCAGTCGGATGTCCGCGACGCTAGTGCCGGGCGAGCGCGTGAGCGCGATCTGTCTTCCACCGGGCGGAACCGGGTCGTCAGTCCAAGGGTTGGGTCGCGATCTCCGCCGCGACCTCCACGACGATCATCCGGCTGTCGGTGCGCCGGGTCGCCCACGTGGTGAGCGCCATCGGCAGATCGCGCAGCGGCGCCCACGCCCAGCCGGGCAGCTGCTGCGCCGCGGTGTGCGAGCTCACCACGGCGATCTCGGCGCGAGTGGCCGCCACGGACGCGCGGGTGTGCTCCACGAACTGACCGAACAGCCACACGGGGTGCACGCCGGCCGCGAGTGTCGCCGCGAGCAGGCTGTCCTGCTGGCCCGGCACCTGCTCGCGGGAGTGGATCAGCACCCGGCGACCGTCAAGGTCGGCCAGCTGGTGGTCGCGGACCTCGGCGAGCGGGTGGCCGGGTCGCACGGCGAACCCGAACGGTTCCTGCCACAGCATCCTGCTCACGGTCCCGTCGGCCGGGGCCTGGTGGACGATCGCGATGTCGAGACGGCCTTCGCGCAGCAGCAGGAGCTGGCGCGCGCTGCTCGCCTCGGTCAGATCAAGGGAACAGCCCGGCACCACGCGGCCCAGGTGCTCGACCACGCGCACCAGCCACGCCGACGGCAGGCCCGGCGGGATCCCGAGCGCCACGAGCTCCTGTGGCGGCTCGTGTTGCGCCACGATCTCGCGCGTCGCCGCCTCCAGCGCGAGCAGGTGCCGGGCGTGGCCCACGAGCGCTTGGCCGGCGGCGGTCGGCGTCACGCCTTGCGGGGTGCGGACGAACAGGTCCTCCCCCAGCTCGCTCTCCAGCGCTCGGATCTGCCGGCTCAGTGACGGCTGCGCGACGAGCAGCTGGGCCGCGGCCCGGTTGAACGATCCGCGTTCGGCCACAGCCAGGAAGTACCGCAGGTGCCGCAGTTCCATCACGCCTCCAGTTATGCCTGCGAAGCATAAATCGCGATGTCAAGCGGGTCTTGGACAGCCCCGTGACGCGCGGCTGTACTGGCTGCGACGCCGAGCTTTCCGTTGCCGCCGAACGGACTCCCGACTCGGTCCCGACCACTGTGGAGCTACTGGATGAGGCTGGGAATCTGCTCGGTCTGCCTGCCGGACCTAACCCCGGACGAGGCAGTCGGCTTCGTGCACGAGGCCGGCTACGCGGGGATCGAATGGCGCGTGGCCCGTCCCCGCGACGAAGGGGGCGAGCCGTCGTTCTTCGGCTACAACCGCTGTTCGATCGCTCCGACGCGAGCCGACGTTTCCCGCGCCGTGCGGCTCAGCGAAGCCGCCGGTCTGCAGGTGATCGGTCTCGACACCTACCTCGACACGGGTGACGTCACCGGTGCCGCGAAGACGTTCGAACTGGCGGCATCGGCGGGTGTGGCGTGGATCCGGGTTCGGGCACCGTGGCGCGACGGGCGACCGTACCGGGAACTGCTGGCCGAGGCCCGCGACTTCTTCGCCCTGCTCGCCGAATCGGCCCGCCACCACGGCGTGCGGGCGCTGCTCGAGATCCACCAGCGGTCGATCGCGCCCAGCGCGTCGCTGGCCCAGCGCCTCGTCGGCGAGTTCGATCCGCGGTGGATCGGCGTGATCTACGACGCGGGAAACCTCGCCATCGAGGGGTACGAATCCCACGCGCTCGCCCTCGACGTGCTCGGCCCGCACCTCGCCCACGTGCACCTCAAGAACGTCGCCTACGCCCGCCCCGCCGAGGGCGGCCCGTGGACGCCCGACTGGTCGGCGCTCGACAACGGTCTGGTCGACGTCGCCGGGCTCCTCGAAACGCTGGACGAGACCGGGTACACCGGCTGGATCAGCGTCGAAGACTTCAGCACCACGCGCACCCCGACCGCCACCGCGCGCTTCGACGCGGACCTCCTGCGTGACCTCACGCGATCCCGCGAGCACCACCGGTTTCTTTCCTGATTCCCCTTCCCCTACCTCAACGAGGAGGTCACGACCCATGTCGTTGAACAGTCCAGCCACCGGCGAAGCGGCGTTCCTGCCCGCCGACGGATTCCCTCGCCCGAGCAAGCTGCGCGCCTGGACGGCCACGGTCGCGGTCATCGGCGCGACCGTGGTGACCTTTTTGGACAAAGCGCTCGTCGGCTTGATCGCGACGCCGGTGCAGAAGGAGTTCGGACTCACGGCCACGGAGTTCGGCACCATCAGCAGCGCGTCTTACCTCTTGCTGGTGGCAGCGTGCCTCGTCGTCGGGCTGCTGTCCGATCGGCTCTCGCCCCGGGTCGTGTTGCTCGTGTGCGGCGTGCTGTGGGCCGTCGGGCAGATCCCGGCCTTCCTCGCCGTGACCGGGTTCATGCTGGTCGCCAGCCGGCTCGTGGTCGGCGCGGCCGAAGGTCCCGTGGTGCCGCTGTCGCACACCATCGCGTACTCGTGGTTCCCCAACGACCGGCGCGGCCTGCCCGCGTCGCTGATCACCAGTGGCGCCGCTGTCGCGAAGGTGGCGCTGTTGCCCGTGCTGACGGTGGTGGTCGTGGCCTTCGGGTGGCGCAGCGGGTTCCTCGCGGTGGGGATCCTGGCGCTCGCCTGGGTGGTGGTGTGGTTCTTCGCCGGGCGGATGGGTCCCTACACCACGGACGCCCCCAGCGCGTCCACTGTGGACAACGCACCGAGCGCGTCGTGGCTGCGGGTCCTGCTCAGCCCCACCTTCCTGGTGGCGGGCTTGGTGTACTTCGCGCAGAACGCGCTGGCGTCGGTGATCTACACGTGGCTGCCGTCGTACTTCGAACACGGTCTCGGCTTCTCCGCCACGGCGTCGGGACTGCTGTACACCGTGCCCAGCGCGATGGCGATCATCGCGCTCGTGGTGGCCGGCACCGTGACCGACCGCCTGTTGCGGCGCGGGGTCAGCTCGCGCAAGGTCCGGGGCATCGGAGGCGGGATCACCGTGGCTGTCGCGGGCGTGCTGCTCACCCTCCTGCCGTGGACCACCGCGGCCCTGCCCGCGATCCTGTTGCTGGTGTTCGGTTACGGCACCTCGGTGGTGGTGAACACCGTGACGCTGCCGGTGGTCGCCGAGATCGCGCCGGCGCGGCGCCGGGCCGGCACGCTCGCTGTGCTGGCCGCGATCGGCAGCGCGGCCGGCATCGTGAGCCCGTTGGTGACCGGCGTGATCCTCGACGCCACCGACACCCCGCAGGGCGGCTACACCACGGCGTTCCTGCTGTTCGGCGGGTTCGTGGCGGTCAGCGGCCTGCTGTTCGCCGCGATCGCCGACCCCGAGCGGGAGAAACTCCGCACGAAGGTGGCCTGACTGCGCTCAGCGTGCGTCCGCCTTCGCGAGCTCTTCGCGGAGGCGGGCGTTCTCGCTTTCGAGGTCGGCCAGTTCCCGTCTGATCCGCTCGAGCTGCGGTTCGAGCTCGGCGAGGGAGAAGCGTGGCGTGATGTGCTGCGGGCAGTTCCAGTCGTAGGCCTCGACCGTGACGACGATGCCGCGTTCGACGATCCCGTCGTCACCCTCGGCGTGCAGCTTCCGAAGCAGCTCGGGCTCGGCGGTGGCGTCGACCACGCGGGCGCGGCCGAAGAGCTTCAGCCGCTGCCGGCGGGCGTAGTCCATCACGATCAAGGCGACGCGGTCGTCGCCGGCGAGATTGCCGACGCTCACGTATTGGAGGTTGCCGCGGAAATCGGCCCAGCCGACCGTGTGCTCGTCGAGCACCCGCAGGAACCCGGGCGGGCCGCCGCGGTACTGCACGTAGGGCCAGCCGGTTTCTCCGACGCTGGCGAGGTAGAAGCCCTCGCGCTCGGCCAGGTACAGGTGTTCGGACTCGGTCAGCGGTTCCGGCGCCGTGGGTTGCGGCGCGCGGGACTCGATGCGCGCGTACCCCGCGCGGCTGCCGTAGTGCTCCTGGACGGAACGGACCGCCGCCGTGAAGGCGACGGTCCGGTAGTGCGCGGTCATCGTGCCGGCTCCCGAAGTTCGGTGGATTCTGCTCCCATCGTGAACAGCCGCGGCGAAGCGGCGCCACTGCGCACTTCCACTGAGTGGTGGGCAGACGTTGCCGGGCCGCGCGACCGCTGACATCGTCGGGCGCGAAAAACGGAACGAGGAGTTGCGCATGACCGACGTGACCGTGCGGGTGATCGGCGGCCCCACCGCCGTGGTGGAGTACGCGGGGGCGAGATTCCTGCTCGACCCCACCTTCGACGAGCCGCAGACCTACCACTACGGGCCCGTCACGGCGGTGAAGCTCACCGGCCCCGCCGTGAGACCCGACGAGCTGGGGCCGATCGACGCGGTGCTGGTTTCCCACGAGCACCACATGGACAACTTCGACTTCTCCGGCCGGGAGTTCGCGCTGGGAGCGAAGCGGGTGATCACCACGGAGGACGGCGCGCCGAAGCTCGGCGACCACGCGACGGGTCTGCGGCCGTTCGACCGGACCGAGGTCGGCACCGTGCGGATCACCGCGGTCCCTGCGTTGCACGGAGACCCGGAGCTCGGCCTGCGCAACGGCCCGGTGATCGGCTTCGTCCTCGAGGCCGACGGCGCCCCGACTGTCTACATCGGAGGCGACAATGCGTCGCTCGAAGTGGTCTCCGTGATCGCCGAACGGTTCCCGGGCATCGAGATCGCGGTCCTCAACGTCGGCGCCGCGAAACTGCCGGCCCGTGGCGACGTGTTCCTGACGCTCACCGCCGACTTGGCCGCCCGCGCCGCCGCGCTGCTCGGCGCGCGCGCCGTCGTGCCGCTGCACCAGGACGGGTGGGCGCACTACACGCAGCACGCCGAGGACGTCACGCGGGTCTTCGGGGCCGCAGGGCTCGGCAAGGTGCTGGTGGACGCGCGTCCAGGCGCGGTCGCCGTCCTCTGACGTCCGTCCTTTTTAGACACTTGCTAAGATGACCGGTCACATTAATTGGGAGAACCCATGACTGCCCGCCCGTTCCGCTTCGGCATCAGCCTGCTGTCCACCGGCCCCCGGCCGACCTGGCAGGCGAGGGCACGCCAGGTCGAGGACCTCGGCTACGACGTGCTGCAGGTACCCGACCACCTCGGCATGCCCGCGCCGTTCCCCGCCCTGGTGGCCGCGGCCGACGTCACCACCACGCTGCGCCTCGGCACCTACGTGCTCAACGCGGGCTTCTACCGGCCGGCCCTGCTCGCCCGCGACGTCGCGGACACCCAGGCGCTGACCGGCGGCCGCCTCGAACTCGGACTCGGCGCCGGGTACGTGGAGGCGGAGTTCACGGCGGCCGGCCTGCCCTTCCCCCGCGCCGGCGCCCGGATCGACCACCTGGCCGCGACCGTCACCGAACTGAAGACCCAGTTCGCCTCGGCCGAGCACGCCCCGCCTCTGCTCCTGGCCGGCGACGGCGACCGCGTGCTGCGCCTCGCCGCCCGCGAGGCCGACATCATCGGCTTCTCGGCCATGTCCGCCGCCCGCCCGGACGCCGACCCGGAACAGGTTCTGGCCGACCGTGTCGCCTTCGCCCGCACAGCAGCCGGCGAGCGCTTCCCCACTCTCGAACTGAACCTCTTCGCCTCGACCGTCTCGGTCGGCACCGACCCCGACTTCACCCTCGTGCGCCAGGTCGCCCCCGGCCTTTCCGACGCCCGGATCCGGGCCCTCCCGGGCGTGCTCGTCGGGTCGGCGCACGAGATCGCCGAGAAACTCCTTCGCTACCGGGAAAACCACGGGATCACCTACCTCAGCGTCCTCGAGCCGGCGTTGACGGAGTTCGCGGAGGTCATCAAGCTTCTCCGCTGAGCCGACCACCTGCGGGCACCAGCCCACCGTCGCCCGCCGCGGGAACGGGCGACGGTGGGCCTCGTCGGCCGGGTGCCGGCCTCGGAAGCGAGAGAGACGAACTCGGACCCGTCGAGGCAGGGCCGAAGACCCCACGACCGTCCGCTTTCCTCCGCTTTCCGCGTCGTCAGTCGCGCAGGAAGTACAGGACGGTCGTGATCACGGCGGTGGTCAGGAGGACACCGCGCAGGAGCCAGGCCGGGAAGCGGCGGGCCAGGTAGGCGCCGGCGAATCCGCCGGCCACGGCGCCGGCCAGCATGGCGGTGAGCAGGAGCGGGGCGGTCAGCGCGTCCGAGGCGATGAGGAACAGCACGCTCGAGGTGAGGAAGATCGCCGCGAGCTGGGTGACCCGCATCGGGTTGCTCACCGCCGTGTCCAGCGCCAGGCCGATGCTCCAGACGGCCACCGTCAGGATGCCTACGGCTCCGCCGAAGTAACCGCCGTACACGGCGAGGAAGAACTGGGCGATGAGCACGGCTCGCGAACTCATGAGAACCGAACGGCCCAGCAGGCGGCTCACCACCCGGGAGACGTAGCGTCCGGAGGCGAGCGTCACGGTGGCGAAGGCCAGCAGCCACGGCGACGCGGCGTCGAACGAAGCGGCCGGCAGCACCAGCACCAGGCCGGCACCGACGCCGCTGCCGAGCACACTGACCGCGGTCAACGCCCTGGCGGAGGTCGGCCCGACCGGGATGACGTCGCGTCGGTAGACCCACGCGCTGGCCACGGCGGCGGGCGCGAGGGCGATTCGCGATACAGCGTTGGCCAGCACCGGAGGCATGCCCGCGGCGACGAGCGCGGGCAGCGCGACGAAGGTTCCTCCGCCGCCGATGGCGTTCAGCGCACCGGCGGCGACACCGGCCAGCAGGATGAGAAAAGGCGTACTCACCCACCGAGCATCAGCCACGCCCAGGAGTTCCACAATGCGGAATTTCCGCACTCAGCCTAAGCCTGCGCCTAAGACTGAGTGGTGCGCTCAGCCCAGGGCGAACCGCGGCTCGTCGTCCACTTGAGACGGCCCTCGGCCGGCACCCCTGGTCCTGCTCCGCGAGGCACCGGCTCGTGCCCCAAGTCCTTACGGGCGAACGCGGATGATGGTCTGCCCGCTGATCCGCCCGGTCGAAGTGAGGGCGGCTATCGCGGCGTCGAACGCCACGACGGTGGCAATGTTCGTTCGCAGCCGCCCGTCCCGTACGCGCTGGACGATCTCGCCCAGTTGGACGCGGTCGGGCAGGACGACGAAGTCGAGGGCCAGCCCGTCAGCCGGCCTTGCCTCGGGCGGGCCGGCGATGGTCACCAGCGTTCCGCCGGCGCGAACCACGCCCGCGGACCGCCGTTGGATGTCGCCGCCGATGACGTCGAAGACCAGGTCGACGCGGCCGACATCGTCCAGCGAGTCGTTCTCGAGGTCGACGAACTCCATCGCGCCGAAGTCGAGCGCCTTCTCCCGATCGGCCGCGCGTCCGGTGCCGATGACGTGGGCGCCGGCCTCACGGGCGAGCTGGGCGACCATCGACCCGACCGAGCCGGCGGCACCGTGCACGAGGATGCTCTGGCCCGACTCGAGGCGGCCGTGGTCGAACAGTCCCTGCCACGCGGTGAGCGCCGGCATCGGCAGGCTCGCCCCCACCGTGAAGTCGACGTCACCCGGCAGCGGCGCGAGGTTGCGCACCTCGATCGCCACGCGTTCCGCCAGTCCACCGGCGCGGTACGAGTCGGTGAGACCGACCACGCGCTGTCCCACCGAAACGCCTCGCGTGCCGTAGCCGAGCGCGGTCACCACCCCGGCCAGCTCCTGCCCGGGAATCGACGGCGTTCGGTCCCGGCCGAGGCGATCGGTCCAGGTCGAGGGCCACGTCAGCTCACCCGAGGTGAACCCGGAGGCGTGCACCTCCACGACGACGTCGTTGATCGCCGGCTCGGGCTCGGGTCGCTCCGCCATCGTCAGCCCGGCCGTTCCGGCGTCCGGGTCCGTCACCACGATCGCCTTCATCTGGCACCTCTCTTCATCAGCGCGCTCGAATACCCGTCATTGTCGGCCGGTGGCAGTCGGCGAAGACAGGCCGAGAACCGTGTCCTTTCGATGCCGCGAATGATCAGACGAACGTGAACAGCCGGTCGGCTTCGAAGCGCGAGATCGGGCCGTAGTTCACCTTCGCCCGGTCGGGGTAGCCGAGAGCCAGCAGCACTGTCGTGGTGTGACCGGTTTCGCGAATCGTGAACGCCTTGTCGACGCTGCTCGGGTCGAACCCTTCGAGCGGCATGGCCTCGACGCCGAGTTCGGCGGCCGCCATCATGGTCATGCCCAGCGCCAGGTAGGCCTGCTTGTCCAGCCAGTGGTTCAGGTCCCGGTAGCCGTAGATGTGCAGGTCGAGGAAGTCACGGCTCTTCGCCTCCCGCAGCCCCTGCTTGACCGGGTCGGGGAACCGGCCGTCGGCTCTCTCCTTCGAGAACACCGCATCGACATGGCTCTCCGGCAGATCCGCCCGGGTGGTGAGGATGATGACGTGCGACGCGTTCAGGATCTTCTCGCTGTTGTGCTCGAATTGCTCGCCCAGATTGGTGGCCAGCCGCACTTTGCCTTCGGGTGTGGCGACGACATAGAAATGGTGGGGCTGGATGTTCGTCGATGTGGGCGTGGAGCGCAGGAACCTCAGCAGAAGCTGAAGGGTTTCCTCGGGAACGGTCTTACCGGGGTCGAAATACCTGGTGAGGTGCTTGCTCATGAGCTGGTCGAGGTTCACGTCACTCTGCCTTGTTCTGGTGCTTGTGGACCGGAATCGGTCGGATTCCGGCGACGATCGGCACGGCCGTCAATCGGTACGCTCGCGCGGCGCGCGATCAGGCACCACCGCGCGGCCCGGGAACCGGCCGTCGACCAACACCTTGTACTCGGGGTGATCGGCGATGAAGTCCGCCACGAAGGAGCAGTAATTGGTGAGATTCAGGTTGCGCGCCCGCAGATCGTCCAAGGCGTATTTCACCAGCCGCGCCGCGATCCCCCGACCGCGATACTCGGGCTCGACAATCGTATGGCTGAACGTCACCCGTTGATCACCATGCGGGGTGTGGTAGACGATCATGCCGACCACCTGTCCGTCCACGACAGCCTCATACGAGCCATTCTCGTCGTTTCTCCGCACATCCATCGCAGAATCCATTTCATCTTTCCTGATTTTTCCTCGAGCAAGGGCCGGCCACGATGCGGGCGCGAGCCCGCCGCCATACTCGGTGGGGGGCGTCATTGCTCGAGCGAGAATGCCGGACAGCCAGCAGGACCTATTATGGTCAGACACAAATACCTTGTAAATTCGAGATCTTTTCCCTTAGGCTTCGGAAGAATCAAAGGCTGAGCGTGCCTCGCACGTATCGCCAAGACAGGGGCGTTTCAGTGGACCTCATCGATCTCGACCTCGTGACCGCGGTCGCGGAGACCGGCAGTATCACGCACGGGGCGGCCCGCGCCCGGCTGTCCGTGCCGTCGGCCAGCGGGCGGATCAGCAACCTGGAGCGCACCCTGGGTGTCACGCTCTTCGACCGCGGCCGCCGCGGAGTCGCCCTCACCCCGGCGGGACAGGTGCTGCTGCGCCACGCCCGGACCGTGTGCCACGCGGTCGGCCAGCTGCGAACCGAGCTGGACGAGTACGCGCAGGGGCACGGCGCCACCGTCCGCGTCCGGGCCAACGCCGCCGGCGCCGCGAGCCTCATGCCCGCCGCCGCTGTGTCGTTTCTCGCCCGGTACCCGCACGCCCGCATCGACCTGGAGGAAAGCCCGACCTACCGCATTGTCGCCGCGGTGGCCGAAGGCCGCGCCGATCTCGGAGTCGTCGCCGACACCCACGACCTCGGACAGCTGGAAACCCGGGTGATCCGGGAGGATCCGCTGGTGGTCGTCACGCTCCCCGACGACCCGCTGACCAGCCTGCCGCGGGTGTCGTACGCCGACGTGCTGGGGCGCGCGTTCGTCGGGCTGAGCGTCGCCAACCCGTTGCAGGAACACCTGGAGACACACGCAAGACCGCTGGGCAGCCAGCCGAGGTATCGCGTGCGGCTGCCCGGCATCGACGCCGCCTGTCACGCCGTGGCCGGGGGTGTCGGCATCGCCATCCTGCCCCGGTACAGCGTGCGCCGCTGGCTCACCGGCGGCACCCTGGCCGCCGTCGACCTGGCCGAGCCCTGGGCGGACCGGCGGCTGCTCGTCTGCTACACCGGCGACCGCGATCTCTCCGACACGGCCCGCGCACTCCGCGACCACCTGCTGGCGCACTCCGACGACGACCGCACCGAACCGCCATCGGAGGGCGAGTAGGGCACCGCTGATCACCGGCCGAGCGGCTCGGCCCGCGACAGCCGCGACGGCCACCAGGTTCGGCGCCCGATGTCGAGGGTGAGCGCGGGGACGAGGAGCGTGCGGACCAGCAAGGTGTCGATCAGCACGCCGGCCGCGACGATGAAGGCGATCTGGGCCAGGAACAGGATCGGGATCACGGCGAGCGCCGCGAACGTGGCGGCGAGGACCACGCCGGCCGACGTGATGACACCTCCGGTCACGGCGAGGCCGCGCAACGTTCCCGCCCGGGTGGACGACCGCCTGGTCTCCTCACGCACCCGGGTCATCAGGAAGATGTTGTAGTCGACGCCCAGCGCGACCAGGAAGACGAACCCGAACAACGGCACCACGGGATCGGCTCCGGGGAACCCGAAGACCGAGTCGAACACGACCGCGGACAAGCCCATGGTGGCAGCGAAGGACAACACGACCGTCGCGATCAGCAGCAGTGGCGCGAGCAACGCGCGCAACAGCAACGCCAGCACGAGGAAGATCACCAGCAGCACGATCGGGATGATCAGGTTCCGGTCGTGCTCCGCCGCGATCCGGGTGTCGAGCTGCACGGCGGTGGGCCCGCCCACCACGGCGTCCGCGCCCGGCACCGCGTGCACGGCGTCGCGGACACGCCGGACGGTGTCGACCGCGGCGGTGGAATCCGGGGCGTCTCGCAACACCACCTCCACCCGGGAGCGGCCCTCGACGACCGGAGGCACCACGGTGGCCTGCTCGACCCCGTCCACCACCGCTGCCGAACGCACCGCGGCGGCCGCGCCGGAGTTGGTGATGACGACGGTGGGCGCGCCGGTGCCACCCGGGAAGTGCCGCTCGAGCACCTGTTGCCCGGTCACGGAGTCGACCCGGTCCAGGAACACGTCCGACTGGCTGGTGCCCGTGGCCTTCAGCTGCGGCAGGAACGCCACGCCGACGGCCAGCACCAGGACCACCCCGATCCAGATCGCCCGGGGTGAGCGCCCCACGAACTCGGCCACCCGGCCCCACACCCCGGCGACCTCGGGGTGCGCGGAGCCCAGCGCGGGCACCCGGGGCCAGAAGACCGCACGGCCGAACAGCACCAGCACGGCCGGCAGGAACGTCAACGAGGCGACGAGCGCCGACGCGATACCGATCGCCGCCACCGGTCCCAGCGCCTTGTTGGAGTTCAGCTCGCTGAACACCAGACACAGGACGCCGAGGATCACCGTCGCCGCGGACGCGACGATGGGTTCGACAGTGCCCCGCAAGGCCGCCCGCATGGCGACGAACCGATCGCCGTGGTCCCGCAACTGCTCGCGGAAGCGCGACACCAGCAGCAAGGCGTAGTCGGTCGCCGCACCGAAGACGAGGATCGAGAGGATGCCCTGGCTCTGCCCGTTGAGGTCGATGATCCCGTTGTCCGCCAACAGGTACACGGTCAGGCTCGCCAGCCCCAGCGCGAACACGGCGGACACGAGCACCAGCAACGGCAGCAGCGGGCTGCGGTAGACCACGAGCAGGATCAGGACCACCACCCCACCGGCGACCAGCAGCAGCACCCCGTCGATCCCGCCGAACGCGACCACCAGATCCGCGATCTGCGCGGCCGGTCCGGTGACCAGCACGGTCAACCCCGTCGGCGCGCCTGCCAGCTCGTCGCGCACCCGGGTCGCGACGTCACCGGGGTTGCCCGTCGCGTCGATCCCCACCACCACCTGAACGGCGCGGTCGTCCCGCGGCGCCGGGATGACCGGCGACACCGGTGCCACGCCTGGCAGCCGGGCGATCCGAGCGGAGCGCTCGGCCAGGAACGCCCGGTCCGCAGCGGTGAGACCCGTGGACCGCTCGGCCACCACGACGGCGGGCAGCACCTCGCGGTCGACGAAAGCCTGCGCCTGCGCTTGGGCCTGAGTGGCCTCCGCGCTGCGGGGCAGGAACGCCGAACTGTCGTTCTGGACGACGTCGCCCAGCTTTCCGGCGAAGGGCCCGGCAACAGCGCCCAACGCCAGCCAGAGCAGGGCGAGCAGTGCCGGCAACAGCCACCTCAGGCGGCTCGGGCGGCGCTGACGACTCTGGCGGCTCTGGCGGCTCTGGCGGCTCGCTCCCGGGACGTCGTCGCTCACCTCTTGACACCCTTTCTCCCGGGTCGGTTTTATTTCCACCGTAGAAATATTCGATGATGGAACCGTAGGGTGGGAAGCCCGTGATCGCAACCGGGCTGTCGTTCGAGGACCACGACGAGGAGCACGACATGGCAGGAAGCCCGGCGGCCCCGGCCGGCGACCCCCACGGGCTGGCCGGGTTGTTGCGCCGCCACGCCGTGGAGACCGAGCGCTACGTCGCCACCTTCGGCGCAGGCCACGGACTGCACCGCACCGATCTCAACGCGCTGGCCGTGATCATGGACGCCGACCGGACCCACGAACCGATGACCCCGGGCCGCCTCAGCACGGCGCTGCACCTGAGCCCCCCGGCCACCAGCGCGCTCATCGACCGCCTCGAACAAGCCGGCCACCTGCGGCGCACCCGCAGCGCCACCGACCGCCGCCAGGTCGACCTGCGGATCACCGACTCGGCCCTGGCGGTCGGCGCCGCCCTCTTCGGCCCACTCGCCGAGCACGTCCGCGCGGCCATCGAGCGCTACACCGAACCACAGCAAGCCCTCATCGCTCGCTTCTTGGAGGACGTGTCGGCCGCGGTCACCGCCGCGGCCGATGACCGGGCGCCCGTGACTGGGGGGCACGAGAAGTCCCGTTGAGCGCGAGGCCGAGCCGGGGCGCCTCCCGGTCCGCACGGGGTGTCATTCCGGTGGTACCGCGGCGATTCCTGCCGCTTGTCAGGCGTTCGGGGTTTCCACGACCACGGTGGTCGACTTGATCACCGCCACGGCCAGGGAGCCGACGACGAGGCCGAGTTCGTTGACGGCTTCGGTGCTCATGAGGGACACGACTCGCTCCCGGCCGCACTGTAGGTCGACCTGGGCCATGACCTTGTCGGTGGTGATCGAGGTGACCAATCCGACCATCCGATTGCGAGCCGAGCGCAAGACCGAGGTCGGGTCGTGAACCGCAGCACCCTGCTCGCCCGCGAACCGGGCCAGGTCCTCGCCCTCGACGACGTAGCGGTTGGCGCGGTCCTTGGTCGCCTCGATGAGCCCGGCGTCGATGTGGCGGCGCATCGTGTCGTCGCTG
The DNA here is from genome assembly GCF_035918295.1 of Amycolatopsis rhabdoformis. Taxonomy (GTDB): domain Bacteria; phylum Actinomycetota; class Actinomycetes; order Mycobacteriales; family Pseudonocardiaceae; genus Amycolatopsis; species Amycolatopsis rhabdoformis. The sequence goes on from NZ_CP142149.1 coordinate 4,101,891, forward strand.
ACGCCGAGTAGCCGAGCGGCCTCGGAGATCCGGTAGTGCGGCATCGGGCGAGTATAGGTCGCCGACCTGCGCAAATGCCCTCTCTTCACTGTTGGCGACCGCCGCGTCGTGTCCGGGTTGGGGTGGAGTGGCCTGTTCGGCGCTGTCGTCCCCACTGCGCGGTCGGTAACGTTGCTGCCTCTGCGATGGGGCAGGAGGAGGGGCGATGCGACGTGGCTTCGGGCTCAAGACCCTGACGATCGGGGCGGCCGCGGTGGTGGTGGCCGCGTGCGGATCGTCGCCCCCGGCTCCCTCCGCGCCGGCGAGCGGGTCCGCCGCTGCGGTCGCTGGAACGTTGATCGTGAACGGTGCCGGCACGTTGGCCAAGCCGTTCACGGCGATGATCGCCGCGTTCAAGACGCAGAACCCGGACGTGACGGTGCACTCGAAGTTCGCCGGGAGCGTCGAGGTGGTGCGGGGCATCACCGAACTGCACACCCCGGTCGACGTGCTGGGTGTGGCGGACTACTCGCTGATCCCGTCGAAGATGTACGGCACGAACGGGAGCACACAGTTCGCGAATTGGTATGTCGGGTTCGCGTCGAACCGCATCACCTTCGCCTACACCGACCAGAGCAAGGGCGCCGCCGAGCTCACCGCGGACAACTGGCACCAGGTTCTGGCACAGCCCGGAGTGAAGATCGGACGGTCCAACCCGGACACCGATCCCTCGGGCTACCAGACGCTGCAGATGCTCGCCCTGGCCGAGAACTTCTACCACCAGCCCGGCCTTTCGGCCGGCGTCCTGGCGAACTCGCCGCCGGAGACCATGGTCGGCACCGAGACGCAGCTGTTGCCCGCGGTGTCGTCGGGGCAGATCGACTACCTGGGGATCTACCGGTCCGACGCGTTGCAGCACCACCTGAAATTCCTGGACCTGCCGAGCCGGATCGACTTGTCGGACCCGGCCCTGGCCGCGACGTACGCGACGGTCAGCGTCCCCACCTCCTCGGGCGCGCGGACCGGCAAGCCGATCGTGTACGCGCTGACCGTGCCGACCAACGCGCCCAACGCGGCAGCAGGCCTGCGGTTCGTCGAGTTCGTCCTGTCCCCGGCGGGCCAGAAGATCATGCGCGACAACGGGTTCACCGTCGTCAGCCCGGCGGTCGCGGGCGTCGCCAACGGTGCGCAGCTACCGGCGTCGGTGCAGCCGCAGACGGTGCCGGCCAAGCTCCCCGGAGGCTGAGTGAACGACACGGTCGAACGCGGCCGGTGGACGGTCAGGGTGCCGCGCGGGCTGTTCCCCGCTCTGCTGTGGACGGCAAGCGGGTTGCTGCTCGGGTTCATCCTGCTGCCCGTGTTCGGCCTGATCACCGCCACCTCACCCGGGGGCCTGCGCGCGGCGGTGGCGAACGAGGAGATCCGGGACGCGGTGCTGCTCAGCGTCCAGGACGCCGCGATCACGGCGGTGGTCGCGACCGTGCTGGGCGTTCCGCTGGCCTACCTGCTCGCCCGGCGCCGGTTTCCCGGGCACGCGCTGGTGCAGGCGATCGTCGATCTGCCGCTCGCGATCCCGCACACGGTCGCCGGGATCGCGCTGCTGTTCGTGTTCGGCCGCACCGGATGGCTCGGCACCCCGGCGCAGGCCACGGGATTCCCGTTCTACGGCACCCAGGCCGGGATCATCGTGGCCATGCTGTTCGTGAGCGCCCCCTTCGCGGTCAACAGCGCCCGGGTCGCGTTCGAAGCCCTCGATCCGTTCGTCGAACGCGCCGCCCGCAGCCTCGGCGCCACGCCCGGGCAGACGTTCCGGCGGGTCACCGTCCCGCTGGCCTGGCGCGGGGTGCTGACCGGTGCCGTGCTCGTGTACGCGCGCTCGATCAGCGAGTTCGGCGCCGTCGTCATCCTCGCCTACTACCCGGCCACCGCCCCGGTCGCGATCTACAACCTCTTCCTGTCTTCCGGGCTCGCCGAATCCGCGTCGGCCGCGGTGCTGCTCCTGCTCGTCGCCCTGGCCACGTTCCTCGTGCTGCGCACCCTCGCCTCCGGGTGGCTCGTCGCCGGCGCCACCCGGCCCCGGCGGTGACGCGTGCTCGCCGTGTCCGACCTGCTCACCCAGGCAGGCTCCTTCCGGCTCGGGCCGCTGAACCTCTCCGTGCGCGCCGGGCGCGTCCTGGTCGTGCTCGGGCCCTCCGGCGCCGGCAAGAGCATGCTGCTCGACACCATCGCCGGATTCCGCACCCCCCGGCGCGGCAACGTGCAGCTCAACGGCCTCGACATCACGCGCCTACCCGCCGACCAGCGCCGGATCGGCGTGGTGTTCCAGGACGCCGCCCTTTTCCCCCACCTGTCCGTCCGCGACAACGTCGGGTTCGCCCCCACGCTGCACGGTCGGCGACGCGACCCGGAGATCGACGAACTACTCGCCCGATTCGGCATCACCCACCTCGCCCGCCGGGCACCACGTTCGCTCAGCGGCGGCGAGCGCCAACGAGTCGCGCTCGCCCGCGCCCTCGCCGCGCGCCCGGCCGCACTGCTGCTGGACGAACCCCTCTCGGCCCTGGACCAGCCCGTCCGCGAAGAGCTCCGCGACGTGCTGCGTGAGACGCTCAACGAGCTGGCGGTGCCCGCGATCCACGTCACGCACGACCGCGACGAAGCGCTCCGTCTCGCCGACGACCTGGCCATCCTCGACGCCGGTAGCCTGCGCCAAACCGGCCCCACCGACCAGCTCACCCACCAGCCCATCGACACGGTCACTGCACGCCTGCTCGGCTGGACCGAACTCGGCCCCGCGACCCGCGACGCCGACGGACTGCACGTGGGTGACCTACCGCTCGACCCCGCGATCCTCGCCGCGCCGGCGACACAGGGAACCGTTTTCTACCGCCCGGAGGAAGTCTTGATCGGCGGCCCCGACCGTCACCCGTCCGCCGCTCTACGGGTGCGCACCAAAGTGGCCGAGGTGGTGCCGACCGTCCCGCTCGCCCGGGTGCTGCTGGGCACCGCACCGCCGATCACCGCTCTCGTGCTGCATCGCGACCTCGAAGGACTGGGTGGTGAAGTCGAGGTCACCGTGCCGCTTCACGCGCTGCGAGTCATCGCACCCGACTCGTCGTCACCACGCGCCTGAGGCGCTGCAGCGAGAACAGGTGCCCGAACCACAAGGGGCGCGAAGCTCGGGCGTACAGCCAAGCGCGCCGAAGAGCCAGAGCACCACGCGTGACCGTGACCCGAACACGCTCAGAATCGGCGCCGAGCCGACGTTCACGCACAGCGACAACCTGCGTGCATCGCTTGTCGCGGCAAGGATTCCTGCTTCTTGACGACGCCTCCCCCGGGTTCGACTCACGTCGGAAGGTGTCGGACGGCACCGCAGCCGCGCGCCGCGGGAAGCCGGTGCGCGGCTGCAGTGTCGAAAGAGCGGTGTCGAGAGCCGGCGTTGAGAGGCCGGCGTTGAGGACCGGTGCTCAACTGCCGCCGAGTACCTGCTCCGGAAACGTGCCGACGAGACTGTCGGTCAGGTTGCCGAGGGTGGAGAGGGCCGCGGACATGCCCGGGATCGGGTCCTGGTTGTCGCCGAGGCCGGGGACGGCGTTGCTGCCCCGTTGGAGCAGCGCGATGGCCGGGACGGCTGCTTGCACGATCGTCGCGTTGATCGCCCGTGCTGCCAGGCTCGGGGTGGGGTTGGGCGGAGTGGGGACGGGTGTGGCGGCGCCGGGGGTGCTGTCGTGGACGGCGGGGCCGGCTCCGACGTATTTGTCCGCGAAGTCGAGCATGCGGGCGTTGCTGTCCGGCGCGCTCTTCTCGAGCTGGAGATCGTGGGCGCTGTTCGGGACGACGTCGGCGAGGACTGTCGCGTTCGGACCGTAGAAGGGGCGCTCGAAGTCGGCCAGGGCCTGGGAGTCCGAGCAGCTCGGGCCGAGCAGGCCGCAGATGAACGGGTCGTGCTGGCCGACAACGGTGTAGACGGGGATGTCGAGCGTGCGGTCGACGTTGAGGACGTTGTAGCCCGCCAGAGTCGCCAGTTCGACGAGGTTGCCGGTTTCCTTGAGTTGCTCGTCCTTCGCGACCACGCCGGGGTCGGTGGAGGTCGCGTTGCCCAGGTAGAAGCCGTGGCGGGTGTCGGGGTAGCTGGTGAGGTACGCGGGGTCCAGGCCGGCCGAGGAGAACTTCGGGTCGAGGGACGAGGGGTAGTCGTCGGCGATGATCTTCGTGACGACGTTGGTGTAGTTCAGCGAGTGTGCGATGCCGGTCGGCATGATCGCGTCGACGTCCTTGTACAGGCCCGCTTCGGTCATCGTGAGGATGCCGCCCAGGCTGTGCCCGACCTCGATCACCTTGCCGAACCGGGTGCCGAGGCGGCCGTCGCGCAATGCGGTGATGACCTGGTGGACGGTGCTGACATCGGCGTAGAAGGTGTCGAACGCGCTCAGCGGGTGGGTGGACCGGCCGTCGCCGAGGCGGTCGATGTTCATCGTCGCGTAGCCGCGGCGGTTGGCCGCCCGCACGTAGGAGTAGGTGTCCGGCTCGTAGGGCAGGTCCCAGTAGTACCGCGCGTACGACCAGCCGTGAACGAGGATTTGCACAGTGGTGGCACCGGGCGGCACGCACAGGGTGCCGGCGATGGTGGCCGGCTGACCGGCGGCGGTCACCGGGACCGTGACGTTCTCGCAGTCGGTGGCGGGGTTTTCCGCCGCCGCGACGGGTGCCACGGTGCTTCCGGTGGCCACCAGAACGGCGGCCAGCACGATCGCCGCGCGCCAGCGCCGTAGTGAATGAGCGTTCTTCGACAGCGTCATGGTTGACCTCATTGTCATCCTGGACCAAGGGCAGATTCGCCAGAAACCCGCTGATGAACGGGAAAACGGAGAGTATCGAGCGACACAGCTAGCTAGTGAACCGTGATTCACTAGCTAGCGGACAGTACCACGCTCGCGCCACCGCGCGATTCACGTGATCGGGTTGTTCTGCCCGACAGGGCCGAGGTGACGCGCGCCCTGCGGCGGGTTGAGGCGCTCGCGTACGGGGTACGATCGACGCGTCGGCCATGGAGGGAGGTACCGGTGGAAGAGGCGCAACGGCCTCGGCGCGATCCTGCGCGCAAAGCCCGGATCCTCACCGCGGCCGCGGAGCTGATCGCGCGCAACGGTTACCACACCGTGGGCATGGCCGAGATCGGTCAGGCCGCGGGGATCGTGGGATCGGGCATCTACCGGCACTTCGACAGCAAGTCGGCGATCCTCGCCGAGCTGCTGGAGCAGGTGATGGACCAGCTGTCCACCGCCGCTTCGTCCATCGTGGACGAAGCCGGCGACGACCGGCGCGCGGTGAGCGAACTGATCGCCAACCACGTGCGCATCGCCATCCACGACCGCCGGATCCTGCAGGTGTACCACCGCGAAGCGCGCAACCTGCCGGAGAACGACCTCCGTCGCCTGCGCCGCGCCCAGCGCCACTACATCGAGGACTGGGTCGGCGCGGTCGCGCCCCTGCGCACCGACCTGGCCGACGGAGAGATCCGCGTGCTCGTCCACGCGGCGATCGGGAGCGTCCAGTCGATTTTGTTCTTCAACTCCGGGCTGCCGGTGCCGCGACTCGCCGCCCTGCTGGTCGGCGCGGCGCACGCGTGCCTCGGGCTTGACGCGGCCTCACCCGCGATCGTCGCCGAGGCCGGCGAGGACTGGCCCGACGAGCAGGGCGCCTGAGCGCTCGTTGCCGGGAAAACGGCCGGGTGGAACAAGCGCGATTGCTTACTCCGACCCGCGTTTCCGCTCGCGGAACGTGGTCAGACCGGCACGCAGGTCCGGCGACTCGAGGTAAGCCGCGAAAGTGTCGTACTCCAGTCTGAGCGCTTCGGCGGTGGGCAAGTCGCGAGCGGCGTTGGACACCCGTTTGACCTCGGCCAGGGCCAGGGCGCTGTGGGCGGTGAAGCGGTGCGCGAGAGCGAACGCCGCGTCGAGCAGACCCCGCGCCGGCACGACTTCCTCGACGAGGCCCCAAGTGTGGAAGCGTTCAGCCGGTTCGAGGTCGCCGGTGAACAACAGCCGGCGGGCGACGTTGGCCGGGAGCTTGCGTTCGATGCGGACCGCGCCGCCACCACCGGGCAGCATGCCGTAGCGGACGTGGCCGTCGCCGAGCAGGGCGCCCTCCGCCGCGATCACGAGGTCGGCGGCGAGGACCAGCTCGAAGCCGCCGGCGACGGCGTGGCCGTTGACCGCGGCGATGACCGGCAGGGGCGAGTTCTCCAAGCGGCTGAACAGGTTCCCGGCGCGCCGGACGAAGGCCAGGATCTCCTCCTGCGCGCCGTCCAGCCGGTCGAGCACCTCGGGCAGGTCCGCACCGACGCAGAAGGCCCGCCCGGCACCGGTGACGACGATCGCCCGGCACGGCGAGACGGCGATGCGGTCGAGAGTGGACTCGAGCTCGGCCAGCAGCGCGTCGGAGAGGGCGTTGAGACGATCAGGACGGTTGAGGCGCACGAGGGCGATCGAGTCCTCGAAGGTCAGGTCGACCAGGGTCATCGGCACTCTCCACACAGGACATCGACACGCCGGGCAGTGGATCGCGAACAGGCAGAACTAGCCCTGGGAGCCGTAGTGGCCGGCGTGGCGGCTGCGAAGCTTGTACTTGAGGATCTTGCCGCCGACGGTTTCGGGCAGCGCGTCCTCGAAGACCACCGCCTTCGGGGTCTCGTAGCCACCGAGCGCGGCCCGGCAGTGCGCGATCAGCGACGTCTCGTCGGCCTCCGCGCCAGGCCGCAGCACGACGACCGCGGTCACGGCCTCGCCCCAGTGTTCGTGCGGCAGACCGATCACGGCGGCCTTCTCGACGGCCGGGTGCCGGTGCAGCACCGCCTCCACCCGCAGGCTGGACACGTTCTCACCACCGGACTTCACGATGTCCTTGAACCGGTCGACCATCACGCGCAGGCCGTCCTCGTCCACCAGGGCGCTGTCGCCGGAGTGGAACCAGCCGCCGCGGAAGGCCTCACGGGTCGCGTCCTCGTTGAGGTAGTACCCGGACGTGACGGTCGGGCTCCGGTACACGGCCTCGCCGGGGATCTGCGGCTCGTGCAGCAGGGACTCGCCGGTCTCGTCGACGACGTCGGACGCGAGCAGCGGGCTGGGCACGCCGACGTAGTTCAGCGCGGGAGCCGTGCGCTCGTAGACCTCGGGCCACTTCACCGGCCAGAACCGGTGGCACGCGATCGCCTCGGTCTGCCCGAAGATGCCGAGCACCACGAGGCCGGGCGCGTTCCGTTGCAGGGTCTCGTAAACGGCCGGCTCGAGCGCACCCCAGCCGTAGACCAGCACGGTGAGGCTGGAGAGATCACGCCCGGATTTCTCCGCCTCGGCGGTCAACGCGGCGACGAACTGCGGCGAGCCGGCCCACAGCGCGGTCGGCCGCTCCTCGTCGATGGCCAGGGCGACCTGGTCGGGCACCGGCCGGCGGCCCAGGACCAGCGAACCCCCGGCGAGGAACGCCGAGAACGTGAACACCTGGTCGCCGACGTGGTAGATCATCGGCAGGTACGTCATCACCTTGACCTCGGTCTCCACGCGCAGCCCGCGCGTGAGCGAGACGGAGAAGTTCAGCGCCGCCAGGTGGCTGGCCGTGTGCGAGATCATCGCGCCCTTCGGCATGGCCGTGGTGCCGGAGGTGTAGAGCAGTTGCCAGATGTCGTCGCCGTGGATCTCGACGTCGGGCTCGGTCACCGGCCGGCCGGCGAGGAACTCGCCGAACGTCGGGCTGCCCGCGACCGCGCCGCCGCCGATGGTGATCGTCGCCGCGACCGGCAGGCCGGCGGATTCGAAGGTCGTTCGTGCTCGCGGCCACAGCTCGGAGTCGACGATCGCCGCCTCCGGTTCGGCCTGCTCGATGAGGTAGCCGAGCACGTCGGGCGCCAGCGCGGGATTGATCGGCATGGCGACCATCCCGGCCTTCGCGATGCCGATCTTCGCCAGGTACGCCTCCACGGAGTTCTCGCAGAAGAGCGCGACCCGGGCGCCCGGTTCGAGCCCGCGCTCGGCCAGCGCGTGGGCGAGCCGGTTGGCGATCTCGTCGGCCTGGCGGAAGGTGACCGAAGCGAACTGCTCCTCGCCGTACGCGCCCGGCCGGCCGGTGACGGCGATCTTGTCCGGGTAGCTCCACGTCAGGCGTTCGAACACGTCGCCGACGGAGGTCCGTTCCCAGCGGTTGACCGCGCGGCGGCCGCGCAACGTCGTGACGTCGATCTTGCCGAACCGGTCCACATCAGCCTCCTTGCCGAATGCCAGACGCCGCACAGCATCCAACTTGGCGCGCGCACTGGCAAGACCAAAGTCACTAGCCATTCACATCGTTACCCGATCAGTGCAGCTTGCGAGGACGCCGCTAGTGAACAACGATGCACTCACCAAAGGTACGGTCAGGAGGCCACCGAAATGCCGTTCCGGGTGGGTGTCAACGTCGGCCAGTTCTTCCGCGGGGTGCCGCCGCGGTGGGACGAGCGCGTGCGGGAGATCGAGGACCTCGGCTTCGACGGGATCTGGTTCGCCGAGGCCTACGGCTCGGACGTGTTCACCCCGCTCGCCTGGTGCGCCGCCCGGACGACACGCGTGCGCCTCGGCACGGCCGTCGCGCAGATCCCGGCCCGCTCCCCCGCGGCGACCGCGATGGCGGCGGCGACGCTGGACCAGCTCTCCGGCGGACGCGTGGTCCTCGGGCTCGGTGCCTCCGGCCCGCAGGTGTCCGAGGGCTGGCACGGTGTCGCGTTCCCCCGCCCGCTGGCGCGAACCCGGGAGTACGTCGAGGTCGTTCGCCAGGTCCTGGCCCGCGAAGCCCCGCTCACCCACGACGGACAGTTCCACCGCCTTCCGCTCCCGTCGGGCACCGGGCTCGGCAAGCCGCTGCGCTCGACACTGCACCACCTGCGGCCGGACCTGCCGATCCAGCTGGGTGCCGAGGGCCCGCGCAACGTCGCGCTCGCGGCCGAGATCGCCGACGGCTGGCACGCGATGTTCTTCTCCCCCGAGGCCGACGCGTTCCACCGGGCCGCGCTCGACGCCGGTTTCTCCCGCCGGCCCGGTGGCCGCCCGGCGCGCTTCGAGGTGATCGCCACGGTGCCGGTCGTCGTGCACGAGGACGTCGAGCGCGCGGCCGACCGCGTCCGGCCGGAGCTCGCGCTGTACATCGGCGGCATGGGCGCCCGTGAAGCGAACTTCCACCACGACGTTTTCACCCGCCTGGGTTACGCCGACGTGGCGGCGCGCGTACAGGACCTCTACCTCCGTGGCGAGAAACGGGCTGCCGCGGCGGCGATCCCGACCGCGCTCGTCGAGGCGGTCGCCCTCGTGGGGCCCGTGGGCAAGATCCGTGAGGAGCTGAGCCGGTGGGAGTCCACTGTGGTCGATTCGCTCGCGGTGCAGGGACTGCCGGACGACCTCGCCCTCGTGGCCCGCGCCGTGCTCGGCTGACGGCGGCACGGCCGCGCGCGCCCGGCTCACCCGCGCGCCTCCGGTTCGACCGGCGGCACACCCAGGCAGGCGTGCGCCGCACCGCACAGCAGCTCCGTGAGCCGGCCGGCGGGCAGGCCCGAGTGGTGGAACAACACCGACTGCACGCAGCCGATCGCCGAGTGGACCAGCACCCTCGCCTCACCTTCCGCCAGGCCCGGCCGCAGTGGCCGCACCGCCGCCGCCCAGCCCTCCAGGTACTCGCGCTGGGCCCGCTGCAGCCGGCGCAGGTCCGCAGCCGGGAGGTTGCGCGCCTCCAGGTGGTACACCTGCAGGATCCGCCGCTCCTCCACGGCGACGCGGACGTGGTGGCGCACCAGCTCGGTCACCGCGGTCCGCTCGTCCGGCGCGGTCGTCCGGATCTCGGCGGCCGCCGAGTCCAGCAGGTCCATCACGCGGTACAGCAGCGCGGTCAGGATCGCCGCCTTGCTCGGGAAGTGGCGGTAGACCCCGGTGCTCACGATGCCCGCCGCCGCGCCGATCTCGGCCAGGCCCACCGCGTGGTAGCCGTGGCGCGAGATCAGCTCGGCCGAGACGGCCAGGATCCGCTCCTTGCGATCCGGGTCGCGTCTCGGTGTCCGCGCTTCGTCCACTGTGGACTCAGGTCCGGAGGAGGTGTTCCGGGACGTCCGCGAGCCGGCTGCGCAGGTACTCGCCCAGCCCCTTCGCCTGCGGGTCGGGCCGCGTCGCGGAGGCGACGCCCGCACCGAGGATGCCCACGACCACGAGGTTCACCGCGCGCAGGTTGGCCAGCTCGTAACGCCGGATGTCCAGCTCCGCGGCCTCCGGGAGCAGTTCGCGCACGCGCTCGACGGTGAGATACCCGCGCAGCCACGCGTACTCCTCGTCGGTGCGGACCCACAGCCCGAGGTTGGCGTTGCCGCCCTTGTCCCCGGATCGGGCTCCCACGAGCGTGCCGAGCGGCAGCCGCCGGGTCGGCCCGGCCGGCACCTCGGCCACCGCCGGTTCCGGGACCTCGGGCATGACCGCCGTGACCGGGCTGTGCGGGATGGTCCGCACGGTCCCGTCGGGCAGCGTCACGCGGTGCTCCACTTCGGACGCGGGGATCAGCGTCGGCCAGTAGACGCCGTACGCGCTTTCCGCGGACGGCGGCGTGGTGGTGTGGAAACCCGGGTAGCCGCCGAGCGCGAGCTCCATGGTGGTGTTGGAGAACGCACGGCCGACCTTGCGCCGGTCGGGGTCCTTCACCGTCACGCGCAGGTGCGCGGTGGCCTCGGCGTTGGTCGCCGCGTCGGGGTGGTCGAACCGCAGCAGCCGCACGTCGAACTCCGCGAACCGCTCCCGTCCGCCCAGCAGTTCGACCAGCTGCTGCTCGGCCCACGCCGCTTTCTCCTCGATGCGGGTGCCGGTCAGCACGAGCGTCATCGTGTTGCGGTACCCACCCTCGTAGTTGAGCGCCACCTTGAGCCGGTCGGTCGGCGCGGTGCCGCGCACGCCCCGGATGCGCACGCGGTGCTCGCCGGCGGGCACGAGCTCGAGGGTGTCGAAGTGGGCCACGGCGTCCGGCCCGAGGTACGCCGGCTCGGCGATCTCGTACAGCAGCTGCGCGGTCACGGTGCCCACGGACACGAGCCCGCCGGTGTCGGCGTGCTTGGTGATCACGCTGGAGCCGTCGGCCTCGACCTCGGCGATCGGGAAGCCCGGGTACCGGCGGTCGGTCACCTCCTCGAAGAACGCGTAATTCCCGCCCGTGGCCTGGGGCCCGCATTCGATCACGTGGCCGGCGGCCATCGCGCCGGCGATCTTGTCGTGGATGTCCGCGTCGTCGCGGGTCCAGCCGTGCCACCACGCCGCCGGGCCGACCACCACCGACGCGTCGGTGACCCGCCCGGTCACGACCAGGTCCGCGTCCGCCCGCAGGGCTTCGGTGATCCCCCACGCGCCGAGGTAGGCGTTGGCCGAGACCGGGCGCACGCCGGCGTCGGCGAGCTTGCGGCCGGTGTCGAGGTGCGCGAAGGCGTGGCCGGCCGCCTGCAGCTCGTCGAGCCGGGGCACGAGGTCGTCTCCGTCGACGTAGGCGATGCGTGGGTGCAGGCCGAGCCGTTCGGCCAGCGCGCCCAGTTCCGCGGCCAGCCCGGCGGGGTTGAGGCCGCCGGCGTTCGACACGATCCGGACGCCGCGGTCGAGGCAGGTGCCCAGCACGTGCTCGATCTGGGTGAGGAACGTCTTCGCGTACCCCGTCGCCGGGTCCTTCTGCTTGGCCTTCCAGAGGATCAGCATGGTCAGCTCGGCGAGGTAGTCGCCGGTCAGCACGTCGATCGGGCCGCCCTCGACCATCTCGCGGGCGGCCTGCAACCGGTCGCCGTAGAAGCCGGAGCAGTTGCCGATGCGCACGGCGCGGCCGCCGGTCGTGGTCACGAGGGTCCTCCCGCGGGGTTCAGGGGCGCTCGCCCGGTTCCGGGGCTGCCGGCGAAGGTCTGGGCGACCGACAGCCACTCGGTCGCGACCGGGCCCGCCACTTCGAGAGCGGTGTCGTCGCGGTGGCGGCGCTGCGTCACGACGAGGCAGAAGTCGAGCGCGGTCCCGGTGACGCGGTCCGCGGCCTCGGCCGGACCCCACGTCCACCCGGCACCGGACGCGGCCGTGAGCTCGACCCGGATCGGCTCGGCCGGTGCGGGTTTTCCGTTCAGGGCGAAGGAAAACGCGGTGGTCTGCACGCCGAGGTGCGCGATGTGGCGCAGCCGGTCGGTCGGCTCGCGGTCGCGGCCCAGCGCGTCGGCGACGTCCTGGCCGTGCGCCCAGGTCTCCATCAGGCGCGCGGTGACCGAGGACAGGGCGCTCATGTCCGGGCCGTACCACGGGAGCCGCGCTTTCGGGTCGAGGTCGCGGAAGACGGTGACGAACTCGCGGCGCGTCCGGTCGAACCAGGTGCGGACGGCTTCCGCGGCCAGCGTCGCGTGGTCGGCGGCGACCCGGTCGGGGAAGTCCATGCCGCCGGCCACGAGGGCGTCGGCGGCGAGCCGGAACGCGGCGGGGTTCACCGCGGCTTGCGTCGCCGTCTCGTCGAAGTACGCGAGGTGCGTGAGCTGGTCGCGCACGGTCCAGCCCACCGCCGGGGTCGGCCGGGACATCGCCACGTCGTCGAGGTCCGCCACGAGGTCCTGCAGCACGCGGGTCTCGGCGACGAGGTCGTCGAGCACCTGTCCCATCGAAACGGCCACGTCAGCGGCCCTGCCAGACCGGCGTGCGCTTTTCCTTGAAGGCCAAGGGGCCTTCCTGCGCGTCTGCCGACAGGTACACGGGTTCCCAGATCTCCTCGGCCAGGTCGTAGGCCTCGGTCCGGCGGTGGCTCGCCGACAGGTAGGCGGTGCGCTTCGCGGCGAGCACGGACAGCGGCGCGTTGGCCGCGATGCGCTCGGCCAGCTGCTGCGCGCGTTCGCGCAGGTCGGCCGCCGGGACGACGTCGTTGACCAGGCCGTGCTGCTGCGCCCGCGCGGCGCTGACCGGGTCGCCGGTCAGCAGGATCTCCAGCGCGACCCGCGGCGGCACGAGCCAGGACAACGGCGCCGCCCACGGCGAACCGCGGCCGACCTTGACCTCCGACACGGCGAAGCGCGCGTGCTCGGCGGCCACCACGAGATCACACTGCTGGGCGAGGAGGAACCCGCCGCCGTAGGCGATCCCGTTGACCGCGGCGATCGTCGGCTTCGGCACGTCGACGTTGCGCCCGAACTGGGGAAGGAAGTCCGGGGGCGGCACGGTCAGCGCGGTCTCGTTCATCTCCTTGAGGTCGCCGCCGGCGCAGAACGCCTTGTCGCCGGCGCCGGTCAGGACGAGGACTTTCGCGTCGTCGTCGGCGTTGAAGCGGTGCACGCCGTCGAACAGTCCTTTGCGGACCGCCTCGCTCAACGCGTTGCGCGCCTCGGGGCGGTCGATGGTGAGCCAGGCGACGCCGTTGGTCACCTCGTAGCGCACGGGGGTCATCCGGCCTCCTCTTCGGTGATGACGGCGACGATCTCGCCCGATTCGACGGTCTGGCCGAGCTCGACGGACAGCTCGGCCACGAGCCCGGCGACCGGCGCGCGCACGGAGTGCTCCATCTTCATCGCCTCGAACACCACGATCACCGCGCCGGCCTCGACGTGCTGTCCCTGCTCCGCGACGACCCGGACGACGGTGCCCGGCATGGGCGCCAGCAACGAACCGGGCGCGGCGTCCGTGCCGGGCTCGGGCAGCCGGGGCCGTTCGGTGAAGGTCGTGCCGCCCAGCACGCTGTCGCAGTGGACGGTGTCGCCGACCTGGTGCACGTGGACCGTGCGCCGGATCCCGTTCACGCGCAGGTCCACCCGGTCCGGACGCGCGTCGAGGACGGCGAGACCGTCCACCGGGGACCCGTCCACGTGCGCGTCCAGGCCCTGGCGGGTGAAGCGGTAGGTGACGTCGACGTCGGTGTCCCCGAGGCGGTACTCGGCGCGCTGCGGGGCACTCGCGACGTTGCGCCACCCCGTCGGCACGACCCGCTGCACCTCGGCCCGGGCCCGTCGCTCGGCCTGGCTCGCGACGGCGGCCGCCAGCGCGTGCACGGTCACCGCCTCCTTGCCGGGCACGCCGATCAGCGCGGCGGGTTCGTGGCGCGTGAGGTAGCCGGTGTCGGTCGCGCCGGCGGCGAACTCGGCTTCACGCAGGATGGCCACGAGCAGGTCGCGGTTGGTGACCAGGCCGTGGATCTGCGCTTCGGCGAGGGCTCTGGCGAGTTTGCGCACGGCTTCGGCGCGGGTGCGGCCGTGGGCGATGACCTTGGCGAGCATCGGGTCGTAGTGCGTGCCGACCACCGAGCCGTCGCGGACGCCGGTGTCGACGCGTACCCCGGGCAGGGCGGGGATCCGGAAGCGGTGGAGCGTGCCGCTGCCCGGCAGGTAGTCCGCCGCGGGGTCCTCGGCGTAGAGGCGCGCTTCGACCGCGTGGCCGGTGATCACGGCTTCCGTGGCTTCCACCGGCAGCGGCGCGCCTTCGGCGACGCTCAGCTGCAGGGCGACGAGGTCCAGGCCGGTGATCTCCTCGGTGACCGGGTGCTCCACCTGCAGGCGCGTGTTGACCTCGAGGAAGAAGAACTCCCCGTTCGGCGCCATCACGAACTCCACGGTGCCCGCGCCGGTGTACCCGATCGCGGCACCCGCCGCGACGGCCGCGTCACCGAGCTGCTTGCGCAGCGCCGCGTCCACGGCCGGCGACGGCGCTTCCTCGATGATCTTCTGGTACCGGCGCTGGATCGAGCACTCGCGTTCGAAGAGGTGCACGACGGTGCCGTGCGCGTCCCCGAAGATCTGCACCTCGACGTGGCGCGGGTTCTCCACGAACCGTTCCAGGAACACGGTTCCGTTGCCGAACGCCGACGCCGCTTCCCGCCGCGCGCTCGTCACGGCTTCGACGACGTTCTCGGCCGCACGCACGATCCGCATCCCGCGCCCGCCACCACCGAAGGCCGCCTTGACCAGCAGCGGGAAGCCGATGCCCTCGGCCATCCCGGTCAGGGTCGCCGCGGTCACGTCGGTGGTGTCGTCGATGGTCGCGCCGGGCAGCACGGGAACGCCGGCCTTCGCCATCAGCTCCTTGGCCGCGATCTTCGACCCCATGGCCTCGATCGCCGCGACCGGCGGCCCGACGAAGACCAGCCCCGCGTCGGCGCAGCGGCGCGCGAAGTCGGCGTTCTCGGAGAGGAACCCGTAGCCGGGGTGGATCGCGTCCGCGCCCGTGGCCAGCGCGGCTTCGACGATGAGCTCGCCGCGCAGATAGGTCTCGGCCGACGACGAGCCGGGCAGGAGCACGGCTTCGTCGGCGGCCTCGACGAACAACGCGTCGGCGTCGGGATCGGAGTGCACCGCGACGGTGGCGATGTCCAGGGCTCGCGCGGAGCGGATGACCCGTTCGGCGATCTCGCCGCGGTTGGCCACGAGCAGCTTCCGGATCGGGCGGGTGCCCGGCGTGGTCCGGCTGGTCTCCAAGGTGGTCCTCACATCCGGAAGACGCCGTAGCCACGCTGGCCGGCGACGATGTTGGAGTGCGCGGCGGACAGCGCGATGCCGAGCACGGTGCGGGTGTCGCGGGGGTCGATGAGGCCGTCGTCGTAGAGCCGCGCGGTGACGAAGAACGCGTGCGATTCCTTCTCGATCTGCGCCTCGATCGCCGCGCGGTTGCGCTCGTCCGCTTCGAGGTCGAACTCCCGGCCGTTGGCCGCGGCCGACTGCTTCGCGACGATGGACATCACGCCGGCCAGCTGCGCGGCCCCCATCACCGCCAGCTTGGAGCCCGCCCACGCGAACATCAGCCGCGGGTCGTACGCGCGGCCGGACATGCCGTAGTTGCCGGCCCCGAAGGACGCGGCGAGGTTCACCGTGATGTGCGGGACCTTGCTGTTGGCCACGGAGTTGATCATCTTGGAGCCGTCCTTGATGATCCCGCCCTGCTCGTAGTTCTTGCCGACCATGTAGCCCGTGGTGTTCTGCAGGAACAGCAACGGCGTGTCGGTCTGGTTCGCGAGCTGGATGAATTCGCTGGCCTTCTTGGCCTCCTCGCTGAACAACACGCCGCGCGCGTTGGCCAGGATGCCCACCGGATAGCCGTGCACCGAGGCCCAGCCGGTGACGAGACTGGTGCCCCACAAGGGTTTGTACTCACCGAAGCGCGATCCGTCGACCACCCGCGCGATGACCTCACGCGGGTCGAAGGGCACCTTGATGTCGGAAGGCGCGATGCCGAGCAGCTCCTCCGGGTCGTACAGCGGTTCGTCGGCGGGCAGCGACGGGCCGGGGCCGAGCTTGCGCCAGGTGAACTCGGCGACGATCTGGCGCCCGATCCGGATGCAGTCGCGCTCGTCGGCCGCGAAGTAGTCGCACAGCCCGGAAACCTTGGCGTGCATGGCCGCGCCACCGAGCTCCTCGTCGTCGGCGTCCTCGCCGGTGGCCATCTTCACCAGCGGCGGGCCGCCGAGGAAGACCTTGGCCTGGCCGTCGACCATCACCGCGTAGTCGCACATGCCGGGCACGTAGGCGCCGCCCGCGGTCGAGTTGCCGAACACCAGCGCGACGGTGGGGATCGCCAGCGACGACAGCTCCGTGAGGTCGTGGAAGATCTTGCCCGCGTGCACGAACAGCTCCGACTGCGTGGGCAGGTCGGCACCGCCCGACTCGACCAGGTTGATCACCGGCAGGCGGTTGATCCGGGCGATCTCCAGCGCTCGCAACGTCTTCTTCAGCGAGTACGGGTTCATCGCCCCGCCGCGCACGGTCGGGTCGTGGGCGATCAGCACGCACTCGACGCCGGAGACGACGCCGATCCCGGTCACCACCGAGGCCCCGACCGGGAACTGCGTGCCCCACGCCGCCAGTGACGACAGTTCGAGGAACGAGGCGTCGCGGTCGAGTAGCAGCTCGATGCGTTCGCGCACGAGCAGGCGGCCGCGGTCGCGGTGGCGCTGCTGGTAGCGGGGCCCGCCGCCCGCGATGGCCGCCTGGATCTGCTCGTCGAGCTCGGCCAGCACCTGTTTCTGGTGCTTCAGGTTGGTCTGGAAGGTCTCGTCCGCGGTGTTCAACGCGGACCGCAACACGGTGGTCATCTCGCGGTGGTCCGTTTCTCTCGGCTCGCTGGTCTCGGGCTCAGTACGACCGGGGCAGCCCGAGGCTGTGCTGGGAGACGTAGTTCAGGACCATCTCCCGGCTCACCGGCGCGACCTGCAGCAGGCGCGCGATGCCCCAGTACGGCAGCAGGCCGTATTCCGTGGCGAACCCGTTGCCGCCGTGCGTCTGGATCGCCGCGTCCACGGCGGCGGCCGCGGCCTCGGCCGCCGCGTACTTGGCCACGTTGGCGGCTTCGCCCGCCGGTTCGCCGTGGTCGTGCTGCCAGGCCGCCTTCGCCGTCATCAGCGCGGCCAGATCGGTCTCGATCTTGGCCTTCGCGAGCGGGTGCGCGATGCCCTGGTGCTGCCCGATCGGCACGTCCCACACGGCCCGCGTCGACGCGTAGTCCGCGGCCTGGCCCAGCACGTGGCGCGCGATGCCCACGCATACGGCCGCGCCGGTGATGCGCTCCGGGTTGAGCCCGTGGAAGACCTGGTGGAAGCCGTTGCCCTCTTCGCCGATCAGGGCGCTCGCGGGCAGGCGCAGGTCGTCGAAGTGCAGCACGAACTGCTTCTCGGGCAGCTTCGCCGACACCGGCAGCCGCGTCGCGACGAAGCCGGGGGTGTCGGTGGGCACGAGGAACAGTGACAGCCGCGCGCGTCCGGTGGTTTCGTCGCGGCCGGTTCGCGTGACGAGCAGGACGGCCTCGGCCTCGTCGACGCCGGAGATGTAGTGCTTGGTGCCGTTGAGGACGAAGTCGTCGCCGTCCCGCACCGCGACGGTCGAGAGCCGGTGGGTGTTGGACCCGGCGTCGGGCTCGGTGATGCCGAAGACGACCTTCGCCTCGCCGGAAGCCATGCGCGGCAGCCAGTGCTGCTTCTGCTCAGTGGTGCCGTAGTCGGAGATCATCTCGCCCGAGATGGCGGCGGACACCATGAGCAGCAGCAACGGACAGCCCGCGGCCGCGGTCTCCTCGCACACCATCGCCAGCTCGGCCAGCCCGGCGCCACCGCCGCCGTACTCCTCCGGCAGGTTGATCCCCAGGAACCCGTTGCGCCCCAGCTCGGCCCACAGTTCGGCGGTGGGCTCGCCGGCCTCGGCCCGCGGGACGTAGTAGTCCGGCCCGAACTTCCCGGCGATCGCCCGCACCGTGTCCCGGAGATCCCTGTGTTCCGCGGCCTCCTGAAAGTCCACACCGACTCCTTCGTCCGTCGAGCACGCTAGTGCATAGTGGTTCACTACGGCGGCTTTGGCAAGCGAGGACGCGGACGGGCACCTGACCAGGCAGCTCTGACAGTCCAGGGCGACCGAGGTCATTCAGCTGCCGTCGAATTGAGTGAATCGTGACTAACTGGGTTTGAGGGCGCCGGCGAGCTGCGCCGTCCGGCCGAGTCGGCCGAGGGCCGACGGCTATTCGCTGCGGGCCAAGAGAGTGCGGATCGCGGGTCCGGTCAGCCGGGCCACGTCGTCTGCCGAGGCGCTCGCGAGCGGGTCTTTCCGGGTGACCGCGCGGACGAGGCCGATGCCGAGCAGCCAGGCGAGGGCGAGGTCGGCGCGGAGGGCGGCGTCGGGTTCGTCGGTGAGCGAGGCCAGTGCCTGGCCGTAGGCGTCGCCGAGTTGTTCGCGCAGGGCGGCGCCGGCGGCGTCGTTGCCGGTGGAGCGCAGGTAGGTCTCCAGCGAGCGGTCGCGGCGTTCGGAGTCGTCGTCGAGGAGGCCGCGCAGGGTTTCGGCGAAGAGCCGTTCGGGTGGGGTGGCGTCGAGCCGGACGTAGCAGCCGCGGGTCATCACGGCTTCGAAGAGGGCTTCTTTGCTGCCGAAGTAGCGGAAGAGCAGTGCCTGGTTGGCGCCGGCGTGGCCGGCGATGTCGCGCACGGTGGTGCGGTCGAAGCCGCGCTCGGCGAAGAGCTCCTGGGCGGCGTCGAGCAGCGCCGCCTTGGTGGCCGCGGCGTCCCGTTTCCGGGCGTGCGATTCCGTGGTCACAGGGCCTTCCCCTCCGCAGTGGCGATCACCAGGACCCCACGCACGGCGACGCTGCCCGACCCACCCTCCGGTCGTCCGCCGCCGCCGTGGACGAGCAGCTACGACCTTCCTAGCAACAACGGGACCAAGCAGTCCTCGAGGAGACTCACCGCCGGGTCAGCCGGGCAGTACGCACAGCTCGAACGCGCAGAACCGTCGGCCTGCGACGAGCGCCGCACCGAAGGGGCCGGCACTGACCCGGTCCGGCCCGCGCCCTGATCCGACTCCCCAGCGGCTCAGGTCGGCAGCTCCGTGCCCGTCCGTTCGGCAACAATGTACGCGGCGTACCAGTCGGGCCAGTTCTCGTCGCGCTCGCCGGTGCGCTTCTCGTGCTCGCCGTGCGCGGCCTCGGCGCGGCGCAGAGCGGCGGCGAGGTCGCCGGCCGAAGAGAACGTCGCCTCCGCCGGGTCCACCCGGCCCGGCAGGCGGCTCGTGACCTCCTGCAGCAACCACTGGTTGCCGTCCGGATCGGCGAACGTCGCGCGCGACCGGTACGTCCCGCGGTCCGGATCGAGACCCGCCTCGCGCCCACCGCGCCCGACGTGGAAGATCTCCCCCACCTCGACCCCGGCCGCCACGAGCGCGTCCCGCGCCGCCACGAGGTCCGCGACGACGAGGTATCCCTTGGCCGACCCGGGTTCGGCGTCGGTCAGCGCGGCACCGAACTGCACCGAACACGCCGACCCGTGCGGCGTGAACTGCACGACCCCGGGCGGGGTTTCGTCCGGCCGCCACCCGAGCCGGCCGTAGAACTCCTTCGCGCGCTCCACGTCCGCGACGGGAAGCACCAGCACCTCGACCTTCATGTCGACGCGCCGCACGTCCTCAGTGGTCATCCGTTCTCCCCGATGTGACAAGTGCCCTCAGTTGTCGCGAAACGACGGTGTCGCTTGCGGCAGCACGGCCGCGTCAGCACCCTACACCCGAAACAGGACCACAGAGTCCACTCTTCAGGTCCGGATTTTCACGCGTCCGGCGACGTCACGAAAGTCGCCACGTGGTCGACCGCGGCATAAAGGGCGTCGCGCAGCGGCGTGATGTCCCGGGCGATCTGCGCGAGGAGCATGCCACCCTGGTACGCGGCGAGGAGCGCGTGCGCGAGCCGGGTGGGATCGGCGGAGGCGTCGAGACGGCCGAGGCGCTGCATCCGCTCGAGTCCGTCGCGGAAGATGTCCCGCCACTGCTCGAACGTGGCGGCGAGCTGCTCGTGGACGTCCAGGTCGGTCTTGACGATCTCGCTCGCCAGCGAGCCGAGGCTGCAGCCGTCCTCGAAAGGCCGGCCGTGGGCGACGTAGAAGTCCGCCCACTCCCGGAACGCGTCGATCGTGTCGAAGCCGTCGAACTTCTCGCTGCGGTGGAAGCCCAGGACACTGCCGGCCTGCCAGTCGATGACGGCGAGGACGAGGCTCTCCTTGTTCGGGAAGTAGTGGTTGAGCTGCGAGCCGCTCACGCCCGCGACGCGGCGGAGCTGCTCGTTGTTCGTCGCGTGCACACCTTCGGTGTAGATGAGATCGGCCGCGTGCTCGAGGATGCGGGCGCGCGTCGCCTGCCCTTTGGAAGTGAGCTTGTGGGGCTGCGCAGGGCCCGAATCCGTGGTCATGTCCCCACCCTACCAAAAACTGGGCTTGACAGCCCATTCGCCGATGGTGTTCACTTCAGAAAGTGGGCTGGCAAGCCCAAAAAAGTTCGAGGGTGGCACTCACGGCCACCGTCGAGGATCACGACCCGATTCAACGGAGGCCGAAGCCATGTCCCGACTGACCACCCCCACTGCCGACGAGGTTCCCGCCGCGGCGCAGGCCACTCTCGACGGTGTCCGCGCGCAGTTCGGCTTCGTGCCGAACATGTTCGCGACCCTGGCGGCGAACCCGGCCGTCCTCGACATCGTGATGACCCTGCAGGGCAAGATCGGCCGGGTTCTGGACGCGAAGACCCGGCACACGGTCGCACTCGCGGTCTCCCAAGCCAACGGCTGCGACTACTGCCAGGCCATGCACGCCTACGTCTCCTCCGAACTCGGCGGCATGGCGCACGACGACATCGAACTGGCCCGCGCCGGGAGCTCCACCGACCCGCGGCGCGCGGCGGTGGCGCGCTTCGCGCAGCGAGTCGTCGAAACCCGCGGACAGGTGAGCGACGCCGACCTCGCGGCAGTGCGCGGCGCCGGCTACACCGATGCGCAGATCCAGGCGATCGTCACGGTCGCGGTGGTCTTCCTGCTCACCAACTTCCTCAACAACGTCAACCGGACCGACGTCGACATCCCCGCCGCCGGGGCGGCCAACACCGCAGCCTGAGCACGGAATCCCGTTACCCACTCCCGCATTTTCACCACGGCAACCCCAGAAGAAGGCAGATCGACATGGACCTCGACAAGCTGATGACCAAGCACCTCACGCGGTACTTCGACGGAAGCCGGACGATTCCGGAAGAAACACTGCAGCAGCTGCTCAAGTTCCTGCGCTCGGCGCCGACGTCGGTGAACGTGCAGCCCAACCACTTCTACGTCCTCGGCACGGACGAAGGAAAGCGGCAGCTCGCGGAGAATCTGGGCGAACGCTTCGCCGACAACGGCGAGAAGATCATGAACGCCTCGCACGCGATCATCATGACCACTCGCGTGGACGTGCCCGACGAACACCTCGAGGCCGTGTTCGACAAGGAACGGGCGGACAGCCGGTTTCCCGACCCCGCGAAGCAGTCGCACTGGGAATCGATGACCCGCGACTTCCTCAACCTGCGCAACTACGGCTACAAAGATCTGAACCACTGGATGGAGAAGCAGACGTACATGGCGCTCGGGATGACGATGATGGCGGCGGCCGAGCTCGGCGTCGAGGCCATGCCGCTGGAGGGGTTCGACCCGGCGAGCGTCGACAAGGCGTTCGCCATCCGCGAGACCGGGCACACGACCACGGTGCTGCTCGCACTCGGCTACCCCGACACCACGAAGGCCTACACCACCCCGATCTCGCGTTTCGAGCCCGGCCGGCTCTTCACCTTCGCCTGAGCAACCCTGAACCTGGCCCGGTCCGCATCGCGCTCAGCCGTAATACGACGCCGCGAACCGGCACTAACCCAGGGCCCGGCCAAGACCCGAACGACCGCCGAACCGCAGAAAGAAGCCTGAGCAGCACCATGTCCGACACGACGCAGCACACTCGCTACGAACAGTTCCTCGAACTCCACCGCGGCACCGGCCCGTTCATCATGCCCAACGCCTGGGACGCCCCCTCGGCCCTGCTCTTCAAGGAAGCCGGGTTCAAGTCGATCGCGACCTCGTCGGCGGCTTTCGCGGCGACGCTGGGCCGGCTCGACGGCATCCACGCCGTCACCCGCGACACACACCTGGCCCACGCCGCGCTCCTCACCTCGGCGAGCGGCCTGCCGATCAACGGTGATTTCGAGGACGGCTACGGCGACACTCCCGAGGACGTCCGGGCCACCGTCGACGCCGCCGTCGCCCGGGGCCTGGCCGGCCTCGGGGTCGAGGACACCACCGGTGACTCCGCCCACCCGATTCGTGGTTTCGACGACGCGGTCCGCCGCATCGAGGCGGCCGCCGCGGCCGCGCGGGGCCGGATCGTTCTGACCGGCCGCACGGACAACTTCCTGTGGGGGATCGCCGATCTCGACGACACCATCCGCCGCCTCACCGCCTTCGCGGAAGCAGGAGCCGACGTCCTGTACGCGCCGAACCTTCCCGATCTCGCCGCCGTGCGGACGGTCGTCGAGGCGGTCGCCCCCCAACCGGTCAACCTCCTCGTCAGCCCGTCGGACGGGGTGAGCCTGGAGGAGTTGCAGGCGATCGGGGTCCGCCGGATCAGCCTGGGAGTCGACCCGTACACGCACGCCCTCGACGCGACGAGGACGGCCGCGGCGAAGCTGGTGAAGGGAGACCTGACGGCGCTCGCGTCGGAGCTCACCTTCGGCCACGTCATCGACCTCGTCAAAGGCTGACACCGGAAGAGGGAACCGAGCGACTCCCCGAGGGGAGTCCGCCCGGTTCGTCTCCCGCGCTCGACCGGGTTACCCCAGGTCGAACGTGTCCGGGTCCGGGCCGGTGCGCCCGTCGCGGTCCAGCGCGGACAGGGCGGCGACGTCGGCGTCGGCGAGGGTGAAGCCGAAGACGTCGAAGTTCTCCGCGACGCGCGAGGGCGTGACGGACTTGGGGATCACCACGTTGCCGAGCTGCAGGTGCCAGCGCAGCACCACCTGGGCGGGTGTGCGGCCGAGGCGTTCGGCCGTCCGCATCACCACCGGCTCACTCAGCAGCGCGCCGCCCTTGGCGAGCGGGCTCCAGGCTTCGGTGGCGATACCGTGCTCGGCGTCGAAGGCGCGGACGTCGGCCTGGACGAGGTACGGGTGCAGTTCCACCTGGTTCACGGCCGGCACGACGTTCCCCTCGTCCAGCACCCGGCGCAGGTGTGCCGGCTGGAAGTTGGACACACCGATCGCACGCACACGACCGTCGACGTAGAGCTTCTCCAGCGCCTTCCACGTGTCGAGGTACTTGTCGCGCGCGGGCAACGGCCAGTGGATCAGGTAGAGATCGAGCCGCTCGAGACCGAGGTCGGTCATGCTGGAATCGAACGCGCGCAAGGTCTCGTCGTAGCCCTGCGAGCTGTTCCACAGCTTGGTGGTGATGAACAGCTCGTCCGCGGCAATGCCCGATTCGGCGAGCGCCTCGCCGACGGCCGCTTCATTGCCGTAGGCCGTGGCGGTGTCGATGCTGCGGTAACCGGCGTCGAGCGCGGTCTTCACCGCGGCCTTCGTCTCGGCGGGCGGCACCTGGAACACGCCGAACCCCAGCTGCGGCATCTCCACACCGTTGTTCAACTTCAGTACCGGAACACTGGTCAACTCGAAAACCCCTCTGTGAGAACGAAAGACCCGACGTGGCCCGCTGGTTCGCGCTGGTGGCGCTGCAGTCGCCGCCAGCGCGAACCTACGTCGCCGGGATCGTGGTGATCCGCCGCTCGACGGTGAAAGTCACTTCTGCAGGAAGGACTTCAGCAACGACGTCACTTCCTGCGGCCTCTCCTGCGTCACGAAGTGGCCCGAACCCTTCAGGACATGTCCCTCCACATGCGAGGCGTACTGACTCCACTGATCGGGGACCTCCGACCCGAAGGAACGCTCACCACCGATCGCGAGGATGGGCATCTGCAGCTTGCCCTGAGCCAGGAACTCCTTGTTCTGCTGAATGTCGGTGCGAATTCCGCGGTAGATGCTCAAGAAGGCGGCCAGCCGGCCGGGCTGCTTCAAGAAGTGGGCGTAGTAGTCGAAGTCCGAATCCGTGAACGGCGACTTGTCGCCCGCCACGTACTCCAGCATCAGGTCGTGGACGAGGTCACGCTCGTGACCGGCGATGAGTTTCTCGGCCAGCGGCAGCTGGAAGAAGCCGAAGTGCCACGGCTCGGGCTGGTCCGGGTCGGGACTGAGCACGGGGTATTGGTACCAGCTGTCATCCGGGATGGTGGCTTCCATCACGGCCATGCTCCGCACTTCCGACCGGTATTGCGCACCGTAGGCGTAGGCGACCCACTCACCGAGGTCGTGAGCGATCACCTGGACGCCCTTGTCGAGATGGAGCTGCACCAGTAGCTGATGCGCATCCTTCGCCAGCTGCGCTGTGTCGTAACCGCCCTTGACGACCTCGGACAGCCCGACGCCACGCATATCGATGGCGATCACGGTGTGGTTCTCGGCGAGCGGCGTCATCTGTTGCCGCCACTCGAGCGCATCCTCGGGGAACCCGGAGAACATCACCAAAGGTGAGCCCTTTCCGCCCCGAAAGTAGTGCATCTGGAAGCCGTTCACTTCCGCGAACTCGGATTGGAAGCCGGCAGGCGGTCGCGACTGCGGGTAGAACGAGGACGACTGCGCCGCCGTGGAGACCTGCTCGTCGTTCTCGCCCTGTGTCGCGGAGCTCGAAGTCGTGGAAGTCAGGAGCAGGGCGGCGGCCAGAGCCGCGACGAAGGTGAAAGGTCTGGTGACCTTTCCTGCGGTGAAACCCATCATTCTCCTACTCGGAGTCGGTACTCGGTACGCGTCACCCGACGCATGGGACGGTGAAGCGATTCAGGGTGGGGTTCCGTCGAGTCGTGCCCCCGCCACCCGTTCGGTCACCTGAAGGTCGGAGCCGGTCGCGAGCCGACGCCTGACTTCGACCCGATCGAGGCAGGAGACGGCAACCCGATCGAGAAGATCGCTTCAGAGAGTAGGCGCCTGGTTGCGGCGACTTCTTACCCTCGCCGTCTCGTTCGGCCGGGACCGACCGCCTCGATCGTCAGGCGAGCTGCACCGAACGCGTCGAGTTGTTGCCGAACATCCGCTCGACCCGGGTGATCACGGTCGCGCCGGGATCGCCGGCGGCGCCGAGCGTGAGCAGGAGCGGGACGAAGTGATCCGCGGTCGGGTGCGCGATGTCGGCGCTCGGTGCTTTGCGGCGGTAGTCGAGGAGGGCGTCGACGTCACCGCGGTCGAGGGCGTCGGCGGCCCAGGCGTCGAAGGCACGGGTGTGTCCCGCCAGTGCGGGGTTGCGCGCGGCCTCGAAGCTGTGGGTCATGAAGCCGGACCCGATCACGAGGATGCCTTCCTCTCGCAACGGCTGCAGCCGCTTTCCGAGGTCGAACAACGCTTTCGGGTCGAGACTGGGCATGCTGAGCTGCACGACCGGGACATCCGCCGCCGAGTACATCGCCATCAGCGGGATGAACGCACCGTGGTCGAGACCACGGTCCGGGTGCTGATGCACCTCGGTGGTGTCGGCCGCGGCTCCGATCACGCGCCGGGCGAGTGCGGTGGCGTCGGGCGTCGCGTAGGGCAGCGTGGAGTAGTGCGGGTCGAATCCGTCGAAGTCGTAGTACAGCGGCGTTCCGGCGACCGGATTGCTGATGGCGAGCGGCGCGCTCTCCCAGTGCGCGGACACGATCACGATGCCGCGGGGCTGGGGAAGCTCCGGCCCCAGACGTAAAGATCGTTGAGCCACAACGGATGATCGAGCGTCGGCGGGGCACCGTGGCTGACGAACAACGTCGGCAGCGGACCGTCTTCGCTGCGCCACGGGCGCTGCGCCCCGGCCTGCGGCAGCACGCGGGCCACCAGTTCGTGGTAGGCCTGGGCGGGGGACGAACCGATCATGAGCGATCCCTTCTCGCGGGGAATGAACCGAAAACACGGTCGGGCGTCGAACGTCGGTTCTTACCGCGGTGTGATGAATTGCCTGAACGTCTTGACGTGGACGAGCGATCGTTTGCTTTACTGGGTTCACCCGAACCCATTCTCAGGGCAAGCGGAACCACGTTGCCGAATGGCGCCGTCGGCTCTCGTAAACAGTCCCTTTTAGACAGTCCCGTTCACCGGCCCCCTTTCACCAGCCCCGTTTTCGACGCCGGGGCAGATCCGCGACGGCGTTGCCGGTCGCGGCGGGATCCGCGCCGATCGACTCCAGGAGAACACGACCATGACCCCCCTGCGGGTGGCAGTGGTGGGCGGCGGGATCGGCGGACTCACCGCCGCCCTCGCGCTGCTGCGCCGCGGCCTCGACGTCCGCCTCTACGAACAGGCCCCGGCGTTCACCGAAGTCGGCGCCGGCGTCGGCCTCACCCCGAACGGCCACCGCCTGCTCAACCGCCTTGGCCTCCGACTGGGCGAGTGCGCCACTCCCCTGCTCGACGGCCTCTTCTGCCGGGCCGACGGCACCGTCGTCAGCAAACTGGCAGTCGGTGAGGATTCCGCCAACCCCACCATCGGCCTGCACCGCGCCGACCTCGTCGCGGCGCTCTCGGCCGAACTTTCCCACGACGTGGTGCGCACCGGCCACCGCTGCGTCGGCGTCACCCAGCACGAGCACCACCTCACCGCGCACTTCGCGCACGGCCCGAGCGTGGCCGCCGACGCGATCATCGCCGCCGACGGCATCCACTCGTCCCTCCGGCGATTCGTGACCACCCCGACGCCGCCGGTCTTCTCCGGCAGCGTCGCCTACCGCGGTGTCGTCGCGAGCGAGCGGGTGCCGCAGTGGCCCCGCAACGCCACCCGCACCTGGTTGGGCGCCGGCAAGCACTTCCTGGTCTATCCGATCCGCGCCGGCCGCCTGCTGAACTACGTCGCCTTCGTCCCGGCCGACGACCCCGCACGGGATACTTCACCCGTCCCGGATGTTCGTGCGCGCGAGCCCCGGTCCGCCTCCGCCGCTCGTCCTCGCGAGTCGTGGTCCGCGCCCGGTGACCCGGCCGCCCTCCGTGCCGAGTTCGCCGGCTGGGACCCCTTGGTCTCGGCCGTGCTCGCTCAGGTCGACACCACGTTCCGCTGGGGCCTCTACGACCGCGCTCCCTTGCCCCGCTGGACTTCCGGCCACCTCACCCTCCTCGGCGACGCCGCCCACCCCATGCTGCCCCACCTGGGCCAAGGCGCGAATCAGTCCATTGAGGACGCCTCCGCCGTCGCCCTCTTGCTGGCCGACGCCACTCCGGCAGACGTGCCCTCCGCACTCGCCCTCTACGAGTCGGTGCGCCGCCCGCGCACCACGCGCGTCCAGCACCAGTCCCGCGTGGCCGGCACCCTCTACGGCACCACCGGCTCGGTCCCGAAGCGCGACACCGAACTACGCACCCACTCCGACGCACTCGCCTGGCTCCACGACTACGACGCCGAAGCCGAAGCACTCGCGGCGGGGGAAGCCGCTTCCTCCTGACCGGGGCCGAGAAAACGCCGACTGTGCACAGCCGTCACGGGCGATGCGCGGTCAGGCGCGCGGGTGCAGGACCGACGCCAAGGCCGCGAGGTTGGCGGACGTGAACTCGCCCGGCTCGGACACCCGCACGCCGAGC
Source organism: Amycolatopsis rhabdoformis (assembly GCF_035918295.1). Lineage (GTDB taxonomy): Bacteria > Actinomycetota > Actinomycetes > Mycobacteriales > Pseudonocardiaceae > Amycolatopsis > Amycolatopsis rhabdoformis. The sequence continues at coordinate 4,129,797 of NZ_CP142149.1, forward strand.
ATGGCGGTGAACGCGGTCAGCGCGTGGAGCGCGATCAGGTCTCCCGCCGGACCGTCACCGAACGCGGCGGCCGCGGCGGGAAACCGACCTGCGAACAGCGCGTCCAGGGCCGTCGACACCGCCAGCTCGTGGTGTGGTGGCACCGTCGCGGCCAGCCGCGAGAGCACGCCCCTCCGGATCTGCCCAGCCCTCAGCCGGACACCCGCGGCCCGCGCCTCGGCGGTGAGGTACGCCGCGAACCGCGTCGCCTCGGCGAGCACCTCGCCCACCCGTCCGCTTCGGTCGACCCGACGAGCGATCTGCGCGACCCGGTCGGCATCGTCCTCGACGTAACCGCCGATCAGCTCGAACACCAGCGCCGCGCACTCGCGCCGACCCGCCGGCGCGCGCATCGTCCGCGGCGGAACCTCGAACGCGGAGTTCAGGTGCACAGTCGGTTCGTTCACGTGACTCCCTCTCTGGCTCGGCTCACTACTGGCGTCGGTCGGCGATCGGTTCTTACCGAAGAGGGGTCACGGCCCGGTCCGGACGGGCAGGCTTTCCAGGCCGTGCATCAGCGTGCTGTCGCGCCAGCGGAGGTCGTCCGGGGCCACGGCGAGGCGCAGGTGCGGAAGGCACGTGACCAAGGCGGCCACGGCGAGGCGAGCCTCCAGCCGGGCCAGCGGCGCACCCGGGCAGTAGTGGATGCCGTGGCCGAAGGCGAGGTGACCGGCGGTCGGGCGGGTGATGTCGAAGCGGTCCGGGTCCGGGAACACCGCCGCGTCGCGGTTGGCCGCGAGCACCGACAGCAGCACCGTCTCGCCCTCGGGAACGGTCCCGCCCGCCACCTCGATCGCCGAACCGGCGAACCGCGGCGGCAGGATGTTCACCGGGGACTCGTACCGCAGCACCTCTTCCACCACGTTGTCCACCAGCGAAAGATCGGCGCGCACCTCCGCGAGCTGGTCCGGCGCGCCCAAGAGGCACAGCACGGCGTTGGCGATCAGGTGCACCGACGTGTCGTGTCCGGCGATCAACAGCAGCACCGAAGTGGCGACCAGCTCGTCCGCACTCAGCCGATCACCGTCCTCATCGGACACCGCGACCAGTTCCGAGAGCAGATCCGGCCCCGGGTCCGCGCGCTTGCGTTCGATCAGCGCGCTCAGGTACTCGGCGGCTTCGGCGAGCGCCTCGTAATACGCGTCGCCGGCCTCCGCGTCGTTGATCGCCTGCGCCCAGCCCCAGAACACGCCGCGGTCGCCCTGCGGGATGCCGAGCAGCTCGCAGATCGCGAACGTGGTCACCGGCACCGCGAACTCGGCCACCAGGTCCACCGGCCGGTCCGGGGCGAACCCGGCGATCAGCTCGTCGATCACCGCCGAGAGATCCGGCTGGAGCCGGTGGACCGCGCCCGGGGTGAAGGCCCGGTTCACCAGCCTGCGCAGGCGCGTGTGGTCGGGCGGGTCACGGTAGAGCATGCTGATGCCGATCGCCCGGTGCATCAGCTCTTCCCGCGGCGTGAGCGCACGGTGCTCGGCCGCAGCCTCCTGCTCGGCCTTCGACCGGATGTCGTGGCGGACGCGGCTGTCGCCGACGAGGGCCCGCACATCCTCGTACCGGGTCACCAGGACCGCCGTCGCCTGGCGCGCCTCCGAAACCGGACACACCGGCGCCGCCTCGCGCAGCTTTGCCAGAAAGCCGTGTGCGTCCTGCATCGCCTTGCCATCCACCACCGTTCGCATGCGGTCCACCGTAAGCTCGTCCCTCGGGTGATCGACTACCCCGCGGAAACCGCGACCTCATCAGGCAACGGGCCGAGGTGGGATCGGGCAGTAAGATCTGCCGATCCGGAACTGTGCACCCGAGCCGCGTCAGCTCCGCAGGGACCGGCGTGCGTTCACCGCGTCGTCGTCGGAGGCCGCGGCGAGCGCACGCCGGTCGGCCTCCCGCGCCGACCGGTACCGCGCCACCTCCGCGGCTCGCCGGTCGTCGTCCCAGCCGAGCTCTTCGGCCAGCACGTCGGCCGCGTACGGTGCGGCAGCCAACCCTCGGTCGGGCGTCTCCATGAAGATTCGGGTTCGCCGCTCCAGCACGTCGTCGAGATGCACCGCGCCTTCGTTCCGGGCGGCGTAGTGGAGCTCCGCGGTCAGATAGTGCGACGCGCCCGTCACCGGGCGGGCCCACTCGGGCCGGTCGGCCATCAGGTCGAGAAGGTCCGGCGTGAGCGTGCCGTAGCGGCCCAGGAGGTGGTCGATCCGGGACACCTTCAACCCGGTCTCCGCCGCCAGCGCGCGCCGCTGGTCGAGCAACGCGGAGTACCCCGAGGCGCCCAGGATGGGCAGTCTTTCGGTCTCCGAAGGCGGGACGGTTTGCGCCCAAGCGGCAGTGGCGGCGTCGACGGCGTCCCTCGCCATGATCCGATAGGTGGTGTACTTGCCGCCGACCACGGTGGTCAGGCCGGGCGGCCCCGTGAGCACCGAGTGGTCGCGAGACAGGCCGGCGGTACGGGAAGTGCGCCCGCTGACCAGCGGGCGGAGCCCGGCGTAGACCCCGATCACGTCGGCGTCGCGCAACGGCCGCCGCAGCCAGCGGTTGGCCTGGCCGAGCAGGTAGTCGGTGTCGGCGCGGGTGGCCGCGGGGTCGTCGCGGTCATGCTCCCATCTCGTGTCCGTGGTGCCCATCAGCCAGAAGCCGAACCAGCGCCGGATCAGGAAGATGCTGTCGTCGGTCTTGGCGATCAAACCGGCGCGCCCCTCGAACCGGTCGCCGGGCACCACCAGGTGGACGCCCTTCGACGGCGTGACCGAGATGGTCGGCCGCCCGCTCATCGCCTGCACTTGCGCGGCCCACACGCCGGTCGCGTTCACGACGGCGCGGGCGCGCACCACCAGGCCGGTGCCGCCGTCCAGGTCGCGCGCCCGCACACCGCGCACCACACCGCCCTCGACGAGCAGGCCCGTCACAAGGACTCTCGAGGCCAGCTGCGCACCGAGATCAGCCGCGGTACGGGCCACGGTCAGGGTGTGGCGAGCGTCGTCGACCCGGACGTCGTGGAACAGGACCCCACCGGTGATCGTGTCCGGCCGCAGACCGGGCAGCTCGCGGTGCACGCCGGCGCGGGTGAGATGCCGGTGGCCCGGCACGCTCCGGGTGCCGGTCATCCGCAGCAGGTCGTAGAGCAGCACCCCGGCGCCGACGTACGGCCGCTCCCGACGACGGCGAAACGGGAACACGAACGGCTCCGGCTTCGCCAGGTGCGGACACAGCCGGTCGACCATCAGGTCTCGTTCTCGGAGCGCCTCGCGGACCAGTGAGAAGTTGAGCTGCTCCAGGTAGCGCAACCCGCCGTGGAACACCTTGCCGGACCGCGACGACGTGCCGGACGCCCAGTCCCCCTGCTCCACCAGCGCCACGGACAACCCCCGGCTCACCGCGTCCAGGGCCGTGCCCACCCCGGTGATGCCGCCTCCGACCACCACGAGGTCGAAGGTCCGCTCGGCCAGGGACCGCAGCGCTCGCGCGCGCTGCCTCGGGTTGAGGTTCGCGCGTTCGGTGCTCAACGCTGTCCTTCCGCGGGCCGGGTCGTGGTGTGATCGGTGCCGGTCTCCTGCCAGGACGCGCGGGCCGCGGACACCCGCGTGAGGAAGTTCGCGAAACCGTCGTCGTATCGCGCCGCACGCTCGGAGTCCGGCTCGATCACCCGGGTCGGTGCCGTCCACGCGATCGGATCGAGCCGGTGCCCCGCCGCGTGGGCCGCGGCCAGCACAGCTCCGCGCGCGGTCGGCTCGGAGTCCCAGGCCAGCCGGACGGGCCGACCCAGTACGTCGGCGAAGATGCGTGACCAGGCCGCGCTGCGCGTGCCTCCGCCACCGAGGGTGATCTCTCCGGTCAACCCGGCCGCCGCGAAGCAGTGCCGGGCCGCATAAGCCACCGCTTCACAGGTGGCCCTCACGAGATCGGCTCGGTCGGTGTTGAGGGTCAAGCCGTCGACCCTCGCGCGGGCACCGGGTTCCAGGAACGGAGCTCGCTCCCCCGCCGGCGAGAAGTACGGCAGGCAGGTCACGCCCCGGGCGAGAGGCGGGCTGTCGGACAGCAGACCCTCCACCGCGTCCACGGGTCGGCCGACCAAGTCCAGCACCCAGTCCAGAGCGGCGGTGCCGACCGTCGCCGGCATGGCCCGCAGCCAACGGTCCGGCTCGAGCGTCGCCAGCGTCATGCCGGCGGGCTCCCCGGTGGTCCGCACGGCGTCGACCACCACCTGGCAGGCGAGTGTGGTGCCGACCGTCAGATGTCCGTCGCCGGGTGCGGTGACTCCGGCGCCCAGCGCACTCGCGGGCAGGTCGAACGGTCCGGCGGAGATCGGCGTTCCCGCGGGCAGGCCGAGCAGGTCACCGGCCGCGTTCGTGAGCGTGCCCCCGGGCAGCGGTTTCGCGATCGGGGCGAGCAGGTCGGCGCGGTGCGACAGCCCGCACCACGACAGCACGTCCTGGTCGTATTCGCGAGTGACCGGGTCGAGGAACGGCAGGGAGGCGTCCGAAGCGTCCGTGGCGCGCAGTCCGCTCAGCCGCTGCATCACGAAGTCCTTGCAGTAGGCGGCGGTTGCGGCCCGGTCCAGGCTGGCGGGCTCGTGTTCCTCCAGCCAAGCCAGGATCGGTGCCGCCGACCCGGGGAAGATCGCGTTGCCCGTCCGCCGGAAGACCTTCGCCACCACGCCCTGGTCGCGCCAACGGCGCAGCGTCGATGCGCCCCGGGCGTCCATCCAGGAGACGGCACGGCGCACCGCGTGTCCGTGCTCGTCGGTGAGCCACACCCCGTCTCCCTGACCGGTCAGCCCGATCAAGCCGGGGGTGGCGCCCGCGGCGGCAACCGCCGCACGGGTGACGTCGGCGACCGAGCGGAGCACTTCCTCCGGGTCCTGTTCGAAGTGACCGGGGGCCGGGCGGTGCAGCTTCGTCCGTCGGGTCCGCGCGGCCAGCTGCGTGCCGTTCTCGTCCAGGACCACGGCCTTGGTGACCGACGTACCGAGATCGATGCCCAAGTAGGTCGCAGCCATCACAGCTCCCTCGCCGGGTCGCGCGATCACGCTGACCGCGCCGAGGTTTTCGCGTCCACCGGTGCGTCCGGTCTTACCGAGGTCGGCGCCTTCCCGTCGCGTAGCGTTTGTCCATTGTGGCCCCTTTCACCCCGCGAGATCAGTGACGACGGCCGCGGTGGTGGGCATGATGGGATCTTGGTCGTGGTGTCGAGCTCGTGGCCCAGGCACCTCGCGATCACTCCGGTTTCGACGAGATCCCGTCGGGTTCACCGATGGAGCCCAGGAGGAACAACCGTGCCACTCGCTTCGGAACCGTTGCAGAAGCTGGGCTTCCTCACGATCGGGTTGTTCGACGAACGGGATCCGGGCGCCGGGCACGAGTCGACGTTGCGGATCATCGAGCTCGGCGAGCAACTCGGCTTCGACAGCGCCTGGGTGCGCCACCGGCACCTGCAGTTCGGCATCTCGTCGCCGGTCGCGCTGCTGGCCGCCGCTTCGCAGCGCACCAGCCGCATCGACCTCGGGACCGCCGTGATCCCGCTCGGCTGGGAGAACCCGTTGCGGCTGGCCGAAGATCTCGCGACCGTCGACGTCCTCTCCCGCGGCCGCCTGCAGCCCGGCCTCAGCGTCGGCCCGCCGCGCCACTACGACCGGCTCGCGCCGGCCCTCTACCCCGACACGGCCGACGCCGAGGACTTCAGCTACGAACGCGTCGAGCGGCTGCTGCGTTTCATCCGCGGCGAGAAGGCCACCACCTTCGACGGCACCGAGGGCATCGAGGAGTACTCCGACCGCGTCCAGCCCCACGCCGCCGGCCTGGCCGACCGGATGTGGTACGGCGGCGGCAGCCTCCGGTCGGCTCGCTGGACCGGCGAGCACCGGATGAACCTCCTGTGCAGCAACGTCGTCCGCGTCGAAGCCCCGGATTCCGAGGACGTCGACTTCGCCGCCGTCCAGGCCGCGCACATCCGCGAGTTCCGCGCCCACCACCCTCTTGGCGAGGACGCCCGCGTGTCCCAGGGCCTCGTGGTCATCCCGACCGACAGCGCGTCTGCCGAGCAGCGGGCCAAGTACGAAGCCTATGCCGCCTCCCGGCTGCCCCGCGTCGGCAAGATCAACGCCCCGGGAGGCCTGACCTTCGCCGAAGACCTCGTGGGCACCTCCGCCGAAATCGCCGAGCGCCTCTACGCCGACAGCGCCTTCCGCGAGGTCCGGGAGGTCGCCTTCGCGCTGCCGTTCACCCTCGACCACGAGGACTACGTCCAGATCCTCACCGACATCGCCACGAACCTCGGCCCGGAACTCGGCTGGAAACCGTAGGCCCGGCCCGCTTCGGCGGCGTGGCCGGCTCGTGACGGGGCTAGGGCGTGTCCTGTAAGTGGTTGAGCTGTGGGTCTGGTAATCGTGTGCGGTGGTTGGGCGGGGTGAGCTGACGGATCGGGCGTGGGCGGTGATCGAGCCGTTGTTGCCGCCGGTGTCCGGTGGTGGCCGGCGATGGCGTGATCACCGCCAGGTGATCAATGCGATCCTGTGGAAGCTGCGCACCGGTGCTCCGTGGCGTGACCAGCCCGAACGTTATGGGCTGTGGGAGACCGCGCATGAACGGTTGCGGTTGTGGACCAAGAACGGCACCTGGGACAAGATCCTCGACCACGTCATTGTCAAAGACGACGCCGTTGGTGATCCCGAGTGGGTCGTCTCGGTGGATTCGAGTGTTGTCCGAGCGCACCGGCACTCGGCCGGCGCCCGAAAAAAAAGGGGATGCAGCGACGAGGTCGAAGCCATCGTCGTCGACGGGGAAGAACTCGGCCGGTCCCGCGGCGGGCTGAGCACGAAGATCCACCTCGCCGTCGACGGGCGTGGCCTGCCGATGCGGTTCCTGCTCACCGCGGGCCAAGCCGGAGACATTCCGCAGCTGGTTCCCTTGCTCAACGGCATCAGCATCGCCCGGCTCCGGGCCGGGTCGCCCCAGGTCGCGACCGGACGCAGTGATCGCGGACAAGGCGTATTCGCTTCCCTCGACCCGTGAGGCGATGCGGCGGCGGATCAATTTTGTCAGCCCGCGGCGCCATGACCAGATCGCCCGCCGCACGGCCAAAGGCTCCCGCGGCGGGCGACCACCCACGTTCGATCCTGAGGCCTACAAGCAGCGCAACGTCGTGAAACGCTGCTTCAACCGGCTCAAGCAGTTCCGAGACCTCGCCACCCGCTACGCCAAACGCGCCGCCTGCTACCAGGCCGAACTCACCATCGCCGCCATCGTGCTCTGGCTCCGATGACTCACAGGACAGCTTCTAGACGCAGTCCGCGGAGCCAAGAAAACAATTCTGGAAGTCCAGCACTGTGCCGTACTCGTCGGTGAGGTCGACATAGACGCGATTCGCTCCGCCGGGAACGTCCGCGGAAAGGGAAACGTTGAACGAGGTGACGGTATTGCAGCGCAGGCTCGTGCTCTTCGCGTCAAGCTGTTTCGTGTCCACCAGCGACCTCGCGAGGGCCCGCTCGCATCCGCTGGAGTTCAACGACCCCACGATGCCGACGGAGCGGTTGTACCAGGTGACCCTGCCGGAGAAGTAGCCACCCGTGCCGTCCTTTACCAGGAAGTAAGAGGTGGGGTAGGCAGCTGCGCCGGCCGGTGCCGCTGCGGCGACCGTGGGCGCGGCGACGAGAGTAAGAGCAGCCGCTGCGGCGGCCACGGTCATGCTGACTCTTCTCATCGGTTTTCCCCCATTGGTAAGTTCTGGACGAAATCCATTCGAATGCTAGGAGTCGTGCAGCCGATAGGCAAGGGCCAGCGACCTCTTCGCGCTCGCGGATCACCGACCAGCCACCCCAGCGGCTTTCCCGTTGTGGCGTGGGATGTAGGGCGTGATCCGCTGATGCCGGGCCCCGCGCAGGACGGCGGCGAAGTCGTTCGCGCGGTAGCAGGCGCCGTTGTCGGTGACCATGCGGTAGATCCGGCTCCGATGATTTACAGGACAGCTCCTAGGCGCGCGGTACCCGTTGCAGGCGATAGCCGAAATGCTCGCGGTAGGCCTCGAGGATCGCCTGATCGTCCTCCAGTTCGGACTCCGCGCGGTCGCCGTCGGTCGTCTCGATGAGCCGGTGGCCCGCGATCGTCACGCGGCCGCCCGGGCGCCAGAGGGAGCACGTCGGGCCGTGCGCGAACGGTGAGTCGGGCGAGTTCGCATGGAATCGCGCGGTGGCCGTGAAGTCGGCCAGCTCTCGCGGCGCTGGTTCGAGGCGGTACACGACGTTGCCGTCCAGCAGCAGGTCGAGGTCGCCGGCCGGAGCGGGCCGCACGCTGAAGCTGCCGAGCGGGTCAGGCTGCGGCTCGGCGGTGCCGAGTCGCAGGGGCCGCAGGCTGAAGCGGCCGAAGCCGACGTCGACCAGCCAGGGCTCGTCGAGGTCCACACGAAGCGCGAGGTGGTCGAACGGCGGGCCCCATTCGCCGGCGCCGCGCGTCACCCGCCCAGCGAGCAGGTGCACGTCGAAGCCCACGTCTTCGAGCAGCAGGGCGAACGCGCCGTTCAGCTCGTAGCAGAGCCCGCCGCGGCGTTGCCGCACGATCTTCTCCAGCACGCCGGCTTCGGTGAGGTCGATCTCCTCCCCGAGGTAGCGCCCGAGATTCTCGAACGGGACCGATTCGAGGTGCCGGCGCTGCAACTCACGCAGGGAGGCGAGATCGGCGTGCGCCGGCCGTTCGGCGCCGATTCTCCGCAGGTACTCCTCGAAGTCCATTCGCGACACTCCCGTGGTCGTTCCAGTACCGAAGTCGGATCGGGCCCGCGCCCGAGAATCGGCAAACGGTGAAGCGAGCAAAGGGCCGATCAGACGGGCACGGTTTCGATCACGGCGAAGGCGCCGGCCGGGGTGATCTTGGTGCGGCGCAGACCCGCGGCGGCGAAGAGCGCGTCGAACTCGGCGGTGTCGCGTTCCCGGCCGCCCGTCATGTCGAGCATGGCCATGTCCATCAAGGGAGCGAGGCCGGGAACGCCGATCTCGGGGACGAGCAGGTCGATCACCACCACCCTGCCACCCGCCCGGAGCGAGGCGCGGCAGTTCTTCAGAATGCCCACGCAGTCGGCGTCGGCCCAGTCGTGCAGGATGTACTTGAGGACGTACAGGTCGGCCGGCGGGACGTCCTCGAAGAAGTCGCCGCCGACCGTGGTGAAGCGGTCACCGAGACCGTCGGCCTTCGCGGCGGCTTCGGCGTCCGGGACGATGTGCGGCAGGTCGAAGACACCTCCCCGCAGGTCCGGATTCGCCTTCATCAAGGCCCGGATCACCTCGCCGCCCGCACCACCGACGTCGAAGGCGAGCCCGACGCCCGCCGTGTCGAGCACCGCCGCGACGTCCTGAGCCGCGGCGCGCGACAGATTGCCCATGGACTCCGTGAAGAGACCGGCCTCGTCGAGGTGGAGGGCGAAGTAGTCGAAGATGGTCTCTTCGGCGTGCGCCGCCTTGATCCGGTGCTCACCGCTGCGCACCGCGTCCGGGAAGAGTCCCCACGGCAGCCAATGACCCGGCGCGGTCTGGGAGATCGCGAAGCCGCGCAACGAGTTCGGATCGTCTTGGGCCAGGCAGCTCAGCAGCGAGGTAGCTCGGTAGCGCGCTCCGCCGTCCTCGCTGGTCATCAGGCCCAGCGAGGCACAGGTGCGCATGAGCCGCCGAGTCGCGTCGAGATCGAGGTCTTCCGCCGCGGCGACCGCGTCCGGCGTGTCGGTTCCGCTCGCGAGGTGATCCGCGAGATTGAAGAGGGCCGCGGCGCGCACGGTCTGGGTGACCCAGAAGCCCGTGACCATGCCCATCATTCGTTCGTAGTCCTGCGGCCCGGCCGTGAGGGGGTCAGTCGACAAGTCGCTCTCCCGTTTCCGTGAGCTCGGCCTCATCGACCGCGCCCGGCTTCCATGGACCATATAGTCCACTTGATCACAGCATAAGTCGCTCTTGGTCCAAATGGTCCAGTATGAGGACCCGGCTCGATGCTGTTTGCCCGGCCGTACCCGTGACGGTGCCCGACGGCCGCCGACGCGACCCGGGTACTTCAGGGCGAGTTCTGCCGAACGCCGGAAGATGCCCCGGCGGGCCTACGCCAAGGAAGACAACAACGACGATGGGAGCCAGCCATGCCGGTGGACACCACCGAACGGAATTTCGGCCCGGACGACCCGGAATACTTCATCGCCGAACTCGCCCGCACAGGCGAAACCGCGTCCGCCCACCGCGCCTCACCGCCGGACGACTCGGCCGATGGCGGCGCTCCGCAGGACGAATGCCCTGCCGACTCGGAGCCGTCTGACGATGGCCGTGGCTGACGACCAGCTGCCGCGCGGGAGGTAAGACGCGGCCGATCGCGGACTCGAACACTGCATGAGCGCACTGGCCACCCCGGCCGGGGGCACGCCGTACTCACCAAGCGGCTCGGGTGGGCCGTGGACAGAACAGGAGCGTTCCCCGGTGGCACGATCGGCCGCGTTGAGCTTCACCGAGCAGGGGCCCGAGGCGGAGACGACGATCGTCCTCGTGCACGGTCTCGGCGGACGGCGGGCGCAGACCGCCGCTCTGGCCGACGACTTGAGCCGGGACTCGCGCGTGGTCTCGGTCGACCTCCTGGGGCACGGGTCCTCGCCGGTCGGACAAGGCGCTCGCGGCATGGTGGCCCAGATCGAGGCGTTGCAGCAGCTCATCGAAGACCTCGCGCTGACCCGCGTGGCGCTCGTCGGCCACAGCGCGGGCGGTACAACCGCGTTGCGCATGACGAACGAGGTGCAGGAGATCGAGACCGTGGTCCTCCTGGATTCCTCGCTCATCATCAGTGACGCCGTGGAAGACTGGGCGGATCGCCTGGCGCGCTCGCTCGATCGCGACGGCTTTCACCAGACCGTGGCCGGCCTTCTGCGGGCCAATCTCGGCGAGGCGCCCGAGGCGAGGATCGCCGACGAGGTCAACGAAGCGGTGAAGGACACCGATCCCGAGGTCGGTGCCGCGCTCCTGCGCGACGCCGTGGCTTTCGACGCGACGGACGAGATCCGGCGGAGCCCGTCCCGAATCTGCTACGTGCGGTCCTCTCGGCCCCTCACCGCTGCCCAGCTCCACGCGGTGCGACCGGACGTGACCTTCGCCCATGTCCAGCATGCCGGGCACTGGGTTCAGATGGAGCAACCGAGGAAGGTCGCGGACATCATCCGCCGCACCGTTTTCGCCCCGACCAGCGTGCCGGCGTCCCAGCCAGGTGAGGCATAACCGTAGGCGATTTCGCCGGACGCTGGCCATTCACGGAACAACGTCGATAATCCTTCTGATGAGAGACAGCAGTGGCACCTGACCGAACCTCCCACATCCTGCCGGGGCTCACGGGGCCCGCGGAGATCGTGGTCGACCGTTGGGGTGTGCCGCATATTTATGCGGCGAGTACCTATGACGCGTTTCGTGTGCAGGGTTTCAACGCGGCGCGGGATCGGTTGTGGCAGATCGATTTCTGGCGGCGGCGGGGCCTGGGCCGGCTGGCGGAGGTGTTCGGGCCGGAGCACGCCGAGCGTGACCGGGCGGCCCGGTTGTTCCTCTACCGCGGCGACATGCACCGCGAATGGCTCGCCTACGGCTCGGACACCAAGCGGGCGACGACGGCGTTCGTGGAGGGCGTGAACGCGTTCGTCCAGCTCACCCGCGACCAGCCGGAGCTGTTGCCGGTGGAGTTCCGCGAGCTGGGCTACGAGCCGGCGGTGTGGGCCCCGGAGGACGTGGCCCGCATCCGCAGCCACGGCCTGTTCTACAACGTCCGCGAGGAAGTCGCCCGGGCCCGCACCCTGCGGGACCTGCCCGCCGACGCCGAAGAGCTACGCCGCCGCCGCGAACCATGGCGGCCGGTGGACGTTCCCGAGGGGTTGGATCTGGCGGCGATCCCGGATGATGTGTTGCGGGTGTATGACCTGGCCACGACCGCCCCGGTGTTCGCACCCCCAGCCCCCGAGGACGCGCAGGGCGACGTCCTGCCCGAAGGCAGCAACAACTGGGTCCTGGCCGGGTCCCGCACCCGGTCGGGGCGGCCGTTGCTGGCCAACGACCCACACCGCGCGGCCGCGGCGCTGCCCGGGCTGCGCTACATCGCCCACCTCAACGCGCCCGGGTTCAACGTGATCGGCGGCGGGGAACCGGCGCTGCCGGGGATCTCGATCGGGCACAACGGGCGGATCGCGTTCGGGCTCACCATTTTCGCGATCGACCAGGAAGACCTCTACGTCTACGAGACCGACCCGGCCGACCCGCACCGCTACCGCTACGACGGCCGCTGGGAACCCATGCACCGCGTGACCGACACGATCGCGGTGCGCGACGGCGACCCGGTCGAGGCCGAGTTGCTGTTCACCCGCCACGGCCCGATCGTGTATCAGGACCCGGAGAAAAACCTCGCGTTCGCGGTGCGGGCGGCCTGGCTCGAACCCGGCATGGCCCCCTATCTGGGCAGCATGGACTACATGCGGGCCGCCGACTGGGACGAATTCTCCGCCGCCATGAACCGCTGGGGCGCGCCACCGGAAAACCAGGTCTACGCCGACCCGTCCGGCCGGATCGCCTGGCAGACCGGCGGCCTGACCCCGATCCGCCCGAACTGGGACGGCACCCTGCCCGTGCCCGGCGACGGCCGCTACGAATGGGCCGGGTTCTACGACACCGACCAACTGCCCGGCACCGTCGACCCCGAAGCCGGTTTCCTGGCCACCGCCAACGAAATGAACCTGCCCGCCGACTACCCACCCGAACGCCACATCACCTACGACTGGTACGCCCCGTATCGCAAGCACCGCATCGACGAAGTCCTCGCCCAGACCACCGACGCCACCCCGCACAGCATGGTCGCCCTGCAAAGCGACTTCCTGTCCATCCCCGCCCGCCGCATCGTGGCGAAGCTGCGCGAACTGCACACCGACGTCGACGGACTCGACCTGCTCACCAGCTGGGACGCCGTACTCGCCCCCGATTCCGCGGCCGCCGCACTGTTCGAAGTCTGGTACCGCCGCCACCTCCGGCCCGCCTTGCTCGCCGAAGCCCTCGAACCACTCGTCGGCACCGAACAAGCCGACGCGACAGCCACCCGCATCTCACCCGACGACGACCAGCTCGCCGACGCCCGCATCGACCTCACGCTGCTCGAGAACTCCGGCACGTTCGCCGAAATCGTCGCGAAAACCCTGCCCGCCGCCATCACCGACCTCGAAAACCTGCTCGGCGCCGACCGGGGCGCCTGGCAGTGGGGCCGATTGCACGTCGCCCGCGCACAGCACCCGCTCAAGGCGCTGCTGCCCCACCTGCCCGAAGACCGGCTGACCACGGAAGCGCTTCCGCGCGGCGGCAGCGGCGACACCGTCGGAAGCACCGCGTACGGCCCGAATTTCGTGCAGTCGGCCGGCGCGACCTTCCGCATCGTGGTCGACGTCGGCGAGTGGGACTCCTCGCTCGCCATGAACGCGCCGGGCCAGTCGGGCCGGCTCGACGACCCGCACTACACCGACCTGTACGCCGCGTGGAACCGCGGAGAGGCCTTTCCCCTGCTCTACAGCCGGGAACGGATCGACGCCGAAGCCGAGACCGTGATCCACCTCAACCCGCCCGGCTGACCTCCCCACGCGAGCCGCGCGTCCGTTGTTCGGGAGCAAATCCCCCTACACAAGAGAAAATCGGTTGCCCGAGAGCCGATCGGGCAGGTTTCGATTGCCGCCCTTCCCTCACCGCCGATTCACCGCGGTCGCGGCGAAGTTCGGAGTTAGAGTGGTTTCATGATCACTTCTCCCGGCTATGCGCTCACGAACGCATGGGAGCGGGCCCAGCGCCGGCTCGCCGGCCTCGAGCAGACGTACGACCCCACCACGCGCAAGCGCCTGAGCGCACTCGGGCTCGCCGGCGGTTGGCGGTGCCTCGAGGTCGGAGCGGGCGCCGGTTCGATCGCGCGGTGGCTCGGTGAGCAGGCCGGCCCCGACGGCTCCGTGTGCGCGGTCGACCTCGAGGTGACCGCCCTTCACGACCTGCCGGCGAACGTCGAGGTGCGCCAGGCCGACATCCGATCCGACCCACTGCCCGAAGCCGCCTTCGACGTGGTGCACGCCCGCCTGCTGCTCAATCACCTGAGCGAGCGCGAGGCAGTGCTCGACCGGCTCGTCGCGGCGCTGCGCCCGGGCGGCTGGCTCCTCCTCGAAGAGGGCGACACGTTCTCCATCGGCGCGATCGACGAGGACACCGACCACGCCCGGGCCATGCGTGCGTGGTGCGAAGTGCTCGCGACCGTCGCGGACGTCGACTTCGGCCGGAAACTCCCCGCCCTCGTGGTGTCACGGGGGTTGACCGACGTCGGCGTCGAGTGCGAAGTGCCGTACGCCGAGGGCGGCACACTCGGGACCGAGTGGCTGGCGCTCACCTTCGACCAGCTGAACGAGCGCGCCGGCGGGCAGATTCTGGACGCGGCCACCGTCGAGCGCTGGAAGGACAAACTGGCCGAGCCCGGACAGTGGTTCCCCTCGCTCAGCCTGGTGGCCGTCCGGGGCCGCCGCCCTTGAGAGCGGGCCCGGCAATGGTGTGGTCCAGGGGTGACACCGGGTACGCCGGTGAGTAAGAGCGGGCAAGACCTCTTTAGTATGGACCTTATAGTCCATCCGGGGAGCTAAGGTGGCTCTCAGCGAGCAAGCCGTCGTCCCCACGCAGCCGGGTTCCGCACCCATGGTCGTGAGCCTGCTGCCGGATCCGGCCGGGCTTCACGGTTCCGTATTTCTCCCGCTCTCGAACACCGACGAGGACTTCCACCATGAACGAGTACGACACCGACGTCATCGTGGTCGGCAGCGGGCCGGCCGGCGGCACCGCCGCCCTGCTGCTGGCCACCTACGGCGTGCGCACGGTACTGGCCACCAAATACGGCTGGACCGCCGACACTCCCCGCGCTCACATCACCAACCAACGCGCCATGGAAGTCCTGCGCGACCTGGGCATCGAGGAGCAGGCCCTGGCGCAGGGCACGCCGCCGGAGCTGATGGGCGACACCGTGCTCTGCACCTCCCTGGCCGGGGCCGAGATCGGCCGGATCGCGAGCTGGGGCACCGGGGACCGCTCCGCCACCGAGTACGGTGCGGCCAGTCCGTGTCACCTGATCGACCTCCCGCAGACCTACCTGGAGCCGATCCTGGCGACCAACGCGGCCGAACGCGGCGCGAAACTGCGCCTGGACACCGAATTCCTCGACTTCACCCAGGACGCCGACGGCGTTACCGCCCGCTTCCTCGACCGGGTTCGCGGCGACGAGTTCACCCTGCGAGCCCGCTACCTCATCGGTGCCGACGGTGCCCGCAGCCGCGTCGCCGAACAGGCCGGGCTGCCCATCGCCGGCGAGACCGGCAAGGCCGGGTCGATGAACATCACCTTCACCGCCGACCTCGGCAAGTACGTGGCCCACCGCCCCAGCGTCCTCTACTGGGTCATGCGCCCCGGCGCGCACCTGGGCGGCATCGGCATGGGCCTCGTGCGGATGGTGCGGCCGTGGAACAAGTGGCTGCTCGTGTGGGGCTACGACATCGCGCAGGCCCCGCCGGAAGTCGACGCGGACGAAGCGACCCGGATCGTGCGCGACCTCATCGGCGATCCCGAGCTGGAAGTCGAGATCACCTCCACGTCACTGTGGACGGTCAACCACTCCTACGCCACCCGGTATTCCAGCGGCCGGGTGTTCTGCGCCGGCGACGCCGTCCACCGGCACCCGCCGTCCAACGGCCTCGGCTCCAACACCTCGGTGCAGGACTCGTTCAACCTCGCCTGGAAACTCGCCATGGTCGTCCGGGGCGAAGCGGGCGAGGAACTGCTGGAAACCTACTCGGCCGAACGCGCCCCGGTCGGCAAGCAGATCGTGGACCGCGCCAACCTCTCCCGCGACCAGTTCGGCCCGATCTTCGAGGCCCTCGGCATCAGCGGCGACACCGACTCCGACGCCATCGCCGCCGGCCTCGCCGCCTGCCGAGCCCCCACCGAAGAAGGCGCCCGCAAACGTCGCCGGCTGGAAAAAGCCATCGAGCTCAAGCACTACGAGTTCAACGCCCACGGTGTCGAACTCGACCAGCGCTACGCCTCCACCGCCGTGATCCCCGATGGCCCGGCGCCGCTGTCCGGCCGCGACCCGGAGCTGTTCCACCAGGCCACCACCACCCCGGGCGCCAAGATCCCGCACGTCTGGCTCGTCGACGCCCACGGCAACCGGGTATCCACTTTGGACCTCGTGGGCCGTGGCCGCTGGAGCCTCGTCACCGGCCTGTCCGGCAGCGCCTGGGCCACCGCCGCCGAGAAAGCCGCCGCCGAACTCGGCCTGGGCCTGCGTGTGGTGACCATCGGCGCCGACGGCGCCCGCGACTCCTACGGCGATTGGACCCGCACCAGCGAGATCGACGAGGCCGGCGCGCTGCTGGTCCGCCCGGACGGCTACGTCGCCTGGCGCCACCACACCGCCGCCGACGAACCCGAAGCGGCCACAACCCTGTTGACCGTTCTCAAATCCGTGCTCTCCCGGCCCTGAGCCGCGGCCCACCAGGCGCCGCTCGGGGAACCGTCCTTTCACGGCTCCCGGAGCGGGCCACTCACGTCGGCGTCGCGCACGAGGCGAAGCGTTCCTGCCAGGCCGTGGCGGCCTCGATCTGGTTGAACGAGAACAGGTGGAGGCCCTCGATCTCGGACGCGGCCTCGCCGAGCCGATCCACCAGAGCACGCACCAGCTCCTCCGGCCGGTAAGCGCCGCCCCCGACGAGGTTGCGCACCATCCCGTGCTGCTTGCGCAGGTACCGCAGCGACGAACCCACCCCGATCCGCAGCGAAACCTCGACCAGCTTGCGGATCTGCACCGGACCGGCAAGACCGAGCCGCAACGGCAGGACCACCCCCGCGGCCCGCACCGAACCGAGCCAACCGACCAGTGCGTCGACGTCGAAACACAGCTGGCTGACGAGGTAGTCGGCGTTCTTCTGCTTGCGCAGCAGGTCGGCCAGCACCACGTCGTCGGGAATCGCGGGATGCCCTTCGGGGTAGCAGCCGACGCCGATCCGGGTGATTCCGTGGTCCAGGTCGGCGAGCGCCTCCAGCAGATCTGCCGCGCCGGGGTACGGACCCACCGGCTCGGTGAGGTCGCCGCCGATCACGAACAAGTCGGTGATGCCCGCCGAGGCGAGCCGATCCAGGAAGTCCCGCAACGCGGCGGGGCCGGCGACCTGACGCGCCGCCAGGTGCGGGATCACGCGGTAGCCGTTCTTCGCGGCCAGCTCGGCGAACTCCAACGTCCGTTCGGGCCCGGTCTTCGCCGAACACGTGATCGTGAAGACCGTCCCGGAGGGCGCCGAGAGCAGATCCTCGCGGACGCTCCGGAGCGGGATCGCCTCGATGTGCGTCGCCCGAGCCAGCCGGGCGACAACTTCGGAAGTGGTCATGGTGCGACTCCAGTGGTAGCGCGGGGATTCAGCGGAAGACGACCGTTCGCCCGCCGTCGAGGAGCACCCGGTTCGAGGTGTGCCAGCGGACCGCGCGGGCCAGCGCGAGACATTCGGTGTCCCGCCCCAGCGCGGCGACCTGCTCGGCCGACATCGAGTGGTCGACCCGCGCGACCTCCTGCTCGATGATCGGCCCCTCGTCGAGGTCCGAGGTCACGTAGTGCGCCGTGGCACCGACGACCTTCACGCCCCGGTCGTACGCCTGGTGGTACGGCCGCGCGCCCTTGAAACTCGGCAACATCGAATGGTGGATGTTGATCGCCCGGCCCTCCCACTGCTTGCACAGGTCCTCCGAAAGGATCTGCATGTACCGCGCGAGCACCACCAGATCCACGTCGAGCTCCTCGACGAGGTCCAGCAGCTGCCGTTCGGCGGCCGGTTTGGTGCCGGCCGTGACCGGGATGTGGTGGAAGGGCACGTCGCGCTGCTCGGCGAAGTGGCGCAGGTCGGGGTGGTTGGACACGACGGCGACCACGTCCACGTCGAGCGCGCCGATGCTCGCCCGGTAGAGCAGGTCGTTGAGGCAGTGCCCGAACTTGCTGACCAGGATCAGCACCCGGTGCCGCGTCCGCGTGTCGGTGAGCCGCCACGTCATCCCGAACGCCTCGGCCACGCGGGTGAAGTCGCGGCGCAAGGCGGCCGCTTCCAACGGGGTTTCGCCGATCGCCTCGAACTGCACGCGCATGAAGAAGGTCCCGGTGCGCCGGTCGCCGTACTGCTGGCTCTCCACCACGTTGGCGCCGTGGTCGAACAGGAAGGAGGAAACGGTCCGGATGATGCCGGCGCGATCAGGGCAGGACAGGGTCAGCACGAGGTGGACCGCCTCGGTCACCGAATCCGGTGCCCGCGAGAGACCTGCGTGGCCGCTCATGCGAGCGGGGTGGTGCTGACGATGGCGCGGACTTCCGTCTGCACGTGGCGCTCCACGTTCGCCTTGGCGGCGCCGCCGTCCGGCTCACCCCAGACGACGGTGACCTCGGCCCCCTCCACCGCGTCGGCCTCGTCGATCATCGCGAGCGAAGACCAGCCGCCGACGTTCACGGTGTACCCGGTCCGGTTGGAGATCCCGGTGACCCGGTCGCCGATGCGGACGGTGTCGTACTGGAAGGTCGCGTACACGGCGTAGGGCACCTGCAGGTACCTGGTCCGCGCACCCCGGCCGGACAGTCCGCCCGCCAGCAGCCGGGCGACGTCTTCGTCGTTCCACCGCAGCCAGACCTTCCGGCGGTGCGGCTGTCCGGCCGCCTTCTCGAGGGCCGAGCGGCCGAGGAAGTCGTGGTCGAACTTCACGATGCCGCCGTAGCCGAGGTCCCACGGCGTCGGGTAGTAGTCCTCGATGTCCGGGGAGTCGAAGCTGCCGCCCAGCGAAGCGGTGCCCGTGGCCGAGTTCGCCGGCAGCCACTCGCGGAACGCCCGCGTGCACTCTCCCGAGTAGACGGCGGGCACCGGCAGTCCGATCCAGCCCGACTCCAGGGCGGTCGTGGAGTACGCGATCGCTCCGCCCTGGCGCATCCCGAACTCCTCGCCCGCGCGCACCAGCGCCTCGAGCACCGCCGCTCCCTCGTCGAGCGGGCCGAAGAGCTCCAGTCCGGTCATCTCCAGGCCGGGCACGCCGGTCATGGTGTGGTTCAGCGCGCGCACCGTGTGCCCGGCGACGGTGAACCGGCCCATGCGGAAGAACTTGAGGCGGTCGATCGTGCCGCCGTGGGCCTTTTCGGCGATCTTCAGCGCCGCCGGCCCCTGCAGCTGGTAGCGGTACAGCGATCGCCGCGGGTTGAGGGGCGTGCGCTCGTCGCGCGTGATGTCCACCCGGTAACCGCCGCGCTCGGCCTGGAAGGTGATCCAGTCGTGCACCACGGATCCCCCGACGAGACTGACCTTGTCGTCTTCCAGTCCGAACAGGATCGCGTCGCCGACGAGGTAACCGTCTTCGCGCACGGCCACGTACTGCTTGGCGCGGTCGGCGCCGAAGGTCGCGAAACTGTTCACGCCGTAGTCGCTCATCAGCCGCTTCGCGTCGGGGCCGGTGAAGGTGACGTCGAGCATGTGGTGGGACTGGTCGAACAGCACCGCGGTCTCCTTCCACGACGCCTGTTCGTCCCGCCAGTTCGTGTACTCGCTGCGGATCGGGAACGGATACGCCCCACCGGGCGCGGCGCGCAGCATCGGCACCGGGCCACCCGACCGCCGGATCTTGGCTTCGAGGCTCTCGGACATGCGAATCCCTTCTGTTGCGGCCGCGTCACGGCGTGGCCGGGGTCGGTTGGTGGCGGCAGGGCCGCACGGAGGTTCAGTGAGCGGACGACGCCGCTGTGGTGAGGAGGGCGCGGAGGTCTCCCGCTTCCCGCGCCTCGCCGGTCACCGCGTCTCGTCCGCACCGAGCCGCGCGGCGAGGTCGTCGACGATCGCCGGCAGCTCGCTGAGCGAACCGGCGCCGAAGACGTAGAAATCGGGGCGCGTCACGACGACGTCCCAGCCGCGCTCGGCGAAGTGAGCCGCGTAAGCACCGTCCACATCGGTCACTCCGCCGGCACCGTCGGGCGCGACGTGCACGACCTGCGCCCGCAGCGCGTCCAGGAACGCGCGCTGCCGCGGCGCGAGCACCGCGGCGGGATCACCGGCCGTGGACACGACCGTGAAACCGCCGCCGATCACGTCGTCGAAGAGCCCGGGCGCGCCGGCGCGGCTCACCCGGGCCTGCAGGCTCAGCTCTCCGGCGCCGCTGCCGTCGCGGACGACCCCGGACAGCGGCGGAACCACCGGCAGGTGTTTCGCCGCGCCGCTGCGGAACGCTTCGTCGCGGCGCTCGGCCTCGTCCGGGTCGAGCGTGCACGGCAGCCGGCCCGTCTCGATCGACAGTTCGGTCCAGGCCCGCAGGTTCGGTTCGCGCTCTTGCTGGTACGTGTCGAGCAGCGCCTCCGCCGTGATCCCGCGCAGCACGAGGTCCAGCTTCCACACGAGGTTGCTCGCGTCCCGGATGCCCGAGCACATCCCCTGCCCCTGGAACGGCGGCATCGTGTGCGCGGCGTCGCCGAGGAGGAACACGCGGCCGCGCTGCCACTGCTCGGCGATCTTCGCCTCGAACCGCCAGACGTGGTAGCGGACGATGCTCAGGTCCTCGCTCGTGAGCCCGAGGCCGGCGAGCAGTTCCCAGGCGACGGCGGGATCGGCCATCTCCTCGGCCGTCTCCCCCGGCAGCAGCGCCCACTCGAACCGGCGGTGCCGCTTGCCGAGCGGCAGCACGGTGGTCGGGCGGTTCGGGTCGCACCACTGGCCGGAGTCGAAGGGCAGGTCGACGCGGTCGCGGTTGCGCCGGGCGTCGGCGTTGGCCCACAGCGAGGAGAAGCCGAGGTCCGCTCGCCGGATGCCGAGCCGGTCACGGACGAAGCTGCGTCCGCCGTCGGCACCGAGGAGGAACCGGCCGCGCAGCACGAGATCACGGGCTTCTCGCGCGGGCCCGTGGAGATCGGCCGGTGCCGCCGGGGCGGTGGCGTGCACCTCGACGTGGTCCTCGTGGACGAGGAAGTCGTGAACCTCGAAGCCGCGGTGGAACGTGATGGCGGGGTCGTCGACGTCGTGGGAGTAGAGCAGGTCTTCCAGCTCGGGCTGGTAGAGCATGTAGTCGGACTTCCAGCCCGACACCCCGTCGGCCGCCCACGGAAACTCGGTCAGCAGTTCGCCCTTGCCGTTGCGCAAGGTGTAGGTGTCGCAGGCGACGGCGTCGGCCAGCAGGGCGTCGGCGAAGCCGAGCAGCTGGAACGTGCGCATGATCTCGTGGTCGATGTGCCCGGCCCGCGGCAGGTTGTAGAGACCCGGGTGGCGCTCCACGACCGCCACCCGGTGACCCAGCCGGCCGAGCAGGCCCGCCGCGGTGAGCCCGACCGGGCCCGCGCCCACGATGACCACGTCGTAACCGTCGTCGGGAGTCGGGCGGCCCTCGGGGTGCGTGCTCGCGTCCGCGCTGGAAAAAGGCATGACAAAGCTCCTCGTGACGACGTGGGGGCGAAACTGTCCGAAAAGGACTCGACCGGGCCGGACCGGGAGTCAGCAGGCGCAGCGGATCGTGTGCTCGCCGCCGGGCTCGAACCCGTGGGCCCGCATGTTTCCCTTGACGGTGCCGCGGATTTCGTTGTCCACGCGGTAGAGGTCGGCCACGAGCGACTCCCAGCCGCGGTCGCCGGATTCGTCCCACCGGAACGGCAAGCGGTGCAGCGCCCACGGGTCGCCGGCCGGAAGGGAGGCGGCGGTTTCCAGTGCGCCGCGCACGATCTCGCGTTGCTGCGCGGGTCGGCGCGGCCGCCCGGCCGGACAGCCCAGCGGGAAGTCGAGGAAGGTCGCGCGCGGAGGCTTCACGGACTCGGCCTGGTGGCGCAAGGTGGTCAGACTCGTGGTGGGCAGGCCCCGCTCCTCGATCGCACGGGCCAGCACCCCGGCCGCGACGTGGCACTGCGGGCAGAACGGCAGGACCAGCACCAGGTCCACGCCCATCCGCTCGAACTCGGAAACGACCTTCGGTGCGGTTTCGCTGACGAGCCCGGGGTAGTCGCTGATCGACCCGACCATCGAGATCGCGTGGTCGGCGTACCGCCGGAACACGCCCTCGCGTTCGAGGTCGAGCATCGTGTCGCGCGGGTAGGCGACGTTGGGGTCGGCCAGCGCGAACGCCCGGATCGGGGTCTTGTGGGCGAACAGCACCTCGTCGAGGTCCCGCTCCCGCGGCAGGAGCCGGTAGGACAGGTCCCCGCGTTCGCCGAGCCGCTTCTGGTCGGGGTAGTAGGCCCCGCAGGTCACGAGCAGCCCGACGGTGGCGTCGGCGAGCGCGGTGCGCAACGGGGTGGTGCGCGGTGCGTCGTATTGCGGCACGTCGAGCCCGGAGATGCCCAGGATCGGCGCGACGGTCGCGTCGAAGTCGAACGCCGGTTCGGTCGTCGTGTCGTGGTCCAGGTGCTGGGTCATGGAGTTCTCCCTGGTTTCGTGGATTCCGGCCGGTCGCCGGAGAGGACCGGGTCAGGCGAGGCCGACGCGGTGGGAGTCGAGGTCGACGGTCAGGACCAGCCGGCCCTCGTTGAGCTGCCAGCCGCGGACCTCGTAGGTCCGCAGGCCGTGGACGAACAGCGGGTCGCGCTCGGCGAGCTCGCGGGCTTCGGCCAGCGAGCCGGCGCGGACCACGATCATCCCGGAGCCGTCCCACTCGTAGTCCGCGGCGCGGAACGGGCCGCCCATGAACATCACGCCGGTGCGTTCGAGCTCGCGCAGGTACTCGACGTGCTCGGCCAGCACGGTTCGCGTGCCGTCCGTTTCGAGGTCCCACGCCTCGCTCGGCTCGCCGAAGAAGACGTAGAGCTGGAACAGCCGCAAGCCCAGGTCGGTCAGCACGGTCTGGTCGGTCGAGTCGGTCATCGGGTGTTCTCCTCTGTCTCGGTGGTGCCGGTTTTTCGGTGCGGTCGCGGTCAGTGCGCGGTGTAGCCGCCGTCGATCACCACGCTGGTGCCGGTGATCAGCCCCGCGCCCGGGCCGGCCAGGAACACGACCGCGCCGGTCACGTCCTCGACGCGGCCGAGCCGGCCGAGCGGGATGCGGTGCAGCGTGTCGGCGAGAAACCCGGGATCCGCCAAGAACGGCGCGGTCATCGAGGTTTCGACGTACGTGGGTGCGATCGAGTTGACGCGGATGCGGTGCGGGCCCAGCTCCACCGCCAGCGCCTTCGTGAGGCCTTCCACCGCGTGTTTGGAAGCGCAGTATGCGCTGCGGTTCGGGGCGCCGACGTGGCCCATCTGGGACGAGACGTTGACGATCGACCCGCCCCGGCCCCGCTCGATCATCGCCCGGACCACGGCCTGGGTGGCGAAGTAGAGCGAGCGCAGGTTGAGGTCGAGGACGCGGTCGAAGATCTCCGGTCCGACGTCCGTGAACGGCTGGGGGACGTTGGTTCCGGCGTTGTTGACCAGGACGTCGATCGGCCCCGCCTCCGCCACGAGCGCGGCGAACCGCGGCAGGTCGGTGACGTCGCAGGCGATCGCGCGGGCCCGGCCGCCCGCCGCCCGGATCTCGGCCGCACCCCGCTCGATCTCCTCGGCGGACCGGCTCACGAGCACCACGTCCGCGCCACCGGCGGCACAGGCGCGGGCGATGCCGGCGCCCAGTCCGCGGCCGGCGCCGGTGACGAGCGTGGTGAGCCCGGTGAGGCTCGCTGCGACGGTCATCCGCGACTCCCTCCTCGATGACTCCATGGTGTCACTGGATATTCGAACATGCAACAATCCTCGAATATTGTCCTCGAACGGCTGACCCTGGAGCAGCTGCCGAGAAGTCGAGGATTTGTACAATGAGGCCCATGGGGGACAAGGAAACCCGCAACGAACGCGTCTACCTGGGCATTCGCACCGAGATCCTGAGCGGCAAGCGCCGCCCGGGTGAGCGGCTGGCGACCGCCGAGCTGACCAAGACCTTCGACAGCAGCGTCGGGGTGGTCCGCGAGAGCCTGCTCCGCCTGAGCGAGCGCGGCCTCGTCCAGGTCCGGCCGATGCAAGGCTTCTTCGTCGCGGACGTGTCGCTCGAGGACCTGCACGACCTCACCGAGGCGCGCCTCGACATCGAGACGCTCGCGCTGCGGTACTCGATCGAGCAAGGTGACGCCGAGTGGGAGGCCCGGCTCGTCGGCGCCCACCACCTGCTGTCACTGACCCACCGGCACGTGGACGGAGCGGTCGAGCGGTTCACGGCCGACTGGGGCAAGGCCCACGGCGCGTTCCACGCCGCGCTCATCGACGGCTGCCGCAACCGCCGGATCCTCAGCGTCGCGCAGCGGCTGCGCGACAGCGCCGAGCTCTACCGGCGCTGGTCCGTGGAGATCGACCCGTACCAGGACCGCGACATCGAGGGCGAACACGACGCCCTGCTGCGCGCCGCCCTCGACCACGACACCGATCGCGCCGTCGCCCTGCTCGTGGAGCACATCCAGAAGACGCAGGAGGTCCTGCGCCAGGGCTTCTGAGCCGGGCGGGGCTCGACCCGCGCCGGGACGAGCCCTAGCGCGAGGCGTGCCCGGCGCCGTCCGCCCAGTCCGGGAGGCGCCCGGCCGCCTTGGCCGCCCGGACGTCGCCCGAGCGCGCGTGGCCTTCGAAGAACTCCGCGCGCGCCGCGCGACCGCACAGCTCCCCCAGCGCCGCGCTCGACTCCGGGTCCGTCACCTCCTGGTAGGTGACCGTGCGGAGGAACTTCCCGACCCAGAGGCCCCCGGTGTAGCGGGCGGCGCCGCGGGTCGGGAGCGTGTGGTTGGTGCCGATCACCTTGTCGCCGTAGGACACGCAGGTGCCCTCGCCGATGTCGTCGAGGACCTGCGCCGGCACGGTCGCCACGATCTCGTCGATCCGCGTGGCGTCGAGCCGAAAGCGCTCGGGCGACCAGTGGTCGAACTTCGCCGAGTACTCGCGCACCGCCTCGTCACCGCGGGCCCGGATGTCGGCGATCACCGCGGAGACGGTCTCCGACACGGCGGAGTCCGGCTCGGTCGTCTTGCCCCGCGCCGCTTGCTTGAGCTGGATACCCATCGTCTCTCCTGTCGCCGTCAGCGGGTGTGGGCGCCGGTCATCAGCGCGGCGAGGTCTTCGGGATTCACGAACGACGGGGGTGGCGGCGGTCCCCAGTTGAAGAGACCGCGCGCCCCTTCCATCACCTCCGGTGTCCAGATCGCGTCTTCCGGGATGTCGTCGAGGTCGCTGTAGTACTCGCTGAACGTGCCCGCCGGATCGCGCAGGTACCAGAAGAAGTTGGAGCCGGCGTGGTGGCGGCCGAGCCCCCACACGTGCCGCTCCGGGTGGTCTTCGAGCATCCCCATGGCGCCGCGGCCGACTTCGTCGATGTCGTCGACCTGCCACGCGGAGTGGTGCACGAAGTTCACCGGTGCCTTCTGCACCAGCATGTTGTGGTGGTCGGTCGAGCACCGCAGGAACGCCCCGTGGCCGCCACCGACCAGATCGCTGACCTTGAACCCGATGCCTTCGGTGATGAACGCGCTGGTGGCCTCGACGTCGGTACTGCCGAGCACGACGTGGCCGAGCCGCCGGGGCCGCACCCGCTTCTCCCGCAGGATCCCGGGTGTGCGCGCGGCCGTGCGCTCGATCCGGCCGGGGCTGTTGACCGGGCTCGCCGGCTCGGGCGTCTGGCCGACGCGCGATTGGACGGCCAGCTCGAACCGCACGCCGGTCACCGGTTCCACCGCCGCGAGACCGTCCGATGTGGACTTTGAGGACTGCGTCGCGACGGCCGCCCGGCCCAGGCGAGCGGCCGCGCGCCCGAGGTCGTCGGGGTCGTCGACGCCGATCGTCACCGCGACGAGCCGGCGGAACGGCGCGGGGACGAGCCGCAGCTGCTCGCCGCCGTCGGTGGTCGAGAAGACCAGCTCGTGCTCGGTTTCGCGACTGCGCCGCAACCCGAATTCCTCGTAGTACCGCCCGACCGCTTCGAGGTCGGGCACGCCCAGGGTGATCCCGGCGAGCCGGTGCATGCTCATGAGGCCTCCTCCGTGTCCCTCGCGACGAACTCCTGCTCGATCCCGCCGATCCCCTCGCTCCGGCTGCGCGCACGCGGCCGTGACCGGCGCCCGCTGGTGGTGGCGATCCGCATGAGGCTCCCCTCCTTCGGTGAGGCCTCCATCGTGGCGCCAGATATTCGAATATGCAAGCGTTGTTCGAGCTTTAGGGTCGACCGGCTCCCGGAGCAGGCGCGGGAATCCGGTGGACGAACCCCCGGCTGCGCCCCTGGCGCAACTCGGCCATGGTGGTTTCGGCGGAACAGAGGTAGAGCCACTCGCGGTCCGGACCACCGAACGTGCAGGACACCGGCATCCGCCCGGCAGCGTCCACTTCGTCCAGGAGCCGGCCGTCGCGGGAGACGCGGACGAACCGGCCGCCGCGCAGCAGCGGCACCCACACCGCGCCGTCGGTGTCGAGGCAGAGCCCGTCGGGCATCGGCCCGAATTCGGCGAGCGTCCGGTCGCGCAGCAGGGTTCCGTCCGGCGCCACCGAGAACACCGAAGTCCGGTCCGCGGTCGACTCGTTCACGATCAGCTCCCGCCCGTCCGGGCTCAGCACCATGCCGTTCGGGAACTCGACCCCCTCCGCGGCGACCCGCGGCCCCTCGTCGAGGGTGAACGTCAGAATGCGGCCCGGCCGCGGCGAGCCGGTCATCAGGTCGAAGCCGGTGTCCCCCACCCACGCCCGGCCGTCCGCACCCACGACCAGGTCGTTGACCAGGCCGGTGACGAGGTCCGACAGATCGGCGACCGGGGTCAGGACCCCGGCCGCCGATCGGGTGAGCAGCCGGCGGTCGAGCGCGGTCGCCAGCAGGAGGGTGCCGTCGGGGACGAACCCGGAGCCCGCGGGCCGCCCGGGTACCTCGTGGCGGTGCACGACGGCACCGTCCTCGGCGATGGCCTTCAACGCGTAGTCGTGCACGTCGGAGATCCAGAGCAGCCCGTGACGCCAGCGGGGCGACTCGGGGAAGACGAGCGTGTCGGTGATCAGCTGCGAGGGAGAGGGCTTGAAGACCATCCCTCAATAATCGAGTATTTGCAGATATTCGACAAGTGCGGCCGAGCGCGACTACCCGCGCAGCACGATGTCGCGGACCGGTTCGTCGCCTTCGCGCAGGATCTCGGTCTCGACGCGGAGCCCGGTGACCGGGCACAGGTACTCCCGGTAGCGCACGGTGTACCCGGCCCGGGCTTCGTGCGTCGCGAACTCGGGCCCGAGGTCGCGCAGGGATCGCTCGAGAACCGCGCAGCCGTCCTTGTAGCCGGCGGTCACCGGACCCAGCAGCGCCCGGCCGGTGGCGGTCGCGAAATACCGGACTCCGTCATGCTCCGCGAGCGCGAGCTCGCCGCCGAGCGCGCGCAGGCTCGCGGTGTCCGGTGCGGTGCGCACGCCGTCCGGCACCCGAGCGTCGGCCAGCCGTTCGCGCAAAAGCTGCGCGCGGCGTTGAGCGGTCCGGACCGCATCCGCTTCGCCGCCGGCGCCGAGCACGACTCCGTACACGCGGTCGGCCGCAGCGGCCGGCAGCGCTCCTTCGGCGACGTCGCGGGCCACCTGCTCGGGGTCGCGCAGGAGCGGATCACCGAACCCCGTGGCGTTGGCGCCGGTCCACTCCCACACCCCGTCGTCGGCGATCATGAGCGCCGGGCCCTTCGCCTCGACCGCCGCTTCCGCGCCGCCGATGGCCGCGAAGTCCTGGGGCACCGAGCCGGCTTCGAACGACTTGCGGACGTCGGAGCCGTGCTTGAGCCGGAAATGACCGACCGAACCGGGGTTGGCGCCGAACCCGCCGACAGTCTTCGGGAAGGACTCGTCGATGTAGACCGCCGCGGCGAGCCCGGGCACGCGCCACGGGATCGAGGCTTCGAGGAACCCCCGGCCGCCGCGGTGGCGACCCGCCCCGTCGGCGCCGCCCGGGAGCCCGCGCCGGTAGAGGTAGAGCACCGGCCACAGGAGCTCGAGTTCCTCGACGTTGCTGGCGGTGCCCTCGGGAATCCAGAAGTGGCCGCCGAAGTCCACGCCGTCACCGACCGGTGACGCGGCGAGCGAGCCGATCATGTTGTTGGCGTTCACGCCGATGAACTGGTGCCCCTCCGGGGTCACGCCGCCGCTGATCATCCCGTAGAACGCCGGGTGCGCGGGCCCGATCGCGCGCGCGGCGATCTCCGGCTCGGCGCAGGCGAGCATCTTCCCGATCACCGTGCTCGCCAGGCTGATCAGCGTTTCCATCGTGTACATGCCGGCGGGGCTGACCGCGGCGGGAAAGTCCGCGCAGGAAAGGGTTCCCGGGCTCGGGTCGAAGTGCACCCGGCGGTAAGCACCGCCGTACGCGCCGGCGAGATCCGAGGTGAGCGACGCGGTCAGCGCGGCCAGGAACGCCCCGGCGAACCCCGCGTACGTCACGTTGATCGAGCCGGTCTGCGGATCGGTCCCGTGGTTGTCCACGTAGAGGTGCTCGCCCTCCTTGCGCACGGTGGTCTGGTAGACGTAGGTGCCCGTGTCGCCGGTGTGCGCGGCTTCCGCGTACATGCGGTGCGACCAGGTGCCGTCGGGGATCTTCGCCAGCCGTTGGGCCATCGTGGTCTCGCCGGCGTCCAGCACGCGGTTCATCACGGCCTTCACGGTGTCCGCGCCGTAGCGTTCGAGCAGCGCGGTGATCTTCTCCACCGCGACCAGGTTCGCCGAGATCGCCGCGCGCAGGTCCATGTGGACGTTCGTCGGCACCCGGGACTGGCGCAGGAACAGCTGTTCCAGGTCGGGCCGGATCGCGCCGCGCTCCACGAGCTTGAACGGGGGGAAGGCCGGCGGGTCGGTGAAGAGATCGGTGGCGTCGACGCAGAAGCTGCCCATCACCGAACCGCCGACGTCGCTGTGGTGCAGCACGTTGGACACCCAGCAGAAGAGCTCGTCCCCGACGAACACCGGTGCCGCCACGACGGCGTCGGGCTGGTGCGGCGAGCCGACGAACGGGTCGTTGGACAGGTACATGTCCCCCGGCGCGATGCCGGGGTCGGCCGCGCGGTTCTCGAGGATCCACTTGATGGTGAGCGACTGCGAGTTCGAGAAGTACTGCAGGTACGGGCCGAGGAAGACGACGTCGCCGTGCTGCGTGAGGATCGAGGGCTGGAAATCGCGCGTGAGCATCGTGATCGGCGAGACGCAGAGCCGCTGCAGGGTCTGGCCGTGCTCGAGGTTGATGTTCATCAGCGAGTAGCGCACGACCTCGAACGTGACGGGGTCGACGGCGTCGGAAGCCTGGGTGTGCAACGGAACCGAAGGCGGGACGGCGAGCGGCTCGTTCGGGACGTAGCCGCGCGCGACCCCGTCCCACACCACGCTCGGGGTCTCGGAAGTGGCGGTCATCAGGACTCCTTCGGGGAGGCGAGCTGGAGGCGGAGTTCGTGGTGCGACCCGGTCGAGAGCGTGGCGCCCGGCGGGACCGCGATGGTCGTGTGCGCGAGTTCGACCAGGGCCGGGCCGGAGACGGCGCCGGCGGGCGCCCCGCTGAAGACGTCGGTGGCGGTCCAGCCGCGGCCGGGCCAGTACACGTCGGCGCGGGCCGGTTCGGCGGCGCGCTCGTCACCGCTCACCGGAACCGGGATGTCCGAGGCGACCGAAGCGCGGGCGCGCAGGGCGAAGACCTCCACCGCCTGGAACATGGCGGTGCCGCCGGCGCCGTAGCGGCGCACGTACTCGACGTCGAAGTCCGCGAGGAGCTGCGCGCCGTCGGCCGGCAGGCGCACCGGCACCTCCAGGCTGTGCATGAGCTGCTCGCGGAAGCGCATCAACGCGTCGACCTCCACGACGACCTGGTCGCCGTCGAACCCGGCGGCCGCCAGGTCGGCGCGCGCCGCCGCCGTCACTTCGGCGACGCCCGCGGCGAGCGCTTCGGCCTGTGCGCCTTCGAACGGCGCGAGCAGCCCGCGCTCGAGTTCCTTGTACTGCACCACGTCTCCCGAGGCGATGCCGTAGGCCGACAGTGTCGAGGCGCCGTTGCCGAGCGGGATCACCACCTCCCGCACCCCCGATTCCGCGGCGTACCCGAAGGCGTGCACCGGCCCCGCACCGCCGTAGGCGTAGAGCAGGTAGTCGCGGGGATCGTGCCCGCGTTCGAGGGTCTGCTGCCGGATCGCGGTCGCGGCGCGCATGTTGTTGATCTCGAGGATGCCCGCGGCGGTCTCCTCCACCGAAAGCCCGAGCCGCGCCGCCAGCCCGCCGACCGCGCGCAAGGCCGCCTCGCGGTCGAGCGGCATCCGTCCGGCCAAGAAGGCTTCTGGACGGAGGAAGCCGAGCACCACGTCCGCGTCCGTGACCGTCGGCTCGGTGCCGCCGCGGCCGTAGCAGGCCGGACCGGGCTCCGCTCCCGCGCTGCGCGGCCCGACCCGCAGCCCGCCGGTGGCCTCGTCGAGCCGCGCGAGCGTGCCCCCGCCGCAGGCGATCGTCTTCACGGCCAGGTGCGGGAGGCGGTAGGTGTACTGGTCGATCACGTTGTCCTCGGCCAGCACGGGCTTGCCGTCGATCACGAGCCCGATGTCGAACGACGTGCCGCCCATGTCCGTGGCGACGACCCGGTCGTGGCCGTAGGCGCGGGCCAGCGCCGCGACTCCGGTGAGGCCGCCGGCGGGACCGGAGTCGATGGTGCCGAGCGACGTCGCCGCGGCCGCCTCCGCGGGCAGCACACCACCGTTGGACTGCATGACCAGCAACGGTTCGGTCAGCCCGGCGTCGCCGAGCGCGCCGGCCAGCCGGCCGAGGTAGCGCGAGCACGCCGGGCCGACGTAGCCGTTCATCACGGTGGCGACCGTGCGCTCGTACTCGCCGAGCCGCGGCGACACCGCCGACGAAGTGGACACGAACACGTCCGGCGCGGCCGCGGCGAGCGCTTCCGCCAGCGCTCGTTCGTGCTTGGCGTTGGCGAAGGACCACAACAGCGCGATGGCGACCGAATCCAGCCGGTGCTCGGCGATCAGCCGCGTGATGTCCTCCACCGCCTGCTCGGTGTCGAGGTCGACCACCACCGCGCCGGTCGCGTCCACACGCTCGTGCACCTCGGCCACCGCGCCGCGCACCGTGATCGGTTCGGGCAGGCGGCTGCCGTGCACCGCGAACACCTCTTCGATCGACCTGCCCGCGACCCGGCCGGCCCCGCGCATCATGCCGAGCGCGCTGCCGTGGCCCGCGGTCGCCACCAGGCCGACCCGCGCACCGGACCGCTCGAGCACCGCGTTGGTGCCGATGGTGGTGCCGTGACCGAACCGGCTGGTGCGCGCGAGCAGGGTCGTGAGGTCGAGCCCCTCCGCCTCCGCCAGCCGCTCGAGCCCCGCCAGCACCCCGGAGACCGGATCGACCTTGGTGGACAACACTTTCGCCGTGCGGTGGGCGCCGTCGCGGTCCACGAGCACGCAGTCGGTGAACGTGCCGCCGATGTCCACACCGAGGTAGTACATGCGTTACTCCTGAGTCTTCTCCGGCGACGACGGGCGCCGCGCGGGGAGGCGGAAGTGGGGGAAGCCGACGACGCTCAGCGGTGCCGGCCGCCGAGCGTGCGGCCTGAGTCGCCGCGCGGGAGTGGCCCGGTCCTGCGCCGGGGCCCGGGTGAGAGCGAGTGCGGCCGGAGGCTCGCCGCGTCCGGGACCGAGCCGGACGCCGGCCGCGCGCCGCGGACGGCAGGGGTCACCGGGACCGTCGTCTCCGTCGGCCGAACCGCACCGAACTCCACCACGCAGGACCACCTCGTCGTCGACCGTGCGCCGAGCCGACCCGTGACGATCGCTCGATCGACACGGAACTTAAGTCAGGTCCGGAGGCCGCGTCAAGGTGTCGATCAAATGATCGACACCTTTGATACACCGAGCGTGCGCGAACATCCCGAGGGAAGCGCCGGCGGCACCACACCGTCACCGAACGGCGGCAGCCGCCTCGAGAATCGAGCGCAGGCAGGCGATCTCGGCCTGCTCGCGCGGCGGGTAGAGCAGCACGTACCCCGCCGGCAGGCCGAGCATCACGCCGGCGAGCCGGTGCAATTCGCCCCAGCCCAGGTCGACCACTACCGCGGCGTCGGGCGGCCGGAGGGACACGTGCAGCGACCCGTCGCGGGGGTGGACGTGGCCGAGTTCGGTGCCGTCGGCGGCGAAGAGAGCCGGATGGTGCTTCTCCCAGCCGCTCATGCGCATCTCCAGGCCGGGTCGACCGGCGAGGTCCTGGACCATGTCTTGCACCGCGGCGATCCGGGCCTGGTCCGCGTGCTGGTTCAGGACGCGGTGCGGCACGGGATGGGGCGCCACGTCGGGGCGCGGTCCTTCCCGCCGAGGCAGAGCCCGAAGTGCCCGCTCGACCTCGCCGCCGCGGGGTGCGTCGACGGTGTACGGGTCTCTTGTGCGCATGCGCATCCCGGTGACCGCCACCCAGCCCACCGGGTTCGACGGCACTCCGCCCGGTCCGAGAGCCTTCCACCGCCGGTAGTCGCGCACGGCCCACCCGATCCCGGCCGCCATCGCGCCCACCGCCGCGCCGACGCCGGCCCGCCTGAACGTGCTCATGTCCGGTCGTCTCCTTCACAGCGATCGGAGTGTGCCGGAAACACCGTCGGGGCATTCCGAATGGGGCGAGGATCGCCCTTGATCCCGGCCCGACATCGGCGTCTCACCTGAAAGGCTGAACGTCTTATCCGGAACGCAGGAGTCGTTGTCGAGAACGGGACATCCGGTCGGGAATTCAGGCGTGTTCGACTCTCCACCGTTCTGCATGCGGGCAATCCGCACCACCCCGTCGACAATTTCCCCTCGAGGAAGTTGTCCGACCGGCCATCGGGACTTTCCCGTTCGGGCCGAGTCGCCGCGGAAAGCTGTCGGCGTAGATCCATCACCCGCACTGTTCATGGCGAGCACCCGAGAAAGGCAGTGCCCCATGATCAACCGTCGGAGTGTGGTCAAGGCCGCCGGAGCGTTGGCGGCCGCCGGCGCCATTCCCGTTCCCGCCGCGAAGGCCGCTCCCCCGCTGGAATCGGGTGAGCGGTACGTGGACGTTCCCGGCGGCCGGGTGTGGGTCGACGTCGTCGGCGGCGGTCGCCGAACACCGCTGGTGGTGCTGCACGGTGGCCCCGGCGCCGGTCACGACTACCTCGAACCGCTGGGCGACCTCGCCGAAGACCGCGCGGTCGTGTTCTACGACCAGCTCGGCTGCGGGCGCTCCGACCACCCGGACGACCCGGCACTGTGGACGATCGGCCGCTTCGTCGCCGAACTGCAAGCGGTCCGTCGTGCGTTGCGCCTGGACCGGTGCCACCTCTACGGACATTCGTGGGGCGGCTGGCTCGCGATCGAGTACCTGCTGCGCCGGCCACGCGGCGTCAAGTCGGTGGTGCTGGCCAGTACGTCGGCCGGCGCGCCGGAATTCGTGGCCGGGACGAAGTACCTCCGGTCGCTGTTGCCGCCCGACGTGCAGCAGACGCTGGACAAGTACGAAGCACAAGGCGATTTCACGGCGCCCGAGTACCTGGACGCCGTGAACGTGTTCTACGCGAACTTCCTCTGCCGCCTGAGCCCCTACCCCGCCGCCATCCAGCGGAGCTTCGACATCCTCGACGGCAACCAGGTGTACGCCGCGATGAACGGACCCAACGAGTTCGTGATGACCGGCAACCTCGCCTCGTGGGACCGCACGGCCGAGGTGCGGCGGATCACCGAGCCGGTGCTGCTGACCCGCGGCCGCTACGACGAAATGGCCGAGACCTGCACGGTGACGCTGCGGAAGAACCTCCCGCACGCCCGGACCGTCGAATTCCCGCACAGCTCGCACTTGGCGATGTGGGAAGACCGCGCGGCCTACCGGCGAACGGTTTCCTCCTTCCTGTCCACGTGGGACTGAGTCCGCCCGGGCCGGGACCCCGGAAGACGTCGGTCAGCGCGCCGGGTATTCCGGTGCCCAGGGCAGGACCTGGCCGTGGCGCACGAGTTCGCCGTAGTGGTCGGGGTCGACCGGGTCGAGGGCGAGGTCGAGCAGAACGGTGGCGGCCTGCGCCGGGGTCGGGGCGGCGCTGACGTCCCACCACATCGCGGACGTGGGGGTGTTGATCATGCCGGGACAGACGGAGGCCAGCAGGATGCCGCGGGCGAGGTCCTGCTCGCGGCGCTGGTGCGCCAGGGCCCGCACGGCCGCGACCTGGCCGATCTTCGAGGGGATGTTGACGAAGCCGGGCCAGGCCCCACCGCGGGCGCTGCCGTCGCGCACCGCGTCGCGCCAGGCCGCGACCTGCTCGTCCACTTCGTCCAGAGTGGACAGTGCGGCGAACCGGTCGTGCAGCACCGGGGCCAGGTAGTGCAGGGTGCCCAGACTGCTGGCCACCACGATCAGGCTGCCGCCGTCGCGCAGCAGCGGCGCGAAGGCGCGCAGGACTCGGGTGGTGCCGAAGTTGTTGACCTCGGCGTAGGGGTCCACGATCTCGCGCGGGTCGTCGTCGGGGCTCACGCGCATCACGGCGTTGTTGAACACCACGTCGACACCGCCGTGGCGCTCGCGCAGCCGGGCCGCGATCCGGGCGGCGGCTTCGGGCTGGGCGACGTCGAGGATCTCCCCGTGGACCGTGGCACCGCCGCCGGGCAGGCTTTCGACGGCCTCGTTGACCCGGCCCAGATCGCGGCCGGTGAGGTACACGGTGTCCGCCGGCGTCAGGCGCTGGGCCAAGCCCTCCACCAAGGCCAGGCCGAGGCCCTGAGTGGCTCCGGTGACCAGGGCGACTTTCGGTGTCATGACTGTCCTTCCGTGCCGCCGACGGCGGCGAGCAGGTGTTCGGAGAGGGTCCACGGGCGCCGCGCGTTGTCCGGGTCCAGGGCGTAGCGGGCCACGCCGTGCAGGGGCTGCGCGTCGCCGCGGCGGTCGACGGTCTCGGTCTCGTTGCCGTCGACGAAGTACCGGCCGCCGATCCCCTCGAGCAGCGGTGAGGTGGCCGGCAGGACGGAGGTGGCGGCGCCCTGCTCCGGTGTTTTGATCAGCTCGGGCGCGACCTTGCCGCTGCCCCGGCCGCCGGTGTGGCGCGGCAGGTTGGGGTAGATCGCACCGGGCATCACGACGTTCGCCGTGATGCCGTCCGCGGCCCAGCGCCGGGTCGCCTCGACCGCGAACAGCACGTCGGCGGTCTTGGACTGCCCGTAGGCCGGCCACGGGTCGTAGCGCCGGAAGGCGAAGTGGACGTCGTCGAACACCACCGGCGAAAGCTGGAGCTGACCATCACGATCCGGGCCGCGCCGTCCGCGGCCGGCGCTGCGTGCAGCCTGGTGGCCAAAGCGAAGTGGCCCAGGTAGTCGGTGGCGAACTGCCACTCCCGGTCCTGCGGGTGTCGCGCTCGGGAGTGGCCATCACCCCGGCGTCGGCCACCAGGAGGTGCAGCGGACCCTCCCACGAGCCGGTGAACGCGGCCATCGAGACCGGGTCGGTCAGGTCCAGCCGGGCCACGCGCAGGGCAGTGCTGCCGGTGGTGGCGGTGATGTCCTCGGCCGCGCGCTGCCCCGCCGCGCGGTCGCGCACGGCCAGGGTGACCTCGGCGCCGGTGCCGGCCAGGGCGCGGGCGGTCTCGATCCCCAGCCCGGACGAGGCGCCGGTGACCACCGCGCGGCGCCCGGTCAGGTCGATGCCCGCGGCGACTTCGGCGGCCGTGCCGGCGAACCCGAAGGGCGTCTCGAGCAAGCTCATGCGTTCCACGCTAAGCGCGGATCGGCCATGTTTCCAGCGAGAGAACCGCAACCGTGGTATGCGTAAGTGTCATGACCTTCACCGATGCGTCGCTGGTCGCGCTGCGGGTGTTCCGGGAGGTGGCGGAGCGGGGCACCCTCACCGCCGCCGCCACGGCCCTGGGCTACACCCAGTCCGGCGTGTCCCGCCAGATCGCCGCGCTGGAACGCGCCGCGGGCACGCCCCTGCTGGAACGCCGCCACGACGGCGTGCGCCTGACCCCGGCCGGACGGATCGTGCTGCGCCGCGCCACCACCGTGCTCGACCAGATCGACGCCACCGCCCGGGAACTGGCCGGGCTGCCCGACGACCACGCCACCGTGCGGCTGGGCTGGTTCACCAGCGCCGGCACCACCCTGGTGCCCCACGCGCTGGCCGCGCTGCGCCGCACGCACCCGGCCATCACCGTCACCACCCGGGAAGGCAGCACCCCGGCGCTGGTGCGGGCGTTGCGCGCGGGCACGGTGGATCTCGCGCTGCTCGCCTCGGTCCCGCCCTATCGCCCGCTCGACACCGAAACCCCGGCGCTGAAGGTGCTGACGCTCACCGAACGCAGCCTGCGCGTCGCCGTGCCCGCCGGACACCCGCTCGCCCGCGGCGAATTCATCGACGTGGCCGACCTGCACGGCCGGCAGTGGATCGCGGCTTCGGCCACCGGCGAGCACGGCGGCCTGGGCGTGTGGCCCGGCCTCGACGAACGGCCCACGATCGCCCACACCGCCCGCGACTGGCTGGCCAAGCTGCACCTGGTCGCCGCCGGCGGCGGCCTGACCACCGTGCCCGCCGCCTTCACCCCGGTCGCCCCCGAGGGCGTGCGCATCCTGCCCGTCCGCGGCGGCCCGGCCGAACAGCGCCGCATCGTGCTCGCCCGGCTGCCCACCCCCCTGTCCGAACCGGCCGCACGACTGGCCGACGCGCTGCGCGCCACGGCGATCGAGACCGACACGTCACCCTGACCCTGCCGCGGATCGTTCTGTGGAGCCGAAAGCCGTCGACTGAGCCGCCACGACCCTGTCGTAGAGACCGCGCGCGCCGGGAGCCGACAACCGGGAACAGCCCGTCCGCTCAGCGCTGTCCCGCCGTTCGTTCCCGCAGTCCGGCCGCCAGACCGGCGACCGTGAGCAGGTCCACCAACCCGCCGCCGTACTCCACGAGGCGGCGGTGTCGGACCCCGGCGATGCGGAAGCGCAGGTGCACGCGGGTGCCGGTGGCGCGCGGGGTGAGCCGGATCGTCCAGCTGATGCGCAGCGGGCCGCGGGTGGAACGGTGGACGAGGGTGCGCGGTGGGTCGTGGGTGACGATCTCGAACGTGGCGCCCGGCCCGCCCCAGTCGTCGATGACGTCGCCGGCGCGGAGGGTGTGCAGGGTCAGGTCGAGGTGGCGCAGGGCGCGCCGGCGGCGTGGGATCAGGAGTTCGGCGGGGCGGGGCAGGTACCAGCCGGCGCGGTTCTTGCCGAGCTGGGCGAACCAGGGCCACACCTGGTCGGGGCTCGCGGCGAGGGTGAAGCCGCGGTCCATGGTCACCTCGGCGTCGGGCACGAGGTCGTCGCCGGGGGCGGCTCCGGTGATCTCCGCGGGTTCCGCGGTCACTCCGAGCACAGGGCACCTCCTCAGGCCCGAACCGTAACAACACCAGGCGGTGGAACGGTGCTGGGCGGCCGGGGCACAAGCCGCCCAGCACCGGGCTCAGGCGTTGGCGGCGCTGGTGTTCACGTCGCCGTTCACGCCCTTCGGGAAGAAACCGCCGGAGGTCGCGGCCTTGTTCGTGAGGTACACGATGTTGAGGACCTGGCCGGGGCTGCGGCTGTAGGCGACCCCGTGGGCGTCGGCCGGAACGATGTTGGCGTTGCCGTGGCTGTCGACCACGCCCTGGTCGTCGTCAGTCGCGCCGTCGAGGCTGTCGCGGGCGGCGGACAGCTTCACCGACGCCTTCTTCGGGTCGGTGCTGAACAGGCCGGTGCCGAGCAGCCCGCCGCCGCGCTGGTAGAGCGCGCTGCGGATGGTGCCGGCGTGGTAGGCCTCCACCGCGAGGATTCCCGCGGCCGCCTCCAGGTAGGTCTTGTTGCTGATCAACGGCGCCGCGCCCTTGTAGGCGGTCACCCCGACGTCCTCGAACAGGAACGCCGCCAGCAGGAAGTTCTCCTCGCACGCGAACGCGTCGAAGGTGTGCCCGGCCTTCACCAGCCCCGCGGCCTGCGCGGCGGCGGTGAAGCTGGCCTGCAGATCGATGGCCGGCCGGCTCACCGCCGCCGAGCCCAGCGCCGAGCGCAGGAATCCGACGTGCGCCTTCTCGTCGCCTGCGATCTCCTGCGCGAACTGGCGCACCGCCCGGGACTCGAACCGCACCGCGCGGCCGCCGGTGACCCCGCCGCGAGTGCCGGTGCCGGTGGTCATCGAGTCGGCCAGCCCCTTGCCGGTCACGGCGTGCAGATAGAACTCCGCTTCGAGGTACTCGAGGTTGAGCGCGAAGTTCAGCACCGCGCCATCGCTCACCTCGGCCGATGAGGTCTCGGTGGCCACCGGTGCGGCCGCGCGCAGCGGAGCGGCCGACGCCCCGCCCGCGGTGAAGGCGCCCAGCGCACCTGCGCCGACGACCCCCAGCCCCGTCATCCCGGCCGCGCGCAAGAACTTCCGCCGGTCCTGGTCGTTCTCCGCACTCCTGGCGATCATCGAGGCGGCATACCGTTTTCCGAACACGGGCGATCTCCCTTTCCCACCCGCGAAGGGGTGAGGGTCAGGTGCGAAACCCGGGCGGACGGAGGGTCCGCCCGGGCTGTTTCCGATCGTGCGCAAGGAGTTCGGATCCGGTGGGGTGCGGAGATGGGTCGCTCACCCCCTCGGGTTTCCGGTCAGGGCAAGGCGACCGCCACCACACCCGCGGTCGTCGGCTGGGGCGAGCCGGCGGCGGGCTCGACGGTGATCCCGACACGGTCGGCGTCCGCCGGCAGCGCCGCGACGACCGAAGCGCCGGAGTCCGCGGTGAGCAGCCCGGCCGACTGCGGACCCCGCGGCCCGATCAGCCACACCTGGTACGCGTGCGCCGCATCGAGCGCCGGCAGATCCTGGGCCGTCACGACGATCTTCCCGAGCGCGCGGGACACGTCGGTGCTCGCGCTTCCCCCGCCCACGGCCCGCGCGGTCGTGCTCACGGCGTCGCCACTGAGTCGGACGTCGTGTTGCGCCGAGGCCACTGTGGACGGTTCGGGACCACCGCCGAAGAGCTGGCTCCCGCCCACGACCACACCCCCGATCGCCGCCACCACCGCCACCGCGACGACCGCCCGGGTGCGCCACGGCCGCGCCGCCGGCAGCCGGCGCGGGGCCGGTGGCACCTGGCGCGTCCGGCTGACCTCGGCAAGCACGCCGGACCGCAGCCGCGGTGACGGCGCGACCTCGACCGCGGCCCCCAGCAGCGCGGCGACCTGGCGGAACTCCGTGACCTCGTGCGCACACTGCCCGCATTCCGCGAGGTGCTTTTCGAACCGCGCGCGTTCGAGATCGTCGACCGCGTCGAGTGCGTACGCGCCCGCGAACAGGTGGGCGTCGTCGATGCTCATTCC
Source organism: Amycolatopsis rhabdoformis (assembly GCF_035918295.1). Classification (GTDB taxonomy): domain Bacteria; phylum Actinomycetota; class Actinomycetes; order Mycobacteriales; family Pseudonocardiaceae; genus Amycolatopsis; species Amycolatopsis rhabdoformis. The sequence goes on from NZ_CP142149.1 coordinate 4,169,137, forward strand.
TTCTCCCCCAGCAAGTCGCGCAGGCGCAGCAGGCCGTCGCGCAGGCGTGACTTGATCGTGCCCACCGGAACCCCGAGCCGCTCCGAGACCTCGCGGGCCGTCCAGCCGAGGAAGTACGCCAGCGTGATCGACTCACGCTGCACCTCGCTCAGCGAGAGCAACGCCTCGCGCACCTCGGCCCGGGCCAGGCCGGTGAGGGTTTCCTCGGACACCTCGTCGAACTCGCGCCGCGGGTCGAGCTGCGCGTCGCGCTCCTCGCGCGCCGCCCCGGCCGATTCCGCGCGCACGCGGTCGATCGCGCGCCGGTGCGCGATGGTGAGCACCCAGTTGCGGAGGCTGCCCTTGCGCGCGGAGAACGTCGCCGCCTTCCGCCACACCTCGAGCAGCGTTTCCTGCGTCACCTCCTCCGCCTGCGCCCGGTCGCGCAGCACGCGGAAGCACATGCCCAGCACCGGGCTCGCCAGGTGGTCGTAGAGCCCGGCGAACGCGGCCTCGTCACCCCCGGCGACGCGCTCCATGAGCCGCTCGGCCGTCCCCAGGGGGTCCACTGTGGACTCAGCCGGACCCAGTGCGATCGTCAGCGTCGCCGCGTGACCTGTCATGCGAAGTCCCTCCCGACCCGCGCCACCCGGGCGCCGGCGATCACCTGCTTGCCGGGGGTATTCGCCGCGGCGGGCGGGGAGTATTGGTACGACTTCGCGATCCGGAGGTCACTCGATCAGGGACCCATCCGGACCCGCGGCGGCTCCGAACACTTCCCGCCGCGGGTCGGTCGATCAGGAGGCCGCGTGCTCCGGGGACCGCGTCGCGGTGAGCTCCTCCAGGTCCACGGTCACGCCGTACACGGCGAGGGCCTCCTCCGGGGTGAGCAGCTCGTCGCGGACGTCGCGCAGCACCAGGTGCGCCGGGCGCTCCGCCGGCGACCCGTGGCCGCCACCGCCCGCCGTGCGCAGGGTGACCGTCGGCGCCGTGCGGTCGAAGGGCAGCGCGCCCAGCCGGGCGGCCGTTTCCGACACCGGCACGACCACCCCGTCGAGCGAGACCTCCGTCGGCCGGGCCGCCGCGCCACCGGTGAGGCCGAACGGCGGGTGGCTCTGCTGGTGGCAGCCGGCGGCCAACGTCAGGCGGTGCTCGGTGTCCTCGGGCGCCAGCAGCGTCACGAGCTGGCCGTGCCCACCGCGGAACCGCCCGGCGCCGGCCGTGCCCGGGGCGAGCTCCTTGCGGGTCACCCGCGCGCCGGTCGTGGTCTCGTAGATCTCCACCGGGATGCTGGACGAGCTGGTCGGGTAGCAGATCGCGTCCACACCGTCGCCCGCCGGGTTCGCGCCGAGGCCGCCGCCGGCGAAGGCCAGCGAGCTCACCGCCACGTCGTGCGGGCCGGTGCCGATCAGCCGCAGGCTGCTCTTGAACCCGCCCGCCGCGGGGATGGACAGCACTCCGGCGAGCGCGCCCTGCACCAGCGGGATCACGTGCCAGCCCACCTTCGTGCGGTCGTTCACCGACGCCGGGTACACCGGGTTGAGCACCGAGCCCTCCGGCGCGCGCACCGTGATCGGCCGGAACAGGCCCTGGTTGCTCGGGATCTGCGGTGTCAGCAGGCAGTTGAGCGCGTACGTGGTGCGCGCGGTGGTGAACGTGAGCGTCGAGTTGATGCCGCCGTGCGGGTGCTGCGGCGGCACGCGCACGTAGTCCACCAGCAGCTCGCTGCCGGCCACCACGAGCTCCACGCCGAGCGTCATCGAGCCGTCCAGCTCGTCGAAGGTCAGCTCGAACGGGTAGGTCCCGTCCGGCAGGGCCTCGACGGTGGCGCGCATCGCCTTCTCCGCGCGGGCCTGCACGGCGTCGGACAGCTGCTGCAGGTCGTCGAGGCCGTACTCGTCGAGCAGGTCGACGGTGTGCGCGGCCGCCACCGAGTTCGCCGTCACGATGGCGTTGATGTCGCCGATGACCAGCTCCGGCGCCCGCACACTCCCCCGCAGCGTCGCGAACACGGCTTCATTGCGCACGCCCGCGTCGTACAGCTTCAGCGGCGGGAAGTACACGCCCTCCTCGTACACGCTGCGGGCCTCCGACTGGTTGAGCAGCCCGCCGATGTCGCTCACGTGCGCGATCGAGCCGGCGAAGCCCACCACCTTGCCGTGCTTGAAGAACGGCGTGACCACGGCCACGTCCGGCAGGTGCCCGGCGCCGATCCACGGGTCGTTGGTGAAGAGCACGTCGCCCTCGCGCAGGGTTTCGGCGGGGAAGGTGCGCAGCAGCACGGCGGTGAGATGCGGCAGGGTCAGGTTGAACGTCGGGTTGCTCGTCACGGCGTGGGCGACCGACCAGGCGCGCGCGTCCATGATCTCGCAGCCGAGGTCGTTGCCGGTGGACACCACGGTGCTGAACGCGGTGCGGCGCAACACGGTCTGCATCTCGTCGGCCAGTGTCACGAGCCGGCCCCACACCACTTCCAGGGTGATCGGGTCGTCGAAGACGGATCGGTTCACAGCTGCTCCTCATCTCGGGTGCCGGCCGGGGTGCGGGTGACGACCAGGTTGCGGTACTGGTCCACGACCGCGGTGCTGCCGGGCGCGACGAGCACGGTGGACTCCCGCTCCTCCACCAGCGCGGGGCCGGCCACGGCGGCGCCCGGTTCGAGCGCGTACCGGTCGTACACCGGCGTGTCCACATAAGACGCCAGCTCGATCCAGTACGCGGGCCTCGTGTTCTTCGGCACGGGCTCACCGCGCGTCTCGACATTGCCGCGCGCCACCGTGACCTCGCTCAGGCGACCGCTCGCCACCACGCGCCAGGTCATCACCTCCACCGGGATGTCGTCGTGGGCGTGGCCGTAGAGCTCGGTGTAGGCCTTGAGGAAGCGGGTGCGGACCTCGTCGCGGCACGAGTCGTCGAGCACGCCGGCGGGCAGCGGCACGGAGATTTCGTTGATCTGCCCGGCGAAGCGCGCCGTCACCTGCCGCTCCACCGTCACGCCGGTGCGAGCAACCCCGGCCTCGGCGACCACGTCGCGGCCCTGCTCCTCCAGCTCCGCGACGAGCCGGGCGACCTCGGGCCACTCGGTGCTGTCGAGCAGCTGCGGGCGGGAGCGGGAGAACTCGAACGACACCGGCGCCACCAGGAACCCGATCGCCGACAGCACGCCGGCGGCCAGCGGGTACAGGATCTTCTCGTTGCCGAGCAGCCGCGCCACCGACGCCGCGTGGATCGGCCCGGCGCCGCCCGACGCGAGCAGCGCGTACGAGCGCGGGTCTCCGCCGCGTTCGACGATGTGCAGCTTCGCCGCCGCGGCCATGTTCTCCACCACCAGCTGGTGGATGCCCCACGCGGCCTCGGTGCGCGACACGGCGAGCGGCCGGGCCACGTGCTCGTCGATCGCGCGCTCGGCCGCCGCGCGGTCCAGTCGCATCTCGCCGCCGAGGAACGCAGCGGGGTCGAGGTAACCGAGCACCAGCGCGGCGTCGGTGACCGTGGGCGCGGTGCCGCCGAGGCCGTAACACGCCGGACCGGGCGCCGCGCCCGCCGAGCGCGGCCCGACCTTGAGCAGGCCCAGCTCGTCGATCCACGCGATGCTGCCGCCGCCCGCGCCGATCTCCAGCATCTCCACCGACGGGAACTGGATCGGCAGGCCGGAGCCCTTCTTGAACCGGTGCACCCGCGCGACTTCCAGCTGGTGCGAGATCGCCGGGCGGCCGTCCTCGATGAGGCAGATCTTCGCCGTCGTCCCGCCCATGTCGAAGGCGATCAGATCGCTCTCGCCGCACAGGCCGCCGTAGTGCGCCGCGCCGATCGCCCCGCCGGCGGGGCCGGACTCGATCAGCCGCACGGGCAGCTCGGACACGGTCTCGACGGTCGCGATCCCACCCGAGGACAGCATCAGGTAGAGCCGGCCGCGGTAGCCCGTGTCGGCGAACGCGGTGGCGAGCGTGCCCAGGTACTCGCGGGTGAGCGGGCGCACGTAGGCGTTGGCCACCGTGGTGCTGGTGCGCTCGTACTCGCGGATCTCGGGCGCGACCTCGCTCGACACCGACACGTCCGCCTCGGGCCAGAGCTTGCGCACCAGGTCGGCGGCGGCCCGCTCGTTGGCGGGGTTGCGGTAGGAGTGCAGGAACGAGATCGCGACGCTCGTCAGCTCCGGTGCGCCCGGGCCGCCGCGGCGGTCTTTCACGTCCTCCGCGCGGATCCGCTCGAGGGCGGCGGCCACGTCCTCCTCCCGCACCGGCGCCACGATCTCGCCGGTGTGCCCGGTGCGCTCGCCGATCTCCCGCCGCAGGTATCGCGGCACCAGGGGTTCGGGGAACCGCAGGGCGAGGTCGTAGATGTCGTAGCGCTGTTCCCCGCGCAGGGCCAGCGTGTCGCGGAAGCCCTCCGTGGTGAGCAGCGCGACCTTCGCGCCCTTGCGTTCGATGAGCGCGTTGGTGACCAGGGTGGTCCCGTGGATCACGTTGGTGAGCGCCTCGGCGCCCACGCCGGCGCCGGCCAGCAGCTCGCGCGAGCCGTGCAGCGACGCGCGGGCCGGGTCGTCCGGGGTGGTGAGGCACTTGAAGATCTCGAGCGCGCCGGTTTCGGTGTCCAGCAAGGCGAAATCGGTGAACGTGCCGCCGATGTCGAAGGCCAGCCGGTAGGTGCGTGGCATGGGTCAGGAGTCCTTTCGCCGGTCGCCGGTTTCGATCGAGAAGCCGCGGCTCTCGGGGATGCCCTTCACGAGGAACGGCAGCGCGATCACCGCGATCAGCACGCCGTAGAAGGCCGGCAGAAGTTTTCCGCCGACATCGAGCAGCACGGCGTCGAGCAACGGGGCCGTGCCGGCGAACACCGCGTAGGAGAACGTGTAGGCGATCGCGCCGGCCGAGTAGCGGACCTCGGGCGGGAAGATCTCGGCGTTGGTCACGTTGCCCGCGGCCTGCACCGCGGCCACCGGCACCACCAGCAGGGCCTGGGCCACGCACATCAGCGGCAGGTTGCCGCCGGCGATCAGCAGGTAGGCCGGCACGGTGAGCACCGGGATCGCCACGGCCGCGGTGATCATCACGGGCTTGCGCCCGACCCGGTCGGTGAGCGCGCCGAACGCGACGCAGGACACCGCGAACGTGACGAACGCGAACAGGCTGATCCACAGGGCCGCCGTCGCCGAGATGCCCGCCACCTTGGTCATGTAGGTGGGCATGTAGCCGAGCAGCGTGTGGAAGCCGACGCCGACGAGGGCGTAGAACACGATGAGGACGCCGATCGTGCGGCCGTGGCGGCGCAGGGTCTGCCGCAGCGTCCACGGCGCCTTCTCCCGCGTGCGCAGGTGCACCCCGGTTTCGGCCAGGCGCAGCCGCAGGTAGATGCCGCCGCACGCGATCACCCCGCCCGCGATGAACGGCCAGCGCCAGCCGCCGGACTCGTAGAAGCCGGTGTCGAGGCGGAAGAGCAGCACCACCAGCGTCGCGACGGCCGTGCCGACACTGCCGAAGCACGACACCACGTTCACGTACAGCCCGCGCCGCCCGGGTGGCGCCGATTCGGCGGCGTAGGTCGCGGCGCCGGTCAGTTCGCTCGCGGCCGCGAACCCCTGCACCAGCCGGCACAGCGTGAGCAGCAGCGGCGCGGCGAAGCCGATCACGGCATACGGCGGGATCACGCCGATGAGCGCGGTCGACAGTCCCATGAGGACCAGCGACACCGCGAGCGCGGTGCGGCGGCCGTGCCGGTCGCCGACGCGGCCCATCACCACCCCGCCGATCGGCCGGGCCACAAAGGACACTCCGTAGATCGCGAGCGTGCCCAGCAGCGCCGCCGTGGGGTTGCCCGAGGGGAAGAACTGCGCGGCGATCACGGCCGTGGAGAAACCGTAGAGCGCGAAGTCGAACCACTCGACGAAAGTGCCGAGCGACAACGCGAACGTGGTCCTGACGGTCATTCTCGCCGGTTCGGCCGCCGTGGTGCCGGAAGCCGGGTGTGCCATCGGTTTCATGAGGACTCTCCTGCCGAAGTGGCCGCGCCGACGGCGGTGCGGTACCCCGCCGTGGTCGCGAGGGTCACGTACTGGTCGAGAGCACCGGCGGCGTGGCGCGCCACGGCTTCGGTGTCCCACTGCAGCCGCTCCACGCACTTCTCCCGGAAGATCGTGGCCGCGGCGGTGAGGTCGGCGAACGCGCCCGCGAGCGCGTCGACGACCACCGGTTCCATCACGTTGAGCTCGAGCTCGCCCGCGTCCGCCGCCGCGTCGACGGTCGCCGCCGCGCCGCGGATGCGGAACCCGAGCTGGATCACCAGCTCCGGCACCACGGGGTTGACCTTGCCGGGCATGATCGACGAGCCCGCCTGCAGTTCCGGCAGCCGCACCTCGCCGAGGCCGCCGACCGGGCCCGACGACAGCAGGCGCAGGTCGCGGGCGATCTTGCCGAGCACACCCGACGCGCGCACGAGCGCGGCGGCGACGGTGGCGTACCCGTCGAGGTGGGCCAGCGCGTCGAAGTAGTCCTCGGCCGCGGTGACCGGCTTCCCCGACACTGCCGCGAGGTGGCGCACCACGAGGTCCGCGTAGCCGTCGGGGCTGCCGATGCCGGTGCCGACCGCGGTCGCGCCGAGCGGGACGGCGGCCAGCTCGGCGACGGCGTGCTGAAGCGCGGCCCGCGTGCGGCGGATCGCGTGCGCGTGGGCGCGGTGGGTCTGCGCGACGGTGAGCAGCACCGCGTCCTGCAGGCAGGTGCGGCCCAGGCGCACCAGCCCGCCTTGGTCCGTCGCCACCGTGTCGAACGCGGTCGAGAGCCGGCCCAGCGCGGCGAGCACGGGTTCGGCCAGCTCGGCCGTCGCGAGCGCCATCGCGGTGGGATAGGTGTCGTTGGTGGACTGCGAGCGGTTCACGTGGTCGTTGGGGTGCACGGCCAGCGGGGTGCCGGCCGCGGCCAGCAGCTGCTCGGCGCGGGCGGCGAGGACCTCGTTCACGTTCATGTTGGTCGACGTGCCGCCGCCGCCCTGCACGAGCGTGAGCGGGAACTGGTCGCGGTGGTGCCCGGCCGCCACCTCGGCGGCGGCGCGGGCGATGGCGTCGGCCCGGGCGGGGTCGAGCACGCCGAGCTCGGCGTTGGCGCGCGCGGCGGCGGCTTTCACCTGGGCGTACGCGGTGAGCAGCGCCGGCACGTCGGACAGCCGCCGGCCGTGGGCGGGCAGGTGGGCGAGTGCCTTGCGGGTCTGCTCCCCGTAGAGGACGGTGTCGGCGGGTGCGGTGGTGGACATGGCGGGGAGTGTGCGAACCGGTGAACGCTGAAAGCCACGCCTGTTGTCCTCACGGCACGCTGAATCGTCTCAGTGTGCTCTGGGCGCTGCTTGTGTAGCTGTGAGAGCATCGCTACCGTCGGGAGCATGGCCGAAAACTCCGACACCTCGACCGTCGGCCGCGTGGCCGCCGTGCTGCGCACCCTCGGCGAGGACGACCGCAACTCCGAGCTGTCCGGCGCGGAGATCGCCCGCCGCGTGGGCCGGGAGCGCAGCCAGATCTCCCGGATGCTCAAGGCGCTGGCCGCCCACGGGCTCGTGGAGCAGAACCCGGAGACGCGCGGCTACCGGCTCGGCTGGCAGCTGCACGTGCTCGCCGCCCGCGCCGGCGACCAGCGGCTGGTCGGCAGTGGTACGGCGGTGCTGCGCGCGGTCGTGGCCGAGACCGGGGAAAGCGCGCTGCTGTCGATCCTGCAGGGCGACCAGTCGTTCACGATCCTGCGTGAGCGCTCCCCGCACACCGTGCAGGCCGGCGGCTGGGTCGGGCGGACCTCGCCGCTGCACGTGAGCGCCTCGGGCCGCGCGCTGATCCTCGACCACGAGGACGACGACATCCGTGCCCTTCTCACACGCGAGCCGCCGGGCACGTTCGGGCCGAAGGCGCTGCGCAGCGTCGCCGAGGTGATCGAGCGCCTGCACCACGAGCGGCGCGAGGGCTGCACGGTCGCGGTCGACGAACTGGAGGCCGGGCTGCTCTCGGTCGCCGCGCCCGTGCGCGACGCCACCGGCCGGATCATCGCCGCGCTCAACGTGTCCGGGCCGACCAGCCGCACCGCCGAGCGGCTCGGCGAGCTGAGCGCCACGGCGAAGGTCGCCGCCCGCCGGCTCAGCACGATCCTCAGCCGCGGCCCCGTGCTGTGACAGCACCATGGCGTGATCGCAGCGGCGCACGACACTAGACTGGCCGGTGAATCCACTGTGGACCGTCACTGAGGAGTGTGTGATGCCGGAACCCGCCGCCCTGCACGAAAACGCCGTGGTCGCCGACGCGCACAACGACCTGCTCATGCTCTGCGCGCGGCACCCGGCCGGCCGGCAGGCCGAGTACTTCCGGCGGGTGTGGCTGCCGCAGCTGCGCGCGGGCGGGGTGGACATCCAGGTGCTGCCGGTGTTCCTCGAACCCGAGTTCCGCCCCGAAGGCGCGCTGCGCCAGACGCTGCGGATGATCGAGACCGCCTGGCGCGTCGAGGCCGGCAACCGCGATGCCGTGCGAATGTGCCGCACGGGCGAAGACGTGCGCGAAACCCTGGCCGAGGGCCGGATCGCCCTCGTGCTCGCACTGGAAGGCTGCGAGGCGGTCGGTCTCGACGTCGGCCTCTTCGAAACCCTGCACCGGCTGGGCGTGCGGATGGCGTCGTTCACGCACTTCGGCCGCACCATGCTCGCCGACGGCTCGGCCGAGGACGCCACCGGCAGCCGCCTCACCGGCGCCGGCGTGGAGGCCGTGGCCGCGTGCGAGGAACTGGGCATCCTGCTCGACCTTTCCCACCTCGGCGCGACCTCCACCGACCACCTGCTCGAGATCGCCACCCGCCCGCTCGTCGCGTCGCACTCCTCGGCCTTCGCGGTGCGCCCCCACCACCGCAACCTCACCGACGCGCGCCTGCGCGCCCTCGCCGACGCCGGCGGCGTGGTGGGCATCAACGTGCTCGCCCCGTTCGTCGACGAGCGCGACCACACCGTCTCCCGCGTCGCCGACCACCTCGACCACGCCGCGAGCCTCATCGGCGTGACCCACGTCGGCCTCGGCCCGGACTTCATCAAGGAGGTCTCCGACAGCCTCCTGCGCGCCGACCAGCACTCCTGGGACGACCGCGCGGTCCGCGAGTTCGTGCCCGGCCTCGAAGGCCCCGCCGGCCTCCCCCGCATCACCGCGGAGCTCCTGCGCCGCGGCTGGCCGGAACCCGACGTGCGGCAGGTGCTGGGGCTGAGCTTTCACGATCTGTTCGTGAAGGAGCTCGGAGTGCCCGGATCGGCTCGCTGAACGGCTGCCGGCGAGGTGGGCCGACGCGTCGAACCGGTGTCGACCCGCAGTCCTGAACCCCCGGAGGGCTCCGCACATGCCCGGCTGAGGCACGCGCGGTTCTCACAACCGACCGTGTTCAGTCGGTGATGTGCTCAGTCGGTGACCTCGACGACCGGGCCGAGCGGCGCCGGCAGCGCGGCGAGGGCGCTGAGCCGGCGGGGTGGGAAGTCGGTCCGGGTGAGGCTGGGGAAGCGCGGCGTGTGCAGGTGCCGTTCGTGGAATCGGTGCCGGCGGCGCATGCCGTCGACGGCGGTGGCGGGGTCGAGGTGGCCGTCGGCGAACTCGTCGAGGTCGAGGGGGCGCTGGTGGCGACCGTCGGTGGGCACCAGCACGTCCAGGTACAGGTCGCGCAGCACGATGCGGTCGCGTTCGAGCGTGACGTGGAGCAGGTCGACGTACCAGGTGGCGGGCGCGGGGAGGTCGCCGTCGACGCCGGGGACGGTGCGGCCGTCGGCGGTGCGGCGGCGGCGCCGGCACGGCTCGGCCAGGCCGACGCCGAGGTCCAGCACCACGAAGACCCGCTCGAGCCGCGTGCGCCCCGGCCACGGCTCGAAGCTCGGTGGCAGCCGGAACTCATCCGCCGGCGTGTCGCCGTCCCGGATCCCGGGCAGGGGCCGGCCGACCAGGGGCACCGGGTCGCCGTGGTCACCTCGCCAGACTTCCACGCGCTCCATGGATCTTTCCTACCTCACGGGGCAAGCCGCTATCCCGCAAGGACAGCGCGGAGGAGACGAGGTAGGAGCCGATTTTTGCCGTCCCCCAACCCAGTCCACTGTGGACCGGCGAAGGCCACCCACGCCCCCGCCGGCCCCGCAGACGACCGAGGGCCGCCGTTCGGTCAGGCCGGGCGGACGGCCGCGATCGCACTGACCTCCACCCGCAGGTCACCCGGCACCAGGCGCGTCACCTCGACGGTGGTCGAGGTCGGCATCCGCTCGAAGTACTCGCGCATGACCTCGACGACGACCGCGTTGTCGCGGTCGATGTCCACGAGAAACTTGTTCACGTTCACCACATCCGCGATCGTGGCGCCCGAGAGGTTCAGGACCTGCTCGAGATTCCTGAACAACCGGTGCAGCTCGGCGCGCAGATCGGTCGGGTCACCGGGGTTCTTCGGGCCGCCGAGCACGCCGGAGACGAAGATCAGGTCCGCACCGGCGGGGATCCGGATCGCCGGTACGAACGGCAGTCCGGCGACGCCGGTCAGCGCCTCCGTGTCGCCGATCACGGTGAAGGGCTTGTCGTCGGTGGCCATGAGGGTGACCTCGCGCTTTCGGTTCGGTTGGCTGGGGTGCCGCTCCTGACCACCGAGCGACGGGACCGTTCTTTGCAAACGTTAGCAGCAATTCCTTCAGCAGCGCAGCAAGAATGACACGTCTTTCTGCTCGATTCTCCGGGAAAGCACCTGCAAACGATCGTCGCACCCGACCTGGCCCGCGAATTCCACCGGCCGGCGATCACCGGATCAGGTGATCAGCTCGACCCGCGCGGCCGGTCAGTATCGTTGACGCGTGACCGACCGAGCGGCTGAGCGGGGCCCCAGGACCACCGGCCTTGACCTGCACCTGGGCCGACTCGACGGGAACGTGCGGGCCGGCCTGATGGACGCGGTCCGCGACGCGATCCGCGCCGGCCGGCTCGCGCCCGGGACCCGGCTGCCGTCGAGCCGCGCCCTGGCCGACGACCTGCAGGTGGCGCGCAACACCGTGGTCCGGGTCTACTCCGAATTGATCAGCGAGGGCTGGCTCACCGGGCTCCAGGGTTCCGGCACCGAAGTTTCCCAGCGCGCGGCCGAATTCGTCGGGGAACGAGCGCGGCGGCGGCCGGTCGACACCCGTTCCCGGCCGGGGCACGATCTGCGGCCCGGGCATCCGGACCTGTCGTCGTTCCCGCGCGACGAGTGGATTCGCGCGGTCAAGAAAACGGTCGGCACCGCGCCGTTCGAAGCGTTCGGCTACGCGGATCCCCGCGGCCGCGGCGAACTCCGCGACACCCTCGCCCGCTACCTCGCGCGCGCCCGCGGGTTGCGCGCGCACGCCGGCAACGTCGTCGCGTGCAGTGGCGCCGCCGAGGGCTTGCGGCTCGTCGTGGCCGCGCTCGCGGCGGCCGGGGTCACGCGGGTGGCGGTGGAGGAGTTCGGCCTGCCGAGCCAGCGCCGCACGTTGGCCGAAGCCGGGCTCGAAAGCGTTCCCCTCACGGTCGACGCGGACGGCATCGACCCTTCGGCCCTCGAAGGAATACCGGGGATCGGCGCCGTCCTCCTCACTCCTTCGCACCAGTTCCCCCTGGGTGTCGCGCTGCGTTACGACCGGCGCGCGGCGATCGTCGACTGGGCCCGCCGGCACGGCGCGCTGATCATCGAAGACGACTACGACGGCGAGTTCCGCTACGACCGGTCCCCCGTCGGCGCCCTGCAGGGACTCGACCGCGACCACGTGCTGTACCTGGGCACCGCGAGCAAATCACTCGCGCCGGGGCTGCGTCTCGGCTGGCTCGTGGTGCCGGACCGCCTGGTCGACGCGATCACCGCGCAGAAGGGCGAGACGGAGGAAACCGTCGGGTTCGTGAACCAGCTGGCCATGACCGAGTTCGTGGAGTCGGGTGCCTACGACCGGCACATCCGGTCGATGCGCGCGCAGTACCGCCGCCGGCGCCGGCACCTCGTGGAGACGATCGACCGTTGCGCGCCCGACGTGCGCGTGGCGGGGATGGCCGCCGGATTGCACGTCGTGCTCGAACAGCCGGGGCGCACGGGCCGCGAACTCGTGCGGCGGATCGCCGCCGAGCAGCTGACGGTCGAACCCCTGGAGTTCTTCCGGCACCCGGACACGGTGTCGGACCGCGACGGCGTGGTGATCGGGTTCGCCGCACCGTCGCCGAGCGGGTGGTCGGGAGTCCTCGACGCGCTGGTCCGCGCGCTCTCGTGACCCGAGTGGTCCCCGTTCGCACGTCCCAAGTGGACCCAGGTGGCGAGCCGAACCGGAGTTAGCCTCGCGGACAGGCCGGCGCAAGCCCGCGGCCACACCCAGTTGTCCGCCCACCTCGAGGACTCAGCATGAAAGCCATCACCGTCAAGGACCCTGCCGCCGGGGTCGAAGGGTTGACCCTGACCGACCACCCGGCCCCGCACGCCGCGGAGAACGACGTGATCGTGCGGGTGCACGCGGCCGGTTTCACCTCCGGCGAGCTGGATTGGCCGGGCACGTGGACCGATCGGGCGGGCCGTGACCGGACCCCCAGCGTGCCCGGACACGAGCTCTCGGGTGTCGTCACCGAGCTCGGCTACGGCACCACCGGGCTCACGGTCGGGCAGCGCGTGTTCGGCCTCGCCGACTGGACCCGCGACGGATCGCTCGCCGAGTTCACCGCCGTCGAAGCCCGCAACCTCGCGCCGCTGCCGTCCGACGTCGACCACGCCGTCGGCGCCGCGCTGCCGGTGTCCGGGCTCACCGCGTGGCAGGGCCTGTTCGACCACGGCCGGCTCCAGGCGGGGCAGACCGTGCTGATCCACGGCGCGGCCGGCGGCGTCGGCTCGCTCGCGGTGCAGCTGGCCAAGCGGGCGGGCGCGACCGTGATCGGCACGGGCCGCGCGCACAACCGCGAAGTCGCCCTCGACCTGGGTGCCGACGCGTTCGTGGACCTGGACAACGAGCGCCTGGAAGACGTCGGCGAAGTCGACGTGGTCCTCGACGTGTTCGGCGAGGAGATCGGTGTGCGCTCCGCCGGCCTGGTCCGCGCGGGAGGCACGCTGGTCACCATCGCCGCCCCGCCGGAGGTCGAGCCGCGGTACGGGCGGTCGGTCTTCTTCGTCGTGGAAGCGGACCGCGCCCGGCTCGCCGAGCTGGTCGCGCTCGTGCGCGAAGGCAGCCTGCGCGTGCTGATCGGGTCGCGCCACTCGCTGTCCGAGGCGCCGAAGGCCTTCGCCACCGGACGGCAGAGCGGTGGGAAGCCGATCGTCGTGGTCGACGAGTCCTAGGCCCCGCAGTCCCGGAACCAGCCGGCCGGCCGGGTCGCCGCCCAGCGCGACCCAGCCGGCCGGCCTTCGCGTCTGAAATCGTTTGCAGATCACGCCGGAAACCACCCTCGCTCCTGCGCCGCTCACCCGGTGCTCACGCGCTCTGCCCGCACAGCCGGTCGTCGAGCAGCGAGTGGGTGCCGAACGTGCGGGAGTGATAAGTGAGCGGCGCCGCGGTTGCCGGTGCGGCCGAGAGCACTTCGCCGAACAGCACGATGTGGTCGCCGCCCTCGACCTCCTGCGTCACCGAGCAGGCGAGCCAGCCGGGCACGCCGGCGATGCGCGGCAGCCCGGTGTCGTGTTCCCAGGTGATGCCCGCGAACTTCTCGCCCATTTCGAGCTTCTTCGCGAACGAGCGCGCGGTTTCCGCTTGCGCCGCACCGAGGATGTTGACGCCGAACCGGCCCGAGCGCCGCACCAGACCCAGCAGGCGTGAGGTTTTGTCCAGCGACACCAGCACCATCGGCGGGGTCATGGACAGCGACGTGAACGCGCTCACCGTAGTGCCGTGCGGCGCGCCTTCGTGAAAGGCCGTGACCACCGAAACCGGTGTGGCCACCCCGGCCATCACCTCACGGAAGTCGTTCTGCAACTGCGTGAGCATGCTACCTCCTTGTGGCATGACTGCCGGTCGTCCTCGGGGTGGACCTCAGCGGGCGAGGTCCAGGATCGCGTCGGTGAGGTCACTGTCCGGAGTGGACAGTGCCGTCAGTTCGTCGAAGTGGTCGAAGCCGGGCCGGGCCAGCACCGACACGGGCAGACCCCGGGCCAGCAGCGCGGCGGCGTAGTCGGTGGACTGGCGCACGAACTCCGCCGGCTGCTCGGTCCCGTACGAAACGACCAGCGGCGGCATCGTCTCGGGCACGGTCAGCAGCGGACTGTTGCGCAGCACCTGATCCGCGGTGAGCCGCAGGTCGGCCTGCACCGCGGTGTAGGGCAACGGCCGCAAGTCGAACAGCCCGCTGATCGCGCAGCCGCCGCGGACCACGGCCGGGTCGAGGCCGTAGTTCTCCCGCCAGCGAGTGCTCAGCACCGCCGCCACCCCGTGGCCGCCGGCGGAATGCCCGGCGACGACGATCCGCCGCGGGTCTGCGCCGTACTCCTCGATGTGCCGCACCGTCCACGCGAACGCGGCCCGCTCCTGGCGCACGATCTCGTCGATCGTCACCGCCGGGCACAGCGAATAGGTGGGGACGACCACGGTCGCGCCCCGTTTCACCGGCCCTTCGGCGACGAAGCTGAACTCCGCGGCCGTGAGCGCCCGCCAGTACCCGCCGTGCAGGAACACCACGACCGGTCCGCCGGGCGCGCCGGGGAACACGTCGAGGCGCTCGTCCACCGTCGGGCCGTACGGGAGGTCGAGCACGCACTCGAGCCGCGACCGGGTGTCCGCGCTCCGCGTGACGAACCCGGCGGCCACCGCCGGGAAATCCGGCACCGTCGCCTCGATGTCGTACTCGCGCGCCAGTTCGGCCGCGTCGGTGAACCGGCGTCCGCTCGGCGCCGAGTACAGCACTTCGCCGGTCGCCCGCACTCCCGGCGCCTCCGTGGCTCGATCCGCCATTCCGCTCGCCCCTCTCAGAACACGAACTCCCGTTCCCGCGGGTCGAGGCCGCGGGCCCGGGTGCTCTGCGTGAACTCGACGAAGTCGGACAGGAACCGCCGCAACAGCGCCCGCACCTCTTCGTCCTTCAGGCAACCCGCGTCGTCGAACTTCATCTTGCCCAGGCCCACTGCCACTTCCGGGCGGCCCATCACGATCGAGTCGAAGAAGAGCAGCGCCCCGCGCAGCGCCGACTGGCCGCGCAGCGTTCCGCCGGGACCGATGCTCGCGCCGACGAGACCGATCGGCTTGAACCGCAGGCAGTTGGCGGGCGGCGGGAACGACAGCCAGTCGAGGAGGTTCTTGAACGCGCCGGGCACGCTGTTGCAGTACTCCGGCGCCGCGATCACCAGCCCGTCGGCGGCGCGGACGCGGTCCACGATGTCCTGCACGACCGCCGGCGGGCGGCCGTCGTCGAGCAGGTCGACGTTGAGGTTCGGGACCGCGCTCCAGTCGTCGAGCAGATCGAGGGTGACGCCGGCGGGCGCGTCGTCGGCGAGCGCCCGCAGCAGACCGTGGTTGTAGGAACCGGAACGAAGGCTGCCGCAAATACCGAGAAGACGAACATCATTGTTCATGGAATTCAGCCACTCTGATCCAGGACCGCGCGGCCGGTTCGTCACCCGGCACTCGCGCGGTCGTATCGGCTTCTGGACGAAGCCCCCCTTGGCCGACCCGAAAGAAATCGACGCAGGTCGAAGTCCACGTGGTCGGAAAACGAGAATGGAAAGCGAAATCCCGGCGAGTATCCGTTCCCGCCCCCGCCGGGGCAACACCGCCGTCCGGTCTGCCGGGACACCCTCCGCAAAACGCGGTGAGGCGCGAAAAATGGCGTTCGTTGATCGGGGGGACGTTCATGTCTTTCGTGCTACAAACGATTGCAGTACTCTAAGCGCGCACTTCTGGACCCGTCAAGCAACGGTTGTGCAGCGCTTCGACCGCGCGCGGCTCGCGTGCGCTCCGGCGCACTCGAGCAGAACACCACTTCGGCCGCCGGGGTGCCGGCGGCGCACCGCAGCCAAGGAGGCACCGGCTCGTGAAGAAAACCTTGATCAAGGGCGGCTCGCTCGTGACCATGGACGAGGACCTGGGCGAGTTCCGCGGAGACGTGCTCATCGGCGACGACCGGATCCTCGAGGTCGCCGCCTCGATCGACCCGGCCGGCGTCGACGAGGTCGTGGACGCCTCGGATTCCGTGGTGCTGCCCGGGTTCGTCGACTGCCACAACCACCTGTGGCAGGCCCCGATCCGCGGGCTCGCGGCGAGCTGCTGGGGCCGCGAGTACTTCGGCGTGATCCACCCCCTCGCCGGGCGCTACCGCCCGCAGGACATGCACGACGCCACGTTCGGCGCCGCGGCCGAACTCCTGCTCAACGGTGTGACCACGGTGTTCGACTTCTGCCACGCCACCAACTCCCCCGACCACGCCCGGGCGTCCCTGTCCGCCCTGGACAGCGCCGGGATCCGAGCGGTCTTCGGGTTCTGTTTCCGGCCCCGGCCCGAGGCCGGCGAGAGCTCGTTCGACGCGCTCGACGAACGCGTCGAAGTGCTGCGCGAGCTCGCTTCGGAGCGCACGCCCGACGACCGCGTACAGCTCGGTGCGGCGCTGAACAACATCGACCACGTGACGCTCGAAGAGCACGCGAAGGAGGTGCGCGCCGCCCGCGACATCGGCCTGGTCTCCACGCTGCACTCGAACCTGCCGGGCCAGGTCACCGCGTCGCACGAGCTGGGGCTCCTCGGCCCGGACGTGCTGTGGGTGCACGCCGGCCCGGCGACCGACGCCGAGCTCACGCTGCTGCGCGAGGAAGGCGGCACCATCGTGAGCACCCCGCAGATCGAGGCGGGGAACATGGGCATCGTCCCGATGATCGGGCGCGCGGTGCAGCACGGTGTGCCGCTGGTGTTCGGGGTCGACGCGACCGCGGCCGTGAACGGTGACTTCCTCGCCCACCTGCGGATCGGGCACACACTCAGCCGGCTCACCGAGGCGCTGGCCGAGCGCGCGGCCGGCCGCTCGGGCGTGCGCACGCCCACCTTCCCCTCGGTGGACGCCACCGCTCTGCTGCGCATGGCCACCCTCGACTCGGCCCGCGCCCTCGGGCTGGCCGACCGCGTCGGCAGCCTGACACCGGGCAAACAGGCCGACGTGCTCGTGCTGCGCACCGGTCCCTTCGGTACGGGCGCCGGCTCGGTGGCCGACCACGTGGTGTTCCAGGCCTCGGCGCGCGACATCGACCTCGTGCTCGTGGCCGGCGTCCCCCGGGTGCGGGCCGGCGCGCTGACCGGCGTGGAGCTGCCAGGGCTGCGCACGCGCCTGGACGCGGTCCGCGACTGGGTGCTCGGCCGGGCGCCCGGGAGCGAGTGGCCGGAGCTCACCGCCGAAGACCGCAAGCGGTACGAAGAGGGACAGGGCAAGGCCGTCCCCGCCTGAGGAATCCCGCTGACGAACGCGGCCGCCGTCCGCAGGTCCGGTCTTCCGGTCCCCGGCCACCCCACGCCGACCTGGGGACTCGCGGGCGGCGGCCCGCCCGGCTGAAATTCGTGTCCGGATGCGCCGGACAAAAGCGAGAACCGGCCGTCCGGGTCGGCCTAACGTCATCCAGCATGTCACGGGTATTCCACTTAACGCCGCCCGGCGAGCGAGCCCGAACCGAGCAGCCGGCGCCCGCGCCGGTTCCGGAGGAGCCGCGCGCCGGCATCGTCGCCGGGTACCTCGCTCCCCACCCGCCGCACCTGATCTACGCCGACAACCCGCCGCAGAACGAACCCCGCAGCACCGGGGGCTGGGAAGTGCTGCGCTGGGCCTACGACGAGGTCCGGCGCCGGATCCGGGACCTGAAGCCCGACGTGCTCGTGGTGCACGCGCCGCACTGGATCACCATGGTGGGCCACCACGTGAACTGCGTGCCCAACCCGCGCGGGGTGTCGGTGGAACCGATCTTCCCCAACCTCTTCCGCTACCACTTCGACTTCCGCACCGACGTCGAACTGGCCGAGGCCATGGTCTCGAGCTTCGAAGAACACGGCCTCGTCACCCGCGCGATGCGCGAGCCCGGCGTGCGGGTGGACTACGCGACGATCGGCGCGCTGCACATGGCCAACCCGCGGTGGGACATCCCGGTCGTGTCGATCAGCGCCAACAACAACCCGTACTTCTACGCGGACGCCGAACTGGAGCAGATGGACGTGCTCGGCACGGCCACGCGCGTGGCGATCGAGCGCACCGGCCGCCGCGCGGTGCTGCTGGCCTCGAACTCGTTGTCGCACCTGCACTTCGACCGCGAGACCGAGCTGCCCGAGGACATGGGCCGCGAGTACGCCTACAACAACGACCAGTACCGCGCCGACATGAAACTGCTCGAGGTCGTGCGGAGCCGGCCGAGTTCCGCGCTGCGCACCGCGATCCCGGAGCACATCGAAGCGAGCGAAGCCGAGACCAAGTCCGGCAGCCTCTCCTGGCTGCTCTCGGCGCTGGACTGGCCGGACACGACCGGCGACATCCTGGGCTACGGCACGATCATCGGCACCGGCAACGCCGTGGTCGAGTGGCTGCCGGACGGGAGCCGACGTGGCTGAGCCGACCGGCGTCGTCGCCGCGGCCCTGGTGCCGGGCATGCCGCAGCTGCTCGCGAAGGATCCCGCGCCGAGCTGGGCCGACCTGCGGGCCGGGGTCGAGCAGGTCGGCGAGGAGTTCCGCGCGGCCGGCGTGGACACCGTGGTGCTGCTGTCCACGCAGTGGTTCACCGTGCTGGGGCACCAGTTCCAGCTCGACCCGAACCCGCGCGGCGAGCGTCTCGACGAGAACTGGTACGCCTACGACTACGGCCGCATCTCCTACGACCTGCGCGTGGACACCGACCTCACCGAACGCTGGACCGACCTCACCGCCGCGCGCGGCCTGCAGGCCCGCCGCACCCGCTACGACGGCTTCCCGATCGACACCGGCACCGTCACGATCTCCCGTCTGCTCGACCCCGGCCGACGTTTCCGCTACGCGCTGGTGTCCTGCAACCTCTACGCCGAGGTCGACAGCATCGCCACGCTCGGCGAGACCGCGGTCGCCGCGGCGGCCGAACGCGGCCGGCGCGTGGGCGTCGTGGTCGTGTCCGGCCTGTCCTCCGGGCTGATCCAGCGCTGGATCGAGCCGGCCGAGGACGCCGTGGCCACGCCCGAGCAGGACAAGTGGAACCGGCGCGTTCTCGATGCGCTCGTGCGCGGCGACGTCGAGGAAACCCTGGCCCTGCGCGAAGACTTCGCCCGCGAAGCCGCCGCCGACAGCCAGTTCCGCGCGCTCGCGTTCCTGCTCGGCGCCGGGGTGCTCACCGACCCGGGTGAGCTCCTGGCCTACGGCCCGATCTGGGGCACCGGCGCCGCCGTCGTGAGCTGGCGCCCCCGCACTTCCCACTGAAGCAGAAAGAGAGACAGGACATGGCCAACACCGCGGTCGGATTCGTCGAGACGGAAGGCTTCGTGCCGATCTTCGACGCGGTCGACGCGATCGTCAAAGCCACCAACGTGACCGTGGAAGGCGTCGTGCGCCTCGGCGGCGGCATCGTGGCGGTCGCGCTGTCCGGCGACCTCGCCACGGTCGAGGAAGCCACCGAAATCGCCGAAGAGACCGCGAAGGCCGTGTCGGGCGCGCAGGTGCGCTCCGTGGTCTTCGCCAACCCCTGCGACGCCGTCGCCGCGGTCGCCGGGCACACGGCGCTGCTCGAAGGCAACTGACGCACCCGCGCCCCAGATCGAGGAGACACCCCCATGACCGGAAAACCGAACTCCGCCAACGCCATCGGCGTGGTCGAGACCCGCGGCATCGTCGCGCTCAGCGCGGGGATCGAGGCGATGATCAAGACCGCCGACGTCGAGTGCATCGCCATCGACCGGGTCACCAGCGGCTACCTCGTCGCGGCGATCCAGGGCCAGCTCGCCGCGGTGCGCCAGGCGCTCGACGCCGGCGCCGCGGCCGTGAAGCGCTACGGCGAGCTGCGCGCGGCCCAGATCTACCCGCGCCCGAGCGAAGCCGCCGCCGCACTGCTGGAGACGCGGCGCGCCAGCTCGTTCCGCGAAGCGGTGCTGCAGCTGCCGGGCGGAGCGCAGTCGTGATCCTCGGCCGCGTGATCGGGCGGGTCTGGTCGGACCGGCAGCTGCTCGGCATGGCGACCCGGCGGTTCGTGCTGGTGCGCTCGGTCGGCGACGACACCGTGACCGTCGCGGTGGACCTGCTCGACGCCAGCCCCGGCACCACGGTGCTGGTGACCACCGACGAGGCCGCGGCCGCCGCCTCCGGTGAGGCGACGGTGGACGCGGCCGTGGTCGCCCTCGTCTCCGACTACGACGAACCGAGCGACCGCACCCCGGACGAAAGGACCCTGCGATGAGCCCGGCGAGCACCCTGCACCTCGGGACCGGCGACAGCGCGGTCACCACCGCCCAGGCCGGCGGCAAAGGCCGCTCGCTCGACACGTTGTGCCGCTTGGGCGTGCGGGTGCCCGAAGCGTTCGTGGTCACCACCGACGCCTACCGCGCGGCGGTGGCGGGCCGCCTCGGCACCGAGCTCGACCGGCGCATCCGCGCGCTGCACCCAGAAGCCGGCCTCGACGTGCTCACCGAGGAGTCCGCGGCCATCCGCGAGCTGCTCTACACCGAGACCGAGCAGCACCACGCCGACGCGGCGATCCGCTCGGCGTACGCGCAGCTCGCCGAGCGGATCGGGCAGGACGAGCCGCCGGTCGCCGTGCGGTCGAGCTCCGCCGCGGAGGACTCCGCGGACCGCAGCTTCGCCGGCGAGCACGACAGCTACCTGTGGGTGCTCGGCGCCGACGAGGTCGCGGCCGCCGTGCGCCAGTGCTGGGCGAGCCTGTTCACCGCGCGCGCCATCAGCTACCGCGCCCGCGACGGCGTGGAGAGCACCGACGACGCCATGGGTGTGGTCGTGCAGCGCATGGTCGACGCGACCGCGGCCGGGGTGTTCATGACCCTCAACCCGGCCAACGGCGACCGGTCGAAGGTGGTGATCGAGTCCGTGTGGGGCCTCGGCGAGCCGCTGGTGAGCGGCACGGTGACCCCCGATCGGTTCGTGGTGGACAAGATCACCCGCGAGGTGCTGACGCGCGACGTCGCGGCGAAGGCGACCCGGGCCACGCGCGATCCCGCCACCGGCCGCGGCATCGCGACCGTGCCGGTCGACGAGGCCGACCAGAACCTTCCTTCGCTGCAGAAAGAGCACATCGAGCAGCTGCTCGAGATCGCGCACCTGATCGAGAACCACGCGAAGACCCCGCAGGACGGCGAGTTCGTCATCGACGCCGAACACGTGCACGTGGTGCAGGCCCGTCCCGAGACGGTGTGGAGCACGAAGCCGCCGCGCCAGGTGTCGAAACCGAACCAGGGAGCCATGGCCCACGTGCTGGCCGCGCTCACCGGCGGGGCCCAGGCCAAACCCTGACCGCCGGCCCGCTCACCGGCCCGACCGGCGCGGGCTCCCCGGACCCACCGACGGCCGTGGCCACCCACGACCGGGCCCCGCCCTGCCGTTTTACCGAGCGCCGAGCGCCACCCGCCGAACTGAACTGTCACTTCGAGAAAAGGACCGACGATGGTCGCTTCCACGTTCCCCGGGCCCTTCGACCTGCCCGCGCCCGAAGGCGCCGAAGGCTGGGAATCGCTCTACAACTGGTACCACCTGTTCGGCGAAGACCGGCGCAAGGCCGACGAGGGCAAGTTCTGGTTTCAGGACCGCCTGCACCACCCGTACGTGCTGCACCCCTACGACGAGATCCAGTGCGAGTGCTGGTGGCAGGCGCTGGGCGCGATGAACACCCGCGTGTTCGCGGTGCCGCCGGCGTTCGGCCTGGAGCAGCGGGTGCTCAACGGCCGGCTCTACGTGTCGCCGGTCGCCGCGCCGGCCGAGGAGATCGCGGCTCGCGCGCAGGAGTTCGGCGAGCGCGCCGGGTACTACTACGAGCACTGGGACGAGATCTACGCCGAGTGGAAGGACAAGGTCGCCGAGCGGATCAAGCTCGTGCGGGACCTCAGCTTCGCGCCGCTTCCCGAGCGCGAGCCACTGTCCACTGTGACCGGACACGTCGGACACTCGGCCGGCTACCGCTGGGAACGCGACTTCAGTCTCATGATCACCACGATGTACGAGACGTACCAGTGGCACTTCGAGATGCTCAACATCGGCTACGCCGCGTACCTCACGTTCTTCCAGTTCTGCCAGAACGCCTTCCCCGGCATCGGCGACCAGTCCGTGTCGCGGATGGTCGGCGGCCTGCACGTGGAGCTCTACCGCCCCGACGACGAGCTCAAGCGCCTGGCGAAGGAAGCCGAGCGCCTCGGCGTCGGCGACGCGATCCTCGCCGCGGCGGGGCTCGACGCCGCGCAGGCCGCGCTCGCCACCACCGAGGCCGGGCGCGCGTGGGCGGCGGACTGGGAAGCCACCCGCGACCCGTGGTTCCACATCAACGCCGACCCCGGCCACCCCGGTGGCGACCACCGCTTCGGCACCTGGGACGACCACCCGGACATCCCGTTCGGCGCCGTGCGCACCTACGTCGAACGGCTGCGCGCGGGCGAGGTGATCGACCGGCCCACCGAACGCGTGCTGGCCGAGCGCGAACGCATCACCGGCGAGTACCGCTCGCTGCTCAACGCCGGCGACCACGAGGCCTTCGACGAGCTGCTGGGCCTGGCGCGCAAGGTGTTCGTGTACATCGAGGAGCACGTGCTCTACATCGAGCACTGGATGTGGGCCGCGTTCTGGGGCAAGTCGAAGGAGCTCGCCCGCTCGCTCACCACGATGGGCATCCTCGACGATCCCGAGGACCTGTTCTTCCTGCGCCGCACCGAGGTCGCCGAGCTGATCTTCGACACGTCGGCCTCGTGGGGCACCGGCGCGCCCGGTCGCGGCCACGCCTACTGGACGCCGATCATCGCCGAGCGCCGGCGCATCTTCACCGCGCTCGAGGCGTGGGAGCCGCCGCCCGCGCTCGGCGCGCCGCCGGAGGCCGTGTCCGAGCCGCTCACGGTGATGCTCTGGGGCATCACCACCGACTCCGTCGCCGGCTGGCTCGCCGACTCCGAGGAGGAGGATTCCGGGGTGCTGCACGGCGTCGCGGGCTCCCCCGGCGTGGTGGAAGGCCCGGTCCGGGTCGTGCGCACCGTCACCGAGCTGGCCGAGGTGCAGGACGGCGACGTGCTGGTGTGTCCAGCGACCTCCCCCGCGTGGGCGCCGGTGTTCTCGCGCATCGCGGCCACGGTGAGCGACGTCGGCGGCATCATGAGCCACACCGCCATCGTCTGCCGCGAGTACGGCCTGCCCGCGGTCGTCGGCACCGGGCGCGCCGTGTCGACGCTGCGCACGGGCCAGCGCGTGCGCGTGGACGGCGACACCGGTCTCGTCACGGTGCTGGACTGACCGTGGTCGTCGAGAGGTCGAACTCCTGGTCCGGCGCGGGCCGCGGACGGGCGCTGCGGCGCGCGGCCGCGGGCCGCTCCCGGGCCGACACCCCCACCCTGCGGATCACCACGATCGTGCTCGATCTCGGCGGCGTGGTCGTGCCGACGCTGTTCGAAGTGGTCGACGACCCGACGTTCCCGAAGGGACCGTTCGGCGAGGACGCCGCCTACGCCGGCGTCGAGCAGGGCCGGCAGCAGGAACGCGAGTACTGGGCCGAGCTGTCACGGCGGCGGCCCGACCTGGACATCGGCGCGTTCATGCGCACCCGCATCACCGTGCGCCAGGAGATGCGCACGCTCCTGCGCGACATCGGCGGCCGCGTGCGCGTGGCGGCGCTGACCAACGACATGGCGCACTGGTTCGGCCCCGAGTGGCCCGCGAAGTTCCCCGAGTTCGAGGGCTTCGACCTGCTGCTGGAAGCCGCCCGCTACGGCGTGCTCAAACCCGATCCGGCGGTGTTCCGGTGGGCGCTCGGGCAGCTGGGCGAGCAACCGGGCCACTGCCTGTTCGTGGACGACCTGCCCGCCAACCTCACCGGCGCGCGGGCGGTCGGGATGGAGACCGAGCACTTCGCCGTGGGCGACCCGACCGGGTCCGTGCGCCGCATCCTCGACCGCGTCGGGCTGCCCGAGTCGGGGACCGCGCACCGCGTGTACCGGCCGGTCCGGCGGAATCCGCACCCGAGGGAGACCCGATGATCCTGCACCTCGTCCGCCACGGCGAAACGACCAGCTACGAGTCCGACGCCGGCCTCACCGACCTCGGGGTGAGCCAGGCGCAGCACCGCGCGGACGAGCTGGCCGCCGCGCTGCCGGACGGCGCGTTGGTCGCGATGGGGTACGCCCCCACCGAACGGGCCAAACGCACCGCCGAGGTGATGTACGCGCGGCTCTGGACGGAGTCGGGCACCCGCCTGCGCTTCGGCGGTTGTGTGCAGGCGCCCGACTTCCGCAACCTCCAGATCCGCGTGGACGGCCGGGAGTTCGAGCCGACGCAGGTGCGCGGCAAGGTGGCGCAGGCCGGCGACGCCGAGTGGGCGCTGGAGGCACAGCGGTTCTGGGAGGCGCACGAAGCCGGTGACGCCATGGGTTTCTGGCTCACGACTCCCCTGCGGTTCCACGAATCGCCCGCCGACGTGGTGAACCGCTTCCTGCTGGCCGCGGCGACGGCGGGCCGGCGCGAGCCGGTGGCCGACCACTACGTGGTGGCCGCGCACTCGGGCTGCCTGCGCGCGCTGGTGGCGTGGGCGGCCGAGACCGACCCCGGTGAACCCGACAACGCCGAGGACGTGGTGGTGGCGCTCGACGCCGCCGCCCGGACCGTCGAGATCTCCTACCGCGCTTCGAAGTGGCAGCGCGCGCTGCCGCACCCCGTGGTGCGGCTGCTCAACCCTTGACGCGAGGAAAGGAAACGCGGTCATGACCGAGGCGCAGGCCTTGCTCAACTTCGTCGGCGGCGAGTACGTCGCCGGCGCCCGCACGTTCGACAAGCTCAGCCCGGTCGACGGCTCGCTCGTCGCGAAGGTGCACGAAGCCGACCAGGAACTGGTGGACCGCGCGGTGCGCAGCGCGCGGCAGGCACTCGACGGCGCGTGGGGCCGGACGACCGCCACCGAACGGGTCGCCCTGCTGCGTCGCGTGGCCGACCGGATCGAGGAGCGCTTCGACGACCTGCTGGCGGCCGAGATCGCCGACACCGGCAAGCCGGTCGCGCTCGCCACGAACCTCGACGTGCGGCGCGCGTCGGCCAACTTCCGCGCGGCCGCCGACATCATCGCCGGAACCGGCCTCGACTCGTTCCTCACCGACGTCGCGACCGGGCAGGCGCTCAACTACGCGGTGCGCAAGCCACTCGGGGTGGTCGGCGTGATCGTGCCGTGGAACCTGCCGCTGCTGCTGCTCACGTGGAAGGTCGCGCCGGCGCTGGCGAGCGGCAACGCCGTGGTGGTGAAGCCGTCGGAGGAAACCCCGTCGAGCGCCACGCTGCTGGCCGAGATCCTGGCCGAGGCGGGCATGCCGTCCGGGGCGTTCAACGTCGTGCACGGCTTCGGCCCCGGCTCGGCGGGCGAGTTCCTCACCACGCACCCGGACGTGGACGGCATCACCTTCACCGGCGAGTCGGCCACCGGCGCGGTGATCATGAAGGCGGTGGCGCCGCGCGTGCGCCCGATCTCGTTCGAGCTCGGCGGCAAGAACGCCGCGGTGGTGTTCGACGACGCCGACATCGCCCGCGCGGTCGACGGGCTCGAACGGTCGGTGTTCACCAACACCGGCCAGGTCTGCCTGTGCACCGAGCGCGTGTATGTGCAGCGCGGGATCTTCGCCGAGGTGGCCGCGGGGCTCGCGGAACGCGCGAAGGCGTTGCGGTTCGGCCGGCCCGACGACCCGGCCACCACCACCGGTCCGCTGATCTCGCAGACGCACCGGGAGAAAGTCCTGTCCTACTACGCGATCGCGGAGAAGGAAGGCGCCGAGCTGCTCGCCGGCGGCGGCATCCCCGAGCTCGACGGCGACCTGGCCGGTGGCTCGTGGATCGAACCCGCGCTGTGGACCGGCGTGGACAACTCCGCGCGGATCGTGCGCGAGGAGGTGTTCGGCCCGGTCGCCACGCTCATCCCCTTCGACACCGAAGACGAAGCCATCCGGCTCGCGAACGACACGGAGTACGGCCTCGCGTCGTCGGTGTGGACCTCGAACCTCGAACGCGGGCACCGGGTCGCGGCGGCCATGCGCGTGGGCATGTCCTGGGTCAACACGTGGTACCTGCGTGATCTGCGCTCGCCGTTCGGCGGTGTCGGGCTCTCCGGCATCGGCCGCGAAGGCGGCGTGCACTCGCTGCACTTCTACAGCGAGCCCACCAACATCTGCATCCAACTGTGAAAGTGATCCCTGGGATGAGCAAACCCGACCGTTCCACCTCCGACGCGGTGAAGGCCGCCGCCGAACGGCTGCTGCGGGCCGAGCAGGACCAGAAGCCCACGGACCCGGTCCGCGACCTGCTCGGCACCACCGACGTCGACCTGGCCTACGCCGTGCAGGCCGCGGTGCTGGAGCGCAAGCTCACCGCGCTCGACCGGCGGGTGGCGGGCCGCAAGATCGGGCTCACCTCCGCCGCGGTGCAGAAGCAGTTCGGCGTGTTCCGGCCCGATTTCGGCGTGCTGCTCGACGACATGGTCTTCGGCGACCGCGTGGAACTGCCGCTCGACACGTTCCTCCAGCCGCGGGTGGAAGGCGAGGTGGCGTTCGTGCTCGGCACCGACCTCCCGGCCGGCTCGACGCTGGTCGACGTGCTGCGGGCGACCGAGTTCGTGCTGCCGGCGATCGAGATCGTCGACTCGCGCATCGCCGGCTGGGACATCACCATCACCGACACCGTCGCGGACAACGCGTCGAGCGGCGCGGTGGTGCTCGGCACCACGCCGAAGAAGCTGACCGACGTCGACCTGCCGGCCCTGGGCATGAGCCTGGAGCACGCGGGCGAACCGATCTCGACCGGCGTGGGCGCCGCGTGCCTCGGCGCGCCGGCCAACGCCGTCGCCTGGCTCGCGGACGAGGTCGCCCGGCGCGGCGCTCCGCTGCGGGCCGGGGAAGTCGTGCTGGCCGGCGCGTGGGGTCCGATGATCACGGTGGACAAGCCGGGCGGCTACGTCGCCCGGTTCGAGGACATCGGCGAGGTCCACGTGACCTTCACCGGCGGGAAGGACGGGGCCCGATGAGCCTCGGGATCGCCATCATCGGGTCCGGCAACATCGGCACCGACCTGATGGTCAAGGTCAAGCGCCTGTCGGAGAAGCTCGAAGTGGCCGCGCTGGTCGGCATCGACCCGGCGTCCGACGGCCTCGCGCGGGCGAAGCGGCTCGGCATCGCCACCACGGCCGACGGTGTGAAGGGGCTCGTGGACCTGCCGGAGTTCAAGGACGTGCGGCTCGTGTTCGACGCGACGTCGGCGGCGGCGCACCGGCACAACTACGACCTGCTGCGCGAGCACGGGCTGCCGATGGTGGACCTGACGCCCGCCGCCGTCGGCCCGTACGTGGTGCCGCCGGTGAACCTCGACGCCCACCTCGACGCGCCGAACGTCAACATGGTCACCTGCGGCGGCCAGGCGACGACGCCGATCGTCGCGGCCGTGTCGGCGGTGGCGCCGGTGGCGTACGCGGAGATCGTCGCTTCCATCGCGTCGCGCTCGGCGGGACCGGGCACGCGGGCCAACATCGACGAGTTCACCGAGACCACGTCCCGGGCGCTCGAAGTGGTCGGCGGCGCCGAACGCGGCAAGGCCGTGATCATCCTGAACCCGGCCGAGCCGCCGATGAAGATGCGGGACACGGTGTTCTGTCTCCTCGAACACGCCGCGGAGTCCGAAGTGGACGAATCCGCGATCAGTGTGTCCGTGGCGGCCATGGTGGCGAAGGTGCAGCAGTACGTGCCCGGTTACCGGCTCAAGCAGGAGGTGCAGTTCGACCCGGTCGAGCACCCCTTCGTGCCGGGGCTGGGCCGGCCGTTCCGCGGCACCAAGGTCTCGGTGTTCCTCGAGGTGACCGGCGCCGGGCACTACCTGCCCGACTACGCGGGCAACCTCGACATCATGACGTCCGCGGCGCTGCGCACGGCCGAGCGGCTGCTCGAACGCAAGGAGGAGGCGCGATGACGGATCCGACGCTCTACGTGCAGGACGTGACCTTGCGCGACGGCATGCACGCCATCGGGCACCAGTACACGCCCGCGCAGATCCGCGCGATCGCCGCCGCGCTCGACGCGTCCGGGGTCGCGGCGATCGAGGTGGCGCACGGCGACGGGCTGGCCGGCTCCAGCGTGATCTACGGGCACGGCTTCGCGACCGACCCGACGTGGATTTCCGCCGCGGCCGAGGTCGTGCGCAACGCCAAGCTCACCACGCTGCTGCTGCCCGGCGTCGGCACGATCGACGACCTGCGGGCGGCGCGGGACCTCGGCGTGCAGAGCGTGCGCATCGCGACGCACTGCACCGAGGCCGACATCGCGATCCAGCACCTGCGCTGGGCCCGGGACAACGGCATGGACGTGGCGGGGTTCCTGATGCTCAGCCACCTGAACTCCCCCGAAGGCCTGGCCGCGCAGGCGAAGATCATGGAAGACGCGGGCGCGCACTGTGTGTACGTGACGGACTCCGGTGGCCGGCTGACGATGCGCGACGTGGCCGACCGCGTGGACGCCTACCGCGCCGTGCTCGATCCCGGCACGCAGATCGGGATCCACGCGCACGAGAACCTTTCGCTGGCGGTGGCCAACAGCGTGACGGCAGTGGAGCACGGCGCGTACCGTGTGGACGCTTCGCTCGCCGGTCAGGGCGCCGGGGCCGGCAACACGCCGATCGAGGCGTTCGTCGCGGTCGCCGACCTGCTGGGCTGGGACCACGGCTGCGATCTGTTCGCGCTGCAGGACGCGGCCGAGGACCTCGTCCGTCCCCTTCAGACCCGGCCGGTGCGGGTCGACCGCGAGACGCTGACGCTCGGCTACGCCGGCGTCTACTCCAGCTTCCTGCTCCACGCCGAGCGCGCCGCGCAGCGCTACGGCATCGACGCCCGCGACATCCTCGTCGAGGTCGGCCGGCGCGGTCTCGTGGGCGGTCAGGAAGACATGATCGTCGACGTCGCGCTCGACCTGGTGGAGGTGGCCCGATGACCACGGAGATCACCACGTTGGCGACCCGGCTCGACGACGCCGCCCGCAACTGCCTTCCCGAGCACCAGCTTTCGGCCGACCACGACCTTTCGCTGGCCGAGGCGTACCAGGTGCAGCACGCGCTCGTGGCGCGCCGGCTCGACCGAGGGGAAACGCGGGTCGGGGTGAAGCTCGGCTTCACCAGCCGCGCGAAGGCCGCCCAGATGGGCGTGTCCGACGTGATCATCGGCCAGCTGACTTCCGAGATGCACCTCGAGGACGGCGCCGGCATCTGGCTCGGCGCGTACGTGCATCCGCGGGCCGAGCCGGAAGTCGCGTTCCGGCTGGCGGCCGACCTCGACCCGCGGCGGTGGACGGGCAACGTGACCGAAACCGTGGACGCCGTCGCGCCCGCGCTCGAGATCATCGACTCGCGGTACCGGGACTTCCGGTTCAACCTGGCCGACGTGGTCGCGGACAACACCTCGGCCGCCGGTTTCGTGGTCGGCGCCTGGCAGCCGCTGCCGCGTTCGCTCGACAACCGCGGGGTGGTCCTGGAGGTCGACGGCCGCGTGGCCGAAAGCGGCTCGACCGCCGCCATCCTCGGCGATCCGCTGCGCGCGGTCACCGCGGCCATCCGCCTCGCCGCCGCCCACGACATCCCGCTGCGCGCCGGTGACGTGCTGCTCGCCGGCGCCGGCACACCGGCCGTGACGCTCACCGCGTCCAGCACGGTCACCGCCGCGGTGTCCGGCCTCGGCCGCGTGCGGGTGCGCGTGACCTCGGCACGGTGATTTCAGTGCGAGTGATTTCAATGCGAGTGATTCCGGTGCGAGTGATCCCAGTGCGACCGACCCCGGCTTTCCCGACCAGGAGGACCAGCTCATGACCCAGGCCCACACCGTCGCCGGCAAAGCCGCCCCGCGCGGCCGCTTCCCGCACCTCAAGGTGGCCCACGGCTTCGCCTACATCTCGGGCACCAGCAGCCGCCGCCCGGACAACACCTTCGCGGGCGTCGAAGTCGACGAGTTCGGCGCCACCACCCTCGACATCCGCGCCCAGACCGCCGCGGTGATCGAGAACCTGCGCGACATCCTCGCGGAGGTGGGCGCCGACCTGTCGGATCTCGTACAGGTCACCGCGTACCTCGTGAACATGAACGACTTCCGCGGCTACAACGAGACCTACGGCCGCTACTTCGACGAAACCGGCCCGACCCGCACCACGGTGGCCGTGCACCAGCTCCCGCACCCGCACCTGCTGCTGGAGATCCAGGCGGTGGCGGCGCTGCCGTCGGCCACGAGCTGACGCCCGGCAAGCCCGAAACGCGAAAGCCCTCCGACCGGACTTCGGTCGGAGGGCTTTCGCGTTCGGCCGTCGCGCGAACCGACGCGCGGTCAGTGCAGCGCGGCCTTCGCCCACGCCGGCGTCGCGTTGATGAGCCGCGCGCTGATCAGGCCGGCGGCGTTGGTCACCGAGGCGCGGGCGGAGGCGATCACGGCCGTGGTGAACATCGTGCTGGGGCCGGCCACGGACACGCCGCCGATCGGGCGGCCGGAGGAGTCGAAGATCGGGGCGGCGACCGACGTGCGGTCCTTCTGGTACGCGCGCGAGGTCACGAAGCCGTCCTGGCGGGCCCGGGTGAGCTCGGCTTCCAGCTCGGCCAGGTCGGGCGGGGGCACGGCCCCGTCGGCGCAGCAGCGTTCGACGTGGGCGGTGACCTCGTCGAAGGGCAGCCACGACAGCGCGGCCTTGCCGCAGCCGGACAGGTGCGCCGGGGCGCGCTGGCCGACCTGGTTGAGCATCGGCACCTGGCACGGGTTGGAGCTGCGCCCGACGTAGGCGACCCAGCCCTGGGTGAGCTGGGCGAGGTGGGCCTCCTGCTCGGGCGCGCGGACGAGCGGGTCGAGGAGGCCCTCGGCCGCGCGCAGCAGGCCGGTGCGCTCGATGATCTGGCCGGCGAGCTCCAGGATCGTCGGGCCGAGCTGGTAACCGCCGCCCGCGCCTTCGAGCATGCCTTCGGCCACGAGGGTCCGGCATAGCTCGTGCGCGGTGCTGCGCGGGATCCCGGCTTTGGCCGAGACCTGCCGGACAGACAGGACACCCACCGTCGGCGAGAAGGCCCGCAGCACCCGGCAGGCCTTGGCCACGGACGCAACGCCACCGCGTGCTTCGTCGGTCGTCATGGGACCACGATAGGTCAGAAATCCGGGCTTTCCCTCAAACGTGTCCGGTGGGGCCGGACAGCAACGCTGACAGCTCGCGATCGCGCTCCTAACCTCAGGCCCACGGCACGCGTCCACCAGCCGGGACGACCGCCACGGCGGGGCCGCGGGAAGAGCCGATCCACGGCCGGTGAACCACCGGTCCGACGCCCAGTGTCCGGCCAGGCCGGACGCCACCGAGATCGCTTCACGCAGAGCCGGCGCAACGCGTGGCGAGGTGCCGGGCAGTTCCAGTCGGTGCCGGGCAGTTCCAGTCAGTGCCAGTCAGTGCCAGTCAGTGCCAGTCAGTGCCAGTCAGTGCCAGTCAGTGCCAGTCCGAGGAGCCTGTGATGTTCAGCTACACCGCCAACCCGGCCCGGGTCGTGTTCGACGGCGGCACCGTCGCCGCGCTGCCGAACGAGGTCCGCCGGCTGGGCGCGAAAGCCGTCCTGCTGCTGGGCAGCCCCGCGCTGAAGGAACCGGCGGACCGGGTCGCCGAAGCGCTCGGCTCGCTGCTGGCCGCGCGGTTCGACGACGCCGCCGAGCACACGCCGGTCGAGGTGACCGAGCGGGCGCTGGAAGTCGTCGCGCGCCACGGCGTCGACTGCGTCCTCGCGCTCGGCGGCGGCTCCACCACCGGGCTGGCGAAAGCGCTCGCGCTGCGCACGGACCTGCCCCAGATCATCGCGCCGACCACCTACGCCGGCTCGGAGATGACCCCGGTGCTCGGCGAGACGGCCGAGGGCCACAAGAGCACGCAGACCACGCCGAAGGTGCTGCCCGAGGTGGTGGTCTACGACGTGGATCTCACGCTGGGCCTGCCGGTCGAGATCTCGCTGACCAGCGGCGTCAACGCCCTGGCCCACGCCGTCGAGGCGCTCTACTCCCCCGACGCCAACCCGATCGTCGACCGGTTCGCCCTTGATGCCATCCGGTTGCTGGCCGCCGCGCTGCCCGGCCTCGTCGCGGACCCGCACGACGTGGCCGCGCGCAGCGACGCCCTGCAGGCCGCGTGGCTCGCCGGCCTGTGCCTCGGCTCCGTCGGCATGGGCCTGCACCACAAGCTGTGCCACACCCTCGGCGGCAGTTTCGGCCTGCCCCACGCGCAAACCCACACCGTGGTGCTGCCGTACGCGATGGCGTACAACGCCTCCGGTGCGCCGGAGGCCATGCGCCGCATCGCCGAAGCGCTCGGCGCGCCGGACGCCGCCACCGGTGTGTACGACCTCATCGCCGGCCTGCCGGTCCCCCACTCGCTGGCCGAGCTGGGCCTGGCCGGGAGCGATGTGGCGAAGGCCGCGGAAATCGCCTCGGCCAAGCCGTATCCGAACCCGCGCGAACTCACGCGGGACGGCATCGAAAGCCTGCTGCGCCAGGCGTACGCCGGCACGAGACCGGCCCCGGCCGTCGGCACGAAGCCGGACTTGCGCGCGCTCACGGCCGACGTCGTGGCCAGTTTCGCGACCGCCACCGACTCGCGGCTGCGCGAGCTCCTGCAGGACCTGGTGCGCACGCTGCACGCCTACGTCGTCCGCACCGACCTCACCCAGGAGGAATGGGAGCACGCCATCGGCTTCCTCACCCGGGCCGGACACATCACCGACGACAAACGCCAGGAATTCATCCTGCTCTCCGACACCCTCGGCGTGTCCAGCGTGGTCGACGTCCTCACCAACTCCCGCACCCCCGACACCACCCCGTCGGCCGTCCTCGGCCCGTTCTACGTGCAGGGCCCGCCGGAAACCGCACAGGGCGCCGACCTCGCCGACGGTCTGCCCGGCACTCCCCTGTGGACGGACATCACCGTGACCGACATCGACGGCGCCCCGGTGGCCGACGCGATCGTGGACGTCTGGCAATCCAATGAGGACGGCTTCTACGACGTGCAGCTACCCGACGCCGACGGTCCCGTGCTGCGCGCCCGCTTCCGCACCGACCCCCAAGGACGCTTGAGGTTCTGGACGATCGTGCCCTCGCCGTACCCGGTCCCGGCCGACGGCCCGGTCGGGCAGATGCTCGACGCCACCGGACGCCACGCTTTCCGCGCCCCGCACCTGCACTTCATGATCGCCAGACCGGGTTACCGCACGCTGGTGACGCAACTGTTCGTCAACGGCGGCGACTACCTCGACTCCGACACCGTGTTCGGCGTCAAACCCGGCCTGGTCGTCGACTTCACCGCCCAGTCGGGTCCCGCGCCCGACGGCCGTGAACTCGAGCACGGCTGGCGCCGGCTCGACTTCACCTTCCGGATCTCCCCCGCCCGCTGAGTACCCGCAGCTCCGAAAACCGTTCAAGGGACTCCAGATGACCGATTCCACCCCCGGCTCCGCCGACCTGATCACGCGGGCCGCCCACCTGCGACCCCAGCTCTGGGAGGACGCACCGGAAGTCGACCGGACCCGCCGGCTGACCGACCGGAACTTCGCCGCGATGCGCGACGCCGGCTTGATGCAGTTGTTCACCCCGCGCCGGTTCGGCGGCCTCGCCGCCAACCTGCGTACCTACTTCGAGGTCACCGCCGCGCTCGGGCTCGGCTGCTCGTCGTCCGCGTGGGTCGCCGGTGTGCTCAACGCGGGCAACTGGCTCGTCGCCCAGTTTCCCGAGCCGGCGCAGGAAGAAGTCTGGGGCGCCGACCCGTTCGCCACGACCTGCAGTGTGCTGCAGCCGACCGGCGAGGCCGAGCTCGTGCCCGGCGGGATCAAGCTCACCGGCAAGTGGGGCTACTCCTCGGGCTCGAACCACTGCGACTGGGCGATCGTCGCCTACCCGAGCCCCGAGGCGGCCGAGCCGGAGCTACAGCTCGCGCTGGTGCCGATGAGCGAGGTCGAGGTGCAGGACACCTGGCTGGTCACCGGCATGCGCGGCACCGGCAGCAACACGATCGTGGCCCACGACGTGTTCGTCCCGGACCACCGCGTGCTCCCGCTGATGCCGATCTTCCGCGGCGAGAACCTCACCGCGGAAGATCCCGTGCACCGCGCCGCCCTCGCCGGGGTGCTGCCGGTTTCCCTGATGGGCTCTCAGATCGGCGCGGCCGAGACCGCGCTGGAGTTCGTGATCGAGAAGGCCCCGAAGCGCCAGATCACCGCGTCGACCTACGCGGTCCAGGCCCAGTCGGTCGGGTTCCAGGTCGACCTGGCCGAGGCGGCGACCACGATCAAGGCGGCGCGGCTCATCGGCGCGCAGGCCGCGGACGTGCTCGACGACTACGCCGGCCGCGGCGAGCTGCCGAACGAGACCGTCCGATCCGGACTGCGGATGGACCTGTCCTGGGCGGTGAAACGCGCGTGCGAGAGTGTCGACCGCCTGGTGACCGCCCACGGTACCTCCGCGTTCGGCGAGTTCAGCCCGATGCAGCGGATCTGGCGCGACACCGGCATCGCCACGCGCCACGCGGCGTTCAACGTCCGCATCTCCCAGGAGATCTACGCGAAAGCGCTGCTGGGCCTCGACCCGTACGAGATCAGCTTCCTCGTCTGATCCCGACGCGGCAGACGTGTGGCAGGGGCGATCACCGCGCCCCTGCCGCACCCCATCCCCGAACCGCGCGACACCCGCGGGTCGCGTGCGCACCCGAACAGGAGAACCCCGATGTCCGAAGGCCTGCAGGAGCAGTTCCGCGAAGTCATGGCGCGAGTGGCCACGCCCGTCTCCGTCGTCACCGGTCTCGCCGACGACGAAACGCCCTACGGCAGCACGGTGAGCGCGTTCGCATCGCTGTCGATGGAACCGCCGATGGTGCTGGTGTCGCTCGTGAAGTCGTCGCGGCTCCTGGCCGTGGTCCGGCAGTCGGGCCGGTTCGGGCTCAACATCCTCGGGTCGGCGCATTCGCAGCTGGCCAGGACGTTCGCCACCGCGCTGGCGCCGGAGGAGAAGTTCACCGGGGTGGACTGGGCGGTCGAGGCCGGCGTACCCCGGCTGACCGGAGCGCTGAGCTGGCTCGGTTGCACCGTGGAGCAGGAGGTCGAGGGTGGCGATCACCTCGTGCTGTTCGGCTCGGTCTCGTCGCTGAGCAGCTGCGCCGGCGAGCCGCTCACCTACCACCGCCGCGCGTTCGGCACGCACACGAAACTCGAAGGCTGACCGACGCGCATGGCCGAGGACGACCACCGCGAGCTGCTCACGATCGGCGCGCTGGCCGACGCCACCGGGGTGGCGGCGTCGGCCCTGCGGTACTGGGAGAAGATCGACCTGCTGCCCCGGCCGACCCGGACCTCGGGGCAGCGCCGCTACCCCGCCTCGGCGATCGGCCTGGTGCGGCTGGTGCTGCTCCTGCGTGACGCGGGATTTTCCTTGCCCGACGCGAAAGAACTGCTCACCACGCGGGCTGCCCTTCCGCAGTCCTGGCGGGAACTGCAACGGCGCCGGCTCGAAGAGCTCGACGACCGCATCGCCCACGCCCAGGCGGCCCGCGAGGAGATCGCGGGCGGTCTGGCCGGCGTTTTCGGCGAGCCGACCGGCTGACTTCCCCCGGGGGCGCCGACTTCGCATCGACGCCCCCGGGTCCGTCACGCGCCGGCCGCGAGTTCGTCCGCGGCGACGGCCCGCCGCATCCAGACCGTGCGGAAGATCGGCGGCGCTGCGGCGAGAATCGCCACGGCCACCGCGACCAGGCCGATCACCACCGCCCGGCCGCCGGCGCCGTACCACGGCACGCCGAGCCCCGCGTCGAGCGAGATCGACCCCGGGCCGGTGAACGCCAACGACAGCGCCAGAACCGTGAGCACCAGCGGGTATTCGCCGCCGCCGAGCGCATTCCAGACGGCGCCGCTCTTGGCGGTCATCGCGAATCCGGCCACGAGCATCGTGCCCGCGCCGATCGCGGCTCCGAGCGGCGTCGCGATGCCCAGAACGAGCAAGAGCGCGGCACTCAACTCGCACCACGCGGCGAGCTTGGCCAGCGGCCGCGCCGGCACCTGGCCGAGCGCCTCGAACACGACCGTGATCTTGTCCAGGCCGGGGCCGCGGAACCAGCCGAGCAGCTTTTGCGTCGCGTGCGCGAACAGGATGAAGGCCACCGCGATTCGCAGCAACAGCACACCGAGGTCGGCCATCGTCGAACTCATTTTCCAGAAACCTCCGAAATCGGATCACCGGCACCCGATGAGGAACCTCATCGGGCGCACCAAGGGCACTGCGCCGGGCGCCAGCACGGTTTCACAACCGCTCGGTAATGGCCACGCATTCGTCCGCCGCTGCCGGACACCGCGCGCACTTCGGCAACCGTGTCCTTCAACGGACAAGATCGTTGGGGGGAAAGGAAATGGTGTCCCGCTTCGCTGGACGCCGCTGCTGACTTCGCCGCACGGCCCACCTAGCGTCTCGGGCATGGCACCCGTCTTCCGACTCACGCCCGGCACCGACGCCGGACGTCTGGATGTGGCCGGGACGCTGAAACCGTCAGCACGATGAATGCGCAGGCGCGCGCCGAAAGCCCTCGCACGGGCTCGCCGCGCGGCCGGGTCCGGGCGAGGGCCGCGTATTCGGCAAAAGGGGACGGCGAACTTGTCGACGGCGCCATGAACAGTGCGAGTAAGGAGAAATCATGACCACGGAATCCGCCACGCAGGTCGCGCAGCAGGTGCCCAGCCGGGAAGAGCTGGTGGAGCGCGCGAACGGCCTGCGGGCACAGCTGTGGGAGGCAGCTCCGGAAGTGGACCGGGAGCGCCGGCTGAAGACCGCGAACTTCGAGGCCATCCGCGACGCCGGCCTGATCAAGCTGTTCACGCCCCGGCGGCTCGGCGGCTACGACTCGGGCATGCGCACGTTCCTCGACGTGACCATCGCGCTGGGGCGCGGTTGCGCGTCGTCGGCGTGGGTGACCGGCGTGCTCAACACCGGCAACTGGTGGGCGGCCAACTACTCCGAGCAGGCGCAGGACGACGTGTGGGGCACCGACGTGGCCGCCACGACCGCGGGTGTGCTCGCACCGACCTCGACTGTCGAGGTCGTGGACGGCGGGGTGGTGCTCAACGGCAAGTGGGGCTACGCCTCGGGCTCGAACCACTGCGACTGGGCCAGCGTCTGCTACCCGAGCGTGGAGCCCGGCGGCCGCGACCTCAACCTCGCGCTCGTGCCGATGCAGGACCTCACCGTGGAGGACACCTGGTTCATCGCGGGCATGCGCGGCACCGGCAGCAACACGTTGGTGGCGCAGAACGTGTTCGTGCCCCAGCACCGCCTGCGCTCGGCCACCGACTTCTTCGTCGGCGACAACGTGCGCACCGGCACGGACGTGAGCCACCGCGTGAGCCTCGCCGGGCTGGCCCCGCTCTCCCTCGCCGGCGCGCAGCTCGGCCAGGCGCAGGCCGCGCTCGACTACGTGCTCGAAAAGGCGCCGAAGCGGGCCATCACGACCACCACGTACTCGTCGCAGTCGGAATCGGTCGGGTTCCAGATCGACGTCGCGGAGGCCTCGGCCATGATCGCCGCCGCGGTGAAGAGCACCCAGGACGCGGCCGACCGGCTCGACGACTACGCCGCCAACGGAGAGCACCCGCCGGAGGTCGTGCGCACCGGCCTGCGCGTGGGCATGGCGCGCGCGATGCGCCAGACCTTCCACGCCGTCGACCTCCTGATGACCGCCCACGGTTCGTCGGCCTTCGCGGAGGTCAACCCGCTGCAGCGCATCTGGCGCGACGGCGGTGTCGCGTCCCGGCACGCGGCGTTCAACATGCGGGTCAGCCAGGAGCTGGCGGGCAAGTCCCTGCTCGGCCAGAACCCCGGATCCGTCAGCTTCCTCGTCTGAAAAGGACTACTCGACCGTGATCGACGTTCACGCACACTGGTTTCCGCCCGCCCTCACCCAAGAGTTCGACCGGGTCGCCGGGAAGAAGGTCTGGCCCGAGCACAGCCCCGAGCTGATCCCCCGCGTCGAAGAGCTCGAGGCCGACGGGGTCGACCTCCAGGTCCTCGGCCTCGGCCACAACCAGCCCTACTTCGAGGACGCGGCGAAATCGGTGCACTGCGCCAAGTTCGCCAACGACCTCTACGCCGAGGCCGCCGACTTCGACGGCCGGCTCGACGCGTTCGGCGCGCTGCCGCTGCCGCACCCCGAGCAGGCCGTGGCCGAGGCGGTGCGCTGCCTCGACGAGCTCAACTTCACCGGCATCGGCCTCGGCACCACCGCCGTGGGCACCTCGCTCGACGACCCGCGCTACGAAGAGCTGTGGGCCGAGCTCAACCGGCGCCGGGCCGTGATCTTCGTGCACCCCGTGGGCACCCCCGACACGTTCTCGACCGGGCTCGACGCGTTCCTGATGGGCCCGAAGTACGGCGGGCCCATGGAAGCCACCCTCGCCACCACGCACCTGGTCGTGTCGGGCGTGACCCGCCGCCACCCCGACATCCGGTGGATCATCGGCACGATGGGCGGCTCGATCGGCTACCTGTGGCGCCGGTTCGAGGAGATCACCGAATCGCTGCACCAGGACCAGTGGCTGGCGACCGATCCGCGCGGTGAGCTCAAGAAGCTCTACTACGACACGACGCTGACCGACGACCCGAGCGCGATCCGGTTCTTCGCCGACCAGTTCGGCGCCGACCGGCTCGTGCTCGGCACGGACTCGCCCCGCGTGCGCACCGGCGACTGGGCCAACCGCATCAAGGCCGTGCCCGGCTTCGACGACCACCAGCTGCGTGGGGTCCTCAACGACACCGCGGCTTCGCTGGGCATCGGCAAGTAGCCG
Source organism: Amycolatopsis rhabdoformis (assembly GCF_035918295.1). Classification (GTDB taxonomy): domain Bacteria; phylum Actinomycetota; class Actinomycetes; order Mycobacteriales; family Pseudonocardiaceae; genus Amycolatopsis; species Amycolatopsis rhabdoformis. The sequence goes on from NZ_CP142149.1 coordinate 4,208,045, forward strand.
CCGGTTCGCCGCTGATTCCGGGCACGGCTCGTCACCCCGCCGCACGAGCCGTGCCCGGTCCCGTCGTGCCCATCGGCCCGACGACGAAGGTGATCTGCTCGAGCGCCACCCAGTTTCTCGATCCGTCCACAGTGTCTGGACACACTGGACACTGTGTTGTATCTCCCGCACCTTTTCCCTTACTCCGCCTCGGATTCGCGTGGGAAAATCGCAGTCATGGTGATCAAAGATCTGGCCCGATGGGCACACGAGGTCAAGGGCGCGGTCCTCGGACCCGAGGACGAACGATTCGGCAACGCCGGCAAACCGTGGAACCTCACGGTGCCGCAGCGGCCGGGCGCGGTGGTGGTGGCCGCCGACGTCGACGACGTGGTGGCGACCGTACGGTTCGCCGCGGAACAGGGAATCCAGGTCGCGCCGCAGGGCACCGGACACGGTGCGATCGACTCCACCGACGGCGCGATCCTGCTGCGCACGGGCGGGCTGAACGAGATCTCCGTCGATCCGGCCCGCCGCCGGGCTCGGGTCGGCGCGGGGGCGCGGTGGCGGGATCTGCAGGAAGCCTGCACCCCGCACGGCCTCAGTGGACTGGCCACGAACGTGCCGAGCGCCGGCGTCACCGGCTACACCCTCGGCGGCGGGCTCGGGCTGCTGGCACGCCGCCACGGCCTCGCCGCACACGGGCTGGTGTCCGCCGAGCTCGTGACCGGCGACGGCGAACTGTTGCGCGTGGACGCGGAGCACCACGCCGACCTGTGGTGGGCGCTGCGGGGCGGCGGGACCCCACCGGGGGTGGTGACCGAGCTGGAGATCGAGCTCGCCGAAGCACCCGAACTGTTCGCCGGCGACCTGATCTGGCCGGCCGACGCGGCGGTCGACCTGTTCGGCGCCTACCGGTCCTGGTCCTCGACGCTGCCGGAAGAACTGACGACGGCGATCGGCGTGCACCAGTTCCCGCCGTTGCCCTCGGTGCCGGAACCGATTCGCGGGCAGCGCGCGGTCACCCTGACGGTGTGTTTCCTCGGCACGGCGGACGCGGCGCGGCGGTTGCTGCAGCCGATGCTCGAAGTGGCCCAGCCGATGCTCGACTCCACCCGGCCCCGCACCCCCGACGACCTCGACCTGGCCGGGGTGCCCGCCGACGGTGCGCCGGTCGTGATCCGCACCGAGATCCTGGGCGACCTGCCGGAATCGGCGCTCGCCGCGGTGACCGACCTCGGGCCGCAGGGCAGCCCGCTGTCCGTGGTGGAGTTCCGGCGCCTCGGCGGTGCGCTGGCCCGGCCGGCCGACGCGCCCGCCGCCCTCGACCGGATCGAGGGTGAGTACTTCCTCGAGAGCGTCGGCCTGATCTTCCGGCCGGAGGATGTCGCGGTGCTCGCCGAGGAACAGGGCCGCGTGCTGGCGGCCCTCGAACCCGCGGCCACCGGGCGGACACTGCGCACGTTCGCCGGCGCCGAAGACCGTGCGGTGGACCGGTTCTTCGCCCCGGACGTCGCGGCGCGCCTCGGCGGAATCGCCCGGCGCTACGACCCCGGCGCCGTCGTCCACGATCCGCTCGACCTGCGGTCGGTCGGTGCGGACCGGCCGGCCTGAGGTGATGCGTCGGCGGTGCGGGATCACGAGCGGTCCCGCACCGTCGGCACCGTCACGCCCGGGGGTAGTCGACCGGCGCGAGCACGAAGTCGTACTCCACCTCGTTGCCGGACCCGTCCGCGACCGGCGTCGGGTTCAGCATGAGTTCCGGCTTCACCGCCGACGCCACGTCTTCGTCGGTGTAGGGCCCGCCGGCGAAGTACAGCTGCGAGGTGAGCGTCTCGTGGCCCTCGGCCACCACGAGGAAGTGCAGGTGCGCCGGGCGCCAGGCGTGCCAGCCGGCCGCGACGATGAGCTGACCGGTCGCTCCCTCGTGCGGGATCTGGTACGGCGCGGGCTCCATCGTCGAGATCTCGATCCGGCCCTCGGCGTCCGCGGTCACGATCCCGCGCAGGTTCCACTCGGGAATGCCGGGCGCGAAGTGCGAGTAGAGGCCGTCGCTGTCGGATTGCCAGACGTCCACCTGCGCACCGGGCAGCGGAGTGCCCTCGGCGCTGCGCACCTGGCTCCGGAACACCAGCGGCGTGCCGGGCTCGTCGGCGCGCATCGGCAGCGTGATCCGGCCCTCGGCCCGCGGCGCGTCGGGCACGTAGAACGGGCCCAGGATCGAGCCTTTGCTCCCGGGCCGCTGCGCCGTGGCGACGTCTTCCACCGCGTGCTCCACGAACACGTCGAGGAACAGCGGCCACTCACCGTCCTCGCCGACCTTGATCAGCCACGCCTTCACCGCGTCGTATTCGGCGTAGGACACCTGGTGCTCGTGGATCACGTTGTGGACGGCCGAGAAGATCTCGCTCGCCAGCTGCGCCACCCGCGCCTGGCTCGTCTCCCCGGTCGTGTTCTTCACCTTCTCGTGGAACGTTTTCGTGGCGTTGGCGATATCGGCAGTGGCGATGTCCAACTCGGATTTCGGCGTCATCGGGGCCCCGCTTCAGTGAATTGTCGGCTCGGATTTCGAGCGTGTCACCGCGGGGAACGACCGCCAACGCGGCTGTCCAACGTGGTGGGACGGGCGACGCCACGGCGCGGCTGGTGCGCGCGACCATCTGCGGGTCGAGAAGAACAGGAGCACACCGCATGAGCGCATCAGTCGGGAAGGCCGCGAAAATCCTCCGCGCGTTCCGGCCGGGAGTGGAGGTCCTCACCGTCCGCGGGCTGGCCGAGCGCACGGGCCTGCCGCGCTCGACCGTGCACCTGCTCTGCCGGACGTTGTGCGACAACGGGTTGCTGGAATCCGCGCCCCGGGCCGGGTACCGCCTCGGGCCGCTGCTGCTGGAGCTGGGCGGGCTGGTCATCGAACGCACCGGGCTCGTGGAAGCGGTCGAAGGCGCGACGGCCGGGTTGCGCCGGGTGACCGGGCAGGAGCTGCACGTGGGACAGCTCAGCGACAGCTGGATCGTGTACCTGCACCGGGAATCCGGCCCGACCCGCGTCGTGATGACCTACCGGATGGGCATGCGGACGCCGGCGTTCCTGTCGGGGTGCGGCAAGAGCGCGCTGTCGATCCTCGATCCGGCCGAAGTGGACGATCGCGTGAGACGGCTGTGCCACCACGAACTGCTGCCGCTGCCCGACCTGGCCGCGCTCGACGACGAGCTCGCGTCGGCGCGCGCGAACGGTTACCTGGTGTGCCGCACGTTCCAGACCGGCCGCACGTCGGTCGCCGCCGCGATCGTCGGCCCCGACGGCACGCCGGCGGGCGGGCTGTCGGTGGCCGGGCCGAGCTCCACGTTCCCGGTCTCGCGGATCGCCGACATCGCCGCGGCGGTCACCGAAGCGGCTCGGCTCGCGGGCCGTCGGCTGTCCCTCACCCGTCGTGGTCCCGGCGACTGACCGCACTCCGCCGGCGCCTCTGCCGAACCACCGCACCGTGGCATGGATGTGGTCAGCTGAGGGTGGCCGTCGCGCGAAACGTGCCGAGGCGGTCGACCATGCGGTGGCTGATGGCGAGGCCGGCCTCGCAGACGTAGTGCGCGGCCTCGGCCACCGCCGCCTTCGTGAACACCTCGCTCGCGCCGGCGATGGACACGGCGCCGACCGGCGTGCCGGTGAGGTCGACGATGGCGGCGGCCACCGAGGTCGTGCCGCGCTGGAAGAGGCGGCTCACCACGAAGCCGTCGCGGCGGGCCGTGGCCAGTTCGTCCTTGAGGTCGGCCAGGTCGGGCGTCGGCAGCTGTTCCGCGACGCAGGTGAACGCCACGAGCCGCTCGACCACGTCCGGTGCCAGCACGCTGAGCGCGGCTTTCCCGCACCCCGTGCGGTGCGCGGGCGCGCGCAGCCCCATCCGGTTGCGCATGGGCCGCGGTTCGCGGCCGGTGATGCGTTCGAGGTACACCACCCAGCCGTCCACGAACTGCGCCAGGTGGGCCTCCTGCCGGCTCCGCAACGGAATCCGCCGCAGCAGCCCCTCCGCCGCGGTGGCGAGGCCGGTGCGGTCGATGACCTGGCCGCCGAGCCCGACCAGCGACCGGCCGAGCCGGTAGCCCCGCCGCGGGATCTGTTCCAACATCCCGGCCTCGCACAGCGCCAGGCACAGCGAGTGCGTGGTGCTGCGCGGCAGCCGCGTCCGTTCGGCGAGCGCCCGGATGCTGAGGGTCGGTTGGAGCGGGGTGAACGCGTTGAGGATCGTCATCGCCTTCACGACGGAGGCGTTGCCCTTCGTTGCCGCGTCGACCATGGCACTACCTCCGATGACCGGACTTCCGCCTGAGAAAGTACGCCGGCCCGACCGGAAAAACCGGCGCGGCGTCCGGCCGTGCCGGACACCGATTCCGGGGCCGGTGGTGTCCCACCCAGCCGGACATCGTGGCTGCGGGCCACGGGCGGGCACGGCTAGCGTCCCGGTGATGTCCGGCGTTTTCCGACTTCCGCCCGGCGTGGCCCGGGCTGAAGCTGTTGCGACCACCGCTCAGAACAACCCTGCTGCGAACACCGTGGAAAGGGGCATTCGCGTGCCTGGCCCGACCCCCGAAGAGCGGCTGCGGGCCGCCGGCCTCACCTTGCCCGAGCTGCGCCCCGCGGCCGGCAACTACGTCGGCGCCCACCGGGAAGGTTCGCTCGTGCACCTGGCCGGCCAAGGGTCCGAGAGCCGGCTGGGCCGGGTCGGCGACACGCTCACCGCCGACGAAGGCTACGCGGCCGCGCGCGAGTGCATGCTGTTCCTGCTGGCGCAGCTGCGGCGGACGGTCGGGTCGCTCGACCACGTGCGGGGCATCGCCAAGGTGGTCGGCTACGTCTCGTGCACCGACGAGTTCACCGGGGTCGCGCGAGTGCTCAACGGCGCGTCGGACCTGCTCGTCGAGGTCTTCGGCGACGCGGGCCGGCATCCGCGCTCGGTGGTCGGCGTGCGGGCGCTGCCGATGGGCATCGCGGTGGAGGTCGACCTGATCGCCGTGGTGGACAGCGACCCGGCCTGACCGCGCGCCCGCGGTGGCCGGCAAGCGAGGAATCCCTTGCCGGCCACCGCTCGGCAGCGCGACCACCGTCACGGGATGATCGCCGTGACGACCCCGCCGTCGACCCGCAGCGCGCCCCCGGTCGTGGCAGCGGACTGTTCCGAGGCGACGTAGGTGATGAGGTTCGCCACCTCGTCGGGCCGGATCAGCCGTCCCAGCAACGACGTGGGGCGGTTGTGGGTCATGAACTGCTTCTCGGCACCGGCGAAGTCGAGGTCCGGGTACAGGCTCTGCACGAACTCGCGCACGCCCTCGGTCAGGGTCGGGCCGGGCAGCACGCTGTTGACCGTGACGCCGGTGCCGGCCACTTCCTGGGCCATTCCCCGCGACAGCGCCAATTGCGCCGTTTTCGTCATGCCGTAGTGCACCATCTCGGTCGGGTTCTGGATCGCCGATTCGCTGCTCACGAAAATCACCCGGCCCCAGCCGCGCCGCACCATCCGCGGCGCGTAGTGCCGGGCCAGGCGCACCCCGGAGAGCACGTTGACCTCGTAGATCCGGCGCCATTCCTCGTCGGGGATGTCGAACACGGGCATCGCCCCGAAGTAGCCCGCGTTGTTCACGAGCACGTCGACGTCCGGCACCCGCGCCACGATCTCGGCGACGCCCTCGGCCGTGCCGACGTCGGCCGCGATCCCCCGGACCCCGAGGCGGTTCGCGACCTCGGCGACAGTGTCGGCGTTGCGCCCGTTGACCACGACGTCGGCGCCGGCGGCCGCGAGCGCCGCGGCCGTGGCGGCGCCGATCCCGGCCGTCGACCCGGTGACCAGCGCGGTGCGGCCGGTGAGGTTCACCTGCATCTGCTGCCTCTTCCTGCGTTCAGGAGCGGAAGCCGCTCACGCCAGACCGAGCTGCTGGTAGAAGTTCTGGTTGTCCCAGAAGAGGAATTCCTCGTCCATCGTGCCGCGCCGGTTCCAGAGCCCGATCGTGGCCATGTTGATGGCGTAGCTCTTCCCGGTCGGCTTCACGAACCCGCCCTTGCCGTCGGGCATGGGGCGGGTGAAGGTGCCCTGCATGACACCGGTCACCGCGGTGAGCTCGTTTTTCGCGATGCGCAACGGATGGGAGTGGATGCGAGTGTCCGGCGCCCACACGAACATCGCGGCGAGATCGGCGATGTGCCGGTCGATGCCGTCGGTGTAGTGCCCGTCGGGCCAGTGCACGCGGATGGTGCGGGAGTGGCTCTCGCCGAGGCGGTTCCAGTCGGCGTGGGAGAACACGGTGAAGTCGAGCTCGTCGAACGTCTCGAGGTGCCGGCGCTCGTCGTGGGTCAGGTTGTGCGGGTACGGCGGGTTCGGCACCGGCGTGGCCGCGGGGTCGGGCATCAGGCCCGGCGGCCGGCCGGGACTGGCTTCGGCGAGGTTTCCGGTGGCGACGGCGGTGAGGGCGAGGGCGCCGAAGGCGGCGGCGCTGCCTCTGAGCGCGGTGCGGCGGTCCATGGGGTACTCCGGTTTCGGTCAGGGAAGGGGGTTCGGGTCACCGGTCGGCGGGGGCCTCTTGGCCGGCGGCCCAGGAGTGACTGGTGGCGACAATCTCGGCGACGACGTCGAGCTCGGTCTGGTCGCGCGGGCCGTAGACCAGGACCATGCCCGGGGTGAGGCGGATCCCGGCGAGCGGGTGCGCCACGGCCCAGCCGCGTTCGATCGCCTCGGCGGCGAGCGCGACCGGCAGGGCCACGTGCAGCGAGCCGTCGGTCGAGGGGTGCAGGTGCGCGAACTCGCCCGCGCGCGGCACGAGGAACGCCTCGGCCGGGCCGGCCTGGCCGTCGGCGAGCATCAAGCCGCGCGCGCCCGGCACGGAGATCGCCGACTGGCTGCTGCGCACGCCGGGAAGCGCGCTCAGCTCGGCGAAGAGCTTCTCCTGCAGTTCGGCCGGCGCGGTGTCGGTGAGCTGCTGCTGGGGAATGGTCACGCTGACCCGCGGCCGCGGCCCACGCCGCTGCGGAAGGCCGTCGGCCCGGCCGTGCCACCGCGTCGGCGCCGGCGCGGGAACTCCGCGGCGGGCGAGGAAACCGGCTCGTTCGGCCAGCCAGCCGCTCAACGCGCCGAGCGCCAGTGGCGCGATCTCGTGGCCCACCGCGTCGCGGCGCGCGATCGTCGGCGCGCCGGAGCCGGCCGTGAGGTATTCCCACGTGCGGTCGAGCAGCTCACGCGGGATGACCTGGTCGTGCTCGCCCTGCGCCACGAACACCGGCACTCCGGCGAGGCGGGCCGGCTCGGTCGGCACGCCGGCCTCGAACGGCAGCGTGCCGTAGAGGATCGCGGCGCCGGCGTAGCGGTCCGGGTCGTCGAGTAGCAGCCCGCCGGCGAACGCCGCGCCGCCGCTGAAACCCACGAGGAACACCGGACGGCCCGGCGACGCGGTGGCGTCGAGCCACTCGCGGAACCAATCCATGGTGGCGCGCAACGAGTCCGGGACGGGCCGGCCGATGCCGCGGTTCGCGAACCACGCGAACCCGCCGTGCTCGGCGATCGGCGCGCGCACCGCCGTGTACCGGAAGCCCGCCGGCAGCGCGTCGGCGAGACCGATGATGTCGGATTCACGGGCGCCGCGGCCGTGGAGCAGCACGACCAGCGGGCCGGTTTCGTCGCCGCGGCCGGCGACCACGGGGGCACCGAACTGAGTCATCGTCGCGCTCTCAGGCGGTCGGGCCGAGCAGCGCCCAGCCGGACTGCCACGACCACTGGTTGCCGGCGTTGAGGGCGATGTTGAGGAACGCCATCTCCTCCAGCGCGCGGGCCATCCGCAGGCCGCCGGCGTCGATCGGCCGGAAGCCCAGCGAGGTGAGCAGCTGCGCCACGAGGTCCTTCGCGCCGGTGTCATCGCCCGCGTAGAAGGCGTCGAGCAGGTGGCCGCTCTCCTTCGGGCTGCCGAGACGTCCGGCGAAGATCGTGTTGAAGGCCTTGACCACGGGCGTGCCGGGCAGCCGGCGCTGCAGGCTCTGGACCGCGGCGGTCTCCTCGATGTCGAGGTCGGTGAACGTCGCGTTGAGCGGGTTGGTGGCGTCCACGACCACCTTGCCGCGCACGGCCTCGGCGAGCTCGTCGGCCACCGCGCCGGCCACGCTGCCCGGCACCGCGAGCACCACGACGTCCGCACCCGCGACCGCCTCGGCGTTGCTCGCCGCCGCCTGCGCTCCGGTGTCGCCCGCGACCTGCGCCGCCTTCTCCGCCGTGGTGGCCGACACCGTGACGGTGTGCCCCGCGGCGACCGCGGCCTTGCTGAGCGCCGAACCCACGTTGCCGGCACCGATGATGGCGATCCGCATGATTACCTTCTCTCTCAATATCTGACAGCTCAGATACTGACACGGTAGCCATCATTGCCTGACAGTGCAATAGCTGACGCATCAACATTCACTCGGTATACTTCGGGCCATGAACCCCCTGAGCCCGGCCGACGACCGCCTCATCACCACGTCCGGCCGGTTGCTCGAAGCCGGCAGCCAGCTGGACCGCCTGCTCGGCCCGGCCCTGCTCGCCGAGACCGGCCTGCAGCACACGTGGTTCGAGGTCCTGCTCCGCCTCTCCCGCTCCGAAGGCGGGCAGCTGACGATGAGCGCGCTCGCGTCCGAAGTGGCGCTCACCACCGGCGGAATCACCCGGATGATCGACCGCATCGAGGCCGCCGGCTACGTGGAGCGCCGCCCGTGCCCCACCGACCGCCGCGTCGCCTACGCCGCCATCACCGACCCGGGGCGCGCGGTGCTGGCGCAGGCCTTGGTGGTGCAGGCGCGCCGGCTGCGTGAGGTGTTCGCGGAGTTCAGCGAAGCCGACCTGGCGACGCTGGACGAACTGCTGGACCGCGTCCGTCGGGTGTCGCGTGTGGACGGTGCGGCGAAGACCGCCGCGGCGGCCGAGTGAGAAGCGGTCACCGACCGCGCGGGCGGGCGAGGCCGAGGTGCTCGCGCAGCGTCGTGCCGCGGTATTCGGTGCGGTAGCGGCCCTTGCGTTGCAGGGTGGGGATCACGTGGTCGACGAAGGTGGTCAGCTCGTGGGGCAGCGTGGAGCCCATGATGGTGAAGCCGTCGACCGCGCCGGCGTCCTGCCAGGTGAGGATGTGGTCGGCGAGCTGGTCGGGCGTGCCGACGAAGTGGAACTGGCCGGCGCCGCTCTTGAAGCGACTGGCGATCTCCCGCAGCGGCGCCCCCGGTTCGGCGCGCGTCGCTTCGTAAAGCTGGGAGGCGCGGCTCGACGGCGCGGGGATGTCGAGCTGTGACGCCGGCAGCGGCGCGGAGGGGTCGAAGCCGTCCGGGTCGAGGCCGGCGGTGTAGAGCACGTTCTGCCAGCGGAACTCGGCGCTGGACAGGTCTTCCAGGCGCTGCGCCTTGGCCTGGGCTTCGGCTTCGGTGCCCCCGAGCGTGATCATCAGCGCGGGCAGCACCAGCACCTGCTCGGGTGACCGCCCGGCCGCCGCGGCCTGCCGGTGGAGGTCGGCGCGGAACGTGACGGCGGCTTCCAGTGAAGGCGGGCCGGAGAAGACCATTTCCGCGTAGCGCGCCGCCAGGCCGATGCCCGCGGCGGACTGGCCGGCCTGCGCCAGCACCGGCCAGCCCTGCGGCGAGCGCGGGAACGGCAGAATGCCCTCGACGTCGTAGAACTCGCCGTGGAACCGCGGCGCGTGCAGCTTCGCGCGATCGGCCCACACGCCGTCGGGACGGTCACCGACGATCGCGTCGTCCTCCCAGCTGTCCCACGCTCGCGTGACGACGTCCACGAACTCGTGCGCCCGGGCGTACCGGTCGGCGTGGTCGGGGTGCGCCGCCTCGCCGAAGTTGGCGGCGGCCAGCGAGGTGACCGTGGTGACGATGTTCCAGCCCGCGCGGCCACCGCTGAGGTGATCCAGCGTCGCGAAACGCCGCGCCAGCTCCCACGGCTGGCTGTAGGTCGTGGACCCGGTGCCGACGAGGCCGATGTGACTCGTGACCCCCGCCAACGCCGACAGCACCGAAATCGGGTCGAACTGCGTCTGCGGCAGATGCGCGACGCGGTACTCGGGGATCGCGATGTCGTCGGCGAGGAACACGGTGTCCAGCAGCCCCCGCTCGGCCGTGCGCGCGATGTCCGCGTAGTACGGCAGGCCCAGCACCGTACGCACGTCTTCGCCGACCACGCGCCAGGCCGACTCGTGGTAACCGTGGGGCCAGACGAAAGCGTTGAAATGCAGCTCCCGCGAACTCATGGGCTCGACTCCTCACCAGCGCGCTCTCACGATGGACCGAGTCAACTCTGCCCTGTACGCGCACCGTTCGCGAGTCCGACTCACGAGGGGATCCGGGCATGCGGCGCATCGGTGCCGAATCGCGCGCCGCCCGGAACCCCGTGCGGTGGCACGAAATCCCCACTCCGGGACCGGGATCAAGGTCTCCGGCTCCGACGTCGGCTCATCGTCCCCGGCGATCGAGGAACCCCGTCGGCCCCGGCGGACTGACGGGGGCCTGCCCCTCAGGAAGCCGTGGTGAACTGCGGCATCTGCTGCATGATCCGCTGCAGCTCGCGGTCGTCCGAGATGCCCTGCAGGTCGTGGCGCGGGGTGTAGTGGCGTTCCAGCCGGGAGGTCTCGTCGGCGGTCAGCGTGAGGTCCAGGGAGGCCACGGCGTCGTCGATCTGGCTGGTCCTGCTGGCGCCCACCAGGGGTGCCACGACCACGGGCTTGCTGCGCAGCCAGGCCAGCGCGATCTGCGCCCGGTTCACGCCGCGCTCCTGTGCGATCTCGCCGACCGCGTCCACGATCCGGCGGTCGCTGTCCACCGTGTACTCGAGGTAGAGCAGGTCGGCGAACGGGTCGTTCTCGCCGCGGGTGGTGGCCTTCGCGTCGTGCCACGGGCGCGCGAGGCGGCCGCGGGCGAGCGGGCTCCACACGATCGTGCCCACGCCCTCGTCGAGGCACAGGGGCAGCATTTCGCGTTCTTCTTCGCGCGCGAGCAGGTTGTAGTGGTCCTGCATAGACACGAACCGCGCCCAGCCGTGGGCGGCCTGGGTGTGCAGCGCTTTGGCGAATTCCCACGCGTGCATCGACGAAGCGCCGAGGTATCGGACCTTGCCGGCCTTCACCAGGTCGTGCAGTGCCTCGAGGTATTCCTCCAGCGGCGTGGCCGGGTCGTTGCGGTGGATCTGGTACAGGTCCACGTAATCCGTGCCGAGCCGGCGCAGGCTGTGGTCGATCTCGGTCATGATCGCCTTGCGCGACAGGCCTTTCCCGTTCGGCCCCGAGCGCATCGGGTGGCGCAACTTGGTCGCGATCACCACGTCGTCGCGGTCGGCGTAGTCCTTCAGCGCGCGGCCGAGGATCTCCTCGCTGGAGCCCTGCGAGTACATGTTCGCGGTGTCGAAGAAGTTGATGCCCCGCTCCAGCGCGTGCTTCACGAGCAGCCGCGACTCCTCCTCCCCGAGCGACCACACCGGGTGGCCCCGGTCCGGCTCCCCGTAGGTCATCGCCCCGATCGCGATCGGCGACACGTCCAGCCCCGTCTTGCCCAGCTTCACGTACTCCACGACTACCCTCTCGAACCTGTGGTGAAATGAACCGGAGAACTCTCCGCCTCGTCGAAGGTAGCGGAGAGCTCTCCGGTAAGCAACCCGAGGTTCGGGAAAGGGGACGTCCGCCATGCCTCAGCGCAGCGACGCGAAGGCCAACCGCGCCCGGATCCTCGAGGTCGCGCGCACCACCCTCGCCGAGGACGGTGACGCTTCCCTCAACTCGATCGCCAAGCGCGCCGAGGTGGGACCGGGCACGCTCTACCGGCACTTCCCGTCGCGCGAAGCCCTCGTGCTGGCCGTGTACCGCGCCGAACTGGAAGGCCTGGTCGACCGCGCGATCGCCCTGCTGCGCGAAGAACCGCCCCTCACGGCCCTGCGCCACTACTTCGAACGCCTCGCCGGCCACATCCGCATCAAACGCGGCCTCGGCGACGCCCTCTCGGCCGCCAACCACGACGCCATCACCACCGAGTCCTACGGCCCGGTGATCGACACCATCGCCCTCATCCTCACCACCGGCGAACACGACGGCACCATCCGCCCCGGCCTCGACCCCGACGACGTGCTGCTCATGATGGGCTGCGTGTGGCGCACCCCGGCCGGCCCCGCGGGCGAGGCCCAGTCGCAGCGCCTGCTGGACCTGGTTCTCGACAGCCTCCGCCCGCGGGCCTAGGTCACGGCCGGTACAACCTCGCCAGCGTCGCCATGTCCTCCGGGCCCAGACCGGCCGCCTGGGCGCGGTGGACGACGTCCACGGCCGTGCGGACGGTCGGCGCGTCCAGGCCGGGGCGAAGAGTCAGGAAGAGGTCGAGGTCCTTGCCCACCACGTCGACCGCGCAGGCGACCGGGGGCAGGTCCGGGGTGAGGAAGGCGTCGCGTTTGTAGGCGACGAACGGCGCGGCGATGGCGGAGGACGCGATGGTGTCGTAGGCCGTGCGCAGGTCGATGCCGGCGTCGACGGCGGCGCCCAGGACTTCGCCGAGGGTGGCGTTGAAGGTGTGGAGCAGGGCGTTCACGCAGAGCTTCATGGCCGACGCCGTGCCGACCGGTCCGATGTGGAGGGTCTGGCGGCCCAGGTGCCGCAGCACCGGCTCGGCGGTGGCGAGTTCGTCGGCGCCGCCGCCGAAGAGCAGTGTCAGAGTGCCGGTGCGGGCGGCGGTGACGGAGCCGGACACGGGGGTTTCGGCGTAGCGGAGGCCGTGTTCCGTGAGCAGGGTGGCCGTGGCGCGGGAGAGCTCCGGGCCGGAGGTGCTCAGGTCCAGGACCAGCGCGCCGGCCGGCAGCGCGGCCAGCGCGTCGGTGAGCACGGCCCGCACGGCGCGGCCGTCGGTGAGCATGGTGAGCACCACGTCGGCGTCGCGTACGGCTTCGGCGGGGGTCGGCGCGAGGTGCGTCGCCGGGATGCCGGCACGCGGGCCGCGGGCCCGGTCGCGGTTCCAGCCCACCGCCTCGACACCCTCGTCCAGCAGCCGCAGGAGCAGTTGCGAGCCCATCGCCCCGAGCCCGAGCACGGCGACCTTCACGAGCGCCTCCCCGGGTCGATGAGGACCTTGCCGTCCACGGCGCCGGCGGCGAGGCGCGCGAGGCCGTGCTCGGTGAGGTCGTCGAGGCCGATCACGGAGTCGAGCAGCTCGGCACCGAGCACGCCCTCGGCGAGGATCTCCAGCGCCGGCGCCACGTCCTCGCCACAGACGTGCGCCACGGTCGACTCGACGGTGATCTCGCGCAGCACGAGGCTGAACAGGTCCACGGTCGGCGCCTGCTTGGGCAGGCCGACGGCCAGCACCCGGCCGCCGTCGGTGACCATCCGCACGGCGTTCTCGAACTGGCCGGGCGCCCCGCTCGCCTCGATCACCACGTCGGCGCCGCGCCCGCCCGTGCGCTCGCGCACGGCCGCCACGACGTCACCCGCGGCGTCGACGACGTGCGCGGCGCCGAGCCGGGTCGCGCGGTCCAGCTTGTCGCCGGCGAAGTCCAGCACCGTCACCTCGTTGTCGGACAGGTGCCGCAACCCCGCGAGCACGAACGATCCGATGGCCCCGGCGCCGATCACCACCACCGAGTCGCCCGGGCGCACCCCGGCCCGCCGCGCCGCGTGCAGGCCGACCGCAAGCGGTTGCGCGAGCCCGGCGTGGTCGAGGGAGAGGCCGTCGGGCACGGGCCGGAGCATGCTCGCGGGCGCGGCGACGTACTCCGCCAGGCCACCCGGCGCGTTGAGCCCGAGGGTGTAGTAGCGGCGGCAGAGGTTGGTGCGGCCCTCGCCGCAGCGGTCGCACTGTCCACACGAGACACCGGCGCCCGCGGCCACGAGGTCGCCGGCCGCGAACCCCGAGCCGCCCGAGACGACCTCGCCGACGAACTCGTGCCCGATGATCATCGGGCCGACGTGGCCGCTGCCGGGGTGCGGGCTGGTGAACGGCACCTGCTTCGGACCGGCCGCCCATTCGGTGGCGTCCGAGCCGCAGATCCCGCTACGCCGCACGGCGAGCAGCACCTCGCCCGCGGCCGGGCGCGGCACCGGCACCTCTTCGATCCTGACGTCGTGGCGGCCGTGGTAGACGGCCGCGCGCATGGTTTCGGTCATCGCGTCGCTCCGAACTCGAGGTGCACCTTCACGTTGCGGGCGGTGTCGCGCGAGGCGGCGACCGCTTCCACCGCCCGCGAAACCGGGAACCGGCTGGTGACCAGCTCGGACAGGTCGACCCCGGCGCGGTCGAGGAACCGCAGCGTGGCCGGCCACACGCCGGGCGAGCCGATGATGCCGTGAATGCTCAGCTCCTTCGACTGCACCAGGCCCAGCTTCGCCGGTGCGCTGCCGCCGACGTCGATGCCCACGTACACGATCCGCGCGCCGTGCGCGGCGACCTCCAGCACGTCAGCCATCACCGAAGGCCGCCCGGTCGCCTCGATCACCACCGTGCCGCCGACGCCGCCGGTCGCTTCGGCCACCTGCTCGGCGATCGGCGCCTTCGTCGGGTCGAGCACCAGCTCGGCGCCGAGCTTGCGCGCGGCCTCCGCACGCCCGGCCGCGGGCTCCACGGCGATGGTGCGCGCGCCGAGCGCCGCCGCCCCCGCCGCGACCCCGAGGCCGATCGGGCCGGCGCCGAACACCACCACGGTGTCGCTGGCGTTGACATTGCCGGCCTTCATCAGCGCGTGGTAACCGCAGCTGAACGGTTCCACCAGCGCGCCGTCGGTGAACGACAACGAGTCGGGCAGCCGGTGCAGCCACGCGGGTTTCGCGACGAAGAACTCCGCCGCCGCGCCGCTGACCGAGAACCCGAAGTGGTCGTCGCCGATCACGCACTCGCCCACCACCCGGTCGCCGGGCGCGAACTCCGTGACGGCCGAGCCGGTCTCCACGATCTCGCCCGACCACTCGTGGCCCGGCACGACCGGGTAGGTGAACGGGATGATGTAGCGGCCTTCGAGCAGCTCGATGTCGGAGTGGCAGATGCCGACGGACCGGGCCGCCACGAGCACCTCGTCGGCGGCGATCCGCGGCACGTCCAGCTCGTCGACCGACGCCGTGCCCGGCGCCGTGAACCTCAGGGCTTGCATGGGATTTCCCTTCAGGAGGTGGCTTCGCCGCGACCGGCCGGCGTGTTGAGGTGGGACTGGGACTCGCGCGCGGTGGCGAGCGGGCCGTTCACGCCGATGTACCGCGGACCGGCCACCAGCAGTTCCTCAGCCGGGAACTTGGTGATCACCTCACAGCCCTCGGGCGTCACCACGAGCTCCTCCTCGATGCGCGCCGCGCCGATCCCGTCGGCCGAGGGCCAGTACGTCTCGAGCGCGAACACGTTCCCGACCTCCAGCACCTCCGGGTGGTCGAGCGACACGAGCCGCGAGAAGATCGGCTTCTCCCAGATGGACAGCCCCACGCCGTGGCCGTACTGCAGGCCGAACGCGGCTTCCTCGTCGGGAAAACCGAACTCGCGCGCGGTCGGCCACACCGACACGATGTCGGCCGTGGTGGCGCCGGGGCGCACCAGCGAGATGGCGTGATCCATGTATTCGCGGGCCTTCACGTAGGCGTCGCGTTGCGCGGAGCTGGCCGAACCGACCGCGAACGTGCGGTAGTAGCAGGTGCGGTAACCCTGGTGGCTGTGCAGGATGTCGAAGAACGCCGGGTCGCCGGGCCGGATCAGCCGGTCGGAGAACACGTGCGGGTGCGGTGAGCAGCGCTCGCCGGAGATCGCGTTCACGCCCTCCACGTACTCGGAACCGAGGTCGTACAAGGACTTCGAGACCAGCCCCACGCACTCGTTCTCCCGCACGCCCGGGCGCAGGAACCGGTAGAGGTCGTCGTACGCCGCGTCGACCATCGAGCACGCCTGCGTGAGCAGCGAGATCTCGTCGGCGGTCTTCACGCGCCGGGCCTCCATGAACACCTGCTGCCCGTCGGTCACGGTCACGCCCGCGCGCTGCAGCGCCGCCAGGATCGGCAGCTCGATCACGTCGACGCCCAGCGGTTCGCCGAGCAGCCCGAACTTCTCCAGCTCCCGCTTGATCTTCACGGCCACCTCGTCGGCGATGCCGGCGTCGGGGTGGAACGCGCCGCGCAGCGTCGAGATCCCCGCCCGCGCACCGGACTCGGCCCGCGGCTTCACGGCGCCGTGGTGCGGCGCGTGC
Source organism: Amycolatopsis rhabdoformis (assembly GCF_035918295.1). Classification (GTDB taxonomy): domain Bacteria; phylum Actinomycetota; class Actinomycetes; order Mycobacteriales; family Pseudonocardiaceae; genus Amycolatopsis; species Amycolatopsis rhabdoformis. The sequence continues at coordinate 4,224,207 of NZ_CP142149.1, forward strand.
GGGTCGGCGTCGGCCTCGGCCGTGGTGGTGCCGAGCCACGGGTTGTAGAGCTGGTGGTGCTTGGCCGCGGAACCGAAGTCCCACACGATGGGGTCGCTGGCGCGGGTCAGCAACGAGAACCGGATGAGCTTGTCCATCGCCCAGGTGCCGATGTGGGTCGCGGACATGTAGCGGATGTTCGAGAAGTCGAACGCGAGCACGGCCCCGAGGCTCGACTTGTCGAGCTGCTCACGCAGGCGCTGCAGCCGCTGCGTACGCAAGCGGTCGTGGTCGATCCGGGTCTCCCAGTCGACGGCGTTGGGCCCGAACGTGGCGATCGGCATGAACTTTCCCTTCTGTATTTTTTGCCCCGCCTTCGGCGGGGCGGGCGAGATCGCCTCAAGCCGGTTCCTTCCGTCCCGATTCCGCGCGGCCGGAGGCCGGGCGGAATCGGGACGGAAGGAACCGGCGCGATCTCGCCGATGGGGTGGCCGCAGGACATCGCGACGGGAGAAGCCGGCGCGATTTCGCCGACGGCCACCCGGAAGTGGGACGAGCCGGTGTGTGGCGGCCTCAGACGAGGACCATCCCGCCCTCGATCGGGATCACCTGGCCGGTGATGTAGTCGGAGTCGGGGCCGGCGAGGAACACCGCGGTGGGCACGAGGTCCTCGGGTTCGGCGGGGCGGCCCAGGATGATGTCGCCGGACATCGCGGCGAACCCCGCGTCGCCTTCCCCGATGCGTTCGAGGTCGCGGTCGAGCTTGTCCCACAACGGGGTGCGCACCACGCCGGGCGCGAACGCGTTGACGGTGATGCCGTGCTCCGCGAGCGAGCGGGCGCCCGACTGGGTCAGCGAGATCACCGCGGCCTTGCTCGCGCAGTAGGGCGCGAAGCTGGGGAAGCCCTGCCGCCCGGCGATCGACGAGGTGTTCACGATCTTGCCGCCGCTGCCCTGCCGGATGAACTGGCGCGCAGCCTCCTGGCTGCCGAGCACGACCCCGAAGGCGTTCACGCGGAAGATGCGGTCCCACACCGCCTCGGTGATGTCGAGGAACTTCTCGGGCTCGTTGAAGCCCGCGTTGTTGAAGTACGCGTCGAGCCGGCCGAACTCGCCCACGGCGAGCTCGATCGCGGCCCGCACGTCGTCGCGTTCGGCCACGTCGACCCGCCGGTGCACGGCGCGCCCGCCACTGTCGCGAATGGACTGGGCCACGGCGGCGGCTTCGGGTTCGTCGCGGTCGGTGACCACGAGGGCGGCGCCTTCCGCCGCCATGCCCCGCGCGAGCGCGGCGCCGATCCCGCGGCCCGCGCCGGTCACCACCACGGTCCTGCCGGTCAGCCGATCAGGCATGAGCACACTCCTCTGGTCGAGACTGGTCGTTCGCCCTCACTGAACAGTGCGTGAGGGTTCTGGGATGTAGTGCAGGTCGCACCCGGGCGTGTGTACAGCCCCAGCGCACGAACGTAAGATCGAGCGAACCCCTCGGCGATGGCGCCGCGAACGGAACGGGAGCGGCACCGTGGACGACCGGATCGGTCCTGCCCTGCGCGAGGCGCGGATCAGGCAGAAGCAGACCCTGCGTGGCGTCGCGCTGGCCACGGGGCTCTCGGCGAGCCTGCTGTCGCAGGTCGAGACCGGCAAGTCGCAACCGTCCGTGAGCACGCTCTACGCGCTGGTCAGCCACCTCGGCCTCTCCCTCGACGCGCTGCTCGGCCTCGAGGTCGAAGCCCGCGGCGCGGCCCGGGACGGCGCGGCCGACGCCGGCCGCGCACCCGACAGTGCACCCGAGAGCGCGTCCAGACCGGCCGGCCCGGTGCAGCGCGCGGCCGACAACCCCGTGCTGGACATGGACAACGGCGTGCGCTGGGAACGCCTCGCGGTGCACGAAGCGCAGTCGGTGGAACCGCTCCTGGTCACCTACCAGCCCGGCGCGAGCAGCTCCGCCGACGGCGGGCTGATGCGCCACCCGGGCGCCGAGCACGCGTACCTGCTCGACGGCGAGCTCAGCCTGCGATTCGAGACCGAAACGCACGTGCTGCGCGCGGGCGACTCGATCTCCTTCGCCTCCGACCGGCCGCACCTCTACGTGAACCACACCACCGAGCCCGCGCGCGGGCTGTGGTTCGTGGTCGGGCGCACCGGCACTCGCCCCGACGCCGGCCGGGCGCGCGAGCGGATCGCCGGACCGCCGGCCGAGCTGCTGCGGCTGCTCGCCGACCGGCAGCCGGTCACCGGCGACGAGGGCTGACGCGGTGGTCACCGGTCCTGCCCCGGCGGGATGATCCGCTCTTCGCGCAGCGTGGCGAACAGCCGCTCGAACGAGTCCAGCGTGCTGGTGTAGCCCGTGAAGCCGGCCTTGCGGCTCTTGCTCATGTCGGTGAGGCACTCGACCGGCCGGCCGAGGTCGCTGTCGGTGTGCCACCACGACGCGACGCGGGTGACGTCGGCTTCGCGCAGCCCGTGGCGTTCGGCGATCTCGCGCCACACCGGGGCCGCGTCGGCCATCTGCTCCTCCAGCGGCGCGGGTTCACCGTCGAACGGAGCCGGCTTCACGCCCAGCAGCGCCGCGATGCGCGGCCACATCCAGCGCCAGCGGAACACGTCGCCGTTGGCGGTGTTGAACGCTTCGTCGCGCGCGGCGTCGGTCGTGGCCGCCCACACCATCTGGTCGGCCAGCAGGCCGGCGTCGGTCATGTCGGTGACGCCGTTCCATTGCACTGCCGAGCCCGGGAAGCGGAACTCGCGCCCGGTCTCGCGGCACACGGCCGCGTAGACGGCCAGCGTCATCCCCATGTTCATGGCGTTGCCGACGGCGTGCCCGATCACGGTGTGCGCGCGGTGCACGCTCCAGGCGAAGCCGTGCCGCTCGGCCGCCGCGAAGAGCTCGTCCTCCTGCGCGTAGTAGAAGTTCGGCACGTCGAGCCGCGCCTCGTCCTCGTGGAACGGCGTGTCCGGCGTGACGCCGGCGGCGTAGGCCTCGAACGGGCCGAGGTAGTGCTTGAGCCCGGTCATCAAGGCCACGTGCCGCACGGCACCGCCGGCGGTGGCCGCGGCCAGCACGTTGCGCACGATGCCGGCGTTGACCTCGATGTTCTCCGCTTCGGTCGGGCGGCGCGACCACGCCGTGAGGAACACGTGCGTGGGCTTCGTGTCCGCGAGCGCGGCGCTCAGGGCGGCCGGGTCCTCGAGGTCCGCGCGCACCGACTCGACCCCGGCGATGCCGGACTCGCTCCGGCGCGACACCCCGGTGACCGCCCAGCCACGCTCGACCAGGCGGGTGGCCACCGCGGACCCGGCGATGCCGGTGACGCCCACGACGAGTGCTGTTCCGCTCACTGTCTCCTCTTCTTCTTTCGGTGGGGCTGTTGGTGTCCAGGCCGCTCAGGCTCAGGCCAGCGCCGGCGTGCGGCGGCGCACGCGGGTGTAGATGGCGGCCGCGATGAGAATGAGGATGCCCTGGAAGAAGTACTGCCAGCTCTGGCTGAGGTTGAGGAACGTCGTCGCGTTCAGCACCTCCTGGATGAGCGTGGCGCCCAGCAGCGTGCCGATGAACGACCCGCGCCCGCCGGCGAGGCTCGCGCCGCCGAGCACGACCGCGGTGATGCTGGAGAGCGTGTAGCTCACGCCCTGCGTCGGGTCGCCCACGCCGATCTGCGCCATCAGCAGCAGCGCGCCGAAGAACGTGAGCACCGCCGCGCCGACGTAGGCCAGCACGTGGACCCGGTTCACCTTCACCCCGAGCCGCCGCGCCGAGCCCTCGTTCGACCCGGCCGCCCGCAACCCACGGCCCCAGGCGGTGAACCGCAGCGCCAGTTCGAGGCCCACAGCCACGACCACCGCCACGAGGAACGCGATCGGCACGAATCCGACCGTCGCGGTGATGGCGTCGGTGATCGACGTGCTGATGAAGCCGCCCTGGAACGGGCGCAGCAGCAGCGAAACACCCTGGAGTCCGATGTAGAGGGTCAGCGTCGCGGCCACCGCGGTGAACCCGCCGAAGCGGATCAGCACACCGTTGAGCAATCCGGACGCCACCGCGACCACGAGCATGATCACGAACGCGAGCACCACGAGGACCGGCGATTTCCCGTCGGTGACGAAAAACGACGCGATCACCACCAGCAGGCCGGCCAGGGGACCGACGGACAGGTCGATGCCGCCGGTCATGATCACGATCGTCTGGCCCAGGCTGATGAACGCGAGCGCGGTGAGCAACGTGAGCAGCGACGTCAGGTTGAACGGCGCCAGGAACCGCACGTTGTGCGCGAAGGTGTAGCCGCCGAGGGCGAGGATCACCAGCGCGAGCACGATGCTGGGGGCGTAGTCGCCCCTGGCGAGGTCCCGCAGGCGGTCTGCCATCGGGGTCCGCGTCCGCGGGTCCGACGGGGTGCGCGCCGCTCGGGCTCCGGGCTCCTCGCGGGTCGCCGGCGCCGCACCGCGGTGCGTGGTGGCGTTCACGACCGTGCCGGTGATCTTCTCCTCGGTCACGTCCGCGCCGGTCAGCTCGGCGACCACGTGGCCGCGGGAGAACACCACGACCCGGTCGCACAGGCCTTCGAGCTCCTTGGCGTCCGAGGACACCACGACCACCGGCACCCCCGAGGCGGAGATGTCGCGCATGATCGTGTAGATCTCCGAGCGGGCCCCGACGTCGACCCCCTGGGTCGGCTCGTCGGCCAGCAGCAGCCGCGGCGCGGCGAGCAGGGCCCGCGCCATCACCACCTTCTGCTGGTTGCCGCCCGACAACGCCATCACGTTCGTCTCGCGCGAGGCGGTCTTCACCGACAGCTTGGCCAGCTCGGCGTCCACTCCGGACCGCTCGCGGTCGGCCGACACCACTCCCCCGCCGGCGAACGAGGGCAGCGCGCCCACCGCCGCGTTCTCCCGCACCGACATCGCCGGCAGCAGGCTTTCACGGTGGCGGTCGGCCGGCATGTACGCCGTGGCGTCCACGAGGGACCGGCCCCGCAACCGCGTGCCGTCGAGCACGATGCTGCCCGTGGAGCTCCGCAGCCCGGCCAGCGCGCGCAGGAACTCGCTCTGGCCGTTGCCGACGATGCCGGCGAGCCCGACGATCTCGCCGTGGTGGGCCACCAGCCGCGCGTCGTGGAACCCTTCGCCCGAAAGGCCTTCGACCTCCAGCGCCACCTTCGCCCCGGCCGGATCGGCGAGCTTGTCGGGGAACGTGGACGCGAGCTCGCGCCCCACGATCATCCGCAGCATCTCGTCGTCGGTCAGGTCGGCCACCTGGGCGTGCCCGCGGGCCCGGCCGTCGCGCAGCACGGTGACCTCGTCGGCGATCTCGCGGACCTCGGCCAGGCGGTGGGTGATGTAGACGACGGCCGTGCCGCGGGCGGTGGCCTGGCGCACCTGGTCGAAGAGGATCTCCGACTGCTCCGCACCCAGCGGCGCGGTCGGCTCGTCGAGGATCAGCACCTTCGGTTCCAGCGCGATCGCCTTGGCCAGCTCGATCAGCTGCTTCTGCGCCACACCGAGATCGGCCACGCGGTCCTGCAGCCGCACGTCCGCGCCCACGCGGCGCAGCAGCTCGGCCATCCAGATCCGCGGTGGGCCGGAAGGCATCCGCTCCGGGGGTACGGCGAGCCGGATGTTCTCGGCCACCGTCATGTCGGAGACCACGGCCGGGTGCTGGTGCACGATCGCGATGCCGAGCCGGGCGGCCCGGTCGGTGGTCAGGACCGCGATCGGCTCGCCGGCCACCGTGATCGTGCCTTCGTCGGGCCGGGTCGAGCCCGACGCGATGCCCATCAGCGTGGACTTGCCCGCGCCGTTCTCGCCCAGCAGCGCGTGGACCCGACCGCCGGCCACGTCGAGCGACACCTCGGCCAGCGCGCACACGGGCCCGTAACTCTTCGAGACCCCGGTGAGGCTCAGGGCCGCTGCTTCGGTCATCGTCGCCCTCCTACTTCAGCGCCGCGATCTGGTCCGGCTTGGACAGTGAGCTGGACACGAACGCGTCGCTCGGCAGCGTCTTGTCGCAGGTGACGGGGTGCGGCTGGCCGGAGATCGAGTCCTCGAACGCCGACTGCGGGTACACCAGGTCCGTCGGCACCACTCCGCCGGTCGCCTTGGCCACCGCGACGTCGATCGCGAGGCGCGACATGGCGTTCTGCGAGGAGACGGTGAACAGCGGGAACGGGTTGCCGGCGTCCTTCTGCTGCTGCCAGTTGCACGCGAGCTGGTTGGCGTCCTCGGTGGCGATCGCCGGGATCTTGCGCCCGGCCGAGGTGAACGCGGAGAACGAGCTGGCCAGCGCGGCGCCGAAGTCGGTGGTGATCGCGTCGATCTCCGGGTTCTTCGCCAGCGCCGCGGTGATCACGCGCTGGGTCTGCGCGGCGTCCCAGTTGGTCACCTCGTAGGGCGTGGTGCCCACGAACTGGATCCCCGGGTGGTCCTTGAGCACGCTCTGCATGCCCTTGAACTCGTCGAGGCTCTGCGAGTTCGCGGCCGGCCCGCCGAGGTTGAGCACCTTGCCCTTGCCGTTCAACGCCTTCACCAGCCACTGTCCCCAGAGGACACCGGCCTGCTCGAAGTTCGTGCTCACGAAGGCGTCGTAGTCCTGACCGGGCGTGCCGCCGGGGTTCACGCGGTAGGGCACGGTGACCACACCGGCCTTGTGCGCGCTGCGCAGCGCCGGCAGCACGGCCTGGCCGGCGTCGGGGAACACCACGATCGCCTGCGTGCCCTTGGCGACGAGGCCCTGGATGTCGGAGATGGCCTTCTGCGTGTTGCCCTGTCCGTCGGTGTAGGTGAACGACGTGACGCTGGCGCACTTCGCGACCTCGGCCTTGGCCTCGGCGGTGGTGACCTTGCGCCAGTTGTTGTCGCCGAAGCCGTCGGCCAGGCCGAGCGAGACCTGCTTCGAACCACACCAGGCCGGGCCGTTCGCGTTGGCCGGTTTGCCTTCGGCGCTGGTGGAACCGCCGTCGTCGACCGTGCACGCGGTGGTCACGAGGGCCAGGGAGGCGAGGCCGGCGAGCAACGACCGGCGGAGGGGGTGCACAGGCATGGGGAGACCTTTCCTACTGCTGGGGCCGGGGAGCGGGGACACGGCGGAACCAGCCGCGCACGGCGGCCCAGTTCACGGTGTAGACGGCGACACCCGCGGCGAGCGCGAGCGCCTGGACGATGTTGTTCGTGGCCGCGCTGACGCCGAGCGTCAGCACGAACTGGTCGAGCTGCGAGAGGAACAGGGCGGCGACGGCGCTGGCCACCGGGCTGCCCTTGCCGCCGAGCAGCGAGGTGCCGCCCAGCACGACGGCCGCGACCGAGGGCAGCAGCAGCGTGTCGCCCTGGAACGCACCCGGCGTGGTGACGATGCCGGCCAGCAGGATGCCGGCCGTGCAGTAGAGCAGCGAAGCCCACACGTAGGCGGCCAGCTGGTGGCGGCGCACCCGCAGGCCGGCGAGCCCGGCGGCCTCCGGGTTGTCGCCCACGGCTTCGAAGCGGCGGCCGGGCACCGTGCGCTTCATCGCGAAGCCGGTCACCGCGACGAGGACCAGCGCGATGTAGACCGCGTACGGCAGGCCGAGGAACCGGCCGGTGACCAGCGAGTGCAGCGCCGAGGTGGTGGTGACCGGCGAACCACCCGAGATGCCCAGCACCACCGCGTAGAGCAGCGCGTTGGTGCCGAGCGAGGTGACGATCGCCGACATGCCGAGCCGGCTCACCACCAGGCCGTTGAGCAGCCCCGCGGCCAGCGCCGCCCCGAAGGCGAGCAGCACCGCCGGGAGCAGCTTCCCGTTGTCACCGGCCGGGAAGTGCGTCACGATGATCACGCTCAGGGACACCGTGCCCGGCACGGACAGGTCGATGCCCGCCTGCTGCACGACCAGCGTCTGCCCGATCGCGACCACGGCCAGCACCGCGGCGAACGGCAGCATCCCCTGCAGCGAGCTGCGGCCCAGGCTTTCGGGCTGCAGCACCAGGCTCACGAGGAACAGCAGCACGGTCGCGACGAGGATGGTGACGAGACCGCGCGAGGCGGTGCGGGCCGTCGTCCGCTGCCAGAGCGAGGGCCGGGGTGGCCGGCCCGTCGTCTCTTCCGGGGCGGGCGCCGGGGCCGACTGGGCGACGACCACGGAACTCCTTGTCGTGTCGTTCATCGGTTCGCTCCTCGGGTGCCACGCGCACCGGTTCGCAGGGCAGGACGAAGTGGGTCCACAACGGACCTGTGGACTTCGGACAGTGGTTTTTCGTTATGGTGGCGGGTTTCCCGCCGGGATCAGCCGACGCGCACGAGCAGCTTCTGCGCGTCGCCTTCGGGGTCGAGCAGCCGGTCGAACCCGCCGGTGACCACGTCGTCGACCTCGATCACCTCGGTGAGCACCTTCTCCACCGGGAAGCGGCCGGTGGCGACGAGCGAGATGATGCGCGGGAAGTCGTACACCGGGTAGCACCAGGTGCCGACCAGGCTCAGGTCGCGCTGCGACAAGGCCATCGGGTCGATCGTCGCGGGCCCCACGTGCAGTCCGACCTGCGTCGCGGTGCCGTGGGACCGCAGGCTGCCCAGCGCCGTGGCGAGGCCGGCCTCGGAGCCGGAGCACTCGGCGGCGACGTCGGCTCCGACGCCCTCGGTGAGCGCGCGGACGACCTCCGGCACGTCCTCGGTCAGCGGGTCGAGCACGGTCGCGACGCCGAGCGCCTCGAGCAGGGCCCGGCGCCGCGCGTTCGGTTCGCTCACGATGACCTGCGCCGCACCCGACGCGTGGGCGTAGAGCGCGGCGAGCGCACCGATCGGACCGGCGCCGGTGATGAACACGCTGTCGCCGGCGCCGAACCCGGTGCGGTCCACGCCGTAGGCGGCGACCGCGGCCGGCTCGACGAGCGCGCCCTGCACGTCGGACACCGATTCCGGCAGCACGGCGATCTGGTGCTCCGGCACCACCACCTGCTCGCTGATGCCGCCGCCGTCCCAGCTGAGCCCGGTGCAGGCCATCTTCGGACACAGGTGGTTGAGCCCGCGGCGGCAGTAGTAGCAGTGTCCACAGTAGATCAACGGCATCACCGACACGCGGTCGCCCACGCGGACTCCGGTGACCTCGGCGCCGATTTCCAGCACCTGTCCCGAGAACTCGTGGCCGAGCACCTGCGGAGCAGCGGCATGCGACAGCGGGTGCGGGCTCGTGGGGATCACGATCGGGCCCGCCGCGTACTCGTGCAGGTCGGTGCCGCAGATCCCGCAGAGGTACGGCCGGACGCGGACCTGCCGGGGCCCGACGGTGGCCGGCTCGGGCACGTTCTCCACCCGGATGTCGTGCTTGTCGTGGAAGACCGCGGCGCGCATGCTCAACTCCTCGTAGCCTCCGGAAAGCCCGCGCGGCCGGGATCCGGGCGCGGACGCGGCGTCGATGTTCGCCGGGTTCAATCCCGTTCGACGACGCTGTACAGCGATAGTGAACAATGAACCGTTCGGTGAGTCAAGAGGCGAAGAGCAGGTTCTGCAGATCGCCAGGTCAACCGACGTAATCCTTGACAGCACTGCGTTTCGGAATGTTCACTTCTAGCAAACGTCTGCTGCGATCAGTGACCGCGGCGCTTCCGGCACCTCGCCGGCCACCCCTTCCCAGGAGGAACTCCATGGACCTCGGCGCGCGTCTGGGCCACCTGTCCTATTCCACCCTCGTGCACCCCGGCGACACGTGGGAGGAGATGAACACCAGCCTCGAGACCTACGTGCCCGAGGTGAAGCGGCGCGTATCGCCCGACGCGCCGTTCGGGGTGTCGCTGCGCCTGTCCGGGGCGTCCGCCGACCGGCTTTCCGGCGACCATGCGGAGCGCGACCGGCTGAAGAAGTACCTGTCGGAGAACGATCTCTACGTCTACACCGTGAACGCGTTCCCCCACGGACCGTTCAAGGGGCGCTCGGTGATGGAGGACGTGTACGAACCGGACTGGAGCACCGAGGCGCGCGTCGAGTACACGAAGCAGGTGGCCGACGTGCTCGCCGACATCGCCGGCGAGGGCGTGGAGCCGACCATCCAGACCGTGCCGCTGGCGTACCGGCCCAAGGTGAGCGGCGAGGCCTACGTGGAGCTGTTCACCCGCAACGTGCTGCGCGTCGTCGCGCACCTCATCGGGGTCGAGCGCCGGACCGGGCGCCGGGTGAAGCTCGCGATCGAGCCGGAACCGTTCTGCTACCTGGAAACCATCGCGGAGACGGTGGAGTACTTCACCACCCGCCTGTACTCGCGCGCCGCGGCGGAGCTGCTCGGCGAGCTGGCGGACCTGCCGCTCGCGGAGGCGTTCGGCGCGCTGCGCCGCCACGTCGGGATCGTGTTCGACATCGGCCACCAGGCGGTGGAGTTCGACGACATCCCGGCCTCGCTCGACCTGCTCGCCGGTGCGGGCGTGCCGATCTTCAAGCTGCAGCAGGCCGCCGCGCTGTGGGTGCCCGAGGTGACCGACGACGTGGTGCGCGAGCTGGAACGCTTCACCCGCACCATCTACCTGAGCCAGACCTCGGAGCTGCGCGACGGTGCCGTGACCCGGCACCTCAACCTGTCCGACGCGATCGCCGCGTGGCGGCGCGAACCCGGCGGCCGGCGCGAGTGGCGCACGCACTTCCACGTGCCGGTGTTCCTCGACGACCTGGGTCCGTTCCGCACCACGCGCTTCGCCGTGGAGCAGGCGCTCGACCGCCACCGCGCGCGGCCGCAGTCGTCGCACCTGGAGATCGAGACCTACACCTGGGACGTGCTGCCCGAGGACCTCAAGACCGGCGACATCACCGATTACGTGGTGCGGGAGCTGGAGTTCGTCCGCGGCCGGCTCGTGGATTGACCCCGCGCGTCAAGCTAGAGTGAACACCGACTGAACAACCAGGCGAGGAGCGTGCGGTGGTGGCCAGGCACGAGGCGGCGGAGCGCCCGGAGGCCGCGAACCTCGGTTCGAAGCTCAGGGCCCGCCGGCAGGAGGTCGGCGTGACGCTGCGGCAGTTCGCGCGCGACCTCGGCTACTCGGCCGCGTTCGTCTCGCAGATCGAGAACGGCAAGTCGCAGCCGTCGGTCGCCACGCTCTACGCGATGTGCACCGCGCTCAACGTCTCGATCGACGAGTTGTTCAGCGGCACCGAAACGGCCGCCGCGCCGGCCCCGCCCGCTCCGTCGGCGGCCGGCGTGGAGCGGCACAGCTTCCACGGCGCACTGGCGAAGCTCAACGAGGAACCCGAGGAGCACCAGCGGCCCCTGCTGCGGCCGGGCGAACGCCGGCAGCTCGTGCTCGACTCCGGCGTCACCTGGGAACAGCTCTCGGCCATCCACGACAGCACCGTGGACTTCCTGCACGTCCGCTACGAGGTCGCCGGCAGCTCCGTCCCCGACGACAAGCTCACCCGCCACTCCGGCATCGAATACGGCTACATCATCAGCGGCACGCTCGAAGTGGCGCTGGCCTTCGACACCTACGAACTGCACGCGGGTGACTCCATCGCGTTCGACTCGACGACGCCGCACCGGCTCACCAACCGGGGGGACCAGCCGGCGGAGGCGATCTGGTTCGTGCACGGGCGGAAACCGGCTCGCTGACGCGGGATGGGCCGATCACCTCGGCCCGCCTCACGTTCGAGGTGCCGTCGTCCGCTGTCTCGGGCTCAGTCCAGGTGGCTGAGCCCCGGCCACAGCTGCGCCCAGGTGCCACGGGGGCGGCGGCACTCGTAGATGGCCGCGTGGTGGCCGGTTTCCTCGTTCGTGATCCCGTCGGGTGCGGTGATGGGTGCGATCTCGCGGACGTCGGACCAGAAGCGGTGGAGGTAGGCCGGGCCCCATTCGCCGACGCACAACACGGTGTCCGGGGTGCCGGCCGGGGGTCCCCAGAGGAGATAGCCGTTGTGGGCGCTGGAAACCGGCACGTGCAGGCCCGCCGCGGGGCCGAGGAGGGTCAGGGCGCCGGCTTCGCCGTAGTTGCTGGTGAAGATGCTCGAGCCGGGCGGCAGGGTGTCGGCGGCCGCGGTGACCTGGCGGGTGAATTCGGGCCAGCCGGCGGTTTCCACGAGCTGGGGGTTGACCGCGGCCAGCGCTGATTCCGCGCGCAGCGGAAGCACGGGCAGGCCGATCAGCACGGCGAACACCCCGGACAAGCCCAGTGCCGTCGCCCAGCGGCGGGGGCCGGCGAGTGGCCGCGCCTCGGCCCGGACCGCGCCGGCGGCGAACAGGCCGAGCAACGCCGGCGCCGCGTAGTAGCTCTTGCCGCCGCCGGCGGTGAACACCACCAGGGCCGTGACGGCGACCACGAGCACCCAGCGGTGCTCACGCCCGGCGGCCGAGCAGAGCCGGCGCACCCCGAGGAGCCACAGGGCGATCAGCGGCGGACCGGCGAGAACCAGCAGCAGCAACGGCACGTTCGGCAACGCGCCGAGCGCACCGCCCTGCTCGGCCGACAGCACGCCGGCCATGCGGAACTGCGCCCAGCCGTGCTGCGCGTTCCACACCACGTTCGGCGCGACCAGCACCGCGGCCACCGCGGCGGCGAGCCACGGCCCCGGCGTGCGCAGCACCGGACGCCGGACCGCCACCAGCCCCACGAGAAGGCCGAGCAGCAGCACGCCGACGGTGGCCTTGTTCTCCAGCCCGATCCCGGCGACCACCCCCGCGGTGAGCCAGGCGCGCACGCTGCCGAGCCGCAACGCCCGGGCCACGGTCACGAACACCGCGGCCCACGCCAGCTGATCCGTCACCGTGGTGCCGAACAACATCGAGCCCGCCACGAACACCGGGCACACCGCCACCGCCGCGGCGGCGAGGACCTGCGCGCGGCCGCGGCCGCCGAGCTCGGCCGCGAGCTTCGCGGCCAGCAGGACACACCCGAGCTGGGCCGCGATCGCGAGCACCCGCAACGGCAGCACCCCGCCCGGCAGCTCGGTGGCCAGCCGGGCCAGCAGTGGGGTCAACGGCGGCTGGTCGGGGTAGCCCCACGCGAGGTGCCGGCCGGAGATCACGTAGTAGAACTCGTCACGGTGCCAGCCGAAGCGCGTCGCCACCGCGGCGTGCACGAGGCCGGCGACCGCGACCACGGCGAGCAACGGCCGCCACGCCAACGCGGCGACCCGGCTGTCCGACGGGAGCTTTCTGGTGTCGAGCACGGTTTCTCGTCCTTCCACTCCGTGATGCAGGAACGTGGGCGTGCGGAAACGCGGTCAGGGCAGGAACGCGGAAAGCAGCAGGTGCCGCACGGTGTCGCGGCAGGCGGTGTCGTCGAGGCGGGCGGAGTCGGGGTCGCCGGTGCGGTGCCAGGCGAACCAGGCGATGGTCTCGACGATGAAGCGCGCGGCGGCCGGCACGTCGGGAACCGGGCGCAGCGCTCCGGAGCGGACGCGACGGCGCAGGTAGTCGGCGAGCGTGTCGAGCAGGCCGCGGCGGCGTTGCACGAAGTAGTACTGCGCCAGCTCCGGCAGGTCGGCCGCGCACCGTTCGACCAGCGCCAGCAGGTGCCGGTTGTGCTCGATGAAGGCGTAGAGCTCGTCGACGATCTCCCCCAGCTCGTCCTCGACCGGCTTCTGCCGGCGCCCCGACGTCGCGACCAGCGCGGGCAGGACGCTGTCGTCGGAGGCCCAGCCGTCGACCAGCGCCACGATGTCCTCCGGGGTCGGCGTGGGGACCGGCGTGGCCAGGCCGTCGAGCGCCGCCGGCCGGATCAGGCGCAGCAAAGCCAGATACAGCAAGGCTTCCTTGCTCTTGGCGTAGGTGTAGACCGCGCCGTGACTCAGCCCGAGGGCCGCGGACACGTCGGAGACCCCGGCCGTCTGGTAGCCCTTGGCCATGAACACGCCGGCCGCCGCCTCGGCGATCTCCCCCACCGGCCTGGCCGGCACCCGTCCTCGCACCGCACCAGTATTGAGTGACTGACCCGGTCAGTCAAGAGAATCACGCCGTACACTGACGCCCGGCGAACGAAGGGGTGGCGCACATGACTTCGACATCCGACAATCCGGTCGCACTGGTGACCGGCGCGGCCGGCGGCATCGGCGCGGCGACGAGCCGGGCGCTGGCCCGGCAGGGATATCGCGTCGCGGTGCACGACCTCGGCAAACCCGAAGCCGGGAACGCACTCGTGGCGGAGCTGCCCGAGGCGGTCTACCTCGACGGTGACATCGCCGAACCGTCGGTCGCGCCGGACCTGGTGGCCGCGGTGAGCGAGCGGTGGGGCCGCCTCGACGTGGTCGTGAACAACGCCGGCGTCGCGCGGTGGTTTCCGCACCGGGACCTCGACGCGGTGCCCGACGAGTGGTGGCACCAGGTCCTCGGCGTGAACCTGCTCGGGCCGTGGCACCTCTCGCGCGCGGCGGCGCCGGCCCTGCGGGCCACGGCCGGGGTGATCGTGAACGTGGCCTCGGTGGCCGGGTTGACGGTGAGCGGCAGCTCGATCCCGTACGCGGTCAGCAAAGCCGCGCTGATCCACCTGACCAAACTGCTCGCCGTGGCGCTCGCGCCGCGGGTGCGGGTGAACGCGATCGCGCCCGGCTACATCGACACGCCGCTCACGCACGACTGGACCGAGCTGCGCGAAGGCGCCGCCGCGCGGGCACCCCTGGGCCGGCTGGGCGCGCCGGACGACGCGGCGGCGGCCGTGCTGAGCCTGGTGAGCAGCCCGTACACGACCGGCGCCGTGCTGACCGTCGACGGCGGGCTCAACCTGGCGTGACCGTCGTCAGTGGACCTCAGGCGCGCCAGGTGACCAGCTCGTCGAGCGGCAGCTTCGCGCGGCGACCGGCGCTGCCACTCGGCGGCGCGCCCGGCGCCTCGGCCGAGTAGCCCAGCGTGAGGATGCCGGTCAGGGCCACGTCGTCGGCGAAGCCGGTGAGCGCGTGCACAGCGGCGAACTGGCCGGGATCGCCGGGGCCGAAGAAGCCCGTGGCCAGACCTTCGTCCGTGGCCGCGCACTGCACCAGGCTGAGCAGGGCGCCGCTGTCGAACCACCAGTACGGCACCGGCCACACCATTTCCACGCCGTCGTCGGTTTTGTCGGCTTCCTGGTAACGCTCGTGGTAGGACGCCTCGCGGATGCCGACGGCGACGTGCACGGGCGCCTTCGAGATCCAGGCCGGCAGACCGGCGTCGACGTAGGGCTGCTCGGCGATCTCGGCGATGCGGGCCCGCACGTCGGGGGCGGTGATGACCGCGAGCCGGTGGCCCTGGCTGAAGCCGGCGCTCGGCGCGCGCCGGATGACGCGGGTCACGCGCCGCAGCACGTCGTCGGGCACGGGATCGGGCCGGTAGGCACGGACCATCCGCCGGCGGCTCAGAATCTCGGAAAACTCCATGTGATCAAGCATGGCGCAAGTGCCGCGATCACGTCCGGAAACGGCGAAGCGGGCGCGAGGTCGTCAAAAGTAGTGCTTGTTGTCGAACAGTGCGAATAGTCGGTAATTTTCCCCTGATGCCATCAGCTCCCTGATTGAGGGTCGTGCCGACAAATTTTCCCACCACTGGGCCATGATCTTTTGTCCGACTGACCTCCTCTTGACGTGACACACGGTCGCTCGGCCACTACGCCCGCTGATGATCTGTGTCGCTTCCCACGGACTCTGTACAGTCGTCGTTGCTTGTTCTTAACCTTCTCGTGCTTTCGCGGTGACCTGCGATCCACCCCCGAGGATCAGCGGCCGGAAGCCACCGCGAGAACCCGGCAGACGCGGCCCGCCATGGGCGCGAAGCCGGGTGCGCGGTGTGAATGCGAGAAGGAGCCCACCCCCGTGGGACGACACAGCAAACCCAGCCACACCAAAACCGTCCTGAAACGCACCGGCGCCACCGCGGCCATCGCGGGCGCCACGCTCGGCGGCATCGGTCTCGTCGGCGGCACGGCCAACGCTTTCCCCGGGCAGGCCGCGCTCGTCAAGTGCGAGAGCTCCGGCAACCCGACCGCGGTCAACAACACCGCCGCCGGCCAGCGCGCCGGCCGCCCGGCCGGGCTGTTCCAGATCGTGACGAAGACCTGGCTCGCGAACGGTGGCGGCCAGTTCGCGCCGACCGCGGACAAGGCCACCCCCGCCCAGCAGCAGATCGTCGCGGACAACATCTACGCGCGCTCCGGCTCGGCTCCGTGGGAGTGCCACACGGGCTCCGGCCCGGCCGGGTTCTCCTCGTTCGCCGGCCAGGGCGGGACCGGCTCGGCCGGCGCCGCCTCGAGCCACTCCAAGGCGAAGGCGGCCAAGCCCGAGGCGAAGACCAAGCTCAAGGCCAAGGCGAAGCCGCAGGTCAAGCAGCAGGCCAAGCCGCAGGTCAAGAGCGCCCCCGCCACCGGCACGACGCGTTCGAACCCCAACGGTGACTACACCGTGGTCGCCGGTGACACCCTGTCGGGCATCGCCGCGCGCACCGGCACGCCCGGTGGCTGGCAGCACCTGCAGCAGCTCAACGCCGCCTACGTGCCCGACGCGGACCTGATCCTGGTCGGCCAGAAGATCGCCACGAAGTGACCCTCGTCCGCGTCCGCGCCGCTTTCCCCGGGCGCCGCGGACGCGGACGGCGAGCCACCGCGGATCCCCCGCCGGCGGTGCGCTCGGGCACCGAAGGCGGACTCGCGGTGAGAAGGCGCGCGGGGTGACCGGGCCCCTGTTTTTGGGAACACCGGCCCACCCGCCCCGCGCGTCGCGGTCCTTTACTTACCAAACGGCCGTCAGGTAGCTTCTGTCCCAGCCGGCAGAAGTGAGGTGTGGCGGTGCAGCGCTCGGTCTACGACGCCGAACACGAGACGCACCGGGACGGCGTCCGACGATTCGTGGCGGCCGAGGTCGTGCCGCACCGCGAACGCTGGGAACGCGCCGGTCGCGTCGACCGCGAGCTGTTCCTGGCCGCCGGCAAAGCCGGTGTGCTCGGCGTCGCCGCACCCGAGGAACACGGTGGCGGCGGCAACCCGGACTTCCGCTTCAACGCCGTGCTCAACGAAGAGCTGGCCGCCGCCGACGTGCTCGGCGTCGGCCTCGGCCTGTCGCTGCAGGCGGACATCGCGCTGCCCTACCTGCTCGACCACTGCACACCGGAGCAAGCCGCCCGCTGGCTGCCCGACGTGGTCGGCGGCGAGACGATCCTCGCGCTCGCGATGACCGAACCCGGCGCGGGCTCCGACGTCGCCGCCATCACCACGCGTGCCGTGCGCGACGGCGACGACTACGTGGTCACCGGCACCAAGACCTTCATCACCAACGCCCTCAACGCCGACCTGGTGATCACCGCGGTGAAGACCGACCCCGCGGCCGGACGCAAGGGCATCTCGCTGCTGGTCGTGGACGCGAACCGTGCGGGCTTCCGGCGCGGTACGAAGTTGTCCAAAGTGGGGCAGCACGCGGCCGACACGGCCGAACTGTTCTTCGACGCCGTGCGCGTGCCGGCCACCCAGCTCCTGGGCGAAGAAGGCCGCGGCTTCTACCTCATGATGAACCACCTCAGCCAGGAGCGCCTCGCCGTCGCCGTGCAGGCCACCGCGCAGGCGCGCCGGGCCTACGAGCTGTCGCTCGAGCACGCGAAGAGCCGCGAGGCGTTCGGCAGCCCGATCGGTGCGTTCCAGCACAACCGGTTCGCGCTCGCCGAGCTGAAGACCGAGACGGAGATCGCGCAGTCCTATGTGGACCGCCTGCTGCTGGCCCACAGCCGCGGTGAGCTCGACCCGGTCGAGGCGGCGCAGGCGAAGTGGTGGATTAGCGAGCTGTGCAAGCGCGTGGTCGACCGGGCCGTGCAGCTGCACGGCGGCGCCGGCTACCTGAGCGAGAACCCCGTGGCCCGGGCGTGGATCGACAGCCGGATCCAGACGATCTACGCCGGCACCACCGAGGTGATGAAAGAGATCATCGGCCGCTCGCTCGGCGTGTGACCCGAGCGGGCGACGCGCACGTCTTGGAAGTGACCCGGCCCACTGCTAAGCTCAGCCACCAAACGACCGGTAGATAGGCTTGAGTCACAGAGTGAGGCAACGATGCCCGACTTGACGATGCGCGACGGCACCCGGCTGCACGTGCGGGACGAAGGAACCGGCCCCACCCTGCTGCTCCTGCCCGGCTGGGGTGTGTCGACGTGGTGGTTCCGCAAGCAGTTCGAGACGCTCACCGGCTCGTTCCGCGTCGTTTCCTACGACCCGCGCGGGCAGGGCGAGTCGGACAAGACCACCCGCGGCCAGCGCACCGCCCGGCTGGCAGCCGACCTCGCCGAGGTCGTGGCGTGGACCGGCGACGAGCCCGTGCACCTGGTCGCGTGGTCCGGCGGTGGTTCCACGGCGCTGCAGTACGTCGAGCTCTTCGGCACCGACCGCCTGCGCACCCTCACCCTGGTCGGAGCCGGCCCGAAGCTGCTGAAGTCCGACGGCTGGGACCTGGGCTTCGCCGACCTCGACGGCCTGCTGGGCTGGGTCGGCCTGGTCGGCAGCGACTTCGGCGCCGCCGCGGAAAGCCTGCTGCCGGCGTTCTTCGCCGCCCCGCTCTCCGACGAGGACCGCGAGGCCACCCTGGCCGAGATGCGCCGCTGCGACCAGGCCGCCATGGCGCTCGCGTCGTGGGACTTCATCATCCAGGACTACCGCGACGTGCTCGACCTCATCAAGATCCCCACGCTCGTGATCACCGGCGAGGCCGATGTCGCCATCCCGGCGGGCAACGGCGCGTACCTGCACGAGCGCATCGCGGGCTCACAGCTGGAAATCGTGGAGAACGCGGCGCACTGCCCGTTCCTGGAGCAGCCGGAACGCTTCGACGCCGCCCTGCGGAAGTTCCTCGACGCCTGACCCGCCGCGCGGGCCAGGACCGGCGTCAGTTCTTCGTTTCCTTGGCCCGCTTCGGTTTGGCGGCCGGTTCCCCCGGCTGCACACCTTCGGCCACGAGGCTGTGCAGGATCAGATCCGCGAAGTGCTCGCCGATCTGCTTCGGCGTGAACTCGCCGCCGGGCCGGAACCAGCGGTAGACCCAGTTCACCGAACCGAGGATCGACAGGCTCGCGAGCTTGGGATCGATGTCCTGGCGCACCAGGCCTTCGGCCTTGCCCTTCTGCACGAGGTCGAGGAACACCGAGCGGTACGCGTGTTCGCCGCCGAGGATCTCGGCCTGGCGCGGTTCGGGCAGCGCGGCCATCTCGTGCAGGAAAACCGTGGTGCCGGTGAGGTTGCGGCACATGTGGTCCACGTGGCCCACGACCACGTTGCGCAGCCGCTGCAGCGGATCACCCGGGCGGCTGGCGAGCTCGACGATGTTGGCCAGGCCCTGGCGGTGCACCTCGCTCATCACCTCGAAGAGCAGGTCTTCCTTCGAGTGGATGTAGTAGTAGAGGCTGCCCTTGAGCAGTCCGAGCCGGTCGGCGATGTCCTGCAGCGACGCGCCCTCGTAGCCCTTTTCGTAGAAGACCTCGGTGGCCACGGCGAACAGTTCCGCCCACCGCTCCTCACGGGGCTTGCGCGAGCCACCGCCGCGCCGCTCCGCCCTGCCCGCCGGCTGCCGCACCCGGACCACCCTCATTCGTGCGCTGGCGGCCGGCCGCACTGAACCGACCTTCGGAAACCATCAATCTACCAAACGACCGATCGGCGAACCACCGTCGAGGTCCCGGGGCGTGGCGATCACGCTACCGTCGGCGCACGGACGGAGGCTCAGACGGTGAGCCCGGCGTCGGCGCCGGCATTGATGGCGCGCACGAAATCGGCGGGCGTCTCGGCGTCGCCGAGGACGCGGAGGTCGACGCCCTCGGCGGCGAGGTCGGCCGCGACCTGCGATCCGGTCGCCCGCCAGCCGATGGCCAGCGCGACGAGATCGGCCGCCACGGTCTCCTCGGCCGCGTCGTCGTCCCCGGCCGGCCGCCACCGCACGAGCCCTGGTTCGATCCCGACCACCGTGGCGCCGGTGAGGATGCGGACTCCGTCACGCGCCAGCTGTTTCACCAGCTGCCGCCGCGTGATCGCCTCGATGCCGCGGCCGATGCTGCGGCGCATTTCGACGATCGTCACGTCCGCACCCCGCGCGCGCATCAGCTCGGCGGTCTCGCAGCCGGTCGCGCTGCCGCCCACCACGACCAGCCGGGTGCCCGGCGCCACGTCGATCTCGCCGCGCAGCAGGCGTTGTGCGTCGTGCACGTGCGGCGCGGCGATGCCGGGCACAGGCGGAACCAACGGCACCGCACCGGTCGCCACCACCACGACGTCGGGCCGCTGCTCGGCCACCGTCCGCGCGGAGACCGGCGCCGACGTCCGCAGATCCACCCCCAGCTCCGCGAGCCGGCGGGCCTGGAAATCCCGGTATCGCAGCACTTCCCGCTTGCTCGGGGCCGCGCCCGCCACCGCGAGCTTGCCGCCCAGCGCGGCGTCGGCCTCCCAGAGCGACACGTCGTGGCCCCGCAGCCGCGCGATCCGCGCGGCCTCCAGCCCCGTGGGTCCCGACCCGACCACCATCACCCGGCGCGGCGCCGCCGCCGGTTCGACGGCCCAGGTGAGTTCGCGGCCCACCTCCGGGTTCACCGAGCAGCGCGCCCGCTCGCCGCGTCCGACCAGGTCCACGCACGCGTTGCACGCGATGCACGGCCGCACTTCGCCGAGCCGCCCGGCGCGCACGAGGTCCGGCCAGTCCGGTTCGGCGATCAGGCCGCGGCCGAGCAGCACCAGATCCGCGTCGCCCGAAGCCACGATCTCGGCCGCCAGCGCCGGATCGTCCAGCCGGCCCACCGCCATCACCGGCACGGACACCGCCTCGCGCACCGCCCGCACGAGCGGACGCATGTGGCCGCGCGAAACCGCCATCGGCGCGAGGGTCTCGTGCAACGTCAGCCAGGTGCCCGACGACACCGAGATCGCCGCGACTCCCGCTTCCTGCAACAGCTTCGCGACCGCGACCGCCGAGTCGAGGTCGAACCCGCCCGGCTCGGCGTCGGTGCCGTTGAGCCGCCAGACGAGCGGCAGGTCCACCGCCGCGACGATCGCGCGCGCCACTTCGAGCGAGAAGCGTGCCCGGTTCTCCAGCGAGCCGCCGTAGCCGTCCTCACGGTGGTTGTGCTGCGGCGAAAGGAAATTGGACGGCAGGTAGCCGTGGGCACCGTGCACCTCGAGGTAGTCGAAGCCCGCCTCGGCTGCCAGGCGCGCGGCCCGCGCGTAGTCGGCCACGATGCGGTCGATCTCCGGCACCGTCAGCTCGTGCGGCGTCGGCGAAGCCGAGTTCAGCGGCACCGGCGACGGCGCCACCGACGGCCCGGCCACCACCTGCCGGCCGGGATGCATGAGCTGGACGCCGGTCACGGCCCCGTGCGGACGCACCGCCTCCACGATCCGCCGCAGCCCCGGCACGTGCTCCGGCGAGCACAGGCGCGGCTCGGGCCCGACCGTGTCCGCGGAGACCAGGCACCCCTCCACCGTGATGGCGCCGACCCCGCCCTCGGCCCGGCGCCGGTAGTAGGCCACGGTGTCGTCGGTGATGTAGCCGCCCTGATCGAGGCACGTGCCCATCGGTGCCATCACCAGCCGGTTGCCGAACGTCACGCGCCCGACCTCGATCGGCGTGAACAGCACGTCGGTCGGGCTCACGGCAGCACCCGCAGCGCCGCCACCGGACACGCTTCGACCCCCATCTCGGCGATGTCCTCCTCCCCCGGCGGCACCTCGTCCGCCGGGCCGACGCCGGAGAACCCGTCCTCGTTGAGGGGGAACAGATCCGCGTCGATGATGTAGCACTGCGCGTGGCCCTGACACACGTCAGGCACCTGGCCGATCTTCACGAGGACCTCCGTGCGTCGTGCGTGACCGGGAGGGCTTCCATGGCCCGCGACGCCAGGCTCGCCTTCCACTGGGGCTCGCCGGCGAGCGAGAGATCCGGCATGCGCGCGAGGATCCGGCTCACGGCGATCCGCGTTTCCATCCGCGCGAGCTGCGCGCCGATGCAGGCGTGGATGCCCTTGCCGAACGCGAGGTGCGGGTTCGGCGCGCGGCCGAGGTCCAGGGTGTCCGGGTCGGTGAACTTCGCCGGATCGCGGTTGGCGGCGGCGAGCACGAGGTGCACCCGCTCGCCGGGTGCGATCTTGCGGCCGCCGACCTCGGTTTCCGCGACGACCCACCGGATCAGGACCTTGATCGGCCCGTCGAAGCGCAGCAGCTCCTCCACCGCGGGCCCGATCAGCTCGGGTTCGCGGCGCAGCCGGTCGAGGTCGGCGGGCCGGCGCAGGAGCGCGAGCAGTGAGTTGGCGATGGAGTTGGTGGTGGTCTCGTGGCCGGCGAACAGCAGCAGCGCGCACATCGCCACCAGCTCGTCGTCGGACAGGTGGTCGGCGTCGCCGTCGTGCGCCATGAGCGCGGACAGCATGTCCTCCCCCGGGTCCGTGCGGCGCTTGTCGATGAGCGCCCGGATGTAGGCGTCCATTTCCCGCAGGCCGCGCAGCGCCCGCTCGTGGCGCTCGGCCCGCGCGTCGCCACCCGCGCCGAAGGCCACCAGGGCGAGCTCGTCGGACCACTCGCGGAAGCGGTCGCGGTCCTCGGGCGGCGCGCCGAGCATCGTGGCGATCACGGTGGTGGGCAACGGATACGCGATGTGCTCGATCAGGTCCTGCGCTCCGGAGCCGCGCAGGAACCCGTCGATGTGCTCGTCGACGATCCGGGTGATCAGGCCGTCCATGCGCGCGATCCCCTGGCCTTTGAACGCGCCCGCCGCGAGCTTGCGCAGCCGGGTGTGGGCCGGCGGGTCGGAGACCACGAGCCAGCTCGACATCAGCGCGAGCACCTCGGTGGTCGCCGCGGGCCGTTCGCGCCCGGCCGCCAGCAGCGGTCGGACGCGGTCGCTGGAGAACGCCTTGTTCTGGAAGGCCGCCGACACGTCGGCGTAGCGCGTGAGCAGCCACGCGCGGTGGCGCGAGCTCCAGTGCACCGGGTCGGCGCCGCGCAGCTCGTGCAGCATCGGGTACGGGTCGGCGCTCGCCGCGGGCTCGAGCAGGTCGTCGGGCACGGCGGGATTTTCGGTGGCAGCCATGGGGTTCCTCTCAGGCTCCGGCGGCGGCCGGCTGCGCGAGACTCCGCGCCAGCCCGAGCCGGTCGCGGACGATCCAGCCGCTGATCTCCCCGCCGTGGGCCGTCACGAGGCCGACGAGGTGCAGGGTCGCGGACGTGCCGACGGCCGCCGCACCGGCGTCCGGGCCGAGCCCACCGGCGTACGCCCCGGTCGCGGTGACCCGGAACGCCACGTGCTCGCCCGCGGAGAACAGTTCGTCCACTCGCGTCGAGACGTCCGTGAGCAAGGCGGGCCCCGCGTCGCCGTCGTCGAAGTGGACCGCACCGGCCGAACTGTCCGGCCCGACCGCCGCCCCGGCCGCGAGCCACTGGCGCACCACGGTTTCCGCGGCCGGGTTGGCCGGCTCGGCCACCGTGTCCCACGGCGCCGGCGCGGGCGCGCCGACCACGGCCGGGTTCCCGGAACTCAGCTGACGGCGCCGGGAAAGGTAGTCCTGTTCGACGAAGTTCGTCTCGAGCCGGCGGCCGTTCCAGCGGTAGAGCCCGAGCCCGGTCCACACCGCGACCTTGCCGTCCCGCGCGCGCCGGCCGTGCTCGGAGAACCGCATCGCGAGCCGCTCCCCGTCGGTCACGATGGCGTGGACCGTGAGGCACAGCCCGGGAAACTGCTCGAACTGCCGCTGCGCCGCGGGCAGGTACGCCTCGTCGCGGCCGGCGACCTCGTGCGGCCCCATGCGCAGGACGTACCCGGGCTCCATGATGTCCGCGCACACCGACACGTCGTGGCGGTTGGTGTAGTCGTTCACGTAGCGGCGCATCAGCGCCACGAACGGCTCCGGGCGGCTGGTCATCAGCGGCCCTCGAACCGCGGCGCGCGCTTGCCGAGGAAGGCGGCGATGCCCTCGGCGGCGTCCGCGGTGGCGTGCAGGGTCGTGAGCGCCGCCGTCGAATGGTCGAACTCGCCGCGGTCCACGCCGCGGTTGACCAGGTTCTTGCCGCTGGCCACGGCGAGCGGGGCCATCGCGGCGAACCGCCCGGCCAGCGCTCGTGCGGCCGGCATCAGCTCCGCGGCGGGCACCACCTTCTGCGCGAGGCCGATCCGCAGTGCCGTGTCCGCGTCCACCCGCTCGCCGCCGAACATCATCAGCTTCGTCCAGTGCCGGCCGATCACAGCGGGCGCGCGCAGCACGCCGAACCCCGGCACCAGCCCCACGGCGCACTCGGGCATCCCGAACGTGGCCGTTTCGGCCGCCACCACCACGTCGCACGCCAGCGCGAGCTCGCACCCGCCGCCGAGCGCGAAGCCGTTCACGGCCGCGATGATCGGCAGCGGCGACTCCTCCACCGCGGCGAACGTGCGCATGCAGTCCTGCTGGAACTCGCGCTTGGCGACGACGTCGGTCAGGTCGGCGAAGCTCGCGATGTCACCACCCGCCGAAAACGCCCGGTCCCCCGCGCCGGTGATGATCACGGCGCGGGTGCGGCCGTCGGAAGCCAAGTGCGCCAACGTGTCCCTGAGCTCGGGCCAGAACTCGCGGCCCATCGCGTTGAGCTTGCCCGGCGTGTCCATCGTGAGCACCGCGACCGCACCCGAACCGTTGCCGGGGTCGTCGGTCTCGACCCGCAACGTGCGGGCCGCGGCGGGGTTCCAACTGCTCACGCGAGTCCTCCCAGCGCGATGTCGATGCTCGTCGCGATCACGTCCCGCGTGCGGGCCGGCTCGATCACGTCGTCGAGCGAAAGGTGCGCGGCGGCCTCCCACGGCTCGGCCTCGCTGACCCATTCCGCGGTGAGCTCGGCGACCAGCGCCGCGTGCGCCTCGGGCCCTTCCTCGGCCAGCACGCGCTCCAGCCGGCGCCGGTGGATCGTGCGGATGCCGGTCTCCGGCGCCATGAACCCCAGCTCCGCACTCGGCCACGCGTAGAGGAAGTCGGGTTTCGTCGGGCGCCCGCCCATCGCGAAGTGGCCGCCGCCGTAGGCCTTGCGCAGCACCACGCCGACCTTCGGCACGGTGGCCTCCGCGATTGCGGACACGAGCCCTTCGTAGCCGTGCAGGATGCCGCCGCGCTCGGCCTGGGTGCCGATCATCAGGCCGGGCACGTCGTGCAGGAACACCAGCGGCAGGCCGAACGTGTCGCACAGCCGCACGAACGTGCGCTCCTTGTTCAGGCTCGGCGGTTCCAACGCGCCGGCCCGCACGATCGGCTGGTTGCCGATCAGCCCCACCGGGCGGCCGTCGATCCGCGCCAGGGCGCACAGCAGGCTCGGGCCCCAGCCGTCGGCCCACGGCAGCACACTCGCCTCGTCGGCGAGGCACGCGAACACGTCGCGCATGTCGTAGCCCGAGCGCGGGCCGAGCGACACGATCGTCTCGAGCTCACGCGGGTCGCGCGCCGGCGGCCGCGGGGGCGCGAGCGGCGGCTTCTGCGTGGAGTTCTGCGGGAGGTAGGACAGGAACGCGGCGATCGCGTCGATGGCGTCGGCTTCCGTGTCCACCACGAGGTGGGCGTTGCCGGCTTCGGTCGCCGCGGCCGGGCCGCCGAGCTCGGTGTCGGTCACCTTCTCCCCGATGGCCGGCTCGACCACCGACGGACCGGACAGCGCGATCGAACCGCTGCGCACCATCACCACGAAGTGCGCGGTCGAGGCGTGCAGGGCCGAGTCGCCGTAGCTCGGGCCGAGCACGGCCGCGGCCCTCGGCACGACCGGTTCCCCGGGCGGTGGCTTGAGAAACGTGGTGAAGTCCAGGGGCAGACCGGAAAACCGCCAGCCCGACACGTCCGGCATCCGGCCGCCGTCGGCGTCGCAGAGCAGGACCAGGGGGAAGCCGTGGCGTTGCGCGTGTTCGATCAGCCGACCCTGCTTGCGCATGCTGATCGGCGCGGTGGTGCCCGCGACCACGGAGGAGTCGATGCCGATCACGCCGACGCGCCGGCCGTCGAGCAGCCCGAACCCGGTCACCACGGCGTCGCCGGGAATCGGCTTCTCGCGGCGCAGCTCCGGCAGCGCGAGCGCGCCGATCTCGAACCACGAACCGGCGTCCACGAGCAGTTCGATCCGCTCGCGCACGGGCAGCCGCCCCGATTCCCGGTGCCGGCGCAGGCCCTCGGGCCCGCCGCTGGCGTGGGCCGCGGCCTGCTTCTCGCGGAGCACCGCGAGCCGATCGGCCATCGTGACCTCGGCCGGTTCGCCGTGAACCTCGCGATCGCCCTGATCTCCGGCCGAGCCGTCCGCCGAGCCCTCGTGCACGGTGCTCCTCGTCGTCAAGGGACCTCCCTGGCCGCATCGGTCGTGCGGGGGTGAACCGCCACGCCCGCGAGCGAAGTGGTCCGCCCTCGGCGCCGACTCTAGACTATCAGACGACCGGTTGGTAGACAGTTCTCCACGGGGTCGCCGACGAGCGCGGCGCGACCTCCACACAGGTGTGCGGCACCGGCACCACGGACGTGAGGGATACGGACATGCCAGAGGGAACCGTCCTCGTGGCGAACCGCGGTGAGATCGCCGTTCGCATCATCCGCGCGTGCCGCGAGCTCGGCCTGCGGTCCGTCGCCGTGTACAGCGACGCCGACGCCGGCGCCCTGCACGTGCGGCTCGCCGACGAGAGCCACCGCATCGGCCCGCCGCCCGCCCGCGCGTCCTATCTGGACATCGACGCGGTGCTGGGCGCGGCGAAGGCGACCGGCGCGAACCTCGTGCACCCGGGCTACGGCCTGCTCAGCGAGGACGCCGGGTTCGCCGAAGCGGTCACGGCGGCCGGGCTCACGTTCGTCGGGCCGTCGGCCGAGGTCATCGCGCGCATGGGCGACAAGGTCGCGGCGCGCGAAGTGGCCGAAGCGTGCGGTGTGCCGGTGCCGCCGGGCACCGGTGATCTCACGGCCGAAGCGGCTCCCGCCGCGGCCGAGCGCATCGGATTTCCGTTGGTGGTCAAGGCTTCGTTCGGCGGTGGCGGGCGCGGCATGCGTGTGGTGACCGCCGCTGCCGAGCTCGCCGACGCGATGGCCTCGGCCGCGCGGGAAGCCGAAGCAGCGTTCGGCCGGGCGGAGGTGCACCTCGAGCGCTACCTCGCGCCGGTGCGCCACGTCGAGGTGCAGGTGCTCGCCGACAGCCACGGCCGCGTTCTCCACCTGGCCGACCGCGACTGCTCGGTGCAGCGCCGGCACCAGAAGCTCATCGAGGAGGCGCCGGCGTTCGGCCTGCCGGACTCGCTGCGGGCCGCGCTGCGCCAAGCGGCGGTGAAGCTCGCGCGCGAGGTCGGGTACGTCGGCGCCGGCACCGTCGAGTTCCTCGTGCTGCCCGCGACCGGCGAGTTCTTCTTCCTGGAGATGAACACGCGCCTGCAGGTCGAGCACGGCGTGACCGAGCTGGTGACCGGCCTCGATCTCGTGGCGACGCAGCTGCGCGTGGCGCTCGGCGAGCCGCTGCCGTTCACGCAGGAGGACGTGGTGGTGCGCGGGCACGCGATCCAGGCGCGCATCGCGGCCGAGGACCCGGCCGCGGGTTTCCGGCCGGCCCCGGGCCCGGTGGCGGACCTGGCCGTGCCCACCGGCCCCGGCATCCGCGCCGACTTCGGCGTCGAGGCCGGCGATGCGGTGCCCGCGATGTACGACTCGCTGTTCGGCAAGGTCCTCGCCCACGGCCACGACCGCGACTCCGCCCGGCGGCGGCTCATCGGTGCGCTGGGCGAGCTGCGGGTCGCGGGTCCGCCCACCACGGCGGCGTACCTGCGCACGATCCTCGGCTCGGCGTTGTTCGCCGAAGGCCGGCACGACACGGGTTCGGTCGAGCGGGACTGGGTACCGGACGCGACCGAAGCGGCTCCCGCGCCGACGCCCTCGGCCCCCGCTGCCCCGGGCGCGGTGCCCGTGCGGCGAGTCCGCATCGCGACCGACCGCGGGCCGGTGGAGATCGCGATCCACGGCCGCGCCGCGCGTCCCGGCGTTGTCACCGGAGCTTCTTCGCGCCCTGCGCGCGAGGGTGGGGCGAGCGCGGCCACCGCGTCGGCCGGCGGGCCGCCGACGGCGCCGATGGACGCCACCGTGGTCGCCGTGCGGGTCGAACCCGGGCAGGAGATCGCCGCGGGCGAGGTCGTCGTGGTGCTGGAGGCGATGAAGATGGAGATGCAGGTGCGCGCGGAGGTGGGCGGGGTCGTCGGCTCCGTCCTGGTCTCCCCCGGCGCCTCGGTGACCGCCGGAACGCCGCTGATCACGCTCGATTAGGACCGCCGGTCACGCGGGCCCGGCGGCGACGATCGGGATGCCGGGCCCACCGCCGTCGACCCGGATGCGCTGGGCCGTCAGGTAATCGGCGTCGGCCGAGGCCAGGAACGCCACCACCCCGGCCACGTCCTCCGGCCGGGCCACGCGGCCGAACGGGTACCGCGCGTCGAGGTCGGCGATCGTCGGCGCCCCCGACGCCGCGACGAGCCGCTCGCCCATGTCGGTGGCCACCAGTCCGGGCGCGACCACGTTGACGCGGATCCCGTGCCGGCGTTCCTCGAAGGCCAGCGTGCGCGCGGCGGCCTCCATCGCGGCCTTCGCCATCGTGTACGCGGCACCTCCCGCCGGCGTCGTTTCGACGATCGCGCTCGACACCACGATCACGTCGCCACGCTCGGCCGCGCGCAGCCCCGGCAGCAGTGCCCGGATCAGCGCGAGCGGGCCGAGCGTGTGCACCCGCAGCAACCGCAGGTACTCCTGTTCGTCGGTGTCCGCGACGGCGGTGCCGCGGCTCGCGGTGCCGGCGTTGCTCACGAGCAGGTCGACCGGGCCGAGGTCTTCGCCGATCCGCCGCACCATGGCGGCGACGGCGGCCTCGTCGTCCACCGACGCCTGGTAGGCGACGGCGGTCCCGCCCTCGGCCGCGATCCCCGCCACGACCTCGTCGGCGGCACCGGAATCCCGCCGGTAGTTCACCGCGACGGCGGCGCCGTCGGCCGCCAGCCGCGTCGCCACCGCGCGGCCCAGGCCACGCGAACCACCGGTCACGAGCGCGACGCGGCCGGCCAGTGGCGCGGAGTCGGAGGACATCGGACTCTCCTCGGTTGTCGAGTTGTGCTGTCGAATTTGTGTGTCGAGGTGTTCGGCCGCGTGCCGCTCAGAGGCGGGTCGCGGCGTCGAGCCGCACCACTTCACCGTTGAGCAGCTCGTTTTCCATGAAGCTCGCCACCAGTTTGGCGAAGTCTTCCGGACGCCCCAGCCGTTTCGGGAACACGTGCAGGTCCATCAGCGCGGCGCGGCGCTTCTCGTCGGCGCCGGCCAGCATGCCGGTGTCCATGATCCCGGGGCACACCGTCATCACGCGCACACCCCACAACGCGAGGTCACGCGCCAGCGGCAGCGTGAGCGCGACCAGCCCGCCCTTCGACGCCGAATACGCGGCCTGCCCGGCCTGGCCCTCCAATGCGGCGGCCGAGGAGACGTTCACGATCAGCCCGCGCTCGCCGTCCGGCCCGGGTTCGTTGCGGGCCATCACCGCGACGGCGTGGCGCAGCACGTCGAACGCGCCCACGAGGTTGATCTCGATCGTGCGCCGGAAGAGGTCGAGCGGGTGCAGCTCGCCCTTGCGCGACAGCACGCGCGCGGCCGGGCTGATCCCGGCCGCGTTCACGCACACGTCGAGCCGGCCGAACCGATCCGCGACCTGGGCCACGGCCTTCTCGACCTCGGCCTCGTCCGCCACGTCGGCCGGTACGAACAGCGCGGCTTCGCCGAGCTCGGCCGCGAACTCGGCGCCGGCCGAGGACGGGAGGTCCAGAATGCCGACCCGGCCGCCGCCGGCCACCAGCATCCGCGCGGTGCCGGCGCCGAGGCCGGACGCGCCGCCGGTGACCAGGCCGACGGATCCGGACACCTTCACTTGATCACGGCCCCGGCGTCGACGGGCAGCGCCACCCCGGTCACGTACCGGGCCTCGTCGCTGGAGAGGAACAGCACGGCGTTGGCGATGTCGATCGACTCGACCCACGGCACCTGCAGCGCGTTGAGCGACAGGAAGCCCGGCATCGCCTTCTCGCGCGTCGGCTCCGGGTCGTCCGGCGCGAACATTCCCCACGTGCCGGGATTCTGGATCATGTGGGTGTCCACATTGGTCGGGTGCACGGTGTTCACGCGGATGCGGTGCCCGGCCAGCTCGTTGGCCATCGTGCGCATCAGCCCCACGATGCCGTGTTTGGCGGCGACGTAGTGCGCCACCTGCATGATGCCCTTCAGCCCGCCGATCGAGCTGGTGAACACCATCGACCCGCCGCCGCGGCGCATCAGGTGCGGCACCGCGGCCTTCGCGGTGTGCCAGACGCCGGTGAGGTTGACGTCGAGCATGTCCTGCCACATGTCCTCGGTGAGCTCCCAGGACATGCCGTAGGTGGCGATGCCGGCGTTGGCCACCACGATGTCCAGGCCGCCGAACCGCTCGACGCCCTCGTCGAGCGCGGCCTGCAGGTCCTTGGCGTCGCGGACGTCGGCCTTGCTCGCCATGATGTTCCCGCCGAGCTTCTCGACCAGTGCCGTGGTCTCGGCCAGGTCCTCTTCGGTGGCCGGCGGGTACTTGTCCACCGTCTCGACCGCCGCGCACGCGTCGATCGCGATGATGTCGGCGCCTTCTTCGGCCAGCCGCAGCGCGTGTGCGCGGCCCTGCCCGCGTGCCGCGCCCGTGATGAACGCGACCTTGCCCTCGACCCGTCCCGCCATGTCCGCCTCCTCTGGTGGAAGAAACTCGTTGCCGTGCAAAGACTTCCGGTCAGTACCGCAGTGTCCCGGCGAACGCGGGGAGCCGCTGCCCGAGCACCGCCTCGGCCGCCGTGATGCCCGAGCGCGCGGCCTTGTCGATCCCGATGCCGCGGGCGCGTGTGGTGTCGCCGGCCAGCCAGAGGCCCTCGACGCCGCGGACCCGGGTGTCGGGCCGGACCGGGCCGACCAGCCCCGGTTTCGTGATCACGCCGTAGCTGGTGACGACGTGCGGCTTCGTCCACAGCGCCCCGCGCGCCGCCGGCAGCATCTCCTCGATGTCCTCCCACAGCTCGGCGAACTTCCGGTCGAGCCAGGCCCGGTCGCCGTAGTGGGTGGTCGCGTCGAACGAGGCGCCGACGCACGTCAGGTACTCCCCGGCGGGTGAGACCCCGCCGTCGTAGCCGGTGAAGTTGAGGGTGAAGCCGGGCAGGCCGCAGCGGGGCGTGGACAGGAACGACGCCATCTCCCGCTCGGTCATCGCGATCACCGGCTCCTTCGCCGCGATCCAGTAGCCGATCCAGCAGGCGCGGTTGCGGTTCGCGGCCAGCATCCGGATGCGCGCCGCGAGGTCCCACGGCAGCACGTCGTCGTCGAACAGCCGCAGCAGATCCCACACCGGCGCCGACACGACCACCTGCGGCGCCTCGATCTCCTCACCGTCGCGCAGCGTCACGCCGCGCACGGCGCCGTCCCGCACGTCGACCCGGCGCACCGGCGCGGACAGCCGGAGCTCGCCACCCTTCGCTTCGTACGCCTCGACCAGGTTGTGCCACAACGCGTCCCAGCCGCCCATCGGCCAGAACGAGTACCCGGCCGTGCGCCGCGTCGAGTAGTGCAGCTTGCGCGTGTAGAGGTTCTCCGAGGCCGAGTGTTCCCACGGCCGCAAGGTGATCTGTTCCAGCACGGAAATGGCTTCCCACACCGTGTACACGCCTTCGTCGGAGGTGTACTGCGCCATCCACTCCCGCAGCGAAGCGTGGTTCCAGTTCTCCAGCTCCTCGTACGACGTCTCGTTCAGCGCCTGGATGCACCGCTTGAGGCCCTGCTTCGCGCTGCCCGCGTACTGCTCCTGGATCGGCGCCCAACCGCGGCCGTTGGTCCAGAACGGCATCGAGTCGCTGCGCTCGGAGTGCACGAGGTCGAGCCCCAGCTGCGCGCACACCTTCGTGAGCGAGTCACCGGGATCCTCGACGAGGTGACTGCCGAGGCCGAGCTGGTGGCCCTGGTACCGGTACTCGCGCGCCCGCCCGCCGAGGTAGGCGTGCTTTTCCAGCAGCAGCACGCGTTGGCCTCGTTCGGCGAGCAGCGACGCCGTGACCAGGCCGGACACGCCCGCGCCGAGCACGATCACGTCGTAGGACAAGAACCCTCCTCCTGCCGGGTGTTCATGGAGCGACGACGTCGGCGACCGCCCGCAGCGGCGCGTCGAGCAGTTCGAGCACGGTCCCGTCCGGATCGCGCAGGTACACCACGCGCACCGGACCCCACTGCTTCGGCCGGTTCCACAGCCGCTGCCCGCCGGCCGCCTCGGCCCGGGCCAGGGCGGCGTCGACGTCGTCGACCCGGATGCCGAGGTGCGGCAGCCGCGCGGCGGGTTCCGGCGCGGCACACCACTGCGGCGCGGGATCGGCGAACTCGAACAGCTCGATCCCACTGCCGTCCGGGAACCCGAGCAGGGCGACGCGCACCTCGCGCTCGGTGTTCATCGCCAGCGCGGCCGCACCGGGGTCGAGCGTGAACTCCCGCGCGAGCGGTTCGGCGCCCAGTTCGCGGTAGAACGCCACGGCCCGCTCCAAATCCGCCACGCGCACGCCGAGGTGGTGCAGCCCGCCCGTCACACCGACCGTCACACGGACCGGCCGCGATCCGCCCAGTACGCCCGGCGCAGGTCGCGCTTCAGGATCTTCCCGGTGGGCGCCTTGGGCAACGCCTCGACGAACTCGACCGACCGCGGCTTCTGATACGAAGCCAGGTGCTGCTTGGCGGTCGCGATGATGTCGGCTTCGGTGGCCGTCGTCTCGGGCTTGAGCACCACGAACGCCTTCACCGCCTCGCCCCACTCGTCGTCGGGCACGCCGATCACCGCGCACTCCAGCACCGACGGGTGCTTGTTCACCGCCTCCTCGACCTGGATCGAGTAGATGTTCTCGCCGCCGGAGATGATCATGTCCTTGGCGCGGTCGACGATGAACACGTACGACTCGTCGTCCCAGGTCGCGATGTCGCCGGTCCACATCCAGCCGTCGCGGATCGTGTTCGCGGTGAGGTCGGGCCGGTTGAGGTAGCCGAGCATGTTGGCCTCGGAGCGCACGATGATCTCGCCGGCCGTGCGGCCGTCCTTCGGCACCTCACGCCCGTCGGGGTCGACCACGCGCACCTGCGTGACGAACCCTTCGCGCCCGCACGACATCAGCCGTTCCGGGTGGATCCCGCGCACGGCGTCGAGGTGGTCCTCCTGCGACAGGAAGCACATCGTGGTGCCCTCGGTCTGGCCGTAACCCTGGATCAGCGTGCAGGGGAACTGGTCGAGCGCCGCCTTGACCACCGACGAGGGCATGGGCCCGCCGCCGTACTGGATGTTGCGCAGCGCGGAGATGTCGTAGGACGAGAAGCCCGGCACGGCCATCATCCAGTTGAGCATCGTCGTGATGCCGAGGAACGCCGAGACGCGTTCCTCCTGGATCAGCTCCAGCGCCGTGCGGGCCTCGAAGTTCATCAGCACCAGCGGGCAGCCGTGGCGGTGGTAGTTCATCGAGAGCACCACCGGGATGTGGTACATCTGCCCGGTCAGCATGTACACGTCGGTGGCGACGATCCGCTCGGCCACGGTCTGGTTGAGCATCCCGAACGACACGCTCGTGTGGCTGTGCAGCGCGCCCTTCGACTCGCCGGTGGTGCCGCCGGTGTAGAGGATGAAAAACGGGTCCGCGTCGCCGACCGAGGACGACTGCACCGGCTCGTCGGTGCTGCTGCGCGCCAGCAGGTCTTCGTAGCTGCCGTCGCCGGAAGCGCCGTACTGCAGCCAGTTCGGCACATCGACCGAGGACTGCAGCTGCTTCGCGGTGTCGAGCCACTCGTCGGAGGTGATCACCGCTTTCGGGGCCGCGTCCGCCACGATGCGGGTCAGCTCGGGTGCGCCGAGGCGCCAGTTGAGCGGCTGCGTGACGAGCCCGGCCCGCCCCGCCGCGTAGTACAGCTCCTGGTACTCGATCGAGTTCTTCGCGAGGATCGCGACCCGGTCGCCTTTCGCCAGGCCCAGGCCGCCCTCGCCGGCCAGCCCGTTGGCGAGGCGGCGGACGCGTTCGTCGAGTGTTCTCCAGTCCATCCGGCGCCCGCTGGGGGCGTCGACGATCGCGTCCCGGGTGGGGGTGAGCGCGGCCCACTTCTCCGGGATCCGTCCGATGTTGACCATGGGTGTCCTCTGGCTTCGGGAGTGCGGGGATCAGGGGCGTGCTCTGCGGTGGGGCCGCTCGGTGCTCGGTGTTCGCGTGCTCAGTAGGGCAGGTCGAGGTAGATGTGCCGGGTCGCGATCAGCCAGCGGTCCCCCTGCTTCACCAGCTCGTCGCGGTACCAGCCGCTGGAGAGCACCTGCACGGCGCCGTTCTCGATCGACAGCAGCGTGAGGTTCGCGGTGGTCGCGGCGCTGTCCGGGGTTTCCTTGGTGAGCACCAGGTTCGAGAGGTTGTGCCGGCGCTGGTCGGTCTGCGCGACGAGCGAGTCGGCGTGCAGCTTCCGGATCGCCTCGCGGCCCTCGAACGGCCCGATCGTGTCGCCTTCGCGGCCGATCTGCATGGTCATCGTCGCCGTTTCCGTGAACTGGTCGGCGATCAGGTCCACGTCGTTCTCGTCGTAGCCCCAGGAAGCCTTGCCCAGGACGTTTTCGATCTCGGCGCGTGCGGTCATGACGGGTCTCCTCAGGCGGGCGTGAAGGTCAGGGGCAGCGTTCCGGGAGCGCGGGTGAACACGCCGTACTCGGGTGGGGCGGCGCCGTCGAACCGGATGTCCTGCATGGCGTCGAGCAGCTGCGCGATCCCGATGTCGAGCTCGGTCTTGGCGAGCATCGCGCCCACGCAGAAGTGGCGGCCGAGGCAGAACGCCGTGTGGTTGGCGCCGGCGGTGTAGGCGCGGCCCTGGTCGAGATCCGGGCGCCGCAGGTCGAACGAGTCGGGATCGGCGTACTTGGCCGGGTCGCGGTTCGCCGCGCCGATCAGGCACGTCACGGTTTTGCCGGCCTCGACGACCCCGCCCGAGAGCTCCACGTCCTCGGCGGGCTGGCGCATGATCATGTGCACCGGCGGGGAAAACCGCAGCGTCTCGGCGAAGGCGGCCGCGATCAGCGAGTGGTCGGCGCGCACCGCCGCGAGCTGGTCGGGGTGTGCCACGAGGTTGCGCATCAGGCTGGCGATGGCCTTGTCGGTGGTCTCGCCGCCGGCGGTGAGCAGCAGGCTGCAGAACGCCTTGATCTCCTCGTCGGTCATCCGCACGCCGTCGATCTCCGCCGAGCAGAGCGTGGAAAGCAGGTCCTCGCCCGGGTTTTCGCGGCGCTGCCGGATGATCGGCAGCAGGTAGCCCTCGAACTCCTCCTTGGTGCGGATGCCCTCGGCCATCACCTGTTCGTCACCGGAGAGGTTGGACAGGAAGGCCATGATCGAGCTGTACCAGCGGTGGAAGTGCTCGTGGTCGGACTTGGGCAGGCCCAGCATGTCCACGATCACGTTGATCGGGAACCGCGTCGCGTACTGGTCGACGAGGTCGACCCGCCCGTCGTGGCGGAACTGCTCGATCAGGTCCCGGGAGTTCTGCTCGATCACCGGCAGGAACTTGGTCATCAGGTCCCGCCCGCGGAAGGCCGGCGCGACCAGGTTGCGGTGCGTGGAGTGCTCACGCCCGTCCATCTGCAGGATCGTGCGGCCGTGCACCGGCTCGAGCTGCCAGTCGTAGTTGTGACTGGTGAACACCGGGTCCTTGAAGGCCCGCTCGACGTCGGAGTAGCGGCTGATCACGTAGCTCTGCATGCCTTCGTGCCA
The DNA here is from genome assembly GCF_035918295.1 of Amycolatopsis rhabdoformis. Taxonomy (GTDB): domain Bacteria; phylum Actinomycetota; class Actinomycetes; order Mycobacteriales; family Pseudonocardiaceae; genus Amycolatopsis; species Amycolatopsis rhabdoformis. The sequence goes on from NZ_CP142149.1 coordinate 4,259,854, forward strand.
GATCAGCGGGTGGTCTTCGCGCATAACCCGGTACGCGCGGTACGGATCCGCGGCGAACTCCTCAGACAGGATGTCGGGTGCAGCGGTGGCGCCTGCGGACATCGGCGTCCTCCATGACGTCGTCGTCACTGACTAACGGCCGTTTGGTAGCGGTGAGATTAGCACCACACGAGTGGCCCAACAAGAGTCACCAACCAACCGTTTGACAGAGGTAAGCCGGCTTGCCATGCTCCACGAAGGACTGGTGCAGGGAGGCTGCAGTGCACGACGAACGCGGCTCGCGGCCCCCGGGCCCGCCGGACTTCCCCCGATCGGTCGGACTCTGATGGGGCGCGCGCTCGTGGTGGGCGGCACCGGTCCGACCGGGCCGCCGATCGTCGAAGGCCTGCTCGCGCGCGGCCACGACGTGACCGTGTTCCACACCGGCCGGCACGAAGTCGCGGAGCTGCCCGACGTTCCGCACGTGCACGGCAGCCCGTTCGAGGCGGCCGACATCGCGCGGGCGGTGGGCTCGGGCGAGTGGGACCTCGTGGTCGCGGCGTACGGCCGGGTCCGGCTGATCGCCGACGCCGTGGCGAACCGCTGCGGGCACCTGGTCGTGATCGGCGGAGTGCCGGTGTACCAGGGCTACGTGAACCCCGGCTCGCGGTTCCCTTACGGCGTGCGGCTTCCCGTGCGCGAGGACACGCATCCGCTCGTGGCTCCCGACGAGCCGCGGTTCGCCGGCTACAGCACCGGCCCGATCCGGCGCACCGAGGACCACGTGTTCGCGCTGGGCGCCCAGGGTGCGTTCGCTGCCACCTACCTGCGTTACCCGACGGTGTACGGGCCGCGGAACCCGTACGCGTGGGAATGGCACGTGGTGCGGCGTGTGCTCGACGGCCGGCCGTGGCTGATCCTGGCCGACGGCGGCCACGGCGTGCACTCGCGCGCCGCCGCGCGCAACGCCGCGCAGGCCGTGCTGCTGGCGGCCGACCGGCCGGAAACGGCGGCGGGCCAGGCGTACAACGTCGCCGACGACGAGCTCGTGACCGTGCGGCAGTGGGCGCAGCTCGTGGCGCGCGCGGCGGGCCGGGACCTGGAGATCCGGTCGCTGCCGCGGGAACTGCCCAGCCCCGGGCTGGCGGTGTCGGCGTTCGGCGGCCAGGAGTCGCCGACGTGTGTCGTGGACACGACCCGGCTGCGCGAGGACCTCGGCTACCGCGACGTGGTGTCGGTGGCCGACGGGCTCGGCGAGACGGTGGAGTGGATGCTGGCGAACGAGTCTCACCTGCGCACCTCCCGCACCACGGATCCGTTCGACTACCCGGCCGAAGACGCCCTCGTCACGGCCTACACGGCGGCGCTGGCGAGCCTGGCTCCGCAGACCGCGCCGTTCGGCACCGGCATCGCGGCCATGGAGATGGTGCAGACCGCGAAAGGCCGGGCTTCCCAGGACGGTGTCAGGACACCAGGATCTGGCGCCGCACCTCGCGGGTGTCGTACCACGTCGTGACTTTCGCGATCCGCCCGGCGCGCAGGTCGAACACGTCCAGCGCGGCGAACGCGATCGGCCGGCCGTCGCGCAGCCGGCCGGTGAAGTCGATTTCCGTGACCACGGCCTCGTCGGCTTCGATCCAGCGCGTGACGCGGTCGGTGTGTTCGGCGTAGTTTTCCAGCAGCCGCGCGAAATGCGCGATCGCGGCTTCGCGGCCGAGCACCGGGGCCGCACCGACGGTGTGGATCTCCACCTCGTCGGCGAAGACCTCGGCCAGCTCCGCGAAGCGTTCGGCGTTGAGCGCGGCGAAGTAGCCGCGCACCACGGCGGTGTTCACGAGTCGACCAGCTTCTTCAGCTCCGCCATCGCCTGGAACGACCACTTCGCCAGCGACGGGTCGCCGAACGCGGTGATGTTCCACATCACGAGGTGGCGCAGCCCGGCTTCGCGGTACTCGAGGAGCTGCTCGGCCACCTGCTTCGGCGTGCCGCAGAACGCGTAGTGGCGCACGACCTTCGGCGGGATCGCGTCGATGATCCGCAGCGATTCGGCGCGCGACACGGCGGTCGGGATGAAGTCGTGGAAACCGGACCCGCCGGGCCCGCCGTCCAGCGGCGGCTCGACCCCGAGGTCGCGGAAGACCTTGGCGGGCAACAGAACGCACAGCGCGCGCACGAGCGGGGCCTCGGTGAGCCGCTGCACCGTCTCCTCGTCGGGCCCCATGAGCAGGTACCCGAGCATGCCCGGCGTGATCGCCGCGGGATCACGATCCGCGTCCTGCGCCGACTGCCGGATCGTGGTGAGCGAGGCGGCGTACTCGGCCGGCGACATCTTGGTGGGCAGCCAGCCGTCGGCCCGGGTCCCGGTGAGCTCGAGCATGCGCGGGCCGTGCGCGGCCGTCCAGATCTCCGGCGGTTTCCCTTGGTAGGGCTGCAATCCCAGCACGGCGTTCTCGAGCGTGTGGAACTTGCCGGCGTAGTCGACGGGGCCGTCGGCCTCCCACAGCAGGCGCATCACGTCGATGCCCTCGGCCAGCTTCGCCACCGGTTTGTCGAAGGACATCCCGTACGGCGTGACGTTGAGCCGCTCCCCCGAGCCCAGCCCGATGATCGCGCGGCCCTGCGTCACGTGGTCGAGCGTGAGCGCGCTGGCCGCGGCCATGGCCGGGTTGCGCCGGATCAGGTCGGTCACGACCACGCCGACCTTGATGCGCTCGGTCTGCGCGCCGACCACGCCCATCATGATCAGCGGGTCGAAGTACGCGTGCGGATTGGGCTGCACCGCGGCCAGCGGCGTCAGGTCCGGGGTCCACATGGTGTCGGCGTGCCAGCCCATGAGGTGATCGGGCCACCACACGGCGTCGAAGCCCTCGGCCTCGCTGCGGCGCGCGAACTTCACCGCGGCGTCGGCCGGCGGCATGATCTGCCCGGGCACCCCGAGCTGCAGGCGCTCCACTCAGTACCGCCACCCTTCGCCGAACGTGGGGATCCGCGCGCCGAGGTAGTCCTCGACGCAGGTGAGCGCGGCGCGGGCCGCGCGGTCCGTGCCGACACCGCGGCTGCGGAAGGTCTCGCTGGCGAACCAGAGCCCCTCGACGTTGGGCGCCCGCCAGTGCGGCCGGTACTTCCCGACGAGGCCGGGCATCTGGATCACGCCGAAGCTCGGTTCGAACACGAGGTGCCGGCGCCGCCAGACCGGCTTCGCGAAGCCCGGCCACATCGTCTCGGCGTCGCGTTCGAAGGCTTCCATGGTGGCGCGGCACCACTCGCGGTCGCGGCCCTTCGCACCGGGGATGATCGCGCCGAGCACGTGCAGGTGCGTGCCTTCGGGCGAGCACGACGGGTCCATCGCGGACTGGTCGAACATGAACCCGGAGCAGTCGGTCGACGGCGTCGCCGTCCACGTGGAGAGCTCGCGCGGGTCGTACTGCGTGACCGGCTCCTCGGTGGCGAGGTAGAGCCCGAGCCAGGCGATGCGGAACTTGTCCTGCGCCAGGAACTCGATCTGCGAGGCGTACCACTCGGGCAACGCGCTGCGCGGCACCACGTTCAGCACGTTCCACACCGGCAGCGTGGAGATCACCGCCGAGGCCTCGAGGATCTCCTCCTCGAAGAACTCGTTGGGCAGCACCTTCGGCTCGCGGGCCACCGCGACGCCTTTCACCGCACCGTTTTCGATGATCACGCGCTCCACCGAGGCACCGAGGCGCAGCTCTCCGCCGTGCTCGGTGATCGCGTCGGCGAGGTCGCGCCACAGGCCGTCCCAGCCCTGGCCGGGCCAGCACGAGTAGGCGGCGGTGTTGCGCTCCTCGTAGTGCATCTTGCGCACGTACAGGTTGTCGCTGGCCGAGTGGTCGTACCAGTTGTCGGTCATGCACTCGAGCACGGAGATGAACTCGAACAGGTCCACCACACCCTGGTCGGACGTGTGCTGGTGGATCCACTCGCGCAGCGAGCGGTCGTCCCAGTCGTCGAGCGCCTCGTAGGGCGTGTCGGCCAGCGCCTTCACGACCTTCTTCAGCTCGGCGCGGTCGGTGTAGCGGTCGCGGATCGAGCCCCAGCCCGACGCGTTGTCCCAGATCGGCATCTCCTTGCTGACCTCACCGTGGATCAGCTTCTTGCCGACGTGCTCGAACACCTTGGTGAGCCCGGACCCGCCGTCCTCGATCAGGTGGCCGCCGAGGTTGAGGGTGAACCCCTCGTCGGGCACGGCCATCGCGCGCCCGCCGGGATAGGGGCTGCGGTCGAGGACCACGACCCGTTTGCCCTCGCGGGCGAGCAGCGCGCCCGCGCACAGGCCGGCGGCTCCGGCCCCGATCACCACCACGTCGTAGCTCGACACGGCATCACCCTTCTTCACCGCGTTTCCGCTTTTTTTCGCGGCCGACCTGGACCTTCCGGCTTGTCCACCTTCGAGTACCCGCGCTAGTTTGTCAAACGGTCGGTAGATAGAGCGGTCGGTCGCCGAAGGAGTCGCCGATGACCAGTTCGCGGGATCTCGAGGTGGCGCCCGTCGCCGCCACCACGCTCGGCGATCTGGTGCGGCGGCGGGCCCGCGCGCATCCCGATCGCGAAGCCCTCGTCTTCCCCTCGGAACGGGCTACGTACGGCGCTTTCGCCGCCCGCGTCCGCGAGTTCACGCGCGGCCTGCTCGGGCTGGGGGTGCAGCCCGGCGACCGGGTCGGGATCCTGCTGCCGGCCTCGGTCGACCTGCTCGCGATGCTGGTGGCCGCGACCGAGACCGGCGCGATCGCGGTGCCGGTGAACGCGCGGTTCAAGCCGGTGGAGCTCGCCGGTGTCGTCACGCACTCCGGGATGTGCGTGCTCGTCACGGCCCCGCCGCAGGCCGGTGAACCGGATTTCGTGGCCGTCCTGCGGCGGACCTTTCCCGACGGCGCTTGTCGTATCGTGCACCTGGGCGGCCCGGGCGGGCCCGGACTGCTGTCGGGGGCGGAGTTCCTGGCCGGCTGTGTCGACCCGGCCGAAGCCGCCCGGGCGGCGGCGAGCGTGCGCGTGCGGGACCCGGCGCTGCTCGTGTACACCTCCGGCACCACGGCGGCGCCCAAGGGCGCGCTGCTCAGCCACGAGGCCCTCACGCGGCTCGCCGACGGCATCGCCCACGAGCGGATGCCGCTCACGGCCGAGGACCGGGTGTGGACCGCGATCCCCCTGTTCCACGGCGGCGGCATCACGTTCGCCCTCACCTGCCTCACCGCCGGCGCCACCTTCGTGCACCCGCGGTTCTTCGACCCGGCGACCACCCTCGACCTGCTGGTCCGCGAGCGCGTGACGATCGCGCTCGCGGCGTTCGAAACGATCTGGCTGCCGGTGCTCGACCGGCCGGACTTCGCCGAGCACGACCTTCGCCGGATCCGGGTGGTGATGGTGGTGGGCGTGCCCGAGCGGCTGCGCGCGATGGCGGCGCGGCTGCCGCGCGCCGTGCACGTGTCGTGCGTGGCGATGACGGAGTCGGCCGCGTTCCTCACGCTCAACCGCCTCGACGACCCGCCGGACAAACGCGCCGAGACCGGCGGGCACCCGATGCCAGGGATGCGGTGCCGGGTCGTGGATCCCACCGGCGCGGACGTCCCGCCCGGCGTCGCCGGCGAGCTGCTTTTCCGCGGCCCCAACACCTTCGACGGCTACTTCCGCGACCCGGACCTCACCGCCCAGGTCTTCGACGACGCCGGCTGGTTCCACACCGGCGACGTGGTGGTGGCCGACCCCGACGGGCGGCTCACGTTCGTGTCACGGCTCAAGGACATGCTCAAGGTCGGCGGCGAAAACGTCGCGGCAGCCGAGGTCGAGGGGCACCTGCTCACGCACCCCGCGGTGGCGATCGTGGCCGTGGTGGCGGCGCCCGACGCCCGGTACGTCGAGGTGCCGGCGGCGTTCGTGCAGCTCAAGCCGGGCCACGAGGTGAGCGAGCAGGACCTGATCGACCACTGCGTCGGGCGGATCGCGTCGTACCGGGTGCCGCGGTACGTGCGGTGGGTCGAGGAGTGGCCGATGTCCGGGACGAAGATCAAGAAAGCCGTGCTGCGCCAGTGGATCGCCGACGAGCTGGCCGCGGCCGGCATCACGGAAGCCCCGAAGGTGCGCTCGTGAGCGCCACCATCCCGGAGCTGCTCGACCGCTGCGCCGCCACCGCCGGCTCGCGCGAGGTCGTGTTCCCGGACGGGCGCGTCACCTACGCGGAGCTCGCCGCTCGCGCCCGCCGATGGGCCGGGGCGTTGTGGGAACACGGGATCCGCCCCGGTGACCACGTCGGCGTGCTGCTGACCGGCGGCGTCGCCAGCGTGACCACCTGGCTGGCCGCGGCGTACCTCGGCGCGGTGACCGTGCCGGTGAACCCGCGCCTGAAGGCGGCGGAACTCGGGACGATCCTGGCGCACGCGGATGTGCGGTTGTTGTTCGCGGATCCGGCGTTGGGGGCGGTGCTCGCGGAAGCGTTGCCGGGGCTCTCGCCGGGTTCCGCGGCTGACCCTGCGCTCGGTTCGCGGCTGGGAGTCGCCGAGCCCGCGGCAGACCCAGCGCCCGCCAGCTCGCGGCCGGGAGTCACCGACTCCGCCACAGGCTCAACACCCACCCACTCGCAACCGGGGCTCACCGAGCCCGCGCCGGACCCAGCGCCCACCGACTCGCGACCGGAACTCACCGATCCGGGGTTCAGGGCCGTTTCCGCCGACATGCCTCCGGAGTTCACCGAGCCCGCGGCAGACCCAGCGCCCGTCGGCTCGCGGCTGGGAGTCACCGAGCCCGCGGCAGACCCAGCGCCCACCCACTCGCGACCGGAACTCACCGATCCGGGGTTCAGGGCCGTTTCCGCCGACATGCCTCCGGAGTTCACCGAGCCCGCGTCAGACCGCGAACTCGCCGGCACCACCTCGGACCCCACCCCTCCTGTCGCCAACGCCAGCCGACGACTCCACGCTTCGGGGCCTGGGCCCGGTTCCGTCGGTACACGGACCGGGCTCCCGGCGTCCCGCCCGCTGTCCTTGCGGGCCGCGCCGGTGTTGCGCACGATGGTCGCCCTGGGGTCCGGGGTGGTGCCCGCCGGGTGGGTCTCGCTCGCGGCGTTCGAGGCGGTGGCGGGCGAGCCACCGCCGGTCACCGTGCGGGCGGAGGATCCCGCGTTGATCCTCTACACCTCGGGCACCACCGCGCAGCCGAACGGCTGCGTGCACGACAACGCTTCCCTTGTCGCCGAAGGGGAAGCCGTCGCCGAGCGGCTGGAGCTGCGGCCGGACGACCGATTCTGGACGGCGCTGCCGATGTTCCACTGCGGTGGCTACGACGTGGCGCTGGCCGCGCTCGCGGCGGGCTGCGCGATGGTCCACACGGGACCGTTCGAGCCGGGCGCCGCGCTGCGTCAGCTGGCCGAAGAGCGTTGCACGGTGGCGTTTCCGGCGTTCGAGACGATCTGGCTGCGCGTGCTCGACCACGCCGACTTCCCCCGCACCGACCTGAGCGCGCTGCGGCTCGTGCTCAACGTCGGGGCGCCCGAACGGCTGCGCGCCATGCAGGCGCGGATCGAGCCTGCCGTGCAGATGTCCTCGCTCGGCTCGACCGAGTCCCTCGGCTTCTGCTGCGTCGGCTCCCCCGCCGACCCGGCCGACGTCCGCGCCACCACCAGCGGCAAAGTCCTGCGGCACATGGAAGTCCGCGTCGTCGACCCGGCGACCCGCCGGCCGGTGCCCCCGGGCACCCGCGGCGAACTGCAGTTCCGCGGCACGTCCAGGTTCTCCCACTACCACCGCGACCCGGCCCTCACCGCCGACCGCGTCGACGACGCCGGCTGGTTCTCCACCGGCGACCTCGTGGTCGCCGACCCCTCCGGCCGCCTCTCCTTCGTCTCCCGCCTGAAGGACATGCTCAAAGTCGGCGGCGAAAACGTCTCCGCCGCCGAGGTCGAAGACTGCCTCGCCACCCACCCCGCGTGCGGCCTCGTCCAGGTCGTCGCCGCCCCGGACGCCCGCCTCGGCGAAGTGGCCGCCGCCTACGTGCAGCTCCGCCCCGGCGAGGCCGCGACCGAAGCCGCCCTGATCGCCCACTGCCTGGGCCGCATCGCGACCTTCAAGGTCCCCCGCTACGTCCGCTTCGTCACCGACTGGCCCATGTCGGGCACGAAGATCCAGAAGTTCCACCTCCGCGCCCGCATCGCCGCCGACCTCGCGGCGGCGGGCATCACGGAAGCGCCACGGTTGTCGTCACGGACGGCACGGCCTCCGGAGGGCGATCGGTAGCCAAGTCGTCCGCCGCATGAACGTCGCGCGAGATGCCGCTGTGAAACACGAGCACCTCACCGCCCCGGTCGTTTCACCGCCTGTCCCACCAGAAAGGTCTCCAACCGTTCCACGCCGAGGCGCGCGAGGTCTTCGGTGACGAAGCGGTAGAGGTGTTCCATGTCCGGCAGCCAGACCGCGCAGTGCAGGTTGAGGCTGCCGGTGGTGGCGAAGGCGCCGTGGACCGCCGGGTGGTGGGCGAGTGTGCGGCCGGTAGCGTCGAGGTGGCCGGGTGGGACCTGCATCGTGATGTTCGCGTCGATGCGGAGGCCGAGGCGGTGCGGGTCGACGAAGGTCTGGGTGAGGAACTGGCCGGTGGCGCGCAGGGTGGCGAGGCGGCGCCGGACCGTTGATTCGGGGTGGTGCACCTCGGCGGCGACGGCGGCGGCCGGCAGGCGCGCGTCGCGTTCCAAACTCGTGATGATCGCGGCGTCCACGGGGTCGACGGGGCGCGCGGAGTCCGAGGTGGACACGAAGTCGAGGTCGGCGCGCTCGGATTCGGTGAGCACGTCGAGCCGCCAGTCGCCGGAGTCGGCGAAGACGTGCATCACGGCCTCGGCGCGCACGGCGGTGACCGCGCTCGTGGCGGGCAGGCGGCGGAAGACGAGGCTGTCGCGGCCGCTCGGGTCGGACCGGACGGCGGCCGAGATCTCGTCGCCGCTGTGCGAGATGTCGAGGTAGGGCACGTCGTCGCGCGCGGCGAGGGCGGCCGCGACGGCGTCGATCCGGCCGCGCAGCACGCGGACGCGCAGCATCGTGGCACCGGCGGACGCGTCGCGCGGGCGGACCGCCACCACGCGCACCACGCCGGTGTCCTGCAACGCACGAAGCCGGCTTCGCACGGTGCGCTGGCTCAGCCCGAGGACCGCCGCCGCGTGCTCGATCGACACCCGGCCGTCGCACTGCAGTGCCGCGACCAGCCGCCGGTCCTGCTCATCCAGCACACTTTCGCTCACCATCTCCCGATCCTGTCACCAGTTTCGCTCAACAACACCATCAATCACCGCCGGATCCGCCGCCACGGGCGCACGCTGGCCCCATGACACCCACTCTGCTCGACGGCATGATCACCGCGGCCGAAGCCGCCGGCCGAGTTCTCGCGGCCCGGCCCGCGCACCCGGCCCCCACCACGTTCGCCGAGTTCCGCCGGACGTTCGACGCGCTGGAGCACTCGGCCGAAGCGGACCTGCGCGAGAGCCTCGCGAAGCTGCGTCCCGGCGTCGCCTGGGCCGACGAAATCGACCCCGTGCTGGCGGCCGGCGAGCACCGCTGGGTCGTGGACCTCGCCGACGGCGCCGTGCAGCTCCTGCACGGCCTGCCGTACTGGTGTGTCAGCATCACGCTGGTCGAGGACACTGTGCCGGTCGCGGCCGTGATCCGCAGCGAAGTCCGCGGCGAGACCTACCACGCCGTGGCCGGGGGCGGCGCGTTCCTCGACGCCGAGCGCCTCACGTCACCTGCCGAGGCCGAGTTGCCGATCACGCTCATCGGCACCAGCCAGCCGCCGTTCATCGGCACACAACCCGAAGCCGTCGGCCAGGCGGGCCGCTCGCTTGCCGCGGTGCTGCCCCACGTCGGCGCCGTGCGCAACCTGGGCCCCACCTCGCTGCAGATCGCGGACGTCGCGGCCGGCCGCATGGACGGCTTCTGGGAGTACGGCCACGACACCGGCAACCTCCTCGGCGCGAGCCTGATCGCCGCCGAGGCCGGGCTGGTGGTGACCGACGCCGAAGGTGTCCCGTGGCACCCGCGGGCCGGCTCGTTCCTCACCGCGCCGGCCCGGACCCACGCCGCGCTGCTCGACCTGCTCAAGGCCGTCTGACCAAGCGAAAGCCCGGCGGATCGGCCGCGAAACCGCACCGATCCACCGGGCTCGACAAAACAGGCCACACAAAGCAGGCCGCGCTCAGCTGGCGAGCGAAGCCTCCACCGTGATCTCCGGAACTCCGGCCAGCGCCCGGCTCACCGGGCAGCCGGCCTTCGCCTGCGCGGCGTACTCGCGGAACTGCTCCTCGTGACACCCGCCACGCGGCCCTGGGTCACGAGCTCGATCTTGATGATCGTCGGCGCGCCGTCGACCGGGCGCAGGGTGACCGAAGCGTCGGTTTCGATCGATTCGGCCGGGAAGCCGGCGCCGGCCAGGGTGCTGGCGAGCGCCATCGAGAAGCACGACGCGTGGGCGGCCGCGATGAGCTGCTCCGGGTTGGACCCGGGGCCGTCCTCGAAGCGCGACTTGTAGGTCACGCCGCCGCTGATGCTGCCTCCCCCGGCGGTGAACTGCCCGGATCCGGTGGGAATGTCGCCGTTCCAGTTCGCGTGCGCCTTCGAGACCGGCATGCGTCCTCCACAATCGTGTTGGTGGGTACCCGACGCAGCAGAGTCAATCAGGGTCGCGGCGCCCGCGCCAAAGGTGTCACACCCGAGCGACCTGAGGAGCCCTCCCGATGCGCGCGATCGTCGTGCTGTTCGACACGCTCAACCGCCGGTACCTGCCGCCGTACGGCGCCACCGACGTGCACGCGCCGCAGTTCGGGCGGCTCGCCGAAGCGGCCGTCACGTTCGACAACTGCTACGCGGGCAGCATGCCGTGCATGCCGGCGCGGCGAGAGCTGCACACGGGCCGCCACAACTTCCTGCACCGATCGTGGGGGCCGCTCGAACCGTTCGACGATTCGGTGCCGGAACTGCTGTCCCGCAACGGGGTGCACACCCACCTCGCCACCGACCACCAGCACTACTGGGAGGACGGCGGCGCGACCTACCACAACCGTTTCGACACCTACGAGTTCTTCCGCGGCCAGGAAGGCGACCGGTGGAAGGGTCAGGTGGCCGACCCCGAGATGCCCGACACCGAGGTGGTGGGCCGGCGCGCGTCGGCGATGGTGCGCCAGCACTGGGTGAACCGGCCGCACTTCCTCGAGCCCGGACAGCACCCGCAGACCCGCACCGTGGACGCCGGTCTCGAGTTCCTCGACACCAACGCCGCCGAGCAGGAGTGGTTCCTGCAGATCGAGTGCTTCGACCCGCACGAACCGTTCCTGGCGATCGAGGAGCACCGCGCCCGCTACGACCTCGACGAGGACGGCGGCCGTTACGACTGGCCCGGCTACCGCAAGGTCACCGAGGGGCCTGCCGTCACCCGGCGCGTGCGCGACGAGTACCGCGCGCTGCTGTCCATGTGCGACGCCTCGCTCGGCCGGGTCCTCGACGCCATGGACCGCCACGCGCTCTGGGAAGACACCCTGCTCGTCGTCTGCACCGACCACGGCCTCCTGCTCGGCGAGCACGGCTGGTGGGGCAAGAACGTGCAGCCCTGGTACGACGAGAACATCCACACGCCGCTGTTCGTCTGGGACCCACGGGAGGCCGCGCGCGGCGAGCGGCGCGACGCGCTGGTGCAGACCGTCGACATAGGACCGACGCTGCTCGATTTCTTCGGGGTGCCCCGAACACCGGACATGCAGGGCATTCCGCTCACCGGCCCGGCCGCCGGCACGCGGGCGGCCGCGCTGTTCGGTGCGTTCGGCAGCCACGTCAACGTGACCGACGGTCGCTTTGTCTACTTACGGGCACCCGCGACCGCCGCCAACGAGCCGTTGTTCGAGCACACGCTCATGCCCACGCACATGAACAGCCGCTTCACCCCCGACGAACTGCGCGGCGCCGAGCTGGTGCCGCCCCTGCCGTTCACCAAGGGGGTGCCGGTGCTGCGCCTGCCCGGCCACGCCTGGGGCAACCCGCACGCGTTCGGCACCCTGCTCTTCGACCTCGAAACCGATCCGGGACAACGCGACCCGCTCGTCGACGACGACCTCGAGCTGACGATGGCCACGCACCTGGTGGAGCTGATGCGGGCTTCCGACGCGCCCGTGTCGCAGTTCGAGCGGCTCGGCCTGCCGGCCGAAGGGCCCGTGTCTGCGGAGCACCTGCTCGTGCGCGCGCAACGCGAGATGGCGCTGGCCGCGCTCGAAGACCTCCCGTCCTCGCGCGAGTTCTCGGCCGCTCTGCGGACGCCGATCGGCGAGCTGCTCGCGGACCCGGAGGCTCGCGACGTGCTCCTGCGGCACCTGCCGCTGCTCGCCAACACCGACTTCGCCGCGGCGACCGCGTCCGAATCCGTGTGGACGCTGGCCGCCACCACCCCCAGCCTCACCGCTCAGGCCCTGCGAGCGCTCGACGCGGAGCTGAACCGCCTGGCGACCGAAACAAGTTCCTGACAGGATTCCCAAGATCGTCACCCAGGATGAGCCGCGGCGGCGGTGGCGCCGCCGACGTTCCGAGGAGGCGAATTGTCCTGGTACAAGGGAAAAGTCACGGTGGTCGCGGTGCTGCCGGTGCTCGCGGTGCTGGCCGTGGCGGGTGCGCCGGCTCAGGCCGCACCCGGCAACACCGACCTCGCTGAGCTCCAGACCCAGGTGCAGAACGGCACGCTGCTCCAGGACCACGGCGTGCGCACCGCGTGTGTCACGGGGTGTCAGGCCGCCGTGGTGACCGCGAGCCGGGGCTCGGCCGCCGCGCTGTCCACGACGCAGCCGGTCGGGCTCGGTGCCACGGATCTCGCGCGCGCGTACTCACTGCCGGGCGCCGGCGTCGGCCGCAAGGGCACGATCGCGCTGATCAGCGCGGGAGCGAACACGCACCTGGAGTCGGATCTGGCCGTGTACCGCAAGCAGTACGGGCTGCCCGCCTGCACCACCGCCGACGGCTGCCTCACCATCACCGACTTCCACGGCGGGCCACCGGTCCAGCCCGACCCCGACCCGGAGTTCCAGGAGTCGGAGGAGGACTGGGCGGTCGAGACGTCGCTGGACGTGGACCTGGCCTCGGCCGCGTGCCCCGCGTGTCACGTGCTGGTGGTGCAGACGCCGGACCTCGACGCGAGCGGCGAGCCCGACCCCGACGAGAAGGCGGCCGACTACGCCACCGCGTATGAGACGGCGGTGAAACTCGGCGCCGACGCCGTGAGCCTGAGCGACATCGAGATCCTGGACACGACGACGATCAACGCGCCCTACAGCAAGGCGGTGGCGCATCCGGGGGTGCCGTTGTTCGCGTCGATCGGGGATGTCGCGAGTGACGACGCGGCGGCTTCGTCGGTGAAGGCGGACACCAGTTTCTACACGTGGCCGGCGGATCTGCCGTGGGCCGTCGGCGTCGGGGGCACGGCGTTGAAGCCGACCGACGCGTCGCGCACGAAGTTCACCGAGCAGGCGTGGCACAACCTGAGCGGCGAATGCGCGACGGCCTTCCCACCCGCGGCCGGGCAGCCCGCGTCGATCGCCGCGAACTGCGGCGGCCACCGCGCGGCCACGGACGTCTCGGCCATCGCGGACCCGGCGAACGGCCCGGCGGTGTACGACACGTACGCGCCGTTCACCGGCAAGCCGCAGAACTGGATCGTGAGTGGTGGTACCAGCGCTTCGTCGCCGTTCGTGGCGGCGTGGTACGTGCGCAGCAGCGGCCACGGCACCGGCGCGACGGGCCCGAGCGCGCTCTACCGCGCGCCGACCTCGGCGTTCCACGACGTGACCGCCGACGGCAGGGCGCCGTCGATCTGCACGACGAACGGCTGGGGCCCGCGGGTGTGCCAGGCCGGCCCCGGCTGGGACGGCCCGACCGGGCTCGGCTCGCCGCACGGACTGGGCCGGTTCTGAAGGCGGGCTGTCAGTCCTCGGTGAAGAAGTCGCGCAACGCCTCGGCCACGACCCGCGGCTGTTCCTCCGGCAGGTAGTGGTCGCCGTCGACCGCGAGCGTCCGCAGGTCCCGCGCGTACTCCCGCCACACGGCGGGCACGTCGTAGGTCCGGCCGACGAAGCTGCCGCTCCCCCACATCGCCAGCAGCGGACTGGTCACGACCCGGCCCGCCGCGGCGTCGGCTTCGTCGTGCTCGAGGTCGATGCCCGCGGCGGCCCGGTAGTCCGCGCACGAGGCCGCGATCGCCTCCGGCGTGGAGAAGCACCGCACGTACTCGGCCACGGCGGCGGGATCGAACGGCGTCCCGCCGTCGTGGCGCGAGTTCATGCGCGCGGTGACCCAGAACTCGGGGTCGCCGGCGATCAGGCGCTCGGGGATCCCGTGGCCGGCCGCGAGGAAGAACCAGTGGTAGTAGCCGAGCCCGAAGTCCTTGTCGGCGTGGGCGAACGAATACCGCGTCGGCACGATGTCCAGCACCGCCACCCGGCGCACGGCGCCGGGTGCGTCCAGCGCCATCCGGTGCGCCACCCGCCCGCCCCGATCGTGCCCGGCCACCGCGAATCGCTCGAACCCGAGTTCCGCCATCACCGCGACCTGATCGGCGGCCATCGCGCGCTTCGCGTACTCGTGGTCCCCGCCGGCGGGCTTGTCGCTGTCGCCGTACCCCCGCAGATCCGCCAGCACCACGGTGAACTCCTCCGCCAACCGCGGTGCCACGTGGTGCCAGATCAGGTGCGTCTGCGGATACCCGTGCAGCAACAACACCGGCGGCCCACTCCCGCCGACCGCGCAGTTGATCCGCACACCCCCCACGTCCACCAGCCGATACCCGAACGACGACGGCAACGGCACGCTCATCAGCACCTCCGGCGAGTCATGATCGACTGTAGTCGACGTGGCATCATCGGAGCCGCCATCGTCACCCCCGTCGGAAGGCTGTCCGTGGACTTCGAGCGCGCTGTCGGTGAGGTGTGGGCGGCGGCGAAGCCGCACATCGGGGCGGGGAAGGTGGCCGACTACATCCCGGATCTCGGGAACGTCGATCCGGGTCAGTTCGGGTTCGCCGTGGCGACCGTGGACGGCGAGGTGCACCACGCGGGTGACGCGCAGGTGCCGTTTTCCATCCAGAGCATCTCGAAGGTCTTCGCGCTCGCGCACGTGCTGGAAGGGGACGACGCGACGATCTGGCGGCGCGTGCACCGCGAGCCGTCGGGGACGCGGTTCAACTCGTTGATCCAGCTGGAGATCGAGCGGGGTGTGCCGCGCAACCCGTTCATCAACGCGGGCGCGCTGCTGGTCACCGACCAGCTGCTGGCGGACACGGGCGACGCGTGCGGTTCGCTGTGCGCGTTCCTCGCCGCGGAGACCGGGAATCCCGGCCTGACCTGGGATCCGGAGATGGCGGAGTCGGAGACGCGCAGCGGGAACCGCAACCGGTCACTCGCCTACCTGATGGCCGATTTCGGCACCGTGCTCAACCCCGTGCACGAGGTGCTCGACCACTACTTCCGCCAGTGCTCGATCATGGCGTCGTGCGTGGAGCTCGCGCGGGCCGGGCTGGTGCTGGCGCGCCACGGTGTGCGCGGTGACGGCACGCGCCTGCTGACGAAACAGGACGCGCGGCGCATCAACGCGATCATGCTCACCTGCGGCACCTACGACGCCGCCGGCGAGTTCGCCTACCGGGTGGGGCTGCCGTGCAAGAGCGGGGTCGGCGGCGGGATCCTGGCGATCGTGCCGGACCGGTGCGCGGTGGCGGCGTGGGGGCCGGGGCTCGACGAGAAGGGCAACTCCGTGTCCGCGGCGATGGCGCTGGAGGCGTTCGGCGACATCACCGGCCTGAGCATCTTCTGACGCCGGGGCTCAGGACTTCAGCGCCGCCGCCACCAGCGCCTGCAGCTCCGGCACCACTTCCTGCTCGAACCACGGGTTGCGCAGGTGCCAGCCGACGTTCAGCGGCGAAGGGTGCACCAGCGGGATCGCCGAAGGCAGGTAGTCCTGGTACGCGCGCACGGTCTCGGTCACCGGGCGGCCCGGCAGGTAGTACTTCTGCGCGTAGCTGCCCACGATCACCTTCAGCCGGATGTCGGGCAGCTCGGCGAAGATCCGCGGGTGCCACTTCTGCGCCACGCCCCGGCGCGGCGGCAGGTCCCCGGACTTCGCCTTGCCGGGGTAGAAGAAGTCCATCGGCACGATCGCGAACAGTTCGGGATCGTAGAACTCCTCGTCGGTGACCCCGAGCCACCGGCGCAGCTTCACGCCGCTGGCGTCGTGCCAGGGGATGCCGCTCTCCTGCGCCTTGCGCCCCGGCGCCTGCCCGATCAACGCCACCTTCGCGGCGACGTCCGCGGTGTACAGCGGCGCGTAGCCGGCTTCGCGGGCCCACGCGTTGTCCGGGTCGGCGATCAGCTCGGCGCGGATCCTGTCGAGGTTCGTCATGGTGCGGAAAGCCTAGCCGGGCCCGGTTTCCGTGAGCACGATCGCCAGCACCACCAGGGCCGGCACCAGCTGCGCCACGACGCCGGGCCACGCCGAGTTGCGCGGCCGGCCCAGCGCGAGCGCGTCGCCCACGGCGAGGACGACGCCGGAGAGCGCCATGAACCCGCAGGTGTACACCACGAGCGTGAGGCCGACCGTCTCGTGGCCCGTGTTCACCGCGACCAGCCCGGCGACGGTGCCGGCGGCCAGGAACAGGTTGTAGAACCCCTGGCCGAACGACCACAGCAGCACCGCCGGCACGTCCTCCCCGCGGATGCGGAACATGCCCCGGTGGATGGCGCGCCGGCGGATCAGGAACGACTCCGCCACGAACACCACCACGTGGATGAGCGCCGCCAGCGCCGCGAACGCTTGCGCGACGACGCTCACGACGGCCAGCCCGCCACCGTCACGCCGTGGCGGGCGGCGACCTCGCGCACGGTGCCCGGCGGGGCCAGGTCGGCTTCGCGCAGGAAGCGGCCCATGGCGTCGGTGAGGCTCACCGCGAGGAACTGCACGGACGGCGTGTGCACGGTGAACGTGTGCGCGGCGCCGGGCGGCACGGGCAGGGCGGAGCCGGGGCCGAGGTCGTGGATCTCGCCGTCGAGGTACGCGGCCATCCGGCCGCGGAGCACGTAGTAGGCCCGGGGCCACGGCGCGGCGTGCGGCGGGCCGGTGGGGCCGCGCGGCGCGTCGACCTCGAACAGCTCGTATGCCCCGGCCGCCACCAGCACGGTCACGGTGGCCCGCGGGCAGGTGAGCTCGATCGGTTGCATGCGGAAGATGCTCCGAACGGCCGCGGGTCACCGCCATCCCTCAAGTGCGGGATGGGCTCGGCGGCCGCGGCGCGCGCATACTGCGAACCGTGTGGGACGGGCTGGCACGCGGGGTGCGGCGCGACATCGCCGCGCTCGCCGTGGCGGGACTCGGGGTGGCCGAGCTGCACGAAGCGGCCCTCGAGCTCGTCGACCGAGTCGTGCCCACCGACCTGGCCTGCTGGGCGTCGCTGGATCCGGACACGGCCGTGATCAGCTCGATGACCAGCGGCCGCGCGCGCATCCCGCACCGCTACGAGCCGCTCCTGGCCGCCTACGAGTACGACGGCGCCGAGCCGCACACGTTCGCCGAGCTCGCGCGCCGGCCGATGCCGGTCGCCGGTCTCGCCGACCTGCCGCGGCGGGACCTCGCGCGCAGCCGCCGGTTCGCGGAGGTCTGGCGCCCGCTCGGGCTCAGCCACGAGCTGCGCGCGACCTTCCGCGCGGACGGCGTGCCGTGGGCCGCGGCGGGGCTGGTGCGCCGGGGCGGGTTCAGCGACCGAGAGGTGGAGTTCGTGCTCGCGGTGGCCCCGGCGGTCGCCGCCGCGACGCGGGTGGCGGCGCGCTGCGGCGGTCCTGCGGTGCGCGCGGAGCCGGCCATCGTCGTGGTCGGGGCGGACGCCCGGATCCGGGCCGCCACTCCCGCGGCCCGCGAGTGGCAGAGCCGCCTCGACGAGGTCGCTCCCGGCCGCTTCGAGGTGCTGGTGCACGCCGTCACCGCCGGAACGCGCGCGGCGGGCTCGTTCCGCGCCCGCGTCCGCGACGCCTCCGGCGGCTGGCTCGTGCTCCACGGCTCGGCCCTCGTCGCCGACGAGGGCGCCACCGAAACGGTGGTGACCGTCGACCGCGCCTCGGCGGCCGACCTGCTGGGGGTGCTGTTCGCCGCGTACGACCTCACCATCCGCGAACGCGAGCTCTGCCACGAGGTCCTCGCGGGACAGTCCACTTCGGACATCGCGGCTCGGCTCGCGATCTCCCCGCACACCGTGCGGGATCACCTGAAGTCGGTGTACGCGAAGCTCGGCGTGCGCAGCCGGGGTGAACTGGTGGCCCGGCTCTGGCCGGCCGACGGCCCACCGGCGGCCCTGCCTGGACCGACGGCGGGCACGGCCGATCAGCGCACGACTGACGCGCGTGACGCCGAGAGATAAGCGTTGGACGGCGGCAGATACGCGAGCACCAGCCCCACCACCGCTGCTCCGGCACTGAGGTAACCGAGCAGCGTCCCGCCCCGGCCGGCGATCAGCGAGACGATCTGCAGCAGCGTCAGGATGGTCAGCACGATCCGCGCCCAGTTGCGGCCGGCTTTGAGCTTCACGGCCAGCCACAGGTAGATCAGCGCGATCACCACGGCAACCGCCACGGCGACCCACAGGCCGACGGTGGTCGTCTGCTGGATCTGGGCGTCGGTGAGCTTGCCCTGGCCCGCGGTTCTCACCGCGTCGGCGATGGTCTGCTTGTTCGCGACCAGCACCACCGCGCCGACGATCGCGACGAGGGTGGACACGAGGTACAGCCAGAAGGCTCCGAGGACGGTGCCGGGAGCCCGGGTGTCGTATTCGTTCATGGTGGCGACGCTACGAGCGGCTTTTCCCTGCCGCACAACAGAACGGGGCCGAACGGTGAAGTTCGTACCTGGGTATGAGAACACGCCCCGCCGGCCTCGTTCGCGTGGCCGAGGCGCCGGCCAGGCGAACGAGACCGACGGGGCGCCGGTCGCGCGTCCTGGTGTCGATCCAGGCGTTCCGGGGATATGAGCCCCGGCCGGCCACTGGGCCCCGCGCGTCGGTGGTGGGCCACCGCGCCCCCGGCAGGAGTCGAACCTGCGTTCCCGGCTTCGGACGCCGGCGTCGTGTCCACTGGACCACGGGGGCTCGGCCGGGCGCGGCGGCCCGGCCGGTGGTGCGGAGGATGCAGGAGTCGAACCCGCGCGGGTGCTCAGCACACCCGACCACCGTTTTCGAAACGGCTGCCTTACCTCTCGGCCAATCCTCCTGAGTCGTGTTTCGAGGTGAAGCTGTGCGGAGCAGAAGCCTTCCGGTGCGGAGGGCGCGCGAGTCGAACGCGCGCCGGGAGATAATCCCGGACCTCGGGTCAGCAACCCGGTGCCTTGCCACTCGGCCAGCCCTCCTGGACGCAAAAGTGCAGTGCTCACCTGGTGGTGCGCTCCCGGGCCAGGGCTCGAACCTGGCTCTGCGGAACCAAAATCCGCCGTGTTCGCCGGATACACCACCCGGGAAAGCGTGCCCTCGCCAGGAGTCGAACCTGGACTGTCCGGAGCCTGGGTCCGGTGCCTCTGCCAGTTGGGCTACGAGGGCGGGAAAACCGTGCGGTTGCGGGGATTCGAACCCCGACTGTCCTGGCCCTCGACCAGGTGCCTCTGCCAGTTGGGCTACAACCGCGTAGCGCGTGCGGGAGTCGAACCCGCGTTTCCGGCTTGAGGGGCCGGTGTCCGTTCCGCTGGACCAACGCGCCGTGCTCGTCGAATCAGTGGTGAAGTCGAGTGCCCACGAGTCGAACGTGGTGTCTTCCGCTCCCGAAGCGGACGGGTTGCCATCTCCCTCGCACTCGCCGGTGCTGCTGTGGCGGCCACGCGCTCACGACGGGACTCGAACCCGCGATCGTCTCCTCGACAAGGAGCTGCCCTCGCCACTGGGCCACGTGAGCAGGAAAAACTTGCGTACCCCGACCAGGAGTCGAACCTGGGACCTCCGGATTCGTAGTCCGGCGCTCTGTCCAGCTGAGCTATCGAGGTGAGACAGCCGATCCGGGTGTGGATCGAGTGGTGGGGGACGGAGTCGAACCGTCAAAGCCCGTCACGGGCACCCGGGTTACAGCCGGGTGGGCTCGCCAGGCGCCCAGCCCCACCGTGCTCGCCGCGGCGGCGAGCGTGTTTCTGCTCCACTGTGAAGTTGAGAAAGACCAGGAAGTCGAGAAAGACCAAGCAGCCAGAACTGCGCGACAAATCAAGCACCACGAATTGCACCATTAACTGGGCGCACGACATAAAGAAAGCCGCCCGAATCGGTTTCCCGATGGGCGGCTCCCGGTCACGACGTCGACGACGTCACGGTGGGGAGCCTCCACTGCTCAGCAGCTGCCGCTCAGGCAGCATCGAGCTACTGATCTGCTGGTCAAGCAGGCGCGGCGCGACTGATCGAAGCAGGCTCAGCGCAGCACGCAGCTCGCCGCGATAGCGGCGCTGCGACTCTCGCATCTCCATGCCGGCCACGATGACCCCTTCGTTGTCTTTCCTGCTTGCGTTCGGTTCCATTACATAATCGCGAACCCGCACCCCGGTGTCAACGTTTATTTCCGCACCGAATTCCCGCCCCCGAAACACGGCCCTCGAAATCACCGCCCTCGAATCACCGACGAGCGACGCACCGCGCACACCCCGGCCACCGCCACTACCCTCGCGGAAGCAGGCCCTCCAAGATCACCCGAGGAGAAGGAAACCCATGGCCACCGTGCTGTTCGTGATGACCGGCGTCGACCACTGGACGCTCGACGACGGATCCCGCCACCCCACCGGGTACTGGGCGGAGGAGTTCGCCGCCCCCTACACCGCGCTCAAGGACGCCGGCCACACGATCGTGGTCGCGACCCCGGGCGGGGTCGTGCCGACCGTCGACCAGGGCAGCCTCGACCCCGGCATGGCCGGCGGCGAGGAAGCGGCCGCCCACCTCACCCAGGTCCTCGACGGCGCCGGCGAACTCCGCAAGCCCCTCGTGCTCGCCGACGTGGACCTGAGCGACTACGACGCCGTGTACTACCCCGGCGGCCACGGCCCCATGGAAGACCTCTCCCACGACGCCGACTCCGGTGCGCTGCTCACCGCCGCCCTCGCGTCCGGCAAGCCCCTCGCCGTGGTCTGCCACGCGCCCGCCGCCCTGCTGGCCACCCGCGACGAGCGCGGCGAGTCCCCGTTCACCGGCTACCGCGTGACCGGCTTCACCAACGACGAGGAGAACGCCGTCGGCCTCGGCGCCAAGGCGAAGTGGCTCCTGGAGGACGAGCTCGGCAAGCTCGGCGTCACCTTCGAACGCGGCCCGGACTGGCAGCCGTACACGGTCGTCGACCGCACCCTCCACACAGGACAGAACCCGGCCTCGTCCGCCCCGCTGGCGCAAGAACTCCTCAAGGCGCTGAAGTAGCCGATCACCCAGCCGGCGACTCGGCCAGCGACAAGCTGTTGCCGTCCGGGTCCAGCACCACGACGTGCCGCACGCCGTTCGAGTAGGTCTCCACGGGTTCGTGCGTGATGCCGTGCGCGGCGAGCCGGGCCAGGATCACGTCGAGGTCGGTCACCCCGAGCGTGACCATCGCCCGGCCCACGCGCTCGGCGCGCACCGGGCGCGCGTCGACCACGAGCCACGCGCCGGCCGCCAGCTGCCACAGGTGCTCCTCGCCGATGACCTCGTCGGCCGGGCGCCCCAGGAACGCGGCGAACCACTCCAGGGCGCGCGGCAGATCACTGACGCACATGATGGTGTACAGGTCCACGAAGACCGCTCCTCTCGACCGGGTTGTCGAGAAGGTAGACGGCGGCCACCGCGAAACCTCATCGCCGCGCCGCCGGACTCCAGGTCAGGGGCCCTCCGTCATCGCCCCGGCCACCTGATCGTGCACGGCCAGCACGCGCGCGTCGAGCTCCTCCACCGGCACGCCGACATCGCGTGCGAGCGCTTCGCGGAAGATCAGATAACCCTTGTACGCCGCCACCATGAACACGTGCATCGCGATGGCGTCGCCGTCGGCCGGCAGCTCGCCGGCGGCCTGGTCGCGCTCGAGGGCGGCCCGGGTCTTCTCGATCTCGGGCAGGGCGTGGTAGTCCGGGTCGCCGTCGATGGCGAGGAGGGCTTCGACCAGGGTGGGCGCCGGGTTGGCCAGGGCGCTGCGGAACATGGCCTTGCGGCGCCCGAGGAACGACGCTTCCCAGTGCCGTTTCGCGCCGGCCGCCCACTCGCGGGCGCGGTGCGCCACGGCGGCGCGCAGCAGTGACCGGCGGTCGCCGAAGTACTGGTAGATCTGGCCGCGGTTCACCCCCGAGCGGTCGGCGACCTCCTGCAGGTTCAGGCCCGCGAAGATGCCGTCGCGCTGCAGCAGGTCGAACGTCGCCTGGAGCAGGTCGGCCTCGGTCCGGGCCCGGTCGCGCCCACGCCGGCTCGCCGCCGGCCCGGCGATGTCGTTCACGTCATCTCCCCTGTGCACCCCCGGCAGTCTAGTGATCCGCTCACACCACACCCTTCTCCCGCAGCACACCGATCTCGGTACCCGACAGCCCCAGCAGCCCGCCCAGCACCTCGTCGGTGTGCGCGCCGAGTGTGGTGCCGGCCCAGCGCACCGTGCCGGGCGTCGCGCTCAGGTGCGGCAGCGGCGCGACCATCGGGACCTCGCCGAACTCGGCGTCCTCCACCGTCACGACCGAGCCCCGCGCGCGGCAGTGCGGATCGTTCATCAGGTCGGCCACGCTCATGATCGGCGACGCCGGGATGTCGGCGTCGCTGAGCAGCTTCACCACCTCGTCGGCGGTCAGCCGCGCCACCCACGCGCCGATGAGCGGGTACAGCTCGTCCTGGTGGCGGATCCGCGCGGCCCGGTCGGCGAACCGCGGGTCGTCGGCCAGCTCCGGGCGTCCCATCACCGCGGCGAAGCGCCGGAACAGCGAATCGGTGCCCGCGTGCAGTGACACGCGCCGGTCGTCCGACGTCACGAAGTCCGACGCCGGCACGATGGCCGGGTTCTTGTTGCCCAGCCGTTCCCGCACCTGGCGCTCGAGCCCGTACGCGGTCACCGAGTCCTCGCTCGAGCGCAGCGCCGCCTCGTACAGCGCCAGGTCGATCACCTGGCCCGAGCCCGACCCGAGATCACGGTGGTAGAGCGCCGACACCACGGAGAACGCCGCGAGGTAGGCGCTCATGTAGTCGATCACCGAGTACCCGCTGCGCACCGGCGGCCGGTCGGGCTCGCCCGTGGCGTAGGTCAGTCCGCTGTAGGCACTCGCGATCCGGTCGAACGCACCGCGGTCGCGGTACGGACCGGTGAGCCCGAACCCCGTGAGGTACAACAGGATCGCCCGTGGGTTGAGGGGCTGCAGGTGCTCGGGCAGCATGCGGTAGCGCTCGAGCGTGGGCGGGCGGAAGTTCGTGACCACCACGTCGAAGTGCGGCACCAGCCGGTGGAACACGGCCTGGCCCTCGGCCGTGCGCAGGTCGAGCGCCACGGATTTCTTGTTGCGGCCCTCCTGCAGCCAGCCCGGCGACCGCCCGCCGGAGCGGGTGAAGTCGCCGACCTTCGGGTCTTCGATCTTGACCACCTCGGCGCCGAAGTCGCCGAGGATCGTCGCCGAGACCGGTCCGGCGAGGACGGTCGCGGCGTCGAGGACCCGGACACCGGCCAGCGCGTCGCTCATCGTGTGGTTGTCCTCCGTACTCGCTTCGGGTGGTTCACTTGCCCTGTGCCGCGTCGATCACCAGCGACAGGTCGATCAGCTCCTCGGGTTTCACCGGGGAGTCGACCTGCAGCGTGTTCGGCACGGCCTGGTACATCTTCTGCAGGCTCGCCACCGAGGCGGCCGGCAAGTTGAAGTCGAACGGCACCGAAGGCGCCACCCGCAGCGTTTCGACGCTCGTGCCGAGCTGCTGCGCCATCTTGGTCATCACGTCGGTGTCCTGGTGGTAGTCCCCGGACAGGTGCGTGTTCACGGTCCGCTCCACCGCGCGGAAGAACGCGACGCCGGCGTCGCGGTGCGCGCCGAGCAGATCGGTGGTCGCGAAGTAGCCGGCGATCTGCATCGTGTCCGGGTAGCCGCCCTCGGCGTTGAACGCGACACCCTGCTTGATCGCGGCGGTGAACGGCGGGCCCACGGTGGCGCCGTCGATCGAGCCGTTGTTGAGCGCCTGCACCATCGCGGAGATGTCGCTGAACGGCGTCATCCGCACGTCGGCGGGCTTGAGGCCGCCCTTGGTGATGAGGTCGTAGAGCCCGTACTCCGAGGGCGCCGCGAGACCACCCGGGTTCACCCCGATGTTCTTGCCCTTCAAAGAAGCAGGATTGAAGTCGCTCGCCTTGCTGCCGTACTTCGTGCTCATGTACACACCGCTGTCGGGCGAGGCCGACGCGACACCCGAGACCCAGCGGATCGGCACGCCGTGGCGCAGCGCGT
The DNA here is from genome assembly GCF_035918295.1 of Amycolatopsis rhabdoformis. Taxonomy (GTDB): domain Bacteria; phylum Actinomycetota; class Actinomycetes; order Mycobacteriales; family Pseudonocardiaceae; genus Amycolatopsis; species Amycolatopsis rhabdoformis. The sequence continues at coordinate 4,284,270 of NZ_CP142149.1, forward strand.
TGAACACCAGCGCCTGCGCCCCCGCGTAGACGAGGTCGATCTTGTCCTGCCCCAGCAGCGTCAGCAGGTTCGGCACCGTGTCGGTCACGAACGTGACGTCGAGGTTCTCCTTGGCGAACTCGCCGTAGGTCTGCGCGAGCAGCGCCGGCGCCTCGAGCTCCAGCTTCGACGGGATGCCGACCTTCAGCGAGGCCTTCTGCCCCAACGGTTTGGGCGCGGGCGTGCCGGCTTTGCCGGACAGGCTCACACCGGCCGGCAGCACGGACACCTGCTTGGCATCGGTGGCCTGGTTCTGCTGCGCGGACGGGGCGCACGCGCTCGTGAACACCAGGCCCGCCGTGACGGCGGTGGCGCAGAGGACCCGGGTGGTTCTGGACATGGCTCTCCTGAAGGAAAAGGGGGGACGGGGAGGGGACTCAGGACCGGCGCAGGCGCGGCCGCTGCTGGGGGACGGCGAACTTGAGCGCGAGGGTGACGAGGCCGGTGAAGGCCACGCCGATCACCCCGGCGATGATCACGCCGGCGTACATCGTGGCGGGGTCGAACACCTGGGAGCGCTGGAAGATCAGGTAGCCGAGGCCGCTGGAGCCCGACACCATCTCGATGCCCACGATCACGAGGATCGCGATGCCGGCCGTGAGCCGGATCGAGGTCGCGATGGCCAGCAGCGCGGCCGGCAGGATCACGTGGCGCAGCAGCTGGGTGCGTTTCGCGCCGAGCACCTCGGCGGCGTCGCGGTAACCCTGCTCGACCGAGAGCACCGCGGTGGTCGAGGCGAGTACCACGATGAAGAACACGGACACGCCGACGAGCACGATCTGCGGCAGCCCGCCGAGGCCGAACACCAGCAGGAACACGGGGAACAGCGCCAGCTTCGGCAGTGTGTAGAGCGCCACCAGCGTGTGTTCCAGCGCGGCCCGCGCGATCCACGACAGTCCCAACAGGACACCGAGCGCCACGCCCGCGACGACCCCGGCACCGTAGCCGATCACCAGCTTGCGCACGGTGTCGAGGGCGGCGTCGGTCATCGTGCCGTCCTCGAAGGACCGCACGCCGGCCTGCCAGATCACGCTGGGGGCCGGGAAGAAGCGCGTGTCGAGGATGCCGAAGCGGGCGGTGAGCTCCCAGACCACCACGAGCAGCACCGGGGTCGCCCAGGCCAGGGTGAGGGTGACCGCCCGGCGGCGCCGGGCGTGGCGGCCCGGCGCCAGCTCGGCGGGGCCGGGTGTGCGCCGCACGCGCTCGCGACCGGGCAGCCGGTCATGCGACGTCATGAGCGTGCTCACGTTCTTCCACCTCACCTTTCAGGAGTCGCCAGATGTGGTCTTCGAGCGCGCCGAACTCCGCCGCCGAGCGCGCGGCCCGCGTGCGCGGCCGGGCGAAGGGCACCTCGATGTCGTCGAGGATCCGGCCCGGCCGCGACGACATCACCACGACGCGGTCGGCGAGCAGCAGCGCCTCGTCGATGGCGTGGGTGACGAAGAGGATGGTGCGCCGGTGCGCTTCCCACACCCGCAGCAGCTCTTGCTGCAGGACCAGCCGCAGCTGCGCGTCGAGGGCGGCGAACGGTTCGTCCATCAGGAGGATCTCGGGGTTGGCCACGAACGCGCGCGCCAGCGCCACCCGCTGGCGCATGCCGCCCGACAGCGTGGCCGGGTAGGCGGACTCGAAGCCGGACACCCCGGCGCGGTCGATCCAGTCGCGCGCCACCTCGTTGGCCCGGGGTCGCGCGACGCCGGCGATGTCGAGCGGCAGCCGCACGTTGGCGAGCACGGTCTTCCAGGGGAAGATGCCGTAGTCCTGGAAGACCATCGAGCACAGCGGCGAATCCGCGTCGGCGCGGTCGATCACGATCTCCCCGGCCGACGGCGCGGCCAGGCCCGCGACGATCCGCAGCAGCGTCGACTTCCCGCACCCGGACGGGCCGACGATCGCGACGAACTGTCCTCTTTCGACGGTCAGGTCCACCGGGCCGAGCGCGTGGACGGCGTGGCCGCGGGAAACGAACGTCCGCTCCACGGCCGTCGCGCTGATCACGACGTCGGACATGCGGCCTCCTCCTGGTGGGTGTGGGCGAAGATCTCCGGGAACGGGCCGGTCGCGAGCCACGCGCCCGCGGCCTCGTCGCCGTGCACCCGGTCGGCGAACGCGGTGCTCACCGCGGCGATCGCCGCCGCGACCGGACCGATTTCGGTTTCGTGGCGGGGAATCCCGCCGAGCTGGTGGTCGCCGTCGTGGACCACGGCGAGGTGTTTGACCGGTGAAGCCGCCCGGTCGAAGGGCTCGCGCCGCCACTCGACGCCCTCGCCGCGAGCGCCGAGGTCACGGGTTCCGGTCACGACCAGCACGGGCCGCTCGACCTCGCGCCACGAGTCCGGCGTGAGCCCGCGGTCACCACTTCCCTGCGGGGACAACAGGATCGCGCCGGCGACGGCCGGGTGTGCGAACGTCTCGTGACCGGACAGCCGCGTGCCCACCAGCAGCTGCGCGGTGTACGCCCCGAACGAATGCCCGGCGACGAGCACTTGGCCGGCGTTGAGGTCCGGGCGTTCGGCGAGCGCGTCGAGCACCGCGTGTACCCGGCTGACGCGCGAGAGCCACTGCTCCGGATCGAACAGCAGCTCGTGCATCCGTTGTTTCGCCACGGGATCGGCGGCCCAGGACCGTTCGTCGACTCCGGACAGCCCGTGCTCCGGGCCCGCGATCTCGAAGGCGTCACGGAACTGCGGGTGCAGCACCGCGTACCCGTGCGAAGCGAGGTGGTGCCCGAGGCCCGCGTACCCGCGGTGGCTGCCGCCCAGCCCGTGGCACAGCACGACCACCGGCTTGTGCCCGCCGGAATCCGGTTCCTGCGCGAAAACGGCGACCCGTCGGCCGTCCGCGGTCACCCACTCGTCGACTTCGCTCGTGACGACCCGATGTCGTCCCGGCCGGACCCACCGGGGGTCCGGGTGCTCGTTGCAGCCCACGCTGGCTCCTAACTAGCGACTTGTTAGTAACGTAATGCTAGTTAGCGGGCGAGACAAGACTCGTCGCGGAAGTGGTGGCGGGCGGGCACTCTGCGTGGCCGCAGGGCAGTGGCGCGAACCGGCCGGATCGGGCGCACACTGGAGTGATGGTCAGCCCACGACCAGGTCCGATCCGGTGGCTGCGCTACGTCTACGGCGCCCGGCTGCCCGACGAGTTCCGCCCGTGGGTGCTGCACGACGCGACTTCGCGCACGTGGGTGCTGCGGTTCGGGTTCCGCGTGTTCGTGGAGGCGCTGCCGTGGCTGGTGGCCGGGTTCCTGTTGCTGGTGTTCCTCACGCCGTTGCCGGCGGGGCTGGTGGCGCTCGGGCTGCTGATGGCGTTGGTGCTGGGGTTGTTCCTCACGCTCGGCAGCGCCGACGAGCTCGCCGAGGTGCGCCTCGCCAAACACGGTTTTCCGCCGGGCACCGGCAAAGCCGTGCGCAAACGCCGGGGCGGAGCGGCCACTTGGCCGTGATCCGGGCGGTTCGTGCCCGCGCGTCCGGATCGCTGGGTGAGGCGTCGGTTACGCACGGTTGACAAGCTCCGCGCGGGCGGCAGAGGCTGATCTTGAGCCGCGCCGACCCCGCGCCGGCTCGGCGAGGACCGGATCGAGGTGGGCGATGCGCGAGCACCCGGTCGATTCGCCCGTACCCGGCCGTACCGAAGGGACCGCGCGCACCACGGCCGGCTGGAGCGCGCTGCTCGGCGAGTCCCTGCTCGACTTCCACGTGGAGGCCGACGACCCGCGGACGTTCCGGGGGCACCTGCGCAGCCGCCGGGCCGGTGAGGTCGAGCTGATCGAGATGGCCACCGCCGGGCACGTGTCGCGGCGGGACGCCCGGGCCGAGGCGGCCGACTGCGTGGTCTGCCTGCAGCTCGACGGCGTCGGCGAGGTCCACCAGGACGGGCGCGGCGCCGTGCTGCGGCCGGGTGACCTGGTGATGTTCGACGCCGCGCGGGCATCGGCGGTGGTGAGCAGCGCGCGGTTCCGCAACGTGTGCGTGAAGTTCCCGCGCCGGCTCCTGCCGATCCCGGCGGAGTACCTCGGCCAGCTCACCGCCGCGCGCATCGAAGCCGGCGAAGGGCTCGCGCCGGCCACCGCGGCACTGATGACCACACTCGGCCGGGTCCTCGACGAGCTCTCCGAGCCGGCGCGCGGGCTCGCCGCGCGCAACCTGGTCGACCTGGTCACCACGATGTTCCACGGCGTGCTCGCCCTCCCGGCGCCCGGTGAGCCGGCCGAGCGGCCCGCGCGGTTCGAGCAGCTGCGCGACTACATCGACGCCCACCTCGGTGACCCGGCGCTGAGCCCGGGCAGCATCGCGGCCGCGCAGTACGTCTCGCTGCGCAAGCTGCACAACGTGTTCCAGCAGCACGGCACCACCGTCGCCGCGTGGATCCGCGAGCGCCGCCTGGAGCAGTGTCGCCGCGACCTGCGCACGACGCCCGACACCGTGGCCACGATCGCGCGGCGGTGGGGGTTCAAGACTCCCTCGCACTTCGGGCGCGTGTTCAAGGACGCCCACGGCCTGACCCCGGCCGAGTTCCGCCGTCTCGCCGCCTGATCCCTACCGCTGTCCTGTGTGTGCGCACCGCTGTCCTGTGCGCGCACGCCCCTGTTCTCTGCGTGCACGCAGTGGCGCCCGCCGCTGACAGACCACTCGCCCGCGAGTTTTGATCGAGTGGTCAGTCAAGGAGGGAACGCGATGGCAGACGACGATTCCACTCGCGCGCGGATCATCGACGCGGCTCGGAAACTGTTCGCCGAACACGGCTACGCGGCCACCGCCACCGCGAAGGTCGCGGCCGCGGCGGGCGTGCCCGGCGGGCTGGTGTTCTACTACTTCCCCACCAAATCCGACCTGCTGCTGGCGACCGTCCGCGAACGCGCCTACCGCGGCACGCTCACCGCGCCGGCGGGCGCGACCGTCGCCGAAGTGCTCGTCGGCGCGGCGAAGGAGCTCGCGGCCGTGTTCGAGGAACACCGCGACTCGCAGCGGATCGTGTTCCGCGAAGCCGGGACCAACGCCGAGCTGCGCGAGGTGGCGCTGCGGCTCATCGCGTCGTCGACCGGGGACGTCGCGCGGCTGCTGGCCGCCGCGCCGGACGCGCCCGACGGCACGACCGGCGCCACGATCGCGCGGCTGCTCGTGTCGAGCCTGCTCATGGACAACTTCCTCGCGCGCGGCCCGGCCGACCCGGTCGCCACGGCCGAGGTGCTCGCCGGGGGTGCCCGTTGAGCCGCGTCGCGATCGTGACCGGAGCCAGCCGGGGCATCGGCGCCGCCACCGCGCGGCTGCTGGGTGAGCGCGGGTACCGCGTGGTGGTCAACTACCGGGCCAGCGCCGAAGAAGCCGAGAAGGTGGTCGCCGGGATCACCGAGCACGGCGGCGAAGCGCTCGCCGTGCGCGCGGACGTCACGGCCGAAGAAGACGTCGCCGCGATGACCGCGCTGGCCACCGAGCGCTGGGGCGGGGTCGATGTGCTGGTGCACAACGCGCTCACTCCCTTCGCGATCACCTCCTACGCCGAGCTCACCTGGGACCAGCTCGGCGGCAAGCTCGAGCGTGAGCTGCGCGCGGCCTACCTCGTGACCCGAGCCGTGACGCCGGGCATGACCGACCGCGGTTACGGCCGGCTCGTGTACCTGACCACGGGCCTGTCCAAACGCCCGCGCGCCGGCATGATCACGCTCGGCACCGCGAAGGCCGCGCTCGACCAGTTCGTGCGCTACGTGGCCCAGGAACTCGCGCCGCACGGCATCACCGCGAACCTCGTCGCACCGGCCACAGTGGACGAAACCAGCGGCATCGGGCGCCTTTCGGCCGAGCACGTGCGCGGCCTCGGCGCGGCGACCCCGATGGGCCGGCTGGTGCGGCCCGACGAGGTGGCCCGCACCGTCGCGTTCTTCGCCGGCGACGAAGCCGGCTTCACCACCGGCACCTACGCGCCGGTCAACGGCGGCATCGCCTTCGACTGAGAGGTTTTCCCGTGCACACCATCGATCTGGCCTATGTCGGCCGAGGCATCCACGAAGAACTCGTCGCGCACGTCGCGGACCAGGAGGGCTACTACGCCGACGAAGGCCTGCACGTCGCCGTGCGCGACGGCATCGAGTGGCCCACCGAGCGCCTGCGCGGCGCCGCGACAATCGGCCTCGGCCGGGCGCTGCTGTCGCGGCTGACCGACGGCATCGAGTGGACCATGCTCAGCGTCAACACCCATCGCCCGCTGTTCTGGTTCCTCGGCCGCGCCGGCCTCGAAACCCTCGACGACCTGCGCGGCCGCCGGCTCGCGGTGCACGCGGGCCACACCGCGCCGGGCTGCTTCGCGCGGATCGTGCTGCGGCGCAACGGGATCGACCCGGACCACGACCTCACGTGCGTGGTGCGCCCGCCCGGCGACTACAGCATGGACCTGCGGCTGCTGCGGTCCGGCGCGATCGACGCCGCGTACGTCGGCAGCACGCTGGCGCCCGACCAGGTGGCCGAGGAAGAAGGCTTCCGGGTGCTGGCGTGGGTCGGTGACCACTTCCGGATCCCGACCGTCGGCGTGTCCGTGGACCCGGCGCACCACTCGCCCGACAGCCCCGCCGTGCAGGGCCTGGTGCGCGCCAACCGCCGCGCGCTCGCGACGATCGCCGAACGCCCGGGCCTGGCCGTGGACTACCTCGCCGGCTTCCTCAGCCGGCTCACGCGCGCGGAAGCGGTGCGGCACTTCGACAAGTACGTCGGCCCGTACTTCTCCGCCGACGGGCACGTCGATCTCGCGCTCGCCTCGGAGGCCGTGGAAGCGGTCGCGGCCGAGCTGGGCGTGGCCCCGCAGCCGGCGGAGAAGATCTACCAGGTCTGACGCGGCTACTGGCTGATCGTCCGGCGCGCCGGCCCGTTGGCGCTGCGCGGGACGATCGGCACCACGCCGAACGCGCTCAGCACGGCGACGAACCCGTTTTCGATCTGGGTTTCGGTGCTGGGCCAGTAGCCGACGGTTTCGCAGACGAACTCGTCGCACTGCTCGGGTGGCGGCCCGGCGCAGCCGGTGGCGAGCAGCACCACGGCGGCGGCCACGGCGATCAGGCGCGAGCGCGGCACGAGAACACTCCTCCCGGGACGACGGTTCATCGGACGTGCTCGGACTGAAGCCGGCTGGGCACGATCAACGCGATCACCACGAAAGCCAGCAGGATCGCGATCACCGCCTGGTAATACCCGGTGAGCACGCTGATCAGCGCGCACAGCGCCCCGATCACCTCCAGGCCCACCGCCAGCGGCTTGGCCCACTGCTGCCGCGTGAGCATCGCCGCCGCCACCGCGACCAGCACCGCGATCACGGGGTTCACCACGAGCACCAGCCACACCGCGCCCGGCACGTCCTGCCCGTGGTCGAGCCGCTCCAGCACTGTGAGCACCTGCACGACCCAGATGCCGGCCGACGCCACCGCCTGCGTGACCATGACGCCCCGCGCCGTCCCGACCCGCCACCCGACCACGCTCGGCCCCTCCCCGCCACCACCCCGGACTGTGCACCGGGGACGGTAACCGCGCGGCGCGGGAGCCCTCCCGGGCTTCTCCGCTAGTCGCCGGCCGACGCCAGGACTTCGCCGAGGTAACGCACGGCCAGCTCCTCCGCACGCTGCCGCCGCTCGACGTCACCACGCCAGCGCCGGTACAGCTCCACACTGGCCAGGACTGCCGCACCCGCCTCCTTCGCGTCGTAGCCGCAGACCGTCGCCTGCAGTTCACGCGCCGCCGCCGGCGCCAGGAACTCCAGCCGCCGCACACCTCGCGGCAGGACACCGGCCCGCGCGGCGATCAGCGGACCCAGCACCGTTTCCCGGAGGAAACCCAGGAACCCGAGCACGTCGAAGAGCTCGCCGCGACCGAGTTTGGTCGCCGCGTAGTGCACCCAGACCCAGAACCGGTCCTCAAGCCACTGCTCGTCCAGCGGAGCCCGGTCGAGCGGCGACGTCGTGAGCGCCCGGGTCAGCGACCCGGCGCGCTCCCAGAGGATCTTCGGGTCGCTCGTGCGCTCACCGAAGTCGGCGACGCGCACGAACTTGAAGTCCACGTGCAGCGGCAGCGGTCCGGTCAGCGTGATGACCAACCGCGGCTCGCCGACGTGCTCGCCGGTGAAGGCGGCCAGGACGTCGGTCCACGAGTCGATCAACGCGAACCGCTCGGCCAGCACCGCGTCGAACGCGTCGTCGTCGACCACCACGAGAATGTCCACATCGGAGTATTCGTCAGGCTCGCCGTGGGCGATGGAGCCGCCGACGGCCACGCCCGCCACGCGCGGATCGCGGCGGATCTTCGGCAGCATGTCGTCGAGGAACTCGCGGTGCGGCGCGGGCAGGATCATCGAGAGTCCTTTCGGTGGGGGCAAAGTCCGGCAAAGTAGCACGGACTCACCACCACCGGCACGCGAATATGGGCTCAGCTCTCGTGCAGCGCTTCGACGATGCGGCCCGCCAGCGTCGCCATCTCCGGCGAGCCGATGGTCACCACCACATCGCCCCGCCGCACCCGGCGCACCACCTCCGTGAGCGCCACCGAACCGGACCCGGCGTACACCTTGTCCTTCTCCGGCAACGGGATCGCGGCCGTGAGCGCCTCGCCGTCGTAGCCCGCGGCCACCGTCTCGCCCGGCCCGAAGACCTCCAGCACCACCGCCTGGTCGGCGAGGCCGAGCGACTCGGCCATCTCGCCGAGGAACTGCCGCACGCGGTAGGCGCGGTTGGGCTGGCACACGACCACCAGCCGGTGCTCGCGTGCGACCGCGCGCAACGCCGTGAGCGAAGCCGCCATCGATGTGTGGTGGCAGGCGTAGTCGTCGTACACGCGCACGCCGCGGGCCACGCCGCGCAGCTCGAACCGGCGGCGCACGCCCGGAAACCGCCGCAGGCCGCGGATCGCGCCGGGCACGCCGAGGCGTTGCGAAACGAGCAGCGCGGCGGCGGAGTTGAGGCCGAGGTGCTTGCCGACCACCGGCACGTGCACCGCGCCGAGCAGCGCACCACCGAGCACGGCGTCGTAACGGATACCCGAGGTCACCGACGAAAGGCCGACCACGATGAGGTCGGCGTCGTTGGCCTCGCCGTAGGTGTACACGGTCCGGCCGTCCGCGTGCAGCGCCTCGGCGAGCCGGCGGCACCGCGCGTCATCGGCGCTGGTCACCACGAAGCCGCCGGGCCGTACGCGGCGGCAGAAGTCGAGAAACGCCTGCTGCAGCCCTTCGACGTCGCCGTAGGTGTCGAGGTGGTCGGAGTCGATGTTCGTGACCACCGCGACCTCGGGGGTGTAGGCGAAGAACGAGCGGTCGCTCTCGTCGGCTTCCACCACGAAGTGCTCCCCCGCGCCGACGCCGCCCGAGCCGAGCGTGCGCACGTCGCCGCCGATCACGTACGACGGATCGGCTCCACCGGCGCGCAGCGCGACCGTGATCATCGCCGTGGTGGTGGTCTTGCCGTGGGTGCCCGCGACGGCGATCGCGCGGCGCCCGTCCAGCACCGCGGCGAGCGCCTCGGACCGGTGCAGCAGGAGCAGGCCGCGGTCGCGGGCCTCGGCGAGCTCGACGTGGTCGTCGGGGATCGCGGTCGAGTACACCACGGTGTCGGCGCCCCAGAGGTGCCCCGGCGAGTGCCGGCGGTGCACGGTGGCGCCCAGCTCCCGCAGCTTCGCCAGCACCGGCCGCTCGCCCACCTCGCTGCCGCTCACCGGCACGCCGTGGCGCAGCAGGATCTCCGCGAGGCCCGACATGCCGACCCCGCCGATGCCGATCAGGTACACGTGGCCCAGGTCCCGGACGGTCATCTCGTCCCTCCAACCTCCGGTGGGGGACGCCCTGTCCCCGGTTCCGAGGGTGCGGGCGGGATGTCTTCGCAGCTCGCGTTCTCCGTCACCGCACGGCAACGCCCGCGCACCGAAACGTCAGCCGGGCACGGAGAACCGCTGCCGGCCGGGCTGTCCCGGCGCGGTCGGCGGCGCCGCGAGCACCACGGTCGTGACGTCGGCCGGCAGCCGCGGCGCCCGGCGCTCGACCACACACGCCGAGGCCAGCGCGTAGCCGGCGGCGGCGAGGAAAAAGCCGCCGAGGCAGTCGCTGGGGCGGTGCCAGCCGACGGTGAGTGTCGACACGCCGACCGCCACGATCCACGCCAGGCCCAGCGGCGCCACCACGAACCGGCCGACCCGCGGCAGCACGAGCAGCAGCGCGAACACGCTCATCGCCGCCACCGTCACGTGACCGCTCGGGAAGCTGTTGCTGGTCGAGTGGATGCGCTCGGCCAGGTTCGGCCGCTCCAGCGCGGTCTTCAGCAGCTGCGCCACGCCCGCGACCACCACCATGAGCCCCACGGCCGCCGCCGTGCGCCGGTAGGCGCGACGCAACAGGCCGATCACCACGGCCAGCACGAGCGCGAGGGTGAACAGCACCGGCACCGGGACCTCCAGCGGCAGCGGCACCTCCCCCGACGCGCGGGTGAACGACGGGTCGAACGTCTCCAGGATCCGCTGGTCGACCTCCTGCCCGGACTCCGTCCGGACCAGCAGCACATACGTCAGCCCCGCGGCGACGGCGAGGACGACGGCGGCCACCAGCCGCCAGGCGATGCTCAGCACTCGGTTGTTCACCCTCTCCAGGGTGCCCGCGTCACGTCCGCGGCGGGCCCGGGAAATGTCATGGGTCTGCAACAACTGCGCACTGGTTCCGCACGGAGCAGTCCCCTGTGGACGGACGTGAGCCGCCTCACCCCACCCGCAGCGTGGTCCCGCGCGGGATCAACGTCGGCGCGAACCGCCGGGTGCTGGGCGGCACGCCGGCGCCCGCGTCGATCAGCAGGTCCACAGCGGCACCGGCGATTTCCGTGAACGGGACCCGGATCGTGGTGAGTGGCACCGGCAGGCGCGCGGCGAGCGGGATGTCGTTGTACCCCACCACGGACAGCTCGTCCGGCACGCGCACGCCGGCGCGCTGCACGGCCGAGAGCAGGCCCACGGCGGTGTTGTCGTTCACCGCGAACACCGCCGTCGGGCGGGGGTCGAGAGCCAGCAGCGCGCGGCCCGCCTCCTCCCCGCTTTCCATGCTGAACGTGGACGGCAGCACGATCGCGGGCAGGCCCGCCTCGCGCAGCGCGTCCTCGTAGCCGGCGCGGCGGCCCAGGGCGCTCGACGCGTAGGCCGGGCCCGCGACCAGCGCGATGCGGCGGTGGCCGAGGTCCAGCAGGTGGCGCGTGGCGAGGTAGCCGCCCAGCCGGTCGTCGCCCACGGCCGCGGCGCTGTCGCCGAACGTGCGCATCGCCAGCACGTGCGGCACGCCGCGCTCCAGCAGCTCCTGGCAGAACCCGCCCTCGGTGCGCGCGGTGGTGAGGATGAGCCCGTCGACGCGCCGGCCCAGCAGCATGCGGCCGTTTTCGCGCTCCAGCTCCGGCTCGTCGTGCGAGGTCGCGACCAGCGCGTGGTAGCCGCGGCGCGTGCACACCGTGGCGACCTCCTCGTAGAACATCGCCATCACCGTGTCGGTGAGCCGGGGCACGAGCACGCCGAACGTGTTCGTCTGCCGGCGCCGCAGGTTGGCCGCGACCGGGTTCGGCTCGTACCCCACGCCCTCGGCGATCTCCCGGATCCGCGCGGCCGAGGGGCTGCGGAAGAACCGGTGCTCCGGGTTGAGCGCGCGCGACACCGTCGACTTGCTGACGCCGGCCGCCGACGCGACGTCGCTGATCGTGGGGCGCGTCCCCGTGTCGGGCGCGCCCGGTGTTCCCTCGCTCATGCCGCTCCTTGACTCTCGTGCAACCCGCAGCCTACCGTTGTGCAACCGATTCCCTCATCGTTTGCACAGCCTGAACCAAGGGAGTGTCATGAAGTCTCTGGATCTCCGCGGCCTCGTCCCGGCCTGCGTCACGCCGTTCACCGAGAGTGGCGACGTCGACCACGAAGCCCTGGCGGTGCACGGACGCTGGCTGGCCGGCCTGCCGGGAGTCAAGGGCATCGTGTGCAACGGCCACGCGGGCGAAGGCGCGAGCATGACCGAGGCCGAGCGCGGTGCCGTGGTGAAAACCCTGGTCGACGCCGTGGAGGGCACGCAGCCGATCATCACCGGCGTGATCAGCGACGGCAGCCGCGTCGCCGGCGAAGAGGCCAAGCGCTACGGCGAGGCCGGCGCGGCGGGGGTGCTGCTCTACCCCGCACACAGCTGGCTGCGTTTCGGCTTTCAGCCCGGCGCCGCGGCCGACCGCTACCGCATCGTCGGCGAGATCTCGGGCCTGCCGCAGATCCTGTTCCAGTACCCCGACGTGACGAAGGCCAGCTACAACCTCACCGAGCAGCTCAAGATCGCCGAGCTCGACTCGGTGTTCGCGATCAAGAACGGCGTGCGCAACATGCGCCGCTGGGACACCGAGGTGCCGGTGCTGCGCAAGGAGGTCCCCGACCTGCAGATCCTCACCTGCCACGACGAGTACCTGCTGCACACCATGTTCGACGTCGACGGCGCCCTCGTCGGCTACGGCGCGCTCGCGCCCGAAGGCATGTGGGAGCTGCTGCAGGCCGGCAAGCGCCGCGACTACCCGGCGGCCCGCGCCGTGCACGACCGGCTGCTGCCGCTGACCAAGGCCGTGTACCACCGCGGCTCGCACATGGAAGGCAGTGTCGCGCTGAAGCTCGGCCTGGTGCAGCGTGGCGTGATCCCCAACGCGTACGTGCGGTCGCCGTTGCTGCCGCTCGCTCCCGAGGCCGACGACGAGGTCGCCGCCGCCCTCGCCCACGCCGGGCTCGGCAAGGTGCTCTGAAGCTCCCCTCTCCCCCACCGTTTCGCGTCGGAAGGCACACCAATGACCGCTGTGTCAGCAGGGGCGCACCAGCTCACCGGAAGCGGCCACCCGCGCCGGGAGCTGCGGTTCATCCTCGTGTTCGCGTTCCTCGGCTCGCTGTTCGACGGCGCCGAGATCAACCTCGTCGGGTATCCGCTCACCTACCTGTCCGGCTCACTGCACGTGTCCACGGTCGCGCTCGTCAGCGTGGCGACGTTCCAGGGCTTCGCCTCGATCGCGGGCGGGTTCCTGTTCGGCTGGCTCGGCGACACGCTCGGGCGGCGGCGCACGTACGCGATCTCCGTGCTCGCGTTCGGCGTCGCCGCGGTGCTCGGCGGGCTCGCGCCCGATTTCGGCACGTTCCTCGTGACCCGGCTGCTCGCCGGGCTCGGCATGGGCGGGCTGTTCGGCCTGTCGTTCTCGATGTTCACCGAATGCTGGAAAACCACGCGCCGGGGCAGCATGGGCGGGCTGATCCAGTCGATGTACTTCCTCGGCGAGATCGTGACGGTCGGCGTGCTCTACGCCTGCCTCAGCTGGTTCGGCACGGACCTGGGCTGGCGCACCGGGTACGTGGTGATCGGCGCGGTGAGCGTGGCGATCGGGCTCGCGGCGTTCCGGCTGCTGCCGGAGTCGCGCCACTGGCTCGAGTACCAGCGCGCGCTGCGCGAAGGCACCGTGCCGCCGGAGCTGCGGCGCACCCGCGTGCCGCTGCTCGACGTGTTCCGGTCCAAAGTGGTCTACGGCAGCGTGATCTTCATGGTGCTCTCCACGGCCATGTTCCTCACGACCAACTCCGTGGGCGTGTACCTGTCCACCTACCTGCTGAAGGTGCAGCACCTGCCGCTGGGCACGGCGAGCGGGATCGTGCTGATCGGCTACGTGTTCACCATCGCCGCCTACTCGGCCACCGGCGTGCTGTCGGACTCGATCCGGCGCAAGTACGCGTTCCTGGCCGCCTGCGTGTTCGGCGTGGTCGGGTTCGCCTGGTTCCTCAGCCAGGTGCTCTCCGGCACCGACCACGTGAGCTCGTCGTTCTGGAGCGACACCACCTTCTGGGCGCTCATGTGGTCGGCCGCGGCCTGCGGCGGCTTCGGCGTGCTGGGCGTGTGGATGTCGGAGTACTACCCGACGCGCATCCGCTCGACCGGCGCGAACAGCAGCTACTACGTCGGACGCGGCCTCGGCGCCGGCGTGTACCCGTTGTTCGCCCTCACCTTGGCGGGTGGCGGCATCCCGCTCGCGTTGGCCCTGGGCGTGCTGGGGCCCTTGGCGGGGATCGTCTTCTCCGCGATCGCCCCCGACCGGACCGGGCGCGACATCGTCGCGATCGAATGACGCGGTCTCGGTGATCTCCGGTTTCGAACCGGGTTCCGGTGCCCGCCGGCGAATGTCCGGCGGGCACCGGACTCAGTTCACGGTCACCGCGCGAATCACCCTCACACGGCAGCCAGCACGGTGCGACCGTGGGTCACCCGCAGCACGTCGGCGAGGACCAGGTCGGCGATCAGGCGCTCCTCCTCGTCCGGCAGCTCCGGCCGCGCGGGCGGCGGTGCTTCGCCGGCCAGCGCCGCGGCCGCGTCGGCGGTGAACCCGGCCAGCGCGGGCGAACCGGTGCCGCGTTGCAGCATCGCGCCGGCTGAGGCGGCGAGGCCGCGCAGGCCCTCCACGGACTCGTCGAGGGCTTCGCGCTGCGCGGACTCCGGGCCGCGGCTGCCTGGTTCGGGCGCCAGCAGGTCCTGGTGGGTCCGCACCGCCGCGCGGAACCGTGGGCCCACCTCACGCGCGTCGCCGCCCGCGGCACCGCGCAGGCGTGCGGCCACGGACCCGAGCAGCTCGCCCATCGCGGCGGTGGCGTCGGAAAAGCGTTGTGCCACTGAGGGTTTCGGCACGCCCGGCACGGCGGCGAAGCCGAACAGCAGCGCGATCGCGACGGCGAGGGCCACCAGCAGCACGTATTCGACGAGCGTGGCGCCGGGGTCGAGGTGCTTGGTCACGGCGTTGACACTCACGCTCATCAGCACCACGCACCCGTTGAACACCAGGGGTTTCGCCTGCAGGAACGGAAACCCGACGAGCAGCGCGACGAGCCCCAGCGGCAGCAGGGCCGAGTGCGGCAACAGCCACAGCGCGAGCGCGAGCACCCCGGCGCCGGCCACCGAACCGGCCACGCGCTGCCACACCTTCGCGAGCGTGTCCCGCCACTCCGGCTGCATGATGCCGAACGTCGTCATCAGGAACGACACCGTGAGCGGGTCGCCCGGGCGCAGCGACGCGATCACCACGGCCACCAGCATCCCCAGCGCGCACCGCACCGCGTGGCGCAGCTGGGCCGAGCGCCACGGCAACGCGCCGGTGGCCTCGCGCCGCAACGCCGTGCGCACGATGTGGCGGGGGAAGTCCACCAGGGACTCGTCGCGCGTCACCACCGCTTCGCGCACCGCATCGAGTGCCGTCCAGGCATCCGCGATCAGCGCGCGAGTGTCCCCGGGCAGGTCGAGGTCCGGCTCGACGCGCACGAGCTCCGGCACCCCGGCCGGGTCGAGGGTCTTGGCGCGCACCGCTTCCGCGAGCACGTCGAGACCGGTGCGCACCGCGTCGAGCACCGCCGTGACGGCCGCGGCCTGCTCGTCGTCGAGCACGCGCAGCCGGTCGCGCAGCACCGCGGTCGTAGCGTGGCAGCGCACGCCCGCGGCGACCACGCGCGCCTGCCAGCGCAGGGGCCGGTCGGCGAGCCACAGCCGCACGGCGCGTTCGGCGCTCTCGCGGTCGGGCCCGGCCAGCGCGTCGGCCAGCGCCACGCGGGTCGGCTTGCCCGGGTCGCCGAGACCGGTGAGCAGCCGCAGCACGAACACCACGCCGATCGCCAGCGCCGGCGCGCCGAGGATCTGCCCGGCGCTCGCCACCCCGGTGAGCTGGAAGCCGTACCCGAACACCGACGCCAGGCCGATACCCAGCCCCACGGTCACGTACCGCGCGCCCAGCGCCGGCAGCAGCGCCGCGCAGAACACCACGACCACGAGCAGCGCGATCGCCGCGACCTGCGACACCTCGCCCAGCAGCCGCGGTCCGGCCGCGCCGAGCACCACCGCCGGGGCGAACGCCGCCAGCAGTTTCAGGTCCGGCACGAGCGGCCCGCCGTTGGCCGCGAGGAAACAGAACAACGCGGTGAGCCCGGCCAGGATCATCGTGGCGCCGAGGCCCAGCACCGCGCCGAGCCCGGCCGTGCCGCCGACCACCACCAGGATCACCGCGAGCAGACCACCGCCGCGTGCCAGAACGTTCACCCGCACCTCACCGTCTCGCGATCTTCCCCGCGGAAGCCTCGCACCCCGGCGACGACGGCACCACTCCGGGCCCGGGTCCTTTGTGGACCCGGGCCCGGAGTGCCCGAGAAGCGATCAGGCGGTGATGGTGGCCAGCAGCTCCGCCGCCCGCGTGCGGAAGGTCTCGACGTTGGCCAGCTTGATGTCCTCGTAGCCGCGTACCACGTCGGGCAGCGCGGCGAGCTCGGCGAACGCGTCGGCGGTCTTCGGGGTCAGGTGGGCGAGCCCGCGCTCCACGAAGTGCTGGTACTCCCCCGGCAGCGCGCGCTCGACGCGGCGCACCTTCGCGTAGCCGAACACGTCGGCCTTCGTCCCACGCAGGCGGCGAGCGCCGCGCAGCGTGCGGAACGCGACCGTGGCTGTGCGCCCGCGAAGGCGGATCTTGCGCTTCATGCCCATCGCGCGCAGCACCGGCGGGTGCAGCAGCACGGCGACGTCGGCGTCCGTGCCGAACTCCGCCTCGCGCCGCGCCTGCTCGACCGGGTCGAGGTGCAGGCGCGCGACCTCGTACTCGTCCTTGTACGCCAGCAGCTTGTGCAGGCCGCGCGCGTACGCCGTGGCGATGCGGGCACCGGCTTCGGCGTCGGTGCGCTCGGCCGCCTCGGCCGCGAGCTCGCGGACCTGGGCGGCGTAACGGCGCGCCAGGTTCTCGTCCTGGAACCCGATGAGGTCCGCGACGCGCGGCGCCAGCACCTGCTCCAGATCACCGGCGGCGATCGTGGCGGCCACCGCGTCCACGGTCACCGGCGCGATCGCCGGCGCGACGGCGGCGGCCCGGACCGCGGCGGGGTCGAGCACCGCCGCGCGGCCCCAGCGGAACGCCGCCAGCGTCTTGTCCACGGCCGTGCCGTTGAGCCGGATCGCGGCCTCGATCGCCTCGGCCGAGATCGGCACCACGCCGTGCTGATACGCCGCGCCGACGAGCAGCATGTTGGCCGGCATGTGGTCGCCGAACAGCGACTCGGCCAGCTCGATCGCGTCGACCGCGAACAGGTCGCGGGTCTTGGCGCCGATCTGCTCCAGCGCGTCGTCGGGGGAACCGGGCAGCACCACGCGGTGGGTGACCATGGCCGCGGTCGGCACCAGCGCCGTGTTGATCACGGCCACGGTGTGCTCGGGCCGCGCGGTGGCGAGGTTGCCGGCGTCGGCCGCGCCCAGCAGGTCGAAGCCCACGAGCACGTCGGCGGTCGAGCGCGAGGCCCGCAGCGAGCCGGTGACCGGCGACTTCGAGATCCGGATGTCGGAGACGACCGGGCCGCCCTTCTGCGCCAGGCCGGTCTGCTCCAGGCCCGCGGCGAAGCGGCCGTCAAGGTGCGCGGCCATCTGCAGCACGGCCGAGATCGTGACCACGCCGGTGCCGCCGATGCCCGGCATCCGCATCAGCACGGTGTCCACTTCGGACAGCCGGGCCGCCGGTTCGGCCAGCGCCACCGGCAGTTCCGGTACCTCGCGGCGCGGCTTCTTCGTGCCCGGCGTCACGAGCAGGAACGACGGGCAGTCGCCCTTGAGGCAGGTGAAGTCGCTGTTGCACGACGACTGGTGGATGCGCGTCTTGGCCCCGAACTCCGTGTCGACCGGCCGCACCGAAAGGCAGGTGGACACGTCGCCGCAGTCGCCGCAGCCTTCGCACACGCGCTCGTTGACGACCACGCGCTCGGCCGGCGTCGGCAGCTGGCCGCGCTTGCGCAGCCGGCGTTCCTCGGCCGCGCACCGGTCGTCGTGGATCAGCACGGTGACGCCCTCGGTCGCGGCCAGCTCGGCCTCCACCTCGGCGAAGTCGTCGCGGTGGCGCACCGACGCGATCGGGTCGAGCGTGACGCCGCGGTAGTCGGCGGGCTCCTCGGTGGTGATCACGATCCGCCGCACGCCTTCCACGGCCAGCAGGCGCGTGATCGACGGGACGTCGAGGCGGCCTTCGGCTCGCTGGCCGCCGGTCATCGCGACGGCGTCGTTGTAGAGCAGCTTGTACGTCATGGTCACGCCGCCGGCCACGGCCGCGCGGATCGCGAGCGAGCCGGAGTGGTGGAACGTGCCGTCGCCGAGGTTCTGCACGAAGTGCCGGTCGTCGGTGAACGGCGCGAGGCCGAGCCACTGCGCGCCCTCGCCGCCCATCTGCGTGATGCCGATCTGGTCGCCGCGACCGGTGCCGTCGATCGCGACCATCGCGTGGCAGCCGATGCCGACGCCGACGAGCGTGCCCTCGGCGGTGCGGGTGGAGACGTTGTGCGGGCAGCCGGAGCAGAAGAACGGGGTGCGCGGCGCGGTCGCCGTCGGCAGCGCGATGCGGGCCGGGCGCGGCGGCGTGATGGCTTCGAGGTGCCGGGCCGCGGTGCGCGGCAGCCGGTCCGGCCCGATCACGGTCTCGACGCGCTGGACCAGCGCCTTCGCCACGTCCTCGGCCACGAGCTGGCCCCGGCCGGTGAGCAGCGGCCGGCCGTTCTCGGCGAAGCGGCCGACCACGTTCGGCGCGCCAGGGCGGCGGTAGAGGGCTTCCTTGAGGTGGCCTTCGAGGAAGGGCACCTTGTCCTCGACCACGAGCACCTCGTCGAGGCCCTCGGTGAGCTCGGCCAGCGCGTCGGCGTCGAGCGGGTAGGGCATGGCCAGGCGGATGAGGCGCAGGCCGGCGGCCTCCATCGCGGCCTCGTCGAGGCCCAGGTCCTGCAGCGCGCGCTGCACCACCGCGTAGCCGGTGCCGGAGGCGAGCACGCCGAGCTTGGCCGCACGGGCGGAGAAGGTGACGCGGTTGAGGCCGGTCGCTCGCGCGTACGCGCGAGCCAGGTCGAGGCGGCGCGTGTACATGTCGTGCTCGGCCTCGAGCGCCGGCGCGCCGACGAGCGCGCGCCCGGTCGGGCGGACGGTCTCGGGCGGCATCGGGATGCCGTGGGCGAGCGCGGCCATGTCGACGGTGGCCGAGGCGTCGGCGATGTCCGCCACGATCTTGAGGCCGGTCCACAGCCCGGTCGCGCGCGAGAGCGCCACCGCGTGCAGGCCGAGGTCGATGATCTCGGCGACGCTGCCGGGCGCGAGCAGCGGCATGGCCAGGCTCTGCGCCATCGGCTCGCACGAGCTGGGCACGGTCGAGGACTTGCACGCCGGGTCGTCGCCGATCCACGCCACCGCGCCGCCGAGCGAGGCCGTGCCCGCCAGCGTGCCGTGGCGGATCGCGTCGGCCGCGCGGTCGAGGCCGGGGTTCTTGCCGTACCAGAAGCCGGTGACGCCGGCGTGGCGGCGACCGGGGACGTTGCCGAGCAGCTGCGTGCCCGCGACGGCGGTGGCGGCCAGCTCTTCGTTCACGCCCGGCTTGAACACGACCCCGGCCGGGTCGAGGAACTTCTTGGCGCGGACCAGCTCCTGGTCGAGCCCGCCCAGCGGGGATCCCTGGTAGCCGGAGACGAACACGCGCGTGTCGAGGCCGCGGGCCTCGTCGAGGCGACGCTGTTCGAGCGTGAGCCGCACGAGCGCCTGCACGCCCGAGATCAGCGCGCGCCCGTGGTCGGCGACGTACTTGTCGTCCAGCGAAACCGGATCGGTGAGCACGTGAGCGCTCCTCTCGGGGGCGTGGGACCGTGGTGGGACCGGGGTGGGGCGGTTGTGGGGCGGGACACAGGAGAAACCTCAGCCTCTCACGGCGCAAGATCAGTGCGCGGCCTGGCCACGATGACGCAACTATGTAACGTGCACCTGGTATCCACCTTAATTTCTTGCCTGGAGGTGACATGGCCGGCGTCGACGACATCGACCTGCGCCTCGTCGAGTTCCTGCGCCTCGACGGCCGCCGGTCCTATGCGGACATGGCGGCCGAAGTCGGGCTTTCGCTGCCCGCGGTGAAGCGCCGCGTCGACCGGTTGCTGGCCTCCGGCGTGATCACCGGTTTCACCGCGCAGATCGATTACACCAAGCTCGGTTGGAACATCGAAGCGTTCACCGAACTGCGCTACACCGGCCGCACCCGGCCGCCGGACATCGAGCGCCTCGCCCGCGACCTGCCCGAGGTCCACGCCGTGTACCTGATCGCCGGCGACCCCGATGCGCTGTGCCACATCCGCGCGAAGGACGTGACGCACCTGCGTCGCGTGATCGACGCGATCCGCGTTTCGGGCGGGGTGGTGGGCACGAAGACGTTCATCACGCTCGGCAGCGCGCCCGAGGCCACGGACACCGCCTGACCCCCGCGGCGCGGTATAGGGCGTTATACGGAAATCACCTTGCGGGCCGGGCCCGCGGCCGCGATCGTGGCCGGTGTGGTTGAGCTGCGGATCCTCACGGCGGACGACTGGCGGGCGTGGCGCGCCCTGCGGCTCGGCGCGCTCGCCGAGGCACCGCTCGCGTTCGGCGCGCGGCTGGCCGACTGGCAGGGCGAGGGCGACACCGAGGCCCGCTGGCGGGCGCGGCTCACCGACCTGCCGTTCAACGTCCTCGCCTCCGTGACCGGCCAGGACGCCGGCATGGCCAGCGCCACCGACCCCGACGACGAGGGGGTGGTGGATCTGCTTTCGATGTACGTCACGCCGTTCGCCCGCGGCCACGGCGTCGGCGGCGCCCTCGTGGGGGCGGTGGCGGACTGGGCCGCGCGGCGTGCCGCCCAGACGCTGCGCCTGCAGGTCTTCGAGGACAACGCGGCGGCCATCGCCCTCTACCGCCGCCACGGTTTCCTCGACGCCGGCACGGTCCAGTACCGCCGGCTCGCGCTGAAGATGGTGCGCGGCCTCAGGCACCCGTCACGGACAGCATGATCGAGTAGAGCGACGTCGTGGCGCACAGGTACAGAATGTTGCGTTTGGGCCCGCCGAACACGAGATTGGCCACGGTCTCGGGCACTTTCAGCCCGCCGAGTAGCGTGCCGTCGGCGTCGAAGCAGTCGACGCCCCCGCCGGTCGCCACCCACAGCCGGCCCTCGTCGTCCAGGCGCAGGCCGTCGAACGTGCCCTGCCGGCAGCGCGCGATCTCCTCGCCGCCGGTGAGCGTGCCGCGCGGCGTCACCTCGAAGCGGCGCAGGTGGGCGCGCTGGGAATCCACCACGTAGAGCTGCTCGCCGTCCCTCGAGAACGCCAGCCCGTTGGGCCGCTCGAAGTCGTCGGCCACGACCTTCGGTTCGCCTCCCGGGTCCACCCGGTACACGTGGTCCGCACCGATCTCGCTCTCGGCGCGAAACCCTTCGTAGTCACTGCCGATGCCGTAGCGCGGGTCCGTGAACCAGACCGCGCCGTCGGCCGCCTCGACGAGATCGTTGGGGCTGTTGAACCGCTTGCCCTCGAACCGCTCGGCGAGCACGGTGATCGACCCGTCGTGCTCGGTGCGGGTGACCCGCCGCGGACCCTGCTCGCAAGTGAGCAGGCGACCCTGACGGTCGCGCGAGTTGCCGTTGGCGTAGCCCGCGGGATGCCGGAACACCCCGACGGCACCGGTCGTCTCGTCCCACCGCAGCAGCCGGTCGTTGGGGATGTCGCTCCACACGAGCGAGCGCGCCGCGGGGAAGTAGACCGCACCTTCGGCCCACCGGCAGCCGCCGTGGAGCCGCTCCAGCCGCGAATCCCCACCGACGCGCGCGAACCGCTCGTCGAACCTCTCCCACACCGCTTCGACGTACTCCGCCATCGTCCGCCCCCGGAAAGTCGGTTCCGCGCCGGAGCATAACCGTGGTGGGATCACCCGACGATGCCTCGTTCCGACCCCGACTGAGGGTGGGCTGGACCGAGTCCGAGTACGCGGAGGTCACGCGTCGTCATCCGGTCGGTACCGAGGTGACCGCGGAGGTCACGCGTCGTCATCCGGTCGGTACCGAGGTGACCGCGGAGGTCCGTCACGCCCCCGGCAGAACGCCTTCCAGCGACCCCAGGTCCGCCACTTCCCGCGGCCCGCCCAGCAGCCCCGTCACCGACACGCACCCCGCCGCCACCAGGGCGCTGTCGGTGGCCGCGTGTTCTTCGCGCGCCAGTACGTCGGCGGCGGTCGGGAAGCGTTCGAGGCGGAGGCCGTCGGCGGCGGGTTTGATCATGAGGCCGGCGGAGCCCACGCGGCCGAGGCGGGCCCAGTGCGCGCCGCGCAGGTCGGCGAGGTCCACGTCGGGCACGTTGACGTTGAGGACGGTGCGTTTGGGGGCGTGCGTGACGAGCCAGTCGAGCACGGCGACGCCCACGGCGGCGGCCGTGTCGAAGCGCGCGCCGGGGCGTTCGCCGCAGGACAGGGCCAGGGCGGAGCGGCCGGCGGTCGACGCGGTCAGCGCGGCGCCGACGGTGCTGGAGTGCAGCACGGCGCGGCCGGTGTTGTGGCCGTCGTTGATGCCCGCCACGACCACGTCCGGCGGGGGGCCGAGGGCGCCGAAGCTCGCGGCGAGCACGGCGAACGCCGGGGGCGCCGACACGCGGTGCGCCGGCACGTCGTCGAGGCCGGGCAGCACGTGGGGCTCGCAGGCCACGATCGTGCCGTGGTCGATGGCGCCGAGCGACGTGCCGCTGCCGCTGCTGTCCCCGGCGGGCGCGGCCACCACGAGGTCGTGCCCCGCGTCGCGCAGGGCGTGGGCCAGGACGAGCAGGCCGGGGGCCTCGATGCCGTCGTCGTTCGTGAGCAGTACCCGCACAGTCGCCCGCTCCCGGTTCGTCGGAGTGTTCGGATCGCTAGATTGTGACCACACGTTCGCTGTTGTGTCCACGCCCAACTCCTCGGCGGCGCGGTCATCCAGCCAAGATACGCATGTCACCCTCTTGACCAGAAGCCCCCGGGTCCGCATTATGTGATCTGCACGTCACAAACTGGCGAGGGAGCGAGCCGTGAACGTCGAAGTCGATCCGGGTCTGTGCGAGAGCCACGGGCAGTGCGAGTTCGCCGCACCCGAGGTGTTCAGCCTCGACGACGACGCGGTGCTGCACATCGACCTCGGGCCCGTCGAGAGCCAGCGCGAAGCGGTGCACCGCGCGGCCCGCGCCTGCCCCACCCGCGCGATCCGGATCGCGGAGTAGCGCCCATGCCGGACCGGATCGTGGTCGCGGGAGCGGGGCTCGCCGGCTGGCGGGCCGCCGAAGCCCTGCGCGCCGAAGGTTTCCGCGGCGAGCTGGTGCTGGTCGGCGCCGAGACGCACCGGCCGTACGACCGGCCGCCGCTGTCCAAGGGCCTGCTCACCGGCGCCACCCCCGAATCCGCGCTGGAGCTGACACCGGCTGAGGACACCCAGGACCTCGACGTCACCTGGCGCCTCGGCACTCGCGTCACCGCGCTGAAGAACCACACCGTCGTGCTCGAAGACGGTGAAGAACTCGACTTCACCGGCCTCGTGATCGTCACCGGCGCGGCGCCCGCGGTGCCCGCCGGCCTCGGCCGCCCAGCCGGTGTGCACGTACTGCGCACCCTCGACGACGCCCGCGCCCTGCGCTCCGAACTCACCACGAGCGCCGAACGCGTGCTGGTGCTCGGCGCCGGGTTCATCGGCTGCGAGCTCGCCTCGACGTGCCGCGACCTCGGCCTGCCCGTGGCCGTCGCCGACCCGCTCCCCCACCCGCTGGTCCGCGTGCTCGGCGAAGACGTCGCGCGCCGCGTCGAGCGGCTGCACCGCGAACGCGGCGTGCGCTGGCTGCTCGGCACCCAGGTCGTGAAGTTCCTCGGCCGGGACCGCGTGACCGGCGCGGTGCTGTCCGACGGCCGTGCGGTGCGCGCCGACGTGGTGGTCATCGCCACCGGCGTGCGCCCGGCCACCGGCTGGCTCGCGGGCAGCGGCATCGACACCGCGAGCGGCGTCCGCTGCGACGAGTACCTGCGCGTGCTCGACGAGTCCGGCGCCGTGGTGCCCGGCGTGGTGGCCGCGGGCGACGTCGCGAGCTGGACCCACCCCCTGCTCGGCGCACCGGTGCGGGTCGAGCACTGGACCACCGCCTCCCTCGGCGCCGCCACCGCGGCCCGCACGCTGGTGCACGGCCCGCAGGAGAAGTTCGACGCCGTGCCGTCGTTCTGGTCCGACCAGTGCGGCCTGCGCATCCAGGGCGTGGGCCTGCCCGGCCGCGGCGAACACGTCGAGCTCGTGCACGGCGACCTCGCCGGCGAGAAGTTCGTCGCCCGCTACAGCACCGGCGGCCGCCACGTCGGCTCGGTCGCCTTCGGCCTGCCCCGGCAGCTGGCCCTCGAACGGCGGCGGCTCACGTCCGCCTGAGCCACCGCAGGAAAACCCACCCACTCAAAGACGAGGAGAGGTCTCCATGACCCAGTGGCCCATCTACGACGACGCGTCGGCGGTCTTCCCGATCTACTCGCGCGCCAACATCGGCGAGATCTTCCCCGACCCGATCAGCCCGCTCAACGCGTCCACGGGCTTCCAGGCGAACCTCTCGCCCGGCTGGGACGACGCGTTCGTCGCGTGTGGAGTGTGGGACCACGCCACCTACGACTCCGCCGTGCAGCACAACGTGTTGCCCGCCTTCGGCAGCTACCTCTACATCAACATGTCGCTGATGCGCCTCTTCGGTGTGCGCGTGCCCGGCATGACCCCCGAAGCCGTGGACCTGCAGTACTTCGGCGACATGCCGGGAATCCCGTCGTACGAGAGCGAAAAGCGCGACTTCGACGAGAACCCCGACTTCGAGGCCACGGCCGGGCAGTGGCTGGCCGAGCAGGTGCTGGGCGCGAAGGACCTCGCGGCCTACGACGCCGACCGCCGCACGGTGGAGGACATCCGCAAGAACCGGCCCGCCATCGCCGACCTCGGCAACCAGGAGCTGCGCGAGCGCATCACCTCGTTCAACGACGTGCTGCGGCCGCTGCTGAGCCGCCACATCGAAGCGAGCCTGAAGGCCGGCGTCGGCCTGGGCGCGGTCGCGCAGTTCACCGAAGCGATCGGCCGGCCGGAGCTCGCGCTCACGCTGGTGGCCGGCATCGGCGACATCGACTCCACCGGCCCGTCCACCGGCATGTGGGCGCTCTCGCGCCTCGCGCGCACCGGCCCGGTGGCGGCGCTGTTCGACGAGGGCCAGGACGGTCTCGTCGAGCGCCTGCGCGCGAGCGGCGACCCGGAGGTGGTGGCGTTCACGCGTCAGCTGGAGGAGTTCCTGGCGGCGTGGGACTTCCGCGGCCCGTCGGAGTGGGAGATCCGCGCGAAGACGTGGGGCGTCAAGCCGTCACTCGTGCTGTCCACTGTGGACCGCATGCGTCAGGCCGACGACACGGCTTCACCGGCTGTGAAGAACGCCGAGCGCGTGGAGCAGCGCGAAGCCGCGTCCGCCGGCGTGCGGGCCGCGCTCGCGGGCAACGACGAGGCTCTCGGCCAGTTCGAGGCCGTGCTGCACGCGGCCGCGCTGTGGCTGCGGGGCCGGGAACGCGGCCGCACGTCGTGCGCGATGGTGATGCACGAGCTGCGCCTGCCCGCTCTCGAACTCGGCCGCCGCTTCACCGCCGAGGGCCACCTCGAGCGCCCCGAGCAGATCTTCATGCTGTTCGCCGGCGAGCTCGACGCGTTCCTCGCCGACCCCGCGAGCTTCAGCTCGACCCTGCGCGACCGGGAAGCGGCCTACCTCGACCTGTTCGACCGCGAGCCGCCGTTCGTGGTCGTGGGCCAGCCGGAGCCGGTGGAGAACTGGCCGCGCCGCTCGGCGCGCGAGGTGCAGCCGGCCGTGGCCGGCGAGGTGATCCAGGGCGTGCCCGGCTGCAACGGCTCCACCCGCGGCCGCGCCCGCGTGGTCACCGACGCCGACGACCCGTCGGCCCTGGAGCCCGGCGAGATCCTGGTGGCCCCGCTCACCGACCCGTCGTGGACGCCGCTGTTCGTGCCCGCCGCCGCGGTGGTCGTGGACGTCGGCGCGCCGTTCTCCCACGCCGCGATCGTGAGCCGCGAGCTCGGCATCCCGTGTGTGGTCTCGGCGACGGCCGCCTCGGCCCGGATCCCGGACGGCGCGCTGATCGAGGTCGACGGCACCACCGGCACGGTCACGGTGCTGGAAGTCTAGGCCCGGCAACGGAAAAGCCCGGGCCCCTCGCGAGGGGCCCGGGCTTTTCCTCGCGCCGCGCGGGAAAGCTCAGCCCTCGTCGGCCGCCGAGCGCTCACGGCCGGCGCTGAGCAGGAGGTCCTGGTGCAGTTCCATCCAGATGTCGTGGTAGGAATCGGCCATCGGCCGCGCGAACGCGGCGGAATCCCCCGCGCGCACCCGCTCCAGCGCGCCGGCGAGGCGCCCCGGGTAGGTGCCGAACCGGCCGGCCGCCACGCTGAGCGTGTCCACCAGGCCCGTCACCTTCGTGTGCACCTCGGCCAACGCCTCGACCACGCCGGCGTCGTACCCGGCGTCGGTGTGGTCGTTCGGCTCGCCCGAAGGCCGCAGCTGCCAGGCCGAGCACACGCGCTTGAACTCGCCGTTCACCGGCAGGAACGCCTCGTAGGCCGCCGAAAGCGCCTCGGCGGAACCCTCGACGTCGGCCGCGAGCAGATCCGGGTGCGCCGCGCGGCCGGCCGGCGTCGGCATCGTGCCGGCCAGGCGTCCTTCGCGGCGCACCGCCAGCCCTTCCTCGACCAGCGCGGCGACCTCGGCGGTCACCTCGGGCTCGGGCAGCCCCGTGATCGCCCGCAGCACGGGGTCACTGGCCAGGCCTTTCACGCGCAGCGCGTGGAGCACGAGGAACCGCGCTCGGGTGGAGGTCGTCATGGGTCATGCTCCTTCGCCGGACACACCGGATACACCGGACAGAAAACGGTCACGCAGCAGGGTTTTGTTCAGCTTGCCGGTCGGCAGCCGCGGCAGGCTCGTCACGAACTCCACACGCCGCGGCGCCTTGAACCCGGCCAGCCGCGCGCGGCAGTACTCGATCAGCTCGGCTCCGCTCACCTCGCCGGCCGGCTCGACCACCGCGGTCACGCCCTCGCCGAACTCGGGGTCCGGCAGGCCGATCACGGCGGCGTCGGCCACCGCGGGGTGCGTGAGCAGCGTGTCCTCGACCTCGGCGGGGTACACGTTCACCCCGCCGGAGATGATCGTGTGGCCCTCGCGGCCCACGAGGTAGAGGAAGCCGTCCTCGTCGAGCCGGCCGAGGTCGCCGACGCTGCGCAGGTCCGCGCCCGCGTCGCCGGCGTTGCGGTAGGCCGAGCCGCCCGGCGCGAACCACACCTTCCCGACGGTGCCCGGCGGCACTTCGCGCCCGGCGTCGTCGGTCACGTGCACGCTGCCGGACAGCGGTTTTCCGACCGTGCCCGGGTGCGCCAGCGCGTCGTGCGGGCCGACGTAGGTGTGGCCGTAGCCCTCCGAAGCGCCGTAGTACTCGTGCAGGATCGGCCCCCACCAGTCCATGATCGCCGTCTTCACCTCGGGCGGGCACGGCGCGCCCGAGGTGAACGCCACGCGGTGGCTGCTCAGGTCGTGGCGCGCGCGGGCTTCGGGCGGAAGGCGCAGCAACCGCAGCAGCATCGTGGGCACCCACTGCGAGTGCGTGACGCCGTGCGCGGCGATCGCCGCGAGCGAGGCTTGGGCGTCGAAGCGGTCGAGGCACACCACGGTGCCGCCGAGCGACAGCGTGATGAGCTGGAAGGTGAACGGCGCGGCGTGGTAGTTCGGTGCCGGCGACAGGAACACCGTGTCCGCCGCCAGCTCCAGCTTCGCCGCGAGCCCGGCGTGGCGCGCCGGGGCGTCGGCCGGGTGCACGCCGAGCAGCTGCTGGCGGAACGCCTTGGGCCGCCCGGTGCTGCCGCCGCTGTAGAGCACCCGCGCGCCGAGCAGCTCGTCGTCGATCGGGGTCTCGGGCCGGCCGGCCAGGGCGTCGCCGAGGAACTCGAGCTCGCCGCCGGCGTCGGCCGACAGCAGCAGTGCCGGCTTCGCGACGTCACGCAGCGCTTCGGCGACCACGTCGGCACAGCGGGCGCTGGTCACGATGGCGCACGAGCCACCGTCGCCCACCGCCTCGGCGAGCAGCGGGCCGAGCTCGCCGCTGCGCAGGTGCCAGTTCACCGGCGTCACGTAGAGTCCGGAGCGCATGCCCGCGGCGACGAGCACCGGCCACTCCAACCGGTTTTCGAGCACGAGCAGCAGCGTGCCACCGGGGCCGATCCCCCGCTCGCGCAGCAGGTGCGCGACCTGGTTGGACCGGGCCTCGAGCTCGGCGTACGTGAGGCTCTCGCCGCTCGGCGCCATCACGTAGGCGCGGGCGCCGGGCCGCTCGCGCGCGATCGGGGCGGGGTACACGGCATCGACCTCCCTCTCGGTTTGTTTGTGAATCGTAAGTCACGAACGAAGCTCGCCGCAACGCTTGTCGTTGGCCCTTCCGTTCTCCGACGCGATGTGCTGTAGTGATTGAGCGTTCGCAATCCAGCAGTGCGACGACAAGCCTGCGCGACAGAAGGGACAGCGGTGTCCGAACAGACGTCCGGCGCGACAGCCGTCGACCTCATGGATCTCGACCTGTTCGCCTCGGGCTCCGACCACGAGGCGTTCCGCGAGCTGCGTGAGCACGACCCGCTGCACTGGAACGACGAGCCCGGCGGCCGCGGGTTCTGGTCGGTGACCCGGTACGCCGACATCAAGACCATCGCCGCCGACCACGAGAACTTCTCCTCCGCCGAAGGGACCCAGATCCCGGACCGCCGCGCCGAGGGGCACGGCGAACCCAGCATCCACAACATGGACCCGCCGCGCCACGGGGCGCTGCGCAAGCTGGTGGTGCCGCACGTGCGGCCCGCGAAGGTCCGGCCGCTGGAAGGCGAGATCACCGCGGTGATCGACGGGCTGCTCGACTCCGCGCTCGACGGCGGCGGCACGTTCGACTTCGTGCACACGATCGCCGCGCAGCTGCCGTTGCTGATGATCGGCCGGCTGCTCGGCGCCCCGCCCGAGGCGTGCCCGCACATGCAGCGCTGGACCAACCAGATGGCGTCGGACGACCCCGAATACAGCTCCGGCCCCGAGACCGCCGCGAAGGCGCGCGACGAGATCTTCGCCTTCTTCCACGAGCTGGAGGCGCAGCGGCGCGAGAACCCGGCCGAGGACCTGGTGAGCGTGCTGGCCCACGCCGCGCCGGGCGGCGAGCCGCTCAACCGCGGCCAGCTCGACGCGTACTACCTGCTGCTCATGGTCGCGGGCAACGAGACCACGCGCAACCTGCTCACGGGCGGGATGATCGCGTTCGGCGCGTTCCCCGACCAGTGGGCGGCGCTGCGGGCCGACGCCGACCGGATCCCGGGCGCGGTGGAGGAGATGGTGCGCTGGGTTTCGCCGGTGCTGTGCATGCGGCGCACCGCGACGCGCGACGTCGAGCTGCACGGCCGCACGATCGAGGCCGGGCAGAAAGTGGTGCTGTGGTTCGCCTCCGGCAACCGCGACGAGACGGTGTTCACCGCACCGGACGAGTTCCGCGCCGAGCGCACGCCCAACGAGCACCTCGGGTTCGGCTGGGGCGTGCACGCGTGCCTCGGCGCGCATCTCGCGCGACTGGAGGCGCAGCTGTTCCTGCGCCGGCTGCGGGAGCGCGAACTGCGGGTCGACGTGCTCGCCCCGCCGGAACGCTTGCGCAGCAACTTCTTCCGCGGCGTGAAGCGGCTGCCGGTGCGGCTGGTGAGCGACCGTGGCTGAACCGTGGCTGGGGCGCGCGGCCTGCCTCGTCGGCGGTGAGTGGCGGACGCCGGACGGCCCCGCCATCCCCGTGGTCGACCCGTACACCGAGCAGCCGATCGGCGAAACGGCCGAAGCCGGCACCGCGCTCACCGCCGAGGCCGTGTCCGCGGCCGTGGCGGCGGGGCCGGCGTGGGAGCGCACGAGCCCGGCCGATCGCGCGGACCTGCTCGACCGGCTGGCCACGGTCCTGGAGGCCCGCTCGGGCGAGCTGTCGGCGCTGATCACGCGCGAGATGGGCATGCCCGCCACGCTGGCAGCGGCGAGCCAGGGCGACCTGCCGCCGCGCGTGCTGCGCGCGTTCGCCGCGGCCGCGCGGGCCTTCCCGTGGACCGAGAAGATCGACGGCGCGAGCCTGCACCGTGGGCCGCTCGGCGTGGTCGGCGCGATCACGCCGTGGAACATGCCCGCGCACCAGATCATCGCGAAGGTGGGCGCCGCGCTGGCGGCCGGCAACACCGTGGTGCTCAAGCCGAGCGAGGCGACGCCGTTCGACGCGAACCTGATCGCGGCCGCCGCGCTCGAAGCCGGCTTCCCCCGCGGTGTGTTCGAGGTCGTGCACGGCACCGGGCCGGTGACCGGTCAGGCCCTCGTGGCCGATCCGCGCGTGGCGCACGTGTCGTTCACCGGCAGTGTCGCGGCCGGGCAGGCGGTGGCCGCGCTGGCCGCCGGGCACACCGCGTCGACCACGCTGGAGCTGGGCGGCAAGTCGGCCGCCGTGCTGCTGCCCGACGCGGACCTCCCGCGCGCCGTGGTGGCCGCGGTGAAGAGCGGCCTGGTGAATTCAGGCCAGGCGTGCAACGCGACCACGCGGATCGTGGTGCCGCACACCGCGCTCGCCGACGTCGCGACCCTCGTCGCCGACGCCCTCGACACCCTGGTCGCCGGCGACCCGCGCGACCCGGCCACCACGTTCGGGCCGCTGGCCTCGGCCCGCCAGCGCGACCGCGTACGCCACCTGCTCGACACCGCCGGCGACGACCGCGCGGTCGTGCCGCGCCGGCTCGCCCTGCCGGAGCAGGGGTTCTTCGTCGGCCCACGTGTCCACTTCGGACTCGACGCCCGGCATCCGCTGGTGCGCCAGGAGGTGTTCGGTCCCGTGCTGGTCGTGCAGTCCTATCCCGACGAAGCCGGCGCCACGGCTGTCGCGAACGACAGCGACTTCGGCCTGTCCGCCGAGGTCTGGTCCGCCGACCCCGACCGCGCCGAGGCGTTCGCCCGGACCCTGCACGTGGGCCAGGTGAAGATCAACGGCGTGCGCACGCGCGAACGCCCTGGCGTGCCCTTCGGCGGCCGCAAGGCTTCCGGCTACGGCCGGGAGCTGGGCGCCGAAGGCATCGCCGATCTGACCGCGGTGCAGGCGGTGCTGCGATGAGCCGCGTTCTCGTCACTGGCGCCGCTTCGGGCGTCGGGCTCGCGCTGGCACGCCGGCTGACCGATCAGGGTGTCGCGGTGATCGGCGTCGACCGGGCCGAGATCCCGGTGCCCCTCGCCCAGACGGTGCGGCTGGACCTCACCGACTTCGCCGCCGTGCGGGAAACCGCCGCGACCATCACCGAGCCGCTGGACGGCATCGCCAACGTCGCCGGGGTGCCCGGCACCGCGCCGGCCGCGACGGTGCTCGGCGTGAACGTGGTGGGCACCCGGGTGCTCACCGAGGCACTGCTGCCGCGGCTGGCCGAAGGCGGTGCCGTGGTCACGGTGGCGTCCATCGCCGCGCACCGCAACACGTTGGCGCCCGAAGCGCTCGCCCAGCTGTGCACTGTGGACAGTGCGGCCGGGCTGTCCGCTTGGCTGGAGGAGTTCCCGCTGTCGGGCTCCGAGGCGTACAACACGTCGAAGGCCGCGCTCGTCGCCTGGAGTGCGCGGCTCGCGGCGCGGCTGCTGCCCCGCGCGCGGGCGGTGAGCGTGAGCCCCGGGCCGGTCTGCACGCCGATCCTGGCGGATTTCCGCACGTCGATGGGCGCCGAGTCGATCGATCGCGCCGGCGCGCTGGTCGGGCGGCACGCCGAGCCCGGCGAGGTCGCCGCGGCGGCCGCGTTCCTGCTCGGCCCGGGCGCGTCGTGGGTCAACGGCATCGACCTGCCCGTCGAGGGCGGTCTCGCCGCCGCCCGAGCACACCTGACCGAGTCAGCCGAAAGGACCACCCGGTGACCACCACGGCGCCCCCCGAGCCGGCCGAGACCGTGCTCCCGCTCGACGGCACCCGGCCGCTGGGCCGCGACCTCGTGGGCGGCAAGGCCCACAGCCTCAACCGGATGCGGTCGCTCGGCCTGCCGGTGCCGCCGGCGTTCGCGATCACCGTGGACGTCTGCTCGGCCTACCACGCCGGCGGCACGCTGCCCGACGCCGTGTGGGCGCAGGTGCTCGACCACCTCGCGCGGCTCGAAGAGCGCACCGGCCGCAAGTTCGGCGGACCGGGCTGGCCGCTGCTGGTCTCCGTGCGCTCCGGCGCCGCCCGCAGCATGCCCGGGATGATGGACACCGTCCTCAACCTCGGGCTCACGCGGGAGCTGCGCGAAGCGCTGGCCGAGCTCTCCGGCGACCCGGCGTGGGCGGCCGACACCTGGGAGCGGTTCGAGCGGTCCTACACCGGCATCGTCGGCGGCCCACCGCCCGCCGAGCCGCTCGACCAGCTGCGCGCGGCGATCGGCGCGGTGTTCCGCTCGTGGTTCTCGCCGCGCGCGGTGAGCTACCGCGAGCACCACGGCATCACCGGCCTCGGCGGCACGGCCGTGACCGTGCAGGCCATGGCGTTCGGCAACCGCGACGCCGAATCCGGCACCGGCGTGCTGTTCAGCCGCGACCCCGGCACCGGCGAGCCCGGCGTGTACGGCGAATGGCTGGCCCGCGCGCAGGGTGAGGACGTGGTGTCCGGCGAACGCACGCCGGCCCGGCTCGACGAGCTGGCGCGCACGCAGCCCGGCAACCACCAGGAGCTGCTGCGCCTGGCCGAGGTGCTGGAGCGCGAATACCGGGACATGGTCGACGTGGAGTTCACGATCGAGTCGGGCACGCTCTACGTGCTGCAGGCGCGCGCCGGCAAACGCACCCCGGGCGCGGCGGCGCGCATCGCCGTGGACCTCGTGGACGAGGGCCTGATCGACGCCCCCGAGGCACTCGAGCGCGTGACCCCGGCCCAGGCCACGCAGCTGCTGGAGACGGCGGCCGCGGCCGAGGGCGTCGAGCTGGCCCGCGGCACCGGGGTGGGCTCCGGGCTCGGCGTGGGCCGGGTCGTGACCGATCCCGACGAAGCGCTCGACGCCGCGGACGAAGGGGCTGCGGTGGTGCTGGTGCGGCCGTTCACCTCGCCGGAGGACGTGCCGGCGATGTTCGCCGCGGCCGCCGTGGTGACCGAACACGGCGGCTCGACCTCGCACGCGGCGCTCGTGTGCCGCGAGGCCGGCATCCCGTGTGTGGTCGGCTGCGGCGACGGCACGGTCGAGGCGCTGCGCGGCCGGCTGGTGACCGTGGACGGCACCACCGGCGCCGTGCTCGACGGCGACCGCACCGGCGGCAGCGTCGGTGTCGTCGGCGGACCCGCGGCGACGCTCACGCAGTGGGCCGCCGCGCACACCGGCCGCGACGGCGCGCTGCCCGAGCTGCTCGCGCTGGTGCACGGTAGGTTCGGCGGACTCGGATGACCGGTTGGGTGAGCAGATGAGCAGTTCCACACAGGAGACGACCGGCGAGGACCGGGCGGAGGCCGCGCGCGTGCGCGTCCGCGAGCTGATCGCCGCGCTCCAGCCCGACGCCGTGGACAAGCGGCCCAACAAACGCGGCGCGCAGACCCGCGACAAGCTCGTGCAGGCGGCCACGGCGTGCTTCTCGGAGTACGGCTACACCCGCACGCGCGTCTCGGACATCACCAACCGCGCCGACACCGCGCAGGGCAACTTCTACCGCCACTTCACCAGCCTCGACGACATCTTCCTCGCCGCGCTGCAACCGGCGCTGGAAGAACTCGCCGCGGCGTCGGCCACCGCGCCCCGCTCCGGCGACGAGCAGCACCACCTCGTCGACCAGACCGTCGCGTACCTCCACTCGTACGCCCGCAACCGCCACCTGCTGCGCGTGATGCGCGAGGCCGCGGCGGCGAGTGAGAACGAGGGCTTTCTGCGCCTGTGGCTGCAAGTGCGCTCCGGGTTCGTGCACCGCACCGAACGCTGGCTGCGCCGACTGCACGAAAGCGGCGTGATCGGCGTGACGGACTACGAACTGCACGCGGAAGCACTGGGGTCGCTGATCGAGCAGATGGCGTACGTCCACATCGGACTCCTGCCGGTGACGCCGCGGCCGGAACGCATCCAGGACCTGGGTTCGGTGATCGGCCAGATCTGGTACCGGTCGCTGCCGTTCGTGTAACCGGTTTGTGGTCCTACGCCGCCGGTGGCTCCTTCAGGACGAGGATGATGCGGCGCAACGGCCGGCGGGCGATGGCGCCGAGGCGGGTGCCGTCGGTGGTGGCGTTGTGGAGGAGGGCGGCTTCGGCGGTGGCGAGGGCCGGGGGGTCGGGCGTGCCGGTGAGGGTGGCTTCGACGGCGTCGGCCAGCGGAGTGGCCACTTCGGTCGTGTCGGTGGGTTCGCCGCGGGCCGCGAACTCGGCGGTGTCCTCGAAGTGGATGCGCACGAGGGTGCCGATGTCGGCGGCGGTGCGGGCGAGCGGGGCCAGCGGTGCGAGGCGGGCGGGTTCGGTGCGTCGCCACACCGGGTGGCCGCGCACGGCCTTGGTGGCGGCCGCGAGTTTGCGGGGCAGCTCCCGGGCGCGGGTCTCCACGGCGCGCACGGCTTCCTCGTCGGCCGGGGCGCGCAGGTTGCGCGCCAGGTCGGCCGCGGTGGCGTTCAGCTCGGCCACGAACGCGCGCGCCGGGTTCGTGGGCAGCAGCAGGGGCGCGAGCACCACGGTCACGACCGCGCCGACGGCCGTCTGCCACAGGCGGAAAACCGCGTAGGAGTCCGGGTCGGTGTTGGCGAACACCAGCAGCGCCGACACGGCGACCTGGATGTTGAGCGTGCCGCCGATGCGCAGCACGATCCCCACGGCCAGCGCGAGGGCGAGCACCACCGCCAGCGCCAGGGTGGACGGGTGCAGCACCCGCAGCACCGCGATCCCCAGTGCCAGCCCGGACACCACGCCGGCCAGCCGCGCCAGCGACACGTTGAGCGTCGTGTACGGATCGTTGCGCAGCGACACCAGCGGCACGACCACCGCGAACACCGGCGGCTGCCGCGCCCCGAGCCACACGCACACCTGCCACGCCACGGCCGCCGTCACCACGATCCGCACCGCGAACGGCCCCTCCGCCCGCACCAACTCCCGGACGCGCCCTCCGCTGCTCGCCATCCCCTCATCCTCGGACGCCGGGCTTCCGTCCAGCAACCCCACCCCGGCGCGGCCCAGACAACCCACCCGCCGGCGATCCGTCCAAACCACACCGACCCCGGCCCGGATCACGCAACCCACCCCGCCGGCGAGCGCCCGCCCACCCAGCCGGCACCGGGATCCGTCGAGAGAACACCAACCCAACCCAACCCGACCCAGCCAGGCGACCCACCAGCGAGATCGCGCCGGCTTCCGGATCGGGCGGTCCGATCGGCCCCCGGCCGATCTCGACCGCCCGATCCGGAAGCCGGCATGAAGGCGATCTCGCACGCCCCGCCGAAGGCCGGGCCAAAAACACAGTCCTGCCGAAGGCGGGGCAGAAACTACTGCGAAAACCCCAAGAACTGCTGTTGTTCGCGGTCGTACCTCTGAGTCAGCCCGTTGCCGTAGCGGTCCCACCAGTTCTGGGTGTGGCCGCCCTGCGTGGTGGTCGTCCCGCCGTAGATCTGGTGGTCGTATTCGAGGCGGGCGTCGTGGAAGTCCTGTTGGAACTGTTCGGGGGTGAGGCCCTGGATGTGCTGCACGGCGGCCGGGTCGAGGGTGCCGGCGCTGCGGACGAGGTCGGCGCCGCCCATGTGGTTGAGGATGGCGCGGACGCCGCCCGCGCCGCGCATGTGGGCGCCGGACATCACGGCGGCCTGGGTGCCGGCGTCGGTGAAGTCGAGGGCGCCCGCCTGGCGCGCGTTGGCGGTCATGAGGCCGGCGACCACGGCGTGTTCTTCGGGGCTGCCGATGCCGTACTGGTTGCGGGCGGCCATGATCTGGTCGTAGCCGTTGTGCATGTTCTGGCGGAAGCCGTAGGCCTCGGGCACGCCGCCCTGCTCACCGGTCGCGCCTTCCGAGCGCATGATCGAGTCGACGACGCGGTCGTCCAGAACCGTGGCACCACCCGAAGCCGCGCCACCCGAAGCGGCAGCACCCCCGCCGGCAGCACCGGCCGCCGGCTGGGCCTGCGTACCTCCGCCGAGTCCTTGCGCCACCGCCTGGTCCGCGTCGTGGTACCCCTGCACCGCCGACTGGACCTTGCCGCTCACCTCGCCGATCAGGCTCACGAACTTGCCGAGCGAGGACACCAGCTGCGACTGCAACGCCGAGTTCGCCGCGGCGACCCCGCTGCCGATGCCGGCGAAGGAGAGCGCGTCGATCACGAGTGACTCGAGGTCACGCGTCGAGGACAACGCCGAAGAGCCCAAGCTCTCGACATTCGACACGATCGACTGCACCTCGGGCGAGCTCACCCGGTAACTTCCCGCTGTCATGCCTGCTCCGTCCCGCTCGGCTGCTGTGCCGTCGACAATTCCCCACCGACCGCGCCGGCCACACGGCCGAATTACCCACTCACCGACCCCGCCGGAATCGAATCGCCTCCGGGCGGGTATGTGTGGCGCATGGAGGCCGACGAAACCCGGCACGAGCGGGTCGACCAGGAGATCGAGCGGCTGGACGAGCGGCTGTGGTCGATCGCCCGCGCGCTGCACGCCGCGCCGGAGCCGGCGAACGCCGAGCACGAAGCCGTCCGCACGCTCACCGGCGAGCTGGCCGGGGCCGGATTCACCGTGACGCGAGACGTCGCCGGCCTGCCCACCGCGTTCACCGCGCGCCACGGCGAAGGCCGGCCGTGCGTGGCACTGCTGCTGGAGTACGACGCGGTCGCCGGCCTCGGCCACGCGAGCGGCCGGAACCTGGTCGCCGCGGCCGGGCTCGGGGCGGCGCTCGCCGCGCGGGCGGTG
This sequence comes from Amycolatopsis rhabdoformis, assembly GCF_035918295.1. Classification (GTDB taxonomy): domain Bacteria; phylum Actinomycetota; class Actinomycetes; order Mycobacteriales; family Pseudonocardiaceae; genus Amycolatopsis; species Amycolatopsis rhabdoformis. Next base: position 4,321,085 of record NZ_CP142149.1, read on the forward strand.
GCCGGCGACGAGCGCGGCTCGATCCTCGTGGTCGGCTGCCCCGCCGCGGAACCGGCCACCGGCAAGGTGACGCTCGCCAACGCCGGCGTGTTCGACGACGTCGACGCCGCCCTCGTGTTCCACCCCGGCACGCATTCCTGGACCTGGGCGCCGCTCACCGCCCGCACCGAGGTGCGCGTGATCGTGCACGGCCGCGCCGCGCACCCCACCGCCGAGCCCCGCCTCGGCGTGGACGCGGTGGCCGCGCTCGTGCAGACCTTCACCGCCGTCGCCGCTCTGCAGGCGCGCCTGCCGGCGGGCACGCACGTGCAGGGGATCATCACCCGCGGCGGCGAGTCCACCGACGTGGTGCCCGGCGTCGCCGAGGCCCGGTTCGGCCTGTCCGCCCCGACCACGGCGGCGCTGGACGAGCTCGTGTCCGGCGTGACCGCGTGCGCCGAAGGCTCGGCGCTGGCCACCGTCGCGAAGGCCGAGACCGACCGCCTCGGCCCCGGCTGCGCCCACTTCCGCGACAACCCGGTGCTCTCGGCGCGGTTCACCCGCCACCTCACCGCGCGCGGCATCCACGCGACGCCGCCGGACCCCGGGGTGTTCCCCGGCTCGTCCGACGTCGGCGACGTGAGCCTGCTCGTACCCACGATCCACCCGTTCGTCGCGATCCTCGACCCCGGCCACGCCGAGCGCACGCCGGAGTTCACCGCCGCCGCCGCGTCACCCCGCGCCCGCGCCGTGCTGCTCGCCGCCGCCGCGGCGCTGGGCCGGACCACCGTCGACCTGCTCGCCCACCAGGCCCTGGTCAGCCAGGCCTGGGACCTCTTCTCCGACCAATGCCGCACCGAGCAGACCCGCACCGGCTGAAGCCCCGGAAAGGACCGCCATGCGCACCTTCGGGATCGAAGAGGAGTTCCTGGTCGTCGACGACCAGGGTCGTCCCGCGCACGCGGCCGGCGCGGTCCTCGACTCCGCGGACGACAGCACACCCGGCGATCTGCAGCACGAGCTCACCCGCTCCCAGGCCGAAACCGCCACCGGCATCTGCGAAACCCCCGCCGAAGCGATCGAGCAGCTGCGGGCGATGCGCGCCTCGCTCGCCGACGCGGCCGGGCGGCGCGGCCTGCGGATCCTCCCCTGCGCCGCCCCGCCGGTCGCCTCCACCGACCTGCCCGCCATCACCCCGCACCCGCGCTACGAGCGGATGGCCGCGCACTTCGGCGCCACCGCACGCACCACGCTCACCTGCGGCTGCCACGTGCACGTGGCCATCCCCGACGCCGAGACGGCCACCCGCGTGCTCGGCCACGTGCGGCCGTGGCTGCCGGCGCTGCTCACGATCACGGCCAACTCGGCGATCGCCGACGGCCTCGACACCGGCTACGCCAGCTGGCGCCAGCAGCAGTGGACCCGCTGGCCCTCGGCCGGCCCGCCGCCCCGGTTCGCCTCGCACGCGGACTACGAAGGCGTGGTCGACGCGTGGCTTCGCGCCGGCGCGATCCTCGACCGCGGCATGGTCTATTGGGACGTCCGTCTGTCCGACGAGCAGCCCACGATCGAGTTCCGCGTGGCCGACGTCGCCGCCACGCCCGAAGAGGCCACGCTGCTCGCCGTGCTGTGCCGCGCGCTCGTGACCACCGTTCTCGACGCCGGCGAGCCCCCGCACCTGTCCAACGAGGTGCTGCGCGGCCGGCTCTGGCGCGCCGCCCGCGAAGGCGTGACCGGCCACTGCCCCGACCCCACCACCGGCGATCCCCGGCCCACCGCCGAAGTCCTCGCCCGCCTGGCCGCGTTCTGCGGCCCCGCTCTCACCGCCACCGGCGACACCGCCCTCGTCGAAACGGGCCTGGCCCGCCTCACCCACGACGGCGGCGGCGCCGACCGCCAGCGCCGCCTTTTCACCACCCGCTGCCGCGCCACCGATGTAGTCGACCACTTCGCCGTGTGCCCTGGCGGCACAAGACCGGCGACGTAACCGCGGCTCGACAGCGCGGAGCCCGGACAAGGCCGTTACTATGAGTGGTCAGCTTTTTAAAGCCCCGCGCCCCAGTCCCCGGCATTACACGAAAGGCAGCGACATGCCTGTCGAGCCCCGGCACGCCGGTCCGGTGCGGGTGCTGCTCGTGGAAGACCACGACATGGTGGCGCAGGCACTCGAGCTCGCGCTGCAACGATCTCCTGCGCTTTCCGTGGTGGGGCGCGCGCGTTCGCGTGAGGCGGCGACGGCCGACACGGCCCGGCTGCGGCCCGACGTGGTGGTGCTGGACCGGCGGCTGCCCGACGGCGACGCGGTGGCCGTGATCGGCGATCTCGCCGCGCTGGGCTCGCGGGTGCTGGTGATCACCGGCGACGCGACCGCGGCCGTGGCCGCGCGGGTGGCCGAGGCCGGCGGCCGGGGGCTGCTGCTCAAGTCGGCGCCGCTCGACCAGCTCGAGTCGGCCGTGCAGCGGGTCGCCGAAGGGGAGGTCGTGTTCGACGCGGCTCTCCTGCCCGGGGTGCTCGACCGGCTCACCGGCCGCGCCCGCGGCAACGGTTCGACGCTGACCGCGCGGGAGCGCGAGACGCTGCAACTGCTCGCCGAGGGCGCGAGCACCGAGGAGATCGGCGACCGCCTCGGCGTCACCCGCAACACCACGCGCAACCACGTGCAGCGGGTGCTCGAGAAGCTCGGCGCGCGCTCGAAGCTCGAAGCGGTCGCCCTCGCGCGGCGCGAGGGCCTGCTGGATTGATGCAGCTGCGTCAGGGCACGGAGATGATCTGCGTCTGCCGCGCCCGCGCCGGTTCGCGCAGAGTGGGCCCGTGGAGGTCCCTGCGCCGATCGACGCCGAGTGCCCGCTGCCGGATTCGGTGGCCGGTCTCGCGCTCGCGCGCGACTTCACCCTGGCGACGCTCACCGGCTGGGGCTTCGGCGCCGTGGCCGACGACGCCCTGCTGATCGTGACCGAGCTGGCCACCAACGCCGTGGAACACGGTGCGGGCAAACCCCTGCTGCGGCTCAGGCACGCGGGCGCGGTGGTGCGGGTCGAGGTCGCCGACGACAGCCCGGTGCTGCCCGCGACGCGCCCGGCCGGCCCGGACGGTGGCTGGGGCCTGCGGCTGGTGCGCGAGCTGTCCCTGGGCTGGGGCGTCACCCCCGCCACGCCCGGCAAGGTCGTGTGGTGTGAGCTCGGTCTGTCACCCCGTGGGTGAACCGGCGGCTGCCCTGCGCACGGAAATGGGGCAGAGTTGGAGCATGGACGACTCACCGCGGGAGGACCTCGGCCTGCTGGTGCGGGGCGTCCTCGACTACGCGATCCTGATGCTCGACACGAGCGGGCACATCATCAGCTGGAACGCCGGCGCCGAACGGATCAAGGGCTGGCGCGCCGACGAGATCATCGGGCAGCACTTCTCCGTGTTCTACCCGCCGGAGGACATCGCGGCCGGCAAGCCCGAGCGGGAGCTCGAGACCGCGCTGGCCGAAGGCCGCCTCGAAGACGAAGGCTGGCGCCTGCGCAAGGACGGCACCCGCTTCTGGGCCAACGTCGTGATCACCACGCTCTACGACGACGCCGGCCGCCACCGCGGCTTCGGCAAGGTCACCCGCGACATGACCGAGCGGCGCGCGGCGGAGCAGGCCCTGCGCGAGAGCGAGGAACGCTTCCGCCTGATCGTGCAGGACGTGGTGGACTACGGCATCTTCATGCTCGACACGAGCGGGCACATCATCAGCTGGAACGCCGGCGCCGAGCGCATCAAGGGCTGGCGCGCCGACGAGATCATCGGGCAGCATTTCTCCGTGTTCTACCCCGCTGTCGACATCATCGCCCGCAAGCCGGAGCGGGAGCTCGAAACCGCGCTCGCCGAAGGCCGTCTCGAAGACGAGGGCTGGCGCATCCGCAAGGACGGCACCCGCTTCTGGGCCAACGTGGTGATCACCGCGCTGTACGACGACGCCGGCCGCCACCGCGGCTTCGGCAAGGTCACCCGCGACATGACCGAGCGCCGCACGGCCGAACGCACGCTGGGCGAGCGGCGCCGCCTCGTCGGTCACCTCGTGGACGCCCAGGAGGTGGAGCGCCGGCGCATCGCGTGGGACGTGCACGACGACTCGATCCAGTCGATGGTCGCCGTCGGCATGCGGTTGCAGCTGCTGGCCGACCGGCTGCCCGAGGAACACCGCGAGGGCGTCCGCGCGCTCGACGAGTCGGTGCGGGCCGCGGTGGGCCGCTTGCGCACGCTCGTGTCCCGGCTGCGCCCGCCCGACCTCGACCGCCACGGGCTCGTGGTCGCGCTGACCGGCCACCTCGAAGAGAGCCTGCCCGCCTGGGGCCTCGACTACACGCTGCGCCACGACCTCACGGCCGAGCCGACCTCGGAGGCGGCCGTGACCGGGTACCGGATCTGCCAGGAAGCACTCACCAACGTGCACAAGCACGCCCGCGCCTCGCGAGTGGAGGTTTCGTTGTCCACAGTGGACAAGGGCACGCTGTTCCGCGTGACCGACGACGGGGTCGGCACCGCCGTGACCGGCACCGACCCCGGCCGGGACCACTTCGGGCTGATCGAGATGCGCGAACGCGCCGAGGCGGCCCACGGCTGGTGGTCGCTGGCCAGCTCGCCCGGCGCCGGCACGACCGTGGAATTCTGGCTGCCGAGCGCCCCGGACGCGCAGCCGTGACCGGCCCCCTGCGCGTGGTGATCAGCGACGACGACGACCTGATCCGCGACGCGCTGCGAGACGTGCTCGACGGGCAGCCCGACATCGAGGTCGTCGGCGTCGGCCGCGACGCCGACGAGGCCATCACGCTGGCCGAGCAGCACCGGCCCGCCGTGGCGGTGCTCGACGTGCGCATGCCCGGCGGCGGCGGGGTCCGGGCCGCCCGCGAGATCGCGCAGCGCTGCCCGGACACGGCGATCCTCGCGTTCTCCGCCTACTCCGACCGCGCGTCCATCGCGTCGATGGAGACCGCCGGCGCGGTCGAGTACCTCGCGAAGGGTGTGCCGAACCGCGAGATCGTGGAGGCGGTGCGGCGGCTCGCCGGACGCTGACGGCCGGGTGGCGATCGGTTCCGCGGCCCCGTGACCGGGTTCCCGCGTTGCCGAGGGCGCGGGCTCGCCGGTCGCCGAGTTGCCCGTGTGCCGGGCTGCCGCAGCGCCGTCCCGCCGGTGCCGCGCGTGTCGGTCGGCGGGACCGGCTGCCGCCGAACGGAGCCATTTGCGGCGGAATCGCCCTGGTGGTGGGAAAGTCACGCGAAAATGGCGTGTGAGGAGGCCGGGAACGGGGTAGCCGGTGCTCGCCTCCCAGAGCGATCCCCACCTCGGCGACAGAAGGGTTCCGGCGTGAGCAGCTTCGTGGAAACGGACCTCGGCGTGGACCACCGCTTCGACCGCGCGCTGCGCGGCTATCTCGGGCGGGTGGCCGAGGCGGTCGGAGTGGGCCTGGAGTCCTGCACGGTCGACCTCGACGTGCCCGTGTCGGCCTACGTCGCCCTCGACCGCCGGCTCGCCCGCTTCCCCGACCGCGACCTCGCGCTGCTGTGGGACGAGGTGCACGGCTGGTCGGCCGCGATCGAGGCCGCCTGCGGCGAGGACCTCATCGTGCTGGCCTACCTCGACGGCGACGACGTGCTCGCCGAACCCGCCGCCGTCGCGCGGTTCCTGGGCGCGCTGCACGCGGCCGACCACTCGATCGGCCGGCCCGACCCGCGCAGGCTGCGCCGGCCCGGCGACCACGACGACCTGCTGGCCCGCCTGACCTGACCCGCCGGCCCACTCGGTGCCGACTCGCCGTCCCCACGTGACCCGCTCCGGCCGGCCGCCGGCCTCACCCGGCCGAGCCGCCGGGCGACGTGAGAGCGGGCGGGCGAGTGGGTACTCCCCGGTCGGGAAAGGAGTGCGTGATGGCCCCGAAACGACCCGTGTGGAGTGGTTCGCTCAGCCTCGGCCTGGTGACCGTGCCGGTGCGCCTCTACAGCGCGATCGAGGACCACACCGTGCACTTCCGGCAGTTCGAGCGCGGCACGAGCGACCGGATCCGCTACCGGAAGGTGAACGAACGCACCGGCGAGGAGGTCGATCTCGGCGAGATCGTGAAGGGGTACGAGCTCGACGACGGCGACTACGTGCTCGTCGAACCCGACGAGCTCGACGAGATCGCGCCGGGGCGCAGCCGGTCGCTCGACGTGGAGGCGTTCGCCGACCTCGCCGACATCGACCCGATGTTCTTCGACCGCACCTACTGGCTCGCGCCCGCCGACGGCGACTACGACAAGCCGTATTCGCTGCTGCTGGCGGCGATGGCGAAGACGGGCAAGGCCGGCGTGGCCAAGTTCGTGCTGCGCGGGCGCGAGTACCTGGCGCTCGTGCGGGCCGGTGACGGCGTGATGCTGCTCGACACGCTGCACTTCGCCGCGGACCTGCGCGACCGCGAGAAGACGCTGCCGGACCTGCCGGAGAAGGCGCCGGCGCGCGGCAAGGAGTTCGACCTGGCCGTGAACCTCATCGAGGCCATGACCGAGGACTGGCGGCCCGACGACTACCACGACACCTTCACCGACCGCGTCCACGAGCTGATCGAGGCCAAGCGCAAGGGCGACACCGTGACCCCGGCCGAGGAGGCCGCGGAGCCGACGCAGGTGGTGGACCTGTTCGAGGCCCTGCAGCGCAGTGTGAAAAACGGGAAGCGGCGGCCGAAGAAGGAGTCGAAGCAAGCAGCGAAGAAGGGTTCGAAGCTCGGTGACCTCACCAAGGCCGAGCTCGACGAGCTGGCCAAGGAGCGCGAGATCAAGGGCCGGTCGAAGATGAAGCGCGCGGATCTCGAACGGGCCCTGGAAGAAGCTTCCTGAGCTGCCACCCGGGAGTCACACAGGAGTCACGCGTCGTCGTCGAGCAGCCAGTCGAGCGCCGCGGGCAGGGCCTCCAGCACGGAGATGTGGCCGTCGGAATCCCGCAGCCACAGCGCGGAGTCGGGCAGCAGCCCCGAGAGGTGGCGCGCATGGGCCGCGGGGATCACCCGGTCGGCGCCGCCCTGCACCAGCAGCACAGGCATGTGGACCTCGGCCGGGTCGCAGCCCCACGGCGACACGTAGGCGACGTCGTCGTCAACCTCACCGTCGGGGCTCGCGGAGCCCGCGGCTCCGGCGTCCGCGCCGAGCGTGCTCCAGTCGCCCTCGAGCGAGGCCCAGTCGGCGGCGACGAAGCTCTCCGGGTCGAACTCGTGCGTAAGCCCGTGGGCCAGCCGCTTCTCCCGGCCTTCCTGAGCCGCGCGCAGCGAAGTCGGGTCGGCCATGCCGGCGAACCAGTCGAACTCCTCGGTGTAGGGCGCGACCGGGGCGAAGACCACCGCTTCGGTCACGCGCTCCGGCAGCAGCGCGGCGCACGCCAGCGCGTGCGAGCCGCCGCCCGAGGCGCCGACCACGGCGAACTGCTCCAGGTCCAGCGCCTCGGCGAGCTCGCGCACGTCGCCGGCCGCCGAGCCGATCGTGCGGCCCGGCGCCGTGGTCGACCCGCCGTAGCCCGGGCGGCCGTAGGAGATCACCCGGATCCCGCGGGCGTTCGCGGCCGCCAGCACCGGCGCGAGCAGCGCCCCCGTCTGCGGCGTGCCGTGGAACCAGACCACGGTGCGCTCTTCGCCGCGGCCGCTGTCGTGCACGCGCAGCACACGCCCGTCGGCGAGCGTCAGATCGTGTGAAGTCCCCATGCGGCGCGACTCTAGCGCCCGCGACGTGTGAGGGAAGCGCGTCGCCGGGGTACTTCGGCGTATGGACTCAGACGCGCACCCCGACCTCCGGCTCGACGACACCGCGGCCGAGCAGCTCGAACCCGACCGCGCGACGCTCGAAGCGGTCGGCAAGATCACCGAGGCGCTCGAGACCGTCGAGATCGCCCGCGGCCACCTCTACGCGTTCCACCAGCTCACCGGCTCGGCGGACGAGAAGCTCGGCCAGGGCATCGCTCTGCTGCGCGACGCGGGCCACGCCGAGCACGCCGACCGGCTCGCCGAGCACCTGCTGGGCCGCAACGTGCTGCACGGGCGCTGGACGTTCCAGATCGTGGAGGAGTACGACGCCACGTACTACCGCGAGTTCCACGACCACGAGACCCGCGTGCGCGAGCTGACCCGCGGCGTCCGGCACCTCGCCGAGGCGCGCGTGAAGCGCGAGAACCGGACCCCGGGCCTGGCGGGGCACGAAGCCACGCCGAACTCGCGCGGCTGAGGACGCGAAACCCGTGGGGGACTTGCCTTCCGGCTAAGGTTTCGGTGAGGAACCGCGCGAGTGGAGGCAGCAGATGAGCAACGTCGAGACCGAGCCACCCGTCCTGGACTGCGGGGACGACGCGGCCGGCCACGGCGGGGTCGAGGTGCTCACCGCACGCGACGTGCCGCTCGGCGGGCCGCGCGCGATGAAAGTGCGCCGCACGCTTCCGCAACGCCAGCGTTCGCTGGTGGGCGCCTGGTGCTTCGCCGACCACTACGGGCCGGACGACCCGACGACCACCGGCGGCATGTCCGTGGGCTCGCACCCGCACACCGGTCTGCAGACGGTGAGCTGGCTCTTCGCCGGCGAGATCGAGCACCGCGACAGCCTCGGCTCCCACGCGATGATCCGCCCCGGCGAGCTCAACCTCATGACCGGCGGCCACGGCATCTGCCACTCCGAGGTCTCCACGCCGGAAACGACCACGCTGCACGGCGTGCAGCTGTGGGTCGCGCTGCCCGACGCACACCGCCACGCCGACCGCGACTTCCAGCACTACGCCCCGCCCGCCACCGATCTCGGCGGCGCGACCGCGCGCGTGTTCCTCGGCACGCTCGCGGGCGAGACCTCGCCGGTCAAGACGTTCACCCCGCTGCTCGGTGCCGAGCTGGTGCTGGAGCCGGGCGCGCACGTGACGCTCGACGTCGACCCCGAGTACGAACACGGCGTGCTCGTGGACACCGGCGAAGTCACCTTCGCCGGCTCCGCGCTGCACACCACCGACCTGGGTTACCTCGGCACGGGCCGCAGCCGGCTCGACCTCACGAACACCGGCGCCGGCGCCGCCCGCGTGATGCTGCTCGGCGGGCCGCCGTTCGGCGAGGAGATCGTGATGTGGTGGAACTTCGTGGCCCGCACGCACGACGAGATCGTGGCCTACCGCGAAGCCTGGCAGGCCGAGTCGGCGCAGTTCGGCGCGATCCCGGAGGTGCCGGGCGCACCGGCGCGGCTGCCCGCGCCGGTGCTGCCCAACGTCCGGATCAAGCCGCGCCGGAACCCGTGACCAACGCGGCGAGGATCCGGTCCACGTCCTGCGGCTCCGTGCGCCAGTTGCTGAACGCCGCCCGCAGCGCCGGCACGCCCGCGTAGACCGTCGGCGTCAGGAACGTCTCGCCGCCCGCCGCGACGGCGCGCACCACGGCGTCGATGCGCTCCTGGGTCGGGTCGTCGGCGAGGGTGAAGCACACCACGTTGAGGCGGACGGGGGCGAGCAGCCGCCACTGTCCGGTCGCGGCCAGGCGGTCGCCGAGGTCCCGCGCGAGCGCGACGCAGCGTTCCACGATCTCCCGGTGGCCGGCGCGCCCGTATGCGGCGAGGGTGCACCACGCGGCCAGCGCGCGCAGCCGTCGTGACGACTCGGGCGTGCGGTGCACGAAGTCCGGGTTCTCGCCGGGGTGGCCGAGGTAGGCCGCGGAGTTCTGGAACACGCTCACCTGCAGGTCGAGGCGGCGGCTGAACTGGATCGCCGAGTCGTAGGGCACGTTGAGCCACTTGTGCAGGTCCACGCACACCGAATCCGCCAGCGCCAGGCCTTCCACCAGGTGCGCGTGCTCGGGCGAGAGCGCCGCGAACCCCCCGAACGCGGCGTCGACGTGCAGCCAGAACGGGTACTTCTCCTTCAGCGCCGCGATCGCCCGCAGATCGTCGAAGTCGACGGTGTTCACGGTGCCCGCGTTGGCGATCACGAGGGCGGGCCCGCCCAGCTGCGCGAGCTGCCGCTCGAGCGCCTCGACGTCGACCGCTTCGCGCTCGGGCAGCACCGGAACCCGCTGCAGCGCGCCGCGGCCCAGGCCCAGCACGGCCATCGCCTTGAGCGCGCTGGAATGCGGCGACCCGCTCAGCACCGCGACCGGCCCGAGCGCCCCGACCCCGGCGTCGGCCACCGTGACCCCGAGCTGCTCGCCGAGCCACTCGCGCCCGATCGCCAGACCGACCACATTGGACATCGTCGCGCCCGACACGAACGCCCCGCTGAACTCCGGCCCCAGCCCGAACAGCCCGGCCAGCCAGCCCACGGTCTCCCGCTCGAGATCCGACGCCGACGAATCCAGCGCCGACACGGGGTTCTGGTCCACGGCCGCCGTGAGCCAGTCGCCGGCCACCGCCGCGGGCGTCGCGCCACCCGTGACGAACCCCAGGTACCGCGGCCCCGCGCTCCCGGCGAATCCCGGAGCCCAGCGCCGCCCGAACTCCTCCAGCGCCGCCCGCGCGCCGACCCCGTGCTCCGGCACCGGACTGGGCTCGAACGCCGCCGGCGGCACCGCCGCGGGCCGCTCCGCCACCCCGGCCAGCCACTCCCCCGCCTGCTCCCGCGCGGCGTCGAGCAGCTCCGGCAGGCTGTCGAGGTCTTTCGCCAGCTTCTCGTACACGGCCACCTCCTGGCCGCGACCCTAGCCGCGCGCGAGGGCGGGCGTCGCAGGCCAATCCCGGGGAAGTGGCTGCCTCGGTTCAGGGACTCAGTGGTTCAAGGTGTCAGCGGCTCAGCCGCGTCCGCGCCCGTCCCGGGTCGAAGTTCACCTTGCGCAGCGGGCCGGCCACCAGGAGCACCAACACCACCGCCGACACGCCGGCCAGCACCAGCGCCGCCACGAACTGGGCGGCCGCCGAGGTGGCCGAGGCCAGCACGGCGAACCCGGCGAGCACCACCACCGTCGGGCCGGCCAGTGCGACCACCGTGGCCAACACGGGCACCCGCCGGCCGTCGGGGCGTCGGGCCGAGACGACCGCCGCGCCGGCGCACACCGTGGCGGCCACGAGGAGGCAACCGCCCACGGTGTCCGAAAGCCGGTGCCAGCCGAGCGCGACGGTCGCCGCGGCGACCCAGGCGACGCCGAGTGAACCCACGGCGAGCACCCAGGTGCGCATCCGGGCGGGCAGCACCACCGCGAGCGCGAACAGCACTGCTGTCGCCGCGCTCACGTGCCCGCTCGGGAAGCTGTTGTGGCCCGCGACCGCGTAGCCGTCGTGGCTGCCGGGCCGGTTGAGCACGTAGATCTTGAGCAGCTGCGCGGCCACCAGCGGCGTGGCGAGCAGTACCAACGCGGTCACGCCGAGCGCGAACCGCCGCCGCACCAGGGCGAGCGTGATCACGAGCACGGCGACCGCGCCGAGCACCACCACGAGGTCGACGTCGCGCAACGGCCCCGCCCAGTCCACAGTGGACGCGCCGGTGGCCTGCGCGCTGTGCACCACGCCGTTCTCCGCCTCCTGGCCCGCCGCGGTGCGCACGAAGAGCAGGTACGCCACGAGGAACGCGACCGCGGAGCCCACCGCGCTCGCCACGAGCAGCGCGGTGCGCGACGGGGTCCGCACCTCGAGCGCGTGGCGCGGGGAGCCGGCCGGGGTGATCGGGGGTGCCTCGGGGAACGTCACAGCCATGGACCCGAGTCTCGGCGCGGGATTTAGCGGTCGCGTCAGTGCCGTGTCATGGTTTTGCTACAAGATCGCCCCGGTTGGCCCCACGCTGCGGTTTTCCGAATAATGGCCGGGGTGGCAGAGGTGTTGGTGGTCGAGGACGACGCGGCCGTACGGGAAGGACTCGAGCTGGCCCTGCGCAGGCAGGGGCACGTGGTGCACACGGCGGGCTCGGGCGAGGCGGGGCTCGACGTGGTGCGCGGGCACCTGCCCGACATCGTGGTGCTCGACCTGATGCTGCCCGGGATGGACGGCTTCGAGACGTGCCGCCGGATGCGGGCGCTGGGCGAGGTGCCGATCATCATGCTCACCGCGCGCAGCGACGACTTCGACGTGGTCGCGGGCCTCGAAGCCGGCGCCGACGACTACGTGGTCAAGCCCGTGGAACCGCGGGTGCTCGACGCGCGGATCCGCGCGGTGCTGCGCCGGGCCGTGAGCGATCACGACGCGCGCGCGGGCGAGGTCGAACGTCACGGTGAGCTGCAGATCGACCGCGCCGGCATGCTCGTGACGAAGCGCGGCGAGCAGGTGGCGCTCACGCCCACCGAGCTCAAGCTGCTGCTGGAGATCTCCCGCACCCCGGGCCAGGTGTACAGCCGCCAGCAGCTGCTCACCGCGGTGTGGGACCACGACTACCTCGGCGACTCGCGGCTGGTCGACGCCTGCGTGCAACGGCTGCGGTCCAAGATCGAGGACGTGCCCGCGCGGCCCGACCACGTACAGACCGTGCGGGGCTTCGGCTACCGGTTCGGCCGCTCGTGAGACGTCCCCGGCTCCGGCCGTGGCTGTCCGGGCTGCGGCCCCGCCTGGTGCTGTCCTTCGCGGCGATGACCCTGGTCGGCGCGGCCGCCGCGGCCGGCGCGAGCTACGTCACGGCCCGCACCACCATCCTGCAGGGCGTGCAGGACCCGGCCATGGTGCAGCTGCGCGACCAGGTCACCGCGTACCTGCCGCAGATGACGCTGCCGCCGGACCAGCGCCAGCTCGACAACCTCGCCGACAACCTCAAGGGCACCACCGTCGCGATCTACCAGGGCCTGCACTCACGCTCGGGGCTGGATCCGGCGCAGCTGCCCGCCGACCTGCGCCGGGAAGTCGCGGACGGCGGCACGATCCAGTTCGAACGCGTGCTGCGCGACGGCACGCCCCTGCTGCTGGTCGGGATGCCGGTGCTGCAGCGCGGCGAAGGCGGCGCGACCGGCGCCGCGATCGGGCACACCGGCGTCGAGGTCTACGCCATGGTTTCGCTGACCGCCCAGCAGGCCGCGATCGACCAGCTGGCCGCGCGCGCCTGGCAGACCGCCGCGCTGGCGCTGCCGATCGCCGTCGCACTCGCGCTGCTCGCCGCCCGGCAGGTGCTGCGCCCGGTCCGCGCGCTCAACACCGCCGCCCGCAAGCTCGGCCACGGCCAGCTCGACGTGCGCCTGCCGGCCAAGGGATCCGACGAGCTGGCCCAGCTCGTGACCACGTTCAACAGCACCGCGGCCGAGCTCGAACGCACGGTCGGCACGCTGCGTGAGATGGAAGCCGACGCGCGCCGCTTCGTCGCCGACGTCTCCCACGAGCTGCGCACGCCGCTGGCCGCCATGAACGCGGTCACCGACGTGCTCGACGAGGACGCCGAGCAGCTGCCCGCCGACACCGCCGTGGCCGCCCGGCTCGTGTCGGCCGAGACGCGCCGGCTCACCCGGCTCGTGCAGGACCTGGTGGAGATCTCGCGGTTCGACGCCGGGCGCGCCGAGCTGCGGCTGGAGGAGTGGGACATCGCGCAGGGCGTGACCGACAGCCTCGCCGCGCGCGGCTGGAGCGGCGACGACGGCATCGTCGCGGACCTGCCGGCCGGCGTCGTCGCGACCGTCGACCCGCGGCGGCTCGACATCGTGGTCGCGAACCTCGTCGGCAACGCCCTGCGCCACGGTGAGCCGCCGGTCGAGGTGCGCCTCACGGCCGACGCCACCACCGTCACGCTCACCGTGACCGACCACGGCCCCGGCATCCCCGCCGCCGTGCTGCCCCATGTGTTCGACCGCTTCACCAAGGCCGACTCCGCGCGGGCCCGCTCGGAAGGCAGCGGCCTCGGGCTCTCGATCGCCCGGGAGAACGCGCGGCTGCACGGCGGTGACCTCGAAGCCGCCGACACCGGCTCGGGCGCGCGGTTCACGCTGCGCCTGCCCCGCCGTGCGCAGGCGACGGAGGCGCGATGAAAAAGCTCGTGGCCGCGCTCGCCGTGCTCCTGCTCGTGAGCGCGTGCGGCATCCAGCCCACCGTCGTGGTGCCCGCCGGCCCCGCCCCGACCGCGGTCGGCCCCGGCGCCCGCGCCAACCAGCTCACGCTGTACTTCCTGGTCGACGGCCAGCTCGCGCCGGTCGTGCGCAGCTGGGGCAGCCCGGTTTCGCCGGAGCTGGCGGTGAACGAGCTGTTCCAGGGTCCCACCCCGGCCGAGGAGAAGAGCGGCTACTACTCACTGCTGTTCGCCGGCCAGGGCCAGGTCACCATCGACACCACCAGTGTGCCGCCGACGGTGACCATCCCGTTTTCGATCAAGCCGATCTACCTGGGTGTGGACCAAGTGGTCTGTACCACCGTGGCGGCCATGTCGGCGGCCGGGCTGCCCGTGGACCTGCGCGGGGTCTCCGTGGTCACGCCGGACCTGCGGATCGGCCCCACGCTGTGCACGTTCTGACCACGACTCAGGCCGGGTACGCGCGCAGGGACCGCGCGTCGGCCAGCGAGCGGGCCCACCACTCCAGCTGATCGAGCAGCTTCTTCACCGCCTCGGCGGTCGCCGCGGCGTCGGTGGGGCTGCCGGCGGCGTCGAACCGGCCGTGCGCGCCGTGGAAGCTGACGGTGTCGCGGATCGTCACCGCGTGCAGCTCGGCGAAAACGGGCCGCAGGTGCTCCACCGCGCGCAGCCCGCCGGAAAGCCCGCCGTAGGCCACGAAAGCCACCGGTTTGGCCTGCCACTCGGCGCGGAACCAGTCCACGGCGTTCTTGAGCGAGGCCGGGTAGCTGTGGTTGTACTCCGGCGTGATCACCACGAACGCCTCGGCCGCGGCGAGCCGGGCCGCCAGCCGCCCCACCTCCGGCGCCGGTGCCGACCCGAACGCGGGAAAAGCCAGCGGCAGCGCCAGATCCGCCACGTCGACCACGTCCACCTCGAACCCGCCGTGCTCGGCGGCCTCCCGGGTGAACCAGTTCGCGACGGTCGGGGCGAACCGTCCTTCCCGGACACTGCCGACGATCACCGCGACCCGGACGGGAGCTAACGACACGATGGTTCTCCTCGAGTTCCCGGGCACGACCGGATGTCCCGCCCGGGCACCGAGTCTGGAACTTCAAGCTCACTTGAAGTCAAGCTATCCTCACGGCCATGACGAAGACGGAGCTGCCCGAGCTGACCGTGGGCGAGCTGGCGCGCCGCAGCGGAGTGCCGGCGTCGGCGTTGCGGTTCTACGAGGACGAGAAGCTGATCCGCAGCCGGCGCACGGCCGGCAACCAGCGCCGCTACCGCCGCGACACCCTGCGGCGCGTCACGTTCATCCGGATGTCGCAGCGGGTGGGCATGCCGCTGGCGCAGATCCGCGAGGTCCTCGCGCTGCTGCCCGACGACCGCACCCCGAACCGCACCGACTGGGCGCGCATCTCGCACCGTTGGCGCGAGGACCTCGACGAGCGCATCCGGCAGCTGGAACAGCTGCGCGACCAGCTCACCGACTGCATCGGCTGCGGCTGCATGTCGCTGTCGAAGTGCCGGCTCGCCAATCCCGGCGACCAGCTCGGCCGCCAGGGCCCGGGGCCGCAACGGCTCCCGGACCACCGCGGCGAGAGCTATGCGTGACGGCTCGGAAGGCCGCCGCGTTTTCGGCCGGCAGGAGTTTCAGCGCGCCGGCAGCTCGGCCGGCCAGGAGTCAGCCGACCACGAGCCCGCGCACGTAGGCGGCCTGCCCGGCGTGCTGCAGGTCGTCGGACAGCACGCTGACCAGCCGCACCCCGAGCGTCACGGGCGGGTCCCAGTTCTCGTCGATCACGGTGTCGAGGGCGGCGTCGTCGAGGCCGTCGAGCCAGGCCACGGTGTGCTCGTGCACGGCGTCGTAGTAGCCGGTGAGCAGCTTCGGGTCGTCGACCTGCACGGCGGCGACCTCGTCGCTGCTGTGCGCGTAGCCGGTGTCGGACGGCGAGAACGGCAGACCGAAGCGGCGGTGCCAGTCCTGCGCGGTCCAGATCTGCTCGGTGTCCGCGATGTCGGCGACGTGGTCGTCCTGCACGCGCGCGAGGTGCCACACGAGCCAGGCGATCGAGTTGGCGTCGGTTCCCGGCCGGGCCACGAGCTGGTCGCCGGTCAAGCCGTCGACCGCCTGGTGCACGACCTCCTGGATCCGGCCGAAGCCGTCCACGAGCAGATCGGCCACGTTCATCCGTAGTCCTCCTCGGGTTGTCTCTGCCTGCTACCCCGATCATGCCGCACGCAAACCGCCGCGCCACCACCGAACAACGGCGGCAGTGGCGCGGCGGTCAGGCGCTGCGGCAGCTGAACCGGGCGAACCGGTCAGGCGCCCAGCAGCTGGTCGAAGAAGGACCGGTAGCGGCGCAACGCGATCCGCAGGTCCTCGGTCGCGGGCTCGCCGTCGCGCCACTGCGCTTCCAGCTCGCCCTTGTGCTCGGCGAAGGTTTCGGCCAGCGAGCGGATCACCGTGGCGACGAGCTCGTCGGCGTCGCGCACCGCCCGGCGCGGGTCGTCGACGAAGCCGGTCTGCACCTCTTGCCAGCGACCGCGGAAGCGGTCGACGTCGCCGCCCTCGAACAACGGTCGCGCGGTGTCCGTGCGGGCCCGATCGGCGTTCGCGGTCCGGGCGCGGTGCTCGCCGGCGCCGGCCGATTCGGCGCCGCCGATCGCCCCGGTGTCCACATCGGACACTTCACCCGCGGGCTCCGGCGTCCTCGGTCGCTCGGCGGCATTCGCGAGGTCTGCGGTGCTCAGGCCGCGGGTCTCCTGGTCGGTCATGTCAGCGGTCTCCGTTCCGCTCGTGCGCGCCGCGACGGTCGCCGCCGAGCGCGCCGGTGTGCTCGGGACTGCGGACGTCCGGGCCGCGGTTCTCGGTGGCGCGGTTGTCGTCGGTCCGATCCTCCGCAGTCCGGTTCCCGGTGCCGTGGCGCGGCTCGGCCTGGTCGGTCAGCAGGTCTTCGAACACGGTGCGGTAGTGCACCATCGCCGACCGCAGTTCCTCTGTGGACAGTGCCGATTCGGCGTGCCGGCGGTGTGTCTCGTGCGCCGCGCGGTAGTGCTCCAGCGTGCGCGAATGCCGCACGGACAGGTCGGACAGCTGCTGGTCGTAGCCCTCGGTCGGGTAGCCGCGCTCGGACATCACGGCCACGAGGAGGTCGTCGGCCTCGTCGAGCGAGCCGGCGGGCCGGTCCACGAACTTCTCCTGGATCAGGCCCCAGTGCTGTGTGTAGCGCTCGCGCGCCGAGGCCGAGAGCGGCCGGATGTCGAGGTCGCGGTGCCGGCGTTCGCGCTCGGCCAGCTCCCGTTGCGCCGCCCGCGGGCTGTCGCTCTCCTGCACCGCGCGCGAATACTCGGGACCGAACTGCCGCTGCAGCCGTTTCCGTTGCGACTCCTGGACGACGAGCCACGCGACCGCACCGATCACCACGACGGCGACCACCACGATCACGACGATGAGCCAAGTGGGCATCGCACGAACTCCTTCACGGATTTGTCGAGCCCCCCGTCCCTCGCGGATTCCCGGCCCCTGGCCGCCGAAACGCGCAACCCACCGCACGCGGGGCGTTTTCGGCCGAGTGGCCGTGTCCGTACCGCCGGATGAGGTACCGTTCGGACACCGGGTGAAAAACCGGCGCACGCCCGGGGCGGGCGACCGCGGCCCCGAGGCGGGACGGGAGGAGGGCGATGGCAGCCAGCACCTTGCTCGCGTCCGGCGCCCTGCGCGTGGTGCCCGGGTTCGACAACGTCGCCGGGGTGCCCATCCCCGGCTGGGCCGGCACGCTGCTCGCCGTGGTGTGCATCATCGCGGCGCTCGCGGTGCTGCTGCTGATCGTGCGCAACCGCCGCCGCTGACCCGCCACCGTTCACCCCGCCACCCGGACCGCACCACCGACAGCCGGGCGGGCACCGAACCCGACCGCCATCGGGCCCACGGATTCAGGCGCGGGTGAACCTCGTGGTGATCACATGGTCCTTCGTCGGACCGGCCACCACCCACTCCTGCCGCCAGTGGTCGGCGTCGAGCACGCGGTACTCGCCGCGGTAGAGGTCGTCGCGGCACGGGTGGTCGGTCGTCCAGCAGCCGGTGGCCAGGTCGAGGTCGTGGAAGAACCCGCCGTGGTCGAAGTGCACGGCGGCACGGGCCCCGTCGGGGTGGTAGACCAGCGTGCGGCTCACCGGCCCCGTGTAACTGCCCAGCCGCAGCTCACCGGTCTCGTGGTACACGAGCACGCCGTCGCCCGGCGTGAACGTCGCCGTGCCGCTGACCTCGCCCATCGGCTCGCCGTCGGCGGCCACGATGTCGCGCGAGAGCCGCCACGGGCCGGCGAAGTGCGCGGCGAGGTCGGTGATCGCGAAGTCCACCCCGCCATTCTGCGCCTGCCGCGCGCCACCACGCAGCGGCCCGTGCGGGATCACACTCCGTTCCCGGCCGGCCCCCGCGGCGAACGGCGACGCACCGTGACCGCCGCGGCGCGAGCGGGACACTCGTGCCGGAAACGCGCCGAGGCCCCCGGGGTGGCACCGCCGGGTCGGCCGCGGCGCCTAGACTCGACCGGGTGGCTCACCCCGACCAGGCCCAGCGCTCCCCCGCCGTCGAGACCCTGCAGCGCGTGTTCGGTTACGACGCGTTCCGCGGCGACCAGGCGGACATCGTCGAACACGTGATCTCCGGCGGCGACGCCCTCGTGCTGATGCCCACCGGCGGCGGGAAATCGCTGTGCTACCAGATCCCCTCGCTCGTGCGGCCCGGGGTCGGCGTGGTGATCTCGCCGCTGATCGCGCTGATGCAGGACCAGGTCGACGCCCTGCGCAACGTCGGCGTGCGCGCGGGATTCCTCAACTCCACGCAGGACTTCGCCGAACGCCAGCGGGTGGAGGACGCGTTCGTCGCGGGTGAGCTCGACCTGCTGTACCTGGCGCCCGAACGGCTTTCGGTCGAGTCGACCGTGCGGCTGCTCGACCGCGGCGAGATCGCGCTGTTCGCCATCGACGAGGCGCACTGCGTGTCGCAGTGGGGCCACGACTTCCGGCCCGACTACCTCATGCTCTCGTCGCTGCACGAGCGCTGGCCCGACGTGCCGCGCATCGCGCTCACCGCCACGGCCACCGAGACCACGCACAAGGAGATCTCGGCCCGGCTCAACCTCGACGGCGCGCGCCACTTCGTCGCGAGCTTCGACCGGCCCAACATCCAGTACCGCATCGTCGGCAAGAACTCACCGCAGAAGCAGCTGCTCGAACTGCTGCGCACCGAGCACAAGGGCGACGCGGGCATCGTCTACTGCCTCTCGCGCGCGTCGGTGGAGAAGACCGCGGAATTCCTGGTGCAGAACGGAATCCGGGCCGTGCCGTACCACGCGGGGCTCGACAAGCGCACGCGCGCCGAGAACCAGTCGCGGTTCCTGCGGGAAGACGGGCTCGTGGTCGTGGCCACCATCGCGTTCGGCATGGGCATCGACAAACCCGACGTGCGGTTCGTCGCGCACCTCGACCTGCCGAAGTCCGTGGAGGGCTACTACCAGGAGACCGGTCGCGCGGGCCGCGACGGGCTGCCGTCCACCGCGTGGCTGGCCTACGGGCTGCAGGACGTGATGCAGCAGCGCAAGATGATCGAAAGCGGCGAGGGCGACGAAGCCCATCGCCGCCGGCAGGCCACGCACCTCAACGCGATGCTGGCGCTGTGCGAGACCGTCGAGTGCCGCCGCACCCAGATCCTCGCCTACTTCGGCCAGAGCGGGGAACCCTGCGGCAACTGCGACACCTGCCTCGCGCCGCCCGAAAGCTTCGACGGCACGATCCCGGCGCAGAAGCTGCTCTCCACCGTGGTGCGCCTGCGCAACGAGCGGCGCCAGAAGTTCGGCGCCGGCCAGATCATCGACATCCTGCTGGGCAAGACCACCCCGAAGGTCACGCAGTTCCAGCACGACACGCTGAAGGTGTTCGGCATCGGCACCGAGCTGCGCGAGCAGGAGTGGCGCGCGGTCGTGCGCCAGCTGCTGGCGCAGAACCTCCTTGCCGTGGAAGGCGATTACGGTTCGCTGGTGCTCACCGACGGCAGCACGTCGGTGCTCAACGGTTCCCGCACGGTGTCGCTGCGGCGCGAGCCGGAGCGCCCCGCCCGCGCCGCACGCAGCTCGCGGCGCGGCAGCTCCGCGGCGGCAGTGGAACTGCCGGCCGAGGCCGCCCCGCTGTTCGAGCGGCTGCGGGCCTGGCGCGGCGCCACGGCGAAGGAACAGGGTGTGCCCGCGTACGTGATCTTCCACGACGCCACGCTGCGGCAGATCGCCGCCGAGAGGCCGGGCTCGCTGGCCGACCTCGGGACCGTGAGCGGCGTCGGCGAGGCGAAGCTCGCGAAGTACGGCGAGAGCGTGCTCGCGGCGCTGGCCGAGGAGTAGCCGCCCGCTGTCTCCGGGCTCCCGCTGTCCGAAGCCGGCGCGTCAGTGGGCCGGGCGCGGCTTGGTCGCGTCGGAGACCTTCTGCGTCACCCCGTTGATCTTGTCGGAGTACTTTCCCTTGGTCTTCTGGTCCGCGAAGCGGGCGGCCTTGTCGACGGCCTGGTTCACCTTCTCGGGGTTCTTTTTCACATACGATCCGACGGCACCGGCCGCGCCGGCCAGTACGGCGAGCTTCTTGAACATTCCCATGGAGTCCTCCCGAGTGTGTCCCGTCATCCCCTCAACGCTGCGATGAGTACCCCGAGTTCCCCACACCGGAACATACCGGGCGGGCCGGCCCGGGATCGAGCGCGGAAATCGACGCGACGAACCGGGCGTGAGCAGGCAGGATCGCCCTCATGCGCGACCTGGCGGCCCTCCCGAAGGCCCACCTGCACGTCCACCTCGAAAGCACCGTGCGACCGGCGACGCTGCGCGAGCTCGCCGACACCCACGGCGTCACCCTGCCCGCCGAGCCGCCGTCGTTCAGCGGATTCCGCGACTTCGCCGACTACAACTCCCTGATCCGCGCGTGCCTGCGCACCGCGGAGGACTTCGAGCGCGTCGCCCGGGAGTTCTGCGCGGACGAAGCCGCGCAAGGCACACGCTACGCCGAGGTGACGTTCACGGACGCGTCGCACGGAGAACGCCTCGGCGACCCCGAACTGCCGCTCGCCGCTGTCCTCAAAGGACTGTCCGAAGGGGGCGCGGCCCACGGCCTCGAATGGCGGGTGCTGCTCGACCACTCGCGGCGGCGCTCCGTGGCCCGCGCCGAGCAGACGCTGCGGCTGGCCCTGGCCCACGACGAGGTGACCGGCCTCGGGATGGCCGGCGAGGAACGCCACTCGCTCGCGCCGTTCGCCGACGTGTTCGCGCGCGCCGCCGAAGCCGGGCTGCACCTCGTGCACCACGCCGGCGAGGACGCGGGCCCGGAGAGCATCCGCGAGGCGCTCGACGTCGGCCGCACCGAGCGCCTGGGCCACGGCATCCGGGTGCTCGACGATCCCGAGCTGGTGGCCGAGGTCCGCGACCGCGGGGTCGCGCTCGAGGTGTGCCCCACGTCCAACGTCGTGCTCGGCCTGGTGCCGAGCCCGGCCGAGCACCCGCTGCCGCGGCTCGTGGCGGCCGGCCTCGCCGTCACGCTCAACACCGACGTCCCCTCGGTCACGCACACCACGCTCACCGGTGAGTTCACCGCCGCGCGCGACACCTTCGGCTACGACGACACCGCGCTCGCGCACCTCGCCGCGGCCGCCGTCACCGCTTCGTTCGCGCCGGAGGCAACGAAAACCTTGCTGCACAAGGAGATCGCCGAATGGCTCACACCGGCAGCAGGCGCGTGACGAGCGTGCTCAGCTGCTGCACGTTGCGGCACTCGTGCATCTCGACCAGCTCCGCGTACGCCAGCGCCGCCGAGTCGCCGGTGGACCACAGGGCGCGGCGCTCGGGGTTGAGCCAGTAGACGTGCCGGGCGCGGTCGCGGATCGCGCGCAGGGCTTCGAGGTTGGGGTCGCCGCCGTTGGTGCGCGCGTCGCCGAGGATGAGCACCGACGTGCGCGGGCCGACGGCGTCGAGCCACTTGCCGGTGAAGCCGCGCAGGGCGCCGCCGTAGTCGCTGTGCCCGTCCCAGCGCACCACGGCCGCCTCTTCGAGGATCCGCGCGCCGAGGTGCTCGGGGTCGGCGACGCCGGCGGTGACCAGGTGCGTGACCTCGTCGGTGCTGTCCACGAACGCGAACACGCGCACCTTGCTGAACTGGTCGCTCAGCGCCTGAACCAGCAGCATCGTGAAGTTCGCGAACCCGGCGACCGAGCCCGACAGGTCGCACAGCAGCACGATCTCGGGCCGGCCGGGCCGCCGGTGCCGGAACGCCGGACGCACCGGCACCCCGCCGGTGGACAGCGATCGCCGCAGCGTGCGCCGCAGGTCGATCTGCCCGCGCGTGGTCTTCTTGCGGCGTGCGGCGAGGCGGGTCGCGAGCTTGCGCGACAACGGCTGCACGGCCCGGCGCAGCTCGGTGAGCTGCGCGCGGCTGGCGATGAGGAAGTCGACCCGGTCCGCGGCCGGCGCGATCGCGTGTTTGGCCACGCGGTCGCGGCCCCGCACTTCGGCCGCGCGGCGACGGGCCTCCGTGCGCACGTGGCCCCGGAAGTCCTCCACGCGGCGGCGCACCTCGTCGCGGGTGAGCCGGTCGGTGAACTCGTCGCCGGCCGCATCGCCGGCGCCGCCACCCCGGATCGCGGCGAGGATCCGCACGATCAACGTCTGGGGCTGCAGCCGGTCGAGCGTCTGGTGCGCGGAGAACCCGCCGCCGGCGCCGGATCCCGTGCCGTAGCCGCCGAGCATCTCCACGGCGACCCCGGCGAGCTGCGCCAGCGCCTGCTGATCGCCCTCGGCCAGCGCGGCCGCCAACGCTTCGCGCAGCTGCTCGAGATCCCGCGGCCGGTCCTCCCGCGCCAGCTCCGGCACGCCGACGCCGGCCGGGAAGTACAGGTCGAACGCCGCGTCGAACACCGTCCGCTGCCCACCGCGGCGCACCAGCGCGGCGGCCAGGCCCTCGCGCACGAGCTCACGGTCGTCGAAGCCCAGCACCTCCAGCGCGGCCGCCGCGTCGACGGTCTCGGCCGGCCCGGCCGGGATGCCCTGCGCCCGCAGCGCCCGCACGAACGCCGTGAGCCGGTCGGTGACCCCGGTCGCCGGGGTCGCCTGCCCAGCGCCCGGCGTCACGACGCGTCCAGCACCTGGTCGAGCTTGAGGCCCGCGCCGGCCTTGGTGATGTCGTCCTGGTGCTTGAGCACCACGCCGAGGCTCTCGCGCACGATCTGCTCGTCGAGCGTGCCGGCGCCGAGCTCCAGCAGCGTGCGCGCCCAGTCGATGGTCTCGGCCACCGACGGCAGCTTCCGCAGGTCCATGGCCCGCAGCGCGGCGATCACGCGGACCACCGACTCGGCCAGCGCCGCGTCGATGCCGGGCACCCGCAGCGTCACGATCCGCAGTTCGAGCTCGGGATCGGGGAAGTCGATGTGCAGGAACAGACAGCGGCGCCGCAACGCCTCCGACAGCTCCCGCGTGGCGTTGGACGTGAGCACCACGAAGGGCTCACGGGTGGCCGTGATCGTGCCCAGCTCGGGCACGGTGACCTGGAAGTCGCCGAGCACCTCGAGCAGCAGGCCCTCGACCTCGACGTCGGCCTTGTCGGTCTCGTCGACCAGCAGCACGGTGTTCTCGGTGCCGGAGATCGCCTGCAGCAGCGGCCGGCGCAGCAGGAACTCCTCGCCGAAGATGTCGGTGCGCGCCTCGTCCCAGGTCTCGTCGCGCCCGGCGGTGATGCGCAGCAGCTGCTTGGCGTGGTTCCACTCGTACAGCGCGCGGGCCTCGTCGATGCCCTCGTAGCACTGCAGGCGCACGAGCCGTGAGCCGCTCACGGCGGCCACGGCCTTGGCCAGCTCGGTCTTCCCGACGCCGGCCGGGCCCTCCACCAGCAGGGGCTTGCCCAGCCGGTCGGCGAGGAACACGGTGGTGGCCACCGCCGTCGAGGCGAGGTAGCCGACCTCGGCCAGCTGCGCCGACACGTCGTCGACGGAGGAGAAGAACCCGGTGCCCACGTGACCTCCTAAGCGTTTGCTCACCTCGCACTGTACTGGCCGGGGCCTAGTCCGTCGCCACGATCCGCGCGAGTGTGCGGTTGAGCTCCGCCACGGTGTCGTCCCCCAGCTCCCCGGCCAGGCGCCGCTCGACGTCGCCGATCGCGGCGAACGCGACCTCCAGCGCCTCCACCCCCTGGTCGGTGAACAGGATCAGCTTCGCGCGCCGGTCGGCCGGGTCGGGCACGCGCCGCAGGTAGCCGAGCCGTTCGAGGTCGTCCACCAGCTCACCCATCGCCTGCGGCGTCATCACGGCCTTCTCGGCCAGGCGCGTGAGCCGGATGCCGTCGGGCTCCATCTGGATGAACACCGTGGCGTGGGCGGCGCGGGTGCGCGGGTCGTGCGCGTGCGTCGCCGCGTTGATCGCCGCCGCGAGCCGCAGGTACGCCTGGTGCAGCGCGGCCGCGGTGTTGCGCGCGGGCAGCGGTGGCAGGGGCTTGTGCGCCATCGGCTCTCTCCTTATTCTTTCAGGTAGCCTGATAATAAGGCCACCTTTGTTTTTGGGAGCACGAGTCCGGCCGCACGAGGCCGGTAGCACGAGGGCTGCACCGCGAGGAGGGGCCATGGACACCTGGCAGCTCGTGGACGTCGAACGCGCCACGCTGGCCGACCAGCTGGCGGCCCTGCCCGCCGAGCGCTGGGACGAGCCCACGCTGTGCCCGGGCTGGCGGGTGCGGGACGTGGTCGCCCACCTCACGTTCGCGCCGGCGTTCGGCGTCGGCACCGTGCTGGTGGAGCTGGCCCGCGCCCGCGGCGGGTTCGACCGGATGCTGCGCGACTCCGCGATCCGGCGCGCGGACCGGCCGCCCGGCGAGCTGGTGGCCGCGCTGCGGGCCACCGTCGGCGCCCGCCGGTGCCCGGTCACGACCGGGCCGCCCGACCGGCTGCTCGACGTGGTGATCCACGGCCAGGACATCGCGCTGCCGCTCGGCCTCGACCGGCCGGTGCCGGTGGCCGCGGCGGTCGGGGCGCTGGACCGCGTGTGGGCACGCGGCTACCCGTTCCACGCGCGACGTCGGCTCGCCGGACTGCGCCTGGTCGCCGACGACACCGACTGGTCGGGCGGCGAAGGCGCGCTCGTCGAAGGACCGGTCAGCGCGCTGCTGATGCTCGCCGCCGGCCGGAGCGCCACGGTGGGGCGGCTGCACGGCGAGGGAGCCGAGCGGCTCGTCGCGAGCTAGCATCTGCGCACGTGACCTACGTTGCGGCAACCGGCCGATACGACTCGATCCCCTACCGGCGCTGCGGGCGCAGCGGACTGAAGCTGCCCGCCCTTTCCCTGGGCCTGTGGCACAACTTCGGCGACGACCGCCCGCTGCAGGTTCAGCGCGAGATCCTGCACCGCGCGTTCGACCTCGGCATCACCCACTTCGACCTGGCCAACAACTACGGCCCGCCCTACGGCTCGGCCGAGGCGAACTTCGGCCGGGTGCTCGCCACGGACTTCAAGCCCTACCGCGACGAGCTGGTGATCTCCAGCAAGGCCGGCTACGACATGTGGCCCGGCCCGTACGGCGACTGGGGTTCCCGCAAGTACCTGCTGGCCTCGCTCGACCAGTCGCTGGGCCGCATGGGCCTGGACTACGTCGACATCTTCTACTCGCACCGGTTCGACCCGGAGACGCCGCTGGAGGAGACCGTCGGGGCGCTCGACCGGGCCGTGCGCTCGGGCAAGGCGCTCTACGTGGGCATTTCGTCCTACAACTCCGAGCGCACCGCCGAGGCCGCCCGGATGCTGCGCGAGCTGGGTACGCCGCTGCTGATCCACCAGCCGTCGTACTCGATGTTCAACCGCTGGACCGAGGACGACCGGCTGCTCGACACGCTCGAGGACGCCGGCGCGGGCTGCATCGCCTTCTCGCCGCTCGCCCAGGGCCTGCTCACCGACCGCTACCTGGACGGCGTGCCCGCCGACTCCCGCGCGGCGCAGGGCAAGTCGCTGGACCCGAACACGATCACCGACGACCGCCTGGCGAAGATCCGCGGTCTGAACGAGATCGCCGGGCGCCGCGGCCAGTCGCTGGCGCAGCTCGCCCTCGCCTGGGCCCTGCGCGACCCGCGCATGACGTCCCTGGTGATCGGCGCGAGCAGCGTGAAGCAGCTCGAAGACAACGTCGCCGCGCTCGACAACCTCGACTTCACCGCCGAGGAGCTCGCCGAGATCGACCGCTACGCGACCGAATCGAACATCAACCTCTGGAAGAACTCCAGCGACAGCTGAAGTTTCCCGGTGGCCGGTGGCGTTTCCACGTCACCGGCCACTGTGGACGGTCGGTGGCCCCGCACGCCGGAACCCGGAGCCGGGCGCGCGCGATCGGGCGACCCGAACCCGCGAAGCCCCGCCACGCACCCCGCCGAGACCCCGCCCGCTCTATAATTTCGGCGTGTCCCAGTCCGGAGAGCCGCAGGGAACCGGCTCCGCGCCGAACGTCCGCGAAATCGCCCGCGAGCAGCTGGCACGCAACGTGGGCCAGCTCATCCGGATCGGCCGCCAGCAGCACTCGGCGTTCAAGAACCTCGAGTCGCCGAGCATCCTCACGCCGGCGCAGTTCGCCGTTCTCCTCGCTCTGTCGCGGGTGCCGGACATCGACCAGCGGGCCGTGTCCGAACTCGCCGCGCTCGACCAGTCGACGGTGAGCGACCTGGTCAAACGGCTTCGCCAACGCGGCCTCGTGTCCGCGCGACCGGACCCGCACGACGGCCGGCGCCGGATCCTGCGGGCCTCGGCCGAGGCGGTCGACCTCGTGCAGGCCGACGGCCGACGCCTGCGCCAGGCCGACGAGCTGTTCCTCGCCCCGCTTTCGCCGGCCGAACGGTCGTGGTTCCTGCGCCAGCTGCGGCTGATCGCGTTCTCGCGGGTGCCGGACGCCTCGACCCGGTCGCTGCCCGAAAGCACCGACGGGATCGCCGTCGCCGAGACCAACTGGGCGTTCGGCCGGTTGATCCGGATCTGCCTGCAGCAGCACGCGGCGCTGTGGGCCGAGGTCATCGGCACCGTGCTGACCCCGGTCAGCCACGCCGCCGTCGCGGTGCTGTCCGCGGCCGGGGCCGCCGAGCCGGGTGAGCTCAGCGAGGCGCTGTCGCTGGACAAGGCCTCGATGGCGGCGCTCGTCGCGCGGATGGAGCGCGACGACCTGGTGAAGCCGCGTCCGCACGAGCACGACCGGCGCCGCAAGGTCCTGCGGGTCACCCCGCGCGGGCGCGACACGCTGAAGCTCACGGCCGGGCCGGCCGAGGTCGTGACCGAGCGCCTGCTCGAACCGGTCGAGGAGTACAACCGCGACCGCGTGCTCGACGTTCTGCGCCAGCTCACCTTCCACCGCGCCGGCGCGGCCGTCAGCCCAACATGATCGACCCGCCGTCGACGCTGATGGTCTGCCCGGTCACGTAGCCGGCTTCGTCCCCGAGGAAGAACAGGATCGGCCCGACGAGGTCCTCGGCCCGGCCGAGCCGCCCCAGCGCGACGCCGGACAGGTGCCGTCCCAGCCCCTCGGTGCCGAGCGACCCGAGCTCGTCGCGCAGCGCTTCGACGTCGATCAGCCCGGGCGCAACGCAGTTGACCCGGATTCCCGCGGCGCCTGCTTCGCGGGCCAGCTGCCGGGTCAGGCCGATCACGCCGGCCTTCGCCGCCGCGTAGCCCTGCACCCCGGTGCGCGAGTACGTGCGCCCGGCGCCGGAGGAGATGTTCACGATCGAGCCGGCCACGCCCGCGCTCTTCATCCCGCGCACGGCTTCGCGGCAGCAGTGGAAGGTGCCGTCGAGGTTCAGCGAGACCACGCGGTGCCAGTCTTCGTCGCTCACCTCGTCGATCGGCGTCCGCCGCCGGCCGGGGCCGCCCGCCGCGTTGACCAGCAGGCTCACCGGACCCGCGGCCCGCCCGACGGCGGCGAACGCCTCGGTGACCGCACCCGCGTCTGTGACGTCGAGCGCCAGGGGGATCAGCCCGTCGACGGCCGGCGGCCGCAGGTCGGCCACGTACACGGTCGCACCGCGCTCGGCGAGCCGCGTCGCGACCGCGCGCCCGATGTCCCCGCCCGCTCCCGTCACCAGTGCCGCCCGCCCGGCGAAGCTTCTGGTCATCGTCGGTTTCCTCTCTCCTCGCGCCCGGCCCAGACCAGGCTGTCCGTGACCCGGGAGGCCGTTTCCACCAACCGCTCCACCACTTCGACGACCCGCGACCCGGTGGCGCTCACGGGGAACCCGGACAGCGACAGGTAGAGCGCGACCTGACCGCGCGCGTCGAACACCGGAGCAGAAACGTTGCGCACCTGGTACTCCTCGCCGGGCCGGAGCTCGTGCTCATAGGTGAGCGGCCCGGCCAGCTCGGCGCCGAGGCGGCGCAGGCTGTCGCGGAACTCGGGCGGGGTGGGCGATTCCCCCTTCACCAGCGCCTCGTCGAGCCGGTGGAACGCGTCGTTGTAGAGGCTGACCGTCCAGCCGCGGGTGCGCAGCCGCGCCAGCGCGGCGCGGTGGCGCGCGCGCTCGTCCTCGTTGTCCGGCGCGAGCCCGCGGTCGAACCAGTCCTCCTGCTCGCGCGGATCCGCCCAGGCGACCAGCAGCGGCGCCATCGGGGCCGCGAACGGCAGCCGGAGCCCGACGCGGGCCGGCGACCGCCCGTCGGGTGGTGAGCCCGCGCTCGCCAGCCGGATCACGGTGTCCTCGACCGCGCCGACCGCCGCGCACTCCATGCCCAGCTCGCGAGCGAGGGCCTCCATCCGCGGGCGGGCCGAGTCGACCAGCCGTAGCTGGTCGAGCAGGTCCGGCGCCGCCGGCACGGTCCGGGAACTCGGCGAGAATTTCCCGTACCCGCCTTGGAAGAACAGGAGCGGGAGCTCGGGCGCGTTCTCGCCGGTCGCGAGCTCGCGGACCCGGCCGAGCACGATGTAGTGGTCACCGGCCTCGAGCACCGATTCCCGGTCGCAGTCGATCCAGGCCACCACGTTCTCGAGGATCGGCGAACCGGACGGGGCCGGCTGCCAGCGCACGCCGGCGAACTTGTCGGTGGCGCCCTTCACCGCGAAGGCCCGGCAGATGTGCTCCTGGTGGTCGCCGAGGATGTTCACGCAGAACCGCGAAGAGCCGAGCAGTTCCTGGAACGACGCCGAATCACGGGACGGCATGAACGAGACCAGAGGCGGGTCGAGCGAGACCGAGGCGAACGTGCCGGCGATCATGCCGACGGGCCGCCCGTCGACGAGCGCGGTGACCGCGACGATCCCGGTCGGGTAGTGCCCGAGCACCGAGCGGAAGTGGCGCGGATCCCCGGCGCGGCCCGAAACCCTCGACGCCCCGGTCATCTCGGCCCCTCCCCGCCCGCCGCCTCGGCGAGCCGGCGGGCCGACACCGCCGCGAGCACGGCGGCGCCGTCGGCGAGCACAGCGTCGTCGAACACCGCGTGCGGCGAATGGTTCGGGTGGATCTCGCCGTCGGCCGCCGCAAGCCCCGCGCCGAGCAGGAAGAACGCACCGGGAACGCGCTCCAGCAGCCGCGCGTAGTCGTCGCCCGCGGGGATCGGCACGGGCAGGGGCGCGAACCGGTCCGCGCCGAAGAGCTCCTCCACCGCCTCCCGGAACACGCCCACCTCGTGCTCGTCGTTGAGCACGGCCGGATAGCCGGGCGCATAGCGGACCTCGGCCGTGAGGCCGTGGGCCGCCGCGACCGCGGTCGCGACCTGCTCGATCAGCTCCGGCAGCCGGCGGGCCTGCGCCGCGGAGAACGTGCGGACCGTCCCCCGCAGCTCCACGTGGTCGGGGATCACGTTGGCGGCCGTGCCGCCGTGGATGCTGCCGAACGAGACCACCGCGGGGTCGAACACGTCCACCGCGCGGGTGAGCCGGGTCTGCAACGCGAGCACGATCTCGGCCGCGCCGGGCAGCGGATCCGCGGTGTGGTGCGGAAAAGCGGCGTGCCCGCCCCGGCCGCGCACGATGATCTCGACCGTGGCGCTCGACGCGTGCGAAGCGCCGGAGCGCCCGCTGAACACGCCGTGGGACACCACATCGGTCACCGTGTGCAAGGCGTAGCTCGCGACGGCGCCGGGACCGATCAGCTCGGCCAGACCGTCGTCGAGCATGGCTTGCATGCCCTCGTGGCCTTCCTCGCCGGGTTGCCACACGAACACCACCCGCCCGGCCAGCTCGCCGGCCCGCGCGGCCAGCAGGCGCGCGGCACCGGCGAGCATCGCGGAGTGCAGGTCGTGCCCGCAGGCGTGCATGCGGCCCGAGACCGCGCTGACCGGGTCGGCACCGGCGGACTCGGTCAGCGCGAGCGCGTCCATGTCGGCCCGCAGCACCACCGCCGGACCGTCCCGGTCCGCGCCGAGCACGGCGACGATAGACGAAGACGTGCGTCCCAAGTGGACCCTCACGTCCAGTCCGGCCAGGGCCCGCAGGATCCGCTCCTGCGTGCGCGGGAGGAAGAGCCCCAGTTCCGGGTGCTCGTGCAGGTCCCGGCGCAGCTGCGCGAGCGACGGGGCGATCGCGCGCGCGTCGGCGAGCACCGCGCTCAGATCCACGTCTGCTCCAGCACCCGCAGGGTGTTGCCGCCGGCCACCTTGAGGATGTCCTCGTCGGAGTAGCCGTGTTTGACCAGCCAGCCGATGGCGTTGCGGAAGCATTCGGTCGGGTTCTCCATGCCCGCGCAGTATTCGGCCTTCGGCGCGCGCACGTCCTCGACGCCGACCCGCGAGTCCGGTCCGGGACCGGAAGCCGGGACCGGCGCGGAAACCGTGGCGCCGAACAACGCGGCGAACTCGGTGTGGATCTTCGCGTGGTCCGCGTAGAGCGTGTCCGGGCCGAGCGTGACGTGGTCGATGCCCATGAGGTCCACGCAGTACTCGAAGTGGTGCATCACGGACTCGATGGTGTGCCCGGCGTGGCGCGGGGAGATGGTGGAGTTCGGGGCCGCCTCGATCCCGAGCAGGCCGCCGCCTTCCGCGAGCGCGCGCAGCACGTGATCGGGCTTCATGCGTTCGGTGGGCCACACGCCGCGCGCGCCGGCGTGCGTGATCATCACCGGCCGCTCGGACGCGGCGATCGCGTCGATCGACGTGCGGTCGCCGGCGTGGGAGAGGTCGACCGAGATCCCCAGCTGGTTCATCCGGCGCACCGCGCGGTGCCCGAACCGGGTGAGGCCACCGTCGGAGTGCTCCTTGAGCCCGCCGCCGAGCAGATTGCTCTCGTTGTACACCAGGCCCATCTGCCGGATGCCCCAGCCGTGGAGCAGGTCGAGGCGGTCCAGGTCGTTGTCGATCATGCTGGCCGCTTCGAGCGCGAGCACCCAGCCGAGCCGGCCACTGCCCTGGATCTCGCGGATGTCGGCGACGGTGCGCACCACGCGCACGTAGTCCTGGTGCGCGAGGTCCGCCAGCCGGTGCCCGATGTCGTAGGCGACGTCGGCCCAGGTCCAGCTGTAGTGGCTCATGATGCACCCGGTGGGGCCGGCGAGGTTGTCGAACATCACGTCGAGGCCGGAGTAGGACAGGCCTTCGAAGCCGACCGGGTACCGGCCGGTGCGCCCGTAGTCCACCGCGAGCGACATGTCCTGCGGGAACACCTGCGGGTGGTCGTGCAGGCTGATCACGAGGTTGTCCTGCAGCAGCCGCTCGGCCCGCCGGGCCTGCTGCTCGTCGAGCCCCAGGTCGTACGGCGGGAGCCGGTCGATTTCCGGGGTCCAGACGAAGTCCTGGTAGTCCCCGCCCGGTTCCAGGTAGCCGAACGAGCGGTAGCCCTGGTAGCCGGCGGCCTGCCGGTGACCGCGGGTGGGCGTCATGCGGGAACTCCTCGGGTTTCGGCCCGCCGCGGGAACAGCGCGGCGGCGTTGTGCCGCAGGAACGCGGCTTTCTGGTCACTGCTCAGCGTTTCCGCGGTACGCAGGTCGGCGTTGAGCTCGGCGCCCAGGCCGGCGTTCGTGTACGGGAAGTCGCTGCCGTACACGATCCGCGAATCGTCCACCAGGGACAGGATCGAGGGCAGCTGGTACGGCAGCACGCTGCCGGCCAGGTCGAAGTAACAGCGGCGCAGCGAGCCCACGAAACTCGGCAGCCGCTCCTGGTCGCCGTCCCGGCTCAGGTTGGCGCGCCACACGTTGCGCTCGATCCGTTGCGCCAGCGCGGGAAGCGCCGCCCCGGCGTGCGGGATGACCAGGCGCACCCCGGGATGGCGCTCGAGGACACCCGAGAACACGAGGTTCGTGACCGCGCGCGTGGTGTCGAAGAAGAACTCGTACATCGACCGCGACCAGCCCGCCATCACCCCGGGCACGAGCGTGGCCGGCGCGGTGGGGTGCACGAGCACCGGCAGTTGCCGCCGCGACAGCTCCGCGAACACCGTGTCCAGCCGGTCGTCACCGAGGTAGAGCCCGTCGGTGTGGGTCAGCAGGGACACGCCCCACGCCCCGAGCGTGTCGACCGCGCGGTCGATCTCGCGCAGCGCGGCGTCGACGTCCGGCAGCGCCAGCGCGGCGTAGAACCCGAACCGCCCGGGGTGGGCGCGCACGAGCTCGGCCCCCTCGTCGTTGGCCTCCGCGGCGACCCGGCGAGGGTCGGTGTCCCCGCCGAGCACCACGCCGGGAGTCGAGATCGACACGACCGCGGTCTCGATGCCCAGCCGCTCCATCTGCTCGAGGTGCTCCTGCGCCGACCACCGCGGCACTCCGGCGTGGTAGCCGTCCGGATGCGTGATGCCGGCGTCGTGCAGGGCGCGCCGGTAGGACGGTGGCAGGTAGTGGCTGTGCACGTCGATCGCGCGCAACGCGGACCGGCCGTCGCGAGCCGACGCGTCGAGCCGGTCGTCGATCTCCCGGTCGCTCCACCGGTTCATGGGTCCGGTCACCACGACCAGCCCCGCGATTCCGGCGTCTCCCACACGCCGGCGCGCTCCAGGATCGGGAACACGTCGCCGAGCAGCTCGACCTCTTCCGGCGCCCACAACAGGTTCACCAGCATGAAGCCGCGCAGCCCGGTCACCCGGTGGATCTCGATGAGCTGCTCGGCGATGTCGGCGGCGGTGCCCACGAGCACACGGCTGCCCGCCGCGATGCCGATCTTGCGGGCCGCCTCGTCCAGCTCCTGGTCGAAGTTCGCCTGGTAGGTCTGGCTGCCGGCGAGGAACCCGCGAGCCCAGCCGCGGGCCGCGTCCATGTCCAGCGAGTCCTTGATCCAGGCGAACTTCTCCGCCGCCTCGGCGCTCGTGCGGGCGATCACGACCCCGGTCGAGCCGGCGAGGTTCACCTCACGCGGGTCCCGGCCGTGGGCGGCGGTCTTCTCAGCGAGCTGCCGGACGGTCGCGGTCACCTTCGCCAGGTCGTCCACCACGGCGAAGAAGGCGTAGTCCGCGCTGCTCGCGATGAACTCCTGGCCCGCCGGCGACACGCCCGCGTTGAAGATCACCGGCGACTCCTGCACGGGGTACGGCCCGCGCGGAATGCCTTCCAGGTGGTAGTACTTGCCGTCGAACTTGATCGGCTCGCCGCGCGCGCCCCACAGGGCCCGCACGGCTTCCAGCGTCTCGGCGACGACCTGGTAGCGCTCGTCGTGCTCGATCGTGTCGGACAGCCCGAACAGCTTCGCCTCCGAGCCCTTGGCGCCGGGCACGATGTTCCAGCCCCACCGGCCGCCGCTGAGCACGTCGAGGTTGGCCCCGAGGCGCGCCAGCACCACCGGCGACAGGTACCGCGCGTGCATGGTCGTGACCACGCCGAGGTGCTCGGTCGCGGCCATCACGATGGGGGCCCAGATCGGCGCGGAGACACAGGGTTCGCCGTGCCCGACGCGGGCGTTGTCGAGGCCGTGGTTGGTGTAGCCGTCGGCGAAGAACACGAAGTCCACGCCGATCCGTTCGGCGGTCTGCGCCAAGGTGATGTGCGAGTTGATGTCGAGCACGTCCGGGTTGCGCTTGGCCACCTCCACGGAGGTGACGTTCGGCGACGGGGAGTTCGGCCACATCAGCCCGAAGCGCATCTTGTCGTCGATGCGGCGCGGTTTCGGCGTGCGCCGTCCGGTCGCGAGGGCCGAGGTCATGTCGGTGTTCCTTCCACTGGGAGCGGGTCGGTGGGGTGCTTGCCGGCTGGGTGCTTGCCGGTCGTGGGCGGCCGGAGGTCGCAGGTGGTGCTCGCCGCGAGGTCGGCGAGGTTGCGCCGCCCGAAGGTGCGGGTGCCCTGTTCGAGCTCGCCGATGAGCGCGGCGAGCCGGACGAGGGCCGGCGCGGTCAGGCCGTGGCGCACGGCGAGGCCGGCCAGCCGCACGAGCTCGGGCCGGGCCTCGGTCGGCCGGTGGCGCACGGCGAGGTCGCGGAACACGCCGCTGCGCGGTTTTCCGGCCATCCCGCGGGTGAAGGCCACGAGCCGGTCGAACGCCTCGTCCCGTTGCCCGGGCTCGGCGTCGGTCATCAGGTGCTCCGGCACGATCCCGTCGATCGGCTCCGGCCGGACCCCTTCGGCCCGCGCGATCCGGTACACCTCGGTCGCGATCACGGCCATCAGCGGCCGCGCGGAGTCGATCACGTCCGCGATGTGCTCGTCGACCAGGGCCGTGGTCGTCAGGATCGCCGCGATACCGCGCTTGGCCCACAGGAAGCCGTTCACCCGGGTGCTGGCGGTGACGTGCCCGAACGCGGCCAGGTCGGCGACCACCGAGCGCACCCGCGTGCTTTCGGCACCGGTGCGCTCGCCGAGGACCACCTCCCCCGGCCCGCCGACCCGCACCACGCCGGGTTCGACCACGTCCGCGGCGAAGTTCACGAACGCGGGCACCACTCGCGCGGGGCCGAGCGACCGGGCGGCGGAGTCGAACGTGTCGCTGTTCTGGCACAGCACCGCGAACCCGTCGGCGGCGAGGAACGGCGCCAGCCAGGCCGCCGCCGCCGCGACGTGCTGGGCTTTGGTGGCGAGCAGCACCCGCTCGTGGCGCAGGCCGAGGGCGGCGGCCTCGCCGGGGGTGTGCGCGGCCGCCACGCGCACGACGTCGCTGGTTCCGTCGGGCTGCAGCAGCGTGAGGCCCCGGGTCCGGATCGCCTCGACGTGGTCGGCGTCGACGTCGACGACCACCACCGGGTGGCCGGTGGAGCCGAGGTGATGGGCGAGCGAGCCGCCGATCGCCCCGGCTCCGAGCACCGTGTAGGCGTTCACGGGTCAGGCCGCCGTCTTCCAGAGCTCGTCGAGCAGCAGCAACGAGTCGCCGGTGAAGGCCACGCCGTGCACGGACGGCTGGTGGGCCAGCGGCAGGCTCAGCTCGTTGATCGGGATGGCGATGGCCTTGTCGATCACGAGCCGCTGCGCGTCGGCGACGATGCTCATGCGCGTCTTCTCGTCCGAGGTCGCCATCTGCTTCGTCAGCAGCGTGTCGAGCTGGGGGTCCAATTTGGCCAGTCCGGTGCGCAGCGCGTCGGGGTCGGCGCGGGTGAGCCCGGAGATCCGCAGCTGGTAGTCCCCGGAGATCCAGGCCGCGTTCGCGTCGGCGTCGGGCAGTGGCCGCAGGGTCACCTCGAGGCCGACCTGCTTGAGCTCCTGCTGCGCGAGTTCCATCAGCGGCACCAGGAAGCCGTACAGCTGGGCGCCGTAGAGCAGCGACACGGTGAGCCGCTTCCCGCCCTTCGTCCGGATCCCGTCCGGGCCGGGCATCCAGCCGGCGTCGGTGAGGGCCTGCTTCGCCGCGTCCGGGTTGTAGCGCAGCCGGTCGGACAGGTCGAGATAGCCGGGCGTCGTGCTGGACAACGCGCCGGAAGCGATCTTCTGGTACTGCGTGAGCGTGGAGCCGACCAGTTCCTGGCGGTTCAACCCGGACTGCAACGCCTTGCGCACGGCGGGATCGGCCAGGATCGGGTCCTTGGTGTTCACGAACAACTGTTGCGGCAGACCAGGATTCGAGCGCGCTTCGATCGGCAGCGAGGCCCGCTGCAGCGTGGTCACATCGGCCTTCTGGACTTCCATCGTGAGGTCGGTCTGGCCGCTGACCAGACTGCCGGTGCGCACGCCGCTCTCCGGCACGATCTTCACGTCGATCTCGTCGAGCCGGCCGTCACCCTGGTGCAGCGCCTTCGGCGCCCAGCCGTAGCCGGCGCGGCGGGCCAGGGTCTGGCCCTGGTTCTGCTCGTAGCGCGTCATCTTGTACGGCCCGGAGCCGATCGGCCCGCGCTGGCACCGCTGCTGCTGGTTCAGGCTCGCCGACGCGGTGGCGATGATGCCCATGCTGGGCGTGGAAACCGCCTGCAGGAACGCCGCGTTCGGAGCCTTGAACACCACCTTCGCCGTGAGGGTGTCCACGACCGTGGTGCCCTGGTACCCGACCAGGTAGGTCGAGGCCAAACGCGCCTTGGGGCCCAGCGCGGCGATCGCGTCGAAGTTCGCCTTCACGGTGTCCGCGGTGAGCGGGCTGCCGTCGCTGAAGGTCACGCCGGAGCGCAGGTGGAAGGTGTAGCTGGTGCTGTCGGGCGAAACCTCCCAGCTCTGGGCCAGCCACGGCTGGAACTCGTTCTTGCCGGCGTCCTGGTACACCAGGGAGTCGACCACGGCACGGTCGATCGCCAGCTGGGTGCGGCCGAGCACCTGCTGCGGGTCGACGCAGCCCTCGTCGGCCGGGATGGCCATGGTGAGGGTGCCGCCGGACACCGGCGGGCCCGCGGCGCCGGCGGTGGTCCCGGCGGATCCGGCGGAGCACGAGGTGAGCGCGACCGCGCTGGCCGCCGCGGCGGCCACGGTGGCCAGCGGGAAGGCGCGCCGGCGTCGGCGCGCGGAAGGATTGGTGGGCAAGGGTTTCCTCTTTCTGGGGTGGGGTCAGGCGGGCTCGGCGAACCGGCGCCCCGGAATGGCGGCGAGCAGCTCGCGCGTGTAGTCGGTTGCCGGGTGGTCGAAGACCTCGGCGGTCGGGCCGGCCTCGACCACCTGCCCGGCGCGCATCACGATCACGTCCTGGCACAGCTGCCGGACCACGGCGAGGTCGTGCGAGATGAACAGCAGGCTGAGCGAAAGCTCCTCGTGCAGCCGGGTGAGCAGCTCGAGGATCTGGGCCTGCACGGACACGTCCAGTGCCGACACGGGTTCGTCGCACACCACCAGCTCCGGCTGGATGGCCAGCGCCCGCGCGATCGCCACGCGCTGGCGCTGCCCGCCGGACAGCTCGCCGGGCCGGTGCTCGGCGTAGGACGCCGGCAGCGAAACCAGGTCCAGCAGCTCGCGAACCCGCTCCCGGCGCTCGCGCCGCGTGCCGATTCCGAACTCCCGCAACGGTTCCTCGATGATCCGGCCGACCGGCAGCCGTGGGCTCAACGAGCCGTACGGGCTCTGGTACACGAACTGGATGCGCCGCCGCAGGTCCCGCAGGGCGCCGCCGCGCGCGTCGGCGATGTTCGCGCCGTCGACCAGGATCCGACCGGCGGTCGGGCGTTCCAGCCGCATCACCAGCCGCGCGGTCGTCGACTTCCCGCTGCCGGACTCGCCGACGATGCCGACGACGTGACCGCGCTGGACCTCGAAGCTCACGCCGTCGACCGCGCGCAGGCCGCGCCCGCGGAAACCGGGCTCGCGCACACGGAACTCCTTGACCAGTCCCTCGACCCGGACCAGTGGCCGGTCCTCGTCGCCGGACTCTCGGGTGCCCTCCGGAACGCCGCCGCTGAGGCCGGGCGCGGCGGCGATGAGCTTCGCCGTGTACGGCTGGGTCGGCCGGTTCAGGATCTGCGCGCTCGGCCCGCTCTCCACGACCTCGCCCCGGGACATCACCACGATCCGGTCGGCGCGGTCGGCGGCCACCCCGAGGTCGTGGGTGATCATGAGGACCGCGGTGCCGGTCTCGGCACTGATCGCCTCGATGCGGTCGAGGATGCGCTTCTGCACGGTCACGTCCAGCGCGCTGGTCGGCTCGTCGGCGATGAGCACTTCCGGGCGGCACGCCGACGCGATCGCGATCAGCACGCGCTGGCGCATGCCGCCGGAGAGCTCGTGCGGGTACTGGCGCGCCCGCAGGGCCGGTTCCCGCAGCCCGGCCTCGGCCAGCAGTTCCACGGCGCGCGCGGTCGCGTCCTTGCGGTCGAGCAGGCCGTGGACCACGAGGGCGTCGGCGACCTGGGTGCCGACCCGGCGCAGCGGGTTGAGCGAGGTCATCGGATCCTGCGGGACGAACCCGATGCGGCGGCCGCGGATCTCGCGCAGCACGGGCTCGGCCGCGTCGGTGATCTCGGTGCCGCCCAGGTGGATCCGGCCGCCGGTCACCCGGCCGCCGGGGGGCAGCAGGCCCAGCACCGCGTGCGCCAGCGTGCTCTTGCCCGAGCCGGACTCCCCGACCACGGCCACCGTCTCCCCGGCGCGCAGTTCCAGGGACGCGGCACGGACCGCGGGATGCTCCCCGCGCCAGCTCCGGTACGTCACGGCGAGATCGGCGACCTCGAGCACCGGCCCGACGCGCGGGTGGGTGGGGTCGGTTTTCGGTGTCGTCATGCCTTCAGTTCTCCGTCCAGGGCGCGGGCGATGCGGTTTGCCGCCAGCACGACGAGGGCCACCACGAGCCCGGGGAAGGCACTCAGCCACCACGCGCTCACCAGGTAGTTGCGGCCGTCGGAAATGAGCGCGCCCCACTCCGGCGACGGTGGCGGCGCACCCATGCCGAGGAAGCTCAGGCTGGAGATGGACAGGATCGAGGTGCCGAGCTCCAGCGCCGCGAGCACCACGATCGGGCCGAGCGAGTTGGGCAGCACGTGGCGCAGCAGCACCGTCCACCAGTGCGCGCCGCTCAGTCCCGCCGCCTCCACGAACAGCTCGCGCCGCACCCGCACGACCTCCGAGCGCATGACCCGGGCCATCGAGGCGATCCCGACGACCCCGACCGCGGCGGCGACGTTGATCGGTCCCGCGCCGAGCACGGCCACGATCGCCATCGCGAGCAGCAGCGCGGGAAACGCCAGGACCACGTCGACGACGCGCATGATCACGGCGTCCACGAACCCGCCGAAGTAGCCCGCGAGGAGGCCGAGCAGCGCACCACCGAGGAACGACACGAGGATCGCCATCCCGGCGGCCTCCAGCGAAGGGCGCGCACCGTGCACGACGCGGCTGAACAGGTCGCGGCCGACCGCGTCCGAGCCCATCGGGAAACCCGGGCTGCCGGGTGGCACCAGGATGTCCTTCGGCGAGGTGGCGAACGGGTCGGTGCCCGCGAACAACGACGGCCACACGGCCGCGAGCAGAACCACCAGGAGGATCAGCGCCGACACGAGCACGGTGGGCCGCTTCAGCACCTGCGTCGCGAGGTGCTTTCCGCGACCGCCCG
Organism: Amycolatopsis rhabdoformis; assembly: GCF_035918295.1. Classification (GTDB taxonomy): domain Bacteria; phylum Actinomycetota; class Actinomycetes; order Mycobacteriales; family Pseudonocardiaceae; genus Amycolatopsis; species Amycolatopsis rhabdoformis. The sequence continues at coordinate 4,360,288 of NZ_CP142149.1, forward strand.
GGGTCGACTCGAGGGTCACCGTGGCGTTCGGACCGCTCGGCCCGGCGAGCACGGTCTGGTCCAGGTCTGTCATCGGGATTTCAGCCTTTCACCACGAGGGACCGCAACCGCGGGTCGATCGCCGGGTACGCGAGGTCGACGGCCAGGCTCACCAGCACGAAGATCACCGCGCCGAGCACGATCACGCCCTGCACGACCGGGATGTCGTGGCTGAGCACCGCGGAGACGGTGAGCTGGCCGAGGCCGGCGCGGGAGAACACGCTCTCCACCACGACGGCGCCGCCGATCATGTTGGCCACCAGCACCCCCGACATCGTCAGCGCGGGAATGGCGGCGTTGCGCAGTGCGTCGCGGAAGTGGATCACCGCCGGCTTGGCACCCATCGCGAGCGCGGTGGTCACGTACGGCTCGGCGAGGGTGCGGCGCAGGCTCTTCGCGAGGATCTGCGAAACCGCCGCCGCGCCGGGCAACGCGAGCGTGATCGCCGGCAGGACCAGGCTCGCGAACCCCGCGTTGCCGATCGCCGGAAAAGCCCGCAGCTGGAACGAAAAGATCTGCACGAGCATCAGGCCGACCCAGAACGTGGGCAGCGAGACGCCGATCGAGGGCAACCCCATCAGGGTCTGCCGCAGCCACGGCCGCCGGGCGTAGGTCGCCAGCAACGCGAGGGCGCCGCCACCGACCACGGCGATCACCAGGCTCACGCCGACGAGGGTGAGCGTCTGCGGCAGCGCGGTGGCGATCAGGTCGGTGACCGGGCGGCCCGTCTTGAGCGAATGCCCGAAGTCACCGGTGAACGCGGCACCGAGGCGCGTCACGAACTGCACGGCGAGCGGGCGGTCGAAGCCGAACTCGGCCCGCAGTCGCGCCAGCTGCGCCGGATCCACCGCCGTGCCGGCGTCGCCGCCGGCGTAGAGCGACACCACGGAGTCCCCGGGCAGCAGGAACAGCACGACGAACGACACGACATAGGCCGCGAAAACCACCAGCACCGCCTGCACCAACCTGCGGGCCACGAAGGTCAACATCGGAACTCCAAGGGGAAACCGGAGAAGTAGTTCGTATTCAAAGTAGATAGCAAGCAAACGGGATGAGTCAAGCCGGTCAGCGGTAAAAACAGAAGATTTTCGGAGATACCCGCTGGTTGACGGCTCAACCAGCAGTGAAGATCAAATGGCGAGACGGCGCGAAGAATCGACGCCGATCAATCATGACGGCAAGTAGTTCGTACACGGTTGATCTTTGTGGAGAAAATTTTCCACCACGTGGACGACAAGCATGAGGGCAACCGTCGCCGATTGGACAGACAACGGCGACCGCGGGACTCCTCGTCGGCCGCGAGGTTCCGTCGACCATAGAGTCCTGAAAATCAGAAGGCAAGTCCTCTTTTTCAGGACTTGCCTTCTGGGATGCTCGCGGTCGGCGACCGCCGTGGCCGGTCAGCTCGCGCGCGTGGGCCTCGGCGCCGGGAGGTGTGAGGTGTCCGGGAACAGGTGCAGCGCCCGCAGCGCCGCTCCCAGTTCCGCGATGTCGGCCGGGTCCGTGAGGGAACGGCCGAGCTCGTCGGTGATCCGGCGCAGGCGGTGGCGGATCGTGTTGGGGTGGCAGAACATGCGTTCCGACGTGAGTTTCGTGGAGCCCTGGCAGTCGAACCACGCGCGCAGGGTCAGGAGCAGCACGTTGCGGTCGTCGCCGGGCAGGTCGAGGATCGGGCGCAGCACGTGGTGGGCCAGCTGCACCGACGCTTCGGGTGCGCTGGCCACCAGGCCGGCGAGCGGAGACTCGGTGAACTGCACCAGGCCCGTGGAACCCGGCGCCATGCTCGACAACGCGACACGCGCGAAGTGCAGCGCCCGGGAAGTGTTGCCCAGGCCCGAGAACACGGGGCTCATGCCGATCCGGCCCACCGGGGTTTCGCGCAGCAGATCCACCGTCACCTTGCAGGCCGAGGGATCCCGCAGGGACACCACTCCCACCTGCAGGTCGGGCGTGAGCCGCCAGGCCGAGGCGTGTTGGGCCTCACGCAGGCGCAGCTCGATCTTCGGCAGCGGTTCGTGGCCCAGCCGCGGGGTTTCGGCCGCGACGACGACGAAACTGCCGTCCACGGAAAGCTCCAGTACACGCGCGATGTCCCACAGCGTGCCCTCGGTCGCGGCGCCGCCGGCGAACAGCGCCTCCACCAGCGCCGAACGGCGGTTCTGGTGCGCCACCACGACTTCGGCGGCGGCGTCCCGATAGGACGAAGTCAGCGCCTCGGCGTAGTCGTCGACCAGCGCCCACACCGCGGCCGTCGCGGCGACCAGCCCGGCGAGGTCCTGGTTCTCACCGCGCGCGGTCAGCAGCACGAACCGGTGCCACACCTCGGTGAGCCCGATCCGGAACGCGCGCAGCACTTCCGGCAGCGGCGCGCCCTGCAGCGCCCGCGCACGGCCGGTGGCCCGCGCCTGCGACACGTCGGGCACGTCCTCGCCCCGCAGGGTCCGCAGCGCGTAGTCGAGGTTGGCGCGCACGGAGTTGCGCAGTTCGGCGTGGGTCACGAACCGCTCGTCGCGGTACACCGGCATCTGCTCGAGGATCTGGTGCATCGTGGCGTCGATCAGCTCGGGCATGGCCGTGTCGACGTCGGCCGCGAGCGCCGAGACCACGGGGGCGAGCCCGTCGCGCAGAACTGTCTGGTAGTGCATCAACGCCCTCCGGGCCTGGGCGAAGGGCGCTCGCGCGCCCCTCGCCCGGTGACCGTACGGGGACTCTTCGTCGAGCCCTCGGGAAGGTCATCTAACACGACACCCGCTCACTCGGCCGGGTGAACTTCCGACCACGCCCGCGAATGCGGAGAAACCACTGTCCTCCGACCGCATTCGCGGATCACATCTTCGCGGCGGCCGCCTTGATCGCCTCGCGGATGCGGAAGTACGAACCGCAGCGGCACACGTTCTCGATCTTGTCGATGTCGGCGTCGGTGGGGTTCTTCGTCTTCTTCAGCAGCGCGACGGCGGCCATGATCTGGCCCGGCTGGCAGTAGCCGCACTGCGCGACGTCCTGCTCCAGCCACGCTTCCTGCACGGGGTGCAGCTGGTCGCCGTCGGCGAGGCCCTCGATCGTGGTGACCTCGCGGCCCTCGCACTCCGAGACCGGCGTGACGCACGGGTTCATCGCCTCGCCGTCGAGGTGGCTCGTGCAGGCCTTGCACACGTTGATGCCGCAGCCGTACTTGAGGCCGCGCACTTTCAGCTTGTCGCGCAGCGCCCACAGCAGCGGCAGGTCGGCGGGCGCGTCGACGGTGACGGTTTTCCCGTTCACCACGAAGGTGTAGTTGGGCATGCGAAACTCCTTGCGGTGGTGGGGAGATCAGCGGGGGAACGGGTCGAAGTCGACCGGGAAGTTGATCGGGAAGCTGCGCGGCTTGATGCCGGTGGCCCGCGCGTAGGCGTTGGCGATCGCGCCGACCGGAGCCGGCAGGCCGAGCTCGCCCGCGCCGCCGATCTCGCTGCCGTTGGCCGGCATCACGAACACGTTCACGTCCATCGGCGCGTTCTTCTGCCGCGCGTAGTGGAACTGCGAGTAGCTGCCTTCCAGCGGCAGGCCCTTGTCGATGTGCAGGCCCGCGGTGAGTGTGGTCGAGATGGCGTCGGTGAGGCCGCCGAGCATCTGCGACTGCAGCCCGCGCGGGTTCACCGGCTTGCCGACGTCCACCGCGATCGTCGCCTTGGTCACGCGCGGGTTCTTCGGGTCGCGCGCGTCCATCTCCACCAGGCACGCGGTGTAGGACTTGTACTCACCGTGCACCGCGATGCCCTGGGCGAAGCCCTTCGGCATCTTCTTGCCCCACTCGCCGAGCTCGGCGACCTTGTCCAGCACCGCCTTCTGCCGCGGTTCCTTGATGAACTCGCGGCGGAACTCCAGCGGGTCCTTGCCGAGCTTGGCCGCGATCTCGTCGGCCATGATCTCCTCGGCGCCGCGGGTGTTCGCGGAGTACACCGAGCGCCACGCCGAGGTGTGGAACTTCAGCGGCACCTCGTTGAGCAGCTGCGTGGTCACGCCGTAGTTGTAGGGCGATTTCACCGTCAGCAGGAACACCGTCTGCGCGAAGCTCAGGTTGCCGCCCACGGGCAGCTTCGCGGCGAACGCGGTGAGGATCTCGCCGAGGCCGTGGCCCCAGTCGGTCTCGACGCTGGCCACGCGGTGCTCGAACGTGAGCACCTGGCCGAGCGCGAAGGTCGCGCGGATCTTGTGGTGGCTCGCGGCGCGGGCGCGGCCGTGGCGCATGTCGTCGATGCGGCTCCACATGAGCCGCACGGGCTTCTTCATCGCCTTCGAGATGTGCGCGGCTTCGAGCGCGGCGTCGAAGAACAGCCGGCGCCCGAACGAGCCGCCGCCCTGGATCACGTGCACGGTGACCTTGTTCTCCGGCAGCCCCAGCTCCTGGGCGATGGTCTGCTTCGCGACGATCGGCGACTTGAGCCCGGCCCAGATCGTGGCGCTGTCCTCGCGGACGTCGGCCACCGCCGAGTTCGACTCCATCGGCGCGTGGCTCACGAACGCGAAGTCGAACTCGCCGTCCACGTACTGCGTCAGCAGCGGCGGCACCACGAACGGCAGCGCGGCGGCCTGCAGCTTCTTCGTGATCGACGCGTTGTTCTCACCGTCGACCGTGCCGGCGTTCCAGGTCACGTCGAGCGCGTTCTTGCCGTCGAGCGCCTGCCCGAAGGTCTCGGCCATCACCGCGACGCCGGTCTGCACCACGGCGAGGTCGATGATGCCGGGCATCGCGCGCACGGCGGCCTCGTTGTTGACCTTCTTCACCGTGCCGTTGATCGTCGGCGGCCGGCGCACCATCACCGGCATCGCGCCGGGGATGTCGAGGTCGAGCGTGTAGACCTGCTTGCCGGTGACCATGGCGAGCGCGTCCTTGCGCGAGGTCGGCGTGCCCACCAGGGTGTGGGCCGACTCGGCCTTCGGCTGCACGGCCGCGGCCGGCAGGTCCGCGCGGGCGGCCGGGCCGGCGAGCACGCCGTAGGACGCCTTGCGCCCGTCCGGCGAGTGCACCAGACCGTCGCGAGTGGACAGCCGCGCCGCCGGCACGTTCCACTGCGCACTGGCGGCGGAGACCATGCGGGCGCGGGCGGTCGCGGCGGCGCTGCGGACCGGGTCGTACAGCGAGCGCAGGGTGTTCGACCCGCCGGTGAGCTGGTTGAACAGCAGCTCGGAGCGCGCGTCGGACAGGACCACCTCGACCTTGTCGAGCGGCAGGTCGAGCTCTTCGGCGACCAGCATCGCGACGGCCGTGTTGATGCCCTGGCCCACTTCGGCGCGCGGCAACTGCAGGCGCACGCGGCCGTCGGTGGTCACCTCGAGCAGGAGCATGCCCGACGTCGGCGCGCACGAGAGCGTGAGCACGTCGCCGAGGTCGAGGATCTCCGCGGGCTGCGGCAGCGTCGGCACCACAGCTTCGGCCGTGTCCGGCACGAGAGTGTCGAACGACAGCTTGGTCGCGAGCGTCAGCGTGGGCGCGGCGACGAGGTAGGTGAGGAAGCGGCGGCGGCCGACGCGCGCGTCGTCGGGGTCGGTGTCGCCCTGTGGTCCGGGGCTGGTGGTGGGGCTGGCCATCGGGAATCCCTTCGGGGCACCCGCGCCGCCTGAAGAGGGCGCGGTCGGGCGGGCGCCGCCGCGGCGGTGCGGCCCGGGTGGTGGGAGTGGTGGAACGGGAGGTCTGGCGCGTCACGCTATGGACGTGACAGAAAGGACGCAACGCGCAGTAGTCGTGTCGACTGATGTCTGTGACGAGGTAACAGCCGACCGCCTCCGAATGTGCGTCGTGACACATTCACCACTGGTCGGATCGGGCGCCGACCGGCGTGCCGACGGGTGAGCGCGGGCTGCGCCGGATGGCCGTGCGGGCACTCGCCGCGCCCCGGCTCCGCGCGCCTTGCGCCGGGATGGTGCCGGCAACCCGTATCGTCGTCTGGACGCTCTGCCGCTGGTCACCGAACGGGTGAAAAGAAGGTTTCCTGCCGAAGCCGGTTACCTTGGCAGGGGCACATCGGCACGGGACAGCAGGGAGCGGGCAAGCACGTGGTGGGCGCGGGGACTCCGCCGGTCGGCACTCCGGCCGGGATGCGCAGGATCAACCAGCGGGCGGTGCTCGACCTGCTGCGCCGCGGCGGACCGGCCACGCGGCCGCAGGTCGCGAAGGACACCGGGCTCTCGAAGCCGACGGTGAGCCAGGCGCTGCTGGCGCTCGAGGCCGCGGGGCTGGCGCGGGCGACCGGGCACACCTCCACCGGCACGGGCCGCTCGGCCGTGCTCTACGAGGCCGACCCGACCGCGGGCTACGTTCTCGGGGTGGACATCGGGCGCGAGCACATCCGCGTCGCCGTGTCGGACCTCGGCCGCACGATGGTGGCCCGCCGCGACGCCCGCAACACGGCCCGCTCGGGCAGCGCGCTCGTGGCCTCGGTCGGCCGGCTGGCGCGCGAGATCGTGGCCGAGGCCGGCCTCACCGACGCCGACATCGTGGTGCGCGTGCTGGGCTCCCCGGGCGTCGCCGACCCGGCGAAGCGCTGCTTCCGGCACGCGCCGAACCTGCCGGGCTGGGGCAAACCCGGTCTGCTCGACGACCTCGAGGCCGCGCTGGGCCCCGATCTGGTCGTGGAGAACGACGCGAACCTCACCGCCGTGGGCGAATGGGAGAGCGGCGCCGCGCGCGGCGCGTCCGTGGTGGGCTGCCTCATGATCGGCACCGGCGTCGGCATGGGCCTGATGGTCGACGGCCGCGTGTTCCGCGGCGCGACGGGCGCCGCCGGCGAGATCGGCTACCTCCCCTACGGCCGCACGCAGTCCGGCGGCGAAGTGCCGGCCCGCGGCCACCTCGAAGAGGCCACCGCCGCCCAGTCCGTGGTGCGCGGCGCGCGCGAACTCGGCCTGGGCACGGCGAAATCGGCCCGCGAAGTGTTCCGGCTGGCCCGCGAGGGCGACGAGCTGGCCCAGCGCGCGGTGCGCGTGGAAGCCGACCGCCTCGCCTACACGGTCGCCTCCGTGGCCGCCGTGGTCGACCCCGAGCTCATCGTCCTCGGCGGCGGCATCGGCACCGCCGCCGACCTGCTGCTCGACCCCATCGACCGCGCCCTGCGCTCCTTCACTCCCCTGGTGCCCACCGTGGTCCAGGGCGAGCTCGGCGACGACGGCGTGCTCACCGGCGCGATGAGCGTGGGCCTGCGGGCGGCCGAGGGCCTGGTCTTCGAACGGCGCGTCGGAGCGGCCTGAGCAGCACGGCATCCGTGGCCGCGGTGGTCGCGCCGCGCGCGGGGTGGAATCATCGACCGCTGTGAGCATCGAGCCCGACCGGCGCCTGATCGACCCGGAGCGCGTGGCCGCCGCCGTCGCGGGGCTGGGCGACCGGGCGGTGATCGACGAGTGGGCCGGACGGTTCGCCGTGGTGGCCGACCCGTCGCGGCTCGCGCTGCTCGTGTCGATCCACTACGCGCGCGAGATCAGCGTGACCGACCTCGCGGCGGCCACGGGCATGACCGACACGGCCGTTTCGCAGGCGCTGCGGCTGCTGCGCGCCCACGGATTGGTGACCGCGCACCGCGACGGCCGGGTGGTGCGCTACCGGCTCGCCGACGCGACCGTGCACGAGCTCATCCACCGGGTGCGTCCCCACGACTCAGGTCCCACGCCGGAGGGCCCGGACCGGTAGGTTTGCACTCATGATCGGACTGCCGGACACCATCACCGCCTGTCTGTTCGACCTCGACGGCGTGCTGACCGGAACGGCCGTTCTCCACCGCCAGGCGTGGAAACGGACGTTCGACGAGTTTCTGCGCAACCGCGACGGCGAAGGCTTCAGCGAATTCACCGACCACGACTACGCGGCCTTCGTCGACGGCCGCCCGCGCGCCGACGGCGTGCGCGAGTTCCTCCGCTCCCGCGACATCCGGCTGCCCGAGGGCACCCCCGACGACGGCGTGAACGAACCCACCGTGAACGGCGTCGGCAACCGCAAGAACGAGCTGGTGCTGAAGATCATCGAGGAAAAGGGCGTGAACCCCTACCCCGGTTCGGTTCGCTACCTCGAAGCCGCGAAGGCCGCGGGGCTGCGCATCGCCGTGGTCACCTCGTCGGCCAACGGAGCCAAGGTGCTCGACGCCGCGGATCTCACGAAGTTCGTGGAGGCCCGCATCGACGGCCTGGTGATCCGCCGCGACAACCTCAAGGGCAAGCCCGCCCCCGATTCCTTCCTCGCCGGCGCGAAGGCGCTCGGGGTCGAGCCCGCGCACGCGGCCGTGTTCGAAGACGCGCTCTCGGGGGTGCAGGCCGGGCACGCCGGCGAATTCGGCTTCGTGGTGGGCGTGAACCGCGCCGACCAGGCCGACGAACTGAAGGCCCACGGCGCCGACGTCGTGGTCGACGACCTCGCGGATCTTCTGGAGAACGCATGACCGAGACCGAGTTCGGCTACGAGTGCTCGCCGTGGGAGCTGCGCTGGCGCGGCCTCGACGTCGACGCCCTGCAGCGCACCGAGTCGGCGTTCGCGCTGTCCAACGGGCACCTCGGCCTGCGCGGCACCCTCGAGGAGGCCGAGCCGCGCGGGCTGCCGGGCACGTACCTCAACGGTTTCTACGAGCAGCACGAACTGCCCTACGCCGAAGGCGGCTACGGCTACCCCGAAGAGGGCCAGACCGTGGTCAACGTGACCGACGGCAAGATCCTGCGCCTGCTGGTGGAGGACGAGCCGCTCGACATGCGCTACGGCACCGCGCTCGAACACGACCGCGTGCTCGACTTCCGCAGCGGCACGCTGCGCCGCACCACCGAGTGGGCCTCCCCCACCGGCCGCCGGGTGCGCGTGAAGACCGAGCGGCTGGTGTCGTTCACCCAGCGCGCGATCGCGGCGATCCGCTACGAGGTGGAGCCGCTCGACGAAGACCTGCAGCTCGTGGTGCAGTCCGACCTGCTGGCCAACGAGCCGATCGAGTCCGACACCCGCGACCCGCGCGTGGCCGCGGCGCTCGACACACCGCTGGTGGCGCAGTTCAACCGCGCGGCCGACTACCAGGCCGTGCTGGTGCACCAGACCCGCAACTCCGGCCTGCGCATGGCCGCGGCGATGGACCACAAGATCGAGGTCGACGACGGCATCCGCACCCGTGTGCACAGCGAGGACGACCTCGCGCGGCTCACCGTCGCGGTCGACGTGCCGAAGGGCGGCCGGCTGCGGATCACGAAGTTCCTCGCCTACGGCTGGTCGGCACAGCGCTCGGTACCGGCCCTGCGCGCACAGGTCGAGGCCGCGCTGGCCGGCGCGCGCCAGACCGGGTGGAAGGGCCTGATCAACGAGCAGCGTCAGTACCTCGACGACTTCTGGGCCACGTCCGACATCGAGATCGACGGTGATCCCGAGCTGCAGCAGGCCGTGCGGTTCGCGCTGTTCCACCTGCTGCAGGCCGGAGCCCGCGGCGAGACGCGCGCGATCGCCGGCAAGGGCCTCACCGGCCCCGGCTACGACGGGCACGCGTTCTGGGACACCGAGACGTTCGTGCTGCCGGTGCTCACCTACACCACACCCGACGCGGCGCGCGACGCCCTCGGCTGGCGGCACTCCACAATGGACAAGGCCAAGGAACGCGCGAAACAGCTCGGCCTGCGCGGCGCGGCTTTCCCGTGGCGCTCCATCAACGGCGCGGAGTGCTCGGCCTACTGGCCCGCGGGCACGGCCGCGTTCCACGTGAGCGCCGACATCGCCGACGCCGTGCTGCGCTACGTGAACGCCACCGAGGACGAGGAGTTCGAACGCGGCTGCGGGGCCGAGCTGCTCGTGGGAACCGCGCGGCTGTGGGCTTCGCTGGGCCACCACGACCGGCACGGCCACTTCCGCATCGACGGCGTGACCGGCCCCGACGAGTACTCGGCCGTGGCGGACAACAACGTCTACACGAACCTCATGGCACGCCGGAACCTGCTCGCGGCCGCGCAGGTGTGCGAGAAGTACCCGGACGTGGTGCAGCAGTTCGAAGTGGACATCGCGGAGCTCGACAGTTGGCGCGCCGCCGCCGACGCGATGTTCCTGCCGTACAACCAGGAACTGGGTGTGCACCCGCAGTCGGAGGGCTTCCTCGAACACGACGAGTGGGACTACAAGGGCACGGATCCCTCGTTCTACCCGTTGCTGCTGAACTACCCGTACTTCGACCTCTACCGCAAGCAGGTCGTGAAGCAGGCCGACCTCGTGCTGGCCCTGCACCTGTGCGGCGACTCCTTCAGCCCCGAGGAGAAGGCCCGCGACTTCGCCTACTACGAGGCCCGCACGGTCCGCGACTCGTCCCTGTCGGCCGGCACGCAGTCCGTGATCGCCGCCGAGGTGGGCCACCTGGACCTGGCCTACGACTACCTGGCCGAGGCCGCCCTGACCGACCTGCACGACGTGCACAACAACGTCCGCAACGGCCTGCACATGGCTTCGCTGGCGGGCGCCTGGCAGGGCACCGTCGCGGGCTTCGGCGGCCTGCGCGACCACGGCGGGCAGCTCTCGTTCGCTCCGCGCCTGCCCCGGCAGCTCGGCGGCATCACCTTCCGCCTGGCCTTCCGCGGCACCCGGTTCCAGGTCGCCATCCGCCCCGGTGAGGCCACCTACACGATTCTGTCGGGCGACCCTCTGGAACTCGTGCACCACGGTGAACGCTTCACCGTGGGCGCGGACCCCGTGACGCTGCCCATCGCCGACGTCGACCCGGGCGAGCCGCCGGTGCAGCCCTACGGTCGGGCCCCGCAGCGCCGGGACGCGTCGAGGCTGCGGTCGTTCGTGGCGCCGGAGGCCTGAGGTCCTCGCCGCCCCGCGGACGGTTCCGGCCGTCCGCGGGGTGTTCGCCGATGCTGTGCCCGCGGAGCGCCTAGGCCGCGGAGTTGCTCTGTCCGCAGGGCGTTTTGCCCACAGAGTTGCCCTGTCCGCGGGGCGCTTTGCCCGCGGAGTGGCTCGCCGGCGGAGTGGTTCGCCGGCGGTCAGCCGGCCGCGGGGTCGTCGTCCTCGGTGCCGGGCGGCGGCTCGACTTCCTCGGTGAGGCTCGGGGTCAGGTCCGGCCCCGGCGCCGCGGGCACCTCGGAGCGCACGCGGCTGGGGTCGGGCAGGGTGAGGTCGTCTTCGTCGTCCTCGGCGTGGTCGCGCGGGAAGAGCTCACGTGTCATGGGTCCGGGATACCCCGTGGAGGCCGGGTCGCACCAGGGGTGTCACGCGGCCGGACGCGAACCGGCCTCGGCGGCCGCGTCGGGCGGCAGCGTGTCGGTGAGCCCTTCGAGGGTCGCGGCGTCCGGAGCGGCGGCGAGGGAATCCAGCAGGGTGAGCAGCAGGCCGTCGCGGGTGGACCAGGGACAGATGGCCATGCGGCCGCCGGTGATGGTGAGCAGGGCTTCCGCCACCACGGCGCCACCCAGGGCCTGCTGGGCCCGCTGGCGGGAGATGCCGGGCAGTTCGGCGCGTTTCGCCGACGGCATGGCGGCCAGGCGCGGGATCCACACCCGCAGGTCGTCGAGGTGCAGCTCACGGGTCTTGCCCGGGCGAGCACCGGCGAGGCGGGCCAGCTGGCGCAGCACCTTCGAGCAGCCGATCACACTGTGCCCGGCCAGGTGCTCGGTCGCGTCACCCAGCGCACCGGAAACCTCTTCCAGCACGTGGTCGCGCAGCGCGCGGATCTTCTTCGACCGCACGGGCGGGTCGGCGGGGAACCAGTCACGCGTGACCGAGCGGGCACCCAGCGGCAGCGAACGGGCGAACTCGGCCTGCGAGCCTCGGCCGGCCGACAGCTCCACCGTGCCGCCGCCGATGTCGAGCACCAGCAGCGGCCCCGCGGACGCGCCGTACCAGCGCCGGGCGCCCACGTAGGTCAGCTCGGCCTCGCGGCGGCCCGAGAGGAACTGCAGCTCCACTCCGGTGTCCCGGCGGACCTGGCGCACCACCTCGGCGGCGTTGGCCGCGTCGCGGATCGACGACGTCGCGAGCGGGAACACGTCGCGCACGCCGTGCTGCTTCGCCACGGCGACGCCCTCGGCCACGGCCGCGGAGATGGCCGCCACGCCGCGCTCGCTGAGCCGGCACTCGTCGTCGAGCTCACGGTCGAGACGCAGCCGCGTCTGGTGGCTCAGTGCCGGCTCCAGGGGTGTTCCCCCGGGCTCGAGCACCACAAGGTGGGCGCTGAACGATCCGACGTCCAGCACCCCGGCAGCGGGCCCCGCAATTTCGCGCACAGTCAGGCCTACCTCGCTTTCGCTTCGCCGTCGTGTTCCCCCGAAAGACCGTTCTTACACCTCTGGTGACCCATCAGAGGGGAATTTACGGCTTTCCCACCACGGCACAGCTCATCCACAACGGCACGGCATCCGAACGGCACGGCATCTACAACCGCACGCGAACGACATTCCACGCGTACCGGCGAACGGCAAGGCCCACCGGCGCTGTTGAGCACGCGCACGTTCGAGGTGCGACTTTTTCGCACCTGCAATCACAACAGCATAAACCGAACGCCTGAGCGAGCCGAATTCGTCCCGCTCACCGGCGCGTCGGCGCTGGTCAGCCGGTGATTTCCTTCAATTTCGCCACCGCGTCGACCCGAGCTTCGCGGCCGGGCTGCAGTGGACTGACCACGAGGGTGGTCACCCCCGCTTCGGCGAATGCCGCCACCCGTTCCTTCACGTAGGACGCCGGTCCCACGAGCGAGATCGCCCGCAACAATTCCAGCGGCACGGCCGCCGCGGCTTCCTTCTTCTTGCCGTCGAGATAAAGATCTTGAATTTCTCGGGCCGCGGCCTCGAAGCCGTAGCTCTGGGCCAGCGTGTTGTAGAAGTTCTTGCCGCGCGCGCCCATGCCGCCGATGTAGAGCGCGAGGTGCGGGCGCACCTGGTCGAGCAGGTGCTCCACGTCGTCACCGATCGCCAGCGCCGGGCCCGCGAACACGTCGAGCTCGCCCAGCGCCGGGTCGCGCTTGGCCTTGCCCTCGGCCAGCGCCGCGCCCCACACGTCGCCGGCCTTCTCGGGGTGGAAGAAGATCGGCTCCCAGCCCTCCGCGAGCTCCGCGGTGAGCGCGACGTTCTTCGGCCCCAGCGCCGCCAGCAGGATCGGGATCCGCTCGCGCACCGGGTGGTTGATCAGCTTCAGCGGCTTGCCCAGGCCCGTGCCCTGCTCGGCCGGCAGCGGGATCGAGTAGTGCTTGCCGTCGTGCACCACGGGCTCGCGCCGCCACACCTGCCGGCAGATCTCGATGATCTCGCGCGTGCGGGCCAGCGGCGCGTCGTACTTCACGCCGTGGAAGCCCTCGATCACCTGCGGTCCCGACGCGCCCAGCCCGAGCGTGAACCGGCCACCGGACACGAAGTCGAGGCCGGCCGCGGTCATCGCGGTGAGGCTCGGCGTGCGCGTGTAGATCTGGAAGATCCCCGACGCGAGCTGCACCCGCTCGGTCTTGGCCGCGAGGAAACCCAGCTGGCTCACCGCGTCGAAGCTGTAGGCCTCCGGCACGAACGCGATGTCGAGCCCCACCTTCTCCAGCTCGACGATGTCCGCCACGCTGTCGGCGAACCCGCCCGAGTAGTTGAGTCCCGTGCCGATCCTCATCGCGTTCCCTCATTTCCCGAGGCCGGGACCACGACGTCCCCGCACCTGACTAAGCGTGCGCTTAGCCTACCGGGGCACGACCCGCCCGGCCACCTCCCCGAAGCCGATCCGGCTGCCGGCCGGCCCGGGCGCGGTGGCGCTGATCGACACCTCGTCGCCGTCCTCCAGGAACGTGCGGGTGGCGCCGTCGCCCAGCGCGAACGGCTCCCGCCCGCCCCAGCTCAGCTCCAGCAGCGAGCCGCGCTGGTCCTTCGCCGGGCCGGTCACGGTGCCCGACGCGAACAGGTCGCCGGTCCGCAGGCTCGCGCCGTTCACGGTGAGGTGCGCGAGCTGCTGCGGCGCGGTCCAGTACTGCGTGGCGAACGGCGGGCTCGACACCAGGTGGCCGTTGATCCGGATCTCCAGCGCCAGGTCGAGCCCCCACGGCTCGGCGGTGCGCAGGTACGCGAACGGCTCCGGGTCCTGCGGCGGCTGCGGCACGCGCGCGTGCTCCAGCGCGGCCAGCGGCACGATCCACTGCCCCACCGAGGTCGCGAACGACTTCCCGAGGAACGGCCCCAGCGGCTGCGACTCCCAGCCCTGGATGTCGCGCGCGGACCAGTCGTTGACCAGGCACACGCCGAACACGTGCTTCGCGAAGTCCTCGACCGGCACCGGCTTGCCCAGCGTGGAGGGCGTGCCGACCACGAAGCCGACCTCCGCCTCGATGTCGAGCAGCTTCGACACGCCGAACGACGGTTCGTCGGCCCCGCGCGGCTTGCGCTGCCCCGACGGGCGCACGACCGGCGTGCCCGACACCACCACCGTGCCGGCCCGGCCGTGGTAGCCGATCGGCAGGTGTTTCCAGTTCGGCATCAGCTCGTCGTCGGCGCCGCGGAAGATCTGCCCGGCGTTGATCGCGTGTTGCTCGCTCGAGTAGAAGTCGACGTAGTCCGCGACCTCGATCGGCAGGTGGTGCGTGATCTCGGTGCGCGGCACCAGGTGCGGGCGCAGCTGGTCGGCGTAGCGGCTTTCGGTGAGCCACTCGCGCGTCTGCTCGCGCACGTCGTGCCACGTGGCGGGCCCGGCCGCCAGCAGCGGGTTGAGCACCCCGCTCGTGAGCAGCGGCGCGAACGGCGCCGCCGCCTCCTCGGCCGCCGCCGACAGGTCGAGCACGTGCTCGCCCACCGCCACCCCGACCCGGCGCTCGGGCGCGCCGCCCCGCGAGAACACACCGTAGGGCAGGTTGGCGAGCCCGAACTCCGTGTCGGCGGGCAGGTCGAGCCAGGTCACCGCGCGTCCTCCGCCTGCCGGCCGGCGATCCATTCGCGCACCAGCGTGTCCAGTGTGGACAGCGGTAGGTTTCCGTTGCCCAGCACCACGTCGTGGAACTCGCGGATGTCGAAGGCCTCGCCCAGCGCCTCCTCGGCCACGGCCCGCACGCGCTCGATCTCCAGGCGCCCCACCATGTACCCGAGCGCCTGGCCCGGGTTCGCGACGTACCGGTCGACCTCCGCCTCGATCTCGAGGCGCGCCATCGGCGTGTGGGCCACGGCGTAGTCCACGGCCTGCTGCCGGCTCCAGCCCAGCGCGTGCAGGCCGGTGTCGACCACGAGCCGTGCCGCGCGCATCGAGTCCTGGGTGAGCATGCCCAGGCGCGTGACGTCGTCGGAGTACAGGCCCATCTCGTCGGCCAGCCGCTCGGAGTAGAGGCCCCAGCCCTCGATGTAGGCGTTGAACGGCACCAGCCGCCGCAGCATCGGCAGCTCGGTGAGCTCCTGCGCGAACGAGAGCTGGAAGTGGTGCCCCGGCACGGCTTCGTGGAACGCGATGCCCTCGCTCGTGAAGCGCGGCCGCGAGCTCGCCTCGTGAGTGTTGGCGTAGTACGTGCCCGGCCGCGAGCCGTCGAGCGCCGCGGGCAGGTAGTAGGCGATGGTGCCGCTGGCCGCGTCGGCCTCGGGCACCGGTGCCACCACGCACTTCGCCGCCGGCACCCGCGAGAACCACTGCGGCGCAACGGCTTCCGCCCGCGTGATGGCCGCGCGCGCACCGGCCAGCAGCTCTTCGCCGTCGCGCCAGCGCAGCTCGGGGTCGGTGCGCAGGTGCTCGAAGATCTCGGCGAGGTCGTCGGTGCCGAACACCCGTGAGCCCAGCTCGCGGTACTCCCCCGCCAGCTTCTCGGCGATCCGCAGGCCGGTGTCGTGCAGGTCCTGCGCCGTGCGGTCGGTGGTCGTCTCGGCGCGGATCAGGCCCTGGTACTTCTCCTGCCCGCCCGGCAGGTGCCCGATGCCCGGCGCCGACTCGGGCTTGGCGACCGGCGCCACCTCGTCGGCCAGGAACGCGCGGTAGCGCTCGTAGGCCGGGCGCACGACCTCGGCCAGCAGCCGGTCGCGCTCCTCGGCGAACCCGGCCACCTCGATCGCCGGTGTGATCCGCAGCGGGTCGGCTTCGCCGGCGCCGAGGTAGCGCTCGACGTACCCGATGCCCACGCGCACCAGGAAGTCCGGTGGCGCGAACCCGTCGGCCAGCGCGGCGCGCTGAGTCTCGGTCACCGCGTCGAGGTAGTCGCCGTAGCCCGCCAGCCGGCGCAGGTATCCCCGCGCCTTCTCCTCGTCGTCCGGCGCCATCGCTCCGAGGAGGCTCAGCAGGTTGAGCGCGGGCGAGCTGAACCCGTCGCTCACCGCGAACCCGGCCAGCCGCGAGTCGAGCGTGTCGACCACGCCTCGGGCGCGGGCGATGACCACGTCGCGCGTCACCGCGTCGGTGGCCGACAGCCCGGCCCGGTCGATGGCCTCGGCGCGGTCGGCCAGGTCGGTGTAGCGGGCGCGGAAGCGCTCGGTCGCGGCCCGGCTCGGGTCAGGCAGCGCGCCGTGGTCGCCGGGCAGCCCCAGCATCGTGCGTTCGAGCGGCTCGCGCTCGAACTCGAGCTCCAGCAGGTCCTCGGCGAGCCCGTCGACCGTGTCGCCGTGGCCGGCGATCCACTGCGCCACCACGGAGTCGAGCACCGACAGCGGCAGCGCGCCGCCCGAGAGCACCACGTCGTGGAACGCGCGGACGTCGAACCGGCTGCCCAGCCGGGTCTCGGCGACGGTGCGGACGCGCTGGATCTCCAGGCGCCCCACCAGGTACGCGAGCGCCTGGCCCGGGAAGCCGATGTAGCGGTCGACCTCGGCCTCGATCTCGAGCTTGCCCATCGGCGTGTTCCCGACGAGGTAGTCGATCGCCTGCTGCCGGCTCCAGCCCAGCGCGTGGAGCCCGGTGTCGACCACGAGCCGGCCGGCGCGCATCGACTCGAGCGTGAGCATGCCGAGCAGCGAGACGTCGTCGGAGTACAGGCCCATCTCGTCGGCCAGGCGCTCGGTGTAGAGGCCCCAGCCCTCCACGTAGGCGTTGAAGTCGCCGAGCCGGCGCAGCAGCGGCAGGTCGGTGAGCCCGAGCGCCGTGCTGAGCTGGAAGTGGTGCCCCGGGATCGCCTCGTGGAACGCGGTGGCCTCGGCCGTGTGCCGGAACCGCTCGGTGGCCTCGTAGGTGTTGGCGAAGTAGGTGCCCGGGCGCGAGCCGTCGACGGCCGGCGGCATGAAGTACGCGGGCGGCGCGCCGGGCGCGGAGTCCTCGGGCACGGCCTCCACGGTCCACGGCTGCTCGGGGATCGTGGCGAACCAGTTCGGCGACTCGGCCGCGGCGCGCGTGATGGCCGAGCGCGCGGTGTCGAGCAGCTCTTCGGCGCTCGTCCAGCGCAGCTTCGGGTCGGTGCGCAGCCGCTCGAAGATCTCCGGCAGGTCGCGGGTGCCGAACACGCGCTCGCCCAGCGCGCGGTACTGCTCGACCTGGCCCGCGATCACGGCCAGGCCCGTGTCGTGCAGGTCCTGCGGCGTGCGGTCGGTGGTGGTGTGCAGGCGCGCGAGGCGGGTGTAGCTCTCCTCGCCGCCGGGCAGCCACGACACGCCGGCGCGGTCGTCGGGCCGGCCGTGGGCGAGCACCTCGGCTTCGAGGAAGTCGCGGTACTCCTTGAACGCCGGGCGCACGACGTCGCGCAGCAGCTCTTCGCGCTTGCTCGCGAACGCCTCGTCGGGAGCCGGCTGGCGCAGCAGCGGGTCGGTGGCCGGCTCCGCGAGGTAGCGGTCGACGTGGGCGATCGCGCCCTTCACCAGCCGCTCGACCGGCACCAGGCCGGCCTCGATGCCCTCGCGGTGGCGCACGGCGACCGCGCGCAGGAACGCCGGGATCTCGGCCAGCCGGTCGAGGTGGACCCGGGCCTGGTCGCCGGGCAGCACCGGCACCATCGGCAACGACGAAAGCAGGCCCGCCGCGGGGGCCACGAACAGGTCGGTCACGGTGAACTCGCCGAAGCGGCTGTCGATGAAGTCGAGCTTGCCCTCGATCGAGCTGATCACCACCTCGCGGGTCACGCGGTCCGTCGCGCCGAGGTCGTCGGCCTCGATCGCCCGCGCCCGAGCCAGCAGCCCGGCGAGCCGCTCGCGGTAGGCGGCCTCGGCGGCGGCGCTCGGGTCGCCGAGCCCCGGCGCGTCGGGCTTGATGCCCAGGATCGCGGCGGAGAGCGGTTCGAAGCCGAACATCACGTCGACGAGCTCGTCGGCGAGATCGGTGACGACGGTCATGGGTGCGGACTCCCGGGGGTTCGGTGGTGCCGTGCTTTTCCGACCCTAATGGAGACCCGGGGCGTCGGGTGGCGTTCCGGCACGAGCGTCCCGTTCACCCACTGTGAACAGTCGGATCGAACCGCTTTCGCCACCCAGAGCCACCGAAGGTGGGCCCGCGCCACCGGAGTGGGCGACGCGTCGCGGCCTTGCCACGGCACGCGGGGCCCGGAAGGTAGCGTTGCCGGAGTGGCCGTGACCGATCCCGCCGATGTCCGCCTGCTCGCCGCCCTCGCCGAGCTGGGCAAAACGGCCGTGCACGAGCTCGCGGCGAAGGTGGGCATGGACCCGCGCGAGGTCGCCTACCGGCTGGTTGCCTTGTCCGGCAGCGGGTTGCCGCTGCTCGTGGGCGTGGAGAGCGACCCGGCCGGCCTGCGCGCGGCGATCGCGGCGGCACCGCCTTCGTGGCAGCAACAGCAACAGCAGCAACCGCCGCCGCAGCCACCGTCGGGGCCGATGCCGGTCGTCGCGCCCGCCGGGCGGCCGGGCCTGCCGCCGGCGATGCCGACGGGGCAAGGATTTCCGGCCGCGGCGCCGCCGGGCGCGCCCGTTCCGCGTCCCGGGAACGCGCCCGGAATGCCGCCCGCGCCGGGGGTGCCGTCCGTCCACGGTGGACCGTCCGGGCCGTACGGAGTGCCCTCCGGTCCCTACCGTGTGCCGACCGGGCCGTACCCGGGGCCGCCGCTCGACCCGGCGCTGAGCACGTGGGGCGTGCCGCAGACGGCGTCCTGGGCTCGCGGCGACGAACCCCGCCGAGCGGGCCCCGCCGAGGGACGGCACGGCCGGATCGGCGAGACGCTGCCGACGCAGGGCCTCGAAGGCGAGCAGCTCACCGTGCAGCTGCTCGAGGTGCAGGACCCGGCCGACTACCTGTTCGGCGCCGCCGGCTACCGCCTCGACGCGGGCGAGCGGGCCGTGGTCGTGCACACCGAGATCACCAACCGCGGCGCCGTGCCGTTCGCGTCGCTGCCCGACAACTACCTCGAGCTCGTGACCGCCGACGGCGCGACGGTGACCAAGGCACCCGTGTCGCTGACCTCGCGCCCGCCGCACAAGATCGGAGTGCGGCCGGGCGAGACGCTCGGCGGCCACACCGTGTACGTGCTGCCGGACGCGACGCGGGTGGTCTCGGTGCGCTGGAGCCCGCGGCCCGAGCCGGACGATCGCACGCTGACCTGGGCCGTCGAGGGCTAGTAGCTCTCGTCGCGCAGGATCTCGAGGGCGCGGGCGAGGTCGTCGGGGTACTCGGCCTCGAATTCGACCCAGCGGCCGTCGGCCGGGTGCGCGAAGCCGAGGGTGCGCGCGTGCAGCCACTGCCGCGTGAGGCCGAGGTGGCGCGCCAGCACCGGGTCGGCACCGTAGGTCAGGTCGCCCACGCACGGGTGGCGCAGCGCCGAGAAGTGCACGCGGATCTGGTGCGTGCGGCCCGTCTCGAGCTTCACGTGCGCCAGCGAAGCCGCGCGGAACGCCTCCACCACCTCGTAGTGCGTCACGCTCGGGCGCCCGCCCGCGACCACGGCGAACTTGTAATCGTGGCGCGGGTGGCGGTCGATCGGCGCGTCGATGGTGCCGCGTGTCGGGTCGGGGTGGCCCTGCACCACGGCGTGATACCCCTTGTCCACGGTGCGTTCCTTGAACGCCCGCTTCAGTACCGTGTACGCGTGCTCGCTCTTGGCGACCACCATCACGCCGGTGGTGCCGGCGTCGAGCCGGTGCACCACGCCCTGGCGCTCGGCCGCACCGGACGTCGAGATCCGCAGGCCGGCCGCCGCGAGGCCACCGACGACCGTCGGCCCGGTCCAGCCGGGACTCGGGTGCACGGCGACGCCCACGGGCTTGGAGATCACCACGATGTCGTCGTCGTCGTGCACGATCTTCATCCCGGCCACCGGCTCGGCGATGACCTGCACCGGCGACTCCGGCTCCGGCAGCGTGACCTCGAGGAGGCCCCCGGCGGTGAGGCGGTCGGACTTGCCGGCCGGGCGGCCGTCCACCAGCACGTCACCGGCCTCGGCCAGCTCGGCCACCACGGTGCGCGACAGGCCCAGCAACTTCGCCAGGCCCGCGTCGACGCGCATGCCGTCGAGCCCGTCGGGGACGGGCAGCAGACGAGCGCTCACGCGGATTTCTCCTTCTTGTCACGCGTGGAGGTGCCGTCGTAGTCCTTGCCCAGCAGCGACAGCAGGACGATCAGCACACCGCCCACGCAGATCGCCGAGTCGGCGATGTTGAAGATCGCGAACCCTTCCCCGTTGGGGGCGAAGGCCGAGATGAAGTCGATGACGTGCCCGCGCAACGGGCCGGGCGCCCGGAAGATCCGATCGGTGAGGTTGCCGAGGGCACCCGCGAGCACCAGCCCGAGCCCGATGGCCCAGCCCACGCTCCGCAACCGCCGCGACAGCCAGATGATCGCCACCGCCACCGCGGCCGCCACCAGGGCGAGCACCCAGGTCATGCCGGTCGCCATCGAGAACGCGGCGCCGGGGTTGCGGATCACCTGCAGGTAGATCAGCCCCCCGAGAATCCGCACGGGCTCCTTGCCCTCGAGGTTCGCGGCCACGAGGTTCTTCGACACCAGGTCGATGACCCAGATCAGGGCCGCCACGGCGAAGACGAGCCCGACCCTGCGCTTCGGCAGAAGTCGCGGCGCCGGCTCCACGGCATCCTCCCCGCCGGTGTCGGCGGCCGCATCGCTTTCGGGGGCGGGCCCACCCGAGGGCGCGCCTTCAGGCCGGCCGGGTTCGGACAAACCAGGCTCGGACAGGCCGTGCTCGGACGAGGAAGACTCGGTGCTCACGCCCCCATTGTCCACGCCCACGCCCCACCCGTTCGCGGCGGCAGGTTCGGAACGCCGCTTCGGGAGGCCGAGGACCACGACGAACGCGACGGAGAGCGATGCGGTGGGCGGTGAAACTGCCGCGGAAAGCGGGCTTCGGCTGGTCGGCGGGGCGGGTTGTGAGCGGGCTGCCTCGGCCGGTCGCGGCGACGGGCTTCGGCTGATCGGCGCTGCAGGTCACGGGCAGGCCGCCTCAGCCGATCCCGGCGACCGGCTTCAGCCGATCGGCGCGACAGGCCGCCAGCAAGCCACCTCAGCCAGTCGCGGAAAGCGGGCTTCGGCTGGTCGGCGGGCTGGTTGTGAGGGGCTGCCCCCAGCCGGTCGCGGCGACGGCCTTCGGCTGATCGGCGCGACAGGCCGCCAGCAAGCCACCTCAGCCAGTCGCAGAAAGCGGGCTTCGGCTGGTCGGCGGGCTGGTTGAGAGCGGGCTGCCTCAGCCGGTCGCGGCGACGGGCTTCAGCGGATCGGCGCGACAGGCCGCCAGCAAGCCACCACACCCAGTCCCGGAAAGCAGGCTTCAACCGGTCGCCGCGACAGGCCGCCAGCAAGCCACCTCAGCCAGTCGCAGAAAGCGGGCTTCGGCTGGTCGGCGGGCTGGTTGAGAGCGGGCTGCCTCAGCCGGTCGCGGCGACGGGCTTCAGCGGATCGGCGCGGCAGGCCGCGAGCAGGCCGCCACCGCCGATCCCGGCGACCGGCTTCAGCTGATCAGCGCGACAAGCCGCAAGCAGGCTGCCACAGCCAGTCGCGGCGACGGGCTCACGCTGATCAGCGCGACAGCACGCGAGCAGGCTGCGCGAGCCGGTCCCAGCGACCGGCTTCAGCTGATCGGCACGACAAGCCGCAAGCAGGCCGCCACAGCCAGTCCCGGCGACGGGCTTCAGCCGGTCGCCGTGGCAGGCCGCGAGCAGGCAGCTTTGTCCGGTCGTGGCGGCGAACCACGAGACCCGCCGGCACGCGCCGCTTCTCCGGCCCGGCCGCCGCGGGCGCCATCACCTGTCCACCCGCCGAGCCCCAGCTCACCGGGCGCGGCGGCAGGGGAAGCACCTCACTTCGCCGACCGCGTCAGAGCGACAAACTCAGCTAGAGCGTCGCGGCGGCCGACGAAACCTCTTTCGAGAACCGGAGCGACAGGTCTCGAATGGCGACCCCGGCCACGTCGTCTCCGAGGCCTGCTCATCAGTCGAGCGCACCACCGCCGGCACGTACAGCTTCGCCCGCCGACGCCATCACCACTGCTACTCCGGCTCGGCCGATCGCGGAAGCGGGCCGCGAACGCCTTCGCGGACCCACAGTCCCTGCGGTCCGTCAGCCGGCCGCAGCGACAGGCTGCGAGCGCCACCTCGCCGGCCCGGCCACCACCACGAACGCCGCCACCAGCAGCACCACCGCCGACGACACCACGCCCGCCAGCCCGGGCAGCAGTTCGGCCACCGCGACGAACACGACCGTGACACCGAGCAGCAGGAGGCTGCGCTCATACCCCGCCAGCAGCACCAGCCCCAGCGCGGTGAGGGCCGGGCCGCGGCTTTCGGCGGAGAGGTCGAACTGGGCGTAGGCGGCCAGGTCGAGCACGGGTACCGCCAGCACACCACCGACGAGGGCCAAGGCGAAGCGGCCGGGCCGGGGTTTCGGAGTGCCGGCGCGGGCGTAGCCGACGACCACGATCGCCACCACCGCCGCGAGGGCGATGGGCCAGCCCAGCGCAGCGGTGTACGTGGGCGTCGGCAGGGCGTCCTGGCTCAGGAACTGCTGGCCCCCGATGGCGCTCGTGCCGAAGTAGTTCGCCCGGTTCATCGGCGCGGCCCACAGGTTCACGAACTCGCCGTCCGCCGGCCAGGCCGCGCCGACCGCCAGGCGGACCGCCGCGAGGATCAGTTCGGCGAAGCCCAGCAGTGCGAGCGGTACCCAGAAACCCCAAGATCTCCCCACGCGTCGAGCGTAGCGAGCGCCGTCAGGAGCAGAACGGGGAAGCTCGCGAGGGTCACCGACCGGGGCCCAGCGGCCGTCGACCTTGGTGTACTCCCAGCGGGCGCCGCGGGCCGCGATCTGGCGCAGCGCGAGCACCAGGCGGTCCACGTGCTCCTCGGTGCTGCCGAGGCCGAGGCTCACGCGCACGGCCTGCTGGCCCTCGCGGCCGGTCTCGCCGATCAGGCGCTTCGTGGCGACGTGGGCGCAGAAGGCGCCGTCGCGCACGCCGATGCCGTATTCGGCCGAGAGGACGGCGGCGAGCCAGCCCGGTTCGAAGCCGTCGACGACGAAGCTCACCGTGCCGACGCGGTCGACCGGCGCGTCGAACAGGCGCAGCTCGGCGCAGCCCGGGATGCCGGCCAGACCCTTGCGCAGCCGCTCCAGCAGCGTGGCCTCGTGTTCGCCCACCGCGTCCCAGCGCGCGGCAAGCTGCTCGCACGCGACGCCGAGCGCGTACACGCCCACGGTGTTCGGCGAACCGGCCTCGTGCCGCTCGGCGCCGGTGTTCCACACCACGGCGCTCTCGGTCACGAGCTTCGTCGCGCCCCCGCCGGCGAGGTACGGCTCGGCGGCGCGCAGCCAGTCGGGACGGCCGATGAGCGCGCCGGCACCGAAGGGCGCGTAGAGCTTGTGCCCCGAGAGCGCGACGTAGTCGACGTCGAGCTCCTGCAAGGAAATCCGGCGGTGCGGCGCGAGCTGCGCGGCGTCGAGCGCCACGCGAGCGCCGTGTTTCCGCGCCACGGCAGCGATCTCGGCCACCGGCAGCAGCTCACCGGTCACATTGGACGCCCCGGTCACCACCACGAGCCGCGGCCCTTCCGGGCAGTCGGCGAGCGCTTCGTCCACAACGGACACCGCCGCCAGCCGCGTGCGCGGCAGCTGCACGCGCCGCACGTTCGGGCCCCGCCACGGCAAAAGCGCCGCGTGGTGTTCGGTGTCGAACACGACCACGGACGTGCGCCGCGGCAGCGAACGCGCCAGCAGGTTGAAGGAATCGGTGGTGTTGCGGGTGAACACGACCGTGTCGGTGGCGCGGGCGTCCACGAACCGGCGCAGGATGTCGCGCGTGCGCTCGTAAAGGCGCGTCGACACCTGCGACGCGAAGCCGGCGCCGCGGTGCACGCTCGCGTACCACGGCAGGAACTCGTCGACGGCCGAGCGCACCGCGTCGAGACACGGCGCGCTCGCCGCGTGGTCGAGGTTGGCGTACCCGATCTCGCCGCCGGTCACCAGCGGCACGCGCAGCGCCGCTCCCGCCACGGTCGGAATTCCCTGCGCGGCAACGGTTTCGGTAGCGTCAGCGGTGCGATCCAGGGCGAGAGTCATGACGGTGCCTCCTCGGCATTCCGGGGGACCCCCGGCGAGGGGCCCGCGCTTGCCCGCCGCACAACGCGACCGGCCCGGTCTTCACCCGGGGCACCCCACCGCGGTAGGAGGGTTGCCGGCCAGCAAGCCGGGGCTTCGCGCTGGCACTCATGACCTGTCCCAGACGGTAACCGACCGGAGCCACCCGACGCCAGAGCCGTCCCGCGAGCTGAGACGGCCCTCACACGATCACGAACGCCGCACCACGCCGAATCCCCCGCGCGCTGGATCGCTCCAGTCCGGGCAGGAAAAGCCCGACTCCGCACTGGTCACCACGGTCGCTGGCCACCGCACCTGAACCGGCGTGACGGCGCGAAACGGCGCCCGCCAAGGACCTCGACCTCGCCCGGCACCGTCATCCGCCCATCACCCGAAAGCAGGCCCACCGAGCACGACATCACCCGTCGAAACAGCAATCGCCGGCCCGCCGCAACCCAACCCAATCCGCCGTCCACCGAGCGACTCTCGGCGTCGCCCGACACCGTCGTCGGCGCCATCACACAAACCGGCCCAGCCCGGCAATCGCCGAACGCGCCATCACCTCCGCGGCGGTACCCACCAGCCGCAGCACCCGAGCCAGCTCTGCGGCGGAACGGCGCTCATCAAGCGAACGCGGCCGTCGACCCCGCACCCGCCAAGCACGACATCACCGGTCGAAGCCGCGGTCGCCGACAGCCACGCCAGCACCGGCCCGAGAACCGACACGCCACTCACGAAGAGACCGGCCGACCCGCCCCGCACAGTCATCCGCCCCTGGCCCGAAAGCAGCCCCACCCCGAGAACCACCGCACGCGACATCACCGGCTGAAGCCGCGATCACCGCGCCGCTGCACCGGAACCAGCCCCTTCGCCGACACGGCATCGATCCCGAGATCGCCCCCGCCTCGCCCGACACGGTCATCCACTCCATCACTCGAACCGATCCAGCCCGACAACCGCCAAGCACGACATCACCGGCCGAATCCACACTCACCGCTCGCCGAAGCAGAACACCCGGCCACACCAACCCAACACCCGATCACCACGAGCAAAGCCGGGTCACCGACCCAACTCCCCCCGCCACCGAGCCAACCGCCCAGCCCGGTCCACCGCGCGGATCCGCCGCTCCGTCGCGTCGCGGACCCGGGCCGTGGTCACCACCAGGAGCTGGTCGTCCTCCTGCAGGCGGCTGGTCTTCTGCGGTGTGAACCCCGCCCCGCGGCGCACGACGAGGCTCACGGTCGCCCCGGCGGGCAGGCCCAGTTCGGAGATGTACACGCCGTGCAGCTTCGAGCCCTTCTGGATGCGCACCTGCAGCAGTTCGGCGCCGAGTTCGTCCAGCGGTGCGGAGTCGACCTCGATCTCGTGGGTCTCCGACGTCTTCGCGAGGCCGAGCCAGCGGGCGAAGGGTCCCAGCGTCGCGCCCTGCAGCAGCGTGAGCACGATGACCAGCACGAACACGGCGTCCACCAGCCGTTCCGCACCTGGGACACCCTGTGACAGCGGGATCATCGCCAGCACGATCGGCACGGCCCCGCGCAGGCCCGCCCACGAAAGGAACGTCTGTTCCCGCCACGGCAGCCGGAACGGCAGCAACGAGATCACCACCGAAAGCGGCCGCGCGAGCAGCAGCACCACCGCGCCCGCGACGAGGCCCGGCACCAGCGTCTCGAGCAGCCGGCTCGGCGACGCGAACAGCCCGAGCAGCACGAACAGCCCGATCTGCGCGAGCCACCCGAGCCCTTCGGCGAACGAGAGCGTGTCGGAGCGGTGCGGCAGCTTCGAATTGCCCAGCACCAGCCCGGCGACGTAGGTGGCGAGCAGCCCGGACGCGTGCGCCAGTTGGCCCGAGGAGTAGGCGAGGATGCACACCGCCACCGTCGCCAGCGGGTAGAGGCCAGTGGCCGGCAGCGCGGCGCGGCGCAGGGCCATCGCGCCGAGCCAGCCGAAGAGCAGGCCGATCGCCAGGCCCGCGGCGAGCTCGTAGACGACCAGCAGCGGCAGCGTCCAGTCCACTGTGGCCCCGGACGCGAGCACCACCACCGCGATGTACGCGGGCGCGTCGTTGATGCCGGACTCCAGCTCCAGCGCGCCGACGAGCTTCGGCCGCACCCCCACCGACCGCAGCACCGAGAACACGGCCGCCGCGTCGGTCGAGGCGAGCACCGAGCCCCACAGCAGCGCCAGGCGCCAGTCGAGCCCGAGCAGCCAGTGCAGTGCGGCGCCGGTGACCGCGATGCTCACCACCACGGCCACTGTGGACAGCAGGATCCCCGGCCCCAGCGCGGGTTTCACGGCCGGCCACCGCGTGGTGAGCCCGCCTTCGGTGAGGATCATGACGAGCGCGGCGAGCCCCAGCGACTGGGTGAGCGCGGGGTTGTCGAACTGGATGCCGATGCCCGATTCGCCCAGCGCCACACCCATGCCGAGGTACAGCAGCAGCGACGGCAGGCCGAGCCGGATCGACACGCGCACGGCCACCACGGACGCGAGCAGCACGACTCCGCCGATCCCGAGCAGCACGGGAAGCTGGTCCATGTCCGCCCCCTCCCGGTCGCCGTGGGCTTCCAGGATAGAGAAACGGGGGCGTTCACTCGTTCGTGCACCACCGGACAACTCGGGCAAAGTGGTGTGTTAGGACACTGGATTACCACCCAGTGTCGTCAGATCGACACCGAGTGCTGCGAATGGACTGCTCGCCGACGGCCGCAGCCGCACCGCGCGTTGCCGATCACGGGTCACCCAGCCCGCGTCCACCGCGCGCGCCAGGATCGCGGCGGGCACGGCGCCGGCGAGGTGGTCGCGCCGCTCCGTCCAATCCAGACAGTCACGCAGCAGCGGGCGCCGGCCGTGCTCCGGCACCTCGACGCCGAGGCCGCCGAGCGCCTCACGGCCGGCCGGGGTCAGCGTGAGCCCGTCGCCCGTGTCCACGATGCCGCGCGCGATCAGGCCCTCGCGCAACGCGACGCCGACGGTGCCCGCGAGGTGGTCGTAACAGCTGCGGGCGAAGCTCAGCCGTTGCGTGCGCAGCGATGCCTTCAGCCCGACCGGTTCCCGGTGCTCGGCGTGCTGCGCGAGGTGCTCGATCAGCTCGGCCACACGCGGGTCGGCGATGCGGACGTACGCGTGCCGCCCCTGCTTCACCCGCGCGACGAACCCCGCGTCGTGCAGCTTCGTCACGTGCTCGCTCGCGGTGGACACGGCGATGCGCGCCGCCGCGGCCAGCTCGCCGACGGTCCAGGCGCGCCCGTCGAGCAGGGCGAGGCACATCGTCGCCCGACTCGGGTCGGCGAGCACCGCGGCCACCTCGGCCAGCGCGACGGTCTCCATGCCTCCACCGTAGAAGCCCGAAGCTTCGGCCGCCGCCGAACCGCCCGAAGCGCTACTTCACACCCGCGAGGAACTTCGCCCCGAGCGTGACGGCCGGGCCGGAGTCGTTGCCGCCCTCCAGGAACACGCAGAACGCGACGTCGCCGCGGTAGCCCACGAACCAGCCGTGGGCCTCGGCCCCGTCGCCGAACTGCGCGGTGCCGGTCTTGCCGTACACGGTGCCCGAGCGCGCCAGGCCGGTCGCGGTGCCGCCGGTCACGACCTCACGCATCATCGCGCGCACCGAGGCCAGCACGCTCGCCGACGGCGCGCGGTAGCCGTCGTTCACGGTCGTGGCGGAGTCGGCGTCGAGCCACAGCTTCGGCGTCACCGCCTTGCCCGCGGCCACCGTCGCGGCCATCAGCGCCTCACCGAACGGGCTCACCTGCACGGTGCCCTGGCCGATCCCGTCCTCCACCTGCTCGTCGGCGCTGCCGGCGGGGCCGACCTTGCCCAGCTCGGTGGTGAGACCGGGGATCTCGAAGTCGGCGTTGAGGCCGTACTGGTTCGCCGCGTTGGCGAGTCCGTCCGGCGGGAGCTGCGAGGCGAGCTGGCCGAACGAGGTGTTGCACGAGTGCGCGAACGCCCGGTGCACCGTGGTGGTGCCCAGGTCGAA
The DNA here is from genome assembly GCF_035918295.1 of Amycolatopsis rhabdoformis. GTDB lineage: Bacteria > Actinomycetota > Actinomycetes > Mycobacteriales > Pseudonocardiaceae > Amycolatopsis > Amycolatopsis rhabdoformis. The sequence goes on from NZ_CP142149.1 coordinate 4,388,658, forward strand.
GCCCTCGTTGGAGATCGTGCGGGTGCCGATGTGCGCGGTGAGCGGGCACGGCACCTGCGAGTCCTTGGTGACCAGGCCGGCTTCCAGCGCGGCTGTGGCGGTCACGATCTTGAACGTCGAACCCGGCGCGTACAGGCCGTTCAGCGCCGAAGGCCCGGTGCCCGCCGCCGCGTTCTGCGCCACCGCGAGCACCCCGCCCGTGGACGGCTGGATCGCGACGATCACGGCCTTGCCGCGGTAGGAGTCCACGGCCGACTGGGCGGCGTTCTGCACGGCGATGCTCACCGTGGACTTCTGCGCCGCCTGCCCGCTCTCGGTCTTGCCGAAGAGTGTTTCGAGCACCTTACCGCCGGCGTCCACGCGCTGCACCGCGAACGTGTCCGACGGTGAGGCGCTGCCCTGACCGGTGAGCGCCTGGGTGAGCAGCGGGAACTTCGCGGCCGGGTCGAGGTGCGTGCCGCCCGGGCCGGCGATCACCACGGGCTTGCCGTCGCGGTCGACCACGGCGGTCTGGTCGGCCGCCGCGGTCGCGATCACGAGCCGCTGGCCGGCCTGCAGCTTCGGGTTCAGCGCGGTGGGGCTCCAGTGCACCCGCCAGCTGTCGCCGGAGTGCACGAGGTCGAGGCTGCCGTCGTAGGACCACACATGCCCCGGACCGAGGTCCCAGGTCAGCGTGTATGCGGCGGTGCTCTTGGCCGCGGTCGCCGCGGCGTCGCTCACCTTGCCGAGCTTGGCCTGCACCTGGTCGGGCTTGAGCGTGTACCAGGCGTCGCGCAGCGCGGCGGCCGCCGCGTGCGGGTCGTCGGTGAGCAGGCTCGCACCGTCGGTGTCCCTGCCCGCGAAGTCCTTGAGGTAGAGCTGCGCCGCCGACGTCGGGTCCGGCGCGACGGGTCCCGCCGCGACCGTGCTCTCCGTCGGATCCGCGGCCGCCGCCTCGGGCGCCGGCGAACCACCGGTCAGCAGGACCACCGCCAGGACGACGATCGCGACCATCGCGACCGCGCCCCCGATGAGGACGGCTCTCTTACCGGCAGGACTCACTTGCGACTCTCCCCCAGGCCGTGCGGCGTGCGCGCACTCGGCCCAGCTTGCCCATCGCTCACGGACAAAGGGCGTTACACGTGAGAAAGCGGCCGTCCCGACGCCGATTCGTGATCAACGCCGGGACGGCCGTCGCACTACGCCTTCTCGACCGCCGCGCGCACCTTCACGCCCTCGCCGACGGTGCCTTCGAAGCCGTCGGGCGCGTCGCCGTAGGTCACCGACGTGGCCAGCGTTTCCGAGGCCACGAACTCCTCGAACTTCTTCACCGCGGTCACCACGTCCTCGGGCGCGTCGACCGTGAGCGCGATGCGGTCGCTCACGTCGAGGCCCGCCTCTCGGCGGGCCTGCTGCACCACGCGCACCAGGTCACGGGCGATGCCCTCGTCGTTCAGGGCTTCGGTGACCTCGGTGTCGATCAGCACGAGCCCCGACCCGCCCGGCAGCTCGGCCGCCGCGCCGGCGTCCTTGGCCACGAGCCGCCGCTCGTACTCGCCGTCGAGCAGCTCCACCCCGGCCGCCACCACGGCGCCGCCCGGGGTCGTGGTCCAGTCGCCGGCCTTCACGGCCTTGATGACCTTCTGCACGTCCTTGCCCAGCCGAGGCCCGGCCGCCCGCGCGTTCACCGCGACCTCGAACGAACCGTGCGCCGCGACGTCGCTGGTCAGCTCCACGGACTTCACGTTCACCTCGTCGCGCAGGATGTCGGTGAACTCGCGCAGCGCCTCCACGTCCTCGGTCGCGACCAGCAGCTTGGCCAGCGGCAGGCGCACGCGCAGCTTGTTGGCCTTGCGCAGCGACAGCGCCGTCGACGCGACCTGGCGCACCCGGTCCATCGCCGTGACCAGCGCCGCGTCGGCCGGCAGGTCGAGCGAGCTCGGCCAGTCGGTGAGGTGCACCGAACGGCCGCCGGTGAGGCCGCGCCACACCGTCTCGGTCGTGAGCGGCAGCAGCGGCGCCACGACCCGCGAGGTCACCTCGAGCACGGTGTGCAGGGTGTCGATCGCGTCCTGCTCACCCGCCCAGAAGCGGTCGCGCGAGCGGCGCACGTACCAGTTCGTGAGCACCTCGAGGAAATCGCGCACGGTCTGGCACGCGCCGGCGATGTCGTAGCTGTCCAGCGCGTACTCGACGTCGGTCACGAGCTCGTGGGTCTTCGCGAGCACGTAGCGGTCGAGCAGGTGCGCGGAATCCGTGCGCCACTTGCCTTCCACGCCGCCGGCGTTGGCGTAGAGGGCGAGGAAGTAGTACGAGTTCCACAGCGGCAGCACGGCCTGGCGCACGGCGTCGCGGATGCCCCGGTCGGTGACCACGAGGTTGCCGCCGCGCAGGATCGGGCTCGCCATGAGGTACCACCGCATGGCGTCGGACCCGTCGCGGTCGAACACCTCGTTCACGTCCGGGTAGTTCCGCAACGACTTCGACATCTTCTGCCCGTCGGAGCCGAGCACGATGCCGTGGCTGATGCAGGTGCGGAACGCGGGCCGGTCGAACAGCGCCGTCGCGAGCACGTGCAGCAGGTAGAACCAGCCGCGCGTCTGCCCGATGTACTCCACGATGAAGTCACTCGGGTAGTGGTGCTCGAACCACTCGGCGTTCTCGAACGGGTAGTGCACCTGGGCATACGGCATCGAGCCCGAGTCGAACCACACGTCGAGCACCTCGGGCACGCGGCGCATGGTCGACCGGCCCGTCGGGTCGTCCGGGTTGGGCCGGGTGAGCTCGTCGATGTACGGGCGGTGCAGGTTGTCCAGCCGCACGCCGAAATCGCGTTCCAGCTCGTCGATCGAGCCGTAGACGTCGGTGCGCGGGTAGGTCGGGTCGTCGGACTGCCACACCGGGATCGGCGAACCCCAGTAGCGGTTGCGGGAGATCGACCAGTCGATGGCGTTCTCGAGCCACTTGCCGAACTGGCCGTCCTTGACGTTGTCCGGGTACCAGGTGATCTGCTGGTTCAGCTCGACCATCCGGTCCTTGAACTGCGTGACCGCGACGAACCACGACGACACCGCGCGGTAGATCAGCGGGTTGCGGCAGCGCCAGCAGTGCGGGTAGGAGTGGTCGTAGGTCTCGTGCCGCAGCAGCAGAGCACCCTGCTGCGCCGCCGATCCCGTGCCGTTCTTGAGGTCCCGCACGATGTTCGGGTTGGCGTCGAAGACCTGCTGGCCCTCGTAGTCGGGCACGGTCGCGTCGAACTTGCCGTGGGCGTCGACCGGCGTCGCCGGGGTGATGCCGGCGGCGTCGGTCACGACCTTGTCCTCGGCGCCGTAGGCGGGCGCGATGTGCACGACACCGGTGCCGTCGCCGGTGGTCACGTAGTCGGCGGCCAGCACGCGGTGCGCGTTCTCCGTGCCCACGAAGTACGGGAACGGTGGCGCGTAACGGTTTCCGAGCAGCTGCTCACCGGTGTAGCGCGCGACGACGGTGGGCTCCTCGCCCAGCTCGCGCGCGTAGGCCTCCACCCGGGCCTCGGCGAGCAGGAACCGCTTGCCGGGGAAGCTTTCGCTCTCCACCACGACGTAGTCGACCTCGGGGTGCACCGCGGTGGCCAGGTTGGACGGCAGCGTCCACGGCGTGGTCGTCCAGATCAGCAGGTAGGTGCCGTCGAGCTCGTTGTCGTTGCCCTCCAGGCGGAACCCGACGGTGACCGCCGGGTCCTGGCGGTTGCGGTAGACGTCGGCGTCCATGCCCAGCTCGTGGTTGGACAGCGGCGTCGCGTCGCGCCAGCAGTAGGGCAGCACGCGGTAGCCCTCGTACACGAGGCCCTTGTCCCACAACCGCTTGAACGCCCAGAGCACCGACTCCATGTAGGTGACGTCGAGCGTCTTGTAGTCGTTGTCGAAGTCCACCCAGCGGGCCTGCCGGGTCACGTACTCGCGCCACTCGTCGGTGTAGCGCAGCACGGACTCGCGCGAGGCCTCGTTGAACTTCGCGATGCCCATCGCTTCGATCTCGCTGGTCTCGGTGATGCCGAGCTGGCGCATCGCCTCGAGCTCGGCGGGCAGGCCGTGGGTGTCCCAGCCGAACCGGCGGTCGACGTGCTTGCCCTTCATCGTCTGGTAGCGCGGGACGATGTCCTTCACGTACCCCGTGAGCAGGTGCCCGTAGTGCGGCAGGCCGTTGGCGAAGGGCGGGCCGTCGTAGAACACGTACTCGTTGTCGCCGTTTTCGCCGGCCGGGCGCGCTTCGATCGAGGCCTGGAACGTCCGGTCCGTCTCCCAGTACTCGAGCACGCGCTGCTCCAGCGCGGGGAACGACGGCTGCGACGGGACCGCGGTTTCGCCGGTCTCTCCGTCGAGCTGGGCCTTCGGGTACATCGGGGTGCGCTCCTCGCGTTCGTCGCTCTCGTACGGACGACCGGCGCCTACCGGTCACCCACACGGGGACGAGACGCTCGCGCGTCACGCGGTACCACCCCGCTTGCCCGGCCGGTGGTGCTCGCCGGGCCACTCGTTTCGGCTGTGACGGGCCGCCCCGTCCGGGTCTACTGGGGACGCGCGCGCCCTGTTCTTCCGGAGGCTCCCCGGTGATGGCCGGATCGACGCCTTGCTGGTACCAGGTTAGCCCGAGTGCGCAACTGTGTTCTCGGAGGCCCGGGCTCCGGTGGTGAGGATCGCCAGGGCCGCGGCCGCGAGCCACAGGGCCGCCGCGACGAGACCGAGGGTGCGCAGGCCGCTTTCGAAGTGCGCCTGGTTCGCCGGATCTCCTGCTACCGCACCGAAAACGGCGACCCCGAGCGCGCCCGCGGCCTGGCGCGCGGTGTTGTTGATGCCGCCGGCGATCCCCGCGCGCTCCTTCGGCGCGTCGGCGACGGCGGCCGTCACGACGGCCGCGGTGAGCAGCCCCATGCCGATGCCGAACACGACGAAGGCCGGCAGCAGGGTGGCGTACCCCGTGGTCGCGTCCACCCGCAGCAGGCCGGCCAGGCCGAGCGCGCCGAGCACGAGGCCGGCCACGATCGGCAGCCGCGGCGTCCTCGCCGCGAGACGGCCGCTGAGCGGGCTGAGCAGGACCAGTGGAAGGAACAACGGCAGCATCGCGAGGCCCGCTCGCCAGGGCGACAGGTGGAGGACGCCCTGCAGGTAGAGCGTGAAAACCAGCACCGAACCGAGGCCGACGAAGTTCATCGCGGCGGAGATCACGGTGGCGCCGGCGGTACGTCGGGATCGCAGCAGGGACAGCGGCAACATCGGGTCGGCGGCGCGGCGCTCCCGCGCGACGAACGCGCCCGCCGCCACGACGGCGAGCAGGGCGACGAGGGGCTGGTGCCCGATCACCGCGTACACGCCGGCCCCGAGAGCGAGCGCGGCCGTGGCGGCGCCGGCCACGTCGACGCGCCCGGGCTTGCGGACCCCGGGCTCGAGCAGCCGCCACACGGCCACCGCGGCCAGGGCGGTGATGGGGACGTTGATCAAGAACACCGGCCGCCACCCCACGAAGGACACCAGCAGACCGCCGAGGAACGGCCCGGCCGGCAACGCGAGCGCCGACACCCCGGCCCACACCCCCAGCGCCCGCGCCCGCGTCACCGGATCCGGACACTGCCGGTTGATCACCGCGAGCGTGCCCGGCAGGATCAGCGCGGCGCCGACCCCCTGCACCGCCCGCGCGGCGATCAGCCAGCCCGCCGCCTGCGCCACCCCGCACGCAGCGGACGCGACGCCGAACACCGCGAACCCGGCGAGCACCACACCACGGTGGCCGAGCACGTCGCCGAGGGCGCCGCCGGCCAGCAACAGCGCGGCGAGCACGACCGAGTACCCGTCGACCACCCACTGCAGCGCGGTGAGTCCGGCGTGCAGCTGCGCGCCGAGGGTGGGGAGGGCGACGTTGACGACGGTGACGTCGAGTTGCACCAGGAACATGCCGGTGCAGAGGGTGAGGAGGAGGGCCGGTCTCATGCCGTCCAGTTGACCTCGGGGATGGTTCCGTCGCGGTGGAAGTGTTGTGGGTGCAGGCTGGAGGGGTCGGGTGGTGAGTGCTGCCGGGGGTGGGTGTGGCCGGTGGCGGTCGCCGATCGTGTGCGGGCGTGGATGGTGACCCGGACGGTGAGTGGTGTGGATGGTGAGCGGGGTGGACGGTGACGGGTGCGGGCGGCGACGGGCGCTGATCGTGAGCGGCGTGGATCGTGAGCGCTGAGGGGGCAGACCTTGAACGCGGTGGATGGTGAGCGGCGTGGTTGGTGGCCTTGGACGGTGATCGCTGCGGAAGGTGAGTGCCGTGGATGGTGAGCGCGGCGGACCTTGACCGCACTGGATGGTGCCGGATGAGGACCGCGCCGACCGCTGATCGTGAGCGGCGTGGGTGACGACCTGGACGGTGAGCGGGGCGAATGGTGAGCGCGGCCGACCTTGACCGCAGTGCATGGTGAGCGGCGTGGTTGGTGGCCTTGGACGGTGATCGCTGCGGAAGGTGAGTGCCGTGGATGGTGAGCGCGGCGGACCTTGACCGCACTGGATGGTGCCGGATGAGGACCGCGCCGACCGCTGATCGTGAGCGGCGCGGGTGACGACCTGAACGGTGAGCGGGGCGAATGGTGAGCGCGGCCGACCTTGACCGCACAGGATGGTGCCGGCAGTGGACGGCCGCCGATCGTGAGCGGCGTGGATGGCCAGCGCCGAGGATGGTGACGGGTGTGGATGGTGCGGATGTGACGGATGTGGACGGTGAGTGCTGTGGATGGTGACGCCGACATCGCCGCGACCGCGGCCCTCTTCGCCGACCCCGCGCGAGTGCGCGTCCTGGTGGCCCTGGGCGACGGCCGGGCGCTGGCGGCCTCCGTGCTGGCCGCCGAGGCGGGCCTCTCGGCGCAGGGCACCAGCTCGCACCTGGCGAAGCTGTTGTCGGCGGGGCTCGTCACCGCTGAACGCTCGGGCCGCCACCGCTTCTACCGCCTGGCCGGCGCCGCCCCCGAACTCCTGGAGACCCTCGCGCGGTTCTCCCCGCCGCGACCGGTGCGTTCACTGCGCGAAGGCACCCGCGCGGAGGCGTTGCGCACCGCGCGCACGTGCTACGACCACGTCGCCGGACGCCTCGGCGTCACCCTCACCGCCGCCCTGGTCTCCCACGGCGCACTGATCACTGTGGACGGTGACCCGACCACCGCCCGCCGCCCCGGCGACCGGATTTCCGCTCAGCTGCCCGATCATCCGTACGCCCTGGGCCCCTCCGCCGCGACCGTCTTCGGCGCGCTCGGCGTCGACCTCGCCGCGGCGTCCTCGGCGCGCCGCCCGTTGCTCCGCTTCTGCCTGGACTGGAGCGAACAGCGCCACCACCTGGCCGGCGCCCTCGGCGCGGCCCTCACCCACCGCCTCCTCGACGCCGGCTGGCTCCGCCACCGCGCCGAAGCCCACCGCGCAGTCCGCCTGACCGACGCGGGAAGTGCCGCACTGGGCGAAATCCTGGGGATCTAGGCACGCAGTCCAACGGTCCGGGCTTTGGCGCGAGGCTTTCGTGCGGGCCTGATGTCCCAGCGGTCTACCCCGTCGCACCGAACCACCCGAGCCCGCCGATTCACCACTAAGAGGCATGACTTCGCTTGCTTCGCCCAGATCCAGCGATGCCTGCTTCGCGCGACGGTATAGCTCAGCGGTGCGCGGCGGCGAGGACGGCGTCCGGGCCGCAGCGGGCGCACGGGGTGAAGCCGAGCTGGCGGGCCTCGCCGACGCCGATGGGGATCGGGTCGCGGCCGGAGAGCCAGGCGCAGTCGACGAGGTGGTAGCGGGGGTACTCGTCGACCACGACGACCTCGTCTTCGAGTTCCTTGACCACCGCGAGGTCTTCCGGGCTGGTTTCTTCCTCGGCCGGAGGGGTTTCCCGCACGGGCGGTGTCTTGTCGGTGGTCGCGGCGGCTGGTTCGTCGGTGGTGCCGGCGGTTTCGGCGGCGAGCGAGGCACCGGCGGCCGCTGCACCTGCGGCGGCGGTGCCGGACGTTGCCGCGGCTTCGGTCGCGTCCGGAGTCGTGCTCGTGTCGGCTTCCGGCTGCTGGGTCCTCGCGGCATCGGCATCGGCTTCGACGGGCTGCGCGGCATCCACCGGCTTCGACGCCTCGGCCGCGGCTTCGGGTTCCGGCTCGATCTCGGGCTCGGGTACCTCGGCCGGATCGCCGAGCACACCGGTCGACGGCAGCAGCGCGGTCTGCTCGGCATCGAAGGCCTCGGACTTCTCGGCCTTCACGACAGCCGGCTCGGCCTCGGCGGCCTCGGGCCGGTTCCGCCGGCGCAGCCAGTCCACCAGCAGGATCAGGCCCGCGAGCACCGACAGACCGATCGAGACCCACGCCCACAGCGAGCTGGCCGTGATGAGCGCCGTGACGAGCAGCGCGAGCGCCGCCACCACCAGTACGAGGACGATGTAGAGCACGCTGAATTACAGCACGCGAACCCCGAATCCCGGGCCACGACCCGCCCACGCCGGGTACCGCACCGGCTGCATTCCGTGGCCACCCCACCGCGCGGCCCACGCCCAAGATCCACACCCGCGCCGCCACCGCACCCACACGGTGCTCTTCGCCAGACGGTCGATCACTGCGCCGAACCGCCCAAACCGACCACTCACCGGGAGACCGGACTCTCCCGACAGCCGCCCCGCCTAGAGCCGCCTCTCCTCGCAAAGTCCAGCAATGACGGCCAGCCTCTCTGCGAGTTGAGGCGTGACGAGCCCCGGCTTCGCCGAGATTCCTTCCGTCGAATCCGGAGCTGGCACTCGCCGGCGAACGCCGACCACCGCCGCCGCCGATCACGGTGTCACCGGTGGTCGACCTTCCGAGACACCCATCGCTCATCCCGGCCTCCGGTATCTCGCCGGCCGAAGACCCCTCGAAAGACGGCACCCAGCGATCCGGGCACGAGCCGACATCTCCAGAGCAAACCCGCGACCACCACCGACCGGCAGCAGCACCGACCTGGACACCGACCGACCGGACGCCGGCCAAGGCCAGCTGCCGATGATGGCCGGACAGGTCACCCCGCCGATGCACGACCAAGCGCCGGCCGGCAGCAGTACCAACTCCGACAACCCGCCGACCAAGACCGCCGCTGACCATCGCCGGGTGGGTCATCCCCATGACGGTCAGCAGACACCCACCGCCAGCGGCGCGAACCACGACACCCCGCCGAGCCTTGCCGAGGCAGCCCGACCGGTGACCGCGGACAAACACCCGCCCAATTCCAGCCGTGCCCGACTCGGCGGCCGTCCCCGACTGAGCAACAGCGCCCTCAGCGCTTCCCCACCACCGAGGGACGGTACCGGCCATCACTGCGCGGGTCGGTCCCGGCGACCGACCACCCGCAGAGAACCAGCCCAGATCGACCTGCGGGTATCGCCGGCCAAGCGTCGATCGCATGCTCGCCGGGCCCGACTCCCGACCTTCGTCGGGTTAGTCGGAGAAGCCACCGACCGAGCACTCGCAGAGAGCCAGCTGAAGCCGACGCCCCGACAGTCACCCGGCGAGCCAGCCAGCCCCGCCACCCAGCCAAGCGAGAACCCACCGAGCACCCACCGAGGCCCCTACCTAGCAGTCCGCGACCACCCCACCGCACTCCGTACCCACCACACCCACCCACCCCGGGCCAACGCGAGAAAATCACCAGGCCAACCCACAAAAACTCGTGATCCAGATCAGCCCGATCGGGCACTTTCCCGGCCCGAATACCCACTACCGAAATGACCCTCACTGCATTCCGTGTGCATTCCCTCACCGAATGCGCAGGCCGAATTCCTCACCCGCCAAAAACCGCCGTCACGAATTGCCACCGACCGACTACCGAAAATGCGGAAACCGCAGCACCAGCCACCCGTCAGAGGGCATGACGAAGCCCCGCCGGTACCTCCGAACGAAGCGGAGGACCAGGCGGGGCGTCAGCCAGAGATCTAGAGACCAGACACCGAGAACAGGCCGGCTACGAACCTCAGCCGGCTTCGGCGCGGGGGCCGAAGGAGTAGCCCTGGCCGCCCGTGGAGGCGGTGGACTGGCCGGTGTTGGACGACGCCGAGGCCGGGGCCGCGGAGCCGCGGTCGTCGAGTTCGCGCAGCTGGGACTCGAGGAAGCCGCGCAGTCGAGTGCGGTACTCGCGCTCGATGGTGCGGAGCTCTTCGATCTTCTTGCCCAGCGAACCCTTTTCGGCGTTCAGGTTGTTCATCGTCTCGGTGTACTTGCGCTGCGACTCGCGTTCCATGGTGGTCGCCTTGTCGCGGGCCTGGCGTTCGAGCGTCTCGGCGCGCGTGCGCGCGTCGTTGAGCATGGTCTCGGCGCGGGTGCGCGCCTCGTTGACCATCGAGTCGGACTTCGCCCGGGCGTCGGAGAGCAGCTGCTCGGACTTGGTCCGCGCCTCCGCCAGCATGCCGTCGGACTCGGTCTTGGCCTCGGCGGTGAGCCGGTCGGCCATCTCCTGGGCGAGGCCGAGGACCTTGGCGGCCTGGACGTTCGGCTCACCACTGTCGCCGACCATCGAGTGGGCCTGCGTCTGCTCCATCGCCGAGGCCGGCGGCGGCACGGGCGCCAGGCGGCGGGACGGCTCGTCCCGCACCGGCGGAGGACCGCTCACCTTCGCGTTCTCGAGCTCACCGCGGGTCGACTCGAGCTCGTTGTCGAGCTGTTCGATCTGCTGGCGCAGCTCGTTGTTGTCCTCGATCAACCGGGCAAGCTCGGTCTCCACCAAGTCGAGGAACGCGTCCACCTCGTCCTCGTTGTAGCCCCTCTTGCCGATGGGCGGCTTGCTGAACGCGACGTTATGCACGTCAGCGGGGGTCAACGACATCAGATCACCTCACGCACTCCATGGCCTGCAGGGTCCACCCAGGTTTCCCCGATCACCTGGGAGTTGCCAGTTGCATCGCAAAGAACACAACCAACAGCAGCACCATAATCGATAAGTCCAGTCCCATCCCGCCGATCCGAACCATCGGGATCATTCGTCTGAACAGACGAACCGGCGGGTCGGTCACTGTGTAGATGGTCTCGAGCGTCACCGCAACCCCTCCGGCGGGACGCCACTCCCGTGCGAAGGTCCGCACGAGCTCGATCACGATACGCGCCGTCAACAGAAGCCAGAAGGCGAACAGCACGTACCAGACCACCAGCCACACAGCATTCACGCGACCACTCTAGCGGGGGACGCCGGGGGAAGTCGCAGCCAGCAGGCCCGGCGTGGCGCCGAGTCGACAAAATCACGTCTGGCTGCGCCCAGCGGTCCCGCGGACTTCAGCCCCGCTTCACCCGCGGAGGAAAAGCCCGCCCTCGGCGATCCGCCGACGGTCCTCCGCCGTGACGTCGACATCCGGCGGTGAGAGAAGGAACACCTTGTTGGTGACCTTGTCCATCGAGCCCCGCAGCGCGAACGCGAGCCCCGCGGCGAAGTCCACGAGCCGCTTGGCGTCCGCGTTCTCCATCTCCGTGAGGTTGATGATCACGGGGATGCCCTCGCGGTAGTGCTCGCCGATCGCCCGCGCCTCGACGTAGCTCGTCGGGTGGAGCGTGGTGATGCGGCTCAACGGATCGCGAGACGGTGCGCGCACGGGCTCGGTGACCGGCCGAAGCCGGGCGACGGGCTCGGGCTGGCGGTCCACGGCGAGCGCACCGTGGGTGGTCGGCTCCGCAGCGGTGACCGACCGTGACCGGGTCCGCGGAGCGGGCTCGTCGTACGTGTCATCCACTTCGCGGTACCGTGAGCGCGAACGCGCCGGCGGCTCTTCGTAGGAGTCGTACTCGTCGTCGTAGTCACGCCGGTAGTCCTCGTCCTCGACGTCATAGCCGTCCTCGTCAGCAGGCACCATCCCGAAGTAGGCCTTCAGCTTCTGCAGCGCGCTCATGCCTCTCCCTAGCCTTAGCCGCTCCCGCACCGTGCTACCCCACCCGGCCGAACACGAAACGTGACGACCGCCGCGGACTCCCTACGGCGAGGCTAAACCGCGCCCACCGAGCAGTGCGGTTCCGACACGCACACAGGTCGAGCCGTGCGTGATCGCCTGTTCGAGATCATGGCTCATCCCGGCGGAGACTTCTGCGGCATTCGGGTGATCTTCCCGAAGCTGCTCGGAGACCTGGGCAAGCAGGGCAAAGGCCCTGCCCGGTTCCTCTTCCCGAGGTGCGACGGCCATCACCCCACGCAACCTCAGCTCACCCACGTGAGTGATGTGGTCGGCCAGCGCGGCGACCTCCGAAATCGGCGTGCCACCCCGCGCGGGGTCGCCGTCGAGGCTCACCTGGATCAGCACGTCGAGCGGGTCGGCCCGCTCCCCCGCCTCGCGAGCGCTGCCGGTCGCGCGGCCCAGCGCGTCGGCCAGCCGCGCGGAATCCACCGACTGCACCTCCGCCGCCCAGCGCACGACCGAACGCGCCTTGTTGCGCTGCAGGCTGCCGACCATGTGCCAGCGCGCGCCCGGCACCTCCTCCGCCTTCGGGCCGGCCTCCTGGTCGCGGTTCTCGGCCAGGTTCTCGAGCCCCAGATCCACCAGGAGCGCCGCGTCGGACGCCGGGAAGGTCTTGGTCACCCCGAGCAACCGCACCTCGTCACGCGCCCGCCCCGCGGCCGCACACGCCGCCGCGATCCGGTCCTCCATCGCGGCGAGCGAAGCCGCGAGCTCTTCGCGGCGGCCGTCAGTCACGCCGCCCCCAGCGCCACGCCGGACACCCGCTCGGCACCGCGAACGAGCCCGCTCACGCCGCCTCCAGCCACGTGATCCCCGCGAGCCGCCCGGTCGTCCCGTCGCGCCGGAAGCTGAACAACGTCTTGTCCTCCGCCGTGCACCGCGGATCCACGCCGATGCGCCCGACACCGAGCCCGGCCAGCTGCCGCCACAGCCCGGCCCGCAGGTCGAGCCCCGGCGTGCCCTGCCGGGTGCGGCACGCGCTGCCCGGCACGTGCTTCTCCACATCGGCCGCCATGTCCGCGGGCACCTCGTAACACGCCCCGCAGATCGCCGGCCCGAGCAGCGCCTCGATCCGCGCGGGTTCGGCGCCGAGGCCGCGCATGGCCTCCACCGCCGCCGGCACCACGCCGATGCGCGCGCCCACCCGGCCGGCGTGCACCGCCGCGACCACGCCCGCGGCGGGGTCGGCCATCAGCAGCGGCACGCAGTCGGCGACGAGCACCACGAGCGCGACACCCGCCTTGTCCGTGACCAACGCATCGGTCGCCTCGGCCGCGCTCGTCTCGGTGCCGTCCACCACGGTGGCCGTGCGGCCGTGCACCTGTTCCATCCACGCCAGCCGATCCTGCGCGAGGCCGAGCTCGGAAGCCAGCCGCTCGCGGTTCGCGAAGACGTTGCCCTCTTCGTCCCCGACGTGGTCGCCGAGGTTGAAGCTGTCGTACGGCGGCCGGGAAGCCCCGCCCGCCCTGGTCGTGACGACTCGTCGTACTCGCACCGGCCCATCCTTCCAAAACACGCCCGAACACGCCGAAGGCCACCTCGACCGCACGGGTCGGGGTGGCCTTCGGGAAGCGGGGAACGCTAGCGGCGCATGAACGGCGGCACGTCGACCTCGTCGTCCGACGGGTCGTCGTGCACCGTGGCCGGCCGGCTCGGCAGGCTGCCGGACGTGGGCCCGGAACCGATCGGCGAGTAGCCGCGCGAGCCGCCGCCCGGCTGGGGCAGGCCGCCCGGCGGCGTGCCGGGCTGCGGCAGCGACGGCTGCGTGCGCGGCGGCGCCACCGGGTAGCCGGAGCCGCTGGCCGGCGGCACCGGCGTGGCGCCCCCGGTCGGCGCGGGCGCCTGCGAGCCGCCCACGTGCCCGGCCGCGGCCGAAGCGGTGGTGCCGCCCGAGCGCGAGCCGAAGGCCGGCGGGTCGAGCTTCTTGTGCGTGGGCGCGCCGGCGTCGAAGCCGGCCGCGATCACCGTGACGCGGACCTCGTCGCCGAGGGAGTCGTCGATGATCGTGCCGAAGATGATGTTGGCGTCGGGGTGCGCCGATTCCTGCACCAGCGAAGCGGCCTCGTTGATCTCGAACAGGCCCAGGTCCGAGCCGCCCGCGATCGACAGCAGCGCGCCGTGGGCGCCGTCCATCGACGCCTCGAGCAGCGGCGAGTTGATCGCCTTCTCGGCCGCCTGGATCGCCCGGCCCTCACCGCGCGCGGACCCTATCCCCATGAGCGCGGACCCCGCGCCGGACATCACGCTCTTCACGTCGGCGAAGTCCAGGTTGATCAGGCCCGGCGTGGTGATCAGATCGGTGATGCCCTGGACACCGGAGAGCAGCACCTCGTCGGCGGAGCGGAACGCGTCCATGAGGGACACGCCGATGTCGCCGAGCTGCAGCAGCCGGTCGTTCGGGATCACGATCAGCGTGTCGCACTCGTTGCGCAGCGACTGGATGCCGTCCTCGGCCTGCTTGCCGCGGCGCTTGCCCTCGAAGGTGAACGGGCGGGTCACCACGCCGATGGTCAGCGCGCCCAGCTTGCGGGCGATCTGCGCGACCACGGGGGCGCCACCGGTGCCGGTGCCACCACCCTCGCCGGCGGTCACGAACACCATGTCGGCGCCCTTGATGACCTCTTCGATCTCTTCGCGGTGGTCCTCGGCCGCCTTCTGCCCCACCTCGGGGGCGGCGCCGGCGCCGAGACCGCGCGTGAGCTCCCGGCCGATGTCGAGCTTGACGTCGGCATCGGACATGAGCAGTGCTTGTGCGTCGGTGTTCACCGCGATGAACTCGACACCCTTGAGGCCGACCTCGATCATCCGGTTCACGGCGTTCACGCCGCCGCCGCCGATGCCGACGACCTTGATCACCGCAAGGTAGTTGTGCGGGGGCGTCATCGTGGCCGCCTTCCTGATCGTGATGTGCTCGTGCTGCCCGCCGTGGCCGCAACCCTCACCCTCAAGCCGAGAATGAGAGTTATGTCAACCACCGGCGTTAGAGCAGGACGGTAGGCACCGGGCAGGCTCGAATCCAGTAGCCACGCCGTGTGCGGCAAAGGTGTTTTGCCACAACGCGAACGAGCGCGCAAGAGCGGGAACCCGATCGCCCGGTGATCCACCCGTCTGCTATGCCGCCGGAAACCGCGAGCGCGGCGGCACCGGGAGGGAACCGGTACCGCCGCGAAAACCGGGCTCGGAACCCGTCACGCCGACACGGGCATCACGAGAACCACGTCGTCCGAAGGCTTTCCGGTCGGCGAGCCGCCCGCCTGCTCCACGCTGATCGCGAACTGGTCCGCACCGGCCAGCCCGTCGGCCACCACGAGCGACCCCGCGGGTCCGCCGGGCAGCAGCCCGGCCGGGCGCGGCGCGAGGTCCGGCCCCATCAGCCAGGCCTGGTACACGTGGCCCTCCGGGTACGGCGGCAGCCCCGACTCCATGAACATCAGGCGGTCGAGCTGCTTCGACACCACCACCGTGCCGCCGCCCCCGCCGGGCGCGGTGCCGTGGATGGCGCGCGCGTCGGGCGCGGCCAGGATCTCGCCCACGGGCTGGTAGCGCACGCGGGCCTGGTCGAGCTGCGACTGCGCGGCGTCGAGCCGGCCCTGAGTGGTCGCCGCGAGCCCGCCGAACACGCCGGCGAGCGCGAGGCCCACCACCGCGGCAGCTGTGGCCACGATGAGCGGCCAACGGCGGCGCCCGCGCGAGCGTTCGCCCGGCTCGGGTCCGGTCAACGGCGGCAGCTGCCGCGTGGAGCGCATCTGCGCGAGCACGCTCTGCTTCAGCGACTCCGGCGGGTCTTCGGCCATCGCCGCGCCGAGCCGGCCCGCGGTGGCGCGCAGCTCGCGCACCTCCTGCGCGCAGGCCTCGCACTGCTCCAGGTGCCGGCGGAACTGGGCCCGCTCGGTCTCCGACAGGGCGTCGAGCGCGTAGGCACCCGTCAACGTGTGCATTTCCGGCGAGTTCACGCGGTCACCCCCAGGCAGTCGCGCAGCCGGATCAGCCCGTCGCGCACCCTCGTCTTGATCGTGCCCTGTGGAGTCGCCAGCACGTCGGCGACCTCCCGGTAGGTGTAGCCCTGGTAGTAGGCCAGCAGCACCGATTCGCGCTGCAGCTCCGTGAGCGACTTCAGGCATCGGCGCACTTGCGAGCGCTCCAGCCGCGCGGTCACCGACTCGGCCACCTCGTCGAACGGCCTCCCCCGCGCGGCCTCGAACGTCGCCTTGCGCTCACGTTCGGTGCCGGCCCGTGCCGAGCGCACGCGGTCCACCGCGCGGCGGTGGGCCAGCGTCATCGCCCAGTTGAGCGCGCTGCCCTTCTCGGGCGAGTAGCGCGTGGCGGTCTTCCACAGCTCCACGAGCACCTCCTGCGCCACCTCCTCCGACTGCGCCGAGTCGCGCACGATCCGCCGCACCAGGCCGTAGACGGGGCCCGCGAGCTGGTCGTAGAGCAGTTCGAACGCGCGCTCGTCACCCTTGGCGACCTCGGCCATGAGGTCCTCGGCGGTGGGCGCCGCGTGCTCGTCGCCCACCGGGACGGCCGCGACCGGGCGCGGGCGGGCGGTCTCATCCATGGAGCGCTCCTGACGAGTTCTGCGGGGTCCGGGTGGCCACGGGGGCCTTGCGCAGCCACAACGCGACACCGTGGCGGCGGATCAGCGCCGCCACGCGCTGCGGCTGCAGGGGCCGGCCGAGCACGAGCCGCGCGAACGACCGCGCGCCCGCCGGCCTGCGGACCCCTCGCAGCGTAGCGACCAGCGGCGTGCCGGCGCCGCCGTCGTTCTTTCCCGGCGCGTGGTGCAGGGAAACGGTGAGGTCGAGCAGCGCGTCCGGGCGCGGCAGCCGCATCCGGTACTCCCCCGCCAGCTCTTGGAACGGCGACACGTAGAACTCCTTCTCCACCCGTGACCGCCCCGCCGCGTCGGGCCGCAGCAGGTAGGCGTGCCGCCCGCCGTAGGTGTTGTGCACCTCGGCGACCACGCACTCCAGCGCACCGTCGGGCGTGTGGCACCAGTAGACGGTGATCGGGTTGAACACGTACCCCAGCACCCGCGCCGAGGCGAGCATCGTCACCGGCCCGCCGCGCAGGTCCACTCCGCGGTGCGCGAGCCAGCGGTCCAGTTTGGACCGGATGGTGCCCGCGTCGCCCGGCTCGAAGTGGTCGCGGCCGTCGAAGCCCGCGAACGGCCGCAGCCACCTCGGCAGCAGCGGTGGCGCCGGTTCGGCGGGCAGGTCGGTGAGCCACAGGTACAGCCGGTGCGCGAACGCGTGCGGCGGGTCGATCCGGCGCACGTGCCCGACCGTGGCGTCGTACAGCGCGGCGCTCACCAGCTCACCCCGAAGCTCTCGGCCGCGCGCACGCCCGACGAGCAGCCGTCCTCGTGGAAGCCCCAGCCGTGGTACGCCCCGGCGTAGGCGACCACACCGTCGTTCAGGGTGGCGAGTTTGCGTTGCGCGGCAACGGATTCCGCTGTGTACACCGGGTGCTCGTAGGACATCTTCGCCACGACCGAACCGGTGTCGGGCTCGTCGCGCGGGTTGAGCGTGACGACGTAGCCGGTGGGCTCGTCGAGCCGCATCAGGCGGTTCATGTCGTAGCTCACCTGCACGGCGTCCCCGCCCGCACCGCACCCGGGCGTGCGGTAGTTCCAGCCCGAGCGCGCGGCCGCGGCGACCGGCAGCACGTTCGTGTCGGTGTGCAGCCAGGCGTCGTTGCGGGAGTAGCGGAACGCGCCGAGCACCTCGCGTTCGGCGGTCGTCGGGGCGGCCAGCAGCCCCAGCGCCTGGTCGGCGTGAGTGGCCACCACCACGCGGTCGACGCGGTGCGGGGTGTCGGCGTCGTCGCGGATCTCGATGCCGCGCGAGGTCCGGGCGACCGAGCGCACCGGCGTGGACAGGTGCACCGCGGTGAGCTGCTTCGCCGCGCGCTCCACGTATTCGCGCGAGCCGCCTTCCACCGTGCGCCACCTCGGCGAGTTCTTCACCGTGAGCATGCCGTGGTTGTTCAGGAACTCGAACAGGTAGCGCGCCGGATACCTCAGCGTGTCGGTGCGGTCGGCCGACCACACCGTGGACACGAGCGGCAGCACGAAGTGGTCCACGAAGTAGCGCGAGTAGCCGCCGATGGCGAGGAACGCGCCGAGCCCGACGTCACCGGCGTCCTCGCGCCCGAGCAGCCGCGCCGCGTGCCGGTGGAAACGCTTGACCTCGGCGAGCATGCGCAGGTAGCGGGGGTTCGTGGCGTTGCGGCGCTGCGCGAAGAGACCCTGCACGCCTTTCGCGCCGGCGTACTCGAGGCCGCAGCCGTCGCAGCGGATGCTCATGGACATCTCGGTCTCGCGCGTGCGCACGCCGAGCTCGCCGAACAGGCGCAGCAGCGTCGGGTACGTGCGTTCGTTGTGGACGATGAAGCCGGAGTCCACCCCGATCGTGCCGCCGTGCGCGCTGGGCACGTCGTGGGTGTGGGCGTGCCCGCCGAGCCGCGGGTCGGCTTCGAACAGCAGCACCTCGTGGCGGCGCTGCAGCAGGTAGGCGGCGGTGAGGCCGGCGACGCCGCTGCCGATGACGGCGATGCGGTCCGGGCGTGAGAGGTGTCCCGTGGTCTGGTGCACGACGGTGATTCGGGACCGGTGCCGACCCGGATTGGTCGGATCGGCCGGAAAATCCGGACCCATCCACGCGGGCGCGGGCTCCGAACCCCGGCTATGCCGAACAGCACCGCCGGCCGCCTGGCCGCCTTCGTCGAGCGCCTCCTCGGCGCGCCGTTGCCGATCGCCTTCCGCACCTGGGACGGCGAGCGCGTGGGTCCGGAGGGCCCGACTGTCGTCCTGAAGAACCGCCGTGCGCTGCGGCGGCTGCTCTACGCACCGGGCGAGCTGGGGCTGGCGCGCGCGTACGTGTCGGGTGACCTCGACGTGGAAGGAGACCTCGCCGACGGGTTCCGGCGGATCTGGGCGCTGACCCGTGCGGGCGAGCTGGGGAGGGTGCGGCTCGCCCCGCGGGACTGGGCCGGCGCGGCCGGGCTCGCCGCGCGCCTGGGCGTGCTGGGTCTGCCGCCGAAGCCGCCCGCGGAGGAGGCGAGGCTGACCGGCGTGCTGCACAGCCTGCGGCGCGACCGGTCGGCCATCGCCCACCACTACGACCTGTCCAACGCGTTCTACCAGCTGCTGCTCGACGATTCGATGGCCTACTCGTCGGGCTACTGGACCTCGGACGAACCCGGTTACGGCCTCGCCCAGGCCCAGCACGACAAGCTCGAGCTGATCTGCCGCAAGCTCGGTTTGCGCCCCGGCATGCGCCTGCTCGACGTCGGCTGCGGCTGGGGCTCGCTGCTGGTGCACGCGGCGAAGCACCACGGCGTGCACGCGGTCGGCGTCACGCTCTCGGCCCAGCAGGTGCAGCACGTGCGAGCGCGGCTGAAGCAGCACGACCTCGAAGACCGCGTCGAAGTACGGCAGCAGGACTACCGCGAGCTGGCCGACGCGCCGTTCGACGCCGTCGCGTCCGTGGAGATGGGCGAGCACGTCGGCGAGGCGAACTACCCGACCTACGCGAATACGCTGTTCCGCATGCTCACCCCGGCCGGCCGGCTCGTGCTGCAACAGATGTCGCGCGGACGCGCCGGCGACACCGCGCCCGGGGGCGGCGCGTTCATCGAGCGCTACATCGCGCCGGACATGACGATGCGGCCGCTGAGCGCCACGCTCGGGCACCTCGAGACGGCCGGGTTCGAGATCCGCGACGTGCACGCCCTGCGCGAGCACTACGTGGCCACCGTGCGCGAGTGGGCCGAGACGCTGGAGTTCCACTGGGCCGAGGCCGTGGCGCTGGTCGGCGAGGCCGAGGCGCGCGTGTGGCGGCTCTACCTCGTGGGCGGCGCGCTGGCGTTCGAGGAGAACCGCATGGGCGTGGACCAGATCCTGGCCGTGCGGCCGACCGAAGCCGGCGACTCCGGCTTCCCGGCCACACGGGAGTGGGCGTGATCGGCCTCGGCGCGCTGCTCGGGCTCACCGCCGGCGTGACCCTGGTCGCGGCCACCGCGACGTTCGGCATCGCGCGGCTGCGCGGCCGCTACGACACCGTGGACACGTTCTGGGGCCTCGGGTTCGCGCTCGTCGCCGTGGTCGCGTTCCCGTTCGGCAGCGGGCCGCTGCCGCTGCGGCTGGTCACGGCCGCGCTCACGGTGGTGTGGGGCGTGCGGCTCTCCGTCCACCTGCACGTGCGCAACCACGGCAAACCCGAGGACCCGCGCTACCAGCGGATGGTGGAGCGGGCCGGGGCCAACCCGGGCCTGCGGATGTACGGGCGGGTCTACCTCGTGCAGGCCGTGATCCTCTGGTTCGTGTCGCTGCCGGTGCAGTTCGCGATGTACGGCACCGGGCTCGGGGTGCTCGGCTGGCTCGGCGTCGCGGTGTGGGTGCTCGGCTTCACGTTCGAGACGGTCGGCGACGCGCAGCTGAGCCGCTTCCGCGCCGACCCGGACAGCCGCGGCAAGGTGCTCGACACCGGCTTGTGGCGCTACACCCGGCACCCGAACTACTTCGGCGACGCCTGCGTGTGGTGGGGCCTGTACCTGCTCGCGTGCTCGACGTGGCCCGGCGCGGCGACGATCCTCTCGCCGGTCGTGATGACGTTCACCCTCGCGCGCGGGACCGGGAAACCCATGTTGGAGAAGGGGATGGCCCAGACGCGCCCGGGCTACGCGACGTACGTGGAGCGCACGAGCGGCTTCGTGCCGCTGCCGCCGAAGAAGCTCACTCGCCGGTGAGGCCGTCGGTGAGCTCGCGTAGCAGGTCGAGGTGGCCGAGGTGGCGCGCGGTCTCCTCGATCAGGTGCGTGACGACCCAGCGCACGTTGAGGTCCTCGCGGTCCTTGTAGCGCACGGTGTCGGTGAACTCGCGCGCGGCCACGATCTCGCGGCTGAGCGCGACCTCGGCTTCGTAGCCGGCGATGAGCTGCTCGATCGGCGTGGTGAGCGCGACGCGGAACTCGGCGTCCGGGTCCTGAGCCAGGGCTTCGGCCCACTCGTCGGGCTGCCCGTCGAGCACGACCCGGAACCACCAGTTCTCCACGAGCGCGAGGTGGCCCAGCAGACCGCTGATGGTGGTCAGCTCGCTGGGCACGAGGCGGCGGCGGGCCTGCTCGTCGGTGAGCCCGCTGCACTTCCACACCACGCTCGCGCGCAGGTAGTCGAGGAACATCGTGAGCTGCGTGCGCTCGTCGGCGTCCATCGGCGGGTCGAGGCGTTCGGGTGGCGCGCTCTTCGCGGGCGGAGTCGTCATGAGGTGCAGCCTCCCGCATCCGGCAAACCTTTTTCGCCAGATAGGTTGCGCACAATCTCATTGCGCACTATGTTTGTGGACAGAAGATCTTTCGCGGTCCCCCACTCCGGGGGATCCAGCACCGAGGAGGCAGTTGTGCCCAGCCGTGACGCGACCACCCACTGGACCGGCGGATTGCAGAAGGGCAAGGGCGAGGTCACGCTCGACTCGTCCAACGCCGGCACCTACGACGTGTCGTTTCCCACCCGCGCGGGCAACCCCGACGGGCAGACCAGCCCCGAAGAGCTCATCGCCGCCGCGCACTCCTCGTGCCTCGCGATGAACCTCTCCGGCGTGCTCGAGGCCGAGAAGCTCGAGGCCGACTACATCGACGTCTCCGCCGAGGTCACCCTCGGCCCGGCGCAGGGCGGCGGCTTCGAGATCAGCGGCATCGCCATCACCCTGCGCGCCAAGCTCGACGGCGTCACCGCCGAGCAGTTCGCGCAGTACGCCGAGACCGCCGAGAAGACCTGCCCGGTCACCAAGGCCCTCGCCGGCACCACCATCACCATGGACGCGGCGCTGGCCTGACCGGTCGCGCGTGACCTGTGCCGTGGTGGGCCTCCCCTGACCGGAGGCCCACCACGGTCCGTGAAGGGCCTCGTCCCGGAATCCGATTCCGGGGAGGGGCCCTTCGTCGTCTACCGACACCGAGGCGACGAGCAGCCGAAGGTGTGGCCGGCACCACTGTCCACAATGGCCGGACCCGGCTCCGGGTGACCCGGACACCGCGGGCGGAAACCGGCGCCCCGCAAGCAGGTCCGGGTCGCGAAGATCACCCTGGGCAGCCGGTGACGCACTGTTAGGCTCGAAAGCGGTTGTTCCGGTTGTCGAGAACGAGGTACCTGTGACCCAGCCCGAAGCCGAAACCCCGGCTCCCGTCGCGCGAGACACCGTGCCGAAGCAGGCGCCGCCCGCGTGGCTCGTGGTGCTGCTCGCCGTGTCGTGCGGGCTCACGGTCGCGAACCTGTACTACGCGCAACCGTTGCTCAACGAACTGCGCACCACGTTCGGCGTGGGCGAGGCGGCGGCCGGCGGGGTGGTCACCGCCACGCAGATCGGTTACGCGGCGGGCATGCTGCTGATCGTGCCGCTCGGCGACCGCGTCGAGAACCGCAGCCTGGTGTCGCTGCTGCTGGCCATCGCGTGCGCCGGCCTGGTGGCGACCGGCCTGGCACCGCAGTTTTCGGTGCTGCTGATCGCGTCGCTCATCGCCGGTTCGACGTCGGTGGTCGTGCAGATCCTGATCCCGCTCACCGCCGACCTCTCGCCCGACGCCGTGCGCGGGCGCATCGTCGGGCGCGTGATGAGCGGGCTGCTGTTCGGCATCCTGCTCTCGCGCGTGGCCGCGAGCCTGCTGGCCGAGGTCACCACCTGGCGGGTCGTGTTCCTCATCTCGGCGGGACTGATGGCGATCCTCGCCGTGGCGCTGCGGTTCAGCCTGCCGCGCCGCGCGCCGAAGACGTCCGTCCACTATGGAGAGCTGCTGCGCTCCACGCTGCGGCTGGCCCGCGACCACCCGGCCCTGCGCCGCCGCGCGCTGTACCAGGCCGCGCTCTACTCGGTGTTCAGCGCCTTCTGGACCACGATCGCGTTCGTGCTCACCTCGGCGCCGTTCCACTACTCGCAGCTCGGGGTGGGCCTGTTCGCCCTCGTCGGCGCGGCCGGCGCCGCGATCGCCCCGCTCGCCGGGCGCTGGGCCGACCACGGCCACGGCCGCATCGCCACCGGCGCGTCCTTCCTGCTGTGCGCGGCGGCCTTCGCGGTCGGCGGTTTCGGCGCCCACAGCGTGATCGCGCTGGCGGTGGCGGCCATCGCGCTCGACATGGCCGTGCAGACCACGATGGTGTCGGGCCAGCACGTGATCTACCAGCTCGACCCGAACGCCCGCGCCCGCGTGAACAGCATCTACCTGGCCACGTTCTTCGTGGGCGGGGCGATCGGGTCGGAGGTCGGCTCGGTGCTCTACCACGCGGGCGGCTGGACGGCGGTGTCGATCCTCGGCGCCGTGATCCCCCTGATCGCGCTGGCGTGGTGGACGACCGAGCGCCGCTCAGTCGATTCGTGACGGGCTGACACCTGACGGGCGGATAACTGACGGGCCGACGGCCGCGGGCCACACCCGCGCGGCCCACTCGGAGTAGGTCACGCCGCGGTGGCCCAGCAGCTGCTCGACCACCCCGGTCGGCACCTGCGGCCGCGCCACCACGGCGGCGAACCCGTCGAGCAACCAGTCCGCGATCTCGCCCGGGATCCCCAGCTCGACCCACTCCGCGTGCTGCTGCTCGCGCGTCAGCTCCACGAACGGCACCGCACGACCCAGCGCCACCGCGACCTTCGCTGCCATCTCCCGCAACGAAAGCGCCTCCGGTCCACTGAGGACATACGTGCGCCCGTCGTGCCCTTCGGTGGTGAGCACGTGCGCGGCGACGGCCGCGATGTCACTCAGGTCGATCGGCGTCTGCGTGGCCTCCGGGTAGGCCGTGCGGATTTCCCCGTGCGTGCGCAGCGGTTCGGCCCAGCCGAGCGAGTTCGCCATGAACACCCCGGGCCGCAGGAACGTGCGGGTGAACCCCGCGGCCGTGACCGCCGCTTCCACCGCCGCGAACTCCGGCCCGCTGGAGCCGTCGGTCTCGTCCCCGACACTGCTGCCCGACAGCGCGACCACCCGCCGCACACCGGCCTCGGCCGCGAGCTCGCAGAACCGCGTGACCGTGCGGGCCATCGGCGCGAGGTACACGTCCTCGACCCCGGCGAGCGCCGCCGGCAGCGTCGAAGGCCGCGCGAGCGACCCCACCACCACCTCGACGCCACTCGGCAGATCCGCCAATGCGGGATCCTTCGTGAGCGCGCGCACCGCCGCGCCGCGTGCCAGGAGTTCGTCGACCACGAGCCGCCCGACGTTGCCGGTCGCCCCGGTCACCAGAATCGGCATGCTCCCCCACCTTCCCTCGTATGCCGTACGGAATTAAACAGCGTACAGCATACGAAGAAGAAGTGGCCAGCGGAAATCGCGAGGTCAGGACGTGATGGTCGGCAGCTCCGGTGCCGAGACGTCGTAGACCTTGCCCTTCTGCGTGAGCAGCGCGGCGAGCACCTTCGCCTTGCGGTCGGTCTTGCCGGCGTCGCCCCAGCGCACGGTCTTGCCGTCGGTGAGCGTGAACTGCACGCTGGCCGGCGTCTGGGCCGTCGCGGTGGTCACCTGCTTGAGCAGCGCCTGCGGGATCACGCCGAGCACCGCGGTCACCGCGCGGGTCACCGGATCGTCGGCCGACACCTTCGGCAGCTTCAGCTCGGGCAGCCCGGCCGGGCGCGCCTTCACGGTCTTGAACACGACCCCGCCGCCGTCGACGAGGTGCACGCCGTCACCGCCCGGGCCGCTGTCGAAGAACGCGATCGCCGTGCGCTCGGTCACCGCGATCTCGATGGTGCTGGGCCACGAGCGCGACACGTCGACCGTCGCGATCCCCGGCATCTGCGCCACGCGGTCACGGATCCCGTCGACGTCGACGAGCAGCATCGGTTTGTCGACCGGCACGGCGGCGACGCCGCGGATCTGCTCGGCCGACACCGTTTTCGCGCCCTGCACCGCCACGTCCTTCGCCCCGAGCAGCGAGCTGAAGAACAGCAGGTACCCCAGGCCCACGAGCGTGGCCACGATCAGCAGCGCGACCCAGCGACGCCGGATCTCCTTCTTCCGCGTGGGACGCGCCCGCAGGCTCTCGGCGCGGACCGCCCGGCCCGAGCGCGGTGCCGAACGGGTCGAGCGCGTGCGGCGGCGTTCCTCCTCCGAACGCCGCCCCCGCCTCGCCCTGGCCAGGGCAGCGCGATCCCGCTCGTCCGCTTCGGACGAGGGCGGGTTGCGGCGCTCCCTGGTCGAGGTCATGCGCCCGCGGTCCTGCGGTCCAGCTCGGCCAGGATC
The DNA here is from genome assembly GCF_035918295.1 of Amycolatopsis rhabdoformis. Lineage (GTDB taxonomy): Bacteria > Actinomycetota > Actinomycetes > Mycobacteriales > Pseudonocardiaceae > Amycolatopsis > Amycolatopsis rhabdoformis. The sequence goes on from NZ_CP142149.1 coordinate 4,413,794, forward strand.
TCCGGGCCCAGCTGCGTCACGTCGCCGGCGCCCATGGTCACCACGAGGTCACCCGGCTTCACCAGGTCGGCCACGAGCTTCGCCGCGAGATCGAACGCGGGCTGGTAGTGCACCGGGCTCGTCACGCGGTCGGCGATCACCGCACCCGTGACACCCGGCACCGGCTCTTCGCGCGCGCCGTACACGTCGAGCACCACGACCTCGTCGGCCAGCGACAAGGCCTCGGCGAACTCGACGGCGAACGTCTGCGTGCGCGAGTACAGGTGCGGCTGGAACACCACCAGCACCCGGCCGAGCCCGGCCGCCGTGCGCACGGCCTTCAGCTGCGCCGACACCTCCGTGGGGTGGTGGGCGTAGTCGTCGTACACCCGCACGTCGCCGGAGCGGCCCTTGAACTCGAACCGCCGGCGCACCCCGCCGAACGCGGCGAGCCCTTCGGCCAGCCCGCTCACCGGCGCGCCCAGCTCGAGGCCGGCGAGCAGCGCGGCGGTGGCGTTGAGTGCCATGTGCTCACCGGGCACGGCCACCCGCAGGTCGAGCTCCTCACCGTCGAGCAGCAGCCGCACCTGACCGCCGTCCGGGGCGGGCTTGTAGTCCAGCACGCGCGCGTCGGCCGGGTCGGTGACCGAGCGGCCGTAGCGGCGCACCCGCACGCCCTCGGCGGCGGCCTGGTCGCCCAGCGCCGCGGCACCCGGGTCGTCGGCGCACACCACGAGCAGGCCACCGGGCTGCAGCCGCCCGACGAACTCGGTGAACACCTTCACGTACGCCTCGGCGGTGCCGTGGTGGTCGAGGTGGTCCGGCTCGACGTTGGTGACCACGGCGACCGACGGCGAGTACGTGAGGAACGAGCCGTCGCTCTCGTCGGCTTCCGCCACGAACACGCCGCCCTCGCCGTGGTGCGCGTTGGCGCCCGACTCGTTGAGGTCGCCGCCGATCGCGAACGACGGGTCGAGCCGGCAGTGCTGCAGCGCCACCGTGAGCATCGACGTGGTCGAGGTCTTGCCGTGCGTGCCGGCGATGCAGGCCACGCGGTGGCCTTCCATCAGCCCCGCGAGCGCCTGCGCGCGGTGCAGCACGGGGATGTTGCGCGCACGAGCGGCGGCCAGCTCCGGGTTGGACTCCTTGATCGCGGTGGACACCACCACGGCCGAGGGCGCCTCGGCGAGCTCGTCGAGGTTCTCCGCGCGCTGGCCCACGAACAGCTCGGCACCCTGGGCGCGCAGCGACAGCAGCGCGCGCGACTCCTTGGCGTCCGAACCGGACACGGCGACCCCGCGGGCGAGCAGGATCCGCGCGATGCCGGACATGCCGGCCCCGCCGATGCCGATCAGGTGCGCGCGGCGCAGTTCTTCGGGCAGCTCAGGCACCTGCGGCCTCCAGCACGATCTTGGCGAGCGTCTCGTCGGCCTCGCGGTGCCCCATGCCCACGGCGGCCTCGCTCATCTTCGTCACGCGCTCGGGGTCGGTGATCAGCGGCACGACCAGCTCGGCGACCTTGGCCGGCGTCAGCTCGGCGTCGGGCACCAGGAAGGCCGCACCGGCGTCGACGGCCGGGCGGGCGTTCGTGGCCTGCTCGCCGTTGCCGTGCGGCAGCGGCACGAACACCGCCGGCAGCCCGACGGCCGACACCTCGGCCGCGGTCATCGCGCCCGAGCGGCACAGCACCACGTCCGCCGCGGCGTACGCGAGATCCATGCGCTCCAGGTAGGGCACCGGCACGTACGCCGGCTTGCCCGGGAACTCCTGCACCACCAGCGTGTTCTTCGGGCCGTGGGCGTGCAGCACGCCGACGCCGGCCTCGGCCAGCTCCTTCGCGGCCCCGGACACGGCGCTGTTGATCGACTGCGCGCCCTGCGAGCCGCCGAACACCAGCAGCGTCGGGGCGTCGGGGTCGAGGTCGAAGAACTTGCGGGCCTCGGCGCGCAGCGCGGCGCGGTCGAGCGACGTGATCGAGCGGCGCAGCGGGATCCCCACGACCTCCGCCTTCGGCAACGGCGTGCCGGGCACGGCCACCGCCACGCGCGCGGCGAACCGGGCGCCCACCTTGTTGGCCAGGCCGGGCGACTGGTTGGCCTCGTGCACCACGATCGGCGTGCGGCCGCGGGCGGCGAGGTAGGCCGGCAGTGCGACGTAGCCGCCGAAGCCCACCACCACGTCGGCACCGACGCGGGCCAGCACCTCACGGGTCTGGCGCACGGAGTCGCGCACCTTCAGCGGCAGGCGCAGCAGCTCCGGGGTCGGCTTGCGGGGCAGCGGCACCGGCGGGATGAGCTCGAGCGGGTAGCCGCGGGCGGGGACCAGCTTGTTCTCCAGGCCGCGCTCCGTGCCCAGCGCGATCACCTTCGCGTCGGGACGCAGCCGCATCACGGCGTCGGCCAGGGCGAGAGCGGGTTCGATGTGTCCTGCGGTGCCACCACCGGCGACGACCACCACGGGCACCTTGCCCGAGGGGGACCGCTCGGCTCCCTTGACGGGGTTACTCACCAATGACCTCTCCGGTTCGCGGTGCCCCTGGCACCGCGGTTCGCTGTTGTCCGCGCCGCGTTCGTCCGTGCGGCAGTGCCGCGCCGAGCCGGCTGCCGAGCCGACCTGCGCCGCTCCTGTGCCGGTGCGGGCCGGGCCGTGCGGGGCGCCGGCCGGGCCGCCTTGGCCCCCGAACCGGTCCCCCGCCCGGCCTGTCCCTTGCGGGTGGTCGTGGGCGGGCGGTACGGGTCGGGTGCGGGCAACCGCAGCAGGCGTCCGAATTTACCCGGACCCTGAGAACGCAGTGCGGCCACCGCCTCCGGTTCGTGCCGGGCGGCGTTGGCGAGCACTCCCATGATGAGCATCGTGATGAGCAGCGAGGTGCCGCCGTAGGAGATCAACGGCAGCGTGACCCCGGTGACCGGCAGCAGGCCGACCACGTAACCGATGTTGATGGCGGCCTGCGCGACCAGGAACATCGTGAGCGTGCCCGCGACGATCCGGATCCACGGGTCGATGTTCCGCGTCGCGATCCGCAGGCCGACCACGGCCACCAGCGCGAACAGGGCCAGCACCACGGCGCAGCCCACGAAGCCGAGCTCCTCGCCCACGAGGGCGAAGATGAAGTCGTTCTGCACGTTGGGCAGGTAGCCCCAGTTGGACGCGCCCTGGCCGAGGCCCTTGCCGAACAGGCCGCCGTCGGCGAGCGCGAGCTTCGCCTGGTTGGCCTGGTACCCGGCGGAGCTGAGGTCGGTGTCCGGCGAGAGGAACGACAGCACGCGGGTGAGCCGGTACGGCGCGATGATGGCCAGCACCAGGACGCCGGCGAGACCGCCCGCCAGGATCACCCCGAACAGCCGCTTCGGCGCGCCGGCGAACCACAGCAGCGCCAGCAGCACCACCGACAGCGTGATCGTGCCGCCCAGGTCGGGCTGCAGCATGACCAGCGCGAACATCACGAGCGCGACCGGGACCACCGGCACGAGCAGGTGGCGCCACTGGTGGATCACGTTGTACTTGATCACCAGGATGTGCGCGCCCCAGAACGCCAGCGCGACCTTCGCGGCCTCCACCGGCTGGAACGTGAACACGCCGAGCTTGAACCAGCCCTGCGAGCCGTTCACGGTCGAGCCGAGCGGGGTGAGCACCAGCATCAGCAGGCCGAGGCAGACCACGACCATGGTCGCCGACATGCGCCGCACGCGCTCGAGCTTGATCCGCAGGCCGACCCAGAACACCACCGAGCCGATCGCGACGAAGAGCACCTGCCGGTAGAACAGCGAGTACACGCTGCTGCCGGTGCTCGGGTCGTAGGACGCGACGGACGAGGCCGACAGCACCATCACGACGCCGATCACGGTGAGCACGCCGGTCAGCGCCAGCACCAGGTGGAACGACGCCAGCGGCCGCGAGAGCCACGCCGTGAGCGCGGTGCGGAAAGCCACGAACGGGCTTACCTTGCGCTCCCGCCGGTTCCGCTGCGGCCGTTCGGGCCGATCCTGGGTCTGCTTCTCGTCAACTGCCGTCATTCGCCGCCCCCGCCGCACCGCCCGCCAGGACCCGCACCGCCGCGATGAACGCGTCGCCGCGTTCGCCGTAGTTGCGGAACATGTCCAACGAGGCGGCGGCGGGCGCGAGCAGCACCACGTCACCAGGTCGAGCCATCGCGCTGGCCGCATCCACCGCCGCAGTCATGGGTTCATCGTCACCCGGACGGAGGCTGTTCACCGGGACATCCGGCGCGTGTCGCGCAACCGCGGCTGCGATCACGGGTGAATCCACGCCGAGTAGCACAACTCCGCGCAGCCGGCCACTGATCGAGGCCACGAGTTCGTCCACGGAAGCGCCCTTGAGCTGGCCGCCGGCGATCCACACGATGCTCTCGTGGGCGCGCAGCGAACCGCCCGCGGCGTGCGGGTTGGTGGCCTTCGAGTCGTTCACGTAGCGCACGCCGCCGAGCTCGGCGACCTCCTGCGCGCGGTGCGGCGCCGGCTGGTACTCCCGCAGCCCGCGCACCACGGCCTCGGTGCCCACGCCGTGGGCCCGCGCGAGCGCCGCGGCGGCGAGGGCGTTGGCGACGTTGTGCGGCCCGGCCGGGCGGACGTCGGCCAGCGTCGCCAGCTCTTCCGCGCTCGTGGCGGGGTCGGCCACGAACGCGCGGTCCACCAGCAGGTCCTCGACCACACCGAGCTCACCGACGGACGGCGTGTCCAGGCGGAACCCGACCCGGCGCGCGCTCGCGGGCGCGTGCTCTTCGGCCAGCCGCGTGGACCACTCGTCCTGCGCGTTGTGCACGACCACGCGCGAGCGGTCGTGGGCCCGGCCCTTCGCGGCGCCGTACTCCTCCATGGAGCCGTGCCAGTCGATGTGGTCCTCGGCGAGGTTGAGCACCACCGACGCGTCGGGCGCGAGGGTGGAGGACCAGTGCAGCTGGAAGCTGGAGAGCTCCACGGCGAGCACGGCGTGGCCGGCCCGCACGGCGTCGAGCACCGCGTACCCGACGTTCCCGCAGGCCACGGCGTCGACCCCGCCCGCGCGCAGCATCGACTCGAGCATGCCGACCGTGGTGGTCTTGCCGTTCGTGCCGGTGATGACCAGCCACGACGGCGGGTGCTCGCGCAGCTGCCCGAGCCGCCAGGCCAGCTCGACGTCGCCGATCACCTCGATACCGGCGGCCGCCGCGGCGACCAGCAGCGGCGAGGTGGGCCGCCAGCCCGGGCTGGTGACCACGAGCGCCGTGCCCGGCGGCGGTTCGCTGAGGCCCGGCACCAGCTCGGCGCCGAGGCCGGCCAGCTCTTCGAGCCGTTCGGCGTTGCCGTCGGTCACCGTCACGTGGGCGCCGAGCTCGCGCAGCACCGGTACCACCGATTTCCCGGTGACCCCGGCGCCCGCCACGAGCACGGTCTTGCCGTCGAGCAGCAGTTCCTTGCCGGTCAAGACCTAGCTCCCGACGCCGAGCTGTTCGCTGTAGAACAGCCCGAGGCCGAACATGCAGCAGATGGCCGAGAGCAACCAGAACCTGATGATCACCGTGGTTTCCGCCCACCCGGCGAGCTCGAAGTGGTGGTGGAAGGGCGCCATCCGGAAGAGCCTTCGCCGCGTGGTGCGGAAGACCGCGATCTGCGTGACCACCGAGATCATCTCGACCATGAACAGGCCGCCGATCACGATGGCGAGCAGCTCCGTGCGGGTGGTCATCGACAGGCCGGCCACGAGACCGCCGAGCGCCAGCGAACCGGTGTCACCCATGAAGATCTTGGCCGGTGCGGCGTTCCACCACAGGAACCCGACACACGCGCCGGTCGCCGCCGCGGCGACGACGGCGAGGTCCAGCGGGTCGCGCACGTTGTAACACGCGGTCTGGGGACCGTCGGCGCACGAGAGGCGCGCCTGCCAGAACGAGATGATCACGTAGGTGGCCAGCACCATCGCGGCGGCGCCGCCCGCCAGGCCGTCGAGGCCATCCGTGAAGTTCACCGCGTTCGACCAGCCGGAAATGACCACGTAGCAGAAGATCACGAACACGATCCACGGGAACGTGATCAGCGCCAGGTCACGCACGTAGGAAAGGCTCTGCGACGCGGGCGTGAGGCCTTGCTCGTCGGCGAACTGCAGCGACAGCACCGCGAACAGGATGGTGACCACGAGCTGGCCGACCAGCTTCGCGGTCTTGTTCAGGCCGAGGTTGCGCTGCTTGCGGATCTTGATGAAGTCGTCGAGGAACCCGACGATGCCGAGACCCACGGCGAGCATGAGCACGAGCAGACCCGACGCCGAGGGCGCCGAGCTGTGGGAGTTGCCGAGCCAGCTGATCAGGTGCGCGACGAAGTAGCCGACCACCATGGCGATGATGATCGCGACGCCACCCATGGTCGGGGTGCCGCGCTTCGACTTGTGGCCCGCAGGGCCTTCTTCGCGGATCTCCTGCCCGAAGCCCTGCCGGGAGAAGACCCGGATCAGGTAGGGCGTGAGCAGGATGGAGACCAGCAGACCCGCCGCGGCCGCGATCAGGATGTTGATCACGCGTGACCACCGTTCGAGCGTTCAGAGGAGGACGGGGAGGGGGAAACGGAAGGGGATCCGGAGGACCCGGGGGCCGCGAGCAGCGCCTCGGCCACCCGCCAGAGGCCGGCGGAATTGGAGGCCTTGACCAGCACCACGTCCCCGGGACGGAGCTGATCATGCAGCAGGGCCACGGCGGCGTCGCCATCGGGTACCTGCACCGACTCCTCGTTCCAGGAGCCCTCCTGCGAGGCCCCCTGGTGCATCGGCGCGGCCTCGTCGCCGACCACCACGAGCTTGTCGATGTTGAGGCGCACCACCAGGCGGCCGATGCTGTCGTGCTCGGTCACCGTGTCGGCGCCGAGCTCGGCCATCACACCGAGCACGGCCCACGCGCGGCGGCCGGTGCGGCGCATCGAGGCGAGTGCCTTCAGCGCGGCGCGCACCGACTCGGGGTTGGCGTTGTAGGCGTCGTTCATGACCGTGACGCCGTCGGCGCGGGTGGTCACGTCCATGCGGTGGGCCGAGCGGCGTTCGAGGGCCGAGAGCCGCTGGGCGACCTCGTCCGGTGTGGCGCCGAGCTCCAGCGCGATGGCGGCGGCCGTGAGCGCGTTGCCCACGTGGTGCTCACCGTGCAGCGGCAGCCGCACCTGCGCCTCACCGGCCGGGGTGACCAGCCGGAACGAGGCACGGGCCTCGTCGTCCACCGTGATGTCGGCGGCGCGGACCTGGGCCGACGCGGTCTCGCCGACGCCGACCACGCGAGCGGTGGTGCGGCTCGCCATGGCCGCGACCAGCGGGTCGTCGAGGTTCAGCACCGCGACCCCGCCGTCGGCGGCGCTCGGCAGCGCCTCCACGAGCTCGCCCTTCGCCTTCGCGATGGCTTCGCGTGAGCCGAACTCGCCGACGTGCGCGCTGCCGACGTTGAGCACGGCCCCGATGCGCGGCGGCGTGATCGCGGCCGCGTCGGCGATGTGGCCTTGGCCGCGCGCGGACATCTCCAGCACCAGGTACTTGGTGGCGCGGTCGGCGCGCAGCGCGGTCCACGGGTGGCCCAGCTCGCTGTTGAACGACCCGGGCGGCGCGACCGTCGGGCCCATGGGCTCGAGCAGCTGCGCGATCACGTCCTTGGTCGAGGTCTTGCCGGACGACCCGGTGAGCGCCACGACCGTGAGGCCCTCGGCGGCGAGCCGGCCGACCACGTGGTTGGCCAGCTTCGCCAGCGCGGCCAGCACGGCGGCGCCGGACCCGTCCGTGTCGCCGGTCAGCGCGACGGACCGCTCGTGGGCCTGGCCCGCGGTCAGCGGCGGCACCACGATCGCCGGGGCGTCGACCTCGCGGCCGGCGAGCACCGCGACGGCGCCGGCGGCCACGGCCTTCGCGGCGAAGTCGTGCCCGTCCACCCGCTCGCCGGGCAGGGCGACGAACAGGCCGCCCGGGCCGACCTTGCGCGTGTCGAACTCGACGGTTCCGGTGACGACCGCCGAGCCGTCGGCGCCGTGGAGCCGGCCGCCGACGACGTCGGCGATCTCGGCCAGGCTGAGCTCGATCACGCGGTCACCTCGAGATGCTTGCGGATGGCGGCCTCGAGCTCGTCCCGGTCGGAGAAGGGGTGCACGACACCCTGGACCTCCTGGCCGGTCTCGTGGCCCTTGCCGGCGATGAAGACGATGTCGCCCGCGCGGGCGAGCGACACGGCGTGGGTGATGGCCTGGCGACGGTCGCCGATCTCCACGACCTCGCCGCCGTGCGACGGCCCGACGCCCCGCGCGCCCTGGAGCATCGCGGCGCGGATCGCGGCCGGGTCCTCCGAGCGCGGGTTGTCGTCGGTCACGATCAGCAGGTCGCTGCGGCGCACGGCTTCCTCGCCCATCATCGGGCGCTTGGCCGTGTCGCGGTCGCCGCCGCAGCCCAGCACCGTGATGATCCGGCCCTCGGTGCGGGCGCGCAGCGCGTCGAGCCCCTGCGCGACGGCCGCGGGCTTGTGCGCGTAGTCGACCACCGCGGTGAAGTCCTGGCCCAGGTACACGCGCTCCATGCGGCCCGGCACCTCGACGGCCGCGAGGCCGGCCACGATGTCGGCGGGCGCGATCCCGGCGCTGCCGAGGATCGCGGCGGCGAGCACGGCGTTGGCCACGTTGAAGGTGCCCGGCAGCGGGATCTTCGCGGCGAGCGCGAGGCCGTCCGGGCCGTGCAGGGTGAAGGTCTGCTCCCCCGCCGGCGTCGGCTCGATGTCCGCGGCGCGCCACACGGCGTCGGTGCCCGGCTCGATCGACACGGTCACCGTCTGCGGCGTGAGCAGCGCCCGGCCCCACGCGCTGTCCACGACCACGCACTCGGTGGTGGAGCGGCCGTCGAACAGCAGCGACTTGGCGGCGAAGTACTCCTCCATGTCGTGGTGGAAGTCGAGGTGGTCCTGCGAGAGGTTGGTGAACGCGCCGACCGCGAAGCGCGTGCCGTTGACCCGGCCCAGCGCGAGCGCGTGGCTCGAGACCTCCATCGGCACGTGGGTCACGCCGCGCTCCAGCATCACCGCGAGCAGCGCCTGCAGGTCCGGCGCCTCCGGCGTGGTGAACCCGCTGACCAGGCGTTCGCCCGCGATCCGCGTCTCGACCGTGCCGATCAGGCCCGTGGTGAGGCCGGCGGCGCGCAGGCCCGAGTCCACGAGGTAGGAGGTGGTGGTCTTGCCGGAGGTGCCGGTGACCCCCAGCACCGAGAGGTTCAGCGACGGCTCGCCGTAGATCCACGCGGCCATCTCGCCCAGCGCGGCGCGCGGATCGGGGTGCACGAGGACCGGGATGCCGGCGTCGCGCAGCGCGGGCCGCGCGGCACCTTCGGCGTCGGTGAGCACCGCGGCCGCGCCGGCGGCCACGGCCTGGTCGCTGAAGTCGGCGCCGTGGGCGCGCGCGCCGGGCAGGCCGGCGAACAGGTCGCCGGGCAGCACGTGCTGCGCGCGCAGCGTGGTCCCGGTCACGGTGAGATCGGCGGCCTCGGGGCTCTCGGCGATCAACCGGGCGCCCGCGCGGGCGAGCAGGGTGGCCAGCGGGACCGGGTCGATCCGGGCCGGGCGCGGCGGCGCGGCGACCGCCTTCACCGGGCTTTGCGGCAGCGAGGAGGCAGCCGGCCCGCTCTGGGGCTGGGACGAGGACACGGACACGCCCGAGAGGTTACCGAGAGCGCGATCGGGTGACCCAAGGCGGTACGGCGAACGCGCTCACGGACACCGCGTGTGCTATGCGGCGGACGCAAGGTCGTTGCGGGGCAAGCGTTTCCGCCGGAGGTCACCAGCCCATGTGGACTATCGCGGGCGCGATCGTGCGGAAGGGCCGCCTCACCGCGCGGATTCACGCGCGGGAGACGGCCCTCGCCGATCTTGTGCCCCTGTAGCCCGGGAATGTCGCGGAACCGTCACCGGAGCGCGGCAATCGCCCGACGGATCACGGGACGCGTCACGGGATGATGAGCGGGACCTCCGGCGACGGGCCGTCGGACAGCGGGATCTGGTAGCGCTGCGTCAGGTACGAGGCGATGGAGTGGAACAGCGGGCCCGCCGAGTGCCCGGCCGGCAGCGTGGTGTCGGGCGCGTCGAGGCGGATGCCGACCACGAAGCGCGGGTGGTCGGCGGGCAGGATCCCGGCGAAGGTGATGTTGGCCAGGCTCTGGCTGTAGGCCTTCGTGCGCGGGTCGACCTGCTGGCCGGTGCCCGTCTTGCCCGAGATCTGGTAGCCCTCCAGCGCAGCCGACGGTGCCGTGCCCGAGTTGGGGCTCTTCGCGTTCTGCACCACCGCGCGCAGCATGTTGCGCACAGTCGTGGCGGTCTGCGCGCTGACCACCTGCACCGGCTTCGGCGCCGGCTCGGGCACGACGGTGCCGTCCGGGTTCTTCTTCGCCTTCACGATCCGCGGCGGCACGCGCACGCCGTTGTTGGCGATGGCCTGGTACATCCCGGCCATCTGCACCACGGTCATGGAGAGGCCCTGGCCGATCGGCAGGTTGCCGAAGGTGCTCGCCGACCACTGGCTGCGCGGCGGCACGTAGCCCGGGCTCTCGCCGGGCAGGCCGAGGCCGGTGCGCTGGCCGATGCCGAACTTCTTCAGCATGTCCGAGTAGTGGTCCGGGCCGATCTTCTGCGCCAGCTCGAGCGTGCCGACGTTGGACGACTTGGCGAAGATGCCGGTGGTGGTGAAGTTCTGCGTGCCGTGCACCCACGCGTCGTGCACCGTGCGGTCGGCGATCTTGATCTCGCCCGGCACCGCGATGGTCGACTCCGGCGTGGCGATGCCCTCGTCGATCGCCGCGGTGGCCGTGACGATCTTGTTCACCGAACCCGGTTCGTACGGCGTGGTGACCGCGCGGTCGTTGAGCAGTTCGTCCTGGAACGTGGACTGGTCGTTCGGGTTGAACGTCTTGTCGTCGGCCAGCGCGTAGATCTCGCCGGTCCGCGAGTCCATGATCACGGCCTGGCCGCCCTTGGCGTGCGACTGCGCGACGTAGTCGCTCAGCTGCCGCTGCAGCTCGTACTGCAGGTCCGAGTCGATCGTGAGCTCGAGGTCCGAACCGGGGATGGCGGCCTGCAGCACGTGTTCCGAGCCCGGCAGGTACAGGTTGTCGTTGCCGTTCTGGGTGTTCACGATCTCGCGCCCCGGCGTGCCCGCCAGGTCGTTGTCGCGCGACTGCTCCAGCCCGACCACACCGTGGAGGTTGTGCTTGGACACGTCGGCGTCTTCCATGCGCCAGTTGGCGAGTCCGACGATGTTCGACGCCAGCGTGTCGCCCGGGTACTCGCGCATCGCGCGGTTCTCCACGCCGATCCACGCGAACTGCTTCACGATGTCGGCGGCCACCGAGGGCTCGACGTTGTCCACGAGGTAGGTGAACGACTGCGGCTTGTTCAGCTTCGTGAGCAGTTCCTGCTCGGTGGCCAGGTTCGGCACCTTCGCGGCGATGTACTTCGCCGCGGCGGCGATCTCGGTCTGGAAGTTGCGCCCCTTGGTGGGGTACTTCTTCGCGTAGTCGTCCATCGTCTTGTGCAGCACGCGCAGGTTCACCGACAGCGTGCGGGTTTCCACGCTGAAGGCGAGCTTGTTGCCGTTGCGGTCCACAATGGACCCGCGCTGCGCCGGGATGTCGATGGTGAGGCTGCGCTGCCGCTCGGCCGCGGCCGAGAGCGTGGGCGCCTCGAACCACTGCACCTGCACGAGTTTCACGCCCGCGATGACCATGAGCGCCACCAGCAGGATGCGCACGGCCGAGAACCGGCTGCGCTGCCCGCCGTTGCCGCGCTTGGCCACCGCGCGGCGCGTGCCCGCGGCGTAGGTGCGCCGGGCGCTGCCCGCGGCCCGCGCCCGGCTCGCCCCCGAAGCCACCATCACTGCCCCGCCGGAGGACTGGGCAGGTCGCCTTCGATGCCACCCTCTTGCTGGCCCGCCGCGGGCTGCCCGGAGGTGCCCTGCGCCGGCGGCGTGACCGCGTTGGACCCGGCGGCCGGCTGCGCCTTCGTCGGCTCGCCGACGACGGTGGTCTTGCCGTCCGGTCCCACGACGATGCGCGCCGGGTCACCGCCGGGCACCATGCCCAGCTGCTTCGCGGCCGGCGCCAGCGAAGCGGGCGACTGCGCCTTCGCGACGTCCCGCTCCAGCCGGTCCTTGGCCTCGGCCAGGTTGGCGTTGGTCGTGCGCAGCTGCTCGAGGCGGTAGGAGTCGGCGATGGCCTGCGTGGTGAGCCACAGCGTGGACGCGACGCCGACGGCCAGCAGCCCCATCATCACGAGCACGAACGAGGCGCGCGAGCGCGGCCAGCGCAGCAGCAGGCGCTTCGGCTTGACCGCGACCTCGGTCTCGGCACGGGCCGGACGCGGCTCGGCCCGGCGTGGCTCACGCTGCTGCAGCAGGTCGGCCCGCTGTGCACGGCGCGCGTACGCCCGCTCGGCGGCGGTGGTGCGACCACGCGAAGACCGGCGTGGCGTGGTTTCCGGCTGGTCGGTGGTGCGGGTGGTCTGCGGCTCCTGCTCGACCGTGGTCGCCGCCGGGGCGCTCCGGTGCGTCGCCGACGCAGCGGAGCGGCGGCGGGACTTCGCGGGTGCGGTCATCGCGGCTCTCCGATCCTCTGTGCTGCCCGCAGCCGCACGGAGGCGGCCCTGGGGTTGTGCTCGATCTCGCCTTCGTCGGCCTTCTCGGCTCCTCGGGTCAGGAGTTTCAGCTCGGGCCCGTGGCCGGGCAGCTCGACCGGCAGCCCCTCCGGGGTCCGCGACTTCGCCAGCTCGGCGAACGCCTGCTTCACCAGCCGGTCTTCCAGCGACTGGTAGGCCTCCACCACGATGCGGCCGTCCATCGCGAGCGCCGAGAGCGCGGCCGGCATCGCCCGCCGCAGCACCTCCAGCTCGCCGTTGACCTCGATCCGCAACGCCTGGAACGTGCGCTTGGCCGGGTGTCCCCCGGTGCGGCGGCTCGCGGCCGGCACCGCGTCGTAGAGCAGTTCGACGAGCCGCCCGCTGCGCGTGAACGGTTCCTTCTCGCGCTCGGCCACGACCGACCGCACGATCCGCTGGGCGAAGCGCTCTTCGCCGTAGTCGCGCAGGATTCGGATCAGCTCGCCGGGCGAGTAGGTGTTGAGCACGTCGGCCGCGGTGAAGCCGGTGGTCGGGTCCATCCGCATGTCCAGCGGGGAGTCCTTGGAGTACGCGAAGCCGCGCTCGGCGCGGTCCAGCTGCATCGAGGACACGCCGAGGTCGAAGAGGATGCCGTCCGCGTGGGACAGTCCCAAGCCCTCGAGGGCCTCCGGGAGTCCGTCGTAGACAGTGTGGACGAGGTCGACGCGGTCACCGTGGCGGGCGAGCCGCTCGCCGGAGCGCTCCAGCGCGGCCGGGTCACGGTCCAGCGCGACGAGCCGCAGCCGGGGAAACGCTTCGAGGAGGGCATCGGAGTGGCCGCCGAGGCCGACGGTCGCGTCGACCAGCACCGCGTCGCGGTCGGCGAGGGCGGGGGTGAACAGTTCGACGATGCGGTCCAGCAGCACCGGAACGTGCTCGTGCTCGGTCGCCATGCCCCTCCCCCTTTCGTGCTCCGTACTCCCGGGGAAGATGCGGCGGATGCCGTCAGGTCCCTGCCCGCCCGCGGTCCGACCTGGCACCGGGGAAGGTGCGCCAGGGCCAAAGAGCGGACAGAGGCCTCACGGCATCCGCGGAGACGCTTCCGGCGCCACGGCCACTTCGGACCCGCGTCCCCCGACGACGCAGGTGCCCCGGTGCCCGTGTCCCCTAGAAGACGCCCGGTAGAACTTCCTCTCGAGCCTTCGCGTAGCTGTCCTCGTGTTCGTCCAGGTAGCCCTGCCACGCCTGGGCGTCCCAGATCTCCAGCCTGGTGATCGCACCGATCACCACGCACTCCTTGTTCAGCCCGGCGTAGCGCCGGAGCTCGGACGCGATGGTGATGCGCCCCTGCCCGTCCGGGCGTTGTTCGTCCGTTCCGGCGAACAGGTAGCGCTGGTAGGCCCGAACCGCCTCGTTCGTGAACGGGGCGTCGGCGACCTTGCGCGCCATCTGCTCGAACTCGGCCCTGGGGAAGACGAAGAGGCAGTGGTCCTGCCCCTTGGTGACCATCAGCCCGCCGGCCAAGGCGTCGCGGAACTTCGCGGGCAGCGCGAGCCGCCCTTTGTCGTCCAGCTTCGGGGTGTGGGTGCCGAGGAACACGTCCCCCACCTCCCTACCGCCTCCGGTGGCGAACCACCTCGGACGGCCACGGGGCTCCCTTCCGCCCCACTGGTCACCACCGTACCCCACTTTTCACCACAGTCAACGCGACCGGCCCCGCGTTAACCCCGTCGTGTCACGCGTTTGTGCAGGTCAGCGCTGTGGGGCCTGGTGGGGGCCGGGTGGGGGGCCGTGGCCAAGATCCCCCGCACCGGGGTGTCGGAGCAACCCGCGACCGGTCACGAACGTCCGCTGAGCGGCAGCGTGACGACCAGGGATCCCCTGGGTGGGGTCTGGTGGGGAACCCGGTGGGGCCGGGTGGGGACTGTCGGTGGGGGCCGGTGGGGATCTCGGTGGGGCCGGGTGGGGACCGTCGGTGGAGGCCGGTGGGGGCGGCCGTCGGTGGGGTCGCCGGGGTGCCCGGATGGCTCGGGTGAAGGTGACGGCCCGCGAGGACGGGTGCCGGGGCAGACCGTCGGCGGACAGCCGCGCTTGGCCCGGGTCGTCGGCGAGCTCGGAAGGTGGCCGCCCACGGGAGTGACTGCCGGGGTCGGGCTTTCAGCGGAGAGCCACGGCTTGGCCCGGTTGTTCGCCGGCTCAGCAGCGATGGCGGTCCGCGGGGATGAGTGCCGCGTCAGGACTTCGGCAGAGGACTACCTGTCCCTGGCTGCCCGCCGACTCGTGCCGGGTCGGGCCTCAGGCTTGCGGGAGTGCGGCGGCCGCGGTCGGTTCGTGGCCGTGGGTGGGGGCGGTGTGGGGCTGCAGCGCGTAGACGATCCAGCCGATCACCGAGAGGCCGGCCCAGCTGATCGCGCGGTAGATGAGCACGGTCGCGGCGGCGGGTGCGGCGGGCACGCCCGCGGCGACCAGCACGCCGAGCAGCCCGGCCTCGGCCAGACCTGCGCCGCCGGGGAGGATCTGGAGGGCGATGCTGGCCTGCACGACCAGGAAGCCCACGGCGAGGACGTCCCAGCGGATGTGCGTGCCGGTGCCCTCGGCGCTGGCGATGAGGGCGAAGAAGTCGAAGCCCCAACTCCCCGCCGCGAGCACCAGCAGGACAGTCCAGCGGGCCCCGCCGGGGCGCAGGCGCGCGACGCGTTCCGAAAGCTGCAGGGCCGCGGCGTCGGCCTTCTCGAGCCAGGTCTTGCGGCAGGTCGTGCACGTTCCCGGGGTGCGCCCGAAGACCCGCAGCAGCGACGTCAACCCGCGCTGCAGCACGGCCGGGTGCGTCAGCAGTGCCCACACCCCCGCCGAACCAGCCGCGACGACGAGCGCCGCCGGGATCGCGAGCTTCAGCGGCACGCGGCCCGCCCACGCCAGCCCCAGGAACCCGAGCACGATGAGCAGCACCGTGGTGATCACGCCGGCGAGCAACACGGCCCACGCGGACAGCGCGCCGTCGACTCCTCGGCGGCGCAGCTGATTGATGGCGTACCCGAGTGACCCGGCGCCGCCGACCACGGGAACGGTGGTGGACACGGCGTTCTGCGCGAAGGTGATGCTCTGCACGGCCGGCCCCGGCACGTGCGCTCCCCCGACGAGCAGCAGCTGCCGGTGCAGCTCGCCGTAGACGGCCAGCGCCGCCACCCCGGCCAGCCCCGCCGCCGCGACCCAGCCCCACTGCACCCGCTCGAGCTGTTCGAACTGAGTGACCAGGTCCGGCACCCGCCACACGAGATACCCGACCGCGGCCACGACGACACCCCAGTGCAACAAGGGTCGCCACGGCACCCGGCGCGCGCGGTGCTCGACCGCCCCGGACTCGGTGCTCGCCACGTCGACGCTCGTCACCTCGCACTCCTCCCGTCGCCTTACCCGCGACAACCCCAGTGTGCGTCCCGACATTCCACCCTTCGCGGCGAGAAGCATCACCCCGTGCCTTACCGCCACCGGGATTGACCGGCGGCGATCGGCCCACGTGCTGGTCCGTGGCGAGCGCCTGAGACCGGCCCGATCAGCACCACGACCACCGCGAACACCCCACGCCGCCGACACGGACGCGTCGACTTGTCAGCGACCGCTGACCCCGAACGCCTTACCGCCGGCGACACTGAACAACCCGACCCGAACCCGAACCGGGCCACGCACACCACTCGCTACGCGACGCACATTTCGCCACCGACAACCGGCGCGCACGACCGGCACTCACTCAAAGCCGACCCCACCGGCATCTCCGCGAACCCCAAGCAGCCGTTTGCTCTCAACGTGGCTGATCGACGGCAACCGATTGCTGCGCCGCCAACAACCGGCCCACAAGATGATCCGTCACCAACAACCCGGCACCAGCGAGCACAAACCCCACGAGCGGCCCGAGCGGCACCACACACAACGCCGCGACCACCGCGAACACCAACGTCGCCGGCAACGACCTCAGGGCCGAGCGCACCACCGTCTCCGCGGCCTCGAACCCCGCGCTCCGGTGCGTGGCCGGAGTCAACACCGTCAGCACGATCGGCACGCACGACAGCAGGCCCGTCACCTGCGGACCCAGTGCTCGCCCGAGCACGGTCAGCACCGTCACCACGCCGGCGGCGGCCGCCATGCGGACCGGGAGCTCCCAGCGCGGGGCGCGCACGACGAGGTCGAGCGGCGGGACCGCAGGCCACGTCACCAGGCCGGCCAGGGTGATCGCGAAAGCGAGACCCGCCGCCGCCCACGGGGATGGCACCTCCAGGCCGAGGGAGAACGCGCCCGCCACCACGGCCAGCGCGACCGTGACCGCGGCGGCCGGGGTGCGCAGGCGGCGGCCGAGCCGGCCGTAGCCGAGGCAGAACGCGGCGACCATCAGCTGGCCGGCGATCATGCCGCGCGCCGCCTGCGCCACCGTGCCGGCGCCGTCGCGGGCGAGGAGGACCAGCAGGAACGGGAAGGTGGTCGTCGGGAAGCCGGCCAGGCGGCCGCCGAGGCGGGAGCCGTAGCGGCGTTGGACCACGGACAGGAAGAGGACGGTCAGCACGGGCAGGACGGGCGGGAGCAGGACTTCCATGCCTTGAACGGTTCCAGGAAAGCCGCCGAAGATGGCTCGGAATCAACGGCACTCCGCGCTACCAGGTCGAGTTTTCCTCGGTGTTTGCCATTCAACACCGAGTTCTGCACAATCGGCTGCTGTGGACGCCATCGACCGCTCCCTCGTGCGGCTGCTCGACCAGGACGCCCGCCGCACCTACAACGAGCTCGGCAAGGAGGTGCGCCTCTCGGCCAACACCGTCGCCGACCGCGTGCGCCGCCTGCGTGCCACCGGCGTGATCCGCGGCTTCCGGGCCGAGCTGGACCCGGGCGCGCTCGGCCGCGGCCTCACGATGGTGAGCGACGTCCGCCTCCGCGAAGACGTCGACCGGACCCGCTTCGAACGCGAGCTGCACCAGGTCCCGCAGATCGTGTCCGGCGCCCGCATGACCGGCGAGTACGACTACCAGCTCCGCCTCGCCTGCGTGGACCCCGAGGAGTTCGAGACGGTCGTCGACCGTCTCAAGCGCGAGCACGGCGTGCGCGAACTCCGCAGCCGACTGGTGCTCCACGACCTCGAGGTGTCCACGACCGGTCTCCTCGACCTGGCCTGACGCACCCCGTCAGCCGAACAACGCCAGCACCCGCTCCACCAGCCGCGGCCCGTCGACGGGAGCGACGTTCACCCAGTCCTGTCCCCCGCGCCCGCCCGACACGCCGGCCGAATACGCGCCGGCGTCGGTGTCGAACCACGTCAGCCCGCCGCACCGGGTGAGCCGGCCGTTGTCGCGTGCGTACACGCTGAACTGGCCCGCCGCGAACACCGGCCGCGCCTGGATCGCGGCGACCTCCTCGACCTGGCGGGCCACGGAAGCCGAGGCCGAATCCCACCCGGAACCCGAGTCAGCCGTCGAGTCGAACGCCGTCGCCGGCAGGTTCACCCCGAACCCCGGTCCGGCCGACAGCTCCGGCAGCACCGCCACGATCGCCGAAACGAGCTCGCCCTCCCGGATCGCGCTGAGCCCCACCGTCCGCTCGGGTTGCACCGCCAGCACCCCACCTCGGCCTCGCACCGCGGTCACCGCGCGGAACGGCGCGTCGGCCGTCATGTCCACCAGCGCTTCGCACGCGACGTACCGGGTGCCGCCGTCGAGCAGCCGCAGCCGGGTTTCCAGGTCGGGCGCGAGCCGGCCGTCGAAGAGCCCGCGGTCGGTGAGCCCGCGGTAGACCTCCTCGCGCACCGCGGCGCGTTCGGCCTCCGTGGCACCGACGCTGGGCACCGCCAGCGGCACCGGCACGCGGCCGAGCCCGAGGTCGTGCCACACCACGTCGAAGGCCGACGCGGAGAGCCGGATCAAGCCGGCCCCGCGCCGAGCGCCGGGGTGTCCGGGAAGGCGACACCCGGCACCAGGCCGTGCAGCGCGGTGTCGCGGGTGCGCACCACGTCGATCGCTTTCTGGCGCGCTGCTTCGGCTTCCGCGCGGCGCGCGTCCATCGCGAACGACAGCCCGGCGAGCTGCAGGACGTTGCCGCTCGCGGCGGCCGAGCGGATCATCGCCGCGGGGTCGAACCCGACCGGCGGCGGCATCTCGGCCCGGGCCCGCGCGGCGACGTCGGCCTGCTCCGCCACGGAATCGCCCACCACGCTCGACACGGCGGCCGATTCGCCGAGCCAGCCCGCCGCGCGCCCGAGCACCGCGCGCATCGCGTCGCCCGCTTCGCCCTGCCACGCCTCTTCGCTGCCGGCCGAAAGCGCGGCCAGCGAAGCGGTCGAGTCCTCGAAGCGGCGCGCGAGCTCGGTCCAGCGCGCCCCGGCCTGACCGGCGGCCACGGGGTCGTTGCCCTGCTCGACCTGCGCGGCCAGGGCTTCGTGGCTGAGGGCCTCGTAACGGGCCGTCGGCTCGGGCACGGCTGCGGACACGGCACACCTTCCGGTAGACGGAGCGGGAACGGGACTCAGGGCAGCTTCGGCTCGACGAGCCCGGCGACGGTCGCCGCGCGCGAGCAGGCCAGCGTGGTGTCGGAGAAGCTCGCGTTGCTCACGTCCACCTGCACGCTCGCGGAATCGCCGATCCCGAGCAGCACCGCGCACGTGCCGGACGCCGACTTCTTGTCCGACACCTGCAGCGCCTGGTGCGCGCCGACCTTCTTCTTCACGCGGGTGCCGCGCGAGACGTCGAGGTTGGCGAGCCCGGCCGTTTCGTCGAGCGTGACCGTGACGCCGAACGTGGAGGGCACGGTCCAGTCGCACGCGCGTGCCGCACCGATCGTCTTCGGCTTGCCGAGCTCGGTGAGCCCGGCGCTCGACCGGTCGCTCGGCGAGAGCAGCGCGCACGGGTCCAGGCCGGCCAGCGTGGTGGGCGCGGCACTGGAACCGGGCGCTGACGGCTGCGGACCGCCGTCCCCCGCGATCGCCTTCGGCGTGACCGGCCGCCCGCACGCGACGAGCACCAGGAAAAGCGGCACGACCAGCAGAACCTTGCGCACGGGCTCAGCCACCGGCGCAGTCCACGCCGTCGGCGGCCGCGTCGTCGGCGCGCTGGTACTTTTTCAACGCGCTCGCGATGCGTTCCTTGAGGTCTTCGATCTCCCGGCCGAACGAGGTCAGCTGGGCCACGGCCGAGCCGTCGTCGCCGAACCCGTACCGCGCCATGAACGCGCCCACCTCGCCGGCGTATCCGCTGCCCAGGGGCACCGAACGGCCCAGCACGTCGGCCTCGCGCACCATCTCGCCCACCACGTCCTGCAGCTCGCCGAGCTTCGTGTAGGTGGCGGTGGCCAGCTCAGGCGCCACGGAGAACCGCCGGCCGCTCGATCCCGTACTCGTCAGGCCCGGCACGTCGGGCAGCGGTACGGCCCCCACCTCGCTCATGAGCGGTTACGCCTCTCCGTAGTCGAGCGACCTCGGATTCGGAGCATACGTGAGAGCGGTCCGTCAGCGGCAGCACCCGAAAACGCCGCTTCGTACACCCGATCGGCGGACTACGGGCATTACCGGAGAGTCATCAGCGGCCGTTCGCGGGGTTCCGCCGCCGAGTTCGCCCGAGTTTGACACACTGGATGGAAGGCTGATCGCTGCGCGGACAGCGAGCGACCCGGCGGAGCCGGTGGAAGCCGCACAGCCATGCGCCACCAGGAGGACGAGTGACGTCGAGAATCCAGTCCGCCGTCTCTGCCGGACAGCAGGGCAGCGGGGCCGGGCAGCCGGCTTACCCCGCGGCGGATAACCCGAACGGGCGAGGCAACGGGTACGCCCCGAGAGTGTCCCTCGACGAGCTGCACGACACGGCCCGCCGCATCGCCGCGAACGTCGAGCGCGTACTGGTCGGCAAGCCCGACGTCATCCGGATCGCGCTGGTGACCCTCCTGGCCGAGGGTCACCTGCTCGTGGAGGACGTGCCGGGCGTCGGCAAGACCTCGCTGGCCAAGGCGCTCGCGCGGTCGATCGACTGCACCGTGAGCCGCGTGCAGTTCACCCCCGACCTGCTGCCGAGCGACGTCACCGGCGTGTCGATCTACAACCGGCAGACCGGCGAGTTCGAGTTCCGGCCCGGCCCGGTGTTCGCGAACATCGTGGTGGGCGACGAGATCAACCGCGCCTCGCCGAAGACGCAGTCGGCGCTGCTCGAGTGCATGGAAGAACACCAGGTCACGGTCGACACGAGCACCTACCGGCTCGGGGCGCCGTTCATGGTGATCGCCACGCAGAACCCGATCGAGATGGAGGGCACCTACGCCCTTCCCGAGGCCCAGCGCGACCGCTTCACCGCGCGGGTGTCGATCGGCTACCCCGACCAGCAGGCCGAGCTGGCGATGGTCGACGAGCACGCGGGCCACAACCCGCTGGCCGACCTCACCGCCGTGTCCGACGGCGCGACCGTGCAGCGGCTCGTGGAGACCGTGCGCGCGGTGCACATGGCGCCCGAGGTCCGCCGCTACGCCGTGGACCTGGTGTCCGCGACGCGGCAGGTACCGGAGATCCGGCTCGGCGCGTCGCCGCGGGCCACGCTGCACCTGGTCCGCGCCGCGCGGGCGCAGGCGGCGCTGTCGGGCCGCGAGTACGTGGTGCCGGACGACCTGCACACGGTCGCCGTGCCCGTGCTGGCGCACCGGCTGGTGCTCACGACCGAGGCCCACGCCGCGCGCCGCTCGGCGACCGACGTGGTCCGCGCCGTGCTGCACCGCGTGCCCGTGCCCCAGGGCTCCGCCGGTCCCCGCTGATCCCCTCACCCGATTCGAGAACCGCATGCTGCGTGCACTGTCCGGCCTGACCACTCGCGGCCGCTGCCTCCTGGCCGCGGGGATCGCCGCGGCGGTGTGCTCGCTGGTGCTCAACGAGCGTGACCTGCTGCGCGTCGCCATTTTCGTGGTGGCGCTGCCGCTGCTGGTCGCCGCGTTCATCTCGGCGACCCGGCTGCGGCTCGGCGCCACGCGGGCGCTGCGGCCGGAGCGCGTGGCCGTCGGCGCGAGCGGCGAGGTGCACCTCGAGTTGTGGCGCAGCGGCCGGCTGCCGGGCGGCGAGGTGCTGCTCGAGGACGGCGTGCCGTACGTGCTGGGCTCGCGGCCGCGGTTCGTGGTCGAACGGCTGCCGCACGATCGCCGGGTGCTGCTGCGCTACCCGTTGCAGCCGATGCTGCGCGGGATCCAGCAGGTGGGGCCGCTGCGCGCCACGATCACCGACCCGTTCGGGCTGTGCGAGTTCGAACGCGAGCTGATCGGGCACTCGCGGCTGGTCGTGGTGCCCCGCGTGGTCGGCCTGTGGGGCCTGCCCGGCGGCGCCGGGGTCGGCGCGGGCGACGACGGCACCGTGCGCCTGCACGCCGGCCAGGGCGAGCCCGACGTGATCGTGCGTCACTACCGCACCGGCGACGACATGCGGAAGGTCCACTGGCGCTCCACCGCCCGCCGCGACGAGGTCATGGTGCGCGTGGAGGAACGCCCCTGGCGCGGCGGAACGACCGTGCTGATCGACCACCGCGCGGCCGCCCACCACGGCACCGGGCCCGCGGCGAGCCTCGAGTGGGCCGTGTCGTTCGCGGCGTCGGTCGCGCTGCACCTGCGCCGCTCCGGCCACCGCGTCCGCCTGGTCACCGAACACGCCATCCCGCTGGCCGACGCCCCGGGCGACGGCGGCGAAGGCTACGACAACGTCGTCCTCGACGCCCTGGCCGGCCTCCAACCCGCCCACCAGCGCGACGTGACGCTCGGGCACGACCCGGCCGAAGGACAGGAGCTCATCGCGGTGCTCGGCACGGTCAGCGCGGAGTCGGTGCACGAACTGGCCCGCTACCGCCCTCGCGGCGTCCGCAGCCTCGCCGTCCTCCTGGACACGCCGTCCTGGGCCGGCTCCGGCTCGTCCGACCAGCAGGCCGCGGCCACGAAGGACGCCGCCGAACTGCTGCGCGCCGCCGGCTGGGGCGTGGTGATCGCCGGGCCGGACACGCCGATGCCCCAGGCGTGGGCCGAACTCTGCCGCACGGGCGCGCACCGCGCGGCGCTGATCGGCGGCGAGCGATGACCCGGACTCGCGTGGTTTCGTCGGTGCCGATTTCCGGGGCTGTCAAAGGCTTTTCGGTGTTCGCGTCGGCTGAAGTCGGCGGTCTGCTCGGGCGGCGCACGGTGCCTTCGGCGGTGTCGCTGCCGCCGATTTCCCCAGCGGCGCAGCACAAACCAGCACGCCTGGGCGCTGAAGTCGTCCACCGCACCACTCCGATCGGGCAGCGCACCATGACCCCCGCCGTGTCGCAGCCGCCGATTTCCCAGGCCGCTCAGCACAATCCGACGCGTTCCGCCTCGGCACTGTCCCACCGCGCGACCCCGATCGGCGGTACCCGATGACCACCACCGCGCCGCGGCCGCCTGCCACGCAGGCTCCGCCGCCCATCCCCCACACGCCGACGCCGCAGCCGGCCGCGCCGACGCCGGTGTGGTCGAGCGGGATCCTGCCGCCGGTGGCGGCGGGCATCGCGACGCTGTGCGCGGCGACCTCGATCACCGGCGTGGTGTCGGGCTGGGCGTGGTTCGGCTACCTGTTCGTGGCGGTCATCCTGATCGCGTCGACCGGGCTGGCGCTGCGGTCGCTGCGCGCGCCGACGGTGCTCGTGGGCCTGGGCCAGCTCGTGGTGCTGCTGTTCCTGGTCACGGGCGCCTTCACCACACAGGGCCTCCTCAAGATCATCCCCGGCCCCACGGCGCTGGGCGAGCTTCAGGCGACGCTCGGCGCGTCGGCCGAGCAGATCCGCACCGGGCTGCCGCCGGTCGAGGGCACGCAGCCGATCCTGTGCCTGGTCACGATCGCGATCGGGCTGGTCGCGGTGCTCGTCGACACGCTCGCCGTGGCCGCCGCGGCTCCGGCGGCGACCGGGCTGGTGCTGCTGTGCGTGTACGCGGTGCCGGCGGCGTTGTCGGACGACATGCTGCCGTGGTGGACGTTCCTGCTCGGCGCGGCGGCGTTCGCGTGCCTGCTCGCGCTCGACGGCAACCACCGGCACCAGCGCTGGCGCAACCGCGACGCACCGGGCTCGGGCGGCCGGGCGCGGGCGTTGCAGGCGCCCGTGGCCGTGGTGAGCGCGGCGATCGTGCTCGGTCTGCTCGGCGGCGGGATCACGTGGGTGGGCACGGTCGGGAAGATCCCGTTCGGCGCCGGCTCGGGTGCGGGCGGCGACGGCAGCGGCGGGTTCGGCGTCGCGCCGTTCACGCAGCTGCGCGGCCTGCTCGACCAGGGTGAGAACACGGAGCTGTTCCAGGTCCGCGGCCTCGGCAACGATCGCCGCTACCTGCGGGCGTTCACGCTCGACACGTACACGCCCAACCAGGGCTGGGGCCTGCGCGGCGGTGGCCAGGCGCAGACCGGCGTGCTCGCCAACAGCACGCTGCCCGCCGCGCCCGGCGACGACGGCACCGGTGTGTCCCGCCAGATCGAGATCCAGCCGACGCGGTGGGTGGACAACTGGCTGCCCGTCTACGGTGCGCCGCGGGCGCTGCGCGGGCTTTCGCCGCAGTGGCTCTACGACCGCGTCAGTGGTGCCGTGTTCACCACGAAGAGCGAATCGGCGCCGACCTACACCGAGGTCGCGTCGCTGAAGGAACCGACGGCCGCGGAACTGCGGGCCACCGACCCGAAGTCCGACGAGGTGCCGGCGTTCTACTCGCAGATCGGCCGCGTCGACCCGCGCGTGATCGCGAAGACGAACCAGCTCATCGCGGGCAAGACCGACAACTTCGACAAGGCCACCGCGCTGTGGCAGTTCTTCAGCGCGCAGAACGGTTTCGTCTACGACACCAAGACCGCCGACGCCACCGACGCCGACGCGCTGGCCGACTTCATCCTCAACGGCAAGCGCGGCTACTGCGAGCAGTACGCGTCGGCGATGGCCGTGATGCTGCGCGTCGCCCACATCCCCGCGCGGGTGGCCATCGGCTTCACTCCGGGCGTCGCGAAGGGCGACTACCAGTCGATCAGCTCGCAGGACGCGCACGCCTGGGTCGAGGCCTACTTCGGCGACAAGGGCTGGGTCACCTTCGACCCGACCCCGCTCGCCGACGGCCGCGGCATCGTGCCGACGTACCTGCAGCAGAACAACCAGAACTCCCAGCAGCCCAACGCCACCGACGACCTGCCGACCGCGCCGCGCTCCAACGCGCCCGCCACGCAGTCGCCGCTGGACAAGGGCCAGAACGAGGCCACCCCGACCACCACGGCCGCGTCCGAATCGCAGGACGGCTGGCTCGCGATCCTCGCCGCCGTGCTCGCCGTGCTGGGCGCCGCGGCCGTCGTCACGGCCTACGTCCTGCGCCGACGCCCGCCCGCGGCCGGCGCTGCTGTCCCGAGTGCTGGCGCCCCGCCGGGTGCTGTCCCGGACGGCGATGTCCTGGTGCGCGCCCCCGCCGCACCGGCCGCCCGCACGAGCCAGGCCGCCCTGTGGCTGCCCCTGGCGGGCGGCGTGCTGCTGGTCGCCGCGCTCGGCTTCCTGGCCGGCCTGGTGGCCTGGTGGTTCGCCGTGATCGTCGTGTTGGCCGCCGTGGGCCTCGGCGGCCCCGCCGCCCTGCGCGACTTCACCCGCCGCCGCCACCTCCAGTCGATCGTCACCCACGCCCCCGGCTCCGCCGACGCCGCGTGGCGCGAACTCAAAGCCGAATGCGCCGACCGCGGCCTCCCCCTCGCCGACAGCGACACCGTCCGCGTGGCCGGCCAGAAGATCGCCGAGCGCCACCACCTCGACGACCCCGGCCGCGACAGCCTCCGCACGGTGATCGGCGCGGTGGAACGCACTTGGTACAGCGACGGCCCCTCGGCGGATCCGGACTTGGCGCCGGCCTTCGACGAGCTGCGGCAGAGTCTCCGGCGGACGGCTCCGCTTTCGTTGCGCGGGAGGCTTTTCCCGAAGTCGATCTTGAAGCGGAGGTCTTGATCGGGTGAGGTCTTGATCGGCTGAGGTTCGGTTGTTGTCGGGCGGCTGTGGCTTGGTCTGGTTTGGTCCGGCTCGGCGCGGCGCGGCCTAGAGTGGCTGGCTCGGTCAAGCGTGGCTCACTTCGGTCCGGCTTGGCTCGCCCTGGAGTGGCTCGGCTCGGCTCGGCTCGGCTCGGCTCGGCTCGGCTCGGGTCCGATCCGGGTTGGCTCGCCCGCGTGGCGGCTCGTCGCGGATTGCGGGATCCCCCGGCCGGTATTTGTGGACTGCTCGGCGGGATCTCGAGAGTGGTCCGAGCGGTCTCCCGACGAACTGCCGAACAGCGCCCGTGTGGGTGATCAGCCGGGTCGTACCGGCCCGGCAATTCGCAGGTCAGAGGGTTTTCCACAAGCATCGCGAGTTGTGGATGATTCGCCCCTCGCCGGCTCTTCGACCCGATTTTGTCGGTGCAGGCCGATACGCTGGAAGTGGGCAGGCCCCCTCAGGGAGGGTGGGGTCTGTCTCCCGGGGCGGTCTGCCTCCCGGGGCGGTCTGCCTCCCGGGGCGGGTCGGCGGCGCTGGGGCTTAGTGCCGCTGGGCTTAGTGGCGCGCGAGGCAGACTGCGGCCGAAGGCGTACTCGGCTCCCGGCTTCGTTGATCTGCCTCACAAGTCAGCGGCCGCTCAGCCACAGCGCGGAGGGATCCGGACCCGCTCACGCCCGACCCAGGCCGGCGAAAACGCACCCACGCCTGACCTCACAGAGCGGCCCCGCGGATCAAGGTCAGCTCAGCCGCAGCCAAACCGCGCGCGGCAGATCCAGCTCAAGGTCGACCCAGGCCGACAACGGCAGCAACCCTCGGCCGTCGAAGCTCAGATCCCTCGGCAGCCACGGGCCCACAACCCCAGCCCGCCCACAGCTCCCGAAATCCCACCCGAAACCCGCGCCCCGCCCAAGCGCACCCCCAGCTCAGCCCGCACACACGAGAAATCCGCGCTCCACCCCAACCGGGTGAAGCGCGGATCTCCCAAGCTTCCGGGCGGAGCTACTGCTCTTCGAAGCGCTGGCGGAAGCGCTCTTCCATGCGTTGCGTGAAGGAGCTCTTGCCGCCTGAGCCCTTGCCGCCGCCTCCGCCGTTGGCGGTGGAGCCGCCGCGGCCGCTGTCGCCGTGGCGTATCGATGTGACGGCCATCATGACCCCGAAGAACATCACGAGGAACCCCAGCACGCTGATCAACGGGATGTCGGCGACCCGCAGCACGGGTACCACCACGCCGAGCACCAGGAGCGCGACACCCACCACGAACAGGGCGATCCCTTGGATTCGCCGTCGACGGGCGGGGCGGCGCAACCGGGTGCCACGCACCGTGGATGCGAACTTGGGGTCCTCGGCATAGAGCTCGCGCTCGATCTGATCGAGCAGCCGCTGCTCATGCTCGGAGAGTGGCATCTTTCCTCCTCCGGCACAGCTGTCGCGGGCGCCGGGCCGCGCAACGTTCTGGACCCAACTGCCGACCCCAGGTGGGGCCGCACTGTCCAGGATACGAGCCCCGCGCGCGTCCGACTACCCGATCCCGCATCCAGAAGGGATCGAATTGGGGGAAATCACGACCGACGCGGGTTGACACTGGGTCACGACGGCCCGGCGGCGGCCCGCCGACACCCCCGGATGACACAACAGGCAATACAACAGGCGAGACAACACGTGGCACCTCAGGGCGCCGAAAACCCGACAGAAGCGACACCGCCGGTCACGTCTCCCGCGGGTTCAGCAGCGACGCGGGCCGCACCGCCGCCGACCCGAAGCGGGATCTGGCCACGTCAGCGGCCACTTCCGCGTCGCGCCAGCGCGGCTCGGCCGAGGCGAACTGCAGTTGTTCGCCGCCCTCGCCGGTGTCGAGGCCCTCGACCCGCACGCCGATCAGCCGCACCGCCCCGGTGGGCGCGTGCTCGGCGAGCAGCTCCACGGCCGTGCGATGGATGTCACGGGCCACGTCCGTGGCGGTGAACAGCGTGCGCGCCCGGGTGATCGTGTGGAAGTCGGCGAAGCGCACCTTGATCGACACCGTGCGCCCGCGCAGGCCGCGCGCCCGCAGCGTGGCGCCGACGCGTTCGGACAGCCGCAGCAGCTCGAGACCCAGCTCGGCGCGGCTGTGCAGATCGACCTCGAACGTGCGCTCCGCCCCGATCGACTTCTCCGCCGACTCCGGCACCACGGCCCGGTCGTCGTGGCCGTTGGCGAGCGCCCACAGGTGCTCGCCCATGGCGTTGCCCAGCGAACGCCGCAGCCGCGCGGGCGGCGCGGCGGCCACGTCCGCGATCGTGTGCAGCGCCTGCTGCCGCAGCTGCTCCTCGGTGCGCTTGCCCACGCCCCACAGCGCCGAGACCGGCAACGGGTGCAGGAACGCCAGCGTGTCGGCCGCCGGCACCACCACCATCCCGTCGGGCTTCGCCATGCCCGACGCGAGCTTCGCGACGAACTTGACCTTCGCCACCCCCACCGAACAGGTGATCCCGTGCTCGGCCTGCACCCGCGAGCGGATCCGCGCCCCGAGCTGGGCCGGCGTGGCCCCGAGCCGCCGCAACGCGCCGCTCACGTCGAGGAACGCCTCGTCGAGGCTCAGCGGCTCCACGAGCGGCGTGAGCTCCCGGAAGATGTCCATGACCTCCCGCGACACCTCGCCGTAGAGGCCCGAGGTCGGCGTGAGGCAGATCAGGTGCGGGCACAACCGTTTCGCCGTGGAGAACGGCATCGCCGAGTGCACGCCGAACTTGCGCGCCGGGTAGTTGGCCGCGGCCACCACCGAGCGCGGCCCGCCGCCGGACACGACCACGGGCTTGTCCATCAGCTCAGGCCGCGTGCGCAGCTCGCACGACACGAAGAACGCGTCCATGTCCACGTGCAGGATCGCGCAACCGGTGTCGTCCGGCAGCGTCTCGGCACCCGTGGTGACCCGGTAGCGGGCCAGGCCGCTCGGCAGTTCGGCGTTTCTGCTCCCCACGCCCACGGACGCTACCGGGCACCACCGACAATTCCCGGTCCGAGCGGAAAAGCCCTGATCAGCGCGAGGTTCAGACCTGCGCCGGGCGCGCCATCGCGTGCAGCCGCCCGGCCACGTCGCGCAGCGCCGGCACCGAAGCCGCCGCCACCTCGAACGCGGCGAGCTCGTCCTCGCGCACCTCGCCGGGCACGACGTCGGCGATCACGCGGTCGCCCTGCAGCAGCGTCACTTCGAGGCCCGCGGCCACGAGCAGCGCGGTGAGCCCGGTGCTGTCGAAGCGGCGCAGCACGGTGTCGCGCCCGCCGGGCACCACGCCGTCGGCGCCGTCGAGCAGGCGCTGGGCCTCGGCGATCCGGCCGGCCAGCGCGCGGTGCAGCACGGCGGCGTTGCGGTTGGCCACGAGCACGGACAGCGCGCCACCGGGGGCGACGGCCGCGGCCAGCGCGGCGAGCGCCACCGCCGGGTCGTCGACGACCTCGAGCAGCCCGTGGGCCAGCACGAGATCGGCCGAACCGGCCTCGACGTGGGCGCCGAGCGCGTCGGAATCGTCCGCGATCACCGTGATCCGGTGCGAGACGCCTTCCTCTTCCGCGCGCCGCCGCAGCGTCGCCAGTGCGTTGGGATTGGGCTCGACCACCGTGACGAGGCAGCCCGCCGACGCGAAGGGCACCGCCCAGCCGCCACTGCCGCCGCCGACGTCGACGACGGCCGGCTGCTCCACGCCACGGGCGCGGGCCGCGCGCAGCTCCGCCTCGAGCGCCCGGCGAACGGCGCCCGAACCCCGGGCCGCCACGGTGTCCGTCTTCATAGTCGGACAGGGTAGTGCCCGCCCGCCGGTCACCCGCCGTGACCCGGGCCTGCCCGGAAGAGGCGTTCGGCACCTTCCTCGCGACCCGACCCACCGGCGGCCCGTAGGCTGTGTCGAGTGCACACGGTCGCCGTTCTCAGCCTCAAGGGTGGCGTCGGTAAAACGACGGTCGCGCTCGGTATCGCGTCGGCCGCTCTGCGTAGGGGTACCCGCACGCTCGTGGCCGACCTCGACCCGCAGGGCAACGCCACGACCTCGCTCGACCCGCCGTACACCGACGCGACGCTGGCCGACGTCCTCGAGACGCCCGCCCGGCCCGTGCTCGAGCGCGCGATCGCGCCCAGCGTGTGGAGCGACGAGGTCGACGTGCTGGTGGGCTCCGAGGAGCTGGAGCTGCTCAACGAGCCCGACTCCGACGGCCGGCGCCTGGAGAACCTCTCGCGCGCGCTCGACGAGCTGCACCAGAACCCGCTGCGCGAGGAACCGTACGAGCTCGTGGTCATCGACTGCCCGCCGTCACTCGGCCGGTTGACGAAATCCGCCCTGGTGGCGGCCGACAGCGCACTGATCGTGACCGAGCCCACGATGTACGCCGTGGCCGGCGCCCAGCGCGCGCTCGAGGCCATCGAGCGCATCCGCGAAGAGAACAACCCGGGCCTGCGCCCGATCGGTGTGCTGGTCAACAAGCTGCGCGTGCGCTCCTACGAGCACCAGTTCCGCGTCGCCGAGCTGCGCGAGAACTTCGGCTCACTGGTGATGCCCACCGCGATCCCCGACCGCCTGGCCGTGCAGCAGGCGCAGGGCGCGTGCAGCCCGATCCACGAGTGGCACTCCCCCGGCGCGCAGGAGATCGCGCTCACGTTCAACATGGTGCTGGCGAAGATCCTGCGGTCCGGTCGCGCCGGGCGCCACCGCGTGCACGGCGAAGAGGACGAAGCGCCCGAGACCACCGCCGAGTCGCCGGCGGCCGTGTCCGACACCGCGGGCTGAGCCGTGCCCGAGGGCGACACCGTCTTCCTCCACGGCAAGCTGCTCGACAAGGCACTGGCCGGAAAGACGTTGGTGCGCGGCGAGTTCCGCCATCCCGCACTGGCCACTGTGGACCTCGCGGGCCGCGAGGTCCTCGGCACCGCCACGGTCGGCAAACACCTGCTCACGCGCTTTTCCGGCGACCTCACGCTCCACAGCCACCTGCGCATGGACGGCAGCTGGCAGATCCACGCGGCCGGCGAGAAGTGGCGCCGGCCCGCCCACCACGCGCGCGTGATCCTCGCCTCGGCCGACGTGCAGGCGATCGGCTTCCGCGTGCACGACCTGAAACTCGTGCCCACCCAGGCCGAAGCCGACCTGGTCGGCCACCTCGGCCCGGACCTGCTCGGTCCACAGTGGACGGACGAGCACGCCGCGCGCGCCGCGGCGACACTGGCCGCGCAACCAGACCGCGAGCTCGGCGACGCCCTGCTCGACCAGCGGATCATGGCCGGGGTCGGCAACCTCTACAAGGTGGAGATCTGCTTCCTCCTGAAGGTCTCGCCGTGGACCCGGGTGTCCGAAGTGGACTCGGCCCGGGTGGTGGCACTGGCGCGGAAGCTGCTGATGGCCAACGCGTGGCGGTGGGAGCAGGTGACCACCGGCGACCTCACCCGCGGCCGGCAGCACTGGGTCTACGAACGCACGCGCCAGGGCTGCTTCCGCTGCGGTGGCCGGGTCGAGGTGCACGACCAGGGCGAGGGCGTCTACCGGCGGCCCACGTGGTTCTGCCCGCGGTGCCAGCCGGGACCGCGTCCGGGCGGCTGAGCTCGGGCCGTCGTTCGGGCCCGCCGTAGGGGCCACGGTCACGCCGCCGCTCACGCCTGGTGTTCGCGCCCGGCGAACGGATTCGGACATCCCAGGCGGGCCGCCGTGAGTTCGCCCAAATGATGTTGCAGCGCACCGGCATTCGCGGTTAGCGTGGTCTTACACGAGAGAGGAGGTGGTCCTAAGTTGTATTCTCACAGGACTCGTGAGGTGGCTGTCCGCTAGCGGATGGCACGCGTAGGGACTTTGAGCAGCGATACAACCTGAGCCACCTTCGGCTCATCGCCTGCTTCGCGTGTTTGCCTGATAGCGAATACCAGGCAGTCACCGGGCTCCCGGGGCTTTCGAGCACCGGTCCGGCTTGGACTCGGACGTTTGACGGCGTCCGAGAGCCGCCCCGGGAGCACCCCACAACCCAGACGAGATCTCGCCGCCGGGCTCCGCCGGGCGACCGTCCGGCGATCGATCCCCTGGCTTCGCCGATCAATCGGCCCGTTCCATACCCCGAACGGCCGTATCTCGCTAGCCTGAACGACATGCTCAGGCCGGACTACCCGATCACCACCGAACGGTTGCTCCTGCGCCCGTTCAGGCTCGAGGACCTCGATGCCCTGAACTCCTTCCAGTCGCGAGCCGACGTCGCCCGCTACCTCTACTGGGGGCCGCGCAGCCGGGCCGAATCCGCCGCCGCGCTCGCGAAGCGGGTGCACTCCTCCACGCTCACGCAGGACGGCCAGTTCCTCGCCGTCGCGGTCGAGCTCACCGAGACCGGTCAGCTGATCGGCGACCTGAACCTCGAGTACGTGAGTTCCGAGCACCGCCAGGGCGAAATCGGGTTCGTGTTCCACCCCGACCACCACGGTCGGGGCCTCGCGCTCGAAGCCACCAAGGAGCTGCTGCGCCTCGGGTTCGAGGACCTGGGCCTGCACCGGATCATCGGCCGCTGCGACGGCCGCAACACCGCGTCGAGCGCCCTCATGGAACGGCTCGGCATGCGCCGGGAAGCGCACCTGCGGGAAAACGAGATCGTGAAGGGCGAGTGGACCGACGAACTGGTCTACGCCATGCTCGAAGACGAGTGGAAGGAAAGCGTCGCCGGCTAGGCTCCCGCGACCGGCGCCACAGGCGGGCCGGGTTCCGGGCGCCGCCCCGGAGGCGATGAGGCAGCATGGGCGCGTGCTGTTCGAGAAGATCGCCCGCCCCGCGCTGTACCGGCTTGCCTACCACGATCCCGAGCTGGTGCACGAGCGCACCGTGCGGCTGCTGAGCCGGCTCGGTCCCGCGCTCGGGCCGCTCGCGCGGGTCTACGGCACCGACGACCCGGTCACTGTGCTCGGCCTGCGCTTCCCGAACCGCGTGGGGCTGGCCGCGGGCATGGACAAGAACGGGCGCGCCCTGGCGGCGTGGCCGGCGCTGGGGTTCGGCTTCGTCGAGGTCGGCACCGTGACCCGGCACGCGCAGCCGGGCAACCCGAAGCCGCGGCTGTTCAGCCTCCCCGAGAGCGACGCCGTGATCAACCGCATGGGCTTCAACAACGACGGCGCCGAAGCCCTCGCCCGCCGGCTCGCCGCGCAGGGCAAACCGGGCGTGCCGCTGGGCGTCAGCATCGGCAAGTCCAAGGTCACCCCACTCGCCGACGCCGTGGACGACTACCGGTTCTCGCTGCGCGCGCTGCACCCGTACGCCGACTACTTCGCCATCAACGTCAGCTCCCCCAACACCCCGGGCCTGCGCGCGCTGCAGGACAAGGCCGCGCTGGGCGAGCTCCTCGCCGAGCTGCGCCGCACGTCGACCGAACTCGGCGGGGACACGCCGCTGCTGGTGAAGGTCGCCCCCGACCTCACGGACTCCGCGCTCGCGGAGCTGCTGGAAGTCTGCCTGGACCACGGCGTGGCCGGCCTGATCGCCACCAACACCACCCTCTCGCGCTCCGGCGTGGCCCCGGCCGAGACGCACCTCGCCGGCGAGACCGGCGGCCTGTCCGGCCGCCCCCTCACGGCGCGCTCGCTGGAAGTCGTGCGCTTCGTCCAGTCCCACACCGCCGGCAAGCTCCCCCTGATCGGCGTCGGCGGCATCCTCGACCCCGACGACGCCCTCCGCCTCCTCGACGCCGGCGCGAGCCTGGTGCAGCTGTACACCGGCTTCGCCCTCCACGGCCCGGCCCTGGTCCGACGCGTCGGCCGCGGCATCGCGCGCCGGCCCGGCAAGTAGCCGCACCACACCCCCCGAGGCCGGCGCGCACACCACCTGGGAAGGCGCGCGCGCCGGTCTCCGGGTCGGCTCTCCGAGCGGAGGCCGTGCTCGCTACGGCGATTGCGGCGCTGCGGTTCGCGCCGCTCGCGGCGTGGGGTGGCGCACCACGATCCAGGCCGGAACCGGCCGACGCCAGAGGACGCACTCCGACGACAACCGGCGCCGGATCAGCTCACCGAGCGCAGGCGTGCCCACGAACCGCAGGTCAGGCCATCACGGTTCGCGCCGGTCGCTGCGCGAGGCACCGAGCCGTGCCACGACGCCCGGCAGCCACACGACCACGACCACCGGACCGGGCGCGACCGAGTGCAGACCTGCCCGCGCTGACGAAGCACGAGCTTCCACGCCGCGGTTCACGCCGCTCGCTGGGTGCGGCGGCCGCACCGCGAACCAGCCGGCGCCGGCTTGCCACCGGCGAAGGACGCACTCCGGCGACAACGGCGCCGGATCAGCTCACCGACCACAGGCCCGCCGGGCCCACGAACCGCAGGTCGGCGCAGCACGGTTCGCGCCGGTCGCTGCGCGAAGCACCGAGCCGTGAGCGAGCGGTGCCACGCCGTCCGGCCGCCACTCGGCCACGACACCGGATCGGCGCGACCGAGTGCAAACTTGCCCACGCTGACGAAGCACGAGTGGCCGCGCCGCGGTTCACGCCGCTCGCGGTGTGCGGAGGCCGCACCACGAACCAGGCCAACGCCGGCGTGCCACCGGCGAAGCCCGCACTCCGGCGACAACCGGCGCCGGATCAGCTCACCGAGCGACGGCCCGCTGTGCCCACGAACCGCAGGTCGGCGCGGCACGGTTCGCGCCCGGTCACCACGCGAGGCACAGAGCCGTCAGCGAGCGGTGTCACGACGTCCGGCAGCCACTCGGCCACGACACCGGATCGGCGCCATCGGGTGCAGACCTGCCCGCGCTGACGAAGCACGAGCGGCCACGCCACCGTTCGTACCGGTCGCGGTGTGCTGGCCGCACCACGAACCAATCCAACAGCCGGCTTGCCACTGTCGAAGACCGAGGCCCGCGGCCGCGCCGAGTGAGTTGCCCGACGTCAGCCGCGGGCTGGGTCAGCTCACCGAGCGCAGGCCCGCCGTGCTCGCGAAGCGGAGGTAGCCGCGCCAGGAGTCGTAGCGGTCGAGGTTCGGGGCGCTGCCCGTGGCGGTCGGTGGGCAGAGCACGGCGAGCGGGGTGGTGTCGTCGTCCAGGGTGACGTGGCCGAGGACGAAGGGGGCGGGCAGGGAGGCGGCGAAGCGGCCGAACAGCGCCGGCGAGAGGCGCCACAGTTCGCCGTCCAGGGTGGTGCGGCCGGGGATCACGCCGGGTTGGGGTGGGTCGGTGTCGAGGAGGACCATGCGGTACTGCTCGGCGGTCTGGACCGGCGCGACGAAGCGGGCGCCACGCAGGTGGTCGTGGAGGGGCTGGCCGCGCAGGTGGGCGCCGAAGACGACCACGTCCACGCCGTCGGGCGGGTAGGGCTCGCGGGCCTGCTCGCCGGTGAGCACGGCGGCCAGGTCGAGGGCGATCTGGTCGTCGAAAGCGCGCGCGGCGATCGTGACGCCGAACGGGCGCTGGTCGCCCGGGGCGACGGGCACGGTGACGGCCGCGAAGTCCAGCACGTTCACGAAGGCGCTGTACGTGCCGAGCCGAGCGCTCACGCCCGCGGGGTCGGCCACGGCTTCGGTGAGGTCGGGGTGATCGGGGACGGTGGGCAGAAGCAGGGCCGCACAGTCACCCAAGGCGGCGTGGGCGGCCGCGCGTAGGCGGGCGACTTCGCGGTGGGTGCTGTCTGCGTCGGCAGAAGGCCCGGCACCGGGGCCGCCGAGGGTGCCACAGTGGGCGCCGTCTGCGTCGGCAGAAGGCACGACACCAGGGCCGCCGAGGGCGCCGTCAGGGTCCGCAGAAGCCACGTCACCAAGACCACCGCGGCGGAGCAGCTCACCGGCCTCGAAGAACACGCTCAGGTCGATGGCCTCGACCACGGCGCCGGCCGCCGTCAGCGAAGCCACCGCCACCCCGAACGCGCGCCGCGCCGGTCCGGACAATGCGGCGAGGCCCGCGGAGTCGGGGATCGCGACACGGGGCCGCTCCCCCGCGCCGAGGCGGACGTCGGCCGGCCAGGAGCGCACCGCGGTGTCCAGACCATCGGGGCCGGTCAGCGCGGCGAGGGCGCGCTGGCCGAGCGTGAGGCTGCGCGCGAACACCGAAACGCAGTCGGCCGAAGGCGCCGCCGGGAAAACGCCGGTCTTCGGCACGAGACCGGGCGTCGGCACGAGAGCGACCACAGCGTTCAGCGCGGCGGGCACCCGGCCGGAACCGGCGGTGTCAGTACCGAGCGCGAGGTCGGCGATCCCGAGCGCGACGACCACGGCAGCACCGCTGCCGGACCCACCGGCGGACTTCTGGGGGTCGCCGGCCGAAGCGACCGCGGTCGACGGGCTGGGCGTGCCAACCGGCCCGGCGCCGCACCCGTCGAGGTTCGTCTTGCCGAGCACCACGGCACCCGCGCCGGTGAGCCGCGTGACCGCCGTGGCACTGGTCACGGGCACCCGCGAAAAACCCGGGCCTCCCGCGGCGGTCGGCAGCCCGGCGACGTCGATCAGGTCCTTCACCGCGAGCACCGTCCCGGCCAGCGGGAGGTCCTCCCCGGCGCGGACGCGCTCGTCGACGGCCTTGGCGTCGACCAGCACTTCTTCCAGCGTGCGCAGGCTCACCCACAGTTCGGGGCGGTCGACCTGGGCGAGACGTTCGAACGCGGCGACCACCCGGTGGTGCGCACTGGGCGGAGGGACGGGCACGGGTTCGGCTTCGGGCGGGAGCGTGGTCACGGGGGGTCCTTTCCTCGACGGGATCGGATGAGTCCACTGTGTACGTCCGGCACCGCGGAACCTCAGGCCACGGCGCCGATCCTGGCGGGTGCCACCACTGACTTCATGAGAAAAACGTTAAACCGCACGCGTTTCCGTAACCAGCTGTTTCGGATTACGCCATTGTTTCGGTATTCGGGCGCAACGACCGTTGAGCGGCATTCGGTGACGTCGACTAGGCCGACCGGAAACCCAAACTGCGCCATCCGGCTTGTTCCCGGCCCGCGCGCCCCTGATCCGTGAAGGGCACGCTGAAAGAACGGGAGCCCTCCACGGCTTCCAGCCGGAGGGCAGGCCGAAAGGATGAACCTGCGAAAAAAGCGCCTACGCCAGGTCCCGCAGGGCCAACGCCAGCCCCGCCAGGTGATCGGTCGCGTCGGTGAGGGCCTGCTTCGAGGTGCCCAGGCCGTCGCTGCTGGCCGCGACCGCGCGCCCGGCCGCGGCGACCAGGCTGCCGAAGCCTTCGATGCCGTCGTCGAGCTGCTCCCGCAGCTTCGCGACGGCCGCGTCGAGCGCACCACGCTCGCGTTCGGGAGCGGAGTTGCGGCCGCGCTCGATCGCCTGGATGCGAGCGGCCAGGCCACGCAGGGCGCGGGCCGCCTCCTGGGCGGTGGCGCGCGCGTCGGCCACCGAGATCTCGGGAACGGTGGTGGTGCCCAGCGAAGTGGGCACAGACAGCTGCCGCAACAGCTCGCCCAGGGACGCTTCGGATTCCGCGAGGCGTTCCATCGGCTCGCGGGCCACCGAGGCGGCCGGCGGCAACGGCGGCGGGGCGCCGCCCGCGGCGGCTCCGGGAAGTTCCGTCTTTTTCAGCTGACGCAGCTTCAGCCCGGTGCGCACGCTGAACGTGCCGAACACGACCGTGCCGAACCCGGCGAGCACCGTCTGGGCCACGTCGGTGCCACCGGCGCCCATCAGGCCCGTGCCTGCGAGCACGGTGAGGACGCCGAGGAAAATCGTGATGAGCAGCCACAGCGTGAGCACCCGCGACGTGCGGGTGATGCGCCGCTGGTGCTTGGCCGTGGGCTCGTTCCACCGCTGCCACTTCGCCCGGGCCTCGGCGACGGCCGGTACCTGCCCGGCCACCTGGGAGAACGTGGTCGGCCGGCGCACCACGGGCGGTGCGGGCCGGCGTGGTGCGGGCCGACGCGGCGGGGACGGCTCGGCGGTGGGCTTCCCGCCGGCCTCATCGGCCGACGGGAAGTACCGCTGCAGCTTCTCCTGGGCACGCTGGGCGTACTCCGGCAGCTTCTCGATGTGCTTCTCGAGCTTGGCGTTGAACTCGTTGAAGTCCCGCCGTCCACCGCTGCCGGCCATGCCCCACCCCCGGGAGTCGTCCTCGCACCCGGCGGTCAGGCCGGGTTCTTGCCCTGCTCGGCCTGCACGCGGGCCTGGATCTCGCGCTGGATGTCCGCGCTGCCCGCCGTGCCGGCCGACTTGGCGGCGCCGCCACCGTCGGTGACCTGCGCGACCGAGTCACCGCGCATCGACGCGCGGATCTGCTCCAGGCGCGAGTGGCCCGCCATCTGCGTGGCGGATTCCTGCACCTCGAGCATGCGGCCCTGCACCGAGTTCTGCGCCAGCTCGGCCTGGCCCAGCGCGGTGGTGTAGCGCTTCTCGATCTTGTCGCGGACCTCTTCCAGCGACGGCGTGTTGCCCGGCGCGGCCAGCTGGCTCATCTGGTTGAGCGAAGCGGAGACCTGCTCCTGCATCTTCGCCTGCTCCAGCTGCGAGAGCAGCTTGGTGCGCTCGGCCAGCTTCTGCTGCAGCATCGTGGCGTTGCGCTCCACGGCCTTCTTGGCCTGGGCCGCGGCCTGCAGCGACTGGTCGTGCAGCGTCTTGAGGTCCTCGATGCTCTGCTCGGCCGTGACGAGCTGCGCGGCGAAGCTCTCCGCCGCCGTCTCGAACTCGGTCGCCTTCTGCTCGTCGCCCTTGCCGCGGGCCTCGTCGGCGAGCACCAGGGCCTGCCGGGTCGAGGCCTGCAGCTTCTCGACCTCACCGAGCTGCCGGTTGAGCTTCATCTCCAGCTGACGCTGGTTGCCGATCACGGAGGCGGCCTGCTGCGTCAGCGCCTGGTGATTGCGCTGTGCCTCCTCGATGGCCTGCTGGATCTGCACCTTCGGGTCGGCGTGCTCGTCGATTTTCGACGAGAACGACGCCATGAGGTACTTCCAGAACTTCACGAACGGGTTGGCCATCTCCTCCGCCTGCCTTCTTGCGTCCCACGGGCCCTGTGTGTCTCGAGGTGGGGCGTCGCTCCCCTAGCTTGAACGTCCCGACCCCGGCGTTGGGTTCCATCGTGTCAGGTCAGCCCCTGCCGTTCCAGGCGACCCCGGGGGAATTCAGGGACGACCCTGATCGATTCCGGAAATACGCGGACGGCCCCGGGGTCACACCCCGGGGCCGTGCGTTCACCAAGCGTTGTTACGCCGCGATCGTGGACGCGAGCTTCGGCGCGCCGATCGTGGTCCGCAACTGGGTGTTCATCCGCGGAGCGGGCGAAAGCCGCAGGTCGGACAAGTCGTCGCCGACCAGCTCGCCCACCAGGCGGCCGCCTTCGAAGCCGCTCGCCGACGCGGTGGCTTCCCGCTCCGCCGGCACCCGCTCCCTCGGGGCACCCTCGACCACGCGCTCGTCGACCGGTGCGACCTCCACCGACTCGAGCGCCGACACGTCGGCCGCGACCTTGTGCAGCAGCTCGCCGAGCGGAAGGTCCAGGGCGTCGCAGATGGAAGCCAGCAGCTCGCTGGAGGCCTCCTTCTGACCGCGCTCGACCTCGGACAGGTAACCGAGGCTCACCCTGGCGGCGCGGGAGATGTCACGCAGCGTTCGACGCTGGTTGGTGCGGGCATGACGGAGCCGATCACCGATCGCCTCACGCAACAGCACGGTCATCACGCGCCTCCCTTCCCGAACTGGTGCCTCCTACGTTACCCAGAGCGGTGCCCCGAGCGCAGGACTTGACACGTACGTCCGCCAAGGGCGAACGCCCCCATCAGTGTAGATGTTCCCCGAGCAGCGCAAACGCGGAACGCACCGACGCGGTCCTGATCATGTCCCGGTCACCGGTTTCGGCCAGCGTACGGACGATCCGGGTCGACGGCCCGCTGAGCCCGACGTACACCGTGCCCGGCGCCACCCCGTCCTGGGCGCTCGGGCCCGCCACGCCGGTGAGCCCCAGCCCCCACGTGGCCCCGCAGCGCTCGCGCGCGCCGTCGGCGAGCTGGGCCGCCACCTCGGGGTCCACGGCCCCGCGCTCGGCCAGCAGCTTCGCGTCCACGCCGGCGAGCACGGTCTTGAGCTCCGTGGCGTACACCACGAGCCCGCCGCGCAGCACCGCGCTCGCGCCGGGGATGCGGGCGATCGTGGCGCACACCAGGCCCGCCGTGAGCGATTCGGCCGTGGCCACGGTCTCACCGCGCCGGGTCAGCACGGCCACGAGCTGCGCGGCCATGCTTTCCAGAGACCCCGTGTCTTCCAAGGCGACCGTGCTTTCCAGAGACCCCGGGCTTTCCGAAGACACCGCGTGGAGCTCCACCCTCAGGAACCCGTGGCGCGGCGGCCGGCAGCGCGCAGGCGCAGGGCGCGGATCAGGTAGTCGACGCCGGTGACCACGGTGAGCAGCACCGCGAGCCCCATGAGCGCCCAGCGCACCGGGTCGGCCCCGTCCGGCAGCGGCAGCAGGTACACGACGATGGCCAGGATCTGCGTCATCGTCTTGGCCTTGCCGCCGCGGCTGGCCGGGATCACGCCGTGGCGGATCACCCAGAAGCGCAGCAGGGTGACGCCGATCTCCCGGACCGCGATCACGATCGTGACCCACCACGGCAGCTCGCCGAGCACGCTGAGGCCCACGAGCGCGGCGCCGATCAGCGCCTTGTCCGCGATCGGGTCGGCGATCTTGCCGAAGTCGGTGATCAGGCCGTACTTGCGCGCGACCCACCCGTCGACCTGGTCGGTGGCCGACGCGATGGCGAACAGGCCCGTGGCGATGAGCCGCCACGTGGTGTCCACGCCGTCGCCGGCGAAGAGCGCGAGCACGAACAGCGGAACGAGCACCAGACGCGAAAGCGTGAGCAGGTTCGCGATGTTCAGCGTCGGGACGGGCGTGGGTTCGGGCGCGGCAGGCTCGGGCATGCGGGCAGCCCCCGTTTCAGCAGGCACCTCTTCGGCCGGCGCCGAAGCCTTCGCGGCGCGGGTCACACCCTCGCCGGCGTCGCTGGGTGCGGCACTCACCGGTCCGCGTCCGGCACCGGACGGACGATCAGGTCGACCCCGGCGGAGTCGACGACCTCACAGCGCACCAGATCGCCCACCTCGACGGCCGCGCGATCCGGATCCTCGAGGATCACGCACTCGCCGTCGACCTCGGGCGCCTGGTGGGCGGCGCGACCGACGGCGTCGTCGCCGTCCTCGGCCGCCTGTTCCACGAGCACCTGCACGAACGTGCCGATGCGGTCCTCGGCCCGCTGCGAGGTGAGCTCCTCGACCAGCGCCGAGATCCGCGTGACGCGCTCGGTGACCACGGCGGGGTCGAGCTTCCCGTCGAAGGTCTCGGCTTCCGTGCCGTCCTCGTCGGAGTAGCCGAACACGCCGACGGCGTCGAGCCGCGCACCGGTGAGGAAGCGCTCGAGCTCCGCCAGGTCGTCCTCGGTCTCGCCGGGGAAGCCGACGATCACGTTGGTGCGGATGCCGGCTTCCGGAGCGTACTCGCGGATCTGCTCGGTGAGCGCGAGGAACGAGTCGGTGGACCCGAAGCGGCGCATGCGGCGCAGCACCTGCTCGCTCGAGTGCTGGAACGACAGGTCGAAGTAGTCGGCGACACCCGGCGTGGTCGCGATCGCCTTCACCAGCTGCGGGCGCGTTTCGGCCGGCTGCAGGTAGGACACGCGCACGCGGTCGATGCCCTCGATCTCCGCCAGGCGCGGCAGCAGCAGCTCGAGCGCGCGCGTGCCGTCGCGGCCGAAGTCCTTGCCGTAGGAGGTCGAGTTCTCGCTGACGAGGAAGAGCTCCTTCACGCCGTTGTCCGCGAGCCACTGCGCTTCGGCGACGATCTCGTCCGGCTGACGCGACACGAACGAGCCGCGGAACGACGGGATGGCGCAGAACGAGCAGCGCCGGTCGCAGCCCGACGCGATCTTCAGCGCGGCCACGGGCGAATCGTCGAGCCGGGTGCGCAGCACACGCGGGCCCCAGCCGTGCTGGGCGTGGCCGGGCACCTCCACGGCCTCGGCGGCCGCGGGCCGCTGCACCGGGCTGATCGGCAGCAGCTTGCGCCGGTCCGACGGCGTGTGCGACGCGACCGTGCGGCCGGCCACCACGTCGTCGAGGCGGTCGGACAGCTCGGCGTAGTGGTCGAAGCCGAGCACGGCGTCGGCCTCGGGCAGGCTCTCGGCCAGCTCCGTGCCGTAGCGCTCGGCCATGCACCCGACGGCCACGACCTTGCGGCCGGTGTCGGACGCGGCGAGCAGCGTGTCGACCGAGTCCTTCTTCGCCGACTCCACGAAGCCGCACGTGTTCACCACGACGACGTCGGAGTCCTCGGGGTCCGCCGCCAGCTCCCAGCCCCCGGCCGCGAGCCGTCCGGCCAGCTCCTCGGAGTCGACCTCGTTGCGGGCGCAGCCCAGGGTCACGAGGGAGACACGACGGCTGCGGGCTGGCTCAGTGGTGGGAGAAGGCACGACGTTCAGGGTAGCCGCCGCGCCCGCGCCGGTCGGCGACGGCGTCACCCAGTGCGGTGGCCGGCCCCGCGGGTGGGCGGGTGATCACGTTCGCCCACCCGCGGAGGTCAGTGGTGCGCGGGCGGATCGGCCGGGGTCAGCGGCGTCAGTTCGGCGTCGGCCACGGACTCGAGGTCCTCGTCCGGGCCGTCGAGGCGCCTGGGCGGCGATGGCTTGTTCGAGCGGGCCGCGGGCCGAGCGGCCGTTGCCGAAGCCGCTGCCGCTCGCTGGACCGGCGGCGCGAACCAGCCGGACCCCGGCTGCCGCGGCCAGGACTGCGGCGCCGGCGGCTGCGACTGCGACTGCCAAGCCTGACCCGGCACCAGCAGTCACGAAGAGACGTCCGGCCCGGCCGGAATCGCGGTGCGCCCAGGCCGAAGCCTCGGCCTGGGCGGCCGGGAACGCGTCTCACCCCGCGCACGTCATCGTTCCCGCTCCCCCTTTGTCGATCTTCCGGAGCCGGAGCACACGGGGATCAGGGAACCGGGGTCGTCACCACTTCAGGGCGGCCTTCATCTGCCGGTCCGCGATCGGGGCCAGCGTGGTGAGGAAGGTGGCCGTGAGGTGGTTGTCGTCCATGTACACCAGCACGTTGCCGACCACGGGTGGGCAGGTGTCCTTGTCGCAGAAGTAATCCGTGAAGTCCAGGAAGGACACGTTGTCCGGGACGCCCGGGGCCGCGGTGTAGGGCGGGGCCGCGGGCTGCACGTCGTCGCGGTCGATGAGGCAGGCCGGGTCGGTGGGGCTGTGCTGGGCGACGCAGGCGGCCATGTTGAACGAGAACCGCGGGTTGTCGCGCAGGGCCACCACCGGGATGCCGGCCTTGTCCATCGCCGACCACTGGTTCACGAAGCCGGGCGGGGTCGTCTCGGTGATGCCGGCGTGGGTGTTCACGCTGGCGAGGGTCACCACGGCGTCCGGGTGCATCGCCACGATCTCGTCGGCCGCCGCCTTGTTCCAGTCCATGCAGGCCTGGTCGCCGGGCATGAGGTCGGCGGTGGTGGAGAACGGGCACGCGCCCTTGAGCATCGAGGTCACGGCCCAGCCCTCGGTCTTCACCATCGGCAGGAACGCGGCGATGTACTGCTGCATGTGCGAATCGCCGACGAGGACCACGCGCTTCTTCGGCGGGCCGTCGGGGTTCTGCGTGCAGACCTTGAGTTCCTCGTTGCGCGGCGACATCGTGCACTTGTCGTCGGTGATGCCCGCCCAGTCTTCGGGCAGCTTCAGCGTGGGCGGCACGATCGACGGCGTCGCCGAGCCGCGGTAGACGAACCCGGGGTCGTGGGCCACGGCGCCGGGGTGGTCGACGTCGTCGAGCGCGATCGTGTAGTTCGCCTGCGCCGAGGTGTAGGTGCCCCACGCGCCGGCCGCGATCAGCACCGGCGCGAGCGCGAGGATGCCGAACCGGTAGGCGCCCCAGCGCTTCACGGTGCCGATCTTCGAGAGCCGGATCGGGTTCTCGATGAAGTGGTAGGTGAGGATCGAGAGCACGAACGACACGCCGATCACCACGGCGCCGCCGAGCAGGCCGACGGCCGCGCGGTCGCGCACGACCAAGTAGAACACCAGCACCGGCCAGTGCCACAGGTACAGCGAGAAGCTCAGGTTGCCGAGGTAGCCCAGCGGTTTCGAGCTGAGCCAGCGGTCCGCGCCGAACACGGTGTCGGTCTGGCCGGCCACGAGCACGAGCCCGGCCGAGAGCGTCGGCCACAGCGCGATCCAGCCGGGGAACACGGAGTCGACGCGCAGCACGATGCCGCACAGCACGAGGCCCGCCACGCCGATCCAGCCGAGCACCACGCGCAGGCCTCGCGGCA
This sequence comes from Amycolatopsis rhabdoformis, assembly GCF_035918295.1. Taxonomy (GTDB): domain Bacteria; phylum Actinomycetota; class Actinomycetes; order Mycobacteriales; family Pseudonocardiaceae; genus Amycolatopsis; species Amycolatopsis rhabdoformis. Next base: position 4,457,545 of record NZ_CP142149.1, read on the forward strand.
GCGTGACCGAGTCGAGGAACATCACCATCAGGCCGCCGAGTGCGAACTCCCACACGCGGGTGAGGCCGTGGAAGTAGGCCAGCGGCTGGTCGACCGAGGTGAGGTACACCGAGTACGCCAGCGAGGTCACGAACAGCACCACGAGCAGCGTGTTCACGGTGTGGCGCAGCGACAGCCCGAGCCGGCGCACGAGGAACCCGAGCGCGACGAAGATCAGCGGCCACAGCAGGTAGAACTGGCCCTGGATCGACAGCGACCAGAAGTGCTGGACCAGGCTCGCGCTGTTGTGCTGGGCGAAGTAGTCGACCGAGTCGGCCGCCAGCTGCCAGTTCTCGTAGAACAGCGCCGACGCGAACACCTCGTGGATGCTCTGGAACCAGCGGTCCTGGGGCAGCAGCAGCGTGGACACGACCACCACGGCCAGCAGCACGGTCATCGCGGCCGGGAAGAGGCGCTTGATCATCCGGCCCCACATCGGCCGCAGCTCGATCCTGCCGCGCAGCAGCGCGCGGTAGAGCTGGCCGGTGATCAGGAAGCCCGAGACCAGGAAGAACACGTCGACGCCGCCGGAGATCCGGTCGAGCCACACGTGGTACACGACGACCAGCAACGAGGCGAGCGCGCGCACGCCCTGCAGCTCGGGCCGGAAGCGCGATTGGGCCCCGGAGGGCGCCGGAGGCTGACCGGGTCGTTCGGGGGCGACCACGGTGGTGCCGGACATGCACGTCCTCCCCATGAAGCCGCGCACGGCGGCCTGGTGTTCAGAGCGGGCTGAAAACGGTTACCTCGGTGTGGCAAGCGTCGTCATACCTATACGTGAAGACCTCTCCGGCCACACATCCGGGGTACCCCGATCGGGCCTTGCGGGCCGAAGCCCGTCGCGGTCGATATGTTGGACCGTGTGCCCCTCGACGTGCCCTCCGACGCTGCCCGACCCACCGTCCGCCGTGCTCGCATAGCCGACGTCCGCAAGATCAAGGCCCTGGTCGACGCCGACGCCGGCCGCGTGCTGCTCGAGAAGGACCTGGTCACCCTCTACGAGGCGATCCAGGAGTTCTGGGTGGCCGTCGACGAGGACCCGGCGGGCGACGAGGACGTGCTCGGCGCCGCCGCGCTGCACGTGCTGTGGGAGGACATCGCCGAACTGCGCACGGTGGTGGTCGACAAGGCCGCGCGCGGGCGGGGCATCGGCCACGCGCTCGTGGGCCGGCTCGTGGCCGAGGCCCGCGAGCTGGGCCTCAAGCGGCTGTTCGTGCTCACCTTCGAGACGGAGTTCTTCATCCGCCACGGCTTCGTCGAGATCGACGGCACGCCGGTGTCCCACGAGGTCTACGAGGAGATGCGGCACTCGCTCGACCCTGGTGTGGCGGAGTTCCTGGACCTGCCGTACGTGAAGCCGAACACGCTGGGCAATTCGCGCATGCTGCTGGAGTTCTGAGCGCTCCTTCGCACGGAAAGGCGGAATGCGCGGGCGATTCGCACACGCCTGCGCGCTCGGGGACGCGCGGCGGCGGCTCGGCGGCCAAGATCAGGTGCAGCCCGTTGATCCAGAGCCACGCCAGGGAGCCTTGATGGAGTTCGACCACGTCCTCACCACCACGCCGTCGGTGCGGCGCAAGCTGGACCTCGAGCGTCCGGTGGAGAACGAGGTGCTCGCCGAGTGCCTCGAGCTCGCACTGCACGCCCCGACGCCCGCGAACCAGCAGTCCTGGCGCTGGCTCGTGGTGCGCGACCAGGACGTGAAGAACCGGCTGGGTGAGCTGTTCCGCCGCGTCGGGCAGGCCTACCTGGGCCAGTACCAGGCCGCCGCCGAGGCCGACCCGGCCGTGGCGCGCTCGATCGCGTCCGGGCAGTACCTGATCGACGTGATCGAGCGGGTGCCGGCGTTCGTGGTGCCGTGCGTGCAGGGCCGCACCACCGGCGCCAACGTGGCCGACGCGGTGCTCTACGGCGGCATCTTCCCCGCCGTGTGGAGCTTCCAGCTGGCCCTGCGCTCGCGCGGCCTCGGCTCCACGCTCACCACCTACCACCTGCAGACCGAGGCCGAGGCGGCCGAGATCCTGGGCGTGCCCGAGGGCTACACGCAGGCCTGCCTGCTGCCCGTCGCCTACACGACCACGACCGACTTCAAACCCACCCCGCGCCGCCCCGTGTCCGAGGTCGCCTACCTGGACCACTGGGGCAAGGCACTCGTCTGAATCAGCTGACCCTCAGCGTCACCCGCTCGCCCGCCCGGCTCACGTCGACGAGCTCGACGTGAGCCGCGGCGTAGGTGATCCCCTGCGGTCCCCGCCGCGCGGTGTGCAGCTGCGTCCGGGTCTGCTCACCACGCCCCGGCTGGCTCAACTCCAGCGCGACGACGGCGTCGCCGGACCAGACACAGGTCACGTTCTCCGGGCAGCGGGAATCCTCGACCAGGCGCGTGTAGCGCACGGTGAGATCCCGCGTGGTCAGGCGCGCCTCCTGGCCCTCCGCCAGCGTGACGTCCCGGCCGGGCTCCGCGGGCACCGTCGCGGCGGCCGCCGGCCGTGGCGCGCCGGGCCCGTCGAGCGTGTGCGCGAGCGCGACGGAACCCCCCGCCCCCACCGCGAGCACGGCGACGGTCGCGATGGCCAGAGCGAACTTGTGCGCGTCCATGGGGTCAGGACGGAGAGATCACCGGAGGCGGTTGCACGAACGCGTCAGAAGTCCTCGTCTTCCGAGTCGCCCGACGAGCCGTCCCCGCCGCGGATCATGAAGAGGACGCCTTCCAGCTCCTCCGGCTTGATCAGCACGTCGCGGGCCTTGGAGCCCTCCGAGGGCCCCACCACGCCGCGGCTTTCGAGCAGGTCCATGAGGCGCCCGGCCTTCGCGAAGCCGACGCGGAGCTTGCGCTGGAGCATCGACGTGGAGCCGAACTGCGAGGTGACGATGAGTTCGGCGGCCTGGAGCAGCACGTCGAGGTCGTCGCCGATGTCGGGGTCGATTTCCTTCTTGTCGCCGGCCTTCTGGGCCGTGACGCCGTCGGTGTAGTCGGGCTGGGCCTGGTCCTTGGCGAACGCGACGACGGCCGCGATCTCCTCGTCGCCCACGAAGGCGCCCTGGATGCGCACCGGCTTGCCGGCGCCCATGGGCAGATAGAGGGCGTCGCCCATGCCGATGAGCTTCTCGGCGCCGGGCTGGTCGAGGATGACGCGCGAGTCGGTGAGCGACGAGGTGGCGAAGGCCAGCCGCGAGGGCACGTTGGTCTTGATCAGGCCGGTGACGACGTCGACCGAGGGCCGCTGCGTGGCCAGCACCAGGTGGATGCCCGCGGCGCGCGCCTTCTGCGTGATGCGCACGATCGCGTCCTCGACGTCGCGCGGAGCGGTCATCATGAGGTCGGCCAGCTCGTCGACGATCGCCATGATGTACGGGTACGGCCGATACTCGCGCTCGCTGCCCGGCGGCGCCGTGATCTCGCCGGACTTCACCTTCTTGTTGTAGTCGTCGATGTGGCGCACGCGGTTGGCCTGCATGTCCTGGTAGCGCTGCTCCATCTCCTCCACCAGCCAGGCCAGCGCGGCGGCGGCCTTCTTCGGCTGGGTGATGATGGGCGTGATCAGGTGCGGGATGCCCTCGTACGGCGTGAGCTCGACCATCTTCGGGTCGATCAGGATCATGCGGCACTCGTCCGGCGTCGCGCGCGCGAGCAACGACACCAGCATCGAGTTGACGAAGCTCGACTTACCGGAACCGGTGGAGCCCGCCACCAGAAGGTGGGGCATCTTCGTGAGGTTCGCGGTGACGAAGTGGCCCTCGATGTCCTTGCCGAGCCCGATCACCATCGGGTGGTTGTCCTTGACCGTGGTCGGCGCGCGCAGCACGTCGCCGAGGCGCACCATCTCGCGGTCGGAGTTCGGCACCTCGATGCCCACGGCCGACTTGCCGGGGATCGGCGCGAGCAGGCGGACGTTGTCCGTGGCCACGGCGTAGGCGATGTTCTTGGTGAGCGCCGTGATCTTCTCGACCTTCACGCCCGGGCCGAGCTCCACCTCGTAGCGCGTGACCGTGGGGCCGCGGGTGAAGCCGGTGACCTGCGCGTCGATGCTGAACTGGTCCAGCACGCCGGTGATCGCCTCGATCATGGCGTCGTTGGCCTTGCTGCGGGACTTCGGCACGTCGCCGAGCTTCAGCAGATCGGCTGACGGCAGCTGGTAGTCGCCCTCGACGGTCCGCGTGACGGCCAGCGGCGGCTCCGGCGCCTTCTTCGGCTTCTTCTCCGGGACCTCTTCGACAGGCTTCGGCTTGGGCGGGCGCACGGGCGTGGCCGGCTCGGCGAGCATCGCGTCGAGGTCGAGCTGCTCGCCCTCGGCGTCGGCGCTGCTCTGCCGGCGGCGCGACGGCTTGCGCAGCCGCACGTTCTTCGGGTCGGCCTCGGCCGTGATGTCCTCGGGCTCGGGTTCGGCGTGCTCGGCCTCGATGTCGGCCAGCTCGTCCTCGTCGAGCCCCCACGTGCGCAGGCGATGCGGGATCTCGCGCACGGGCGTGCCGGTGAACACCAGCACGCCGAACAGCAGCGCCAGGATCAGCAACGGCACCGCGACCCACGTGGTCACGCCCTCGGTGAGCAGTCCGCCGGAGAACGCGCCGATGATGCCGCCGGCGTACATGCGCCCGTCGTTCGTGCTGGGCAGCGCGGTGAAGATGTGCAGCATCCCGAGCACGGACAGCACCACCAGCAGCGTGCCGATCACCATCCGCGGCCGTGTCTCCGGAACCGGCTCCGAGCGCATCAGCGCGACCGCGATCACCACCAGGACCAGCGGCAACGTGACCGCACCGGCGCCCAGCACCGTGCGGGTGGCGACCTCCACGGCCGCCCCGATCGGCCCCGCGGCCCGCCACCACACGCCGACGGCCGCCACGATCGCCAGCGCGATCAGCCCGAGCGCCAGCCCGTCGCGACGGTGTTCCGGCTCCAGCTCACGCGTGCGCCCGACCGTGCGGGCCAGCGAGCCGACGCCCTTGGCCACCAGGTTCCACGTGCCACGCACCCCGCGCCCGAACGCACCGGACGACTTCGTCCGGCCACGCCTCGGCGCCGGCTTGCGCGCGGAGCTGCCGCGCGCCGAACCACTGCGCGCCGAACCATTGCGCGCCGGGCTCGCCTTCGTCGGCCGGGCCCCCGAAGACCTCGGCTTCGCGGGCGTGCGCGACCCCCGCGCCGGCGTCTTCCCGCCGCCGCTCGCCGTGCTCCTCTTCCTCGTCGCCGACCCAGACATGCCTCCACGGTAACGGCCCGGACGCGATAGTCCCATGCGCCACTCTCAGCGCAGGGGAAACAATCGTCACGGATCTCCCGGCCGACCTGGCAGATCTCCGGCTAGCAGAGCATTTCGGCCGTCGCGACGATCTGCTCGGCCATCGCCGGGTCCACCGCCACCGCGGCGCCGGTGAAGTCCCAGGTCGCGGTCGCGAGCACGGCCGCGTGGTCCTTGCCCTGCGCGACGGCCGCACACAGGTCGTGGCCGTTCACGACCGCGCGGGCCTGGTTGGTCACGAAGCTGGGGTGGATCGAGCCGAGGGCGGCGAGGTAGGTCCGCTCGCGAGGGCCGATCGCCACGCTGTGCGGGTGGGGCCGGGGCGTCGGCGCCGGGGCGGCGGGCTCCGGCCCGGCACAGGCGGTGAGAAGGACCAGCAGGCCGGCGACGAGGAGGGGTTTCCGCACGGCCGCTACAGCGCGGCCGCGGGTCGTTTCGTTACGGAGCCGAGGTAACCACCCTTTCGGGGAGTGATCCACCCCGTGTCATGCTCTGCGCATGTTCGCGCTGCAACAGGACGACCTGCCGAGCCCGCGCCGGGCGCCGGCGATTTGGCGGACGATGCTGAACATCGACCGAGGGCTGGTGAACCTGGTCGGCCGGCTCACGGTGTCCGGGTCGGTGCCCGCGAGCCTGCGCGGGCGGCCGTTGCTGATGGCGGCCAACCACATCGGCGTGTTCGACGCGTTCGTGCTCATGGCGGCGTGCAAGCGGATCGGCATCAACCCGCGGTTCATGCTGGCCGGCGGCATCCTCGACGCGCCGGTGATCGGGCCGGCGTTGCGCGTGAGCGGGCACCTGCGGGTGGACCGCAAGCACGCGGCCACGGCCATCGGCCAGTTCACCGAGGCCGTGGAGGAACTCAAGACCACGCGCGAGCCGCTGATCGTCTACCCCGAGGGGCGGATCAGCCACGACCCCGGCCTGTGGCCCGAACGCGGCAAGACGGGCGCGGCGCGGCTGGCGCTGGCCGCCGGCGTGCCGGTGATCCCGATCAGCCAGTGGGGCGCGCACGAGGCCGTGTACTGGGGCACCGAGACCGTGAACGGGCCGGCCGACCTGGTGCCGCTCGCCCGCTCGGGCCTGAGCGCGCCGCTGCGCCGGCCGAAGTTCAAGGTGCACTTCGGGGCGCCGGTGGACCTGTCGGACGTCGAACCCGAGCGGCCGGGCGCCGGGGTGCGCGCCCACGCGAAGATCATGCAGGCGATCACCGACGGGATGGTGCCGCTGCGCCGCGACGAGCTCGTGCGGCCGAAGTTCCACGACCCCACGCGCCCGACCGACACCGTCAGCCCGTGGAAGCCCGGCCCGCGACCCTGACGGCTGGGCCACGAGCCACCTGATCACGACCGGCCGGCCGCGAGCACCCTGCGACCCATACCCGTTCCACCCCGCGGACATCACAGCCGGCGCGCCCGCCACTTCGCCTAGAGTCGCGGGGCGTGAGCACACGCATCCTCGTCGTCTACTACTCCGCCACCGGCAACACCGCCGCCCTCGCGTCCGCGCTGGCCGAGGGCGCGCGGGAGACCGGGGCCGACGTCCGGGTCCGGACCGTGCGCGAGACCGCGCCGCCCGAGGCCGTCGCGAGCAACCCGCGCTGGCAGGCTTGGGTGGATTCCGGTCCGCACCACGAGTACGCCACGCTCGCCGACCTCGAGTGGGCCGACGGGCTCGCCGTGGGCAGCCCCACGCGGTTCGGCGGCCCCGCAGCGCAGCTGAAGTCCTTTTTGGACAGCACGGGTGGCCTGTGGGCGCAGGGAAAGCTGGCCGACAAGGTCGCCACGTCGTTCACCACGGCGTCGACCGCGCACGGCGGGCTCGAGGCGACCGTGCTGGCCACCAACAACATCTTCTACCACTGGGGCGCGATCGTGGTGCCGCTCGGTTACGGCGACCCGCACCTGAAGGAGTCGGGCAACCCGTACGGCGGCTCGTTCGTGTCGCGCAAGTCCGCGGCCCCCGACGACCTCGCGCTCGGCGCGCTGCAGCGCCAGGGCAAGCGGCTCGCCACGATCACCACCCACATCGTCACCGGTCAAAAAGCTAACCACTGAATCGCTTTCGGTGGTCACGAGAACGTCGTACTGTCGTTCGTCGTGACCACCGAACTGCCCGTCGTCACGCCACCCCGGGTCGCGCACCGCGGCCGCGGGGTGACGTTCGTGCTGCTCGCCGCGCTGTTCTTCAGCACGTCCGGCACGCTCGGCAAGCCCGCGATGGCCGCCGGGATGAGCCCGGAGCAGGTCGCGACCATCCGCATCGGCTTCGCGGGCCTGCTGCTGCTCGTCGGCACGGCCCTGGTCGCGCCCCGCACGCTCAAGGTCCGCCGCGGCGAGTGGCCGATGCTGCTCGCCTACGGCCTGCTCGGCGTCGCCGGCACGCAGCTCGCGTACTTCATCGCCGCGGACCGCGTGCCCGTGGGCATCGCGATCCTGCTGGAATTCCTCTCCCCCGTGCTCATCGCGCTGTGGGTGCGGGTGGTCCGCCGCACGCACCTGCCACGCGCGATGTGGCTCGGCATCGGCCTCGCGATCCTCGGACTGACGCTCGTCGCCCAGGTCTGGCAGGGGTTCACGCTCGACGCGATCGGCGTGCTCGCCGGTGTGGGCGCGGCCGTGTGCTCCGCCGGCTACTTCCTCATCGGTGAACGCGCGGTGGCCGACCGCGATCCCCTCGGCTTGGTCACCTGGGGCATGGTGATCGGCGCCGTGATCGTGTCCGTGGTGAGTCCCCCGTGGACGATCCCGTGGCCGCTGGTGCGCGACACCGTGGCGTTCGGCCCGTGGACGCCGCCGATCTGGCTGCTGCTCACGCTGCTGGTGCTGATTTCCACCGTGCTGTCCTACCTGCTCGGCATCAACGCCCTGCGCCACCTGCCCGCCTCGGTGGCCAGCGTGCTCGGCCTCCTCGAACCCGTGGCGGCCACCGCCTTCGCGTGGGCGCTGCTCGGCGAGGCCCTCGCGTGGCCGCAAGCCCTCGGCGCGGTGATCCTGCTCGGCGGAGCGTATGTGGTGCAACGGTTCTCGAAGGGCGTCACCTAGTCCTGGACCTGGCCCTGGTCACCTAGCCCTGCCGGGTGGGCCGGATCGTGAGGTCGCCGATCTCGACGTCGTCGGGCTGCTCGATCGCGAACGCGATGGCCCGCGCCACCGCGTCGGGCCCGATGCCGAGGGCCGCCATCGCCTGCTGTGCCTGCCCACCGTCCTCGACGTGGTCCACGAGCTCGGTGCGCACGAAACCCGGCGAGATCGACGTCGTGCGCAGCGAGCCGTCCGTCGACTCCTGCCGCAGCGCCTCCAGCAGAGTTCGCACGGCGTTCTTCGTCCCCGCGTATACGGCCTGCGTGGGCACGATCTTGAGGCCCGAGGTCGACACCGTGGTCACGAGGTGCCCGCGACCCTGGCGGCGGAACACCGGCAGGGCGGCGGCGATGCCGTGCAGCACCCCGCGCAGGTTGACGTCGATCATCGTGTCCCAGTCGGCCACGTCCAGCTCGGCCACGGGCGCGATCCGCGCGACGCCGGCATTGGCCACCAACACGTCGAGCCGGCCGAACCGGTCCACCGCCAGCGCCACCAGCCGCTCGAGGTCGGCGCGCCGGGTCACGTCCACTTCGGCCGGCTCGGCGCGGCCGCCGTCGGCCCGGATCCGGGCCACGACCTCGGCCAGCCGGTCCGTGCGCCGCGCCCCCAGCACCACCGCCGCCCCGCGGCCGGCCAGCTCCAGCGCCGTCGCCTCGCCGATCCCGCTGCTCGCGCCGGTGATGGCGACGACCTTGCTGTCCCACGTGCTCATCGAAACCCCTAAACTGACAACTGTCCGCTTACGGTTCCGACCGTACCGGACACTTGTCCACTTCGTCGAGCGAAAGGAGATCGCCCGTGGTGGCGAGCCGTTCGGACGCGGTGGCCAACCGCGACCGCATCGTCGAGACCGCGCGCGCCGAGCTGAGCAGGTCCAACGGTGCGATCGCCGACCTCAAGCTCCACGCCGTGGCCAAGGCGGCCGGGGTCGGGCAAGGCACGCTGTACCGGCACTTCCCGACCCGCGAGCACCTGCTGGCCGAGGTGTACCGCCACGAGCTCACCCAGCTCGTGGAGGCCGTGGCGCCACTGCTGGCCGAGCACCCGCCGCTCGCGGCCCTCACGGCCTGGCTCGACCGGCTCGTGGGCTACGCCCGGGTGAAACGCGGCGTGATGGCCGCGATCGAGGCCTCGGCGTGGCAGGACCTCTACGCCGATCAGCACCACCGGCTCGACGAAGCGCTCGGCACGCTGCTCGAACGCGGCCAAGCCGCCGGCGAGGTGCGCGAAGGCGTCGACGCGGCCGACGTGATCCTGCTGCTCGGCGCGTTGTCGCGGATCCCCGAAGCCGAGTGGGACCGGCGCGCGATCACCGTCGTGGCGCTGGTCGTCGACGGCCTGCGCCCACCCGCCGCGGGCTAACGCCCGGCGACCTGCGCCAGCGCCGCGTAGAACACCTCGCCGATCTTCGTCGGATCGCGGGTCACGTAGGCGCCGCCGCCGGTGATCGCGGTGATGGCCGACAGCTCGCCCTCGTCGGCGGTCGGACCGATGCCGATGGCGATCACCGGCAACGGGTGCGCCGGGTCGGCCAGCCCGGTGAGCCCGGTCAGGAACGCCTCGCGGCTGATGCCGTTCGCGTCCTCGTTGCGGCCGTCGGTCATCACGATCACCACGTTGAGCACCCCGGGCCGCCAGTCCCGGCGGGCGGCGCCGTAGAGGTCGAGCACGGTGTCGTACAGGCCGGTCCCCGCGTCCGGGATGGCCCGCACCGCCGCGAGGCGCGCCAGATCGGCTTCGGTGAGGTGCTGCGCGACCAGCGCGAGCGGCAGCACCTCGCGGTAGTCCTTCGGGCCGTCGAGCCCGGTCGCGAACTCCCAGATCCCCAGCTGCGTCGAGGGCCGGAACAGGTGCAGCGCCTGCCGCGCCGCGGCCACGGTCACCTGCATCCGGTTGAGGTCCGTGCCCGGCACGCGCGCCTGCATCGAGCCGGACACGTCGAGCAGCACCTCCACGCGCGCGTCAAGGTTCACGCCCGCCCACTGGCTCAGCAGCACCTGGAGGTCGGCGGACGACGGCAGGGGCGCGCTGCGCTGTCCGGCCGCCACCACGTGCTGGTCGCCCTCGTGCCCCGCCAGCGCGTGGCCCGGCACCCGCAAGCCGGCCCGGTCGAGCGCCGCGCCGTCGGCCAGCACCGCCTGCTCCAACGCGTCGATGGCCGAGCTCTGCTCCGCGTTGGCGCCGGTCAGCCGCGCGAACGGGTAGTCCAGCGCGGGCGCGCCCGGGGAGTACACGGCCACCAGCGGCGCCGCCGGCGTTTGCGCGTTGTGCCGAACGACGGCGCTCTCCGCGGCCGGATACGCCGCCGCCGCCCCGCCGCTCACGGTGAACCGCCGCAGCACCGCCGCGAACGCGCCCGCCGGGTCCGGCGCCGAGCCCACCGCGTCGCGCAGCCCGGCCAGCGCCACGGTGGCGACCGGATCCTGCCTCGGATCCGGCGTGGTGAGCACCGCACCCGGCGCGTCGACGACGTCGGTCCAGGTCAGCGTGCGCGCGGGCCAGCCGAGGCCACGCGCGGTGCCCTCGGGCACGGCCAGGACCACCGGCGAGCTCGCCACGGCCGGTCCCGAGTCCGGCACGTCCGCGGCACCCAGCCGGCGCGCCCACTGCAGCGCGAGCGTCGAATCCGGTACCCAGACCTGGCCGCGGTCGCCGCCGCGCGCGCCGAACCCGGCCACGGCCTGCGCGGTGTCGCGCGGGCGGATCTCATAGGTCCGGCACGAGGTCGAAAGCCCCTGCGCCGCCGAGGAAAGCACCGGGGCGACGTCGGGTGAGGCGGTCACGACCACGTGCGCCGCGCCGCACCGGGCCTCCAGCGCGGTCGCCACCCACACCCCGCCGCCGAGCACGAGCAGCACACAGAGAGCCAGCGGCACCAGCAGCCGGCTCCGGCTCTGTTTCGGCACGCTCGAATGACGGCCCACCGGCGCGTCCTTCCTGCTCGAAGCAGGTTAACTCCGCCGCGGACCCCCGCATTAGGACGAACGTCGTAAAGCCGGACTCGTCCCTGAGGGTGAGGCCGGACCCACCTCACGCGGGATGTGCGCGGCCGCCTGACGCGCGACCATGGGTTCCACGACGAGGAAACGGGGGCAGCCGTGACACCGACCAAAGCCGAACAGCGCCGGGCCCGCAACGCACTCGCGCGGCAGGGGGCCGTGCTCGCCTTCGTGCTGCTGATCGCCGCGATCAAACGCTGAGGGCGCACGAAAAACCGCCGCCGCTCCCCTGGTCCAGGAGAGCGGCGGCGGCGGTGGTGAGCGTGAAAACTCAGACCGGGATGACCGTGGGCACGATCATCGGCCGGCGCCGGTAGGTGTCGGCGACCCAGCGGCCGACGACCCGGCGCACCGCCTGCGCGATGCGGTGGGTGTCGGTGATGCCTTCGGCCTCCGTGCGCGCCAGCTCCATCTCCACGAGCGGCACCACGGAGTCGAGCGCCTTCGGGTCGTCGGAGAACCCGCGGCCCGACACGGTCGGGCTGCTGACCGCGCGGCCCGTGCTGGAGTCGACGGCCACGCTGATCGAGATGAAGCCGCCTTCGCCGAGCACCAGCCGGTCGGACAGCGTCGACTCGCCGACGTCGCCCACCGAGAGGCCGTCCACGTACACGTGGCCCACCTCGACGCGTCCGGTCCGCGAGGCCTTGCCGTCGACGAGGTCCACGACCACGCCGTCCTCGGCGATCACCACGTTCTCCGGCGACACGCCGGTGCGGATGGCCAGCTCGCCGTTGGCGCGCAGGTGCTTCCACTCGCCGTGCACCGGCATCACGTTGCTCGGACGCACCGCGTTGTACAGGTAGAGCAGCTCGCCGGCCGACGCGTGGCCCGACACGTGGACCTTCGCGTTGCCCTGGTGCACCACGTTGGCGCCGAGCCGGGTCAGGCCGTTGACCACACCGAACACGGCGGTCTCGTTGCCCGGGATCATCGAGCTGGCGAGCACCACGGTGTCGCCGGCGCGGATCGAGATCTGCCGGTGCTCGCCGCGCGCCATGCGCGAGAGCGCCGAGAGCGGCTCGCCCTGCGAACCGGTGGACACGAACAGCACCTTGCTCTCCGGCAGGAGGCTGGCCTGGTCGAGGTCCACGAGCAGGCCGTCGGGCACCTCGAGCAGCTTCAGGTCGGCCGCGATGCCCATGTTGCGGACCATCGAGCGGCCCACGAAGGCGACCCGGCGGCCGTGCCGCACGGCGGCGTCGAGCACCTGCTGCACGCGGTGCACGTGGCTCGCGAAACACGCGACGATCACGCGCTGGTCGACCCGGCGGATCACGTCGTCGAGCACCGGGCCGATGTCGCGCTCGGGCATCACGAACCCGGGCACCTCGGCGTTGGTCGAGTCGACGCAGAACAGGTCCACGCCCTCGTCGCCCAGGCGCGAGAAGCCCGCGAGGTCGGTGAGCCGGCCGTCGAGCGGCAGCTGGTCGAGCTTGATGTCGCCGGTGTGCAGCACGACCCCGGCCGGCGTGCGGATCGCGACCGCCAGCGCATCGGGGATCGAGTGGTTCACGGCGAAGAACTCGAGGTCGAACGCGCCGACCTTGCGCCGCTCGCCTTCGCGCACCTCGATCAGGTTCGGCCGCTGCCGGTGCTCCTTGGCCTTGGCCGCGAGCAGCGCGTTGGTGAACCGCGAGCCGTAGATCGGCACGTCGGGCCGCAGCCGCAGCAGGAACGGGACGGCGCCGATGTGGTCTTCGTGCCCGTGGGTGAGCACGAGGCCGTCGACGTCGTCGAGCCGCTCCTCGATCGCGCGGAAGTCGGGCAGGATCAGGTCGACACCCGGCTGGTCGTCCTCGGGGAAGAGCACGCCGCAGTCGACGATCAGCAGCCGGCCGTCGTACTCGAAGACGGTCATGTTGCGTCCGACCTCGCCGATGCCGCCCAGCGCGACGACGCGCAGGGCGCCTTCGGGCAGGGCGGGCGGGAGGTTCGTGGGTCCGGGTCCGGGGGGAAGTGAGCTCACCGGGGCAAGGTCCCAACGCTGGTGTGTGAGGTGGGGGCGACGTAGGCCGCCTGGGAATCCGCTTGTGCCACCCGTGCACCATGCCAGTCCGGAGCCGCGCTGTCGCCCAGCGGCACGCCGCCCTGGGCCAGATCGGCGGCGATCAGGGCACTTTGCTCGTCCGTGGCGGGCACGACGGGCAGCCGCGGGTCGCCGATGTCGAACCCGCGCAGCCGCAGCGACGCCTTGGCGAACGCGACGCCGCCGACGCGCGACATCGCGCGCATCACGGGCAGCATGCCGCGGTGGTTGGTGCGGGCGGTGGAGGTGTCGCCGCTTTCGTAGGCCTCGATCATCGCGCGGATGCGGCCGGCCACCACGTGGCCGATCACGCTGACCACGCCGACGCCGCCGACGGCGATCCACGGCAGGTTCAGGCCGTCGTCGCCGGAGTAGTAGGCCAGGTGCGTGTTGGCGATGACCTCGGAGCCGGCGATCAGGTCGCCCTTGGCGTCCTTCACCGCGGCGATGCGCGGGTGCTCGGCCAGCCGCAGCAGCGTGTCGACCTCGATGGGCACGATCGAGCGCGGCGGGATGTCGTAGAGCATCACCGGCAGCTCGGTGGCGTCCGCGACCGTGGTGAAGTGCGCGAACAGGCCGGCCTGGCTGGGTCGCGAGTAGTACGGCGTGACCACGAGCAGACCGTGGGCACCCGCCTCGGCGGCGGCGCGGGCCTGCTCGACGCTGTGCGCGGTGTTGTTCGTGCCGGCCCCCGCCACCACGGTGGCCCGGTCGCCGACGGCCTCGACGACGGCGCGGATCAGCGCCGCCTTCTCGTCGTCGCTCGTGGTCGGGCTTTCACCGGTGGTGCCGTTGAGGACCAGTCCGTCGTTGCCCAGCTCCACGAGGTGCTCGGCGAGCTCCTGGGCCCGCTTCAGGTCCAGCGCGCCGTCGCGGTCGAAGGGCGTGGCCATGGCCGTGAGCACGCGGCCGAACGGACGTCCGGGCGCTGCGGTAGGTGGAGTGGACATGGTGTTGACGGTACCTCGTCGAACGGGTGAACCCGGGCCCGACCTGGTGAAGATCGGAGAATTTCCCGGGTGGGCGGGCAGCGGGCGGAACATCTCGCGCGGTTACTTGACCTTGGTGGTGATCTCCGCCGGGATCTGGGCGTTGCCGGGCTTGGCGAGCACGCAGTAGAAGTCGCGGTTGTAGTCCCGGTGCTCCTCGGTCGGGGCCAGCTCCCACTCGTGCTGCGTGGGCACGATCGCCTGGAAGATGAGCCCGGTCCGCTGCTGCTCCGGCACCAGCGACGAGTGGAACGACGCCGCGCAGCGCGCCTCGGCCAGCCGGCTCACGGACTCGAGCCCGGGGTAGGCCGCGACCTGGGCGTCTTCGGTGCTGTAGCTCTCCACCGGCAGGATCCCGCCGATGTCGTAGACCTCGAGGGTGTGGCTCTTCTCGCACGGTGTGCTGTTGTCGTCGCTGATCACCACGCCCTGCTGCACCGCGGCGTTGAAGCAGCGGTAGTAGGAGATCTCCGCCTTGAGGAACCCGTCGGGGCCGTAGGTGACGGTGGGCTGCAGCTGCGGGTCGGTCTTCGGGGTCCACACGGGCTTGCCGAGGAAGAAGCCGCCGACCAGCGCGGCGACCACGAGCACCGCGGCGCCCGCGAGCCACCGGCCGCGACGGGAGCGGCCGGCGGGCGGCGTCGCGGTGCGGGTCGGCGCCGCGAACCCGGCCGGCGCGGTGCTCCCGTGGGGCGCCGGGAGGCTCGAAGGTGCGGTGCTGCCGGCCGGCGGGGTCGGCGGCTGGCCCGCGGCGGTGGCGAGCAGGTGCCGGGCCTGCGGGGCCGTGAGCCGCGCTTCCGGTTTGGCCACGAGCAGCCCGAGGATCGCCGCGGCGAGCGGGCCCTGGCCGCGGGTGAGGTACGGCACCTCGGTCATGATCGCGTGCAGCGTCGCGGCCGTGGTGGCGCGCTCGAACGCGACGATGCCCTCCACGGCGAAGAAGAGCGTGGCCCCCAGCGACCACAGGTCCGATTCGGGCATGGCCTCGCGGCCCTCGACGCGTTCGGGCGCCATGAACGCCGGCGAGCCCACGATCACGCCGCTCGTGGTGAGGCGCGGGTCGTCGATCGCGTGCGCGATGCCGAAGTCGGTGAGCTTCACGCGGCCGTCGGGCGCCACCATGATGTTGGCGGGCTTCACGTCCCGGTGCACGATCCCGGCGGAGTGCGCGGCCTGCAGCGCGGCGAGCACGCGGTCGCCGATCACCGCGACGTGCGCGGCCGGCATCGGCCCCTGGCTCCGCACGAGGTCGGCCAGCGTCGGCGCTTCGACGAGCTCCATCACGATGAACGTGGCGCCGTTGTCGGTCACCACGTCGTAGACCGTGACCACGGCCGGGTCGTTGAGCCGCCCGCCGGTGCGCACTTCGCGCAGCACGCGTTCGGAGAACACGGCCTGGCCTTCCAAGTCCGGCAGCCGCAGTTCCTTGATCGCGACCTGCCGACCGATCACCTGGTCCTGCGCGCGCCACACGATGCCCATGCCGCCGCGCCCGAGCTCGCCCAGCAGCAGGTACCGGCCGGCGACGAGCCGCGGCCCGGGCGCCGGGCGGGTCGGGTCGTACGGGCGCGTCTGTTCGTCGGTCACTGGGCCGGGCTCCTCGTTCGGGGTCGCGCGAATGCTAGTCGGACCTCGCCCGGAGCCGGCCGGTTCCGCCGGATTCAGCCGGCGACGGTGAGGTAGATCAGCGCGATGTTGAGCGTGATGATCACGGCCGCGACGCACCACGCCAGCGTGGTCGTGACCGTCCGGTTCACGTCGGTGCCCATGAGCTGCTTGTCCGAGGTGAGGCGGATCAGCGGCACGAGCGCGAACGGGATGCCGAACGACAGCACCACCTGCGAAACCACCAGCGCGGCACTCGGGTCGGCGCCGAGCGCGAGCACCACGATCGCCGGGGTGAGCGTGACGAGCCGGCGCACGAGGATCGGGAACTTCTTGCGCAGCAGGCCTTGCATGATCATCGCGCCCGCGTAGGCACCGACCGAAGTGGACGCGAGCCCCGAGGCCAGCAGCCCGATCGCGAACAGCAGCGCGACCGTGGGGCCGAGGGCCGTGGCGACGGCGCCGTGCGCGCCCTCGATGGAGTCGACGCCCGGCTGGCCCTGCAGGTTCGTGGCGGCGAGCAGCAGCATGCCGAGGTTCACCGCACCGGCCAGCAGCATCGCGAAGCCGACGTCGTAGCGGGTGGCGCGCAACAGGCTGCGGCGCTTCTCGGGAGCAGGCGTGCCGTGGCGGTCGCGCACCAGGCCGGAGTGCAGGTACACCGCGTGCGGCATCACGGTGGCGCCGAGCATCGCGGCGGCGATCAGCACACTCTCGGAGCCGGCGAAGCGCGGTACCAGCCCGCTCGCGATGCCCGACGGCGAAGGCGGCTCCACGAACAGGCTCGCCAGGAACCCGATCGCGATCACGGCGAGCAGGCCCGTGACGACGCGTTCGAACGTCCGCTGACCGCCGCGGTCCTGCACCGCCAGCAGCGTGAGCGACACCAGGCCGGTGATCAGGCCGCCGACCACGAGCGGCAGGTCGAACAGCAGGTTCAGCGCGATGGCGCCGCCGACGACCTCGGCCAGGTCGGTCGCCACGGCGACCACCTCGGCCTGCGCCCAGTACGCGAGCCGCGCCGAGCGGGGCAGCCGTTCGCGCACCGCCTCGGGCAGCGACTGGCCCGTGACGAGCCCGAGCTTCGCGGAGAGGTACTGCACCAGCACGGCCATCAGGTTCGCCGCCACGATCACCCACACCAGCAGGTAGCCGAAGCGCGCGCCGGCGCTGATGTTCGACGCGACGTTGCCCGGGTCCACGTAGGCCACCGACGCCACGAACGCCGGGCCGAGCAGCGCCGAGCCCGCCCGCAGCCGGGCGAGCCTGCGCGGCCGGACCGCTTCCGCCACCGCCATCTCGTCACCCTCCGCCTGTCGGGTCTCCCAACTCGAAGTTTAGGCATGCCGAACTTTCGAGGGCAAGGGTGGGCTCGGCCACCACCCCGTTGGCCGAGCCGGACGACGAAGGCCCTCCGTCCTGGTGGGCGGAGGGCCTTCGCGCTGTTCAGGGGCGCTGTTCAGAGGGCGCTTTTGAGGGCACTGTTCGGGGCCGTGGTCAGGCCGGTACGCCGACCTCGTGGCCGCTGTCGCGGAACGCCTTCACGGCGCGGTCGAGCTCGGCCGCGCGCACGAGGATGTGGTCGGTGTCGAACGTGGACAGGGAGAACAGCGCGACGCCGGCCGCGGCGAGTTCGGAGGCCAGCGCCGAGATCACGCCGGTGAGCGTGAATTCGAGCGGCCCGCGCACGCTCATCAGGCGCCAGCCGTGCTCCACGACCCCGCCCGAGGGCTCGCGGCCCGTCGGGCAGATCACCGAAAGCTCTTCCGGCGTGCGGGTCACGGACACCAGCGCGGGGCCGGCGGGGTCGAGCAGGTCCGCGGGCACGGGTGCGTCGGCGGGCAGGCGCACCACCGAGTAGTCACCGGGGCGCACGTCGATCGCGAGTCGTTTCATCAGCCTTCGAGAACCTTCGGGCTCGTGGCGATCTCGGTGCCGTCGGGCAGCGTCGAGATCGTGAAGTCGGCGAACACGTTGCCGGCTGCTTTTTGCAGCTCGCGCAGGCATTCGATGGCCAGTGCCCGGATCTCGACGTCGGCGTGTTCGGTGGCGCGCATGGCCACGAAGTGGCGCCAGGCGCGGTAGTTGCCGGTGACGACGATGCGGGTCTCGGTGGCGTTCGGCAGCACCGAGCGCGCGGCCTGGCGGGCCTGCTTGCGGCGCAGGGTGGCGCTCGGCGCGTCGGCGAACTTCTCCTCCAGGCCGGCGAGCAGGTCGGTGTAGGCGTCGGCGCTCGCCTGCGCGGCCTTGAGGAACTTCTCGTGCAGCACGGGATCGTCCGCGATCACGTCGGGTTCCACCAGCGCGGCGTCGTGCTCGGGCACGTAGCGCTGGGAGAGCTGCGAGTAGGAGAAGTGGCGGTGGCGGATCAGCTCGTGGGTGAGCGAACGCGAGATGCCGGTGAGGTAGAAGCTCACGGACCCGTGCTCCAGCACCGAAAGGTGGCCGACCTCGATGATGTGGTCGAGGTAGCCGGCGTTGGTGGCCGTTTTCGGGTTCGGCTTCTTCCACGACTGGTAGCAGGCGCGTCCGGCGAACTCGGCCAGCGCCTGTCCCCCGTCGGCGTCCGTCGACCACGGCACGTCCTCCGGCGGGAAGAACTCCGTCTTCCCGACCAGCTGCACCCTGGGCGACACGGTCTCGACCACGTCAGCACTCCCTTTCCCGGCGGCTCCCGGCCGCAACTCTAACCGCGCGCCCGGAAGACGCCACCGTGATGTCAGGTGGTTCCTTGACTGATGTCACTAGTGACGTCATAGTGGTGTCATGGACCTGACGCCGTACATCGCGAACCTTCGCGAAGACCTCGCGAACACGGCCTCCGCCGGGGACGAGCAGACCCGGCGCACGGCCGCACTGCTTTCCGCCGCCCTCGAACCCTCGGCGCGGCTCACGTTGATGACCGCGCTGGCCGACCTCGCCGCCGAGGTGACCGCGGCCCTGCCGGGCCAGGTCGTGGACGTCCGGCTCGACGGCCGCGACGTGCGCGTGGTCGTGACCGGCTCGGCCGAGCCCGCGGCTCGCGCGGAACAGCCGCCGACGCCGACCCCGCCGCCTCCGCCGATCGACGGCGGTGACATCTCGCGCATCACGCTGCGGCTGGTGGAGCAGATCAAGGGCCAGGCCGAGCAGGCCGCGGCCGCGCAGGGGGTTTCGCTCAACACGTTCGTCGCCCAGGCCGTGCAGGGGGCGCTCGGCCAGGCGCAGCACCACCAGCAGCGGCGCCACCAGGGCGGCCGCTCCTCGGAGACCAAGCTCCACGGCTGGGTCGAAGGCTAGAGGGGGAAGCGATCATGGGTGAAGAGAACGAAAAGCGCGCTTCGGAGTACGGCGAGGAAGCGGTCGCGGGTGCGGCTGAGGAAGCTGTTGCCGGGGCTTCGGGTTCCGGGGCAGCTGAGGGCTCTGGGGCTTCGGGTTCTGGGGCTTCGGGTTCTGGGGCTTCGGGTTCTGAAGCTGAGGCTGCTGGGGCGGCTCCGGATTCCGGTGATTCCGCTGCCGAGGAGTCCGCTGCGGCCGAGCCGGTCGCCGAGTCCACTTCGGACGGTCCGCTGGTCCGGTCCCAGGAGTTCGAGGCCGACGGGCCGCTTGAGCTCGACGTCGGCGTGACGATCGGCCGGGTCGAGCTGGTGCTGGACCGCGAGTCCGGCGCCCGGGTGGAGCTGCGGCACGACGCCGGCGAGCAGCCGCCGTGGGTCAGCGGCGTGAACAACCTGCTGTCCTGGGTCGGCGAACGCTTCGGCGACCAGCTCGGCGTGACAGCCGACGCTTCACCGGCCGACGCGGTGCGCCAGGCGCGCATCGAGAAGACCGGCAACAGGATCGTGGTGCGCGCGGCGAAGGCGTGGCAGCTGCGCAACGTTCCGGTGGCCGTCACGGTGCACGCGCCGAAGGGTTCCCACGTGGAGGTGCGCGCCGGCGCCGCCGACGTCACGGTCTCCGGCACCGCCGGCCGCGCCGACATCCTCACCGGCTCCGGCGAGGTCACGCTCGACCAGGCCGAGGGCGCCGCCATCGTGCGCACCGGCACCGGCCGCGTGAAGCTCGGCCCGACCCCGGCCGGCCTGCAGCTGCGCACCGGCAGCGGCTCGGTCGAGGCCGCCGCCGTATCGGGCTCGGCAACCCTGGCCACCGGCACCGGCAACGTCTGGCTCGGCTCCGTCGCGGGCGAGGTGATGGCCCGCACCGGCAGCGGCGACCTCTCAGTGGCCGAAGCGGCCTCCGGCTCGGTCGACCTGATCACCGGCTCGGGCGAGGTCCGCGTGGGCATCCGCCGCGGTGTGGCGGCCGAAGTCGAACTCGCCTCCTCCGCGGGCCGCGTCTCCAGCGAACTCGACGTCTCCGACGTCCCTCCGGAAGCGGGCGCCACCCTGCGCGTCCGCGCCCGCACCGGCACGGGCAACGCGGTGGTGACCCGCGCGGCCGGCTAAGGGGGAAGCGGCGGTCCGACCCGAGGCATCCGGGTCGGACCGCCGCTTCATATCCATGGCCAAGACGGCCACCTCTCCGGCCTGAGCCCGAAAAGCCCGCGCCTCCGCCAGGGGCGCACGGCCGAACCTCCGCCGCACCGAACGGGCACAGCCCGCCCGGCTCGACACCGCCGCCTTCACCCCAGCCCGTTGCTTCGTCAGCACTGCCAGCGCGGTCGCACTTCCCGCCCGCGACAACGGACAGCGCCTCCACAGGCACCAGCGGCGCACGGCCGAATCGTTGGCCGCAAGCCAACCCGGCGAGACCCAGTCCCCTCGGCACCACTCCAGGCCCCAACGGCCCAACTCTTCGCGCCTACCAGCGCGGTCGCACTTCTCACCCGCGCCAAAGGACATCGCCTCCACAGGCACCAGCGGCGCACGGCCAAATCCTTGGCAGCACGCCAACCCGACGAGACCCAGTCCCCTCGACACCACTCCAGGCCCCCACAGCCCAACCCTTCGCGCCTACCAGCGCGGTCGCACTTCCGGCCGCGCCAAAGGACATCGCCTCCACAGGCACCAGCGGCGCACGACCGAATCGTTGGCCGCACGCCAACCCGGCGAAGCCCAGTCCCCTCGACACCACTCCAGGCCCCCACAGCCCAACCCTTCGCGCCTACCAGCGCGGTCGCACTTCCGGCCGTTTTGCCCGAGGTGCGGGCCTCCCGGCGCCAGGCAGCCCTCGGCAGACCACCTGCCGGCGCCGGCACGCCGCGTCCGCTCGACACTACGCACGTCCAGACCGGCCTGCCGATTCGTCTGCTCACCTCAGTCGGTCACATGCCCGCCGGGCGCCGAAGGACCGACCCGGCGCCCGGCGACCCGCGGCCGAACCCGGCCAGGAAGCGGCCCAGCCCGGTCGGCTCGACTCCGCTCGCGACCGACCCGCCCGCCCGCCCGCCGGCCGCTTCACACCCGCGGGGGCGGTCGCGGACATCGCCGACGCTGAAAGATCGGGCACTGTCCGGGAGGCAGGCGGCTGGCGGCTGGCCGCCGAATCCTTGGCCGCGCCCGAAACAGCAAGCCCGATGCGCTCCACACACTCGCATCCGGACGTGCCCACAGCTTCCTGTGCACCGCTCGAGCCGGTCAGCGCCTGAGAAAGAAATGCTTCTTCCCCAAGGGTTTTCGCCGTCGCGCAGAGAACCCCGCGGCTCAGCGCACCGCCCGCCCCAACGGTTTCGCCAAGTCGCCGCGCGGGCCGACCACCACGCCGCTCAGTCCGAGCCACTCGGCCATGTGCGCCAGCTCCCCCGCGAGTTCCGTGGCGACCCGCGGCACGTCCGCCCCCTCCTCGGCGAAAGAGCCCTGCACGCGCAGCACCCCGGCGGCGCGGTCGGACTTGAGGTCCACGCGGCCGACCAGGGAACCGTCGAGCAGGAACGGGAAGACGTAGTAGCCGTGCACCCGTTTGGGCTCCGGCACGTAGATCTCGATGCGGTAGCGGAAGCCGAAGAGCCGTTCGGTGCGGGCGCGTTCCCAGATGAGGGGGTCAAAGGGGCTCAGCAGTGCGCGGCCGGTGATCGCGCGCGGGGTGCGGGCGGCCGTGTGGCGGTAGGCGACACCGCGCCAGTCCCGGACCTGCACGGGTTCGAGCGTGCCTGCCTCGACGAGGTCCGCGACGGCCTGGCGCGCGACGTCCGGGCCCAGGCGGTAGTAGTCGCGCAGGTCGGTTTCGGTGGCGATGCCGAGGGCACGCGCGGAGCGGTCGATGAGGCCGCGGGCGCCTTCGTCGACCGAGACCTGGCGGGACAGGATCTCGGGCGGCACCACGCGTTCGGTGAGGTCGTAGAGCCGCTCGAACGACCGGCGCGTGCCGGTGGACAGGCGGCCGAGGCCGAAGAGGTACTCGCAGGCCTTCTTGACCATCGAGCGTTCCCACCACGCCCCGGGGGCGCGCCCGGCGGCCTCGGACTCCAGCGCCTTCTCGATGGCGCCCGCGCCGATCGGGCCGTGTTCCTTCACGACGGCCAGCACGTCCTCGATCAGGCCCGGCGCGGTGTCGAGCACGCGGCTGTAGCCGCGCCACCAGCCGTCTCGTTTGGCGCCGGAGCGCAGCAGCGGCCAGTCTTCGACCGGCAGCAGGCTGGCCTCGTGCGCCCAGGACTCCACGAGCATCCGCGGTTTGCGCGCGGTGTCGGTCCAGGCCGCGTCGTCGACGAGCGCCTGGTCGTAGGCGCCCAGGCGCGAGAACACGGGCATGTAGTGGGCGCGCACGGCGACGTTCACGGAGTCCAGCTGCAGCAGCTGGACCCGCGAAAGCACCTTCGCCAGGTGCCGGCGGGTGGGCGGCGCGGTGGGGCGCGCGTCGGCGAACCCCTGGGCGGCCAGCGCGGTGCGGCGGGCCGCCGGAAGGCTGATCGTCTGCATGATCTCGCCATGGTGCCAGCCGCCCCCGACAGTTTCCGCGACGGCGGGCGGTAGATTCCCCCGCGTGAGTGCCGCCGAAGTCCGCCCCGCGAGCCTGTCCGACGCCCCGGAGATCGCCCGCATCCAAAGAGTCACCTGGCGGGCGGCCTACACCGACCTGCTGGGCGCCGAAGCCATCGACGCGCTCGACGCCGCCGACCTCGAAGGCACGTGGGCCGAGACCGTCGAGTTCCCCGGCACGCGGGTGTACCTCGCGGTGGAAGGCGAGTTCACCGTCGGCTACTGCGTCGCCGGCCTCGCGCCCGCCGACGAGAGCGCCACCGCCGACGGCACCGCCCCGGCCGACGCCGCCACCACCGCGCTCATCGCGACCCTCGTGGTCGAGCCGCGCTGGGGCCGGCGCGGCCACGCCGGCCGCCTGCTCGGCACCGCCGCCGGCGACCTGCGGTCGGACGGCCTCGAGCGCGGCATCACCTGGGTCGCGCAGTCCGACCACGCCACGCTGGGCTTCTACCGCCGCGCCGGCTGGGCACCCGACGGCACCGTGCGCACCCTCGACACCGGCCGCGGCACGCTGCGCGAAGTGCGCCTCACCGGCACGCTGGAGCTGGAGCTCACGCACTGACGGCGGGTTCTTCGCGCTTCGCGAAGACCACCCAGCGCATCACCGAGTACATGAACACGCCCTCGCACGCCCCGGCGATGATGCGCGACACGTGGTACTCCAGGCCCAGCGCGGACAACCCGGCGCCCACCCCCAGCAGGAACGCCGCGTAGTTCACCCCGATCGCCACCACGTACAGCACCGCTTGGCGCCCGACCGGCGCGTGGGAGCGGAAGTTCAGCGCGCGGTTGAGCACGAAGCTGAGCCCGAACGCGACCACGTACGACACGCTGATCGCCAGCCACACCGGCCAGTCGAGGCCGCCGTGGAACACCGTGAGCAGGCCGAGATCGACGCCGAACGTGAAGCCGTTGATGATCGCGAACCCGAGGAAACTCGGCGCGACGAGCCGCGACAGCCCGAACGGCAGGATCCGGACGACGGCCGCGCAGAACCCGGCGAAGCGATCGGCGAAGGGCACGTCGGTCACGCCCGAATGGTGGCAGCCCGAGGTGTCGCGTACCGAACGTCCAGGTGATCTTCTGGGGTCGGCCCCCGCCGGGATAGGGGGGTTAACCCCCGTGACCTTTTCGTGACGACTGCTAGCCTCGAATGACGAGGATCACTCACATCAGGGGGGAGGCACGATGGGCTGGTTGCTGCTGACGCTCGGCGTCGCGTTCGGCTCGGCCATCGTGCCGCTGGTCAACGCCGAGCTCTTCGTGGTGGGCCTGTGCGCGAGCCAGCACAACCCGCACTGGCTGTGGCTCGGCGCCGCCGTGGCGGTCGGGCAGATGGGCGGCAAGCTCTTCTACTTCCTCGCCGCCCGCGGATCCATCCGGCTCCCGGCGTTCCTGCACGACCGCCTCCACCGCGAACGCCCGCCCAGCGCCCGCCGCGACCGGTGGCACCGGCGCACCAAGGTGCTCCGCTCGAAGGTCGAAGCCCTGCGCGAACGCTGCCAGCGCCACCCCCACTGGATGACCGGCACCTACGGCGTCAGCTCCGTCGTCGGCCTGCCGCCCTTCATGGCCACGAGCGTGCTGGCCGGCATGGTGCGGATGCGGCTGGTCACGTTCCTCGCCGCCGGCCTCGCGGGCCGCTGGGTGCGCTTCAGCCTGCTCGCGGCGGCGCCGGCGGTGTTCACCGGCTGGCTCCACTGATCAACGCCATGACCGAGACACCCGGCGACGGCACCGTGGAACTGCAGATCGAAGAGGTCGTCGAAGTGGCCGCCGGGCAGGCGGTCGTCACGGTGCGCTGCCTGCGGGGACCGGTTTTCCTCGAAGCCGGCTTCACGCGGCTCATCCCGCAACTGCCCAGGGCCGAGCGGCACAGCCCCCCACCCACCGGCCCGGCCACCGCGATCGACTTGAAGCTCACGAAGATCGTCCGGTACCGCGAACTGCGCGGGCTCGACGCCGTTCACACGGCGCTGGTGACCCTGCGCGGACCGGGCGTCGAGCAGCTGAGGTCCGCCACCAGGGACTTCGGGTGCCAGATCGTGCAGGGCACCAACACAGCACGAGAGCGGCGGAAGGGCAACCCCTAGTCCGCCACGCCCCCTGTTTTCCCGCTCTCCGCGGCTTCCAGGTCCACGGCCTTGCGCATCGTCGCGCGGGCCCGGCGGCGGTCGCCCGCGATGTCGTAGGCGTAGGCCAGGCGGTACCAGCCGCGCCAGTCGTCGGGGGCGGCTTCGACCTCGGTGCGGCGCTGGTCGAACCAGGCGTCGGCGGCGGTGCGGTCGACGCGGCCGGACGGGCGGCGCGGCAGGTCGGAGACGTCGGGCAGCACGCCCTCCGCGTCGAGGCGACGGGAGAGGCGCTGGATCTGCAGGCCGGAGCGCCAGGTGGCCACCACGATCCACACGCCCAGCAGCGGCAGCACGAACACGCCGACGCCGAGCGCGATGCCCGCGGGCGAACCGGTGGCGAACAGCTCGATCGCCCGGTCCGCCAGCAGGACCAGGTAGACGACCAGCGCCGCCGTGAGCAGCAGCGCGACGTTGCGGGCCCTCACAGGTCGAGCACGTTCTCCAGGCCGACCGTGAGGCCGGGGCGCGACACCACCGAACGCACGCCGAGCAGCACGCCGGGCATGAACGACGTGCGGTCGAGCGAGTCGTGCCGGATGGTCAGGGTCTCCCCCTCGCCGCCGAACAGGATCTCCTCGTGCGCCACCAGCCCGGGCAGGCGCACGGAGTGCACGGGAACGTCGGCGACGCGAGCGCCGCGGGCACCGTCCACTTCGGACGTGGTGGCGTCCGGACCCGGCTCGAGCCCGGCGGCCGCGCGGGCCTCGCCGATCATCCGCGCGGTGTGCGACGCGGTGCCGGACGGCGCGTCGGCCTTGCGGTTGTGGTGCAGCTCGATGATCTCGGCCGAGGCGTAGAACCGGGCGGCCTGCCCGGCGAAGCGCATCGCGAGCACCGCGCCCAGCGCGAAGTTCGGCGCGATGAGCACGCCCAGCCCCGGCTTCTCGGCCAGCAGCGACCGCACCTCCGCCAGCCGCTCCTCGCTGAAGCCGGTCGTGCCGACCACGGCGTGCAGGCCGTGCGCGATGAGGTGGCGCAGGTTGTCCATCACGGCGTCGGGGTGCGTGAAGTCCACCACGACCTGCGCGTCGGCCAGCGGCGCGAAGTCGTCGCCCGCGTCGAGGGCCGCCACCAGTTTCAGGTCCGCGGCGCCCTCGACGGCCTGGACCACGGTGGCGCCCATGCGGCCGCGCGCGCCCAGCACGCCGACGCGGATCGGGGAGTCGGTCATGACGCGATCACCTCGTGCAGATCGTCCGGCAGGTCGTCGGCGTGAGCGTACGGCCCCACCACGGCCGCGGCCGACACCCCACCGGGGCGGCGCAGCAGAGTGCGAGCCAGCGCACACACCTCGTCGGTCGTCACCTCGTCGATGCGGGCGACGGTGTCGTCCACGCCGAGGTACCGGCCGTAGTTCAGCTCGTTCTTGCCGATGCGCGACATGCGCGACGACGTGTCCTCCAGCCCCAGCACGAGCCCACCGCGCAGCTGCCCCTTGGCGCGCGCCACCTCGGCGTCGGACAGCCCGTCGGCCGCGACCCCGTCGAGCACCTCGCGGATCACGCCCGCGACCTGCCCGAGGCGCTCCGGCTGGCAACCCGCGTACACCGCCAAGTGCCCGGTGTCGGCGTAGCTCGCCGTGGACGAGTACACCTGGTACGCGAGCCCGCGGCGCTCCCGGATCTCCTGGAACAGCCGCGAGCTCATGCCGCCGCCCAGCGCCGCGTTGAGCACCGACAGCGCGAAGCGCCGGTCGTCGTGGCGCGGCAGCGAGCGCAGCCCGAGCATCACGTGGGCCTGCTCGGTGTCGTCGGTGTGCAGCGCGAGCTTCGGCGCGATCTGGATGCGCGCCCGGCCCGCGCGCGGCGCCACCGGCACCCCCGCGCCGTTGAGCCGGTCACCCAAAGCCTTGCGCACCAGGCGAAGCACCTGGTTGTGCTCGATGTTGCCGGCGACCGCGAGCACCATGCGCGGCAGCGTGTAGCGGCGCTTGTAGAAGCCGCGCAACGCCACCGGCGACATGTCCGTGATCGACTTCTCGGTGCCCAGCACCGGCCGGCCGAGCGGGTGCTCACCGAGGATCGCGCCCACGAACGTCTCGTGCAGCAGGTCCTCGGGGTCGTCGTCGCGCATCGCGATCTCTTCGAGCACCACGCTGCGCTCGGTGTCCATGTCGCGGTCGGTGCACAGCGCCTCGAACACCACGTCGGTCACGAGGTCCATCGCCAGCGGCAGGTCGGCGTCGAGCACCTGCGCGTAGTAGCAGGTGTGTTCCTTGGCCGTGAACGCGTTGAACTCGCCGCCGACGGCGTCGATCTCCTCGGCGATCTGCGTGGCGTCGCGGTTGCTGGTTCCCTTGAACAGCAGGTGTTCCAGGTAGTGCGCGGCGCCGGCGACCGCGAGCGGCTCGTCGCGCGAACCCACGCCCACCCACAGCCCCACCGTGGCCGAGCGCGACGCCGGGACGTACTCGGTGATCACCCGCAGCCCGCCGGGGAGCACGCTCCGCCTGACGACCGCACCGTCCTGAGTGGACTCGAGCGTGCGGGTGCTGCCGACGGGCTGCTCGTGCCCGGAAACCTGCCGTGCCATGGGTTCCTTACTCACGATGCCGCGAAGGCCTCCTCGCGAGGTTCCACGAGGAGGCCTTCGACGGGACTGGTTCTTCAGGAAGAACGGACTTACTTGGCTTCGGCTTCGGCCTCGGCCTTGTCGCCACCCTCGGCGGGCGCGGCGTCGTCTTCCTTGACCACGATCAGGCTGATCTTGCCGCGGTTGTCGATGTCGGCGATCTCGACGCGGAGCTTGTCGCCCACGTTGACCACGTCCTCGACCTTGGCGATCCGCTTGCCGTTGCCCAGCTTCGAGATGTGGACGAGGCCGTCCTTGCCCGGCAGCAGCGACACGAACGCGCCGAACGCGGCCGTCTTCACCACGGTGCCGAGGAAGCGCTCGCCGACCTTCGGCAGCTGCGGGTTGGCGATCGCGTTGATCAGGTCGATCGCCGACTCGGCCGACGGACCGTCGGCCGCGCCCACGTAGATCGTGCCGTCGTCCTCGATGGAGATGTCGGCACCGGTCTGCTCGGTGATCGAGTTGATCATCTTGCCCTTCGGGCCGATGACCTCGCCGATCTTGTCGACCGGGATCTTCACCGAGGTGACGCGCGGGGCGTACGGGCTCATCTCGTCCGGGCCGTCGATCGCCTCGGCGATCACTTCCAGGATGGTGAGGCGAGCGTCCTTCGCCTGCTTCAGCGCGGCCGCGAGGACCTCCGACGGGATGCCGTCGAGCTTCGTGTCGAGCTGCAGCGCGGTGATGATGTCCTTGGTGCCCGCGACCTTGAAGTCCATGTCGCCCAGGGCGTCCTCGGCGCCGAGGATGTCGGTGAGCGCGACGTAGCGCGTCTCGCCGTCGACCTCGTCGGACACCAGGCCCATCGCGATGCCCGCGACCGGCGCCTTCAGCGGCACGCCGGCGTTGTACAGGCCCATCGTGGACGCGCAGACCGAGCCCATCGACGTGGAGCCGTTGGAGCCCAGCGCCTCGGAGACCTGGCGGATCGCGTACGGGAACTCGTCCCGCTTCGGCAGCACCGGGACCAGGGCGCGCTCGGCGAGCATGCCGTGGCCGATCTCGCGCCGCTTCGGCGAACCGACGCGGCCGGTCTCGCCGGTGGAGAACGGCGGGAAGTTGTAGTGGTGCAGGTAGCGCTTCGTCGTCTCCGGGGAGAGCGAGTCGATCTGCTGCTCCATGCGGAGCATGTTCAGCGTGGTGACGCCCAGGATCTGCGTTTCTCCACGTTCGAAGAGCGCCGAACCGTGGGCGCGCGGGATCACGGCGACCTCGGCCGAGAGCGACCGGATGTCGGTGAGACCGCGGCCGTCCATGCGGATCTTCTCGGTGAGCACGCGCTGGCGCATGATCTTCTTGGTCAGCGCCTTGAACGCGCCGCCGACCTCGCCGTCGCGACCCTCGAAGGCCTCGCCCTCGCCCAGGCCCAGCTTGGCCAGCACGGTGGCCTTGACCTCGTCGGTCGCGCCGTCGCGGTCCTGCTTGCCGGCGATGGTCAGCGCCTTCGCCAGGTCGTCGTTCGCGATCGCGGCGACGGCCTCGTACAGGTCCTGCTGGTAGGCCGGGAACAGCGGGAACTCGCCGGTCGGCTTCGCGGCGTCGGCGGCCAGGCGCTGCTGCGCCTCGCACAGCACCTTGATGAACGGCTTGGCGGCCTCGAGGCCCGCGGCGACCGCGGTCTCGTCGGGCGCCTTGCCGCCGGCGGCGATCAGGTCGAGCGTGTGCTCGGTGCCCTCGGCCTCGACCATCATGATCGCGACGTCATCGCCGACGATGCGGCCCGCGACGACCATGTTGAAGGTGGCCTGCTCGAGCTGCTTCCAGGTCGGGAACGCGACCCACTGGTCCTCGATCAGCGCGACGCGCACGCCGCCGACCGGGCCGGAGAACGGCAGGCCGGCGATCTGGGTCGACGCCGACGCGGCGTTGATCGCCAGCACGTCGTACGGGTCCTCGGGGTTGAGGCTCTGCACGGTGATGACGACCTGGATCTCGTTGCGCAGGCCGCTGGTGAACGACGGGCGCAGCGGCCGGTCGATCAGGCGGGCGGTGAGGATCGCGTCGGTCGACGGGCGGCCCTCACGGCGGAAGAACGCGCCGGGGATGCGGCCCACGGCGTACATGCGCTCTTCGACGTCCACGGTGAGCGGGAAGAAGTCGAAGTGCTCCTTCGGGTGCTTCGACGCCGTGGTGGCGGAGAGAAGCATGGTCTCTTCGTCGAGGTACGCGACGACGGAGCCGGCGGCCTGCTTGGCCAGGCGGCCCGTTTCGAAACGCACGGTGCGGGTGCCGAACCGGCCGTTGTCGATCACGGCTTCGGTCTCGTGCACGGTGACTCCGGTGGAGTCGGTCATAGGGTGTATCTCCTCTTTTGTGCTTCGTCCGGCGCGAGTCTCCCACCCTGGGACCTGGTTCGCCTGCGGACGCTCGAGGAGTGAGGCCGGTCTTCGATCGAAGCCCCCGGGTCATCACCCGGGAACCACTACCGAGGACCGGCGGACGGTTCCTCCAGCGCGCTCGCGCCGTTTTTTCTCTTCTGGCACCGAGGGGGAGCGACCAGGCCGGCCACTCCCCCTCGGGTCACGCTATCGGCGCAGGCCGAGCCGCTGGATCAGCGACCGGTAGCGCTCGATGTCCACCTTCATCACGTAGTTCAGCAGCCGGCGGCGACGGCCGACCAGCAGCAGGAGCCCGCGACGCGAGTGGTGGTCGTGCTTGTGAGCCTTGAGGTGCTCGGTGAGGCCGACGATGCGCTTGGTGAGCAGCGCGACCTGGGCCTCGGGGGATCCGGTGTCCGAGTCGTGCACGCCGTACTCGGTCAGGATCGACTTCTTCTCTTCGGTGGACAGCGCCACTGGTGTTGCTCCTCGTTGAATCAGTGCCGTGGGGCCCGCACCGCGCTGCGCGGCCGGGTAGTCGGTCACGGCCGCCACGGACTGCAGCCGGACCCGATCGTCGAGGTTACCAGCCGTGTGATCAGTGCCTTCCGGCGCGGTTCGCGTTCAGCCGCGGTCCCGAACGCCACCGCTCGACGGCGTGCGCAGCGGGAACGCGCGCAGCCGCCGGTAGCGCGGGCCCGGCGTGTCGGCGCCGCCCATGAGCACCACCTCGTGGGCGGTCCAGGTGCGGCTCGCGAACCCGGTGAGCAGCTGCGTCCACGGCCGGACCGTGCGCGGCCGGTCGCGGGGAAAGCGAGCCAGCGTGAGGTGCGGCCGGTACGGCCGGTCTTCCCGGTCCGCCCCGGCGGCTTCCGCCAGCCGCGGGAGACCTTCGCCCGTCACGCCCAACCACAGCACACCCGGAAATGTTCCCGGCCCGGTGAGCCGGACGTCAACGGAATTACGGCCGGCCAACGCGGGCGCGAGCTCGGCGGCGCGCTCGTCCTCGTCGGCTTCGCCGTAGTACGCGAGCGTGATGTGCCAGTCCTCGGGCGGCGACCAGCGCGGGCCGGGACCGGGTTCGCCCAGCGCCGCGGCCACCGCGGCCACGACGTCGGGCGGTGGGCACAGCGCCGTGAAGAGCCTCAAGCGGATCGGCGGCCGTCAGTGGCTGGCGCCGGCGCGGCGCAGGAGCTCGGCGAGGATCGGGAAGTCGTCGTCGAGGCGCTTCGCGGCCTCGGTGAGGTCCTCTTCCTCGGCGACCTCGCGCAGCGCGGCGAGCACCAGCCGCTCGTCGGAGCCCACCGGGATGTTGTCGCGGCCGACGGTGGGCCGCGAGTCGCGCACGTCCTCCAGCGCCGCCTGCATCGCGTCGCGGTTGCCCGCCGCGACGTCGGGCACGAGGATCTTGCGTTCGAGCATGATCATGCGGGCGAGCACCACGGGGTTGCCGATCTTGGCGCGCCGGCCGCTCATCACCTGGCTGAGCATCGGGGCGCTGATGCCGAGGACCTCGGCGAGGTAGGCCTGCGAGATGTCGAAGGCCACGACGAGCCTGCGCACCCGGTCACCCAGCGGTTCGCCGTACCACTCGCGTTGCAGTGCGACGTTCCGCTGGACGATCTTGTGGTCCTCCACCAGTTCTGCTCCCCTTGGTCCCCTCGTCCGGCCTGACCGGTGGTCCGGTCCGGTACCCCCGCCCGTGAGCATCTTGCCACCGCGCCCGCGCCCGGGCGGGCGGAACCGCCCATTCCGCCCCCGGCCGGACCCCGTCCGGGGGAACGGTGCTCAGCCGTCGGTGTGCTTCGGTCTCCGGGTGGTCAGTCTTCGATCTTCAGCGCTTCGCGCGTGCGCACCACGTCGTCGTCGATCCGCACCACGAGCTCCTCGGACCGGCTGAACCGCTCCTGGTCGCGCAGCCGCGTGACGAAGTCGAGCGCCACGTGCTGGCCGTAGAAGTCCTCGTCGACGTCGAGCACGAACGCCTCGACCGTGCGCTCACGGCCCGAGAACGTCGGGTTCGTGCCCACCGACACCGCCGCCCGCAGCCGCCGGGCCGGGTCCGACAGCCGGGTGAACCACGCCGTGTACACGCCGTCGGCGGGCACCGCGGCGAAGCGCGGCGTGGACAGGTTCGCGGTCGGGTACCCGAGGTCGTGGCCCCGGCCGTCCCCGCGCACCACGATGCCTTCCAGCCGGTGCGGCCGGCCGAGCGCGTCGGCCGCGGCCACCACGTCGCCGGCGTCGATGCACGAACGCACGTACGTGGAGGAGAAGGTGATGTCGTTGGCCACGCGGTCGTCGGCGAGCGAGCGGCCCTGCAGCTCCGCGCCGTAGGCCACGAAGCCGAAGCGGCTGCCGAGCTTGCGCAGCAGCGTCACGTCACCGGCGGCCTTGGCGCCGAAGGTGAAGTTGTCCCCCACCAGCACGGCGGCCGCGTGCAGCCGGTCCACCAGCACCTCGTGCACGAACTCGTGCGGCGAGAGGCGCGAGAGCTCGAGGGTGAAGGGCAGCACCGCGAACACGTCGACGCCGAGGGCCTCCACGAGCTCGGCCTTGCGCCGCAGCGTGGTCAGCTGCGCGGGGTGGCTGCCCGGGCGCAGGACCTCCGACGGGTGCGGGTCGAACGTGAGCACCACGCTCGGCACCCCGCGCTCGGCCGCCGCGCGCACCGTGCGCGAGATGAGCACCTGGTGCCCGCGGTGCACGCCGTCGAACACGCCGATGGTGACCACGCACCGTCCCCAGCCGCCCGGGAGATCCCCGAGGCCACGCCACCGCTGCACTGTCGTCAACTCTCCCCGCGCCGGTGTCCCACCCAACGCGACCCACCCTATGCGGGCAGCAGGACCACCACCGACCGGGCCACACCCTCGGCGTCGGCGGCCAGGGCGAGCACGCGGCCGTCGGGCGCGAAGAGGCCGTACGTGCCGTCGATGCCGGCGGCCGGGATCGCGCGGCCGTGGCGCACGGCCTGCGCCTCGGCCGCGTCGACGTCGCGGCGCGGGAAGGCCGCGGCCACGGCAGCGTCGAGGTCCAGCGACAGCTCGGGGGTCTCCTCGAGCTTCTCGAGCGTGCGGGCGCGGGCGAGCGTGAACGGCCCGACGGTGGTACGCCGCAGGGCGAGCAGGTGGCCGCCGACGCCGAGCCCGGCGCCGAGGTCGCGGGCCAGCGCGCGCACGTAGGTGCCCGAGGAGCACTCCACCACGGCGTCGAGCTCGATGCGGTCGTCCTCACGGCGGATGGCCAGCACGTCGAAGCGGTACACGGTGACCGGCCGCGGCGGCAGCACCACGTCCTCCCCCGCGCGCACCCGCGCGTACGCGCGTTTGCCGTCGATCTTCACGGCGCTCACGGCACTCGGCACCTGCTGGATGTCGCCGGTGAGCTCGGCGACGCCGGCCGCGAGCTGCTCTTCGGTGATCTTCGCGAGCACGGCCGGGTCGCCCTCGGTGAGCACCTCGCCCTCGGCGTCGTCGGTGGTGGTGGAGCTGCCCAGCGAGAGCGTCGCGAGGTAGGTCTTGCGGTCGAGCGCCAGGTGGCCCAGCAGCTTGGTGGCGCGCTCGATGCCGAGCACGAGCACGCCGGTGGCCATCGGGTCGAGCGTGCCGGCGTGGCCGACCTTGCGGGTGCCCATGATCCGGCGCGCCCTCGCGACGACGTCGTGCGAGGTCATTCCGGCCGGTTTGTCGACGATGAGCAGACCGGGCGGCGGAGCGGGGCGGCGCGGTTCTTTCGGGCGAGACACGGGGCGAACCCTATCGAGCCGTCCGGTTCGGACCCTGTGCGGACCGCCGGTGCCGGTCGGGCCGTGGTCACGCCGCGACGGCCACGGGTTCGGCCAGCACGTCACCGTCCCAGCGCCGCCGCGTGAGCCGCACCGGCACGTCCTCGCCGCGCGCTTCGGCGGCGAACACGTGGGCCCGGGCGCGGCGCCACCACACGAGCATCCGCCACGTGCCGAGCGCGAGCACCACCACGATGCTCAGCAGCGACACGCGGAAGTTCCCGCCCGTCCACTGCAGCAGCACGCCGACCACGAGCGAGGTGACCGTGGTGGCCACGAAGCCCGCGACGTTCACCACGCCGGTCGCCGTGCCCACGCGCTCGAGCGGGTTGTAGTCCCGCGCCAGCGCGAAGCCGATCATCGACACCGGGCCGCCGAGCGACAGCAGCGCGAACGCCGGCACCAGCACGCCGAGCGGGATGTGGCCGTTCCAGCCGAGCAGTACGGCCCACGTCACGGCGGCGGTGCCGAGATACCCGCCGACGATCGGCATCCGCAGCTCCGGGCGGCGGCTGATCACCGTGCCGAGCACCGGGCCGCCCGCCAGCGAGCCGAACACGAACACCGTGAGCACGGCACTCGCGGTCGCGGCCGGGATCCCTTGGCCCTCCACGAGGAACGGCACGCCCCACAGCAACGTGAGCACGTTGGGGGCGAACATCGTGGAGAAGTGCGTCCAGAACCCGAGCCGGGTACCGGGCACCCGCCAGGCGGCGCGGATCTGGCGCGCGAGCAGCGCCGGGTGCACGGGCGTGCGCTCGGGCACCGGGACGCCGGGCGGCGTGTCGCGGATGCGCAGCACCACCGGCACCGCGAACAGCACCGTGAGAGCGCCGACGGACACGAACGTGACCGTCCACCCGGGACCGGCGAGCAGCAGCGTGAGCGGCACGGTGGCGGCGAGGTTGCCGAGGTAGCCCACGGCGGAGGTGAACGTGGCGATCAGCGCGTACTGCCGCGCCGGGAAGTGCGCGGCGATCAGGCGCAGCACGCTCACGAACGTGAGGGCGTCGCCGAAGCCGAGCACACCGCGCGCGAGCAGGCCGACGCCGTAGCTCTCGGCGAACCCGAGCAGCAGCTGCCCTGAGCCCAGAATGAGCACGGCGGCGGTGAGCACGC
The DNA here is from genome assembly GCF_035918295.1 of Amycolatopsis rhabdoformis. Lineage (GTDB taxonomy): Bacteria > Actinomycetota > Actinomycetes > Mycobacteriales > Pseudonocardiaceae > Amycolatopsis > Amycolatopsis rhabdoformis. The sequence goes on from NZ_CP142149.1 coordinate 4,492,370, forward strand.
GGCGCGGCCCGTAGCGGTCGACGAGCACGCCGGTGGGGATCTGCATGGCGGCGTAGACGCCGACCTGCAACACGGTGAAGGTGCCGAGCGCCGCGGCGCCGACACCGAACCGGTGCGCCGCCTCCAGCCCCGCCACCCCGAACGACGTCCGGTGGAACACGGCGAGCAAGTACACGGCGACGGCGGTGAGCCAGATGAGCCAGGACCGGACAGTGGCGCGGCCGGGCGACAAAATTCCTCCTGCGGGTAGCGATCGTCGGGAAAAGACGACGACGCTGCCGCCTCGATTGTTGTATCGCCTCAGCAAGGTCGAAACATAGCCGTTATCCGGGTGGGATCCACCACATCACCCGAACACCACTCGAACACCGCAGTGCGGGCCGGTGGTGGTGACTCGTTCGGGGCAGTGTGGCCGGGTTCTGCGGGTGGGCGTAGTCGGGTCGGTGGTCGCGGCGGCGAGTGGATCGACGCGGTTTTCGATGGGCCCGCGGCCTGATCGGGACTCGGCCGGCCGCGCCCGATCACCCGAGCGCGACCTCCCCCGACACGCCGACGACCGTGTCCCCGCCCACCCAGACCTCGCCGTCCGCCTGGTCGACGTACACGCGACCGCGGCGGCCGAGACGGGTGCCCTGGGCGGCGACGTACGACGCGGGCGCACGGTCGGCGCCGATGAGCCACTCGCCGACGGCGCCGTTGAGACTGCCGGTCACCGGGTCTTCGACCAGGCCGGTGAAGGCGCGCACCTCGAACGCCACCTCCGCGCCGGCCGGGTGGGGGCCGACGATGCCGACCTTGTACTTCCCGAGCTCCGCGACGTCGCGCTCGACGGCGAGGACGGTGGCGGCGTCGGGAAGGAGGAGGGCGAGCCAGCCGGGGCCGTTGTCGGCCCATCGGGCGTCGACGATGTCGGCCGGGGTCAGGTGCAGGGCCTTGCCGACCGCGGCGAGGTCTTCGGGCGCGACCGGGCCGCCGCGGGTGAGGGGTGGCGAGGCGAAGGCCAGGCGCGAGCCGGTGCGCCGCACGCGGACCAGGCCGGCGCCGCATTCCTGCACGACGTCGGCGCCCTTCGGCACGCCGCCGGCTTCGAGCCAGGCGCGGGCGGTGCCGAGCGTCGGGTGCCCGGCGAAGGGCAGCTCGCGTTCGACGGTGAAGATCCGCACGCGGTAGTCGGCCGAAGCGTGGGTGGGCGGCAGCAGGAACGTGGTCTCGCTGAGGTTGGTCCACCGCGCGAACGCGGCCATCCGCTCGTCGGACAGGCCTTCGGCGTCGTGGACCACGGCGAGGGCATTGCCGAAGGTGAGCTCGTCGGTGAAAACGTCGACCTGGCTGAAGCGCATGAGCCCCACCTTGGCACGGGACTCAGGCGGCCCGGACGGCGCCGACCACCGCCCAACGGCCCGAACGCCAGCGGACCAGCACGGCGGCCAGGCGGAACACCATGAACAGCGACAACCCCGTCCAGATCCCCGCGAGCCCCCAGCCGAACGCGAGCGAGAGCCAGATCAACGGCAGGAACCCCAGGCCCGCGCTGATCAACGTGGCGGTGCGCAGGAACGCGGCGTCGCCGGCGCCCAGCAGCACTCCGTCGAGCGCGAAGACCACGCCCGCGGTCGGTTGCAGGGCCACGAAGAACCACCACGCGTGCGGGATTTCCGCGAGCACCCCCGGATCCGAGGTGAACGCGTGCGGCAGCGTGCTCCACAGCGCGGCGAACAGCGCGCACAGGACACAGCCCAGCACCAGCCCGTAGGCCACGATCTGCGACGCGACCCCGCGCGCCTGCCGCTGCGCTCCCCCGCCCAGCGCCGCGCCCACCAGCGACTGCGCGGCGATGGCGACGGAGTCGAGCACCAGCGAGAGGAACGTCCACAGCTGCAGCACCACCTGGTGCGCGCCCACGGCCTCGGTCGACGTGCGCGCCGCGACCGCCGCCGCCGACACGAAGCAGGCCTGGAACGCCAGGCTGCGCAGCACGAGGTCGCGTCCGAGCTTCAGCTGCGCCCGCATCACGCCGAAGTCGGGCCGCAGCGGCACGCGCTCGCGCGCCAGCGCCGCGAAGAACAGCGACGCCGAGATCACCTGCGCCACCACGTTCGCGATCGCCGAACCCTCGAGGCCCAGCCCCGCGACGTACACGAGCAACGGGCACAACACGGCCGAGATGCCGTTGCCCGCCAGCACGTAACGCAGCGGGCGCGCCGCGTCCTGCACGCCGCGCATCCAGCCGTTGCCGGCCATGGTCACGAGGATCAGCGGCGCCCCGAACAGCGCGATCCGCAGCCACGACACGGCCGCGTCCGCGATCTCGTCGCTGCCCGAAAGCGCGCGGGCGATCGGCCCGGCCAGCAGCTGGCCCGCGACCAGCAGCACCACGCCGACGAGCACCGCCAGCCACGTGGCCTGCACGCCCTCGCGCACGGCTTCGTCGCGACGGCCGGCGCCGTGCAGCCGCGCGGTGCGGGACGTGGTGCCGTAGGACAGGAACGTGAGCTGCGTGGAGATCTGCGACAGCACCACCCCGCCCAGCGCGAGCCCGGCCAGCGGCAGCGCCCCGAGGTGCCCGACCACCGCGGTGTCGACCAGCACGTACAGCGGCTCGGCGGCCAGCACCCCGAGCGCCGGCACGGCGAGCCCCAGCACGCGCCGGGCGGGGATGCGGTCGTCGGAGGTCAGCGCGGCATCGGCAGGCACGGCAGGATCCGAGGGCACAGCATCGTTCGAGGAGACAGCATCGTTCGAAGAGACAGCAGGCGGGGCTTCATCGGGCACCCAGGGAGAGTAACCACCGCCACCGACAATTCGGGCGTCAAGCGCGCAGGATCACCGGCAGGTGCGCCAGGCCGCGGCTGCGGAACGACGAGCGCCACACCGGCTCGCCCGCCGGCGCCATCGCGGGGAACCGGCGCAGCAGCGTGCCGAAGCCGATCTCCAGCTCCAGCCGCGCCAGTGGCGCCCCGAGGCAGAAGTGCGGGCCGTGGCCGAACCCCACGTGCGGGTTGTCGGCGCGCTCGGCGTCGAACCCGTCCGGGTCGGCGAACACGGTCTCGTCCCGGTGCGCCGACGCGAGCGCGAGCAGCACCGTGTCGCCGGCCGGGATCGTGGTGCCGCCGATTTCCACGTCCCGCAGCGGAAACCGCCGGATCGCCAGCTGCGCCGGCGCCGCGTAGCGGAGGATTTCCTCCACAGTGGACGGACCCGGCGCGGTGCCCGGCCGCGTGAGCAGCTCGTGCAGCCCGTTGCCCAGTGTGTGCACCACGTTCTCGTATCCCGCGAGCAGCAGCAGAAACGCGGCGCTGAGCAGCTCGTCGTCGGTGAGGTCCGGCGCGACGACGCTGAGCAGGTCCTCCCCCGGCGCCGCCCGTTTCTCGGCGATCAGCCCCACCACGAAGCCGTACAACGACCGCATCGCCTCGCGCGCGGCCCCCGGGTCGACGGGCGTCAGCACGGCGTCGGTCCACGTGCGGAACTCCGCGACATCGGCCGGCGCCACCCCGAGCAGCACGCAGATCACCGTGATCGGCAGCGGCACCGCGTAGCCGTCCATGAGATCGGCCCGCGCGGGCAACGCGTCCGCCAGCTCCTCGGCGATGCGCGTGACCTCGGGGCGCAACGCCTCGACCCGCCGCGGCGTGAACGCGCGCCCCAGCAGCCGGCGCAGGCGGGTGTGCTCGGGCGCGTCGAGGTTGAGGAGGTTCTTGTCGAGCGCGGGCGGCAGGTCGAGACCGCGGTACCCGCCCGACGAGTGGGCCTTGTCGAGCGAGAGCCGCGGGTCGCCGAGGCCGGCCTTCACCTCGGCGTAGCGCGTGACCAGCCAGACCGGCGCGCCGTCGGGCGATTCCGCGCGGTGCACCGGCCCGGCGGCGCGCAGCCGGGCATACGCGCACACCGGGTCGGCCAGAAACTCGTCGTCGAACCGGACAGGTTCAGGCACGCTTGGCTGCCAGCAGCGGCGCGCGGCCGAGTGCTTCCCGCAGCTTCGCCAGCACGTCGTCCGAGCTGCCCGCCATCGTGCAGCCCGCCGCCATCCGGTGCCCGCCACCGCCGAACTCGGCCGCCACCGCCGACACATCGACCCGGCCGGCCGAGCGCAGCGACACCGTCCACACGGAACCATCGCCGTTCGGCCCGAACTCCTTCAGCACCCCGGCGACGCCGGCCTCCCGCGTCGCGCGGACCACGTCGATCACCGACTCGACCTCCTCCGCGCGCACGGTCGCCGCGACGGCCGAGCGCACCACCGCGTGCACGAACCCGAAGCCCTGCGCGCCTTCCGGCTCCAGCTCCGCCTCCGAAAGCACGGCCGAGAGCATCGGCAGCCAGGCGAACGGGTGATCGTCCACGATCCGCCGCGCGACCTCGGTCGGGTCGACGCCGGCCGTGAGCAGCCGCGCGGCGATCAGGTGCGTTTCGGGGCGGGCGCGGCGGAACCCGCTGGTGTCGGTGACGATGCCGGCGTACAGGCAGCGCGCGGCCGGCTCGTCGAGCTCCACGCCCATGGCCTCGATGATCTGCGCGACGAGCACCGCCGTGGCCTCGGTGGCCTCGTCGACCACGTGGTGCGTGCCGTAGTAGGCGTTCGTGGCGTGGTGGTCCACCACCAGCACGGCTCCCCCGGCGGCGCGCACGGCGTCGACCCGCCCCGCGAGCCGGCCCAGCCGCGCCGGCACCGGCGTGTCGAGCGCGACGAGCAGCTGCTCCGACTCGGGCAGGTCACCGGGCCGGGTGAGCAGGCCGTCGACGTCGAGCCAGGTCAGGGTCTCGGGGGCCTCGTCGGGCTCGCCGAAGGACACCCGCACGCGCGCGCCGCGGCGGTGCAGCACGTGGCCCAGCGCCAGGGCGCTGCCCAGCGCGTCGGCGTCGGGGCGCACGTGGCCCAGCAGGGTCACGTCGGTGGCCCCGGCGAGCAGGGCGGCGGCGGCTTCGATGTCCTGCGCCAAAATAGCTGTCACAGTGCGTCACGCTACGCTCTGCGGAATGCCTGAGTACGCGATCCTCGTCCACCCGTCCGCCAACCGGGTCTACGCCGCCTCGGCACCCGCGCTGCTGCGGGCCGAGCTGGCGGTGTTCGGCGCGGCCGGGCTCGGCGGCGGGCTGTCGGCGGCCGATGAGCTCGAACTCGGCGGCGTGGGCTACGTGACGTTCGCGAGCCCCGAACCGCTGTCGGAGCGGGCCATCGCGCTGCTGTCCAACCTGTCCTCGCTCTACGCGCTGTTCGAGCTGGGCGACGGTGTGCTGCGGCCGGTTCTGGTGCGGCCGCTGGCGAAAACGGACTCCGACCTGCTCACGATCCAGAAGTACGCGGGCAAGACCAACGAGCAGTTCACCAAGCTGCTGCTCAACGTCACGCTGCTCGCCTCGGCCGACCCGACCGGGTGGCTCGAACGGCCGCGGACGCTGCTCGATCCCCTGTGCGGGCGCGGCACCACGCTCAACCAGGCCGTGATGTACGGCTTCGACGCCACCGGCCTCGACGTGGACGGCAAGGACTTCGAGGCCTACGAGCAGTTCATCAAGACGTGGCTGCGCACCAAACGCGTGAAGCACACCGCCGACTCGGGGCAGCTGCGGCGCAACAAGGTGCGCCTCGGGCGCCGCCTCGACGTCGAGTACGCGTTCGACAAGGACGACTACAAGGGCGGCCAGACGCGCCGGCTCACCTACTTCAACGCCGACACCCTCACCACCGACGAGGTGCTCAAGGCGAACTCCGTCGACGTGATCGTGACCGACGCCCCGTACGGCGTGCAGCACGGCAGCCACCGCGAAGCCGGCCTCACCCGCAGCCCGCGTGACCTGCTCGCGGCGGCCGTTCCCGTGTGGACGCGGGTGCTGCGCCCCGGCGGCGCGCTCGGGATCTCGTGGAACACCCACGTGCTGCCGCGCGAGGAGCTCGTGGCGGTGCTCGCGCGGGCCGGGCTCGACGTGCGCGAGGGCGGGCCGTACGAGGAGTTCGGGCACCGCGTGGACCAGGCGATCGAGCGTGATCTCGTGGTGGCGGCGAAACCGGTCTGACTGTCCTTTGTGGCCAGGGCTCGGGTCAGAGGCCGAGCAGCTTGCGCGCGTTGCCTTCCGCGATCTTCTCGTGCACCTCGCGGTCGAGGTCCAGCGCGTCGAACCACGCGGCGGCCTCGGTCATCGACTCGAACGGGTAATCGGCGGAGAACAGCACCCGGTCGGCGCCGACCTCGTCGATCGTGAACAGCAGCTCGCGCGTGGCGAAGTTGCCGCTCGTGGTGAGGTGGAAGTTCTCGCGCAGGTAGTCGCGCAGCGGCCGGCGCGCGGGGATGCCGGCGGGCTTCACCTTCAACCGGTGGTCGGTGCGCCAGATGTTGAACGGCAGCAGCTCACCGAGATGCCCCAAGATCACCTGCACCCCCGGGTGTTCGTCGAACAGGCCGCTCGCCATGAGCCGCAACGCGTGCGTGCCGGTTTCCACCGAGAAGCCCCAGGCCGAGCCGTAGAGCCACGGGTGGCCTTCGAGCATCCGGCTGTCGCGCGGCAACGGATCACGCGGGTGCAGGTACACCGGCACGCCGAGGTCTTCCACCGCCGCCCAGAACGGCCGGTACCGCGGCTCGTCGAGGTAGGCGGTGCGGTCACCGTCCACTTCGGAAAACCCGTTCACGAGCGCACCCTTGAACCCCAGCTCGGTCACCGCGCGGCGCAGCTCCACGATCGCCTCTTCCGGATCCTGCAACGCAAGCGCGGCGAACGCGGCGAAGCGATCGGGCCGCAGCCGCACGTGCTCGGCCGCGACGTCGTTGGTGCGCCGCGCCCAGTCCACGGCCTGCGCGCGGTCGGGCAGGGCCTGGATTCCGGGCGCCAGCAGGGAAAGCACCACCAGCTCGATGCCGGCCTCGTCCATCAGCCGCAGCCGTTCGTCCTGGATGTCCAGCAACCGCCGGCGGTGCGGCGGCCACGTCCGCTCGGTGAAGTGCTCGCGCGACTGCTCGACGAGGTCGGGGTCGCTGGTGCCGAAGTGTTCTTCGAGGGCGATCTTGCGGACCATGCTGCTTGCTCCTCCCGATTCCGGTCCATCGAACATAGCATGCTATGGACTTGTGGTGATCTACCCTTTCCGGGTGACCCGAGCCCCCGAGACCGACGTCGACGCCTTCGCCGACGCCTGCAACGCGCTCTACTCGGCCATGCGCACGAACCGCGCCCGCCTCGACGCCCAGGCCGCGGCCGCCTCCGCCCTCAGCGACTCGCAGGCCCAGCTCGTGACCCCGCTGGCCCGCCTCGGCGCCATGACCATCGGCGAGCTCGCGCAGGAAGCCCGGCTCGCCCAGCCGACCGTCACGCGTTCGGTGAAGGCCCTCGAATCCGCGGGCCTGGTGCAGCGCACCTCCCACCCCCACGACGACCGCCGCGTGGTCGTCGCCCTCACCGACCGCGGCCGCGCCCACTGGGACCGCGCCCGCACCCGCCTGCGGGACAACCAGCGCGCCGCGTGGGACCTGCTGCCGGCGGAGCTGCAGCCTCGGGTGGTGGAGCTGTTGGGTGCGTTGACTGAAGCGGTGACGGCGACAAAGCCGGCCGACTGACATACGAAAAACCGCCGGCCCCGAACTCGTGAGTTCAGGGCCGGCGGCCTGGTGGGCGGGGCAGCCGCGGGCGGCGTACCCAGCGGGGCGGAGCGCCCGGTGGAGGTGGCGACGAACGGCGCGGCGCCACGGAACAGCGCGTCGCGTCGTAGGACGTCGGGGGGCCTCCGGAGCGGTTCAGCCTCGGGTCTCCTCTTCGGCTTCGGCGGGCGCGTCAGCGGCGGTCTCGGCTTCGTCGAGGTCGTCGTCTTCGCGGGGCGCCTTGTACGGGTCGGCTTCGCCGGCGTGCTGGGCGCCGGTGGCGCGGCGGGCCACTTCGGCGTCCGCCTCACGGGCCTTGGCCAGCAGTTCCTCGATGCGACGGGCGTCGTCGGGGATGCTGTCGGCCATGAAGGTGAGGGTGGGGGTGTAGCGGACCCCCGTGCCTTGCCCGACCTTCGTGCGCAGCACTCCGCGCGCGGACTCGAGGGCCGCCGCGGCGCCCGCGAAGTCCGGTTCGGAGTCGAGGCTTTCGCCCAGCACCGTGTAGTACACCGTGGCGTCGTGCAGGTCCGCGGTGATCTTGGTGTCCGTGATGGTCACGGCGCCCAGCCGTGGGTCCTTCACGTCGTGTTCGATCGCCGACGCCACGATCTGCGAGATCCGCTTGGCGAGCTTGCGAGCCCGAGCAGGATCGGCCATGGAACGTCTCCTTCTGAACTGTTCTCAGGTCTAGTCGTCCGGACCCAGCAGCCGGCGGTGCGCCGACAGCAGGACGAACTCCGGTCGCGACGCCACGAACCGCTCACAGGAGTCGAGCACGTCTCGCACGTGCTCGCCACCCGCGGCGACGACGGACACCCCGATCAGGGCACGCCGATGCAGGTCGAGGTGGCCGGCTTCGGCCACCGACACGGCGAAGCGCTTGCGCACCTCCGCCACGACCGGCTTGATCACGGACCGCTTCTGCTTCAACGAGTGGACGTCGTCGAGCAGGATGTCGAGCTCGAGAGCTCCGACGTACATAGTCTCCCTAAAAGACAACGCGACAAACGCAACGCAACCACCCCCGGGGGTCCAGGGGGCTTGCCCCTGGCGGGGGTCTGGGGGTTCGACCCCCAGGAGACACCGTAACGGCGGGAGAGGGGCGAGCGCAGCCTGCGAGCACGCCCCTCTCCCCAACGAGCCGTTACGAACGGGGCTTTTCCCGCTGCTCGTAGGTCTCGATCACGTCGTCGACCTTGATGTCACTGTACGAACCCAACGTCAGACCGCATTCGAACCCTTCACGGACCTCCACCACGTCGTCCTTGAACCGCCGCAGCGAGCTGATCGGCAGGTTCTCGGCGACGACGGTGCCGTCGCGGAGCAGGCGCGCCTTGGCGTTGCGCCGGATCACTCCGGACATGACCAGGCAACCCGCGATCGTGCCGATCTTGGAGGACTTGAAGACATCGCGGACTTCCGCGCGGCCCAGCTCGACCTCTTCGTATTCCGGCTTGAGCATGCCCTTGAGGGCCTGCTCGATCTCGTCGATCGCCTGGTAGATGACCGTGTAGTACCGGACGTCGACGCCCTCGCGGGTGGCCCGCTCGGTCGCCTTGCCCTGGGCCCGGACGTTGAACCCGAGCACGATCGCGTCGGACGCGGTCGCCAGGTCGATGTCCGACTCGGTCACGCCACCGACACCGCGGTGCACCACGTTCAGCTCGACGTCGTCGCCGACGTCCAGCTGCAGCAGTGCCGCCTCGAGCGCTTCGACGGTACCCGAGTTGTCACCCTTGATGATCAGGTTGAGGCTGCTCGTCTCCTTCAAGGCGGAGTCGAGGTCCTCGAGGCTGACCCGCTTGCGCCGCGACGCGTTGAGCGCGTTGCGGGTGCGAGCGGAGCGGCGCTCGGCGATCTGCCGGGCGACGCGGTCCTCGTCGACCACCAGGAAGGTGTCGCCCGCGCCCGGCACCGAGGTGAACCCGATGACCTGGACGGGACGCGAGGGCAGCGCCTCGGTGACGTCCACGTTGTGCTCGTCCACCATGCGGCGGACGCGGCCGTAGGCGTCGCCCGCGACGACGGAGTCGCCCACGCGCAGCGTGCCTCGCTGCACCAGCACCGTGGCCACCGGACCGCGGCCGCGGTCGAGGTGCGCCTCGATCGCGACACCCTGGGCCTCCATGGCCGGGTTGGCCCGGAGGTCCAGCGCCGCGTCGGCCGTCAACAGGATCGCCTCGAGGAGGCTGTCGATGTTGATGTTCTCCCGCGCGGAGATGTCCACGAACATCGTGTCGCCGCCGTACTCCTCGGCCACGAGGTTGTACTCGGTGAGCTGCTGGCGGATCTTCTGCGGGTTGGCGCCTTCCTTGTCGATCTTGTTGACCGCGACCACGATCGGCGCCTTGGCGGCCTGCGCGTGGTTGATCGCCTCGACCGTCTGCGGCATCACACCGTCGTCGGCGGCCACCACGATCACCGCGATGTCCGTCGAGTTCGCACCACGGGCACGCATGGCGGTGAACGCCTCGTGACCCGGGGTGTCGATGAAGGTGATCAGCCGCGGCGTGCCCTCGAGCTCGGTCTCGATCTGGTAGGCGCCGATGTGCTGGGTGATGCCACCGGCTTCACTCTCGCGCACCTTCGTCTTCCGGATCGTGTCCAGCAGGCGGGTCTTACCGTGGTCGACGTGACCCATGATGGTCACGACCGGCGGCCGGACCTGCAGGTCCTCTTCGCCACCCGCGTCGTCGCCATACGTGATGTCGAACGTCTCCAGCAGCTCGCGGTCCTCCTCCTCGGGGGACACGACCTGGACGACGTAGTTCATCTCGCCGCCGAGCAGCTCGAGGATGTCGTCGGACACGGACTGCGTCGCCGTGACCATCTCGCCGAGGTGGAAGAGCACCTGCACCAGCGAAGCCGGGTTGGCGTCGATCTTCTCGGCGAAGTCGGTCAGCGAGGCACCACGCGGCAGCCGGATCGTCTCGCCCTGCCCCTTGGGCAGACGGACGCCGCCGACGCTGGGCGCCTGCATGTTGTCCATGTATTCCTGGCGCTTCTGCCGCTTCGACTTGCGACCCTTGCGCGAGGGACCACCGGGACGCCCGAAGGCACCCGCGGTACCGCCACGGCCACCGGGGCCGCCACGACCGCCGCCGCCACCGCGGAAGCCACCGCCACCGCCGGCGGGGGCACCCGTGCCACCACCGGGACGGAAGCCGCCACCGCCACCGCCGCCACCGGGACCGCCGCGGAAGCCACCGCCACCGCCGCCGCCACCGGGACGGAAGCCGCCGCCACCGCCGCCGGGCCCACCACGGGCGCCGCCACCGGGGCCACCACGGGCTCCGCCGCCGGGACCGCCACGGGCGCCACCGCCCGGACCGGCCGGACGCGGGGTACGGCCCGGCATCATGCCGGGGTTCGGCCGCGGGGGCATGTTGCCCGGGCTCGGCCGGTTGCCACCGGCGCCACCGCCGGGACGCGGCGCGGGCCGGTCACCGCCGCCACCGGCACCGCCGGGACGCGGCGGACGGTTGTCGCCGCCCTGACCCGGACCGGGGCGCTGGGCCGGCGGACGCGGGGCCGGGGCGCCGGAACCGACGCCGAACGGGTTGTTGCCGACGCGCGGGGTGCGCGGGCCGGGCTTGGGACCGCCGGGCTTGGGGCCCTGCGGCTTCGGCGGCACGACCGAGCCGGACGACGAAGCGGCGTCCTGCTTCGGAGCGGGCTTCGGCGCCGCGGTGGTGCCACCGGACGGCTCGGCCTTGGCCGCGGGGGCCTGAACCTGGGGCTCCGGCTGCTGCGGCTGCTGGGCCGGAGCAGGGGTCGCCGGACGCGGGCCGGGACGCGGTCCCGGGCCGGGACGGCTGCCCGGAGTCGCCGGACGCGGGCCGGACTGGCTCGGCTGACCGGACTGGGGCGCAGCCGGCGCGGCCTTCGCCGCGGGAGCCTGCTGCTGGGTCGGCTGCGGAGCGGGCGTGGCGGGCCGGGGGGCCTGCGGAGCGCTCGGGGCAGCGTTGGGCGTGCTCGAATTACCGGCGGGCGGCATGGGCCGCGGGCCGGGCGTCGGGCCGGACTTCTTCCCGCCCTTGGCGGGGTACGCGTCACGCAGACGGCGGGCGACGGGCGCCTCGACCGTGGATGACGCGGACTTCACGAACTCGCCCTGCTCCTTGAGCTTGGCGAGAACTTCCTTGCTGGTGATGCCGAGCTCTTTCGCGAGCTCGTGTACGCGGGCCTTGCCTGGCACAGCTCTCCTCATCTAGGGGAGGCCAGGCGGTGAAGAGACCCGCTGACCTCGTCCTTATCGTCGCGCGTTCATGGCGTCGGCTTCACGGCTGACTCATGACGGGTCGACCTGCTTCCTTGTTCACTGTGGGTCCGGGGATGTCCCGGAACCGATCTCCGTGGCGAGCACGGTGGGCGTCGCGAAGGCCGCGTGTTCGCGCAGCCTCGCGGCGTCGAGCGCACCCTGGGACCGAAGTGCCCGGGGGAACGCCCGCTTCCGCTCGGCCTTGGCCAGGCAACCGGGAGTGGGATGCAGCCACGCGCCCCGCCCCGGCAGCCGCCGACCTTCGTCGACGACCAACCGCCCGGCCACCGCGACCACTCGCAGCAGCTCACCGTTCAGGACCCGCTGCCGGCAACCGACACAGGTGCGTACCGGGAAGTGCCGGTGACGCTGGAGGTCGGTCGTGTCGCCACGTGTCCGCGGCGGCTCCTGAACCACTGATGAGTCTAGCGCTTCGACCTTCACTCAGCCGAACCGGTTGTCGCGGCGGGCCGCGCCTGGCCGGAGTGGTCTTGCTCACCCTCCGGTTCGACCGGTGCCGCGTCGCTGCGGATGTCGATGCGCCAGCCCGTGAGCCGGGCCGCGAGCCGCGCGTTCTGGCCCTCCTTGCCGATGGCGAGCGAGAGCTGGAAATCGGGCACGACGACCCGCGCCGTCTTCGCCCGCTCGTCCACGACACGTACGGAGACAACCTTCGCGGGGGACAGTGCATTCCCCACGAAGCGGGCCGGATCCTCCGAGTAGTCGATGATGTCGATCTTCTCGCCGGCCAGCTCGCTCATCACGTTGCGCACGCGCGCGCCCATCGGGCCGATGCAGGCACCCTTGGCGTTCACCCCGGGCACGGTGGAGCGCACCGCGATCTTGGTGCGGTGGCCCGATTCGCGCGCCACCGCGGCGATCTCGACCGTGCCGTCGGCGATCTCGGGCACCTCGAGCGCGAAGAGCTTGCGCACCAGGTTCGGGTGCGTGCGCGAGAGCATGATCTGCGGGCCGCGGTTGCTGCGCGAGACACCGAGCACGTACGCCTTCACGCGCGTGCCGTGCTCGTAGGACTCCCCCGCGACCTGCTCGCCCGAGGACAGGATGCCCTCGGTGTCGCCGACCTGGACCACGACCATGCCGCGGGCGTTGGCGCGCACGTCGCGCTGCACCACGCCGGCCACGATCTCGCCCTCCTTGGCGGAGAACTCGCCGAAGGTCTTCTCGTGCTCGGCGTCACGCAGCCGCTGCAGGATCACCTGACGGGCGGTCGTGGCGGCGATACGGCCGAAACCCTCGGGGGTGTCGTCCCACTCCTCGTCGACCTCGCCCTCGGGGGTGAGGGTGTGGGCGAGGACGCGGACGAGGCCGCTCTTCTTGTCGATGTCGATGCGCGCGTGGGGCTGGTGCCCCTCGGTGTGCTTGTAGGCGGTGAGCAGGGCCGTCTCGATGGCCTCGATCACCGTGTCGAAGGGGATGTCCTTGTCCCGTTCGATCGCCCGCAGCGCGGCGATGTCCACGTTCACTTCGGCTCCTCCTTCGCTTCGGTCTGGCCGGCAGGGGTGCTGCTCTTGCCGGACGCGTCTTCTTCCAACATTTTGAGTTCGTCGACGGGTGGTTGCTTGAACTCGATCTCCACCACGGCCTTGGCCACCGACTTGTAGTGGACTTCCTTCAACCGGCCCTCGAAGAGGACCGTGACGCGCTCTTCGCCCGCGTGGCCCACGCGCGCGACGAACTCCGCGCCGTCGGCGGGCGTGATGCGGACCAGGCGGAACTTCGCGCGCCGCCAGTGGCGCGGCTGCGCGAGCGGGCGGTCGATGCCCGGCGAGGTGACTTCGAGGGTGTAGGCGCTCGCGAGCACGTGCTCGTTCTCGTCGAGCGCCGCCGACACCTTGCGGCTGATCTCGGCCACCTCGTCCAGCCCGACCCCGTCGTCGGAGTCGACGACGACCTTGACCAGCTGCCGTCGGCCGGCCTGCTGCACCTCGAACGAGTCGAGGTCGAAACCCGCGGCGGTGACGGCTTCGGCCACTATCGGCTGAAGCCGGCTGGCGAGTTCGTTGGGCACGTGGAGCACTCCTGTTCGGCCGAGGTGACGCGGGCTGGTCACGACTGTGGTCGGTGGTGGACCAGCTTATCGTGCGACCCCGCGGGGACGCGCGAGCGGCGGTGCCGGTGCCGGGCCTGGCAGGATGGGCCGACGTGACCGCAAGACCGACCGACCTTTCCCGGCGCGGCGTTCTGCGCCTGGGCGCCGTCGCCGCCTTGGCCCTCCCGCTCGCGGCCTGTTCCGGGGGATACGACGAGACCCCCGACCCCCTCGCCCCGCTGCTGTCCGCCGCCGACGCGGACGCGACCGCGGCCAGAGCCCTCGGCGGCGGGGTCGCCGGGCAGGTCGCCGACGCGCGCGCCGCCCAGGCCGCGGCCCTCAAACCCGAGGTCGAGCGCCTCAACCGGCCGACCCAGGCGAGCACGCCGCCCGCCGCGCCCGCGGACCTCGGCGCGTTCAAGGCGCGCCTGGCCACGGCCCGCAAGCAGGCCGAGGACCTCGTGCCCACGCTGCCCGCCTACCGCGCCGGCCTGGTCGCGGGCGTCGCCGCCGGCTGCGCGAGCCTGCAGCGCCTCGCCGCGACCCTCGGCCCCGGCGACGACGCCCAGACCCCGGTCGCCCCCACCGGCAAGCTGTCCTCCGACGCCGTCGACCCCCTGCAGAAGGCGCTCGCTTCGGAGCACGCCGCGCTGTGGGTGTACGGCCTGGTCACGGCGTTCCTGCCGGGCGAGTTCGGCGACGCGCTGAAGGCCGGACGCGCCGAGCACACCGCTCGGCGCGATGTCGTCACCCAGATGATCGAGTCCGCCGGCGGCACGCCGGTGGCGCCGGAAGCGGCCTACGTGCCGCCGAAACCGGTCAACGACACGGCTTCGGCCTCGGCGCTCGTGGCCAGCGCCGAGGAGGACTCGGCGGCAGCGTGGCTCGGTGTGGTCACCCACACGGACGACGCGGGGCTGCGGAAGATGGCGCTGCAGGCACTGATCGCGGCGGCCCGGCGCGGCACACCCTGGCGGCAGGAAGCCGGCGAGAAGCCGACGGCGCTGGCGATGCCGGGGCAGCCGGCCTGAGCTTCAGGTGACGTGAAAAAGGGCCGTTCCCGGGTGATCGGGAACGGCCCTTTTCGTCGGTGCCGGGGGCTGGTCGAGCCGTGAAAAAGCCGTTCAGTGCAGGTTCGGCCCGAGCTCGAGGGCGCCGGTCGCGATGCGCTTGAGCAACACGTCGTCGCGGTGACGGGCGTAGAAGTCGGCGAGCACGATGGTGACGTCGGTGCCCGTCACGGCCGATTCGTACTCCGCCTGGTCACCGCTCACCTTCGGGGCGCCGGCGGCCTTGTAGGTGCCGTCGCGGACGAGGTCGCTCACGTTGCCGGTGCCGTCCCGGTCGGTCAGCGCCTTGAGCGCGGTCGCCTGCGCCGCTGTCGGCATGCTCACCTTGACGACCGACACCAGTGCCTTCGCGTCACCGTATTCGACGGTGTAGAGCCCCCGCGCGAGCGAGCCGCAGGGGTTGGCCTGGAAGAACTTCTTGGTGTCGTCGTAGGACTTCGCGGCGCAGTCGGCGGACTTGTTCGGGCCCTCCACCAGCCGGTAGTCGAACGGGCTCGTCTTCACCGGCTCCTGCGCCACCGGCGCGGGCGTGCTGTCGTGCCGGATCAGGTACCAGACCAGCCCGGCCACCACGGCGATCACGAGCAGGCCGGCGCCGCGCACCAGCAGCGCCTTCGTGTCCCGCTGCGGAGGCGGCGACGGCGCCGGCGGACCGGGCGGCGAACCCGCCTGCGCGGGCACCGCAGCGAGGGGCGCCGTGTCCGAGGGACCGGGGGTGAAATGCGGACCAACCACGGGCACATACCGTAGTTCACCGCTCGGGGCGGCTTCAGCCGAATGGGGTGAGACGGTGTTCTGCGTCGTCAGGTGTGGTGTCCGAGAGCGATCCGGCCCGCCGGCGGCCTCCGCGACGACGAGGCCTTGCGACGGCCCCAGTCCTGCAAGTCCTGCGCACTTGACCGGCGACTTCAGCCGAGTGCGGCGACACGACATTCGGCGATGTCAGCCTTGGTGCCCGCGGGGCAATCCGGCCCGGTGCCGGCCGCTGCGCTGGTGCCGGTCCGGCGACTACTGCGCCGGTCCCGCAAGTACTTTTGCCGCTGGCGGGCGGCTTCAGCCGAACGCGGTGAAACACCGTGGGGCGACGTCAGACGTGAAGTCCGAGGCACAACCCGGCCCGGCGCCGGCCCGCACGTCGGCGACGTCCCGCGTCCACGCCGGTACCGCAGGTTCCCGCCACGGGGAGGGCGGCCTCAGCCGAACGCGGCGAGACGCGGTTCGGCGTCGTCGGGCTGGTATCCGGGTGGGAATCCAGCCCGTGCTTGGCCCCCAGCAGCGGCGAGGCCGTGCGACGGCGCCGGTCCTCCCCACTTGGCGGGCGGCTTCAGCCGAGTGCGGCGAGACGCCGTTCGGCCGAAGCCGTGGTGCCCGAGGAGCGATCCGGCCCAAGCCCGGCCCGGCAACGCCCCGACCAGGCCCTCCCCTACTCGGCCGCCGGCAACAGATCCGCCACCTCCGCGTACGACGGCGGCGTCAGCGGCAGCTCCGTCCCCTCCAGGGTGGCGGCGACCGTCGCCAGAGCCGCGGCCAGTGCGACCCGGTACGGCGTCGACCCGAGGCTCACCCTCGCCACCCCCAGTGAGGCGAGGCCGGCCATGGTGACGCGGCCCGGGAGGAACAGGACGTTCACCGGCAGGTCGGTCGCCGCCACCACCTCCGTGATGTCCGCGGGCTCGGCGAGGCCCGGGACGAACAGGCCGTCGGCGCCGGCGTCGCGGTAGGCCCGCGCGCGGGCGACGGCGGTGGACACCGGGCCGACGCCGAGCCAGTGGGTGTCGGTGCGGGCGTTGAGGAATAGGCCGGGTGCGGCGGTGCGGGCGGCCGCGATGAGCGCGCACTGCACCTCCACCGGGGCGAGGGTGCCGTCGGCGCGGGCGTCTTCGAGGTTCACGCCCACGGCGCCCGCGTTGGCGAGCTCCGCCACCAGGTCGGCGACCTCGGCCGGGTCCGTGCTGAAGCCGTCGGCGATGTCCACGCTCACCAGCACGTCGAGCGGCGCCAGCGTGCGGGCCAGCGCCACCGTGGCGGCGCGGGACGAAGGGGCGCCGTCGGCCAGCCCGGCGGCGGCCGACACGCCCAGGCTCGTGGTGCCGACCGCCGGGTGCCCCGCCGCGGCGAGCGCGGCCGCGAAGCCGAACTCCCACACATTGGGCAGCAGCAAGGGTTTCCCAGGCACGTGCAACGCGGCGAAAGACGTCATGCGGGCAACCTACGCCCGCGACTCTTCGGTGGCCGCCGAAGCGAGGCGCTCAGCTGCTCGACGCGATGAGCGCCGTCCGGCGGCGCCGCAACCCCCGCACCACGGCACGCACTTCCGGCACCACCGAGCCGGCCACCTCGTCCAGGGCCCGCAACCGGTCGGCGTGCCGGCGGGCCGAGCGGCGGGTGAAGCCGATCCGGGTGGCCGCGGCGAGCGCGGTCAGAGCGGCGGCCCGGGCGTCCACTTCGGACAACGGCGCGGTCAGCGCATTGTCCACAGTGGCGCGCACCGCGTCGGCCGGAGCGCGCTCGGCCAGGCGCACCACCGTGCGTCGCCAGAGCGGCGTCACGCGCGAGTGCAGCACGCCCGCCGCGACCAGCTGCTGCTCCAGCGAGTGCAGGGTGTCGGCGGAACCCTGGCGCAGCAGGCGTTTCCACCGGGTCGGGCCCTCGTCGGCGAGGCCGGCGAGCACGTCGTCGAGCAGCAGGTCGCCGGTCGGACCGGCGCCCGAAGCCGAGACCCGGCCGCCGGCGACCCTGAGCCGGCCGCGCAGCAGCAGGTCGGTCAAGGCGGCGGCGCGCACGAACAGCGCGGCGTCACCGCGCCGGCGTACGCGGCCCCCGTCCGAGTCACACCCCAGCAGATAGGCCCGAGCGGCCAGCGAAAGGGTCATTGCCGCTTCACCCGCGGCCAGATCGTGTCCCACGATTGTGTCCTTCCGGAATAGCGCCAGACCAGGCCGGGAACGACCTCGGTCACCGACGAGAAATACGGTTTCAGCAGAGCCGGGTCGAAGCCCACGAACAGCACGTCCCGCGCCTGGTCCGATGGCCGGTCGAAGTACCAGTAACCGCGGTGTCCACTGTAGACGTCCGTGATCCCGTACCGCGGCCCGTAGTACTCCACGGCCGCGGCGAACGGGTAGATCTCCGCGTACACGGCCGTGTGTGCCTTGTCCGGCAACGCCGCATACGTTTGCCCCACCACGTCCGCCACCTGCTTCTGGGCCGTCTCGCCACCCGCGAACACCGTGCCGAGCGAAACCGGCCCGAACGTCGTCGCCGTGACCGAAGCGGGCCACACCGGCAGGCCGGCCACGGTCACCGCCGCCGACACCGCGAACGCGATCCCCACCGGAAGCCGCCACCAGCGCGCCAGATCTCGCCGGCTCAGCTCCACCGCGGCGGCGGCGAAAGGCAGCGCGTAGAGGCTCATCAAGTAGTACGAGCGGCCGTGCGTGAGCAGCACCGCCACCGCGACCAGCAGCAACGCGACGGCGAGGTACCGGTACGGCCGCAGCTCCGCCGACCGGAACAACCGCCACAAGCCGTAGAGCAGACCGAGCACGCCGACGCCCAGGCCCGCGCCGAGCAGCCCGTCGCGCGCGAAGGCCAGGTAGCCGGGGAACTCGGCCGCCACGACGTCGGCCATGTGGGGGTACGGCCAGCCGTGCGTGGCCTGCCAGGCGAGGGCCGGGATGGTCGCGACCACCGCGATCAGCGCCGCGAGCCACAGCTTCGGGCGGCTCAGCAGTGTGCGCGGGCCGAAGATCGCCGCGCTGACCAGCACCGCGGCCCACAGCGCGGGGATGAGGAACTTCACCTCGAGCGACACGGCCGTGACCACGCCGGCCCACACGAGCAGCCCGTCGCGGCGGGTGCGGGTCCAGCGCACCAGCAGGAACACGACGACCGTCCACAGGAACGGGTCCAGCCCGTAGGTGGACACCCAGTGGCTGAGGACGACGAGGTTCGACGTCGCGTAGAGCCCCGCGGCCATCACCTGCGCGCCGCGGCGGCCGCCGAGCTCGCGGGCCGTGAGCGCGGTGATCGCCACACCGGCACCGACCGCGAGCGCCATCGGCAGCCGCAGCGCGAGCAGCGAGCCGGGGAACAGGCGGTCGAGCGTGCCCGCGAGCATCGGGACGAGCGGTGGCTGGTCGAAATACCCCCAGGCCGGATGATCTCGACCGGCCACCAGGAAATAGAGCTCGTCGAAACCGTGCGCGTAGCGGACGCTCGTGATCACGAGCACCGCGGCCGCCAGCGTGGCCACGGTCAGCACCGGCAGCCGCGCGAAGGCCGCGATCTCCCGGGTCTCGGGGCGCGTCTTGAGGCTCGTCATGATCCGAGTCCACCGCGCGCGGCCGGGTGCGCGAAACGGTGATCGGTAGGCGATGCGGGCGACGAACGTTGCCGGGCCCGCAACTTTCGTTGCGGCCGCTCCCCCGGTGGAGGTGAATGCGCCGCGCGGGACCGGACCAGCCGTTACCGTGACGGCGTGACCGAAGTGCGGCGGGGCACCTGGCCCCGACCGGCCGATCTGGGCTGGCTGGCGGGCGCGGCGGTGCTGTTCGCCGGGATCGACGTCGCGCTGCAGCTCGCCGCGCCGACGACTGGTGCGCTCGGGCCGTACGCCGGGCTGGTGTTGCGGCTGCTGTGCGACCTGGCGTTGCTGGCGGTCTTCCGCTTCCCCGAGGGTGTGGCCGGGCTGCTGGTGGTGGCTTCGCTGGCGATGCTGGCGTCGGACCTGTTCTCCCCCGGGCTGCTGGTGCCCGCGGATCAGCCGAGCCTGATGACCGTGCCGACGATCACGCCGCTGGTGCTGAGCCAGCTGCCGCGCGTGATGGACCGGCGGCGGCTGCTGTGGCTCGGCGGTGTGCTCGCGGTGCTGGCGACGCGGCCGTGGGACCCGGCTTGGAACACGACGCCGTTCGGGCTGCTGAGCACCGCGTTTCCGGTGGCCGTGGCGCTGTACTTCGAGGCGCGCCGGCAGCTGCTGCGTTCGCTGCGGGACCGGGCCGAGCGCGCGGAACGCGAGCAGCACCTGCTGGCCGAACGCGCGCGTGCCGAGGAACGCCGGCGGCTCGCGGGCGAGATGCACGACGTGGTGACCCACCGGCTGAGCCTGATGGTGCTCCATGCGGGCGCGCTCGGCGTCGTGTCGGCGGACCCGGCTGTGCGCACGGCGGCCGAGGACATCCGCCGCGAGGGCGCGCACGCGCTCGACGAGCTGCGGGACCTGGTGGGCGTGCTGCGGGACGGGTCGAGCGTCGAGCCGCCGGCCGCGTCGCCGGCGCCGGTGGCTTCGCCGGCGGACCTCGTGGCCGACTCGGTGGCCGTCGGGGTGGCCACGGAGCTTTCGATGAGCGGCGACCCCGAGCAGGTTTCGCCGACGGTGGCGCGCACGGCGTACCGCGTGGTGCAGGAGGCGCTCACGAACGTCCGCAAGCACGCGCCGGGTTCGTCGGCTTCGGTGAGCCTGCGGTACCACCCCGGTGGTCTGGACGTGTGCGTGACCAACACCCGCGCGTGCCGCCCGCCGGACCCGACGCTCGCCGGCAGCGGCTCGGGCGCGGGGCTGAGCGGGCTGCGCCAGCGCGTGGAACTCGTCGGCGGGCGCCTGGACGCGGGCCCCGAGCCCGGCGGCGGGTTCCGGGTCGGTGCGATACTTCCCGCCTACGTCCCGACGACGGAAGGTGCTCCCCGGTGATCACGGTGGTCGTGGCCGACGACGAGCCCATGGTCTGCGCCCACCTCCGCACGATCCTCGGCTCGGCCGACGACCTCTCCGTCGTCGCCTCGGCCGCCGACGGCGCCGAAGCGGTGGAAGCCGTGGTGCGCTGGCGCCCCGACGTGGTGCTCATGGACCTGCGCATGCCCGGCGTCGACGGCCTCACGGCCATCGCGCGCATCGTCGCCCTGCCCGACCCGCCCGCGGTCGTCGCCCTCACCACCTTCGACGCCGACACGTACGTCATCCGGGCCCTTCGCGCGGGCGCCGCGGGCTTCCTCGTGAAATCCACGCCGCCCGAAGACCTCATCGGCCTCGTCCGCGTCGCCGCCGACGGCCACACCGTGCTGTCCCCCTCCGCGGCCCGCCGCCTCGTCGCCCTCTCCTCCGACGGCCACACCCGCACCCACGACGCCCTCCGCCGCACCTCCACCCTCACCGACCGCGAACGCGACGTCCTCACCTGCCTCGGCGAGGGCCTGTCCAACGCGGACATCGCCGCCCGGCTGCACCTGGCGGAGGCGACGGTGAAGAGTTATGTGTCGCGGATGTTGGTGAAGCTGGAATGTGCGAACCGGACGCAGGCGGGGTTGTTGGCGCATGAGGCCGGGTTGGTGAGTCGCTGAGGGGTCAGTGACTCTTGGTTCTTTGCCAGCCGGGCCAGTTGCTCCGGCCTCACGACGAACTTGTGAAGTCAGCTCGGCCGAAGGGGCTTCAGCCACCAGATTCGTGCGCGTCACGCAACTGGCGGGGAGGCGCGGCTCCGAGATCAGTCAGTGCGAAGTGAGCACCGCGACGCAGAGATTCGAGAAAGTTCAGGATCATCCTGATCACTGGCCGAAGGTGCGGCATCATCGCGGCGATGTTGTCGCAGCGGTAGCCGGTTCGAGCCCGCTTGCAAGACGCCTTCTGCGAACTCGAACTTCGGCCATGGCGAGATCTCCAGCGCTAGCGCGCTGACCGGGCCGCCGGCCGGGGTAAACGCGGCGCCCGCTTTGGCCATCGACATGGCCATCGCTCCGTCGTTGAGGGCGTCCTTCTTCGTGTACTTGGCGGGCCGCCCGTCGGTGCGCGCCACCTCGCCGGAGCTGCTGCCGTCGTCCGACATTCGCGAACCGGGCCTCAGGCGGAAGCCGGGGTGTGTTCCGCGTCGAAGGCTTCGCGGGCGGCCGTCACCTGGGTCATGTGGTGGCGGGCCCAGCGGTCGAGCATGTCGAGGGGCTCGGAGAGGTCGTGGCCGAGTGGGGTGAGCTCGTATTCGACCCGCGGGGGGATGACGGGGTACGCCGTGCGGGTGAGGATGCCGTCGCGGACGAGGCTGCGGAGGGTTTGCGTCAGGACTTTCTGGGAGATGCCCTCGACGCGCTTGCCGATCTGGGTGAAGCGGAGGGGGCCGTCGCGCAGGGAGCCGACGATGAGGACGGTCCACTGGTCGCCGATGCGGTCGAGGAGTTGGCGGGTGGGGCAGTCGCGGTCGTACGGGGTTCCCAGCACCTGAGGTCTCCTTCACTCTCTTCTAGAGAGTAACAACCCTGAGGTACCGCCGCACCCCCAGTGTGGCGGTACCGACCCGGTAGCCGGCCCCGATGCGAGGCGGGTCCCCCGACAGCGGCCGGAACCGAACGCCCAACCCCCACCGAAGCCACCCGGACCTAGCTCGCCACCCGCGAAGTCTCCGCCACCAAACCCGCCACCACCCGCGCGATGAACCGCCCCAGCACCAACCGATAAAACCACCCCGTCCCCGGCACCTTCGCCCGGAACGACGAATGCCAGTGAACCTCCGTACCACCGCCGGAAGCCGCGGCCAGGTCGACATACGCGACATAACCACGCAGCGGCAAGCCACTACGAAGCGCATAACCGAAACGACGATCCGGCTCCAACGCGATCACCTCCTCACACGACCGCGTACGGCCAGTGCGAAACACCCGCAACGCACCCAGCCCCTCACGCTCCGAAGGACCCTCCCGAAGCAGCGAGAACGAGCCCAACGGCGACCAGCGGGGCCAGCTGGACCCGTCGCGCAGCAGGGCGTAAACCGTCGCCGGGTCGGCGGGTGTGTGGGCCCGCACCGAGATTCGCTGCACAGCAAGCCTCCTCCGAACGCGTGTACCAAGTGGTACATGTACCATCTGGTACATGCCGGAAGCAAGCGAAGCAAGGGACAAGCTCCTCAACGCGGCCGTCGAGCACATCGCGCGCGACGGGGCCGGCCAGAGTTTGCGGGCGTTGGCGGCGGCGCTCGGCACGAGTCATCGGATGCTCAGCTACCACTTCGGCTCGAAGGAAGGCCTGCTGACGGCCGTCGCGCGGGAGGTGGAGCGGCGGCAGCGGGCCGTGCTCGCCGGGTTGGACCCGGGGCTGCCGCCGGAGGAGCTGGCAAGGGCGTTCTGGCGCAAGCTCACCGACGAAACGCTGCGGCACAACGAAAGGCTCTTCTTCCAGCTCTACGGCCAAGCCCTCGGCGGCGCACCCGGAACGGCGGAGTTCCTCGACGGCATCGTCGACAGCTGGCTCGCCCCGGTGGAAGCGCTGCTCGAACGCCTCGGCGTGCCCGAGGAGCACCGCGCGGCGCAGGCGCGGCTGGGTCTCGCCGTGACGCGCGGGCTGCTGCTGGATCTGGTGACCACGGGTGACCGGGAGGCCGTCGACGCGGCCATGGACCGCTTCGTCAGCCTCCAAAGCGCCGGTTTCTTGCAAACCTGACCCTTGACTTGACGTTTTCCTGCATCCACGATGCACCCGTGCAGGACGAAGCCAAGGTGAGCGATCTGGATCGGCGCATCGTCGCCGCGTTGCAGCTCAACGGGCGGGCGTCGTGGGGCGCGATCGCGCGGCAGGTGGGCACGAGTGAGTCCACAGTGCTGCGGCGCGCGGGCCAGTTGACGGAATCCGGGCAGCTGCGCGTGATCGGCGTGGTCGACGTGCTGCGCTGCGGCCTCGGCGTGCCGGTGCTGGCACGGCTGAAGTGCCGGCCGGGCACCGCGACCGCCGTCGCCGAGCAGCTGGCCGCGCGGCCGGAGGTCCGCTACGCGACGGTGCTCGCGGGCAGCGCCGACTGCTCCGCCGAGTTCGTGCTCCCCACCTACCGCGACATCGCGCGGCTGCAGGGCGATTTCCCGGCCGCCGACAACGTCCGCGACGCCGAGACCTTCGCGGTCATGCGCACGTTCACCTCCAACCACGACTGGGACTCCGGCGAGCTCGACGCCCAGGCCGCGGCCGAGCTGCGCGGCGCGGAGGTGCGCCCGTTCGAGGAACAGCACTGGGAACGCCCGCCCGAGCAGCTCGACGAGCTCGACCTCGCGATCAGCGCCGCGCTCGGCGAAGACGGCCGCCTGTCGTTCAAGGAGGTCTCGCGCCAGGTGGGGACGAGCGAGTCCACCGTGGCGCGCCGCGTCGATTCCCTCGTGCGCCGCGGCTGCCTACGCTTCCGCACGCTCGCGGAGCCCGCGATGTTCGGGTACGCGCTCGAGTTCATGCTCTGGCTCTCGGTCACCCCGGCCGAGCTCGACCGTGCCGGCCAGCAGCTCGCCGCGCACCCCGGCACCAAGTACCTGAGCGCGACCACCGGCCGCTTCAACCTCGTGGGCCAGATCGTGCTGCGCCACTACGGCGAGCTCTACCGCCACACCACCGACGTCGTCGGCGCCCTGCCCGGATTGCGGGAAGCCGACGTGACCCTGCAGGTCGCCACGCTCAAACGCGCTTGGTCGCCCACGCCCGCCGCGGCGGCAACCCGGGAGGAAGCATGACCGAACAACCTTGGCTCTGGGACGAGAACACCTGGCGAGGACACGTGGAGCACGTCCGCGCCGGCCGCTCGCTCAAACCCGCGCGGTGGCCCGGCGGCGCGAAGGTCGCCGTGGCGCTGTCGTTCGACTCCGACCACGAGACGCCCGCGCTGCGCGACGGCGAGGTGCTGCCCGGCAAGCTCGCCCAGGGCGAGTACGGCGCCCGCGTGGGTGTGCCGCGCCTGCTCAAGCTGCTCGACCGCTTCAACGCGCCCGCGTCGTTCTTCGTGCCCGCCGTGTCGGCCCTGCTGCACGACGGCGAGGTGAAGTCCTATGTGGACGCCGGCCACGAGGTGGCGCTGCACGGCTGGATCCACGAACGCAACACCGCGCTCACCGAGACCGAGGAGCGTGACCTCGCCTTCCGCGCCGCCGACGTGCTCGAAGGGCTCACCGGCGCCCGTCCGGTCGGCATCCGCACGCCGTCGTGGGACTTCTCCGCGCACACGCTCACGATCACCCGCGAGCTCGGCCTCGAGTACGACTCGTCGCTGATGGCCGACGACGACTGCTACGAGCTGCTCGAGAACGGCGAACCCACCGGCATCGTCGAGCTGCCCGTGGAGTGGATCCGCGACGACGCGCCGTACTTCATGATGGACCGCTTCGCCTCCCTGCGCCCCTACACGCCACCGCGCGGGGTGCTGTCGATCTGGCGCGACGAGTTCGACGCGGCCTACGCCGAAGGCGGCCTCTTCCAGCTCACCATGCACCCGCACATCATCGGCCACCGCTCACGCGTCGCGATCCTCACCGAGCTGCTCGACCACATCAGCGGCCACGCCGGCGTGTGGTTCGCCACCCACGCCCAGGTCGTCGACCACGTCCTCACGGCCGACGGGGGCCGGCCATGACGACCGTGCCGTCCACTTCGGACACCATCACCACGGCCCACCGCCTCAACCCGCAGCAGCGCAAGGCGATCGTGGCCGGCTCCATCGGCAACACCGTCGAATGGGTCGACTGGGCCGTCTACGCCACCTTCTCCCCCATCTTCGCCGGCCAGTTCTTCGCGGGCGGCAACGAAACCACCGCGCTGCTGTCCACGCTGGCCGTGTTCGCCGTCGGCTTCGTGATGCGCCCGATCGGCGGCGCGGTGCTCGGCGCGTACGCCGACCGGCGCGGCCGCAAGAAGGGCCTCACGCTCACGATTTCGCTGATGGCGGGCGCGTCGATCGTGATCGCGGTGTGCCCCACCTACACCCAGATCGGCGTGGGCGCACCGATCGTGCTGCTGCTCGCCCGGCTCGTGCAGGGCTTCTCGGCGGGCGGCGAGTTCGGTTCGTCCTCGGCGTTCCTCATCGAGTCGGCCGCCACCGGGCGCCGCGCGTTCGCCGGGTCGTGGCAGCAGGTGTCGGTGGGCGCGGGCTCGCTCATCGCGGCCCTGCTCGGCACCATCCTCAACTCGACGCTGTCGGACAGCGACCTGCACGGCTGGGGCTGGCGGCTCGCGTTCGGCGTCGCCGGGCTGCTGGGCCTGGTCGGTCTGTGGTTGCGCCGCTCGGTGCACGAGACCGAGGCGTTCGGCAAGGTCAGCACCCGGCCCGACGGCGAGAACCGGCGCAACCCGGTCGTCGCCATGCTCCGCGACCACCCCGGCGCCGCCCTGCGCGTGGCCGGCATCACGATCGCCGGCACGCTCATCTACTACGTGTGGGTGAGCTACATGCCGGCCTACGCCCACCTCTCCACCGGCATCCCGCTCAAGACCGCGCTGCTGGCCAACACGCTGGCCATGCTCGTGTTCATCTGCCTGCTGCCCTTCGGCGGCCTGCTGTCGGACCGCTTCGGCCGCAAGCCCACGATGACCGCGTTCGCCGCCGGGTTCGTGATCTTCGCCTGGCCCGCGTTCCACTTCCTGGCCAACGGGTTCTGGAGCGTCTTCGTGATCGAGCTCATCGGGCTCGTGCTGATCGTGGGCTACTCGGCCAACTGCGCGGTGATCATGGCCGAGCAGTTCCCGCCCGAGGTGCGCACCACCGGCATCGGCCTGCCCTACGCGCTGGCCGTCGCCGTGTTCGGCGGCACCGCGCCGTACGTCACGACCTGGCTCAACGCCAACCACCACGGTGACCTGGTGTGGGTCTACGTCGCCGTCGCCGCGCTGATCGGCGTCGCGGTGTACCTCACGATGCCCGAGACGAAGGGGAAGCAGCTCTAGATGCGTACGGTTCTCGTGACCGGCGCCGCCGGCGGGATCGGAGCCGCGATCGCGGCCCGGTTCGCCGCCGCGGGCGACCGGCTGGCGTGTACGGACCTGCGCGCCGGCGAACTGTCCACAGTGGCCGCCCGGCTGCGCGCCGACCACGGCGTGCCCGTGACCGAGCTGCCCGGTGACCTCGCCGACGCGGCGTTCGCCGAAGGGCTGGTGACCGCGGCCGGCCCGGTCGACGTGCTGGTGAACGCCGCCGGCATCTACCCCGCCACGCGCCTGCTCGACCTCACCGCGGCGCGGTGGGACCACGTGCAGGACGTGAACGTGCGCGCCGCCGTGCTCACCACCGTGGCGTTCGGCCGCGAGCACGTGGCGGCCGGCACCACCGGCACGGTCGTGAACATCTCCTCCGGCGCCGCCACCCGCGCGCGGCCCGGCGCCGCGCACTACGCCACGTCGAAGGCCGCGCTCGAGATGGCGACCAAGGCGTGCGCGGTGGAACTCGGCCCGCACGGCATCCGCGTGAACGCCGTGAGCCCGGGGTTCGTCACGGTCGACAGCGAAGCCAACCCCGTCACGGAGGCCTACGCGGCGGCGGTGTCGGTGAACCCGCTCGGCCGCCGAGGCGCGCCGCGCGAGATCGCCGACGCCGTGTTGTGGCTCGCCGGCCCGGAAGCCGGCTGGATCACCGGCACGGTGCTGCGCGTCGACGGCGGCTCGACCGCCGGGGCCGCGGGCCTGCCGCTTCACTGGTCGGGCGAAACGGCCGTGCAGCAAGCAATCACGGGAAGGACCACGCATGGTTGAGCGGCGCTCGTACACGGTGGTGGGCGGAGGCGCGATCGGCGGCACGCTCGCCTTCCACCTCGCCGAAGCCGGGCACCCGGTGGTGATCGTCGACGCCGACGCCGCCCACGTGGCCGCGATCGACGACCGCGGCCTCACGCTGGTGTCGCCGGCGGGCGAGCGGCGCGTGGACCTGCCCGCGTTCACCCCGGACGACGCGCCGCCGGAGCTGGGGCGCGTGCTGCTCGCCGTGAAGGCCCAGGCCACGGAGAGCGCGATGCAGTGGCTGGAGCCGCGGCTGACCGCCGACGGGTTCGTGGTGTCGCTGCAGAACGGGCTCAACGAGCCGCTCATCGCGTCGTTCGTCGGCGGGCACCGCACCGTGGGCGCGTTCGTGAACCTCTTCGCCGACGTCGCCGAGCCCGGTGTGGTGCGCGACGGCGGGGCCGGCGCCCTGGTCGTCGGCGAGCCCGACGGCCGGATCACCGACCGCGTGGAAGAGGTCGTGGCCGATCTGCAGTCCTGGGGTCCGGCGAAGGCGACCGCCAACGTCGAGGGTTACCTGTGGGCCAAGCTCGGCTTCGGCGCGATGCTGACCACCACCGCGCTGGCCGACGCGCCGATGGCCGACCTCATCGACCGGCACCGGCCGCTGATGCACGCGCTCGCGGCCGAGGTGTTCGCCGCGGCCGGCGCGCGGGTGCTGGAGCCGTTCGACGCGTTCGACCCCGTCGCCTACCTGCCGGGCGCCGAAGGGCGCGAGGCGGCGACGGACCGGCTGGTGGCCTGGCTGCGCACGCAGCCGAAGGACCGCAGCGGGATCTGGCGGGACATCGCCGTGCGCCACCGCCCGGTGGAGGTGTTTCACCACTACGCGCCGGTGCTCGACGAGGCGGCCGAGCTGGGCATCGGCCTGCCGCTGCTGAAAGCCGTGCTCAAGCGCCTCGCCGACGTCGAGACCGGCGCGCCGATGTCCGAGCACCACCTCACCGAACTGGAGGCACACCTGTGACCGGGATCCGCGAGCTGCACGAGTGGGTGCGCGCGCACCGTGACGACCTGCTCGCCGACCTCGCCGAGTACGTCGGCATCGAGACTCCCAGCGACGACAAGGAAAGTCTCACGCGCGGACTGTCCTGGGTGGACGGCTGGCTGCGCTCTCGCCTGGGCGAGCCCGCGGCCGTGCGGGACTTCGACGGCGGCCGCCACGGCGACATCAAGGTCTACGACTACCCCGGTGCCGGCGAGCAGCCCGTGCTGCTGCTCGCCCACTACGACACGGTGTGGCCGCTGGGCACGCTGGCCGGCTGGCCGTTCACGGTGGAGGGCGACCGCGCGACCGGGCCCGGGATCTTCGACATGAAATCGGGCCTGGTCCACGCCGTGTGGGCGCTGCGAGCCCTCGACGCGGCGGGTCTGCCGCGCCCGGCCGTGCGGCTGGTGCTCAACGGCGACGAGGAGCTCGGCAGCCCCGCGTCCCGGCCGGTGATCGAGGAGGCGGCCGCCGGGACGAAGGCGACGCTCGTGTTCGAGGCGAGCGCAGACGGTGCTGTGAAGACCTCACGCAAGGGTGTCGGCCTGTTCCAGGTCCACGCGACCGGCGTCGAGTCCCACGCCGGCCTCGACCCGACGAAGGGCGCGAGCGCGATCGACGAGCTGGCCCGCGCGATCCTCGCCCTGCACGCGCTCACCGACCTCGACGCCGGGACCACCGTGAACGTCGGTGTGATCTCCGGTGGCAGCAGGCAGAACGTGATCGCCGGCTCGGCGCGCGGCGAGATCGACGTGCGCGTGTCCAGCGCCGCCGAAGCCGCCCGCATCGACGCGGGCGTCGCCGCGATCAAAGCGAACGACCCGCGCGCGACGGTGACCGTCGAGGGCGGCTGGAACCGGCCGGTGATGGAACGGTCGGACGCCATCGTGGGGCTCTACGAGCTCGCGCGTGACCTGGCCGCGGAGATGGGGGTGCAGCTGCGCGAATGCTCCGTCGGGGGCGCCAGCGACGGCAACTTCGTGGCGGCGCTGGGCTACGCGGTGCTCGACGGCTTCGGCGCCGTCGGCGACGGTGCGCACGCGCGCCACGAGCACATCAGCGTCGAGGGCCTGCTGGAGCGCACCGCGCTGGCGGCCGCCGTGCTGCACCGCCTCGGCACCAGCTGACGGCTTTACGAAGCCCGAACATTCGCCCCACACCCCTCGTACACCGGCAGGAGAAGGTACTCACGTACCCGGAACTCACCGGTCACGAGAGGGAGAACGAACGATGCGAGGAACCACCTGGACCCGGCGGCTGGCGTTGGCGGGCGGCGGTGTCGCGGCCGGCCTGCTGGTCGTGACGCCGCTGGCCGTGGCGGACACCAGCGCACCGCCCGCGCCGCCTGCCTCGTCCACCGCGGCCGTCGCCCCGATCACGCTCAGCCCGGAGGAGTCGCAGCAGGTGTGCGGCGACTGGGTGCCCAAGCTGCAGAAGCGCGCGAAGAACCTCACCGACCGCATCAACGGCGGCGCCGAGGTCGAGGGCTCCGTCGCCAACCTCAAGGCGCGCTCGGCCGACCAGAAGGCGAAGGGCCACACCGCGGCGGCCGACCGCCTGCAGAAGCGCGCCGACAAGCGCCAGAGCCGGATCAGCCAGCTCGGCGACGCCACGAACAAGCTCAACGCCTTCGCCACGGCGCACTGCAAGCCCGCGGGCACGAAGTGAAGGCGGGCCTCGCGGTGAAGGGCCCCGCCACGGAATCAGCGGCGGCGCGGGCCCCCCTCACCGCGGGAGCCTGGCGGACCGGGCGCCGGTTCGCGGCCGCGGTCGGGGCGGCCGCGGTCCTGGCGCTCGCCTGCACCGCGTGCAACGGCGGTGACTCGGCGGCGCCACCAAGCGGCGGCAGCGGCGGCGGCGACCAGGCCACCAGCGAACTGAACAGCATCCAGTCCACGCTCGACAGCATCGACTCCGACATGGCCGGCGACGGCGCCGACCAGTCGAAGTAGGCTTTCGCTCCGACACAGCCTCCGCGCCGACGACCGGCGCGGCGGGAGAGAACGGGAGCCCGCATGGGGTCAGCCGGCCGCGGTCTCGTCCTGGTCGTGGAGGACGAGGCCGCGATCGCCGAGCTCGCCGCGTTGTACTTGAAGCGCGACGGTTTCGGGGTGCACGTGGAGTCGGACGGCGCGGCCGCGCTCGGCGCCGTGCGTGCGCTCAAGCCGGTGGCGGTGGTGCTCGACATCGGACTGTCCGGAATGGACGGTATCGAGATCTGCAAGGCGTTGCGCGCGGCCGGCGACTGGACCCCCGTCCTGTTCGTCACCGCGCGCGACGACGAGCTCGACCGGCTGCTCGGCCTCGAGATCGGGGCCGACGACTACCTCACGAAACCGTTCAGCCCGCGGGAGCTTTCCGCGCGCGTGCGCACCGTGCTGCGCCGCGCGGGCGGGGGCACGCCGGCGGCGGAGACCTTCGAATGCGGCGGCGCGCGCGTCGACGTGACCAGCCGCCGCGCGTGGGCCGGCGGGCAGGAGATCACGCTGACCTCGACCGAGTTCGACCTGCTCACCCACCTCGTGCGCCACCCCGGCCGCGTGCTCTCGCGCGACCAGCTGCTGAGCGCGGTGTGGGGTTACGCGGCCGCCGCGGGCACGCGCACGGTCGACGTGCACGTGGCACAGTTGCGCGCGAAGCTCGGCGCGCACAGTCCGATCAGGACGGTGCGCGGCATCGGCTACGCGGCGGACGCCGGATGAGGGGCACGCTGGCGCTGCGCATCACGGTCGTGTGCCTGGCGGTGGCGGGCATCGCGGTGATCGTGTCGGGGCTGGTGGCGACCCGGCTCGTGCGCACCACCGCCGACTCCGTGCTGCAACAGTCGCTCAAGGCGCAGGCCGACGTGGTCGCGACGCAGCTCGACGACACCGGCATCGGCAACCGCCTCGGCGTCGGCAAGGTCGCCGACGTGGTGCGCGGCCAGGGCATCGCCGTGGTCGTGCGGCGCGCGGGCGGCCAGGACGTGGGCGACGCGACCTCGACCCGCGTGGCCGAGCGCGCCGGGCTGGCGTCGGGGCAGAACCAGTCAGACCGCGTGACCGTGGACGGGCAGCAGTACCTCGTGGAGGTCCGCGCGGTCGGCCCGCGCGCGGCCGAGTTCGCGCTGGTCCAGCCCGCTCGCAGTGGTGAGGCGACGCAGCGCGCGCTGGTGCGCAACATCGCGCTGGCGCTGGGCATCGGGCTGCTGGTGGCGGCCGTCGCCGGGTACGTGTCCGGGCGACTGCTCGGCCGGCCGTTGCGTAAAGCCGCGGCCGCGGCGGTGAGCCTGCGCGCGGGCCGTCGTGACGTGCGCGTGCCGGTGGAGGGGCCCGTCGAGGTCGCCGAGGTCGCGGGATCGCTCAACGAACTGGCCGACGCCCTGGCCCACAGCGAGGCGCGCCAACGTGAGTTCCTGCTCTCGGTGTCCCACGAGCTGCGCACCCCGCTCACCGCCGTGACCGGGTTCGCCGAGGCCGTGGCCGACGGGGTCGCCGAAGGACCCGAGGCGCGCCGTGCGGGCGAGACCATCCACCGCGAGGCACAGCGGCTGGAACGCCTGGTGAGCGACCTGCTCGAGCTCGCCCGCCTCGGCGCCGACGAGTTCCGCCTCGACCTCGCGACGCTCGACCTGGCCGCGCTCGTGCACGATCGTGTGCGCGTGTGGCAGCTGCGCTGCGAACGCGAAAACGTGCCGCTCTACGTCGACACACCCGGCGCACCCGTGCTGGTGACCGCCGACGCGCGGCGCTTGCAGCAGGTGGTCGACGGCCTGGCCGAGAACGCCCTGCGCGTGACCCCGCCCGGCGCGCCCATGGTGTTCTCCCTGGTCGTGGCCGACGGACACGCACACCTCGCCGTGCGCGACGGCGGCCCCGGCCTCGCGCCGGAGGACTACGAGGTGGCCTTCGAGCGCGGCGTGCTGAACAAGCGCTACCGCGACCGGCGCCCGGTCGGCTCCGGCATCGGCCTCGCGCTGGTCCACGGCCTGGTCACACGCATGGGCGGCGCGCTGCGGGCCGGACCCGCGCCGGAAGGCGGCGCGGCCTTCACGATCACGCTCCCCCTCACCGCGCACTGACCACACTGT
This sequence comes from Amycolatopsis rhabdoformis, assembly GCF_035918295.1. Classification (GTDB taxonomy): domain Bacteria; phylum Actinomycetota; class Actinomycetes; order Mycobacteriales; family Pseudonocardiaceae; genus Amycolatopsis; species Amycolatopsis rhabdoformis. Next base: position 4,524,881 of record NZ_CP142149.1, read on the forward strand.
CCCTGACCGCGACCGTTGTCAGGCGCCGCGGCGGTGCCCTTCGACCCGCAAATCGCAAGCGGCGGACGCCGATCACACTGTCCATAACGGACGATCCCGGCACCGTGACTCCCGACACAGCCAAAGCCTTTTGCCCGAAGCGGAAACTCCACTCCACAGGTGATCCACCGGAAGTCAGGCAGTCACCGGTTAGGCTGGCACCGTGGAAATGCTGCACCTGCGTTACTTCGTGGCCGTCGCCGAGGAACTCAACTTCTCGGCGGCCGCGCGGCGGCTCCACATGGCCGCGTCGCCGCTGAGCCAGCGGATCAAGGACCTCGAGCACGAGCTCGACCAGAAGCTGTTCGACCGCAGCACCCACCACGTCACGCTCACCCCCGCGGGTACCGCGCTGCTGCCGATCGCGCGCGACGTGCTGGACCAGGTCAACTCCATCCCCTGGCGGCTGCGCGAGGCGACGAAACCCCAGCGCAGCACGGTGTTCCTCGGCATGCCGGCCGGCGTGCACCCGGACCTGCGCGACCGCGTGACGGCGCTGGCCGAGCGCGTGCGCGAGCGGTTCGAGCTGAAGCGCTGGCCCGGCGCGAGCCCGGATCTCGTTGACGCCGTGCTCGACGGCCGTCTCGCGCTCACGCTGGCCCGCATGCCGGTGACCGACCCGGCGCTCGAGGCGGTGCCGGCGATGTCCGAGCGGCTGGGCGCCGTGGTGCCGGCCGACCAGTTCACCGGCCGCGAGTCGGTGAGCCTCGCCGAGCTGGCCGGGTTCGCCTACCTCGCCTCCCCCGAGGAATCCACTCCGGCGTATTTCGAGCAGCTCGACCACCAATTGATGACCCTGGGCATCAAAAAGCGGTTCAAGCTCACCAACACCGGGTATTCCGGGGTCTCGGAAATCATTTCCTCCGGCTTGGCGTTTTCCATTTCCATGCTCGACGAGGCCAGCCCCATGCACCTCTACCGGCTCGAGAACGTGGCCGTGCTCCCGTTCACGGATTTCCGGCCTGAGCTGGAGACCAACCTGATCTGGCGACGTGACCGCGGCGACAGCGGCGACCTGGCCGACCTCGTGGCCGCCGCGCGCGAGATCTTCGCCGAACCGCTGACCAGCTGAAACACCGAGAACACCACGCGAAGAATGGTATGATCGCCGCGGTCATACCATTCTTCGCGACATGATCATTCCCTTTCCCCCTGCCCGCTACTAACTTCGGTGGCAGAGCAAGAACAGCAGGTGCGAAAGGATCGAAGATGGACGAGCAGAACACCGCCACCGGACCGCTTCACGGGGTGCGCGTGATCGACCTCTCGACCGTGGTGATGGGCCCGTACGCGGCGCAGATCCTCGGTGACCTGGGCGCCGACGTGATCAAGATCGAGTCCCCCGCCGACACCGTCCGCGTGGGCCAGTACCGCACCACGCCGGGGATGACCCCGCTCAACCTTAACGTGAACCGCAACAAGCGCAGCGTCGCCCTGAACCTCAAGGACGCCGGCGAGCGCGAGCAGGCCCTGGCGCTGATCGACACCGCCGACGTGCTCATCACCAACATGCGCCCCGGCGCGCTGGCCCGCCTCGGCCTGGACTACGCCGAGGTCGCGAGCCGCAACCCGGGCCTGATCTACGCCCACGCTCAGGGCTTCCGCAGTGACTCCGACCGTGCCGGCAACGCCGCCTACGACGAGACCGTGCAGGCCGCCTCCGGCCTGGTCGACATCGCGAACCGCGCGATCGGCAAGCCGGTGTACCTGCCGACCATCCTGGGCGACAAGGTCTCCTCGCTCACGATCGTCTACACCGTGCTCGCCGCGCTGCACCACCGCGACCGCACCGGCGAGGGCCAGCAGATCGAGATCCCGATGACCGACACGCTCATCGCGTTCAACCTGGTCGAGCACCTCGCCGGGCACGTGTTCGAGCCGGCGCAGGGCCCCACGGGCTTCCCGCTGTCGATGTCGCAGGGCCACCGCGCGGCGCCGACGAAGGACGGCCTCGCCTGCGTGATCCCCTACAACCCGCAGAACTTCCGCGACTTCTTCGCCGCCGCCGGCCGCGGCGACCTCGTCGAAGACCCGCGCGTGAACGGCGAGGCGATCGACAACGCCGACGTCGACGCGCTGGCGGAGCTCATCGACGAGTGCGCCCCCGCGCTCACCACCGCCGAATGGGCCGAGGTCTGCGCGAAGCACAGCATCCCGTTCGCACCGGTCCTGGAGCTCGACCGCGCCCACGAGGACCCCTACGTGCAGGACGGCCACCTGCTCGACACCGTCGAGCACCCGACCGAGGGCACCATCCGCACGGTCGGCATCCCGGTGCGCTTCTCGGCCACCCCCGGCTCGATCCGCCGCCCGGCCCCGGTCGCCGGCCAGGACACCGCCGAGGTCCTCGCCGAGCTCGCGAACCGCTGAACACCCCGGCACAGCACCGAAGTCCGCACCGAAACCCGCACAAAAGTCACCGAGAAGAAGTGAAGTCATGAGCACCGAAGTGCGCACCGAACGGATCGGCACCACGCTGCTGATCACGATCGACCGCCCGCGGGCCCGCAACGCCGTGAACGCGGCCGTCGCGACCGGGCTGGCGGACGCGCTGGACACCCTGGAGAGCGACCCGACCCTGCGGGCCGGCGTTCTCACCGGCGCCGAAGGCACCTTCAGCGCCGGCATGGACCTCAAGGCCGCGCTGGCCGGCGAGAGCCCGGAGGTTCCGGGTCGCGGGTTCGGCGGACTGACCGAAGCCGAACTCACCAAGCCGCTGATCGCCGCGGTCGAGGGCTGGGCCATGGGCGGCGGGTTCGAGCTGGCGCTGGGCTGCGACCTGGTCGTGGTCAGTGAAGACGCGAAGTTCGGCCTGCCCGAGGTCAAGCGCGGCCTGGTCGCCGCCGGTGGTGGCGTGATCCGCCTGCCGAAGCGCCTGCCCCACCACCTCGCGATGGAGCTGCTGCTCACCGGCGAGCCGATCACCGGCACGAGGGCCGGTGAGCTGGGCCTGGCCAACCGCGTGGTCCCGGCCGGGGAAGCCACCGCCGTCGCACTGCAGCTGGCCGAACTGGTCACGCAGAACGCGCCGCTCGCGCTGGCCGCGGTGAAGAAGATCGTGCGCGCCGCCGACGGGGTTCCCCAGCCCGAGGCGTTCGCCGCGCAGCGAGAAGAACTGAAGCACCTGATGAGCTCCGCCGACGTCCGCGAGGGCATGACCGCCTTCGCCGAGCGCCGCGCGCCCCAGTGGACTGGACGGTGACGACCATGAAGCAAGAAGACGTCCGGCGGCACGTGACCACGCCGCTCGTGAACCCCGCGTTCGCGCCGATGGTGCCGCGCTTCACCAACCGCGAGTACCTGAACATCGTCTACCGCACCGACGCCGAGGCCCTGCGCGCCGTCGTGCCCGAGCCGCTGCAGATCGACGAGCCGCTGGTGCGGTTCGAGGTCATGAAGATGGGCGACGTGAGCGGCTACGGCCCCTACACCGAATCGGGCCAGGCCATCCCGGTCACCTTCGACGGCGAGCGCGGCGAGTACCTGCACGCGATGTACCTCGACAACTTCCCGGCCACCGCGTCGGGCCGCGAGGTCAGCGCCTACCCCAAGACCATCGGGGCACCGAACCTCTATGTCGACAACGGCGCGCTCGTGGGCACGCTCGACTACGGAACGCTGCGCGTGGCCACCGCGACCATGGGCTACAAGCACTTCGCGCTCGACACCGAGGCCGCCGAAGCCCAGATCACGGTGCCGACGTTCATGCTGAAGATCATCCCCGGCTACGACGGCGCGCCCCGCGTGATGGAGCTCGTGCGCACCGAGATCACCGACGTGGTCGTGAAGGAGGCCTGGACCGGCCCCGCGCGGCTGCAGTTGTTCGAGCACGTGCTCGCGCCGCTGGCCGACCTGCCGGTGCGCGAGATCGTGTCCGCCAGCCACATCCTCACCGACCTCACCCTGGCGCCCGTGACGCCGGTCCACGACTACCTCAAGGGAGCTTGACGATGAGCACCACCGAATTCCGGACCGCCGCCGTGATCGGCGCCGGCACCATCGGCCTCTCGTGGACCGCGCTGTTCGCCGGCCACGGCCTCACCGTGAAGGTCACCGACCCCCGCCCCGACCTCGCCGAAGCCGTCGCCGCGGCGCTGGCCGAGTACACGCCGCACCTGGCCGCACAGGGTCTCGACGTCTCCGGGCTGGCCGACCGCGTGCAGCTCGCCGGCAGTGTCGAAGAAGCCGTCCGAGACGCCGATGTGGTGCAGGAGAACGGTCCGGAGAGCGTCGAGTTCAAAAAGGACCTGTTCGCCACGCTCGTGGCCGCCGCGCCGAAGCACGCGCTGCTGCTCAGCTCTTCGTCCGCGATCCCTTCGACCGCGTTCACCGGCGAGCTGGCCGACGCGAGCCGGGTCCTCATCGGACACCCGTTCAACCCGCCGCACCTCATCCCGCTCGTGGAGGTCGTGCCCGGCGAGCGCACCGGCGAGGACGCCACCCAGGCCGCCGTCGACTTCTACACCTTCCTCGGCCGCGTGCCCGTGGTGGAGCGCAAGGAGATCCCCGGGTTCGTCGGCAACCGGCTGCAGAACGCGCTGAGCCGCGAGGCGATCTACCTCGTCGAGCAGGGTGTGGTCACCCCCGAAGACCTCGACAAGGTGATGACCAACTCGCTCGGCATCCGCTGGGCCACGGTCGGGCCGTTCCTCGGCTCGCACCTGGGCGGCGGCCCCGGCGGCTACCGGCACATGGCCGAGCACATCGGCCCGTCGATGAAGAAGATGTGGGCGAGCCTCGGGCAGCCCTCGCAGACCCCGGAAGAAACCCAACGGCTCGTCGAAGCCGTCGAAAAGGCTTACGGCTCCTCCACGTACTCGGAACTCGCCGACGCGCGCGACCGCAAGCAGCTCGCTGTCCTGTCTGCTTTGGACAGCACCAAGGAGGAGAACTGACATGACCACCACACTCGAAGACCAGCTGACCGCCGACTTCTACGACTACGAGACCCTGCTGAGCGACGAAGAGCGCAAGCTGCTCGTGAAGGCCCGCTCGTTCATGCGTGATGAGGTCAAGCCGCTGGTGAACGAGAACTGGGCCGCCGGCACGTTCCCGAAGGAGCTCATCGCGAAGTTCCGCGAGAGCGGCCTCGCGGGCCTGCCGTACGAGGGTTACGGCGAGCACCGCGCCGCCACCAGCCACCTGCTCACCGGCATGCTGGCCATGGAGATGAGCCGCACCGACGCCTCGGTCGCCACCTTCTTCGGCGTCCACAACGGACTCGCCATGTACTCGATCCACTCCGGCGGCAGCCAGGAACAGCGCGACCGTTGGCTGCCCGAGATGGCCGCGATGGACAAGATCGGCGCGTTCGCGATGACCGAGCCGCTCGGCGGGTCCGATGTGGCCGGTGGCATGCGCACCACCGCACAGCGTGTATCAAATGAAGAGGATGGGGACACCTGGATCCTCAACGGTGCCAAGCGCTGGATCGGCAACGCGACCTTCGCCGACTACGTGGTGGTGTGGGCCCGCGACGTCGACGACAACAACGTGAAGGGCTTCGTCGTCGAGAAGGGCACGCCGGGCTTCTCGCCGGTGAAGATCGAGAACAAGATCGCGTTCCGCATCGTCGAGAACGCCGAGATCACCCTCACCGACGTGCGCGTGCCGGAGGCGAACCGCCTGCAGGGCATCGACTCCTTCCGCGACGTCGCCGAAATCCTGCGCGCCACCCGCGGCGGTGTCGCGTGGCAGGCGCTGGGCGTGATGATCGGCGCCTACGAGCTGGCGCTGGACTACGCCAAGGAGCGCAAGCAGTTCGGCCGCCCGATCGCGCGCTTCCAGCTGGTGCAGGACCTGCTGGTGAAGAGCCTCGGCAACATCACCGCGAGCTGGGGCATGCTCGTGCAGCTGGCCCGCCTGCAGGACGCCGGGATCTTCAAGGACGAACACTCGTCGCTGGCCAAGGCGTTCGTGACCTCGCGCATGCGGGAGGTCGTGGCCTGGGGCCGGGAGATCTTCGGCGGCAACGGCATCGTGCTCGACCACGACATCGCGCGGTTCTTCGCCGACGCGGAGGCCATCTACTCCTTCGAGGGCACCCGCGAGATGAACACGCTCATCGTGGGCAAGGCGATCACGGGCCAGAGCGCGTTCGTCTGATCAGCGCGCAGGTGCGATCAGCGCCTGAGCGGGCACCCGAGTCAGTTCACGCAGCCGGTGGCGTTCGACGCCACCGGCTGCTGTGGCGTGCTCCCGGCCGGCGTGCCCGAGGGCGGGGTCGCCGTCTTGGTGACGGCGATCGGCCGCACCCCGCCGTGGCTGCCCGGCGAGGCGGGCGTGTCCGTGGTGCCGGTGCCACCGGAGGCCGACACGGACGAGGAGCTGAGCTGCTCCTGCACGAACGTCTTGACCTGCTGCGGGTCGACCTTCACCGCGTCACCGTCGGCCGGCGTGGCCAGCGAGAGGCTCTGCACCGGGATGGTGACGAAGGCGATGGCGCCGGAGCTGATGCCGTGCAGCTGCTGGGCGAAGCTGAGGATGTCCCAGCCCTGGTCGAGCACGATCGAGCCCTGCACCGCGTCGACGAGGGCCGACAGCTTGTCCGGACTGGTCAGCGTGCCGGCGCCGAGCACGTTCTTCGCCATGCCGGCGAGGAACGCCTGCTGCCGCGCGATCCGGTCGAGGTCGCCGTTGAGCAGGCCGTGGCGCTGGCGCACGAACGCGAGCGCCTGCGCACCGGAAAGTGTTTGCGGGCCCGCCGGGAAGTTCGCGCCCGAGTAGGTGTCGTGCACCGGGTTGTTGAGGCACACCTGCACGCCGCCGACCGCTTGGCTCAGCGCCGCGAACCCGGCGAGGTTCACCGCCGCGTAGTGGTTGATCGTGAGACCGGTGAGCTTCGAGACGGCGGCGATCGCGGACTTCGCGCCCTCGGCGTCGGCGGCCACCTCGAGCTGCGGGCCACTGAGGCCCTGGGCCGACAGGTGCGAGCGCGCGGACGCCCGGGCGCGGCTGTAGGCCGAGTTGATCTTGTGCTTGCCGTAGCCCGGCACGTCCACATAGGAGTCGCGCGGGATGGAGATCGCCGTGGCGGCCGCGCCACCGGCGGGCACGTGCACCACGATCATCGTGTCGGTGGTGCTGCCGCCGTCGTCGCCGCTGCCGGCGTGCAACGAGTCGAGCACGTTCTGTGGCAACGGGTTCCCGTTGGCGTCGGTGCGCGAGTCGAGGCCGACCAGGAGGATGTTCTGCGCGACCTGCAGCGGTTGTCCGGTGGATGTCTCGGGAATCTGCGCGGCGGGCGGGATGACGTCGGCCGTGACGATGCCGGTGTCGAGCCGGTGCAGCTGCGACCACGCGAACCCGGTGGCACCCAGCACCAGCGTCGACACCACCCCCAGCACCACACGGCCGCTGATCCGGCGGCTCCGGGACGTGAGCAGCACGACAGAATCCCCTTGCTTCCCCGAAAGGGCCCGACGCGGGCCTGTCTTCGAGGATCACCGCGTTAGCTGGGAATTGCCTGAGAATCCTGTCGCAAAGATGTGATGATGCCCGTTCGGCCGACCCCGGCTCGGCCGAAAGTGAGCCAGGCCACGGAGTTCCGCGACACGGTGTGTCGCTTCGGGCACGCGGAGTCGGGGCGCGCGCTCAGCGCGGCATCCGCCGCCACACGGCGCGCGGCAGCAGGCGCAGCACCGCGAAGACCGGACGGAGCACTCCCGGCACCCAGACGACCGCGCGCTGTCGCCGAAGCGCCGCCACCGTCGCGTCGGCCACCTGGTCCGGGGTACTGGAGAACGGCGCCGGCGCCATGCCCTCGGTCATCCGGCCGATCACGAACCCGGGCCGCACGAGCAGCAGGTGCACGCCGGTGCCGTGCAGCGCGTCGGCGAGCCCGCACGCGAAGCCGTCGAGCCCGGCCTTGGCCGAGCCGTACACGTAGTTGGCGCGCCGCACGCGCACGCCGGCGACCGAGGAGAACACCACGAGCCGGCCCGAGCCCTGCGCGCGCAGCAGTTCCGCCGTGTGGGTGAGCACGGCGACCTGGGCGACGTAGTCGGTGTGCACGATCGCGGCGGCGTGCTCGGCGTCGGCCTCGGCCCGGGTCTGGTCGCCGAGGATGCCGAAGGCGAGCACCACGACGTCGAGCGGACCGTGGTCGGCGACCACGCGGTCGAGCAGCGGCCGGTGCGCGGCCAGGTCGTCGGCGTCGAACTCGGCGGTCTCGACCACTTCGGCGCCGGCCGCGCGCAAAGTCGCCACCTGCTCGGCCAGATCACTGCCCGGGCGCGCGGCCAGCACGAATCGCTTCGACCCCTGCGCGGCGAGCCGCTGCGCGACCGCCGTCCCGATCTCGCTGCGTCCGCCCAGCACCAGCACCGTTCCGCTCACGCGCGGCAGTCTGCCAGCCCGGTCCGCGCGGTGCCGAAGGTGGCCCGTTTCACAAACTGCAACTTTGCAGATTGTGAAAGTTTGGCGCTACGATCGACCGCGTGTCCTCCCCCGGCCTGCGCGAGCGCAAGAAGCTCGAAACCCACCGCACGCTCGCGACCACCGCCGTGCGACTGGTCGGCGAACGCGGTCTGGACCATGTGACGGTGGAGGACATCGCCGCGGACGCCGGAGTTTCGGCCCGAACCTTCTTCAACTACTTCGCGTCCAAAGAGGACTCGGTGGTGATCGCGCACGCCGACCACGCGGAGCGCAGCCTGCGGATGGTCGAGCGGCTCGCCGTGCTGCCGGCGTCGATGACCACACTCGAGGCACTGCTCGCGAGCGTGCGCGAAGAGCTGGCGGAGATCGGCGAGAACCGCGACGAGTGGCTCACCCGCATCCGGATCATCAAGGAGAACCCCGGCCTCACGCTGCGCGCCATGTCGCTCAACTCCGACGCCGTCGAGCCGACCATCGCCGCCATCGCGAAGCGCAGCGGTACCGATCCGGCGAAGGACCTGTACCCGTCGCTGCTGCTTTCGGCGTTCGGCAGCGCGCTCAACGCCTCCCTGATGCTGTGGCGCGACCTCGGGGGTTCGCGGCCGCTGCTCGACCTGATCGACGAGGCGGTGGCGACGCTGGCCGCCGGGCTCGCCGACCCGCACTGAACCCGCTTTCCCGCACTGAACCGGCCCGCACCGACTGTCCTGTGCCGCACCGCTCCGCCTTCCCGTCCTGATTTCGCGCACTGAACCACCACCCCACCCACCCGAGCACTCCGAGGGGATCGTCATGTCCGTGTCCGAAACCGAGGCGCCCGCCGCCCCGGCCGCGATGAGCCGGCAGCAGGTGCTGCAGGCGATGTCGGGGCTGATGATGGGCATCTTCGTCGCCATCCTCGCCTCCACCGTGGTGGCCAACGCGCTGCCGCGGATCGTGTCCGAGCTCGGCGGCTCGCAGTCGTCCTACACGTGGGTGGTGACCACCGAGCTGCTCGCCATGACGGCGACGGTTCCGTTGTGGGGCAAGCTTTCCGACCTCTACAACAAGAAGCTGCTGATCCAGCTGTCGCTCGGGCTGTTCGTGGTCGGCTCCTTGGTGGCCGGCTTCGCGCCGAACATCGAGCTGCTCATCGTGAGCCGCATCGCGCAGGGCATCGGCGGTGGTGGCCTCACAGCACTGGCGCAGGTGATCATGGCGGCGATCGTGTCGCCGCGCGAGCTCGGCAAGTTCTCCGGCATCTTCGGCGCCGTGTTCGCCGTGGGCACCGTGGCCGGGCCGCTGATCGGCGGCGTGCTCGTGGACACCTCCTGGCTCGGCTGGCGCTGGTGCTTCTTCCTCGGCGTGCCGTTCGCGCTCGCCGCGATCGCGCTGCTGCAGCGCACCCTGAAGCTGCCGACGATCCGGCGCGAGGCCCACGTGGACTGGCTCGGGGCGTTCCTCATCATGCTCGGGGTCTCGACGTTGCTGGTGTGGTCGTCGCTCGCCGGCACCTCGTTCGCGTGGGGCTCGTGGCAGACCGGGGTGCTCGTGCCGGTCGGTGTGGTCGTGCTGGCGCTGGCTGTGTTCGTGGAGACGAAGGTGCGCGAGCCGATCATCCCGCTGCGCCTGTTCCGCAACCGCACGGTCACGCTCACCACGATCGCGAGCTTCTTCGTGGGTGTCGCGATGTTCGGCGGCACGGTGTTCCTGTCGCAGTACTTCCAGCTCTCGCTCGGCAAGTCGCCCACCGTCGCCGGCCTGATGAGCCTGCCGATGATCTTCGGGCTGCTGGTGTCCTCCACCGTGTCCGGTCAGCTGATCAGCCGCACCGGGCGCTGGAAGGGCCACCTGGTCCTGGGCGCCGTGCTGCTCACCGCCGGGCTCGGGCTGCTCGGGCTCATCGACGCGCACACGAGCGTGCTGGAACTGAGCCTGTTCATGCTCGTGCTGGGCGTCGGCGTCGGCATGCTGATGCAGAACCTGGTGCTCGTGACGCAGAACGACGTGCCCGCCCAGGACCTCGGCTCGGCGACCTCGACGTTGTCGTTCTTCCGCAGCCTCGGCGGCTCGATCGGCGTGAGCGCGCTCGGCGCGGTGCTGGCCAGCCGCGTGACCACGCTGATCACCCAGGGCCTCGGCCCGATGCCGGGCATGAGCAGCGGCGGCAGCGAGAAGGTGCCGAACCTGGCCGACCTGCCCGCGCCGATCGCGAACGTGATCCGCGAGGCCTACGGCACCGCGACCAGCGACCTGTTCCTCATTGCCGCGCCGATCGCGCTGCTGGTGGTCGTGGCGGTCGCGTTCCTCAAGCACCTGCCGCTCAAGACCCAGAGCGGGATCGAGCGGCTGGCGGAAGAGGCCGCCTGAGCTACGGTGCGAGCGTGGACGACGACTTCGGCACGCTCCTCGAACGGCACCGTCGCGAGATCCGGGTGCACTGCTACCGGATGAGCGGCTCGCTCGCCGAGGCCGAGGACCTCACGCAGGAGTCGTTCCTGCGGGCGTGGAAGGGCCGGGCCGGGTTCGAGGGCCGGGCGAGCGTGCGGACGTGGCTCTACCGCATCGCCACCAACGTCTGCCTCGACGCGCTGGCCCGCCGGCCCCGGCGGGCGCTGCCGGACGAGCTGGGCGCGGCCGGTGACCCGAGCGGGATGCCGGCCGCGCTCGACGTGCCCTGGCTCGGCCCGATCCCGGACGTCCTGCTCGACCCGGACGTCCTGCTCGACAAGGCGGCGCCGGACGACACCGGCGCCGCGGTGGTCGAGCGGGAGACGATCGAGCTCGCGTTCCTCGCCACGATCCAGCACCTGCCACCGCGGCAACGCGCGGCGCTGGTCCTGCGCGACGTGCTCGACTGGTCGGCCAAGGACACGGCGGCCGCGCTGGAGACGTCGGTGGCCTCGGCCAACAGCGCCCTGCAACGCGCCCGGGAAACCTTGCGCACGCGGCTGCCCGCGCGCCGGGCCGACTGGGCCTCGGCGGCCACCACCACGGCGGAGGAAGCCGCGCTCCTGCGCCGGCTGATCGCCGCGTACGAGGCCGGCGACCCGAACGCCGTGGCCGAGCTGCTGGCCGCGGACGCGCGAGCGGTGATGCCGCCGTACGCGCTGTGGTTCGACAGCCGCGAGCGGATCGTCGCGGCGCTGCGCACGAGCATGGATCCGGAGTCGCCGTATTTCACCGGCTGGTTCCGCATGGTCGCGGTGCGTGCCAATCGGCAGCCCGCGGTGGCCACCTGGGTGTGCCGGCCCGGTGAGAACGTGTTCCGCCGGTTCGGCGTCAGCGTGCTCACGGTGGAGAACGGATTGGTCACGGCGCTGGCCGCGTTCGAAACGCCTTCGTTCGAGCCGTACGGGTTGCCCGAGACGCTCGTCTGGATGAGCTGAGCGCGAAAAAGAGCCCGGGCGGTGACCTCGATGAGGTCACCGCCCGGGCCCGAACCGGAACTTCAGAGGAATTCCGGGAAAGTCTCGCCTTCGCCGCCGGGAATTGGTCACCGGCACGCGGTCAGGCGGCTTGGTGCTTTTCCGCGCCGACGCGGGTGCGGGTCAGCTTCCGGCGCTCCAGCTCGGTGGTTCCGCCGAAGATGCCGTTGTCCAGCCCGTTGTCCAGGGCGTAGGAAAGGCACGCTTCGCGAACCGGGCAGCGCGCGCAGACCGCCTTGGCCTCGGCGACCTGCCGGGCGCCCGGACCGACGTCCGAAATCGGGAAGAACAGTTCCGGATCCTCGTCCATGCAGGCTGCTCGGGACAGCCAGCCAGTGCTCGTGAGTTCCATTGTTGCGTTTCACCTCCTGTCGAACATTGTCTTTCTCGGTCAACCGACTTCTCCGGACGCACACGACACAGCACAACTCCAAGGAGCTGTCCAGCTCGGGTGACGCTCGGTGGGCTTTCGGCCGACCCCGCCGAACCACGCACTCAGCACTGCAAGCGTGACTGGCGGACGACCGAGTTTCCAACTTACCACCGACGGCGGTTGTTCCCAGGGGTTTGGGCCCAGCTCACACTGATCTTTTTTCGGTTTCGGGTTGCGTACCCACGCGACCGAGTGCTCACACATCGTGCCGAAATCGAATCGTTACACCTGGGGGCCGGCTCACTGCACCTGTCCTACGGCAGCGGGGACGGGGTTGGCCGGGGCGGGAGGTGGGCGTGGACGGGTTCGACGCGTTCTTCCGCGCTGAATTCCCACCGCTGGTGGCGTTCGGCTGCAAGCTGGGCCTCGATCCGGCCGGGGCGCGCGAGGCGGCGACGGACGCGCTGCTGCAGGAAGCGCAGACGTGGCCGCCGCCGGACGAACCGCGCAGCCGGGTGCGGCTCGCCGTGCAGCGGGCGCTCGGTTCGCAGCTCGCCGGGGACGTCCCGGCGGACGACGTTCTGACGGCGCTCGTCGAGCAGCACGCTCTGGGGGTCGAGCTGCTCGCGACGCTGCCGGACACGCAGCGCACCGTGCTGGCCTGGTCGCTCGACGGGTTCGCCCCGGCCGCGATCGGGACGGCGCTGGGGGTGCCGGCCAGCACGGTGCGCTCGAACCTGCGCCACGCGCGCGACCGGCTCAACCGCCGGGTGTCCGGGTCGCCGGACCTGCTCGTTTCGAACGAAGGGGACGCGCTCGTGACCTTGTTGCTGGAAGCCGACGCGACACTCACCGGGGCGCTGCGCCGCGGCCTCGACGTCGAAGCCGCCCTGCGGCACGTGAAAGACCGCACCGCACCCCGCTTCCCCGACCACTGGCACCACCTCGACGGCCCGGTCGCCGCCGCCACGGCCGGCGACCGGCAGGCCGCCGCGCAGCTGCTCGAAACCGTGCGGCCCCTGATCGTGCGCTACTGCCGCGGCCGCCTCGGCGGGCCCGACCGCGCCTACGCCTCCGCCGACGACGTGGCCCAGGAGGTGTGCGCCGCACTCCTCGCCGCCCTGCCCGCCTACCGCGACCAGGGCCGCCCCTTCCTCGCCTTCGTCTACGGCATCGCCCAGCACAAGGTCGCCGACGCCCACCGCGCGGCGGCCCGCAACCGCACCGACCCGGTCGCCGACCTGCCCGACCGCACGGACACCGCCGACGGACCCGAACAGCGCGCCCTGCGCACGGAACTCACCACGCGCCTGGCGCGGCTGCTCGACGTGCTGCCGGATCGGCAGCGGGAGATCGTGCTGCTCCGGGTGGTGGTCGGCCTCTCGGCCGAGGAGACGGCGGAGGCCGTGGGCTCCTCGCCGGGCGCGGTGCGGGTGTCGCAGCACCGGGCGTTGTTGCGGTTGCGGACGTTGTTGTCCGGTGAGCAGGACTGACCTGCCCACGGGAGCGGTGGCTCGCCTTGTCCAGCGCGAACGTCGCCTGCAGTGACTCGGCCCAGGGGCGCGCTGCGCTGATCTTGAGCGCGCAGGTCGCCCCGTGCCGTCCACGCGAACGGTGCGGGCCGGCTCGCGGGAGCCGGCCGGCACGGTGGTGAAGTCCGCCGAGCCCGCACCGGCCGAGCGGGTGTGGTGAGAGGAAAGCGAGTACGGCGGTCAGCACGCAGGCAGTGCGCGTCGACTGGGCCCTGAAGCCCATTGACCTGGAAGGTTTTCCTCTTCCTCCGGTGCCCCGCCACCGCTCAGCCGCCCGGCGGGCGTGAAAAGTCGGGAGCGACGATCAGCCCCGGTCGGCCGAATCGGTCATTCCGCTCCGAGCTTCGCCACCACGAAGTCCGCCAGCGCCGTCGCCGGTCCGGCCGTCGCGTCGCGGAGCAAGAGCATGAACTCCACGTCGCCCGGGTCGGGGAGGCCGAGGTGGGCCGGGAGGGCGAGGAGGCCGTCGGGGACGAGGCTGCGAGCGTGGACGGTGATGCCGAGACCGGCGGCCGCCGCGGCGCGCAGGCCGGTGAGGCTGGAGGTGAGGCAGGCGGAGCGCCATTCGAGGCCCGCGCGTTCGAGGGCCTCGACGGCGAGCTGGCGGGTGACCGAGGGCATCGGGTACTGCACGAGCGGCACGGGCTGGCCGGCTTCGAGCACCGTCGCGGTGGAGCCGATCCACACCAGTGGTTCGCGGCGCAGGACCGTGCCGGGGCCGCCGGCGCCGGGGCGGCGCTTGCCGAGCACGAGGTCGAGGCGGCCCTCGTCGAGGCGGCGGGCGAGCACATCGGACAGTTCGACGTGGAGCTCAACGTCCACGAGCGGGTGGCTGCGGCGCAGCCGGCGCAGGATCTCGGGCACCTCGTCGAGCACGAAGTCCTCGGACACTCCGAATCGGACGCGCCCGCGCACCTGGGTGCCGCGGAAGTGGCGGGCCGCGCGGTCCTCGGTGTCCACAATGGTCTGCGCGAAGCCCAGCATCGCCTGCCCGCGCGGTGTGAGGTCCACCGCGTGGGTGTCGCGTTGGAACAGCAGCCCGCCCGCTTCCCTTTCGAGGCGCCGGATGTGCTGGCTCACTGTGGGCTGGCCCACACCCAGCCGCCGTGCCGCGGCCGTGAAGCTGCGGGTTTCCGCCACCGCGAGGAAGGAGCGGCACAGGCGCGAATCCAGCATGCGTCACATCTTATCGGCGCCCACAATGACAGTGAGTACGGTGATCGGGGTTCCGAATGACCGTGCCGCACCGGAGAATCGAGTGGGAAAGGAGTTCCATGACGACCGTGCTCGCCCCGCTGACCCGCCCCGTTTCCGCGCTGCTGGCCAAGCTGAGGATCGACCCCTTCATCGCCGCCATCCTGCTCACGGTGGGCGTCGCGTCGCTCCTGCCCGCCTCGGGCGGCACCGCCACCGGCTTCGGCATCGCGGCGAACATCGCGGTGGGACTGCTCTTCTTCCTCTACGGCGCACGGCTTTCGAGCAAGGAAGCGATCGACGGCCTGAAGCACTGGCGCCTGCACGTCACTGTGCTGTCCGCCACATTCGTGCTGTTCCCGTTGCTGGGCCTCGCCGCCTCGTTCCTCTCCCCCGGCCTGCTCACCTCACCGCTCTACACGGGCGTGTTGTTCCTGTGCCTGCTGCCTTCCACCGTGCAGTCGTCGATCGCGTTCACGTCGATCGCGAAGGGCAACGTGGCCGCCGCCATCTGCAGCGCGTCGGTGTCGAACCTGCTCGGCATCGTGCTCACGCCGCTGCTCGTCGCGTTGCTGCTCTCCACCGACGGCCCGGGCGTGAGCGGCAAGGCCGTGTTGGACATCGTGCTGCAGCTGCTCGTGCCGTTCGTGGCCGGCCAGCTCGCGCGCCGCTGGATCGGCGCCTGGGTGACCCGCCACTCGGCGCCGCTGAAGCTCGTGGACCGCGGGTCGATCCTGCTGGTGGTGTACACCGCGTTCAGCGAGGGCATGACCGAAGGCATCTGGCACAAGCTGGCGATCGGGCCGCTGCTCGTGCTGCTCGGCGTGTGCGTGGTGCTCCTGGCGGCCGTGCTCACCACCACGAGCATCGGCGCGCGTGTGCTCGGCTTCGACCGCGCCGACCGGATCACGATCGTGTTCTGCGGTTCGAAGAAGAGCTTGGCCAGCGGCCTGCCGATGGCCACCGTGCTCTTCGGCCACGGACAGGTCGGCCTGATCGTGTTGCCACTCATGCTGTTCCACCAGATCCAGCTGATCGTGTGCGCCGCCATGGCCCGCCGCTACGCCCGCCAGGCCGCGGCCGAGGACACCGACGAGCAGGGCGAGCTGGTCGCGGCGAGCTGATCGCGATCTGCACAGACAGCTCCCGCTCGTGGGACTTACAGGCAACGCCGCAGTTCGAGCGACATGGGATTGATCGCCACTGTTAACTTGACAACGTGAGCAACCCGTTGATCGCCCAGGCCCAGGACTCGACGAAGGCCTACTCGGGCATTTCGCTGCTCGAATCGGCCAACGATCTGTCCACGGCCATCGAGTCGGGCGATTGGGCGTCGGTGGCGATGGGTGCGGTCGGCACGGCGCTGGACGCGTTGTCGATGGCGATGGACCCGTTCGGCGCGATCCTCGCGGCGGGTGTGTCGTGGCTGATGGAGCACGTCGGCCCGCTCAAGGACGCGCTCAACGGGCTCACCGGCAACGCCGATCAGATCAAGGCCCAGTCGGAGACCTGGGCCAACGTGGCCAAGGAGCTCGGCAGCGTCGCGTCCGACCTCAACGACGCGATCAGCGCCGATCTGCAGTCGTGGTCCGGCGCCGCCTCGGACGCCTATCGGCAGCGGGCGCAGGACCTGAGCACGTCGTTGCAGGCGGCGCAGAAGAGCTGTGAAGGCGCCTCGTCCGGAGTCAAAACGGCCGGTGAGGTGGTCGCCGCGGTCCGGACGCTGGTGCGTGACATCATCTCCGAGCTGATCGGGCACATGATCAGCTGGGCGTTGCAGGTCATCTTCACCCTCGGCATCGGCCTCACCTGGGTCGTCCCCCAAGTCGTGAGCGCGGTCGCGAAGACCGCCTCGCAGATCACCGGCCTGGTCACCAAACTCGTCAAAGCCCTCAAGGCACTCGTGCCGTTGCTGAAGAAGGCCGGCACGCTGTTCGAGGACGCCGGCAAGGCGTTCAAGGGCCTCAAGGGCGGCAAGGTCACCCCGCCGCCCGGCACCAAGGGCCTCTCCGACACCCCGAAGGCCCCGCCGGTGAAGACCCCCGGCGGTGACGGGGGTGGCGCGCCCAAGGGCGGTGGTTACGAAGGTGCGCCGAAGGATTACACGCCCCCACCCGGGAAATCGGGTGGCGACGACACCACGAAGTCTTCCGGTTACGAAGGCGACCCCAAGGACTACACACCCCCGCCGGGGAAATCGGGCGGCGACGACGGTACGTCGGCCTCGGGCTACAGCGGCGGCGACGCCAAGGACTACACCCCGCCCCCGGCCGGCAAGGGCGGCGGCGACGACGCCACCCACGCCTCCAGCTCGGGCGGCTCCTCCGGCGGCAGTGGTGGCGGCACGCCGCCACCGGTCAAGAGCGACCCACCACCACTCAACACCGACCCCGAACCGTTGCCGGCGAACACCGGCGGCGGCACCCCGAAGGGCCTGGGCGACGACAAGACCGTCACGTCGAGCTCCGGCGGTTCGGGCGGCGGCAAGACCATCAAGGACAGCAACACGAACCCGCACGAGAACGGCACTCCGCCTCCGGACCGGTCGGTGTGCGGTGACCCGATCGACGTGGCGACCGGGTGGATGTTGCTGACGCAGACGGACGTGGAGATCGCCGGTGCGTTGCCGCTGGACGTGTCGCGCACGCACATTTCGTCGTACCGCGCCGGCCGGTTCTTCGGCTCGTCGTGGGCGTCCACTGTGGACCAGCGGCTGGAGGTCGAGGACGACGGCCTGCACGTGGCGCTCGCCGACGGCAGCCTGCAGAGCTACCCGGTGCCGGTGAGCACGCCGGTGTTGCCGGTCGCCGGCCCGGCCCGGCCGTTGCGCCGGGTCGAGGACGGGTACCTGGTCGAGGACGTCGAGCAGCAGCACACGTTGTTCTTCGAGGAGTCGGCCGACGGCGTGTTCCCGCTGCGGACGATCTTCGACGGCGACGGCAACCGCATCGACGTGGTGCCCGGCACGAACGGCGTGCCCGCGGAGCTGGTCCATTCGTCCGGTGCCCGGGTGTCGTTCGACAGCGCGGGCGGCCGGATCACGGCCGTGCGCGCCGCCGACGGCACGGTCGTTTCGACCTACGCCTACGACGAGCGCGGCCGGCTGGCCGAGGTCGTCGACGCCGCCGGCACGCCGACGCGGTTCACCTACGACGCCGAAGGCCGCATCGTGCGCTGGGAGGACGTCAACGGCCGCTGGTACGGCTACGGGTTCGACGCGGCGGGCCGGGTCGTGCGGGCCCGCGGCACCGACGGCTACCTCGACTGCACGATCGACTACGACCGCGAGAACCTCGTCACGAGCGTCACCGACTCGCTCGGCGCCGTGCGCCGGTTCCACCTCGACGACCGGCTGCTGGTGATCGCCGAGACCGACGCGCTGGGCCACACCACCAGCCTCGGCCACGACGAGCACGGCCGGCTGCTCACCCGCACCGACCCGCTGGGTCGCCAGGTGCGCTACGAGCGGGACGAGGCGGGCCGGGTCGTCGCGATCACCGCACCGGACGGGACCCGGTCCCTCACCGAGTACAACGAGCAGGGCCGCCCGGTCGCCGCGATCGGTCCGGACGGCGCGGCCTGGCGCTACGAGTACGACGCGCGCGGCAAGGTCACCGGGGTCGTCGACCCGCTCGGTGCGCGGACCACCTACGCCTACGACGAGCGCGGCAACGTCGCCTTGGTCACCGACGCGCTCGGCGGCACCACCCGGATCCAGTCCGACGCGGCGGGGCGGCCGCTCACCGTCGTGGACGAGGACGGTGCCGTCACCCGCTACACCTACGACCAGCTCGGCCGCACCACCTCGATGACCGACGAGCTCGGGGCGGTGACCCGGCTCGCGTGGGCGGGGCGCGACCAGCTCGCCGAGCGGATCGAGCCGGACGGCGCGACGTGGCGGTGGAAGGAATCCGCCGTCGGGAACACCGACGAGAGCACCGACGCGCGCGGCAACACCACGCGCACCGAGTACGCGCAGTTCGACCTGCCGGTGGCCGAAACCGGCCCGGACGGCGAGCGCCTCGCCTACACCTACGACACCGAACTGCGCCTGGTGTCGGTGACCAACGAGCAAGGCCTGGTCTGGCACTACCGCTACGACGCCGCCGGGAACCTCGTCGGCGAGACCGACTTCAACGGCCGCACGCTGCACTACCGCTACGACGCGGCCGGCCAGCTGGTCGGGCGCACCAACGGCGCCGGCGAGACCACCACGCTGGAGCGCGACGCGATGGGCCAGATCGTCCGTCGCGTGACGGGTGAGGACGTCGCCACCTTCTCCTACGACGAGGCCGGCCGGATGGTGTCCGCCCGCAACGCCGACGCGGAGGTCACCTTCGCCTACGACGCGCTGGGCCGGGTGGTGGCCGAGACCGTGGACGGGCGCGCCGTGCGGTCGGAGTACGACGCCCTCGGCCGCCGTCGCGTGCGGCACACGCCCTCGGGGGCGGCGTCGCGGTTCGACTACGGCCCGGCCGGCACCCTCGCCGCGTTGCACGTGGGGAGCCGCTCGCTGCGGTTCGAGCACGACCTGGCGGGGCACGAGCGGACCCGTCGCTTCGGCGCCGCGGAACTGCGGCAGAGCTGGGCGACCGGCGACCGGCTGGCGGCGCAGACGGTCGTCGCGGGGGCCCGCACGACTCAGCACCGCGAGTTCGGTTACCTCGCCGACGGCTACCTGGCTTCGGTGACGGACACGATCACCGGCCCCCGCACGTTCGACGTCGACCGCTCGGGCCGGGTCCGGGCCGTCGCGGGCCGCGGCTGGCAGGAGAGCTACGCCTACCACCTGACCGGCGTGATCGCCCAGGCGCAGGCACCGGGCACGCCGACGGCCGGGCCGCGCGAGTACCGCGGCACGCTGCTCACGGCGGCGGGCGCGGTCCGCTACGCCCACGATCCCGAAGGCCGCACGACCCTGCGCGGCGCCGGGCCGGCGGGCCCGCAGTGGCAGTTCCGGTGGAACGCCGAGAGCCGCCTGACCTCGGTGCTCACGCCGAGCGGGGAGCACTGGCGCTACCGCTACGACGCGCTGGGCCGCCGCGTCGCCAAGCAGCGGCTCATGCCGGACGGACGCGTGGCCGAGCAGGTGCAGTTCGCCTGGGACGGCGAGACGCTCGCCGAGCAGGTGCGCAGCGAGCCCGGCGTGGCGCAGGTCGCCACCGTGTGGGAGTGGGAGCCGGGCACCGGACGCGCCCTCACCCAGACCGAACGCGTGCTCGGCGCGCCGGACGAGCGGTTCCACACGATCGTGACCGACCTGGCCGGCACCCCGAGCGAGCTGCTGGAGGAGTCGGGCGAGGTCGCGTGGCACCGTCAGGCCACCCTGTGGGGCAAGGTCGTGGACGGACCGGCCCGCGCCACCACGCCGCTGCGGTTCCCCGGCCAGTACCACGATCCCGAGACCGGGCTGCACTACAACCTCAACCGCTACTACGACCCCGAGGTCGGCCGCTACCTCTCCCACGACCCGCTGGGGCTCGACCCGGGCCCGGACTCGCAGGCCTACGTGCTCAACCCGACCGCGCTGGCCGACCCGCTCGGCCTCGCCCCCACGGTCACCCCGTGCGCGGCGAAGAAGAAGCAGCAGGCCGCGGCGTCCGGGTCGTCGAAGTCCAAGGTGAGCAAGGCGAAGCAGCAGCTCACCGGCAACCCCGGGCCGAGCAAGAAGCCCCCCAAGGTCAAGACGAAGCCGGACGGCAACCCGGCGAAGTCCGACGGCAGCTACGGCACGACGAAGCACGAGCAGGCCCGCACGTGGGAGAAGTACCAGAACGAGATCAAGAACGACTCGACCTGGAAGGACCCCAACAAGCTCGTGAGCGGCAAGACGCACGAGTCCGAGCACCCGATCGGGTACAAGGCGATCGGCGGCGACGAGTTCCAGCGGGCGAACGCGCACGACACCCAGATCCGCGACGGCATCAAGGCCGGCGACCGCGGGCCGAAGACCCCGGACGAGGCGGCCAACATCAAGGACGCCCGGCGCATGGAGGACGACGCGCCCGCCTACCAGGAGTCGGCGCAGGCGCACCGGGACAACATCGGCACCGGCGTGCGCGGTGAGAAGGACGGCTCGGGCTTCAACGCCGACACCTACCGCGAATCCCTCGGCAACACCTTGAAGGAGGGCCGGCCGAGCGACGGTGTGCAGCTCAACCAGCTCACCTACGCCCACCAGCACAAGGACGGGGGCATGATCGACAACCCCGCCTACATCAGCGAAGCGAAGACCCCCGGCGTGCCCAAGCGGATCCAGGACTGGGAGCCGAACCCGCACTACAAGAGCGACATGGAGACCCCGAACGAACCGCCGATGACCCACGCGGAGAAGCCCGCCCCCAACCGCGACTCCTTCCGCCCCACCGACGGCACCGTCCAGGGCAAGGTCGCCGACGACTCCTACCACCACATGGTGGACAAGATGGAGGGCAAGTCGATCGAGTACAGCGACGGCACCGGCGGTGTCGGCACGCCAGGCGGCACCACCCACACCCCGCCGATCTCGCACGACGACGTCATCGAGATGCACACCGCGCGCGACGTCGTGCGCGACGGCCCCAACGTGTCCAAAGAGGACATGGAGATGTTCCTCCACGACAAGGAGATGGGCCACCGCCTCGGGCAACCGACCGACGCGGACAAGCAGAAGTACTGGGGCGACGACGTCAAGGACGTCGACATGTCCGACAAGGCGGTGCGCGACCAGATCCGGGCGCAGCAGGAACGGATGCAGCAGATGGTCAACCAGCAGCGCGCCAACCGCCCGGCCGGCTGGTCCGACGACCCGGACGCCATGGACGTGGACGGCTGACCGGCTCGCGGCCGGACTGCCGAGCGGCCGGACCAGGACCCCCGCGTCCCGGTCCGGCCCGCCGCTCACAGCTGGCGCGAGATCACCAGCCGCATGATGTCCGACGTGCCCTCCTCGAGCTCTTCCAGCTTCGCATCGCGCATCCACTGCTCCACAGGGAACTCACGCGAATAACCCCACCCACCGAGCGTCTGCACCGCAGCCCAGGTACAGAACATCGCGGTTTCCGACGCCTGAAGCTTCGCCATCGCCGCGCTCCTGACCGCTCGCGACCGACACGATCCGGCCCCTGAGCAACTGAGCAGCCCGGACCGGGACCCCGCGTCCCGGTCCGGCCGCCCTTCACAACTGGCGCGAGATCACCAGCCGCATGATGTCCGACGTACCCTCCTCGAGCTCTTCCAGCTTCGCATCGCGCATCCACTGCTCCACAGGGAACTCACGCGAATAACCCCACCCACCGAGCGTCTGCACCGCAGCCCAGGTACAGAACATCGCGGTTTCCGACGCCTGAAGCTTCGCCATCGCCGCGTTCCTGGTGGCGTTCTCGCCGGCGTCGATGCGGCGGGCGGCGTTGAGGGTGAGCAGCCAGGCGGACTCGATCCGCGTGGCCATGTCGGCGAGCCGGAAGGCCACGGCCTGGTGTTCGATGATCGGTTTGCCGAACTGGGTGCGTTCGCGGGCGTAGTCGCGCGCGTATTCGTACGCGGCGCGCGCGGCGCCGGTCGCGGCGGCGGCGAGCACGATGCGGGAGATGTCGAAGGTCTTCATCAGGCCGTGGAAACCGCGGCCTTCGTCGCCGAGCCGGTCGGACTCCGGCACGACCACGTGGTCGAAGAAGATCTCCCGGCACACGATGGCGCGCTGGCCCATCTTCTTCATCGGCTCGCCGAAGGTCATGCCCCCGGTTCCCTTGCGCAGCAGGAAAGCCGTGACGCCCGAGGACCGCAGTGACGGATCCGTCTTGGCGAACACCACGTACTGGTCGGCCAGGCCGCCGTTGGAGATCCACGCCTTCTGGCCGGTGATCTCGTAACCGCCCTCGACGCGGCGCGCGGTGGTGGTGATCGAGGCGGCGTCGGAGCCCGAGCCCGGTTCGGTGGTGGCGAGCGCGGTGTAGAGCGGTTCGGGGCCGGTGAGCGGGCGCAGCCACTCCTCCTTCTGCGCCGCGGTGCCCAGTTCCAGCACCGGGTCGGCGAAGAACCCGTTGGAGCACAGGAAGTTCCCGATGCCCGGGTCGCCCCAGCACAGCTGTTCCTGCACGAGGCACTGCGTCACGACGTCGGTGAACCCGCCGCCGCCGAACTCCTCCGGCAGCATGAAGTCGGTGATGCCGGCCTTCGCCGCGGCGCGGAAGATGTCGAGCGGCGACTCGACGTCACGCTCGTCCACCTCGCGCCCGCGCGGCCGGATCTCGTTCACGGCGAACCGGCGGCACAGCTCCACGATGTCGCGCTGCTCGTCGGTGAGGGGCCAGGGTTCGCTTACCGTGGGCATGGCTGCTCCTTCTCGGTGGTGGCTTCGTGGACGATCAGCGCGTCGACGGCGAGCACTCCGCCGGCGGCCACGCGGATCGGGTTGATCTCCAGGTCGGTGAGGCCGGGGTCGCGGGCGAGGGCCTCGGACACGGCGACCACGACGTCGGCCAGCGCGCCGACGTCCACCGCCGGCTTCCCGCGCCAGCCCGCCAGCAGCGGCCGGCACCGCAGCGCGTCGAGCATGGCCAGCGCCGTGGCCCGATCGACCGGGGCCAGCTCGACCCGCGCGTCGCGCCACAGCTCGGCCTCCACCCCGCCGAACCCGACGGTGATCGTGGGCCCGAAGTCGCGGTCGCGCCGGGCGCCGACCAGCATCTCGACCACGCCGGCGCGAGTGTCCTGCTCCTCCAGCACGTACTCCCCCGGCCCGAGCCGCGCGGACATCTCCTCGAACGCGAGCGAAACCGCGTCCGCGTCGGCCAGCCCGGCGCGGATGCCGCCGTGCTCGCTCTTGTGCTCGAGCCAGCCCGCCTTCAGCACGACCGGCGCCCGCAGCCGCGCGAACTGCCCGGCCACCTCGGCGGCGTCCCCGACCCGGACGGCCCCGGGCACGGGAATCCCCAGCGCCGCAAGGGTTTCCCGCGCGGCCCAGTAGCCCGTCGCCGGCCGCGAAGCCGCCTGGTTCGCCACCGCCGGCTCGCGGCCCGGGCCCAGCGACGCGGCGTGGGCCAGCGCGCCGAGCGCCGACTCGATCGCGGCGTACGCCGGCAGCCGGCGCCGCGCCATCCGCTCGACCGCGGCCGACCGGTCGCTCATGCTGTGCACCACCAGCGGCACGTCGCCGCCGGCCAGGTGCCCGAGGCGGTCGACCACGGCGTGCTCGGCCTCCACCAGCACGGGCGCGTCCTCGCCGTAACACCCGAAGTAGCCCGAGAGCACGATGGCGTCGGCCTCCCCCGAGGCGGCGATGACCTCGCTCACCGCCGCGTACACCGTGAGGTCGGCTTCGCCGGCCCCGGCCAGGTCCACGGGGTTCGCCAGCGCCGCGCCGACGGGGAGCAGATCACCGAGTTTTCGGCGCAGCTCCGGGGAAAACACCGGCGTCGAGAGCCCGAACGACGCGGCGACGTCGGCGGCGAGCCCGCCCTGCCCGCCGCTGTCGCTCACGATCGCGAGCCGGCGGCCCCTCGGCGGCGCGACCGACGACAGGTACCGCGCGGTGCCGACGAGGTCCCGCACCGTCGCCACGCGCAGCGCGCCGGCCGTGCGGCAGGCGGCCTCGACCACGTCGACCGCCGAGGTCAACGACCCGGTGTGCGACCGCGCGAGCCGGCGGCTGCCGTCGCTCGCGCCGGTGCTCAGCACCAGCGTGGGCTTGCCGGCGCGGCGCAGCGCCCGCAGCGCGGCCATCACCCGCGGACCTTCGGTGAACCCTTCGAGGTACAGCGCGACGGTGGTGGTGCGCTCGTCCTCGACCAGCGCTTCCAGCAGGTCCGCGGCCGTGACGCCGAGCTGGTTGCCCACCGAGTAGAAGCGCGAGACGCCGAGACCGGACCGCGCGGCGAGCGTCGCGATCTCCAGCCCGAGCTGGCCGCTCTGCGACACGATCGCCAGCGGGCCCGGCGTGAACGTGCCCCACGCCAGCTGCAGGTCGGCGCCGGCGTCGTAGAGCCCGAGGCTGTTGGGTCCGAGCAGGCGGGCGCCGGCGGCGCGCAGCATCAGGTCCAGCTCGGCCTCGTCGGCGCCGAGGCCTGCGGTGATCGCGAGAAGCGCGCGCGTCCCCCGCGCAAGAGCCTGCGCCACAACGGGTTTCACCTGCTGCGCGGGCACGCACAACACCACCAGCTCGGGGGCCTCGGGCAGCGCGTCGAGCGACGGGTGGCTCGGGTGGCCGAACAACGGCCGGGCCTGGCGGTTGACCAGCCACACGGTTCGGCGGTGGGCACCGCGCAGCGCGCCGGTGGCGAGCCAGTAGCCCCACTTGGCGCGGTCGTCGGTCGCCCCGACCACGGCGATCGAGGCGGGATCGAGAAAAGCGTTCGGCACGGACACGGGTCGCCCTCCGGGGCTCTCGCGGCAGCGGTGACGGGGTTCGGACGAGACGTCCTGATAGTTGACTGGCTCGTCAGTTATACCTTGCGATCCGACGCCGGACAAGACCGTTTCCGAGCGGACTTCCTTACCCGACAGTGCTAGTAGCTGCCGAATCTCCTCGTTCGGAGCAACGGACCGGCGCGTTGTTTCGCAACACGCAACTCAGGCCGCGACGCACCCGTCGAGGAACTGCAGCACGGTGCGGCGCATCCGGTCGGCGGTCATCTCCCGCGATCCGGCGAGCACCTGCACGGCGAGGCCGTCGATCATCGCGACGAGCATGTTCGCCAGCGCGGCCGGATCCCCGGCCCGCGCCGAGCCGTCGGCCTGGGCCTGCGCGATCAGGTCGGTGACCAGCCGGCGCCACTGCCCGTAGAGCGTCTCGTTGATGGCCTGGAACTGCTCGTCGCGCATCGCCTCGGCCCACAGCTCGGCCCACACGCGCCACGCCGTGAGCGCCTCGGCCCGGCGCGGCAGGAACGCCTCGACGAGCTCCCGCAACGCCGCCATCGGCCGGCCGCCCTCGGCCGTGAGCTCGCGCCGGCGTGAGATCGACAGGCGGTAGTTGTGCTCGAAGGCCGCGCTGAGCACCGCGCGCTTGCCGTCGAAGTAGTAGTGGATGGTGCCGGAGCTGACACCCGCGCGCCGGGCGACGTCGGCCAGCCGGAACTCGTGCAGCCCCTGGTCGCTGAGCACCTCGCACGCCGCGCGCAGGATCTGTTCGCGGCGCTGCGCCTCGACGCTCGGGCGTGGCACGGGGGCTCCAGTTCTGCCGGCGGGAAAGCTCCGGTGGGCTCGGTCGGTGCGGTCCGTCAGGTGAGGGTCAAGTGCGGCTCGAACGCCTGCCGCAGCAACGTCCGCATCCGGTCGGGCGTGAGATCGGTGGAGCCGGCGAGGATCTGGATCGCCAGCCCGTCGACCATCGCGGTGAACCGGTCGGCCAGCGCCTCGATGTCGGCGCCGGCCGCGAGCCCTTCGCTCCGGCACTCGTGCAGCAGCTCGACCACGAGCGCGCGCCAGCTCGAGTAGATCCGCCGCTGCGCCGGGCGCAGCCCCGGTTCGAGCATGGCCTGGTTCCAGAACTGGATCCACACCGACCACTCGTCGACGTCGTCCGGGTTCAGGGGCAGCTGCACGTCGATCAGCCGGCGCAGCTTCTCGCGGGCCGAGCTGGCGTGGCCGAACTCGTCGTCGAGCCGCTCGCGGAAGCGCCGCGCGTAGAACTCCAGCGCGGCGTGCAGCGTGGCTTCCTTGCTGGGGAAGTGGTAGTGCACGGTCGCGGTGCTGGTGCCGCAGTAGTGGGCGATGTCCGACACGCGCACGTTGTGGTAACCGCGGCGGGCGATGAGCACCGTCGCCGCTTCGAGGATCTGGTCGCGCCGCTCCTGCGCGGACACCGGCCGCGCGCGGTCGCGGCGCCCGTCGTCCGGCGCGGCGACGGGCGCGGGCCCGGTGCCCGAGGCCAGGTACCGCACGGACACCGCGCACGCCTTGGCGATCGCGGCGAGCTCCTCTTCGCGAAGCCGCCGCGTGCCGCGCAACGCCTTGGACAGCGCGGTGGGATCCATCCCGATCCGGTGCGCCAGCTCCCGCTGCGAAAGCCCGGCGGAGCGGATCGCCGCGCGCACCCGCTCGGGCACGCCGGTGTCCGGCCTCTCGTCAGTACTGGTCATAACCGGGCCAGTATGCCAGGGCACGCCTCCTCAACCGCGCTGTTCGACCGCGTCGAGCGCGCTGATCACCTCACCCGCCGCGCGTTCGCCCGAGGAGATCGCGCCGTCGATGTAGCCGTTCCACACCGACGCCGTCTCGGTGCCCGCCCAGTGCACACGCCCGGCCGGCGCGCGCCACCCGTCCCGGCCGTGGGCCGTCCAGCCGCCCGGCTTCACGAAACACTCGTAACCGCCGACGGTCCAACCCTCGTGCGGCCAGATCTTTTCCAAGTACTCGACGGGTTCCTTCGCCTCGGCACCGGCCACTTCGGACAGTGCGGACACCACGGCCTCGCGGCGGGCCGCGTCGTCCAGCGCGGCCCAGCGGTCGAGCCGGTCGCCGTAGACGAACGCCACGAGCACCCCGCGCGAAGCGTCTTCGGGCGAGTTGTCGAACACCACGCCGACCGGGCTTTCGCCGTACAGCGTCGCGATGCCCGAACGGCCGTGCGCGCGCCAGAACGGCGTGTCGTAGACCGCGTGCACCTTCGCGACACGGCCCATCGGCGAGTGCCGCGCCCAGCCGAGCCGGTCGGCCGGGAGCGCCGGGTCGAACGTGATGCGCTCGAGCGTCGCCGGGGGCACGGCGACCACCACCCGGGCCGCGCGCACGACCGTGCGGCCGGTGGTCACCTCCACCCCGTCGGCGGTCTGGCGGATCGACCGCACCGGATCGCCGAGCCGCACGCGATCGCCCAGCGCCGCGGCCATCGCGCGGGCCACGGCGTCGGCGCCGTCGGTGAACCGGGCGTCCTGCGCACAGCCGCGGGTTTCCATCAGCTGCTCGTAACCGCCGGCCGAGGCGAGGTAGAACAGCACGTGGAACAGGGAGATCTCGCGCGGTTCGGCGCACCAGACGCCCTGGATCGCCAGCGCGAGGCGCACCAACGCGTCCTCGTCCGAAGTCTGCGCGCGGAAGAACTCCTCGGCCGACCGCGCGTCGAACTCCTCGAACCGCGGCGTGCGCCAGGGCCGGTCGAGGTCCACCCTCGACGCGAGTTCGTCGAGCAGCGCGGTCACGCGTTCGTACTCGGCGATCCCGGGTCCGTCGTCCGGTGCGGCGCCGGCGTAGTCGACGGCGGTGCCGTCGTGCCAGACCTCCACGTGCCGGCCGGTCTCCCAGGTCGGGAAGGTCGCGCAGCCGAAACGGGCGGCGAGCGCGTGGAACCGCCGCTGCGTCGGCCCGATCCACTGCCCGCCGTGGTCCACGCGCACGCCGGAGCCGGTCAGCTCACTCACCACGCGGCCGCCCACGCGGTCGCCGGCTTCGAGCACCACCACGTCGACCCCGGCGTCGGCCAACCGCGACGCGGTGGTCAGCCCGGCGTACCCGGCACCCACGACCACCACACCCGGATCACCGGCGGCTCGTTCTCGTGTCGTCACGCCACCACTGTTACGCAACACTGACTCACCGGTCAACCTGCCCCAGAAAGTTGCGATCGAAGTCTTGACAGTGACCCGCACCACGTCCAGGCTGACTCGTCAATCAGTCGTTGCGTTCGGCTGCCAACACCTGGGAACCCGAAGAAACAGGAGTGGCGATGACCGGAAAGCCGCAATCCCCACAGGCGCTCACGGCCGCCGAGCTGCGCACCGAGCTCGCCGACGGCGGCGAGTACGCCGACAAGGGCCTGCGCTCCGGAGCGCTCGGCATGGCCGCCAGCCTGATCCTCGCCGTCGCCTCCGCGGCCCCCGCCTACAGCCTCGCCGCGACGCTCGCGTTCATCGTCGGCTACGTCGGGTTCCAGGCGCCGGCCGTGGTGCTGGTCGCGTTCGTCCCGATCCTGTTCGTGTCCTTCGGCTACGCCGCGCTCAACCGCCGCGACCCCGACTGCGGCACGATCTTCACCTGGGCCTCGCGCGTGCTCAGCCCCAGCCTCGGGTTCCTCGGCGGCTGGGCGATCATCGCGTCGTTCGTGCTCGTGGTCGG
Organism: Amycolatopsis rhabdoformis; assembly: GCF_035918295.1. Classification (GTDB taxonomy): domain Bacteria; phylum Actinomycetota; class Actinomycetes; order Mycobacteriales; family Pseudonocardiaceae; genus Amycolatopsis; species Amycolatopsis rhabdoformis. The sequence continues at coordinate 4,553,836 of NZ_CP142149.1, forward strand.
CAGCCTCGCGCAGGTCGCCGGCCAGTACGTGTTCCTGCTCTTCGGCGCCGACGGCATCGGGTCCGACCCGGCCGACCCGCGGGTGCTGCTGGCCGGCCTCGGCTGGCTCGCCCTGATGACGCTGATCTGCTACCGCGGCATCGAAATCGCCGCGGCGGTGCAGCGCGCACTGCTGTTCCTCGAGTTCGGGATGCTGCTGGTGCTCTCGGTCGTCGCGCTGGTGCGCGTGTACACGGGTTCGGCGCCGGAAGGGATGCAGCGGCCGCGGCTTTCCTGGCTCAACCCGTTCGAAGGCGCTTCGCCGAGCGCGTTCGTGAGCGGGGTGGTGCTCATGCTCTTCATCTACTGGGGCTGGGAAACCGCGATCACCGTGAACGAGGAGACCGCCGACCGCCGCCGCACGCCGGGCCGCTCCGCGACCTACTCGACGTTGCTGCTGCTGGCGGTGTACCTGCTCGCGACGTTCGCCGCGGTGTCGTTCGCCGGCATCGGCGACACCGGCATCGGGCTGATGAACCCGGACAACTCCGGCGACGTGTTCTACGCCTTCGGCACCGCGGTGTTCGGCGCCGGCGGCTTCGGCTCGGTGCTGTGGCACCTGCTGATCCTGATGGTCCTCACGTCCGCGGCCGCGTCGACGGAGACGACCGTGCTCACGCTGAGCCGCACCGTGCTGTCGATGGCCGACCAGGGCGCGCTGCCCCGCGCGCTCGCCCGCGTGCACCCGCGCTTCCGCATCCCGCACGTGGGCACGATCGCGGTGGGCGTGGTCGGCGCGGTGGTGTACGTCGCGCTCAACTTCCTCGGCCACGGGCTCGTGATCGGCGACGCGGTGTCGGCGTGCGGCGTGATGATCGCGTTCTACTACGGACTGACCGGCCTGACTTCCGCGTGGGCGCACCGCACGCAGTGGCGGGCGAGCGCCACGGATCTGTGGCTGCGCACGGTGTTGCCGGCCATCGGCGGGATCGTGCTGCTCGCGGCGGGCGCCTGGAGCCTGGTGCACGCGTGGGATCCGGCTTCGAGCGGCACGAGCTGGTCCTTCGGCGGCACGCAGGTCGGCGGCACGTTCGTGATCGGCACCGGATCGCTGGTGCTCGGCGTGGTCGTGCTCCTGATCTGCCGCCGGGTCTACCCCGCCTTCTTCCGCGTCCGGGCAGCCCGGTGAATCCTCCTTACGCCGTGACCGAACCGGCCACCGGGCAAGTGCTGGAAGTCTTCCCGTCGGCGACCGACGCGCAGGTCCAGTCGGGACTGTCCACCGCGGACAAGCTCTTCGCCGACTGGCGGCGGGTTTCCGTGGCCGACCGCGCCGCAGTGCTGCGCCGGATCGCCCAAGCGTTCGCGGAGCACGCCGAAGAGCTGGCGGCCACCATGGCGCTGGAAATGGGCAAGTCGCACGCCGAAGGTCTCGAAGAAGCCGAGTCGTGCCGCGAGATCTTCGCCTACTACGCCGACGAAGGCCCGCGGCTGCTGGCCGACGAACCGCTGCCGACGCCGGGCGCGGTCCTGCAGAAGCGCCCGATCGGCACCGTGCTCGGCATCATGCCGTGGAACTTCCCGGGTTACCAGGTGGCCCGCTTCACCGCGCCGAACCTCGTGGCCGGCAACGCCGTGGTGCTCAAGCCCGCCGAGTCCGTGCCCCGCTCGGCGCTGATCCTCGAACGCCTGATCACCGAGGCCGGCGCGCCGTACGTGAACCTCTTCGCCACGCACACCCAGATCGAGACGGTCATCGCCGACCCGCGCGTGCAGGGCGTGTCCTTCACCGGCTCCGAACGGGCCGGCTCCGCGGTGGGCGCGCTGGCCGGCCGGCACCTGAAGAAGTGCGTGCTGGAACTCGGCGGTTCGGACCCGTTCATCGTCCTGGACACCGACGACGTCGAAGCGCTGGCCGAACTCGCGTGGACGACCCGGCTGTACAACCGCGGCCAGGCCTGCAACTCCAACAAGCGCATCATCGTGGCGGCCGAGCACTACGACGCGTTCGTGGCGGCCCTGGCCGAACTGGCCGCCCAGGCCGGCTCGACCGGCCCGCTGGCATCGCGCGCCGCGGCGGAAACCGTGGCGGCTCTGGTGGACGACGCCGTCGCGCGCGGTGCGACCCTCCACGCGGGCGGGGTGCTGGGCCCCGGCGCGTTCTACTCCCCCGCGGTGCTCACCGGCGTCACCGACGACATGCGCGCCTTTCACGAAGAGCTGTTCGGTCCCGTCGCGGTGGTCTACCGCGTCAGGAGCGACCAGGAAGCCGTGGACCTCGCCAACCGCAGCGCCTACGGTCTCGGCGCCGCCGTGTTCAGCACCGATCCGGCCCGCGCCGCGCGCGTCGCCGACCTGCTCGACGCCGGCATGGTCAACGTGAACACCCCCGCCGCGACCTCGGCCGCCCTCCCGTTCGGCGGGGTGAAACGCTCGGGCTTCGGCCGGGAGCTCGGTCCGCTCGGCGTGACCGAGTTCGTGAACCACCGCCTGTTCTTCACGGCGAGCTGACCACCGTCGCGCACCCGTCACCGGGTGTCGCGAACCGACGACCACCCGCGGCGGCCCCGATCCCGGATCGGGGCCGTCGCCGTTTCGCGAGCCTTGTGGCAAGACCCTGGACGAAGTACCGTCACCTCATTCGAGTTTGAGAAAGATCTTTCGGTATTTCGAATCGAAGGGACTCGGGGTCAATGGCGACAACGATGCGGGCCACCACGGCGCTGGGCAGACGGCGGGTCGCCGTCGCGTGCATCATCGGGAACTTCCTGGAGTACTTCGACTTCGGCGTGTACGGGTTCCTCGCCGTGGCCATCGGGCACGAGTTCTTCCCCGGCGGGTCGAGCGCGGTGGGGCTGCTGAAGTCCCTGGCGGTGTTCGGCGTGGCGTTCGCGGTGCGCCCACTCGGCGGCGTCGTGTTCGGGCTCATCGGGGACCGGGCCGGGCGGAAGGTGTCCCTTTCGGCGAGTGTGGCGTTGATGGGCGTCGCCACGACGTTGATCGGACTGCTGCCCTCCTACGCGACGATCGGCCTCGCGGCGCCGGTGCTGCTGGTGTTCCTGCGCTGCCTGCAGGGGCTCGCGGTCGGCGGTGAGTGGGGTGCGAGCTCGGCGTACCTGATCGAGACGGCGCCGGTCGGCCGACGCGGCATCCCCGGCAGCTTCCCGTCGATGGCCGCGGCGCTCGGGCTCATCTTCGGCGCTTTGCTGTCGCTCGTGTTCCAGCTCTCGCTCAGCGCCGCCGCTCTCGACAGCTGGGGCTGGCGCGTGCCGTTCTTCGTCGCCGCGCCGCTCGCCGCGGTCGGGCTGTACGTGCGCCAGAAGCTGGAAGACACGCCGGTGTTCGCGCAGCTCGCCGAGAGCGACGCCCCGCGCGCCCGGCTCAAGGACGCGCTGCGCCGCGACCAGGCCAAGGCGATCTTCGTGACGTTCGGGTTCTCCTGGATCTGCGGCGTGGGCCTGTATTTCCTCGGCACCTACGTGGTGAACTACCTGACCGCCACCGCGCACGTCGGCAGCACCCGCGCCACGATCCTGACCTCGATCGGGCTCGCGATCTACTGCGGGCTGTGCCCGCTCGCGGGCCGGCTGTCCGACCGGCTGGGCCGGCGCCGCACACTGCTGTTCGGCTGCCTCGGCCACGTCGTGTTCGGCATCCCGGTGTTCATGGCGCTGGGTACCGGCTCGACGCCGGTGGTGATCGTCGCGCTGATCGTGTTCGCGATCTTCCAGGCGCCGATCAACGCCAACACCTCGCTGGTGCTCATCGAGATGTTCCCGGCCTCGACGCGGCTCACGAGCGGGGCGCTCGGCTTCAACCTCGGCGTCGGCGCGCCGTCGGGGTTCGCGCCGCTGGTCGCCGCGGCACTGGTGGTCTCGACCGGGCTGAGCTACGCACCGGGGATCCTGCTGGTCGGCGTCGCGCTGGTGTGCGGGCTGATCCTGCTGTTCTGGCTGCCGGAAACGGCCGGACGCGACCTCACGCTCGACGTAGACGCGACGAAGTCCGGTCCGGCCCCCACGATCGCCGCGCGGGCCGGCGTGACGGAGGTCGTGTAACCGTGATGCGAGCGGCGGTGCTCACGGCACCCGACCGGTTCGAGCTGCACGAGCGCGAGGTGCCCGAGCCGGTCGGTGACCAGCTGCTGGTGCGTGTGGCCGCCTGCGGGATCTGCGGCCACGATGTGTTGGCCCGCAAGGGTTTGCTCGCCGCGAAACCGGGGCAGGTGCTCGGGCACGAGATCGCCGGACGCGTCGAGGCCGTGGGCCCGAGCGGCGACCGCTCGTGGCTCGGCAAGCGCGTGGCTCTCGTGCAGCGCTTCCCGTGTGGCACTTGTGCCGAGTGCCGGGCCGGGCACACCAACACCTGCCGCGGCGGCCCCGGCTTCTACGGCGAAGACCTTCCGGGCGGCTACGCCGAGTTCGTGCTCGCCGGACCGGCGAACGCGGTGGTGCTGCCCGACAGCATCGACGACGCGTCGGGCGCGATCCTCTCCTGCGCCCTCGGCACCGGCCTGCACGCGCTGCGCCGCACCCGGGCCACAGCCGACGACCTCGTGCTCGTGACCGGCGCGAGCGGCGGCGTCGGCGTCCACACGGTACGGATCGCCGCCGCTCTGGGCGCCACGGTGATCGCCGTGACGAGCAGGGCCGCCACCGAACCGGCGTTGCGGGCGTCCGGCGCCCACGCCGTGGTCCCGGTTTCGGCCGGCGCCGCGGGGGTCCGCGAGGCCGCGGCGGATCTCGGCCGGCCGCGGGGCGTCGACGTCGCGATCGAGACCACGGGCACTCCGACGTTCGCGCTGTCCCTGCGCGCGCTGGCGCCGCACGGGCGGCTGGCGGTGGTGGGCAACACCGATCCCGGGGCCGTCGAAGTCCACTTGGGACTGGTGATCGTGAAGGAGCTCGAGATCGTCGGCTCGGCCCACGCCGACCGGCAGGAGCTGCTCGAGGTGGTGGACCTCGTCGCGAGCGGCCGGGTCACGCCGGTGCCACCGCGGGAGTGGCCGCTGGCCGAAGTCGCCGCCGCGCACGCCGCGCTCGACTCGGGTGCGCTCGTGGGCCGGGCGGTGGTGCGGCCGTGACCGCTCCGCTGCACGGCATGACCGTGCTCGACCTGAGCCAGCAGCTGCCCGGGCCGTACGCGACCTTCCTGCTCGCTTCGCTCGGCGCCGACGTGGTGAAGGTCGAACCACCCGCCGGCGACCCCGCCCGGCGCTTCGACCCGCCGATGTTCGACCGCGTGAACGCGGGCAAGCGCAGCGTTTTCCTCGACCTGAAGGCGCCGGCCGACCGCGACCGGCTGCTGGAGCTGGCTGCGGAGAGCGCGGTGTTCGTCGAGGGGTTCCGGCCCGGCGTCACCGCGCGGCTCGGCTGCGACGAGAAGGCCGTGCGCGAGGTGCGCCCCGACGTCGTCTACTGCTCGATCAGCGGGATGGGCCAGACCGGGCCGCTGGCCGGGCACCCCACCCATGACCTGTCGCTGCAGGCCATGGCCGGGATCCTGCACGACACCGCGGAATCCGACCGCATCGGCGTGCCCTGGGTCGACCTCGGCACCGCCACCACGGCGGCACTCGCCATCACGGCCGCGTGGCACGCCGGCGGCGGCACCTTCCTCGACCTGGCGATGCTCGACGTCGCGACGGCCTGGACCTCGGTCAAGCCCCTCGCCGTGAGCGAGCCGGAAGCGACCTACGGTGTCGTCCGGGCGAAGGACGGCTCGGTCGCGATCGCGCTGCTCGAAGACCACATGTGGACGCGGCTCTGCGGGGCGCTCGGCTGGCCGGCCGATCCCGCGTTGGCCACCTACGCCGCCCGGCGCGCCCACGCGGCCGAGATCCGGTCGCGGCTGGAAACCGCGTTCGCCCGTCACACCGTCGCGGAGCTGCTCGCCCTGGCCCACGAGCACGACCTGCCGCTGGGCCCCACCGACGCGTCGAGCGATGCCGCCACCCGCGCGCAGCTGCGCGCCCGCGACCGCGACGACGGCCCCGCCGCGCGCCACACCCCGTTGCCGCTGAACCTCCTGGCCCGGAAAGAGCTCTGACGACGTGCTCTCCCGGCTGTCTCGCCACCGGGAACGGCCGGGGATCGGCTAGGCTTTTTGGCGGATGACCAGCGACGAAAGGCAGAGTGCGTGGCAGCCGACGCAGGGGCGGAGCGGTTCTCGCGGGTGTTCGACACGCTCGAGCTGCTCGTGGGGCACCCGGAAGGCATGACGCTCACCGAGATCGTGAAACGGCTCGGGATGCCGGCGAGCAGTGCCCACAACCTGCTGCAGCGCATGGCCGCCACCGACGTCATCGTGGTCTCCGACGACCTCCGCTACTCCCTCGGCTCGCGCGCGGTGCGCCTCGGCATCCGGATCGTCGACGGGCTGGAGGTGCGCGACGTCGCGCGCCGGCCCCTGCAGGAGCTCACGCGCGCGACCGGCGAGGACGTGTACCTCGCGGTGCGCCTGGGCACGCGCGTGTCCTACATCGACCGCTTCCCCGGCACCCGCCCGATCGCGGTCGACATCCGGCTCGGCCAGTCGCTGTTCCTGCACGCCACGGCCGTCGGCAAGCTGTTCGCGGCCTTCCACGCGCCGCTGCACCGGCGGCTGCTCACCGAAAAGCGGCCGCAGCTGACCGACCACACCCTCACCGAAGAGCCCGACCTCGAACGCGAGCTGGACACGATCCGGCGCGCCGGCTACTCCGTGAGCCGGGAGGAAGCGATTCCCGGCGTGGTCGGCTACGGCTTCCCGATCCGCGACGCGTACGGGGAGATCACCGCCGCCATCCACATCTCGGTGCCACTCGCGCAGATCGACGAGAAGCACGAGAAACTTTTGCTGGACAAGGCGTTCGAAGCCGCGGCGGCCATCGAGGCCGACCTGGGCCGCGGCGGCGCGGACCTGGCGCGGCGCGGCCGCCGCGCCTGAGCCGGCGGGATTCCGGCCGGCTCAGTCCAAGCAGAACTCGTTGCCCTCGACGTCCTGCATCACCAGGCACGACTCGTTCTCCTCGTCGGCCTCCAGCAGGTGCAGGCGGGTCGCGCCGAGCGCCACCAGGCGGGCACCCTCGGCTTCGAGCGTGGCGGCGCGTTCGGCCCCGACGAGCCCGGTGCCGGCCCGCACGTCGAGATGCACCCGGTTCTTCACGACCTTGCCCTCGGGCACGCGCTGGAAGTACAGCCGCGGCCCGACGCCGTTCGGGTCACCGCAGGCGAACGACGCGCCGCGCTGCTCGGGCGGCAGCGACCGGTCGTAGTCGGCCCACGACGCGAAGCCCTCCGGCGCCGGCGGCACGACGTAGCCCAGCACCTCGCACCAGAAGCGGGCGACGCGCTCGGGTTCCGCACAGTCGAACGTGATTTGCACTTGCTTGACCGTCCCCATGCGGGCCACTTTAGCGGTTCGCCCGAAATTCGGTGGAGCGTCGCGGCGAGGGCGATTAGCGTGCTGCCGACCGAGTCGCCCAGGCAAAGGACGTACCGTTGTACACCCTGTGAGACCTCCCGAGCGCTGATCCGGCGCGCGGCCGCCCCTGTGCGCCGCGCTGCCTTTTGCTGCGGATTTCTCACAGAAACGGTGTTCTGCCGTGCTCGAAACCTGGGTGGTCGAACCCACCTGCCTGCCTGTTGTCCTCCGTCGGTGTCACGTCTGCGCGAGCGAGCGCTTCCGGACCGACGGGAAGTTCCGGGTCAACGCCCACCACAAGCTGCTCGAAGCGTGGCTGCTCGTGCTCTGCACGGGTTGCGGCGACACGGTGAAGCTCTCGGTCCTGGACCGCACCAACGTGGGGTCCATTCGGCCCGAGTTGCTGAACCGCTTGCAGCACAACGATCTCGGCCTCGCCGCCGAGCTGCTGCAGGATCCGGCCGTGCGCCACCGCAACCGCGTCGCACTCGACTGGACCGGTGCGTGGCGCCTCGACACCGGCGGCGCGGACTACCGCGACCGCGAGGTGATCGACGTGGCGGTGCACTTCGCCGCGCGGATCCCGATCCGCCCGGTGCGCCTCATCGCCGCCGGCTGCGGCCTGCCGCGTGCCGAAGTCGAACGCCTGCTGGAGGACGGGAAACTCGTGTCGGGAGTGCGCCTGAGCGGCAAGCTCTCCGGCGACTTCACCTTCACGCTGAAGCGCTGAACTCCCGGGCCGGTGCGACGGACCACGCCGGACCGGCCCGACCCGCTACAGAAACGCCCAGCCCGGCCGGCCGGACTTGCACGTTTCATAGGCCACCGGGTCGATCGTCTGGTACACGCCGATCACTGTCTCGCCTTCGCAGGTGACGCGGCACAGGTGCTCGTCCAGACCACGCAGGCCGATGCGGGTGCGCGGGTCGGCCAGGTCGTAGGTCTCGCCCTCGGTCAGTGCCGGCCCGTCGTAGGAACCCTGGTGGATGCCGCTTTCCGGGGTACCGCCGTACATGCCGCAGCGCAGGAACGCGGTCTGGTGGCCGAGGTGCTCGTAGTGCAGTTCCTTCACCTCACCCGAGCCGAGCCGGTATTCGACGATGCCCTCGGCGAAGATGTCGGTGTCGGGGTCGAAGCGCAGCCGGCGCGTCGGCTTGGCCACGCGGGTGGCGCCGGGCCGGCTGTCGCCGAACGGGTAGTACACGCGGTCGCCCCACAGCGTCCAGTCGGCGAACGGCACGAACGCGTTGCCGGACACGCCCACGTGCAGCCGGCCGCCCAGCGACATCGCGGGACCGCCGACGCCGCGGCCCGTGCCCCAGTGCCGGTCGCGGGTGCCCGCCGAGCCGGGGCCGAGCTCCACGCGGGTGCCCTCGACTTCCACCCAGCCCTCGACCGTGCCGAAGCCCTCGAAGCCGGCCGTCACGTCGTTGCGCCGGCCCGGCGGCGTGCCGTGGGCCGAGTCGGACAGCGGTTCGCGGAACACCTGCCGGGTGGTGTCGCGGAACGTGAGGTCGTAGCTCACACCCCACTCGTTGGGCTCCAGCACGTAACGCCATTCCCGCAGCCCGCGGATGATCTCCGGCGCGATCGGGCCCACGCGCAGGTCGGCCCGGTCCACGCCGAGGTCGCGGAAGCTGCGCACGGACGTGTGCCGGCCGCGGAAGTTCACGATCGCGTAAGCCTCGGCACGGTCGAGGTTCGGGTAGAAACTGCCGCCGGTGGCCACCATGACCTCACCGGCCGGGTCGTGGCAGATCATCCAATAGCGCTCGTAGGCGCGCGGATCGCCGGTCGCCATCACGCGGATCGGGTCCGGGGTCTGGTGGATGAGGTAATCGTCCAAAGGGGACAGCGGGAACTGCTCGGCGAAGTGCTCGTCGCCCACGGTCAGGTCGCTCATCGCCACCTCCTCAGCTCGGGTCGGTCTCGACGCGCCGGACGAGATACTCGGTGATCTCGCGGTGCCCGGCGCCGGTGCGGGGCAGATCCGCGATCACGCGGGACAGCAGGGCTCTCAGCTCGGCGTTGCGCTCGGCGGCCCGCGTCGGGTCGAAACCGGTCTCGACGGGCTGTGTCGCCTGGGAAATCTCCTCGGCCAGCGCGGTACCGGCCGGTGCCCAGCGCGTGAGCAGCTCCGCCATCGTGAGATTGTCGGCCGTGTGGAACGGCAGCAGCGCCGACCACGACCGGCCGACCTGCGTGAGCAGCCGCCGCACGTTGGCGAGGTGCTCACGCGAGTCCCGGCTCAGCTCCGGATCGGCGGCCACGGCGTCCAGCAGGCGCTGTGCACCGTGCAGCTGGTCATCGACGGTCGGGCGCACGTCAGCTCCTTTCGGTGATCGCGGCCAGCAGGGTCCGCAGCACGCGTCTGGTGGGCCGGTACGGTTCGTCGCTGCGCTCGTCGAGGAACGCGCGCAGCCCGCTCACCTGCATCACGGCCGTTTTGAACGTCGAGAACACCACCCACCACCGCAACGCGGCCTCGTCGACTTCGGTGCCGCTCACGTCGCGGTAGTGCCGGATGAGGTCGTCGCGCTCCCACGCGCCCTCGATGAGGTGCTCGCGGTGGCGCAGCGGCTGCACGACCCAGCCGAGGTCCTCCAGCGGGTCGCCGAGGTGCGCGAGCTCCCAGTCGAGCAGGGCCGAGACCCGGCCGTCCTGCAGCAGGATGTTGCCGGGCTTGAAATCCGCGTGCACCAGCACGGTGCGTGCCGACACCGGAGCGTGCTCGCGCAACCAGCCGATCGCCACGTCCACTTCGGGCAGTGCTTCCAGCTGGTCTTGGCGCAGCACGGTTTCCCAGCGGGTGAGCTCCGCGAGCGCGGCCTGGTCCCCCGGGTCGTCGAGCACTTCGCCCAGGCCGGTGGCACGCCAGTCCACGGCGTGCACTTCGGCCAGCAGCTCGCAGAACCGGCGGGCCAGCGCCGTGCGCTCCGCCAGGAGCCGCTCGCCGTTGACCACGCGGTAGTCGCACTCGCCGGGTTCGCGGCGCATGATCAGCGACGGTTTGCCGAGCCACTGACCGTCGGCGTCGAGCCACCGCGCTCGCGGCGCGGGCAGCCCACTCGGTTCCAGGGCCCGCAGCACGGCGAACTCGGTGCCGCGATCCGTGTCGACCAGGCCACCTTCGGGATCACGCCGCAGGATCAGCGGCTCGCGCCCACCCGCGGCGTCCACGAGGTCGAACACCCAGTTCTCACGCGAGCGCCCGATGCCGACGCGGGTGAGGTCCACGATCTTCGGGGCCGACCCGAGTTTCGCGGACAGGAACTCGTGCAGCTGCTCGTCGAGCGTGCTGGTCATGGCGTCTCCCGCAGTGAGGAACGGTGGCCGGGGGCCGCGATGGCGACGAGCGCTTCGGCGCGCTCGGTGAGGCTTCGACCGCGCAGGTCGGCGATGCCGTGCTCGGTCACGACCACGTCCACGTGGGAGCGCGGCGTGGTCACGGCGCCGGCGTGCAGGCACCGCACGATGCGCGAGCGGCTGCCGTCCCCCGTCGTCGCGGGCAGCATCACCACCGACAGGCCGTCACGGGAGTGCTGGGCCGCGCGCAGGTAGTCCGGCTGGCCGCCGATCCCGCCGACGTAGCCGGAGCCGAGCTCTTCGGCGTTGACCTGACCGGTGAGATCCACCTGCAGCGCCGAGTTCATCGCGACGAAGTGGTCGAGGTCGGTGAACGCACCCGGGCGCGCGAGCTCGGAAACCGGCCGCACGAGCACCCCGGACCCGACCACCCAGTCGTAGAGCTCCTGCGAACCGGCGGCCTCGCAGATCACCACGGCGCCGGGCTCGTCGCGCAGCGCACCGGCTCGCGCGAGGTCCAGCAGCCAGGTGCCGGCGAGCGTCGAGTGCACGCGCAGGTCGCGGCGGGACCGCAGCGCCGCGCCGATCGCCGAGGGCAGCGTGCCGACGCCGAGCTGGATCGTCGCGCCGTCGGGCACCAGACCGGCGACGTGGCGCGCGATCCGTTCGTGCACCGGACCGGTGGCGCCGGCGGTGATCGTCGGCATCGGGCGGGAACTGGCCACCGTCGTGGTGAGCACCGAGCGGTGCACGCGCGGCGCGCTCGTGTGCGGCAGCCGGTCGTTGACCTCGGCGACCACGGCGCGGGCGCGGCCGAGTAGCTCGTAGGTGTAGTCCACGGCCAGGCCCAGACTGTGGTGACCGGTGTCGTCGGCGCTCGACACCTGCAGGGCCACCACGATCTGCTCGGGATTGCGGCTGGCCAGGGCGCGCGGCACGTCGCGGAAGTGGCACGGGATCACCGAAACCGTGCCGTTCACGGCGAGCCGGCCGAGCGGGCCCAGCGCCCCGAACGACACGAGCGGCAGCTCGCGCGCGGCCGGGCCGGTGAGCGCGCTGCTGTGGCTCAGCCCCACGAACACCTCGACGTCGGCCGGTGCCGCCCGCACGAGCTGTTCGAGCAACGGAGTCGGCTCGCCGGTGCCCTGTGCGACCACCACGAGGTCACCGGGTTTCAGCACGCCGGTGAGCCAGTCGGCCGTCACAGCACGACCACCGGGGTGACCGGGGTGGCGGTGGAGCCCACGAGCGGGATCGGCGCGAACACGAACAGGAACGTCGAGCGCGCTTCGGCGGCCAGTGCGTCGCCGAGCTCGGCCAGCTCGAGGTTTTCCAGCAGCGGCACGCCGTGCTGGTGCAGGAGCAGCAGGTGCGCGGGGAACCCGCTGGTGGCCGATTGCTGCTCCACGGCGTAGTTGTCGGCGCCGACGAGGGCGACGTCGTGGTCGGCCAGCCAGCGCGCGGCCTCCGCGGTGATGCCGGGCTCGTCGGCGAAGTAGTCGCCGCCGTTGCCTTGCGTTTCGAGCCAGCCGGTGCGGATCAGCACCGCGTCGCCGGTTTCGGGCGTCACGCCGGCTTCCGCGATGCCCCGGCGCAGCTCGTCGACCCCGACCGGGGCGCTCGCGGCCAGCGGGCCGCCGGTCGCGGCCACCAGGTCCACGAGCACGCCGCGGGTGACCACCGGCACCAGCTTCTCGGCGCCGCACCGCTGCGCGCCGCGCGTGGTGCGGGTCGAGGACTGCGGGTGTCCATTGTAGATTTCCTCGCCGGTCCACGCGTGGGCCAGCGTGTCGGCGTGGGTGCCGCTGTGCGTCGGGAACTGCACGGTGTCCTCGGCGAACCGGAACCCGCCCGGGCTGCGGGCGCCCAGCGCGTAGTCGCCGGCGTCGCGGTTCATGAACCGCATCGGGCCCGGCCGGTGCCGCGGCGAAGCGGTGCTCGGGCCCAGCGGCTGCGCGAGCCCGAGGGTGCGGCCGGTGCGCACCAGGCGCGCGGCTTTCAGCGTGACGTCGGGGGTCACGAGGTTCAGCGCGCCGGCCTCGTCGTCGCTGCCCCAGCGGCCCCAGTTGCCCGTCATGGCTTGCCTGCTTTCAGCTTGTCCTGCACCAGTTTCTCCGCCTGGTCGCGCAACGTCCGGCGCACGAGCTTGCCGGTTCCGGTCTTCGGCAGCTCGTCGACGATCGCCACCGCCCACGGCACCTTGTACCCCGCGATGCGTTCCTTGCAGTGCGCGATCACGTCCGGCGCGGTGAGGTTTCCACCGCGCGCCACGACGAACGCCACCACGACCTCGTCGCGGCTCGGGTGCGGCGCGCCGAGCACCACGGCCTCGGCGACGTCCGGATGCCCGGCGAGGAAGCTCTCCACCTCGGCCGGCGAGACGTTGATGCCCGACGTCTTGATCATGTCGGTGATCCGGCCGACGAACGACACCGTGCCGTCGGCGTTGACCACACCGCGGTCGCCGGTGCGGAACCAGCCGTCCGCGGTGAAGGCGGCGGCGTTGGCCTCGTCGTCGCCGAGGTAACCCGGGGTGAGGCGCCCGTGCACCTGCAGCTCCCCCGGCTCGCCGGCCGCCAGCAGCGCGCCGGTTTCCTGGTCGGCCGCGCGCACTTCGACGCCGGTCAGCGGCTCGCCCTGCGTGCGCAGGCGGGTTTCGAGCGGCATCCGGTGGTCGGTCACGCAGCAGTTGCCGTAGGTCTCGGTCGAGCCGTAGACGTTGCACAGCTCGGCGATGCCCAGCCGCGTGATCGCGCGCTCGACCTCCTCGGGCCGGCCGATGGTCAGCCCCGTGCGCAGCGTGGTGACCGCCCGCACGCGGTCCGCCACGGCGGTCACGAGCGCGTCGACCATGGCGGGCAACAGATACGCGGCGCTCACGCGTTCGGCGGCCATCAGATCCGCGGCCACGGCGGGCTCGAACTGTTCCTGCAGCACGAAACACGCCTGGTGCGTCATGGTCGCCATGAGGGCGTTGGCACAGCCGAAGCTCCAGAACAGCGGAGAGCCGAACCACACGCGGTCCTCGGCGGTGAGCCCCATGCGCTCGCCGATGTGGAACCCGTTGCGGATCAGGTCACCGTGACACAGCGGCACGGCCTTCGGGTTCTTCGTCGAGCCTGACGTGTACAGCACGAACGCGGCGTCGTCCGGGCCGGGTTTCCCGTGCTCGTCCGGCCCCTGTGCCAGAGCCGACCACGCCGGCGCGTCGGCCGGCCCTTCGTCGCCGAGCACCACGATCCGGCGCAGCCCGGGAAACACCTCGCTCGGCTTGCTCAGGTCCGGCACCAGTTTCCGCAGTTCGCCCACGAGGTCGTTGCCCCGCACCCGGTCCGCGAGCACCAGCACGGACGCTTGCGAGCTCGTGAGCAGGTAGTCGATGTCGTAGGCCTTGACCCAGGTGTTGAACGCGTCGACGCGCGCCCCGCACGCCAGCGCGCCGAACGCCACCGGCACCCACTCCGCCACGTTCGGCGCCAGCAACGCGACGACGTCCCCCTGCCCGACGCCGATCCCCCGCAGCTTGCGGCGCGCGCGCTCCATCTCCTCGGCCAACTGTGCGTACGTCCAGCGCACGCCGCCGACCACCAGCGCTTCGCGCTCCGGCGCCGCCGCGGCACACTCGCGCAGCAGGTCGGGCAGGGTCTCGGCAGCAGGCATCGGGCTCATCGCGACCTCATCGTCACTTTCGAATTCTCGAATCGAAATTCGTATATCCGTAAGCTACCGGCGGCCGGGCGAGCGAGTCAAGAACGGGCGCTCAGGCTTGGGCGACGGTGAAGTGCCGGGCGTCGCCGGGGTTCTCGAGCTCGTCGAGGACCGCGATGGCGAGGTCGGGGGCCGTGATGTGCGAGTCGCCGCGCGCGTCGGTGAGGAGCGTGTCGCCACCGCGCCGGTACGCGCCGCTGCGGGCGCCGGGCGCGAGCACTGCCGGCGGACTGAGGTAAGTCCAGCCGGCGTAGGCGTGGGCCTGGCACACGCGGAACTGGTCGAGGCTCGCCTGTGCCACGGCCTGCCAGGCTTCCGGCACGCGGCGCGGATCGTGGAGCACGAGCCGGGCGGGATCGTCCGGCGACCGCAGCGGCGCCGAGCCGCCGACCACCAGCACGCGGGTGCGGGACCGGGCCGCGGCGTCGAGGAACCCGCGGCTCAGCGGCGCGAGCCGGTGCTCCTCGCCGGGAGCGAGGCGGATGGTCAGCACGGCGGCGTCGGCGTCGGCGAGCACCGGGTCGAGCGTGGATTCTTCGGCGACGTCCAGCGCGTGGACGGTGAGGCGCTCGCTGCTCGCCGCGGCGTCGGCGCGACGGGAGAGCGCGGTGACGGCGTGGTCGCGGGCGAGGGCTTCGGTCACGATGGCGCGCCCGGCCAGGCCGGTCGCGCCGAACACGGCGATTCTCATGGATTCCGTTTCCTCGGGGGAAGTTGCCCGGCCACCAGGGCGGTGAGGGCGAGAGCGAAGCCGGCGAGCTGGATCAGCGTGAGCGCCTCCCCGGCGACGGCCGCGCCGAGCACGGCGGCGACCAGCGGTGAAAGCAGCCCGAGCAACGCGGTGGCGGTCACCGGCAAGCGCCGGATGCCGGCGAACCAGAACGAGTAGGTCAGCAGCCCGCCGATCAGGCCGAGCCACAGGTACCCGCCCACGGCCGGGGCGTCGATACCGGCCGGCACCCCGTCGATCACGAGCGCCGGCACGAGCAGGACGAGCCCGGCCGCCGTGAGCTGCCACCCGGCCAGGCCCACGGCGCCGACGCCTTCGGGGCGCCCCCAGCGTTTCGTCAGCACGACCCCGGCGGACATCGACGCGGCCCCCGCCAGGCCGGCGACCACGCCGAGCGGGTCGAGCCCCGCGTCGGGCCCGAGCACGACCAGCGCGACACCGAGCACGCCCACGACACCCCAGGCGACGCGCCAGGCGGAGAGCCGCTCGTGGAGGATCCCGACGGCCAGGAAGGCGACCACGATCGGCTGGACCGCGCCGAACGTCGCCGCGACCCCGCCCGGCAGGTGCTGCGCGGCGAGGAACAGCAGCGGGAAGAACGCGCCCATGTTCAGCACGCCCAGCACCGCGCTCTTCCACCACCACGCTCCGGTGGGCAGGCGGCGCGAGAGCAGCAGGGCGAGCAGCCCGGCGGGCAGCGACCGCATCAGCGCCGCGAACAGCGGGTGGCCCGGCGGCAGCAGATGCGTGGTGACCAGGTAGGTCGTGCCCCAGACCAGGGGCGCGACGGCGGTCAGCGCGGTCCACGCGACCCGCGAGGCCGGAGCGAGCGGTGGTGCTGGAGTCGAGGTGCTCACTCCTTCATCGTCGGCCGCTGTCGTCGATGAGTCCAACACATGGTTGTCATCTCAGCGATGAACGGCAATCATGACTGGTCGTGGAGCTCCAGCAGATGCGCTACGTCGTCGCGGTGGCCGAGGAACACAGCTTCACCCGCGCCGCCGAGCGGTGTTTTGTCGTGCAGTCCGCGCTCAGCCACCAGATCAAGGCCCTCGAAACCGAACTCGGGGTCACGCTGTTCGCCCGCACCAGCCGCCGCGTCGAGATCACCGCCGCCGGCTCGGCGTTCCTCACCGCCGCCCGCGCGAGCCTGGAGGCGGCGGACCGCGCGGCCGCCGACGCGGCGGCCGCCGCCGGCGAGATCCGCGGCACGCTCACCCTCGGCATCATCCCCACCGTCACGGCGGTCGACATCCCCGCCGCACTCGGCCACTTCCACCGCACCCACCCGTCCGTCCACATCAGCCTCCGCGGCGGCGGCAGCGACGAGTTCCTGGCCGCCCTGGCCGCCGGCACGATGGACGTCGCCGTGCTCGGCCTCCCCGAACCCACCCCGGTCCGCGGCGTGGCCACCCACCTTCTCGCCCACGACCGCCTGGTCGCCGTGCTCTCCGCCGACCACGCCCTCGCCGACCGCCCCCGCCTCGACCTGGCGACCCTGGCCCCGGAAACCTTCGTGGACTTCCCCGCCGGCACCCCGGGCCGCGCCCCCTCCGACCGCGCCTTCGAGGCCGCCGGCGTCCGCCGCACCGTCGCGTTCGAGGCCATGAGCATCGACCTCATGCTCGACCTCGTCCGCCACAACCTCGTGATCACCCTGCTCTCCCCCGCCGCCATCCCACCCGACGACACCCTGCGCATCATCCCCGTGACCGACGGCCCGACCCGCCTCGAATACCTGGCGTGGAGCGACTTCAACCCTTCACCGGCGGCAAGGGCCTTTGTGGAACAGGTGATCGGCGCGGCACCCGGCCGGAAATGACCGCCTGGCAAGCGGTTCTACCCGCTGTGGTCTCCCTGCCCCGCCGTCGGCACGTAACGCACCGGTGCCGCCGGTTCGTCGTGGGTGTGGATGAGGCTGGTGTCCCAGCGGTGGGGCACCGAGGCCGCCACGCGTTCGACCAGGTGGCTGCAGAACACGGGCGCGCTGAGGCGCACGAGGCGTGCGTCGCCGGTGTCGAGGGCGAAGGCGGCGGTCTCGCCGGTCACCTCCACGCGCCGGTGCCGCACGTCGGCCGGGCGGGGCAGGCCGTAGCCGTGGAGGAGGGCGTTGCGGATGATCCACAGCACCACGGCGTCGTCGTGGTCCACGCCGTGTTCGATGAGCAGGCGCTTGAACCGCCGCCCCGCCGGCGCGGACGTGCCGGACAGCGTGTCGAGCACGATCATGCCCAGGCAGACGCCGATCCACGACTGCGTGCCGGGCCCCTCGCCCGTCTCGGGGTCGCGGCCGTGCGCCGATCGCATGTCCCGCATCGCCAGCTCGATGGGCAGGTAGGCGCGCTCCGGGTGGGGCGCGCAGTGCAGCCGCCTGAGCGGCGCACCGCCGCGGTCCTCGAGCGTGGTCACCGCCGAACCGTACCCGATCGGCGTCGGCGGACCCGCCGGACCGGCACCCGCGGCTGGTAACCTTCCAACCGACGCTGAGACGGTTACCGGCAGGCGGGAGCGCCATGGACGGCACGGAACTGGCCAACGCCGGTGACCACGCCGCGTTGAACTTCCTCAACACGCTGTCCGCCCCGTGGGGCGAGGAGATCGAACTGCTCGCGTCGGGCCGGGATTTCCTCGGCTGGCTCATGACCATCGACCTGCTCGACGGCGCGGAGCGCGCGCGGCTGGCGCGCAAGTTCCGTGCCCAGGACCTCGACGACGCGGCCGCCGAGGCGCGCGGGCTGCGGGAATGGCTGCGGGGCGTCGTCTCGGCGTGGGCCGGGACCGGGGTGGTCCCGGCCGGCGTCGCGAGGCGGTTGAACCGGCACCTCGCCGCCGACAGCCAGTACCGGCAGCTCACGACCACCGAAGCCGGGACCGAACTCGTGACGCGCCGGCGCTGGACCGAAGCGCGCCAGCTCCTGGTGCTGCCGGTCGCGGCCGCGGCGGACCTGCTCGCCCACGCCGACCGCGCCCTGGTCCACATGTGCGACGGCCCGGCCTGCGGCATCTGGTTCTACGACCGCACCAAGTCCCACCGCCGCCGCTGGTGCTCGATGGCGGTGTGCGGCAACCGGGACAAGGTCCGGAACCACCGCGCCCGGGGTGAGCTCAGAACAGCACCCGCGGCGGTGCGGCCCGCCCGTTGAGAGCCCGCCCTCGGTGAGGATCGACCATCCTCGGTTGAAAAGCCTTGCCCGGTCACCAAGTTTCCGAACGGCGAGCGAACGCGCTGACGTCTTCCGCGCCCGTTGCGCAGAACGACGGACCGCGCACCATCGCGCGGGTGCTCAATGCCTCGGGTGGCACGAGCATCTGACCTTTGTGGACGACGACGGGTGCGTCGTTCCCGCGGCCGACACCGCATTCCCCTGCGCCGGCGGCTACGGCCGGCGCCGGCGGACGTGGCGGAAACCGTGCGCGCGGTGGCCGGCGTCGAGTCGTGGGGTGATCAACGGCGGTTTCGCCCGCTGACCGCCGACGAGCCTCAGCGTTCCGGCAGGTGCCGCCGTTCCCGCAGCCGCTCCAGGTCCTCGCGCATCTCCGTGGGGAGCAGTTCCGCCATCTGTTCGGGCCGCAGCGGCAGGTCCAGCAGGCTGAGCTTCACGCGGCTGCGCTGGGCGTGCCGCTCCGGGTCGAGCCGCACGACCTGGGCGGCGTCCGGGCGCAGGGTCGCGGTGAGCGGCGTCGCCGGGTCGAGGGGCCGCCACGCGTTCCCGTCGACCCGCAGCACCGGCGGGGCGCTGCGGGCGGCGCTGCGCAGCGTCACCACGTCGCGGGCCGGCAGCACGATCGCCCGGCTGACACCCGACATCGACGCCACCGGTGTCACCGCCAGCACCTCCGCGGCCGGCGAAATGACCGGCCCGCCGGCGGCGTAGTTGTACGCGGTCGAGCCGGTCGGGGTGCTGAGGATCAGCGCGTCGCAGCGGTAGTAGCCGAACCGGACGGAGTCGACGAACAGGTCGACCTCCACCGTCGCCCCGGGCTCGGCTCCCCCGACGACCACGTCGTTGAACGCCACGACCGTCGCGCCGTCCTCTTCCAGTGCGACGCAGCTGTGCGGTTCGATCTCGAAGTCCCCGCTGTGCAGCCGCTCGAGCGCGCCCGCCAGCTCGGAAGGCATGATCTCGACCAGGAAACCGACGTTGCCGTAGTTCACCCCCAGCACCGGCACCGGCCGTTGCACCGCCAGCCGCATCGCCCCGAGCATCGTGCCGTCACCGCCAAGGCTCACGATCGCGTCGACCCCGGCCGCGAAGTCCGCGTCGGACACCACCGGCACCTCGGCCCCCACCTGCGCCGCGTCGCCCCTCCGGGCGACCAGCTCGACGCCGCGCCGCGCGGCCCACGAAACGAGCTCGTCGACCGACGCGCCCACCGCCTTGCGCGGATGCGCCACCACGCCGACCCGGACCACCTCGGAAGCACCCATGCCGCCATTCTGTCCGCCCGGCCGCCGGGCCGCTTCCCACGAACGGACGACCCGTCCGGCTGGGTCCCGATTGGCCGAAGCGGAGCGGCGAGGGCCCGACTCGGTGGTTGCCTCCTCGGCGGCCATCGCAGAACACAATGCGACGACGGTCGTCCTGGCGCCCATCAGCCCGGTTCACCATGCTGCCGGGTGACCTTGCAACGGCCCAAAGAAGGCAGCTCAGCGGCGACGACCTTCAACCACACGGCCAAGTTCGCGCATTTTCGCTCCGCAAGCCTCACACAGGCAATAGGGTCGGGCGTACATTCGACTTGACGAGGAGGCCGCATGGGCGAGGGGACCGTCGATCTTCTGGTACGGATCGATGGCGACGGGGCGTCGCGCACGACACTGGATCGACTGAGCACCATCCTTGCAGGTGATCTTCGCGCTGCCCGGGTCGGCCGGGTCGATCGTGCGACCACCGCGGCAGACCACGGAACCAAATCCGGCGTCCTCCCGGTCCTGGGCGACCTGACTGTCAACGGTGTGGCTGTCACCGCGGCGACGGTCTTGTACAAGACCCTGACGGCATTTCTGGACCGAAGCAAAGCGCGCTCCGTCACGGTGAAACTGGGCGACACCGAGGTTGTGGTGAACGCAGCGACGAAGAGCGAGGTAGCCGACGCGCTTGCTCTGGCGATGAAACACGCCACTGACACTCGCAAGCCGGAGCACGATGGGTGAGCGTCGAGCACTGCTGATCGGCACAGCCGCGTACGATGATGTCACGCTGCCATCGCTACGCGCACCGGCCGTCGAGACCCGGCAGCTCTGGAACTTGCTGAAGGACCCGTCGATCGGCGGATTCCGGGCCAAATACCTGATCGACGAGCGCAAACACGTCGTCGAGCGGGAGATCGAGGAGCTGTTCGCCGACAGCAAGCCGGACGACCACGTGCTGCTCTACATCTCGGGTCACGGACTCAAGAACGGTGAGAACGAGCTCTTCTTCGCTACAACAGACACACAGCAACAACGCCCGTACTCGACGGCCATACCGGCGGTCATCGTCCAACGGCTACTGCACGAATGCCAGGCGCAGTTCAAGGCGATCGTGCTCGACTGCTGCTACAGCGGCACCTTCGCGGCAGGTCCGATCGCGAAGTCGGACAGCGTCGTGGACGTCAGTCTCCTCGGCGAGGGCACGTACATCATCACAGCGACGAGCGCTTTCGACCCGGCGTTCGAAGACGACCGGGTGGTGTTCGGCAACAGCCAACCGTTTTCGCTGTTCACGGACGTGCTGATCAAGGGATTGGACACCGGGGCCGCTGCGTCCGCGGACGCGGACGTGATCACGATCGACGCCCTCTACGACTATCTGCACCAGGAGCTCTCCCGGCCCCGGCTGGGGTCACGAGTGCAGGTGCCGCACCGGCTGAACCAAGGCCAGGGCGCCTTCGTCGTCGCGAAGGCGCGATCACGCACCTTGGCGGTCGATGAAGAAGCCCCGTCCCCGCTTCTTGAGGCCCTGATCAGTCTCGAACCGCCCGACGCCGTGCGCGAACTGGGCGTGCCGATCGGCCAGGTGCATCGGTCGGTATCGCCCGGGTCCGAGGTCGTTCGGCTCGATCTCGCCGGTCGAGACGGGCACATCGGCATCGTCGGCAAGGTGTGGTCGGGCAAAACGACATTGCTGCGCACCGTGATCGCCGGTCTCCGGTTCGGCCGCTCACCGGACGAAGTTTCCTTCGTGTTGCTCGACGCGAGCGCCCAGCTCAGCGATCTGGCCACAATCCCACACGTACGCCGATACGTGGCGCCGACGGCGGTCGGGTCGTCGTTGGCAGAGCTCTCGAAGCTGATCGAGCGGCGCGACCAGTTGTTCCGGTCCGTCGGCATCGGCACGATGCGGCGGTTTCGCGGGCTTCGCGCCCAGGGCAAGCTACCGTCGGGTGACAACGCCGACGTCTTCGTCGTCATCGACGGGTGGGAAGAGTTCGCCGAGTACGAGCCGACCTTCGCCGGGCAGGTGCGACAGCTCGCTCTCTCCGGGCTGAGCAAGGGCGTGCACGTCGTCGTGACCGCGCGGCATTGGGTCGAGATCCCGGGGCCGGTCGACCGGTTCCTGATCGGTCGCATCGAGCTGGCTCTTGATGATCCTTCCTCGTCGAGAATCGACGCCGAGCTGGCTCGCTCACTGCCCGCGCGTCCGGGCTGGGGTCTGCACAACGGCCGCCCGTTCCTCGTCGCGACCACACACCTCGCAGACAGCGATGACCAACTCGAAGCCATCGACGCCGCCCTCAAACAGCTGAGCGAAGCCAGTTCGGTGGCCGATTCCGACAGGAGGGAGCGGCTGGACGACCCCACCTTCCTGGAATTGCTCGGCTTGCCCGGTGATCCGATGACCTTCGACGTCGAGAAGGCCCGGCGAGAACGACCGGTCCGGGATCGTTACCGCGTGCCCATCGGTCTCGACGAACAGGGCAGGCCGATCGTGCTCGACCTCAAGGAGGCCGCGGTCGGCGGCATGGGTCCGCACGGATTGTGCGCAGGCGCGACCGGATCGGGCAAGACGGAACTGCTCAAGACGATCATCGCGGGGCTGATGATCACGCACGCGCCCACCGAGTTGACCGTGTTCCTCATCGACTACAAGGGCAGTAGCGCGTTCCGCGAATTCGACCGTGCGCCGCATGTCAGCGGCAATCTGGCCGACTTGGCCGGCGACCTGTCGATGGTCGACCGCCTGCGGGACACACTCGCCGGGGAGATGGCCCGCCGCCAGGACGCCTTGACAAAGGGCGGCTACAAGAGCCTTGCGGAATACGAACGCGCGCGTGAGCTCGGCGCCGAGGTCGAACCCCTGCCCCTGCTCCTCATCGTGGTCGACGAGGTGAACGAGCTACTGGCGGCGAGACCAGAAATAGCTGAGACGTTCCGAGTGATCGGGCAACTCGGACGTGCGCTGCACATGCATTTGCTGCTCGCCACACACCACGTGGACGACGAGCTGTTGCACCTGCTTGATACGCACCTGTCGTACCGAATCGGATTGCGCACCTTCACCCAGGCAGAATCTCGCAACGTTCTCGGAGTGCCGGACGCGTTCGAACTGCCGCCCACACCAGGTGTCGGGTATCTTCGATTCGAGATCTCGTCCTTGACGAAGTTCAAGGCCGCCTACACCTCCGCGCCGTACTCGCCACGAAGTCTGCATGCGCGAGGTCTCCGCAGCCAAGACGCACGTGCAGAATCCGAGAAGTTCAGGCCAGGTACTCCGTCCGAACTGGAAGTCTTCGTCGCACGACTGGCAGAGCAAAGCCGGCCCGCGCGACAGATATGGCTGCCGCCACTGTCGGAACCCCACTCGTTGGATCAGCTGCTACCGAGCCTGATCGAGACGCCGGAACGTGGACTTTCCCCGGACGGCTTCTTCGGCAACGGGAAGCTGCAGGTTCCGGTGGGTGTGGTCGACCGGCCGCGAGACCAGCGCGCAGACCTGCTCTGGGTCGATCTCTCCGGTGTCGCGGGACACGCCGCGATCGTCGGCAGTTACAGTTCAGGCGCGTCGACCCTGCTGCTTTCGCTGATCATGTCCGTCGCACTGACCCAGACTCCGAGCGAAGCGCAGTTCTACTGTCTCGATTTCGGGGCCGGTGCGCTGCGGAAACTGGGCGACCTGCCGCATGTGGGTGAGGTGGCCACGACCCAGACCCCCGACTTGGTACGACGGACGATCGGTGAGATCGGCGCGTTGATCGCGGAGCGGGAGATTCTGTTCCGCGCCCGGGGAATCGACGCCGTGACCGAATTCCGAAAGCGAGAACGGGCCGGTGAACTGGCCGGTGCGCCGCGCGGAGATGTCTTCCTCGTGATTGCAGGCTGGGAGAATTTCGCTGAACGGTTCCCAGATACCGCAGGTCAGGTGACCGGCCTTGCCGGGACCGGCCTCCCCTACGGCGTACACGTGATAGTTTCCGGACACCGGTGGTCGGCAATCCCGTCGGAACTCCTGAGCCTGCTGGGCACCCGACTCGAACTGCGGCTGGCCGACCCGGAAGAATCCGGCATCGACGCGCGGGCAGCCGACACGGTCCCGAACCGGCCGGGCCGTGGCTTGACCAGGGACAGCCTGCATTTCCTCGGAGCTCTGCCCCGGGTCGACGGCGGATCCGGCACAGAGGATCTGAATGACGCCGTGCGCGACGCGGTAGACCGAATCGCCGCGGCGTGGAATGGACAACACGCACCGCGGGTGCGGGTGCTGCCCGATCCGCTCCCGCACAGCCAGGTCGAAAACGAGCACTCCGCGGACAATCCCAAGGCGATCCCGATCGGGCTGCAGGCGAGTGACCTCGCCCCGGCCTTCCTCGACTTCGAGCGCGAATCGCATTTTTTCGCGCTCATGGACGGCGAAACCGGCAAGACGAACTTGGTCCGGATGATCGTCCGTGGCATCGTCGAGCGTTACGCCCAGAAGGAGGCGGTGATACTCCTGGTCGATTATCGGCGAACGATGCTGGATTTCGCCCGGGGCGAGCACATCCTCGGGTATGCGGTGTCCGGCAATCAGCTCTCGTCCATGATGAGTGATATCGCCACCTCGATGACCAGGCGACTTCCCGGGCCCGATGTCACGCACGAGCAACTGCGCGACCGTTCTTGGTGGACAGGGCCTGAGCTGTTCATCGTCGTGGACGACTACGACTTGGTGTGCCCCGTCGGCAGCGAGAACCCGCTGATGCCGGTGGCGGAGTTTCTCCCACAAGCCAAGGACGTCGGCCTGCACCTCGTCGCAGTGCGACGGTCCGGTGGCGCCGCCGCGGCGATGTCCGACGGAGTTCTCGGCAAACTGAGAGAGCTCAGAAGCCCCGCATTGCAGGGGTCCGGGAGCGAGCTTGAAAAGACGCTGATCGGTCAGGTTCGCCCTGTCGAACTGCCGCGCGGGCGAGGAACACTCGTCAGCCGCAGGTTCGGCGAGCAGTACCTGGTTCTTCCCTGGGTGGCCCCTGAGACTATTGTCGAAGCAGCCCCAGAGACCGCGCCAGGTGAAACGTCCTCCGCTGAAAGCAACGGTGGTGAGCGACCTGAAATCGCGGCGGTGGATGCCGAACCGGAGTTCACGAAGCCCGTCGCCTCGGGCGACCAGTCCTGGCCTGAGGAGACCGGTCACCTGGATGCCGAAACGCCGCCCGATTCAGTGGCTTCGACGAAGCCGTCCGATTCCTGAAGGTCTGACACACCGCCGTGGGTGCGACCGTGCTGAAACCGAAAGCCGGCCCAAAAGACGATTCGAGTACGTACCGTTGAACACCAGCAGGCGGTCGTAGCCGCGATCACGCTCGGCAACCAGGTTTCCGCGTTACGTTTCGTCATGTAGTTCGCGCAACGCCCTCATCGAGCACTGCTCGTCTTGATTCACAGACAAGCCTGGGCCGTACCGCTGGGCGAACCACGACGACCGTGATCGTCGTGGTGGCCTCAACTTCCGGCGCGATCCCCGGTGTCATCATCCTCGCGGGCGCCTGGGTGGCGTGTGCGGGACGCGAAACGCGTCAGCGCTTCACCGAGCGGCCCAGGCGCAGGGCGGAGATCAGGAAGAACACACCGCCGAGCGTGGCATAGCCGGCGAGGGTGGTGAGGGTGGCGGCGTCCTGGGTGGACTGGAGGACGAAGGTCGTGCCGGCCACCGCGGAGAGGGCGCCGCTGGCGATCATCGGCCACTGGCCGCCCAGGGAGCGGCGCACGAGGCCGACCACGAGCTGCACGAGGCCGGCCACGATGGCCCACGCGCCCCAGACCCCCAGCACCGCCGGGATCCCCGACGAGGCGGCGATGCCCAGGCCGACGGCGGTGAGCAGGCTGATCACGATGTTCACGTAGAGGCCGGCGGTGGCCGTCTTCGCGGAGCGCGCGTCGACAACCGCGGCGGCCACGTCGAAGAGCGGGTACAGCACCAGCAGCGTGGTGGCGACGGGGCCGAGCGTCTTCGCCGTGGTGAACACCAGCACGGCCCACACCACCGCGAACGCGAAACGCACGAAATACAGGCGCCGCAACGGAAGCGTGGTCTCGGAGCGGTCTTCGTCGATGGAAACGGTCGGTGCGGTCATGGCACATCCTTAGAGAGACAGAACGATCGGTCTTTCTGCAGGGAACTATGGCAGCTCCGATCCCATCACGCAAGACCGAACGTTCTCTCTGTTAGACTGACTCCGACAAGGAAGGGCGGTGGACCAGCAGGTGTCCGAAGCACGCAGCAGGCTGCTCGCCACGGCGACGCGGCTGTTCTACCTGGAGGGACTGCACTCGGTCGGCATCGACCGGATCGTCTCCGAAGCGTCCGTCACGCGCGCCACGCTCTACCGGCACTTCCCTGGCAAGGACGACCTCGTCGTCGCTTACCTGACCGAGGCGGACCAGCTGATCCGCGCCCGCGTCGAAGCCATCCGCGCCGCCGGGCACAGCCCGGTCGACACCGTGCGCGCCGTCGCCGCCTTCATCGCCGACGACCTGCGCACCCCCGGCTTCCGCGGCTGCGCGTTCCTCAACGCGGCCGCCGAGTACCCCGACCCGGCCCACCCGGTGCACCGCGCCGTCCTCGCCCACCGTGACTGGTTCCTGGCCACCGTCAGCGATCTCTTCACCGCCACCACCGAACCCGCCCCCATCCCCGCGGCCCGCCATTTCGTGCTGCTGCGCGACGGCGCCATGTCGTCGGGCTGCCTCACGGACCCGGACGCGGTCTGCGAAACCTTTCTCCTGGGCGTGGAAGGCATCCTGCGCTATCGGGATACGGTTTCGGCCGAGGAAGCCGTGGGCCTCAAGGGTTGAGCGCCGTCGCGAGGAGTTGCTCGTAGCGCGCGGCGACGCCGGGGAACAGGTCGAACCCGCGGCGCCCGAGTGCCTCGACCTCGCGCGGCGCCAGCACGGACGAGGCGCGCAGCGCGGTGATGTTCCGGCCGAGGCTGTCGTCGTTCGAGCACGGCACGCCGGCGTCGCCGCCGTAGACGAAGTGGTCGCGAGGGACCATCGTCACCGCGGCGGCGAGGTGCGAGTCGGCTCCGGTCGCGGCGGTGTCGAGGTAGAGCCTGGCCAGGTCGGCGCGGATCTCCGCCGGCGAAAGCCCTTCGGGATTGGGCATCCAGGGCTCGGCGCCGAGCAGCTGCAGCCGGCCCGAGAGCGCGGGCAGGGCGCCGCCGCAGTGCGCGAGCACCACCACGAGGTCCGGATAACGGTGGAAGAAGCCGGTGTAGAGGAGATCCGTGATCGCGCGCGTGGTCTCGAACGCCACCTCCACCAACGCCGCCGGCTGGCCCAGCGGCGGGGCGATTTCCGGGCTCGGGTGCACGAATAGCACCGCGTGGCGCCGGTTCAGCTCGGCCCACACCGGCGCGAGCCGCGGATCGCTGAGCGGCACTCCGCGGGGGCGGGTGACCAGGAGATAGCCGTCGGGGTGCGTCTCGCGGTCGCCGCGTTCGATCTCCGCCAACGCGGCGTCCGGGTCGTGCGTCGGAAGTCCCGCCAGAAGCCCGAAGCGGCCGGGATGCCGGGCGACGAGGTGCGCGCCGTAGTCGTTCCAGGCGCGCAGTTCACCGTCATCGGCAGGCAGCGGCACGGGACTGAGCAGCTGCACCGCGATGCCGAGCCGGTCCATGCTCGCCAGCGCCGCTTCGGGCGTCCAGTGGTAGGGCTCGGGCGCGACGAACCGAGCGGCACGCAGTCCGCGCCACTGCTCGTCCCGCTGATCCGCGGTGGTCGGCGGGCTGAAATGAGCGTGGATGTCCACCCAGCCGCGGTCCTGGTCCATGGCGATCACCTTCCCGGCGTCAAGTTGCACTCCAGTGCAACTTCCCCAGTGTTGCACTCGAGTGCAACACTGTCGAGGTGACCCCGACCCCGCGAACGCCCCGCGCGCAGGCCACCCGCGAACGCCTCCTGCACGCCGCCGTGCGGGTGTTCACCGAACGCGGCTACGACCACGCGACGATGGACGACGTCGCCGCGGCCGCCGGCGTTTCCCGGCGGACCGCGTTCAACCACTTCGCGTCGAAGGGGGACCTCGCGGTCGCCTGGGCGGCCGGCCGTGCGGAAACCGCGTTCGCGCTGGCCCGGCCGAGCGCCGCGGCCGATCCGTTCGACGCGATCACCACGGTGTTCCACGAACTGGCCGCGGCCACCGAAGCCGGCTGGGAAGAGACCCGCCAGCTCACCACGGCCTGGATCCGCGGCTACGGCGCGCCCGACCACCGCTCGCCCCTGTCCGCCGAACTCCGCGAGTGGCTGCGCGGCCCGCTTTCCGGCGGCTCCCTCGATCCCGCCCTCGCGGCGGACGTGCTCTTCGACGTGTTCCAGGGCGCGTTGCTGCGCCGGCTGGACCGCGCCGACCCGCCGCCGGCCGGCGCGTTCACCACGGAGGTGGACGCCCTCGTCGCCGTGGTCGTGGCCGGCCTCACCGGGGCCGGCACCGGCACCGGCAAAGCGGGCCACCGTGGCAGCCCGCGGACCCGAGCCCACTCGTGAACCGGGCCGCCTCAGGAAATCACCGCCCGCGCACGACCGGCGGCCCCCGCGGGGAGGGCCGCCGGCTTCCTCGTCACAAGAGGTCAGAACGCCTTGCCGGCATCACGGGCGGCGACCAGTGCCGCGTCGCGGTCCTGATCCGGGGTGCCCGTGAGGATCGTGGGCTGGAAGCGCAGCTCGGTCACGTCGGTCACGCCGACGAACCGCAGCCAGTCCTTCACATACGTGGAGTGGAAGTCGGCGCCGAACTGGATCGGGACACCTTCGGAGTACACCCCGCTGGTGTAGATCGTCGCCGCCTTCTTGCCGTGCACCAGGCCCGAATAGCCGGCGGCCGGGTCGAAGCCGAAGACCATCCCGGGCTGGGTGATGATGTCCACCCACTGCTTGAACACGTACGGCACGCCCGAGTTCCACATCGGAATGCTGAACACGTACGCGTCGGCGGCGGTGAACTGGTCGGCCAGCGCCTGGGCCTGCGCCCACACCCGCGCCTGCTCGCCTTCGGGCGTTCCGCCGGCGAACACGGTGAGCTTGGCGCTCGCCCCGGTCGGCCCGAACGCCGGCAGCGAGCCGTCCCAGAGGTCCAGCGTCTTCACGACCACGTCCGGATTGGTGTCCTGATAGGACTCGAGGAACGCGGAAGCCAACGCACCCGAGTCCGACGCGGCACCTCGCGGGCTGGCCGAGATGTGCAGAACGGTTGTCATCAAACGCCTTTCTGAAGTTCGCCCACCGGTCAGGGCAAGAGTCAACCGGTAAAAGTGCAGAACAACAGTTACAACCAGGCGTGCGCTCCGTCAATCTTCCTTGGCCCAACGGACAACGAAGACGGGCCAAGGGAACCGGATCCGGCTGAAACCGTCCACCGTTCAGGGGATCACCCCGGTTTTCCCAGTTCCCGCACCAGGACGTCGTGGAAGCTCAACCCGAGCACCTGCCGGATGTCGCGCTCGGCCCAGCCCCGGCGCAACAGCTCGGCGGTGAGGCGCGGCAGCCCCGCCGGGCCCTCCAGCCCCGGCACGTATTCACGCGGCTTGCGGTCGCCCCAAGCGAGCTCGTCGACGCGCAGCAGCCCGTCGGAGACCTCCTTGATGAAGTCGGGCCCGAGACCCACGTGGTCGGCCCCGACGACCGACGCCGCGTGGTCGAGGTGGTCCGCCACGCGATCGACCGTGTGCCGGTGCCCGTCCACGAACTGGGCCAGCACGTTGATCCCCACCACACCGCCGGTGGCGGCGATGGCCCGCATGACCTCGTCGGTGAGGTTGCGGTGGTGGGCGCGCACCGCGAACGACGACGAATGCGACGCCACGACCGGCCGCCGGGCCAGCTCCAGCAGGTGGTCGGTCGACGCGGCACCGAGGTGCGACACGTCGAGCACGATGCCGAGCCGCTCGCACTCGGCGACCGCGTCCACACCGGCGCTCGTCAACCGGCCGCCGGTGTCGTTCTCGGCCGAACCGTCGGCGAGCATCGTGCGCCCGAAGTGCGTGAACGACGCCATCCGCACGCCCAGCCGGTACAGCGTCTCGAAGAGCCCGACGTCGAGGCCGACCGCCTCGCACCCCTCCAGGGCGATGATCAACGCGAGCACCCCGTCGGCGCGCGCCCGCTCGAGATCCGCGCCGGTGAGGCAGATCCGGACCTCGTCCGGGCACGCTTCGGCGATACGCCACGCCGTCTCGATCATCTTCAGCGTCTGGCGCAGCGCCCCCTCGGGCCGGAATTCCGGCTCGAGGAACACCGGCAGCACCTGCACGTCCACCCCACCCGCGCGCAGCTGCGGAAGCCAGGTCTGCCGGAAGAACGCGCCCTGCCTCGCCGGAGGCTGCCGCGAGCACACCATGAGCAGGTCGTTGTGCGCGTCGACGACGAGCGAGCGTTCGTGCAACTGTCGGGCTTCCGGCGGCACCTCTTCGCCAGTCACCGCTGCACCCGCTCGGGCACGGCCACGGCGGCGCGGATCGACCGGCCGGCCGTGTCCGGCATCCCGCGGTAGATCACCGGAAACGCGATGAGCGCGACGATCGTGGCGTACACCGCGGGCATGATCTTGCTGCCGCTCGCCTGCACCAGTAGCTGGCTGATCAGCGGCGCGGTGCCCGCGAACAGCGCGGACGCGAGGTTGTACGGAATGGCGACCCCGGCGTAGCGGACCTCGGCGGGCATCATCTCCAGCGCGATGAGCGCGCCACCGCCGGCGGTGGTGATGACCGAGATCTCCAGCAGCGCCAACCCGAGCAGCGCGACACCGACGTTCGCGGTCGAGATCATCAGATACGCCGGCAAGGCGAAGAAGACCGACGAGCCCGCACCCCAGAGCAGCAGCCTGCGCCGCGTCACGCGACCGCTGTCGATCAACGGACCCAGGCCCATGAACAGGAGCATGCCGAAGAGCAGGATGGTGCCCTGGATGAACAGCGCGGGCAGGGGCTTGATCTTCACCGTCGCGGTGAGGAACGTCGGCATGTACCCGACGATCATGTAGTTCAGCACGCCGCCGAGGGCGTAGAAGACGAACAGCACCCCCATTTTCGCGCGGTGCTCGCGCAGCACGGTCCGCAGCGGCACGGGTGTGCGGGCCGCCGCGAACTCCCGGTACACCGGCGTTTCGTCGATGCGCCGCCGCAGGTAGAGCCCGACCAGCGCCACGGCGCCGGCGACGACGAACGCCCAGCGCCAGCCGTTGGTGGTGTAGGTCTGGGGCAGCAGCGTCTGGAAGACGATGATCACCACGATGCCGCCGAGGCTGCCACCGTTGGCGAAGCTCGCGACGAAGTTCGTCCGCGTCGCGCGGCGGCGTTCGCTGGAGTGTTCCAGCGCGAAGATCATCCCGCCGGCGTACTCGCCGCCGGCGGAGAAGCCTTCGGCGAGCCGGCAGAGGAGCAGCAGGATCGGAGCGAGGATCCCGACGGTGCCGTAACTCGGCAGGATGCCGATGGCGGCCGTCGCGGTGCCCATCACGATGATGCACAGTGAAAGCGCGGACCGCCTGCCCCGGTGGTCGCCGATCCGGCTGAAGACCAGCGCGCCGATCGGGCGGGCGATGAAGGCCACGCCGTACACGGCGAACGCGCCGATGAGGGCGGCGGCCTGGCTCCCGGGCGGGAAGAACGTGCGGGAAATGACCACGGCGAGGTAGCCGTAGAGCGAGAAGTCGAGCCACTCGACGAAATTTCCCGCCGCGGTCGCGAACAGGATCTTCCGGGGCGACGGCGGTGTCGCGGGACGGGGGTTCATTGTCGGCTCCCTGGCGGCGCTGGTGGGGACGGTCAATGCGCCACGCGGGCGCCCGTGAGCGCCGCGCGGGGGTTGTGCACGAAGAGGATTTCGATCTGTTCTTCACTGATTCCGGCGGCGCGCAGCTTCGGCACGAATTCCACGAGCATGCGGTCGTACCCGCCACCGCCGAAGTTCTTCAGGTGGTTCTTGCGACACACGTCCTGGGAGATCAGGAGCCGGTCGAGGTGCCCGGCCGCGATGAAGTCCACGGCGAGGCGCACGCGCTTGTCCAGCTCCCAGTCCGTGGGCTCGCGCAGGAGGTCGAACTGCACCCACGCGCCGCGGCGCACGATTTCGAGGTAGTAGTCCAGGTCGCGGCGCCGGTCGCAGTGCCCGATGATCACGCGGCGCGGGTCCACGTGCTCCTCGGCCAGCACGTCGAGCTGGGCCAGGCCGGCCCGGCCGGCCGACGCGTGGGTGCTCAAGGTCAGCCCGGTCACGATCTGCGCGCGGGCGGCGGCCCGGAACGAGCGTTCCTCGGCGGGCCGCAGGTAGTCGCCCTCGGTGCCGATCTCACCGATGATCCCGGCCTTGATCCGCTGCGGTCCCACGCCGACCTCGATGTCACGCACGATGTCCTCGGCGAGCTGCTGCGTCGGCGTGGTGAACACCTCGGCGTCGTAGTACTTCTCGCGGTACCACCCGCAGCCCATCACGACGTTGAGCCCGGTCGCCTCGGCGATGACCTTGAGCTCCTCGGGGCGGCGGCCGAGGTTCCGGTTCGTGAGCTCGACGATCGTCGCACCGCCGGCCGCCTTGAACGCGGCGACCTCGGCGATCACTAGCTCCACGTCGTCCAGGATGGACTCGGGAATGCCCGAGACGCGCTTGAGGTCGATGAGGAGGTGCTCGTGCATCGCGGTGATGCCGAGGTCCTCGGCCCGGACGGTTCCGGTGACGGTGGTGACGGTCTCGTCGGCCAACGGTGCTCCCTCGGTTTCCGGTCGTGGCGCCGGTTTCCGGGCACCACGAACACAGCTCAAAACGGACGTGGGAAAGGGAAATCTCGCCGAAGCGGCGAAAAACGGTGTATCGCGTTGCTAGGACGCTAACAGCGCCGCCGGCAATCGGCTTCCTACCGGAGTAGAAAGATTCCGCGATCTCATCCTGCGTTTGTCGAAGGGATCCGCAGCCGGGCGAAGACGTGCTCGGCCGACTCGTCCTGCCGGCGGGCGTAGAGGTCGAACGGGTCGTGCACCTCGCGGCCGAGGATCCCGGCCAGGCGGTCGAGGTCGTAACCGGCGGCCTCACGCCCGTCGTCCCGGGTGCCGCGGCCGGTGAGGTTCGACTGGAAGATGCCGGCCGCGGACCGCGGCAGGAAGTCCTCGTAGACGATCGGTTCGCGCCGCACCCAGCCGTGGTCGATCAGGGCGGACAGCTCCCCCGGCGGCGGCCCGGCCGGCCGGTCGGTGCGAAGTTCGTAGCGGCAGAACGCGAGCCCCTCGTCGAACAGGCCCCGCTCGGAGTCCGGGAGGCCGGCGGCCCAGATCTCCCGGGCCACGCCGGCGCGCTCGGCCCCGGGGTCGGCCCGCAGGCGATCTTCGACCCGGCCCAGCAGCTCGTCGTAGCGGGCGCGCCCGGTCCTGGTGAGGGCGATGCCGCGGGCTTCGACTTCACCGAACCGCACCCGCAACGCGCCCCGGCCGACGGTGCCGTCGGGTTCGCGCAGCGTCCGCGGTTCGGCCAGTGCGCGGAACGACGTCTGGCGCAGCAGCACGTCCGGGCCGGCCCAGCGCGGCGGTCCCTGGATCGTGTCGATCATCTCGATGCCCCGCGCGCTCATCCGCCGGTACAGCTCGTCGATGTCGAGCACGCGCGGAGTCAGGTGGTTCACGTGGGTGCTGCGCACGCCGCCGATGTCGGCGGCCACCGCCGACACCCGTTCGAGCTGCTCGTACCAGGCCCGGTCCACCGGCTCGGTCGAAAGCTCGAACGCGCCCACGGCCAGTGTGAGGAACCGCTCGGCGTCCACGGTGGACAGCTCCCGGTCGCGTTCGGCCCGGTCCGCGAGCGCCAGCAGCTCAGGCGGAAAGAGCTGCCGCCGGGCCAGGAAGTTCTCGAGCCGGGGGCGCAGGTCTTCGTCGAAGAACCGGGCGTCGGAGGTGGCGAGCATCGAGGTGAAGACCCGGAAGGGGTTCACGGCGAGCTCGGCGGCGTCGAGCGGCCGGAAGGCGGTGGACACCACCGGCACCGCGTTCACCGCGGCTTCCCGCAGATCGTAGAACCCGACCGGGTGCATGCCGAGCGCGCCGAAGATCCGCGCCACGGCACGGAGTTCGCCGGGGGTGCCGACGCGGATCGCGCCGTGGCGCTCCTCGGTCACCCGTCCGATCGAGCCCAGCCGTTCGGCCGCCTCGCCGCGCTCGCGCACGACCCCGGCGTTGACCTCGTGGGACACGTCGAGCAACGTCTGGTAGGCCGGGACTTCGCGGGCGTACATTTCGGACAGACGGCGCGCGAACGCCGCACGCAGCCGTCCCTGACTGAGGGTGGTCATGTCTGTGTCTCCTTTTGTGGCCGGTCGACTCGATGGAAGGTCGGCTCGGTGGACGGCCCGGCTCAGCGGGCCGGCAGCCGGCCTTTGCTGACCATCGCGGCGCGCACCCGGTCGGTGGCGAGGCGCAGCCCCGCCTCGGCCGGGGTGAGCCCGCGGCGCTCGGCCTCGTCGAGGACGGTGCCGGCGTTGGCCCGCAGTTTCTCCGCGACGGTCGCGAACACGGTGTCGGTGTCCGGCCGAAACCCCGAGTACCGGGCGTCCATGGCGAACGCCGCGGCGATCACCCCGCCCGCGTTGGCGACGAAATCCGGCAGCACCGTGACGCCTCGAGCGGCCAGCACCGCTTTCGCCTCCGGCGAGGTCGGCAGGTTGGCGCCCTCGACCACGAGCTTCGCGGTCACCAGAGGCGCGGTGTCCCGGTCGAGCACGTCCTGCAGGGCCGCCGGAACGAGCACGTCGCACGGCACCGTGAGCTCCTCGCCCGCGGGCCGCGCCGCTCCGGTGCGCGTGACGAACGCGTCGCCGTACTGAGCGCGGGCCTCGAGCAGCTTGGCGACGTCCAGGCCGTGCGGATCGTGCAGCGCGCCGTGCGCGGTCGACACCGCGACGACCGTGGCTCCGAGCTCGGCGAACCGGCGCGCGGCGGCACTGCCGACCGCGCCGAAACCCTGGATGGCCACACGAGCGCCGCGCATCGGCAGCCCGAGGCGAGTGGCCGCCGCGTCGGCCGCCTCCGCGACACCGAAGCCGGTGATACCGATCTGGTCGTAGGCGATGCCACCCAGGTGCGCGGGAGTGCCCACGGCGGCACCACGGTCGCCCAGCTCATCCTGGATGATCGCCGCGTCGTTCTCGGTGAGGCCCATGTCGAGGCCCATCACGTATTCGCGCGGCACCTCGTTCGCCAGCGCACGGGCGAACGCGCGCAGCACGGCTTCCTTGTCGGGCGCCGCCGGATCCGCGACGATGCCGGCCTTGGCCCCGCCGTAGAACAGGTCGACCCCGGCCCACTTCCACGTCATCACCCGGGCCAGGCGCGCGATCTCGGTGACCGTGACCGACGGGCTCATCCGCGTACCGCCCTTGCCGATCCCGCGGGCGGTGTTGTCGATGACCAGCACGCCTTTCATGCCGGTGCGCCGGTGGGAGACGACGACGATCTTCTCCGGACCCCATTCGTCGACGAGGTCGAGTGCGTCGGTCATGTGGCGGGCCTTTCCGTGGTCGGGATTTCTGTGTCGGGCTTCTCGGTGCGGGGCGGCTCGGTGAAGGGCAGCTCGGTGGGGCGGTCCGGCAGGGCCGAGGCGATCAGCTGGGCCAGGTGCGCGGCGACGCGCTCGCTGCCGTGGGCGATCTGCGTGCGGCAGCTGAACCCGTCGGCGAGCACGACCGTGTCGAGCGGCGCCGCGCGGACGGCCGGGAGCAGTACCTGTTCGCCCGCGGCCACGGAGACGTCGTAGTGCCCGCGTTCGAAACCGAAGTTGCCGGCGAGCCCGCAGCAGCCCGAGTCCAGCACGGTGTTGGCCACGCCCAACCGCTCCAGCAGGATCCGGTCGGCGTCGAAGCCGCTGGTCGCGTGCTGGTGGCAGTGGGTCTGGCTCAGCGACCGGGCCGCGAGCCGCGGCGGAACCCAGCCCTCGGTGCGGTGCACGAGCAGTTCGGCGAGGGTCGTGGTGGCCGCGGCCACCTGGCGGGCCGCGGGCGTGGCGAGCAGGTCAGGCACGTCGGTGCGCAACGCGGCGACGCAGCTGGGTTCCAGCCCCACCACCGGCACACCGTCCTCCACCGACGGTCGCAGCGCGGCCACCGCGCGCGTGGCCAGCCTTCGCGCGATGCCGAGCTGACCGGTCGTGATCCACGTGAGCCCGCAGCACTGGGTGCCGTCGGGGACGCGCACCTCGTACCCGGCGTGTTCGAGCACCGCCACACCGGCCCGCAGGACCTCCGGTGAGAAGTGGTTGTTGAACGAATCCACCCAGAGCAGCACCGGGCCGCGCTCCCCCGGGCCGCCGGGCCGGCGCGCACGGAACCAGTCGACGAAGGTGGTGGCGGCGAACCGCGGGATGTCGCGTTCGGCCGCGATACCGCCCAGCCGTTTCACCAGCGGGGCCAGCCGCGAATGAGTGAGGCGGTTGACCGGCCCGGGCAGCTTGGCCGCCACCCGCGAAAGCAGCGGCAGCCAGCCCATCGAGTAGTGCGAGGCGGGGCGTACGCGCCACCGGTAGTGGTGGTGCAGGAACTCGGACTTGTACGCGGCCACGTCGACCCCGACCGGGCAGTCGGCGCTGCAGCCCTTGCAGGACAGACAGAGATCGAGCGCGTCGCGCACTTCGGCGGAGCGCCAGCCGTCGGTGATCACGTCGCCCTGCGTCATCTCGTAGAGGATCCGCGCGCGGCCGCGGGTGGAGTCCTTTTCGTCTCGGGTGACGCGGTAGCTCGGGCACATCACGTCGCCGCGGTGCGCTGTCGTCCGGCACTTCCCGACGCCCACGCACCGGCGGGTGGCTTTCGCGAAGTCGCCGCCGTCGGCGTGGAACGGCAGCACGGTGGTCAGCGGAAGCGGGCGTCGACGAGGATCGACGCGCAGGTCGGCATCGACCGCGAGCGGCCGGACGACCATGCCGGGGTTGAGGCCGTTGTCCGGGTCCCACGCGTCCTTGAACCGCCGGAAGAGCGTGAGCACCTCGGGCCGGTAAACCCGGGCGAGCAGCGCCGACCTGGCCTGTCCGTCGCCGTGCTCGCCGGAGGGCGAGCCACCGTGCGCGGTGACCAGGTCGGCGGCCTCGCCGACGAACCGCCGGAAGACCCCCACCCCCTGCTCGGTGTCGAAGTCGAAATCGATGCGGACGTGGAGGCAGCCCTCGCCGAAGTGGCCGTACACGGCGCCGCGCAGACCGTGGCGGTCCAGCAGCGCCGTGAACTCCCGCAGGTACGCGCCGAGCGCGGCGGGCGGCACAGCGGCGTCCTCCCACCCCGGCCAGGCTTCGGAGCCGTCGGGCAGCCGCGTGGCGAGACCGGCGCCGTCTTCGCGAACACGCCAGAGCCGAGTCATCCGCTCGGTGTCGGTGATGATCTCGGCGCCGGTGCACCCGGCAGCCGCGGCGGCGAGGGCCTGCGCACGTGCGGGCAAGTCCGAGGCCTCGCCGCCCAGCTCGGCGAACAGCCAGGCCTGTCCCGGTGGCAACGTGGCGATCGCCGCCCGACCGTCGGGCCGGGTGACGAGGTCGGTCAGCGCCCGGTCCAGCCCCTCCAGCGCGATCGGGTGCTGCTCCAGCAGCGCCGGCACAGCGTCGGCGGCGGCCCAGGCATCGTCGAACCCGAGCACGACGAGCGCTCGCACTGGCGGGGTCGGCACCAACCGCAGCTTCGCCGACAGGACGACCGCGCACGTGCCTTCGGTGCCGACGAGCGCTCGCGCCAGGTTGAACCGGCGCTCCGGCAGCAGCTGTTCCAGCGGATAACCGGACACCTGGCGGGGAAACCGGCCGAGCTCGGTGCGCAGGAGCGCGAGGTGGTCCCTCGCCAGGCCGTGCAGTTCGGCGATCAGCTTCCCGCGTTCGCCACCCTCGGCGACGGCCGCGTCGATCTCGGCCGCGCTCATCTCCCCGACGGTCAGGACCGTGCCGCGGTAGGTGAGGACTTCGAGTTCGAGCACATTCTCGGCCGTGCGCCCCCACGCGAGCGAATGCGAACCACACGCGTTGTTGCCGATCATCCCGCCGAGGGTGCAGCGGCTGTGCGTCGACGGGTCCGGCCCGAACCGCAAGCCGTGGTCGTCCGCGGCCCGCTGCAAGTCGTCGAGCACGATCCCGGGCTCCACGCGCGCGGTCCTCGCCTGCGGGTCGAGCTCCAGAACCCGGTGGTATGAACGGGAGAAGTCGAGCACCACGCCTTCGCCGACGGCTTGCCCGGAGGTGCTGGTGCCCGCGCCTCGGCAGGTGATCGCGACACCGAGCCGCCGGCACACCGCCACGGTGTCGATCACCTGCTGCCGCGTGCGCGGGAACACGACGGCCACCGGGAGCCGCCGGTAGTTCGACGCGTCGGCCGAATACTGGGCCCGCGTGCGCATATCACCGGCGACCTCCCCGCAGTCCACTTCGGACAGTGAAGCGGTGACCTCGGCGGTGTCCGGCCGATCTTTCGTCTTCGCCGACGTCCTCACTGGGTGATCCCTTCCTGTGGCGGCTCGATGGTTCCGGTTCAGCATGAGCCCGCCGGGGAGGAAAGCCCAGACCCAGGAGGCCGGTAGTATTTCGAGATCAGCACCAGAAACCCTTACCCTCGAGAGGCAGCCGATGCTCAAGCCGCTGCACTTGCTCACACTGATCTCCGTGTACCGCAACGGCTCGTTCGCCTTGGCCGCGCAGGAACTCGGCTACACCTCGTCGGCCGTGTCGCAGCAGATCGCCGCGCTGGAGAAGGAAACCGGCCTGGTGCTGTTCGAACGGGAAGCGCACGGCGTGCGCCCGACGAGCGCGGCGCGCGAGCTCGCCGAACGCAGCGCGCCCGCGCTGGCCGCGCTCGACGACCTCGGGGAGCAGGTGCGGCGGCTCGCCGACGGGACGGCCGGCCGGGTTCGCCTCGGCAGCTTCCCCACCGCCGGCGTCCGCCTCGTCCCACCCGCGCTGGCCGCCTTCGCGCGAGCAGTGCCGGCCGCCGCGGTAACGCTCGAGGAGGGTGAGCCCGACGAGCTGGTCGACCTGGTCGTGGAGGGCCGCCTCGACCTCGCACTCGTCTACCAGTACGCGCTCTGCCCACGCGACTGGCCGGCCGAACTGGCGGCGACCCCATTGCTGCACGAGGACCTGCTGTTGCTGCGGCCCCGCGACGGCCGCAGCACACCGCCGCTGCCCCGCCTGACCTCACGGCGCTGGATCGCCAGCGCCGCGGGCTCGGCAGGCTCACTGTCGCTCGACCGGCTGTGCGCGGCCGCCGGCTTCACCCCGAAGATCGCCTTTCGCAGCAACAACTACGACGCGGTGCGCGAACTCGTCGCCCAGACGGGCGGCGTGGCCGTGGTGCCGGGCCTGAGCCACGTACCCGACGACCGGATCGACGTCACGGTGCTCACTCAGAAGGGCGCGCACCGCGAAGTCCTCCTGGTCCACCGGCGGGCCGCGCACAACCCGCTGCTCGCCCGGCTGCACACCGCGCTCATCGAAGCCGCGGCCACGCAGCGGCTGTACACGCGGCCACCGCGGCGCAAGGGCTGACCCCGCCCCGTTGCTCAGCCGGCCGTAACCGCGAATTCCGCGGGGTACGAGCCGATTCAGCCGTCACCCCGGTCGTTGCCCACCACACTGCCGGCGAAACGATCGAGCGCGAACAGGTCCAGCGGCAGCTCTGGTGCCGAGCCCAGGGCGAGGTCCGCGGCCAGCTCGCCGATCGCCGGCGCGAACTTGAACCCGTGCCCCGAGCACGCCGAGACCACCGTGAGGTGCCGGTAGGCCGCAGGGGTGCCGAGCGCGAAGTGGGCGTCCGGGGTGTTGGTGTACATGCAGGTCGCGGCTCGGACCGCCACGGGGTCGAGCCCGCGCAGGTGGCGGGCGACCACGTCGCCGAGCGGAGCGACGTCCGCGGCGGTCACGGTCCGGTCGATCTCGTCGGGGTCGACTTCGAGTCCGCCGTGGTGGAACGCGACCTTGACGGTGGTGTGGTCCAAGGTCGGGAACCCGTACCACCGGCCCTCGGGCGTTTCGCGGAGGAACACCGGAAAGCGGTCCGGTTCGAACCGGCGCGGCTCGGCGGCGGGGAACCACGCGAGGATCTTGCGCTCGACGGTGAGCGGCAGCGCGGCCCGCGGGACGAGCTGCGAGATCCACGGCCCGGCGGCCAGCACCACGTGATCCGCCTGCACGAGTCCGTCGGCCAGGCGCACGAGCACGGTGTCACCCGGTCCGTCCTCGACACCCAGCACCCGCACGCCCGTGCGCAGGCCCGCGCCGAGCTCCACCGCCCGCCGCGCCGCCGCGACGATCGCCTGTTCGGGCCGGACGACCCCGGCGTCACGTTCCCACACCGCGGTGTCGCCCGGCTGCATCCGGTGGGCCGGAAACCGTTGGGCGGCCTCGGTTTCCGGCACGATGCCGCACTCGAGACCGTGCACCGCCGCGGCTTCCAGCGCGCCGCGGATCAGCATCCCGTCCGAGGGGCCGACGGACAGCCCGCCCGTCATCGTGAGCAGGCTGGTGCGCGTCTGCCGCTCGAGCTCGCGCCAGCCGCGGACAGCCGCTTTCACCAGCGGCACGTACGCCGGGTCCTCGTGCTGGGCCGTGCGCAGGATGCGGGACTCGCCGTGGCCCGAACCCCGATCGTGGCCCGGAGCGAACCGCTCCAGGCCCAGTACGCGGACCCCCCGCTCGGCTAGCCGCCAGAGGATGGCGCTGCCCATGGTGCCCACGCCGATGACAACGACTTCAGTGCGCGTGATCGTCACGCTGCCCCGCTTTCCCCACGTGAGTTCCGATCGGTTTTCGGCATGCGTCTGCCCCCGAGGGATTTCGCCGATGCCGAGAAAAGGTGGCGGCCGGCCGACGGCTGCGAAAGCCGCCGGCCGGCCGCGAGTGGCTGATGATCAGGCCCCGCGCCGCTTGGCGCTGAGCGTGTCCAGCTCGACGTCCACGCCGTAGATCTCCGCCGCGGCCTCGACGCTCAGCAGGCCGTCGCGAACATCGCGCAACACCAGCTGCGGGTCGCGCTCGGCCGGGTCGCCGAACCCGCCGCCGCCGGGGGTGTCCAGCGTGACGAGCCCGCTTTCGGGCGTGTGGGGCACGCTGACCAGCCGCGCCGCCACCTGGTCGAACGGGATCTCTTCGGCGCCGACGTACAGGCGCGAGGCCCGCCCCGCCAGGCCGGCGCCGAAGCCGATCGGCGGCGACCCGTGCTGGCTCATGCTCAGCGAAAGGGTGTACGACGACGCTTCGTCCTCGGGCGGCCCGAGGACCACCCGTTGTCCGTGCCCGCCCCGGCGGCGCCCGGCACCCGCCGAATCCGGCGCGAGTTCCTTGCTCACCAGGAAACCGCCGCTGGAGGACTCGAAGATCTCGACGGGCAACGTCGTCGAACTGGTCGGGTAGCAAATGCCGTCGACACCGTCGTCGTCCGGCCCGGCGCCGAGGCCGCCACCGTTCATGAAGTTGGTGCTCACCGGCACGCCGCTGTGGGAGCTGAGCAGTTTGATGCTGCTCTGGAACCCGCTGAGCGCGGGCACGTAGCCGGCGATCCCGGCCAGCGCGCCCTGCACCAGCGCGATGGTGTGCCAGCCGACCTTCACCCGGTCGTTGACCGAGGCCGGGTACGTCGGGTTGAGGATGGATCCCTCCGGGGCCGTGACCGTGATCGGCCGGAACAACCCCTGGTTGCTCGGGATGTTCGGAGTCAGCAGGCAGTTCAGCTGCGCGATGGAGCGCGCGGTGGTGAACGTCATCGTCGAGTTGATCCCGCCGTGGTCGTGCTGCGGCGGCACCTTCACGTAGTCCACGGCCAGCTCGGTTCCGCGGATCCGGATCACGACGCCGATGGTGAGCGTCGAATCGAGCACGTTGAACGTGTGCTCGTAAGGGTAATCGCCGTCGGGCAAGGCCTCGATCGTGCGGCGCATCGCCTGCTCCGCACGGTCCTGGATGGCGTCCGACAGCTCGGACAGGTCGTCGACCCCGTACTCGTCGAGCAGGTCGACGACCTGGCGCACCGCGACCGAGTTGGCCGTGACGATGGCGCTGATGTCGCCGATCACGGTGTCGGGCAGGCGGACGCTCTTGCGGATCGTCGCGATGATCGCCTCGTTGCGCCGTCCCTCGTCGTAGAGCTTCATCGGCGGGAAGAACAGGCCTTCCTCGTACACGGTGCGGGCCTGTGACTGGTTGAGCAGCCCGCCGATGTCGCTCACGTGCGCGATGGAGCCCGCGAAGCCCACCAGCTTGCCGTTCTTGAAGAACGGGGTGACCACGCTGACGTCGGGCAGGTGCCCGTTGCCGATCCACGGGTCGTTGGTGAACAGCACGTCGCCCGGACGCAGCGTGTCGGCCGGGAACGCCTCCAGCAGCGCGCTGGTCACGTGCGGCATCGTGAGGTTGAACGCCGGGTTGCTCGTGGCGGCGTGGGCCACCGACCAGCCGCGCGCGTCCATGATCTCGCACGCCAGGTCGTTCGCGGCCGAGATCAGGGTGCTGAGCGCGGTGCGGCGCAGCACCGTCTGCATCTCCGCGGCGACAGTGGCGAGCCGCCCCCAGATGATCTCCAGCGTGATCGGGTCGTCGAAAACGGAAGTCTCGGTGGGCACGATCAGTTCTCCTTGCCGGGCGAGGAAACGACGATGAGGTTGCGGTAGCCGTCCACGGTGCCGACCGCGCCCGGCGGGACCAGCACGGTCGACTCCCGTTCCTCCACGACCGCCGGGCCCTCGACCCGGGTGCCGGGCGCCAGCGCGTAACGGTCGTACACGGGTGTGTCCACATAGTACTTTCCGGACTCGAACCAGTAGACGCCGCGGTGACCGCGGGCCTGCGGTCGCGCGGGATTCTCCTCGGCGGCCCGGTGTTCCACGGTCACCTCACTCAGCCGGCCGGACGCGACGACCCGCCACGTGACGACTTCCACGGGAATGCCTTCGAGCACGTGTCCGTAGAGCTCGAAGTACGCTTTGTGGAACGCCGCGAGGATGGTGCCGTGGCTGTCGCCGTCGAGCGCGCCCTCGGGCAGCTCGACCGAGATCTCGTTGATCTGACCGGCGAACCGCGCCGCGACGTGCCGCTCGATCACGATCTCGCCGGCCGGCACCC
The DNA here is from genome assembly GCF_035918295.1 of Amycolatopsis rhabdoformis. Lineage (GTDB taxonomy): Bacteria > Actinomycetota > Actinomycetes > Mycobacteriales > Pseudonocardiaceae > Amycolatopsis > Amycolatopsis rhabdoformis. The sequence goes on from NZ_CP142149.1 coordinate 4,596,468, forward strand.
CGGCCTCGGCGACCACGCCGCGGCCCTGCTCCTCGAGCTCCGCGACGAGCCGGTTCACCGAAGGCCAGTCGATCGTGTCGAGCACCTTCGGCTCCGAGCGGGAAAACTCGAACGACACCGGTGCGACGAGCAGGCCGATCGCCGAGAGCACGCCCGCGCCGAGCGGGTAGATGATCCGGTCCTGCTTGAGCAGCCGCGCCACGCCCGCGGCGTGGATCGGCCCCGCGCCGCCGAACGCGAGCAGCGCGTACTGCCGCGGGTCGCGGCCGCGTTCGACGAGGTGGATCTTCGCCGCCGACGCCATGCTCTCCACCACGACCTGGTAGATGCCCCACGCCGCCGCTTCCACCGTGAGGCCCAGCGGCTCGGCGAGGTGCTCCTCGATCGCCCGCCGCGCGGCGTCGCGGTCGAGCGGCATCTCCCCGCCCAGGAAGTTCTCGGGCGCCAGGTAACCGAGCACCACGGCCGCGTCGGTCACGGTCGGTTCGCTGCCGCCCTTGCCGTAGCAGACCGGCCCGGGGTCGGCACCGGCCGAATCGGGACCGACCTTGAGCAGGCCGAGCTCGTCGATGCGCGCGATGCTGCCGCCGCCCGCGCCGATCTCCAGCATCTCCACCGACGGGAACTGGATCGGCAGGCCGGAGCCCTTCTTGAAGCGGTGCACCCGCGCGACTTCCAGCTCGTGGGAGATCGTCGGGCGGTTGTCCTGGATCAGGCTGATCTTCGCCGTGGTGCCGCCCATGTCGAAGGAGATCAGATCCGTTTCCCCGCAGGCTTTTCCGTAGAAGGCCGCGCCGATCGCGCCACCGGCCGGACCGGATTCGATCAGCCGCACCGGGAACTCCGACGCGGTCTCGACGGTGGCGATGCCGCCCGAGGACAGCATCAGGTACAGCCGCTCCGGGTAGCCCAGGTCCCACAGCGCGTCGGCCAGCGACCGCAGGTAGCGATCGGTGATGGGCCGGACGTAGGCGTTGGCCACCGTGGTGCTGGTGCGTTCGTACTCACGGATCTCCGGCGCCACGTCGCTGGAGAGCGAGATGTCGACCTCCGGCCAGATCTCGCGCACGAGCCGTGCCGCCGCCTGCTCGTTCTCGGCGTTGCGGTAGGCGTGCAGGAAGCAGATCGCGAGGCTCGCCGTGTCCGTGGTCGAACCCGCGGCGCGGTCCCGGGCGTCCTCTTCGCGCAGCGCGGCCACGACCTGGGCGATGTCTTCCGGCCGCACCGAACGCAGTGCCCGACCGCGGTGGTCCACGCGCTCGTCCACGCCGAGGCGGCGGTAGCGCGGCACAAGCGGCTCCGGAAAGCGCAGGGTGAGGTCGTAGATGTCGTAGCGGGCCTCTTCGCCCGTCACCAGGGTGTCGCGAAAGCCCGCCGTGGTCAGCAGCGCGGCCTTCGCGCCCTTGCGCTCGATCAGCGCGTTGGTGACCAGGGTGGTGCCGTGGATGACGTTCTGCAGTGCTTCACCGGTCAGCCCGACCCGGTCGAGCAAGGCACCGATGCCGGCCAGCGACCCGCGGGCGGGGTCGTCCGGGGTGGTCATCAGCTTGTGCACTTCGATGGCGCCGGTCGACATGTCGAGCAGCGCGAAGTCGGTGAAGGTGCCACCGATGTCGAAGGCGAGCCGGTACCTGCCCCTGCGGTCTCCCATGCGGATCACGAGTCTCCTTGGTTTCGGCCGGCCGAGGGCGGTTGACCTGCGCTGAGACCACTGCCGCCGGCCCGCGTTCGGCGGGAACGGGGTCTGACGCTAGCCGCGCGCACGGGCCGAAAGCTTCCGTCAATCGTCGAAATTCCGTGGCCGAACGCCCGACTCCTGCAGCAGCGATTACGCCGCTCACGGCACTAGACTCGGCGCGTCGGCGCGACTGCTGCCGAGGAGGAGGCGCGCGTGGACGACCTGCAGCACATCGCCGAATCGCTGGCGTTGCGCATCGGGCGCTCGGTCGCGATCGACGACCCGCAGATGCAGTTGAAAGCGCACACCGCGCACGACGAGCCGGTGGACTCGTTCCGGCTCGAGTCGATCATGCGCCGGCGCGCGAAACCGCAGTCGCGCCTCACGGAGTTCGCCAAGGAGTTCGGCATCACCACCGCCGAGCACCCGGTCCACGTGCCGGCGAACGCGAAGCTCGGTTCGTTCGCACGGATCTGTGTGCCGATCCGGTGCCAGAACATCCTGTTCGGTTACCTGTGGCTGATGGATTCCGAGCCGCCGATCCCCGAATCCGACCTCATGACCGCGATGGACGCGGCCCGCTCGGCCGGCGAGGCCATGATGCGCGAGCGCCTGCTCGACGACGTCCGGCGCGCACAGGAAAGCAAGCTGCTGCAGGACCTGCTCAACCGCGACGCCGCCGTGCGGGCCCACGCGGCGGGCCGCTGGCGCGCGGATCGGGACCTGCCCGCCAAGATGAAGGTCATCGTGGTCAGCACTGTCGTGTCCGGTTCGGACCTGCGGGGCAACGAGATGGCCATCGACCTGCTCCTCCAGCGGACGCAACGCCGGCTCGCGCCGCGCGCCACTCTCGCCACCACCACCGGCGGCGCCCACGGAACGCTCCTGATCGCCGACGTCCGGCTCCCCGACCGCGCGCAGCTGGCCGAGTACGCCGAGACGATGCGCCAGGAACTGCTCCACGAGCTGGGCGACTCCGCCACCGTGCAGATCGCCGTCGGACCGGTGCGAGCCGGGCTCGAGACGGCCTTCGAGAGCAACGAATGCGCCCGCGACGCCCTCCGCGTGGCCCAAGCGGTGCCGGCCAGCGACCCGGTGATCTTCTGGGACGAGCTCGGCATCTACGGCCTGCTGGTGCAGCTACCACTCGAGACGCTGCGCGCCGAGGTGATCCCGGCCGGGCTGCGCCGGCTCATCGACGCCGACACCGGCCGCTCCCTCGTGCCGACACTCGAGTGCTACCTCGACCTGGCCGGTGACGCGGCCGGCTCGGCCGAGCGGCTCACCATCCACCGCACGAGCCTCTACTACCGGCTGCGCCGAGCCGAGACGATCACCGGGATGAGCCTGCGCAACGGCTCGGACCGGCTGGCGCTGCACCTCGGGATCAAGCTCAGCCGGCTCATCGGCCTGTTGACCGACGAGCCGGCCGAGCCGGTCCCGGAACGGTGACGCGGGTCAGTCGTCCGCTTCGGGGCGGCCGGTCTTGATCGAGAAGCTGCGGCTCTCCGGGTAGGCCTTGGCGAGCACGGCGAGGGCGATCACGGCGATGAGGACGCCGTAGAACGCCGGGCCGAGCGGTCCGGCCGTTTCGGTGAGCAGGTCTTCGATCAACGGGGCGGTGCCGGCGAAGATCGCGTACGCCACGGCGTAGGAGAACGCGAAGCTGGTGAACCGCACGGAGGCCGGGAAGACCTCGAGGTTGCCGATGTTCCCGCCGGCCTGTGTCACCGCCAGCGGCAGGATCAGCAGCGCCTGCGCCACGCAGATCCACACGAGGTTGCCGCCGCTGATCATCAGGTAGGCCGGCACCGTGACCACCGCCAGGCCGAGGGTGCCGCCGATGATGAACGGTTTCCGCCCGTAACGATCACTGAGGTGACCGATCACCATCAGCGTCGAACCGAAAGCCAGAAACGCGAAGATGCTGATGACGAGTGCCGTCACCGAACCGATGCCGCCCACTTTGCTCATGAACGTCGGCATGTACCCGGCCACGGTCTGGAAACCGATTCCGACGAGCGCGTAGAAAGTGACGAGGAGAAGCATGCCGCGGTAGTGCTCTCGGAACATCGTGCGCAACCGCAGCCGGTTCTTCGGGCGTTCGGCTTGGACTTCCTGGAACACCTCCGGCTCTTTCAACCGCAGCCGCAGGTACAGACCACCGACGGCGATGAGGCCGCCGATGATGAACGGCCATCGCCACCCGCCGCCCGCGTATGTGTCGGGGTTGATCTTGAACACGAGAACGAGCACGGTGCCCGCGGCGGTGCCGAAACTCGGGAAGGCCGCGACGACATTCGTCCAGAACCCCCGCCGGTGGGCCGGCGCGGCTTCCGCGATGTACGTCGTGGCACCCGCGACCTCCCCGCTCGCCGCGAACCCCTGGACCAGCCGGCACACCACGAGCAGCACCGGCGCGGCGACGCCGATCGATCCGTAGCCCGGGATCAGCCCGATCGCGATCGTGGCCATCCCCATCACCACGATCGACGCCGACAACGCCGACCGGCGTCCCGCGTGGTCACCGAGCCGGCCGAGCACGAGCCCGCCGAGCGGCCGCGCGAGGAACGAAACCGCGAAAACGGCGAAGGTGCCGAGCAGGGCGAGTTTGTCGTTTCCCGCGGGAAAGAATGTCGAGGCGATCGCCGTGGCGGAAAATCCGTACAGACCGAAGTCGAACGATTCCACCATGATCCCGACGGACAACGCGATCACAGTTCTTTTCCTGATCCCGGTCCCGTCCGCGGACCGGGTTTCCCTTGACGAGGTAGAGGGCACCGAACTCATGTAGGCCTCCGTCACCAGCTCGATATTTCCGCGCACTTCGGCAGGAAGAATTCGTAGTGGCGGCGAACGCTAGCACGGTTGACGCGGTGCAGCTTTCGACTGCGGAAGGAGGTTTTCCTCGCCCAGCCCTACATTCGTAGAACGGGGCCGGCGCGGGGACTCGACGGCCGGCTATTCCGCCCCGACGACCGACACGGATTCGCTGAGGCCGCGCCACTTCTCGTCTGACTCAGCGAGGCGCGAGGCGGCCGCGGAGGCATACTGCACGGCGTCCGTGCCGACGAGGAGCCGCAGCGGCGGGTCGGGCAGGTCGACGACCTCGCGCACCAACTCGGCGACCTTCGCGGGGTCGGTGGGCTCGCCGCCGTTCGCCTCGTGGAGCAGGTCCACGAACGCGCCGACCGTCGGGCGGTACGGCTCGCTGATCGGCGGGATGGCCATCGACGGCCCGGCCCAGTCCGTGCGCATGCCGCCCGGCTCGAGCACGGTCACCTTCACCCCGAACGGGGCGACCTCCTGCGCGAGAACGGACGAAAAGCCGCCCACGGCCCACTTCGCGCTCTGGTAGGCGGCGAGACCGGGAGAAGCGAGGCGGCCGCCCAGCGAGGAGACCTGGACGAGGTGGCCGGATCCCTGCCGGCGCAGCGTCGGCAGCACGGCCTTGCTCACGTGGACGACACCGAAGAAGTTCGTGGCGATCTGCGCGGTGAAGGCTTCGAGGGTGCCGTCTTCGATCGCGGCCGTGTCGGCGTAGCCGGCGTTGTTGACCACGACGTCGAGCCGGCCGAACTGCCGCAGCGCCGCCTCGACGGCGGTGGTGACGGCCGCGGGGTCGGACACGTCGAGGGCGAGGGGCAGCACCGCGTCGCCGTAGCGGTGGACGAGGTCGGACAGCTGCTCGGGCCTGCGCGCGGTCGCGGCGACACGATCGCCCGCGGCGAGGGCGTTTTCCACGACGGCGCGGCCGAGACCGCGCGAGCTCCCCGTGACGAACCAGGTCTTGGACATGACAGCCTTCCTTAATGAACGTTCTTTCAACAACATCAAGCTACGACCCAACGAGCCGAGTTGTCAAATGAACATTCACTAAGTACCGTGGCACGGTGACCGTTCGCGACCCTGAAAGCAAGAAGCGGCAGCTGCTCGACGCCGCGCTGGCCGAGTTCGCCGAGCGCGGCCTGGCGGGCGCGCGGATCGGCTCCCTGGCCGAGCGGGCTCAGTGCAGCGCCGGGCTCGTCTACACCTACTTCCACAGCAAGGAAGGCCTCTTCGACGCGGTGCTCGACGAGATCACCCGCGCCACCGTGGACCAGATCCCGATCACCCCGGACGACCTGCCGGGCTACGCCGTGATGCTGTACGACGCGACCACCGCGCGCCCGGAAGTGGAGCGGTTCGTGTCCTGGTACCAGCTCCAGCGCACCCCGCGCGACGACGCCGGCGGCCCGATGACCGAGGCGATGCGCGAAAAGGTGACCGTGGTCCGCGACGCCCAGGAGGCCGGCACGCTCCCGTCCCGCCTCGACGCCGCCGCGTTGGTGCTGGCGGTGCAGAGCATCGCGCGCATGTGGTTCACCCAGCCGAAGGAAAGCCTCGACGCGATCGAGCCCACCGGCGACCACGGTGCGCGCCGCGAGGCCATTCGCAGCGTGGTCTCGGCGTTGGTCGGCTGACCGGTTACCGAGCGACGGGCCCGGAAGTCACTCGGGCCGGACGTTTTCCTGCAGGCGCCGCACTTTCGCCCAGGTGTCCTCGTCCGCGGGGGTGTAGGTGGCACTTCCAGTCGGACTCCGCGGCGTGCGCCGCCAGGCGCGCCCGGAAGCGGCCGACCAGGCGTGCGGCCGAGTCCTCCCCATCGACACCACGTCGCGCCACGTCGGCGAAGTGAACATCAGCAGCAGCAAGTTGCGGTCCTCGAACGGCACCTGCTCCAGCCCACCCACCAGTTGCTCGTAGGTGCGGTTGCAGGCGAGCAGATCGAACCGGGCGTTGAAGACGGTCGCCGGGATCGGCTCGAGGTGGCGCAGCATCGTGAGCACGATGCTCGGGATCGCCGCGCAGTCGCGCTCGGTGGGCGGCTCGGGATGCCCGGCCAGCGTGTAGAGGTGCGACCGCTCGTACGGATCGAGCCGCAGCGTGGTCGCGATCGCCGCGAGGACCTGTTCGGAGACCTTGATGTCCCGGCCCTGTTCCAGCCACGGGTACCAGGTCACGCCCATGCCGGCGAGGTGCGCGACCTCTTCCCGGCGCAGCCCCGGCGTCCGCCGGCGGCCCGTGAGCGGAAGGCCGACCTGCTCCGGCGAGAGCCGTTCGCGCCGGCTGCGCAGGAACGACCCCAGTTCCTGACGCCGCACCTGCTCATCGGTCAACGACGGTGCGTCCAGGGTCATGGAACCACCGTGCCACCGCGCGAAACCGGTTACCAGGTGGTGCTCATACCACCATAACCACGCTCTGGTACCCGGCTGACCGGCGTCGCACAGTGAAGGCATGAAGACCGTTGCGCCCGAATCCATCGAACTGACCTCGACCGTCGCCCTCGTCACCGGAGCCAGCAGTGGCATCGGCGAAGCCACCGCCCGCGAGCTCGCCAACCGCGGCGCCACCGTGGTGCTCGTCGCCCGCCGCCGGGACCGCCTCGACGCGCTGGCGAAGGAGATCACCGCACAGGGCGGCGAGGCGCTCGCCCTGACCACCGACCTGACCGACGCCGACGCGGCCGCCGAGGTCGTGGCCACCACCGTCGAACGGCTCGGCCGCCTCGACACCCTCGTGAACGCGGCCGGCGTGATGCTCACCGGCGACTCGGAGGCGGCCCCGCTGACCGAGTGGCAGCGGATGGTCGACATCAACCTCACCGGACTGCTGTACGTCACCAAAGCCGCCCTGCCCCACCTCACGGCCGCCGCGGCCACCAGCCCCCGCCGAGTCGCCGACGTGGTCAACATCAGCTCCATCGCCGGGCGCTGGATCATCCCCCAGGCCGCGGTGTACAACGCCACCAAGTTCGGCGTCACCGCCGCCACCGAGGCCTGGCGCCAGGAATACGCGCGCCGCAACGTCCGCTTCTCCGTGATCGAGCCAGGCCTCGTGGAGACCGAACTCGCGGGCCACCAGCAAACCGCCGTGCAGGAACGGATGGCGGCCAAGTTCGCCGATGTCGAACAGCTGCGCGCCGACGACATCGCCGAGGCCGTGGCCTACATCGTCACCGGCCCGCGCCACCGGGCCGTGGCCGAGATCGTGATCCGCCCGACCGACCAGGTCTGAAGCTTCCCAGCCGCCGCCCGAAGCCGACTCACCTCCAACCACGAAGTGTCCGTGACACCCAGCGGGCCTCTCGCCATCGCCGCGACGTTGAGCACGCTGCAAGTCGGCGGCTTCAGCGGAGTCGCCCAGGGGCGGCACCACGCCGAGCCGGCCGCTCCCGAACCCGCAATCGACCTCGGACCGTCCGCAATGGACAGGTCTTCGAAAACGGGGATCAGTTCGACTGGCCCGCGCGCCCACCCAGCTCGGCGTCCAGGGGCTGCCGTGCGCCTAGCAGCAACGCTTTCACCCACGCGTTGATCCGCCGCTGCGCGGGCAGGCCGGTCGGCGGCGTCATCCCGACGAAGCCGTGCGGCGACTCGGGCCACACCGCCAGCTCGCTCGCCCCGCCCGCGGCGCGCCAGCGCGCGGCCATGAACAGCGAGTCGTCGAGCAGCGGGTCCAGCTCCCCCACCGTGAACAGCGCCGGCGGCAGCCCGTGCAGGTCCGCATACAGCGGCGAGTACGCACCGTCGCGCAGTTCCTCGTCGCCGAGTCCGGGAAACGCCATCCCCACGAACTGGTCGATCCACCGCGGCGGCAGCACCGGGGTGTCCGGTGCGGCCGAACGCGAACTCGGCGTGCGCGTCAGGTCGTAGACGCCGAACACCAGGCTCGCGCCCACGACCTTCCGAAACAGCTCGGGGAACTTGTCCCGCAGCCGCAGCAACGTCTGCACGGCCAGGTGGCCCCCGGCCGAGTAGCCGGACACCACGATCCGGTCGGTGCCGAACTCCTCCTCCACCGCCCCGGCCAGCCACCCGGCCGCCGCCAGGCAGTCGTCCAGCGCGGCGGGGAACGGGTGCTCCGGCGCCAGCCGGTACCGCGTCGAGACCACGGCGACGCCGGCCGTGCGGGCCAGCAAGTCGTTGACCGCGTCGTCGTCGGCGGGCGCGCCGAGCACGAAACCGCCGCCGTGCACGTGGAAGACCACGCCGGTCACCGGGCCGGCCGGCCGGAAGATCCGCACGCTCGCCTCACCGGCGGGCCCGGACACCACCCGGTCGACCGGCACCAGCTCGACCGGCGCCGGAACCTGGAAGGTCGTTGCGCGCATCACCGCCAGCCCCTCGGCGGTGGCGGGGTCCGGGAGCTCGGCGGCGGAGAACCGCGCGTTGATCTCCCGCATCTGCTCCACAATGGACTCGGGAACGGGCTCGAACCGGAACGTCATGGCAGAAGCCCTTTCACCGGAAGGAATAGGAGACGTGCGTGAGCTCTTCGGACAGCGCCCACAACCGCCGCCCGACGGCGGGATCGGTGGCGGCGGCAGGCAGCTCGGCGACGTGGGGCGCCCCGCGCAGCTCCGCACGCCCCTGCGGCACCACGAAGTCGCCCGGTTTGATGCCGGGATCCGTCGCGGCGTAGAGGGACGGCCGGGCCGCGTCGGCCGGGCGCTGGCCCACGAACCGGTCGAGCACCGCCGACGCGAGCACCTGCAGGTACTTCGGCAGGTGCTGCTGAAGTCCGGTCGCGCTCGTACCGGGGTGCACGGCGACGGCGGTGATCCCGGTTCCGACCGCGCACCGGGCCAGCTCCAGCGTGAAGACGACGTTCGCGAGCTTCGACTTCGTGTACGCGGCCATCCCGGAGTAGGACACGGCGCTCATCGGATCGTCCAGCGTCGCCGCCTTGTTCCGCGCCACCTTCGCGCTCACGGTGACGATCCGGGCCGCGGGCGCGGCCAGCAGCGCCGGCAACAAGCGCCCGGTCAGCGCGAAGTGCCCGAGGTGGTTCGTCCCGAACGTCAACTCGAACCCGTCCGCGGTCTCGCCGCGCTCCGGCACGGCCATCACGCCGGCGTTGTTGATCAGCAAGTCCAGCGGCCGCCCGGGCGCGAGCACCTCGGCGGCCGCGCTCTCGATCGACGCCAGCGAGGCGAGGTCGAGCACCAGCCCGTCCACCTTGGCGCTGCCGACGGCCTGGCGCACCGCCGTGACAGCGTGGGCGACTTTCGCCTCACCCCGCCCGGCCACCACCACCTCGGCCCCGGCCTTGGCCAGGGCCAAGGCCGTCTCGAACCCGATGCCGCCGGTACCACCGGTGACCAGCGCGCGCTTGCCGACTGACGGAGGGAGGGTCATCACAACTCCTGAATGGACGTTCATTCAACATGATGGCACCACCGAAGCACGGCGCGCCGCCAGTTGTCAAATGGACGTTCATTCAATAACGCGCCCACGCGTCTCGACGGACCACGGCCGCGCCGGCCGGTCACCTCACCCTCGGCGACCGGCCCGGCAGCGCCGGACCTGCGCGAACTACCAGTACCGCACCGAGCAGATCGCGCACGGCGGCGCCGCCTCGTCGTGCTCGCACAGAACACGACGGGCGGCTTCCGCACGCCGGAAGTCGGTCAGGCGGCCGCGCAGCCATTCGGGCACGGTGAGCCTCCGGACGGCGGGCAGGTCCGTGCGCTCGCGGGGGTCGGCCATGAACGACACCTCGTTGTCTCGTCGGCGATCTTGCGGTGGTCGGGAACTCGTGGCGGGCAAAGGAAACGGCGGAGTCAGCAGAACCCCGCGCGGACCCTCTCCCGCTGCCGCGCCGGGCCGAACTCGGCCGGCTGGCAGGTCGTTTCGAGCACCGACAGCCACAGGTCGCCGTCGGGGTCGACCTGGTTGCGGCGGCTCGTCATCAGCGAAAGCGGCACGTGCACGAACCGGCGTCGCCACCGGGCGACCGCAGCTTCCGTGCAGCCGGCCATCGCCGCGTGCACCGCGGCGTGGGCCAGCCGCAGGCAGTAGACGCTGTCGTAGGCGTTGGCCGCGATGCTGCGAACCGCGTAGCTCGGGTCGATGTATCGGATCGTGGGCGCGAGCCCGGCGCCCGTGAGGTGCGCGGTGATGCTGTCCTTGAGCAGCTCGCCGATGTTGCCCAGCTTCAGGTTGCCCGACGCGTCGGTGGCGAGGCCGTGGTCTTCGAGCAGGTCCTGCCCGGCCCCTTCCGCCAGCACGATCACCACGCGGCCCTTGGCCCGCACGTGCCGCTCGACGTGGGCCAGCAGGCCCTCGGCTCCCCCGAGGACGAACGGGATCTCCGGGATCAGGACGATGTCGGCGGCGTTGGCGGCCAGCGCGGCGTAGCTCGCGATGAACCCCGAGTGCCGGCCCATCAGCTTCACGATCCCGACGCCGTTGGGGCTGGCGGCGGCCTCGACCGCCACGGCGGAGATGAAGTCGGTGGCCCGCGCGAACGCGCTCTGGAACCCGAACGACTGATCGGTGAAGGGCAGGTCGTTGTCGATCGTCTTCGGCACGCCGATCACCGAGATCTCGAGGCCGCGACGCCGGATCGCCGCGCCGAGGAAGGTCGCGGCGCGCATCCCGCCGTCGCCGCCGATCACGAACAGGATGTCGATCCCGCGCGCCACCAGGCTGTCCACCATCTCGTCGGCGTCCTGGCCGCCGCGCGAGCTGCCCAGGATGGTGCCGCCGGCGGTGTGGATGTCGCGCACGGCGTCCGGGGTCAGCTCCACGGTGTCGTCGCGGTGTTGCGCCGTGAGGCCCTGCAGTCCGTTGCGGAACCCCACGATCCGCTTGACCCCGTAGTGCACCGCGAGCTCCTGCACCAGGCCGCGGATCACGTTGTTGAGACCGGGGCACAGGCCGCCGCAGGTGAGGACGCCCGCGGTCACGTTCGCGGGGTCGAAGTAGATCTTCCGGCGCGGCCCGGCGGCCTCGAAGCTCGGCACCTGGTCGGACGGGAGGCCGTGGCCGGCCAGCATCGACACGGTGTCCTCGAGCAGCACGCGGTCGCCTTCGGCCACGTAGTGCGGGGAGGTCTGCTTGGTGGACAGCAGGTCGGCGAGCGGCGAGTCGTAACGGCGCTCGCCGAGCTGGCGAACGCGGAGGTCCTCCGGGTGCAGCGTCACCGAATCTCCTTGATCTTGCTGGGTCGGGTGTTACTCGAACGTGGTGTGCGTGATGTGCCGGACCTGGCCGCGGGAGATCAGCAGCGATTCGGCGACCGTGACGCCGTTGCTCCGGCGCGGCCGGCCGAGCAGCGGCCCGCCGTTGACCCCGGTGGCGACGAAAAACGCCTCACCGGACACGAGCTCGTCGCGGTCGTACACGCGATCGAGGGACAGGCCCGCCGCCCGGATCGCCGCCGCTTCCTCGTCGCGTTGCGGAGCCAGGCGGCCCAGCATGCCGCCGCCCAGCGCCCGCACCGCGGCGGCGGTCAGCACGCCTTCCGGCGTGCCGCCGACCCCGAGGAGCAGGTCGATGTCGAGCGTCGGCAGCAGCACCGCGAGGCTTCCGCCGACGTCGCCACCGGCCGGCGTCTGCACCGAAGCGCCCGCGCGCAGCACCCGCTCGACCAGCTGCTTGTGCCGCGGCTTGTCCATGATCATCACGCGCAGGTCGGCGACGGTCTTGCCGAGCGCCTCGGCGACCTTGGCCAGCGTGCGCTCGGGCGGGTCGTCGAGATCGATCACGTCCTTCGCCGGCGGCGGAACCACGATCTTGTCCATGTAGAACCCGGGGCCGGGCGACCACATCGTGCCAGCCTCGGCGAAGGCGATCGTGGCCAGGGAACCGGGCAGATCCCTGGCACAGAACGAAGTTCCCTCGAGCGGGTCCACGGCGATGTCGAAGTCCGGCCCGTGTCCGGTGCCGACCACCTCGCCGTTGAACAGCATCGGGGCGTCGTCCTTCTCGCCCTCCCCGATGACCACGGTTCCCCGTCCCGGCGCGTCGGCCAGGGCCGCGCGCATCGCGGTGGTCGCCGCCGCGTCGGCGCCCTTCTGGTCGTCGCGGCCCACCCAGGCGTAGCTGGCCACCGCGGCGCTGTGCGTCGCGGCCAGCGCGACCGCTTCCAACGAACTGATCCCGGCGTGGTTGCGCGCTGCGGCCTGCATCTCGGCTCCTCTGGGCAGAAGTGGCTTCAGGGACGGGAAACCGTGGTGGTCACTCGAGGTTCGCGTGCAGCCGCCACAGTTCGCGGGCCTGGCTGCCGCCGGTCTTCCACAGCGTGTGGAACAGCGCGTCGGTGATCAGCAGCACGGACTGTTCGAACAGGCTGCCCGCGTACTGCACGGAGGCGGTGCCGTCGAAGTCCTGCTTGTCCGCGGCCGGCACGATCAGCACCTCGGTGGCGATCTTGGCCAGCGGCGAGTCGGCCGCGGTGGTCAGCGCGATCACGTCGGCGCCCTGGTCCCGGGCCGTCTGCGCGGCTCGCACCACCCGCCCGGTCGTGCCCGAGCCCGAGGCCGCGACCAGCACGTCGCCCGCGCCGATCGCCGGTGCGGTCACCTCGCCGACCACGTGGGTGGCGAGCCCGAGGTGCATGAACCGCATCGCGGCCATCTGCAGGGCGAGCCCACTGCGTCCGGTGCCCACGGTGAACACCGTCGGGGCCTTGAGCAGCAGCGCGCCGGCCCGCACCCAGGCCGCGGACTGGACGCCCGCCCGCACGCGGTCCACCTCGCCCACCACCGCGCGGGTGGCCTCGGAGAACCGGCCGGGGTCGAGCTGCTCCGAAATCGACTTCGTCAACGGACTCTTCCTCTCGTGAACAAGGCGGATCACCGGTGCCACAGGGATTCCAGGCTGCGCCGGGCCGCTTCGACCACGGTCTCGGTGGTGATCCCGAACTCGCTGAACAGGGTCTTGTAGTCGGCCGAGGCACCGAAGTGCTCCAGCGACACGATCTCGCCCGCGTCACCGGCGAACCGGTGCCACGGCTGCGCGACACCCGCCTCGACGATCACCCGGGCCCGCACCGACGGCGGGAGCACCTGGTCCCGGTACGCGCGGTCCTGCCGGTCGAACCACTCGACGCACGGCATCGACACCACGCGGGTCGCGATCCCCTCGGCTTCGAGGACCTTCCGGGCCTCCACCGCCAGCTGGACCTCCGAACCGGTGCCGACGAGCACCACCTCGGGGCGGCCCGAGGACGCCTCGGTGAGCACGTACCCGCCGCGCGAAACCCCCTCGGCGGACGTGCCTTCCAGCGTCGGCACGTTCTGCCGGGTCAGCGCCAGCCCGGCCGGACCGCCGGTGTCCTCCAGCACGGCCCGCCACGCGTGCGCGGTTTCGTTCGCGTCCGCCGGACGCACCACGGACATTCCCGGGATGGCCCGCAGCGACGCGAGCTGCTCCACCGGCTGGTGGGTCGGGCCGTCCTCGCCGAGACCGATCGAATCGTGGGTCCACACGTACACGACCGGCAGCCGCATCAGCGCGGCCAGGCGCACCGCGGGGCGCATGTAGTCGCTGAAGATCAGGAAAGTGCCGCCGTAGGGCCGGGTTCCGCCGTGCAGCGCGATGCCGTTGAGGATCGAGCCCATCGCGTGCTCGCGGATGCCGAAGTGCAGCGTGCGACCGTACGGCTGGGCCGTCCAGGCGTCCGTGGAGATCGAGGCCGGGCCGAACGAGTCCGCACCTTTGATCGTGGTGTTGTTGCTCTCGGCCAGATCCGCGGACCCGCCCCACAGCTCGGGCAGCACCTCGCCGAGCGCGGCCAGCACCGCGGCCGAGGCCTTCCGGGTCGCGACTCCCCCGTCGGCGGGCTGCCAGGTGGGCAGGCCGTCGGCCCACCCGGCCGGCAGCTCGCGGGCGACGAGCCGGTCGAGCAATGCCTTGCGTTGCGGGTTGGCCTGGGCCCACGCGTCGAACTCGACCTGCCACTTCTCGTGGTCGGCCCGCCCGCGCACAGCCACTTCGCGGGTGTGGCGCAGCACGTCGTCGTCGACCTGGAAGCTGCGCCCCGGGTCGAACCCGACGGCCTGCTTCACCGCGGCGAGCTCCTCGGCGCCCAATGCGGCACCGTGCGCTTTGCCCGTGTTCATCTTCGTCGGCGCCGGGAAGCCGATCACCGTGCGCAGCACGATCAGCGTGGGCCGCGTGGTCTCGGCCTTCGCCTGCTCGATCGCCTCCAGGAACCCGGCGACGTCCTCGCCGCCGTCGACCGTGAGCACGTGCCAGCCGTAGGCGTCGTAGCGCTGGGCGGTGTTCTCGGACAACGCGATGCGCGTGTCGTCCTCGATGGAGATCTCGTTGCTGTCGTAGATCACCGTGAGGTTGCCCAGCTGCTGCGTGCCGGCCAGCGAAGACGCCTCCGAGGTCACGCCCTCCTCGATGTCACCGTCGGAGGCGATCACGTAGACCTGGTGGTCGAACACGCTCTTGCCCGGCTCGGCGTCCGGGTCGAACAGCCCGCGCTCGCGCCGGGCGGCCATCGCCATCCCGACCGCGTTGGCCAGACCCTGCCCGAGCGGGCCGGTGGTGGTCTCGACACCCTCGGTGTGCCCGTACTCCGGGTGGCCCGGAGTCAGGGAACCCCACGTGCGCAACGCTTTCAGGTCGTCGAGCTCGAGGCCGTAGCCCGACAGGTACAGCTGCACGTACAGCGTGAGGCTCGAATGCCCGGCGGACAGCACGAACCGGTCGCGCCCGAGCCACCGCGCGTCGCCGGGGTCGTGGCGCAGCACGCGCTGGAACAACGCGTAGGCGACGGGCGCGAGGCTCATGGCCGTGCCGGGGTGCCCGCTCCCGCACTGCTCGACCGCGTCCGCGGCCAGCACGCGGGCGGTGTCGACCGCGCGGGAGTCCACATCGGACCAGTCATCGGGGACCCGTTCGGTGGTCAGGCGAGCGACCTCGGTCACGGATTGGTTGGGTGGCATGGACACGCACTCCTGGGTTCGCCGGGTCGGTGGGTCAGCGGTTGGCGCGCTTCTTGAGCTCGGCCGCCGCGGCGCCCGGGTCGCCGGCGTTGTAGATCGCGCCGCCCGCGACCGCCACGACCGCGCCGGCGTCGCGCACCGAGCCGATGGTGTCGGCCTTCACGCCACCCGCGATGGAGAACGGAACCCCGGCCAGACGGCCGTCTTCGAGCAGCTGCTGGATCGAGTAGCCGGGCCGGGCCTGCTCGTCGAGTCCCGCGTGGATCTCCACGAACGCGACGCCGAGCTTGGCGACCTCGCGGATACGGGCCACGCGGCCGTCGACGACGCTGATCATGTCGGCCACGACCTGCTTTCCGTACTTGCGTCCGGCCTTGACGGCGCCGCGGATGGTGTCGTCGTCGACCGCGCCCATCACGGTGACCAGGTCGGCGCCGGCTTCGAACGCCAGCGCGGCTTCCAGCTCGCCGGCGTCGGCGGTCTTGAGGTCGGCGAACACCAGCTTGTCCGGGTGCGCCGCCTTGATCGCGCTCACCGCGGCGATGCCGGCCGATTTCACCAGCGGGGTCCCGAGTTCGAGGATGTCGACGTGGTCGGCCACCTGGTTGGCCAGGGTCAACGCGGAGGGCAGGTCCAGAACGTCCAACGCCACTTGCAACTGCACGACAGTCTCCTCATCGGTACGGGATCGGCTGGCCCCACAACCATCGCCCGGTCACGCGAATCCCGGCAATACTCCGGCACATGCGAAACGGCTATCCCCCGATACGCAGCAGCAATACCCACGGACCGGCGTTCGCTGCTTACGCTCGAAACCGTGCCGAACAAACCCCTGATCGCTCCGTCCATCCTGTCCGCCGACTTCGCCCGCCTCGCCGACGAAATGGCCGCGGTGCAAGGAGAACGCGGTGCGGACTGGCTGCACGTGGACGTCATGGACGGGCACTTCGTGCCGAACCTGACGCTGGGCCTGCCCGTGGTGCAGTCGCTGCTGGCCACCACCGCGCTGCCGGTCGACTGCCACCTGATGATCGAGAAACCGGACCGCTGGGCCGTCGGCTACGCGGAAGCGGGCTCGCACAACGTGACCGTGCACGTGGAAGCCGCCGAAGATCCCGTGATGCTCGCGAAAAACCTGCGGGCCGCCGGCGCGAAGGCCGGGCTGGCGATCAAACCGCACACGCCGCTGGACCCCTACCTCGACGTGCTCAAGCACTACGACACGCTGCTCGTGATGTCGGTGGAACCCGGTTTCGGCGGCCAGGCGTTCATGGCCGACGTGCTCGGGAAAGTGCGCCGGGCGCGGCGGCTGGTCGACGCCGGCCACCTGAACCTGGTGGTGGAGATCGACGGCGGGATCAACGCCGACACGATCGAGCAAGCAGCCGAAGCCGGCGTCGACTGTTTCGTCGCCGGTTCGGCCGTCTACGCGGCGGAAAATCCGGCGCAGGCCGTGGAAGGCCTGCGCCGGCAGGTGGAAGCGCTTTCGATCCGGGCGCGCTGATCACACGCCGAGCATCCGCCGCAGATCCGGGGCGTGGCGCCGGGAAACGGGCACGAACTCGTGGGCGCGGGAGTCCATGATCAGGAAAAGCTCGCCCTTGATGCCCCGCTCGATTTCCGCCACCCGGCGCAGGTTGGCCGCGAACCGGCGGTGCACCCGCCGGAACCCGAACGGCTTCAGCAGCCGCTCGACGTTGTCCAGCCCGCGGGTGGCGGCCTGGATCCGGCCGCGTTCCGTGACGAGCCAGACGATGTTGCGGTCGGCCTCGGCGTAGCGGATCTCCGACGGGGCGAGCAGCACCAGCCGGTCGTCGCGCATCCCGATCACGCACCGGGGCAGCGGGCCGAACGTGTCGTCGCCGGTGCCTTCGTACGCTTCGCCGTCTTCCACCCCGAACGCGCACAACATGCCCACCACGTGGTTCGCGTCGACGACCGACCGCAGGGTGAGCGGAACGGCCTCCTCACCGGGACACACCGTGAGCCGCGCGTACCCGCTCCACTCCGCGTTGCCCTGCGCGCGTTCCTTGGCCCATCGCACCACTTCCGGCATCCCGGCGATGTCCGGGATCCAGCGTTCGGCCGGCTCGGTCGCGCCGGCGACGATCGGGGTTTCGCCCGCCAGCCCCAGCAGCGCGATCGCCTCCTCGTTGGCCGCGATCACGTTCCCGCCGCGGTCCATCGCCATGAACGAACCGCTGGACTGCGCGCACTTCTTGCTGAACTCGGCGAGCACTTTGTCGGCTTCGTAGACCGCGCGCCGGTAGATCTCCTGCTCCACGCACGCGACCGCTTTGGTGAGCCACGGCGGCACGAGCTTCGACAGCGACGCGTTCCACCGCGAGATGTTGATCGACGCCACCGGCGCACCGGTCACCAGGTCGCGAATGGAGATCCCCGCGCACGCCCACTGGTGGAACGCTTCGCACCAGTGTTCCGGACCGGTCACGGTCACCGGACCGGACACTTCGAGGGAAGTGCCCATTCCGTTGGTGCCGGTGCACTCCTCCGACCACGACGACCACGGCGCGAGGTTGTGCAGTTCGGCGCGCCGTTGCGCGGAGGGGTCACCCCAGGTGCCCAGGACCCGTCCGTCCCCGTCCGTGACGGTCACGATCGCACCGTCGCGCTCCACGGCCTGGCCGGCCAGCGCCCCCAGTCCCCCGAGCGCCGTGTAGATCACGCCGTTGTCCGTGCGCTGGGCCTCGTCGCCACGGGCCCCCGGCGCGATTTCGAGCGTGCGGTCCACGTCGTAGCGATCACGGCAGCGGTACCACGAAGCCAGGATCTCGGGCCGGACCCCCGTTTCGATGTCCTCGCCCGAAGCGAAGTTCTCCCAGGCGCGAACGACCTCCTTCGCCGAGGTCGTGGCCACCAAGGAGCCGTCGGGCCCCCGGCCTTGCCCGCTGGGCCTGCTCGGTGCAATCACCAGCGGCGGCACTCGACCGGTCATCGCGACCTCCTTGTCGCTGGGTGCACCGAGGTTTTCTGACCGTCGGGCACAGAAAGAAGTGACAAACTAACTCCAGTTGGGATGACATTTCAAGACATGTTCACGTCGTCAGTGCAGGTAGCTGTAGCACTAACTGATTGGCCGAACAGGGCCGAGAACCGCGCAATCCGGTCAGACGACGGGCGAATTCGTGGCACCGGACGCGACCGTCGAAAGGCGGGCGGCTGCCGCCGGTCTCCGGTTCACGACCGTTCGTTGGCGCTTCCCTCACCGTCGTCCCACCGTTCTTGCCGCGGACCCGAACCGGGATTTACCTTGCGACGAGGGCCCATCGCAGCGCCCCGGTCCGACAGACCAAAGGCGGTCTCCCATGGCACAGGTACGCCGGTTCAACCCGAGCACCCGCGGCAGCGGTGAAGCGACGGTGTACCAGGCGTGGGAGCGATTCGCCCGCGGTGAAGACGATCTCCGCGGGGTGCGGCCGGAGATCGCGATCTCGTGGCACCGCTGCCGAGACCAGCACCGGGTCGACCCGGGCCTCACCGAAGCCCCGGCGGCCGTCGCGGAGGTCGGCCACGCGCTGGAGCACGACGTCGTGTTCGCCGAGCTCGGGTTCCGCGCCGCGTCCCTGGCGCACGAGGTCAGCTCACTCGGCGGCATCGTGACCATCACCGACGGCACCGGCCGCGTGCTGGCCCACTGGGGCGACCAGGCCACCAGCGAGGTCGCCGCCCAGGCCAACCTGGCCCGGTGGTTCTGCTGGTCCGAGGGCGCCACCGGCACGAACGGCATGGGCACCGCACTCCTTTCCTACGCTCCGGTGGTGATCCGCGGCGCCGAGCACTGGTGCGAGGCCTTCCACGAGTGGACCTGCGCCGGCGTGGCGATCCGGGACGTGGTGACCCGGGAACCGATCGCGGTGCTCAACATCTCCTGCTGGCGCGGCGAACTCCCCGGAACTGTGGGAGCCTGGCTGGGCAACACCGCCACCATGACGCAGCGCATCCTCCGCCGCCGCGCCAAGGACGACGGTGACGAACTCATGGCCGCCTTCAACCACGTCAAGTCGGGCTCGAACGCGCCGCTCGCGGCCGTGGACCCGGCGGGCCGGGTCGTGCTCGCCGACGACACGGCGGGCGTGCTGCTCGGCATCCCCGGCTCCACCCCGGCGCCCGAGCCCACCGTGCGGTGGAAGCCGGAGCTGCCCGAGTTCATCCGGGCCGCCAAGTACGCCGCCCAGCAGGCCGTGCGCAACCCCGGCTGGTCCGGCTCCACGCAGATCTTCACCCGGCTCGCGCACGAACCGACGTCGATCAGCTTCCGGCCGGTGTTCCTGACCGGGCACCTGGTCGGCAACGTCGTCACCTTCGGGGTGTCCGAAGGGGACCCGCTGCCCCGCTCGGCGGAGGACGCACCGCTTCGCGCGCAACCGCACCGCTTGGTCGCGACGCGCGAGAACCGCATGGTCCTGCTCCCCCTCACCGAGGTCTCGTTCGCCCAGTCCGACGGCAACGACGTGTGGCTCTCGGGCGACCAGGGGCTGCTGCGCTCCGCGCTGCCGGGACTCGACCGGCTCGAGGCCGAGCTGACCGACGCCGGGTTCCTGCGGGTGCACCGCCAGTACGTGGTGAACCTCAGCCGGATCCGGGAGGTCGAGCGCCGCGACAAGGGCGAGCTGTTCCTGGTCATGGACGACCCCGAGCAGACCCTCGTGCCGGTCTCCCGGCGCAACGCCGCGACCGTGCGCCGGGCCCTGGACATCTGACCCGGCAGCCCCCGCGGCTCGTCAGCCACGGTACTGGTGCACGTCGCACACGCAGTACATCAGCCGGCAGTCGAAGCACGCGGGTTTGTCGACGCAAGTGATGCACGGCCCGCAGTGCACCGGCTCGGTGTGCCGCTCGATCTCGTCGGGCCCGTAGCGCTCCCCGCAGTACAGGCACGGCAGGCGCACCTGCGTGTCGTCGTCGTTGCGGGTGGGCACGGAAGACTGGCTCATCACGTCACCTTCGTTTCCGTCACGGACTTTTCCTTGCCGACCAACGCCAAAGCACCGACCCGATGGCCGAGCCGTCTCGGGGGACGGCTCGGCCACCGGCCGGTGCGGAGGAACCTCGGGGAGCTATCCCGGGTCCCGCATCAGCGGAGTGCTGCGATCACAGGGAGAACACGATCAGCGCGGCACCGTGTCCCTGGCCCGACATGCCCGGGACGATGCCCTCGAGCCAGCCACCCCAGCCGACCGGCACCGCGACGTGCTGCTTGCCGTCGACCGTGAACGTGCTCGGGCTGCTGTGGTGCCCACTGCCGCACTGGAAGCTCCAGAGCTTTTCACCCGTCTGCGAGTGCAGCGCCAGGAACTCGCCTTCCGGCGTGCCGGCGAAGACCACGTCGCCCGCGGTGCTGAGCGTCGAAGCGGCCATCGGCATGGCGTTCATCCGGTGGCGCCACTTCTCCTCGCCGTGGGAGTCGAACGCGCTGACCGAGCCGGCCATGTTGTCGATGTCGACCTCGACGGCGGCACCCCAGTAGGGCATGCCTTCCTTGAACTCGCGACGACGCCGCGTGGCCGTGGCGCCCACGTCGGCCACCGGGACGTAGAACAGATCGTGGTCCGGGTTGTACGAGGCGTGCGTCCATTCCTTCGCACCGGCGGGGCCGGGGAAGAAGTGGCAGGGCTCGCCTTCCTTGTCCGGGTACTTGCGCGGGGTCACCTTGCCGTCGCGGGTGATCACGCCCCAGTCGATCCGGTCGACGAACGGCGTCACGTGCTGCAGCTCGCCGTTGGTGCGGTCCAGGACGAACATGTACCCGTTCTTGTCGAAGTGGGCCAGCAGCTTCTTGCCGTCCCGCTCGAACAGGGTCATCTCCATCGTGGAGTCGTAGTCCCACAGGTCGTGCGGCGTGAACTGGTAGTGCCACTTGATCTCGCCTGTGTCCACGTCCAGCGCGACCACGCTGTCGGTGTAGAGGTTGTCGCCCTCGCGGACCTCGCCGTCGAAGTCGGGAGCCGGGTTGCCGGTGCCCGCGTAGTACAGGTTCAGGTCCGGGTCGAACGTGCCGGTGACCCAGTGGTTCGCGCCGCCGCGCTGCCAGGCCTCACCGTCGTTCGGCCAGGTCTCCGAACCGGGCTCGCCCGGCTTCGGCACGGTGTAGGTGCGCCAGCGCTGCTCGCCGGTCTCGAGGTCCCAGCAGTCGATGTGCCCGCGCACGCCGTACTCGCCGCCGGCGGAACCGGTGATGAGCGTGTCCTTGATGACCAGCGGGGCGATCGAAGCGCTCTCGCCCGCGCGCACGTCACCGATGGTCTTCTGCCAGATCTTGCGGCCGTTGGTGGCGTCGAGCGCGACCAGCTGCGCGTTCTGGGTCACCATGTAGACCTTGCCGTTGGCCACCGCGCAGCCGCGGTTCACGTTGGCGCAGCACAGGGTCACGTCGATCGGCACCGCGTGCTTGTAGCGCCACAGCTGCTCGCCGGTCTTGGCGTCGAGCGCCCAGAGCCAGCCGTCCCAGCCGGTCACGAACATCACGCCGTCCACGACCAGCGGGCAGGCCTCGAACGCGTACGTGGAGGTGGACGCGATCATGCCGGACGCGCTCGCCTGGAAGATCCAGGCGACCTTCAGGTCCTTCACGTTGCCGGCGTTGATCTGGTCGAGCAGACTGTGCCGCTTGCCGTCGTAGTCGCCGTAGTAGGTGATCCAGTTGTCCGACTCGCTGCGCGCCCGGAGGATGCGCTCGTAGTTGACGCCGCGCGTCACGTCCGGCGCGCTGTGCGGCAGGTTCGACAACTTGCTGTGGTTGAACGCCTTTCCGGCGTCGACGTATTCGAGAGTCATGGGGGTTCCTGCCTTTCTACGGCCGCGGCTGCGCGGGTCGGTCGAGCTTGGCCTCGGGCGGCACCTCACCGGTCACGACGATGGCGGCCATCAGACCCCGGCCCTCGTCGTTGCCGGCCGGCGAGCCGTACCAGTAGCAGCCGGGACCGTCCAGCTCGAGGGTCGCGGTGCCCTTCGAATGGTTCAGCAGACCGATGAACTGCCTGTCGCCGTTGCTGGGCAGCAGGCAGGCGTGGGTGTTCTTGTCGTCGTTGATGATCGTCAGCTCGAGGACACCGGAGTGCGGCATGATCAGCACACCCGGGTCCCACGTCATCGCGTCCTCGTGGATCGTGATGGTCGCTTCCATCGTCCCGTCGGCACGCTCGGTCGCTTTCGCGATCGTGCCGGACCCGAGCACGGCACCGATGGTGGCCTTGTTCTGTCCGCTGAGCTCGGACAGGAGATCATCTCGTTCCTGGGCGATCGTCATCGGACTTCACCTCCTCGTCAACAAGATGGGGCAGTCAGACCGACTTCGCGGAAAACGGTCTGCGCGAAAGTGTCGGCACTACAGGGTCGAATGTGAATTTTCCTTGCCCTGTAACGAGATGTGACCCTACCTCCGTTCGGACCATTCCGGAACCCGTTGCCAGATAATGGCTTTGCTCCGCCGTTCGCCCGCCGAGAGGTACCGTTCACCCGGAGGACATCAGCGCGGCTCGAACCGGTCGAGCTCCATGACCTTCGCCCAGGCCGCCACGAAGTCCCGCACGAACTTGCCGCCGGCGTCGTCGCTCGCGTAGACCTCCGAAAGCGCTCTCAACTCCGAGTGCGCTCCGAAGAGGAGATCGACCCGGCTCGCGGTCCACTTCACCTCGCCGGTGGCCCGATCACGACCCTCGTAGAGCCACGTGAAGGCGCCGCCGCCCGGTTTCGGGGCCCACACGGTCCCGAGATCGAGCAGGTTCACGAAGAAATCGTTCGTCAACGTCCCCGGCCGGGACGTCAGCACGCCCGTGCGCGATCGGCGGTGGTTGGCGCCGAGCACCCGCAACCCGCCGAGCAACACCGTCATTTCGGGCGCGGTCAAGGTCAGCAGGTCCGCCCGGTCCACCACCAGGTGCTCCGGAGGCAGCCGGAAACCCTCACCCAGGTAGTTGCGGAAGCCGTCCGCCGTCGGCCGCAGCGGGCCGAACCACTCGACGTCGGTCCACTCCTGGGTCGCGTCGGTGCGCCCGGGCCGGAACGGCACGGTGATCTCGTGGCCGGCGGCCGCGGCGGCGTGTTCCACCGCGGCGCACCCGCCGAGCACGATCAGGTCGGCCATCGAGATCCGTTTGTCCCCTGCTTGCGCGGCGGTGAACCGGTCCTGGATCGCTTGCAGGGCAGGGAGAACGACCGCCAGCTGCTCGGGTTCGTTGACCGCCCAGCCGTTCTGCGGTTCCAGCCGGATCCGCGCCCCGTTCGCCCCGCCGCGCTTGTCGGTGTCGCGGTAGGTCGAAGCCGAGGCCCACGCGGTGGCCACGAGCTGCGCGGTCGTGAGGCCACACCCGAGGATCTCCCGCTTGAGCGCGGCGACGTCGGCGGCGTCGACCAACTCGTGGTCCACGTCGGGCACGGGGTCCTGCCAGATCAGGCGTTCGGCCGGAACGAGCGACCCCAGGTAGCGGTGCACCGGGCCCAGGTCGAGGTGCGTCAGCTTGAACCACGCTCGCGCGAACGCGTCCTCGAACTGGTCCGGGTGTGCCAGGAAGCGGCGGGAAATGGCTTCGTAGGCGCGGTCTTCCTGCAACGCGAGATCCGTGGTGAGCATGACCGGGTGGTGCTTCACGTCCGGGTCGAACGGGTCCGGCACGGTGTCCTCACCCTGTCCGCCGCTCGGGATCCACTGCCACAGGCCCGCCGGGCTGAGCTCGACGTCCCAGGTGTACTCGAACAACGTCTCGAAGAACGTGTGGTCCCACGTCACCGGCGTGCGGGTCCACATGCCCTCCAGCCCGGTGGTGACCACGTCCGGCCCGATGCCGCTGCCGTGGCCGCCGGCCCAGCCGAGACCCTGCGCGGTGAGCGGCGCGGCTTCGGGCTCGGGCCCGGACACGACGTTCGGGTCGGCCGGGCCGTGGGTCTTGCCGAAGGTGTGCCCGCCCGCGATCAGGGCCACCGTCTCCTCGTCGTCCAGGCCCATCCGCTTGAACGTCGCGCGGATGTCGCGGGCCGAGAGGCGCGGGTCGGGGTTGGTGGCGGGACCCTGCGGGTCGACGTAGATCAGCCCCATTTCGGTGGCCGCCAAGGGTTCGTCGAGTTCACGCAGGCCGCTGTAGCGTTCTTCGGCCAGCCACGTGCGTTCCGGTCCCCAGTACGTTTCGTCGGGCTCCCACACGTCGACCCGGCCGCCGCCGAACCCGAACGTCCGGAAGCCCATGGACTCCAGCGCCCGGTTGCCCGCGAAGACCATCAGGTCCGCCCAGGAGATCCGCTGCCCGTACTTCTTCTTCACCGGCCACAACAACCGGCGCGCCTTGTCCAGGTTGCGGTTGTCCGGCCAGCTGTTCAACGGCGCGAAGCGCTGCATCCCGGTGGCCGCGCCGCCGCGCCCGTCACTGACGCGGTAGGTGCCCGCGGCGTGCCAGGCCATGCGTAACACGAGCGGGCCGTAGTGCCCGAAGTCGGCGGGCCACCAGTCCTGCGAGGTGGTGAGCACCTCGTCGACGTCGCGTGCCAGCGCGTCGAGGTCCAGCGTGGCGAACTGCGCGGCGTAGTCGAAGCCGGCGCCCAGCGGATTGGCGGCGGGATGGTTGCGCCGCAACGGTTTCAGGTCGACGCGCTCGGGCCACCAGTCCTCGTTCAGGTACCCCGACTCCGGGTGGCCGCGGCGCCGGCCTCCCTCGCCCAGGACCTTGTCGTAGGTGCGGTAGACGTGGGTGTCGGGATTCTCGGGCATCGGTCTCCTCCCAGTCCACTGAGCCGGTCCACTGAACCGGTCCGATCAGCCGGCTCTCCGCGCGCGCAACGTCAACCGAAGACCAGCGGCAGCAGAATCGCCGCGCCCAGCAGCGAGATCCCGCTGACCAGGTCGGACCGGACCCGGATGATCTTGGCCGCCATCCGCCCGACGTACAGGCCGACGAACGACATGACCACGGTCATGGCGCCGAACACGAACATCGGGATGATGAGCGAGAACCCGGCGAGACCCAGGCCGGCGCCGGCGATGAAGTTGTCGATGGACAGCGAGAGCGGCATCCCGAAGAGCGTCATCCACGGGTGGTCCATGTCCTCCGGCTCCGGGTTCCGGATCGCGCTGACGATGAAGTACACGCCGTAGAGGCCCAGCACCACGGCGCCGACCCAGTCGGCCGCTTCGCCGAGGAAGTCGCCCAGGAAGCGCCCGAGGAACCCGCCCAGCAGCGGCCCCACCGCGTCCCACAGCCCGAAGACGAGGGAGACCTGCAGGGCGCGCTTCCAGCCGAACGGGATGGTCCCGATCGCGATGGACGAGCGGAAGTTGTCGAGACTGAGGCCGAAGGCGAGCGCGATCAGCGGAAGGAATTCGAGATTCACGGGGAACCACCTCGGGAGAAGGGACCAGGGTGGCACAAAGCCCCGGCCCGGTGGGGGTCCGGGAGCCGGGGCCTTGTGCGAGCGCGGGAGTGGTCCGATCGCGGATCTCGGCCATCCGCCGCGGCTACGGGAAAACTGGTGGAACGGGCCCACCGGGCCCCGCGTTGTCAGCCTCGGTAGAAGTAGCCGGTGGCTTCAGCGCACACCTCGACGACCGTGTACTCCGGAGTTTCCCACTTCATGTCTTGCTCCTCCTGTCGACTGCGCCCGGCGATCGGGCGAAAACCGGACATCCGTGCCCGCGTAACTCCGAGGAAATCGTCACGAAATTTCGCGGCCATGAACGAGCATCTGGGATTTCACGGAGCGGCCGCAACCGACCTTGAACCAGCGGACGGCAACCGGTGCCGAACGGCGGCCCCGCGCCGACGAGCGGGACGGGCGGGGCCACCGGCGGTACCCCCCGTTCGGCGGCCCGCGCGGGCGCCGGATCCTACGCTGAGTAGCAGTCGATCTTCTTCCGCCGATCGGGTTCCGCCGCGGCGGGGCCATAGAAAATGCCAAAGGGAGCCGAAAGCAATCCCGATGACAAGTGGCGCCGCATTCCGAGAATACGGATTTATTCTGGTGCGGTGCGAATCTACCTGGGCTCCGATCACGCCGGACTCGAACTGAAGAACCATTTCGCCGAGCGCCTCGCCGGGCACGGCCACGACGTGACCGACGTCGGCCCCCACGAGCACGACGCCGAAGACGACTATCCGCCGTTCTGCATCGAAACCGCGCGCCGGGTCCTCGCCGACCACGGCAGCCTCGGCCTCGTGATCGGCGGCTCCGGCAACGGCGAACAGATCGCGGCCAACAAGGTCCCCGGTGTGCGCGCCGCGCTGACCTGGAACGTCGACACCGCCCGCCTCGCCCGCCGGCACAACAACGCCCAGCTGGCCGCGCTCGGCGCCCGGATGCACTCCGTCGCGGAGGCCGAGCTGATCGTGGACGCCTTCCTCGGCACCGAGTTCGAAGGCGGCCGGCACCAGCGCCGGATCGAGCTGATGGCGGAGTACGAGCGCACGGGCGAACCGCCCGCGTTGCCCGGAACCCGCTCTTCAGCGCCCTGACCGCAAGCGAACCGGGGGCCGCCGACCTCGGTCGACGGCCCCCGGTTCGGTGCGGGAGGTGCGGCTCAGGCTCAGGTGAGCCGTTGTTCGCGTTCCGACTCGACGATCCGCACCGTGCCCGGCCGCGAAGACACCACAATGGACTGGGTGGTGATGCGGCCCGCGTGGTGGCGGACCCCGCGCAGCAGCTCGCTGCCGGTGACACCGGTGGCGCAGAACAGAATGTCCTCGCCGCGGACCAGGTCGCCGGTGTGGAGGGTCTTGTCGGTGCCGTCGAGGCGGACGCGGACCTGCAGCGCGCCGCCGAGGCAGGACAGCGCGGCGGCGGCGATCACGGCTTCCGCGGCTCCCCCGCTGCCGAGCAGCACGTCGATCGTACTGGCCGGCCGGGCCACGGCGATCGCACCGGCGAGGTCGCCGCCCTCCAGCAGGTGCACGCGGGCGCCCGCGTCGCGGATCGCGTGCACGAGCTCGCGGTGGCGCGGCCGGTTGAGCACGCCGACCACCACGTCCGACACCCGGATGTCCTTGACCGCGGCGATCGACCACAGGTTCTCCGCGATCGGCCGGGTGATGTCCACGACGGCGCCACAGCCGGGGCCCACGGCCAGCTTCTCCACGAGCGCACCCGGCGGCGCGTCGTAGAGCGCGCCCCGCTCCGCCACGGCGATCGCGGCCAGGGAGTTCGGCACGTCCCCGAGCGGTGCCAGGGCACCGTCTCCCGCGGTGAGGGCGAGGTCGCACACCGGCCCCTCACCGAGGCCGGCGTCCTCGCCCCGGAACAGGATCGGGGTGCCTTCCTCGCCGATCGCCACGGTGCCCCGCATCGGCACCGACCGGAGGTGTTCGTGCATCGCGTGGGTGGCGGCGATCCGGCCGCTGCCGCGTTCACCCCGCCCGACCCACCGGCCGGCCGCGATCGCGGCGGCCTCGGTCACCCGCACGAGCTCGAGCGCGAGGGACTGGTCAGGTCCTCGCGCGGCTCCGGTGGCAGCCCATTCCTGAACGCTCATCACTCTCGATCCACTCGAACCGGCAACAACGGGGAAGCCGCGGGCGACCGGACCGAACCCGCTCGGCAGATCCGGTCGCCCGCGGCGATCAGGGGCTCAGCGAGCGGCGAAGTTCGCGGCGGCGCGCTCGGCGAGCACCTTCTGGGCGGCGGCCCGGTTGCCTTCGTCGCCGCGCCAGGTCTCCAGCGCCGGCCCGACGAGCGCCCGGCCGAAGGAGAAGGTGAGCTCCCAGGGCAGCGGGTCGAGCTTCTGCATCGCCCCGAGGTGCTGCGTCGCCACCTCCGGGCTCTGCCCGCCGGACAGGAAAGCCATGCCCGGCACCGACGCCGGCACGGTTTCGCGCAGCGTCTCCACCGTGGCCGCGGCGACGTCCGCCACCGACGGCTGCTCCCCGCTGCCGGATCCGGCCACCACCATGTTGGGCTTGAGCACGATGCCGTCGAGCTGCACCCGCATCAGGTCGAGCTCTTCGAACAGCTCGGCGAGCACGGCGGTCGTCACCTCGCGGCAGCGGGCCAGCGAGTGGTCGCCGTCCATCAGCACCTCGGGCTCCACAATGGGCACCAGCCCGCCCTCCTGGCAGAGGCCGGCGTAGCGCGCCAGCGCGTGCACGTTCGCCCGCACCGCGGCGTCCGACGGCGTGCCTTCGCCGATCGTGATCACCGCGCGCCACTTGGCGAACGTCGCGCCGAGCCGCACGTAGTCCGCGACGCGTTCGCGCAGCCCGTCGAGCCCCTCGGTGATCTTCTCCTCCGGCGAGCCCGCCAGCGACTTGGCCCCGGTGTCGACCTTGATCCCGGTGAGGATCCCGATGTCGTCGAGGAACTGCGGGAACGTGCGTCCGTCGGACACCTTCTGGTGGAAGGTCTCGTCCGCGAGGATGACCCCGCTGATCGACTCGCTGAGCCGAGGCGTGGTCACGATCAGCTCCCGGTACACCCGGCGGCTCTCCTCGGTCGGTTTCACGCCGACCTTCTCCAGACGGGAGGACATCGTGCCGATGCTCTCGTCGGCGGCGAGGATGCCACGCCGGTTCGACAGCATGGTTCGCGCGATCTTGTTCAGGGCAGACACTGGCGTTGCTCCTCCTGTGTTCGACACCGGACGGTGTGGGGTGGGCGGTGCGGCTCAGGCGATCGACTCTCGGACGTCCATCGCCAGGTTCGGGTTACGCGGGCGCGCCCGTTTGCGCGAGCCCGCTTCGCGCGGTTTCCGGCCCGGCCCGATCACCGGGACCGGCGTGCCCTTCGACGCGGCGATCTCCACGAGCTCGACCGCACACTCCGGCAGGCCCCGGCGCTCGCTCCACGCCGCGTAGAGCGGTTTGGCCGGCATCTCCCGGTCCACGGCCACGCGGTGCAGCCGTCCCTCGGCGAGCTCGGACTGCACGGCCGAAAGGTTCAGCACGGTCACCCTCCGGCTGTTCGCGACCGTCTGCTTGATCGCGGAGGTGGACGGGAACTCGACGTAGCCGCCCGGCCCGCCGCCGATGCCCAGCAGCTCGTCGGTGAACTCCCGCAGCCCGGAGCCGCGCTCACGCAGCACCAGCGGCTCGGCCGCGAGTTCCCGCACCGGCACCGGAGTGCTGCGCACGGCCCACGGATGCCGCGATCCGACCACCACGGCGAGCCGGTCCTCGCAGATGAAGCGGGTCACCATCTCGTCGCGAAAGTGGTGCGGCCCTTGGCTTCCCGCGTGGCACCAGCCGTCGATGAAAGCGAGATCGACGTGACTTTCCCGGATCAGCTGGTGCAGCGTGTCGACGTTGCCGGTCCGCACTTCGACCCGGGCCTCGCCGAACGAGGACCCGAGCCGGTTCAACCACTCGGGGATCAGGTGCTCCGAGATCGCCGGGCTGCCGGCGACGCGCAACCGCTTCTCTTCCGAGGAACGGGCGCCGGAGCCGAACTCCAGCAGCTCGCGCGCCGCGTGCATCACGTTGCGGGCGTACTTCGCCAGCATCTCCCCGTCTTCGGTGAGCTTCGAGCCGGCGGGAGAGCGTTCGAGCAGCCGGAGACCGAGCCGCCGTTCCATCGCGCTGATGCGGATGCTGGCGGCCGGCTGGGAAAGGCTGTGCGCCTGCGCGGCTTTTCCCACGCTGCCGTAACTCTCCACCGACAGCAGCAAATCGAGGTCGGCGAGCTGAGGCATCTTGGACGGAAGAACCATGGTTTCACCCTCTCGCTCGGAAACCGGCGACTCGCCGTGACCACGAGAGTGCCCGCGGTGGAATGGCCTGGTCAATCGGCCGGGAACGAACGCGCACCGGGCGAGAATGAACGGTGTGCCGGTGGTCATCTACGGGCCGGCCGCGGCGTTCGGCGACGGTGATCTGGCTCACTGTCCCGTTCGTCGCACCCACCGCCCCGTTCGTCCTCGGAGGACTCCCGTTCGTTCACACCGGTTCGGGCACCGCGGGGGTCAACGCTCCAAATCCGCCGTGTCACAGGCGCGCGCCGCGCGCGCGAGAAGGAGTTCCGCCCGCTCCTCGCGCACGACCTTGACCACTGCGCCGGACAGCACCTCGCTCGCCACCAGATCACCGATGTCGGCCAGCACGCGCTGCTCGGCGAAGGTGTAGCGGGGAAAGAGCGCGTGGGCGAACGCGAGCACGAACTCGGGCCGCCCGTCCACCCGGTCGGCCAGCGCCCGCAGGTAGCGATCCGCGTACGGGGTGAGCACGGCCTCCTGGCCCGGTTGCCGAAACCCTGCGAGGACAGCCTTTTTCTCCGCGAGCGAGAGGTCGTCACCGAACAGACGGGTCCACGCCTGCTCTTTCGCGGCAGCAGTGGGACGCGCCGCTTCGGCCTCGAGCGCGTTGCGGCGTCCGCTGTCGCCGGGGTCGGCCGCGCGCGCGAGGTCGAGCAGCCCGTCGAGCTCGCCTCCGGTGGCCGCAAGGCGGACCAGCGCCCGCCACCGCAGATCCCGGTCCACGTCCAGGCCCGGCCACGGCGATCGCCCGCCCCCGAGCTCGGCGAGCAGGCCGTGATCGGCGACGGCGCTCACGAGCGCCCGCGCGAGGACCAGCTGCCGATCACTGCCCGCCGCGGCGTCCGCCAGCTGCTCGTGCAGCCGGTGCGCCAAGGGGAAGTCCGCGGCGCCGTAGACCTGCACGGCCGTGACCGCGCGCTCCAGCAGCGCTTCCACCACACCGTCGGTCTCCCGCGGTCCGTGCGTGAGAACGGCCTGCGCGTAGGCGCGGGCCGGCAGCCGCGCGTCGAGCACGTCGTCCCACAGCGCTCCCCACACCACCGCCCGCGCGCGCGGATCATCCAATGTGGACAGGCCGCGCAACGCCGTCCGCCGAGACCGCGGATCGAGCCTGACCTTGACGTGGCCCGCCGCGTCGGCGTTGGGCACCAGCAGATCGGGGCTGCCGAACTCGTCCAACGTGGCTTCGAGCCTCCACGGAGTGAGCGACACGCGCGGGTGCCGAACCCGCAGCAGTTTTCCGTCGCGGTCGTCGTACGCCGCGATCGTCAGTTTCAGGTGGCGAGGCGCGACGTCCGGATCGGACAGTTGCCGCACCCGACCCTCCCTTCGCGACACCTCGACCGTGTTCACGCCGGGCCGTAGCAACCACTCGGTCACCCACCGGTCGACGACCCCGTCCGACACCTGCCGCAGCGCCGCCACGAAATCCTCGAGGCCGGCGTTGCCCCACGCGTGGGCGCGCAGGTACGCGCGAACCCCGGCGGCGAACGACGTCCACCCCACGCGCTCGGCGAGGTCGTGCAGCACCGCCGCGCCTCTCTTGTAGACGATCGGGCCGAAGTTCACCCGGGCCGCATCCGTGTCCGGCGTGTCGACGCGGATCGCGTGGCTCGTGGGCAGCCGGTCGGCGTGCCGGGCCGCGGGCAGGGCGTGGTGCGTGTAGGCGGTCCAGCCGTCCCCGTACGGCGTCACCACGGTCTGGGCGTGCACGGACATCAGCTCCGCGAACGCCTCGTTCAGCCACAGGTCGTCCCACCAGCGCAGGGTCACGTAGTCGCCGAACCACATGTGCGCCATCTCGTGCAGCAGCACCTCGGCCCGGCGGCGCCGCTTGTCCTCGATCACGCGGTGGGCGAACAGGAACCGCTCGTTGAGCGTGACGCAGCCCGGGTGTTCCATGCCCCCGAAGGCGTATTCGGGCGCGAAGACGTGGTCGTACTTGGCGAACGGGTACGCCAGGCCGAACAGGCGGCGGTAGTGGTCGAGACCGCGGCCGAGCACCTCGAAGATCTCGGGTGCGTCGGCGCGCAGCTGCGCGAAGAGTGAATTCCGCGCGTACAGCGCCAGCGGCACTCCGTGGTGGCTGGACCTCAACCGGCGAAACGGGCCCGCACAGAACGCCACCAGGTACGGCGGCAGCGGAGGCGTGCGACCGAAGCGCCACGTCGAGCGCCCATCGGGCAAGGGCACGGGCACGGGATCGGTGTTGGCGACCACGACCCAGCCCTCTTCGGCGGTCACGGTCAGCTCCACCGTGGCTTTCAGGTCGGGCTGGTCGAAGCAGGCGAACACGCGGTGCGCCGCGAACGGCTCGAACTTGGTGTGCAGGTACACCTCGCCGTCGAGCGGATCACGGAACCGGTGCAGCCCTTCGCCGGTGCGCGAGTACGGCGCGGTTCCGGTCACCCGGACCTCGTTCACGCCGGGTCGCACAGTAACCCGAACGCGCGGCCCGTGCTGCGCGTCCGGCACCGCGCGGCCGTTGCACTCGACCGACTCGACAGCACCGGCGAAGTCGAGGAAAACGACGGCGTCCGCGGTCCGAGCCTGGAACCGCACGACCGTGCTCGTCATGAAGGTCCGCTCCCCCGCGGTCACGTCGAGGTCCACCGCGTAGTGGACGTGCGAGATCTCGGCCGACCGCGCCGCCGCCTCGTCCCGCGTGAGCGTGTCGCGGACGGCAGCGCGGCCTTCGAGGGCCACCGGTCAGGGCTCTCGCGCCGAAACCGTCGGCCGGCGGTACACGAGCTGCCCGTCGCCGGCGTCCTCCTGGTTGGCCCGCACGAGCGCGTCGAGCACCAGCCCGTGGTCGGGCGAGTGCTGGCACACCGGGTCGGTCCGGGCGGCGTCGCCCGTCAGGGCGAAGGCCTGGCACCGGCAGCCGCCGAAGTCGATCTCCTTGCGCACGCAGCTGCGGCACGGATCCGGCATCCAGTCCGTGCCGCGGAACGCCTCGAACGCCTCGGACTTCGTCCAGATCCACGCGAGGTCGTGGTCGCGCACCGAGGCGAACTCCATCGTCGTGATCTCCGCGGCGACCGGGCACGGGTAGACCACGCCGTCCGGGGACACGGTCAACGCCGACTGCGCCCAGCCGCCCATGCACGGCTTGGGATAGGGCTCGTAGTAGTCCGGCAGGATCCAGAGCATTTCCATCTGCCGGGCGAGCTCGGCCTTGCGGCGTTCGTAGACGCCGACCGCCTCGTCGAGCTGCGGCTTGCTCGGCATCAGCAGCTCGCGGTTGCGCAGGGCCCAGCCGTAGTACTGGGCGTTGGCGAGCTCCAGCCGCTCGGCGCCCCACTCCACGCAGACGTCGATGATCGCGTCGAGCCGGTCCAGGTTCAGCCGGTGCAGAACCACGTTCATGTTCAACGGCAGGCCCGCGTCGCGGATGATGCGCGCGGCCGCCTCCTTCTTGTCGAACCGTTTGCTCGCCGCCACCAGGTCCGTCGATTCCGCGGCGTCGCCCTGGATGCTCAGCTGCGCGCTGTTGAGCCCGGCCGCCACGAGCGACTCGGCCCTGCGCTCGGTGAGCCCGAGGCCGCTGGTGATCAGGTTGGTGTACAAGCCGAGGCGCCGGCACTCGGCGACCAGCGTCTCCAGGTCACCGCGCACGAGCGGTTCGCCGCCCGAGAAATGCACCTGCACGACACCGAGCTCGGCCGCCTGCCCGATCACCCGCGTCCAGTCCTCGGTGGTGAGCTCGTCCTGCCTTTCCAGCAGCGCCAACGGGTTCGAGCAGTAGACGCAGTGCAGCGGGCACTGGTGCGTGACCTCGGCCAGCAGCCCGAAGGGCTGGGGTGCCCCGCTCATTTCACCACCACCCAGCCGCGTCCACTCGCGTCCTCGAGGAACGACATCACGTCGTTCTCGAGGTCCGTCGCCTGGAAGTCGCGCTCGAGCTGCTCGACCAGCTCCCGCACGGTGCGGCTGCCGTCGCAGAGCCCGAGGATCGCCGCGCCGGACTTGTTCAGCAGCACCACCCGTTCCGGCAGCAGGAGCAGCTCCACGTCCCGGACGCTGTCGTGTTTCAGCATCGCCTTGGTCGCCAGCCGCGGGGTGGCCGTGAGATCGCCGCCCGCCATCAGGAACTCTTGCCGTAGGCGAGTTCGACGGCGTCCAGCAGGCTCCAGAGCACGTCGCACTTGAACTCCAGCGCCCGCGCGCACGCGTCCTGCTGCTCCCGGGTCTTCGCGTTGTTCAGCACCAGTTCGAGCAGGTGCGCGATGTCCTTGGGCTGCTGCGTGAGCCGCGCCCGGAAGTACTCCAGGCCTTCGGTGGCGATCCACGGGTAGTGGGCGCGGACGTCGGTGATGCGCCGACTCAGCAGATCCGGGGCGAACAGCTCGGTGAGCGCCGAGGCCACGGACTCCAGCCATGGTTGCCGTCGGCAGAAGTCGACGTAGGCGTCGACGGCGAAGCGCACGCCGGGCAGCACCGTGTCGTTGTCGAACAGGTGCTCGCGGGTCAGGCCGACGGCCGCGCCGAGGCGGACCCACTTCTCGATGCCGCCTTCGTCGCCCGTGCGCCCGTCGTGGTCGATGATGCGCTGGATCCACCGGCGCCGGTCGTCGCGGCCGGGGAGCTTGGTCAGGATGAACGCGTCCTTCACCGGCAGGTTGACCTGGTAGTAGAAGCGGTTGCGCACCCACCCCCGGAATTCCTCTTCGGTCAGCGTGCCCGCGTGCATCCGTTCGTTGAACGGGTGGAGGTGGTGGTAGCGCTTCTCTCCGATCGCCCGCAGCCGCGCTTCGAACTCTTCCGTGGACCCAGCGTTCATACTTCCACTTCCAAACCGGCTCGGCCGACCTCGATGCCCAGGCCCGTCAGCCACTGCCGCTCCCGGGACGCTTCGTCGAGAATCGGGTTCGTGTTGTTGATGTGCGTGTAGATCTTGCGGTCGGCCGCGAGCGCGGCCAGCGCGCGAGCGGACCCGTCCGCACCGCTCACGGGCATGTGTCCCATCGAGCGTCCGGTCCGCTTTCCCGCTCCCTGGCAGGACATCTCGTCGTCCGTCCAGAACGTGCCGTCGAGGAACACGCAGTCGGCCGCGGCCACCTGCTCGGCGAACTGCTCGTCCCAGCGGGGCAGCGTCGGCGCGTACACCACCGTGCCGCCCGTGACCGTGTCCTCCAGGCGGAAGCCCACTTCCCACTCCGACGAGGAGCCGGAAGCCGGCGAGTGCCGCCCCTGCCCGACGTAGCGCGGCGGCTTCGACCCGGTCTTGAAGGGGGTCACGCGCACCCGGTCGGTGAGCTCCAGCGGCTTGCCGATTTCGAGCCGGGACCAGGAGAAAGCCGCGTAGTCACTCACCAGTTCCCGGACCGGGAACGACGACGTGAGCGCTTCGAGCACCGGCGCCGTGCCGTACACCGTGAGCGTCGATTCCTCCCGCAGCATCAGCAGGCCGATGGTGTGGTCGAACTCCGCGTCGGTGAGGAGCACCCCGGCGACCGGCGTCTCCCGGATCCCCGGACCTGGGTGCAGCGAAGGATCCGCCGCGATCTGGTGGTGGACGTCGGGAGTCGCGTTGAGCAGGAACCACTGCTCACCGTCGCCCGACACCGCGATCCCGGCGTGCATCGACGCGACTTCGGGCTTGGCCCGGGCCGTGCGGCACCCGGCGCAAGCGCAGTTCCACTGCGGAAATCCCCCGCCGGCCGCCACTCCGAGACAATGGACGAACACGGCGCTCAACCCCGCCGGAGGCCGGGTTCGGAGCGGACCCCGCCCACCGCGGAATCAGGCGTTTGCCACCTCATGGCGTCCTCCCGCACTTTTCGGCCTTCGGCCCGGCTTGTCTTCGACAAGGTTCTGGGCCCGTGCCCGGGCCTGGCAACCGGCCGCGAACGACCGGCACCGGATCACGGACGAACGGCGACGGCCCCGGCACGAGCGGTCCCGGGCGGCGGAGGCTATTCGGGGTGCGCATGGGGGGATTGTGTTTGCGCATGTGCCGGACTGTTGCCGCGTTTCGGGTGAGCGGGTGATCGTGAGACGACTTGGCCGATCTCGTTTCCCCTGAGGAGTTTGTTGTGCGGTTGCAGGTGGCGTTGGACGTGTTGGATCTCCCTTCGGCGTTGACCCTGGCTGGTCAGGTTGCCGACCATGTCGACATCCTCGAGCTGGGTACGCCGTTGGTGAAGGCGGCGGGAATCGCGGCGGTGAGCGCGATCAAGGCCGCGCACCCGGACAAGCTGGTGTTCGCGGACCTGAAGACCGCGGACGCCGGTGAGCTGGAGGCGGCGCTGGCGTTCGAGGCCGGCGCGGATCTGGTCACGGTGATGGGGACGGTCGACGACGACACCATTCGTGGTGCCGTGGCGGCGGGAACCAAGTACGGCAAGCAGGTCGTGGCCGACATGATCGGCGTGGTGGAGGGACGGGTCGCGCGCATCCGCGAGGTCTCGAAGCTGGGTGTGGCGTTCGTGGAGATCCACGCGGGTCTGGACGAGCAGGCCCGGCCGGGGTATTCGATCGACCAGCTGCTCGCCGACGGGCGCGCGGCCGGCGTGCCGTTCTCCATCGCCGGCGGGGTGAAGGTCGACACCATCGGCTCGGTGCGCGAGGCCGGTGCGGTGGTGGCCGTCGCGGGCGGCGCGATCTACAACGCCGCCGACCCGGGCGCCGCGGCCGCCGAGCTCAAGAAGCACGCCACCCGCTGACCCCACCCGGCTCACCGGCACCGCGCCGGCGGGCTCCAGAGACAAGGGAGCCGGTATGGCAGACCAGAAGTCCCGTCCACGCGACAGCTACGGCGCGTTGATGCTGCAGGCCGCCGGCGTGCTCCGGCTGCGCTACGTGAAGTGCGGCCAGGACAGCAGCCTGTCGGCCGCCGCGGCGAGCGAGCTGGCGGACACCTTCGAGGGCGTCGCCCACGGGGATCCCGCGTTCGACCAGCTCGATCCGAAAGAGGCGATCGCGCTGGCGCACCGCCTGCTCGACGACGACCACCCGGAGCTGTCGACGATGTGGCCCGGCAGCCCGTGACCGACCGGGGGTCCACCGGCCGCGTGCGCCGGCCGGTGGACCCCCGCCCGCTCGGCCGGTCCGGTGCCCTGAGTCCCGTGCTCTGAGTCCGCTGTCGCGGCCGCCCCGCCCGACCGGCACCCGAGGATCATTCGCAGCTCAACGAGGAGTTCCACGATGACCACCACTGAAGTTGCCGTCGAAGCCCCCACCACCCGCTCCGTACCCGTCGGCGATCCCGCCATGATCGGCGTGCCGACCTTCATCGCCGGCGCGACCGCGCTCGGCCTGGTCCTGACCGGCTACGTCCCCGCCGCCGCCGTCGGCGCCTCGATCGCGATCATCCTGCCCGCGACCGGCATCGGCCAGCTCGTGGCCGCCGTGTGGGCGGCCGCCCTGGGCGAGAGCGCCGTGGCCGCCGTGTTCGGCATCTTCGCCGGCTTCTGGCTCAGCTACGCCGCCCTGGTGCTCGGCCTGACCCACAACTGGTTCGGCATCACCCCCGACGCCGCGATCGCGACGCAGGGGCTGTTCCTGATCGCCTGGCTGATCACCATCGGCCTGCTGACGCTGACCACGCTGCGCCTGCCCGCCGCGTTCACCCTGCTGTTCGTGCTGGTGGACCTCGCGCTCGCCCTGGTGCTGTACGGCACGGTGGGATCCTCCACCGGGGCCACCACCGCCGGTGGGTACGCGGTGTTCGCCTTCACCGCGGTCGGGATCTACCTGTTCGCCTCCGCCGCCTCCGTCGCCACGGGCGGCAAGCCGCTGCCGATGGGCCGCCCGGTGGTGCGCTGAACTGCGACCGGGTGGGCGTGTCCGCTCACCGCCCACCCGGTGCGCGCCAAGGCCCGCGGTCGCGGGCTCCGGTGGCGTCCGAAGTGGATGTTCGCGGCGGGTCGGAGGACGGTGGTCCGGCGCAGCCGACCTCGGCCAGCGTCAAGCGTCACCCTCGGCGGCGTTGTCCGCATCGAACTCCGCCTGGCTCCGCCGGACCAGCACCTGGTTCTCCGCGGACCACCCGGCCAGACCCAGCACCGCCGACAGCAGTGAAGCCCCCAGCGTCGTCAAGCCGTATTCGACGCGTGGGGGCACTTCTGCGTGGGAAATCCGCCGGACGAAACCGTCGCGTTGCAGTTGCTTCAGCGTGAGGGTGAGCATTCGCTGGGAAATTCCCGGCACCGCCGCGGCCAGGTCGGAATAGCGCAGCGCACCGCCGTCGAGAATGCCCAGGAGGGCCACGCTCCATTTGTCGCCGACGAGGTCGAGGATCTCGCGGATGAAGTCCGCGTCCCGGTCGCCCCACTGCGCGCACGCGCTCGGCGTCTCGGCCACGGTGCGGCGGACGTCGGTGCGCACGGCTTTGAAGTCCTTCACGCGTTCACCGTACCTGCGCGCGTCACGTCGGTCACGAACAGCGGTGTTCGTGCCCAGGTCGGCCGAAACGAACAGCCGTGTGCCTTTTGCACGCCGATTCCTCCCGACGCACGATCGCCTCCGACGCAGCAAACGCGAATCGAGGAGGCGCCCCGTGGACGTCGAATTCTGGTCGGACGTCGTCTGCCCCTACTGCGGGCTGATGGACCACCGGCTGCACACCGCGATCGACCGGTTCGAGCACGGCGCGCGCGTGCGGCTCGTGCACCGGTCGTTCCAGCTGCACCCCGACCTGCCGCGCGAGGGCGTGTCCCAGCGCGCGTTGCTGGTCCGCTACGGCGTGCCGCAGAACGAGGAGCGGGTGTTGCGCCCGCTGGAACGCCTCGCCGAAGCCGAGGGCCTGGTGCCCTACCACGCCGTCGAGCGCACGCTGGGGCCGACGGACCTGGCCCACCAACTGCTCGCCTTCGCCTCCGAGCAGGGGCGCGGCGCCGAGATCTGGACCGCGATGTTCCGCGCCCACTTCGGCGAGGCGCGGCCGTTCTGGACGCGGGAGGACGTGCTCGCCTTCGCCGCCGAGGTCGGGCTGGACCGGGACGACGCCGCGGCCGCGCTCGACAGCCACCGCTACCGGGCCCGCGTCGCGGCCGACCAGCGCGCCGCCGAGCGGCTCGGCGCTCACGGCACGCCGTTCGTGGTGCTCGACGGGGCCTACGCGCTCAATGGCGCGGTGAGTGTCGACGACCTCGTGGCGGCGCTGCGGACCGCGTGGACGGCCGGCCACCACGACCTGGTGCCGCTCGCCGACGCCGGTGGCACGTGCACGCCCGACGGCTGCCTCGTCCCCCGCACCTGACCTTCGCCTTCCGGAAAGAGACCCATGTCCTACCTCCTGCGCATCGACGCCTCCGCTTCCGGCGCGGCGTCCTTCTCCCGCCGCGTCGCCGACACCTTCACCGCGGCGTGGACCTCGAAGATCGTCACGCGAGACCTCGCGCTCGACCCGGTCGGGCACCTCGGCGCCGCGGGGATCACCGCCCGCACCACGCCGGCCGCCGAGTGGTCCACCGACCAGGCCGCCTCCGCGGCGCTGCAGGACGAGCTCGTCGAGGAGTTCCTGGGCGCCGAGGCGTACCTGTTCGCCGTGCCGATGTACAACTACTCGATCCCCTCGGCGTTCAAAGCCTGGCTGGACCACGTGATGATCCCCGGCCGCACCATCGGCCTCGGCCCGAACGCCGCGCCGACCGCGGGCCGCCCCGCCGTGGTGGTCTCCGCCCGGGGCGGCGGTTACGGGCCCGGCGCTCCCCAGCACGGCAAGGACTACCTCGTGCCCGCGCTGCGGACGCTCCTGAGCGACACCGTCCTCTTCGGACTCGACGTGCACTTCATCACGCCGGAGCTCACGTTCGCGCCGACCGTCGCCGAACTCCGCCACCTGCTGCCGCGGCACGAGGAGTCGCTCGCCGAATCCCACGCCCTGGCGCGGAAACACGCGCTGGAGCTCACGATCCGGCCGCGGGCGGCCCACGCCGTCCACGCTGGAGAGCCGAGCGTCACGACGGGTTGACGCGCACGGAACCCGGCGTCGCCGAACCCTCCAGCCAGGCGCGACCCTCCTCGTACAGCTTCTCGACGACGGATCCACGGAGCCCGGGCAGATCGCGCATGACGCGGTGGCCGTTGTCCTCCTGCAGGTAACCGAGGTGGCGGTAGCCGGGCGGGAAGCTCGCCAGCGCGGCCGCGTCGAGCCGCAGCGACTGCGCCGGATCGACCACGTCCATCCGGTCGGACTCGTAGATCGGCTGGCGGCGGACGATCCCCCAGCGGCCGTCGCGGCGTTCGACGAAGTCGTAGAACCGGCCGGTGCACGTCACGTCCACGAGCGTGCCGTGCACCGGCGCGCGCTGCTCGATCTTCATCTTCGTCTGCGCGATCGCCCGGTCGCCGGCGACGTCGCAGGTGAAGCCGCCGAGGAAGTGCAGGATCTGGCCACCCGCCTCGAACGCCGCGCGGCTGACGTCGATGAACTCGGTGAACGGACCCTGGAACCACGTCGCGGTCATCCAGCCGTCGGCGTGCCAGACCGTCGCGAACCGGTCCCACTGCGCGGAGTCGCGGTGCAGGGCCCAGTCCTCGACGAGCTTGCGGATCGTGTCGTTGTCGCTGTGCAGTGCCATGCGCACACCCTTCCCGCCCGGCGAACCGCGTGTCGACGCTCGCCTTCCGCCGGGCAGAAGGGCTGGACGTCTTGTCCACCACATCGGGCGGGCACTCGGGCGCGGGTTTGCTACGTTACATACTCTCCATGTAACGTAATATCCCCGAGAGGATCCCCATGGCCGAGCAGACCAAGGTCACCGTCGTCTACTACTCCTCCACCGGCACCACGCACGCGCTCGCCCAGGAGATCGCGGCGGGAGCCGAGAAGGCCGGTGCCGAGGTCCGCCTCCGCAAGGTGGGCGAGCTCGCGCCCGAGGCCGTGATCGCTTCGCGCCCCGCGTGGGCCGAGCACGTCGCGCAGACCGCCGACGTTCCCGTGGCCACGGCCGACGACCTGGTGTGGGCCGACGCCGTGGTGATGGGCTCGCCGACCCGGTTCGGCAACGTCGCGAGCCAGCTCAAGCAGTTCCTCGACACGCTGGGCCCGCAGTGGGCGCAGGGGCTGCTCGCGGACAAGGTGTACTCGGGCTTCACGACCACCGACACCGACCACGGCGGCCAGGAATCGACCCTGCTCGCGCTGTACACGACGTTCCACCACTTCGGCGGCATCGTCGTCGCCCCCGGCTACACCGACCCCGTGAAGTTCGCCGACGGCAACCCGTACGGCAGCAGCCACGTCGGGCGCCGCGGCGAGGCGCCGGTCGACGACACGGCCCG
This sequence comes from Amycolatopsis rhabdoformis, assembly GCF_035918295.1. GTDB lineage: Bacteria > Actinomycetota > Actinomycetes > Mycobacteriales > Pseudonocardiaceae > Amycolatopsis > Amycolatopsis rhabdoformis. Next base: position 4,637,790 of record NZ_CP142149.1, read on the forward strand.
CGCCGCGGCGCGGCACCAGGGCGAACGCGTCGCGCGGCTCGCCGCCGCGGTCAAGACCGCGGCCTGAGCCCGCCCGTGTCGGGGAACGCGCGGGAGCCGGGCCGATCGTCGATCGACCGAGTGCTGGCCCTGCTCGACGCCTTCGACGGCGAGGACCTCACCCTCGCCGACCTCGCCCGCGGCTCCGGCCTGCCCCTCACCACGACCCACCGCCTGCTGGCCGCCCTCGAACGCTGGGGCGGCGTCGAGCGCGACGCGGACGGCCGCTACCGCGTCGGCGTGCGGTTGTGGGAGCTCGGCACCCGGGCCGCGGTGCCGGCCGGCCTGCGCGACCGGGCGCTGCCGCTCATGCAGGAGCTGTACGAGGCCACTCGCGAAAACGTGCAGCTCGCGATCCGCGACGGCCACGACGTGCTCGTGGTCGAGCGGCTCACCGGACCGCGGGCCGTGCCCACCGTGACCGAGGTCGGCGGACGGCTGCCGCTGCACGCCACGGGCGTCGGCAAGGTCCTGCTCGCGGCCGCGCCGACGGACGTCCTCGCCGACGTGCACCGGCACGGCCTCGCCCGCTGCACGCCCTACACCGTCGCCACGCCCGGCCGGCTCGCCACCGCGATCGCCACCACGCGCGACACCGGTTTCGGCACCGTCCACCAGGAGATGACCCTCGGCACGGCCTCGATCGCGGCCCCCGTTTCCGACGGCCGGGGCGGGCTGCGGGCGGCGCTGGGGCTCGTCGTGCACTCCCACGTCGACGTGTCGCGTTACGCGGCCGTCGTGCGGAACGCGGCGGACGAGATCTCCCGCCGGATCTGCGCCGGGTGAGGACGGGCCGCGCAGGCACTCGGCCCGCGCGGCCCGTCCTCGCCGCTTCGTCGCGATCGCCCCGCGATGGGCAGCAACGGTGAACGGGCCGAGCAGGCATCCAGCCCGCTCGGCCCGTTCACCGATGCTCAGTCTCCGGTGGTCACTCGCCGGCGCTCAGCCCCACCGGTCGCACCGAGTCCACGGCGGCCGTGCGCGAGTCGGCCGGAACGCCGGCCCGGACGGGCCGCGAGACCCGGGCGAGCGCGAACACCGCCCCGCTCGCCACCAGGAGCACCGCGCCCATCACCACGAACACCGTCCGGGCCGCCGTGCCGCTGCCCAGGGCGAACCCGACCAGCAGCGGCCCCAGGATCCCGCCGACACGGCCGATTCCGAGAGCCCAGCCGACGCCGGTCGGGCGGATCCGCGGCGGGTACAGCACCGTGGCGAGCGCGACCACGCTCATCTGGCCGCCGGTGACGCAGGTCCCGGCGAGGAACGCCGCGCCGAGCACGAGCCAGCTCTGCCCGGTGACCGCGAACGCGAGCACCGCCACGAACACCGCGCCCAGCAGGTACACCACGCCGAGCGTGCCGAACGGGCCGCGCCGGTCCATCATCGGCCCGATCACGAGCGCGGCGGCGATTCCGCCGATGGTGGTGAGCGCGGTCGCGAGCACCGCGGTCGAGGGTGAGTGCCCCAGCCGCCCGAGGATGGTGGGCAGCCAGCTTTGCACGGCGTAGAACACGCCGAGGTTGAGCATGAACGCGAGCCACAGGAGCGCGGTGCTGGCCAGCCAGTGGCGCCGGACCAGTTCCACCAACGGCGACCGGGGCTTTTCCGCCGTGGAAGCGCTTTCGGCGGGCAGGACCTCCGTTTGCGGGTCGAGGCCGGGGTGCAGCCGGCACAACGTCGCGCGGGCCCGGGCCGCGTTGCGCGGCAGGAGGTGGCTCGGAGAGTCGGGCAGGAGCCCCAGCAGCACGAGCGCGAGCACCAGCGGCAGCACGCCGCCGAGCACGAACATCGGCCGCCACCCCCACGCCGGGATCACCGCGCCGGAGATCAGGCTCGCCGCCACGAACCCGAGGGCCAGCCAGCAGTAGATGAACATGACGAACGTGGAGCGGCGCCGGGCGGGCGCGAACTCGCTGGCCAGCGCCACGGCGCTCGGGATCGCGGCCCCGAGCCCGGCCCCGGTCAGCAGCCGCAGCACGATCAGCTGCGTTTCGTTGCCGGCCACCGCGCAGAGCACGGTGAACACGCCGAACAACGCCGTGGCCACGATCACGAGCTTGCGGTGTCCCACCTTGTTCGCCAGGGGTGAGAGCACCAGGTAGCCGATCATCAGCCCCACGATCGACGCGGAGAAGATCGGCCCGAGCGCGGCCACCGGCAGGGACCATTCCTTGGCGACGGCCGGGGCGACGAAGCTGATCGCCTGCGTGTCGAGGCCGTCGAGGAACATGACCAGGCCCGTGAGCGCGAGCACGAGGACGTGGAAGCCGCCGACCGGGCGCTCGTCGATCAGCTCGTCGAGGCGCACGGTGCGGCGCGGTTGTTGAGTAGGCACGGCCAGCTCACCTTTCGTAAGGGATGCACGGCCCCCCGATAACTGGGTGTGACAAAGGAAAGCGGGAACTCCCGGATCTCCCCCCGGAGGTCCGGCCCGCGCGGCACCGACCGCCGAGGTCAGTCGCCGTAGAACGTGGTGAAGGTGTCGACCGGTTCGCGGCCGGTCCGGAAATCGCTCAGGCGGTGGCCGGGGTCGGCGTGGCCGAGCGCGAGTCCGCAGACGACGATCTGGTCGTCCGGGATGTTCAGGTGGCGCCGCAGCACCGGGTAGAAGTCGATGAACGCGGCTTGCGGGCACGTGTCGAGCCCGGCGTGGCGGGCGACGAGCATGAGCGCTTGCAGGAACAGACCGGCGTCCACGAGCGCGCTGGCGAGCGTGCTGCGGCTCACCGTGAGCACCAGCCCCACCGGCGCGCCGAAGAAATCGTAGTTGCGCCGGTGGTGCGCGAGGCGCCCGTGGGCGTCGTGCGCCTCGATGCCGAGCGTCTCGCCGTACAGGCGTTCGCCGAACACCTTGCGCCGGCCCCGGAACGGCTCTTCCCAGTCGTCCGGCGCGGGCTGGAACGGGTACTCGGTCTCGGCGACGCGCCCTTCGCCGTCCAGCGCGCGCCACAGCGCCTCCGTGAGCCGTTGCTTCGGCTCGTCGGTGAGCACGTGCACGTGCCAGGGCTGCGCGTTGGAATTGCTCGCCGAGCGCGAGGCGAGCGCCAGCAGGCGCTCCACCTCCGCCCTCGGCACGGGCGTCGGCAGGAACGCCCGCACGCTGCGCCGGGTCAGCAACGCGTCGACGACGGTCGCGGCCTTCGTGTTCTCCATCGGGAACCGGCTCAGCTCACTGACCGTCGGCCGCGGACATCCGGTAACCCTCGGGCACCATGAAGTCGTAGTCCTCGGGAACCGTGATGTCGTAGGAAATCCGCCCGGCGGGCAGGTAGAACAACGCGATCAGCCCCCCGCCCACCACCTCGGGGTAGTGGTGACTCCCCGGCTCCGGCGACGTCCACCCCGGCCCCTGCCACCCGCGCGGCCCGCGCAGCAGCGCACCTTCGTCCAGCGGGATCACCATGTTGATCTCGCCATAGGGGTGCTGGTGGTACTCCCCGCAGAACAGCGGCACGCTGTTCATGTACACCGCGGTGATGCTGAACCAGTTCAACCGCTCACTCGGCCCGATGATCCGGCTCCGGCGGTAGTTCGGCCCGTCGATCTCCTCGTTCGCGGCCCACCCGTCGGCCACGCCGTCCTTGATGATCCCCGCGAGATCGTCCCACAACCCGGAACCAGGCCCGCGCTCCTGATTCAGCCACGCCTCCAACTCGACGCCGGCCGTCCGATTCTTGATCTCCTCGACGAACGGAACGCTCCGCTCGATCAAGTCTTCTGCTGTCGCGCCCACTTCTGTCCTCCTGGCGTCGTTGCCCAGCCGGGGAATCCCCGTGCCGGACGCACGGTAAGCCAGGGTGAACGTTACAGTCAATAGTTGTAACGTTCGGGGCTGTTGACCGCGCGCCAAGTACGCGCCGAGTGCTCCCGCCGACAGATCATCGGCATCGAGCCGCACCGCGGCGTCCAGGCCGCCAGGAGTCCACCACCTGAGCGGCGGTCGCCAAGATCGGTCGCACTCAGGCGACCGGGCGATCACAACCTGCTCGACCAGGCTTGTCCTGCATCCTCCCAATACTTGTCACCAAGCTCGTGCAGATAGCGATCCAGGAACTCGGCGAGACTGCCGGCAACCGCATACCAATCCGATCGGCCGTCCGTCGGCAACGCGACCAGAACCCGACGGCAGCCGACTTCCGAAGGCGCGAAGACCACGAGATCCTGATCTCCGAGGAACTCACCGATCACGACGTCGTCACCGCGGTAGACAGCAGGACGCTGCGTACTTTCCTGCAGCGTGCGCCGCGCGGCATCCTGAGGCGAAAGCAACTTCAGACCCCACTGGCCGTAGTCGACATCCTCGAACAGGACCGAGCTCCCGCTTGTGGACCACGCCCGCACCAACTCGTCGGGAATCGAGGAACTCGGCCACGCTGACTTGATCTCAGCCTGACCGAGCGGCGGATCGAATGAGCACGCGAGCCTGAATGGGTTGTTTCCGACACCGTCGCGCGGTTCGGTGAAGTGACGAAAGGCATCCATTGCACTGGCGATGTCATCCATCACTACCGCTCCACCCGAGGTTGAAATCTCGCTGATGCACTGCACCGAAAACCCTGGCTCCGATCGAGCAGGAGTGTCATCGGCAGTATTCGTTTCGATACCATTCTTCCAACTTCGGATATATTTTCCCCAGATCAGAAACCGGATTTTCCATAAGAGAACCCAGGATGGCGGATCCCATCAAGATGAAGTCACCGGCCGACACGGTGAAACCCTCGAAGGATCGACCGAAAACCACTCTCACCACACCCTCAAGGTCGCCAGGCGTGACCTTCAAGAGCTGAGACACACGCTCGTGCGCACGATGCGCGACGATTTCGAAATCACTGTCCGCCGGTTGCCGGCCCAGCGTGTCCTTCACCTGACGCCACAGCAGGTAGGTAACATACCGGGTAGCCTTTTCGTCGACAGGAACCTCGTGCTCCAAGCGGCTGGCCGACGCGCGAAATTTCGCAATGTCGCACCCGCGGGCCGCGATGGCCATCTCGCGTAATGTATCCCAATTAAGCTGGTCAATCACAGCAGCCGAAGGTTGGCTTGACACCGTTCGCCACCTTTCCCTCGAGTGAACTGTACAGGCGGTACCGAGATGCGCCCGGGGAACGATCGGACGCGCGCCCGTGATCCGATCAGTTGTCGACGCGAGCCCTCGAGCGCGTAGTCGACCACAGCCCCGCCAGACAGCCGCCCACTCCCCCTGAAACATTCCCCGGCCCGCAAGCGACATCGAGGCGATGTCCCCAGAGCCGGAGGTAGCGGACGTGAACACGTCACCCAAGTTCGAACCCGCGTCCCCTGGCCCGCCGCTCGCCCGCTTCGCAGGAGCACCACGGCGGGCCAGGTCGATCCCCGCTCAATCACCGGTGATCACCGAGATCGAGCGCCCCCGATGAACGTGTTGCTCCTCATCAGCACCCTCGCGCCGTCCGTGCTGGTCGCCGCCGGGGCTGTGTGGTTCCTGATCTCGGCTCGTGGGCGGTGGCGCCGTCGTGAGGTCGACCAGGTGAGACGGCTGCGGGAATCCGTGGCAGTGGACGCGCTGGATCTTCCGGACGACGTGGCGCCGGTGCTTTCGGGTGAGGCCGGCGAAGGCTCGGCCGCCATCACGATGGGCTGGGTCGCAGAGATGTCGCGGCGGCGCGTCGACTTCTACGTCGAGCACCACGACGCCGCGTTGAGTCAGCAGCGTGCGATCTTCTGGGCCAGCCTGGTCGCCGGTGCGGTGGCGCTGGTGACCGTGATCATCGGGGTGGGGCTGGTGCTGTTCGCCCACACCGAGGTGGGGGTGCTCACGAGTGTCGCCGCGGTTCTGCCGGGCGCGGCGGGAAGCCTGCTGTTCACCCAGTCCAAGGAGGCCGCGACCCGAGCCGCGGAGAACCTGCGGAACCTGACGGCGAGCGTGGAACGCGCCGAGGCCATCCAGTCGTGCCTGCAGATCGCCGCCCAGGTGAGCGACAGTGCGACGCGCGATCGGATCATCGCCATCGCTTCGCTGGTGTCGGCGTTTCCCGAGGTCGCGGTCGGCGAGCTCTCCGCGATCGCCGCCGGCACGTCCGCCGCGCCGTGAGCCGAGTGAGGCCGGTGATCGAGGCGGCGGGCCGGAAGTGGTTTCTGAAGTCCATCGTCTACAACGGCCGCATCCTGTGCCGGAAGCTCGAACAAGGGGCCGTCGACACCTTCGCCGCCCACCCCTTCGCCGTTCGCATCAGCCGGTTCGGTTTGTCGCGCCAGCCGCGGTTCGCGACGTTCGACGCCCGGATCCACGCCGTACGGGCCCTGCCGCCGGAAGACGTCGGGCCTTGGCTCGTCGGGTACGCCTACCAAGCACACGCCGGTGGCCGCACCCATGCCGCCGCCCACGCTCTGGCCGAGGCCGCGTTCGCCTTTCACGATGAACGCCGGGAACTGAGCTCGGCGCTCATCACGACCGCCGAAGAGTGGTTCGCCGCAACGCAGGGCCCCCAAGACTGTGTGGAAGCGGCCGACGCCGCGCGGCTCGCACTCGACCGCGCGAGCAAGCCGCGGATCTTCGACTTCACGAAACCCGGGCTGTCCAAGCAGGAGGCCAACTCGATCCAGGCCCTGGTCTTCATGACCGGCGTCCGGCCGACGCCACTGTTGTGGGTGGAGGTCCTCGCCTCGACCTCGGGATACCCCGAAGGCTGCGACGAAGCGGCACCCGCGGGCCAACTGGTGGAGGGCGCCCACCACAAGCCGGCGCGCCGGATCCTGCGTGCTCTCGCACGCCACGATCTGGACGCCGTCGAGCGCGATCTCGACGAGTTCACCCAGGCGGCGCTCGACTCCGCCGATCACGAGGTCGCGGCTTCCGAGCTCATGAAGCTGTCGAAGCTCCTCCTCTCGCGACAGCAGTTCTGGGCGGTGCTCCGCGCGATCCAAGTGCTGGTCGGGCTGGCCGACGACCGGACGACGTCCGGCGAGGTCGCCAAGCTGTGCAGACGCGTCGCCTCTGCCACCCGCGATCCGCATCTGACGCTGCTGGCCAAGTCGCTCCAGGCGCACGCACTCACGCACGGTGGTTCCCACGACCACTTCGTGCAGGGGGCTCGGCTGACCGTGAACACGCTGGCAGAACTCGAGGACGGGCAGTACCCCGAGATCTACCAGGACCTGCTGTGGTCGGCGTACTTCTGCTTCCACAAGCTCGGCGACTACCGCTTCGCCCTCGCCTGCCTGACTCAGATCGACACCTCGCTCGAGGCCGTCTCCGAGGTGATGGTGCGCTGGGCGCGCTACGACATCTACCGTCACATCGGGTTCTCCGTCGCCGAAGACCAGCTCGCCGACCTACGACAACTGGCCGCCGAGGAAGGACACATCCGCTGGCTCGCCGAGATCGACTACCTGTGGGGCGGATTGGACACCGGCGACGGACCGGAGAGAGCGACGAGGATGTTGCTCGCCGCGGAAGGATTCCGCCGGGCAGGCGCACGCGGCCAGTTCGCCCGATGCATGGCGGCGCTGGCAGAGCACTGGATCGCCCGAGAGGACTACGACTCCGCGCACGTGGCGGCAGTGGCCGCCCTCAACGAATTCACTCGCCTCAAGGACGCGAGCCAGGTCGCCGGGCTGCTTTTCGGCCTCGCCCACATCGGCTTCGTCACGAACGAGATCGACTTCGACGAGTTCGAGCGAGCCTATCGGCGCGCGCTGGTGGGAGAGGTTTTCGAGCACCAGGTCACGTTGACCATCCAGTTCCTCCAAGCGACCCGGCCGGAGCACGCCGACCTGGTGCTGGACCAGGCCCTGCACGTGCTCGAGGCGTTCACCGACTGGTGGTCGACCCAGGCCATGACGTCGTGGCGAGCGGCACTCCTCAGCCGCGAGCGCGCTCTTCGCGCACTCACGATCAAAGCCTCGGTCCACGCGAACCGCAGCGCACAGGACATCGCTCGGCTCGTGATCGAGGGAGCCAGCCTCGGCGTCCCGGCCGGTGAGCCGGAAACCACGCCGGACCCGCAGCCGCACCACGTGGTGGCGGACCCCGAACTGGCCGGCGAACTCGCCGACGTGCTCTCGGAAACCGAAGCCGAAGTGGGCGTGATCGACGACCCGAAGATCCACCTCATCCCGCTCGCGGCGCCCGTGCGCGTCAGCCTCGTGCCCCACGACGGGTCCGCCGACGCGCTGGACCTCGCCGCCGTGGTCGGCGTCGCGGCGGGACCTCGCCCGTGGACGTGGTGGAGCCAGTGGATCGGCAACCACCGCGTCTACCACGCGGTACTCACCAGTGCCGGCGACTGCTGGTACGAGCAGACGGATCTGGCCGAGCTCTTCCGCGCCGTCGCCGCTTACGAGGACGTGATCCCGCTCGCCCGCAACGCCGGCGAGGACGGTGATTTCCGGGATCGGCTGCGCACGGCGCTGGGCCGGTCACCGGCCCAGGAGGAGACGTTGGCGCGGGCACTGGGCAAGGCGATGATCCCCGCGCGCCTCGCGGCTCACCTGGCCGAAGCCGACGCCGGCACCCGGCTTTTCGTGCAGCCCTCGCCACTCACGGTACGAGTGCCGTTCGGGCTCGCCACGCTTCCCGGCGACGCCGGCCGCATTCTCGATCACGCCGGGGTCAACCACTGCCCCAATCCCCGGTACTTCACCCTTCCCTGCCACAGCGGTCCCGCGGACGGCAGCGCGCTCGTGCTCGACCCCGGCGGACGCCCCCTGCTCGGCCGCACACCGGTCTCCCTGCCGGTCCCCGACGACCTGGTGCACCTGTTGGCCCGCCCCGAATTGCCCGCATGGACCACGAACGTGCTGCCGAACCCCACCCCGACCGTGGCCACCCGCGCGACCCTCCGAGCCGTGCTCGCCGAGCACCCGGTCCGCCGCATGGTCTACGCGGGCCACGTCACGCCCGCCGACGCCGCCTCCCCCGGCGCCGGCGCCTTCGTCCTCTCCGACGGCGCCCTCACGGCCGCCGACTGGTGGCGCGACCCCGCCCAGTTCCCCGCCGTCGAGGAACTCGTCCTGATCGGCTGCGACAGCTTCGGCGCCGCCGCGACCGAACCCCTGGGCCTCACGACCGCGGCACTGGCGGCCGGCGTCAGCCGGATGATCGCGAGCACCTCGCCGCTCCCCAACACCGCCGGAATGTGGAACGCCGCGACCGAGGTCGCCCAGGCCCCGCCGGGAACTTCGTACGTCGACCTGGTCCAGACGATGCAACGCCGGAGACTCGCCTCATGGCGCGAGACCGGTGATCCGCGCCTCCACCCGCTGCACTGGTCTTCATTCATCGCGGTGGAACGACAAATCCCGTCGACGACGCGAACATCCTGACCGCGGGCGAGAGGAGTGGCTGACAGCCCCTGGACGCCCCACACAACGAGCCCGAGCGCCCCAGTCCTATCTAGCGATCAGTTCGCGTGCCAGTCGGAACGGGGCCCATCTCTCGAAATCCAGATGCGGAGGAATGCAGGGAAACCAGTAGCCGAATTCCATAATCTTCAGGCGATGTAGCTGATCCCGAACGCATCGATCTTGCGATACAACGAAGACCGCGCAATCCCCAGCATTTCCGCGGCCTTGTACCGATTACCACGAGACTCGTACAGCGCCTGGATGATCGCATCGCACTGGGCGGCTTCCAGCATGGACATCTTCCGGGCGCGGCCCTGAAAACACAGCTGCGGCAAGTCCGGGGGTTGGATCTCGCCGACGGGCTTGTGGGCGACGACGTAGCGGAGCACGTCCTCGAGCTCGCTGATGTTGCCGGGCCACGCGTAGCTTTCGAGGACGCGCACGACCTGCAGGGACAGGCGCAGGGAGCGGCGGGCGGCGAGCTTGCGCAGCACGGAGTTCGCGATGTCACCGACTTCGTCGAGCCGGTAGCGCAGCGGCGGAACCCGGGTGATCTCGTGGAAGTGCCGCAGGAGCAGCCCGTACGGGCGAGTCGCGTCCACCGCGGCGATGTCCACGCTGCCGACCACGAGCGGCGGCGTCGGCAGGGCGACGAGTGGCCGGAGTGCTTCGTCGAGTCGGCGGGCGCCGACCGGGGTCAACCCGTTGATGCCGCGCAAGAGCAGCAGGTGTGGTCGGTCCCCGAGGTCGGCGGAGAGCCCGTTGGTGAGATCGTCGAGCCGCGTGGGGGCTTCGCCGGCCATGGTCGCGCAGTCGACCGTGATGACGCGGCCCAGGGGGAACGATTGCCGGAACTGGTTCAGGACGAGCGTGCGCTTCCCGACGCCGGGTTCGCCGATCAGCAGGTGGTTGCGCCCCTGGCCGATGCTGGCGACCACCTCGTGCCGGGCGCGCAGGAAGGGCGTAAGCAGTTCTCGGTTGGCGCGGATCCGGGCCTTGGCGTGCTCCTGCTGAGCGCGATCCGAGCCGCGGACGTCCTTCGCGTAGTCGCGACGGGTCAGCGGGGCCACGTGGGACCCCTGGCGCCGAATGCCTTCCGGCAACTCGGGCGACGGGCGGCTGCCCGCCTTTCGGCCGGTGAGCAGGCATCCGATCAGTTCTCCGGACATCCAGATCGGCTCGGTCGTCACCTCGGCGCAGCCGTTGGCGGGAAGGTCGAGGTGCTTGGTCGCGAAGTCCTGCAACATCAGGCTGGCCAGCACGAGATCGTTCAGCGCGCGCAAGTCTGTCGCGTCGAGTTGGCGCGCCGCGGCGTTGGACGTGACGAAGTTGCCGTCGGTCGCCACCACCCAGGTGCCCTCGTGGTCGCGGTGATCGAACTGCTCCAGGATGATCTGCGACCGCCGCTGGGGCTCGCCGGCGATCCGGTCCGCGATCTGCTCGGCGAGCATCCGCGCGAGCGCCAACTGCAGCGGCGTCTCGGCCCCGTGGTGGGAGATCACCGTGACGACACCGCACAAGTCGTGGCCGTTCGGATCGATCACGGGCGCCGCGGCGTCGCTCAGGCACGTGAGCTGGGAGTGGTAGTGCTCCGGGCCGCTGATGGCCGCACCCGCCTGCTCGTGCAGGGCGATCGACGCGGCGGTGGTGCCGACGGCGCGTTCGGCGAAGTCGTAGCCCGGCACCAGCAGCACGGCGTCGAGGAGGTGGGCGAGCGCGCCGTCGCCGTCGCACCGGGCCCGGACCACCCCGCCGGTGTCGAGGAGGGCGAGGGAGCAGGCGCCGTCCTCGTTGGCTTTGACGAACGCGTCGAACACGTCGTTGGCGCAGGCGACGACGGAGGGCGCGGCGTGGGTGTGGCCGAGGAACCGGGCGGTGATCCGGTCCGGATCGACGTCGTGCCACCGCGAACGCTCCCAGGAGGCGAGCACTTCGGGGCGGACCACGTCGCGGGCGGCCACGTACCGCCCAGCCGTCAGATACGATCGGCGGGCCGCTTCCAACTCGACCGCATTCGACACCGCCGTAGCATAGGGGTCGCGGCCTCCGGTCGGTTGTCTCATCGTGAGACAGCTGCTGGCCCCTCCTCCGCCGGACGGATCCCGGACGCGCCAGGCGGGGGAAGCGTCCCGGATCCGGGACAGATCGCTGCCGCGCTGCTCGCGCGCCGCCGGCGATGGTCCGATTCTGCGACAGTTGATCTGTGAGCGTCGCCACTAACGTCGGACGGCGGACAAGCCCGGCCGAATGCGGGCTCGGCAAGCCCTCAACCGACGGAGGAAAAGATGAAGGCGCTCGTCTACCACGGTCCTGGCCAGAAGGCTTGGGAGGACGTTCCCGACGCGACGATCCAGGACCCGACCGATGTGATCGTCCGCGTCGACACCACCACGATCTGCGGAACCGACTTGCACATCCTGCAAGGAGACGTCGCGGCCGTAACCGACGGCCGGATCCTCGGGCACGAGGCGGTCGGCACCGTGACCGAGGTCGGCGAAGCGGTGAAGGGATTCAAGCCCGGCGACCGCGTCCTCGTCCCGGCCATCACCAAGTGCGGGCGGTGCGAGTACTGCCAGCGCGGGATTCCCTCGCACTGCCAGACCGTCGGCGGCATCGGCTGGATCTTCGGCCACCTCATCGACGGGACCCAGGCCGAGTCCGTCCGGGTGCCCTACGCGGACACCTCGCTCTACATCGTGCCGGAGGACGTCACCGACGAGCAGGCTATCTTCCTCGCCGACTCGCTCCCCACCGGTTACGAGGTCGGCGTGCTGGCCGGCAACGTCCGCCCGGGCGACACCGTGGCCGTGGTCGGCGCGGGCGCGGTCGGCCTGTCGGCCATCCTCACCACCGGGCTGTGGGGCGCGTCGAAGGTCATCGCCGTCGACTCGAACAAGTTCCGCCTGGAGAAGGCCCTCGAATTCGGGGCCACCGACGCGGTGGAGGTCGGCCCCGGCACCGTGGCCGACGTCATCGGGCTCACCGACGGGCTCGGCGTGGACGTCTCGATCGAAGCGGTGGGCTACCCGGAGACGCTGCTGACCGCGGCCTCCATGGTCCGCCCGGGCGGCACCATCGCGAACATCGGTGTGCACGGGACCCCGGTGGAGCTCCCGATGCAGGACATGTGGATCCAGAACGTGAAACTGACCATGGGCCTGGTGGACACCGTGTCCATCCCGACGCTGCTGAAGATGGTCGCCAGCGGGCGGATCCCGGCGGAAAAGATGGGCACGCACTCGTTCACCTTCGACCAGATGGACGAGGCGTACGACGTTTTCAAGAACGCCGCCGCGAACGAGGCCCTCAAGGTGATCATCAAGCCGGCGTAGTCCTGCGCTGAGAAACGGCGAACCTGAGCGCCTGCCGCGGCGCGGACCCGCGGGAGGGTGCGGCCGCGGCATGCGCTCAGGTGACCCGTCGCGTCCTGTCACGCGGAAACCTGTGGCGCCCTGGTGGATCCGCCGTCCTGTGCTTTGCCGCAGGACCTGCTGAATGCAGTCGGCGCTCATCGTGCTCGGCATTCTTGTCGGACGCCATTTCGGTGCGTCCGAATCACGGCTCGTCGCCCGTGTTCATTTACTCATTGCGCGAAACCGGGGTGCGCTCCTGCGCGCCCTGACTCTCTTCACCGAAGAGGAACCGGAGAACCCGTCATGGAAGACATCGACCTGGCCCTCGACACCGCCTCCCACGCCCGCCGCGAGGCACCACCGGATCCGCCACCGGCCTCCGGCCCCCTGGCCGGTGACCCCACCGCGATCGGGGTGCCGACCTTCGTCGTCGGATCCATCGCCCTGGGCCTCGTCCTGGTCGGCTTCGTACCCCCGACGGCGGTGGGCGCCTCCATCGCGATCATCCTCGCCGCGACCGGCGTCGGCCAGGGCGTCGCGGCGCTGTGGGCGGCCGCGCTCGGCCAGACGGCCGTCGCCGGGGTGTTCGGTGTCTTCGCCGGATTCTGGCTGAGCTACGCCGCCCTGGTGCTCGGGCTGACCCACGGCTGGTACGGCATCACGCCGGACGCCGCGGTGTCCACGCAGGGACTGTTCCTGATCTCGTGGCTGGTCACCATCGTCGTGCTCACCTTGTCCACGCTCCGCCTGCCCGCGGCGTTCACGCTGCTGTTCGCGCTGATCGATCTGGCACTGGCGTTGGTCATGCTCGGCACGCTTTCGGGGGCGGCCGGCCTCGTCAAGGCGGGCGGGTTCGTCGTGTTCGCGTTTGTTCTTGTCGGCCTGTATTTGTTCTTCAACACTGCTTCGCTGGCCACTGGCGGCAAGGGCCTTCCCCTGGGGAATCCCTTGCAGCGCAGCTGACTCCGGCCGGATCGGGTCGGTAGAAGGGAACCATCGACCGCCGGTCACCGCGACGGTCGGTGGTTCCCTTCTACCGAACGAAAGACTGGTGGGAGGTCGGCGGTCTGACCTGGCCCAGGACCGCCTGGACAGGCAAACGCGCAGGTCGTAGTGTTCGGACAGCGCAAGCCCCCGCAGTGACAGGACGATTCCAGGACGCCGGTCAGGAGCCCACGATGGATCTGCGATCTCTGCGGTTCGCCGTGACGCTGGCGGATGAGCTGCACTTCAAACGAGCCGCCGACCGTCACTACATCTCGGCACAGCCATTCGGCCGGGCGATCGGCGTCCTGGAACAGGAACTGGGCCACCGGCTGTTCCTCCGGACCACGCGGCGCGTGGAGCTCACCACTTACGGTGAACAGTTCATCACCCGCGCCCGGAAGCTGCTCGCCGACCTCGACGAGCTCACCGGCGGCCTTGAATCAGCCGGCGCCACGGCCGCGGAAAACCATCTGACTCTGGGTGTTTTCGGCCTCGGCTTCGGGGAGCGAGGCCCCTCCATCATGCGCGCCTTCCGGCACGTCAGCCCGGCCGTGAACGTGGAGGTCCGCGAGCTCGGCTTTTCCGACATGGACCTGGCGCTCAAGCACGGCGAGGTCGACGTCGCGATCGTCCATCACACAGGCGACGTCGACGGCCTGGACTCCGCCCCGCTCATGGATCTCTCCCGTGCTCTCATCGTCCCTCGCGACTCGGAGTGGGCCGATCTCACGATCGTCTCCGAAAGCGACATGGCGAGCATGTCCGGCCTGATACCCCTCCCCTACGCATCCGCGTCGCAGGCCACCTGGGCCGGCGCGGACCTCCACGACCGCGTGTGGGAAGGGATCAGGACGCCGTCGGCCATCCCCACGGCCGTGGCCACGACCGCGCGGCCCGCTCTGCACGTCATGGATGGCGCCGAGTTCTTCCCCCACCCGCAAGTGCGGTATGTGCCGTGTGCCGGCGCTCCGTGCACGATGGCTGTCGCGATCCGGGAGCAGGACAAGCGACCTGCGGTCCGCGACTTCGTCCGCGTGGCCGAAGCGGTTGCCGGCGCCACCCTTTGAGTCCGGTACGGCACTTGCGGTTGCCGTACTAGGCTGCCGATCATGCAGGTACCCGAGTGGTGGCGACGTGTGGTGGCGGTGAGCGAGCACCTCGCCGCGGCGGAGCCACTGCAGGAGAACGTGCGCGGTTTCGGCGGTGCGCAGTACTACTTGCAGATCGGAGAGCTGGGCCGGAGGTTCGCCGCCGACCCGGAGGTCGGCGACGCGGAGAGGGGCCGGGTGCTGGCTGTGCTGGAGGACCTGCTCGGTGACGAAAGCGAGCCGGACCGCCGCGCGATCGCCCTGACGTTCCTGTGGCCCCTCGCCGGACAGCCGCGACCCCCGGAACTGGGGAACCGTGTGCGGCGTGAGCTGGACCTGATCGCCGGGCATCGACCGACCGCTTCCGCCAATTCTGTTGCCTGGCAGGAACTCGCGGAGCGGGCCAAGGACGAACTGGAACGCTGCGGTTTGCCCGCGGCGGTGATGCCTCGTGGCGCACGCCCGGCGCCGACGGGAGTCGTGCTCTCGGTGAGCGCCGAAGAACCCGCCGGCGTCTTCCTCGACTGGAACCCCCTCGACAGCCGGTCGGAGCGGTACCACGTCCTCACCGGGTCCCGCGACGGCACCATGAACCTGTCCGAATACGTGGACGACGTTCGGGACCTCTTCGCGCGGGCGGCGGTGGATGTGCTGGCCGCGGCCGGATTCAAAACCGAGGTGCGGTATGACTTCCTGTACGGCCGGTCGCGCGTCTGCCGCGTCCTGGGCCCGCCGGAAATCCCCTTCGAATGAGCGGCGGAATCCGTGGAGAATAGGAGAGCAGTGCGAGTTCCGGTGTGGTGGGGTGCGTTGCTGGCGGCGAGCGAGCACCTCGCCGCGTTCGACGCCGAGCAGATGCGGAGCTGGCGCGAGCGCTATGCGCCCGGGCTCCCGGTCGACGAAGAGGTTCCCGACGAGGACGACCTGCCGCGGGGAATCCGGATCTTCCAGCTGGGCCGAGAGTTCAGGTACAACTCGGACATCGCTGCCACCGAACGCATCCGTGTGCTGGCAGTGCTCGACAACGTGCTCGGCGACACCGCAGACCCGGAGCGGCACAGCGTCATCGCCATGTTCCTCCGCATGGCCCTCGATCTCGAGATGCTGCAAGAACTGTGGCCGTCACTGGGCCCTCGCGTCCGGCGGGTGTGCTTCCTGTTGTTCAGCTCCTGGCCCGCGGGCGCGCCGGGGTGGATGACTGTCGACGCCGACCAGCTCCCACCGTGGAATCCTGCGCTCGTCGCGCGGATCCGCAGGGACGGCCGCGATGCGGGAGCACCGGGCGAACCCCTCGTGACCGATCCGTTCGCCGTCGAACAGCTGGCGGATCCCGAGGAAGTCGTCACCTGGGCGCCTCCGGAGGCGATCGCGGCCTGGAGCGATCTGGCCGGGAAGGTCCATGCGGAACTCACGCGGGTCGGCATCAGTGCGACCATCGACACCCGCCTTTTCGACAGAACGGCCGGCCTCCACATCGGCTTGAGCATCGCTCAGCCGCCCTACGGTGTCACCCTCGAATGGCGCAGCCCTCTCCAGAATTCGAAGAAGTACAACGACGACCTGCTCGCCCAGAACAGGACGGAACTGATGGCCTACTCGATCGAGACGCACGCGATCCTCCTGCGGGCCGCACTGGACGTGCTCGCCGCGGCCGGTTTTCACACGATGGTCTACTACTACTTCCCGCACGACCGCGGCTGCGAGTACCGGGTCCTCGCTCCGCCGGAGAACCCGATCACCTGAGATTCGAGCCGCTCGACTCCACCAAACCCGTGTCCGACACAGCCACTACCTGCGGCACCCAACGTCACAGTCTGCTGCTACCGCACTAGAAGGCCCCGGCGCGAGACTCGAACTTGCTGGGTTTGCCGAGGATCGGTTTACCGGACCCGACCCACTCGGCGACCCAGTTCGCCATCGTCCGCACCGGAACGACCGGATTGCCGAGGGTTTCGGCGGCCAGCTCGCAATTGACCACCAGGCAGTCGGTCTCGCGGCCGGAGAAGACCGGCTCGACGTCGTAGATGCGCCCGAAGTACTCGGCGAGCGCGCGAACACTCACAGTCTCGGGCGCGCCGATGTTGATCGGTGTCGTCGGTGCGGTGCAATGACGAAGCAGGCGGGCGAACTGATTCAACGCGTCCCCCTGCCACAGGAGGTTCACCGTCCCCGTTTCGAGAGGAATCGGCCGGCGGCGCAGAACCCAGTCTGCTATTTCCTGCATCACGCCATAACGCGGTTCGACAGAGTAAGCGAAGCGCACGATGCGACCGGGATTGCCATGCAGGGAGGAAAAGTACTGAAGCACGCGTTCCCGGCCGACAACCGAGTTCGCGTATTCGCCGATACGAGGCGCCGGCGGCACGCTTTCGCCGGTACCGCCACGCAAGGGATCAGACCACGGGTAGACGTGAACGCTGGAAAGCGCGACGATGCGGGAGTCCGTGAAGAAATCGCCGGCAAGGGCCGGCACGACCACATTGGTTGCCCACATGGCGTCTTCACGACCCTGGGTGTCAAATTTACGACCTGCCAGGAAAACGACGTTCGGCACCCGGGGCAGGGCACGAACCTGCTCACGATCGAGAAGGTCGGCGCTCACTGTTTCGATCCCACGCTCCTCCAGCCAGTCGCGGGAGCCCTTCGCGGAGAACCTCGACACACCGATCACCCGCTTGCCCGGGGCCGCCCGCTTGATCAGCCAGGCCAGGGTGAGCCCGAGTTTCCCCGAGACTCCCAGCAGCATGATGTCGCCGTCCACCGCGGCCAGGTCGGCCACGCATTCGGGGGTCGGGGTCGCCAGATACGATTCGAGGTGGTCGACGTCCCTGAAATTCTCGGGGAACGAGGACCGGTCGAGTACCGGAGTTCGGATGGGTGTGTCGTTCGCCAAATCAGCCACCTTGAATCAGCCACCTTTATTCAGAAGCAAGGGTGTCAGGGCCGGGTCGCGTGGGCGGTGTCGCGAGTGAGCCAGCGATCGAGGTTCTCCTGGACGAACTCGTCGTCGCTGAGATCGGGGTGCTCGCGGTAGACGCGGTCGATCTCCTCGCGCTGGCCTTCGCTCATGACCAAGTCCTCGTCCAGGCACCAGGCTCCGTCGACCAGGCCCTGCCGCCTGAGCACCTCGAGGCAACCCGGAATGCAGCCGGCGAAAGCATTGTGCGCGTCGAAAATGGCGGAGTTGCAGTCGGTGACGCGCGAGCCGAGACGCAGCAGTTCAGCGGTTCGGCCTTGATCGGCGTCCGGAGTGGTGGCCTGGCGGTGCAACTCGACCGCGCGCGCCGTCCACACGCTCCAATGGCCGAGGAGCCCGCCCCGGAACCGGACGGTGACCTCGCCGTTCACGCCGCGGACGGTCACGGGCGTGACCAGGTCGGCGACGATGTTGTCGTCGTTCCCCGTGTACAGGGCGATCCGGTCTTGGGCACCCGCGTCGACGACACCACGGATCACGTCGAGGGCGCGGTACCTGTCGAACGTCGCGATCTTGATGGCCAGCACGTTGTCGATGGCGGCGAACTCGCGCCAGAAGCCGTACGACAGGTGGACGCCGCCGAGTTCCGGCGCGAGCGCGAAGCCCACGATCGGCATCTCGCGCGCGACGAGGCGACAATGCCGAAGAGCCTCGGATTCGTCGAGGCCCCTGAACGCGGCGACATTCACGATCACCGCGGTGTAGCCGAGCGCCCGTGCCGTTCGAGCTTCCTGCACGGCTTGCCCGGTCGGGCCGGTGACGCCCGCGATGAGTGCGACTGCGCGCGAGGTCCAGTCACCGGCTTCCTGCGCCGTCAGCTCGAGCAGGGGCGCGTAGAGACCATGCTCACGAATCCGGAACTGTGTGATGTGGACACCCACGGCCAGGCCGCCGGCTCCGGCGTCCAGGTAGTACCGGGTGAGGGCTCGCTGATGCACCACGTCCAGCTCCCTCGACGCGGTGAGCGCGAGGGGGTGAGCGGGAATGACCGTGCCGCGCGAAAGGACCTGCAGGGCGTCGGCGGTTCCGCGATCGGATTCGGCTGCTTGCATCGTTGTCACTTTCTGTGAGAGTCGCTGGGATGCCGATCAGGCGGGCCCGCCGGGCAGCTCTCCCGCGAGGGCCTGTGGGAGAAGGTCCAAGGAGCCGACCGCGATGTCCGGCGCGGCTCCGAGCGAGTCGAAAGGCGCCGAGGTACGCCGGATCCACGCGGTTCGCATCCCTGATCGGTGCGCACCGATGATGTCGAACGGGTTCGACGAGACCAATCGCAGTTCGTCGAGGGGCCGGCCCGTTCTGTCCGAGGCATGCCGGTACACGGCCGGAGAAGGCTTGAAAGCCTTGACCTCGTCCGCGCTGATCACGTCATCGAAGCAGTCGAGCAGTCCGCTTTCGGACAAGCAGCGCTCGACCATGGCTTTGGTGCCGTTGGTGAAGACGGTGAGACGATGGCCGGCACTGCGCAGATCCGACAGAGCGGATGCCGTACCGGGGAAGGGATGGAGCGTGTCGTAGAGCCCGCACCACTCTTCGACGGGGCAGTCGTCCTTGACCTCGTGCGCCGCCAGCGCGTCGATGAGGGCGTGACGTGTCACGTGGTGGAAGTCCACGTACTGGCCCATCACCGTCAACCGAAACGAATACTCCAGTTGCCTCGCCCGCCACGACCTGGCGATCGCGACGCCGGTGTCGGCACCCAGCTCTCGCGCCAGCGTCTCGGTCACGGAGATGGGGTCGACGAGCGTGCCGTAGACGTCGAAGACCAAGGTCTCCGTGCCCTCCGGCTCATTCCGGAACGGCGCGTCCGGCCGCGTCTGGTTCGGATGGCTCACACCGGCATCCGCAGGAAGAAGTCGATCAAGCGGTTGAACTCGTCGGCTCGTTCGACCTGCACCCAGTGGCCGCACCGGTTGAGCATGACCAGGCGCGAACTGCCGATGAGGGAAGACAGTCGCATGCCGTGCTCGGGGCCGACAACCCGATCGTCGCGTCCGTGGATCACCATCGTGGGCGCGGTGATTTCGGGGATTCGCGACGCGAGGCCGAAGTAGTCGCCCATGAAGGTGGGTGATGCGTCGTCGAGGTTGGCGATGTAGGAGGCCAAGTGTTCCGGGTTCGCCAACGCGGCCTTCGCTCGGACATCCGCCAGGTCGTCCGTCGCCATGGCCGGGTCGAAACACATCACCTGCACGAGGCGCTTGAGGTTTGCGGGCGTGGGGTCGCGGTATCCGTCGTTGAGCGCCTTCAGCCCTTCGCTCAACCCGCTCGGCTGGAAGTAATTGGCGCCCGGCGACGGCGTACCCATCAGCACCATGTTCGAGACACGCTCGGGGAACCTGATCGCGGTGGCGACCGCCATCATGCCGCCCATGGAGTTCCCCACGTACGCGGCCTTCTCGATGCCGAGCCCGTCCAGCAGACCGACCGCGGCCTCCACGAGGTGGCGGCGGGACTCGACCGTCGGAGTGGAGCTGCGGCCCCAGCCGGGGAGGTCGAGTGCGATGACCCGGTACGAGGCAGCGAGCGTCGCGATGTTGCGGTTGAAGTTGCTCCAGGCGGTCGCCCCGGGGCCGGCGCCGTGGAGGAGGAGAACCGGCCGGCCTTCGCCGACGTCGTGGTAGTGAAGCCGGAACTCGGAGGTGTCGAGGAACTTGCCCGCGGGCTCGGTCATCGGGGAAGTGACGGTGCTGGTCATGATCATCCTTCTCGGTTGTCGGGCGACGTCTTCTCAGGACGGGACGGAGTCCCCACGGAACTCAGGTCGATGACCGAGCCCGTGGCGGTAAGGGACTGTTTCGAGGCGAGCAGCACGTAGGCGCCGACGTAGTCTTCGGGTGTCGCGGCGCGGCGAAGAGCACCGTGCCGGCGCATGATGTCGTCGATGGGAAACGACGCGCTGATCGACTCGTCCCGCAGGCCCATCGCGGCCGGTCCACTGAGCCCGGTGGCCATGCCCCCTGGCGCCACGGCATTGACCCTGACCGCAGGCGCGAGCTCGTAGGCGAGCTGGCGGACCAGCCCGAGTCCTGCGTGCTTGGACGCGGTGTACAGCGAACCCCCTCCGGCGGGGTAGAACGAGGCGTTGGAAAGGGTGAAGATCATCGAGCCGCCCGATGCCCGCAACGCGCCGACAGCCGCCCTCGCGCCCAGGAGGTACCCCTTCACATTGACGGCGAACAGCTCGTCGAACGCCGTGGCGAGCTCGTTGGCATCGGTCTCCTCGAGTGAACGCTGAAAGTCCCAGATCCCAGCGTTCCCCACGAAAACGTCGAGTGATCCGAACGTGGTCAGCGCGGTGATCACCGCAGCGCGGTTGTCGGCCGTGGAGGTGACGTCTCCCACGACGGTCTCGGCTGCGGCTCCGAGCTCATTTTTCAGCTCCGCCAGCCCGGACTCCGACCGGTCGAAGGCGACAACGCACGCGCCCTCGGCAACGAACCGACGTGAGATGGCCCGGCCGAGTCCCGAGGCGGCGCCGGTCACGATCGCGCAGACGCCTTGAAGCCATGGTGAGGTCATTTGCCAACTCCGCTGGTGTCATACGTTTCGGGCAGTCGCACGTAGATCTCGGTGCCCTCGAGCCGCACCTCGTGCACCCGCACGGGCGTACTGGCGGGCGCCGACAGCGCCTTTCCACTGCGCAAGTCGAACTTCGCGGTGTGCAGGGCGCACTCGACGACACAGTCCTCGACCCACCCTTCGGCGAGGGAGAAGTCCTCATGGGTGCAGGTGTCGTCGAGGCAGAACACTTCCCCGCCCGAGCGGAAGAGCGACACCGGCGGGACGGTGTCCAGCCGATGTCCCTCGTCCTCTTCCACCTCGTCGAGGGCACAAGCTCGCACCCACTGCGAGGTGGGGGCTGCCGGATCGTTTTCGGGCATGAAACGGTTCCGTACTTCGTTCGGGGGGTCACAGGAAAATGCTGATGCTCGGCGCGAGCACGGTTGTCTGGTCGAACACGATTTTGCGTTCCGCGATGCAGTAGGGGAAACCACCGCCCGTGACGGGGCGCAAGGTGTCGAAGCGCTCTCCGACGAACCAGTCCTGGTGCCGCTCCAGCCGGCTTCGGTACACAAAGAAATTCGTCCGGGCAAGGACGGTGGCGTCGGGCTGCTCGTCGACCCTGATGTTGGTGAGCAGCCGC
Organism: Amycolatopsis rhabdoformis; assembly: GCF_035918295.1. Taxonomy (GTDB): domain Bacteria; phylum Actinomycetota; class Actinomycetes; order Mycobacteriales; family Pseudonocardiaceae; genus Amycolatopsis; species Amycolatopsis rhabdoformis. The sequence goes on from NZ_CP142149.1 coordinate 4,659,705, forward strand.
CGCGTCCGGGAAGGAGGTTCCTCGGACCACTGGATGCCGGAGGTGATCCGGCGGACCCGCCCGCGGAGCATGCCGATCGTGTCATCGGCGAATCCGGTCTCGTCCAGGCGCGACACCTCGAGGTCACGCTCCCGGATCGGCCGGGTCTGGCGGGACGGGATCCAGTACAGCGCGTCCTCGGGGAACAGCGCGATCCACTCGTCGTAGAGGTGATTGTCCAAGAGTTCCGCTTCGGCGTAGAGGAACTGCTCGACCCGGTGCTGCAGTTCCACCGACGTGGCCCGGTATCCGCTCGGTCGCCGGGTCCCCGCCATTGCTGCCGACACGTGATCACTCACCCTTCTGCGCCAGGAACTCGGTGAGACGCCCCTGATCCGATTCCGCGATCTCCTGCCAACTCCGGCCTTGCATGAGGTCGAGCCATCGACGGAAGAAGCCGCGGGCGTTCGTCTCGCTGATGGTGTCGTTGGTCATGCCCGGCATTCCCCAGCCGCGGTACTCTTCGAAGCCGAGGCCCATCTGGAAGTTCATCGCGTTCTGCCTGGCTTTCCAGCCCCGCAGCACCGTCTGGATCTCGGGCCAGTTCTCGCCGTCGTCGCTCTCCAGCACGCCGGCCGGGCTGAAGGTGAACTCCGTGGCGCGCTTCGACGCTCGCTTGGCCTCCGCCGACGCGCCCGCCGGCACGAACGCCCAGGACCAGACCTCCATCTCACCGGGCCCCCGCGGATGCCAGACACGCATGGTGTTGCGGCCTTCGAGCCACGAGAAGTTCGGAAAGATCGTGTTGTGGCTCAGTGTGGTCCGGATGGCGCGCTCCTCGCCGATCCGCGCGACGATGTCGTCGCGGTTCTCGGTCAGGTAGTCCGTGTACGGCGAGCCCGGCGTCTCGAACGCCAGGAACTCGGGCGCGAACGCCGCCCCGGACCCGTGCCCGTTCCGGGTGGACTGACGGCCGTCGAGCCCTGGCGGAACCACGCCCAGCTTCTGCATGTCAGGGTCCTCGAAGAGCGCGATCGCGGCCGACGCGTGACTCACGTTCACGTGGTACATGTCGCTCGCGAACTGCTCGGCGGCGAACTTCCAGTTGCACTCGATGACCCACTTGCTCGCGCCGCCGACGAACTCGATTCCGCCCGGGTAGCGATCCACGATGGCGTCGAGGAAATACGCCATGTCGCCGAGGTACTCCTCGAATTCCGGGGCGTCGGCCGACCACGTACCGAAGATGAGCCCCTTGTACCGGGCCAACCGCGGCACCTTCGTCGCGCCCCAACGACTCTTGTCGATGTCGTTGCGGTACCCACGCTCGAGCTCGGGCACACTCACCAGGCTGCCGGCGAGGTCGTATCCCCACCCGTGGTAGCTGCACGTGAAAGCCTTCGCCACGCCCTGGTCGGAGCGACACAGCCGCATCCCCCGGTGGCGACATTGGTTGAGGAACGCAGCGACCGAACCGTCCCGCTGCCGGACCACGAGAACCGGGTCCTCGGCCATGTACGTCTGGACGAAGCTGCCCTTGGTCGGGAGCTGGCTCTCGTGCGCGAGGAACAGCCACGACCGCCCGAAGACTCTTTCCAGTTCCTGCTGGTACAGATCGGTTTCTGTGTAGATACCGGGGGGAACCAGCCCTGACTCCGGCTCGAATTCTGCGAGATTCGTCATTGTATCTCCCATGAATTTCTTACTTGCCCGCAAGCGGGGACCGGTGGTGGCCCCAAATACTCGGCTGCGAGTAGTGGGCAACGGTGAGGTTCTCGTCGAGCACTCGGCCGTTCACCCCGTATTCGATGTCGAATCCCGAAGGCGTGGGCAGGTAGAACGACAGCATCTTGTCGTTGGTGTGTTCGCCGATGCTCATCGTGACGTTGGAGTTCTTCTGCGCATCGTCGAACGCACGACCCACGTCGGCGATCGTCTCGACTTCGAGCATGAGGTGACCGATGCCGTGAGCGGGCACATTCAGCAGCGCGATCGAGTGGTGACGGGGGTTGCAGTGCAAGAAGATCGCGTCCTGCTCACCGACCAGGATCGTGTCGGTGAGCTTGAACCCCAGCAGGTCGATGTAGAAGGCCGCGCTCTTCTCGGCGTCTTTCGCGAAGATGAAGACATGGCCCGCCCCCATCGACCCGGTGACGAAGCGAACACCGCGCGAAGAGGCGAACGGCGTGTGGTCGCTTTCAGGCCCGTAGTAGAGCTCGAGCTGCGTACCCTCCGGGTCCGTGAGCGTGTAGAGCTTGCGGACGTTGCGCGCCCGAGCACGCGCTACATCCTCGCGGATGTCGCAGTTCGCCTTTTCCAGTGTCTCGACCAGGTCAGCGAGATCGACCGCGCTCGCCAGCTCCCAGCCGATCGCCTTCAGCGACGCCGGCCCTTCGGCCGGCCCGTCCTCGACGACAATCCGATAGGCGTGCTCGTCAATGCGCAGTCGAATACCGTTTTCGCCGTCGGACGTGACTTCAGCGCCGAGAACATCTGCACCGAATTTCCTCCATTCTTCCACTGGACCACGGACGACGAGATAACCCAACGATTGCACGCCGGACATAGGTACACCTTTCACCGAGTTTTCTGCAGCAACAAAAAAGTGACTTGACAGCGTCGATCAGAGACGCGGTCCGCGACCTTCGCGGACGAGTCGACGGAAATCAGTGCGCGAGTCCCTGACCTCACCCGAGGAAACCGAAACTCGCTTCTCGATCATTTCCTTGCCCACCCGCACGTCACGCGCCCGATCGATCCCCGCAACGGCAACAGGTGTCCCATCCCGCAGCCAGAGTGCGAACGGGCCGGCCTCTGAAGAGTCCTGCTGCACGAACTCGTCCCCGGCGTCGTGGCGCCCGTACATCTGCAGGGTGTGCCCGAACTGTTCGGACCAGAAGTACGGGGTACTCGTCGTCCTGGTCGGCGTGGCCACCATCGACGCGGCCACCGCCGCACCGTGCCGAAGAGCCATGTCCCAGTGTTCGACACGCCCACGCCGGATTCCCCGATCGGGATCCGGCTGGTTCGCGACATCTCCGGCCGCGAAGATCCACGGGACATTCGTGCGGCCGTACTCGTCGACCAGGATCCCCTGATCGCAGAGGATGCCGGCCTCGACCGCGAGCCGGTCGGCGGGAACGGCGCCTATTCCCACCACCGCTGTCGTGCACGGCAGGACCTCGCCGTCGGAAAGCCGCACGGCCACGAGGGAATCCGTCCCCACGAACTCGGTGACCGTGGTGGACGTCCGGATACGCACGCCTCGACCTCGGTGCCAATCCAGGATGTGTTCGGCGAAGCCCGCCCCCAAAACCCGCGCGAGCGGAAAGGGAGCCGCCTCGACGACGGTGACGTCGACACCCAGACCACTCGCGAGCGCGGCGACTTCCAACCCGACGAACCCGGCACCGACGACGACCATCGGCCCCCGGCTCCGAAGACGTGAACCGAGCGCACGCGCATCCGCCAACGTCCGCAGCACCTGGACTCCGGGCAGTTCGGAACCCGGCGCGTCGCTGAGCCGTGGCCGGGCTCCGGTTGCCAGCAGCAGAGCGTCGGCGGGCAGCCGTTCTCCGTCCTCCAGGACGACCGCCCGCTCCTCGACGTCGAGTCGCCGCACTCCCGTGCCACGACGGAGCCGGATGTCCAGCTCGCCGTAACGGGCTTCCTCCATGATCGATACCGCGACGCCCTGCTCGGGAAGAGCAAGGACCTTCGACAAGGGCGGCCGTTCATAAGGCAGCTCCGGGTCCAGGTCGATCAAGGTGATCTCACCCGGGAATCCCAGATCGCGCATCGCCACTGCGGCGGTGACGCCTGCTACACCCGCACCGACGATGACATGCTTTTCGCTCACTGACTCACCACCGAACCGATTGCCCGCACAGACGTGAGCTGTTCGACCGTCACGACCTGTGTCCTGCGCCACTGACAGGAAACTCCGGGCCCACCGTCCGATAAAGAGTCAAAAAGGTTGTAATCGCGATGCCACTTCGCCGTAACCCAACGGGCTTGGTGGAGGGTCACGTGTATCGAGCGCACTTTGGTCGATGGTCGCCTGGGAACTACGCGGCCGACCACGACACGGTCAGACCGTGAAGGTCCGCACGGCACCACCCGGCGCCGCACGGTCCGGCCGGGAGCGACCCCCGCGGATCACCTCGACCCGGCGGCCACCAGCTCGATGATCTTCGGCGCGTGGTCCACGATGAAGAAGTGCCCGCCGGGGAACTCGACCAGCTCGCACGGGCCCGTGGTGTGCGTCGCCCAGTCCTGGGCCTCCGCGACGGTGGTGTGGGCGTCCTCGGTGCCGATCAGCGCGGTGATGGGCACCTCGAGCGGGTCGCCCGCGGCGAAGCGGTAGGTCTCGACCGCGCGGTAATCGGCGCGCACGGCCGGCAGGATCATCGCCCGGACCTCGGGTTCACGCAGCAGCCGGGCGTCCGTGCCGCCGAGGGCGGCGATTTCGGTGGCCAGGCCGTCGTCGTCGAGCTGGTGCACACGGCCCGAGCGGCTCAGCGCCGGTGAGGGACGGCCGGAGGCGACCAGGCGGGTCAGCCGGAACCGCGGCTCGCCGGCCAGCCGGCGGGCCACCTCGAACGCGACGACCGCGCCCATGCTGTGCCCGAAGAACGTGAGCGGCCGGTCCAGAAGTCCCGGCAGCGCGGTGGAAATCCCGTCCGCCAGGTCGGCGATCCGGTCCATCGGCGGCTCGTGGCGCCGGTCCTGCCGGCCCGGGTACTGCACGGCCACCACGTCGACCTCCGGGGCCAGCGCGAGTGCCATCGGCTTGAAGAACGGGGCGGAGCCACCGGCGTGCGGGAAGCACACCACCCGGTGGGCCGCCCCGCCGGCGTCGGCGAACCGCCGGAACCAGAGGCCGTCGTCGGTCGAAGTCACGCGCTCTCCTGCGTCTCGTCGAGCCAGGCACGAACCGCTTGTGCCGTGACGCCGGCGTTCTTTTCCATGATCTCGTAGTGATCGCCGACCGAGTCGGCCGTGTGCGACACCGCGTCGAAGGATGCCTGCCAGTCGCCGGTCATCCCGCGCATCGGCGCCGAGGCCCGCACCAGCAGCGACGGGAACGGCATCGGCGCCGGTTTCCAGTCCGCGAAGGTCTCGAAGTACCAGGTGTGAGCCGAAAGCCGGGTGCCGTCGAGCGGCGCGGCCGGGTTTTCCCGCTCGCGCATGTGCTCGAACACTTCACGCTGGAAGTCGGCGAAGTAGCTGGTGCCGTCGTTGAGCTCGTAGGTGTCCACGAGGACGAGACCCACGGGCGCGTGGCCCCGGTCCGCGAGGACCAGCGCCAGCTCGTGGGCCAGGATTCCGCCCGAGGAGTAGCCGCCGAGGACCACCGGCCCGCGGCCGGCGTGCCGCTCGGCCGCGTCCGCGAGCACCTCGACCACCGTTCGCCGGTCGGCCGGCAGCCGCTCGCCTTCGGCGAAGCCGGGCAGCTCGAACGACGACACGGTGGTGCCCGGCAACGCCTCGGCGAACCGCGCGTACAGGTGCGGCCCGGTCAGGGCGACCAGCGGCGGCACCAAGAGGAGCCGCGGCCCGTCCCCCGGCGCGGAGAGCGCCGCGATCCGCACCCCACCGTCCAGTTCGGACACCGAGCTGAACCTCGGGCGCAGCTTCGCGACGGTGCGCGCGAGCGCGACCCCTTCGTCCACACGCCCGGCCTCCACCGCGTGCCAGAAGGCCTGGCCCAGCACGTCGAACGAACCCGCGGCGGTGGGCGGGGGGCTCGGCTGGGCGCTGCCGACGGCGTGGTTCAGGTAGTCGACCAGGTCCGCCGGCGTCTCGTGGTCGAAGATCACCGTCGCCGGTAACCGCAGCCCGACGAGCTTGCCGAGGCGGTTGCGCAGCTCGATCGACGTCAGCGAGTCCATGCCGAACTCCTTGAACGCCACGGTGAGGTCGACCTCGCCCGGCGTCGCGTACCCGAGCACCTCCGCCAGCTGGGCGCGGACCAGGTCGGCCACCGACCCGGCCCCGCCACCGAAGTCCGGTGTGGACGGTGCTTCGGATCGCACGGGTGGCGGCGTGACCAGCGCTTCGAGCAGCCGGTACGGACGGGTGGACCGGGCCGTGCGGTCGAGCCGGGTAGCGGCGACGAGTGCTTCGTCCACGGTGAGGGCCCGGTCGAACAACGCGAACCCCTGCGCCGCGGTCATCGGGGCCAGTCCCGCGCTCGCCAGCCGCCGCAGGTCCTGATCGGACAGTGTGCCGGTCATGCCGCCCTGCTCCGACCACGCGCCCCAGGCCAGCGACTGCGCGGGCAGGCCGAGCGCCCGCCGGTGCTGGGCGAAGGCGTCCAGGAAGGTGTTGGCGGCGGCGTAGTTGCCCTGCCCGGCCGCGCCCAGCAGGCCCGACAGGGACGAGAACACCACGAAGGCGGACAGTTCGGTGCCCTGGGTCAGCTCGTGCAGGTGCCACGCGCCGCGCACCTTCGGCGCCAGCACGCGGTCGACGGCTTCCGGCGTCAGCGATTCGATCGTCGCGTCGGCCAGCACACCCGCGGCGTGCACGACAGCGGTCACCGGACCGTGGTCGGCCAGCACCGCGGCCAGATCGTCGCGGTCACCCACGTCGCAGGCCACCAGCGCGACCTCGGCACCGAGCTCGGTCAGCTCGGCCCGCAACCCCTGCGCACCGGCCGCCCGCGGCCCCTGCCGGCTGACCAGCAGCAGGCGATCGGCGCCGTGGCGGTTCACCAGGTGCCGGGCCAGCGCGGCGCCCAGCCCGCTGGTGCCGCCGGTGATCAGCACGGTTCCCCGGTTCCAGCGATCGGGCTCCGGGGAGGACTCGGCGGCCGGCTCCAGCCGGGGCACCACGATCCGGTCACCGCGGACCGCGAGCTGCGGCTCCGTCGTCGCCAGCGCGGACGCCAGCACGGCGGGTGCGGGCGGTTCGTCGTGGTCGACGAGAACGAAGCGATCCGGGTGCTCCGCCTGCGCCGACCGCACCAGGCCCCACACCGCGGCGGCGGCGAGGTCCGGACCCGGCTCGGCGCCGGTCGTGCGCACGGCGCCGCGGGTCTGGAACACCAGGCGGCTCTTGGCCAGTACGGGATTCGCCAGCCAGGCCCGCAGCAGCGCCAAGACCTCGACCGTGCTCTCCCGCACGGCCTCGACGATGTCGGCGCCCGGCTCGGCGGCGCGTTCGTGCAGCGGAACCAGCACTACCTCGGGGGCCGGGCCGGCGAACCCGGCCAGCTCCTGCGGCTCCCGCACGCGGACCACGTCGAGCTCGCGGCCCGGCCGGGTGTCCGCGGCGACCCAGCCCAGGCGCAGGAGCGCCCCGGCTTCGGGCGGTCCGGTGTGGCCGACCGGCGTCGCGACGTCCGGCCAGTAACGCCGACGCTGGAACGCGTAGGTGGGCAGATCCACGTGCCGGCCCGGGACCCCGATCACGGCGGACCAGTCCACGCCGGCACCCGCGGTGTGCAGGTGCGCGACGGCGGCCACGGCACCGACGGCCTCGTCCTGGTCCTTGCGGACCGCGGGCACCACGGTCACCCGGTCCGGGTCGAGGTCGGCGTTGATCATCGGCGACAGGGTGGCGCGGGGGCCGGCTTCGAGGAACACCGTGGTGCCGTTCTTCTCGAGCGTGGCCACACCCTCGGCGAACCGCACCGGCTCGCGCGCGTGCCGCACCCAGTGGTCCACAGTGGCCACGTCGGCACCGGCCAGAGCGGACACCAGCGGGATCACCGGCTCGTGCAGAGCGATTCCCTCGACGACCGCCCGGAACCGGGCCAGCATCGGATCCATGAGCGCCGAGTGGAACGCGTGGCTCACCCGCAACCGCGTGCTCCGGTGGCCCTGCTCCCCCAGCACCCGCTGAAGGTGCTCGATCGCGTCACCCGCGCCGGACACCACCACGGACTCGGCGGCGTTCACAGCCGCGAGGTCGACGTCGTGGCCGGCGAGCACGCCCGCGAGTTCGGCTTCCCCGGCGGCGACGGCCAGCATCGCGCCACCGCTCGGCAACGCCTGCATCAACCCGGCCCGCGCGGCCACGAGCGTGCACGCGTCCCGCAGGGAGAACACCCCGGCCGCGTGCGCCGCGCCGATCTCCCCGATCGAGTGCCCCATCACGAAGTCCGGCCGCACCCCCCACGACCCCACAAGCCGGAACCACGCGGTCTGCCACGCGAACAGCGCGGGCTGGGTGCACCCCGTCCGATCCAGCAGGTCCGGGTCCGCGAACATCACGTCCCGCAACGGCTTTTCCAACCCCAGCAAGGGATCCAGCAGCGCGCACACCTCGTCGAGGGCCTCGGCGAACACCGGGAACCGGGCCGAGAGAGCGCGGCCCATGCCCACCCGTTGCGCACCCTGCCCGGAGAAGACGACCGCGACCCGGCCCACCGCGCCCGCCGTCGCGGACACCACCGCCGGATCCGCGGCACCGGCGGCCAGCGACCGCAGCCCCGACAGCGCCTCGGCTCGATCCGCGGCCACGACCACCGCCCGGTGGTCGAAACTCGAACGCGTGGTCACCGTCGACCACGCCAGGTCCGTCACCCCCAGCCCGGGTTCCCGCTCGAGCAACGCCGTGAGCCGGTGCGCCTGCTCCCGCAGTGCCGCCGCCGAACGGCCCGACACCAGCACCGGCTTGGGCGCCCCGTCGTCCGGGGTCGCCGGCGGTGCCGAAAACTCGGGCGCCTGCTCGAGCACCACGTGGGCGTTCGTGCCGCTGATGCCGAACCCCGATACCCCGGCCCGGCGCGGCCGGCCCGTCTCCGGCCACGGGACCTGCTCGGTCAGCAGCCGCACCGACCCGGCGCTCCAGTCCACGTGCGTGGTCGGGCGGTCCACGTGCAGTGTCCGCGGCAGCACCCCGTGACGCATGGCTTGCGTCATCTTGACGATGCCCGCGATCCCCGCCGCCGCCTGGACGTGCCCGATGTTGGACTTCACCGACCCGAGCCACAGCGGATGCCCGTTTTCGCGGCCCTGCCCGAGGGTGGCGAGCAGCGCCTGGGCCTCGATCGGGTCCCCGAGCCGGGTGCCGGTGCCGTGGGCCTCGGCGACGTCGATCTCCGGCGCGGACAGCCCGGCGTTGGCCAGCGCGTCGCGGATGACCCGTTGCTGCGAAGGGCCGTTGGGCGCGGTGAGCCCGTTGGACGCGCCGTCCTGGTTCACCGCCGAACCCCGCACCAGAGCCAGCACCCGGTGCCCCAGCTCCTGTGCGCGGGACAGCCGCTCGACGACCAGGACGCCGGCGCCCTCGGCGAAACCCGCACCGTCGGCGGCCTCGGCGAAGGACTTGCAGCGGCCGTCGGGCGCCAGCCCGCCCTGCAGCGAGAAGTCGATGAACACCTCCGGGGTGGACATCACCGAGACGCCGCCGACCAGTGCCAGGTCGCACTCACCGAGCCGGAGCGACTGGCCGGCCCAGTGCAGGGCGACCAGCGACGCCGAGCACGCGGTGTCCACCGTGACCGCGGGACCCTCGAGGCCCAGCAGGTAGGAGACCCGCCCCGACAGCACGCTCGAAGAGCTCCCGGTGAGCAGGTACCCCTCGAGCTCGTCGCGGGCTTTGAGCGAGGTGTGCACGTAGTCCTGCGAGTTCGACCCGACGAACACGCCGGTGCGGCTGCCGCGCAGCACTTCGGGCCGGATGCCAGCCCGTTCCAGGGCTTCCCAGGCGGTCTCCAGCAGCAGCCGCTGCTGGGGGTCCATCGCCTTCGCCTCACGCGGCGGGATGCCGAAGAACCCGGCGTCGAACTCGGCGGCGTCGTGCAGGAAGCCGCCGCGCCCGGTGGCCGAACCGCCGGCCCGCAAGCCGGCGGCGTCCCAGCCGCGGTCGGTGGGGAACTCGGACGTGACGTCCCGGCCACCGGCCACCACGTCCCACAGCTGCTCGGGTGAGCTCACCTCACCCGGGAACCGGCAGCCCATCCCGACGATCGCGATCGGTTCGCGCAGGACGGCTTCGGTCTCGTGCAGGCGATCGCGCGTCTCGCGCAGTTCGGTGATCGCCCGTTTCAGGAAGTGCCGGAGCTTTTCCTGCTCGTCGCTCATGCTTTCTCCTCCGAAGTCAGGAAATCCCGAATTCCTTGCCCATGAGTTCGAACAGCTGGTCGTCGCTCGCCTCGTCCAGCGCGGCACCGGACTCCGGCTCCTCGGACCGCCATTCGCTCAGCAGCTGCTGCAACCGGTCGGCGATCAGCGCCCGCTCGGCCCCGGCCACCTCGACCGACCGAAGCTCCGATTCCAGGGCCGTCACCTTGCCCAGCAGCACGGAGTTCTCCGCCCGCCCGGCCTCGCCCAGCAGCTCGTCGAGCAGGTGCTGCGCGAGGTCGGTGGGTGTCGGGTAGTCGAAGACCAGCGTGCGGGGCAGGTCCAGCCCCGTGGCCATGCTCAGGATGTTGCGCAGTTCCACCGCGGTCAGGGAATCGAACCCCAGGTCCCGGAACGCCCGGTTCTCCGGGATCGGCTCGGCATCGGTGTAACCGAGTACGGCCGCGAGCTGCACGCGCAGGAGGTCGAGGACCGCCCGCAGCCGGTCGGCGTGGGACAGCCCGCCCAGCCGGGCGCGCAGCCGCACCGCCGGGTCGATCGCCAGCCCGGCGTCCTCCCGCGGCACCGCCTGTCGCACCTCCGGCAGATCACCGAGCAGGGCGCTCGGGCGGGCCGCGGTGAAGATGGCCAAGAACTGCTTCCAGTCCACGTCGGCGAGCACGGCCGTGGTGTCCCCGCGTTCGAGCACCCGCCGCAGGCCCTCCACCGCCATCAACGGCGAGACGCCGATCAGATCGAAGGTGCGGAGGCTGCGCCGGCTCGCGCCCTCGCCGCGGCCGTCGCATGCGAGGGAGGTGGCGGGCAGCCCCTGTGCCCGGCGGTACTGGGCCAGCCCGTCGAGGTAGGCGTTGGCCGCCGCGTACGTGCCGAGTCCGACCCCGCCCACGGTCCCGATGACCGAGGAGACCAGCACGAACATCGAGAGGTTCAGGTCCCGGGTGAGCTCGTGCAGCACCACGGCGCCGTCGACCTTGGGCCGGAACACGGTGGCCAGCTCCTCGCCGGTCACGCCGTCGATCGTGCCGCCCTGCAGCACACCCGCCGCGTGCACCACGCCCGCCAGCGGGTACTCCGCCGGAATCGCGGCGAGCGTCTTCGCCATCGCTTCCCGGTCGGCGACGTCACCCGCCACGAAGGTCACCCGCGCACCGAGCGCGCCCAGCTCCGCCTCCAGCTCCTGCGCGCCCGGCGCCAGTGATCCGCGTCGGCTCACGAGCACGAGGTGCGCCACCCCGCCCGCGGCGAGCCACCGGGCGGTCTGCGCGCCCAGCGCACCGGTCCCGCCCGTGACGAGCACACTGCCGTCGGCGGGCATCTCCCACGTGGGGTCGGCGACCGGATCGACCGCCCGGTGCGCCAGCCGCCGGGCCCAGGTCCCGGACGGCCGCACCGCCAGCTGGTCCTCGCTCCCGCCGCCGGACACCAGGACCGCCGCGACCTGCCCGGCGACCGCGGCCGGGTCGGCGGATTCGAGGACGTCGACGAGGCCGCCCCAGCGCTGGGCGTGCTCCACCGCCGCGGTCCGGCCCCAGCCCCACACCGCGGTCTGCGCCGGACGCGAAACCTCCCGCGCGTCGTCGACGCCGACCGCGCCCCGGGTCACACACCACACGGGGGCCGGCACCGCGGCGTCGCCCAGCGCCTGCACCAGGCGCGCCGTCAGCACCAGACCCACCGGCACGTGACTGTCCTCATCGGACGCCTCGTCGCGCCAAGCCAGGAACGAGACGACCCCGGCGGGTGCGTCGCCGAGCGCCGTGATCCGCGCGGCCAGTGCCGCGCGTTCCGCGTCCTCCGGGCGGACCACTTCGGTGGTCACCTCCGCACCCGCGTCGGTCAGTTGTCGGTGAAGGCCGGTGATCACCGGGTCGTCCTCGTGCCCGGCCGGCACGACCACCCACCACGAACCGGGGGTACCGGCCGGTGCCGGTGGTGCGGCCGAGGTCCAGGTGACCTCGTAACCGGCCCCGGCCAACGTGGCCTGCTCCTCCTGCCGGCGCCGCCACGAGGCCAAGGCGGGCAGCAGCGGGGCCAGTGACGATTCCTCGAGGGACAGCTCCGCCGCGAGGCGCGTGGTGTCCCCGCCGTCGACCGCGGCCCAGAACTGGGCGTCCACTTCGGACCCCGGGTGGACGACGGCCGGCTCGGCGGTGATCTCGGGCCAGTAGCGCTGGTGCTGGAACGCGTACGTCGGCAGGTCCACCGTGCGCCCGCCGGAGAAGACCGCAGACCAGTCGACGCCCACGCCCGCGGTCTGCAGGGTGGCCAGCGAGGTCAGCAACCGGTGCGCGGATCCCTGGCCGCGGCGCAGGGTGCCGGTCACGACGGCGTCGGCCCCGGCCGCCTCGACCGTCTCGCCGAGGGGAACCGTGGTCACCGGGTGGGCGCTCACCTCCACGAAGGCGTGGTGCCCTTCGGCCAGCAAGGTCCGCACGGAGGGTTCGAACAGCACGGGCCGCAACGCGTTCTGGTACCAGTACCCGGCGTCGAGCTCGGCACCGTCCAGCCAGCCGGCGTGCACCGTGGAGAAGAAGCGAAGGTCACCCGCGCGCGGCTTCACCGGGGCGAGCAGCTCCAGCAGCCGCTCCCGGTACGGCGCCACGCGGTCGCAGTGCGTCGCGATCGAAGCCGGCACCCAGCGGGCCCGGATGCCGTCGGCCTCGCAGCCGGCCATGAACCGGCGCAGCGTCTCGGTGTCACCGGCGACGCCGACCGAGGTGGGCCCGTTGATCCCGGCGATGGCGAGGCCGTCGACGAGTCGCTCCCGAACCTCCTCGACGGGCAGGGACACCAGCGCCACCCCGCCGCCGCCGACCATCGCGGAGAGCACCTGGCTGCGAAGGGCGATCACCCGCGCACCGTCCTCGAGGGACAGCGCACCCGCGAAACACGCTGCGGCGATCTCGCCCTGACTGTGCCCGATCACGGCGTCGGGTTCGACGCCGTAGGACCGCCACACCTTCGCCAGCGAAAGGTTCATCGCCCACAGCACGGGCTGGACCACGTCGAGGCGGGCCAGTGTGTCCGCACTGTCGGCGTCGGTGAGCAGCTCGGTCAGCGACCAGGACACCCACGGCGCCAACGCGTCCTGACACTCCTGAATGGACTCTCGGAACACGGCCGAGGTCGCCAGGAGCTCCCGGCCCATGCCGGCCCACTGGGATCCCTGACCCGGGAACACGAACACCACGCCCCCGGCGCCGGTCACCTCCCCGGTCACCACGGCCGCCCCGGGCTCACCCGCGGCCAGCGCCCGCAGCCCGGACAGCGCCTCCTCCCGGTCGGCGGCCACCACGGCCGCGCGGTGGTCGAACGCCGACCGCGTCGTGGCCAGCGACCACGCCACATCCGACAAGGCGAGGTCGGTGTCCCGCTCGACGAGCTCGACCAGCCGGGCCGCCTGCTCCCGCACCGCGGGCGCGGTCTGCCCCGAAACCACCACCGGCACCGGCCCCGTCGCCACGGCCCCGGCCGCCGGTTCTTCCTGCGGGGGCGCCTGTTCCAGGATGATGTGGGCGTTGGTGCCGCTGATGCCGAACCCGGACACACCCGCCCGGCGCGGCCGGCCGGTCTCCGGCCACGGGATCTGCTCGGTCAGCACGCGCACGGCTCCGGCCTCCCAGTCCACGTGCGTGGTGGGTTCGTCCACGTGCAGTGTCCGCGGCAGGACACCGTGCCGGATGGCCTGCACCATCTTGATGATCCCGGCGGCCCCGGCCGCGGCCTGGGCGTGCCCGATGTTGGACTTCACCGACCCGATCCACACCGGGTGGCCGGCTTCGCGCCCCTGCCCCACCGTCTCCAGCACCGCGTGCGCTTCGATCGGGTCGCCCAGGCGCGTGCCGGTGCCGTGCGCCTCCACGGCGTCGATCTCCGCCGGCCGCACGCCGGCGCGGGCCAGCGCGTCCTTGATCACCCGCCGCTGGGACGACCCGTTGGGCGCGGTCAGGCCGTTCGACGCGCCGTCCTGGTTCATCGCCGAGCCGCGCACCACCGCGAGCACCCGGTGCCCGCGCTCCCGCGCCGTCGAGAGGCGCTCGACCGCGAGCACCCCCACGCCTTCGGCGAACCCGGTGCCGTCCGCGGTCTCCGCGAACGCCTTGCACCGGCCGTCCACCGACAGCACCTTCTGCCGGCTCAGGCCCACGAACACCCGCGGCTGCGACATCACGGACACACCGCCGACCACGGCCAGGTCGCATTCACCGGACCGCAGCGACTGCGTGGCCAGGTGCAACGCCACCAGCGACGACGAGCACGCCGTGTCGATCGTGACCGCGGGGCCTTCGAGCCCCAGCGAATAGGCGATCCGGCCGGAGATCACGCTCGAGGTGCTGCCGGTCAGCAGGTGCGCTTCCAGCTCGTCGCGCAGCGCGCTCTTCTCGTCCAGGTATCCGTAGTGGGAGGCGCCGACGAACACGCCGGTGCGGCTTCCCTTCAGCGATCGGGGATCGATGCCCGCGCGTTCGAGGGCCTCCCACGTGGTTTCGAGCAGCAGCCGCTGCTGCGGGTCCATGGCGAGTGCCTCGCGCGGTGAAATCCCGAAGAAGCCCGCGTCGAACTCCGCCGCGTCGTAGAGGAACCCGCCCACGAGGGTGTCGGAGTCGCCGTCGCGCAACGCGGCCAGATCCCAGCCGCGGTCGGTGGGGAACCCGCCGATCACGTCGCGACCGGCCTCGACCAGGTCCCACAGGTCTTCCGGCGAGCTCACGCCGCCGGGGTACCGGCAGCCCATGCCCACCAGCACGACCGGGTCGTCCTCCCGCGGCGCCAGGACCGGTGTCTCCTCGACGGCCGCGGCCGGGTCGGCCACGAGGTCCGCGAGGAGGGATTCCGACAGCAGGGCCGCGGTGGGGTTGTCGAAGGCGATCGTGGGCGGCAGCCGCAGCCCGGTGAGCTCGTTGAGCCGGTTGCGCAGTTCGATCGAGGCCAGCGAGTCCAGGCCGAGGTCCTTCAACGCCTGGGTGGGCTGCACCTGGTCCGGGGTCGCGTGACCGAGCACGGCGGCGACTTCGGCGCGCACCAGCTCGATCAACCGGCGCAGCCGCTCGGCCGGGGGCAGGGCCGAAAGCCGTTGACCCAGCGAAGTCCCCGCCTTGGCCGGCGCCGCGGCCGCACGCGCGGGTGCGCGGGTGACCAGGGTGTCGAGCAGTCGGGAGGAGGACTGCGGGGACACCGCCGAGCGGTCGAGCCGGGTGGCGGCGAGCACGGGTGCACTCGCGCCCACGGCCTGGTCGAACAGCTCGAGTCCCTGCTCGACGCTCATCGCCGGGAAGCCCGCCCGCGCCATGCGCTGCAGGTCGGCCTCGGACAGCGTGCTGGTCATCCCCGTCTCCTGCGACCACGCGCCCCAGGCCAGCGACACCGCCGGGTGCCCGTGGGCGCGCCGGTGGGCCGCCAGGGCGTCGAGGAACGAGTTGGCCGCGGCGTAGTTGCCCTGACCGGCCGCGCCCAGGAGCCCGGCCATCGACGAGAACGTGACGAACGCCGACAGTCCGGCGTCGCGGGTCAGGTCGTGCAGGTTCCACGTGCCCCGCACCTTGGGTTCCAGCACCCGCGCGAGGGCGTCGGGAGTCAGGGACGTGATCGTCGCGTCCGCGAGCACCCCCGCGGTCTGCACGACGGCGCTCACCGGATGGGCCGCCAGCACAGCGGCCAAGGCGGGTCGGTCGGCGATGTCGCAGGCCGCGACGGTCACGTCCGCACCCAGCTCGGTGAGGTCCGCCTCGAGCGCGGCGGCGCCGGGGGCTTCCGGGCCACGCCTGCTGATCAGCAGCAGGCGGCGCGCACCGCGGGCGGTCACCAGGTGCCGCGCGAGGGCCGCGCCCAGGCCGCCGGTCCCGCCGGTGACGACCACGGTGCCCCGCGTCCACAGGTCCGCCGCGGCTTCCGGCGTCGACGCCGGCACCAGACGGGGCACGCGGAGGCGGCCTTCGCGGAGCGCGAGCTGCGGTTCCCCCGCGGCGACGGCCATGGCCGCGAGTACCTCGGCCGGCGAGCCGTCGTGGTCGACGAGGGTGAACCGGTCGGGGTGTTCGGTCTGGGCGGACCTGACCAGGCCCCACACCGCTGCGGCGGCGAGATCCTCCACCGGCTCGGTGTCGCCGATGCTCACGGCGGCCCGGGTCAGCACCACCAGCCGGGTCTCGGTCAGCTCCGGCCGGGCGAGCCACGCCTGCAGCAGCTCGAGCACCGCCGTCGACAACGCCGTCACCTCTCCGGCGATGTCCTCCCCGCCGCCGCGCACCGGAACCAGCACCAGCTCCGGGACACCCGCGGCCACGAGCTCGGCCAGGTCGCGCACGACGCGACCCGGCTCCGCCGGCAGCTCGCCGAGGCCCGCGTCGAGCGTCGACCAGCTCGGTGAAACCACCTCGGTGACCGGGGCCACGACCGTCCACTCCGGACGCAACAGCGTGCCCGGCGCGGAATCGGCGAGCCGGCCGGCGGTGATCGGGCGCAGCACCAGCGACGCGAGGGTGACCACGGGGGTGCCGACCGGATCGGCGGCCTCGACGGAAACCGTGTCGGGGCCGGTCGCGGTCAGCCGGACCCGCAGTGTGGTCGCGCCGGCCGCGTGCACCGTGACACCACCGAACGAGAAGGGCATCCGGCCGTGCTCGACCGGCGCCAGGTCGGCGAAGACGCTGGCCTGCAACGCCGCGTCGAGCAACGCCGGGTGCAGCCCGAAGCGGCTCACCTGGTCTCGCGCCGTCGACGGCAACGCCACCTCGGCGAACACCTCGGTGTCGCGGGTCCACACGGTCCGCAGGCCCTGGAACACCGGCCCGTAGTCGAACGCCGACTCCCCGGCCACGCCGGCTTGCTCGTAGAACCCGTCGAGGGCCACCGCGACCGCGTCGGCCGGCGGCCACACCTGGTCGGCCCAGCCCATCACGGCCTCGGCCGGCGCGGCGGTGACCGTCGCGCTCGCGTGCCGGGCCCACGGCCGGTCCACCGCGGCGCGCGAGTACACCGACACCGGCCGGTCGCCGTCCCGCTCCGGCGCGCCCACGAGCACCTGCACGTCGATGCCGTCGTGTTCGGGCAGCACCAGCGGTTCGTGCAGCGTGAGGTCGCGGACCTGCGGGCAGCCCACCGCGACGCCGGCGTGGCTCACGAGCTCCACGAAGCCCGTGCCCGGCAGGAGCACGACCCCGTCGGCCGCGTGGTCGGCGAGCCAGGGGTGCGTGTCGAGCGACAGGTGGCCGCTGAAGACCTGCCCGGCCACCCCCGGCAGCGCGACGCCGGCGCCGAGCAGCGGGTGGTCCACCACGTCCAGCCCGGCCGCGCCCACGTCGCCCGCGGGCACCACGACTCCGGGCCAGAACCGTTCGTGCTGGAACGCGTACGTCGGCAGACCGACCCGGCGGCCCTCGGCGGCCATGCCCGCGAACACCGCCGGCCAGTCCGGGTCGCCGCCCGCCGTGTGCAGGTGGGCCAGGGCGGTGACGGCTCCGGTGACCTCGCCCTGGTCCTTGCGGACCGCGGGGATCACGGCCGCGTGCTCGGAGTCGAGCGTGGTGTGGATCATCGCCGAAAGGGCGCTGCTCGGTCCGGCTTCGACGAACACGGTGGCACCCTGCTCGGCCAGCCCGGCCACACCGTCGGCGAACCGCACCGGCTCCCGCACGTGCCGGACCCAATAGTCCACAGTGGATACCTCAGGGCCGGCCATCGCGCCGGTCAGGTTCGAAACCAGGGGAACGGCCGGCTCGTGGAAAGAGATCCCGCCGATCGCCGCGCGGAAGTCGGCCAGCATCGGGTCCATCCGAGCCGAGTGGAACGCGTGGCTGACGCGAAGCCGTGTGGTCTTGTGCCCCCGCTCCCCGAGCACTCGGTCGAGGTCGGCGACGGCGGCCTCGTCGCCCGACAGCACCACCGCGCGCGGGGCGTTCACGGCCGCGATCCCGATGCCGCCAACGCCGGCCAGCACCGGCGCGAGCTCGGCCTCCTCGGCCGCGACCGCCAGCATGGCGCCGCCGGCCGGCAATGCCTGCATGAGGTCGGCCCGCGCCGCGACGAGCGTGCAGGCGTCTTCGAGAGAGACACACCGGCCGCGTGCGCCGCGGCGATCTCACCGATGGAGTGGCCCAGCACGAAGTCCGGACGGATCCCCCACGAGACCAGCAGCCGGAACCACGCCGTCTGCCACGCGAACAGCGCCGGCTGCGTGTAGCCCGTCTGATCCAGCAGCGCCGCGTCCGACGTCCCCGCTTCGGCGAACATCACCGTGCGCAGTGGCTTTTCCCCCGCCAGCAGAGGATCCAGCAGCGCGCACACCTCGCCCAGGGCGTCGGCGAACACCGGGAACCGCGCCGCCAGCGCCCGCCCCATCCCCGCCCGCTGCGCGCCCTGCCCGGAGAACACCACCGCGACCCGGCCCAGACCGCGAGCCACGTTCGACACCACGGCCGGGTCGGCCGCGTCCTCGGCCAGTGCCCGCAGACCCGAGAGCACCTCGGACCGGTCCGCGGCCACCACGACCGCACGGTGGTCGAGACTCGAGCGGGTCGTCGCCGCCGACCAGGCCAGATCGGCCACCGTCAGCTCGGGGTCGGCCGCCACCCAGGCCGCCAACCGCTCCGCCTGGGCGCGCAGCGCCGCCGCCGACCGGCCCGACACCAGCACCGGCTTCGGCGCGCCGTCGTCCGGGGTCGGCGCCGCCTCGGCGACCTCGGGCGCCTGCTCGAGGATCACGTGGGCGTTCGTGCCGCTGATCCCGAACCCCGACACCCCGGCCCGGCGCGGGCGACCCGTCTCCGGCCACGGGATCTGCTCCGTCAGCAGCCGCACGTCGCCGACACTCCAGTCCACGTGCGTGCTGGGGCGGTCGACGTGCAGGGTCTTCGGCAGCACGCCGTAGCGCATCGCCTCCACCATCTTGATCACGCCCGCCACCCCGGACGCGACCTCGGTGTGCCCGATGTTCGACTTCACCGAGCCGATCCACAGTGGACGGCCGGCTTCCCGGCCCTGTCCCAGGGTGGCCAGCAGGGCTTGGGCTTCGATCGGGTCCCCGAGCCGGGTGCCGGTGCCGTGGGCCTCGACCGCGTCGATCTCCAGCGGCGACACGCCGGAGCGGGCGAGGGCGTCGCGGATGAGGCGCTGCTGCGAAGGGCCGCTGGGCGCGGTGAGCCCGTTGGACGCGCCGTCCTGGTTCACCGCCGAGCCCTTCACCACCGCCAGCACCCGGTGGCCGAGCTCCTGCGCGGTGGAGAGCCGCTCGACCACGATCACGCCGACGCCTTCGGCCCACCCGGTCCCGTCGGCGGCCTCGGCGAACGACTTGCACCGCCCGTCCTCGGCCAGCCCGCCGTGGCGGGTGAACTCGACGAACACGTCCGGGGTGGACATCACCGTGACACCACCCACCAGCGCCAGATCGCTCTCCCCCAGCCGCAGCGACTGCGCGGCGAGGTGCAGCGCGACCAACGACGACGAGCTCGCGGTGTCCACCGTGACCGAGGGACCTTCCAACCCCAGCAGGTAGGAGATGCGCCCCGACATCACGCTCGCCGTGCCGCCGGTCAGCCGGTAGCCCTCGAGGCCAGGGGCCTTGGCGGTCTTCTCCTCCAGGTAGCTGCGGGTGGTGCCGCCGACGAACACGCCGGTCCGCGTCTCCTTCAGCGACCCGGTCGGGATCCCGGCACGCTCGAAGGCCTCCCACGCGGTCTCCAGGAGGATCCGCTGCTGCGGGTCCATCGCGAGAGCCTCGCGCGGGGAGATCCCGAAGAACGCCGCGTCGAACCGCGTGGCGTCGTACACGAACCCGCCGAGCTGGGTGGCCGAGCCGCCGCCGCGCAACGCGGCCAGGTCCCAGCCGCGGTCGGTGGGGAAACCGGCGATCGCGTCCCGGCCGTTGACGACGACGTCCCACAGGTCGTCCGGGGAGTTCACGTCACCGGGGAAGCGGCACGCCATCCCCACGATGGCGAGCGGCTCCCGGCTCGCCGACTCCACCTCGGTGAGCTGCCGGCGGGTCTGGAGCAGTTCTTCGGTGGCCCGCTTGAGATAGTCGCGAAGCTTGTCTGCGTCTGACATGGATCTCCGTACTCCTGTTCCGGTGGCCTCGCGGACTCACTGCCCCAGCTGGTCGTCGAGCATGGCGAAAAGGTCTTCGTCGGTCGCCGTGTCCACAGTGGACACGGGGGTTTCGGTGGTCGTGGTGTCGTCGTCGATCCGGCCGAGCAGCGCCCTGAGCCGCTTGCGCAGCATCGGGCGGGCGGAGGTGTCGAGGGCGATGGTCAGGAAGGTGGTCTCCAGCGCGTCCAGCCGGGTGGTCACGGATCCGGTGACCGCGACGGCCACCGCGGTGGTCCCGATCAGTTCCCCGACGAGGTGACCCGCGAGCACCTCCGGGTTCGGGTTGTCGAACGCGATCGTGGTCGGCAACCGCAGCCCGGTGGCCTCGTTGAGCCGGTTGCGCAGCTCGACCGAGGTGAGCGAGTCCATGCCGATGTCCTTGAACGCCTGGGTGGGCTGGACGTCGTCCGGCGTCGCGTGGCCGAGCACGGCGGCGACCTGACCGCGCACGAGGTCCGTCATCGTCCGCACCCGGTCGGTCGGGGTCATGGCCGTGAGCCGCTCGGCCAGCCGCGGCCCGGCCTCGGGTTCGGCCGCGGTGTCCCCCGGCTCGGGCCGGCGCACCACGAGGTTCTCGAGCATGCGCGACGGCTGGGCCGCCGCCGCGACCCGGTCGACCCGGGCCGGTGCCACCACCGGCCCGTCGACGGTCATGGCCCGGTCGAACAACGCCAGCCCGTCGTCGATGCCCATGGCGGGGAACCCCGTGCGGGCCAGCCGGCGCAGGTCCGTTTCGGACAGTGCACTGGCCAACCCCACGTCGGAAGTCCAGGTGCCCCAGTCCATCGACACCGCCGGCAGGCCCGCGGCCCGCCGGTGCCGGGCGAGGGCGTCGAGGAACATGTTGGCGGCGGCGTAGTTGCCCTGGCCCGGGGTGCCCATCACCCCGGCCATGGCCGAGAAGAGCACGAACGCCGCCAGGTCGTCGCCCCGGGTCAGCTCGTGCAGGTGCCACGCGCCCCGCACCTTGGCCTCGAACACGCGGCCGACGGCTTCCGGCGTCAGCGATTCGATGGTGCCGTCCGCGACCTGCACCGCCGTGTGCACGACCGCCGAGACCGGCCGCACCGCGTCGAGCGCCTCGGCCAGCCGGGCGCGGTCGGCGAGATCGCAAGCGGCGATCGTGACCTCGGCACCCAGGTCGATCAACTCGGCCCGCAACTGCTCGGCGCCCGGGGCGTCGAGGCCGCGGCGGTTGAGCAGCAACAGCCGGGTCACGCGGCCGCTCGCGACCAGGTGCCGGGCCAGCGCGGCACCGAGCCCGCCCGTGCCGCCGGTGATCACCACGGTGCCCCGGTCCCAGCGGACCGGCGCCGGCGAGTCCGGTTCGGCCGCGGGCG
Organism: Amycolatopsis rhabdoformis; assembly: GCF_035918295.1. Taxonomy (GTDB): domain Bacteria; phylum Actinomycetota; class Actinomycetes; order Mycobacteriales; family Pseudonocardiaceae; genus Amycolatopsis; species Amycolatopsis rhabdoformis. The sequence continues at coordinate 4,681,147 of NZ_CP142149.1, forward strand.
CGAGCCGCGGGACCGTCACCCGCCCGTCGCGGATCGCGACCTGCGGTTCCCCGGTGGCCAGTGCCGCGGCCAGCGACTCGCCGGAGAGCGGGTGCCGGTCGTGGTCGACGAGGGTGAACCGGTCCGGGTGCTCGGCCTGCGCCGACTTGACCAGGCCCCAGATCGCCGCGGCCGCCGGATCGGGCGCGGCCTCGGCGCTCACCGCGTCCCGCGTCAGGAACACCAGGCGCGTGCCGGCGAACTCGGGTTCGGCCAGCCACTGCTGCAGCAGCACCAGTACCTCGACGGTCAGGGCCTCCACGGCCGTGGTCAGGTCGCCGGCCGGGCCGCGGACCGGCACCAGCAGTGCGTCCGGTGCGCGGTCGCCGGCGGCAAGCAGCTTGCCCAGCTCGCCGAGGTCGTCCACCACTCGTGAGATACCCGGCTCGGCCGGCAGGTCCGACGCCCCGTCGTGGTCGCCGAGCAGCCACCAGGTGCCTGCCTCGGCACCCGCCGGCTCCGGCGCGGTGATCCAGTCCAGGGTCAGGACCAGGTCTTCCACCGGCGATCCCGCCACTGAGCGCACCGTGAGCTCCGGCCAGTAGCGCTGGTGCTGGAACGCGTAGGTCGGCAGGTCGACCGGTTTCCCGCCGGTGCCGAGGCCCGCGAAGACCGCGGCCCAGTCGAGCTCGGTCCCCGCGGCGAACAGGCCGGCCAACGAGGTCAGGAACCGCCGGGGCGACCCCTGGTCACGGCGCAGCGTGCCGGTGACGACCACCGGTGTCCCGGCCGCGTCCGCGGTCTCGGTGAGCGGCACGGTGGTGACCGGGTGCGAGCTCACCTCCACGAACGCCCGGTACCCGTCGGCCAGCAGGGCCCGCACGGCCGGTTCGAAGCGCACGGTCCGGCGCAGGTTGCGGTACCAGTAGTCCGCGTCGAGCTCAGTGCCGTCCAGCCACTTCTCGTCCACAGTGGAGAAGAACTTCACCTCCGCCGGACGGGGCGTGATCGGCGCGAGCTTCTCCAGCACCTGAACCCGGACCTGCTCGACCTCCGGGGAGTGCGAGGCGTAGTCCACCTCGATCCGGCGCGCCCGGATGTCCTGGCGGGTGAGTTCTTCCTGAAGGTGCGCCAACGCGGCCGTGTCGCCGGCGACCACCACCGAGCCCGGCGCGTTGACGGCGGCGAGCGACAGCTGCCCCTCGTAGCGGGCGAGCCACTCGCGAGCGTCGTCCTGCGACAGCGCGACCGAGAGCATTCCGCCGTGGCCGGCCAGCACCCGCAGCGCCTGCGCCCGCAGGGCGACCACGCGAGCGCCGTCTTCCAGCGAAAGGGCGCCCGCGACACAGGCGGCGGCGATCTCGCCCTGACTGTGCCCGATCACGGCGCCGGGCTCGACCCCGTGAGACCGCCACAGCTTCGCCAGCGAAACGTTCACCGCCCACAGCGCCGGCTGGACCACGTCGACCCGCTCCAGCAGGTCGGCTCGGTCGAGCACCTCGGTCAGCGACCAGGACACCCACGGCGCCAACGCGTCCTGACACTCCCGAAGGGACTCCCGGAACACCGCCGAGGTCGCCAGCAGCTCCCGGCCCATCCCCGCCCACTGCGAACCCTGACCCGGGAACACGAACACCACGCCCCCGCCCGCCCGCGCCTCGCCGGTCACGGCACCCGGACCCGGCTCGCCCGCAGCCAGCGCACGCAAGCTCGCCACCGCTTCGGCCCGGTCCGCGGCCACCACCACGGCCCGGTGGTCGAACGCCGACCGGGTCGTCACCGACGACCAGGCCACGTCGGGCACCGCCACGCCGGTCTCGCGGTCCACGAAGTCGGCCAGCCTGGCGGCTTGCGCCCGTACCGCCGCCTCGGACTGTCCCGAAAGGACGATCGGCACCGGCACTCCGGCTTCTCCCGTGTCCGCTGTGTCCATTGTGGTCACTGCGGTCACGGACTCGGGTTCACCGGGTGCCTGTTCGAGGATCACGTGCGCGTTGGTCCCGCTGATGCCGAAGCCGGACACCCCGGCCCGGCGCGGCCGGCCCGTCTCCGGCCACGGGATCTGCTCCGTCAGCACGCGCACCGCACCGGCGGCCCAGTCCACGTGCGTGGTGGGCTCGTCCACGTGCAGCGTCCGCGGCAGCACCCCGTGGCGCATCGCCTGCACCATCTTGATGATCCCCGCGACACCGGCCGCGGCCTGCGTGTGCCCGATGTTCGACTTCACCGAACCCAGCCACACCGGCCGGCCGTCCTCCCGGTCCTGACCGAGCGTGGCGAGCAAGGCCTGCGCCTCGATCGGGTCGCCGAGGCGCGTACCCGTGCCGTGTGCCTCCACCGCGTCGATCTCGCGCGCCGACACGCCGGCCCGAGCCAGCGCGGCAGTGATCACCCGCTGCTGCGACGGCCCGTTCGGGGCCGTCAAGCCGTTGGACGCGCCGTCCTGGTTCACCGCCGAACCCCGCACCACCGCCAGCACTCGGCGGCCCGCCGCCCGCGCGGACGAAAGCCGCTCGACCGCGAGCACACCGACTCCCTCGGAGAACCCGGCACCGTCGGCCGTCTCGGCGAACGCCTTGCACCGCCCGTCCACCGACAACGCGCCCTGGCGGGTGAAGTCGAGGAACAGCTCGGCCGTGGACATCACGGTGACCCCGCCGGCCAGCGCCAGATCGCACTCGCCCGACAGCAGCGACTGCGCCGCCAGGTGCAGCGTGACCAACGACGACGAACACGCCGTGTCGACGGTGATCGCCGGGCCTTCGAGACCGAGCAGGTACGCGACCCGGCCCGAGAGCACGCTGGACGAGCTGCCCGTGAGCAGGTAGCCCTCGAGGTCCTCACGAACCTGCATCGACGCGTGGATGTAGTCCTGGATGCTCGAACCGACGAACACCCCGGTGCGAGTGCCGCGCAGCGAGCCCGGCTTGATCCCGGCCCGTTCCAGCGCCTCCCAGGAGGTCTCCAGCAGCAGCCGCTGCTGCGGGTCCATCGCCAGCGCTTCCCGGGGTGAGATCCCGAAGAACCCGGCGTCGAACCCGGCGACCTCGTCGAGGAACCCGCCCAGCCGGGTCGTCGAGCCGCCCGCGTGCAGGCCCGCGAGGTCCCAGCCGCGGTCGGCCGGGAACTCGGAGATCGCATCTGCCCCGTCCGCGACCAGGTCCCACAGCTCTTCGGGCGAAGTCACGCCGCCGGGGAACCGGCAGCCCATCCCGACCACCACGATCGGGTCGTCGTCCGGGTGCGGTTGCGCGGGGACGAGGACCGCGGGCGCGGACACCTCGGGTTCCGCGAGCTCGTCGAGCAGGTGCCGGGCGAGGTCGGTGGGCGTCGGGTAGTCGAAGACCAACGTGCGGGGCAGGTCCAGCCCCGTGGCCATGCTCAGGATGTTGCGCAGCTCCACCGCGGTCAGCGAGTCGAACCCCAGATCCCGGAACGCCCGGTTCTCCGGGATGGGCTCGGCGTCGCCGTACCCGAGGATGGCCGCCAGCTGCACGCGCACCAGGTCGAGCACGATCCGGACCTGGTCGGTGCGCGCCAGCCCGGCCAGCCGGGTGCGCAGCCGCACCGCCGGGTCGAGTGCCAGGTTCGCCCCGGTGTCCTCCGGATCCGTGCTGGACTGACGCGTCTCGGGGAGGTCACCGAGCAGCGGGCTGGGGCGTGCGGCCGTGAACACGGCGAGGTACTGCCGCCAGTCCACGTCCGCGATCACCGCGGTGGCCTCGCCGCGCCCGAGCACCCGGCGCAGGGCTTCGAGCGCGGCATCGGGTGCCATGGTGATCATGCCGAACCGGCGCAGGTTCTGCTGGGCCGCGCTCGCGGACGCCAGGCCGTCGCCCGACCACGTGCCCCACGCGACCGAAGTCGCGGGAAGGCCGTGGGCCCGGCGGTGCTGGGCCAGTCCGTCGAGGTAGGCGTTGGCCGCCGCGTACGTGCTGAGCCCGACGCCGCCGAGCGTGGCGCTGATCGAGGAGAACATCACGAACATCGCGAGGTCCAGATCCCGGGTGAGCTCGTGCAGCACCACCGCGGCCTCGACCTTGGGCCGGAACACGGCGGTCCGCTGCTCGCCGGTGACGGTGTCGATGATCCCGTCGTCGACGACCACGGCGGTGTGGACGACCCCGGCCAGCGGCAAGTCCGCCGGGATCGCGGCGATCACCTCAGCCATCGCTTCGCGGTCGGCCGCGTCACCCGCCACCACTGTCACGCGGGCCCCGAGCGCCGTCAGCTCGGCTTCCAGCTCGGCCGCGCCCGGCGCCGCCGGGCCACGTCGGCTGACGAGCACGAGGTGCGGGACCCCGCCGGTGGCCAGCCACCGCGCGACGTGAGCGCCCAGCGCTCCGGTGCCACCCGTCACGAGAACGCTGCCCCCAGCCGGGAACTCCCAGTCCGATCCGTCGGCCGGCGGGAGGTCGCGATGGGCCAGCCGCCGGGCCCAGATCCCGGACGCGCGGACCGCGAGCTGGTCCTCCGTGCCGCCGCCGGACCTCAGGATCTGCGCCACGCTCGCGGCCAGGCCCGGGTCGGCGTCGTCGGCCGGTACGTCGATCAAGCCGCCCCAGCGCCGGGGGTACTCCACCGCCGCGGTCCGGCCCCAGCCCCAGATCGCCGTCTGCGCGGGGTGGGCCACCTCGGCGAGGTCGGCCACGCCGATCGCACCGCGGGTCACGACCCAGACCGGGGCCTGGATCGAGGCGTCACCCAGCGCCTGCAGGAGGGTCGCGGTGAGCGCCAGGCCACGCGGGACCTCGGCGCCGTCCGCGACCGACGTGTCGGGCCAGGCCAGGAACGACACCACGCCCGTCGGCGTGGCCGGTTCGCCGAACCGCGCGGCGAGCGTCGCCCGGTCCGCCCGGCCGGGCGCGACCACGACCAGCTCCGCGGTCGCGCCGGCGTCGGCCAGTTCCCGGCGCAACGCGGTGACCGACGGCGCGGCTTCGCAGCCGCCCGGCACGACCAGCCACCACACGCCGGACGGCTGGGCCGGCGCCGGTTGCGGGGCCGGGGTCCAGACCACGTCGTAACCCCAGCCCGCCAACGCTTCGGCCGGCTCGGAAGTCGGCCAGAAACGCTGGTGCTGGAAGGCGTACGTGGGCAGCTCGACCCGACGGCGCCCGGTTCCGAACACCCGGGGCCAGTCGATCGCCACGCCGGCCGTGTGCACGGCCGCGAGCGACGTCAGCACGCGCCGCACCGACCCCCGGTCCCGGCGCAGCGTTCCCGTGACCACCGCACGCGCCCCGGCGTCCTCGATGGTCTCGGCGAGCGGCACGGTGAGCACCGGGTGCGCGCTCACCTCCACGAACGTCTGGTACCCGTCGGCCAGCAGCTTGCGCACGGCCGGCTCGAACCGGACCGTCCGGCGCAGGTTCCGGTACCAGTAGTAGGCGTCCAGCTCGGTCCCGTCGTGCCAGCTGGTGTCCACTGTGGACAGGAACTTGAGGTCGGCGGTGCGCCGGGTGATCGGCGCCAGGGCGGCCAGCACCCGATCCCGGACCTGTTCGACGGCCGGGGAGTGCGAGGCGTAGTCCACCTCCACGCGCCGCGCCCGGATCCCCTGCTCGGTCATCTCTTCGCGAAGGCGCTCCAGCGCCGGTGCGTCGCCGGCGAGCACCACGGACGCCGCGGCGTTGATCGCGGCCGGCGACACCCGGCCCTCTTCACGATCGAGCCAGGGCTGCACCTCGTCCGGCGACAGGGCGACCGAGAGCATGCCACCCTGGCCGGCGATTTCGAGCAGGGCCTGCGCGCGCAGCGCCACAACCCGCGCACCGTCCTCGAGCGACAGCGCGCCGGCGACGCAGGCGGCCGCGATCTCGCCCTGGCTGTGGCCGACCACCGCGTCCGGTTGCACGCCGAAGGATCGCCACAGCTGCGCCAGCGACACCATCATCGCCCACAGCACCGGCTGGACCACGTCCACCCGGTCGGCCGGTTCGGCGCTGTCACCGGTGAGGACGTCGACCAGCGACCAGTCCACCCAGGGCGCCAGCGCGTCCTGGCACTTGAGGATCCACTCCCGGAAGACGGGTGCGGTCTCCAGCAGCTCCCGGCCCATGCCGGTCCACTGGGAACCCTGGCCGGGGAACACGAACACCACCCCGCCGGAGGTCGCGGCGGTCCCGGTCACCACGGCCGGGTCCGGCTCGCCGGCGGCCAGCGCCCGCAGCTTCGGAGCCAGCTCGGCCCGGTCCGCGGCCACCACGACGGCCCGGTGGTCGAGGCTCGACCGCGTGGTCGCCAGCGACCAGGCGAGGTCCGCCACGGCCAGGTCGGGTTTCCGCTCCAGCAGGCGCACCAGCCGCGCGGCCTGCTCCCGCACGGCCGAGTCCGACCGGCCGCTCACCGGGACCGGCACCGGCGTCTCGGCGAGGTCTGCCGCTTCTGCCGTGCGCGTGGTGTCCACTGTAGACACAGAGGCGGGTTCGCCGGGTGCCTGTTCGAGGATCACGTGCGCGTTGGTCCCGCTGATGCCGAAGCCGGACACCCCGGCCCGGCGCGGCCGGCCCGTCTCCGGCCAGGCGACCTGTTCGGTCAGCACCCGCACCGCACCGGAAGTCCAGTCGACTCGGCTGGACGGCTCGTCGACGTGCAGGCTGCGCGGCAGGATCCCGTGCGCCATGGCCTGCACCATCTTGATGATCCCCGCGACACCGGCCGCGGCCTGCGTATGCCCGATGTTCGACTTCACCGAACCCAGCCACAGCGGCCGATCTTCTTCCCGCCCCTGACCGAGAGTGGCGAGCAGGGCCTGGGCCTCGATGGGATCACCGAGGCGCGTGCCGGTGCCGTGGGCCTCGACGGCGTCGATCTCCGCCGCCCGCACCCCCGCCTTAGCGAGCGCGGCGGTGATGACCCGTTGCTGCGACGGGCCGTTGGGCGCGGTCAAGCCGTTGGACGCGCCGTCCTGGTTCACCGCCGAACCCCGCACCACGGCCAGCACGCGGTGCTCGGCCGCGCGGGCCGCGGACATCCGTTCCACGACGAGGACACCCACCCCCTCACCCCAGCCGGTGCCGTCCGCCGCGTCGGCGAACGGTTTGCACCGGCCGTCGGCGGAGAGCCCGTCCTGCCGGGAGAACTCCTCGAAGATGTCCGGAGTGGACATCACGGTGACGCCGCCGACGAGCGCCAGGTCGCACTCGCCCGAGCGCAGCGACTGCGCCGCCCAGTGCAGGGCCACCAGCGAAGACGAGCACGCCGTGTCGACGGTCACCGCCGGGCCTTCCAGCCCGAGCGAGTACGCGATCCGGCCCGAGAGCACGCTCGACGTGGTGCCGGTGAGCAGGTAGCCGCCGAGTTCGTCCCTGGCCGGGGTCCGCTCGCGGAGGTAGTCCTGGTGGTACGCGCCGACGAACACCCCGGCCCGCGTCCCGCCGACGGAGTCCGGCGCGATCCCCGCGCGCTCCAGCGCCTCCCAGGAAACTTCCAGGAGCAGCCGTTGCTGCGGGTCCATGGCCAGTGCTTCACGGGGCGAGATGCCGAAGAAGTCCGCGTCGAAGTCGGGGGCCTCGTGGAGGAACCCGCCCTGCGCCGTGGCCGAGCCCCCGCCGCGCAACGCGGCCAGGTCCCAGCCCCGGTCGGCCGGGAACCCGGAGATCGCGTCCCGGCCGGCGGCGACGAGGTCCCACAGGTCTTCCGGCGAATCGGCGCCACCGGGGAACCGGCAGCCCATCCCGACGATCACGATCGGGTCGTCGTCGAGCACCCGGACGGCGGTGACCGCCGGGGCGGCTTCCTCCTGCCGGAGGCCGAGCTCGCCGCCGACGCGGTCGGCCAGCTGCGCCGTGGTGGGGTGGTTGAAGATCTCGGTGGCCGGCAGTCGGATCCCGAACACCTTGTTCACGCGGTTGCGCAGCTCCACCGACGTCAGGGAGTCCATGCCCAGCTCCTTGAACGCCTGGGCGGGATCGAGGTCGCCCGGCACGGCGTGCCCGAGCACCGCGGCCACCTCGGCGCGGACCAGGTTCGTGAGGGTCCGCGCGCGGTCGGCCGGGGTCAGCGCTGCCAGCCGGCGGGCCATCGAGACCCCGGCCTCGGCCGAAGCCGGGTCTTCGGTCGCCGCGCCGATCCGGGCCGCAGGCCTGGTGGTGAGGGCCTCGAACAGCCGCGAGGGCTGCGCCGACACCGCCTTGCGGTCGAGCCGGGTCGCGACCGACAGCGGGCGGTCCGCGGCGAGAGCCCGGTCGAACAGCGCGAGCCCCTGCTCGACCGTCAGCGGCGGCAGCCCGGACCGGGTGAGCCGGTGGAGGTCCACTTCGGACAGTGCGGCGGTCATCCCCGCTTCCGGCGACCACGCACCCCACGCCACCGACACCGCGGGGCGACCCTCGCCGCGGCGCAGCGAGGCCAGTGCGTCGAGGAACCCGTTGGCCGCGGCGTAGTTGGCCTGCCCGGCGGCGCCCGTGACACCGCCGATGGAAGAGAACAGGACGAACGCCGCCAGGTCGGTGTCGCGGGTGAGCTCGTGCAGGTGCCACGCGCCGCGCACCTTCGGCGCCAGCACGCGGCCGAGCGCCTCGGGGGTCAGCGATTCGACGGTCGCGTCCGCCACGACCCCCGCGGTGTGCACCACGGCCGTCACCGGCCGCGCGGCAGCCAGCACCTCGGCCAGCCGGTCGTGATCCGCGACGTCGCACGCCTCGATCACGACCTCGGCACCGTGGGCGGCCAGCTCGGCCCGAAGCTCGGCCGCCCCCGGCGCCGCCTCGCCCCGCCGGCTGATCAGCACCAGCCTGCGCGCGCCACGCCGTTCGACGAAGTGCCGCGCCACCGCGGCCCCCAGCCCGCCGGTGCCACCGGTGATGACCACAGCGCCCTCGGGGTCCGGAGCCCTCGGGATCGTCAACGCGACCTTGCCGACGTGCTTGGCCTGGCTCACGAACCGGAACGCTTCGGGTGCGCGCCGGACGTCCCAGGTCTTGACCGGCAGCGGAACCAGCGCTCCCGAGGCGAACAACCCGGCGAGCTCGGCCAGCATCCGGTGAATCCGGTCCAGGTCGACCTCCATCAGGTCGAACGCCTGGTAGAACACACCCGGATGGGCCGCGGCGACCTCGTGCGCGGCGCGCAGGTCGACCTTGCCCATCTCCACGAACCGGCCGCCGGGGGCGAGCAGCCGCAGAGACGCGTCCACAAACTCGCCCGTGAGGGAGTTGAGGACCACGTCCACCCCGCGGCCCCCGGTCGCCGCCGAGAACCGCGCCTCGAAGTCCGCGGTGCGCGAGGAGGCGAGGTGATCGTCGGGCAGGCCGAGGGACCGCAGCACGGCCCACTTGCCCGGGCTCGCCGTGGCGAACACCTCGGCGCCCAGGTGGCGGGCCAGCCGGATCGCGGCCATCCCGACCCCGCCGGCACCGGCGTGGATCAGCACCGATTCCCCCGCCCGCAGCCCGGCCAGGTCACGAAGGCCGTGCCACGCGGTCAGGAACACCACCGGCGCCGTCGCCGCCTGGGCGAACGACCACTGCCGCGGTACCGCGACGAGCGAGCGCTGATCGGCCACCGCGACCGGGCCCAGCCCGCCGGGCGCGATCCCCAGCACCCGATCGCCGACGGTCAACTCAGTGACCTCGGGGCCCGTTTCGGTCACCACGCCGGCGACCTCGAGACCCAGCGGCACCGGATCGCCCGGGTACATGCCGAGCGCGTTGAGCACGTCGCGGAAGTTCAGCCCGGCGACGCGCACCGCGATCCGGACCTGGCCGGGGCCGAGCGGTTCGGTCAGGTCGGGGGCGGCGCGCAGCACGAGGTTGTCGACCGTGCCCGGCTCGGACACCGCCAGCCGCCACGCGGCCGGCGCGTCGTCGACGGCTCCCGAGTCGGCGGGCAAGGCCAGCAGCTCGGCATCGGAGGCCACGGCCAGTCGCGGAACCAGGGTCCGGTCGCCGCGCAGCGCCGACTGGGGCTCGGCCGTGGTGAGCCGCGCCGGGGTGAGGAGCAGGCGGTCGTGGTCGAGGAGCGTGAACCGGTCGGGGTGCTCGGTCTGGGCGGACCTGACCAGGCCCCACACGGCGGCGGCGGCGAGGTCCTCGACGGGTTCGGCGTCGGTTGTGCCGACGGCGCGCCGGGTCAGGAACACCAGTCGGGCCTCGGCCAGCGCCGGCTGCGCGAGCCACGACCGCAGCAGGTCGAGCACGGCCGCGGTCATCGCGCGGGTTTCTTCGGCGATGTCCCCGCTGCTGGTCCCCTCCGGGTCCCCGCCGGAACCGGCGACCGGTACCACTACGTCACGCGCACCGGCCGCGACGAGCTCGGCCACGTCGTTCGCCACGTCGAGGCCGTCCGGGATCTCGCCGTGGAAACCCGCCAGCGCCCACCAGGTCCCGGCGGCCGCCGGGCTCGGCGCGGGCACGGCAGTCCAGTCGAGCCGGAGCAGCGTCTCCGGCGCACCCGCGGCCGCGGCGCGGCTGAGCAACTCGGGCGCGAAGGGCCGCAGCGCCAGCGACTCGATCGTGATCACGGGGGCGCCGGCCGGGTCGACGGCGTCGACGCGGATCAGGTCCTCGCCGGTCGCGGTCAGCCGGACCCGCAACGTCGTGGCCCCGGTGGCGTGCAAGGTGACCCCGCTGAAGGAGAACGGCATCCTTCCGTGCTCGGCCGGGGCCAGCGGGGCGAACACGTTGGCCTGCAGCACCGCGTCCAGCAACGCCGGGTGCAGACCGAACCGCGGTACCAGCTCGCGTGCCGCCGCCGGCACCGCGACCTCGGCGAACACCTCGCTCCCGCGGGTCCACACCGCTTGAAGGCCCTGGAACACGGGCCCGTAGTCGAACGCCGATCGGCCGGCGGACCCGTAGAACCCGTCCAAAGACACCGGCGTCGCGTTCCGGGGCGGCCACGCGAGATCCGCGCCGGCCTCGACGGCCTCGACATCCGCGGTGGGCGTGACCGTGCCGCTCGCGTGCCGCGTCCACGAGTCGTCCTGCCCGGCGGGGCGGGAGTACACCGTGACCGCGCGGGCGCCGTCGGCCTCGGGCCCGCCGACCAGCACCTGCAGGTCGACGGCGTCGTCCTCGGGCAGGACGAGGGGCTCGTGCAGGGTGAGGTCGTCGATCCGGCCGCACCCGACCGCGTCGCCCGCCCGGATCACGACCTCGACGAACGCGGTCCCGGGGAGGAGCACCACGCCGTTCGCCGCGTGGTCGGCCAGCCAGGGCCGGGTCGCCGTCGACAGCCGGCCGCTGAACACGTGTCCGTCGGCGTCGGGCAACGCGGTGCCCGCGCCGAGCAACGGGTGGTCCACCGGCTCCAGGCCGGCCGAGCCCACGTCGCCCGCGGAATCCGCGGTCGCGGGCCAGAACCGCTCGCGCTGGAACGCATACGTCGGCACCGCGACGTGGCGGCCTTCCACGGCCAGCCCCGCGAACACCTCGGCCCAGTCCACGGTGGCGCCCAGCGCGTGCAGCCGGGCGACGGCGTCGAGGGCGCCGGTGACCTCGTCCTGGTCCTTGCGGACCGCGGGGATCACCGAGGCGCGCTCGGGATCGAGCTCGGCGCCGAGCATCGACGCCAGCGTGCTCGCCGGCCCCGCCTCCACGAACACCCGCGCGCCACGTCCGTCCACAGTGGCCACTCCGGCGGCGAAGCGCACCGGCTCCCGCACGTGCCGGACCCAGTAGTCCACAGTGGACACCTCAGGACCGGCGATCTCACCGGTGAGGTTGGCGACCAGCGGGACAACCGGCTCGTGGAAGGAGATCCCGGCGATCGCCGCGCGGAACTCCGCCAGCATCGGGTCCATCCGAGCCGAGTGGAAGGCATGGCTCACCCGCAACCGCGTGGTCTTGTGCCCCCGCTCGCCCAGCAGCCGGCCGAGGTCCGCGACGGCGGCCTCGTCGCCCGACAGCACCACCGCGTGCCCGGCGTTCACAGCCGCGATCCCCACCGTGCCGTCGTAGTCCTCCAGCAGCGGAGCGATTTCACTGTCCGCGGCGCTGACGGCGAGCATCGCCCCGCCGGCCGGCAGGGCCTGCATGAGGTTGGCCCGCGCGGCGACCAGCGTGCACGCGTCTTCGAGGGAGAACACGCCCGCCGCGTGCGCCGCGGCGATCTCACCGATGGAGTGCCCCAGCACGAAGTCCGGCCGAATCCCCCACGAGACCAGCAGCCGCGACCACGCCGTCTGCCACGCGAACAACGCCGGCTGCGTGTACCCGGTCTGATCCAGCAATTCCGCTTCGCCGAACATCACCTCACGCAACGCGGACTCACCGGCCAGCACCGGATCGAGCAGCGCACACACCTCGTCGAGGGCCTCGGCGAACACCGGGAACCGCGCCGCCAGCGCCCTCCCCATCCCCACCCGCTGCGCGCCCTGCCCGGAAAAGACGAGCGCCACGCGCCCCGTGCTGCCGGGCACCACCCCCGTCCGGTCACCGCCGGCCAGCGCGGCCAGCGACGACAGCAGTCCGGCGCGATCGGCGGGCACGACCACCGCGCGGTGGTCGAAGGTCGAACGCGCGGTGACCAGGGACCAGGCCAGATCCGCCTGCGCCACCTCCGGCGCGCGCTCGACGAACGCCGCCAGCCGCGCCGCCTGCGCCCGCAGCGCCGGCTCGGACTGGCCGGACACGACGATCGGCACGGGAGTGTGCACCTCCGGCCGCACCGCGAGCGCCGGCTCGGCGGGCGGCTGCTCGAGGATCACGTGGGCGTTCGTGCCGCTGATGCCGAACGCCGACACTCCCGCCCGGCGAGGCCGGCCGGTCTCGGGCCACCGCACCTGCTCGGTGAGCACCCGCACCGCACCGGAGTCCCAGTCGACCCGGGTGGTGGGCCGCTCGGCGTGCAGGCTGCGCGGCAGCACGCCGTGCCGCATCGCCTCGACCATCTTGATCACGCCCGCGACCCCGGCCGCGGCCTGCGTGTGCCCGATGTTCGACTTCACGGAGCCGAGCCACACCGGTTCGCCCTCGCCCCGGCCCTGGCCCAGGGTCGCCAGCAGCGCCTGCGCCTCGATGGGGTCACCGAGCCGGGTGCCCGTGCCGTGCGCCTCCACGGCGTCCACGTCGGCGCCCGACAGCCCGGCGCGAGCGAGCGCGTCGCGGATCACCCGTTGCTGGGCCGTGCCGTTGGGCGCGGTGAGGCCGTTGGACGCGCCGTCCTGGTTGATCGCGGTCCCGCGGACGACGGCGAGCACCCGGTGCCCCTGCGCCCGGGCCGTCGACAGCCGTTCGACGACCAGGACCCCGGTGCCCTCGCTCCAGCCGGTGCCGTCGGCCGAGTCGGCGAAGGGCTTGCACCGGCCGTCGGGCGCCAGCCCGCCCTGCCGGGAGAACTCCTCGAAGATGTCCGGCTCCGACATCACCGTCACGCCGCCGACCAGCGCCAGGTCCGATTCGCCGGAGCGCAGCGACTGCACGGCCAGGTGCAGGGCGACCAGCGACGAGGAGCACGCCGTGTCCACCGTGACGGCCGGACCGGCCAGCCCGAGCGCATAGGCGACGCGGCCCGACATCACGCTCGACGACGTGCCGGTGAGCAGGTAGCCGGCCAGCTCGTCGTCGGTGCGGGCCCGCCGCTGGAGGTACCCCTGGGCGTAGGCGCCGACGAACACCCCCGCCCGCGTCCCTTCGAGCGACGCGGGCGTGATGTTGGCCCGCTCCAGCGCTTCCCAGCTCGTTTCGAGCAGCAGCCGCTGCTGCGGGTCCATGGCCAGCGCTTCCCGCGGCGAGATCCCGAAGAAGCCGGCGTCGAACTCGGGCGCGTCGTGGAGGAACCCGCCCAGCTCGGTCGCGGAGCCACCGTCGCGCAGTGCGGCCAGGTCCCAGCCGCGGTCGGCCGGGAACCCGGAGATCACGTCGCGGCCGGTCGCGACCACGTCCCACAGGTCTTCGGGCGAGGCGACCCCACCCGGGAACCGGCAGGCCGTGCCCACGATCACGATCGGGTCGCCGGCCTCGGCCGCGGCGGGCGCCGCCGACCCGGTGTCCGGCGTGCGCAGCCCGAGGTCGAGCTCCACGCGCTCGCTCAGCTGCGCCGCGGTGGGGTGACTGAAGATCTCGGTGGTGTCCAGCCGGGCGCCGAGCGCCCGGTTCACGCGGTCCCTCAGCTCGACCATCATGATCGAGTCGAACCCGAGGTCCTTGAAGGTGCGGCGGTCGTCGACCCGGCGCCAGTCCCGCAGCCCCAGCACGGCGGCGGTCTCGCGCGCCACCACGTCCCGCACCGCCAGCACCGGTTCCCGCGGTGCCTCGGCGGGCCGGCTCGCCGCCGGTGCCGCGGCGATCGGCGCCGGGATTTCCGGCTCCTCGAGCCAGTAGCGCTCCCGCTGGAACGCGTAGGTGGGCAGGCCGACGCGGCGGCCCCGCACACCGAGCCCGGCGAACACCCGCGGCCAGTCGAGCTCGACGCCGCCGGCGTGCAGGCTCGCCAGCGACACCAGGAACCGCCGCGGCGAATCCTGGTCGCGGCGCAGCGTCCCGGTCACGACGGCGGGCACCGCCGCCGCGTCGACGGTCTGCGCGATCGGCACCGTGGTCACCGGGTGCGGGCTCACCTCGACGAACGCCCGGTGCCCCTCGGCCAGCAGGGTGGCGATGGCCGGGTCGAACAGCACGGTCTGGCGCAGGTTCCGGAACCAGTACGCGGCGTCGACCTCCGTGCCCCGCAGCCACCCGGCGTCCACAGTGGAGAAGAACGGCACCCGCGCGGGCCGGGGCTCGATCGGCGCCAGGGCCTCGAGCACCTCGGCACGCACCTCGTCGACCTGTGCGGAGTGCGAGGCGTAGTCGACGTCGACGAGCCGGGCGCGGATGTCCTGCGCGGTCAGCTCGTCCCGAAGCAGCCGCAGTGCTTCCGGCTCGCCCGCGAGCACGACGGAGCCGGTGGCGTTGACCGCGGCCAGGGACACCCGGCCGGGGTACCGGCCGAGCCACTCCTCGACGCCGTCGCGGGACAGGTCCACCGACAGCATTCCGCCGCGCCCGGCGAGCGTGCGCAACGCCCGGGCCCGCAGCGCCACCACGCGGGCACCGTCCGAAAGGGACAGTGCGCCGGCCACACAGGCCGCCGCGATCTCGCCCTGGCTGTGGCCGACGACCGCGTCGGGTTCGACACCGCACGAACGCCACAGGCGGGACAGGGAGACCATGATCGCCCACAGGGCGGGCTGGACCACGTCGACGCGGTCCAGCGCGGCGCCGTCGGTGCCGTCGGTGCCGGTCAGCACGTCGATCAGCGACCAGGACACCCAGGGCGCCAAGGCCTCCTGGCACTCGAGCATCGACTGCCGGAACACCGGCGAGGTCTCCAGCAGGCCCCGGCCCATGCCCGGCCACTGCGAGCCCTGGCCGGGAAACACGAACACCACCCCGCGCGACGGCGCGGCCACGCCGGTCACCACCGCCGGATCGGGCTCGCCGGCCGCCAGTGCCCGCAGGCCCGCCGACGCCTCGGCCCGGTCACCCGTCACGACCACGGCCCGGTGCTCGAAGCCCGATCGGGTCAGTGCCGAGGACCAGGCGAGATCCGCCACTGCCAGGCCGGCCTCCGCGTCCAGCGCGTCGGCGAGCCGCGCCGCCTGGTCGCGCAGGGCCGCCTGCGACCGGCCCGACACCAGCACCGGCACCACGGATTCGGCGGACGGCATCCCGGTGTGCTCGCGCGCGGGCGCCGCCGGGTGCGGCGACGAGAGGACGACGTGGCAGTTCGTGCCGCCCACGCCGAACGACGAGACGCCAGCCAGCAGCGGCCCTTCGACCTCCGGCCAAGCCTCGGCCGACGGCACGACCCGCAGCTGCCACTCATCGAACCGGATGTCCGGGTTGGGCTGCTCGAAGTTCAGGCTCGCGGGCAGGCGGCGGTTGCGCACCGCCAAGGCGGTCTTCACGAGCCCGACGATGCCGGCCGCGCTCTCCAGGTGTCCCACGTTGGTCTTCGCCGACCCCACGGACAGCGGGGTGGTCCGGCCCTCGCCCAGCGCCGCGCCGAGTGCGCGGGCCTCGATCGGGTCGCCCACCTTCGTGCCGGTCCCGTGCAGCTCCACGTACTGCACGCGGCCGGGATCCACGCCGGCGCGCCGGTAGGCCGCGCGGAGCACGGCTTCCTGGGCCTCGGCGCTCGGCCGGGTGAACGACTCCCCCGGCCCCTCGTTGTTCACCGCGCTGCCCAGCAGCACGGCGTACACGTCGTCGCCGTCCTCCAGCGCGAGGGACAGCGGTTTGAGCACGACGAACCCGCCGCCCTCGCCCCGCACGTAACCGTTGGCGCGGGCGTCGAAGGTGAAGCACCGGCCGTCCGGTGACAGGCCGCCGAACCGCGCGGTGGTGACAGCGTTGTCACCGGCCAAGTTCAGCTGGATGCCGCCCGCCAGGGCGAGATCCGACTCGCCGGAGCGGATGCTCTCGGCCGCGAGGTGCACGGCGACCAGCGACGACGACTGCCCGGTGTCCACGGCGAGGCTCGGCCCGGTGAACCCGAACGCGTACGACATCCGGTTCGGGATCATCCCGGTGCGCAGGCCGGTCAGGCTGTGGTGGCCGATCGCGCCCCGGCGCAGGCTGAGCAGCTCGTAGTCCGCCGCCATCGCGCCGGCGAAGACCCCGACCCGGCGCCCGCGCAGACGCGCCGGCACGAGCCCCGCGTCCTCGAACGCTTCCCACCCCAGCTCCAGCGCCAGCCGCTGCTGCGGGTCCATCACCGCGGCTTCCCGCGGCGAGATCCCGAAGAACTCGGCGTCGAACCGGTCCACGTCGTCGACGAACCCGCCGTACCGCAGGAGCTCGGCGTCCGGTCCGGCCAGCCCGGTCCACCGGCCGCCGGGCACCGGCGTGACGCCGCTGCCGCCGGAGTGGAGCAACTGCCAGAACTCACGCGGGTTCGACGCCTTCGGCAGCCGGCACGCCATGCCGACGATGGCGATCGGGCCGTCCCCGAGGCCGGACCCCGACGAATTCACCACGAGCTCTCCTGATCAGACTTCACTGGTCGACCTCGACGGTCCGCGGCCGCCGCGCAGCACAAAAGCGCCGGCGCGAACTCCCGGGGAACAGAGAGGAAACGCTGGGATTTGGGGCGGGCCGCGATCAGCCCGCGTCGCCGGTTTCGGCGGCACTGCCGGATCCGGTCGGACGAGAAGGTGCGCCGGCAGGACGGTTCTCCGCCAGGTGCGGCATCCGGTTCAAGCGCGGATGTGCTTCTCCGTCAGCAGAACTGCCGACCGAGTATGACGATTTCTTTGGTACACCGAGGAATCTTCGGTATCGAGCTGCCCGACCACACCATCCCCGCCCTCCCCTGTCCGGACGGACCACCCGGCCCGGACCTCGGCGCTCGCAGACTTCCCTGTGCGCACCGGCGATCCCCGCACCCCTCGGGACCGGCTTCAAGCTGTACCAAACACCTGAGCGCAAACGGCGCGTAGTGATCCACATCATGATCCACTCGAAGTGACTGTCCGTCAGCCACCTCCCCGTCATCGCGGCCCGAACGATTCCCGCCACCCGCGGCTTTGCTCCGCAAGATCCCGAACGAGATGCACACAGCGTGTGCAAAGCTACGCCGAACGGGTGGCCAGAGCGGGGTTTTTTCCCTTACGGCAGGGGCTTTGCAGATTTCCCGGTCGTACCCGCGCTTTGCCCTTTCGGCCCTGCTGCTTGGCAAAGCACTGGGGCGTCAGTAACTTGAAGATCGTCAGGCGTCGGGCCGACGACTTCGGCCGACCGATTCCGTTCTGTACCAGGCGATTGCAGCGCTGCGCACGGTCCGCATGGTCCGCCTGGGTCGCGGCGAGAGTGAAGGGCCATGGTTGCCGAAAGTTTCAGAGTCGCGGACAAGAGCTGGACGGCCGAGGCGATCGCCACCATGCTCGATCTCCAGGAGAGCGCGCGGGCGCGCACGGAAGCCGCGGCCGCCGGCCAGCACTCCCGCGACAAGCTCACCGCGCGGGAACGGATCGACCTCCTGCTCGACCCGGGATCCTTCCTCGAAGTCGGCAGCTTCGTGCGGACCCGGTCCACGAGCCTCGGCCAGGGGCGTGACCGCCCGCTCGGCGACGCGGTCGTGGTGGGGCAGGGCACCGTGCACGGGCGTGAGGTGTGCGTCTTTTCCCAGGACTTCACGGTCTTCGGCGGCAGTCTCGGCGAGGTCGTCGGCGAGAAGATCGCCAGGGTCATGGACATGGCCATGGCGGCCGGCGTGCCGATGATCGGCATCAACGACAGCGCCGGCGGCCGGATCCAGGAGGGTGTCGTCGCCCAGAGCCTCTACGGCGGGATCTTCCGGCGCAACGTGCGCATGTCCGGCATGGTGCCGCAGATCTCGCTGATCCTGGGGCCCTGCGCGGGCGGCGCGGTCTACTCGCCCGCCATCACCGACTTCGTGGTCATGGTCGAGCGGACGGCGCAGATGTTCCTCACCGGCCCCTCGGTCCTGCGCGAGGCGCTGGGCGAGCAGGTGTCGGCCGAGGAACTGGGCGGCGCGCTGGTGCACCACACCCGCTCGGGGTCCGCCCACCACATCGCGGCCACCGAGGAAGGCGCCATCGCCTACGTCCGCGAGCTGCTCACCTACCTGTCCGCCGAGGAGAAGCAGACCCGCGTGCCGCCGAGAACGCGCCACGACCACGCCCTCGACAACGTGATCCCGGGCGCTGAGCAGCCCTACGACGTGCGCCGGGTCCTGGACCGCGTACTCGACGGCGGCGAGCTGCTGACCGTGCACGAAGGCTTCGCCCCGAACATCCTCACCGGCTTCGGCCGGCTCGGCGGCCGCAGCGTCGGCGTCGTGGCCAACCAGCCCGCTGTGGCGAGCGGGCAGCTGGACGAGAACGCCGCCATCAAGGCCGCGCGCTTCATCCGCACCTGCGACGCTTACGACATCCCCGTGCTGACCTTCGTCGACACCCCCGGATTCACCGCGACCACGGCCCAGGAACAACAGGGGGCGATCCGCCGGTTCGCCACGCTGCTCTACGCCTACGCCGAAGCGACCGTGCCCACCCTCACCGTGATCACCCGCCGCGCCGCCGGCATCGGCTACGTCGCCATGAGCTCGCGCCACCTCGGCGCCGACGTGTGCCTGGCCTGGCCCACGGCCGTCATCGACGGGAACCCGCCCTACGATGCGGCCGAGCGCGGGCTGGTCGACGAGGTCATCGACCCCGCCACCACCCGCGAACGGCTGCTGCGGGCCCTGCGCCTGTTCGACGGCAAGAAGACCACCGCCCCACCCCGCAAACACGACAACCTGCCGCTCTAGCCGGGCACGGCGCGAAACTCGTCACCGGGTGGGGCTGATACCCGGGCCAGCGCGCCGCGCCACCTGGCCGACCCGCCGACCGCTCAGCACCAAGCCGGTCCCGCGGGTCGCCGACGCCGCCGACCATGCCTGCGCCTGGTCATGCTTCCGCCGCCGGCGACAACACCGAGCCCGCCTCAGCCACTACAAACGACGTGGCCACCCACTTACCTGACTGCCGTTGCAGTACCAGCCCGTCGTCGGCTCCCCTATCCACCGGACGGACGGACATCCGGATCGGACACGGACTCCAGCGGCGCACCCGTGGTCTCGGGTCCGAACAACGCGACGATCGCCCCCGCGCCGACCCAGCACACCGCGACGGCGACGAACACCGCCGAGTATCCCCAGGCGAGGTAGAGGGAAGGGATGAGCATCGGCCCGAACACGTTGGCGAGCCGGCCGGCGCCGTAGGACACTCCGCAGCCGAAGGCGCGCACGCGCAGCGGGAACACCTCGGGGGTGTAGGTGTAGATCAACGCCACGAAAGTCTGGCTGAGCAACGAAACCAGCAAACCGAACACGATGATGCCGACCGGGTCCGAGCTGAATCCGTAGGCGACTCCGCACGCCGCGATCATCGTCGAGGTGACCGCCATCGTCCATTTGCGGGAGAACCGGTCCGAGACGGCGCGGGCCAGCAGGGCGCCGGGGACCGCACCGATGGTGGTGATCGCCGAGAACGTCAGGGAAGTGGCCAGCGACAGGCCGTGCTCGGCCAGGAGCGACGGAACCCACGCGGCGAACGCGTAGAATCCGAGCATCGCCAGGATCCACGTCGCGATCATCACCGCCGAGCGGCGACGCAGCGGCCGCCCCGCCAGTGTGGCCAGTGCCTGGATACTCGTGTCCCGGTGTGGGCCGGTGTTCTCGATGAGTGCGACGTGCGGGTCACCGAGCCGGGCGTTGACCTCGCGGGCCTCCGCGGTGCGCCCGGCGTGAAGCAGCCAGCGCGGCGATTCGGGCAGCCTCGCGAGCACGGGCACCACCAGCAGACCCAGACCGCCGACGAGGAACACCACCCGCCAGCCCTCGGCGCCGATCGGAATGACGCCGCGGGCCAGGAACGCGATGGCCGGAATACCGGCCAGGCCCACGGCCAGGGTCGTGGACTGGGCCCGGCCCCGGTATGCCGCGGGCATCGCCTCGCTGAGGAAACTGATCGCGGAAACAGTCATCGCCGAAAGGCCCACGCCGGTGCAGAAGCGCGCCGCGGCCATGAACCACACGTCCGTCCCCGCTGCGGTCAGGAGGGAGAACACCGAGAACAGCGCGGTGGCCCAGGTGAGCGTACGGCGGCGGCCGATCCGGTCACTCACCCGGCCGGCGAGGACCGCGCCGCAGAACATGCCGAGAAATCCCGCGGAGGTGACCATCGCGACGTCATCCAGGGTGTACCCGGCGAGTCTCTTCAACGCAGGCGCCACGTAGGAGAACGTGTTCAGGTCCGCGAATTCGAAGAACATGATCGCGGCGACCGCCCACACGATTCTTTTGTGCACCCGGTTCATGACCGGTCGGGCCGCCACCGGCGATTCCGGCAACAAATGCGACAAGGGATTCCGCATGATTCTCTCCGACGTCCTTGTCTTCGATGGGATGCTTCGAGTCACCCTGCTGTAATGGAACACGCGAAACAAGGCTTGCCCGGAAATCCACAACGGAATGCGCCGATACAATTCGGTATCTCATCGGCCGGCCGCTATCCGCGCAGACGTGCGGTCCGCCGGAAGGCGTCCGCCGGTGCCGCGCCGGCCTGCCGGGCGAGGAATTACCCGGCCGCGGGGCGCAGCAGCGCCGCCAGCTCGTCGTCGATCGAGACCCCGGGCGCGAGTTCTCGCACGGCGAAGTGGTCGCCTCGCACGTCGAGGACGCCGATGTCGGTGATGACCGTGGTGATGCATCCGCGTGCGGTCAGCGGAAGGCTGCAGCGGCGCACGAGTTTCAGGTTGCCGTCGCGGGTGCGGTGGGTCATCACCGTGAGCACCCGCTCGGCTCCGCTGGCGAGGTCCATGGCTCCGCCGATGCCCTTGACGATCGAGCCGCCGTCCGTCCAATTCGCCAGATCGCCCGCCACCGACACTTGCATCGCCCCGAGCACCGCGACGTCGATGTGGCCGCCGCGGATCATGGCGAAGGACGTGGCCGAGTCGAAGAACGAGGCACCGTTCACCGTGGTCACGGTTTCCTTGCCGGCGTTGATGAGATCGGGATCTTCCCGCCCGGGGGCCGGGTAGCCACCCACCCCCAGGATCCCGTTCTCGGAGTGCAGCATGATCGGCCGGTCCCGGACGTGGTCGGCGATCAGCGTCGGGATGCCGATCCCCAGGTTCACGTGCTGGCCGTCGTGCAGTTCGGCAGCGGCCCGGGCGGCCATCTGCTCGCGAGACCAGGTCATGACGCGAGTTCCCCTTCCCCGGCGACCCGCGGATGCGCGACGCGCAACCGTTCGATCGGTTTGCGCATCCGCGCGCCGACCGGCAGCACCCGGGAAACGAACACCCCGGACAGGTGTATGTCGTCGGCGCCGATCCTGCCCGCGTCCACCACTCGCGCCACCTCGACGATCGCGACCCGGGCCGCCATCGCGCACAACGGATTGAAGTTGCGCGCCGAAGCACGGAACCGAAGGTTGCCCTGGGTGTCCGCGACCTCCGCCCGGATCAGGGCCAGATCGGCGGTGAGACTGTGCTCGAGCAGGCAGTCCCGGCCGCCGACCTGCTCGACCCGGCGGGCCGCGGAGTACTCGGCCACCACTCCGGCGGCGCCGTAACGCAAGGGAATCCCGCCTTCGGCCACAGCCGTGCCCACTCCGGTCGGCGTGTAGAACGCGGGGATCCCCGCACCGCCGGCGCGCAGCTTCTCGGCCAGTGTTCCTTGCGGGACGAGGTCCACGCTGAGCGATCCCCGCAGGTACTGGCCCAGGAACACCGAGTTGTCACCGATGTAGGAGGCCGTGATGCGGGAGACCCGCCTCGCCCGCAACAGCTCAGTGACCGCGGAGGTATCCGGGCCGCAGTTGTTGGTGATGAGGTGCAGGTCGGTGGCCCCCGAGTCCAGCAGCGCCTCGATCAGAACCGAGGGCGTGCCGCACAACCCGAATCCGCCGAGGGCGATCGTCTGCCCGTCGGTGACCGCGGCGAGTGCGTCCGCGGCGGTGTCAACGACTTTGTTCATCGTGTTCTCCCCCTGTGGTGAGGTCCTGCCAGGCACTGGTGCCGGTCGAATCGTCGAGTGCGGTGGAGAATTCGTCGACGGCGAAGTTCCGGAACCGCTGCGCCGGTTCGGTCAGCTCGACATCGACCCGCCACGTCAGCCCGACCTCGCGGTAGGCGCCGACGTCGGTGAGGGGGACCTCCACCAGGCCCGGGACCGGTGCCGGGGCGGCCGGCACGATGGCCACCCCCAGTCCGGCCGCGACCAGACCCCGCAGGGTGCTGATGCCGGCCGCTTCGAACGCGATCCGCGGTTCGAACCCCGCCGCCCGGCACAGGTCTCCGGCCATCTGCCGCATGTAGTTGCCCACGCCCAGGGTCACGAAATCATCGCTGGCCGCGGCGGCCAACGGCACTTCGGACTCACCGGCGAGCACGTGCGGTGCCGGTACCGCCAGGACCAGCCGTTGCTGGCCCAGCCGGGCGACCTCGATGTCGGGCAGGTCCGGCAGCGGGGAGGTCAAGCACAGTTCGACCTGGTCTTCGCGCAGGAGTCTCAGCAGCTGATCGGCGCTGTCCTGCACCAGGGAGAACTTGATCTGCGGTGCCCGCTCGGCGAACCGGCGCAGCAACAGCGGCACCGCCTGCTCGCCCAGCGTGTGCAGGAATCCCAGCCGAAGCCGTTCGTGGGCCGTGCGGACCTGCAGGTCGTCGATGGCGGTGGTCAGCACCGAGAGGGCCTGCTGCACCGGCTTCACGAACTGCTCCCCGTCGGCCGTGAGTGTCATGCCGCCCTGAGCGCGGGTGTACAACCGGACCCCCAGGACGTTCTCCAGCCGCGCCAAGTGGCGGGTGACCGTGGGCTGTGGCACGCCCAGCGCCGCGGCGGCCTTGGTGACCTGTCCCTCGCGGGCCACCGCGGCGAATTGCACGAACATCGGGCACAGGGTATTCAACACCGCATCCGGATTCGAATCAGGCAGCTCATTCATTTGTGAATTCCAGTGATACAAAAATGACTTCCGAATGGTTCTGGAATCATCGTTGACCCTCGTTTCTGGCTGCTGTTAGCATCCCACTCTAGGATAACGGGACGCCGAAAGGCAATAGCCGATAACCGGCATCGAGTCCGCCCAGGGTGCTCCTTCCCTTGTCTGGTCCCGATTTCGAGCCGATCGAATCATCGCGACCGGGCGCGGTCTGCCGCCCGAGAAAGGAAGACAATGACGACGGAAATGCTGGGTCGGGAAGCCGACCCGATGGATCTGTTCGAGACGCACGTCGCCGCCGGTTGGACCGACGGCCTGCCGGTCATCCCGCCGACCGCCCGCCGGGTGGCGGAGTTCGTCGAGCGCAGTGGGCGCGGCGCCGACGAGGTGATCGCCGAGATCGCCCCGCTGGGTGGCGCCGCGACGACCGAAAAGATCGCCGCCAACGCCGTGATGGCCGGCTGCGTGCCGGCGCACATGCCGGTGCTGATCGCGGCGATCGAGGCCGCGACCGCACCGTCGATGAACATCGGCGGCGTCCAGTGCTCGACGCACATGGCCTCGCCGCTGCTGGTCGTGCACGGGCCGATCCGCAGCGAGCTGGGCATCAACTCGGGCGCCAACGTGTTCGGCCAGGGTGTGCGGGCGAACGCGACGCTGGGCCGCGCCCTGAAACTCGCGCTGGTGAACATCGGCGGGTCGCGTCCCGGTGAGGCGGACAAGGCCACGCTGGGGCAGCCCGGGAAGTTCACCTTCTGCATCGGGGAGAACGAAGAGGAGTCCCCGTGGGCCGGCCTGCACGTCGACCGCGGGTTGCGCCCCACGGACAGCGCGGTCACCCTCTACGGCGCGGAAGGCCCGCAGAACATCAACAACCAGGCCGCGGACAATCCGTTCGACATTCTCACCACCGTCGCGAGCATGATGACCAACCTCGGGTCGAATCACATCTTCATCCAGGGCGAGAGTTTCGTGGTGCTCTGCCCCGAACACGCCCGCATCATCGCCTCGGCCGGCTGGACCAAGGCCGACGTGCAGCATTTCCTGTTCCAGAACGCCACTCGCGGTCATCGCGAGATCAAGGCCGGCGGAATCCACGGCCGCAAAACGCAGAACTACACGACCTGGCCGCGCTGGGTCGATCGCGACGACCCCGATGCCCGCATTCCGGTCACCCGCCGCGTGAATGACATCACCGTCCTCGTCGCCGGTGGTCCGGGAAGGCATTCGGCGTATCTGCCCGGCTGGGGAACCCGGTCGGTCACTCGCAAGATCGAAGGATGAAAGGTCACCACATGTCTGCTGTCATCGCCGACACCGGAAACGACCAGAAGGCCGGCGCGACCCAGTACCTGGTCGAAACGCTCGGCTTGGTCGATCCGACCGCGGCCCCCCGCACTGTCGAGACCGCCGGCGCCGCCGCGCAACGCCTGGCTTCGCTCGCCGGCGCCCACGGTGTGCTGCTGGACAACACGAAGGGCAACGCCGGACCGCTGCTGCGCCACGTCGGCGACCTGCTCGAGAAGAAGTACGGGGTGCAGCCGATGGACATGGCGCGCAAGCTCGTCTACTCGCGCCCGGCCGATCCGTCGCTGCTCGACGAGCTCTCCCGCGACTACGACTTCGTGGTGACCGGGGTCGGCGCGTGCGGGTCGTGCACGTCCGGCTGCGTGCGGGACACCGTCGATCTCGAAGCCCGCGGGATTCCCACCGCCACCATCCACACCCAGGTCTTCATGAACTCCGCGGTCGCGCACAGCGCCGCGTTCGGGCGTCCGGACCTGAGGTTCGTGCAGGTCGAGCACCCGATCGCCGCCGTGAGCGACGACGAGTTGCAGCGCCGCGCCCTCGCGCTGGTGGACTCGGTCGCCGCGGTTCTGATCGGAGACGCGGCATGAGCATCCGCGAAGACGTCGAAAAGGCCCTGGACGGGCTGCGGCAAGGGTTTCAGGCCGACGGTGCGGATCTGACCGTGGAGAACGCGACCTCGGATCAGGTCACGCTCCGGCTGGTGGGCGGGGAAGAGACCTGCTGGGAATGCATCGTCGCCCCACAGCAGCTGCGTGACGTGGTCGGCTCCGTGTTGCGCGACAGCATCGCCGCGCAGCCGGCGGTCGAGGTGATCGACCCGCGCAGCGAGTGAGCGCACGGCGGCCAGGGCACCTGCGTCACGCGATCCGCGTGCCCAGGGCCCCGGCCGCCGCCCGTACCTCCACCCCACCCAGCCCCGACCGGAGAAACGATTCCTGTGACCACACTCTCGAGCTCCCGTGCCGACACCCGGCAGCGGGCGCAGCCGGACCCCCACGACTTCCTCGACCTCGACGCGTCGCTGTCCGACGACGAACGCCTCATCCGCGACACCGTCCGGCAACTCGTGCGCCGTGACCTGCTCGACCGGATCCCCGCCGCCTACTCGGCCGGTCACCTGCCCGAGGGCTTTCCCGCCACGGCCGGTGAGCTGGGCTTGCTCGGAATGCACCTGTCCGGGTACGGCTGCGCCGAAACCAGCGCGGTGGCCTACGGGTTGGCCTGCCTCGAACTCGAAGCCGGCGATTCGGGGCTGCGCAGCTTCGTCTCGGTACAGGGCTCACTGGCCATGTTCGCGATCCGGAGCTACGGCAGCGAAGCGCAGAAGCAACGCTGGCTGCCCGAGATGGCGCGCGGAACCGCGATCGGCTGTTTCGGCTTGACCGAGCCCGACTCCGGCAGCGACCCGAGCTCGATGATCACCACCGCGCGGTTCGAGGACGGCGAATGGCTCCTCAACGGGGCCAAGATGTGGATCACCAACGGCAGCATCGCCGACATCGCCGTCGTGTGGGCGAAGACTTCGGACGGCGTCCGCGGCTTCCTGGTGCCCCGCGGCACCGCCGGCTTCACCACGCGAGACGTCGCGAACAAGATGTCGCTGCGCGCCTCGACCACTTCCGAACTGCTCTTCCAGGACTGCCGCCTGCCGGCCGATGCCGTGCTGCCCGAGGCCGTCGGGCTCCGCGGGCCCTTGTCCTGCCTGAACGAAGCGCGGTTCGGCATCGTCTGGGGTGCGGCCGGCGCCGCCCGGGCGTGTTTCGAGGCGGCCCTGGACTACGCGGGCACGCGAACGCAGTTCGGTCGGCCGATCGCCGGGTTCCAGCTCACTCAGCAGAAGCTCGTCTCGATGGCCACTCAGGTCAACAACTCGCTGCTGCTGGCGCTGCACCTGGGCCGGCTCAAAGACGCCGGCCGGCTGCACCCGCACCAGGTCAGCTTCGGCAAGCGTCACAACGTCGCCGCCGCGCTGGAGGTCGCCCGCGAGGCCCGCACGATCCTGGGGGCCAACGGCATCACCGGCGAGTACCCGGTGATGCGGCACATGGCCAACCTCGAATCGGTCCTCACCTACGAAGGGACCGGGGAAATCCACACCCTCGTCGTCGGCCAGGCCCTCACCGGCCTCGGCGCCTTCCACTGAACCCGGAGAACGATCATGGAACCCGTCCGCAACGTCATCGTCGTCGGAGGCGGCCCCGCCGGCTACACCGCGGCGATCTACACCGCACGGGCGAACCTCGCGCCCGTGGTGTTCGAAGGCAGTCAGTACGGCGGCGCGCTCATGCAGACCACGGAAGTCGAGAACTTCCCCGGTTTCGCCGAGGGGATCCAGGGCCCCGAACTCATGGACACCATGCGCAAGCAGGCGGGCCGGTACGGCGCCGAACTGGTCGCCCAGGACGTGTCCGAGATCGATCTGTCGGGTGAGATCAAGACGGTCACCGCCGGCGGGCGGCGGTGGCGGGCCCGCACCGTCGTGCTCGCCATGGGGTCGGTGTACCGCAGGCTGGGCCTTCCCGGCGAGGACCGGCTCGCCGGGTACGGGGTTTCCTGGTGCGCGACCTGCGACGGGTTCTTTTTCCGGGACCAGGACATCGCGGTCGTCGGCGGCGGCGACTCGGCGCTGGCGGAGGCGATGTTCCTGACCCGCTTCGCCGAGACCGTGACTGTCGTGCACCGCCGCGACACGCTCCGGGCCTCCAAGATCATGCAGCAGCGGGCCCTCGCCGAGAACAAGATCCGGTTCCGGTGGAACTCGGTGGTCGAGGACATCGCGGGCGACGAGCAGGTCACCGGTCTCCAGCTGCGCGACGCGGTCACCGGGCAACCCTCGACCCTGCGCGTGAGCGGGGTGTTCGTCGCGATCGGCCACGAGCCTCGCAGTGAACTGGTCCGCGGCCAGGTCGCCCTCGACGAGGCCGGGTACGTGGTGACGCAGGGCCGGTCGACGCGGACCGACCTGCCCGGCGTGTTCGCCTGCGGCGACCTCGTCGATCACACCTACCGGCAGGCGATCACCGCGGCCGGCAGTGGCTGCAGCGCCGCGCTCGACGTCGAACGCCACCTCGCCGGCACCGAATGAGCACGCCGCCGACCGGCGGCGCAGCCAACCCTCTCCGGGAGATGAACCATGTCCGAGAACAGCACCGTAGTCACCGTCACCGACGATTCCTTCGCCGAGCGCGTCCTGAACAGCCCCGGTCCCGTCCTGGTGGATTTCTGGGCACCCTGGTGCGGACCGTGCAAGAAGCTGAGCCCCGTGCTCGACGAAATCGCCGGGCAGTACGGCGACAAGATCACCGTCGCCAAGCTCGACGTCGACGCGAACCCGGAGTCCGCCAGGAAGTTCCGCGTGATGTCGCTGCCGACCCTGGTCGTCTTCCGCGACGGTGACGCCGTGCAGCGCATGGTCGGCCCCAAGGCGAAAACCGAGCTGCTGGACGAGCTCGAGGCCGTCCTGTCCTGATCCTGTTCCCGAGCGAAGAGTGAGGTGGCCAGCGGTGGAAATGGTCGGTGTGGTCGGGTGCGGACTGATGGGTGCCGGGATCGCCGAGGTCTGCGCGCGAGCGGGGCTGGACGTGGTGGTCGCGGAATCCGGCTCCGGGGCGGTGGATGCCGGGCGACGTCGACTGGAGGCGTCACTCGACCGGGCCGAACGCAACCGGAAGATCCCGAGTGCCGCGAACGTGCTGGAACGGATCCGGGTGGTCGACGGCCTGGCCGAGCTCGCCGATCGCACGCTCGTGATCGAAGCGATCCTGGAGAGCGAGGTAGCGAAGACACAGGTGTTCGCGCAGCTGGACAAGATCGTCGAGGCTCCCGGCGCCATCCTCGCCTCGAACACCTCGTCGATCCCGATCATGAAGCTGGGCACCGTGACGAACCGGCCCGCTCAGGTCCTCGGGATCCATTTCTTCAACCCGGTGCCGGTACTTCCCTTGGTGGAGCTCGTGCCGAGCCTGCTCACCGGCGAGGAAACGACGCGAGCCGCTCAAGCGTTCGTCCGGGACGTGCTGAAGAAGCACCCGATCCTGGCCAAGGACAGGGCCGGGTTCGTGGTGAACGGCCTGCTGATCCCCTTCATCCTCGCGGCGATCCGGATGCTCGAGTCCGGGTTCGCCACGCGCGACGACATCGACGAAGCGCTGGTCCGCGGAGCCGCGCATCCGCAAGGCCCGCTCGCCCTGGCGGACCTGATCGGGCTCGACACCACCAAAGCCGTGGCCGAATCGCTGTACGAGGAGTTCAAGGAGCCGCTGTACGCCCCGCCACCGTTGCTCGCCCGCATGGTGGAGGCCGGCCTGCTCGGTCGCAAGAACGGCCGCGGTTTCCACACCTACGAGTGAGCGGTCTCAGTGGTTCCCGTGCGCGCTGTTCGGAGCTGGGGGTGTCGCCGGATCAAGTCCCGTCGATAGTCGGCGGTCGTCTTCCGCGTGACGGTGATGAAGCCGGTGAGGCTCGGGGATTGGTTGCCGGTGCGCCAGGCGAGTGAGAGTGGCCGGTAAGGAAGCGGTTCTTGCAGCGGGATGAAACGGACGCCGTGGCGACCGAGGTTGACGAAGGAGGTCGGCAGGAGCGCGATCCCGGTGCCCGCTGCCACGAGAGCGAGAATCGTCTGGACCCGTGCGGATTCCTCCGCGACTGGAAGCTGCAGATTGTGGCTGCGGAACAATTCGACGACATCGGCGAACATCGTGGCGCCGGCGGCTCGCGTCCAGAGGATCAATGGTTCGTGAACGAGGCTCGCGGGATCGATCAGGTCCCGGTTGCCGAGCGGGTGCTCGTCCGGCACGACCGCGGCCAGGGAATCTTCGATGAGGGTCTCGACGGTGAGAGCGGGTTCGTCGATGGGGCCGCGGAGAAAACCGATGTCGAGTTTGTGTTCGACGAGTTGCGTCGTCTGCTCACGAGTGTCCAGCTCGGCCACGTCGAGCTTGACGTCGGGATACTCACGGCGATGCTCTCGCATGACAAACGAGAGCATGCCGTTCACCGCCGCTTGGAGGGCGCCGATCCGAACGTGGCCGAGGTGCCCGGTCGCTGCCCGGCGGGCCGCCGCGAACGCGCGCTCGCTGTGCACGAGGGCCAGACGTGCCTCGGCGAAGAGCGCCTCGCCGGCGTCGGTGAGTTCGATGGGCCGGCGGGAGCGATCGATGAGTTCGACACCGAGTTGGTACTCCAGCTTGCGGATCTGCTGGCTCAGCGGTGGCTGCGCGATGTGCAGGCGCTCAGCCGCTCGCCCGAAGTGACGCTCTTCCGCGACCGTGACGAAGTATCGAAGAAGCCGCAGCTCGGGATCCGACATATTCACAAGATATCCCGGTACCCGAAACACGGTGGAGGACATGGGAAACCTCTCATATCCGCGGGATATGGGACAAGACCGCGGATGTCTTGGACGGGCACCTGCGCGGCCGTTACGGTCGGGTGATCGGCAGCCGGGCGCTGATCCGTCATTCGCGAACCTTCGCAGCCCACGAGGAAGTGACATGCAGCTCTATGAGGCCCTTGCCGCGGCCTTGATCGATCTGGAAGTGCAGCCGATGTTCGGCGTGATGGGCGATGCGAACATGGCCTACGTCGCGAAGTTCCGGGAACGGGGCGGAAAGTTCGTGGCCGCCGCGCACGAGAGCGGGGCGGTCGGCATGGCCGACAGCTGGTCACGGGCGACCGGCCGGGTCGGGATCGCGACGGTGACGCACGGGCCCGGACTGACCAACACCATGACCGCATTGGTGGAGGCGGTGCGAAATCGCAGCTCCATTCTGGTGCTCACCGGTGATACGCCCGCGGAGCCGACACACTTCCAGCGGCTCGAACTGTCCGCTTTCGCTTCGGCGGCGGGCGCGGGCTATGAACGCGTGTACCGTCCCGAGACGCTCATCCGCGACCTCGAGCGGGCGCTGCGGCACAGCGTGACCGGCCGTCAGCCGGTCGTTCTCAACGTGCCGCACGACCTCCTCCGGTCGGACGTCGAAGATCTCCGGACGGTTCGCCCGCCTGCGCGGCACGAACCGGTCATCCCCGGCGAAGAGCGACTCGACTCCGCGCTGGGCCTCATCGCCGCGTCGAATCGGCCGGTTGTGCTCGCCGGCCGAGGAGCGGTCGTGTCGGGCGCGCGCGAATCCCTGATCGCGCTTTCCGAGGTTCTCGCGGCCCCCCTCGCGACATCGGTGCAAGCCAAGGACTTGTTCGTCGGCCACCCGAGCAACCTGGGGATCTGTGGCAACCTCGCGCACGGCCCGGCCGGCACGGCACTCGCCGAATCCGACTGCGTCATCGCGTTCGGCGCGAGCCTCAACGTGTACACCTCGGCGCGCGGGGAGCTCTTCGCCGGGAAGAAGATCGTCCAGGTCGATCACGATCCGAGCCGGTTCGGCTGGTACACGGCCGTCACGGACACCGTCGTCGGCGACGTCCGGGAAGTGGCCTGGGCGATGGTTTCCCTGTTGCAGCAGGGTGGTCATGAACCGAATCGGTCGTGGCTGCGGAAGATCCAAACCGGACTGTCCACCTTCGAACCCGGCGCGGAATTCGCCGACGCTTCAGGCAGTGACACCGTCGACATCCGCACCGCCGCCATCCGCCTGGACGGCCTGTTGCCGGCTCGGCGGAACGTGGTGAGTGACAGCGGCCGGTTCGTGCACGCGGCATGGCCTTACCTCCACGTTCCCGAGGCTCGTGGGTTCACCGCGATGGGTGCCTTCGGGGCGGTCGGACTAGGCTTGGCCGGGGCCGTGGGCATGTCTTTCGCTCGTCCCGATGAGCCGACCGTCTGTGTCATCGGCGACGGCGGTTTCATGATGAGTCCCGCGGAATTGGCCACCGCG
The DNA here is from genome assembly GCF_035918295.1 of Amycolatopsis rhabdoformis. GTDB lineage: Bacteria > Actinomycetota > Actinomycetes > Mycobacteriales > Pseudonocardiaceae > Amycolatopsis > Amycolatopsis rhabdoformis. Next base: position 4,712,656 of record NZ_CP142149.1, read on the forward strand.
GTGCGCGAGAACCTCCCGCTTGTCGTCGTGGTGTTCAACGACGGCGCGTACGGTGCCGAGTACCACAAGCTGGCCGCCTACCGCATCGATCCCGCGCATTCCTTCATGTCCTGGCCCGACATCCGCGGCGTGGCTCAGGGATTCGGCGCACGCGCGATTTCCGTGAGGAAGCTCGAGGAGCTGGACGAGGTCGCGAGCCTGACGGCAAACCTCGACGGCCCCTTGGTGATCGACATCCGGCTGGATCCCACGGTGGACATCGCCGACTGACCCGAGGTCACAGTTCTTCCGTTGACTCACCCGACGAGTCCCCCAGCGGTCGCGGGCCGGAGGCACCGGTGCCGCGACGCTGCGGTGCGGGTTGATCGAATTCCGGGCAGCTCACGCCGGCCGGACTCGGAGTCGATCTTGACGCGAGTCCGCACCCGCGCGACAATCAGCGGGCCCTCCGGCAAGACGCCCAGGTCGGAGCGGAAATGTTCCTGGCCCCATCGGCGTCTGCCGATGCTTCGGGCAAGACTCCGCGAGCGTGGCTATTCACCACCGCATGACGCGATTCGGATTCGAATTCGGGAATCAGGGTTCTTTTCGGAGCCCGCCGGGAGTACCGTTTCCCTCACCTGAAGAAGTCGAGTGCAAATGTCGCCGAATCCTGACCGCGCCGATCCGTCAGCTGCGCTCTGAAGTAAGCGAAAACAGAATCTCCCGCACCTCGCGCAATTTTCTGATCATCGCGTCGAATGCTGACACTCGCCAGTCTCACGCGTCGCACGCAGCGCGATCCCAGCCCGAACCTGGCCCGAAAGCCAAGGCCACCGAGCGAAAGGACAATGATGTCCTCTTCTGCCCCTCCACCGGAAGCCGCGACCGCACCCACCACCCTTCGGCGACGGCGATGCTACGTGCAGCTGTGGTTCTGGGTTCTCACCGCCTTGGCGGCCGGCGTCATCGTCGGCCTCGTCGCCCCGGGAGTCGGGCTGAACCTGCGGTTTCTCGCCGACAGCTTCATCCAGCTCATCAAGGTGGTCGCGCCGCCCATCGTCTTCTGCACCATCGTGGTGGGGATCGCCTCGATCGGCAACCTGCTCACGGCGGGAAGACTCGCCGCCACGGCCCTCGGCTACTTCCTCACGATGACGCTCGTGGCGCTCACGCTGGGCCTCGCCGTGGTCAACATCGTGAGGCCGGGCACCGATTTCCCCACTCGGGCCGCCGATCCGAGCACGCTGCGGACGGTCCAGGAAGACGTGTCCGCAGCCGACACGAAATCGGGGCTTCTGGACTTCGTCCAGGACAGCCTGTTGCCGAAAAGCCTCTTCGGGCCCTTCGTCGAAAACGAGATCCTCCGGGTGATCGTGCTGGCCATCCTGTTCGCCATCGCGGCGTCGATGCTCACTGCCCCTCTTCGCAGGCGCGTCGTGGCCGGCGTCGAACTGATCACCAAACTCGTCTTCGGGGTCATCCGGCTCCTGATGTGGCTGGCACCGATCGCGGCGTTCGGCGGGATGGCCTACACCGTGTCGCAGTTCGGGGGCAGAACTCTGGCCAACCTGGGCCTGCTGATGGCCGCCTTCTGGCTCACCTGTCTCTTCTTCGTGTTGGTCGTGCTCGGCGCGGTCTGTTTGTGGAGCGGCTTCAACATCTTCAAGTTCCTGCGCATGATCAAGGACGAACTCCTGATCATCGTCGGCACGTCGACGTCGGAGACCGTGTTGCCACGCCTGCTGGGCAAACTCGAGGCGGCCGGCGCCAGCCGCTCGGTGGTCAGCATGGTCCTGCCGACCGGCTACGCGTTCAACTTGGACGGCACCTGCATCTACCTGACGATGGGCGCTCTCTTCGTCGCGCAAGCCGGAGGTGTGGAACTGCCGATCGGTGCGCAGATCGGGCTCGTCTTGCTGATGCTGCTCACCTCGAAAGGCGCCGCCGGCGTGACCGGCGCCGGCCTCGTCACGCTCGCCGCCTCCCTGCAGGCGTTCGGGCCGGACTTCTTCCCGGCCCCGGTGCTCACCATCGGCCTCGCACTGCTCGTCGGCATCGACCGGATCATGAGCGAGGGCCGCTCACTGACCAACGCGATCGGCAACGCCGTCGCCGTCATGGTCGTCGCCCGCTGGCTGGGCGAACGCGACGAGGCACGCTTCCGCGCCGCCCTCGACGACCCCAGCCTCGTGCGGGACCGGATCGAGCAGGACGACGAACCAGAACCGCACCGAGTCCCGGCCGGCCGGCCGGCCGGCGAAACGTCGCGACCGCCGGACCACAGCTCGATGATCGGCTGAGCCGTGCGGAACTACGTCATCGAGCACCTCGGCGGGCCTGGTGGCGTGCTGATCGTCGAGTCATCGAGGGAGCGTCATGAATGATCATCAGCCAGAACGAGCGGGCCTGACGCCTGCCCAGCGCACCATGCGAGCTCGAATCGCAGCGTACGTCTCTTGGTCACGCACCACTGACCGAGCCGAACGGACAGCCCCAGCGCGCCGGGCAGCGTTGGACCGGTTCGAACGGCAGGTGGACCCCGATGGCGTCCTGGACGAGACTACGCGGAGGCGTCGAGCGGAGGCCGCCAAAACCGCTCACTTCCAGCAGTTGGCCTACCGAAGCTCGAAGAACCGCCGCCGCGGCTCAGCCGGCGGCAAGTGACGGTCGATTACTGGGCCGCTCTTGCCGCCTACCGGCCCATCGTCTCGGGCGGATCTGGCCAGGTTTCAGGTCACGGTCGCGCAAGATCGCCCGGCGGATTCTCCGGGACTACGGGCGCTTCCGTGTTGTGGAAGGGTGAGATCTCAATGATGTCCTGGGGGGTCACCACGATTTTCTTAGCAGAAACCCAGCGGGAGATCATATCCTTGGGTCGCTGATAAACACCGCTCGATTTCGTCCATGAAGTTTTCCCATTTTCGCTACTCGACAACGCGAACCCCGCCGGATTCAAAACGAAGCTTTCGCATCCCGTAAATCTCCCAGGCCGCCCCGGGAGCCAACTGGGCCATTCGCTCATCTGGGATTTCGGGTACGACGTATCTGTTCCCAGCCGCGTGCCAGACGAACTCTGGGTCAAGTTCCAGATGATGCTTCTTGACCAGGTAGGGGAGATCGAGTCGCCACACCCAGATTCCGTCGGTCATCAGCGACGAGCCGCCCGAAACACCTGACCCATCGTTGGCGATGACATCACGCGTACCCTCCATGATGTACATCAAATAGCGCCCGCCTTGAAGGTACGCGACCAGATTACTCTCATGGGGATCCCGGTTTCTGGAGATCACCTCGAATACACTCCCCCGGAACACATCCGGCCGGCGCTCTTCGAGCTCCGCGAAGAAGCCCACCCTCCTGAGGCTCACACGTTCATCCTCTCGGGTAGAGCTGCATCCGGCCGGCCTCACCAAAAACCGTCGACTCTTGCCCTGGGCCGAGTTCCCAGTCTGTGCCAACCCGTTCATTGGGCGCAATGACCGGAACTCCGAGTTCGTCCGACAGTCGCCGGCCAACGCCGGACACACCAGTGTGGCACACGACAAGGCAGCACGGCTGCCCTTCCTGGTAGTCGGGGTTCGCCCTCAGTGCATCCGCCAGCTGCCCGCCATTCACTGTCTCGCCATCGATCTCGATGAAGCCATCCCTGGTTCCGTGAGCGATCACGTCATGCATTCCTTGGTTGAGGACGTTGTTGAAGTTGCGGATCGTCGCGGGGTCACTCCCATCCGCCGTCGCTGTGGGGCTGCACCCTGACTCCGTGTCCACCGGCAGTGTAGTTGTCCGGTGTTCCCGCCCCGCCGTCGTCGAGCGTTCCCTCGGACATCGCATTGCCGACATCGAAGACCGACGGAGCCCCTGAGCAGACCAGCCCACTCTTCTCCCAAGCTTCACCGTCGAACCGGTGTTGCGCACCAGCGCAGGCACCGTCGTCGTTGTCGCTTGAGCTGGCGGCAGGCCGCCAGGCCATGTGTCGGGGCTGCCTGGTTGTGCCCTCAGATGCATTCCCCAGTCGCCGACGAGCTCTCGGTTGCCCTCGGGTTCCAGCACCACCTCAGGTGCCTCGGCGGCGGTCATGAAATCAGTCGCACCCGGATAATCCATTGGACTTCAAGCGCCGTGCTGCTTGTTGACTGGTCGACAATAGTCGACCACAAGATCAACTCAAGGTGTCGTTCCGCAGGTCAACCGCATGGTCAGGAGCTGAAAGTGGGCCGGGTCGGGCTCGAACCGACGGCCAAGGGATTATGAGTCCCCTGCTCTAACCAACTGAGCTACCGGCCCCTCGCTGGCGGCCTTGTTTGCATTAGCACATGAGCCCCAGTTCGTTCAAAAGTATCACAGGCGCCGGGCTGGGCCGGGGCAGTAGGCCGAACAGGTTGTGTTGCGTCGGGGTGGGGGGTGGGTCGTCTAGGTTGCAGGGGACGTCGCCGCCGTGAGCCCGTTCGGGAGGGTCGAGCATGGGTGCCGCACGGGGTTCGTCGGGGCGGGTGGTTTGGTTGGCCCTGGTGGACGTGTTGGCTGTCGGGATCGCTGTCGGGTTTCTTGCTCGCCATTATCGGGACGTGTTGGTGGCTCACGCCGGGGTGATCAGCCTCGGGGTGCTCGTGGTGGTCGCGGCAGGGTTGCTGGTGGGGTCGGTGTTGCGGGGGTTGCGGCGGGCGTCGGATCGGCTGGACGCGATGTTGGTGGATGAGTTGTCGCCGAGGCCGTCGCCTCGGCCGCGATGACGGGGTGCGGGCGCGGTGGCGGGTGTGGCCGAGATGGGGTGGCGAGGCTGCCGCCGGAGGACGGCGGGTCACGCGATGCCGTGAGGGATCAGTCGGCGGCGGCGGGTCCGGGCGGCGCGGAGCTGTTGCGGACGTGCGCAGCCGCTCGGCCCACAAAGGAGTGATCCCGCACAAGCCGGATACGCGAACCAGACCGCAATCACAAGTCGGGCCCCGTCGCGTCGAAGCGCGGCTGAAAAATCGTGGCGCTGTAATAACCTTGCACCGCTTCGAGCACGAACGCGTTGAAATATCCCTGGCTTTTCAGCGAAATCCCGAGCGCACAACGGATACCCACGAACAAAAGATCTTCGTGGCCGGCAGAACCGTTACGTCGCCACCTCACCACAGGGCGTTAGCCCACCCCGGAAACCTCACCCGAACGCCAGCACGAGTGAAAAAGCCGTCGCAGCGGGAAAATCACGGGACCTGGTGCATGGAAACGACGTCGAGGCCCAGGACGCGGAAGAGGCTCAGCAGGCGGTGCAGGCGTTCTTCGTCGGTGAGTGGGCAGTAGATGATCGTTTCCGGGGGCGCGGCGGCGACTTCCAGCTCGCCGAAGTCCCCGACGGCGTCTGCGGCCCGGTCGGACAGGCGGCCGGAGACGCGGAAAACGTAGCTGGACTGCGACACCTCAGCCTCCTTGAGCGACCCTCGCCGCCACGGTCGCGCGTGCGCGTGGGGGCGTCCTCGCCCGTGCCGGATGAGCTCGTGTTCTCCCCGGTGGCGTGCGACAGTGGGTCACTGCGGGACGGAGGGAGAAGAGGGTGTCCCACAACGAAAATCGCGATGGCGGCAGCGCGAAGCACAACGGAGACCGGGAAAAGCCGTATGTGCCGAGGCGCAAGCGCACTGTGCCGGAGCTGCCGGACGGGTTCGTGTCGCGGCCGCGGCTGCTGAACGCGCTGGACCGGGCCGGGCCGGAGGCTGCGACGATGGTGTGCGCGCCCGCGGGGTCGGGGAAGACGTTGGTGCTGGCGGAGTGGGTGCGGGCCGGCGGGCTGGGCGGGGCGGCGTGGCTTTCGCTCGACGCGGCCGACAACGACGAGCGCCGCTTCCGGTCCGGGGTGCTCGACGCGCTCGTGCCGGCCGTGCCCGAGCTGAAGCGCCTCGACGCGAGCAGCCCGGGTTTCTTCGCCGACCTCATCGACGCGCTCGACACCGAAGACGCCAGAAACGCCGAAGCCGCCGAAGCCGCCCGAGACGCCAGAGATCCGCGAGACCCCGGAAACCAAGGAATCCTCCCGGCCGAACCCGTCCGCCTCGTCCTCGACGACGTCCACGAGCTCGTCGCCACCGAGCCCCTCCGCGACGTCGAACAGCTCCTCCGCCTGCGCCCCCGCGGCCTGCGGCTCGTGCTGTCCACCCGCTGGGACCCCCCGCTGCCCCTGGCCCGCCTGCGCCTGTCCGGCCGCCTCGCCGACCTGCGGTCCGATCACCTGCGCTTCCGCCCCGACGAAGCCGCGGCCCTGCTCGCCGGCGAGCGCGTGCACATCGGGCCGGAGCAGGTCGACCGGCTCGTGACGCGCACGGAGGGCTGGGCGAGCGGGCTGCGGCTCGCGGCCGAGTCCCTCAAGGGCGGCGCGGAGTTCACCGGCACCGACCCGATCGTGAGCGCCTACCTGGTGGACGAGGTCCTCGCGCCACTGTCCGAAGAGGAGCGGGAGTTCCTGCGCGAAATCAGCGTCTGCGAAAGAGTTTCCGCCTCACTGGCCACGGCGTTGTCCGGCCGCGTCGACGCCGGCGAGCTGCTGGCGCGCCTGGAACACCGCACGGCGATGCTGTTCCGCACCGGCGCCGGCCGCCGCATCTACCGCCTGCACACGCTGCTGCGCGCCCACCTGCTCACCGACCTGATGCTGCGCACACCGCGCCGGGTGCCCGCGCTGCACCGCCGCGCGGCCGAGTGGCTGCGCGCCCGCCACCAGGCCGGCGACGCCGTGACCCACGCGCTCGAGGCCGGCGACTCCGCGCTCGTGGCGGACCTGCTGCGCCGCCACGCGCTCGACCTGCTGCTGGCCGGCGAGCACGACGTGCTGCGCCGCGCGCGGGCCGCACTCAGCGACGACGTGGTCGGCGACGACCCGTGGCTCGCGCTCACCGGCGCGCTCGAGCACCTCGACGCCGCCCGCCCCGGCGCCGCGCGCGCCCAGGTCACGCTGGCCGAACGCGCGTGGCCCCGCGAACCTTCGCGTGAGCTGCACGCGCTGCGCGGCCTCGTCGGCACCCGCTTCGCCCACGCCGCCGGGTACCTCGAAGAAGACGTGACCGAGGACGTCGCCGAGCAGGGGTCCGCGCTCAGCGCCATGACGCTGCTCGAGTCCGGCCAGGCGCTGCTCGCCGCCGGCCGCGCCGCCGAGGCGCGCCGGCCCGTGGAGTCGGCGCTGGCCTTCGCCCGCGCGCACGGCCACGCGCACCTGGAACAGCAGTGCCTCACCGTGCTCGCCGGCGTCGCCGCGGCCACCGGCGATTTCCGGGCCATGGCCGCTCTGGCCGAGGACGCCGACACGCTCGCCGAGACCCACGGCTGGCGCGACACCCCGGCCGGCGCGAAAACCTCGCTGATCCTGGCCTGCGGCGCGCTGATGCGAGCCGAAGCCCTCGCCTGCCTCGCGCAGGTCGACCGCGTGACCCGCGTGCTCGCCACCACCGACACCCTCGGCCACGCCGGCCTCACGCTGCTCACCGCCACCCTCGACGGCACCGCGCGCTTCGACTGCGGGCAACGGTCGGTCGGCCTGCGCCGCATGACCGACGCGCGCCTCGCCGAAGGCCCCGCTCCCCTGCCCGACGGCGTCGTCGCCTTCGCGGCCGTGTGCGAGCACGACGCCGCCACGCGCCTGGGCCGCGGCGAAACCGCGCGGGACGTGCTGGCCTGGGCCCGCGAACGGATCCCCACGGCCGCCGAGATCCTGCTCATCCGCGCCGGCACGCAGGTCGTGCTCGGTCGCGACGGCCACGCCCGCAACCTGTTGCGCCCCTTGCTCGACGGCGCGATCGAACCGCTGCTGCCCTGGACGCCGATCACCGCCTGGCTGCTGGAAGCGGAAATCGCCGTGCGCGGCGGAGAAGCGGTTCGCGCGCGCCGCGCCGTCGCGAAGGCGCTCGGCCCGGCCGAACGCCTCGGTGTGCTGCGCCCGCTCGTCACGGCCGCGCCGGAGGTGCTCGATCTGGCGCTGCTCGACGTGCCGGGCGGCCACCGTTTCACCACCGATCTGCGCCAGGCTCGGGCGTTGCGTGGCCGCCAGCCCGACGCGGTGGCGCTCACCGAACGGGAACGCACCGTATTGCGTCTGCTGCCCACGATCCGTTCGCTCGACGAGATCGCCGGCGACCTCATGGTTTCGCCCAACACCGTGAAGACCCACGTGCGTGCGCTGTACCGCAAGCTCGGCGTCGGTTCGCGGCGAGAAGCCGTGCGTTCGGCCGTCCGGCGTGGACTCGTGGACAACTAGTTGGGACATTCGGACCTTCCTTTGTCACAGTTACGACCTACGGTCAATAGCGTGGGTCGAGGTGGCCGGTCGAGCACCAACCGGTGGCGGGTGCCGGGCGCGAAGGTGACAATGCCCTTGCTGCCACCGGATTTCGTCACGCGCCCACGATTGCTCGAAGCCCTCGACGCCGCCGCCGGCAGCCCGGTCACCGCCGTGTGCGCCCCGGCCGGGTTCGGCAAGACCACGCTGCTGGCCGAGTGGGCGGCGAACCGGCCCGTCGCCTGGGTTTCCCTCGACGCGGAAGACAACGACCCGCACCGCTTCTGGTCCGCGATCCTCTGCGCGCTGGAGAAAACCGTGCCCGCGGACAGCCGGGTGCACGCCGTCGCGGCGCCGGAAGGCAGCAGCCGCGCGGATTTCCTCGCCGAGCTCGTCGATGCGCTCGACGCCCTGCCGGCTCCGGTGCGGCTGGTGCTCGACGACTTCCAGGAGATCGTGGCCGCCGCCCCGCTGCACGACGTGACCACCCTCATCCGCACCCCGCCCGCCGGGCTGCGCCTCACCCTCTCGGCGCGCTCGGACCCGCAGCTGCAGCTCGCGCGCCTGCAGGTGCAGGGCGACCTCGCCCGCGTCGGCGCCGACGACCTGCGGTTCACCACCGGCGAGACGGCGCAGCTGCTGCAGGCCACCGGCGTCCGCTGCAGCGAAGACGACGTGCGCCGCCTGGTCGAGCGCACGGCCGGCTGGACCGCGGCCGTGCACTGGGCCGCGGTCTCGCTGCGGACCGTCGCCGACGTCGACGCCTTCCTCACCCAGCTCGACGGCGACGACCGCTCGATGGCCGGTTTCCTCGCCGACGAAGTGCTCGCGCGCCTGCCGGAAGGCGCGCCGGAGCTGCTGCGCCGCATCAGCGTGTGCGACGCCGTGCCCGCCGCGCTGGCCCGTGAGCTGGCCGCGCGCGAGGACGCCGGCGCGGTGCTCGCCGAGCTCGAACGGCACACCTTCCTGGTCGCCCGCGTCGACGATCCGAGCGGTTCCTACCGCGTGCAGCCGCTGCTGCGCTCGTACCTGCGGGCCGACCTCGACCTGCGTTACCCCGGCCTCGCGGGCGAGCTGCACGCCACGGCCGCGCGCTGGTTCGCCGGCGAGGAGCGCATCGGCGAGGCCCTGGAACACGCCGTGGCCGGCCTGGATCGCGAAGGCATCGTCGAGCTGCTGCGCGCCCACGCCGTCGGCTGCCTGCTGGCCGGCGACGACCAGGCCGTGCGCGAAACCCTGGCGCACCTGGGCGAGGACCTCGACCCCGGGCTCGCGGCCGCCCGGGCGCTCGCCGCGATCCAGAGCGGCGAGCCGGCCGAGCCGTCCGCCGAACCGCTGCTCGCGCGCCACCACGCGCTGGCCGAGGGCCGGCCGCCCGACAGCTCCGGGGCCGCCGCGCCGAGCGAGCCGGGCACCTGGGCCGAGCTGGACCGCGCGTGGTCCTCGCTCTACCGCGGCGCCTGGCGCGACGCCACCACCCGCGTGCGCGACGCCGTGGACACCGCGCGCCGCGACGGCCAGGACTACCTCGTGCTCCACGGCCTCGCCGCCCTCGCCGTGGCCGCCGGCTTCGGCGACTCGCAGGACGAGGCGCGCGCGGCGTGCCAGGAAGCCGTGGAGCTGGCCACGCGGCACGGCTGGCCGCGCTCGCCGTGGCTGGCGGTGTGCCGGCTCGTGCTCGCGTGCGACCACCTGCTGCGGCTCGACCCGGCGGCCGCCGGTCGGGAAGCCCGCGACGCGGCGACACCGCTGGGCGCGTTCATCGGCGGCGCCGCGCTGTTCGACGGCGCCGCCCAGTTCAGATCCACCGTGCAGGTGAAGAACTCGGCCCAGGTCAAGAACCCGCCTCAGTTCGGCGGCGAGGACCGCCGCGACGGCCTCGAAACCATGCGCCACGCCCGCCACGAACTCGGCGAGCTGCCCGCCGCCCCCGCCGCGCTCGTCGCCGTGCTGGAACACCACGCCGCCGTGTTCCTCGGCGAAGCGTTGCACGCCAACGAAGTGCTGCAGTGGGCCCGCGACCACCTCCCCCACACGCGCGAGCTGGACCTGATGCAGGCGTGGACGCACCTCGCGGCCGACCGGCCCGACGACGCCGCGGCCGCCCTGCGCAGCCGCCGCGCGGCGCTGCTGCCGACCACCCCCGTGGACGCCGAGCTCACCGGAGCCGCGCTCGCCCTGCGCGCCGGGCGCCGCACGGAAGCGTTGCGGACGCTGGAACACGCGCTGGGGCTGGCCGCCGGCGGTGACCTCGTGCGGCCGTTCGCGCTGGCCGACCCGGCGGTGCGCCACCTGCTGGTGGACCACTCGGGCGGCTTCGGCCGGCTCGACGGCTTCGCGGCTTCCGTCCGGGACCGGTTGCGCCGCTTCGACCCCGCGCCCGTGGACGACCGGCTCACCGAGCGTGAGCAGGTGGTGCTGCAGCGGTTGCCGTCGCAACGCTCGCTCGACGAGATCGCGGCCGACCTCACCGTGTCGGTGAACACGGTGAAAACCCACGTGCGCGCGATCTACGTGAAGCTCGGCGTGACCAACCGCCGTGACGCGGTGCTCGTCGCCCGCGAGCACGGTCTCGCGTGAGGCTTCATCCGCGGCAGATGAGGCCGGACCCGCGCCGGAGTCCGACGCTTCCAGCAAGCCCGCCACGGGCACGGATCCCGCGGACACGAGAGGACTCTCACCATGACCGACACGGGAGCACGAGCGCCGCACACCGAGGCCGGCGGAACCACCGGCCGCCACCCTGACTCCCAGTCACTGCCGAGCGGCTGGACCGGCTGGGTCGCGTTCGCCGCGACCATGATGATGCTGCTGGGTGCCTTCCAGGTGATCGAGGGGCTCGTCGCGCTGCTCAACACCCGCTACTTCGTGGTGGACGAGACGGGACTCGTCGTCTCGGTCAACTACACCACGTGGGGCTGGGTGCACCTCGCACTCGGCGCGCTGCTGATCCTGGTCGGCATCGGCGTGTTCACCGGCAACCGCGTCGCACAGATCACCGGCATCGTCCTCGCCGGCCTGAGCGCGCTGGTCAACCTGGCCTTCCTGCCGGCGTACCCGCTGTGGTCGATCATCATCATCGGCGTCGACGTGCTCGTGATCTACGCGCTCGCCGTCCACGGCAAGGAGATGCAGAAGATCTGACACGGCGGTCAGGCCGGTGCGGGCCCCGGTTGTCCGGGGTCCGCACCGGTGTCCGCGCGCGTTTGCACCTCGGCCGCGGCGTTGTCTTCGGTCACGGGTTCGGCCGCGGGTTCGGTGGCGGGTTCCGCGGCCGGCTCGGCGCTCGGCTCGGTCTCGGCCGCCCCCGGCTGCGGTCGGTTGCGTTTGCCGGTCATGCCGATGAGCGCGTCGGCCCAGCCGGCCGTGGGGTCGATGTCCACGAACAACGCCTTGATCAGCAACGTCAACGGCACCGCGAGGATCGCGCCCACCGGCCCGAGCAGCCACGACCAGAACACCAGCGCCAGCACGGTCACCAGCGTCGACAGGCCCACCGAGCCGGCCACGAACCGCGGCTGGATCAGCGACTGCACCACGAAGTTGAGCGCGCAGTAGACCACCACGACGATCACCAGCTTCTGCCAGCCGCCGTCGAGCAGGCCCAGCAGGGCGGGCGGGATCACGCCGAGCACGAAGCCCACGTTCGGGATGTAGTTGGTCACGAACGCGAGCAGCCCCCACAGGATCGGCACCGGGATGCCGATGAGCGCCAGCGCGCCGGTGTCGAGCACCGCCACGATGAAGCCGAACACGGTCGTCACCAGCATGTAGCTGCGGGTGCCGGTGGCGAAGCGGTGGAACGCGGAGGTGAGCCACGGCCGTTCGGCGTCGATGGCGCCGAGGCGCTGATCGGCCCACGTGGCCTCGGTGCTCAGGAACAGCAGCAGCGCCAGCAGGAACACGAGATTGGTCAGCACGCCGCCGATACCCGAGAGCAGCGAGCCCACGAAGCCCGCGAGCTTGCTGAAGTCCAGCGAGGACGCCACCTCCCGCAGCTGTTGCTGACCCACTCCGAACTGCGCGAGCTGGTCCGTGACCGACTTCAGCAGGTCGGTGACGCGCGAGGCGTACTGCGGCAGCAGCGTGGCCAGGCGCGCCAGCGACACGATCACCACGAAGACCAGGCCCACCATCACGAGGTAGACCACGATCACGAGCGCGACGGTGGTGAGCCAGCGCGGCCAGCCCTTGCGCAGCAGCCACACCTGCACCGGGCTCGCGGTGACCACGATGACCAGCGCCAGGAACACCGGGCCCACGATGAACGCGATCGCCCGCACGCCGGCGAGCGTGATCACGACCGACGCGGCGCCCACCATGATCACGAGCACCCGCGGGAGCATGCTGCCGGGCGGGAAAGTGGCGACGGGCGCCGGAGCGCCGCGGCGGCGTCTGCCGGCACCGGTTCTTCCGCGCAGCTTCACGAGACCACCTCACCCTCGTCCGGGCTGGGGTGCTGCGGTGGTGCCCCGCGACGGCGGGCGGCTCCCCGATGTCCCTCCGGTGCGGACGCGGCCCGTGCGTCCCGAGGACACGGTCACCGTCCGCACACGGGTCGCGCTTCACCCGCGCCAGGTGAGACCTTCGGTCCCGGCGCTCGCGCTCAGGGACGCGCAGGACGACTCGCGGTGCCGGCGAGGTCACCCACCGCGTCCGTCCACTGAGGACGGTTCAGCCCGCGAGCGCGCCCGATCCGCCGCCCCCGCCGGTGGTCCACTCGCCCGCGCGGCCGGGCCGCGGACAGCGGCCGAGGCACGGGATCTGCGCCCACACCGTCTTGCGCCGCGACTCCGGTTCCGGCAGCACGCCCCACGTCACCGACAGGCGGTCGACGAGCAGGAGCCCGCGGCCGCGCGGACCGGGCAGGCGCGACAGGCCCATGGTCGGCTGCACGAGGTTGCGGTCGGCCACCTCGACCCGCACGGTGCAGGGGCGCAGACTGTGCCACAGCTGCAGGTGCCGGGGGCCGTCGCCGTGGTCGTGCGCGTTGGCGAGCAGTTCGGTGGCCACGAGCAGCACGTCGTCGCGGTGCTCGTCACCGAGGGTGTCGAGGTGCTGGGCCACCCATCTGCGCATCGTCCGTACCGTGGCGGCCGTGGTGCCGTGCAAGGGCAGCACCCACGTGCCCGGACGGCCGGCGTGTCGGATACCGGTCAACGCCACCACCTCCCGCTGCGCGGTCACACTTCCTCACGACTTACCCGATCGGGTCACGAATGAATCACCGGACCGGGTTCGGGTGCTCGTCCGAGTAGCGTGCGCGGCGCCCGCGAGGATCAGCTCGCCGGTGCGGGTTCCCTGGTCAGCAGCCCTTCGACGGCTTCCGCGGTGCCGGTTCCGGGGCGCGGGACGAAGGTGAAAAGGTTCTGCCCGCCGGCCCCCTGCACGGCCAGGTGCTCGACGTAGAACGTGAGCTCGCCGGCCACGGGGTGGAACATCCGCTTCACCGAGCGCGGCGTCGCTTCCACGCGGTGGTCGGCCCACACGCGGCGGAACAGCGGGCTGGCCGCCGACAGCTCGGCCACCAGCCGCCGGGCCCGCAGGTCCTCCGGATCACGGCCGACCGCGAGGCGCAGCATGCCGATCATCTCCTCGACGATGCCCTCCCAGTCGTCGTGCAGCGGCCGCGCCTTCTCGTCGCACAGCAGCCACCGCACCACCACGCGGTCACGCGCGGGCATCACCGGGAAGTCGGCGAACACCAGGCGCGCGATCCGGTTGGCCGCGAGCACCTCGGTGTAGCGGCCGAGCAGGATCGCGGGCACGCGGCCCAGCTCGTCGAGCAGGATCCGCATGCCGGGGCCGACGCCGCGCGCGAGCACGTCGGGCGGCTCGCTGCGGCGCGTGGACAGGCGGCGCAGGTGCGAGCGCTCGGCCTCGTCGAGGCGGAACACGCGGGCGAGCGCGTCGAGGACCTCCGGCGAGGCCGTGAGCTGGCGGCCCTGTTCGAGGCGGGCGTAGTAGTCGGCGCTCAGCCCGGCCAACGTGGCGACTTCCTCGCGCCGCAGCCCCGGCACGCGCCGGCGAGCCGTGGCCGGGAGGCCGACTTGTGCGACGTCGACGCGGGCGCGCCGCGTCCGCAGGAACTCGCCGAGCTCGGAGCCCGTCATCGCCACCGGTCCTTTCCACCTGGTCACGAGGGTACGTCGGCCGGGGCGCCGAGCCGTCCCCTGTGGACCGGCCGTACCCGCCGGGCTGCCCGCGTGGGCCGCTCGTGTGACGCCGATCCTAGGAACGGCAAGTCCTGGCTGAGCCCTTCTTCACCCTCCTGGGTCTGGCTTCATGGGCGTGGGGACACCGGGAGGTGCCCCGACGAGGAGGGACACCCCGAAATGAAGTACGACTACGTGGTCGTGGGCGGTGGCACCGCCGGTTCGGTGCTCGCCACGAGGCTGAGCGAAGACGCGGCGACGACCGTGCTGCTGCTGGAGGCCGGTCCCGCGACCGGGCCGGACGTGATGGCGGTGCCGCCCGCGTGGCCGGCGCTGCTGGGCAGCGCGGTCGACTGGAACTTCCACACCACCCCGCAGCACGGCCTGCTCGGCACGCAGCTGCCGTACCCGCGCGGGCGCACGCTCGGCGGGTCGAGCTCGATCAACGCCATGGCGCACCTGCGCGGGCACCCGGCCGGCTACGACGCGTGGGGCGTCGACGGCTGGCGCTTCGACGACCTGCTGCCCTACTTCCGCCGCAGCGAGACCGCGGCGGCCGGGCGCGACCCGAAGTACCGCGGCACCGACGGCCCGATGCGCGTGGGCCCGCCGCCCGTCCGCCACCCGCTGGCCGGCGCCGCGCTGGCCGCGGTACGCGAGCGCGGCTTCGCCGAGACGCCCGACCTCAACGGCGCCGAGCCCGAGGGCGCGACCTGGCTCGAGATGAACATCGCCGACGGCGCCCGCCAGTCGGCCGCCGACGCCTACCTGCGTCCCGTGCTGGGCCGGCCGAACCTCACCGTGGTCACCGGTGCGCTCGTGACCCGGCTCGTGCTCGCCGGCACCCACTGCACCGGCGTCGAGTACCGCGTCGGCGACTCGCCGGATTCGGCCGAGGCCGAGCGGTCCGTGGTGCTCACGGCCGGTGCCGTCGGCTCGCCGCACCTGCTGATGCTCTCGGGCATCGGCGACCCGGCCGAGCTGGAGAAGGCCGGGGTGACGCCGCGGGTCGCACTGCCCGGCGTCGGCCGGAACCTGCAGGACCACCCGCTGACCGGCGTCGTGTACTCCGCCTCCCGCACGATGCCCGACGGCGCCAACAACCACAGCGACCTCGTCGCCGCCGTCCGCACCGCCGCGGGCCTCGAGGCGCCTGATCTGCAGCTGCTGTTCCTGGACATCCCGTACTTCCGGCCTCCCCTGGCCGGCCCGACGAGCGGGTTCACCATCGGCTTCAGCCACCTGTACCCGCACAGCCGCGGCTCGGTGACCCTGGCCTCGGCCGACCCCACCGTCGCGCCCATCGTGGACCCGGCGCTGCTGCGCGACCCCCGCGACGTCGCCGCCATGCTGGCCGGCCTGCGCCTCGCCCGCCACATCGGCACCGCCGCGGCGCTCGACCCGTGGCGCGACCAGGAGGTGCTGCCCGGCCCGGCCGCCACGAGCCCCGCCCAGGAGGAGGAGTTCCTGCGCCGCAGCACGGGCCCGTACTTCCACGCCAGCGGCACCTGCGCCCTCGGTACCGGCTCGGCCGCCGTCGTCGACCCGACGCTGGCCGTGCACGGCGTCACGGGCCTGCGCATCGCCGACGCGTCCGTGCTCCCGACCCTCATCGGTGCGAACACCAACGCGACGGTGCTGGCGGTGGCGGAGAAGGCCGTGGACCTGCTGCTGGGGCGCGAAGCCGCGCGGTGACGACGTGGGCCGCTTCGCTCGGTGATGGTCACCGAGCGGGGCGGCCCTGGTGCACCGCGACGGTGGTGCCGCCGGCCGAGCCGTGCCAGGTCAGTGCGGGTGGTCCGGGTGCGCGGCCAGGAAGTGCCGGTTCTCGGGCGGTTCCACGGAGAACTCCAGCGCCGCCCGGTACAGCCCGGCGTCCTCGCCGGTGATGCGCTCGTGGTGCTGGCGGAGGTGCTCGGCCCAGGTCGCGACCTCGAAGACCTCCACGTAGCGGTCGGGCACGGCCACGTCGCGGTAGGCCGTCCAGCGGCGGGCGCCGGTGCGTTGCCGCGAAACGCCGACACGGGCGAGCACGGCCAGGAACTCCGCGGAGCGCTCGGCCGGCACGTGGTAAGCGACCTCGACCAGCACCGGACCCGACGCCGGGTCGGGCGTGTCCTCGCCGGGCAGGACGGCGATCTCCGGTTCGGGCCACGGGGTCACGATCGTGCGGTCCAGCTCGCCGGTGCGCGCGTGGATCGGCAGCACGAGCAGCGACGCGGCGCCCAGCAGGAGCAATACGCCGGAGATGGCGAGGGTCGTGGTGGCGCCCGCGGCGGCCGCGACCAGGCCCCACAGCAGCGCGCCGACGCCCTGGCCGCCGAGGAAGATCATCAGGTACACCGCGAGCGCCCGCGCGCGGACCCACGAGGGCAGCGCGAGCTGCAGCGTGGTGTTCAAAGTGGACAGACCCGCGAGCCAGCCGGCGCCGCCGAGCACGAGCAGCAGCGCGACCGCCACCACGCTGGGCAGCAGGGCCGCGGAGAACACCCCGACGGCGTAAGCGACAGTGGCGGCGCCCAGCAGCGGATTGCGGCCGAGCCGGGCGCGCATCGGCCGCATCAGCACGGCGCCGCCCACCGCACCGACGCCGAGGGCGCCGAGCAGCACGCCGTAGCCGCCGGAGCCGAGGCCGAGCCGCGCGGCCGCGACCACCGGCAGCAGCCCCCACAACGCCGACGCGGGCAGCACGAACACCAAGGCCCGCACGAGAATCCGCCGGACTCCGGGCGCGTACCGCACATACCGGATCCCGGCTCGCAAAGCGGGCAGCAGCGGTTCCGCCGGGCCGGCCGATTCGGTGGCGGTGCGCCGCCACGTGAGGATCGCCGCGAGGATCAGCAGGTCGGACCCGGCGTTGATCGCGAACACCACCGCGGGCCCGGTGAGCGCCAGCACGAACCCGGCCAGCGCGGGCCCGATCGCGCGCGCGATGTTCACGTTGAGGCTGCCCAGGGCCGCGGCCGCCGGGAGCTCGTCGCGGGGCACCAGCTCGGGCTGGATCGCCTGCCACGCCGGGCTCATCAGCGCCTGGCACACGCCGAGCAGCAGCGTGATCGTGATCAGCGTCGCGGGTGTCACGAGATCCCGCCCGCTCAGCACGGCGAGGGTGCCCGTGATCACGACCATCACCGCCGTGAGCACCGCGATGATCCGCCGCCGGTCGAGCACGTCGGCGAGCACACCAGCCGGCAGCGACACGAACAGCACCGGGATCAGGCTCGCGGCCTGCACGATCGACGTGAGCGTGGCGGCGTCGGGCTGGTGCACCACCGTCCACTGCGCACCCACGGACTGCATCCAGCTGCCGACGTTCGAGCCCAGCTGCGCGAACCACAACGCACGGAACACGTGCCGGCGCAGCGGCGCCCACGTGGACGACGCCGGGGCGGGTGAGGCCGGCAACGGCGGCTCCTCTGGGCCGGGGCGCGAAACCGGGCCGTCCGCGCGAGCCGCCGTATCGTACGTCGGCCGAGCCGCGAAGAAGACCACGGCGAAGCGGCACTGCCCCATCGAACACGCGCACAACCGGACGAACGACGCATCCGGCTCAGCGGGCCCTCAGGCCTGCGACACCCGGAACACCGGCCACCCGATCTCCGTGCGCCACGACCGCGGATCCGGGTCGTCGCGCGGACCGCGGACGTACGTCTCGTGCACCGGGCCGGCCACCGCCAGCGCGTGCTCCACGACCCAGCCACCCAGCCGCCCGTAGGTCACGTCGATGTCGTCGTGGTCCCCCGGGTGCACCGCCACGGCCAGCTCGACGGCCGGCAGCTGCTTCGGCGCCACGCGGCCGACCGTCGGTGCCCCGGGCACCGGCCGGTACACGAGCGCGCGGCCCCGCCCCAGCGTGAACAGCTCGTTGTCGTACAGCCCGCCCGGCGGGGTGAAGCCTTCCCGCCCGGCGACCGCGGTGTCCAATTCGGACATCGCCGCGTGGTACCAGCCGAGCACGTCGTCGAGGTCCACGGTGGCCTCGATCGCGGCCACGGTCCGCGCCGGCACCGAGCGCAGCTGCACCGCCAGCTCCTCGACGTCGGGCTTCAGCAGCTGCCGCAAGGAAACGACGGCCGCGCGCGTGCGGTCCAGCCGGTCTTCGAGCCGGCGCAGGTGCCCGGCGATGAGGTCGGCGCGGGCGCTCGGGTCGGCCGAGCCGAGGATGCGGTGCACCTCGGCCAGCGGCACGTCGAGCTCACGCAGCCGGTGGATCACCTGGGCGTCGGGGATCTGCTCGCGGGAGTAGTACCGGTAGCCCGTGGCGTCGTCGACCGAGGCGGGCGCCAGCAGGCCGGCCTCGTGGTAGCGGCGCAGCGTGCGCACGCTCAGCCGCGTGAGCCGGGCGAACTCGCCGATCGTGAGGCCGTTGCGCATGCCACCACTCTGCATTCCCACACTGTGCACCCTCTCCCCGGGGGAGAGTCGAGCCGGGTTGACCCTCTCCCCGGGAGAGGCCCGACCGTGGTGGGGACCAGCCAGCCGACCACCGGGAGAGCCCCGCATGAACACCGTCCTGCCCCAGCCGATCACCGAATACCTCGCCGCGCACCAGGTCCACGACGCCGGCCGCACGCTGCCGCTGTTCGCCCCGGACGCCGTCGTCGCCGACGACGGGCACACCTACCGCGGCCACGCCGAGATCCGCGGCTGGCTCGGCCGCGCGGCGAGCGAATTCACCTTCACCACCACCCTGCTGGACACCGAGCAGGTGGACGACGACCACTACGTGACCACCCACCACCTCGAAGGCGATTTCCCCGGCGGCGCGGTCGATCTGCACTTCCGGTTCACCCTGCACGCCGGGCTGATCACGCACCTGGTCATCGAACCCTGACCCCGCGCGGAAAACCCCGCGACACCACCGGCGCCCGCCGGTTATGGTGGTTCTCGTGATCGCGGGGTTTCCCCGGGACCACACCAGGTTCGGAGGTGTCCGGTGCGCAGGCAACGGTTACTTCTTGGTGTCACAGGTTCGATTCCTGTCCGCCCCGGGCGACCGGGGCGCGGCTCTGCTCGCAGAGCTGTCGTGTCACCGTCGCCGATCTTTACTCGGGCGCGTCCGAACCGCACTCGAACACTTCACGCGGACAACGGGTTTCTCCCGCTGTCCGCGTGACCCGGCACTCCCGGTGCGCAGCCCCGCGGTTACTTCCTCGACCGAAATCACCACGGGGCGGACTTTTCTCGGGAGCGACGATTTCAGGTGGGCCCGGTGCGCAGGCACCGGTTACTTCCACTGTTAATGGGCGGGTTGCGGGTTCGAATCCCGTCACCCCGGGAAACCGGGGTGTAGCTCAATTCGGCAGAGCAGCTAATGTACCGTGGCCGAATTTTTCTCGGGCCCACCTGAAATCGTCGCTCCCTCCATTCCACTTCAGAGGGGGTCGACCATGGCCAAGTTCAACCTGTTCCGCGCGCGCCCGGCGGCCCGCTCGCCGATCTCGAGCGAGGCCGTCGCGAGCGGGCGCACCCACGAAGGCGCGCCCGGCTACGCGCGCGACGTCTGGAGCGAGCTGTTCCTGCTCGCCGTGACCAACCTGGTCGGTGAGCACACGTTCTACGAAAGCGCCACGCAGCGCGACACCCGCTACGCCGAGCTCGTGCGCGCCGCGACGCTCGCGGATCCCGAGTGGACCGCGCGGCTGCTCGCGTGGCTGCGCCGGGACGCGAACCTGCGCACCGCGGCGCTCGTCGGCGCGGCCGAGTTCGCCGCCGCCCGGCGCGAGGCGGGCCTCGAAGGCCTGTCGCGCCAGGTCGTGGCGAGCGTGCTGCAGCGGGCCGACGAGCCGGGTGAGCTGCTCGCCTACTGGACCGGCGTCCACGGCCGCACCGTGCCCAAGCCCGTGAAGCGCGGCATCGCCGACGCCGCCCAGCGGCTCTACACCGAGAGCTCCGCGCTCAAGTGGGACTCCGACGCGCGCGGGTTCCGGTTCGCCGACGTCCTCGGTCTCACCCACCCCAACCCGCGCGAGCAGTGGCAGAGCGCGCTGTTCGAGCACCTGCTCGACGTCCGGTTCCACGCCGAGCGCGAGCTGCCTGCGGAACTGGGCACGCTGACGGCGCACCGTGCGCTGATGGCGTGGCCGGTGCAGCGGCGGCGCGAGCTGATGGCGTCGGGGACCGCGACCGCCGAGCTGCGCCGGGCCGGGATGACGTGGGAGTCGCTCGCCGGGTGGCTGCAGGGGCCGCTGACCGCGGCCGCGTGGGAGGCGATGATCCCGTCGATGGGCTACATGGCGCTGCTGCGCAACCTGCGCAACTTCGACCAGGCCGGCGTTTCCGACGAGGTCGCGCAGGCCGTCGCGGCGCGACTGGCCGACCCGGAGCAGGTCGCGCGGTCGAAGCAGCTGCCGATGCGGTTCCTCTCGGCCTACCGGGCGGCGCCGTCGCTGCGCTGGGCGTGGGCACTCGAGCAGGCGATCACACTCTCCCTCGCGAACGTGCCGCAGCTGCCGGGCCGCACGCTGGTCCTGGTGGACACCTCGTACTCGATGCACGCGCCCTTCTCGCGCGACGGCTCGCTGATGCGGTGGGACGCGGCCGCCGTGTTCGGGCTCGCGCTCGGCCTGCGGTGCGCGAAGGCCGACGTGGTGACCTTCGCGTTCGACTCGCAGGAGTTCCCGCTGCGACAGCGGGAATCGCTGCTGAAGGCAGTGGAGCGCTGGCGCGGCGGCGGGTACTTCCTCGGCGGTGGCACCGACACGGCCCGCGCGGTCCGGCGGCACCTGCGGGGTCACGACCGCGTGGTGATCCTCACCGACGAGCAGGCCACGGGCGGCAACGTCGGGCAGGCCGTGCCGGCGGACGTTCCGCTCTACACCTGGAACCTCGCCGGGTACGAGCGCGGCCACGCCCCCAGCGGCGGCCGCAACCGCCACACCTTCGGCGGCCTGACCGACCAGGCCTTCCGGATGATCCCGCTGCTGGAAGCGGGCCAGAACGCCGACTGGCCGTTCTGAGCGCCTCGAGTGTCGTGATCGGACGGTGCGCACCACCGTCCGATCACGACACTTCCGGGTCACGACACTCCCGGATCACGACAGTGGCCGATCAGGCGAGCGCCCGATCGTCGCGAGTGCCCGGTCACGAGCGGTCTCAGGCCAACCGGTACAGCAAAACCGCGCGCGATTGGACCAGTCGCGCGCGCGAGGGCGGACCTAACCTCGGCCCTATGATTCTTTCTCCCGATTCAGGCAGCACCTACGACAACCTGCTCACGCGCACCCCGCCGTTCATGCCGGACAACGCGCACTTCATGGTCGGCGTCGTCACGATCCCGGCCGGCGACCCGGGCAGCGGCCCGCACCGGCACTCCGGTCCCGTGTTCGGTTACGTGATCGAGGGCGAGATCCTCTTCGAGCTCGAAGGCGAGGAGCCCTACCCGATCAAGGCCGGCGAGGCGTTCTGGGAGCCCGGCGGTGAGGTCGTGCACTACCAGGCCGGCAACCTGCGCGACGACATCGCGAGCAAGTTCGTGGTGTGCATGGCCTGCGCACCCGACGTGCCGATGCTCACTTTCCTCACCGAAGACGAGATCCGCGAGCGCGACCACCTGCGCCACCCGAGCGCCCGCCGGAAGGCCTGACTTTTTCACCGCCTGCTGTCTCCCGGTGCGGAGGCAGCAGGTTCGGGTCAGGCCCGGCCGTAGGCCTTGCGGGCCAGGCGCGCCGCCGAGGGCGCGTGGCTGTCGGCCTCGGCCCGGATGTCCGCGATCGTCTGCGCCGCCAGGGCTTTGCGCCACTGCAGCTCGGCGTGCTGCATCGCCGAATCGACCGCGCAGCGGCGGCGGAACGCGCTGCGCGGCGCCTCCTGGCCCATGCCCTGCTGCCGGATTTCGGTGCACTGGAACGCGAGATCGCGCCCCTCGATGGCGGCGACCACGTCCATGAGCGTGATGTCCTCGGGCCGGCGCGCGAGCACGAACCCGCCGCGCGCGCCCGGGAGCGACCGCAGCAGGCCCGCGCGGACGAGGGCCTGCAGCTGTTTGTTCAGGTACGCCACGGGAAGCTCGTAGCTGGCCGCCAGCGTCGCAGTGGATACCGGCTCGTCGTCGTCGAGCCACGCGAGCGACAGCAGGACATGGACGGACCACTCGACACCCTGGTTCATCCGCACGGCCGCTATCCTAGACAATCTGGACCTCGCAAGTCAAGGTTCGGCTTGCGAGGCCCGGCGCACACCTGCGACCATCGGAATCCCCATGCAGTGCACGAGGAGCGGCGAAGTGACCGAAGTGGCCGGTGGCGGCTTGACCGACGCGGTGACAGCGTTCGAAGGCGTGCGCCCGCGGTTGTTCGGCATCGCCTACCGCCTGCTGGGCACGGCGGCCGACGCCGAGGACGTGGTGCAGGACACGTGGATCCGCTGGCAGCGCACGGATCGCGCCGCGGTGCGCAACCCCGAGGCCTTCCTCGTGACCACCGCGAGCCGCCTGGCGCTCACCGCCGCGACCTCGGCCCGCGCGCGCCGCGAGCTCTACGTCGGCCCATGGCTGCCCGAACCGGTCCCGACCGCCGACGCCACCGGCGAAGGGGACCTCGAACGCGGTGAGGCGCTCGAGCTCGCCGTGCTCGTGCTGCTCGAACGGCTGACCCCGCAGGAGCGCGCGGTGTACGTGCTGAAGGAGGCCTTCGACTACCCGTACCGCGACATCGCCGGCTTCCTCGACATCACCGAGGACAACGCCCGCCAGCTCAACCACCGCGCCCGTGCCCACGTGACGCGCGAACGCGGCGCCCACGTAAGCCCGGCCGAGCGCGACCGCCTGCTACGGGCGTTCCTCGCCGCCGCGCGCGCCGGCGACCTCGAAGGCCTGCAGAGCCTGCTCGCCGAAAACGCCGTGGCCTACGCCGACGGCGGCGGCGTGGTCACCGCCGCCCGCATCCCGGTGCAGGGGCGCGAGCGGGTGGCCCAGTACCTGGCGCGCACCGTGGCGATCTACGGGCAGAACACCACGACCACGGTGGTGGCCGCCAACGGGCAGCACGTCGTGCTGGTCTCCCGCGACGGCGAGCCCCTGGCGGCGTGCTGGATCGAGGCGTCCCCCGAGGGCATCGACGAGGTGTGTGTCCTGGTGAACCCGGCGAAACTCGCCCGGCTGGCCGCGGCGTGACCTCGGCCGGGTCCGGCGGCCGCGGTGGCGACGCGCCACGGCCGACGGGCCGGATCACCACGGCAGCCACGAGCCGGTTCGGCACGGACCCCGGAGCGGGCTCGGCCCCCGCGCTGAACCTCGCCGAGCCGCCCGGATGACCGCGCTCGGCATCGATCTGCACCTCGACCTCGGCGCCGGCGGTGAGCCGCGGGCGCGGGCGATCGAGGCGGCGCTGCGGGAGGCGATCACGTCGGGCCGGCTGACGGCCGGCACGCGGCTACCGGGCACGCGCAGCCTGGCCGTGGACCTCGGGATCGCGCGCGGCACCGTCGTCGAGGTCTACGCGCAGCTGGTCGCCGAGGGGTGGCTGGTGAGCGCGACCGGCTCGGGCACCCGGGTCGCCGAGAACCGGGTACCGGTGGCGAAGAGCGCGCCGGCCGCAGGCCGAGCGCCCGCGGCGCCGAGGCTGCTCGACCTGTGGCCGGGGCGGCCGGACCTGAGCCTGTTCCCGCACGCCCTGTGGTCGGCGAGCGTGAAGCGCACGCTGCCCGAGTCCACTTTGGACTACGGAGACCCGGCGGGACGGCGGCAGCTGCGCGAGGCGGTCGCCGCCTACGTTTCGCGCACCCGCGGTGTGCTCGCCGAGCCCGAGGCCGTGGTGATCACCAGCGGCTTCACCCACGGCCTCGCGCTGCTGGCCCGCGCGTTGCAGACGTCGGGCGTCCGCGTGATCGGTACCGAGGACCCGGGACTCGTGCACCACCGGCGGCTCATCCACGGCGCCGGCCTCGCGACCGCTCCCCTGCCCGTGGGCCCCGACGGCGCCGACCCGGCGGCTCTGCGGCCGGAGTGGGGCGCCGTGTTGCTCACCCCCGCGCACCAGCACCCGCGCGGCGTCGTCCTGAGCGCCGCTTCGCGCGTGGCCTTCGTCGACTGGGCCCGGGACCGCGACGCCTACCTCATCGAAGACGACTACGACGGCGAATTCCGCTACGACAAGCACCCCGTGGGCGCGCTGCAGGCGCTGGACCCGTCGCGGGTGGTCTTCGCGGGCAGCACCAGCAAGTCGCTGGCGCCCGGCCTCCGCCTGGGCTGGCTCGTGCTCCCGCCGCGCCTGCGCCTGCCCGTGCTCGACGCCGTCGCCCTCACCGGCGCCATCCCCGGTGCTCCGGCGCAGCTCGCCCTCGCCGACCTGCTGCGGCGCGGCGACTACGACCGCCACGTGCGCCGCGCGCGCCAGGTCTACCGCAAACGACGGACCGAGCTGGCCGCCCGGCTGGCCGCGCTCACCCCTGTGCCGCTCGACGGTGTCCCGGCCGGCCTCCACTCGCTGCTGCCCCTCGCGTCCCGCCGGGAGGAGAGCCGGCTGGTCAACGCCGGCCTCCTCGCGGGCGTGCGCCTGATGGGCCTGCAGGCGAGCGGCTACTGGCACTCGGCGGACGAGCCCCGGGCCGGGCTGATCATCGGCTACGCGACCCCGCCGCAGCATTCATGGCGCCCGGCGCTCGACGCGTTGGCGGGGTTGCTGAACGGCGCCGGCATCGCGCCCTGGTGACGGTCAGCCCAGGGTGAAGCCTTCCCGCCACGACGGCCGGCTCGGGGCCCAGCCCAGGTCCTTGCGGGCGTGGGTGTTGTCGGCGCCGCGGGCCCAGGGGGTGCGCTCGGCGTCGGAGTGGGCAGGTGCCGGCGCGCCGACGGCGGCGCAGAAGACCGGAGCCCACTCGTGGCCAGGCACGGGGTCGTCGTCGCAGACGTTCACCGCACCGCTGGGCCAGGCCAGCGCGTCGACGGCAGCCGAAGCGGCGTCGGCGATGTGCAGGAAGCTGGCGACGTCGGCGGTGGCGGGCAATTGGCCGGCGCGGGCGAGCTGGTCCATGAGGCCGTCGGCGGCGTACCAGGTGTCGGCGCCGTAGAGGGTGCCGTAGCGCAGGATCACCCATTCCGGCAGTTCGGCGACGGCGTGCTCGAGGCTCGCGATGCCCGACACGGTGGCGAGGCGATCGGCGGCGCCGGCCAGGTCGAGCGGCGTTTCCTCCGTGGCCGGGGTGGTACCGGGCTCGTACGCCCAGGAGATGCTCTGCGCGATCATCCGCCGCACCCCGGCGGCCTTCGCGGCGTCGACGAGGTTGCGCGTGCCGACCGTGCGCACCCGGGCGTTCGCCACGCGGTCACCCGAGCCGAGGTCGGTGAGCTGGTGCATCACCACGTCCGGCGCGGCGGCCCCGACGAGCTCGGCCAGCGCCGGCGCGTCGTACACGTCGCCGAGCACGGCGGTCGCGCCCAGCGCGGTGATCCGGTCGGCCGAGTCCGCGCCGCGCGCCAGCCCGATCACCTCGTGGCCCCGCGCGAGCAGCGCCGGCACGGCGTGCCGCCCGACGACGCCGGACGCCCCGGCGAGAAAGACCCGCATCACATTCCCTTCGACAGTCCGCAGTGGACGATCCGTCCGGCCTCCAGCCAACCAGCCGCGGCCACGGGCCGGTAGTCCACTTCGGGTCCGCCACGCTGGACCGGTTCACGCCGCGTCCGCGTGCGGAAACCGGCGGAAACTGCTCGAATGCCCCCGGTTCGGGTGGCGCCGCGCGAGCCCGGCCGGACACGGAGTGCTGGATCACAATCGCGGCCTGTCACATCCGGGGCGCGCGTTCAGTCTGGGAGGTGATCCACATCCGAGACCGAGGGGGAACCGATGCGAGTGGCAGTAGCCGGCGGCACGGGGCTGGTGGGCGCGCTGGTCGTGCACGAACTGGCGGCGCGCGGACACGACCCGGTCGTGCTCGCGCGTTCGTGCGGTGTCGACTTGACGACCGGCGCCGGTCTCGCGGGGCGGCTCGACGGCTGCGCCGAGGTGGTCGACGTGACCAACGTCGGGGCCGTGCGCAAGAAGCCCGCGGTCGGCTTCTTCGCCGCGGCCACGCGCAACCTGCTCGACGCCGCGGCCGAAGCCGGGGTACGGCACGTGGTCGCGCTGTCGATCGTCGGCGTCGACGAGGTGGACCTCGGCTACTACTTCGGCAAGCGCAAGCAGGAGGAGCTCGTGCGCGAGGGCCCGGTGCCGTGGACGATCCTGCGGGCCACGCAGTTCCACGAGTTCCCGGAGCCCTTTGTGGACGGTGCGCGCGGGCCGTTCGTGGTGGTGCCGCAGGAACTTTCGCAGCCCGTGTCGGCCGGCGAGGTAGCGCGGGCGCTCGCCGACAGCGTCGGCCGGGAGCCCGGCGGGTACGCGCGGCCGCTGGCCGGGCCCGAGCGGCTGCAGATGGCCGACATGACGCGCCGCCTGGTCAAGGCGCGCGGCGCGCGCAAGATCGTGGTGCCGGTGCGGCTGCCCGGCGCCGTGGGCCGGGCGATGACCGGCGGCGCGCTGCTCCCGAAGGAAGACCACGCCCAGGGCGAGCGCACGTTCGCCGAGTACCTGCGCCGCGTCGCCGCGCGCGCGTGACCCCCACCGTCCGGAAAGGACTCTCGTGAACACCCTCGCCGTCCGGCTCGCGCTGGTGATCCCGTTCCTCGACACACTGGTCGTCGGCTTCTGGAACCAGCTGTTCCCCGAAAGCTTCTACACCACGTTCCCCACCGTGGACCTGAACCCGCCGTTCAGCGAGCACTTCGCCCGCGACTTCGGCGGCACGTCGCTGGCCATCGCGGTGGTGCTCGGCATCGCGCTGGTGAAGCCGAAGACCCACTACGTGGTGCCCGCGGCCGTGGGGTTCTCGGTGTTCGCGGTACCGCACTTCTTCTTCCACCTGCTCGAGACGCATCCGGAGATGATGTGGCAGGAAGTGGTGCTCACCGCCGCGAACGCCCTGGTCGCGCTGCTCGGGCTCGCCGCGATCGCGCTGGCTCTGCTGCGCGACCGGCGCCGGGCCTGACTACTCGGGTTTCACCCGGTACGGATCGAGCGCGGCCGTGGGCTCCCGGCCGACGAACTCGCCGGCGGACCGCCACATCTCCCGTTCGCCGGCGAGCTGCCCGGGCAGCGTGAGCTTGAGGGCCTCGGCCAGCGGCGCGCGCCCGAGGTTCACCATCGCTCGCACGGCGCCGGCCCACTCGTCCGTGGCCACCACGGCCACGCGGTACCAGACCGCGGCCAGCACCAGCAGCGCCACCAGAGCGCCGGCCGTGACCCACGGCAGCTCGGCCCACCCGCCGATGAGGGTGACGGCGGCCGCCACCGCGACCAGCACGTGGCCGTAGAGCAGGCTGACGAAGAAGTCGACGTTCGTGCGCCCGTCCTCCACCTGCTTGCGCACGGGTTCGGGGACGACCGCGTTGAGCTCGTGCCAGAGCACCTGCGAATCGAGCAGGTAGCGGTCGTGGCCGTACTCCTCGAAGCGGCGGATCGCGTTGCCCAGCCGGGTCGCGGCGATCTGCGCGTCGCTCGGGAAACGGCGCAGGCGTTCGGTGAGCAGCGCGTGCCAGACCGCGCCCTTGCGCGCGTCGCGAGCGACGTACGGGCCGAGCACCGGGTGGCGCCGGAACGCCTCCAACACCGGCCGGTCCGCCTCGGCCAGCCGCCCGGCCTCGTCGCGGCGCGCCAGCGTGACCGCGTCGACCCGGTTGCGCAGCAGGTGCTTGCGCGCGAGCTGCCGCCGGCACCGCGCGCGGAACAGCCGGCCGGGCCAGCCGAGATAGCCTTCGAGCACGCGGTAGAGCGGCGTCTGCAGCGCCGCGAGCACCAGGCCCAGCATCGCCGTGGCCAGCACCGCGATGACCGCCGTCCACCCCGCGTCGATGTTCAGCGCCCCGACCCGCCGCGGCCCCGGCGCGACCACCACGCCGAACACCACCACGTTGATCAGGCTCGGCAGGATCCACCCGACCAGCAACGCCCGCGCGCCACCGAGGGCGCCTTGGAGGATTCCGTTCACGGGGCGCTATCCCCGGCCTTTCAGGCGGCGCAGGAGCCGGCGCCAGGCCGGGTCGCGCAGGTCGTCGTAGGGTCCGGGCACGGTGGGGTGCCTCGCGCTGTCGGTCATCTCGTACCGTTCCGGCCCGACCTGCGGTCCTGGCGACGGGCGACCCCAGGGCTGCGGGATCACCGGCGGCCCGGGCGGTAACGCGGTGGCTTCTTGCCAGGGTGAGGTCGGTGGGGCCTGGCTCGTGACCTCGAACGCCGGCCCGGGCTGCTCGGCGCCTTCCGTCGTGGAGGACCCGAACGGCGGTCCGGGCGGCACCCCGCCCTGTTGCGGCTGCGAGTGCGGGTACGCCTGCCACGCCGCCGCGGAGCCGTAGTCGACCACTCTCGAAGCCTCCGCAGAAAACGGCGGCCCCGGAGGCAGGCTTCCGTAGCCACCTTGGCTCGAGGCCGCATTCGTGTCCGGGGGCGACGCCGTGGGTGGTCCGTACGGCCGAGTGCGGCGGCCGATGAAGGGCGGGGTTCCCGAGCTCGAGTCGTCGACGGAGAGCGGCGGGCCGGGGGGTCGGATGCCCGCTGGGCCGGCCGACTCGGGCGGCGTGGGCCCGGGCGGGTCGAGTGGCTGGGTGGTGAAGGAGATGCCGCCGATCGAGAGGGTGCCGGCGGCGAAGCCCAGGGGTGGCGTGGGTGGTTCGGGTTCGTCGAGGCGGGCGGCCGGCGGCGGTCCTGGTGGTGCGCCTGGCGACGGGCGGTGGTGCACCGGTGTGTCGGTGGAGAGCGCCCGCTCCGGAAACACCCGTTCGTAGATCGGCGTCGGCTCGGGTGCGCCCTCGGGGCTGGGCCCTGCCCCCGTCCGCGCGGTCTCTCCGGCATCGACGGAAGGAGCGGCCGTGTCCGGACGGTGCGGGTCCTCGGGCGGCGGTGGTTCGTGGGCACGGTCGGGATCGGCTGGGTCGTTGTCGTCCGAAGGTGTCATGAGGGCCCCCGTCGTTGTCGCGGGGTCAACCCTAGTGGGGCCGGTGGGGAGGGGGAACCGAATGGGGAATCAGGACGGACCCAGATCCGAGGAGAACCAGTGTTCGGGGCGCATGGTGATGACGATGTGCGGGCCGATGTGGGTTCGCTCGAAGGTGAGGAAGGGCGTGACTTTCTCCGGTGGCAGGTAACGCGCCACCATTTCGCGGGCGTGCTCCTCCGTGTCGGGGGCGGTGGTGGTGACCGGGCCTTCCACGGAGACGTAGCGGACGGTGGGTGCGGTTCGCTGCACCATCAGGGTGAACCGGCCGCCCTCGGCGATCGCTCGGGCCTTGCGGGTGTCCGGGGGTGTGCGGATCCAGAGTTCGCCGCCCGGGGTGTACTGGTACCAGATGGGCACGACGAGCGGTGCGCGGTCGGGCCGCTCGGCCACCGACAGCGCGCCGACGTGGGGTTCGGCCAGGAACTGTTCGCGTATTTCAACGGTCAACGCCATGACTCAGGACGCTACGCCGGGGGTCCGACAAAAAACGCGCGCGCGGATCGCGGATTCCATTGTAGACAGACTATTCACGCCATGTAACGCTCATGAAAGCGCTTGCGACTCAACCGGGGTACCTCTTTAACGACGCCGAGAGGAATGGGGAAAATGACGATGACCCGACTCGATGACCGCGACCTGACGCCTGCCCCGTGACGGGCTCCGGGCAGGACACCGTCCTGGTCGTGGGCGCCGGCCCGGTGGGGCTCACCCTCGCCGCCGAGCTGGTGCGCCAGGGGGCGCGCGTGCGGGTGGTCGAGGAGCTCACGGAGCCGACCACGCAGTCCCGCGCCGTGGTGGTGC
Source organism: Amycolatopsis rhabdoformis (assembly GCF_035918295.1). Lineage (GTDB taxonomy): Bacteria > Actinomycetota > Actinomycetes > Mycobacteriales > Pseudonocardiaceae > Amycolatopsis > Amycolatopsis rhabdoformis. The sequence goes on from NZ_CP142149.1 coordinate 4,742,806, forward strand.
ACCCGCGCACGCAGGAACACCTCGCGGCGATGGGCGTGCTCGACGGGATGGTCCGCGAGGCCGCCGCGGTGACCGCCCTGGAGATCTACGCCGGACACAACCCCCGACAACCCGACCGCCGACAAGCGACCGGTGAAACCCGGCAGGCCACCGGCCAATCGGGCGGGCAGCCGGCCGTTCCGCAGCGCACGACCGAACCGGCCGCGACATCGCCCTCGACGCCGCAACAGACGGCGCCGCCCACTGGCGGGCAGCCCGCGGCGCCGCAACCAACCGCAGGACAGGCGCCGCCCCGAACCACGCCACAACAGACCGCGGTGCCGCCCGCCGCAGGACGAGCCGCGGCGCCGCAAACCGCACCGCACCGGCCTGCCGTGCCACCCACGGTCGGGCAGCCGACCGCGCACCAACCCCCGCAACACCAACCCACCCAGCCGCAGCCCGTCGTTCGGCAACCCACCGTGCGTCTCGACACCGGGCGGCTCGCCACCCGCTACCCGCGCATCCTCGACCTGCCCCAGCCCCGCACCGAGGCCCTGCTCGCCGAGCGCGTGGCCGAACTGGGCGTCCAGGTGGAACGCGGCGTGGCTCTCGAGAGCCTCAAGCAGGACTCCGGTGGCGTCACCGCCACCTTCACTTCCGCGGCCGGCCGTGAGCGGTCGCGGTACGCGTGGGTGGTCGGCGCGGACGGGGGGCACAGTACGACGCGCACGGCCGTCGGCACGCGGATCGAAGGGGTGTTCGAGGGGCAGCATTTTCTGTTCGCCGACGTGGCCGCGACGACGGAATTCGCACCGGACGCCGTGCGGATGTTCGCGCATCCCGCCGGCATCGGCGGGGCTTTCCCGATGCCGGGCGGCCGGACGCGGCTGTTGTTCCAAGTCGAACCTCCGCCGCCCGGTGCGGTGCCGACGATCGCCGAGACGCAGGCGCTCGTGGACGAGCGCGCGGGTGGGGCCTGGCGCGTGACCGACGCGCATTGGCTCACCTACTTCGAGATCCACCACGGCCAGGTGCCCCGCTACCGCCACGGCCGCGTGCTGCTGGCGGGCGACGCCGCGCACATCCACAGCCCGGCGGGCGGCCAGGGCATGAACACCGGCATCCACGACGCGGTGAACCTCGCGTGGAAACTCGCCCTCGTGAGCACCGGCCGCGCCGACCCCGTGCTGCTCGATTCCTACCACGCCGAACGGCATCCGGTCGGCGCCTCGGTGGTCAAGCAGACCACGCGGATGACGGACACCGCCACCGACCGCGGCCTGCGCACCCTCGCGCTGTTCCTGGCCGGCCACCTGCCGCCCATGCGTGACGAGCTGATCTCCGGCATCTCCGAGGTCGACATCCACTATCGCCACAGCCCGATCGTCACCGGCCACGCGGGGTCGCGGCGGCACCCGCGCCCCGGCGACCACGCGCCTGACCTGCCGGGCCTGCGCACCGCCGACGGCACGCCGACCTGCCTCGACGAACTCCTCCGCCGACCCGGCCACCTGCTGCTCACCGCCGTCCAGGACGAAGCGGTCCTCGACCGGTTCCGCGCGGCGCTGGCCGGCCTCGGCACGGTCGTCCCCGTCAGCCGAACGGCGGCCACCGGCCTCCACGACCCCGAAGACTCCTTCGCCACCCACTACGGCACCGGCGACCACGGCCTCGCCCTCATCCGGCCCGACGGTTACCTCGGCCTCATCACCCGCGAAGCCACCCCGGCGGCCGTCGCGAGCTACGTGCAGCGGCTCCTCCACGGCTGAGCAGCACCAAACCCTCAAGGCCCACAACGACGACCTGACCGCGTAGTAACCGGAACGCCCCCAGCACCGTGAGAGCGTCCGGCACCCTCCGAGTGCCGGAATCGGTACGCGGCAACGGTTGCGCCCCGAGCTGCTGCGGCGCCCGACCAAGCGCGCGCCGACCGGCAGGAGTTCCGTCCCCAACGCCCGAGACGATCATCGTGGCGCCCAACACCGGTTACGTCCGAGCGCGACTGTTCATCGACACCTATGCGCCCTCAGGGCAGTGGTGCAGCCGTCGCCGCACCCGGGACACGGCGCTGGCGCGCGAAGCAGTGCCAGCCGAGAAAACCGAGGGCCAGCAACAGGTAGCTGTTGCCGATCACGTGATCCACCGGCCCCCAGGTCAGCTCGCGCAGATCGTTGGCGGGCAGCAGCGAGTGGGGCGCGACGATGAAGATCGCGACCACGACGAGCAACCCGATCACCGCGCGCGCGTTCGTGGCCCGGGCGGCCAGCAGGATCGTCGCCGGCACGATCCAGACCCAGTGGTGCGACCACGAGATCGGTGAGCACACGAGGACCGCGGCCGCGTTGAGCAGGAAGGCCATCGGGTCGCCGGCGCGGCGCATGGCGGCCACGGCGAACAGCAGCGCGGCGAGCGTGGCCACCGCGACCAGTACGAGCGTCGGCGCCGGCGAGAGGCCGAAGCGGTGCACGGCGCCCTGGATCGTCTGGTTGGTGGCGAAGATCGAGCCGCTCATGCCCGACGCGCCGGTGAGTCCGCCGCCGAACCAGTACTTCGCCGAAGCCTGCGGTGCCACCGCGAATCCGAGGGCGCCGGCCGCCACGAACGCGGCGAGTGCGGCGCCGATCGCTCGAAAGTCCTTCTTCAGCAGGAAAAACAGCAGGAAGCCGGCCGGGGTGATCTTCACGGCCGCGGCCAGGCCCACCAGAACCCCGCGCGGCAGCCGGGTTTTCGGTCCCAGGCAGTCGACCACGACCAGCGCCATGAGCACCAGGTTCACCTGGCCGAACCACAGCGTCTCGCGCACCGGCTCGAACGCCAGCGACGCCGCTCCGACCACGATCGCCGCCAGCACCGCGGTGGCGCGCGCGGCCCGCGGCCGCACCACCACGTACACCGTGCCGCCGAGCGCGGCCAGCGAAATCGCGAGCATGAGCACGGCCGCCACCGGCGTCGGCAGCGCGGCCGGCACCAGGAACAGGATCGCCGCGAAGGGCGGGTAGATGAACGGCAGCGACAGCCCCGCGCGGGTCGGGGCAGCGGCCCGTAGAGATCGTGGCCCTGCGCCAGGGCCTGCGCGCCGAGCCGGTAGATCTCCAGGTCGACCGGCCACAGCGTGCACACCGTGGCCAGCACCCCGGCTGTGAACACGACCGCGGCGGCCACCAGCGCCACCAGCACGCCACGGCGCGCCGTCGCCTCGTCCAACAGGTGTTTCAGCACTCCGGCCGGTGTCGCGTGCCCCCCAGGGCTTCGGAACGTGATCACCCCGTGATCATCCACGGTGCGTGATCGTTTCACCGAGTCGGGGGGTGAGCGATCACCCACCGAAACCTCCGAAGCTCGCCGGTGCGGGGCTCGAGCCGCTCGCCGGGGGTGTGCGTCCGCCGGTTCAGCGGGCCCGGCGCGACGCGGCCGCCGCCACCATCCCGAGCGCCAGATCCGCGTAGTACTCCCCCAGCTCCTCGGGCGAGTCCGCGCCATCGAGCCGGTACCAGCGCACGAGGTCGACGCCGAGCGACAGGATCGCGCGCACCACGCGGTGGGCGTCCGCGTCCGGGAACGCGCCGGCGGTGATGCCGTGGGTGAGCGCGTCGTGGAACACCGACGTGGACCGGCGGCGCAGGCCGACGATCACCTCGTAGTGCTCGGACGTGAGCGCGCCGAGCTCGTACTGGCTCACGCGGGCGGCCACGTGGTGGCGGGCGTGCCACGAGACGAAGGCGGCGACGAGGCCACGCAGGTGCGTGGCGGGGTCGGTGTCGGGCGGGACAAGCGTCAGCACGTCGAGTGAACTCTTGTGCCCGGTGCGGGTGATCTCGAAGAGCACTTCCTCTTTGGAGCTGAAGTGCACGTACAACGCCGCGGGCGACAGCCCGGCCGCGGCGGTGATGTCCCTGGTCGTGGTGGCGTGGAAGCCCTGGGCGGCGAAGCAGCGCACGCCACCGGTGAGCAGGCCGCGCGCGGCCTTGCCGAAGCCCTCGTCCCAGAGCGCCGGCGAATCGTCCACCAGATCGGGGAGCGCGGATCGCTGTGCGCCCATGGGGTTCCTCCTGTCGCGACCCGCGGAGCCCTTGCTCCGCCCCACGGGGGTGTGTATCGTCGCACACCACCAGCGATTATGACTATGCGCTTAGTCATTGTCGCAGGTAGAGCTTCTGCCGCGATCCGTCGCCGATCGGGAGGAGGACACCGTGGACGTGTCCTGCGCGTTCCCCACCGCCCTGGGCTCTCCGGACCACATCGCCCTGGCCGAGCGACTCGGCTACCACCGGGCCTGGGTGTACGACACCCCTCAGCAGAGCCCCGACGTGTGGATGACCCTCGCCCTGGCCGCCGACCGCACCGAGCGCATCGGCCTCGGGCCGGGGGTGCTCGTGCCGAGCCTGCGCCACCCGATGGTCAATGCGGCGGCCACGGCCACCCTCGCCGCGCTCGCCCCCGGGCGCGTCGCCGTCGCGTTCGGCACCGGGTTCTCCGGCCGCCGCGCGATGGGTTACGGCGCCGTGCGGTGGTCGTTCATGGAGGCCTACCTGCGCGCCTACCGCGGGCTGCTGCGCGGGGAAACCGTGGAGTGGGAAGGCGCGCGGATGCGGATGCTGCACCCCGACGGCCACGCCCCGGCGCGCCCGGTCGACGTGCCGATCCTGGTCGGCGCGCTCGGCCCCAAGGGCCACAAGGTCGCGAGCGAACTCGGCGACGGCCTGTTCGCCACGCTGCAGACGCCCGAGTTCATGACGCAGTACGACTGGGTGCCGTTCCTCGAGTGGGGCACGGTGCTCGACGACGACGAGCCCACCGACTCCGAGCACGCCCGCGCGGCCGCCGGCCCCGGCTGGGCGCTGTCGTTCCACGGCGCCTACGAGTTCGGCGGCCCCGACGCGGTGCGCGCGCTGCCCGGCGGAGCGGAATGGCTTCAGGTGGTGGAAAAGACGCCGGAGGAAGACCGGCACCTCACCATCCACTCCGGACACTGCGTGAGCCTCAACGACGCCGACACCGCGGCGTGGCAGGCCGGCGGCCACAGCACGCTGCGCGCGGTGACGCTGAGCGGCACGCGCGACGAAGTCCGCCGCAAGATCGACGATTACGGCTCGCGCGGGGTCACGGAGATCGTGTTCCAGCCGTGCGGTCCCGAGATCGAGCGTGAGCTGACGCGGTTCCTCGACGCCGCCGCCGGTTGATCGTCCGTCCTATCCCCAGGGGAGCCATGAGCCGCGAAACGACTGTTGTCGCAGAAGGACTGTCCTACCTGGAGTGCCCGCGCTGGCACGAGAACCGGGTGTGGTTCGTCGACTTCTACACCCACCGCGTGTACTCGGCCGCCGAGGACGGCACCGATCTGCGCGTGGAAGCCGAGGTCCCGCAGCAGCCGGCCGGGCTCGGGTGGCTGCCCGACGGCCGGCTGCTGATCGTGTCGATGCGCGACCGCGTACTGCTGCGGCGCGAGCCCGACGGCTCGCTCGTGCGGCACGCCGATCTCTCCGCTCACGTGCAGGGCCACCCCAACGACATGGTCGTGGACGCGCGCGGCCGGGCGTTCCTCGGCGAGTTCGGCTTCGACCTCATGGGCGGCGCGCCGCTGAAATCGGCTTCGCTGCTGCGCGCGGATCCCGACGGCACCGTGACCACGGTCGCGCGGGATCTGTGGTTCCCCAACGGAAGCGTGGTCACCGACGACGGCGTGCTCCTGGTGTGCGAGACGTTCGGCAACCGCGTCACGGCGTTCGACGTCGCCGACGACGGGTCGCTGACCAACCGGCGGGTGTGGGCGCAGTTCGGCGAAGTGCCCTCGGGTGCGGACCTGGCGGCCTCGATCGCGCAGATCGTGGTGGGCGCCGACGGCTGCTGCCTCGACGCCGAGGGCGCGCTCTGGATCGCCGACGCCGTGGGCGCGCGGGTGATCCGCGTGCGGGAAGGCGGCGAGATCGTCGACGAGATCCCCACGGGCACCGGCGTGTTCGCGTGCATGCTCGGGGGCGCGGACGGCCGCACGCTCTACCTGTGCACCGCGCCGGACTTCGACGAGAACGCGCGGAAGAACGCTCGCGAAGGCCGCCTGGCCACAGCCCGAGTCGACGTTCCGCACGCCGGCTTGCCCTGAGGTTTCAGGGGTTCAGCCGCACCGGGAGCCGGGCCTTGCCGGAGAACACGATGGTGGGCAACGGGTCCAGCCGATCGGCCGGCTCGGCGAGCGCGAGGTCGGGGAAGCGCTCGAACAGCGCGGACACGGCCACCGTCGCTTCGGCGAGGCCGAGCGCGCCGGCGATGCAGCGGTGTACGCCGTGGCCGAAGGCGAGGTGGTCCTTGGCCGGGCGCCGGGCGTCGAAGGTCCCGGGGGCTTCGCTGTGCACACGCGGATCGCGGCCGACCGCGCCGAAGCCCAGCAGGATGGCCTCACCGCGGCGGATGAACACGCCCTCGCCGAGGTCGATGTCTTCGACGGCGTAGCGCAGCGGCATGTGCTGCACCGGGGAATCGGCGCGCAGGGTCTCGTCGAGCACGTCGTCCCACCGCGTCCGTCCCTTGAGGACGCCGGCGAGCTGGTCCGGGTGCGTGGCGAGGGCGAAGATCGCGTTGGTGATCAGCCCGGTCGTGGACGGGACGCCGCCGGCGATGGTCACGGCGAGCGCGAGCACGCGCTCCTCTTCGGTCAGCTCGGCCGCCTCGGCGAGGGTGGTGGCGAGGTCGTCGCCGGGGGTGTCGCGTTTGGCCGCGATCAGTGCGCCGAGGAACTCCATGACCTCGCCGAGGCCGGCCGAGGCTTCCTCCGGGTCGTCGGAAGGGGCCAGGAGCCGGCCGATGACCTTCGTCATCTCGGGCCAGGCCGAGGGAGCGACACCGAAGAGATCACTCAGTGTTTCGCACGCGACGACCGAGGCGTACCGGTCGCGGAGGTCGACGAGGTCGCCGGCTTCCGTGAGCTCGTCGAGGAGGTGGCGGAGGCGCTCGCGCAGGCGGGTTTCCAGGGCCTGCGTGCGCTGCGGGGTGAAGGCGGCTTCCATGATCGTGCGCAGGCGCGTGTGGTCGGGGCCGTAGGCGTTGAGCACGGTCGGGGCGATCAGGAACGGCGCGAGCGGCCAGTCCGCCGGCACGGCCGCCAGGTGCGGCCAGTGCTGCCGGGCGTCCCGGGAGGCGCGGGGGTCGGCGGCCAGGCTCTTCACCACGTCATAGCGGGTGACCGACCACGCGGTGACACCGCCGGACAGGTCCACGCGGACGGCGGGCCCCCGCTCCCGGAGGCGGTCGGCGTCCTCGTGGACGGACCGTCCGGTGAGGTCGAAGGGACACATCTGCGGAACTGCGGTCATCGGAAGACTTCCTTCGGAACGCGGATTGATCACTCCCGCACATTTTTCGGGATTCGGCGAGCAGGAGTTGTTCGATCGCGCACCGCCTTTGCGCGCCGGCGCACACCGGCCGGAGGTGAAGGTCCTCTCCGGCCGGTGGAAAAGTCACACCGCTTGCGCTTCGATCACCGCGTACGGCGCCTGCAGGTGGGTGAGCTTGCTGCGGCGCAGACCCGCGTCGGCCAGGAGCGCGTCGAACTCGGCCAGGGACCGTTCGCGGCCGGGCAGCATGGTCATCATGGTGAGGTCCATCAACGCGCCGATGCCCGGGTCCGCGGCCTCGCCCAGCACGATCTCCACGATCGCGAGGCGGCCGCCCGGGGTGAGGGAATCACGGCAGTTGCGCAGGAGCCGCACGTTCTCCTCGTCGCTCCAGTCGTGGAGGATGAACTTGAGCAGGTAGAGGTCGGCCGACGGCACCTCCTCGAAGAAGTCGCCCTCCACCGCGGAAAACCGCTCGGCCAGGCCGCGCCGCTCGGCTTCGGCCCGCGCGTCGGGCACGGCGTGGGGCAATTCCACCACCGAACCACGCAGGTGCGGGTGCGCGGCCATCAGCGAGAGCACGAAGGCGCCGTTCGCGCCGCCGAGGTCGGCCACGGTGCGGGTGGCGCGCACGTCGAGCACCGGCACGGCCTCGGCGATCACCGGCGTGGACAGGTCGGTCACGGCCTTCGAAAAAAGCATGCCTTCGTCCACGTTCTTGGTGAAGTACTCGAAGATGCTGCAGCCCAGCGCGGACTCCACCTGCGCCGACCCGCTGCGCACGACCTGGGTGAACGCGCCCCACGGCTGCCAGTGCCCGGGCGCGGCCCACGCGCGGGCGAGGTGGCCGAGCGAGTGGGGCGCGCCGGGCAGCAGGGTGCCCAGCAGCGGCGTCGCGGCGAACTCGCCGGCGGTGTGCGTGACCAGGCCGAGCGTGACGCCGGCGCGCAGCAGCCGGTAGGTGGCGGCGGCGTCGGCGTGTTCCTGTTCGGCGACGTAGGCGGCCGGTTGTGGTTTTCCGGACAGGTGGTGCGCGATGTTCAACTCGGCGAACGCCGCGGTGATCTGGCTGACGAAGCCGCCGGTGACCATGCCGAGCATGGTCGTGAAGTCCTCGGCCGTGGGTGACGGCGTGTTCGCGGGCATGGGTGCCCCCTTCTCGTGTGGTCGTTCGGGCTGTTTTCCTGGGGGATGGCCGGCGTCGCCTTGCCGGGGGCAGCAGGCGGGCGAAGAGCGTCCTCCCCGGATCGCCCCGCCTGCTGCGGGGCAGAATGCAAACACCGATGCGCCGAGCGGACTTGTCCGATCGCGAACAGAAATTGTTCGGTCGCGAACGCCGTGTCCGGTCGGCCATCCCCGGCCGGCGGCTCGCGCAGAGTCGTCGCGCGGTCCGAGCGCCCCGGCGACACGGCTCGTAAACTGCCGTGATCAGCACGTTTCCCGCGAGGAGGTCGCATGTCGGCTCCGTCGGCCCCGCCCTCGGCGCTCGAGTTCGAAGACTGGCACGACCAGGTCTGCCGGCTCGTGCCGCTGAAAGCCGGGTGCACGCAGGACGCGGCGGCCTTCACCGGCACCGTCGAGGCGGTCACGCTCGGCCCGGTGGTGCTCACCACCGTGACCGCGTCGGAGGGGTTCGTGGAGCGCACCCGCCGGCAGATCCGAGACGACGACGTGGCCGTGTACAAGTTCGGGCTTCAGGTCGGCGGCACGTGTGTGCTCGAACAAGACGGCCGGCAGGCGTTCCTCAAACCCGGCGACCTCGCGATCTACGACACCTCGCGGCCCTACCGCATTTCCCTCGACCACGATTTCCGCATGACGGTGGCCATTTTCTCGCGCGACCTCGTGCAGCTGCCCCAAGCCGACCTCGCCGAGGCGACGGCGGTGCGCTTCGCCGGCAGCAGCGGCATGTTCTCACTGGTCGCACCGCTGCTCGCGGGGCTGGGGCGCGAGGTCGGCCCGGCGACCACGTTCACCGCGAACCACCTCGGTGACGCCGTGGTGGACCTGACCACCGCGGCCTTCGCCGAGCTCACGCAGCGCGCGGTGGACCAGGAGTCGTCCGCGGCGCGGCGGGCGTTGCTGGCGAACGCCACGAAGTTCATCGACGAACACCTGCCCGATCCGAACCTGTCCACGAAGCTGGTGGCGGACGCCCACTTCGTGTCCACCCGCTACCTCCAGAAGCTCTTCGAAAGCCAGGGCACGTCCGTGGCGGCGCGCATCCGCGCGCGCCGGCTGGAGCGCTGCCGCCACGACCTCACCGCACCCCAGCACCGCCACGTGCCGATCGCCGCCATCGGCCGCCGCTGGGGCTTCCCCGACGCGGCCCACTTCTCGCGCCTCTTCCGCGGCACCTACGGCCGATCCCCCCGCGAATACCGCCGCGACAGCGCGCGCACCGACTGACCTCCCGGCGACTCGGCGCTCGCTCAGGACGCGAAGTCCACGATGAGCCGGGCCAGCTCCGCGGGTCGGTCTTCCGGGAGGAAGGCACCCGAGTCGGCGACCGTGACGAGGCGGGCGTCGGGCAGGAGCGCGGCGAGACGGTCGAAGAGACCGGGTGGGAACACGCGGTCGTCGGCGGCGCGCAGGAGGAGGACCGGCTTGGTGAACGCCGGGAGCGCCTCGGCGGCGGCCAGGGTGTGGCGGGGGTCCACGGTGAGCAGGAAGCGGCGCAGGTCGCGGCGGATGGCGGGGTCGGTGTGGGCCGGGCGCAGGTAGGAGTCGAGCACGCGGGCGGGGATCGGGCGCCGGGTGAGGGCGCCGAAGGTGGCCGGGTGGCGGCGGACGAGAGGCACCTGAAGCAGACGGCTGGTGAGCCAGGCGGCACCCGGGAGGCGCATGAGCCGGGGCAGGGTGCTGAAGGGAGCGGGGAAGAACTCCTCGAACGCGTCGCACGGTGTGAGCACGACCCGGCCGACCCGCGCGGGGTTCTCGGCCATCAGGAGCTGGGTGAGGGCGCCGCCGGTGTCGTTGGCGACGAGGGTGACGTCGGTGAGGTCGAGGGCGTCGAGGAACTGGCCGAGGAGACGCGCGACGCCCGGCGGGGTGAGGTCGGCGTCGGGCGCCATCGGCAGGTGGTGGGCACCGAGGGGCCAGTCCGGGGCGAGGCAGCGGAAGCCGGCGGCGGCGACGGGCGGGACGACGTGGCGCCACAGGTTCGCGTTGACCAGCAGGCCGTGGACGAACACGACGGGCGGGCCGGAGCCGGCTTCGGCGTAGGCGACGCGGCCGCCGGGCAGGGACACGGTCTGGTCGGTGCCGAGCAAAGCCGGCCTCCTCGGTGCTCGACGGGCGCGGCGCGGACCGTCCTCAGTGGAGCGCGCCGGTGCCGGGATCGTCACAGAACGGCGGGTGCCCTTCAACCCGCCTACCCCCGTTCCAGGGTGCGCCCGAGCGCTGAAAATCGGCCCTGAACATCCGCTTTCCGTCCCCCGATCGAACGCTTTCCCGGGCGAACACCGCCGGTCTAAGATGGACGATTCTCCTGGGGGAGGAGGGTGGGCGAGGGATGTTCCAGATTCCGGTGACCGCGGACATGCGACGGTGGACGGTGCGGCTGGTCGACACCATCGCGGTGTTCGCGTGCACGCCGCTGATCGAGGACCACACGGCCGCCCGCGCTCTGCCCCGGGCTTGGGACGGGCGCGGCCTCGGCCTGCCGCCGCACGAGGTCGCGGGCTTCACCGCGGCGCTCGGCGAGGTCATGAAAACGCCCCTGTTCTGGCGGGCCTACCGCGGCGGCGCGCCTGCCCCTGACCTCGACCGGAACCACACCGGCCGCAGGCCCGTACGCACCTGGGCCGAGCCGCACACCGACGACGAGGACGGCTTCGTCTACCTGGCCGGGCCCTGCGGCGAGCCGTCCGGCGTCGTCGGCTACCGCCCGGTGTACAGCTTCACCCTCGCCCTGGCCGACCTGCGCGACCTGCGCATCCGCCTGGCCGCCTACCAGCGCGACAGCCTCGTCCGGGCCTGAGCACCGGTCCGCCAGGTCCGCCGCTAGGCCGTGACCCCCACCAGCCGCAGCGCGAACCGGCTGTACTGCCACACCAACGCGTCCTCGGTCTGCTCACCGTCGGCGCGGTACCAGACCGCCACCCCCATGCCCAGGTCGAGCACGGCGTAGGAGGCCAGGCGCACGGAGTCGACGTGGAAGACGCCGGCGTCGACGCCCGACTGCACCACCGTGCGGAAGCAGGCCTCGTACTCGGCGCGCAGGGCCAGCACGCGGGTGCGGTGCGGTTCGGCGAGGCTGCGGATCTCGCGGGTGCCCACGAACGCTTCGAGGCGATGGCGGGCGTGGTAGCGCACGTGGGCCTCGGTGGCGCGGCGGAGGCGTTCCACCGGGTCGGCGACGCCGGCGACGGCGGCGCGGTGCGCACTCAGCAGGTCGGACATCGTCGCGACCATGATCGCCACGAGCAGGTCCTGCTTGGCCGCGACGTGTTTGTACAGGCTGGGGCCGCGAATGCCCACGGCGGCGCCGATGTCGCCCATGGTGGTGCTCTCGAATCCCTTGCGGGTGAACAGCTCCAGCGCGGCGGCACGGATGTGCTCGGACCGGTCCACACGACCTCCCTTCGGCTAACGCAGGATAGCCGAAGTTCCGCCGACAAGGTGACTGGCGCCACCGACCTGTGACACCGCAGGAAACTCTGCCTATAGTCACCGGCTAACAGTCATTAGCCGATGGGAGCACGCTGTGGCCGTGGACCTCTCGCCCGGGCCGGTGGTCGCCGACCTCGCCCGGCGCACCGCGCAGTTCGTCCGGGACGTGGTGATCCCCGTCGAGGAGGAGCACCGCGGCGTCACGCATTCCGACGCCGTGCGCCGGCAGCTGCAGGCCGCCGCGAAGGAAGCAGGGGTGTTCGCGCCGCACGTGTCGGCCGAGTACGGCGGCCACGGTCTCGACATGCGCGGTCGCGCGGCCGTGTTCGAGGAGGCCGGGTACTCGCTGCTCGGCCCGCTCGCGCTGAACATCGCCGCGCCCGACGAGGGCAACATGCACATGCTCGAGGCGATCGCGACCGCCGAGCAGAAGGAGCGCTACCTGCGCCCGCTCGCCACCGGCGAGATCCGGTCGGCCTTCGCGATGACCGAGCCCGCGCCCGGCGCCGGGTCGGATCCAGGCGCGCTGGCCACGCGCGCGGAACGCGTGGAGGACGGCTGGCGCATCACCGGCCGCAAGTGGTTCATCACCGGGGCCGAAGGCGCCGGGTTCACGATCTGCATGGCCCGCACCTCCGGCGAGCCCGGCCAGACCGGCGGCGCGACGATGTTCCTCGTCGACGAGGACACCCCCGGCATGAAGGTGGTCCGCCACATCGACACGCTCGACGAGTCCTTGTTCGGCGGGCACCTCGAGCTGGACTTCGACGGCTGCGTGGTGCCCGAGGACGCCGTGCTGGGCGAGGTGGACGAAGGCTTCCGCTACGCGCAGGTGCGCCTCGGCCCCGCCCGCATGACCCACTGCATGCGCTGGCTCGGCATCGCGCGGCGCGCGCAGGACATCGCCGTGGCCCGCGCGGCCGAGCGCGAGGTGTTCGGCGCCCGGCTCGGCGACCTCGGCATGGTGCAGCAGATGATCGCCGACAACGAGATCGACATCGCCGCGTCGCGCGGCCTGATCCTGCAGGCGTGCTGGGAGCTCGACCGCGGTGAGCACGCGTCGCAGGCCACGGCGGTGGCGAAGACGTTCTGCGCCGAGGCGATCTGGCGCGTGGTCGACCGGTCGGTGCAGATCTGCGGTTCGCTCGGCATTTCCGGCGACGTGCTGCTCGGCCGGTTCCTGCGGGAGGTGCGGCCGTTCCGCATCTACGACGGCCCGTCGGAAACGCACCGCTGGGCCATCGCGCGCCGCGTGCTGCGCCGCTCGCAGGCCGCGCGATGACGGCCGACGGCCTCGACCTCGCGGCGCTCGAAGCGTTTTTCGCCGCGCGGGTGCCGGGCTTCGGCGGCCGGCTGAGCGCCGAGCTGTTGCAGGGCGGGCGGTCCAACCTCACCTACGTGCTCACCGACGGGCGCAGCCGGTGGGTGCTGCGCCGGCCGCCGCTGGGCGGGCTCACGCCCTCGGCCCACGACATGGGCCGCGAATACCGCGTGGTGGCGGCGCTGCGCGACAGCGACGTGCCCGTGGCGCGCGCCGTCGCGCTCGGCGGCGAAGACGTGCTCGGCGTGCCGTTCTCGGTGGTCGAGCACATCGACGGCGTGGTGTTCCGGACCACCGAGCAGCTCGGCAAGCTCTCCGACGACGAAGTGCGGCGCTGCGCCCACGGCCTCGTCGACGTGCTGGCCCGGCTGCACGCCGTGGACCCGCATGCGGTGGGGCTCGACGGGTTCGGCCGGCCCGAGGGGTACCTCGGGCGGCAGGTGCGCCGCTGGCACGACCAGTGGCTGCGGGTCAAGACGCGCGAGCTGCCCGACATCGACGCGCTGCACACCCGGCTGGCCGACACGTGCCCGGCCGAGAGCGGCGCGTCGATCGTGCACGGCGACTACCGCATCGACAACGTGATCCTCGATCCGGACGACCCGGGCACTGCGCGCGCGGTGGTGGACTGGGAAATGGCGACGCTCGGCGATCCGCTCGCCGATCTCGGTCTGCACCTGGTGTACTCGGATCCGGCGTTCGCGCCCGTGCTCGCCGGCGCGGCCGCGTCCACGAGCGACCGCCTGCCGCCGGTGCGCGAGCTCGCGCAGCGCTACGCCGAGCTCAGCGGCCGCGACCTCGGCCCGCTCGATTTCCACCTCGCGCTCGGCTACTTCAAGATCGCCGTGATCGCCGAGGGCATCCACGCGCGCTACCGGCAGGGGCTCACGCTCGGGTCCGGCTTCGAGGCCGTGGGCGCGGCCGTCGCCCCGCTCGCGGCCGCCGGGCTGCGGGCCGCCGCCCGGATCGGAAAGGACTGACCCATGGCCGTACTCGATCTGTTCCGCCTCGACGGCAAGGTCGCCGTGGTCACCGGCGCGAGCTCGGGGCTGGGCGCCGGCTTCGCCCACGCGCTGGCCGAAGCCGGCGCCGACGTGGTGCTGGCCGCCCGCCGCACGGACCGGCTGGGCTCGGTCGCCGACGGCGTCCGCGACCTCGGCCGGCGTGCCGCGGTGGTGGCCGCCGACGTCGCCGACCCGGCGAGCTGCGACGCCCTCGCGGCGGCCGCGCTCGCGGAGTTCGGGCGCATCGACGTGCTCGTGAACAACGCCGGCGTCGGCACCGCCGTGCCGGCGCTGCGCGAGACACCCGAGCAGTTCCGCCGGGTCGTGGACGTGAACCTCAACGGCGTCTACTGGGCCGCGCAGGCGTGCGGCCGGGTGATGGAGGCGGGGTCGAGCATCGTGAACATCAGCAGCGTGCTCGCGCTCATCAAGTCCTACGCGCCGCAGGCGGCGTACGCGGCGAGCAAGGCCGGCGTGCTCGGCCTCACCCGCGACCTCGCGCAGCAGTGGTCCGGCCGGCGCGGCATCCGCGTCAACGCGATCGCCCCGGGCTACTTCGCCAGCGAAATGACCGAGGAGATCCCCGACGACGTGCTGCTGCCCTTCGTGAAGCAGCACAGTCCGCTGGGCCGGCTGGGCCGGCAGCACGAACTGGACGCCGCCGTGGTCTTCCTGGCCAGCGACGCGTCGTCCTACATCACCGGCACGACCCTGGCGGTCGACGGAGGGATGTCCGGGCACTGAGAACTCCGGGGCACTGAGGCCTCGGCCCGGGACCCCTCCCCGCGGGCGGCCCTACCGTCGCGGGATGCGAGGAATGCGGGTCGTCGTCGCCGGGGCCGTGCTGGTCGGCGGGGTCGCGTGCACGGCCGGTCAGCCCGCCCCGACGACCTCGCCGGCACCGTCGACCTCCTGGCACCCGGACACGTGCCTCGACCTGGAGGCGTTCAACGAGGCCCTCGGCCCGGACTTCGACCAGGATCTCCGGGACCTCGCGACGAAGGGCGACACGCCGGACACCCGGTCGGCGATCGCCTCGTCGGTTGAGGTGCTGACCCGAGGTACGGACTTCGGGATGGCGGAGGAATTCGCCGTGGACATGCGCCTGATCGTCGCGGCCGCGCGCGAGGCGAAGGACCGGCTGGCGGCGGGGCTGCCCACGCGCTCCGCGATCAGCCCGCTGACCACACCCCGCGCGGAGTCCGCGCGCTCGCTCCTGATCGCCCTCGAACCGAAGTGTTGAGGTCCCGAATACCGGTCTGCCGCGGCCCTGAGCTGCCGCGGGAGCCGGTGCGACGGCGAATCCGCTGATCCCGGCACCGATCACCGGCACACCCCTTACACTCTCCCCCGTGGCACCGCAGGTGATCGCCGGGCGTTACCGGTTGGAGGAGCGCCTCGGCGCCGGCGGGATGGGCGTCGTGTGGCGGGCGACGGATCTCGAGTTGAGGCGCACGGTCGCGTTGAAGCGCTCGCTCGACGGCGACACCGGCCAGATCCGGCGGGAGGCGCGGCTGGGCGCGTCGCTGCACCACCCGCACGTGGTGGCGGTGTTCGACTCCGTCGCGGACGGCGACGACCAGTGGCTGGTGATGGAGTACCTGCCGGCGCGCAGCCTCGAAGAGGTCGTGCGGGCCGACGGCGTGCTCGCGCCCGAGCGGGCGGCGGCGCTCGGGGCGCAGATCGCGTCCGCGCTGGTCGCGATGCACGCGCGGGACATGGTGCACCGTGACATCACGCCCGGCAACGTGTTGCTCGCCGAAGACGGCACGGCCAAGCTCGCCGACCTCGGCATCTCGCGCTGGGCCGAAGTCACGCTCACCGGCAGCGCCAGCGTCGGCGGCACGGCGGGGTACCTCGCGCCGGAGGTGGCCAACGGCTACGCGGCCGGCCCGGCCGCCGACGTGTTCTCCCTCGGCGCGACGCTGTTCGCCGCCGTCGAGGGCGTTTCGCCTTGGGGCAGCGGGGAAAACGGGCCGTTCGGGCAGCTGCGGCGCGCCGCCGAGGGCAAGCCCGAAACACCGCGGCACGCCGGCCCGCTCGCCTTCGCGCTCACCCTGATGCTCGACCGCCACCCCGCGAACCGGCCCACCGCCGCCGAGGTCGAAGGCCTGCTCAGTGGTGACCCGGACACCCAGCCGTTGCCGCGGCGCCGGCCACGCTCGCGCAAGCTGAAGTTCGCCGCCGCCGGGGTACTCGGTGCCGTGGTGCTGCTCGTGGCCGGGCTACTCGTGTTCACGCGCAACGAGCCGACGGCCGCGAAGGCCACTTCGGACCTCGTCGGCGACCCGCGCACCGCCGACCCGTGCTCGCTGCTCACGGTGAACTCCTTGGCCCCGTACGGCAAGGTCTTCCTCGAGCCGAACCTCGGCACGTTCGCGCGCTGCGACCTCGACACCACCCTGCCCGGCGACGGCGGCACGATCGTGACCAGCCTGGAGCTCACCGCGCCGGAGGAATACCCGCAGGTACCGCCGGTGCGCGGCCGCCTCGGCGAGATCCAGCGGCCCAACGCCGATCCCGGCAAGTGCCGCCGCTACTTCGTGCTGCCCGACCTGCGGCTCGTCACCGTGAGCTCCGTGCGCGCCGACGGCGAGGACGCTCCCCAGCTGTGCGCGATGTCCGACGCCGTGGTCGGCGACGCGTACGCGCGCGTGGTCGGTGGCCCGATCGCGCGCCGCGCCCAGCCGTTCCCGTCCGCTTCGCTCGCGCTGGTCGACGCCTGCTCGCTCGTGGACGACGCCACCCTGCGCCGCGTGGCCGGCCCCGGCTACCCGACCGATCGCTACTTCGCGAACTGGGCGTGCTCGTGGGGTGAGGACGCGGAGTCGGTCGACCTCTACTACGACCGTCAGTGGCCGCTCGCCACCGATCCGCCCGACGGCCAGACGCGCGTGGTCGTCGGCGGCCGCACCGCGTACGTGGATCCGCACGACGACGACGGCGATGTCTGTGATGTCACCGTGGTCTACCGCACCTACACGCCAGTCCTGCCCACGGTGAAGGGCACGCCCGCGCAGCGCGACGAGGTGGTGCTGGTGGAGTACACCGACGACGCGCACCAGGGTGACCTCGACGCCATCTGCGCCACCGCGAAGTCGATCGCCGCCGTGGTGGCCCAACGGCTGCCGGCGTCGTGACCGTCGTGACCACCCAGGCCGGCTAGGCCGAAACCGGTTTCGCCGCCGCCTCTTCCGCCGCATAGGCCTCGGCTTCGGCGTTGGCGCGGTAGTCGGCGGTCTCGCGTTGCAGGCGCCGGCGCACGCGGGGCTGCTGAGCGAGCGCGACCGCGAACACGGTGAGCAGCACCCACATCGCCAGGCAGCTCAGCACGATCGCGATCCCCGGCAGCACCACCGAACCCAGCCGATCCGTGAGCGTCTTCGCGGCGAGCGCCCGCCAGACCAGCATGAAGTTCACCAGGTAACCGACCACCGACGCCGCCACGAACGCGATCGCGAACTGTTTGAGCGTCCCGGTTTTCCGGCGTTTCAGCAGCGGTTCGTCGCGGTTAGGCAGCGCGATCGAGAGCACGTTGCCGACGCCGAGCCACAGCAGGATGAAACACACCACCAGCGCGCACGCCCGCACGAACGCGCCGAACTCCCCCGCGCGCCAAGCCAGCAGCGCGCTCAGCGCGAACCCGATCGGCGCGACGAGGCACACCAGTGCCAGGTTCTTGATCACCAGCAGGTGCCACAGCCGCGCGCCGGTGTCGAGCGCCGCGCGCACGCGCATGGCGTCGAAGCTCATCGCGTTCACGCAGACCGCGCCGCCCATCACGTACGAGATCGTCCACAATCCCAGGTACGGCAGCCACTTCTGGTCCTCGTCCCAGCGGAACAGCCGCAGGTACCCCAGGTACAGCAGCCCCAGGCCGAACGCGATCCCCATCGCCTTCACGGACTTGCGCGGCTTGCGCGTGAGCACGTACCGGATCTCGCCGGCCAGGCCGTGGGCGAGCGCGGGGCCGTGGCGGCTCACGGCGTTGCTGCCGGTGAGGGGAACGTGGCCGTCGACGGTCGCCGCGGCCGGCTCGTCCTCCCCGCGCGGATGCGGGCCAGCCGCGCCGCCAGCACGGCTTGTGCCGCCTCGGTCAACGCCAGGCGCGCGACCGCGACGGCCGCCACGCCGTCGCGTTCGGCCTGCGCCGCGTCCTGGTGCGTCACGGTTTCCGCCGGGTCTTCGGCCGGACCGGCGGCGTTGCTCACGTCGAGCTGGTTCTGGCGCGATCGCGCCCAGTCCGCCGACAGCTGCCCGGGGTCGACGTCGCTGCGCAGCTCCGCGCGTTGTTCCTCCGCGGCCGTGCGGGTTTTGCCGATCAGACGCCGCACGTCGTCTTCGCCCTGCCACTTCGCGGCCATCGCGTTCTTCTCGGCCGCCGCCGCGCGCTGGACCAACTCCACGAGATCGTCGACCGCTGCCATGGCGTTCCTCCTCGACTGCCAGCCATCGTAGAAGCGCCGCCCGAAGTGGTACAGAGGCGCTTTTCCAGGCCGTACACTGGAGCGATTGCGGAGGAGGGGCGATGAGCGTTCAGGAGCAGCAGGCACTCGATTCCCTTTACGAGATCGACAATGTGCTCACGATCGACATCGTGATGCCGCAGTCCGACTGGGACGCGGTGCGCACCGAAGAGCCGGCCGGCGGCCGGTGCAACTTCGACTGGACCGGCGGCAGCCGCTTCACCTGGCGCAAGGCGACCTCGGTCGAAATTTCCGGCACGAGCTTCCCCACGCGCACGTCATTCGCCGACGTCGGCGTGAAGAAGAAATCGTTCTGCGGCTCGTTCAGCAACGACAAACCCTGCCTCCACCTCGACTTCGGCCGGTTCCGCGACGCCAACAAACCGCTGATCACCGCGCTCATCGGGTCGCGGTACCTCACGCTCAACAACTCCGTGCAGGACTCGTCGTTCGTGCGCCAACCCCTCGACTACCGGCTGCTCGAGCTCGCCGGACTGCCGCATTCCCGCTGCAATTTCGCCCGCGTGCGCGTGAACGGCACCCTCGTGGGGTCCGACGGCATCTTCGTGAACGCCGAACCGATCATGCCGCGCTACCTCGAACGCAACTTCGGGAACCTGAAAGGCAATCTCTACGAACTCGAGCACAAGGACGACTTCGTCGACGCGCGCTTCGATTTCATCGGCGTCGAAGACCTGTCGGAGTTCGAGAACAAGGCCGATCTGCGGCTCGCGATCGACCACATCGCGGCCCACGGCCTGTCCGGCGCGGCCGAGGTGTTCGACCTCGACCAGTTCATCAAGCTGTACGCGATGGAGTTCTTCTTCAAGCACTGGGACGGCTACACGGGCAACACCAACAACACCTACGCCTACAACGACGTCACCGCCGTCGCTTCCCCCGGCCTCGCCGACGTGCACTTCAAGCTCATCCCGTGGGGCGTCGACCAGACCTTTCAGCCCACCCGGCACTTCACGGTGCGCACCAGAGGCCTCCTCGCCCGCCTCGTCCACGACGACGCCACCCGCCGCGCGCAGCTCCTGGCCCAGATCCGCACCTACCGCGACACCGTCTTCGGCCGCGACACGCAGCAAACCGTGCTCACCCCGCTGCTGGAACGCATGGGCACCACCCTCACGTCGCTGGGCGCGCCGGACATGCCGGCGCAGCTCATCGCCCTGCGCAAGCAGCTGCGCCTGGCGTCGTCGGCCGCCTATCTCTGCGCGGGCCTCCCCGGTTCCGCCGGCGCCTACGTCCGCGAAGACACCACCAACGACTGCCTCCACGCCACCACCGAACCGATCCCCGCCCCGCCCGGCGCCCCGGCCAACTTCGAGGTGACCCACCGCCCGCGCCCGGCCGCGGTCGACGACACCGACCTGTGGTCCTTCAGCCGGCTCGGCGCGGGCACGTCGCTCGCGAACAAGGCCACGGGCCGCTTCCTCCACGCCAGCGCCACGACCTCACCGCAGGGCCACCCGCTGCTCTACACCTGCGCCGCCAACAACGCCAACCACGCCGACGAGTTCACGCTGACCCCGATCGACCCGGTCGGCGACCCCACGAGCTTCAGTGGCCACTTCACGCTCACCAGCGTCCGCTCCGGCCAGGGCGTCGCGTTCGGCACCGACCCCACCGCGAGCGGCAGCCCGCGGGTGCACCAGGATCCGGCGCCGTCGAAGCTCTACTTCACCTGACGCGGGTCAGGCCGCGAGCAGACCCGACCCGAGCGCGGCCAGCAACGCGACCCCCACGATGACCCGGTACACCACGAACGCGGTGAACGTGTGCCCGGCCACGAACTTCAGCAGCCACGCGATCGCCGCGTACGCCACGACGAACGACACCACCGTGCCGACCACCAGTGGCAGCACCGAGACGCCGCCACCGAGGGCGTCTTTCAGTTCGTAGAGGCCGGCGCCGGTGAGGGCGGGGATCGAGAGGAAGAACGACAGGCGCGTGGCGGCCACGCGGTCGAGGCCGCGCAGGAGGCCGGTCGAGATCGTGGCGCCGGAGCGGGAGAAGCCGGGGAAGAGCAGGGCGAGGATCTGCGACGAGCCGACCAGCATCGCGTCGGTGAGCGTGGCTTCGCGCTCGCCGCGGTTGCCCGTGCCGAAGCGGTCGGCGGCCCACATGATCGCGCTGCCGACGATGAGCGACACCGCCACCACCCACAACGACGCGAGCGGTCCCTTCACCAGCGACTGGAACAGCAGGCCGGCGACCACGACCGGCAGCGTGGCGAGGATGACCCACCAGGCGAACTTGTAGTCGTGTTCCCGGCGCGCCCGTGGGTTGACCAGGCCACGGCCCCACGCGGCGGCGAAGCGCACGATGTCGCGGAAGAAGTAGACGAGCACCGCGGCGATGGCGCCGACCTGGATCACCGCGGTGAAGCCGACCACGGACTTGTCGTCGACCGGGATGCCGAGCAGGCCTTCCGCGATCTTGAGGTGCCCGGTGGAGGACACCGGCAGGAACTCGGTGAGACCTTCGACGATCCCGAGGATCACCGACTGGCCGAGGTCGATCGTGCTCAACGCGTTTTTCCTTTACCGGCGGGCTCGGACCCGCGCCGCCCCTTGCGGCCGCGGAGGACTTCCAGTGCGAGCGGGATCAGCGAGACGACGACCACGAGCGCGATGATCGGCAGCAGGTACTGGTCGATCCCGGGCACACTGGCCCCGAGCAGGTACCCCGCCACCGTGACCCCGACCGACCACAGTAGACCCCCGAGCACCTGCCACGCCGTGAACGTCCGCGCCGGCACGTCGAGGATGCCGGCGAGCGGGTTCAGCACCGTGCGCACCACCGGGATGAACCGCGCCAGCACGATCGCCTTCGCGTGCCCGTACCGCGTGAACAGCTCCTCGGCCCGATCCAGCCCGCGCCGCAACTGTGGGCTGCCCACTCGCCCGAGCAGCGCCCGTCCCCCGCGCCGTCCGAGCACGAACCCGGTCTGCGCCCCCAGCACCGCCCCCGCGACCGCCGCCACCAGCACCCACGGCAACGACAGGTGCACGGCCGCCGTCGCGCTGGTCGTGCAGAACAGCCCCGCCGTGAACAACAACGAATCGCCCGGCAGGAAGAACCCGACCAGCAACCCGGTCTCGGCGAACACCACGACGAACACCCCGCCCGCCCCCAGGCTCGACAACCACGACGTCGCGCTCAACGGATTCATGCCGGCCGCACCTTCCCGCAATGACAATCGACAACTATGTAGTATTTCTACAGTACTGTCGTTTCACGCGACAGACCGGCCCCGGATCGCGAGGACGGCTCGCCGCGCGTGCTCGCGACGGCACGGTCGCCGGGGCTGGCAGGATCGAGCTCGTGACCGTCCCCGCCTTCGAGGCCCCGATGACCCCCGCCGGCCCTCCCGCCTCGGCGGCCTCCCGAGAGCCGCACCTGCAGATCACCTGGACCGACGCCGTGACCGGGCGCGCCGGCTTCGTGGTGATCGACCGGCTGGTGCGCGGGGTGTGCAGCGGCGGGCTGCGGATGCGCGAAGGCTGCACGCTCGACGAGGTGCGCGGGCTCGCGGAAGGCATGACCCGCAAGGAAGCGCTGCACTTCGAACCCGGCGCCCGTTACGTCCCGCTCGGCGGCGCCAAGGGCGGCCTCGACTGCAGCCCCCACGACCCGGCCGCGCGCGGCGTGCTCACCCGGTTCCTCGCGGCGGTGCGCGCCATCGTCGAACAGCACTGGACCACCGGCGAAGACCTCGGCGTGCGGCAGGACACCCTCGACGAGATCGTGGCCGGGCTCGGCCTGACCAGCTCCGTGCAGGCCGTCTACCCGCTGCTCGACAACGCCGACGAGTCCCGCGCCCGGCTGGCGAAAGCGTTTGCGATCGACGTCGACGGCGTCGCGCTACCGGAGCTCGTCGGCGGGCTCGGCGTGGCCCAGGCCGCGCTCACCGCCGCGGCCCACCTCGGGATCCCGGCCACGCCACTGCGCGCTTTCGTGCAGGGCTTCGGTTCCATGGGCGGTGCGACCGCGCGCTACCTGGCCCGCGCCGGCGTGCTCGTGGTCGGCCTCGCCGACGCGAACGGCGTGCTCGCCAACCCGGCCGGCCTCGACGTGGAAGAGCTCCTGCGCACCCGCGACCCGCTCGGCGGCCTCGACCGCACTCGGCTGCGACCCGCGGACCGGGAGCTCCCGCCGGACGCGTGGCTCGACGTCGAGTGCGACGTGCTCGTGCCCGCCGCCGTGTCGTACTGCCTCGACGAAGCGAACCAGCACCGTGTCACCGCGCGGCTCGTGGTCGAGGCCGCCAACCTGCCGACGTCACCGGCCGCCGAGGCCGCCCTCGCCGCGCGCGGGGTCACCGTGGTCCCGGACTTCGTGGCCAACTCGGCCACGAACGCCTGGTGGTGGTGGACCCTGTTCGGCGACCTCGAGGCCGACGCCGAGCAGGCCGAGGCGAAGGTCCGCACCGCGATGCAGCGGATCGTCGGCGAACTGCTGATCACGGCCGACGCCGACGGCGGCACCCCCCGAACGGCAGCGCAGCGGGTCGTCGACCGCAAGCTCGCCGAGATCGAACGCCGCTACCCCGCCTGATCGCCGGCCCTCACCGACGGGCCGGCGAACCCGCCACCCACGACTCGAGCCGCCGGCGCAGCGTGAAGAACAGCACCGGCGCGGCCACCACGAGCGCACCGCCGACCCCCATCTCCCCCGTGCCCCACAGCCCCGAGTAGTGGTACGGCCGGTTCGCCTCGGGCACGCCGGCCGCGAGCCGATCGACCGTGGTCTGGATCTGCTGCTGCTCGGCCTCGGTCAGCCCGCCGGGCGCGAGCCGCCGCACCAGCGCGCCGACCTCGCCGTCCTGGGCGGGCGTGAAGCCCGGAAACCCCTGCGTGGCACCGAACGAGATGCCGGACGGCGTGCACGCCAGCGCCTCGCCCGTGTCGGCGCTCAGGTGCACGGTGAGGTACTCGTCGCACTCGGCGCCCTCGTGGCCGAACTCGATCCGGTAGGCGTTCGCGACGTCGCTGCGCTGGGCGTTGCCGGTGAGGAGCAAACCGGCACCGAACAGCAGCGCCACCGCGAGCAGGACGCGCGGGACAAAGCGGGCGAACGCCTGGCGCAGGCTCACGGGACTCGGCATGCCCCGCAGTGTCGCGACTCCGGGCGGGACCGGTCCCCACCGATCGGATCGGTTTGACCAGGGGAATTTCGGGGCAGTTGTGGCACGATCGTCGCGAGGAGGCGCCGTGACCGACAACCGCCGCTGGACCGTGATCCCCCGGACCGCCGCGCTCTGCTGGCTCAGCATGGGCGCCGGTGCGCTGCTGCTCGGCTCGAGCGTCGTCACCCTCCTCACGAACGACGCGCGGGTGCCCGTGCTGGAGATCGTCGTGTCGCTCGCGGGGCTGGCCCTCATCGTGTTCGCGGTGCTGGGCCTGGTGAAACCGCACCTCAGGGGCCGCTGAGCGCCGGCCGCGGGTTCGGCCGGGCGCCGCGCGGGTACCCGGCGCGCAACCGCTCGCGACCCCGCAGGAGGCAGCCATCGCCACCGCAGTCCTGTTCGACGTCGACGGCACCCTCGTCGACTCGAACTACCTCCACGTCCACGCCTGGAGCCGGGCGTTTCGCGAAGCGGGGCGACCCGTGGACTCCTGGCGGGTGCACCGCGCGATCGGCCTGGGCACGGAGAAGCTGCTCGAGGCGCTGCTCGGCGCCCGGGACGCCGAGCGGATCGGGGCCCAGGCGAAGGATCGGCACAGTGAGCTCTACCTGGAGCAGGCCGAGCTGCTGCGGCCGTTCGACCGCGCACCGGAGCTGATCCACACGCTGGCCGAGCGCGGGGTGCGCGTGGTCCTCGCCACTTCGGCCGGCCCCGACGAACTCGACGTGCTGCGCCGGATCCTCGACGTCGACGACGTGGTGACCGGCATCGTCGCCGGGCACGACGTCGAGGCCACCAAACCCGACCCCGAACCGGTGTTCGCGGCGCTCGAGCGCGCCGGAACCGACGCCGGGGACACGATTTTCGTCGGTGACGCCGTGTGGGACGTAAAAGCCGCGGCGCGGGCCGGGGTCCGCACCGTCGGCGTACTCTCCGGCGGGGTCGGCGCCGCCGAACTCACCGACGCGGGCGCGATCGCGACCTACGCCGACCCCGCCACCCTGCTCGACGAACTCGACCGCAGCGAGCTGGCCGCGCTCTTCGCCGGCGCCCGCGGTGGGGTGCGCTAGTAGGCTGACGCGGTGCCCGTCGATTCCACCACCCGCGATCAGCTGCGCCGGCTGGACGCCCTGACCGGCTCCGCACTCGGCCGCCAGGAGCTCAAGCCGCTGCTCGACACGATGCTGGAGCGCGTGCGTGAGCTGTTCGGCGTGGACACCGCCACCGTGCTGCGCCACGACGAGGCCGCGGGCCGGCTCATCGCCATCGCGTCGGCGGGCATCGAGGAAGAGGTCTTCCAGGACGTGCGGGTGCCGGTGGGCGCCGGGTTCGCCGGCCGCGTCGCGCGCGAGCGGCAACCGGTGCTGATCGACCACGTGGACTCCTCGACCGTGGTCAATCCCCTGCTGTGGGAACACGGTCTGACGGTGCTGCTCGGCGTGCCGATGCTGGTGCACGACGAGCTCGAAGGCGTGCTGCACATCGGATCCACCACGGCGCGCACGTTCGACGCCGAGGAGATCGAGCTGCTGCGGATGGTGGCCGACCGGCTGGCGCTGGCCATCCGCGCCGAGACGGCGAGCGCCGATCGCTCCGCGGCCGCGGCGTTGCAACGCAGCCTGCTGCCGGTTCGCATCCCGTCGGTGACCGGAATGGACTTCGCCTCGCGCTACGTCCCCGGCGCGGAAAAGGCCGTCGGCGGCGACTGGTACGACGTGTTTTCCTTGCCCGGCAACCAGGTCGGCATCGTGATGGGCGACGTGGCCGGCCACGGGCTCGCGGCCGCCGTGGTGATGGGGCGGCTGCGCAGCGCGCTGCGGGCGTACGCGCTCGACACAACGAGCCCGGCCGAGTCGCTGGGCAAGCTCAGCCGCAAGGTGAACCACTTCGAGCAGGGCATCATGGCCACCGTCGCGTACGGCATCGTGGCGCCCGACCGCGAGACCGTGCTGCTCTCGCTGGCCGGGCACCCACCGCCCGTGCTCGCCGCCCCCGGTGCGCCGGCCCGGCTGGTGGACGTGGGCCCGGACCTGCCGGTGGGCCTGGGCCTGCCGCCCTCGGACCGGCACGACACCGAGGTGGCCCTCCCGCCGGGTGCTTCGCTGGCCTTCTACACCGACGGCCTGATCGAACGCCGCGACGCACCCCTCGACGACGGCTTCGCCAAGCTCACCGCCGCGATGACCACCGGCGACCCGGACACCGTGTGCGCCCGGGTCATGTCCGCGCTCGTCGGCACCGCCCCGGCCCGCGACGACGTGGCCCTGCTGATCGCCGCGCGGCCGCTCGACGCCACGTGACCGTCGTCGGGCGGGACAGCTCGACCAGAGCCGCCGGTAAGCCCACCTGACCGTGCGGCCCCCGGCCGGTCAGGCCTGCGTCACCAGCCGGTAGCCCGACGACGCCGAGAACTCGGCCGTGAGCGCGTAGCGGTCGCCGCGCACCAGGGTGTGGCGCCATTCCACGGGACGGCCCTTGGCGTGGCTGAGGCGGTTGATGGCGAACGCCGCCACGTCGTGGGCGCAGGCGAGCTGGGTGCGTTCGGCGGCCGTCGGGATCACGGCGTGCACCTCTTCGCGGCCGTGGTCGAGGCGCAGGCCGGTGCAGCGGGCGAGCTCGTTGTACAGGCTGGTGTGGGTGAAGTCGGCCTTCAGCAAGGGTTGGGCGAGGTCGGCCGGGAGCCAGACGCGGTCGAGGGCGAGGGGCTCGTCGCCGGCGAGGCGCAGGCGTTCGAGGTACACCAGCGGCGTCGACGCTTCGAGGTCGAGCCGCTCGGCGACCAGTGCATCGGCGCGCACGTCGAAGGCACGCACGATGCTGTGCTGCGAGAGGCCGGCCGCCTCGACGGACGTGAAGAGGCTGTAGAGCGCGCCGAGCGGCTGAGCGATCTCGGCGGGCGGCGCGACGCGCGGCTGACGACCGCGTTCGGCCACGATCACGCCGTCGGCGCGCAGCTGGCGCAGCGCCTGGCGCACGGTGTGGCGGCTCACGCCGTAGTCCTCGGCCAGGGCGAGCTCACCGGGGAACTGCTCGTCGAACTCCCCGGTCTCGAGCCTGGTCAGCAGCTCGTGCTGCAGCTGGCGCCAGAGCGGCTCGGAGCCGGACCGGCTGAGCGTTCGTGGTGCCATCACGTCCTCCGCGCTGTCGCGGTCGACACTACCCATAGCCAAATGTGCATACATCCTTTAGATTAAATGTACGGACATTTGGTCAGGCGTATTCGGTCACCCGGGTATCGGTCAGAGGAGGAGCGGCGTGATGCGGCGCACGAACGGGCAGGCGCTCCGATGACCGCCACCCAGGACCGGCCGGTCGAACAGCAGCACTCGCGCATCCGCGAAGCCGCGCCCGGCCTGCTCGTCGCCCTCGTGGTGGCCGCCGTCGCGACGGCGCTGGGCCGCCTGGTCCCGATCGTCGGCGGTCCGGTGCTCGGCATCGTGCTCGGTGCGGTCGCCGCCGCGGTGGTGCCGGGCCTGCGCGCCGAACGGTGGGCGCCGGGGTACGCGATCGCGTCGAAGCCCGTGCTGCAGCTGTCGATCGTGGTGCTGGGCACGGGCTTGTCGCTGCAGGAAGTGGTGCACGTCGGCGTGTCGTCCCTGCCGGTGATGCTCGGCACGCTCGCCGTCGCGCTCGGCGGGGCCTGGCTGCTCGGCCGCTGGCTCGGCGTCCGCGGCGACACGCAGACGCTGATCGGCGTGGGCACCGGCATCTGCGGCGCGTCCGCGATCGCCGCCACCACGGCCGTGATCAAGCCCAAGCAGTCGGACGTCGCCTACGCCATCGGCACGATCTTCACCTACAACATCGCCGCCGTGCTGCTGTTCCCGCTGCTGGGCCACCTGTTCGGCATGAGCTCGCACTCCTTCGGCCTCTGGGCCGGCACCGCCATCAACGACACGTCCTCGGTCGTCGCGGCCTCCTTCGCCTACGGCGGCGACGCCGGTTCGTACGGCATCGTCGTGAAGCTGACCCGCACGCTCATGCTGATCCCGATCGTGATCGTGCTGGCGTTCCTCACCGCGCGCCGAGAAGCCCGGCAGAAGGCGGGTTCGGCGGAGTTCAGCGTGCGCACGATGCCGTGGCGCCGGATCGTGCCGCTGTTCCTGATCGGCTTCATCGCCGCCGCGGCGCTCGACAGTGTCGGTGCGGTGCCGGAATCCTGGCACCCGGCACTGTCCACTGTGGGCACTTTCCTGATCACCACGGCGCTGGCCGGCATCGGCCTCTCGCTCCGGCTCGCCGACATGCGCAAGGCCGGTCCCCGGCCGCTGCTGATGGGCGGGCTGCTGTGGGTCGCGGTGGCGGTGACCAGCCTCGGGCTGCAGGCGCTGACCGGAACGCTCTGACGGCCGTCGATCGCCCGGATCAGCTGCGGGCGCGGTCTTCCGCCTGCGTCACCAGCCAGCGCGCGACGTCGAGGACCTTCATGTTCGTGTCCTGAGACGCGCGAACCAGGGTGGCGAACGCTTGCAGGCTCGTGAGGTTGTCGCGCTGCATGAGGATGCCCTTGGCCTGACCGAGGATGTCGCGGCTCGCGAGGGCGACGTTGAGGTGGTGGGCACGGTTCGCGCCGGCGAGGGCGACCGCGGCGTGCTGGGCCACGAGGTCGGCCAGGATTTCCGAGTCGGCCGTGAAGGAGTCGGGCCGGCGGGCGTAGAGGTTGAGCGCGCCGAGGATTTCGTGGTGCACGAAGAGCCGCATCGCGAGGAGGCTGCGGACGCCGCGCTCGGTGGCCGCGGTGGCGAACAGCGGCCACGGCTGGTCGGGCTTCGCGAAGTCCGGCACCCGCACGGTGCTCTCGTCCCGGATCGCGCTCAGGCACGGGCCCTCGCCGAGTTCGCTCTGCAACCGGTCGAGCTCGGCGACCAGGGCGTGACTCGGCGCTCCGATTACGCTGGGACGTTCTTCTACTTCCCGGAAACCGCGCACCTCGAAACACGCGCAGGAAAGCCCCGCCGTGCTCAGGAGGAATCCCGCTCCGCCATCCGGGCCCGTTGCGGGATCACCACGTACTTCGGGTCCTTCGCCGATTCGACGCCGGCCTGGTACACCCCGAACCGCGTGCACAGCCCCGCCGCCAGGAAGGCGACGCCGCCCGCCACTGCGGCGGGGCGGCTGCGGCGGGCGGCCAGGGACAACCCCGCGCCGACGGCGGTGAGGGCGCGCGCGGCCTTCAGCAGGCGGCCCGCGCGGCCGGTGCGGTAGGGCTCCGAGACCAGGCCGAGGCCGGTTTCCAGGCGGTGCGTCGCGATGAGCTCCGCGGCCGTGCCGACCAGGGCGGCGCGCACGACCGGGCCGGTTTCCGAGGCGGGCGCGGCCAGCAGCGCGACACCCGCACCGCTGGTCAGGGCACTGCCGGCGAACAGGATCGGCAGGTCGCCGTGGGCGGCGTGCCAGGACGGGGTGGCCGTGTCGGAGAGCAGCACGGCGGTGTAGGTGCACATCGCCGGCCCGAGCAGGCCCGCGGCGATCCCCGCGAGGCGGCCGATGCCGGGCAGGACGCCGGTCACCGCGGAGGCCGCCGACACCGCGGCGACGCCGGAGAATGGCGCGAGGATCCACGAGCCGACCGAAAGCGGAGACGTCGGCTTGAACACGCGCAGCATGTGCAGGAACCGCGTCGGCTTGCCGAGGTCGTGCACCAGCGCGACCACGCTCGCCGACGCGCCCCCGGCGGCGGCGAGCTTCGCGACGTGCGCGAGCTTCGGCCGTCCCGTGAGCTCGGCCAGCAGGCTCATCGACGCCGACGAACCGGCCAGGCCGCCGAGGAACAGGTACAACGGCACGTCCGGCTGCTTCCACGCCGGTTCCTTGAGGATCGGGCGCCCGTAGTAGGACGTGAACTCGGCACGGTCCACCATGGACCGTTCGGCACGGGGGCTCATCGGCGCCGTCCCCAGAACGACACCACGAGCGCCCCGGCCACGCTCGCCGCGGTGAGCGCCGCGCGCTTCCACATCGCCGGCAGGTCGCGGGTGGTCACCACCGGGTCCGGGGGCAGGCCGTAGACCTCGGGTTCGTCCAGCAGCAGGAAAAACGCGCCGTCGCCGCCGACCCCGTCGTCCGGGTCGTGGCCGTAGAGGCGCGCCGCCGGTTCGCCGGCCGCGTGCAGGGTGTCGACGCGCGCCGCCGCGCGTTCGCGCAGCTCGGTCAGCTCGCCGAACTGGATGGAGTCGGTGGGGCACGCCTTGGCGCACGCGGGTTCCAGCCCGGCGCCGAGGCGGTCGTAGCAGAGCGTGCACTTGAACGCGCGCCCGTCGCTCTCGCGCTTTTCGATCACGCCGTAGGGACAAGCCGGCACGCAGTAGCCGCAGCCGTTGCAGATGTCCTGCTGCACCACCACCGTGTCGAACTCCGTGCGGAACAGCGCCCCGGTCGGGCACACGTCGAGGCACGCCGCGTGGGTGCAGTGCTTGCAGACGTCGCTCGACATCAGCCAGCGCACGCCCGGCTCCTCGGCGTCCTCTCCCGCAGGCGCCCCGACCGTCGGCATCCCCAGCTCCACCGCGGGTTTCTGCTGCTCGACGAACGCCACGTGCCGCCAGGTGTTCGAGCCGAGCTGCCCGGTGTTGTCGTACGACATGCCGAGCAGGTCGAGCCCGCCCGCCTCCGGCACGTCGTTCCACTCCTTGCACGCGACTTCACAGGCCTTGCACCCGATGCAGACCGACGTGTCGGTGAAGAACCCCATGCGGGGCTGGGTGCCGTACTCAGCCATCGGCTCGCCTCCGGTAATCCGCCACGAACTCCGGCAGCGCCGGCCCGCGGGGCCGCCGTCCCGGGCGGATGTCGCAGGTGGCCGCTTTGGCCTCCTGGATGTGCACGTTCGGGTCCATCACGACCGACAGCAGGTCGTTGGCCGCGTCGCCGCGCGAAAGACCGTTGGGGCCCCAGTGGTAGGGCAGGCCGATCTGGTGGATCGTGCGCCCGCGGACCTTGAGCGGCTTGATCCGCTCGGTCACGAGCACGCGCGCCTCGATCGCCGTGCGGGCCGAGACGATCGTCGCCCAGCCGAGGTGCTCCAGTCCGCGTTCCTCCGCCAACGCCGGCGAGACCTCGCAGAAGAACTCCGGCTGCAGCTCGGAAAGGTGCGACAGCGTGCGGCTCATCCCGCCCGCGGTGTGGTGCTCGGTGAGCCGGTAGGTGGTGAACACGTACGGGTACACCGGGCTGCCCGCCGGGTTGTAGCGGTTGGCCGGACTGCTCAGCGTCTGGCGCACCGGCGACTCCTGCTGACCGTAGAGCGCGTTGCCCACCGGGCTTTCGAACGGCTCGTAGTGTGTGGGCAGCGGCCCGTCGGCCAGCCCGGCCGGCACGTACAGCCAGGCCTTGCCGTCGGTCTGCATGATGAACGGATCCCCGCCGCCGAGCGCGTCCTGCGCCTTCGCGCCTTCGGGCGGCACGTAGTCCGGCGGTTTGGTCACCTCGAAGTCCGGCACGTCGGGCCCCACCCACTTGCCCTGCGCGGCGTCCCACGAGATCAGCTTTTTCCGCTCGCTCCACGGCTTTCCGTCCGGATCGGCCGAGGCGCGGTTGTAGAGGATCCGCCGGTTCGCCGGCCACGCCCAGGCCCAGCCCGGCGCCACCCAGTCCTGTTCGGACCCGGGCTGCCGGTTCGCGGCGTGGTTGTGGCCGTCGGCGCGCACCCCGCAGTAGATCCAGCAACCGCATGCCGTCGAGCCGTCGTCCTTCAGTTCGGTGTAGGCCGAAAGCGGTCCGTGCGGCCCGTGGCCGTTGATCTCGGCGAGCACCGACTCGGCGCTCGGGTCGGCCGTCGGGCCCTCGGTCGGGTAGCTCCAGGTGAGCTCGCGCAGCGGCGCGTCCCGCGGGTCGTCGCCGATCCGCTCCCGCAGCATCCGCCCGAGGTGGTAGTAGAACCACAGGTCGCTGCGCGCGTCGCCGGGCGGCTCCACGGCTTTGTGGTGCCACTGCAGCAGGCGCTGGGTGTTGGTGAAGCTGCCGTCCTTCTCGGTGTGCGCGGCGGCGGGCAGGAAGAAGACCTCGGTGCCGATCTCCTCGGACTTCAGCTCGCCGGTCTCGATCTCGGGGCCGTCCTTCCAGAACGTCGCGCTCTCGATCAGCTGCAGGTCGCGCACCACCAGCCAGTCGAGGTTGGCCAGGCCGAGGCGCTGGAACTTGCCGTTGGCCGAGCCGACGGCCGGGTTCTCCCCGACCAGGAAGTAGCCCTTGCACTCGCCCTCGATCTGCTTCTGCACCGTGGCGTACGTGCCGTGGTCACCGGTCAGCCTCGGCAGGTGGTCGAACGCGAAGTCGTTGTGCGGCTGGGCGTCGTCGCCCCAGTACGCCTTCAGCAGGCTGACCGCGTAGGAGCGCAGGTTGCCCCAGAACCCGGTCTTGCCCGCGTCGGACTCCACAAAGGACTCGAGGTCGGTGTGCTGGTGGGCGTGGGGCATCGGGATGTAGCCGGGCAGGATGTTGAACAACGTCGGGATGTCCGTGGACCCCTGGATGCTCGCGTGCCCGCGCAACGCCAGGATGCCACCGCCGGGACGGCCGATGTTGCCCAGCAACGTCTGCAGGATCGACGCCGTGCGGATGTACTGCGCGCCGACCGTGTGGTGCGTCCAGCCCACCGAGTACACCCACGCCGTGGTGCGGTCGCGGCCGGAGTTCGCGGTGATCGCCTCCGCGATCTCGGTGAACTGCGCCACCGGCAGGCCGCACACGTCGGCGACCACTTCCGGTGTGTAGCGCGCGAAGTGCCGCTTGAGCACCTGGAACACGCACCGCGGGTGCTGCAGGGTGTCGTCGGTCTTCGGCTTGGCGTCGATCGACGCGCCGCCGCTGCCGTAGGACTCGGCGCGCGCCGCGCGCTGGTGGTGCTCGCCGCCGTGGTGCCCGCCCGGCTGCTCCGGCTCACCCGAGCCGGCCGCCGGCGTGGCGTCCGCGCCCTCGTACGCCCAGGTCGAGATGTCGTACTGGCGCTTCTCCGCGTCGAAGCCGGAGAACAGGCCGTCGAGGTCCTCGGTGTCGGCGAACTCCTCGGTGAGGATCGCCGAGGCGTTCGTGTAGGCCAGCACGTACTCGCGGAAGTCCAGC
Organism: Amycolatopsis rhabdoformis; assembly: GCF_035918295.1. Taxonomy (GTDB): domain Bacteria; phylum Actinomycetota; class Actinomycetes; order Mycobacteriales; family Pseudonocardiaceae; genus Amycolatopsis; species Amycolatopsis rhabdoformis. Next base: position 4,775,721 of record NZ_CP142149.1, read on the forward strand.
TCGTGGTCCAGCACGTACTTGATCAGGCCGCCGAGGAACGCGATGTCCGAGCCGGCCCGCAACGCCGCGTGCACGTGCGAAACGGCACTCGTGCGCGTGAAGCGCGGATCGACGTGGATGATCTTCGCGCCGCGCGCCTTCGCCTCCATCACCCACTGGAACCCGACCGGGTGGCACTCGGCCATGTTCGAGCCCTGGATGACGATGCAGTCCGCGTTGGCGAGGTCTTGCTGGAACGTCGTGGCGCCTCCACGACCGAAGGAGGTCCCCAGACCGGGAACCGTGGAGGAGTGTCAAATACGCGCCTGGTTCTCGATCTGGATCGCGCCGAGCGCGGTGTAGAGCTTCTTCATCAGGTAGTTCTCTTCGTTGTCCAGCGTCGCGCCGCCGAGGCTCGCGAAACCGAGCGTCCGGTTGAGGCGGCGGCCCTGGTCGTCGACGTCCTGCCACGTCTCGGCGCGTGTCTTCAGCACCCGGTCGGCGATCATGTCCATCGCCGTGTCGAGCGGCAGCCGCTCCCAGTCGGTGCCGTACGGGCGGCGGTAGAGGACCTCGGTGACGCGGCTCGGGCTGGTCACGAGCTGCTTGCTGGCCGAGCCCTTCGGGCAGAGCCGGCCTCGCGAGATCGGCGAGTCCGGGTCACCTTCGATCTGCGTGACGGCGCCGTCTTTCACGTACACCTTCTGGCCGCAGCCGACCGCGCAGTACGGGCAGATCGAGCGCACGACCCGGTCGGCGTCTTCGGTGCGCGCGTGCCAGTTCTCCGAACCGTCCGATTTGGCCGCCGCGCCGCGCCCGAGCGGGTCGGGACCGGTCAGCTGCCGGTACACCGGCCAGCCTTCGATCCACTGCCGCACACCCATGTCGGCAACGGTAGTTCTCCCCGGCCGGGTTCGCAGGTCCTGACCGGAGTTCACCCGGTGGTACGGCTATGAACCGGGCGAAACCGGCGTGGTTGCCGGACCGGCGACCCGGCGGGTGCTGTCGTCCTGGCGCACGGTCAACCCCGCGGCGTCGAGGTGTTCCAGCAGCGGCACCGTGACGCGCCGCGTGCTGTCGAGGGCGCGCCGGGCTTCGGACACGGTGAACGGTTTGCCCAGCGTGGCCAGGATTTCCACCGCCCGGCGCGGCGCGTCGGGACCCAGCACCACCCCGTCGGCCACGGCGCTGAGGCGGCCGAGCCGCACGGCGGCGGCGAGTTCCCGGTTGCCCAGGCCGAGTTCGCGCAGATCGTCCGCTTCCGGCGCCCGGAACGGGTGCTCGGCGAAACCCGCTTCGAGCACGCTGAGGGCCTCGGCCACACCGGCGGCCAGGCCCGCGCCGGGCCGGCGGACGAGACCGTCGGCCGTGACCAGGTCCCCGGTCAGCACCGCCGGCACCAGGTCCGCGGCCGGCAGCCCGAGCCGTCGGCGCAGCACGTCGACCGGCATCCCCGCGGCGATCGGGTGCTCGCCGGACCATTCGGCGACCACCGCCGGCACGTCCTCGCGCAGCCGCGCGAGGTGCGCGGGGTCGGCGTGCCAGTCGCCGAGACGCTCACCGACCTCCGGCAGGCCGAGCGCGCGGAAGTCCTCGTGGCGCACGAAACCTGCGCGCCGCAGGTGATCCCAGCCCGGCTCCGGCGTCGCCAGCTCCACGCCGCGGGCGCGGGCGGCTCCGCGGCGGGCCAGCGCCGGCGGCCGGACGTCGAGCACGTCGAACCCGGCCGGGATCCGGTGCTCCCCGGGATCGCGCAGCAGACCCCGGTCCCCCACCCGCAGCGGCAGCGGGGTCGCGAGCAGCAGCCGGACCGTGTCCGGCCCCAGCGGCCGGATCCGCGCGGGCACGGCCGCGGAACCGAGGTGCACCACCAGGTGCCGGTGCAGGTCGGCGGTGGGCGAGCCCCGCAAGCGGACGTCGAGCTCGGCGGTGGTGCGCCACACGCCGGGGGTGAGCAGCGCGTCGCCGCGCTCGGCCGCGTCCCGCGCGACGCCGCGCAGGTTCACCGCGACCCGGGCGACGGCCGGCACGCTCTCGTGCGGCTCCCCCAGCGCCTGCAGCCCGCGGACCTGCACCCGCTCCGCCCCGAGCACCAGCTCGTCGCCGACGCGCAGCGTGCCCGCGCCGAGGGTTCCGGTGACGACGGTGCCGGCGCCCCTGATCGTGAAGGCCCGGTCGATCCAGAGCCGCACGTCGGCGTCCGGATCCGGGGCCGGCAGGCCACCGGCCAGCGCGGTCAGCCGGGCCCGCAGCTCGTCGAGCCCGGCACCGGTCGTGCCGCTCACGCTCACCGCCGGCACCGCACCGAGCGAGGTCGCGGCAAGCTCCCCCAGCGCCTGAGCCGTGGCGGCCGCCGGGTCCGCGCGGTCGGCCTTGGTCACGGCGAGCAGGCCGTGGCGCACGCCGAACGCGTCGAGCGCGGCCAGGTGCTCGGCCGACTGCGGCATCCAGCCCTCGTCGGCCGCGACCACGAACAACGCGGCGGGCACCGGGCCGATGCCCGCGAGCATGTTCGGCACGAACCGCCGGTGGCCGGGCACGTCCACGAACGCGAGCTCCTCGTCGCCGAAGCGTGTCCAGGCGAAACCGAGGTCGAGCGTGAGGCCGCGGCGGCGTTCCTCCGCCCACCGGTCCGGCTCCATGCCGGTGAGCCCGCGGATCAGCGTGGACTTCCCGTGGTCGACGTGCCCGGCCGTGGCGATCACCCGCATCGGCGGACGGCCTCCCGCAGCGTCGCGTCGTCGGCCGGGCGCACCGTGCGCAGGTCCAGCAGGCACCGGTCGCGCACGACCCGCCCGACCACGGCGGGCTCGCCGAGCCGCAGCGCGACCGCGTACCGGGCGGGCAGGGCGACCGCGGCGCTCGGCAGGTCGACGCCCGGCGCGCCGCCGCCCCCGACCACGGCGGTCGAGGACACGGCCTCGGCCTCGACCCCGGTCGACCGCAACGACGCGGCCAGCGCTTCGGCGCGCATTTCGAGGTCCCGGACGTCCGCGGCCAGCGCCTCGGCCACCGGCGGGCGCGGCCCGCGCAAGGTGGCTTCGAGCGCGGCCAACGTCAGCTTGTCCACGCGCAGCGCGCGGGCCGCGGGGTGGCGCCGCAGCCGTTCGACGAGCGTGGCGTCGCCGAACAGCAGCCCGGCCTGCGGGCCGCCGAGCAGCTTGTCGCCGCTCGCGGTGACCACGGCGGCGCCCTCGGCCAGCGCCGTCGCAACATCCGGTTCATCGGGCAGCATCGGGTGCGGGCCGAGCAGCCCGGACCCGACGTCGGCGACCACCGGCACACCGAGCCCGGCCAGCTCGGCGAGGCCGGCCTCGGCCGTGAAGCCGGTGACGCGGTAGTTCGACGGGTGCACCTTCAGCACGAAGCCGGTGTCCGGTCCGATCGCGGCCGCGTAGTCGCGCGCCGACGTGCGGTTCGTGGTGCCGACTTCCCGCAGCCGCGCGCCCGTGGCGGCCAGCAGGTCGGGGATGCGGAAGCCGTCGCCGATCTCCACCAGCTCGCCCCGGCTCACCACGATCTCCCGGTCCGGCGCCAACGTCAGCGCGCACAGCAGGAGCGCGGCGGCGTTGTTGTTCACCACGTGCACCGCGCCCGCGGCCGGCACCGCGGCGGCCAGCGCCGCGAGGGCGCCCCGGCCGCGTTTCGCCCGCTCGCCCGTGTCGAGGTCGAACTCGACGTCGGTGGTCCCGCCCGCGGCGACCACGGCGTCGAGCGCGGCCGGTGACAGCGGCGCGCGGCCCAGGTTGGTGTGCACGACCACGCCGGTCGCGTTGAGCACGGGCCGCAGCGAAGCGACCGTCGCCGGGAGCCGGGCCAGCACGTCGTCGACCACGGCCGCGGCCTCGATCTCACCGGCCCGCGCGCGCCCCTGCGCGGCGACGACCAGCGTCTTCACCAGGTCCCGGCCGAGGGTTTCGGCGGCCTTCGCGATCCGCGGCTCGCCGAGCACGGCGTCGGTGCGGGGGATCGCCCGCCGCGGGTCAGCCATGGCGGAGGCGGACGGGAATCGAACCCGCCAGCGGCAGGACCTGCCGTTCGACGGTTTTGAAGACCGCGCCGGCCACCAGGCCGGATACGCCTCCGTGCGCCATCCCGCCATCCTGCCAAGTTCGCGCCACCCGCGCATGATGAAGCGCATGAGCGTCCGGCTGACCCAGTACGCCCACGGTGGCGGCTGCGCGTGCAAGATCCCGCCCGGCGAGCTCGAAGCCGTCGTCGGCGGTCTCACCGGCGCCAAGCCGAAGAACGCCGTCGGCGAACTGCTGGTCGGCCTCGACGACGGGGACGACGCGGCCGCCCTGCGGATCGCCGGGAACGTCGCGCTGATCGCGACCACGGACTTCTTCACCCCGGTCGTCGACGACCCCTACGACTGGGGCCGGATCGCCGCCGCCAACGCGCTGTCGGACGTGTACGCCATGGGCGGCACCCCGGTGGTGGCGGTGAACCTGCTCGGCTGGCCACGGGAGGTGCTGCCGTTCGAGCTCGCCGCCGAGGTGCTGCGCGGCGGCCTGGACGTGTGCGGCGAAGCCGGCTGCCACCTCGCCGGCGGGCACAGCGTCGACGACCCGGAACCCAAGTACGGCCTCGCCGTGACCGGTACCGCCGACCCGGACCGCTTGCTGCGCAACGACTCCGGCCGCGCCGGCGTGCCGCTCACGCTGACCAAGCCCCTCGGCGTCGGCGTGCTGAACTCCCGCCACAAGGCCACTGGCGAGCGCTTCGAGCAGGCGATCGCCGTGATGACCACACTCAACCGCGAAGCCTCGCTCGCCGCGCTGGCGGCCGGCGCCGTCTGCGCGACGGACGTGACCGGCTTCGGGCTGCTCGGCCACCTGCACAAGCTGGCCCGCGCCAGCGGTGTCACGGCCCGACTCGACCCCGGCGCCGTGCCCTACCTCGACGGCGCGCGCGAGGCCTTGCGCGAAGGTCACGTGAGCGGCGGCACGCGGCGCAACCTCGACTGGGTGCGCCCGCACGCCGACCTCTCCCGGATCGGCGAAGACGAAGCCCTGCTGCTGGCCGACGCCCAGACCTCCGGCGGCCTGCTCGTGGCCGGCGAGGTGCCGGGCCACCCCGTGATCGGCGAGCTGATCGCGCCCACCGGGCACACGATCGTGGTGGGCTGACTCCGGAGTTTGCCTTCCGGGCCAGCGGGTATCCCCCGATCGGGTGCCCCGGAAGATCAGCAGGAGTCGCAGTGTCCACGTTGACCGTCCTCTTCGGCGTCGCCGGGCTGCTCGCGCTCGCCGCGGCGGTGCTGCCGAAGCTGGTCGCGCAACGTCCTTTCTCGACTCCGCTGGTGATGCTGGTCGCCGGCCTCGCGCTCGGTCTCCTGCCCCTGCCGGCGCCCTACGGCAACGGCTGGGCCGACCCCGTCGCGCACCTGGGCGGTGTGGAGTCGTTCGCCCAGCTCGGCATTCTCGTGTCGCTGGCCGGTGCCGGGCTGTCGATCGACCGGCCGTTCGGCGTGCGCCGCTGGGCCTCGGCGTGGCGGCTGCTCGGCATCACGATGCCGGTGATGATCGTGGTCGTCGCGCTGCTGGGCTGGTGGTGGCTCGCGCTCACGCCCGCCGTCGCGCTGCTGCTCGGTGCGGTGCTGGCGCCGACCGACCCGGTGCTCGCCGGCGACGTCGGCGTGCCCTCCCCCGACGTCGAGGCCGATCTCGCGCGGGACAACGAGATCCGCTCGACGCTCACCATCGAGGCCGGGCTGAACGACGGCCTGGCCATGCCGTTCGTGCTGCTGGCCCTGGCGCTGGCCGGGCAGCGGCCCGAGGCGGACGCCGGCTGGATCCTCGGCGACCTGGTGCTGCCGGTCGGCATCGGCGTGCTGGTGGGGCTCGGCGCCGGGAAGCTCATGGGCTGGGCCATGTTCGGCACGGCGCGGCTGCGGCTGGCCGCGTACGCCGACGGCCTCGTCCTGCTGGCCCTGGCCTTCCTGCCGTACGCGGTCGCGGAACTGGTGCACGGCAACGGGTTCGTGGCCGTGTTCGTCGCCGCGGTCGTGGTGCGCCGCGAAGAGCGGTCGCACGAGTACCACGAGGTGCTGCACTCGTTCGGTCGTCAGCTGGAGCGGCTGTTCGTGGCGATCGCGCTGCTCGGCCTCGGCCTGGCGCTCGGTGACGGCCTGCTGCGCGGCTTCTCGCTCGTCGAACTGCTGGTGGCCGTGGTCGCGGTGTTCGTGGTGCGGCCGGTGTTCGGCTGGTTGGCCCTGCTCGGCTCCCCGGCCGGCCGCCACGCCAGCGCCGCGATCGCGTTCTTCGGGGTGCGCGGGATCGGCACGATCTTCTACCTCGCCTACGCCCTCGACCGCTTCCCGGTCCCGGGCCAGGACGTGCTGTGGCGGGTCGGTGCTCTCGCGGTCGCGCTGTCGGTCCTGGTCCACGGCGTGCTCGCCGAACCCGCGATCCGCCGGATCGAAGCACTCGGCGGGCACCTGCCGACCAGCGGCGACCCAGGCGGATTGGCCGGGCAACGCAGCGGGTAGTCCGTGAGGTCCAGGAGTGGCGCAACCGGCGGCCGGAGCTCAGCCGCCAACGGAGTCTTCGCCGACGGCACGCAGGTGTGCCGTTCCCCGCCCGCATCCCGCGCCTGAGCCGCCGGTCGGCGCCCGGACCCCCTTGCGACGGCCGACGTCCTCGGAATCCGCGGTGTCCTGCGGCCTCCTCACTGCAACGGCCCGCCGGCGCCCTGGGCCACGCTTGGCCGCGCGGATTCGGGGTATCCGCTGCGCATGATCGCCTGGGAGTCGAGACCGCCGCACCGTCTGCTGGAGTCCGTCGCGCCGAAGCCGTTGCCGCTGCCGCGGTCCGTCGCGTCGATCGGTGCCGAGCTGCGCACGTTGCACGGCGCGGGCGCGCTCGACCTGCCCGCCGATCTCGCCGGGCGGTGGGCCGCGCTGGCGGCGTTCGGCCGCACCGATCTCACCCTCGCGCGGCTCGCCGAAGGCCACACGGACGCGGTCGCGATCCTGCGCGAGGCTGGTCGCGCCGCCGTGCCCGGTGCGCTGTACGGCGTGTGGGCGGCGAAATCCGGCGGCACCGGCGCCACGCTCGACGGCGGGCGGCTCGGCGGCACCATCCGTTTCTGCTCCGGCCTGTCGTTGCTGGACCGGGCCCTCGTGGTCGCCGGCGACCGGCTGCTGGAGCTGGACCTCGCCGACGCCGGCGTGCGCCGGCGCCCGGACGCGTGGCAGGCGGTCGGGATGGACGCCTCCGACAGCGGCGACGTCGACTTCGCGGCCATCCCGGTGCCCGTCGAAGCGCTCATCGGCCCGCCCGGCTGGTACGTCGAGCGGCCCGGCTTCGCGCTCGGTGGCGCCGGCGTCGCGGCGGTGTGGCTGGGCGGCGCGGCCGGTGTCGTCGACGACGTGCTGGCGTACCTGCGTGCAGGCCACGGCGACGAGCACCAGCTGGCGCACCTCGGCGCGATGCACACCGCGCTGCGCTCGGCCGAAGCCCTGCTGTTCACCGCGTCCGCCACCATCGCGGCGGCTCCGGACCCGTGGCACGTCGCCAGTACGTGCCGGGCCGCGGCTGAGCACGCGGTCGGCGAGATCCTCGAGCACGCACCGCGGCTCACCGGCGCGAGCCCGCTCGGGCGCGACCGCCGGTTCGCGCAGCGGCTGGCCGATCTCGGCGTCTACGTGCGCCAGCACCACGCCGAACGCGACCTCGCCGCGCTGGGCCGGCAGGTCCTCGACTCCGGGGAGCACGCGTGACCGTCGAGTGGCAGCGGAAGTTCCCCGAGTGGCCGGACGACGCGTTCGACCGTGCGTTGGTCGTCGCCGCGCACCCGGACGACGAAACCCTCGGCGCGAGCGGCCTGCTGCAGCACCTGCACGGCGCGGGCACCGCCGTGACGCTCGCGGTGGCCACCGACGGCGAGGCCGCGTTCCCGGACTCCGCTCCCGCCGAACGCCGGGAGCTGGGCCGCGTGCGGCGCCGGGAGCTGCGGGAATCCCTGCGGGCGCAAGGCCTTTCCGACGTCGAGCCGGTGTGGCTCGGCCTGCCCGACTCCGCACTCGCCGACCACGAAGCCGAGCTGACGGCGGCGCTGCGCGAGCGGGCCGCCGGGCACGACCTCGTGCTGCTGCCGTGGCCGGACGACCCACACCCGGATCACCGCGCCGCCGGCCGGGCCGCGCTCGCGGCCGCGCCCGTGTCCGCGCACCGCTGGTCGTACCCGATCTGGCTGTGGCACCAGCGCTCGCCTTCGGATCCCGGCATTCCTTGGCAGCACGCCCGTTCGTACGGTTTGACCGACCGCGAGCGCGGCGCGAAGGCCGCGGCGGTCGCCGCGTTCACCTCGCAGCTCAAACCCGGTCCGCGAGGCGAAGACCCGATCCTGCCGCCGGAGGTCCTCGCGCACTTCGCCGGGTCGGCCGAGACGTTCTTCCGGGAACCACCCGCCCGCTCGGCGCCGACGAGCCGGTTCGTGCAGCTGTACGACTCGGCCGAGGACCCGTGGCACGTCGCCGACGCCTGGTACGAGCGGCGCAAACGCCGGCTGCTGCTGGCTTCGCTGCCCGACGAGCGCTACGGCACGGCCGTCGAACCCGGCTGCGGCCTCGGGGTGCTCACCCGGGAGCTGGCCGCGCGCTGCGATCGGTTGCTGGCCTTCGACCCGGTGCAAGCCGCCGTCGATCGGGCCACCCGAGCAGTTGCCGGGCTGTCCGAGGTGGACGTCTACCGCGCGACCGTTCCGGACGGGTTGCCCACGGGGCCGGTGGATCTGCTGGTGTACAGCGAACTCCTGTACTACCTCGACGACACCGATCTCGACGCGACCGTCGAGGCGTCGGCCAACGCACTGCGTCCCGGCGGGCACCTGGCCGCGGTGCACTGGCGGCCGTGGGCGCCGGAGGCTCCGCGCGACGGCGCCGAGGCCCACGCGCGGCTGCTCGCGCACCCGGCGTTCGAGCCGGTGGTTTCCCACACGGACGAGGCGTTCCTGCTGCACGTGCTGAGGCGCCGGTGATCACGGCCGTCGGAGTCGTCGTGCCCGCCCGCGACGAGCAGCACCTGATCGAGCCGTGCCTGCGCGCGCTGCGGCACGCGTTGGCGCGGTTGCCGGCGTCGGTCGAGCGGTGGGTGTGTGTGGTCGCCGATCGCTGCTCCGACGACACGGCGGTGCGCGCCCGGTCCGCGGACCGCGTGGTGGTGACCCGGCGGCCCCTCACGATCGGCGAGGTCCGCGACCTCGGCTGGCACGCGGTGCGCGCCGCGTTCACCGGCCACGCGGCGGCGGACACGGTGCTGCTCAACACCGACGCCGACACGGAGGTGGACGTGAACTGGGCCGCCGCGCACCTGCGCCGGGTCGAGCGCGACGCGCACGCCGTGACCGGGCCGGCCGAGCTCGCGGCGCCGGTGCCCGGCCCGCCGGACGCGGCGGCGCGCTACCACGCGATGCTGACCGGTGGCCCGAACGTCTACGGCGCCAACCTCGGCGTGCGTGCGGACGCGTTCGAGGCGGTCGGCGGGTTCGGCGTCCGCCGGACCGGCGAGGACCACGACCTCTGGCGCCGCCTCGGTGCAGCGGGCTTCCGCTGCCGCGTCGAGCCGGCGGCGGTGGTCCGGACCAGCGCCCGCCTCGACGGCCGGGCACCGGACGGTCTCGCCGCGCTTCTGCGGGACCTGCGCGAAAAACCGGTGGCCTGACGTGACCGAGCCACCGGATTCCGTTTCAGCGCCCCGTTCCCGCGGGTACCCGGGGTGGGTGACGGAGGATCCTGCGTGCGCTGATCACGATCGCCCGACGCGGCCGCGGTTCGTGGTGGACGTCGGTGGTGGTGAGGCACCGACGGTGTTCGATGGCCGCTACGAGGTCGGTGGCCTGCTGGGCATCGGTGCGACCGCGAAGGTGTACCGCGGGTACGACCGGCGGCTGGACCGCGAAGTGGCCGTGAAGGTCTTCAACCACGACGCCGTGGAGATCGAGCAGCGGCGGCGCGTGCGGGAGGCCGGCATCCACGGCAGCGTCGACCACCCGGGAGTCGTCGCGCTGCTCGACAGCGGGACCGACGCCGGGCGGATGTACCTGGTCATGGAATTCGTGGCCGGCGAGAACCTCGCCGAACGGCTGCTCGGCGGCCCGTTGAGCCCGGCGCGGGTCACCGAGCTGGCCACGCGGCTGACCGACGCGCTGGCCCACCTGCACGCGTGCGGCATCACCCACCGCGACCTCAAGCCCGGCAACATCCTGCTCGGCGCGAGCGGCCCGCTGGTCGCCGACTTCGGCATCGCCCAGGCGCCGGACCTCACGCGCGTGACCGCGACCGGCACGGTCGTGGGCACCGCCGCGTACCTGGCGCCGGAACAGGTGGTGGGCGACCCGGTCGGCCCGCCCGCCGACGTCTACGCCCTCGGCCTGATCCTGCTGGAATGCCTGACCGGCGAGCTGGAGTACCCCGGTACCGCCACCGAGACGGCGCTGGCGCGGCTGAGCCGGTCACCCCGCGTTCCCGCCGGCCTGCCCGTCGAGCTGTCCACGCTCATCGAGCGCATGACCGCCCGCGAACCCGTGGCCCGGCCTAGTTCGGCGGCGGTCCACGCCGCCCTCACCGGCGAGGCTCCCCTCACCGCGCCGATCGCGGTTCCTGCCTGGGCACCCGGTTCGCCGCCGGCCGCCGAGACCGCCGTGGTGCCCTGGAAATTCCGCACCAGCAAGAAAACCCGGGTCGCCGCCGGTACCGCCCTCGCGCTCGGTGCCGTCGCCCTCTTCGTTCCGCTGGTCCTCGGCGGAGCCTCGTCGAGCGAGGTCCCGCCGCCGGACGCCCAGCCCGGCACGTCCAGTCCGGTCGGCGTCGGCGCTCCGCCCACGATCACCACCACGGTCCACGTGGCCGAGCAACCCCTCGCACCGGCCGGTGACACCACGCCGGCCCACCTCGCCCCGCCCGCCGCGGCGGGGCCGCCGCCCGAGCACGCGCCGAAGAAGGACATCCACCCCGGCAAGGGAAAGGGCCCTCAGCACCGCTGAGCACGCACGCGGCCGGCCAGGAACACGGCCAGCAGGACACAGCAGACAGGCACCAGCCCGGTCCAGAACTCCTGGACCGGGCTGGGCTCTGGGCAGAGGTCAGCGCCACACCTTGGTGCGTCGCCGACCGTAGGCGGCGGCGGTGAGCGAGACCCCGAGCGCGGCGAGCACGACCTGCGTGATCAGTTCGAGCCAGTCGAGCCCCTCGGTGTCGGCGTACCCCGCGCCGCGGGCGATGGCGGTGCCCGCGAAGGCGGCGATGATGCCGATGACGATCGTCAGCCAGAGGGGGATCTTCTGCTTACCGGGGGCGACGAGGCGTCCGAGGACGCCGATGACCAAACCGACCAAGAGTGCGCTGATGATTCCTGCGACAGCCATCGCTGACTTCCTTTCGAAGCGATGACCACGAATACCCGGAATCAGGCCGGCAAAAACTATTCTTCGGCAAGAAGGTGTCCCAGCGGGCCCAGATCAAGATTCAATTCCCGCCGTTCCAGGCCGAAGTGATCACACAATTCTTCCATGCGCGCGTCGAGGTGCATGAGGGTCTGGCCGATCTCCTCGACCTTGGCGTCGGTGAGGTCACCGTGGTCGACGCGGCGCAGTGCCTGGCGTTCCATGAGCTGGCGCAGCAGCTCGACCACGGTGAGCACGAGGCTCACGAGGCTGCGTTCGACGTTTTCCGGGTCGGCGTCGATGCGGTTCTTCTTCTCGTCACTCATGGTGCGGCTGCAATGCACTGATCGACGTGACGAGGGTGCGCAGGGAAATGTGCACGAGGTCGACGTCGGCGATGGCGAGGGTGATTTCCCCGCTCACCACCACACCGCCGGCCAGGACCCGGTCGAGCAGATCGACCAGGGCCACGTTGCGGTCGCCCGCGCGGGCCGGCACCGTCATGTCTCCTCCAGGGCCGAAAAGGAATACGGCGGCCACGGACCGGTCAGCCGCACGCTGAGCACGTCGCTGTCGCGCCCGCAGGCCGCCACCGTCTCGGCGAACCGGTCCGCCTGCTCCGCCTCGACGAGGTAGGCGCCGTTGAGCACCATCGGACCGTCCACGCCGGCCAGCTCCCGGCTCTGCGGGGGGTGTCTGCAGGCGTCGGCGGCCGACTCGGCGAGCGCGGCATGGAGGCGCCCCACCTGCTCGGCCGCGCGTTGCTGGCGGTCCTCCCGCGACGCCAGCGCCGTCCGCCGCCGCGCCAGGTAGGCCGCACCCGCGCCCTGGCCCGACGGCGATGCCGCGGCTCGCGCCGGTTCGGCAGCCGGCTCGAGGAACGCCTTCACGCCCCACTCGATGCGTCCCGCCACGTGGTCCAGCGTCCGGTCGAAATCGCCGGCCCGCGCTTCGAGCACGGCGCTCACGGACGCGTCGTCGTGGTACACCGTCGCGAGCCGGATCGGCACGACCGGCCCCTGTTCGGCCAGCGTCGCGATCACCGCGTCGTGCGCGCGGGCCACCGCGGCGAGCCAGTCGAGGTCTTCGAGGTTGCGCCGCAACGCGTCCTCCCCGAACGAGCGCAGCGGCACGTCGGCGACGACCGCGGCCAGCCCGCCCCCTTCGACCACGCGCGGCGGACTCGCGGCGACCCCCGGCAGACCGGTCAGGGACGCTGCCGAGCGCGTCACGGCGTACAGCCAGATCCCGTCAGTCCCGCTCATCTTCACCGCCCTCCTCCAGCGCCGCCGGCTCGCCGCCCGACTCCAGCTCCGCGATGCGCGCCCGCAGCTCCCGGTTCTCGTTCTGCAGCTTGCCGCTGTCGCCGCTGAGCCACGGATCGCTTTCCCACCAGTTGATGCCGACTTCCCGCGCCGTTTCCAGCGACGCGATCACGAGCCGCAGCTTGATCGTGAGCAGCTCGATGTCGAGCAGGTTCACGCGGATGTCGCCGGCGATCACCAGGCCCTTGTCCAGCACGCGCTCGAGGATGTCGCCGAGGTTCGCGGGCTGGTGGTTGCCGGCGGCGCCGAGCCCGCCCTGGGACGTGGAAACCGGTTGTCCCGAAACCATGTGTCAGCTCCCCTCGTTGCCGGATCCGCCCTTGCCGCGCCCGTACCGCTTCGACCGGTGGAACGCCAGCATCTCGCCCTCACCGTCCAGTTCGACCTCGTACAGGGCGAGCACATCGGCCGAGGACGGCACACGCCGCTCCTCGACCACCTCGACCTCCACGAGCCAGCCGTCCTCGAGCGGCTCGACCGACGTGACGCCCACCGGCTCGCTCGAGATCAGGTCGTTCAGCTGCCGCAGCGCCGCGGCGGCCGCCGTGGAGGCGACCAGCCCGTCGCGGGCGGCGCGCCGCCGGGCCGGCTGGGCTCGGCCTTCGCTCTTGGCGGTCGCCATCGGCCGTCACCTCTTCCTGTCTTCGGGGGCTCGTCGCCGGACCGGCCGGCCGGCTTGCGCACCGGTCAGCCGGTCCAGAACCCGTTGCTGGGCCTCGGCTTCCTCTTCCGCGGAGATCTCGCCGGCGGCCCGCGCCTCGTGCACGGCCTCGAGCTCACGGCGCACCGTGGCCGGGTCGTGCGCCTCTTCCTCCACGCGCCGGCGGATGAGCTCGCCCAGCGCGAGCACGCCCCGCACCGGCAGGAGCGGAAGGCCGAGGATCCCCGTGACCAAGCCCACGGCGCTACTCCGGGGTCCGGGTCACGACGAAGTCGTACGCCGCGAGCGGCCCGAGCAGCCGCATTTCCACACGGCCTTCCCACTCCTCGGCCAGCTCGTCGACCACGTCCTCCAGCTCGTCCTGGCGCTCGACGTCGGCCAGCACGGCCAGGTGCACGGCTTCCTCCTCGTGCGTCGGCTGCCGCGCCGCGAGCTGCACACCCAGCTCGGCCAGCGCGTCGGCCGCCCGCTGCGTGTCCACGGCCCGCTTCTCCTCGATCGAGCGGCTGATGAGCTCGCCCAGCGCCATCCGCTCGTTGCGAGTGGCTTCCTCGGGCTTGTCGCGGATCGCCTCCACGAGCTGTGTCATCCGGTCGTTCTCCGCCAGGATCTCCCGCAGGATCGCCTGTTCGTCGTAGCGCGCCCGCACGAGGTACTCGGCCTTGCCTTCGAGCTGCTCCAGCGCGGAGCTGAAGTCCTCGCGGTTCGCATCGAGCAGTTCTTCCTTCACCGCGTCCACATCGGACACCACCGCGCCGAATCGCAACGGCAGCACCGGCAGCTCGGCGGCGGCCGCGTCGAGCAGCCCCGCGTGCGCGGACAGGTCCTCGGGCCGGCCGAGCGGCGTGTCCTGCGGGATCTCGCTCACCAGCGCGGCCAGCGGACCGCTCTGCACGGTCACGACCTTGGCCGGCGGATCGCCGACCCCGCGCGTCTCCGGGTCGAGCTCGACGTCGGAAGGCACGATGCCGTAGACGTACACGGCGGTGTCGCCCGAGGTTTCCTCCTCGGTCCGGGGTTCGGTCTCGGTGCTCATGCGCTCACCGTCCCTTCCGGCCGCGGCCCGCGGGCTCTTCCTCGTCCTCGTCCGCGCCGAGGAGGTCCTGCAGCTTCTCGCCGGCCGCCTCGAGCGCGCCCTTGGTCTTCGACTTGGCCCCACCCGAGGTCACGTCGTCGAGCAGGTCGGGCAGGCCCTTCTGCTCCGTGCCGGAGATGTCGAGCCGGTTCACGGCCTCGGCGAACCGCAGGTAGGTGTCCACACTGGCCACCACCACGCGGGCGTCGATCGTGAGCAGCTCGATGCCCACCAGGGACACCCGCACGTACGCGTCGATCACGAGACCCTTGTCCAGGATGGTGTCGATCACGTCGGCGAGACTGCTCGAACTCGGCCGGTCGAACCCGCCACCCCCACCGGAGGGTTGTACGGCTGTCGTCATCGGTTGCTCCCTCGACTTCTGCCGGCGCCCGCACGGGCCCGGCCGCGGCGGGGGCGCTCGTCCTCGGCCGCATCGTCCGTGTCGTCTTCTTCCGGTTCTTCGTCGGGCTCCTCTTCGGGCTCCTCCTCCACGTCTTCTGCTTCGTCTGATTCGGCTTCTTCGGACTCGGCGGGTTCCTCTTCGGACTCCGCGTAGTCGTCCTCTTCGGAATCGGTCCCGGTGTCCTGTTCGGACTCGGTGCCCTGTTCGGTGTCGTCGCGGTCGTCGGCGTCCGGCCCGCTCTCGTCGGGTTCCACCACGTGCCCGTCGTGGATCTCGCCGTGCCAGCCCTCGACGTCGTCCGGCTTCAGCAGGACCTCCGTCATCACGTGCCGGCGGAAGTGCTTCAGCTCCAGGCGCGCGCGCCGGCCCTGGGCGCGCCAGATGTTGCCGGTGCGCTCGAACAGGCCCTGCGGGTGGTACGCCAGCACCACCACGACCTTCGTGAGGTCCGGGGTGAGCTCGTGGAAGGTGACCGCGCCGTCGACGTGGCCCTTCTGGCCCTTGGAACGCCACACGATCCGCTCGTAGGGCACCTGCTCCAGGATCGTGGCCTCCCAGCTGCGGTGCGACCAGAACACCTGGGCCTTCCACTCGGTCTTCTCGTCGCTGATCTGCTCCACGTTCTTGAGCTTCTTCATGAAGCTCGGGAACTCGGTGAACCGCGTCCACTGGTCGTACACGAGGTCCACGGGCGCGCCGATGTCGATCTCCTCCACGATGTTCGTGAGCTTGATCTTGTTGCCACCGCCGCCACCGCCGCCGGTGAACGCGCTCTTCACCTTCTCCGCGATGCCGGACAGGCCACCCTTCACCGCGCCCATCAGGGCTTTGCCCTTGATGCTGGGCGTGCCGCCGGTGGCCGCCTTCAGCAGGCCGCCGCCGTTACCGCCGCCTTCGGCGAAGTCGGTCAGCCGCCCGGCGGTGGAGGAGATCCGCTTCGTGAGCGAACCGGTCGCGCGGGTCATCGCCGCCTGGCCGAGGCCGCGCAGGGCGTCGGTCAGCTCGTTCGAGCCGCCGCCGGCCGCTTTCGACACCGTGCCGGTGGCCTTGCCGGCCGTGTCCGTCGCCTTGTCCTTGACGGCTTTCACTTGCTTGGTGACCACTGCGTTCACCTCCTGGCCCGGCGGACGGGCGAGCGCCGCGTCGCCGTGCGGGTGCCGCCGGAACCCTTGTCGTCGTCATCCGAAGCGGCCGCGCGCCGGTTCGGCGAACGGCGCCGCGCCGGGCGTTCGCCGCCCTCGTCCTCGTCGTCGTCCTCCGACGCGGCTGCGCGCCGGCTGGACGACCGGCGACGCGCCGGGCGCTCGGCACCCTCGTCTTCGTCGTCGTCGCTCTTGCTCCGCGCCGAGGACCGGCGCCGTCTCGGCTTCTCTTCGGGCTCTTCGTCCGGCGCCTCTTCGTCGCCGGTCTCTTCGTCCTGGGCTCGTTCTTCGGTGTCTTCGTCGTGATCTTCGGGCGCTTCTTCGTCGTCCTTCTTGCGGGACTTCTTGGCGGGCAGGAGACTGCCGCCGTCCTGCAGCCGCTCGCTCAGCGACTCGATCCGGCCGCTGGCCGCCGTCAGCGCCGCGGACTTCGCCGCGCCGAGCAACTCGTCCTTCGCCAGCGACGTGAGCTGCCCGACCTCAGCCGACGAGCTCAACTGCTTCAGACCACTTTGGACGAGTTTCGTCGGCGACACCCCGGCCTTGCCGGTGGCCCCGGCGGCCGCGATCATCAACGCCAAGCGCATCTTTTTCGTGCGCCCCAGCAGATAACCGGCCGCCACGCCGAGCGCCATGCGTGTTCCTGCCTTCATACCGCTCCTCCTGACTGTTGCGGTCGCGAGTGCCACACCGTCCACCCGCACGCCACCCCCGAAAACAAGGCGCACAGGAATGTGTTCGCGTCACTCGTCCCGACTACCCGTCCGCTTCGAAGCGAAACTCCCGATCAAGAAAAATCGGTACCGGACGGGAAGTCCTCGGTGATCAACCACCGAAAAGAACAGCACTCGGAGATTGTTTCCCGAGGCATTCACGAACGGCTGCACGTGCTATTTGAACATCCAGTAGGAACAGATTCGCGAAAGGCGCAACAGTGCTATCCGGCGGAGGGACCACGGTGATCGGCTGTTCGGCCCACGGCGTCGGCACTGGGACAAAGTTCGGGGAAGGTGTCGATCGGCCGGCGGCCCGTTCGACGTGGTGACGAGACCCGACCGATCCTGGAGGACCGACCATGAGCAAGGTGATCGCGGACATCTCGATGTCGCTGGACGGCTACGTGACCGCCCCCGGCGCGGGGCCGGCGCACGGCCTCGGCGTGAACGGCGAGGCGATTCACGCGTGGGTGCTGGAGCAGCCGCGCTCCGCTGTCGACGAGGAGGTGCTGGCGGCGAGCTTCGAGCACACCGGCGCCGTGGTGCTGGGGCGGCGGTTGTTCGACATCGTGGACGGCCCGAACGGCTGGGGCGACGAGGTCGGCTACGGGCACGACCAGCAGCAGTCGGGTGCGCCGCCGTGTTTCGTCGTGACCCACGAACGCCCCGCGCACGTGCGGCTCGCCGACCGGTTCCGGTTCGTCACGGACGGGGTGGCGGCCGCCGTCGAGCAGGCGCGAGCCGCGGCCGGCGGCAAGGCCGTGGTGGTGATGGGCGGGGCGAACGTCGTCGACCAGGCCCTGGCCGGAGGCCTGGTCGACGAGCTCCGCATCCACCTCTCGCCGCTGATCCTCGGGGGCGGCACTCGCCTGTTCGACCTCGTCGGCCGCACGACACTGCGTCAGCGGGAGGTCACCGAGTCACCGCGGGCGACGCACCTTGTGTACGACGTGGTGAAAGAGCAGTGAAGGAGCGGTGACGGACTAAGCCCCCACCAGCCGGTGCGTCGACCCGCTGCTGCTCGGCACCCAAGCCGCCGGGAACGCCGTCGCCAGGGCCTGCTGTGCGCGCCAGCCGGTGCAGTGGCCCGGCGCGACGAGCGTGGGCGACAACGCCGCGAGCGCGGCCACCGTCGGCGCGATGGTCGGTTCGAACGAGCGACCACCCAGGTGCAACCCGCCCACGAGGGCGTGCAGGCGCTCGACGCCGGTGAGCCGCTGGGCGTGCTTCACGATGTTGAGCACGCCGGCGTGGCCGCACCCGGTGAGCACGACCAGGCCCTGCCCGCGCAGGTTGACCACGAGGGCCTGGTCGTCGATCACGGCCGGGTCGTGGTGCCAGGCGCCGTCGACCCAGGCCTGATGGAAGGGTGGCATGCCCTTCTCGAACTCGGTCGTACGCGGGACCTCGCCGGTGATCAGCACACAGTCGTCGGCCAGCAACGACGGGTCGCGGCGCTCGATCACGGCGCAGCCCTCGTCGGCCAACGCCGTCTTGCTCAGCGTCGGCAGCTCGAACACTGCCTGGCCCGGCGCGGTCGTCCGGCGTCGGGTCCAGACGGACGGGTGGACCAGCACCGGCAGGCGGCGGCGGTCGAGCAGGTCGAGGAGCCCGGCCAGGCCACCGGTGTGGTCGAAGTGGCCGTGGCTGAGCACCACGCCGGTCACCGCGTGCAGGTCGACGCCGAGCCGCTCGGCGTTGGTGACCATCGTCCGCGGCGCGAGGCCCGTGTCGAACAGCAGTGTGGTCTCCTCGGTCCCGCGCCGCACGGTGACCAGCGAGGAAAACCCGTGCTCGCCGAGCAGGCCGACCTCGGTGCGCCCGCCTTCGAACTGCGGGCTCGGCTCACTGGCCCGGCCGAACGTCTCCCGCGTGGTGAAGGGGCCGTCTTCGAGCAGGCCGTCGTACACGTTGTCCACGAGCGTGGTGATGCGGATTTCGTCGACCGGCCGCAACGCCACCGGATCCCCGGAGAAGGTCACTTCGGTCGAGACGAAATCAGTGCTGTCGGGCATGGATCCCCTCAATATCGGGTCAGGAACGGACTGTCGACGACCGGCCGCTCGCCGTGCAGGAACGCGGTCCAGACGCGGCGCAGGTCGGCGAGCTCGGCGACGTCCGCCGGCGCGCCTTCGAGCATGCCGGCGCCGGTGAACCGGTCGTGCGTGCCGAAGAGGAACGGGATGTCGATGCAGTGGCAGGCGCCGTACGGGTTGCCCGGTGCGGCCCAGTCGAAGCGCAGCAAGGTCGCGTCCGGGCCGAACCGGTCGACCAGGTCCGGCAGCTTACCGCTGAATACGGCCGCGGTCCCGAGGTCCGTTTGATCCTGCCGCGCGCCCGGGCTGTACACGCGCACCTCGTCGCGCGTCCAGCTCACCAGCGCGCGACCGGGGCCGGCCGCGGCGATGAGGTCGTCGGGAACGAAGTCGTGGTCGGCCACGAGCTGGAACGGGTTCGCGTTCTGGCCGCGGGTGCGTTCGGCGAAGGCCGCCAGCCCGTCGAGCAGCCGGCCCGCGGGCATCGTGGCGAGGTCGGGCGAACCGCCGTCGTCGAGAGATCCGAGCGCGTCGACGAACCGGCCGGCCCAGTCGGCGGCTTCCGCGGGCGTCTGCGGGGCGAGCCCGACCGGCGCGCTCTGCAGCGCCACCTGGTGGATCAGCCCCTTCGCGCGCGGGGACGACCAGAGCGCGAGGCTGGTCTGCGCGCCGGCCGACTGGCCGCCGAGCGTCACGCGTGCCGGGTCGCCGCCGAACGCGGTGATGTTGTCCCGCACCCACTCGAGTGCGGCGAGCTGGTCGGCGACGCCGAGGTTGGCCGGGGCGACCCCCTCCAGCGCGAGGAAGCCGAACACGCCGAGCCGGTAGTTCGCCGTGACGACCACCGCGTCGGCCTCGCGCGCGAGGCGAGTGCCGTCGTACCAGCCCATGCCGCCGGAGCCGGCGGTGAAACCGCCGCCGTGGAACCACAGCAGCACCGGCTTCGCGCCGGTGGTCGACGGCGTGAAGACGTTGAGAGACAGGCAGTCTTCCGACTGGGGCAGCGTCATCGGCCCGAGTGCCGGATCCAGCCGTGACGGCGGCTGGATCGCGGCCGGCCCGGCCGCCACGGCGTCGCGCACGCCGGCCCACGCGGCCACAGGAGTCGGCGCTTTGAAGCGCTGCTGCTGCGCGAAGGGAATGCCGCGGAACGCGCCGTGTTCGCCGCGCACCTTCCCACTGGCCAGTTCGACGATCATCACAAGTTCCTTCTTCGAGGGGGGCGACCCCGCGGGCTCACGACCGGCGCCCGCTCAGCGCAGGGACGGGTGAGTGCCGCCGTCTTCGTACAGCTTCATGGCCAGGAGCCCGTGCGCGACCGCGCCGCCGCCCCGGACCGCGCCCGCGATCAGCGCGGTCTCGGCGAGTTCCTCCGCCGTCATTCCCTGCTCACGCCCGGCCGCCGTGTGCACGTCGAGGCAATAAGCGCACTGCGTGGTGAGCGCCACGGCGATCGCGATCATTTCGCGATAACGGCGCGGAATCTCGCCGTCCTCCCGCGACACCACTTCCTGGTAGTCCATGAATTTCTCGAACTCGACGGGCGCCAGCTTCTTCAGCGCCGCCATGAATTTCATATCCGCGGGGTCGTGATATGTCATCACTTCATGCAATCGGGAAGGGCCACCGAAGTCAAAGACCAAGTCGCTCACCGAGGTCGTCGACCTGATATAATGCCTGGTCATGGACCTGAGACAGCTACGGTACTTCCTCGCCGTGGGTGAAGAGCTCAGCTTCGCGCGTGCCGCCGCGCGGTTGCGGATGTCCCAGCCGCCGCTGAGTCAGCGCATCCAGGAACTCGAACGGGAACTGGGCTGTCTTCTGCTCGATCGCACGATACGCCCGATTCGGCTCACCGAATCCGGTCGCATTCTTCTGGACGAGGCCCGCGAAATTCTGGCCCGCGTGGATCTCGCCCGCGAACGCACTCGTTCGGCGGGCCGGGAAAGAATCGTCACGATCGGGGTGGTGTCGGAAGCCGTCGCCGGATTCCTCGCGAGCCTCAGCACGCACATCCGTGCCGCGCTCCTGCCCCGCCACCCGGGAGTTTCCCTGCGCGTGCGCGTTCTCGGCATCACCAGCCCGGCCGCGGGCCTGCACACCGGACAGTCGGACATCGCGCTCACGCGCCTGCCGTTCGACACACAAGGCATCGCCACCCGCCCGCTGGGCCACGAACCCCTCGTCGCCGCCGTGCGCTCGGACGACGACCTGGCCGAGCGCACGGAAATCGACGCCGGCGAGCTGCGCGACCACGTGTGGTGCCAGCTCCCCCTCGACGCCGACCCGCGGTGGCGCGAATACTGGCTCGGCAACGACAATCCCTCGGGCCGCGACCACGGCCACACCGCAGGGCCCGTGGTGCACTCGCTCGCGGAATACGTGCAGAGCGTCGCCTGGGAAGGCGCCGTCGGCGTGCTGCCCAGCAGCGTCGCCCGCCTCTACCCCGCCGCCGGCGTGACCTTCGTGCCCCTGGCCGAATACCCCGAAAACCGGCTCGTGCTCGCCTGGCCGACCACCCGCGCCGACCAGGTCGTGCTCGATGTCGTCGAGGCCATCGAGGCCGCGGTCGCCGCGCACGGATCCGCGTTTTTCCGGTAACGGCAACCGGACCGGGCTCGACCACGAGCCCGGTCCGGCCGGAGGCAAAGCCGCTCGGTCAGGCCGCCACCACCTCGGTCAGGCTCGCGTCCCGGGTCTCCGGGCCGATCTTCGCCCCGAGCGTGGTGAGGACGCCGCCGATCGCGATCAGCACCAGCGGCGTGTAGATGTAGGGCATGAACGAGCTCAGCCCGAGCATGTAGAAGCTGTAGAACGACGGGATCACCAGCGAAACGCTGTAGGCGACGCCGTAGCCGGAAGCGCGCATCCGGGTGGGGAACGCTTCGATCAGGTACACCGTCGCGATGCCGAACGGCGAGATCGACACCACCAGGCTCACCGTGTACAGGACCATGGCCAGCGTGAAGTTCCCGCCGTTCTGCAGGATCATCAGCATGGCGAGGAACCCGAGCACGGACACGACCACGGTGCCGATGCCGGAGATGATCAGCAGCCGGCGGCGGCCGTAGCGCTGGCCGAGGTGGCCGAACGTGAGGTAGCCGAGGAACAGCGCGACGTTCGAGAGCAACAGGGCGGTGGTCACCGCGCCCGCGTCCTGCTTGAGGTAGGTGATCAGCAGGCCGGACACCGGCGAGATCACCGACTGCACGGCGAACCAGAGCCCGGTCATCAGCAGCATCATCTGGAGGAGCCGGCGCCGGACCACGCGGTCACGCCAGAGCGCGCGCAGCGGCGTCTTCTTCTCCTGGGCGGAATCCGTCGCGGTGGCTTCCTTGGCCGCTTCGGCCTTCCAGGCTTCGGACTCGTCGATGGAGCGGTAGAAGAACAGGAAGAACGCGACTCCCAGCAGCCCGCCGACGAGGAACGGCACGCGCCAGCCCCATTCCTGGTAGGCCGAACCCGCGCTGCCGCCGGGCAGGAAGCTGAGCAACGGCAGGGTGACGGCCGAGATCGCGATGTAGCCGATCGGGTAA
Organism: Amycolatopsis rhabdoformis; assembly: GCF_035918295.1. Classification (GTDB taxonomy): domain Bacteria; phylum Actinomycetota; class Actinomycetes; order Mycobacteriales; family Pseudonocardiaceae; genus Amycolatopsis; species Amycolatopsis rhabdoformis. Next base: position 4,797,985 of record NZ_CP142149.1, read on the forward strand.
GCGCCGCCGATGTAGGCGCCGACGATGCCGCGCCGCGGCGCGGGACAGGCTTCCAGCGCGAGTGGATTGGCACTCGTGTACTCGCCGCCCATGAAGATGCCGCCGATGAATCGCAGCAACAGCAAGCAGATGATGCCGCCGTAACCCCACTGCGCGTACCCGGGCAAGGCGGCCATCAGGAAGGTCGACACGGTGAACCCGGCCACGGCGATCAGCGTCGCGTTGCGCCGGCCCACCCGGTCGCTGATGCCGCCGAAGATGATCGACCCGACCGGGCGTCCCAGCAGGGTCGCGGCGAAGGTCAGGTAGAAGATCGTGGTCTCGACCGTGGGCGGAATGCCCTTGGGCTGGAAGAAGTGGATGGCCGGCGCGAGGGCCACCACCGGGAGGTAGATGTCGAAGTAGTCCACGCCGAAACCGAAGAACGCGGCGTGCGTCGCCCGCTTCGCCTGCTTCGACATGGTGGCTCTGGCCGGTAACGCGCCGGACGCGGGCGCGGCGGTGGGGGCGGGTTGGGTTCGGTCCATGACCGAGGGCTCCTATCAGTGTGACATCGACTTTGATGCCGCGCTGTGCCGCGCGGGGTTCCCCCTTCGCCGGGAGCGCCGGATCGGTCGGCGCTCCCGGACGTTCAGGTGGTGCTAGATGCCTGCGATCGCGTGCCGAGCCCGGTCGAGGTCTCCCGGCCGGCCGCAGGTCAGCGCCGCGACGACCCGGCCGCGGTGCTCGTACCAGACGGTGAAGTCACCGTCGTCGAAGGAGCCGGTGACGCGTTCCTGGTCCCACTCGGTGGCGGGGCCGACGTATTCCAGCCGCGCCCAGTCGCCGAGCTCGGTCCAGAAGTAGGGCACCTCACGGTGGGGCTCCGGGGAGCCGAGGATCCCGCGGGCCGCGGTCACGCCTTGGGCCGCCGCGTGGTCTTCGTGCTCCACGCGCAGCGAACGGCCGTGGACTTCGCTGTGGTACTCGCACACGTCGCCGGCCGCGAAGTGGTCGGCAGCGCTCGTCCGCAGGGTGGAGTCGCACAGGATCCCGCCGCTCGGACCGAGCCGCAGCCCGGCCTTCTGCGCGAGCTTGGTGTCCGGGACCGCACCGACACCGACCACGACGAGGTCCGCCGGCACGTGTCGCCCGCTCGCGGTGCGGACGCCGTCGACGGCTCCCTCGCCGGTGAACTCGGTGACCTGCTCGCCGCAGATCAGCTCGACGCCGCGCTCGGCCAGCGACCGGGCGAGGTGATCGGCGACCTGGGTTCCGAAGGCGATTTCCAGGGGCGCGCGCTCCTGCATCACCATGGTGCAGCGCACTCCGGCCGCGGTGAGCGACGCGGCCACTTCCGCGGCGATGAACGATCCGCCGACGAGCACGGCGGTGCGGGCCTCGGCCGCCTGTGCACGCAGCTTGTGCGCGTTGCCCGGCGCGCGCAGGTAGTGGATGCCGGTGAGCGCCGAGCCCGGCAGCGAGAGGCGCCGCACCATGGCACCGGTGGCGACGAGCGCCTTCTCGTAGTGGATCGTGGTCTTGTCGGCGAGCACGGCGCGGTGGGCGCCGGTGTCCAGCGACATCACCGCTGATCGCGTGCGCAGCTCCACGTTGTTGTCCTGCCACCATTCACGCGGCAGGACCAGGAGCTCGGCCGCCTCGGCGGCGGGACCGAGCAGTTCCTTGGTGATCGCGGGCCGGTGGTACGGCGGCTCCAGCTCGCGCGTGACGAGCGCGATCGAGCCGGGGAACCCCTGCTTGCGCAGCTCGACCGCCGCGGCGGTGGAGGCCACCCCACCGCCGATCAGCAGCGCGTCGATGTGCGTGTCGCTCATGTCAGTCCTCTGCGTAGGGCTCGAAGTCGGACTTGGCCGCGCCGCAGACCGGGCAGACCCAGTCGTCCGGGATGTCCTCGAACGCGGTGCCCGGCGCGATGCCGCCTTCGGGATCGCCTTCCGCGGGGTCGTAGATGTCCCCGCACGACACGCAGATCCATTTCTGCGTGGCCACTGAGGTGGTCATCAGGTGCTCCTACTCCCCTGTCCCCACCCACCTCGACCGGCTGGGGTCGAGCAGGGGTGACAGGTCGTCGTGCCTGGCCCAGGCCAGGGATTCCAGTTCCAGCGCGTCGAGTTCGACGGCTTGGCGGGTGCGCAGGTCTTCGACGCGCAAGCGGGACCGGCCGCCGCCGGAGCGGCGCAGGGTGACGCCGACGACGGCGAACTCGTTGCGCACCACCACCCGGTCGGGGTCGGGCTCGAGCGCGGCGAGGATGTCCTCGATCGGCAGGCCTTCGGCACCGTTGCGTCGATCGTCACCGCCTCCGGTCGTGGACATCGCGTCTCCTTTCAGTGGCGGGACAGTTCGGGTCGGTCAGAGCAGGACGCTGAGGTTGCCCAGGAATCCGGCGTTGGTGATCAGGTCCACCTTCTTGAGCGCGATGCGCAGCTCGCCCTCGTCGCGGCGCAGCCAGTAGTGGTAGCGGCCCGCGTGGTGGTGCAGCGTGTCGCGCCGGAATTCCGCCACGAGGAAGGTCGCCGTGATGTCGAGGCCCTGGTCGTCCTCTCCGTTCACCTGCACGTTGCTGATGAGGTGCGCGGTGCGCGACTGCGGTTCCTGCGCGTAGGCGAGGCCGCTGTCCATACGCCACACGCGTTCGGCCAGGAACGCCGCGTCGTCGTACACGATGGACACGTCGCGGTTCGGGTCGGTGTCGTCGGCGTTGGCCGGGATCCAGTAGGCGCCGTCGTCGGCGAACAGCTTGCGCCAGCCCGGGAAGTCACGGGCGTCGAGCAGTGCGGCCTCGGTGTAGAGGAACTGTTCGATCTCACTCATCGCCGGCCTCCATCAGTTCGAGCCAGCGGCGCAGGTACGCGCGCTGCGGGACCTCGTCCGACGACCGGCCGGTGCGGGTCCCGGCCTCCTCGTCCACGACCTCGCGGTGCAGCCCGCGCGCCATGAGCGTGAAGTCCGCCTCGCTGGCCGACGCTTCGTTGCCCTGCGTCACGCGGTCGAAGCCGACCTCGATGTCGTCGGTGGACCCGAAGCCCGACGGTCCGTAGAAGATCTCGTGGTCGCGCAGGATCCGCGAGCGGGTCTCGGCGTCGGCGCCCTTGGGCAGCAGCGGGTACAGGTACACCCACGTCTCGTCGACCGAGCGCGGCACCACCAGCCGCAGGTGCGCCCCGACGAACGCGAGGCTCGGGAAGATGTTGAGGTTGAAGGGGATCAGCTCACCGATCGCGATGGCGTGCGCGTTGTTCCCCGCGTCCTCGAGCCGGCCGTACTCGTGCACGGCGTGGCCGCCGCCGAGGTCGATGCCGCGCCAATCGGGGTTGGTGCGCACGTTCTTGACCCAGGTGCTGCTCTTGCCGGTGCGGTCCTTGAGGATGTCGAGCCAGCTCTTGTGCGTGAACGAGAAGTGGTACGGGTCGATGGTGTTCTCGATCTGCAGCTTCCAGTTTCCCTTGTACACGAGCTTGTGCGCGCCGGACACCAGTTCGGGCCCGCCGTCGCCGAGGTCGGCGATGAAGTCGAGGTAGCGGGTCGCGTTGCCGAGGTACTCGGGCAGCTCGGGCACGCCGGCGTCGAGGCTCGCGAACACGAAGCCGCGGTAGGACTCGACGCGCGGCACGTGGACCAGGCCCATCACGCTCTTGTCGAAGTCGTCGTAGCCGTCGTCGAACGGCACGCCGGTGAGCTCGCCGGAGGACGAGTAGGTCCAGCCGTGGTAGGCACAGCGGAAGAAGTTGGCGTTGCCGGTGTCGCGCTGGCACACCGCGGAACCGCGGTGGCGGCAGCGGTTGAACATCACGTTGATCGCACCGGTGTCGGCGGCCCGGTTCACGATCACCGGCTGGCGGCCGAGATGCGCGGTCTTGTAGTCGCCGGGTTGCGGGATCTCGCTCTCGTGGGCCACGAACACCCACGTGCGGTGGAAGACGTTCGTCAGCTCGCGCGCGAAGATCGAGGGATCCCGGTAGATCCGGGTGTTCACGTGCCAGTCGTCGGTGATCAGCGGTTCCTTCGCGGCACCGCTCGCCGTGACGTCACTGGTGGTGCTCATGTCACGCTCCTGGATTCGGGGAGAGCTCGGGGACGACGATCGCGCGGATCGAGGTCGGGTCACCGGCGGCGGCAGTAAGCGCTTTCTCGGTGTCCTCGATCGGAAACCGACCGGAGCACAGCAGCTCCAGCGGATACCGGCCGGACTCGATGAGCCGCAGAGCCGGCGGCACGAGGTAACTCGGCCGCCCGCGCACCCCGCGCAGGGTCAGCACGCGGCGGTTCATGGCGTCCACAATGGATTCCACGCCACCGCCCGCGCCCTTGGCCACCCCCGCCTGCACGACCGTCGCGCGGTCCCCGGCCACGGCGAGCGCGGTGTCGAGCCCGGCGGCGCTGCTGGCCGTGTTCACCACGACATCGGCGAACAGCCCGCCGGTCAGCTCCTCGATCTGTGCCACGGCGTTGTCGGTGAACGTGTGATCGGCGCCCAGCTGCTTCGCCACGGCCAACCGGGTTTCGTCGGCGCTGGTGCCGACCATGATCACGGTGCCGGCGCCGGCTTCCCTGGCCCCCACCAGGCAGGCCAGACCGTGCGGCCCGGGGCCGACGATCACGACCGTGCCGCCCATGTGCATGCCGCCGATCCGCGTGACCCAGTCGAGGCCGTTGGCGATCGGGATGTAGAGCTGCACGAGCTCGGCCGGCACGTCCTCGGAGACCTTGTGGACGATCGCCTGCGGGTGCAGGTACAGGTAGTCGGCGTAGCCCCCGTAGAGCCCGGGTCCACTGTGGATCGACTTGCCGCCGTAGCGCGGCACCTCGCACATCTGGTACGACCCGGCCAGGCACGAGCGGCACGTGCCGCACGGCAGGTACTCCTCCACCACGATCCGGTCGCCCACCGAGACCCCCCACCGGGCGGCGGCCTCGGCACCGAGCTCCGTGATCCGGCCGACGAACTCGTGCCCGAGCGCACACGGCAGCTCGTAGTACGGGTTGACCCCGTGATAAGCCGCGATGTCGGTGCCGCAGACACCGGTGGCCTCGATCTTCAGCAGCCCGTCGTTCGCCCCGATCCGGGGCAACGGCAGCTCTTCGATCGTGAGTCTTCCCTCGCCGTGGAGCACGGCGACCCTGCTGGTGGTGGTCATTCCTCCGGCATTCCTTTCGCTGGCCCGCACCCGGACGGCCGGCCTCGAACCTCGACTCCGCTTCGGCATAGTCGTATACAACTGCCGAGAGACGGCTGCCCCGTGTCGGAGCGCGAACCGCTCGCCCTTGCGGTAACGGCGGATAGAATTCTATATTACGAGCATGAGTGGCGCACCGAACGATGTCAAGACCCCGGCTGAGATGGACAAATGATCATTTTCCAGGAGCGGGCCGGAGAGTGACGCGACCCGAGGCGTTCCTGGTCCGGCTTCGGCCACGAACGGCGTGTTGAACAAGCGTTGAAAACTTGCATACGACCTGTGCCTAAGAGCATTGTCGAGACAGTCCGCGGCGGTCACCTGCGCAGCTCGGCCGCACGACCGGCGAGCCGGCCCTGTCCGACAGGGCCGGCCGGGCGGAGACCACCGGCGGAGAAGGAGAGATTGTGAAACCAACGAAGCGACGCCACGGCATCGGTGCCCGCGCGCCGCGCCGGGAAGACAGCCGCCACCTCGCCGGGCGGGGCGCGTTCGTCGCCGATCTGCGGCTGCCCGGGCTGCGGGAGGTCGCGTTCGTGCGCAGCCAGGTCCCGCACGGCCGGCTGCGCAGCGTGACGAAGCCCGCCGGCGTCGATCCCGAAGCCGTGTGGACGGCGGAAGACCTAGCCCCCTTCGCCGAGCCCCTCACGGCGACCTCGACGCTGCCCGGTTTCCGCGCCGCGCCGCTGCCGAACCTGGCCACGGACAAGGTGCGCTACGTCGGTGAGCCGATCGCGCTGGCCATCGGCGCCACCCGCGCCGAGGCCGAGGACCTGGCCGCCGAGGTCGGCATCGACATCGACGCACTGGCACCGGTTCCGAACTTCCGGGTGTCGCTCGAGGGCGAGTCGCTGGTGCACGACGACTGGCCGGACAACGTCTACGCGACCACGCAGGGCGATTTCGGCGACCTCGACGAAGCCGAGCGCGCCGCGGCGGTGTCGATCACGCGGGAGTACACGATGAACCGCCAGGCCGTGGTGCCGCTGGAGACGCGGGGGGTGGCGGCGCACTACGACCGGTCGGCCGATCTGCTCACGGTCTGGTCGTCCACGCAGACCCCGCACATGATCCGCGACATGATCTCGCTGCTGCTGGGCGTCGAAGCGCGGCGTGTGCGCGTGGTCGCGCCGGACATGGGCGGCGGGTTCGGGACGAAGTGCTCGGTCTACCCGGAAGAGGTGGCGCTCGCGGCGATCGCGCTGCAGGTCGACCACCCGGTGCGCTGGGTCGAGGACCGGTGGGAGGCGATGGTGGCCTCCACCCACGCGCGTGACCACTACTACCGGATCACCGCGCACGCGTCCGCCGACGGAACCCTGCTCGGCGTCGAGGCCGACATCGTGGTGGACAGCGGCGCGTACTCGGTGCACCCGTGGACCGCGACGATGGACGCGAGCATGGCCTCGGCGATGATCCCGGGGCCGTACCGGTTGCAGAACTACCGGTTCCGCGCCCGCAGCGTCGCCAGCAACAAGACCCCGTCGGGCCCCTATCGCGGCGTCGCGCGGCCCGGCGCGTGTTTCGCGATCGAGCGCACCCTCGACGATCTGGCGTACGAGCTCGGGATCGAGCCGCACGAGATGCGGATCCGGAACATGGTGGCGCCGGCGGAGATGCCCTACCGCTCGGTGGCCAACAAGGTCTACGACAGCGGCGACTACGCCGAGGCCGTGCGCCGGTCGGCCGCGTTGCTCGGCCACGACGACTGGCGCGCTCGCCAGCGTGCGGTCCCCGCCGAAGCGCGGCACCGCATCGGCATCGGCTACGGCTCGTTCACCGAACAGACCGCGCACGGCTGCATCGAATGGGCCTCCCGCGGGTTGGCCATCACGATCGGCACCGAAGGCGCGCGGCTGGTCATGGACGCGACCGGCAGCTTCACCCTCGCCGTGGGCATCAAGAGCCACGGCCAGAGCTCGGAAACCACGCTCGCCCAAGTGGTGAGCGAGGTCTTCGACATCGACCTCGAGCGCGTGACCGTGCTGCACGGCGACACCGCCGTGACCCCGCGCGGTGACGGCACCTTCGCGTCCCGGTCGATGGTGATGGCCGGCGGCGCGACGTTCGGCGCGGCGCGTGAGCTGTCGACGAAGGTCCTCGACATCGGCGCGGTGCTGCTCGGTGAGCCCGCCGAGACGCTGGAGCTGCGCGACGGCGCGGTGCACGGACGCGACAAGTCGGTGACCTACGCGGCGCTGGCCAAGGAGTTCCTCTTCACCCCCGACCACGTGCCGGGGGTCGCGCCCGGACTCGAGAGCACCTTCTATTACCAGCCGGAAGTACAGACCGGCGCCTTCACCTACGCCACCCACGCCGTGGCCGTAGACGTGGACCTCGACACCGGCGAGGTGAAGCTGCTCGACTACGCGATCGTCGAGGACTGCGGCACGATCGTGAACCCGCACGTGGTCGACGGCCAGCTGATCGGCGGCATCGCCCAGGGCATCGGCTCGGCCCTGCTCGAAGAGCTCGTGTACGACCTCGACGGCCAGCCCAAGTCCACCAGCTTCCTCGACTACCTGCTGCCCGGCGCGAGCGAAGTGCCCGAGATCAAGATCGGGCACCTCGAAACCCCTTCGCCCTACACGGTTTTCGGTATGAAGGGCGCCGGCGAAGGTGGTGCGATCGCACCGCCCGCGGCCATCGCCAACGCGGTGACCGACGCGCTGCGCGAGTTCGGCGCCCAGGCCAACGAAACCCCGATGACTCCGGCGCGCGTGTGGGCGGCGCTCCAGCTCGCGCAGGCGACGCGGGAAGTGCAGGCCTCGCGATGAAACCGGCGGACTTCACCTACCACCGACCCGACACCGTGGCCGAAGTGACCGACCTGCTCAGCCGGCTCGACGACGCCAAAGTGCTCGGCGGCGGGCAGAGCCTGCTGCCCATCATGAACATGCGCCTCGCGTCGCCGAGCCACCTCGTCGACCTCACCGCGATCCGCGCGTTGCGGCAGTTTTCCGAGACGGAAAGCGGAATCCGGTACGGCGCCACGACCACGCACATGATGATCGAGGACCAGCTCGTGCCGGACGTGACGCGGGGCCTGCTCCCCCACGCCGCCTCGGGCATCGGCTACCGCGCCATCCGCAACCGCGGCACGGTCGCCGGCAGCCTCGCCCACGCCGACTCCAGCGCCGAGTGGCCGACCGTCATGTCCGCGGTGGACGCCACGGTGCAGGCGGCGTCGATCCGCGGCGTCCGGCCCATTCCCGTGCGCGAGCTGCTGCAGGGTTTTTTCACCACCGCGCTCGACGAAGACGAGTTCATCATCGGGGTGGACGTGCCCCGCTTCGCGCCCGACACCCGGTGGGGCCTGTACAAGATGGCCCGCAAACCCGGTGAGTTCGCCGAGTCGCTGGCCGTCGCGCTCGTGCGAACCGACGGCGTCGAGCTCTGGCTCGGCGCCGCGCGGGACGTGCCGATCCGGCTGCCGAACGTGGAACAGGCGCTCCACGCAGCCGGCGCGCTCGAACTGTCCGAACTGGCCGAAGCGGTCGGTGCCGACACCGGCAGAGAAGGCCACCACCGGCAGCTGCACGCGGTCACCGTGCAGCGGGCCTTGCAAGCCGCACACCAGGAGGCAACCCGTGTCTGACCTGACCATCCACCTCACGGTGAACGGCAAGCAGCGCTCGGCCACGGTGCCGGCCCGCACCACGCTGGCCGATCTGTTGCGCGACCACCTGAGCCTCACCGGCACGCACCTGGGCTGTGAGCAGGGGGTGTGCGGCGCCTGCACGGTGCTCGTCGACGAGCTCCCGATGCGCGCCTGCCTCACCCTCGCGGCCTCGTGCGAGGGCACCGAGGTGGTGACCATCGAAGGTCTGCAGGGCCCCGACGCCGACCGTGTGCGCGCCGCGTTCTCGCGCGAAGGCGCGCTGCAGTGCGGGTTCTGCACCCCGGGCATGGTGCTGGCCGCCCACGACCTCGTCCGGCGCCGTGAAGTGCTGACCCGCGACGAAGTCTGCGTCGCCATGTCCGGGAACATCTGCCGCTGCACCGGGTACAACGGCATCGTCCGCGCCGTGCAGACCGCGACCGTCGAGGGCATCGAGTCCGACGCGCCCACCACCGTCCACTGAGGAAAGGACCACCATGGAGTTCTCGAACGAGTTCGTCGTGCCCACCGACACCGACACCGCGTGGACCGTGCTCACCGACGTGCCGCGCATCGCCCCGTGCCTGCCCGGCGCGACCGTGGAACCGGTGGGCGACAACGCCTACACCGGTTCCGTGTCGATCAAGGTCGGTCCCATCAAGGTGTCCTACGGCGGCACCGCGACCTTCAGCGAACTCGACCCGCTCGCGCGCCGCATGGTGCTCGACGCGCAGGGCAAGGAGAAGACCGGCAAGGGTTCGGCCGCCGCCGTCGTCACCGTGACGCTGCACGAGGAAAGTGCCGACAAGACCCGGGTCGAGGTGCATACCGAGCTGCAGATCACCGGCAAGCTCGCGCAGTTCGGCCGCAGTGCGATGGCCGACGTCGGCGCGCGCCTGATCGGGCAGTTCGCGGGCAACCTGGAGACGATGCTGGTGTCCGGCCGGCCCGCGCCGGCCACCGCGGCCGCAGCAGCGCACAGCGCGCCCTCGGCCGGCAGCACCAACCCAAGCCCGCGGCCGGTGGCGCCGGCGTCCGCACCGGCCACTCAGGCCGGCGGTGCGGACCTTGACGCGCTGGCCCTCGTCGCGCCCCTGCTGAAGCGAGCGATCCCCACGGCGGCGGCGTTTTTCCTCGGTGTGCTGATCACGTGGCTGCTCACCACCGCGCGCGGCACGACCCGGCGCAGCGCTCGGCCGGAGCGGGCCGCCTGATCGCCCTCGCACGACGACGCCCCTCGAGCGACCAGGCGGTCGTTCGAGGGGCGTTGTGGTTTCCGTTCCAGGCCGGACGAAATCGGCCCCGGAGCGAAGGATCAGTCTTCGGCTTCCGCGTTTTCGAGGTAGCGCAACGAACTGGTGAGGCTGGCGGAGAGGTGCGCGTGCAGCACCTCGGTCGCGCCCTCGGCATCGCCCTTGCGGATCAGCTTGACGAGGTCCGCGTGCTCGCGCGCGGCGGCGACCTGACGTGCCACGTCCGGGAGGCTGTTCATCACGTAGCGCTCGCAGGTGTGCCACAGCATGCAGAGGTGCCGCTGCAGCACCCCTTCCCCGGCGGCGCGGAACAGCGCGAAGTGGAACTCGCGGTGCGCCTCCAGCATTTCTTCCGACACCGACGGCACCTGGCGATCGGAGAGCTCCTGCATCTTCTGCAGCCAGTGCTCCATCTCGTCCACCACGGCCGTGTTCTCCGGGGCGGCCGCACGCTGCGCCGCGATCGGCTCGATGTGCTGCAGGATCTCGAACGCGTCGCGCAGATCGCGCACGCTCAGCTGCCGCACCACGGTGCCCCGCCGCGGCAGGTTGTCCACGAGCGCCTCAGCTTCGAGCTGCCGCACCGCTTCCCGCAACGGGACCCGGCTCACCTGCAGCTCCTCGGCGAGCTCGTACACCGGAACCTTCGCCCCCGGCTTCAGCACGCCGAGCACGATGCGATTCCGCAGCTGCTCGGCCACGAAGTCGGTGATCGTCCCAGGCGTCTTCACCCCTCCGACCGACACCTTCGCCGCCGACATCCCGCAGACTCCTCATCGCTCGGCACTGGCCAACAGGAGATAGTATACAGTTTCCTGTTCGAAGTATCGAGCGGTGACACCCGTGCTCCCGGTGTGCCCGCACCGGTTCACCGGCCCGGGCACACCAGGTGTCAGGGGGAGTCCTCGGCAGGAGCCGACGGCTCAGCCGCGCAGCGGCATGGCCAGCGGCCGCAGCGGGGAACCGGACGCGCCGCGCAGCCGGATCGGCGCGGCGATGAGGCAGAACTCGTCCACGCCGTCGCGCGCGAGCTCTTCGAGGTTGACCAGCTCGATCATCGGCACGCCGGCCTCGGCGAGGAAGTGGCAGTGGCCGGGCAGCCAGTTGTCCTCGTGCTCGGACGGGCCGACCTCCACGCACTCCTGGTCGGACGCGACCACGCTGATGCCCTGGTCGGTGATCCACCGCGCCGCGTCCAGGCTGAGCCCGGGCGGGTTGCCGAGCACCTTGCCGCCGTCGGGCCAGTAGCGCATGCGGCCGGTGCGCACGAACGCGACGTCGCCCTCGGCGAGGTGCAGCCCGGTGCGGCTGAGAGCGCTTTCCAGGTCCTCGACGGTGATGGCGTACGAGTCGGGCAGGCAGTCCACGCCGTGCGTGGTGGCCACGTCGAGCAGCACGCCGCGGGCGACGATCGGCGGGATGTTCTCCGCGCCGCCCTTCGTCCAGTGCCGGCTGCCGAGGTTCTCCTCGGCGGTGAACCCGTTGTAGATCTTCCCGTCCACGCCGAAGTGGTTGAGCGAGTCGATGTGGGTGCCGGTGTGGGTGTACATGAAGATCACGTCGCCGGAGTAGCAGACGTGGCGGTTGACCTCGGCGCCCGCGTTGTTCAGGTTGTCGACGGCCGTGCCGGCCGGCGTGTGGCTCAGGTAGATCTGGTACGACGGGTCGCCGGCGGCCTGGAAGCTCGGCATGCCCACGAAGTAGTCGATGCTCAGGTCGTACACAGTGGACGCGTCGGCGCGCGCCAGGATCGCGGCCTGGCCGGCCGGGGTGAGCAGGTTCAGCGCCCCCTTCTGGTCGTCCGGACCGTAGGGGCTGGTCGCGACCTGGATGCCGGCCCGCTTGCCGGTGGTCCCCGCCGTCACTGCTCGGCCCGCACGAAGTCCACGACCGCCCGGGCCTTCACCATCGGCTTGAGCTCGGCCACGAGCTCGACGTGCGCCGGGTGGTTCGAGTACGTGTCGAGGTCGGCCCAGGTGGCGAAGTCGGTGATCAGCACGCCGTCCCACGGCTCGCCGTTGTCACCCGGATCGCCGGTGTGGCCGCCGATCTCGAAGGAGCGGATCACGTCGACCTTCTTCGAGAAGTCGGTGAGCAGCTCGATCACCTTGGCGCCGTCGTGGCCCTCGGCCACCTGCCAAGCGAACACGTGCCGGATTTCGGACATGGCGTCCTCCTTCATGCCGGGACTGGCGAATATCTCAACGTTCATATTAACGTTGAGAGATGGTGCATCACCTCGGCCACGACTGTCAACACGGGGGCGCGCCGAAGGCCCCGGCGACCGCGGCCGGTTATCTTGCTTGCAGAGTCTCGAGAAGGGAGCGCCCACGATGGCCGGTGATTCCGGCGCCGACGGCGCGCGCACGAAGAGCGTCGACGACATCCTCACGCAGTGGGCGGAGTCCTACCGCGAGGTCGACGCCGCGCCGATGGGCATCATCGGCCGGGTCTGGCGGCTGTCGCGGTACTTCGAGCAGGGCGTGCAGCGCCGGCTCGACGACTTCGGCTGCACGCTGCCCGAGTTCGACGTGCTCGCCACCCTGCGCCGCAGCGGCTCGCCCTACTCGCTGACGGCGGGTGAGCTGATGCATTCGGCCATGGTCACCAGCGGGGCGGTCACCAACCGGGTCGACCGGCTGGTCGAGCGCGGCTGGGTCACCCGCGTCGCCGATCCGAACAACCGGCGCGTCCGCTGCATCACCCTCACGCCCGAGGGCCTGGACCTGGTGAACCGGATCGTGCCCGCCCACCTCGAGAACGAGCGGCAGATGCTCTCGACCTTGTCCGGCAGCGAACAGGACACGCTCGAAACGTTGCTGAAGAAGCTGGCCGCCGACCACGAGCAGCCGAACCGCAAAAAGTAGTCCCGCACCGGCGAATCAGCCGCTCACGGCCGCCCGTCCCTGAGCGAACGCTGGTAGCGGCCCGGCGTCTGCCCGACCAGCGCCGAGAAGCCGGCGATGAACGCGCTCGGGTTCGCCCAGCCGCACGCGACCGCCGTGTCGAGCACCGAGACCCCGTCCGCCAGGAGCAGCAGCGCGCGGTGAACGCGCAACTGCGTGCGCCAGCGCGGGAAGCTCATCCCGGTCTCGGCGTGGAAGAGCCGACTCAGCGTGCGCTCGCTCGCGCCGACCTGGTGGCCGAGCTCGGCCAGCGTGGCGGAGCTCGACAGGTCCTGCTCGGCCAGCCGGGCCACCGCGCGCAACCGGTCGTCGGCCGGCTCCGGCAGGTGCAGCGGCTGCTCGGGTGCGGCCACGAGTTCGTCGATCACCACTCGCCGGAGCCGGGCCAGCACCTCGGGCGGCCGCCGGTCGGTATCGGTCAGCGCCAGGACGCCCTCGCGCGCGAGCGGTGTCACGGCCAGCACCGCGGGGTGGGCCGGCAGCAGGGCGGCGAGTTCGGCGTCCATGAACACAATCCGCATGTCCGTGGAGCCGTGCGCGCGGTGCTGGTGCTCGAACCCCGCGGGAATCCACACGCTCCGGTTCGACGGCGCGATCCACGACCCCTGGATCGTGACCAGCGAGAGCACACCGGTGGCCGGGTACACGAGGTGTCCGCGCGGGTGCACGTGGGCGGGCGTGCGCTCGTCGTGGCCGAGCACGTGGTTCTGCTCGGGCGACGTCGATTCGTGGCGGCTTTCAGGCATTTGCCGTCAGGTTATCAGTGGGATCGGCGGTCTGGATCAGGTGAACTGGAAACAGAACGGCCGCCGCGACCGAAAACGTAACCACGGTCACAGGCGCCGATCGTTCCCCATTCCTGAGACGTCACTTCGAAAGGCGCGCGCTGTGCTCCGACGCACCCATTCCAGAACACTGCCCGGACTCCACGAAAAGGAACACCGGTCGAAATTGTCGGTCGCCCTGCTCGCCTGCGGCCTGCTCGCGATCGCGCTGAACCTGCGCATCGGCGTCGCCTCGATCGGGCCGGTGCTGCCCGAGGTCCGCGCCGATCTCGGACTCTCCCCCACCGCGGCCAGTCTTCTGACGACCGTCCCGATCTTCGCGTTCGGCGCGTTCGCTTTCCTCACCCCCGCGCTCATCCGCCGGCTGGGCCTGCACCGCCTGCTCGGCGTGACCGTGCTCGCTCTCGCCGCGGGACTGGTGCTGCGCTCGTTCCCCGGCCTCGTTTGCCTTTTCGCCGGAACGATCGTGGCCGGCGCGGCGATCGCCGTGGCCAACGTCGTGATGCCCGCGGCGATCAAACGCGACTTCGCCCACCGCGCGGGCCTGATGCTGGGCTTGTACTCCACCGCGTTGTTCCTGGGCGCGGCGCTGGCTTCCGGTTTCACGCAACCACTGGTGTCCGCGAGCGGGCACTGGCGGTCGGCCCTGGCCTGGTGGGCCGCGCCCGCCGTGCTCGCGCTGGCGGTGTGGCTCCCGCAGGCGCTGCGCTCACCCGGGCGCACGGCCGGTGCCCACCGGGTGGCCGACGCGCCGTCCGAAGCCGGCGAACCGCCATTCCGCGCAGTTCTCAAAGATCCGATCGCCCTCGCGGTCACGGCGTTGACGGGCATTCAGAGCCTGGGTTACTACGCGGCATTGACCTGGGTTCCGACCCTTTTCAAGGACCACGGCATGAGCGCGCAGAACGCGGGTTTCCTGCTTTCCTGGTCGGCCTTTCTCGGCATCGCCGCTTCACTCGTCGCACCGGCGATCGCCCAGCGGGTGCGGCCCACCTGGCTGCCGATCGTGTTCGCGGCCGCGATCACCGGCGTCGCGTACCTCGGGCTGGCCCTCGCCCCGGTTTCCGGCGCCTACGCCTGGATGACCCTGCTCGGGTTCGGCCAGGGCGCGTCGATCAGCCTGTCGCTGAGCTACCTGGTGTGGCGCTCCCCCGACGCGCACCACACCGGGCACGTCTCGACCATGGCGCAGGGTTTCGGTTACCTGTTCGCCGGCCTCGGCCCGGTCGGGCTGGGCGCGCTGCACTCGACAACCGGGGAGTGGACCGTACCGCTGGGCGCGCTGGCGCTCCTGCTCGTACCGCAGGTGCTGACGGGCGTGGTCGCCAGCCGCGAACGGCACGTTCTCGCCGGCCGCTCACCCCGGCCCGCCGAGAACCCGCGGATCACTGCGCGGAAGGGTTGAGCCGCAAGCGTTCGTGATACAGCACGGCCCGCTGCGCGGCCCTGATGTGCACCTTCATCACCATCTCGGCGCTCTCGGCGTCGTGGTCCTTCAACGCGTCGATGAGCTCCCGGTGGTGTTCCACGCTGCGGTGCAGGTCGCGCTCGGTGTAGCGCAGGAACGTCCGCCGCACCAGCGGAAGCGCGTACACCCCGTTGAGCAGTGACACCAGGCTTTCGCTGCGCGTCGCGCCCAGGATCAGGGCGTGGAACTCGTTGTTGAGCGTGGCGGCTTCCTGCACCGCGGGCCGGCCGCGCTCGATGGCTTCGCGGTAGGCCACGAGGTTCGCTTCCAGCGCCGCGATGGTCTCGTCGCCGATCTTGTGCGCGGCCACGGCGGCCACGTAACCCTCGACCGCGGCACGCAGCCCGTAGATCTCCACGATCTGCGCCCGGCTCCAGCCCACCACCTGCGCACCGCGATGCCGTTCGAGGCGCACCAGGCCTTCGGAGCCCAGCTTGGCCAGCGCCTCGCGCACCGGCGTGCGGCTCATCCCCATCGAGTCGGCGAGCGTGCTCTCGCGCAACCAGGTGCCGGGTGCCACGTCGTCGGACGCGAGCAGTTCGAGGATCTGCTCGTACGCCCGGCCCGCCGCCGACGATCCCGTTCCCGGCTCGGCTGCTTTTCCCGGCTCCGCTGCCTTTCCCGCCTCGGTCACCGCGGTCGCTCCCGGTCAGCCACGAGGTCCGGGCATGACGATCGCCGGCAGGATTTCGCTTTCGCTCCACGTGACGTGGTCGGCCAGCGCCTTCGAGAACGTGTCCTCGTTCGCCGAGTTCGCGGCGTGCAGGAGGCTTTCGTGTTCCTCGATGATCGCGGCGGTGGCGGTGGCCGACTGGGCCGTGCCGAGGTAGAGCTGGAGGTAGCGTTCGGTCGCGACCCAGAGCTGGCCGAGCATGCGGCAGTCCCAGGGCGTGGCGCCGGGCAGCAGCGCGTGGTGGAAAGCCTGGTGCGCCGGGGAGACCGCGGCCGGTGTGGAGTCGGTCATCGCCGCGCGCAGGTCGGTCAGGCGCTGCTCGATCTCGGTGAGGTGCGGCTCGTCCAGCAGCGCGACGGAACGGCGGCCGACGTCGGCCTCGATCACGCGGCGCAGCCGGAAGATCGAGCGGAGGTCGTCCTCGCTCACGGCGGCGACCTGAGCGCCTTTGCCGCGCTGGTACACGATCAGCCCGTCGCTTTCGAGGCGGCGCAGTGCCTCGCGCACGGGGATGTGGCTGACGCCCATCAGGCTCGCCATGTCGTTGATCGGCAGCGCCTGGCCCGGGCGGAGCTCGCCCTTCAGCACCATCTCCACGATCTGGTTGGTCACCTGGTCGACAACGGACAACTTCACCGTCGGAGAGGGCGGCGGCCCGAAGCCGGTCATGAAACGTTCCTCGTGTCGCAGGTCAGTCCGCGAAGCCTACCTCACGAGGGGTGCGGTCACCGGCGGCTGCGATCGTGCCGGCGGCCCGGTCCCGGGACACGACGGCGCCGCCGATCAGCAGCTGCCGCGCCGCCGACGATCGGCGGCGGCCGGCGCAAATCCCTCCGCAGCAACGGAACCGGCGGGCCTCGGGATCCGGCGGGTAGTGATCGTGCACGGTCCTGCTCGATCCGAGCCCGGACCACGGTGACCGTACTAGAATATATTCTACTACGGTCACCGTCCCTCCGAGGAGCCCGCCATGCTCAGGCGTCGCCCGACCTCACGCCCCGATCGTGATGCGCTCGGTGGTCACCATCAGCGCGACGGAGTCCGGGTCGACGAAGTTCTTCTCGTCCGGCCGGATCACGTTCTGGTAGCTCTCGGAAGAGAAGAACGCCACGCGGTCGGCGTCGGATTCGAACCAGATCTCGACGATGCCGTCATACGGCGCCGAATCGTCGGCCACGTACGAGAACGCCGATTTCCGGATGTAGCGAGCCGTCTCGGGAACCGAGTCGATCAGCACGGCGTGGTGGTCGCGGTGATAGGCCGCGAATTCTTCGAGGCTCATTCCCGGGGCACGCTTGAGCAGGATGACCAGCTTGACCATGATTGTTTCTCCTTGCAGGCGAACGAACTGCCGTCAACGGTAAAACCTCACGCCAGGGTCAGAGGCAAGGCGTTGTGATCCACCACACTTCCGGAGATGAAAATGCGAATCGGTGAGTTGTCCCAGCAGACTGGCGCGAGCCAGCGGGCATTGCGTTATTATGAAGAGAAGGGCCTGTTGACCAGTGTTCGGACTTCGAGTGGTCAGCGTCATTACACCGACGACCACGTCGCCCGGGTCAAACTCATCCAGGATTTTCTCGCGGCCGGCATGTCCAGCCGCGTGATCGCGGAGTTCGCACCCTGTATGAGCAGGCGCGACGCGCAGTGGGTTCAGCGTGCGTCGGAAGCGATGAGCCGCGAGCGGGACCGCTTGTCCGGCGCCATCGCCGAGCTGGTGAAAACCCGCGCGGCGCTGGAAGACCTGATGGCGGCTCACCACCGGGATCTCACCTAGCCGGCTTCGCCGAATGCCTCGAACCGAACTCTGCCTTCCCGATCGGCCCCGCCCTGATGTCCCATCGGACAATTCCCCGGAGGAAATTTCATGCGTGCCATCACCGTCGTCGAATACGGCGACCCCGACGTGCTGCGGCTGGTCGACCGGCCGGTTCCGGTCGCCACGGACCACCGTCCGGTCCTGATCAGAATGGCCGCGACGTCGGTCAACCCGGTCGAGCTCGCCATTCGCCGCGGCCTGCTGGCCGCCCGCACCCCGAATCTGTCCCTGCCTTTCACCCTCGGATTCGAACTCGCCGGCACGGTGCTCGAAACCGCGGGCGGCTTCACCGCCGGACAACGCGTGGCCGGGCTGCTGCCCTGGCTGAAACTCGGCAACGGCGAGGGCTCGAACGCGGAAATCGTGCCGGCGGCCGCGGAGTGGCTGACCGCTCTTCCGGACGGCGTCGACTGGGTGACCGCGGGCTCGGTGCCCCTGAACGCACAGGCCGCCCGGCAGGCCCTCGACAACCTCGCGGGTTACGGACCCGGCCACACCCTCCTCGTCACCGGAGCCAGCGGAGCCGTGGGCGCGTTCGCCACGCAGTTCGCCGTGCGCGACGGACTGCGGGTGTTCGCCGTGGCCTCGGACGGAGATCACGACTTCGTGGCCTCGCTGGGCGCCGAACGGGTGCTCGCTCGCAAACCGGTCGCCGACCTCGTCGCCGAGGCCCGTTCGCTCGTGCCCGGGGGCGTCGACGCGATCTTCGACGCGGCGTTGCTCTCCGGCGAGCTCATCGCGGCCGTGCGCGACGGCGGATCCTTCGGCACGGCAACGGATGCGGCCGCGCCGGCCACCGAGCGCGGCATCGCGGTGAGCAGCGTCCACGCCACCCCGGACGCCGAGCGCCTCGCCACGATCCTGGCCGCCGTTGCCGACGGCGGCCTCGTGTCCCGCGTCCAGGAAACCTTTCCCCTGGAGCAGGTTCACCAAGCCCACAAGCTGACCGCCGCGGGCCGGCTGCGCGGCAAGATCGTGCTCACGTTCTGACCGCGAGGTTCTCCGCACCGAGCCGGACAGCGCAGGATCGCCTGCCCTGTCCGGCTCGGTGCCGTTCAGTGGGTCGGTCACAGCGCGCCGGCCACAGTGCGCCGTTCAGCGCGCCGGCCAAGTCACCGCGCCACCCGAACCGAGGGCTGCGCCACGACTTCGTCGCCGACACCCAGCAGCACTTCGCGCAACGCGTCCGCCGCCGTCCGGGTCGCCGGCCCCGCAGCGGGGGCCAGCAGCTCGGCCTGCGCCCGTGAGCCCTCCCGCACCGCCGCGTGCGTGAGCTCGACCCCCTCGGGCGTGAGCACCACCCACGAGCTGCGCGCGTCCGACGGATCCGGCTCGCGGTCCACGAGCCCCGCGCCGGCCAGGCGGCGCAGCACGTTGCTGGTGCCACCCGAAGACAGCAGGATCCGCGCGGCCAGCTCCGACGGCTTGAGCCGGTAGGGCTCGCCGGCCGCGGCCAGCGCGCACAGCACGTCGTACTCGGCTTTGGTGATCCCGAAGCGGTTGAGCTGCGCGATCAGCACCTCCGCGAGCAGCGCGTGCAGCCGCGCCACGCGTTTCACCAGCTCGAACTCGGTGCTCACCACCTCGGGCAGCTCTTCGGTCCACGAAGCCACCAACGTGTCGACCAGGTCCTGTCGCACGGCACTCCCCTCTCGTTCCACCGCCGACCCTAGCAGGATGGTTGCCACCGGAAAGCTTTCTTGATAGCTTTTGAGAAAGCTTTTCTCATGAACGGAGGGTGACCGATGGCCGTCGACGAAGCCGAGATCCTGCAACTGGTGGTGCGCGAGCGGCAGGTCCGCGACCGGGGCTGGTGGGACGAGCTGCCGGGCTGCTACCACCCCGAGGCCACGATCCGCACGAGCTGGTTCTCCGGGACCATCGCGGAGTACGTGGAGCGCTCGAAAGACATGCACACCAGCGATCCGTCCACGCACCGCGTCGGCGTGCCGGTGGTACGCGCCCACGGTGACCGGTCCGTGGTCGAACTGCCGATGACGATCGAGTTCCGCGGCGACGTGCGCGGCGTGGAATGCGATCTCGCGGTGCAGATCCGGTTCATCACCCGCGTGGAGCGCCGGGACGGGACGTGGCGGATCCTCTCGTCCGAGGCCGTGTTCGAACACGACACGCTCACGCCCACCATGCCGGGATCCGCGCCGAAGGTGACCTCCGAGGACCTCGCCGGCTTCCGCCCGTCCTACCGCATGCTCGCGCTCTGGCTCACCGAGCGCGGCTACGAGGTCGGCGACGACCGCCTCGGCGCCGACCGGCCCGAAGCCGTGGAGCAGGTCTACCGCGAGGCCCACGCCTGGGCCGGCCTCACCGCCCACTGACCAGCCCACCGAACAAACCCACTGACCCCACCATTTTCCGAGCAGGAAGGAACCACCATGCCCGAAACACACCGCCACTTCATCGGCGGACAGTGGCGCCCGGCGTCGGACGGCTCGACGTTCGACGTGCTCAATCCCTTTGACGGCAAGGTGTACGCGCACGCTGCCGCCGGCACGAAGGCCGACGCGGCCGAAGCCGTGACCGCGGCCGAGGAGGCGTTCCCGGCGTGGGCGGCGCTGGCCCCGCGCGAGAAGCAGAAGATGTTCCTGCGCGCGGCCGACATCATCGACCGCCGCCACGACGAGCTCGCGGCGATCCTCGCCGAGGAGACCGGTTCGTCGATCTACTTCGCGCAGTTCCAGCAGAACGTGGTCACGAGCGTGCTGCGCCAGGCCGCCAACTGGGTGTTCGACACGAAGGGCGAGGTGCTGCAGGGCGAGCACCCCGGCACCTTCTCGATGGGCGTGCGCAAGCCGCTCGGTGTGGTCGCCGCCTTCACCCCGTGGAACGGCGCCAACGTGCTCGTGTGGCGCTCGGTCGCGCAGACGATCGCCGCGGGCAACACGATCGTCGTGAAGCCCTCGGAAGAGGCCCCGATCTCCGCCGGGCTGGTCGTCGCCCAGGTCGCCGAGGAAGCCGGGTTCCCGCCCGGGGTCATCAACGTCGTCACGCACGCGCCCGGCGCCGCCGGCCCGATCGCCGACGAGTTCTTCGAGCGCCCCGAAGTGCGCTGCCTGTACTTCATCGGCAGCGTGCGCACCGGGCGGATGCTCGCCGAGCGCGCCGGACGCACGCTCAAGCGCTCGGTGATGGAGCTCGGCGGCTACAACCCGCTCGTGATCCTGGCCGACACCGACCTCGACTACGCCGTGCGGGTGGCCACCTACAGCGCCTTCTTCCACCAGGGCCAGATCTGCATGTGCGCCCGCAAGGTGCTCGTGGAACGTCCGCTCTACGAGCAGTTCGTGCAGCAGCTCGCCGAACGCGCGAAAGCACTCCCCCAGGGCGACCCGCGCGACGCGGCCACCGTGATCGGCCCGCTCATCAACGACCACGCCGTGACCGTGATGCAGGACCGCATCGACGACGCCGTGGCCAAGGGCGCCAAGATCGTGACCGGCGGCCGGCACCACGGCCGGATCTTCGAGCCCACCATCCTCGTCGACGTGCCGGACGACGCCATCGCCTCGTACGAGGAGACGTTCGGCCCGCTGCTGGTGATCCAGCCCGTGGACAGCGCCGACGAAGCCGTCGAGGTCGTCAACCGCTCCCTCTACGGCCTCACCGCGTCGGTGCTCTCAGCCGACACCTACCGCGGCTTCGAGATCGCGAACCGACTCAAGTCCGGCATGGTCCACGTGAACGGCCCCACGGTCGCCGACGAGATCACCGCCCCGATCGGCGGCGTCCGCGACAGCGGCTGGGGCCGCCACGGCACCCACGCCCGCGAAGACCTCACCGACCTGGTCTGGATCGAGGTCCGCAACGACGAGGTCGACCTGCCCGTCTGATCGCCCCGGCTCCGCGCCGCCCCCACCTCCCCCGCGGTGAGGGCGGCGCGGTCCTCGACATGACCGAGTACTATCGACACCTGTAGCTGTTTTCGATAATCTGAGCCGACCATTGAGCTTGAGAACTCGCACCCGCCGGCGAAGGAGCAGGCGATGGTTCCGCACGTGACTCCCTTCTCCGCGCATCCGCTGCTGCGTACCGACTCGGTCGAGGAAGCCCAGGACAAGGCCGCGCGGCTCCTGCACCGCCACAAGCTGCGCGCCCGCGACGAGGGGCTCGAGGCCCGCATCAACGGCGTTTCCTTCGCGGGGATGTCGCTGTTCCACCTGCGCTACGGCGTCCCGCTGACGCTCACGAGCCCGGCGCTGGAGCAGTTCGTGGCGGTGTGCCTGCCGATCCGCGGCTCAATGCGCGTGACCCACCGGGGCCGCGAGTTCGTGACCGAGGCGGGGGAAGCCGCCTCGGTGCTCTCCCCGGGGTTCCCCTTCCGGCTGGACTGGAGCGAGGACCTCGAGTTCTTCTGCTTCCGGATCGAGCTCGCGCCGCTGCGCGCGTACCTGGGCAGCCTGAGCCCGGACGCCGACACCACCGCGCTCACCCGCTTCGAGCCCGCGCTCACCGGCGCCGGGCTGGCGGCGATGCTCGGCAGCGCCTGGCTCCTCGAACAAGCGTCCCGGCAGAACCACACGGGCCGGGCCGAGTGGTCCGCGGCGCTGCCGGCCCGGTTGTGCGAGCAGGTGATGACCACCCTGCTGCTCTCCCAGCCGCCCGCGGCTCACCGGGCAGCATCCGGCGCGGTGTCCACTTCGGACCGGAACCAGCCGGCCTCACGCCAAGCCGTGCGCCAGGCGCAGCAGTACGTGGAAGAAAGCCAGACGCTGCTCGTCACTCCGGCGCAGCTGGCGGCCCGGACCGGGGTCAGTCTCCGCACTCTCCAGCTCGGCTTCCGCCACGAGCTCGACACGACCCCGCAGGCGTACCTGACTTCCGCGCGCCTGCGCCGCGCGCACTCGGAGCTGGCCTGTTCGAGCCCGGGCGAGGGCGCGACCGTGACCGCCATCGCCGCGCGCTGGGGCTTCACCAACGTGAGCCGGTTCGCCGAGCGGTACCAGGCCGAGTACGGCTGCAAGCCGTCGGAGACCCTGCGCGGCTGAACCCGCTCCGGCGACCGTTTCACGCCGTCCCGAAATCCGGACGGACACATCGCGAACCGTTTCACGGCCAGATCGCGCACCACGGGTTCCGTGGCCCGGTCAGTGGCTAGCGTCCTCGGCAGCCCACCCGATCACCCCGGCCGACCCGGTGCGGCAACGCTGCCGTACCAGGGAAATCCGCGACGACCGAACGGACAACGATGTCCCGAACCTCGTGCTCTCGAAGCGCCGGAACCGGGCGCGATCCAGCTCCCGCCGTTGTCGCCTGCTCGACCATTCCGGCCCGTGCCCCGAGAGGATGATGTGCCATGCCGGCCAGCAACCTGAGCTATTCCGAACTCCCCGAACGCGCGGCGAAAGTCCTGGAACACTTCTTCCCGGACGAAGAGCTGATCGCGAAGCGAGTCGCCGAGTTCACCGACGTGAGCCCGCGCGAACCGGACCCCGACGGCTCCACGGAGGTCCTCGACGGGGTCACCTTCACCCACCACACCGTGGACGTCGACGGCGACAAGGAACTCGTGCGCTTCCACTGGGCCGAGTGCGGCGAGGGCGAACCGATCGTGTTCCTGCACGGCATCCCCGATTCCTGGTACCAGTGGCACCACCAGATGGCGTCGCTGGCCGGTGAGTACCGGTGCATCGGCATCGACCTCAAGGGCTACGGCCAGTCGGAGAAGAGCCCCGGCGACTACCGGCACGAGGCCGCGGCCGAGCAACTCCTCCTCGCGCTCGACGCGATGGGCGTGGAGCGCTTCAACCTGGTGACCCATGACCGCGGCACCGTGCAGGGCGACTACCTCGCCGCGAACCACCCGGACCGGGTGCTGCGCTACGGCCGCGGCGAGCAGCACCTGTACCACTTCCACCCGAGCCTGGCCCCGCAAGGACCGATGTTCGCCGAGGCCCCGCGCACCGGGATCATGGACGACCCCCGGCGCTTCGTCGTGTGGCTCTACACCTGGATCAGCTCCGTCGAGATCCCGGACGACGAGATGCGCCGCGTGATCCAGGAGTACTCCTACGAAGACTGCTTCCGTGCGGCACCGAGGTATTTCAACTCCTCGACGTTCCGCCAGGAGTGGATCGACCGCCGGGAGCGCCTCCTGCAGGCGTGGACCTGCCCGGTGATGATCCTCCAGGGCTACGACAGCAAGACCCAGCCGCGGGAGTTCTACGAGAACGCGCGCGAGTACCTCCCGAACGCCGCGGACGTGCGGGTCCGCTATGTCCACGCAGGACACTTCTGGTCCATGGAGTCGCCGGAAGAGCTCACCGGGCACCTTCGCGAGCTGCTCGGGATGTAGCCGGACGCCGCGGCCCGGCCGAGCGCTTCCGGGCGCCCGGCCGGGCCGCTTTTCCTTCCGTGAGAAGGCCCGACCTGCCATCACCGTCGATGAAAGGCGTGACCATGACCCGTTCCACCGTTCCCCCGGCCGAAGTCCCGACGACCGACGTCGACCTCTACTCCGACGACCAGATCCGCGAGCCGTACGAGACCTACCGCGCCCTTCGCGACGCGGGCCCCGTGGTCTACCTGGAGAAGTACGACACCTGGGCCGTGTCGCGCTACGAGCACGTACGCGAGGTCCTCAAGGACACCGACACCTTCAGCTCCGCCGGCGGCGTGTCCGTGAACGAGCCGTTCAACCGGCAGCTCGTGGGCACCACGCTGGCCAGCGATCCGCCCGAGCACGACAAGCTGCGTGGCATCGTGGCCGGCTCGCTGACGCCGCGGGCCCTCGGTGATCGCCGCGCCGCGATCGAGGAGCAGGCCGAGCAGCTCGTGGCGGGCTTGGTGGCGCGCGGCGAGTTCGACGCCGTGACCGAGCTGGCGCGGGTGCTGCCGCTCAGCGTGGTCCCCGATTTCATCGGTCTGCCCCAGGACGGCCGCGACCGGCTGCTGGACTGGGCCAGCGCGGTGTTCGACGCCATCGGCCCCATGAACGAGCGCGCACAACGAGGTCTGCCGGCGCTCGCGCAGCTCGGCAGCTACATCGGCGACCTGGTCGAGCACGGCACCGTGACGCCCGGCAGCCTCGGCGACGGTGTCCTGAGCGCGGCCCGCGAAGGCCGCATCCCCACCGGCCAGTGCCCGGCGCTGATGCTCGACTACCTCGGTCCGGCGCTCGACACCACGATCAGCGCCATCGGCAACGCGATCTACCTGTTCTCCCGGTACACGGAGCAGTGGGACAAGGTCCGCGAAGACCCGAAGCTGATCCCGAACGCCTTCAACGAGGTCGTCCGCCTGGAAACCCCGATCCGCGGCTTCTGCCGGCACACGACGAAGGAGACCTCGATCGGCGGCACCACGATCGGTGCCGGGCAGAAGGTGCTGGTCCTCTACGCCGCGGCCAACCGCGACGAACGCAAGTGGCAGGACCCGGAAACCTTCGACGTGACCCGCCGGGTGGGCGACCACGTGGGCTTCGGCTTCGGCGTACACGGGTGCGCCGGCCAGGGTCTCGCCCGGATCGAGGCGCACGCGCTGCTCAAGTCGCTCGCGGCGCGGGTCGCGTCCTTCGAGCTGCTCGGCTCCGAACGCGCCCTCAACAACGTGATCCGGGCCTTCGCCTCGATCCGCGTGCGGGTCACCCCGATCGGAGCGTGACATGAAGCTCGAAATCGACCCCGAGCGGTGCGAAGGCCACGGCCAGTGCGAGGCCGTGGCGCCGCGCGTGCTCCACCTCGACGACACCGTGCGGCCCGTCCTCGACGTGGACGGCGAGCTCTCCGGTGAGCTCGAGGAAGAGGCCCGGGCCGCGGTGTCCTGCTGCCCCGTGGCCGCGTTGTCCGCTCGCTGAGAAACCTCCCCCGAACCCCTGCGCTGGGCCGGCACCGGAAACTCCGGAGCCGGTCCAGCGGCGTTCACCGAACAGGAGCACCCCTTGACCAGATCCCCGTTCGTGGTGACCGTCGACGGAGGCCGCGTGACCGGCACCGCGACCGGGCCGGGCCTTCCGGACCTGCCGCTGATCGTCACGCTGCACGGCGGCAGCTACAACGCCCGGTACTTCGACCTCCCCGGCCATTCCCTGCTGGATCTCGCGGAAGCCTTCGGGTTTCCGGTGTTCTCGCTGAACCGGCCCGGGTACGCGGGCAGTGATCTGCCGAGCTCCGGCGAAGGTACGTACGCGGCCGGCGCCGGCGTGCTCGACGAAACCATCGCGCAGCTGTGGGCCGACCACGCGGCAGGGCGTCCCGGCGTGGTGATCATCTCGCACTCGATCGGCTCCGCCATCGCGGTGCACGTTGCCGCAGGCCGTCCACAGTGGCCACTGCTGGGGATCGCGTTGCACGGCATCAACGACGTCTGCCCCGACCACGTGGCCGACGCCTGGAACGGCCTGCCGCCAGGGCAGCCGGTGATCTTCACGCCGGAACAGCGCCGGATGTTCATGTATGGCCCCGAAGGGACGAGGGAGCACGACATCGTCGAGCGGGCGGAGCCGGCCACCGAACCCATCCCCCTGGCCGAACTGCGGGAAGTCGTCGGCGGCTGGCCCACGAGCGCGGCGGAACTGGCGGCGCGGGTCGAGGTCCCCGTGCACTACGTGCTGACCGAGCACGACGGCCTGTGGATCGCCGACCAGGGCCGCGTGGACACCTTCGCCGGGTACTTCACCCACGCGCCCTGGGTCGACGCCCAGTTCGTCCGCGGCGCCGGCCACAACCTCGACCACCACCTGCTCTCTCGGACACTGCACCTGCAGCAGCTGGCCTTCGCGTGGGCCTGTGCCGTGCACGCGCGGGCGTGACCACAACGCAAGCCGTGATGCCCGACACGGCGCTGGGCCGTGCCGGGCTTCGCGGTCAGCGGCCGACTACGAAATCCCGGGCGCGGGCTGCCCGACGGCCGGCGCCGGAGTGTCCTCGCGTGCGGGCCGGCCGAGTTTCGCGATCAGCAGCACACAGAGCCCGCCGACCGCGAACGGCGCGGCGAACAGCACCATCAGCCGCTGCGGGGTCCAGCCCGCGTCGAGCAGGAAGCCCGCGAGCAGCGGGGCCACGATCGCGCCGATCCGGCCGATCGACGCCGCCCAGCCGACCGCGGTCGTGCGTACCGAAGCGGGATAGAGGTCCGGCGCCATCGAGTACAGGCCGCTGGCCGCGGCGTTGATGGTCACGCCGACCGCCACCGCGGCGGTGAGCGCACCGCCCAGGCTGCCCAGCGACAAACCCATCGCCACGAACGAAACGGCTCCGATCAGGAACGCCAGGGCGGTGAGCGTCGGCCGCCGGACGACCAGCGCGAGAACGCTGAAGAGCAGCGTCGCGGCGATCCCGCCGACGTTGAGCAGCATGCCGCCGCCGATCCCCTGCTCGGCCGAGAGCCCACTGCGCTCGAGCAGCACCGGTGTCCAGCTGGCCGCGAAGTAGAAGCAGGCCATCAGGATGAGGAAGGCCGCCCACAGCAAGAACGTGCGCCGCCCGCTTCGTCCGCGCAGGATCCCGCTGGTGACGCCGATCGGTGCCGCCTGGTGCTCGTCCAGCTGCGCGAGCGGAGTGCGTCCCATGCGGGCCAGCGTGCGGTTGATCCGCTCCAGCGCGTGGGCCGGGCGGCGCGTCTCCAGGTAGTCGAGCGATTCGGGCAGAGCCACGACACTGATCAGCAGCAGCGTGATCGTGAGCAGCGCACCGGCGGCGAAGGTGCCGCGCCAGCCGAACTGGCTGCCGACCAGCGTCGCCACCGAACCACCCACGACCCCGCCCAGCGGCAAACCCGTGGTGTACAAGGCGACCGCGCTGCCCCGGCGGCGCGCCGGTGAGTACTCGGAGACCAGCACCGGCAGGCTGGCCACCAGGCCGCCGATGGCGAGCCCGGCCAGGACCCGGCAGGCGGTCAGCTCCGCGGCGTTGCGGGTGGCCGCGCTCAGCGCCATGGCCACCGTGGTCGCGCTCAGGCAGAGCAGCGTGAGCGGCCGCCGGCCGATCCGGTCGGCCAGCGGTGCGACGACCGCGGACCCCACCGCCATGCCGAACGGGCAGGCACTCAGCAGCACCCCGATCGTCGCGCCGGTGAGGCCCCAGTCGCGGGCCACGCCGGACGAGGCGAACGACATCACCAGGATGTCGAACCCTTCGACCACGCAGAGAGCCGCGCACATGAGCACGACTCCGGCTTGGAACCGGCTCATCGGGGAACGGTCTATGAGCTCGCGAACGACCATGGCGATCACACCTTCGGGATCAGTGGTTCGGCGGGTTCCGCGGTCGGCGACCGCGGCGGGGAGGCATTTGCCGGGTACTCGCGGCCACGTTTCGAGGGCGGCCGATCGAGGTGGGGACACCGTTTCCGGCGCCGGCCGGGGTTTCCTGGGCTGACGAGGCGTGCTTTGTGGCAGCGGCTCTCGATCAGGCTCGGCGAGGGAGGAGGCACTCGAGGTGCTGAGGCGGGCGGCTGACCCCTTTCTCAGCCTAACTCATTTTACGGACTCGTCAATTGGCTTGCGATAGGGTAAACTTCTCACCTACTCCCGGCCGAGGACGTCGACGAACGGCGTCGTCCGGACCGCGCTCTAGGATGAGGTCCGTGGCAGACGCGAACAGGAACACGAACAACCGCAAGGAACCGGTGACACCACGCGGTGGCGCCACGCGGACGGCGATCCTGGAAAACGCCGCGCGCCTGTTCGCCGAGAAGGGTTACGAAGGCACTTCGCTGCGCGACATCGGTGAGGCGATGAACCTCACCCGCCAATCGGTGTACCACTACTTCCACAGCAAGGAAGAGCTCCTTTCCACACTGGTCGCGGAAACCAGCGAGATCGCCGCGGACAAGCTGCGGAGCATCCGTCAGGACGACACGCTCGACGCGACCGAAAAGCTCGCCCGGGTCACCACCGCGCTCGTGGTCGACCGGATGGAGTTCTCCGAGCGGTTCAGGATGCTGGAACGGTCGGAGTCCTCGCTGCCTGAACCGGTGGCGGGCAAACACCTGGCGGCGCGGCGCGCGGTGCTGAGTGAAGTCAGGGCCGTGCTCGCCGAAGGAATCGAGGCCGGCCAGTTCCGCGAGTGCGACGACCGCCTCGGCGCGCTGTCGCTGCTGGGCATGTGCAACTGGATCGCGTATTGGTACCACCCCGGCCTGTCCGACTCCCCGGACGAGGTGATCGGGAGTTTCGTCGAAACGGCTCGGGTCATGTTCGCCAACCCCGAACCCGGTGCGCCCGAACCCGGCACCCGAGGTGCGCTGGCCCGGGTCCGGCGGGATCTCGACCGGCTCGACCGCATCATCCACGGACCGGACCTCCCGTAAGCGGCGGCACGGAATCCGCGCGTGGACTTCGGACCGGAGGGGCCGACCAGGCGCCGGATCGGCCGCCTGGTCGAGCCCTCCGTCACGAACGGACGGCGCCACCGAACGTCTCGTAGGCGTGGAAGAGTTCCTTGTTCTCACCGCGCAGCGTCGCGTACTTGATCCGGCCCGTGCGCATGAAGTACTCGATGGCGAAGGAAACAGGATCGGCCACCCGTCGGCCCGGCAACGTCTCGTACCACTTGAGACTGCGCCGCGCCGCCTTCTGGAACCCTTCGGCGCTCGGGCGCCGCTGTTCTTCGAAGCCCCGGAGTCCGGCCGCGACGTCCCACCGCGCCTCGTCGAGCGCGTCGATCAGGTACACGGCGTCACGCATCGCGAACCGCGTGCCGGAGCCGATCGAGGGGTGCACGGTGTGCAGGGCGTCGCCGATCAGCACGATGTTCTCGTGCGTCCAGTTCCGGCAGGTCACGAACTTCGTCTGGAACCAGGCCGAATGGTTGGCGATCAGCGGTGCGCCGTCGAGCCAGCCGGCGAACACCTCCTCGCAGACGCTCAGGGACTCCGCGTCGCTCAGGTCCGCGAAACCCTGGGCGTCGTACACGTCCTGGCCGATCTCCACGGTGAAGTTGCTCATCTCCGCTGAGAACTGGCCCGCGTGCGCCACCCACATCCCCGCGTCCGTGTTCTGCAGCAGGATCGAGAGCGGGAGTAGCTTCGGCGTGCCGTACCAGGCGAGCCAGTTGTCGCCCATCTCGACGGTCGGCGCGAAGTGCTCGGCCAGCGCGGTGCGCAGCCCGCTGTTCACCCCGTCGGCGCCGACCACGAGATCCCAGTCGCCGAACGCGAGCGCCTCGGGATCCATTCGCGACTCGTGGTCGATGACCACACCCGCGGCCAGGGCGTGTTGCTCCAGCAGGGAAAGCACCCACCACCGCGGATTCATGCCGGCCGCTCCGGTCCGCACCTCGACGAGGCCGGAGTCGACCCCGACACCGACGACGTCGTGCCACGTCGCGTTGGTGGCCAGTTCGTCGACGAGGTCGGGTGCGCTGGGCCGCAACGCATCCAGGGCGCTGCGCATCAGCGCCACGCCCCAGCCGTAGGTCACCCCCTTCGGGTTCTGCTCCCGGACAGTGACTTCGGCTCGCGGCAGCGCCCGCGCGGCGAGCGTCGCGAAGTAGAGCCCGGCCGGACCGCCGCCCACGACGAGGATCTTCACGCCACCACCGCCACGCGCGAGCGCTGCACGGCGAACTCGGCGACCCGTTCGCCGAGAAGCCGCGCGGTTTCGAGATCGGCCGGTGCCATGCCCTCGATCCCTTCGTCCGTGTTGGCCTGGGCCATCGCCCCGAGGTAGGACCCGAGGCGGTTGACGTTGCGCCCGGATCCCGTGCTCCGGTTGTTGCCGTCGGGCAGCCCGAGCCCCACCCACACCATGCCGTGCTGCATGGCGAACAAAGTGAGCTGCACCAACGTGTTCAGCTTGTCCCCCAGTAGCCCCCGGACGTGGTGAACCCGCCCGCGAGCTTGTCCCGCCAGCCCTGCCGCGCCCACTTGCCCGACGTGGCTTCCATGAAGGACTTGAACTCCGCCGAGGCGCTGCCGAGATAGGTCGGCGTCCCGAAGATCAGTGCGTCACACGCATCCAGCGCCTCGAGATCGCCGGCCACGTCCGACGCGAAGAACATCCGGCACTCGGCTCCGTCGACCCGCAGCACGCCTTCCCCGACGGCACGGGCTTGTGCGGCCGTGTGCCCGTAACCGCTGTCGTAAACCACACCAACAAAGGCCATCCGCCGCGTCCTCCCACTTCCGGTTCTTTCGGTGAGCGTGGATCGTAGATCGCTCTTTGCGTAGGCGTCAATCTACTTGCGTGTGCGTCAACAGCGAAGTAGCCTGCCTCGCAGACGCTGCAGGGAGAAGAGGAAAATGACCACAGACGGGACGACCGCCGAGCGCCACGTGCGCTTCCCCCGCGAATTCGCACGCCGGTACGTCGAGGCCGGGATCTGGCAGCCCCGCACGATCGCCGGGCAGTTCCACGCCGTCGCCCTCGCGCACCCGGATCGGCCCGCCATCGTGAGCGAAGGCAGCACGATGACGTTCGCCGAACTCGACGAGGTCACCGACCGGCGCGCCGCCGGCCTCCACGAACTGGGCCTGCCGGCCGGCGGTGCCGTGCTCCTGCAGGTCGGCAATTCCGTGGCGACGGTGATCGCCTGGTACGCCCTGCTGAAAGCGGGCCTGATCCCGGTCTGCACCCTGACCCACCACCGCCGGCACGAGCTGAGCGAGATCGCCCGCCAGACCCGGCCCGTGGCGCACCTGGTCGACGCCGGCTACGAGAGCGCAGATCTCGTGGCCCTGGCCGGAGAACTGGCCGACTCGGCCGGCGACGGCCGGGTGGTCCTGGTTTCGGGCGCCGCGGCGGAATCGCACGGTGGCCTCTCCTTCGATCAGGTCGGCGAGGGGATCGACGGCGCAGCGGCCCGAGCCACCGTCGAGGAAGTCCAATCAGGACTGACCGAGCAGTCCGTCGCCGTGTTCCAGCTTTCGGGCGGGACGACCGGTATCCCGAAGGTGATTCCGTGCCTGCAGGCCGCGTACTGGTCCTACGCGTCGGAGTTCGCGAAGGCGATGCGGTGGAGCGCGGCCGACCGGGTCGGCTACTTCGGGCCCGTGGTGCACAACGCCGGTACGATCATCGGGCTCTTCGGCCCGCACAGCGTCGGCGCTGCCGCCATCCTCGGCGCTCCGAGCTACGCCTCGATGCTGCACCTGGTGACCACGCAGGCCCCGACCTGCCTGCCGCTGGCCCCGTTCGCCTACGACGCCGTCTTCGACGAGCACTTCTACGCCGGCGGCTCGCTCAAGCAGGTGCTGTTCTGGGGCCGGCAGGTTCCCCGCGCCCACTTCGAGGCGCTGCGGGACCACGGCATCTGGGCGGGCCAGGTTTTCGGCATGAGCGAAGGCCTGTGCATGACCACCCCCGTGGACTACCCGTTCGACGCGCGGCTCAGCGGCGTCGGCGTGCCGATCTCCGCGCTCGACGAGGTGCGGATCGTCGAGCCGGGAACGGAAGTCGAGGTCGCCGACGGAGAGGTCGGCGAGATGATCGCCCGCGGTCCCTACACCATCCGCGGCTACTTCGACGCCGCCGACCACAACGCCAAGGCGTTCACCGAAGACGGCTTCTACCGCAGCGGCGACCTCATGCGCCGCATGATCGTGGCCGGCCTGCCGTGTTACTCCGTCGAAGGCCGGATCAAGGACGTGATCGACCGCGGCGGGGAGAAGATCAGCACCGAGGAAGTCGAACACCTGCTGGTCGGACACGAGGAAATCTCCGAAGCGGCTCTGGTTCCGATGCCGGACGCCCGGCTGGGCGAACGGGCCTGCGCCTTCGTGGTCGGCACCGGGGCCGGCCGGGTCGAGCTCGCCGACGTCCAGGCGCACTTCGCGGCGCTGGGCGTGGCCAAGTACAAGTGGCCCGAACGCCTGGAATGGCTGAAGGAACTGCCCCGAGTCAGCGATCTCGGCAAGATCGACCGGAAGAAGCTGCGGGTGTGGGCGAGCGGGCTGACACCGCAGCGTTGACCACTCCGATCCCGGACCCCCGGCGAGCCCGGCCTAGAGGTCGAGAACGAGCCGGGGCGTCCGGGATCGGGAGACGCACACGATCAGGCGATCCCCGGCGTCCTGTTCATCGGTGGTCAGCACCGAGTCGCGGTGCTCGGGCACTCCGCCGAGCACCGCGGTCTCGCAGGTACCGCACGTGCCTTCTTCGCACGAGGTCATCACGTCGACGCCGGCTTCGAGCAGCACGTCGAGCAGCCGGCGGTCAGCCGGCACGGCGAGTTCGAGCCCGCTGGCCGCGAGCTCGACCGTGAACGCCCGGTCGGCGTCCGTCTCCGCGGAAGTCCTCGGCACGAAGCGTTCGACCCGGAGCACCCGGCGCGGTTCCTCGGCGCAGCGGTGCTCCACGGCCGCGAGAAGTGGTTCCGGCCCGCAGCAGTACACCGGCCAGTGGTGCGGGGCGGTCGCGAGGATCTCGTCGACGGGCAGCGGGCCGGCCTCGTCCTGCGGAAGCAGCCGCACCCGGTGGTCACCCGCGAGAACCTCGCGGTAGGCCATGCTCTCGCGCGAGCGGCCGCCGTAGAAGAGCCGGAACTCGGTGCCCGCTCGCCGCGCGGCTTCGAGCATCGGCAGGAGTGGCGTGATGCCGATGCCGCCGGCGATGAAGACGTACCCCGGCGCGGGGTCGAGCGGAAAGGTGTTGCGCGGCCCGCGGACCACCACGACGTCACCGAGCGCGAGCGTGTCGTGGATCCGCCGGGAGCCGCCGCGGCCGGCCTCGTCCTTGCGCACCGCGATGCGGTAGCACGCCGGATCGTCCGCCGGGCCGCACAGCGAGTACTGCCGCACGAGCGTGTCGTCGAGCACCAGGTCGAGGTGCGCGCCCGGCGCCCACGGCGGCAGGGGTGTGCCGCCGGGGCGCTTCAGCTCGAGTTCCACCACTCCGTCGGCCACGGCGCGGCGGCCGGTGACCACCGTGGGGTAACCGGCCGCCGCGTCACCCCGCGCCGGCCCCGTCGCCGGCGACGGTCCGACGGCACTCACGGCCGCAGCCACGCCGACGTGTGCCGGTAGAGATCGGCGACCTGGGCCGGCCGATCATCACCGTAGAGGTCTTCGCTCACGGAGTAGCCGTGGTCGGCGAAGTAGTAGCCGAGGAACCGGTACGGGGCCCGGAACTTCGCCAGCAGCGTCCGGTCGAGGTCGGGGACGTCGCCGGGCACCACGGGCACGATCGCGTCGCGCTCGTAGATGCCGTCGAGGGCCACGACCCGCCACGCGTCCTCGGACTTCTCCAGGCGGTACACGAGCCGCGCGTAGGACGAGAGGTCGGCCTCCACTCCCCCGATCACGTCGCGGAACTCGATGGCCACCGCCATCTCCGCCACGGCCCGGGCGCCGGACACCGTGACCACCGGCGGGAAGAGCCGGTGCACGGCCTGCTGTCCGCGTTCGGCCATCTTCTCGGACTGGACCACGAACTCCGCGCCGGTTCCCTGGAACCAGCTGAGCCGGATGGCCGCGTCCGGGCGGATGCAGTCGCGCATCCGCTCCCACCAGCCGCGGTCGCGCGCTTGCCGTTCCCGCAGGATCGTCTGCGTGATCGAGGTGATGCTGTCGCTTTCGGTCATGGTGTGCTCTTTTCCGGTGGCGTCGGGGCTCGCGGGACGGGCGGCTCGGGTGGGTCAGCCGGGCGCGTGCGCGCCGGTCATGAGGGCGGCGAGGTCGTCCGGGTGCAGGAAGGAGGGAGGCGGCGGCGGGCCCCAGTTGAACAGCCCGGCCGCGCCGACGAAGGCCTCGGGTTTCCACAGCTGGTCTTCGAGGATGCAGTCGAGGTCGCTGTAGTACTCGGAGAAGTTGCCGGCGGGATCCTTGAGGTACCAGAAGAAGTTGGACCCGGCGTGGTGACGCCCGAGGCCCCACACGTGGCGCTCCGGGTGGTCTTCGAGCATGCGCGTGGCACCGCGGCCGACCTCGTCGATGTCCTCGACCTGCCACGACGTGTGGTGCAGGAAACTCACGGGTGCCTTGAGCAGCAGCAGGTTGTGGTGGTCGGTGGAACAGCGCAGGAACGCGCCGGTGCCCTTGATCAGGTCACTGACCTTGAACCCGATGCCCTCGACGAAAAACCGTTCGGACGCGGCGAAGTCGGTGGTGCCGAGCACGACGTGCCCGAGCTTGCGGGGCTTGATCTCGGTGGTGCGCAACACCCCCGGC
Organism: Amycolatopsis rhabdoformis; assembly: GCF_035918295.1. Lineage (GTDB taxonomy): Bacteria > Actinomycetota > Actinomycetes > Mycobacteriales > Pseudonocardiaceae > Amycolatopsis > Amycolatopsis rhabdoformis. Next base: position 4,832,731 of record NZ_CP142149.1, read on the forward strand.
GCGCGGGCGCCGGCGCGCTCGATCCGGCCCGGTCCGTTGTAGGCGGTGGCGGGGATCTCCGGCTGGCGCAGCCGCGGCTGCACCTCCAGCGCGACCTCCACCCCGCCGATCGGGTCGATCGCCGTGAGCCGGTCCCCGCGGCGGCTCACCACCGCTTCCACGGCGCGCAACCGGGCTTCGGCCCGGTCGAGGTCATCCGGGTCGTCGACCCCGACGGTGAAGGACACGAGCCGGCGCATGGCCGACTCGACCAGCCGCAGCTGGTTCCCGCCGTCCACAGTGGAGAACCAGCCGTCGGCGCGCGGGGTGAGCCCGAACTGGGTGTAGTAGGCGGCGGTTTCGGCGAGGTTCGGCACGCCGATCACCACCGCGGCCATCTTGTGCAGTGCCACGAGGCTGCTCCTGTCTGGTCGGGGCCTAGGCGGGCTGGGCGGACATCACGTGGCGCATTTCGCCGACGCCGCGCACGTAGCTGGTCAGCTCGTCGCCGGGCTTGAGGAACCACCGGGGGCTGCGGGCCAGGCCGACGCCGGCCGGGGTCCCGGTGAAGATCACGTCCCCCGGGTACAGCGTGACGATCCGCGAGAGGCGCGCCACCAGCTCCGGGATCGGGAACACCAGGTCGCTGGTGCGGCCCTTCTGCACCTGCTCGCCGTTGACCGAACAACCCAGCTCGAGATCGTCCGGGTCGTCGAGCTCGTCGGGCGTGACCAGCCACGGACCGAAGGGCGAGAAGCCCGGGAACGACTTGCCCAGCCCGAACTGCGGGGCCGGGCCGCTCATCTGCACCGTGCGGTCGGACAGGTCCTGGCCCACGGCCAGGCCGGCCACGTGCGACCACGCCTCGGCCGCCGGGACGTGGTGCGCCTGCTTCCCGATGACCGCGACGAGCTCGACCTCCCAGTCCACCGTGTCGCCGCTGAGCACCACAACGCCGTGGGCGCCGGCGAAGCTGGACACGTACTTGGGGAACACCGTCGGCGAATCCGGTACCGCGAAGTCCGCTTCGGCGGCGTGGTCGCGGTAGTTGAGCCCGATCGCGAACACCTGCCGCGGGTCCGGGCACGGCGGGCCCAGGCGCGACTCGTCCACGGGAACCACTTCGGCGGCCGGCGGGTCCGCCGCGAGCGCGCGCAGCTCGTCCCACCGCTCGAACAACCCGGACAGCGTGGCCGGCAGTCTTCCGCCGCTCGCCCGGTTGACGTCGAGCGCGCCACCCGGCACCGCCAGCACGGCGCGTCCGGCGAGGTTTCCGATCCTCATCCCAGTCCTTTCCTCGGGTCCGCGCGGACGTGGTCGTCCAGCGCGGCCAGTTCGTGCTCCACCACCTCGGTGAGCGCGACGCTCGCCAGGCCGTGCTCGGCGGCGAACTCGCGCGCCTCGGCCCCCGCGCACATCCGGGTCGGGTCCGCCGCGGCGACCAGGTCGGCCAGCACCGTCGCCGGTGCCAGCCCGGCGAGCTCCGCCAGCCGGACGGCCGCTTCGGCGCGGCCCACCCGTTCCAGCAGGCGCCCGTCGGCCGCGCGCACCGGGATGAGGTGCCCGGGCCGGACGAGGTCGGCCGGCCCGCTCGCCGGATCGGCGACCAGCCGGGCGCCACGGGCCCGGTCCCGGGCGGAGATCCCGGTGGTGATTCCCTCGGCGGCGTCGAAGGTCACGCAGAAGTCGGGCAGCGCGGTCGAGGTGGGGGCACACATCGGCGGCAGCCGCAGCTGCGCGCAGCGCGCGGCGGGGAGCGCCACGCAGACGAACCCCGACGTGTGGTCCACCACGAACGCCATTCCGGCCGGCGTCACCGTCTCGGCCGCCAGCAGCAACACACCCGCTTCGCCGGCGAAGTCGTCCACCAGCACGATCGGGCGGCCACGGGCGAACTCCGCCCGGGCCCGCGGCAACCCGGTCGCCGTCTCACGCATCACCGGCACGGCCCACCTCCTGTTCGGTCGCGGTCCGCGTCAGGCGATCTTCGGCTTGCCGCCCGAATAGAACAGCTGCACCGAATACGTGCCTTCGTTGAGCAGCCACAGGCGCACGCGGAAACTGCGGGCGCCCGAGCGGTGCATCGGGTCGGCTTCGGCGAACTTCGTCGCTTCCTCCAGCGAAGTGGCGCGGTAGACGAACATGCCTTCGCCGAGCCACTCCTGGAGGTCCTCGCTCGCGAACGGGCCGGCGGCGAACATGATGCCGTCGCGTTCCATCTTCGTCTGGTACTCGACGTGCGGATCGAGGCTCTCGAGCACCGGGCCGAGCCCGTTGGTCGGCGTCGAGAACACGACGTAGAGCTGTTTCGCCAGCAGATCGTGCGTCTCGGAGTACTCGACGAGGTCCTGCCAGGCCATGTGCGCTTCGGTCATTTCGATGCCCTTCTCAAGTGTCCTGCTCAGACGAGCGGGCTGACGCCCTCGTGGATGCCGAGCAGCGCGCGCCCGTAGACCTCGGCGCTGATCTCGGGGTTGGCCACGGCGTGGCGGCTCGCGACCTCGCTGTCACGCCAGATCCGCTGCATCGGGCTCGACTCGGCGAAACTCGAAGCACCGTGGGCGGTCACCAGCTCGCGGATCGCCTCACGGGCGGTCACGATCGCCTGGCCCACGTCCATCCGCGCCCTCGCGCGAGCCGTGTAGTCCGGGAACACGCCGAGGTGGGCGTTCTCGTCGATCTCCGCCGCGGCCCGGTAGGCCAGCAGGTGCGCGGTGTCCACCAGCGACGCGGCCCGCGCCACCGCCAGCTGCACGACCGGCGCCTGCGTCTGGTTTTCGTAGAAGGTGTAGGAGATCCCGCGCCGCGGCGCCTTCTCCACCACCAGGTCCAGCGCCGCCTGTGCGAGGCCCAGCTGCGGCCCGGCCAGGATGATCGCCGCGCCCGGCACGAACGGCGACCGGTACAGGGCCTCGTCCTTGAACGGGGTCGCGACCTCGCCCACGGTCATCTTCGGCACCGAGATGAACCGGTGCTCCGGCACGAACACCTCGTCCGCCACGAGCGTGTTCGAGCCCGTGCCCCGCATCCCGACGACGAACCAGGTGTCCTCGACCGTGAGGTCCGCCATGGGGATCAGCACCATGCCCTGGTCGTACGAGCGGCCCTCGCCCTCGGCGGCCGGTGTGCCGACCAGCGCCCACTGCGAGTGCAGGCAGCCGCTGGCCCAGCCCCACTTGCCCGTGACGACCAGGCCGCCGTCGACCACCCGCGCGGTGGCGCTCGGCGCGAACACCCCCGCGACGCGGTTGCGCGGGTTCTCGCCCCACACGTCCTGTTGCGCCTGCTCACCCCACATGCCGGTGAACCAAGCGCACACGTTCATCAGGCTCGTCGCCCACGCCGTCGACCCGCAGCCGCGCGCCAGCTCCCGCGTCACTTCCAGCTTCGTGCGGAAATCGACCTGGAGCCCGCCGAACCGCTTCGGCTGCATGATCGTGAACAGCCCGGCCTCTTCGATGGCCCGGATGTTCTCCTCCGGCACCCGCCGATCGTCTTCAGTGCGCTTCGCGTTGGCCGCCAGCAGCGGCACGAGCTTCGCCGCGCGGTCGACGAGGTCGGCCCGCAGCTGCCGATCCGCGTCGGTCGCACCCGGCCGATCGAGAATGATGGACATCACCAGCTCCTTTGCTCAGGGGAAGGGTTCGAGTCCCGGCGGATCACGTACAGAGCCCGGCCTCGCGCGCCAGCCGGGAATGCGTGCCGAAGGTCCGGCGCGCGTACACCAGCGGCGCGGCCGCGCCCACCTCGGAGGCGACGACCTCCGCCAGCACCAGCACGTGGTCACCCCCGGGCACGAGGTCCAGCACCGTCGCGGCCAGCCAGCCGCCCGCGCCGTCGAGCCGCGGCAGACCGTCCGCCTCGTGCCAGCGCAGGCCGGCGAACTTGTCCTCGCCCCGGCCCGCGAACGCCATCGCCACCGCGTCCTGGCCGTGGGCCAGGACGTTGACCCCGACCCGCCGCGACCGCCGCACGTGGGCGAGCAGCGCCGATCCGGTGTCGAGCGCGAAGCTCACCATCGGCGGGCGCAAGGACAGCGACGCGAACGAGCTCACGGTCGTGCCGTGGGGCCGGCCTTCCGCCGTGGTCGTGGTGATCACCGTGACCGGGGCGCACACCGCGCCCATCAGCTCGCGAAACGCTGCTTCGTCCACCACGTCTCGGCCTCCTCGCCGGTCGTCCCGGCAGCTCACCGGGCTGCCGGATCAGCTTCACCCAGGATTATCAATAAGTCAATACATTTTCAACATTGTCGGGAGCCTACGAACATGATTGACTGACCGCCATGGCCGCGACCAAGCCTTCGACGCGCGCCGAGCGGGTGTACCTGGCTCTGCGCAAAGACATCCTCGCCGGACGGCAGGCACCGGGAAGCCGGCTGCCGTTCGCGGAACTGTGCAGCCGGTACGAATCGAGCATGGGCGTGGTCCGCGAAGCGCTGACCCGGCTCGCCGCCGAGGGCCTGGTCCAAGCCGAGCCCCAGCTGGGCTTCCACACGACGCCGATCTCCATCGAGGACCTCGAGCACCTCACCGAGGCGCGCGTGGCCATCGAATCCCTCGTATTGCGCGAAGCCCTGCAGCACGGCGGAATCCAGTGGGAGTCCGAAGTCCTCGCCGCGCACCACCGGCTGCAGCAGACGCCGCAGACCGTCGCCGACGACCCGGACCGCCTCGCCGACGAATGGGTCGAGGCCCACGCCGCCTACCACCTGGCGCTGCTGTCCGGCTGCCCGAACCCGCGGCTCCTCGCGATCGCGCACTCCCTGCGCGACTCGGCCGAGCTGTACCGCCGCTGGTCGATCCCGCTGGGCCACGAGCACCGCGACATCGTCGGCGAGCACAAGTCCATCCTCGACGCCATCCTCGCCAAGGACACCGAGGCCGCCGTCGCCATCCTCGTCGACCACATCCAGCGCACGACCCAGGTGCTGCTGCGCTCGGTCGACGAGAGCCACACCGGAAACGCCGACACCGCCTGACCTTCCGGCGGTGTCGGCGTCCGGGTCATCCCGCGGCTTCGGCGGGTCCGGCGGAAACGTCGTCCCAGAACGCACTCCGGTGCCGCTCACCGAAGTTCTCGACCTCGTACGAGGCGGGCGCGGCGAGCACCAGCACGTTGTCCCGCACCGGGTCGTAGGCCTTCCACTCGGGCAGCGGCGACGCCGGCGCATTGGGGCTGCCGTGGTGCGCGAACGCGGCCCAGTACCCGACCATCGTGTCCGACAGCAGCAGATCGGCACCGTCGAGAGCGATCGCCTGGCCGCCCGCCCCGCCGAAACCGGGGAACAGGTACTGCAGGTCCTTCGTGTGCGCCGAGCCGTACGGGAAGGAAACCGGCGGCCACGGCGTCGGCAGGTGTGGCGCGTCGAGTTCGTAGGAGTAGACGTGCTCGACGAACCGCCGCAGAACCCGGTTGGCCTCCCGGTTTCCCAGGCCGATGAAACCGCAGTCACCGATCGCCGTGGACATGGCTTCGCTCGCGGACCCGTGTTTCTCCGGCGGGTACGCCTCGGCCACGTCGGCGATCCGGGCCGGGTCGACGGTGCGCCCGATCAGCAGCTCCGGCAACGTGGTGAGCGCCTGGGTCAGCACCGGCAGATAGGCCTCAGTCGGGATCGGCTGCCCGGTGGCGAGTTCGAGCATCCCCTGGAACCAGTGGAACTCCGTTCTGGTCGTGCCGTTGATGATCGGGACCCGCGCGAACCGGCCGGTGGTGAACAGATCGACCATCGGTTCCGGGATCACCGCCCCGTCGGCGGTCTGGCCGATCTCGTACTTGCCGGTGCCGTATTCGCCTTCGGGCAGCAGGTTCGCCGCCAGCAGGTCGGTGGTCGCGAGCGCGCGCAGCTCTTCGCTCGTATGCCGGCTCGCCCCGGCGTCGCGGCAGAGGTCGTGGCCGATCCGGTCGAGGTCCCGGGTTTCCGGCGTCCGCAGCAGCGGCGTGGCGGTGCCGCTCTGCACGATGGCCCGGTGGAACAGGCCCGCCGAGCCCGGTGACGCGAGGTGGCACCACACGCTGATGCCGCCCGCGGACTCGCCGAAGATCGTGACGTTGGAAGGATCCCCGCCGAACGCGGCGATGTTGTCCCGCACCCAGCGCAGCGCCGCCTGCTGGTCCAGGATGCCGTAGTTGCCGATTTCGTGGTCCTCGGCGTTGATCGCCGGGTGGGAGAAGAACCCGAAGATCCCCACCCGGTAGTTGAGCGACACGAACACGACCCGGCCGCTCGTGACCAACGCGGACGGGTCGTAGTCGTCGCTGCCGCCGATGAACAGGCCACCGCCCGGGAACAGCACCATCACCGGCAGGTTCGCGTGCTCGTCCGCGCCTTCGGGGGCGAACACGTTGAGGTACAGGCAATCCTCGGTGTTGCTGGAGAACCCGAAGCCGGGGAACGAGGTGTTGTTCTGCGCGCACACGGGACCGAAGGAAAAGGCGTCCCGCGGCAGCCGCCGGCCGGCGACCGGAGCGGGCGGCCGCCACCGGAGCTCGCCGACCGGCGCGGCCGCGTACGGGATGCCGAGGAACCGGTGCAGGCCTCCGGAGACCAGCCCGCGGATCGGCCCGCTCGCCGTCGGCACCGTCAGCTTCGGTGCCGTCTCCCAGTATTCGTGCCCCATGCTCACCTCCATGTGAACGGGTGCGAAGCCGGCGCACGGGCGGCGATGACGCCCGGCCCGGTCACGGAGATCAGACGCTAGGTCGCCGATCCGCGGACCGCTGTCCGCTCGGCGCAGCACTGTCCGCGAAGCGCTGCGGCGTTCGGCCTGGTCTTTGCCACCGCAGGGGAGCGCGACAGACGCCGGTCACCCCGCCGACCGCATCGCCGACTGTGCGTCACAAACGTGACGGATGAGTCCGACTCGCTTATGCTGTCCCCTCGAACACCGGTGCCGCCCCGGCTTTCGCCCGGGCCACGAACCACAATGGACGGTCGGAGCAGTGACGCTGACGCCGCCGATGCCCTCGACGCTTCCGACGACGGCCTCGAACCCGCCCCTGCGGCGGTACGTGCGATTCCGCACGAACGACGCGGGCCGCGCCGAGCACGAAGGCGCCCTGGCTATGTCGCGCCACCGCCTCCACGCGCCCGATCGCCACGCCTTCCACTCGCGGCTGCACGCGGCGGACATCGGCAGCTCCACGCTGGTCTACCTGGCCTACCGGGAAGCGGTGCGGCTGGAATCGGCCGAACCGATGGACTACTACACGCTGCAGCTCGTGCTGAGCGGCAGCTTCGAGGTGACCACCGACACCGGCCGCGCGCAGGTCCACGCCGGCGCGGCGTGTGTCCTCTCCCCCACCGAACAGCTGCACATCCGCTTCGCACCGGGAACCCGGCAGCTGGCCGCGAAGGTGCCCGCCCGGGCCCTCGACCAGGCCTTCGGACAGCTGACCGGCGAGCCGTCCGGGCGGCCCGTCGTCTTCGACCTGCCCGCACCGAGTGCCGCGTCGTGGCCCGCGGTCCTGCAACTGGCCGCCGGCACCGTCGACCGGGCCGGCACCGGCCTGGTCGCGCCGCGGCTCGGCGTCGAGCTGGAACGGATGCTGCTGACCGCGTTGCTGCTGGCCCAGCCGCACACCGCGACCGCCACCCTCGGCCGGCCGGCGGGCGGACGAGGCTTCCGCGCGGCCGGTGAAGCGGCCGACGCCGTGCGCACGAGGGTGCGCACGGCGCCGGGTGAACCCTTCGACTGGGCCGAACTCGCGCGTGGCCACGGCGTGGGCCTGCGGACGTTGCAGCAAGGCTTCCAGCACCGCTACGGACGCACGCCGTCGCAGTACCTGCGCGATCTGCGCCTCGAACGAGCGCACGAGCTGCTTTCCGCGAGCGCCGGGGGCACCGGCCGCACGGTCACGGACATCGCGGTCGAGTGCGGGTTCGTCCACCTGGGCCGGTTCGCCGGCGACTACCGCCGCCGCTACGGCGTGAGCCCGTCCGACGCCCGCCGGCCCGGTTGACCCGCGGACGCCGGACGGCACCGATCAGAGCGGCAGGGCCCGGGTGCCCAGCTCCACGGTCATCCACCGGATCTCGGTGAAGTCGTCGAGCGCGTCGACTCCCGAGCGGCCCCAGCCGCTGTCCTTGACGCCGCCGTTCGGCATGTGCGCCTCGTCGTTGACCGTCGGGGTGTTCACGTGCACCGCCCCCGAGTCCACCCGCGAGGCGATCTCCATGCCCCGGGCGGTATCCGCGGTCACCACCGAGAACGACAGCCCGTAGCGGCTCGCGTTCACGAGCGAGATCGCCTCCTCGTCGTCGTCGACCGGGCGGACGATCACCACCGGACCGAACGTCTCCTCACACGACACGCTGATGTCGTCGGGCACGTCGGTGAGCACGGTCGGCCGGCAGATTCGGCCGCTGATCGTGCCGCCGGTCGCGATCCGCGCACCGGCCGCCACCGCCTCGGTGACCCTCGTGCGGACCTGCGCCACCGCCCGGTCGTTGATGAGCGGTCCGACGATCGTCGACGGATCCCGCGGGTCGCCGACCGGCAGGGACTCGGCGACCTGGACCAGGCGCGCGAGGAACGCGTCGTGCAGCGGCCGGTGCACGAGCACGCGCCGCGCGTTCATGCAGATCTGGCCCTGGTGGAAAAACGCGCTGAACGCGACGAGCCGGGCGGCGTGGTCGACGTCGGCGTCGTCGCGCACGATCACGTGGTTGTAGCCGCCCAGTTCCATCACGCTGCGCTTCAGCGCCGCGCCGCTGCGTCCCGCGATGGTCCGGGCGGTGCCGGCCGAGCCGGTGAAGTTGAGGCAGCGCACCGCCGGGTTCGCGTAGAACTCCTCCGCGAGGTCCGCGGCGTCGGCGGGCGCGTGGGTGACGACGTTGATCGTCCCGGCCGGGAAACCCGCCTCGGCGAGCACCTCGGCCACCATCAGCCCGGCGGTGACCGGAGCTTCCTCCGACGGCTTCACCACCACGGTGTTGCCCGCGGCCAACGGCGCCACCACGGTCCGCCAGGCGAGCACCGTGGCGCCGTTCCACGGCGTGAAGCCCGCGACGACCCCGAGCGGTTTGCGCTCGGCGAACGCCATGGTGTGCGGGTTGTCCGAGCGCAGCAGCTCGCCGCTCGGCCGGAACACCCAGCCGGCGGCGTGGCGCAGCAGCGACACCGACCAGCCGAGCTGGAACTGCGCGAACGCCCGGCCCGTCCCGGTTTCGGCGGCCAGAGCGTCGGCGAACCGGTCGGTGCGCGCCTCGAGCAGGTCCGCGGCGCGCAGGAACAGGTGCCGCTTCTCCGAAGGCGCGAGCGCGGCCCACGCCGGCTGGGCGCGTTCGGCCGCCTGCACCGCGGCGGCCGCGTCTTCCCGCGAACTCGCGGGCACCCGGGCGAAAACGCTGTCGTCGAGCGGATTGCGGCTCTCGACGGTGGCACCGGAGCGCGCCTCGACCCACTCGCCGTCGATGAACTGGCGGTAGGTGCGCACGGTGGTGTCCGGTGCCGGGGGCTGGGCCGAAACGCTCGGCCCGCTTGTCGTCGTGGTCATGGTCTCCCTCGTCACGTCGTTGTCGACGATGTGGAACCACATCGTGTCGGCGTGCGGGAAGCGGGCCAATCCGCTTCGCGTCGGGCTATCCGCGATGCGCGACGCGCGCGGCGGACAGCGTCGCCGACGGCGACACCCCGAAGCGCCGCCGGTACGCGCCGCTGAACCGGCCGAGGTGCCCGAACCCCACGCGGTGCGCGACCTCGGCCACGGTCCCGGACGGATCACCGGTGAGCTCGCGGTGCGCCCGGTCCAGGCGGAGGTCACGCAGATACGCGGTGGGCGGCACGCCGACGACCTGACGGAAGCTTTCCTGCAACGCCCGCACGCTGATCCCGTGCACGCGGGCCAGGTCGGGAATCGGCGGCGGGCTGTCGCCGCGCTCGGCGATGCGGCGGAACTCGTCCACGACCTGGACCACCACGGTCCGTCGGCGCGCGCTGTCGATCGAGAACAGCCGGTCCGTCCCGTCGTGCGGGTGCGAGAGCAGCAGGCTCGAGAGCACCATCCGTTCGAGCAGTTCCCCGGTGGCGTGCGGAACGGCGCGCCCGGTGCAGCGATCCACTGTGCCGGCCGCGAACCGCACGGTCGTGAGCCAGTCGGCCACGGCGCCGGTCACGAGCGCGAACCGCGGCAGGGGTGCATCCGACAGCGGCGGGGCCACATTCCGTTGCAGGACCTCGACCGGGATCTTCACGATGAGCTCCGCGGTTCCCGGGGCGAAGCGCAGCCGCAGGCCGTCACCGGGACCGACGACGGCGCCCGATCCACAAGGGACACCGGCGACGAGCCCGTCCTTGAACACCTGCAGCCGGCCGCGCACCGGCACCAGCAGTGTGTAGTAGTCCATCGGCGCCGTGGCTTCGACGGCCACTTCGCCGGCGTACTCGACGAACGCGAGCGTCAGACCGCCCACGGCGACCGCGTGCAGCCGGGTCGCGAAGAAGCCTTCGGCGCCCAGTGGCCTGAGGCGGTGCGGGGACAAGGCGGCGGCCCCTTCACTGGCGGCCTCCCGCGGGTCCCGGGTCGCGACCACGAGGTGCTCGCGCAGCGGCACCGGCTCGCGCCGGCCGTCGACGACCGCGGGACCGCGACCCTGCATGTGCCCACCTCCGGCTGATCCCCGCACCGTCCGGCGAAAACCGGTGCACCGCTAGTGCGCCGCGCCGGCGCTCCCGGTCTCGTTCGCGATCTTCTTCGCGATGTCTTCGCGCAGCCGCACTTTGGCGACCTTGCCGATCTGCGTGCGCGGCAGGCTTTCGACGATCTCCACGCGCTCGGGCCACTTGTACTTCGCCATGCCCAGCCGTTCCAGGTGCGCGCGGACATCCGTGAGCGCGGGCGGCCGGGCCGGGTCCTGGGGAACCACGAACACGCAGCCGCGTTCGCCGAGGCGCGCGTCGGGCATGCCGACCAGCGCCGCCTCGCGCACGGCTTCGTGCTGGGCGATCAGCGTTTCCACCTCTTCGGCGTTGATCTTCTCGCCGCCGCGGTCGATGAGGTCCTTCACCCGGCCCTCGATCGAATACAGCACCACGCCGTCGTGCTCGTGCGCGCGGACGAGGTCACCGCTGCGGTAGAACCCGTCGGCCGTGAACGTCTCCCGATTGCGGTCTTGCGCGTCGAGGTACCCGCGAATCGTGTACGGCCCGCGGGCCGCCAGCTCGCCGGTTTCCCCGCGCGCTACCTCTTCGTCGGTACCGGGCCGGAGCACCCGCACCTCGTCCAGCGGCGAGATCGGCGCACCGACGGTCGTCGCCCGCAGGTCGGCCGGCGCACCGGAAGGCGTGAACAGGAAAAGCCCTTCGCTCATCCCGAACGCCTGCGTCACGTGCACCCCGCGCCGTTCCAGGCCGTCGAAAACGGATCGCGGCACCCGCGCGGCCGTGAGCACCCAGGTCCGCAACCGCGACACGGCGGCGTCGAACCCGGGGTGGTCGAGGTATTCGCGGGCGAGCCCCGGCGGGCTCATGACCCAGGTGGCCCGGTGCTCGGCCATCAACGGCAGCAGCGCGTCCGCGGCCGGGGTCGCCAGCAGCAGCGCCGCACCGGCCGAGTGCGCGGCGTGCAAACCGTTGGACAGCGCCGCGTTGTGCACGAGCGGCAGGCCGAACGCGAGCACACTCGTGTGGTCGTGGCCCCACCAGCGGGCGGTCGCGGTCGCGTTGTACCAGTACTCGGCGTGCAGCCGCGGAATGACCTTCGGGGTGCCGGTCGTGCCGCCGGAGAGCTGGTAGACGGCCGGCGCGCACGGATCGAGGGCGGTGGCCGCCGCGACCAGGCTCGCCCGTTGCTCGACCGACACGGGCCGCGAAGCGAGGTCCTCGATCCGGAGCCCGGGGCCGTCGGCGGAGCCGCCGACCGTGAGCAGCGTCCGCACGCTCGGCACGAGCGATCGGATCTCGGCCGCGAACGCGACGAGGTCGAACTTCGGCAGATCGGCCTGCACGAGGTGGGCGACCGCGCCCGTCTGGCGGGCGATCTCGGAGATCTCGTGGCGCCGGTGGATCGCGAGCGTGCAGACCGGAATCAGCCCGGCCTTGAGCAGGCCGTACCAGGCGACCACGGCGGTCTTGCTGTTGGTGAGCTGCAGGATGACCCGCGCGCCCGGCTCCAGCCCCGCCTGCAGCAGTCCCGCGGCCACCGCGTCGGAGCGCTCGTCGAGCTCGCCGTAGGTCAGCGACCCCAGCGAGGTGATCAGCGCGAGCCGGTCGCGGTGCTGCGCCACGGTGGCCCGGAACGCGGTGGGCAGCGACCGGTCCGACCACGCACCGGCGGCCCGGTAGGAGTCGGCGATCTCGTCGGGGTAGGCGATCACACCCGCGTAGGTCATCGTTCAGTCCCGTTCTGTCGTGAAGGCGACGAAGTCCGTGCGGCCGGCGAGGACCCCGTCCGCGAGGTCGTCGGCGAAGCCGGGCGCGGCCTCGGCGACGGTGAACAAGGTGGTCTCCGACCGGATCCGCTCCCCGGCCGCCAGCGCGTCGAGCAGGACCCGCCGTGAATCCCCGGCCGCGAACCAGATGCCGTCCGCGCCGGCCTTGAGGAGTTCCTCGCACTGCTCGACCAGTGCGTCGCCCGCCACGCCGAACGCGTCACCGGTCGGCGCGGACAGCGTGGCGATCAGCACCGCGTCCGGGAGCCGGCGCCGCGCTGCCGTGACGGTACCCGGCGTCCCGGTCACGCGCTCGTACCGCGGAAGGGCGGCGGTCGAGCCACCGCCGAGGACCCGCGTGGGCGAGGCGAACGCCGCGACCCGGTGCGGTTGAGCCAACACCCAGTCCGTGGGGCGCTCCAGGGCCGCATCCTCGACCGGCGCACCGCTGAACGCTTCGAGCCCGGCGCGCAGCAGGTCCGGATCGTGGCCGGCGAGGCGTGCCGCCGAAACCACGCCCGCCCGGCTGAGGTAGGCGAGCATGAGCCGCGCCGGGGCGAGGTCCACCCGCTGCCGCAGCGACTCCCACCACTGCTGGCTGCGGACCGCGGTCTCCTGCAGCGCTTCGACCCGCGGCCGGCGGGTGGCCTCGTACCGGTCGAGTGCGGTCTCCAACGGCCCCGCGTCCGGTTCGGCCAGCGCGGCCACCAACGCGATGGCGTCTTCCATCGCCATCTTGGTGCCGGACCCGACCGAGTAGTGCGCCGTGTGCGCGGCGTCGCCGATCAGGACCACGTTCTCGTGGTGCCACCGCTTCACGTTCACCGTGCGGAAGCGCATCCAGCGGGAGCGGTTGCCCAAAAGCTTCGCACCGCCGAGCACGCTGTGGAACGCGTTCTGCAGGTAGTCGATGCTGTACTCGTCGGATTCGTCGGCAGGGCAGGAAAGCGTGGCTGCTTCCAGCCCGGCGCGCCGCCAGGTGTCGACGTCGGTCTCGACACCGATCGTGCTCCGGTCCTCGGCGTAGGGATAGCCGTGGATGTTGACCATGCCGTGCTCGGTGAACGCCGGGGCGAACAGGTTGCTGGGCAGCCGCGCCGAACACCCGAGCCACATGAACAGGCCGCGACCGGGCGCGACCGTGGCGTCGAGGTGCGGTGCGAGCTCGGTGCGCACCGTGCTGCCGGCGCCGTCGGCCCCGATCACCAGATCCGCGTCGCGCACCTCCTCCCACGACCGCTCACGGCCCAGCTCGACTTCCACGCCCTTCTCGAGCGCCGCGTCGAGCAGCAGGGACAGCAACCGCGACCGGGCGATGGCCAGGCCACCGGCTTGCCCCTTGCTGCGGGCGGACACGCCGTTGACCCGGATCTCCTGGTGCGGCATCGGCACGCTCGCGGCCACCATCGCCTGGCACGTGTCCGGCGCGACGTCGGCTACCGCGCGCAGCGTCCGCTCGGTGAACGCGACGCCGAAGCCGAACGTGTCGTCGGGCACCGATCGCTCGCTCACACGCACGTGGGTGCCGGGAAACCGTTCCCGGATCAGCCGGGCCGCGAACAGCCCGGCCGGTCCCCCACCCACCACCTCAACCCTGCTCAACGTCATGGCGGCAGTGTAAACCGAACTACGACTGATTCGTCAATATTAAGACTCACATGTTGACACCGCGGTGCCCCGACCGCAGACTTCCGTCACGAACAGGCCGCGCCGAGTCGCGGGCGGCCCCGACGAAAAGGAGTCCCGCATGACTGCGCCGACCGGCGAGCGGCTGGGCGGACATCGGCATCCCGCTCCGGCGCCGATTCCGGAGAACGTGACGATCAGCCTGCACACGGCCGAAACGCTCGACGGCGCGAAGGTCAACGGCGTGCTGTACCACCCGCCGGGCGCCACGACCTGTGTCACGGTCCTGCACCCGCGCCTGGACATGAGCCGCCACCCGATCATCGGCCTGCTCCTGCGCGCCGGGCTGGCCGTGTGGAGCCACGGAATGCGCGCGGTGGGCACCGATCACTCGCTGGTGCACGAGCAGGCTCTGCTCGACGTCGCCGCCGGCTACCGGATCGTGCGCGACCGCTACGAGCGCCTGGTCCCGCTCGGCCACTCCGGCGGGGGCACGCTCAACGCGTTCTACCTCTGGCAGGCCTCGGCCGCCCCGCAGGACCGGATCGCCACCACCCCCGCCGGACGGCCGACCCGGCTCGCCGAGGCCGACCTGCCCCTGCCGGACGCGGTGGTGTTCCTCGCCGCGCACCCGGGCCAGGGCGAGGTGCTGCTGCACTCGATCGACCCGAGTGTCGTCGACGAACAGGACCCACTGGCCCGCAACCCCGAGCTGGACCTGTTCGACCCGGCGAACGGCTTCGCGGAGCCACCTTCGAGCGCGAAGTACTCAGCGGAGTTCCTGCAGCGCTACCGCGCTGCCCAGCGAGCCCGCCTCGACCGCCTCGACGCCGTCGCCCGTGAGTGGGTCGAGGCGAAGAACCGCGCTCGTGCGCGCTATCGCGAGACCCGGTCGCCGGACGACCGCCGCGCCACCATCGCGCCGCGTTTCCTGATCGTGAACCGGACCGAGGCTGATCCGCGGTATGTCGACCTGTCGATCGATCCCAACGACCGGCCGTACGGGTCACTGCACGGCTCGCTGCCGCACCTCATCAACTACGGCACGGTCGGATTCGGCCGGATCTGCACGCCCGACGCCTGGCTCTCCACGTGGTCGGGCCTGTCCACCAACGCGTCGTTCGCGAAAGCCGCGCCGCACGTGACCCTGCCGACCCTCTACCTCGAGTTCTCCGGCGACCAAACCCTGCTGCCCCAGGACGCCCAGCGTCTCTACGACCTGCTCGGCGGTGTGGTCAAGGAACGCGCGGTGCTGCCCGGGCTGCACTTCGGTGCCGCGCTGACCCAGGGCGGCCGGCCTGGCATCGAACCGGCGGCCGAGGCCATCACGGAGTGGCTCGAGGGGTGAAGCCGACGCTCCGGCCGGTGTCCGGCCGGAGCGTCGATTCGCCTTGCTCGCTCAAGTCATGCTTGGTCACCGCATGCTTGCTCGATCCGTTGCCGGCTCACTACACCGTCTCGTACCGGCTCGACAGCCACCGCCGGAGATGGCCGGCAATCGAGTGCTCTTCCAGGCCGGCGGCCGGAGACGGACCCAAGTCCAGACTCGGCACCCGCAGGTGCGTCTTGTCCGCGGCTCGCAAAGCGTCGAACATTTCCCTCGACACCGCCGGAAAACCGACCACGTCGTCACCCGCCTCGACGAACAGCGTCGGCACGTGCACACCGGCCGCACACCGCCGGAAGTCGGCGTTGGTGGTGAAGGCGGACCACACCGAGAGCCACGCGTCGGGCGTGGCGACCCGCGCGAAGCCGGCGAAGCCGTAGTTGGTCAGGTCCGGCCGAGGACCCCAGGCCGAACCGTACGGGCGGCCGCTGGGGTCGAGGGACGGATCGACACCGCGCGGATCCGCATCGGTGCGGTAGGTCGTGATGAGCCGCGGTGTGCTGTCGAGCCGAAGCTCGCCGCGGGTCTCGGAGCGCGCGAACGCGGCCCGGGCCCGCGACGCGGTGGCAGCAAGCTCGCGAGCCCGCACGTCGATGCGGTGGACCCGATCGTGTTGCGCGGCCCGGTAGTGCGCCAGGAAGTCGGCGGAATACGTGCTCGGCTGCGGTGGGGCCGCGAAGCCGTTCGCCGCTCGATACAGGTCCAGCGCCGGATTTCGCGACGCCGGATCTTCGTCCACAACGGACGGATCGATGCAGTGCAGCAGCACGTGGCCCTCACCGGGGTGCGGCGCCACGAAAATCACGCCGTCGGGCACCGGCATCCGCACGCCGGCCAGCGCGACGGGCCGGCCGGCCGGTGTCACGTCGAGCCGGAACTCCGGCTCCATCGCGGCTTGTTCCACGTAGAAGGCCTGCAGCGCACTGCCGCCGGAATGGCCGAGCGTGACCACCGAGGAGAACCCGAGGTCACGCACGAAGCTCATCCCGGCGGCCACGTCCAGCAGCGCCTTTTCGTAGACCAGCGCGACGTCGTTGCCGCCGCTTCGCGTCCCTTGGGTCCAGACGGACACCCCGCTGTCGAGGAGGACGTCGACCAGCGGGTGATGCGTCGTCGACCGGCGCGGGTGCGTGAGCACGACCGCGGTCGTCGCGCCGGGCAAGGCCCGCAGCACGCCTTCCACCCGGGCGCCGTCGAACGTCGTCAGCTCGTGCACGGTGACCGTGACGGGCCGCGGCCGGTTCGCGCCCGGCGCGCGAGCGCTCACGCCGGGTCGTCGGCCGTGGGTTCCACGACGAGCTCGGTCTTGTCCCACGTGCGGACCCGGCCGCCGGCGATCGCGGCGACCGAGCTGTACCACACGGCGTTGCGCGCGCCGGTGGCGTTGCGGTCGATCCTGATCGGCCCGTCGGCGCACACCTGGAAGTAGGGGCCCCGGCGGACCACGGTCACGTCGGGGTCCTTGGCCGCGACCTCCGCGAGGGGCCGGAAGTCGTCGACGTCGAGCACGAACAGCGCGATCATGCGAAGCTCACCTGCGCCGGCTCGTCCACGTAGCGCTCGGCGATGAGCTCGGCCTTGCGCGCGTAGAACTTCTCGAGCGTGGGCTCGGGATCCGCGGCCACGTCCATGAGCGCGTCGGCGCTCAGGTTGGCGTCGAGGTCGTCTTCGACGGTGATCGCCCGCAGCGGCCGGGTGATCTCCATCAGGTAGCCGTTGGGATCGGTCACGTAGATGGATTCCACCGTCTCGTGCCGGACCTGGAGCTCGCACGGCCACTCGCTCCGGTCGAGCCGGGCGCGGTAGTCGAGCAGGTCCTCCTGCGTGTCCACGTGGATCGCCAGGTGTCGCGCGCGGTGCAGCAGATCCGGGATCTCGCTGTCCCGGTAGGGCTCGATCCCGAAGTAGTAGAAGAACGCGAGCCGGTCGCCGTTGCCGATGTCGAAGAAGAAGTGGATGAAATCCGGGTGCTTCTCCGGACCCCAGCCGAGCGCGCAGGTCGCGTGCACGACGGGGAACCCGAGGACGTCGCGGTAGAACGCGATCGTGGCCCGCGGGTCGAACGTCGGGAAAGCCGCGTGGTCGACTCCTCGAACCTTGTGTTCGAGCGAATCGGTGCCGGGGGACGTCATTCGACGCTTCCTTTCGAGTGGAGGAATTCCTGCGGTGCGGCGCAGGCGGGTCAGAGGTCGAGCACCAGCCGGGCGGAGCGGCACCGGGAGACGCACACGAGCATGCGGTCGTTGGCGGCCTGCTCGTCGGCGGTCAGGATCGAGTCGCGGTGGTCGGGTTCTCCGGCGAGAACCGGGGTCTCACAGGTCCCGCAGGTGCCCTCCTCACAGGAGGTGAGCACGTCGACCCCGTGTTCGAGCAGCACGTCGAGCAGCGAGCGCTCCGCCGGCACCTCGAGCGTGCGACCCGAGGCCGCCAGCTCGACCGTGAACGGCAGGTCTTCGCCGGCGTCGATCTCGCGGGCGGAGAAGCGCTCTACGTGCAGCGTGCCGGGCGCCAGCCCCGCGGTCGCGAGTTCCACCGCCGCGAGCAACGGTTCCGGCCCGCAGCAGTAGATCAACGCCTCCGGCGGCAGTTCGGCGATCAGCGCGGGGAGGTCCAGCAGACCGCACTCGTCGAACGGAACCGCCTGCACCCGACCGGGTGCGGACTCGCGGGACCGCAGCTCGTCGAGGTAGGCCATGGTGGAGCGGGAGCGCCCGCCGTAGGCCAGCTTCCAGTCCGCGCCCTCGCGGCCGGCCTGCTCGATCATGGGCAGCAGCGGCGTGATCCCGATCCCGCCGGCGATGAACAGGTAAGCGGGCGCCTTCTCGAACTCGAAGTTGTTGCGCGGCCCGCCGACCACCACCGTCTGTCCCGGGTGCACCTCGTCGTGCACCCGGCGGGAGCCGCCGCGGCCGGTTTCCTCGCGCAGGACGGCGATCCGGTACGTCGACGGGTCGTCGGCCGGGCCGCAGAGCGAGTACTGGCGGACCGTGGCCGGGTCGAGCCGCAGATCGATGTGCGCGCCCGCGGTCCAGCCGGGAAGCGCTTCACCCGGGCGAGCCCGCAGGACCAGTTCCACGACCCCGTCGGCGACCGAGCGCCGGCCCGCGACCGTCATCTCGAACTCGGCCATCAGCGCTCCGGGGTGAACGCGACCGGCAGCGCGGAGACGGTCATGAGCTTGCCGCCCTTCAACCCGCTCTGCTCGATCTCGCCGTCGACGCGGAGGTCGGGCAGCCGGGACAGCAGCTCCCGCAGGGCGATCCGCATCTCCGCGCGCGCGAGGTGCTGGCCCTGGCACACGTGCGCGCCGGCGCCGAACGCCACGTGCCGGTTTCGCTTGCGCTGCGGGACGAACTGCTCCGGGTCTTCGAACTCACGCGGATCGCGGTTGGCGGCGGCCAGGTTCAGCATGACCCGGCGACCGGCCGGCACCGGCTCACCGCCGACGTCGACCGGGCACGTCGTGGTCCGGGCGAACAGCTGCAGCGGGGTCGTGAGCCGCAGGCTCTCCTCGACGACCCGCGGCACGATCCGCTCGTTGTCCTCGATCTCCTCGCGCAGACCGGGTTCCACGAGAACGTGGCGGAGCAGCCCGGCCACCCCGGAGGACGTGGAGTGGTGACCACCGAGCAGGTACGCGACCAGCAGACCCGCGGCACCGGCGTCGTCGATGGGGACGCCGGCCACCTGGCGCTGTGCCAGCGCGGTGAGGAAGTCTTCGCGCGGCTCGCGCCGCCGCTCGGTCAGCTGGGTTTCGGTGAAGGCGACGAACTCGGCCATGCGCTCGTCGAACGCGGGCGTGGCGATGCTCTCGAACAACGCGTCGGCCGTGTGCGCGGCCTCGACGGCCGCTCGCTGGTCGAGGCCCACCATCCGGCCGATCACGATCGCGGGCAGCGGGGCGGCGAACTCGGCGACGAGATCGGCGTGGCCACGCCCGGCGAACCCATCGATCAGCAGGTTCACGATCTCGGCGAGGGTCGGCTCGAACGCCCGGACGCTGGCGGGCGTGAGCGGCGCTTCGAGCATCGCGCGCCACTTCGAGTGCTCCGGCTCGTCCCACTCCAGCGCAGGCACCCGCGGCAGCCCGCTCGGCGGGATGAACACGCCGTCCGCCGAGGAGAACGTGGCCGGCTCGGTCAACGCCCCGCGGACGTCGGCGTAGCGGCCGACGAAGTCGAAGCCACCGTGGCGGGGGCTGTGGACCACGGGGCACCGCTCGCGCATTTCGGCGTGGGCCGCGCGGACCTCGTCGGCCGGCCGACTCGCGTCGAGGTGGTCGAGGACCGCATCAGATTCCGTGGTGGTCATCGTGCACCTTTCGTCTTCTTCGACGTTCACCGGATCTTCGGGCGGGAGACCGCCCTCCCGGCTGCACTCATGACACCACGTTGCGCCTGGATCGTCAATATTGTGACAGCTGAGTCACCATGCCTTGGCCGGCCGGACTCGCGGCTCCTCCTCCTGGCCACGCGGGCGTCGCCGCGCGCGGCCTACGATCGACCGCATGGCCTCATCGACCCCGCGCACCAGCGACACCGCCGAACCCGGAGCCACCGGCGCGCGGCGAGCTCGCAACCGGAGCTCCACGACCCGGCGAGACCTCGTGATGGGCGAGATCCTCGAACACGCGACCCGGCTCTTCGCCGAACGCGGCTACGACGGGACGACGTTGCAGGACATCGCCGAGGCGATCGGTATCACGCGCCCTGGTCTGTACAACTACATCTCGAGCAAGGAGATGCTGCTCGCGGCGCTCGTGGCCGACGTGACCGGAAGCACCGCGCAGATGCTGCGGGACATCCGGCAACGCGACCTCAGCGCCACCGAGAAACTGCGGGCGTTCGTGCGCGCACTCGTTCTCCAGCGCGCGGCGGCGCCCGAACGGTTCCGGGTTCTCGACCGCACCGAGTCGGCCCTGCCCGAGCCGATCGCGGGAGAACACCAAGCGGCGAAACGGGAAGTGCTCTCCGAAGCGGAGGCGATCATCGCCGAGGGGATCGCCACCGGCGAACTGCAGCCCAAGAGCGAGCGCGTGGCCGCGTTGTCGGTGATCGGCATGGCCAACTGGGTCGCCTGGTGGTTCCACCCCGGCCCGGACCACCCCGCCGAGCCGATCGCCGATCAGATCGCGCAGAACGCGGTCGACATGATGGTGTCGCCGGCCGGCGCCCACGCCGACCAGGCCTCACCGCGGCGCGCGATCGAAGCGATCCGGCAGAACCTCGACTTCGTGGAACGGCAGCTGGCGAAGTCCGCGGACGACTGAGGGATCAGCCGGCGCCGACCGCGGTGGCGATGATCTCCGGCGTGAGGCCGGTGCCCGACCAGGCGATGTGCTGGTCGGGCCGGACGAGGAAATGCCGGTCGCGCCACGGATAGCTCGCCGGAGCCTCCACAATGGTCAGTGGGATGCCAAGACTCGCGGCGGTGCGCCGAGCCGTCTCGACCGTGGCGCGGTCGGCCGCGAACCGGCCGAGCAGGGTGAGTTCCCGGCCCAGCGAGTCGTAGAGCGAGGCTCCGTTTTCCAGCCAGGCATGGGGAAGCCGACGGCCGGCGTCCGCCGAGGGTACATACCGGTCCAGGTCCGTCGGCCGCTGCACGGAGCCGCCAGTGACGATCGGCGAGCCGCCGTAGTGGTACCCGAGCACGAGCCCCAGGCTGTGGAACTCGGCGCGTTTGCGGAGCTGGATCTGCTCCGCGTCGCGGGCGAGGTCGCCGATCCCGGCGCCCAGGTTGCTCTCGGCGGCGTCGATGGTCTGCTGCACCACGGGCCGGCGTTCCGCTTCGTAGCTCGCCGGCAGCGCCGGCTTCCCCCAGCCCTGCACCACGGCGGCGATCTTCCAGCCGATGTTCACCGCGTCGCCCACGCTGGTGTTGAAGCCGTGGCCGCCCCACGGCGGGTTGAGGTGCGCGCTCTCGCCGACCAGGAAGACCCGGTCCGTCTGGAACCGGTCGGCCACGAGCATGCGCGCCTGCCACGGATCCGACGCGAGCACGGTGTGCTCGACGGTGTGGCCGACGAGGCCTCCGATCAGCTCGGCGGAGTGCGCTTCGCCGAATTCCTGGCCGGTGCCGGGAAAAATGGCCCACCAGGTACCGCGCAGATCCAGCCGGCCGATCAGGCCCGGGTGCGGCCCGCCGACGACCCAGTACTGCACGGCGGGCGGCAGCTCCGGGTCGAGGTCCGGCGCGCTGAACACGACGTTGAAGTTCGGCCGCGGATCGGAGTGGCCGACGAACCGCGCGCCGATCTCCTTGCGCACGAGGCTTCCCGGGCCGTCGCACCCGAGCAGGTACCGCGCGGCCACCTGCCGCGCCGCCCCGGAACCGTCCTCGACCGTCACCAGCACCCGGTCGGCCTCCTCCGCGACCGCCGTCACCCGCGAACCCCACTCGGCCGCGGCCGGCGCGCGGCGGGCCAGGTGCCGGCGCAGCACCTCCTCCACCACGGGCTGCGGAATCGCCAGCGCGCTTTCGGCGTGGGTCGGCGCCGGGCTCGACGACAGCGCGAACGCACCCGGGAAGCTCGTGATCTCCGTGCCGTCGAGGGAATCGCAGAACACGACGCGGTCGGACCAGCCGTGCGGAACCGGCGCGGCGGCGCGGATCTCGCGCGCGAGGCCCCAGCGCCGGAAGTGTTCCATCGTGCGCACGTTGGTGGTCTTGGCCCGCGGGCGATCGTGGCTCACCTCGGCGCGCGGCTCGACCACCAGGCACTCGATCCCGTGGTGGGTCAGCTCGGCGGCCGCGGCCAGGCCGGCGGGCCCGCCGCCGGCGATCAGCACGGTCGTCTCGGACACGGGGAGGCGGATGCCAGGCGAAGTCGTCACGGCACGGATGATGGCCACGGGGCGCGGCTGCCCGGTGCCGGAGTTTCAGTCAATGGCACAGCATCATCCGGCGGCACCGCATACTGTCGCGATGACCGAGCGATCCGGCGGGAAACCGGCCCACGGTGAGCCCGTGGTCGACCGCGCCCTGCGGCTGCTGTCCGCGTTCGAAGGCCGCGCCGACGGCCTCACCCTGACCTCGCTCAGCGCCCGCGCCGGCCTGTCGAAGAGCACCACCCTGCGGCTCGCGCGGCGACTGATGGTCTGGGGCGCCCTCGAACGGACCGAGGACGGCACGTTCGTGATCGGCCTGCGGTTGCTGGAGATCGCGTCGATGGCACCGCGGGGTCACGGACTGCGCGCGGTCGCCCTGCCGTTCATGGAAGACCTGCACCACGCCACGGGCCAGCACGTGCTGCTGGCCGTGCGCGACGAAACCGAGGCGGTGGCGGTCGAACGGCTCTCGGCGCACGACGCGGGGCGGGTGCTGTACCGCGTCGGCGGCCGGATGCCCTTGCCCGCCACCGGCGTCGGCCTGGTGCTGCTGGCCCACGCGCCGGTGGCCGTGCGGAACGAGGTGCTCGCGGACGACCTCGTGCTGGACGACACGGGCGAGCGGGTGACGCCGGACCAGACGCGCCGCGCGCTCGCCGAAGTGCTGCGCACCGGAGTGGCGACGATGGAGCGGACCCGCCCCGAACCGATGCGGTCGGTGGCCGCGCCGATCCACTCCGGCGGCAGCGTCGAGGCCGCGGTGTCGGTGATCGCCCCGGCCGGCTCCGCTTCGACGACCGCACTCACACCCGCCGTGATCACGGTGGCCCGGGCGATCTCCCGCGAGCTGAGCCGAGCCGGCCGGCGCGGGCAACCTCAGTGACCGCGCGCGATCCACTCCGCCAGGTACGGGGCTTCCGCGCCCACCGTGGTGCCGTCGCCGTGGCCGGTGTGCACGAGCGTGTCCTCGGGCAGCGACAGGAGCCGGTCGCGGATCGAGGTGATGATCGTCGGGAAGTCCGAAAAGGACCGGCCCGTGGCGCCGGGCCCGCCGGCGAAGAGCGTGTCGCCGGAGAACAGGGCCTTGGCCTCGGGCAGGTGCAGGCACAGCGAGCCCGGTGAATGTCCTGGCGTGTGCAGGAATTCCAGTGCCGTGCCCGCCACCGCGAGGCGTTCGGCGTGGGCCGCGGGCCAGAACTTCTCGCCGGGGTGCGTGAGGTCCCACAGCTCGCGGTCGGCGGGGTGCAGCACCACGGGGGCGTGCAGGTTCTTGCCGAGCTGCGGCGCGACGGTCACGTGGTCGTTGTGGGCGTGGGTGCACACCACGGCGACCACGTGGCGTTCGCCGACGGCCTGGGTGATGGCCTTCTCGTCGTGCGCCGCGTCCACGATCACGACCTCGTCGTCGTCACCGACGAGCCAGACGTTGTTGTCCACATCCCAGGTGCCGCCGTCGAGCTGGAACACCCCGGACGTGACGACCCGCTCGATGCGCAGCGCACCGCTCACAGGATCACCACCGAGCGCAGCACCTCACCCGCGTGCATGTCGTGGAACGCCTTCTCGACGTCAACGAGGCCGATGCGCTCGCTCACGAAGCGCTCGAGCGGCAGCCGGCCCTGCAGGTAGAGGTCGATCAGCATCGGGAAGTCGCGCTCCGGCAGACAGTCGCCGTACCAGGAGGATTTCAGCGAGCCGCCGCGGGAGAAGAAGTCGAGCAGCGGCATCTCCAGGCGCATGTCCGGCGTCGGCACGCCGACCAGCACGACCGTGCCGGCCAGATCGCGCGCGTAGAACGCCTGGCGCCACGTCTCGGGCCGGCCGACCGCGTCGATCACCACGTCGGCGCCGTTCCCGCCGGTCAGCGCGGCGACCGCGTCCACGGTGTCGGACTTCGAGGCGTCGACGGTGTGCGTGGCACCGAGGTCACGGGCCCACGCGAGCTTCCGCTCGTCGCGGTCCACGGCGATGATCGTGGTGGCGCCGGCCAGGCGCGCGCCGACGATGGCCGCGTCGCCCACGCCGCCGCAGCCGATCACCGCAACCGAGTCGCCCCGGCCGACCGCGCCGGTGTTCACGGCCGCGCCGAGCCCGGCCATCACGCCGCAGCCGAGCAGGCCCGCGACGGCGGGATCGGCGGCGGGGTCGACCTTCGTGCACTGGCCCGCGTGCACCAGCGTCTTGTCCGCGAACGCGCCGATGCCCAGCGCCGGCGTGAGCTCCGTGCCGTCGGTGAGGGTCATGCGCTGGGTCGCGTTGAACGTGTTGAAGCAGTACTGCGGGCGGCCCCGCTTGCAAGCGCGGCACTGGCCGCACACGGCGCGCCAGTTGAGGATCACGAAGTCACCGGGCTGCACGGACTCCACGCCCTCGCCGACGCTTTCCACCGTGCCGGCGGCCTCGTGGCCCAGCAGGAAGGGGAACTCGTCGTTGATCCCGCCCTCGCGGTAGGTCAGGTCGGTGTGGCAGACGCCGCACGCCGCCACCGCGACGACGACCTCACCGGGGCCGGGGTCCGGGATCACGATGTCCGTGAGCTCCACCGGGGCTCCCTGCGAGCGAGCGATCACACCGCGCACCTGCTGTGGCATTCGACTGGTTCCTCATCGTTGCTCGGTTTGTCATGCGTGACGACGCATGGCACAGGCGACGTTAGTCCCGGCCCGCCGGTGCGCGGCCTGTCCTTCCGACGAGGAATTCCTGGTCTTCCGACCAGGTCGCCGGTCGGCTACAGTCGGCGACGTGCCCGAGGAAGTCGACCTGCCGGGCCTGCGCGAGGTCATCGCCGGGCCGCTGCACGACATCGCCGGCCGGTTCTCGCGGTTCCTCGCCGACCGGTGGCCGCACCGGGCCCTGGTCATCTTCACCCGCGAGTGCACGGGCCGGCCCCGCAAGGTCGCCGGGGAGAGCGAGACGATCGGCAAGGTCACCATCGCCGAGCTCGAACACCTGAAGGCCCGCGTCGAGCCCGGCCGGCCACTGAGCACCACCGCCGTGCTCAGCGGCGCGATCCGGCCGGCCTGGGTCCTGCAGGACCCGATCGGCACCCTGCTGGTGCTCGTCCCCCGTTCGCTGCGCGCCCGCTTCCCGGACCCGGCCGAACTGGCCGACGTGTTCGGTGTCGTCGCGACCTCCATCCGCCAGCAGGTGGCCCAGGCGAGCCCCGACTACCTCGCCGAATCGCGAGCGGCGTCGAGCGAACGCGCCCGCACCATCGCCGAGATGGCCGCGGCCCAGGAGCGCACCCTCGTCACGATGCTCACCGCCCTGCGGTCCACGAAACTCGACGACCACCGGGCCCGGCTCGCCGCCACCGAATCCGCGTCGACCGCGCTGCTCGCGTTGCGCTCGGCGCAGCAGGCCGACCTCGCCGTGTCGGAAGAACCCGCCCAAGCCGCCTTCGCCCGCCTGCGCCGCGAAGTACGCCAGCTCCTTCGCCACCACGACGCGGAGCTGGAGTTCGCCGCACCGGCGAAGGACGTCCGCCCGCTGGCGGGCGAAGTCGCCTACGCCGCCCGCGCCATGACCTCCACCGCCGTCCTCGCCTTCATGGCCCAGCCCACCCTCAAGCGCCTGCGCATCGCCTGGTCCTGCGACGACTCCGCCCTCCGCCTCGACATCCGCGACCACGGCCCGGGCCCCCTCGACGCCGCCGCGCTGCACCTGCAGCTCGACGGCCGCGCGAAAACCCTCCGCGCCGCCGTCGACATCGACTCCGTTCCGGGCTGGGGCAGCCGCGTCACGATCGGCTTGCCCCTGGACCCACCCCCCGACCGCAGCGAGGCGACCCTCCTGGCGAACCTCAACCGCCGCGAACTCGAGGTGCTCCAGCTCGTCGCCCAGGGCCAACGCAACCGCACCATCGCCGAGGCGCTGGGCATCACGGAAAGCACTGTGAAGTTCCACGTGGCCGGCGTGCTGAAGAAACTCGAGGTCACGTCCCGCGGCGAGGCGTCGGCACTGGCGCTGACCGCCGGGATCACGGCACCCCGCCGGGCCGCGGACTGACCGCCGTCACTTCTCGAGTTCTTCGAGCAGCCCACGCCGCAGTTCGCCACGTTGGATCTTGCCCGTAGGGGTCTGCGGCAGGGTGTCGGTGAGGTGGAGTTGCGCCGGCACCATGAACTTCGGCAGGTGGTGCCGGGCGTAGGCGAGCAGGGTGGCGGGGTCGAGGTCGGGCGACTCGGTGACCACGAAGGCGACGATGTCGTCCTCGCCGTACTGCACGCTGGGGATGCCGACGACCGCGGAGCGCGTTACCTGCGGGTGGCTGTCGAGCACGACTTCGACGTCGAAGGGGCTCACGTTCTCGCCGCGGTGGCGCAGGCGGTCACCCATGCGTTCGAGGAAGTGGATGTAGCCGTCCGGGTCGACCCGCACGGCGTCGCCGGTGTGGTACCAGCCGCCGGCCGTCGCGGTGGCGGTGGCGTCCGGCATGTTCCAGTAGCCGGCGAACATCTCGGCGGGGTCGGTGGTGCGGGTGAGCAGCTCGCCGACCTGGCCGGGCTCGACGTCGGAGCCGTCCGGGGCGACCACGCGGAACTCGGCGCCGGGGCGGATCTTGCCGGCGGCACCCACGGGAACGGGGTCCCGGCCCGGTGAGACGATGAGGGTGGACTGTTCGGTGGAGTTGTAGCTCGTGGTGTACCAGGCGCCCAGCCGATCGGCCAGCGGTTGCAGGTCCGGGTTCGAGGGCACGGCGTAGAAGCGTTCGATGGGACAGGGGTCGCCGTCGGGTAAGTCCATTGTGGACACGTACCGGGTCATCTCCCCCATCAGCACCGTGAACGTGCAGCGGAACCGGTGGACGTCGGCCATGAACGACGACGTGGACCACTTCCGGCGCAGCAGCGCGACGCCCTTGGCCAGCGCGGCGCCGTACACGCAGCCGGTGCCCGAGATGTGGTTGAGCGGCCACGGGATGTAGACCACCTCGTGCGGGCCGGCGTACTCCGTCTTGCACGTGTGGACCGCCATCTTGTACACCTGCAGCCACTGCAGGACCACGGCTTTCGACCGACCGGTGGTGCCGGAGGTGAAGGTGAGGGCCGGGCAGTCGGTCCAGCTGTGCACGTAGTCGAGCGGGGTGTCCCGAACGGCCTGGGCGTCCGGCGAGTCGAGGTCGCGGAGGTCACCCGCCCGCGGGAACGGCGTGGCGAGCGGACCGTCCGGACCGGACTGCACGTACACCCGGGTGTGCGGGGGCAGCCGAATGTCCTCGAAGTTGCCGGCGAACTGCTCGTCGACCAGCAGGGCCGCCGGTTCCGTGAGGTCGAGCGCGTGTTGCAGCAGCGGCCCGCGGTACGCCGTGTTCAGCGGCACGGAGATCGCCCGGTTGTAGCAGCAGGCCAGCCACGCGATCACGCCCTCGATGGTGGTCGCGAACACCGTCGCGACCCGGTCGCCGTCGCCGACTCCGCTGCCCCTCAGCGACGCGGCCCACGCCGTGGCGCGGCGGTGCACGTCGCCGTAGGACAGTGCGGCGCCCTCGACGTCGCGCAGGAAGATCCGGTCGGGGTCCTCCTGCGCGAGGTTGCGAACGAGGTTGGGCAGCACCAGCCGGACGTCGGGACGCGCCGGGCCGTCGAATTCCGCCATGAGCAAAACCTCCGTTGCGGCTACTGGGTGGCCGGTGCCGCGAACCGGGCGCCGTACTCGGCGCCGCTGGCCCGTGACTCCGGATCGAGGTGCGCGGCCATGAGGGCGACGAGTTCGTTGCGCTGCCCCGAAACGATCTCGTCGGCCGTTTCCCGGATCTGCCGGGTCGATTCCATCAGCACCAGCGAAGACCGGCGCGCGACGGCGGTGGCGACCTCCGTGACCCGGTCCGCGAGCCGGTCGTGGTCCACGACCTCGGTGAAGAACCCGCCGGCGAGGGCTTCCTCGGCCCCCATCGCCCGCCCGGTGAGCAGCAGGTCCGACGCCCGCGTGAGCCCGATCAGCCGGGCCAGCCGCGGGAACCCGCCCATCGAAAACGGGGCCCCGAGGTCGAGTTCGGACAGGCGCAGCGAGCTGTCGGTGCTGCCGTACCGAAGTTCGCACAACGTCGGCAGGACGAGTCCGGCACCCACCGCGTGGCCCTGCACCTGCGCGATCTTGACCACCGGCGCGGTCTCGATGTCCACGAACATCTGCTGGTACCGCGAGTACTCCAGCAGCCGATCGCGGGCGGTCGTGCCCTGCCACGGGACCTTGAGGTCGTGGCCGGCGGAGAAGGACCGGCCCTCGCCGCCGAGGATCAACACCTTGGCATCGCTGCGGTAGGCGTACTTCTTCACCGCGTAGGAGATCTCTCGGCTCACCTCGACGTTGAGCGGGTTCCGCTGCGCGGGCCGGGTGAGGGTCAGGCGCACCACGCCGTCGGTGATCCCGGCCTTGATCGTCGCGAGCTGTTCGGTGGTCACGAGCGGGCGGTCCTTCCCGAGGTGAACAGGGACTTCTTGAGATCGGAGCCCAGCGTCTCCGGCACGATCCGCAGCACGAGGATCTCCACAATGGACACCACGATCAGGTAGAACGACGGCGCGAGCGCATACCCGGTCACGTCGACGAGCAGCTGGTTCACGAACGGCACCGTGCCGCCGAACACCGCGTAGCCGAGGTTGTAGGCGAAGCCGATGCCCGAAGACCGGACGCTCGTCGGGAACAGTTCGTACAGGGTCACGTAGCCGCCACCGCCGAGCAGGCAGACCCCGGCCGACAGGATGACCTGCGCGCCGAGCGCGGCCGAGAAGGTGCCGACCGAGCACAACAAGTAGGCCGGGTACGCGGTGACGGCGAGGAAAACCGCCCCGGTGATCATGAGTGGCTTGCGGCCGTAGCGGTCGGCCAGCTTTCCGCAGTACGGCAGCGTCAGCACGATGAAGATCACCGAGATCGACGTGCTCGTGGTCGCCGGCACCTGCGCCATGCCGATCGTGTTCACGAGGTAGGTGAACATGTAGCTGTTGATCGTGTACGCGCTCACCGCGAGCGCACTGATGATGAGGCAGACGAGCACCATCGCCTTCTTGTGGTGCGCGGTCGCTTCCTTGAACGGCTTCTTCGCCAGCTTGCCCTTATCGGCGAGAGCCACGAATTCCTCGGACTCGGCCACCTTCGACCGGATGACGAATCCCACGAAGGCGAGCACCCCGCCGAACAGGAACGGAATCCGCCACACCCACTGCACGGCGGCGTCGCTGCCGAACACGCTGTCGAGGCCGATCACGAAGAACCCGGCGAACGCCGAGGGCACGTAACTCGCGGCGAACGCGATGGCGATCCAGGCGCCGCGCTTGGCCTTCGGCGCGGACTCCAGCACGAGCGGCCCCATGCTCGACGCCTCACCGCCGGCGGCGAAACCCTGGATCAGCCGGAGCAACAGCAGGATCACGGGAGCGGCGACGCCGGCGGTCGCGTAGGTGGGCAGCAGGCCGCAGACGAGGGTCGAACCACCCATCAGCAGCACGGTCATCGCGAGGATGTTGCGCCGGCCCAACCGGTCGCCGAAGCGGCCGCAGACCATGCCGCCGAGCGGGCGCATGAAAAACCCGGCGCCGTACACGGCCAAGGTGCTTAGGATCGCGAGCGAACTGTTTCCCGCCGGGAAGAAGTTCAACGCCAGGATCGGCGCCAGTGTCGCGTAGGCCAGGAAGTCGTACCATTCGACGAACTGTCCTACCGCGGCGCCTCTGATGACTCGCTTCTCGCGAAGGGTGAGCGTCGGCTCAGCTTCCTTCGCCGAAACTGTTGCGCTCAATGTTCTTCTCCTGCTCTTCATTGAGAGGGAATGTCCAACGAATTGAGGATTTTCGAGTGGGTTCACCGATCACGGCGAAATCCCGCGCTTCGACCGGGAAAGCGGGTCCGGACCGGCGCACGGCGAGAACTCCCTCCGGCGCCGCGGGACGCGGCGGCGACATCACGATCCGCTCAGTCTCCTTCCGAGGAGAGTTACGGTGTTCGTCCCGCCACGGCATACTTACTTGCATGTCAGTCAGGGGCAGTGGGAAGAATCTAAGGTCGGGTGTTCAGCCTTGTCAAGAGAAGCCACCCTCTTGTTCGGCAAGACCGAACGGATGCGAGCGCCGCGCCACCTCCTCGACCCACCGCACAGGAACGCCGACCGAGGCCGATCCTCGCCCGCAATCACTGGTCACGAGGCTCGTTCACCTGCGCGGAATCGGCGTGATCGATCATCACAGCCACCGACCGGAGGCCCGTCAGCACAATCCCGAACGGCCGCCTCGACCGGCGCCGAGCCCACCACTAGCGTCCCCGACTGAGCGATCGTTCGGTCTGACGATCCGGGCGGCCGGCCTGAGGCCAGGCGACTGGCGCCGGAGATCGCGTGGCCCGCTTCGCCCCGTCCCCCAGGCAGGAGAGTTCCCGATGTTCGTCAGATCGTCCATGCAGCGCGCGCTCATCGCCACGAGCCAGGTGGCCGCGTTGACCTGCTGGTTCTCCGCGTCCGCGGTCGGCCCCGCGCTGCAGGAGGTGCTCCACACCAGCTCTGAAGGCGGCGTGCTCCTCACTTCCGCGGTCCAGCTCGGTTTTGTCGTCGGCGCGCTGTTCTCCGCGCTGTTCAACCTGCCGGACCGGATCCCGCCGGTGATCCTCTACGCGGTGAGCGCCGCGATCGCCGCCGTGACCACGGCCCTGGTCGCCTTGATCGCCCACGACCTTCTGGTCGCCGTCCTGTTGCGGCTCGTGACCGGCTTCGCCCTCGCCGGCGTGTACCCGGTCGGGATGAAGCTCATGGCCTCCTGGGCCGCTCCCGAACGGCGGGCCCGCGCGCTCGGTCTGCTCGTCGGCGCGCTCACGCTCGGATCCGCCACTCCGCAGCTGATCAAGGGCGCCCAGGTCTCGTCGTGGCAGGGTGTGCTGCTCATCGCGGCTGCCATCACCGCGGCCGGCGGGCTCATCGCCCTGATTTCCGTGCGCCCGGGCCCGAACCTGGAGAGCGGCACGGTCCGGCTCGACCCGCGGTACGCCATCCGCATGTTCGCGCAGCGGCTGCCGCGCCTGGCGAACCTGGGCTACCTGGGGCACATGTGGGAGCTGTACGCCTTCTGGACGTGGCTGCCGGTGTTCCTGTTGGAGAGCCAGCTTTCGCGCGGCGCCGCGGCCGGCTCCGAGGTGAACTACGTGGCCTTCGCCGCCATCGGGATCGCCGGCTTCGGCGGCTGCCTGCTCGGCGGTTATCTGGCCGATCGCGTGGGGCGGGCGCCGTCGGCCGTGCTGGCGCTCGTGGTGAGCGGCACGTGCTGCCTGCTGTCACCGCTGATCTTCGGCTTCAACCTCGTGACCGTGACGGTGTTCGCGCTGATCTGGGGCGCGGCGGTGATCGCCGATTCGGGCGTGTTCTCCACCGCGCTGAGCGAAACGGCCGACCAGCGCTTCATCGGCACCGCCCTCACGATGCAGACGGCGGCCGGGTTTTTCCTGACCACCGTGAGCATCCAGATCGTGCCGCTCCTGGCGCGGGCCACCTCGTGGCGCTACGCCTTCCTGATCCTCGCGATCGGCCCGGTCATCGGCGCCACCGCGATGACGCGGTTCGGCCGGCATGCGCGACTGCAGAAGAACAGCCGCTGAGCTCCGGCGACCGGTCGGTTCACGCTGATCCGGTTGCGCGGCCCGAAACCGCGCAACCGGACAGCGTCACGGCGTCACCGGTGGAACGTCGGCACCCGCTTCTCGAGGAACGCCTTGGTCGCCTCCACCGCGTCGACGCTGCGCGAGGACCGGATGTGCCGCGCGGCTTCGCGGTCCAGCGCTTCGACGAACCCGAGGGACTCGCCGTCGTTGAGGTTCGCTTTCACCCCCGCCTGCGCCTCGGTGGGCCCGGCCGCGAGACCGCGGGCGAGGTCCTCGACGCGCTGGTGCAGTTCGTCGTCGCTGTCGAGGACTTCGGTGACCAGGCCCCAGTCGAGCGCCTTGCGGGCGTCGATCCGGTCGCCCAGCAGGTACGCCTCCCGCGCGCGGGACCGGCCGACGATGCGCGGCAGTGTCCACGTGCCGCCGAAGTCCCCGGTCATGCCGACTTTGAGGAACGCGGTCACGAACACCGCCGAGCGGCTGGCGTAGCGCAGATCGGCGGCGCAGGCGAGCGAAAGCCCGGCACCCGCGCAGGCACCGTGCACCGCGGCGATCGTGGGTTTCGGCATCAGGTGCAGCAGTTGCGCGATCCGCATGAACCGCCGCAGGTTCCCGGTCGCCGTGGAGAGCGAGCCCGCGTCCCCCACGCCGCCGCCGACCCCGGCTTTGAGGTCACCGCCCGCGCAGAAGGCGGAACCCGCGCCGCGCAATACGACCGCGCGCACGCCGCGGTCGTCGGCCACCTGTTCCAGCGCGGCGAGCAGCTCTTCGAGGAACGGATCGGTCATCGTGTTCAGGCGCTCCGGCCGGTTCATCGTCACGGTCGCGACGCCGGCGGCCTGCTGCGTGTGGACGAGAGTCATGGCTCAGGCCAGCTTCGTCGTCACGGTGACCCCGCGCACGAGCGTGTCGCGGATCGGCGACCGTTGCTCGACGAGCTTCACCAGCTCTTCGAGCTGCTCACGGCTCGCCTCCGGGGCGTCGACGTCCACCGTCACCCGCAGCTCCTGAACGCCGGGCGAAACCGCTTTGTCGATCCCGAGAAAACCGCTGAGGTCGAAATCCGCCTCGAGCGCGAGCCGGTACTTGCGCAGCTCGATTCCCTGCGCCGCGGCGTTCGCCACGAGGGTCACCGTGTAGCAGCCGGCCAGTGCCTGCAACACATACTCGCCGGGCGAAACCGCGGTGTCGCCGCCGAGCAAGGCCGCCGGCTCGTCGCTTTCCAGCACGAATTTGCCGGCCCGGCGCGGGTCGCGCACACCACCCTGCACCAGCGCGCCGGTCGTCGACCGAACCGCCAGCCCGCCTTGCCATTCTCCTTGCACGGCAAAGGTCACGTGCCCCAGCCGCCGTTCCTCGGTCACCGCGGCCACCGTTTCTCGCAACGCGGTCACATCGAATCCATTGATGACAGGCATGACTGCACTCCTTGTTCCGGGGTGAGTGGGAGATCTGTCGGCGGGGGGCGAAAAGCCTGGACTCCGGCCGGGATCGGACTTACTCTGACTTACATGCAAGTAAGTGTCAATGACCTCGACTGGGCAAGAGCCGGTTCACCCGGGCAAGCTGGACGGATGAAGAACGACATCGGCACGGCCGCGCGGATCGTGGCCTTGGCGCAAGAGGTCATGCAGGTGAGCGGGTACGCCGGGCTGCACTACGGCACGCTCGCCGAGAACCTCGGCATCACCCGCGCCGCGGTGCACCACCACTTCCCCAACAAGGTGGACCTGGCGCGGCGCGTGATCGCCGAGTACATCGAGTGGACCCGCGGGCAGTTCGCGGCCATCGACGCCACGGGCGCGCCGGTGCACGACAAGATGCTGGCGTACTTCGCCCTCTACCGGCTGATCATCGAAGACGGCGACGAACGGCTCTGCCCGGGCGGCATGCTCGCCGCCGAGGCGATGACGCTGCCGCCCGAGCTCAAGGCCGACGTGCGCGAGTTCTTCGACCTCCACATCACCTGGGTGGCCAAGGTTCTCCTCGGCGACGGCTCGCGGACCGAGCCCGAAGGCGAAGCCGCCCGCGTGGTCGCCGCGCTGCAAGGCGCGCTGCTGGTTTCGCGCCTGTACGGGCGCCCGGAAAGCTTCGACGCGATCGTCGACGGGCTCATGGCCATCGTGCCCACCACCCCGCCGGGCGCGACCGCCCGCCCGGCCCGCAAGGCCGCCGCGGCCCGGACCGGAACTGTCGAGGGACCCTGACTTGACCGAAACCTTTGCCGCCTACCGGATTTTCGGCGACGCCACGAAGTCCACCAGCCGGTTCACCCGCATGCGCGAGTCGGAGCTCGACGAGGGCGACCTGCTGATCGAGACCAGCTACGCCAACATCCAGTACAAGGACGCGCTCGCGGCGACCGGTACCAGCGGTGTCGTGCGCCGCTTCCCGATGGTCGGTGGCACGGACGTCGCCGGGGTCGTGCTGAAGAGCGGCGACCCGCGCCACTCCCCCGGTGACCGCGTCGCCGTGCTGTCCCACGGCCTGGGCGAGACGCACAACGGCGGCTACGCGGAACTGGTGCGGGTGCCGGGTTCCTGGGCGCTGCCGATCCCCGACGGTCTCGACGACGAGTCGGCCATGGCCATCGGCAGCACCGGACTCACCGTCGCGCTCGTGCTGCACCGGTTGGAAGCACAGGGAATCACGCCCGAGTCCGGGCCGGTCGCCGTGACCGGCGCGACCGGCGGCGTCGGCAGCATGGCGATCGACCTGCTCGCCCGCCGCGGCTACGAAGTGGTCGCGATCAGCGGAAAGCCCGACGCCGTCGGCTACCTGCGCGAGCTCGGCGCGAGCGAGGTGCTGCCCCGGGAGGTCTACACCCTCGAAAAGCGCGCGCTCGGCGCCGGCCGCTGGGGCGCCGCGATCGACAACGTCGGCGGCGACGCGCTGTCCTGGCTCCTGCGCACCACCCGCAACAACGGCGCCGTGGCGGCGGTCGGCAACACCGGCGGCACCGAGGTGCACACCAGCGTTTTCCCGTTCATCCTGCGCGGCGTGACGCTTCTCGGCATCAACGCGGCGATCTTCGACCCTCAGCTTCGCGCCGAGCTGTGGCAACGCCTGGCCGGCGATCTGCGTCCCGCGCACCTGGCCGACATCACCCAGGTGATCCCGTTCGCCGAGCTGCCGAGCATGTTCGACCGGTTCCTCAGCAGCGAAGTGCGCGGCCGCATCGTGGTGAAGATCCGCTGACCGCGGGTCAGTCGATGCCGACCATGCGCAACGCGAGCGCGGCGTACTCCCGCGCGATCTCCTGCGGCGACGTCGGGCCCGCATTGTCGAACCACTGCGGCAGCGACGTGCACATGGTGGAGATCGCGCGGCCGTCTTCGCGCGCCCTCGCCGTACGGGCGAGCCCGCTCGCCACGGCGGCCTCGATCTCCACGTCGAGCAGGCGCTGGATCGCCGAGCGCCGCTGGGCGATGCGCGCGCGGTCCGGGGACTCGACGCTGCGCATCTCGGTCGCGCCGATGAAGGCGAGGTCGGCCCGCAGGGTGTGGAACAAGGCCAGTGCCTCGACGAGGGCGGCCAGTCGGTCGGCCGGTCTGCGGTCCGTCGGCTCGCGGTTGGTCAGCTCGCGGTCCGTCGGCTCGCCCTTCATCGACTCGGCCGAATCGCGGGCCGCGGGCAGGCGCCAGTCGAGCTCGTCCATGGTCAGGTCGAGGATCTTCACGAGCAGCCGCTGCTTGTTCTCGTAGTGGTGGTAGATCCCCGCGACGCTCATCCCCGCGCCGGCGGCGATCGTGCGCATGTTCGCCCCGTGGTAGCCGGTTTCGACGAAGCACTTGATGGCGCTCAGCAGCACCGGGTCGATGTCGAGCCGCGGGAACCGGCGCCAGTCGGCACCGTCCGCGGGAGGCGGCGCAGGGCTGAGCGAGACCTCCGGCTCGGCGGCGGGTTCGCGGGTGGCACCGCCCTGGATGAGCTCGGCCGGCTCGACCGAGAACACGCCCGCCACCTGGAGAAGCCGATCGACCGTGACCGCCGTGCGGCCGTTCTCGATGGCGCTCACGGTCGCCGCGCTCACCTCGAGCCGGGCCGCCATCTCGCGGACCGACCAGCGCCGCTGGCGCCGCAACGCCCGGATCCGGTCGCCGGGAGTGGCCGCTCCCGCGACCGGCGCGCCATTGTCCCTGTCGCTCATCTGTTCAGCATACCTGAACAAAACATCCCCTTCGGTGCACTGCGTTCCGGCCTGTACGTCGGATATGCTCGAGACAGCTGAGCGGATGTTCACTAGGAGAAGTCTTGAGCGAACTGCCCTACGGCGCCCTTACCCGACCGGCGCGGCTCGGTCCCGCCCTGGCGGAGGCGACGGGCGACGACCGATGGCTGGCCCACGAAGCGCACCTGATCGCCGGCGGGAAGTCGAACCTGACGTTCGAGCTCTCGTGCGCCGCCGGCTCGCTGATCCTGCGCCGGCCGCCGACCGGGCACCTGCTGCCGAAGGCCCACGACATGGGCCGCGAAGCGCGGGTGCAGCGCGCGCTGTACGGCTCACCCGTGCCGGTGCCGCGCATCGTGCTCGAGGAGCGTGAGGCCGGCCTGCTCGACGTGCCGTTCTACGTGATGGAGAAGGTGCGCGGCGTGGTGCTGCGCGACGAGCTGCCACCCGGCTACGCGCAGACCGCCGCGGACCGGG
Organism: Amycolatopsis rhabdoformis; assembly: GCF_035918295.1. Lineage (GTDB taxonomy): Bacteria > Actinomycetota > Actinomycetes > Mycobacteriales > Pseudonocardiaceae > Amycolatopsis > Amycolatopsis rhabdoformis. Next base: position 4,869,153 of record NZ_CP142149.1, read on the forward strand.
TCGCGCTCACCGACGCGCTGGTCGACGGGCTGGCTGCGCTGCACTCCGTCGACCCCGACGAGGTGGGGCTCACCGACTACGGCCGGCCCACGGGGTTCGCCGCGCGCCAGGTGCGCACGTGGACGCGCCAATGGGATTCGGCCAGGACGCACGACGTGCCGGCCGTGACCGAGCTGGCCGCACGGCTGGGGAAGCACGCCTGGACCGAGCCCGCCCGGCCCGCGATCGTGCACGGCGACTACCGCCTCGACAACTGCCTCTTCGACGAAACCGACCCGCGCCGGCTCGCCGCGGTGCTCGACTGGGAGCTCTCCACGCTCGGCGATCCGTTGGCGGACCTGGGCCTGCTGCTCTTCTACTGGGTGCAGCCCGGCGAACCCGAGCCGGCGTTGACCCCCGCGCTCACCTCGGTCGCCGGCTTTCCCACCCGCGACCACGTGGTCGCCCGGTACGCGGCGGCCTCGGGCGCCGACCTCGGTGACCTCGACGCGTACCTCGCGTTCGCGCACTTCAAGTTCGCCGCCATCGCCCAGGGCATCGCCGCGCGCGTCGCGGGCGGGCAGATGGCCGGCCAGGACTTCGGTGACCTCGACGCCGAGGTGGCGCGCATCGCGCAAGCCGGACTCGACGTTTTCCAGCAAAGGAGCTGACCCCCCGTGGACTTCGACCTCTCCCCCCAGGCCCAGGACGCCTGCGCCCGCATGTGGGACTTCATGGACGAGGAGATCTTCCCCGCCGAGGCCGTGTGGGCGCGACAGCTGCGCGAACACGGCGAGCACAGCCACCCGCCGGTGATGGAGGAGCTGAAGGCCTCGGCACGCCGGCGCGGCCTCTGGAACCTGTTCCACCGGGAGTTCGGCGGACTGTCCAATGTGGAGTACGCCGCCGTCGCGGAGGTCACCGGGTGGTCGCCGGTCCTCGCGCCGGAAGCGATCAACTGCCAGGCGCCCGACACCGGCAACATGGAGACGCTGCACCTGTTCGCCACGCCGGAGCAGCGCGAGCGCTGGCTCACGCCGCTGCTCGAAGGCGAGATCCGCTCGGCCTTCGCGATGACCGAGCCGGCCGTCGCCTCCTCCGACGCCACGAACATCGAGACCTCGATCGTGCGCGACGGCGACGAGTACGTGATCAACGGCCGCAAGTGGTGGATCACCGGCGTCGCCGACGAGCGCTGCGAGATCTTCATCGTGATGGGCAAGACCGACCCCGCCGCGGCGACGCACCGGCAGCAGTCGATGATCCTGGTCCCGCGCGACACCCCCGGGCTCGAGATCGTGCGGCACCTCCCGATTTTCGGGTACCAGGACCAGCACGGGCATTCCGAGCTGCAGTTCGACGACGTGCGGGTGCCGGCCGCGAACCTGCTCGGCCAGGAGGGCGACGGGTTCCTGATCTCCCAGGCCCGGCTCGGGCCCGGCCGCATCCACCACGCCATGCGCGCGATCGGCATGGCCGAGCGAGCGCTGGCGCTGCTGGTCGACCGTGCGAAGAACCGCGTCGCGTTCGGACAGCCGCTGGCCGAGCAGGGGGTGGTGCAGGAGCTCATCGCGAAGTCGCGGATCGAGATCGACCAGGTGCGCCTCTACGTCTACCGCACCGCGTGGCTCATCGACCGCCACGGCGCCAAGGGCGCGCGCGGCGAGATCGCCGGCATCAAGGTCGCCGCGCCCGCGGTCGCCACCGCCGTGATCGACCGCGCCATCGAGGTGTTCGGCGGCGCGGGCGTCTCCGACGACACGCCGCTGGCCTACTTCTACGCCTGGGCGCGGGTGCTGCGCATCGTCGACGGACCCGACGCGGTGCACCGCCGCACCATCGCCCGCGGCGAGCTCAAGCGCGCGAGCACCGGCCGGCGCTCCGGGCTCGACGGCTGAGACCTTGGGCATCCTCCTCCTCGTGCGGCACGGCCAGGCTTCCTTCGGCGCCGCCGACTACGACCGTCTCTCGACCGCCGGGCACCACCAGGCCCGCCGCGCCGGGGCCGCCCTCGCCGCCGCGGGCCTGGTGCCGACCCGCATCGTCCAGGGCACCTTGCGCCGCCACCGCGAGACCACCGCCGCCATCACCGAAGGCGGCGGCTGGCACCACGCGGCGACCGACGACGCCGACTGGAACGAGTTCGACCACCTGGCCGTGCTGCGCACCGCCGGCTACGACCTCGAGACACTCACCGACCGGCGCACTTTCCAGGCCGCCTTCGACAAAGCCGTCGCACTCTGGCACGCAGACCACGGCGGCCCCTGGCCGGAACGGTGGCCGGGGTTCGCGGCACGGACCACCGGCGCACTGGCGCGGGCCGCCGCCACGGCCGGACCGGGCGAGGTCGTCCTGGTCGTGAGCTCGGCCGGCCCGATCGCCGCCGCGTGCGCCGCGGACCTGGAGTCGGCCGCCGAGCAGTGGCACCTGCTCGACGCCGAGCGATGGCGCCGGTTCAACACGGTCCTGGTCAACACCTCGCTGACCCGAATCCTGGTCGGCACGGCCGGGCCCCGGCTGCTCACGTTCAACGAGCACCAGCACCTGACCGCCACCGAGGTCACGTATCGGTAGGGGTTCGGCGTTGTCCCGCAACCACTTCCGCGGACCAGTCGCCAGAGCACTCACACCAGGGAAGCGCACCGAACCGCCATCCCGAAGGAAACCAGGAAAACTCAGCTCGCCGTGAGCAGCGCGATCCGTTCCTGCACCGCGGCCGCCGCCTCGACGACCGACTCCACGAGCCGCGTGCGCCGGCGCTCGAAGCGCATCGGCGTGGTGGAAATGCTCAGCGCGGCCACGGCCTGGCCCGTGGCGTTCTTCACGGGCGCCGCCACGCAGCGGATCTCCGGCGTGATCTCCCCCAGGTCCAGCGCGTACCCCTGCGCACGGATCGCCGCCAACGCGTGAAGACCCGTGAGGTCCGCCGGTTCGCCGGCACCGACGTCGAGCGGCGAGGGGTCGCGTGGCGCCGAGTGCGCGAGCAGCACCTTGCCCATCGCCGAACGCGTGGCGTCCACCTGCGCGCCGACGCGGGCGCCGACGACCGTCACGTACTGGTAGCCCGCCACCTTGTCCAGGTACACGACCAGGTTTCCGCGCAGCACACCGAGGTTCACGGTCTCGCCCAGCTCCTCCGACAGCGCCCGGATGGTGCCGGACGCCTCGGCCCGCACGTCCACGCGCTCGGTGAGCACGCCGTTGAGCGCCGCGATCTTGGTGCCGAGCTGGTAGCGGCCGCGAGCCGGGGTGGCCAGCAGGCCGGTGCTGACCAGCGACCGCAGCAGCCCGTGCGCGGTCGAGCGCGGAATGCCCAGTGCGGCGGCGATCTCACCGAGCTCCCACTCCTGCCGGTCGGCGGTGAAGAGGTCGAGGAGGGGGCCGATCCGCTCGACAGTTTTCAGTCCCATGTGAACCCGGTTCCCGGCCTGCGCTGAGCCGTTCGGTCTTGGCGGCGATGACGCACCAACCGGTCGCGAAAAGGGTGCTCGGCACACCGTTTTCGCAGGTTAGCCGGATGAGCCTACCTCCGACCAGCCGGGTCCACCAGCGGCGTCCGAGGCCCGGGACCGGGTGAGCCGCGCCGCGGGAGGCGCGGCTCACCCGGGTTCACGGATCCGCTCGGTGACCGCCCGCGGGCAGGGTTTCCGCGGCCTCGGCCACCACGTGGTGCAGGGCTTCGGCGGCGTCGGCGAACACCTGGCGCAGGGCGTTCAGCGCGGCGAGCTCTTCGGGGTCGTCGGTCCAGTCGGGCATGGCGGTTCTCCGTTCAGGCGAGGCTCAGCAGCGGGGTACGGGCCAGGTGGAAGGCGGTGCGCCGCTGGAAGGCGTCGCCGGTGCGCAGCGCGAGATCGTCGCGCCACCACGGCGCGGCGATGGACATCGACAACGGCGTGCGCACGCTCGACAGCCCGATCGGCACCGCGAGCGTCGGCACGCCGAGCAGGTCCCAGTACGGCGTGAGGATGCCGGCGTAGACCTCGAGCGGGTCGAGCAGCGACACGTCGGCCAGCTTCGGCGCCCCGACGTGCCAGGTCGGGCACACCAGCACGTCGACGTCGGCGAACACCCGCGCGATGCCTTCCCGGGCAAGCTGGCGCACCCGCTGCGCCTGCACGTAGTCGGCGCCCGACAGCGCGTCGACCGCCGCGATCATCAGCCGGGTCGGCTGCCCGTAGTCGGTCCAGCGCTTGAGCAGGTTGTCGCGGTGGTAGGCCAGCGCCTCGCTCAACATGATGATGAGGTTCGCCACCGCGCCCTCGTCGAACAGCGGCAGCGTCACCTCGACCAGATCGGCGCCGGCCGCGCGCAGTGCCTCGAGCGCGCCGTCGAACAGTGCGGGCTGGGCCGGGTCGATCCCGCCCGCGGCCGCGCGGTCCAGCCGGTCGACGCCGATGCGCAGCCCCGCCAGGCTGCCGGTGAGGGCGCGCGGGTAGTCCACCGGATCACGGCGCGCGCTGTACGGATCGCCGGCATCGTGGCCCGCCATGACGGACAGCATCAGCGCGCAGTCGGCGGCGCTGCGCGCCATCGGGCCGGGGTGGTCGTTGGTGAACCCGAGCGGCACGATGCCCGACTTCGGCACCAGCCCGAACGTCGGCTTCAGCCCGGTGACCCCGTTCCACGCGGCCGGCACGCGGATGCTGCCGGACGTGTCGGTGCCGAGCGCGCCGAGGAACATCTCCGCGGCGACCCCGGAACCCGAGCCGGAGCTCGACCCACCGGCCCACCGTTCGGCGTCCCACGCGAGCGCGGGCACCGGGAACGGCTTGCGCGGATCGGGGTTGCCGATGGCGAACTCCATCGTGGTGACCTTGCCCATCATCACACCGCCGGCGTTGCGCAGCCGCTCGACCACGGGCGCGTCCCAGTCGCCTTCGCCCCACGCGGGGTCGAAGGCGACGCTCTGCGCGGTGGTCGGGCCTTCGGCGTCGTGGATGATGTCCTTGATACCGATCGGAATTCCGGCCAGTGGCCCGACTTCGCGGCCTTCGGCCACCGCCCGGTCCACGGATCTGGCTGTTTCCAGCGCGCTCTCGGTGTAGCGCGTGAGGAACACACCGAGCTTCTCATCCAGCGCGTCGGCGTTGTCGATGCACTGGCGCACCAGGCTTTCCGCGGTGAGAGTTCCGGATCGGATCGCCAGCACAGCGTCGTTGATGGTGAATGGCGTACTCAAGGGGATCTCCGTTTCCTGAACTGTGAGCTAGTGCCCGACCACGTGTCCTCCGTCGACGTTCCACGCCTGTCCGGTGACCCACGCGCCCTGGTCGGAGCACAGGAAGAGCACTGCTGACGCGATGTCGGCCGGGCTGCCCGCGCGGCCCAGCGGGATGCTCGCCAGCATCGCGGCCCAGGCGTCGTCGGCGACGCCGTCGAGCCGGACGGTTTCGACGTAACCCGGGCAGAGGGCGTTCACGCGCACGTTCGCGCCGCCGACCTCCTGCGCCATGCACGCCGTCAACGCCTGCACGCCCGCCTTCGAAGCGGCGTAGGCGGCGGAGTTCGGCGGGAGCAGTTTTCCGGCCACGGACGACATGTTCACGATGCAGCCGCCTTCGCCGCGCTCGACCATCAGCCGGCCGATCTCGCGCGACACCAGGAAAGTACCCGTGAGGTTCGTCTGCAGGACCCGGTTCCAGCTCGCCAGATCGAGCCCGACCACCGGCCGGCGGTCGGTACCGATCGGCGCACCGGCGTTGTTCACGAGGATGTCGACGCGGCCGAACTCCGCCACCACCGTGCGCGCGAGCGCCGCCACCGCGGCCTCGTCGGTGACGTCCGAGACCACCGGCAGCGCGCGCCGGCCCAGCGCGCGGATCTCGTCGGCGACGGAGTCGATGTCCCGCCAGCCCGCCGCCACCTCGTCGGCGGGCCGGCGGTCGCGGGGCCGCCCGGTGCCGGTCACGACCACGTCGCACCCGGCGCGCGCGAGACCGACGGCGATCTCGCGTCCGATCGAGCGCATCCGGCCCGCGCCGGTCACGATCGCGACCTTGTTCTCCAGCCCCGTCAGCTGCATCCGGGTGCCCCGCTTCCTGCCTCGGCCGAGTCCGTCAGTGTCGCGCGCCGGCGAGGTCCAGCGCGATGTCGGCGAGCATGTCCTCCTGGCCGCCCACCAGCTTGCGACGGCCCGCTTCGAGGAGGATGTCCCGCGTCGACAACCCGGAGGATTCGGCCACTTTCTCCGCGTGGCGCAGGAAACTCGAGTACACCCCGGCGAAGCCGATCGTGAGGGTTTCGCGGTCCACCCGCACCGGCCGGTCCTGCACGGGCCGCACGAGGTCCTCGGCCGCGTCCTGCAGGGCCCACAGGTCGCACCCGTGGTCCCAGCCGTAGAGCTCGGCGACGGCGATGAACGCCTCCAGCGGCGTGTTGCCCGCACCCGCGCCGTGCCCGGCCAGTGAAGCGTCCACGCGGATGGCGCCTTCTTCCACCGCGACCACGGAGTTCGCCACCGACAGCGAAAGGTTCTCGTGCGCGTGGATGCCGATTTCCGTGGCCGGGTCCAGCACGTCGCGGTAGGCGCGAACGCGGTCGCGCACGCCCGCCGGCGTGAGGTGGCCCGCCGAGTCGGTGATGTACACGCATTGCGCGCCGGACGACTCCATCACCAGCGCCGCCTGCGCGAGCTCCTTCGGTTCCAGCGCGTGCGACAGCATCAGGAAGGCCGACACGTCCATGCCCAGCTCCCGCGCGCGGCCGATGTGCTGGATCGCGACGTCGGCCTCGGTGCAGTGCGTCGCCACGCGCACCGAGGTCACGCCCAGCGCGTGCGCGGCCTCCAGGTCGCTCACCCGGCCCAGCCCGGGCACGAGAAGGGTGGCCACCACAGCGTTTTCGACGTTGTCGACCACCGCGGTGATCCACTCGTCGTCGGCGTGGCTTCCGGCGCCGTAGGTGAGCGTGGAGCCGGCGAGGCCGTCGCCGTGCGCGATCTCCACGGAGTTCACGCCCGCGCGGTCGAGGGCCCGCGCGATCCGGCCGACCTTCTCGGGCGAGAGGCGGTGCCGGATGGCGTGCATGCCGTCGCGCAAGGTGACGTCCTGGACGTAGACCTTCTGGTTCACAGCGTCGCTCCGGTGTTCGTGAGGGAGGCGTAGCGCTCGGCGGTGCCGAGAGCGGCGGCGGTCATGATGTCGAGGTTCCCGGCGTACGCGGGCAGGTAGTCGGCCGCGCCCTCCACCTCCAGGTAGGTGGTGATCTGGGTGCGGGCGCGGGATTCCAGGCTCTTGTCGATGCCGCGCAGCGGCACGTCGGCACCCAGCGGCGCGACCTGGATCTCGTGCTTCAGGCGATAACCGGGCACGTACGCGGAAACGGCGCGCACCATCTCGTGAATCGATTCCCGCACCGCGGTTTCGTCCACGTCGTCCACGAGGCAGTGAACTGTGTCGCGCATCAGCACCGGTGGGTCCGCCGGGTTGAGGATCACGAACGCCTTGCCGATCCTGGCTCCCCCGACCACTTCCAGCGCCTTCGACGTGGTGATGGTGGTCTCGTCGATGTTCGCCCGCGTGCCCGGCCCGGCCGAGCGCGACGACAGCGAGGCGACGATCTCGGCGTACTCCACGGCGGCGACCCGCGACACGGCCGCGACGACCGGGATGGTCGCCTGGCCCGCGCAGGTGACCATGTTGACGTTCACCGCGTCGGCGTGGGCGTCGAGGTTCACGGCCGGCACGACCATCGGCCCGATGGCCGCGGGGGTCAGGTCGATGACCCGGATGCCCCACCCCGTGAGCAGTCCACTGTTGGCGCGGTGCGCACCGGCCGAGGTCGCGTCGAAGGCGATCACGATCTCGTCGAGGTCCGCCCAGTCCCCCATCGCCGCGACGCCGTTGGAGGTCGTGCGGACGCCGAGGTCGCGCATCCGGCGCAGCCCGTCGGACGCGGGGTCGACCCCGACCATCCCCGCGAGCTCCAGCTTCGGGCTCCGCAGGACCTTGTACGCGAGGTCGGTCCCGATGTTGCCCGGACCGACGATGACGACCTTGACAGGCCGGTTCCCGTTCACTGTGACTCCTGTCGAAAAACAGTGGTTGCGTATCAGTGGCTTTGGCTCAGTTGCGTTGACTCGGTTTCGTTGACTCAGTGGCTTTCTTTCGGCACCGCGGATCCGCGCCGCCCGACGAGGAAGTCGAGGTCGGCTCCGCGATCCGCCTGCAGCACGTGCTGGTGGTGCAGCCGCGCATAACCGCTCGCGGGTGCCGCGGTGGTGCTGCGCCAGGCCGCGCGGCGGCGATCGAGCTCGTCGTCGGGCACCAGGAGCGTGAGGCTGCGCGCAGGCACGTCCAGCCGGATGCGATCGCCTGTGCGCACGAGGGCCAGCGGTCCGCCGGCGGCGGACTCGGGTGCGACGTGCAGCACGACCGTGCCGAACGCGGTCCCGCTCATCCGCGCGTCGGAGATCCGCACCATGTCCCGCACGCCCTGGCCGAGCAGCTTCGCGGGAATCGGCAGGTTGCCGATCTCCGGCATCCCCGGGTAGCCGAGCGGCCCGGCGTTGCACAGCACCAGCACGCTGTCGGCGTCCACGTCGAGGTCCGGATCGTCGATGCGGGCGCGCAGGTCGTCGGAATCGGTGAACACCACGGCGGTGCCCTCGTGCCGAAGCAGCTCCGGTGAGGCCGCGGACGGCTTGATCACGGCCCCGTCGGGCGCGAGGTTCCCGGTGAGCACGGCGATGCCGGCGTCGGTCTGCACCGGCTCGCGCTCACCGCGGATGGCGTCGCTGTCCCACGGCCGCTCGGCCGGGATGTGGACGCCGAGCACCCCGCCCGCGACGCTGGGTGCCTTCGTGTGCAGGCGGGCGCGCAGCTCGTGCAGCAGCACCGGCACCCCTCCGGCCTCGAAGAAGTCCTCCATGAGGCCCGCCCCGGCCGGCTGCAGGTCCACCAGCAGCGGCACGTGCGAGCCGAGCCGATCGAAGTCGGCCAGCGTGAGGTCGACCTCCAGCCGGCCCGCGATGGCCAGCAGGTGCACCACGGCGTTCGTGGATCCGCCGAGCGCCGCCAGCGCGACGATGGCGTTCTCGAACGCCGGCCGCCCCAGCACGTCGGAGATCCGCAAGTTCTCCCGCGCGAGCCCGACGGCCCGCGCGCCGCTGTCGTGGGCGAGCACCTTGCGGCGCGAGTCCACGGCGGGGATCGCCGCGTTGCCGGGCAGCGCCAGCCCCATCACCTCCATGAGACCGGCCATCGTGGAAGCCGTGCCCATGGTGTTGCAGTGACCGTTGGCCCGCCACATGCAGGATTCGGCGCGCACGAACTCCTCCTGCGTCATCCGGCCGGCGCGCACTTCGTCGCTCATGGCGTACACCGCCGTGCCCGACGCGAGCGGTTTTCCGTGGTAGCGCCCGGTGAGCGTCGGTCCGCCCGACACGACGATCGTCGGCAGGTCCACACTGGACGCTCCCATGACCAACGCCGGGGTGGTCTTGTCACAGCCGCCGAGCAGCACCACCGCGTCGAGCGGGTTGGCCCGGATCGACTCCTCGACGTCCATGCTCACGAGGTTGCGGAACAGCATCGTGGTCGGCCGCATCACGGTCTCGCCCAGCGACGTCACCGGGAACTCCAGCGGCAGGCCGCCGGCCTCGTACACGCCGCGCTTCACCGATTCGGCCAGCTCGCGCAAGTGCGCGTTGCACGGCGTGAGCTCCGACCACGTGTTGCAGATGCCGACCACGGGCCGGCCGTCGAACATGCGGTGCGGCAGGCCCTGGGCCTTCATCCCGGACCGGCGCACGAAACTGATCTTGTCCGAACTGCCGAACCACTGCGTCGAACGCAGCGCGGGCTGGTCGTCGCTCATTTCGCCCCCTTCAGCTCGGCCCGCACCTCGGCGGCGCCCGCGGGCGACGAACCGGCCCGCACCACGGCCTCCACCAGCTCGCGCGTGAGCTCCACATTGGACTTCGCGCACCCGAACCGCGCGTCCTCCAGCCCGGTCCGCACACCACCGCCACGGTGCACGATGTGCTCCACCAGCGGCAGCACGTCCAGGCCCAGCCCGGCGACCAGCCACGGCGCGCCGGGAGCCTCGGTCTGCAGGGCCGCCAGGTGCGCGTCGATGCCCGCCGGCCCCGGCCGGAAACCGAACGCGAGGTCGTCGGAGAACATGAAGCGGTAGATCGGCTGCGGCACCCCGGGACGAGCCCGCACCAGCGCCGCTCCGGCGCGCGTGAAACCGGGTTCGTACACGGCGAATCCCGGGTGGACGCCGTTGTCGGCGCAGTACGCCAGCCCTTCGGCGATCTCGGCGGGCGAGTTCGCGTACACCAGCGAGGGGTACGGCAGCGGTGAGTCGTTCTCCGGGAAGAGGTTCACACTGCCGGGATCCACCACGGTCAGCTCCAGCAGGCCCCGCTCGACCAGGAACCGCAGGTGACCGAACCGCTCGACGCCGGGCGCGGCGAACGTCGGGATCGACGGGTACACCAGGCAGTCGCGCTCGGCCCGGATGCCCTCGATGATCCGCGCATACACGTCACCGACCACGTCATCCTTGCCGTTCTCGTCGAACGCGTGCAGGTGCACGATGGCCGCGCCCGCGTCGGCGCACGCGATGCCTTCGGCCACCAGCTGCTCCACGCCCACCGGCAGGCGCGGCTGGTGCTCGCGTCGCCACGGACCGTTCAGCGCGGTCTCAACCCACGTCTTCATGGGGCTCCTTCCGGGGTCGGATGCGAATGATGACAACGGACACGCGCCGATGTCGACGTCGAGCGGGCTTTGCCGCACGAATCCACGCCGTGGGGCACCGCGCGTTCGACTATGTCGACTGAACAGCGGTCGACGGAACAGCGGCGGACGATCCAGCGGCGGATGATCCAGCGCTGCTCGACGTGCCGCCCTGGCAGGCGAGCAGCAGGTCGGTGTCGGTCAACGGTTGCGTCAGCTCCTCGACGACCACACCGTCCCGCAGCACCAGGACGCGGTGGCACAGGTGGGCGAGCTGCTCGTAGTCGGTCGACGCGACCACCACCGCCGTGCCGGCCTCGGCCGCCGCGTTCACCAGCTCGAGGATTTCCCGCCGGGCCGCGGCGTCCACGCCCTGGGTGGGCTCGTGCAGCAACAACACACCCGGCTCGGTCGACAGCCACTTCGCCAGTAGCACCTTCTGCTGGTTCCCACCGCTGAGCAACCCGACGGGCCGCTCGGGCGCGAGCGGCCGCACACTCACCCGGGTCAGGGCCTCGGTGGTCCGCGTCCGCTCGGTTTTGCGCCGAAGCCGCCGCAACGCCCCACCGGTCGCCGACGCCGGCAGCATGAAGTTCTCGCGCGCCGACGCCTCCAGCCACAGGCCATCGCCCTTGCGGTCCTCGGGCACCATGGCCAGGCCGGCGTCCACGGCCGCGCGGATACCCGGCTCCACGGGCACACCGTGGCGCACGACCCGGCCCGTGGTCCGCGTACCGGCCCCGGCGAGCGCCCGCAACGCCTCGTCCTGCCCCATGCCGACGAGGCCGGTGAGCCCGAGGATCTCGCCCTCGCGGACCTCGCACGACAGCGTCCGCAGCACCCCGGCACTCAGGTCCTCGACCCCGAGCGCGACCTTCGGCCGGGGCGCGGCCGCCGGTGGCGGGTAGAAGTCGCCGAGTTCGCGGCCCAGCTGCAGGCTGACCAGGCCACGGGCGGTCGAGCCGGCCGTGTCGACCGTGGTCACCACCTCGCCGTCGCGCAGGATCGTGCAGCGGTCCGTCACCGAGAGCACTTCGCCGAGCTTGTGGCTCACGAACAGCACCGCTGAGCCCTCATCGGCCACGCGCCGCATGAGCCGCATCAGGCGGTCGGACTCGGTCACCCCGAGGTACGCCGTGGGCTCGTCGAGCACGAACACGTGCCGTTCGCCCCGGCGTTCGAGCACCCGCAGCGAGCGGGCGATCGCGACCATGGACCGGTCACTGCCCCGCAGGTCGCGCACGAGCGCGTCGGGGCTCACCGGGCAGTCGAGCCGCCGGAGCAGGTCCCGCACCTCGCGCCGGAACTTTCCCCAGTGGACCGCGGCCAGCGCGCGGCGGCCGTAGGCGTCGCTGATCCCGACGTTCTCGAGCACGGTCATCGACTCCACCAGCCCGAGGTCCTGGTGGATCACCGCGACGCCGTGGTCCTGCGGCCGCAGCATCGGCAGCGCCACGTCGTCGCCGAAGATGGACAGCGAACCGCGGTCCGGCACGTGGTAGCCGGCGAGGATCTTGATCAACGTGGACTTGCCCGAGCCGTTCTGGCCGAGCAGCCCGTGCACTTCACCCGCACGCAGGTGCAAGTCCACATCGGACAGTGCGGCGACGCCGCCGAAGTGCTTCGAGACGGCCCGGAACTCGAGCGCGCTCTCCGCCACTGTGCTGTCAACCAAGGCGTTATCACCTACCGAGTTCTCAACCACGTCGCCGCCCCGCCAACAGGCCCAGCGTCACGGCGAACAGCAGCGCCGCGCCGTTGAACACGTCGGGGATCCACAGGGCACCGCCGAGCAGCTGCAGGCCGGTGATCCCGACGGTGAGCAGGTACAGCCCGGCCAATGTGCCGAGCGAGTTGTACCGGCCGGGGGTGATCGCCGTGGCCCCGAGGAACGCGGCGGCGAACGGCGCCAGCAGGTACGAAGCGCCGATGCCGGGGTCGACCGACCCGAGCGAACCGGAGATCACGATGCCGGCGAACGTGGCGAGCGCCGAAGCCGCCACGAACGACCCGATCCGGATGCGATCGACGCGGACACCCGCCAGGCGCGCGGCGTCCTTGTTGCCGCCGATGAACAGCAGCCGCCGGCCCAGCGCGGTCCGTTCGCACACGTACCAGGCCGCGAGCACCGCCAGCCAGCCGTAGAACGTCATGAGCGGCAGGCCGAACAACGTCTTGTTCGTGAACGTGGCGAGCCCCGGCGGATACGTGTCGGCGCGCCGGCCGCCGGTCAGCGCGAACGTGGCGCCGGCCAGCACCGACAGCATGCCCAGCGTGGCCACGAGGGAGCTCACGCCGATGCGGACCACCAGGAAGCCGTTGACGAAGCCCACCAGCAGGCCGGTCGCGGCGACCACGGAGATCGCCGCGACCGCGCTGAAACCGTGGTCGTAGAGGACGCCCAGCAGCACGCCGCTGAACGCCATGAGGTTGCCGAGCGACAGGTCGAACTCGCCGGTGCGGAGCACGACCGTGGCGCCGATGGCGAGGATGAGCACCACGGTCTGGGAGCTCGCCATCACCCGGAAGTTGCCGCCCGTGGCGAACGTCCGCGGCATCAGCACGCAGAAGAACACGACGAGCGCGATCAGCACCACGAGCACGGCGTAGCGCGACATCGCCGAACCCAGCCAGGTGCCGGCCGACCGCCCGGCGGACGTGGGCGGGGGCAGCTCGGGCTGGAGTGGGGTGCGGTTGGGGTGGGCACGGTTGGCTCGGACTGGAGAAGTTTGTTCGGTAGCGGACACGACTCGGCTCCTGGCTCGCAAGGGAAAGGGGTGTGGGGCTAGGCGGAACCGGCGAACCGTTCGGCGACCCAGCCCTTGTCGATGGGCGTCACGGCCTGCACGTCGAGCCGCACGTGGGCGTGGCGCCAGGCGTCGGCCGAGCGCACGTAGTCGTCCTGGTAGCGGCCCATCAGCCACACCGGCGAACCGTCGAGGGTCATCGGCTGCCACAGGTACCAGGTGCCGGTGGCGCTGCGCCCGTCTTCGGCAACACGGACATCACCGGCCACCGTGTAGTGCAGGGCCCAGTCCACGCGGGTGTCGGCGCCGGCGAAGAACTCCTCGATCTCCGGCCAGCCCTCGTGGCGGCCGAACGCCCGGCCGCCGTCCCACACCGCGTCCGGGGTGAAGAGCTGTCGCAGCTCGGCGGTGGGATAACCGGCGTCGCACAGCCGGGCGTAGGTCATCTTCAGCGCGCGGATCTGGTCGGCGGCTTCGAGGTGGGCGAGGCGTTCTTCGACGGATTTCATGACTGCTCCCCTGGGTTCGTGATTCACGGCTGCCCGTGCCATTCGTCGGTGTAGGCCTGCTCGAAGTGCGCGTAGCCGGGCCAGACGTCGCTCTCGTTCGCGCCGAGGTTGCCTTTGTCGACAAGGCGAGACGGGATGATCACCTCGGCGGCGCCGCTCTGTTCGACCATGAGCCGCGCCTGCTGGTCCACGAGCTGCCAGCCGATCGATCCGGTGGGCGCGAAGGCGAAGTCGGCGGCCTCGTGCGTGCGGTTCTCGCGCATCGACTGGAGGTTGTCGGCGAGCCCGTCGTGCGCGACCACGCGGATGCCGGCGTTCCCCTGCAGGCCGGCGTCCACGTTGGGCACCGACGAACCCACGATCGCGATCACGTGGTCGAGGCCGGGGATCCGGCGCACGTCGGTCTGCACCTCGGCGGTGAGCGTGCTGGCGAAGTTGCCGTAGTCGAGGTCCTTGAGCTCGAAGCGGCACGAAGGGCACAGCTGCGTGTAGCGCTGCCCGAGCAGCTTCGCCGCGGCGGCCGTGATCGGCAGGGCGGACGGTGCGTACATCAGCGTGTTCGCGCTGCACTTCGAATCGGCCAGGATCCAGCCGGCCATCGCGTCCATCTCGGCGGGCAGGTTCAGCACCATCTGGCCCGAAACCCCGTGGGGCATCGGGTCGCCGGTGCTGCGGTTGAGCACGTCGCTGACCACGATCCCGGCCGCCTCGGCCTGGTCCACGGCGTGCTGCACGGTCGTCGGATCCACCACCACGAGCGCGATGCCGTCGGCGCCCTGTGCGATCGCCTGCTGGATCGCCGCCTGGGCCGAGTTGGTCGACCCGTCGCCGTACACCACCTTCACCTGCATCCCGGCGGCCTTCGCCGCGGCGGCCGCCCCGTCGGAGATCCCTTGCAGGAACGGCACTCGCGCGGCGTTGACGATCCACAGCGACTTGCCCTCGGCCTTCGTGATGTCGAACGCGCCGAGCATCTTCAGCGCCGGTTCCTTCAGCATCGAGTCCCGCAGTCGCCCCGCGCTCGTCACGCACTGGGCCCGGGCCTGGTCGGTCATCGTCGCGGCGCTGTCGTGTTCGCCGGCGCCGCAGCCGGCCAAGGTCGCCGCGGCGGTGATCGTGATCAGTCCCGTGGCGACTATTGTTCTTTTCCGCATTTCGGCACCCACTCCGTTGTCGGTGTCCCGCTATTTCCAAGCGGCTGTGTAGGTTTTCTGCGCTCCGGTGAAACTGGGCCAGATGTCGTCGTTCGTGGCGCCGATGTCGGTGGCGTCGACCATGCGGGTGGGAATGGTCAGGTCGAGCGCGTCCTTTTCCCCGAGCAGGAGCCGGCCCTGCTGGTCGATCACCTGCCAGCCGATGGCTTCGTTCGGCGCGAACGCGAAGTTGGCGACCACGTGCGTGGTGCCCTTGCGCAGCGCTTCGAGGTTGTCGTCGAGACCGTCGTGGGTGAGCACCCGCACGTGGTCGTTGCCGCGCAGGCCGGCGTCGACCTCGGGCACCGACGAGCCGATGATCGCGAAGATGTAGTCGAGGTTCGGGTTGCGGCGCAGGTCCGTCTGCACCTCGGCGGTGAGCGTGCTCGCGAAGTTGCCGTAGTCGAGGTCCTTAAGCTCGAACGCGCAGCTCGGGCACAACGCCTGGTACTGGGCTTGGAACGCCTTCGCGCCGGCGGAGGTGATGGACAGCGCCGAGGGTGAGTACATCAGCGTGTCCGCGGAGCACTTCGAGTCGGCCATGATCCAGCCGGCCATCGCCGCCATCTCGGCCGGCACGTCGTACCCGAGCTGCCCCGCGACGCCCGGCCGCAGCGGGTCGCCGACGCTGCGGTTGCCCACGTCGGTCACCACGATGCCGGCTTTCGCCGCCTGGTTCACCGAATCCTGGATCGTGGTGGGATCCACGGCCACCAGCGCGATCCCGTTCGCGCCCTGCGCGATGGCCTGCTGCATCGCCGCCTGCGCGGTGTTGGTGGAGCCGTCGCCGTACACGACCTTCACCGACAGCCCGGCCGCGGTCGCGGCGGCCTGGGCCCCGTCGGACACGCGCTGCAGCAGCGGCACGCGCGCGGCGTTGATGATCCAGATCGACTTGCCCTTGTTCTTCGCCATGTCGAACGGCGCGAGCACCTTCAACGGCGGCTCGGCGAGCTTCGATTTCTTGAGCTCGGTCGCTTTCGCCACACACATGTCGAGCGCGTTTCCCGACAATCCCGCGGAGGCTTTCGGCTCACCGGCTCCGCACGCGGCGAGCGTACCGCCGAGGAGCAGCACCGCGAGCGCCATTGAGCCACGTCGAGAGAACATCCCGGTCTCCTGTCAGGATCTTGCCGAAGCCCTTTGCTCCCGGCCGCATTCCGCGTATTTCTCGCTGCGGCGATGCTCGGCTCCACCACGACCGGTGTCGACGACCTGCGACATGCCCGCACGACTCGGCCCCGCGCGCCCGGCGCGTGTGAAACTGTCGAACGGCGCGTGGCTGGGTCCGGCCGGGCGCTCAGTGGATCACCCGACCGGGCACGGATATTTCACGATCCTTGTCCGGCGAGGCGGCGGCGGCGCATCGTGGTCAGCGACCCGACCCCGAGCCACGGAGGCCGCACCCATGCCGACCATCACGACCCACGACGGCGTCGAGATCTTCTACAAGGACTGGGGCACCGGTCAGCCGATCGTGTTCAGCCACGGCTGGCCGCTGTCGTCCGACGACTGGGACACCCAGATGTTGTTCTTCGTCCGCAACGGCTATCGCGTGGTCGCGCACGACCGGCGCGGGCACGGCAGATCGGCGCAGGTGGGCGAAGGCCACGACATGGACCACTACGCCGACGACCTGGCCGCGGTCACCACCCATCTCGACCTGCACGACGCCGTCCACATCGGACACTCCACCGGCGGCGGCGAGGTCGTGCGCTACCTGGCCCGCCACGGCGAGTCCCGCGTCGCCAAGGCCGCGCTGCTCAGCGCCGTGCCGCCGCTGATGGTGCAGACCGATGCCAACCCCGGCGGCCTGCCCAAGAGCGTGTTCGACGACCTGCAGGCCCAGCTCGCCGCCAACCGCTCGGAGTTCTACCGCGCGCTCGCCTCCGGCCCGTTCTACGGTTTCAACCGCCCCGGCGCCGAACCGTCCGAGGCGATCATCCAGAACTGGTGGCGCCAAGGCATGACGGGCGGCGCGAAGGCCCACTACGACGGCGTGGTCGCCTTCTCCCAGACCGACTTCACCGACGACCTCAAGACCATCACCGTCCCCGTTCTGGTGATGCACGGCGACGACGACCAGATCGTCCCCTACGCCGACTCGGGACCGCTCTCGGCGAACCTCCTGCAGAACGGCACGCTGAAGACCTACGCCGGCTTCCCGCACGGCATGCCGACCACCGAGGCGGAGATCATCAACGCGGACCTGCTGGAGTTCATCCGGTCCTGATCAGACCAGCACGCAGTCGCCGCACTTCGGGCCGTCGTGGGCGGGCGCGGCGCGGTAGATGAGGCAGCAGCTCTTGCGGCGGAACCGCCCCCGGTCACGGGTGGCGGTGTCCGCGAGCGCGGGCAGCGCTTCGAGCCGCCCGACGAACGCGGTCGCCTCGTCCGTCCACTCCGGACGTTCACTGTGGAGCATCGTCATGGCGCCGTTGAGGGCGGAAGCGACGTTGCCGCGGCGAATGGTCTCCGACAGCGAGAACGCGCCGATCGCCGTGTCGAGCCGCGCGAGCGGTCCACTGAGCACCCGCCGGTCGAAGAGCTCGACGAGGTCCTCGCCGGACGGCTCGGCTTTCGGCAGCGACAGCGGAAAGGCGCCGCCGACCGTGGGCTGCCACCACGCGTCGGCGTAGTCGGGTACGGCGGCTTCGCCGAGCGCGGACGCGAGCGCGGGCGAGAGCAGCCGGGCCGCGAGCCCCAGGTGCGCCACGGACGCGGCCACGCGCAGCTCGACGTCGCCTCCGCCGGCGGCGAGCACGGCCTGGACCTGCGCCACGCGGTCGCGCAGCACGGGCCCGTCATCGAGCACTTCGGAGAGCGGACGCCACGACGCCGCGGGCTCCTCGCCCGCGGCGTGCGTGTGGTGCGCGAAAAACGGGCCAGGGCTCACGCCGCGGCTGCCACCTTCTCCTTGCGGCCGCCGGAGAGCACGCGCTCGGCCAGCGGGCCGAACACGAGCGCGATCGTGGCCCACAGGATGAGCTGCGAGATCACCGAGTAGAAGCGGAAGTCGAACAGCGTGTCGGCCGGGAAGCCCGGGTACACGATGGCGCCTTCGGCGTTCTTCAGCGGCAGCGGCGTCTCCGTCGACTGCACGCCGTACTCCGCGACGTTGGCCGACAGGTGACCCAGCGACGGCAGCAGCGCCATCAGCACCCCGATCACCACCACGAACGCGGCGGCCGCGACGAGCGTCGCGTTCCACGTGCCGAGCTTCGGCGCCAGGCGGCGGCCCAGCACCACGGCGAGCGCGAGGAAGATGATCGAACCGGCGACCATCCCGAGGTACAGCCCGCTGCGCACGCCGATCGTCTCGGCGTGGCCGATGGCCGGCGGGTTGGCCGGGTACTTGAGGAACGGCACGAGGTACAGGCTCAGGAACCCGGCCCCGGCGACGAGGATCGCGAGCACACGGGCCCGCACCTGCCCCACGCGCCCCAGGCACACCGTGTACACCACGGCGAACAACAGCCCCATCGCCACGCCGAACAGGATCATGCCCACGCCGATCCCGACGTTCGCCTGAACGGCCCGGCTGAACACCTCGGGCCCCTCGTCGTGCAGGTGCATGCCGGCGCCCTGCTGCAGCGCCTCCGCGGCCGCGTCACGACCTGATTCGTAATCGATGGCGGCCTGGATCTGCGGCTCCGCGAAGATGCGCGCGAAGACGAAGGCGAGCAGGCCGCCCAGTGCGCCGGCCAGGAGGCCGCGCAGGACGAGTTTCTTCTCCATGTCGGCTTGTCCGCTTCAGCGCGTCAGTGGCACGGGAAGCCGAGGAAGTGCCGCGCGTCGTGCACGAACTCGTGCACGTGGGTGTCACTGCCGAACACGGAGGTCGCACCCTGGTCGATGCCGATGAAGTAGTACAGCAGCAGTGCCGCGGCCACGCTCAGGCCGAGCCAGAGCACCGCCTTCGACACGGGCAGGACGACAGGGGTGGAGCGATCGGCCGGAATGGTGGCCATGGTTGGTTCTCCTTCGGGATGGCGCGTCCCTTGCGGGTGGAACAGGCGACGACTCCTCGACCTGACTCGCCCCCCTTGACTGAGGCTCACAGTGGCGCGACCGTGCCGGAATCTCACCGGCTTCGGGAAGTCGTCACGCGGCCAGAACGGTACGGCGGGTGCCAAGGGCACGTCAATCGGACGAGACCTGATCGGGATCCGGTTCGTGGCGTTTTGCCCGGTTGGGGAGGTCACGGTGCCGGAGGTCACCACCGGACGGAGCAACCGGTGCCGGGCCTGAGTCAGGTGGCTGGGAGCCGGTGCGGGTTGGCTCATCGCGGCGTGAATTCCGTCTGCCGGCACGCAGCCTGGCCCCGACTGGCTGGCGCGCGGTCAGCTCATCGCGGCCCGAATTCCGCCTGGCGGCACGCAGCCTGGCCGCCCTGGACGGCCCGCAAAGCCCGCGCTGCGCTCGATACGCGCCGACGACGAGTCGCGCCGCGCTGCGCGGTTCCGGCGCTCACCCGGCTCACCGCGCGCCGAACACCGGCGGCCAGCACTCGCCCCCAGCCGTCCACGGCCCCAAGCGCTACAGTCCCGGCTGATCGCGCGCCGAACCGCGACGGCCAGCGCTCGCTCCAGCCCGGCCTCCGTGGCCGAAACACCACGATCCCGGCTCTCGCAGCTCAGCTCACTCCGCCCCGAACACCGGCGGCCGGCACTTGCCCCATCTCCATGGCCGCGAGCGCCTCGATCGCAGCTCACTGCGCGCCGATCACCGACGGTCCGGTCTTTCCCCCGCCGCGCCTCCGTAGTCGCGACACAGAGATTCCGGTTCTCGCGGCTCAGCTCACCGCGCGCCGAACTGCGGCCACGAGCGCCCAGCTCCACCTTCACGGCCCGAAGCGCTGCGGTCCCGGCCACCCCCGGCTGACCGCACGTCGAACTCCGACGGCCATCGGTCGCCCCAGCCCCGCCTCCGCGACCGAAACACTGCGGACCCGGCTCTCGCAGCTCAGCTCACTGAACGCCGAACACCGGCGGCCACGCTTGTCCCAGCCCCGCCTCCACGGCCCCAAGCACCGCGGCCCTGGGGCCTCACCCGACCCGCTCCGCCCCGAACACCCGCGGCCGGCCCCGCCTCCCGGGGCCGCGAGCGCCGCGGACCTGAGGCCTCACCCGACCCGCTGCGCGCCGAACACCGGCGGCCGCCCCCGCCTTCGGGCCCAAGAACCGCGGTCCCGGGTCTCGTCCGCCTCACGGCGCGCCGAACCGCGACGACCAGCGCTCGCCGCAGCCTCACCGCCGTGGCCGAAATGCTGCAATCCCGGCCCTTGCCGGGCTCAGCTCACTGAGCCCCGAGCGCACAAGCCTTGCGGGCGTGCACGGCCGACACGTGGATGGCTTCCAGCCCGACCTCGCACACGGTCGGGAACCCGTGCGCCGCCGTGGTGCAGGCGCTGGTCACCTTCGGGCCGACCTTGTACCCGGCCCCCGCCAGGTAGAACGCGCACGACACCTCGCTCCGAGGCGCCGCGGGCGAGGCCACCGCCGCGGACGCCACCGTCGCCCCGCCGACGCCGACCACCCCGGCCGCCAGTGCCACGACCGCGGCCTTGGCCAACAGTGTTTTCACCATGCTTCTTCTCCCCCTCCGAATTGTCTGCGCACCAGGCTAACCAGGGCGTTCGACGAAGAGGGGCGGTTTCCCGAAAGTTCCCCACACCGGGTCGTCGGGCCACGCTGGACAAGCCAGCTCTCGACACCGTTCGTGGTGCGGGGGCGCAGTCGCTCGCGAGGCTTCGCGTTGTCGACGACCACGCACACCACCGCGTCGAAGCGGTTACGCACCTCGTCGTCGTTCTCGGCGGATCCGCACACGAACGCGATCGTCCCCCGGCGCCTCGACCCGCGCATGGCTGATCTGCCCGGCTCACCTTTCCGGCAACCGGCTGTCCCCGCCGCATTCCTCGAGCAGCGCACACCGTCAACTCTCCGACGCCCGCCGCATCGATCACCCACACCGATGCCGGGTGCGCCGTCGCAGCCTGATCCGTCAGCCGGCCAGCGCGAGCCCGCCGTCGACAGCCAGGACCTGGCCCGTCAGCCAAGCCGCGTGCGGATCCGCCAACCGCACGACCCAAGCCGCGACATCGGCCGGTCGACCCCGCCGTCCCAACGGAATCGTGGCGGCCTCGACCTCTTTGATCCGGTCGACTTCGTCCTCCGAAAGCCCCGCCGACACCAGGGCTTCGCTCTCCGTCGGCCCCGGTGCGACCGCGTTGACCCGGATCCGGGCGGGCGCCAGCTCCAGTGCCCAGCTCCGCGTGAGCGACTCGATCGCCGCCTTCGAAGCGCCGTAGTGCGCCGCGCCCGGCAGCGGCCGGTGCCCGTACGTGCTGGAGAGGTTGACGATCGAACCCTGGCTCGCCCGCAACTGGCCCAACGCCGCCCTCGCGAGCAGGCTGGGCGCGAGGACGTTGATCGCGAACAGGTCGTCGACGCCCTCGGCCGTGATGTCGGCCAGCGCCATGCCGGAGAACACGCCGGCGTTGTTCACCAGCACGTCCACCCGGCCCCACCTCGCCACCGCGTCGTCCACCACCGCCTCCGCCGCACCCGTCTGCCTCAGGTCCGCGACGCGCACCTCGATCGCCGGGTGCAACGCGGCGGTCTCGGCCAGCGCCTCGGCCCGCCGCCCCACCCCGAGAACCCGCGCACCCGCGTGCGCAAAGGCCTCCGCGGTCACCCGCCCGATCCCCGACCCGGCACCGGTCACGATCACGACATGCCCCGACAGGTCGCTCGCGGTCAGATCCATCACCACTCCTTCGTTCGATGTTCTACGAATGACGAACGAAGCGTAGCCCACAAGATCACCTCACCGCCCCCGATGTTCGGCAACTGTAGAATGAATCACGGCCCCCAGCGCACGACCACGGAGACGACCATGCGGCACCCGACACCCCCGCCGGCCCCCGAGGACATGAAGCTGGCCGAGGTCCTCAACGCCCTCAGCGACCCCGTCCGCCTCGCCCTGGTCCGCCAACTGGCCGACGGCCTCGAACGCAAGTGGAGTGAACTGCGCGCCCCCGTGGCCAAATCCACCCTCAGCCACCACTTGAAGGCCCTCCGCGGCGCCGGCGTGACCGCCACGCGCGAAATCGGCACCCGCTGCTTCGTCACCCTCCGCCGCCCCGAACTCGACGAGAAGTTCCCGGGCCTCCTCACCGTCGTCCTGGCCGCCGCCGACACCGAAGGCATCGGCGACACGTTCGACGCCCCGGCGGGCACCAAGTCTTCACGCGCTTCGACCGACGACGGGGATGAGTGCTGACCACGGCGCAGGGGCTCTAGAACTTCACCCGCCAGGTTTTCGACCGAAACCGTTCATCATCGTGCGCCCAATATTCGCGAGCCGTTTCAACGATCAACGCATATTCGGCGCAGTCCACAACGGAGATCAGGGCGGATTTACTGGGCGATGACCCGCGGTATCGCCGAGCGATGGTGACAACATCACCGCGGTAGACATAGCATTGCACGAACCATCGATCCTGCGCCTCGGTGAGGGAAACTGTCGCAGGGTCGTGAAGTGCCTCCTCGATGCGCAGCGCTTCCAAGATCGCATCGGGCTCGTCGATCAGCCGGCCGAGCCTCTCATCCGAGAACGTCGGACGGTTACCCAACTCCTCGAACGCCCCGTAAGCAAACTCCGGCTCGGCCTCGCCGACCGATCGCGCCTCGACGACCAACTGGAAGCGAGACATGCCGGAACTCGCGACCGGGTCGACAACGAGGCCGAACCTTCCGTCATCGGTCGAAAACCTCAACTACCGCCCCCACCTGTCACAATCGGAGCGCCCAACAGATAGCAGGCATTCTGCCGCTCCATCAGTCACGCGACGACGATACCCTCACCACAACGACACGCCGCAACACATTTCCCACAGCCTGAACCCCCAGGGGTTCCGTCCACCGATGCGTAAGGCATCGACACTTCACCTAGTTTGCCAACCGGCGGTCCGAGTAGCCGGCCACGGACAAGAGCCCCGACTCATCGAACTGGACAAACACCTCCGCGCCCATGAACTTCCACCAGTACTCGCCGGGAACGAATGGTTCGCACTTCACCACCAGCCTGCCTTCGACTTCCGCCTCGTTCGCGAACTCCTCGAAGGTGAAGTTCTTCACGCGAACCCTCGCCCCTGGCAGACCGGGGAGCGCCATCTCCGGCCCCGACGGCTCGAGAGCGATATACCACAGAACTCCGCCCTCCGAAAACCCCAATTGCAGGTCCCCATACAAATGAATAGCCGGAAGTGGTCCGGTGATCGCGTCAGGATCCCCTGCCACCTCAAGGACTTCGGCGACACTGATCCCCACCTTGAAGTCTTCAAAGCGACCACGCTTGAAGAACTCCACAACCTCAAGTCGATCCAACATTTCCCCTCGACAGCACAAAAAAGACCCAAAAGAAAGGGACCGCGCACCGCGCAGCCCCTCCCGTCAAACCCCGCCACTCACGCCAGCGGGTAATGGATCATCTCCACCCCACCGGTCGCGTAGTTCGCCACGTCGCCCGCCACGGCCTTGCCCTCGGGGGAGCCCAGGGCGTCGATCATGGCCTGGGCCGAGTCGAAGTCGCCGTGGAAGACGGCGAAGTACGGGTTGTCGTCGCCGAGGGCGGAGACGTCCAGGGAGTAGTCCGAGCGGATCAGGCCCGGGAGTTTCGCGGCGAGCGGCAGGTGGGTGGCGACGTAGTACTCGCGGAAGTGCTCCGGGTCCACCGGCGGGCGGTAGAGGACGGTGAGACGGTGCATCGAAATCCTTTCTCGACACTTCACAGGTGAACGAGCCGCACGACTACCCGTGGTCAACGGAGCCCTCGCTGACCATAGCGGACCCGGATCGCCGGCGTGGTGGAACAAATTTCACGGTCGCGCACGAGCATCTTCACCTTCCCGGACCCGGTGCAACCACCCCGGCACCAGCGGTCGGTAACCGGTGCCGAACGGAGGCCCGCCACCGACGAGCGGAGCGGCCGTGATTCCGGACAAACAGCAGGCAACCGAACACCACCGCGCAGCGTGGTTCAAACGGCGACGCACCGAACGAGGGGGAACCATGAGACGCACCCACCAGGCAATCCTGGCCGCCGCATTGACCCTGGCACCGATGCTGACGGTCACCTCCACCGCTCACGCCGCGGAAGGATGCACCTGGACGCAAGCCACCCTGCCGCTGCCCGACGGGCAGACCACCGGCTACGTCTCCGCCGCCGCGAGTGGCGGCTGGGTCTCGGGCAGCGGTTCCTTCAGCGCGATCCGTTGGCACAACGGCGTAGCCGAAGACCTCGGCAACGCGTTCGGCCGGCAAACCGAGCTGACCGACATCAACTCCACCGGCACCGCGGTCGGAATGACCTACGAGAACAGCTTCGAACACGACGCCGTCGTCTACCGCGACGGCCACTTCACCGCCCTGCCGCTGCCACCCGGCCGCCGCAGCGCGCGAGCCCTCGCTGTGAACGACGCCGGTGACATCGTGGGCACGGCGCTCGGCATCGGTGACACCTTCGACCTCACGATCTGGCCCGCGTCGGCGCCCGGCACGGTGCAGGTGATCAACCCCGACCCCACCGTCTACGGCTACGTCAGCCCCGTCGAGATCGACGAGCAGGGCCGCATCCTGATCAGCGCGTCGACGTCGCGGACCGACTTCTTCGTGCGCGATCCGGACGGCACAATGACCAAACTCACCCTCGGCACGCCCTACGTCGACGGGTTCCGCAACGGCCGCATCGCCGGCGAGACATACGAAAACGGCCACTACGGCACCGCCGAATGGGACCTGACCGGCAAGCTCGTCCGCCGGCTCGACACCTGGGCGAGCCAACCCGCCGTCGATTCCGGCACCCGCACGGCCGGCATCTACCGGACGGCCGACCGCGGCTACGCCCTGGGCGTCTGGGAAAGCGGCGCGCTCACCGCCACCCTCGCGACCAGCCCGGACAACGGCGCAATCGGCAGCCCCGAGCTCACCGACGACGGCATCATCGCCACCTCGATCGACACCACCCCGACGACTTTCCGCCACACCTGCACTGCGTGACCCCTAACGAAGCGGTGACCCGAAAAGCCGTGCGAGGGACTTCCCCGCGAACGCAGGTGGGGAAGTCCCCTCGAACGCTCGACGATCACTTCGGCAACACCCGATCCAGCAACGCAGTCACGGTGTCGCGGTAACGCCCGGGATCGAGGTCGGGCTCCCACGAACGCTGCAGCAGAAACCCTTGAATGAGCGCAAGCAGCACCCGCCCGAACATGTCCGGCTCGACCCCGGGCGGCAGCGGGATGTCGGCGAGCGCACCTTCGACCTCACGCAGCGGCAGGAGCCCCTCGGTGACGATCCGCCGGAGTCGTTCGTCGTGCTGGGCGCGGGCCCAGACGTGGACGGTGACGCGCCGTCGCCGGGCCTCTTCGGGGTCGGCCACCCAGTCGAAGTAGGCGTTCAGGAACTGCCGCAAGGCGTCCGGACCACCGGTCGCGACCGCTGCCGCGACGAGCTCGCGTTCGTGGTCGTGACGATCGGCGGCGACCGCTTCGATGATCGCCTCCTTGCTGTCGAAGTAGCGGTAGATGGCGCCGGCGCTCATGCCACTCTCGGCCACGATGTCCTGCATGGACGCCCCGTCCGGCCCGGCTTTCTCGAAGCACGCCATCGCCGCGTCCAGAATCCGCCGGCGCTGCGCGGCCCGGCGCTCCTCACTGATGCGTGGCACGCGCCCTCCTCGCGATCGCGATCCGGTAGAGCTGCGAACCCCCGCCGGCGTCGAAGGTCGACAGGTCCTTCTCCAAGCTGAAGCCGCGGTCGGCGAGGAACTGTCGCGTCTCGGTGGGCCGCAGCCCGAACGTCCACGGCTCCCCGGACCGCGCCACCGCTCGCACCCACCGGCGCGCCTCGGGGAACGGGCTGGGCTCGTGCAGCGCGCGGACGTCCACGTAGGTGAAGATGACGTCCCCGCCGAGTTCGCGAACGGCCGCCAGTGTGGTGTCCACGGCGTCGGCGGTGAGGTAGTTGGTCACGCCTTCCCACACGAACACGGCCGGTTTCCCGGTGTCGAAACCACTTTCCGTGAGCCGGCCGACCAGATCGTCGTGCTCGAAGTCCACCGGCACATAGGTCACGCGCCCCTCGCCGAGCACGGCCCGTTTCCTCGCCTGGGTCGCGGGGTGGTCGACCTCGAAGACGGTGTTGCCCGCGAGCGCGGACAGGCGGTGCGCCCGTGTGTCGTAACCGGCGCCCAGCAAAACGCACTGGGTTTCACCACCCACGAACTCGGCCAGGGCGTCGTCGATGACCTTGGTCCGGACAATCCCGGACACGCGCGGCCCCGGCCCCGCGACCACGTCGTACAGCCCAGTGGCCACACGGCGGACCCCCGGGAGCCGCGCCGCTTCGGCGAGTACCCGGAGCCACGGTCTGAGGAACGCGGTGGCGTAAGGGTCGTCGAAGCGCCGAAGCCCTGGTGGACGGTAACTTTCGAACGCCCGTTGCAGGGCCATCGTCTCCGCGGTGAAGCTTCCCCGGTCATCCATAGCGAATGATTGTTCGCTTTGGCGGCCGAGGTGCGCAAGACCTGAGGCGAAACGTCCCTTATGGCTCGTTCACCGCGGGGCACGCCACCGTCGCCGTCGCGAGTCCCGCTGAGGACAGCCCCGCCCGACAAGTTTTTCAAGCCAAGGACGGGGTGGTCCGGACCACCACTTCTTCCCCGCTCGTGGCCGATTTGAAAGGGGCCTCAGCGATGACCAGCTCGCGAACTTGGCTTGGTGACGAACGAACCGGGCCCACTCTTCGACACCCTCCGACGGAAGATCTTCAAGCGATCACCCCGAAAACCTTCCCAGCACGACCGACCCACACCGAAAGTTCCAAGCCACCGCAACGGACTTGATCCGCGCGTCGGATCGGTCCTACTCTTCAGCGTCGATGATTGCCGAGGAGGACCCATGCGAGGCGCCAACCGTAGCCGCGGCCACTTGTTGATCATCTCCGGCGCGCTGGCCGCCGGTCTGCTGGCCGCGACGAGCCCAGCGGACGCGGTGACGGCCCGAGCACCGCAGTACACCCCAGGTGCTCCAGGCGCCGGGGATCCGTACTTCCCCGACATGGGCAACGGCGGCTACGACGTCAGCCACTACGACATCCGGCTGGCGTTCAACCCCGCCACCCAAGCGATCAACGCGACGACGACGATCCAAGCCAAGGCCACCCAGAACCTCTCCCGCTTCGACCTCGATTTCCAGGGACCGCTGAAGATCAGCGCGCTCTCCGTGAACGGCCGCAACGCCAAGTACAGCCGCAGCGGCGCCCAGGAACTGGTGATCACCCCGCCGCACGGTCTGCGCAAAGGCAGCTCGTTCACCGTCTCGGTGAGCTACGCCGGTGTCCCGCAGAAGATCGACGACCCCGCGCTGGGGGTCTCCGGCTGGGTCGCCACCAAGGACGGCGCGGTCGCGCTCAACCAGCCGATCGGCGCGGCGACCTACTACCCGGTGAACGACACCACCGACGACAAGGCGACCTACAGCCAGACCGTCACCGTCCCCACCGGACTCACGGTGCTGGCCAACGGCGAACCCGGGCCCACCACCACGCGCGATCACCAGACCACCTTCCGCTGGACCATGAACCGGCCGATGGCCAGCGAGCTGAGCATGCTCGCCATCGGCAAGTACAACGTCACCCGCGGCGTGGCGGCCGGCGGCCTGCCGAACATCACCGCGATCGGCCAGTCGATCGACACCAAACCCGGTCAGGGCAAGGTGTTCAACCAGACCACGGCGCAGGTCGTCCAGTGGGAGTCCTCGATGTACGGGCGCTACCCGTTCGACTCGACCGGCGGCATCCTCGCCGACGTCGGCGTCGACTACGCCCTCGAGACGCAGAGCCGGCCGGTCTACGACCAGAAAACCAGCGCGGTCAGCGGCGACCTCCTCGCCCACGAACTCGGCCACCAGTGGTTCGGCGACAGCCTCACTCCGGTTCACTGGTCGGACATCTGGCTCAACGAAGGCTTCGCGACCTACTCCGAATGGTTGTACCAGGAGAAGTTCAACAACATCCCGGTGCAACAGACCTTCGAGAAGGCCTACGCCGACGAGCAGGACTGGAGCGGCAAGGTCGCCGACCCCGGACGCGACCACATCTTCGACGACCTGGTCTACAACCGCGGTGCGATGGCGCTGCAGGCACTGCGCCTGAAGATCGGCGACCGCGCCTTCTTCGAGGTGCTCTCGCAGTGGCCGGCGGCCCACCGCTACGGCAACGTCTCGACGCAGCAGTTCACCCAGTTCGTCGAGCGCCTGACCCACCGCAACCTCGACTCGTTCTTCCAGGCGTGGCTCTACCAGTCGGGCAAGCCGGCCCTCTGACCACGTCAGCCGTCCGCACGCCCGGGATCTGCGGCGGGCGTCGCGAACGGGACGCCGTGCGGGATGGCGCCGAGGCCGACGACCACCGTCGGGACAGTGCCGAGGTTGCGTCCGATGTGGACTTCCTCGGACTATTGAGTAGATGGCACCCGGGTGGGTGTGCCGGCCGGTGTCGGCGCCCGGCGCGAGCGTGGTGAGGGCGAAGACGTAGTCGATGCCGTCGACGGTCTTCGTCAAGAGGACTTCATCGGTGACGCCGGCGCGCGGGTCGGGGTGGTGGAGACGGTGAGCTCTGCGGGACCGCGGTCGGGCATCTGCCGGATCGGCGGGGTGTTCGCGGCCTTCGCCGTGCCGTAGCGGTCGGCGAAAGCGCTGCCCTGGGACATCATGCGGTTCTGGATCGAGACGGCGCCGCCCAGTTCCGTGATCCGGTCGAGGCTCGCTTCGGAGACGGTCTCGGCGTGGTCGAAGAACCACCGCACGCTGCGGGGGAACCCACCGTCGGCGGCCACCTCCTCGAACACGTCGAGGTCGGCACGGATCGCGCGCCGCTGTCCTTCGTGAGCCCGATCGCCCGCACCGCCGCCCGGTTCAGGATCGCCGACTGGTAGAGGTGCAGCACGAACACCGGCGTCTCGGGCGCGGCAGCGTTCAGCTCGGAGACCGTGGGCAGCCGTCGTTCGGCGAACTGTTCCCCGGTCCAGCCGCCCACCACACGGATCCATTGCCCCTTCGGCGTTCGCCGGACCTGGTCGCACGCCATCCCCAGCGCGGCGTGCAGCTCGACCGATGGCTATAGCACGTTGGGGCACAACATTCTCCGTTGAAAAATCGCGATAGTCACCTTCACCGACTGTCAGAAAAGTATTCACTTGCGCGTAGCAAATACGGGCAAATTGGCTTGGAAGAACGGGTTTCTTCCTTGCAGAACCGGATACTTCCGACGGCTCACCTTGCTTCGGAACACGGGTGACAGCTCATTCAGACCCTTCCGATGCCGATCATGATGTCCGCCACACCGAGACTCGCTCCCTCGAAAGATCTTCCCGGTGGTCGACGCCAATCGAGGTGACGACGGCGGCCGACGACACCGACGCCAATCGTCACCGCGCTACGAGACCCATCCCGTCACCGTGCCCACGCTCGGTCGAACATCCGGAGGAATGCCATGACCACCCAGAATCAGAAGGTCGCCGTGATCACCGGGGCCTCGCAGGGCATCGGCGCCGGCCTGGTCGAGGCCTACCGCAAGCTCGGCCACGCCGTTGTCGCCACCTCGCGCAGCATCACCCCCGGCGACGACCCGGGCGTCCTCACCGTGCCGGGAGACATCGCCGACCCGGCCACCGCCGAGCGGGTGATCTCCGCTGCCGTCGAGCGGTTCGGCCGCGTCGACACCCTGGTCAACAACGCGGGCGTTTACGTCGCCAAGCCGTTCACCGACTACACCGCCGAGGACTACGCCACCTTCACCGGGATCAACCTGGCCGGGTTCTTCCGGCTCACCCAGCTCGCCGTCGGGCACATGCTCGCCCAGGGCAGCGGACACATCGTCACCCTCACCGCCAGCATCGTCGACAACGCCGACTCCCGAGTCCCGTCCGTGCTCGCCGCGCTGACCAAGGGCGGTCTGCAGGCCGCCACCAAGTCCCTGGCCATCGAATACGCCACTCGCGGCATCCGGGCCAACGCCGTCGCTCCGGGCACCACGCGCACCCCGATGCACGATCCGCAGATCCACGAGTTCCTCGACGGCCTGCAGCCCATCGGACGCATGGGCGAGATCGCCGACGTCGTCGAGGCGGTCGTCTTCCTGGAGAACGCGCCCTTCGTCACCGGCGAGATCCTCCACGTCGACGGCGGCATCAGCGCGGGCCACTGACCACCCCACCCACTTCTTCCGGGAGCACCACCATGAACCAGGACAACGAGACGATCCTGCGCGGCGTCCTCGACGGCTGGAAAGCCGCCGTCGACCGGCACCAGCCCGACCGGGTGGCCGCCCACTTCACCGAGGACGCCATCTTCCAGGGAACGCACCCCTACAGCGTCGGCCGTCCCGGCATCGCCGCCTACTACGACTCGCAGCCCCCCGGCCTGACCGCCGACTACCGAATCCTGGAAACCCGGCGCCTCTCCGACGACCTCGTCCTCGGATACCTCACCGCCGACTTCGCGTTCACCGACCGCCCCACCTTCAACGGCTACCTCAGCGTTCTGCTGAAGCAGAGCGCAACCGGCTGGGCCATCGCCTTCTACCAGGTCTCCCATCTCGACCGGCCCACCACCGGCGAAGTCCCCGACGGCCGATAGCAGCCAAGACGGACCGGGCGGTCGGCCGTGGCTCGTGTTCGCGGGACTCGAGCCGTCCTCCCCGTCCGTCCACATGCGAAGGATCTGCTCATGCCCGCCCGTCCGTTCCGCTTCGGAGTTTCCCTGCTCAACGTCGGCTCTCGCACCGAGTGGCGCGCTCGGGCCCGTGAGGTCGAGGACCTGGGCTACGACGTGCTCCAGGTTCCCGATCACCTGGGCATGGCCGCGCCCTTCCCGGCGCTCGTCGCGGCGGCCGACGTCACCTCCCTCACGCTGGGCACCTTCGTGCTCAACGCCGGCGTCGTCAGTCCCGCCTACCTCGCGCGCGACGTCGCCGACGTGCAGCGCCTCACCGACGGCCGGCTGGAACTGGGTCTCGGCGCCGGTTATGTGCCCGGGGAATTCGAGGCCGTGGGCCGGCCGATGGGCTCCGGCGGCGAACGCATTGCCAAGCTGGAGAAGACGCTCGCCGCCACCCGCGAGCTGCTCGCGGGTGAGCCCGGTGTCCCGATGCCGCCGATCATGATGTCCGGCGCGGGCGACCGCATGGTGGCACTCGGCGGCCGAGAGGCCGACATCTTCACCTTTTCGATCAGGGCCGGCCGCACCCCCGGCGCCGACCCGGCGGATGTGTTCGCCCGTCGCGCGCGAGTCCTGCGCGACGCCGCCGGCGACCGGTTCCCGGAGATCGAGCTGAACCTGCTCGTCGCGGCCGTCGGCGACACCCTCGACGGACTCGACCTCACCCTCATCCGCCAGGCGAGCGGAGTGCCCGACGAAGAGCTCACCCGAATGCCCGGGGTGCTCGTCGGCTCGCCGCGCGAAATCGCCGAACGCCTCGAGCGCTACCGCGAGATGTTCGGCACCACCTACATCAGCGTGTTCGAGCCGTACCTGGCCGCGTTCGCGGAGGTCATCAAGCACCTCAAGTGAGGGCGCCTCCCTTGGCCACGGCGACGGTGATCTACACCATTTCTCCTGCCGGTGAAGCGCCCGCGAGCGGTCTGAACCACCGGGCAACCGATCGTCCCCTTCCGGCGTGTTCGTCCTGCCTGCACGCAACAGAGAGGGCCGGCATGACCTTGCGAAGATCACTGACGTTGCTCGCCGTCGCGCTCACCGCCGCGCTCACCGTCACCGACGGCGCGACGGCGGCAACGAAAACCACTGCTCAACCGCGTTCCGAGGCGACGCTGTCCGCGACGTCCTGGGGTTACGTCGACTCGGCGACACCGACCACCGCCCATTTCAAGCCCGGCACCTTGCCGATCGGCACCTGGGACACCACCCCGCACCTGCAACGCTCGTACGTGAACTTCGACCTGAGCTCGTTGCGGGGCGCGCCGTTCACGACCGTGCTGCTTTCGGCCGGCGAGACGCACTACGTCGACTGCGAGAGCCGCGCCACCGAGGTCTGGCGGACCTCCGCCTACACCCGGCAGTCGACCTGGCAGAACCGCCCCGCGGAGCAGACCCGGGTCGCCGCCAGGGGCGCCGACGGCAGCTGCATCGACAACGACGCCACGTTCGACGTCACCACTGCGGTGCGGGACGCGGTCAAGCACAAGGACCGTCACCTCACGCTGGCCTTCCGCGTCGCCGAAGCCCACGAGGCGGACCCGGCGTTCTATCGGGTGATCGAGGCCCCGCCGACGCTGCGGGTGGTCGACAACGCGCCGCCCGCACGGCCGACCGACCTCCGCACCAACGACGCACCCTGTGCCCAGGACGGCACCGGAGCACTGGCGAGCGGCCAACTGGAGCTGAGCGCACAGGTTTCCGACCCGAACGGCGACTTCACGTTCGGGCAGTTCACGTGGTGGCCGGTGGCGGACCCGGCGCAACGGCACACGAGTGCCGGCTCGGGCAGCCCCGCCGCGGCGTACCCGGACACCTGGGACCTCGCCGACGGCACCTACGCGTGGGAGGTGTACGCACAGGACAGCTGGGGGGCCAAGTCGTCCACGGTGGGCCCGTGCCGGTTCACCGTCGACCGCACGGATCCGAAGGCGCCTGCCGTCGCCTCCGCCACGTACCCGGCGAACGCCGAAGGCGGCGGGATCGGCGTGGCGGGCGAGTTCACCTTCTCCCCCAACGGTTCCACCGACGTCGCGCGCTACGACTACAACTTCGGCGGGGAAACGCGTGAGATCACCGCGGGCCCCGACGGCACGGCCACCGTCAGCTTCACGCCGACGGCCACCGGCTGGCAGTCGGTGATCGTGCGCGCGTGGGACCGGGCGGGCAACCTCTCGCTCAGCACCTACTACTCCTTCCTCGTGAAGGAGACGCGGCCGACGGTCACGTCCGACCGCTACCCGCCGCAGGGCGGCCCGGACGGCGGCATCGGCGTGCCGGGCCTGTTCCGGTTCGCGCCGGGGATGCCGAACGTCGTGGCGTACGACTACCGGCTGGACGACGGCGCGTCCGCCAGGGTCACGGCCGGCCAGGACGGCGTCGCCGAGGTGACGATCACGCCGGCCACCGGTGGTGATCACGTGCTGTTCGTGCGCAGCACCGACACCTCGGGCGTTACGTCGCCGGAACGGGAGTACCGGTTCCTCGTCGATGCCTCACCGGTGGTGAGCGGGCCCGGGAACGTCGACCTGGGCACCTCGGCCACGTACTCGGTTACCCCGAGAATGCCGGGCGTCGTCGAGTACGACTACTGGTTCGCGAGTGCCGAGAGTACGAAGTGGACGGTGAAGGCGAACACCGACGGAACCGCCACGCTGCCGGTCGAGTTCACCTCGGCGGACCAGACCCTGTTGCGGGTCCAGGCCCGCGACGCGTCCGGCGGGCTGTCCCCGGTCACGGAGAAACGATTGTCGCTCAACACCTGGCGACCGGAGATCGGCTACGAGGGCGACATCGGGACGCAGGGCCGAGCCGCCACGTTCACGTTCACCACCCCGATGCCGAACGCCGCGGAGTTCGAGTACTGGCTGACGGCGGACCCGGCGACCAGGTGGACCGTGCCGGTCAACGGGAACACCGCGACGGTGACCTACCCGCCACCCAAGATCGGCGACTACGAGATGCTCGTGCGCGCGAAGAACACTGCGGGCGTGTGGTCGTCGACGGACAACATCACGTGGACGGTGACGAACGATCCGACGGTGACCTCGAAGGAGTTCCAGGCAAACGGGCGCGCGTTCCCCGGCACCTTCACCCTCGATGCCCGCCAGCCGGGCGCGGTGACGTTCGAGTACTCGTTCGACTGGGGTCCGTTCCAGCAGATAGCCGCTCAGAACGGGCACGCCGTGCTGGCGTGGACTCCCCCGCCGCCCCCGGACGGCTGGGCCTCCCACAACCTGCGCGTGCACACGGTGACCGCCGACAAGGTCATCTCGCAGGAGAACATGTACGGGTTCAGCATCTCGAGCGCGCCGTCCGTGTCGTCCGAGCAGTACCCGGAAAGCACGTGGTCGGGCGGTGCCGGTGTGCCCGGGACGTTCACCTTCACCCCGGGAATGCCGGGCCTCGTCTCGTACACCTACCTCGTCCGGAACGACCAGGGTGCCGCGACCGATCAGCTCACCGTGCCGGCGGACAGTTCCGGCGCGGGAACGATGACGTGGACCCCACCGAACCGAGGCACCTACTCGGTCACCGTGTCGGGCAGCACGGCCGACGGCACCAAGTCGGGTAGCACCCGCTACTCGGTGTACGTCAACTGATCGCGTGACCGGCCGGCCCCGCTCCCCGCCAGGGAGCGGGGCCGCTTGGGTCGGGTCCACACGGGAACTACTGCCGTTCAGGCACACCCGCTTCGAGCACCGCGAGGTCGCGCACCGCGTACCGGTGGTGCTCGGCTTCTTCCTTCAGCACCACCTTGAGACAGCGGCGAACGACGTACTCCTGCTCGGGATACATGTCAGCGGGCTTACGACCGCACACCCGGTCGAGCTCGTTCGCGGTGAGCTCGTCCACGACCCGGCGCATCGTGGCCATGCGGGCGAGCCGCGGCGCGAGCACCTCGTCGAGCGTCGGGGCGGCGTCGAGGGTGAGGCCGAGCTTCGCCGACTCGTCCGGCGGCGTGCCCCCGGCGGGAAAGCCCAACGCGTGGTAGGGCGCCTCCTCCTCGAGCACCGCGTTGCCGAGCCACGCATCGCAGGCGAACAGCAGATGCCGCTGGGTCTCCACGAACGACCATTCGCCGTCGACCCGCTCGTGCAGCTTGGCCTCGGGCAGCACCCTGGCCCGCTCGAGCGTCGCGCCCCACAAGGTCTCCATGGCGTCCCAAGCAGCCCGGTACTCCCCCGGAGACGCCGCGTCCCGCGCCAGCGCCCGCGCGGGGTGCCGGCGATCGAGTTCCGCCTCGACGTAAGCAGTCACGTCGACGTCGTTGACGACGACGCGCTCGAAGTAGCCACCGAGGTAGACGTCGCTGCCGTAGCAGTCGACGATCTTCAGACCGTTCACCTCGCAATCGCGGACCTCGAGGCCGTCGAGGTTGCACAGGTGGATGCGGGCACCGCGGAATTGGTCGCTCTGGGCGTACTCGGAGACCATCGAAGCAGTCTCACGCACTCAGCACGCCCGCGCCATGTTCGGTGTGAGCGAGCAATCCCCCGCAAACCCATCGAACGAGCACATCGATTGGCTCAACCGAAAACTGCGCCACCGAGGACAACATCGAACGCGCACACCCTGCGCCGCCCAGCGACGACCACCGACCCCCGGGCCGAAGCTCTTCCCGCCCCGAATCGGCCCACCCAGGCACAACAAAAAGCCCAGGTCATCGACCTGGGCTTGTGCGCTCCCCCGCTTGGACTCGAACCAAGAACCCTCCGGTTAACAGCCGAATGCTCTGCCAGTTGAGCTACAGGGGATCGTATTCTGTTGTGCGCCGGGTCTCCCCGGTGCGATGTAAGAACTTTAGCGCACGGCCCGCGCCACCCGAACAGGGGCCCCCTCTTCAAGGATCACGCCCGGCGGGCGGCGGATTGCTGGACAATGGAGAGTCGGAAGTCCGACGAACGAGAGGCGTGGCCACTGATGAAGAAGTTCCTGCTGGGCGTGGGTCTGGGTTACGTGTTGGGGACCAAGGCCGGCCGGGGACGGTACGAGCAGATGGTGCGCACCTACCGCAAGGTGATCGACCACCCGATGGTCCAGGGTGCGGCCGGTGTCGCGCGGGCCAAGGTCGGGGAGAAGTTCGGCCGAGGACGCGGCTGAGGCGCAAGCGCGCCCACGCGCAGGTGTGGGGCGCAGGTACCGCCGAGGGGCCCCGTGAAGCGCGCGCGAAAACGGGAGCTCAGGGCACCCGCGCCACGAAGAAGATGCGGCGGAATTCGAACCACGTCGTGCCGTCCGAGCGGGGCGGGTAGGCCTCGTCGAGAAGCGGGGCGAGCTCGGTGCGAAAGGTGGCCCAGTCGGCGTCCGGCAGGGCGGCGCGGATGGGCCGCAGGGCGGTGCCGGTGATCCACTCCAGCACGGCGTTCTCGCCGGCCAGCCGCTGCAGGTAGGTGGTCTCCCAGGCGTCGACGAAGCAGCCGGCGTCGGCGAGGAGCGTGGCGTACTCCAGTGGCGACGACACGGCCTCGTCTTCGCGCAGTACCAGCGACGAAAGGCGCGCCGACCAGGCGGGAGAGGCCGCCAGGGTGCGGGTGATGTCGTGGGACGGGGCGCCGAAGTTGCCCGGCACCTGCACGGCCAGCACGGCGCCGGAAGGCAGCTGCGAGACCCAGCGGCGCAGCAGCTCGTCGTGGCCGGGCACCCACTGCAGCACGGCGTTGGACACCACCACGTCCGTGTCCGGCCGCGGCGCCCACGAACGCACGTCGGCGACCTGCGCGTCGACCCCGCGCTCGCGGGCGGCGGCGACCATCTCCGGCGAGCTGTCCAGGGCCTCCAGCACGGCGCCGGGCCAGCGGCGGCCCAGGTCGAGCGTGAGGTTGCCCGGGCCGCAGCCCAGGTCGACCACGCGGCGGGGCGCGTCGGACGAAATTCGCCCGATCAGGTCATAAAACGGACGGGCCCGCAGGTCCGCGTAGTCGAGGTATTTGGCCGGATCCCACATGGCGAGCCTCCCGAGATAAACAGTACGCCCGTACTGAGTACGAGCGTACTGCTCACGCCCCCGGGTTGGCCAGCTTCTCGGCGACTTCGCCCGCGATCGCCTCGACCAGGGCCGGATCGGTGCCCGGGTCGGGGCGCACCTGCAGCACCGTGCCGTCGCGGCCGGGCACCTTGCGTTGCACGAACCAGGCGCCGCCGCCGGTGCCGAAGTCGTGGCGGTGCCGCGAGCGCACCGAGCCGTCCACGCGCAGGCGCACCTGCGGAGGCACCTTGCCGGGCGCAGGCAGCCGGAAGCGCACCGGCGCGCGGTCGGTCACGACCACCACCGGCCCCGCGTCGCCGGTCTCGTCCGACTCCGTGAGCTCGAACACGCCGTCGGCCCACGCGGCCTTGGCCACGAGGTGCCAGCCGACGCGCCGGGGACCCGCGTCCGACGGGATCCACAGGCCCAGGCTGGTCACCACGAGTTCGCCGCCGCCCTCGACGCCCGCGATCGCGATCACGTTCTCGCCCGCGGCCAGCTCACCCGGGAAATCCGCGGGGAGCCCGGCTCCGAAAAAGCGGTTCAGCCAGCCCATGTCAGTCCCATCCGGACGCGGCCTGCGCACGCAGCGACTTGCGGTACTGCTCCAGCGCCACGAGGTCACCGAACAGCGCGCGGTAGTCGTCCGGCGCCTCGACCGGCGACAGCCGCTGCAGCTTCGACTTGATCTCACCGATCTGCCGGCCCACGAGGCTCTCCTGCACGCCCGCGAGCACGCCGGAGATGTAGCGCGAGTCCACCTCGCCCAAGGCGCGCAACGGTTCCACGGCCAGCTCGCTCAACACGCGCCGCACCGTCCCTTCCGGACAGTGCTGCCTCGCGGCGTCGAGCAGGGCCGAGCCGGTGAGTCCCGAGGCGGCACCGCCTGCCCTGAGCACCGCCAGGTGCACGGCGACGTACACGGGGTGCGTGAACGCTTCTTCCGGCAGCGAGTCGTACTCCGGCCCGGCGATCGCGGGCTGCTGCAGCGCGGCCTTGAGCGCCTCGCGCTGGCCGGTGAACCGCGGGTCGTTCGGCGCGGGCCTCGGCAGGTCCTGCTTCTCCGACACCGGTTCCGGCGCAGCCTGGCGGGACGCGGGCTGGCGCAGCTGCGGCGTCTGCCCACCGCGCTTCCCCACGGCACCGGCCGCGCCGCGCACGCGGTTCACGACCTGCGCCACGTCCTGCCAGCCGACCCACCACGCGAGCTTCGACGCGTAGCCGTCGCGGCTCGCGCGGTCCTTGATGGCCGCCACCATCGGCACGGTCTTCTGCAGCGCCGACACCTGGCCGTCGACCGCGTCGAGGTCGAACTGCTTGAGCGTGCTCTTGATCACGAACTCGAAAAGCGGCGTCCGGCGCGCCACGAGGTCTTTCACGGCCGCGTCGCCCTTCGCGATGCGCAGCTCGCACGGGTCCATGCCGTCGGGCGCCACCGCGATGTAGGTCTGGCCGGCGAACGTCTGGTCGCCCTCGAACGCCTTGAGCGCGGCCTTCTGGCCCGCCGCGTCGCCGTCGAAGGTGAAGATGATCTCGCCGCGGAACGCGTCGTCGTCCATCATCAGCCGGCGCAGCACCTTCATGTGGTCCTCGCCGAACGCCGTGCCCGACGAAGCGACGGCCGTGGGCACTCCGGCGGCGTGCATCGCCATCACGTCGGTGTAGCCCTCGACCACCACCACCTGGTGGCGCTTCGCGATCTCGCGTTTCGCCTGGTCGAGGCCGAACATGACCTGCGACTTCTTGTAGATCTGCGTCTCGGCGGTGTTGAGGTACTTCGCCTCGATGCGGTCGTCCTCGAACAGCCGGCGCGCGCCGAAGCCCACCACGTCGTTGCCGACGTCGCGGATCGGCCACACCAGCCGCCGGTGGAAGCGGTCCATCGGGCCGCGCTGGCCCTCCTTGGACAGCCCGGAGGCGATCAGCTCCTTGACCTCGAACCCGCGGTTGAGCAGGTGCTTCGTGAGCTTGTCCCACCCGCCCGGTGCGAAGCCGCAGCCGAACTGCTTGGCCCAGGCGGCGTCGAACCCGCGCTCGGAGAGGAAGTCGCGCGCCGGCCGGGCCTCGTCGGTCACCAGCTGCTCGATGTAGAACTCGCTGGCCGCGCGGTGGGCCTCGATCAGCCGCGAGCGCGTGCCGCGGTCGCGCTGCACACTGCCGCCGCCGCCCTCGTAGTTCAGCCGGATGCCGACGCGGTCCGCCAGCTGCTCGACCGCCTCGACGAACGAGACGAGGTCGATCTTCTGGATGAACTTGATGACGTCGCCGCCCTCGCCACAGCCGAAGCAGTGGAACGTGCCGTGGGTGGGGCGCACGTTGAACGACGGGGTCTTCTCGTTGTGGAACGGGCACAGCCCCTTGAGGCTGCCACCCCCGGCGCGCCGCAGCGCGACGTACTCCCCCACGACCTCGTCGATCCGGTTGCGCTCACGCACCTCCGCGATGTCGCTCTCCCGAATCCGTCCTGCCACGGTATCCACAATAGTTCTCCCTCCCCGGTGGCTTTGCGGCACACTCGGCCTCATGGGCACACCGACGGCACTGGACGACCTCGCGGAGCAGTTCGCGGCGCTCCGCGGCCCCCTGATCGGGGTGGCCTACCGGCTCACGAGCACCCGGTCCGACGCGGAGGACGCCGTGCAGGAAGCGTGGCTGCGCCTGGCCGGGCTCGACGACGCCGGGCGCGCCGCCATCCGCGACCTGCGTGCCTGGCTCACCACCGTCGTCGGCCGCATCTGCCTCGACCGGCTGCGGTCGGCGCCCGCGCGGCGCGAGCAGTACGTGGGCCAGTGGCTGCCCGAACCGATCGTGACGCCGCTCGGCGCGCCGGTGACCGAGGACCCGCTCGAAGCCGCCGTGCGCGACGACGGCATCCGCATGGCCGCGCTGGTGGTGCTCGACAAGCTCACCCCGGAGCAGCGGGTGTCGTTCGTGCTGCACGACGCGTTCTCGGTGCCGTTCGGCGAGATCGCCGGCATCCTCGGCGTGTCGGCCGACGCCGCCCGCCAGCACGCCTCGCGCGCCCGGCGCACCGTCGACCACGCCGACCCGCCGCCGCGCGCGGAGCTGGCCGAGCAGCAGCAGGTGCTCGAGCGCTTCGTGACCGCCCTGCTGGCCGGCGACATCCAGGCGATGGCCGAGGTGCTGCACCCGGACGTGGTGCTCATCGGCGACTCCGACGGCAAGGGCCGCACCACCCGCCAGATCATGGTGGGCGCCGACAAGCTGTCGCGCTTCTTCCTGGGCCTGATCGACAAGTACGAGCCCGGCGTGATGACCCGCGGCGCCCCGATCCTCGTCAACGGCGACCTCGGCCTGTGGCTGCCGCCGATGCCCGGCGCGTCGGGCTTCCTGTCCGTCGACGAGCACGTGCAGTCGATGAGCGTGCGCGACGGCCGCATCGTGGCCATCTACGACATCGTGAACCCCGACAAGCTCACCCACATCACGCGCCCCGACCTCACGGCCTAGGCACCCGGCAGGCGTCGCCCGAGGTGAACCCCTGGTCGACGATGCCGAGCGCGCTGTTCATCCGCGCCCGGGAGTTCTCGAGCGCGATCTGGTACGTCAGCTCCAGCACCCCGGCGCGGCCGAACTCGGCTTCGAGCTCGGCCACCTGCTCGTCGCTCACGGACACCTGCGCCCCGGACATCGCGTCGGCGTAGGCCACGGCCAGCCGCTCGGGCCGGGTGAAGGCCGGGGAGGTGGCGTAGTCGTCGATGTGGCGCAGACGCTCGATGTCCAGGCCGTCGTGGCGCTGGAGCATCGTGCCGAAGTCCACGCACCACGAGCACCCGATGCTCGTGGCGACCCGGTACACGGCAAGCTCCCGCACGTTCACCGGCAGCTTCTTCGACGCCTTCTCGGCCATCAACTCGTGCACGACGGTGGTGCGCAGCAGCCCCGGGTGGTGGGCCATCACGGCCATGGGCTCGGGGACGGCACCGTAGCGCTTGCCGGCGATGCGGTAGACGAGCTTGAGCAGGGGGCCGGCGTCGGTGGTGCGCTTGGCCGGGATGCGGGGCATGGTGGTCTCCTCGTTCGTCGCTTGGTGGAGGAACGAGATGGTGGGCCCGGGTGTGACAAAGTCAGCGACGACGCCGGAAGTGCGGCCGCCACCAGTAGAGCGCGGTCCGGTCGGCCGGCCACGGTTCGTCGTGAACACCCCGAGGCTCGAAGTCGTCGACGGCGAGGTCGATCGGACGCCAGCCGTCGTCGATCGGTTCGGCCGCGGCGGCCGGGCGCACGCTGCGGGTGAAGCGGGGTTCCATCGCCCCGAGTTCGGCGTAACTGCGCTGCGCTTCGATCAGCGAGGGGCCGTTCGCGCCACCGCGCCAATCCGGCCACCGCAGCTGAACCGCGTCGTCCTCCCAGAAGCACACGCCGCAGACGGAGTGGGAGCCCGGCCCGTCCTCGAACACGAGGTGCCCGCAACACGGGCACGGGTAGTCGGCCATGCGTCAGCGGCGCGCCGTGATCGCGCGGACGTCCCAGATCCACACGCCGTCCACGAACTGCGCCGGTTTGCGCAGCAGGAGTTCCACCGTGGAGCGGTAAGCGTCGGCGTGTTCGCGCGGGATCAGGACCAGCACGCTGGCGTTCCAGTAGCGCAGGTCCTTGATGGTCTGGTCGCGGTCGGCGTCGGTGACGGGCTGGGCTTCGCCGGAGTCGCGGACGTGGTCGAGGAGGGTGGAGGTGGCGGCCTGGTAGGAGCCGTAGCGGCCGCGTTTGTCGTCGGGGCCGCTGGGGCCGACGAAGTAGCCCTCGGGCATCGCGTAGCCGAGGTCGGCGTCCATCTGCCAGTGCAGGGGCTCGGACTCGCCGGAGCCGGGCAGGGGCACGGGGACGACGGTGCCGCCGGGGGCGACGTAGGTGCGCCAGGTGCCGTCGGCGAAGAAGGCCGGCGTCGGAGGGCGGTCTTTGACCACGAGTTGCGTGGGGGCGATCGGCAGGAGCACGGCGATCACCGCGCCCACCCAGAGCAGGCGCAGGGGAAGGCGGTGCTTGCCGTCGGTGGGGTCGGGCAGAGATTCGGCCGTGGTGAACACGCGCTCGGTGGCGATCGCGAGCAGCGCGCCGATCGCGGGCACACATGCCATGGCCAGACGCGATTCCAGCAGCGACTCGAACAGCGGCAGGTCGGCCAGCAGCTTCCACGGCCCGGCCACCCCGGTGTCCACGTGCACCGCCACGAGCTCGACACCCATCGACAGCCACGCCATCAGGAACATCGAGATCGCCAGCGACCGGGCCACGACCTCGCGCCACAGCCACACCGTGACCACGACCATGAGCACGATCAGCGGCCAGCCGAAGAACGCGTTCTCCTCGGTGCGGTTGATCGACACGTCGGCGGCGGCTTCGGGCTGCCCCGCGATCGACTGCGTGGCGAAGCGGGTGAAGGCGGCGAGGTCGTTGCCGACCGGGCCGTGTTCGAGCCCCGAGTAGCTCGACGGGCCGAAGAACTGCCACCACAGCGGGAACGCCACCAGCACGCCCGCGATCACCACGGCCAGCCCGCCGCCGAGCAGCAGCGGCCGCACCATCGCCTTGATCTCCCGCGGACGCGACACGAGGTAGGCCACGGCGAAGATCACGAAGCCGAGCGCGAAGATCAGCAGCGGCTCTTCACCGAGGAAGATCTGGTACGCGGTGAGCACGCCGAGCCAGATCCCGTTGCGCACGAGCTTGCGGCCCTGCGCCAGGTGGATCACCTTGAGCGCCAGGAACGGCAGCACGAACCACGCGACGAAGTTCGGGTGCGCGTTGCCGTGGGAGATCATCGACGGCGCGAACCCGGCCACCGCGCCGCCGATCGCCGCGGCCGCGCGGTGGCGCACGAGGTGGCGCGAGAACACCCAGTACCAGGCGGCCGCGGTGCCCGCGAGGCTGCCGGTGAGCACGATGGCCCAGGTGACCGTGGGGCCGAAGACGAGCGTGATCGGCGTGAGCGGGATCCCGACGCCGAGCATGGCCGTGTTGGCCATCATGTTCACGCCGAGCGGGTAGTTCTGCAGCCCGGAGCTCAGCGGATTTTGCAGGTGCAGCACGGATTTCGCGGTGACGTCGAAGAACCACTCCCACAGGTTCTGATCCGACGCGCTGT
The DNA here is from genome assembly GCF_035918295.1 of Amycolatopsis rhabdoformis. Classification (GTDB taxonomy): domain Bacteria; phylum Actinomycetota; class Actinomycetes; order Mycobacteriales; family Pseudonocardiaceae; genus Amycolatopsis; species Amycolatopsis rhabdoformis. Next base: position 4,912,121 of record NZ_CP142149.1, read on the forward strand.
TCCACAGGTAACCCGTGCCGAGATCGCCCCACAGGCCGCCGTACAACACCACGGCGAACGCGAGGTAGGCCGCGACGATGCCCGCGTCGGACCACGACCGGCGCATCCGCGGCGGCGCGACGGGCGCGTCCGGATCGGGGACGACGGGGATCAATTCGGTCCTCGCGTCCGGTTGGAAAAGGCTCACTACGGGCGCACCACCCGCGCGAAGAAGTACACCGCGCCGGTGCCGGCGTGCCGGACGAGCAGGAGGAACGGCCGGTCCACCGCGACGTCGAGCGGCTCGGCCGTGGACAGCGACATCGTGCGGATCTGGATGGCCGTGGCGGCCGCGCCCTCGAGGCCCTGCTCGTCGAGGCGCAGCACGGCCTGGTGCACCACGCTGTCCACCCACAGCGGACGCGTGGCGGTGAGCCCGGTGAGGTCGGCTTCGGCGGTGAACAGCTCGCGCACGCCCAGCGCGCGCAAGGCACCGTCCAGGTCGGTGCGCAGGTCGAGCTCGATCTTCGGCAGCGCGAGCCGCACCTTGCGGCGGCTCGTGCCGTCGAGCAGCCGCTTGAGGCGCGCGGTGTCGAGCGCGGCTTCGGCGGGCGCGAGGTCACCGTCGGGCAGCAGCACCACGGCCTCGACCCCGCCCTGTGCCGGGAGGCTCACAACCTGCCAGCCGTCCGCGCGGTGGTAACCGAGGGTCTCTTCCAGGCGCATCGTCGGCACCCGGCGCGTTTCCCCGGGGCTGTGGAACTCCGCCGACGCGGTGGCGCCGGCCGGGAACGGGTGGCGCCAGCCCGTTTTCAGGTAGAGCGCGTTCACGAGGCTCGCGCGGGTGTCCACGGTGACCGCGCCGCCCGGCAGCAGCTCCGGGATCAGCCCGTTGGTGGTCCGGTCCACGTCCCCGTTGATCAGCCCGCGGGCGGCTTCGGGGTCGGTCGCGAACGGCGCGGTCTCGGCCTTGCCGCCGGGCCACGCCACGAGCTCCTCCAGGAACGACCCCTCGACGGTGATCTCGTCGGACGCCCAGAGCGTGTTGGCCACCGCGAGCTGCGCTTCGTCGCCGAGGTTCGCGGCTTCGCGCAGCACGGTGGCGTGCGCTTCGAGGGCGGCTTCGTTCGGGGTGCTGGCGGCGCTGTTGTCGGTATCGGTGTCACTCGTGCTCGCGCTCGTCAGGAGCTTGCGCAACTCGTCAGCGGTCTGCCCCCTCGCGGCCCGGGCCGCGAGGCCCAGCGCGCTGGCCGCGGAGTACGGCGAAAAACACGCGTCGCCCCCACCTGCCGCCGCAACCCGGCCCAGGGCGAGCATGAAGTCCAAGTGGCTGTCCACGGCCATGCGGCGACCGTACCCGACCGGGTGGTCCGCGTGACACGGAACCGATCACCCGGGCACCCGGTCACGCTCTCCCTGGCCGCCGGCTCGGCTTGCCCGTGCGGAACCGCAGGCCAAGACCCTGCGGCGCAGCACCGGCAAGCCGACTCCAACACCCGGCGACGCTCTTCGACTCGCAGCCCCGCGGCCGCCCATCGGTGGTGCCGGTGAGCGGCACCGATGAGGTGCCGGGTCTCCGGCCCGCCGGCGGCAGAGCTCCTGCGTTCCGGCAGTGGGTTCTCCAGCTCCCGGGCAGAACAGCTCCGGCCCTCTGGCAGCCGAGCTTCGGCCCGGCGGCGGTGGAGCTTCGGCCCAGCGGCGATAGAGCTTCGGCCCGGCGGCGGTGGAGCTTCGGCCAGTCGACAGCGGGCTCCCCTCCAGGGAGCAGAACTCAGGGCGCCAGCGGCGAAGCGCGAGCCCACCGACGGCGCGTGACCAGCTCCACGACGAGCCGCGCCGTTCGTCGAGCACGTCCGCGTATCGCTCGCGGTGCATCGCCCAGCGCCCAACCCCGGGCCCGCCCCACCCGCTTGCTCGCCGACGCGGCTACACCGACGTCAGAGCCACTCAACTCATCACGCCAGCTCTCAGCCGAGGGTCCGCACTGCCCGCTCCGGCACCCAAAACCCACCCCTCAAACATGCCTCCCCACATGCCACCGATGCCATTCGTGCGCCTGCGCATCCGTGAGGGAGGCGACCTGGTCCACCACCACCCTCAACCGCGCGGCGTCGTCCGCGGCCGCCTCCCACGGCGGCACGAACAGCGGATCCAGCGATTCCGGTGCCCGCCGTCCCAGCGCCGCCACCAGCTGAGCGATCAGCTCACGCTGCCCGTCCTGCATGGCCAGGCGTCGGCGGTCGCTCATCACGTACCGCAGCGCCAGGGCCTTGAGCAGCGCCACCTCCGCCGCGACCTGGTCCGGTACGGCCAGGCGGGCGCCGTACCGGGTCAGGGGGCCTTCGCCGTAGACGCCGCGGGTGCCGGTGACCGCGGCGGAGGCGAAGCGGCCCACGAGCTCGCTCGTGAGGCGTTTCAGGGCGACCTGCGCGCGCAGCGAGCCGTCCGGAGCGGTGTGCACCAGGGTGGCCACCACGGGCAGGTCGAGCAGTTCCTTGGCCGCGCCCTCCAAAGTGGACGCGGACAGCGTGGAGAAGTGGCGCGCGGCGGCTTCGGCGACGGCGGCGCGCTCCTCGGCGTCGGCGAGCACGCTCAGGGAGATGCGGCCCGCGAGCACGCCGTCCTCGACGTCGTGGACGGAGTAGGCCACGTCGTCGGACCAGTCCATGATCTGGGCCTCGAGGCAGCGCCGCTCGCCGGGCGCGCCGGCGCGGACCCACTCGAACACCGGCACGTCGTCGGCGTACACGCCGTATTTCGGCTGGCCGGGACGGCGCTGCCAGGGGTACTTCGTGGTCGCGTCGAGGCAGGCGCGGGTGAGGTTCAGGCCCACCACCGCGCCGGACTCGTCGAGGGCTTTCGGTTCGAGACGGGTCAGGATGCGCAGCGTCTGGGCGTTGCCCTCGAAGCCGCCGCACGACTGGGCGACCTCGTCGAGCGCGCGCTCGCCGTTGTGCCCGAACGGCGGGTGCCCGATGTCGTGCGCGAGGCCCGCCGTGTCGACCAGGTCGGGGTCGGCGCCCAGCTCCTCGGCGATGCCGCGGCCGATCTGCGCGACCTCCAGCGAGTGCGTGAGCCGCGTGCGCGGCACGCCGTTGACCTCGGCGCCCTCACCGGGGCCGACCACCTGCGTTTTGCCCGCCAGCCGGCGCAGCGCGGCCGAATGCAGCACGCGGGCGCGGTCGCGCGCGAAGTCGCTGCGTCCGTCGGGCAGCGCGCCGGCCAGCGCCGCGCCCTTGGGTGGCTCGGCCAGCACCCGGGCGCGGTCGTACTCGGAGTACCCGTCGCTCACGAGGCCCAGCTTAAGCGCGGGCACCGACAAAACCGACGGAAAGATCAGCCCATGAAGGTGTCGAACAGCTCGTCGGCCGGTGACTTCGTGAGCTCGTAGAACAGCAGTGCGCCGGTCTCGCGGAAGATGTAGCGGACCTGGGTCACGCGTTCCTGCACGATCGGGCCGCTGTGCGTGGGCGCCGTCCAGGCGTCGAGCCCGAGGTCGGACGCCATCGTGCGCGCGCGGTAGGAGTGCCACGGGTCGCTCACGAGCACGGCGGAGTGCCAGCCGCGCGCCTGCACCTGGTCGGCGACGGCGCGCAGGCTCCGCAACGTGTCGCTGCCTTCGCCGACCGCCAGGGTGGCCGACGCGGGCACGCCGTGCTGAGTGAGCCAGCGCGCGCCGGCCGCGGCCTCGGTGAAGTTGTCGGCGGCCTTCTTGCCCCCGGCCGTGACGATCGTCTTCGCCACGCCCGCCTCGTACAGCTGCCGCGCCTTCTCCAGCCGCGCCGAGAAGATGTCCGACGGTTTGCCGTTGTACTGCGCGGCCCCCAGCACCACGATCACGTCGGCCGGCGTGCGGTCGTTCTCCCGCGCCACCTGCCACACACGAAACGCCGTTCCCCCGACCACGGCGAGCACCATGAGCACCGCGCCGAACGCGATGCGGCGCAGCCAGTTCGCCGCCGTGGGTGGTGTCCTCATGCCCGCCATCTTTTCAGAACCGCGGGCGTTCCCGGCGCAGGCACCCCGGGTGCGTCAGAGCCAGCCGCGTTCCTCGGCCAGCCGCACGGCCTCGGCCCGCGTGCGCGCGCCCGTTTTGCCGATCGCGGCCGAAAGGTGGTTGCGCACAGTGCCTTCCGAGAGGAACAGCACCTTCGCGATGTCGGCGACGGTGCTGCCGTCGCGAGCCGTGGACAGCACGTCGCGCTCCCGCGCGGTGAGCGGGCTCGCCCCGGTGGCCAGCGATTCGGCCGCCAGCGCCGGATCTACCACGCGCAGTCCACTGTGGACGCGACGCACGGCTTCCACGAGCTGCTCCGGCGGCGCGTCCTTCACCACGAACCCGGCGGCCCCGGCCGCCATCGCGCGCGCCAGGTAACCGGGCCGGCCGAAGGTCGTGCAGATGATCACCCGGCACGACGGCATCGCGGTGTGCAGCTCCGCGGCCGCGGCGAGGCCGTCCTTGCCGGGCATCTGCACGTCGAGCAGCGCGACGTCGGGCGCGCATTCCTTCGCCGCGGCCAGCACCTCGTCACCCGACCCGACCTGCGCGACGACCTCGATGTCGGACTCCAGCCCGAGCACGGTCGCGAGCGCGCCGCGCACCATCGCCTGGTCGTCGGCCAGCAGAACGCGGATCACGCCAGTCCTCCCGCGGGTTCGGTACGCGCGGCCGGCACGGCCGCCGGCTCCGGTTCCGGGACTTCCGCCCGGACGGCCCATCCTCCCCCGGGCCGCGGGCCGCTGCGCAGCGTCCCCCCGGCCGCCGCCACGCGTTCGGTGAGCCCGCGCAGCCCATTGCCCGGCGCGGCCTCGGCGCCGGTGCCGTCGTCGTCGATCTCCAGCCAGTCGCGGCCCAGCCGCACCCGCACCCGCGTCGCTCCCGAGTGGCGCAGCACGTTCGTGATCGCTTCGCGCAGTACGTACCCGAAGGTGCTCTGCAGCTGCGGCAGCACGTTGTCCACGGCGTAGGGCAGGTCCGCCTCGATCTCCGCGGCCCGCAGCGCGGCCCGCGCCCCGGCCAGCTCGGCGGCCAGCGACACCTCGCGGTACTCGGAAACGGTGAGCCGCACGTCGGACAGCGCGCTGCGGGTGAGCCCCTCGACCTCGCGGATCTCCTCCACCGCGCGCCCGACATCGCCGGAGCTCTCCAGCACGCGCCGCGCCAGCCCGGCTTTCACGGTGATCGTGGTGAGGCTGTGGCCCAGCAGGTCGTGCAGGTCGCGGGCCACGCGCTGGCGTTCGTTGGCCACGGCGAGCGTGGCGATCTCCTTGTTGGCCACCTCCAGCCGCCGGACGGCGCGGATCAGGTTGGCCATGAAGAACATCGCGAGCGTGATCGAGGCGACGGAGATCAGGTCGCCCCCGCTCTGGTCGAGCCGGCCGTCGGCCACCAGCACGATCGCCACGGCACCCAGCGCCAGCGTGTCGAGGATCGCCGCCCAGCCGGCCGGGAAGAGGAACGCGAGCGTGGCGGTGGCGTAGAGCAGGATGTACGGGCTGGCGTCGGTGAGCAGCGTGGAGAGCAGGCCCAGCGCGAGCATCACCGCGCCGAACGTGAGCTTCACCGCCCGTTCCTTGCCGAACACGATCGGGAACACGACGTAACACGCGCTGTAGCCGAAGATCAGCACACCCATCAGCACCCGCGCCCACATCGGGTCTTCGTTCTCGACCAGCCCGTGGGTGGCCGGGATCAGGAACGGCAGCAGGAACAGCACCGCGAAGATCGGCCAGCCGACCTTGCTGGGCCCGCCCCGGTGCCCGATCATCGGGTCGTCCCACCACGAGGCCCGGTCGTTCAACGCGAACCGGAACCTCGTGACGGCGATCGACTCGGTCTCGTCCTTCGTCGGCTCCACTGTCCGTTTCCCTTCCGTCCCGGGTCAGACCCGGGCGCTGTCCTTACGGTAACGCCTGATCACGAGCGCCCCGAGCACCACGGCCCAGCCCGCCAGCACCGCGAGCGCGGTCGGGAAGCTCACGAGCAGCTCGTTGGTCACCGCCGGGCGCACCAACCCGATCAGCCAGTAGGTGGGCAGCAGCTGCGACACGTCCTGCATCCACGCCGGCATGCCCTCCAGCGGGATCCACAGGCCGCCGAGGAAACCCATGCCCAGCATCACGATCATGGAGATCGGCTGCATCGACTCCGGCGTGGCGAGCTGGCCGATCAGCAGGCCGAGCAGCACGAGCGGGATCGTGCCGAGCCACAGGCCCAGGATCACGCGCAGCCAGCCGGCGCCGTCGAGGTGCACGCCTTCCACGAAGATCGCGACGAGCGGCACCAGCAGCAGCGCGGGCAGGCCCACGAGCATGCCGGCCAGCGCCTTGCCGCCGAGGTAGGAGCCGCCGGACAGCGGCGTCAGACGCAGTTGGCGCTGCCAGCCGCTGGCGCGTTCGAGGGCCAGGCGCGTGCCGTTCGTGGTCGCCGCGGCGAAGAGGCCGAACGCCATCATGTTGACCATCACCACCGCCACCACCGCGGCGTGGTCCGGATCGCTCGGCTTCACGAACACGTTGGCCTGCAACAGGAACATCACCACGGGGAACGCGACGACGAAGATCAGGAACCGCATCGAGCGGAACAGCCGCCGGATCTCGACGGCGAGGTAGGAGGCGTTCATCGGGCTGCTTCTTCCTGGGTGTCCGAAGTGAGTGAGAGGAACGCGCCTTCGAGGCCCACGGCGCTGATCTCGATGTCCCGCACCGCCGGCACGGCCGCCATCAACGCGCGCAGCGTCTCGTCCGACTCGCTGCTGGAGATCGCCACGCGCTCGCCGCGCAGCTCGAACTCGGTGACCGCGGGCAGCGTGGCCACGATCCGTTCGGTGGCTTCGGTCGCGCCCGGCAGCACGGCCCGGATCGTGCGTCCCCCGGCGAGCGCACGCACCTGCGCGACCGACCCGTCGGCGACGATCCGCCCGGCCCGCATCAGCACCACACGGTCGGCGAACTCTTCGGCCTCTTCGAGGTAGTGCGTCGCGAACAGCACGGTGCGGCCGCTGTCGGTGAAGGAGTACATGGACTTCCAGAACTCGCGCCGCGTGCCCACGTCCATCGCGGCCGTCGGCTCGTCCAGCACCAGCAGATCGGGGTCCGACACCAGCGCCACGGCGAAGCGCACCCGCTGCTTCTGCCCGCCGGAGAGCTTGTTGGCCCGCCGGTCGGCGATGTCCTCGATGCCCGCCCGCTGCAACGCCTGCTCCAGCGGCATCGGCGTGCGGTGCAGCTTCGCGACCATGCGCACCGTCTCGCGCACGGTGAGGTCCTCCAGCAACGCCCCGCCCTGCAGCATCGCCCCGATCATCCCGGCGCGCACCGCGTCACCCGGCGTCTTGCCGAACACCGTGACGTCACCGGCGTCGGGCTTGCTGAGCCCCAGGATCATGTCGACGGTGGTGGACTTGCCCGCGCCGTTCGGCCCGAGCAGCGCCACCACCTCCCCCGGCGCGATCGTGAGCTCGACCCCGTCGACGGCCCGCACCTCGCCGTAGTGCTTCCTCAACCCGCTCAACCGAACCGCGGCCCCCGCCGCGACGTCCCGCGCGGCCCGGGTGGTCTGTGTGGTTTTCATGGAGCCGAGCTTGCCGCCGGCGGGGCTCGCGTCCGCAGGCCGAGCGTCACGACGTGACCGTGACAGGTGTCAGGGGTCGGCCCCGGAAAACACGAACGGCCCTCCTCCGGTGCAGCGGAGAAGGGCCGTTCGCGAAGAGAAAATCAGCAGCCGAGCAGGCGCGGTGCCAGGTACTCCTCCACCTTGTCGATCGCCACCCGCTCCTGGGTCATGCTGTCGCGTTCGCGGACCGTGACGGCCTGGTCTTCCAGGGAGTCGAAGTCCACGGTGACGCAGTACGGGGTGCCGATCTCGTCCTGGCGGCGGTAGCGGCGGCCGATGGCCTGGGCGTCGTCGAAGTCGACGTTCCAGTTCTTGCGCAGGGCGGCCGCGAGGTCGCGGGCCTTGGGCGAGAGGTCGGCGTTGCGCGAGAGCGGCAGCACCGCGGCCTTGAACGGCGCGAGCCGCGGGTCGAGGTGCAGCACGGTGCGCTTGTCGGTGCCGCCCTTGGCGTTCGGCACGTCTTCCTCGTCGTAGGAGTCCACGAGGAAGGCCATCATCGACCGGCCGACGCCGGCGGCCGGCTCGATCACGAACGGGCGGTAGCGCTCGCCGGAGGCCTGGTCGAAGAACGACAGGTCCACGCCCGAGTGGTTCGAGTGCGTGGTGAGGTCGAAGTCGGTGCGGTTGGCGATGCCTTCGAGCTCGCCCCACTCCTGGCCGGCGTTGAAGGCGAACCGGTACTCGATGTCGACGGTGCGCTTCGCGTAGTGCGAGAGCTTTTCCTTCGGGTGCTCGAAGTGGCGCAGGTTCTCGGGCTTGATGCCGAGGTCCTTGTACCACTTGGTGCGCTCGTCGATCCAGTACTGGTGCCAGGTCTCGTCCTCGCCCGGCTCGACGAAGAACTCCATCTCCATCTGCTCGAACTCACGCGTGCGGAAGATGAAGTTGCCCGGCGTGATCTCGTTGCGGAAGGACTTGCCGACCTGGCCGATGCCGAACGGCGGCTTCTTGCGCGAAGCCTGCTGCACGTTGAGGAAATTCACGAAGATGCCCTGCGCCGTCTCCGGACGCAGGTAGTGCAGGCCTTCCTCGGACTCGACCGGGCCGAGGTAGGTCTTGAGCATCATGTTGAAGTCGCGCGGCGCGGTGTAGCGGCCGCGGGTGCCGCAGTTGGGGCACGGCACGTCGGACAGGTCGTCCTCCGACGTCGGCTTGCCGCTGCGGGCCTCGTAGTCCTCGGCGAGCTGGTCGGCGCGGAAGCGCTTGTGGCAGTGGAGGCACTCGATCAGCGGGTCGGTGAACACGTTCACGTGACCCGAGGCGACCCAGACCTGGCGCGGCAGGATCACGGACGAGTCGAGACCGACCACGTCCTCCCGGCCCTGCACCATGGTCTTCCACCACTGGCGCTTGATGTTGTCCTTCAGCTCCACGCCGAGAGGCCCGTAGTCCCACGCCGACTTGGTGCCGCCGTAGATCTCTCCCGACGGGAAGACGAAGCCACGGCGCTTGCACAGACTGACGACGGTTTCGATGGTGTTGGCGGGCACTCCACGCTCCGGACGCATGCGGGGACGGTTGGACTAGGAGGTTCAGCGTATCCGGCCGCCCCCGCGGCACTTCCGGCGAGGTGAGCAGCGCTCAGGGCCGGCCGGTCAGCGACGCCGTGACGACCCGGTTGTCGTCGTAGCCCTCGGTGCCGCCGACGTAGTCGCCACCGCACGTCACGAGCACCAGTTTGTGGGGCCCGTCCGGGGAGAACAGCCGCGCCGACTCGCCCGCGAGCCCGGACTTGTGGATCGTGCGCACCTCGTCCACCCGGTAGCTCCACCTGCCGCCGGCGGTGTCGGTGACCGTGACGGTCTGGCCCTGCTTCACCTGCCACAGCTGGTCGAACGGGCCGGTGTGGCCCTTCCAGTTCACGTGGCCGGAGAACAGCGTCACGCCGTGGTCGGCGCCGAGGCCCGAGCCCCACCACGCGGCTTCGGCGAGGCTCTGCGGGATCACCAGGGCACCGTCGTCACCCACCGGTTCCTCCACGAGCTTCGCGGTGCCACCGCCGGGCAGCAGCACGGTGCCGGGCGTCTTCCCGGGGTCGGCCTGCTGTCCCTGGGACCGGTCCTGCGGCTGCCCGGAGGCCGCGCCCGCCGCGGGCACCGGCACCGAGGCCGGTCCGCTCGCGAGACTCGGTTCATCCTTTCCAGTGAAGATCAGGAGGGCGGCGACGAGCACCGCCACCACCACGGCCCCCACGGCGGCCAGCACCCACTTCGTCCTCGCGGGCCGTTCCTGTGTCCCTTGCATCGTGCTCCCTGCTCCGGTGTGTCCTGCGCGGGAAGACATGCCGCGCGACGCACCGGGGGTTGCACCCGATCGTGCTCAGTCCGGACGGGAGACCAGGTTCGCCGTGACGATGCGGTTCTCGTCGTAGCCCTCGGTGCCGCCCACGTAGTCGCCACCGCAGGTCACCAGCACCAGCCGGTGCGGGCCCGACTGCGCGAACCACTGCGGCGCCTGCGCCGGCAGTTCGTCCTTGTGCAGGGTCACCGCGCCGGTCACCCGGTAGAGCCACCGGCCGCCGGCGGAGTCGACGATGCTCACGTTGTCGCCCGTGCGCACGCGCCAGAGGTCGTCGAACGGGCCCTTCGTGCCGGCCCAGTTCACGTGCCCGGACAGCACGGCCGCGCCCTGCTTCGCGCCGAGGCGCGCGCCCCACCACGCGGCGTCGCCGAGGCCCCGCGGGATCGGGAGGATGCCGTCCTGGGTCACCTCGGTGCGCACCAGGCGGGCCTCCGAGCCGTCGGGCAGCCGCACGCTGCCGGGCCGCTGCAGGCCCACCGCCGCGCCGTCGACGGGCAGCTCGGCGGGCGCACCGGCCTCACCCGGCAGCGAACCGGGCGGTGGCTCGGCCGCCGCCGCGGCGGGCACCGGCGCGGGACCCCAGGTCAGCACCACCACGCCCGCGGCCAGCGCGAGCACGGCGACCACTGCCGAGACCGCGACCAGCGCGGTGCGCAGCACCAGGGCCTACTCGCCGCGTGAGCGCGCCGCGCGCCGGCGGCCCAGCCCGATCGAGAGCCCGCCGAACACCAGGCCGGCCACGAGCAGGCCGAGGCCGAGCGGCAGCCGGTAGTCGCCCTGCGCCGGGGCCGCCGCGGCGGTTCCGAGGTACCCGGCCGGGACCTCGGTCGGCACCGGCGGCTGGGTCGCGTCGGCGCCGTTGCCGCTGTTGCCGGACACGGCGACGAAGTTCTTCGGGATCGAGCAGCTCACGCCGCCGAGCACCAGCGAGGTGTGCACGTCCTGCAGCGCCACGTTGCTCGCGTCGTGCACGTGGGTGGTCACGTCGACGCGCCAGCCGGCCTGCGCCGTGACGTCACCGCCGCGCCAGCCGTCCTGCTTGACCAGCTGGTCGAACGACGAGACGCGCGACACCACGAGGTCCGACAGCGTGTTCGTGGGATTGGCCTGCGGAACGTCGCCGGGCGCGCCCATCCGCAGGTTCTTCACGCTCAGCGAAGCCGAGCCGGCGGGCATCGCGACCTGCTTGAGGTTGTCGTCCTCGCCGCGCACCCAGAGCCGGGTGAGCGTGGTGGTGCCGGTGGCCTTGTTCGGCGCCGAGCAGTCGACGGCGCTGCGGGCGTTTTCGAGCACCAGCATCGTGTCGTCGACCGGGCGCGACTTGCCGCGCGTGGTGTCGCGCAGGGCGTAGTTGGTCTCGGCGACGGCCGTAGGCACGGTCGTGGCCTGCAGGGCCGCGACCACGTTGTGGTCCCGGCTCGCGATCCCGGCCGGGTACGGGCTCTTGGTCGCGTCGGCGAACTTGCCGAGGTCGATCTCCCAGTTGCCGCCGAACGTCGAGCGCTCACCGTCGTTCTTCGGCACGGCCACGCGGTCGGTCGAGAGCTTCGACTGGCCGGGGGTGAGCGGCGAACGCTGCGTCTCGGTGATCAGCGAGCCGCCGTGCTGCGGGTCGGACCCGAGCCGCACCGACGCCACGTTGGCGAACGACACCGGGCCGGTCTTCTCGTCGACGGCCTTCACGGTCTGCGTCGTCTGGGCCACGGCCACCGGGGCCAGCGCGGGAAGCGCCACCACCGCCAGAACCGCCGCCCTCATCACGAAACGAGTCATTGTCTCCCCACTGCCTCCGCCTCACACCCAGCGAGTCGTCAGCGTACGAGAAGCGACGAAACGCCCCGCGACAACCTTGCACCGTCAGCCACCGGTTGCGAAGCCGAAGTGCCGATTCCTCACGAACTCACCCGATCGGGTTAGGCCGGTGTGAGTGACCCGTGACCGTCGGGGGCCACGGAGGGGAACACTACGATGTCGGTGACCGTTGTCGACAATGACATCCGACTTCGGAAGTTCACCGGCCACGACCGGCGGCGGACACAGCGGCGAGACAGACAGCGGCGACAACCACAGCGGCACCAGCGGGGAGGCAGCGATGGCACCGGCGAGCACCGGCGCTCTTTCGACCGGCACCGGTACGTCCGGCGAACCGGTGACCCCGCACACACCGGCCGAGCCGCTCCCGACGCCCACCCGCGCCGCCCCGCCCGGCCCCTCGGCCGCCGTGCTCGCCGACGCCGGCGACCTGCTGCGCGCCCTCGCCGCCCCCGTCCGGATCGCCATCGTGCTGCAGCTGCGCGAGGCCGACCGGTGCGTCCACGAGCTGGTGGACGCGCTCGACGTCGCGCAGCCGTTGATCAGCCAGCACCTGCGGGTGCTGAAGACGGCGGGCGTGGTGCAGGGCGAACGCCGGGGCCGGGAAGTCGTGTACCGGCTGGTGGACGACCACCTGTCCCACATCGTCGTCGACGCGGTCGCCCACGCGCAGGAAGGGAAGTGACCATGACCTCGAGTCCCCACCCCGCTCCGTCACCGACAGCCGGCCCCGCCCCGGTGCCCGGCCGCCGGTCGACCCGGCAGCGCGCGGCGGTGGTCGACCTGCTCAACACGGTCGACGATTTCCGCTCCGCGCAGGAGCTGCACGACGAGCTGCGCAAACGCGGTGACGGCATCGGTCTCACCACCGTGTACCGCACGCTGCAGTCGCTGTCGGAGGCCGGCGAGATCGACGTGCTGCGCACCGACTCCGGCGAGGCCATCTACCGCCGCTGCTCCACGCACCACCACCATCACCTCGTGTGCCGCGTGTGCGGGCGCACGGTGGAGGTCGAGGGCCCGGCCGTGGAGCGGTGGGCCGAGAAGATCGCCTCCGAGCACGGCTTCTCCGACATCAACCACACCGTGGAGATCACCGGCACCTGCGCCGAGCACGCCGGCTGACGGCGCGCACGGCTCAGTACTCGTAGGGGTCCTTCGGCGCGGTGATCCGCTCGACGGTCGTGGGCACGAAGTCGGGCGTGTACCCGTTGTCCTCGTTCGCCGTGCCGGGCACGACCTGCCCGGTGACCTTCAGCCACGTGTCGCTCGGGAACCGGTCGGCCGCGCCGCCCTTGAGGTGCACGGTCACCGGGGCCGCGTCGGCGGCGCAGCAGCTGATCACCAGGCGCGCGAGCAGCGTGCTCGCGCCTTCGTGCACGACGAAGCCGGACATGCCGATGGTGCGGCCGTTCATCGTGCCGTTGGCGTCCCAGCCGGCGCGCGTCACGACCTCGTTCATCGCCAGGTCCACGACCTTCCCGGCCGGCAACGGCGGGAACGCGGCCGCCGACGTGGTCGCCGCGCTCGGCGAGATCCGCGCGGCGGAGCGGGTGACCGAGTCGGCGCCGAGGGCGGGCGGGGCCACCAGGAACACCGCGAGCACGGGCACCACGAGCAGCCAGGCCGAGCGGGCGGGGTGCGCGTGGCCGTGGCCGTCGTCGGCGTGGCCGGCGTGCTCAGCGTGGTCGAAGTCTTCGGGCCCCGAGTGGTCGGCTTGGTCGGCTTCCAGCGCGGCCGCCTTCGCCACGGCCCGCGCCGCCAGGAGATCCCGCAGGATCGCGACCGCGCCGAGCACCAGCATCACCACGCCACCGGTGATGATCCACGGCTGCTGCGCGGGCTTCACGTACCGCAGGTAGTCGCCGTTGACCGCGATCTTCACCAGCGCCCCGCCGAGCAGGATCAGCAGCACGTTCTGCGTCTCGCGCCTCATCGCGCGCCGCCCAGCAGCAGCGCGCCCACGACCGTGCCGCACGCGAGCGCGACCACGAACGTGACTGGCGCGAACCGCACGGCGAAGGACTTGCCGAACGTGCCGGCCTGCAGCGCGAACAGCTTCACGTCGATCGCCGGGCCGACCACGAGGAACACCAGCTTCGGCAGCATCGGCACCGCGGTGAGCGAAGCGGCCACGAAGGCGTCGGCCTCGCTGCACAGCGCGAGCACCACGGCCAGCACCGCCATCACGATCACGCCGACCACCACCTGGTCCGCCAGCACCCCGAACCACTTCGCCGGCACGAGCACGTTGAGCGTCGCCGAGATCAGCGAGCCGAGCACCAGGAACCCGCCGGCTTCGACCAGGTCCGTGCGCGCGGTCTCCGCGAAGACCTTCCACCGCTGTCCCGGCTCGACGTCGGGCAGGCGGCGCAGCGCGCGCTCGGTGATCCACGAGAGCTTGCCCCAGCGGGCCCAGATCCAGCCCATGACCATCGACGTCGCGAGCGACCCGAGGAACCGCGCCAGCACCATCTCCGGCCGGCCAGGGAAGGCGACGGCCGTGGCCACCAGCACCACCGGGTTCACCGCGGGCGCCGCCAGCAGGAAGGTGAGCGCCGCGGCCGGCGCCACCCCCTGGCCGATCAGCCGCCGCGCCACGGGCACGGACGCGCATTCACAACCCGGCAACGCCACTCCCGCTAGGCCCGCGACCCCCACCGCCGCACCCGCGCGCTTGGGCAGCACGCGTTCCAGCACCCGCGCGGGCACGAACGCGGCGATCGCCCCGCTGATCAACACACCCAGCACGAGGAACGGCAGCGCCTGCACGCACACGGCCACGAACACCGTGGACCCGGTGCGCAGCGCCGGCACGTTGAACAGGTCCTGCAACCGGCCCTGCGCGAGGATCGCGACGAGCAGCACCGCGCAGAGGATCTCGATCGAGCTGATCCGGATCCGCCGCGCGCGCCGTTTTTCCCCGGGCGCGTTGTCGACAAGGGTTTTCACGACCGCGATGATGCCAGCCCGCACCGACCGGATCCCAGCGGGACACAGCGCGAACGGACCGCTCGCACCGGTTTCGGCCCGAATCTGCCGTTCGCGCCACTCTCGAGGCGGGTCAACCGGACAAGCCGGGCGCGAACGTCCCGGGTCAGTCCAGACCCAGGCCCGGCAGCTCCGTGCGCAGCTGCGACGCGGTCGAGACCACGAGCATCAGCAGCGTGCCCAAGGCCGACGGGTCCATGCCCTCGGCGGGGAACGCGTAGCGCAGCGTCACGTCCACCCCGCTCTCGGTGTGCCCGACGCCGAGCGTGCCGAACAGGCCCTGCCCCGCGCGTTCGGCCACGGCCACCGCGATCGCCGGGTTGTCGGGCAGGTCCCACGCCACCACGCAGGTGAGGCTCAGCACGGTGAGACCGTCGGCCAGGCGCGTGGCCTGGATGACACACGGCACCTCGGCGTGGCGGAAGGTGATCGCGCCGTCGTCGTCCACGTGCACGTCGAGGTAGCGCTCGAGGGACTCGCGGGCGAGTTCGAGCAGCGCCGCCGTGTCGGCGGCCTCCGAGGTGCTCAAGACGCTTCCCCCGCCTTCTCGGCTTCGGCCTGGTCCACGGCGGCGCCGAACCGGCGGTCGCGCTTGGCGAACTCGAGGCAGGCGTTCCACAGGTGCGTGCGGTCGAAGTCGGGGAAGAGCGTGTCCTGGTAGACCATCTCCGCGTACGCCGACTGCCACAGCATGAAGTTCGACGTCCGCTGCTCGCCCGAGGGCCGCAGGAACAGGTCGACGTCGGGCATTTCCGGCTGGTACAGGTACTTCGCGATCGTGCGCTCGTCGATCTTGTCGGCCTTGAGCTTGCCGGCCACCACGTCCTGCGCGATCGCGCGCATCGCGTCGCCCAGCTCGGCGCGGCCGCCGTAGTTCACGCACATCGTCATGTTCAGCGCGGTGTTGTTCTTGGTCTTCTCTTCCGCGACCTGCAGTTCCTTGATCACGCTCGCCCACAGCTTCGGCCGGCGCCCGGCCCAGCGGATGCGCACGCCGATCGAGCCGAGGTAGTCGACTTGGCGCCGGATGGTGTCGCGGTTGAAGCCCATGAGGAAGCGCACCTCCTCGGGGCTGCGCTTCCAGTTCTCGGTGGAGAACGCGTAGACCGAAAGCCACTTCACGCCGAGCTCGACGGCGCCGCTGGCGACGTCGATCATCACGGCTTCGCCGCGCTTGTGGCCCTCGATGCGCGGCAGGCCGCGCTGGTTGGCCCAGCGGCCGTTGCCGTCCATCACCAGCGCCACGTGCTTCGGCACCAGTTCCTTCGGGATCTCCGGCGGCCGGGCTCCCGAAGGGTGCGGATCCGGTGCCCGCAGCTCGTACCCCGACGCCCGGACCTCGCGTCCCCTGCGCAGCACTTCGCGCCTCCTGGAAGAGTGAAAATTTCCTACCGGCAAGACCCTACTTGCCCGGTGTCGCGGCTTCCCGGGCACGCCGTTCGACCAGGGGCAGCGACCGCAGCTGGCGTTCGAGGTGCCACTGCAGGTGAGCGGCGACCAGGCCTGACGCGTCGCGCCGGGTCACGCCGTGCGAGGCCTCCGCCACCGGCCATTCGCCGTGCAGCAGGGCTTCGAGCAGCACGAGCACCTCGGGTGCGGGGTGCACGGACCCGGCGATGCGGCAGTCCGGGCACATCGACCCGCCGGCCGCGACGTTGAACGCGGCGTGCGGGCCGGGCAGGCCGCAGCGGGCGCACTCGGTGATGGCGGGCGCCCAGCCGGCGTAGGCCATGGCCCGCAGGAAAAAGGCGTCGAGGATCAGCGACGCGTCGCGCTCGCCTCCCGCGAGCGCGCGCAACGCGCCCACGACCAGCAGGTACAGCTTGAGCACCGGCTCGCCCTCTTCGGCCGAGAGCCGGTCGGCCGTCTCGGCGATGGCGCTGGCGGCGGTGTAGCGCTGGTAGTCGGCGACCAGCGGCAACGCGAACGCGTCCACGGTCTCGACCTGGGTGATCACGTCGAGCGTGCGGCCGGTGTAGAACTGCACGTCCACGTGCCCGAACGGCTCCAGCCGGGCCCCGAACCGCGACGAGGTGCGGCGCACGCCCTTGGCCACGGCACGGACCTTGCCGTGCCTGCGGGTCAGCAGGGTGACGATCCGGTCGGCCTCACCCAGCTTGTGCGTGCGCAACACCACTCCGGTGTCGCGGTAGAGGTTCACCACCCCGACATCGTCCCACTTCCGGGCGATGCCGGGGCGGAGACACCCTGGTTCCGCGGCGGCGCGCACGGTGACGGCCGCCCCGGACCTCCGGCGCGGGGCCGGTCAGTGCTGCGGCGGCTGCTGACCGAACTCGCCCGGCTGGATCTTCTGCGTCTCCTCGGCCTGCCCGGGCGCGTTCGTCTCGGTCGAACCCGGCTTGATCATCTGCGTGCGCTCGACCCCGTCGAACGCGCTGCTCTCCGGCTGCGCGGCCCCGCCCGGCTTCAGCATCTGCGTGGGCTCGGCCTGCTCGAACGCGGTCGCGCCCGGCGACTCGGCGCCCTGCGGCACGAACCCGCCGGCCGGTGCCGGCTGCCCCGGCTGCGCCGGCTGGCCGAAGCCACCCGACAGCGGCTGGCCCGGCTGGCCCGGCTGGCCGAAACCGCCCGGCTGCTGCCCGAACCCAGGCTGCGCACCGAACCCGGCCGGCTGCTGCGGCTGACCGAACCCACCCGACTGCGGCGCGAACCCGCCCGGCTGCTGGCCGAAGCCACCCGGCTGCGGCCCGGCCGGTCCGGCCGGCGGGAACCCGCCGCCGAACGGCGGCTGCGGCTGACCGAAGCCCGGCTGCTGCCCGAACTGGCCGGCGGGCGCCGGCGCCGCGTCGGCCGGCACCACGATGGTGCCGACGATCTTGTCCGAGAACGTCTGCGCCTTGTCGTCCCACAGCGGCCACAGGTAGCCGATGGAGCAGGCGATGCCGTCGACGAAGTGCGCGAGGTCGCGCAGGAAGGCCATGCCGGCGCCGATCGGCTGCCCGGTGGTCTCACTGATCAGCTTGATGCCCACCACGCGCTTGCCGAGCGACTGGCCCGTGTTCCCGCCCGTGATCCAGCGGTTGTAGATCTGCCAGCCGATGTTCCCGAGCACCACGAGGCCGTAGAGGATCCCCGCGACATTCCACGACGCGATCCCGACGAGCGCGGCGATGATGATGCCGATGAGGAACGGCGCCAAGTCGATGAGGTAGGCGAGCGCGCGCTGGCCCCAGTTCGCGTACATCCCGCCGCCCGGCGGACCGTACGGGTTGGGCGCGCCGAAGCCCGGCTGTCCGAACGCCTGCGGCTGGCCGAAGCCGCCCGGACCCGGCTGCCCGAAACCGGGCTGGCCCGGCTGGCCGAAGCCCGGCTGTGCGGGGCCGGGCTGACCGAACCCGGGCTGTCCCGGCTGGCCGAAACCGCCGGGCTGCTGGGGGAACCCGCCCGAGGGCGGTTGCTGGCCGAAGCCGCCGGGCTGTCCGAACGGCTGCTGCCCTGGACCAGGTTGTCCGAAGGGCGGCTGACCCTGCGGCTGCCCGTAGGGATCGGTCATCGTGTGCTCCCCCTCGTCGTCGCGGCCCGTGCGCGGAGGCGCACGAGAACCGGCCCAGTCCTACGTGGACAGGCCGGTGCGCGGGAGCGTACCGGGTCCGCACCCGCCCGGCCCAGGTAGGCGTGGGCAGCCCGCACCCGTTCGGCTCAGCGGGGGCGAAATCCGTTCCACGGAAAGGAAAACTCAGACCGACAAACCGGTGAACGGCGCGAAAGGCAGGTTGCGCACCACGAACCACACGGCGAACACCACCGCCACCACGAGCGGTGTGCGGCGCCAGTGCAGCCACGACCGCACCGCGCGCCCGCGCAGCCGCCCGACCGTCCAGGCGATGCCGCTCCACGCGAACAGCGCCACGAACACGAGCGCCACGGCGTTGTAGTGCACGGCGCCGGCGAGGTCGCCGTGCAGGAGGCTGTAGGCCATCCGCATGCCGCCGCAACCCGGACAGTCGATGCCGAAGAGGAACTTGGTGGGACACACCGGCAAAGGCCCGCCCGGCGTGGTCGGATCCCCGATCAACACGGCGGCGCAGCACACCCCGAGCCCCGCGACCGCGGCCGCCGGGCCCGACAACGCCCGGGCCGTGGCCCGCAGGCCGCGCACCGGGATTCCTGTGTAGACAGTGCTCACGACGGCCAGAACCCCACGGAAGCGCCTCCGATCAGGAACACGAGCAGCACCACCAGCACGTACACCACGAGGCCGATCGGAAGCGCCAGCGCCGACCACATCGCCCACTTGCCCGCGAGGTCCGCCGCGCGGTGCGCCTCGGCGAAGCGGCCCTGGTACCACAGGGAATTGACCTCGCCCGCCTTGACGATCGAGACGATCCCCAGCGGCAGACAGCAGAAGATCGTGGTGAGGATGCCCCACACGAGGCGGTTGTCCGGCGGCGGTGGCGGGAAACTCGGGCCACCGCCGTAGTACGGACCGCCCGGGGGCGGCGGGTACGGCCCGCCGGGTGGCGGATACGGGCCGGTCATGGCGTCCCCCTGCTGTCCTCTTCGGCGTCGCTC
This sequence comes from Amycolatopsis rhabdoformis, assembly GCF_035918295.1. GTDB lineage: Bacteria > Actinomycetota > Actinomycetes > Mycobacteriales > Pseudonocardiaceae > Amycolatopsis > Amycolatopsis rhabdoformis. The sequence continues at coordinate 4,931,352 of NZ_CP142149.1, forward strand.
CGCACTGACGCTACCTCGCGCGACCGCCGGTCAGAAGCCCAGGCGGCGCAACTGCTTGGGGTCGCGCTGCCAGTCCTTGGCCACCTTGATGTGCAGGTCGAGATACACCTTCGAACCCAGCAGGCCCTCGATCTGCTTGCGCGCCGCCGCACCGACCTCACGCAGCCGCTCACCCTTGTGCCCGAGGATGATGCCCTTCTGGCTGGGCCGCTCCACGTAGAGGAACGCGTGCACGTCCACGAGGTCGTCGCGGCCTTCGCGCGGCAGCATCTCCTCCACCGTCACGGCGATGGAGTGCGGCAGCTCGTCCCGCACGCCTTCGAGCGCGGCCTCGCGGATCAGCTCGGCCACGAGCGTCATCTCGGGCTCGTCGGTGAGCTCACCGCCCGGGTAGAGCTGCGGGCCCTCGGGCAGCCGGGCCACGAGCAGGTCGGCCACCGTCCGCACCTGGAAACCGTCCACAGCGGACACCGGCACGAGGTCGGCGAACTCCATCACGCCCTGCAGCGCCAGCAGCTGCTCGGCCACCTGCTCCGGCTTCACGAGGTCGGTCTTGGTGACCACGCCGATCACCGGCGTGCGCCGCGCGATCTTCGTGAGCTCCGCGGCGATGAACTTGTCGCCGGGGCCGATCTTTTCGTTGGCGGGCACGCAGAACCCGACCACGTCCACTTCGGACCACGTCTCGTGCACCACGTCGTTGAGCCGCTGCCCGAGCAGGGTGCGCGGGCGGTGCAGGCCGGGCGTGTCGATGATCACCAGCTGCGCGTCTTCGCGGTGCACGATGCCGCGGATCGCGTGCCGCGTGGTCTGCGGCTTGCTGGAGGTGATGGCGACCTTCGTGCCCACGAGCGCGTTGGTGAGCGTGGACTTGCCCGCGTTGGGCCGGCCGACGAAACACGCGAATCCGGAGCGGTGCGGCTCGGCCATCAGCGCAGCACCTCGACGACGTCGCCCGCGGGGTCGGCCAGGATGATCGGCGCCGTCTTCGCGAGGTCGCGCACGGCGTGCACCGAAGCCTCCTTGATGAGCGCGTCGGCGCTCACCACCACGGCGGCCTCGAGCCCTTCGGCGCCGCTCGCGAGCGCGGCGGCCACGGCGGCCTGCACGGCCGTGAGCTTGAACGACGGCTGGTCCACGGTCACCGCGGCGTACGTGCGCCCGTCGGTGTCGCGCACGGCCGCGCCCTCCTCGGCGCCGACGCGGGCGCGTGACGACCGGGCCAGCGTGACGAGCTTCTGGTCCTCGGCCTCGAGGTCAGGCATGTTCGACTCTCCTGTCGCGTTCTTCGGGCTGGGGCACCCGGGTGCGCCGGCGCGTGCCGGACTCCGTCACGGCGTCGGCGTCGGCCGGGTGGACGACGACCGACGTGATCCGCATGCGGCCACGGCGGTCCTTGCCCCCCTCGGCGAACAGCCGAAGGCCGGCGACCTCGGCTTCGGCCCCCGGAAGAGGGACCCTACCCAGTCGTTCCGCGAGCAGGCCGCCCACGGTCTCCACGTCGTGGTCCTCGAGGTCGAGACCGAACAGCTCACCGAGGTCGTCCACGCTCAGCCGCGACGAGACACGCACCGCGCCGCCTTCGAGCTCCTCGACGTCGGGCCGTTCGTCGGTGTCGGACTCGTCGGTGATCTCGCCGACGATCTCCTCGAGCACGTCCTCGATGGTCAGCAGGCCCGCGGTGCCGCCGTACTCGTCGACCGCGATCGCCATGTGGTTGTGGGTGAGCTGCATTTCCTTGAGCAGGTCGTCGAGCCGCTTCGAGTCGGGCACGAAGCTCGCCGGATTCATCACCTGGTCCACGACCGTGCTCGGCCCGTCCGGGTCCATGTACGCCGGCATCAGGTCCTTGATGTTGACCACGCCGACGATGTCGTCCACCGACTCGTCGATCACCGGCACCCGCGTGAAGCCGGTGCGCAGCGCCAGCGCGAGCGCCTGGCGCACGGTCTTGGTGCGCTCGATCCACACGATCTCGGTGCGCGGCACCATCACCTCGCGCGCGACCGTGTCGCCGAGCTCGAAGACCGAGTGGATCATCTCGCGCTCGGAGTCCTCGACCACGCCGCGTTCCTGCGCGAGGTCGACGAGCTCACGCAGCTCGACTTCGGAGGTGAACGGGCCTTCGCGGAAGCCCTGACCGGGGGTGATCGCGTTACCGATCACGATCAGCAGCCGCGACAGCGGGCCGAGGATCGAGCCGAGCACGCGCACCGGCCCGGCGACGATCGTGCCGACCCGGTAGGGGTGCTGGCGGCCGATGGTACGCGGACCGACGCCGATGAGCACGTAGCTCACCACCACCATCACCACCGCGGACACGAGCACGGCGAGCCACAGCTTGCCGAACCAGGCGAGGAACGACACGGTGACGAGCACCGTGGCCGTGAGCTCGCAGCCGAGGCGCAGCAGCAGGAGCAGGTTGATGTGGCGGCGGCGTTCGGCGACGACGGCGGCGAGCTGGCGCGCACCGGCCCGGCCGATGCGCACGAGCCCTTCGGTGCGGGCCTGCGAGACGGTGCTGACGGCCGCGTCGGCGGCCGCGAACACCCCGGCCAGCAGCACGAGCGCCACCGCGACGACGAGCTGTGCCGTGGGACTGCCCATGATCGCTGCCTAGGGGGTTTCCTCGACCGGTTTCGGCGCGGCGGGGGGAACCGGCGTGACCGGTGTGTCCAGGCCCGCGATGCCGAGCACGCGGTCGTCGGCGTTGCGCTGCGCGTTCTTGCGGTTCAGCTCGGACACGGCCGACTGGAACTCGGTGAGGATGCGCTTCTGCAGGCCGAACATCTCGCGTTCTTCGGCCGGCTCGGCGTGGTCGTAGCCGAGCAGGTGCAGCACGCCGTGGACGGTGAGCAGGTGCAGCTCGTCGATCAGCGCGTGGCCCGCCGTCTTGGCCTGGTCCTTCGCGAACGCCGGGCACAGCACGATGTCCCCGAGCAGCGCCGGCGACGCGTCGGGCGCGTCAGGGCGGCGTGACGAGTCGAGCTCGTCCATCGGGAAGGCCATCACGTCGGTGGGCCCGGGCAGGTCCATCCAGCGTTCGTGCAGGTCTTCCATCACTTCGAGCGTGACGCACAGGATGGACAGCTCGGCGAGCGGGCTGACCTCCATCTTGTCCAGTGCGTAGCGCGCGGCCGAGACGATCGACGCCTCGTCGACGTCGACGCCCGATTCGTTGGCGATCTCGATGCTCATCGGCGGTTGCCCTTCCAGCCGCCCGGCTGCTGTTCCTGGGCGTCCTGAACCGCCTGCCACTTCTCGTACGCGTCGACGATGTCGCCGACGAGCCGGTGGCGCACCACGTCCTGGCTGGTCAGCTCGGAGAAGTGCAGGTCGTTGACACCCTCGAGGATGTCGCGGACCACGCGCAGGCCGCTCTTCTGGCCGTTGGGCAGGTCGACCTGCGTGATGTCGCCCGTGACCACGATCTTCGAGCCGAAGCCCAGGCGCGTGAGGAACATCTTCATCTGCTCGGGCGTCGTGTTCTGCGCCTCGTCGAGGATGATGAACGCCTCGTTGAGCGTGCGGCCGCGCATGTAGGCCAGTGGCGCGATCTCGATCGTGCCCGCCTGCATGAGGCGCGGGATCGAGTCGGGTTCGACCATGTCGTGCAGCGCGTCGTAGAGCGGGCGCAGGTACGGGTCGATCTTCTCGTTGAGCGTGCCCGGCAGGTAACCGAGGCGCTCGCCGGCCTCCACGGCCGGGCGGGTGAGCACGATGCGGGTGACCTGCTTGGCCTGCAGCGCCTGCACGGCCTTCGCCATGGCGAGGTACGTCTTGCCGGTACCGGCGGGGCCGATGCCGAAGACGATGGTGTGCTTGTCGATCGCGTCGACGTAGCGCTTCTGGTTGAGCGTCTTGGGCCGGATCGTCTTGCCGCGGCGGGAGACGATGTTGAGGCTCAGGACCTCGGCCGGGGACGCGTCGCCGGTGGACAGCATGCCGATGGTGCGGCGCACCGTGTCGGGGCCGACCTGCTGGCCGCCGGTGGCGAGCTGCACGAGGTCGGCGAACACGCGTTCGGCGAACGCCACGTCGGCCGGCGCGCCGGTGAGGGTGACTTCGTTGCCGCGGACGTGCACGTCGGCGGCGAGGAGCTCCTCGGCGACGCGCAGGTTTTCGTCACGAGAGCCGAGCAGGCTCAGCACGGCGGCTTCGGGGATGGGGAAGCGGGACTGGGCCACGGGGGCGGCGTCCTCGTTCTTCGACTGCGCGGCCTTGCCGGCGGCGGCGTCGGGTCGGGCGGCTCCACCCTGTGCGGTTCCGGCCACGTGGCCTCTGGCCTGCTTTCTGCTGCTTCGCCTGACTACTTCTGACTATGACCGATGCTACTGGTTCGCCGGTCTCCGACGCAGGTCGGTTTCAGGCGTGGCGCCCGAACAACCCCAGTTGCTCGCCGCCCAGCACGTGGGCGTGGACGTGGAACACCGTCTGCCCGGCGTCGCCGTCGGTGTTGAACACCACGCGATACCCGGACTCGGTGATGCCTTCGAGCTCCGCGACCTTCCGCGCCGTGGCCACGACCGCGCTCAGCAGCTCGGGGTCCGCCGCCGCCAGCTCGGCCACGTTGCGGTAGCGCTTCTTCGGCACCACCAGCACGTGCACCTTGGCCTGCGGGTTGATGTCGCGGAACGCGAACGTGCTCTCGTCCTGATACACCACGTCCGCCGGGATCTCGCCCGCGATGATCCGCTCGAACAACGTCTCCGCATCACTCATGCGCCCACCCTACAAACCACCCGCGCCCGCCCACCGTCAGCACCACCCGGTCACCACCGCACCGCGGCACCGCAGGGCTCCTTCGCCACCCTGCTCCACGACGGCTCCCTCGTCACCACCGCTCCGCAGGGCTCCTTCGTCACCCTGCTCCACAGCGGCTCCCTCGTCACCACCGCACCGCAGGGGGCTCCGGGGGCCTCGGGCCCCCGGGAAACATGTCACCACCTGGTCACCACGGCACCGCGGGGCTCCGGGGGCTCGGCCCCCGGGAAACACGCATCGCCTCGGGAGGCGAAGGAGATCCGAAGGATCTACGACGTCAACCGACGACGAGGAGATGCCGCGGCGCGGTGGGCCCTGGGGGTCGGCCCACCGCGGCCGCGGCGCCGCCGGACCGAGGGGGGAGGTGCCCGGCGGAGTCTTGTGCACGTCTTCTGCGCGCGACAGGGTTACCCACCCAGTAGCGCGCTCAAACCTCTTGCGCGTTGGTGACGAGCGTAGCTGCTCGGAGTGTGATCGCGCCATGACTCGCCGCAAAATGTGGCCGTTTCAGTACCTGGCCGCCGCTACTTCCAGCGGCTGGTCAGCGCGCCGAGAGCCCCGAGGGCCACGGCGGCCGCGGTCGAGGTGCGCAGGACCGTCGGCCCGAGGCGGACGGTGGTCGCGCCGGCCGCTTCGAGGGTGCTCAGTTCGTCGTCGGTGATGCCACCTTCGGGGCCGACGACCAGCAGGATGTCGCCGGTGTCGGGCAGTCCGACCTCCGTGAGCCGGCTCGTGACGCCGGATTCCAGCACGAGCGTGCGCGACATCGTGGCCGCCAGCTGGGCGAGCTCGCGGGTGTCGACGGGTTCGGTGACCTCGGGAACGTGGGCGCGGCGGGCCTGCTTGGCCGCCGACCGCGCGGTCGCCCGCCACCGGGCCAGCGCCTTGTCACCGCGCGCGCCGTCTTCCCACTTGGCGACGCTGCGGGCGGCGCGCCACGGCACCACCGCGTCGGCGCCGGCCTCCGTGGCGAGTTCCACGGCGAGCTCACCGCGATCGCCCTTGGCCAGTGCCTGCGCGACGTGAACGCGCAGCGCCGGCAGCTCCTCGTCCCAGCGTTCGACGACGGTGAGCGTGAGCGACGCGTCGCGCCCGGCCTGCACGGCGTCGACGACGCAGCGCGCCATCGCGCCGGCGCCGTCGGAGAGCACGAGCTGCTCCCCCACGCGCAGCCGGCGGACGGTGGCGGCGTGCCGGGCTTCCTCGCCGTCGAGCACGGCCGAGCCGCGATCGGGCACGGCCGTGGCGAGGAAGACCGGCAGCGTGGTGTCGGGCACGGGTCAGCGGTGCTTCGTGCGCAGCTTGGAGAACAGGCCTCCGTGCTTGCTGCCGTTGGCCGCGAGCGTGGGCACCTCTTCGCCGCGCTGCTGGGCCAGCTCCACGAGCAGGTCGCGCTGGGCCTCGTCGAGCTTGGTCGGCACCACCACGTCGATGTGCACGTGGAGGTCGCCGCGGCCGTCGACGCGGCCCGACGAGCGCAGCCGCGGCATGCCCTTGCCGGTGAGCACGAGCTCGGTGTTGGGCTGCGTGCCGGGTTCGACGTCGAGCTCGTAGTCGCCGTCGACGAGGGTGGTGATCGGCACGGTCGCGCCGAGTGCCGCCGTGGTCATCGGGATGCGGAAGTTGCAGTGGAGCTCGTTGCCCTCGCGCACGAACACCTCGTGGGGCAGCTCGTCGATCTCCACGTACAGGTCGCCGGCGGGGCCGCCGCCCGGGCCGACCTCGCCCTGGCCCGAGAGCCGGATGCGCATGCCGTCGCCGACGCCCGGCGGGATCTTGGCCGTGACGTTGCGGCGCGCGCGGATGCGCCCGTCGCCGCCGCACTGGCGGCACGGGTCGGGGATGACCTCGCCGAAGCCGCGGCAGACCGGGCACGGGCGGGCCGTGACGACCTGGCCCAGGAACGAGCGCTGCACCGACTGCACCTCGCCGGCGCCACCGCAGGTGTCACACGTCTTGGTGGTGGTGCCCTCCGCGGTGCCCGCGCCGCGGCACAGGTCGCAGACCACGGCCGTGTCGACGGTGATCTCGCGGTCGGCGCCGGTGGCGCACTCCTCGAGCGTGAGCGCGAGGCGGATCAGCGCGTCGGAGCCCGGCTGCACGCGGCTGCGCGGCCCGCGGCCGCGACCTCCGCCGCCGCCACCGGCTGCGCCGAAGAAGGCGTCCATGATGTCGCCGAGCCCGCCGAAGCCGGCGAACGGGTCGCCGCCACCGCCACCGCCGCGCGCGCCCGAGTCCATCGGGTCGCCGCCGAGGTCGACGATCTTGCGCTTCTGGGGGTCGGAGAGCACCTCGTAGGCGGTGGTCACCTCGCCGAACTTGTGCTGCGCGTCCTCCGACGGGTTCACGTCGGGGTGCAGCTCACGGGCCAGCTTGCGGTACGCGCGCTTGATCTCCTGATCCGACGCGTTCTTGGCCACCCCGAGGATCCCGTAGTAGTCCCTCGCCACGTTTTTCTGCCTTCTCCTTCTGCTCTGCCCGGGCCGTCAGCGGCCGGACAGGATCTGCCCCACGTAGTTGGCCACCGCGCGGACGGCCGCGATGGTGCCCGGGTAGTCCATCCGGGTGGGTCCGACGATGCCCATGCCTCCCAGCAGCATGTCGTCCCGGCCGTAGCCGATCGACACCACCGAGGTGCTGCGCATCTGCTCGTCTTCATTTTCCTCGCCGATGAGAACCGTGACCGCACCGGGGTTGCGGGCCGCGGCCAGCAGCTTGAGCACGACCACCTGCTCCTCGAGCGCTTCGAGGACCTGCCGCAGCGAGCCCGGGAAGTCCGCGACGTTGCGGGTGAGGTTGGCCGTGCCGCCGAGCACGAGGCGCTCTTCCGGGTGATCGACCAGCGACTCGATCAGCACCGTGCAGATGCGGGTGAGGCTGTCGCGCAGCTCTCCCGGCGCCACCTCGGGCAGCTCGGCCACGCGGGCCGCCGCCTCGGCGAGCCGGCGCCCGGCCAGCGCGCCGTTGAGCACGGTGCGCAGGCGCAGCACGCTCTCCTCGGTGAGCACGTCGCCGAGGTCGACCGTGCGCTGGTCCACGCGGCCCGAGTCGGTGATCAGCACGAGCATCAGCCGCGCCGGCGTGAGCGGCACCACTTCGAGGTGGCGCACGGCCGCGTTGGTGAGCATCGGGTACTGCACCACCGCCACCTGGCGGGTGAGCTGCGCGAGCAGCCGCACCGACCGGCGCAGCACGTCGTCGAGGTCGGTGCCCGAGTCGAGGAACGACGTGATCGCCCGCCGCTCGGCCGCCGAGAGCGGCTTGATCTCCGAGAGCTTGTCCACGAACAGCCGGTAGCCCTTGTCCGTGGGGATCCGCCCCGCGCTGGTGTGCGGCTGGGTGATGTACCCCTCTTCCTCGAGCGCGGCCATGTCGTTGCGCACCGTGGCGCTCGACACGCCCAGGTTGTGCCGCTCGACGATCGTCTTGGAACCCACCGGCTCCTGGTTCGAGACGTAGTCGGCGACGATCGCGCGCAGCACCTCGAAGCGACGCTCGTCCGTGTTCGCCACCGGCACCTCCCTGCTTTCGGTCCGCTACTCACAACGAGTTTACGGAAGCCTGAGTGCCCGCCGCTCAACCCGGCTCGTGACGTGCCCCGGCGGCCCCGCGCAGGCGAAGGTAAAAGAATGACAAAAGACCCTTAATGCCGATAAACCGGACAATTCAAATCTTCGCTTGCTAGGGGAACCGTTAACCGGTTTGCTGCCTCAGAAGAACGTGGTGAATCCCCAAGAGCCGAGGGCAGTCGTGGAAAATAACGGGCGCGCAGACGAAACCGCTGATATCGCCGAAATCGGGCAGCGGGCCGCGGAGGCCCAGGAGCGGCTCAAGCGCGTCGCCGCCACCGCCACGAGCAACGACGGCGCGGTCACCGTCACCGTCAACACCAGCGGCGCGTTGCAGCAGCTCAGCTTCGGCCCCCGCGCCGACGAGATCTCGCGCAGCGCCCTCGCCGCGGCCGTCGTCGCCACCGCCCACCGCGCGCAGGCCCAGGCGGCCCAACAGCTGCACGCCATCATGGCCCCGCTCATCGGCGAAAACAGCGACGCGATGAAATTCCTCGACGAGCAGATTCCGACGCCGGAAGTGCCGGAGGAACAGCCCCCGGCTTCGGGGGATACGCGACAATTCTTCAATCGGGATGAGGAGGGGTCGGTGCCTCCGCCGCCCGCCCCACCGGCTCCGGGGATGCGGCCGCCGGCACCTCCGGCCCCGCCCGCGCCGCCTTCGCGCCCCGCCCGCCCGGCCCGCCCGCCGGCCGACAACTCCGATGACGACGACTACTACAACGGCGGCTCGATCCTGGGGAAGGGCTACTGATGGCCGGCACACAGCAGGTGAACCTCACGGCGTTGCAGACCCACAAGGGTGAGGTGCAGGACATCGGGGAGGGCGTGAAGACGGCCGCCGAGGCGACTGTCGAAGGCCAGGCGATGGGCGACGACGCGTTCGGCATCGTCGGCTCGATCTTCGGCGCGGCGATGGAGCTCTGGACCGCCGCCGCGTCGATCCTCGTCAACAGCGTCGCGGACTCGGCCGAGGACATCGCCGACAAGCTCCAGCAGGCCCACGACCACTACGACAACCACGAGACGGCCTCGAAGAACACGATCAACTCGTTCGGCAAGGAGCTCCCTGAATGACCGAGACGCAGGAGAACCCGCTCGTCGCCGAGTCCGAGTCGCCGAGTGGCTTCACTTCGAACATGGGCACATCGAGCAACGAGCTCGACAACCTCAACTCCCAGACCTCGGGCGCGGGCGTCTTGAACGACATCGCGTCGGGCCTCACCGACTTCCGCAGCAAGGACTGGCTCAACCTCGGAGCCGACGCCGTGACGGTCGGGCTGGACCTGCTCGGCGTCGTGATGGACCCACTCGGCTCGCTGGCGAGCGCGGGCGTGGGCTGGCTGATCGAGCACATCAGCTTCCTCAAGGAGGGTCTCGACAAGCTGGCCGGCAACCCGGAGGCCGTCTCCGCGAAGGCCGTGACCTGGGACAACGTCTCCAAACAGCTCGAGCAGAGCGCGACCCAATACGACCAGGCAGCCGCGAAGGTGGCACCGGACTTCCAGGGTGCCGGCGGCACGGCCTACCAGAACATGGCCAAGGGTTACGCCGCGACGCTGCGCGGCGCCTCCGGCCAGGCACATGCGGCGTCGATCGGCATGAACGTGGCCGCCGCGCTGGTCGGCACCGAGCGCGGCCTGATCCGCGACATGATCTCGTCGTTCGTCGGCGAACTGATCGTGAAGGCGATCGCCGCGCTCGCCGCCTCGTGGTGCACCTTCGGCGGCACGATCGCGGCCTTCATCGCCGACACGGTCATCGAGGGCGGCATCCTCGCCGAGAAGATCAGCGGCCGGATCGCCCAGGTCGTGGAGAAGCTCGAGAAGCTGATCCAGAGCGCCGGCAAGTCTCGCGGCGCCATCGAAGAGGCCACCAACGCGCTCAAGAAGGTCGGCAAGGCCGCCGACAAGATCACCGACAAAAGCGTCGACGTCGCGGCCAACATGGAGAAGAAGGGCAACGACCTCACCGACGCGGCCCGCGCAGCCGGCCGGCCGCACGTGGATGAGAGCGCCGCCGCGAAGGCCGAGCGCTGGAGTGAGTCTGCGGAGAAAAATCCGGTCCACGACCACGTCGAGAAGCTCGGCGACAAAATCTCCGAAGACGGTCGCAGCTTCCTGAAGCCCGACGCCTGGAAAGCGGCGAAGGGCGGCACTCCCGATTGGAACTGGGCCGACACCACCGGAGTCGCCACAGAGGGCCGCCGACAGGAGAACGAGCAGTACGCGCGCCAGAACGAAGCCACCGAGGCTTACGAGAAGGCCCACAAGGCTGAGGGCGAAGGCAGCGGCGAGGAAACGCCCGAGTGAAAGCCGACCAGGAGGAAGTCACGCGCGTCAACCGCAGCGGCCGGCTTCACCCTTCTCAACGCGGTATGATCCTGGACTTCAACTTCTGGGGCGCGGTCGTTCTGCTCGCACTCGGGATCTGGGTGCTCGTGATCATCCCCGGATACTCTGCGGGCTGGGGTTTCATCCTCGCGACTCCGGTCATCGTGATCATGGGACTGCTGATCTGGTTCTGCGTATTCCGCCTGCGCGTACTGCGCCGAGGCACGCTCACCTGGTTCACCGGCTTCACCCACGACGTCGAACGCCACCGGCCACTGCCCGACCGGTACCCGATCCTGCTGTACACCGAAATGAGCCAGGGCTACAACCCGCACTACTACGTCCGCTTCGACGGCAAGCGATTCCAGGTGTACCGCGACATGCGCGCGAAGTTCCAGGCCGAACACGAGAACACGATCTACCTCACCCCCAACGGCAAAGTGATCGTCAACGTGATCCCGACGTGAAGACCGACCAAGAGGAAGTCGTCCGGTTCAATAAGAGCGGGCGGCTCCACCCTTCCCAGCGTGGCAGGGTCATCGACCCCAACTTCTGGTTCGCCGTCGTTGCGTTCGCGTTCGGTATCTACGTCCTGGTACGGATCCCCGGCTACGACGTCGGATACGGATACGCCTACGCCGCTGTCGTCGTGCTCGCCATGGCGGCACTCGCGGCGTTCTGCGTCGGGCGGCTGCTCGTGGTCCGCAGAGGTGTCATCACGACCTTCACCGGGTTCACCCACGACGTCGGATACGGGAAAACTCCGCTCAGGCCCTACCCGATCCTGCTGTATGCCTCGAAAAGCCGAGGTGGCCACCCGCTCCGACGCATCACCTTCAACGGCCGGACCATGCAAATACACGCTGACGTGCACAGCAAATTCCGCCCCGAGCACGAGAACACGATCTACCTCACCCCCAACGGCAAGGTGATCGTCAACGTGATCCCCACGTGACCGCACCCGTCGAGGAGGTCGCCGCGGCGAACCTCGCCGGGCGGCTCCACCCGTCCCAGCGCCGCATCGTCCTCAACTTCACGTTCTGGCTCTGCCTGGTCGTCGGCGGGATCGCGGCCGTGGTGTGCGTGGTGCTGCCCACGGCCACGAACGTGTTCGAAGGTCCGAACCGGGCGCAATCGATCGGTACGTACCCGTTCATCGTGGTGCTCGCCCTCGTGTGCCTGGGGTTGTGCGTCCGCCGCTACCGCGACCTGCACAAGCCGCTCACCGTGGTCACCGGATGGGCCCACGACTTCGGCAGATCACCGATCACGGACGCCTATCCGATCGGGCTGCGGTTCGAAAAGGGCACCACCCACACGATGCAACGGTGTGAGGTCCGGGTCGGGGGGAAGACCTACAACACCGACCTCGAGACGTGGCAGAAGATCAAGCCCGAGCGGAACAACACCCTGTGCCTGTACCCGAAGACCAAGCTGGTCATCAACGTGATCCCGTCGTGAAAGCCGATCCCGAAGAAGTCGCCCGCGCGAACCGCGAAGGCCGGCTCCACCCCAGCCAACGCCGGGACGTCATCAACAGCGCCTTCTGGCTCGTGGTGATCGTGTTCGCGTTCGGCATCTGGGCCCTCGCCACGCTGCCCTACGGCACCACCGACATCATCGTCGCCGCCGTGGCGATCGGGGTCGGCATGGCGTTGTGTGCGGGGTACTGCCTCTACCGGCTCAACATCGTGCGCCGAGCCAAAGTGGTCACCTTCACCGGCTTCACCCACGACGCGCAGGACCACCGGCCACTACCCCCGGCGGACCGCTACCCCATCCTCGTCTACACCCAGCGCAGCCGCGGCAACAACCCGTACTACTGGGCAGCCTTCGACGGCCTCCGACGCCCCCTGCTCCCCAAGAGTCTCTACGAGCAACTCAAGCCGGACCAGGAGAACACACTGGTCCTGATCCCCAACCGCAAGCAGGTCATCAACGTCATTCCCGCCTGAGCAGCCCCTCCAACGCCGCCGAAGCGATCGCGTCGGCTTCGGAGATCGTCAGGGGTGCGTGGCCCGTCAGGCGGCGGAAGATCAGTGGACCGAACAACAGGTCCGTCGCCGTCTCGGCGGTCACCGATGGTGAGGCCAGGCCGGCGTCCACCAGACGCTGCCACAGCACGGAGATGGCCGCCCGCCGACCGTCCAAAAAGAACTCGCGGAAAAACGGCGCGGCCAAGGGATCCGTGACGCAAGCGGCCAGCAGTTGCGCGAAGACCTCCCCCGTCGGGCCGGCGTAGAACGCCGAGACCCGGCGCACCTGCTCCTCCAGATCGGCCCGCGGGTCCCCTGTGTCGGGCAGGGGGATGGCGTCCGCCATTTCGCGGCCGAAGGCCTCCGCGGCCAGCGCGGTGCGGCTCGGCCAGTGCTTGTACAGCGTCGCCTTGCTGACGCCCGACCGGGCGCTGATCGCGTCGACCGTGGCGGCCGGGAGGCCGCCCTCGGCGAGCAGGTCGCGCGCCGCCGACAGCGCGCACGCGTGGGCGCGCGCGCTGCGGGGCGGCAAAACCGGCGAAGGCACCGGTGACTCAGCCATGGTCCGTGGAAACCGAAAGCTCGCGCCAACGGGAAAGCTCGTCCCGCACGAAGTCGAGTTTCGCCGAAACCCGGCCCACCGCGTCGGCACCCAACTGCAGACGCAAGGGTGGCGAAGGAGAACCCACGACCGAAACGATCGCCAAAGCCGCCTTACGCGGATCACCCGGCTGCGCGTGGTTCCGGGAATCCGCCACGGCACGCATCGAACCGACAGTGGTGGCGTAGTCGGCGATCTCCTCGTCCGCGCGGTGCAGGCTCGACGCGTCGAGGAAGTCCGTGCGGAAGTAGCCCGGCTCGACCACCGTCACGTGCACGCCGAGCGGCGCCAGTTCTCCGTGCAGCGCCTCGGAAAGCGCCTCGACGGCGAACTTCGTCGCGCCGTACACGCCCCAGCCCGGGCCGGTGGTGAAGCCGCCGACCGAGCTGATGTTCACCACGTGCCCCGAACGTTGCCGCCGCAGCACGGGCAGTACCGCGCGCGTCACCGACAAAAGACCGAACACGTTGGCGTCGAACACCGCGCGCACGGCGGCGTCCGACGCCTCCTCCACCGCGCCGAGCAGGCCACGGCCGGCGTTGTTCACCAGGACGTCGATGCGCCCGAAGCGGTCCAGTGCCGCGCCGACGGCCGCGGACGCCTGGGCCGGGTCGGTGACGTCGAGCGCCACCGCCAGCACCGAAGGGTCGCCCGGAAACTCCTTCTCCACGGCCGCGGCCTGGCGCGCGGTGGCCACCACCTGGTCACCGCGCTCCAGAGCCGCCCGCGCGATTTCGAGACCGAAACCGCGCGAAGCGCCCGTGATGAACCAGACACTCATCGAGCGGCGGCGTCGCTCAGCGCCGCGAACTCGTCGTCGGTCAGCTCGATCTCGGCGGCCGCGACGTTGTCCTCGAGGTGCTCGACGCTGGACGTGCCCGGGATCGGCAGCATCACCGGCGAGCGCTTGAGCAGCCACGCCAGCGCGAGCTGCGAAGGCGACGAACCGTGCTCCTTCGCCACCTGCGAAAGCGGGCTGTCGGGGCCGGCCAGCGAACCCGTGGCGAGCGGGAACCACGGGATGAACGCGATACCTTCGGCCGTCACGTGGTCCAGGAGCGGCTCGGAGTGCCGGTCGGCCAGGTTGAAGCGGTTCTGCACCGACACGATCGTGGCGGTCTTCTGGGCCTCGACCAGCTCGTCGACGGAGATCTCCGACAGGCCGATGTGCCGGATCTTCCCCTCCTTCTGCAGCGTGGCGAGCTCCCCGACCTGCTCGGCGACCGGCACCTTCGGGTCGATGCGGTGCAGCTGCAGCAGGTCGATGCGCTCGAGCCCGAGGTGGCGCAGGCTCAGCTCCACCTGCTGGCGCAGGTACTCCGGCCGGCCGACGGGCGTCCACTGGTTCGGGCCCTGGCGCGTGAAGCCGGCCTTCGTGGCGATCACCACGTCGTCGGCGTACGGGTGCAGCGCCTCGCGGATGAGCAGGTCGGCCACGAACGGCCCGTACGCGTCGGCGGTGTCGATGAGGTTGACCCCGAGCTCGACGGCCCGGCGCAGCACGCGCACGGCCCCCTCCGGGTCACGCGACTCGCCCCACACGCCGGGGCCGGGCAGCTGCATGGCGCCGAACCCGAGCCGCACGACGGGCAGGTCCCCGCCGATCGCGAACGTGCCGGACGACTTCGCGGGCTGTGCTGACATGGAACGTTCTCCTTCAAAAGTGAACTGAACGTACAGTTCACTTTACGCCCGAACGGCCCAACGCGGCAACCACCCGATCCGGCGACCCCCCAGTTCAAGAGACTGCCACGACCTGGCCCGGGTGAAGCACCCCGCGAAGCTTCCCCGGGCCAGGAGCTCAAGTGTTCTTCGGGAAGCCCAGGTTCACGCCCGCGTGCGACGTGTCCGGCCACCGCGAGGTGACCACCTTCGTGCGCGTGAAAAAGTGGAACCCCTCGGGCCCGTACGCGTGGGTGTCGCCGAACAGCGAGTCCTTCCAGCCGCCGAACGAGTAGTAGCCGACCGGCACCGGGATCGGCACGTTCACGCCGACCATGCCCACCTCGACCTCGTTCTGGTAGCGCCGCGCGGCCGCGCCGTCGCCGGTGAAGACGGCCGTGCCGTTGCCGTACGGGCTGGCGTTGACCAGGCCGAGCGCCTCGTCGAAGCTCGCCGCGCGCGCCACCGACAGCACCGGGCCGAAGATTTCGTCGGTGTAGACCGACATCCCGGGGCCCACCCGGTCGAACAGCGTCGGGCCGAGCCAGAAGCCGTCGCCCTCGATCTCGATGCCGCGCCCGTCCACCACCAGCTCGGCGCCCTCGGCCACGCCGGCGTCCACATAGGACGTCACGCGCTCGTGGTGCGCCTTCGTGACCAGCGGCCCCATCTCCGAGTCCGGTGCGCGGCCGTCGCCCACGCGCAGCCGCGCCATCCGCTCGGTGATCTTCGCGACCAGCTCGTCGCCCACCGGGTCGACGGCCACGACCACCGACACCGCCATGCACCGCTCCCCCGCCGACCCGAAGCCGGCCGACACGGCGGCGTCGGCGGCGAGATCGAGGTCGGCGTCGGGCAGCACGACCATGTGGTTCTTCGCGCCGCCGAGCGCCTGCACGCGCTTGCCGTGGCTCGTGCCGGTCTCGTAGACGTAGCGCGCGATCGGCGTGGAGCCCACGAACGAGATCGCCTTCACGTCCCGGTGGGCCAGGAGGCCGTCGACCGCTTCCTTGTCCCCGTGCACCACATTGAGCGCGCCCGGAGGCAACCCGGCCTCGGCGAGCAGCTCGGCGATGAGCAGCGCCGCCGACGGGTCCTTCTCGCTCGGCTTGAGCACCACGGTGTTGCCGCAGGCCAGCGCGTTGGGCACGAACCACAGCGGCACCATCGCCGGGAAGTTGAACGGCGAGATCACGCCGACGACCCCGAGCGGCTGCGCGATCGAGTACACGTCCACGCCGGTCGACGCGTTCTCGCTGAAGCCGCCCTTGAGCAGCTGCGCGGCGCCGCACGCGTACTCGACGTTCTCGATCGCCCGCGCGACCTCGCCGGCCGCGTCGGACTCGACCTTGCCGTGCTCGCTCGTGATGATCTTCGCGAGATCGTGCTTGCGCGCCGAAAGCAGCTCGCGGAAGGCGAACAGCACCCGCGTGCGCCCGGCCAGCGACGTGCCGCGCCACCCGGGCAGCGCCGCCGCGGCCGCCGCCACGGCCTGGTCGACCTCGGCCTGGCCCGCGAAGTCCACCTTCGCCCGCACCTGGCCGGTCGCGGGGTCGTACACGTCGCCGGTGCGCCCGGCCGCGCCGGTGAAGGGCTTGCCGTCGATCCAGTGGCTGATGCGGTCGGTCACGGCGCGGGCTCCTCGTCCTCGGGGCAAGAGTCCCCTCGAGTCTCGGCTCGCGCGCCACGCGGACGCCATCGGCAACGTGTACGGAGTCCCGCGCGCGGCCGTACAGTCTGTGCCTGCCGGTGTGCCGAAAAGAGGGGCGAGATGTACCCGACGGTGTCCGAGGTGCTCGCGCTGGCGGCCCTGCGCCAGGGCCGGCCGCACGTCGTGGCGGGCAGCGCGGGGCTCGACCGGCCGGTGCGCTGGGCGCACGTGGCCGAGGTCGCCGACATCGCCCACCTCCTGCGCGGCGGCGAGCTCGTGCTCACCACCGGCGTCGCGCTGCCCGACGACGGCCCGTCGCTCGCGCGCTACGTCACGGACCTGGCCGACGTCGGCGCGGTCGGCGTGGTCGTGGAGCTGGTGCGGCACTGGAGTGACAAGCTGCCCAACGCGCTGGTCGAAGCCGCCGAACGCCGCGGCCTGCCGTTGATCACGCTCTCGCGCGAAACGCGCTACGTCGCGGTGACCGAGGCCGTGAACGGCCTGATCGTCGACGCCCAGGTCGCCGAGCTGCGCGCGGCCGAGCGGGTGCACGAGACGTTCACCGCGCTCACGGTCGCGGGCGCGGAGCCCGGGGTGGTGCTCGGTGAGGTGACGCGGCTGACCGAGCAGCCCGTGGTGCTGGAAACGCTGGCCCACGAGGTGCTCGCCTACGACGCGGCCGGCACCGATCCCGCCGAGCTGCTCACCGGCTGGCCCGCGCGTTCGCGCGTGGTGCAGCTCGGCGAACGCACGGGGTACCACGCGAACGCCGGCTGGCTGGTCACCGTGGTCGGCGCCCGCGGCCACGACTGGGGCCGGCTCGTGGTCGTGTGCGCGGAACCGCCTCCGCACCGCTACCGCGTGGTGGCCGAGCGCGCGGCCTCGGCGCTGGCGGTGCACCGGCTCGTGGCCCGCGATTCCGACACGCTCGAACGGCAGGCGCACCGGGCCGTGGTCACGGAGCTGCTGGCTTCGCCGGCGCCGTCGACGGAGCTGCTGGCGCGCGCATCGGCGCTGGCCGTGCCGCTCACCGGACGGCTGCTGATCGGGCTGGCGGTGCGCCCGCGCATCACGGCGACCACGCGCCAGTCGCTCTCGACGCCGGTGCTGGTGCGCGAGCTGGCCGAGGTCACGGCGCTGGCCGCGCGCCGCGCGAAGGTGTCGGCGCTCGTGGCGACGGACGAAACCGGGGTGCGGGCCCTGCTCGCGCTGTCTCCCGAAGCCCACGCGGACGCCGTGCTGCAGCGCTTCGCCACCGACATCCACGAGGCCCGCACGAGCGCACCCGCCGCGATCGCCGTCGGCACCACCGTGACCGGGCCCGCGGAGGCCCGGCGGACGCTGGTCGAGGCCACGCAGGTGGCCGCGGCGGCGCTGAGCGAGGACGACCGCGGCGCCGAACGGACCCTGCACCGGCTGCGTGACGTGCGCCTGCGCGGTCTGCTGCACCTGCTGGCCGACGACGAGCGCGTGACGTCGTTCGCCGCGCGTGAGCTCGGGCCGCTGCTGCAGCGCGACGCCGCTTCAGGCAGCCGGCTGGTGCAGGCGCTGCGGCACTACTGCGCGCACGGCGGCAACAAGTCGGCGGCGGCCGTCGCCGCGCACACCTCGCGCACCGCGTACTACCAGCAGCTGGCCCGCATCGAGCAGGTCCTCGGGGTGCGGCTGGAAGACCCGGAGTCGATGTTGTCGCTCTACGTGGCGCTGCTCGCCCACGACCTCACGGCCGACCCTCCACTTTCGAGCGAGGAAAACTCACCCGGACGTGCAGCACAGTGATCAGCTTCGACCTGCCGATAGCCGAAGTATGGTGTTTTCTTCCTTCGCCCCGATCGCCGCGGCCGTACTCGGTCTCAGCGGCGTCGCCGCCCCCCAGCTCCCCGCGTCCACCATCCAGCTGAGCCTGCACGAGACCACGGGCCGCGTGAGCTCGGTGTCGCTCACCTGCGACCCGGCCGGCGGCAGCCACCCGAAAGCCGACCTCGCCTGCGCCACCCTCACCGGCGTGGACGGCGACATCGCGCACATCAAGCCGCGCCTGCAGCGCTGCACGATGATCTACTCGCCGGTCGACGCCGCCGCCCTCGGCCTGTGGCACGGCAAGCCCGTCACCTTCCACGCCACGTTCGCGAACAAGTGCGCGGCGGACGCGCAGACCGCGGGCGTCTTCGGTTTCTAGCAAGTCGCCGGCGGCGGTAGCTTCACGGTCAGCGCCCTGGCCCGGCTGAGATTCCAGCCGGGCCAGCTGTCGTCGTCCAGGCGCAGCAGCATCGGCCCCAGCACGCAGTCGGCGTCCGGCAGCCGTTCGGCGACCACCGGGAAGATGTCGGTGGAAAACCCGCGCAGGTAAGCGGTGTCGAGCGGTCGCCCGTGCTCCGCCCGGTCGATGTTCGCGCCGGCGATGAGCGCTTCCGGGTTCACCACGGCGAGTACCAGCAGCGCGCCGGCGGCCGTCGCGATCGCCGCGCGCGGCAGCCACGACGAGCGCAGGGTCACCAGCGCCGCGCCCACCAGCAGGAACACGCAGCCCAGCCACAACTCGCACACCTCCACCAGCAGCCGCAGTACGGTGAACCCGTACGCCTCCTGGTAGGTCCACATGCGACTGAGCGCCGAGGCCACCAGCACCAGGCTCAGCGCCGCCAGCGCACCGAGCAGCACCCGTTGCCGCACCCGGTCCGCAGCCGTCTCCCGAGGAGCCCAGCGCAACGCCAGCGCCATGATGCCGAGCGTGAGCACGGTGCACGCGCACAGCTGCCAGAACCCGCCGCGCGCGTACTCGGCCGAGGTGAGGCCGCCGGTGTCGCGCACGTAGTCCGTGCCACCGAACAACTCCACGATCCGCACCACCACGTACACAGCGAACAACCCCACCAGCGTCACGAGCGGGACTGTCCACACCAGACTGTCGCCCTGCGCTTTCCGGGTGCCCTCCACCGCCCGGCGCGGCGGCGCGGCCAGCAGGTAACACGCCCCCGCCGTGCCGAACGCGCCCACGCAGAACAGGAACACCCACTGCAGCACCGATTCCACGCGCAGGTCCGGCACGAGCGCCTCGACGAATCCCGCGAACGTGGCGTCCGCGCTCGTCAGCAACGGCAGGAACACCGCCAGCACCGCCACCGCCCCGAGCACGGCTCCGAGCACCCGCCCGCGCTGCGTCCCCCGGAACCGCAGCCCGCGCGCCACCCACGGAATCGCCTGGAACGCTTCCAGCGGCACGGCCAGCGCGTCGTAGAGCGCCGTGTTCACCGAGCGCGGCCCCACCACCGCGAGCGACCCGGCGACCGCCGCGGCCAGCACGCACAGCACGAACAGCCAGTCCGCCGCCCGCACCGCCCCGACCGCCAGCAACAGCAACGCCAGCGCCGCCCACGCGGCACTCGCCCGCCGCGGCGTCCGTCCCTTGCCCTCCGGAACCCGGTCGCCCTCGGATTCCCCGCCGCGCGCCCGCCGATCCACCACCGCGATCAGCGCCGCCACCACCAGCCCGGCCAGCAGCCACCCGATCCCCGGCCGGTCCAGCGGCACCACCGCGGCGACCACCACCCCGCTCACCGCCACCGCCGGCAGCACCCCGGCCACCATCGGCACCACCGCCGACTTCGGTACCGGCCGCATCAGCACCGGCGTGAACGGCGGTGCCTCGGCCACGGCCACCCCGCCACCTGCGAGCTCGGCACTGCCGTCCGGCACCGGCGCGAGGCCCTCGGTCCGGTCGTCCGCTCCGGTTGAGGCGGCCCCCTCGGCTGCCCCACCCTCGACGGCCGCCGGCGGCACCGCGTGTGCGGGTCTCGTTTCCTCGGTCACCCAAGCCTCCGTGTTCGCTTTAGCAAATCAAGACGCGCGGCAGCTTCCCGGACGGGAAGCGCCACAAAAGATCAGGCCGGCAACGTCACCCGGATCCGGCAGCCCGGCGTCCCCCCGGACGCGGCCCCGGCCGGCGGCTCGACGACGGCGATCGACCCGCCGTGCAGCTCGACGACCCAGCGCGCGATGGCCAGCCCCAGCCCGGTGCCACCGCCGCCCGCACGCTCTCCGCGCGTGAACCGCTCGAACACCCGATCCCGGTCCTCGACCGGAATCCCCGGCCCCTCGTCGCGGACCTCGATCCGCGTCTCCCCGGCGCTGACGAACGCCCGCACCTCCACGGAGCCACCCGCAGGACCGTGGCGCGCCGCGTTCTCCAGCAGGTTCACCACCACCTGGTAGAGCCGTTCCCGATCAGCCCGCACCCACGCGCCCGCGGGCGTCACCGAAACGTCGAACCGCACGCCGCGCCCCGCCGCCGCGGCCATGGCCTCCGCCTCGGCGGCCACCTCCGCCAGCAACTCCTCCAGGTCCACTCGCGACAGATCCAGCGACAACGTGCCGGAGTCGATGCGCGAGAGGTCCAGCAGCTCGGTCACGAGCCGGCCGAGCCGTTCGCTCTGGTGCAAGGCCGTGCGCAGTGTGGTGGCGTCAGGTGAGGAAACGCCGTCGACCAGGTTCTCCAGCACGCCGCTCAACGCGGTGATCGGCGTGCGCAGTTCGTGCGACACGTTCGCGATCAGCTCGCGCCGCTGCTGGTCGGCCGTCGCCAGATCGGCGGCCATCTGGTTGAACGCCTCCGCCAGCGAGCCCACCTCGTCGCGTGCGGTGGCGCGGATTCGGCGCGTGTAGTCGCCCTTCGCCATCGCGCGGGCCGCCGCCGTCATCTCGCGCAGGGGCCGGGTCATGCCGTGGGCCAGGATCTGCGAGGTGACCAGCGCGAGCAGCATCGCGGTGATCGTGGTCGCGGGCGGCAGCCAGCCGATGCGGGACCAGAAGAAGAGGAACGCGATCGCGCCCGCGGCCAGCATGAGGATCGCCAGCTTGAGCTTGATCGACCGGATCGGGTCGAGCGGTCTCGGCAGCAGGTCGACGACCTTCGCCAGCAGCGCCTTCACGCCGGTACCTCCAACGCGTAGCCCACCCCGTGCACGGTGCGGATGAGATCGGCGCCGAGCTTGCGCCGCAACGCCTTGATGTGGCTGTCCACCGCGCGCGTCCCCGCCCCGCCCGCCGGCACCGCCCAGTCCCATACCTCGCTCAGCAGCCGTTCGCGCGGCTGCACGGCCCGCGGCCGCCGCGCGAAGTGCACGAGCAGGTCGAACTCGATCGGCGTGAGCTGAGCGGGCACCCCGGCCCGCGCCACCCGCCGCTGGTCGATGTCGATCTCCAGGTCCCCCAGCACGATCCGCTCCGGCGCGCTGACCTGCGCCGACCGGTCCACGCGCCGCAGCAGCGCGCTGACCCGGGCGCTGAGCACGCGCATCGAAAACGGCTTGGTCAGGTAGTCGTCGGCGCCCACGCCGAGGCCCACCAGCAGGTCGGTCTCGTCGGCGCGCGCGGTGAGCATCAGCACCGGCACCGGCCGGCGGGCCTGGATGCGGCGGCACACCTCGAGCCCGTCGAAGCCCGGCAGCATCACGTCGAGCACCACGAGGTCCGGGCCGAACTCGGCTTCCCCCGCCACCGCCGCCGGGCCGTCGTGGGCCACGTCCACGGTGAAGCCCTCGGCCCGCAGGCGGGCCGCGATCGACGCGGCGATCGTGAGGTCGTCCTCGACGACCAGCACCCGCCGTCCCCCTTTGTCCATGCCGCTGACTCTAGGGAACCGCCGTGGAGGCCATCCGAGTGAACTGTGGAGATCCTGTGGAGAACTCACGTCGTGTTTCGGCCACTTTGCGCAGAAGATACCGCCGGATTGTGACGCACGTCATGCACCGTCGGGCCGCGAAGCGCAATCGACAGTCTGCGCCGAGCGCACGCGAAGAGTGAACAGTCTGCCTCTGCCACCCGCCGTGGCCCGGCGCGCAGGATTCCGCAATGGAGCCGACGACAAGCGTGCACTCCGACGGCCGGGTGGAACTCGCCGACGTGCGGTCCCTCGCCGGCAGCCGGTTCTTCAACGAGGAGCTGGCCCCGGTCCCCGTCGCGAGGCGGACCTGGACCACGTACAACTACTTCGCGCTCTGGATGGGGATGGCGCACAACATCCCCAGCTACGCCCTGGCCGCGTCGCTCATCGCGCTCGGCATGAACTGGGTGCAGGCGCTCATCACGATCACCATCGGCAACCTCGTGGTGCTCGCGCCGATGCTGCTCAACAGCCACGCCGGCACGAAGTACGGCATCCCGTTCCCGGTGTTCGCCCGCGCCTTCTACGGTCTGCGCGGCGCCAACCTGGCCGCGCTGCTGCGCGCGTTCATCGCGTGCGGCTGGTTCGGCATCCAGACGTGGGTGGGCGGCGAGGCGATCTACGTGATCGTCGGCCGCCTGGCCGGCTCCGGCTGGCGCGACTCGTCGGTGCTCTGGGGCCAGCACTGGACGCTGTGGCTCAGCTTCGCGGTGTTCTGGATCGTGCAGATGCTCATCATCTGGCGCGGCATGGAGGCGGTGCGCAAGTTCGAGAACTGGACAGCGCCGCTCGTGTCGGTCGGGTTCCTCATCCTGCTCGGCTACGTACTGGTGAAGGCCGGCGGGCTCGGCCCGATCCTCGAAGACGGCGGCAAGCTCGGCTGGGGCTCGGACTTCTGGAAGGTGTTCGCGCCGTCGCTGATGGCGATGATCGCGTTCTGGTCCACGCTCTCGCTCAACATGCCGGACTTCACGCGCTTCGGCGGCAGCCAGCGCAAGCAGGTGCGCGGGCAGATCTTCGGCCTGCCGACCACGATGACGTTCATCGCGATCGTCGCCATCCTCACCACGTCGGGCGGGCACGTGCTCTACGGCGAGGACATCTGGGACCCGGCGCAGCTCGCCGACCGCTTCGCGAGCCCGGTCGTGGTGGTCGTGGCGCTGGTCGCGCTGGTGCTGGCCACGATCTCGGCGAACCTGGCGGCCAACGTGGTGAGCCCGTCCTACGACTTCTCCAACGCCTTCCCGAAGCGCATCACGTTCGCGATCGGCGGCCTGATCACGGGCATCCTCGGCATCGTGATCCAGCCGTGGCGGCTCTACTCCGACCCGAGCATCTACATCTTCGCGTGGCTCGGGTTCTACGGCGGCCTGCTCGGCGCCGTCGCCGGCGTGCTGGTGGCCGGCTACTGGATCGTGAACCGCACGCGGCTGCGGCTGCGTGATCTCTACACACCCGATGGGGTGTACTGGTTCCGCGGGGGCTGGAACTGGCGGGCGCTGGTCGCGACGCTGGTGGGTGCGGTGCTCGCCGTCGGCGGGGCCTACGGCGGCCCCTTCCCCGCGGACGGTCTCATCCCGTTCCTCAAACCGCTCTACGACTACAACTGGGTGATCGGTTTCGTCGGCGCGCTCTTGGTCTACGTGCTGTTCTCCCTGCCGTTGACGAAGAAGGAGGAGACAAGTGAGCGACCTGGTTCGAGCCGGATTGATCCAGCAGCGGTGGACGGGTGACAAGGACTCGATGATCGCGAACGCCGTCGACGCGATCGGCAAGGCGGCCTCGCAGGGAGCCCAGGTCGTCTGCCTGCAGGAACTCTTCTACGGCCCGTACTTCTGCCAGATCCAGGACGCCGACTACTACTCCTACACCGAGGGCATCCCCGACGGGCCGACCACGAAGCTCATGCAGGAGGTCGCCGAGCGCCACGGCGTGGTGCTGGTGGTGCCGATGTACGAGCAGGAGCAGCCGGGCGTCTACTACAACACCGCGGCGGTGATCGACGCCGACGGCAAGTACCTGGGCAAGCACCGCAAGAACCACATCCCGCAGGTGAAGGGGTTCTGGGAGAAGTTCTACTTCCGGCCCGGGAACATGGGCTACCCGGTGTTCGACACGGCGGTGGGCCGCATCGGCGTGTACATCTGCTACGAGCGCCACTTCCCCGAAGGCTGGCGCGCGCTGGGCCTGGCGGGGGCGAAGATCGTGTTCAACCCGTCGGCGACCAGCCGCGGCCTGTCGGAGTACCTGTGGCGCCTCGAGCAGCCGGCGGCGGCGGTGGCCAACGAGTACTACGTGGGCACGATCAACCGCGTCGGCGTGGAACCGCTGGGCGAGAACGACTTCTACGGCCAGTCGTACTTCGCGGACCCGCGCGGGCAGCTCGTGGGCGAGGCCGCGTCGGACACCGAGGAGGAGATCGTGGTGCGCGATCTCGACATGGGCCGGCTCGCCGAGGTGCGCGACCTGTGGGCGTTCTACCGCGACCGCCGCCCCGACAGCTACGGCCCCCTGACGGAGGCCTGATGACCACGCTGATCAAGGGGGGCCAGGTCGTCTCGCCTTCGGGTGCGGCGCTCGCCGACGTGCTGGTGGACGGCGAGCGCATCGCCGCCGTCGGCGCTCCGGGTGCACTCGGCGTGCTCGGCGCCCACGAGACGATCGACGCCACCGGCAAGTACGTGCTGCCCGGCGGGATCGACGCGCACACGCACATGGAGATGCCGTTCGGCGGCACGCACTCGGTGGACACGTTCGAGACCGGCACCACGGCCGCGGCGTGGGGTGGCACGACGACGATCATCGACTTCGCCGTGCAGGCCAAGGGCACGTCGTTGCAGGCGACGCTGGACAAGTGGCACGCGAAGGCCGACGGCAACTGCGCGATCGACTACGGGTTCCACATGATCGTGTCCGACGTGAACGATTCGTCCCTGAAGGAAATGCGGTCCTGTGTGGACGCCGGGGTCGGCTCGTTCAAGATGTTCATGGCCTACCCGGGCGTGTTCTACTCGACCGACGGCGAGATCCTGCTCGCGATGCAGCAGGCGCGCGAGATCGGCGCCACGATCATGATGCACGCCGAGAATGGCATCGCGATCGACCAGCTGGCCGCGCAGGCCGTGGCGGCGGGGCGCGTGGATCCGGTGCAGCACGGCCTCACGCGGCCGCCGGAGCTGGAGGCCGAGGCGACGTCGCGGGCGATCACGCTGGCCGGCGTCACGGGTGCGCCGCTCTACATCGTGCACCTTTCGGCGGCGCAAGCGCTTGCGGCCGTGGCGGAGGCGCGGGAAGCCGGGCAGAACGTGTTCGCGGAGACCTGCCCGCAGTACCTGTACCTGTCCATCGAGGACCTGGCGCGGCCCGGGTTCGAGGGCGCGAAGTTCGTGGCCTCGCCGCCGTTGCGGGAGAAGTCGCACCAGGCCGATCTGTGGCGGGGGCTGCGGACCAACGACCTGTCGGTGGTGTCCACGGACCACTGTCCGTTCTGCTTCAAGGACCAGAAGGAGCTCGGCCGCGACGACTTCCGCGCGATCCCCAACGGGATGCCGGGCGTCGAGCACCGGATGGACCTGCTGCACCAGGGCGTGGTCGCCGGTGAGATCTCGCTGGGCCGCTGGGTCGAGACGTGCTCGGCGACGCCGGCGCGGATGTTCGGACTGTACCCGCGCAAGGGCGTGATCGCGGCGGGGTCCGACGCGGACATCGTGATCTACGACCCTTCGGCGTCGCAGACTCTGTCGGCTTCGACGCACCACATGAACGTGGACTACTCGGCGTATGAAGGCTTTTCGTTGACCGGGAAGGTCCACACTGTCCTGTCGCGCGGCCGGGTCGTGGTGTCGCCTTCGGGGTTCAGTGGTGCTACTGGGCACGGGCAGTTCCTGACGCGCGGGTTGAACCAGTACTTGAACTGAGGGGTTCAGGCAAGCACAGCGTGGCCATCCGTCGCGGGTGGCGGAGGGGAAGAAGGTCGGATGGAGTTCGGGATCGTGCTGCAGACGGACCCGCCGGCGTCCGACGTCGTGCGGCTGATGAAGGCGGCCGAGGACCGGGGGTTCCGCTACGGCTGGACGTTCGACTCGGCCGTGTTGTGGCAGGAGCCGTTCGTGATCTACTCGCGGATCCTGGCCGAGACGTCGTCGCTGGTGGTCGGGCCGATGGTCACCTCACCGGGCACGCGCGACTGGTCGGTGATGGCCTCGACCTTCGCCACGCTCAACGACATGTACGGCAACCGCACGGTGTGCGGCATCGGCCGCGGCGACTCGGCGCACCGGGTCGTCGGGAACCCACCGTCCACTTTGGCCACGGTGCGCGACTGCATGCGGGTGGTGCGCGACCTCGCCGAGGGCCGCGAGGTGACGATGAACGACACCGCCGTGCGCATCCCGTGGGTGCGCGGCGGCCGGCTGGAGATGTGGATGGCGGGCTACGGCCCGAAGGCGCTGAAGACCGTCGGCGAACACGCCGACGGCTTCATCCTGCAATGCGCCGACCCGGCCATCGGCCGCTGGACGATCGGCGCCGTGCGCGAAGCCGCGCGCGCCGCCGGCCGCGACCCCGGCGGCATCACCATCTGCGTCGCCGCCCCCGCCTACGTCGGCGACGACCTCGCCCACCAGCGCGAACAGCTGCGCTGGTTCGGCGGCATGGTCGGCAACCACGTCGCCGACCTCGTCGCCCGCTACGGCGACTCCGGCCCGGTGCCCCACGAGCTCACCGACTACATCCGCGCCCGCACCGGCTACGACTACAGCCACCACGGCCGCGCCGGCAACCCGTCCACCGACTTCGTGCCGGACGAGATCGTCGACCGCTTCTGCCTGCTCGGCCCGGCGCCCTCCCACGTCGCGCGCCTGCAGGAACTCGCGGAACTGGGCGTGAACCAGTTCGCCTTGTACCTGATGCACGACCAGCGAGAGGAAACCCTGTCGGCGTACGGCTCGGAGATCATCGGCAAACTCACTTCGTAGACCCTGTCGATTTCCCGCCCGGCCGTTCGACGCGTTGACATGACTGAACCCACGCGCACCCGCAACCTCGACATCTACGGCCACGCCCCGCTCGCCTGGAGCCGGGCCCGGACCGCACTCTCCCCCTCCCCCGCCGCCGACCTGCCCTTTTTCCTCACCACCGTCCGCCCGAACGGCCGCCCCCACACCACCGGCATCGGCGCCGTCTGGCACTCGGACACGCTGTACTTCGTGAGCGGCCCCGGCACGCTGAAGTCCCGGCTGCTCGCGGCCAACCCGTGGTGCAGCGTCGGCGTCCGGCTGTCCGGCCTGGACCTCACCCTGGAGGGCACGGCCTCCCGCGTCACCGACTTCCCCACCCTCGACGGCCTCGCCACCGTGTACCGCTCCGGCGGCTGGCCGGCCACCGCGATCGAGGAGGGCTTCACGGCGCCCTACAGCGCACCCAGTGCTGGGCCGGCTCCTTGGTACGTCTACGAGTTGGCGTTGCGGACCGCGGTGGCGGTGGCTTCGGAGGAACCGCATGGTGCGACGGAGTGGACATTCGCCGCCTGACGGTGGTCAGCGCGTTTCGAGCTTCGCGACCGACACCTCGGTGAGCCGCTCGGCCTCCGTCCACCAGCGAGCCGCCGCGGCGGTGTCGCGGCCCGGCCGGGGCAGGCGCACGGACTTGGTCGGGCCGACCAGGCCCCACCGCGGGCCGTAGTAGCCGCCATTGGTCGCGGCCGGATCCGCGGCCGCGCAGAGCAAGGGTTCCGTGCCCTGCTCGACACCCTGAGTAGGAACAAGCCGGTGCATCACCGCGTCCACCACGCCGGGTCGTGACCTTCCAGCGAGCCCGCACTGAAGAACAACGCGCGCAGCGGAGGCAGCAGATCCTCGACACCGCCGCCGCGATGCTCAACGAGATGCCGGTCGCCCAGCTCAGCCTCAACGCGTTGAGCCGGCGCGCGTGCCTGGCCAAGGCCAACGTGCTGCGCTACTTCGAATCACGCGAGGCGGTGCTGCTCGACCTCCTCGACGCCGAGGTCGCGGCCTGGCTCGCCGAACTCGACGGCGTGGCGGCCACCTCCGGTACCCCCACCGAACGCGGCAACCGGCTGGCCGACCTGCTGGCCGCCTCGCTGGCGCGCCACCCGGTGCTGTGCGATCTGCTCAGCGGCGCAGGCCGCAGTGCTGGAGCACAACATCTCCACCGAGGTCCGGCTCCGGCACAAACTCAGGACGCAGCACACGCTCGGCGCCTTCGTGGACCTGGTCCTCCGGCACGTACCCGGGCTCGGCCCCGACGGCGCCGCCGCGCCGACCGAGACGACGCTGCTCACCGCGATGGCCACCTGGCACTGCAGCACCCCATCCGAGGCGATGCTCGCGGTCTACGCCTCCGACCCGGAGCTGGCCGCGATGCGCATCGACCCCGCACCACCGAGGTGGGCATTTCCGGCCTGCAGGCGCGGAAGTCCCCGGCGTAAGCGGCTTCCAGGGCACGAAAAAGACGGTGCGCTCCCTCGGGAACGCACCGCCTCACCTCACCTCAGTCCACCAGGGCCTGATAAACCAGCTGCCTCAACTGCTGCCGGATCGGATGCGTGCTCGACGGCAGCAGCTGGGTGTAGAACGCGACCGTCAGGTCCTCGTCCGGGTCCACCCAGAACGCCGTGGACGCGGCGCCGCCCCAGGCGTATTCGCCGGCGCTGGAGAGGGTTTTCGCCTTGATCGGGTCTTCCAGCACGGAGAAGCCGAGGCCGAAGCCGAAGCCGTCGAAGGGCATTTCCGCGAAGAGCGGGCGGCCGAAGGCTTCGAGGTCGACGTGGCCCGGGAGGTGGTTGGAGGCCATCAGCGAGACCGTGCGCGGGGACAGCACGCGCGCGCCGTCCAGGGCGCCGCCGCGCAGGAGCATTTGGGTGAAGCGGTGGTAGTCGGCGGCGGTGGAGACGAGGCCGCCGCCGCCGGAGAAGGATTCGGGGCGGGTGGTGCCGATGGAGCCGAAGGCCTCGTTGCGGGTGGGGAGTTTCGTGCGCGGGTGCGCGACGTACAGGGCCGCCAGGCGGTCGGTGTCCTCGGTCCAGAAGCCGGTGTCCGTCATGCCGAGCGGGCCGAAGACGCGGTCGGCCAGCACCTCGTCGAGGGGCTTGCCCGCGAGCACCTCCACGAGGCGGCCGAGGACGTCCGTGGACACCGAGTAGTTCCACTCGCTGCCGGGCTGGAAGACGAGCGGCAGGGCGGCCAGCGCGCGCGTGCTGGCGGCCAGGTCCATTCCCGGCGGGGTGCCCCACTCGAAGCCCGCGGCACGGTACAGCGTGTCGACCGGGTGGGTGTGGTGGAAGCCGTAGGTGAGGCCGCTCGTGTGCGTGAGCAGGTGCCACAGGCGAATGGGCTCGGTCGCCGCCACCGTGACCGGGCTGAGCGCCGAGCCCTTGGTGTAGACCTGCGGCGCCTCGAACTCCGGCAGCCACCGCGAGATCGGGTCGTTGAGGTCGATCACGCCTTCCTCGACGAACGTCATCGCCGCCACCGAGGTGATGGGTTTCGTCATCGAGAAGATGCGCCAGAGGGTGTCGGGTTCCACGGGTGCGCCCGATTCGACGTCGCGCTTGCCGTGGGAGGCCACGTGCACCACGCGCCCGTGGCGGCTGACCACCGCGAGGTAGCCGGGCAACCGCCCGTCGTCCACGTAGGCGTCGAAGTGCCGGTCGATCCGTTTGAGACGGTCAGCGTCGAAGCCCGCCGAAGACGGGTCGGTCTCCACGTTCATGCCGGCGACACTACGCCGATTCGCGCGCCCGCTCGGCCGCCTTCTCCTCGCGCCACGCCTCGTCGTTCTTGCCCTCGCGCCAGTAGCCCGAGATCGACACCGCGGCCTTCTCCACGCCACGCTCGGCGAACAGGTAACGCCGCAGCTCACGCACGAAGCCGGCCTCGCCGTGCACGAACGCGTGCACGTCTTCGCCTGGCCACGGCAGGGCCTTCACCTCGGCCGCGAGGTCGGCGCCGGCCGACCGGTGCAGCCAGGTGATCTGCGCGTCGGCCTTCGTCACGAGCGGCTGTTCCTCCGTCGCGTCGGACACGAGCAGGAACACGTGCGCCCGCGCCCCGGCCGGCATCACCTCGAGCGACGCGGCGATGGCCGGCAGCGCGGCCTCGTCGCCCACGAGCAGGTGCCACCCGGCGTCGGGCCGCGGCGTGTACACCCCGCCCGGGCCCGCGAGCAGCAGCTCGTCCCCCGGCTGCGCACGCATGGCCCACGGGCCGGCGAAGCCTTCGTCGCCGTGCACCACGAAGTCGAGCACGAGCTCGCCGGCGGTCTCGTCGTAGGAACGCACCGTGTAGGACCGCGTGCGCGGGCACTGCTCACGCGGCAGCTCGGCGCGGATGCGCTGCAGGTCGAACGGCTCCGGGTACTCGACCCCGGGCAGCTTGAAGATCACCTTCACGTACGCGTCGGTGAACTCGTTGGGCTTGAAGTCACGCAGACCCTCGCCACCGGCCACGATCCGGATCATGTGCGGAGTGAGGTTCTCCTTGCGCAGAACCGACAGCCGCACAGCCGGGTTCCCCTTGCGCGCCGGAGCTTCGGCCATCGGACACCACCCATTCAGTAAGGCTTACCTAATCTCGTCCTACCGTACGCCCCCACCGGGCCTCCCGCCCAGCGGTACCCGATCACACCACCCACCGTTCACACAACGGCCAGACCGTCGGCCACCACCACACCGTCGTGCAGCACCGTGCGGTCCTCGCCGCGGTCCATCACCGCGCTCGTCGGCGTCTCCCCGTCCACCAGCACGAGATCCGCCCGGTCGCCCACCGCGAGCCCCGGCCGGTCGGCCACCCCGGCCAGGCGCGGCACGTCGTGGCTCATGATCGACGCCCCGCCCATCGTCGCCACCGCCAGCGCCAGCTCGATGTGCTCGTCGCGGCGGAACCCGCACGTGAACGCCAGCTGCCACGTGCGGTCCAGCAGGTCGCAGTTGCCGTACGGGCTCCAGTAGTCCCGCTGCCCGTCCTCGCCGAGGCCGATCCGCACGCCGGCGGAAACGAGGTCCGGCAACGACAGCTGACCGGCCGCGGACGGCGCCACGGTGGTCATCGCGATGTCCAGCTCGGCGAAGTCGTCGATCACGCGCCGGCTCACCGTCTCCGAGATCGAGCCCAGGTCGTACGCGTGCGACATCGTCACCCGGCCCCTCATGTCCAGCGCCCGCACGCGCTCGATCACCAGATCCGTGGAGAACAAGCCGAGGTGCCCCGGCTCGTGCAGGTGGATGTCCACCTCGACCTGGTGTTTCTCCGCCAGGCCGAACACCGCGTCGAGGTGCCCTTTCGGATCCCGGTCCAGCGTGCACGGGTCGATGCCGCCGATCACCGTGGCGCCCGAGCGCAGCGCCGCGTCGAGCACGTCGAGCGTGCCCGGTTCGCGCAGGATGCCCGCCTGCGCGAACGCCATCACCTGCACCTCGGCCCGGTCCGCGAACTTCTCCTTCGCGGCCACCACGGCTTCCAGCTTCTCCAGCCCGCAGTCCACGTCGACCTGCGCGTAGCTGCGCACGCGCGTGGTGCCGCGCGCAATCATCCGCTCCAGCGTGCCCGCCACCCGCTCCGGCAGCGGTACCTCGGCCGAGCGCCAGTTCTCGCGGTCGTTCGTCATCATCGCCCACACGCCGGGCCCGCCGGTGTGCGGCCGGAACGGCAGGCCGATCCGCGTGGAATCCAGGTGCACGTGGACATCGCTGAACGCCGGGAACAGCAGCCGGCCCCGGCCCTCGACCGCATCCGGGGCCGGCGCCGGGTCGTGCGGGCGCACCGCCGCGATCCGGGCACCGGTCAGCTCGACGTCACTACGCTCGCCGCCCCAGGGGCGGACATCACGGATCAGCACGGCACAAACCTAACCAACAAACCCAACGAACGAGCGCGTCACGCCGCCGCGCGCGGATCGCTCACCCGGGTGTTCTGGAACGCCGTGATGAGCCAACCCGTTTCCGAGCGGACCAGCACGAACGTCACCGTGCTCTCCCGGCCCTGGGCCACCGCGTCACCCCCGTCGAGCGCCGAACCGCCACCCGAGACGACCACCGCCACGCCGTCGGCCGGGAACCGCACCGACGCCCCGCCCATCCCGCCGATCGTCGACCCGCGCAGCGGCCCCTGGAACAACGCCTGGTGCGAGCTCTCGATCAGCTCGCGGCCGGGCAGGCGCATCCCGAAGAACGTGACGTAGTCGGCGTCCTCGGTGAACAGGCTCGCGTACGCGGTCGCATCACCGCTGTTCCAGGCGTCGGCGAGCCGGCCGAGCACGGCCAGGACTTCTTCTCGCTGGGACATCACAGGCTCCTTACCGAACGGTGTTCGCTCTAACGAACACCGTTCTACTGGCGAACGGTGTTCGAGTCAAGGTCCGATTCGTCTAGGCTGCTGCCCATGACCGTCCCGCCCCCGCCGTGGCGCCGGAGCCCGAGCCCGCGCCGGCGCGCCGAAAAACCGTTGCTGTCACGGGATCTGGTGGTGAAAACGGCGCTGGAGATCCTGGCTGCCGAGGGCTTCGAGGCCGTGTCGATGCGGCGGGTGGCGCAGCAGCTGGAAACGGGGCCGGCGTCGCTGTACGCGCATGTGGCCAACAAGGAAGAGCTCGACGAGCTGATGCTCGACGCCGTGCTCGGCGAGGTCCCCGTCCCCGAGCCCGATCCGCGGACCTGGGCCGAGCAGGTGAAAGAGCAGGTGCGCCACCAGGTCCGCGCGATGGTGGCCTACCCGGGCATCGCGAAGGTCGCGTGGAACACGCCGGTGCCGGTCACGCCCCATTCGCTGCGCCAGGGCGAGGCGATGCTCGCGTTGCTGCGCGCGGGTGGGCTGGATCTGAAGCAGGCGGTGTTCGCGGGTGACGCGCTGAGCCTCTACGCCAAGGCGTTCGCCTACGAGGCGAGCAGCTGGACGTTCGGCGACTACGACGAGGCCGAGGTCGCCGAACGCGGGCGGCAGATGGCGGAGTACATGCGGTCCCTGCCGGCCGGTGCGTTCCCGAACCTGTTGCAGTCGGGGCAGTTCTTCACCGGCGAGACGAGCGGGGACCGCTTCGAGTTCGCCCTCGCGATGTTCGTGGGCGGACTGCAGAGCCTCGTCAGGGCTTGAGCACGATCTTGCCGCGCGTGTGGCGCTGTTCGAGCTCGCGGTAGGCGTCCTGCACCTGCGCGAGCGGGTAGGTGGCGGCGATCGGCACCTCGAGCAGACCCTTGTCCACCAGCGCGGCGAGGTCACGCATCACCTCGGCACTCGAGGCGGCGGAGTTGCCGTCGGTCTTCACGTTGTACTTCTGCGCCGCGGCGAAGTCGATCACCGTGTCGATCCGTCCCGTGTAGACACCCAGGCGCAGCGCGAGCTCCACGTAACCCTGGCCGAACGTGTCGATGAACGCGTCGACCGTGTCGCCGGTGACCTCCCGCAGGCGCTCTTCGAGGCCCTCGCCGTACGCGACGGGCACCACGTCCTGCTCCCGCAGCCACGCGTGGTTGGCCTCGCTCGCGATCCCGACCACGGTGGCGCCGGTGAGCTTCGCCAGCTGCACGACCAGGGAGCCGACTCCACCCGCGGCACCGGAGACCACCAGCGTGTCGTCTTCGCGCAGGTGGACCGCGCGCACGGCGGCGTACGCGGTGGTGCCGGCCACGAACAGGCCGCCCGCCGCCTCCCACGGCACCCCGCTCGGTTTGGGTGTGAGGTTTTCCGCCTCCACCAGCACGAACTCGGCCTGGCTGGAGCGGGTGTGAACGAAGCCGATGACCTCGTCGCCGACCTGGATCTCCTCGACGTCCGGGCCCAGTTCGGCGACCACACCGGCCAGATCGCTGCCCTGTCCGGAGGGGAAGGTCGAGGGGAAGGTCTCGGCAAAGGCGCCTTCGCGGATCGCGGCTTCACCGGGGTTGATACCGGCGGCCCTCACCGCCACGAGCACCTGGCCGCGCGCAGGCACAGGCCGGGCGACCTCGGTCACCCGCAGCACGTCGATCCCGCCGTGTTCGCTGTACCTGACCGCCTGCGGCATGCGCGACTCCCTCGCTCGTCAATACTTCGACCAACGAACCAACGGACCGGTTTATGCCCGCTGAGCGGAAATTCAGCCGACGAGCCGCCGCACGACACCGTCCGCGAGCAGCCGCCCGCGATCCGTCAGCACGGCGCGGCCACGACTGTCCAACAGGGACGGTTCGAGCAGCCCCTCCGCCGCCGCGGCCCTCGCTTCGGCGATGCCCGCGGCGTCGAGCGCGTCGAGCGCGAGCCCTTCCGCCACGCGGAGTTCGAGCATGATGCGCTCGAGGTGCCGGTCTTTCGCGGTGAGCAGCTCGCGGCCGCCTTCGGGGCTGTGGCCCTCGGCCAGCAGCGACGCGTACTTGGCCGGGTGCTTCACGTTCCACCAGCGCACGCCGCCCACGTGGCTGTGCGCGCCGGGCCCGGCGCCCCACCAGTCGCCGCCCTGCCAATAACCGAGGTTGTGCCGGCAGCGGGCCGCGTCGCCCGAAGCCCAGTTGGACACCTCGTACCAGTGCAGGCCCGCGGCCGAGAGCACCGAGTCGATCATCTCGTAGTCGGTGGCCAGCACGTCGTCGTCGGGCTCGGGCAGCTCGCCGCGGCGCACGCGGCGCGCGAGCGCGGTGCCCTCCTCGACGATCAGCGCGTACGCCGACACGTGGTCGACCCCGGCCGACAGCACGGCGTCGAGCGATGCGCGCAGGTCCTCGGGCCGCTCGCCGGGCGTGCCGTAGATCACGTCGAGGTTCACGTGCTCGAACCCGGCGGCCCGCGCCTCGCGCGCGGCGTCGACCGGCCGCCCGGGCGTGTGCACGCGGTCGAGCACCTGCAGCACGTGCCGCGCCGCCGACTGCATCCCCAGCGACACGCGGGTGTACCCGGCCGCGCGGATGCGCTCGAAGAACTCCGCCGAGGTCGACTCCGGGTTCGACTCCGTGGTCACCTCGGCGCCGGGCGCCAGCCCGAACGCGCCGCGCACGACGTCGAGCACCTCGGCGAGCCCGTCGGCCCCGAGCAGCGAAGGCGTGCCCCCGCCCACGAACACCGTCTCGGCCGCCGGCGGCTCGCCCAGCACCCGCGCGGCCAGCTCCAGCTCCCGGCGCAGCCCGTCGAGCCACGACCTCGGCGACGCCGCCGAGCCCAGCTCACCGGCGGTGTAGGTGTTGAAATCGCAGTAGCCGCAGCGCGTGGCGCAGAACGGCACGTGCACGTAGACCCCGAACGGCCGCTGCCCCAGCCCTTCCAGGGCGCTCTCGGGCAATCCGGTCTCGGCAGGCAGTTCGGTTACTTCAGGCACGGCGTCCATTGTCCCTCGGCGCGTCCGGCGGCCCGGGGCCACCCGGGCGGAACTTCGGCCGCCGAACGAAGCCGCCCGTCCCACGCTCCGCCGCGCACCCGGCCCGGGCCGACGCCGGGAACAACCCCGCGACGCGGCAAATCCGCAGGCCGCGGCCACCGGCCATCCACAGAACCGACCCGCGGGCAAGCCCCGGCCGAAGGTCCTCCCACGATCCGGACGCGCTTGGACCACGTTCTGGACCCGTGGTTATCTGGCCCGGTGAGTCCTGCCGGTGTCCTTCTCGTGGCGCGCCGCCACGTCGACCTTCTGCGGGTCGCGAGCGCGCTCTGCCGGCCTGCCCGCTGACTCCCGACGCCCGAACCAGCCCACCACTCTGCCCCGAAGCTGGACCGCCGGCGCCGGATCCGCCGCGAGCCTCACCGTCACACAGCGGCGTCCGGAGCCACGAACCGGAGGACTCCTCATGGCCTCACCCACGCGCGAAACCCCCGCGAAGAGCCGTCCGCGGCAGAAGCGCGGCGAGGGACAGTGGGCGCTCGGCTACCGAGAGCCGCTGAACCCCAACGAGCGGTCGAAGAAGGACGACAACCCGCTCAACGCCCGCGCGCGCATCGAGAACATCTACGCCCACGGCGGCTTCGACTCGATCGACCCGGGTGACCTGCGCGGGCGGTTCCGCTGGTTCGGCCTCTACACGCAGCGCAAGGAAGGCATCGACGGCGGCCGCACGGCCACGCTCGAGCCCGAAGAGCTCGACGCGCGCTACTTCATGATGCGCGTGCGCCTCGACGGCGGCCTGCTCACCACGCAGCAGCTGGCCGTGCTGGCGGAGATCTCGCAGACGCACGCCCGCGGCACCGCGGACATCACCGACCGGCAGAACATCCAGTACCACTGGATCCGGATCGAGGACGTGCCCACGATCTGGCAGAAGCTCGAGAACGCGGGCATGACCACCATGGAGGCGTGCGGCGACAGCCCTCGTGTGATCCTCGGCTCGCCGGTCGCCGGCATCGCGGCCGACGAGATCATCGACGGCACGCCCGCCATCGAGGAGATCAAGCGCCGCTACATCGGCGACCCGCAGTACGCGAACCTGCCGCGCAAGTTCAAGACCGCCGTGTCGGGCCAGTCGGACGTGGCGCACGAGATCCACGACGTCGCGTTCGTCGGCGTGAACCACCCCGAGCACGGCCCGGGCTTCGACGTCTGGGTCGGCGGCGGCCTCTCCACCAACCCGATGATCGGCCAGCGCCTCGGTGCCTGGGTGCCGCGCGACGAGGTGCCGGACGTGTGGGAAGGCGTGATCAGCGTCTTCCGTGATTACGGCTACCGCCGGCTGCGTTCGCGCGCCCGTATCAAGTTCCTGGTCAAGGACTGGGGTGCCGCCAAGTTCCGCGAGATCCTCGAGGAGAAGTACCTCAAGCGTCCGCTGCTCGACGGACCCGCGCCCGCCGTGCCGGCCACGCCGATCGACCACGTCGGTGTGCACAAGCAGATCGACGGCAAGTTCTACGTCGGCGCCGCCCCGGTCGCCGGTCGCGTGAACGGCGAGACGCTGCTGGCCGTGGCGAAGGCCGCCGAGCGCGCGGGCTCCGAGCGCGTGCGCCTCACGCCGCAGCAGAAGCTCGTGGTCCTCGACGTGCCCGAGTCCGAGGTGCCGGGCCTGGAGACCGAGCTCACGGAGCTGGGCCTGCACACCAAGCCTTCGCCGTGGCGGCGCAGCGTGATGGCGTGCACCGGCCTGGAGTTCTGCAAGCTCGCGATCGTGGAGACGAAGGCCCGCGCGCTGGCGCTGGTCACCGACCTCGAGAAGCGCCTGGCCGACGTGCAGGGCGGCCTCGACAACCCGGTGAGCGTGCACCTCAACGGCTGTCCCAACTCGTGCGCCCGCATCCAGACCGCCGACATCGGGCTCAAGGGCCAGATCGTGACCGACGCCGACGGACGGCAGGTCGAGGGCTTCCAGGTGCACCTCGGCGGCGGCCTCGGCCTCGACGCCGGGTTCGGCCGCAAGCTGCGCGGGCACAAGGTCGTCGCCGACGAGCTGGTGGACTACGTGGAGCGCGTGGTGCGCGCCTACCTCGACGGCCGCGAGCCCGGCGAGCGGTTCGCGCAGTGGGTCGGGCGCGCGGACGAGAGCGTGCTGCAGTGACCTCGACTGAGCGGGCGGTGCCCTACTATTGCCCGTTCTGCGGTGACGAGGACCTGCGCCCCGCCGAAGACGGCGGCTGGCTCTGCGGTGCCTGCCGGCGCGGGTTCTCGGTGAAGTTCCACGGACTGTCCCTACCTGAGGAGTCACTCGGATGACGGCCACAGCTGATTACCGGACCCTGGCCGAGCGCGCGGAGAAGGAACTGGCCCAGGCCACGGCGGAAGAAGCCCTGCGCTGGACCGTCGAGCAGTTCGGCGACGACTTCATCGTCGCGTCGAACATGCAGGACGCCGTGCTCATCGACCTGGCCACCCAGGTGAAGTCCGATGTGGACGTGCTGTTCCTCGAGACCGGCTACCACTTCCCGGAGACGATCGGCACGCGCGACGCCGTGCAGACCGTGTACCCCGACGTGACGATCGTGAACGCCCAGGCCGAGCAGAGCGTGGCCGAGCAGGACGCCGAGTACGGCAAGAACCTGTTCGAGCGCGACGCCACGCAGTGCTGCTTCCTGCGCAAGGTCGTGCCGCTGCGCACCACGCTGTCGAAGTACTCGGCGTGGGTCACCGGCGTACGCCGCGTGGACGCGCCGACGCGCGCGAACACCCCGATCGTCACCTGGGACGACCGCAACGGTCTCGTGAAGATCAACCCGCTCGCCGCGTGGACCGACGACGAGTTCAACGGCTACATCCGCGACCACGGCGTGCTCGAGAACCCGTTGGTGTCAGCGGGTTATCCGTCCATCGGCTGCGCGCCGTGCACGGCGAAGGTCGAGGCCGGGCAGGACCCGCGCAGCGGCCGCTGGGCCGGCCAGTCGAAGACCGAGTGCGGACTGCACGGCTGAGGAAGGGACCGATGACCACTCTCGAACCGACGGCCACCGATGCCGCGGCAGACAACCTGGCCGCCCTCGAATCCGAAGCCATCCACATCTTCCGTGAGGTCGCGGGTGAGTTCGACCGGCC
Source organism: Amycolatopsis rhabdoformis (assembly GCF_035918295.1). Taxonomy (GTDB): domain Bacteria; phylum Actinomycetota; class Actinomycetes; order Mycobacteriales; family Pseudonocardiaceae; genus Amycolatopsis; species Amycolatopsis rhabdoformis. The sequence goes on from NZ_CP142149.1 coordinate 4,969,992, forward strand.
GGTGATCCTGTTCTCCGGTGGCAAGGACTCGACCTTGATGCTGCACCTGGCGATCAAGGCCTTCTGGCCCGCGCCGGTGCCGTTCCCGTTGCTGCACGTGGACACCGGCCACAACTTCGACGAGGTGCTCGAGTTCCGCGATCGTGTGGTCGCGCAGCACGGTCTGCGCCTGGTCGTGGCGAAGGTGCAGGACTGGATCGACGACGGCCGCCTCGAAGAGCGCGCCGACGGCCTGCGCAACCCGCTGCAGACCACGCCGCTGCTCGACACGATCGCGGAGAACAAGTTCGACGCCGTGTTCGGCGGCGGCCGCCGCGACGAAGAACGCGCCCGGGCCAAGGAACGCATCTTCAGCCTGCGCAACTCCTTCGGCCAGTGGGAGCCGCGCCGGCAGCGCCCGGAGCTGTGGAACCTCTACAACGGCCGCCACCGTCCCGGCGAACAGGTGCGCGTGTTCCCGCTGTCCAACTGGACCGAGGCGGACGTGTGGAACTACATCGCCCGCGAGAAGGTCGACCTGCCCTCGATCTACTACGCCCACCAGCGCGCGGTCTACCAGCGCGACGGCATGTGGCTCACCGAAGGTCCGTGGGGCGGCCCGCGCGAGGGCGAGGACGTGCGCGAGCTGAGCGTGCGGTACCGGACCGTGGGCGACGGTTCGTGCACCGGCGCCATCCAGTCCACCGCGGTCACGGTTTCCGACGTGATCGCCGAGGTTTCGGCGTCGCGGCTCACCGAGCGCGGCGCGACGCGAGCCGACGACCGGATGTCGGAAGCGGCCATGGAAGACCGCAAGCGGGAAGGCTACTTCTGATGAGTTCGCTGCTGAGGCTCGCCACGGCGGGCAGCGTCGACGACGGCAAGTCCACGCTCGTCGGGCGACTGCTGTACGACACGAAGTCCGTGCTCGCCGACCAGCTCGACGCGGTGACCCGCGCGTCCGTCGACAAGGGACTGTCCACACCGGACCTGTCGCTGCTCGTCGACGGGCTGCGCTCCGAGCGTGAGCAGGGCATCACGATCGACGTCGCGTACCGCTACTTCGCCACGCCGCGGCGCTCGTTCGTGCTCGCCGACACGCCGGGCCACGTGCAGTACACCCGCAACACGGTCACCGGCGCCTCGACCGCGCAGCTGGGCGTGCTGCTGGTCGACGCGCGCAAGGGCGTGGTCGAGCAGACCCGGCGCCACGCCGCGGTGCTGGCCCTGCTCGGCGTGCCGCGGCTGGTGCTGGCGGTGAACAAGATCGACCTCGTCGACTACGACGAGGAGACGTTCTCCGTGATCGCCAAGGAGTTCGGCGCGCACGCCGAATCGCTCGGCTACGGCGCCGGCACCGTCGTCACGATTCCGGTTTCGGCACTGGAAGGCGACAACGTCGCCACCACCTCCGAGCGCACGCCGTGGTACGACGGTCCGTCCCTGCTGGAGCACCTCGAAACGGTGCCGGTCGCGCCGGATCCGCACGAGGCGGCGTTCCGCTTCCCCGTGCAGTACGTGATCCGGCCGCGCACGCCCGAGCACCTCGACTACCGCGGCTACGCCGGCCAGATCGCCGCGGGCACCATCCGTCCCGGCGACGAGATCGTGGTCCTGCCGGCCGGCCTGCGCAGCACGGTCGAGCGCATCGACACCGCCGACGGCCCACTCGACGAAGCGGGCGCCGGCACGTCGGTGACGCTGCTGCTCGCCGACGACCTCGACATCTCGCGCGGCGACCTCATCGCCGTGGCCGACCGGCCGCCGCGGGTGACCGACGAGCTCACCGCCACGCTGTGCTGGCTCTCGTCGAAGCAGCTCAAGCCGGGTGCGCGCGTGCTGGTGAAACACGGCACCCGCACCGTGCAGGCCATCGTGACCGAGCTCGCCGCGCGCTTCGACGAGCAGACGCTGTCCAGTGTGGACGCTCCGGAGTCGTTGGACCTCAACGACATCGGCCGCGTCGAGCTGCGCCTGGCCGAGCCGCTCGGCGTGGACGACTACAGCGAGAGCCCGCGCACCGGCGCGTTCCTCGTGATCGACCCGAAGGACGGCGACACGCTCGCCGCCGGGCTGGTCGGCGAACGGTTCGTGTGACGGCCCCGCTCGTCCCCGTCGCGCACGGCAGCCGCGACCCCCGCTCGGCCGCGACCGTGCGGGGGCTCGCGGAGCGCGTGCGTGAGCTGGCCCCGCAGGTCGAGGCCTACGAGTCGTTCCTCGACCTCTCCGAGCCGCGCGTGACCGACGTCCTGCGGCAGCTGTACACGCAGGGACATCGCTCGGCCGTTGTGGTGCCACTGCTGCTCGGCAGCGCGTTCCACGCGCGGGTGGACCTGCCCGCGCTCGTCGCCGAGGTCCGGGCGCAGTGTCCGGGGTTCGACGTGCGCGTGTCCGAAGTGCTCGGCGTCGACCCGGTGCTGGAGCGCGTGGCGCTCGACCGGCTGGCCGGCGCCGGCCTGGGCCCGGGTGACGGCGTGGTGGTGAGTGCCGTCGGTTCGTCGAACGCCGGCGCCAACGCGGCCGTCGCCGACCTGGCCGCGCGCTGGGAGGTCGAGCTGGGGCTGCCGGTCACCGAGGCGTTCGCGAGCGCGGCTCAGCCGGACGTGCCTGCCGCCGTGGGGCGGCTGCGTGCGCGGGGGGTGCGGCGGGTCGCCGTGGCGTCGTGGTTCCTCGCGCCCGGCCTGCTGCCCGACCGGATCGCGGACCTGGCCCGGGAGGCCGATCGCGGGGTGTTCGTGGCCGAACCGCTGGGCACCGACCCGCGCGTGGCCGCCGCCGTGCTGCACCGCTATGCCGACGTCGTGACCCGCATACCGCTTTAGTAGCACACTCCTGCGCAGGTCAGCGCATAAAGCTGAATCCGATACGCGTTTCAGTGGTGATCTTTGCCAGATCTTCACCGTGCGCGCATGGGAACGGGAAATTCTTGACGGACTACTTGACTCGCCGGTAACTATCTAAGCGTCGCGCGACTTCCTTCCCGTCCTCACCCCGGAAACAGGTGGAGCAGATGAAGTCAGCCCTGCGCAAGATCGTTCCTGTGGCCGCGCTCGCCGCCGTCGGCGTGCTCGGCTCCGCCGTGCCCGCTTCGGCGGCCACCACCGTCGCGTTCGACTGCCAGGCCGACGCGCCGATCGTCGGCCCGCAGCAGGTCGGCCTCAGCCAGGACGCCGACGTGACCGCCCCGGCGACCGTCGCCCCCGGCGGCGCGCTCGACGTGGTGGTGGACCCGGCGCCGAACTCGGTGCCGGCCACCGTGAGCGGCTACAAAGTCAAGCAGATCAAGGACTTCGCCCTCGAGATCCCGGTGCCGGCCAACTCGGCGTTCGTGAGCGCCGACCTCGCCGGCGGTTCGGGCCTCGGCTCGACCGCGCCGAAGCTCACCGTGTCCGGCGGCGTCGCCACGCTCTCGTTCCCGGGCCCGATCGCGGGCGGCGCGACGTTCGAGCTGCCGACCGTGACCGTGCACCTCACGGCGGGCGCGTCCGGCACCATCGAGACGCGGCTCGCGGGCAGCAGCTACGACGATCCCGGCCTCACCTTCACCGCCGTGGTCAACCAGCTGATCGACATCTCGGCGCCGACCGCGTGCTTCCCCTCGCCCAGCCCGGTCTTCACGACCACCACCATCGGCTGACGCTGCTCGGGGGCCGCGCTCGTCACGGCGGCCCCCGACGCACTTCACAGCCGTCCTCGCGCACGCGTGTGCAAGGGTGGTGCCATGGTTGACGAACTGGTGCACTACGACGTGGTGGGCGGCACCGCCACGATCACCCTCGACTCGCCGCACAACCGCAACGCCCTGTCCGCGCAGCTGCGCCGCGAGCTGAGCGAGTCGCTGGACAAGGCCCGCACCGACGACGCCGTGCGCGTGGTGCTGCTCACGCACACCGGCCCGGTCTTCTGCGCCGGCATGGACCTCAAGGAAGCCCGCGGCGCCGGGGCCGGCGCGCAGGGCGTGAACGAGTTCCCGAAGATCCTGGACCAGCTCTGGACCAGCCCGAAGCCCATCGTCGCCCGCCTCGCCGGACCGGCGCGCGCCGGCGGCATCGGCATGGTCGCCGCGTGCGACATCGCGGTGGCGGTGCCCGAGGCCACGTTCGCGTTCTCCGAGGTCCGCATCGGCGTGATCCCCGCGGTGATCTCGCTGACCGTGCTGCCGCGGCTCAACCCGCGTGCGGCGCACGAGCTCTTCCTCACCGGCGACGTGTTCGACGCGAAGCGGGCCGTGGAGATCGGGCTGCTCAACGCCGCGGTGCCGGCCGCCGAGCTCGACGAGGCCGTGGCCGGCTACCTCAAGTCGCTCACGCTGGGCGGCCCGAAAGCCTTGGCCGCCACCAAAACGCTGCTGAGCAAGCCGCGCCCGGCCACGCCTTCGGAGGGCTTCGCCGCGATGAACGAGCTGTCGTCCGGGTTCTTCGCCAGTGAAGAAGGCCAGGAGGGCATCCTCGCGTTCGCGCAGAAGCGCAAGCCGAACTGGGTCCCCGAGGATTGAGCACAGGCTGACCCCACGACCTTTCCCAATGTGGCATTCGTTGCGTTGAGTGCACCCAACGCCACATGGGGGCGGTGGGGTCAGGAGTCGGCGAGAACGACCGTGAGCTGCCGGGAGTCCGCCGCTCCGTCGGCCGGGCCGAGGGCCCGCTGCGCGTCCGAGAGCACGCTGCGGATCGCGAGGTAGGTCTTCGGTTCGGCCTGGTGCAAGGCTTCCGAGCCGCACCAGATCAGCACGTGCTCGCCGGCGGGCAGCCACGACAGGTCGGTGAGCATGTCGTAGAGCGCGTCGAGGTTGCGGCCGAAGTAGTCCGGAAAGGACATGGCCTTCGCGATCGCGTCGAGCGTCGAACCCTTGTCGGCCGTGCCGCCGTCGACCAGGTGCGGGTAGGCGCCCCGCGCGTAGGCCTCGTTCGCGGCGACCTGCGCCTCGCCGGCCGCCGTCACCGGTTCGGGTCCACGACGACGAACGACGCGTAGTGGTCGTCGGTGTAGAACAGTTCCTTCGCCTGCCCCGTGACCAGGCGGCGCGGGCCGCGGTCGGGGCTCTTCGGCGTGGTCACCGTGTACTCGTGGTAGTAGCCCGATTGCTTCCGCGGCAGCACCTTCTCGCGGTTTTCGAACACGACGTTGTCGTTGCGCGGATAGGGGTACGGACCGCCCGCCTCGATGAGCTTCCACGTGTCGCGCGCCTGCGAGGGCAAGCCGGACAACGGTTTCACGGGCAGCCCGGAGTCGCTGCCGGGCAGCTTCGCGGCGACGCCCGAGGCGCTGGAAGCACCGGCCGAAGCGGAGGTGCTCGGCTTGCTCGGGGCGGACGAGGACGAGTCCCCGATGTTTTCCTTCACCAGCCAGCCCCCGAGCACGAGCACGAGGAGACCGACGAGCGCGGCGGTGATCCGCCTACGGTTGACCATGGTGAGTGAGCCTAAGAGGGCGGGTTGTCGTCGTCGCGGGCCGGGCCGAACCAGCGTGCGAACCGGCCCACCAGCTTGTCGATCGCCCAGGCGGCGAGCAGGCACAGCGGCACGACCACGACCATGACCAGCACGAACTGCACGGGGAACCAAGCCTGGGCGAGCCAGAGCTCGACCCCGTCCCACCAGTCGGCCAGCCCGTTGAACACGAGTGTGAGACTACGCGCGCCAGGCTGCGTCGGCGCGCCCAGGGGCGGTAGGTTGCAGCCATGTTCGCTGTGTACGCGAAGGAACCCAACGCCGAGTCCCCGCTCGATTCCCTGGTCGCCGGCGAGCGGCCCGAGCCCGAGGTGCCCGAAGGCTGGGTGCGCGTGCAGGTGAAGGCGGCCAGCCTCAACATGCACGACCTCTGGACGCTGCGCGGCGTCGGCATCAAGCCCGAGCAGTTCCCGATGATCCTGGGCTGCGACGGCGCCGGCACGCTCGACGACGGCACCGAGGTCGTGATCCACTCCGTGGTCAACGCGCCGGGCTGGCAGGGCGACGACACGCTCGACCCGAAACGCACCCTGCTGACCGAGAAGCACCAGGGCACGTTCGCCGAGCAGGTCGTGGTGCCGGCCCGCAACGTGGTGCCCAAGCCGGCCGGGCTCACCTTCCCCGAAGCCGCGACCATGGGCACGGCGTGGCTCACCGCGTACCGCATGCTGTTCGTGAAGTCGGGGCTGCGGCCCGGCCAGACGATGCTGGTGCAGGGCGCGTCCGGCGGGGTGTCCACGGCGCTCATCGCGCTCGGGCGCGCGGCGGGCTTCCGCGTGTGGGTGACCGGGCGCAGCGAGGAGAAGCGCGCGCTGGCCGAAACCGTGGGCGCGCACCGGACGTTCGAGTCCGGCGCGCGGCTGCCCGAGCGGGTCGACGCCGTGTTCGAGACCGTCGGCAAGGCCACCTGGGCGCACAGCCTGAAGTCGCTCAAGCCGGGCGGGATCGTGGTGGTCTCGGGGTCCACGAGCGGCCCGGACCCGTCCGCCGACCTGCAGCGCGTGTTCTTCCTGCAGTTGCGCGTCGCCGGCTCCACCATGGGCACGCGCGACGAGCTGGCCGACATGCTGAGCTACCTCGACCTCAAGGGGATCAAGCCCCAGATCGGCACAGAACTGCCGCTCGCCGAGGCCGCCGAAGGATTCAAGGCGATGCTCGACGGCGCCACCGCGGGCAAGATCGTCTTCACCCGCTGACTCGACAGAACTCCTCCGGCCTGGGCTTTTCCGTCACGGATCAGCCCAGGCCGGTGCTTGTACGCCGCTTTTTGTTAACCGTCAACACCCCGAGTTCGCAATCGGCTTGTTACCCCCGAAGTTCGACCAGAACTCGACCTTGAACGGTTAACCTGTAGACATGACCGCATCGAAGCGGCCCGCACCCGCTGTCCGGGGCGGCCGGCCCAGCAGCGAACCGGATCCCGTCCGGGTTTCCTTCCGGCGCTTCGCCGGTGTGCGCACGCGGGTGCTCGAAGTCGGCCCGCCCGTGGCAGAGGCCGAAGCGCCGAAGCGGTCCCGTCGGCGCGCGATCGAGAAGCCGCGCGCGCCGCGTCTGGTCCTCCTGCACGGTTACTGCGACAGCGCCGACACCTGGCGGCCCGTGCTCGCCGAGCTCGCCGCCGCGGGAATCGCGGCCGTCGCGGTGGACCTGCCCGGGTTCGGCGACGCCCAGCCCCTGCGGCCGGGCCCGATGCTGCCGCAGCTCGACGCGTTCGCCGCCGCCGTGGTGCGCGAGCAGGCCGTGCTCGGCCCGGTGGTGCTGGCGGGCAACTCGCTCGGCGGCACGCTCAGCCTGCGCGCGGCCCAGAACCCGCGCCTGCCGCTGGCCGGTGTCGTGTCGATCGCCGCGCCCGGCTTCGTCGACTCGTGGCTCGTGCGCACGGTCGCGCGCAACCCATTGCCGCTGCGGCTGTACTCCGCGCTCCCCTTGCCCGTACCGGGGTTCCTCGTGCGCGCGGTCGCCGAGCAGGTCGTGCCGCGCCTGCTCTACGCCGACGCGGGCACCGCCGACGCCGGCCAGGTCGCCCGTTTCACCACGCTCTTCCCCGACTACCGCGCCACCACCTCGCGCCTCGAGCAGGCGCGTCAGCTCGTCGCCGAGCTCGCCGACGCCTACCAGCTCGACCGCGTGCAGACGCCCCTGCTGGTGGTGGCGTGCGGCAAGGACAAGCTCGTGTCGTCGGCCGCCGGGCGCCGGCTGCACACGCTCGTGCCGCACAGCCGCCTCCTGGTGCGTGAGGACTGGGGCCACTGCCCGCAGCTGGACGACCCGGCGGAGATCGCCGAGCTGCTCTCGTTCTTCGCCGCGGGCGCGGTGCGCACCGGCGACGCGAAGCTGCCGGCCCGCGTCACGGGCCCGGCCGCCGAGGACACCGCCGCCGGCTGACCTCCCTGCGCGCGAACATCGGTGACACAGCGGACACGGCCTAGTACGGTGCGCTGCCAGAGCCCGTGACCCGGGCTTTGCTCACGACGTATGAGGAGACATCGATGTCAGCTCCCCGCAGCCTGGGATCAGGGTCCGGCGTGTTCCGGCGCAAACCGATCGAGACGATCGAGAGCGGCGGTGAGGGCGACGGCCTGCAACGCACGCTCGGGCTGCGGCAGCTGACCGCGATCGGCGTCGGCGGCATCATCGGCGCCGGCATCTTCTCGCTGGCGGGCGCGGTGGCCAACCAGACGGCCGGCCCCGCCGTGCTGATCTCGTTCCTCATCGCGGGCGTCGCGAGCGCGGCGGCGGCGTTCTCCTACGCGGAGTTCGCCGGCCTGATCCCGCGCGCCGGCTCGGCCTACACCTACGGCTACGCGGTGCTCGGCGAGATCGTGGGCTGGTTCATCGGCTGGGACCTGCTGCTCGAGTACACGGCGATCGTGGCGGTGGTCGCCATCGGGATCTCCGGCTACTTCAACGATCTGCTGGGTTTCCTGCACGTGTCGCTGCCGGCGTGGATGTCGGGCGCACCGGGCACCGAGGCCGACGGAGTGGCGCACGGCTCGTACGTGGTGAACCTGTTCGCCGTGGTGCTGTGCCTGCTCATCGCGTTCATCCTCAACCAGGGCATGAAAAACGCGGCGCGCTTCGAGACACTCCTGGTGTACCTGAAGGTCGGGCTCGTGGTGCTGGTGATCGTGGTCGGCGCCTTCCACATCAAGACGGGCAACTACAGCAACTTCTTCCCGTTCGGCATCAGCGGCGCGTTCACGGGCGCGGCGACGGTGTTCTTCGCGGTCTTCGGTTATGACGCCATGTCGACCGCCGCCGAGGAGTCGAAGGACTCGCAGAAGCACATGCCGAAGGCGATCCTGTACTCGCTAGCGATCTCCATGGTGCTGTACGTGCTGGCCTGCCTCGTGCTCACCGGCATGGTGAAGTACACCGACATCGACCCGGAAGCCGCGTTCTCCAGCGCGTTCGCGAAGGTCGGGCTCGGGTGGCTGGGCGCGGTGATCGCCGTGGGCGCGATCATCGGCATCCTCACGGTGCTGTTCACGTTCTTGCTCGGCGCCACGCGCGTCGGGTATTCGATGAGCCGGGACGGGCTGCTGCCGAAGTGGTTCGGCAAGACGCATCCCGTGAAGAAGGTGCCTTCGCGGACGACGTGGATCCTCGGGATCGCGTCGGCGATCATCGCCGGGTTCTTGCCGATCGGTGAAGCGGCGGAGCTCACGAACATCGGGATTCTGCTGGCGTTCGTGGTGGTGTGCATCGCGGTGATCGTGTTGCGGTACAAGAGGCCGGACCTGCCGCGGACGTTCAAGACGCCGGGGATGCCGGTGGTGCCGATCATCGGGGTGGTGTTCTCGATCTGGTTGATCACGTTCTTGAAGCCGGAGACGTGGTTGAGGTTCGCGATCTGGTTTGTGATCGGGATGGGGGTTTATTTCGGGTACAGCCGGAGGCATTCGGTGTTGGCTCGGGGTGGGTCTGGGGACTCTGGCGGGTCTGGGCCTGCAGGACCTTCTGGGTCTTCAGGTGACAGTGGGGCTGGTGGGGTTGCGTCCACTTCGGACTGAGGATTTCCGGGGTTGCGGAGGGCACCCCGATTTTTGAGTGTTTCTACGGTTCTGGGCCATTGTCAAGGCTGGAAAGACGCCTTGACAATGGCCCAGAACCGTGAAGGGCGCGGGGATCGAGGTGCAGGGTGGGGGCTGGGTGCACGCCTGGATTGCGTTGTGCGGTGGCGGTTTCGAGGTGGCGGCCCGTCCGGTTGGGTGGGGCGTGCGGAAAGCGCCCCGATGTGGCGTTGGGTGCGTTGGGTGCAACCAATGCCGCATTGGGGCGGTCGGGGTTTCGGGTTCGGGGTGAGGCGGGGCCTGGGTCCCTGGTGATGGACGCGAGCGTCGACTGCAGAGTGGTGAACCGCGAGTGGTGGGTGTGAGGGGTCAGCGGAGGCGGTCCAGGCGTTCGGCGGCAGCCCGGGCTTCGGTGCGGAGGCGGTCGACCACGGAGGCGGCGGAGCCGTCGTCGGCGAGGGGGTAGGTCTGGCCGGCCCACAGGGACATGGCTTCGGGGTCGTCGGCGCGGGCGGCGGCGGCGCGGACGGGCTTGCTCATGTGGTGCAGCTGCGGGTACGCGGCCGGGGCGTCGGCGGAGAGGTCGCTCAGCAGGTGGTTGACCAGGCCTCGCGCGGGGCGGCCACTGAAGGCGCGGGTGAAGGCGGTGAGGCGGCCGGCTTCGGCGAGGGCGCGGCGTTGCGCCGAGGGGGTGCCGGCTTCGGTGGTTTGGAGGAAGGCCGTGCCGAGTTGGGCGGCGGAGGCGCCGGCGGCGAGGACGGCGGCCACGTCGGCGCCGTGGATCAGGCCGCCGGTGGCGACCAGCGGCAGGCTCGTGCGGGCGGAGATCAGGCGTAGCAGCGCGAGCAGGCCGTACTGTTCGCCACCGGCCGGGTTGGTCGCGTCGTCGGTGAAGAGGCCGCGGTGGCCACCCGCTTCGAAGCCCTGGACCACGAGCGCGTCGGCGCCGCGGGAGGCGGCGAGGTCGGCCTCGTCCGGGCTGGTCACGGTGACCGCGACGGTGCCGCCGGCGTCGTGGATGCGCTGCGCCTCGGCCGAGGTCGGGGCGCCGAAGGTGAACGACACCACGGGCACGCCCAGGCGCACCACCACGTCGAGCTTCGCGGGGTACTCGTCGTCGTCCCAGAGCGGCTCGCCCGGCTCCACGCCGTAGCGCCGGGCCTCGGTGAGCAGGCGCTCGCGGTGCGCGCTGAGGTCGGCGGCGGAGCGGCTGCCCGGCACGAACAGGTTCACGCCGAACCGACCGCCGGTGAGCTCGGCGGTTTCGGCGATCTTCGCCTCGAGCGCCTCGGCCGTGAGGTACCCCGCGGCGAGGAAGCCGAAGCCGCCCGCGGCCGTGACCGCCGCGACGAGCTGGGGAGTGGTCGGGCCGCCCGCCATCGGCGCCACGATCACCGGGAACTCGAGATCATCGAACATGCCCCCGAGCCTAGTGCGATTCCTCGGAGGCGGAACGGCACGACTGAGAGGGGAAGACTCTCACCGGCCCCGGCGTTAGGCTTCGGCATGACCGCCGATCTCGAGCACGTCCGCACGCTCTCCCTGCAGGAAAACGGCCTCGCGACCATCTCGACGACCCGCGCCGACGGCACCGTGCACTCGTCCGTGGTGAACGCCGGGGTGTTCGACGATCCCGTCACGGGCAAACCGGGTGTCGCCTTCGTGGCGATGGGCCGGGCCCACAAGCTCAAGCTGCTGCGCGCCGCCGGGCACGCGACGGTCACGTTCCGCCGCGGCTGGGACTGGGTGTCGGTCACGGGCACGACGCACCTCATCGGGCCCGACGACCCCGACGCCGCGTTCGACCCCGCCGGGCTGCCGACGCTGCTGCGGGACGTGTTCAAGGCCGCCACCGGCACCCACGACGACTGGGACGAGTACGACCGGGTGATGGCCGAGGAGCGCCGGGTGGCGGTGTTCCTCGCGGCCGACCGGGTCATCGGCAACCGCTGAGCGGCGGAGGGCGAGCCCGTGAGCGCGGGCTCGCCCTTCCGTGTTACTTCTTGTTCTTACCGCTGTCCTCAGTGGACAGAGCCGCGACGAAGGCCTCTTGCGGCACCTCGACCCGGCCCACGGTCTTCATGCGCTTCTTGCCTTCCTTCTGCTTCTCGAGCAGCTTGCGCTTGCGGGAGATGTCACCGCCGTAGCACTTGGCGAGCACGTCCTTGCGGATCGCGCGGATCGTCTCGCGCGCGATGATGCGCGCGCCGATGGCCGCCTGGATCGGCACCTCGAACTGCTGGCGCGGGATCAGCTCACGCAGCCGCGTGGCCATCCGGTTGCCGTAGGTGTAGGCCGCGTCCTTGTGCACGATCGCCGAGAACGCGTCCACGGTCTCGCCCTGCAGCAGGATGTCGACCTTCACCAGCTCGGCGACCTGGTCGCCGGCCTCTTCGTAGTCGAGCGAGGCGTAGCCGCGGGTGCGCGACTTGAGCGTGTCGAAGAAGTCGAAGATGATCTCCGCGAGCGGGATGTTGTAGCGCAGCTCCACCCGGTCTTCGGACAGGTAGTCCATGCCGAGCAGCACACCGCGCTTGCCCTGGCACAGCTCCATGATCGTGCCGACGAACTCGCTCGGCGCGAGGATGCTCACCTTCGACACCGGCTCGTGGACCTCGGAGATCTTGAGCCCCGTCGGCCAGTCGGACGGGTTCGTCACCACGATGTCGCTGCGGTCCTCGAGCACCACGCGGTAGACCACGTTGGGCGCCGTGGAGATGAGGTCGAGGCCGAATTCGCGCTCGAGCCGGTCGCGCGTGATCTCCAGGTGCAGCAGGCCGAGGAAGCCGCAGCGGAAGCCGAAGCCCAGCGCCACGGACGTCTCCGGCTCGTACGCCAGCGCCGCGTCGTTGAGCTGAAGCTTCTCCAGCGCTTCGCGCAGCTCCGGGTAGTCGGAACCGTCGACCGGGTAGAGGCCCGAGTAGACCATCGGCTTCGGCTCGCGGTAGCCGGCCAGCGCTTCGGTGGCGCCGTGGCGCTCGGACGTGACCGTGTCACCGACCTTCGACTGGCGGACGTCCTTCACACCGGTGATCAGGTAACCCACCTCGCCGACGCCGAGGCCCTTGCTGGGCTTGGGCTCCGGCGAGATGATGCCGACTTCCAGCAGCTCGTGGGTGGCGCCGGTGGACATCATGCGGATCTTCTCGCGCGGCGTGATCTTGCCGTCGACCACGCGGATGTAGGTGACCACGCCGCGGTAGGTGTCGTAGACCGAGTCGAAGATCATCGCGCGGGCCGGGGCATCCGCGTCGCCGACCGGCGCCGGGACCTGGCGCACGACCTCGTCGAGCAGCGCGCCGACGCCGACGCCCGTCTTCGCCGAGACGCGCAGCACGTCGGTGGGCTCGCAGCCGATGATGTGCGCGAGCTCGGCCGCGTACTTGTCGGGGTCGGCCGAGGGCAGGTCGATCTTGTTGAGCACCGGGATGATCTGGAGGTTGTTCTCCAGCGCCAGGTACAGGTTGGCCAGCGTCTGCGCCTCGATGCCCTGCGCGGCGTCGACCAGCAGCACCGCGCCTTCGCAGGCCTCCAGGGCGCGCGACACCTCGTAGGTGAAGTCCACGTGGCCCGGCGTGTCGATCATGTGCAGCACGTGGTCCTGGCCCTCGACCTGCCAGGGCAGGCGCACGTTCTGCGCCTTGATCGTGATGCCGCGCTCACGCTCGATGTCCATCCGGTCGAGGTACTGCGCGCGCATCGCCCGCTCCTCGACGACGCCGGTGAGCTGCAGCATGCGGTCCGCCAGCGTCGACTTGCCGTGGTCGATGTGGGCGATGATGCAGAAGTTGCGGATCAGTTCCGGCGGCGTGAAGGTGGTGTCGGCGAACGTCTTGGGCGCTGTCACTCGTGTGGTCCTCGGGAAAGGTCGGGGGTGGCCGCTTCCTATCGTCCCATGGACCTCCGGGTGCGGTTGGGGGTCATCCCCGATGCGAGCGCGCCCGGCTCGTGATGACCTCGAAGGATGAGCACTCCACAGCCTCCGCCGGGCGCTTTCGACAGCGCGTTCGACACCGCCCTGGACCGGGCCTTCGGCCACCCGACGGGCCTCCTCGGCCGGGTCGGCGGCCGGCTGATGTCCCGCGCCAACGCCGCCACCGAGCGCCGCCTCGTGGCGCTGGCCCGGCTCGAACCCGACGAAACGGTGCTGGTCATCGGCCCCGGCCCGGGTATCGGCCTCGATGAGGCGAGCCGCCTCACGCGCAAGGCCATCGGTGTCGAGCCGTCAGCGGAGATGCGCGCGCTGTGCCACGAGCGCTGCGGCGACCGCGTGGAGCTGCGGTCCGGCACCGCGGCGGACACGGGTTCGCTGGACGCCTCCGTGGACGCCGTGCTCAGCGTGAACAACGTGCAGCTCTGGGACGACCGCGCCGCCGGCTTCGCCGAGCTCTTCCGCGTGCTGCGCCCCGGCGGCCGGCTGCTGCTGTCCGCGCACGAGAAGTGGCTGCCCATCCCCCGCCACGACCTGGCCGCCGAAGTGACCGCGGCCGGCTTCACCGACCTGCAGACGTGGACCTGGGAACCCCCGGGCTTCGCCCCCTTGGCGGCTCAGCTGCGAGCGCTGAAGCCCTAGCGCGAGTCGCGGCGCAGCGGGTGGTCGCCCGGCACCTGCACCAGCACGATGCGCATCCCGTCCGGGTCGGTGATCCAGGCCTCGTCGAGCCCCCACGGCTCGCGCTGCGCCCCGCGGACCGGCGTCACGCCGCGCGCGGCCAGCTCCTCCAGCGTCGCCGGCAGGTCGCGCACCTGCAGCCAGAGGTCGACGGCCGGCGAGGGCGCCGCGTCGTTGCGGCCCACGACCTCGATCGAGCCGCCGCCGGCGAAGAACACCGTGCCGCCCGGGAACTCGCGTTGGATCGCCAGGCCGAGCGTGTCGCGGTAGAACGCGGTGGAGGCCTCGGGATCGCGCGGGTGGATCAGCACCCGGCTGCTCAGTACGTGCATGCTTCCTGCCTACCCGAGTGACTCAGGCCACCGCAATCGCGACGATCCCGGCCAGCACCACCACCGAACCCACCAGCCGGCGCGCCGCGTTGCGCTCACCGAGCACGAACCACGCCGCCAGCCCGCCCAGCACGATCGACAGCTCACGGGCCGGCGCGACCAGGCTCACGGGCGCCATTCGCAGTGCGTACAGCACCAGCAGGTACGCCGCGGGCGAGGCGAGGCCGACGATCAGCGTCTCCTTGCGGTGCTCCCGCCACAGCTTCGCCACCTCGGCGCGGTCCCGCAGCGCGGCCGGCGCGAGGAGCACGCTCTGCACCACCGCGCCGCCGCCGAAGTACACGAGCGGCGGAACGGCGAGCGTCGTCACGGAATGCGCGTCCCACAGCGTGTAGGCCGCGATGGTCGCCCCGGTGAGCACGCCGTAGAACACCCCCGCGCGGCGGGCCTTCGCGTCGCCCTCGCCGCCACCGAGGCTGATCACGAGCACACCCGCCACCACCAGCGCCGCGCCGACCAGCCCCAGCACGCCGGGCCGCTCGTGCAGCACGAGCACCGCGGCGAGCACCGACAGCAGCGGCCCGGTGCCCCGCGCGAGCGGGTACACGATCGAGAGGTCACCCACGGCGTACCCGCGCTGCAGCACCGTGCCGTACCCCACGTGCAGCACGGCCGTGACCGCGGCGGCGACCAACCACGTCCATTGTGGACGCTCGCTTTCCAGCAGCAGCACGGTGATCACGACCGGCAGCAGCACCACGGCCGAAACGGTGTAGTACAGCCACACGAACCGCGGCCCACCGAAGCCCACCCGCTTGGCCGCGAGGTTCCACCCCGCGTGCACGACCGCGGCGACGAGGACGAACGACAAGGCTGTGGTGTTCACCGGACCCCTTCGGGTCTTGCGCGCTCGCGAAAGACCGGGTCCTCCAGGCTTTTGTCCCGTCAGATGAACGGCGGGCTTCCGGCCGCGCCGACGGTGCCGCTCGGACCTGTCCCACCGGCCCTGGTTGTGGTTTCACGGTGCTGTGGATTGCCGAGTGTCGTGGTGCTCACGTCGCGCGCGTGCCGGCGGCGGAACCCTAGGCACTACCGTCGGCCAGGGTAGCCGAGCCGATCACGCCGGGCCGCCCACGGGGGCCGGGAGCAGGCCTGTTAGGCTTTCCGCTCGTTGTCGTGTGGCATTCCGTCAGGGAGGAAACCCGGCCGCGCCGAGGACTGGTTCTTCCGGTCTCAGCGCCCGGAGCCACTAACTACGCGGCAGCGAACTTCACCGAGTTGAAAGAGGACGCCTTCATGGCCAACATCAAGTCCCAGATCAAGCGCATCACCACCAACGAGAAGGCCCGTCAGCGCAACCTGGCGATCCGCTCCTCGGTGAAGACCGCGATCCGCAAGTTCCGCGAAGCCGCCGAAGCCGGCGACAAGGACAAGGCCCTCGAACTCCAGCGCGACGCCGCTCGCAAGCTGGACAAGGCCGTCACCAAGGGTGTCATCCACGCCAACCAGGCCGCCAACAAGAAGTCGGCCCTGGCGAAGCTGGCGAACGGGCTCTGAGCCTGAGCGCAGCCAGTCGGATCTGAAGAGGCCCGGTGACCGGAAGGTCGCCGGGCCTTTTTCTTGTCCGCAGGCAGGCAGCTGCGCCCCACTCGACGGCCGGAGTCCCAGCTGAGGGGCCGGCCAAGCAACCAGCGCGGCAGCACACGCACGGTCCCTGCCGGCTCGGCCCACGGATTGCCGCGGGTGCCGGATCGCGCGCGCTGATCCGCTGGCCGGTTTCGCCGAGCAAGCAACTTCACGGGGTCGCCAACGGTTGGCCCGCGTCGGCAGCCCTACGTACAACGACCAGCGGTTAGCCCAGGCCTGTCACCCAGGTGGCAGCCGCACCGACTGCGGCGCCCGGAGGCCATCCGAGGTCCAGGTGCCCCCGCAGCGGCCGTGCGGCGGCCCGTCGATCCGGCATCACCAATGCCCGCAGGGTCCCGACCGGCCGCAAGCCCGCCCGACCAGGGTCAGCGTTCGCCCTTTGCGGCCACGACATCGACCACCGCGCGTTCCAGCGCGTAGTCCGCGTCGGCGGCCACGCCCTTGACCTCGGCGTTCAGGCGGGCGACCACGCGCATCGCGGTGGCGAGGCCGTCCTGGCCCCAGCCGCGGGACTGGCCCTGCGCCTTGCGGATCTTCCACGGCGGCATGCCCAGCTCGCCCGCCATCTGGTTCGGGTTGCCGCGGCCGGCGGCCGACACGCGGGCGATCGTGCGGACCGCGTCGGCGAGGGCGTCGGCGACCAGGACATGCGGCACGCCGAGCTGCATGGCCCAGCGGAGCGACTCCAGGGCCGCCGCGCGGTCGCCGCCGACGGCCTTCTCGGCCACGGCGAAGCCGGTCACGTCGGCGCGGCCGGTGTGGTAGCGGCGCACGGCCTGTTCGTCGACCACGCCGCCGGTGTCGGCGACGAGCTGGGTCGCCGCGGAGGAGAGCTCGCGCAGGTCGGAGCCGACTGTGTCGAGCAGCGCCATGACACCCCCCGCGTCGATCTTGCCGCCGGCGCGGCGCACCTCGTTGCGCACGAACGACTCCCGCTCGGCGGGCTTCGTGAGCTTCGGGCACTCGGTGATCTCCGCGCCCGCCTTTTTCAGCGCCGCGGGCAGCGCCTTGGCCGCCTTGCTGCGGCCGCCGCCGGTGTGCACGACCACGAGCACGATGCCGTCCGCGGGCGCCTTGAGGTACGCCATCACCGCGTCGGACAGCTCCTGCGAGATGTCCTGCGCCGAGTCGAGCACGATGACCCGGCCCTCGCTGAACAGCGAAGGACTCACCAGCTCGGCGAGCACGGGCGGTGTGAGTTCCGACACCCGGTTGCGCGTCATCTCGGCCGTGGAATCCACGGCGCGCGCGGCGTCCAGCGACGAGCGGACAGCCCGCTCGATGAGCAGTTCTTCCTCACCGAGGACGAGGTGCAGCGGCGCGGGTGCGGTGGTCACCCCACCATCCTCTCACCCGCCCGGCCACGCGCCCGCCGCGGTGATGTGCGCCGCCACCGTGGCACGAGGTGATCGCCATGTCGTACGGTGTACCCGAGGCAGCGCCCCGCCAGACCGGATACACGGTGCGCCGAAAACTGAATACCGCTCATCCAGAGGGGCAGAGGGAACGGCCCGACGAAGCCCCGGCAACCGGCGTAAGCCTGTCTTCCCGCAATTGCGGGATAGCTGACGATCACGGTGCCAATTCCGGCCCGCTTCGGCGGGGCAGATGAGGAAAGGAACCTCGCGATGACTGCAACCCTCGGAACATCCTCCACCAAGAAGACCCTGGATCTCGGTCCGGCTGTCGAACTGGTGTCGAAGGAAGAGGGCCACCGGCAGCCGCTCGCCCCCGAGTTCGTGTCCGCGGAGGACTTCTCCCCGCTCGAGGTCGCCTACGACTTCGGCCGCGTGCGCCGCGAAGACATCGAGGCCGGCCCCAAGAACATCTGGCGCTACAAGAAACTCCTTCCCGTCCCCTCGAACGTCGAGGAGATCCCGAACACCGAGCCGGGTGGCACCCGCCTCGTGAAGGCCGACCGGCTCGCCAAGGCCCTGGGCCTCAAGTCCGTGTGGGTCAAGGACGACACCGGCAACCCCACGCACTCCTTCAAGGACCGCGTGGTCGCCGTCGCGCTGGCCGCCGCCCGCGAGTTCGGCTTCGAGGTGCTCGCGTGTCCCTCCACCGGCAACCTGGCCAACGCGACCGCGGCCGCCGCGGCCCGCGCCGGCTGGCGGTCGGTCGTGCTGATCCCGAGCTCGCTCGAGCGCGCCAAGATCCTCACCACCGCCGTGTACGACGGTGACCTGATCGCCGTCGACGGCAACTACGACGACGTGAACCGCCTCGCCACCCAGCTGGCCGGCGAGCACCCGACGTGGGCGTTCGTGAACGTGAACGTGCGCCCGTACTACTCCGAAGGCTCCAAGACGCTCGGCTACGAAGTCGCCGAGCAGCTCGGCTGGCGCCTACCGCCGCAGATCGTGGTGCCGATCGCGTCGGGCTCGCAGCTCACCAAGGTGGACAAGGGTTTCCGCGAGCTCGGCCAGCTCGGCCTCGTGGAAGCGAGCCCCTACAAGGTCTTCGGCGCCCAGGCCACCGGCTGCTCCCCCGTGTCCACGGCGTTCCGCGCCGGCCACGACGTGGTGCAGCCGGTGAAGCCCGACACGATCGCCCGCTCGCTCGCGATCGGCAACCCCGCCGACGGCCCCTACGTGCTCGACGTGGTGAACCGCACCGGCGGCGCGATCGAAGACGTGAGCGACGAAGAGGTTGTCGAGGGCATCCGCCTGCTGGCCCGCACCGAAGGCATCTTCACCGAGACCGCCGGCGGCGTCACCGTCGCCACGGCGAAGAAGCTCGTGGAGACCGGCAAGCTCGACCCCGACGCCGAGACCGTGCTGCTCATCACCGGCGACGGCCTCAAGACCCTCGACGCCGTCGAAGGCCGCATCGGCCCCAAGGCGACCGTGCCGCCGTCGGCCGAAGCCGTCTCCAAGGCCCTCGGCTACTGAGCCGACCGACAGGCCTGAGCCGACCGGCAGGTCGAGCCGCGCCGCGCCGCCGAATCGACCGAAGGCGGCCGGCCGGTGATCCGATTCGAGCGGAACGGGCCCGAGCCAGGCTGACGGCCGGGCCCGACCTGACCTCGCCGCTCTCGGCCGACCCGCGTACCTCAGCGTCGGCCGCGAACTGCCGGGACCGCGGAACATGCCGGCGACCCAGGAGATGCTCGCCGTCGGCGTACGCCGGCGGCGTGCGCTGGGTCGACATCGCGCGGTCCTAACGGCTTGCCGAAGACTTCCTCGCGAGCCGGCCGGCGGAGTCCGGGCAGAGCCGACCGGCGAAGCTGACCGACCGCCAGGCCCAGCCGAGCCGCGCCGCCGAAACGACCACGGCCGGCCGGCCGCATCGATCGGCGCGCCGAATCGAGCCGAACGGGCCCGAGCCGAGCTGACCGACGGGCCCGCGGGCCGCTCCTCACCGGGGCGGCCCGCGCGGCTCGCCCCGGCGTACCACCGCCGGCCCGCCGTCTCCGGGCACCACGGCCGTGTCACCGTCCACATCGGTCCGCGTCACGAGCACGCCCAACGTGCCCAGCACGTCCACTGTGGACTTCGCAGGATGCCCGTAACCGTTGCCCGCACCGACGCTGATCATCGCCGCCCGCGCACCCACCGCCGTGAGGAACTGCGGTAGCGAGTACCTGCTGCCGTGGTGCGGCACCTTCAGCACGTCCGCGTGCAGATCCACCCCCTCGGCCAGCAGATCGGCCTGCGCGGCCAGCTCCACGTCTCCGGTCAGCAGCACGCTCCCCGCCGCCGTGGTCGCCCTCAGCACCACGGAACTGTTGTTGATCATCGTGCCGTCCTGCTCGGCCGCCGCCCGGGAGGTGACGTAGCGCGGCCCCAGCACGTCGAGCGAAAGCCCCGGCCAGCCGAGCCGCTGCCCGTCGCTCAGTTCGAGCAACGGCACGTGGTGCGCCGCCGCCTGCTGCGACACCTGCTGCCACGCCCACGCCGGCGCGCGCCCGGGCCCGACGGCGATCGCGCCGACGGCCCGACCGTCGAACACCGACGACAGGCCGCCGATGTGGTCGGCGTGCAGGTGGCTGAGCACCAGCAACGGAATCCGGTCCACGCCGAGCCGCCGCAGGCATTCGTCCACCGGCCCCGGCTCCGGCCCGGTGTCCACGACCACCGCCCGCCCGGCCTCCGCCGTGGACAGCACCACCGCGTCACCCTGACCGACGTCGCACTCCACCATCGCCCAGCCCTTCGGCGGCCAGCCCGGCGAGAGCACCCGCGGCGGCACGAAGATCAGCAGCACCGCCACCAAAGCCATCGCGACCAGAAGCCGCGCGCGCCGGAACCGCATCGCGACCACCACCACGACCAGCACTCCGGCCGCGCACAACCCACCCCACCAGCCGCCCGGCCACGTGAGCACCGCACCCGGTGCACGGGCGCCTTGGCGCGCGACGGTGATCAGCCAGCGCGCCTCCGGATCGGCCAGGCGCACCAGCACGTGCCCGGCCCCCGGCCACCAGGGCCCGACCACCGTGGCCAGCACCCCGAGCACCGTCACCGGCGCGACGACAGGGGCGGCCAGCACATTGGTGACCACCGAGACGAGGCTCACCGTGCCCGCCATACCCGCGATCACCGGCGCCGTGACCACGAACGCCGCCAGCGGCACGGCGACACCTTCGGCATACCCCGGCGGAACCCCACGCCGCACCAGCGAACTCGCCCATCGCGGCGCCAGCAGCACCAGCCCCGCGGTGGCGAACACCGACAGCGCGAACCCGAAGTCCGCCGCCATCACCGGATCCCACGCCACGAGCACGCACACCGAGAACGCCAGCGCCGGCAACGCGGATCCTCGCCGCCCCAACGCCAACGCCAGCAGCGCCACCCCACCCATCACCCCGGCCCGCAGCACACTCGGCGCCGGACCGACCAGGACCAGGAACCCGCCCAGGCACAACCCCGCCGCGACCGCCGACACCCGCGGCCCGATCCGCAGCAGCCGGCAGAGCAGCAGCACCGAACCGCAGAGGATCGCGAGATTTCCGCCACTGACGGCCATCAGGTGCGTGAGCCCCGACTCCGTGAACTCCTGCTCCACCTGCTCCGGCAACGCGCTCGTGTCACCCAGCACCAGCCCGGGCAACAGCCCCGCCGGCTCTTCGGGAAGCACCGCGCACAGGTCGTGCAGGCCCGAGCGCAACGCCGCCGCCGCGCGCTGCCACCACGGCGCGGCAGTGACCCCGGTCGGCGCGCTCTGGAGATACACAACCGCGGCCGTCAGCTCTCCGCCGCGCGCCGGCGCCAGCCGGCCTGACGCGGTGACGTCCTGGCCCGGCAGCAGCCCACCCCACCCGGCCACGGGCGCGATCAGCAGGACCCGACCGGTGGACGCCACGGGCTGACCGTCCACAGTGGCCGATTCCACCCGAGCGTCGACGACCACCGATCGCGTGCCCGCCTGCTGGTCGGCGTACCCGGCACTGTGGATCGGCCGCGGGCGCTCGGTGACCTCGACGCGCAAGGTGGCGGTGAGCCCGTGGGCCGCGGCCGGCCCGAGCGCGTCCTGGTCCGCACCGCGGATCCGCCACGCCGTCGGCAGCGCCACGACCAGCCCGAGCACCAGCAACGCACCCGCCGCGCCGAGCCAGCGCCCGCGCCGCCGCGCGAGCAGCACAGCCGACAGAACCACCGCCACCGCACCGAAAGTCGCGGCCGCCCACCATCCGAGCCGCAGCCCCGCGAGGGTGCCGCCCCAGGCCGCGAGCGCGGCCGGGACGAGCCTCAGGTCGTGATCGCGCCACGAGGGCGCGTCCGGCCGGCCGAGCATCATCCGACCGTCACCTGTTCCCTCAGCTTTTCGAACTTGCTTTCGCCGATGCCCTCCACGTCGCGAAGTTGCTCGACGCTCGAGAAGCCGCCGTGTTCGGTGCGCCAGTCGACGATGCGGCCCGCGGTGACCTCGCCGACGCCGGGCAGGGTGTCGAGCTGCGCGGGTGTCGCCGAGTTGAGGTCGAGCTTGCCCGCGGGCGCGCCGGATCCGGCCGGGGCCGAAGACGCGACCGTGATCCCGACCGCCAGCTGTTCGCCGTCGGTGAGCTTGCGCGCGAGGTTGAGGCCGGACAGGTCGGTGCCCGGATCCGCGCCACCGGCGGCCCGCACGGCGTCGGCCACGCGCGACCCGGCCGGCACGGTGACGAGACCGGGCGCCCGGACGTGCCCGATCACGCTGATCACCAGCTTCGCGGCCGACGACGACGGCGCCGCGACGGATGGGTGGGCCTTCGCGCTCGGCAGCGCCGGCGCCAGCTCCGCCGCGGGCGATCCGCCGAACACCGTGAATCCCGCGGCGATCAGCGCGACCACGACCACCAGGCCCAGCGCGACCAGCACCCGCGGGTTTTTCAGCACACCGGGCAGACCGGGGTGCGCCGGGTCGGCGCCGCCGGGCAGCCAGCGCCGGACCAGCCGGCCACCGGGCCCGACGGTCTGCGGGCCCGCTGCCAGCTGATCGGCCAGCCAGGCCAGCCTGGCGTTCACGGGAGTGCCCGGATCCCGGGCGGTCTGATCGAACACACGTGCGACGGTAGGCGGTGATCGACTCCGGCCGCCAGGGCGAATTCGGCGGCCTGTGGATAACTCGCCCCTTGTGGATAACTCGGCCTCCGCGGCGGTCGGACGGCCGTTTCCGTCGGCCCGCGGTGCCATGCTTTCCGCCATCACCGCCCTCGACGGCGAGCCCCACGAAAGGACCGAGCCATGACGAACGAATCCGAGATCCGCGCCCTGATCGAGAACTGGGCCACCGCCGTCCACGCAGGCGATCTCGACGGCGTGCTGGCCGAGCACTCCGAAGACATCGTGATGTTCGACGTCCCGCCACCCCACGAAGGGGTTCGCGGACTCGCCGCCTACCGCGAGACCTGGCCCCCGTTTTTCGTCTGGCAGGCGGAAGGCGCCACGTTCACCATCCTCGAACTCGACGTGACCGCCGGCGACGACGTGGCGTTCGCCTGGGCGCTGCTGCACTGCGGCACGCCGGCCGATCCGCCGGGCCACCACCTGCGCCTCACCCTCGGCCTGCGCAAGGTGCGGGGCCGCTGGACCGTGACGCACGAGCACCACTCGTTCGCCTCGGTCGACCCTGCCCCGGTTGAAAGTGAACGATGACTCATGATAAACCTGAGTCCTGGTTCATTTTCAGGAGGTGTTGGCCATGTCCCCCAAGGTCGCCCTGGTCACGGGTGCGTCGTCGGGTATCGGAGAGGCAAGCGCGCGCGAGTTGCTGCAGCGTGGGTACACCGTTTATGGCGCCGCGCGGCGGGTGGAGAGGATGGCCGGCCTCGCCGAGCGTGGTGCGCGGACGATCGCACTGGACGTGACCGACGAGGAGTCGGCGGAGAAGGCCGTGGCGGCGATCGTCGCGGAGTCGGGCCGGATCGACCTGCTGGTGAACAATGCCGGCTACGGCTCGTACGGCGCGGTCGAAGACGTGCCGCTGCAGGAGGGTCGCTACCAGTTCGAGGTGAACGTGATCGGGGCCGCGCGGCTGATCCAGCTCGTGCTGCCGGTGATGCGGGCGCAGCGCTCAGGCCGGATCGTGAACATCTCGTCGATGGGCGGCAAGATCCACACCCCGCTCGGCGCCTGGTACCACGGCTCGAAGTTCGCACTGGAGGGCTTCTCCGACGTGCTGCGGCTGGAGGTGGCACCCTTCGGGATCGACGTGGTGGTGGTCGAGCCCGGCGGGATCGCGACGGAGTGGGGCAGCATCGCGGTGGACCACCTCATGGAGGTGTCGGGCGAAGGCGCATACGCGGATCTGGCCGGGAAAGTCGCGAAGGGCATGACGGGCGGGATCAACGCGCGGATGCTGTCGCAGCCTTCGGTGATCGCGAAGGCCGTGGCCAAGGCTGCGACCGCTCGGCGGCCGCGCACGCGCTACGCTGCGGGTTTCGGCGCGAAGCCCCTGATCTTCCTGCGCCGTGCCCTGCCCGACCGCGCGTTCGACGCCCTCATCAAGCGGGCCGTCGCGAGCTGACCCCGGAGAGCCGATGGAGCCGTCCCGTCCGTTGCGCGCCGACGCGGTGCGCAACCGCACCAAGATCCTCGACGCGGCGCGGGAGCAGATCACCCGGCTCGGTCCCGACGTGCCGATGGACACGATCGCCGAGGCCGCGGGGGTCGCCGTGGGCACGTTGTACCGGCACTTCCCGACGAAAACCGACCTCGTCACGGCGGTGATCGGCGAGCACAGCGAGCTGATCACGCAGGCGATCGAGGCGGCGGCCGAGCGGGTGGCCGGCGGGGCCGACGCGATGAGCGAGATCTCGGCGCTGATGAGCCACATCGTGGAGGCGGCGGCGTCGGACCGGGCGGTGAAGGCGGCCGCGCAGGACGTGGGCGCGGAGTTCCTCACGCCCGAGCAGGAGAGCCGCAGCCGAGCGGCGACGACCGCCATGATCGAGGCCGCCCAGCGTGACGGGCGGCTGCGGGAAGACGTGACGGCCGACGACTTCTACCTGCTGATCCTCACCGCGCCCACGGCCGTCGAGCCGGCGGTGCGGGCGCGGTGGCTGCAGCTGTTCCTCGCGGGCTTCACCACCAGCCGGAACTGAAACCCTTACCGGCCAAGGGGATCACCGCTCGCGCTGCACGACCACGCCGAGCACGCCCGGGCCGGTGTGGGCGCCGATCACGGCGCCCAGCTCCGAGACCACGCAGCCGCCGGCGCAGCCGGGCACGGCTTCTTCGAGCCGGTTGGCGAGCTCGACGGCTCGTTCGGGCGAGGCGAGGTGGTGCACGGCGAGCTCCACCGGGCCGTCGCCGGCCGCCTGCACCGCGAGCTCCACCAGCCGGGCCATGGCCCGGTTCATGGTCCGGACCTTTTCCAGCGGAAGGATGCGCCCTTCGGACATGTGCAACACCGGCTTCACTGCGAGCGCTGTGCCCAGCAGAGCGGCCGCCGGCCCGATGCGGCCGCCGCGGCGGAGGTGCTCGAGGGTCTCGACCACGAAGAGCGTGGACGAGCGACGGGCGGCCTCGACCGCGGCCGCTTCGACGTCGACCGCCGATTTGCCCGCGGTGGCGGCCACCGCGGCGTGCAGGGCGGCGAACCCGAGCCCCATCGCCGTGGTGCGCGAGTCGACCACGCGCACGAGATCCGGGTCGACTTCCTGGGCGGCGAGCACGGCGGCTTCCCAGGTGCCGGAGAGCTGTTTGGACAAGTGCACCGAGACCACGGACTCGGCGCCGTCCTCGAGCGCGGCGCGGAAGACCGCGGCGAACTCGGCGGGCGTGGGCCGTGACGTGGTCACGATCTTGCGCTCCCCCAGCGCTTCCGCGAGGGCGGCCGGGCCCATTTCGGTGCCGTCGTAGGACACGGCGCCGTCGACGAGGACGTGCAGGGGCACCACGCGCACCGAGTGCCGGTCGGCGAAGCCCTCCGGCAGATGGGCGGTGGAGTCCGTGACCACGGCGACCGACACGCCGTCAGCCTACGTCGCCGGGGTGCAAAGCCGGTGTCATCAGCTTCGCCATGGCCGTGCCGACCGCTTCGTGACCCGCCCAGCCCCAGTGCATTCCGTCGGGGTTGCCGTCGCCGCCGAGCACGTGGTCGCCGACCACGGACGGGAGGTCGAGCAGTGGTACGTCCACTCGCGCGCCCCAGGCGGCCATCGCGGCGGCCGCGGCGGGGCGGGCGGTGTGGACGCGACCGTAGGCGTCGGCGCGGTGCACCGACGGCAGCATCCCGAAGATCGGCAGCTCGGGCCGCAACACGCGCAACGCCTCCACAGCGAGGTCCAGGTAGTGCACGGTCAGCTTCGCGGGCAGCACCGCGGGCCGGCCCCGCAGCACCACGGACAGGCGGGGCTGCGCGGCCAGGTACGCGCCGCGCACGACGCGGCGCACCCCGTCGGGACGGAGGTACCGCAGGCCGGTGCGGAGGTAGGTCGGCAGCGGCGACGGCAGCGTGTCCATGCTGCCGATCGCCAGCACGATCGCGTCCGCGTGGTGCAGGTCGGCCCACACGCGCGGGTCGCCGGTGAGCGACCACCACACGTCGCGCGCGGTCCAGCCGATGCCGGCGACCAGGTCGGCGTGTCCGCCGAGCGCGGTGGCCGCGACGTTGGGCCACAGGCGTGGTTCGTCGGCGGCACAGGGGCCGACGGGTCCGTGGAAGCTCAGCGAATCACCGAACACGAGCAGGTGCGGGCCCATCGATCAGCCGGTGATCCCCGCGTTGTACGCGTGCAGCCGCCAGGCGTCGTCGCGGCGGCCGAGCTCCACCCAGTGGCAGTTCATGATCCCGCCGAGCGACGGCCAGATCTCGAGCGGCAGGCCCAGCAGCTTGGCCGTGAGCGCCACGATCAGGCCGCCGTGCGAGGCGAGCAGCACCGACTCGCCGGCCTCGGAATTGGGCTGCAGCAGGTCGTTCACGACCTCGCCCGCGCGCGCGGCGACGTCCACTCGGGACTCGCCACCCGGCGGCGCCCACGCGGCATCGGAACCCCATTTCCTGCGCTCACCGGGGTACGCGGCGTCGACCTCGGGGCCGGTCATGCCCTGCCACTCGCCCAGGTGCGTTTCGCGCAGGCGCTTGTCGATGCGCAGCGGCACGCCGATGGCCTCCGTGAGCACGGTGGCCGTGTCGGTGGCGCGGTGCAGATCCGACGCGATCACCAGGTCGGGCGAGAACCGCGCGAGGGCGGGCACGGCGAACCGCGCCTGGTTCCAGCCGACCGGGGTCAGTGCGGAGTCGAGGTGTCCCTGCATGCGGCCGGCGGCGTTGTAGTCCGTCTCGCCGTGCCGCCAGAGCAGCAGCCGCTTCAGGCTCACGCGTCCAGACCGTCCACGCTGCCGGCGCTGTCCGCGGCGGCTTCGCCTTCGCCCGCCACCGCGAGGCCTTCGACCTCGATGCGCGGGCAGTCCTTCCACAGCCGCTCGAGGCCGTAGAACGAGCGCTCTTCCTGGTGCTGCACGTGGACCACGACGTCGACGTAGTCCAGCAGCACCCAGCGGCCTTCGCGGGCACCTTCGCGGCGGACCGGCTTGTGCCCGCCGATGCGCAGCTTCTCCTCGACGTTGTCGACGATCGCACCGACCTGCCGCTCGTTGGCCGCGGACGCGATCACGAACGCGTCGGTGATCACGAGCTGGTCGGACACGTCCAGCACGACCACGTCGCTGGCCAGCTTGTCGGCTGCCGCGTGCGCGGCCGCGACGGCCAGCTCTCGTGCCTCGGACGTCGCTGCCACAGTGCTCCTTCAGGGTTCGGGGTACGCCCGGACGAGGGTACCCGGTCACTCACCTCGGTCTTTGCGGTACAGGTCCTTCTTGGCGATGTAGCGGACCACGCCGTCGGGCACGAGGTACCAGACGGGCTCGCCGCGCTCCACCCGTTCGCGGCACGCGGTGGACGAGATCGCCATGGCGGTGACCTCCACGAGGCTGACTTTGCCGCTCGGCAGGTGGTGCGAATTGAGCCGGTAACCGGGCCGCGTGACGCCGATGAAGTGCGCGAAGTCGAACAGCTCGTCGGCCTTGTGCCAGGTGAGGATCTGCTCGAGCGCGTCGGCGCCGGTGATGAAGAACAGCTGGTCGTCCGGATATTCCTCGTGCAGGTCGCGCAGCGTGTCCACGGTGTAGGTCTGGCCGCCGCGGTCGATGTCGACGCGGCTCACGGAGAACACCGGGTTGGACGCGGTGGCGATCACCGTCATCAGGTAGCGGTCCTCGGCGCGGGTGACCACGCGCTCGGACTTCTGCCACGGCTGGCCGGTCGGGACGAAGATGACTTCGTCGAGCGCGAAGCGCGACTGGACCTCGCTGGCCGCGACGAGGTGACCGTGGTGAATGGGGTCGAAAGTGCCGCCCATGACCCCGATCCGACGTGGTGACATAGCCGGTGAGCCTATACGCGCGGGCGCGCGAGAGCCGCCAGTTGCGGCTGCGACGTGCGTAACGTGCGAGCCCGGCCTCCCGCTCCCCAGGAGGAGGCCGGGCCCGCACGTCCGCTCCGGCGATCAAGGGGGCACCGCCGGGCGACCGGTCACCTCCCCCGAGAGGCACCGGTTGCCCCAGGAGAGCCGGGAACCCCGAGTGCCTTACGCGAGTCTCCATTGTGACTTGAGTCACATAACCCTGGGTATCGGAGTGCGAACGGTCCGTTCGCGCCCCGTCCGGCTCACGTTCTGTCGGTCCCATGGGGTAGACCGGGGGACGTGGACACCACCGAAGCCCTTCGCGAGCGTGCCGAGACCCTGCTGCGGTCGCTCGCCGGCGAAACCGCGACCCTGCGCGAAGACCAGTGGACGGCGATCGAGGCCCTCGTCGCCCACCACCGGCGCGCGCTCGTGGTGCAGCGCACCGGGTGGGGCAAGTCGGCCGTGTACTTCCTGGCCACGGCGCTGCTGCGCGAGCAGGGGGCCGGGCCGACGGTGATCGTCTCTCCCCTGCTGGCGCTGATGCGCAACCAGATCTCGGCCGCCGCGCGCGCCGGGATCCACGCGGCCACCATCAACTCGGCCAACGCGCAGGAGTGGGACCAGGTGCAGGCGTCGGTGGTCGCCGGCGACGTCGACGTGCTCCTGGTGAGTCCCGAACGGCTCAACAACCCGGATTTCCGCGACGCCGTGCTGCCCAAGCTCACCGCGAGCGCGGGCCTGCTCGTGGTGGACGAAGCGCACTGCATCTCCGACTGGGGCCACGACTTCCGCCCCGACTACCGCCGGCTGCGCACGCTGCTGGGCGACCTGCCCGACGGCGTGCCGGTGCTGGCCACCACCGCGACGGCCAACGACCGCGTGGCCACCGACGTCGCCGACCAGCTGGGCATCGGCGCGGGCGGTGACACGCTCGTGCTGCGCGGACCGCTCGACCGCGAGAGCCTGCGCCTGGCGGTGGCCGAGCTGCCCACGGACCAGGCGCGCCTGGCGTGGCTGGCCGAGCACCTGGCCGAGCTGCCGGGCTCCGGCATCATCTACACGCTCACGGTCGCCGCGGCCCACGACGTCGCCGCGCTGCTCGGCGAGCGCGGCTACCCGGTGGCGGCGTACACCGGCAAGACCGACCCGGCCGATCGCCAGGCCGCGGAAGACGACCTCTTGGCGAACCGGGTGAAGGCGCTCGTGGCCACGTCGGCACTGGGCATGGGGTTCGACAAACCGGACCTCGGGTTCGTGGTGCACCTGGGTGCGCCGTCGTCGCCGATCGCGTACTACCAGCAGGTCGGTCGTGCCGGCCGTGGCGTCGAACGCGCTGAGGTGGTGCTGCTGCCGGGGCGTGAGGACAAGGCGATCTGGGCGTACTTCGGCTCGCTGGCGTTCCCGGACGAGCTGCGGGTTTCGCAGGTGCTCAACTCGCTGGCGTACGCCGACCGTCCATTGTCGACGGCCGCGCTCGAACCGACGGTGGAGCTTTCGCGCTCGCGGCTGGAGATGGTGCTGAAGGTGCTCGACGTCGACGGCGCGGTGCGGCGCGTGCGCGGCGGCTGGGAGAGCACGGGCCAGGAGTGGCAGTACGACCGTGACCGCTACGACCGCGTCGCGAAGGCGCGCGAGGCCGAGCAGTCGGCGATGCTCGGCTACATCTCGACCACGGGCTGCCGCATGGAGTACCTGCGCCTGCAGCTCGACGATCCGGAAGCGACGCCGTGCGGCCGCTGCGACAACTGCACCGGGCAGCACTGGGACACCGCGGTGTCGGAGGAGGTCGTGGGCGCCACCCGCGAACGGCTCGAGCGGCCGGGTGTCGAGGTGGCGCCGCGCAAGCAGTGGCCGAGCGGGATGAAGGGCCTCGACGTGCCGCTGTCCGGCCGCATCGGCGCCACCGAGCAGGCCGAGCCGGGCCAGGTGCTGGGCCGGCTCACCGACGTCGGCTGGGGTTCGCGGCTGCGCGAGCTGGTCGGGCCGGGGGCGGTGGACGACCTCGTTCCGGACTCGGTGTTCAAGGCCTGCGTGAAAGTGCTCGCCTCGTGGCCGTGGGCCGAGCGCCCGACGGCGGTCGTCGCGGTGCCGTCGGCGACCCGGCCGGTGCTGGTCGCGAGCCTCGCCGAGCAGCTCGCCACCATCGGCCGGCTGGAGCACCTGGGCACGCTCGACTCCGCCGGCCCGCCGCCGCGGCAGGCCAACAGCGCCCAGCGCCTCGCCGACCTCTGGCACCGCCTGTCCCTGCCCGAAGACGTGGCCGCCCGCGTCGCCGAGACGCCCGGCCCGATCCTGCTCGTGGACGACGTGATCGACACCGGCTGGACGATGACCCTGGCCGCTCGTCTGCTGCGCCAAGCGGGCGCGAAGGCGGTGCTGCCGTTCGGTCTGGCCAGCACCTCCTGACCCGACCCGACGGCGCGGCTCGGCGAACGCCGCCGGACCCGGTCCAGACCACCACAGTCAGCGCCACGAGCAACCACCGCCGATTCCGGTCTGTGAAAAACTACCGATCACCGGGCCTTTCTGGCAAAGTGCCCTTCCACCCCTCGCGGACGTGGAGGTCGGCGTGACCGAATCGACAGCGGAAGTCCTGACGAGGCACCGGTTGCCGGTGCGGAAGTTGCTGGCGGCGAGCGCCGGGAACGCGTTGGAGTGGTTCGACTGGACCATCTACGCCACGTTCAGCATCTACTTCGCCGGCGCGTTCTTCCCGTCGGGCAACGAAGCCCTGGCGTTGATCAACACCTTCGCCACCTACGCGCTGGCGTTCTTCTTCCGGCCCCTCGGCGGTGTGATCCTCGGGCGGTTCGCGGACGTGCACGGCCGCAAACCCGCGATGATCATGACGATCGCGCTCATGGCCGGCGGGTCCGTGGCGATCGGGGTGTTGCCGACGTTCGCGCAGGTCGGCTGGTGGGCACCGGCGTTGCTGCTGCTCGCGCGCGTGGCGCAGGGCCTGTCGCTCGGCGGTGAGGTGTCCAACGCGTCGGCCTACCTCGGCGAGATCGCACCGGCGAAGCGCCGCGGGCGGTATTCGTCGTTCTTCTACATCTCCACCGGCTCGGCGGTGCTGATCGCCACCGTGCTCGGGTTCGTGCTCGCGCGCACGATGGACAAGGCGCAGCTCGCGTCGATCGGGTGGCGCATCCCGTTCCTGCTCGGCGGGGTGCTGGGTCTCGTCGGGCTGTGGCTGCGGCGCAGCCTCGCGGAAACCGAGCTGTTCGAACAGAAGAAGGAGCAGGCGCGGCGCGTGGAGCGGCCGCTGCTGACCACGCTGACGCACCACCCGCGGGCCGTCGGGCAGCTCGTGGGCTTCACGATGCTGTCCACGCTCTGCTACTACACGTTCTTCAGCGCCCTCACGTCCTTCGCGGTGAAGACGCGCGGCGCGAGCGACGTCGACGCGTTCCTCGCCCTCTCCATCGCCACCGCGCTTTTCGTGGTGCTGCAATACCCGATGGGCGCGCTCGCCGATCGCGTCGGACGCCGGCCGCAGCTGCTCGTGTGGTCGGGCGCCACGGCGCTGGTGGTGGTGCCGCTGTCGTTCCTCGTGGGACCGGGGCTCGGCGGGCTGCTGGTGGTGTTCTGCGTGGGCCTCGGCCTGTACACCGCGATGACCTCGCTCGCGCCCGCGATCATGAGCGAGCTCTTCCCCACCGAACTGCGCGGCCTGGGGATCGGGGCTTGGTACAACCTCACCGTCGCGGTGTTCGGCGGCACCGCGCCGCTGGTGCTCAACGCGCTGTCGGCGGCCGGGGCGGCCACCGTGTTCTTCGTCTACGTCGCGGTCGCCGCGGCCATCGCGTTCGTGGTGGTGCTGCGCCTGCCCGAGACGAAGGGCAGCGAACTGCGGTAATCCCTTCGAGGCCGCGCCGGCCGGGTCGCTACGCTCCTGCGAAACCGGCTCGGCGAAAGAAGGAGGCACACCGTGCGCAAGCCCGAAGTCAGCGAGGAACTCGCCCGACGCGTGGTGGCCGCCCTCCGCGGCGCGCTCGAGGTGGACATCGCCCCGGCCGACGCGCTGATCGCCGTGTCGACCCGCGACGGCGTGGACTACCAGTGCAACCTCGCGATGAGCCTGGGCAAGCGCCTTCGCCGCCCGCCGCGGGAAGTCGCCGCGGCGATCGTGGCGCACCTGGAGATCGACGACCTCGCCGAGGCGCCCGAGATCGCCGGTCCCGGCTTCCTCAACTTCGTGCTCCGCCGCGAGTGGCTCGAAGCGAGCATCACCGGGCTGGCCGACGACGCGCGGCTGGGCGTCGAACCCGCCGCGCAGCCGAGGCGCATCGCGCTGGACTACAGCAGCCCGAACGTCGCCAAGGAAATGCACGTCGGCCACCTGCGCTCGTCCGTGATCGGCGACGCGATCGTGCGGCTGCTGCGCTTCGCCGGCCACGAAGTGCTGCCGCACAACCACCTCGGCGACTGGGGCACCCCGTTCGGCATGCTCATCGAGCACCTGCTCGACGAGCCGCCCGCCGGACCCAGCGGCATCGGCGACCTCAACGAGTTCTACCAGGCCGCGCGCCGGAAGTTCGACTCCGACGAAGCGTTCGCCACGCGCTCGCGCGAACGCGTGGTGAAGCTGCAGAGCGGCGACACCGAGACGCTGGCGACGTGGCAGGGCCTCGTCGACGAGTCCACCCGCCACTTCAACGAGGTCTACCACCTGCTCGGCATCACGCTCACCGACGCCGACATCTACGGCGAGAGCTTCTACAACCCCTACCTCGCCAAGGTCGTCGACGAGCTGGAGGCCGACGGGCTCACCGAGCTCAGCGACGGCGCCGTGTGCGTGTTCCCCGAAGGCTTCCACAACCGCGAAGGCGACCGGCTGCCGCTGATCGTGCGCAAGCGCGACGGCGGCTACGGTTACGCGGCCACCGACCTCGCCACCGCGAAATACTGGACCACCGAACGCGGCGCCACCGACCTGCTCTACGTGGTCGGCAACCCGCAGGCACAGCACTTCGCGATGCTCTTCGCGGTGTGCCGCGCCGCCGGCTGGCTCGACGGCGTGCACGCCGAGCACATCGGCTTCGGCTCGGTGCTCGGCGCCGACGGCAAGGTGATGCGCACGCGCGCCGGCGAGACGATCAAGCTCGCCGACCTGCTGGCCGAGGCCGTCGCGCAGGCCGGTGACGTGGTCGCCGAACGCAGTGAGCTCAGCGACGCCGAACAGCGCGAGGTGGCGCGCGCCGTCGGCATCGGCGCGGTGAAGTACGCCGACCTCTCCGGCGACCGCGAGCGCGACTACGTGTTCGACTGGGACCGCATGCTCGCCAAGGACGGCAACACGTCGGTGTACCTGCAGTACGCGCACGCGCGGATCGAGTCGATCCTCGCGAAGGCCGGCTCTCCGGCGGCGGCCGCGCCGGTCACCCTCGCCGAACCGGCCGAACGCGCGCTCGCGCTGACCCTGCTGCGCTTCGGCGAGGCGCTCCGCTCGGCGACGAGCGCGTACGCACCGCACAAGCTGTGCACGTACCTCTACGACACCGCCGTGACGTTCTCCCGCTTCTACGAGCAGTGCCCGGTGCTCAGCGCCGAAACGCCGGAGCTGCGGGCTTCGCGCGTGCAGCTGGCCACGCTCACGTCACGCACCCTCGTGCTCGGCCTCGACCTGCTCGGCATCGAAGCCCCGCGCCGCCTCTGATCGCGAGTGCTCCGGCGGGACGCCGTTGTCCCACCGGAGCGCTCGGAACCGTTGACGCGGCCCTTCCGCGCACCCGAGTGCTGGGCCCAGCTGTGCACGAGGTTGCGCGCGGCAGGCTTCGACGCGCCGTAGACCTCCAGCGGTGAGCGTGCTCGCCAAGGGCGCGGCCGAACTGGCACACGACAAGGTGGTCTCCGGGCGCGGCAGACGGTGAAAGCGTTGCAGGGGCCGCTGGCCGACGATGTCGCCGCGTGCCCGCGCAATGGCAATCGTTGCCCCGGAAGCCGATCCGGGCAAGCTGCCGGCCGTGCTGCGCGGCATCGAGGCGGTGGGCAAAGCGGGGGCGAGCAAGGAAACCCTGCACGACATCGCGGAAACCGCGATCGCGGTCCTCCCCCGGCCCTGATCCTCAGCGGCGCAGCTTCTGCGCGGCACCCATCGCGCGGAACATCGCCTTCGCGACCACCCGGCCGAGGCGGCTTTCGGACACGAACTGCTCCGCGCTACGAGCCGACGTGCGCACGGCTTTGTCCGCGTACTTGCGCATCTCGCCTTCATACTGCGCGACGGCCACGGCCGGCTCGATCCCGGACGTGAGCTTGCGGCACAACAACTGCGCGTCGCGCAGCGCGGTGTTGGCACCGATGCCACGGAAGGGCGTCATGCTGTGGGCGGCGTCGCCCAGGAGCGTGACCGGGCCGGGAATGCCGGGCCGCGCGGGCACCGACGTGAGGATCGGCAGACGGCTGACCGTGCCGTGCGGCGTGGCCTCGACCAGGCGGACCAGGTCGGGGTGCCAGCCGCGGATCAAGGACAGCACCGAATCGCGCAGGGTTTCCTCCGATGCGGACAGCCGACGGGCGCCGTAGGCCCACATGACGTAGCTGCCGGTGTTGTCGAAATGCACCGGGTCGATCTCGGCGGTCTCGTCGTTCAACGCCAGCTCCGGGAACAGGTGCGGCGCCGTGAACATCCCGCAGCCCGGTGGCGCGACCACGTACACCGGGCCCGCGGTGAAGCGGGCGGCCGCCTCGGAGACCGGGGTTTTGCCGACGATGGTGACGATGCCGGTGTCCACCCGGTGCGCCTCCGGCCGAAGCTGCGCGCGGACGCGGGAGTTCGCGCCGTCGGCGCCGATCACCAGGTCGGCGTCGGCCGTGGTGCCGTCGGCGAAGTGCAGCGTGACCGCCTTCGGGCCGAGGTCGTACCGCACGAATTCCTTGTCGTGCCACAGGATTCCGTCGAGTCCGGCCGACAGCACCTGGTGCAGCGAGATCCGGCTCACGGAGTGGTGCGCCTTGCTCGGGTCGGCCGCGGGCGGTTCACGCAGCACCGCCAGCTCGCGCAACCGCTCGGTGACGAAGGCGAATTCGTGCGCGCTTTCCCCGGTCGTGGCCAGGAACCGTTGCCACGCCTCGGCCGGCAGGCACTCGTGCAGCGCGGCCGCGCCGTGGGGATCGATGTGCACGCGGTAGCCCTGCAGCCGCTCGGTACGCGTGCGGCTGCGCTCGTACACCGCCACTTCGACACCGGCCCGCACCAGGCCGTGGGCCAGGCACAGGCCACCGGTTCCGCCACCGACGACGGCGATTCTCAAGGTCATGGTCGTCCCCTCTCGGACCCGACCATAATTATCCAGATAGATGATTAAGTCAACCGTGAGGATGATTGAGTCAGCGGCTAGGCTGAACCCGTGCCCGAGAACAGCCCCCGCCGTGCGCCGCGCGAACGGCAACGCGACCCCGAGCGCACCAAGGCGCGCATCCTCGAAGCGGCGAAGGCGGAGTTCGCCAAGTTGGGGTACGCGGCGGCGCGCGTGGGCGAGATCGCCGCGCGCGCGGGCGTGAACAAGCAGCTGATCTCGTACTACTTCGGCGGCAAGGAAGGCCTCTACACCGAGCTGAACCGGCCGGTATACGACAGCTTCGCCACGCTGACCGCGCCCGATCGCGAGCTCGCGGACGTCGCCGCCGAGTTCGTGCACTCGGGCCTGGCCGACGCCGACCTGGGCCGGCTGTTCCTCTGGGAGAACCTCACCGACGGCGAGCCGGACGCCGTGGGCGTCGAGGCACAGCGCGAATTCCTGCAGCGTCAGCTCGGTTACGTCCGCGCGCGCCAGGAAGCCGGCGATTTCCCCGCCGACATCGACCCGGCCGCGCTGATGCTGGTACTGATGGCCGCCGCCAGCGCGTCGCTCGCGTTCCCGCGCGTGGCCCGCGCGCTCACCGGCCAGGACCCGGCGTCGGCCGAGTTCGCCGACGGCTACGCGGAGCAGCTCGCCCGCATCGTGCGGGCGCTCAAGCCCTGACGATCAGCGCCACCAGTTCGTCGGCCAGGTCCGGGCCGAGCGGGGTGCGGGTGGCGAGCAGGCGGTACCACAGCGTGCCGAACACGACGTCGATCACGGTTTCGCGGCCGACGCCGGCCGGGAGCTCACCCCGCTCGGCCGCGCGGTCCACGAGCAGGCCCAGCACTTCGCGGCGGCGCAGCAGGAAATCTTCGCGGAAGCGGTCGCCGAACGCCGGGTCCACCTGGGCCTGCGCCATGAGCGCGCGCAGCGTGTCACCGACGGGCTGCTTGCCGCCGAGCGCGAACGTGTCGCGCAGGAACTCGCGCAGGTCGGCCGCGAGCGTGCCGTGGTCGGGCACCGGCACGATCAGGTCGGCCTTGCTGGCCAGCGCCTCCATGAGCACGTCCGCTTTGGACGGCCACCACCGGTAGACGGTCTGCTTGCCCGCGCCGGAACGCGCCGCGATGCCCTCGATCGTGAGACCGGCGTAGCCGACTTCGGTGATCAGTTCCAAGGTCGCGACGAGGATCGCGTCGCGGCTGGCGGCGCTGCGCTTGCGTCCGGGACGGGGCTGTTCGGTCACGGGAACCGATGGTAGCGTAATTCGAGACGAGACGTCACGGTTCGAAATAGGAGACCACATGAGCAAGCGCACGGCCCTCGTCGCTGGGGGCACCTCGGGCATCGGGCTGGCGACCGCGCGCAAGCTGCGCGACCGCGGCTACGACGTCCACCTCACCGGCCGCGGCAAGGAACGCCTCGACGACCTGGCGGCCACCGATCCCGACCTCACCGGCCATCGCGCCGACGGCGGCGACGCCGAGGCGATGGCCGCGCTCGCGGCGAGAATCGGCCGTCTCGACGCCCTCGTGGTGAGCCTCAGCGGCAGCGAGGGCATGGGCACCCTCGCCGACCTCGACCTGGACATGCTGCGGCGCGCGTTCGACGCCAAGTTCTGGGCGCACCTCACCACCGTCCAGGCCGTACTGCCGCACCTCGCGCCGACGGGGTCGATCACGCTGGTCACGGCGATCACCGCGCGCACGGGCATGCCGGGGACGGCCGGCCTGGCGGCGATCAACGGGGCGCTGGAAGCGGCGGTGAAGCCACTGGCCGCGGAGCTGGCGCCGATCCGGGTCAACGCCGTGTCGCCCGGAGTCGTGGACACGGCTTGGTGGAGCGGCTTCCCGGCCGAACAGCGGGCGGCATACTTCGCGCAGGTCGCTTCGGTGCTGCCGACGCGGCAGGTGGCCTCGGCGGAGGACGTCGCCGAGGCGGTGGTGTTCGCGGCGACGAACTCGACCACTACGGGGACGGTGCTGGAAAGCGACGGCGGGGCGCGGTTGATCACGATGTGAGGTGACGGACTTCAGCCGTCGGTGCGCTGACCGGGGGTGCGCGTCGGTGCTCAAGTCCTGCTGTGACAAGGGTTTCTCGCCTGGCTCGTCGGCGTTGCCGAGCCGGGCGAGACTCGCACTGGGGAGACACGCCGTGTCGCGGCAATTCTCGCCGAACCGGTGGTCGTCACTCAGTCAAGCGCACGGATCGGCTACTTCGACGGCCCCGTCCACGGCTCGCTCAGCCGGCCCACCGCCTCCACGACCGCGGCACGGAAGCGGCCCGGGTCGTCCTGGGTCGGGCGCAGGCCGCTGGGATACAGGATCGCCGCGTGGTGCAGGGCCCAGATGAGGGCGTAGAGGTCGGCGGTGGCGATGGTCTCGTCGCGGGGGCGGGCGGCGCGCATTTCCTCCAGCTTGGCCGCGAACGACTCGAGTTCGCGGGGCGTGGGGGCGGGGCGTTCGAGCTGACGCCACAGGGTGAGGCGGGCGCGGTCGGGGTCGGAGGCGTAGTAGTCGAACACCGCGCCGGCGAAGCGGGCCAGGTCGTCCCAGGTTTCGGGGACGGTTTCCAGGCCGGTGAGCAGGCGATCGGTCACGACGGTGTCGAAGAGGTCCTCTTTGCTGCCGAAGTAGTCGTAGATGGCGCGCTTGTTGGCGCCGGCGTTGGCGGCGATGCGGTCGACGCGGGCGCCGGCCAGGCCATAGGCCGCGAACTCGCGATACGCGGCCTCCAGAACCCGGCGTTTGGTTTCGGAGGCGTCACGGGGCATCACGCCAGCATACCGAACCAACTGGTTCTTTCGGTGATAGGGTGGTACCGAACCATCCAGTTCGTTCGTCACGGAGGACAGCACAGATGAGGACCAGAAAGCTCGGCGGCCAGGGCCTCACGGTCTCGGCCGAGGGGTTCGGCGCGATGGGGATGAGCGCGTTCTACGGCGCCCGCGACGAAGACGAGTCGATCGCCACGCTGCGGCACGCGGTCGACCTCGGGATCACGCTGATCGACACCGCGGAGGCCTACGGGCCGTTCGAGAACGAGAAGCTGATCCACCGCGCGCTCGGGCACCGCCGCGACGAGATCGTGCTCGCCACGAAGTTCGCCACCGAAATCGACGACGACGGCACCTTCCACGGCCCGAACGGCAGCCCCGAATACGCGCGCAAGGCGGTCGAGCGGTCGCTGCGCCACCTCGGGACCGACCGGATCGACCTGCTGTACCTGCACCGCGTCGACCCCGCGACGCCCATCGAGGACACCGTCGCCGGCATGGCCCGCCTGGTGCGGGAGGGCAAGGTGCGCCACCTCGGCCTGTCGGAGGCGGCGCCGGACACGATCCGCCGCGCCCACGCGGTGCACCCGATCACGGCGTTGCAGTCGGAGTTCTCGCTGTTCAGCCAGGACCCGCTCACCAACGGCGTGAAATCCGTGGTCGACGAATTGGACATCGGCTTCGTCGCGTTCTCGCCGCTGGGCCGCGGCTTCCTCTCCGGCGCCATCCGCTCCGTCGACGACCTCGCCCCCGACGACGCGCGCCGCGGCCTCCCCCGCTTCTCTCCCGAGAACATCGCGGCCAACCTCGTGCTGGTGGACCGCGTCCGCGCGCTCGCCGACGAGAAAGGCGTGACGCCTGGCCAGATCGCCCTGGCCTGGGTGATGAGCCACGGCGTGGTGCCGATCCCGGGGACGAAGCGCCGTGAGTACCTGGAGGAGAACGCGGCGGCCGCGGAGGTCGCGCTCGACGCGGCCGACCTCGCCCAACTGGACGCCGCCGTGCCGCACAGCGCGGTGGCCGGAGATCGCGACACGCCCGCGGGGTTGGCCAAGACCAACGGCTGAGGGCGGGCGCAGCGGGGTCACTTGCGACGCGGTCGAAGGAAGTCGCGCGCGGTCAGCTCGAACGAGCCGACCGCGACGTCCGCGGAAAGAGCGAGATTACTTGCGGCGCAACGGAACCAGGTCGTCCGCGTGCACGACTTCGCGGCGGTGCTCCACCGCGACCTCGTGGCTCGAGCGGCCGATGAGGTCCGGCAGTTCGCCCGCGTCGAACGAGACCACACCGCGGGCGACCGGGACGTCGTGGGCGTCCACGAGGTCGACGACGTCGCCGGCTTCGAATTTGCCGATGACGCCGGTGATGCCGGCGGCGAGCAGGGAGCGGCGGCGGAGGATCGCGGCCACGGCGCCGTCGTCGAGGCGGAGGCGGCCGGAGGAGTCGGCGGCGTAGCCGAGCCAGAAGCGGCGCGCCGAGAGGCGGTTGTCGGCGGGGGCGAAGACGGTGCCGACGTCGGCGGGGCCGAGGGCGCCGGCCGCGTCGGCCGCCGCGGCGAGGAGCACGGGGATGCCGGCGCCCGCGGCGGTGCGGGCGGCGGCGAGTTTCGAGACCATGCCGCCCGTGCCGAGGCCCGAGGAGGACATGCCGACGGAGATGCCCTCGACGTCGGCTTCGCTGAGCACCTCGGCGATCTTGCGGGTGGCTCCATCGCGCGGGTCGCCGTCGTAGAGACCGTCCACATCGGACAGCAGAACGAGCGCGTCGGCGCCGATGAGGTGGGCGACGAGGGCCGCGAGGCGGTCGTTGTCGCCGAAGCGGATTTCCTGCGTGGCCACGGTGTCGTTCTCGTTGACCACCGGCACGGCGCCGAGCGCGAGCAGCCGCGAGAACGTGCGCTGCGCGTTGCGGTAGTGCGCGCGGCGCACCACGTCGTCGGAGGTCAGCAGGACCTGGCCGACGGTGAGCGAATAGCGGCCGAACGACTCGGCGTACGCGTGGGCCAGCGCGAGCTGCCCGACACTCGCCGCGGCCTGCTTCGTGGCGAGGTCACGCGGGCGCTTGCCCAGCGACAGCGGCGCCAGGCCCGCGCCGATCGCGCCCGAGGACACGAGCACGATCTGGCAGTCGCGGGCCACGCGCGCGGCGATGGCGTCGACCAACGCGTCGAGCCGCTTCACGTCCAGCCCGCTGCCGGCGGTCGTGAGCGCGGACGAACCGACCTTGACGACAAGCCTGCGGGCTTCGGCGATCTCGACGCGCGTGCCGCTCACCGGTCCAGATCCTCCAGATCGTCGTCGAAATCATCCGCGAAGTCGTCCGAAGCCGGAGCCGCAGTCAAATCCGGCTCGTCCTCGCCCGTGCCGTCCCGACGGATCCGGCGCGCTTCCTTGCGCTCGGCCGCACCGATGCGGTCGCTCTTCTCCAGCCGCACGTCGGTACCACGCCCGGACAGGTGCACCGCCACACTCGGCGACGACGGCTCCCACTCGAACTGCACGTCGCCGATCGTGACCGGGCTGCCCGGCTTCGCGCCCTGCTTCGCGAGCGCGTCTTCCACGCCCAGCCGGTTGAGCCGATCGGCGAGGTAGCCGACGGCCTCGTCGTTGGCGAAGTTCGTCTGCCGGATCCAGCGCTCGGGCCGGGCCCCGCGGACGATGAACGCGCCCTCTTCCTCGGGATCGGGGCCCACGGTGAAGCCGCTGTCGTCGATGGCCAGCGGGTGCAGCACGATCCGCTGCGCCTCCAGCACCGGCTGCGCCTCGCGGTACTCCTCCACGACCTTGCCCAGCGCGAAGGTGAGCTCCCGCAGGCCCTTGCGCGAAGCCGTCGAGATCTCGAACACCTGCAGGCCACGGGCTTCGAGTTCGGGCTTCACGAAGTCGGCCAGCTCGGCCGCCTCC
This sequence comes from Amycolatopsis rhabdoformis, assembly GCF_035918295.1. Lineage (GTDB taxonomy): Bacteria > Actinomycetota > Actinomycetes > Mycobacteriales > Pseudonocardiaceae > Amycolatopsis > Amycolatopsis rhabdoformis. The sequence continues at coordinate 5,010,826 of NZ_CP142149.1, forward strand.
GGCACGTCGATCTTGTTCAGCACCACCACACGCGGCCGCTCTTCGAGCTTGCCACCGAGACCCGGGGTGTACTTCGCGAGCTCCTCTTCGAGAGCGTCCACATCGGACAGCGGGTCGCGGCCCGGCTCGAGCGTGGCGCAGTCGACCACGTGCACCAGCACGGCGCAGCGCTCGATGTGGCGCAGGAAGTCCAGGCCCAGGCCCTTGCCCTCCGACGCACCCGGGATCAGGCCCGGCACGTCGGCCATCGTGAACACGGTCGAGCCGGCGGTGATCACGCCGAGGTTCGGCACGAGCGTGGTGAACGGGTAGTCGGCGATCTTCGGCTTCGCGGCCGAGAGCACGGAGATCAGCGACGACTTGCCCGCGCTCGGGAAGCCGAGCAGGCCGACATCGGCGACCGACCGCAGCTCCAGCACCAGGTTGCGGGACTCACCGGGCTCGCCGAGCAGCGCGAACCCGGGCGCCTTGCGGGCCTTCGACGCGAGCGACGCGTTGCCGAGCCCGCCACGACCGCCCTGGGCCGCGATGAACGTGGTGCCGGGCGACACGAGGTCGGCCACGAGCTCGCCGTCCTCGGTGAACACGACGGTGCCGGCCGGCACCTTCATCTCCAGCGCGTCGCCCGCGGCGCCGTTGCGGTTGCTGCCCATGCCCATCTTGCCGCTGCCCGCTTTGGCGTGCGGGCGGAAGTGGAAGTCGAGCAGCGTGTGCACGTTCGGGTCGACGACCAGCGTCACGTCACCACCGTTGCCACCGTTGCCGCCGTCCGGGCCGCCGAGGGGCTTGAACTTTTCGCGGTGCACGGAGGCACAGCCGTTCCCACCGTCGCCGGCGGTCAGGTGGATCACCGCGCGGTCCACGAACCGGGACGCCATGGCTTGTACCTCTTCCTGCGAACAAACAAAAACGGTGCGCCACGCTGGGTCTGCCAGCGGCCGCACCGTGGGGGTCCGGGGGCTCGGGCCCCGGGTCAACACATGTAACGGGCGACGTGGTCCGCGTATTCCGCGGACACACGTCGCCCCAGCTATCGCTCGTTACGCTTCGACAGCTTCAGGCACAACGATGTTGACCGTCTTGCGGCCACGCTTCGAGCCGAACTCGACCGCACCGGCGGCGAGCGCGAACAGCGTGTCGTCGCCGCCACGGCCGACGTTCACGCCGGGGTGGAACTTGGTGCCACGCTGGCGGACCAGGATCTCGCCGGCGTTCACCTCCTGGCCGCCGTAGCGCTTCACGCCGAGGCGCTGGGCGTTGGAGTCGCGACCGTTGCGGGAGCTGGACGCACCCTTCTTGTGAGCCATGGAGCAAGCCCCTTCTTGAAAGTCTCAGTCTGGAAAGAGAAGATCCGAAGAACTACTTCGAGATACCGGTGACCTCGACGCGGGTCAGCTTCTGCCGGTGACCCTGGCGCTTGTGGTAGCCGGTCTTGTTCTTGAACTTGTGGATCCGGATCTTCGGACCCTTGGTCTGCTCCACGACCTTGCCGGTGACCGAGACCTTCGCCAACGCGTCGGCGTCCGTGGTGACCTCGCCACCGTCCACGAACAGCACGGCGGGGAAGGTGTGCTCGGTGCCCGGCTCGCCCTCGAGCTTCTCGACCTCGACGACGTCGCCGACGGCCACCTTGTACTGCTTGCCGCCGGTCTTGACGATCGCGTACGCCGACACGGAAGTCTCCTGCATTAACTCGGCCCTGTAACTACTAGGCAATCGGGTGGGGGCTGGCGCGGACGGCCCGCCCGGAGGCGGTCCAAGTACTCGCGCAGCGGCCTGCTCTGGTGGCAGGCCGTACTACAGGTTACGTGAGGTTCCCCGGTGGATGGACACCGGGGTCCCCTACGTGGTCTTTCAGCTCTGCTCCGTCGCGTGCACCGGCGGACCCGCCGGACGCGAGGCCGCGCGGCGCGACCGGCGCCGGGTGGGTCGCGTGGCCGGTGCCGGCACCTCGACGTCGTTCTCGGCTTCCGCGTCCGCCTCGACGACCGGGGCGGGCTCGGAAACAGCAGGCTCGACGGAAGCCGCCTCGGCGGGCCGAGGAGCCTCCTGGACGACCGGAGCCGGGTTCTCGGCTGCCGCCGCCGTCTCCTGCGCCGTCTCCACGGTCTTCACGGCCTCGGCCATCGGCTTCGGCTCGTCGGCGACGTGCGGCTGCGCGTCACCTTCACCGTGCTCGGCGTGCTCGACATGCTCACCGTGCTCGCCCTTGTGCGAAGCCGCCTTCGACGCGTTCACCATCGCCTGCACGGCCGAAACCACCGACTCGCGCTGCTCGGGCGTCGGCGCCGGCGCGGCTTCCACGGCCTTGGCGTGCTCGACCGGCTGGTCCTCGCCCTTGCCGCGGCCGCGCGAGCGCCGGGAGCTCTTGGTGTCCCCGCCGCCGTTGCCCGTGCCGTTGGCGTGGGTGTGGTTGTGCCCGTTGGACCCGCCGTTGCCACTACCGTTGCCGCCGCCACCGGTGCGCTGCGGCTCGGTGGACACGATCACGCCGCGGCCCTTGCAGTGCTCACACGGCGTGGAGAACGCCTCGAGCAGGCCCGTGCCGATCTTCTTGCGGGTCATCTGCACGAGACCCAGCGAGGTGACCTCGGCGACCTGGTGCCGCGTGCGGTCGCGGCCGAGGCACTCGGTGAGGCGGCGCAGCACCAGCTCGCGGTTGGACTCGAGCACCATGTCGATGAAGTCGATCACGATGATGCCGCCGATGTCGCGCAGCCGCAGCTGGCGGACGATCTCCTCCGCCGACTCCAGGTTGTTGCGCGTCACCGTCTCCTCGAGGTTGCCGCCCGAGCCGGTGAACTTGCCGGTGTTGACGTCGATCACCGTCATGGCTTCGGTGCGGTCGATCACGAGGTAACCGCCCGAGGGCAGCCAGACCTTGCGGTCGAGCGCCTTGGTGATCTGCTCGTCGATCCGGTGGTCGGCGAACACGTCGCCGGTGCCCGTGTAGCGCCGGAGGCGGTCGGCCAGGTCCGGCGCCACGTGCTCCACGTACGAGTGGATCGTGTCGAAGGACTTGCTGCCCTGCACCTCGAGCTTCGCGAAGTCTTCGGTGAACAGGTCGCGCACGACCTTCACCAGCAGGTCGGGCTCTTCGTAGAGCATGGTCGGCGCGCCGCCCTTCTTGGCGGTGCCGGCGTCGGCCTTCTCCTTGATGACGTCCCACTGCACCTTGAGGCGCCGCACGTCGCGGTCGAGCTCTTCCTCGACGATGCCCTCCGACGCGGTGCGGATGATCACGCCCGCGTCCTCCGGGACGATCCGCTTGAGGATGTCCTTGAGGCGGCGGCGCTCGTTCTCCGGCAGCTTGCGCGAGATGCCCGTGGCCCCGCCGGCCGGCACGTAGACCAGGAAGCGGCCGGGCAGCGAGATCTGCGTGGTGAGCCGGGCGCCCTTGTGCCCGACCGGGTCCTTCGTGACCTGCACCAGCACGCTGTCGCCGGTGGAGAGCGCCTGCTCGATCTTGCGGGCCTTGCCCTCGAGACCGGCGGCGTCCCAGTCGACCTCGCCGGCATAGAGCACGGCGTTGCGGCCGCGGCCGATGTCGATGAACGCGGCCTCCATGCTCGGCAGCACGTTCTGCACGCGGCCGAGGTACACGTTGCCGACGATCGAGCCGGTGCCGGCCGAGGTCACGAAGTGCTCCACGAGCACGCCGTCCTCGAGCACCGCGATCTGCGTCGAGTCGCCCTTCTCGGCGACGACCATCGTGCGCTCCACCGACTCGCGGCGGGCGAGGAACTCGGCCTCCGACAGGATCGGGGCACGGCGACGGCCGGCCTCGCGGCCGTCGCGGCGGCGCTGGCGCTTGGCCTCCAGGCGCGTGGAGCCGCGCACGCTGCGCACCTCGTCGCGCGCCGGGCGCTCGGGCTGCTCGGCCTTGGCCTGGCGCACGTGGGTGACGGTGTTGGGCGGGTCGTCGGTGGTCGCGTCGGACCCGTCTTCGTCCCCGCCCTTGCGACGGCGGCGACGGCGCCGGCGGCGGCTGCCGCCCTCACCGTCGGAGTCACCGTCGGCGTCGGCTTCGCCGGCCGCGTCCTCGGTGTCGGCCTGCTCGCCCTGCTCGTCGGTCTTCTCGGCCGACTTGTCGGACTTGTCCGGCTTGTCGGCCGGCTTCTCATCCTTGGCGGGCCGCTTGCGCTCCGGCTCGTCGGCGGCCTCGTCGTCGTCGACGCCGCCCTCGTCGCCACCCTTGCCGCGGCCACGGCCACGGCGGCCGCGACGCCGCCGGCGACGACCGCCGGCACCGTCCTCGTCGTCGTCGGCGCGGTCGTCGGTGTCCTCGCCCGCGGTGTCCTCGGCCTGCTCGTCTTCGACCTGGCCCTCGTCGGCCGGGCCGTGGCCCGTCGGCGCGGCTTCGACCGGCTTCGAGCCGATGCCGAACACCGGCTCCGGGCGGGTGCGCGCGGGACGGTCGGCGGCGGGCTCGGGCTCCGGCGGCAGGAAGACCGGCGACGGCGCGGCGAACACCGGCACGTGGACCGGGCGCTTGGTCTGGGTGGCGGGCTCGGCCTCGGCCGCCGGGTCGCTCACGACGACGGCGGGCGCGACGGTCCGGCGGACGCGGCGGCGGGACTCGCGCGGCGCGGCCGGCTCGTCGGCGGGCTGCTCGTCGGCGGCCTTGGCCGCGGGGGCTTCGGCGGCCTGGGCGGCTTCGGGGGCCGGGGAGGCCTTCGAGGCCTCGGTGCCGGCGGCCGGGGCGGCTTCGGGCTGAGCCGGCTGCTCAGCGACCTCGGCGACCGCGGGGGCCTCGGGGGCCTCGGTGTTCTCCGCCGCTGCGGCCTCGGGCGCGTTCTCGTTGCCGGCCGGCGCGAGCGCCTCGGCCACGCGGAACGCGACCTCGCGCGTCACGCTCGACTGCGCGCTGCGCGGGCTTTCGCCCAGCTCGGCCAGCTTGGCGAGCAGGTCGCGGCTGCTGGAGCCCAGCAGCTTCGCCAGCGCGTGCACGCGAATGCGCGGCGGCAGCTCGCCCAGCTGACTGGCCACGGATGCGGCGGTATTCCCGCCGGTGTGATCGGCGGGTGTTTCCGCGTTCGACATAGTTCTCCTCCGCCCCCGGGCGCGTCTTGCCGGTTCTCACCGGTCACGACGCGGCCGCGCAGGGGCCCTTTCTGTTTCGTGCCCGCCGTGGTGGTGACCAGCGGCGGGAATCCTTGCTCGGCAAACCGTGCGATCCGCCGGGTTCGGCGAACCGGGCACGGTCAGGTCTCCTCGGCGGTGTGCCGACCTGGCTCCGACCCCTCACGGGCCGGTTCGACCGGACCGACTCCACTGGACCGAACCCACGACGTCGAGCTGCCCGGCCTCCCGGGGGCGACGCGAGTGGTGCCGATCCAGCACTCCTCCGGACCACTCACGACGCAAGGCAGGATGCCCGTCGTCGAGGCGGTCGACGTGAGTATCCCACACCCGGGGGTGTACCCGGTGTAGTCGGTACCCACCGCTGCCACCCGGGCGTGCCGCGGTCCGGCGAACTCGGCCGTTCCGCTTGTCCCGCCGCCCCGGCCTGGTTACCGTGCGGCTCGGGCACGCGTGCGCGCGGGTGCCCGATCTTTCCTGCATCTGGTAGGAGGTCCGGTGTCCCTGCTGGCGCGGCCGCTGCGCGCGGCCGTGTGCCTCGTCGCGGTCCTCGCTGCGGCGCCCTTCACCGGGGTCGCCGCCGGGTCCGCGAGCGCGGTCGTGGGCGCCGCCCCCGGCTGTCACCCGAACGGGCGGGTCCTGCGCTACGTGGTGGCCTTCGACCGCGGTACTTCCGAGGATTCCGCGCGCGAGCAGCTCGAAACCGCGTGCGGTCACCCGACCGGGTACTACCCGCAGATCGCCGTGGCGGTCGCCACGTCCGACGACCCGGACTTCGGGTCGCTGATCGGGCTCGACCGCGCGTTCAGCGCGCAGGGCACGCGGCTCGCAGCGCAGCGCGCGAGCGGCGACGCCGTGCCGCCGCAACCCACGCGCGCGGAGCTGTCGCCGAGCGACCCGGCCCGGGTGCCGGCCACCGACCTGTCGGGCGAGCAGTGGGACATGCGGATGGTCCAGGCGAGCTCGACGCACCAGGTCACCGAGGGCAGCCCCGACGTGGTGGTCGGCGTGCTCGACTCCGGCGTCGACCCGCACCACCCCGACCTCGCCGCCGCGATGGATCCGGCCGACTCCGCCGGCTGCCTCACCGGCGTGGCCGACCCCAGCCCCGCGGCCTGGGCGCCGACGACCTCGGTGCACGGCACCCACGTGGCCGGCATCATCGCCGCGGCCGACGACGGCAAGGGCATCACCGGCGTGGCCCCCGGCGTGCGGATCGCCTCGGTGAAGGTGATCGACGACCGCGGGTACGCCGATCCCGAGGCCGCGGTGTGCGGGCTGATGTGGTCGGCGGCGCACCACCTGCCCGTGACCAACAGCAGCTGGTTCGTGAACCCGTGGTCGCTCTCCTGCGTGCGCGGCGACGACCGGGGTGTGGTGCACGAGGTGCTGGCCCGCGCGGTCGAGTACGCCACTTCGGCCGGCACGCTGAACGTCGCCGCGGCGACCAACGAGGCCGTGGACCTCACGCCCTCGGCGCGCTCGGGCGTGCGGACCGCGGGTGCCGCGAAGTGCGAGGCGCTGCCGGCCGGGCTGCGCGACGTGGTGGCGGTGTCGGCCGTGGGCGCCGACCGGGTGAAAGCCGGCTACAGCTCGTACGGCCTCGGTGTGGTGGATGTCACGGCGCCGGGCGGCGAGGCCGGGCGCTGCGTCGTGTCGACCGTGCCCGGCGGCTACGCGCCCCTGTGCGGCACCTCGATGGCCGCGCCCCACGTGGCGGGAGTGCTGGCGCTGCTGAAGTCGGCGCACCCCGCGATGTCGGCCGCCGAGCTGCGCCACGCCCTCGAGCAGCGCGCCACGCCCATGCCGTGCCCCGACGACTACGACCTCACCGGCGACGGCGCCCAGGACGCCTACTGCGCCGGCTACGACAACTACAACGGCTTCTACGGCCACGGCCTGGTCGACGCGCTCGCCGCCGTGACCCCGCCGGAGACGGCCCCGCCGAACCCCGCGCGCTGACCCGGGATCCGGCGAACGTCACGGCAACGCCGGGTACAGCCGTACCCAGCTCGCCACCGCGGCAACGGCATCGGGATCGTCGAGGTGCGCACGCAGCTCCCGCGCCACCCCGATGAACTGCTTGAGGCGGCGCAGGCGGGCGATGTCCGCGCGAGGCAGTGCCCGCCAGTCGGGAGCCAGCCGTTCGGCTTCGGCGAGCCGGGTCGGGGTGAGCTCGGCCCGCAAGACGCCGAAGGCCCACTCCGGGGTGAAGGCGGGGCCCGGCACCCGCAACCCGGCGTTCGCGACCAGGAGGGTGAGCATCAGCCGGCGCTCCAGCAGTTCGTGCTCGTCCATCAGCTCGCGCCGCGCCAGGTGGTCGAAGAGCTCGTCGACCGCGCGCAGGTGCCGGTGGAGCTCGGGCGCGGGGAGCAGGCTCAGGGTCATCAGCTGGACCAGGCCGCGCCAGTTGCTCGTGTCGTCGGCCAGGCGGCCGCCCGCGAGCCACCAGTCGACGAGGTTGCGCGTCGGGAGCAGGCTCAGGCGCCCCAGTTCGTCGCTCATCAGGCGCGCGAGTCTGCCAGGTGCGGTCACGCGCCGAACGAGTACCAGGCGTCGGCGTTGCCGCTCAGGATCCGGGCGCGTTCGGCGTCGGTCAGGGCCGCCAGCAGGCGGTCGCCGCCGGTGCCGTGGTCGTGGGGGTGGTCGCTGGCGTAGAGGAGCAGCTCGCCGGCGTCGAAGAGGTCGAGGGCCTGGCGGACCTGCAGCGGGTCCTGCGGCAGGTGCGCGGGCGCCGTGGTGAGGCGCAGGTGCCGGCGGGCGACCTCGGACGGTTTGCCGGTGAGCCACGGCACCTCGCGCCAGACGCCCTTCCAGTCCTTGTCGAAGCGCCAGAGCAGGGCCGGCAGCCAGGAGAAGCCGCACTCCAGCAGCGTCACGCGCAGGTCCGGCAGCTCGGCGAACGCGCCCTGGGTGATCAGGCTGGTGATCTGGGCCTGCACGAGCATTTGCGAGTTGGCGAGGTAGTCCTCGAGGTAGGTGCGGGTGAGCCCGCTCGGCGTCGGGGCCTGGCCGAGGCGGCCCCAGGCGTGCAGGCCTACGACGAGGCCGCGGTCGGCGGCCGCGCGCAGCAGGGCGCGGTGGCGGATGTTGCCCCACGGCGCGTCGGTGCGCACGGGGAGCAGCACCTGCACGATCTGCGGGTGGCTGCCGAGGCGATCGATCTCGGCGACCGCGGCCTCGGTGTCGAGCGTGGGTACGACCATGCTCGCCCGCAGCCGCTCGTCGCGGCTGAGCCACTTCTCCACGAGCCAGTCGTTCACCGCGCGGGTGAGCGCGGCCTCGTAGTACGGGTTGCGGTTGCAGTGGAACGACGTCGTGCAGTTCAGCACCGCGAGCCGCAGCGAGCCGGCGTCGAGCACCGCGGAGCGCAGCTGGTCGACGTCGGTCGCGGGCAGGAGGCCGGCCGCGCGGGCGGCGGGGGTGGCGCTGGTGGGCGCGAGCGGCGGGTAGGCCCCGCCCTGCGAAGGCGACAGCGACTGCCCGCCGTCCACGAGGTACTCGCGCCAGTACTCGTCGAGGAAGGGTTCCAGCTCCGCCAGCGACGCCGGTGCGCAGTGCACGTCCGCGTCGACGGTCCCGGTCCCGAGAACGGCGGTCATCGCGTCTCCCCCGCCACGCGCGCCGGCAGCCCGTACAGGCGGCAGGCGTTGGCACCCATGATCGCTTCCCGCGCGCCGGCCGGAAACAGCCGCGGCGCGAGGCGCGGCGAGTCGAAGTCCCAGTGCGGGTAGTCGGAGGCGAACATGATCTTCTCGTCCATGCCGAGGTGCTCCAGTGCGGTGGCGAGGTGGCGCGGGTCGTCCGGCTCCTCGATGGGCTGGGTGGTGAACCAGAGGTGCTCGCGCAGGTACTCCGACGGCGGCTTGCGCAGGTGCGGCACGTCGGCGCGCAGCTTCGGCCACGCCTCGTCCAGGGCCCACATCAGCGGCCCGAGCCACACGATCCCGCCCTCGACGCAGATCACCTGCAGCGTCGGGAACTCCTCGAACACGCCTTCGCACAACAGGTTCGTGACGAGCGCGGCCATCATGTTGCCGTTCCACACGTGCTCTTCGAGGTAGAACGACGGCCACCCGGCACCGCGGTGCTGCTCGATCCCGCCGGTGTGCGCCGCGATCGGGCGGCCCGCCTCCACGGCGGCGCGGTAGATCGGCCAGTAGCGGCGCGAGCCGAAGCCGGTCTCGCCGCCGGTGGGCAGCAGCACCTGCACGAACCGCGGGTCGTCGGCGCGACGCGCGATCTCCTCGGCCGCGAGGTCCGGTGATTCCGTGGGGATCGCGATCGAGCTGCGCAGCCGCGGTTCCGGGGTGAGCCATTCGTCGGCGAGCCAGTCGTTGAGCGCGCGGCACAGCGCCGCGGAGTACCGCGGCTCCTCCGCGCCCCAAGTGTGGCCCTGCAAGGGAATCAGCACGCCGTGGTCGATACCGAACTCGTCGAGCAGCTGCGTCTGAACCAGACCCAGGTCGCTGCCCGGGATGCCGCCGGCCTCGGGCCACGCGTCGAGCCGGAAGCCGGCGTTGCGCACCCGCGGGTAGAACTCGGGCGGGTTCGGCACCCGGCTCCCGAAGATCTCCCAGCGCTCGCGGTGGTCACCGGTGAGCCGCGCGCGGATGTCCGCGGCCGGGGCGCTCGGGTGGATGTCGGTGTCGACGATCGAGTACCCGGTGCGGCCGGTCCCCGGTGCACTGGTGGGCAGCGTGCTGGTCATGACGCACCTCCGACGGCGCCCGGCTTGGCCGCCGGGCTGGTTTCGACCACCACGTAGGCGTCTTCGACGCGGACCGGGTAGGTCTCGGTCACGTACGGGCCGGGGCGCCGGCCGCCCTTCGCACCGGCCGCCGGCGACGCCACCCGATCGGCGGCCACGGCCGCGGAATCGACCTCGGCCTCCACGGACACCGCGTACGTGCGCGCCGGCGGCTCACCCGGGCCGAGGAACGACCGGCCGGTCTCGAGGTCGTACTCCCAGCCGTGCCACGGACAGGCCACGAGCGCTTCCTCCTCGGCCGTCGCGTAGTCGCCGGGCCCGGTGGAGGTGACCCACGGTTTCGTGCGGCCCAGGCACAGCGGCCCGCCCATGTGCGGGCAGTGGTTGTTGATCGCGTAGAAGCGGTCCCCGACGCGGAACACGCCGATGGACCTGCGTCCCGCCTGCACGATGCGGCGTTCGCCCGGCGGGAACTCGTCGAGCCGCGAAACGACTATCTTCACGCTTCGGACTGTAAGCAGCCGATTCCCGGCCGTGGAAGCAAAACGTCGGAATGCCCGGCATCAACGCCGTGTATACGCACTCGTTCGGCGTACCGCATCCGTCCTCAAAGGACGGTTCCGGTGAGCGGTCACCGCGACAAACGACGTAGAGCGGACGGGTCGGCGCGGCCGTGCCCGGCGGGGTTTTGTCTGCTTTCCTCGGTGCGCGCACCGCACCCCTGGCGAGGAGGTCGGATCCATGGCCGAACCGGCAACGCCGACGCGTCCGTCGAAGAAGACCCTCTTCGTGGCGAGTCTCGTCGGCACCTCGATCGAATGGTACGACTACTACATCTTCGGGACGGCGGCCGCGCTCGCGTTCGGCTCGGTGTTCTACCCGAAGTTCTCCTCCGCCGCGGGCACGCTGGCCGCGTTCGCGACGTTCGCGGTGGGGTTCGTGGCGCGGCCGCTCGGCGGCGCGATCGTGGGCCATTTCGGCGACCGGATCGGCCGCCGCTCGATGCTCGTGCTCACGCTGCTGCTGACCGGGGGCACGACCACGCTGATCGGGGTGCTGCCGACCTACGCCGCGATCGGCGTCGGCGCTCCCGTGCTGCTCGTGCTCCTGCGGGTGCTGCAGGGCTTCGGGGTCGGCGGCGAGTGGGGCGGGGCCGTCCTCATCGCCACCGAACACGCGACCCCGCGCCGCCGCGCGGTCTACGGCAGCTTCGCGCAGTTCGGTGTGCCGGTGGGGGTGCTCACGTCCAACCTCGCGTTCCTGGCCGTGTCCGGGCTGGCCGACGAAGAGTTCCTCAGCTGGGGCTGGCGGATTCCGTTCCTGCTCAGCGTGGTGCTGGTCGTCGGCGGGCTCCTGGTGCGCACCCGGCTGCGCGACGCGCCCGAGTTCACGAAAGCCGAGCCCGCGCGCCGGGCGCCGTTCGTGGAGCTGGTGCGCACGCAGCCGGCGACGCTGGTCCTGGCGAGCCTCGCGTCGATCGCGCCGCCCGCGATCGGCTACACGGTCACCGTGTACATGCTCACCTACGGCACGACCGTGGTCGGCTTCGACCGCACCACGCTGCTGTCGCTCATCCTCGCCTCGACCGCGGTGTGGATCGCGACGATCGTGGTGGCCGCCGTCGCGAGCGACCGGTTCGGCGCGCGCCGCGTGTACGTGCTCGGCGCGGTGACCGCCGTGCTGTGGCCGGTGCCGATGTTCCTGCTGGTGGATTCCGGCAACGCGGCGCTGGCGTTCGTGTCCTTCGCCGTCGCCGCGCTCGTGCAGGGCATCATGGCCGGCGCGCAGGGCGCGCTGTTCACGGAGATCTTCGCGGTGCGCGTGCGCTACAGCGGGATCTCCATCGCCTACCAGCTCGGCGGGATGATCGGCGGCGCCGTGACCCCGATCGTCGCGACGGCGCTGTTCGGCGCGAGTGGTTCATCGACCGCGGTGGCGCTCTACGTCGCCGCGCTTGCACTGGTGAGCCTGGTCGGCGTGGCCGGATTGCGGGTGCGGCGCCCGGCTTCGCAGCAGGAGACGCCGGACCTCGCCGCGCGACCACCGGCGTGAAGTCGGCGTCGCCGCCCCATAATGGGCCCATGCCGGGGCAACGGGATCACCGCGGAACCGGGCCGGGACTCACGGCCGAAGCCGCGCAGGCGCTCGTGTCCGTGTCCGCCGACGGGCTCGCGATCCTCGACACCACCGGGTGTTTCACCTTCCTCAACGACGCGGCAGCGGACCTGCTCGGCTCCCCCGCCGCCGAGCTGCTCGGCGAGCCGGCGCCGTTCACCGCCGGCCCGGAGCCCACGCGGACCGTGCGCCGGCTGGTACCGGGCGGCCGGTCACGTGAGCTGGAGTACCGCCTCGAGCCGTTGCCCGACGGCGGCCGGGCGGTGTGGTTCAGCGACCGCACGGCCGTGCAGCGCCAGCAGGAGCGGCTCACCGCGATCGCGCGCGCCGCGGCCAGCGTGGCCGGCGCGTTCTCGCTGCCGACCACCCTCGAGGCGGTGGCGCGCGAGATGGTGATGACGGCCGGGGTCGTCGCCGTGCAGATCCTGGCGCTCGACGACCCGGCCGCCGATCTGCGCATCCTCGGCATGGCGGGGTTCGGCCCGGCCGCGGACTTCGTCGACCGGCTGAGCGCGTGCCGGCGGCTCGGGGCGCGGGTGCGGTTCTTCGACGCGTTCGTGGGCGGCGAGCCGGTGGTGGAGGTGCACCGCAAGGCCTCGATCATGGCCGATCCGCGGTGGGAACCACTGCACGAGATCATGAACCGGCCCGACTGGGACGGGTTCGTCGCCATGCCGATGGTGGTCCGGACCCGCACGGTCGGCGTGATCAACGCCTACTACCGCGCCGGCGAGGACCCCGGCCCCGGCTCGCTCGCGTTCCTGCAGGCGATGGCCGACCACGCTGCCCTCGCGATCGACACGGCTTCGCTGCTGGCCCGCACCCGCACGCGCGCCCAGTCGGACGAACGCCGCCGGCTGGCCCGCGATCTGCACGATTCCGTGGTGCAGCAGCTGTTTTCGATGCGCATGCAGGCCAAGGCGCTGCGCAGCCGGCTCGACGCGCCCGATGCCGAGCTCGCGCACCTGCGCCCGATCGCCGAAGAGCTCGCCGGGCTCTCGGCCAGCGCCCTGAGCGACCTGCGACTGCTCGTGTTCGAGCTGCGCCCGCTGGACCTCGCCGAACACGGGCTCCTCGACGCCGTGCGCGCCCACGCCGAAAGCGTGCGCGCGCGGACCGGCCTGGTGATCGACGTGGTCACCCCCGGCGAGCCGGTGTTGACCGGCGGGCTCGACACGCAGGAGGACCTCTACCGGATCGTCTCCGAGGCGGTGCACAACGTCGTGAAGCACGCGCGCGCGTCGACGGTCGAGGTCAGCCTCGGCGTGGAGGCGGACGATCTGGTGGTGCGGATCCAGGACGACGGCGCCGGCGGCGGCGAGCCCCCGGAGAGCCGTGAGCAGCTGGGGCTGGTCTCGATGCGGGAACGCACCGAACGCTGGGGCGGGCGGTTCGCGGCGGGCCCGGGCCCGCGGGGTGGCTGGACGGTGCGCGCGGCCGTGCCGCTGCGGCGCCTGCGGGAAGAGGCAGCGCTGGACAAAGCCGTGCTGGAGAAGGCTGCGCAGCAACAGACCGGGCCGGAACAGGCCGTGCGCGACAAGACCGTGCGAGAAGAGATCGGCGGATGAGCCCCGAGGTGATCCGGATCGTGCTCGTCGACGACCACGTGGTGGTGCGGCGCGGGCTGCGTGCGTTCGTGGAGACCGAGCCCGCGCTCGAGGTGATCGGCGAGGCCGCGGACGGCGAGCAGGCCATCGAGCTGCTGCGCGAGTGGCGGACCCTCGGCCGGCCGCTGCCCCACGTGGTGCTGATGGACCTGCAGATGCCGCGGCTCGACGGCGCCGAGGCGACCAAGCGGATCCTCGCCGAGCACCCGGACGTGCAGGTCGTGGTCCTGACCAGCTTCGGCGAGGCCGAGCGCGTGCACACCGCGCTCGCCGCCGGGGCCGCCGGTTACCTGCTCAAGGACGCCGAGCCCGAGGAGGTCGCCACGGCGATCCGTGCGGCGGCGGCCGGCGAGGTGCACCTCGGCTCGGCCGTGGCCAAGCAGCTCACCCGGCGGATGGCGGCGCCGCGCGTGGGGCTCTCTTCGCTGACGGCGCGCGAACGGGAGATCCTCGTGCTCGTGGCGCGGGGCTACGCCAACCGCGAGATCGCGGACACGCTGGTGATCAGCGAACGCACCGCGCGCACCCACGTGAGCAACGTGCTGAGCAAGCTGCAGCTCTCGTCCCGCACCCAGGCGGCACTGCTGGCGATCCGGGAAGGCCTCACTCCGCCACCGGGCTGACTTTCCCTGCGACAAGGGGCTTTCCGCACGGCCGGCCCGCGGAAAGCCCCTTGTCGCCGAGGATTTCTAGGACACGCCTGGTTTCGTGGTCGCCGGAGCCGGCACGGGCACGCCGGCGTCCGGTGCCGTCCGCAGGGAGCCGTCCGCGGTGGCGGGCAGGCGGCGCTGGATGCGGCCCAGCGCGATGAGCAGCACCATCATCGCCAGCGGGAACGCGGCGAAGACGAAGAAGGTGTCCTTCGCGTCGAGCCCGTGGTCCAGCAGCACGCCGGCCAGCCACGGCCCGAGCATCGCGCCGAGCTTGGACACCGACGTCGCCCAGCCGGCGCCGTTGGCGCGGATCGCGGGCCGGTAGAAGATGCCCGACACGCTGATCACGCCGCCGTGGCCGCCGATGATGAACACGTTGGACAGCAGCAGCACGACCACGTAGGCCAGTGCGGACAGGTGCACGAACCCGATCACGAGCAGGCACGGCACCGCGAGCAGCGGCATGTACGCGATGGCCCCGGCGCCGCGGTGGTCGATGAACCGCCCGATCAGGACCTGCCCCAGCGCGCCCGCCGCCGAGGTGCCCGCGGCGAGGGTGGCGGCCGCCGACACGCTGAACCCGATCTGCTCGTTGAGGATCGGGCCCCAGAACGTCAGGTAGAACACCACGGTCGCGGAGCAGAAGTACGACGCCCACACCAGCGCGGTGATCACCGCGAGCCGGCCCCGGAACAGGGCCGCCGGCGTGAACTGCTTGCGCTCGACGACTTCCGTGCCCACCACGTACTGGGCGTTGTCCGGCAAGGTGAGCCCGGGCCGCAGGCGGCGCAGCGTGCGCGCGATCTTCTCGGGAGCGAGTCCCTTCTGCGCCAGGAACTTCACCGACTCCGGCAGCAGCGCGACCACGGCGATCAGCACCACCAGCGAGGCCGCGCCACCCACGAGGAACACCGACTGCCAGCCGAAGCGCGGGATCAGCAGGTTGGACAGCGGGCCGCCGGACGCGCTGCCGAGGCTGTAGCCGACCATCACGATCACCACCGACGTGGAGCGCATCCGGATCGGCGCGAACTCACTCACCAGCGCCCACACCGGCGGGAGCGCGCCGCCCACGAACAGCCCGGTGACCAGGCGCAGCAGCACCAGCTCGGGGTAGTTCTGCGCGAAGGCGACCAGCACCATGAAGATGCCGAAGCCGGTCACCGACACGACGATGGCGGGTTTGCGCCCGACCCGGTCGCCCAGGTAGCCGATCACGATCCCGCCCACCAGCGTGCCGACGACCCCGACGGTGCCGAGCGTGCCGAGCTGCGTGTTGGTGAGGTCGAACGATTTCTTCAGATAGCGGCCCGCGAACGAGATGACTTGGAGGTCGAAGCCGTCCAGAAACGCGACGAGCCAGGACACCGAGAAGAGCGCGGTCCAGAACCTCCCCGCTTTCTGGTTCTCGATCAGGGGGAGAACATCGATGATCGGTCTGCTCGTCGTTGATTTCGACAAGGCACACTCCTTTGTGCGCTGGGGCCGTGTGCTTCACCGCGTTTCGCAGATTGCCAGTATGTGGCTCCGGCGAAGGCGGTCGGTAATAAATCGTCTGCACCCGTCGCATAACCGCCGTGAATACCCCGTTCGGACTCAAGCCAGCCCGGCGGCCGCCTTCGCGAGCAGGGTCCGCAGCCAGGTGTGCGTGCGTTCGTCGGTGTTCTTGCGGTGCCACCACAGGACTTCCACGATCGGCGGCGCGTCGCCGGGATACGGCAGCACGCGCAGATCGGCGCGGTCGGCGAACTGGCCGGCGAGCCGCTGCTGCATCACGGCGACGCGGTCCGTGCCCGCCACGAAGTACGGTGTCGCCTGGTAACTGTCCACGCGCACGGCGACCTGCGGCTGGGTGCTCAGCTGCGCGAGCACGGGGGCAAGCGGTGAACTCGCCGGATAGCCGTCGTCGGGGTGGTTGGGGATCACCCACGGCATCCGTTCCAGGTCCGCGAGCCGCGGTGCCTCGCCCACCGGGTTGTCCGCGGCCACCACACACGACCAGTGGTCGCGAAACAATTCCTGCCCGCGGATTTCGTCCACCTTGAACGCGGATTTCGGAGCGGAAATGATCGCGTCGATTTCGCGCAGCGTTTCCGGCAGGTCCGCCGGCAGCTCGCCTTTGGCCACCTTCACGCTCAATCGCGCGCGGGGCGCGGCCGCGTGGAGAGTGCGCGACAGCTGTTCGCCGAACGCCGCGAGGACGTAGTCGTTGGTCAGAATCGTGAATTCACGCTCGGTGTCTTCAGGGTGGAATTCCGGTTCGGGCGAAAAGAGGTGTTCGAGGCTCAGGTACACCGGTTCGATCTCGGCCGCGAGCCGCTCCCCGAGCGGTGAGAGGACGAAACCCGACCGCGTGCGTTCGAGCAGGTCGTCGCCGAAGTGCCGGCGCAGCCGGGCGAGTGCGGCGCTGGCCGCGGGCTGGGTCACGCCGACCCGTTGCGCCGCACGGGTCACGTTCTGCTCGCGCAGCAGCTCCCGCAGGATCACCAGCAGGTTGAGGTCGATGTTCGCGAGCGAGCCGACGCCCCGTCGCACCACGTCGGATCACCACCAGGCGCTCGCGTCCAGTTCTCCCGGTCGCGCCGGGGTCACCGGCGACGGCCTCGGACACCGTACTACGGCCCCGCCCCGGCGGGCAGTGCCGCGAAACCGCCGCCGTCCGCGCGCGCACGGCGGGCTCAGACCCGCGCGGCCGAGCGCCAGCCGGGGTGATAGGTCTCGCGGGCCATCGCCGAGTACGGCGCGGGGCTCACGATGGCGCGCACGGCGAGCTGCTCGTGCGGCTGCACGGTGGTCTTGCGGCTGCCGCCGCCGGGCTCGCCCCACAGCACCCGCACCTCCGCGCCGAGCGGCACGTCGGGGTCGATCGTGGCCAGCGACAGGGCGGCGCGTTCGTTGGCGCTGTAGCCGGTGAACAGCGACAGGCCGAGCAGGTTGCCGTCGGCGTCGAGCACGGAGTCGAAGTTCGACGAGCCGTAGTTGGCGTTGGGCAGGTCGAAGAACTGGTAGCCGGGGCCGGCCGGATCCACGGGCGAGGTGAGCAGCTTGCCGACGTCCTCGGGGTTCCAGGCGAGCGTGACCTTCCGCCGCTGCCGTTCGGGGTCGATGGCCGCCAGCGCGTCGCGGCCCACGAAGTCGTGGTCGAACTTCACGAACGAGCCGTAGCCCAGCTCCCACGGGTTGAGGTAGTAGTCCTCGATGCGCTCGGAGACGAAGCTGCCGGCCAGCGCGTTGGTGGCCTCGTAGCTCTGGGCGCCGAGCCACTCGCGGTAGGGCCGCAGCCCTTCGCCGGTGTAGATCGCGGGCAGCGGCGAAGGGATCCAGCCCGACTCCAGCGTGTTGCACGAGTAGGCGCGCGCCCCGGCCGGTTCGAGGCCGAACTCGCGGCCGGCTTCGAGGATGGCTTCGCGGACCTTGTCGTAGGTCTCGTACGGGCCCCACAGCTCCAGCCCGGGCGCGCCGGCCATGCCGTGGCGCAGCGTGCGCACCCGCTCCCCCGCGACGTTCAGGTGGCCCATGCGGAAGAACCGGACCTGCTCCACCGGGCCGCCGTGCACCTTCTCGATCACCGGCCACGCGTTCGGCCCCTGGATCTGGAACCGCCACAGGTCCCGGGTCACCGGCTTGCCGTACGGGCGCGAAGGCGAGCGCTGGTCCAGCCGCAGCTCCACGTCGTAGCCCTGCTCCGCGCGGAAGGCGAGCCAGTTGGCCACCGGCGCGCGGCCGACGAACACGAACTCCTCCTCGGCCAGGCGGAACAGGATGCCGTCGCCGATCACGCCGCCCTCGGGCGAGACCGGCACGAACTGCTTGGCCGAGTCGACCGGGAACTTCTCGACGCTGTTGATGCCGGTCTCGGAGATCAGCTTCAGCGCGTCGCGACCCGAAATGAACAGGTTGACCATGTGGTGGGTCTGGTCGAACAGCACCGCCGTGGAACGCCAGGCCGTGACCTCGCGGCGGAAGTTGGTGAACTCGGCGGGCACGACCGGGTAGATGTAGGCGCCGATCTGGGAGTCGCGCAGCAGCTCCACCGTGTTCCCCGCCTGGTCGAGGGCGTCCTGCAGGCTTTTCGCGCTCATGTGCGGTCCGTTCTCGTGCGACAGCGTGTGGGATCCGGTGGCGGTCGCGCGCCGCCGGAGGGCCGCGGGCCGTGCGCCGGTCCCGGGCCGCCGCAAGGGACGCTAGGCGCGTGACCGCGCGATCGTGAGGTCTTGCCGACCGGTCTCGCCTACGTCATTCGTCCTGCGCCGCGCGGGGCCAGGTCATTTGTCGCGGTGAACTCGGTCTCGATGCCGGACGAAAACCCACCCGCGCTTCGTTCTACTGGTCGTCGGTGGGTGTTACCGGCACGAGGAGACGAGGGCAGCGCATGACCACCCAGCAGGAGGTCGCCGGCTCGCCGCGCCGCCGGCCGGGTCCGGCCGACGTGGTGCGGGCCATGAGCTACGAGGTGATGCCGTTTCGCGGCACCGAGCAGAACGTGCTGGAGCACGTGCCCCCGGCCGTGCCGCTCACGGTGACCGTGACCGACGCGAAGGGCCTCGAGCCGACGCTGGACCTCACCGAACGCCTGCTGCGCCACGGCTACCAGGTCGCGCCGCACCTGGCCGCGCGGCAGTTCACCGACCGCGCTCACGTGGCCGACGTGGTGGCCCGCCTGGACGAGGCCGGCGCGCGCTCGGTGTTCGTGATCGGCGGTGACGCGCCGCACCCGGCGGGCCCGTTCGCGGACGCGCACTCCCTGCTGCTGGCGATGGCGGAGCTGGGACACCCGTTCACCGAGGTCGGCATCGGCGGTTATCCGGAGGGGCACGCGAACATCCCGGCCGCCGCGCTGGACAACGCGCTGCGCGAGAAGGCGCCGCTGGCGACCCGGGTGATCACGCAGATCTGCTTCGACGCCGCGGCCACCGGGGCGTGGGCCGCCGGGATCTCCGCTTCGGGCGTCGACCTTCCGGTCCACATCGGACTGCCGGGGCCGGTGAACCGGCAGAAGCTCGTGCGGATCTCGGCCGGGATCGGGCTGGGACAGTCGGCGCGGTTCCTGCGCAAGCAGCAGAACCTGGTGTGGCGGCTGCTGCTGCCACACGGTTACGAGCCCACGAAACTCGCGCGACGGCTGGCCGCGGTGCCGGGCAACATCGCCGGGCTGCACGTGTTCACGTTCAACGAGCTGGCGAAAACCGAGGCGTGGCGCCGGGAACTGCTCGCGCGGCTGGACGTGCGCGCATGACCGGCGCCCGCGACGACTACCTGCTCGACCTCAGTGCGAGCCGACGCGGTTACGCGTTGAACAAGATGTGCCTGTCGTTCAAGGAAGAACGCAACCGGCAGCGGTTCTCCGCGGACGAAGCCGCCTACTGCGACGAGTTCGGGCTTTCGCCGGAGCAGAAGAAGGCGATCCTCGACCGCGACTGGACCGGCATGCTCGAGCTCGGCGGGTCCATCTTCTACACCTACAAGCTGGCCATGCTGGACGGGAAGTCCATGCAGCACCTCGGCGGCGTGTTCACCGGCATGACGGCCGAGGAGTTCGCCGCGGCGCTGCGTTCGGGAGGGCGGAACTTTGGCTAGGGTGACCTGGGGGCTGGCCACTTCGCACGTGCCGTCGATCGGTGCTGCGATGGACCACGGCAAAACCGCCGACCCGTACTGGAAACCGCTGTTCGACGGCTACGCGCCGGCGCGCGAGTGGATGGCCGCGCGCCGGCCGGACGTCGCGGTGATCGTGTACAACGACCACGCCAACGCGCTCGACCTCGACCTGGTGCCGACGTTCGCGATCGGCACCGCGCAGCGCTACGAGGTGGCCGACGAGGGCTGGGGCCGCCGGCCCGTGCCGCCGGTGGTGGGCTCGCCGGAGCTGAGCGAGCACCTGGTGCGCAGCCTCGTGGACGACTCGTTCGACATCGCGACCTTCCACCGGCTCGACGTGGACCACGGGCTCACCGTGCCGCTGTCGGTGTACTGCCCGGACCCGGGTGACGCGTGGCCGTGCGCGGTGGTGCCGGTGCTCGTGAACGTGATCCAGTACCCGCAGCCCACCGCCGCCCGGTGTTACGCACTGGGTCAGGCGATCGGCCGCGCGATCCGCTCGTTCCCGCCCGACCTCGACGTCGCCGTGTTCGGCACCGGCGGCATGTCCCACCAGCTCGCCGGGGCGCGCGCGGGGCTGATCAACACACCGTTCGACCGCAAGTTCCTGGCGCAGATCGAAACCGACCCGTCGGCGCTCGCCGCGCTCACGCGTGAGGAGTACATCGCCGCGGCCGGCACGGAAGGCGTCGAGCTGATCATGTGGCTGGTGATGCGCGGCGCGCTGGACGCGCGGATCACGCGCATCCACGAGACCTACCACGTGCCGGCGTCGAATACCGCGGCCGCGCTGGCGCTCTTCGAGAACGGAGTCTCATGACCACGTTCGTCCTGCTCCACGGCGCGTGGCACGGCGGCTGGGCCTGGCAACGCGTCACGCCCGCCCTGCGCGCCGCCGGCCACGACGTGTTCGCCCCCACGCTCA
Source organism: Amycolatopsis rhabdoformis (assembly GCF_035918295.1). GTDB lineage: Bacteria > Actinomycetota > Actinomycetes > Mycobacteriales > Pseudonocardiaceae > Amycolatopsis > Amycolatopsis rhabdoformis. The sequence goes on from NZ_CP142149.1 coordinate 5,031,517, forward strand.
CCGGCCTCAGCGACCGCGCCCACCTGCTGTCCCCGTCGGTGGGGCTCGCTACGCACACGCAGGATGTCGTGGCGCTGCTGGAGGCGCACGACCTGCGCGACGTGGTGCTCGTGGGGCACAGCTACGCCGGCCAGGTCGTGACCGCCGTCGCCGACCGCGTGCCCGACCGCGTCGGTACGCGCGTGTACCTCGACGCCTTCGCGGGCCGCGACGGCGAAGCCGCGATCGACCTGCTGCCCGAGACGGTGGCCGGCCACTACCGCGAGTCCGTGGCCGGCCCGGGCTTCGGCTGGCTGATCCCGGTGCGGTCGCTGACCGTGCTGGGCGTGACCGCCGAGGCCGACCTCGCTTGGCTGGGCCCCCGGCTGACGCCGCACCCCTGGCTCACCTACACGGAACCGCTACGCCTCACCGGCGCGGGCGACGGCGTGCCCGCGGCGTTCGTGGAGTGCACGGACTGGATGCGGGTGTTCCGGCCGCACGCCGAACGCGCCGCCGCGTCGGGCTGGCCGGTGCACGAGCTGGCGACCGGCCATGAGGCGATGGTGACGGCGCCGGACGAGCTGGCGGAGTTGTTGGTGGCGATCGCGAAGTCTTGAACTCGCGCCGTCCTGAACTCGCGCAGCTCTGAACCCGCGTCGTCCTGAACCCGCGCAGTCCCGAACCCGTCGAGGGAATCCGTTCCGGCCAAGCCGACCGCCGGCGGTCAGGTCAGGTCAGCAGCAGTTTCGCGATGCGCCGCGTCGACCCCCAGACGCCGAGGGCCGCCAGGGCGAGCAGGTAGGCCAGGTTGCCCGCCATGCTCCAGGAGAAGTAGCCGGTCGCGAGGCCGCGCATGAGTTCGATGCCGTGGTAGAGCGGGAAGCAGCGGACGATCCACTGCAGCGCCGTGGGGTAGACGGTGATCGGGAAGAACGTGGTGGAGAACAGGAACATCGGCATGAGCACGAGCTGGATGTAGTCGAACTGCGAGGTCGACTTCAGGTAGCTCACGAGCGTGATGGAGATGGCCGAGAAGGCGAACGACACCAGCAGCGCCACCGGCAGGAGCAGCACCGCCCACCACGAGGTGAGCAGGCCCATCGCGCCGGTGACGGCCATGAAGGCGACCGAGTACAGCCCGCCGCGCAGCATGGCCCAGCCGATTTCGCCGAGGGCGACGTCGAGGGGGCCGATGGGGGTGGCGAGCATGGCGTCGTACGTTTTCGCGTAGCGCAGCTTGAAGAACAGGTTGTACGTGCTCTCGAACACGGCCCCGTTCATCGCGGAGGACGCCAGCAGCGCGGGTGCCACGAAGGCGACGTAGCTCATCGGCCGGCCGTCGGGGCCCGGCACGGTCTGCACGAGCTTGCCGAAGCCGACCTGGAACGCGAGCAGGTAGAAGAGCGGCTCCAGCGCGCCGGACAGCAGGATGGACCACGACCGCCCGTAGACGGTGACAGCGCGCTCGATCAGCGCACCGGCCCGGCCGCTGTACATGCCGGCCGGCAGCACGCGGATGAGCAGCCCGCGGCGCTGGAACTCGGGAAGTCGCACGTCGGTCATCACGCCACCAGCCGGCTGAAGAACCAGCGGTGGGCCAGCGCCCAGCCCACCACCACGAGCGCCACCAGGTACGCCAGGTGCCCGAGTACCGCGAGCCCGCCGACGCCGCCGAGGGTGCCGGCGCGGGCCAGCTGCGTGCCGTGCCACAGCGGCGACAGCCAGGCGAGCCAGCGCAGGTACACCGGGATCTGGGTGATCGGGAAGAACGTGCCCGAGAACAACGTCATCGGCATCACCACGAACCGGAACAGCAGGCCGAACCGCTGCCCCTCGTCGAAGGTCTTCGCGGCCAGCGCGGTCATCGGGGCGGCACACGCCAGCCCGGTGAGCGTGCCGACGAGCACCACCAGTACCGCACCGAAGTTCTGCCACGCGCCGAAGAACACGGCGATCACCGCGTAGATCGTGCCGGCCAGCGTGAGCTTCAGCCCCGACCAGATGAAGTGCGCGCCGACGAGCTGGCCCGGTGACACCGGCGTGGCCGTGACCGCCACGTAGTCCTTCTGCCACTTGAAGCCCGACAGCACCGGGTACGTCGAATCGCCCACCCCCTGCTGCGCCGCGCCCGCCACGAGCAGCGCCGGGGCCACGTACACGAGGTAGGACACCCCGCCCGTGGCCGGACCGGCCTGCACCTGCGAACCGAAGCCCAGACCCATCGCGGCCAGGAACAGCACCGGTTGCAGGCCGGTGGAGTACAGCGTGCTCACCCAGTGGCGCCGGTACCACATCCAGTGGCCCTCGACGCGCAACCACGCGCCACGCCAGGAGCCGACGACGCGGCCCGTCGCGGAGATCGTCATCAGTCCACCAACGTCCGGCCGGTGAGCCGCAGGAACACGTCCTCCAGCGAGCTGCGCCGGACCAGGCTCGACACCGGGCGCAGGCCGCGTTCGTGGGCGCGCTCCAGCGTGGCCTCGCCGGTCATCGTGTAGAGCAGCACGCGGTCGGGCAGCACCTCGACGCGCTCGGCCAGCCCCTCCAGAACCGCCGCCGCCGCGACCTGCTCGCCCGGCGCGAAGCGCAGCTCCACGACCTCACGCGTGGAGTACCGCGAGATCAGGTCCGCAGGCGAGCCCTCGGCGGCGATCCGGCCGCCGTCCATGACCACGAGCCGATCGCAAAGCTGCTCGGCTTCATCCATGTAATGAGTAGTGACGATCAGGGTGGTGCCCTGTGCCTTGAGCCGGAACAGCCGGTCCCACAGCAGGTGCCGGGCCTGCGGGTCGAGGCCCGTGGTCGGCTCGTCGAGCAGCAGCAGCTCCGGGTCGTTGACCAGCGAACGCGCGATCGTGAGCCGCCGCTTCATGCCGCCCGACAGCGAGTCGACGGTGTTCTCCGCCCGGTCGCTGAGCTGCGCGAACTCCATCAGCTCCTCGGCCTTCGCCCGCACGTGGGCTCGCGACAGCCCGAAGTACCGGCCGTAGATCTGCAGGTTCTGGCGCACCGACAGCTCCACGTCGAGGTTGTCCTCCTGCGGCACCACCCCCAGGCGCGCACGGATCTTCGGCCCGTCGACGTCCGGGTCCATGCCCAGCACGCGCAGGTCACCGTCGGTGCGCGGCGACACGCACGCGATCATCCGCATCGTCGAGGACTTCCCGGCGCCGTTGGGCCCGAGGAAGCCGAACGACTCCCCCGCGCGCACCTCGACGTCGATGCCGCGGACCGCTTCGAACTCATCGAACCGCTTCACCAGTGCCTTCGCCTGCACCAGTGCCGGTTCCGCCGTTGACTCACCCACGCAACCGACACTAGGCCGCGGCACCGACAGTTTTCGACCGGTTTCCCGATCGGTCGGCGCACGGTGACCGTCACCCACCTCGGCACCCCGTGGTCCCGCGATCGCGAACCGGCAATCGATCTTGCTAAGGTCCGGAAGCTGTCGCCGGGCTGACGATGAGGTGTCTTCGCCATGACCAATCCGTTGATCGCGCCGACCCAGGATTCCACGAAGGCCTACTCCGGCATCTCGCTCCTGGAAACGGCCAACGACCTGTCCACGGCCATCGAGTCGGGCGACTGGGCCTCGGTGGCGATGGGTGCGGTCGGCACCGCACTGGACGCGCTGTCGATGGCGATGGACCCCTTCGGCGCGATCCTCGCCGCCGGGGTGAGCTGGCTGATGGAACACGTCGGCCCGCTCAAAGACGCCCTCAACGGGCTCACTGGCAACGCCGACCAGATCAAAGCCCAGTCGGAGACGTGGGCCAACGTCGCCAAGGAGCTCGGCAGCGTCGCGTCCGACCTCAACGACGCCCTCAACGCCGACCTGCAGTCGTGGACCGGCGCCGCCTCCGACGCCTACCGGCAGCGCGCCCAGGACCTGAGCACCTCGTTGCAGGCCGCGCAGAAGGGCTGCGAAGGCGCCTCCTCCGGAGTCAAAACCGCCGGCGAAGTCGTCGCCGCGGTCCGCACCCTGGTGCGCGACATCATCTCCGAGCTGATCGGGCACATGATCAGCTGGGCGTTGCAGGTCATCTTCACCCTCGGCATCGGCCTCACCTGGGTCGTCCCCCAAGTCGTGAGCGCTGTCGCGAAGACCGCCTCGCAGATCACCGGTCTGGTCACCAAACTCGTCAAAGCCCTCAAGGCACTCGTGCCGTTGCTGAAGAAGGCCGGCACCCTGTTCGAAGACGCCGGCAAGGCGTTCAAGGGCCTCAAGGGCGGCAAGGTCACCCCGCCGCCCGGCACCAAGGGCCTCTCCGACACCCCGAAGGCCCCACCGGTGAAGTCGGGCGGCGCCGACAGTGGCGGCACCAAGGCCTCCGGCTACGAAGGCGCACCCAAGGACTACACCCCGCCGACGGGCAAGGGCGGCGCCGACGACTCCACGCACGCCTCCGGCTACACCGGCGGCACCCAGGACCACACTCCTCCGCCGACCAAGAGCGGTGCCGACGACTCCACCCACACGTCGGGCTCGGGTGGCGGCACCCCGCCACCGCTGAAGACCGACGGGCCGCCGGCGTCGCGCGGGCTCGGCGGGGGTGCGCCGGCCACGCGGGACACCCCGCCGCCGTTGAAGGACCAGGGCGAGAACCCGCGCTCGATCGACGACACGGTGTGCGTGAACGACCCGATCGACGTCGCCACCGGGCAGATGGTGCTGCCCGAGGTCGACGCCGAGTTCGCGGGCACCCTGCCGCTGGTGTTCGAGCGCACGCACTTCTCGTCGTTCCGCGCGGGCCGGTTCTTCGGCTCCAGCTGGGTGTCCACAGTGGACCAGCGACTGGAGGTCGACGGCGAAGGCGTGTCGTTCGCTTCGGCCGACGGTGTCGTGCAACGGTTCCGCCACCCCGCCGTCGACGAGTGGACGCGCGCGGAGCAGGGGCCGCTGCGGTCGATCACCCGGCTGGACAACGGCGGATACCTGATCGACGACGCCGCCGCGTCCGTCGCGCGCTACTTCGCGCCGGGCGAGGACGTGCTGCCGATCTCGGCGGTGAGCGACCGCAACGGCAACCGCGTCGAGTTCGACTTCGACGACGCCGGAGTTCCGCTGGGCCTGCGCCACAGCGGCGGCTACACCCTCCGGGTCGAAACGACGGAAGGTCTCGTCACCGGCCTGTTCTCGCCGGGCCCGGACGGCTCGGAGGTCGAGCTGGCCCGCTACGCCTACACCGACGGCCGGCTCACGGCCGTGGTCAACAGCTCGGGCCTGCCCTTCCGCTACGAATACGACGACGCGGGCCGCGTCGTGGCGTGGCTGGACCGCAACGAGTCGTGGTACCGCTACACCTTCGACGCCGCCGGCCGCTGCGTGCGGACCGAGGGCGCCGGCGGGTTCCTGTCCGGCACCCTGGAGTACGACACCGACAACCGGATCACGTACTCGACCGACGCCGACGGCCACCGCCACGAGTTCCACCTCAACGCCGCCGGCCAGATCGTGCGCGAGGTCGACCCGCTCGGCGGTGTGACGACCTCGGAGTGGACCGCGCACAACCAGCTGCTGCGCCGGGTCGACCCGTTGGGGCGCGTGACCGCCTACACCTACGACGAAGCCGGCAACGCGGTGCGGATCGTGCGCCCGGACGGCAGCGAGATCACGTTCGAACGCACCGAGTTCGGGCTGCCGCTGGCCATGACCGAAGCGCCCGGCGTGGTCACTCGCTGGGCGTACGACGAGCGCGGCAACGTGCTCGAGCACGTGGACCCGACCGGCGCCGAGACCGTCTACACCTACGACGAGGCCGGCAACCTCACCTCGGTCACCGACGCCGCGGGCGGCGTCACGCGGATCGCTCCCGGCCTCGCCGGCCTGCCCGCCGCGATCACCGACGCCACCGGGGCGACCACCGGCTACCAGCGCGACCAGTTCGGCCGCACGGTCGGCGTGGTCGACGAGGTCGGCGGGGTCGAGCAGTTCGGCTACACCGTGAGCGGGGCGATGACGTGGCACCGGCGCGCGGACGGCTCCGTCGAGCAGTGGCTCTACGACGCGGAGGACAACAACCGCACGCACACCAGCGCGGTGGGCACCACGACGTGGTCGGAGATCACCCACGGCGACCTGCCCTCGGCGCAGATCCGTCCCGACGGCACCCGGGTGGAGTTCGCGTACGACTCGCAGCTGCGCCTGGTCGCGGCCACCGACGAGCAGGGCCGGGTCTGGCGCCGCACCTACGACGGCGCCGGGAACCTGGTGCGGCAGACGGACTTCTCCGGCGTGTCCACGAGCTACCGCTACGACGCGGCCGGCCAGGTCGTGGAGCAGCGGACCGACGGTGGGCAACCGATCACGATCCGGTACGACGCGCTGGGCCGCATCGTCGAACGCGCGTGCGGTGACACGGTCAACCGCTACACCTACGACCCGGGCGGGCACCTGCTCACCGCCGAGAACGCCGACAGCCGTGTGGAGTTCCGCCGCGACGCGGCCGGGCGCGTACTCGCCGAGACGGTGAACGGGCGCACCGTGTTCTCCTTCCTCGACCGCCTGGGCCGGCGCGTGCGACGCGTGACCCCATCGGGGGCGGAGACCGGCTGGGAGTACGGCACCGCGGACGGGCCCGTGGCGGTCCGCGCCGACGGCCGGACCCTGCGGTTCGACTACGACCCGGCGGGGCGCGTCACGCGCCGGGCGCTCGACTCGGGCGCCGCCCTCACCCAGGCCTGGACGCCGAACTCCCAACTGGCCGGCCAGACCGTGACCGACCCGACGGGCCGCGCCACCCAGCAGCGGGCCTACCGCTACCGCGCGGACGGTCGGCTGACCGGCGTCGAGGACCAGCTCACCGGACCCCGGTCCTTCGCCCTCGACCAGCGTGGCCGCGTCACCGGCGTGCAGGGGCCCGGCTGGAGCGAGCACTACGCCTACGACGCCGCGGGCAACGTCGTCGACGGTGCCTGGCCGACCGCCACCGAGCAGGACGCGCTCGGCCCCCGCTCGATGGCCGGCACAGCCGTCACCGCGGCCGGCGGCACCCGCTACGGGCACGACGCCCACGGGCGCATGGTGCTGCGCCGCACCGCCGCCGGCCAAGAATCCCGCTTCACGTGGGATTTCCAGAACCGCCTCACCGCCGTGGCCCTGTCCGACGGCACGCGGTGGCGCTACCGCTACGACGCCCTCGGCCGCCGCATCGCGAAGGAACGCCTCGGCCCTGACGGCACGACCGTGCTCGACCGCACCGACTTCGCCTGGGACGGCGAGGTGCTGGTGGAAGAGACCCGGACCGGGCCGGACGGGCTCGACGTCACGGTGTGGGACTACGAACCCGACACCTTCACCCCGCTCCTGCAGCGGCAGCGCCGGCGCACCCCCTCCCAGGAGTGGGTCGACGCGCGGTTCCACACCATCGTGACCGACCAGGCCGGCGCGCCCGCGGAGCTGGTCGACGAACACGGCACCGTCGCCTGGCACGCCCACGCCACCCTGTGGGGCGGCGTCACCACCGCACCGCAGTCCACCACGGACACCCCGCTGCGGTTCCAGGGCCAGTACTTCGACCGCGAAACCGGCCTGCACTACAACTTCCACCGCTACTACGACCCGGTGCTCGCCCGCTACCTCAGCCCGGACCCGATCGGCTTCGAGGGCGGTCCCAACCAGCACGCGTTCGTGGAGAACCCCCACGTGCTGACCGACCCGCTCGGGCTGATGCCGAAGGCTTGTTCGAAGAAGGGGAAGTCGTCCAAGGCGAGCAGCAGCTCCACCCACACCTCGTCGGCCAACCCGGAGTACAAGTACTCCCCCGGTGGCAGCCCGTACCTCGAACTGCCGCCGGGCGGCGCGAACTTCGACAAGTCCAACCGCGTGGCCTCCGGGTTCGTGAACCCGGGCCACGACCACCAGAACATGGTGCCCCACTGGGTCGACGCCGCCGTGCAGAAGCCCCCGCCCGGTGTCCTCGACGCGAACGGCAAGATCCTCGACAAGCAGGCCTACAAGAACTGGCTGGACACCACGCAGTTCCACACCAAGACGAACACCGGCGTGCCCGACAAGATGATCACGGGTCACGGCGACGGCGTGCTGGGCCACATGACCTCCGCGGGCGAACACTGGAACACCGAGGGCATGTGGAAGCACCGGCCGGAAAACCTGGCCGACAACCGGCGGACCGACTACTACCACGGAATCGAGGAGAAGCACTCCTCCGCGTCCAGCGGGTCCAAAGACCCCGCGTACGAGCGGCCCGGCCCGTACAACCAGGCGAAACCCGAGTACTGGGACCAGAACCACCCCTCTTTCTCGAAGACGGGCGGGCCGTGGCCGTCGTACGTGAAGACCCAGGGCCCGGCGTTGCCGCCCGGCGGGTACGTGCAGGCGAACGGCAGCGTCTACTACGGCCCGACCGGTCCGGTCGTGCCCCACAACCCGGCGCCGCCGATGGTCCAGCACACCCCGGCGCCGACTTACTCGAGCCCCTACGTGAGCAGCTCGACCGGCGGTCACTCGAGCTCGTACGCGAGCGGCTCCAGCGGGTACAACAACTACTCCAGCCCGTACACGAGCGGCTCGTCGTCCGCGTACCCGCCGCCCACCGGCCACAACGGCTATCTCACGCCGGGGCAGTCGGCTCCCTACCCCGGCGGGACCTACCCTCCGCCGGGCTACGGCAGCGGCTACAACGGCGGCGGTTACAACGGTGGTTATGACGGCAGCGGGTCCTACGGCGGCAGTGGTTACAACGGCGGCTACGGCGGCGGGTCCTACAGCGGCGGTTACAACGGTGGCTACGACGGCAGCGGCTACGGCGGCGGTTCGGGGAACGGCTGGTCCTGAGCGGGCCGGTCAGCAGGTTTCCCCGGCCCGCCTGACGGTTCCGGTGTCGGCGAAGTCTGCTCTCTCGCCGACACCGGACCCGCGTCCGGTCAGCGCACGGTGACCGGGAGATCCCGCGAGACACCGTTCACCGTCACGGAAATCCGCGCGAAACCCGGGTGCAGCGCGGTCAGCACGCCGCTCGCCGGGTCGTAGGCCACGACGTCCCACGGTGCGGGCCGCCCCGCGCCGACGTGCGCCGCGAAGCCGCTCCAGTCGGCGCTCACCGGGTACGCGACCGGCACGGCCCGGCCGTCCTGCGTGAGCGTCGCGCTCAGCTGCGCTTTCTCACCCCGCCGCAGCGAAGCGGGCCCGGTCAGGGTGAGCGCGTCGACGTTCGGCCGCGTCTCGAACCGCACCGGCTGATCGCGGGAACCGGGGTCCACCCGCACCAGCGTCCAGCCGACGAACCCGCCGTCACCCGGCGCGGCCGCCGGTGTCTTGCCGGAGTTGCCGTTGACCAGGTACGGCACGCCGTCGGTGCGCGACAGGCTGAACACGCCGGCGTGCGAGGCGATCGCCGCTGCCGGCTTGCCCGACGCCTGTTCGAACCCGGTCAGCCACGTCTGCAGCAGATCGGCTTCCTTGCGGTCGCCCAGCTGCGAGTTGCCCGTGGGGCTGGGGTCCTTCACGGGGTGGTGCATCGCCACCACGACGCCGCGAACGGACCGGTCGCGCGCGGCGCCGTCGAGCGCGTCGCGCAGCATCCGCACCTGGTCGAACCCGCCGGCGCGCAGCGAACCGCGCGAGGAGTCCAGCAGCACCAGCCGGATGCCGTGCACGTCCACCACCTGGTGCGTGGCGCCGAACGCGGCCTGGAAGTCGGCGAGCCCGTTGCCGCCCTCGGCCTCGTGGTTGCCGGGCACGTAGTACCACGGCACCTTGCCGTCGAGCTCCTCGCCGATCACCTTGCGCGCCAGCACGAAATCGGGCGCGGTGCCGCGGTCCACGAGGTCGCCGTTGATCAGCACCAGGTCGGGTTTCGCGGCCACCGCCTCGCGCATCGCGCGGCGCGCCTGCGCCACCAGCGGGCCGTCGGGCGCGTCGGCGGTGAACTGCGCGTCGCTCACGACCGCGATCCGCAGGCCGCCGGGGCCGAGCGTGCCGTCGGTGACCAGCGCGGGGTCGTGCGCGGCCGGGTCGGCGGGTACGGACGTGGACGGCGCGACCTCGAAGGTGAGGTCGTCGAACGCGAGATGCCCCTCGTACTGCTGGTCGGGCACGTTCTCCACGGCGTAGAAGCGCGTGAGCCGCTGGCCGTCGGGCAACCCGGCCGGCACGGTGGCGGTCACGTACCGCCAGCCCGTCCAGTCGACGCTGAGTGAAAGGTCCACAATGGACGCCACGTTGGCGGCGTCGCGCAGCTCCGCGCGCAGCCACGCGCCCTTGCCGTCGCCGTTCACCCACAGGCCGATCTTCTGCGTGCCGGTGGGCACGGGCAGCGGTGTCGCGGCGGTGACGTAGGCCGCGCGCGTGGCCGTGGTGCCGGTGAGGCGGTAGTCGAGCGCCAGGCCCTGGCCACCGTCGCGACCCTCGGCCGGGGCCAGCGCGGCGCCGACCACGGCCGGGAACACGCTCGCGCTCCAGCCGGCCGGACCGTCCAAAGGAGACGCCACCTGCGCCACCGTGCCCACCGAAGCGGCCAGGTGCTCGGTGAGGCCACCGGCGTGCACCGTGATCGCCGAAGCGCCCGAAGCGGCCTTCGCCGTGACCTCGAAACCGTCGGCGACGGGCCGCACGTCCACCACGGCGGGGTCGTAGTCGAGCTTCACGTCGCGCGGTTCCACCCAGGTGCCGTAGCCGTCGGCGTCGTAGCCGTAGACCTGGAACGTCCCGTGCGCGCCGGCGCCGGACAGCGCGACCTGTGCGGCGCTCGTACCGAGCCGCACCGGCGTACCGAGGACGGAGATCGTCGTCTTGCCGGACGCCTTGCCGTCGCGGGCTGCCACGGACACGTCTTCGCGCGCGTCCGGGTGTTTTCGGTCCGGGTGGGCGGTGAGCACGGAGTCCGTCACGGTCGCACGGCCGGCGTCGGAGGTACTCCACTTCGGCCGTGCGGCGACGGCGGCGCCGGTCTCGTCGTGGCCGTCGGCGACCAGCACCCGCGACAGTCCGGAAAGGACTCGGGTGGCGTTCTTGGTGTTCTGCGCCGGCGCCGGGGCGAAGCCGGTCAACCGGCCGCTGCCGGCCACGGTCCTGATGCCGATCCCGTTGGGTACCAGGCGTTCCCCGCCGTCGGACGGAGCGTTGCGCACGCTCGGCGCGGCCTCGCCTTCCCCGCGCGCGAGCAGCGTGGAGGACCCGCCGCCGTCGAGGTTGATCGCGTCGTCGGCGCCCAGCGCCTTGAGCCGGCGCCCCAGCTCGGCCTCGGTCAGGCCGCGGCTGTCGGCCTGGCGCCCGTCCACGGTCATCAGCCACATCCGCTTGCCGTCGGCGGAAAACCCGACGCCGGTGCGCGGGGCGAGCGTGGTGTCGTCCACCGGCAGCAGCTGTCCGTCCCGCAGGAGCGCCTCGTTGCCGCCCACCGCGACGGCGATCTTCCCGGCGTCCGAGCGCGGCGCGTACGACACACCGACGTGGTCACCGACCTTGAGCTCGGCCAGCGTGTCCGCGCCCGCCTCGCGGCCCAGCAGCAGCGTGCTGCCCGCCGGGATCGGCCCGTCGGCCGGCGCGGTGCGCACCTGCGTGACCACGCCGTCGCGCACCTCGGCCTCGGCCACGCGCTGCGCGCCGGCCACCGACGTCGCGCGCGCCGACGCGCCCCACAGTGGCGTGTAGACGCCGAGCGCATCCTTGCCCAGCACCGGGCTGTTGAAGTTCGTGGCCGGCACGCTGCGTCCGTCCGGGAGCTGCACCGAGGCTTCGAGGAAGATGTCGGCCAGCTTCGCGCGGCCCTCGTCGGTGATCGCGGCGGTGGTGTTGTGCCCGGCGGCCGGCGCGGTCTGCAGCTGCCCGTCGGAGATGCCGACCCCCTCGGGCGCGCCGGTGGCGTTGATGTCGAAGAAGTCGCCGTTCACGCCGGCCACCGCGCCGGTGCGCGCCACCTGCTGCGAAAGCGGCGTGCGCGCGGAAACCGTGCCGGGGCTCAGGTACGTGGGCTTCAGGACCTTGCTGGTGAGGTCGACGCTCAGCGTGTCGCCGCGGATCCAGCCGGCCGGGTCGAAGCGGTCGAACTGGGTGAGCTGCAGCCCCGGCGCGATGGCGGAGGTGGCGCTGCTGGTCTCGAGGCCGTCGTCGGTGGTCGCCGCGGCCGTGACCGGCGCTTCGCGCGCCGAAGACGCGGCGGGCGCGCCTTCCACCGGCCGGGTGCCGAGTGGCGCGGCGAGTGGATCGGCGTGCGCCGGCACCGTGACGGCGGTGGCGAACAGCGTGCAGAGGGCGCAGAGCAGCACGGAGCGCGACTTCTTCACCAGGTACCCCAGTATCGAGTGAGTGACTTCGCCCAGCAAAGTGGAGTGGCACGGCCGGCGGAAGGCTTCGGGATGAACGCCGCCTGAATGGCTCAGAACGGGCGTTACCGGTCAGGGCGTGAGCGGCGCCTTCAGGAAGCCGCGCGCCAGTTCTTCGTCCCCGGTGATGCGGGGCTCGACGGCGCCGCGCTTCCACAGCAGCGTCAGCAGCTCCTGCGCGCTCGCCTCGACGGTGGCGGCGGGCTCGCCTTCGCCCAGCGCGGGCGGCTCGCCGGGCACGACTGTCCACTCGTGACCGGTGTCGGTGGCGCGCAGCGTGAGCGGCGCGGCCAGCGGCGGCGCGGCGTGCCAGCGCGTGATGCGGGGCAGCATCGCGGAGAAGACCTCGTCGACGCCGTCGGCGGCCACGAGCGGGTCGAGGACCAGGGTGGTGCCCGCGCAGCCGTGCAGGTCGAGCAGGTGCACGGCGGTCTCGTGCGTCTGGCGGCGGAACCAGAACGCCTTGGTCTTGGGCGTGCCGCCGAAGTGCCAGCAGCGGTCGGCGGGATCGGCCGCTTCGAGCTCGGCCAGCAGCAGCGCCGCGCTCTCGGCGTACCACGCGGCGAGGTCTTCGGGCGCCGGCTCGTCGGCCGGCTGCTGCGGCTCGCCGGTGCGCACGATCTCCGCCGCCCAGCGGTGGATGCCGCCGAGGTGGGTCACGAGGTCGGCGCGCGTCCAGCCGGCGCAGTCCGGCACCGGCTCGCCGGCTTCACCGGCGCGGACGGCTTCGGCGAACTGCGTCGTCAGCGCGCGCAGGTACGTGACGTGGTCCTCGGGCGTCATGGCATCTCCTTGGCGGCAAAGGGAAAGCCGGGGCCGAGCCCGTGCGGCTCAGCCCCGGCTTCAGACCCGGATCACAGGTCCGGGAACCACAGCTTCAGCTCACGCTCGGCCGACTCGGTCGAGTCGGAACCATGCACCAGGTTGTACTGCGTCTCCAGCGCGAAGTCGCCGCGGATGGTGCCCGGCGTGGCCTTCTCGACCGGGTCCGTGCCACCGGCGAGCTGCCGGAACGCGGCGATGGCGCGCGACCCCTCCACGGCGATCGCGACGAGCGGCCCCGACGTGATGAACTCCAGCAGGTCGCCGAAGAACGAACGTTCCTTGTGCTCGGCGTAGTGCTCCTCGGCCAGCGAGCGCTCGACGGTGCGCAGCTCCAGGGCGGCCAGCTTCAGGCCCTTGCGCTCGATGCGCGAGACGACCTCGCCGACAAGGCCGCGCGCGACGCCATCGGGCTTGACGAGGACCAGCGTGCGTTCAGTCACGACGGTATTTCTCCTTGTGCGGATTCGTGTTACCGGCCGCGAGCCTAGCCGACGCCCGGTAACGGCCGGTTTCGGCGTGGTCAGGGCGCGGTCAGCGGCTCCGCGGGTGCAGGGTCCTGGACCACAAGGACTTGCCCGCGGCGTCACGCAGGTCCACTCGCAGGTCACCGCTGCCGCCGTCGACGTTCAGCTCACCGAAGTGCTGGAACCCTTGCGCGGGCGAGGAGTTCTGCGTCGCCGGCGCGTGGACGAACACCGCCTCGGGGCCGAACGTCGGGTCGAGCTGGTTCGGACCGAAGGCGCCTGCGTTGAGCGGGCCGGACACGAACTCCCAGAACGGATCGAAGTCCTTGAAGGCCGCCCGGTCGGGCGAGTAGTGGTGCGCGGCCGTGTAGTGGACGTCGGCGGTCAGCCACACGACGTTGCGCACCTTCCGGCGCTGGATCTGACGCAGCACCCAGGCCAGCTCCGTCTCGCGGCCGCCGGGCGCACCCGGGAGGTTGTTGGCGACGGCCTCGATGTCCGCGCCGTCCGGCACTACGAGCCCGAGCGGCATGTCGGCCTGCACGATCTTCCAGGTCGCGGTGCTGCGGTGCAGCGCGTCGGCGAGCCAGCGGGCCTGCTTGTCGCCGAGGATGTAGCCGGGCTTGGTCTGGTCCGCGGTGTTGGCATTGCGGTACGTCCGCATGTCCAGCACGAACACCTCGACGCGGCTGCCGTAGCGGAAGCTCCGGTACACCCGCCCGTCGACCGCCTGGCGGCTGTCGATGGGGTGCCACTCGTGGAACGCCTGGTACGCCCGCGGGGCAAGCACGCTGAGGCGCTTCTCGGTGTATTCGGGACGGTCGTTGAGGACTTCGCCCGGGTACCAGTTGTTGAGGACCTCGTGGTCGTCCCATTGCGTGTAGCTCGGCACCTGGGACGCGAAGCGCAGGAAGTTCTTGTCGAGGCGGTTGTAGGCGTGCTGGCCGCGGTACTCGTCGAGGGTCTCGGCGACCTTCGACTTCTCCGGGGTCACGATGTTGTGCCAGGTGCCGCCGTCGCCGGGCAGGGTCACGGATTCGGTGAGCGGGCCGTCGGCGTACACCGTGTCGCCGCTGTGCAGGAAGAGGTCGGGGTGGCGGTCGGCCATGGCGGAGAAGATCGTCATGCCGCCCAGGGCCGGGTTGATGCCGTAGTTCTGCCCCACGACATCGCCGCTCCAGAGGATGCGCGTGTCCTGGCGGCCCACCGGTGCGGTGGCGAAGCGGCCGGTCACGGGCTCGCTGGACGTGCGGCCGTCGAGGTCCACGGCGGTCACGCGGTAGTGGTACTCCGTACCCGGGGCGAGGCCGGCCACACGCACCTTGCCGGTGCCGCCCGTGTCCGGCGACACGACGGGCCCGGTCACCCGGCGGGCGTGCCGGAAGGACTCGTCGCGCGCGATCTCGGCGACCAGGCGGGCCGGCCGGTCCGCCCGCGACCAGATGATGCCGGACCCGGTGGTCACGTCACCGGACGCGACGCCGTGCGTGAGCACCGGCCGCGCCCGGCGCACCAGCGGCGCGGCCTGGACAGCCTGGGCGGCCTGCGCGGCTTCGGGCAGGAGCAAGGCCCCGCCCACGGCGGCCGACGCGGCGAAACCGGCCTTGAACAGGGTGCGGCGGGAGTGGGTCGATTCGGTCATGCCGGACGTTCTATCCCGCCGCGACGGCTCACCGGGGAACTCCGGCTGACGCGGCGGTGAACGGCATCGGTGTCACGACGCCCGGCGCAACGAACAGGCCGGTCAGCGATCCGCGGAATCCGGATACACGAAGTGGACGTCGGAGCCCCGATCGAACAGCCGCCACTGCTCGATCGGGCCACTGTCTCGCCGCGGGTGACCGGGTTTCCGCCGGGCCGCGGACGGTAACCCCGCCCGCGGCCCCGACACAGCTCCCTCAGACGGCCGTCGTCGAACGGCTCAGCGATTCCCACTCCCGCGCTTCCGCAAGCACACCCTCGTGGTGGTTCCGCAACCCCTCCACCGCATCCTCACCGAGCAGGAAGTGCAACGGCGGATTCTCGGACCCCAGCACCTCGACGATGGCCGCCGCGCCCTTTGCCGGGTCGTTGGCTTCGAGGCCCACGACGCCCTTCACCATGCGGCGCAGCTCGCCCGAAGTGGCGGCGTAGGCGGGATTCTCCGGAGTCCACTGCAGACTCGTGCTGAACTGGGTGCGGAACATCCCCGGCTCCACCACGACCACGCGGATGCCCAGCGGCGCCAGTTCGATCGACAGCGCCTCGCCCAGGGCTTCGAGGGCGTGTTTGGTGGCGTTGTAGCCGCTGAGGCCGGGGAAGGTCATCACGCCGCCGAGGGAGCTCATCACCACGATCGTGCCGCTGCCCTGCGCGCGCAGTACGGGGAGGACGGCCTGGGTCAGTTCCACGGCGCCGAAGTAGTTGACGTCGAACATGGCGCGCAGGTCGGCGGCCGGGGTTTCCTCGACGGCGCCGATCACGCTGGTGCCGGCGTTGTTCACGAGGACGTCGATGCGCCCGAACGCCTCGAGTGTCGCCTCCACCGCGGCGTGGATCGAAGCCGGATCGGTGACGTCCATGGCCGCGGTGCTGATCCGGTCGCCGCCGGCGTGGGTGAGGTCGGCGAGGGTTTCCGGGCGGCGGGCGGTGGCCATCACCCGGTCGCCGGCGGCCAGTGCGGCTCGCACGAGCTCGCGGCCGAAGCCGCTGGAGCAGCCCGAGATCAGCCAGACGTGGCCCGGCGTTTCGTTCGTCATTCCCATGCCTTTCCCGTTGGTGTTTTCCGAGGTCAATGGTCGTCTCGGCACGCGCGCGCCGTCCAACACCGGTTGCCTGTCGTGGTTGTAGGCTTTTCCTGTGAGCCCCGATCTTCGGCAGCTGAGGTACTTCGTCGCCGTCGCGGAGGAGTCCAGTTACACGCGCGCCGCCCAGGTGCTCACGATCAGCCAGCAGTCGCTGTCGCAGCAGATCACCCTGCTGGAGCGCATGCTCGGCGTGAAGCTCTTCGACCGCGACACCCGCGGCACCCGCCTCACCGCGATCGGCGAGCTGTTCCTCCCCGAGGCCCGCGCGGTGCTCACTCGCGCCGACGAAGCGTTCGACGTGGTCGCGCGGGCCGCCCGCGGCGAGGCCGGCAGCCTGCGCCTGGCCTTTCTCGCGACCACCACGAACTACCTGCTGCCCCTGGTCGTGCGCGCGGTCCGGCAACGGCTTCCGGAACTCGCGCTGTCCACTGAGGAGACCACGATCGCGTCGCTGGTCGAAGGACTGCGCAAAGGCCGCTACGACGTCGCGTTCACCCGGCCGCCGCTCGTGGCGGGCCTGGCAACGAGGACGCTCGTGAGCGAACCGGTGTGCGCCGTGCTGCCCGAAGGCCACCCGCTGGCCGGCCGCGCCGAACTGACCCTCGCCGAGCTGGCCGGCGAACGCTGGGTGCTGACTCCGCGCAGCAGCTGGGAACCGTGGCACCAGGCGTTCGACGAGTCCTTCCGGGCGGCCGGGTTCACCCCCGAGGTGGTGCACCGGGACGCGAGCGTCCAGGCGCTGCTCGGGCTCGTCGCGGCCGGCGTCGGGATCACGCGGCTCGCCCGCTCCGCCGGCAGCCTCCGCCGCACCGGCGTGGTGTTCGTGCCGATCTCCGGGGAGTTCGTGTCGACCGAGATGGTCTGGTTGGCGGGCAACGACTCCGCGGCCCTGCACGGACTGCTGAACGTCGTCACCGAGGCGGCCGCCTCGACCGACTTCACCCGAGCGGGCTGACGCACCGCGAACAAAAGACCACTGTGGACGGTCCTCACGCGACCCGTTCGCGGATCTCCACCGCCACCTCGAGCATCCGCCGCGTGTCGGTGAACCAGTCCTGCAGGTTCAGGTCGATGATGAGCTCGTCCGCACCGGCCTCCTCGGCCGTGTGGATGTCCTCCACGATCTGATCGAGGCTGCCGACGAACGCCGAACGATCCGCGCCGGCCGGACCGTCGGTGAAGGTGACGTTGCCGACCACCACCAGCTCCATCCCGCTGGTGTCCCGGCCGTACTCCGCGGCCAGCTCCCGGATCCGGTTCCAGCTCGCCCGCAGGTCCGCAGCGCCGGCCGGGCCGGGGGTGGTGAGCAGCGGCAGCCAGCCGTCCGCGCGCCGCGCGATCCGGTGCAGCGCCGAGGAACTGGACTTGCGGCCCAGGTTGCTGGCACCGCCGGCGAGCATCACCGGGATCTTCGAAGCGGGCTTGGGCAGCACGAACGCGTTGTCGATCACGACCCGCGGGCTCCGGAACGTGACCGGGTCCGGCCCCCACACCGCGTCGAACACGTCGAGCGTCTCGTCGAGGAAGCGGCCGCGATCCGCTCGGGTGGCGCCGGTGGCCCGGAGGACGTCGGTGGACCAGCCCGCGCCCATGCCCGCGATCACCCGCCCGCCGCTGATCTGGTCGATGGTGGCCAGCGCCTTCGCCAGCTGCACGGGGGTGTGGAGGGCCGCGATCAGCACCGCGGTGCCGAGGCGGACCTCCTCGGTCACCGCGGCCGCGGCCGTGAGCACGGCCAGCGGGTCGGCGGTCTGCCGTCCGCTCTCCGGCCACGGCACGTTCGGCGGCGCGTAGGGCTCCACCGGTGACTCGGGGAACAGCAGCTGTTCGTAGGTCCACAAGCTGGCGTAGCCGGCCGCTTCGGCCGTTCGAGCCGCCTCGACCACGTCGTGGTGCAGGTCGACACCCAGCCGCTGGGGTAGGCGAAGTCCGAGTTTCATGCACTGTCTCCGAAGAATCTCAAGGGAAGCCGCGGGAACCGAGCCCGCGCCGGGGCCGGTCAAGGGCCCTCTCCACCGAGTCTGAACCCTCACATCGATGTGAGGGTCAAGGTAGGCTGGAGCACATGAGAATCGGAGACGTCGCGAAGCGCACCGGCGTGTCCCCGCGGCTGCTGCGCTACTACGAGGAGCAGGGGCTGCTGACCCCCGGCCGCACGTCCAACGGCTACCGCGAGTACCGCGAGTCGCACGTGGACGCCGTGCAGCAGATCAAGGGACTGCTCGACGCCGGGCTGCCCACGCGCATCATCCAGCAGCTCCTGCCGTGCCTGGACAAGCCGGAGACCATCTACGCGCCGTTCGTGACCCCCGAGATGATCGCCACCCTGCGACGCGAGCAGGCCCGGCTGTCCGAACGCGTCGAATGCCTGGCGCGCAACAGGGACGCCATCGCCGACTACCTCGGCACTGTTCTCCGCGTCACGTCGGCGGACACGGAAAGCGCGTCCTGAGGCGACGGGGCGTCAGCGCTGCTGTTGCTGTTGCTGAACTTGCTGGCTCGGCAACGTCCCCGCCGCCATCCGGCGCGCCACCTCGCGGCGCAGATACAGGAACCACAGGAAAGCCGCCAGGAACAGCACGCCGATGATCGCGATCGCCGGCAGCACGAACACCATGGCGATCAGCGCCACCTGCAGCACCAGCACCACGGGCACCGCCCACACGTGCTTGAGCAGGCCGCACAACACGATCAGCGCCACGGCGATGCCGATCACCGTCCAGCCCGTGGCCGAGGTGATGCCGCTGCCGAGCTTGTTGATCACCGGCAGCGCGAGGGCGACCGTGATGGCTTCCATGATCAGCGTGCCCGACAGGACACCGCGGAAGCCCTTCATGGGGTCCTTCGGAGGCGGGTTGACCGCAGGCGGGTTGGCCGCGGGCTCGCTCATGCGGGCTCCTTCCCGAACAGCGTGCGGGCCTCGCCCGCGGTGACGACGGAGCCGGTCACCAGCACGCCGCCGCCGGCGAGAGGCTCTTCCGGGTCGTCGGACTGCTCGACGAGGCCGATGGCCGTCTCGACGGCCGTCTCCAGGTCGGGCTCGGCGAGCACGCGGTCTTCGCCGAAGATCGAGATGGCGAGTTCGTTGAGGTCTTCCAGCGGCATCGACCGGGCGCCCGAGTTGCGGGTGACCACGATGTCCGACACCACGGGCTCCAGCGCGTCGAGGATGCCGCGCGCGTCCTTGTCGCCCATCACGGCGACGACCGCGACCAGGCGGCGGAAGGCGAACTCCTCGGTCACGGCCGTGGCCAGCGCCCGCGCGCCCATGGGGTTGTGGGCCGCGTCGAGGAGCACGGTCGGGGCGGAGCGCACGCGCTCCAGCCGGCCCGGGTTCTCGACCTCGGCGAACGCCTCGCGCACCGCCTCCAGTACCAGCTGACGGTCGCGGCCCGCACCGAAGAACGCTTCGACGGCCGCGAGCGCGAGGGCCGCGTTGGCGGCCTGGTGCGCGCCGTGCAGGGGCAGGAAGATCTCGTCGTACACACCGCCGAGACCCTGCAGCTTCAGCAGCTGCCCGCCCACGGCGACCTCGCGCTCCAGCACCGCGAACTCGCTGCCGAAGCGCGCCACCGCGGCGTCGACGTCGACCGCGCGCTTGAGCAGCACGTTGAGCACGTCCGGGTCCTGCTCGGCGATCACGGCGACCGAGCCGGGCTTGATGATGCCGGCCTTCTCACGCGCCGCGTCGACGGCCGTGGGGCCGAGGTACTCCACGTGGTCGAGGCCGATCGGGGTGATCACGGCGATGTCGGCGTCGGCGACGTTCGTGGCGTCCCACGCCCCGCCCATGCCCGCCTCGAGCACGGCGGCCTCCACCGGCGCGTCGGAGAACGCCGCGAACGCCATGCCGGTGAGCACCTCGAACTTGCTCATCGCCACGCCGTCCTCACTCGCGGCGTCGACCATGTTCACGTACGGCGCGACGTCGCGGAACAGGTCCACGTAGTGCGCGGCCGAGATCGGGTGCCCGTCCAGCGCGATGCGTTCGGTCACCAGCTGCAGGTGCGGGCTCGTGTACCGGCCGACGCGCAGGCCCATGCGGGTGAGCAGCGCGTCGATCATGCGGCTCACCGAGCCCTTGCCGTTCGTGCCGGCCACGTGCAGCACCGGGTACCCGTGGTTCGGCTCGCCCAGCAGCGTGACCAGCGCCTGGATCCGTGCGAGGCTCGGCTCGATCTTCGTCTCGGGCCAGCGCTGGTTCAGCTCGGCCTCGACCGCCATGAGCTCCCGGCGGGCCTGCGCTCCGTTGGGGTCCTGCGCCGGCTCGTCGACGCCCTGGTCGTCGAGCTCGTGCAGCTCCGCGTCCTCGGCACCGAGGAGGTCGGGCACCGGCCCGGTCGCGAGGTTGTCACCCAGCTGCCCGATGCCGCCGATGCCGCCGCGCGACCCGCCGCCGACGGCGTACGCCGCGTCGGGTGCGTCCAGGTCGGGATCGACGTCGTCGGTCTCGTCGTGCGCGCGGGCGCCCAGCTCGTCGACCCCGGCGAAACTGTCGGGGTCCGCGAGATCGGGCCGCCGCAGGCCGGCCTCGTCGATCTCCTCGAACGGCTCCTGGCCGTCCGCCTCACCACGCGGCACGAACACGCTCCCTCGACAACGGGCTTCACCTGACCAGACGAGTCTACGTGCGGGGCGTGACCGTGCTTCGGGCCCGGGTGACCTGCGAGTTCGGCGACACCGAGGACAGGCCCACGCCGGGTGCGGTTAGGTCGGGGCCATGCCGTTCAACCACAACCACCGCTACCACCCGCTGCTGCTCCGCCTGGTGCCGCCGGGCACGGAACGGGCACTGGACGTCGGCTGCGGCGCCGGTGGGTTCGCGCGGAAGCTGGCGGCGCGCGGGATCGACGTCGACGCCGTGGACGTGGCCGGAGAGATGGTGCGGCTGGCGAGCGGGTTCGGGTCGCCCGGGCCGGGGCGCGTGGACGTGCGGCGCGCGGACGTCGCGGACGAAGAGCTGCCGGCGAACACCTACGGGTTCATCTCGTGCATCGCCTCCCTGCACCACATGCCGTTCGGCACCGTCGCCAAGCTTCGCGACGCGTTGCGGCCCGGCGGGGTGCTCGCGGTGCTCGGCCTCGCGCGGCCCAGCACGCCCGCCGACTACGCGGTGGAGCTCGCGTCCGCGCCGGTGAACGTGGCGGCGCGGCTCGTGGTCGCGGCCGGCGAGTGGCTCAACGGCGGCGTCGAGCCGGCTCCGCAGGCGCCCGTGAACATGACGTTCCCGACGATGGCGCGGCTGCGGCGCGACAGCCGCGACCTCCTGCCCGGCAGCACGATCCGGCGGCTGCCGTTCTGGCGGCACCTGCTCACGTACCGGAAACCGTTGGCCTGACTCGGATCCCGGCCCGTCACACCACTGGCGGGTGAATCAGGAGGGCGTCCACCCGAACGGCGGCAGGCAACCCGCGAAGAGCTGGCTAAACGTGAGAAGAGTCCGTGAATTCGGTTCGGAGAAACGGGGCCTTCATGCGTATCACCCGGCTCGTGTTCGTCGCGGTGGCGGCGGTCACCGCCCTCACGACGGTCAGCGGCGCGGCGAACGCCACCGCGCGGCTGGACAGCTACCGCCACTACGTCGCGCTGGGCGACTCCTACACCGCGGGGCCGTTGATCCCCACACAACGGCTCGACCCGCTGGGCTGCGCGAGAAGCTCGTCCGACTACCCGTCGATCCTGGCCGCCGCGCTGCGCGTGGGCAGCTACACGGACATCAGCTGCTCGGGCGCGGACACGTCGAACATGACGGGCGCGCAGAGCGTGCCGCTCGGGGTGAACGCGCCGCAGTTCTCCGCGCTGCGCCTGGACACCGACCTCGTGACGCTCGGCATCGGCGGAAACGACTCCAGCGTGTTCGCCACGCTCGTCGGAGTGTGCCCGGCCCTGCGCGCCAACGACCCGAGCGGCAACCCGTGTGAGCGCCACTTCTCCGTCGGTGGCACGGATTCCATCAAGGCCGCGCTGAAGAACACGCAGAAGAGCATCGAAACGGTGCTGGCCGGCATCCACGCGCGCTCGCCGCAGGCGAAGGTGCTCGCCATCGGTTATCCGCGCATCGCCCCGGCTTCCGGCTACTGCCCGAGCGTGCTGCCGTTCGCCGACGGTGACTACGCCTGGCTCTCCAGCGTGGAGGAAGCGCTCAACACGGCCATCGAGAACGCCGTGGAGGCCGACGGCAACGCGTCCTATGTGGACACGTTCACGCCGTCGACCGGACACGACGCCTGCGCACCGGACGGCGCGGCCTGGATCAACGGCCAGGACACGCTGCTGTTCACCGCCGCCGCCTACCACCCGCTGCCCGAAGGCATGGCGGGCCTCGCCGGGATCATCTACCGGCAACTGGCCGGCTGACGCCGCGCCTGCTGTCCCGGTCGACCGCGAACGAGCGGGGGCGGCGGTTTCCCGCCGGCCCCCGTCGCTCGTGGACACCCCTCCCTCGGCACCGCAGAGTCTCGCAGCCGCCCCACCGGAGTGTCAACTCAGGTTATTCTCTTGCCGAATGGCACCAACTGAGATGAAAATCAACACCCGAGACCCGCGCCTCTCGGCGCAGCCAGGGCCGGGCCGGCACCGACCCCCAGCAAGTGCCGGCCCGGCCCGTCTCGGATCTCACGGCTCGAGCCGATCGGCTTCCGCCTGAACCGCGAAGTCCACCAGCACCTTCGCGAACTCCGCCGCCACCTCCGCCGGCGCCCCGTGCCCGGCCGGCAGCTCGACGTGGTTGGCGTGCGGGATCGCCGTCAGCAGTTCCTGTTGCTGCGCCGGCTCGATCAACCGGTCGTACGCGCTCGAGAGCACCAGGGTCGGCGCCGTGATCGCGCCCAGCACCGGCCGCAGGTCCACGCCGCGGTCGGCCTCGATCTGCCGCGCGGTGCCGGGCTGGATCACCAGCTGCGCCACCAGGTCCTCGTTGGCCTCCGGCGTGGTCGCGGCCCAGTAGCCGGGCCCGAACGCCATCAGCGGCAGCATCCGCGCGAACACGTCGGTGCCACGCTCGAGCAGGGCGAGCCAGTAGCGGAACTCGGCGTCCTGCCGGGCGTCGGTCTTCGGCCAGGCGGCGTGGAGCACCGCGGACCGCACGCGCGCCGGGTGGGTGCCCGCCAGGTGCGCCGCCACCACCGCGCCGAGTGAGTGACCGGCGACGTGGAACGTGGTGAGCCCGGCGGCATCGGCCGCCGCCAGTGCTTCGGCCGCGAGGTCCGCGATCGAGACCGGCCCGCCGTGGTCGACCGTGCCGCCGGAGCCGGAGAAATCCGGCGCGACCACGGTGAACGCCTCCCGCGCGAGCGCCACCACCGGCGCCCACTGCTCGTGCGTGGCGGCGGTGCCGTGCAGCAGCAGAAGCCCGGGACCGGAGCCGGTCACGGTGTAGTGCACCTCGGCGGTTCCGCCGGCCAGGGTCACGGCAACCACGGTCACGCCGCCACCCGCAGACCCGCGAGCACGTCGCGCAGCACCGCGGTGAACGCGGCGGGATCCTCCTGGTGCGGCAGGTGCCCGCAGCCGGCGACCACGTGCACGCCGGCGCCGGGCGTGAGGGCGGCGCAGGTGCGCGCCACGGCCACCGGGATCTGGCCGTCGAGCTCGCCGTGCACGTACGCGATCGGCACGCCCAGCTCCGGCAGCCGCGGGCGCGGGTCCCACGTCGCCGACTCGCCGATGAGCGGGTCGACATAACCGGCGGAGTCGACGATCTGGCGGATCGTCCAGTCGACGAGCGCCGCGCTCGCGCCGGGCGCGTACCAGTTCGGCACCCAGCTCGCGACGAGGCCGGGCCGGTCGGCCAGCAGCGCCGCGGTGACCTCGTGCACCGTGTCGCGCAGGCCTTCCGCCGGCCAGTACCCCGGGCCGTCCACCGCCACGACCGCGCCGACGAGGTCCGGCCGCGTCAGCGCGAGCTCGGTGGCGAACACCGCGCCCAGCGACGAACCCACCACCGCGGGCTTGTCCAGCCCGAGCGTGGTGATCACCTCGACGAGGTCGGCCACGTTGCCGGCGATCGTGTTGCCGGCCGCCGGGTGCTCGGAGCGCCCGCACCCGCGCCAGTCGAGCGTGACCACGCGGTGGTCGCCGATCAGGTCGGGCAGCTGCGCCTGCCAGACGCGCCCGCTCGTGCCCCAGCCGTGCAGCAGGAGCACGGCGGGGCCGGCGCCCTCGTCCTCGTAGTAGAGCCGCGTACCCCGGACCTCGACGAATGCCATCGGATGTTCCTCTCTTCCGTTCGCCTCCGAGCCAACCGCGACGGCGAGCGGCGGCCAACGACCAGACCGCTCGTAGACTCATCACGAACGCTGATGAATGGGGCCGCGCGTGGAGCTGCGTCAGCTGAGGTACTTCGTGGTCGTCGCCGAGGAGCTGCACTTCGGGCGCGCGGCCGAGCGCCTGCACATCGTGCAGCCGGCGGTGAGCCAGCAGGTGCGCCGGCTGGAGCGCGCGCTCGGCGCGGAGCTGTTCGAACGGACCACGCGCACCGTCTCGCTGACCGAAGCGGGCCGGCGTTTCCTGCCCCACGCGCGCGCCGTGCTCGCCGCCGCCGACCGCGCGGCCGACGCCGTGGCCGACTTCCGGACCGAGCGCGCCCGCCTGGTGCGGCTCGGCACCAGCGACGGCCTCGGCGACCGTCTCGACGGCTTCCTCGCGGCGTACACGCGCCGCGCCCCGGACGCCCAGCTGGAACTCGTGCACGCCCCCACCGCCGCGCGCCTCCAACAGATCCGCGACGGTGCCCTCGACGCCGCCTTCCTCCGCGGCGACTGGCCCGCCGACGGCCTCGACCTCACTCCCTTGTGGACGGACGAGGTGCTCGTCGCACTCCCCGCCACGCACCCGCTGGCCTCCCACGACGTCGTCGACTTCGCCGACCTCGCGCCGCTCCCCCTGCGCCTGAGCTCCCCGGACCGCAACCGGCCGCTGCACGACCTGGTGCTCGCGTGCTGCCGCGAGGCCGGCTTCGAACCGGTGCTGGGCAAGGAGTTCACGAACGCGCAGGACACCCTCGGCACGCTCGGCCTGGGCCGTCCGCAGTGGACGGTCTTCTACCGCGCCCACGCCAACCTGCTGCCGGTGCCGGGCGTCGTCTTCCGCCCGCTGCGCAACCCGGCGCCGGTGATGCCCACGTACCTGGCCACCTCCGCCGAGCGGCGGCTGCGGCCGGAAGTGCTGGCGTTGATCGAAGCGGGCCGCGAACTCGCCTGAAACGCAAAGTGGCGCCCGGTGCGAGAAGCACCGGACGCCACCGTCAAGCCGAACTCACGAAGCCGGCAACGCCGCCAGCCGCGCCTCGATCCGCTCGATGTCCGCCGCCGCCGTGGCGCGCCGGGTCTTGATCTTCTCGATGACCTGCTCCGGCGCCTTGGCGATGAACGACTCGTTGCCGAGCTTGCCCTCGGTCTGCGCCAGCTCCTTCTGCGCCACGCCCAGGTCCTTCTGCAGGCGCTTGCGCTCGGCGGCGACGTCGACGGTGCCGGACAGGTCCAGCTCCACCACGGCGACCCCGCCCGCCAGCGCGACCTCCAGCGAGGCCGAGACGGCGAATTCGGGCGTCTCCGCCGTCAGGCGCACGAGCGACCGAACGGCTTCCTCGTGGCCCGCGACCTCGGCGAAACCCGCGCCCGACAAGCGTGTGGCCACCTTCTGCCCGGGCTTGAGGCCCTGGTCCGCGCGGAAGCGGCGGATCTCGGTCACCAGCTTCTGCACGTCGGCGATCCGCGCGTCGGCCACGGCGTCCGCGTAGCCGGCCGGAGCCGTGGGCCACGCGGCGATCACCAGCGACTCACCGCCGGTCAGCGCGAGCCACAGCTTCTCCGTGACGAACGGGATGAACGGGTGCAGCAGCCGCAGCACGGTGTCGAGCACGTGGCCCAGCACCGACCGCGTGGCCGCGACCCGCGCGGAATCCCCGCCATAGAGCTGCACCTTCGCCAGCTCCAGGTACCAGTCGCACAGCTCGTTCCAGGTGAACTGGTAGAGCGCGCCGGCGACCTTGGCGAACTGGAAGTCCTCGAACAGGCCGTCCACTTCGGACACCAGCGCCGAGAGCCGGCCCAGGATCCACCGGTCGGCCTCGGTCAGCTCGCCGGCGGCGGGCAGCTCGCCCGACGCGTCGGCGCCGTTCATCATCGCGAACTTGCTGGCGTTCCACAGCTTCGTGCAGAAGTTGCGCGAACCCGCGGCCCACTCGTCGGCCAGCGCCATGTCCGCGCCCGGGTTCGCACCGCGGGCGAGGGTGAAGCGCGTGGCGTCGGCGCCGTAGGCGTCCATCCACTCGAGCGGGTCGAGCACGTTGCCGCGCGACTTCGACATCTTCTTGCCCTGCGCGTCGCGGATCAGGCCGTGCAGGTACACGTGGTCGAACGGCTGCACGCCGTGCATCTCCTGCACGCCGAACATCATCATGCGCACGACCCAGAAGAACAGGATGTCGTAGCCGGTGGACAGCACGCTGGTCGGATAGAACTTGGCCAGATCGTCGGTCTGCGACGGCCAGCCCAGGGTCGACATCGGCCAGAGGCCCGAGGAGAACCAGGTGTCGAGCACGTCGGGGTCCTGCGTCCAGCCCTCGCCCGACGGCGGCTGCTCGTCCGGACCCACGCACACGACCTGGTCGTCGGGGCCGTACCAGACCGGGATGCGGTGACCCCACCACAGCTGGCGCGAGATCGTCCAGTCGTGCATGTTGTCGACCCAGTCGAAGTAGCGCTTCTCCAGTTCCGCCGGGTGGATCTTCGTGCGGCCGTCGCGCACCGCGTCGCCCGCCGCGCGCGCCAGCTCCTCCACCTTCACCCACCACTGCAGCGAAAGCCGCGGCTCCACCACGGTGTCGCAGCGCGAGCAGTGGCCGACGGCGTGCACGTACGGCCGCTTCTCCGCCACGATCCGGCCCTGCTCCCGCAGCGCCGCCACGATCGCGGGCCGCGCCTCGAACCGGTCGAGCCCCTCGAACGGGCCCTTCGCGGTGATCTCGGCGCGCTCGTTCATGATCGTGAGCATCGGCAGGTCGTGGCGGCGGCCGATCTCGAAGTCGTTCGGGTCGTGCGCCGGGGTCACCTTCACGGCACCGGTGCCGAACTCCGGGTCCACGTGCTTGTCGGCGACGATCGGGATCTTGCGCCCGGTCAGCGGCAGCTCGACCTCGGTGCCCACCAGGTGCGCGTAGCGCTCGTCGTCCGGGTGCACAGCGACGGCGGTGTCGCCGAGCATCGTCTCGGCGCGGGTCGTGGCCACCACGATGGCGTTGTCACCTTCGCCGTAGCGGATCGACACGAGCTCGCCGTCGTCCTCGCTGTGGTCGACCTCGATGTCCGACAGCGCGGTCTGGCAGCGCGGGCACCAGTTGATGATGCGCTCGGCGCGGTAGATCAGGCCCGCGTCGAAGAAGTTCTTGAACACCGTCTGCACGGCCTGCGAGAGGTTCTCGTCCATGGTGAAGCGCTCGCGTGACCAGTCGACGCCGTCGCCGAGGCGCTTCATCTGGCCGAGGATCTTGCCGCCGTACTCGGCCTTCCACTCCCACACGCGCTCCACGAACTTCTCGCGGCCCAGGTCGTGGCGCGAAAGGCCCTCGCCGGCGAGCTGGCGCTCGACCACGTTCTGGGTCGCGATGCCGGCGTGGTCCATGCCCGGCAGCCACAGCACCTCGTAGCCCTGCATGCGCCGGCGGCGGCTCATCGCGTCCATGAGGGTGTGGTTGAGCGCGTGGCCCATGTGCAGGCTGCCGGTGACGTTCGGTGGCGGCAGTACGATCGAGAACGGCGGCTTCTCCGACGAAGCGTCGGCCGTGAAGTACCCGGCCGCTACCCAGCGGTCGTACATGGGTGCTTCTTCGGCGGCCGGGTCCCAGGCACCCGGAAGGTCGGTTTTCTGCTGCGGAGCGTTCTCGGTCACAATGGACAAGTCTACGAACCCGCTCCGGCGGGGTTGCTCAGGGGGAAAGGCGGTGCACGGATGACGCGACCGGAAGATCCGGACGACCGGATGGAGACGCACCCGGACCTCGTCGATCCGAACTGGCGCAAGCACGCCGAGCTCGACGCTTGGCTGGGTGCCAAGAAGGAGATGAAGAAGCGTCGCAAGCGCGAACGCCGCTCCGGCGTCTCCGCGGGCTACGGCCACTCCTCCGCGCAGAGCCGCTGGCCGGGCGTGCTGGCGCTCGCGGTCCTGGTGCTGCTGATCGTCGGCGCGATCGTGGTGCACCAGATCCAGGGTTTCGGCGTGAACGAGC
This sequence comes from Amycolatopsis rhabdoformis, assembly GCF_035918295.1. Taxonomy (GTDB): domain Bacteria; phylum Actinomycetota; class Actinomycetes; order Mycobacteriales; family Pseudonocardiaceae; genus Amycolatopsis; species Amycolatopsis rhabdoformis. Next base: position 5,060,085 of record NZ_CP142149.1, read on the forward strand.
ACTCGATCTTCGACCAGTTCGGCCTCTCGGCGCACCCCCCGGTGGCCGAGCAGCCGGTCTGAGTCTTCTTCTCCTCGGAGGCCCCTTCACCAGCAGGTGAGGGGGCCTTCGTCGTGCCCGGGGTGTGGGCAAGGTCGCCCCTCCGAGGGATGCACAGGCCAGACTACACAGCCTAGACTGTGGATATGGCCACCGTACCCGCTCACGTCGCCGAATCCGCCGGCTGGATCCGGGGCGTCGTCGCGCAGCTGCACCGCCGCCTGCGCCAAGTCGACAACGCCGACAGCCTCACGCCCTCGCAGTCGGCGGCGCTCAACCGCCTCTACCGCGAAGGCCCGGCGACCCAGGGTGAGCTCGCCGCCGCCGAGCACGTGCGGCAGCAGTCGATGGCCGCCACGCTCTCGGCGCTCGACTCGCTCGGGTACCTGGCCCGTTCACGTGACCCGGCCGACGGCCGCCGCACCGTGATCTCGGTGTCCGAGCTCGGCGAGAAGACCGTGCTCGGGGTCCGCCAGCACCGCGACGAGTGGCTCGCCCACGCCCTCGCGGCCGAGCTGAGCACCGAAGAGCTCGAGACCGTGCGCCAGGCGCTGCCCCTGCTCCAGCGCATCGCGCAGCACTGAGCTGCGCAGCGGTCCCAGCGCCGGGACCCGCAGCACCGACGTCAGCGCGGACGCCGGGGACCACGCCCCGATCCATCCCCGACCAGCCCAGAACGAAGGAGCCGTGACCACCACCGCAATGCCCCGAAAGGCACCGGCCGGCTTCGGTGCCAAACTCGTCACCCCCTTGGTGGCGAGCGCGGTGCTGAACCCCATCAACTCCACCCTGATCGCCGTCGCGCTCGTGCCGATCGGGCAGAGCTTCGGCGCCGGGCCCGGCCGCACGGCCTGGCTCATCTCCGCCCTCTACCTCGCCACCGCCGTCGGCCAGCCCGTGGTCGGCCTGCTGGTGGACCGCTACGGCGCCCGGCGCGTGCTGCTCGGCGGCGCGTCCGTGGTGATCGTGGCCGGGATCGCCGGCATGATCCCGCTGTCGGTCGACTGGCTCACCGGCGTGCGCGCGGTGCTCGGCATCGGCACGTGTGCCGGCTTCCCCGCCGCGATGGCCGTGCTGCGCAAGCGCGCCGACGCGCTGGGCCAGGGCGTGCCGGCCCGCACGCTGTCGCTGCTTTCGCTCTCCTCGCAGACGATCATGGTCATCGGCCCGACGCTCGGCGGTGTGCTCATCACGCTGTTCGGCTGGCCGGCCATCTTCGCGGTGAACATCCCGCTCGCGGGCGTCTCGCTGCTGCTGGCGATCTTCTGGGTCCCGAAGGACGCCCCGGCCCGCGCCGAGGGCACGAAACCGAAGCCGATCGACCTGCTCGGCATCGCGTTGTTCTCGCTCTCGCTGCTGGTGCTGCTGTGCTACCTGATGGCACCGGGCATCGGCGACCTGTGGCTGCTCGCGGCGGCCTTCGCCGTCGGCGCCGCGTTCGTGTGGGTCGAACTGCACACCCGCGTGCCGTTCATCGACCTGCGGGTGCTCGCGGCCAACACCCCGATCCTGCGCACCTACCTGCGCCAGGCCCTGAGCTTCATGGCGATCTACGCGATCATGTTCGGCTACGTGCAGTGGCTCGAGGAAGGCCGCGGCTTCAGCGACGCGATCGCCGGTGTGCTGCTGCTGCCGATGTCGGTCGTGGCCGTGTGCGCGGCGGCGTTCTCCGGCCGCCCGACCGGCGTGCGGGTGCGGCTCGTGGTGGTCGCGGTGGCGCTGCTGGCCGGTTCGGTCGCGCTGCTGTTCGTCGGCGACACCACGTGGCTCGGCGGCCTGTTGGCGCTGGTCGCGGTGTTCGGGCTGGCGCAGGGGCTCACGAGCGTGGCGAACCAGACCACGCTCTACCGCGAGTCGCCGGCCGAGACCATGGGCACCGCCAGTGGTCTGTTCCGCACGGCGCAGTACCTCGGCGCCATCGTGGCCTCCACCGTGATCGCCCAGTGCTACGGCGTGCACGCCGACTCGGGCGGCCTGCACCGGCTCGGGGTGGTGCTCGTGGTGATCAGCGCGTTGCTGCTGGTCGTGACGGTGGCCGACCGCGGGTTGAAGCTCGCCGAACGCCGCGAACGGGCGCAGCGCGCCTGACATCGCCGGCACGGATGATCCACGGCGCGAACAGTGATCGGCGTCACTCCGACGGGCGAACCTCTCGGCCGAACGGGCGGTTATCCAGGTCAAGCAGCATCTTTCAAGTGTGAAAAACCAGACCCCGTGTCGGGGAATCCTTGATCGAAGCGCACGATGGACGTATGCACCGTGATGCGCCGAAGCACGACGTGGACGAAGCCGACCTCAAGGTGGGCAAGCCGAAGAGCTACGCGGCCGGGATCCCCGGCGTCGCCGTTTCGCTCAGGCGCGGTGTCGAGCAGATGGGTGTCACGCGCACCGCGCTCACGTTGCGCCTGCTCAACCAGCGTGCGGGCTTCGACTGCCCGGGCTGTGCGTGGCCCGAGCCGCGCCAGGCCGACGGCGAGAAGCGCAAGCTCGCGGAGTTCTGCGAGAACGGCGCGAAGGCCGTGGCCGAGGAGGCCACGCGCCGCCGCGTGGACCGCGAGTTCTTCGCCGCGCACCCGATCGAGGACCTGCGCGACAAGACGGACTACTGGCTGGGTCAGCAGGGCCGGATCACCGAGCCGTTCGTGCTGCGCGAAGGCGCCACGCACTACGAGCCGATCTCCTGGGACGACGCGCTCGACCTCGTCGCGGCCGAGCTGCGCGGGCTCGCGAGCCCCCACGAAGGCGTGTTCTACACCTCGGGCCGCACCAGCAACGAAGCCGCGTTCCTCTACCAGCTGCTCGTGCGCTCCTACGGCACCAACAACCTGCCGGACTGCTCGAACATGTGCCACGAGTCGTCGGGCTCGGCGCTGTCCACCGGCATCGGCATCGGCAAGGGGTCGGTGTCGCTCGCGGACATCCACCACGCCGACCTGATCGTGGTCGTCGGGCAGAACCCGGGCACCAACCACCCGCGCATGCTCTCGGCGCTGGAGACGGCCAAGGGCAAGGGCGCCAAGGTCATCGCCGTGAACCCGCTGCCCGAGGCCGGGCTGATGCGGTTCAAGAACCCGCAGAACGTGCGCGGGGTCGTCGGCGAGGGCACGCCGCTGGCCGACGAGTTCGCGCAGATCCGCCTCGGCGGTGACCTCGCGCTGTTCCAGGCCGTGGGCCACCTTCTGCTGCAGTGGGAGGACGAGGCGCCGGGCACGATCGTCGACGAGGACTTCGTGAAGTCCTCGACCTACGGGTTCGAGGACTGGGCGAAGAACCTGCTCGAGCTCGACTGGGCCGAGACGGAGAAGGCCACCGGCCTGCAGCGCGCGCAGATCGAGCACGTGGCGCGGATGATCGCCACGTCGGAGCGCACGATCTACTGCTGGGCCATGGGCCTCACGCAGCACAAGCACGCGGTGCCCACGATCTCCGAGATCACGAACCTCGCGCTCGCGCGGGGCATGATCGGCAAGCCGGGCGCGGGCCTGTGCCCGGTGCGCGGCCACTCCAACGTGCAAGGCGACCGCACGATGGGCGTCTGGGAGAAGATGCCCGAGCCGTTCATGGACGCGCTCGACCGCGAGTTCGGCATCACCGTGCCGCGCGAGCACGGCTGGGACACCGTGGACGCGATCCGTGGCATGCGCGACGGCCGCGGCAAGGTCTTCTTCGCGATGGGTGGCAACTTCGCCTCCGCGACGCCCGACACCGAGGCCACCGACAAAGCGCTGAGCTCGTGCTCGCTCACGGTGCACGTGTCGACGAAGCTCAACCGCTCGCACGTGGTCCACGGCACCACGGCGCTGATCCTGCCGACGATGGGCCGCACCGAGAAGGACGTGCAGGAGTCGGGCCCGCAGTTCGTGACCGTCGAGGACTCGATGTCGCAGGTGCACGCCTCGCGCGGGCGCGTGAAGCCGGCTTCGGAGGAGCTGATCTCCGAGGTCGCCATCATCTGCCGGCTGGCCGAGCGGCTGCTGGGCTCCGACCACGCCGTGCCGTGGCGCTCGTTCGAGAAGAACTACGACCTGATCCGCGACCGCATCGCCGCGGTGGTGCCGGGCTGCGAGGACTACAACCGCCGCGTGCGCGAGCCCGACGGCTTCACCCTGCCGCACGCGCCGCGCGACTCGCGCGAGTTCACCGGCACGGCCACCGGCAAGGGCACGTTCACCGTGTCGGAGCTGGAGTACCCGCAGGTGCCGGAAGGTCGGCTGCTGCTGCAGACGATGCGCAGCCACGACCAGTACAACACCACCATCTACGGCCTCTCCGACCGCTACCGCGGCATCGAGGACGGCCGCCGCGTGGTGTTCGTGAACCCCGAAGACCTGGTGGAGCTGGGCATCGCCGACGGCGAGATCGTGGACCTGGTCTCCGAGTGGCGCGACGGCGACCGCCGCGCGCCCCGCTTCCGCGCCGTCTCCTACCCCACGGCCCGCGGCTGCGCGGCGGCCTACTTCCCGGAGGCCAACGCGCTGGTGCCGCTGGACTCGGTGGCGGAGAAGTCGAACACGCCCGTGTCGAAGGCCGTGGTGATCCGGCTGGAGCCGCACCACCACTCGTGACGCGGTCCGGTCACGCCGGGGCTTTCCGGCGTGACCGGACTCGTGCCGCGAGGAGCACGCCGAGCGCGGCGCCCAGGGTGTTGAGCAGCACGTCGTCGACGTCGGCGCTTCGGCCGATGAAGTACTGAACGGTCTCGATCGCCGCCGAGAACCAGGCCAGCGCCACGACCACCGCGGCGTTCCGGCGCGTGACCGCCGTGGCCAGGAAACCGAGCGGCACGAACAGTGCGATGTTGCCGAGGTTGTTGAGCAGCCCGATCGGCCCGCGGACGTTGCGCGCCTCGTCGAGGATCCCCGCCAGCGGCACGAGGTTGAGGTTCTCGGGCGGGCTCAGGTGCCCGGGCCGCAGCGTGATCACGAGGACCACGAGGACGGCGACGACGAGGAGTCGGCGGGCCCACGATCGCATTCCCGCAGTCAACCAGCCCGGCGCTCGGGCGCGGGAATCAGTCCACGCAGTTGTTCCCCGCGCCGGTGATCGGGGTGTCGCCCGAGCCGGCCGCACCGGCACCGCCTCCGATGGGGTTGCCGCCGGTGGAGTTGCTGCCCGAGGTCGCGCCCGGACCGGAGTAGACCTGGCCGAGCGTGACCTCGATGTGGCCGGCCGGCACGTCGGCGGACTCGGCGGTGGCGAGGCCCCCCAGGAGCTTCGCCACCGCTTCGCCCTGCGTGGCCAGCGCGGCGCCGTACCGGACCAGTGAGGTGCGGCGTGCGGCGGCGTTCCCGGTGGTACCCGGGGTGAAGCCCTTGTCCTTCACCACATCCGAGACGCGCTGGGCGAGGCCGCTGGTGCCGCCGGCGTTGGCGACGTCCACCACGACGCCGGTCTGCTTCGGCGCGGCTGCGGGCGGCGCGCCGATCAGGCCCGCCGCGAACGCCTTGACCTGGGCGGGATCCACCTGCACCGCCGTCGCCCGGGGGTTCGTGGTGCTGTAGCGGTAGTCGGGGTTCACCACGGGGATCGTCGTGAACTGGATGCCACCGCCGGAAATGCCGCGCAGCTGCCCGATGAAGTCGAGCAGGTTCCAGGAATCGTCGAGAACCACGGACTTCTTCACGGCGTCGATGAGCGCGCCGAGCTTGCCCGGATTGGCGAGCGTGCCGGCCGAAAGCACTTGGTGCGCCAGCGAAGCGAGGAACACCTGCTGCCGGCGCATCCGGCCGAAGTCGGTGCCCTTGACACCGTCGCGCTGGCGGACGAAGGCGAGCGCGTCGGCACCCGAGATCTTCTGCGGCCCCGCCGGGAAGTTCGCGCCCGAGTTGCGGTCCGACGTCGCGTTGTTGAGGCAGACCTCGACGCCGCCGACGGCGTTGCTGATGTCGTAGAAGCTCAGCAGGTTCACCTCGGCGAAGTGGTCGATCTTCACCCCGGTGAGGTTCTCCACCGCCTGGCGCGTGGCGCGGCGGGCGGCGGTGAGCGACTCCTGCTCGATCTTCTTCTTGTCGGTCTCGCCCGCGGCGCGCAGTTTCGAGGCCTCCAGCGCCTTTCCGTGGCCGTACGCGGCGTTGATCTTGCCCTTGTCCCCGTCGGGCAGCGTCACGTACGAGTCGCGGGGGATCGAGAACGCCTTGACGGTCTGGGTGCCGTTCGGGATCCGGAGCACGATCAGGGTGTCGGTGAGGTCGTCGCCGTTGGGCCCGGCCCGCAGTTCGCGCAGCACGTCGGCCGGCAGCGGGTTGCCGTCGTTGTCGGCGCGCGAGTCGCGGCCGACCAGCAGGATGTCGAGCGAGCCGTCGGCCGGCTGCTCACCCGGGGACGCCTCGTCGCCGGCGTCGATCACGCTGCTGCGCTTCACGTCGTCGAGTGAGCTCAGCGCGCTGTAGCCGTACGCGGTGCCGGCGAACACCACCAGCGCCAGCGCCGAGACGACGATTTTCCCTGCGATTCGCACGCCCTACCGACGCCTGGCGCGCCGGTTCTGCTGCACGCGTGACCCAGTTCACACCTCAGCGCAGGTACGAGGCGCCGTTCAGGTCGAGGATCGCGCCCGAGGCCCACGTCGCCTCCGCCGAGGCCAGGAACACCACCGCGTGGGCGATCTCCTCCGGCTCCGCCACCCGGCCGAACGGGCTCTGCTCGCGCACGGCGTCGGTGATCCGGTGCTTCACGCGCTCGGTGGCGGTGAAGCCGGGCGCCACCGACGTGACCGAGATGCCGTGCGGCGCCAGCTCGATCGCGAGCGACTGACCCAGCGCGTGCAGCGCGGCCTTGCTCGCGCCGTACGCGGGGTGCTCGGGCTCGCCGCGGAACGCGCCGCGCGAGCCGACGTTCACGATCCGTCCCGGCGCGCCGCGCGCGATGAGGTGGCGCGCGACGTGGAAGGAGACGTTGGCGACGCCGAGCAGGTTCACGTCCAGCGTGCGGCGCCAGACTTCCTGCCAGTGCGCGTAGTCCACGGTCGCGACCGGCGTCGAGGTCTCGGGCGTGGTGCCGACGGCCGCGTTGTTCACCAGCACGTCGACCCCACCGAGCAGCTCCTCGGCCGCGTCCGCGATCTGCTGCGCCGCAACGGGATCACCGAGGTCACCGCCGACCAGCACGTGCCCTTCCCCGGGCAGCGCGGCCAGCGTCTCCTCGGCGGCTTGCTCGTTCGAGCCGAAGTGCACGGCCACCCGGTCACCCCGGGCGGCGAAGGTGTGGGCGATCGCGCGGCCGATGCCGCGGGAGCCGCCGGTGACGAGGACGTTCACTTCGCGAACAGCTGCGCTTCGTCGCGGAACGCCTTGAACTCCAAGGCGTTGCCGGCCGGGTCGTGCAGGAACATCGTCCACTGCTCCCCCGGCTCACCGGCGAAGCGCTGGTACGGCTCGATCACGAACTCGGTGCCGGCGTCCTTGAGCCGGCCCGCCAGCTCGTGGAACGCGTCGACGTCGAGGACCAGGCCGAAGTGCGGCACGGGCACGTCGTGACCGTCGACGGGGTTGCGGCCGGCCTCGGCCCGCGCGCCGGGCACCACGTGCGTCACGACCTGGTGGCCGCGGAAGTCCCAGTCCACCCAGGCGTCGGCCGAGCGGCCTTCTTCGAGCCCCAGCACACCGCCGTAGAACGCGCGGGCGCGGGCGAGGTCGTCGACCGGGATGGCGAGGTGGAACGCGGGGCGCATGGCTCTCCTTCGTGTCCCCTTCACCTTGAAGTGCTGATGTCCGAATGTCAACATTGACCGATGGAGCCCCTGCAGAAGGCGGCGCGGCGCGGCCTCGCCGACGAAGCCGCCGACCGCGTGCGCGACGCGATCTTCGCCGGCCACTTCCCGCCGGGCGCGCCGCTGCGGGAGGTCGAGCTCGCCGCCTCGCTCGAGGTGAGCCGCGGCTCGGTCCGCGAAGGCCTGGCCCTGCTCGCCCGCGAAGGCCTCGTCCGCGGCGGCTGGCACCGCCCCACCACGGTCGTCGAGGTCACCCCGGTCGACGTCGAGGAGGTGTACTCGGTGCGCGCGGCTCTCGACGGCCTCGCCGCGGCCACCGCCCGCGCCCGGTCCACAGTGGATGATCTGGCCGCATTGGACGCGCTCGTCGCTGCCCTGGCCGACGCCGTGGCCGCCGGCGCCGCCGGCCCCGAACTCCTCGCGCTGGACATCGCCTTCCACGACCGCGTCTACGCCGCCGCGGGCAACCGGCGGCTGACCGAGGCGTGGGAAGCCGTGCGCTCGCAGGTGTTCCTGTTCCAGCTGCAACGCGTTTCGCTCGACGGTTCGCAGTACCGCTCCCACGTCGTCGCCGAACACCGCGAACTGGCGGCCCTGATCCGCGGCGGCGACGCGGCCGAACTCGACCGCGTCGCCACCGACCACGTGGATTCCGCCCGGCGACGGTTGCTGGCGGAGCTGACCTAGGAGTCCACTGTGGCCGCCAGCGCCGCTTTCACCTTGGCGTTGCTGGTCATGCTCATCGTCACCACGGTCATCGTCAGCAGCACCCCCGCGGCGGCGAAGTACGGCGCGCGCAGGCCCGCCGCCGAGGCGAGCCAGCCGCCCAGCAGGGCACCGGCCGGGCCGGCCGACAGGGCGACCAGGCGCGACGCCGCGGCGACCCGGCCCATCAGCCGCCCGGGGACGATCATCTGGCGGATCGACCAGCCGAGCACCATGGTCGTCGCCATGGCGCAGCCGCAGAGCGCGAACATCGCGCCGGCGAGCCAGGGGTTGTCCGCGAACCCGAAGACGAGGATCGCCCCGCCTTCCACCACGGCGGTCAGGCTGAGCGCCGTGCCGGTGCCGAGCAGCTTTTCGAGCGGTCCCGCCACGACCATGGCACCCAGCAGCCCGCCGACGGCGTCGGCGGCGAGCAGGAAACCGTAGCCGACGGCGTGCAGGCCAAGGGTGTCCTGGGCGAACAGCACCAGCACGGCACCCACCGCGCCGAACGCGAGGTTGCCCACCGCGGGCCGCAGGGCGAGGCCCAGCAGCAGCCGGTCCTTGACCACGTACCGGAATCCCTCTCGCGCGTCCGCCCACACACTGCGGCCGTCCACGCGGTCGGGCACCGGAGCCGGCGGCAACGTCCGGATCAGCAGCGCACTCGCCACGAACGACACGGCGTCGACGACGAACGGCACCGTGCGCGCGACGGAGAACAGGAAACTGCCCACCGGCGGTCCCGCGAACTGCCCCGCGGCCGTCGACGCGCCGCGCAGGCGGCCGTTGGCCCGGCGCAGCAAGGTCTGGTCGCGCCCGAGGAGGTCCGGCAGGTAGGCCTGCGCGGCCACCTCGAAGAACAATTCGCCCACGCCCAGCAGGAAAGCCAGCACCAGCAACGCCGGGATCCCCAGCATCCCCGCCGCCCCCGCCACCACGGCGAGCACCAGCAACCCGGCCCGCCACAGGTCGGCGAGCCACATTGTGCGCCGCCGGTCCCACCGGTCGACCAGCGCGCCCGCGACCAGCCCCACGACCAGGTGCGGCAGCACCGTGGCCACGGTCACCAGGCTGATCACCAGCGGATCGCTGCTCAGCGCGACGGCGAACAACGGCAAGGCCGCCGCGTACGCCCCGTCGCCCAACGCGGACACGGTCGCCGCCGACCACAGCCGGGTGAAGGCGGGCGGCAGCTTCGGCGCGGTCGTGCGCCGGCGGAAACCCCGAGTCGCCGTGGTCACCGGGCCGCCCCCTCACCGGGGCGGAAGAACGCCACGGCGATCGTCGCCGCGGCCTCGTCGTCATCGCGCGCTTCGTGCATCTCGTCCAGCAGCGCGCCGATGCGCTGTTCGAACTCCGCGAAGCGCGACTCGCTCAGCCGCAGGTGCTTCATCCGCACCAGCCGCGGGGTGCCCTCCGGTGCCGTCGCGAGGTCGGCGGTCGCGTGCTGCATCAGCACATCCCGCTGTCCCGGTGCGGGATCCGGCAGCTCGATCACCCTCGCGACCATGCCGTAGTAGCGCTCGATGACACCGCGCACCTTGTTGGTGCGCACCACGTGGATGAGCCCGGCACGCTCGAGCACCCGCACGTGGTAACTCGAACTGCCCTTCGCCAGATCCAGGCGGGTGGCGATCTGCGTGATCGTCGCCGGGCCGTCGCGCAGCACGGCCAGCACGCGGTGGCGCACCAGATTGCTCACGGCGCGCAGTTGTTCGGTGGTCCGCACCTCGACGCTCTCGTCGGGCGGAACGTAGTCATCCCCAGTCACGGGAGCAATGGTCAACGACTCTTGACCATTTGTCCAGAGAAAGCCCCGGACGGATCCGGGGGTTCCACTCAGCGAAGCATCAGCCGCCGAACAAGTCGATGACCTTCAGGATCAGCTCGTACACGCCGTACACGAACGGCACGAGCACCCACAGCCACGCGATCACGAGCAGGAGGGTGCGTCCGCCCGAGCGGCCTTCCACGTCCGGTGCGCTCATCACGCCTCACTCCCCACCTGGGTGCGGTCCACGGTCTCGTGGTACTTCGCCTTGACCGGGCGCACGAACTCGTTGGCGATGAAGCCGACCACGAGCAGGCCGATCATGATGTAGAACGACGTGGCGTAGAGGTCCGGACCACTCTTGCCGGCGGACTTCTCGCTGTCGGCGATGCCGTCGACGATCAGCGGCCCGAGCACGCCGGCCACCGACCACGCGGTGAGCAGGCGGCCGTGGATGGCGCCGACCTGGTAGTTGCCGAACAGGTCCTTCAGGTAGGCCGGCAGCGTGGAGAAACCGCCGCCGTAGAAGGACAGGATCAGCATCGCGCAGAGCACGAACAGCAGCTTCGACGAGTTCGTGGTGAGCGCGATGACCAGGTACAGCAGCGCGCCGAGCCCGAGGTAGAAGCGGTAGATGTTCTTGCGCCCCACCAGGTCCGACACCGAGGACCACACGAACCGGCCGAGCATGTTCGTGAGCGAGAGCATCGCGACGAAGCCGGCGGCGGCCGCGGTGCTCACCGGCGCCGAGGTGCCCTTGAAGAAGTCCGTGATCATCGGCGCGGCCTTCTCCAGGATGCCGATGCCCGCGGTCACGTTGAGGCACAGCACGATCCACAGGCACCAGAACTGCGGTGTCTTGAGCGCGTTGGCGGCCGAAACGTTGTGCGTGGAGATGAGCTTCTTGGTCTCCAGCACCTTCGGCTCCCAGCCGGCGGGCTTCCACCCGTCGGCCGGCACCCGCACGAGCAGGACACCCATAGTCATGAACGCGGCGTACACGACACCGTGGATCAGGAACGCCACCGCGATGTCGCTCGCGGTCGGCGTGCTGCCGAGCATCGCCGACGACCAGGGCGACGCGATGAGCGCGCCGCCGCCGAAGCCCATGATCGCGATGCCCGTGGCCATGCCGGGCCGGTCGGGGAACCACTTGATCAGGGTCGACACCGGGGAGATGTAGCCGATCCCGAGCCCGATGCCGCCGATCCCGCCGTAGCCCACCACGACGAGCCAGAACTGTCCCGTGGCCACACCGAGCGCGGCGACGAGGAAGCCAGTGCCGAAGCAGATCGTGGCGACGAACATGGCCCAGCGCGGACCGTTCTTCTCCACGAGCGTGCCGCCGAACGCGGCGGAGAGACCGAGCATCACGATGCCGAGCTGGAACGGCAGCCCGGACTCCGTGCCCGAGAGGTGCATGGTCTTCTCGAGCGGGGTTTTGAACACGCTCCAGGCGTAAGCTTGACCGATCGAGAGATGTATCGAGAGCGCTGCGGGAGGGACCAGCCAACGGGTCCAGCCAGGCGGTGCGACGATACGAGAGCGGGCCAGAAAGCCGAGGGCCATCGTCAGACTCCTCCGAACTGTGAGGTGATGCTGGGAATGTATTACTTATTCCCCGACGTTGCATCGGCTGGGTGTCGTAGATCGTCATGTTGAGCCGCGGAAAGGTGGACGGATGGGCAGGGTGACCGTGCGACGGCCGGTCCGGCGGATTTCCACGACCGGTGAAGAGCGCAGGCGACCCGACTCGCTGGCGGCCGAAGAGCCGCTGGAAATCCGCGTCGGTGGCAAGGCACTCGCTGTGACGATGCGTACTCCGGGTCACGATGTCGAGCTGGCCCACGGCTTCCTGCTGTCGGAAGGCGTGCTGGGCTCCCGTGAGGACGTCGCGGCCGCGCGCTACTGCGATGGCGTCGACGACCAGGGGCGCAACACCTACAACGTGCTCGACGTGACACTCGCGCCCGGAGTGGCGCCGCCCGAGGTCGGCGTGGAGCGCAACTTCTACACCACCTCTTCGTGCGGCGTCTGCGGCAAGGCCGCGCTCGACGCCGTGAAGCTCAAGAGCCGCTTCTCACCCGCGGCTTCACCGTTCGAGGTGAAGACCGACGTGCTGGTGAAGCTTCCGGATACGTTGCGAGAACAGCAGAAGGTGTTCAAGTCCACCGGCGGGCTGCACGCGGCCGCACTGTTCACTCCGGACGGTGGGCTCGAGGTCGTACGCGAGGACGTCGGCCGGCACAACGCCGTGGACAAGGTGCTCGGCTGGGCCCTGCAGGCCGGCCGGATCCCCGCGCCCGACTGCGGGCTGCTGGTCTCCGGCCGCACCTCGTTCGAGCTCGTGCAGAAGGCGGCGATGGCCGGCATCGGCCTGCTCGCCGCCGTGTCCGCTCCGTCCTCTTTGGCCGTGGAGCTGGCCGAGGAGAACGGCATGACGCTCATCGGTTTCCTGCGCGGCGACAGCATGAACCTCTACACCGGCGATCAGCGCGTGCTCACGTAGTCCACTTTGCACTGATTGGGCCGAATGGCTCAGCCGACGGGCACCCAATTGCCGTGGAAGCCGTGCGGCACCCGATCGGGCAAGTGCACGGCGGCGACGGTTTCGAGCGTCGCGGCGTCGAGCAGCGTCAGGTCGCTGCGCTGCGTCGCGGCGTCGAACACGAAGCCCATGAGCACGCCGTCGTCTTCGGCGGCGTCCACACGGGACGGAACGAACACGAACTCCCCCGGCACCCGGCCGGGCCCGAACGCGTGGCGCTCGGCGGTGCCCGCGCGCAGATCGTGCTTGAGCACCGCGCCGGTGAGGTTCGAGCGGCCGTCCACGGCCACCGCGTAGCCGTACCGGCTCGCTCGCCCCACGAAGCGTTCGTCGACGCGCGGGAACTCCTGGCCGTGCTCGTCGATCCGCTCTTCGAGCACCTTGCCCGCGGTGAGGTCCACGGTCCAGCGGTCCAGCGTCGGCTCGCCCTCGGTCGGCCCGTGCACGCCGCGGTCGAACACCTTGGGGTGGCGCACCACGTGCAGCACGATCCGGTCGCCTTCGTCGTGCGCGTTGAGCGGATGGAACACGTAACACGGCTCGACGTCGAACCACCGCACGTCGGCGTTGTCCCCCTCACGCGGCATCACGCCCACGCGCGCCGGGTAGCCGGGGTTCCAGCGGTACGGCAGCGAGCTCACGCCCCGGCCGCTGCGCGCGGTGAGCGGATCGGGCACGTCGACGTGGTCCGGCGTCTGGTTCGGGTCGAACGTCACCGGCAGGTCGTAGAAGACCACGTACCGCTCGGTGAGCGAGAAGTCGTGCATCATCGGCTGCCCGGTCACCTCGACGTCGACCACGCGCCGCGCGCGGCCGTCGGTGCCGATCACCGAGTAGCGGACACGGTTGCCGAGGCCGAACGTGTAGGTCACCGCGTGCAGTTCGCCGGTGCGCGGATCACGCTTGGGGTGCGCGGTGTAGCCGCCGGGCAGCGTGCCGTCGAAGTCGCACGCGCCGACCGTGTCGAGCTCCTCGGTCAGCTCGTAGGCCGGCAGGCCACCCTCGATGAGCGCCAGCGTGCGCCCGGCGTGCCCGATCACGTTCGTGTTCGCGCCGATCCCCATATGGGGCGCGGCCGGCCCCTCCCCCAGCAACCCGGCGACGTGCGGCGTGCGGATCCAGCGGTTGCGGTACCACTCGGCCCGCCCGTCGCGCAGGCGCACGCCGTGGACCATGCCGTCGCCGAGGAACCAGTGGTAGGTCCCGGGATCGGCCGCGGTCAGCGGGTTGGGCCCGTTGCGCAGGTAGCGGCCGTCGAGGTGGTCCGGCAGCTCGCCGGTCACCTCGAGCCGGGTCGCGGTGTGCTCCTGGGTGACGGGGGCGAAGTTGCCTTCGAGGAACTGGTTGTCCATGACGGCTCCTTTGGTAACAGTGTTATTCATTGATAACACGGTTATGGAACGCGGGCAAGGCCCGGTCTTTCAGTGACTGACGCCACGACGGCCGAGAAAGGACGATGATCGGTGACCGAGGCAACGCTCCGGCGTCACCCCGCGTCCAGGTGAGGGGCGTTTCCCGCGTTGTGTCCGGGACGGAGGCCGGGGTGGAGGAGCGGATCGGTGACCGTTGCGCTGCCGGACGGCTTCACGGGGTCGAGGCGGCTGTGAGTGGCGTGCGCCGCGCCGCTCTCGCCGCCGGAGTGGCCGCCGCGGCCCTTCACCGAGGCGTGGTGTTCGCGTGACCGGCCGCGTGACGCGGCGTGCCTTCCTGGCCGCCGGAGTGGCCGGTGTCGGCGCCGCCGGGGTCGCCGCGGCGGTCACCACGGGTGCGACGCCGCTCGGGCAGGCCATGCGGGTCCTCGGCGTCACGACCGCGTCCCCGGCGGCCCCGACGGGCTTGCTGCGCGTGGAGCGCGTGCACTCCGCCGCGCGGGGCCGCGACGTGGACCTGGTGCTGCTCCTGCCGACCAAAAAGCCGCCCCGCGGCCTGCCGATGTCCCTGATGCTCCACGGCCTCCACGGCAACGCCAGGGCCGCCGCACCGAGCGGCCTGCTCAAGCAGCTCGCGGCCGACGTCGGGCGCAAGGCCGTGCCCGCCCACGGCTACGTCGCGGTGGACGGCGGCGACAACTACTGGCACGAGGTCCGCCCCGGCGACGACCCGATGGCGATGCTGCTCGAAGAAGTCCCCCGCTGGCTCGCCGCCCGCGGTCTCGGCGGCCCCCGCGGCCTGCCGTTCGCGTGCGCCGGCGTGTCCATGGGCGGCTTCGGCGCCATGGTCTACGGCCGGCGCCGCGCCGAACGCCGGCAACCTCCCGAGGCGATCGCCGCGGTCTCGCCGGCGTTGATCACGAACTGGCCGGAGATGGCCAAGCGCCACATCTTCACCGGCCAGGCCGACTGGACGTCCCTCGACCCGCTGCGCCACCTCACCGCCCTGCGCGGCATCCCCACGGCCCTGTGGTGCGGCACGGAGGACTCGTTCATCACCGGCGTCCGCCGCTACATCGCCGCCACCCACCCCGCCCTGGGCTACACGGCGAAGGGCATCCACAGCGACACGTTCTTCCACTCCGTGGTGCCGAGCCTGGTGAACTTCGTCGGCAAACACGTGCCGCGCAGCGCCTGAGCGAACACCTCAGTGCCGGGCCACGAGCACCAGCACGATCAGCCCGGTCACCAACCCACCCGCGGCCAGCCCACCGCACCACGCCAGCCCACGCAGGCTCCGCACCGAGCGCGCCCGCCACAAAGCCCCCAGCGTGACCACGAACGGCGCCACCGGCCACATCGCACCGAGATCCGCGGCGCACCGCCACGACCAGCGCGAACACCACGAACAGCCCCGCCAGCCCGGCGAGGGACCAGTACAGCTTCGGCGCGGCGAGCGCACTCCCGCGAAAGACGTCGGACCCCGAGACCCCCACAGGCCGAGCACCGAGCCCGAACTCGTCCTGATCGTCGTCGGGCCGGTCAAGAAAGGTCATGCACCCAGTGTCAGGAGGAAACCCAGCGAGCCACTACCGAGATCAGCCAGAACCCCACCATCGTGGACAACGCCGTGAGCAGCGCCCAGCGCAGCTGCAGCCGCCGGGCTTCCGCGGCGCGCAGGAAGCGCAGGAAGTACCACGCGAGCGCGAAGAGCGGCAGCGGGATCAGCGGCAGGGCCGACAGGCGCGTGGCCACGCCGGCGAGGCAGAAGACCGCGAAGACGGCCAGCAGGATGCTGCCCGCGCGGTAGAGCCAGGGACAGCGGGTGAGGATGGACGAGACCACCCGCTCGCTCAGTTCGACGATGCCGACCGACGGCGTGAGCGGCTCGTCGGTCGGCTCGGGGGCACCGGCGTCCACGTCCGTCACTGAGGAGGTGGCGTTGTCCCCGGGGGCTGTGGTCAGCGGCACGGTTGTCATCCTGTCCATTATCGCGCGTGCCGCGAACAGCCTGGCAGCGGACTCCTGCAAACGGCCCAAGTCCATCGGTCAACGGCTCACCGTGAAGCGACGGCCCGGCTCAGGCCGACTTCTCACCGCGCTCGCTGCGGGCCCGCCGCGACGGCTGCCGCGCGACGATCGTGGGGTTCACGTTCTCCCGCACGGTCTGCTCGGTGATCACGACCTTCGCCACGTCGTCGCGGCTCGGGATGTCGTACATCACCGGCTGGAGGACTTCCTCCATGATCGCGCGAAGACCACGGGCACCCGTGCCGCGCAGCATCGCCTGGTCGGCGATGGCCTCGAGCGCCGTCTTGGTGAACTCGAGCTCGACGTTGTCCATCTCGAAGAGCTTCATGTACTGCTTCACCAGCGCGTTGCGCGGCTGCGTGAGGATCGAGACGAGCGAGTCCTTGTCCAGGTGGTTCACCGTGGCGACCACCGGCAGACGGCCGATGAACTCCGGGATCAGCCCGAACTTGATCAGGTCCTCAGGCATCGTCTCGGAGAAGACGTCGCTGCCCTCGATCTCGGCCTTGGTGCGGATCTCCGCGCCGAAGCCCAGGCCGCGCTTGCCCACGCGCTCGTTGATGATCTTCTCGAGCCCCGCGAACGCCCCGGCCACGATGAACAGCACGTTGGTCGTGTCGATCTGGATGAACTCCTGGTGCGGGTGCTTGCGCCCGCCCTGGGGCGGCACCGACGCCGTGGTGCCCTCGAGGATCTTCAGCAGCGCCTGCTGCACGCCCTCGCCCGACACGTCGCGCGTGATCGACGGGTTCTCCGACTTGCGGGCGATCTTGTCGACCTCGTCGATGTAGATGATGCCCGTCTCGGCGCGCTTCACGTCGTAGTCGGCGGCCTGGATCAGCTTCAGGAGGATGTTCTCGACGTCCTCGCCCACGTAGCCGGCCTCGGTGAGCGCCGTGGCGTCCGCGATGGCGAACGGCACGTTGAGCAGCTTCGCGAGGGTCTGCGCCAGGTAGGTCTTGCCGGTGCCGGTGGGCCCGAGCATGAGGATGTTGGACTTGGCGAGCTCGACCGGCTCGTCCTTCGAGTCCTTGGGGCCGGCCTTGTCGTCGGCCTGGATGCGCTTGTAGTGGTTGTACACCGCGACCGCGAGCGTCTTCTTCGCGTCGTCCTGGCCGATGATGTACTGCTCGAGGAACTCGTGGATGTCGGCGGGCTTCGGCAGCTCGTCGAGCTTCACGTCGCCGGCTTCGGCCAGCTCCTCTTCGATGATCTCGTTGCAGAGGTCGATGCACTCATCGCAGATGTAGACCCCGGGGCCGGCAATGAGCTTCTTCACCTGCTTTTGGCTCTTCCCGCAGAAAGAACACTTCAGCAGGTCGCCGCCGTCACCGATCCGTGCCATGGCCGTTGACCTCGTCCCCTCCGGTGCGTGGTGCGCACCTGACACTGTCTTGCCGCTCCGGTCTCGGCAGAGGAGTCCCGGAGCTTCACGCACTGCCACTGACGGTACCCGTCCGACGCCGCGGGCGGGAACACCCGCGACGGGGGAAGGGACGTCAGAGGTCGACACTAGACCAGAGAGCCGGTGCGTGTCGCCGATTCGACACGCACCGGCCCGGTGATCAGTTGGCCGACGCCTTCCGGTACGGAAGGACCTCGTCGATCAGCCCGTACGCCTTGGCCTCGTCGGCGGTGAGGATCTTGTCCCGCTCGATGTCGGCCCGGATCTGGTCGGGCTCCTTGTTCGTGTGCTTCGCCAGGATGACCTCCATCTGGCGGCGTACGCGCTGGATCTCGTTGGCCTGGATCTCCAGGTCCGAGACCTGCCCGTACGTGCCCTCGGTGGCCGGCTGGTGGATCAGCACGCGAGCGTTGGGCAGCGCCATGCGCTTGCCCGGCGTGCCGGCCGCCAGCAGCACCGCGGCGGCCGAAGCGGCCTGGCCGAGGCACACCGTGGAGATGTCCGGGCGGATGTACTGCATGGTGTCGTAGATCGCCATCAGCGACGTGAACGACCCACCCGGCGAGTTGATGTAGATGCTGATGTCGCGGTCCGGGTCCTCGTGCTCGAGGTGCAGCAGCTGGGCCATCACGTCGTTGGCCGACGCGTCGTCCACCTGCACGCCGAGGAAGATCGTCCGCTCCTCGTACAGCTTGTTGTACGGGTTGGACTCCTTGACGCCGTAGCTCGTCCGCTCGACGTACGACGGCAGGATGTACCGCGACTGCGGAGTCTGCGGAGCCCGGAAGTCACCCGGGAGCCGGTAATTGCTCATGAGAGGTCTCCTGTGTGCTTCGCGCTCAGTTGTTCGAGGTGATGCCGGCCGACAGCACGTGGTCGACGAAGCCGTATTCCTTCGCCTCCTGCGCCGTGAACCAGCGGTCGCGGTCGCCGTCCTTGACGATCTGCTCCGTGGTCTGCCCGGTCTGCTCGGCCGTGATGCGGGCGAGCTCCTGCTTCCACTTGTTGTACAGATCGGCCTGGATCGCGATGTCGGACGCGGTACCGCCGACACCCGCCGACGGCTGGTGCATCAGGATCCTGGCGTGCGGCAGCGCGTACCGCTTGCCCGGCGTGCCCGAGGAGAGCAGGAACTGCCCCATCGAGGCCGCCATGCCCATGGCGTACGTGGCGACGTCCGGGCGGATGAGCTGCATGGTGTCGTAGATGGCGAACCCGGCCGTGACCGAGCCACCCGGCGAGTTGATGTAGAAGCGGATGTCGGACTCACCGTCGTCCGCGTCCAGCAGCAACAGCTGCGCGGTGATCCGGTTGGCGATCTCGTCGTTGACCTCGGAGCCGAGGACGACGATGCGCTCCTGGAGCAACCGCTCGAAGACCGAGTCGGTGAGGGTGAGTCCGGAAGTGCCGGTCCGCCCCTCGGGCATGTGCTGCTTCACGTCTGCCTGCCTTTATTCGCCGGCGGCGGCCCTTCGTCGTGTCGGCCACCGCTGTCGTGTTCAGATGCTTGAGATCTTGCAACCGACCCTAACGAACTCGGGCGGTGCGGAATGCCCGACACCGCCCAAGTTCGCTCACAGCGTCACTCCGCAGGGGTCGCGGCCGCTTCCTCGGTGACCTGCGTCTCGTCGCCGGCCGGGGCGTCAGCCTCGTCGGCACCGAACAGCTCGGTCAGGTCGACCTCCGCGCCCGAGGCGTCCTTCACGGTCGTGCCGCGCACCACCGAGGCGAGCGCCTTGCCGCGGCGCACGTCGGCGTAGATGGCGGTGAGCTGGCCCGACTGCTGGGCGCGCTGCACGTACTCGTCCGGGCTGATGCCGAAGCGCTGGGCCTGGTACATGATGCGCTCGGTGAGCTCGCCGTCGTTGACGGAGGTCTTCTCGTTGTCGGCGATGGTGTCCAGCAGCAGCTGGGTGCGCACCGCCTTCTCCGACTCCTCCTGGACCTCGGCGTTGAACTCGTCCAGGGTACGGCCTTCGGCCTCGAGCGCCTGGGCGAACTTCTCTTCGTCGTGGTCGAACGGGTGCACCGCGTCGTGCTTGCGGTTCTCGATCTCGGCCTCGAGCACCTTCTCCGGGATCGGCACCTCGGTGCGCTCCAGGAGGATGTCGAGGACCTTGTCGCGAGCCTGCACGCCCTGCTGCATCTTCTTCACGCGGCCGAGGCGCTCCCGCAGGTCGCTCTTCAGCTCGTCGATCGTGTCGAACTCGCTGGCGAGCTGCGCGAACTCGTCGTCGGCCTCCGGCAGCTCGCGCTGCTTGACCGACTGCAGGGTCACGGTGACCTCGGCGTCCTGCCCGGCGAACTCGCCGGCCACGAGCTTGGTGGTGAAGGTCTTCGTCTCGCCCTGGCTCGCGCCGACGATCGCGTCGTCGATGCCGTCCACGAGCTGGCCGGAGCCGATCTCGTAGGACAGGCCGCTGGTGGAGGCTTCCTCCACCGCGGTGCCGTCGACCGTGGCCGACAGGTCGATCGAAACGAAGTCACCGTTTTCGGCGGGGCGCTCGACACCGGTCAGGGTGCCGAAGCGGGCGCGCAGCTCGTCGAGCTGCTCGTCGACCTCCGCGTCGGTGGTCTCGACGTCGTCGACGCTCACCTCGAGGCCCTCGAGGTCGGGCAGCGCGATCTCCGGCCGCACGTCGACCTCGGCGCTGAACTCCAGGACGTCGCGGTCCTCGAGCTTCGTCACCTCGAACTCCGGCTGGCCCAGCGTGCGGACCTCACCGGCGCGGACGGCCTCGATGTACTTGGCCGGGATGGCTTCGTTGACGACCTCGTCGAGCACCGGCGCACGGCCGATCCGGCTTTCCAGGACGCGAGCGGGCGCCTTGCCGGGCCGGAAGCCCGGGATGCGCACCTGCTGGGCGATCTTGCGGTAGGCGCGGTCGAAGTTCGGCTTGAGCTCGTCGAACGGCACCTCGACATTGATCTTGACTCGCGTCGGGCTGAGCTGCTCGACGGTGCTCTTCAAGGTCTTCTCCTCGAGCGGTAAACAATGGGGGTTGGACAGTCCCTCGGGACGGCCCCGGTCACCTGCCGACCGGGACAGCCGAGTCTAGGCCAGTGGTGTCACCGGACCTGGTCGGGGGCACCCGGACAACCCTCCCGATCAGCGGTCGAGCATCCGGCCGAGCACCCGGCGCACGCTCTCGGCCGTCCGTTCGATCGGCCCGCCGGGCTGCACCACGTGGCTGAGCAGGAGCCGGACGAACGTCTCGGCGAACACGGCCCGCTCCTGCTCGGAGAGCCCGAGGCCCGCGTATCGGGCGCGCAGCATCGGCGTCACGGCGGTCACCGCGCGGTCCGGCACGGCCTGGGAACGCGTGGTGATGAGCGAGAGCAGTTCGTCGCCGTCCGGCCCGCCGAGCACGGTCTTCAGGAGCGGTTTCACACGCGCGGCTTCCACGATGTGGCAGAACGCGTCCGTGACGCCTGCGGCCGCGTCGCCGGGGTGGTGCTCCAGGATCTGCCCGACGGTGCCGGCGAGCTTGTCGGTCTCGCGCAGCACGAGCGCTTCGGCGAGCCCGGCCTTCGAGCCGACCTCGTCGTACACGGTCTGGCGGCCCACGCCGAGGTCGGCGGCGAGCCGGCCCGTGGTGAGGCTCGCCCAGCCGCCGGCGCTGGTGAGCTCGGCCGCGGCCGCGAGCAGCCGCTCCCGCGAGCGCACGCGTCCCGTGGCCTCCTCGGCCACACCGGATTTCACGGGGTGGGAGCTTGGCGACGACGACCTGCGGGGGCGGTTCACCGTCGGCACCCCTGAATCCGTGCCAAACCGATTTACAAAGCCCGCGCGGTTGTCTAGGTTGTCACCGCTTGGCCAGGAGCGATCGACCGAGGAGACCGCTCGATGCCCGTCGTCGACAGCCGGCTCGGCGCCGGGGAGCAGCCCGGTGCGCGCGAGGGCGCCCGTGCGGGCGCCGCCGTGCCCAGCCCCCGGATCCCGCTCGCCCCCGTGTCGGTACCCACGCTCGTGTTGTTCGCCGTCGGCCTGGCGGTCTGGGGCGCGGCCACCTGGCTGCTGCTGGCCGGGCTCGCGCCGCTGTGGGTCACGATCCCGCTCCACGCGCTGGTCACCTTCACGATGTTCACCGTGGCCCACGAGTCGGCCCACCACGCGGCCGGCAAGCTCACCTGGCTCAACGAGGTGCTCGGCCGGCTCGCGATGCTCTTCGTGGCGGCCTACGGCGCGTTCCCGTTCCTGCGGTTCATCCACCTCGAGCACCACCGCAACACCAACGCCGACGCGAGCACCGACCCGGACGCCTGGACCTCGCAGGGCCCGTGGTGGCAGCTGCCGTTCCGCTGGCTCACGATCGATCTCTGGTACGCGCGCTTCTACTCGCGCCGCGTGCAGGGCCGGCCGCGGCCGGAGCGCGCGGAGACGCTGGTGGCGCTCACCGCGTTCGCCGCTGTGGTGGTCACGGTGCTGGCGTGCGGCCGCGGCTGGGAACTGCTGGTGGTGTACCTGATCCCGCAGCGGCTCGGGCTGGCGCTGCTCGCGTGGTGGTTCGACTGGCTGCCCCACCACGGCCTCGCCGCGAACCGCTTCGGCGCCACGCGCGTGCGGGTGGGGCTGGAGTGGCTGATGACGCCGATCATGCTGTACCAGAACTACCACCTGGTGCACCACCTCCACCCCGCGATCCCGTTCTACCGCTACCTGCGCGCGTGGAACGACAACCGCGACGCCTACCTGGCGCGCGAGGTCCCGATCACCACGGCGTGGGGCCGCGAGCTCACCGCCGACGAGTACCGCGCTTGGCGTCACCTCACCGAGTGCTTCGAGAAGACGCCCGCGCCGGAACCGCTGCGACGCGGGCCGAGGCGGTTCCACGCGCTGCGCGTGACCGCCGTGGAACCGATGACCGCGGACGCGGTCGCGATCACCTTCGACGTGCCCGAGGCACTGCGTGAGGCGTTCCGGCACGTGCCGGGCCAGCACGTGGTGGTGCGCACGACCGTGGACGGCACCGTGGTCCGGCGCACGTACTCGATCTGCTCCCCCGCCGGTTCGGCGTCGTTGCGGATCGCGGTGAAACGCCGCAGGGGCGGCACTTTCTCGGCGTTCGCGGCCACGCGGCTGAAGCCGGGCGACGTGCTCGAGGTGCTGCCGCCCTCGGGCGGATTCGCGCTCTCGCCGTGCCCGGACCGCAGCGCCCACTACGTGCTGCTGGCGGCGGGCAGCGGCATCACGCCGGTGCTGTCGATCCTCTCCAGCGTGCTGCGCGCGGAGACCCACAGCCGCGTGACCTTGTTGTACGTGAACACTTCCGGCGCGACCACGATGTTCGCCGAGGAGATCTCGGCGCTGGCGCGCGAGGCCGCGGGCCGGCTGCACGTGGTGCACTTCCGCACCGACGAACGGGATCCGGACCTGCACGCGCACCGGCCGGTGCGCCACTTCGACACCGTCGGCGAGGCGCTCGCGATCTCTCACGAGCGCTACCGCAGCGGCCGCCTCACCGCGACGCGGCTGCGCGCGCTGCTGCAGAACCGCCTGCACCCGGCGAAGGTCGACCAGTGGTTCCTGTGCGGGCCGCGCGGCCTGCTCGACCTCGCGCGCCGCACGCTGCACGAGGCCTACGTGCCCCACGAGGACGTGCACTTCGAGCTCTTCGCCGGCGCGCCCGCGCGCAGCCCGGAAGGTTCTTCGGCGGCGCTGTCGGTGACCGTGGGCCGGGCTGTGACGGACATCGTGACGAAGCCGGGCGAGACCGTGCTGGACGCTTCGCTGCGCGCGCGGCTCGACGTGCCGTACTCGTGCACGGGCGGCGCGTGCGGCAGCTGCGTGGCGAAGCTCGTGCGCGGCCGCGTGGACATGGACGTGCAGTACGCCCTCACCGAAGCCGACGTGGCCGACAACCGCATCCTCACCTGCCGGGCGCGCCCGACAACACCCGAGCTGGCGGTCGACTACGACCGGTGAGAGCCTCGCCGGATGAGTGCCGCCGCCGAGATCGTCGCCCGGTTGACGGGCCGGGAAGTACTACGGACGCGCTCGGGGCCGTTGCCGGAAGCCGAGCTGGCCGACGGCTGGGTCGTGCTGAAGCACGCGCCGGGCGCGGCCGCCGCGGAGGCCGCCGGGCTGCGCTGGCTGGCCGCGGCCGATGCGCTTTCGGTGGCGCACGTGCACGGCGCCGACGACGACTGGCTGGTGCTCGACCTGATCACCCCGACGCGTCCGACGGTGGCGGCCGCGCGCGATTTCGGCCGCGGGTTGGCGAGGCTGCACGCCAGTGGGGCTTCCGCGTTCGGCTCGCCGCCACCGGACGGGCCGGCGGCGGCGTGGATCGGGCGAGCGCCGATGGCGAACGTGACCGGGTTCGACTGGCCGCGGTGGTACGCGGAGCAGCGCGTGCTGCCGTACGTGCGCCGGGCTGTGGACGACGGTGTGCTCTCGCTTGTGGAAGCCGACGTTTTCGAACGGGCTTGCGCGCGGTTTCCGGACGTGGCCGGGCCGGCGGAGGCACCGGCCCGGTTGCACGGGGATCTGTGGAACGGCAACGTGCTTTGGGCCGCCGATGGTGTGTGCCTGATCGATCCCGCGGCCCATGGTGGGCATCGCGAGACGGATCTTGCGATGTTGCGGCTGTTCGGGTGCCCGCACCTCGATGAGGTGGTGGGGGCGTACGACGAGGTTGCGCCGCTCGCCGGCGGGTGGCGTGAGCGGGTGCCGATGCATCAGTTGTTCCCGCTGCTGGTGCACACGGTCCTGTTCGGACGGTCATACGCCTCGCAAGCCCTTGCGGCGGCACGGGAACTACGATGACGGCAGGTTCGCACCGACGTCGCGGGCTTCCGTGGCGGAGGTGACGGTAGCCGTGTCGCCAGAAGTGGCTACCATCCACGGCAAGGCCGCATCGCCCGCCGCCGACAGGCCCAAGCGGATCCGCTGCACCAGCTATTCCCGCTGCTCGCGCACGCCGTCCTGTTCGGACGGTCATGGACGGCGCCGGAACTACGGCGAAGGCGGGCCCGCATTCGCATCGCGCGCTTCCGTGACGGAGGTGGCGGTGGCCGTGTCGCCGGAGGCGGTGGCGATGATCGTCACCTGTTCGCCGTTGGTGATGCCGGTCGCGGTGGCGGAGTCGATCGTGTAGATCTTGGTGAAGCCGTCGTCGCTCTGGGCGGTGAGTGAGGTGGCCGAGAGCGCGGTGACCTTGCCGGTCTGGAGGAATTTGGTCACGAAGGCCCCGTTGTCGTCGGTGGTCACGAATTCGCCGTGCAGGGCCTGGCCGAGACCCGGCCCGCCCAGGCCGGGGCCGCCCTGGCCGCCCTGGCCCATGCCGGGGCCGGCGGCGGTAGCGGTGCCGGAGTCGGCGGAGCTGGTCGCGATCCAGATCGCGCCACCGCCGCCGACCACGACCACGGCGGCGACCCCGACGGCGATCCACTTGCGGTGAGGGGGCGGAGTCGGGCCGGAAGTTGCTGCGCCCCAGGTGTTCGGGGCGGTTCGTGGGTCCTGAGTGGACGGTTCCGTGGTCATCGTGTGCTCCTCGGTCGAGTGGGGAATGACCACCACGGTCGAGGCGGACCCTGTGCGGGCGCTGTGGCCGTGGTCAGCCGTTCCTGTGACCCGACTTTTCGGACACCCGACATCACAGCGGGCTCACAGGCAGCACACATGCCGCCCACACCCGGCACCCGCACGCTCGGGGGATGACACAGCGCGCGCACACCGCCTCGCCCCGCTTCGGGCGGCTGTCGCTGCGCGCGAAGCTCACGGTGGCGATCGTCGGGCTGTTGTCGCTGGTGTGCCTGGTGATCGGGGTGGTGAGCGAGTTCGCGCTGCGGGCGTTCCTCATCGACCAGACCGACGGGCAGCTCTACGCCGCGGCCGGGCGTGCCCAGGACTTCGCCACGCACGGCGGCCCGCTCGGCGGCCACAACCCGCTCGACGCGCCCGGCCAGGGCGCCGGCACCGTGAACGCCCACTTCTCCGGCGGCCAGCTCATCGACGGCGGCTCCCTTTCCCAGCACGGCCAACGGGTCACGCTCACCGCCGACCAGCTGGCCGCGTTGCAGAGCCTGCCGGCCGACGGCCGCGCCTACACCCGCACCGTCGGCGACCTCGGCGACTACCGCCTCACCGCCACCCCGATCCCCGACGGCGTGGTCGTGACCGGCGTGCCGCTGGAGCAGGTGCACCAGACGCTGCTCACGGTCGGGCTGATCCTCTTCGGCGTCGCGGCGGCCGGTGTCACCGGCGCGGCGTTCATCGGCGCCTTCGCGGTACGGCGCACCCTGCGCCCGCTCGACCGCGTCGCCGCGACGGCCGCGCAGGTCTCCGAGCTGCCGCTCGACCGCGGCTACGTGGATCTCTCCGTCCGCGTGCCCGACGGCGACACCGACCCGCGCACGGAGGTCGGCCAGGTCGGCTCGGCGCTCAACCTCATGCTCGGCCACATCTCCGCCGCGCTCGAAGCCCGGCACGCCAGCGAAATGCGCGTACGCCGCTTCGTCGCCGACGCAAGCCACGAGTTGCGTACGCCCCTGGCCGCCATCCGCGGGTACGCCGAACTCGCGAGCCGCGGCCGCATGCAGGTGCCCCCGGACGTCGCCCGGTCCATGACCCGCATCGAGTCCGAGGCCGACCGCATGACGACCCTCGTGGAAGACCTTCTCCTCCTCGCGCGCCTCGACGCGGGCCGCCCCCTGGACGTCGCGGAGGTCGACCTGGCCCGCCTCGTCGCCGATGCTGTCGGCGACGCCCACGTGGCCGGCCCCGACCACACCTGGCAGCTCCGCCTGCCGGACACCCCGATCCTCGTCCTGGGCGACGTGCAGCGCCTCCACCAGGTCCTCGCCAACCTCCTCGCCAACGCCCGCGTGCACACACCCCCCGGCACCACCGTCGTCACGTCCCTGGCCCGCCTCCCCGACGGCACCGCCACCGTCACCGTCACCGACAACGGCCCCGGCATCCCCCCGGACCTCCTCCCGGCCGTCTTCGAACGCTTCGCCCGCGGCGACTCCTCCCGCTCCCGCGCCGCCGGCTCGACGGGCCTCGGCATGGCCATCGCGGCGGCCGTCCTGGTCGCCCACCACGGCACCATCGAAGTCCACAGCAGCCCGGGGCACACGGAGTTCGCGGTCCGGCTGCCGGTCGCGGTGCCGGCGCAGCGGACGGATTCACCGGTGGCACAGATCGAAGCCTGACCTGCTTCCGCCTGGCTGACCCGCTGGCCTGACGCCACCTCATGCTCGCGCGCCGCCCGCTCGACCAGCCTCGGCATGGCCATCGCGGCGGCCGTCCTGGTCGCCCACCACGGCACCATCGAAGTCCACAGCAGCCCCGGGCACACGGAATTCGCGGTCCGGCTGCCGGTTGCGGTGCCGGCGCAGCGGACCGAGGCGGCGGTGGCACAGATCGAAGCCTGACCGCGCCCTTTCACTACCGCCCTGACCCGCTTCCCTGACGCCTCCTCGCGCTCCGGCGCCGCCCGCTCAACGACCTCGACACGGCCATCACAGCGGGCATCCCGGTTACCCACCACAGCACCATCGAATTCCACATCACCCCGGCGACACCGAGTTCGCCGCGCGCCTCCCCGGTCGGCCTGCCGGCACAGGGGACCGAGAAGCCAGTCGCGCAGATCGAAGCCCGACCGCTCCCGCCTGGCTGACCGCTTGCCCGACGCTTCGCCCCGCTCCGGCGCCGCCCGCTCGACCGGCCTCGGCATGGCCATCGCGGCGGCCGTGCTGGTCGCTCACCACGGCACCATCGAGGTCCACAGCAGCCCGGGGCACACGGAGTTCGCGGTCCGGCTGCCGGTTGTGGTTCCGGCACAGCGGACGGATTCACCGGTGGCACGGGCCGAAGCCTGACTCGGCTGGCTGACCCGCTTGCCGCCACCTCACGTTCCCGCGCCGCAAGCTCGACTGGCCTCGGCATGGCCATCGCGGCGGCCGTGCTGGTGGCTTACCACGGCACCATCGAGGTCCACAGCAGCCCGGGCCACACGGAGTTCGCGGTCCGACTGCCGGTTGCGGTGCCGGCGCAGCGGACCGAGGCGGCGGTGGCACAGATCGAAGCCTGACCACTCCCGCCTGGCTGACCGGCTTGCTTGACCCTGCCTGCCTGACTCGCCGGGCGCGCCACCCCAGGCGAACCTCTCGCCTACCCGACCGACCTGCCCGGCATTCTGCCCCGCCCGGCCCACCTGCCTGAGCCGTGCGCCTCCCCGGTCGGCCTGCCGGCGCACAGGCGGGCCGCCCGAATACCCAGCCAACCTGTTCTGCCCGCTCACCACGCGCGCCCACGCAGCCGGGCCGCTTCAGCTTCCTGCCTTTCCTGTCTGGACCGCCTACCCCTCCGCTTCACCCCGCCGGGCCCAGCAGGCCACCCAGTTCACCCTGCTGCCGGCCACGGCCTCCGACAAGCCGCGCCTTCGGTCCTACCGCAGCCGCCCCAATGTGGCGTTCGGTGCGCTGAACGCAACCAACGCCACATCGGTGCGGTGGGCGCATCGGTGCCGAGCAGGACATACAGGGCACAGGGTGCACACAGCGTGGGCACATCCGCGCCCCAGGCTCGCGCAACAGACTCGGGCCATGACCGCAGTCGCCGTCCCCTCCGCCGCGCCGAAGCCGGTGACCGTCCGCCGTCCGAGGTGGGTGCGGCCCGCGGTGGCCGGGTTGCTCGTGGTGACCGCCGCGCTGTACCTGGTGGACCTCAGCGCCTCCGGCTGGGCCAACGCGTTCTACTCCGCCGCCGCGCAGGCAGGGTCGCAGAGCTGGAAAGCATGGTTCTTCGGCTCGAGCGACGCCGCCAACGGCATCACCGTGGACAAGACGCCCGCCGCGCTGTGGGTGATGGGGTTGTCGGCGCGGGTGTTCGGGGTGGGGGCGTGGAGTGTGCTCGTGCCGCAGGCGTTGATGGGCGTCGGGTCGACGTACCTGTTGTACGCGACGGTTCGCCGCACGTCCGGGCCCGCCGCGGGGCTGCTGGCGGGCGCGGTGTTGGCGCTGACGCCGGCTGCCGCGTTGATGTTCCGGTTCAACAACCCCGACGCGTTGCTGGTTCTGTTGCTGATCGCGGCCGCGTACTGCACCGTGCGGGCGATCGAGAAGGCCGGCGGCGCGTGGCTGGCGCTGGCGGGAGTGGCCGTCGGGTTCGGGTTTCTCGCGAAGATGCTGCAGGCGTTCCTCGTGGTGCCCGCGCTGGGGCTCGCGTACCTGATCGCCGCGCCGGCGCCGGTGCGCAAGCGTTTGCTGCACCTGCTCGGCGCGGTCGTGGCCGTGGTGGTGTCGGCGGGCTGGTACGTGGCCGTGGTGGCGCTGTGGCCGGCCGCGGACCGGCCCTACATCGGCGGCTCGCAGGACAACAGCCTGCTCGGTCTCACGTTCGGCTACAACGGTTTCGGCCGCATCACCGGCGACGAGACCGGCAGCGTCGGCGGCTCCCCCGGCGGCGGTTGGGGCAGCACGGGCCTGTTCCGCCTGTTCGGCAGCGAGATGGCGGGCGGGATCGCGTGGCTGCTGCCGGCGGCGGTGCTCGCGCTCGCGGCGGGCCTGTGGTTCACCCGCCGCGCCGCGAGGACCGATCGCAGCCGCGCCGCGTTGGTGATCTGGGGCGGCTGGCTGCTCGTGACGGCCGCGGTCTTCAGCTACATGGGCGGCATCATCCACCCGTACTACACGGTCGCCCTGGCGCCGGCGATCGCCGCGCTCGTGGGCACGGCCGTGGTGCAGCTGTGGCGCCTGCGCGCGGATCCGGCGGCGGCCGGAGTGCTGAGCGGCGGTCTCGCGTTGACTGCGGTGACAAGTTACGTGCTGCTCATCCGCGAGCCGTCGTGGTTGCCGTGGCTCGCGCCCACGGTGCTGGTGGCCGGGCTACTCGCGGCGGTCGCGGTGTTCTTCGTGAACCAGCTCGGGCACGTCGCCGCGCGTGGGCTGGCGGTGTTCGGCCTGGTGACGCTGCTGGCCGCTTCCGGCGCGTACACAGTGGCGACGGCAGCGACTCCGCACAGCGGCGCCATTCCCTCAGCCGGTCCCTCGGTGACCCGCGGCTTCGGTCCGGGCGGCCCAGGCGGAGGCGGCCCGGGCGGACGAGGCATGGCCGGCGGCCTCCTCGGCACCACAACCCCCGGCACCACCCTCACCTCTCTCCTGACCTCCGGCGGCAACGGCTACCGCTGGGTCGCAGCCACCGTCGGCTCCAACAACGCCGCCGGCTACCAGCTCGCCACCAACCTCCCCGTGCTCGCGATCGGCGGCTTCAACGGCACCGACCCCTACCCCACGCTCGCGCAGTTCCAGGTCGACGTGCAAGCCGGCCACATCCACTACTTCCTCGGCGACGGCCTCACCCTCCGCGGCAGCGACACCGGCAGCGACCTCGCGGCACAAATCACCACCTGGGTCGCCCAGAACTACGAAGCGACCACAGTGGACGGTGTCACCGTGTACGACCTGACAACCTGAGATACGCCTCCCCCCGCGGCGAAATCCGATACCCCACCTCAAGCGACAGCGTGAGCCCCAGATCCTTCAGCTTCCGCACCGAACGCTTGAAGATCAGCAACTCATCCCAACCCAGCTGCTCCGCCAGCGTGCCCGCGCGCAGCCCGGGGTTGCCCTGGATCGCCACCAGCGTCTCGTGCGTCCACGGCCCGTGCTCCCCCGAAGCGTCGAACCGCGTCAGCCGCGCGGAGATCGCCTCGACGTCCGCGGCCGACAGCTGCGCGTCCGCCGCCAGCCGGTCGCGCGGATCGCCGTCCGCGACCACATGGAAGCGCACGCGGTAGAGCGGCGCGGACTCGTCGCCGCGCAGCCCCGCCAGCACTCCGGCCACGTCGTCGAACCCCGCCGCCCGCACGTCGTCGGTCGTGAGGTCGCCCGGCGAGATCTCGTCGACCTCGTCCACCTCGATCAGGTCGACACCGGTCCGGTACCGATGCCCCGGAATCGCCTTGTTGCGCGCCCACCGGCGCACCATCACCGTCACACGTCCCTCGTGGATGCCTTCGCGCAGCCGTGCTTCGAACAGCATCCCCGAATCGTAGAAGGCAATCGGCCGCGGACCAAGATCACCCGTTGGAGCGGGACCCACAGGGCGCGCACAGCAACGCCACAACCTGGCCAAAGCCCGACCGCCGACCGTGAAGGGCATGGAAGCCACCGCCCCCTCCCGACGCGCCAGCGGCACTGTTCCCGCACCCCGGCCCGGCACCACCCCGGTCGGCCTGAGCGGTCCGCAGCCGGTGCTCGACGTCGTGATCCCGGTGTACAACGAAGAAACCGACCTGGAGCCCTGCATCCGCCGGCTCCACGCGCACCTGCAGGAACACGTGCGCTACCCGTTCCGCATCACCGTCGCGGACAACGCGAGCACGGACCGCACCCGCCAGGTCGCCGAGCGGCTCGCGCAGGAGTTCGCGCAGGTGCGGGTGCACCACCTCGACGAGAAGGGCCGCGGCCGCGCGCTCAACGCCGTGTGGTCCACTTCGGACGCCCAGGTGCTGGCCTACATGGACGTGGACCTCTCCACCGACCTCGCCGCGCTGCAGCCACTGGTCGCGCCGCTGCTGTCGGGGCACTCGGATCTCGCCATCGGCAGTCGGCTCGCGCGAGGGGCGCGGGTTGTGCGCGGGCCGAAACGCGAGTTCATTTCACGCTGCTACAACCTGATCCTGAAGAGCGCGCTGGCCGCACGGTTCTCCGACGCGCAGTGCGGCTTCAAGGCCATCCG
Organism: Amycolatopsis rhabdoformis; assembly: GCF_035918295.1. Taxonomy (GTDB): domain Bacteria; phylum Actinomycetota; class Actinomycetes; order Mycobacteriales; family Pseudonocardiaceae; genus Amycolatopsis; species Amycolatopsis rhabdoformis. Next base: position 5,091,358 of record NZ_CP142149.1, read on the forward strand.
CGCCGACGTCGCGCGAAGGCTTTTGCCCCACGTGCAGGACACGGGCTGGTTCTTCGACACCGAGCTGCTCGTGCTCGCGCAACGCTCCGGCCTGCGCATCCACGAGGTGCCGGTCGACTGGGTCGACGACCCGCACTCGTCCGTGCACCTCGTGAAAACCGCGACCGAGGACCTGAAGGGCATCGTGCGCATCACGCGCGCCACGCTCACCGGCGAGATCCCCGTGCGCCTGCTGCGCGAGCAGCTCGGCCGCGAGCCGATCGGCGTCACCGCGCCGGGCGTGCCGCCCGGGCTGGTGAAGCAGCTCGTGCGCTTCGCCGCCGTCGGGGTGGCCAGCACCGCCGCGTACCTCCTGCTGTTCCTGGTGCTGCGCAACGCGATCGGCGCCCAGGTGGCGAATTTCCTGGCGCTGTTCGTCACGGCCGTGGCCAACACCGCGGTGAACCGCCGCGTCACGTTCGGCGTCCGCGGCCGCGGCGGCGCCGGGCGCCACCAGTTCGAGGGCCTGATCGTGTTCGGCCTCGGCCTCGTGCTCACCAGCGGCTCGCTCGCCGTGCTCAACCACACGACCCACCCCGGGCTCGTGCTGGAGACCACCGTGCTCGTGCTCGCGAACCTCGCCGCCACGGTGCTCCGCTTCCTGCTCCTGCGCGGCTGGGTGTTCAACCCGCGCCGCCGACCGTCCGAGGAGATCTCCTGATGACCACCACGCTCGCGGCCCCCGGCAAGAGAAACCCGGTGCACCGCAAGGAGAACTCGCCACCCTGGGTGCGCCCGGCGGTGTTCGGCCTGCTCGCGCTCACGGCCGTGCTCTACTTCTGGGATCTCACCGCCTCGGGCTTCGGCAACTCGTTCTACGCCGCCGCCGTGCAGTCGGGCACGCAGAACGTGGAGGCCTGGCTCTTCGGCTCGCTGGATTCCGGCAACGTGCTCACCGTCGACAAACCCCCCGCCGCCCTCTGGGTCGGCACGCTCTTCGCCCGCATCTTCGGCTTCTCCAGCTTCACGGTGCTCGCGCCGCAGGCCCTGATGGGCGTCGCGTCGGTCGGCCTGCTCTACCTCACGGTGCGCCGCGTGTCCGGCCCGGTGCCGGGCCTGCTCGCCGGCGCCGGCCTCGCGCTCACGCCGGTGGCCGCGCTGATGTTCCGCTTCAACAACCCCGACGCCCTGCTCGTGCTGCTGCTCATCGCCGCCGCCTACTTCACCGTGCGCGCGGTGGAAAAGGCGAGCCCGGCGTGGCTCGCGCTGGCCGGCGTGGCCGTCGGGTTCGGGTTCCTCACCAAGATGATGCAGGCGTTCCTCGTGCTGCCCGCCTTCGCGCTGGCGTACCTCGTGGCCGCGCCGACGTCACTCGGCAAGCGCTTGCTGCACCTGCTTTACGCGGGCCTCGCGGTGGTCGTGTCCGCCGGCTGGTTCGTGGCGCTGGTGGCGATCTGGCCCGCGTCCACGCGCCCCTACATCGGCGGTTCCACCGGCGACAGCCTCCTCGAACTCGCCCTCGGTTACAACGGCCTCAGCCGCATCTTCGGCGGCGAAGGCGGCGCTGGGGGCGGTGGCGGCGGCGGGTTCGCAGGCGGCGGCAACACGATGTTCGGCGGCAGCAGTGGTCTCGGCCGCATGTTCGGCGCCAGCTTCGGCACGGAGGTGTCGTGGCTGCTGCCGGCCGCGCTCATCGGCCTGGTCGCCGGCCTGTGGTTCACCCGCCGCGCCGCCCGCACCGACCGCACCCGCGCGGCCCTGCTGCTCTGGGGTGGCTGGCTGCTCGTGACCGGGGTGGTGTTCAGCTTCATGAGCGGCATCGTGCACCCGTACTACTCGGTGCAGCTGGCGCCCGCGATCGCCGCCGTGGTGGCGATTTCCGGGCACGCACTGTGGCGCGGCCGCGCCAACCAGGCCCCGCGCGCGGTGTTCGGCGCCATGATCGCCGTGACGGCCGTGTGGAGCTTCGTGCTGCTCGACCGCACGCCCGACTGGTTCCCCGCGCTGCGCTGGGTGATCGTGGTGCTGGGCCTGCTCGTGGCCACGGCCGTGGTGGTCGGCGTGCCGCCGCTGCGCAAGGCCGTGGCCGTGCTCGCCGCGGCCAGTGTGCTCACGCTCGGGATCGGCACCACCGCCTACGCCGTGGACACCGCCGCCCAGCCGCACACCGGTTCCATCCCCACGTCCGGCCCCGCCACCACGAGCTTCGGCGGCGGCTTCGGTGGTGGCTTCGGTGGTGGCGGTCGCGGCGGCGAGGACCAGACCAGCTCCGAGCTGACGCAACTGCTGGCCTCGACCACCACGAAATGGGCCGCCGCCACCACCGGTTCCCAGTCGGCCGCGAGTCTCGAACTGGCCAGCGGCAAGTCCGTGATCGGCATCGGCGGGTGGTCCGGCAGCGACCCGGCGCCCACGCTCGCGGAGTTCCAGCAGTACGTGGCCGACCACCAGATCTCCTACTACGTCGACGGCGGCCGCGGCGGCGGCCCGAGCGGTGGCGGTTCCAGCGACATCACGGAGTGGGTCGCGACGAACTTCACCGCCACCACCGTGGGCAACCAAACCGTGTACGACCTCACGAAGTAGGCAGCTCGCAGGGGTCACCGAGCGGTGGCCCCTGCGCTCAGCCGTCGATCGGTTCCAGCGCCGCCAGGATTTCCTCCCGCCGGTCCTCGAACTGCTCCGGCAGCTGGAAGCGCTGTCCGAGCTCGTGGGGCGACTCGTCGCAGTCCCAGCCACCGTCGGCGTGCGTCACCGCCAGCTCGAACAACGCCCCGGCCGGCGACCGCACGTACACGCTCTTGAAGTACTTGCGGTCCTTCAGCTCCGAGATGTCGGTGTAGCCGGCGCCCTCCACCTCGAACTTCACCTCGTCCTGGTTCTGCAGCGTGTCGGCGTTCCAGGCGAAGTGGTGCAGCGTGCCCGCGCCGTAGTGCCACGTGCCCTGGTCGTCGCCGCGGTTCACGGTGATCTCCAGGTGGTTGCCCAGCGCCTGCTTGCCGATCTGCAGCGCCACCCGGTCGCCTTGCTCCACGAGCCCCTGCTGCGCGTAGAACGTGTCCGTGGCGAACTCGACCGTGCGGTCCGGCGTCGTCACGTGCACGCCGAGCCCGTGCAGCCCGTGGATCGCGTGCTCGGGCGGCACGCCGTTGCCCGCGTGACCCTCTCGCTCGTCGCCGTCGTTGCCCACCAGCAGGTACTCGATCCCGCTCGGGTGCTCGAACGCCACCCGCCGCTTCCCGAACACCTCCACATCCCGCGCGTCGACGTCGAACTCGCTCAGCCGCCGGCGCCAGAACTCGAGGCTCGCCGAAGGCACCGACAGCAGCACCTCGCGGCCCTGGTTCGTGCCGCGCTTGCCGAACTTTCCCGCCTGCGCCCAGGGAAACGTGGTGATCACGCTGGAGGGATCGCCGTTCGCGTTGGCGTAGTACAGGTGGTAGATCGGCAGCGAGCCGTCGAACAGCACCGTGCGCTTGATGAAGCGCAGGCCGAGCACCTGCACGTGGAAGTCCACGTCTTCCTGGGCGTGGCCCACGGACAACGTGATGTGGTGGGACCCTTCGATGTAGGCCATGGCGGGCATCTCCTCGCTGATCTGCACCCCTTGCCCCCAACGTACGGCCCGGTCACCGGGACACGCATCACCGGAAAGTGCGGTCCGCCGGTTCGGGCGGAAGATCACGGCCGCAGGTCAAGGCGGTGTTTAGGCCAACAGGGGAAAAACAGCCGCTCCTCAGGTAGCTCCCAGGAAACGGGCGCATTCTGGAAGAACAGAGGGAAAGTCGCGAACACCCGGGAGGTCACGATGGCCGGATACCCCCGCTGGCACACCGCCAGCGCCCAGGGCCCGCGCGAGCGCAACGCCGACGCCGTGAGCGCCTACGCCCTCGCCGGCGCGCCCGGAATCACCTTCGCGCTCGCCGACGGCGTCGGCGATGACCCCGGAGCCGGCCGCGCCGCGCAGACCGCCGCCGCGGCCGCCGCGCGCACGCCCGTGCAGAGCGGGCCCGTCGCGGCCATCCTCAACGCCCAGCGCGCGCTGCGCGAGCTCGGCGGCACCGGCGACGCCGTGCTCGTGGTCGCCATGCCCTTCCCCGGCGGCTACCGCATCGCCTGGGTCGGCGATTCCCGCGCGTACGCCTGGGACGGCACCATGATCCGCAAGCTCACCACCGACCACACGCTCGCCGAATACTTCCGCGCGCGCCACCAGCCGTACTCGCCGCGCATGGAACACATGGTCACCACCAGCGTGCGCACCACGAAACCCGACGAGATCGGCACCACGGAGGTCGTGGGCGGCGGCCTCCTGCTCACCAGCGACGGCGTGCACAAGGTCCTGCCGCCCGCCACCATCGACGAGATCCTCGCCGATCCCGCGCAGGGCGCCGCCGCGCTGGTGGAGCGCGCCATCGCCCACGGCGGCACCGACAACGCCACCGCGCTGTTCGTCGAACAGCCGGAGGTGGACGTGGCCGCCATCGTCACCGAACGATTTCCCTCAGCCGCCTGAGGGCCGGTAAAGGACCCGAGCAGCGGGCCTTGCGGACCGGTGTTCAGATGTCGCGCCAGGGCACCGACCGGGGCAGCTGTCCGCCGGTGGCGACGAACTCCCGCAACGCCGCGATCACGTCGGCGACCGGCAGGCCGGTTCCGGCGCGGTGACCGCCTTCCCCGAAGACTTCTGGTGAAGCCGGGTCGCCGTCCGTTTCGAGGCTTCCGGCGTCGCCGTAGTAGTCCAGGTAGCCCCATTCCTCGGTCAGGTGCACGACCAGGGACCCGCCGGCAGCATCGATGGAACCGGAGTCAGCCCACGGCTGCGCCAGCAGCTCCGCCAACCGGGTGACGTCGTCCTGGCTGACGAGGGTGACGTATTCGCCGCCTTCCTGGCCGTCGCGCCAGGTGGGGACGCTGGCGCCTAGCGTTGTCTCCGTCGTCATCGCCGCTCCATTTCGGTACCCGGATAGACCCTCACTGTCCCGTCAGCCACCGCGATTTTGATCTCCATGTGCCGTGCGAGGCGCTCCGCGGGCGTGGCAGGCCATTCGCAGACACGAAGTCCATCACCTTGCCGTAGAACTCGTCCTTGTCACCGCTGAGCACCCGCATTGCCGAGCCGTCGGTGCCGGGGCCACCGGGGGTTCCACGCCGAGGCGGCTCAGGTAGCCGGTCAACAGCGACTCGGCCTGTCCTGTGGTGGCGTGACAAGCACCGATGTCCTGTACCGCGGCCTCAGCCTGCGCGGGCAGCCCGGCGGCCTCGGAGTCGTTCGTGCCGGCGAGCGCCTGACGCCACGTCTTCGCCAGTTCGCCCGTGAGGTCGTGGGCGCGTGACAGCGCTGTGCGGGCGGTGGCGATCGCGGTCAGACCGGCCCGCAGAGCGGCGGCAAGGTCGGACGAGGAAGTCACGCAGGCAGCCCCAGAGAGTCCTTCAGAGAACGTCCTCGCCGCGGGACTGAGAAGCGCGTTCCCGACGCAGCTGCCGGTATTCGCGGTACACGAGCACGATGATCACCGCGTCGAGCGCAGCGAAGAACGGCAGCGCGATCGAGTGCGTGTCGATCGCCCGGTACACCTCGTAGACCACGAACGCGCCCAGCACCACCATCGCCACCGGGTACGCCCGCACCCACTTGCGCGCGAGCGCCCACACCAGCAGCAGCTTGATCACGCCGTGGGCCAGCAGGTAGGCCACCGCGAACGTCTTCGTGCCGCCGTTCACGAAGTGCTCCGTCGCGAGCTCCAGGTGGTGCGCGAGCGTGCCCGACGGGTCACCGAGCAGGTCGCGCGTGATCACGGCGTGGGTGAACCCGGTGACCACCGTCGACGGGATGAACGCCAGGATCAGCGCCCCGACCAGCTGCAGCGCGCCGTCGAGGCCCTTGAGCGCGATCGCGATCCGGAACAGCCGCTCGGTGCTCGTCTGCTTCTCCTGCTGCTTCTCCGGCTTCTTCTGCTTCTCGTCGGGCATCGGCCCAGCCAACACGAAAACCGCCGGTCACGCTCGTGGTGCGCCCCATCAGGAGGAGTCAGGGAGCATTCACGGCGCAGTCAGTGGGCCGCGACGGCCGCTTCACACGCTTCGCACCGATAGTGCCGCGCCGATCGGTTCGCCGGATCCCTCCCGTAGAACGGGAAACACGCCGACCCGCACAACGCCAGGTACACCGCCCCACACCGCAACGGCCTCGGCCCCACCTGGTGCACCGGCCCGATCACGTGCCGGCTCGACCCGGCTTCGGGCAGCCAGCCGTCGGGCGGCAGCTTCGCGAGGACGGCCGCGTTCACCTCGTCCGAGCGGCTCACCAGCGCGCCGCCCAGGTCGAGCAGCCGCTCGCCGAGGTCGCGCATCGCGTCGGGGCGCGGGGAGCGTTCGTCGATCGTGCGCGCGAGGAACGCGAGATCCATCCCCAGCGACGCGTGCAGATCCCGGATCCGCTCCAGCAGCACCGCGTCGGTCACGTCCGGCTCAGCCACTTCGACGAACACACCCCACAGGTCGGATCGAACCAATTCCCGCCGAGCTGCGGAACGTCCCCCGCCGCCACGGTCACCTCCACCCCGCACAACGCCACGAACGATTCCTCCGGCCGCGGCGCGAAAGGCCCTTCGAGAGCGTGCCGTTTTCCCTCGGCCTGCTGCCATCTCAGCATGGCGATCTCCCCTATCGGCAAACGTGTTGACGATAGCCTTCTGTCAACCCTCGTAAACGCCAGCGGCGCCCCGGGTGATCATCCGATTACGTATGATCACGGCCATGACCAAGCCTTCTGGCCCCCCGCGCGCCGTGGCGCTGGGTGCAGCACTGCGCGAAGTGCGCGAAGCGAGGAAGTTCGGCCTTCGCGAACTGGCGCGGGCACTCGATCTGAACCCGAGTCTCGTTGCGCACTGGGAAGCCGGAACCCGGATCCCCACCGGTGAAGACGTGGCCATGCTGCTGGGCTATCTGCGGGTGATCGGCGAGCCGAAGAGCCGGATCATGGACCTGACCCGGCATGTGCGCGATCCGAACTGGATGGCAGCGGGGCAAGCCGAGCTGACCCCCGAATTGACCACCCTGCTGCAATATGAGCAGGGGGCTCGCGCAATAAATGAGTGGGCACTCAACGTCATCCCCGGACTGTTGCAGACTCCGGATTATGCACGAAACATTTTCGAAGACTCAGGGTTGACTGCGGAGCAGACCGATGCACGAATTCAGGTCCGCCTCAATCGGCAGAAAATTCTCGCCGAACGGGACCCGGTCAGTTACTCGGCGATTATCGGAATCCACGCCATCGATGAGCCAGTCGCGGCCGACTGGGTCATGTCGGATCAGATGGACCACCTGCTGGCCATGTCCGAGCGTCCGAACGTGGCTTTGCGAGTACTCCCCCGACAGCCGCATTACCATCCCGGCATGAACGGCTCGTTCATTATTTTCGAATACCAACATCGAGACCCTGTAGTGCTGCTGGAGCAGCACAGCACAACCTCGTTCCTGAGCGCCGGTAAGGACTGGGGGCTCTATCGGCAGCTTGCTAGGCTGCTGGCCGGAGAGGCATTGAGCGAGGATGCGAGCCGCGCAGTGATCGCGGAGGCGGCTAAGTAAGCGGAGGCCCACACATGCAGACTGTCCGGTGGCGGACATCGTCATACAGCACGGCGAATTCCAATTGCGTCGAGGTAGCCGTCGCAGAGCGGGTCGGTGTCCGGGACACCAAGAATCGCGAAGCGGGACAACTCACCGTCTCGCGCGAAGCGTGGCAGGGCGTGCTCGGCGCGTTGCAGGCGAAGCACTGAAGCGTCGAAGCAGCAAGTGAAGCGGTGAAGCCCGGGGTGCGGACCTCCGGCGAGGAGCCCGCACGCCGGAACCTCAGGCCCGCGCCACGGCGGGCGGGGCGGCGTTGACTCCCCAGCTCGTCGGCTGGTCGGAGACCTTGATCTTGATCGTCCCGGCCTTCAGCAGGTCCTTGTGGGTGAGCCAGCTCTGCCGCAGCTTGCCCTTGTCGGTGCTGACCGAGGACACGTACTGCAGCTTCGAGGCGCTGGCGCCCGGGGCTTCGATGGTGATGGTGCGTCCGTGTTCGGGCCGGATCTCGACCTTGTCGAACATGGGCGCGGTGAGCACGTACGTCGCGGAGCCCGGTTGGGCCTCGAAGACGCCGGCCATGGCGAAGACGAGCAGCGACGAGGTGGCGCCGAGGTCGTCGTTGCCGGGCATGCCGTAGACGTTGTCGGTGAAGAGCGTGCGCATCGCGCGCAGCACGGCCGAGGTCTTCCACGGCGCGCCGGTCCACGTGTACATCCACGGGGCGGCGAAGTCGGGCTCGTTGTTGGGGTTGAAGGCGAAGTTGTTGTGGTAGTCGTAGGCGCCCGTGACCCAGGAGTCCGCCGCGGCCTTCGCCGGGTCGGTGAGCACGGTGGGCATGTCGAAGAACTTGTCGAGCCGCTGCTCGGCCTGTCCGGCGCCGCCCATCAGGCCGAAGAGGGTCTGCGGGTCCTGCTGGCCCATCCACTGGTACTGCCAGGCCGTGCCCTCGTGGAAGGCGTTGGTCTGGGTCGGGTCGGGGTTGCCGACCGTGGAGCCGTCGGCGTTCTTCGGCACGGGGAAGCCGTTGAAGCCCTGCGAAGTGACCGTCGGGTCCCAGAGCTTGGTGAAGTTGTCACACCGGCCGGCGAGGGTTTTCGCCTTGTCCTGGTAACCGAGTCCCGTGGCCATGGTGGAAAGCGCGCAGTCGCCGAGGGCGTACTCGAGGGTGGCCGAGCCGGCCTGGCGGCTGTCGCCGAACTTGTAGCCGGGCAGGTTCTGGTAGGCGACCCAGCCGTTCTGCACGTAGGACGGGTTGCCGTCGCGGCCGCGGAAGATCGACTGGTCGGCCGGGACCTCGTTGGCGTTCTTCCAGAGCGCGTCGAAGAGGCCGCGCGCGGTGCGGTTGTCGAGCAGGCCGCGGTTGTAGATGTCCACGACCCACGGGGTGATGGGGTCACCGGACATCACGTTGGTCTCGCTGTTGCCGAGGCCCCAGCGCGGCAGCCAGCCACCGTCCTGGTAGATGTGCAGCACGGATTTGGCCATGTCGGCGGCCTTGTCCGGGTGCAGCAGGGCCACCAGCTGGTTTTGCGAGCGGTAGGTGTCCCAGAGTGAGAACATCTGGTAGTACGGGGAATCCGCCTTGTGCACCTGGTCGTCGAAGCCGCGGTAGCGGTTGTCCACATCGGACCCGATCGACGGGTGCAGCAGCGAGTGGTAGAGCGCGGTGTAGTAAGTGCGCTGGTCCGGGGTCGTGCCGCCGGCCACGCGCATCCGGTTGAGCTCGTCCTGCCAGGTGTTGTGCGCGGCCTTTTCGGCCTTGTCGAACGACTTCGGCTGCTCGGCCTTGCGGTTGAGGCGCGCGCCGTCGACCGAGGTGTAGGACAGGCCCACGGAGATGCCGACCTGGTCGTTCTTCGCCGGGTCGAAGGTCAAGTACGCGCCGGCGCGCTGGGTGCCGCGCGAGGCGTCGCGCTGGCCCGGCGTGATCTTGCCGTCGGTCCAGGTGCCGAAGCTCTGGAAGCCGCGGTCGAACTTCGCGCTGAAGAACACGCGGTAGCGCTCTTTGCCGGTCTCGCCGCAGAAGTTGCCGCCCTGCAGCCAGCCCTCGACGGTGTCGTTGCCGACCACGTGCACGTCGCCGGCGTAGGTGGAGCCGTTGCTCTGGCCGACCTCGATGAGCACGTTCTCGGGGCCCGAGCCGGCGGGGTAGGTGTAGCGGTGCTGGCCCGTGCGCTGCGTCGCGGTGAGCTCGGCCTGGATGCCGTTGTCGAACTTCACGCCGTAGTAACCGGGCGCGCGGGTTTCGTTGGCGTGGCTGAACTTCGCGCCGTACTGGGCCGGGTCCGAAGACGTGACCGCGCCGGTGGTGGGCATGAAGCGGAAGTTGCCCATCGTCTGGCAGCCCACGCCCGAAAGGTGCGTGTGGCTGAAGCCGAGGATGGTGTCCTGCTTGTAGTCGTAGGAGGCGTACTGGTTGAGCTGCGTGTCGGGGCTCAGCTGCACCATGCCGAACGGCACCGCGGCACCCGGGAACGTGGTCCCGTCGCCGTTGTTGCCGATGCTGGTGTCGACGAGCTTCGTGGGGTCGTCGGCGAACTTCGGGGAGGCCGGCTGTGCTTGTGCCGCAGTGGCTCCGGTGGCGGCGACCGTAGCCGCGAGCACCAAGGCGGCGAACACGCGTTTCCGCGCTCTCATCGCATTCCTTTCGGCGTGACAACGTTGTCAGATCGGGGTGTCTACGATCTTTGCCCGTTCGGTGTGGTTCCGTCAATCCACCGGGCGTACCAGTGAGGGGTTTTCGGCGGGGCTGAATCGGTTCTGGTGGTGCAGACCACTGGCAGCGTTGTCAGTGGTGGTCAGTCTCTCCGGCGAGGGGCTCAGTGCCAGGCTTCCGCGCCCGTCCGCACCACCGCGTCGCGGTCCGCCGCCTCCTCGATCGCCAACGCGATCCGGTGGTCCTCGATCCCGTCGGCCAGCGGGTACGGCGCCGGACCTTCGTCGCGAGCCCATGCCGCCGTGTCGCGAAGGAGGGTAGCGATGGCGATTTCCTCGTCGTTCCAGCGCCGGCCCTGGTACGGGTTGCGGTAGAGCACGTCGGAGCCGAACGTCAGGTGGTCGGTGTCGAAGCCGTCGAGGTCGAGGTCGTAGCCGGTCTGGCGGCGGACGATCGGGGTGCTCACGATGGTCTTCTCGCCGGTGAGCCGCAGCACGTCCTGGTCCTGCAGCTCGCCGCGGGTGCCGCGGACGAGCAGGCGGCGGTGCAGGAGCTGGTTGTGCCACTGGTTGTCGGTGAAGTCGTAGACGCCGAGGCCCTCGGGGAACACCACGGTGGCGTGCGTGGTCACGGCGGGTTTGGTCTCGACCTCCGCGGCCCAGCCCGCGCGTGACAGCGGGTCGGCCAGCAGCGCGGAGCTGCGCATGGCCCGCACCTCGACCGGGCCGCGGGCGGCGCCGAGGAACGCGCGCATCGAGGCGACGGCGTGGTACTGGTGCGTGGAGGACACGTCCACGCGCGTGATGTTGCCGATCGCGCCGGAGCGGGCCAGGGCGAGGCGCGCGGCGTGGGCGGGCATGCGGCTGTACTGCTCGGCGACCTGGACCAGGCCGCTTTCGCCGACGTCGTGCCAGAGCGCGCGCAGGCCGTCGAGATCGGGGGCGGGCGGGGTTTCGGCGAGCACGCGCACGCCGTGGCCCACGAGCTCCCGGATGAGCCCCGGCGTGACCTGCCAGGGCGTGGCCGTGACCACGAAGTCGGGTTTGCGCGCGAGGCACTCGTCGAGGGAGGTGAACACGGGCACCGGCAGCTCTTTCGGGCCGCGCGACACCACGCCGAGGCAGTCGAGCTCGTCGGCGAGGCGCCAGAAGTACTCCGCGCGCCAGCCGGACCCCACGATCGCGTAACTCGTCACGTGATCAACGTAGCCGAGTTGACCGTTCGACCCGACATTCCTGGCCCGCCGATCGGGAATAACCGCAGTCCACAGGGGACGGCGGGGGTCTGTGATTCCCATGATGTGGTTTCTGTCGGTACCCGTCTATAGGGTCCCAGTGATCGGTCACGAGACCGTTTCTTGACACGAGGAGTGTGGGGCACGTGCGCTGGACCCGGACCATCCGAGCCGCCGCGTTGGTGGCCGTGGGGGCGCTCGGCCTCGCGGCGTGCGGTGGCGGCGGCAGCGACCAGCCGGCTGCGCAGAGCAAGGGCGGCGCACCGATCGTGATCGCGTCGTTCAACTTCACCGACAGCCAGGTGCTGGCGGAGCTGTACGCGGGCGCGCTGGAGGCGAAGGGCTACCCGGTCACGCGCAAGCTGAACCTGGGTTCGCGTGAGCTGATCTACCCGTCGCTGAAGAAGGGCGAGCTGCAGTTCGTGCCGGAGTACCAGGGCGCGGCCATCGCGACCGGCTTCGGCAAGGACGCGGTGAAGGACGCCGCGGGCGAGCACAGCCAGCTGGCCGAGCTGTTCAAGCCCGACGGCATCGGCCTGCTGAACTACGCGCCGGCCGAGGACAAGGACGTGTACATCGTCAAGGCCGACCTGGCGAAGTCGAAGGGCCTGGCCACGATCGGCGACCTGAAGAAGCTGGACAAGGTCGTGATGGCCGGCGGTCCGGAATGCGAGACACGGCTGCCGTGCTTCAAGGGCTTCCAGGACGTGTACAAGCTCACGAACGCCACGTTCAAGACCGTGCAGGAAATCGGCCCGCGCGTGCAGGAACTCGAGTCCGGCGGCGCGACCGTGATCCCGGTCGACTCGGTCAGCCCGGTCGCCGGCGACGCGAAGTACGTGGTGCTGAAGGACGACCTGGGCATCGAGCCCACGGAGAACGTGGTGCCCGCGGTGAGCCAGAAGGTCCTCGACGAACGCGGCCCGGACTTCGCGGCGGTCGTGAACGCCGTCTCGGCGAAACTGACCACCGACGAACTGCGCACCCTCAACTCCCGCGTCGACTCCGACGGCGACCCGGCTGCCGACGTGGCGAAGGACTGGCTGAAGCAGCAGGGCCTGGCCTGAGGTTTTGGTTCGGTTGGCGTCTCGGTGCGATCGTTGCGCGGAGGAGCCTCCGCCCGCCGGGGTGCTGGCTTCGGCCGGTTGGTCACCTCGCCGCGGCACGACCGGCTGCAGATGGCTGGCTTCGACCAGCTGGCCACCTCGCCGCGGCACCAGCTGGCCGCAGGCAACCGGCTTCGACCGACTGGCCACCTCACCGAGGCACCAGCCGGCCGCAGGCAACCGGCTTCGACCGACTGGCCACCTCACCGAGGCACCAGCCGGCCGCAGGCAACCGGCTTCGACCGACTGGCCACCTCACCGAGGCACCAGCCGGCCGCAGGCAACCGGCTTCGACCGACTGGCCACCTCACCGAGGCACCAGCCGGCCGCAGGCAACCGGCTTCGACCGACTGGCCACCTCACCGAGGCACCAGCCAGCCGCACGCGGCTGGTCACCACGGCGAGGCATTGGCTGACTCCGGCCGACCGGCGGCCGCACCGGCCGGTTCCGGCCGACCAGTCACCACGCCAAGGCACCGGCCGGCTCCAGGCAGCCAGCCACCAGGCCGAGGCAGTGGCCGACTTCGGCCCGGTGGTCGCCGCACCGACCCGACTGGCTGCCGCTGGCTGGCGTCGGCCGGCTGGTCACCTCGCCGAGGCGCTGGCCAGCTCCGGCCGACCGGCCGCCACACCGAGGCGCTGGCCAGCTCCGGCCGGATCCTTGCCGAACACGACCACCCTTCGAGCAGCCGAAGCCGGAGCAACCCACCGCACTGCCGCGGAGGGTCGGCCCGAGTGGGCGCCGCTGACCGCCTCGCCGCGCAATCCGCGGAACTTCCGCGGTGCGGCGGCCGCAGTACGTGCCGGTGCCGCCTCGCGGCGGCGACCACCGGCGGCAGCCGCAGGCGCGGCGGTCGCCGCGGGTACCGGTGCCACCTTCGCCACAGAAACCTCCGGGAGGCCGCAGGTGCCGTCGCCTCGTAGCCGCCAGTGCCGCCCGCGCGACAGCAACGCTGGTCGGCAGCCGCAGGTGCAGCTGGCGCCGCAGGTGTCGGTGCCTCCTCGCCGCAGCAACGATGAAGGCCGCCGCGTCGGCCGGTGCCGCCCGCGCGACACCAACCCGGGACAGCAGACCCGGGGTGGCGGCCGGGGTGCAGCGGTCGTGGGAGCAGGTGCTTCGCTCGCCGCGTTGAACCCGCCGGCACCGCCGACGAGCCACCGGCCTCCGGCACCGACCAGACACCGCCCCCCCCCACCCAACCCGACGGCCGCGGCGAGCCTCGCTTGTCCGCCCACTGTTTGAGGAGCTAGCCCTATGAGCGCGCGACCGTTGCACTTCAACGCTTTCATCTGGCCCCACGGCTACCACGAGTCCGCGTGGCGCGTGGTCGGCGACGACGTGCGCGGGGTGCTGGGCCTGCCCTACTACGCGGACATCGCGCGCACGGCCGAGCGCGGCCTGCTCGACACCGTGTTCCTCGCGGACAACATCGCGATCCCTGAATACCGCGTCGCGCACCTGCCGCAGACGCAGTTCGACCCGATTTCGGTGCTGTCGGCGCTGGCGGGGGTCACGAGTCACATCGGGCTGATCGGCACGGGGTCAACCACGTACAACAAGCCGTGGGAGCTGGCGCGCCGGTTCGCGACGCTGGATCACCTCAGCGGTGGCCGCGCGGGCTGGAACATCGTCACCACCGTCACCTCGCTGGCCGCCGCCAACTTCGGCGAGGCGGCGCACCCCGACCACGCCGACCGGTACGCGCGGGCGCACGAGTTCGTCGACGTCGTCACGCGGGCCTGGGACAGCTGGGAGGACGACGCGATCGTCGGCGACCGTCCCGACGGTGTGTGGGCCGACCGCGCGAAGCTGCACGCGCCGCGGTTCCACGGCGAGTTCTACGACGTCGAGGGGATCCTGCCGTTCCCGCGCTCGCCGCAGGGCTGGCCGGTGCTGGTGCAGGCGGGGCAGTCGTCGGCGGGTATCGGGCTGGCCGCGAAGTACGCCGAGCTGGTGTTCTCGGGGCCGCCGTCACTGGAGGCGGCCGTGAAGTTCCGCACCGACCTGCACCAGCAGGCCGCGGCGGTCGGCCGCACGCCCGAGGAGGTGCTCGTGCTGCCCGCGCTCATGATCACGCTCGGCGGCACGGAAGCCGAAGCCCAGGCCAAGGCGCAGCGCCTGGAAGACCTCTCCAGCGCCGAGTTCCGCTGGCAGAACACCCTCTACACCGCCGGCCTCGACCCGGACGCCTACGACCCCGACGCCCCGCTGCCCCCCTCCCTGCTCGACGCCCCCGCCGCGTCGAGCCGCGCCGCGCAGCTCGTCGAAGCCGCCCGCGCCAACCCGTCGCTGTCCCTGCGCGAACTCGCCTCGTCAATGCGCAGCGGCGCCGGCCAGTACCACTTCGTCGGCACGCCGGAGCAGCTCGCCGACCACATCCTCACCTGGCAGGACGCCGGCGCCGTCGACGGCTTCACCATCATGGGCTCCACGCTCCCCTACGAGCTCACCGCCTTCGTCGACCACGTGGTCCCGCTGCTGCAGGCCAAGGGCCGCTTCCGCACCGAATACACCGGCTCCACCCTGCGCGAACACCTCGACCTGCCCCGCCCGGCGGGCCGGAAGTAGGCGCACCGCCGATCGGCCCTCTCCGGCCTGCCACAACCGGCAGGCCGGAGGGCGCCCATCATCGGTGGGCGGCTCCACAAACGCCCTCGGGCCGTTCCGAGGCCGCAAGCCGGCGCCCCCGGTCGCACCACCGCGATCCCGCATCACCGACGCGGCCACGATCACCCCTCGACCCGCCGCGCCCGACGTCCCGGAAGCAGCGCTCCCGACCGGCCGGCTCTTCCCCGCCTGCCACCACCGGCAAGCGACGCTCACCGCCGATTGGCCCTGAACGACTTCAACAACGTCCCCGGCCGCGCGAACGCAGCCGGACCAGCCGGCAGATAAGCGACTCATCAAACCGCCGCACGACCTCCGGATCGTGCACCGACGCCGTCACAATCGCGGCTCGCCCCGCCACGAGCACCGCGACCTGCCCGCCCGGCGAACGGTAATTACCCACCCACCACGAGCAGGCCGGCCGCGAGACTCACCGATGGTGCGCCCCGATCGACTTCGCCAGGGTCGCCGGATGCGCCCGCAGATAAGCGACCTCATCAAACCGCCGCGCAACCTCCGGATCATGCACCGACGCCGTCACAATCGCGGCCCGCCCCGCCGCGACCACCTGGACCTGCCCGCCCGGCGAGCTGCAACTAGCCAGCCCCTACGAGCAGGCCGGCCGCGAAACTCACCGATGGTGCGCCCCGATCGACTTCGCCAACGCCGCCGGATGCGCCAGCACATAAGCGACCTCATCAAACCGCCGCGCAATCTCCGGATCGTGCACCGACGCCGTCACGACCGCGGCTCGCCCCGCCGTGCCTCGGCCTGCCCCGCCCAGCAGGCCGGAAGCAGGCAGCGCCGACCCGCCAGCCGCCACCAGCAAGCCAGAAAGAGAACCTCACCGCCGATTGGCGAGGATCGACCGCACCAACGTCCCAGGCCGCGCCAACCTCGCCGGATGCGCCAGGAGATACGCGACCTCGTCAAACCGCCGCGCGATCTCCGGATCGTGCACCGACGCCTTCACAATCTGGCCAATCGCCCACTTCTGCAGCCGATACCCACGCGGATACGGCCCATCCACATGCGGCAGCTCCAGATCCCCACCCGTCGACAACCCCCAAGCGGCATCGACAATCACCCGCTGCAAAGCGAAAAACCCCATCGCCGCCACATCCAGATCCGGACCCGACCGCAGATACTCCGACAGGCACGAAGCGTGCAGCACAGCACACGACATGCCCTGCCCGTAAATGGGATTGAACGACGCCACCGCATCCCCCGCAGCCACCAAGCGCGCAGGGAAACGCCGAAGCCGATGGAAGTCCCGGCGCCGACTGTCGGCGTGGTGGTAGGTGGTGATGCCGCCCAGCATCTCGTTGGCAGCGATCGCACCGAATTCACCGGGCAGCGCCGTCCGACACAAGTGGACGAACTCCTCCGGCGTGCTGCCGGGGCGGTGGTCGAGGTAGCCCGACAGGGTGACCATCCACTGGTCGTTCTCCGTCTGGCACATCGCAGCCGCCGCGATGCCCGACGGGGCGCCCGGTGAGTGCATCGACACGCCCGCGCGCACCGTGGGCTGGTCGCCGGTGCGGCGGAGCACGGCGGTGGTGTAGTTCAGGTCGATGCGCATGCGGGTCATCGGGGGCGGTTCCCAGCCGGCCGTCTTCAACCAGTCGGCGAGGCGGCTGGAGCGACCCATGGCGTCGACCACGAAGTCGGCGTCGAGCCGACCACCTTCGTACTGGACGGCGGTGACGGCGGTGTCGGAGAAGGAAAGTCCGGTCACGCGTGCCACGAGGGCACGCACATTCGGCAGCGCCAGCGTGTGCGAGCGGATCTGCGCTTCGAGGAACGGGCGGCTGCTGCTGAGCATGTCGGTGTCCGAGCCGACGATCTTGCGCACGCCGTCGGAATACGTGCTGCGCAACGAAGCCGGCGCGGGCCGCCCACCCGCGGCCACGGCCTTGTCGGTGAAGCCGGGGAACCAGCGTTCGAGTTGGCGCAGGCCGGCGGGCAGCAGCACGTGGGTCTGCGAGCCCTGCGGTGCGCCTGGGCGGGGGCCGGTGCCGGGGTCGTCGCGTTCCAGCACCACGACCTCGTCGGCGTGATCGGCGAGCGCCCGCGCGGCGAGCAGGCCCGCGATGCTGCCGCCGAGCACCACGGCGGTCCGCACCACCACCGGGCCCGGCGCGGGTGTACTGGTGTCACTGAGCCGCGCGAAAACTTCAGCGGGCGACATGAAGTTCCTCCCCGGACGTCCTGCACCACAAGCGCGGTGCCGGTCGATCCTGCCAGCCCGAAGCCGATTTTCCGACCTTCGTCAACCCGAACCAGTCATCACCCGAGCCGAACGGGCAGCACCGGTTCACCGCGTCGGCGCCGCGAACCGTTCGTGGCCCAGCACGCCCAGCAGCGCGATCTTCTCCGCCGCTTCCGTGCGCGGCGCCGCCGTGAGCACCAGCAGCGACTGCGACCAGTCCTCGGTGAACAACGCCTGGCAGTCGACCTCGATCGGGCCGAGCTGCGGGTGGATCAGCGTCTTGTGGTCCTCGAACCGGCGCGCCACCTCGTGACGCTCCCACAGCTGCGCGAACTCCTCGCTCGCGGCCTGCAACGCCCGCACCAACTCCCCCGCCCGCGACTGCGCGCCCATCGACCCGTACGCCGCCCGCAGCCCCGCCACCTGCGCGCGGCTCTGGCGAGCGCGGTCCGCCTCCGGGTAGATGAGGCGTTCGTCCGGATCGACGAACCAGCGGTAGATCGTGCTGCGCGCCAGGCCCGTGTGGTGCGAATGGTCGCCGTAGAGGGCGTCGGCGAAATGGTTCTGCACCAGGACTTCGCCGAGGTTCGACAGGATCAGCGCGGGCGTGTCGTCGAGCCGGTCGAGCACGCGCAGCAGCGCGGGAGCCACGTGCGTGGCCACGGCGTTGGCCGAAGGCGCGTTGCGGCCGGAGATCTGGAACAGGTAGTCACGCTCGTCGGCCTCCAGGCGCAGGGCGCGGGCCAGCGCGGTGAGCATCTGCTCGCTCGGCTGCGGGCCGCGCTGCTGCTCGAGGCGCGTGTAGTAGTCCACCGACATGGCCGCGAGCGCGGCGACCTCCTCGCGCCGCAGGCCCCGCGCCTTGCGCCGCGGGCCGGCGGGCAGGCCGACGTCCTCGGGCTGCAGCGCCTCCCGGCGGCGGCGCAGGAACTCCGCCAGTGTCGAACGATCCATGACACCCAGTATCCGCGACCCCGCGCCGGCCAACCAGGGATCGCCGATCCCCCGATGAGCGCTCTCTGCACGTCAGCGCCGCGAAGCGCGAAGGTCAGGGCATGGACATCTCCGGAAACACCGTCTTCATCCCCGGCTCGACCAGCGGAATCGGCCTGGCCCTCGCGCTCGAACTCAAGGTGAAGGGCAACACCGTGATCATCGGCGGCCGCCGCACGGAGCTGCTGCGCGAGCTCGCCGAGCAGCACCCCGGTCTGGACACCGTGCGCATCGACACCACCGACCCCGAGAGCATCACCGCCGCCGCCAAGGAGGTGCTCGCGAAGCACCCCGACCTCAACGTGCTGGTGACCATGTCCGGCATCATGCGCCTCGAGGACTGGCACCGGCCCGAGACGTTTCTCGCCTCGGCCGAAGAGGTCGTGACCACCAACGTGCTCGGCCCGATCCGCCTCATCGCCGCCTTCGTCGAGCACCTGCAGACCCGCCCCGACGCGACGATCATGACCGTGTCCTCGGGCCTCGCGTTCACCCCGCTCAAGGTCACGCCGAGCTACAACGCCTCCAAGGCCGCCATCCACCTGCTCAGCGAATCCCTGCGCCTGCAGCTGGCCGACACGTCGGTGAAGGTCCTCGAGCTCGAACCGCCCTCGGTGCAGACCGACCTGCTGCCCGGCCAGGCCGGCAACGACCACGCCCAGCCGCTCGACGAGTTCGTCACCGAGGTGATGGCGCTCATCGAAACCCAGCCGGACGCCCGCGAAATCCAGGTGGAGCGCGTGAAGTTCCTCCGCTACGGCGAAGCCCGCGGCGACTACGACCAGGTCGTGGTGGCGGTGAACAACACCGATCCGCACGGGAAGTAGGCCCTCAGGCCCGGTGCGTCGCCGTCAACGGCAGGTCGCGAAGCTCCGCCGGTGACAGGGGCGGCCGCCGTGATCAGCGCAGCGGCGACCGACCCGCGGGGCGACCGCCTCACCCGGCCGGAGCCGGTTGGCACAGCGGGCGGTCGCCTTCGTCGGGCCGCCGCCCGGCGCCGGCGTGAAGACGCCCAAGTAGTGAAGGCGCTCCACTCACTCCCGAGATCTCACACCAGGTGCGTCGGCTTGCCCGCCAGGATCGTCGCCGTCAACGGCATGTCGCGCAGCTTCGCCGGCGACAGGGGCGGCCGCTTTGATCAGCGCAGCAGCGACCGGCCCTCGGGACGACCGCCTCACCCGACCGGAGCCGGTTCGCACAGCGGGCGGTCGCCTTCGTCGGGCCGCCGCCCGGCGCCGGCGTGACGACGACCAGGCGGTGACGGCGCTCCACTCACTCCGGTGAACTCACGCCAGATGCGTCGGCTTGCCCGCCAGGAGCGTCGCCGTCAACGGCATGTCGCGCAGTTCCGCCGGGGACAGGTGCGAGGGATCGGCCGCCGTGATCATCAAGTCGGCGACATCGCCGACGGCCACGCCGCGGCGGCCGCCCGAAGCGGCGGCCAAGGCGTCGGCGAGCGGGATCGCCTGTTCGGGGTGCCAGGCGGGCCGGTGGTCGTCGGTGCGGCCGACGGCGGCGGCGATGCCGTCCCACGGGTCGAGCGGCGCGACGGGCGCGTCGGAGCCGATTTCCAGGCGGGCGCCGGAATCCAGGAGCGCGCGGTAGGCGTAGGCGCGGTCGGTGCGGCCGTGCCAGTGGCGGTCGGCGACGTCGCGGTCGTCGGGCTGGTGGGCGGGTTGCACGCTCGCGACCAGGCCCAGCCCGGCGAAGCGCGGCACGTCTTCGAGCGAAAGCAGTTGCGCGTGCTCGATGCGGCCGGGGCAGCCGACGGCGGAAAACGCGTCGAGCGCGATGGTGTTGGCTTTGTCGCCGATGGCGTGGACGGCCGGGACGAGGCCGTTTTCCCAGGCGCGGCGCATCAGCGTTTCCAGCTCGACCGGCGGAAGTTCCAGCAGGCCAGGGGAATCCGACTCGGGGTAGGGGTCGTGGCAGTAGGCGGTGCGGGTGTTGAGCGAACCGTCCACGAAGAGCTTGAACGGCCCGACGCTCAGCAACCCCTCACCGAGCGCGGCACCGGTGCGGTGGCCGCGGGCGATCGCGGTTTCCAGCAGCGGCCGGGAAATCACGCAGGCCACGCGCGTGGCCGGTGCACTACCGGTCGTGCGGCGGGTCCAGTCCGCCACGGTGTCGGCGTACTCGTAGTCCACGATCCCGGTGACCCCGCGGGAAGCGGCGGCCTCGAGCGCGTCGGCGACCCAGCGGTCCTGCACGTCGAGCGGCGCCGACGGCAGCGCGGCCGTGGCGGTCATGCAGTCGTTCTCCAGCAGCACACCCGTGGGGTGGTCGCGGCCGATCAGCTTGAGCGCCGCCGGACTGAGCCACAGCGTGTGCAGATCGGCGCTGAACAACGCGACCGCCCGGCCCGGCAGCGCGCGCTGCAGCAGGTCCTTGTGCGGCTTGTCGGGCCAGAGCCCGTCGCGGAAACCGGCGCCGACCACCAGGTCGCTGGGCCCCGTCTCGAGCACCCGCTGCAACAGCAGGTCCACCGCGTCGGCCGCCGAACTCGCGTCCTCCAACGGAATCCGACGCCGGAAAGTGGCCCACTGCACCGCGTGCACGTGCGCGTCGACCAGCCCCGGCAGCACCGTGCCGCCGTGCCCGTCGAGCACGCGCGCCGCGAAGCCCGAGCCGCTGCCCGGCTCCTCGATGGCGGCCACGCGCCCGTCGTTCACGCGCACGTCGGCGAGCCCACCGGCCAGCCCGACCCGCACCCGGCGGAGGAGGAGATCGTCCATCCGCCCAGCCTGCCAGGCCGGTGCTGCGGAAGGGAATCACCGCCGCGACAAGATCACGGCCAACCCGTCACCGCCCGAACGGGTGACGCAGGTGTACCGCCGGGAATGCGGGGTACCTGATGTGTGTTGAGACGTACGGCAGCCGTCGCCCGCCGAAGGGTCAGGGCCGGTCAGGGGCGCCGCCTTCACAAGCCGCGCAGGGTTCGACTCCCTCGGTTGCCACGAGTCGAGTGGGTGGAGTGTGTCCGCGGAAAGCGCGGACCCGGCTCGACTCGTCGTGTTTTCCGGGGGTGCAACCCCCGGGCCCCGCCCGGGAGGCTGCGCCCCCGGACCCCCAAGGTGGGTCGCCTTGAGGAGGTCGGTCACGTTTGGGTGGCGTGGGTTTCGCTTCGCGTCTGGACCACCGGTGGTGTTGGTGGGGTGGGCCATGCCTTGGTGGCGGAACCGTCGGAGGTGGCGGTGGTGGGGTGAGGTTGTTTTCAGTGGTGTCACCCCGGTTCTGCTGTTGGCCACCATCGGTGGTGGTCGTGGAGGCGGGCGATGCCTTGGTGGTGGTCGTGGGTGCGGTTGTTTCCGGTGGTGTAGCCCGGGTGCTGCCGCAGGGCGACCATCGGTGATGGCGTTGATGGAGTGGTCGAGCCTCGTCGGCGAGGCCGCCGAGGTCGTGGTTGGGCCGACATTCGAGGATGGCGGGCGCAGGGCGAGGATGTGTTCCGATGGCCTGACCCGGGTGCGGCAGCCGGCCGCCATCGGTGGCGGCGTTGCAGGTGGGGCCATGCTTCGGCGATGGAATCGTGGGCGTCGCGGCCGAGCCGAAATCGGGGGTCGTGGGGCGGGGTTGTCTTCCAGTGGCGTGACCCGGGTGCGGCAGCCGGCCACCATCGGTGGCATTGGCGGAGCGGGGCCATGCCTCGGCGATGGAATCGTGAACGTCGCGACCGAGCCGAAATCGGGGGCCGTGGGCGAGGTTGTCTTCCAGCGGCGTGACCCGGGCAATGCCCCCGGCTATCCGTGGCGGCGGCGGAATGGGGCCGTGAATCAGTGCCGGGTCGCGGGCGTCGCGCGGGGGAAAGCATCAGGGGGTGGCGTTGGCTGGGTCGGAGCGCGGGCGGTTAGGCCGTTCGTCTCACGTCGAAATGCGGCCGATAGGCTAAGTGTCTGATTGATGGCGATGGTCGGGACCTGTGTACTGCTCCGATGACACAGCACAAGTCGCGCTGGAGACGGCGGGCCGGGGTTACCCTCCTTGCCACGGCGCTCGGCGTTGCGCCGGTCGGGGTGCCCGCGGCGCTCGCGGCGCAGGCTCCCACCAGCCCCGCCACGGCCAACAGCAGCAACAACAACAGCAGCAAGACCCTCGACGACCACGATCGGGCGCTGGTGGCGGAAGCCCAGCGGGCCGGCAAGCGGACGGTGACGTTGCTCGTCGCCGCGGAGAGTGGGCGGGCCGGGGCCGCGGTGGCGGACCTGAAGGCGCTCGGTGGGGTGGTCGAGTCCACCAATGCGAAGCTCGACTACGTCAAGGTCGCGGTGCCCGTCGGGAACGCCGAGAAGGCCGCGAAGCTGCAATCGGTGAGCGCGGTGGACGTCGACGGTCTCATCCACCGCGACGACCCGAAGCCCGAAGGCGCGGCCAACCCGATCCCGCAGCCGGCGCCGGGCAAGAACACCCCGCGCGTGAATCCCTACCTTCCCACCGGCGACACCTACGCGGCGCAGTTCGGCCAGACCTTCAGCGGCTGGGACGGCAAGGGCACCACCGTCGCGGTGCTCGACTCGGGCGTCGACCTCGACTAGCCGGCGCTGGCGAAGACCAGCCACGGCGACCGGAAGATCGTGGACTGGTACAACGCCAACGCCAACGCCACCGACTCCGGTGACGGCACCTGGGTCGCGCAGTCGGCGCAGACCTACGCCGGCGCGTTCACCGCGAGCGGCCGCGACTGGACCGCGCCCGCCACCGGCGGCCCGTACACATTCGGCTTGTTCAAGGAAACGGCCGGCGACCTCGGCGGCGCGAGCAGCGAGACCGGCGGTGACCTCAACCGCGACGGCGACCGCACGGACGCGTGGGGCGTGCTGCTCGACACCGCCACCAAGCAGGTGCGCGTGGACCTCGACGGCGACGGCGACTTCACCGACGAGAAGCCGATGTCCGACTACGCCAAGAACTTCGACGTCGGCTACTTCGGCACCGACAACCCGGCCACCGACCGCGCCGAGCGCATGGCGTTCGTCGTGCAGACCGACCACCCGGGTTTCGTGAACATCGGCCTCGCGGGCGCCGAGCACGGCACGCACGTGGCCGGCATCGCGACCGGCAACGACCTGTTCGGCGGCAAGATGGACGGCGCCGCGCCGGGAGCGAACGTGCTGGCCGTGAAGGTGTGCCTCACCACGGACTCCTGCACCAACAGCGGCCTGCTCGACGGCGTGGTCTACGCCGCGAGCCACGGCGCCGACGTCATCAACATCTCCATCGGCGGCCTGCCGGCACTCAACGACGGCAACAACGCGCGCGCCGAGCTCTACAACCGCACCATCGCCGAGTACAACGTGCAGATCTTCATCTCCGCGGGCAACTCCGGCGCGGGCGCGAACTCGGTCGGCGACCCGAGCGTGGCCACCGACGCGATCAGCGTGGGCTCCTACATCACGCGCGAAACGTGGCTCTCCAACTATGGGTCCAAAGTGGACAAGGCCGAGGCGCTGCACCCGTTCTCCTCGCGCGGCCCGCGGGAAGACGGCGGGTTCAAGCCGGACATCATCGCGCCCGGCGCGGCGATCTCCACCGTGCCGCGGTGGGAGGCGCCGGGTCCGGTCGCGGGCACGTACGCGCTGCCGGCCGGCTACGCGATGCTGCAGGGCACGTCGATGGCCTCGCCTCAGGCGACCGGCGCGGCGGCGCTGCTGGTGAGCGCGTACAAGGCGACGCACCACGGCCAGCGGCCGCCGGTCGCGGCGCTGCGGTCGGCGATCAAGTCCACGGCGCGGTTCGTGCCGGGGATCGGCGCGTACGAGCAGGGCGCCGGGCTGTTCAACGTGCCCGCCGCCTGGGTCGCGCTTTCGCTGAACCCGAAGCCGGACGCGGTGACCACCGCGGTCGACGTGCACACGGTGCAGGCCAACCTGCTCAAGCCCACGCCGGGTGTCGGCGTCGGCATCCACGACCGGGAAGGCGTGACCGTCGGGAAGTCCTACACGCGGTCGTACACGATCACGCGCACGTCCGGCTCTTCGCGTCCGGTGCTGTACTTCGCGCGCTGGGTCGGCAACGACGGCACCTTCTCGTCGGGCTCGCTGATCTCGTTGCCGCTCAACAAGCCGGTTTCGTTCCCGGTGAAGGTGAACCCGCGCCAGGCCGGTGCGCACTCCGCGCTGCTGTACTTGGACAACCCGTTGACCATCGGCGTCGACGTGCAGACCATGAACACGGTCTTCGCGCCGGCCGAGTTCGCCGCCTCGGGCACTTTCACGGCTTCGGGCAAGATCGCGCGCAACCAGTCGGTGAGCTACTTCCTGCGCGTGCCGCAGGGCGCGAGCTCGCTGCAGGTGGACCTCACCGGCGGCGGTGACGCGGGCAAGGGCCAGGTGCGCTTCCTGCGCTACGACCCGACCGGCGTCCCGGTGGACAGCAACACGTCCACCAACTGCTACAACCCCGACGCGGGCGCGGGCTGCATCGGCGGCACGCCGACCAGCCGCACGCTCACCAACCCGATTCCGGGCGTCTGGGAGATCACGGTGGAAGCGCGGCGGACGTCCGATGTGGACACCGCGCCGTACTCGCTCACGGCGTCGGCACTCGGCACCGCCATCTCGCCCAACCCGGACGACATCGCGTCGGCTCCGTTGGGCGCGGGGCTGGCCCGCACGTACACGGTGAAGAACTCGCTGAAGGCCTTCACCGGCCACGTGGTGGGCAGCACGTTCGGCAGCGCCTCGATCAAGCGCCCGTCGATCACGCAGGGCGCGCAGTCGCAGACGCAGATCGCGGTGCTGCCCGGCTCGTCCTCGCTCACGGTGACGATCGGCAACACCGCCGACGCCACCGCCGACCTGGACCTGGTCGTGTACAACTGCACCACCGGCCAGTGCGTGGCGGCGGGCCAGAGCGCCGACGGCGACTCCGAGGAGTCGGTGACGATCCAGAACCCCGCCGCGGGCACCTGGGTCGCGCTGGTCGACGGGTACTCGGTGCCGGCCGGAACCACGGCGTTCGACTACCTGGACACGTTCGTGAACCCGGCGTTCGGCGGGGTCACGGTGACCGATCCGGTGGCCGCGCACGCGTCGGGGTCCACGTGGACCGTGCCGGGTGTGGTCACGGCTTCCCAGGCGCCGGCCGCGGGTCGCGTGCTGCGGGGCCAGCTGTCGGTGGTCGACGACGCCGGCAAGACGGTGGGCAACAGCACGGTGGTGGTACGTGCGGTGAGCTGACGCCTGGTCGGTTGAGCAGTCGAGTTCGGTTGAAGGGCGCCTTGCGGGAATCCGATTCCCGCAAGGCGCCCTTCGCCGCTTTCCCCGGAGGCAGGGGTCTACGGCCGCTCCCCCAGCACGCCTTGCGCAGCCGCCGTACCACTGTGGCCGCCACCCCGACCCCGCAATACGAAGGCGATGCCGACGGCGATCGCGGCTCCGGCCAACGGCCCCACGAGGTAGGCCCACCACGCCGTCCAGTCACCGAGCACCAAAGCCGGCCCCAGCGACCGCGCGGGGTTCATCGACGCGCCACTGACCGGCGCGCCCCACAACCCGGCCAGCGCGATGTAGCTGCCGACCGCGATCGCCGCGAGCGGGCCCACCTGCTGCGCCCCCGAAGCGCTGCCGAGGATCACGCTCACCAGGCCCGTGGTCAGCACGAGCTCCCACAACATCGCCGTCACGGTGCTGATCCCGCTGCCCGGCAGCGTCAGCCCGGCGCTGCCCTGCTTGCCGAGCAGCCCCCACAGCAGCAGCGTGGCCAGCGCGGCGCCGACGAACTGGGCCACGAGGTACGCCGGAACGCGCCGCCACGGGAAGTCACCGCGGGCGGCGAACGCGAGGCTCACCGCCGGGTTCAGGTGCGCGCCGGACACCGTGCCCATGAAGAGAATGATGGCCGCCACCATGAGTGCCGGCGCGACCACACGCGCGCCGGCCGGCACCGCGTCGCCGCCGAAGCGGGCGTTGACCATGCCGCCGCCGACGGCCACGAGCACCAGCAGGAACGTGCCCAGCACCTCGGAGAACAGGCGTCTGCCCTCGTAGCGGTCGTTCCAGAAGTCGAACTGGCCGACGACGGAGTTCGGCTGGCCCATCGAGCGCAGCGCGACGTCGGCGTGCTCGGCGATGCGGCGGCGATCGGCCGCCGGCGGCGCGACCCCCACGTTCGGTTCTCCGGTCATGGCGCACCTCGTCTCCCCGGCCGGTGGACCCCGCCATGCTCGCCACGGCGGCGCCGGGTCACCTCACCCGATTCAGGTGGCTTCGGCGCGGTTGAGAAACGGCCCGGGGTCGGCCAGCACGTGGTGCACGGTCCGCCCCGCCGCGCCGAGCGTGGCGGCGGCACCGCCCACAGTGGACGGTGCGAGCGTGGGCACCGAGCCGCGCAGGCGGCCCAGGCGCGCGGCCAGCACGCCTTCCGCCGCGGGCGCCAGCCACGGGAAGAGCGGGGCGAACACGCCGCCGAGCACCACGTGGTCGAGGTCGAGCAGGTTCACGGCCGAGGCCAGCGCGAGGCCGAGCGCCTCACCCGCCGCCGCGGCGGCCCGGGTCGCGGACCGAGCACCGGCGTCCAAAGCGGACAACAGGTCCGCCACGCTCGCGACGCCCGCGGCTTCGAGCAGCGCCTCCTGGCCCGCATAGGTTTCGAGGCAGCCGGCCGCACCGCAGCGGCAACGCGGGCCCGTGGGCGACACCACCACGTGGCCGAGCTCGCCGGCCAGGCCGTGGGCGCCGCGGAACAGCGCCGAGTCCACGACCAGGCCCGCGCCGATGCCGACCTCACCGGAGACGAAGAGGAAATCGGCCGGACCGGCGCCGAACCAGAGCTCGCCCAACGCGCCGAGGTTGGCTTCGTTGTCGACGGTGACCGGCACCGGCAGGTGCAGCAGGTCGGCCACGCGCACGCCGGCCCAGCCGAGGTTCGGCGCGCTGAACAGCACGCCGTCGCCGACCGGGCCCGACACGGCGAGCACCGCGCCGGCCACGGTCAGTCGGTGGGCCGCGGCCGCGTCGAGCGCCGTCTGCGCCAGGTTTTGCAGCTCCCCCAGCACTTCCTCCGGACGCGAACCCCGGTTGTCGCGTTCGCGGCGCTCGCTGAAGCGCACCTCGCGGGCCAGGTCGAGCAGGCACACGGCGAGGTAGTCGACGTTGATCTCCAGCCCCAGCGACGCCACGCGCGCCCCGGAGAGCACCACCTCCACACCGGGCCGGCCGCGTTCGCCGGCGCGGGCCGGGCCGGTCTCGGCGAGGAAACCGGCGTCGAGCAGGTCGCCGACGAGTTTCGAGACGGTGGACTTGGTGAGGCCGGTCAGCTCCGCGAGCGCGGCGCGGGTGAGCGGACCGCGGCGGCTGACCTCGCCGAGCACCAGCTCGAGGTTGCGCGCGCGCATCGAGTCGTGCCGCACCGCCTGCGTCATCCCCTGCCCTCCTCCGGGCACTGTACCGGCGGCCCTTGACGTGCGGGTCGTCGCAGCGCAGTATTTAGTCTACAACGTGAACTAAATACTTGCGTACCGAATGCACAGCCCGTAATGCACAGCCCGTATGGAACGAAGGGGACCGCCATGACCGACTTCACGCCCACTCCGGACGACAAGTTCTCGTTCGGCCTGTGGACGGTGGGCTGGCAGGCCGCCGACCCGTTCGGCGTGGCGACGCGCCCGGCGCTCGACCCGGTCGAGAGCGTGCACCGCCTGGCCGAGCTGGGCGCGTACGGCGTGTCCTTCCACGACGACGACCTGCTCGCCACCGAGCCCGACCGCGACGCGGCGATCAAGAAGTTCAGGGCCGCACTGGAGGCCACCGGCCTCAAGGTGCCGATGGCCACCACGAACCTGTTCACGCACCCCGTGTTCAAGGACGGCGGCCTGACCAGCAACGACCGCGACATCCGCCGCTACGCGCTCACCAAGGTGCGGCGCAACCTCGACCTGGCGGCCGAACTCGGCGCGCAGACCTACGTGCTGTGGGGCGGGCGCGAAGGTGCCGAGTCCGACGCGGCGAAGGACGTGCGCGCGGCGCTCGACCGCTACAAGGAGGGCCTCGACCTCCTCGCCGACTACGCCGTCTCGCAGGGCTACGACATCCGGTTCGCGCTCGAACCGAAGCCCAACGAGCCGCGCGGCGACATCCTGCTGCCCACGATCGGCCACGCGCTCGGCCTGATCTCGCAGCTCGCGCGGCCCGAGCTGTTCGGCCTCAACCCCGAGGTCGGCCACGAGCAGATGGCCGGGCTGAACTTCGTGCACGGCATCGCGCAGGCGCTGTGGCAGGGCAAGCTCTTCCACCTCGACCTCAACGGCCAGCACGGCCCGAAGTTCGACCAGGACCTGATCTTCGGCCACGGCGACCTGACCTCGGCGTTTTTCCTCGTCGACCTGCTGGAGACCGCCGGTTACGCCGGCCCGCGGCACTTCGACTACAAGCCGCTGCGCACCGAGGACCCGGCCGACGTGTGGGTGTCGGCCGCCGCGAACATGCGGATGTACCTGATCCTCAAGGAAAAGGCCGCGGCGTTCCGCGCCGACCCGGAGGTGGCTGAGGCACTGGCCGCTTCGCGCGTCGGCGAGCTGTCCGTGCCCACGGCCGCGCCCGGCGAGACGCTGGCCGACCTCGCGAACGACGACTTCGACGTCGAGGCCGCCGGCAAGCGCGGTTACCACTTCACGCGGCTGAACCAGCTGGCTCTGGAGCACCTGCTCGGCACCCGGTGACGGATTTCCTCGGTGGCGGGACAGGCCGTGTGCTGGTCGCGAACCGGTCCGACCGACTAGGTTGTGATCTCGCCACTACGGTCCCCGCCACCGAGGAGCTCCGCACCATGACCGACGGTCCCCCGCCGAACCCGGACACGCCGGACGCCTTCCCCCCGGCGCCGCAGGGCCCCGTGCCGCGGTACACGCCCGGCCAGCCGGCGAGCCCCGCCGAAACCGGTCGGCTCAGCGGCGGCACGCAGCAGGCGTGGAACTCGGGCCCCGTCGGCTTCGGCGGCGCGCCGCAGCAACCGGGTGCTTCGATGGGCGGCGCGACGCAACAGCCCCGCCCGGTTCAGCAAGGGCCGCAGAAGAACGCCGCACCGGGTGTGCTGGCGCTCGTCTGCGGCATCCTCGGTGTGGTCGTGCCGATCCTGCCGTTCCCGCTGGACAACGTGCGGGCGTGGATCGCGTTCCCGTTCGCCGTGGCCGCGTTGGGTCTGGGCGCGGTGGGCTGCGGCGCCCGGCGGCCGACGAAGGCGCTGGCCGTGATCGGGATCGTGTTCGGCGTGCTCGCGTTGGTGATCGGCGTGATCATGGTCGGCAACCGGCTCGGGGCCTAGTCGGTTTCTAGTCGGCCTTCGAGGAAAAGGCCGCGTCGAACGCCGCCGTCGGCCGGCTGAAGTTCAGCCGCTTCACGAACTCCAGCGCCTCCGGCGCGCCGGTGAGCCGGTCCATGCCGGCGTCTTCCCACTCGATCGAGATCGGGCCGTCGTAGCCGATCGCGTTGAGCATGCGGAACACGTCCTCCCACGGCACGTCGCCGTGGCCGGTCGACACGAAGTCCCAGCCCCGGCGCGGGTCGGCCCAGGGCAGGTGCGAGCCGAGGCGGCCGTTGCGGCCGTTGAGCTGTTTGCGGGCCTCCTTGCAGTCGACGTGGAAGATGCGGTCCTTGAAGTCCCACAGGAACCCCACCGGGTCGAGGTCCTGCCACACGAAGTGCGACGGGTCGAAGTTCAGGCCGAACGCCGCGCGGTGGCCGATGGCTTCGAGCGTGCGCACGGTCGTCCAGTAGTCGTAGGCGATCTCGCTCGGGTGCACCTCGTGGGCGAAGCGCACGCCGACCTCGTCGAACACGTCGAGGATCGGGTGCCAGCGCGCGGCGAAGTCCTCGTAGCCGCGGTCGATCATCGCTTGCGGCGCGGGCGGGAACATGGCGACGGTGTGCCAGATGGACGATCCGGTGAAGCCGACGACCGTGGACACGCCCAGCAACGCGGCCGCGCGCGCCGTGTCCTTCATCTCTTCGGCCGCGCGCTGCCGCACGCCCTCGGGCGAGCCGTCGCCCCAGAGGCGGGCCGGCAGGATGGCCTCGTGCCGCTCGTCGATGGGGTGGTCGCACACGGCCTGGCCCACGAGGTGGTTGGAGATCGTCCACACGCGCAGGTCGTACTTGGCCAGGGTGTCCAGTTTGGACTGGACGTAGCCGCCGTCGGATAGCGCTTTGTCGACTTCGAAGTGGTCGCCCCAGCAGGCCAGCTCCAGACCGTCGTAGCCCCAGCCGCTCGCGAGCCGGCAGACCTCCTCGAACGGCAGGTCGGCCCACTGCCCGGTGAACAACGTCAGCGGTCGTGCCATCGGAAAACTCCCCTTCAGTTCGGTACCACGGTCCAGGCGGAATCGGCGGCGGCACTGCGTTCCACGGCGTCGAGCACCCGCTGCACCCGCAGCCCGTCGGCGAACGACGGCGCCGGATCGCTGCCTTCGCCCAGCGCCACCAGGAAATCCCGGACCTCGTGGGTGAAGGTGTGCTCGTAGCCCAGGCCGTGGCCCGGCGGCCACCACGCGCCCACGTACGGATGCGCCGGCTCGGTGACCAGGATCCGGCGGAACCCCGCGTCCGCCGGATCCAGCGTGTGGTCGTGGAAGTGCAGTTCGTTCATCGCCTCGAAGTCGAACGCGAGGCTGCCGGCCGAACCGTTGACCTCGATGCGCATCGAGTTCTTGCGCCCGGCCGCGAACCGCGTCGCCTCGAAGCTGCCGAGCGCACCGGAGGCGAAGCGGGCCGTGAACAACGCGGCGTCGTCGACCGTCACCTCGCCCAGCGAAGCGCCCGCCGAAGCCGCGAGCCCCGACGACGACGTGACCAGCGGCCGCTCCCGCACGAACGTCTCCGTGACCGCACTCACCCCGGAAATCCGGGATCCGGTGAGGAACTGCGCCAGATCCACGAGGTGCGCACCGAGGTCGCCGAGCGCGCCGGACCCGGCTTTGTCCTTCTGCAGCCGCCACACGAGCGGGAACGCCGGGTCCACGATCCAGTCCTGCAGGTACTGCGCGCGCACGTGCCGGATCACGCCCAGCCGGCCCTGCGCCACCAGCGACCGCGCGAACGCGAGCGCCGGCACGCGCCGGTAGTTGAACGCCACCATCGAGCGCACGCCGCGCTCGGCCGCCGCCGCGGCCGCGTCGGCCATCGCCTCGGCTTCGGCCACGGTGTTGGCCAGCGGTTTCTCGCACAGCACGTGTTTTCCGGCGTCGAGCGCGGCCAGCGCGATCTCCGCGTGCGTGTCGCCGGGGGTGCAGATGTCCACGAGGCCGACCTCGTCGTCGTCCACGACCCGGCGCCAGTCGGTCTCGAACGCGGCCCAGCCGAGTTTCGCCGCCGCTGCTTCGGCCGCCGCGGCGTCGCGGCCGCACAGCACCACCCGGCGCGGGGTGAGCGGCACGTCGAAGGCGTGGTGCACCGTCCGCCACGCCTGGGAGTGGGCCGCGCCCATGAAGGCGTAGCCCACCAACCCGACGCCGATCTCGTCCGCCATGCGCGGAAGTCCTTTCACTCGAAGGAAACCGGCAGGTACTTGTCCACATTGTCCTTCGTGACGACCGCGGAGAACGTGGTCACCGACGCCGGGATCTCCTGCTCCGCCAGATCCGACACGCCCTTCGCCTGCCCGAGCAGCCGCGCGAGGCGGATGGCCGACGCGGACATCGTCGGCGGGTAGAGCACGGTGGCCTTCAGCACCGAATTGCCATCCTTGATCTGCTCCATCGCGGCCTTCGACCCGGCGCCGCCCACCATCAGGAAGTCGGACCGCCCGGCCTGGCGCACGGCCTGCAGCGCGCCCACGCCCTGGTCGTCGTCGTGGTTCCAGATCGCGTTGAACTGCGGGTGCGCCTGCAGCAGCTCGGCCATGCGGGCCTGGCCGGTGGGCACGGTGAACTCGGCGGCCGCGCGGCCGACCTTGCGGATGCCCGGGTAGTTGGCCAGCGCGTCGTCGAAGCCCTGCGTGCGCTGGCGGGTGAGCTCGAGCGTGTCGATGCCGGCGAGCTCGAGCACCGTGCCTTGGCCCTTGAGCTGCTGGCCGATGTAGTTGCCCGCGTTCACGCCCATGCGGTAGTTGTCGCCGCCGACCCAGGTGCGGTACGCCTGCGGCGAGTCGAAGATCCGGTCGAGGTTGATCACCGGGATGCCGGCGTCCATCGCCTTGCGCCCGGCCGGTGTGAGCTGCTTGCCGTCGGCCGGCAGCACCACGAGCACGTCGACCTTGCGGTTGATCAGCGCGTCGATCTGCGCCGACTGCGTGGCCGCGTCGTTCGACCCCTCGGCGACGACGAGTTCCACATCGGGGTGCCGCTGTGCTTCGGCCCGCGCGTTCACGGTGATCGCGTTGAGCCAGCCGTGGTCGGCCTGCGGCCCGGCGAACCCGACGGTCACCTTCTTGCCGGGGGTGTCCTGCGCCGGAGCGGGCGCGTTCTGGGCGGCCGGCGCGGGTTCCTCGTTGCTGGTGCACGCGGCGAGCACGCCCACACCCGCGAGGGCCGTCCCGGTCAGGAACGCGCGGCGGCGGAGGTCGGTGGAGTTCATGAGGACGTCCTCTCACTCGAATAGAGCGAAGCCCGCCGCTGCACGAGCACGGCGAGCACGATGATCACGCCCTTGGCCAATTGCTGCACGGCCGTGGGCAGGTTGTTGAGCGTGAACAGCACGCTGATGGTGGTGAACACCAGCACGCCGAGCACCGAACCGACGAGCGTGCCGCGCCCGCCCGTGAGCAGCGTGCCGCCGATGATCACCGCGGCGATGGCGTCGAGCTCGTAGAGGTTGCCGTTGCCCGAAGTGCCGCTCGAAGTGAGGATGATCAGCATCACGCTGGCGATGCCGCAGCACAGTCCGGAAAGGACATACAGCAGGCAGGTGTGCAGCTTCACGTTGATGCCGGCCAGCCGCGCGGCCTCCAGGTTGCCGCCGATCGCGTAGGTGCGGCGGCCGAAGGTGGTGCGGTTGAGCACGAGCCAGCCGACGATCGCCACGGCCGCGAAGATCAGCACCAGCGGCGGGATGCCGAGCACGTAGCTGTCCTGGTAACCGAGGTCCACGAGCGCCTGGTTCTTCGCGGTCACGGTCTGGGTGCGGCCCTGCGAGAGCTGGATCGCCAGGCCGCGCGCGCTCGCGAGCATCGCCAGCGTGCCGATGAACGCGACCAGGCGGCCGTAGGCGATGAGCAGCCCGCTGACCAGGCCGCAGCCGACGCCGACGGCCACCGCGGTGAACACGATGCCGGTGATGCCGAACGCCTGGGTGGAGCGCGTGGTGGCCCACACCGTCGCGAGCGCCACGACCGCGCCGACCGAGAGGTCGATGCCGCCGCCGATGATCACGAACGTCATGCCCACGGTGATCACGCCGATCACCGACGCCTGCGTGAGCACCAGCACCAGCGTGCCGGTGGTGAGGAACTGGCCCGGTTCGGTGAGCGCGCCGATCAGCACCAGCACGGCCAGCACCCCGACCAGGCCGAGGTTGCGCGCCTCGCGCAGCCGCACCGAGAACCCGCGGGTGCGTTCCGGTGCCACCGCCTGTTCAGCGTTCATTCCGCACGCTCCTGCTCTTCGAGGATGAGATCCAGCACGGCCCGTTCGTCGAGATCACGCGCTTGGGTGAGCACGCGGCCCTCGCGCATCACGAGCACCCGGTCGGCCAGGCCGAGCACCTCCGGCAGCTCGCTCGACACCAGCACGATCGCGACCCCGGAATCGGCCAGGTCGCGGATCACGCGGTAGAGCTCGGCCCGCGCGCCGACGTCCACGCCGCGCGTCGGCTCGTCGAGCAGCAGCACGCGGCAGCCCTTGAGCAGCCAGCGCGCGAGCACCGCCTTCTGCTGGTTGCCGCCCGAAAGCTTGCCCGCGGGCCGGCGGATGTCGGGCGGACGCAGGTCGAGCGCCTCGGTGTGCCGGCGCACGGCCGTGGTTTCGGCCCGCGCGTTGAACCAGCCGAACTTCGCGTAGCGGCGCAGGGAGGCGAGGGAGACGTTGCGGGCCACGGATTCCTGCAGCAGCAAGGCCTGGCTCTTGCGTTCTTCCGGGGCCAGGCCGAGTCCGTTGCGGACGGCGGAGGTCACGCCTCTGCGCAACGGTTTTCCGGCGAGCTTCACCTGCCCCGTGGTGGGTTTCCGCGCGCCGTACACGGTTTCCAGCACCTCGCTGCGCCCCGAGCCGACGAGCCCGGCCAGGCCGACGATCTCGCCTTCGCGCACGGAGAACGACACGTCTTCGAACTCGCCGGCCACGCCGAGGTTCTCGACTTCCAGCAGCACCGGGCGCTCGGCGAACGCGTCTTCGGCGGGGCGCGGCGGGAAGAGGTACTCCACGCGGCGGCCGGTCATCAGCGCGACCAGGTCCGTGGTCGGCGTGGTGCGAGCCGGCAGGCCGGTGGCGACGGTGTGGCCGTCCTTGAGCACCGTGACGCGGTCACCGATCTCGCGGATCTCTTCCAGCCGGTGGGAGATGTAGACCACGGCGACCCCGCGCTCGGTGAGACCGCGGATCACGCGGAACAGGTTCGCCACCTCGTCGCTGGCGAGCACGGCGGAGGGTTCGTCGAGCACGATCAGGCGCGCGTCGAGCGAGAGCGCGCGGGCGAGGCTCACGATCTGCTTGCCCGCGGCCGAGAGCGTGCCGACCTCGCGGTCCACGCGGATTTCCCGGTGCCCCAGGCGATCGAGCAGGTTTCGCGCGTCGGCACGCATCTTGGCGCGGCGCACCCAGCCGGCGCTGGCCTGCTCGTGGCCGAGGAAGATGTTCTCCGCCACGGAAAGCCCGTCCACGAGGTCGAGTTCCTGGTACAGCGTGGCGATGCCGCACCGGATGGCGGCCGTGGGGTTGGGCAGCTCCACCGGCTCGCCGCCCACCCGGATCTCGCCGGTGTCGGGCCGGTGCGCGCCCGCGAGCACCTTGATGAGCGTGGACTTGCCGGCGCCGTTCTGGCCCAGCAGGCAGTGGACCTCGCCCTCGGCCACGCTCAGTTCCACGTCGTCGAGCGCGCGCACGCCGGGGAACCCCTTGCCGATACCGGTCATTTCGAGGAGCGTCATCCGCTGTCCCTTTCCCCCGCCGACGCGACCCGCGCGGGGTCGTCGAACACGGCTTCCAGCGCCACGTGGGCCCCGCCGCGCGAGGCCGCCGAGAACCCGAGCCACGACAGTTCCACGCGGCAGCCGCCGATGTCGGGCGCGACCACGCGGGCTTCGAGCTCGGCCATCATCGGGCCGAGCAGATACGGGCCCAGCTGCGCGAAGTAACCACCGAGCAGCACCACGCGCGGGTTGAACACGTTCACCAGCACCGCGGCGCCCACGCCGAGGCCGGTGCCGACCTTCGCCAGCGCGTCGAGCGTGCGGCGGTCCTTCAACTCGGCCCGCCGGCGCAGCATGTCCAGGCGCTGCTCGAGATCGAGCGACGGGTCGTGCACGGGATCGTTGGGCTCGGCCGCGAGCCGCAGCATGCCGGCCAGGCCCACGATCGTCTCCCAGCAGCCCTTCCGGCCGCAGCCACAGCGTCGGCCGTTGGGGTCGAGCTGGATGTGGCCGATCTCGCCGGAAAACCCTTCCGCCCCACCGAGCAGCCGGCCGCCGGAGATCACGCCACCGCCCACCCCGATCTCGCCGGTGAGGTACACGAGGTCCGCCGTGCCGGCGACGCTGCCCATCGCGTGCTCACCGAGGGCGCCGAGGTTGGCGTCGTTGGCCATGCGCACGGGGAAATCGAGGCGGCCCAGCCGTTTCGTCAGCCGCTCGGTCAACCCGGCGACCACGGGCACGTCGGTCCAGTGCAGGTTGGGCGCGAACGCCACGGCGCCGGCTTTCACGTCGACGAGCGCCGGCACCGCCAGCGTGAGCCCCACGGGTTTGACGCGCAGACGCCGGCATTCCCGGACCGCGCGGGCGGCCAGCTCGGCCGTGGCGTCGAAGACCTTGGCCGGAGGAAGCGCTTGCACGTCGAGCGGGATGCGCTGTTCGAACAGGACGGTGCCGGTGAGATCGAGGGCCAGCGCGGTGAGGTAGTCGACGTTCACCTCGACCCCCACACCCCCCACGGCCCGCCCGTCGAGCTTCACGATCGTGCCCGGCCGGCCCACCGCCCCCGCGCGGTCCAGCTCGCCCTCGCGCGCCAGCCCCCGCTCCACCAGCTCGGCCACCAGGCTCGACACCGTGGCCTTGTTCAGGCCGGTCTCCGCCGCGATCCCCGCCCGCGACCGCGGCCCCGCGTCACGCAGGTGCCGCAGCACGAGCGCGAGATTGCTGCGCCGCACCGAAGCCTGATCCGCCGGCCTCGGTGGGCCGCCGGGTCTCAGAGGCAGGGAGGAGTCCACGCCGACACCGCCAAGTTCGTCTGGTGGGGCAACAAATTAGGTCAGCGCGGAGGAAGGGGTCAACGATGGAGGGATGGTAACGATCCCGGCAAAAGGCCCATTTTCCCGGGGTGACCTGGGGATACGTGGATTCGAGGCGAGTGGTCCGGTCCTTCGGATGGAGCACGGATTGGGGTGGGCGGGTGTCCGAACCACTCACCCGTTCGGCTTCATCTCGCTGGTGGTGTTCCTGGCCGGGTCGGTGCCGGTGGCGTTGGTCCGGTCGGGTGAGCGGGGTGGGTCGGCGCTGGGGAATTCGTTGGATCGGACCCTTGATCGCGGGCACTTCGAAAGTCGTTTTTATTCAGATGACTCGGCTGCGGCTCTCTGCTTAGGCTCGTCCCCGACGCGCTGACGGAACCAAGTAGCGCGGGGAGTCGCGACCCACAGAGAACCGCCGTTCGCTGAGAGGCGGTGTTGCGCCCCCGCCGCGAAGACACTCCTGAGCAGTGGGGAGGAAATGCCCTGCCGGTTTGGCCTCCGATATCGGGCCGGCGTTTTTGAGGCTGCTGGCTTGCTCTTGCCCGACGCACGTTGCCGGGCTTCCAGCGGCGAAGGTGCGGTGGTACCGCGAGTTCCCTTCTCGCCCGCACCCCCAAGGGGTCCTTCGTTCTCGGGAGACCCGAATGTCATCTCGCACTCTGGCCGTCGACTTGCCCGCCCTGGTGGGCACGACGGTAACCATCGCCGGCTGGCTGCATCGCCGGCGGACGTTGAAGTCCGTGACGTTTTTGGTGGTGAGGGACCGGTCTGGGTTGGCGCAGGTGGTGTTGAGTGCCACCCCTCACCACACACCGGGCACAGCCCCGCCCTCCTCGGGGGGCGTCCCCAGTCCCATTCTATCGGCCACCCCCGACAAAAACGGTGGCCAAGCGGAAATGGGCCCCAGTTATCCACAACTCGACTCGGGTGTGGACAACTCCCCCACCCATCCCGAAATCTCCCACCTCACCGAAGAAACAGTCCTCGAAATCACCGGCCCCGTCATCGCCAACCCCCAAGCACCCGGTGGCGTCGAGATCCTCAACCCCACCATCACAATCCTCGCCGCACCAACAAAAACCCCACCCTTCGACCTCTACCGCCCCACCATCCCCGCCGCGCTCCCCACGATCCTCGACAACGCCGCCGCCGCGCTCCGGCACCCGGAGCTCAAGCGCAGGCACGAGATCGCGGCCAGAAGCGTCCGAGCCTTCCGCCAAGTGCTCGACCAGCGGGGCTTCACCGAAGTCCACACGCCCAAGATCGTGGCCACCAGCACCGAATCCGGCGCCAACGTCTTCCAGCTCGACTACTTCGGCAAACCCGCCTACCTCGCCCAATCGCCGCAGTTCTTCAAGCAGACGCTCGTCGGCGTGTTCGAGCGCGTGTACGAGGTCGGGCCCGTGTTCCGGGCCGAGAAGCACGACACGGCGCGGCACCTGGCGCAGTACACGAGCCTCGACGTCGAACTCGGGTTCATCGAGGACCACCGGGACGTGATGGCGCTCCTCAGGGACGTGATCGCGGCGATGGCCGCCGCACTACAAGAAGAAGCGCCCCAAGTCCCCCAGCAGATCCCCGCGATCGACTACCCCGAGGCGCAAGAACTGCTCCACAGCAACGAACCCGACCTCTCCCCCGAAGACGAACGCCGCCTCGGGGAATGGGCACAGCACGAGCACGGCTCGGACTTCCTCTTCGTCACCGGCTACCCCATGACCAAGCGCCCCTTCTACACCCACCCCGACCCGGCCCGGCCGCACCTGTCGCGCAGTTTCGACCTGCTCTTCCGGGGCCTGGAGCTCGTCACGGGCGGCCAGCGGCTCCACCGCCACGCCGACTACGAAGCCGTCCTCAACGAAGAGGCGCACCTCTACCGCGACTACCTCGACGCCTTCGCCCACGGCATGCCGCCCCACGGCGGGTTCGCCATCGGGCTGGAGCGGTGGGTCGCGCGGGTCCTGGAGGTGCCCAACGTGCGCGGCACCACGTTGTTCCCGCGCGATCTGCACCGCCTCAGGCCGTAGCTCCTAAGTGGACGGGGCCGGGGAACGCGGTGAGGGCACGTCCTCCGGTTCCGGCTCCAGGTGCGGCAGGATCCGGTCCAGCCACGGCGGCAGCCACCAGCTGCTGCGCCCCAGCAGGAACATCGCGGCGGGCACGATGATGAGCCGGATGATGGTCGCGTCGATCAGCACGCTCACCCCGAGGCCGAGGGCGAGGATCTTGATCACCACGTTCGGCGAGGCCAGGAACGCGAAGAACACGCACACCATGATCACGGCCGCCGAGGAGATCACGCGGGCGGTCACGGCGAGGCCGTCGGCGACGCTGGCGTGGTTGTCGCGCGTGCGCAGCCAGGCCTCGTGCACGCGGGAGAGGAGGAAGACCTCGTAGTCCATCGAGAGGCCGAACACGATGGCGAACATGATCATCGGCACGTACGACTCGATCGGCACCTTCTCGTGCACGCCGAGCAGCGAGCCGCCCCAGCCCCACTGGAACACTGCGACGATCACGCCGTACGAAGCCGCGATGGACAGCAGGTTGAGCAGCGCGGCCTTCAACGCCAGCACCGGGCTGCGGAACGACAGCAGCAGCAACACGAACGCGGCCGCCACCACCACGCCGATGATCGTGGGCAGGCGGGCGGCCACGATGTCGCGGAAGTCGAGCTGGCCGGCCGTCATGCCGGTGACGTAGCTGGTCGCCCCGGCGAGCACGGGCGGCAGGGTCTGCGTGCGCAGGGTGGCGAGGAGTTCGTCGGTGGCGGCGTCCTGCGGGCCGGTGGTGGGGGTGACGGTGGACAGCAGCAGCGCGCGGTCCTGGCTCGGGTTCATCGGCGTGGCCGAGGCGACGCCGGGGGTTTTCGCGAGCGCCTGCTGCACGTTCTGGCCGAGCGCGGTGTCGGACGATTCCACGACCACGGTGAACTGGCCGTTGGCGCCGGGGCCGAAGCCGCGGGTGATGGCGTCGTAGGCCTCGCGGGTGGTGGTGCCCGCGGGGTCGGCGCCTTCGTCGATGTGGCCGAGCTGCATGGAGAACGCGGGAATCGCGAGCACCGCGGCCACGAGCACGCCGCCGCCGAGGTAGCGCCACGGGTGGTGGTCGATGCGCACGGCGTAGCGGTGCCACGCGCTTTCCTTGCCGTCGGCCGACTGCTCGGCCACGGGCTTGCGCACGTGCCAGCGGTCGATCCGGCGTCCGGACAGGCCGAGCAGCGCCGGCACGAGCGTGGTGGCCGCGATGCCGGCCACGATCACCGTGATCGCGGCCGCCAGGCCGAGCTTGCCGATGAAGCCGACGCCGACCGTGAACAGGCCCATCAGCGCGATGACCACGGTCGACGCCGCGATCAGCACCGAGCGGCCGCTCGTGGCCACGGTGCGCCCGGCCGCGGTGATCGGTTCGACGCCGTCGAGCACGTGCTGGCGGAAGCGCGTGGTGAGGAACAGCGCGTAGTCGATGCCGACGCCGAGACCGATCATGATCGCCAACGTCGGCGAGGCGGTGGCGAAGCTGATCGCGGCCGCCAGCAGCCCGAGGATCCCGAGACCCGTGGCCACGCCGATCACCGACGTGACGATGGGCAGCCCGGCCGCGATCACGCTGCCGAAAGCCAGCAGCAGCACCAGGATCGCGACGATGATGCCCACCGACTCCGACCGCAGATCGCCGCTGCCGGGTTCGGCGGCCTTGCCGAGCGCGCCGCTGTAATCGACTTGTACGCCGGTGGCGCGCACCGGATCGGTGGCCTTGTCGATGCCGTCGATGAGGTCACTGCCGAGCGCGGCGGGCTTGTCGTCGAACTGGATGTTGGCGAACGCGACCTTTCCGTCGGGCGCGGTCGTGCCCGGCGCCAGCGGATCGGACAGCGACACGACGTGCGGCACGGCCCGCACCTGCGCCGCGGCCTGCTCGATGACCGCGCTCTGGCTGCTCAACGCACCGCTGTCGGTGGTGAACACGAGGCGCGCGCTGTTCGAGCCGCCGACGATGCCGTGCTGCGCGAGCACGCTGCTGCCCTGGCCGGATTCGGCGTCGGGCAGGCTGAAGTCGTCACTGTACGTGCCGCCGACGAGGTTGTTCGCCACCGTCGCGCCAGCCAGCACCAGCACCCAGATCACGATCACCGGCCACGGGTGCCCCGCACACCAGCGGCCGAGGCGCATCAGGAGACCGGCGGGTTCTTCCGCGCTACGAGCGTTTTCCGTCATTTCGCCACCCGGCTTCCGGGAGTTTTCCCGGTCCAGCCTCACCCTGTCCCCCCGGCCCGCCTAGGGCCGAAGGTCCTCGGACGGCACCGGTCTCGGTGACGGTGGGTGACTAGATTTTCGTCAACGGGCGCGCTCGGTGCGCCGCCACCGAGCGACCCCAGACCTCGGCACAGGCACAGCAGCTGGCTTCACGAGATCAACCGAACCCGGCGCCGACGAACAGTGCCAACCCCAGCGGTTCTCGAACCCGCACGAGCGCCGAGCCGCATCGTGCCGGCTCGTCACGCCGGAGGCGGTCGATCGGCTCAGCACCACCCCGCGCGGGCAGGTTGCCGCCTGGGAAAGCCGATGAGCCGGGCGCGCCACCGAGCGGACCCTGCGCCGGCACGCCCCGGCCCGGCTGACGACGCCGGATCGCCGGTCGGCCACCGAACTCAGCACCGCTGAGCCGGCAGTGGGACTGCTTCAAGAGATCAAGCGACCAGCGCCGACGAACGCCACCCCGCCACCTCTTCGGCCAGGACAGCCGAAGACCCGAAGAGCGCCGACGTGCCAGGCGGGCAACGTCCGTCAGCGCAGCACCGCCGCGCCCATGAACAACGCGCGTCCCATCATCGGGCACCACCCACAACGCGCATCACGCCGACGAACCGCCACACTCAGCACCACAGCCTGAGGCAGCGCACCTACTTCGCGAAAGCCAGCGACCCCAACGCACCCACCAACGGCGCCAGCTCCGGCAGCTCCTCCGCCTCCGCCAACGCCGCCGTGAGCGCCGCGTCGTGGGTCGGGCGGGCTTCGTCCAGGAGTTTGCGGCCGGCGAGGGTCACCTCGGTGTAGATGCCGCGGCGGTCGGTCGGGCAGAGGTAGCGCGACAGCAGCCCGCGGTCCTCCAGCCGGGTCACCAGGCGCGTGGTGGCCGACTGGCTCAGCACCACGGCGTTGGCCAGCTGGTTCATCCGCAGGTGGAAACCGTCCTGGCGGGCGAGGACATCGAGGACCGTGTACTCGCTCACGGAGAGCTCGTGGTCGCGCTCGAGGGCGCGCTGGAGGCGGTCTTCGATGCGCGCGTGCAGCGCGGCCAGAGTGCGCCAGCCCTGAGCCCGGGCCTCCACGGCGTCGTCAGCCAGTGACACGGTTCACCCCTTCTCGTGACCGTCCGCGGTTGCGGGCCGGTCCTCCGCCAGGCACTATCGAGCGTGTGCAAATAACCGCGCGTGCAAGTATTGCTGACGCTCGTAATCGTCTGCTGTCACTGTACTCGCGAACGCAGGAAGGGGTATCCACCCGATGAAGATCGACCTCAGCGGGCGCACCGCCCTGGTCACGGGGTCCACGGCCGGCATCGGCGAGGCCACGGCCGCCGCGCTGGCCGAGGCGGGCGCCGACGTGGTGGTGAACGGCCGCAACGCCGACCGGGTCGACGAGGTCGCCAAGCGCCTGGGCGTGCGCGGGATCGCGGCGGACGTCGGCACGGCCGAGGGCGTCGCCGAGCTGATCGCGCAGCTGCCCGACGTGGACGTGCTCGTGAACAACGCGGGCGTGTTCGCTCCGAGCCCGGTGTTCGACATCCCCGACGAGGAGTGGCTGCGGTTCTACCAGGTGAACGTGCTCTCCGGCGTGCGCCTGACCCGCCACTACGCGCCGCGGATGGTGCGGCGCGGGTGGGGCCGGGTGATCTTCGTGAGCAGTGAATCCGCCGTGCAGCCCCCGACCGAGATGGTCCACTACGGTATGACGAAGACGGCCCAGCTGGCGTTGTCCCGCGGGATGGCACAGGAGGTGGCCGGCACGGGCGTCACCGTGAACAGCGTGCTGCCCGGACCTACGCTCACCGAGGGCGTGCGCGAGTTCGTGCGGACGCTGTACCCGGACGTCGACTTCGCCGAAGCCGAACGGCGGTTCATGGCCCAGGACCGGCCGACCTCCCTGCTGGGCCGCCTGATCCGGCCGCAGGAGGTGGCGAACCTCATCACCTACGTCGCCTCCGACCAGGCCGCCGCGACCACCGGAGGCGCGCTGCGCGTCGACGGTGGGGTCGCGTCGGCGATCATTCCGTGAGTTTTCGTGAGGACAGAAGGGTTTTCTGAGTTGACCAGTGTTCCCGTGACCAAGTTGAACAACGGCGTCGAGATGCCGCAGCTCGGGTTCGGCGTGTTCCAGGTGCCGCCCGCCGAGACGAAGGCCGCGGTGAAGACCGCGCTCGACGCCGGTTACCGCAGCATTGACACCGCCACGGCCTACGGCAATGAAGCGGCCGTCGGGGAAGCGCTCGCCGAATCGGGCATTCCCGCCGACGAGCTGTTCATCACCACCAAGCTGTGGAACAGCTCGCAGGGCTACGACGAGACCTTGCGCGCGTTCGATTCCAGCATGACCGACCTCGGTCTCGAGCGGCTCGACCTCTACCTGATCCACTGGCCGTTGCCCGCGCGCGACAAGTACCTCGACACGTGGAAGGCGCTGGAGAAGCTCTACGCCGACGGTCGCGTGCGCGCGATCGGCGTGTCCAACTTCCAGCCGGCGCACCTGCGCCGCGTTCTGGACGAGGGCAGCATCGTGCCGGCCGTGAACCAGATCGAGCTCTCGCCCTACCTCGTGCAGGCGGAGCTGCGCGCGTTCCACGCCGAGCACGGCATCGCCACCGAGGCGTGGAGCCCGCTCGCCAAGGGTGGCGACCTCCTCGGCGAGGCGGCCATCGTGGAGATCGCTTCGCGCCACGGCCGCACGCCCGCCCAGGTGGTGCTGCGCTGGCACCTGCAGCTGGGCAACGTGGTGATCCCGAAGTCCGTCACGCCCTCGCGCGTGGCCGAGAACTTCGACCTCTTCGGCTTCACGCTCACCGACGCCGAGGTGGCCACGCTGTCATCCCTCGACCGCGGCCTGCGCACCGGCCCGGACCCGGACACGTTCGACGTGGCGTGACGTTTCGCTGACAACGGGCGGCTTCCCATCCTGGGGAGCCGCCCGTTTATTTCTGGAACGCGGCCACGTGCTCGTCGACCGCGGTGAGGTGCGCGGCGATCCTCCGTGGATCGTCGAAGGATGCACGGAAACTGTTGCGTGCCAACGCCGCGAGGGCTTTTCGGTCCAACCCGAGGCCGGTTCGGACGGCTTCGTAGTTGTCGTTGACGTAACCGCCGAGGTAGGGCGGGTCGTCGGAGTTGACCGTGACGAGCAGGCCGGCCTCGGCCATCGCCCGCAGCGGGTGCTCGGCCATCGACGGCACCACACGCAAGGCCACATTGGACAGTGGGCACACGGTGAGCGGCACCGCCTCGTCCCGCAACCGCGCCAGCAGGGCCGGATCGGCGGCCGCGGCGACGCCGTGGTCGATGCGGTCGGGCCGGCACACGTCCAGGGCTTCGCGGACGTACTCGGCCGGACCGTCCTCACCGGCGTGGATCGTGGTGCGGTGGCCGCGGGCGCGCGCAGCCGCGTAGTAGCCGGCGAACTTGGCCGGCGGGTTGTTCCGCTCGGCCGCACCGAGCCCGATGCCGAGGATCCGCTCGCGCCACGGCTCGATCAGCTCCAGCACCTCCAGCGCGGCGGCCTGCGGGCGGTGGCGCTGGGAGGTGATGATCAGCGCGCCGTCGATGCCGAGGTCGGTCCGGGCGTCGGCGATGGCGGCCAGCACGCTGTCGACCTGCTCGGCGATCGGCACGCCGGCGTCGAGGAACGTCTGTACACCAAGGAACATCTCGCTGCGCCGCACGCCGTCGGCGGCCGCGCGGGTGAGGTAGGCGTGGGCGAGGTCGTAGAAGTCCTGGCCGCGGCGCAGCACCGAGGCCGCGCGGAAGAGCAGCGGCAGGAAGTGCTCGAGGCCGGTGAAGGTGTACGCGGCGCGGGCGTGGTCGACGTCCGGCCAGGGCAGGGTGACCTGGTTGCGGGAGGCCAGCGCGAACAGCAGCTCCGGCTCGAGCGTGCCCTCCAGGTGCACGTGGAGCTCGGCTTTGGGCAGCGTCGCGAC
The DNA here is from genome assembly GCF_035918295.1 of Amycolatopsis rhabdoformis. Lineage (GTDB taxonomy): Bacteria > Actinomycetota > Actinomycetes > Mycobacteriales > Pseudonocardiaceae > Amycolatopsis > Amycolatopsis rhabdoformis. Next base: position 5,136,213 of record NZ_CP142149.1, read on the forward strand.
GAACGCGTCGAGCATGGTGCGGCTCCCCTTGTGGTTCAGTCAAGAACTGAATCGATCAGTTCACTTCTCTAGTGAACCACAGAGGCCGGTGACGGCGGCCGAGTGCACGGCGGCCAGCCGATCCTCGTCCTCGCCGCAGATCAGCTGCACCTGCAACCCCCGCCACAACGCGACCACGGCCACCGCGGTGTCGTCGGGATTCCGGACGTCCTCACGCAAGGCGTCGGCGACCACGGCCGTCCAGCGCTCGCGGACCTGGCGCAGGAACTCGGCGTCGCGCTCGGGCTGGTCGACGGCCATCCCGAAGCGCGCGAAGAACACCCTCAAGTGCGGCCGCCGCGCCGGCTCCGCGAGATGCGCCCACGCGGCGCCCAGCCGGTCGACCACCCGGCCCGGCTCGTTGAGCAGCCCGGCGAGCCGGTCGAGCAGCTCCGTACCCCCCACGATCTCGTCCACCGCGGCGGCGAGCAGGGCGTCGAGGGAGCCGAAGTGGTAGAGCAGCATGCGGTTGTTCGAGCCGATGCTCCGAGCCACCTCGCTGAGGGACAGGCCGATCACGCCGCGCTCGAGGATGAGCTCCCGCGTCAACGCGAGCAGGCGCGCGCGCTCAGCCGGACCGCTTGCCATCGGGGAATCGTAACGTGATCACGGGCGGCCTTCGCGCCTCGAGGTTCTACGGTGCGGACATGGAGATCGAACTTCGGGACTGGTCGCGCGACGATGCGGCCTGGTACGTCGCGCAGGTGCGGGACCCGGACATCCTGCGGTTCACCACCGAGCGGGCCGCGCTGACCGTCGCGGAGTTCCGGCGCGCGCTGGAGGCGTTGCGGCGGAACGAGAACGCCCTGGGCTTCGTCGCCGTGGCCACCGGATCGGGCGAACGGCTCGCCAACCTCGCGGCGCAGCGCACCGGCGCCGTGGTCGAGGTCAGTTACTGGGTGGCAGCCGCCGCGCGAGGTCGCGGCGTGGCGGGCCGCGCGCTCACCGAGCTGTGCCGCCGGGTGAGCGCTGCTTGGCCGGGCGCCGAGATCCGCCTCTGGACACATGCCGACAACATCGCTTCGCAGCGAGTGGCCGAGCGCGCCGGGTTCGGCCAGGTGGAGGGCGCCGGCGGTCGGGAGGTCCGTGGCCAGGCCTGGCCGGTCGTCCACTACAGCTTCTTGGCCACGCCACCCAGCGTCAGATAGTTCAAATCCCCCAACGGCTTCATCCGCGGGCCGTCCGGCCACCACTCGTGCAGCATCGTGAGGCCGGGTTCCAGGAGTTCCAGGCCGGTGAAGAACGAGGCGATCTCCTCGCGGGAGCGGTGCACCGTGCCGAGGCCGGTGCCCTGGAAGGTCGAGTCGATGAGGTGGGCCAGGGCCTGGCGAGGAGGGTCGGCGGGGGGTGCGTGGTGGTGGGTGAGCAGGAGGAACGAGCCGGGGGCCAGTTGGTCGGCGTAGCTGCTCACGATGAAGCGCGCGCGGTCCAGGCTGTCGATGTGGTGGACGATCGAGCAGAGCAGCAGGGCCATCGGGCGGTCGAAGTCGAGGTGGCGGTAGACGATCGGGTCGCCCAGGGTGGCGCCGGGGTCGGTGAGGTCGGCGCCGCTCACGTGGGTGCGGTCGTTGGTCTCCAGCACGGCGCGGCCGTGGACCTGGACGACCGGGTCGTTGTCGACGTAGACGACGCGGGCGTCCGGGTTGTAGCGCTGCGCGACCTCGTGCGTGTTCTCGGCGGTGGGCATGCCGGAGCCGAGGTCGAGGAACTGGTCGACGCCGCGGTCGGCGGCGAGGTGGCGGACCGCGCGCATGAGCCAGTCGCGGTGTTCGCGCGCCATGGTCTGTGCGCCGGGAGCGATGGCGAGCAGGCGTTGCAGCATCACGCGGTCGGCTTCGTAGTGGTCGCAGCCGCCGAGCAGCGCGTCGGACAGGCGGGCCAGACTGGGCCGGTCGTGGTCGAAGCGCGTCGAGGTCCCCGAAACCACGCCTGCCCCCTTCACGCCACGGACAGTGCACAGCGTACGACACCGCGTTCACCAAGAGAACCCGTGCCCCACAGCCGGCCCCACCTGCACCAACGCCTAGGAGAACGAGAGTTCTACCCAGGTCGCTCCGCTGTCGGCGCTCCGATACACAGCGGAGCCGCTGTCGGCGTCCGGCAGGCCGTCGACGACCACGCCCACGCCGTCGCCCACAAAGGCCAGATCCGACAGCCCCACGCCCCGCTCGGACAGCACGGTGGTGGTCCACGTGCGGCCACCGTCGGTGGTGTGGTGCAGGAACCCGTCGCCGCCGCCCTCGGCCGCCACGGTGGCGGCGTCGGCCGTCGCCGCGCCGAAGCCCTGCGTGATGCCGACGGCCGGCGCGTCGGCCGTGCCGCTGAACGTGCCGCCCAGCTCCGGCGCGCGCCACATCCGCCGCGACGACGAGCCCGGCTGCGGCGAACCCGGGCTGCTGCTGCACAACGCGACCACCTGCCCCGCCCGCACCCCGCCCAGTGACGCCGTGGTCCCCGACGGGCACGGCGGCGAAGCGGGCGTGAACACCACGCCGTCGCGCGAAGTCCAGTACTCCTCGGTGCGGTAGTCGGCGCCCAGCGCGATCTGCAGCCCTCCCCCGGTGGCCAGATCGCCGTACGTGATGCCGCCGGTGACCTCGAACCCCGGCAACGGCGCCAGCACCGGCGCCCCCGCCAGCCCCGAGTACACGGACGTGGTGTTGCCGTAGGAATTGCTCGTGACCACGGCGAAGATCCGCCCGCCCGTCTCGGCCAGCGCCGACACGTACCGCTGCCCACCACCGGCCACCAGCACCGTGAACCAGTGCCGGCCGCCGTCGCGGGTCGCGAGGATGCGCGAACCGTCGGTCACGTACAGGTGCTGCGCGCTCGCGGCGACCAGCCGCACGTGATTGTGGTTGTCCGGCAACGACATCGGCGGCGCGCCCAGCTTCCGCCAGTGCGCGCCGCCGTCGGTCGTCTCGAGCAGCACCGGGCACCAGCCCGGCTCGCCGCAGTCGGTGTAACCGAGCACGAACCCGTGCTGCGGCCCGGTCCAGCTCGTGGACGCGGGCGCGAAACCGGCCGGGACGTCGACGGCGGCGGAAGCGGTCGACGCGGTGGCGGACACGGGGACAAGGGCCAGCACGGCGAGTGCGGCCGCGACGACAGCGGCGCACCGGGTGGGTTTCATGATCCGCAGGACGTGCGGCCCCGATTGAGGTTGCCCGCCACGCCGAGGCAACGCCCCGAACAACCCGACCGGCACACTGTCGATGGCCGACCGAGCCGGCGGGCCCTCGTACTTCTCGCGTGCCGGCCCTCGGCAGACCACCATGCCGAAGCAACGGCCGGAAGAGCCAGACCGGTACAGCCCCGCCGAACAATCGAGACTGCGAGCCTGCCCGCGTCCGCGATTCTTCGGCCAGGCCGCCGAAAACCCGCCTGACCGTCGGAGAATCGACGGTCAGGCGGGCGAAGTCGTCCCTGCCGACGAACCCGGCCCGACCTCAGCCCTTCGGCTGCCTCGGCGACGGTGGTGCCGGCGGCGAAGGTGGCGGAGCAGGCACCGGCGGCGCCCCCGCGGCCTCCGGAGGACCGACCTCAGCGCCCCCGGCCTCCCCGGAAGAAGCGGAAGCAGGCGTGTCGAAGTGTTCCCGGCACCATCGGCCGTACCGTCTCGAATGCACTGTCACCGCGTCACCTCCTCCGGTCCGCGCGAAACCCGTCGAAGACCAGGGTCCCCCGTGGATCGGAAGTGCGCCACTGCTTTGCCCGGCGCGGCGGCCAGGCTCAGCCGACCGGGTGGCGTCCCTCGGCGAATTCCTCGATCACCTTCGCGCAGAAGGCCGGCAGGTCGTCCGGGTTGCGGCTGGACACGAGGCCGCGGTCCACCACCACCTCCTCGTCGACCACGGTGCCGCCGGCGTTGCGGATGTCCGTACGGACGCTGGGGAATGACGTGAGCGTGCGGCCGCGCACCACGTCGGCCTCCACGAGCGTCCACGGGCCGTGACAGATGACGCCGACGGGTTTGCCCGCGCGGACGAAGTCGCCCGCGAAGCGCACGGCCGTGGGGTCGCGGCGGAGGTTGTCCGGGTTCATGGTGCCGCCCGGCAGGAGGAGGGCGTCGTAGTCGTCGGCCGAGACGTCGGCCACCAGGCGGTCGACCGGGAACGTCGCGCCCTTGTCGATGTCGCCGTTCATCGCCTGGATCTCGCCGTCGGCGAGCGACACGAGGTCCACCGTCGCGCCCTCGGCCGTCACCGCCTTGCGCGGCTCTTCCAGCTCCACCTGCTCGACGCCGTCGGCCGCCAGGATCGCGACCCTGCGGCCGGAGAGTGAGTTCGCCATGGGAATCCTTTCGCATCCGGTGCCAGAAGCACCGGCTACCCCAGCGAACGACCGCTCAATCGGCGCGCGGCGCCGCCTCGATCGCCAGCACGGCGATGTCGTCGTGGCCCGAATTGCCCAGCCACGCACGCACGGCCTCGCGCAGCTTCGCCACGACCCGGTGCGCGGGCAGGCCGACGCAGTCGGCGAGCACCGCGTAGAAGCGCTCGTCGCCGAACAGCTCGGCGGATTCGGTGCGGTTGCGGGCTTCCGTGACGCCGTCGGTGTAGAGCAGGCAGACGTCGCCCTCGGCCAGGTGCACCGTCGCCTCCGCGAAGCGCGCCTGCGGCGAGATGCCGACGAGCGTGCCCGGCACGCTCACCTCCTCGACCCCGCCGTCGCGCCGCAGCACGAGCGGCGCGGGGTGTCCGCCCGACGCGAGCGTGACGTCGAGGCCCGAGTCCGTCGGCGTGACTGACCCGAGCACGAGCGTGGCGAAGCGGTTGGAGCCGCCGGCGATGAGCAGTTCGTTGAGCAGCCGCAGCAATGTACGGCCGTCGCGTTCCACGAGTTGCAGCGCGGCGAGCGAGTGCCGCACCCGGCCGGTCAACGCGGCCGCCTCGGCGCCCTTGCCGCAGATGTCGCCGACGACCACGAACGCGCTGCCGTCGTCGCGCGCGAGCACGTCGTAGAAATCGCCGCCGACGCCGAGCACACCGCCGGCCGGCTCGTACCAGAGCTCGAAACCGGCGCCGTCGACCTCGGCGGGCGGCGTGGGCTTGAGCGTGGTTTCCAGGCCCCGCGTGGCTTCTTCCTGCCGGGCATAGCGTTGCGCGTTGGCCAGCGCCATGCCCGCGGCCGTCGCGAACGCCTCGATCGCGCGCGGCTGCCCGGCCCCGAAAGCCGGCTCGGACCGCCGGCCGATCAGCACCGCACCGGTCACGCCACTCTCGTCGACACCCAGCGACACCGCGGAAACCTCGGCGTGGCCGTCGAAGCGGTCCGCCACCACCGGCGGCATCGTGGCCACCTCGGCGGGCGGCACCACGCGCACCTCGGGCGGGCCGATGGCGGCGAACGTCTCGGCCACGGCCGGCGCGTGCTGCGCCGGCACCCGCCGGATGCGGCCGTGGCCGGGCGCGCCGTGGTCCTCGCAGCTCCACCACTCCCAGCGACCGCGGGTGGTGGGCAGCAGCACGAACACGCAGTCGCCCAGCGCCGAAGCGGCCAGCTCGGCGATCATGCGTGCCGTGCCGTGGCGCCCGCGGGCCGCGGCGAGTTTCGGACCGGCCTCGGCGAGGAACTCTTCCGGGCGACGGGGACTCTCGTCGACGACGGTCCACACGCGCCAGCCTTCGGGCAGCGCGCGCACGTGCGCCGCGCGACGCACCTCACCGAGATCGATGCGGCCGGTGGTCTCCGTCACCGTGGCGAGCACGGGCCGACCTTCGGCCGACAGCGTGCGCGCAGCCGCGTTGGCCCAGCGCACAGCGCCGGCGGGGTCCTGCACGAACACCGGGTCGCGCACGTCCTCGAGCACCGAACGCCAGAAACCCCCGTACTCGGGCAGCTCGGCGCCGGGTGGCAGGGCCGACGCCGGAGCGGGCCGTGACACCATGCACGAACCTCCTGCCTCCGGGTCGACCGACAATCTGTCAGTACAAGGTTGGCACAGCGCGAGCGGGCGGACTGGCTCGAAGTGTAGGGCGAACCATGGCACGCTGGGTCGACGACCATGGCTGGCACACGCGTGGTGGAGAGGGTCGGCAGACATGACAACCGGTTCCGAGCGGGACGAGATCACCGGCGGCAACGGCATCGCCGCCGGTGAGGCGGCCGCGCTGGAGCGGCTCCTGGCCGCCGTCCGTGACCTCGGCGAAGGCAACTTCCGCCGGCGGCTCGTGGCGAGTGGCGACGGGATCGCCGCACAGCTCGCGGGCGCGTTCAACGACATCGCCGAGCGCAACCAGCGGCTCGTGACCGAACTCATGCGCGTGCGCGGCGCCGTGGGGCAGGAAGGCCGGCTCTCCGAGCGCGTACGCGCGGAGATCGGCCCGGGTGGTTGGACCACCGCCGTGGAGACGGTCAACGGGCTGATCGAGGACGTGAGCAAGCCCGTGGTGGAGCTCGACCGCGTGCTCGGCGCCGTCGCCGCCGGTGATCTGTCGCAGCCGATGGCGCTGCAGCTCGACGGCCGGCCGCTGCAGGGCCAGTACGCCGACCTCGCGAAGACGGTGAACGGCCTGCTCGCGCAGCTTTCGCGCTTCGCCGCCGAAGTGATCCGCCTGTCGCGCGAGATCGCCGGCGAGGGCCGCCTCGGCGGTCAGGCCGAGGTCCCCGGCGTCGCCGGCACCTGGCGCGACCTCACCGACTCCGTGAACTTCCTCGCCGACAACCTCACCGAGCAGGTCCGCAACATCGCGCAGGTCACCACGGCCGTGGCGCGCGGCGACCTCACGCAGAAGATCAACGTGGACGCCCGGGGCGAGATCCTCGAGCTCAAGAACACCATCAACACCATGGTCGACCAGCTCTCCGCCTTCGCCGACGAGGTCACGCGCGTGTCGCGCGAGGTCGGCAGCGAGGGCCGCCTCGGCGGTCAGGCCCGCGTGCCCGGCGTCGCCGGCACGTGGCGTGACCTCACCGACTCGGTGAACCTCATGGCCGACAACCTCACCGACCAGGTCCGCAACATCTCGCAGGTCGCCACGGCCGTGGCCGCCGGCGACCTGACCAAGAAGATCGACGTCGACGCCCGCGGCGAGATCCTGCAGCTCAAGACCACGCTCAACACGATGGTGGACCAGCTGTCCTCGTTCGCCGACGAGGTCACCCGCGTGGCCCGCGAGGTCGGCAGCGACGGGCGCCTCGGCGGCCAGGCGGAGGTCCCCGGCGCGGCCGGCACCTGGCGCGGCCTCACCGACTCGGTGAACCAGATGGCCGACAACCTCACCGACCAGGTCCGCAACATCTCCCACGTGACCACCGCCGTGGCGAAGGGCGACCTCACGCAGAAGATCACCGTGGACGCGCGGGGCGAGATCCTCGAGCTCAAGACCACGATGAACACGATGGTCGACCAGCTTTCCGCCTTCGCCGACGAAGTCACGCGCGTGGCCCGCGAAGTCGGCACCGAGGGCATGCTGGGCGGCCAGGCGCAGGTGCCCGGCGTCGCCGGCATCTGGCGAGACCTCACCGGGTCCGTGAACTTCATGGCCAACAACCTCACCGCGCAGGTCCGCAACATCGCGCAGGTGGCCACGGCCGTCGCGCGCGGCGACCTGACCAAGAAGATCGCGGTGGACGCGCGGGGCGAGATCCTGGAGCTCAAGACCACGCTGAACACGATGGTCGACCAGCTCTCCGCCTTCGCCGACGAAGTCACGCGCGTGGCGCGTGAGGTCGGTACCGAGGGCAAGCTCGGCGGTCAGGCGGCCGTGCCGGGCGTCGCGGGCACCTGGAAGGACCTCACCGACAACGTCAACTTCATGGCCAACAACCTCACCGACCAGGTGCGCAACATCGCCCAGGTGACCTCGGCCGTGGCGAAGGGCGACCTCACGCAGAAGATCAGCGTCGACGCCCGCGGCGAGATCCTGGAGCTGAAGAACACGCTCAACACGATGGTCGACCAGCTCTCCGCGTTCGCCGACGAGGTCACGCGCGTGTCGCGCGAGGTCGGTACCGAGGGCAAGCTCGGCGGCCAGGCCCGCGTGCCCGGCGTGGCCGGCACGTGGAAGGACCTCACCGACAACGTCAACGGCATGGCCGACAACCTCACCGAGCAGGTGCGCAGCATCGCCACCATGGCGAGCGCGGTGGCCAACGGCGACCTGTCGAAGAAGATCTCCATCGACGCGGCCGGCGAGGTCGCGGCGCTCGCGGCCACGCTGAACAGCATGGTCGAGACGCTGCGCGCGTTCGCCGACGAGGTCACGCGTGTGGCGCGCGAGGTCGGCACGGAAGGCATCCTCGGCGGTCAGGCGCGCGTGCCCGGGGTGGCCGGCACGTGGAAGGACCTGACCGAGAACGTCAACTTCATGGCGCACAACCTCACCAGCCAGGTGCGCAACATCTCGCAGGTGACCACGGCGGTGGCGCGAGGGGACCTCTCGCGCAAGATCGACGTCGACGCGCGCGGTGAGATCCTGGAGCTCAAGACCACGATGAACACGATGGTCGACCAGCTCTCCGCGTTCGCCTCGGAGGTCACGCGTGTCGCGCGCGAGGTCGGCACTGAGGGCAAGCTCGGTGGTCAGGCCGAGGTCGAAGGCGTGTCCGGCACGTGGAAGCGGCTCACCGAGAGCGTGAACCAGTTGGCCGGCAACCTCACCACCCAGGTGCGCGCCATCGGCCAGGTCGCCACGGCCGTGACCGCGGGTGACCTGACCCGCCACATCACCGTGGACGCCTCCGGTGAGCTGGCGGACCTCAAGGACAACATCAACCAGATGATCGCGAACCTGAAGTCGACGACTTCGGCCAACCGCGAGCAGGACTGGCTCAAGACCAACCTCGCGCGCCTCGGCGGGCGGATGCAGGGCCACCGCGACCTCGCGTCCGTGGCCACCCTGATCCTCTCGGAGCTGGCGCCGCTGGTGAGCGCGCAGCAGGGTGCGTTCTTCCTGGCCCACGACGACGGCAGCGACCCCGGCCGCAAGGTGCTCGACTGCATCGCGGCCTACGGGCTGGCGCAGTCGCGCGCCGGGCTGCGGTTCACGCTCGGCGAGTCGCTGATCGGCCAGGCCGCCGTGGACCGGCAGACGATCCTCGTGCGCGAGGCGCCGCCGGAGTACGCGCTGGTGTCCTCGGGCCTCGGCGCGGCACCGCCGGTGAACGTGATCGTGCTGCCCGTGCTGTTCCAGGGCGAGGTGCTCGGCGTGCTGGAACTGGCTTCGGTCAACGAGTTCTCCGCCGTGCACCTGGACCTGCTGGAGCAGCTGCGCCACACCATCGGCGTGAACGTGAACACGATCCTGTCGAACTCCCGCACCGAAGCGCTGCTCACGGAATCGCAGCGGCTGGCGCAGGAACTGCGGGCGCGCTCGGAACAGCTGCAGGCGCAGCAGGGCGAGCTGCGGCGCTCCAACACCGAGCTGGCCGAGAAGGCGGCGCTGCTGGCCCAGCAGAACCGCGACATCGAGGTCAAGAACATCGAGATCGAGCAGGCGCGCCAGGAGCTGGAAGAGCGCGCCGGGCAGCTCACCGTGGCGTCTCAGTACAAGACCGAGTTCATGGCGAACATGTCCCACGAGCTGCGAACTCCGCTCAACAGCGCGCTGATCCTCGCGAAGCTGCTGTCGGAGAACCCGGAAGGCAACCTCACGGAGAAGCAGATCCAGTTCGCCAAGACGATCTGGGCGGCGGGCAGCGACCTGCAGCAGCTGATCAACGACATCCTCGACCTCGCGAAGGTCGAGGCCGGGCGCATGGACCTGCAGATGTCCGACGTCACGCTGCCCGAGCTCGTGAACTACGTCGAATCCCTGTGCCGCCCGCTCACGTCGGACAAGGGGCTGGAGTTCGCGGTCCTCATCGACCCACCTGTGCCCGGCAGCGTGCACACCGACGAACACCGGTTGCAGCAGGTGCTGCGCAACTTGCTGTCCAACGCCGCGAAGTTCACCGACGAGGGCGGCGTGCGGCTGCACATCCGCATGGCGTCGGCGGAAGAGGTCGAGCAGGAGGCGCTGCAGTCGGCGGCGGGGATCATCGCGTTCGGCGTGGAGGACACCGGCATCGGCATCCCCGAGGAGAAGCTGGCGATCATCTTCGACGCGTTCCGCCAGGCCGACGGCACCACCAGCCGCAAGTACGGCGGCACCGGCCTCGGCCTGTCGATCAGCCAGCAGCTCACGGAACTCATCGGCGGCGAGCTGCGCGTGCACAGCGAACCCGGCAAGGGCAGCACGTTCACGCTGTACCTGCCCGTGGGCGCGGCGAACCTCATCGCGCCCGCCGTGCCGGTGCGGCCGCAGCCGAAGCTGCCGGTGCTGCCGAGCACCATCACCGTGACCGAGCCGGACAGCGCCCCGAAGCGCTTCGACGGCGAGAAGGTGCTGATCGTCGACGACGACCTGCGCAACGTGTTCGCCCTCGCCGCGGTGCTCGAACAGGCCGGCCTGGAAGTGATCTACGCCGACACGGGTGTCGCGGGCATCCGCGCGCTCGAACGCCACGAGGACACGGCACTGGTGCTGATGGACGTGATGATGCCGGAGCTCGACGGCAACGCCACCATCGCCGCCATCCGCGCGGAAGCGGCCCACGAGGACCTGCCGGTGATCGCCGTCACAGCCAAGGCCACCGCCGAGGACCGCGAACGCACCCTCGCCTCCGGCGCCGACGACTACATCACCAAGCCGGTGGACACCGACCTGCTCCTGGATGTGATCGCCACCCGCCTCGAGGCCGACGCGGCGTCGTCCTCGCAGCTCAGGGCAGTGGGAGAAAATGGAGCGGGTGACGGGAATCGAACCCGCGTAGCTAGTTTGGAAGACTAGGGCTCTACCATTGAGCTACACCCGCAACGCCCCCTGCGCGGACCCATCGGACCCGGGGGCGAGCCAAGCTTAGCGTGAGGGCTAGTCTGGTGTCGCACACCCCCTCCACGGGGTGTCGGGATGTGGCGCAGCTTGGTAGCGCATTCGCTTTGGGAGCGAAGGGTCGCAGGTTCAAATCCTGTCATCCCGACCAGATGGGCTGGACCTTCGGGTTCAGCCCTTTTTGGTCCCCTCCCAGGGTTCGCGGCCGCATCGAGGTCGGCCGAACCCGCACTGATCAGGCGATCGAGGACGCGGGAGACGTCGGTGCGAAGACCTCCCGCGCGTAGGAATCCAGCGAGCGGGGAGCGTGGCCGGTCAGCCGGCGCACGTCGTCGGTGACGTCGTCGAAGACATCGGCGCGCACGAAGGCGAAGAGCTCCATCATGTGGTCGACCCACGCGTCCGGACGGCCCGAGCGGGCGAAGTGCGCCCGGTGCGTCCCGAGGTCGGCGTCGACGTGGCGGATGGCCCGCCCTGACGCGCCGGAGAGCATTTCGGCGACTTCCGCGAACGTCAGGGACTGCGGGCCGGTCAGGTCGTAGCCGTGGCCGTGGTGGCCGTCGGTCGTCAGGACCGCGACGGCCGCGTCGGCGACGTCGCGCGTGTCGACGAAACCCGCGCGGTGGCTTCCGCTTCCCGCGTAGAGCTCGTCCTCGTCGCGGATCGCGCGGGCGTACACCGCGTCGTCCTCGTCGAAGTTCTGCATCAGCCAGTTGGGCCGCAGGATCGTCCAGCGGCGGCCCGACTCCCGCACCACCTGCTCGGCTCGTGCGACAGTTGGCGTAGCCAAGCGGCGCATAGAGTGGCGTGCCACCGTCTCACGCTTTGCGACCAGACCCTAAGGACCTCTAGCGCCAAGTTATCGGAATAGAGCTGCGAAACACCGGCTACATCTTCCGCGAAGCCTGTATAGCAGACCTCAAGAAGCACTACATTCGGCGAACCGAAGCCCGGCTGCATCGCGCCGTGGGGCGAGACGTCCGACAGGGAAGGCCAGAGCGCGGCCGCAGGCTACGAGATGTGGCAGCCGCTATCCAGAGCAGACACGAAGTTGACCCGCGAGTAGAACGACCGTTTCGTCCCCCTGTGTCGGATCGGCCAGATCGACAAGCACATCCCTGAGCCGAAGCTCGCCTACGAGGCTAACTGGGGCCGACCTGCCGGACTGACCGAAGCAGACGAGGATCTCCGAGCGGATCGAGCGAGTGGCGCGGGAGTGCGGCCCAGATCCCCGACTGATCGCCGGGGTGAACCCGCGCACATTCGGCAAAGTAGCCTCGCAAGCGTATGCACATCACCGTACATGGTCATGCGTTGAGCAAAGTGAAGGAATTAGACCCGATTTGGTCTCGACCATGAGGCTTAATACCCACGATGACGGCAGCAATCTCCGCTGGGGCCGCCGAGGTTCAGCCTGCGCCAGTGACGGCATCCTGGCATCGTTCAGAATCCCGAGCATGCCAGTGAATAAGCGTGTCGTTAATGCGTTTGCTCTCAGCTGCGAGCTACTTGGGTGCAACGATACGCCCCATAATCACCACCTAATTCCGGAGACTTCTTCGGCACATCCGGCCTCATCAAGGAGCAAGATTGCCTCGACACCACGCTGGCAGCACATATACATCAATACGCGATTCGAGTAACCCTCCGACAACCGACCCGGAGCGTGTTTTCTCACCCCTGGTTATACGAGTTAGATACAGGTCAAGCAGCCGCTCATGGATAGGACAATCGCCCGCTCGCGCGTCAGTCATAGCACCACCGTGCCGGCACCATGAGTATTTTTGACGCAGGTTAGCCCGCAATCATCTACCGGTAACGCTTTCGGGCACGCTCTGCGAACCGCCTGACACCAGTACTGTTCATCCGCCACCTAGCCATCTCAATACTGACATTGAAATGCTTTGCGACCTCATCGTCGGACCATCGCTTAAAGGCGGCCCATCTGGCACCCTCCCAGGGGATGAGCAGCTCACCTGAGAATTCGGCTGCCTCCTCTTCGGCAACCGAATACGACGAGCGGCAACCTTTATCATCCGTAATCAGAAGATTGAACTCGTGCTCCAGGAGCACATGTGCCATCTCATGGGCCATCGTCGAGCGACGTCGAAACTGGTTGTGCGTATGATTTTCAACCACGTAGCAGCCGGTCTCAATCGGCACTAGGGCGGCTGAAAACTTCGCACTACCCACTGTTGTGAAGTAGCTAACCGCCCCCACAGGAAGGCCCGACTCCGCCAGAGTGCATACATCAACACCATACAGCTTCGCAAGAGCATATGGGTCGATCTCATCGTTAGGGCCGAGGTTGAGTTCCTTGCGTACTTCAAGGGCCAGCCGCTTAGCCTTCGCCTTAAAGCCGTGCTGCAGCACCACTTACCTCTCCCGGCGGTCCGCTCTGATCTTCTTCATCGTCGCGCTCACGATGTCCATCAAGTACTCCTGCTCAGCCTCGTTAAAGTCACTTCTCGCCCGGAGAAGCGGCGCGAACTGGGCCTCAAACTCGGGTTCTGGCGTAACCTCCTCCTGACCTTGCTCGACCATGAAGCTTTCAGCCGGTAACCCCAGCCACTGGACGAGCGCAACGAATCCGTCGAGATCGGGACGGTGTTCGTTACGCATACGGCTGAGCAGCGAGGGGCTGACTCCTGCCTCAGTCGCTACTTGCCGCCATGACTGGTTGCGTGCTTGTCGCTGGCCGTCGAGCGCGTTGTACAGCCGCCTGGTGTCAATACGTCCACTCATTACTACCTTCCGTCACCTCAGAGTTGCAGCCTGACATAGGTGTGTCGGTACTGCAACAACGTGTGTTACCGTCTCAACCGACACGGTGTTGCAGTACTGCAACATCTCGATCAAGTTGATCTAGGAGGCCAGTATGGCCACGAACACGGGGCGCGGCTCCCGGGTGGGTGCAGTTCGCCGCCGGAGCCAGACCTGCAATCCCCTCACCCGCCTCTGGACCAAACGTGGCGAAGGCGGCCAGTTCATGAGCGGCAAGAAGACGCCCTACAAGGGCGTCCGGAAGGAGCACTGACACTATGACTATCCGCATCACGGCAATCCGCCTCTCCGGTGGCCAGGGCCACGAACACATCAGCCACCTCTGGTGGACCAATCCCGGCGACGGAAGCACCGGCAACAACACGCGCGCCGGCATCGTCGACTGGATCGAGAACAAGAACGGCAAGGCGTACACCGAGGACGCTCACGGCAACCGGGCTGATGTCGCCGTCCGCAAGCCGGCCCATGGGTCGAAGTACCTGCAGACCCACGCCGACGGCGTGTGGACCAACAACCTGCTCGCACTGCCACACAAGTAGGTAGTCGAACGCCTAACGAAAGAAGGACCACACCGTTGCAGCCGGTGTGGTCCTTCTTTCGTTAGGCTGATTTACCCGGCTCGACGTTATCAGGTTGCCTCGAACCTTGGGAAGTTGCGACGCCTGCGACCGTCGCGCTCAGCCTTGGCCACCCATACGTCCAACCCAGCCCGTAGAGTTCGACCACCGCCGGTACGTCGTCCGAGTGAAGGCCCTGGCGGCTTGGTGTCCGCTGCCCCTCAGCCTCCGCCCCACGGTGCCGCGGTGGACCCCGAAGAGCTCCCGAGCCGAGCTACCGACGCTCCCCTCTACGGTTGGTCTCGACCCCGGTCATCCCGACAGAGAACCGGGCTGGACCTCCACGGGTCCGGCCCCTTTTCGTACCGCCGATTCGGCGCCGCCGGGCGTGATCAGTGGGAAGATCATCGCGACGACGGGCAGGCGAAGGAGTGAGCCGCGGTGCGTGACGGGTTGGTGGTTTCCCCCGACGGGACGAAAATCCACTTCGCGGTGGAGGGTCGCGGGCGGCCGTTGGTGATCGTGCCGGGTGTGCTCGCGCCACTGGAGCTGTATCGGCCGCTGGTGCGGGTCCTCGCCGACCGCTACCAGGTCGCACTGGTCGAGCGCCGGGGTTACGGGCGCAGTGAGGTGGGGCCGGCACCGGTCACGTTCGACCGGCAGGCCGAGGATCTCGTTGCGGTGCTGGGAGAACTGGACGAACCCGCCACGGTGTTCGGACATTCCTTCGGCGGACTGGTGACCTTGGCCGCCGCGCGCGCCGCCGGCGAGCGGATCGCGGAGACGGTGCTCTACGAGCCCCCGATGGCGACGCTCGGCGCGGTCCTCGAGCCGATGCTGGCGGGCTGCCGGAAAGCCGTCGCGGAGGACCGGCCTGAGGACGCGGTGCGGCTCGCTCTGAAGCTGAGCGGATCACCGGAGCACCGCGACGAAGGCCTTGCCGGGGCCACGATCGCCAAGCTCACGCGGCTCGCCCCCGGCCTCATCGCCGACCTCGAGTCGGCGACCGCGCTGAAGGTGCCGGCCGAGTACTGGGCCGGCGCGCGCGTGCCGGTGACGTTGCTCGAAGGTGGACGCACCGCTCCGGAATACGCCCGCAGCGTGGCCGGACTGCGCGCCGTCTATCCGGAGGCGCGCCACGAAGTGCTTCCTGGCGAGGTGCACATTCCGCGGGAAATCGAGCGGCTCGCGGACTTTTTCGCCTGAGCCCGGTCGAGGTGAGTCGTCGCGAGGCGGTCTGCTGCGCCGGCTCGGACAGCAGAACGAGTCGAAGAAGCTTTACGGCACAACACCTTCCGGCGGCTGACCGCCGGCGGCGTCATGGCGTCTTGATCTGCTTCGCCGCCCAGGCCGACCACTCGCGCTGCATCTCGGAGTAGCGTTTGCCGAACTCCAGGGCCAGGCGGCCGTACACGGATTGGTCACCGTCATCCCAGTCGACGGTGGCCTCGATCTCGGCGAGGTGCTCGGCGCGGCGCAGCGCGCCCTCGCCGAGGCCCTCCAGGTACGCGCGGGCCTGCTCCGGCTCCACCGAGCCCAGGAAGTACACGCGCAGCAATGCCTCGCTGCGCGGCGGGCCCGCGGGCTCGGCCAGCAGCCAGGCTCGCAGCTCCGCGAGGCCCGTGTCGGTGATGGCGTACTCCTTGCGGCCGCGCGGACCTTCGGCCGTGACGGTGATCAGGTCGGCCTTCTCGAGCTTGCCGAGCTCGCCGTAGAGCTGGCTCTGCGTGGCGGACCAGACGTTGGACATCGCCGTCTGGAAGCGTTTCAGCAGGTCGTACCCACTGCCCGGCTGGTCGGCCAACATTCCGAGAACGGCGTGCCTGAGACTCATGCCGCCAGTCTACCTTCCACTCTTGACATGTCCAGCCTGAACGTTCTAGTTTTGACATGTCATAAGTGGAATGTGGGGAGGACGACCGTGAACTACCTCAAGAGCTTCGTCCCGTGGATCGGGTTCGCCATCGTCTCGACGCAGGCCGACTGGCGCTGGTCCGGCGTGGTCGGCGTCCTGCTGGCCGGCGGGCTCCTGCTGGTGGAGCGCGGCCGCGGCAAGGCGTGGGACACGCTGATCATCGAGCTCAGCGCCGTGGTGTTCTTCGCGCTGCTGTCGATCTACGCGTTCACCGACCCGGCTTCCCCGTTGCACGACTACGTCGGCGCGAGCTCGGACGCCTGGCTGGCCCTGACCGCGTGGGGCTCCGTCGCCATCCGCCGCCCGTTCACCCTCGGCATCGCGCGCACGATGGCCCCGCCCGAGGTCTGGGACCACCCCTTCTTCCGCCGCGTGAACGTGATCATCACGTCGGTGTGGGCGGCGAGTTTCACGGTCTCCGCCGTGGCCGGTGGCCTGCTGCTGCACTTCGCCCCGCACGCCACGGTCGCGTTGATCGTGATCAAGGTGCTGGGCTTCGCGGTGCCGGTGGCGTTCACCGTCGGCTACAGCCGCCAGGCCCGCGCCCGGGCGCAGCGGGCCGCTTCGGCGGAGTGATCAGGAAGACCGAGTGATCAGGTTCGCCCGGAACTCGCGGCCGACGGTGCCGCGCACGGGCGAACCCGTTCGCGGGCCCCGAAAAGGTCCGGCAACCCGTGTTCGTCGATCAGTGCCAACGCCTGCTGCCAGTACTTCTGGGAGCCCTCCTCGTCGCCGAGTGAAGAGTGGCGGTCCGCGAGGTAGGCGAGCAGCTCGATGGCCCAGTTCCAGCTGCGCATGTCGAGGTGGCGGCGGATGGCGTCGAGCCAGATCTGTTCGGCGGCGGCGAGGTCACCGGACATCTCGTGGGTCGAGGCGATGGCGAGCCAGCAGTTGATCACGCCGTTGCGGTCGCCGGCGGCTTCGTAGAAGGCGGCCGCGCGCTGAGCCAGGGCGAGGGCCTCTTCGCGGCGGCCGAGGCAGCCGACGCTGAAGGCGAGGCCGCAGAGGGCGGCGATCTCGCCTTCCTCGTTGCCGACGGTGCGGTGCAGCTCGGCCCCGCGGCGCTGGTGCTCGGCAGCCTCCTCGTAGCGGTCGAGCGAGGCCAGCACGTAGCCGTAGTTGGTGTGCACGAAGGCGCGTTCGGCGTCGTCGGTGAGCAGCTTCATCGCGTGGTCGAGTTCGTCGAGGCTGTCTTCGCCGCGGCGCAGCACGAAGTAGGCGCCGGCGAGGCTGCGGTGCAGTTGCGCGGTCAACGCGTCGTCGCCCTCGGCGGTCGGCAGGGCCAGCTGCGTCACGGCCGCCCAGTCCTCGGCCCGGCCCGAACGCTGGTACGGCGTGAGCAGCGACAGCACGAACGGCCCGGATTCCGTGCGGTACACCGGATCCGCGACCAGCTGCCGGGCCAGCAACGTGAGGGTGGACAGCTCGGCCTCGAACCACGCCACGGCGTCGTCGTAGCCGCCGAGCTTCGTCACGGTCACGCCGGCCGCCGGCACGGGCACTCGGTCGGCGCCGGGCCGCAGCGGCCGCAGCAACGGGCCCGCTTCGTGGGCCACACAACGGAAGTGGTCCACCAGCCGCCGCAGCGCCGCGGCCCGTTCGCCCGCCGATTCGTCGCGCTGCACCAACTCCAGCGAGTACGAGCGGATCAGGTCGTGCGCCGAGTACCGATCGGGACGGCTCTCGGTCACGTAGCGGATGTGGATGAGCTCCTCCAGCAGCGCGCGGGCGTCGGCCACCGGGATCCCGGCGACGCTCGCCGCCGCGTCCACCGAGATGTCGGCGCCGCGGTGCAGCGCCAGCAACCGGAACAGCCGCGCGGCCGCGGGGCTGAGGATGCGGTAGGACCACGAGAACACCGTGCGCACGTCGCCGACCCCGTCGGTGCCGAAGGCGTCGAGCGTGCCGCGGGTTTCGCGCAGCGTCTCGGCCAGGGCGGCCAACGTGAGCTGCGGCCGCGTGCGCACGCGGGCCGCCACGATGGCCAGCGCGAGCGGAAGCCGGCCGCACAGCCGGGTGATCTCGTCGACCGCCCCGGGTTCGGCCGCCACCCGGTCCTCGCCGAGACGTCGGGCGAGGGTGCGGCGCGCGTCGGCCGCGGTGAGCGTGTCGAGGGTGAGCACCTCGGCGCCGTCGGACACCACGAGCGAGCCGAGCCGGTTTCGGCTGGTCACGATCACGGCGCAGCCCGGCGCGCCCGGCAGCAGCGGGCGCACCTGCTCGGCGTCGCGCACGTTGTCCACCACCACGAGCATCCGGCGGCCCACCAGCAGGCTGCGGTAGAGGCCGCTGCCCGCGTCGAGGCCGTTCGGCACCGGCACGGAGCCCAGCGCGAGCACCTCGATGAAGCCGCGCACCGCGTCGAGCGGGTCGACCACGGCACCGGCCGGGTCGAAGCCCTGCATGTTCACGTACAGCTGGCCGTCGGGGAAGCGCGAAGACAGCCGGTGAGCGACGTGCACGGCGAGCGAAGTCTTGCCCGTGCCCGCGAGCCCGTCGATCACGACCAGCGGCATCACCGGCCCGTCGACGGTGAGCAGCTCGGACAACGCCGCCACCTCGGCCTCGCGACCGGTGAACGCCGCGAGGCCCGGCGGCAGCTGTGCGGGACGCACCGGTGAGACCGCGGCCGGGGCCGGCCGCGGCGCCGGCGCCGGCGCGAGAGCCGGCTCGGCCAGCACCTCCCGATGCGCCTTCGCCAGCTCCGGTCCGGGCTCCACCCCCAGCTCGGCCACGAGCCGGTTGCGCAGATCGCGGTGCACCTCCAGGGCCAGCGCCCGGCGCCCGACCGTGGACAGCGCCCGCATCAGCCGCGCGTGCACGCCTTCGTCGAACGGGTCCAGCGCGGCCACCCGCTCCAGGTGCGCCAGCAGCGGCTGTGGTGACTGCCCGGTCGCCGAGGCGAGATCGGCCGCCGCCAGCAGCGCCGTGGACACCTCGCGGTCGACACTCGACAGCAGCGCCGTGACGGAGGTCGAAGCGGCTTTGCCGGCGCCGGCCGCACCGCGGCAGAGCCGCAACGCCTCGACGTACGCCGCCAGCGCCTCCCCCGGGTCCTCGGCCCGGCGCGCCCGCGCCACCCCGGCGCGGAACTCGGCGAGATCGGAGCTCTCGGCGTCGACCTGCAGCACGTAACCGCCGGCCCGGCGCAGCAGCCACCGGCCCTGGGCTCGGGACGCGAGATCGGGCTCGATCACCCGCCGCAACGCCCCGACGTAGCGCTGGATCACGTTCGCGGCGCTCGCCGGCGGCTCGTCGTCCCACAGCAGGTGGGCCAGCTCGTCGAGCCCGGCCGCGCTGCCTTCGCGCGCGAGCAGCACCGTGAGCAGCAACCGCTGCGCGGGCGGGCCCAGCGCGAGTTCACGGTCACCCCGCCAGGCCCGTACGGCACCCAGCAGCTCGAAGCGCACCCGAGGCGAACCGGGTTCGGCCACCGGCCCCTCCGCTCCGTCCGCGGCACCCCGCACACCGCGGGGAGCCCAACGTTGACGCGGTGACAACAATACCGGGGACGCGGGCCGGAGCGCCTCTCGGGCAGCGGCGGCCGGCCGGCTCAGCCGAAGCGACCGTGCACGTAGTCGGCGGTCCGTTCGTCGCGCGGCGCGCCGAAGATCGTCTCCGTGGGCCCCTCCTCCACGATGCCGCCCGGCGCGCCCTCCTCGGCGAGGAAAAAGGCGCACCGCGCGGAAACCCGTTGGGCCTGCTGCATGTTGTGGGTCACGATCACGATCGTCACCTCGCCACTGAGGTCCTCGATCGTCTGCTCGATGCGCCGTGTGGAAGTCGGGTCGAGTGCCGAGCACGGCTCGTCCATGAGCAGCACCTTCGGGCGCACGGCCAGCGCGCGGGCGATGCAGAGCCGCTGCTGCTGGCCGCCCGAGAGCGCGCCGCCGGGCTGGCGCAGGCGGTCGCGGACCTCCTTCCACAGCCCGGCCTTCACCAGGCATTCGGCCACGAGGTCGTCCTTCTCGGAGCTGCGCACCTTGGTGCCCGTGAGCTTCAGCCCCGCGGTCACGTTGTCGAAGATCGACATCGCCGGGAACGGGTTCGGCTTCTGGAACACCATCCCGATGTGGCGGCGCGCGTCGGTGAGCTTCCACGACGAGTCGTAGATGTCGTCGCCGCCGAGCCGCACCTCGCCGGCCAGCGTGGCGCTGGGCACCAGCTCGTGCATCCGGTTGAGGATGCGCAGGAACGTCGACTTCCCGCACCCGGACGGGCCGATCAAGGCGGTGACCGAGCGCGCGGGCATCATCAGCGACACCCGGTCCAGCACCTTCCGTTCGCCGAACCACGCGGACACCGCGCGCGCCTCGATCGACGCGGTCTCCTCGACCGCGGGCAGCAGCATGGTCATCGGGATCTCCTCACCACAGGTTCGGCAGCAGCGAAGCCGCCTGGTCGGCCACCGTGAGGCCGAGCGCGCCCAGCAGCGGCACCCCGATCACCCACGAATGCCACTTGCCGACGCGTTGATGGACGTACACGACTCCGGCCGCGCTCAGCACGAGCACCAGCCCCCACAGCACCAGCGGCACCATCGCCTCCGGATCCCCCGCCAGCGCCTGCTCCGACTCGCTCGTCGCCGACGCCGGCAGCACGCCCGCGGTCCCGACGGCCGGGGTGAGCAGCCGCGCGTCCACGCGCAGCACGTCGGACGGCAGGCCGGGCGGGCCGTCGGCGGTCACCAGCGTGAGCCGCCCCTGGCCCTGCGCGGGCGGGGCCGGCTGCGGGTCACCGCTGTGGCGCACGCCCTGCACCTCGAACTCGTGCTTGCCCTGCCCGGTGACCACGCTGATCAGGTCACCGCGCTTGAGCTTGCCGAGGTCGAGAAACGGGGCGCCGTAGCCCGCGCGCCGGCCGAGCACCACGCTCGTGCCCGCCTGCCCCGGCAGCACCGTGTCGCGGCGGTGCCCCGGCCCGGACTTCAGGACCTCCGACGTGGAGCCCTCGCCGACCACCTCGCGCACGCCGATCCGCGGCACCACGAGCACCGCCACCGGCGTGCCCGGCTCGAGCGGGTGCCCGTCCGGGTCGTAGGCGCCCGCCGGTGCGGTCGCGTTGGCGAGCTGGTCGCGAAACGCCGCGTAGGCCCGGTCCTGGTCGCGGTTGTGCGCGAGCTGGCCGATCACGGCGATCTGCAGGACCAGGCACAGCATCAGGCCGCCGATGATCGACAGCGCCTGCCCGGTCACCCACACCGCCGCGGGTTTCCCCGACGGCGGTGCGGCGGTGTCCGTCCCGGTGGTCACCATGTGCGGCGGGCGTCCGCCCTGCGCCGGCGCACCGCGATGAGCGCCACGACGCCCAGCCCGATCAGCACGGCCGCGGCGAGCACGAAGAAGCCGAGGTCGAACCCGGTGTAGGCGAGCGTGCGGCCGGGCACGGTGGTGCCGACGTTCTCCCCCGCGCCGCCACCCGTGCCGTTCGTGCCGGTGTCACTGGGCAGCACCGTCACCGAAGTGTCGCCGGTGGACGTGGTGCTCGACGACGTGTCGGTCGCCGAGGTCGTGGCCGTGTCCGAGACCGGGCCCGACGACGTGGTCGTGCTCGCCGGTGTGGTGGTGGTCGTGGTGCCCGTGCTCGTCGGCGTGGTGCTGGTCGTGCGCGGGGTGGTGGTGGTCGAGGTCGGAGTGGACGTCGACGTGCGGGTCGTGGTCGTCGTGCTCGTACCCGTGGTCGTCGGCGTGGTCGTACCGGTGGTCGTGGTCGTGCCCGACGTGGTCGTGGTCGACGTCGGTGTGCCCGTGGTGGTGGTCGTCGTCGACGTCGGAGTGTCCGAAGTGGACGTGGTACCCGTCGTCGTCGGTGTGGTCGGTGTGGTCGGCGTGGTGGTCGCGGTACCGGTCGACGTCGTGGTGGTCGTGGACGTGCCCGTGGTGGTCGAGGTCGACGTCGGCTGCGACGTGCTCACCGAGGTCGGCGTGGTGGTGGTCGTCGACGTCGCCGGCGGCCCGTTCGGGTCCGTGGACTGGTAGTGCGTGGCGTCGGTGAAATACATGTCCGCCGTGAACGTGCCGGTCTCGGTCTGCGAGAACGAGTCCATGCAGGACACCTGCACCACGTAGGTGCCGGGCACGACCTCGGTCTGGTTGTCCGTGGCGATGTCGGTCATGCCCTTGGTGAACTGCACCGGGAACGCCTGCGTGGTCGAGAAGTCGACATCCTGCAGGCCGAACGTCGCCACCAGGCCGGGCGCGAACCCGCCGGGCCCGAACACGTGCGCGATGTAGGAGTCGGAGTCCGGTGTGCAGCCCTGGGAGGTGCGCACTACCGGTGCTGTGTCCCCGGTGCCCGTGGGCGGTTCGAGGGTGAGGGTGCCGAGGCTGCCCGGCGGGGGCAGCGCGGCCGAGGCGGTGGAGGTCACCAGGGTGACCACGGTGATCGCCGCCGCGGCCGCCGAGGCACCCGCCACCACGAGCTGACGCTTGCGCATGAAAGCTTTCCTTCCGCTGTTCACTGGATTCCCCTGGCCCGTCTGCGGACCACCCACGCGGCGAGCGCCACCGTGGCCACCACCAGGCCGACCCCCGCCACGAGCGCGAACGCGCCGACCAATGTCGTCGGCGAATCGGCCTTCGCGGCCACGGCCTCCGCGGCCGGTGCGCTCGCCGGCGGCTCACCGCTGCTACCGGTTCCCGGCAGCGGCACGGGCGTCGAACCCGCACTGGTCCGGGGCGGCGCGGCCGGCGTGGACGGCTTCGCGGAGGACGGCGGTGGTGCCGAGGACGGGGTGTCCGGCGCGCGGTTCGGCCCCTTGGCCGCGCCGAGCGCCGCGTACTTCACCGGGCCGTCGAACTTCAGCTCCGCGGTGAACTCGCCCTTGCTCTGCTGGCTGAACGAGTCGATGCAGTAGAGCGTCACGTCGTAGGTGCCCGAGAGCGTGGTTCCGTTGTCCTCGGCGAAATCCTTGAGGGTCTGGGCCAGGAACACGTCGAAGCCGCTCGTGTGCGACAGGCCGACGTCGGTGTTCGCGACCACGACCTGCCCCGCGGCGGGCATGCCCTTGCCACGCAGGCTCGCGTAGTACGCGTCGGCCTCGGCCGGGCAGCCGGTGCTGGTGTGCATGCGGATCGAGGACGCGTCCTGGCCTTCGCCGGGGGTCACGACCAGGCCGCCGATCGGCGCCGCCTGCGCGGGTGCGGCCAGCAGGACCAGCCCGCCGGCCACGAGCAGGAGCTCAGTGCGCAGCCGCATGTTCGGCCACCTCCTCCGCCGGCGGGGCCTCGGTCGCGCCGGCGCGCCGGCGCCGGCGGCGGGTGAACACCACGGCGAGCACCCCGAGGATCAGCACGAGCAGGATCCCGAGGAACGCCCACGGCACGGCGCTCAGCGTGAGCGTCTCCTCCACCGGCTGCACCGGGTCGGTGAACCCGGCCACGGGGTGCGGGTCGACGTGCACGGTCGCGTCGAGCCAGCCCGCCGGCAGCAGGCCGGAGACCTTGGTGGTCACCTTGATCAGCCCGCCCGGCAACAGTTCCGGGATCGGCGGCAGCGCCGCGCTGTCCACAGTGGAGCCCCACGGCGTGCTCACGCCCAGGCGCTGAGTGCCCGAAAGGCGGGTGTTGCCGGTGTTGCGCACGACGTAGCTCACGGTCGCGTCGCCGCGGCCGAACGGCGTGGGGTCGTAGGTGCCGGTGAGGCCGGTGATCGCGAGCCGCGGCGTGAGCTGACCGGTCACGCGCAGGTAGATGCGCGCGCCGACGCGTTGCTCCACCGACACCCGCTGCCCGTTCGCGCCCGTCTGCTCGGTGGTCAGCGCGGCGACGATGCCCGCCGCGTGGTCACCGGGGGTCGCGTTCGCGGGGATCGTGAGCGAGAACGGCACGATCGAAACCGACCGCGGCTTCAGGGAAACGGTGGTCTGCGCGGGTTTCGTCCACGCCCCGACGTCCACCGACTTCTTGCCGGAAGCCAGCAGGTCGAAGCCGCCCTCGGGGGTGTTGAAGGCGTCGCTCGCGTAGATCTTCAGCGTGACCGGGGTGGTGCCGACGTTGGACACGGCCACGTAGTCCTTCACCACGGCGCCGGGCGTGGCGCCGTAGCCGAAACTCGGCCGGTTGTCGGGCGCCTTCGCGGTGGCGGGGCGGACGCCGAACGTCACGCGCCGATCGCCCGCGGGCGGCTGGGCGGGTGGGGCGGCCTGCTCGAAAGCGGCCTGCCGCACGGAAAACTGTCCGGAGAGGGACGGGTGCGCCGCGGCGGCGGAGCCGGGCGAGGCGGTGGCTGCGGGCGCGATACCCAGCAGGAGCGCGGCGGCCAGTGCCACGAGGCGCATCGGCGTTTCCCTTCAACGGAGGCGAACCGGGAGAAAGCGGGAGACAGGAACTGGGGCCGGGTCTCCGGCGGGCGGCCGGCACCACGCCGCCGGAGACCCGGTGATCAGATCGCGGTCAGCGTGAGCACCGCGGTGTAGGTGCCGGCGACGGTCGACGTCGGCACGTTCAGCGAAAGCCCGGCGCCGAGGTGCGCCGTGCCGTTGCCACCGTTGGAAGCTGCGGTGGCGAGGGTGCGGGCACCGGCCAGGCCGAGGCCCGCCGGGGCGGTCGCGCCCGGCTCCACCGCGGCGGCCGAGCCGACGGCCGGACCGGCGGTGATGTTCTGCGCGGCCACCTTGTCGACGAGGACCGGGGTCCAGCCGAGGTTGGCGGCGTTGATCGCGTGCGAAGCACCGTCACCGAAGTCGGTCGCCTGGCCGGAGACGTTCCAGCCCGGGTTCCCGGCGCGGGTGTCGGTGACCGTGACCGGGTTCAGCTGGCCCGAGGTCTGCAGCATCGAGGCGTCGGGCAGCATCGTCGGCGACGGCAGCGTCACGTTCTCGTTGTCGACGCTGATCAGCAGCTCACCGGCGTTCACGGTCGTGGTGATGTTCTCCGAGGTGGCCACGCCCGCGAAGGCGGTCACCGAAAGCGGCACGCCGGCCGACTCCGAAGCCACGAACGCGGCCGGGTTGGCCGGCACGAACTTGGCGGTGAAGGTGTGGTCGCCCACGCCCAGCGTCGACGTGGTCAGCGAAGCGGTGCCACCCGACAGCGCGACCGGGTTGCCCAGGTTCGCACCACCGTCGGTGAACTGGATCGAGCCGGCCGCCCCCGCGGGGTTGACCGACGCGTTCAGCGTCACCGTGCTGAACTGCTGGGCCGTGCCGCTCGGCGTGACCGAGAGCGCGGTCGTGGTCGGGGTCGCGACCGGAGCGTTGACCTGGAAGGCCACCGCGGCCGACGTCGAGCCGCCGACGTTCTGCGAAGCACCGGTGAAGACCGCGGTCAGCGAGTGGCTGCCGGCGGTGAGCGCCGAGGTGGTGAGGGCGGCGGTGCCACCCGCCACGGCGACCGGGTTGCCCAGGTTGGCCGCGCCGTCCTTGAACTGCACGGTGCCGCCGGCCGAGGCCGGGGTGACCGTGGCGGTCAGGGTGACGGGGCTGCCCTGGGTGGCCGGCGAGGCCGGCGAGACCGCGAGCGAGGTGCTGGTCGAGACCGGCGCGCTCGGGTCGGTGCTCTGGTAGTGCGTGGCGTCGGTGAAGTAGATCGCCTGCGTGAAGGTGCCCTGCACCTCCTGCGAGAACGAGTCGATGCAGCTCGCGACCAGGTCGTAGCGACCCGGCTGCACCGTGGTGCTGTTGTCCAGCGCGATGTCCTTCATGGACAGACCGAGCTGCACGGGGAAGCCGTCGGTGTGCGACAGGCCGACGTCGGTCGTCGTGGTGGCGATGAGACCGTTCTGGAAGCCGCCCGGGCCGAACACGTACAGGTAGTACGCGTCAGCGGTGTCGGGGCAGCCGGCCGACGTGGTGGCGATGCCGGCGGTGATGTCGAGGCCCGTGGCCGGGCTCAGGGACAGGGTGCCGAGGGTGCCCGCCGGGACGTCGGCGGACGCCGTCGAGAGCGAGCCCATCGCCGCCAGCGCGGCGGTGACGATGACACCGCCCACGGCGAAGCGGCGCAGCAGGGACTTGGTGCTCATGGCAGAGGTGCCTTTCTCCGGTCAGGGCGTGACGATGCTGGTGTCGCCGCAGTTCGCGGCCTCGCCGAAGCCGTACTTCGTGATCACGTCCGTGGCGGAGCAGATCGCGGAGCCGGTGCCGACGAACGTGCCGGCGTACGGGGCGTTGCCCAGCTGGCCGGTCGGGACGACGTTGTAGACGTCACGCTTGAACGACGAAGCCGTGTTCAGCGCGGTCGGCGAGATGCCGTTGAGGGTGGCCAGCACGACCTTGCCCTGCACGGCCGGGACCACGCCGTTGATCTGGCTCTGGTACTGGGCGATCGAGTACGGAGCGACGTTGGCCGGGTCCGTGAGGAACGTGCCGGTGTTCTCCTCGATCGGCGCGCCCGTGGTGTCGGTGTCGTGCACGCACGGGAACGTGGTGGTGTAGTTCGCGGCGTTCGTGAGGCCCAGCGAGGACAGGAAGAACGCGCGCGTGCCCGAGCCGAACTTCGGCAGCAGCGGCTTGTACGTGGTGCCCACACCCGGAGCGGTGCAGTTGTAGACGCTCTTGAGCTGCGCGGTGGTCAGCTTCTTCGAGATCGAGCTGTCCGAACGCACGCCGTAGGTCACGGCGTCGACCGCGAACGGGATGTAGGTGAGGTTCTTGCCGGCGTAGGTCGCCGAGTTGTTGGCCGAGGACCGCGCGAACTGCACGCAGTTGGTGCCGTTGTCCTGCGACGCGACGAGGGCGTTGACACCCTCACCCGAGTTCGCCGGGCGCGGCATGGTGCAGTTCGGCGTGGTCGCCGCGTCCTTGGTGGTGATGTTGGCCGAGCCCACCGCGTCGTAGGAGGCGATGATCTTGGTGCCGCCGACGGTGACCGCGTCGGAGAGGCCGTTCATCACGCCCTGCGTGGTGTCGGAACCGACACCCGCGAGCTGGCGGAAGGTGGGGGCGCCGCTCGGGTCGGCCTGGGCCACCCCGCTCAGGCCGAGCACCAGGGCCGCCGCGGCGACCGTGACCAGGGTTCTTCTCTTGCTCACTTCAGGTATCCTTTGCTCAGCAGGTTTGCCCGGACTCGTCGTCCGAGCTCGCCGGCGTCAGTGCTTTCGCGCGACGTGACGCCGGTCTTGCCGGTTGCACCCGGCTCGTCGGCTCAGGAGTTGCCGCTCCTGACCCGGCGGGCCGCGGACATCACCTCCCCATCCGCTTGCTCAGGCGCGTGAGCGCCGGCCCGGAGCCGGCGGCGACCGCACCCGCCGCGAGCAGGATCACCAGCAGGTAGCGCACGAAGCCGACGGGCGAGCCCGGGGTCGGCCGTGTCTGCGCCACGTTCTGCTGGTTGGCCGTGGAGGTCGGGGGCGCCTTCACCGCGAGCGGTGCCCCGCCGGGGACGGAGGGCGGGGGGCCGGCGGCGGTGTCGGGCGCGCCGCCGGTGTCGCCCGAGTCGCCGGTGCCGCCAGTGCCGCCGGACGCGGAGTTCTGGTCACCGCCGAAGCCGCCGCCGCTGCCGGACGTCTGCTCACCGGGCGGCGGGGGCGGTGCGGAGGTCTGGCCCGAGTCGGCGGCGATCTTGTCCGCCGCCGTCACGGTCTGCGCGCGCAGCGCCTGCGGCAGCGGCACGTAACCGGCCGGCAGCGTGCCCGCCTCGATGCCCGGCGTCTGGCCGTTGCCCACCGCGTACTTGAGGAACGCGGAGTACTCGCCGCCGGCCTGTTTGTCCAAAGCGGACGGTGCCGTCGCGGCGTAGGCGAGGTTGGTGAGCGGGTACGCGTCGGCGGCGGGAGTCGTCGGGTCGAGGTGCAGCACGTCGGGCACGGGGCCGGGTTTCGCGGCGGCCACGGCGGCGAGCATCGACGCGTCGGTGGGCGCCACGAACGCACCCGAGGAGTTGCGCAGCTTGGCCGTGGGCAGGCCGTAGCGCGCGGCCGTCGGGGTGTCGACCACGGCGAGCAGGCTGCGCTGGCCCTGCGGCTCGCGGTCCACGGCCTTCAGCTCGGGCGCTCCCGTCGGCGTCGCGAAACCGGTGGGCGCCTTGCCGAGCGTGTCGCCGCGGCTGATCGCGCGGCCGGCCTCGTGCATGTCGTTGGCGAGCGGGCGCAGGTCGAGCGCGCAGCTGGCCAGCAGGCCCGTGCCGGCGCACGTGAGGTCCGAACGCGGGAAGTTCGACACCGGCAGGTTGGTGCCGCGGAAAGCCTGGTTGACCTTCATCCCGTCCGGGTCGGGCACACCGTTCACGAAGTCCGACGCGTCCTTGTCGGCCTTGATCCAGTTCCACAGCATCGTGGTGGCGTCCATGTCCACAGTGGGCACCAGAGCGTCCACCGCCGACATCAGCCGGCCCGAGTCCTTGAAGTCGGGGTTGAGCCGGAGGAACTCGGGATCGAGTGTGAGCGAGTCGGGGTTGCCCTTGAGGTAGTCCTGGCGCGTGGGCAACGACAGCACGTACGACTGGGTGAGCAGCTTCGCCACGAGCCGCGGGTTGAGGTTCATCTCGGTGATCTGCTCGCCGTCGCGCTGCCAGACCTCCGGTGGCGCCACGCCTTCACCGGCCGACTGCCGTTCGGTGATGAACGCGATGCTCAGCCCCGACAGCGCGATCGGCGCGTACACCAAGGGTTTCGTGACTTGGTCCTGCGGCACGGGATCGGTCATGAAGGCCAGGCCCGGATTGTCCGACACCACGGTCTGGCGGGCGACGCCGTCGGGCACCTGGGTGAAGCCGTACACGGTGCCGCCGCCCGAACACAGCGTCGGCTGCCAGCGCAGCACGGCTTCGGAGAGGAACTCGTCCCCCGACGTCGGGCGTTCGGCCGCGCCGAGCGGGCACGACGCACCCACCGGCTGGAACTTCAGCGGCACGGAGAGGTGGTTGTTCCAGTTGGTCTGGCTCAACGGCGAGGAGTCCAGCTGCGGCCGGTTGGAGCCGACGCCGACCTGCTTGCCGTCGACCTCGGTGTTCCCGCGCGGCACGATCACCAGCCAGCACTGGCGCGGGGCGCCGTTCACCACGGTGCCGCAGCCGAGGCCGTCGGACTCCAGCGCGGTCTGCACCTCGAAGTCCACCTCGCCGCCGCCGTCGAGCCGGGTCTTGGCGAGCGGGACCTCGTTGGTGGTGCCGGCGGTGAAGAACTCGCCGGTCGAGGTCGTCGTGACACCGGAGACCGAGGTGAACGGCACCACCGCCTGCTTGCCCGCCTCGGGCTTGAGCGTCTCCAGCGGGTCGGCCAGGGTGCCGTAGCTGACCTGGCGCAGCCGCGTCCACGCGCCGGCGACCGGCGAGCCCTGCGCGGCGAGGCCTCCGTACTGGCACTGCTCGCGCGTCGGGCCGGCCGGGTCGTCGCCCCAGCACTGCATCAGCTGCAGGTAGTTCGTGGCGAAGTTGCCCGACGGCCCGGTCGGCCGGCCGCCGGTCCAGGTCACCTGCACGGTCTGGTTGATGAGGTCGGTGGTCTGGCTGACCGTGACCTTCAGCGAGGAGAACGCGCCGGTGCCCGACACCGTCACGGCCGAACCGGTGTCGGCCTGGCTCGGCGCGGCCACGAGCACCGCGGCCAGCAGGAGCAGGGCCGCGAGCCCGAGTCTGACGTACTTCACCGCCGGTCACCGTCCTTCGTGAGCCGCCGCGCGAGGAACGGCGGGCCGATCACGAGCCCGAGCAGCAGCGCCACGGCCACGGCCGTGAGCAGCGCAGCGGTGGCGTCGTCGCGCTGGGCGAGCGAGACCGGCACCGACGAACCGCCGTCGGCGAGGTTCTGCGTGCCGACGGGCAAGCCCGTGTCCGGGTCGATCGCACCGCCGCCGGGGCCGTTGGTCGTGCCCGGTGCGCCGGGTGTGGAACTCGTGTTGCCCGGACCGCCGGCTGTGCCGCCGGGGCCGTTGGCCGCGTTGGTGCCGCCCGGTCCGCCACTCGCGTTCGACCGGCCGCCCGGGCCGCCGTTGTTCGGTGTGGAGGACTTCGCGCCACCGGTGCCGGTGGTGCACTGCACCACGCCGATCTTGTCGCACGGCGAGGGCTGCGGCGCGTTCTTGGCGAGGGTGTTGGTGCCGTCCGGCGAGAACGTCGGGTTGTTGCACTTCGAGATGTCCGTGGGCTTCTTGGTCGAGCCCGGGATGCGGGCCACCTGGTTGAGCCCGGCCTGCACGAGGTTGATCGGCAGCGGCGAGTAGCCCAGCTGGTCGGCCTGTTGCTGGCCTTCGCACAGGAAGTAGTAGGCGAAGTCCGAGAGCGTCCGTCCTTTTTCGACGGTGAACGGCGCGGTCGGGGTGGTCGGCAGGATCATGTAGCTGTAGCTGGACAACGGGTACGTGCGGGGGTCGGGGTTCGTGTAGACCTGCCCGAGCTCCTGCGTGAGGTCCGGCTTGATCTGGGCCGAGAGCAGCGCGACGGCGACGCTCGGCGCCTTCGGCTCGATGTAGTAGCCGGCCTGGTTGAGCACCTTGGCGATCGGGAAGCCGGCGTTGCGGGCGTAGGAGTACTCGACGTAGGTGATGGCGCCTTCACTCTGGTCCTGACGCACGAAGTTGGTCACGCCGAGCGAGCCCGACTGCCCGATCATCGGCGGCACGAGCGGGTAGTTCGAGGTGAACCCGCACGGCGTGGCCCGGCCGGCCCTTTTGCAGAAGGCGTCCCACAGCGAGCCGTACTGGCGGGCCATGTAGGTGGTGAACTGCGCGCTGGTGCCCGAACCGTCGGAGCGCACCACCGGGATGATCTTGCGCGCCGGCAGGGTCAGGCCGGGGTTGTCACTCTTGATCTGCGGGTCGGCCCAGCTGGTGATGGCGCCGGTGAAGATCCCGGTGAGCGTCTTGCCCGACAGCCGCAGGTTCGTCACGCGGGTGTTGCCGATGTGCAGGTTGTACATGAACGCGGTGCCGCCGGCCACGATCGGCATGTAGGCGAAGCCGCGGTTGGTCGGCGCCACGTCGGTCACGCCGGCGTCGGTGAGACCGAACGGGATCTCCGACACCGCGAAGTCGACCTGGCCGGCCTTGAACTGGTTGCGGCCGTCGGTCGAGCCGGTGGCGGCGAAGCTGATCCGCATGCCGTACTGGCCCACGTTCTTGCGCCACTGGTCGAGCGCGTTGGAGCTCCACGTGGACCCCGCGCCGCTGATGGGCACGTAACCCTGCGCGAACGCGGTGCCCTGGCCGAGCAGCACCAGTGCCAGCACGAGCGCGACCCAACGGAAGATCCGGCCCTTCACTGTTCCCCCTGCATTCTCTGGATGAACCGCTCCCGGTCGGCGGCCGAAGCGCGTTCCCGGCGCCGGCGTGCCCCGCGGGTCAGCTCACCCGCCGGCCGGCCGCCGGCGATCCGGGCGATCACGAACAGCACGAGCACCAGCAGCATCAACACGGCGGCGGCGCCGAACCCGCGGGCCTTCATCGCTTCCTCGGGTGAGGTGACCAGCGAGAAGGTGGCCAGGGGCAGGGAGATCTGCGGCCCCGCGAACGGGTCGGCGTTGAGGTAGGCGGTGAACCCGGCGGTGATCAGCACCGGGGACGTCTCGCCGATGCCGCGCGCGGTGCCGAGCAGGATCGCCGTGGTGAGGCCCGAGCGAGCGGTCGGCAGCACCACGTGCCACACGGTGCGCAGCTGCCCCGCGCCGAGCGCCAGCGATGCCTCCCGCAGCGAGCCCGGCACGAGCCGGATCACCACATCGGAGGCCCGGATCACGATCGGCAGCATCATCACGCTGATCGCGCAGCCCGCGGCGAGGCCCGATTTCTCCAGGCCCAGCGCGAGGATCAGCGCGGCGTAGACGAAGAGCCCGGCCACGATGGAGGGCAGCGCGGTCATCGCGTCCACGATCGTGCGCACCAGCCGCGAGAAGAAGCCGCGGGTCTCGTTGAGGAACACCGCGCAGGTGAGTCCCAAGGGGACGGTGAGCACGAGCGCGATGGCGATCTGCTCCAGCGTGCCCACCGCGGCGTGGATGATCCCGCCCTGGGTCAGCGGGTCGAGCGGGCCGGCGTTCGCCATGTCGTCGGTGAAGAAGTTCCAGTGGCTCAACGCGTCGATGCCGCGCACGAGCGGGTAGCCGACGATGGTGATCAGCGCCAGCAACGCGAACGCGGCGAGGCTGTGCACGATCGCCGACACCAGGCGGTCGCGGACCACCAATGAGTTGTCCGTGAGCGACACCAGCAGCGCGTAGAGGCCGAGGAACAGCACCCACGCGATGGCGAGGAAGCCGATCGCGCCGCCGAACGGTGCCAGCTGCGCGAACACGATCGCGGTCAGCGCCACGGCCGCGACCAGCGCGCCCACCGCGTTCACCGTGTCGGCACGCCGGCCCGGCCGGGTCACGCGGCGGCGTTCGGGCTCCTCGGGCACCGCGTCGAACTCGGGCAGCTCGGGGATTTCCGGGGTTTCCCGCGTGTCGAGGGCGGTCATGCCTCACTTCCCTGTCCGGAGCGGCTGCGCGCGATGATGGCCGACGCGCCGAAGTTGACGACGAGTGTGAGGGCGAACAGCGCGAGCCCGGCCGCCATCAGCGCGGAGAGCCCGAACGGGCTGGCCGCGCCCCACTGCTGCGCGATGAGCGCCGACACGGAGTTCGCGCCGCTCTGCAGCACGTGGGGCTGGATGGTGAACACCGGCGCGATGATCATGTACACCGCGATCGTCTCGCCGAGCGCGCGGCCGAGGCCCAGCATCGTGCCGCCGATCATGCCGCCGCGGCCGTAGGGCAGCACCACGCTGCGGATCATGCCCCAGCGGGTGGCGCCCAGCGCGTAGGCGCCCTCGCGTTCCCCGGGCGGGGCCTGGGAAAACGACTCGCGCATCACCGAACAGGTGATGGGCATGACCATCATCCCCACGACCAGGCCGGCGAAGAACGTCGAGCTGGCGAACACGGTCTGGCTGCTCAGCGGATCGTTCGCGTCGTAACCGTCCACTGTGAACAGCGGGAACCAGCCGAGGTGCACCGACAGCCAGCGCGGCACGTCGAGCAGGTTCCACTGCAGGAACACCGCCCCGAAGAGGCCGTAGACCACACTCGGCACGGCGGCCATGAGGTCCACCAGGCTGATCAGCACCCGCTTCGGCCGCGGCGGCGCGTATTCCGAGATGTACAGCGCGACGCCGAGGGCCAGCGGGAACGCCACGCACAGCGCGGTTCCCGCGATCAGCAGCGTGCCCACGAGCACCGCGGCGATGCCGAAGTTGCCGGAATCGGGCTGCCAGGCCTGCGTGGTGAGAAAGGACAGTCCGGCGTGGCCGAGGGCCTGGCTGCCGTTCTTCAGCAGGAAACCGCCGACCACCACCATGATCGTGAGCACCAGCAGCCCGGCGCCCAGCAACGCGAGCCGGAAGAACCGGTCGGCGCCGCCCGGTCTCCCGGTTCTTCGGCGCGCCTGCGGTTCGGCGTCCGCGAGCACAGCAGTCATGTCCCCTCCTCTCCGATTGTTCAGGGCGCAGCTTTACCCGGACAGCTGTCCTTCCCCGGGCGGAAACATTAACTACGGACGAACACGCGTTCGGTTGATCTCACCGCTGGATTCGGCGAGGTGATGAAAAGAACTACCCGAATTGACCGCGTGCAGCCGACGCCGGTACTTGCGGCTCGACACCCCCACCGACTCCCCGCCCAGGCGCAGCTGCCAGAGCCACATCCCCTGCTCATCGCGCACCGTCAGCACTTGCGCGGCCTTGAGGCCCGCCTTGAGGCGCTCCACCGCGAGGGCACACGAATCACCGTCGGGGAAGCAATTAACCGACTGCGCGATACTCCGGTTGTTGGCCGAGAGAAATCGCCACATCACAGCCCACCCCGAATCGGAATGCGCTCGCCCATTCAGTCCAGCAACCGAGATGGACACCATCTCGAACCGAGGCTCGGCCATCGTGTTCCTTTTGATTCAGCGGTCCCCGACCGACGCGCTCAGGCTCACCCACCGCGGTATACACCAGCCGAACAACGGGCAGCGCGCACGTGCTCCAACCGTTCACAGGGGATTAAACGCGCACTCTGGTCGCGCGCCGCGGAACCGGCGATCCGGGTGCTGGGCCGAAAGGCCGATTCGCGGCCCGACCTGGGCGAGGTCCAGGATGGCGGCTACCGTCAAGCGCCAGGGCCCTGGCGGACATTAACCGGCTCGAGCCCGCTCGGCGGCGCATGCGATTACCACTTCCGGCGGCTCAGGCGCCAGGGGCGGGTTGCGGAAGTGGCCGAAGGTGCCCCGCCCAACTGCCCGGAGAAGTACTGCCGAGGACGAGGCTTTCGCCCACAGGGCACCACTTCTTCCCGCTTTACCCCACCGTGACCAAAGCACCGGACCGGGACCGAAGCCGTGTCAAGATCACTGCGGAGTCGCTCGAAGACAACTGCGAACAATCGCAGAAGGGGAGAGAACCGTGAAGCTCAGCAACAAGATCGTCGCCACCGGGCTGATCGCCGGCGCACTGGTCCTCGGCGGGAGCACGATCGCCTCGGCCCAGACGGTGATCGCCAGCTACGACAACGAACCCGCTTGCCGCGTCGGGCTGGTGCTGTACGCGGTCGGCCACCAGGGCGCGTCGCTCGACTGCCAGAAGATCACCATCAGCGGCAACGAGACGCGCTATTGGCTCGTGCAGAACTGATCACACGGTTCCGGGAAGTGCGCTGCCGACCTGGGCGGCGCACTTTCCCCCGGGCACCACGCGGCCGAGTAGCCGGTCCGCCCACAGTGGACAGTTGGGCTGACCCGAAGAAATGCCGTCGCGAAACATTTCCACAAGGTGTTACCGCCCGCTGACACCGAGCCGCGGAAACCCGGAATCAAGGGGAAGTGGATCTACTCTCTGGTCGTTCGCACTCCGCACGTCCACAGGAGACCCACGATGACCCAGCAGGCCGCCGAACCCGTTGCCCTCGCAGCGAATCCGGGCATTCCCACCCGATCGCTGGTCCACCTTACCGTCGCCTTACGGATCTTCGTCGGCCTCGACTGGTTCAGCAACGTGATCGCCAAGATCGTCGGTCAGAACCACTTCGACTGGGGGTTCTTCGATTTCAACCTGGTCAACCAGGAC
This sequence comes from Amycolatopsis rhabdoformis, assembly GCF_035918295.1. Classification (GTDB taxonomy): domain Bacteria; phylum Actinomycetota; class Actinomycetes; order Mycobacteriales; family Pseudonocardiaceae; genus Amycolatopsis; species Amycolatopsis rhabdoformis. The sequence goes on from NZ_CP142149.1 coordinate 5,171,278, forward strand.
ACCGCCCACCGCATTCTGCAGCAGGCTGTGGCCAGCACGCACATCGCGCCGCTGCACTGGTTCTACGGCAGCGTCGTCCTGCCGAACTTCGGCTTCTTCCAAGGATTCCTGCTCCTGGCCGAACTCGGCGTGGCCATCGGTCTCACGTTCGGCCTCCTCACGCGCGTCGCGGCGATCGGCGGGCTGCTGCTGCTCGGGCCGATCTGGCTGATGCTGCTGCACACCAACCAGTACCTGTGGACCTACCCGCTCGACCTGTTCCCCTTGCTACTGTTGGCGATCGTGCCCGCAGGACGAGTCGCCGGGCTCGACGGGAAGATCATCCGCCGGCTCGGCAAGAGCGTCTGGCCGCTCTGAGCCGCAACGGGTCAGCCCCAGCCGCCCTCCGGCCCGCCGACCACCGCCGGCTCGCCGCTCGCCTCGGCGAACGCCGCGAGTGCCTCCACCAGAGCGCGCCGCCGGTCTTCGGGCATCTTCGCCACGATCTTCGCGATCTCCCGGCGCCGCCGCGAGGTGACCTGGCGGACGGTGCGGGCGCCGTCGTCGGTCAGCTCCAGCACCACTTCCCGGCGGGACACCGGGCTGTGCCGGCGCTGCACGAGGGCGGCGGCCACCAGGCGGTCGACCATGCGGCTGGCCGTGGACGGGGTCACGCCCAGGTGCTCGGCGAGCGTGGCGTGCTTGAGCGGCCCGCGGGTGTGCAGCACCACGAGCAACCGGAACTGCGGCAGTGTCAACCGGTCGCCGGCGGCGGCGACCGAGCGGACGGACACGGCCACCAGCACCCGCGAAGCCGTGAGCACGGCGTCGGTGAGGGCGTCGACGTCGCCGGGGCCGGTCGCGGGGGTCGGGCTCATGGCGTCCAGTCTGCCGCAAAAGTGACCAAAAGGGACGCGGCACCCCGGCGGACCAGGGTGCCGCGTCACGGAATCAGGCGACGGCCTCGGTCTCGTCGTCGCGGTGCTCGGCGAGAATCTGCTCCACCCGCTCCCGCGGCAACGCGCTGCGCAGCGCCAGCGCCATCACGATCGCCGTGAGCACGACCGACGCGACGGCCCCGAGCTCGAAATTCAGCACCCCGAGGTTGCCCGCGTGCTTGCCCTGCTCCGGGAAGTCACCGAGGTAGCTGATGATCGCCAGCCCGGCGAACCACACCAGCACCCACCAGCCGTGGCGGAAGTCCAGGCGCGCCGTGCGGCCCTTGGCGAGCGTCTGGTGCACCGCGAGCAGCACGTAGCCGAACGCGATCACCACGAACAGCTTCCAGTTCGTGTCCCAGCCCGTCCAGTAGATGATCAGGTTGGTGGAGAACAGCGCCAGGAACGCCACCACCCACGCCGACGAGCGGCCCAGGCGGAACGGGCGCACCTGGTTCGGCAGCTGCCGCCGCATCGCGAGCAGCACCAGCGGCCCGGAGCCGAACGAGAGCACCGTGCTGTTGGTCACGAACTCCACCAGCTGGCTCCAGCCGGGGAACGGCAGGAAGAAGAAGCAGCCGACGAGGAACGCGAGGATCAGGCTCACCCACGGCACACCGTTGTTGTTCACCTTCGACAGGCCCTCGGGCGCGTTGCGGTTGCGGCCCATGGCATACGAGATGCGCGCGGTGACGCCGGTGTAGATCAGGCCGGTGTCGCCCGGCGAGATGATCGCGTCGGCGTAGAGCAGGCCGGCGAGCCAGCCGAGGCCGAGGATGCCGGCGATCGCGGCGAGCGGGCCGAAGGTGGCGAGCACGTCGCCGCCGGCCGAGAAGTTCGCGCCGACATTCGCCCAGCCCTGCTTGCCCACCGCGTCGGACGGCACGGCGCCGATGAACGCGATCTGCAGCAGCACGTACAGGATCCCGGTGAGCACCACCGAACCGATCAGGGTGAGCGGCACGTTGCGCTTCGGGTTCGACGTCTCGCCCGCCAGCTCCACACCCTGGCGGAAGCCGAAGAACGAGAACGCGATCCCGGCGCTCGCCACGGCCGAGAAGATGCCGTGCGCACCGTAGGGCGCGAAGCCGCCGTAATCGGTGAAGTGGCTGCCGTCGAACGAGGTGAACAGGAACACCACGATCACCAGCGCGATGATCGCGAGCTTCCACCACACCAGCACGTTGTTGATCCGCGCGAACCAGCGCACGCCGAAGAAGTTCACCAGCACGAACAACGCGAGCAGCGCGATGCAGATGCCGGTGCCCGCCGGGGTGAGCACGGGGTTCTTGTCCGCGTCGAGCGTTTCCAGCCAGGGCAGGTAGTTCGTGGCGTACTGCGCCACCGCGAGCACCTCGATCGGCGACACGGCGGCCGCGGCGATCCAGGTGACCCAGCCCATCGAGAAGCTGGCGAAGGAACCGAACGAGTAGTGCGGGAACCGCGCCACCCCACCCGAGTGCGGGAACATCGTGCCGAGCTCGGCGTAGGTCATCCCGATGAGGACGAACATCACCGCACCGATCCCCCACGACACGATCGCGGCCGGCCCGGCGAGCTCCGCGGCGTTCAACGCGCCGAACAACCACCCGGATCCGATCACCGACCCGACGGCGGTGAACAGCAATCCGATCGGCCCGAAGTGTTTCTTCAGCCGCTTGTCGTCACCAGCCGCACCTGCCTGTTCCGGCGGAGCGGTTCCGGCGTCCACACCCATGTGGCCTCCTCTGGCCGAGTCTTGTCCGACGGCCAGCTACCCCGGCGGGTGAGGCGGGAAACACGCGGATGCAAGATCGTTACCTGGTGCAACAGTTGGCCTGGGCACAAATCCGGCAGGAGGGCTTTTCAAGGAGGGTCGAAAAGCTTGTCCGGACCTCCCCCGGGCCCGAGGATGAGTGCCGTGGCGACCGCCCCGCCCCGTGACCAGCTCGACCAGGGCCCTCGACGAGAGGCCCGTCCGATGCCGGGGGTACGCCGCACCGTGGTGGGGGACGGTGCGGCGTCGGAGGAGGTCAGCAGAGGGGGCGCGGGGCGGCGCCGGCGGCGTAGCGCGACCACTCGTCGGCGCTGAGCGCGGGCACGGACGAGGCGCAGATCGTGCGCGCGGAAGCCGCGGCGTCGGTGAGCCAGAAGCGCACGGCGTGGTCGGTGCCGGCCGTGGCGAGGCGGGCACCGTCGGGGCTGAAGGCGACGGAGCCGACCACGTCCGTGTGCCCGGTGAGGTTCGCGAGCGCCACCGGTGCGTGCGGGTCGGTGACGTCCCACAGCCGGGCCGTGTGGTCGTCGGCGGAGCTGGCGAGCAGCCGGCCGTCGGGGCTGAAGGCCACGGACTGCACGGCGTCGCCGTGGGCGGTGAGCTCGGCCCACTGCGTCGGCGGGCTCGTGGTGAAGTCCCACACGCGCACGGTGTGGTCGTCGCCGCCGGTGGCGAGCAGGCGGCCGTCGGGTGAGAAGGCGACGGTGTTCACGGAGTTGGGCAGCCACGGCAATTTCCCGGCCGCCGTGGCGTGGCGCGGGTCGCGCACGTGCCAGAACCTCGCCGTGTAGTCGTCGCCCGAACTGGCGAGCGTGGCGCCGTCGGGGCTGAAGGCCAGGCCCCAGATCGTGTTGTCGTGCCCGCGCAGTTCGTCGAGCAGCGCCGGGGTCCTGCCGACGATCCACAGCCGCACCACGCGCCCGTCCCCGCCCGTGGCGAGCACGCGCCCGGTCGGGTCGAAGGCCACCGCGCCGAGCTGGCCGTCTCCGGTCGGGAACCGCGCGAGCGCGGCCGCTTCACCGCCGGTGAGCGACCACAGGTGCACCACACCGTCTTCACCACCGGCGGCGAGCACCGCGCCGTCGGGCGAGAACACCACCGTGCGGATCGCCGCGCCGCCGGTGACCAGGTTCGTGACGCGGCCGCCGAGCCGCAACTGCACCGTGCCGTCGTCTTCGCCGAGCGCGTAACCGTCGCCGCGGGGCCGGTAAACCACGGAGTTCACGCCGGCCGCCACCGTGACGACCGGCGGCGGCAGGTGCCAGAGCCACAGGTGCCCGACGTCGTCGCCGGTCACGAGCAAGCCGCCGTGCGCGGCGAACGCGGCGCCGCGGACCGGCGCGGGCTGGTTGAGCACGGTGAGCGAGGTGCCCTCGGCGACGTTCCACAGCTGCGCGGTCTGGTCGTCGCCGGTCGCGGCGAGGGTGCGGCCGTCGGGACTGAACGCGAGGTCGTGCACGGCGCGCGTGTCGGAGGTCAGCAACGCCGTGCGCACGCCGGTGACCGACCACAGCGCGAGCGAATGGTCGTCGCTGCCGACCGCGATCACGCCCGGTGCGGCGGCGACCGAACGCACGGCCGCCTTCGTGGTGCCGAGCACGGTGCCCGGCCGGCCGGGCGACCACAGGCGCGCGGTGAAGTCCTCGCTGCCGCTCACGAGCACGCGCGAGCCGGGCACGAACGCGAGCGACACGACGGCGCCGGTGTGGCCGGTGAGCGTGGCCGTCGGCGCGACCGGGTTCGCCGTGTCCCACAAGGAAATCGTGCCGTCGGGGTGGCCGAGCGCGAGCTGCGCGGCGTCGGAGCTGAGGGCGGCCGCGGTGACCGGGCCCGCGGCGAACGTGGCCACCGGCGCCGCCCACGCGCCGTCGCGCCACACCCGCGTCGGACCGGTTTTTCCGGTGGTCACGAGGATTCCACCGGCTTCGGCGAACGTCGGCTCGTCGCCTTCCCCGGCGATGGTGGCGGCCGGCACGAGCGACGCGCCGCCGGTGACCGTCCACAAGCGAGTGGACCCGTCGTCGCCGGTGGTCACCACGGTGTCGCCTCCGCCGATTGCGGCGATCCGCCGGATCGGGGACGGGTGCCCGTCGAGCTCACGGACCTGGGTGTCGCCGGAGGAGTCGAGCAGGCTGCCTCGCGCCTCGGGGGTGTCGGCGACGCGGTAGGCGGCGAGGCTCAGCCTGGTGGCCAGCGACGGATCGGTGAGGCGCAGCTCATTCGACTCGCTCGCCAGCGCCCGCGACACCGCCTCGTCGCGGGCCTTGCTCGCGGCCACGCTCTGCGTCACGGCCACGGCCGTGGCCGCCACCGCGAGCACCGTCATCACGGCGAGCCCCACGGCCAGGCGACGCAGCCTTCGCGCGCGGCGGCGCGCTTCGAAGCGCGCGGAATGTTCGAGGGCCCGCGCGGCGGCGAGGAACTCCCGTTCGGCGGACCCGAGCCGGTCGCGGTGCGCGGTGGCCCAGTCCTCGGCCAGGTCGAGCCGCGGGCCGCGGTAGAGCAGGTCGCGGTCGCGGCCGCCGCGCTCCCACTGCTGCGCGGCGTCGCGCAACCGTTGCTGCAGCTGCAATCCCGCGCGGTCCGAGTCGATCCAGCCGCGCAGCCGCGGCCACGCGCGCAGCAGGGCTTCGTGGGCGATCGTGACCGTGCCCTTGTCCACGGTGAGCAGCCGGGCGGTCGCCAGCGCGTCCACGGCCAGCTCGGTCCCGGCCGGGTCCGGCAGCTGGCGGCGCAACGTCGAGCGCTCGATGCGCCGCCGCGCGTCCGGCTCGTGGTCGCCGATGCGCACGAGGTGCACGAGCAGCGCGCGGGCGGCGCCGCGGGCGCGCTGGGGCAGAGCCGCGTGCACGCGCTCGGCGGTGGCGGCCACGGCGTCGCCGATGCCGCCGGTGCGCCGGTAGCCCGCGACGGTGAGCGTGGTGCCCTCGCGTTCCTCCCAGGTCGCCAGCAGCGCGTGGGACAGCAGCGGCAATGCGTCGGGCTCGGCTTCGGCCAGCAGCAGGTCGGCGAGGCCGGGTTCGAGGGTCAGCCCCGCGTGCTCGGCCGGCGCGGTGATCGCCTCGCGCAGCTGCTCGGGCGACATCGGGCCGACCGTGAGCTGGTTGGCGCGCAAGGCGTCCACCAGCTCGGGGTACACGAGACAACGGTCGTAGAAATCGGCGCGCAGCGCGAGCACCACGAGCGCGCGGCCCGTGGCGGCGGCTCCGGCGAGCACCCGCACGAAGGCGGTGCGCGTGGCTTCGGTGACGCTGTGGGTGAAGAGCTCTTCGAACTGGTCGACCACGAGCACGATCCGCTCGGCCGCGGTGTCGGGCACGAGCGCCGCGCGGCGGGCCAGCTCGGCACCCGGGTCGTCGGTGGGCGTGAGTGTGAGCACGGGCCAGCTCGCCGAACCCGGCACGCGGCCGCGCGCGAGCGCCGGCAGCAGCCCGGCGTGGAGCAGCGACGATTTGCCGGCGCCCGAGGGGCCCACGAGGACCACCGGTTTGCCGGCGGCCCGGCGGGTGGTCTCGAGGGCCTCGTCGATCAGGTCGCCGCGGCCGAAGAACCACGCGCTGTCCTCACCGGAGAACGCCGCCAGCCCGCGGTAGGGCGACACGTCCGCCCGCGGCCGCGCCAGCTCGGCGGTCAGCACGCGCACCAGGTGACCACCGGCGTCCAGCGCCGTGTCGAGACGGCGCGCGAGGTCCGTCGACGCGGGCTTCGTGCCCGTTTCGATCTTCGACAGGTAGCCCTTGCTGTAGTGCGTGAGCGACGCCAGCGCGGCGAGCGTGAGCGCCCGTTCACCCCGGATCCGGCGGAGCTCCCGCCCGAACTGCGTCACGCCGTCTCCCCTGGTCAGGACCGGTTTCCCGCCGGGCACCGCCCAAGAGGCAACCCGCTACTCCTCGCGCGCGGCGGCCCCCCGCTGTCAAGATCGCGAACGGCCGACGGCACAGGCTAGCGGAGCCGGCACCCCCGGCGGCAGGCACAGGAGAGAGATGGCGCTGAAGATCCACTTCACCGCGGCCGACCTCGCGCGCGTGACGGTGGCCGCCGAGCCGGACCCGCTCTGGGAGGTGCTGCTCGGCGTCCACGCGATCCAGGTGCGCGACCCGGGACCGGTGCTGTCACGGTGGCGCACCCGCACCGGCCGGCCGCAGTCGGCGCGCCACCTCGCGCACATCGCCCCCGCGCGCGGTTACTCGCCGGATTTCCTCACCCCGGCCGAGAGCGCCCACGGCCTGCCGGCTGGTCTCGAGGCCGTGCGCGCCACTCCGCGCGCCCGGCTGAAATCCGAAGTCGCGCTGCTGGCCGGCGGCCGGCCGCTCGCGCCGTGGACGGCCGAGGTCGCGTCCGGCCGGCTGCTGCGGGAGCTCACCTCGACGCTGGCGGCGTTCCACCGGGAGACGGTCGCCCCGCACGCCGAGCTCCTGGCCGAAGCCGTGCAGGACGACCGCCGCCACCGCGCCCGCGTGCTCCTGGACTCCGGTGTCGAAGGCCTGCTCACCGGCCTGCACCCGCTGCTCACACGCTCCGGCGACACCCTGGTCCTCCACGGCACCCACGTGACCGGCGACCTGCACCTCGACGGCCGCGGCGTGCGCCTCGTGCCGTCCTTCTTCTGCCACGGCGCGCCCACCGTGCTCGCCGACCCCACGCTGCCGCCGGTCATCGTGTACCCGATGGCCCTCGACCCGGCCAGGTACGGCTTCGGCAGCACCCCGGCCGCCGATCCGTCCGCCGCCCTGGCCACCCTCCTGGGCAAGACGCGCGCCCACCTCCTCACCGCCGCCGCCGGCGGGCGCACCACCACGGAACTGAGCCGCCGCGTCGGCGTCTCCCCCGCGTCGGCGAGCTACCACGCCTCCATCCTGCGCTCGGCGGGCCTGCTGACCAGCCACCGCGAGGGCACGATGGTGCGCCACTGCCTCACGGACCTGGGCGCGGGACTGCTCCGCCGAGGTGGGGCCGAGCGTGCGGACGAGATCAGCCGAAGGTGAACGAGTACGCCTGAAGCCCCGGGCTCAGCTTCAACGTCACCGTGCCCTGTTGCGGCGTTGTGGTCTGGACCACTGGGTAGATGTCCGGGCTGCCGGACACCGGGATCGTCTTCGTGACCCCGCCGACGGTCGCCGTGACGGTGCCGGTGCCGCCGACGTCGAGGTAGACCGTGGAGGCGTCGTAGCCGAGGGTGAGGGACGCGTCGGTGCCGGCGGTGAGGTATTCCGGGGTGGTGGTCCACTGGCCGCCGAGGTTGATCGGGGCGCCGCCGTCGCCGCTGCGTTCGGAGCCGAGGTAGGTCTCCGGGCTCTGCTCGGGGTTGGTGGGTGTGGTGTCGGCGACGTCGGTGCGGGGCGGCAACGTCTGCGCCGGATCGGCGGTGGTCAGCAGATCGCGGATGAGCGACTCGGTGCCGTCGTAGTCGCCTTCGCCGATGGAGACGTGGCGGACCTGGCCGGTGGCGTCGGCGAGGTATTCGGCGGGCCAGGACTGGTTGTCGAACGCCTTCCAGGTGGCGTAGTCGTTGTCGATCGCGACGGGGTAGGTCAGGTGCTGGCGCGCGGCGCCGGCCGCGACGTTGGCGGGCACGTGCTCGAAGGCGTACTCCGGCGTGTGGATGCCGACGATCTCCAGGCCCGCGTCGTGATAGCGCTGGTACCACGCCTCGACGTGCGGGATGGCGCGCTGGCAGTTGATGCAGGAGTAGGCCCAGAAGTCGTAGAGCACGACTTTCCCTTGCAGCGCCGCGGGTTTGCCGCCCGGGGTGTTCAGCCACTGGTTGATGCCCACCAGCTGCGGCGCGGCCCCGCAGCTCTGCAGCTCGTCGGACGGCTGGCAGGCCTGCAGGTCACCGCCGCCGACCTGGTTGGTGCCGAGGGCGGAGTTCAGCCCGGCGGTGTAGTCGGGGATGGCGCGCTGCAACGCGTCGGTGACGTTGAACGTGAGCGCCACGGCCAGCCCGATCACCACGACGCCGGCCGCGATCCGCACCTGCCGCTGGCGGTCGCGGAACGCCTTCACCCGCTCGGCGACCCGGTTGCCGGCCAGGGCGAAGAACAGCAGCGGAATCGCGGTGCCGAGGGCGAACGCGATGGTGAGCGCGACCGTCGACGCGCCGATCGAGTGCGTCGCGCCGGCCACCGTGATGGCCGCCAGCACCGGCCCGGCACACGGCACGTACACGGTGCCGAGCGCGAGCCCGAGCACGAACGCACCGCGGTCGCCGGGCACGGATTTGCGGCCCAGCCGGACAAACGGGCGTTCGAGGAGGTCTTGCACCCGCGGGAACATCATCGCGATGCCGAGCACCACCAGCACCACGAGCCCGGCCCAGCGCAGCACGTCGCCGGGCAGGTGCAGCGCGGCGAGCACGAGCGTGCCGAGCAGCGTGACGAGGCTGAAGCTCAGCGCCAGCCCGGCGACGATGAGGAACGGCCGCCGCCGGGTGGGAGCCGCGGCCTGGCCGGCGCTCGCCCCACCCGTCATGAACAGCACCGGCAGAACCGGGAGAACACAGGGCGAAATGCCGGTGATCAGCCCGCCCACCAAGCCGATCAGCACCAACGTGATCAGGGTGACCTCCTCTGTCTTCGCACAGAGTAGGTCGCGGACCGGCCACCGCGGCCGGTCCCGCGTGGACGGTCAGGGATTCGTAACACTCTTGCGCAGCCCGGCTTCCTCCAGCAGCGGCACGATCTGCGTGCCGAAGAAGTCGAGTTCGGGCTGGTAGTCGTAGAACGTGAGCTGAACGCCGTCGATGCCCGTTTCGTGCAGCCGGCGCAGCTTGTCCGCGACCTCCTCGGGCGAGCCGACGATGTGCAGGTGCCCGCCGACCGCCCGGCCGCGCGCCGAGTGTTCGAGCCACGACTGGCTGTCGCCCGCGGTGTGGCGGTCGGTGAACGCACCGATCGCACCGAGGTCGGCGTGGTCCATGATCGCCTGGTAGCGCGCGTGAGCCTCGGCGCTCGTGGGCGCGGACACCACCGTCGGGTTGATCACCACCCGCACTTCACGGCCCTGATCGCGCGCGGCCTGCTTCACCTTCTCGACGTGCGCCGGCAGCGCCTCGAGCGCGCGGTCGATGTTCTCGCCCGCGGGGCTGGAGATGAACACGAGGTCGGAATTGCGCCCGGCGAACGCGAAGCCCGCCGGAGAACCGCTGGCGGACACCAGGATCGGCCGGCCGTACTTCGGCAGCGGCGACGCGTAGGCCTCCTGCAGCGAGTAGTGCTCGCCCTCGAACGTGAGGTTGTCCTCGCCCGCCCACAGGTCCTTGCACACGGCCACGAACTCGTCGGCCATCGCGTAGCGCTTGTCGTGCTCGGGCTTGAGCTGGCCGAACATCGCGGGTTCGGCGTCGGCGTAGCCGGTCACGATGTTCGCGCCGAAGCGTCCGCCGGAGATGTGGTCGGCGGTCGCGAGGAACTTGGCCAGGTGCAACGGATGCCACGGCCCGTACAGCACGTGCACCGTGCCCAGCAACAGGATCGACTCGGTCGCCGACGCCAGCGCGATCGCCGACACGAACGGGTCCAGGAAGTTCTCCCGGTAGTGCGTCTCGCCGCCGAACCCGCCCTTGGGCAGCCACTGCGACAGCCCGAACGCGATGTCGAACCCGAACTTCTCCGCCTGCTGCGTCAGCGCCCGGTTGTAGGCGAACGTCCAGTCCGTGCCCCGTGGCAGCGTCGACTGCGACCAGCCGCCGGTCTGCAACGGCAGGAACACGCCCAGCATCAACGGCTGCCGCAGCACCCGGCTCAGCGGGCTGTCCGGGAAGTCCTGCGGCTGCGCCGGCTCCACGAGCCCGGCCCGATCACGTACGGACATGCGTCTCTCCTCGCCCTCATCCGCCGCGACCATAAGTTGGACGTCTGACGTCTGGCGAGTGCGTCCAAGATCTGGGAAGCGCGGGGTTCGCTAGCCGGCTGCGGTGTTCAGGGCGTCGAGCAGCCAGGTGTGCGTGACGCCCATCGGGGCGGCCTCGCCGGTGATCTCGCCGGCCAAAGCCCAGTAGCGCCGCACTTTCGGCGTGCGGTCGGGCGCTGTGCGGTGGTTGAGGGCACGGCGGAACGCCGGGGTGTCGGAGGTGCGCAGGGCGCTCGCGTGGGCGGCGACGAAGCGGTCGAGCGCCGGGCCCGGGGCCGCGCGCGTGCCGGACGTCACGTCGGCGAAGGCGAGCGCGCAGGCTTCGGCGACTTCGGCGTGCAGGGCGGCCAGGTCGGTGATCCGGTCGTGGTTCACCAGCGTGCTCTCGCGCAGCGCGCCGACGAACGCCCGATCCGACGCGAGCAGCACCAGCGACGCATACGCGACAACCTGGGCCGGCGTAGGCACTTCCGGGGGCGGCGGCGCGGAGAGCGCGAGGAACATCCGCGCCGAGTCGGCGGGCACGGGCCCGGTGGTCATCGGCCGCCACAGCCGGGTGAGGACCTCGTGGGCCGCGTAGCCGTCTTCGACCGCGGCCAGCAGTTCGAGCCGCGCGGGCCGCTCCCCTGGCTGCGCGTCCTCCACCGCACGCAGCACCGACCGCCGCCACGCAAGCGTCGCCACCTCGCGGTCGAGAGCCGCGCGCTCGGCGGCCACGGCGTCGGCGAGCGTGCGGCGCCCGGCCAGTACGTCGGTGATCAGGCCCAGCCCCAGGCCGAGCGCGCGCATCCGCCGCACGAGCGTGAGCCGCTCCACCGCGCCCGCGTCGAACCGCCGGTGCCCGCCGGCGCTGCGGGCCGGTTCGAGCACGCCCTCGTCGCAGTAGAACCGGATCGTGCGCACGGACACGCCGGTGCGCCGTGCCAAGTCGCCGATCCCCAGTGTGACCCCGGTCTCCATCGGTAGAACCTCCAGCCGGATGGAGTTCCTACGGTACGGCCATGACCCCGACGCGGCTCGCCACCGCCCTGCGCCACCACACCGCCGCCCTCGCCGCGGCGGCCGCCACCACCGACCCCGACGCCCGCGTCCCCACCTGCCCCGACTGGCCCGTGCGCGTGCTCGTCGGCCACGTCGGCCAGGCCCACCGCTGGGCGGCGAGCATCATCCGCACCGGCCCCTCCGCCGTGCCCGACCCGTTCACCGCCGACCCGGGCTCCCCGTCCTCCTGGCCGGCCTGGCTGTCCTCGGGCGCCGCCGAGCTAATCGACGCGGTGTCCACAAGTGACACTCCCGTGTGGACGTTCTTCGGCGAGGGCCCCGCGACGTTCTGGCTGCGCCGCATGCTCAACGACACCCTCGTCCACCACTCCGACGCCGCGGGCGCCACCTTCTCGGTCGCGCCCGACCTGGCCGACGACGCGATCACCGAATGGCTGGAACTCCTCGCGCACCCCGTCACCGCCACGCTCAAACCGGACGTCACCGCCCTGCGCGGCACCGGCCAGACCCTGCAGCTCGCTCCCGACGACGGCCCGGGCTGGCACCTCACGCGCACGCCGTCGGGCATCTCGTGGACCCGCGACTCGGCCCCGGCGGACGCGACGCTCGCGGGTTCGCTGCGGGACCTGCTGCTGGTCTTCACCCGCCGCTTGCCGGTCGACCAAGTGCGGCTGACCGGAGACCGCGCGCTGATCGACCATTGGCTGGCTCACAGCGCGGCCTGACCGGGCAGAATCGGGGGATGCGCAACCACCGCGACGACCCGGAGCTGGGCGCCGTCGTCGACAAGTACGTGACGCCGGGCCGCAGGTACTTCGAGTTGGACCACACCCCGTTCCAGGACGACCCCGTACTGCTGCAGACGCTCGGACGAGGGTTGGCCGAGGACGCGGTACGCATCACCGACGAAGACCTCGGACTGCTTCTCGGGTACGAATGGCGAGCCCAGCTCACGGCTTCCTGGCTCATCGCCTTCGACCGGCGCATCGCACACCGCGAACGAATCGGCGAACTACTGCCGGCGAACGAGCGCATCTACGCCGGCCGCGGGTTCTGCTTCGCGCTGGCTCGGTTCGGCACCGAGGAAGACGCGCTCCTGCTCGTCGCCTACCTCCAGGCGTTCCTGTCCCGCACCGACCGGGGCGAGCAGGACTCGGCCATGGGCGCGCTCAGCTACCTCGACGAGCAACTCGGCACCGACCACGCCGCGCAGTTCCTGGGCGAAACCGGCGCCTGGGCACCGTGGCTGCGCGAGCGTTTCGCCCCGCCACGCGCCGACCCGTCGCCGACGCTCGAGTACTTCCGTGACGTCATCGCGACCCGCTGCGCCTACGCCGAGCAGTCCATGAAGTCGTTGTCACCCCGGCACTGAGCCAGGTCAGACCACCAGCTCCGCCACCGCCGCGTGCAACTCCAGCAGCCCCGGCACCGTCTCCGGCGGCCGCCGCCCGAAGCCGCACTCCGTCGCGATCCCGAAGGAGTCCACCGCGGACAACGCCGCCGCCATGCGTTTGCGGGCGCCCGGTTCGCCGTCGGAGTTGTGCAGCAGTCCCAAGTACAGCTCCGTCTCCGCCGGCAACGCCAGCGACCGCAGCGGTGCGAAGTACTCCGGGTCCGTGCGGCCGATCGGCACCGGCAGGTGGATCCACGACAGCGGCCGGGAAAGTCCGGCAGCCACGGCGTTGGCCAGCTCCACCGCGAGGGCGGTGGAGCTGGGTTCCACGAAGTGGCGGTGGCCGCTGTCGCCGTAGCAGAGGTGGTAGCCGAGGTGCACGTCGGCGGGCAGGGCGTTGCCCAGGCGCGTCAGGCGGGACACGATGCCCTCGCGCAGGTCGGGGATCCAGGCGGGGAAAACGCCTTCGAGCATGCCGAACTCGACCGCGGTGTCCCACTGCACGGCGAGGTCGGAGGCGGGGATGGCGTCGGTGATGAGTTCGAGCTCGCGCAGCATCGCGGCTTCGTAGGCGGGCTCGATCGCGGCCTGGTCGCGGGCGTCCACGTGGAGGCGGATCGGGGCCATCGGGGTGGGCAGGCTGACCTGGAACCGCACGTCCGGCAGCACCCCGGCCGCGCGCAGCCGCCGGAACACGACCCACGACGACAGCGCCGCCTGCGCGTAGCCGAGCGGGCCGAAGCGCACCTCGGAAACGCCGGAGCCGAAGCGGTACTTGGGCATGCTGCTGTACGAACCGTGGCGCACGTCGTCGGTGACCAGGCCGGGCGTGCGCGCGAACACGGCCTGCTGCCAGTGCGTCCAGTTCGACCGCACGCCCGTCTCGCCGTCGGTGATCCGGCGCAGGTGCGGGCCGACGCGCGAGGCGACCGCGCGGAACACCGCCTCCGTGTCCTCGAGGGGCACGCTGCCGACGAGGTGCACTCCACGAGCCTGCATGCCGCCCACCGTAAGCCCGCGCCCGGCCGTCGTTCAGCCACCGGACGGTGGACAGTGGCCGGTCAGACGGCGACCACAGGTGGTTTCGGGCAGTCAGACCTGGCGCGCGGTCGCCATCGCGCGCTCGGTTTCCCAGAACGCGCGCATCGACGTGATCAACCCGTCGACACCCACGCGGTAGACGAACACGCCGTCGGTGTCCACGCGGTAGCCGCCCGGCAGGTAGGTGGTGATGGTGCCGACGTTGGCGCACTCCGAGCCCGCGGCGAACGAATCGCGGATCACGAACTCGAAGCGCTCCACGTGCGCGATCGTCAGCTCCCAGAACGCGCCGATGCCCTCGTGCCCGTGGTGGCCCTTGCCGTGCTCGTCGAACATCGACGGCCCCACCGGGTCCTCTACCACGGCGTCGGGTGCGAACAACGCCAGCCACGCGTCCTTGTCCCCCGCGGCCACCGACGTCATCGAGTTGAACGACGCCAGGCGGGCCGGCGGCTGAGCCGCGTCGACGTCCCAGCTCACCTCCACGCCCACGTCAGGCCTCCGATCCGGCGAGCTTCGCGATGACCTCGTCGCCGAACTTGCGGATCGCGTCCACCTTCGGCCCCACCTCGGCGTCGAAACCGAGGCCTTCGAAGACCCACGGCATGGTGATCGCGTCGGTCACGCCCGCCTCGGCCTGCTCGCGGAACCCGTCGAGCCCGAAGCGGTCGACGCAGACGGCCTGGAACTCGAACGGGTCGTTCTCACGGCCGCGCTCGGCCAGCAGCTCCTTGAGCCGCTTGATCGTGTCGCGCAGCTGGTCGAGCGTCATCATCGCCGACGACCAGCCGTCGCCCACGCGGGCGGCGCGGCGCAGCGCGATGTCGGTGTGGCCGCCGATGTAGAACGGCACGCGCTTCGGCGGCGTCGGGCTCATGCGCAGCTTGTCGAAGTCGAAGAACTCGCCGTGGAACTCGACCATGCCGCCGTCGAGGATCAGGCGCAGCACCTCGATGGCCTCGTCGAACCGCTTGCCACGCCGCTCGTACGGCGCGCCGCACCACTCGAACTCCTCCGGCGACCAGCCGATGCCCAGGCCGAGCCCGAAGCGGCCGCCGGTGAGCGCCGCGACCGAGTTCACCTGACGCGCCAGCAGCACCGGGTTGCGGGAGCCGAGTTTCAACACGGAGGTGTAGAACTCGAGCCGTTCGGTCACCGCGCCCATCGCGGCGGCCGCCACCAGCGGGTCGACCCACGGCGTGTCCTCGGTCCAGAACCGGCTGCCATCGGGCGTGTACGGGTAGTCCGCCGACACTTTCTCGGAGTAGAACAGCGAATCCGGCAGGACGATCGAGGAGAATCCGGCCTCCTCGGCCGCGCGGGCGAGCTCGCCCAGCTGATCGAGGGGGTTCATCGCGATCGACAGGGAGAACTTCATGCCCCGACTGTAACGTGTTCTACTTTGCCCGGCCAGAGGTGCTCCGCGTCACCCCTCGGGAACCCTCGGCGTACTGTCCGCGTTGTCCGAATCAAAGGCGGCCGCCGGGCCGCCGAGACAAGCCTCACCACGTGGAGTGACCCATGGGCACCGCGATCCTGCTGATCGTGCTGGTCGTCGTGATTGTCGGGGGCGGGCTGTACTTCGCCCGGTCGCAGGCCGCCTCGCGGCAGCGCCAGCTCGACGACGCGAAGGCCGACGCGCGCCGTCTCGTCGAACGCCTCGGCGGCCAGGTCCTCAACATCACCGGTACCGACACCGCCTCCCAGCAGGCGATGGCCGACGCCAGCGAGCGCTACAACGCCGCCGGCTCGCAGATGGAACAGGCGACGACCGTCGAACAGGCGCGCCTGGTCAAGGACACGGCCGTGGAAGGCCTGTACTACGTGCGCGCCGCGCGCGTCGCGATGGGCATGGACCCCGGTCCGGCGCTGCCCGACGAGGCCGAGCGCGAGCGCGCCGGCAAGGTCACCGAGCGGCGCGACGTGGACGTCGAGGGCCAGCACTACGCCGCTTCGCCCGACGCCGGCCAGGACACGCCGTACTACTACCCCGGCGGTCGCGTGGCGGGCCGCCCGGTGCCGCAGGGCTGGTACAGCGAGCCGTGGTGGAAGCCCGCGCTCGTGGCCGGCGCGTGGGGCCTGGGCTCGATGTTCCTGTTCAGTGCCATGTTCTCCGGCATGGGCGGCATCGCCAGCGCCTCGGCCTGGGAATCGGGCTACGACGCGGGCCAGCAGGACGCCCTCGAATCCGGCGACCAAGGCGGAGACCAGGGCGGCGACGGTGGTGACGGCGGCGACGGCGGTGGCTTCGACGGCGGCGACGCCGGCGGCCAGGACTTCGGCGGCTTCGACGGCGGCGGGTTCGACGGCGGGGGCTTCGACGGCGGCGGCTTCGGTGGCGGCGGGTTCGACTTCTGACCGTCAGCCGTGCTGCGGTGACGCGCACACCTGACCAAACGCCGTGAAGGGCTCCCGGGGAAACCCTCCAGGAGCCCTTCACGGCTTCGGTTGCTCACACGCAGCCGTTACCCCGCAACGAGTTCCGCAGCTCCGTCCACAACGGACTCACCCCGTGATCGGCCGGATCCCCACCAGCGTGCCCGACAGGTGCTCGGCCGCCGGACTGCACAGGAACGCCGCGAACGGCACGATGTCCTCCGGCTGCCCCACGCGTCCGCCGGGGTACCGCGCACTCACCCGCGCGATGTGGTCCTCACTCGCCGCCACGCGCATGCCCGGCGTGACCGTGAGCCCGGGCGCCAGCGCCACCGTGCGGATGCCCTGATCGGCCAACTCTTGGTGCACCACGTTGCTCAGCAGGTGCACGCCCGCCTTCGAAGCGCCGTACGCGCTGCCTCCCGGGCCGGACTGCGTGCCGACCATGCTGCCCACGTAGATGATCCGGCCGCCGCCACCGCGGATCATCAGCGGCGCGAAGTGCTTGGTCACCAGGAAACAGCCGACCAGGTTGCTGTCGAGGATCCGCCGCAGATCGGCGAGCTCGAAGTCCAGCACGCCCATCGTGCCGGCCGGCGGCATCCAGCCGGCGTTGCTGATCAGGGCGTCGACGCGGCCCCAGCGCGCGTCGACGGCCTCGGCCGCGGCGCGCACCTGGTCTTCGTCGGACACGTCCGCTACCACGGCGAACGGCGTCGGCGCGTCCGGCACCTCGGCCACGATCTCGTTCACGGTCCCCGCGGCCTTGGCCTCGCTGCGTGCGAGCACCGCGATCCGCGCGCCTTCGCGGGCCAAGCCCAGCGCGAGTGTGCGGCCCAGCCCCTGCGCCGCGCCGGTGATCACGATGACCCGGTCGCGGATGTCCACCTGCATGTGCACTCCTTCAAAGTGTGGTCTCCAGCCTAAGTTTAGCCTCTAGCCCAAAGATGAGTAGAGTGGCGGGATGACCACAGGGCGGCGTGAGGCGAACCGGGTCCGGATGCGCGCGCGCCTGCTCACGGCCGCGTTGAGGCTCTTCGAGGAGCACGGCTACGAAGCGACGACGATCGACCAGATCGCCGCGGAGGCGGACGTCGCGCGCCAGACGGTGCTCAACCACTACCCGCACAAGCGCGATTTCCTCGTCGAGTGGGGCCAGGACCGGCGCGATCAGCTGCTGGACCTCGCCGACTCCGACGAACCCGCACGCACCCGGCTGCACCGCTACTTCGCCGCGCTGGCGGCCATGAACGAGCGCGAACGCACCCTCACCCGGATGCTGCACGTGAGCCTGCGCCACGACGAGGTGGTGGCCCACCAGCACCCCGTGCCCGACGCGACGATCGCCGCGATCAGCCAGGGTCAGCAGCGCGGCGAGCTGCGCGCAGAGCTCGCGGCGCGCACGGTGGCCGAGGTCGTGACCGCGATCTACGGCGACACCCTCCGCCGCTGGCTCGTCGACGCCACGCCGCCGTTCGACCTGGCCGCGGCGCTCGCCGAACGCCTCGACCTGCTGCTCGACGGCCTCACCGCGCGCTGAAACCGGTCCGGTCGGTCACGCGGGCTGGCAGGACGGGCACCAATACAGGTTGCGCCCCACCAGTTCCCGGGACGCCACCTCGGTGCCGCACACCAGGCACGGCATGCCGGCCCGCCTGTACACGTACACCTCACCGCCGTGCCGGTCCTCGCGCGGCGCGCGCCCCTGCGCGGCCGGCATGTGTTCCGGGGCCACCGTGTCGATGCGGCCGATCTTCACGCCGTGGCGCATCAACGTGACCAGGTCGGCCCACATCGCGTCCCACAGGCCGCGGTCGAGAGCACGGCCGGGGACCAGCGGCGCCACGCCGTGCCGGAACAGCACCTCGGCGCGGTACACGTTGCCGACGCCGGCCAGCACGGCCTGGTCCATCAGCAACGCGGCCACCGAGGTGCGCGAGCGCGAGATCCGGTCCCACGCGCGCTCGGGCTTCGCGTCGCGCCGCAGCGGGTCGGGGCCGAGGCGCGCCTTGATGGCGTCGGTCTGGGCCGCGTCGAGCAGCTCGCAGCGGGTCGGGCCGCGCAGGTCGGTCCAGTGCGTGCGGCCGGCCAGGCGCAGGCGGACCTGGCCCACCGGCTCGGTTTCCGGCAGCGGCGTTTCGGCGAACGTGCCGTACAGGCCGAGGTGGATGTGCACTGTCCCGTGTGGACCGTAGTCGTGGAACAGGTGCTTGCCGTACGCCTCGGCCGACACCAGTACCTGCCCGTCGAGCCGCGCGGCCTCGTCGGCGAAGCGGCCCTGCGGGCTGGCCACGCTCACGGGCGCGCCGGCGTAGCGGCGTTTGTGCAGACGGGCGAGGCGGTGGAGGGTGTGCCCTTCGGGCATCAGGCTTCCGGCAGGGGCGGCGGGGTGCCGGTGCGCTCGTAGTCGAGCAGCTGCTGGATGCGGCGGTTGTGGCGCTCCTCCGGCGAAGGCTCCGTGGCCAGGAAGGCCTCGACGATCGCAGTGGCCTGCTCCACGGTGTGCATCCGCGCGCCGACGCCGAGCACCTGCGCGTGGTTGTGCTCGCGGCACAGCTGGGCCGTCTCCACGCTCCAGCCGAGACCGGCGCGGATACCGGGCACCTTGTTGGCGGCGATCTGCTCACCGTTGCCCGAGCCGCCGATCACGATGCCGAGGCTGCCCTCGTCGCCGGCGACGCGGCGCGCGGCTTCCACGCAGTAGGCGGGGTAGTCGTCGGCGGCGTCGTACACGCGCGGACCGACGTCGACGACCTCGTGCCCCTGGCCCGCGAGGTGGCTGGCCAGGTGGTTCTTCAGCTCGAACCCGGCATGGTCGGATCCCAAGTAGACACGCACAGCGGCGAGTCTGCCATCACCGCCGGTGGCGGGCATGCTCTGGGGGTGGACACGTGGGAGCAGGCGGGAACCGACGTCCGGCTCGAATGGGGCGGTGAAGGCGTGGCCGCGCTCGGGGGCGCGTGCGCGGTACTCGTGGTGGTCGACGTGCTTTCCTTCGGCACCACCACGGATCTCGTGACCGCGCGCGGCGGCCGGGTGCTGCCGGTGCGCTGGCGCGACGAGCGCGGGTTGGCCGCCGCCCGGGCCGCCGGCGCGGCGGTGGCGGGTGCCGGACCGTGGACGCTGCGGCCCTCGTCTGTGACGGAGATCCCGTCGGGCACGCGGCTCGCGCTGCCCTCGCCCAACGGCGCCACCCTCACCGCCGCGGCCGCCGCCACCGGTGCGCACGTACTGGTCGGCTGCCTGCGCAACGCCTCGGCCGTCGCGGCCGAGGCACTCGCGCTCGCTGCCGGACAACCCGTCGGAGTGATCCCCGCCGGCGAACGCTGGGGCCTCGATCTGCTGGGCGGGGAAAAGAAGTTCGGCCCGCTGCGGCCCTGCGTGGAAGATCAGCTCGGCGCCGGTGCCATCGCGGCGGCCCTGGCGAGCCACGGCCGCACGCTCTCGGCCGAGGCGGCGCTGGCCGCGGCGGCCTGGGCCGGCACCGACGTCGGCGAAGCCCTGCGCACCTGCTCGTCCGGCCGCGAACTGGCCGCGGCGGGCCACCCGAACGACGTCGAGCTCGCCGCACAGGCCGACGTCAGCACCACCGCGCCCACGCTGCGCGGGGAATTCCTGGAGGCGACATGACCTGGACCGAAGTGGCCGACGGCGTGCACGCGCGCCGCTACGAAGAGCTCGACCTCACCACCGGGCTGGTGATCGGCACCGAACGCTGCCTCGTGATCGACACGCGCGGCGACGTCGACCAGGGCGCCGAGCTCGCCGCCGCCGTGCGCGAGCTGACGGATCTGCCGTGGAGCGTCGTCTACACCCACGCGCACTTCGACCACGCCTTCGGCACCACGCCGTTCCTGCCGTGCGACGTGTGGGCCCACGAACGCTGCCTGCGGGAGCTCGTGGACCACGGCGACGAGGCGAGGGCCAAGCGGAGTGCGAAGTACCGCGAAGCGGGCAACCGGGAAATCGCCGACGCTCTCGACCGCACCGGCATCATGCTGCCCGACCGGCTCGTGACCGACCGGGCGGAACTGGACCTCGGCGGCCGCACTGTCGCGTTCCTGCACCGGGGTCGCGCGCACACCGACCACGACCTGGTGGTGCACGTGCCCGACGCGGCCGTGGTGTTCGCCGGCGACGTGGTGGAACACGGGCCCGAGGGCTTCACGGCGGAGTCGTTCAGCGACGAGACGCACCTCGGCGAATGGCCGGGCGTGCTGGAGGCGATCCTCGCGCTCGACCCGCGGGTGGTGGTGCCCGGCCACGGCGAGCCCGTGGGCCCCGGGTTCCTGCGGGAGCACCGCGACGGGCTGCGCCGGCTCAACGAGCTGAAGGCCGCCGTGGCGGCCGGGGTCACCGGGGCGGACGAGGCCGTCGCGACCTCGCCCTACCCCGCCGACGTGACCCGGGCCGCGCTGGCGACCCCGTGAGCGTCAGTCGAAGTTCAGTTCACCCGTGCGGGTGCGCTTGAGCTCGAAGAAGTCCGGGTAGCTCGCCATCGCGACGGCACCGTCGAACAGCTTCAGCGCGTCCTCGCCCCGCGGGATCGAGCTGAGCACCGGGCCGAAGAACGCGACCCCGTCGATGTGGATGGTCGGCGTGCCGACGTCCATGCCGACCGGGTCCATGCCCTCGTGGTGGCTCTTCTTCAGGGCCTCGTCGTACTCGGTCGAGTCGGCGGCCTCGATCAGCTCGGCCGGAGCGCCGATCGCGTCGAGCGCCTCCTTGAGGACCACGTCGAAGTCCTTGGTGCCCTGGTTGTGGTAGCGCGTGCCGAACTCCGTGTAGAAGTCGCGCAGCGCCTCCTCGCCCTTGGCGGCGGCGAGCGCGGTGGCGACGCGCACGGGGCGCCACCCCTTGTCCATCAGTTCCTGGTAGCGCTCCGGCAGCTCTTCCCGGCCCGAGTTCAGCACGGACAGGCTCATGATCCGGAAGTTCAGGTCCAGGTCGCGCTGCTTCTCGACCTCGAGGATCCACCGCGAGGTGATCCACGCGAACGGACAGATCGGGTCGAAGTAGAAGTCCACCTTGGTGGGCTGGGACGCAGCGGTCATCTCAACGAGCTCCTCGCGAGGGTTCGACGTCGGCAGGCATGCCATTACGGAGGGGGTGTCCCCCACCTTGGCAGGCAACGGCACGACGTGCGCGGTTGTTCCCCGTCGCCCGAGGACCGCTTCGCATGATTGGATGCTCGACAGCCCGAAAACCGGAACCGGAATCGAAGACCAGAGGTGCCCGTGCCCGCCCCCAACCTGACTCGTGACGAAGCCAAGCAGCGCTCCGGCCTGCTGGATGTCGCGTCCTACGACATCGTGCTGGACCTGACCGACGGCCACGGCGGTCCCGGTGAGAAGACGTTCCTCTCCACCACCACAGTGCGCTTCTCCGCCACCCGGCCGGGCGAGTCGTCCTGGATCGACCTCATCGCCGAGGGCGTCCGCTCCGCCGTGCTCAACGGCACGGACCTCGACGTGAGCACCTACGTCGAGGACAAGGGCATCGCGCTGCCCGGGCTCGCCGCGGACAACGAACTCGTGGTCACCGCCGACTGCCGCTACATGAACACCGGCGAGGGCCTGCACCGCTTCGTCGACCCGGTCGACAACGGCGTGTACCTCTACACGCAGTTCGAGACGGCCGACGCCAAGCGCATGTTCGCCTGCTTCGACCAGCCCGACCTCAAGTCGGTGTACCAGCTCGGTGTCCGCGCGCCGCGGGACTGGAAGATCGTGTCCAACGCGCTGATCGAGACCGAGGACGACACTCCCGACGGCGCGCGTGTGACGAACTTCGCCGTGTCCGAACGGATCTCCACCTACCTGGTGGCGCTCATCGCCGGCCCGTACGCCGAGTGGCGCGACGAGTTCTCCGACGCCCACCGCACGATCCCGCTCGGCATCTACTGCCGCGCGTCCCTGGCCGAGCACATGGACGCCGACCGCCTGTTCGTGGAGACCAAGCAGGGCTTCGGCTTCTTCCACGAGAAGTTCGGCACGCCCTACCCGTTCTCCAAGTACGACCAGCTGTTCGTGCCGGAGTTCAACGCGGGCGCGATGGAGAACGCCGGCGCCGTGACCTTCCTCGAGGACTACGTGTTCCGCAGCCGCGTCACGCGCTACGCCTACGAGCGGCGCGCCGAGACGCTGCTGCACGAGATGGCGCACATGTGGTTCGGCGACCTGGTCACCATGCGCTGGTGGGACGACCTGTGGCTCAACGAGTCGTTCGCGACCTTCGCGAGCGTGTTCGCCCAGGCCGAGGCCACCGAGTACAAGAACGCGTGGACCAGCTTCGCGAACATCGAGAAGTCGTGGGCCTACCGGCAGGACCAGCTGCCCTCGACGCACCCGATCGCGGCCGACATCGTCGATCTGCACGCGGTGGAGGTGAACTTCGACGGCATCACCTACGCCAAGGGCGCGAGCGTGCTCAAGCAGCTCGTGGCCTACGTCGGCATCGAGCACTTCCTCGACGGGCTGAAGGTCTACTTCGGAAAGCACGCGTGGGGCAACGCCACGCTGGCCGACCTGCTGGCCGCGCTGGAGGAGGCGTCCGGGCGCGACCTGTCGTGGTGGAGCGCCGAATGGCTCGAGACCACCGGGCTCAACTCGCTCAGCCCGCGCTACGAGGTGGCGGCCGACGGCACGTTCGCGTCGTTCGCCGTGGTGCAGACGGGCGCGAAGCCGGGCGCGGGTGAGCTGCGCACGCACCGCGTGGCCGTGGGCGTGTACGACGAGGACGGCGCCGGCAAGGTCGTGCGCACCGGGCGCGTGGAGCTGGACGTGTCCGGCGACCGCACCGAGGTGCCCGCGCTGGTCGGCAAGCCGGCGGGCAAGTTGGTGCTGGTCAACGACGACGACCTCACCTACTGCCGGATGCGCCTCGACCCCGCGTCGCTCACCACGCTGATCGACCGGATCGCCGACATCGTGGAACCGCTGCCGCGCACGCTCTGCTGGTCGGCCGCGTGGGAGATGACCCGCGAGGCCGAGCTCAAGGCGCGCGACTTCGTGACGCTGGTGGCGCGCGGCATCCACGCCGAGAGCGAGGTGGGCGTGGTGCAGCGGCTGCTGCTGCAGGCGCAGACGGCGCTCAACTCGTACGCGGACCAGAAGTGGGCCGCCGAGCAGGGCTGGCCGGCCTTCACCGGACGGTTGCTGGAGCTCTCGCAGGGTGCCGAAGCCGGGTCCGACCACCAGCTGGCGTTCGTGAACTCGCTGGCCGGCGGCGTGCTCGACGAGGCGACGCTGACCATCGTGGCGGGCTGGCTCGACGGCTCCGCGCCGCTGCCCGGCCTCACCGTGGACACCGACCTGCGCTGGCGTCTGCTGCAGGCCCTGGTGGCGCACGGCAAGGCAGGCACCGCGGACATCGAGGCCGAGCAGGCCAAGGACGACACCGCCGCGGGCCGCCGCCACGCCGAGCGCTCCCGCGCCCTGCAGCCCACCGCCGAGGCCAAGGCCGACGCCTGGCAGCGCGCCGTGCACGACGACGAGATCCCCAACGCCGTGAGCGACGCCCTGATCTCGGGCTTCTCGCACCCCGGCCAGAAGCAGCTGCTCGGCGGTTACGTCGAGCGCTACTTCGAGGTCGTCGACGAGGTGTGGACGCGCCGCTCCAGCGAGCGCGCGCAGCCGACCGTGATCGGGCTCTACCCGTCGTGGGCCGTCGAGCCCGCCACGGTCACGGCGTCGGACAAGTGGCTGGAGCGCGAGCACCCGGCCGCCCTGCACCGCCTGGTGTCCGAAGGCCGGGCCGGCATCGTCCGCGCACTGGCGGCGCGCGAGTTCGACAGCCAGGCCTGACCACCGAGGTGTCCCGTTCCTGCCGCCGGCGGGAGCGGGACACCCGCGGTCAGCTCCGCGCTCGCACGGCCGCACTGGCCAGTGCCTGCGCGGTCGCCTCCTCGGCGGAGGCGGCGATCCCGACACCCCAACCGGTGCGCGTCTCCACGTACGCGACCGTGGTGCCGTCCGGCAGCACGGCGGTTTCGCGGTTCAGGTCGGCGCCCGGAGCCACCGGTTCGCCGCCGCTGCGGCCCGGCTCGAGGTATTCGGCCGTGAACAGCTCGTAGAGCTCCTTCGCCTCGATCTCCGTGCCGCTGTCGTCGGTGGCGCGCTGCACGGCCCGGGCGAACTCGATCTGCAGCCGGCGCGGCAGGTCGAGCCCGTACCGCGTCTGCAGCAGGTACGCGATGCCACCTTTGCCCGACTGGCTGTTGACCCGGATCACCTCGTCGTAGGTCCGGCCGAGGTCGGCCGGGTCCACCGGCAGGTACGGCACCTCCCACGGCGCCCGCTCCGGCGCCACGCCGAGCGCCGCGGCCCGCGCCGCGTGCGCCGCGATGCCCTTCTTGATCGCGTCCTGGTGCGTGCCGGAGAACGCGGTGTGCACGAGGTCGCCCACGTACGGGTGGCGCGCCGGCACCGGCAGGCCCGTGCAGTGCTCCACGACCCGGCGGATCTCGTCGATCGCGGAGAAGTCGATCTTCGGGTCCACACCCTGGGCGTGCAGGTTCAGCGCGAGTGTGGCGAGGTCGACGTTGCCGGTGCGCTCACCGTTGCCGAACACGCAGCCCTCCACGCGCTGGGCGCCCGCGAGCACGGCCAGCTCCGCGCACGCGACTCCGGTGCCACGGTCGTTGTGCGGGTGCACCGAGAGGATCACGCTGTCACGGCGGGCGAGGTGGCGGTGCATGTACTCGATCTGGTCGGCGTACACGTTCGGCGTGGCGACCTCCACCGTCGCGGGCAGGTTCAGCACGACCGGGCGCTCGGGCGTCGCGTCCCACCGCGTCGTCACGCGGTCGCACACTTCGAGGACGAAGTCCGGCTCGGTGAGGTTGAAGACCTCGGGTGAGAACTCGAACCGCACGCCCGCCACGTCACCGGCCAACTCGAGCACGTCCCGGGCCCCGGCGTCGATCAGCCCGCCCAGCTCCGCCCGATCGCGGCCGAGCACGACGTCCCGCCACACAGGTGCGGTGGCCGTGTACAGGTGGATCACCACCGGGTTCGCGAGGCCCCGCACGGATGCGACGGTGCGCTCGATCAGGTCGCGCCGGGCCGGCGTGAACACCACGATCGTGACGTCGGCGGGCGCCAGGCCGGTCTCGGCCAGCAGCCGCACGAAGTCGTGATCGGTCTTCGAGGCGCTCGGGTAGCCGACCTCGATCTCCTTGTACCCCATGGCCACCAGCAGCTCGAAGAACCGGCGTTTGCGCTCGGGGTTCATCGGCTCGGGCAGCGCCTGGTTGCCGTCGCGCAGGTCGACCGGCACCCACAGCGGCGCCTCGGTGATGCGGCGCGCGGGCCACTCGCGCTCGGCGAGCGGGACCTCGACGCGCGTGTACACGTCGCGGTAGCGGTGCGACGGCATGCGGGAGGGACGCTGGCGGTTCCACGCCGGTTGGCCGGCGGGGATCGGACCGTCCGGAGTGGACAGTGCGGAAAATGTGGGTGGCATAACGGGAAATCCCTCTCTGCGCGCGGGACGACTGGCCACGACAAGACCCCGCAGCGGGGCGGCCGATCGTGGTCAGGCCCCGCTGCGGCAGCCGAGGAGAAGACGTGCGCTTCGCATGACCGGCACTGTACTAGTCCTCAGGTCCTCAGACAACTAGACTGGTCGGGTCCTCAGACAGATCTGGAGCACCGTGAACGTCCGCTCGGTTTCCCGCACGTCACTGGTCGACGCCGCCGTCGACGAGCTGCGCCGCCTGATCGCCCGCGGCGAGTGGCCGGTCGACACGAAGCTGCCCGGCGAGGTCGAGCTGGCCCGGCTGCTCGGCGTCGGCCGCTCCACCTGCCGCGAAGCCGTGCGCGTGCTCGCCGCCGCCGGCCAGCTTCGCGCGCACCAGGGCTCGGGCACCTACGTCGCCTCGGCCGAACCCGTGTCCGAACTCGACCGCAACCTCCGCGCGGCCGCGGTGATCGACGTCTACGAGGTCCGCATCGGCCTCGAGGTCGAGGCCGCCCGCCTCGCCGCCGCCCGGCGCACCACCGCGGACCTGCACACGCTCGGCGAGGCCCTGCGCGGCCGCGACGAAGCCGCCACGCCCGAAGAGCTGGTTGAAACCGACCTCGCGCTGCACGCCGCGGTGGTGGCCGCCGCGCACAACCCGGTCCTCACCGACCTGTTCGCCGCGTTCCTCGCCTCCCTGCGCGAAGCCGCCCACCAACTCGTCTCCGACACCGGACTCGGCGCCGCCCCCGACCACCACCACGACGCCCACCACGCCCTCGTGGCGGCGATCGAGGCCGGCGACCCCGCCGCGGCCGCCGCGGCGACCCGGGAGCACCTCGACGCCACCCTCGAGGCCCTGCGCGCGCACCGCTGAACCCCGGAAACGCCGAAGGGGGCCTCCTCGACGATCGAGGAAGCCCCCTTCGGGGATCAAGCTGAAATCAGTGCTTCGGCTCCGGACCGGCCTGGTCGCTCAGCATGCGCAGGGCGTTGACCAGGCCACCGACCAGGTCACCCTCCTTGAACGACGCGACCATGCTCGCCACGGCCAGGTTGGCGCCGCGGTCGGGCAGGCGGACGTGGGCGCGCTGGCCCACCACGATCTCGATCGCGCGCTGCGCGGGCGAGACCGCGACGACCACCGAGTCGGCCGGCGAGTCGGTGGAGCCCAGCAGCTTCTCGGCGCCGGCGCGGGTGTCCTCGCCGAGGTCACCGAGGTACACGCTGAAGGCGACGCCGGATTCGCGCGTCGCGAACGTGAGGGCCTCGTCGAGGCGCGCGAGCTGCTGCACCGAGAACGGGCTGGTCGGCTCGGCCGGCTCGTACATCTTGGCGGCCGAACGCCGGCCGCTGCCTGTGATCACCTCACCGAACGGCAGATCTTTCTCGGCGACCTCGACCGCGGTGGCCGAGTGCGCGAGTTCACCACTTGCCACGTGCGCCTCCGACGGCGGTCAGGGCGCCCGAGGGCACCACAGCTTCCGGATCGACGGCGTGGTGGCCCGCACCGACACCCTCCGGGTTGGCGGTCCACCACATCGCGGGGTACTCCCACGGCTGTCCCGGCCGGTACCGCGGCGTCCCCGAGAACTTCTTCCGCAGGGTGGCCGCACCGACCACCAAGTAGATGGCCAGGGGGATGACCGCGTAGACCAGGATCGTCTCGACAACGTTCACGCCGGTGAGCGTATCGGATGGCCCTTTCGGCCACCGCGCGGCGCCGTGCGGTGAGTCGGCGGCGTCCCGCCGGTGTGCCGACCGCTCGTCGTGCGACAGCGCCCGTCCGCCGCTTGGCTCGCGCGCGCTGGAACGTTGGGGCGAAGCCGGGCGGGCCGAAAGGTTGCAACTCAACGTACAGGCGGCCGTACCGGTCGCCCCCGTCTTGTCGGCGCACTGAAATCCTCGTAGCTTTTTCACCTGTACGGGCCTTGCGGTCCGCTCCTCAGCCCCAGCAGGTCACGCACCGGTCCCAGGAGGCCATGTCATGCAGAGTGTCCAGCCCCCCGCTCAGGCGATCACCGAGACCATTTCGTCACCCAGCGAAATCGAATTCCTGACCGGAACGCGTGTGACGTCCGGCACAAGGGTTACCCGCGGTACTCGGGTCACTCGCGGTACCCGCGTCACCAACGGCACTCGAGTCACGCGCGGCACCCGGGTCACCCGCGGCACGCGCGTCACCAACGGCACCCGCGTCACGGCCGGCACCCGCGTCACGAGGGGCACCCGCGTGACCCGCGGCACCCGCGTCACCAACGGCACGCGCGTCACGTGCGGCACCCGCGTCACCCGGGGCACGAGGGTCACCCGCGGCACCCGCGTGACCTCGCAGGCCGACTTCGCCCTGGCCGCCTGACCTGGCTCGCGAGAACCCGGACCCTCAACGAAAAACGCCCGCACACCCTCAGGGGCGGCGGACGCCGGAAGCAGAGGTCTCGCGCGCACCCCGCGCGGACCCGGTGACACGACTCATCGGCTCGCCCCGGCCGCCGCACAGGCAGCCGGGGCGCCGACGTGTCCGGGGCTCGTCAGGCCGCGGACCCCAAGTACGGCTGCCACAGCGGGTCGGCCTCCTTGGAGTGGGCCAGCAGCCGCCAGTGCGGGCCGTGGGGCGCCCGCGGCACCACGCGCAGACGCCAGCCCAGCTCCGAGAGGAGCTTGTCGGCCTTGCGGTGGTTGCACTTGGCGCAGCACGCCACGCAGTTGGTCCAGCTGTGGGGCCCGCCGCGGCTGCGCGGCAGCACGTGGTCGATCGTCTCGGCCCGCCCGCCGCAGTAGGCGCAGCGGTACCGGTCGCGGTGCATGAGCCCGGCCCGGGTCAGCGGCACCTTCGCGCGGTACGGCACGCGCACGTAAGTGCTGAGCCGGATCACGGACGGCACGGGCAGCGACACGGTCGCGGCGTGCAGTTCCACGCCCGCCGGATCACCGTGGACGACCTCCGCCTTGCCGCACATCACGAGCACCACCGCGCGCCGCATGGGCAGCGCGGTGAGGGGCTCGAAGGTGGCGTTCAGCAGCAATACGCGACGGCGCCCCCACGACGGGGTCGCCGGGTCCCGGCCTCTACGCTGTCCGGGCGGACGGGTAACTCCCCCTGGTCGGGTCCCCGGCCCGGCCGGGATCGTTCCGCCGGATGCGGAACCCCCCGGGCAGGCACGCAGGACCGCCTCCGGCGGCTGGTCGGCCATGGCTTGGCCGCTGCCGCCGAGGGGGACGGGTTGTCGGTCTGGCACTCGACCACCTCCACCGGTGCAGGCATAGTCGACCACACATCAGCCCCAAAGTGCACGTGTGTTACGTGACGTGTCACGTGCCCGCGACCCAACATCCACTTGCCGTTGGGTGAACCGAAGCGACGGAAGGACTGTTCCAGCTCGTGAACCCCGTGCTCAGCGCTCCGCCAGCGTGCATCTCCGACCCCGGCACGTGGTGCTCGCAGGTCTTTTCGATCACGCACAACGAGTGGCTCGCCGGCTCGGCGGGCTGGCTCGTGACCAAGCCGCTGCGGATCATCCTGATCCTGGTCCTGGCGTTCGTGGTGCGGTATCTCACACGCCGGGTCATCAACCGCGTGACCACGCTGCCGCGGGGCGGCACCGGCAAGCTCCCGACCCTGTTGCGGCCGCTGCGCGAGCGCGCCCCCGACGTGCTCGGCCCGGCCGTGGTGGAGCGCCGCCGGCAGCGGGCCGCGACCATCGGCTCGGTGCTGAAGTCGATGGCCACGTTCCTCATCTACGGCCTGGCGTTCATCCTCGTGCTGGGCGAACTGGGCATCAACCTGGCGCCGATCATCGCGTCGGCGGGCATCGTGGGCGTCGCTCTCGGGTTCGGCGCGCAGAACCTGGTGCGTGATTTCCTGTCCGGCATCTTCATGATGATCGAGGACCAGTACGGCGTGGGCGACGTGATCGACATCGGCGCCGCGACCGGCACGGTCGAGGCCGTGGGCCTGCGCATCACCACGCTGCGCGACCTGCAGGGCACCGTCTGGTACGTGCGCAACGGCGAAGTGCTGCGCGTCGGCAACTCGAGCCAGGGCTACGCCGTGGCCGTGGTCGACGTGCCGCTGGGCTACTCCACCGACGTCGACCGGGCCGCGACCGTGCTCACCGCGGCGGCCACCAAGGCCGCCGAGAGCGACGCGCTGGCGGTGAACGTGATGGAGCCGCCGGAGATGCTCGGCGTGGAGAAGGTCACACCCGAGGGCATCCAGCTGCGGCTCACAGTGAAGGTGCGGCCCGGCAAGCAGTGGGCCGTGCAGCGTGCCCTGCGCGCGCACCTGCTCGTGGCGCTGGAGGAAGCGGGCTTCGAGCCGCCGCTGGGCCGGTTCCTGTCCGCACCGGGCGCCGACAAGTAGCCGGGGCAAGGGCAAGATGGAGGGGTGTCGACTGTGAGTGGCTCCGAACCCGCGAACCTGTACGAGGCCGTGGGCGGTGAACCGACGTTCCGGCGGATCGTCGCGCGCTTCTACGAGGAAGTGGCGACCGACGAGATCCTGCGCCCGCTGTACCCCGAAGAGGACCTCGGCCCGGCCGAGGAACGGTTCCGGCTGTTCCTCATCCAGTACTGGGGCGGCCCGCACACCTACTCCGACCGTCGCGGCCACCCGCGGCTGCGGATGCGCCACGCGCCGTTCAAGATCGGCCCGATCGAGCGCGACGCGTGGCTGCGCGCGATCCGCGTGGCGGTGGACGAGGAGAACCTGCCCGAGCCGTACCGCGAGCAGCTGTGGGCCTACCTCGAGATGGCGGCCAACAGCATGATGAACAGCTTCGTCTGATGAGACGCCCGGTGGCGGGCCACCGCAGGTCCCCCGAGGGCCCGCCCCGCCCGTCGTGGTGGTCCGACGCCGTCTTCTACCAGGTCTACGTGCGCTCCTTCGCCGATTCGGACGGCGACGGCGTGGGCGACCTCGAAGGCATCCGCAGCCGGCTCGGGTACCTGGAGCTGCTGGGTGTCGACGCGCTGTGGCTCACGCCGTTCTACCGCTCCCCCATGGCCGACCACGGCTACGACGTGTCGGACCCGCGCGACGTCGACCCGATGTTCGGCACGCTCGGCGATTTCGACGTGCTGCTCACCGAGGCGCACAAGCGCGGCATCAAGGTGACCGTGGACATCGTGCCGAACCACACCAGCAACCGGCACTCCTGGTTCAAGTCCGCGATGGCCGCCGCGCCCGGCAGCGCCGAACGCGACCGGTACGTGTTCCGCGACGGCCGCGGCCCCGACGGCGCCGAACCGCCCAACAACTGGGTGTCGGTGTTCGGCGGGCCCGCGTGGACGCGGGTGCCCGACGGGCAGTGGTACCTGCACCTGTTCGCCCCGCAGCAGCCGGACCTCAACTACGCCAACGCCGACGTGCGCTACGACCTCGAGCGCACGCTGCGCTTCTGGCTCGACCGCGGCGTCGACGGCTTCCGCATCGACGTGGCCCACGGCATGGCGAAGCCACCGGGCCTGCCCGACATGGACCCGCGCGCGGCCGGCTTCGGCGGCGGTGAGCACTTCGACCCGCGCTTCGACGACGACGGCGTGCACGAGGTGCACCAGCTGATCCGCAAGGTGCTCGACGAGTACCCGGACACGATGGCCGTCGGCGAGATCTGGGTCAACGACGACGAGCGCCTGGCCCGCTACCTGCGGCCCGACGAGCTGCACCTGGCGTTCAACTTCCGCCTCGTGCTCACCCACTTCGACGCGGACGCGATGCGCACGTCGATCGAGCGGTCGCTGGCCGTGCCGCGCGCGGCGGGCGCGCCCGCGACCTGGACGCTGTCCAACCACGACGTGTGGCGCACCGTGAGCCGCTACGGCGGCGGCGCGGCCGGTCTGCGGCGCGCGCGGGCCATGGCGCTGGTGGAGCTGGCACTGCCGGGCGCGGTGTACCTGTACAACGGCGAAGAGCTGGGCCTGCCCAACGTCGACCTGCCGCTCGAGGCGATGGAGGACCCGCGAGCCCGCACGCAGGGCGCGGAGTTCGGGCGTGATCCCGAGCGCGTGCCGATGCCGTGGGAAGGCTCGCTGCCGCCGTTCGGCTTCTCCCGCAACCCGCGCACGTGGCTGCCGATGCCGGCGGAGTGGGCCGAGCTCACGGCCGAACACCAGCTCGAGGACGAGGCGTCCACGCTCTCGCTGTACCGGCGGGCGGTGGAGCTGCGCAAAACGCACGAGGCGTTCCGCGTGGGCGACGAGCTCGAGTGGTACGGCGCGCCCGCCGGCTGCTTCGCGTTCCGGCGGGGCAAGGGCGGGCTGATCTGCGCGCTCAACACGTCGGCGAGCTCGATCGCGCTGCCGCCGGGCGAGCTGCTGGTGTCCAGCAGTCCGCTGGTCGACGGCCGGTTGCCACCGGATTCGGCGGCCTGGCTGGTCTGAGCCGGCCCGGTGCGAGCCCGGGTCGATCCGATCCGGTCCGAGCCCACCCGGCCTGGCCCCGGCCTGAGCCGGGGCTGGTCGAGCCGGGGTGGAGCGGGCCTCAGCTGCGGGCGCCGGCCTCCAAGCCGAGCATGTCCAGCAGACCGCGCAGGTCGTCGGCGTCGTGGGCACGGGCGGCGACGGTGCGTGCCGCCTGGTCGCGCTGGTGGCGCATACCCAGCTCCGCGGACACGCGGGCACGGGCGAACTCACTGGTTTCGGGGGACAGCGGACGTCGTTCCGAGCGCATGCGGCTCCTCATCGAAAAACCGTCTATCAAAAACCGTGGGCTGAAATCCGTCGTCCGCAGGGAGGCGGAACGACGGCCGGACCGGGCAGCCGGCTCGGGCTTCACGGTCGGTCGAGGGCCACGCCGACCCTGGTGCCGGCGCGCGGGGGAAAATCTCTCTCGACGTGACCGACGCTACACGACGGGCACCCACGTGCACAATGAAGCACAGGTCAGCAGGCGGTTCAGTCCACAAGAGACAGACAGGGTGGACTGGTTCCAGGCTGCCGAATCGGCCCGGGTGCCGACCTGATCAGGAGGCTGGCGCCCGCGCCTGCGGTGTGGTTCACTGACCGCGGTCATATTTTGTGTTCGTGCGGTGGGTACTCCCCGCGGCCACGCTCGCAAGATGCGCGGGCGTAGTGGTTCTCCGTCACCGGAAGATCAAACCGTCGGTCTTCGACCCGGGTGCCGAGGTGGCACCTCGATCGTTTTCAGTGGTGGAGAATTCTATGACGCAAGGCACCGTGAAGTGGTTCAACGCCGAAAAGGGCTTCGGCTTCATCACCCCGGACAACGGCGGTGGCGACGTGTTCGTGCACTACTCCGAAATCCAGGGCAACGGTTTCCGTAGCCTGGAGGAGAACGCTCGCGTGGAGTTCGAGATCGGCCAGGGCCAGAAGGGGCCGCAGGCCACTTCCGTCACGGTTATCTGACCTCACAACGCTTTTCCGAGGGGCCGGTGCGCACGCACCGGCCCCTCGGCCGTTTTCCGGCCCCTCGGCCGCCTTCCTGAGACCGGGTTTCCAGAGACTGAGATTTCCAGTGACTGGGATTTCCGGGGCCCAGGCGGGCAACCACGCCGGAAAACCCCGCCGGGAACCTTGCCGACGAGCGGTTCGTTGAAAGAAAAGGTCGTGGCCGGCCCCCGGGCCGGACCGCACGACGGTGTGCGCCCCCGCAGCGGCGCGGTTCTCCCGATCCGACGGCAACCGCCCGGCACACCCTCGAACAGGCCTCGGTAGCTGCAGAGTGCAGCGACCGGACCAGCTCGACAGGAGCGTTCCAGCATCGACATCCCCCGCGCCACCCTTCCTTCCCCTGCCCCCGAATCGCCGGCCCCCACCGGCGGAACCGCCACCGCCACGGCGGAGCGGCCGGCCCCCGAGCCCATGCTCGCCGGCCACAAGACCGGAACCGAAGCGTTCCTGGTGAAGCTGTTCGCCGTGCTCCCCCTGCTCGCGGTGGTCGCCGCCGTGCCCCTCGCCTGGGGCTGGGGACTCAGCTGGCTCGACATCGGCCTCGCGGTCGGCTTCTACTACCTCAGCGGCCTCGGCATCACCATCGGCTTCCACCGCTACTTCACCCACGGCGCCTTCCGCGCCCGTCGCGGCCTGCGGATCGCGCTCGCCGTGGCCGGCAGCATGGCGATGCAGGGCCCCGTGATCTCGTGGGTCGCCGACCACCGCCGCCACCACGCGTTCTCCGACCGCGAGGGCGACCCGCACTCCCCGTGGCTCTTCGGCACCACGCCGGCGGCCCTGGCCAAGGGCTTCTGGTACGCCCACATGGGCTGGCTGTTCGACCGCGACAAGACCAACTCGCGCCGCTTCGCCCCGGACCTGCTCGACGACCCGGACATCCGCCGCGTCGACAGCCTGTTCCCGGTGCTCACCGTGGTCACGCTGCTGGCGCCGGCGCTGATCGGCGGCCTGGCCACGCTCAGCTGGTGGGGTGCGCTCACGGCGTTCTTCTGGGCCGGGCTCGTGCGAGTGGCGGCGCTGCACCACGTCACGTGGTCGGTCAACTCGCTGTGTCACATGATCGGTGAGCGCCCGTTCGTTTCGCGGGACCGCTCGGCGAACTTCTGGCCGCTGGCGATCCTGTCGTTCGGCGAGTCGTGGCACAACTCCCACCACGCGGACCCGACAGGTGCTCGACACGGCGTGGGCCGGGGCCAGCTCGACACGTCAGCTCGGCTCATCTGGGTCTTCGAGAAGCTGAACTGGGTCTCGCAGGTCCGCTGGCCCCGCCCGGAGCGGCTGGCGCGGAAGCTCAGGACCGCCTGACGACAGGCCGGGCACGTCGTTCCAGCCGGGCCGCCAACGCACCGCGATCGGCGGCGGTCCGGCTGGTCGACGTGGTCCACGCACCGCTGTGCGAAGCGGACAGGACGTCAGCGACGAAGCGCGCCACGAGCGCGGGTTCCGGTACCACGTCGCCGCCCAGGCGGGAGACGACCAGCGGCGGCTCGGCCGGCGCCGTCTCCACGGCAAGAGTCCAGCCCTGTCGTGAGTTCCAGAGCAGCATCAGGTCACGGCCGGGGTGGCGCGGTGAGCGGCGGCTCAGCGCGACGTACGCCGTGACGGTGTCGGCGACTTCGCACGACGTCCCCTCCACGGAGACGCCGATCGCGTCGGCCACCGCGCGCACGTAGCCGACCAGCGCCCGTCTCAGCACCAGTGGGTCTTCGTGTACGGCTTCGGTTGTCAGACGATCAGGACCGGACAGGAGCATGGGTCTCCCCTCCACCGTCGGCGAAATCGGCTCTGGCGGGCGAAAACGGCCATCACAGGCACGTGCGCGCACCACGCCGTCGGAACCGGCGGTGCGGTGTTCGTGGTCGCGCCGAATCGGACATCGGCGGCTGATCCGGCACCGACTGTACCCGGAGTTTCGGTCCGCGGGGACCGCCTAACCGCTCTGACCTCCGTTCATTCCACCCGAACCGTCGCCGGAATCCGCTATCGACGTGGCGATCCACGCTGCGAACAACGCGGCTTGCACATACGGAGCGGCCTCACCCGCGATGCGGGCGGCCCGGGAAAACCGGCCACGCGCGATTTGCTGCCCCACTCCCTCGGGGCCCTCGGCTTCCACCGGGCGGTCGGTTCGCCACGGTGTCTGCTCGGCGCGCACGTCGGCGAGGAAGTCCGCCGTCGGGTCGCCGTCGGGGTCGGTCATGCCCCCACCATCGCATCGCGAACGGCAAAGCACCACGGGCGCAAGGAAATCACAACAAATTGAGAAGAGAAGGGGCAAGAATTGCGGGCTTTGCCCCCACCGCTCCGGACAAAGTGAACAGACGGGATGTCAGGCCAGGCCCGCGCAAAGGCGCGCCCGGCCTGAAAAACCGGCGTGAAAAATCGGGGCGGGCTCAGAAAAGCAGCGGCAGCAACGCGTGCCTTCGCTTCAGCACCGCGCCATAGCGGGCGTCCAGACGCAGCCACGAATCGGTGGCGGTCACACGCACCACGTCGCCGTCGATGGACGAGTCGAACAATCCCATCCCGGACAAGGCGAACAGACAGCGCAGCTGCACCTTCACCTCGAGCTCGCCCCCGGTCACCGTGAGCACCGCCTGGTCCATCAGCGACGCCGGCGGCGTGCCGTGCGGGCCGACGTTGTCTCGGGCCAGCGTCACGCCGCGGTCGGCGAGGTCGGACACCACACCCACCGGCAGGTCGTCCACCAGCTGCCAGCGGCCGGACGCCGGCAGCTCGGCGTGCCAGAGCAGATCACGCGCCGGGCCCGGATCCATCACCTCGCCGCCCGCGACCGTGAGGGCCGCGAGCAGTTCGTTGCCGGACACGGTGACGTCGCCCGGGGTCACGGTCCCCGCCACCGCGCGAGTGGCGAGGACCTCGAACGGCGTGGCCGTCCACGCTTCGACGACACCGCCGTCGCCGGGGCGGTTGCGCAGCCGCACCGCCGTGTTCCCGTCGAGCCGGACCGCGCGCGCCACGAACGCGCCGAGCGTGTCGCGGTCGGCCGCGTCGGGGATGCGCAGCTCAGGCACCGGCGAACACCCGCTTGAGGAAGTCCGTCTCCTCGGCGGTGAGCCGCCGAGGCCGCAGCTTCACGGTGTCGTAGGGCGCCAGCACCGTCTCGGCCGTCACGGCCACCGGGTCCGACTCCTCGGACCCGGTGTGCACGCGGTAGGTGAGCGTGATGCTGGCCGCCTTCACCTCGGCGAGGGTGATCTCGACTCGCACGGTCGTGTCGGGCGCGACGACGATCGGCAGGCGGTAGTGCACGCTGAGCTTCACCACGACCACGCCCTTGGGCAGCTCGGTGAGCCCGGCTTTCACCGCGTCGCCGAACAGCACCGGGATCCGCGCTTCTTCCAGCAACGTCACCATGTTGGCGTGGTTGACGTGCCCGTACACGTCCATGTCCGACCACCGCGGCCGGACGTGCGAAACGTAGGTCACCGCACCGTGCTCCTGATCTGGCGCGCGGCCACGGACAGCGTCGCGAGGTCGAGCCGCCCGGAGCGGGTGATCTCGTCGAGCGCCACGCGGGCCCGCGAGAGCCGCGACGCGTTGGTCTTCTCCCACTGCGCGATCTGCGCGTCGGCCTCCACGTCCTGGTCGCTGTGGCGCAGCGCGTCGAGCGTGATGGCGCGAAGCGAACCGTACACGTCGTCGCGCAGCGAGAGCCGCGCGAGGGCGTGCCAGCGGTTGCCGCGTTCGAGCTTGCTGATCTCGGTGAGCATCTTGTCGATGTCCAGGTGGTCCGAGAGCGCGTAGTACAGCTCCGCGGTGTCGGCCGGGCTGTGCAGCGCGTCGAGCCCCACCTGCTGCTCGGCCAGCTCGGCGACCTCGACCACGTCGAGCAGGCCGTAGCTGTGCAGCAGCAGCGCCACGCGGCGCGCGAGGTCGGCCGGCACGCCTTCGTCGACCAGCTTGCCGGCGTGTTCCTCCACCGACTCGAGCTCACGGCCGCGCAGCAGCTGGCCCAGCTTCGGACCGAGCTCCGCCACGACCGGACCGAACCGGTTGATCTCGGCCAGCGGCGCGAGCGGCTGCGGCCGGTTGGTGAGGAACCAGCGGGCGGCGCGGTCGAGCAGCCGGCGGGTCTCCAGCACCATCGCGTCGGCGACGTCGGTGGGCACCACGTTGTCGAGCGCGTCGATCTCGGCCCACAGCTTCGGCAGGTCGTACACGTGGGTGACCACGGCGTACGCGCGCACCGCGTCGGTGGCCGTCGCGTTCATCTCCTCCATGAGCCGGAAGACGAACGAGATGCCACCGCCGTCGACCAGCTCGTTGGTCACGAGCGTGGTGATGATCTGGCGGCGCAGCGGGTGCTGCCCGATCGCGTCGGTGAACTGCTCGCGCAGCGGCTTCGGGAAGTACTCGGGCAGCCGGCGCGTGAACACCTCGGAGTCGACCAGCTCGCTGGCGAGCAGCTCGTCCTTGAGGTCGAGCTTCACGTGGGCCAGCAGCGTCGCGAGCTCCGGCGAGGACAGGCCTTCGCCCGCCTTCTCCAGCGCGCGGAACGCCGACGAGCTCGGCAGCGCTTCGAGCTTGCGGTCGAACGCGCCCTTCGCCACGAGCGAGGACACCTGCCGCGCGTGCACCGACACCATCGGGCCGGCGTGGGCCCGGCTCACGCCGAGCACCGCGTTCTGCCGGTAGTTGTCGGCCAGCACCAGGTCGGAGACCTCGTCGGTCATCTCCTCGAGCAGCGAGTTGCGGCGTGTGTGCTCGAGGTCCCCGGTGGCCACGAGGTGGTCCAGCAGGATCTTGATGTTGACCTCGTGGTCGGAGCAGTCGACGCCGGCGGAGTTGTCGAGCGCGTCGGTGTTCATCTTGCCGCCCGAGCGAGCGAACTCGATGCGGCCGAGCTGGGTCAGGCCCAGGTTGCCGCCTTCGCCGACCACCTTCACGCGCAACTGGTTGCCGTTCACGCGGATCGCGTCGTTGGCCTTGTCGCCCGCGTCGCCGTGGGTTTCGGTCTCGGCCTTCACGTAGGTGCCGATGCCGCCGTTCCACAGCAGTTCGACCGGCGCCAGCAGGATCGCCTGGATGAGCTCCATCGGCGGCAGGTGCGTGATGCCTTCGGCGATGCCGAGCGCCGCGCGCACCTGCGGGCTGATCGGGATCGTCTTGGCCGAGCGCGGGTAGATGCCGCCGCCCTCGCTGATCAGCGAGCGGTCGTAGTCGTCCCACGAGCTGCGCGGCAGGTCGAACAGCCGGCGCCGCTCGGGATAGGTCGCCGCCGCGTCCGGGTTCGGGTCGAGGAACACGTGCATGTGGTTGAACGCGGCCACGAGCCGGATGTGCTCGCTCAGCAGCATTCCGTTGCCGAAGACGTCGCCCATCATGTCGCCGATGCCGACGCATGCGAAGTCCTCGGTCTGGGTGTCCTTGCCCAGCTCGCGGAAGTGGCGCTTCACGCTCTCCCACGCGCCCTTGGCGGTGATGCCCATGGCCTTGTGGTCGTAGCCGACCGAGCCGCCCGAGGCGAACGCGTCGCCGAGCCAGAACCCGTACTGCGCCGAGACTTCGTTGGCGATGTCGGAGAACTTCGCGGTGCCCTTGTCGGCCGCGACGACGAGGTAGCTGTCGTCGGCGTCGTGGCGCACCACACCCGGCGCGGGCACGGTCTTGCCCTCGACGCGGTTGTCGGTGAGGTCGAGCAGGCCCGAGATGAACATGCGGTAGCACGCGATGCCCTCGGTGAGCTGC
Source organism: Amycolatopsis rhabdoformis (assembly GCF_035918295.1). Classification (GTDB taxonomy): domain Bacteria; phylum Actinomycetota; class Actinomycetes; order Mycobacteriales; family Pseudonocardiaceae; genus Amycolatopsis; species Amycolatopsis rhabdoformis. The sequence goes on from NZ_CP142149.1 coordinate 5,210,201, forward strand.
GCGTCGCGGTCGAGGCCCGCGTCGCCCGTCGGGGCCGGCGGGCGCTTCACCACGAAGCCGCCCTTCGCGCCGACCGGCACGATCACGGCGTTCTTCACCGCCTGCGCCTTCACCAGGCCCAGCACCTCGGTGCGGAAGTCCTCGCGCCGGTCCGACCAGCGCAGGCCACCGCGCGCGACCTCGCCGAAGCGCAGGTGCACGCCCTCCACCCGCGGCGAGTACACGAAGATCTCGAACTTCGGCCGCGGCTCCGGCAGCTCCGGCACGCCGCTCGGGTCGAGCTTGATCGCGAGGTACGGCCGGGTGGCGCCGTTCTCGTCGGTCACGTGGTAGTTGGTGCGCAGCGTCGCGTTGATCACGGCCATGAGGCGGCGCAGGATGCGGTCCTCGTCGAGGCTCGTGACCTCGTCGATCATCGTGGTGATCTCGCCGACGAGCGAGTCCTCGCGCGTCTGGCGGTCCACATCGGACAGCAGCGGTTCGCAGCGCGTCTCGAACAGGTTCAGCAGCCGCCGGGCCACCTCGGTGTGCTTGAGCACCGTGTTCTGGATGTATGCCTGGGAAAACGGGCTGCGCGCCTGCTGCAGGTAGCGCGAATACGCGCGCAGCACGGCGGCCTGGCGCCAGGTGAGCCCGGCGCGCAGCACGAGGCCGTTGAAGCCGTCGACCTCCGCTTCGCCCTGCCACGCCGCGTGGAAGGCGTCCTGGAACCGTTCGCGCAGCTCGTCGAGCGCCGCGGTGCTGGACTCGTCGAGGTACTTCGCCGTGATGCGCAGGCCGAAGTCGTAGATCCAGCTCGCGCCGCCGTCTTCGCGGAACAGCTCGTACGGCCGCTCGTCGACGACCTCCACGCCCATGGCCTGCAGCACCGGCAGGACCTTCGACAGCGTGACGCCTTCACCGCGCAGGTAGAGCTTGAAACGCCGCTCACCCGGCTCGGCGTCGGCGGGCAGGTAGAACGACAGCGCGAGGTCGCCCTCGTCGGCCAGCGTGTCGAGCTTGCGCAGGTCGGCGAGTGCTTCGTCGGCGGTGAAGTCTTCCTTGTAGCCCTCGGGGAACACCGCGGCGAAGCGCTGGCCCTGGTCGACGGCGGACTCCTCGCCCATCACGCCCACCGGCTGGCCGTCGCCCGCGCGCTCGCGGCGCTCGGCGAGGATCGCCTCCACCATGCGGTCGTCCCAGCTGCGCACGACGGTGTTGAGCCGTTCCTGGATCCGCAGCGTGTCGGGGTCGATCCGGTGGGCCGGGTCGGTGTGCACGATGAAGTGCACCTGCGCCAGCACGGTTTCGCCGATGCGCGCGCTGTATTCGAGCTGCGTGCCTTCGAGCTCTTCCAGCAGCACCTTCTGCATCGCCAGCCGCGAACGCGTGGTGTAGCGGTCGCGCGGCAGGTACACGAGGCAGGAGTAGAAGCGGCCGTACGGGTCGCGGCGCAGGAACAGCCGCAGCCGGCGGCGATCCGAGAGCGTGATGGCGCCGGTCGTGGTGGCGTAGAGGGAATCCGTGTCGGCGGAGAACAGGTCGGCACGCGGCCAGTTCTGCAGCACCTCCAGCATCCGCTGGCCGGAGAACGACTCCATCGGGAACCCGGCGCGGTGGATCACCTCGCGCACGCGCTTGCACACCACCGGGATGTCGAGCACGTTCTCGTGCAGCGCCGTGGTGGTGAACATGCCGAGGAACCGGTGCTCGCCGGTCACGTTGCCCTCGTCGTCGAACGTCTTCACGCCGACGTAGTACGGGTACACCGGCCGGTGCACCGTGCTCGGCGCGCTCGCCTGCGTGAGAACCAGGAGCGTCGGGGAGAGCGCGCTCGCGTAGTCGTCGGGGCCCGCGGTGAGGCTGCGAGCGGCGAGGCTGTCCTGGCGCAGCACGCCGAGACCGGACGCGAGCACCGCGCGCAGCGCCGGCTCGTCGGAGTCGGGGTGCGGGTTCTCCACCAGTTCGTAGCGGCGGTAACCGAGGAAGGTGAAGTGGCCGTCGGCGAGCCAGCGCAGCAGCCGCGCGCCTTCGTCGACCTGACCGTGATCGGGCAGCTTCGGCGGGTTCTGCTCCAGCGACTCCGCGACGGCGCACGCCGTCTGCGCCATCTTGTCGGCGTCCTCCACGACCTCGCGGACGTCCCCGAGCACCGAGGCGAGCCGGTTGTCCAGCTCCCGCGCGCGGTTGGGGTCCGTGACGAGGTCGATCTCGAGGTACATCCACGATTCCGCCGCGGACATCGCGGGCGGGTCGGCCGGATCGGCGTCGGGGTGCAGGCCCGCCAGCTCACCGGTCACGTCGCGGCTGACCACCACGATCGGGTGAACGATGCGGTGCACCTGCACGCCGTCGCGCGCGAACTCGGCCGCGACGCTGTCGACGAGGTAGGGCATGTCGTCGGTGACCACCTGCACGACGGTGGCCTCGCGGGTCCAGCCGTCCTGCGCCGCCGTGGGGTTCAGCAGCCGGACCGCCGGCCGTCCCGGCATCCGCTGCTTCGCCAGCTGCAGGTGCGAACGCACCGCGCCGACGAGGGCCACCGGGTCGTCACCGACGATCTCCTCGGCCGGGATGTGGCGGTAGTACAGGCGGATCAGGTCGCCGATCTCGGGCGCCAGCGCGGCGGCGGCGTCGATCAGCTCGTCCCGGACCTGCTCCGGGCTGGCCGATCGGCGCGAGGCACCGACCTCGGCGCCGACATCTGTTCCGGACAGGGACGAGACTCCCGTCGAGCTCATGTGAGGCAACTCTCCAGTGTGCGAGATCGAGACGCGTCCGTCACCTCAACGTGGCGGACACCCCACACACTAATCCGACCCCGCCCGGCCCGTGACCCGACCAGCGGTTGTCCAGACTTAAATCTTCCTTATGTCACTGGGGATTTCCCGGCGTTGATCGGTTCAGCTGCCGGGCCGCCGGACGTCCGCGTTCCCCGGCGAATCCCTTGGCACCGGGCGCACCCCGGCGCCGGGCGGGGCGCGCGGTGGCGGCGGATCGGGTTCGTGATCGGTTCAGTCGACCGAGGGCGGCAGCGAGCCGGGCGGTCAAACCGGAAAAGGTTGCCTCGCGACGCTGCGAGGATTCCCACACCGAAACCGCCCGGACGGGCTACGCCGAGCTGCGCGCGAAAAGTGGGTACCCCGAAGGCGCAGCGGCCAAACCTGTTTCGAGGTGGGCAAAACCACGGGGTTCGCCGGCGGCTTTTACCGTTGCCCGGGTTGACGTTCCGAGGTTCGCCGGCGCCGGCGCCGACGGGGCCGGTTCGCCGGCGCGGACTCGCCGGTGGTGGTTTTGACCGGATTCGACGGCGTCCGGGAACGGCAGCCGCCAGTGCGCTCAAAGTCGACGGACGACTGACTCATCCGAGCGCGTGCGACGGTGTCGGTCACCGTTGCGCTGACGCGCGCCCAGTGAGCGAACAACGCTTGGTCCGTCCGTTGAATCCGGCATCACCAGCGGCGCCGGACGTGCCGGGGAGGTCAGTCGCCGTTGCGCTTGCGGTCCGCCGAGGCGTGTCCGTTGACCGGCCGACGCGGCGGGTCGTCCTCCGAGCCCAGTCGCTTCACCAGCGCCGCGGCACTCGCGGTGCCGGCCTGGTGCTCGGCCAGGGCGCGGGCCAGCAGTTCGGCCAGCCCGGCGTCGGGCGGCGGCTCGTCTTCGGCGATGGCGCGCGCGTAGCTCTCGGGGAACGGCTGGGAAGTCGGCGTCCACGAGTCGAAGTCCTCGAGCGGGTCGAGGGCCGGGGGCATGCGCAGGCGCGGCAGCCACGGGTCCACGGCCTCTTCCGACACCGTTTCGGCGCGCGGCGCCGGTGCCAGGTCCGGGGTCTCGCGCTTCCACGGCGGGTCGGTGACGTCGGAGAGGTCCGAGACCGGCTCGGGTTCCTCCGTGCGCGTGGTTTCTTCCTGCACGGCGTCTTCGCGCGCGGAGGCGTCGTCGGCGCGCCGGCGTCCGCCACCGCCGCCGGCGGAGATCCCCAGGCGGTCGAGCACCGAGCGGGCGGCGACCGAACCGTGTTCGGCGTCGTGCCGGGTCTTGCGGCCACGGGCGGTCTCGTCGCGGCGGGCGCGTTCTTCGCGGGCCCACTCGTCGCTCTCCCACAGCGGCGCCGCGGGTTCGTCGGCGGGCGCGGGGGCCATCGGCAGCTCGGGCAGGATGTCCGACAGGTCCGGCAGCGCGAGCCGCGGCAGCTCCTCGGCCCGCGGCGCCTCGCGCGCGGGCGGCTCTTCGCGCTGCACCTCGGCCACCGGTTCGGGCTTCGGCGCGGCCGGCTTCTTGAACGGCTTGACCCAGCCCGGCAACGCGGGCTCGGGCGCCGCGCGGCGGCCCGTGCGCGCCTGGCTGTGCGACCCGTTCACCGGTCGCTTGACCTGCGCCGGCGGAGCGGCCGGCGCGACCGGGGCGGTTGGCTCGGCAACCCGCGGCCGGTCCGGCGTCTCGGCGCTCGGCGCCGACAACGTGAAACGAGCGACCTGTTCGGCCGGCGGCTCCACCCGTTCGGGAGCCGCGGGTGCCGGCTCGTCGCGGATCACCGGGATCACCGACGTGCGCTCGGCTTCCGATTCCGCCTCGGCTCGGCCGAACGACCACGTCGGGGCCGACGAGCCGGGCTTTTCGACGGTACGAGCAGGTCTTTCGGGCACCGAACCGGCCGCGCGCACATACGCGGTCTCGGCCGGCGGCGCGGGCCGCGGCGGCGTTTCCGGCCGGGGCCGGTCCTCGGTCCGCGGCGCCTTGGCGACGGCCGGCTTCGCGGCAGCGGGCTGCCGATCCGGCTTCGCGGCCGGCGTGGCAGCGGCAGGTGCGGCCGGGGCCTTCGGCGCCGGCGGTTCTGCCGAGATCGCCCGGATCAGCGCCGTCGTCTCGACGTCGCGCACCGGCGGCTCCACGGCCATCGGCACCGGCCGGCCACCCTGCGGCGCCGAGCGGGCGATCACGTCGTCGAGGTCGAGCGGCGCCACCGTGTCGGCACCGAACTCGCCCGCGAGCAGCCCGCACGCCTGGCGGCGCGCCCGCGAGTGCACGTGCTCCGCCGCCCGCGAACGGTGCAGGCAGGCGATGGCTTCTTCCGCGCTGCCGAAGCGTTCTTCGATCTGCGCCAGCTCGAGCCACAGCCGCGCGGTGATGGCGGAAAGCCCGTGCCGGTCGGTGCTCGCCACGGCCTCGCGCACGAGCTCGGCCGCCGCGTCGCCGGCCCCGGCCGGCAGGTGCACGCGCGTGGCCACGGCCAGGCGCAGCCACGCGGTGGGCGCGACACCCGCCGCGCGCACGGGCTCGTTCAGCATGGGTTCGGCGATGTCGTAGGCCATGTCGGCGTCGCCGCGGTCGAGCAGCGTGCTCACGAGCTGGAGCACCAGCCGCACCCGCACGAGACCGCCGTCGTCGGCCGGATTGTCCAGCTTCTCCAGGAAGCCGAGGCCGGTGCGGGCGGCGTCGGCGGCCGCGGTGAGGTCACCGTGGCGGCGGCGGTGCGCGGCGGCCCCGTTGCGCAGCAGCGCGCGCACGAGCAGCCGGGTGTCGGCGTCGAGCGACTCGTCGGCCACCACGAGCTTGTCCGCTTCCACGAGCACGCGGTCGAGCTCCGGCTTGCGGCCGAACTGCGCGAGACAGCCCACGAGGTGGCACAGCGCTTCGGCGCGGTGCGTGGCCGAAACGGCCGGCTCGGACAGCACGGGGCGCAGCGCCGCGAGCCCGGTCAGCGGCGTGCCGAGACTGCGCGCGCACACGGCGAGGTCGATCCGCAGCCGCGCGGCCGTGTCGGTGTACCCCGCGTGCTCGGCGGCCCGCAGCGCGGCGACGGCGCGCCCGACGGTCGACGTGCGACCGCCGAGGCGCACGCGCGCCGCGACCACGAGGCTTTCGGCCCGGATCCACTGCTCGTCCGCGCCGGCGGACTCGGCGAGCGCGGCGGCGCGCTCACCGAGCACCAGAGCGAGCTCGGGCGCGCGCAGGTGCAGCGCGTCCGCCCGCTCGATCAGCCGCCCGAGGTCGGAGAGGGTCGCCCCGCCGGCAGCAGCGAGCCGCCCGCCCGCGGGTGCGGGCGAGCTCGACCGGTTGTGCCTGCTGGCTTCCACTCCGGCCCCCGGCGTCAGTCGCGCTTCAGCTTGCGATGGGTGACCCGGTGCGGCCGCGCCGCTTCGGCGCCGAGGCGCTCGATCTTGTTCTTCTCGTAGCCCTCGAAGTTGCCCTCGAACCAGAACCACTGCGCGGGGTTCTCGTCGGTGCCTTCCCAGGCCAGGATGTGCGTGGCGACCCGGTCGAGGAACCACCGGTCGTGGGAGATGACCACCGCGCACCCGGGGAACTGCTCGAGCGCGTTCTCCAGCGAGCCCAGCGTTTCCACGTCCAGGTCGTTGGTCGGTTCGTCCAGCAGGATCAGGTTTCCACCCTGCTTGAGCGTCATCGCCAGGTTCAGCCGGTTGCGCTCACCACCGGAGAGCACGCCCGCGGGCTTCTGCTGGTCCGGCCCCTTGAAGCCGAACGCGCTCACGTACGCGCGCGAAGGCATTTCGGTCTGCCCGACGTGGATGTAGTCGAGCTTGTCCGACACGACCTCCCACACCGTCTTCTTCGGGTCGATGCCGGCGCGGTTCTGGTCCACATAGGACAGCTTCACCGTCTCGCCGATCTTGACCCGGCCGCCGTCCGGCTCCTCGAGCCCGACGATGGTCTTGAACAGCGTGGTCTTGCCGACCCCGTTGGGGCCGATCACGCCGACGATGCCGTTGCGCGGCAGGTCGAACGAGAGCCCGTCGATGAGCACGCGGCCGTCGAAGCCCTTGTTCAGCTTCTCGACCTCCACGACCACGCTGCCCAGGCGCGGGCCCGGCGGGATCTGGATCTCTTCGAAGTCGAGCTTGCGGTACTTGTCGGCTTCGGCCGCCATTTCCTCGTAGCGGTCGAGGCGCGAGCGGGACTTGGTCTGGCGGGCCTTGGCGTTGGACCGCACCCACTCGAGCTCGGACTTGAGGCGCTTGGCGAGCTTCGCGTCCTTCTTGCCCTGGACCTCGAGCCGCTCGCGCTTCTTCTCCAGGTACGTGGAGTAGTTGCCCTCGTAGCCCACGACGTGGCCGCGGTCGAGCTCCATGATCCACTCGGCGACGTTGTCGAGGAAGTACCGGTCGTGGGTCACGGCCAGCACGGCGCCGGCGTACTTCATGAGGAACTGCTCCAGCCACAGCACGCTTTCGGCGTCCAGGTGGTTGGTGGGCTCGTCGAGCAGCAGCAGGTCGGGCGCGGACAGCAGCAGCTTGCACAGCGCGACGCGGCGGCGCTCACCACCGGAGAGGTGGGTCACGGCCTCGTCCGGCGGCGGGCAGCGCAGGGCGTCCATGGCCTGCTCCACGGTGGAGTCGAGCTCCCACGCGTCGGCGTGGTCGAGGTCCTCCTGGAGCTGGCCCATCTCCTCCATGAGCGCGTCGCTGTAGTCGGTCGCCATGAGCTCGGCGATCTCGTTGTAGCGATCGAGCTTCTGCTTGGTCTCGCCGAGGCCCTCCTCGACGTTCTGGCGGACGGTCTTCGTCTCGTCCAGCACCGGCTCCTGCATGAGGATGCCGACCGTGGCGCCCGGCTGCAGGAACGCCTCGCCGTTGCTGGCCTGCTCGATCCCCGCCATGATCTTGAGAACGGTGGACTTACCGGCACCGTTCGGCCCCACCACGCCGATCTTGGCGCCGGGGTAGAACGCGGTGCTGACGTCGTCGAGGATGACCTTGTCCCCGACGGTCTTGCGCACCTTCTTCATGGTGTAGATGAACTCGGCCATACAAGCGATCGTAGAGTGGCCCGATCCGCGCCCTGACGGCGGTCACCACCGCGCTACCGACGGTCATGCTCACATCACGCGGACGACATCATCGCCGGCGTCATTCGGCCCGTCGGCCCTCGGCCATGTTCTTGAGCATCGCGTTGTAGGCGGCCAGTTCTTCGCCGCCGGTGGTCTCTTCGCGGCGGTCCTTGCGCTTGGCCTCGCGCTCGTCGGCGCGCGCCCACTGCACGAGCAGCGCGATCAGCACCAGCAGCACCGGCACCTCGCCCGCGGCCCACGCGATGCCGCCGCCGAGCCGCTGGTCGGTGAGCAGGCTGCCTACCCACGGCAGCCGCAGCGACGTGTAGAACTCCTGGCCGATCACAGCCTGCATGTTCATCAGGATCACGCCGAAGAACGCGTGGAACGGCATGGCCGCGAACATCATCCCGAGCCGGCCGACCGGCGGGATCTTGCGCGGCGCCGGGTCGACGCCGATCACCGGCCAGTAGAAGACGTAGCCGGCGAGGATGAAGTGGGCGTTCATCGCCAGGTGCGCCCAGTGGTAGTTGAGCGCGGAGTCGAACAGGCCCGAGAAGTACAGCGCGTAGAACGAGCCGACGAACAGCAGCAGCGCGACGATCGGGTGCGTGAGGAACCGCGACACGGGCGAGTGCACGGCCGCCAGGAGCCACTCCCGCGGCCCGGGAGGCGCGTCGCGGCCCGCGGTGGGCAGGGCGCGCAGCGCGAGCGTGACGGGGCCGCCCAGCACCAGCAGCACCGGGATGACCATGGACAGCAGCATGTGCGTGCCCATGTGCACGCTGAACATCGCCGGCGAGTAGCGCCCGATGCCCGAGGAGGTGGCCAGCAGCAGCACCGCGCAGCCGGCGAGCCACGCCACGATCCGGCCGACGGGCCACGCGTCGCCGCGCTTGCGCAGGCGGCGCACCCCGGCCAGGTACAGCCCGGCCAGCACGATCGCGGCGGTGCCGTAGATCAGGTCGAAGCGCCACGCGGTGAGCAGGGTCCAGAAGGTGGGCGGGCCGTCGAGGTTGTAGCCGATCAGCAGTTCGGTGGTCGAGGGCTGCGTGACCGCGTCGGCCGGCGGTGGCGTGCGGGCCAGGCCCGACGCGATGCCGAGCGTGACGAACATGATCAGCACCTCGACCGCGGCCAGCCGCAGCAGCTGGCTGCCGCCCTTGCCGTCCACGAGGTCGCGCACGCCGCGTTTGCGCTGCTGGTGGCCGAACACGCCGAGCAGCAGCAGCGCCACGACCTTCGCGACCACGAGCAGGCCGTAGTCGGTGGTGAACAGGTCGCCGAGGTTGATGCGCACCAGCGCGTTGATCACGCCGGAGATCGCCATCACGACCCAGCAGACCAGCGCGAGCTTCGAGAACCGCTGCGCGGCGAGCGACAGGTGCGCCCCGCGCCGCCAGCCGAGGGCCAGCAGCGCGATGAGCCCGCCGACCCAGATCGCGGCCGCGATGAGGTGGAACAGGAGGCTGTTGGTGGCCATGTCGTGCGAGCCGCCGCTCGCGGAGTGCCCGGTCACGGCCACGGGCACCAGGCCCCCGACGGCCACGAAGAACAGCACGGCCGTCCAGCCCCAGGTGAGGGTGAGCCGGCAGCCCAGCGCGAGCAGCACCGCGATCAGCGCCGTCCACAGCCACGCCTTCGGCTGCTCGATCGCGTCGACGAGGTCCAGCAGCGTCTGGGGCGAAAGCACTTCCAGGAACGGCTTGCCGGCGCCGTCGGCCGCGGTGAACGCCACCGACAGCAAAGCGGAGACGAACCACACCCAGGCGGCGATGCCGGCCGCGCGCACGGCGGCGTACCCCTCGGGCGCGAGCGTGCCGGACTTCTGCGGCGGCACCAGGAACGCGGCCAGCAGCAGCGCGCCGACGCAGATCACCGACGCGGCTTCGGCGATCACCCGGACGACGGTGATGCCGTAGCGCGTGACCAGACCCGGATCGGGCAGACCCGCGATCAGGTACCCCGCACCACCGGTGAGCGCCACGAGCCCGACCGCGACCACGGCGGCGATCACGACGCCGACCGAAATCAGCGGCACCACACTGGTCCTGCGCCGCGCGGCCGGTTCGGGTTTCGTCACTGCGTCCGTGCTCACCATTCGAGACTAGGCCGGTCCCGTTTCCCGCGGCACGGGGGTGCGGACGGGCATGATGGTTTCGTGCGGATCATCCTGCTGCGTCACGCGCAATCGCTCGGCAGCGTCGACCAACTCGCCTACACGCGCATTCCCGACCACGCGATCCCCCTCACGGAGCGGGGCCGCGCCGAGGCCGCCGCCACCGGGCCGGCGATCCGGGACCTGCTGCGCGGCGAGCGCCCGGCCGTGTACGTAAGCCCCTACCTGCGTACTCGCGAGACCCTGCGGCTGCTCGACATCGAGAACGACTGCGACCACGTCGTGCAGGAGCCCCGGCTCAGGGAACAGGACTGGGGCAACCTGCAGGATCCGCAGGACCAGGAGGTCCAGCGGCAGCGCCGCCACGAATTCGGGCATTTCTTCTACCGGCTCCCGTTCGGCGAATCGGGCGCCGACGTGGACGACCGCGTGGCCGGCTTTCTCGCCGAACTGCTGAACAGTGGCGGAACTCACCCGCGGGCCGTGCTGATCGTCTCCCACGGCCTCACCCTGCGCCTGCTGTGCCGGCGGCTCTTCGGCTGGAGCGTGGACCTGTTCGAGTCACTGTCCAACCTGCAGACCTGCGAACACCGCGTCCTCGACCACGACGGCGACAAGTGGACGCTCGACCGCCCCTTCGGCCAATGGCGCGACTCACCGGATGGGGAGACGCAGGGCTGACTCCTCGCGCTGCCGCGCATGGGCCGCGGCGAGCGGTGGCGGGCACGATCAGCGGGGCGAGGAGATGGACGCTCAACCGCCGATTCCGCCAGCGGCACGACTCGCCGAACGGAGAGACCTGGAGCTGACTCGTCGCGCCGCTGCACACGAGCGCGGCTAGTGCAGCCCGCACGATCAACGCCGCGAGTAGATGGACATTCAACCCCCCGTTCGACCAGTGGCGACTCGCCGAACGGGCGAAACCCAGGGCCGACTCCTCCCCGTCGCCGCGCCCGCGCCGTAACGAGCGCGACGGGCACGATCAGCACCGCGACCAAGACGCTCGACCGCCCGTCCGGCCAATGGCGCGACTCACGTGACGGGCAAACCCCAGGGCCGACTCCCGCCGCCGCCCACGGGCCGCAACGAGCGCGGCAGGCACGATCAGCAACGCGACCATGCCTACGACCGCCCGTTCCGCCAGCGGCACGACTCGCCGAACGGGGAAACCCAGAGCTGACCTCGCCCGCCGCCGCTCTTGAGCCGCGACGAGCACGATCAGCGCGGCGACCAGACCGCTCGACCACCCGCTCCGCGACCCACCAGACGGGGGAAAGCCGAAGCCTGACTCCTCCCGCCGCGCGCGAGCCGCGGCGACCAAGCCGACGACCGCCCGTTCCGCCAGCGGCGCGACCCGCCGGGCGGGGAAAGCCGAAGCTTGACTCCTCCGCTGCCGCACGCGAGCCGCGACGACCAGGCCGACGACCGCCCGTTCGGCCAATGGCGCGACTCACCGAACGGAGACACCCAGAGCTGACTCCTCCCTCCGCCGCGCGCGAGCCGCAACGAGCGCGGCGGGCACGATCAGCGCCGCGACCAGGCCGACGACCACGAACGACGCCGAGTACGACGTCGCCTGTGCGATCCCGCCGATCATCGGCGGCCCCGCCAGGAAGCCCGAGTAGGCGATCGTGCTCACGAAGGCCAGTTCGCGTTCGCCACCGCCGCCGTCGGCTCGTTTGCCGGCGCTGCCCGCGAGGCTGAGCGCGAGCGGGAACGCCGCCGCTAGCCCGGCCCCGGCCAGGGCGAAGCCGACGTACGCGGTGGCCGCCGGCGCGAACACGGCCGTGCCGACGAGCCCCACCGCCGCCACCCCCGCCCCCACGGCCAGGGACCGCGTGGCCCCGAAGCGCTCCTGCGTCCAGGCCCCGCCGAGCCGCGCGAGCGCCATGGCCAGCGAGAACCCCGAGTACGCGAGCGCGGCCGCCCCCTGGCCCACGCCGTGGGCCGTCACCATCAGCAGCGCCGACCAGTCGGAACTCGCCCCCTCCGCGATCGCCGAACACAGCGCCACCACCGCCAGCAACCACAGCGCGGGCCGCCGGATCGGCGCCTTCCCCCGCTCCGGCCGCGCAGCCTCCTTCGGCGGCCGATCCCCCGGCACGTCCTTCAGCACCACGACCAGCACGACCACCGCCACCACCGCCGCCACGGACAGGTGGCGCGCCGGCGACCACCCATGCCCCGCCGCCAGGCCAGCCAGCAACGACCCGCCCAGCGCCCCGAAACTGAACCCCGCGTGCAGCGTCGGCATCACTGCCCGGCCCGTCCGCCGCTCCACCGCCACCCCGGCGATGTTCATGGCCACGTCGAGCGCTCCCACCCCCGCCCCGAGCACGAACAATGCCCCCGCCAGCAACGGCACACTCGGCGCGACCCCCACCAACACCAACGCGACCGCGGCCACCACCGTGCTGCCCGCGACCGCCGCCCGCGCCCCCACCCGCTCCGTCACCCGCCCGGAAACCGGCGCGGCGCACAACATCCCGACGCTGGCCCCCAACAGGGCCAACCCGAACACCCCCGGCACCGCCTGCACCTGCGCGGCAATCGCCGGCGTCCGCGGCGCCCAGGACCCCAGGGCGGCCCCGTTGAGCGCGAAGACCGCGAACACGGCCGTCCGGTCTCGCATCCGCCCCTGCCTCTCTGCCGGGAGTGCTTGGCCCAGAATGACTTAAGCGCTTCAGAGGGTCAAGGTCATGAGGTGCTTCGGGGGTTGCGAGGACCGCCGTTCGGTTCTGCACTGGGGGCTGAATGTTCGCGAAACACCGTTGGCGCGCATGCCTTTTGCGCTTTCGGCAGCACGTTCACGCGCCGCCCATCAACAGCGCCGACCGCCCCACATCCGCGCCTGCCTCGTCGCCGACTGCCCTTGACCCGCAACGACCATGCGCACCTCTGCGACGCTGTCGCGCGATGCACTGGCGACTGCGAACTCCGCCGCGCATCCACACCCGCTTCTCCAGCCGGGATTCCTCGCCCCAGCGAGGTTTGAACACTTCAGACCGGCAACGTCACGCTGCACACCGATCGCCCCCCCCGCACTCGACATGCGCCAGGAGCGTTGGGCTCGGAATGACCTACGCCCCTCAGCCGCACAACCACGCCGTGCCCGTCGACCGCGACGACTGCCGCCGCAGCCCGCATCCACGCGAGACGCTCCGCCACACCTCTCGACCCAAACGACTCTGAGCACCTCATCGAGAACCTGGCCGCCCCACCGATCACGACAGCCACCGCCCAGTCCCACATCCACGCCAGCCTCCCGAACCGGGAGCGCTTGACCCGAGCGACCCGCGCACATCAGCCGCAGCCAGGTCACGCTCCGACGATCACGACGACCCGGTCCTACATTCGCCCTTGCCGCTTCGCCGGGACCCCTCGGCACGAAGGACGCTGAGCACCGCGGCGACAACGTCGAGCGCGCCCCACCCACTCCCGCCACGCCACAGGGAGCACTCCGCCCGGAACGACCTTGAGCGCCTCAGCTACCAGGCTCGCAATGCCCAACCGCCCAGTCCCGCACCCGCACTCGCCTCTCGGCAGGGCACCTGGGCCCGGAGTCCTTGAGCGCCCCAGCGGCAAGACCCCGCAAATGCCCGCTGATCACGACCACCGCCGTCCGGTCCCGCATCCGCACCCCCGTCGAGAGCCCTTGCCCCGAAATGACTTTCCGCACGTCAGCGCCACAGCCACGCTATGCTCCGCCGATGACGAGCACCCGGCGCCGGCGTCCGACGTTGGACGACGTCGCCGAGGCGGTCGGGGTGTCGCGCGCCACCGTCTCGAACGCTTACAACCGGCCCGATCAGCTGTCCGCGCAGCTGCGGGAACAGGTGCTGCGCGCGGCCAAGGACCTCGGGTACCCCGGGCCGAACCCCACCGCCCGCAGCCTGGCCACGAGCCGCACCGGCGCCATCGCCTTCCTGCTCGACGCCTCGCTGTCAGCCGCGTTTTCGGACCCGGCCTTGTCCATCACGCTCGACGCCCTCGCCAAAGCCGTGGAACCCGCCGGCCACGCCCTGCTCCTCCTGCCCGGCGGCGACGCCCACGGCGGCCCACCCTCGGAACGCGTCCTGGCCGCCCAGGCCGACATCGCCGTCGCCTACTCGCTGGCCGACGGCAGCCCCGCCCTCGAGACCGTGCACGCCCGCGGCCTGCCCCTGGTCGTCATCGACCAGCCCCTCCTGTCCGCCACGGCCCGCGTCGGCTGCGACGACCGCGGCGGCGCCGCTCTCGCCGCTCAGCACCTGCTCGACCTGGGCCACCGGCGCTTCGCGATCCTCTCCGCGCCCCGCCTCTCCCCGGACGGCCCGTCCGGCCTCGCCTCCGCCCAGGCCAGCTCCTTCCACGGCACGCGCGAACGCCTGGCCGGCTACCTGTCGACGCTGACCGCGGCCGGCGTCGAGGACATCGCCGTGGCCGAAGCTCCGTGGCTCTCGGCCGACACGGCCCGCGCGAGCGCCACCGAACTTCTCTCCGCTTCGCCCCGCCCGACCGCCCTGCTCTGCATGTCCGACCAGCTCGCTCTCGCCGCCGTCGCCGCCGCCCGCCGGCTCGGCCTGCGCGTGCCCGACGACGTCTCCGTCGTCGGCTTCGACGACACCCCCCAGGCCTCCTGGTCCGACCCCCCGCTCACCACCGTCCGCCAGGACCTGGCCGGCAAGGGCCGCACCGCCGGCGAGCTGATCCTGCACCTGCTTTCCGGCGAAAATCCCCCGCTGCCGGTCGTGCTGCCGGTGTCGTTGATCCGCCGAAACAGTACGGCCGCCTTTTAGCAATACCGTTCACCGATCTGTGGACAACTGCCTCCCATTCGAGCGACGGCACACTACTTATCCACAGACGTAGGAATGCGGGCAGACAAACCCACCCCCACCCGCCATCGTGGAAACCACACATTCCACGGCGATCCCACCAGGGCTTCGCTCACGAGGGGGGGAGTTCCCACCATGTTCCGACGTCTGCTTCCGAAACTGCCCGTTTTCCCCGGCCACTCCGACTGGCCGGCCCGCGTCCCCGTCCTCCCGCGCCGCCTGCCGCGCGTCCTCCTCCTCGCCACCGCCGGCCTCCTGGCGGGCACCGGCATGGCCTCAGCCACACCGTCCCCGGCCGCACACGCCGCTACGCCACCCGCAAACGCCTCCGCGGCCCACACCCACCCGGCCACCGCCACGCACGCTTCCACCGCCGGCCTCACCTCGGCCACGCGCACCACGGCATCAACCCTGCGCGCCCCGGCCACCTCACCGGACCCGGCCTGCACCGTCGGCGAACTGTGCCTCTGGAACACCGAAACGTACGCAGGCACCACCCAGCACTACGACCTCCGCACCGCCAATCCCGAAGACTGCATTCCCCTACCCGAGGGATTCGAAGGGCATTCCTTCGTCAACCGCCTGACCCGCGACGTAACCATCTACCAAAGCGAAGAATGCACGACCGAGGGAGACTTCACCACCTACCCGGGTGGCGGCACTTACGTTCCGCAATCGCCCTTCGTGGTCCGCGCCATCAAAATCTGGAACTGACTCCCTGGGTCGACCGCGCTCCGAGGCCTGCCTCCTCACCGCCCGACCGGCCCTCTCACTCGCCGAACCTCTCCGCTCCCCACCGGCCCGAGCCCCGACTGCCTACCGACTTCGGACTCGCTCGATCCTCCGAGCCCCAGCCCCAGCAAACAGGCCCGCACACACCGCCCGACCCGACCGATCCGACCGATCCGCCCGCCCACGCCCCCAGGCCTGGTCCGCAACCACACCCGCACTAGACCGGCTGCGCTGCTCACTCCGGACCCGCAAGGCCGCTCGGCCAGACAATCGCGCCCACAGCCCGGTCGAACGCGCCCATTGCTGCCAGGCCTCAGAAGGAGGCTTGGTCCACCACCCGGCCCGACCGACCCCTCCCAGGCCAGCCCCAACACGAGGCGCGGTCCGCCACGTGACGCGCTCGAACGCCGCTCACCCCTGCCAAGCCTCCCGCACGGCGCTGGTCCACCGCCCGCTCCTCCAACCCACCCAACAGCTCCTGCGAATCCCGCCCACAAGGCCCACCGGCAAGGCAGGCACTTCAGCCACACCGCCCGACCAGCTCAACGGCGCACCCCCGCCTCGCCATCAGCTACAGGCTCGGTCCGCCGAACCGCCCATTGCCCCTAGGCCCACCGTCCCCGGCTGCCCGAAACCGGTTTGCCGTCAATCCAGCCCGACGTACTTGCCGAACCGACTTGCCCTTCGAGCCGGGCGCCCAGCGATCCGGCCTACCCACCTCCACCTGGCCCCCAGCACCGAAGCCGAGCCGCACAAGTGCGGCCCTCCGTACCAGGGCAACGTCGGTGACTCCCATGCCCCGCCACTGCGACACCCACCGACTCACCGGCCCATGACCTCGCTGCTCTCCACCCTCATCACCCGGCTGACCTCCGCA
The DNA here is from genome assembly GCF_035918295.1 of Amycolatopsis rhabdoformis. Lineage (GTDB taxonomy): Bacteria > Actinomycetota > Actinomycetes > Mycobacteriales > Pseudonocardiaceae > Amycolatopsis > Amycolatopsis rhabdoformis. Next base: position 5,226,514 of record NZ_CP142149.1, read on the forward strand.
CCTCAACACCGACCAAGTTCCACCACCCACCACCCACGGCTCGATGTCCAGTCCGGCTCCATCGCGCCGCCAACTCACCCGACCCTTCGACCCTCTGACCGGGACCGGCCGATCGGCCACCCGCGGCCCCACCGCGCCGCAGCACCGATCGCCGGTCCCAGGGGCCGTCCCCCGAGCGGCCCCACCCCCGTGGGCGCGCGTCATCTTCCCCGTGTCCGGCGCGCCCACGGGGCCCATTCCCCGGTCCCCACCGGTGTCACCGCCGGCCCGAGCCAGGCCAATCCGCGCCGGCGCCCCCACCCACCCGAGCCCCGCCAAGCCCTGCCCGTCCCCACCGGCGCCGCCACCCGCCCAAGTCCCGCCAAGCCAAGCCGGTCCGCACAGGCGGCCCCACCCGACTGAGTCCCGCCAAGCCAAGCCAGTCCGCACCGGCGCCGCCACCCGACTGAGTCCCGAGCCAGACCGCCCACCGGCGCCCCCACCCCAAACCGCCCGTCGCAAGCACCGACCCCACCCACCAACAGCCCAACCAAGACCCCGCCAACCCCCTCCATCACCCCTGGCCGAAGTCCCACCCCCACCACCCCGAGGACCCCCCGATGCACCCCACCCCACCCACCAAACAACCCCGTGGCGATCCCACCCATTCGAGCGGGATGTCGTCGACCGGCAACCTCCTCGGCGACCCACCACCCACCGGATGAACCCCTGGTGAACACCCCCACGCCACCCCCACCCGCCACCGACCAAGATCACCCGCGTGGGGCCCGGCGACGGGCACCACAGCCGGCGAATTCGGCGAACGAGACCTGAAACGATTCGACGGTGTCGAACGATCGAGAGGATGGCGACGACTAAGCTGCCGGTGCTGGAGATCGGCAACCGTCGTCGGCCCGGGCCCTCGTAGCTCAGCTGGATAGAGCAAGAGCCTTCTAATCTCTAGGTCGCAGGTTCGAGTCCTGCCGGGGGCACCACCAGCGGAAATGCCGCGCGCGTTCAGCGCGCGGCATCCGCCGGGGCCGGGAATTCGCCGTCACACCACCGCTCGGCGCAGGGCGCCGACGTGCGCCCACAGTGGACGGCCGCGGCAGGCCCGCAGAACCTCCCGAAGCGCCACACCACCGGACGCCGGAGCGCGCAGCGGCCGAATGGGCCAACCGCGCGGGCCGAGTTCCACTTGAGACACGCTTGTTATCTCCTGCCGCCACCGCGAATCGCGCGACGGAGTGATCACTGGCAGCCACAAAGACCCCGAGGACCCCGTGACCCAGAACGAATCCCGATACCGGCGGCGCGCCGGCAACCAGGTGGCGCGGGCGGTGTTCGACGAAGCCCGCCGCGCCGGGCTGGTGCGGCGCCACCTGCTCAAGCTGCGCTACCTCGCCGATCACCCGCAGCAGCACGGCGAAAGCCCACCGGCACCGTTCCCGCTCGGCGGCACACCGCGAAAACGCCGGCGCAAACCCGCGGTTCAGCTGGCGTTCGACTTCGAGCAGCCGACCGAAGCCGAAGCCGACCGGACAACCACCGGACAGTCCACATCGGACGCTGCCTGACACCGCACCGTAGGCGAACCGTATCGTCGAGTGACGACAGCGAGGGAGAGACCGTGGACGTCGAACAGGCCCGAGCGGCCACCGTCGAACCCTACGAGGACGGCGTGCCGGTGCTCAGGGTCGTCGACGTCGTCGGCCGGCGGTCCGGAGAAGCGCGGCCGGTGGTGCTGAACGTGACCCGGCTCGACGGCCGGGACTACGTCTGCGCGCCCGACGGCCGCGGCTGGGTCCGCAACCTGCGATCCGCCGGCTACTGCCGCGTAGAACGCGACGGGCCCCACGGCCGAGACACCGTCCGACGCGTCCACCCGGCAGACGGCGAGGAAGCCGCGCGAGTCCTCAAAGCCCAGCGCAACGCCACCAACGACGCCCCACGCCAGCTCACCACCGTGCTGCGCCTCGACCCCTTGGACTGACCAGACCCACCGTTTAGGTGATGCACGTCATCTATCGCTCTCGAATAGATGAGGTACATAATCTAAATACACAGACCGACCCAGTCCAGGAGCGCCGAGCCATGACCCAGACCACCACCCCCGGCCAGCTGACCACCCCGAACCTCAAGATCGAGGCCGCCAACGGCGTCACCTACGCCTACCGCCGCTTCGGCAACACCGAGCGCGACGTGCGCCCGGTCGTGTTCCTGCAGCACTTCCGCGGCAACCTCGACAACTGGGACCCGCAGCTGGTCGACGCGATCGCCGCCGAGCGCGAGGTGATCCTGTTCGACAACACCGGCGTCGGCGGCAGCACCGGGGCCACGCCGCGCACCGTCACCGCCATGGCGCACGACGCGCTGGCGTTCATCGACGCGCTCGGGCTCACCGACATCGACCTGCTCGGCTTCTCCCTCGGCGGTTTCGTCGCGCAGGAACTCACCCTGATCCGGCCCCTGCTGGTGCACCGCATCGTGCTCGCCGGCACCAGCCACGAAGGCGGCTTCGGCTTCCACACCTGGACCGGCGAAACCGGCCGCGCGGCCGGGTCCGACGAGCCGGGCGCCGAGGACCTGCTGCACCTGTTCTTCGCGAAGACCCCCACCGGCATCGCCAAGGGCTGGGAGTTCGTGCAGCGCATCTTCACGCGCACCGAGGACCGCGACGAAGGCGTCTCCCTCACCACCCGCGACGCGCAGCTCGACGCCATCAGCACGTGGGGCATCCCGGACCCGAGCCGCCTCGCGCGCCTGGCCGGCATCACGCAGCCCGTGCTCGTGGCCAACGGGGACAACGACATCATGGTCCCCACCCCCAACTCGAAGGTGCTGGCCGAGCACCTGCCCAACGCCCGCCTCGCCCTCTACCCGGGCGCCGGCCACGGCTTCCTGTTCCACTACGCCACCGAGTTCGCCGGCGACGTCAACGCGTTCCTGGGCTGAGTGTCCACTCACGACCAAGGGCCGGCACCCACGGGTGCCGGCCCCTTTCGTGCGCTCAAGGAAAAGTCCACACAGGACTACTCGTGCGAGGTGTCCACCACTCGCCGCCGCGCGGCCTCCAGGATCTCTTCCGAAACCGGATCCCCCGCCGTGGCCCGGGCCAGGTACAGGCCGCCGACGAGCGTCGCCAGCGTCGCCATGTGGTCTTCCCGCGTGGCCGACGATCCGTCGAACTCCGCGAGCACGTCCAGGAACGACCGCACGCCGTCGGCGTACGACTTGCGCAGCGGGCTCCCCTGCTCGTCACGCGCCGACTCCCCGCCGAGCGCCGTCGCCGGGCAGCCTTCGCCGGGCGTGTCCCGCGAAGCCTCCGACAGGTACGAGCCCGCCATCTCGGCGCGACGCTCCTCTACCGAAGCCTCGGGAATGGCCCGCAGCTGCGCGGCGAGCTGCTCGAACGCCTCCGCCGCCGCCTCGCCGGCCAGCGCCTCCTTCGACGCGAACTGCCGGTAGAACCCGCCCTGCGTGAGCCCGACCTCGCCCATCAGCTCGGCCACGCTCACCCCACCGACACCACGCTCGCGAAACAGCCGCGCGGCAGCCGTCACGACCTCACTGCGGTGCCGATCGGCCTCGGCTCGCGACACGCGTCCCATGCGCCCTCCTCAGAGAAAACCTCCCTCCATGATATATGACAGCCGTCATCTTTCGGCCGGCGAAGACCGTGACGCCCGCGACAGCGCGGCCACCACCCACCGTGACACGTTGGGGTGACTCCAGGAATGGAACCCCCGAAACCCGGGCATTTCCCGAAAGCGGAAACCCCGCATTCGCAGGAAAGGACGGCGGAGATGAAAACCCGAATCGCTTCCTGGGCCACGGCCGGCGCACTCGTGTGCGGCGGTCTCGTGGCGACGGCCCTGCCCGCTTCGGCCGACCAGGTGCCCGGCAACCCGAACCGCTTCTACGCCTACTGCTCCATCGACGTGCTCGGTTTCCCCTTGGCCTGCACGGAAACCGACGCCGCCCACGCGTCGCACGAATGCTCCTACGTGCTCTACGGCGTGGACCTCACCCTGGCCTGCGAAAGAATGTGACACGGCCGGGAAGACCGGCCACTCAGATCTGTCCGGCCCACGATTCCCGGCGTTCGGTGCCGAGATCGGTGTCGTATCCGTGACCCGGGTGCACCACCGTTTCATCGGGCATCACGAACAATTTCCGGCGCACCGAATCGTGCAGAGTCGAAGCGCTCGACAGCACGTCGCCGGTCATCCCGGGGCCGCCGGACAGCAGGGTGTCACCGCTGAAGAGCAGGCCGTCGTCGGGCAGGTGCAGGCAGACCGAACCCGCCGTGTGACCCGGGGTGTGCAGTACCACCACCGGTGAGCCGGCGACCTCCAGCACCTGCCCGTCGGCCAGCTCGGCATCCGGACGACGGCCGGGGTTGACCCGGGCCCACAGCTTGGCGTCGTCCGGGTGCAGCAGCACGGGCGCGCCGGTCGCGTCGGCGAGGGCGAGAGCGGCGTCGGCGTGGTCGTTGTGCGCGTGGGTGCACAGGATCCCCAGCACGTCGCGCCCGTCGATCGCGGCGGCGATGGCGGTCGAGTCGAAGCCGGCGTCGACCACGAGCACCTCCTCCTCGTCGCCGAGGAGCCAGATGTTGGTGTCGACGGCGAACGAGACCCCGTCGAAGCGGTAGTTGCCGGCAGTCACCGTGAGATCGACGTCCACGCCCGGCACCGTCGCACGCACCGCGCGGCCCGGCGGTCTCAAATAGCGACAGGCCCAGGGAACCGCTCAGCGTGGCCGCAGCCCGTCGACGAGCGTCGCGATGGTCTCGTCCACCAGCTGCCCCACCGGCCGCGTGCCGCTCATCCCGCTGGTCACCAGCGAAGCCAGCCCCTGCAGCGTCGCGAAGATCGCGAACGCCACATGCTCGCCCGCCACCACCTCGCCGTCCGCCTGGGCGCCGGCGATCATCGCCGAGGTCGCCGCGAACGTCCGGTCGGCCACGGCCTGCAGGTCACGCGCGTCCTCGCGGTTCTTCGCCGCGAACATCAGGTGCAGCAGCGCCGGGCGCCGCGTCGCGAACCCCACCCACGCCCGCGCGAACGCCAGCAACCCGGCGGCGAACGGCGCACCCTCAGGCACCCGCGCGGCCTCGAGCTCGTGACCCAGCTGGTCGAATCCACGCTCCGCGAGCGCATCGAGCAGCGCGCGCTTGTCCGCGAAGTGCTGGCGCGGCGCGCCGTGACTCACGCCGGCCTCGCGCGCCAGCTGCCGCAACGACAGCTCGTCGGGCCCCGATTCCTCCAGCACACGCTCGGCGTTCTCGAGCAGCACCGCCCGCAGGTTGCCGTGGTGGTAGCTGCCGCGCGCCTCGGTCATGGCCGGAACCCTACGCGAATGTAGGCGGCGACAACACCTTGACGAACCCCGCCGGCCTCCCTAAGTTGTCCGGACATAGGACGTCGGACATCCCACGTCCTGCCTCTCCCCATCGATCCCATCCCCACCGACGAGCACTTGACGAGGAGGCGGAACGTGTCACCGATCCGCAGGTTCGGGACGACTCTTCTCGCGGCAGCCGCACTCGGCCTGCCCTTCACCCCGGCGGCCGTGGCCGCCCCCACCCACCACGGCTGCGCGTCGTCGGCGCCCTTCACCTCCGGTTCCGAGGGCTACGACACCTTCCGCATCCCGGCGGTGGTGCGCGCGGCCGACGGGTCGCTGGTGGCGTTCGCCGAAGGCCGGCGTGACGGTGCCGGAGATTCCGGCGCCATCCAGACCGTGTCGAAAACCTCCCGCGACGGCGGCTGCACCTGGGGCTCGCTGACCGTGGTGGACGCCAACGGCGACAACACCGCCGGCAACCCGACCCCGGTCGTCGCGCGCGACGGCGAGCTGGTGCTGCTGACCGTCCACAACGGACCGGTCAGCGAAGCGCAGATCATGTCCGGCACGGCGTCCGAGCAAGACACCCGCCGCGTGTTCGTGCTGCGCAGCAAGGACAACGGCCACACCTGGTCGCCGGCCCGCGACATCACCACCGAGACCAAACTGCCCACCTGGCGCTGGTACGCCACCGGCCCCGGCCACGCCACCCTGCTGCGCCACGGCCCGCACGCCGGGCGGATCGTGGTGCCCGCCAACCACTCCAGCGCCCCACCGGCCGGCTCGACCGATGTCGGCACCGAAGCGAAGTACTACGGCGGCCACGACCTCTACAGCGACGACAACGGTCGCACCTGGCACATCGGCTTCACCGACGACCGCACCGACGGGGTGATCGCCGCCAACGAGACGTCGATGACCGAGCTGCCCACCGGCGCGCTCTACTTCACCAGCCGCAACCAGGGCTCGGCCGCCGACCACCGCGTCGACGGCTACAGCCTCGACGGCGGCAAGACACTCAGCAAGCCCTACCAGGTGCAGCCGGGGATCTCGGGCACGAAGGTGGAAGGCAGCGTGCTGCAGACCACGATCCCGTGGCTGCTGCTGTACTCCGGCCCGGCCGACCCGGCGACGCGCGCGGTGATGCAGCTGCGGCTCAGCCTCGACGGCGGCCACACCTGGCGCCCGGGCCGCACGCTCACCGACAACCCCGCCGGCTACTCCGATCTCGTGCAAGCCGACCCGGCGACCGTCGGCCTGCTGTACGAGACGGGCACCGCCGGCCCGTACGAAAGCGTGGTGTTCCAGCGCATTCCGCTCACCGACGTGCGCTGACCCGGACCTCGATCCTGCCGCGCCCGCAGGTGCGGCAGGATCGAGGGGACACAAGGGGGGCGCGAATGACCGACGAGCGGTGGATCCGGCGGTACCACCCGGCCGACGACGCACCGGCCCGGCTGGTGTTCCTGCCGCACGCCGGCGGCTCGGCGTCGTTCTTCCACCCGTTCTCGAAGGCCCTCTCACCCGAGGCCGACGTGCTCACCGTGCAGTACCCCGGCCGCCAGGACCGGCTGGGCGAAGCACCGCTCACGAGCGTGCCCGACCTCGCCGACGCCATCACCCAGGCGCTGCTGCCGTGGTTCGACGTGCCGGTGGTGTTCTTCGGCCACAGCATGGGCGCCACGCTCGCGTACGAGGTCGCGTTGCGCCTCGAAGCGCGCGGCTCCGGCCCGCACTCGGTGATCGTCTCCGCCCGCCGCGCGCCTTCCCTGCCCGGCGGCGGCGAAACCGTGCACCTGCTCGACGACAACCGGCTGCTCGCCGAGATCTCGCGGCTGAGCGGCACCGACCCGCGGGTGCTCGCGGACGAGGAACTGCGCGCCCTCGTGCTCCCCGCCCTGCGCGCCGACTACACCGCCATCGAGACCCACACCCATCCCGACGCCCCGCCGCTGGCCGCGCCGATCCACGCGCACGCCGGCGCCGACGACCCGCGCGTGACCCCCGACGAGGTGCGCGCCTGGGCCGCGCACACCACCGGCGGCTTCACCTTCACGACGCATCCCGGCGGCCACTTCTACCTCACCGAGCAGCTCGCCGACGTCGTGGCGACGCTGCGCAAGATCCTGGCCGAAGCCCAGTAGGGTGCGCGAAATGGGACTGCGAAAGCTGATCGCCGGGTTCGGCAAGACCACCGCGTTCGCCGCGCTCGGGCGGGCTCTCGCCCCGGCCGACCGCGTGGTGCTGCGGGTGACCGGCGGCCGCTTCGGCGTCGGCACGCCGCTGGGCCTGCCCTCCCTGCTGCTCACCACGATCGGGCGCACCAGCGGGCAGCCGCGCCAGGTGCCGCTGCTCTACGCCGAACGCAACGGCGGCTACGTCGTGATCGCGTCCAACTGGGGCGGCGAGAACCACCCCGCGTGGTCGGCGAACCTGCTCGCCCAGCCCGAGGCGACGGTCAGCATCGGCGGACGCACCACCGCCGTGCGCGGCCGGCTGCTCGAAGGCACCGAGCGGCAGGAGATGTGGGACGCGGTGGCCTCGTTCTGGCCCGCCTACGACTCGTACGCCGTGCGCGCCGCTCACCGCGAAATCCGGGTGTTCCTCCTCTCCCCCGGTAGCTTTGGGCCATTCGGCCGAGCGAAGGAGAGGCGGATGCCGCACTACGCGATCCTGATCTACGAGCGCGAGACCCCCGGCGGCGTCGCGGATCTGCCGCCTGAGCTGCTGGAAGAGCACGCTCGCGTCGAGGGCCGCATCACCGCGTCCGGCGGCACGCTGATCGCCGGGTACGCCACCCAACCGTCGGAGGCGACCCGCTCGCTTCGCGGTGTGTCGGTGACCCCCGGCCCCTTCGCGGTGAGCCCGGAGGGCATGGCGGGGTTCTTCATCGTCGACGCGCGCGACCTCGACCACGCCGTGGAGATCGGCGGGTTCGTCCCGGTGCTCGACGGCGGCGTCGAGGTCCGGCCCCTGCTCGGCGGCTGAGCCTCAGCGCAGGAGCAACGGCGCCAGGCCGAACACCTCGAACACGGCCGGGTCCTGGAACACCACGGTGTGCGCGACCCGTCCTTCGACGAGCGAGAAGATCTGCAGCGTGTGCAGGCGGAAGTCCGCGCCGTCCCAGCAGTAGGCGGCGAACGCGGGCTGGCCGTTGGCGTGCGTGCGCCGCAGCTGCCAGCGCGTGCCGCGCATCTCGAACACGCGCGCCATGAAGCGCGCGTAGTCGGCGCGGCCCCGGAACCAGAGCGGAACGGGCGGCATCTCCAGCACGACCTCATCGGTCAGCAACGCCACCAGCGCGTCGACGTCCGCGGCCTCGAACGCGCGCACGTAGTCGTCGATCACGGCCTCGCCGGATTCGGTCAGCTCGTCGGCCGACACCCCGGCGACGCCGGCTCGCGCGCGTTGCAGCGCGCTGTTGACCGACGCCGTGGTGGTCTCCAGCAGGTCGGCGACCTCGGCGGCGCTGAAGTCGAGCACGTCCCGCAGCACGAGCACCGCGCGCTGCCGGGCCGGCAGCACCTGCATCGCCGCCACGAACGCGAGCCGCACCCCCGAGCGCGCGGCGGTGACCGCGGCCGGGTCGTCGGGCAGCGGCTGCAGCCACGGCACGTCGAACGCGGGCACGAGCGGCGTGTCCGGATCCTCGCTCGGCCCGCCGAGCCCCGTCGGCAACGGCCGGCGCGCCCGACCTTCGAGCGCGGTGAGGCACGCGTTGGTGGCGATGCGGTACAGCCAGGTCCGCACCGACGCCCGCGTGCTGTCGTAGCGATCCCACGCCCGCCAGGCGCGCAGCATCGTGTCCTGCACGAGGTCCTCGGCCTCGTGCACCGAGCCGAGCAGGCGGTAGCAGTGCACCACCAGCTCGGCGCGGTGCGCAGCGGTGGTCGCCGCGAAGTCGGCCATGTCAGCGCACCGGGAGGAACTGCCTGGCCCGCGACTGCAGGTACCGGCGCTCCGGCAAGCTCGACGTCCGCTTCGCCGCCCGCAGGTAGTGCGCGTGAGCCGCCCCGGTGTCCCCGGCGAGCTCGAGCAGGTGGCCGCGCACCGCGTCGAGCCGGTGGCCCTGCCGCAGCCGGCTGTCGTCGGCCACGGTGTCCAGCAGGGCGAGCGCGGCGGCCGGGCCGTCGACCATCGCGACGGCGATCGCGCGGTTGAGCGTGACCACGGGGCTCGGCGCGAGCTCGGCCAGCACGTCGTAGAGCTCGAGGATCTGCGGCCAGTCCGTGGTCTCGGTGCTCGCGGCGCGGTCGTGCAGCGCGGCGATCGCGGCCTGCACCTGGTAGGGCCCCACCGGCCCGCGCCCGAGCGTGCGGCTCACGAGCTCCACCCCCTCGACGATCAGCGGCACCGTCCACAAGCGACGATCCTGCTCGGCCAGCGGCAACAGCGCGCCGTTACGCGTCCGCGCGGGCCGGCGGGCGTCGGTGAGCAGCATCAGCGCGAGCAGGCCCGCGACCTCGCCGTCGTCCGGCAGGAGCGTGTGCACGGCGCGGGTCAACCGGATCGCCTCCGCGGTCAGCTCCACGCGGTGCAGCGCTTCGCCCGACGAAGCCGTGTAGCCCTCGTTGAAAATCAGGTACAGCACGTGGAGCACGACCTGCAGCCGCGCGGGCCAGTCTGCGGCCGCTGGTTCGGCGAAGGTCGAGCCCGCCGCGGCGATGCTCTCCTTCGCGCGCGTGATCCGCCGTGTCATCGTGGCTTCGGGTACGAGGAACGCGGTGGCGATCTCGGCCGTGGTCAGACCACCGACCGCGCGCAGCGTCAACGCGACCTGCGAGCTGGGCGTCACGGCCGGGTGGCAGCAGAGGAACAGCAGCGTCAACGTGTCGTCGTGCTCGTCGCCGCGAGCTTCGCCGGGACCCGGCACCACCTGCGCGAGCTCCTGCACCGCCACGTTCTCTTCGCGCCGGCGCCGCGCGCTCTCGCTGCGCCACAGGTCGGTGAGCCGCCGCGTCGCGACGGTGAGCAACCATGCGCGCGGGTTGTCCGGCACGGCACCGTCGGCCCACTGCTCCACGGCCGCGAGCAGCGCCTCCTGCACGGCGTCCTCGCACGTCTCGAACTGGCCGTACCGGCGCACCAGCACACCCAGCACCTGCGGCACGAGCGGCCGGAGCAGGTCGACGTCCATCAGCCCTGCTCGATCTCGCTCTCGGCGTCGGCGAAGAACGCGACCGGCCGCACCTCGATGGCGAGCCCGTCGATCGAGGCGTCGGGAATCATCGCGGCGACCTCCAGCGCCCGCGCCTTGCTCTCGCACTCCACGAGGTAGAAGCCCGCGAGGAACTCCTTCGACTCGATGTACGGCCCGTCGGTGATCGCCGGCACGCCGCCGCGCACGCGCACCACAGCGCTTTCCGAGGGCAGGGTGAGGGCCTGGGTGTTGACCAGTTCGCCGGACGCGCGGATCTTCGCGATGAAGTCGCCGTGCCCGGCCATCACGCCTTCGCGCGTCTCCTCCGAGAGCGCGTCCCAGACCTCGGGGTTCATGTGCATCGTCAGCAGGAACTTCACGTCGTCCTCCACCCAGCGTCGTCCTGACCGGGCCCAACCTAGCGGAAGTGACCGCGTCGGGAAGCTTCTCGAGCGGCTCGGCCGGCGGGTCAGAGGCGCGCGGCGATGCCGTCGAGCAGGCACTCGAGCCCGAGCGTGAACTGCACGTCCTCCGCGGGCGTCGCGTTCGGGTCGGGCAGGGCCGCCAGGAAGTCCTTCAGCACTTGCTCCAGCAGCGGGTACGGGGTGGACAGGCCGTCGCCGACGTCGACGAACCAGCTGCCGGCGATCTCCTGCACGTCCTCGAGATCACCGAACCGGTTGTGGCGCCACATTTTCATCTCTTCGGCCCGCTGCAGGGCCTGGCCGACGACGTACCCGTCGAGGAGCCGGTGGTAGCCGACCGCAGTGGACAGCTCCTGGCCGAGGCCGACGAACGTGGCCAGCACGAACTCCTGCCGGCGGCTGGACTGCGGGCCGGCGGGCGGGCGCTGGTGCACGAGCTCGGCGAACCACCGGTGGCGCTTCATCATCTCCCACGAGTCGCGGGAGATGCTCGTGAGCTGCGCGCGCCAGTCTCCTCCCGGCTTCTCGGGGGTGCTGATCTCGCCGTTGGCGGCGTCGAGCATGAGGTCGACGAGGCCGTCCTTGTTGTGCACGTACCGGTAGAGCGACATGGGCGTGGACGACCCGAGCTCCTTCGCGACGGCCCGCATGGTGAGCGCTTCGGCACCGCCCGCGTCGGCGATCGCGATCGCGGCCTTCACGATCTCGGCGCGGCCGAGGCCCCACCGCCGTTCGGGCGGCTCGGGAAGCAGCCAGATCGGCGGGGTCGGTGTTCCCTGAGCGCTCACTCGGCCTCCAGTCGCTTGCGTACATCGTACTCAGCGTGTACAAAGTACACAGAATGTACGGCGTACACGCCTTGGTAGAGGACTCCGCGTACGTCTCTCGTGCTTGCTGAGCTGGGGGTTTGCTGTGATGACGGAACGAACGCAGGTACTGGTGTGCGGTGGCGGGGTCGCCGGATTGACCGCAGCGCTGCTGCTGCAGGCGCACGGCGTGCAGACGGTGCTCGTGGAGAAACACGCGAGCACGTCACCCCAACCGAAGGCGCGGCGGTTCAACCACCGCAGCAACGAGGTGTTCCGGCTGCTCGGCCTGAGCGACCCGGTGGCCGAGGCGAGCGCGCCGCTGGCGTCGTTCCAGGGGATGCTGACCGGTCCGACACTCGCGGAGGCCCGATGGCCGGAGATCACGCCGACGATGCGGGCGGGGATCGCGTTGCACGAGCGGATGGACGGCTACAGCCCCGCGCCGAGCGTGCTGTGCCCACAGGACGTGCTCGAACCGGTGCTGCGCCGCGCGGCCGAGGAGCGGGGTGTTTCGGTGCGGTTCGCCACGGAGCTGGTGTCGTTCACGGCGGCGGATTCCGGCGTCACCGCAGCTCTGCGGCCGGCCGTGGGTGAGCCGTACGAGCTCGCCGCCGACTACCTGATCGCCGCCGACGGCGCGCGCAGCCCGATCCGGGAAGCGCTCGGCATCACGCGCAGCGGGTACGGCCACCTGGCCGACAATCTCGACATCGCGTTTCGCGCCGACCTCACGGAGCTGGTGCGGGACAAAAAATTCAACCTGTGCCAGATCGAGAACGCGGTGGCTTCGGGTGCGTTCGTCTCCGTCAACGGCACCGACCGCTGGCTGTTCTCGACGTCTGATTTCCCGGCGTCGGCCACCCTCGCCGACGAAGGCTGGCGCGAGCTGCTGCGCACGGTGGTGGGGGTGCCGGACCTCGACGTGGACGTGCTCAGCCTCATGCCGTGGGAGTCGGGCATGTACGTGGCCGATCAGTACCGCGCCGGCCGCGTCTTCCTGGCCGGCGACGCCGCGCACGCCATGCCGCCGATGGCCGCGGCCGGCGCCAACACCGCGATCGGCGACGTGCACAACCTCGCCTGGAAGCTCGCCGCCGTCCTCTCCGGGTCAGCCGTCCCGGCCCTGCTCGACACCTACCACACCGAGCGGCACCCGGTCGGCTACGCGACCGCCGAGTTCTCCAGCCGCGTGAGCGGCCACCTGGGCACCATGATCGCGTCCGTCACCAGCGGCGAGCACCCCGTCGACCCGGTCGCGGCGCTCTTCGGCGCGCCCTACGACTCGGGCGCCTTCCTGCCCGACGGCCGCGGCCCGGCGCCCACCGACCACTACGCCCCCGATGGCCGGCCGGGCACCCGCGTCCCCCACGCGTGGGTCTCGGCGGGGGTGTCCACTGTGGACCTCGCCGGTCCGGCGTTCGCCCTGCTCACTCCGCCGGGCGAGACACGCTGGACCGCGCGAGCCCACGCGCTCGGGCTGCGGACGGTCGAGGTCCCCGACCCGGCCTGGCTCGACGCGGCCGCCCTCACGCCGGGCGACGCGCTCCTCCTGCGTCCCGACGCGGTGGTCGCGTGGCACTCCAGGTCCGGGATTCCGCTCGGCGAGGCGTGGTCCCGCGTCCTGGGCCGGCCGGTGGCGGTCGATGCCTGACCGTGCGGGCGGGAGCGACCTCGGAGGAGGTATAGCCGGGCGGGCGCCGCCGAAAGCCCTGGTCAGCCTGCTACCGAGTCGCGTCGAGGCCGCCGCGTCGCCTCGTGAATCGGGGGGCCGGGCTCACTCGAAGCGGGTGGCGTCGCCCGCGCCGTGGCGGACGACCTCGGCCTCGCCGGAGGAGAAGTCGACCACCGTGGTCGGCTCCACGCCGCAGTCGCCGGAGTCGAGCACGGCGTCCACCTGGTGATCGAGTTCTTCCTTGATCTCCCAGCCCTGGGTCAGCGGCTCGGCGAACTCGGGCAGCAGGAGGGTGCTCGAGAGGATCGGCTCGCCGAGCTCGGCCAGCAGCGCCTGCGTGACCACGTGGTCCGGAATGCGCACACCGACCGTTTTCTTCTTCGCGTGCATCAGCCGCCGCGGCACTTCCTTGGTCGCGGGGAGGATGAAGGTGTAGGGGCCGGGCGTGGTGGCCTTGATCGCGCGGAACACCGTGTTGTCCACGATCACGAACTGCCCGAGCTGCGCGAAGTCCTGGCAGACGAGCGTGAAGTGGTGCCGGTGGTCGAGCTTGCGGATCGCCCGGATGCGCTCCATGCCCTCCTGGTTGCCGATCCGGCAGCCGAGCGCGAAGCAGGAGTCGGTGGGGTAGGCGATGAGCCCGTCTTCGCGAAGCAGGTCCACGACCTGCGACAGCGAGCGCCGCTGCGGGTTCTCGGGGTGGACATCGAAGTAGCGGGCCATGCGCCGAGCTTAGGGGTGATCGACACCGGGGGCCGCGCGGGCACGCCGCTGCGCGGCGAGGCACAGTGTGCGCGTGAACGCTCTCTGGTCCACCGATCAACAGTGGTCGCTGCTGCTTCCCGTGCTGCTCGCGCTGGTGCTGAGCACGGTGATCGGCCTCGAGCGCGAGGTCGGCAACAAGCAGGCCGGCCTGCGCACCCACACGCTGGTGGGCGTGGGGTCGGCGGTGTTCATGCTCGTGTCGAAGTACGGGTTCGCCGACCTGCTGGGCACCGAGCACGTGGCGCTGGACCCGTCGCGGATCGCGGCCCAGATCGTGTCGGGCATCGGCTTCCTCGGCGGCGGGTTGATCTTCGTGCGCCGCGACGCCGTGCGTGGGCTCACCACCGCCGCGACGGTGTGGATCGCGGCGGCCGTCGGCGTCGCGTCCGGGGCCGGGCTGCCCGTGCTCGCGGTGGGGACCACGGTGGGGCTGATCGTGATCACGCGCGGTTTCCCGCCGCTTTCCCGCTTCGTGGCGCGGCATCGGCGTGAACCACCCATTCTGCGGCTGAGCTACTCCGACGGGCACGGAGTTTTACGAAACGTTCTCGCGAGCTGTACCGAGCGCGGCTTCGCCGTCCACCGGGTGGCGGTCGACAGGGAGACGGTTTCCGAGGAGGGGCAACGGATCGCGGTCGTCACGCTGCGGTTGCAGGGCCGTGGTGATCTCGCGGATCTCACCGCGGAACTCGCGGAACTGCCCGGCGTGCGGAGCACCGCGACGGGCGCTGAAGATCCGCTCGAAGATTGATCGCGTGCCCGTCCCCCACAGCGGCCCGGTCTTCGGGCACACTGGACGGCACACGGAAACCTCGGTGCGGCAAAGGAAACATCGCGCCCGAGGAGAAACCATCCAAATGGGAGGTGAGGCCATGGCCCCCGAAACCGGCGAGGACCTGCTGTCCGTCGAGCCCCGTTTCGAGCAGGCTTGGCGCGGCTTTCACCGAGGCCAGGTCAAGGAATTCGTGGCCTGGGCCCAGGAAGAGCTCCGCCGCGTCACCGCCGAACGCGACGCCGCGGTGCACCACGTGGCCCAGCTGTCCGGCCACACCCGCGAGCTGCGCGCGACGATCGACCGCGTCAGCCGCACCCCCATAGAGCCCGACGCCCTGCAAGAGCGCTCGCGCCGCATGATCGAGCTGACTCGCGAAGAAGCTTCGGAGATCATCGCCCGCGCGAAGGAAAAGGCGGAGCAGACCCGTCTCGACGCCGAGGCCGAGGCCGTGCGCCTCACCGAGCAGGAGCGCTCGCTCGTCGCCGCGACCGAAGAGGACCGCCGCCGCCAGGCCGCGGCCCACGCCGCCTTCATGCGCCAGGCCGCCACCGAACGCGCCGCCGCCGACGAGGCCGCCGCCCAGCAGCGCCGCCGCATGGAAGCCGACCTCACCGAGGCCCTCCACCAACGCCGCACCACCACGATCACCGAGCTCGACACCCGGCGCACCACCACGCTGGCCGAGCTCCACACCCTGCGCACGGAAACCGAGCGCGAGCTGGAAACCGCGCGCACCACCACCCTGCACGACCTGGAAACGGCGCGGTCCGAAACCCACCGCGACCTGGAAGCGGCCCGCGCATCAACGCAGCACGAGCTGGACACCATCCGGGCGTCAACACTGCACGAACTGGACACCGCGCGGGCATCGACGCTGCGCGAGCTGGACACCGCCCGCGCCGAAACCCACCGCGAGCTGGAAACCGCCCGGTCGGAAACCCACCGCGAACTGGACACCACCCGCACCGAAACCCTCCGCGACCTGGACCTCCAGCGCACCACCACGGCACACGAACTCGCCGCCCAGACCACCGCCGCCCAGGCCGACGCCGAAGCCCGCGTCCTGCGGGCCACCGAGCACGCCACCCACGTCGTCACCCAGGCCGAAGCCCGCGTCGCCGAACTCGCGGCCGTGCATCACCGCCTCCAAACGGCCCTCACCGGCACCCGCGAACTCCTCGCCTCCGCCACGGCCGCCCTCGACCCCCCACCGGACGACACCGGCAGAGACACACCGGTCCCCGTCCAACGCCGCAAACCGGCCCTCACGGAAGCCACCCCCACCGGCTGACCAGCCCACATCTCAGCTCCACAACCATCCCCGCACCGCCCGCACCCACCACGGCGGCCCGGCTTTTCACCCCTGCCCCGCGACCGATAATCGGCCAGCCGACGTGCGGCGGCTCGCCTTGCGCCACTCGGCTTCCAGCTCCCATTCGCGCGGGCACCCCACCACCACAGCGCCTTCTCGCCTCCCGCGCACCCGACCACCGTTCGGCCCGGTCACGCAGCGGCCCGCTGCGCGCCGCTCGGTCCGAACTCCTGCGCGCGCCGGCACCCACCAGCACAGCCCGCTTTCTGACGTCTCCGCCACAACCACTCTTCGTCGGCCCACGAGCTGCAACGGCTCACCGCACCCGCTCGATTCCGGCTCCTCGTCTCGCCCGCGCTCCACCATGGCAACTCGCCTCTCACTCCGTACCCCGCAGCCGGCCGGTCGGCGTGCACAACGGCCCGGCTTCGAATTCCTCCTCACGCCGCGCCCCACTACCGCCACCCGGCTTTTCACCTCCCGCGGGCCGCCCGCCAGTCGGCCGCGACGAGCAGCGGGCCTGCCCGCGCCCACTCGGCTTCAGCCTTCCCCGCGCCGGCACCCAGCCACCGCAATTCGCGCTTCCACCCCTTCCCCGCGACCGATGAGCGGCCGGTCCGCGATGTGCAGCAGCCCGCCGGGCGCCGCTCGGCGTCTGCTTCCTTCGCGCGCCGCGTCCGAACCGCCGCTGCCCGGTTTCTGCCTCCACACGCTCGGCTTCCAGTTCTTCCTCGCGTAGCGGCACCACCGCAGCAGCTCGGTATTTCACGCCGGTCGCGCAGCGGTCTAGGCCGGCGCGGTACCACCAATCCCTCGTCGCGACGCACCAACCTCAACTCGGCTTTTCAAAGCCTCCCCGCCACCGACCACCACCCGACGGCCCGGCTTTTCAACCGACCCCGCGTAGAAAAACCCCACCGTGATCACGCCCACCCCTAAACTGGCGACGATGACCATCACCGGGCCGAGAACCTCGACACGGTTATTCCTCGTCGTCGTCGCCGTCCTCGTTCTGGCTACCGCCACGACCCTCGCGAACCGCGTGCTGCCGGGATGGGCGTATCCCGTGTGCGGAGCCGTCACGGCGGCCGTCCTGCTCGGGTTGGCGTTCGGGGCGGGCTACACGTCCGTCGACCTCGGGCTCAGTCGGGTGACCGTCAAGCGGGCAGCCGTGACCGGACTGATCGGGATGGCGTTCTTCCTGGTCATCTTCGGTACCGCAGCGGCGGTGCCGGCCTTGCGCACCGTCTACGACGACGGCCGTGTCGGTGATCCCGATCTGCTGCAGCTGTTGTGGCTCACGCTCGGGCGGATCACGTTCGGCACGGTGATCGTGGAGGAGATCGCGTTCCGGAGTGTGCTGCCGGCGCTGCTCGGGGCGCGGGACGATCGGTGGCGGTGGGGGCCGATTCTCGGGGCGTCGGCGTTCTTCGGGTTGTGGCACTTCCTGCCGGCGCTGGCCGTCGGGCGGAATGCGGCCGTGCACGCGGCGCTGGGTGGTGTCCCGGAGCAGGTGGTACAGGTGCTCGCGATGGTCGCGGCCGCCGCGGCGGGGGTGTTCCTGTACGCGTGGCGACATTTCGGCCGTGGGGTGCTGGCGTCGGTGCTGGTGCACTTCACCACGAACGTCGGGGGGCTCGTGATCGCGGTGGCCGTCCGGGCGTGAATACGCATACCCCGTATCGGATACGCCGGGTGGGTATACTGGACGACGTACAGGTGCGAACGAAGGAGACGGTGCGCCATGACGGGCTACGGCAGTGAGCGGGACGCCTACCTCAAGCGTCTGCGCCGCATCGAGGGGCAGATCCGCGGCCTGCAGCGCATGGTCGAGGAGGACAAGTACTGCATCGACATCCTCACGCAGGTCTCGGCGGCCACGAAGGCCCTGCAGTCGTTCTCGCTGGAACTGCTCGACGAGCACCTGGCCACCTGCGTGGTGCAGGCTGCCGCGTCCGGGGGCGAGGAGGCCGACCTGAAGGTGCGCGAAGCCTCCGACGCGATCGCGCGGCTGGTCCGCTCGTAACAAAGCACTGAAAAAGGGGCGCCCCGGTGGAAAACCGGAGCGCCCCTTTTTTCACGAGCCTCAACGAGCGGCGCGGAAGCCTCGCAGACGCAGGCTGTTGGACACCACGAACACCGACGAGAACGCCATCGCCGCACCCGCGATCATCGGGTTGAGCAGGCCGAACGCCGCCAGCGGCAGGGCCGCGACGTTGTAGGCGAACGCCCAGAACAGGTTCCCCTTGATCGTGCCCAGCGTGCGCCGGGCCAGGCGGATCGCATCGACGGCCGCGCGCAGGTCGCCGCGCACCAGGGTCAGGTCGCCGGCCTCGATGGCGGCGTCGGTGCCGGTGCCCATCGACAGGCCGAGGTCGGCCTGGGCGAGAGCGGCGGCGTCGTTCACGCCGTCGCCGACCATGGCCACGACCCGGCCTTCGGACTGCAGCCGCTTGACCACGGCCACCTTGTCCTCCGGCAGCACCTCGGCGATCACCTCGTCGATGCCGGCCGCGGCCGCGATGGCCTGGGCGGCGCCGGCGTTGTCACCGGTCAGCAGCACCGGCTCGAGGCCCAGCGCGCGCAGCTCGGCGACAGCCTGGGCCGACGTCGGCTTGATCGTGTCCGCGACCACCAGCACGGCCCGCGTGGCCCCGTCCCACCCGATGAACACCGCGGTCGCCCCTCGCTCCTCCGCGGCCGCCTTGGCCTCGGCGAGCAGTCCGTCGACAGGGATACCCCAGTCGGCGAGGAACGCGGCGCGCCCGGCCACCACGGCCGTACCCTCGACGAGCCCGGTCACGCCCAGACCCTCGGTCGCCCGGAACTCCTGCACCGCCGGCAGCTCGCCGACTCGATCACGCGCACCGGCCACGATCGCCTTCGCGATCGGGTGCTCCGACGCGTCCTCGACGGCCCCGGCGAACCGCAGCACGTCGTCCTCACTGACCCCGTCGGCGTGCACCTCGACGAGGCTCATCCGGCCGGTGGTCACGGTGCCGGTCTTGTCCAGCACGGCGGTGTCCACGCGGCGAGTGGACTCGAGCACCTCCGGGCCCTTGATCAGGATCCCCAGCTGCGCGCCGCGGCCCGTGCCGACCAGCAGCGCCGTCGGCGTGGCCAGGCCCAGCGCGCACGGGCAGGCGATGATCAGCACGGCGACCGCGGCGGTGAAGGCCTCGGCGACGTCGCCGCCGCTCGCGAGCCAGGCGACCAGTGTCACCAGCGCGAGGACCAGGACGATCGGCACGAAGATCGCGGACACCCGGTCGGCCAGCCGCTGCACGGCGGCCTTGCCGTTCTGCGCTTCTTCGACGAGCCGCGCCATCTGCGCGAGGCGGGTGTCGCTGCCGACGCGGGTGGCCCGGACGACCAGGCGCCCGCCGACGTTCACGGTCGCGCCGGTCACCGCGTCGCCGCTCGCGACCTCGACGGGCACCGACTCGCCGGTGATCATGCTGACGTCGACGGCCGAGCTGCCTTCGGTGACCGCACCGTCGGTGGCGATCTTCTCGCCGGGCCGAACCACGAACGTGTCGCCGACGCGCAGCTCGCTCACGGGCACGCGGCGTTCCTTGCCGTCGCGCACCACGGTGACGTCCTTCGCGCCGAGCTCGAACAACGCCCGCAGCGCCGCACCCGAGCGGCGCTTGGCGCGGGCTTCGAAGTAGCGGCCGGCGAGGATGAACGTGGTCACGCCGGAGGCGACCTCGAGGTAGAGGCTGCTCGTACCCATGCCCGGGGAGACGGTGAGCGTGAAGCTGTCGCGGAGCCCGGTCACGCCGGCGTCGCCGAAGAACAGGGCGTAGAGCGACCAGAGCGTGGCCGCGGAGACGCCGAGCGAGATGAGTGTGTCCATCGTCGCGGCGCCGTGGCGGAGGTTGGTCCACGCGGCGCGGTGGAACGGGAACGCGCCCCAGACCACGACCGGCGCGGCCAGCGTGAGCGCGAGCCATTGCCAGTTGTCGAACTGCAGCGCGGGGACCATCGAGAGCAGGATCACCGGCACCGTGAGCAGCGCGGAGTACAGCAGACGGTCGCGCAGCGGGCGCGTCTCGTCGGGTGTTTCGGCCGCTTCGGGCTTCTCGGGCTCGGGCGGCTGCGCGGTGTAGCCGGTGGCCTCGACGACGCCGACGAGGTCGTCGACCGAAACCCCGGCCGGGAACTCGACGTGGGCCTTCTCGGTGGCGTAGTTCACGCTCGCGATCACGCCGTCGACTTTGTTCAGCTTCCGCTCGACGCGCGCCGCGCACGAAGCGCAGGTCATCCCGCCGATCACGAGCTCGACGGTCTGCGGCGCGGGAGTCATGGTGGTCATCTACGCGACCAGCCGGTAACCGGCCTCGGTGACGGCCGCCGCGACCGCGTCCGCGGCCAGCGGCTGCTCACTGACCACCTTCACCGCGCCCGACGTGAGGTCCACGTCGACTTCGCGGACACCGGCGAGCTCCCCGACCTCTTCCCGCACCGCGCCGACGCAGTGCGCGCAGGTCATACCCTCGACGGTGTACGTGGCTTCGGTCATCACCGGCTCCTTCGTGCTGTGGCGCTCTTGATTCCTTTATACCCCTCCGGGGTAGGGGTTCACCATGCGGGCCGCCTGTGGGACCGGTTACCCGGCCCGGCAGACTGCGAAGATGCGGAAGCTCTACGCGATCGGGATCGGCGCCGGCGACCCCGAACACCTCACCGTCCAGGCGATCGACCGCCTCAACCGCGTCGACGTGTTCTTCGTCCTCGACAAGGGCTCCGCGAAGTCCGACCTCATGCGGCTGCGCGAAGACATCCTGGCGCGCTTCGTCACCCGCCCGCACCGCGTGGTCACCGCGACGGACCCGTCGCGCGACCGCGCGCCCACCGACTACCGCGCCGCCGTCGCCGACTGGCACGAACTCCGCACGGACGTCTACGAGCGCCTCATCCGCGACTCCCTGGGCCCCGACGAATCCGGCGCCTTCCTCGTCTGGGGCGACCCGGCGCTCTACGACAGCACCATCGCCCTCATCGAGGCCGTCCTGGCCCGCGGCAACGTGGCTTTCGACTACGAGGTGATCCCCGGCGTCAGCAGCATCTCCGCCCTCGTCGCCCGCCACCGCACGACGATGAACCAGATCGGCCGCGCCGTGCAGCTCACCACGGGCCGCCGCCTGGCCACGGGGTGGCCCTCGGACGCCGACGACGTCTTCGTGCTACTCGACGCGCACACCACCTTCGATCAGTTAGCCGGTCAGGGGCTGCACATCTACTGGGGTGCGTACGTGGGGACGCCGGACGAGATCCTGCTGTCGGGCCCGTTGGACGCCGCCCTGGCGGACCGGATCCGCACGGTTCGCGCGGAGGCTCGGGAGAAGCACGGGTGGATCATGGACACGTACTTGCTGCGCCGGCCTCGCTAGGGCTTCCTTCTTCGCGCGGACGCCGGTGGCTTGTCAGCCGCCGAACGCCCACGCGACCATGCGCGGAAACTCGGCCTCCCAAAACGGCCCGCCATGCCCGCCGGCCCGCTCCTCGAGCACGACCTCCGCACCCGCCTCGCGCAGCGCGTCCGCCCACCTGATCGCGTTGCCGAGGAAAAACGGCTCCTCCGTCCCCGCGACGAGGTAGGTGCGGGGCAGCACCCTCGGGAACACCGCGGGCGGCCGGTACCCACCACCCGGTGATGCGGAGAAGACCGCGCCGTAGATGTCCGGATGCCGGAGCCCCATCGCCAACGAGAGTTCCCCACTCGCTGACACCCCACACACCGCCGTCCGGTCCGCGGGCAACCCCACGCCGAACCGCGACCGCACCCACCGCCGCACATCCCCGACGAAGAACCTCTCGTGCGCCTCGAACCGCCGCGGCTCCACCGACGGCGAGTACTCCCCGATGCGCACCATCTCATCGGCGTCCCCCGTCCGGTCCACCCCGACGATCATCGTCGCCGGCCCGCCGGCAGCCTCCAGCGCTGCGCCCCACCGCGAGATCAGCTGCCCATCCCCGGCGAACACCACCGCCTCCACGGGCGCCGCCGGCACGTACACGCGGACCTGCCGCCCGCTGTCGTAGTCGAACGTCTCGGTGACGACCTCACCCGCGACTGGCTCATCCATGCTTCGGCCCTCGATCCCTGGGGAGGACGCCCAGGCTATCGGCTGCTCCCGGCAGATCCGGCCCACCGGAGTTTTGTTGCCCCCAACGCGATTGCCATCAGGCTCCGCACCCGCGCGCCTCCCTTGCCCGTCAGGCCATGGGGGGCAAGGGCCGGGTGCCGTCGGTTGATGGGTGGGTGGCCTCCAAGTGCGCTGTGGCGGCGTTGAGTGTTGTAGCGCTCGAGCCAGGGTGCAAGAGCTTCGGTGCTGCGGTCGCGGGTGGCTCTCTGCTGGGCCCGGCCATGCGCTCACCGGCCCCCGCCGTCGGGGATGCGGCCGATCTTCTTGCCGTCCAGGTGGACCAGCTCGCCCGGCTGCTCCCGCTCATAGCGGACAGCTGCGGTGTTGCCGGCCCGGATCACCTGCTCGGTGATCGGGTCCAGCGCGGCCAGCCGCGGGATCCGGTGTCGGTGAGGTGCGCGGTCACGAAGACCGGACTCACCCTCTGCGGCGCAGCGGTCCAGCCAGGTCTTCACACATTTACGAGAGATTCGCATCGTCGCGGCGATGTGTACTTGCCGCCATCCGGCCTGATGGCGCTGGACCATCAGCAATCTGCCCAGGAAGGTGGCCGGGCGTCACGGTGAGACACGCGGGCCTCCGGTTGGCGTGGGTCCTAGACAAGCCACACCTCGACCAGAGGCTCTCCCCACGTCCACCCTGTACTTCCCGCTACCAACGTCCTGGCCAAATACCGTGGCGGGAAATCGTTTGGTGGCACCAGAAGGCCGCCTTCGCATGGACCCCGTGCGCGGGGCTCGCGTAGGCGAGGCGGAAATTTCCACCTGTCCTGGTTGGAACCGCGTCTCTCCGCGATGTGGCGCGTCGGGGCCGGGCCGGCTCAGGGAGGTGGAGTCGGCCAGACCAGACGTCGGGACAGGACAGCAGAAAGCCCCAGCCCGGGAACCACAAGAGGTTCCGCCGGCTGGGGCCCGATATAGAAGTAGGCCCCGGGAGAACCATCAGGTTCTCAACCGGGGCCTACATCCTACATTTAGTTCGGCGGCGTCCTACTCTCCCACAACCCTTCGGTTGCAGTACCATCGGCGCTACCAGGCTTAGCTTCCGGGTTCGGAATGGGACCGGGCGTTTCCCTGGCGCTATAACCACCGAAACACTACGAAACAACACACACCGCGTGACCTGTTTCCGTCACCGGTGTGGTGTTTCAGAACCGTAGAGTGGATGCGTAACATCTTTGTAGGCAAGTCCTCGGCCTATTAGTACCAGTCAACTCAACAACACATTACTGTGCTTCCATTTCTGGCCTATCAACCCAATCGTCTATTGGGGGCCTTAACCCACAAAGGGTGGGATACCTCATCTTGGAACAGGCTTCCCGCTTAGATGCCTTCAGCGGTTATCCCTTCCGAACGTGGCCAACCAGCCATGCCCCTGGCGGGACAACTGGCACACCAGAGGTTCGTCCGTCCCGGTCCTCTCGTACTAGGGACAGCCTTCCTCAAGTATCCTACGCGCGCGGCGGATAGGGACCGAACTGTCTCACGACGTTCTAAACCCAGCTCGCGTGCCGCTTTAATGGGCGAACAGCCCAACCCTTGGGACCTACTCCGGCCCCAGGATGCGACGAGCCGACATCGAGGTGCCAAACCATGCCGTCGATATGGACTCTTGGGCAAGATCAGCCTGTTATCCCCGGGGTACCTTTTATCCGTTGAGCGACACCCCTTCCACCAGGTGGTGCCGGATCACTAGTCCCGACTTTCGTCCCTGCTCGACATGTCTGTCTCACAGTCAAGCTCCCTTGTGCACTTGCACTCAACACCTGATTGCCAACCAGGCTGAGGGAACCTTTGGGCGCCTCCGTTACTCTTTAGGAGGCAACCGCCCCAGTTAAACTACCCATCAGGCACTGTCCCTGAACCAGATCATGGCCCGAGGTTCAGATTCCCAATTCGACCAGAGTGGTATTTCAACAATGACTCCACGATAACTAGCGTCACCGCTTCACAGTCTCCCACCTATCCTACACAAGCCGAACCGAAAACCAATACCAAACTATAGTAAAGGTCCCGGGGTCTTTCCGTCCTGCCGCGCGTAACGAGCATCTTTACTCGTAGTGCAATTTCGCCGGGCCTGTGGTTGAGACAGCCGGAAAGTCGTTACGCCATTCGTGCAGGTCGGAACTTACCCGACAAGGAATTTCGCTACCTTAGGATGGTTATAGTTACCACCGCCGTTTACTGGCGCTTAAATTCTCAGCTTCACCCCCGAAGGGATTAACCGGTCCTCTTAACGTTCCAGCACCGGGCAGGCGTCAGTCCATATACATCGTCTTGCGACTTCGCATGGACCTGTGTTTTTAGTAAACAGTCGCTTTCCGCTGGTCTCTGCGGCCACCCACCCCTAGCCAGTAAATGGCTTCAAGGTGTTTGGCCCCCCTTCTCCCGAAGTTACGGGGGCATTTTGCCGAGTTCCTTAACCACAGTTCACCCGATCGCCTTGGTATTCTCTACCTGACCACCTGTGTTGGTTTGGGGTACGGGCCGTGCATGCACTCACTAGAGGCTTTTCTCGGCAGCATAGGATCACCCTCTTCGCCTCAAACGGCTACGCATCACGTCTCAGCCTATTGCCATGCGGATTTGCCTACATGACGGCCTACACGCTTACACCAGGACAACCATCGCCTGGCGGAGCTACCTTCCTGCGTCACCCCATCGCTTGACTACTACAGAATCAGATCCCACGCTCCACACACACCATTCACCCGAAGGCTTCAAGCATGGCTTTGGGTGGTTAGTATCAACTGCCTCATCATGGGCGCACATGCTCGGGTACGGGAATATCAACCCGTTGTCCATCGACTACGCCTGTCGGCCTCGCCTTAGGTCCCGACTTACCCTGGGCGGATTAGCCTGGCCCAGGAACCCTTGGTCATCCGGCGGCAGAGTTTCTCACTCTGCATTCGCTACTCATGCCTGCATTCTCACTCCCACACCCTCCACGACTCGCTTACGCGGCCGCTTCACCGGGCGCAGGACGCTCCCCTACCCATCACAACGATCGTTAGACCTAATGTTGCAATGACACAGCTTCGGCGGTGTGCTTAAGCCCCGCTACATTGTCGGCGCAGGACCACTTGACCAGTGAGCTATTACGCACTCTTTCAAGGGTGGCTGCTTCTAAGCCAACCTCCTGGTTGTCTGGGCAATCCCACATCCTTTCCCACTGAGCACACACTTAGGGGCCTTAGCTGGTGTTCTGGGCTGTTTCCCTCTCGACGACGAAGCTTATCCCCCGCCGTCTCACTGCCACGCTCTCACACTACGGTATTCGGAGTTTGGTTGATTTCGGTAACCCGGTAAGGCCCCTAGACCATCCAGTAGCTCTACCCCCGCAGTGAAACACGTGACGCTGCACCTAAATGCATTTCGGGGAGAACCAGCTATCACGGAGTTTGATTGGCCTTTCACCCCTACCCACAGCTCATCCCCTCAGTTTTCAACCTAAGTGGGTTCGGGCCTCCACGACGTCTTACCGTCGCTTCACCCTGGCCATGGGTAGATCACTCCGCTTCGGGTCTAGACCACGCGACTCAATCGCCCTATTCAGACTCGCTTTCGCTACGGCTACCCCACACGGGTTAACCTCGCCACGCAGCAC